>NZ_BMIQ01000001.1 GCF_014642635.1 Aureimonas endophytica
GGTGCTGACGGTGCGCAGCACCGCCTTCGCCTCGGCCTCGGAGGGCGGCTCGGCCTCGGTCGAGCGGATCGGGGGGGCGGGCGATCCCGGCCTGTCGCGCTTCGTCGAGGAGCGGCTGGCGGAAAGCGAGCGGCCGGAACTCGCGAGCGCGAAGATCGTGGTTTCGGGCGGCCGGGCGCTGGGCTCGAAGGAGAAGTTCGAGGAAGTCGTCTTGCCGCTCGCCGACAAGCTCGGCGCGGCGGTCGGCGCGTCGCGCGCGGCGGTGGATGCCGGCTATGCGCCGAACGACTGGCAGGTCGGCCAGACCGGCAAGGTCGTGGCGCCGGACCTTTACATCGCCTGCGGCATTTCGGGCGCGATCCAGCATCTCGCCGGCATGAAGGATTCCAAGGTCATCGTCGCCATCAACAAGGACGGGGAAGCGCCAATCTTCCAGGTCGCCGATTACGGCCTCGTCGGCGACCTGTTCCAGGTGCTGCCGGAGATGAAGGACAAGCTCTGACGAGCCGTTCCGGGGAGCCGCCGGTCGCCTCTGCGGCAGGGTCGGCGGTTCCTTCAAATTTGACCCGTTTACCTCAATTGCTCACAGAATCGTCGCTTCGCTTGTTCCCCGGACCCGCCTCCGTTAAATGTTTGTAAATTAACAGGCTGCGGGACTTAATTTCGGGCAGGCGGCCGAATCGATCGCTGCGGGCATGAGTCGGAAGTTTTCAGTTCTCGTCGTATTCTGCCTGTTCCTGCTGGGGGCGATCCTTGCGGGCTACTGGGACATGCTGAGCTCCGAACGGCTTCGGCAGGTCCGCGACCGCGCCTCGCAATCCATCACCGAACTTGCCGAGACGGCCCGCTCGTCCATCGCCGATCCGGCGCCGACGCCGACCGCTCCGGCTCCGGCGGGCGACAAGCCGGCAGCGGGCGAGGGCGCTCCGTCCCTCGCTTCCGCCACGCCGGCGCCCGTCGCCGAGGCGAAGGCGGATGCCGGTGCAGGCAAGCCGGCCGGTAATCCCGATGCGCCGAGCTTCGACATCCTGCGCGTCGAGCCCGACGGCTCGGCCGTCATCGCCGGCCGGGCGAAGCCCGGCAGCGAGATCCGCCTGCTCGACGGCGAGAAGGTCGTCGGCAGCGCCAAGGCCTCCGCCGAGGGCGAATTCGCCATCGTGCTCGACCAGCGCCTTGCCGTCGGCGACCATCAGCTGCGCATCGAGGCGGCGCAGCCGGACGGCCGGACCATCGTCTCGGCCGATGCCGCGATCGTCAGCGTGCCGCAGCCGCACGAGCCGGAGAAGCTTCTGGCCATGATCGAGACGCCCGGTCAGCCCTCGCGGCTGATCGCGGTGCCGAAGGCCGAGCCCGCCGCGCCGCCGGCCACCGATCCCGCCGCCTCGACCACGGTCGCCACGGCCATGCCGGCGCCGACCGCGCCTTCGGCCGCTCCGCCGGCCTCGAGCTTCGCCGTCGATGCGGTGGAGATCGAGAACGGCCGCATCTATGTCGCCGGGCAGGCGGCCGGCTCGCAGCCGGTGCGCGTCTATGTCGACGATCGCCTCGCCGGCGAGGATCGGCGACGCGCCAATGGCCGCTTTCTCGTGACCGCCACCCTGCCGCTCGGCGAGGGCGAGCACCGCATCCGCGCCGATATGATCGGGCCGAACGGCGCGGTCGCCTCGCGCGTCGAGGTGCCCTTCGTCAAGCCGCATGGCGACACGATGTCGGCCGTCGCCGCCGCCGAGCCCCGCACTGTCGCGCCCGAAGACGCCAGTGGCGCGGCCGCCGGCGTCGCGACGGCCACCCAGCCGGCGATGGAGACGGTGCAGGCGCGCGTCCTCATCCGGCGCGGCGATTCGCTCTGGCGCATCTCGCGCAAGGCCTATGGCCAGGGGCGGCGCTATACGGTGATCTATCTCGCCAATGGCGACCAGATCCGCAATCCGAACCGCATCTATCCCGGCCAGCTCCTGCAGGTGCCGAAGGATGAGGCGGCGCAGGCGACCCCGGGCGAGACGGCCACCCGCTAGGGCGCGGATGGTTGACGGAGCGGGCGCCGGGCGCCCGCTTTTCTTTGGGATCGTTCCAGCCTAGATCGGGGATGTCACGGCCGCGCCGCGCGCGGCGTTCCGGATTCGAAAATTCCCTTGTCCCATCCACAGCCTAGAACCGTCGATAGCGGGCGCACCTTCGCCACGCTACGCAATCTCTGGCCCTATATGTGGCCGCAGGAGCGGCCGGACCTGCGGGCCCGCGTCCTTTGGGCGAGCTTCTATCTGGTGCTCGCCAAGCTCCTCACCGTCGCCATCCCCTATTTCTACAAATGGGCGACCGACTCGCTGACCGGCGCCAACAGCGCGACGAAGGTGCTGCCGCTGGTGCTGACCGGGGCCGTCACCCTGGTCGTCGCCTATAATGTCGTGCGCATCGTCTCGGTGGCGCTCAACCAGCTGCGCGACGCGCTGTTCGCCAGCGTCGGCCAATATGCGGTGCGGCGGCTCGCCTTCCGCACCTTCGTGCATCTCCATCGTCTGTCGCTGCGCTTCCATCTGGAGCGACGCACCGGCGGTCTGTCGCGCATCATCGAGCGCGGCACGAAGGGCATCGAGACGATCGTGCGCTTCACGATCCTCAACACGCTGCCGACCATCCTGGAATTCGTGCTGACGGCGGCGATCTTCGGCTTCGCCTACGGGCTCTCCTACGTCATCGTCGTCGCGGCCACCGTGTTCCTCTATTCCTGGTTCACGATCTGGGCGAGCGACTGGCGCATCCGCATCCGCAAGGAGATGAACGACTCGGATACCGAGGCGAACACCAAGGCGATCGATTCGCTCCTGAATTTCGAGACCGTCAAATATTTCGGCAACGAGTCGATGGAGGCCGATCGCTTCGACCAGTCGATGGCGCGTTACGAGAAGGCGGCGACGCAGACCTGGGTGTCGCTCGGCTGGCTGAATTTCGGTCAGGGCGTCATCTTCTCGGTCGGCATGGGCGCCGCGATGGTCATGTCGGCGCTGGAAGTGCGGGCCGGCACGCAGACGCTCGGCGATTTCGTGCTGATCAACTCGCTCCTGATGCAGCTTTCGATTCCGTTGAACTTCATCGGCTTCATCTATCGCGAGATCCGCCAGGGCCTCACCGATATCGAGGAGATGTTCACGCTGCTCGACGTGCCGGAAGAGGTGGAGGACCGTCCAGACGCCGCGCCGCTCGCCGTCACCGCCGGCGCGATCCGCTTCGAGAATGTCCGCTTCCGCTACGAGGCGGGGCGCGAGATCCTGAAGGGCATCAGCTTCGAGGTGCCGCCCGGCAAGTCGGTGGCGATCGTCGGCCCGTCGGGGGCCGGCAAGTCGACGCTGTCGCGCCTTCTCTTCCGCTTCTACGATCTCGAAAGCGGGCGCATCACCATCGACGGGCAGGATATCGCGCGGGTGACGCAGTCCTCGCTGCGCGCCGCCATCGGCATCGTGCCGCAGGATACGGTGCTGTTCAACGATACGCTCGAATACAATATCCGCTACGGCCGGATGGAGGCGAGCGAGGCGGAGCTGCGCCAGGCGGCGGAACGGGCCCAGATCGGCCGCTTCATCGAGCTTCTGCCGGAGGGCTTCGCCACGCGCGTCGGCGAGCGCGGCCTGAAGCTGTCCGGCGGCGAGAAGCAGCGCGTCGCCATCGCCCGCACCCTCCTGAAGGGTCCGTCGATCCTCGTCCTGGACGAGGCGACCTCGGCGCTCGACACCCATACGGAACAGGAGATCCAGTCGGCGCTGGACGAGGCGGCGCGCGAGCGCACCACCCTCACCATCGCGCATCGCCTGTCGACCATCGTCGCGGCGGACGAGATCCTCGTCCTGAAGGCCGGCGAGATCGTCGAGCGCGGCAGCCATGCGGGCCTGCTTGAAGCCGGCGGCCTCTATGCCGAAATGTGGCGCATGCAGCGCGAGGCGACCGAGGCGGAGGAAGCCCTGCGCCGCGCCCGCGCCGCCGACGAGTTCGGCATCGTCGATCGCCAGCGCATCGCCTGACGCGCGGCATTCGCGCCGCGAGGCTTGCAACCGCGACCCGTTTCGGGCTTCAACCCGAGGCGACGCGCTCCGACCCGAAAGGACCCCGCGAGGGATGGATATCCTCACCTCGATCCGCAACGTTCTCGTGCCCATCCACCGGGCGGGCTATCCCTTCATCGCGGCCTTCTTCGTCGCCTCGGTGATCCTCGGCTTCTTCTGGCAGCCGCTGTTCTGGATCGGCCTGATCCTGACGCTCTGGTGCGTGTTGTTCTTCCGCGATCCCGAGCGCGTGACGCCGCTCGCCGACCATGTGACGGTGAGCCCGGCCGATGGCCGCGTCTCGCTCGTCGGTCATGTCTCGCCGCCGGCCGAGCTCGAACTCGGCCCCGATCCGATGCTGCGCATCTCGATCTTCATGAACGTCTTCGACTGCCACGTGAACCGGGCGCCGATGCGCGGGCGCATCGCGCGCATCGCCTATCGCGAGGGCGAGTTCAAGAATGCCGAGCTCGACAAGGCGAGCGAGGTGAACGAGCGCAATTCCATGGTGATCGAGACGCCGCGCGGCGAGATCGGCGTCGTGCAGATCGCCGGCCTCGTCGCCCGCCGCATCCTCTGCTTCGCGGCGACCGGCGACCGGCTGGAAGCGGGCGAGCGCTTCGGCCTGATCCGCTTCGGCTCGCGCCTCGACATCTACCTGCCGGAAGGCGCCAAGCCGCGCGTCGCCGAAGGCCAGAAGGCGGTGGCCGGCGAGACGGTGATCGCGGAATTCGCCGATGGCCCGTCCACCTATCCGGCGCGGCGCGACTGACCGATGAAATCGCCCTTCCAGCCCTTCGAGCCGCCGGCGCCCGGATACGAGGGGGGCGAACGCGCGGCGCCGAGCGAGAAGCGGCGCATTCCGCTGCGCCATATCGTGCCGAACCTCATCACCATCGTCGCGATCTGCGCCGGCATGACCGGCATGCGCCTCGCCTTCGAGGGCCGGTTCGAGCTGGCGGTCGGCCTCGTCATCGCGGCGGCGCTGCTCGACGGTATCGACGGGCGGATCGCCCGGATGATGAAGGGCCAGAGCCGGTTCGGCGCGGAGATGGATTCGCTCGCCGATATCGTGAATTTCGGCGTGGTGCCGGCGATGGTGCTCTATGCCTATTCGCTGCACGACGCGGGCTCGGCCGGCTGGATCGCGGCCCTGCTCTATGCCGCCACCTGCGCCCTGCGCCTCGCCCGTTTCAACACGATGCTGGACGCGCCGAAGCCCGCCTGGCAGACCAAGTTCTTCACCGGCGTGCCGGCCCCGGCCGGGGCGGGGCTCGCCTTCTTTCCGGTCTATCTCGGCTTTTCCGGCTTCGATTTCGGCATCGGGCCGCGTCCCGCGGCGCTCTTCGCCGCCGCCTATCTGCTCTTCGTCGGCTTCCTGATGGCGAGCCGCATCCCGACCTTTTCCGGCAAGACGATCAGCATCCGCGTCCGCCGCGATCTCGTCATCCCGGTCACGCTCTGCGTCGTCCTCTACATCGTCCTTCTCGCCAGCTTCCTGTGGGAAACGCTGGTGGTGACGGTGATCGCCTATTTCGTCTCGATCCTCTTCTCGATGCGCGACTACCGCCGTTCGGTCCGCCGCTATGGCATGGCGGTGGAGCCGCTGCCGACCGACGAACGCACGGACACCGATCCTTCCGGGGCATAGCGACATGGCGAAGCAGTTCGGCGAACTCTCGGACGCGCATCGCGAATTCATCGCGCGGCAGCATGTGTTCTTTACCGCGTCCAGCACTCCGGAGAGCCGGGTCAACATCTCTCCGCGAGAGACGCTGAGCCTGCGCGTGCTTGGACCAAAGCAAGTCGCCTTTCGCGATCTGACCGGCAGCGGCTGCGAGACGGCGGCCCATTGTCTCGCGGATGGGCGGTTGACGATCATGTTCTGTGCCTTCGAAGGCCAGCCGCTGATCATGCGCCTTTACGGACGGGGCACGACCCATCGCGTCGGCACGACGAGCTTCGACAAGCTGTTGCAGGACCATTTCGGGGCGGAAGCGCCGCTCGGCACGCGCCAGATCGTTCTTCTCGACATCGATCTGGTGCAGACGTCCTGCGGCTATGGCGTGCCGCTCTTCGATTACGTCGGCGAACGGCCCAATCTCGCACGCTGGGCCGAGCATAAGGGCGAGGCCGGCCTCGTCGCCTATCGGGCCGAAAAGAATGTCGAAAGCCTCGACGGTCTGCCGACGGGTTTTGCCGCCGAGCCCGCCTGACTACACGATGCCGAGGGCGAGAAGGTCCTTCAGCTGAACCAGGCCGGCGATGGCGCCGCCGGCTTCGGTAACGAAGAGCTGCGAGATGCGGCGTTCCTCGCAGAGCGCCAGGGCATCGACGGCGAGCCGCCCGGCATCGATGGAACAGGGCTTGGCGGTCATGATGTCGCGGGCCGCGCGGTCAAGCGTCGGCTGGGCGTCGAGGGCGCGGCGCAGGTCGCCATCGGTGATGACGCCGGCGAAGCGCTCGCCGTCATAGACGGCGGTGGCGCCGCGCTGCCCTCGGCCGATCGCGGCGATCACGTCCGTCATCGGGCTCGCCAGGGCGACGCGCGGCACTTCGCGCAGATGCGGCAGGCGGTCCAGCACCTCGTGCATGCGCAAGAGCTGCGCGCCGAGCCGGCCGGCGGGGTGGAATTTGGCGAAGTCGTCGCGCTGGAAGTTGCGCACCCGGATGAGGGCCGAGGCCAGCGCATCGCCGA
Source organism: Aureimonas endophytica (assembly GCF_014642635.1). Classification (GTDB taxonomy): domain Bacteria; phylum Pseudomonadota; class Alphaproteobacteria; order Rhizobiales; family Rhizobiaceae; genus Plantimonas; species Plantimonas endophytica. Next base: position 6,733 of record NZ_BMIQ01000001.1, read on the forward strand.
GCACCAGGGTCATCGTCGTCGAGGTCATCGGGGCCAGCGACAAGGGGCAGGCCTCCGCCGCGTTCGGCAGGCGCAGGATCGCGTCGGCATGGCGGCCGAGCGAGGAGTCCGGCCGCGACGTCATGGCGACCAGCGTGACCCGGAAGCGCCTGCAATATTCGATCACCGGCTGCAATTCCTGGCTTTCGCCGGAATTCGAGATGGCGATGACGAGATCGGCGCCGCCGATCATGCCGAGATCGCCATGCGCCGCCTCGGCCGCGTGGAGGAAGAAGGCGGGCGTGCCGGTGGAGGCGAGCGTCGCCGCGATCTTCTGGCCGACATGGCCAGACTTGCCGATGCCGGTCACGACGACGCGCCCCTCGCAGGCTTCGATCAGCGCGACGACGCGGTCGAACTCGCCGTCGATCGAGGCCGCCAGCGCGCGCAGTCCCTCGATCTCGATCTCGATCGTCCGGCGCGCCGTGTCGATCGGGCCGAGACCGTCTTCGTGCAGGGAAGCGAGCGCTTGCGACATGGTGTGCGGTGTCTCGTGACGGATGGCGGTCAGGACGGCGTGCGATAGGCGAGGAAGCGGTTCTCGCGCACGTTGAACAGCCCGCCGGTCTCGGTGACGGCGTCGAAGGCGAGCGGCAGGATGCGCGCCGCGACCTCGGCGGCCGAGGGCAGGGAGGCCGGGTCCTCGCCGGGCATCGCCTGCTTGCGCATCGCGGTGCGCGTCGCGCCGGGATCGACGGAATTGACGCGCAGCGGCAACGTGTCCGTCTCGTGCGCCCAGGAGCGGACGAGCGCCTCGCAGGCCGCCTTGGAGGCGGCATAGAGGCTCCAGAAGGCCTTGGCGCTATGGGCGGCGCCCGACGACATGACGATCGCGCGCCCCGCTTCCGCGCGGCGCAGCAGCGGATCGACCGACCGGATGAGACGCCAGGTCGCCGTGACGTTCACCGCCATCGTCTTCTCGAAGACCTTCGCCTCGATATGGCCGATGGGCGACAGGACGCCGAGCAGCGCCGCATTGGCGACGAGCACGTCGAGCCGGCCCCAGCGCTCGGCGATCGCCCCGCCCAGCCGGTCGATGCCGGCCATGTCGGTGAGGTCGAGCGGCACCAGCGTCGCGCTGCCGCCGGCGCCCTGGATCTCGTCGTCGAGCTCTTCCAGGCCGCCGACCGTACGCGCGACGGCGACGACATGGGCGCCTTCGCCGGCGAGAAGCTTCGCCAGTTCCCGGCCGATGCCGCGCGAGGCGCCGGTGACGAGGGCGATCCGCCCGTCGAGCCGCCGTGCCGTGTCAGACATTGCCGGCGAGCACCGGCAGGGCGCGGACATTGTCCGCCGCGTCGAGATCGGTCAGCGAGGTCGGATAGTCGCCGGTGAAGCAGGCATCGCAGAATTGCGGCGCGTGCGGATTGCGCGCCGGCTCCTCGGTCGCGCGGTAGAGACCGTCGATGGAGATGAAGGCGAGCGAATCGACCTGGATGAACTCGGCCATCTCCTCGATCGTCATGCGCGAGGCGAGGAGCTTCGAGGTTTCCGGCGTGTCGACGCCGTAGAAGCAGCTCGACCGCGTCGGCGGCGAGGCGATGCGCATATGCACTTCCTTCGCGCCGGCCTCGCGCACCATGCGCACGATCTTCTGCGAGGTCGTGCCGCGCACGATCGAATCATCGACCAGGATGACGCGCTTGCCCTCGATCATCCGCCGATTGGCATTGTGCTTCAGCTTCACGCCCATATGGCGGATGGCGTCGCCAGGCTGGATGAAGGTGCGGCCGACATAGTGGTTGCGGATGATGCCGAGCTCGAAGGGCAGGCCGGCCTCCTGCGCGTAGCCGATGGCGGCCGGCACGCCGGAATCGGGCACCGGCACCACGACATCGGCGGCGTTCTTCGTCTCGCGCGCCAGTTCCGCGCCGATCCGCTTGCGGATCTCGTAGACATTGCGCCCTTCCACGAAACTGTCCGGCCGGGCGAAATAGACATATTCGAAGACGCAGAAGCGCGGACGCCGCTTCTGGAAGGGGAAGAGGCTCTCGATGCCGTCCTCCGAGATGACGACCATCTCGCCCGGCTCGATGTCGCGCACGAACTCGGCGCCGATGATGTCGAGGGCGCAGGTCTCGGAGGCGAGGATCGCCGCGCCTTCCAGCGTGCCGAGGACGAGCGGGCGGATACCCAGCGGATCGCGCACGCCGATCATCGTCTTCGGCGACAGGCCGACCAGCGAGAAGGCGCCTTCGAGCCGCGACAGGGCGTCGATCAGCTTCTCGTTGAAATGGCGCGCGCCGCTGGTGGCGACGAGATGCAGGATGGTCTCGGTGTCGGAGGTGGAGGAGAAGATCGAGCCGCGCCGCTGCAATTCGCGCTGCACGGTCATGGCATTGGTGATGTTGCCGTTATGGGCGACGGCGAAGCCGCCGGACGAGAGCTCGGCGAAGAAGGGCTGCACGTTGCGCAGGCCGCCGCCGCCGGTCGTCGCGTAGCGCGTATGGCCGATCGCTGTCTGGCCGGGCAGGGCCTCCAGGACGCTCTGCCGGGTGAAGGTGTCGCCGATCAGCCCGCTATGGCGCTCGACATGGAACTGCGCGCCGTCATGGGAGACGATGCCCGCCGCCTCCTGGCCGCGATGCTGCAGGGCGTGGAGGCCGAGCGCCACGAAGCGCGCCGCGTCCGGCTTGTTGAAGATGCCGAAGACGCCGCATTCCTCGTGGAGGGAATCGTCGTCCGGATCGCCGAAAGGAACTTCACCCATGGAACGAGCTCGCCTGCAAAACGGCACGGAAGGCGCCGGCCCGGGAGAGGGGACGGCGGGTGCCGAGCGTCGTTGAAACACTCATATGGTCGTCGTGGCGCCGCGCTGCGAGGTCGCCCGCGGCATGATCATGAACGGGCGCGACATCCGGGGACGGCATCGCCCGCTCCTCTCAGTTCGAGCGCGGCTGGGCCGGCTCGTCGGCCGGCGCCTCGCCGGAATTGCCGATCACGCCCTCGATCGTGTTCGGCTCCTGGCCCGGCTCCTCCGCCGGCGGCTGGTGCTCCAGCTTCTGGCGCAGGCCCGCCGGCAGAAGCTCCATCGGCTTCTGCGGCACCGCCGCCTCGAGCTTGCGGCCGAGATCGTCCAGCATGGGCTTCGACCGGGCATTGGCGACCCAGGTCGGCTGGCTTTCCGGCGGCGTCAGGAAGTTGAAGAGCAGCATCGCCACCACGACGAGGAGGATGCCGCGCGCCGCGCCGAAGGCGAAGCCGAGCATGCGGTCGAGCGCGCCGACCCGGCTGTCGATGATGAAATCGGCGATGCGCAACGTGATGAAGGAGACGACGATCAGCGTGAGGGCGAAGACGATGCCGGCCGCCGCGATCATCGCGATCTTCTCGTTGTCCACATATTTCTGCACATAGGGCGTCACCGGCCCGTAGAGGAAGAAGGCCGCCGCCGCCGCCGCCACCCAGGAGAGGATCGACAGCACCTCGCGGGAGAAGCCCCGGACCATGGCGAGCAGGGCCGAGATCAGCGTCACGCCGAGAAGGATCCCATCCAGCAAGGTGACGGTCATCAGGTCGGGGCCTCGTATTCGCCGGCGCGCCGCGGGCAGCGCGGGGTCAAAAGCACGAAAAGCGCCCGGCGCGCGGCGCCGGACGGTGGGTCACCCGTGTCATAAGCACTTTTTTCTCAGGAATCATAGTCGATCGCGCGATCCTGTCCCCGGCGGCGGCCGCTGCCGGCGACGCGCGCCACGAGATCGGGCAGCGACTCGACCTCGTGGGTGATGCCCTCGCGCATCTTCTGCCCTTCGGCGGCGGCCTGCGGCAGCACCGACTGGGCGAAGCCGAGCTTCTCCGCCTCCTTGATGCGCTGGGCCGCATGGGCGACGGGACGCACCGCGCCCGACAGGCTGATCTCGCCGAAATAGACGCAGTCGGAAGGCAGAGCCATGCCGGACAGGGAGGAGACGAGCGCCGCCGCGACGGCGAGATCGGCCGCCGGCTCCGAGATGCGATAGCCGCCGGCGACGTTCAGATAGACGTCGTGCTGGCCGAGCCGGACGCCGCAATGCGCCTCCAGCACGGCGAGCACCATGGCGAGCCGCGCCGAGTCCCAGCCGACGACCGCGCGACGCGGCGTGCCGAGCGAGGTCGGCGCGACGAGCGCCTGGATCTCGACCAGCACCGGCCGCGTGCCCTCCATGCCGGCGAAGACGGCGGCGCCAGGGGCCTTGGCGTTGCGCTCGCCGAGAAAGAGCTCGGACGGGTTCGCCACCTCGCGCAGGCCGCTGTCGCCCATCTCGAAGACGCCGATCTCGTCCGTCGGTCCGAAGCGGTTCTTCACCGTGCGCAGGATGCGGAAGTGATGGCCGCCTTCACCCTCGAAATAGAGCACCGCGTCGACCATGTGCTCGACGACGCGCGGCCCGGCGATCTGACCGTCCTTCGTCACGTGGCCGACGAGAATCACCGCCGCGCCGCTGGATTTCGCGTAGCGCACCAAAGCCTGCACGCCGGAGCGCACCTGCGTCACCGTGCCGGGGGCGGAATCGGCGAGATCCGACCAGAGCGTCTGGATGGAATCGATGATCACGAGATCCGGCCGCCGGTCGGTGGCGAGCGTCGCCAGGATGTCCTCGACATTCGTCTCGGCCATCAGCTGCACGTCGGTCTCGGCCGCCTTCAACCGTTGGGCGCGCAGGCGCACCTGCGCCACGGCCTCCTCGCCGGAAACATAGACGACGCGGTTGCCGGAACGGCTGAGCCCGGCCGCCGCCTGCATCAGGAGCGTCGACTTGCCGATGCCCGGATCGCCGCCGATGAGAATCGCCGAGCCGCGCACGATGCCGCCGCCGGTCGCCCGGTCGAATTCGGCGATGCCGGCGCGGATGCGCGGCGCCTCCTCCAACTCGCCGGAGAGCGGCAGGAGCGCGACCGGCTTGCCCTTGCGCAGCGAGCCGCGCTGCGGGCCGCCGCCGATGCCGCCGGCCGTGTTCTCCTCGATGATCGTGTTCCACTCGCCGCAGGCCTCGCACTTGCCCTGCCAGCGCGAGGTGACATTGCCGCAGTTCTGGCAGACGAAGGAGAGTTTCTGCTTGGCCATGATCGATCGCGAAGGATACGTCTCCGCCGAAGATGGCATGCGAACAAAAGGGAAACAAGGCCGCCGGCCCGAAAGGCGCGCGGCTCGGCGTCGATCGTCCCGCCTTCTTTTCCACGGCATCGCATGCGATCCGGCCGAACGGAGGGTTTCGCCTTGCTCACCACGCTCGCCATTTCCGGCTATCGGTCCTTGCGCGATCTCACCGTGCCGCTCGATCGGCTGACGATCGTCACCGGCGCCAATGGCAGCGGCAAGACGAGCCTTTACCGCGCGCTGCGGCTTCTGGCGGAAACGGCGCAGGGGCGGCTGGTCGCGACGCTCGCCGCCGAGGGCGGTCTCGCCTCGACGCTCTGGGCCGGGCCGGAGATGATCGGCCGGGCGGTGCGCGCCGGTCTCCATCCGGTGCAGGGCACGGTGCGCCGAGGTCCTGTCAGCCTGAAGCTCGGCTTCTCAGGAGACGATTTCGGCTTCGCGATCGATCTCGGCATGCCGAGCGCGGAGAATCCCTTTCCGCACGACCCCGCGATCAAGGTCGAGGCCATGTGGACGGGCGCGTCGCCCGGCCGCGCCTCGCTCTTTGCCGAGCGCCGCAACGGGCTCGTCCGCCTGCGCCGGGCGAAAAGCCACGAATGGCGCGAGGCGATGACGGACCTCTCGCCCTTCGATTCGATGGTGACGCATTGCGCCGATCCCCAGGACGGCGCCGAACTCCTGGCGATGCGCGAGCGGATGCGGAACTGGCGCTTCTACGACGCGCTGCGCACCGATCCCGACGCCCCGGCCAGGCGCCGCCCGGTGATGACCTATACGCCGGTTCTGGCCGGCGACGGCGCGGATCTCGCCGCCGCCATCGCCACGATCCGCGCCATCGGCGACGCGGAAGCGCTGGACGCGATCGTGGCGAGGGCCTTTCCGGGCTCGTATCTTGCCAGCGATCCCGGCGGTCTCGCCCTCCATCAGCATGGGCTGCTGCGTCCGCTGGGGGCGGCGGAGCTGTCGGACGGGACGCTGCGCTATCTCCTGCTCGCCGCCGCGCTGCTGTCGCCCCGGCCGCCCGAACTGATGGTGCTGAACGAGCCGGAGGCGAGCCTGCATCCATCGCTGATGGAGCCGCTGGCCGAGCTTCTGGCCGTCGCGTCCCGGCGCGGCCAGATCGCCATCGTCACCCATAGCGAAGCGCTGCTCGCCGCGCTGCGGACCGGCGGCGCGGCGGCGGAGATCCGTCTGGAGAAGAGCTTCGGCGAGACCGGCGCGCCCGATCTCGACGCGCCGCGCTGGACCTGGCCGAAGCGGTAGCGCCGAAGGCTCCGCGTCGCCGCGCCTCCTACTCGAACCGTTCCGGCAGATAGGCTTCCTCGGCGAGGTCGCTGAAGCGGGTATATTCCGCCTGGAAGGCGAGGGGCGCCGTGCCGGTCGGTCCGTGGCGCTGCTTGGCGATGATGACCTCCGCCTTACCGCGCGCCTCGTTCATCGCCGTCTCCCAGGTGATGTGCTCCTGGGTGCCGAATTTCGGCTCCTTCGACTGGAGGTAGTATTCCTCGCGATAGACGAAGAGCACGACGTCGGCGTCCTGCTCGATCGAGCCCGATTCGCGCAGGTCCGACAGCTGCGGCCGCTTGTCGTCGCGCGATTCGACCTGACGCGACAGCTGCGACAGCGCGACGATCGGCACGTTCAGCTCCTTGGCCAGCGCCTTCAGGCCGGTGGTGATCTCGGTGATCTCCTGCACGCGGTTGCCCGAGGTCTTGGAGGAGCCCTGCATGAGCTGCACATAGTCGATGATCATGACGTCGAGGCCGCGCTGGCGCTTGAGGCGCCGGGCGCGGGCCGCGAGCTGCGCGATCGAGATGCCGCCCGTCTGGTCGATATAGAACGGGATGCGCTGCATCGTCTCCGAACAGGCGATGAGCTTCACCAGTTCGGAATCGTTGATCGTGCCGCGCCTGATCTTCGAGGAGGAGATCTCCGTCTGTTCCGAGATGATACGGGTGGCGAGCTGTTCCGACGACATTTCGAGACTGAAGAAGGCGACGACGCCGCCGTTCTTCGCCGTAACCGAACCGTCCGACTGCTGCGCCGGCTCGTAGGCCGCCGCGATGTTGAAGGCGATGTTGGTGACGAGCGAGGTCTTGCCCATCGCCGGGCGGCCGGCGAGAATCACGAGGTCGGAGCGCTGCAGCCCGCCGAGGCGCCGGTCGAGCCCGGCGATGCCGGTCGAGATGCCGGATAGGCCGCCGTCGCGATCCTTGGCGGCAGTCGCCATCTGCACGGCGAGCGTCAGCGCCTCGGTGAAGGGCTGGAAGCCGCCGTCGTAGCGGCCGGTCTCGGCCAATTCGAACAGGCGGCGCTCGGCCTCCTCGATCTGGTTCTTCGGCTCCATGTCGACCGGCGCGTCGAAGGCGACATTGACCATGTCCTCGCCGATGCGGATCAGCGAGCGGCGGATCGCCAGATCGTAGATGGCGCGGCCGTAGTCGTTGGTGTTGATGATCGTCGTCGCCTCGGCGGCGAGACGCGCCAGATATTGCGCCACGGTGATCTCGCCCACCCGGTCGCCCGCCGCCAGGAAGGTCTTGATCGTCACCGGATTGGCGATCTTGCCCATCCGGATCATCTCCGACGTCTTGGCATAGATCTCCCGATGCAGCGGCTCGTGGAAATGATCCGGCTTCAGGTAGTCGTGGACGATGTAATAGGCGTCGTTGTTGACGAGAATCGCGCCGAGCAGCGCCTGTTCCGCCTCGATGTTGTTGGGTGCTTCGCGATACGGCGAGGCCGCGTCGCCGTGAAGCTTCAAGACCGCTTCCGCCATGGCCGCCCTTTTCCTTCGATGTCCGAACCCTCGCTTCTACCGAAAGATGGGGGTTCTTTCCAACGGCGAAACCGTCGCGGACAGGAAAATCTTCTTATCCACAGCTGCGGGGAGAAGGTTGTGGAGCCTTTGTGGACGACCTGTGGATTTCGGGCCGCGCCTATTCCGCCGCCTGGCAGGCCGTGCCGCGCAGGTCGAGCCCGGCCTCGCGCAGGCGAAGCTGCCGTTCGGCTTCCGCGATATAGTCCCGCGTGATCGGCACCGCGCCATGGCGCCTGGCAATCTGGAACTGGAAGACGTTGAGGTCCCAGAAGCGGAAGGAGGCCTCCGACCCCGCGAGATAAAACTCCCACATGCGGCAGAAGCGTTCGTCGTAGATCGCCTTCGCCTCGTCGCGCCGGGCGAGGAAGCGCTGCCGCCAGTGCCGCAGCGTATCGGCATAGTGCAGACGCAGGATCTCGACATCGGTGACGATCAGGTCGGCGCGTTCGATCGCCGGCGTCATCTCCGACAGGGTCGGCAGATAGCCGCCGGGAAAGATGTATTTCGCGATGAAGCTGTTGGTGTTGCGCGGCGGCTGATAGTGGCCGATCGTGTGGAGGAGCATCACGCCGTCGCGGTCGAGGAGACGCGCCGCCTGGCCGAAGAACTCGTCGTAGAAGTCCTTGCCAACATGCTCGAACATGCCGACCGAGACGATGCGGTCGAACGGCCCCTCGGCCCGGCGGTAATCCAGGAGCTTGAAGTCGGCGCAGCGCGACAGACCGGCCGCCGCCGCGCGCTGGACGGCGATGGCCTGCTGTTCAGTGGACAGCGTCACGCCCGTCACCCGGGCGTCGGCATGGGCGGCGAGATAGAGGCCGAGGCCGCCCCAGCCGCAGCCGATGTCGAGCACGGAGAGATTCGGCCGGTCCATCACCAGCTTCGCCGCGACATGGCGCTTCTTGGCGAGCTGCGCCTCGTCGAGCCCCATCTCGGGATGCTCGAAATAGGCGCAGGAATATTGCCGGTCGGGATCGAGGAAGAGCGAATAGAAATCGGCGGACAGGTCGTAATGATGCCGCACGTTGCGGCGGGAGCGGGCAAGATCGTTGTGCTGGGCGGCGCGGCGCCAGAGCAGCCGGGCCGTCTCGATGGCCTTCATCCAGACCGTGCCCCAGCCGGGATCGGTGGAATTGATCGCGACGACCTCCAGCACGTCGTAGATCGTGCCGTCGAGGATGTCGATCTCGCCGTCCATGAAGCATTCGCCGAGCTTCAGCGAAGGATTGAGCGCCACCGCGCGCTCGGCCGCGCCCGTGTTGAAGCGAATATGCGCGGAAGGTCTGGCGCCGTTGCCGTAACGGTGCCTGCCGCCGCCGGCATCGGTGACCTCCAGCGTTCCGACACGGATCAGGCGAGCGAGGAAATAGGACAGCAGCCGAAACATCGCGGGCAACTCTCGACGAATGCCGGCTTTTCGGACGGACGGACCCCTGGAAAAGCCGCTCTCAACCCTTGCGAACTGACGAGTTCGATCAAACGATAAGGTGTTGCGGCGCGAAGACAAGGGCTCGCTTCGTTGCAAAGCAAAGGGCCCCGGAGTGGAAAACTCCGAGGCCCCCGTTGCGTTTTTCCGAAAGATCAGGCGGAGGCTTCTTCTTCGCCCGCCTCTTCCTCCTCGACGAGTTCCTCGTCGTAGTTCTCTTCCTCGTCATCGCCATAGATGGCGGCGGCCGAGGTCAGGCTCTCGCCGCGCGCCTGGCGGTCGGCCTCGTCCTGCGAGCGGGCGATGTTGAAGGTGACCTCCAGCTCGACTTCCGGATGGAGCGACAGCAGCACCGGATGCAGGCCGATCGTCTTGATCGGCTGCTTCATCTGCGCCGCGTTGCGGCTGACCTTGACGCCTTCGGCATTCAGGAGATCCGCGACGTCGCGGGCCGAGACCGAGCCGTAGAGCTGGCCCGTCTCGCCGGCCGAGCGGACGATCACGAAGGTGCGGCCGCGCAGCTGGCCGGCGACGCCGAAGGCTTCCTGCTTGCGCTCCTCGTTCCGGGCGATGAGCTCGGCCTTCTGCGATTCGAACTTGGTGCGATTGGCCTCGTTGGCGCGCAGCGCCCGGCCGCTGGGCAGGAGATAGTTGCGGGCGAAACCGTCCTTGACGCGGACGGTGTCGCCCATCTGGCCGAGACGCGCGATGCGCTCGAGGAGAATGACTTCCATGGTTCTTTCCTTTCGAGATGCTTGGAAGCTTCAGGGTGAGGGGATCGCGCTCGGCCGGCGCGCCGTCTCGGACAGGCCGATGATGGTCGCGACGAAGAGCGGGAAGGTGAGGAGCAGGATCGCCATGTAGAGGGCAAAGAGGATCAGCCCGCGCGAGCGCGTCGCCCGCGTCATGCGGTGGATCGCGGCGAGGCCGGCAAGGGTGAAGCCCATGCCGAAGCTGCCGGCGACCACCGCGCCGACATTGCCGAGCGTGCCCGGCGCGAAGCTCGCGACGAGGCCGGCGCCGAAGACGAGAAGCGCCGGGCGCGGCAGCGCCGAGGCCTTCGCCGGCAGGTCGTCGCGCGGCCGGGCGAGCTTGCCGGACAGGCGGGTGATCGAGGCGGCGAAATAGAGGCAAACGGCGAGCATCGCGACGAGCAGCGCCGGCTGCAGGAAGGGAATCAGCGTCACCACCTGATGGGCGAGACGGTCGACCTGGTCCTGGGAGGCGGGATCGCCGATCTGCGTGCTGAGGGCGCGGCCGAGCTCGTCGCCGATGGCGGCGGCGTCGAAGCCGACCAGCCAGCCGACGAAGAGACAGGCGAGCGCGGCGACGAGCGCGATGGCGAAGAGAATGCGCGGCACCGGGAACCAGTCGAGCGCCGGCGCGCCGTTCGGGCCGGCCGGCCGGCCGTCGTCGGCAAGGCGCGCGAGGCCGGCGACATGGCCGATCGCGGCGGCCAGCAGCGCGATGGCGGCGAAGAGCAGGAGGCCGCTCGCCGGCGCGCCGGTGATCGCGCCGATGGTGACGGCGGCCGCGCCCGCCGCGACGAAGCCGACGAGGCTGCCCCAGCCGAGACTGGCGATGAAGATGGGAAGCGGCGCGATCAGCGACAGGACCACGGCCAGCATCGATTGCAGCACCACGCCGGCGAAGAGCAAGGCGGAGGCGAAGCCGGCGGCAAGGCCGATGAGGATCGCGAGCGGGTTCATGCGGAAGGCGCTGTCCTGCGGTGGGGCAGTTAGGAGCGGTGGCGCTCCAACATGGCGGGAATGTCACGCCATCCCGGAGCCGGCGGGATGGGGAACGGCGGGCTGATGCCCGCCGTCGTCATGGCATGAGCCTTACTTCAGGACGTAGGGCAGGAGGCCGAGGAAGCGGGCGCGCTTGATGGCCTGGGCCAGGGCGCGCTGGTTCTTCTGCGACACGGCCGTGATGCGGGACGGAACGATCTTGCCGCGCTCGGAAATGTAGCGCTGCAGCAGGCGCACGTCCTTGTAGTCGATCTTCGGCGCGTCGGACGCGGCGAAGGGATCGGACTTGCGGCGGCGGTGGAAGGGCCGACGGGTCGGCATCTGGGAAATATCGACCATGGCCTATCACTCCCCATCCATGCCGCGGTCGCGGCGCGGCGGACGGTCGTCGCGGTCGCGGCGCGGACGGTCGTCACGGTCGCGGCGCGGACGGTCGTCGCGCTTCTGCATCATGACGGACTGGCTCTCCTCAAGAGCGTCCACCTTGATGGTGATGTAGCGCAGGATGTCCTCGTTGAAGCGCATCTGGCGCTCCATCTCCTGCACCGCCGCCGGCGGGGCGTCGATGTTCATCAGGGTGTAATAGGCCTTCCGGTTCTTCTTGATCCGGTAGGTGAGGGTCTTGAGACCCCAGTTCTCGACCTTGCCGACAGAGCCGCCATTCTCTTCGATCACGCCGCGGAACGCATCCACGAGCTGATCGACCTGCTGGCCGCTGATGTCCTGGCGGGCGAGAAACACGTGCTCGTAAAGAGCCATGGCGCTTCGCCTTTCCTGGTTTTCGTTTCGTCCTGCCCGGAACAGCGGCTAAGCCTCTGCGACTCTCCTGCGCGGGCCGCGAGGGCCGCATGGTCGGAAAGGCGCGTCGTAACGGACGGTCGAGAGCGGGGACACGGGAAGCGGACGCGCGAGGCGACCTCATGCCGGCGAGCCGGCATCCTCCGTTCAGCCCCCGGCTTGTCGCCGGGCAATGACGTTGCGGCCGTTACAGCATCCGAACGGGGATGGCAAGCTTGGACGGCGCCGCCCCGCACTCGCGCCGGCGGGGCGGCGTCCGACTTCGCGTCCTTCTTGACAGATCCTTAACCATGGGCTGATGACGCGCCCACCAAAGGAGTGGGCGATGAGTTTTGCCTTGATCTTCCCGGGACAGGGAAGCCAGAGCGTCGGCATGGGACGGGCGCTCTACGACGCCTTTCCCGAAAGCCGGTCGGTCTTCGAGGAGGTCGACGCGGCGCTCGGGGAGAAGCTGAGCCAAGTGATCTTCGAGGGGCCGGAAGACGCGCTGACCCGGACCGCCAATGCGCAGCCGGCGATCATGGCGGTGTCGCTCGCGGCCTTCCGGGCCCTGGAAGCGCGCGGTTTCGATGCGGCGAGGGCGGCCTTCGTCGCCGGCCATTCCCTGGGCGAATATTCGGCGCTCGCCGCCGCCGGCACCTTCTCGGTCGGCGAGACCGCGCGGCTGCTGCGCATTCGCGGCGAGGCCATGCAGAAGGCCGTGCCGGTCGGCGAGGGCGCGATGGCGGCGATCCTCGGTCTGGAGGCGGAGGCGGTGGCCGCGCTCTGCGCCGAAGCCGAGCGCGAGGGAGGAATCTGTCAGCCGGCGAACGACAATGGCGGCGGGCAGATCGTCGTCTCGGGCTCCGCCGAGGCGGTCGCCCGCGCCGTCGCGCTGGCGCCCGAGCGCGGCGCCAAGCGCGCCATTCCGCTCGCCGTTTCCGCGCCCTTCCATTGCCGGCTGATGCAGCCCGCCGCCGAGGCGATGGCCGAGGCGCTGGCCGGGGCCGAGATGCGGGCGCCCCGCGTGCCGCTCGTCGCCAATGTCACGGCTTCGGCTCTGACCGATCCGGCCGAGATCCGCGCCCGGCTGGTCGAACAGGTGACGGGCCAGGTGCGCTGGCGCGAATCCGTGGAATTCATGGCGCGGTCCGGCGTCGAGACCCTGGTCGAAATCGGCAACGGCAAGGTGCTGGCCGGTCTTGCCAAGCGCATCGAGAAGGCGCTGAAGGTGGTGAATGTCGGCCTGCCGGCCGAAGTCGAGTCGGCCGAGGCCGCGATCGGCCGATAAGAGCCGGACGTCGAGGAACAAGGGAGGCGACATGTTCGATCTGACCGGCCGCAGGGCGCTCGTCACGGGCGCCAGCGGCGGCATCGGCGAGGCGATCGCGAAGGCGCTGCATGCGGCGGGCGCGAGCGTCGGCCTGCACGGCACGCGCCGCGAGAAGCTGGAGGAACTGGCTGCGGCGCTCGGCGAGCGCGCCCATGTCCTGCCCGCCGATCTCGGTAGCCGCGAGGGCCAGACGGGGCTCGCCGAGGCGGCCGAGGCGGCGATGGACGGCGTCGACATCCTCGTCAACAATGCCGGCATCACCAAGGACGGGCTCTTCGTGCGCATGAGCGACGAGGACTGGGACAAGGTGCTGGAAGTGAACCTCACTGCGGCGATGCGTCTCACGCGCGCCCTGACCCATCCGATGATGCGCCGCCGCTTCGGCCGCATCGTCAACATCACCTCGGTCGTCGCCGTGACCGGCAATCCCGGCCAGGCGAACTACTGCGCCGCCAAGGCCGGCATGATCGGCTTCACCAAGTCGCTGGCGCAGGAGATCGCCTCGCGCAACGTGACGGTGAACTGCATCGCGCCCGGCTTCATCGAAAGCGCGATGACCGGCAAGCTGAACGACAAGCAGAAGGAGGCGATCATGGGCGCCATCCCGATGCGCCGGATGGGGATCGGCGGCGACATCGCCGCCGCCGCCCTCTATCTGGCCTCCGACGAGGCCGCCTATGTCACGGGGCAGACGCTGCACGTGAACGGCGGCATGGCCATGATCTGAACCGCCGCTGCCCGTTGATTCGGCTCGTTCATGCGGAAAACTTCGGCATGACGAAGTCGGAACGGCGAGCAAAGCTTGATTCAACCGCTCGCCGCGTCTAACCAGAGCGGCGAAATTCTCCCAACCGAGGAATACACATGAGCGATGTCGCTGAACGCGTGAAGAAGATCGTGGTCGAGCACCTGGGCGTCGAAGCCGACAAGGTGACGGAGAACGCGAGCTTCATCGACGACCTGGGCGCGGACAGCCTCGACACGGTCGAGCTCGTGATGGCCTTCGAGGAAGAGTTCGGCGTCGAGATCCCGGACGATGCCGCCGAGACCATCCTGACGGTCGGCGACGCGGTCAAGTTCATCGAGAAGAACCAGTCCTGACGCGGTCCTGACGCGCACGTCTGGTTGATTGGGAGCGTAATGAGACGAGTCGTCATTACCGGCGTCGGGATGGTGAGCCCTCTCGGCGCCGGGGCCGGCATCACTTGGAAGCGCCTTCTGAGCGGCCGGAGCGGAGCGCGTCGGATCGAATCCTTCGAGGTTTCCGACATTCCTTGCCAGATCGCCTGCGAGATTCCTCGCGGCGACGGTTCCGACGGAACCTTCAATCCCGACCAGTGGATGGAGCCGAAGGAACAGCGCAAGGTCGACGACTTCATCATCTATGCCGTCGCGGCGGCCTCCGAGGCGCTGGACGATGCCGACTGGCATCCCGAGACCGACGAGGACCAGTGCGCGACGGGCGTTCTGATCGGCTCGGGCATCGGCGGGCTGCAGAGCATCCACGACACGTCGCTGCTCCTTTCCGAGAAGGGGCCGCGCCGCGTCTCTCCCTTCTTCATCCCCGGCAGTCTGATCAACCTCGCCTCCGGCCAGGTCTCGATCCGCAACAAGCTGCGCGGGCCGAATTCCTCCGTCGTCACCGCCTGTTCCACGGGCGCGCATGCGATCGGCGACGCCTCCCGGCTGATCGCCCTCGGCGATGCCGACGTGATGGTGGCGGGCGGCACCGAGTCGCCGGTCTGCCGCATCTCGATGGCCGGCTTCTCCGCCTGCAAGGCGCTCTCCACCCATTTCAACGACGACCCGACGCGCGGCTCGCGGCCCTATGATCGCGATCGCGACGGCTTCGTGATGGGCGAGGGCGCCGGGATCGTCGTCCTCGAGGAGCTCGACCATGCCCGGGCGCGCGGCGCCAAGATCTATGCCGAGGTGATCGGCTACGGCATGTCGGGCGACGCCTTCCACATCACCGCCCCGGCCGAGAGCGGCGACGGCGCCTATCGCTGCATGACGGCGGCGCTGAAGCGCGCCGGCATCCGGCCGGACGAGATCGACTATATCAACGCCCATGGCACCTCGACGCCGCTCGGCGACGAGATCGAGCTTCGGGCGATCGAGCGGCTGCTCGGCGACGCCGCCGAAGGCCGCCTGATGTCCTCGACGAAATCCGCCATCGGCCACCTTCTCGGCGCGGCGGGCTCGGTCGAGGCGATCTTCTGCGCCCTGGCGATCCGCGATCAGGTCGCGCCGCCGACGCTCAATCTCGACAATCCCTCCGTCGAGACGAAGATCGATCTCGTGCCGCACGAGAAGCGCGCCGCGAAGATCGACGTCGCTCTGTCGAACTCCTTCGGCTTCGGCGGCACCAACGCCTCGCTGGTGCTGCGGCGCCTCGCCGACTGACGGCGCCCAGCGGAGCCGCAAGCTCCGCTCATCCGTCTTTCGCCACATTGGAAAACTACTCCGACGCGGATCGTTTCGTCCCGCGGGACGAAGCCGGAATTTGGGGTGAGGGGCCTTGAGCGAGGAACCGAAACAGGCCGATGCCGGGCCGCGCGGAGCGGGGCCGGACGCGGGCAAGGGACCGCGCCCGGTGCGGCCGCCGCCGCGCTCGCGCCGCGCCCGCAGCCGCATCGTCGTCTTCTTCAACACGCTTCTGTCCGGCGCCCTCGTCGTCTGCCTCGCCGCGGCCGTCCTCTTCTTCTGGGGGCGCTCCGAATTCGAGAGCCCCGGCCCGCTCGAGGTCGAGAAGGCCGTGGTCGTGCCGCAGAAGGCGCGCGCCGAGGCGATCGGCGACATTCTCGAACGCGCCGGCGTCATCAGCAATGCCCGCGTCTTCCAGGCGGGCATCTGGGCCGAGAAGGCCGGCGCGAAGCTGAAGGCCGGCGAATACGGCTTCGAGCCGGGCATCTCGATGCGCGGCGTCCTCGACAAGCTGATGCGCGGCGACTCGATCCTCCATTCGGTGGTGATCCCGGAAGGCTGGACCGTAAAGCAGATCTTCGACCGCGTCGGCGCCGAGGAGGTGCTGACCGGCGACCTGCCGCCCATGCCCGCCGAAGGCACGCTGCGGCCGGACACCTATCGCGTCCAGCGCGGCATGGCGCGGGCCGAACTCATCCGCAAGATGCAGGAGGCGCAGACCGACCTCGTCGCCGAGGTCTGGGAGCGGCGCGACAAGGACCTGCCGCTGAAGGATATCGGCCAGTTCGTGACGCTCGCTTCGATCGTGGAGAAGGAAACGGGCAAGGCGGACGAGCGGCCGCGCGTCGCCGCCGTCTTCATGAACCGGCTGAAGAAGGGCATGCGCCTCCAGTCGGACCCGACCATCATCTACGCCGTCTGGGGCGGCGCCGGCAAACCCTCGGACGAGCCGATCCGCCAGTCGCATATCCGCAACGAAAGCCCCTACAACACCTATGTGGTGAAGGGACTGCCGCCGGGGCCGATCGCCTGTCCGGGCCGCGCCGCGCTCGAAGCCGTCGCCAATCCGGCGACGACGAAGGACGTCTATTTCGTCGCCGACGGCGATGGCGGCCATGTCTTCGCCTCGACGCTCGAAGAGCATAACGCCAATGTCCGGCGCTATCGCGAGATCGAGAAGCAGCGAAACCTGCCGGTTCCCGCCACCGTCGGTCTGGACGACCCGGTTCTCGCGCAGTAATCCCTGGCCGGGCGCCGCCGCCGGCGGCCGGAAGGGAGACGGCCGATGCCTGTCGCGAGCATGACGGGCTTCGCCCGCGCCGAAACACGCCATGCGGACGAAAGCTTCGTCTTCGAATTGCGGGCGGTGAACGGCAAGGGGCTGGAACTGCGCCTGCGCCTGCCGCCCGGCTTCGAGAGCCTGGAGCCGGAGATCCGCCGCCTCGCGGCCTCCCGGCTGACGCGCGGCAATGTCCAGATCGCCCTTTCGGCCGGCAAGACCGAAAGCCGGACGCGCTTTTCCGTCAACGAGGCGGTGCTGGCCGAGGTGCTGGCCCTCAGCGACCGGCTCGTCGCCGCCGGTCATGCCGTGACGCCGACGGCCGACGGCCTTCTGTCGCTGCGCGGCGTGATCGAGAACGGCGAGGCCGGCATGGCGGAGGCCGCGCCCGGGCCGGAACGGATCGAAGCCGCCCAGGCCGGCTTCGCCGAGGCGCTGGAAGCGCTCGTCGCGGCGCGGCGGGCGGAGGGCGCCGCGATCGCCGACGTGCTCCGGGCCCGGCTCGACGAGATGGCCATCCTGGTCGAACGCGCCGAACGCGATCCGGCGCGCCAGCCGAATGCGATCCGCGAGCGGCTCGACGCGCAGCTGGCGCTGTTGTTGCAGGGCAAGGGCGGGCAGATCGACGAGGCGCGGCTTCTCGGCGAAGTGGCGCTGCTGGCGACAAGGGCCGATATTCGCGAGGAGCTCGACCGGCTGCGGGCGCATCTCGACGCGGCGCGCGCTCTTCTGAACGAAGGCGGCGCCATCGGGCGGCGGCTGGATTTCCTTTCACAGGAATTCAACCGGGAGGCCAATACACTATGCTCCAAATCCAACGCGACGTCGCTGACGGCGATCGGCCTTGAGCTGAAGGTCGTCGTCGATCAGTTCCGCGAGCAGGTGCAGAACATCGAATGACCCTCTCCGCCGCCAAGACCTCGCATGCCGGCATCGAGCGCCGGGGCAT
Organism: Aureimonas endophytica; assembly: GCF_014642635.1. Classification (GTDB taxonomy): domain Bacteria; phylum Pseudomonadota; class Alphaproteobacteria; order Rhizobiales; family Rhizobiaceae; genus Plantimonas; species Plantimonas endophytica. The sequence goes on from NZ_BMIQ01000001.1 coordinate 24,612, forward strand.
CATGCTGATCCTCTCCTCGCCCTCCGGCGCGGGCAAGTCGACCATCGCGCAACGCCTGCTCGAGACCGACGAGCGCTTCTCGCTGTCCGTCAGCGTCACCACGCGCGACCGGCGGCCGAGCGAGATCGAAGGCCGGCACTACCATTTCATCGGGCGCGACGAGTTCGTGCAGCTGCGCGAGGCCGACGCCCTCCTGGAATCGGCCGAGGTGCATGGCAATCTCTACGGCACGCCGCGCGCGCCGGTGGAAGCGGCGATGCAGGCCGGGCGCGACATGCTCTTCGACATTGACTGGCAGGGCGCCGAGCAGATGCAGGCGAAGGCGAAGGCCGACATCGTCTCCGTCTTCATCCTGCCGCCGACCATGGCGGAACTGCAGAAGCGCTTGACGCGGCGGGCGGAGGATTCCAGCGGGACGATCGAGAAGCGGCTGCGCAATGCCCGGCAGGAGATCGCGCGCTGGGTCGATTACGATTACGTCGTCGTGAACTACGATCTCGAACAAGCCTTCGCGGAAGTGCAGGCGATCGTCGCGGCCGAGCGGCTGCGCTGCGCCCGGCGCCCGGGCCTGCGCCACTTCGCCGGCTCGCTCATCGAGCAGAAGCTGGCGGGCCTCGACGTCTGATGGTCAGAGAAGCCGCGCCAGCCGGCAGAATTCCTCGACCGAGAGCGTCTCGGCCCGCCGCTGCGGGTCGATTTCCGCCCGCACCAGCAGAGCCTCGCCGCCGAGGCTCTTCAGGCTCTGGCGCAGCATCTTACGGCGCTGGCCGAAGGCGGCAGCGGTGACCGTTTCGAGCGACTTCAGCGGCACGTCGATCGGCTCCGGTCGGGGCACCAGCCGCACGATGGAGGACGTGACCTTGGGCGGCGGCGTGAAGGCCTCGCGCGAAACGTCGAAGAGAATCGCGGCATGCGCCCGCCAGCCGGCCAGGACGCCGAGCCGGCCATAGGCGGCGATTCCGTGAGTGGCGACGATGCGCTCGGCCACCTCGCGCTGGAACATCAGCACCATCTCGCTCCAGAGCGGCGGCCAGGCGGCGGGCGTGAGCCAGTTCAAGAGCAGCTGCGTGCCGACATTGTAGGGCAGGTTGGCGACGATCTTCGCCGGCCGGCCGCCGGTCAGGCTCGCGATGTCGACCGTCAGCGCATCGGCCTCGATCACCGTCAGCCGGCCCGGATAATGCGCGGCGATCTCGGCCAGCGCCCCGAGGCAGCGGGGGTCCTTCTCGATGGCGACGACGCGCGGCGCGCCCTCGGAGAGGAGCGCGCGCGTCAGCCCGCCGGGACCGGGGCCGACCTCGATCACGACATGATCGTCGAAGGGCAGAGCCTGCCGCGCGATGCGGCCGGTGAGATTGAGATCGAGCAGGAAGTTCTGGCCGAGCGCCCGGCGCGGATCGAGTCCGTGCTCGGTCATCACGGCGCGCAGCGGCGGCAATCCGTCCATGGCGGTCAAGCCGCGGTCGAGGCCGGCCGGCCCGCGCGTTCCGCCATGCGGGCGGCGAGGCGGATCGCGGCGATCATGCTGGCCGGGCGCGCCGCGCCGGTGCCGGCGAGGTTGCTCGCCGTGCCGTGATCGGGCGAGGTGCGGACGAGCGGCAGGCCGAGCGTCACGTTCACGGTCTCGTCGAAGGCGAGGGTCTTCGCCGGGATCAGCGCCTGATCGTGATACATGCAGAGCGCGACGTCGTAGCCGTGCCGGGCTTCCGGGTGGAACATCGTGTCGCCGGGCAGGGGGCCGAAGGCGTCGATGCCCTCCGCCCGCAAGGCCTCGACGGCCGGGCGGATGACGCGCTCGTCCTCCTCGCCGATGGCACCCCGCTCGCCGGCATGCGGATTGAGACCCGACACGGCGAGACGCGGTTCGGGAAAGCCGAGGCGCTCGCGCAGGTCCCGCGCGGTGATGCGCGCCGTCGCGACGATCAGCTCGGTGGTGAGCTGCTTCGGCACTTCGGATAGGGGAATGTGGATCGTCACCGGCACGCAGGAGAGTTCCGGCCCGGCGAGCAGCATCACCGGCATGAAGGGCCGGCCGAGGATCGCGGCGCAGAGATCGGCGAGATATTCCGTATGGCCGGGATGGCGAAAGCCGGCATCGTAGAGCGCCTTCTTGTCGATCGGCGCGGTGACGATGCCGCAGCAGCGCCCTTCGAGCACCAGCCGCACGGCGCGATCGATCGCCTCGATCGTCCCGAGCGCATTGGCGGTGTCGAGCCGGCCCGGCGTCTCCTCGTGGCGATTGGCGAGCGGCAGCACGGGCAGGGCGCGCGGGAAGAGGTCGATGGCCGCTTCCGGCGCCTCGATCGCCTCGATCGCGAGGGACAGGCCGAGGCGCGCGGCGCGGCGGTGCAGCATCGCCGGATCGGCCAGCATCAGGAAGGGCGGCAGGCCGAGCGCGGCGCGGGCCTCGAAAGCCGCGAGGGCGACATCCGGCCCGATGCCGGACGGCTCGCCGACCGTCAGAGCCAAAGGCAGCAAGGAGGGCCCCGCCGCGACGCTCAACGCCGGATGATCGCCGCCTTGGACTTCAGCTTGGCGAGGAGCTTGGCATCCGGCCCTTCGCCGCCGCTGCGGCTCTTCTCCAGATCCTGCGTCTGGAACACCATCGCCGCGACCTTGTCGTCGGAAATGCTGCGGGTGGAGCAGACGGCGATGAACTCGACGCCCTTCTCGGTGGCGAGCGGCGGCGTGGTGCCGCTGCTCGAAATCTTCGAGATCGCATCCTTCCAGGCCTCGGGCAGTTCGGGCTGCGAGACGCGGCCGAGCTCGCGCACCGTCACGTCGCGCAGACCCTTGGCGATCGTGTAATTGCCCTCGCAGCCGCTGAAGCGGTTGCGCATGCCGTTGGCCTCGGTCATCCGCGCCGCCTTCATCGCGTCGCGCTTGGCCGGCGGAATGACGAAGATCACCTGCTGGAGCTGATATTCCGTCGTGCTTGGCTTGTTGCCGCCCTGCGCCAGCATCCGCTGCACGACATCGGTTTCGGACAGGCGCTGGCCGCCGCCGCGCATCGAAGCCTGGACCGCCTGGCCCCAGCCCATCTGCACCCGTATGTAGTCCTTGAAGGCCTTCGGCGAGAAGCCGGCATGGCCGAGAACCTGGCCAAGCTGATCCGCCGTCAGCTTGTTGTCATTGGCGAATTTCGCATAGGCGGCCTCCACCGCCTCGTCCGGCACGCGGATGCCGAGGCGTTTGGTCTCCTGCTTCTTCAGCGCCTCGTCGATCAGCTCGTCCGTCGCCGCCTGCTTCAGGTCGCCCTTCACATGGCGCAGACGCAGGAACGGCACACGCTGCTGGATGGCGAAGCTCGTCACCGGGTCCTTGTTGACGATCACCGCGATTTCCGACTCCGCCAGCGCCGGCAGCGACGCGGCGAGCGTCGATCCCGCGACGACGAGCGCGAGCGCGGTCCGCTTGAACAGATGGCCTCCGATCATTCCCGTGATGTCCCCGATCATCCTGCGGGCGGCCCCGTGGCCGCGCGTCGTCCCCTTAGGCTTCGCAGCGCTGGCTAGCGCGAAGCTTTGGCGAAACAATGGTCAGTCGCCCTCGCCGAGCTTGTATTTGTATTGCGCGTCCGCGACCGTGCGCAGCGAGAGCTTGAACATGATCTCGTTCTGGGAATCGCTCAGCTGGTAGTTGTCGTCCGTCTGCGTGTACTGCGCGAGCAGGCTGAAGCATTCGTCGAGATAGCCGAGACCGAAGGATTTCGAGATCACCGCGTCGTTCTTGATGTCGTAGCCGAGCGAGCCATAGGCCGTCCATTCCTTGGTCAGTTTGACGTTGGCGCTGATGCCGGCCTGGCTGCGATCGACCGGGAACCCGTAGATCGGCTGGGCGGCGATCTGCGAATAGGTGAGGCCGACACCGAAGCGCGAGCCCGAATAGGCTGAGGACAGATCGGTGCGCTTGACGTCGAGCGTCTCCTCGTCGAGCCGCGTGCCGACGCCGAATTGCAGCCCGATCGGCGTGCCGACGGCGACGGAGCCGACATAGTCGGACCGGTTGGTCTCCAGCCCCGAATCCGCTCCGACCAGCGCCAGATCGTAATCGGCGAAGGAATTGCGGCCGGCGAGATGGAAGGATTCGCCGGCGGTGGCGTTCACCGTGTAGCCCGTCTCGTAGGTGCCGGAATAGCGCAGGCCCACATTGGCGCGCGTGCCGCCCTCGATCCGGTCGTAGCCGGAGAACTTGTCGATCGCGAAGAGATTGGTTGTGTTGAAGACGAGGCTCTGCGCGTCCTCGTTCGGCAGGTTGCCGATGCTTGTCTCGTTCGGACGAACGATCAGCTGCGCGATCGGCTCGATGACATGGGTGGAGCCCTGCGCGTCGATGACGATCGGATAGCGCGCGTCGACACCCGCCGCCGCCATGCCGCGGAAGCCGGACGTGTCGATCTCGGTATCGCCGATCGTGATCGTCGGGTTGGTGATGCTGTTGATCGCGAGGAACGGATCGGTGGGCGCGCCGGAATAGCCGTCCGTCGACATGTCGGCGCGATAGAGATCGCCGCGCAGGCTGGCGAAGGGCGTCAGCACCAGACCGCCGTCGGTGGTGAAGGTGCGGCGCCATTCGGCCTCGACCGTGCCGCGCGAATAGTCGCCTTCCAGCGCCCGGCGCCGGAAATAGTCGGTGCGGTAGGGGAAACCGGACAGGAGTCCGGCATTCACCGCCGCGGTGCTGCTACAGCTGCCGTCGATGAAGAAGTCCGGATCGCAGAGCAGGAAGTTCTGGAGATCCGCCTCGTCGCGCCGGATATTGACGAGATTGGCGTTGAACTGCACCTCGCCGCCGAGCGGGCCGTCCTCGATCCGCTCGTAGTCGAAGGTGGGCAGCACCCAGGGCTGCACGTCCTGGTCGCTCTTCACCCGGGTCTGGATGTCGAAGCGCTGGGCGCGCAGGTCGAAGAAGCTGCGGTCGCCGAGGCCGGTCAGATAGACTTCCGACGTGTGGAAGGTCTGGTTGAAGTTCTCGATGTCGTAGGTGTTCGAGAAGTTCTGGTCGCTCTGGGCGAGAATGTCCCAGCCGAAGGTCCAGTCCTCGTTGAGCGCGAAGCGGCCGGTCGTGCCGATCATGCCGCGCTCGGTATTGGTATAGTCCGGCGACAGGCTGACGCCGGTGATCGGATCGCGCGGATCGGTCGTGCGGTCGAAGGCTTGCGGGTCCTGCTGTGACAGGCCGGCAGCCTGAAGCGTGTAGTAGCCGTTGCCGAAGGCCTGACGGAACTCGACTTCGCCGAGGAAGCCCTGCTTCGAGTAATAGGTGCCCGCCACCGTCGCGTCGTAGCTGTCCGACAGGGCGAAGAAATAGGGCACGCGCAGGCCGAAGCCGCGCGCGTCCGACTGGGTGAAGCTCGGCACGAGGAAGCCGCTCTTGCGCTTCACCGTCGGGTCGGGCTGGGCGAAATAGGGCAGATAGGCGAGGGGCGCGCCGAAGAACTCGAAGGCCGCGCCATAGTAGCGCACCACCTTCTTCTGCTGGTCCCAGACGATCTTGCGCGCCCGCACCTGCCAGAGCGGCGCGCGCTCGGGATGCTCCCGGCAGGCTTCGCAGGCCGTGTAGATGCCTTTCTCGAAGGTCGTGACGCTGCCGTTCTCGCGCACGGCGCCCTGCGCCGCGAAGCGGGTATTGTCCGGCGTCTCGATGCGCAGCGCGCGCACGAAGCCATCGGCGAAATCGTCGGTGATGTCGGCGCTGTCGGCATAGACCTTGTTGCCGTCCGGCTGCACGAGCTGCACGTCGCCGGTCGCGATCAGGCGCCGCGTCTTCTGGTTGTAGATGACCTTCTTCGCGACGAGCTTGTAATTGCCGTAGTCGATCTGCACGCCGCCAGCGGCCGTCACGACCGCCGCGTCGCTCTCGTAGGTGACCGTGTCGGCCTCCAGGAACAGCTTCGCGTCAGGCGGCACCGATACCGAGGCCGGCAGCGGATTGATGGCCGCCGCGCCCTGCGCGGCGGCCCCCGTCGCGGCGCAGACGAGCGCGCATAAGGCGACGCCCGCCGCGAGCAGCGTCCGGCGTCCCCATGCATGCACCGGCCGCGAGTTACCCCTCGCCATCATTCTAACCGTCCTCCTGGTGCAGCAGGATCGTCACCCCAAACAACCCTGCCGCGACAACCGGGAACCACGCCGCGACGACCGGCGGAACCACCGAATTGCTTCCCAGCGCCTGCGCCAGGAATGTCACGACATAAAGCACGAATCCGGCGGCGACGCCGCCGAAAATCGTCCTACCAGACTGGCCGGTTCGGGCAAACCGGACAGCGACCGTCGCGGCGACCAGCGTCATGGCGACGAACAAGGCCGGCTTGGCGATCAAGGTATTGAAATGCATCGCGAATGCCTGGGCGTTATAGCCAAGGCTGCGGGCGATCTCGATCTTCGAATAGAGATCCCAGATGGGGATCGCCTGTGGATCGGCGAGGCGCTGCTCGACGAATTCGGGCCGGAGCGATGTCGGCAGGCGCAGGCTGTCGACCCGATGCGGCGTTTCGCCGATCTCGGTCACGGTCGGCGTGTCGAGGATCCAGGCGCCCGGCTCCAGCCGCGCCTTCGGGGCGTCGACCCGCTCCTTGACCTTGCCCTCGCCGTCCATCACGAAGGCGGTGACGCCGCCGAGCGTCAGCCCGTGATCCGACACGGCCTTGGCGCCGATGATCGAATCGACCCCCTCGCTGTTCTGGCGCAGCCAGGGCGCGAGCCGCGTCTCGGTCGGCGCCTTGCCGGCGAGGCTGGTCTCGATCTGGTTGGACAGCGCCTGCGTATAGGCCGCCAGCGGATTGTAGAGGAGCGTCGCGGCTATGCCGAGCAGCACCGATCCGACGAGGAAGGGCCGCAGGATCTGCCAGACCGACACGCCCGCCGCCCGCGCCACCACGAGCTCATAGCGGCGGTTGAGCGTGATCAGCGTGAAGACCGAGGCGAAGAGCACGACGAAGGGAAAGGCCTGCTCGACGAAGGACGGCACGCGCAACGCCGACATGACGGCGACGAGCGTGAAGGGCACCTCGTCGAACTTGCCGCGCCGCGACAGTTCGATGACGTCGATCAGATAGACGAGGCCGAAGATGGCGACGAGCGTCGAGAAGAAGTTCGACAGATAGCGTCGCAGGAAGTAGCGGCTCAGCGTCCCGGCCATGGCTCAGCGTGCTCCGCTATGGGCCGGATCGCGGCGGAACAGCTGGCCGATCCAGCGCAGGCCGTCGCCGAGGCCCGTCAGCAGGCGCGAGCCCGCGACATCGACATCCGCCCAGAGGAAGACGGCGCTGGAGGCGATGGAGGCGAGCGGCAGCAGATAGGCGAGGATCTGGTAGGACGTGTCGTGGTCGATCAGCGCCAGCACGACGAAGCTCAGCGCCTTGAGACCGAGCGCGCCGGAGAGGCCGAGCGCCATGGCCGGGCCGGCACCCTGGCGGTTTGTCCGCGGACGGCCGGCGACGACCAGCGCCCAGAGGGCGAAGGCCAGCGGATAGAGCCAGTCGGAGAAGCGTTGCGTCAGTTCCTTCGCGAAGGCGGACGGGTTGTTCTGCACCGACTTGTCGGTCGCGTCGGCGCGCAGGAGGTCGAGGGTCGAGCGTTCGGAATTGCGGATCCAGTCGCCGTCCCCTTCCGGGCGCAGCGTCGCCAGATCGAAGGCATAGGTCTGGAACTGGATGACCGAGATCGCGCCGTCGGCGACGGTGCGGCGGTGCACCTGGCCGTCGCGCAGCAGGAGATAGCTGTCGTCGTCCCGCTCGGCGATCTGCGCTTCCTTGGCGAAATAGGCGAGGTCGGTCGTCGGGTCGCGCTGATCGGAGATGAAGAGATTGGAGATGGTCGAGCCGCGCACGTCGCCGACGCCGACCACGAACTTGTCCTGGATCTCCTCGAAGCGCCCCGGCGTGAGGAAGAGCGTGATCGCGTCGGCGTTCACGGCGCGCAGGCCGTTGAAGAAGGCGCCCTGCGCCATCGGCCCGATCAGATGCGAGATGACGAGGATCAACGCGGCGCCGGAAAGGCCGAGCGCGACGATCGGCCGGATGACGACGCTGTTGCGCGCCCCGGAGGCGGCGATCACGGCGCGTTCGGAATCGGCGTTCAGCGAGTTCAGCGCCTGGACCGCGCCGATCACCACGGCGAAGGGCACGACGCCGGCGAGAAGGTTCGGGATCAGCATCGTCGCGATCCAGAACATGTTGCCGGCCGCCGATGCGCTGGAGCGCACGATGTCGACGCGCTGCAGCGCCTGGACGATCCACACGATGAGGACGAGCGAGCCGAGGGAACCCAACGAAAAGGTGAGGGCCCTTCGGAAGATGTAGCGCTCGAGAAGGCTCATTGAGTTGTTGTCGTCTTCTCGAAACGCCGGTGGGCAGCCCAACGCGACGCCGGGCCAGCCTCCCGCCGATGCTCGCCCCGTTTGGCTAAGAAAACGCAAACGAAGGCGGTTAACGGTTTCTTAACCGCAGACCGAACCCTTGCAAAGCGGTGCCCCGCATCCACCATTCGCATTGTGTCCTTTGCAACACGATTGCGGTTGTGCGACACCCGTGCCCCGACGCTCCGTCGAACGGGGCGGCCCGATCCGAGCCTTCGCCAGGAGTTCCGATGTCCGAACGTCCGACCGTCCGTTTCTCCGCCCTGGACGTGCCCTCCAGCGGCGTGCTGGTGGTTCTCGCCGGCGAAAATGGCGCCGTTTCGGCCGCGCTGCCCGGCACGCTCGGCGAGACGCTCGCCCGCGCCGCCTCGAAGGCGAAGTTCAAGGGCAAGAGCCTCTCCACCCTGGAACTGATCGCCCCGGCCGGCACCGATCTCGACAAGATCCTTCTCGTCGGCACCAAGGCCGACAAGGCGCTCGGCGCGGAGGACTGGCTGAAGCTCGGCGGCACGATCGCCGCCAAGGCGAAGGGCGCCAGCGCCGTCACCGTGCTCTGCGCGGCGGAGGGCATCGAGATCAGCGCCGCCGAAGTCGCGGCGCTCGGCGCCGGCATCCAGCTGCGTGCCTATGCCTTCGATCGCTACAAGTCGAAGAAGGGCAAGGCGGCGGGCGAGGGCGAGGAGGAGGCCGAGGTTTCCGCCGCCTTCACGCTCGGCGTCGCCGATCAGGGCGCGGCCGAAGCGGCCTTCGCCGCGATGTCGGAGATCGTCTCCGGCGTGACGCTCGCCCGCGACCTCGTCAACGAGCCGGCCAACGTGCTCGGCCCCGTGGAATTCGCCGAGCGGATCGCCACGCTGTCGGCGCAGGGCGTCGATGTCGAGATCCTCGACGAGAAGAAGATGGCCGAACTGAAGATGCAGGCGCTGCTCGGCGTGGCGCAGGGCTCGCCCCGGCCGCCGCGCTTCGTCATCATGCGCTGGAACGGCCGCCCGGACGACGAGGCGCCCGTCGCCTTCATCGGCAAGGGCGTGGTCTTCGACACGGGCGGCGTGTCGATCAAGCCGGCGGCCGGCATGGAGGACATGAAGGGCGACATGGGCGGCGCCGCCGCCGTGGTCGGCCTGATGCGCGCGCTCGCCGGGCGCAAGGCGAAGGTGAACGCCATCGGCATCGTCGGTCTGGTGGAGAATGCCGTCGACGGCAACGCGCAGCGCCCGGGCGACATCGTCACCGCCATGTCCGGCACGACGATCGAGGTGCTGAACACCGACGCGGAAGGCCGCCTCGTGCTGGCCGACGCGCTCTGGTACTGCCAGGACCGCTTCAAGCCGAAATTCATGGTCAACCTCGCGACGCTGACCGGCGCCATCATCGTCGCGCTCGGCCATCACCATGCCGGTCTGTTCTCGAACAATGACGAACTGGCCGACCGCCTCCTCTCCGCCGGCCTCGAGACCGGCGAGAAGGTGTGGCGCATGCCGCTCGGCCCCGAATACGACAAGCAGATCGAAGGCAAGTTCGCCGACATCAAGAATATCGGCAACGGCCGCTCGGCCGGCTCGATCACGGCGGCGCAGTTCCTGCAGCGCTTCGTCAACGACGTGCCCTGGGCGCATCTCGATGTCGCCGGCACGGCCATGGGCTCGCCGTCGAACGAGTACAGCCAGTCCTGGGCCTCGGGCTATGGCGTGCGGCTGCTCGACCGGCTCGTCGCCGCGCATTACGAGACGCCGTGAGCCGAAGGCGGTGGCGGAAGTCCTCTTCTACCACCTGACCGAAAGCCGGCTGGAGGACGCGCTGCCGGAGCTTCTGGAGCGCAGCCTCCAGCGCGGCTGGCGCGCCGTCGTCCAGGCGGTGACGGAGGAGCGGCGCGACGCGCTCGACCATCATCTCTGGGTGTTCCGCGACGAGTCCTTCCTGCCGCACGGCACGGATGCGGAAGCGGGCGGCCACCGTCAGCCGATCCTCCTCACCATCGATCCGGCGCAAGGGGCGAACGACCCGCAGATCCGCTTCATGGTGGAGGGCGCCGTGCCGGCCGATCTCGCCCCTTACGTCCGGGGCGTCTATCTCTTCGACGGACATGACGACAGCCAGCTCGCCACGGCGCGCGCCCGCTGGAAGGCGGAGAAGCAGGCCGGCCACGACGTCACCTATTGGCAGCAGTCCGAGGACCGCCGCTGGCTCAAGAAGGCCTGAGCGTCAGCCCGGCGTCTTCTGCGGAACCGGCCCGGCGACGATCGTGGAGAACGGTGCCGCCCGGTCGCCATCCGCCTCCGGGGCCGAGCCGTTCGGATCGTCGACGAAATCGAGCACCGCCTTGGCATAGCCGGCCGGGTCCTCGATCGGCGCCGAATGGCCGACATTCGGCAGGATCGTCAGCTTCGCGCCGGGGATGGTGTCGGCGAGGAAGATCGTGTGTTCCAGGCTGATCGCCTCGTCATGCTCGCCGATCGCCACCATGGTCGGCACGGTGATCGAGGCGAGGTCCTCTTCGGTGAAGTTCGGCTCGTTCGCCCAGAGCGCGTGGATCTCCTGCGTCACGTCGTCGTAATGGCGAAGCGCCGGCAGATCGCCGGCGGCGACGAGCGCCGCATAGGCGAGCGCGCCGTCCGGCGTCGCGTTCGCCGCCTGGATGAACATGCGCGTCAGGCGCTCGGGGTGCCGGAGCGCGATGTCGAGCCCGATGATGCCGCCGTCGCTCCAGCCGACCAGCGCCACCTTATCGACCTTCAGCGTGTCGAGAAGGGCCAGGTAGTCGTCGGCCATCAGCTCGTAGGTGATCGGCTCGTCGTCGCGCGTCGAGCGGCCCTGGCCGCGGCTGTCGGCGACGATCACCTTATGGTTCTTCGCCAGCACCGGGATCTGCTTGCGCCAGACATCGGCATCCGACAACCCGCCGGGAATGAGGAGAAGCGGCGAGCCCTGACCATAGACCTGATAGAACAGGGAAATGCCGTCCACCTGGGCGAAGCCGGAATCCTTCGGCTTCGGGACGGCGCGCTGATAGGCGGACGCGGAGGCGGCGAAGAGAGCGACGGTGCCGAGCGCGGCCGCGAGCATCGCCATCCTGCCGCGCATCTTGAACCTCCGAACCGTTTACGAAGGATTTATGTATCCGACTGACAAATCGCGGCAAGCGCCGCGATTCACACGAAATCGCGAGTTCACGGCAAATCGCGGAGGGACCTAACCGAGTGCCGCCTCGTGCTCCTGCGACAAGGCGAGCCAGCGTTCCTCGGCCTCGCCGAGTTCGCGCCCCGCCGCCTCGCGCTCGCGCGCCATCTCGCCGGCCCGCTTCGGGTCCTTCTCGAAGAAGCCGGGCGCCGCCATCTTGGCGTCGAAGGCGGCGATGGCGGTCTGGAGCTTCGCCATCCGCGCTTCCAGCGTCCGGATTTCCTTCTGGATCGGGCCGAGCGCGATGCGCTTCGGGGCGGGCGCCGGCGCGGCCTCGCGCGGCTTCGCCTTATCCTCGGCCGGCTCCTTGTCCTTCTTGCCGCCGCGTCGGGCGGCGAGGACGAGCTGCTTGTATTCCTCCAGATCGCCATCGAATTTCGACACGGTGCCGTTGGCGACGATCCACAGGCGATCGACGGTCGCCTCGACGATATGGCGGTCGTGGCTGATTAGGATCACCGCGCCGGGATAGTCGTTCAGCGCCCGGATCAGCGCCTCGCGCGAATCGATGTCGAGATGGTTCGTCGGCTCGTCGAGGATCAGGAGATCCGGCTCGCCGAAGGTCGCGAGACCCATCAGGAGCCGCGCCTTCTCGCCGCCGGACAGCGCGTCGGCCTTGGTGTCCATCTTCGCGGTCGGCAGGCCCATGCGGGCGACCTTGGCGCGCACCTTGGCTTCCGGCGCGTCGGGCATCAGCCGGCGCACATGCTCGACGGCGCTCTCGTCCGGTCGCAGGTCGTCGATCTGGTGCTGCGCGAAGAAGGCGACCTTGAGGCCCGGCGCCTTGATCGTCTCGCCGGAACGCGCCGTGAGGCGCTCGGCCAGCAGCTTGGCGAAGGTCGACTTGCCGTTGCCATTGGCGCCGAGAAGCGCGATGCGGTCGTCGGTGTCGATCCGCACCGTCACGCGCTTCAGGATCGGCGGCGCCTCGCCATAGCCGACGGCGACGTCGTCCATGCGCACGATCGGCGAGGCCGGGCGCCGGGTGGAGGCATCGAAGGCGAAGGGCGCCACGTGATCCTCGATCACCGAGGCGAGGGGCTTCATCCGCTCCAGCGCCTTCAGGCGGCTTTGCGCCTGCCGGGCTTTGGTGGCCTTGGCGCGGAAGCGCTCGACGAAGGCCTCCATATGCTTGCGCTCGGCATCCTGCTTGGCCTTGGCCTTCTGCAGAAGCTCCATCTTCTCGGCGCGCTGGCGCTCGAAGCTGTCGTAATCGCCGCGATAATAGACGAGCTTCTGCTGGTCGAGATGGATGATCGAGTTGACCGCGTTGTTGAGGACGTCGCGGTCGTGGCTGATGACGATCACCGTATGGGGATAGCGCGCGACGAAGGTCTCCAGCCAGAGCGTGCCTTCGAGATCGAGATAGTTGGTCGGCTCGTCGAGGAGCAGGAGGTCGGGCTGCGCGAAGAGCACGGCCGCCAGCGCGACGCGCATGCGCCAGCCGCCCGAGAAGGAGGAGACCGGCCGCGCCTGCGCCTCGGCGTCGAAGCCGAGGCCGGACAGGATCGCGGCGGCGCGCGCTTCGGCGGAATAGGCGTCGATATCGGACAGGCGGATATGGATGTCGGCGATGCGGCCGGGATCGGTCGCGGTGTCCGCCTCGGCCAGCAGGGCGAGCCGCTCGGTATCGGCGGCGAGCACGACGTCGAGCAGCGACTGTTCGGTGCCCGGCGCCTCCTGCAGCACCTGGCCGATCCGCATGCCCTTCGGCACCTGCACCGAGCCGGTCTCGGCGGCGAGATCGCCGGTGATGACGCGGAACAGCGTCGATTTGCCGGCGCCGTTGCGCCCGACGAGACCCGCCTTCGCCCCGTCCGGCAGGCTGAGGCTGGCATGGTCGATCAGAAGGCGCCCGGCGACACGCGCGGTCAGGTCGTTGATCTGCAGCATGCCGGGCTTTTCGCACGCGAAGGCCGGAGGGGAAAGGGCGTTTGTCGGCAGACAAAGTCTCGTCGGGTGATTATCTCTGTTCTACCAGCAAGCGAGGTTCGGAGCCGGCGATGGCGATCACGACCGTGGAAATCGACGAGAACCTTCTACGAGAAGCTATGGAACTGACGAACAGCGACGATGCGCGCCGTTTCATCGAGGAGCATCTTCAGACCCTGGTGAAGCGCCGCATCGCGCAGCGCGAACTGATGAAGCTTCGCGGCAAGATCGAATGGGTCGGCGACCTGGATGAAATGCGGCGCGGGTGAGCGTTCTCATCGATACCTCGGCCTGGATCGATTATTTCAACCCGCGTGAGACGGCTGCGGCCGCGTCCGTGGCCCGCGCGCTTGCCGAGGACGATGTCGTTCTCGGCGACCTCGTGCTCGTGGAACTCTTGCAAGGCATCCGGCAGGATAGACAAGTCGGTCGCACGCTCGAAGAGCTTGGTCGACTCGAGCGCGCATCCTTGTGTGGTCCGGTGCTGGCGGAACTCGCTGCCGCGAACTACCGCCTCCTCCGCCGGAAAGGCCTCACCATTCGCGGCACGATCGACGTGATCATCGCCACCTGGTGCATCGCGAACCGGGTGGCGATCATCCACAACGACCGCGACCTCGCGGTGATGGAGCGCGAGCTCGGCCTCGTCGCCTATTCCGGCTGATCGCCTATTCCGAGGCCGCTCTCGCGTTGGAACAGCACGAGGTCGAGCGAGGGCGCGTCCCGGCCGAAGCCGGTGAGGAGCGCATGGGCCTGGCCGCGATGATGGGTCTGGTGGTTGAAGAGATGCGCCAGCACCGCCGCCACCGGCTGCTCGATCCGGCCGGGCTTCGTCAAAGGGCTGTAGGTGATCGTCGCCGCCAGCCGCGCCGCGTCGAGGCCGGCAACATAGGCGACGAGCCGCCGATCCTCGGCGAGGCGCGCCGCGCGCAACGGCTCGATCTCCGGGAAGAGCACCGCGTCGAGCCGGTCCGGCGCCTCGCCTTCGCCCCTCAGCCGCCGCAGCCAGATGCGGTCGGTGGCGAGGAGATGGTTGAGCGTGCCCATCATGGAGCGGAAGAAGAGGCCGCGATCCTCGATGAATTCCTCATGCGTCAGCCGCTCCGCCGCGTCGTAGAGACGGTCGTTCGCCCAGCCGTTATAGGCGGCGAGCATCGCGTAGATCGAGTGCGGGGACATGGCGGTCGTCTTTCCTGGGGCGGCGGGCGCTTCGCCCGACGGCCGGCGACGATAGCCGTGTGGCGCCGGCGGGCAAGCCTGCCGGGAGGCGAACCCGCGCGCGGCGCCCTTGCCGCCCGGAAAGCCTGCCGCTATGAGGGCGCGAAACCTCCAACCTCCTTAGGATTTCGCGGTATGGCGATCGAACGCACCTTCTCGATGATCAAGCCCGATGCGACGCGGCGCAACCTGACGGGGGCGATCACCAGGATCCTGGAAGAGTCCGGGCTCCGCGTCGTCGCTTCCAAGCGCGTGTGGATGAGCCGCCGCGAGGCCGAGGGCTTCTACGCCGTCCACAAGGAGCGTCCGTTCTTCGGCGAGCTGGTCGAGTCGATGTCCTCGGGCCCGACCATCGTCCAGGTGCTGGAAGGCGAGAACGCCATCGCCCGCAACCGCGAAGTGATGGGCGCCACCAATCCGAAGGACGCCGCCGAGGGCACGATCCGCAAGCTGCACGCCCTGTCGATCGGCGAGAACTCGGTGCATGGTTCCGACGCGCCGGAAACCGCCAAGCAGGAAATCGCCTACTGGTTCTCCGAGACCGAGATCGTCGGCTGATCGAAGCCCGACGCAACCGAGCTTTCGCGAAGCCGCCGCGCCCCGCCGGGCCGGCGGCTTCGTCGCGTTTCGCCGCAGGACCGCGGGACCGGCCGCGCTGGCAATCCGATTCCCCGGACATTAGATTCCGTCCCGGCGGCACTCGGCCGCGAAGCTTCCGCGCGGGCCGCCGCGCCGGACGAGACCTCTAGGCCATTCCACGCATGACGAGCGACGACGAGATCTTCGACGAGATCGATTCCGAGGAGGACGGTGCGGAGGATCTCGACGGGCAGGACACCGGAGAGGAGGGGGCCGGCGACAGCGCGGCGCTTCTCGCCGCCATCGACTGGGATGCCGCCGGCCTCGTCGCCGAGGACGGGCTCGAAGGCGTCGACGTCATCATCGCGGCGGTGAAGCGCCTGCCGAACGATCCCGGCGTCTACCGCATGTTCGGCAAGGCGGGCGAGGTTCTCTACGTCGGCAAGGCGCGCAGCCTGAAGAAGCGCGTCACCAGCTATACGCGGCTCGCCGGCCATACGAACCGCATCATGCGGATGATCCGCGAGACGCGGGCGATGGAATTCGTCACGACGCGCACCGAGACGGAAGCGCTGCTGCTCGAGGCCAATCTCATCAAGCGCTTGCGTCCGCGCTTCAACGTCCTGATGCGGGACGACAAGTCCTTTCCCTATATCCTGATCGGCGACGACCACGAGGCGCCGGCCATCGTGAAGCATCGCGGCGCGCGCTCGCGCAAGGGCAGCTTCTTCGGCCCCTTCGCTTCGGCCGGCGCCGTCACGCGCACCATCAACTCGCTGCAGCGCGCCTTCCTGCTGCGCACCTGCACCGATTCCGTCTACGAGACGCGGACGCGGCCCTGCCTTCTCTACCAGATCAAGCGCTGTTCCGGCCCCTGCACGCGCGAGGTCGCCCTGGAGGACTATCGCGCGCTGGTCGGCGAGGCGAAGGGCTTTCTGTCCGGCCGCTCGAACCAGATCAAGCAGGGGCTCGCCGCCGCGATGCAGGAGGCCTCGGAAGAACTCGATTTCGAGCGTGCCGCCGTTCTGCGCGACCGTCTGTCGGCGCTCGCCCATATCACCAGCCATCAGGGCATCAATCCGCAGGGCGTCGAGGAGGCGGATGTCTTCGCCATCCATTGCGAGGGCGGCCTCACCTGTATCCAGGTCTTCTTCTTCCGCACCGGGCAGAACTGGGGCAACCGCGCCTATTTCCCGCGTGCCGACACCTCGCTGGAGCCGGCGGAGGTGCTGGGCGCCTTCATGGCGCAGTTCTATGACGACAAGCCCGTGCCGCGCCTCGTGCTCGGCTCGCTGGATTTCGAGGACCGGGAGCTTCTCGCCGAGGCTCTCTCGGTAAAGGCGGGGCGGAAGGTGCAGGTGGCGGTGCCGGCGCGCGGCGAGAAGCGCGACCTCGTCGACCATGCCCTCGCCAATGCGCGGGAAGCGCTCGGCCGGCGCCTCGCCGAGACCTCGTCGCAGGCGCGGCTCCTTGCCGGCCTCGCCGAGACCTTCGGCCTGCCCGCGCCGCCGCGCCGGATCGAGATCTACGACAATTCGCATATCTCGGGCACCAACGCGGTGGGCGCCATGGTCGTCGCCGGGCCGCAGGGCTTTGCCAAGAATCACTATCGCAAGTTCAACATCAAGGGCACCGACATCACCCCGGGCGACGATTTCGGCATGATGCGCGAGGTGATGACCCGCCGCTTCTCGCGCCTCGTGAAGGAACATGGCGAGCGTCCGCCGCTCGTCCCGGCCGCGCCGGAAGGCGAGGAGGCGGAGGAGGCGCTGCAGGCCGAGATGCCGGCCTGGCCGGACCTCGTCTTCATCGACGGCGGCAAGGGGCAGATCTCGGCGGTGCGCGCCATCCTGGACGAACTCGGCATCGCGGAGAGCGTCACGACGATCGGCATCGCCAAGGGCGTCGACCGCGATGCCGGACGCGAGCGCTTCATCGTCGCCGGGCGCGAGCCCTTCTTGCTGCCGCCGCGCGATCCCGTGCTCTATTTCGTCCAGCGCCTGCGCGACGAGGCGCATCGCTTCGCCATCGGCTCGCACCGCGCCCGGCGCAAGAAGGAGCTGACGAAGAACCCGCTGGACGAGATCAGCGGCATCGGCCCGTCGAGGAAGCGCGCGCTGCTCCATCACTTCGGCACGGCCAAGGCGGTGTCGCGCGCCGGGCTCGGCGATCTCCAGAAGGTGGAGGGAATCTCGGCTGCGACGGCGCAGCTCGTCTACGACCATTTCCACGAACGGAGCTAGCGGCGAGCTTATTTCCGCAAGGCCGTTGCTTTTCGCTTCGCCGAAGGATTGAAGGAAGGGCGCCGTAGACGTCCTGTACCGAATTCGCGATGGCCTCTCGCTCGTTCAATCTCCCCAATCTCCTCACCTATGCCCGGATCCTCGCGGTGCCGCTGCTCGTGGCCTGCTTCTTCTGGGGAGGGAAGTTCGATGCGAACGACAATGCCCGCTGGTGGGCGCTGGCGATCTTCGTCATCGCCAGCGTCACCGACTTCTTCGACGGCTATCTGGCGCGCGCCTGGCAGCAGACCTCGACCATCGGGCGCATGCTCGATCCGATCGCCGACAAGCTGCTGGTGGCCGCCTGCCTGTTGCTCCTCGCGGCCGGCGAGACGATCAAGGGCTGGTCGCTCTGGGCCGCCATCGTCATCCTCTGCCGCGAGATCCTCGTCTCGGGCCTGCGCGAATATCTGGCGGAGCTGAAGGTCAGCGTGCCGGTGACGAAGCTCGCCAAATGGAAGACGACGATCCAGATGGTCGCCGTCGCCTTTCTGCTGGCCGGCCCTGCCGGCGACAAGCTGGTGCCCTACATGACGGAGGTCGGCATCGTCTTCCTCTGGGTGTCGGCGTTGGTCACGCTCTATACCGGCTACGACTATTTCCGGGCCGGCCTGCGCCATATCGCGGATTGAGGCGATGCCCGGCATCGGGGCGCCGGAACTGCGGGAGAGTCTTGTGAAGCTCGTTTATTTCGCCTGGGTGCGCGAACGGGTCGGCCTCGACGAGGAGATGGTGCAATTGCCGGCGGGCGTCGTCACCGTCGCCGATCTCCTCCACTGGCTGAAGGGGCGCGGCGCCAATTACGAGGCGGCGCTCCAGGCGCCCGAATCGATCCGCGTCGCGATCGACCAGGAACATGTCGATCATTCCGAGCCGCTGGCGGGCGCGAGCGAGATCGCGATCTTTCCGCCGATGACGGGCGGCTGATCGCCTTGACCGCCGAACCGCGCATCCGCGTCGCCGCCGCCCGCATCGATATCGGCGCCGAGATCCGGCGCCTGGAAGGCGGCGGCCGGATCGGCGCGCTCGTCACCTTCGTCGGCTATTGCCGCGACGAGGGCGGGCGGCTGAAGGCGCTGGAGCTCGAACACTATCCCGGCATGGCGGATCGCGAGCTCGGCCGCCTCGCGGCGGAGGCGGGAACGCGCTTCGGCCTCGGCGGCGTGACGGTGGTCCACCGCTTCGGCCTGATCGTCCCCGGCGAGGAGATCGTCTTCGTCGGCGCGAGCGCGCCGCATCGCGGCGCCGCCTTCGAGGGCGCGGCCTTCCTCATGGACTATCTGAAGTCAGAGGCACCCTTCTGGAAGCGCGAGCATCTGGCGGATGGCACGCTCGGTGGCTGGGTGGATGCCAAGGCCTCCGATTCGGCCGCCATGGACCGCTGGCATCGGCTCTAGGAGGCTGTCGGGAAAGTCCCCGTCGGGATCCGGTTCGGGGGCTTGCCGGACAGCCTCGCGGCGGCCGGGAGCGGGGGCTCAGGCGGCGAAGCGCCGGTCGATCGAGACGGCCTGGGCCGTGCGCTGGGCGAGCTTGGCCCCCGCCGATTGCAGCGCGTCGAGCTCGGTCGCGAGGGCGATCGCCTCTTCCTGCGCCTTCAGGAGCCCGGGCGCCTCTTCCTCGTCGAGCGTGAAGATCGTGCCGCCATACATGAACGGCGCCTCGTAGGCCGCGCGCTGCGACAGGCCGATCGGCAGGCGCTCGGTCGGGCGGCTGTCGAGATGCATCTCGACCGCGCGCGCGATCCGGCTCGGGATCTGCGTCACCGCCGTCGCGACGAAGGCGTGGCGCGTCGAATTGCTACGATTGCCGGAGGTGAGGAACTGGTCCGTCGCGGCGGCGGCGAAGGCGGAGAGCGGCGAAAAGCGCACCGGCACCAGCACCGTATCGGCGAGCCGCGCCCCGGTGCGCAGCATGTCGAGCGTCCGGCCGGCATCGATCACCACCAGCGCCCGGCGGTCGATGCCTTCCTGCACCAGCGATTCGAGGCGCACCGGCTTCTCGCAATAGGCGACTTCGATGCGGGCCGGCTGGCCGATCTTATTGCTCCAGGCGACGAGATCCTTGTCCGGCGCGCCGTCGATCAGCATCACCGGCAGTCCCGCCGCGGCGGCGGCGGAGGCGAGCGTCAAGGCGAGGGTGGTCGTGCCGCCGCTCTTCACCGAGCCGACGGAAATGACCGGCAGGTTCGCCTCCCGCCCGCGCCGCAGGCGGCGGGACGCGAAGCTACGTGTTGTCGACGACGGAAGAGCCATCCATTCGATTCCCGAACTTGAGCCTGGGCTGTTCAGGAATTTTTAACTTCCAGCATGGTGCGGAGCTTACCCCCGCTGGAATTTAGCTGGCTGAGCGAGGGTAAAACGCGGATGTGATCGATCGGGATCAGAGACGGGGCTTCACCGCGTCGAGGGCCGGGAAGGCGGCGAAGAAATCCGCGTTCCACTGCCGCAACCGGGGATGGGCCGCCTCCCATTTGCCGGCGAATCGCAGGTCGAGCCAGCTCGTCAGCGCGGCGACGGAAAGATGGCCGATCGTCGGCCGCGCGGGAACCTCGCCGATCTCGGCTTCGAGGATCGCCAGACCCCGTAGCGCCTTGCGCCACTGGCGGTCGGTCCAGGGCGCGTGATGCTTCTCCTCCGGCCGGAAGCGGCCTTCGTAGAGCACGAGGATGGCGGCATCGAGCACCCCGTCCGCCGTCGCCTCGAGACGCTTCGCCTCGCGCCATTCGGCGTCGCCCTGCGGCACGATCGGGTTGCCGAAGGTGCGGTCGAGATATTCGCAGATCACGCGGCTGTCGTAGAGCGCCGTGCCGTCGTCGAGGATCAGGACGGGAATCTTGCCGAGCGGATTGGCCGAGGTCAGTTCCTCCGGCTCGGCCCCGGTGTCGACCGCGACCTTTTCCACACCGATGTCGCAGAGGACGGCCGCCATCCGCGCCTTCGCCGAATAGGGCGAGGCGGGCATCGAAAGGAGGCGCATCGGGATCAGAACCGGCGCAGCGAGGAACAGTTGGCGCCGTAGATGTTCCAGTCGTCGAGGCCGAGCACGCAGCCCTCCGCCTTCCAGCCGAAGGAGGCGTAGCCGAGCGGATAGGAGACGCGATAATAGACCGTGTGCCGCTGCTGGTTCGAAAGAAGCACGCTGCCCTGGCAGTAGCGGCGCTCGACCGAGGCATTGTCGGTGCGCGGCAGATAGGCCTTCTCGGTGAGATTCGAGAATTCGGCGATCGTCACGTCGCTCTGCAGCATGTGCGGCGCGCCGTATTCGAACTGGTCCTCGACCTGGCCGAGAACGCGCGGATCCTCGCAGGAGGGCACGAGCCCGACGACGACCTGAGCCGGCGGCGCCTCGCGCTCGATATAGTCGGCCGCGTTGGCGGCGAACGGCGCCGCGACGAGCGAGGCGGCGAGGACCAGACTTTCCACGATACGCATCGCGTCACGGCTCCGGGGAGGCTGCCGCGCGGGCCGCGCGGCGTGTCGAATCAAGGTTCTAGGGCCGCTCGGATGCGATCGCAACGACGCGCGAGCTTGCGCCGCCGCTTTTTCCGAGAGGCTGTTCCAGAATTGCCATGATGGCGGCTGCCTCTTGCGCAAAGGTAAAGGGCGGGTTCACCACGGCGAGGCCGGTGCCGATCAGCCGATCCTCGGCGCCGGGCGGCTCGCGCAGGAATTCCGCCGCGACGATGTCGGGAATGCCGGTCGCCGCCAGCGCGGCGTGCAGCCGGTCGCGCTCGGCGGCGCGCTTGATCGGATACCAGATCGCGTAGATGCCGCCCGGCCAGCGGCGATGCGCCGCCGCGAGGCCGGCGGCGATGCTGGCGATCTCGTCCTTCGCCTCGAAGGGCGGATCGATCAGCACGAGGCCGCGCTTCTCCTTCGGCGGCAGATGGGCGCCGAGCGCCAGCCAGCCGTCCAGCGCGAAGGTCTTCACCTGCACGTCGCCGGCAAAGAGCGCGGCGAGGCGCTCGGCATCGACCGGATGAAGCTCGTAGGCGGAGAGCCGGTCCTGGCGGCGCAGGAGGCGCCGCGCGATGAGGGGCGAGCCGGGATAGGCTCCCGGCCCGTCGACCGACACGGCGTCGAGATAGGCGGCGAGCGCAGCGGCCTCAGCGGCCGGCGAGGCGCGCAGCGCGTCGATGCCCGCCAGATGCTCGCCGGTGCGGCGCGCCTCCTCCGAGGACAGGTCGTAGAGGCCGATGCCGGCATGCGTGTCGATGACGCGGAACGGCTTCTCCTTGCGCTTCAGATAAGCGACGATGGCGACGAGGAGGGCGTGCTTCACGACATCGGCGAAGTTGCCGGCGTGAAAGGCGTGGCGATAGTTCAAGCGTCCTTCCTTTGGAAACGATGCGTTCGCGGCGGCGTTCGCTGCAATGCGGAACATTGTTCCTATGTAAGCGCGGCATCGCCGCCAAGCGGCGCGATGCGGAATGCAGCCCAGGAGACAGCATGGCCCCCTCGAAACTCTTCGAGCCCTTCGACCTCGGACCCCATCACCTGCGGAACCGCTTCGTGATGGCGCCGCTCACCCGCAGCCGCGCCACGTCCGACGGCGTGCCGAAGGACATCCATGTCGAATATTACCGCCAGCGCGCCGAAGCGGGCCTCATCATCGCCGAGGCGACCAACATCTCGGAAGAGGGGCGCGGCTATGCCTGGACGCCGGGCATCCATAGCGACGAGCAGGTGACGGCCTGGAAGAAGGTCACCGACGCCGTCCATGCCGAGGGCGGCAAGATCGTGCTCCAGCTCTGGCATGTCGGCCGCATCTCGCATCCCGATCTCCAGCCGAACCATGCCCTGCCGGTCGCGCCCTCGGCGGTGCGCCCGAGCGGCAAGGCCTTCACCGAGGAAGGCTTCAAGGACCACGAGACGCCGCGCGCCCTGGACGAGAGCGAGCTGCCGCGCCTCGTCCAGGACTATGTGAAGGCGACGCGCAACGCCCGGGCGGCGGGCTTCGACGCCGTCGAGGTCCATTCGGCCAATGGCTATCTCCTGGACCAGTTCCTGCGCGACGGCACCAATCAGCGCACCGACCGCTATGGCGGCTCGATCGAGAACCGCATGCGTTTTCCGCTGGAGGTGGTCGATGCCGTGGTCGGGGCCTGGGACAAGGAACATGTCGGCATCCGCATCTCGCCCGTTACCGTGATGGGCGGCTCCAGCGAGAGCGACCAGCAGGGCGTCTTCAACGCCTATGTCGAGGAACTGGCGAAGCGGGGCCTGCTCTATCTCCACGTCATCGAGGGCCAGACCCAGGGCGACCGGCAGAAGGACGGCTTCGACTACGAGGCGCTGCGCCAGCGCTTCGGCGGGGCCTATATCGGCAACAACGAATACGATCTCGATCTCGCGGTGCGGCGCCTCGAAGCGGGCGAGATCGATCTCGCCTGTTTCGGCCGGCCCTTCATCGCCAATCCCGATCTCGTGACGCGCCTGCGCCTCGGCGCGCCGCTGAATGAGATCGACCGCGACACGCTCTATGGCGGCGACGCGCGCGGCTATATCGACTATCCGGCGCTCTCCCCGGAGGAGAAGGCCCGCTACATGCAGGCCGCCTGAACCCGCGCGCCGGCCGGCGCGACCTCCGCCTCGGCCGGCGCTGATTCCTCCCATCGCGGAAATGAATTTTCCTGCGGGACGGGCAGGGCGTATAGCTTCACCCATGAACCAGCTCGCCCCGCTCCGCACCGGCCACAGCGCCTGTCCGCACGACTGCCCCTCGACCTGCGCGCTCGATGTCGAGATCCTGGGGCCCGCCACGGTCGGGCGGCTGCGCGGCGCGAAGGGAAACAGCTACACGGCGGGCGTCATCTGCGCCAAGGTCGCGCGCTATGCCGAGCGCATCCACAGCCCGAACCGCCTGTTGAAGCCGCTTCAGCGCGTCGGCGGGAAGGGGGCGGGCGAGTGGCGCGAGATCGCATGGGACGACGCGCTCGATCTCGTCGCCGAGAACTTCCTCGCCGCCGAGGCGCGTCACGGTTCGGAAAGCGTCTGGCCCTATCACTATGCCGGCACGATGGGCCTCGTGCAGCGCGATGGCATCCACCGGCTGCGCCATGCCAAGCGCTATTCCAATCAGTTCGACACGATCTGCACCAACATGGCCTGGACCGGCTGGTTCGCCGGGGCCGGACGAATGACCGGCGTCGATCCGCGCGAGATGGCGAAATCGGACTGCGTGGTGATCTGGGGCACGAATGCCGTGGCGACCCAGGTGAATGTGATGACCCATGCGGTGGAGGCGCGCCGGACGCGCGGCGCGACCATCGTGGCGATCGACATCTACGACAACGCCACGATGGCGCAGGCCGATATGGCGCTGAAGCTGCGGCCCGGCACGGACGGCGCGCTCGCCGCCGCGCTGATGCATGTCGCTTTCCGCGACGGCACCGCCGACCGCGCCTATATGGCGCGCTTCACCGACGATCCGGCCGGGTTGGAGGCGCATCTGAAGGACCGGACGCCCGAATGGGCGGCGGCGATCACCGGGCTCGCGGTGGCCGAGATCGAGGCCTTCGCGGCCCTTCTCGGCCGCACGAAGCGCAGCTTTTTCCGCCTCGGCTACGGCTTCACCCGGCAGCGCAACGGCGCGCCGGCCATGCATGCCGCGCTCTCGGTGCCGGCCGTCTACGGCCATTGGCAATATGAGGGGGGCGGCGCCTTCCACACCAATTCCGGCATTTTCGGCCTCGACAAGAGCCTGATCATGGGCACGGCGCTCCGCGATCCGGCGGTCCGCTCGCTCGACCAGTCGCGGATCGGCGCCGTCCTCACCGGCGATCGCGCGGCGCTCTCCGACGGGCCGCCGGTCGCGGCGATGCTCGTCCAGAACACCAATCCGGCCAATGTCGCGCCGGAACAGCGTCTCGTCCGGCAAGGTCTGGCGCGCGAGGATCTCTTCGTCTGCGTCCACGAGCAGTTCATGACCGACACGGCCAAGCTCGCCGATCTCGTGCTGCCGGCGACGATGTTCCTCGAACATGACGACATCTATCGCGGCGGCGGCCAGAACCACATCACCCTCGGGCCGAAGCTGGTGGACGCGCCGGACACGGTGCGGACCAATCATTTCGTCATCGAGGAACTCGCCAGACGGCTCGGCGTCGCCGACCGGCCGGGCTTCGGTCTCAGCGAGCGCGAACTCATCGACGACATGCTGCGTCGCTCGAATCGCGGCACGCTCGCCGCGATCGAGGAGGGGCGCTGGCTCGACTGCCAGCCGGATTTCGAGACGGCGCATTTCATGACCGGCTTCGGCTGGGCGGATGGCAAGTTCCGCTTCCGGCCCGGCTGGCAGGGCGTCCGGCTCGGCCCGGATACGCCGCCGGCCTCGCTCGGGCCGCAGGGACCGGTGGCGGACCTGCCGGAATGGCCGGACCATGCGTCGCTCAACGAGGCGGCGGACGAGAAACATCCCTTCAAGCTCGCCACCTCGCCGGCGCGCCAGTTCCTGAACTCGACCTTCTCCGAAACGGCGGGCTCGCGCTCGCGCGAGCGGCGGCCGGAACTGATGATCCATCCCGAGGACGCGGCGGTGCTCGGGCTCGCCGAGGCGGAGCTCGTCACGATCGGCAATCACCGGGGCGAGATCCGGCTCCACGCGACGCTCACCGAGGCGGTGCGGCCCGGCGTCGTCGTGCATGAGGGGCTCTGGGCGAATTCGGATTTCCTGGACGGCGAGGGGATCAACACGCTCGTCGGCGCCGATCCCGTCGCCCCCTGCGGCGGCGCGGCCTTTCACGACACGAAGGTGTGGATCGTGAAAGGAAGCTGATTGATCAGGGGGAAGGCGAGGCGGCTTCGAGGCGATCCTGCAATGCATCGACCTTCGCCTCGACCCTTCCGATCGAGGCCTCGATCGAGGTTTGCAGATTCGCCAAGGCGCCGCCGAGTTCCATCTTCACCGTCAGTTCCAGATCGTCCCGGGCTTCCGACTGGCGACGTTCGACACGCCTTGCGAAATCATAAGTCTGGAGAGTCAGCGTCCGGATGTCGCCGATCTCCTTCCTGACCTGTCGGGTCTCGTCCAGGAGATTTTGAACTTGGCGCAAGAGGAACTGTAGATCGAGTGTCGAGCTCATAGTCCTGGCCGAGCTTTGCATCGCGTCATGATCGACAATCTAGTGTGGAAATCGCGTTCTCGCTATGCGCTTTCGAAACGCGCTTCGCCCCGCAGCACCGTCGCCAGGGCTTGCGGGTAGAGGCGATGCTCTTCCTTCAGGACACGGGCGGCGAGGCTGTCCGGCGTGTCGCCGGGGAGCACCGGCACGCGGGCCTGGGCGATCGCGGGGCCGGCATCCATCTCGGCGGTGACGAAATGCACCGTACAGCCATGCTCGCTCTCGCCGGCGGCGATGGCGCGGCCATGCGTGTCGAGCCCCGGAAATTTCGGCAGTAGCGAGGGGTGGATGTTGATCAGCCGGCCGCGATAGCGCTCGACGAAATCGGCCGAGAGAAGCCGCATGAAGCCGGCAAGGCAGACGATGTCGGCGCGCGCCGCCTCGATCGCCGCGACGAAGGCCGCCTCGTGCTCCGCCTTCGAGCCGTAGTCGCGGCGGGGAAACGCCCGGCCTTCGATGCCGGCCTCGGCGGCGAAGGCGAGACCGGCGGCCTCCGGCTTGTCGGCGAGGACGGCGACGATCTCGCCCGGGAAGTCCGGCTGCCGCGCCGCCTCGACCAGCGCCATCATGTTGGAGCCGCGTCCGGAGATCAGGACGGCGACGCGCTTCCTCGGCCCGCTCAAAGCGACAGATCGCCCTGAAGGATCACCGCCTCGCCGGCGCGCTGCACCAGGGCGCCGAGCCGCGTCACGGTCTCACCCTCGCGGGTCAGCACCTCGGCGACGGTCTCGGCGGCCTCGGCCGCCACGACGACCACCATGCCGATGCCGCAGTTGAAGGTGCGTGCCATCTCGGCCGGAGCGACGCCGCCCGTCCGCGCCAGCCAGCGGAAGACCGGCGGCACGGGGATCGCGCCGGCATCGATCTCGGCCGCGAGACCGTCCGGCAGGACGCGCGGAATATTCTCCACGAAGCCGCCGCCGGTGATATGGGCGAGCGCCTTCACGCCGCCCGTCTCACGGATCGCGGCGAGGAGCGATTTCACGTAGATGCGCGTCGGCTCGATCAAGGCGGCGCCGAGCGTCCGCCCGCCCGCCTCGAAGGGCGCCGGCGCGTCATAGGCGGCGCCCGAGAGTTCGACGATGCGCCGCACCAGCGAATAGCCGTTGGAATGGACGCCGGAAGAGGCGAGGCCGAGAAGCACGTCGCCGGCCGCGATGTCGGGGCGCGGCAGAAGGGCGCCACGCTCGGCCGCGCCGACCGCGAAGCCGGCGAGATCGTAGTCCTTCTCGGCATAGAGGCCGGGCATCTCCGCCGTCTCGCCGCCGATCAGCGCGCAGCCGGCGAGGCGGCAGCCGTCGGCGATGCCCTTGACGATGGCCTCGCCCTGGTCGGGATCGAGCTTGCCGGTGGCGAAATAGTCGAGGAAGAACAGCGGCTCGGCGCCCTGCACCACGAGATCGTTGACGCACATGGCGACGAGATCGATGCCGATCGTGTCGTGGAGCCCGGTATCGATGGCGATCTTCAGCTTGGTGCCGACGCCGTCATTGGCGGCGACGAGGACGGGATCGGTGAAGCCCGCCGCCTTCAGGTCGAAGAGCCCGCCGAAGCCGCCGATCTCGCCGTCGGCGCCCGGCCGGCGCGTCGCGCGGACATGCGGCTTGATCCGCCGCACCAGTTCGTTGCCGGCATCGATGTCGACGCCTGCCTCCGCATAGGTCAGGCCGTTGCCGCTCTCGCTCGTCGCCATTTCTCTTATCCCGGACATTTCCGTCCGACTGGCACGCGGCGCGGCCCTCGGCAAGCCCCCGCGCGCCCTTGACCCCAGCATGGGCTCGCTCCTATCTCCCGAAAGGCGCCCGATAGAGGGGCCCGCGCCCGAGAATTCGCCGAGGGAGATGGATTTGACTTCGGCCAATCGCAGCCGCCTCCTGCGCCGGCAGGTGATGTTCTGGAGTCTCGCCGCGCTCCTCTTCGTGGGGCTGCTCTTCGTCTTCTCCTCGGTGCTCCTGCCCTTCGTCCTCGCGATGTGCATCGCCTATTTCCTCGATCCGGTGGCCGATGCGCTGGAGCGGCTCGGCCTGTCGCGGCTGATGGCGACGCTGGTCATCCTTGTGCTCTTCGTCGTCGTCCTGGCGGCGGCGGTGCTGGTCTTCGTGCCGGTGATCGTCACGCAGATCGACGGCTTCGTGCAGAACCTGCCGCAATACCTCCAGCGCTTGCAGTCGCTCGGCGCGGAACTCCGCCAGGGCCGCCTCGGCTGGCTCTTCGCCAAGGACCCGCAGCAGCTCCAGCAGGACATTTCCGGCATGTTCGGCCAAGTGAGCAGCATCGTCAGCTCGCTGCTCGCCTCGCTCTGGACCTCGAGTCTGGCGGTCGTGAACTTCCTGTCGCTCTTCGTCGTCACCCCGGTCGTCGCCTTCTATCTCCTGCTCGACTGGGATCGGATGATCGCCAAGGTCGATTCCTGGGTGCCGCGCCAGCATCTGCACACGGTGCGGCGCCTGGCCCGCGAGATTGACCAGTCCGTGGCGGGCTTCGTGCGGGGGCAGGGCAGTCTCTGCCTGATCCTCGGCAGCTATTACGCGATCGGCCTCAGCCTCGTCGGCCTGAACTTCGGCCTCCTCATCGGCCTCTTCGCCGGGCTCATCTCCTTCATTCCCTATGTCGGCTCGCTGACCGGCCTGCTGCTCGCCACCGGCGTCGCCCTGTTCCAGTTCTGGCCGGACTGGATCTGGATCGCCGCGACCCTCGCCGTCTTCTTCTCGGGCCAGTTCTTCGAGGGCAACATCCTCCAGCCGAAGCTCGTCGGCGCCTCGGTCGGTCTCCATCCCGTCTGGCTGATGTTCGCGCTCTTCGCCTTCGGCGCGCTGTTCGGCTTCGTCGGCCTCCTCATCGCCGTGCCGGCGGCGGCGGCGATCGGCGTCCTCGTCCGCTTCGCCATCCAGCAATATCTCCAGAGCGAGATGTATTTCGGGCGCGTGGCGGAGCCGGTCCATCCGCAGGTCGAGACGGTGGAGACCGGGCCGATCCGGGTGATGCTGGAAGCCGAGTTCGACCCCGCGCAGCAGACGACCAAGGTCGCGGAATGACGGGCGGTCCTCCCCGCCAGTTTCCCCTCGATCTGCCGCACCGGCCGGCCTTGACCCGCGACGACCTCGTCGTCACCGAGGCCAATCGCATGGCCGTCGCCGCCGTGGACCATTGGCCGAACTGGCCGCATCCCGTCACCGTGATCGTCGGGCCGGAAGGGGCGGGCAAGTCGCATCTCGTCGCCGCCTGGCGGGAGATGACCGGCGCCCGTACCTTCGACGGGCGCCTGCCCGAGGATCGGCCCTTCGCCGTCGCGATCGACGATCTGGAAGGCGAGACGGCGCGGGAGGCGGCGCTGTTCGATGTGCTGAACGCGGCGCGGCTCGGCGGCGGCTTCGTGCTGGCGACGGCGCGCCGCGCGCCGGGCGAGCTGCCCTTCCGATTGCCGGATCTGCGCTCGCGCCTCGGCGCGGCGGCGCTCGCCACCATCGCCGCGCCGGACGACGCGCTGCTGCGCGGCGTTCTTGCCAAGCTCTTCGCCGATCGCCAGCTCGACGTCGACTTGCGGTTGATCGACTATCTGGCGAGCCGTATGGAGCGCTCGCTCGGCGCGGCGCGGCGAATCGTGGACAGACTCGATTCCGAGGCGCTCGCCGCCAAGGAGCGGGTGACGCGGGCTTTGATCCAGCGCGTGTTGTCGGATAAATCCTTGGCCGACCAAGCGAGGGCTGGTCACGGCGACTGAACGGCGTTGTCTGGGCGGCCGGCGCCGGATGCGAGGAGAGACGAAGGCGGTGGATAAGGCAGAGGGTACGGACAAGGGCGGCGACAAGCTGGCGGGCAAGGATGCCCCGCTTCCCGACGACGCCATGGGCGGCGCGGAGACCGAATCCGCGCAGCGCCGGCGCCAGGCGCGGCGCCGCTTCGATACCGACGGCGTTCTCGCCGGCCTGCCGCAGGCCGCGAGACTGGCCGATGTCAGCGTCGCCAGCATCAAGGAGAGGCTGGAGGCCAATTCCGCCCAGGCCGCGCCGCCCGTCGTCGCCGAACCGCCGCCGGCCGACAACGAACTGCCGGCGGACCGCTTCATCAATCGCGAGATCTCCTGGCTGCAATTCAACCGGCGGGTGCTGGAGGAGGCGCAGAACGCCTCCCATCCGCTGTTGGAGCGCCTGCGCTTCCTGTCGATCTCGGCCGGCAATCTCGACGAGTTCTTCATGGTGCGCGTCGCGGGCCTCGCCGCGCAGGTCCATGCCAACATCACGCTGAAGAGCGACGACGGCCAGACCCCGCAGGACCAGCTCGATTCCGTCCTCGCCGAGGTCGATCGGCTGCAGGTCGAGCAGCAGGCCTCGCTTGCCACCCTCGTCAAGGAACTGCGCGAGCAGAACATCCACATCATGGCGGCGGGCGATTTCGCGGGCGCCGACAAGGCCTGGCTGGAACAGCATTTCGACGAGGCGATCTTCCCGATCCTCACGCCGCTCTCGGTCGATCCGGCCCATCCCTTTCCCTTCATCCCCAATCTCGGCTTCTCGGTCGCGCTATCGCTGGTGCGCGAGCGCGACGGCCAGAAGATGAGCGCGCTTCTGCGCATCCCGGCGGCGCTGCCGCGTTTTGTCGAGATGCCGCCGGCCCAGGACGGCCCCGGCGCCCTGCGCTTCGTGCCGATCGAGAGCGTCGCCGCGCTCTTCGTCGGCCGGCTGTTCCCCGGCTACCGCATGCGCGGCTCCGGCGCCTTCCGTATCATCCGCGATTCCGACATCGAGGTGGAGGAGGAGGCCGAGGACCTCGTGCGGCTGTTCGAATCGGCGCTGAAGCGGCGGCGGCGCGGGCGGGTGATCCGCATCGAGTTCGATTCGACCATGCCGGAGGACCTCCGCAACTTCGTTGCCAGCCAGGCCGGCGTGCCGGATTCGCGCGTCTCCGTGATGCAGGGCATGCTGGCGCTCGAAGCCGTCTCGCAGATCGTCAAGTCGCCGCGCGACGACCTGAAATTCGTGCCCTACATCCCGCGCTTCCCGGAGCGCATCCGCGAGCATCACGGCGACTGCTTCGCCGCGATCCGCCAGAAGGACATCGTCGTCCACCATCCCTATGAGAGCTTCGACGTCGTGGCGCAGTTCCTGCGTCAGGCGGCGGCCGATCCGAACGTCATCGCGATCCGGCAGACGCTCTACCGCACCTCGGCCGACTCGCCGATCGTCCGGGCGCTGGTCGACGCGGCGGAAGCCGGCAAGTCGGTGACGGCGCTCATCGAACTGAAGGCGCGCTTCGACGAGGAGGCGAATATCCGCTGGGCGCGCGACATGGAGCGGGCCGGTGTGCAGGTCGTCTTCGGCTTCATCGAGAAGAAGACCCATGCCAAGCTCTCGCTCGTCACGCGGCGGGAGGACGGCAAGCTCGTCAATTTCGTCCATGTCGGCACGGGCAACTATCACCCGATCACCGCGAAGATCTACACGGACCTGTCCTATTTCACGGCCGATCCCGACATCGCCCACGACGTCCTTCTCGCCTTCAACTACATCACCGGCTATGCCGAGCCGACCGGCCTGAAGAAGCTGGCGCTGTCGCCGCTGAACCTGCGCAAGCGCATTCTCGATGACATCGCCGCCGAGATCGCCCATGCCAAGGCAGGCCGACCGGCGCAGATCTGGATGAAGATGAACTCGCTGGTCGATCCGAAGGTGATCGACGCGCTCTACCGGGCGAGCCAGGCGGGCGTCGAGATCGACCTCATCGTACGCGGCATCTGTTGTCTCAGGCCGCGCGTGCCCGGCCTGTCGGAGAATATCCGCGTCAAGTCGATCGTCGGCCGCTTCCTGGAGCACAGCCGCATCTATTGCTTCGGCAATGGCGCCGGCCTGCCGTCGGATCACGCCAAGGTCTATATGAGCTCGGCCGACCTGATGCCGCGCAATCTCGACCGCCGGGTCGAGATCATGGTGCCGGTGACCAATCCGACCGTGCACAGCCAGATCCTGTCGCAGATCATGCTCGGCAACATTCTCGACAACCAGCAGAGCTGGTCCGTCCTGTCCGACGGCGCCTCGCGCCGCATCGTTCCTTCCGAGAAGGAACAGCCCTTCAACACGCAGCGTTACTTCATGACCAATCCCAGCCTTTCCGGCCGGGGCAAGGCCCTGAAATCCGACGCGCCGAGACTGATCGCAAGACAGCGTGCAGAACATTCCCGCTACGACTGAACCGAACGCGCAGGGGCGCATCGCCGGACGTCGGCCCGTGGCCGTCGTCGATATCGGCTCGAACTCGGTGCGTCTCGTCATCTACGAGGGCAATGCCCGCGCGCTGACGATGCTGTTCAACGAGAAGGTCCTGTCCGGCCTCGGCAAGGGCATCGCCCAGACGAACCGGCTGGACGACCGCTCGGTGGCGAGCGCGCTCGCGGCGCTGCGCCGCTTCCGCAAGCTGATCGACCAGTCGGATGTCGAGGAGGTCTATCCGCTGGCGACGGCCGCCGCGCGCGAGGCGACGAACGGCCCGGACTTCGTCCGCGCGGCCGAGGAGGCGATCGGCGTGCCGATCCGCATCCTGTCCGGCCATGACGAGGCCTTCTATGCCGCGCAGGGCGTCGCCGCCGGCTTCCACGCGCCGAACGGCATCGTCGGCGATCTCGGCGGCGGCAGCCTCGAACTCGTCGACATCGCGAACGGGACGATCGGCCAGGGTCTGACCCTGCCGCTCGGCGGCCTGCGCCTCCAGGACCTGTCCGGCAACGACATCGCCAAGGCCCGCGCCATCGCCGACAGCCATGTCGCCGGCTGCGGCATGACGGGCAGCGCCGAAGGGCGGCCGTTCTTCGCGGTCGGCGGCACCTGGCGCAACCTCGCCAAGCTCCATATGGAGCAGCGGCGCTATCCGCTGCATGTGATGCATGGCTACGAGATCCCCGCCGCCGAGATGGCGAGCTTTCTCGACCAGGTGATGCGGGGCGATCCCGACCGCATTCCCGGCATCGCCGCCGTGTCCAAGCCGCGCCGGGCGCTGCTCGCCTTCGGCGCCGTGGCGCTCCAGGCGGTGATCCGGCATCTCAAGCCGGCCCATGTCGCGATCTCGGCGCTCGGCGTGCGCGAGGGTTTCCTCCACACGCTCCTCAGCGAGGAGGAGCGGCGCAAGGATCCGCTGATCGAGGCGGCGCACGAATTCGCCGTGCTGCGCTCGCGTTCGCCGCGTCATTCGGAAGAGCTGGTGCGCTTCTGCCAGCGCACCTTCGAGACGCTGGGGATCGAGGAGACGCCCTACGAGGAGCGGCTGCGCCATGCCGCGGTTCTCGTCTCCGATGTCGGCTGGCGCGCCCATCCCGACTATCGCGGCACGCAGAGCCTGTCGATGCTGGCCCATGCCTCCTTCGAGGCGATCGACCATGCCGGTCGCGGCTATCTGGGCCTTGCCAGCTACTATCGGCACGAAGGCGACTTCGAGCGCACCGGCATGCCGGAGATCGAACGGCTGGTCGGAGCGCGGCTCCTCGAAAAGGCGAGGGTGCTCGCTGCCCTCTTCCGCGTCGCCTATATCCTGACCGCCTCCATGCCCGGCATCCTCGACCGGCTGCGCTGGCGGCAGGACCCGCGCGGCGGCTTCACGCTGCTCCTGCCGAAGGATCTCGCCGGTCTCATCAGCGACAAGCCCGTCGCCCGGCTCGAACAGTTCGCCAAGGTGGTCGACCGCCGGCTGCGCCTCGACGTGGCCTGAGCCATTCCGTGCTGAAATGGGCCTCGCTCTTTCTCGGGATCGCGATCGGCGTCGCGATCTTTCTCGGCTTCAAGTGGCACGCCTATGTGACGCGCGGGCCCTCGCCCTATGACGAACTCGGCATCGAGCTGAACGGCCTCGTGCCGCAAAGCCTCGGCGACTGGGGCTGCGCGCGGCTGGCGGAACGCTTCGCGCAGGCCGTGCCGCCGCAGGGCTGCGCCGGACCGGACGGCCGCTGGCGGGTGCCGGGAGCGGAGCGCCCCTGAGGCGCTCCCGCGTGCCGCGACCGGGGGCGCTGCCCGTCAGGACACGCTGATCACCGCCACCTTGCGGTCGCGGAAGCAGAGCGCGGCGCGGCCGTCGAGAAGATCGAGCGCCCGCTCGCCGAAGAGCTTGCGGCGCCAGCCCTCCAGGGCCGGCACCTCGGCCTTGGCGCCGTCGACCGCGAGCTTTTCGAGATCGTCGGTCGAGGCGATGAGCTTGGCGGCGACGCCCTCCTCGTCGACGACAATTTTCAGCAGCACCTTCAGGAACTCGACCGCCGCCGCCGTGCCTTCCGGATAATTGGGCTGCTTCGGGATCGGCGGCAGGGCGGATTTCGGCAGGGCATGCGCCCGCGCCACGGCGGCGAGGATCGCGACCCCCGTTGCCGAGCGCTCGAAGCCCTTCGGCAGGGCGCGCAGCCGCGCCATCGCCGCCTCGTCGCGCGGCTGCTGCTGGGCGATCTCATAGAGCGCGTCGTCCTTGAGGATGCGGCCGCGCGGCACGTTGCGATTGCGCGCCTCCTGCTCGCGCCAGGCGGCGATCTCCTTCAGCACGGCGAGTTCGATCGGCTTGCGGGCCCGCATCTTCAGCCGCTTCCAGGCATCCTCGGGATGGAGGTCGTAGATCGAGGGATCGGCGAGGGCGGCCATCTCCTCGTCCAGCCAGCGCTCGCGCCCCTCGGCCGCGATGCGCTTCTGGAGCACGCGATAGACGTCGCGCAGATAGGTGACGTCCGCGAGGGCATAGGTGAGCTGGTCGTCCGAAAGCGGGCGGCGGCGCCAGTCGGTGAAGCGCGAGGTCTTGTCGATCCGCCCGTTCGTCGTCCGGGCGACGAGCTGGTCATAGGCGACCGATTCGCCGAAACCGCAGACCATGGCGGCGACCTGCGTGTCGAAAAGCGGCTTCGGGATGATGCCGCCGAGCTTGTAGATGATCTCGACATCCTGCCGGGCGGCATGGAACACCTTCACCACCCGCTCGTCCGTCATCAGCGCGAAGAAGGACTTGAGATCGAGGCCGGGCGCCAGCGGGTCGACCAGCACCGCCAGTTCGTCGCAGGCGATCTGCACGAGGCAGAGTTCCGGCCAGAAGGTCGTCTCGCGGATGAATTCGGTATCCACGGTGACGAAGGGGGCCTCGGCGAATTTCGCGCAGGCGGCAGCGAGGGCTTCGGTCGTGACGATGGTCTCCATCCCCGATCCATAGACCACCGGGCGCGCGCGAGGGAAGCGGCCGCAACTTGACAGAGCCGGGGGTTGGTGTGCTTTTCCGCCGACTTCTTTTCCCGCAAGCGCGGGACGACGCCCGCCGGCCCGCCGGTGAGGGACCAACTGGAAAGACCTCTGTCATGCATCGCTATCGCAGCCATACCTGCGCCGGACTTCGCGAGGCCGATGTCGGCACGAGCGTTCGCCTGTCGGGCTGGGTGAATCGCGTGCGCGATCACGGCGGCCTGCTCTTCATCGACCTGCGCGACCATTACGGGCTGACGCAGATCGTCGTCGATCCCGATTCCGGCGGCTTCGCCACGGCCGAGCGCCTGCGCTCGGAATGGGTGGTGCGCGTCGACGGGCAGGTGAAGGCCCGCAGCCCCGAGACGGTGAACGCCCGGCTCGCGACCGGCATGGTCGAGGTCTTCGCGACCGAGATCGAGGTTCTGTCCGAAGCCAGGGAACTGCCGCTGCCGATCTTCGGCGAGCCGGACTATCCCGAGGACGTGCGGCTGAAATACCGCTTCCTGGATCTGCGCCGCGAGACGCTGCACGCCAATATCGTGAAGCGCACGCAGATCATCGCCGCCATGCGCCGCGAGATGACGGGGGCGGGCTTCGCCGAATATACGACGCCGATCCTCACCGCCTCCTCGCCGGAAGGGGCGCGCGACTTCCTGGTGCCCTCGCGCATCCATCCCGGCACGTTCTACGCGCTGCCGCAGGCGCCGCAGCAATACAAGCAGCTTCTGATGGTGGCCGGCTTCGACCGCTACTTCCAGATCGCGCCCTGCTTCCGCGACGAGGACCCGCGCGCCGATCGCCTGCCGGGCGAGTTCTACCAGCTCGATCTCGAAATGAGCTTCGTGACGCAGGACGACGTCTGGAACACGATGACGCCGGTCATGACCCGGATCTTCGAGGAATTCGCCGAAGGCAAGCCGGTGACGCAGGACTGGCCGCGCATTCCCTATGACGAGGCGATCCGCAAATACGGCTCCGACAAGCCGGACCTGCGCAACCCGATCGTGATGCAGCCGGTGACCGAGCATTTCGCCGGGTCCGGCTTCAAGGTCTTCGCCAACATGATCGCCTCGAATCCGGGCGTCGAGGTCTGGGCGATCCCGGCGCGGACCGGCGGCAGCCGCGCCTTCTGCGACCGCATGAATTCCTGGGCGCAAGGGCAGGGTCAGCCCGGCCTCGGCTATATCTTCTGGCGCAAGGAGGGCGAGGCGCTGGAGGGCGCCGGCCCGCTCGCCAAGAATATCGGCCCCGAGCGCACCGACGCGATCCGCGCTCAGCTCGGCCTCGGCGACGGCGACGCCTGCTTTTTCGTCGCCGGCGAGCCGTCGAAGTTTTACAAGTTCGCCGGCGAGGCCCGCACCCGCGCCGGCGAGGAGCTGAATCTCGTCGACCGCGACCGGTTCGAGTGCTGCTGGATCGTCGACTTCCCGTTCTTCGAATATAACGAGGACGAGAAGCGCATCGACTTCGCCCACAATCCCTTCTCCATGCCGCAGGGCGGCATGGCGGCGCTGGAAAGCCAGGACCCGCTGACGATCAAGGCCTTTCAGTACGACGCCGTCTGCAACGGCTTCGAGATCGCGTCCGGCTCGATCCGCAACCAGTCGCCGGAGCTGATGGTGAAGGCCTTCGAGATGGTCGGCCTGTCCCAGGCCGATGTCGAGGACCGGTTCGGCGGCATGTATCGTGCCTTCCAGTACGGCGCGCCGCCGCATGGCGGCTGCGCCTTCGGCATCGATCGCGTGGTGATGCTGCTCTGCGGCGCGAAGAACCTGCGCGAGATCACGCTGTTCCCGATGAACCAGCAGGCCTTCGACCTTCTGATGAACGCGCCGTCGCCCGCGACGCCGACGCAGCTGCGCGAACTCGGCATCCGCGTCGCGGTGCCGCCGAAGGCCTGATCAGGCGAGAGGACGGCCGGCGAAGGGAAACGCGCCGGCCGCTTCCCAGGGACCGCCGCGATAGCGCCACAGGAGAAGCTCGGTGCCGGTCGCGTCGAAGGGCGTGAACTCGGCCTGAAGGCACGCGAACAGCGCCTTCGCCTCGCCGGCCGGCGCCTTGTTCTGGATCGTGACATGCGGGCGGAAGGGGCTCGCGTCCTGCGGCGTCAGCATCGTCCGCCAGCGGGCGGCGAGATCCTGCCGGAGGGCGACGAGCGCCGGTGCCTCGATCGCGAAGGCGGAGCCGTAGCCGAGGAAGCGCAAGCCCGCGACCGCCAGCGGGAGCGGGGGCCGCGCCAGGCTCGCCTCGCGCAGCGTCGCGGCGATCGCCGCTTCCTCTTCGCCGTCGAGATGGTGGAACAGCGTCAGATGCGCCGGCAGATGGTTGCGCGCCGGCGGGAAATGCCGGCGGCGCAGCGCGTCGAACGTGGCGAAGCTCGCCGCGTCGAAGCCGAGCGTCACGATGAGCGGCGGGGCGGGCCGGTCGTCCGTCCGCCCCGCGCCCGGCATCACTGCGCGGTGCCGGCGCCGTCCCCGTCTTCCGGCTCGTCCGTCGTCTGGTCGTTCGCGGTCACCTGGAGTTGCAGGACGTTCGGCAGGGTCTGCGGCGCGCCCATCGCCGCGCCGAGGATCTGCGTCGCCGGGATCGGCTGCGTCGGATTGACTGCGATGGTCAGCGATTGCGGGTCCTTCAGGAACTTATCGACCGCCGTCGCGACCTCCGTCTGGAAGGCCGGGTTGTTCAGGCCGGCGAGAGTCTGCGTCACCATCTGGTTCAGCGTCGAGACCAGCTGCTCGCGGCTCTCGCCGTTCTTCTTGGAATAGTAGTCGAGCAGCTTGCCGGCCAGCGAGGCGTCGCTGAAGCCGATCTCCAGCGAACCGACGGAGAGCTGCGACAGAAGGCCGATGATCGCCATGCCGGAGGACTGCGCCGCCTTCGGATCGGCCGCCATCTGCTGGCGGATCGCGGCGAGCGAGCGGGCGAAGGCCGGCGTATAGCCGCCGATCGCATAGGAGACGGCGAGATCGCCGGCATTCTCGATGGTGAGCTGGAAGGGTTCGACCGAGGTGTCGCCGGTCTTCGGATCCCAGCTCATCTCCATCGAGCCGTTGCCGTTGAACTGGTCGTAGCCGATCTCGCGCAGCGTCTTCGCCGCCTCGTCGTTCTCCGGGAACTTCAGGATGAAGTCGCCGAGCGAGAATTGCGAGTTGATCTTGTCGCTCGTATCGACCGTGTTGACGAAGGTCGAGGCGCCGAGGCTGAAGAGATCCTTGCCGTCGTCCGTCACCTTCAGGCTGCCGAGCGTCACGCTGTCGAAGAAATAGGGGCTCTCGCCGGGCAGCTTCGAGGTGCCTTCCTTCTGCGGCAGCTGCAGGCCCTCGATCGCCATGCCGGACACGGCGAGGTGCTTGCCCTTCTCCGTCGTATCGACATCGCGGAAGGGCACGCGCGCCACCTTCCAGCCCTCGGCATCCGAGCCCGTCACCGTCTCGAAGGTGACGTCGCCGAACCTCGCCGCGTCGTCGCCCTTGCCGACGGAAACGCCCTTCAGCACGACATTGTCGCCGGCGGCTTCCGCGCCCTGGAATTCGAGCGGAATGGAATTCGCCGCCGCCACGTCCTTCAGCCGGTTGGCGAAGGCCTGGGCATCGGCGGCGAGCGCCGAGCCGGAACCGGCGAGGAGGAGGCCGAGGCCGGCGAGGATGCGGCGGGCGGGCGACACGGTCATGGGAATCCTTCGACGCGGGAAACGGGATGTTCGGAAAACGGGACGCGGCGACGCCGGCCCGGAGGAATCGGCTCCGCGACGTAAGACGGGAACTACAGGCAAAATATGGCGGATGCAGCCCCGGCGCCAGCCGGGCGCGTTCCGGTCTTGTTCCGGTCGGCCGAGTGCCGTAAATCGGCGGCATGGGAAAACCGAACGATCCGCCTTCCGGCAGCGGCACCATCGAGCTCGTCGACCTGAAGTCGGCGCTGGAGGAGCGCTATCTCGCCTATGCGCTCTCGACCATCATGGGGCGCGCGCTGCCGGATGTGCGCGACGGCCTGAAGCCGGTGCATCGGCGCATCGTCCACGCGATGCGCGAACTGCGCCTCGATCCCGGCCAGGGCTACAAGAAGTCCGCCCGCATCGTCGGCGACGTGATGGGCAAGTTCCACCCCCATGGCGACGCCTCGATCTACGACGCGCTCGTGCGGCTCAGCCAGGATTTCGCCATCCGCTATCCGCTGATCGACGGCCAGGGCAATTTCGGCAATATCGACGGCGATAGCCCGGCGGCCATGCGCTATACCGAGGCGCGCATGACCGATGTCGCGACGCTCCTCCTGCGCGGCATCGACGAGGACGCGATCGACTTCAAGCCGACCTATAACGAGGAGGACGAGGAGCCGGTCGTCCTGCCCGGCGCCTTTCCCAATCTCCTCGCGAACGGCTCGTCCGGCATCGCCGTCGGCATGGCGACCTCGATTCCGCCGCACAATGCCGCCGAGCTCTGCGACGCGGCGCTGAAGCTTATCGAGGAGCCGGGCGCGACGGTCGACCAGCTGTTGCGCCTCGTCCAGGGGCCGGACTTTCCGACCGGCGGCATCATCGTCGATTCGCCCTCGATCATCCGCGAGGCCTATGCGACGGGGCGCGGCGGGTTTCGCGTGCGCGCCCGCTGGGAGAAGGAGGAGCAGGGGCGCGGCGGCTATCAGATCGTCGTCACCGAGATTCCCTATCTCGTGCAGAAGTCGCGGCTGATCGAGAAGATCGCCGAACTGCTCGCTGCCAAGAAGCTGCCGCTTCTGGCCGATGTCCGCGACGAATCGGCGGAGGACGTGCGCATCGTCTTCGAGCCGAAGAGCCGCACGGTCGATGCCGAGCTCCTGATGGAGGCGCTGTTCCGCCTGACGGATCTCGAATCGCGCATTCCGCTCAACATGAACGTCCTGTCGGGCGGCAAGGTGCCGCGCGTCCTGAACCTCAGGGAGGTTCTGACCGAATGGCTGGCGCATCAGCGCGAGGTGCTTTTGCGGCGCACCCGCTTCCGGCTCGCCGCGATCGAGCGGCGCATGGAGGTGCTCGGCGGCTATATCATCGCCTTTCTCAATCTCGACGAGGTGATCCGCATCATCCGCGAGGAGGACGAGCCGAAGCCCGTCCTGATGCGACGCTTCGAGCTGACGGACGTGCAGGCCGAGGCGATCCTCAACATGCGCCTGCGCTCTCTGCGCAAGCTCGAGGAATTCGAGCTGAAGCGCGAACATGACGCCCTCGGCGAGGAGAAGCGCGAGCGCGAGGCGCTGCTCGGTTCGGAGGCCTTGCAATGGAGCGCGCTCGACGCGGAGGTGCGCGAGGTGCGCGAGACCTTCTCGAAGAAGACGCGGATCGGCAAGCGCCGCACCACTTTCGCGGTGGCGCCGGCCCGCGCGCTGGAAGACATCAACAACGCCTTCATCGAGCGCGAGCCGGTCACCGTCGTCCTGTCGCAGAAGGGCTTTCTGCGGGCGCTGAAGGGCCATGTCGCCGATCTCTCGACGCTGTCCTTCAAGGAGGGCGACGGGCTCGCCTTCGCCTTCCCGGCGATGACGACGGACAAGATCGTGTTCCTGTCCTCCGACGGGCGCGCCTATACGCTTTCCGCCGACAAGCTTGCCGGCGGCCGCGGGCAGGGCGAGCCGATCCGTCTCGCGATCGAACTCGACGACGCGGCGCAGATCGTCCTCGGCTTCGTCTCGGTGCCGGACAGAAAGCGCCTCGTCGCGGCCAGCGACGGCAGCGGCTTCGTCGTGCCGGAGGCGGAACTCCTCTCCGGTACGCGCAAGGGCCGGCAGGTGCTGAATGTCGGGCCGGGCGTCACGCTGAAGCTGGCCGTGCCGGCCGAGGGCGACACGGTGGCGATCGTCGGCGACAATCGCAAGATGCTGGTCTTCCCCTTGAGCCAGGTGATGGAGATGTCGCGCGGCAAGGGCGTGCGTCTCCAGCGCTACAAGGATGGCGGCCTGTCCGACGCGCGCGTCTTCCAGCTCGCCGAAGGCCTCACCTGGCAGGGCGCCGGCGGCCGCAGCTTCCACCGCTCCGCCGAGGAACTCTTCGAATGGCGCGGCGACCGCGCCCAGGCCGGCCGCATGGTGCCGAACGGCTTTCCGAAATCGAACCGGTTCGGGTGACGGAATAAGCGCCGATCCGGCGGATCATTAGCCCGAGCGGTCCCGCTATCGCCCCGTCGAAAGCTGCAACCCATCAGCATCGTCATCCCGGCCTTGAGCCGGGATCCATGCCAAATCAGCAGCAAGAGAACGCAACGTTCCTATGCGCGCTCCCGTCTGACAAGATCTATTCCTGCAAAGTCGAGGAATGGATCCCGGCTCAAGGCCGGGATGACGAAGTTGAAAGGAGGGATGCGAGCATCCTTAATTCATTTCCGAATGCCGTTCCTTATGTCAAATCTCACCATCCCACCCCCCGATACAATTCGTTCCAATCTGGATTGAGGCTCTCGATCAGGGCGATCTTCCAACGGCGTGGCCAGCGTTTGATGGTCTTCTCGCGCGTGATCGCATCGCGGATATCGGAGTGCTCCTCGTACCAGACCAATCGGTGACAGCCGTAACGTGAAGCGAAGCCGGGTGTCTGGCTTGTCTTATGTTCGTGGATGCGCCGTGACAGGTCGCTCGTCATCCCGACATAGAGCGTCCCGTTCTTCGCGCTCGCCATGATGTAGACGTGACCGGCCATATCGACGCGCTTCGAAGTGAAGAATGTCTTTGGACAGACTCCTGCTGAGCGGTCGTCTCAGCCTTGCTCGGCTTCGTCCGGCACATAGCGTTCCCAGCCCTTCGGGCCGAGATGATCCTGCGGCTGGAAGCGGATCTTGTAGGCCATCTTGCGCGAATCGCGCACCCAGTAGCCGAGATAGAGATAGGGCAGGCCCATCTTCCGGGCGCGCTCGATATGGTCGAGGATCATGAAGGTGCCGAGGCTGCGCTCGGCCTCGTCCGGCTCGAAGAAGGAATAGACCATCGACAGCCCGTCGCCCATCACGTCGGTGAGGGCGCTGGCGATCAGCGCGCCGTCGGAGCGCTCGCTGAAGCGCGAATCGGGACCCTTCCGGCGATATTGCACCAGCCGC
The DNA here is from genome assembly GCF_014642635.1 of Aureimonas endophytica. Classification (GTDB taxonomy): domain Bacteria; phylum Pseudomonadota; class Alphaproteobacteria; order Rhizobiales; family Rhizobiaceae; genus Plantimonas; species Plantimonas endophytica. Next base: position 66,532 of record NZ_BMIQ01000001.1, read on the forward strand.
GTGTCGACCTGGCTGTCCTCGACCATCATGGCGTAGTCGAGCACCGACATCTCGGACATGCCGCCGAAGGCATGGCGGCTGTCGAGATAGCGGCGGAAGAGCGAATATTGCTCGCTGGAAGGTTCGGGATCGCCGATGCGCCCGACGAGATCCTGGTTGCGCTGGGCGACGCGCCGCATGGAGCGCGTCGGCACGAACTCGTCGACGAGGATACGCACGGAAACGCAGGCGCGGCAGCGCTCGCAGGCGGGGCGGTAGGCGATGTTCTGGCTGCGGCGGAAGCCGCCCTGCGTCAGGAGATCGAGGAGATCGGGCGCCCGCTCGCCGATGAGATGGGTGAAGACCTTCCGCTCGAACTGGCCGGACAGATAGGGGCAGGGCGACGGCGAGGTCAGAAAGAACTGCGGCGTCTGCGGATGAACTGTCATGGGCGCGTCGGGCCTCGGTCCCATCGCGGAAGACAGGGAAGTGCGAGGGAAAGCAGCTTTAAAACATAACGCGCCCGCTATGGAAACATACGGGCGCGTCGCGTTTCGGTCCGACGGAGCTGGATCGCGCCGCCGCTCAGCGGTCGCGGACGATCACCGTGCCGAGCAGCAGGTCGTGCAGCAACTGCTTGCGCCCGGTGAAGAGCGCGACGAGCAGCACGAAAGGCGTGAGGAAGGTCACCGAGGCCCAGAACAGCACGCCATGCAGGATGGCGAGCGGCGGATCGACGCGCCCGCCGTCGAGCTTCTCGACCCGGATGCCGGCGAAGCGCATGCCGAGCGTCGCCTGCCGCGACCCGCCCATGGTGAAGGCGAGATAGAGGATCGCGATCGCCGGCAGGAGGATGGCATAGAGATGCCAGCCGATGCCGAGCGTCAGGATGCCGAGCAGGAAGACGACGATGGCGGCCGGAATCGCCAGCAGTAGCACGACCAGATAGTCGAAGAGAAAGGACAGGACGCGCCGGCTGCGCACGCCGTCGTAGAGACGGGGTGCATCGAGATCCGCCCGCAGGCCGTCGCGATAAAGGGTGCCGTTGTTGCTCATCGTCCTTCGGGTCTCCGGCCGGCGCGAGTGCCGGCGTCGGAACCCCATGTGGGAAGGCCGGGGCGCCCGCGCAACGGCCCGATCAGCCCCGGCGCAGCGCCGCAGCCGCGCGGGGCGCGAAATAGCTGAGGATACCGGCGGCGCCCGCCCGCTTGAAGGCGGCGAGACTTTCCATCATCGCGCGCTCGCCGTCGAGCCAGCCGTTGCCGGCCGCCGCCTCGATCATCGCGTATTCGCCGGAGGTCTGATAGGCGAAGGTCGGCATGCCGAATTCGGCCGCAAGCCGCGCCACGATGTCGAGATAGACCATGCCCGGCTTCACCATGATCATGTCGGCGCCCTCGGCGATGTCCTGCGCCGCCTCGCGCACGGCCTCCTCGGCATTGCCGAAATCCATCTGATAGGTGCGCTTGTCGCCCTTCAGGAGATCGTTCGAGCCGACCGCGTCGCGGAACGGGCCGTAGAAGGCGGAGGCGTATTTCGCCGCATAGGACATGATCATCGTGTCGCGCAGCCCCTCGGCGTCCAGCGTCTCGCGGATCATCGCCACGCGCCCGTCCATCATGTCGGACGGGCCGATGATGTCGCAGCCGGACCGCGCCTGGACGAGCGCCTGGCGGCAGAGGATCTCGACGCTCTCGTCATTGTCGATCCGTCCGCCGCGCATTACGCCGTCATGGCCGTGGCTCGTATAGGGGTCGAGCGCCACGTCGCAGAGAATGCCGACCTCCGGCACCGCGTCCTTGATGGCGCGGCTGGCGCGGCAGACGAGATTGTTCTCGTTCAGCGCCTCGCTGCCGCGATCGTCGCGCCTGTCGCGCGTCGTGAATGGAAAGAGCGCGACGACCGGGATGCCGAGATCGCGCGCTTCGCGCGCCGCCTCGACCGCGCGCGCCACCGAGCGGCGGGCGACGCCCGGCATCGACGGTACCGCCTCGTCGGCGCCGGCGCCCTCGCGCACGAAGATCGGCCAGATGAGATCGGCGGGCGAAAGCTCGGTCTCGCGCACGAGGCGGCGCGACCAGTCGTGCTGGCGCAGCCGCCGCAGCCGCCGGCCGCCGGTCACGGCGTCGATGCGGGTGGACAGGGTGGGGCGGTCATGCTGCAGAACCATCGGCGGCTCCGTCGTCTGGCGTGGGAGGAACCGTCCGATCGGCCGGCCGGCGGGCGTGTCGTTAGGCCCTTCTTTCCACAGCTTCAACCATTGATCGGCTAAGGGCGCTGACCGATTTCGGTGATGGGGACAGGAGGGGCGGGCTGGCGCTTCGGCGCGGCTTCTGGCCAAGTGGCGCGAATGACGACATCTCCGGCAACGAACGAGAGAACGGAACGGATCGTCCGCTGGGCGATCCTCCTTCTCCTGCGCGCGGCGGGCCTGGCGCTTTTCGGCCTCGGCCTGTTTTATTGGATCATGCTTGTCGGAGTGTTTCCGGAATCGGGCTGGCGTTTCGACCTGATGCCGCTGGAATGGCGCGTCGCGGCGGCGGCGCTCGCCGTCCTCTGCCCCGTCGCCGGGGTCGGGCTCTGGCTCACGGCCTCCTGGGGCAGCGTCGTCTGGCTGCTCGTCGCCGCGCTCGAAGGGGCGATGCATGTGCCGCTACAGCGGCAGTTCGGCGGTCCCGGTCCCGAACTCGCCTTCCATTGCGCCGGTCTCCTGGCGCTCGGTCTGCTGCGGATCGTCGAGTGGCATCTCGGCCGCACCCGTCGCCGCTGACGCGACGGCAGGTGCGGGCGCCGAAGCGATGCCCCGGAAATCCGAACGAAAACAGTAACGTGCTCTTAAGCGTGGACTTTAAGTCGACTTTTAGCCGGGCGGGTTAGGGTGTTCTTCAAGACGGAGCCATTCGAGCATCTGTCAGCGACAACAGCGGAGCCGATCATGAAGACCCAGACGAAGAGCCAGCCGGAAAAGGTCACGGAGCCCGAAAGCGAACTGAAGAGCCTTTATCTGGAGACGGTTCAACTCGTCGAACGTCTGCATCGCCGCCTGCTCGACGTCATCAAGGACGAGTTCGACCGCAATGGCCGCACCGACATCAACGCCGTCCAGGCGCTGCTGCTCTTCAATATCGGCGATTCGGTGCTGACGGCGGGCGAGCTGCGCACCCGCGGCTTCTATCTCGGCTCGAACGTGTCCTACAATCTGAAGAAGCTCGTGGATCTCGGCTTCATCGACCACCAGCGCTCGCGGGTCGATCGGCGCGCGGTGCGCGTGCAGCTGACGAAGGCGGGCGCGGAAGTGGCCGCGATCGTCGCCGATCTCTATCAGCGCCATATCGGCTCCATCGATAAGGTCGGCGGCCTCGACGAGCAGGAATTCCAGAAGCTGAACAAGGCGCTGCAGCGGCTCGACCGCTTCTGGAACGACACGATCGCCTATCGGCTCTGAAGCCTTACCGGCGCCGAAACGCGCCGCGCCATCAAACCCCCGTGAGCCCCGACCGGGCGCGCGGGGGTTTTCTTGTTGCAGGGATGCAACCCGCCCGCGCCCAAGCGTCCGCGAAACCTGACGAATCCTTGCTTTGGCCATATTGGCATGGCCTTCGGAGGCCCTGGCGCCCCGTGTTCGAAGACAGGCTCGAGCCTTGGCGCGTTGAGATTCCGTTTACGTTGACGGGTCGATAATCCCGCAGACAAGATCGACGGCCGAAGAGGGGCATCCATGCTGAACGACAAGCGCTTTGGTTCGGGCCGGATGTCCCGCCGCCAGTTCGTGGCGGGCGTCGCCGCCATGGGTGCGACGCTGGCGTCGGGCGGAGCCATGGCGCAGGAGGCGCTGAGCGATCTCCTGATGGCGCCCGATCGCGGCAATTGGGACGATCAGTTCGACACGCGCTCGACGGGCGTCGCCAAGCTCGATTCCAACACGCCGGTCTTCTCGCAAACGACCGTGGCCTCGCTGTCGGAGGCGATCCAGAACTATCGGTCGATCATGATGGCCGGCGGCTGGCCGAGCGTGCCGGAAGGCGGCAAGCTGCGGCTCGGCATGGAGGATGCGGCGGTGGGCCCGCTGCGCCAGCGCCTCGCCGTCTCGGGCGACCTGCCGCGCTCGGCCGGCATGTCGAACTCCTTCGACACCTATGTCGATGCGGCGGTGAAGCGCTTCCAGGCCCGGCACGGCCTGCCGGCCGACGGCGTCGTCGCCGACATGACCTACAAGGCGCTGAACGTGCCGGTCGACGTCCGCGTCGGCCAGCTCCAGACCAATCTCGTGCGTCTCCAGTCGATGAACGGCTTCCTCGGCAATCGCTTCGTGATGGTGAACGTGCCGGCCGCGGCGCTGGAGGCCGTGGAGAACGGCCGCGTCGTGCAGCGCCATATCGCCATCGTCGGCAAGATCGACCGCCAGACGCCGATCCTGAACTCCAAGATCACCAATCTCAACCTCAATCCCTACTGGCACGCGCCGGCCTCGATCGTGGAGAAGGACATCATTCCGCTGATGCGGAAGGATCCGACCTATCTGTCGCGCAACGACATCAAGATCTTCGGCCCCGGCGGCCAGGAGATCCCGCCGACGGCGGTCGACTGGAACACCAACGAGGCGGTGAAATATCTTTTCCGTCAGGAGCCGGGCAAGAACAACGCCATGGCCTCGGTGAAGATCAACTTCCCGAACCCCTTCAACACCTATATGCACGACACGCCGCAACAGAGCCTGTTCTCCAAGCTGATGCGTTTCGAATCCTCCGGCTGCGTGCGTGTCCAGAACGTGCGCGACCTCATCGTCTGGCTCGCCCGCGACGAGCCGGGCTGGGACCGCCAGCATATCGAGCAGATCATCGCCGCCCGGCAGCGCCAGGACATCAACCTGTCGACCCCGGTGCCGGTCTATTTCACCTATCTCACCGCCTGGGCGACCGACCCGAACGTCGTGCAGTTCCGCGACGACATCTATCACCGCGACGGCTCCGAGCAGCTGGCGATGAACGACGTCGCGCCGCAGGCCTATCAGCCCGGCGAGCAGGTGCAGACCCAGGCGCCCGATCTCGCCAACTGAGATCGCGCCTTCGACGAACGAAGCCGGAAGGTCGCCGCGCCTCGCGCCGCGGCCTTCTTTGCGATGGACGGTTGGCCGTCGCAAACGAGCATGCTATCGGCGCGGTGCATCCGATAAGGACTTAAGTCCGACAAAGGAGGGACCCCGATGTCCGAACTGCGCAAGCCGGAAGCCGCCGCCGAGTTCGATACGTTCTTCACCGGCAATCTCGCCTCGACCGATCCGGCGCTGTTCGGCGCGATCAAGGGCGAGCTTCACCGCCAGCAGACCGAGATCGAGCTGATCGCTTCGGAGAACATCGTCTCGCGCGCGGTGCTCGAGGCGCAGGGTTCCGTCCTGACCAACAAATATGCGGAAGGCTATCCGGGTCGCCGCTATTACGGCGGCTGCCACTTCGTCGACATCGCGGAGGATCTGGCGATCGAGCGCGCCAAGCAGCTCTTCGGCTGCGCCTTCGCCAATGTCCAGGCGAATTCCGGCAGCCAGGCCAACCAGTCCGTCCTGATGGCGCTGTCGAAGCCGGGCGAGACCATTCTCGGCATGAGCCTCGATGCCGGCGGCCATCTGACGCATGGCGCCAAGCCCAATCTGTCCGGCCGCTGGTTCGACGCCGTGCAATACGGCCTCGACACCGAGACCGGCATCATCGACTACGAGGAAGTCGAGCGCTTGGCGGTGGAGAAGAAGCCGCGCATCATCATCGCCGGCGGCTCGGCCTATTCGCGCATCATCGACTTCGCCCGCTTCCGCAAGATCGCGGATGCCGTCGGCGCCTATCTCTGGGTGGACATGGCGCATTTCGCCGGCCTCGTCGCCGGCGGCCAGCATCCGAGCCCGTTCCCGCACGCCCATGTCGTGACCTCGACCACGCATAAGACGCTGCGCGGCCCGCGCGGCGGCCTCGTGCTCACCAATGACGAGGACATCGCCAAGAAGATCAATTCGGCGATCTTCCCGGGGCTTCAGGGCGGGCCGCTGATGCATGTCATCGCGGGCAAGGCGGTCGCCTTCGGCGAGGCGCTGACGCCGGCCTTCCGCGCCTATGCGGCAGCGGTGGTGGAGAATGCCAAGGTCCTGGCGCAGACCGTGCGCGAGGGCGGCCTCGACATCGTGTCCGGCGGCACCGACACCCATCTGATGCTGGTGGACCTGCGCCCGAAGAACCTCACCGGCAAGTCGTCGGAGAACGCGCTCGGCCGCGCCGCCATCACCTGCAACAAGAACGGCGTGCCGAACGATCCGCAGAAGCCGACGATCACCTCCGGCATCCGGCTCGGCACCCCGGCGGCGACGACGCGCGGCTTCGGCCCGCAGGAGTTCCGCGAGGTCGGCCAGCTGATCGTCGAGGTGCTCGACGGTCTGCGCGAGTCCAATTCGGACGAGGGCAATGCCCGCGTCGAGGCCGCCGTGAAGGAAAAGGTGCTGGCGCTGACCAGCCGCTTCCCGATCTACGGCCAGTCCGCCTGATCTGAAACGACGACGCGAGCCGCAGAACGATGCGCTGCCCCTATTGCGGCTCGCAGGACAGCCAGGTGAAGGATTCGCGGCCGACCGAGGACGGCGCCGCGATCCGTCGCCGACGCGTCTGCCCGGATTGCGGCGGCCGCTTCACCACCTTCGAGCGCGTGCAGCTGCGCGATCTCGTCGTTTTGAAGCGCTCTGGCAAGCGCGTGCTCTTCGAGCGCGACAAGCTGGCCCGCTCGATCGAAGTGGCGCTGCGCAAGCGCCCGGTCGATCGCGAGCGGGTCGAACGGCTGATTTCCGGGATCGTGCGCCAGCTGGAATCCAGCGGCGACGCGGAGGTCACCTCGCGCCAGATCGGCCTTCTGGCCATGGAGGCGCTGCGCGGGCTGGACGATGTCGCCTATGTCCGCTTCGCCTCCGTCTATCGCGATTTCCACGAGGCGCGGGATTTCGAGGACGTGATCCGCGAGCTGACCCGGCCGCCGGAGGTCGAGGATCTCGGATCGGCCGATGCGGACGAGCCGGAGGCCGCGCCCCGTGCCTGAGCTCTCGCCCGACGACGACCGGCGCTTCATGGCGGCGACCATCCGCCATGCCGAGCGCCATGCTGGGCTCACCGGCACCAATCCCTCCGTCGGCACGCTGATCGTGCGAGACGACGGCGCCGGCCCGGCGATCATCGGCCATGGCGTCACGGCGCTGGGCGGCCGGCCGCATGCGGAGGCGCAGGCCCTCGCCGAGGCCGGCCCGCGCGCGGCGGGCGCCACCGCCTATGTCAGCCTGGAGCCCTGCGCCCATCACGGCCGCACGCCGCCCTGCGCCGAAGCGCTGATCCGCGCCGGCGTCGCGCGCGTCGTCTATGCGGCGAGCGACCCCGATCCGCGCGTCGACGGCAAGGGCGCCGCCATGCTGCGCGCCGCCGGCATCGCCGTCGAGGGCGGCGTTCTGGCGGCCGAGGCGCGGCGCGCGCTCGCCGGTTATCTCGCGCGTGTCACGAAGAAACGTCCGGAAGTCACGGTGAAGATCGCGGTTTCCGCCGATGGCAAGATCGGTCGGCGTGGGGCGGGGCAGGTGGCGATCACCGGGCCGATCGCCAATCGCCAGACCCATCTCCTGCGCGCCCGCAGCGACGCGATCCTGGTCGGCGCCGCGACGGTGGCGGAGGACGATCCCTCGCTGACCTGCCGCCTGCCGGGTCTGACCGAGCGATCACCGCTGCGCATCGTGCTCGACGGCAGCCTGCGAACCTCGCCGGCGGCGCAGGTGGTGGCGACCGCGCGCGAGGTGCCGACCGCCTTCGCGACCCTCGATCCGCAGGATGCGCGCGCCGAGGCGCTGCGCCGGGCGGGCTGCGAGATCATCGCCTGCGAGGCTGATCCCGGCACGCGCCGCGTCGCGCTGCCCGAACTCCTCGAAGACCTCGCCGCGCGCGGGCTGTCGACCCTCCTGGTCGAGGCCGGCGGTGAGCTCGGCCGCTCGCTGATCTCCGAAGGCTTCTGCGATCGGCTGATCGTCGTCGAGGGCGAGAACGAGATCGGCGCCGACGGCATCGCGGCGCCCTGCGGCGCGAGGCAGCCGCCGGCGGGCTTTCGTCTGGCGCGCGAGTTCCGCTTCGGCCCCGACCGCTGGCGCGAGTTCGAACGTTTCGCCTGACATTCGGAAAGGACACGTCCATGTTCACGGGAATCGTGACCGATATCGGTCGGATCGAGACGGTGACGGCGCTGCCCGAGGGCCGGCGCTTCCGCATCGAGACGACCTATGATCCGGCCGGCATCGCCATCGGCGCCTCCATCGCCTGTTCCGGGACCTGCCTCACCGTGACGGCGCTGCCGGACGAGGGCGCGAACCGGCGCTGGTTCGAGGTCGAGGCCTGGGAGGAGGCGCTGCGCCTCACCACCGCCGGCGGCTGGGCCGAGGGCACTCGCCTCAATCTGGAACGCGCCCTGAAGCTCGGCGACGAGCTCGGCGGCCATCTCGTCTCCGGCCATGTCGACGGGCAGGCGGAGATCCTGTCGCGCGAGGAGGAGGGGGACGCCGTGCGCTTCCGCCTGCGCGTGCCGGAAGCGTTCAAGCGCTTCATCGCGCCGAAGGGCTCGGTCTGTCTCGACGGCACGTCGCTGACGGTGAACGCGGTGGATGACGACGTCTTCGACGTCCTCCTCATCCGCCATTCGCTGGAGGTCACGACCTGGGGCGAGCGGCAGGCCGGCGATCGCGTCAATCTCGAAATCGACCAGATCGCCCGCTATGCCGCGCGTCTCTTCGCGGCGGATGCGACGAAGGTCTGAGCCGGCGCGTCTTCTCCCTACCATCGGGACCCCGAATTGGGTTATGAGCCCGGCTCCCCCGCAAGGCGGCGCTTCGGCGGCCGAACGTGACATCCCGAAAGGTGACCTATGGCAGCTCCGCATCTCCTCATCGTGGAAGCCCGCTTCTACGACCACATCGCCGATGCCCTTCTCGAAGGCGCGCGGGCGGCGCTGGAGGAGGCGGGTGCGACCTATGACGTCGTCTCCGTTCCCGGCGCCCTGGAAATCCCGGCCGCGATCGGCTTCGCTTTGACCGGCGCGGACGAGGGCGGCCGCGAATATGACGGCTTCGTCGCGCTCGGCTGCGTGATTCGCGGCGAGACCTATCATTTCGATATCGTGGCCAACGAATCCTGCCGCGCCCTCATGGATCTGTCGGTGGAGGAGGGGCTTGCCATCGGCAACGGCATCCTGACCGTCGAGAACGAGGAGCAGGCGCTGGTGCGCGCCCGCAAGTCCGACAAGAACAAAGGCGGCTCGGCCGCCGAGACGGCCCTCACCATGATCGCGCTGCGCGATCGGTTCGGAGCGTGACGGTGAGCGACGCTTCGCCCCGGCCGGTGCGGCCCGCCAACAAGCGCGGCGCCGCCCGGCTCGCCGCCGTCCAGGCGCTCTACCAGATGGATGTCGGCGGCACGAGCCTGCTCGAGACCGTCGCCGAATACGAGACGACGCGCCTCGGCCAGGAGATCGACGGCGATACCTATCGCGAGGCCGATGCCGCGTGGTTCCGCGACATCGTTTCCGGCGTCGTGCGGTCGCAGAAGGCGATCGACCCGCTGATCCACACCTCGCTGACCGCCGACTGGCCGCTGTCGCGGCTCGACACGACGCTGCGCGCCATCCTGCGCGCCGGTGCCTACGAGGTGATGAACCGCAAGGACGTGCCGACGGCGGTGATCGTCACCGAATATGTCGACGTGGCGAAGGCCTTCTTCGGCGACGACGAGACGCGGCTGGTGAATGCCGTGCTCGACCGCATCGCCCGCCGCTCGCGCGGCGAGGGCCGGGGCACGAACCCCACCAAGGAGTGAGCCGAACCGAGCCGAGCGGCGCTTGACGCCGCTCCGGGCTCGCGTAACCTCGATTCCGTCCAGTCGGCCAGGGGCCAGAGGGCCCGTCGACCGTCGGAGGAGGACCGATCGGTCGAAGACATCGCAGGCCGGTGGCAGGGGAGGTCCATGTCCACAGCCTTGATCGTCGTGCTTTTGTGCGGAGTGCTTTCGCTCGCCTATGCGGGCTGGGCGATCCGTTCGGTTCTCGCGTCCGACCAGGGGTCGGCGCGCATGCAGGAAATCGCGGGCGCGATCCGCGAGGGGGCGCAAGCCTATCTCGCCCGCCAATACACCACCATCGCGGTTGTCGGTGTCGTCGTCTTTCTCGGCTCCTGGCTGCTTCTCTCCATCCATGCGGCGGTCGGCTTCCTGATCGGCTCCGTCCTGTCCGGCGTCGCCGGCTTCATCGGCATGAATGTCTCGGTCCGCGCCAATGTGCGCACGGCCCAGGCGGCGTCGCGCTCGCTCGCCGCCGGTCTCGACATCGCCTTCAAGTCGGGCGCCATCACCGGCATGCTCGTCGCCGGCCTCGCGCTGATCGGCGTCGCGGCCTATTTCCTGTTCCTGACCGGCCCGTCCGGCTATGCCCCGACCGACCGCACGGTGATCGACAGCCTCGTCTCGCTCGGCTTCGGCGCCTCGCTGATCTCGATCTTCGCGCGTCTCGGCGGCGGCATCTTCACCAAGGGCGCCGATGTCGGCGGCGATCTCGTCGGCAAGGTGGAAGCCGGCATCCCGGAGGACGATCCGCGCAATCCGGCGACCATCGCCGACAATGTCGGCGACAATGTCGGCGACTGCGCCGGCATGGCGGCCGATCTCTTCGAGACCTATGCGGTGACCGTGGTCGCCACCATGGTGCTCGGCGCGATCTTCTTCGCGGGCAGCCCGGTCGTCGCGACGGCGATGCTCTATCCGCTGACGATCTGCGCCGCCTGCATCGTCACCTCGATCGTCGGCACCTTCTTCGTGCGGCTCGGGGCCAACGGCTCGATCATGGGCGCGCTCTACAAGGGCCTTTGGGTCACGACGCTGCTCTCGGTCGTCGGCATCGGCCTCGCCACCGCCGCCACCTTCGGCTTCGGCCGGGTGGAAGGCGGCGATACCGGCATTTCGGGCCTCAACCTGTTCTTCTGCGGTCTGGTCGGCCTCGTCGTCACCGGGCTCATCGTCTTCATCACAGAATATTATACCGGCATCGGCTACCGGCCGGTGCGCTCGATCAGCCAGGCCTCGGTGTCCGGCCACGGCACCAATGTCATCCAGGGTCTCGCCGTCTCGCTGGAGGCGACGGCGCTGCCGACGATCGTCATCATCGCCGGCATCATCGCCACCTACCAACTCGCCGGCCTCTACGGCACCGGCATCGCGGTGACGGCCATGCTGGGCCTGGCGGGCATGATCGTCGCGCTCGACGCCTTCGGCCCGGTGACGGACAATGCCGGCGGCATCGCCGAGATGGCCGGGCTGCCCTCCGATGTGCGCAAGTCCACCGATGCGCTGGACGCGGTCGGCAACACGACCAAGGCGGTGACCAAGGGCTATGCGATCGGCTCCGCCGGTCTCGGCGCGCTCGTGCTCTTCGCCGCCTATAATTACGACCTGCAATATTTCATCGCGCAGGCGAAGGCCGGGCAGGGCTATGCCTATTTCCAGGGCGTCGCCCCCGACTTCTCGCTGACCAATCCCTTCGTGGTGGTCGGCCTCCTGCTTGGCGGCCTGATCCCCTATCTCTTCGGCGGCATCGCGATGACGGCGGTGGGCCGCGCCGCGAGCGCCGTGGTGGAGGAGGTGCGCCGCCAGTTCCGCGAAAAGCCCGGCATCATGGAAGGGCGCGAGCGGCCGGACTATGCCCGGGCGGTCGACATGCTGACGCGGGCGGCGATCCGCGAGATGATCGTGCCCTCGCTCCTGCCGGTGTTGGCGCCGCTGGTCGTCTTCTTCCTGGTGCTGCTCATCGCCGACAAGAGCCAGGCCTTCTCGGCGCTCGGCGCGATGCTGCTCGGCGTCATCGTCACCGGTCTCTTCGTCGCCATCTCGATGACCTCGGGCGGCGGCGCCTGGGACAATGCCAAGAAGAGCTTCGAGGACGGCTTCGTCGATGGCGCCGGCACGCGCCACATGAAGGGCTCGGACGCGCACAAGGCGTCCGTCACCGGCGATACGGTGGGCGATCCCTACAAGGACACGGCGGGACCCGCCGTCAATCCGGCGATCAAGATCACCAATATCGTGGCCCTGCTGCTTCTCGCCGTGCTCGCGCACGGCTGACGCTTCCGGGCGGTGGGCGCGAAATGCGTCCGCCGCTCGGTCTCATCCCCGGACGGCGATCAGCCGCCGGCGGGACGGTTCGGATCGGCGCCGGCCGTCGCACTCCCGGTGCCGATGCTTGCCGGCGCGCCGGGCGAGAGCATCTGGCCGAGCAGGCTCATGTCCTTGCCCCCCGTCGGCGTCGTGCGCGAGATGAAGTCGAAGAGCTTGCCGTTCTGCATGCCGTAATTGGCGATCTGCTTCACCGTGTCGTCCGAGCCGAAGTAGATGGCGAGGACGCGCTGATCGACGATATGCGGATTGAGGAAGGCGACCGGACGGACGCGCTTCTGCGAGATGTAGTAGAAGACCTCGTTGTCGAACGTCGCCTTGGTCGAGGGCGTGCCGAGCGCCGTCAGCACCTGCTCGCGGCTCGAGCCGACCGGAACGAGCTGGATCGTCTGGTCGTCGACGATATAGCCCTGGTTGAGGACCTCGCGGGTCGTGCAGCCGCCGGCGATCGAAAGGGCCAGCAATCCAGCCGACAAGGTGGCTGCGCGAATGCGAAAGCGACTCAAAGTCAGGGCCTCCCTGTGAAGCGATGGGCGCGATGTCCTAGGGAGCACTCGCGTCATAAAAGCGGCAGCCCCCCGCGAACCGATCGTCCCACGCGGCAGCGCTCGTAAAGCAGTCGGGTGATTGTTGCAATCGTGCCGCAGCCGTGCGACGCGAACCGCCGGTCCGAGCCGAGACGCCGAGATGCTGAAGTCCTTCAGAATACGCCAGCGGAATCGCGAGATCATCGACGCGCTCTATCACGGCATCGTCGCCCGTTCGCGCACGCCCCGATTGTTTCTCGATTTCGGCGTGCCCGATACGGTGATGGGGCGCTTCGAGGCGCTGTCCCTCCATGTCTATCTGGCGCTGCTGCGCTGCCGGGACGACGCCGCGGCCAAGCCCGTCGCCCAGGATCTGGTCGATCGTTTCGTCGCCGATGTCGAGGATTCGATCCGCGAGATCGGCGTCGGCGACGTGGCGGTGCCGAAACGCATGCGCCGACTCGCCGGGCGCTTCTACGAGCGCGTCGCCGCCTATGACGGGCCGATGCTGGCCGGCGACGTGCCGGGCCTCGCGGCGGCGTTGGCGGAGCGGGCCTTGGCGGACGCGCCGCCGGAGCGCCGCGACGCCGCCGGATTGGCAACCTATATGATGGCGACGCAGGCCGAACTGGCGGCGGTGACGACCGACCGCATCCTGTCCGGTCATCTTTACAGCGAGGAAGAGGCGCGATGAGCGCGGATACGAACGGTATCGGTGGCGAGGTTTCCTTCGATTTCCAGGCCGCCCGCCTGCCGCAGGACGGCTTGCCGCTGTCCTTCACGGCCAGCGAGGCGCAGCGGGCGGCCGTCGCCCGGCGTTTCGATCTCGTTTCGGTGGAAAGCCTCGGCGCGGAGCTCGTCGCCACGCGCTGGCAGCGCGACGGCGTGACGGTGGAGGGCCGGCTGACGGCCGATGTCGTGCAGACCGATGTCGTGACGCTGGAGCCCCTGCCGGAACATGTCGAGGAGGAGGTGCGCCTCTTCTATGTGCCCGAACATTCCCGCCTTGCCCGGCCGGCGGCGGAGGAGGGCGAGGAAGTCGAGGTCGATCTCGCCGACGAGGTGCCGGAAAGCTTCAAGGGCGACCGCGTCGATCTGGGCGAGGCGCTGGTCCAGATCCTCGGTCTCGCGCTCGATCCCTATCCGCGCGCCCCGGACGCCACGTTCGAGGAGCGGCGGGAGGGAGAAGCGGAGCCGTCGCCCTTCGCCGTTCTCGCCCGTCTGCGCGACGAGGGTGCCTGACGAGGCGATGCGAGACGCGATGACGGTTGAGGTCGGGCCGAAAAAGGTTAAGAGACTTCCGCGAATTCCAGCTTCGCGACGCTTCGGGGCCGCCATCCGATCGGCGGGGTCTTGCGTGACGGGACCGCTGGGGCGAGACAGGAAAGCGAGCCGCATTTGAGTGCCAGTTCAGGTGTGACGATCTCCGTCGACGCGATGGGCGGCGATCATGGACCGTCCGTCGTGCTGCCGGGCGCCGCGATCTCGCTGCAGCGCCATCCGCGCACGCGTTTCGTTCTCTATGGCGACGAGAGCGTCGTCCTTCCGGTCCTCGACACGCTGCCGGCGCTGAAGGCCGCCAGCACCTTCCACCATTGCGACGTCTCGATCCGCATGGACGAGCGGCCGTCCCAGGCGCTGCGCCAGGGCCGCTACAAGTCCTCCATGTGGAAGACCGTCGAGGCGGTGAAGACCGGCGAGGCGCATGTCGCCGTTTCCGCCGGCAATACCGGCGCGCTGATGGCCATGGCGAAGTTCTGCCTGCGCACCATGGCGAAGGTCGAGCGGCCGGCCATCGCCGGCATCTGGCCGACGGTGCGCGGCGAGAGCATCGTGCTCGACATCGGCGCGACGATCGGCGCCGATGCGCAGCAGCTCGTCGACTTTTCCATGATGGGCGCCGCGATGGCCCGCGCGCTCTTCGGCATCGAGGAGCCGACCGTCGGCCTTCTCAATGTCGGCGTCGAGGAGGTGAAGGGGCAGGACGAGGTGAAGGAGGCGGCGCGCTTCCTGAAGGAGAATCCGATCGCGGGCCTCTCCTATCGCGGCTTCGTCGAGGGCGACGATCTCGGCAAGGGCACCGTCGATGTCGTCGTCACGGAAGGCTTCACCGGCAATGTCGCTTTGAAGACGGCGGAAGGCACCGCCAAGCAGATCGCCGGCTATCTCCGCGCGGCGATGAGCCAGACCTGGATGGCTCGGCTCGGCTATATTCTGGCGAAGAGCGCCTTCGATCGCCTTCGCGACAAGATGGACCCACGCAAGGTGAATGGCGGCGTGTTTCTCGGCCTCAACGGCATCGTCATCAAGAGCCACGGCGGCACGGACGCGGAAGGCGTCGCGGCGGCGATCGATCTCGCCTGCGCGATGGCCGAGAACGGCCTTCTCGGCAAGGTCGAGGACTCGCTGCGCCTTTTCCACGAGCGCCTGACCACCAACGGCCCGACCGCGGCCATCGCGCCGGAGACGATTTGATGCGCGCCCGCCGTTCGCTCATTCTCGGCACGGGCTCGAGCCTGCCCGCCCGGATCGTCTCGAATGCCGAGCTCGAAAGGACGGTCGAGACCTCCGACGAATGGATCACCCAGCGCACCGGCATCCGCAATCGGCGGATCGCGGGCGAGGGGGAGACGACCGTGTCGCTCGGCGAGGCGGCGGCGCGGGCCGCGCTGGACGCCGCCGGCCTGACGCCCGCCGATATCGATCTGGTGATCCTCGCCACCGCGACGCCCAACAACACCTTTCCGGCCTCCGCCGTGCAGGTGCAGAGCCGGCTCGGCATCCATCACGGCTTCGCCTTCGACGTCCAGGCGGTGTGCAGCGGCTTCGTCTACGCCCTGACCACGGCCGATCTCTATCTGCGCTCCGGCATGGCGCGGCGCGCGCTCGTCATCGGCGCCGAGACCTTCTCGCGTATTCTCGACTGGGAGGACCGGACCACCTGCGTCCTCTTCGGCGACGGGGCGGGAGCCGTGGTGCTGGGCGCCGAGGACGCGGACGCGGCCGGCGAGCGCGGCGTCCTCGTCTCCAAGCTGCGGGCCGACGGCGCGCATGAGGAGAAGCTCTATGTCGATGGCGGACCCTCCACCACCGGCACCACCGGCAAGCTGCGCATGCAGGGCCGCGAGGTCTTCAAGCATGCGGTCGGCATGATCACCGATGTCGTCGAGGATTCCTTCTCGGCGCTCGGTCTCACCGTCGATTCGATCGACTGGTTCGTGCCGCATCAGGCGAATCGGCGCATCATCGAGGCTTCGGCGAAGAAGCTCGGCATCGCGCCGGAGAAGATCGTGATCACCGTCCAGGACCACGGCAATACTTCGGCGGCTTCCATTCCGCTGGCCCTCGATACGGCCGTGCGCGACGGGCGCATCAAGCGCGGCGATCTCGTGCTTCTCGAAGCCATGGGCGGCGGTTTCACCTGGGGTGCGGTGGTCATCCGGTGGTAGTATAGGAAGCTTGGCGAAGCGCAGCGGAACCGCTCGCTGAGCCTTGATTCATCTTAAGGATTGCGTATCTTCGCCCTGTTTGCCGGCCGCCGGCGACGCTGGGGAGCGGATTCGGCAGGCTGATCTCGGGGATAGGCATGAGCGAAAAGACGATCACCAGAGCGGATCTCGCGGAAGCCGTCTTCCGCAAGATCGGACTGTCGCGGACGGAGTCCGCCGCCCTGGTCGAGATGATTCTCGAAGAGATCTGCTCGACCATCGCGCGTGGCGAATCGGTGAAGATCTCGTCCTTCGGCTCCTTCCTCGTGCGCGACAAGAACGAGCGCATCGGCCGCAACCCGAAGACCGGCGAGGAAGTGCCGATCCTTCCGCGCCGCGTCGCCGTGTTCAAGCCGTCGAACGTGATGAAGGACCGCATTCTCGAAGCGCATTCCAAGCGTCTCGACGCCCGTTCCGCCGAATTGAAGGCGGCCGAATAGCCGCTCCCGCCAAGGTGCAGTTCGAGACATGACCGGCAAAAGCGTCGACGCCTTCCGTACCATCAGCGAGGTCGCCGAGGATCTCGACCTGCCGCAACATGTCCTGCGCTTCTGGGAAACGCGCTTCACGCAGATCCGTCCGATGAAGCGGGGCGGGGGCCGGCGCTATTATCGGCCGGACGATGTCGAGCTGCTGAAGGGCATCCGCTATCTTCTCTATGTGCGCGGCTTCACCATCAAGGGCGTGCAGCGTATCCTGAAGGAGAACGGCAACCGCTTCGTCATCGGGATCGGCGCCGGCGACGTCGCCGCGCTCGATTCGGCGCAGTTCGGCCGCGCCGATCAGGAACCCGACGACGATCCGAACGACGATCCGACCATGTCCTCCGAGCCCGAAGACGCCCCGCCGGCCGCGCCCGAGCCGCAGCCGCCGGCCGAGCGGCGCAGCGCCTTTTCCGCCTTCCTGCGCCGCGACCGCGGCGACGATGCGCCGGTCGGCCTCGCCAAGGAAAGCGTCGCCACGCTTCAGGACGTCCTCATCGAACTCCTGGAATGCAAGCGGCTGCTCGACCAGTCCCGCTGAACCGCCGCATCCGTCCGCGGGCGGGCTGCCGGAAGGCCATCGTCGCATCGAGCGTCGGCGTTCTCCGCGCGAAGGGATGGAAAGACGGTTGCCTTTCGCACCCTGTTTCTCTAAGGGTTCTCGCAGTCGGAGCGTAGCGCAGTCTGGTAGCGCACTTGGATGGGGTCCAAGGGGTCGGAGGTTCAAATCCTCTCGCTCCGACCATTTTCTCCCACGAAATATCCTGTCTCTTCAGCCGATTCCGCGTCGCTCGCCCTGTTGCGCGTCCGCCTTTCGGCTCCCGCATCCCCTCTAAAATTCACCATGGCCTTGCGGGAACGAAAAGTCTTACCGCATGTTAACCATCGACTCTTCGGTGATTGGGGAACTGGGGGCCGGCCGATGTTCGTTGTGCGCATCCAAAATGACGAAGCGACGCTCTATCGCGCCTTCCGGCGCTGGCAGGGGGCGAAGCTCTGGGCCGAAGAGAAGAATCTCGAACACAGCGCCAATCTGGTCGACGTCTTCGAGGCGTCTGGCGCGGGTGACGATCGCGCCGCCGTGCGGGCCGTGCGGGAGGATCGCGCCCGCCTCGTGGTGCGGGGCGAGGCGCTCGTCCCGCCGGTGCTCGCGATGCGCGAGCTCCATAGCGATGTCAGCCTCGGCACGGCCTTCGACTACGCCTGATCTCGCGCCTCAATAGGCGTTTTCCGTTTTCAGCAGCCGGATCGGCGTCAGGACGAGGATCTTGATGTCGAAGAGGATCGACCAGTTGTCGATATAGAAGAGATCGTAGTCGAAGCGGTGCTTCAGCTTCTCCGGCTGGTCGATCTCGCCGCGATAGCCGTTGATCTGCGCCCAGCCGGTGATGCCGGGCTTCACCTTATGACGGCCGAAATAGTCGTCGACGATCTCGATGAAGGCTTCCTGCGTGCTCGATTGCGCATGGACGGCATGGGGGCGGGGGCCGACGAGCGAGAGCTCACCCCGGATGACGTTCCAGAGCTGCGGCAGCTCGTCGATCGACGTCTTGCGGATGAAGCGGCCGACCGGGGTGACGCGCCGGTCGCCCTTGGTCACGACCCGCTTCGCCAGCGGGTCGGCCATCTCGTGATACATCGAGCGGAACTTGAAGACCTCGATGATCCGATTGTTGAAGCCATGGCGTTTCTGCTTGAAGAAGATCGGGCCCTTCGAGGTGAGCTTCACGGCGAGCGCCGCCGCGACGAAGACGGGCGACAAAGCGAGGATCGCGAAGCTGGCGACCACGATGTCGAACAGGCGCTTCACGATCGAATTCCAGTCGGCGATCGGCTTGTGGAACACGTCCAGCATCGGCACCCGGCCGACGAAGGAATAGGAGCGCGAAGGAAAGCGCCTCTGCGCGCTATGGGCCGCGAGGCGGATGTCGATCGGCAGCACCCAGAGGCTCTTCAGGAGTTCGAGAACCCGCTTTTCGGCCGAGACCGGGATCGAGACGATGAGCAGGTCGATGCTGGCCCGGCGGGCGAATTCCACGAGATCGCGGACATTGCCGAGCTTGGGATAGCCGGCGACGCTTGCCGGCGAGCGGCGGTCGTCGCGATCGTCGAAGATGCCGCAGATCCTGAGGTCGTTCTCTGGCTGCCGCTCGATCTCCTCGATCAGCTTCTCGGCGGCGGGTCCACCGCCGACGATCACGGCGCGGCGCTCCAGCTTGCCGGCGCTGGCCCAGCGCCGCACGCGGAGGCCGAGCGCCATGCGGGCGGAGAGGAGAAGCGCTGCGCCGAGCGTGAACCAGAGCGCCAGCCAGACCCGCGACATCTCGTTCTGGATCTTCAGGAAGAAGAAGCCCAATGCCAGCATCGCCACCGCCGTCGCCCAGCCAGCGGCGACCGGCACGAGCTGGCCGTAAAGCCGGCGGAAGGTCGTCGTCTCGTAGCCGCCGAAGGTCTGGATCGCCGAAATGCCGGCGATGCCGCCGCAGAGCGAGACGATGACATAGCGCCAGAGCACGGGGCCGCTCGGCATGTCGTAGAGCGCGATGATCGCCAGCGAGACGGCGGTGAGCGCCACCATCTCGACCAGCCGCCAGAGATCGGCGAGAAGGCTCGGCGAGATAACGCGCGGCGCCAGGCGATCGGCGATCTCGGCGGCGCGTTCGCTGAGAATGCCGGGCGTCGCGCCGGTCGGCGCCTTCGTGGCGCGCACGGCGGCGGCGGAGAAGGGCAGGATGTCCACCGCGGTAAAGGGCGGCGCGGCATTGGCGGTGCCGGCCGGACCGGAGGTTTCCTGCACGCTCGACGCTTGTGGCACGGCCTGTTCCCCGCAAAGGTCCCGGATCGATCGCCGCCGTGGCGTTGCAGGCGCCGGCGCGAGCGATTTCCCGGAAGGCTAAGGCCTGCCGCTCACGGTTCCGTGAAACGGATGCGGACAATTCGAACGACCGGCGACGATCGGGCTTGGTGCGGGCGGCGCGTCAGAACCAGCGCTCGCGCACGAAGATCGTGTCGCCCGGCTGGATCGGATCGGAGACGAGCACACGGCCCGTCTCGATCTTGCCGTTGACCTGGCGCGTCAGATCCGCGTTGCGCTGCTCGGCGCGCGCGGTGAAGCCGCCGGCGATGGCAATCGCCTTCTGGACGGTGAGACCCGGAACGTAGCTATATTGGCCACCTTGCGTCACCTCGCCCATGATGAAGAAGGGGCGATAGGTCTCGACCTCGGCGGCGATGCTCGGATCGCGCAGGAAGCCGTTGCGCAGCCGGTCGGCCACCGCCTTTTCCAATTCTTCCGTCGTATGGCCGCGCGCCGGCACGCTGCCGATCAGCGGCATGGCGATGAAACCGCCTTTGTCCACCGCGTAGCTGTTGGTCAGCGCGTCCTGTTCGAAGACGGTCACCCGCACCCGATCGCCGCTGTCGAGCCGGTAGGGCTCGCTTAGCGTCCGGTGGAAGGCGGGCGAGGGCGGCTGGTAGCTGGCGCAGGACGACAGGGCTGCTCCGAGCGCGCAAGCGATCGCGATGTTCCGAAGCAGCATGCCCAAACCCGTTCAAGGCCGGCTGCGGCCGGCGTGCCGATGGAGCGATTATCGCCTCGTTAGGGTTAATCGCGAGTTAACCCTGTTCGGCCGTTTCACCGGCGGATCCTTAACCCGAGGGTTAGGGAGCCGCGCCAGACTGCGCCTCACGGCATTGCGGTCGGAGGGAGACGATGGGCCTGTTTTCGGGGATCGGCGGTCTGTTCCAGGGGCGGCATGCCATTCCCGAACTCTTGACCGCGTCTGCGGCGGAACCCGCCACACCGCCGCCGACGGCTCCCGCCGCCGAGCCGAAGCCGGCGGAGGAGCGGATCGAGTTCGTGACGCCGGACGATCTCGTCGCGGCGATCGCCACGGCGCGTATCGCGCGGATTCTTCTCGTCGGCAGCGCCGAGGCGAACCGCATCGGCGGCACAGTCCTCGCCCGTGCGCTCGCCGCCCGCAGTCCGTCGACCATCCTTCTCGATCTCGGCGGCGGCGCGGCGCGCGACATGGGCTCCATCGCGCCGGCCGAGAATATCGGCGAAGTCGTGTCGAGCCCGACGAGCTTCGCCCACGCGATCCAGCGCGACCGCGCCAGCCGCGCCCATGTCATCGCCCTGCGGCTCGGGCCGGGGGACCTGGACGAAACGCTGCGCGAGGCGACCGAGACGGCCTTCGCGGCGCTGGCCGAGGCCTATGCCCGGTCGGTCGTCGTCTTCGAGAGCGTGCCGGTCGATTGGCTGCCGCATCTCGCCGACGACAACACCGCGCTCGTTCTGCCGAGCTTCGGCCAGGGGCGGCGGGCAAGCCTCGGCATCGAGGCGCGCCTCGCCGAGATCGGCGTGACCGAACTCGTCCATCTCGCCCTGCCGGAGATCGAAGCGCAGTCGCTCGCCGCCTGAGCGGCGAGACGCGGGACTCAGCGCGGCCGCCCGGAATAGCCTTCCATCCAGCGCACCAGGAACGCGGCCGGCGCCACCCAGAGCACGCCGCTGAACAGGAAGAAGGCGAGGTGCACCCAGCCGCTCGCCTGGCCGAGATAGAGCGAGGCGAAGGCCGTCGCGAAGATCGCATAGACCGTCACGAGCAGGATCAGCACCACGGTGCCGATCAGTTTGCGCAATCTCAACCGCATGGGTCCGCTGTCCTCCCGCCCGCCGGTTATGCCGGTGCGGCGGTGAAAAGACCAGTCCGCGCAGCGCGCATGCGGCCTCGCGGTGCCTTGCCTTGGGCCGGCGTTCGGGCCAAATCGCGGCGGGGCCGGCGATGTGCGCCGGGCCGCAACGCGGGACCCGCCGAGGACGCATGACGAGTGCCATCTATCCCGTGCGCGACCGTGTCGCGCCCTCCCGCAATCTCGGCGCGGTGCGCCTCTGGCTCTATGTCGTCGCGGCCGTGGTCCTTGCCCTGGTGCTCGTCGGCGGCGCGACGCGGCTGACCGAGAGCGGCCTGTCCATCACCGAATGGAAGCCGATCCATGGCATCGTTCCGCCGCTGTCGCAGAGCGAATGGGACGAGGAATTCCGGCTCTACCAGCAGATCCCGCAATATCAGGAGCTGAACCAGGGCATGACCCTCGACGGTTTCAAGACGATCTACTGGTGGGAATGGGCACATCGCTTCCTGGCGCGCACCGTGGGCCTCGTCTTCGCGCTGCCGCTCGCCTTCTTCTGGGCGACGGGCCGGCTGCCGGGGCCGCTAAAGCCGCGCCTTCTCGCGATTCTCGCCCTCGGCGCGATCCAGGGCGGCATCGGCTGGTGGATGGTGGCCTCCGGCCTGACCGCCCGCACCGATGTCAGTCAGTATCGGCTCGCCGTCCATCTGACGACGGCCTGCCTCATCTTCGCCGCGACGCTCTGGGTGGCGCGGGGCCTCGCCCGCCATTCGGACGACATGCCGCCCTCCGAAGGTTCGGTCTATGCGGCGGGGCTCATCGTGTTCCTCGCCTTCTGCCAGATCTATCTGGGCGGTCTCGTCGCCGGTCTGAATGCCGGCCTCACCTTCAACACCTGGCCGCTGATGGACGGCCGGCTCGTGCCGGAAGGCCTGTTCGTCATGCAGCCGGCCTGGCGCAATCTCTTCGAGAACGTCATGACGGTGCAGTTCCTGCACCGCCTCGGCGCCTATACGCTCTTCGCCGTCACCCTCATCCATTCGATCGCGGCCTGGGCGCAGGCGCCCGGCACCACGCATGCCCGCCGCGCCCTGGTGCTTCTCGGGCTCGTCACCCTCCAGGCGATGCTCGGCATCACGACGCTGCTTCTCGCCGTGCCGATCGGCTGGGCGCTGCTGCATCAGGCGGGCGCCCTCGTCGTCCTCGCCTTCGCGGTCGCCCATGCGCGGGGCCTTGCCGGCCCCTACGCCTTCGCGCGGCGCTGAAGGGCTCAGCCCTTCAGCATCAGGTCGAGATTCTGCACCGCCGCGCCGGACGCGCCCTTGCCGAGATTGTCGAGCAGCGCGACGAGATTGACGAGGCGGCCGTCCGGCGAGGCGAAGACGAAGAGCTTCATCCGGTCCGTGTCGGCGAGTTCGGTCGGGTCGATGCGCTTCAGCCCCTTCGCCTCGGCGAGCGACACGACGGTCACGACGTCCTGGCCGGCATAGTGGTCGGCCAGCGCCGCATGGATCGTCTCGGCGCCTGCGCCCGTCTCCTCGATCCGCAGCGGCACCTGCACGATCATGCCCTGCGGGAAGCGGCCGACCGAGGGCGCGAAAAGCGGCTCGGCCTTCAGGAGGCCGTAGGTCCGCATCTCCGGCAGATGCTTGTGATGGAGATCGAGTCCGTAGAGAAAATGCGGCGCGGCGAGATGGTCCGGCCGCGTCGCGTCCTCGATCTGCGCGATCATCTGCTTGCCGCCGCCGGTATAGCCGGACACGGCATTGACGGAGACCGGATAGGTCTCGGCGATCAGGCCGGCGGCGCGCAGCGGCCGCAACAGCGCGATCGCGCCGGTCGGATAGCAGCCCGGATTGGCGACGCGGCCGGAGGCGGCGATCTTCGCGCCCTGCGCCTTGTCCATCTCGGCGAAGCCATAGGCCCAGGCCGGATCGACGCGATGCGCCGTGCTGGTGTCGATCACCTTGGTGCGGTTGTTGCCGCCGAGCAGCGCCACCGCCTCGCGCGAGGCGTCGTCCGGCAGGCAGAGGATCGCGACATCGGCGCTGTTCAGAAGCTCCTCGCGCAGCGCGGCGTTGCGGCGCTCCGCCTCCGGGATCGACAGAAGCTCTACATCCGTCCGGCCGGCCATGCGCTGGCGGATCTGCAATCCGGTGGTTCCGTGTTCGCCGTCGATGAAGATGCGCGGGGCCATCGTCTTCACGCGCCTTTCTTATCCGAGAGAATGCCGAGGACATACATCGCGACCGTCGCCGCCGCGACCGCCGTCATGTCCGCATGATCATAGGGAGGTGACACTTCGACGACATCGGCGCCGACGATCTGAAGATTCTTCAGGTGGTGGAGCACCGCCAGCATCTTGGCGCTGGAGGGGCCGCCGGCCACCGGCGTGCCGGTGCCTGGCGCGAAGGCGACGTCGAGGCAGTCGATGTCGAAGGTCAGGTAGCAGTGGGTGCCGCCGGTCCGCTGGTAGATCCGCTTGGCGATCTCGACGCTGGATAGGTCCTCGACCTCGTTGCCGTGCAGGATTTCGAGCCCGAGCGTCTCCGGCGCATGGGTGCGGATGCCGATCTGGATCGAGCTTTCGGGGTCGACCAGCCCCTCGCGCACGGCGGCGGTGAGGAAGGAGCCGTGGTCCACCCGCGCCCCGGCGGTCGGCCAAGTGTCCTGATGGGCGTCGAAATGGACGAGCGACAGCCGGCCGTGCCGCTCGGCATGGGCCTGGAGCAGCGGATAGGTGATCGAATGGTCGCCGCCGAGGGTGAGAAGGAAGCCGGTCTCGCCGAGAAGCCGCATCGCCTCCCGCTGGATCGTCGCATGCGCCTCTTCCGGCAGGCGGTAGTCCAGTAGGCAGTCGCCATAGTCGACCACGGCGAGGCTCTCGAAGAGATCGTGCCGGAACGGATATTGCGGATCGTTGTCGAAGATCTGCGAGGCGCGCCGGATCGCGGCCGGCCCGAAGCGGGTGCCCGGCCGGTTCGAGACGGAGGCGTCGAAAGGAATACCCCAGACCGTGACATCGGCACCGTCCGGCTGCTTCGTCAGGCGGCGGCGCATGAAGGAGGCGATACCGGCATAGGTCGGATCGCTCGCCGCGCCGAGGGCGCTCGTCGCCGTGAAGGCATGGTCGATGGATTTGGAGGCCATGGGTACCCTTTGCGATCGAGAACCGGCCGCGCGCCTGAAGGCGCGGGGAAGTGGACGGTGCAGCGCCCGGCGAGGCCTATAGCCGAAGACGGCCCGGCGATGAATGACATCCGTCGCGTCGCTCGCGCCCGCAACGAAAAGAGGCCGCGGATTGCTCCGCGGCCTCTCGTGAGACGATCCCGAAAGGGGCGCGGATCAGCGCTTCGAGAACTGGAAGGAACGACGGGCCTTCGCCTTGCCGTACTTCTTGCGCTCGACGACGCGGCTGTCGCGGGTCAGGAAGCCGCCCTTCTTGAGGACTGAGCGCAGGCCCGGCTCGTAATAGGTGAGGGCCTTCGAGATGCCGTGGCGCACGGCGCCCGCCTGACCCGAAAGACCGCCGCCGGCGACGGTGGCGACGATGTCGAACTGGCCGTCACGGTCGGCCGCGACGATCGGCTGCTGGAGCACCATCTGGAGCACCGGACGGGCGAAATAGGCCACGAATTCCTTGCCGTTGATGGTGATCTTGCCGGTGCCCGGACGGACCCAGACGCGGGCGACCGCGTCCTTGCGCTTGCCGGTGGCATAGGCGCGGCCCTGGGCATCCAGCTTCTGGACGTGGCGCGGCGCCTCGGCGACGGCCTCGACCTGCTGCAGGTCCTGGAGCGAGTTGAGCTGCGACATCAGGCGGCCCTCTTGTTCTTCGAGTTCAGGCCGGCGACGTCGAGCGTCTCGGGCTGCTGCGCCTCGTGCGGATGGGTCGAGCCGGCATAGACGCGAAGGTTGCGGAGCTGCTGGCGGGCGAGCGGGCCCTCGGGGAGCATGCGCTCGACGGCCTTCTCCACGACGCGCTCGGGGAAGCGGCCCTCGAGGATCTGGCGCGCCTTGCGCTCCTTGATGCCGCCCGGATGGCCGGTGTGCCAGTAATAGGTCTTGTCGGTATATTTCTTACCGGTCAGGACCACCTTGTCCGCATTGATGATGATGACATTGTCGCCATCGTCGATGTGGGGCGTGTAGGTGGGCTTGTGCTTGCCGCGAAGGCGAAGCGCGACGAGGGAAGCGAGGCGGCCGACGACGAGCCCTTCGGCGTCGATCAGGATCCACTTCTTTTCCACCGTCTCGTTCTTCTGCGAGAAGGTCTTCATTCAGAAATCCTACGGGTTCTTGCGGGACGACGCCGCCTCCGCCGGGCAGGCCCGAAGGAGAGGCGGCCGATGCCGCCGCGTCACGCGTTCCCATAGCGATCGAGCGTTAGGACGTCAAGCGAACATGCTGGAGGGCTATCGGTGAAAGTGCAGCAAAAACAATGCAATAGAAGAAAGGTATTCTGATACCGCCAATTTGGTATCCTGTTACCGCTTGTTTTCAGGGTTTCATCCCTGGTGGTTTCCTTGGCTTCGATCTGCATCAGATAGGGATGCACTCGGACAAGGGGCGATCCATGGCGAACCGTGAAAGCGACGACAGCCTCAGGCGCATTCTCCGCGAGACGCGCATCATCGCGATGGTGGGGGCGAGCCCGAAGCCCGATCGCCCCTCGCACGGCGTCCTGCGCTATCTCCTTGCGCGCGGCTACCGCGTCTTTCCGATCAATCCGGGCCATGCCGGCGAGCTGATCCTCGGCACCGTGTTTCTTCCCGATCTCGCCAGCGTGCCCGAGCCGATC
Source organism: Aureimonas endophytica (assembly GCF_014642635.1). GTDB lineage: Bacteria > Pseudomonadota > Alphaproteobacteria > Rhizobiales > Rhizobiaceae > Plantimonas > Plantimonas endophytica. The sequence continues at coordinate 92,653 of NZ_BMIQ01000001.1, forward strand.
GACATGATCGACGTCTTCCGCGCGAGTTCGGCGCTGGGCGGTCTGGTCGAGGAGGCGCTGGCCCTTGCTCCGCCGCCCAAGGTCATCTGGACGCAGCTCGGCATTCGCGACGACGACGCGGCGGCGCGGGCAGAAGCGGCCGGCATCGAGATCGTCATGGATCGTTGCCCGAAGATCGAGATCCCGCGTCTCGGACTGTAGGAGGCGGGGAAGAAAATTCGCCGGATCGCCCGAATGCCGGCGATGATTTCGCTTTTCCCCCGGGGCCCGCCGCTTATGGTGGCGGCGAAGGAGACCATAGGGGGAATCGCCGATGAGCAACGCGCCTGGCTTCGAGACCTTGGCGATCCATGCGGGAGCGCGGCCCGATCCGACGACCGGGGCCCGGGCGACGCCGATCTACCAGACGACGTCCTTCGTCTTCAACGATGTCGACCACGCGGCGGCCCTGTTCGGGCTCCAGCAGTTCGGCAATATCTATACGCGCATCATGAACCCGACGCAGGCGGTGCTGGAGGAGCGCGTCGCCGCGCTGGAAGGCGGCACGGCGGCGCTCGCCGTCGCCTCGGGCCATGCGGCGCAGCTGCTGGTCTTCCACGCGCTGCTTCAGCCCGGCGACGAGTTCGTCGCCTCGCGCAAGCTCTATGGCGGCTCGATCAACCAGTTCGGCCATTCGTTCAAGTCCTTCGACTGGCACGTGAAATGGGCCGATCCCTTCGACCTCGCCAGCTTCGAGGCGGCGATCGGCGAGAAGACCAAAGCAATCTTCATCGAATCGATCGCCAATCCCGGCGGCATCGTCACCGATATCGCCGGCATTGCCGAGATCGCCCATCGGCACGGGCTGCCGCTCATCGTCGACAACACGATGGCGACGCCCTATCTCTGCCGCCCGGCCGAGCACGGCGCCGACGTGGTGGTGCATTCGCTGACCAAGTTTATGGGCGGCCACGGCAATTCGATGGGCGGCATGATCGTCGATTGCGGCACCTTCGACTGGTCGGCGAGCGACCGCTATCCGATGCTGTCGCAGCCCCGGCCGGAATATGCCGGCATCGTGCTGCACCAGACCTTCGGCAATTTCGCGCTCGCCATCGCCTGCCGCGTGCTCGGCCTGCGCGATCTCGGGCCCGCCATCTCGCCCTTCAACGCCTTCATGATCCTGACGGGCATCGAGACCCTGCCGCTGCGCATGCAGCGTCACTGCGACAACGCGCTCGGCGTCGCGCGCTTCCTCAAGGGGCACGAGAAGGTCGCCTGGGTGTCCTATGCTGGGCTCGAGGACGATCTCGGCCATGGCAACATGCTGCGCTACAGCCCGAAAGGAGCGGGCGCGGTCTTCACCTTCGGCCTGAAGGGCGGCTACGAGGCGGGCGTCGCCTTCGTGGAAGGCCTGGAGATGATCTCGCATCTCGCCAATATCGGCGACACGCGTTCCCTGGTGATCCATCCCGCCTCGACCACGCATCGCCAGCTCGCCGCCGATCAGCAGATCGCCGCCGGTGCCGGGCCGGATGTCGTGCGCCTCTCGATCGGCATCGAGAATATCGAGGACATCATCGCCGATCTCGACCAGGCGCTGGCCAAGACGTGAGCTCTCCCATGTCCGACACTCTGCTGCTCTTCGATCCGAACAAGGTGGCACCCGAAGACGGCGCGCCGCCGCCGGATCGGGTCCTGGCCGGCACGCCGATCAATCGCACCTGGAACTTCGAGGACGATGGCGCCGGGCTCTATTCCGGCATCTGGGAGGCCGAGCCCGGCGAGTGGCGGGTCGATTATTCGGAATGGGAGTTCTGCCACATCCTGGCGGGCCATTCCGTGCTGACCGAGGAGGGCGGCGCGCCGGTTGAGCTGAAGGCGGGGACGAGCTTCGTCATCCGTCCCGGCTTCAAGGGCACGTGGCGCGTCGTGGAGACGACGCGCAAGCTCTACGTGATCAGGTCGTAAAGCGCAGATCGAGGCGCTCCAGACCCCGGAAATGCCAGCTGTCGCGAAAGCGCGGCGGCGCGGCGAGACGCAAGCCGGGCAAGCGGCGGAACAGGGCGGCGAGGGCGATCCGCAATTCGAGCCGCGCCAGCGGCGCGCCGACGCAGAAATGCAGGCCCGCGCCGAAGGAGAGCGGGGCCGGCCCCTCCCGCGCCGGGTCGAAGCGGTTCGGCGCGGCATGGACGGCCGGATCGCGGTTGGCCGCCGCGAGAAGGAGCGCGACATCCTCGCCGCGTCTCAGGGCGAGGCCTTCCGCGAGCGTCACATCCTCCAGCGCCACGCGGCGGAAGAGATGGAGTGGGGTGTCGAAGCGCAGCATCTCCTCCACCGTGCGGGCGGCGACGCGCTCGTCGGCGAAGAGGCGGCCGGGATCGTAAAGTCCGGCCTCCAGCACGGCCTTCACGCCATTGCCGATCTGATGCACCGTCGCCTCGTGCCCGGCATTCATCAGGAGAACGACCGTCGAGATCATCTCGTCCTCGTCGAGACTGCCGCGTTCCGTTTCCGCCGCGATGAGGGCGGAGAGGAGATCGTCGCCGGAGCGGCGGCGTTTCGCAGCGATCGCCTCGCGGATGAAGGCACGGAACTCGGCCGCCGCCCGGTCGGCCTCCCGCTCGACCGCTTCGGTCCGGCCGAACTGATACATCGCCACCATGCGATGCGACCAGTCGAGGAGGAGCGCCGCGTCCTCGGCGCCGATGCCGATCAGCTCGGCGATCACGGTGACGGGAAGGGGCGTCGCGAAGGCTTCGACGAGTTCGACTTCGCCTGTGTCGGCAAAGCCGTCGATCAGCGCCTCGGCGAGGGCGGCGATGCGCGGCGCCAGACGCTCGATGCTGCGCGAAACGAAGGCCTTCAGCACGAGCCCGCGAATGCGGGTATGAGTCGGCGGTTCGAGATCGAGCAGCGAATGGCGCTCGATCGCATAGAAATTCCGGAGATGCGCTGGGATCGCTTCGTAGGACGGACGACCATCCTCGCCGGCCGGCAGGATGCGGCCAAACCGCCGATCGCGCAGGAGCGCCGAGACGAGCCCATGGCCGACGACCGCCGGATTGCCGAGCTCCCGCCAGTGGACGAACGGGCCGATGGCATGCAGCGCGGCATAGGTGGGGTAAGGGTCCTGGAAGAATCCCGGATCGCGCGGATCGAGTTCTATGCCCCTGTCGGAAATCCGGGCGAAGCTTGGCGGCAGGGAGGAAGGCGCTGAGTCCATTCCGGAAGCTTAGCGCGTCGCGCCGCCCATCGGCGATCCCGTCGTGCGAATGCCCGCCGGTCGAAACGGCGGGCATTCTGATGTCGCAGCGCGGTCAGCGCTCGACTTCGATCAGGATCTCGTTGCGCTTCAGGAAGCCGGGCGTCCAGGGCGGGTTGTAGAAGGCATATTCGGGATCGCCCTTCTGCTTCAGGTTCTCGTCCGCGATGTAGTTGTAGAGGGTCATCAGCTTCTTCGAGGCGAGGCTCGCCGTGAAATTGCCGGGGAAGCGGATCGCGACCATCCGGCGGGCCGGGAATTCGCGGATCTTCACGTCGCCATCGGTCGGCGCCGGCAGGCTCGACGCCGTGTATTTCTTCGGCATCACGAAGCGGATCGCCCAGCCCTTGGTCTGGCCTTCGCCCTCGGAAAGCTGCTGGAGCACCGGCGCGGTCATCGGGATCTTCTTGCCGGAGCGGTTATGCGCCGAGATATAGTCGGCGAGGACGTTGAAGCCGACCTTCCGGGCCTTCTCGTGGTAGCCGGCCTTCACGGTCTCCGCCACGACCAGCGCGTCGTAGTCGCGAACCTCGATATCGCCGTCGCGGCGGACGACATCGTAATCCGGCTCCTCGGTATGGTCGGCGATCTTCTTCGTGATGTAGATGGCGCCGCCGACCGCCAGGATCGCGCCACCGGCGATGAGAACGGTGGTCAGCGTGTCATTGTCGCGCAGGCGATCGGTCGTCCGCCGCCGCGACGGCAGGCCGCGCTGCAGGCTGGCGAGGCTCGGCAGGCGGGCATCCGGCAGCTGCGAGCGCACGTCCCTGGCGGTGCGGCGCCAATCCGGCAGCTGATCGGCCCAGCTCGACAGCGACGAACGCAGGTCGGACAGCGAATGCGCGGCGCTGCGATAGGCCCCGCGCGCGTCGTCGCTCGTCGGCACCGACCAGCCGCGCGCGAAATCCGGCAGATAGCGCGATACGCCGGAGGAATGTCCCGGCAGATGATCCGCCACGGCGCGGCGGGCGCGTTCGGTGAGCGAGGGCGTCGGGTTCACCCGCTCCGCGATGCTATGCTCCAAATCCGCCAGCCGCTCGCCGATATCCGTCAATGCATCGGAGACTCGGTCGTAGGCGCTGCTCTTGTCGCGGAACATGGGGAACTCCAGCAGAAGCGGCTGGCCGCCGCAGTTGAACGGCCCGGCGCCGGGAGCGGCGCAGGGCGACAAACTAACGCGGCATGGAAGCCTTGGTTGCGCCGCAAGGCGCGACGGAACGGCAGGGGTGCGGATCGGGCGGTAGACGGGGCGGCATGAGGGCGATCGAGCCGGCCGGGCGGCGTTCCGGCCCATGCGCAACCAAATCGGCTCCCGTGGATTCATCCTCCATCGGGTTCACCATGACCTGATACTCCAGTCGAATTCGGGCGGCCGTCGTGCCGCCCTTTTTTTCGCGCCGCGCCGCCGGCCATCCCAAGATTTCAGTGATCACTCCGCCATGGACCGGCGATTCGTTTCAGGGAACCGAAAGCTTTCTTGGCTAACGGTAAGTCGGGAGAGAGGCATCTCAACGCCGCGTCGCGTGATGCCGAACATGTCGGGAGTGCAGGCATTCGATGCCCAGTCAGTTCTGGAAAGGATATGTTGCCGGGCGGCGCCAGGAAATTCGGCACACCTTCGCCGGGGTCGGAATCGGTAGCTCCGTCTGCGTCGCGGGACTGGTCATCGATTCCCAGATCCGCTCCATCCTTGGCCTGGATGCGAGCCTGAAGTCGACCTTCTTCTCGACCCCCATGCACAGTTTCGCGCTGATCGCGCCGGTGCTCCTCGGCTATGTGTTCCGCTCGATCGGCGTCTGGCGCCGGCGATTGGACGACACGCTGCGCATGACCCGGCAGCTGGAGGCTGCCGCGCGCGAAAAGGCCGCCCGCGATCCCGTCACCGGCCTGTTCAACCGCAACCATCTGATGCAGCTCCTGGAAGAGGGGCTGGCGATGCGGTCCTGGTCGCGGCGGGACGCGATCCTCTATCTCTTCGATCTCGACGAGTTCAAGCTGATTAACGACACCCATGGCCACCATGTCGGCGATCTGGTCCTGGTCGAGATCGCCCGGCGCATGCGGATGCTCTGCGGGTCGGAGGATCTCGCCGTGCGGCTCGGCGGCGACGAGTTCGTGATGGTGCATTTTCCCGGGGCGGGCTGCGAAACCGGCGGCGCGGATTTCGCCGCCGTGATCGTCGCGGCGCTGTCCGAACCGATCTTCCTCGGCAATTCGCGGATCGAGCCGCGCATATCGATCGGCTTCGCGCAGGTCGGCCGGGACGGCGCCACCTGTTCCGACGTGCTGAAGGCGGCCGACCTCGCGCTCTACAAGGCGAAACCGCAGCCGGGCAGCGCTTTCCAGGCCTTCACGCCGGCCCTGCGCGAGGAGCACGATCGGCGCGTCCGGCTCGAGAACGAAATGCGCGCCGGCATCGCGAAGAACGAATTCTTCCTGGAATATCAGCCGATCTTCGGCACCGAGAGCGGAGCCTTACGCAGCTTCGAGGCGCTTCTGCGCTGGCGCCATCCCGAACAGGGGCTGGTGCCGCCGCTGGACTTCATCCCGCTTGCCGAAAGCACCGGCATGATCCTCCAGATCGGACGGAACGCCCTGGCCCAGGCCTGCCGCGCCGCCCTGTCCTGGCCGAAGCCGGTGGGCGTCAGCGTCAATCTCTCGCCCGTCCAGTTCAACGACCCGCAGCTGGTCGACCATATCGAGGCGGTGCTGGCGGAAACGGGGCTCGCGCCGGGGCGGCTCGACATCGAGATCACCGAATCCATGCTGCTCGAAGCGAGCGCCCGGGTGTCCGGCATCGTCGCGCGTCTGAAGGCGATCGGCGTGCGGGTGACGATGGACGATTTCGGCACCGGCTTCTCGAGCCTCAGCACGCTCAAGAACTTTCCCTTCGACCGGCTGAAGATCGACCGCTCCTTCACCCGCGATCTCGCCACCGACCCGGACGGAGCGGAGATCGTCCGCGCCATCGTCCGGCTGTCGCGCGCGCTTCGGATGGAGACGATCCTCGAAGGCGTCGAGACGGTGGACCAGCTGAGCTTCGCGCGGCGCGAGGCCCTGACCGAGGTTCAGGGCTACTACTTCTCGCGACCCCTGTCGCTGGGCAAGGCGGCGGAACTGGCCCAGGCGCCGGACCGGTCGTCACTCTTGGCCGGCGCGGCCTGACGCCGCCTTCAGGCGGCGCCTTGCTTCGCCTTGGCGATGAGAGCGTCGTCGATCTCGCGCGCCCGGACGGCCGCCGGACGATCCTTCAGCCTATCCCAATAGGCTTCGAAGGCAGGGCGGCGTTCGAGCGTGCCGAATTGCAGGCCCCAGCCGACATGGGAGCCGACATAGACATCCGCCGCCGTGAAGTGTCCGCCGGTCACATAATCGGAAGCGGCGAGATGCGATTCCAGCGCATCCAGCGTGGTCTCGTAGGAGCCGTAGCCGACGAAGCGGCGCTGGTCTTCGGTCGGCACGACGCCGAGCGCCCGGTTCGTCACCGCCGCTTCCAGCGGCCCGGCGGCGAAGAAGGTCCAGCGATAATAGGCGCCGCGCTCCGTGCTCGCCGGGGCCGGCGCGAGCCCGGCCTGCGGAAAGGCGTCGGCAAGATAGAGGCAGATCGCCGCGACTTCCGTGACGATCACCTCGCCATGGGCGAGCGCCGGAACCTTGCCCATCGGGTTGAGGCGACGATAGTCGCCCTTCATCGCCTCGCCATAGCCGAGGATCTCGGCGCGGTAAGGCTGGCCCAGCTCCTCCAGCATCCAGCGGACCATGCGCCCGCGCGACATCGGATTGGTGTAGAAGACGAGTTCCGCAGACATCCGTTCCTCCGAGCGCTTGCGCGCCTCCTCTTGTCCCGCCTTGTTACAGCAGGACCGGCGGATCGTCGCGTCCGCGCATGGGCATGTCGAGCAGGAAGGTCATGCCCGCCTGCGGATCGGCCGCGCGCGTCGTCTCGTCCATGCCTTCCCAGGCGCTGGTCACGATCATCCGGTCGAGATTCGGGCCGACGAAGGCGGGACAGCTGGCCTGGCGGGCCGGCACCGCGATCTCGCGCTTGAGGGCACCGGACGGATCGAAGGCGCTGACGCGCGCGCCGCCCCAGCGGGCGACCCAGATGAGACCGTCGGCATCGACCACCGCGCCGTCGAGCCCGGCCTCCTCGCCGCGCGCATCGGCGAGCGCTACCGGCTCGCCGAGCGGCAGGCCGGTCGCGGGATCGAGCGGCACCCGCATCAGTCGCCCGTCCATCGTGTCGGCGAAATAGCCGGTCGCGCCGTCCGGCGAAAAGCAGATAGCGTTCGGAATGCTGATTTCGGAAAAGAGCCGGCGCAATTCGCCGCCCCGGAACCAGTAGACCGCGCCGGCGCCGCGTTCGGCCGTCCGGCTCATCGTGCCGATCCAGAGCGCGCCGGCCGGATGGGTGCGGCCGTCATTCGAGCGCAGACCCGGATCCGACTCCAGCGGCGCGAGATGTTCGAGCGAGCCGTCCGCCACGCGCCGCAGGTAGAAGCCGGCATCGGTCGCCAGCAATTGCCGGTCGGCATCGACGAAGGACAGCTGGCTCGCCATCATCGGCAGGGCATGGCGCCGCGTCTCGCCGCTGGCGAAGCGGTGCTCGAACAAGGTCTTGCCGAGGATGTCGAACCACCAGGCCGTGTCGGTGGCCCGGTCATAGGTCGGGCCTTCGCCGAGATGGCAGCGCTCCGCGTGGAGCACCGCGACCGCCGTTTCCGCCGTCATCGCTCGCTTCCCCCGAAGACCGCGTCATAGGCTTCGACCGCCGCCCGGCCGCGCGCGGCGACGTCCGTCGCCGTCATGCCCGGCTTGAACAGGCTGGAGCCGAGGCCGAAGGCCTTGACGCCCACCTTGGCATAGGCGCCGAAATCGGCCTCCGAGACGCCGCCGACGACGCCGAGCACCGCATGGGCCGGCAGAACGGCGCGGATCGCCGCGACGCCGGACGGGCCGAGCACGGAGGCCGGGAAGAACTTCAGGGCCGAGGCACCGGCGGCGAGAGCCTGGAAGGCTTCCGTCGGCGTGAAGCAGCCGGGCATGGTCACCATGCCGCGCGACGCGGCGCGGGCGAGGACGGCCGCATCGACATTCGGGCTGACGAGCAGCCGGCCGCCGGCATAGGCGAGGGCATCCACCGCCTCCTGCGACAGGACGGTGCCGGCCCCGATCAGCACATGGTCTGGCGCGAGCTTCGCCGCGATCTCGATCGAGCGGAAGGGCTCCGGCGAGTTCAGCGGGATCTCGATCGCCTCGAAGCCGGCCTCGATCAGGCCGCCGACGGTGGCTTCCGCCTCCTCGGGCCTGAGGCCGCGCAGGATGGCGACGAGCGAGCGTTTGAGATGGGGCCAGGGCACGGCCGGCGCATAGGAGGGAATCACGATCTCGTCTCCGTCTCGATCGGGAAGCAGCACTCGGCAGCGGCAAGGAGCCCCTGCCGCACGGCCGCGTCGGCATCGGCCTTCGCCACCTCAAAGCCGGCCACCTCCAGGGCGGCCGCATAGAGATCGGCGAGCGGCCCGGACACGACGAGCACCACCGAGCGCTCGCCGGGCAGCAGGGAACGGGCGCCGGCGATCTCGCTGCCGATCAGGAGGCCGGACAGGCGCGCCGCCGCCTCGGCGCCCTCCGACAAGCCGAGCAGCGGCCCGGCGCGGAGCGCGAAGAGGCGGTTCAGCAGCAGTTCCGGCTCGTTCAGCCCCGCCTCGACGCCGCGCCCGAAGGCCTCCGCATGGGCCAGCGCGTCGCGATCGGCGCCGACCGTGTGGCGCAGGATGGACTGTTCGGCGAGAAGGGCAAAGACCTCGCCGGTCATGAAGGTCGAGAAGGCCTCGATCCGTCCCGCCCGGACCGCCGCCCATTTCGAATGGGTGCCCGGCAGGCAGACGAGACCCTCGCGGCCGAGGCCGACGATCTGCGTCTCCTCGCCGCGCATCACGTCCGGCCGCGCCGCATCGCGCTGGGCGACGCCCGGCAGGATGCGCACGTCCCGCGCGACACCCGGCACGGGAAGCGCGCCGGCGGCGATCGCCTCGAAGGGCGCCGGCGCGTCGACATAGGGCACCTCGACCCAGCCCTGCTTCGCCCCGGCCATGCCGCAGACGATGACGGGCAGGTCCGGCGCCGCGCCGAGCGCGCCGAGATGCGTTTCGAGCACCGCCGCGAAGCCGCCCGCCGCGACGGCGGACTGCATGCCCTCGCGGCTGCGCTTCTCGCCGAGCACGGTCCCGTCCCGGGCGAGAAGCCAGAGACGGAAGCTCGACGTTCCCCAATCGGCCGCCGCGCAGAACGGCACCGTTTCGCTCGCCATCGTTTGCGCCGCTCAGTGATTGTCGCGCGGCAGACCCTTGGTCTGGGCGATGCGCTGATAGGCGATGGCGGGCTCCAGCACCGCGCCGGTGGCGAGCTGGCCGACCACCGAGCGCTGGATCTCCTGCCAGGGCGTCTGGTGATCGGGATACTTGTAGCCGCCTTCCGCCTTCAGCGCCTCGCGGCGCGCCTGCAGCTCCTCGTCGGAGATCAGGATGTCGGCGCTGCCCTTCTTCAGATCGATCCGCACGCGGTCGCCGGTCTGCAGAAGCGCGAGACCGCCGCCGGCCGCCGCTTCCGGCGAGGCATTGAGGATCGAGGGCGAGCCGGACGTGCCGGACTGGCGGCCGTCGCCGATGCAGGCGAGGGAGGTGACGCCCTTCTTGATGAGATAGTCGGGGGCCCGCATGTTCACGACCTCGGCCGCGCCCGGATAGCCGATCGGGCCGGCGCCGCGCATGAAGAGGACCGTGTTCTCGTCGATCTCCAGCGCGGGATCGTCGATCCGGTGATGGTAGTCCTCCGGCCCGTCGAACACGACGGCGCGGCCCTCGAAGGCGTCCGGGTCGGCCGCGTTCGACAGATAGCGCTGGCGGAACTCGTCCGAGATGACGCTGAGCTTCATGATCGCCGAATCGAACAGGTTGCCGCGCAGCACGCGGAAGCCGGCATGCTTCTTCAGCGGGTCGGCGAAGGTGCGGATGACCTTGCCGTCCTCGATCTTCGCGCCCCGGCAGTTCTCGCCGAGCGTCTTGCCGTTCACCGTGAGGGCGTCCTCGTTGATGAGGCCCTGTTCCATCAGCTGGTTAACGACGGCCGGCACGCCGCCGGCATGGTAATAGTCCTCGCCGAGATATTCGCCGGCCGGCTGGAGGTTCACGAGAAGCGGGATCTCCTCGCCGAAGGTCTGCCAGTCGTCAATGGAAAGCTCGACGCCGACATGGCGGGCGAGCGCGTTGAGATGGATCGGCGCGTTGGTCGAGCCGCCGATCGCCGAGTTGACGCGGATGGCGTTGACGAAGGCGTCGCGCGTCAGGATGTCGGAGGGCTTCAGGTCCTCGTGCACCATCTCCACGATGCGCTTGCCGGTATAGTAGGAGACCTCCTGGCGGTCGCGATAGGGCGCCGGGATCGCCGCCGAGCCGGGCAGCTGCATGCCGAGCGCCTCGGCCAGCGAGTTCATCGTCGTCGCCGTGCCCATCGTGTTGCAATAGCCGGTGGAGGGGGCCGAGGACGAGACGAGCTTGATGAAGCCCTTGTTGTCGATCTCGCCGGCGGCCAAAAGCTCGCGCGCCTTCCAGACGATGGTGCCGGAACCGGTGCGCTCGCCGCGGAACCAGCCGTTCAGCATCGGGCCGACGGACAGGGCGATCGCCGGGATGTTCACCGTCGCCGCCGCCATCAGGCAGGCGGGCGTGGTCTTGTCACAGCCGATGGTGAGGACGACGCCGTCGAGCGGATAGCCGTAGAGCACCTCGACGAGGGCCAGATAGGCGAGGTTGCGGTCGAGACCGGCGGTCGGGCGCTTGCCCGTTTCCTGGATGGGATGGACCGGGAATTCCAGCGGGATGCCGCCGGCCTCGCGGATGCCCTCGCGCACCCGCTTGGCGAGTTCCATGTGATGGCGGTTGCAGGGCGAGAGGTCGGAGCCCGTCTGCGCGATGCCGATGATCGGCATGCCGGACTGCATCTCCTCCAGGCTGATGCCGAAGTTCAGGTAGCGCTCGAGATAGAGCGCGGTCATGTCGATATTGTCGGGATTGTCGAACCAGGCGCGCGAGCGGAGGGGCTTCGGGCCGTTCTCGTTGGTTTTCAGCATGGTCGTTCGGCTTCTTCGGTCAGGAGATGAGGGTCAGACGAAGGCTTCGACGCTTGCGCGCCGGCCCAGCATGAAGGCGTCCGCGACGAGCGTCAGCGGGGTGAGATCGACATCCGAGCGGTTGTCGCGGGCGAGTTCGGCGAAACGGCGATAGATGCCGGGATATTCGTTGTCGCGTCCCTCGACCACGGTCCTGCCGTCGATCGAGAGAACCGCGCCGCCCTTGGAGATCTTGAGATGTCCCTTGTCGGCGACGACGTCGACGTCCCAGGTCTGCGGGCCCGTCTGGCGCCAGTCGAACTCGGCTTCGACCGGCACGCCGGCGAGATCGGCGAAGGAAAGGCGCGCGGCGATCGGCGTCGCGCGGTTCGACGGGAATTCGAGATCCGCGGCCTTCAGATGGATCGGGCGGGGCAGGATGGCGGTGACGATCGACAGCGCGTTGATGCCCGGATCGAAGACGCCGAGGCCGCCCGGCTCCCAGATCCAGTCCTGGCCGGGATGCCAGTGGCGCACGTCCTCCTTCCAGGTCACGGTGGCGCGCTCGATCCGGGCATTGGCCAGCCAGTCGCGGGCCGGGGCCACGGCGTCGGCGAAGCGCGAATGCCAGGTCGCGAAGAGAGTGCGCTTCGCCTCCGCCGCGAGGCGGACGAGCGGCTCGATCTCGGCCAGCGTCGCCGCCGGCGGCTTTTCGAGGATGACGTGCTTGCCGGCCGCGAAGGCCTTCAGCGCATAGTCCAGCCGTGCGGTCGGCGGCGTGCAGAGCGACACGGCATCGATCTCCGGCATCGCCCGCAGCATCTCGTCAAAATCGGTGAAGCTCGCGACGCCCTCCAGCGTGGCATTGCGGCTGCAGGCGGCGACGAGCTCGACGCCCTCCTGGCCCGCGATGGCCGGAACGTGCTGGTCCCGCGCGATCTTGCCGACGCCGACGAGGGCGATGCGAATCGAGGTCATGAAAGGCTGTCCGTGGTTTCGTGATGCTTGGGGCGCCGCGACGCTCCGCCGCCCGTCTCGGCGGGGCCGAGGGGCGTCGGCGGCCTAGCGCCTTCCGGCTCGCCTGGATAGAGCGAGGCGAGAACGTCCTCGCAGGCGCTCTCGATCAGGCGCCGCATGAAGAGCGCGGCGGCATCGCCGTCGCCGCGCTCGATCGCATCATAGACGCGGCCATGCTGGATCACCGTCTCCTCCTGGGGATTCTGCCGCCAGCTCAAGGAGAAGGAGATCGACAGGCTGCGCTCGATCACCGTGCCGAGCGAACGCAGGATCGGGTTGCCCGTCGCTTCCAGGATGATGCGGTGGAAGTCGAGATCGGCGGCGACGAGTTCCGGCGAGCCGCGCGGATTGTTGGCCATGCCGCGCAGGGCCTGCTGCAAGGCTTCCAGCATGGCAGGCGAGATGCGCGCGGCGGCGAGGCGCGCCGCCTCCGGCTCGTTGATGAGGCGCATCTCGTAGAGCGCCTCCACGAAGGAGCGCCGCGCCCCGGAGGTGAGATGCCAGCGCAGGACGTCGGTATCCAGCATGTTCCATTCGGTGCTGAGCCGCACGCGCGTGCCGACCTTGGGGCCGACCGCGACGAGGCCCTTGGCCGCCAGATGCCGGATCGCCTCCCGCACCACCGTGCGCGAGACGCCGTAGCGCGACTGGATCTCGCCCTCGGTCGGCAGGACCGTGCCGGCGGGCCATTCGCCGGATGTGATGCGACAGCCGATCTCGATGGCCAGCGCCATCGTCCGGTTCGCGCTCCCCCTCTTGCCGTTTCCGGTCACCCTCGTTGTCCCACGAGTTGCGGCCGCCGCTCGTCCCGCGACCAATGATCCTATCATTGATGCCTCGGGACGCTTTTGCAACCATATCCGTAAAGGATTTGATCGTTTGATACGATGATACGATGAAGCCGGCCTTGACAGTCCGTGCGATCGAAATCAAGAGTTCACCCGCATTCGTCGCATGTGGCTCGTCGGGAGGACGCTTCACGATCCGAAGGGTTCAGCGCGGCACGGATGCGACAACGGTCACCGACCAGAGTTTCGCAAGGTCCATCGATGCGCGTTCGTCGCGTCGTCGCATCGGCATCATGCCAAAGGGGAGAGTTATGAAAGCAATGAAGATGCTGCTGGCCGGCGCCGCGCTCGGCCTCGCCCTGTCGACGCCCGCGGCCTTCGCGCAGGACAAGGCGAGCGTCGGCGTCGCCATGCCGACCAAGTCCTCGACGCGCTGGATCGCCGATGGCGACAACATGGTGAAGCAGCTCAAGGACAAGGGCTACAACGCCGATCTGCAATATGCCGAGGACGACATCCCGACGCAGCTCTCGCAGATCGAGAACATGGTCACGAAGGGCGCGAAGTATCTCGTCGTCGCCTCGATCGACGGCACCACGCTGTCCGACATCCTGAAGCAGGCGCACGACGCCGGCGCCAAGGTCATCGCCTATGACCGCCTGATCCGCGACACGCCGAATGTCGACTATTACGCGACCTTCGACAATTTCCAGGTCGGCGTGCTCCAGGCGACCTCGATCGTCGACGGCCTCGGCCTGAAGGACGGCAAGGGTCCGTTCAACATCGAGCTCTTCGGCGGCTCGCCGGACGACAACAACGCCTTCTTCTTCTACAACGGCGCGATGAGCGTGCTGCAGCCCTATATCGACCAGGGCAAGCTCGTGGTCGCCTCCGGCCAGACCGGCATGGACAAGGTCGGCACGCTACGCTGGGACCCGTCCGTGGCGCAGTCGCGCATGGACAACATCCTGTCGGCCTATTATTCCGACAAGAAGGTCGATGCCGTCCTGTCGCCCTATGACGGCCTGTCCATCGGCATCATCTCGTCGCTGAAGGGCGTCGGCTACGGCTCGGGCAGCCAGAAGATGCCGATCATCTCTGGCCAGGACGCCGAGGTGCCTTCGGTGAAGTCGATCATCGCCGGCGAGCAGACCTCGACCATCTTCAAGGACACGCGCGATCTCGCCAAGGTCACCGTCGACATGGTCGACGCGATGGCCAGCGGCAAGGAGCCGCAGGTCAACGATACGAAGACCTACAACAACGGCGTGAAGGTCGTTCCGTCCTATCTGTTGAAGCCGGTCCTCGTCACCAAGGACAACTATAAGCAGGTTCTGGTCGATAGCGGCTATTACACGGCCGACCAGCTGAAGTAATCGCAGCATGATCCTGTCGGCCCGGGCGTTTCGATGCGCTCGGGCCGGCTTGCCATAAGGGAAGCGTCGGCTCTAGCTTGCGGAAGGCAAGGCCGACGGGCGGAAATGGGCCGGCCGGGCGGCCCGTCGCGGCGGAGGCGCGGATGACCACCATCCTCGAGATGCGCAATATTACGAAGACGTTTCCAGGCGTTCGCGCCCTGGACAATGTCAATCTGGCCGTGCGCCAGGGCGAGATCCATGCGATCTGCGGCGAGAACGGCGCCGGCAAGTCGACCTTGATGAAGGTTCTTTCCGGCGTCTATCCGCACGGCTCCTACGAGGGCGAGATCCTCTACGAGGGCGAGCCGCGCGAGTTCCGCACGATCGCCGATTCCGAGAAGCTCGGCATCATCATCATCCACCAAGAACTGGCGCTGGTGCCGCTGCTGTCGATCGCCGAGAACATGTTCCTCGGCAACGAAGTGGCGAAATACGGCATCATCGACTGGGACGCCGCCTTCGCCCGCACGCGCGAGCTTCTCGCCCGCGTCGGCCTGAAGGAGGCGCCGACGACGCTGATCAAGGATCTCGGCGTCGGCAAGCAGCAATTGGTCGAGATCGCCAAGGCGCTGGCCAAGAAGGTGAAGCTGCTCATCCTCGACGAGCCGACCGCCAGCCTGAACGAGACCGACAGCCAGGCGCTTCTTGATCTGCTCCTCGAGTTCAAGTCGCAGGGCATTTCCTCGATCATGATCTCGCACAAGCTGAACGAGATCGCCCGCGTCGCCGATTCCATCACGGTCATCCGCGACGGTTCGACCGTCTCGACGATGGACTGCCGGACCGACGGGGTGAGCGAGGACCGCATCATCCGCGACATGGTGGGCCGCAATCTCGCGGATCGCTATCCGCCGCGCCAGCCGAAGATCGGCGAGGTGATGTTCGAGGTGAAGGACTGGAACGCCTTCCACCACCTCAACTCGCAGCGCCAGATCCTGAAGAACGTCGCGGTCAACGTGCGCCGGGGCGAGGTCGTCGGCATTGCCGGCCTGATGGGCGCCGGGCGCACCGAATTCGCGATGAGCGTCTTCGGCAGAGCCTATGGCCGCAACATCTCCGGCGAGGTGCTGATGCACGGCAAGCCGGTCGACGTGTCCACCATCAACCGCGCGATCGACGCCGGCATCGCCTATGTCACCGAGGACCGGAAGCAATACGGCCTGATCCTCGATGACGACATCCGCCAGAACATCCCGCTTGCCAATCTGCCGGGCATCTCGGCAGGCGGGGTGATCGACACGCATAAGGAACGCGAGATCGCCAATTCCTACCGCGATCAGCTGCGCATCCGCTCGTCCGACATCTATCACAAGACGCTGAATCTCTCCGGCGGCAACCAGCAGAAGGTGGTGCTGTCGAAATGGCTCTTCTCGAACCCGGATCTCCTGATCCTCGACGAGCCGACGCGCGGCATCGATGTCGGCGCCAAGTTCGAGATCTACTCGATCATCAACAAGCTCGCCGACGAGGGCAAGGCCGTATTGATGATCTCGTCCGAGATGCCGGAGCTCCTCGGCATGTGCGACCGCATCTACGTGATGAACGAGGGGCGGATCGTGGCCGAGATGCCGGCCGCCGAAGCCAGCCAGGAAAACATCATGCGGGCGATCATCCGGTCGTCAGGGAGGACCCATGAGCATTAAGACCGCAGACGAAGGGTTGCCCGCCGGCCAGGGTGGCGGCTTCAACCTCGGCTTCCTCAAGTCGCATATCCGCGAATACGGCATGCTGATCGCGCTCGTCGTGATCATGCTGTTCTTCCAGGTGATGACGGGCGGCCTGATCGACGGCGTGCTGATGAAGCCGCTGAACCTCACCAACCTGATGCTGCAGAACAGCTACATCGTCATCATGGCGATCGGCATGCTGCTCATCATCATCACCGGCCATATCGACCTGTCGGTCGGCTCGGTCGCCGGCTTCATCGGCGGCCTCGGTGCCGTCCTCATGGTGAAGTACCAGTTCGACGCCTTCTCGGCGAGCGTGGTCTGCCTCCTCGTCGGCGCCATCGTCGGCGCGACGCAGGGCTATCTCGTCGCCTATTTCAAGGTGCCGTCCTTCATCGTGACGCTGGCCGGCATGCTGGTCTTCCGCGGCCTGACGCTGAAGGTTCTGGGCTCGGCCTCGATCGGCCCCTTCCCGGAATCCTTCCAGAAGCTGTCCAAGGGCTTCATCCCGGACTTCCTCGGCGGCGGGCCCGGCCTCCACACCACGACGCTGATCCTCGGCGCGGTGGCCGTCGGCGCTCTCGTCCTTCTCAACGTCCGTCGCCGCCAGAAGCAGACCCGCTTCGGCCAGGCCGACGAGCCCTTCGGCATCTTCGTCGGCCGCAACGTCTTCATCGCGGCGGCGATCATGCTGATCACCTACCTGCTCGCCACCTATAACGGCTTCCCGAACGTCCTGATCCTGATGGCGATCCTGATCCTCGCCTATGGCTTCATGACGACGCGGACCACGGCCGGCCGCCGCATCTATGCCGTCGGCGGCAACGAGAAGGCCGCCAAGCTCTCGGGCATCCGCACCGAGCGCCTGACCTTCATGACCTTCGTCAACATGGGCATCCTCGCCGCGCTGGCGGGCCTGATCTTTGCCGCGCGTCTCAATTCGGCGACGCCGAAGGCGGGCGTCGGCTTCGAGCTCGACGTCATCGCGGCCTGCTTCATCGGCGGCGCATCGGCCTATGGCGGCGTCGGCAAGGTGCTCGGCGCGGTGATCGGCGCCTTCATCATGGGCGTGATGAACAACGGCATGTCGATCCTCGGCATCGGCATCGACGACCAGCAGGTCATCAAGGGCCTCGTGCTGCTCGCCGCCGTCTGCTTCGACGTCTACAACCGCAACAAGGCCTGACCCGGCCGCGTCGCGACGATCGAGACGAGCCCCGCCCGAGCGATCGGGCGGGGCTTTCGCGTTTTCAGGAGGGCGTTTCGCCGGCGGCCTGCGGCTCGGTCCGCTCGGGCTCCACCACGCCGCGCCGCTCCAGCCAGCGGGCGATCAGCCACCAGAGCAGCGCCCAGGCGCTGCCGACCGCCCAGCCCGCCGCGACGTCGCTCGGCCAATGGACGCCGAGATAGACGCGGCTGATGCCGACGACGATGGTGAGAAGCGCCGCCAGCGCGAAGATATAGACCTTCAGCCCCCGGCTCGGCTGGACGCGGGCGACGAGGGCGGCGAGCGTCAGATAGGTGACGGCCGAGAGCAGGGCATGGCCGCTCGGAAAGCTCGCCGTATAGGTGATCGAGCCATGCGGCACGAGGTCGGGACGGGGGCGGTCGAAGCCGGCCTTCAGCAGCGACGAGACCACCATGCCGCTCGCGATCGCCGCGATGGTGAGGAAGAGCGAGCGCCGCTGGTGCTGGATATAGAGGAGACCCGCGGCCGCCAGCGTCACGAGGCTGAGGATGCCGACGCTGCCGAAGCCGGTGAAGTCGCGCATCAGCTCCTGGAACCAGCCGGGGCCGAAGGGCATCTGCGGATCGAGCGGATTGCGGAGGGCGAGGAGCACGGCCCGGTCGAAGGCCAGCGTCTCGCCTTCCGCCACGTCCTCGGCGAGGAAGATGAAGAAGCCGATCGCGCCCGAAATGCCGAGAAGGACGAGGAGCGTCGGCGTGCCGACGAGATGCGACGCCCAGCCGACGAGCCGGCCTGGGCCGCGAATTCCCATGCGATAGAGCTTGCGACCGTCCATTGCCTCTCCGCCAGCTTGCCGCCGCTCTGGCGCGGCGCGTCGTGAAACGCTTAGGTGGGCGCCGAAACCGCACGGGGAATGGGGGCGAGGATGGGATTCGAGATCGCGGCGACGGATGCGCTGATCGTCGTCGACATGCAGAACGACTTCTGTCCGGGCGGGGCGCTGGCGGTGCCCGGCGGCGATGCGCTGATTTCGCCCATCAACGCGATGATGGCCCGCTTCCCGATCGTCGTCGCGACTCAGGACTGGCATCCCGCCAGCCATGCCTCCTTTGCCTCCGCCCATGGGCGCGCGCCCTTCGACACGATCGAGCTCGCCTATGGCACTCAGGTGCTCTGGCCGGACCACTGCGTCCAGAGGACGCAGGGGGCGGAGTTCCATCCGGCGCTCGACACGGACCGTTTCCAGATGGTGGTGCGCAAGGGCTTCCATCCCGGCGTCGACAGCTATTCGGGCTTCGTTGAGGCCGATCGAAGCACCGTCACCGGGCTTTCGAGCTACCTCCGCGAGCGCGGCGCGAAGCGTCTCTATCTCGTTGGTCTGGCGCTCGATTTCTGCGTCGCCTGGACGGCCTTCGACGCGCGCGCCGCCGGTTTCGAGGTGGTGGTGGTCGAGAACGCCTGCCGCGCCATCGATCTCGGCGGGTCGCTGGACGTGGCCTTCGCCGAATTCGAGAGGCTCGGCATCTCGCGGCGCGACTGGCCTTGAAATGCCGGCGGCGAGGCCGAGCTTCTCATTGACGGGGAGGGGAAGTTCGGCCACCCTTCCATCCTGAGGTTGTGGGAGGCCTCGTGAAGCGCGAACGGGAGTCGCGCCGTCGCCCGCCACTTCGAGACGACATGGCAGCAGAGCCGGCCGAGCACATCTGGGAGGATGTCCGTGGTATTCAAAGGTTTGACGCTTCTCCTGACCGGAGCCGCGAGTCTTCTGGCGGTCGGCATCGCCTCGGCCGACGAGGTGGCCGTCGCCTCCGGCTCGAACGGCACGGATATTCAGGAGCTCACGGAAGCCGGCAAGCGCTTCACCGAGAAGACCGGCCATACGATCAAGATCGTGACGCTGCCGGCCTCCACCACCGACCAGTTCGGCCAGTACCGCCTTTGGCTCGCCGCCGGCAATTCGGATATCGACGTCTATCGCACCGACGTCATCTGGGCGCCGCAGCTCGCCGACTACTTCCTCGACCTGAAGCCGCTCGTCGGCGACGAGGTCGGCAAGCACATCCCGGCGGTGATCGAGAGCCAGACCGTAAACGGCAAGCTCGTCGCCATGCCGACCTTCGCCGATGCGCCGGCGCTCTATTATCGCAAGGACCTTCTGGAGAAATACGGCAAGCAGCCGCCGAAGACCTGGGCGGAGCTGGCCGCGACCGCCAAGGAGATCCAGGACAAGGAACGGGCCGCCGGCCAGGGCCAGCTCTGGGGTTTCGTGTTCCAGGGCGCGCCCTATGAGGGCCTGACCTGCGACGGGCTCGAATGGGTGGCCTCCTCCGGCGGCGGTCGCATCGTCGAGACGGACGGCACGATCTCGATCAACAATCCGAAGGCGGCGGCCGCGCTGGAGACGGCGAAGAGCTGGGTGAACACGATCGCGCCGCCCGGCGTCCTGTCCTACAAGGAGGAGGAGGCGCGCGGCGTCTGGCAGACGGGCAACGCGGTCTTCATGCGCAACTGGCCCTATGCCTTCTCGCTCGGCAATGGCGGCGACAGCGCGATCAAGGGCAAGATCGACGTGGTGCCGCTGCCGGCGGGCGAGGGCGGCAGTTCCGCCGCGACGCTCGGCGGCTGGAACATCGCGATCTCGAAATTCTCCAAGCATCAGGAGGCGGCGGCGGCCTTCGTGAAATTCTGGTCCTCGGCGGAGGAGCAGAAGCTGCGCGCGATTAACTATTCGCGCCTGCCGACCATTCCGGCGCTCTACGACGATCCCGAGATCAAGGAGAAGCAGCCGCTCGTCGCCCGCTGGCGCGAGGTGTTCCTCGCCGCCGTGCCGCGCCCCTCGGCGCCGACCAAGGCGAAATATAACGAGGTCTCCAGCGAGTTCTGGACGGCGGTGAACAACACGCTGGCCGGCAACGGCACGGCGGAAAGCAATCTGAAGCGGCTGGAAGCGAAGCTGAAACGGCTGAAGGGTAGCAGTTGGTAAGGCGGTACATCGGGGACGGGAGGCTTCGATGGCGCTGACATCGGCGGAAGACAGGGCGGGGCGGACGGCCCTCGATGAGAGCGGCATCTATCGGGGCCGCTCGGAACTGCGGTCGCAGCGGATCCGCTCCGCCTGGCTGTTCCTCGCGCCGATGCTCGTCGTGCTCGCGGCGGCGGCCGGCTGGCCGTTGGTGCGCACGATCTGGTTCTCCTTCACCGATGCCAAGCTCTCGACGCTCGGCAGTGCCGGCTTTACCGGCTTCGCGAACTATCTCGAATATGTCGATTACGGCGACGGGACGGGCGAATATTTCGGCCTTCTCGCCGAGCCCGGCTGGTGGAGCGCCGTCTGGAACACGGTCTACTTCACCCTCGTCTCCGTGGCGCTGGAAACCGTCTTCGGCCTCGTCGTCGCCCTCGTCCTCAATGCCGAGTTCAGGGGCCGCGCCCTGGTCCGCGCCGCCGTGCTCATCCCCTGGGCGATCCCGACCGTCGTCTCGGCTAAGATGTGGGCCTGGATGATGAACGACCAGTTCGGCATCCTCAACGACATGCTGATGCGCGTCGGCCTGATCTCGGCGCCGATCGCCTGGACCGCCAATCCCGACACAGCGATGTGGGCGGTGATCATCGTCGACGTCTGGAAGACGACGCCCTTCATGGCGCTGCTGATCCTCGCCGGCCTCCAGATGGTGCCGGGCGACATCTATGAGGCGGCGAAGATCGACGGCATCCATCCGGTGAAGGTCTTCTGGAAGGTGACTTTGCCGCTGATCCGTCCGGCGCTGATGGTCGCCATCATCTTCCGCGCGCTTGATTCCCTACGGGTCTTCGACCTCATCTACGTGCTGACGCCGGCCAATGACCAGACCAAGACCATGTCGGTCTTCGCCCAGGAAAACCTCTTCCAGTTCGACCAGTTCGCCTATGGCTCGGCCGCCTCGACCCTGCTCTTCCTGACGATCGCGCTGATCACGATCGCCTATATCAAGCTCGGGCGCGTCGATCTCGGCTCGGAGGGCCGCTGATGACCGCGACCAAGGCGCTGAAGACCGGAGGCTTCTACCTTCTCGTCGCCGTGATCGTCGTCCAGGCGGTCTTCCCCTTCTACTATGCCGTGATGACCTCGCTGAAGTCGGGCACGGCGCTCTTCGCCATCGACTATCTGCCGAAGGCCTTCTCGCTCGCCAACTATCAGGCGGTGCTCGGCAGCGGCACCTTTCCGCGCAACTTCCTGAATTCGGTTCTCGTCGCCACCGTCGTCGTGGCGCTGTCGCTGCTACTCGGCCTCACCGCCGCCTTCGCGCTGTCGCGTATCTCCTTTCGCGGCCGGGGGCTTCTGCTCCTGACGGTGCTGTCCGTCTCGATGTTTCCGCAGATCGCGGTGCTGGCCGGCCTGTTCGAGATCATCCGTCTCTTCGGCATCTACAACACGCCGCTCGCCTTGATCTTCTCCTACATGATCTTCACCCTGCCGTTCACGGTCTGGGTGCTCACCACCTTCATGCGCGACCTGCCGATCGAGATCGAGGAGGCGGCGATCGTCGACGGCGCCTCGCCCTGGACGATCATCACGAAGGTCTTCCTGCCGCTGATGTGGCCGGCTCTGGTGACGACGGGCCTGCTCGCCTTCATCGCCGCCTGGAACGAGTTCCTCTTCGCGCTGACCTTCATCTCCGGCGACGACCAGCGCACGGTGCCCGTCGCCATCGCGCTCCTTTCGGGCGGCTCGTCCTTCGAGATTCCCTGGGGCCTCATCATGGCGGCGTCGATCATCGTCACCGTGCCGCTGATCGTCCTGGTGCTCGTGTTCCAGCGCAAGATCATTTCCGGCCTCACCGCCGGCGGCGTGAAGGGCTGACCCGCCGGGCGGGCGATATTCCAAGATCGGTTGTGGAGTGAGGGAAGGCGCGATGGCGGATCTGAAGCTCACCAAGGTGAAGAAGTCCTTCGGGGCGGTGGACGTGATCAAGGGTGTCGATCTCGACATCCGCGCCGGCGAGTTCATCGTCTTCGTCGGCCCCTCCGGCTGCGGCAAGTCGACCCTTCTGCGCCTCATCGCCGGGCTGGAGGAGATCACCGGCGGCACCTTCGCCATCGACGGGCAGGTGGTGAACGGGCTGCCGCCGGCCAAGCGCGGCATTGCCATGGTGTTCCAGTCCTACGCCCTCTATCCGCATATGACGGTCTACGAGAACATGGCCTTCGGCCTGACGCTCGCCAAATCCGACAAGGGCGAGATCGACCGCCGCGTCCGCCGTGCGGCCGAGATGCTGCAGCTTACCCAATATCTCGACCGCCTGCCGAAGCAGCTGTCGGGCGGCCAGCGCCAGCGCGTCGCGATCGGCCGCGCCATCACCCGCGATCCGAAGGTCTTCCTTTTCGACGAGCCGCTGTCCAATCTCGACGCGGCGCTGCGCGTCGCGACGCGGATCGAGATCGCCAAGCTGCACGAGACCATGCCGACAACGACCATGATCTATGTGACGCACGATCAGGTGGAGGCGATGACGCTCGCCGACCGCATCGTCGTCCTGAATGGCGGCCGCGTCGAGCAGGTCGGCTCGCCGATGGAACTCTACCACCATCCCGACAATCTCTTCGTCGCGGGCTTCATCGGCTCGCCGGCGATGAATTTCGTCGAGGCGCGGATCGGCGAGGGTGGCGGGCTGGAACTGCCGAGCGGCGCCCGACTGGCGACGGCGGTGGAAATTCCCGCCGGCGCGCGCGGCGGCAAGGCGACGCTCGGCGTGCGGCCGGAGGATCTGACGCTTTCGAACGGCGCGCCGCTCTTCTCCGGCACGGTCGAACTCGTCGAGAAGCTCGGCGAGGTGACGCTCGTCTATGTCGATGTCGGCGGCAAGGAGCCGATCGTCGCCAAGCTCGACGGCGAAAGCCCGGTCCGGCGCGGCGAGACGGTATCGCTGGCGGCGGCGCCGGAGGCCCTGCATGTCTTCGGCCCGGACGGACGCGCCTTCCGCCGCACCCGGCCCGACGCGCTGGTGGCGTGAGATCGGCGCGCCGACGGGATCGGCTCAGGCGGGCGAGACTTCGACCGGACCGGTGAGGTCCGGCGCCGACTCCTCGTGGCCGGTCTTCTCCTTCACGCCATAGGCGCGCTTGATCGCCTCGCGGATCTCCGTCTCGATCGCCTCGCGCTCCTCCTTCGGCAGCGCCTTCAGCGATTCTTCCGTCAGATCGTGCCGATGGAGGATCTGCGCGCGAATGCGCTCGGCGGGCGACATCTTCGCCCATTTGCCGAATTCCACCACCGCCGTCTCGCCGCTCGCCTTAGCCTTGGTGGCGCGGGACTCGACGTCCATGCCAGCGAGCGTCCGGGTCAGGGCGCGCGTGGACGAGCCGTCGGAGGAGACGGGCGCCGAAGCCGGAGCCGCCGTCGGCGCGGCGTTCTCGCGCCGCGCTTCGAATACGAGAGCGGCGGCTTCATCGCCGCCACGATCGCGCGACGTGTCCGGCCGGGGCCGGAACAGGGATTCGCCAACTCGCATCGCAGCTCTCCAAGCCAAAACCGGCGACCTTATCGCTCAGTGAACTGTCGCCGATCTTGCGGATGCGCGGGAGGCGGGTGCTCAGGCGAAGGCCTGAAGTCCCGTCTGGGCCTTGCCCAGGATCAGGGCGTGCACGTCATGCGTGCCCTCGTAAGTATTGACCGTCTCGAGGTTCTGGAGGTGGCGCATGACATGATACTCGCCCATGATGCCGTTGCCGCCATGCATGTCGCGGGCGGTGCGGGCGATGTCGAGCGCCTTGCCGCAATTGTTGCGCTTGATGAGGCTGATCATTTCCGGCGCGGCCTTGCCCTCGTCGAAGAGCCGGCCGACGCGGAGCGAGGCCTGGAGCCCGAGCGCGATTTCGGTCTGCATGTCCGCCAGCTTCTTCTGGACGAGCTGCGTCGCGGCGAGGGGGCGATTGAACTGGCGCCGCTCCAGGACATAGGCGAGCGAGCGCTTCCAGCAGTCCTCCGCCGCGCCCATCACGCCCCAGGAAATTCCGTAGCGCGCCCGGTTGAGGCAGCCGAACGGCCCCTTGAGGCCCGACACGTTGGGCAGAAGGTTCTCTTCCGGCACCACGACGCCGTCCATCACGATCTCGCCCGTCACCGAGGCGCGCAAGGAGAGCTTGCCGCCGATCTTCGGAGCGGAGAGGCCCGGCATGCCCTTTTCGAGAATGAAGCCACGGATCTGGCCGTCATGCGCCGCCGACTTCGCCCAGACGACGAAGACATCGGCGATCGGCGAGTTGGAGATCCACATCTTGGCGCCATGGAGACGATAGCCGCCCTCGACCTTCTCGGCGCGCGTCTTCATGCCGGCCGGGTCGGAGCCCGCATCGGGCTCGGTCAGGCCGAAGCAGCCGATCCATTCGCCCTTGGCGAGCTTCGGCAGATATTTGCGGCGCTGCGTCTCGTCGCCATAGGCATAGATCGGATACATGACGAGCGAGGACTGGACGCTCATCATCGAGCGGTAGCCGCTATCCACCATCTCGACGGCACGGGCGACGAGACCATAGGCGACATAGGAGGCGCCGGCGCAGCCGTAGTCCTCCGGCAGCGTGACGCCGAGAAGGCCGAGTTCGCCCATCTCGCGGAATAGTTCCGGTTCCACCGTCTCGTTCGCATAGGCCTCGACGATGCGCGGCCGCAGCCGTTCCTCGGCGAAGTCGCGGGCGGTCTCGAAGATCAGCCGTTCGTCCTCGGACAGTTCGGCGCCGAGAAGTAGCGGATCGGCCCAGTCGAAGGCGGCGCGCACCAAGGGCGCGGGGCTGGACGCATGCGCGAGGCTCATGTCGGAACTCCCTATCGGACGCGGACTATAGTGGGGCCGAAAGGCATGGTCCATGCCGGCGGTCGTTCTCGCCTCATGCGTGCGCGCCGCTGGAACTTCGCGTCCGATATGCTATTCTCAAGGTCGAAGGGGGTGAGGCAGCCTCGCCTTCGGCGGGACCGGCATTCGCGCCGGCCCCTTTGGGCTTAGCTCCAGGTCAGTGTCAGGGTGCAACCGAACAGGCTGATCCGAAGCGTCACCTTCCGAAGTCTCACATGCCTCACCTCCTTCCTTGCCGCCGAAGCGAAAGGCTCCGGCGAAGGAAGCTTCGCCTGAACGACGAGCCTGATCAACCCTTGCGGGTGTCGGTTTCCTGTTCGATCCGCAGCCATTCGAAGCCGTAGGGCGCGAGGCGCAGCAGGCATCGGCCGTCCTCAGCGCGACGCAATTCGCCGTTCTGACGCAGCAGATCATGCGCCGCCCGGCCTTCGCCGACGCTGGCACCGATATCGATCATGACCGGCCGGTCGGAGAGATTGTGAAGCGTCAGCACGCTGCCGCCACGCCATTCGGACAGGAGCGCCAGGGTCGCCGGGTCCTCGGTCTCGACCACCTCGGCCTCCGCCCAGCCGATCTCGCGGCAGGAGCGTCGGATGCGGATCAGCCGCTGGATGGTCGAGAAGAGCGAGTTCGGATCGGTGCGCTGCGCCTCGGCATTGACGAAGGGATGGGCGAAGGGCCCGTCCGGGATCGGCGCGCGCACCCATTTCGCCGGCTCCGCCGCCGAGAAGCCGCCATGGCCGCGCGGGTGCCATTGCATGGGAATGCGCACCGGGTCGCGTTCCGGCAGCGCCATGTTCTCGCCCATGCCGATCTCGTCGCCATACCAGATCACCGGCGTGCCGGGCAGGGCGAGCATCAGGCTGAAGGCCATGGCAATCCGCCGCTCGTCGCCGCCGAGCATCGGCGCGAGGCGCCGGCGCAGGCCGCGATCGTAGAGCTGCATCGCCTTGTCGGGGCCGAAGGCGGCGAAGACCTCCGCCTTCTCATCCGGCGCCAGTCGGCCGAGATCGATCTCGTCGTGATTGCGCAGGAAGGTGGCCCATTGACCGACCATCGGAAGTTCGGGGAGAGCCTTCAGGAAGTCCCGCACGGGCGTCGCGTCTTCGCGGGCGAAGGCGAGGAAGAGCTTCTGGTTCAGCGGAAAGTTGAAGATCACATGCAGGCGGTCGCCGCTGCCGAAATAGTCGGCGGCCTCTTCCATGGTGATATTGGCCTCGGCGAGCAGCATCGCCTCCGCCTCGCGCCAGGACAGGAAATGCTGGAGCTCGGCCAGATAGGCATGCGGATCCGCGCCGTGGATCTTTTTCAGATCCTCCAGGATGAAGGGCGCGGCGTCGATGCGGAAGCCGGAGACGCCGAGTGCCAGCCAGAAGCCCATGATGCGCTGAATCTCCTCGCGCACCGCCGGATTGGCGATGTTGAGATCCGGCTGGTGGTCGTAGAAGCGGTGGAAGTAATATTCCTGGCGCTTGCGGTCATAGGTCCAGGTGGTCTTCTGGACACCCGGGAACACCATGCCCTTGTCGGCATCGGCCGGCTTCTCCTTCGACCAGACATACCAGTCGCCATAGCGCCCGGTCGGATCGGCCCGGCTCGCCTGGAACCAGGGATGGTCGATCGAGGAATGGTTGACGACGAGATCGACGATGACGCGCAGCCCGCGATCCTTCGCCGCCTGGATGAAGTCGACGAACTCGCCGAGCGAGCCGTAGCGGGGATCGACGCCGTAATAGTCGGCGATGTCGTAGCCGTTGTCGCAATTGGGCGAAGGGTAGAAGGGCAGGACCCAGATGCATGTCGCGCCGAGCGCCTCGATATGGTCGAGATGGTCGGCGAGGCCCCGGAAGTCGCCGATGCCGTCGCCGTCCGAGTCGAAGAAGGAATCGACGTCGAGACAGTAGATGACCGCGTTCTTGTACCAGAGATCGAGCATCGTCCGCCCCGCCTGCGCCGCCGATTGCAGGCGGAACTAGCGCGGAGGCGCGCGGGCGCTATCGCGCCTCGCTCCGTTTCGCGTCAGTTCGGCAGGAGGAGAAGGCCGATATAGGCGCCGACGACGACGAGAAGCGAGCGGAAGGCGAGGATGACGAGGCGATATTTCGCCTGGCAGATCAGCGCCAGCGTCTCGGTGTTGCGCATCAGGTCGTCGGCGATGAAGGCGTTGTCGCTTTCGCACCAGGCGGCGCGCAGGCGCTGGCCGGCATCCGGCCAGGCGCCCCAGTAGAAGACGCTGACACCCGGCCGCGAACGCGGTAGCACGACGCAGATCGCGGCGCAGAGCGCCGTGACCAGCGAGGCGAGCAGCACCAGCGACAGAACGAGGACAGCCGGATCGGCGACCATCAGCTGCTTCAGGTTCACGGCCCGCCGGGTTTCCGCCGACCAGACCATCAGGGCGAGCACGAAGGTGAAGATATAGGCCGCCTTCTGATCCGCGACGCGGATCTGGTCGACGAAGCTGCGATTGGCATCGAGCAGGTGCTGGTGAAACGGATCGGGCATCGAACCGGTCTGCGACAGGGCGGGCGCGACCGCCGTCGAGCCTGAAGAATGGAATCCCATAGCGCGGCGAAGCGAGACGGGAAAAGGCGATCGCGTCGCGACTAGCTTGTTTGCGTCCTGCGGGCTTCGGCCGCATGCCGGCGGGTTTCGGGCCGTCCCCCTTCCTGCCCGCGCCGCGCGATCTATGTCGCACTGAACTGATGAGTTCGATTTTGGGCCGTGTCTTCGTTGCCGGCCACCGGAAAGACGACGATGCCCGACGATCAGCGCCTGCCCGACGACGACGAAACCGCTCGCGACAAGATGGCGCCCGAGGACGGGACGCGGCTGGACGACTGGCAGCGCGACGCGGTCGCTAAGGCGAAGTCGAAGACAAACGAGACGAAAACCGACACCGAGGACGACAACGGTGCGAAGGCCGAGCCCGAGGAGCAGGCGGACGAGCGGCAGGAGCCGAAGCGCTCGTTTATCCGGCGCCATCCGGTGGCGATCGTCGTCGGCCTCGTTCTTCTCGTCGCGGCGGCGGTCGGCGGCTATTTCCTGTGGCTGACCTTCTTCTATCCCTATGAGACGACCGACGACGCCTTCGTGGATGCGCGCCAGTTCTCCGTCGCCGCGAAGGTCTCCGGCTATGTCACTGAGGTTCCCGTCACGGACAACCAGCATGTCAAGGCCGGGGACGTGATCCTGAAGATCGAGCCGCGCGACTATCAGATCGCGCTCGACCAGGCGAAGGCACAGGTGGAATCGGCCAATGCCGGCATCCGCAACGCCGATGCGCAGATCGCCGCCAGCAAGGCCGCCGTCGAACAGGCGAAGGCGCAGGTCAGCTCCGCCCAGGCGGCGCTGCAATTTTCGCAGGACGAGGCGAGCCGGCAGGACGCGCTGGTGAAGTCCGGCGCCGGGACGGTCCAGGCGGCGCAGCAGGCGCGCTCGAACCTGTTGCAGGGGCAGGGCAGCTTCCAGGAAGCGCTGGCCGGCCTCGCCTCGGCCACGAAGAACGTCTCCTCCGCCGAGGCCCAGCGGGCCAGCGCCGTCGCGAGCCTGCATCAGGCCGAGGCGCAGGTGGAGGAGGCGGAGCAGAACCTCGCCTATACGACCGTGGTCGCCGCCCAGCCCGGGCGCGTCGCCCGCCTTTCCGGCGCCAAGGGCCAGTTCATCGATGCCGGCCAGAGCGTTTCGATGTTCGTGCCGGACGAGAAATGGGTGACGGCCAATTTCAAGGAAACCCAGATCACCGACATGCGGCCCGGCCAGCCGGTGGATATTCGCATCGACGCCTATCCCGACCATCCGCTGAAGGGCCATATCGATTCGGTGCAGCCGGGCTCCGGCACCGCCTTCTCGCTGCTGCCGGCGGAGAACGCCACCGGCAACTACGTCAAGGTCACGCAGCGCGTGCCGGTGAAGATCGTCGTCGACAACTGGCCGACCGACGTCTCGATCGGCCCTGGCATGTCGGTCGTGCCGACCGCCACCGTTCGGCCGCGGCACTGACATGGCGAGCGCGGAGAGCGCCGCCGGCGGCGCGACCGGCGGCACCAATCCCTGGCTCATCGCGCTCGTCGTGTCGCTGGCGACCTTCATGGAGGTCCTGGACACGACGATCGCCAATGTCGCCCTGCGCTACATCTCGGGCGGTCTCGGCGTCAGTTCCGACGAGGCGTCCTGGGTGGTCACCACCTATCTCGTCTCCAACGCGATCGTGCTAGTCGCGTCGAGCTTCATCGCCAAGCGCTACGGGCGGCGATCCTTCTATCTCGCCTGCCTCGCCACCTTCACGCTGGCCTCGATCCTCTGCGGCCTAGCCTGGAACCTCGAATCCCTGCTGCTCTTCCGCGTCATCCAGGGCTTTGCCGGCGGCGGCATGGTGCCGGTCTCGCAGTCGATCCTCGCCGACAGCTTTCCGCCCGCCAAGCGCGGGCAGGCCTTCGCGCTGTTCGGCGTCGCCGTCGTCGTCGCGCCGGTGATCGGGCCGACGCTCGGCGGCTACCTCTCCGACAACTATTCCTGGCACTGGTGCTTCCTGATCAACGGCCCGGTCGGCGTCTTCGCCTTCGCGCTCGTCTGGTTCCTGGTGAAGGAGCCGGACTCGCTGCGCAAGGAGCGGGCGGAACTCCGTCGCAAGGGCATCCGCTTCGACATCGTCGGCTTCGCGCTCGTCGCGATCTTCCTCGGCGCGCTCGAAGTGGTGCTGGATCGCGGCCAGACCGACGACTGGTTCAACTCGACCTTCATCATCGTCGTCTCGGCGATCTGCGCGCTGGCCTTCCTTCTGTCGATCCCCTGGCTCCTCACCAAGGAGAATCCGGTGCTCGACGCGCGCCTACTCGGCCAGCGGCAGTTCGGCTCCTGCTTCATCGTGATGGGCGCGACCGGCGCCATCCTGATCTCGACCACCCAGTTCCTGCCGGAGCTCCTGCAGGAATTCTACGGCTATACCGCCACCTGGGCCGGTCTCGCGCTGTCGCCGGGCGGTCTCGTCACCATGATGATGATGTTCATGGTCGGCCGGCTCTCCTCGCATGTGCAGCCGAAATATCTGATCGCGCTCGGCGCGGCGATCATCGCGGCGGCCATGTGGGACCTGACGCGGGTCTATGGCGACCTCAACTTCTGGTTCTTCGCCGAGTCGCGCATCTATATCGGTCTCGGCCTGCCATTGATCTTCATCCCGATCACCTCGGCCTCCTATTTCGGCCTGCGGCCGGACCAGACCGACCAAGCCTCCGCGCTCCTCAACGGCGCGCGCAATACGGGCGGGTCGATCGGCGTCTCGATCGCGTCGAATGTGCTTGCCCATCGCGAGCAATGGCATCAGAGCCGCCTCGTCGAGCATGTCGTGCCGACCGAGCCCGCCTATCAGCAGACCCTGCAATCGCTGACCCAATATTTCGCGCAACGCGGCGCGACGCTGCCGGAAGCGCAGTCGCAGGCCATCGCCTTCATCGGCCGGCAGGTCGACACGCAGCGCGGCTTTCTTGCCTATATCGACGTCTTCTACACGCTGATGCTCATCTCGCTCTGCGCCGTGCCGCTGGCGCTGATCCTGAAGAACATCAAGCTCGGGGAAGGCGGAGGCGGAGGGGCGCATTGACGCCGGCGCCGGCGCCGGCGCCGGCAGGCGTCAGCGCGGGCGACGCCCCGGCACATGAAAAAGGGCCCGGCGCAGTGCCGGGCCCTTTGGTTTTCGCTGTCGCGATCGGAAGCGATCAGCGGCCGTTCCAGAAGTGAACGGTATTGGCCGCCGCCTTGGCGAAGCCGCGCGAGATATGGGCGAAGGAGCGCTGCGCCGCCGCGTTCTCCTCGTCGTCCACCGGCTCCAGCACAAAGATCAGGAAGGAGCGTCCCGTCACCATATATTCCGAGCCGAAGTCGAAGGGCACGAGCTCCGAGCGGTCGGGCAGATTGGTGTCGATGACGCAGTGCCAGCGCTCGCCACCGCGCGCTTCCGGCAGCTTGAAGTTCACCACGTCGTAATGGGCGTTCATCACGATCAGCATCGTCGCGTCGAGGCCCGGACGGCGGATGCCGCTGGCCTGGGCGCGCCCGTCGAGCAGCATGCCGAAGCAGCGCGCGCCGCCATCGGCCCAGTTCTTCTGATCGAACTCGACGCCGGCCGGCGTGATCCACGCGAGGTCCTTCACGCCCAGTTCCTCGTCGTAGCCGCCGGTGAGGAACTGACCGCGCCGGAGCATCGGCAGCGACTGGCGGAGCAGGATCAGCTTCTGGACGAATTCCGCCAGATCGCGGCTCTCGTCCGTCACCTCCCAGTCGACCCAGCCGATCTCGTTGTCCTGCGCATAGGCGTTGTTGTTGCCGCCCTGCGTGCGGGCGAACTCGTCGCCGGCCAGGATCATCGGCGTGCCGCGCGAGAAGAGCAGCGTCGCGAAGAAGTTGCGCAGCTGCCGGTAGCGGATCTCGGTGATCTCCTCGTCCTCGGTCGGCCCCTCGACGCCGTAATTGTTCGAGAGATTGTGCGAATGGCCGTCGCGATTGTCCTCGCCATTCGCCTCGTTGTGCTTGTCGTTGTAGCAGACGAGGTCGTGCAGCGTGAAACCGTCATGGGCGGTGATGAAGTTCACCGTCGCCCAGGGCTTGCGGCCGCGCCGGTTGAAGATGCCGGCCGAGGCCGTGATCTTGTCGGCGACGGCCGGGATCTTGCCCTCGTCGCCGCGCCAGAAGGAGCGGATCGTGTCGCGATAGCCGTCGTTCCACTCCGCCCAGCCCGGCGGGAAGCGGCCGACCTGATAGCCGCCCGGACCGCAGTCCCAA
Source organism: Aureimonas endophytica (assembly GCF_014642635.1). Lineage (GTDB taxonomy): Bacteria > Pseudomonadota > Alphaproteobacteria > Rhizobiales > Rhizobiaceae > Plantimonas > Plantimonas endophytica. Next base: position 124,695 of record NZ_BMIQ01000001.1, read on the forward strand.
GGCTCGGCGATGAGCTTCACCGAGGCGAGGAGCGGGTCCTGCATGCAGGCATGGAGGAAGCTCGACTCCTCGTCGAAGCCGTTCGGCTCGCGGGCGAGGATGGTGGCGAGGTCGAAGCGGAAGCCGTCGACGCGGCATTCCTCCGCCCAATAGCGCAGCGAATCCGTCACCATCTGCATCACGCGCGGATGGCTGGTATTCACGGTGTTCCCGGTGCCCGTATCGTTGATGTAGTAGCGCTTCTGGTCGGGCAGCAGGCGATAATAGGTGGCGTTGTCGATGCCCTTGAAGGAGATCGTCGGCCCGAGCTCGTTGCCCTCGGCCGTGTGGTTGTAGACGACGTCGAGGATCACTTCGAGCCCGGCATGGTGGAACTGCGACACCATCTCCTTGAACTCGCCGATGAAGGGCGTCGCGCAATAGCGCGGCTCCGGAGCGAAGAAGCCGATCGTGTTGTAGCCCCAGTAGTTCCGCAGGCCCTTCTCGACGAGATAGCTGTCGTCCACGAAGGAGTGGATCGGCAGGAACTCGACGGCGGTGACGCCGAGGCTCTTGATATAGCCGATGACGTCGCGGTTCAGCATGCCGAGGAAGGTGCCGCGATGCTCCTCCGGCACGGCCGGATGGCGCTCGGTGAAGCCCTTCAGATGGGTCTCGTAGAAGATCGTCTGTTCCCAGGGCGTGTTCGGCCGCTTCTCGTCGCCCCAGGTGAAGGCGGGATCGATGACGCGGCATTTCGGCACGAAGGCGGCGCTGTCGCGCTCGTCGAAGGACAGGTCCTTGTCATTGTGGCCGATCGTGTAGCCGAAGAGGGCGTGGTCCCACTTCACCTCGCCGATATGCTGCTTGGCATAGGGGTCGAGCAGGAGCTTGTTGGGGTTGAAGCGGTGGCCGTTGTCCGGCTCGTAGGGGCCGTGGACGCGGTAGCCATAGGTGAGGCCGGGCCGCGCTTCCGGCAGATAGCCGTGGAAGATCTCGTTCGTATATTCCGGCAGCTCGATGCGCTCGAGTTCCGTCGTGCCCTCCTGGTCGAAGATGCAGAGCTCGACCTTGGTGGCATGGGCGGAAAAGATCGCGAAATTGACGCCGAGCCCATCCCAGGTCGCGCCGAGCGGAAAGGGGCGGCCTTCCTCGATGCGCGACCGCCGGACCGCCGGCTTGGCGCTGAAGGGCTTCAGGTTGACGGACGGAAGCTGAATGTTCACTGGGGCGGGCTCCGCTCACGAATGGCGAAGCCGAAAGGTTTTTCGTCCTTTATCGTTCCATCGCAGTGAGCAATTCGTCACCCGCAAAGCACGGGCGCGCCACCGGATCGCGCCGACTGTTGCTGCGCCGCACTATGTCGCGGCGAGGAAACGCCGGAAGGCCGCCAGCGTTTCCTCGCCGACATGGTGTTCGATCCCTTCCGCATCCAGTTCCGCGGCCGCCTCGCTGACCCCGATCGCGACCAGGAAGTCGTGAACGAGGCGATGGCGCTCGCGCGCCGCGATCGCCATCCGGCGGCCGCGCTCGGTGAGGAAGATCGAGCGATAGGGCAGGCTTTCCACCAGCCCGTCGCGCGCGAGGCGCTGGATGGTGCGGGCCACGGTGCCCGGCGACACGCCGAAGCGATCCGCGAGGTCGGCGGCGCGCGCCTCGCCCTGCTGGTCGATGAGATCGGCGATCATCTCGACATAGTCCTCGGCGAGTTCCTGCTGGTTCGCCTGCCGCACGCGCGCGAAGCGCTCGGCATCCCGCGCAGGTCGCCGCTCCTCGTCGTCCATCCGCTTCGTCGCATCCGCTTCGATCGCGCGTTCCTAGCGGATCGCTTCGCTTCGAGCAAAGTTTGTCACTGGACAAACCTTATGCCGAGCGCCATTCTTTTGCGGCGAGGGTGAGGGATCGAGCGATGACGCAAGCGGTGGAGACCTGTTCCGAGGCCGACGGCTGGCGCCGGTCGGGAGGCGAGGGGTCGCTTCTCGACGTGCATCGCACGATCGCCGTCGCCAAGGACGGCCCGCCCTGGCGCAAGGCCTTCGCCTTTCTGGGGCCCGGCTATCTCGTCGCGGTCGGCTACATGGACCCCGGCAACTGGGCGACCTCGATCGCCGGCGGCTCGGCCTTCGGCTACACGCTCCTGTCGATCGCGCTTCTGTCGAACATCATGGCGATCGTCCTGCAATCGCTCTGCGCCCGGCTCGCCATCGGCTCCGGCCGCGACCTCGCCCAGGCCTGCCGCGACGCCTATCCGCGCTTCGTGTCCTATCCGCTCTGGTTCCTGGCCGAGATCGCCATCGTCGCGACCGACATCGCCGAGGTCGTCGGCACCGCCATCGGCCTCAATCTCATCTTCGGCCTGCCGCTGGAGATCGGCGTGATCCTCACCGCCGTCGACGTGTTCCTGATCCTTTATCTCCAGAAGCTCGGCTTCCGCTGGGTGGAAGCCTTCATCATGACGCTGCTCGCGGTGATCGCCGTCTGCTTCACGGTGCAGATCGCGCTGGCCGATCCCGACTGGGGCGCGGTGATGCGGGGCTTCGCGCCGACGGTCGAGATCGTCCAGAACCCGCAGATGCTCTATCTGGCGCTTGGCATTCTCGGCGCGACCGTGATGCCGCACAATCTCTATCTCCATTCCGGCATCGTGCAGACGCGGGCCTATGGCGAGACGCTGGACGAAAAGCGCCAGGCGCTGCGCTTCGCCACCTGGGACTCGACCATCGCGCTCTGCTTCGCGCTGCTCGTCAACGCCTCGATCCTGATCCTCGCCGCCTCCGCCTTCCACGGCACCGGCCGGACCGAGATCGCCGAGCTCGGCGAGGCGCATAGCCTGCTCGCGCCGATCCTCGGGGCCGCGATCGCGCCGACGCTCTTCGGCATCGCGCTGCTCTGCTGCGGCCTCAACTCCACCGTCACGGCGACATTGGCCGGCCAGATCGTCATGGAAGGCTTCCTTCAGATCAAGATCGCGCCCTGGCTCCGGCGTCTCGTCACCCGTCTCCTCGCCATCATCCCGGCGGCGCTCGTCACGCTCTGGTATGGCGAAAGCGGCACGGCCGAGCTTCTGGTGCTGACCCAGGTCGTTCTCAGCCTCCAGCTCTCCTTCGCGGTGTTTCCGCTCGTCGCCTTCACCGCCAGCCGGACGAAGCTCGGAGCCCTCGTCGCGCCGCGCTGGCTGAGCGCGCTGGCCCTGCTGATCGCCTTCGTCATCGCTGGGCTGAACGTCAAGCTGATCGGCGATTTCCTCTTCGGCTGAATGATTACCGCGAGTTCACTGACACTTCAGCCGAAGACGGGCTAAGGGAGCCGCCACGAGACGCAGTTCTGCGGGTGGCGGCCCATGTTCCGATCTTTCTTTCCCAGTCCGAAGCCGTTCTTCCTGTCGGCCATCGGCTGGACGTTGATCTGCGTCCTCGCCTGGTACGGCGCGATCCGCGATCTCGGCGCGAGTCTCGGCTTCGGCGCGCCGGCGGAGGGCGCCGAATCCTTCATCGGCGTCTCGCTGTTCTGGTCGGGACCGTTCCTCTGGTTCTACCTCTATTTCGGCGTCGCCGTCGGGCTCTTCCATGCCTTCTGGCGCGTCTATGCGCCTCACCCCTGGGCGCGATGGTCGGTGCTCGGCTCGGCGCTCATCCTCTTCGTCACCTATTTCCAGGTGCAGGTCAGCGTCGCGATCAACGACTGGTACGGGCCCTTCTACAATCTCATCCAGGCAGCCGTGTCGAAGAGCGGCGAGGTGACGCTCGGCCAGCTCTATGCCCAGATCGCGACCTTTCTCGAGATCGCGCTGGTCGCCGTGGCGATCGGCGCGCTGACGCGCTTCTTCGTCAGCCACTTCATCTTCCGGTGGCGCACGGCGATGAACGACTATTACATGGCCTATTGGGAGAAGCTGCGCAGCGTCGAGGGCGCCTCGCAACGCGTGCAGGAAGACACGATGCGCTTCTCCACCACTATGGAGACGCTCGGCGTCAGCCTGATCGACGCGGTGATGACGCTGATCGCCTTCCTGCCGGTGCTGATGCGCCTGTCGGAAAACGTCACCGAACTGCCGATCCTCGGCGCGGTGCCGCATCCGCTCGTCTCGGCGGCGCTGCTTTGGGCCGCCTTCGGCACCGCCTTCCTGGCGCTTGTCGGCTTCAAGCTGCCGGGGCTGGAATTCAAGAACCAGCGCGTCGAGGCCGCCTATCGCAAGGAACTCGTCTATGGCGAGGACGATCCGCGCGCCGCCCAGCCGCCGACCGTGGCGGCGCTCTTCCACAATGTCCGGCAGAACTATTTCCGCCTCTACTTCCACTATGTCTATTTCAACATCGCGCGGATCGGTTATCTCCAGATCGACAACGTCTTTCCCTATCTGGTTCTCGGCCCGGCGATCGTCGCCGGCAGCATCACGCTCGGCACGCTGAACCAGATCACCGGCGCCTTCGACCAGGTGCGCGGCTCCTTCCAGTATCTCGTCAATTCCTGGCCGACGATCGTGGAGCTCCTGTCGATCCACAAGCGCCTGCGCGGCTTCGAGGCGACGATCAAGGGCGAGCCGCTGCCGGTGATCGACCAGCAATATCGCGATCGCGTCGCGGCCGGCGCCAGCTTGGCTGAGGCGACCCGGACGCATTGAGGCCTTGAGGCGCCGATGTCCGGCGGCTTCGGCAGCCGGCTTCGCATTCGCGGCAGAGAGTTTTTGCGTCGAGCGAGACGGGGGCGTAAGGGAGGCTTCGCGCCATCGCCGCCTCGCGGTCCTCCCGGCGTCGCATCCTCCCAGCGGAAACGCATCGTTCCGCATTCCCGCGGCTGGGCCGGGCAGGGCCCGGACAGCCCCATCGCAGACGACTGACATGCAAGACGGTCTTCCCCAACCGCAGCGCTCCTTCGCTTTCGCGACGGTGGCGCTCGCGCTTTTCGTGGCGGTTCTCGACAGCGCCGTGGCCAATATCGCACTGCCGCCCATCACCCGCGAGCTGAACATCCGCCCGGTGGACGCGATCTGGGTGGTGAACGCCTATCAGCTCGCCGTCACCATGGTGCTCCTGCCGCTCGCCAGCCTCGGCGAGATCGTCGGCTACCGGCGCGTCTATCTCGGCGGGCTCGGCCTCTTCACGCTGGCCTCGCTCGGCTGCGCGCTCTCCGATTCCCTGCCCGCGCTCGTCGCGGCGCGCGCGCTCCAGGGCCTCGGCGCGGCCGGAGTGATGAGCATCAACATCGCGCTCGTCCGCTTCATCTTTCCCCATGCCATGATCGGCCGGGCCGTCGGCTATGTCGCCATGATGGTCGGAGTGTCCTCGGCCGCCGGCCCCTCGATCGCCGGCGCGATCCTCGCCGTCGCGCCCTGGCAGGCCCTGTTCCTGATCAACCTGCCGATCGGCCTTCTGGCGCTCGTCGTCGGCGCGATGACCCTGCCGGCGACACCGCGCGCCAAGCGCCGCTTCGATCTCGTCAGCGCCGTGCTCAGCGCCGCGACCTTCGGCCTCGCGATCTCGGGCGTCAACGGGCTCGGCCATTCGGAGGGCCTGGCGATCGCGGTTGGCCAGATCGCCGCCGGCATCGTGATCGGCATCGTCTTCGTGCGGCACCAGCTGCGCCAGCCGGCGCCGATGCTGCCGGTCGACCTTCTGCGCCTGCCGATCTTCGCGCTGTCGGCCGTCACTTCCGTCTGTTCCTTCAGCGCGCAGGCCATGGCCTTCGTCTCGCTGCCCTTCTTCCTCCATGACGGTCTCGGCCGTTCCGCTTCCGAGACCGGGCTTCTGATGACGCCCTGGCCGATCGCGACCGCGACCGCCGCCTTCATCACCGGGCGGCTCGCCGATCGCTTCGATCCGGCGAAGCTCTGCGCGGTCGGGCTGGCGCTGTTCTCGGCCGGCCTCGTCTCGCTGGCGCTCCTACCGGCGGCGCCGAGCGATGCCGATCTCATCTGGCGGCTCGTCCTCGCCGGCTTCGGCTTCGGCGTGTTCCAGACGCCGAACAACAAGGTGCTGATCACCAGCGCGCCGCGCGAGCGCAGCGGCGGGGCGAGCGGCATCCAGTCCAGCGCCCGGCTCGTCGGCCAGTCGATGGGCGTCGCGGTGCTGGCGGTGATCTTCGGCCTGCTGCCGGACTATCGCACGGAAGCCGCGCTCTGGCTCGCCGCCGCGCTGGCTGCCGCCGGGGTGTTGCCGAGCTGGCTGCGCCGGACCGACCGCCGGCGCGGGGCCGGCAACGGTCCGGAAGAGGGCGCAGAGCTTCCGGCGGGGTCCGCCTCAGCCGGCGACGCCGCGTGACGGCGCCTTGCCGCGCACCGGCGCGCAGTTGAACCACGCGGAACGGACCGTCTTGCCGCTCTTCGACTTCGTGGTCAGCGCAAGGTCCACGAGTTCCGCGCCCTGTTCCTGGCACAGCCGATTGTCGCGAAACAGCATCGTCTTCGTTTCGAAGGAATTGTCGCTCGCCTGAATGTAGAGCGTGAGGATAAAGGCTAGGCTCAACATCGGCGCTCCCGTCGCGACGCAGGGAAAGCTAGCGCATCGGCGACGAAGAGCCAAAGCCAATCAGGAATCTGACTAACGGGCATCTGCAGGTTGCATGAACGGCTGACTGTCGGCGATCTGGAATTCCTGAAACCGCTCCAGCGCCGCGTCGACCGCCGCCTTCGTCTCGGCGGCGGGCGTCTCGAGCCATGTCGCCTTCTGGATGAGAAGCCTGCGCGCCGTCCGGTCGGTCTTCAGGTCGAACACGGCGGCGACGCGGTCGCCGACGAGGATCGGCAGGGCGAAATAGCCGAAGAGCCGCTTCTCCTTCGGCACATAGGCTTCGAACCGGTGCTCGTAGCCGAAGAAGAGGGATAGGCGCTTGCGTTGGATGATCAGCGGATCGAAGGGCGAGAGGATATGGACGGGCTCGGCGTCCGGCGCGGCCGTATCCTCCAGCGTCTCGGGTGTCGCCCAATGTTCGACGCGGCCGGCGCCTTCGACGGCCACCGGCACGAGACGGCCGCGCCGCAGCCGCGCCTCGATCCGCGCGCGCACCGCCGGCTTGCGGCTCGGGGCGAGATGGCAGATTGAATCGAGGCTGACGAGACCCTGCGCCCGTAGCGCCCGGTCGAGCCAGTAGTCGAGGATCTGCGTCTCGGTCGCCGGGCGCGGACGCGCCTCCCAGGCGAAATGCCGATCCGTCGCCTCATAGGTCTTCAGCATGCCGGCGCGCGCGCTGACCGTCAGCGCGCCGGTGAAGAAGGCGAGTTGCAAGGCGCGCTTCGACGGCTTGCGGCTCGCCCAGGCATGGTCCTTCTCGACGAGGACGTCGTCCTCGATGTCGCGGATGGTCAGCGGTCCGCCCTCGCGTACGAGCCGCATCACCTTGGCGAGATCCTTGGCGGTGACGGAGGCGAACCAGGCCTGCGGATTGGCGCGGTGGCGCCGCATGTCGGGCAGGAAGAAGCGGAAGTCCTCGGAGGGGATATAGGCGAGGGCGTGGGTCCAATATTCGAAGAGGCTGCGATCGATGCTCTGCGCCTGATGCAGATGCTCGCGCCGATAGGTCGGAATGCGGCTCCAGAGGATATGGTGGTGCGAGCGTTCGATAACGTTGATCGTGTCGATCTGCACATAACCGAGATGCCGGACGGCGGCCGGCACCGCCTCAGGCCCGGCGCCGAAGGGCGCGGTCTCGTCCAGCCGCTGCGCGCGCAGCCAGAGACGCCGCGCCAGGGCGCCCGGGATCGGGTAGGGGGACAGCGAAGACGGGCGGGGCATGGGCGGCGGCGGGGTTCCTCGCGCGTCCGGCCGCGACCGGAGCGCGCCGACGACCCTAGCGAGCCATGTCGATCCTGGCGAGGCGGCGACGGAATTTTCGCGCTCTTGCGCTCAAGTTTCGATCAAATCTCGGACAGTCACGAGATTCTCGCTTTTATTGCATAGGTTCTCGATCATTAGTGCAAGGGAGGCGTCCGCTTTCCCGCGCCGATCCATCGTCGTCATACCGCCAGCTTGCCTCACGGGTCTTCATGAGCACCTTCCTTGCCCATCTCTCCCAGGTCATCGAGACCCACCAAGCCTGGACCGTGCCGATCATCATGCTGATCTCGCTCGGTGAATCGCTCGTGCTGGTCGGCCTCTTCATTCCGGCGACCGCCGTGATGCTGCTGATCGGAGGGCTTGTCGGCTCGGGCGTCATCGGTCCGGTTCCGGTGCTCGTCGGCGCGATCGTCGGCGCGGTGCTCGGCGACATCGTTTCCTACGTGCTCGGCCGCTGGCTCGGCCCCGGCATCGTCCACCGTCCGCCGCTGCGGCGCTATCGTCACGCGGTGGCGAAGACGCGCCTGTTCTTTCGCAAATATGGTTTCGCCGCCGTGCTCATCGGCCGCTTCCTCGGCCCCATCCGCTCCACCGTGCCGCTCGTCGCCGGCATGATGGCCATGGACCAGACGCGCTTCCAGATCGCCAACGTCCTTTCCGCCGTTCTCTGGGCGCCGGTGATGCTGGCGCCGGGCTGGCTGGCGGCGCGCGGCGTCGCCGAACTCGACAGCCTGGGCGGCGAACACATGATCGGCCTTCTCGCCCTGGTGCTCGTCGCGACGGGCATCGGCACGGTCGCCTTCGCGCGCCAGCTCGGCCGGCGCGATCGCACGCGGCGCGGCCGGACCTTGAGCGCGGCGGCGCGGCCCTGAACCCGGCCCGGGGCGATTGACAGCGCCGGGCGAAGGGTCTTCGCTCCCCTGAGGAGGGATGCGATGAGCCACGATGACGACCACGAAACGCCGCGCTGGAAACATGACGGCGTTCAGGTAATTCCCGGCGACCGGCTCGACAGCAACACGCCGCAGACGCCCGGCATGTTCCGGCAGGCGGCGATCGACCGGGCGCGGGCGGGCGCCCAGAAGATCTGGGCCGGTACGGTCACGATCCAGCCGGATGCCAAGACCGGCGTTCATCATCACGGCGAATTGGAAAGCGTGATTTACGTCCTGCGCGGCCGGGCGCGCATGCGCTGGGGCGACCATCTGGAATTCGTCGCCGAGGCGGGACCGGGCGACTTCATCTTCGTGCCGCCCTTCGTGCCGCATCAGGAGATCAACGCCTTGCCGGACGAGCCGCTCGAATGCGTGCTGGTGCGCTCCGACAACGAGGCGGTGGTGGTGAACATCACGGACATCGAGCCGGTGGAGCGCCCGGAAACGGTGCATTGGATCGATCCGGTCCATCGCGATCCCGGTTCATGACGCCGCGAAACCGAGGTCGCGGTCCCAGGGCGGCAGCGCGCCGAACCGTCCCGCCAGGAAGTCGCTGAAGGCGCGCACCTTCGCTGGCGGCCGGCGGCTGGAGGCATGAACGACGAAGATGCCCGGCAGTTCGAGCGGCGGCTGCTCGAAGCCGAGCGGCACGAGCCGTCCGGCGCGGATATGGTCGCCGACGAGAAAGGTCGGCTCGTAGATCAGGCCCTGTCCGGCCAGCGCCGCCGCGACCAGCGCGTCGCCATTGTTCGCCTGGAGCGAGCCGCCGACTTCGATGCCGGTCGCGCCATCGGCGCCGAAATGCCAACGATGCGGCCCGAGCGCGCTCGACAGCGTATAGCCGAGGCAATTGTGGCTCGCGAGCTCCGCGAGACTGCGCGGCACGCCATGCTCGGCGAGATAGGCTGGCGCGCCGGCGACCAGGAGCCGGCAGGGCGCGATGCGCTGGGCGACGAGATCGAGCTGCTGGAGGCGGCCGATCCTGACCGCGACATCCCAGCCTTCCTCCACCAGATCGACCATGCGGTCGTTGAGGCCGAGATCGATCACCAGTCCCGGATGCTGCCGCGAGAAGAGAGCCAGAAGCGGCGCGAGTTCGCGGGTGCCGAAGGAGACCGGGGCGTTGACCCGGAGCGTGCCCGTGACCTCGATCCGCTCGGCGACCGCCAGCGCCTCGGCGTCGGCGAATTCGGCGAGAATGCGCTCCGCGTGTTCGAGATAGCGCCGGCCGGCCTCGGTTAGCGTGATCTTGCGCGTCGTGCGATGCAGGAGCTTCACGCCCAGCCGGTCCTCCAGGACGGCCATGTGCTTCGTCGCCATGGTCTGCGACATGCCGAGGCTGCGGGCCGCGCCGGATAGGCTGCCCTGCGATGCCACCCGCGCGAAGACCTGCAGGCCGGTGATCCGATCCATGCTTCACCTCACTCTCTGGGTGTGAAGTGTTATGCCGAAAGCGCGGATTATCAAAGGTCTGGCCCGGGCGCATGGTGGTGCCACGTTTCTCCATCGGGGCCATTCCCATGATCGACAGTCGCACCGCGCCCTATGCCGCGACGCTCCTGCGCGCCGCGCTCGGCATTCTCTTTCTTGCCCATGCCGGCCTGAAGCTCTTCGTCTTCACGCCGGCCGGCACGGCGCAGTTCTTCGCCAGCCTCGGCCTGCCCGGGCCGCTTGCCTATCTCGTCATCCTCGGCGAGACGGCCGGCGGCCTTGCCCTGATCCTCGGCATCTACAGCCGGATCGTCGCTTTGGCACTGACGCCGATCCTGCTCGGCGCCATCGCCACCGTCCATGGACCGGCCGGCTTCTTCTTCACCAATCCGAATGGAGGCTGGGAATTCCTGGCGCTCTGGATCGTCGGCCTCGTCGCTCTGGCGCTCGTCGGCGACGGCGCCTATGCGCTTCGCCCGACGCCGGGCGGCAGCGGACGCCGCGTCACCGCCTGACCCATCCGCCTACCCATCGAGACCGTGCCATGACCCTTCTCGCCGAAGCACCGCATCGGATCGGCGCGGTGACGCTCACCGTCAACGACCTCGACCGGGTGGCGGCCTTTTACGAAACGGTCATCGGTCTCACGCGTCTCGACGCGGAACGCGGCGCGATCCGCCTCGGCACGACGCGCGGCGTCCTCATCGAGTTGCGGCACGACCCAGAAGCCCGACGCCGCTCGGCGCGCGAGGCCGGCTTGTTCCACACCGCGTTTCTCCTTCCCACACGGGCCGATCTCGGCGCGTGGCTGCGTTTCGCCGCAGCAAGCCGCGTGCCGATCCAGGGCGCGTCCGACCACCGCGTCAGCGAGGCGATCTATCTCGCCGATCCCGAAGGCAACGGCATCGAGATCTATGCCGACCGTCCCGATGCGGAATGGAGCCTGCCGAACGGGATGATCGCGATGGCGACCGATCCGCTGGACTATCAGGCGCTGCTCGAGGCCGGCGCCGGGCACGACTGGGCGGGCTTTCCGGCCGGCGGCACCATCGGGCATGTGCATCTCCAGGTCGGCGCGATCGCGCCCGCCGAGACCTTCTATTCGGATCTGCTCGGCTTCGATCTGACGGCCCGCTATCCCGGCGGCAGCTTCTTCGGCTCGGGCGGCTATCACCACCAGCTGGCCGCCAATATCTGGAACAGCCGGGGCGCGGGACCGCGCGCCGAGCCGGTGACGGGCCTGCATGACGTGGAGATCCTGACCGATCGAGTTGCGCTCGACAGGGTGCGGTCGCGCCTCGCCTCGCCGCCGCCCGGCGAGTCCGCCCTCGCGCTCCGCGACCCCTGGGGCCTGTCGATCACCCTCGTCGCGCGATGAGCGCGACGCCTCGAACCGGAGAGACATCGTGCTCGTGAACGGCAAATGGGCGGCCGATTGGCAGCCCGTCCAGGCGAAGGACGCGAAGGGCGGCTTCGTGCGCCAGACCTCCAGCTTCCGCCATTGGGTCACGCCGGATGGCGCGCCGGGGCCGAGCGGCGAGGGTGGCTTTCCGGCCGAAGCCGGGCGCTACCACCTCTATGTCGGGCTGATCTGCCCCTGGGCCTGCCGCACGCTGATCGCCCGCAAGCTGAAGCGGCTGGAGGCGGCGATCGATGTCTCGGTGGTGGAGCCGGCGCTGACGGATCAAGGCTGGCGCTTCGGCGACTTTCCGGGCGCCGACCGCGATCCGCTGAACGGCGCGACCTATCTCCACGAGATCTATACGAAGGCCGATCCGAGCTTCACGGGCCGCGCCACGGTTCCGGTTCTTTGGGACAAAGAGCGGCGGACGATCGTCAACAATGAATCGGCCGATATCGTTCGCATGATGAATTCCGGTTTCGGCCGGCTCGCCGACGACAGCGTCGATCTCTACCCAGCGGCGCTGCGGAAGGAGATCGACGCGCTCAACGACCGGCTTTATCCGCACCTCAACAACGGCGTCTATCGCGCCGGCTTCGCGACCACCCAGGCGGCCTATGAGGAGGCCTTCGGCGAGGTCTTCGGCATGCTGGACGAGCTGGAAGCGCGGCTTGCCGGCCGGACCTTCCTGTTCGGCGAGCATCCGACCGAAACGGATATCCGCCTCTTCGTCACGCTCGTCCGGTTCGACGCGGCCTATCACGGGCTCTTCAAGTGCAATCTGCGGCGGATCGCCGACTATCCCGCGCTGAGCGCCCATATCGAGCGCATGCTGGCGCTACCCGGCGTCGCGGCGACCGTCAGCCTCGACCACATCAAACGCGGCTATTATTCGATCAAGAGCCTGAACCCGTCCGGCATCGTCCCCCTTGGCCCGGATCTGCCATTCTCGCATTTGCTGCTTGGCTGAGAGCCGGGGCAGGACGGCGCCCCGGCTTCGGCATGCGAAGAAAAACCCGCGCTCAGGATCTCGGACAGCGAGATCGGCGAGGTTCCCGTTTCGCAGAGGCTCAGCAGGGTCGAGTGACGGAACCTCGGATCGCCGGTCACCTCGTCGCCCAGCCAGTTCGGTCGAGCGAAGGTCTGCCCTTCGTCCTCGAGTTCGATCTCGGCCCAGACCAACCCTTCGAGGCGGCCGTGAAACGTGTCGACGATCCACATGTCCGCCCCATGGGGCACGAAATGCCGTGTCTTTTCGATCAGGTGGCCGGTGCAGACGTTGCGGATAAGGTTCTCCGCATCGTCGATCGGGATCTCGTATTCGTATTCCGGCCGCGCGATGCCGAGACGCTTGCCCTTGACGGTGAGCCAGGCGGCCGCGTCGTCAATGCGCACCCGAACCTTGCTGCCCTCGGACTGGCTGATCAGGCCGTCCCTCAAGGGCCGCCACGAGATCGCGCTCGGGCGCCAGGAATGATCCTTCACCAGGAACTTCCGCTCGATCTCAAATCGCATGCGGGCCTCGAACGTCGAGTCGTTGCGTCGAAAGATAGACGGGCAACAAATTAAGCCCCTTCGGCGCGAGATGCAAAGTGCCTGCCGAGGCTTTTGCGGCGCAATCAAAGAGAGAGGGGAGAGGGTTCGGCGTCTCGGAACGGCGCGAGCACGAAAAAGCCGACCATATCGATCGAACGACCGCCGTGCCGGTGACGTCCGCCGCGATAGGGGGATGTCGGTCTCCGCTCCGAGACAGCCCGTCGCCGGCCATCGATCGAAGGCGCCACTTTCGAATTCGCGCGAATGCCTCACAGCGGTCGATCCGTCGATCACCAGGCCGGGCGGCGTATCTGAAACTGGCTTGAATGCAGCAAGCCGGACCCGCTCCCGATCGAGGAACGATCAGGCGGAATCCGGCGATGCATGTCGAAAGGAGTGGCGCGGCCGTTCAGCCGCGAGCCTTGGCCTTCGCCTGCGGCAGCAGACCTTCGCGCTGCGCCTGCTTGCGGGCTGCCTTGCGGGCACGGCGCACGGCTTCCTGCTTCTCGCGGGCGCGGCGCTCCGACGGCTTCTCGTAGGCCTGACGGGACCGCATCTCACGGAACACGCCCTCGCGCTGCAGCTTGCGCTTCAGAGCGCGCAACGCCTGCTCAACGTTGTTGTCGCGAACCAGGACCTGCAATGATATCTCCTTTCGACTGGCGGCAGGGCCGCCTCAATGGGTGGTAGCCCGCAGCCCTTGTCGGATTGCGGGCGAAAGCGTTTCGACGGTCAGTCGATGATCTGGAGGTTGCCGGCGGAGGTCTTGCCGCTGCGGCGATCCGTCACCAGCTCGTAGCCGATCTTCTGGCCGTCATTGAGACCCGTGAGGCCGGCACGTTCCACCGCGGAGATGTGAACGAACACATCGGCGCCACCGCCATCGGGCGTCACGAAGCCATAGCCCTTCTGGGAATTGAACCACTTGACGGTTCCGGTTGCCATGGGGGACGTCCTTTCTAGTGCATGCCATCGCGGGTCCAGAGCGGACCCAATTGAAAATCGACTATGCGAGGAGAATCGGCAGCCGAGCGTTGCCACAGCACCGCACGCGGCTTATGAACGAAAAACCCGGCTTTGCCAAGCGCCCCCCTTGAACCGGCGCCGAAGTCCGGCCGCGCCGTGCGTTTCGCCTCTCGGGCGATCGCTGCGGGACGCCGTTTTTCCGACTTAGCGAATTCGGAAGGCGCGGGGCGTAGAGAAGGGGTGTTGCATCCTTTCCGCCGGAGAATACAGGTGCGCCTCGCGATCGTCGGATGCGGCTTCGTCGCCGACTATTACATGACGACCCTCGTCAACCATCCCGAATTGCGCGTGGTCGGCATCCATGACCGCGACGACGCGCGCGGCAAGGCCTTCGGCGTCTTTCACGGCCTGCGACTCTATCCCAGCCTCGACGCGCTTCTCGCCGATCCTGAGGTCGAGATGGTGCTGAACCTCACCAATCCCTCGAGCCATTACGCCGTGTCCCGCGCCGTTCTCGAGGCCGGCAAGCATGTCTGGTCGGAAAAGCCGCTGGCGCTCGATCTGGAGGAGGCGCGCGATCTCGTCGCACTGGCGCAAGCGAAGGGCCTCGCCATCGCCTGCGCCCCCGCCACCATGCTCGGCGAGGCGGCCACGGCCATGCGGAAGGCGATCGGCGCCGGCCGGATCGGCCGCGTGCGTCTCGCCTATGCCGAGATGGAGGACTCGATGGTCTTCCGCGAGGATTACCGCAAATGGCGCAGCCGCTCGGGCGCGCCCTGGCCGGCGGAGGACGAGTTCGCGACCGGCTGCACCCTCGAACATGCCGGCTACTATCTCACCTGGCTCTGCGCCTTCTTCGGTCCGGTGGCCGAGATGACGGCCTTCGCCGCCCGGCTCTTCGACGACAAGGGCACTGGCCAGCCGCCCGAGACCATCGCCAACGACTTCTCCGTCGCCTGCCTGCGCTTCCGTTCCGGCGTCGTCGCGCGGCTCACCTGCGGCCTCGCGGCGCCGGTCGATCGCTCGCTGCATATCGTCGGCGACGAGGGCATCCTGTCGATTTCGGACGGCTGGAACACCCGCTCGCCCGTGTTCCTGCGCGATCGGTACGGCCGCGCCACGAGCCGCCTGCCGAAGCTCGGCAAGCTCCTGGCGGTCGCCGAGCGCCGGCTGCCGTTCCGGCAATGGTCCGGCCGGCGCCTGCCTCTGGAGGGCGGCGAGGTGGTGACGCCGCCCTATGCCTCGCGCATCGATTTCGCGCGCGGGCCGGCGGCGCTGGCCTCGGCGATCCGCGCGGGCCGGGCGCCCGCGATCGACGCGGCCTTCTCGCTGCATGTGACCGAACTCTCGCTCGTTGCCCAGCATGCCGAGCGCCATGCCATGCCCTATCGGCCGATCTCCAGCTTCGAGCCGGCGCCCGTCGGCTGATCCCTCTATGAGGCGAGCTGCCGCTGCGCCGCCTCGATCAGGCGAAGCGCTTCAAGGCTGGCCGCAAGCGGCATGACCGGGCTTTCGAGGCGACCCTCGGTGAGGCATTCCGCCACATGGTCGGCCTGATACTGCAACCCGCTGCCCTCGAAGACGATCGGGAAGCGCCGGGCGCGGAGCGGGCGCAGCATGGCCTTCGCCGAGCCGAGCCAGGGAAGGCGCGGGCGGTCGGGCAGGGCGGACGGAAGACCTTCCGACGGTTGCGAGGCGGCCGACATGCGCCGCAAGGTCAGGAGGGATGGACAGAAGAAGGGGCTCGCCGCCGTCAGGACGCCATCGGTGCCCGTGACGACGAGCTCGTTCGCGCCCTCGGCCGCAAAGCCGCAGGAAAAGCTGGCGAGGGCGTTCGGATAGGAAAGGACGAGCGAGGCGGATCGCCGATCCGCCGTTTCGGCCGCGACGACGCTTGTCGGCGCGCCGACGAGGGCGAGGACGAGGGACAGCGGATAGACGCCGAGATCGAGAAGCGGCGGCGTGTCGATCCGGTCGTTGCGGAAGGAGAGGTCGGCTCGGATCGAGCGGATCTCGCCCACCGCGCCACGATCGACGAGCGCCTTCAGGCGGCGGAAGCCGGGCGTGAACCGCATCCACATCGCCTCCATCGCGAAGAGACCGGCGCCGGAGGCGGCCTCGGCGATCTCCTCCGCCTCGGCGAGACGGGTGGCGAAGGGCTTTTCCACCAGCACGGGCTTGCCGACGCGCAGGGCCCGAAGGGCGACGGCGCGATGGTCCTCGTTGCGGCCGGCGACATAGACCGCCGTCACGGCCGGGTCGGCGAGGATCGCGTCGAGCCCGCCGGCCCGGACCTCCGGCCCGATGGCGCCGGCGAGACGGCGCGCCCGATCGGCGTTGCGCGAGGCGATCGCGACGACGCGTCCACGCTTGGCATGGCGCATATCCGCGGCGAAGCGTTGCGCGATCGCACCGGTGCCGGCGATCGCCCAGCCGATGGAAGCCTCAGCCATGACGGAACCTCGATCGGAACGCGGAAGGGCGCTTCTTGTCGCCGAGCGACCGCCGCGCCGCAAGAGCCCGTCAGGACCCTTTCCGCATCTCCTGGCGACGCATCGGCATCGCATCGATCGTGGAGAAGAGCGCCTCCGCCGCGATGGGGCTGCCGGAGCGGCGCTTCACGCCGCCGTCCTTGCCGATGAGAAGCACCGTGAAAGCGGCGGGATCGATACCGTAGGCCCGACGCGCGCTCGTTGCATTGATCGGGCCGAGGCCTTCGACCATCGTCGTGCCGGTCCTCGGCACCGCGACGAAGACGACGTCGCGCGCCCGCAGCTCGGCCGCCGGCAGGAGATCTTCCTGGCGCCGGACCGCGCCGGCGGGCTCGCCCTCGAAGGCGACGACGAGGCGCTTCTGCCAGTGCAGCGGCCCGAAAGGATCGGCGGAAACGCCGCCGGTCGAGAGCATCAGGGCGGCAAGCATCGTCATGGTCCTGGTCATCGGCTCGCGGCAGTGGGCTTCGATAGGATCGGCAACGCCACCTTCGCCGACGGGTTGCAGGAGCGCCCGCGCCGATCGTTCAAATTGTCTTGACGGCCGGAAGATTGGGCTAACCCTTCGCTGAAAGATCCTGTGCCGAAAACGACTTGCGTCGGTGTTTTTCACCAGCGGGCAAGAGCTTTCGCCGAATTCTGCCACCCGAAGCGTGCCAGCCATGCCGGAAGGGACAGGAGCCATGGACGTTCGCCTGACGCAGCGACATCGCCCGGTCTATGCCGATCTCGACGGCACGGTGATCAAGTCGGATCTCCTGTGGGAGACGCTGTTCATGCTCGCCCGCCAGACGCCGGAAAGCCTCTGGCGCGTGCCGCTCTGGATGGCGGCCGGCAAGGCGCGGCTGAAGGCGGAACTCGCCAACCGCATCGAGTTCGACGCCTCGCTCCTGCCTTATCGGGAAGAGGTGATCGCGGAACTCGCCCGGGCCCAGGCCGAGGGCCGGCGGACCGTGCTGGCGACCGGCGCGAACGAGAAGCTGGCCCACGCCGTCTCGACCCATCTCGGCGTCTTCGACGAGGTGATGGCGAGTTCGGAAACCGTGAATCTGACCGCCGAGGCGAAGCTCGACCGCATCCGGCGCGAGGGCGATCGCGAGGGCTTCGACTATCTCGGCAACAGCCACGAGGACATCTGCCTGCTCGAGGCGGCGACCGAGCCGACGGTCGTCGCGCCCGATCGGGAAGCGCGGCGCTGGCAGCGGCGCACCGGTGCGCATCTCGTCGGGGCCGGGGATCGCTCGCGGCTCCTGCGCGACTGCCTCAAGGCGATGCGGCCGCATCAATGGGCGAAGAACACGCTGGTCTTCGTGCCGCTGGTGCTGGCGCACGACTACACCAATGTCATGATGATCCTGGAGGCGATCGTCGCCTTCGTCGCCTTCTCCTTCGCCGCCTCCTCCGTCTATATTGTCAACGACCTTCTCGATCTCGACGCCGATCGCCGGCACCGCACGAAGCGGCATCGCCCCTTCGCCAGCGGCGCGGTGCCCATTCCGATCGGCGTCTGGCTGGCGACCGGCCTCCTCACCCTGGCGGTGGCGCTGGGCACGACGCTCGGCCTCGGCTTCCAGGCGGTTCTCGCCGGCTATCTCGTGCTGACGACCGCCTATTCCTTTGCGCTGAAGCGCATGCTGCTCGTCGATGTCCTGGCGCTCGCGGCGCTTTACACGATCCGGGCGATCGCCGGCGGCGCGGCGATGGGCATCGAACTGTCCTTCTGGCTGATGGCCTTTTCGAGCTTCTTCTTTCTGTCGCTGGCGCTCGTGAAGCGCTTCACGGAACTGGCGGAAAGCGATGCCGCCCCCGGCCGCAAGATCGTCGGGCGCAGCTATCGCGCCAGCGATCTCGAAGCGATCGGGCAGGCGGGCATGACGGCGGGCTTCGCCTCGGTCCTCGTGCTCGCCCTCTATCTCGACTCGCCGGAAGTGCGGGAGATCAACAACCTGCCCTGGCTGCTCTGGCCGCTCTGCCCGCTTGTTCTCTACATGGTGGTGCGCATCTGGATCCTCGCCCGCCGCAACGAGATGCACGAGGACCCGGTCGTCTTCCTGCTTCACGACTGGCGCTCGCAGATGATGATCGCCTTCGGCGCCGCGCTCTTCGCCATCTCCGCCTATGTGTGACGCCGCCGTTCGGAGCTGGGGCCGGCCGGCGCGGCCGGGCCGGGTGGTGCGTCCAGCCGAGGACGCCTGGCTTCCCGCCGGAGCGCCCGACACCGTCCTGCCCTTCGGCAACGGCCGCTCCTATGGCGATACCTGCCTCAACGATGCCGGCACGCTGCTCGCCACGCGGCCCTCGGCGCAGATCCATGCCTTCGATCCGGCGAGCGGCCTTCTGGAGGCGGATGCCGGCGTCCTTTTGTCCGACATCACGCGGCGCGTCGCGCCGGAAGGCTGGTTCCTGCCGGTGACGCCCGGCACCCAGTTCGTGACGCTCGGCGGCGCCATCGCCAACGACGTCCATGGCAAGAACCATCACCGGCGCGGCAGTTTCGGCTGCTGGGTCGAGGGCTTTACCCTGGAACGCTCCGATCGCGGCCTGATCCATTGCGATCGGGATGCGGACCCCGAACTCTTCGCCGCGACGATCGGCGGCCTCGGCCTCACCGGTCTCATCCGCCGCGCGACGATCCGCCTCCTCGCCGTGCCGTCGCTGACCATCCGCCAGAGCGTGACCCGCTTCGACCGGCTCGCCGACTATTTCAACCTCGCGGAAGATGCCGACGAGCGCCACGAATATGCCGTCGCCTGGATCGATTCCCTTTCGAAGGGCAGGGCGTTCGGACGCGGCCATCTCATCACCGGCGACCATGCCGCGAGCGGCAAGCGCTGCGGCCTGGCCCGTCCGCCCGCCTTGCGCATTCCCGTGACGCCGCCCATCAGCCCGCTCGGCGGCCTGCCGCTCCGCCTCTTCAACGAAGCCTATTTCCGCAAGGCGCCGAAGGGCGAAAGCCGGCGCGAGGTGCCGTTCGACGCCTTCTTCTATCCGCTCGATCGCATCGGGGAATGGAATCGCCTCTATGGGCCGTGCGGGCTGCATCAGCATCAGAGCCTCGTGCCCTTCGCGGACGCGCCGGCCGTGTTGCGCGCGCTCCTCGACTGCGCGGCCGCCCATCGCCAGGGCTCGTTTCTCACCGTGCTGAAGCGCTTCGGCAGCGTTCGGAGCCCCGGCCTTCTGAGCTTTCCGACCCCCGGCTACACGCTGACGCTCGACTTTCCCGACCGAGGCGAACGGACGGCGCGGCTGCTCGACGCGCTCGACAGCCTGGTGATCGAGGCGGGCGGCCGGATCAATCCCTACAAGGACGCCCGCATGGCGCCCGAGACCTTCGCGCGCGCCTTCCCGCGCTGGCGCGAGCTGGAGGCGCGGCGTGACCCGGTGATCCTCTCCGATTTCTGGCGGCGCACCGCGATGCGGCTGCCCGTACCGGCGGAGGAGGCCGAAACGGCGAGACTTCGACCGGTCGCCGTAAGCAGCGCTTCACCACCCGAAACGAAAGGCCTGTCGATCGCCGGAGCGGCGGCAAGGCTTAACGAGACGGCGACAGCAACCTGCTAAGCCGTTGAGTCACAAAGCTTGGTGCGGGACGGCGGACAGTCCGAAATGGCGAAGTATCTTCCCTTCATTCTCTTCACCGTCTTCACCAACGCGGCGGCGCAGCTGATGCTGAAGCATGGGATGATGCAATTGGGGCCGCTCGGTCTCGCCGGGCTCAACCCGGTGATGAAGCTCCTGGCGATCGTCTTCAGCCCCTTCGTCTTCCTCGGGCTCTGCACCTTCGTCGTCTCGATGGCCTCGCATCTCTTCGTCCTGTCGAAGGTCGAACTGTCCTATGCCTATCCCTTCCTGTCGCTCGCCTATGTGGTGGTCGCCGTCGCCACCTACTTCCTGTTCGGCGAAACCATGAACGCCTTCCGCCTTGCCGGTATCGCGCTGATCTGCCTCGGCACGGTCCTCATCGCGCAGGGCGGCGCCAAGCTCCATGACGAAGGCGAGGCGACGCCCGTCGCCGCCAATGCGTCCTCCCTGACCGAGGTGATCCGATGAAGCACATTCTCTTCGGCGGCGACGGCTTCGTCGGACGCCATCTCGCCGCGAAGCTGGCGGAGGAGGGCG
This sequence comes from Aureimonas endophytica, assembly GCF_014642635.1. GTDB lineage: Bacteria > Pseudomonadota > Alphaproteobacteria > Rhizobiales > Rhizobiaceae > Plantimonas > Plantimonas endophytica. The sequence continues at coordinate 145,324 of NZ_BMIQ01000001.1, forward strand.
AAGAGGTCCTCGTCGTCGACATCGCGAAGTCCGACCTGCCGCATTACGGCCGGGTGCGCCATCTGACCGTCGATGTGACCGACGAGGCGGCGGTGCGCCGGGTGCCGATGAGCCCCGGCGACATGGTCTACAATCTCTCGGCCAAGATGCTGTCGCCGATCCAGGTCCGCTCGAAGCGCCACGAGTTCTTCTATCCCGTCAACTTCCACGGCACGAAGCACATCATCGAGGCGATGGACCGCGCTGGGCTCGACCGGCTGGTGCATTTCACCACCGACATGATCTACGGCCATACCCTCACGACGCCGATGACGGAGGACCACCCCGTCGCCCCGCTCGGCGAATACGGCATGTCGAAGCTGGAGACGGAGGAGCTCGCCCAGAGATGGCGCGAGCGGGGCATGCGCATCTCGCTCTTCCGGCCCCGTCTCATCATCGGCCCGGGGCGGCTCGGCATTCTGGAAAAGCTCTTCAAACTGATCGACGCCAACCTGCCGGTGCCGATGATCGGCTCGGGGCGCAACCCCTATCAGTTCATCTCGGTCTTCGACTGCGCCGAGGCGGCGCGCCTCGCCTGGAAGGCGGAGGTGCCGAACGAGGCCTATAATCTCGGCTCGCTCAACCCGCCGCCGGTGCGCCAGCTGCTCGGCGACCTCGTCCGCCATGCCGGCTCGAAATCCTTCCTTCTGCCGACGCCGGCCTGGGCGGTGAAGCGGACGCTCGATCTCCTCGATCTCGTCAACCTGCCGCTGATGGACCCGGAGCAATATCTCATCGCCGACGAGGAATGCGTGCTCGATGTGTCGAAGGGCGCCCGCCAGCTCGGCTGGGTGCCGCGCTACCGCGACGAAGACATGCTGATCGCGGCCTATGACGAATATCGGGCGAAACGGCTCGGCCAGCCCCTGGCCCGCGCCGCCGCGCCGCTTCCCGCCGAATGAGGAGTGCCGCCATGCTCGATCGTCCAGCCCATGTCGCGCCCGTCATCGACGAGCCCTATTTCCGCCGGGGACCGGCCAAGCCGGCGCTTCTTTCCGTCGAGGATGCCAAGGCCCTCGACCTGCGCTCCATGGCCGAGCTCTTCAAGGAGCACGTCAATCCCGGCCAGTTCCATTTCATGAAGCTGCTCGGCTTCCACAAGGTGAAGGTCGAGCGCGCCGAGGGCATGTACTATTACGACCAGAACGGCCGGAAGATCCTCGACTTCTTCGGCGGTTTCGGATCGCTCGCCTTCGGCCACAACCATCCGCGCATCCTCGATGCGCGCAGGCGCTTCCAGGACGAGGGGCGGCACGAGATCGCCATCGCCTTCCTGTCGCAATATGCGGCGGCGCTGGCGAAGAATCTGGCGACGATCAGTCCCGGCGATCTCGACATGGTATTCCTCGGCTCCTCGGGTTCGGAGGCGATGGAGGCGGCGATCAAGGTGGCCGAGCGCGCTTCCGGCCGCCGGAACTGCAAGATCGTCCATGCCGAGAACTCTTTCCACGGCAAGACGAAGGGCGTTCTGTCGATCACGGATTCCACGCTCTATCAGGGCGACTTCAAGCTGGTCGAGAACCGCTGCAAGGTGCCCTTCGGCGATCTCGAGGCGCTGACCCGCGCGATCGAGAGCGATCCAGAGATCGGCGTCGTCGTGCTCGAGACGGTGCAGGGCGGCGGCGGCATCATCGAGGCGACGACCGACTACTGGCGCGGCGTCCGGGCGCTCTGCGACAAGCACAAGGTGCTCTGGGTCGCCGATGAGGTGCAGTGCGGCTATGGCCGCACGGGCACGTTCTTCGCCTTCGAGCGGCATGGCGTCGTGCCGGACGTGACGGCGCTCGCCAAGTCGCTCGGCGGCGGCAAGGCGGCGATCGGCGCGATGATCGCGCGGCGCGAGGTCTATATGAAGGCCTATGGCACGCCGAAGACGGCGATGATCCACGCCCATGCGACCTTCGGCGGCATCGGCGAGGCCTGCGTCACCGCCATCGAGGCGCTGAACACGCTCTACGACGAGGATCTGATCGGCAATTCGGCCTCGGTCGGCGACTATCTCCTGGCGCGGCTCCGCGACATCAAGGCGAAATATCCCGACATCATCAAGGACGTGCGCGGCCGTGGGCTGATGGTCGGGCTCGAGTTCCAGGACTTCTCCCGAGCGCTGCCCTTCGCACTGCGGCCGATGGTGGCGATCCTCGACGACAAGCTGAAGGGGTCCCTGTCCGGCTTCGTCGGCGCGCTGCTCCTGCGCGACTACGACTGTCTGGTCGCCTTCACCGAGTATAACCGCAACGTCATCCGGCTGGAGCCGCCGCTGGTCTGCGGCGAGGACGAGGTCGACACCTTCTGCGACGCGCTGGACGATCTCCTCGGGCGCGGCATCGTCGGCATCGTCAAGGACTTCATCAAGACTCAGATCGGCTGAGCCGATCGCTCGCGGCACGAAAGAAAGGGCCGGGCCGGCGGGCTCGGCCCTTTTCTTGTGTCCGGCCGGGTCCTACGGCTGCAGCTTCAGTCCGCTCCGCAGATAGGCATCCCAGCAGGGCGTCAGCTCCACGCGGCGATGCTGGTCGAGGAACGGGCGATAAAGGGCGAGAAGCTCGGCATTAGCCGCCATGACGGGGCATTTGGGGTAGAGCAGCAGGTCGGTGGCGCGGATCGCCGCGGCGGTTTCGGCGTTCGGCGGCGGGATCGTGCGTTCGGGATCGGCGCCGATCGAGATGTGCTTCGTCGCGTGCCGTCCCAGCAGCCAGGGAAACGGATTGACGAAGTTGAGGTTCATGATCGTCTCGAAATGCAGCCCCTCGGCCATTTCGAGAAGCCGCACCGCGTCCACCGCCTGATCGACCGCCTTCAGATAGGTGAGATGGAAATCGGGTTCGAGCGTCAGGGCGAAGCTCGGCGAGACCCCTTCGCGCCGCATGTCGTCGAAGGTCTCGCCGTGCCGCGCATAGAGGGCGAGCATTTTATCGGCGCGGTCGATCATCAGGCCCCGCTGCGAGACGAGGCCGAGCACGCCAAGATTGTCGGTGTCGAGCGGCACGTAGCGCGACGGTGCCACCATGGTGCGGGCGGCGCGCGCCAGGATGCCGATCGGCGTCGGCAGCACCGTGGCGGCGGCGAGGGCGGCCGCGAGGAGGGCGCCGGGCCGCCGGAGATCGCGCAGCGCGAGCGAGGCACGCAACACCGCCGGCCAGACGAGGATGAAGACCTGGCTGCCGGTATTCTGCGTCTCGAAGAACAGGCCGGCGAGACCGCAGGCTCCGATCCAGAAGCCGGGCCGGTCGAATAGCACCGCCAGCCGCAGCCGAAGCGGCGCCATCGCGAGGCGCCGCCACCGCCGGAGAAGCGAAGCGCGCGAGGCGAGGACCAGAACCGCCGCCAGCGCCATGCAGGGCACGAAGACGTCGAAATGGATGGAGGCCGCCTGGAAGAACCGTCCGACGAGCCCGCCTTCGTTGATCGCGACGAGCTGTTCGATATCCTTGAGATAGGCCGAGACGACGCCGAAGCGCAGTTCCAGGCCGAGAAGCGCCGCGAGCACGGCGAGCGCGCTGCCGATCGCCACGCGCGGCCGCACGCGGCCCGCCGCGAGCGCGAAGGCGCAGAGACAGCCGCCGGCGATGAAACCGGTGATCTTCGTCAGGAACAGCGCCAGCATCGTCCCGGCGATCACGATGCCGCCGCGCCACGCGCCGCGCGAGAAGATCAGCCCGGCGGCGAGCACGTAGAGAAGGCGGTCGCCCTGCCGGTTGTAGAGGCCGTAACCGTCGATGCCGACATAGGAATAGTAGACTTCCTTGTTGTAAGGCAGCACCGAGAAGAACAGGAAGGGCAGAAGCAGCGCGAAGGCGAGGGGGCGCGAGCGGCGGTCGACATCGGCGACGACGAGCGCCATCAGCGGCGCGGTGACGGCAAGCAGCGACCAGTCGACGACGAGTAGCGGATGCGCCGTCGGAAAGAGTTTCATGCCGGCGGCGAAGAGCCAGTAGCCGAGCGGCCCGACCGGCGGAAAGAAGTCGACGCTCGGCACCTGCCCATCGAAGATGCGGTTGGCGGCGTCGAGATAGATGTAGAGGTCCCAGTACATCGGCCCGAGCGGCAGCACGATGCGCCGCGTGAGGAGGGCCGCCAGCGCGGCCACGGTCAGCGCGAGAACGAGGCCGGGGGACAGCGCGAGACGCAGGCCGGGAGCCAGGCCCCGCTTTCGCGGAAGGGAGAAGTCGCTCATGTCGATCCCCGGCGGGACAGGAGGCTTCATCATCGCCGAAGGTTCTGAGGAATTCTTTACCATGCCGGCGGCGGCCGGCGGGCCCGCTTCGGTTCGGCCGGACCAGCGGATGTCGCAAAGAGGATGTTCGGCCCCCTGTCGGCTGAACTAGTGTCGCGGACCATCAGAATCCGCCACGCCGTCCCTGGAGTGCCGAACATGCAGAGCTTTGCCCGTGCCGTCGTGATCGGAGGCGGTGTCGTCGGCGTCTCGACGCTCTATCACCTCGCGCGGAAGGGCTGGACGGATGCCGTCCTGATCGAGCGCAAGGAGCTTACCTCCGGCTCGACCTGGCATGCGGCGGGCCTCCTGCCTTTGTTCAATCTCAGCTACTCGGTCGGTCAGCTCCACAAATATTCGGTGCGCTTCTACAAGGAGCTGCAGGAGGAGACCGGCATGAATGTCGGCTTCTCCAACGTCACGAATATCCGCCTCGCCCGGACCAAGGACCGGATGGACGAATATCGCTACTATGCCGGCATCGCCGAGACGATCGGCGTGCCGGTGAAGTTCCTGACGCCGGAAGAGCTGAAGGAGGTCTGGCCGCTCTGCGAGACCGACGGCATTCTCGGCGCGCTCCAGCACCCGGAGGACGGCTATATCCAGCCGGCCGACCTGACGCAGGCGCTGGCCAAGGGCGCGCGCGATCGCGGCGCGAAGATCTACCGCCACACCACCGTGTCCGCGATCGAGCGCCTGCCGAACGGCCATTGGAAGGTCGTCACCGACAAGGGCGACATCGAATGCGAGCACATCGTCTCGGCCACCGGCAATTTCGCCCGCAAGACCGGCGCGATGGTCGGGCTCGACGTGCCGGTGATCCCGGTCGAGCACCAGTATATCGTCACCGAGCCGCATCCGGCGATTCTGGAGCGGCGCCGGCAGGGCCTGCCGGAAATGGGCGTGCTGCGCGAGAGCGATTCCGGCTGGTACATGCGCGAGGAGGCGGGCGGCCTGATCCTCGGCCCCTACGAGAAGGGCGCGCCGGTCTGCTATGTCGACGGCCCGGACCCGGAATCCGAATACGAGCTCTTCCAGGAGGAGCTGGAGCGGCTGATGCCGCATATCGAGACCGCCATCGCCCGTGTGCCCGCCTTCGGCGAGGTCGGCATCAAGAAGGTCTATAATGGCGCCATCGCCTATACGCCGGACGGCTCGCCCATCGTCGGCCCGGCGCCCGGCCTCGACAATTTCTGGCTGAACGAGGGCCATTCCTTCGGCATCACGGCGGCCGGCGGCGCCGGCTGGCAGCTCGCCGAATGGATGGTCGACGGCGCCCCGACCGTCGACATGGTGGGCGTCGATCCGCGCCGCTTCGGCCCCTATGCCAGCGAGGGCTATCTGAAGGCGAAGAACGAGGAGGCCTATTCCAACGTCTTCACCATGCATTATCCGGACGAGGAGCGCCTCGCCGGTCGGCCGCTGAAGACCTCGCCCTCCTACGAGCGGCAGAAGCAGCTCGGCGGCGTCTTCGGCTCGGTCTATGGCTGGGAACGCGCCAACTGGTTCGCGCCGGAGGGCTACGAGGTGCCGGCCGAGGAATTGTCCGTCGGGGCGGACGTGCTTCTCGGCGAGAACCACCCGCCCGCCGACTATACCGGCCGCATCCGCGAGCGCTGGAGCTTCCGCCGCTCGAACTATTTCGAGCATGTCGGCAACGAGGTGCGCAACGTGACGGAGCGGGTCGGCCTTCTCGACATGACGCCCTTCGCCAAGGCGCTCGTCACCGGCCCCGGCGCGCGCGAATGGCTCGACGGGCTCTTCGCCAACCGCATCCCGAAGAAGCGCGGCCGCATCGCGCTCTGCCATCTCCTGACCGAGACCGGCGGCGTGAAGGCGGAGTTCACGCTCTACGAGCGCAGGGAGGGCGAGTTCTACCTCGTGTCCGGCGGCGCGCTGGAATCGATCGACCACGACACGATGCGCCGCCTCCTGCCGAAGGACGGCAGCGTGACGTTCCGCACGATCACGCAGACGACGGGCGTCCTCGTCCTTGCCGGACCGCGCTCGCGCGACGTCCTCGCCAAGCTCACCCGTGCCGACCTCTCCAACGCCGCCTTTCCCTGGCTCACGGGCCAGCGCATCTCGGTCGGCCCGGTCGGTCTCGACGCGCTGCGCGTCAATTTCGTCGGCGAGCTCGGCTGGGAGCTGCATCATCCGATCGAGATGCAGAACGCCCTCTACGACCTTCTCATGGAGGCCGGCGCCGAATTCGGCATCAAGCCCTTCGGCATCCGCGCCATGGGGGCGATGGCGCTGGAGAAGTCCTACCGCCAGATCCCGCGCGAATTGTCGATCGAATACAACGCGTTGGAATCCGGCCTCGAACGCTTCGTCCATCCGGCGAAGGGCGCCTTTCTCGGCCGCGACGCCGTGGTTGCCTGCCAGGAGAACGGCTATCGCTGGAAATTCGCGACGCTCGAGGTCCATGGGATCGAGGATGTCGACGCGCGCGGCTCGGAGCCGATCCACAAGGACGGCGTCCTGATCGGCCGCGTCACGAATGGCGGCTATGGCTGGCGGGTCGGCAAGAGCCTGGCGCTGGCGATGTTGAAGCCGGATTTCGCGGCGGATGGCACTACGATGGAAATTTCCATTCTCGGCAAAGCGTATCGCGCGACCGTAATCCCCGAAAGCCCGTTCGACGCGGACAATGCGGTGCTGCGGGCCTGAAACCGTAACGGCAATGTGAATTGCCGCCGAAGCCCGCCGGCCCGACGCTTCCGCTTTGCGCTGGAGGATCGGGCCGATGGTCGTCAGGGCATGTCTTGCCGCCTTGTGTCTTCTCGCCGCATCCGGCGGGGCGCTTTGCGAGGAGCGATCGCCGCGCGGCCTCGGCGCCGCGGGCGGCGCGGCCGAGACGGGCGTGCCGGTCGATGTCGAACTGATCCTCGCGGTCGACGTGTCCTGGTCGATGGATCGCGGCGAGCAGGAGATCCAGCGCAACGGCTATGTCGCGGCCTTTCGCGACGCCGAGGTGCAGAAGGCAATCCTCGAAGGCAATCACGGCAGAGTCGCCGTCGCCTTCGTGGAATGGGCGGGCACCTTTACCCAGAACGTCGTCGTGCCCTGGACGCTGATCGATTCCAAGGAAGCCGCCGACGCCTTCGCCTATCGCCTGTCGGTGGAGGAGCCGGATCGCGAGCGCCGCACCTCGATCTCGGGCGCTCTCGACTTCGCGGTGCCGATGTTCGCCGATAACGGCTTCGCCGGCCTGCGGCGCGTCATCGACATTTCCGGCGACGGGCCGAACAACGAGGGCCGGCCGGTGGCCGAGGCCCGGGCCGCCGCGATCGCCGCCGGCATCACCATCAACGGCCTGCCGCTGATGACCTCGCAGGAGGATCAGTATGGCGGCTGGGGCGCGATCGCCGATCTCGACACCTATTATGCCCAATGCGTCATCGGCGGGCCGGCCGCCTTCATGATCCCCGTCCACGACTGGCAGCAGTTTCCGCAGGCGATCCGGCGCAAGCTGGTGATGGAACTCGCCGACCTCTGGCCCTCGCGGCCGCGCGCCGACGAACGCCCAATCCTGAAGGTGGCGGATGGGCCGGGCGCCGACTGCCTCGTCGGCGAGAAGCAGTGGCAGCAGCGCCAGGATTTCTGGAACAAGTAGGCGCGGCCGCAGCGCGCGCGCCGCCTGGCGCTCAGGCGGCGTTGGCGGTCGCGGCGACGCGTAGCGCGCGCTCCTGCTGCGGCGAGCGGCCATAGAGCTCGCGATAGCATTTCGAGAAATGCGAGGCCGAGACGAAGCCCGCCGCGACCGCGATCTCGACGATCGGCAGCGAGGATTGCAGGAGAAGCTGGCGCGCCCGGTCGAGGCGGATCTCGAGATAGTAGCGGGCCGGCGAGCGGCCCATCTCCTTGTCGAACAGCCGCTCCACCTGCCGGCGCGACAGGGAGACGCTCTTCGAGATGTCGACCAGCGACAGCGGCTCGTGGAGATTGGCCTCCATGATCTCGATGATCGCCAGCACCTTCGCATGCTGGACGCCGAGCCGGGCACGCAGCGGCAGGCGCTGGCGGTCGCTGGACGAGCGCACGCGGTCCATCAGCGCCTGCTCGCAGACGCGGTTGACGACCTCCTCGCCGCAATCCTCGCCGATCAGCGCCAGCATCATGTCGAGCGAGGCCGTGCCGCCGGCGCAGGTGAAGATGTTATGGTCGATCTCGAAGAGATCGGCGCGCACGTCGGCGCGCGGGAAGGCCTCGGAGAAGCCCGGCAGGTTTTCCCAATGGATCGCGCAGCGCCGGTCGGCAAGCAGCCCGGCGCGGGCGAGGATCCACGCGCCGGTACAGAGCCCGCCGACGCTGATGCCGCGCTGATGCGCCTCGCGCAGATAGGAGAAGCTCGTCCGGTCGCTGAAATCCTCGACATAGATGCCGGCGCAGACGAAGACCATCGAGGGACGCTGCTCGCCCAGCAGGGCGCGCCGCTCGCTTTCCACCGAGCCTTCCACCGCCATCTCGCAGCCGTTCGACGCCTTGACCGGTCCGCCGTTCGGCGAGACGAGCCGCCAGCGATAGGCCTCGAAGCCCAGCATGCGGTTGGCGATGCGCAAAGGCTCGATCGCCGTCGCGAAGGCGATCATCGAGAAGTTCGGTGTGAGGAGAAAGACGATCGTCCGCTTGAGCTCGCGCGGACGCATCACGACGCGGGAAGGATCCTGCAGCATAGGTCCAGCCATATCTCGAGCCCAATCGCTCAGAAGACTGCGCCGCCGATCCGCCGATTTCAAGGACTTGTCGGCGAAACCCGGAACGATTCCACGATTGTGGCGCCTTGCCGCGTCCGCCCGCGCCGATCTTCGCCGGGGAGTGCCGCGATGCGCGGCAGTCCCTGGCGCATCAATGGGCGAGACGGCGGCGGTTCTCGCGGACCTTGACGACATAGGGGTGCAGGCCCGCCGTCACCAGCCGGTCCAGATCGCGCAGAAGATCGGGACCCGAGGCGGGCGTCGCCGGCGCCATGCCGTAATCCAGTCCCATGCGGAGTGCCGTAAGCTGCATCGCGACGAGGCTCTCGTTGAAAGCCTGCACCTTCTCGCTGACCATCAGCATGGCTTCCCGCCGCCAGCGCGTGGTGGGCGCATAGGCGTCGAACCAGAGGCCCGTGAGGCGGCTGGCGATCACCAGCGGCGAGAGGGTGGCCAGCGCCAGAGCCTCGGACGCCATGTTGGACGGGGACTGCTGCATGACACCCTTCCGGCGCGATTCGGTACAGACATAGGCGCCTAAAGGCGTGAGCAAACTGTGGCGGAAGGGCCGCAGCCGCATGATACCGGCTTGTTCCCCGCGAAAATCGCCGCGCTTCGCCGGAACTCGGACGCAGTTTCGCCGTTCCAGCGCCACATCACGTTGCGGAGTGTTCAATGAAAACCCGTCTTGCGGCCCTGTCCCTCGCCCTCGTCGCGGCCGTCTCGCTGTCGGCCTGCGCGAACACCATTCGCGGTGCCGGCCGCGATATCGGCAATACGGTCACCGGCACCAAGGGCGCGGTCAACGACGTCGCCCGTCGCTGATCGGGCCGCGGGAAACCGTCGCCCTCAAAAGGCGAGGCCGTCTTGGCCGCAAGCGGTGGCAGGCGAGAGATCGCCTGCCATTAACGTTTGATTAGTCGTGTGAACGCAAACTGGCCGCAAATCAGCCGAGGCCGAGACGTGGCAAGGAATCTCACCCGACAGATCGCCGATGGTTCGGCCGTCGAAAACGCCCAGACGGTGGAGGCGCTCGTCGACATGCTGTCCCGCACCGGTATCGGACGGACGCGGATCGACGCCTTGATCAGCAAGGCTTCCTATCCGAACGCCCACTCTCTCGCCGCCGCCAACACGGCGGGCGGCATGCCGAAGGCGAAGCCGCAATCCGCGCGTCCGCAGAAACTGTCCTGAAGATAGGCATGCGGCCGTCGCGACGGATCGGCGGACTTTTCGCAAAATGCTTCCGATTTGATCCTTGCCCTTAGGGCGGCTCTAAAGGCTCCCCAGGCATAAAGGACGGGCCAAGCGATCGGCGGGGCCAAGCGGAACAGGTCTCGCGTACCGAAGGACCGCCGAGCGCATTCAGTTGGTAGATGAAGGCCGCGCAGCGTCTTGAGGACGTTGCGCGGTCTTCTCGTTCCAGGCTTCCCGCCCGCCCACCGCGCCACCATTCCGTCGGGGATGGAAACTGAGGTTCCGGCGCGGGCGGAAGCGGGCCGGGGAGAGGATGCCGGCGCTCTCAGACTACCGCGCTATCGACACGACCTTGACCGGCCGCTCCCTCGGCGCGTGCGTGTGTCCCCGGACCCTCGCGAGCCTGCTCGCGAGGTCAGTTCACGAGGGGACCCTCGTCAGACCGCGATGGACACTCTGGATGTCTCGGGCAGAGCGGGGTCGCGCGCCGCCGGTTGGGCGGCCATCCGCTCCGAGAAGCGGCCGAGCACCTCGGCGGCGGCGACCTCGGGCGGCATCGGCTTGCCGAAGAGATAGCCCTGCAGAAGGTCGCAACCGAGCGAATGCAGGAGGTCCGCCTGTTCCCGCGTCTCGACGCCCTCCGTCGTCACCGTCATGCCCATGAGATGGGCGAGCGAGACGATGGTGCCGAGGATCGCCTTCACATTCGCCTGGCCCTCTTCGAGCGCCAGCATGAAGGAGCGGTCGATCTTCAGCTTGTCGAAGGGGAACTTCCAGAGATAGCCGAGCGAGGAATAGCCGGTGCCGAAATCGTCCATGGCGATCGTCACGCCGAGCTTCTTCAGTTCGCGAAGCTGCGAGATCACGCTGTCGGTGCGGTCGAGGATGAGCGATTCCACCACTTCGACCTCGATGCGCTTGCCTTCGATCCGCGCCGCTTCGAGGGCGTCGCTCACGATGCGGACGAGATCGCCGTCGCGGAACTGGATGGCCGAAAGGTTGATCGAGACGACGATATGGTCCGGCCAGAGGGCTGCCTGCCGCGTCGCTTCCCGGATCACCCAGCTGCCGATATCCTTGATATAGCCACGCGCCTCGGCGATCGGCACGAATTCGGCGGGCGAGACATATTGGCCGCTTTCGTCGCGCATCCGCAGCAGCGCCTCGAAGCCGTGCAGCGACAGGCCGTCGCTGCCGACGAGCGGCTGATAGGCGAGCTCGAAGCCCTCCGTGTCGATCGCGCGCTGGATCAGATCCTCGACATAGCGGCGGCGATCGGTCTCCTCGTCCATGAAGGGCTCGAAGGCCGCATAGTCGCCGTTGCGCTCCACCTTATGGCGGGCGAGGGCGAGCTGGGCATGCTTGACGAGCTCGTTCTGGCTCTTGCCGTCGCGCGGCATACGGGCGACGCCGATCGAGATCTGCGGCCGGATGAGACGGCCCTTGAGCTCCACCGGCTCGGCCACCGCGGCGCGCATGCGGGCGGCCAGCGCCTCCATATCCTCGACCTTCTCGGCGCGGCGATGCAGCAGCGCGAAGTCGTCCGCCGCGATGCGGGCAAGGAGGTCGCCGCGATCGATCGTCGCCGCGAGGCGATTGGCGACGACGCGCAGCAATTCGTCGCCCTGCGCTTGGCCGAGCTCGTGATTGATGCCGCCCAGCCCGTCGATATCGATGCAGCAATAGGCGATCTCCTCGCGCGTCACCCGCGCGGCGGAGATGATGCGCTCCACCTGTTCCTGCATGCGGCGGCGGTTGAGGAGGCGGGTGATCGGATCGTGATTGGCGAGGAAGTCGATCCGCGCCACGGCCTCGGTGATCTTGTGCTTGCGCTTCAGATAGACGAGGGCCGGCACGCCCGCCGCGACGAGGAAGATCGCGGCGAGTTTCAGGCAGGCCTCGGCCAGCGTTCCGGCGAAGCCGGCGCTGTCCTCGCTGACATCGGCCACTAGCGAGACATAGCCGACGAGCTGGCCGTCGCGCAGGATGGGCGCGGTGGCGCTGATCCGCCCGGGCCCTTCGTCCTGCACGAGCTGGAACGGGGCCGGCATGCGCAGGATGCTGGCGGCGAGCCGGTTGTTCGACTGCATGCCGCCGGCCCGGTCGCGCAGCAGCCATTCATATTTGTCGGAGCGCGTTCGATAGGCTTCCCGCCCGTCGGGCGCGAAGATGGCGAAGCTCTCGATTCCCCCCAGCGTCGCGAGCTCGCGCAGCTTGGTCTCTTCCTCGGGATCGCGGGCGAGGCCGGTGAGAAGGGCTTCGAGAGCCCGAGGCTGACCCGCGACGAGGGTCTGGAAATGCTCCGCCTTGCGGACGGCCGACATTTCCAGGATGTCGTCCACCGTGCGGCTGCCGATCGTCGCCGTGCCGACGACGACACCGGCCGCGATCACGGCGAAACCGGCGACCGTCGCCCAATATCTTTCGACGAACCGACGCATCGTCGCCCCTGCACCCATTCACGGGCACGACATTAGCTTCGGATGGTAAAGGATTTCGCAAAAAGACGTTTCATCGGTTCACCGATGCAGCATTCGGCGTGCGCAATCCAGGCGGGCGCCGGCTCCGCTAACGGAAGCACAAGCAATCCGCGCCAGGATCGGAGCGGCGGGAGGCCGCGCGACGGGGACGACCGTCTCGCCCGTGCCGTCCCGCCGTCCCGCGCCCCGGAGTTCCCGCCGCATGTCTCGATGGATCGTTTCGGCTCTCGCCGGTCTCGGCCTCTTCGCCTCCGCCCTGGAAGCCGAGGCCGGCGGGCGTCTCGTCGCCTTCGTCAGCATCGCCGAACAGACGATGACCGTGTCCTATGACGGCTCGGTGGTGGACCGCTGGCCCGTCTCGACGGCGCGGCGCGGCTATTCGACGCCGACCGGCAGCTACCGGCCCTTCCGGCTCAGCCGCATGTGGTATTCCAAGAAATACGACAACTCGCCGATGCCGCATTCCATCTTCTTCCGGGGCGGCTACGCCATTCACGGCACCGGCTCGATCCGAAGTCTCGGCCGGCCAGCCTCGCATGGCTGCGTCCGCCTGCACCCGCAGGACGCGGCGACGCTCTATTCGATGGTCCGCGACGTCGGGCTCGGCAATACCGAGATCGTCATCACGCGCTGATCGCGCCGCTCAAGGCCCCAGCTTGCGGGCGGCCTGCGCCGCGAGCTTCGCCCGCGCCGCCTTGCCGACATGCCAGCGATCGTGGAACCACATCCACTGCTCGGGATTGTCGCGCACCCAGCCCTCGACCACGTCGTTGAGCAGCTGGCAGCTCGCCGGAATGTCGATCGCCCCGTCCGCGCCGCGCGGCAGGTCGAGGCGCGGCTGGAGTTCCAGCCGATAGCGGCCGTTCGGCAGGCGGATCGAGCGGGCCGGATAGACCTCGCAGTCGAACTGGCGGGCGAGCTTCGGCAGAAGCGGATTCGAGAGGCATTCGCGCCCGAAGAAGCGCGTCAGGACGCCGTTGCGGAATTTCTGGTCGACCAGCATCCCGACGGCGCCGCCGCGATCCAGCGTCGAGGCGAGCGACCAGGCGGCGCCGGCCTTCGAGGGAACCAGATGGCCGCCGCTGGTGCGCCGCGCCGCCAGCAGCCGCTTGGCGATATGCCGGTTGTTCGGCGGGCGGAAGAGGGCGGTGATCTCCAGCCCGAAGGTCGCCGCGCAGACCGGGAGCAGCTCGAACGAGCCGAGATGACCGGTGAAGAAGATGAAGGGCCCCTTGCGCTCGCGCAGTTCGAGGAAGCGCTCGACGCCGTCCACCTCGATCCGGCCGACATTGGGATCGTTCGGATCGAAGTCGAAGATCTCGTCCAGAAAGACATATTCCGCGACGAAACGGGCCATCTCCTCCCAGTTGCGCCGTACCGTCGCCTCGATCCAGGCCTCGTCGCGATCGGGAAAGGCGAGGCGGAGATTCTCCTTTGCCAGCTGATGGCGCGCGCTGAACGGGCCGAAGGTCCGGCCGAGCCAGGCGGCGATCTTCAGGCTGCGATCCGCCGGCAGCCGGCGCAGCAGGGCGAGCAGGGCGAAGGTCGCCTGCGCCCAGGCATAGTCGATCGGCCCGGTGCGCAGCGTCCGGGCGATCTGGAAGAGGCGGACGCGGTTCAAGCGGCGGACGAGCCCCGCCGCAGGTCGAGGATGATCTTGCCGAAGACCTGCCGGCCTTCCATCCGATCGAGCGCCACCGTGATGTCCTCGAAGCCGACCGTGGTGTCGATCACCGGCCGAACCAGGCCTTCCGCCATCTTGCGCATGGCGTTCGCCATGTTCTCCATGCGGCAGCCGAACGAGCCGATGAGGCGCAGCTGCTGCTGGAACAGCATCATGAGATTGGTGGAGGCGGCCGGGCCGGAGGTCGAGCCGCAGGTGACGAGCCGGCCGCCGCGCTTCAGGCAGAGCATCGAGCCCGCCCATGTATCGGCGCCGACATGCTCGAAGACCACGTCGACGCCGCGCTTCTTCGTCAGCTTGCGCACCGCGCCCTCGAAACGGTCGGTTCGGTAGTTGATCACGTGATCGGCGCCGAGCGCCTTGGCGGGCTCGATCTTCTCGTCCGAGCCGACCGTCGCGATCACGCTCGCGCCGTGCCGCTTGGCGAGCTGGATCGCCGCCGTGCCGATGCCCGAGCCGCCGGCATGGACGAGCACCGTCTCGCCCGGCTGGAGTTCGGCATTGTCGAAGAGCATGTGCTCGACCGTGCCGAAGGTGACCGGTGCCAGCGCCGCGCCGATCGCGTCGCAGCCATGGGGCGCCGGCACGAGCTGGCGGGCGGGCAGGTTGGCATGGTCCTGCGCGAAGCCGTTGAGATGGAAGCCGTGCACGCCGCCGACATGTTCGCAGAGATTGTCGCGGCCCTCGCGGCAGGGCCGGCAGAGCCCGCAGGTGCGCGCGCCGTAGATCGACACGAGCTGGCCGGGCAGGACATTGGCAACGCCCGGGCCGATCGCCTCCACGATGCCGGAGGCCTCCGCCCCGACGGTCAGCGGCAGCTTGCGCTTGGCGAAGGCCATGCCGCGCCAGCCCCAGACGTCGATATGGTTCAGCGCGACGATCTGGAGACGCACCCGCGCCTCGCCGGGACCGGGCGCGCCGGGCTCCTCGATCTCCGTGGTTCGGAGGTCGCGATCGCCGAAAAGCTGCAGAGCCCGCATCGTCGGATGAATTCCCTTGTTGGCCGTCAGGTCTCAGCGCGGCGCGCGCGCCAGGACCAGGCTGACATTCTGGCCGCCGAAGCCGAAGGAGTTCGACAGGACCGCCCCGACCTCGGCGCGTCGCGCCTCGTTCGGCACGGTGTCGAGCGCGATGGCCGGGTCCGGCAGGTCGTAATTGATGGTCGGGGGCAGCAGCCCCTCGCGGATGGTGAGGAGCGAGAAGACCGCTTCGATCGCGCCCGCCGCCGTCAGCGTATGGCCGATCATCGACTTGTTGGAGGAGATCGGCGTTTCGGCCAGCGCCTCGCCGAAGACGGCCGCGAGGCCGCCGGCTTCCATGCGGTCGTTCTCGGGCGTCGAGGTGCCGTGGGCGTTGATATAGCCGATGTCCCGTGGCGTCAGATCCGCGTCGGCCAGAGCCGCGCGCAGCGTCGCGATGATCGGCGAGCCGTCCGGCTTCGACCGGGTGCGATGGAAGTCGTCCGCCTTCTCGCCAACGCCGGCGACGATGCCGAGCACCGTCGCGCCGCGCGCCCGGGCGCTTTCCAGCGATTCGAGCACCAGTGCGCCGGCGCCCTCGGCGATGACGAAGCCGTCGCGATCCCTCGAGAAGGGCTTCGAGGCCTTTTCCGGCGTCTCGTTGGCCGTCGACAGGGCCGAGAGGAGGGAGAAGCGGATCAGCGATTCCGCCGTCACCGAGCCGTCGGTGCCGATGGCGAGCGCGCGCTCGGTCTCGCCGCGACGGATCGCCTCGACACCGAGCTGGATCGCCGTCGCGCCGGAGGCGCAGGCGGTGGACAGGGTGATCGGCAGGCCCGTCGTCTCGAAGCGATCGGCGAGGCGGTCGGAGATCTCGCCGAACAGGGTCTGGCGATAGAGTTCGGGATCGTTGTCCTCCTGGAGGAGCTCGATCAGGCGGTCGTAGCCGGCTTCGCCCCGCGCGGCATGGCCCTGACGCCGGTCGAGCGCGAAGCGATGCTTCCACTCGATCTCGATCGGCGGCGCGGCGAGGAAGAGCGGGCCCGGAAAGCTCGCGCCGAAGCCCGCCATGGCGATCGCCTCGGCGCCGGCCGATTCCGCCATCGCATAGGAGCGGTCGGTCGAATTGTCGGCGCCTTCGAGGAAATCGACCGTGCCGGCGATGGTGGTCCGCAAGTTGTCGGTCGGGAAACGCGTGATGCGGTGAATGCCGGACCGCCCGGCGACGAGGGCGTTCCAGTTCTCGGCCACGCCCCGGCCGAGGGAGGAGACGACGCCGAGCCCCGTCACGGCGACGATCGGCCGGCCCTTGGAATCCTTGTCCGCGCTCATCTCGTTCTCTCCGGTTAGCGGCCGTCGACCGGCTGGAGCAGGCAGACGCCCTCCGCCTGGACATGGCCCACCGTCGTCACCAGCGCGCTGGCCGGCGCATAGCCGACCGCGTTCTCGACCCGCCCGTCGAAGGGCGGGAAGCTCGTCCGCCGCGCCAGCGCCGCCGCGGCGAGCGCGACGCCCGCCGTGAACTGCGCCTCGAAGGAATGGCCGAGCACGGTGCCGTAGCTGCGCAGCGCCGCCTGCGGAAAGCGCTGGCGCAGCACCTCGCGCTCGAGACCGGACAGCGAGGCGATGCCGCTCGCGCCCGACAGGATCATCAGGTCGCGATCCTCGGCGCCGCTGCGCTCGATGAGCGCGTCCAGCCGGGCGCGCAGCCGCTCGTCGCGGCGCGGTCCCCGGTCGCCCGAGACATGGCCGATCCCGGCATAGGCCACCGCGCCCCGCGCGGCGGCGTGTTCCGCCGATTCCACCACGATGAAGGCGCCGACGCTGCCGATGGCGAGCCCGTCATGGCCGGGCGTGCGGCCGAAGACCGGCCGCCATTCGTTCTTGAGGAGCAGGCCGGCCATTTCGTAGTTGAAGAGCAGGTCCTTGCGCTCGGCCGAGAAGGCGCCGCCGACGAGACATATGTCGCTCTGGCCGCTGGCGATGCGCGCGACCGCCGTCGCCAGCGCCGAGATGCCGGCGCCTTCCTCGCCCATGAAGGTGCGCGACGAGCCCGTGACCTTGTGGACGATCGAGATATTGCCGGCGAGGAGATTGGAAAGCTGCGCCAGGAATAGCGTCGGGCGCAGTTCGGTCATCAGCGTCTCGTTGACGACGGCCGCCGAATCCTCCGCCCGCGCTCGCTCCATCACCAGCGCGTCCACCACCGGATCGCGTTCGCCGCCGCCGGCCGCGACGATCATGTCCACCTTGGAACGGGTCGCCTCGTCCTCGGCGACGCGGGCATCGGCCAGCGCCAGCCCGGCGGCATAGGTGCCGAGCTTCTGCCAGGTCTCCATCTGCCGCTGGTCGCCCTTCTTCGGGATCTGCTGCGACCAGTCGAGCGGCGGCAGCGGATGGACGAAATAGGGCGCGAAGCGTTCGCTCTCGATCACCGGCTGGGGCGCCGCGCCGCCGGCGAGGCGGTCGAGATGCGTGTCGATGCCCTCGCCGAGCGAGGACACGAGGCCGAGCCCGGTGACGAGCACTGCGCGGGGAGGGTGGGTCATGCGGCGTCCGGCTTGCGAGACACCGGCGGCGAGAGGCCGCCGGAGGAGGGTCTTCGGTCGATCAGGCGGTCTTGGCGGCGCGCAGCTCGTCGATCTTGGCGCAGAGATTCTTCAGGACGAAATATTCCTCCGTCGCCGCCTCGCCGTCGTTCACCCGCTGCGTCCACTTCTCCAGCGGAATCTTGATGCCGAATTCCTTGTCGATCGCGAAGACGATGTCGAGGAAATCCAGCGAGTCGATGCCGAGATCGTCGATCGCATGGCTTTCGGGCGTGATCTGGTCGCGGTCGATCTCGCTCGTTTCGGCGATGATGTCGGCCACCTTGTCGAAGGTCGAAGACAAAAGACTTACCTCGTTCGAAGGAATCCGCTATCCGCGTGAGACGCGGCATAATCGGGCGAAGCTATAGGCAAGTCCCGGCAAAAAGCAAAGCAGCCCGTGCCCCGGACGACGAGGGGCCGGCCGCCGCGCCAAGGAGAGCCATGACCGAAACTCCGCCGACCGGCGGGCGACCGCGCTTCGCCGTCGCGCCGATGATCGATTGGACCGACCGTCATTGTCGTTTCTTCCATCGGCAATTGTCGCGGGAGGCGCTGCTCTTCACCGAGATGGTTGTGGCCGACGCGGTGATCCACGGCGACCGCGAGCGCCTGCTCGGTTTCGACGGTGCCGAACATCCGCTCGCCCTGCAACTTGGCGGCGCCGATCCCGAGAAGCTCGCCCGCGCGACCCGCATCGCCGCCGAATTCGGCTATGACGAGATCAATCTCAATGTCGGCTGCCCGTCCGACCGGGTCCAGTCCGGCACCTTCGGCGCCTGCATGATGCGGGTGCCGGATCTCGTCGGCGAATGCCTTCAGGCGATGCGCGAGGCCTCGCCCGTGCCGGTCTCGGTGAAGTGCCGAATCGGCGTCGACGAGCAGGACCCGGAAGAGGCGCTCGACCGGCTGGCCGACGCGGCCGTCGCCGCCGGGATCGGCACGATCTGGGTCCATGCCCGCAAGGCCTGGCTGCAGGGCCTCAGCCCGAAGGAGAATCGCGAGATCCCGCCGCTCGACTACGACCGGGTGCATCGCCTGAAGCGGCGGCTGCCGCGGGTCTTCGTCGGGTTGAATGGCGGGCTCGCCACCGTCGCGGCGGCTCTGCCGCATCTCGCCCGTCTCGACGGCGTGATGATGGGGCGGGGCGCCTATCAGACGCCGGCCGAACTCGCCCTTGTGGACGCCGCCCTCGCGGGAGGCGCGCCGGAGCCCGTCGACTGGCGGCAGGTCGTCCAGACCATGGCGGATTATGCCGAAGGGCATATCGCGCGCGGCGGGCGCCTGCACCATGTCGCGCGGCACATGGTCGGCCTCTTCACCGGGCGGCCCGGCGCGCGGCGCTGGCGGCAGATCCTGTCCGAAGCCGGCAGCCGGCACGATGCGCGTCCGGACCTTCTCCTGGATGCGTTTTCGGAAGTCGATCTCGGCGCGCCGGCCCGCGCCGCCTGACGCGTCAATCGGCGAGAATCAGCCGGCCGTCCCGGAACTCGACGGAAGACAGGGTGCCGAGAAAGCTCATCCCGAGAAGCGCGATGCCGTCGCCGCCGCCATCCATCACGGCGGCACGGACATTCCGCCGCTCGATGCCGCCGATCCGCACGCGGTCGAGCATCACCGGCGCGGCCCGGGCCGTGCCATTCGCGGTCTGGACCACCATGGTGAAGGCGATGCCGTCGGCATCGAAGCCGAGCCGCCGCGCCGTCGCCCGGTCGAGGGCCATCATGCTGGCGCCCGTATCGACCAGAAAGCGCACGCGCTCGCCATTCACCTCGGCCGTGACATGGAAATGCCCATCATCGGCCCGCATCACCATCTCCGCCGGCCCGCGCGCGCCGGCGACGCTGATCGCGTGGCCCGGAACGAGCGCGGCGACGATCCGGTCGCCGACCTCGCGCAATTCGGCGCGATAGGCATAGAGGCCGATGAGGACGACGAAGCCGGCAATCCAGAACAAGGCGGCCCGCGCGGTCGCGCCGAGATCCAGCCGGGCCCGCGCCAGGACGCCGACGCCCAGCACCGCCGCGATCACCGCGAGATAGCCGCCGCGCGCGATGTCGTCGGCCGCGAAACCCGCGATCGGCGCGCCGCCGGACAGGACGAGGAGACCGGCAAGAAGCGCGATGGCGGCGAGGATGACGAGGAGAAACCGGTTCGAACGCATGGCGTCAGGCCGTTTCGCGGGCGGCGCCGAGTTCGGCCAGCCGCGCCGGCAGGCGGGCGAGGATGGCCCGCCGCTCGTCACCCGACGAGCCGGCCCAGCCGGCGATCTCGTCCAGCGTCCGGCCGCAGCCGATACAGAAGCCCGTCGCCGGATCGAGCCGGCACAGGCGGATACAGGGCGAATCGGTGGCGGGCGATGACGGGCTCACGAGAGCAATATAGGCGGCTCGGCGCGCGATGCTCAGCCGATCTCGCTGAAGGCCGGCATCACTTCGAGAACACGCGAATGTGGGAAGACCGCCGTCGCCTCCGTACCCTCCCGGAGCTTCGAGGTGAGGACGAAGTCGCCGTCATGCATGTGGAGGAGGGCCTGCACGATCGGCAGGCCGAGGCCGGTGCCCTGTTCCGCCGCCTTGATGGCGCTGGAACCTTGGCCGAAATTCGACAGGACGACCGGGATCTCGTCCTCGGGAATGCCGGGGCCGTTGTCGCGGATCGAGACATATTGGCCGCCGCCCGCCGTCCAGCCGACCCGCACGCTGACGGTGCCGCCGGCCGGGGTGAACTTCACCGCGTTGGACAGGAGGTTGAGGACGATCTGCCGGACGGACCGCTCGTCCGCCCAGAGCTGCGGCATCGCCTCCTCCATCTGCACCTTCAGGCGGATGTCCTTGGTCTCGCATTTCAGGCGGACATAGCCGATGCAGTCCTGAGCCACGGCGACGAGGCTGACCGCCTCTTCGTTGAGATCGTAGCGGCCGGCCTCGACGCGCGAGAGATCGAGGATCTCGTTGATGAGGTCGAGGAGGTGCTGGCCGGAGGCGTGGATGTCCTTCACATATTCCCGGTAGGAGGCGTTGCCGACGGGCCCGAGGATCTCGTTCGAGATCACTTCCGAGAAGCCGAGAATGGCGTTCAGCGGCGTGCGCAGCTCGTGGCTCATCGTCGCCAGGAAGCGCGATTTGGCGAGATTGGCCTCCTCGGCACGGCGCCGCGCGTCGTCGGAGACGATCCGCGCCGCGTCGAGCTCTGCGATCAGCTCGTCCTTCTCGGCCTGATGCTTCATGCGCTCCAGCGTGTTGTCCCGCATCTTGGCCGCGACGAAGGCGAAGAAGGGCACCGCGCCGAGCAGCATCAGGCGCATCGCCGCCGTCGCCGGCTCGCGGAAATCGTCGAAGCCGGCGAGAAGCGCGCCGACGAGCGGCATGAAGGTGAGAATCACCACATGGCGCAGCGGCCAGGAGATCATCGCCGTCAGCGCGATGGCGAGAAACAGCACCGCGAACTGGAAGATTTCGAAGCGCAGGAAGCCGCAGGCCGGGCAGTCGAGCGTCGCGAGATGGGCCCAGGCGATGCCGGAGGCGAAATGGCCTGCCTGGAACATCGTGGTCCAGCGGCGCGAATCGATGGGCACGCCGCTCTTCGATTCGAAGCGGCGCAGCAGCGCCAGGAGCGCGGCATAGCCGGCGACCGCGATCGAGATCCAGACGAGAGCCGGCGTCGGGCCGGCGAAGAGCGAGAGGCCGCAGGCGGTGAGGAAGAGCGGCAGCGGCGTGACGGCCGCCGCCGTATGCTGAGCCTGCACATGCAGGGCCAGGAGCTCGCCGTCGAAGCGCGGCGAGTGGCCGGCGCGCAGCTGGAGCCGGTCGCGCGCGAGTCGCAGGGTGCGCGCGAGCTCCGTGCGCCGGGGCTCGAAGCGGCGCCGCGCCACATGCGGTTCGTAATCGGAAGGGGCGGCGGCAGTCATGGCTCGCTAAGGATGTCACCGGTTCGCTTCGTCGGACGGCGCCCATTCTCTTTCGCCAAGCTTAAAGAATTGCCTTAAGAAACATCGAAGGCTCGAACGGTGCGGGCCGCCGGCCCTTTGGCGCCGGCCAGGGACGAGACGCGATGGACCGGCTGGACAAGAAGATTCTGCGACTGCTGCAAGAGGATGCGACGCTGGCCGTCGCCGACATCGCCAAGCGCGTCGGCCTGTCGACGACACCCTGCTGGCGGCGCATCCAAAAACTGGAGGAGGACGGCGTGATCCGCCGCCGCGTCGCGGTGCTCGATCCGGTGAAGGTCAATCTCGGCGTGACCGCCTTCGTCGCGATTCGCACCAATTCCCATTCGACCGAATGGCTGCGGCGCTTCGCGGAAGTCGTCGGCGACTTTCCGGAGGTGATGGAATTCTACCGGATGAGCGGCGAGGTGGACTATCTCCTGCGCGTCGTCGTGCCGGACATCGCCGCCTATGACGCCTTCTACAAGCGGCTGATCTCGCGCATCGAGATCCGCGACGTCTCCTCCTCCTTCGCGATGGAGCAGATCAAGTACACGACCGAGCTGCCGCTCGATTATCTGGCGCTGGAAAAGGAGCCGCGCGAATCCTGACGCGGCGCCGGGGCCTCAGCGCTTCAGGTGCCGGATGAGGCGACGCTCGGCGAAGTTCGTCGCGTGGCGCAGAAGCTCGACGAGCGCCAGATAGAACACCGCCGCCCAGAGATAGGCCTGGAAGTCGAAGGTGCGCGAATAGGCGCGGCGAGTCTCGCCGAAGAGGTCGAGAACCGTGATGATCGCCACGATCGCCGAGGCCTTGATCATCAGGATGATCTCGTTGGCATAGGGGCGAAGGGCGACGATCATCGCCTGGGGCAGGATCACCTTCCAGAACACGACATAGGTCGGCAGGCCGAGCGAGCGCGCGCCCTCCCACTGGCCCCGCGGCACGTTGGCGATCGCGCCGCGCAGGATCTCGGCCTGGTAGGCCGCCGTGTTCAGCGACAGGGAGAAGATCGCGCAATACCAGGCGTCGCGGAAGAACCACCAGAGACCCACGGTCTCGAAGGCGCCGCGAAACTGCCCGAAGCCGTAATAGACGAGGAAGATCTGCGCGATCAGCGGCGTGCCGCGGAAGAAATAGACATAGGCGAAGGCAAGGGCCCGCGCGACCGGGTGGCGGGAGACGCGGCCGAGCGCCACCGGCACCGACAGGATCGCGCCGATGACGAAGGACAGGAGGACGAGGACGATGGTCGTCTCCAGCCCGCTGAGATAGAGCGGGCCATAGCGCGCGATGAGATCGGGGTCGTAGCCGGCCGCCAGCGTATAGACCAGGCCGATGCCGAGAAGCGCCCAGAGCGCCAGGGTGAGGATTCCGGCGACGCCTGGCCGGCGTGGCGAGACGACGGGTGCGGCGCCGCTCATCGCGCGGCCTCGCCGCGCTTCGTCCAGATCTCGATCGCGCCGATGACGAAGGAGGACAGGATGGTGAGGACGAGATAGATCACGATCGCCGCGCCGAAGAAGAGGAAGGGCTCGCGCGTCACCCGCGCCGCGACGCCGGTCTGGCGCATCGTGTCGGCGAGACCGACGACGGAGACGAGCGAGGTGTCCTTCAGGAGGTTCATGTAGAGATTGGCGAGGCCGGGCAGGGCGTAACGCAGCACCTGCGGCAGGATCACCAGCCGCATCGCATTGAAGCGCGACAGGCCGAGCGCCATGGCGCCTTCGCGCTGACCCTGCGGGATCGCGCGGAAGGCCGAAAGGAAGACCTCGCTGGCGAAGGCCGAGAAGACGAGGCCGAGAGCGAGCATGCCCGAGACGAAGGGCGAGATTTCCTGGTTGGCGAAGCCGAGCGCGTCGGTGACGAGGTTCAGGACGCGTTGCGCGCCGAAATAGATCAGGAACAGCGTGAGGAGTTCCGGCAATCCACGGAAGATCGTCGTGTAGACGTCGGAGGACAGGCGGAGCGCCGGGTCCCGCGACTGCTTGCCGAGCGCGATGAAGAAGCCGGCGGCGAGGCCGAGCGGCAGGGTGGCGAGCGCGAGCGTGATCGTGACGACGACGCCCCCGAGAATCGGCAGGCCCCAGCCGGTCGGCCCGAAGCCGAGGAGCGTCAGGCTATCTGGCATCGGCGGGCGCCACCATGGTCGGACACTGCGAAGGCCATGTCGGGTCGGTGCCGGGGCGGCAAAGCGCCGCCCCCGGTCGAGCGGGCATCTCAGCCGCCGTAGACGTCGAACTTGAAGTACTTGTCGTTGATCTGCTTGTAGGTGCCGTTGGCGCGGATGGCGACGATCGCGTCGTTGAACATCTTCTTCAGCTTCTCGTCGCCCTTGCGGATGCCGATGCCGGCGCCCTTGCCGTAGATCGACTGGTCGGCCGGCAGGGTGCCGAGCAGCTTGCAGCAGGCGCCGTCCGGCGTTTCCAGCCATTGCGACAGCGTCACCACGTCGTCGGAGACGGCGTCGAGGCGACCGTTGGCCATGTCGAGGCGATATTCCTCCGCCGTCGGATAGACCTTCTCCTCGGCGCCGGGGAAGAATTTCTCCACCGCCTGGGCATGGGTGGTAGAGCCCTGGACGCCCACCGTCTTACCCTTCAGCGAATCGGCATTGGTGTCCTTGATGTCGCTGTCCTTGGCGACGACGACCGCGCCCGGCGTGTTGTAGTACTTGTTGGTGAAGTCGATCTGCTTCAGCCGCTCCTCGGTGATCGACATGGAGGCGATGAACGCATCGAACTTACCATTCTGCAGGGCCGGAATCGCGCCGTCCCAGTCCTGTGCCGCGAAGGTGCACTTCACCTTCATCTGGTCGCAAAGCGCCTTGGCGATGTCGATGTCGAAGCCCTGAAGCTCACCGCTCGGCGAGAGCGAGTTGAACGGAGGATAGGCGCCCTCCGAGGCGATGCGGATGGTCGACCAGTCCTTGTTCGCATCGTCCGCCTTGGCGGCGCCGAGACCGAGGGACAGGATGCCGATCGCCGTGGCGGCGGCAGCAAAGGCGCGGGCGAACTTCGTCATACTCGTCTCCAGATGCGGGCAGGCCGACAACACGATGCGATATGAGGCATGCCCCTTTCGAGGGCGATACTCATCCATTTTTTTTCCAAAGCGCAACAACGGAATGGAATATGCGCTGCCGTCTCAACGGGAAATCCAGGCGCGCGCCTCGGCGAGTTCCTCGGGCGTATTGACGTTGAAGAACGGATCGCCGCGCGGCGCCTCGGCGCTCGGCGCGAAGGGAATGTCCTCGAAGCCGAAGCGATGGGCGAAGCCGAGGAGCGAACGGTCCGACGCCGTCGAAAGATGATCCGCCAGCTCATCGAGCGCCGGGAGCGGCCAGAGCGCCGCGACCGGCTGCAACCTTCCGGCGAAGCTCGCGAGCCTTGGTCCTTCGCCGCCGGCCGCGCCCAGTCGCGCCGCGATGTCGGGCGGCAGGAAGGGCGTGTCGCCCGGCAGGCTCAGGAGATGGGTCGCGCCGGGTTCCTCCCGGCGCAGAAAGGCGGCCGCCGCGTCGAGGCCGGCGAGCGGCCCCTGGAAGTCCGGCACGCGATCCGACACGATCGGCAGGTCCAAGCCGGCGAAGGCGGCCGGATCGGCGGCGCTGATGAGGATTGGCGCGAAGGGTAGGGCGAGGCGATCGAGGACATGGGCGACGAGCGGCCGCCCGCGAAGCTCGACCAGCGGCTTCGGCCGGTCGGCGCTGAGCCGCGAGCCGCGCCCCCCGGCGAGAATCACGGCCGCGACGCGCATCGTCAGTGCACCTGCGCGCGCCCGGCGCTGATCGGCCGGCCCCGCACCCTTTCGCGATAGATCGAATAGCCGCCGCTACCGACGACGATCGCGGCACCGAGAAGCGTCGTCGGATCGGGAATGTCGCCGAAGACGAGGAGACCCATGCCAATGGCGAAGACGAGGATCGCATAGCGGAAGGGCGAGACGAAGCCGATGTCGCCGCAGCGCATGGCCTCGACCACGCAGACATAGCCGACGGCGATCGCGACCGAGGCGGTGGCGAAGATCGCGTAATCGCGCGCCAGCACCGGCTGCCAGCCCCAGGCGGGCGTCAGCAGCCAGCCGCTCACCGACACGGCGCCCGCCGTCACCGCCGAGATCAGCAGCGACGGCATGCGCCCCGGCAGCCGCCGCGTCAAAAGATCGCGCGCCGCGCTGCAAAGGACGCAGAGCAGCACCAGGATGGAATAGACCGTGAAACCCTCGGCGCCGGGCCGGACGATCACCACGACGCCGACGAAGCCGACCGCGATCGCCAGCCAGCGCCGCCAGCCGACCGGTTCGCCGAAGAAGAGCGCGGCGCCGATGGTCATCACCAGCGGCAGCGCCTGGAAGATGGCGGAGGCATTGGCGAGCGGCATGTGACCGAGCGCGACGATATAGGTGATCGTCGCGCCGATATCGGCCAGCGTCCGCAAGGCCAGAACTGGATGGGCCAGTCGGCGCGGACTGTGCAGCTCGCCGCGCAGGCCCGCGACGGCGAGAAGCAGCGCCACGGTGAACAGGCTGCGGATCGCCATGATCTGCGGCGCCGTGACGTCGGCGATCGCCAGCTTGGTGCAGGTGTCGTTGACGACGAAACCGGCCATCGCGACGAGCATGAAGAGGCAGGCGCGAAGATTGCCGCTGGCGGAAGATGGGGAGGAGGAAGGCAAGGATCGAGCACGCCGACAAAGGTCGCCGTCCTCATAGGCCGGTGCGCCGCGCCTGACGACACCGAACTTCGCGCATGACGACGAATCAGCCGCCGGTGACGCTCATATGCCGCGACAGCGCCGGGCGGCGGCCGGCGCGATCGATCACGAAATCATGGCCCTTCGGCTTCCTCGCGATCGCGCGGTCGATGGCGTCGAAGAGCGGCGCGTCCTCGCCCGAGGCGCGCAGCACCGCCCGCAGGTCCACGGCATCCTCCTGGCCGAGGCACATGAAGAGCGTGCCGGTGCAGGTGAGGCGGACGCGATTGCAGCTTTCGCAGAAATTATGCGTCAGCGGCGTGATGAAGCCGAGCCGGCCGCCCGTTTCCGCGACATCGACGTAACGGGCCGGGCCGCCGGTGCGGAAGGGCACGTCGACAAGCGTCATCTCGCGTTCCAGCGCGCGGCGCATCTCGGACAGCGGCAGGTAGCGGTCGGTGCGGTCCTCGTCGATCTCGCCGAGCGGCATCGTCTCGATCAGGGTGATGTCCATGCCGCCGTCATGCGCCCAGCGGATCATGTCGGGAATCTCCGCCTCGTTGAATCCCTTCAGCGCCACGGTGTTCAGCTTGATCTTCAGCCCGGCCTCCCGCGCCGCGCGCAGGCCGGCGAGAACGGGCTCGAGTTCGCCCCGCCGGGTGATCGCCCGGAACTTCTCCGGGTCGAGCGTGTCGAGCGAGACGTTGATCCGGCGGACGCCGCAATCGGCGAGCTCGGCGGCGAAGCGTTGCAGCTGCGAGCCGTTGGTGGTGAGCGTCAGCTCGTCCAGCGCGCCGGTGGCGAAATGCCGCGACAGCGAGCGCACGAGGCTCATCAGATTGCGGCGCACCAGCGGCTCGCCGCCAGTGAGGCGCAGCCGGCGCACGCCCTTGGCGACGAAGGCGCTCGCCAGCCGGTCGAGCTCCTCCAGCGTCAGGAGATCGCGCTTCGGCAGGAAGGCCATGTCCTCCGCCATGCAATAGGTGCAGCGGAAGTCGCAGCGATCGGTCACCGAGACGCGCAGATAGGTGATGCGGCGCCCGAACGGGTCCTGCAGGCCGCCCAGGCCGGCGGCGGCGAAGCGTTCCGCCGGCGCCGACGACGTGCTATCGGCCCCGAGGCGATCGATGACGGCTGTATCCATGCCGGCGAATGTGGAAGCCGGGGTCGTCCGGGTCAAGCGGCCACCCGCCGGGCCGCGGAGGAAATCGAGCCATGTCAAGCCGGACCGCGCCGCAGGAGATCCGGGTCTCGCCCGACCGCCGGCGCCTCACCCTGCGATTCGCCGAAGGGCCTGAAGCGAGTTTCGAGGCCGAGATGCTGCGCGTCCTGTCGCCCTCGGCCGAGGTGCAGGGCCATTCGCCGGACCAGCGGGTGACGGTCGCGGGCAAGCGCGCGGTGACGATCGCCGACATCGTGCCGGTCGGCCATTACGCCATCCGCATACGATTCGACGACGGTCACGATACCGGCATCTTCAGCTGGAGCTATTTCGCCGATCTCGACCGCGAGTGGCAGGCGCGCTGGGACGCCTATCTGGAAGAGCTGGCGGCGAAGGGGCTTCGCCGCGACGCCTGATCAGGCGGCGAGCTCGACCATGTCGCCGACGCGCAGTTCCTCGAACTCGACGCGGTTGCGCCCGTTCGCCTTCGCTTCGTAGAGCTTGCGATCCGCCAGCCGGTAGAGCGCGGCGAAGGAGGCGACCTGACAGAAATAGACGGCGCCGATCGAGACCGAGAGGCGGACCGTCTCGCCTTCGTCGCTGCGCAGTTCGATCGCGGCGACGCGGGCGCGCAGACGCTCGGCCGTCTCGCTGGCGCTGGTCGGCCCGGCGCCTTCCAGGAACACGCCGAATTCCTCGCCGCCCAGCCGCCCGACGAGATCGGCCCGATGCGCCACCTTGCGCATCTCCGCCGCGATGAGCACGAGAGCCCGGTCGCCGACCGAATGGCCCCAGCGGTCGTTGATGGCCTTGAAGTGATCGGCATCGATCACGAAGAAGGCGCCGCGCGTGATCGGGCAGTCGCGCATGGCATGCAGCCGCGTCTCGACCGCCTCGCCGAAGGCGCCGCGATTGAGCAGCAGCGTCAGGCTGTCCTGGCCGGCGGCCGAGAGCAGTTCCCGGTTGGCCACGCGCAGGCGCAGGACGTGCAGCGACAGGAGGGCGAAGTTCGGCACGGCGAGAATCAGCGTCAGAACCACGCCCGACACGATGCCGCGCGCCAGAAGACGCGGCTCCTCGTGCCAGAACATCGCGGCGCTGAAGACGATGGCGACGAAGACGCAGATCGTCATGCCGCAGACATTCAGGCGCGCGAGGCTGCGCAGGTCGTCACGGGTCAGGCGGCCGATGCGCCAATGTCGCTCAATCGATCGCGCTATCATTCGTCTCGGCCTGGCGGCGACGCGCCGCGAAGTGAAGGTCAGGTGACGAGCGGCACGATCGGACACCACCGGCGAACAAAGACTGAAGATCCGCCAGCGAAATCATTGGCCAGGCATCAAGTCTTCACGCAGCCGCGCCTTTCCGGCGCGGCCTTTCAGTCTTGGTGGCCCACCCCGTGAGGAAAGGGTGGCAGACGGTCGAACGCGGTCTTCAGCGATTCCGACCAGCCTTCCGAGATTTCCTTGTAATAGGCGTCGCGGTGGTCGAAGCGGTGCCGGTAGCCGGCGACCAGGCTGTCCGTCTCGTAAAACTGCACGTCGATCGGCAGGCCGACCGAGAGATTGGAGCGGATCGTCGAATCGAAGGACACGACGAGCAGCTTGGCGACATCCGCCAGTTCCATGTCGCGGGCATAGGTGCGGATGATGATCGGCCGGCCGTATTTGTGCTCGCCGATCTGGAAGAAGGGATTGTCCTGCCCGGCCTCGATGAAATTGCCTTCGGGATAGATCATGAAGAGGCGCGGCTTGCCGCCGTTGATCTGGCCGCCGAGAATGAAGGAGCCGAGGAAGCGGCTGTCGGCCGACTCGCCGGTCGGCGAGCTGTCCTTGATGACCTCCTTCAGCGTC
This sequence comes from Aureimonas endophytica, assembly GCF_014642635.1. Taxonomy (GTDB): domain Bacteria; phylum Pseudomonadota; class Alphaproteobacteria; order Rhizobiales; family Rhizobiaceae; genus Plantimonas; species Plantimonas endophytica. The sequence goes on from NZ_BMIQ01000001.1 coordinate 174,821, forward strand.
TCGCCGACGAGCCGTGCCGTCTGGAACATCGAGGGCTGCGACAGGATCGCCGGCTTGCGCTTCGACGGCTCCACCAGCCGTTCCTCCAGCATGGAAATGGTGGACTGCGTCGTCGCCAGATTGCCGGCGGACAGGAGGCAGATGAAACGCTCGCCCGGCACTTCCCAGGTCCGCATCTTGCAGACCACCGAGATGTTGTCGATGCCGGCATTGGTCCGCGTGTCGGACATGAAGACCAGACCACGGTCGACGAGCAGGCCCACGCAATAGGTCATCGGTCGCACCCTCCGCGGCGATCGACAGGCGGCGACAGCGTTCCGCCATCCGCGACCGCGACAGTTCCAGCCACCCCGGAACCCCCGGCCCGGGTTTCAGGCCCTTCTCGCGGCGGCTCGCCGCCCTTCGGACGAAGGGTGCGCCGGCGCCGCCAAACGTGGAAGCTCTAGGGCGCCGGGCCGGCTTATCGCAAGAGCGCCCTGCAGAGCGAGCCGCCCCTGTGGCGATAAGACCACAGGGGCGGCGTCGCGCCGGATCTCAGGCGTAGAACCGATAGGCCTCGGCGATCTCGAGCGCCAGCCGGTTATGGCTCGCCATGAACTCGGCCAGGTATTCGTGGAGCCCCGAATCGATGACATTCTGAACTTCGTCCTGCCGGAAGCTCTGTCGGATCCGCTCCGCCGTCGCATGGCAGGGATGGCTGTCGCCATAGGTCTCGGCCAGATAGTTCAGGCTCTCGAAGATGCACTCGTAGCTATAGGCGAGCGAGCGCGGCATCCGCTTGTTGAAGATCAGGAAGTCGATGATGTCGATCGGCCGGTATTCGGCATTGTAGACCCAGGTATAGGAACGATGGGCCGAGACCGAGCGCAGGATCGACCCCCATTGCAGGTTGTCGAAGGACGAGCCGACCGCCGAATGCTTCGGCAGCAACAGCCAGTACTTCACATCGAGGATACGGGCGGTGTTGTCGGCCCGCTCGATGAAGGTGCCGAGATTGCAGAAGTCGAAGATCTCGTTGCGCAGCATCGTGCCGTGGAACGTGCCGCGCATGTTCGACGTGTGCTTCTTCACGAGATCGAGCACGGCGGGCAGCTCGCCGTCGCGTAGCGGCGCCTGGAGCTTGCGACGCAGGACGATCCAGCCCTCGTTCAGCGATTCCCAGACATCGCGGGTGAGGGCGGTGCGCACCATGCGCCCGTTCGTCCGCGCGGTGTCGATCGAGGACAGGATGCTGGAAGGATTGTCGGGATCGCGCAGCAGGAAGTCGATGATGTGCTGCGGCTCGAAATCGGCATGCTTGGCGCGATAGAGATGTTCCACGCCGGCGCTGGTCAGCACCGAATGCCATTCGTCGTTGTCCGATGGCAGGTTGGTGAGCGACAGGCGCAAACCCGCATCCATCAGGCGCGCCATGTTCTCGGCGCGCTCGATATAGCGCTGCATCCAGAAGAGCCCTTGGGCGGTTCGTCCGAGGAGTGCCACCGGCTCAGTCCTCCAGCACCCAGGTATCCTTCGTGCCGCCGCCTTGGCTGGAATTGACCACGAGGGAGCCCTCCTTGAGCGCGACGCGGGTGAGCCCGCCGGGAATGATCTTCACTTGATCGGAAACGAGCACGAAGGGCCGCAGATCGACATGGCGGGGCGAGAGGCCCTTCTCGGCGAGAATCGGCACCGTGGACAGCGCCAGCGTCGGCTGAGCGATGTAGTTGCCGGGCCGCTCCTTCAGCTTGGCGGCGAAGAGCTCGCGCTCCGCCTTGGTCGAGGTCGGGCCGACGAGCATGCCGTAGCCGCCCGAGCCGTGCACCTCCTTCACGACGAGCTCTTCCAGATGCGCCAGCACATAGGCGAGGCTTTCGGCCTCGGCGCAGCGATGGGTCGGCACATTGGCCAGCTTGGCGGTCTCGCCCGTATAGAACTCGACGATCTCCGGCATGTAGGAATAGATCGCCTTGTCGTCGGCGATGCCGGTGCCCGGCGCGTTGGCGATGGTGATGCCGCCGTTGCGATAGACCTCCATGATGCCGGCGATGCCGAGCACGCTTTCCGGCCGGAAGGCGAGGGGATCGAGAAAGGCGTCGTCCACCCGGCGATAGAGCACGTCGATCGCCTTGTAGCCTTCGGTCGTGCGCATCTGGATGCGGCCGTCGACCAGCTTCAGGTCCTGCCCTTCCACCAGTTCGACGCCCATCTGGTCGGCCAGGAAGGCGTGTTCGTAGAAGGCCGAATTGTGGATGCCGGGGGTGAGGACGGCGATGACCGGCGGGCCGTCGCAGGCCGGCGGCGCGACGCGCTCCAGCGAGCGGCGCAGATGCTGCGGATAGGTTTCCACCGGCCGCACCCGATTCTGGGCGAAGAGCTCGGGAAACATCTGCATCATCGTTTCCCGGTTCTCGATCATGTAGGAGACGCCTGAGGGCGTGCGCGCATTGTCCTCGAGCACGTAGAACTGGTCCTCGTCGACGCGCACCAGATCGACGCCGATGATGTGCGTATAGACGCCGCCCGGCGGCGAGAAGCCGACCATCTGCTGGAGGAAGGCCTCGTTTCCTTCGATCAGCGATCGCGGCACCTTGCCGGCGCGGACGATGTCCTGGTCGTGATAGATGTCGTGGAGAAAGGCGTTCAGCGCCTTCACCCGCTGTTCGATGCCTTCCGCCAGCCGCGTCCATTCCTGGCCGGCGATGATTCGCGGCACGAGGTCGAAGGGAATCAGGCGCTCGGACGCCTCGGCATCGCCGTAGACGGCGAAGGTGATGCCGGTGCGGCGAAAGAAACTCTCGGCCTCGTTGGTCTTTTCCACCAGGGATTCGGGGTCCTGGGCGCGAAACCAGCGATGAAAGCGCTCGTAGGGGCCTCGCACGCCGGCTTCCGCCGCCAGCATCTCGTCGAATGGCTTCACGCGAGGGACTCCGTTGTCACGACCGCTGGCTCCAGAGAAGAAGTCATCGACAGGAAAAGCAAGCGTCCCATCTTCCGCACAGTCGGCTCATGCCACCTCAGCGCGAGTTGGCCAAGCCCCGACCGCGACCCGCCTTGCGCAAGTCGCGCCTCGCGCCGTATCTCATGCACGAACGGGAGAGAGGCGGCTTTGACGAGAGCCCGGGGGGACGATCTTTCGCGACTGGACGATGCGGCACGCGCCGGCTGGCTCTATTATGTCGCGGGCAACACGCAGGACCAGATCGCCGTCAAGCTCGGCATCTCGCGCCAGTCGGCGCAGCGCCTCGTCTCGCTCTCGATCTCCGCCGGTCTCGTGAAGGTCCGCATCGACCATCCGATCGCCGAGTGCCTGGAAGCCTCGGCCGCGCTGGTGGCGCGCTACGGCCTGCGCTTCTGCGTCGTCGTGCCGTCCGATCCCGATTCCAGCTCCACCACGCTCGGCATCGCCGAGGCCTGCGCCGCCGAGATGGAGAAGCGGCTGCTCCAGCCCGATCCGCTGGTCATCGGCCTCGGCACCGGGCGCACGCTGAAGGCGGCGGTGGAGCGCCTGCCGACCATGGTCGCCAGCCAGCACCGCATTGTCTCGCTCACCGGCAATATCGCGCTCGACGGCTCGGCCTCGATCTACAACACGATCTTCACCATGGCCGATGTCGTGCGCGCCCGGCACTATCCGATGCCGCTGCCCGTCGTCGTGTCGAGCCCGGAGGAACGGGCGCTGCTGCACGAGCAGAAGGTGGTGCAGACCACGCTGAAGCTCGCCTCCCTGGCGCAGGTGACCTTCGTCGGGCTCGGCGATCTCGGGCCCCGCGCCCAACTCGTCGCCGACAACTTCATCACCCCGGAGGACCGGCAGGAACTCGCCGGGCTCGGCGCCGTCGGCGAGATCACCGGCTGGGCCTTCGATCGCGGCGGGCGGATCATCGCCTGCCGCTACAACGAGCGCGTGGCGAGCGCGCCGATCCCCAGCCGCGCCACGGGCGAGGTGATCGTCGCGGCGATGGGGCGCCAGAAGGCGCAAGGGATTCGCGCCGCGATGCTCGGCGAGCTGATCAACGGCCTTATCACCGACGAGGCGACCGCCGAGACGCTGCTCGCCCGTTAGGACAATTGCGCGCAGCCGAGGCGTGTTCCGCGTCTTCGCGCGCCTTCGCGTCTTCGACTTTCGATTCTTTCGCGCCAATTGCTGCGATGCCGCACGATTATCGTTTGACAAACGACGCCGCCGAGTGAGAATTTGCCCTTCTGGTGATCATTTGCTCATCATACGGCTGGGAGGCTTGAGAATGAGAATGGTGAAGATAGCGATGGGCGCGTTGTCGCTCCTCGCGCTGACGGCGGCTGCGCAGGCCCAGTCCACGACCCTGACGATCGGTACCGTCAACAACAACGACATGATCGTGATGCAGGGGCTCAGCTCCGAATTCACGAAGAAGCATCCCGACATCCAGCTGAACTGGGTGACGCTGGAAGAGAACGTGCTGCGCCAGCGCGTCACGACCGACATCGCCACCAAGGGCGGCCAGTTCGACATCATGACCATCGGCACCTACGAGGTTCCGATCTGGTCGAAGCAGGCCTGGCTGGCGCCGCTCGACAATCTCGGCTCCGGCTACGACGTCGACGATCTCTTGCCGCCGATCCGCAAGGCGCTCTCGACCGAAGGCAAGCTCTTCGCCGCGCCGTTCTACGCCGAAAGCGTGATGACCATGTATCGCAAGGACCTGCTCGACAAGGCCGGTCTGAAGATGCCGGAAAAGCCGACCTGGGACTTCATCGCGCAGGCCGCCGAGAAGATGACCGACAAGTCGGCGGGCGTCTACGGCATCTGCCTGCGCGGCAAGCCGGGCTGGGGCGAGAACATGGCCTTCCTCGGCAACATGGCCCGCGAGTTCGGCGCCAACTATTTCGACGCTTCCTGGAAGCCGCAGTTCCAGAGCGAGGGCTGGAAGAAGGCCGTCACCCTCTATGTCGACCTGATGAAGAAGTACGGCCCGCCCGGCGCGGCCGCCAACGGCTTCAACGAGAACCTGTCGCTCTTCGGCCAGGGCAAGTGCGGCATGTGGATGGACGCGACCGTCGCCGCCTCCTTCGTCACCGATCCCAAGCAGAGCCAGGTGCCGGACAAGGTCGGCTTCGCGCCTGCGCCCTGCGGCGTCGCGAGCTGCCCGAACGACGGCTATAACTGGCTCTGGGCCTGGTCGCTCGGCATTCCCGCTTCGTCCAAGAAGAAGGATGCCGCCGAGACCTTCATCGCCTGGGCGACCTCGAAGGAATATTCCGAGCTCGTCGCCAAGGAGAAGGGCGTCGCCAACGTGCCGCCCGGCACGCGCACCTCGCTCTACAAGAACGCCGAATATCTGAAGGCCGCGCCCTTCGCCGAGCAGACGATCGCCGCGATCAACAAGGCGGACCCGTCGGCCGGCGCCGACAAGCCCTATGTCGGCCTGCAATTCGCCGCGATCCCCGAATTTCAGGGCATCGGCACGGCGGTCGGCCAGCAGATGTCGGCGGCCCTGTCCGGTTCCGTCACGGTCGATCAGGCGCTCGCGGCGGCCCAGGCCCAGGCGACGCGCGACATGACCCGCGCCGGCTACATCAAGTAAGCTCGCCAACAGCCCGGCCGGCGCCCCTCGCGCCGGCCGGCTCCAGGCCCGGCCTCGTTCCGGCCTGTCGGCCGCGCGACGCGGCTCGCCCTTCCGCACTTGGCGGCGGCACGATTTTTCCACAGCGGCGCCGAGCCGCGTCCCCGACCTCGCTAGACAAGCTCGACGCCTGCTCCCAAGATCGCAGGCCCTCGTCGGATCGATCCTATGGCCACATTGCACACGAAATCGGCGGCGCGGGCGATGATGGCGCCGTCGGTGATCGCCCTCTTCATCTGGATGATCGTGCCGCTGGCACTGACCCTCTGGTTCTCGACGCTCCGCTACACGTTCTACGACCCGCTGACGCCCTTCATCGGCTTCGAGAACTACACCTACTTCCTCACCGATCCGCGCTTCATCAGCGCCTTCGAGAACACGCTGATCCTCGTCCTCGGCGTGCTTCTGATCACGGTCATCGGCGGCATCCTCATCGCGCTGCTCCTCGACCAGGATTTCCACGGCCAGACCGTGGTGCGCCTTCTCGTGCTCGCGCCCTTCTTCGTCATGCCGACGGTCGCCGCGCTCGTCTGGAAGAACATGATGATGAATCCGGTCTACGGCGTCATCGGCCAGACGCTGAACGCGATCGGCATCGGCTCGATCGACTGGCTCACCGATTATCCGCTTCTCTCCATCATCATCATCGTCGCCTGGCAGTGGCTGCCCTTCGCGACCCTGATCCTGCTCACCGCGCTCCAGTCGCTGTCCGAGGACCAGAAGGAAGCGGCCGAGATGGACGGGGCGGGGCCGATCTCGACCTTCTTCTACATCACGCTGCCGCACATGAAGCGCGCGATCACCGTGGTGATCCTCATTCAGACGATCTTCCTTCTGTCGGTCTATGCCGAGATTTTCGTGACGACCGGCGGCGGTGAGACCTCCTCGAACCTGCCCTTCCTGATCGCCTCGATCATCTCGCTGGAAGGCGATGTCGGCACGGCATCCGCCGGCGGTATCGTCGCCGTCGTCCTCGCCAATATCGTCTCGATCTTCCTCGTCCGCCTCGTCGGCAAGAACCTGGAGGCCTGATCCATGGCACGCCGCATGCCTCGGAACCGCAAGCTCGCTATCACCGCGCTGGCTTGGCTGGTCGGCTTCCTGATCTTCTTCCCGATCCTCTGGACGATCCTCACCTCGTTCAAGTCGGAACTCGACGCGATCGCGATCCCGCCGAAGTTCCTGTTCTTCGACTGGACGACGGAGAACTACGTCGCGATCCAGGAGCAGCGGAACTACTTCTCCTTCCTCGCCAATTCTTTCTACCTGTCGATCGGCTCGACGGCGCTCGGCCTCGTCTTCGCCATTCCGGCGGCCTGGGCCATGGCCTTCTCGCCGACCCCGCGCACCAAGGACGTGCTCCTCTGGATGCTGTCGACCAAGATGATGCCGGCGGTCGGCGCGCTGGTGCCGATCACCATCCTCTTCCGTAATTTCGGTCTGCTCGACTCGCGCTTCGGCCTGATCGTCATCCTGTTCCTGATCAACCTGCCGATCGTCGTCTGGATGCTCTACACCTATTTCAAGGAGATCCCGGGCGAGATCCTCGAGGCCTCGCGCATGGACGGCGCCAATCTGCGGCAGGAGCTCTTCCAGGTCCTCGCGCCGATGGCCGTGCCGGGCATCGCCTCGACCATCCTCCTCAACGTCATCCTCGCCTGGAACGAGGCCTTCTGGACGCTGCTTCTCACCACCACCAACGCGGCGCCGCTCTCGGCCTTCATCGCCTCCTTCTCCAGCCCGCAGGGCAATTTCTACGCGAAACTTTCGGCGGCTTCGACACTGGCGATCGCACCGATTCTCATCATAGGTTGGTTCTCGCAGAAGCAGCTCGTGCGCGGGCTCACCTTCGGCGCGGTGAAGTAAGGGAGATGTAGCGGGATGGCCTCCATCAATCTCAAGAACGTCCAGAAGCGGTTCGGCGAAGCGGTCATCATTCCGGGCCTCGATCTCGACATCCGGGACGGCGAGTTCGTGGTCTTCGTCGGCCCTTCCGGCTGCGGCAAGTCCACGTTGCTGCGCCTCATTGCCGGTCTGGAGGACGTCTCGGGCGGCACGATCTCGATTGACGGCAAGGACGTGACCGAGGTTCCGCCGGCCGGGCGGGGGCTGGCCATGGTGTTCCAGTCCTATGCGCTCTATCCGCATATGTCGGTCGCGGCCAATATCGGCTTCCCGCTGAAGATGGCCGGCGAATCGAAGGAGGCGATCGACAAGAAGGTGAAGGCGGCGGCGGCGACGCTGAACCTCACCGACTATCTCCACCGCAAGCCGCGCGAGCTTTCCGGCGGCCAGCGCCAGCGCGTCGCCATCGGCCGCGCCATCGTGCGCGCGCCGAAGGGCTTCCTCTTCGACGAGCCCCTGTCCAATCTCGACGCGGCGCTGCGCGTCAACATGCGGCTCGAGATCTCCGAGCTGCACGCGCAGCTGAAGACCACCATGATCTACGTCACGCACGATCAGGTCGAGGCGATGACCATGGCCGATAAGATCGTGGTGCTGAATCGCGGCAATATCGAGCAGGTCGGCTCGCCGCTGGAGCTCTACACCAATCCGCGCAATCTCTTCGTCGCCGGCTTCATCGGCTCGCCGAAGATGAACTTCCTGTCCGGCGCCGCCGCCGAGCGGCACGGCGCGCGGACGATCGGCATCCGGCCGGAACATCTCGCCATCTCCAAGGACCAGGGCGAGCTGAAGGGCACGGCGGGCGTCTCGGAACATCTCGGCTCCGACACCTTCGTCCATGTGCGGCTCGACAATGGCGAGCAGGTGACGGCGCGGGGCCTCGGCGACTATCGCGTCAGCCATGGCGACCCGGTCTATCTGACGCCGGAGCCGCACCGCATCCACCGCTTCGACCAGCAGGGCCTCGCGGTCGCCGCCTGATCGACACGCGGGCGTGAAGCGCCGCCCGGCTTTCCACGGCGGCGCGAAACGGCTACGCCCCTTCCGGACATGGCTTCGGGAGGGATCATGGCGACGGTGTTCATCGGCATCGATGTCGGAACGGGCAGTGCCCGCGCCGGCGTCTTCGACCTTGCGGGCCGGCTTCTCGCCGCCGCCCGCCATCCGATCCGTATCTGGCAGGACGAGGGTTCGATCGTCGAACAGTCCTCCGCCGACATCTGGGCGGCGGTGGTGCATTCCGTGCGGGAGGCGATGCGCCTCGCCGGGGTGGCGCCGGAGGCGGTCGGGGGCATCGGCTTCGACGCCACCTGTTCGCTGGTCGTCCTCGGACCCGGCGGCGAGCCGCTGCCGGTCGGTCCCTCGGACGATCCCCAGCGCGACGTCATCGTCTGGATGGACCATCGCGCCCTCGACCAGACGCGGCGCATCAACGAGACCGGCCATCCGGTGCTCGACTATGTCGGCCGCTCGATCTCGCCCGAGATGGAAACGCCGAAGCTGCTCTGGCTGAAGGAGAACCGCCCGGCGACCTTCGCCGGCGCCGGCCATTTCTTCGATCTCGCCGACTTCCTGTCCTGGCGCGCCACCGGCAGTCTCCGGCGATCGGCCTGCACCACCACCTGCAAATGGACCTATCTCGCCCATGAGGGGCGCTGGGACGCGGACTATTTCCGCCGCATCGGCCTCGGCGAATTCACCGATGAGGATTTCCGGCGCATCGGCTCGGAGATCGTCGACATCGCGACGCCGCTCGGCGCGGGCCTGACGGCGGAGGCGGCGGCCGAGCTCGGCCTCGCCCCCGGCATCCCGGTCGGCGCCTCGCTGATCGACGCCCATGCCGGCGGCGTCGGCACGCTCGGCAGCCGGCGGGCGGACGGCAGCGTCACCGAGCCGAGCCGCGAGGTCGCCTTCATCATGGGCACCTCGTCCTGCGTCATGGCGGTGACGCGCGAGCCGGCCTTCGTCAACGGCGTCTGGGGACCCTATTTCGCGGCGATGCTGCCCGGCTACTGGCTGCTCGAAGGCGGCCAGTCGGCCTTCGGCGCGGCGCTGGACGCGATCGTCGCGATGCATCCGGCCTTTCCGGCGGCGCGCGAGGCGGCGCGGGAGGCGGGCGTGCCGGTGCTCGACTATCTGGAAACGCGGGCGCTCGCCCAGGCCGGCTCCGTCGAGGCGGCGGCGCGTCTCGCGGCGAACCTCCACATCGTGCCGGAATTCCTCGGCAACCGCGCGCCGGAAGCCGATCCGGCGGCCACGGCCGTTCTCGCCGGCCTGAAGCTGGAGACCGGAACGGAAAGCCTCGTCCGCCTCTTCGTCGCGGCCCTTTGCGGCCTGTCCTACGGCGCGCGCCGCATCTTGGAGGCGATGGCGCGGGAGGGCATCGCGATCGAGACGATCGTCGTCAGCGGCGGCGCAGCGCGCAGCCGGCTGCTGCGCCGCATCCTCGCCGATGCGACCGGCATGAAGGTCGCTCTGCCCGAAACGCCGGAACCGGTGCTGCTCGGCAGCGCCATGGTCGGCGCCGTCGCGGGCGGCGCCTATGCGGATCTTCAGGCGGCGGCCGGCGCCATGTGCCGGACCGGCGAGGAGATCGCGCCGGCGGGCGGCGCGATGGCGGAGTTCCACGCCCGCAAGGCCGAGGCCTATGACGTGCTGAAGCGGGCGGAGCTCGAATTGCGCCGCCTGATGCGGGACGCCTGAGCTGCGGGGCTCAGGCGGTCGCCGCGACCGACTCCCGCACCGCCGCGACGATGCGGTCCTGCACCGCCTCGTCGAGATAGGCGTGCATCGGCAGGCTCACGACCTCCTCGCAGAGCATGTCGGAGACGGGGAGCCGGCCGCCCGCCGCCGGGAAGTGGCGATAGGCGGTCTGCTGGTGAAGGTGCTTGCCGTAATAGATGACGGTCGGCACGCCGCGCTCGCGCATCGCGGCCATGAAGGCGTCGCGCTTGCCGCCGGCGACGCGCACCGTGTATTGCGCCCAGGTGGAGACCATGCCGTTCGGCAGGGCCTGCGGCGTGACGACATCCGAAAGGGCGGTCGTGTAGCGATGCGCGATCCGCATGCGCCGCTCGATCTCCTCCGGGAAGATCGTCAGCTTCTCGAGAACGACGGCCGCCTGGAGCGTGTCCATGCGCGCGTTCATGCCGATGCGGACATTGTCGTAGCGGTCCGTGCCCGAACCGTGGACGCGCAGCGAGCGCATGATCGCGGCGAGCTCGGCATCGTTGGTCTGCACCATGCCGCCATCGCCGTAGCAGCCGAGCGGCTTGGCCGGGTAGAAGCTTGTCGCCACCACATCGGCGAAGGCGCCGATCATCCGGCCCTCGATCGTCGCGCCATAGCCCTGCGCCGCGTCCGACAGGAGCTTCAGTCCGTATTCGTCGGCGATGACGCGGAAGCTTGGGTAATCGGCGGCCTGGCCGAAGAGATCGACCGTGACGATGCAGCGCGGCTTCAGCTTGCCCGCCTGCCGCACCTCGTCGATCGCGAGGCGCAGATTGTCCGGGTCCATGTTGAACGTATGGGGCAGGCAGTCGACGAAGATGGCCGTCGCGCCGAGCATCGCCACCACTTCGGCGGTCGCCGCGAAGGTGAAGCTCGGCACGAAGACGGCGTCGCCGGGTCCGATCCCCCAGGCGGCGAGCGGCAGGATGAGGGCGTCGGTGCCCGAGCCGCAGGACAGGGTCTCGCTCATGCCGCCGAAGCGCGACAGCGCCTCCTCCAGCTCGGCGACGTCCGGCCCCATGATGAAGGCGCCGGTGTCGAAGATGCGCTTGAACCGCGCCTCGATCCGATCACGCACGCGATCGCGCTGGGGGCCAAGGTCGATGAAGGCGATCGGCTGCGACATGAGAAGCGGATTCCAGACTGCGTTTTCCGCCCGGCGCGGGACCGGGCGGCGGGATTTATAACGGAACAACGACATTCGCGGCCCTCAAGAATTGTCGCAAGGGGGCCGCCCCCGTGAAACGCCTCGGCTTGACGATGCGGAACGGGCGGGGCAGCTAGCTTCCCGATTTCGCCAGGGAGGCCGATCATGACATTCGCCCGCTATCCGAGCCTGAAGGGCGCCGCCATCCTGGTGACGGGCGGCGCGTCCGGCATCGGCGCGGCGATGGTCCGGGCCTTCGCCGAACAGGGCGCGAAGGTCGGCTTCATCGATCTCGACGCCGCGCGGGGCGATGCCCTGGCCGCAGAACTGGCGAACGAGGCCGAGATCCGCTTCGAGCCTTGCGACCTTCGCGACATCGATGGGCTGAAGACCGCCTTCGCCAGTCTGGAGGCCGCGCATGGACCGGCCTCCGTCCTCGTCAACAACGCGGCGCGGGACGACCGTCATGGTTGGGAGGCGGTGACGCCCGCCTATTGGGACGAGCGGATGGCGACGAACCTGCGCCATATGTTCTTCGCGATCCAGGCGGTCGCGCCGGGCATGATCGCGGCCGGCAAGGGCTCGATCGTCAATTTCGGCTCGACATCCTGGATGATGGGCAATGGCGGCATGCCGGCCTATACGACGGCCAAGGCCGCCGTCCACGGCATGACGCGCTCCTTCGCCCGCGATCTCGGCCCCCACAAGATCCGCGTCAACACCGTCGTGCCCGGCTGGGTGATGACCGAGCGCCAGCGCGAGCTCTGGGTGACGCCGGAGCGGCTGGCGGCCATGCTGGAGCGCCAATGCATCCCGGTCGAGATCGAGCCCGGCGATCTGGCGCGCATGGTCCTGTTCCTCGCCGCCGACGATTCGGCCATGTGCACGGCGAGCGAGTTCATGGTCGAAGCCGGCTGCGTCTGAGCCGTCAGCTCAGCCGGCGTCCGGCGCCGATCTCCATCTCGTAAACGACGTGGCGCTCGGCGAAGCCGGCAAGCTCGTAGAGCGCCCGCATCGGCGCGTTCGAGGTCGCGGTGCGCCCGACGATGCGGGTGAAGCCTTCGGCCTCGCAATGGGCGAGCACGGCCCGGAGCAGGGCGATCGCCGCCGCCGGTCCGGCGAGCTTGCCGTCGACATAGAAGCTGCGGAAATCGGCATAGCGGTCGTTGGTGATGAAGTTGCGCCGTTCGGCGACCCAGGCCCAGCCGCAGACCGTGCCCTCGGCCTCCACGACGCGCGTCCAGTCGTCGCCGTATCTAACGAGCTTGCCGAGCTTCTTGCGGTAATGGTCGAGATCGGTCACCGCCTCGTCGGCGAAGGAGCGGACGGCGATCTCCGCCTCGAAGCGCGCCACCGCGTCCACGTCCTCGGCCTTGAACTTGCGGATCGCGAAGCCGCGCTGCCCGTCCGATACCGTCCCGTTCGCCATCGCTCGATCCCATTCTTGCCGCTCGCAGCTCGGCGGCCTATAGCATCGGTGGCGGGGAAGGACCCATGGCGCAAGTCCTGCAAAGCGGTGGAACGACATGAGAATCCGGCAGGTCCTCGCGGACATGCGCAATTGCGAAAGCCTCATCGACGACGAGGTGAAGCTTCTGGAAGCCGCGATCGCCGCCGCCAAATCCGTCGGCGCCACCGTGATCGGCGAACATGCGCAGCGCTATGTGCCGCATGGCGTCACGCTGGTCCTGTTCCTCGCCGAAAGCCACATCATGCTGACGACCTGGCCGGAATATCGCATGGTGCTGGCCGATATCCTGCTCTGTAGCCCGGACATGGACGAGAACCGGGCGATCGACGAGATCGCGGCGCGCCTCTGCCCGAACGGCGTGGTCGAGCGCTCCTATGTCACGCGGCAGATCGAGCCGCTTCCGGCGTGAGAGACGTGCCGCCTTTCTGGCGGTTCCTTCCCGATAGCGAAGCCCCCGGCGCGCCGGGTCTGCGGCGGGCCGGCGCCGAAGGACGGGGCGCGCTCGCGCGAGCGCTGCGCGATGCACGCCATCGCTTCGGCGCGCAGCGGGCCGCCGCGCTGCTGCGGCAGGCGGAGGCGGGCGAGGGCGGTTTCATGCGTCCTCTCAAGGTCCTTCTCGCCAGCGCCTTCCAGCCCCGCGCGATCGAGGATGCGCTGCGCCTCGGCTTCGCGATCGAGGGATTTTCGCTCGTCCTTCGCCCCGTGGACGGACTGGCCGCCTTGGAAGCGCTGCTGGGGGAGGCCGAGCCGCCGGCCCTCGGCGATCTCGATCTCGCGCTCCTGCCGCTCGTCGCGCCGACTGCGGCGGCGATGCGGGCCGCGAGCGACCTTGCCGCGCGCCTCGCGGCGAAAAGCCTCGCGCCGGTGCTGCTCCTCTTCGTCGGAGCCGAGGGCGAGGCGCCGCCGCTGGACGATCCGCCGCCCGGCGTGACGGTCCTCACCGTCGCGGTGCCTGGTCCCGCCACCGACGATCGCTTCGCGCGGACCTTCGGCCTGCTGCCGAGCGCGGCGGCGGCCGACCGGCTGGCCGATGCCGCCGCCGCCGAGGCGGCCCGGCTACGGGGCATGGCACCGAAGCTTCTCGTCACCGATCTCGACGGCACGCTCTGGGCCGGCACGCTCGGCGAGGACGGCGCCGGTGCGTTGCGGCTGCATCGCCCCTATGCGGCGGCGCTGCGGCGATTGTCGGATCGCGGCATTGTCCTCGCCATCGCCAGCCGCAACGATCCGCGCGATCTCGACGCGAGCTTCGCCGCCCATCCCGATTGGCCGCTCGGCACGCGCGATTTCGCGGCGACGGCGCTCGGCTGGGACGACAAGGAGGTGCTCGTCGCCGAGGCGCTGCGCCGCCTTGGCCTCGCCGCCGAGCACATGGTCTTCGTCGACGACGATGCCGTGAACTGCGCCCGTGTCGCTTCGCGCTTCCCGGACGCGGATATCCGCCATTTCGACGCGGCGTCGATGGAGGATTTCGCGGCCGCCCTCGCCGACGATCCCCGTCTGGCCGGAGCGGTGCCGAGCGGCGGCCACGAGCGCGCCGACCATTATCGCCGCCGCGCGGCGGTGGAGGCCTTGCGGGCCGAGACGCCGGATGTCGGGGATTTCCTGAAGCGGCTGGACAGCAGGCTGACGCTCGAACCGCTCGGCCCCGCCCTCGTGCCGCGCGCCGCCGAACTCGGCGCCCGCGTCAACCAGTTCCTGCTGACGGGTTTCCGGCCGAACGCGCCGGACCTCTCGCGGCGCGCCTCGCCCTTCGATTTCATGGTCCGCCTCGACGACGTGTTCGGCGCGCATGGGCTGGTCGGCCTCGTGCTCGCGGCGCGGGACGGCGATCGCGTCCGGCTCGACAATCTCTTCCTGAGCTGCCGCGCCCTCGGGCGCGGGGTCGAGGACGCGATGCTCAGGGCGCTGGGCGATCTCGCGCGGCAGGCGGGGGCCGCGGCGATCGCGGTTCGGCTGGACGATCTGCCGCGCAACGAACCGGCGCGCCGCTGGTTTTCACGCTATGGCGATTGGGCGCGGCGCGAAAAGGATTCTATGCTGCTCGACACGGATCGGTTGATCGATCCGCAGGACCTGACGGTGCGATGGAACAGAGCGACGACCTTCTGATCGGCGGCTGCGACGCCGACGAATCCTCGGCCGCCGACGGCCTGAACGAAAGGGTCGTCGCGATCGTCGCCGAGGTGCTGGGGCGCCCGCGCGGCGAGTTCGGGCTGGAGACGCGGGCCGCCGATGTCGAGGGCTGGGACAGTTTCGCCCATGTGCGGATCGTGCTCGCCATCGACAGCGCCTTCCGCGTCAAGCTCTCGATGGAAGCCATCGAGAAGGCCGACGGCATCGCCGGCCTTGTCGAGGCGGTCGAGGAGGCCTGCGCGACCCGTTGACCCCTCAGCGGCGGACGAGACCCTCGCGCCGGAACCGCGTCTCGCCGCAGGCGGGACAGCCGGCCGCCTTCAAGCGCTCGATCGTCGCGAAACTCTCGCCATGGCCGACGACCACGGCCGTGCCGCAGTTCTGGCAGCGATAGCGCCGCAGCTTCGGCCGCACTTCGCCCGTATAGATCGGCGCGGCGAAGCGCTCCGCCTCAACGGCATCCGGCACCTCGTCCGTCGTGCGCAGCTCCAGCAATTGCCCCGTCGAGCCGAGGATCGAGGCGCCGGCATAGCGGTTGAACGACGGGCGGATGCGCGAGGCGGCGAGGCCGAGCGCGGCGAGCTCACGGAGACACGCCAGCTGGTCGCCGGGGGCGAGATCGCCATAGGACAGGAAGACCGGCAGCCCGGTCTCGCGCCGCAACGCCTCCAACCCGCGCCGCAGGAACAGCGCCATGCCGGGCAGCGTATAGGGCGGGTCGGTTTCGAGGACGTCGAACCCGCCATGGAAGCCGGCGGGCAGGGGATCGCGCAGGTCCTGAGGCACGATCTCGACCGGCGCCCCGATGCGCTCGGCCGCTTCGCGCAATTGCCGGCAGCGGGACGGATCGAGTTCGAAGACCGTGATCCGGCGCGGCCCGCCGATGCCGAGCGCCCGCGCGACGAGCGGAATGGCGACCGACATCGAATCGTCGTCGCCCATGATGGCGATGTGCCGACCTTCGACGGCGCCCGCCTCGTGCATGGCGAGCGCCCGGCGCAGCGCCGTTTCCGGTGTGCAGGGTGCCTGATCGAGCGTCACGTCGACCGGCGGTCCCGCCGTAACCTGTTCTTCCATCGCGCCGAGCACGGCGTGCAGCGCCTCCGGCAGGTCCGGGCCGGCGGCGACCGGGGCGACGGGTCTTGGCTGGGCCGAGCCTTCGAGGCCGAGCGTTTCGGCGCAGAAGGCGCGCCCGGCCTCGGTGAGCCGCACGCCGCCGCCGCGTTCGAAGAGCGCCGCATTCTCGAGTTCCCGCCGCACCGCGCCGGCGACCGGCAGCGGCAGGCGCGCCTGCCGGGCGAGGTCGCGCAACGGCAGCGGCCCGTCGCGAAAGACGATCCTCAGGACCTGCGCCACGCCTTCCGGCCCCTCGCGCAGCGCCGTCGCTTCGGCGATGCGCGCCGTCAGGGTCGAGTCGGGAGAATGGGAAGAAGGGGCGGGCGTCACCATGGCCGCATCTAGCCCATCCGCCACCGCCGATCCATCGCAGAAGGCCTCTGGAGACGGGGAGGTGTTACAATGGGTTACAACATGACCAAGAGTTCACGCGGCGCGCCATTGTGACGTCTCGCGCCGGTGCGATCTATCACCGAAGCTTGATTCGTCCCTCGTCCGGTCCCTTGCCCATGCGTCCCATCGCCCTCTTCCTCGTCTGCGCTCTCGCCGCCGGCGCCTATATCGAGCGCGACGTCTGGCTGCCTTATGCGCCGAGCGTCGTCGCGAACGCGCTCGGTCCGGCGAAGTCGGAGGCGAGCGTCGCGCCGGCCGAGAAGGGTGGCGGCAAGCATGGCGTCGGTGGCGGTGGCGGTGGGGGCGGCGGGTCGCGCAGCGTCGCCGTCACGACGGCGCCGGCCGAGGAGGGCAGTTTGCCGATCACCCGCCGGACGATCGGCTATATCCGGCCGCTCGCCTCCACCGAGCTCGCCGTCGAGACCAACGGCATCCTGCGGGAGATCGACGCCAAGGACGGAGCGCTGGTGAAGGCCGGCGATCTCATCGCCCGGTTGGACGATCGCGCCGCCAACGCGAATGTCGCGAAGGACCGCGCCGCGCTCGCCCGCGATCAGGCGACGCTCGACAATGCCCGGTCCAATCTCGACCGCATCACCCGCCTCGTGAAGAGCGGCGCGACCTCGCCGCAGGCGGGCGACGACGCGCAGGCGACGGTGAAGAGCGCGGAGGCGACGGTGGGCGTCGACGAGGCGCAGCTCGAAGCCGATCAGGTGACCCTGTCGAAGACCGAGATCCGCGCGCCCTTCGACGGGCGGCTCGGCGCCTTCACCCTCTCGGTCGGCGCGCTGGTGCAGCCGGGCACGTCGATCGTCGGCATCGCGCAGGTCGCCCCGGTCTATGCCGAATTCGCCCTGCCGGACACGGATCTCGCGACGGTGCGAAAGGCCATGGCGGACAAGACGCTGAGCGTCGAGGTCCGGCCGTCTTTGGCGCCGCCCGGCACGCCGGCCGAGACCGGGCCGATCGTCTTCATCGACAACAAGATCGTCGAGGCCTCCGCCAGCGTGACGCTGCGCGCCCTTCTCGACAACAAGGATCAGGCGCTCTGGTCGGGCCAGTCGATCGACGTGACGATCGCGGCGGGCGAGCAGAACGACATCGTCGTCGTGCCGGGGGTCGCCGTCCAGCCGCGCGAGAAGGGCTCGGTCGCCTATGTCGTCGGGCCGGACAACAAGATCGAGGTGCGGCAGGTC
The DNA here is from genome assembly GCF_014642635.1 of Aureimonas endophytica. Taxonomy (GTDB): domain Bacteria; phylum Pseudomonadota; class Alphaproteobacteria; order Rhizobiales; family Rhizobiaceae; genus Plantimonas; species Plantimonas endophytica. The sequence continues at coordinate 192,500 of NZ_BMIQ01000001.1, forward strand.
GAGGTGGCGCTGCGCGCCGGCGACAAGGCGGGCATCGCCAACGGCCTGAAGGCGGGCGAGCGCGTCGTCACCGAGGGCCAGGTCGATCTCGTCGCCGGCACGCCGGTGCGCGAAACGGCGCCGGCCGACCGCCAGTCGGCCGATGCCAGCGCGGATACAGCGCGATGAGCGTCTCCGCCCTCTTCATCCGCCGCCCCGTCGCGACGATCCTTCTCGCCATCGGCGTCATCCTCGCCGGCATTGCCGGCTATCGCCAATTGCCCGTCGCCGCGCTGCCGCAGGCCGATTTCCCGACGATCAACGTCTCGGCCCAGCTCGCCGGCGCTTCGCCCGACACGATGGCGGCGGCGGTCGCGACGCCGCTGATCAAGCAGTTCGAGACGATCGCCGGCATCGACACGATCAGCGCGCGCTCCTCGCTCGGCAATACCAACATCACCATCCAGTTCGAGCTGTCGCGCGACATCGACGCGGCGGCGGCGGACGTTCAGGCGGCGATCGCCCGCTCGTCGCGGCAATTGCCGAGCAATCTCACCTCGACGCCGAGCTACCGCAAGGCCAATCCCGCCGACGCGCCGGTGCTGCTTCTCGCGCTGACCAGCGACGGCGCGCCGCTGACCAAGGTGGACGACATCGCCGAGAACGTCATCTCCCCGGCGCTTTCCACCATCAGCGGCGTCGCCCAGGCGCAGGTCTTCGGCGCCAAGACCTATGCGGTGCGCGTCGAGGTCGATCCGCGCAAGCTCGCCAGCCGCAACCTGTCGCTCACCAATGTGCAGCAGGCGCTGGCCTCCGCCAACAGCCAGACGCCGGTCGGCACCTTGCAGAATGCCGGACAGGCGCTGACCATCGACGCGCCGACGCAGCGCACCGACGCCGAGTCGTTCCGCAGCCTGATCATCGCCCGCGCCAACGGCGCGCTCGTCCGCCTCGACGACATCGCACGGGTGGAGGACAGCGTCGAGAACGTCAACCAGGGCAGCTGGCTCGACGGCAAGCCGGCCATCGTCCTCGCCGTGCAGCGCCAGCCCGACGCGAACACGGTGGATGTGGTCGACGCGATCAAGGCCCGCCTGCCGGAACTTCAGGCCTCGCTGCCCGCCGGCATGAAGATCAACATCACCAACGACCAGTCGACCGCGATCAAGGCGGCGGTGGAGGACGTGCGCTTCACGCTGCTTCTCACCATCGCCCTCGTCATCCTGGTGATCTACCTGTTTCTCGGCCGGGCGCTCGCCACCTTCATCCCGGGCGTCGCCGTGCCTCTGTCGCTGATCGCGACCTTCGGCGGCATGTATGTGCTCGGCTTCTCGATCGACAACATCTCGCTTCTCGCCCTGACCCTCTCGGTCGGTCTCGTCGTGGACGACGCGATCGTCATGCTGGAGAACATCGTGCGGCACATGGAGGAGGGCCTGCCGCCGCTCCAGGCGGCGCTCGTCGGCTCGCGCGAGGTGGCGGGAACGATCGTCTCCATGTCGCTCTCGCTCGTCGCGGTCTTCCTGCCGATCCTCCTGATGGGCGGCGTCGTCGGCCGGGTGCTGAACGAGTTCGGCGTCGTCGTGACGCTCGCGATCCTGTCCTCCGCCGTCGTGTCGCTGACGGTGACGCCGATGATGGCCGCGCGCCTGCCGCATTCCGACGCGCCGGTCGGCGGGCTCGTCGGCCTGTTCAACCGGGTCTTCGCCTGGGTGACGAGCCTCTACGACCGCTCGGTCGGCTGGTGCCTGCGGCACCGCTTCACCATTCTCGTCCTGTTCCTTCTTTCGGTCGCCGGCTCGGTCTGGCTGATGTCCACCCTGCCGCGCAGCTTCATCCCGGAAGAGGATATCGGCCTTCTCACGGTCTCGACGCAGGCCCGCCAGGACATTTCCTACGAGGCGATGCGCGATCTCCAGGGCAAGGCGGCGGCGATGATCGGCAAGAACCCGGCCGTCGCCCATGTCACCTCGACGCTCGGCGCCGGACCGGGCGGCGCCACCTTCAACACGGGCTCGATGTTCGTGCAGCTGAAGCCCCACGACCAGCGCCCGGCCTTGAAGGACACGATCGCGGGTCTGCGCCGCACGCTCGGCGACCTGCCGGGTCTGAAGACCTTTATCACGCCGGTGCAGTCGCTGCGCTTCGGCGGGCGCTCGACCCAGAGCCAGTACCAGCTCGTCGTCCAGGCGCTGGACGCCAATGCGGTGCGCGAATGGTCGGCCAAGCTCGCCGAGGCGATGCGCGGCGACCCGGCGCATTTCGTCGACGTCGCCTCCGATCTCCAGGCGAACGGCCTCCAGGCGCGCCTCGTCGTCGATCGCGACAAGGCCGACATGCTCGGCATCACGTCGGAGACCATCCGCTCGACGCTGGAGGCCGGCTTCGGCACGCTGACGGCGACGCAGATCCAGGCGACCGGCAACAGCTACGACGTCATTCTCGAATATGATCCGTCGATCCCCTGGTCGGAAACCGTGCTGCGCAACATCCACGTGCCGACCGCGAACGGCACGCTGGTGCCGCTCGCCTCGATCGCCTCGATCGAGCGCGCCTCGGGCCCGGTCACGGTGAACCAGACCGGGCAGCTCACCGCCGTGACCATTTCCTACAACCTGCCGGTCGGCGTCTCGCTCGGCACGTCCACGGCGGCGATCGATCAGCTGAAGACGACGGTCGGCCTGCCGGCGACGGTCTTCACCTCCTATGCCGGCACGGCGCAGGTCTTCCAGCAGTCCTCCTCCAACGAGGGGCTGCTGATCGGCGCGGCGATCCTGACGATCTATGTGGTTCTGGGCGTCCTCTACGAAAGCTTCGTGCACCCGCTGACCATCCTGTCCGGCCTGCCGGCGGCGGCGCTCGGCGCGCTGGCCTCGCTCCAGGTGCTCGGCTTCGACCTGTCGCTCATCGCGATCATCGGTCTCCTGATGCTGATCGGCATCGTGAAGAAGAACGCAATCATGATGATCGACGTGGCGCTGGCTTTGCAGCGCGAGGAGAACCGGCCGCCGGCCGAGGCGATCCGCATCGCCTGCGAGCGCCGCTTTCGGCCGATCATGATGACGACCTTCTGCGCGCTGCTCGGCGCCCTGCCGGTGGCGATGGGCAGCGGCGCGAGTTCGGAGCTGCGTCAGCCCCTCGGCGTCGCGGTGGTGGGCGGCCTGCTCGTCAGCCAGGTGCTGACGCTGTTCATCACGCCCGTCATCTATGTCGAGATCGAGCGTCTGGCCGGCTTCTTCCGGCGCAAGCCCTCGCATCATTCGCCGCTCGGCCAGCCGGCCGAGTAGGCGGGATCACAGGCCGCCGTCCGTTCCCGGCAAGGAGCGGACGGCGCGGCGGTTTCCGCGTCCCGGCCGATGGCTCAGGCGAGCGCGTCCGTGACGTCGCGCGCGATGGCGAGAAGGCCGTTCGCATCCCAGGCCGAGCGGCCGATGAACAGGCCGTCGATGCCCTCGCGCGTCGCGAGATCCACCGCGTTGCCGGGATTGACGCTGCCGCCGTAGAGGAGCGGCAGGTCGCGGCCGACGACCGAACCGAAGAGCTGCTTGATCCGGCCGTGCTGCTCCTCGACGAAGCCAGGCTCGGCCGGGGTGCCGCGCACGCCGATCGACCAGACCGGCTCATAAGCGACGACGACCGTCGGTTCCCCGGCCGTCCAGTCGATCTTCGAAAGGGCGATCTCGGTCTGCCGCTTCAGGACCTCGGCGGTTCGACCCGCATCGAACTCGTCGCGCGTGTCGCCGATGCAGACGAGGGCGACGAGGCCCTGGCGCAAGGCGGCCGCCGCCTTCAGCGCCACCGTCTCGTCGGTCTCGCCGAACATCTCGCGCCGCTCGGAATGGCCGATCAGGGCAAGGCGCGCCCCGGCATCTCTGGCCTGCACCGCCGAGACTTCGCCGGTGAACTGGCCGGCATCCTCCCAGTGGATGTTCTGCGCGCCGACCAGCACCTTGGTTTCCTTCAGCGCCTCGGCAACGCGCGAGATGGCCGGGAAGGACGGAATGGCGAAGAGCTGCGCCTTCGCGCCATCGGCGAAATCGGAACCGGCGACGATGCGGGCGAACTCGTCCGCTTCGACGAAGGTCTTGTTCATCTTCCAGTTGGTGCCGATCCAGGGCCGTTTGGCCATGCTGCTCTCCCTCTTGTCCTCGACGACTGCCGGCGCCCGCGGCGGCTCAGGCCGCCTTCGTCAGGCCCGTATCCGTGTGTTCCGACCAGAATTCCACCGATTCGCGCATGGCGGCAACCACTTGGCGGTCGGTCGGCTCGCGCTCGCGGAAGGCGAGTTCGAGGCAGAGCTCGTTGTCGGTGCCGCCCCCTGAGCGGATTTCCGCCAGGAGCCGATCCGGCTGGATGCGGCCGTTCTCGTTATAGGCGCGGGTGAAGGGCCAGTGCCCGCCTTTGTTCATCGAGGACTGCTTGATGTGGATGATCGGCGAGCTCGTCGCGAAGCTCCGCGCCCAGGCGAAGGGATCGGTATCGGCCGGGTCGGCGGAGGACACGTCGCCATGGTCGATATCGACCATCGGCTTCAGCGGGATCGGCAGGGCCGCTCGGTCGATCACCTCCTGAAGCGCCCGCGTATCCCGGATTGTATGGCCGAATTCGCGCCCGACCGACATCGGCTCCCAGAAGAGCCAGGTCAGGCCGTGGCGCGCCGCGTGCTCGGCGACCTCGCGCCAGCAGTCGAGAGCCGTCGCGATCATCGCCGCCCGCCGCTGCGGGTCGTCGTAGTCGGCATAGGTGAAGATCGCGAACTGGGTGCCGATCGTGCGGCAGTCCAGATCCTCCGCCACTTCGGCCAGCGTCTTGAACCATTGGACATAGTAGTCGCGCACGCCCTTGTCCGGGTGGCCGAAATGGTTAAGGCGGCCATAGGGGCCGGTCATCAGCGAGGTGATCCTCACCCCTTCGGCGGCGCAGGCGGCCGCCGTTTCCGCGACGAGCGGCGCCAGCGTCGCCGCCGGCCACGACGGATTGACGAATTCGTGCGTCAGCTGGACATGGCCGATGCTGATCTCGCGCCCGATCACCCGGACGAGGTCCTTCGGCATGGCGAAGCGGTTGACCAGCGGATTGGTGCTGATCGAAAGCGTGAAAGTCATGCCGCCCTCCCAGACGGTTGCGATCCGCGGCGGAAATCCTCGGGCCTCTCCTGCGCCAAGCCTTCCCCGCATACAAGACTGCTTCGCATCGGATTGGCGCCATTCGCCTTTTTCGCTCGGCAAGGTGCCCGCGCCCGATGCGGATCGGCCAGCGATACCATATTTTGCGGAATGCGAAGTCGTTTCCCGTCAAATTTTGCAGGAAGCGAAAAATTTTGCATCCGTCCGGGCGGCGAGCTATCGCGACCCCCGGGCGGCGATCCGCGGCCATTCGGGAGCAAGGGAAGATCTCATGCGCATCATCATCGGGGGAGACGGCGCCGGACAGCCGCTGGTGAAGGCCATCGCCGAGCATCTGAAGGCCAAGGGCGTCGAGTTCGAGGATGCGAGCCCGAGCGCGGAGGCCGCCAAGGACGAGAAATACGCCACGACCTCCGACCGGGTGGCGAGCGCCATCGCCGAGGGTCGCTTCGAGCGCGGCATCCTGTGCTGCGGCACGGGCATCGGCGTCTGCATCTCGGCCAACAAGGTGCCGGGCATCCGCGCCGCTTTGACGCATGACACCTACTCGGCCGAACGCGCCGCCAAGAGCAACAACGCCCAGATCATCACGATGGGCGCGCGGGTCATAGGCTCGGAGCTCGCCAAGGCGATCGTCGACAAATACCTGGAATCCGACTTCGATCCGCAGAGTTCGTCGGGTCCGAATGTCGAGGCGATCGACGCGCTCGACCGGAAATACCATTCGGCCTGAGCGGCGCGCTCTTCGCGCTGCAAAAAATTTCGCGGCCTGCAAATTTCTTGCGGGCCGCTCGTCGGCATGCCATGGTTCATCCACCGAATGCGACAGGGCGGCGAATCGCCGTCCCGTGATTTGAAGAATTCGCGTCGGTATGGTCCGGTCAGCTGGGAGGCGACCGGTTCCGGGAGAGGACGATGCTGGTGGAGGCGCCGAAAACGCGCGAGGGACGGGAAGAGGCGAGCCTCGCCGCGCGTGCGGCCTGGCTCTATTTTTCCAGCGGCATGACGCAGGCCGATGTCGCCAAGCGGCTCGGCATTTCCAGCCTGAAGGCGCATCGTCTCATCGCCAGGGCGAGCCGCGACGGCCTCGTGCGCATCTTCGTGGATGCCGAGGTCTCGGAATGCCTCGAACTGGAGGATCGGCTGGTCGAGCGCTTCAAGCTCGATTTCTGCCGCGTCTGCCCCGATCTCGACGAGAATGCCGACTTGCCGCTCCGGGCGCTCAGCCTCGGCGGCGCGAGCTTCCTGAAGAACGAGATCGAGCGGGCCGAATACGATCTCATCGGCATCGGCTACGGGCGCACGCTCGCTTCGGCGGTCGCGGCGCTGCCGCAGGTGCCGGCGGCGGAGATGCGCTTCGTCTCGGTGCTCGGCGGCTTCACCCGCCGCTTCGCCGCCAATCCCTATGACGTGATCCACAAGCTCGCCGAGCGCACGGGGGCGGAAGCCTTCCTGATCCCATTGCCGACCTTCGCCAACACGGCCGAGGACAAGCAGGTGCTTCTGAACCAGCCCGGCATCGACGGGGTCTTCGCCATGGCCTGCTCGGCCCGGCTCGTCCTTGCCGGCATCGGCGACGTGTCGCGCGAAAACTTCTTCTACGGAACCGGCCTGATCGGCGACGCGGAACTGGAGCTTCTGGCCGAGGCCGGCGCGGTGGGCGAACTGCTCGGCCATTTCTTCGATGCCGGGGGCGAAGTCGTGGCGACGGAGTTCAGCCGCCGCGCTTTGTCGCCGGATATCGAGCAATTGCGAAACGCGAAGGTCGTCGCTCTCGCTGGAGGAGCGAAAAAAGCGGCGGCCCTCGGTGCGCTCCTCCGGAGCGGCATCCTCAACGGCCTCATCGTGGACGAGGCGACCGCGGTCAAGCTCGCGGGGGAGACGGGGATCTAGGGGAGGGGCGGCAGCCTACGCATGGCGTGCCGGCATGCGCAACATATCCGGCCTGGGAGGGTTCAATTCATGTCCGACAAGCATAAGGACCTTATCGACGCCTTCGTGCGCGGCGAGATGGGACGGCGCGAGTTCCTGGCGCGCAGCGCCCGGATGGGCGCGGGTCTGGCGCTGACCAGCGGCCTGCTCGGCGCCGCCGCCAGCCGCGCCATCGCGCAGGATGCCGATATCGACTGGATGAAGTACAAGGGCACCAGCCTGAAGCTTCTCCTCAACAAGCATCCCTATGCGGATGCGATGATCGCCGATCTCGAGAATTTCAAGAAGATGACCGGCATGAACGTCACCTATGACGTCTTCCCGGAGGACGTTTATTTCGACAAGGTGACGGCGGCGTTGTCCTCGGGCTCGTCGGAATACGATGCTTTCATGACCGGCGCCTACCAGACCTGGAGCTACGGGCCGGCCGGCTGGATCGTGGATCTCAACGAATATATCAAGGACTCGGCCAAGACCTCGGCGAAATGGGCCTGGGACGACGTTCTGCCGAACTTGCGCGCCTCGACCGCCTGGTCGGGCGTGCCGGGCGAGGCGCTGGGCGCGGGCGAGGCCAAGCAATGGGCGCTGCCCTGGGCCTTCGAGCTGAATTCCATCAGCTACAACAAGCGGCTAATGGATCAAATGAGCATGACGCCGCCGGAAAATCTCGACGACCTCATGGCGAAGTCCGAGAAGATCTCGAAGGACGGCAAGATCTACGGCATCGGCGTGCGCGGCTCGCGCTCCTGGGCGACGATCCATCCGGGCTTCCTGTCCGCCTATGTCAATTTCGGCGCCTCCGACTTCACGGTGCAGGACGGCGTGCTGAAGGCGGCGATGAACGGCGCCGAGGCGAAGAAGTTCACGGCGCAATGGGTCAAGATGATCCAGAATGCCGGCCCGAAGAACTGGTCGACCTATACCTGGTATCAGGTCGGCAACGATCTCGGCGGCGGCGCCTCGGCGATGATCTACGACGCCGACATTCTCGGCTATTTCCAGAACAACGGCGACACGAAGGAGAAGGGGAATATCGGCTTCCACCCCTTCAAGGCCAATCCCGCCGCCAGCCAGCCGACGCCCAATGTCTGGATCTGGTCGCTCGCCATGTCGAACTACTCGAAGAACAAGGACGCGTCCTGGTACTTCCTCCAGTGGGCGACGTCGAAGGAGCACGATCTCTTCGGCGCGACCAAGATGGACATGGTCAATCCCGTCCGCAATTCGGTCTGGGAGAACGAGGACTTCAAGGGCCGCATGCAGCAGAATGCCGGCTATCTGGAGCAGTTCCGCCAGTCGGCTCCGGGCGCGAAGATCTACTTCACGCCGCAGCCGCTGTTCTTCGACATGACCACCGAATGGGCCTCGACGCTCCAGCGGATGGTCGCCAACGAAGTGCCGGTGGACGAAGGTCTCGACCAGCTCGCCGCCTCGATCGACGGCCAGCTCCAGTCGGCCGGCCTCCAGTAAGGCCGGTTCTTCCGGCACGGGCGGCCTGACCGCCCGCGCCCTCTCCCGATCGAGGGGGAGGGCCTTCGCGGCGCCGCAGACCGGCGCCTCGCGATCGCGGGCCGCTGGCCCGCCTGTTTCCTTCCGCCGCCTGCCGCGCCGGGAGCCGAGCGCCGATATCTTCGCCGCTCGGGCGGCAAGCGACCTCGTAACGACAACCGAGCGGGACCCTTTCCCGCAGCGGGGAGGCCCTGGGAATGTCAGCCGTCGAAGAGACAAGCGCGAGTGGTGCCGGCATCGTGCCGAAGAAACGCCCGCGCACGATGCTGCCTTATCTTCTGAGCCTGCCGGCTCTCCTCGTCACGGCCGGGATCTTCATCCCCTTCGTCACGGCGGTCTATTATTCGATGCTGCGCTATCGTCTGTCGCTGCCGCAGTTCCGCCGCTTCGTCTGGTTCCAGAACTATATCGAATTCCTCACCGATGGCCGCTTCTGGTACACGGTGCAGGTCTCGCTGCTCTATACGGTGCTCACCGTGGTGGTCGAGCTTCTGCTCGGCCTCGGCATCGCGCTGCTGCTCCAGCGCTCGACGCGCTTCAACAATCTCGCCGCGATGCTGCTCCTCCTGCCGCTGATGGTGGCGCCGGCCCTGGCGTCGCTCATGTGGAAGCTGATGACTGATCCGAATTTCGGCATCCTCTCCTATCTATTGAACGTCATCGGCATCACCGGCTTCCACTGGGCTTCCGATCCGTCCTCGGCGCTCTTCACCGTCGTCCTGGTGGATGTGTGGGTCTATACGCCCTTCATCGTGGTGCTGCTCCTCGCGGGCCTGCGCTCGCTGCCGCGCCAGCCCTTCGAGGCGGCGGCGCTCGACGGCGTGCCGAAGACCTTCGTCTTCTTCCGCATCACCCTGCCGATGCTCCTGCCCTATATCCTGACGGCCTCGCTGTTCCGGCTGCTGGAATCCATCCAGCAATTCGACATCGTCTATGCGATGACGCAGGGCGGACCCGGCAATACGCTGACCGTCTTCCAGGTGGAGTCCTATCTCCAGTTCTTCCAGTTCACCAATGTCGGGCGCTCGGCGGCGCTGCTGATGGTGCTCTGGGCGATCACCTACTTCCTGTCGAGCGTCTTCGTGAAGAACTGGCTGCGGCTGCGCGAACGCGCCCACGGCGCGGCCTGAGCGGGGAGGGAGCATCCATGGATTACACGTCCCCCGGCGAGCGCGTGTTGCGCGGCATCCTCATCGCCCTCGTCCTGATCTTCTTCCTGTTCCCGATCTTCTGGATCTTCCTGATGTCGTTCCAGACGAACGCGCAGATCCTCCGCATTCCGCCGAGCCTGTTCTTCACCCCGACGCTCGACAATTACGTCTCGCTGATCACCGGCGAGCTGAAGAGTTCCGCCGGCGTCCTGAAGCTCAACTTCATGAACAATCTCTGGAACAGCTTCATCCTGTCGGTGAGTTCGGTCATCATCTCGCTCTTCCTCGGCGTGCCGGCGGCCTATGCCTTCGCGCGCTACAAGTTCCGCTTCTCCGAGGACATCGCCTTCACGCTTCTGTCCTTCAAGTTCGCGCCGCCGCTGCTGGTCCTCCTACCGCTGACGATGTATTTCCAGGCGATCGGTCTCGCCAATACCTATATCGGCCTGATCTGGATCTACCAGCTGATCACGCTGCCGCTCATCCTCTGGATCGTGCGCGGCTATTTCGAGGATATCAGCCCGGATATCGAGAACGCCTATCGCATCGCCGGCTTCTCCTGGGCACGGATGTTCTTCAAGATCTCGATCCCGCTGGCCATGCCCGGCATCGCGGCGGCGGGCCTCCTGTCCTTCATCTTCGCCTGGAACAACTTCGTCTTCGCGCTCGTCCTCGCCTCGGCGGACAAGCAGCCGGTGACGGTCGGCGCGCTCGCCTTCGTCACCGCCTCCGGCATCCAATACGGCCAGATCGCCGCGGCGGTGGTGCTCTCCATCGCGCCAACGCTCGCTCTCGCCCTCTTCGCCCAGCGCTACCTCGTCGAAGGTCTGTCGCTCGGCGCCGTGAAAGGCTGACCGCCATGGCCACCATGTTGAAGCTCGACCGGCTGACCAAGCGCTACGGCGCGGAGACGGTGCTGGACGGCGTCTCGCTCAGCGTCGCGGAAGGCGAGACGGTCGCGATCTTCGGGCCGTCCGGCTCCGGCAAGACGGTGCTCCTGCGCCTCATTTCCGGCATGAGCGAGCCGGAGGACGGCGAGCTCCTGATCAATGGCCGCGACGTCGTCGGCACCGCACCGGAAGAGCGGGGGGTCGGCATGGCCTTCCAGAACTTCGCGCTGTTCCCGCATATGAGCGCCTACGAGAACATCGCAAGCCCTTTGCAGGCGCGAAAGTCGACGGCGGCGAAGGTGAAGGAGGGCGTCGATCGCGTCGCCCGGCTCCTGAAGATCGATCACGTTCTCGGCCATGCGCCGCGTCAGCTCTCCAACGGCCAGAAGCAGCGGACGGCGCTCGCCCGCGCCCTCGTCGCGGCGCCGAAGCTCCTTCTCCTCGACGATCCCCTGCGCAATGTCGATGCCAAGCTCCGCTTCGAGATGCGGCTCGAACTGCCGCGCCTTCTCCAGGGCTTCGGTTCGACCGTGCTCTACGTCACGCAGGACTACCGAGAGGCGATGGCGCTCGGCAACCGCATCGCGGTCCTGGTCGGCGGCCGCTTCGTGCAGGTCGGCAACCCGGAGGAGATCTACGATCGGCCGGCGACGGTGGAGGTCGCGCGGCTCTTCGGCGACCCGACCATCAATCTCATCGAGGCCGAGATCCAGGCCGGCAATGGCGGCCCGGTCGCGGTCGTCGGCGAGGGGCGCCTGCCGCTGGCGCCGGGTTACGACGGACTTGTCGGACGCCGCGCGGTGCTCGGCATCCGGCCGGAAGACATCGACTATGCCGAGCCCGGCGACCCGCAGGCCGTGCCGGTGCGCGTCGCCGCTCTCCTGCCGCTCAACGACCGTCTGGTCCGCCTTCTCGTCGGCAGGGACGGCCAGGAGTTCAACGCCTCGAAGGATGCCGGCGCCCGTTCCCTCGGCGAGGGCGCCGAGACGGCGTTCCGCGCCGCGCCCACCTCCATCATCCTCTTCGATCCGGCCACCGGCCAGCGCATCGCGCCGCAGGCGCACTGATCCGGCCCGCAGGAACCGAAAGCCACGCCCATGTCCGCTTCCGTCTCGCTTCGCCACGTCAACAAGGTCTACGCCCAGCGGGCGAAGAATCCGATCTACGCCGTCAAGGACTTCAACATCGAGATCAAGCCGGGCGAGATCGTCGCGCTGCTCGGCTCCTCCGGCTGCGGCAAGACCTCGACGCTCCGGATGATCGCCGGCTTCGAGGAGGTGACGGAGGGCGAGATCCTGATCGGCGACCGGCCGGTGCACCGCTTGGCGCCGGCCAAGCGCAACGTCGCCATGGCCTTCGAGGGCTATTCGCTCTATCCGCCGCTGACGCTGCGGCAGAACATCGCCTTCGCGCTGAAGGGCGAACGGCTGGACACGGCGGAGGTGAGCCGGCGCGTCGATGCGATCTCGAAACTGCTCGAGCTCGACAAGCATCTCGACCGCTACCCGTCCTCCGTCTCGGCCGGCCAGCAGCAGCGCGCCAGCCTCGGCCGCGCGCTGGTGCGCAAGGCCGACATCTATCTTCTGGACGAGCCGATGGGGCAGCTGGAGCCGCAGCTTCGCGCCGCGCTGCGCGGCCGCCTGAAGCGCTATCTGCGCGAGCATCGGATGACCGCCATCCTCGTCACGCACGACCAGACGGAGGCCAATGCGCTCGCCGACCGGATCGCGGTGATGGAAGGCGGCCGGCTCCAGCAATTCGCCTCGCCGGGCGAGTTGAAGGACGCGCCCGCCAATCTCTTCGTCGGCACCTTCATCGGCGAGCCGCCGATGAACGTCTATCGCGTGCGCCCGAGCCTCGGCGAGGGGCGCGTCTCCTTCCGGGGCGCCGGCGACGGCAAGGCCGAAGTCCTCTCCTATGCAGAAAGCGAGTTTTCCGCGCCGATCCGTCAGCTGATCGGCAAGGGCGAGGAGATCGTCCTCGGCATCCGGCCGCATGATGTGAGGGTCGGCGAGGGGGCCAGCCTCGGCGAGATCGTCTCCAACCAATGGATCGGCGACCAGACCCATATGGAAGCCGCCTTTCCGGGCGGGGTGATCGTCTCGACGCTCGACGCGCGCCATCCGGGGCGGATGGGCGAGCCGGTCAAGCTCGCGATCCCTGCGGGCAAGCTGCACATCTTCGCCGGCGACGGACGCGCGATCGCCCATGGCACGCGGCTCGTGTGAGCCGATGGCGATGATGGAGGACTTCAGCCCGAGCCCGCCGTCCCGCGGCTCCGTGATCATCGGCATCGATGCCGGCACGTCCGTCGTGAAGTCGGTCGCCTTCACGACGGGCGGACGGCAGATCGCCGAAGCCGCGCGCCCGAACCGCTATTGGCGGGTGGAGGACGGCGGCGTCGAGCAGAATATGTGCAAGACCTGGGAGGACACGGCCGCGACGCTGCGCGAGGTCGTCGGCAAGCTGCCGGACGGCGCCGCGAGCGTGCTCGCCGTCGCGGTGACAGGACAGGGCGACGGCACCTGGCTGATCGACGCGGCCGGCGCGCCGGTCGCGCCCGCCTGGCTCTGGCTCGACGCCCGGGCCGGGGCGCTCGCTTCCGCCATTCGCGGTGCTTCCGCCTATGCCCGCCAGTACGAGGCCACGGTGACCGGCCTCAATGCCTGCCAGCAGAGCGCCCAGCTCCTCTACATGAAGTCGGCGATGCCGGAGCTTCTGGAGCGCGCGACGACCGCCTTCCATTGCAAGGACTGGCTCTATTTCCGCCTGACCGGCGAACGGGCGACCGATCCGTCCGAAGCCTGCTTCACCTTCGGCGATTATCGGTCCCGCGACTATTCCGAGCCGGTGATCGACGGGCTCGGTCTCGCCGAGGAGCGCCGGCTGCTGCCGCCGATCGTCGACGGCGCGACGACGAGCCATCCGCTCTCGCCGGAGGCGGCCGCGGCCACCGGGCTTCCGGTCGGCACGCCGATCGTCCTCGGCTATGTTGATTTCGGCTGCACCGCCATCGGCGGCGGCCTGATCAGCTCCAAGGGCGACGTGGGCTGCTCGATCCTCGGCTCCACGGGCATCCACATGCGCTATGTGGCGCATGCCGGGGATGTCGTGCTCAATCCCGATCGCAGCGGCTATCTGATGCTGCTGCCCGGCAGAAGCGCCGTCGGCCAGATCCAGTCCAACATGGCGGCGACGCTGAACATCGACTGGATGCTCGACCTCGCCTGCGGCATCCTCGCCTATGAAGGGATCGAGCGCGGCCGGCAGGATCTCGTGAAGGCCCTGGACGAGCGGGTGCTCGCGGCGAAGCCGGTTGGCGCGATCTACCATCCCTATATCTCGGAGGCCGGCGAGCGCGGGCCCTTCATGGACCCGCTGGCGCGGGCGCAGTTCACCGGCCTCCAGTCGGATGCCGGCTTCTACGATCTGATGCGCGCCGTGCTGGAAGGGCTCGCCTTCGCCGCGCGCGACTGCTACGCGGCGGCGGGCGGCTTGCCGGCGGAAGTGCGCCTGACGGGCGGCGCGGCGCGGTCGAAGGCGATGCGCAGCATCCTGGCGAGCGTGCTCGGGCGGCCGGTCCGCACCGTCAGCCGCGAGGAGGCGGGAGCCGCCGGCGCCGCGATGATCGCGGCCGTGCAGGCCGGCCTCTATCCCGATATCCAGGCGGCGGCGGATGCCTGGGTCGAGCCGCTGGTCGGTCCGCCCAGCCTGCCGGAGCCCGGGCTGGTGCCGCTTTACGACGAGGCGTTCGAACTCTATCGCGAATTGCGCGACGCCATCCGCCCGCTCTGGACGAAACTGGCGGCGATCAAGGCGAGGCAGGGAGCATGACCAAGCACGCGATCACGATCATCGGCGATCATTTCATGCTGCCGGAAATCTTCCGGGAGGCGATCGACGAGGCCTGCGGCACGCCGCCGCCGATGGTGCTGCACACCCTCGACTGGCCGGACCGGCCGATGGAATTCGGCATGGCGGGCCTGCGCGAATATCAGGGCACCGAGGACGAGACGATCGAGCGGATCGGCGAGGCCGACATTCTCGTCACCCATCTCGCGCCCTTGTCGCGCGGCATGTTCCAGCAATTGCCGAACCTGAAATTCGTCGCGGTCTCGCGCGGCGGCCCGGTCAATATCGACATGCAGGCGGCGCGCGAGCACGGCGTCACCGTGGTCAACACGCCGGGGCGCAATGCCAGCGCGGTCGCCGAATTCGCGATCGGGGCGATCCTCGCCGAAACGCGGATGATCACGCGCGGGCACGACGCGCTCCGGGCCGGCGAATGGCGCGGCGATCTCTACCGGGCCGACATGACCGGCCGGGAGCTTTCCGAGATGACGGTCGGCGTCATCGGCTATGGCGAGATCGGCTCGCGCGTGGTGAAGCTGCTGAAGGCCTTCGGCTGCCGCATCCTCGTCGCCGATCCCTATATCCAGATCTCGGCCGACGACCGCAATGCCGGCATCGAGCATGTCTCGCTCGACACGCTGCTGGCCGAGGCGGATGTCGTCACGCTCCATGCCCGTGTGACGCCGGAGACGACCGGCTTCATGAATGCCGAGGCCTTCGCGCGGATGAAGCCCGGCGCGATCTTCGTCAACACGGCGCGCGGGCCGATGGTCGATTACGAAGCCCTGACCGAGGCGCTCCGCGGCAACCATCTGCGCGGCGCGATGCTGGAGACCTTCGCGATCGAGCCGGTGCCGCTCGACTGGCCGCTTCTCAAACTGCCGAACGTCACGCTGACGCCGCATATCGCCGGCGCCTCGGTGAAGACGATCACCATCGCCGCGACGCGGGCCGCCGAGGAGATCCGGCGCTATCTCGACGGCGAGCCGCCGCTCAATCCCTGCTGAGCGGCGGCGGGACGCACCGGTTGCAACGGCCGCGCGGCCTGACGCGCCGGCCACAGAAAGGGCGGATGCCTTGAGCGACACATCCGAGATTTTCGACGTTCTGATCGTCGGCGGCGGCGTGAACGGCACCGGCCTCGCGCGCGACGCGGTCGGGCGCGGTCTGACGACGATCCTCTGCGAGAAGGACGATCTGGCGCAGGGCACCTCGTCCCGCTCCGGCAAGCTCGTCCATGGCGGGTTGCGCTATCTCGAATATTACGAGTTCCGGCTGGTGCGCGAGGCGCTGACCGAGCGCGAGGTGCTGATGGACGCCGCGCCGCACATCATCTGGCCGATGCGCTTCGTGCTGCCCCATTCGCCCGAGCAGCGGCCGGCCTGGCTCGTGCGGCTCGGCCTCTTTCTCTATGACCATCTCGGTGGCCGCAAGAAGCTGCCCGGCACGCGCTCGCTGGACCTCCTGCGCGAGCCGGAAGGCAAGCCGATCAAGGACGACTATTCGCGCGGCTTCGAATATTCCGACTGCTGGGTCGACGATGCGCGCCTCGTCGTTCTCAACGCGCTCGACGCGCGGGAGCGGGGCGCGACGATCCTGACCCGCACCGCCGCCACCTCCATCGAGCGCGAGGGCGAGCTCTGGACGGCCGTCCTGAAGAGCGAGGACGGAACGAGCCGCACCGTCCGGGCGCGCTCGGTCGTCAATGCCGCCGGCCCCTGGGTCGAGAACATCGTGCGCAACGTCGCCCGGCAGAATTCCGCCAAGCGGGTGCGCCTCGTGAAGGGCAGCCACATCATCACGCGGAAGTTCTGGGAAGGCCCCCAGGCCTATCTCTTCCAGAACACCGACAAGCGGGTGATCTTCGTCAATCCCTATCAGGGCGACCTGACGCTGATCGGCACGACCGACATCGCCTATAAGGGCGATGCCGGCGAGGTCGCCGTGGACGAGGGCGAGATCGACTATCTGCTGAAGGCCGTGAACCGCTATACCAAGCAGCAATTGCGCCGCGAGGACGTGGTCAGCGCCTTTTCCGGCGTCCGCCCGCTGCTGGAGGACGATGCCGACAATCCGTCGGCCGTCACCCGCGACTATGTCTTCGATGTCGCGGATGTCGAGGGCAAGGCGCCGATGCTCTCGGTCTATGGCGGCAAGATCACGACCTATCGCGAGCTCGCCGAGCGCGGCATGGACCGGCTGCAAGGCTATTTCCCCCGGATGGGCAAGGGCTGGACGGCGCGGGTGCCGTTGCCAGGCGGCGACATGCCGGGCGCCGATTTCGACCGGTTCGAGCGCGACCTCAAGGCGCGTCACGCCTTTCTGCCGCCGGAGCTCGCGCATCACTATGCCCGGCTCTACGGCACGCGGGCGGACCGACTGCTGGCCGGGGCGACGAGTCTTTCGGGTCTTGGCCAACATTTCGGCGGACGCCTCTACGAGGCCGAGGCCCGCTATCTGATGGCCAACGAATGGGCTCGGCGGGCGGACGACATCCTGACCCGCCGCACGAAGCACTATCTTCACATGACGCCGGCCGAGATCGACGCCTTCACCGCCTGGATGGACCGGCAGGAAGGCGCTGAAGCCGCGTGAGGCGCCGCGCCGTCAGGCGCTTGCGCCGTCGAGGCGGGCGATGTCCTCCGGCGTGAGCGACAGCTCGGCCGCCCGGCGCAGGCTTTCGAGCTGCGTCAGGCTGGTGGCGCTGGCGATCGGCGCCGTGACGCCCTCGCGGGCGATGACCCAGGCGAGCGCCACCTCCGCCGGCCTGGCGTTCCGGCGCTCGCCGACCTCGTCCAGGGCGGCGAGAATCGACAGGCCGCGACCGTCCAAATATTTCGCGACGCCTTCGCCGCGCGGCGACTGGCCGAGATCGGCCTTCGAGCGGTACTTGCCGGACAGGAAGCCGGACGCGAGGCTGAAATAAGTGATGACGCCGAGGCCTTCGCGGATGGCGAGATCGCGAAGCGCGCCGTCGAACTGGTCGCGATCGTAGAGATTGTATTCCGGCTGGATCACGTCGTAGCGCGGCAGGCCCGTCTCGTCGGCCGTGCGGAGCGCCGCGCCGAGCTGAGCCGCGTCGTGGTTCGAGGCGCCGATCGCTCGCACCTTGCCCGCCTTGATCAGCCGATCGTAGGCGGCGAGCGTATCCGCATAGCGCGCGTTCTCGTCCGGCCAGTGCGACTGGTAGAGATCGATCGTCTCGACCTGGAGGCGGCGCAGCGAATCCTCCACCGCCCGTTCGATCCAGCGCGAGGAGAGGCCCTTGCGGTCGCCGCCGAGGTCGGAGCCGACCTTGGTGAAGATCAGCACCTTGTCGCGCTTGTCCGGATTCGCCTTCAGCCAGCGGCCGATGATCGCCTCCGACTCGCCGCCCTCGTTGCCGGGCACCCAGCGGGAATAGACGTCCGCCGTGTCGATGGCGTTGAAGCCGGCATCGACGAAGGCATCGAGCAGCTCGAAGCTCTGCCCTTCGTCGATCGTCCAGCCGAAGACGTTGCCGCCGAAGACGATGGGGGCGATCGCGAGACCCGATGATCCCAATTCACGCATCCGCATGGAACTGTCCTTTTCTGACCTTCGGCCGCTCGGCCGGGCTGCGGCAAAAAGGATAGGACAGCGATCGCGGATGGCAGGACCGTGCCGCGCCGCTTGATCGCGTTCCGGGCGGATGGCATGGAAGCCGAGGCGCCGGACGACGGCGCCGGCCTCGTTTCGTCGGGAGAGACCGGATTGCAGGACGAGCGCGAAGAACGGCGGATCCAGTCGGAACTGGCAGGGCTGAGCGACGGCTCCGATCCCTTCGCGGCGGCCGTGCGCTCCACGCGCATGCCGATGCTGATCACCAATCCGCGCCTGCCGGACAATCCGATCATCTTCTGCAACGACGCCTTCGAGAAGCTGACCGGCTATCGGCGCGAGGAGATCTTCGGTCGCAACTGCCGATTTCTGCAAGGACCGGGCACGAATCGTGAGGACGTGGCGCGCCTGCGCCGGGCCGTCGCCGATCTGGTGCCGATCGAGATCGACCTTCTCAACTACAAGAAGAATGGCGAGACCTTCTGGAACCGCCTGCTCGTCTCGCCGGTCTTCGACGGCGGCGAGCCGACCTATTTCTTCGCCTCGCAATATGACGTGACGCCGGAGCGCGAGCGGCTGCAGCGGCTGGAACTCGACCAGGCGACGCTGGAATCGGAGATCCGTCGCCGGATCGTCGATCTTACCGAGAGCGAGGAGCGGCTGCGCTTTGCGCTCCATGCCGGACGGCTCGGCGCCTGGACGCTCGATCTCGTGACGATGCGCTTCGTCGCCTCCAATATCTGCAAGGAGATCTTCGGCCGCCGCGCCGCCGAGGGCTTCGCCTACGAGGATCTGCGGGCGGCGATCCAGGGCGACGATCGGGCGCGCTGGGACGCGGCGGTCGCGGAAGCCGACGGCGGCGATCTCGACGTGGAGTTCCGCATCGCGACGCCGGCGGGCGACACGCGCTGGGTGGAGATCCGTGGCCGCACGAGCCTCGACGCGGAAGGCAAGCGGCTCAGCATGGGCGGCGTCTCGCTCGACATCACCGAGCGCAAGCGCGCGGAGGAACATCGCATCCTTCTGGTGCGCGAGCTCAATCACCGCGTGAAGAACACGCTCGCCACCGTCCAGTCGATCGTGCGCCAGTCGCTGCGGTCGGGCCGTTCGGTGCAGGAGGCGGGCGACGCGGCCGATGCCCGGATCCGCGCCTTATCCGCCGCCCATGACGTGCTGACGGACGAGAGCTGGAGCGGCGCCTCGATGCGCGACATCGTGGAACGGACGCTGCGCCCCTTCATCGACGAGAGCCGGGAGCGTATCCGGCTGGACGGCGAGGCGGTGCGCCTGCCGCCCCGGCCGGCGCTGGCGATCTCGATGGCGCTGCACGAGCTCGCGACGAATGCCGTGAAACATGGTGCCCTCTCCAGCGAGACGGGCACGGTCGCCCTGCGCTGGTCGGCCGGCGGCTCCGGGGAACCGGCCCGCCTGCGGCTGCACTGGGAAGAGGCGGGCGGTCCGCCGGTGACGCCGCCGGAGCAGCGCGGCTTCGGCACGCGGCTGATCGAGCGGGCCTTGGCGAGCGAGATCGGCGGCGAGGCGAAGCTCGACTATCGCCCGTCCGGCCTCGTCTTTACCGTCGACGCGCCGATGGACGGTCTGATGCAGAGCGAAAGCTGAGCCGGACGCGCGGTTTCAGGTCGCGAAGCGGGCGGCGATCGCGTCCGGCGTGAGGAGAACCGTGCCGCAATCCTCGGCGACGGCGTCCGCCAACGCTTCCGCAAGGCGCCGCAGATCCGGGTGAACGCGGCTTGACGGGAACTCGCGGGCATCGATCGCCGCGACCGGCGCGAGGAGCCGCAGGCTGTTGGTCATAAAGACGGCCTCGGCGCCGAAGAGTTCGGCGGGGGCAAGGGACGCTTCCGCCACCGCGAGGCCGAGACGCGGCGCAAGGTCGAGAAGCACGGCCCGAAGGATGCCGGGCAGCACGCCATCGGCCAAGGGTGGCGTCGTGAGCCGTCCGGCCGTCAGGGCGAAGAGATTGCCCGTTCCGGCGCAGGCGACGCGGCCCCGGCTATTGAGAAACAGCGCCTCGTCGAAGCCCTCCCGCCGTGCCTCGCCGGCGGCGAGAACGGCATCGAGATAGTTCAGCGTCTTCAGGCGCGACAAGGGCGAGGTCTCGTTGCGCCGGATCGCCGTCTGGCGCAGCCGGATCGGCGCGAAGGCGACGAGCGGCGCGCCGGCCGCGAAGGTCGCGATCATGGACGGGCGGGGCGAGGGCGGCGGCGCCAGACCGCGCGGCCCGGCGCCGCGCGTCACGGTGAGGCGAAGCGAACCCGCGCCGGCTTCCGCCGCCGCGGCATCCATCACCCGTTCGGCCGCCGCGCGATCGAAGGGGATGGCGAGCGCCGCACAGGCCGCTTCGAGCCGGGCGAGATGCTGATCGCGGAACACGGCG
This sequence comes from Aureimonas endophytica, assembly GCF_014642635.1. Taxonomy (GTDB): domain Bacteria; phylum Pseudomonadota; class Alphaproteobacteria; order Rhizobiales; family Rhizobiaceae; genus Plantimonas; species Plantimonas endophytica. The sequence goes on from NZ_BMIQ01000001.1 coordinate 212,916, forward strand.
CGGCCATTCGCCACCAGCGCGGTGTCGAAGACGCCGTCGCCGAGAAGGAGACCGCGATCGCCGAGATCGAAGGGCACGCGCGCCGTCTCGAACCGCTCGCCGTCAAGCCAGATGGGCATGGTTCCACCGTTCCGCGATCATCAGGAAATTCCCCAGAAGTGCGTGGCCCCCTTCGGACAGGATCGATTCCGGGTGGAACTGCACGCCGAAGCTCGGATGATGGCGATGGGCGAGCGCCATCACCTCTCCCTCGGGCGAGGTCGCCGTGACGGTGAGATGCTCGGCCATCGCGGCGCTCGGCTCGACGATCAGCGAATGGTAGCGGCCGACGTGCATCGGGTCGGGCAGGCCGGCGAAAAGCCCGTCGCCGCCATGGCGGATCGGGGTCGCCCGCCCATGCATCGGCACGCGGGCGGCCACCGTGCGCCCGCCGAAGGCGGTGCCGAGGCACTGATGGCCGAGGCAGATGCCGAGAATCGGAATGCGGCCCGAAAAGGCGCGGATGAGGTCGAGCGAGATGCCGGCCTCGTCCGGCGAGCAGGGCCCGGGGGAAATGAGGATGGCGCTCGGCCGCAGGCGCTCGATCTCGGCAAGTGTGATGCGATCGTTGCGCCGGATGCGGCTGTCATGGCCGAGTTCCGCGCAATAGCGCAGGATGTTGAAGACGAAGGAGTCGTAGTTGTCGATGACGAGGAGCATCAGCCGGGCCGCTCCACCGCATGGGCCACGAAGCCGGCGAAGATGCCCTCCGCCTTGGCGAGCGTTTCGCGATATTCGGCCTCCGGCTCCGACAGGAGGGTGATGCCGCCGCCGGCATGGAAGCGGGCGCGCTCCTGATCGAGCGTCACCGTGCGAATAGCGATGTTGAGATCGAGGTCGCCGTCGAAGCCGAGATAGCCGATCGCGCCGCAATAGATCCCGCGCGCCGCCCCTTCGAGTTCCGTGATGATGTCCATCGCCCGCAGCTTGGGCGCGCCGGTGATCGAGCCGCCCGGAAAGGCGGCGGCGAGAAGATCGGCGGCGCCGAGCCCGTCGCGCAGATGGTTGGTGACGACCGAGACGAGGTGATGCACCGAAGCGAAGCTCTGCAACTCGCAGAGCTTCGGCACCGCCACGCTGCCCGGCCGCGCCACCTTCGACAGGTCGTTGCGCAGGAGATCGACGATCATGACGTTTTCCGCCCGGTCCTTCTCCGAAGCGACGAGGCGGGCCGCGAGGGCGGCATCCTCGGCCGGATCGGGCGAGCGCCGCGCCGTGCCCTTGATCGGATGCGCTTCCACGGCGCCGTCGCGGCAGGACAGGAAGCGCTCCGGCGAGGCCGAGGCGATCATGCGGTCGCCGAAGGAGAGGAAGGCGCCGAAAGGCGCCGGATTGACGAGGCGCAACGCCTTGTAGAAGGCCCAGGGATCGAAGCCGGCCGGCAAAGCCGCCTCGAAGCGCTGCGCGATATTGGCCTGATAGATGTCGCCGGCGCGGATATAGGCCTGGACCCGTGCCACGGCTTCGGCGAAACCTTCCGCCGTGAAGTTCGAATGCCAGGGACCGACCGACCGGCTGCCCGTAATCCTAGCGGGCCTAGCCTCGCGCAGCAGCGCCAGCCCTTCCGCGAGCCGGGCTTCGGCCCGCGCTTCCCGCGCCGCTCCCTCCGCTTCCGGCAGGCCGGAGGAGAAGAGCCAGGCGCGGCGCTCGGAATGGTCGACGGCGAAGACGAGATCGTAGAAGCCGAAGTCCATCTCGTCGCCGCCCGCGCCCTCCGCCGGTTCCGCCAGCCGCTCCAGCCGCCGTCCGAAATCATAGGCGATGCCGCCGATCGCTCCGCCGCGAAACGGCACCGGACCATCGGCGCGCGGCAGGCGGTGCCGGGCGAGCGCGTCTCGCAACGCATCAAGCGGCGCGCCCGGCAGCGGGGTTCCGTTCCAGAAGGCACGGCCGTCGCGCACGGCGAAACGGGCGAAAGGCTTTATGCCGATGAACGAATACCGGCCGAGCCCGCCGGACGCGGCCGCGCTGTCGAGAAAGGCGAAGCCCGGGCACGCGGCCAGACGGTCCGCGACGGCGATCGCCTCCTCGCAACCGAGTTCGCGCTGCCGCATCCCGTTCACAGCCTCCCGCCGACCTGTCTCGGATTGGCACGGGGGCGGCATGGCGGCAAGTCGGATCATCCGCCGTGAAACAGCGCCGCGTCGATCACTCCTCGCGTCGCAACACGTCCCGGCCGGGCGCGACGTCGATGACGGGCGGCGCCTCGATCGCCGGCAGAACGACCCGGCCGGCCGAACCGAGCCGGAGTTCGTCGGATGTCGAACTCGGCAATGGCGTCTTCCGGCCGATGGCAGCTGCCGGCGCCGGGCGAGCCGTCCCTTCGGGCTCCGCCGCCGGCACGGTCGGCGCCGCGACGCGCATGACCGTCCGATAGGCATGGGCACGCCGGTGTAGCAGGTCGGGACTCTCGCAGCCGGCGAGGATGGCGAGGCCGGTCAGCAGAAGACAGGGGACGAACCTCAAGACGCTTCTCCGCCGGTTGGCGACGAAAGGCGGTCCGCGATCACCCCGTCGAAACGAGGGGCCGGCCGGCCGATGTCATTGCCCCGTCCGATAAAGGACAGGGCTTACCAGGGCGTGTCTTTCGGCGGCTTGTTTCAGGACCGGCCTTGCAGGACCGCCGTCACGAGCTTCGCCACGAGCTCGTCATCATAGGGCTTCGAGAGCTGCGGCAGGTTGAGGTCCGATCCGTCGGGGACGTCGCGATAGCCGGTCGCCAGCATTACCGGCAGACCGGGGCGAATCGCGGCGATCTGCCGGGCGAGATCGGTGCCGGTCATGCCCGGCATCGACTGGTCGGTGATCACGAGGTCGATCGCGGCCCCGTCCTCCAGATGGCCGAGCGCCTGCCGGCCCGAAGTCGCCTCGACCACATGGTGGCCGAGATCCTCCAGGAGGGATACGAGGCTCATGGCGACGAGCGCGTCGTCGTCCACCACCAGAATGCGCGCGGGGGGCGATGCGCGAGGTTTGTCGGCGACATCCGTCATCGCGTCACTAAGTGGGCAATCTTCCGGCAAGGCAAGATGCAATCCAACGCAAATGGGATGCGGGCGAAGGGGTGCGGACATGCGAAAGGCGGCCCGAGGGGCCGCCTTCACCGTCACATGCGGATGATCGCGGAGCGATCGATGCGTTCAGAAGGCCAAGCGGCCGCGACGCACGACCAGCTCGATGTCGCCGCGATTGACGCCGATATCCGACAGCTGGCGGTCGTCCATGCTGGACAGGAGGCTGACGGTCTTGCGGTGATCGCGATACTGACGAAGGCGGGTGGTGAAGGAGTTAAACATCGCTGCGTCTTTCGAACGAACTGATGCTGCTCAGATAGTGTGCGGCGTTGCACAAATTAAGTGCAAACCCTGCACGGCAGTTATGCGGAATCCGCATGCCAGCCGAGCGGCGCGCTTCATCTTCGGTTCATCTCTTCGTGCTTGCTAAGGGTGAGGACGCCTTCGACCCCAAGCGCCTTGCGCCGCCCCCGGCCCGCCACTATTGACGAGTTGGGGAAATCGAGCAGGCCGATCGGCAAATGGACTTCACGCACGCCCGTACGACGATGGTCGACAACCAGATCCGGACGGAGGACGTCACCGACTGGGACGTCCTGCGCTCCTTTCTGACGGTTCCGCGCGAGGCTTTCGTCCCAGAAGGGCAGAAGGCGCTCGCCTATATCGGCAAGGACCTGCCGCTGGCGAACGGTCGCCGCCTGATGGCGCCGTCCTCCTTCGCCCGCCTTCTGCAGCTGCTGCAGATCCGCTCGGACGACGCGGTGCTCGATGTCGGCGCGGGCTGCGGCTATGCCGCCGCCGTGATGGCGCCTCTCGCGAGATCCGTCACCGCGCTGGAAGAGGACGAAGACCTCGCGGCAAGCGCTTCCTCGGCGCTCTCGGAGCTGGGGGCTGCCAATGTTTCCGTGGTGAAGGGCGCCCTGCGCGAGGGCTGGACCACCGGCGCTCCCTATGACCGGATCATCTTCGAAGGCGCGATCGAGGATATGCCGGTGCTCTTCTACGACCAGCTGGCTGAGAACGGCCGCATGGTCGTGGTGGAAGGGCGCGGCAATGCGGCCACCGCGCGCCTTTACCTAAAGGAAGGCGGCGGTGTATCCAACCGCTTCGCCTTCAACTGCAGCCTGCCGATGCTGCCGGGATTCGAGCGTCCGCCGCAATTTGTCTTCTGAGTTCATGCGGTTGATTGTCTACCGATGCGGAAAAAGCGCAGGGCGTGATGTTCAAGCCACATCGGTTCCGCGCAAGGAATGCTAACGATAGCTTTGGACAGATCGCGCTCGGCCGGACCATCGTTCGAGTTTCGGGTCTGAAGGGGGTTCGAAGTCCCGGATAAAGGGTTTCGAATGAAGGATTTGCCGGAGCATGGAACCTTGCGTCTGAGAAACTTGGTGCGGTTCCTGGCCGCGGTGTCGGTGCTCTCGCTTTCGACGGCCGCCGATGCGGAAACGCTCTCCGGTGCGCTCTCGCGCGCTTATCGCAACAATCAGGCGCTGAACATCGCCCGCGCCCAGCTTCGGGCGACGGACGAATACGTGCCCCAGGCGAAATCGGGCCTGCGCCCTTTCGTGTCGGGAACAGGCGCCGCGACCAGCGCGCTCGCCCGCACCACGAATGGCGACAATCTGCGCAGCGAGCGGCAGAACACCAACCAGTTCTCCGGCGGCATTGAGCTGAACCAGACGATCTTCGACGGGTTCCAGACGCCGAACAACATCCGCTCCGCCGAAGCCCAGGTGAAGGCGGCGCAGCAGAACCTCGCCAATACCGAGCAGAACACGCTGAGCGACGTCGTCTCGGCCTATATGAACGTGCTGCGCGATCGGCAGATCGCGGCCTTGCGACGGCAGAACCTTGCCTTCCTCGAGGAGCAGGTGCGCGCCGCCCAGGCCCGCTTCGACGTCGGCGAGGGCACCCGCACGGACGTCGCCCAGGCCGAATCGCAGCGCGCCCTGTCGACCGCCCTTCTGAACTCGGCTCTCTCGCAGGTGGCGTCCAGCGAGGCGACCTATTTCCAGCTCGTCGGAGACGCCCCCCGCGATCTCCAGCCCGGGCGTTCGATCGGCGCGACGATCCTGCCCCGGACCGTGCTCGACGCGACGAACATCTCGCAGCGCGAGCATCCGGCGATTCTCGCGACGCTCTTCGCGGTCGATGCCGCCGCCTATCAGGTGAAGTCGGCCGAGGGCCGCCTTCTTCCGCAGCTGAGCCTCACGGCGCGGGCGCAGGACACCTATGCCACGTCGAGCAGCGATCCGAACACGACGGTGAGCACGCTCGCCAACGGCCTGCCGGGCGTACGCCAGCTCGACACGCTGACCAGCAACACCGTGCAGGGCACCGTCGCGGCGCAGCTCACCATCCCGATCTATCAGGGCGGCTTGCGCGCGTCGGAGATCCGTCAGGCGAAGGAAACGCTCGGCCAGCGCCAGATCGAAGTCGACCAGACGCGCGATCAGGTCCGCGCCGCCGTCGCCTCCGCCTGGGCCGCGCGCCAGGCGGCGCTCGCCAACGTGACCGGCTACGACGCCCAGGTCCGCGCCGCCCGCCTCGCGCTCAACGGCGTGATCGAGGAGCGCAATGTCGGACAGCGGACGACGCTGGACGTCCTGAACGCCCAGGCGGACGTCATCACCGCGCAGATTCTGCTTGCCGGCGCGCAGCGCGACGAGGTGGTGACGAGCTATACACTGGCCTCGGCCATCGGCCGCCTGTCGGCCGCGCGCCTGAAGCTCGACGCGAAGATCTACGATCCGAACGAGCACTACAAGGCCGTGAAGAACAAGTGGGGCGGCACGCGCACCCCGGACGGCCGCTGAAATCAAGTCCTGCCGGCGGTCTACCGGGAATAGCCGTGGATCGCCGCGCGCCGGTCTTCTTGCGCTAGCGCATTCGGGCTAGACTGCCTCCATGAACTCGGCGAGCGGCCTTGAGCCGCCGCGGTCTCGGATCATCGTGATGGGCAGCGCAAATTCATTGAAGGAACCGTCGATGGACGAGATCCTGGCGTCGATTCGCCGGATCATCGAAAGCGGCGACGAACGTGTCGCTCCTCCGAGAAACGAGGCGGCCACCTCGCATGCCGTCGAAACCCGCGCCGCGGCGTCGGCGGAGCCGGAGGCCGAGGACTTGGCGTCGCCCGCCGCTCCGACCTCGGTGCATTATCTCCAGCCCGCCGAAACCGCAGCCGAATCGCCATCCGTCGCGTCGCAGACGGCCGATCATGCCGCCGCGCCGGAGGCCGGCGCCGAAATCCCGCCATCGACCTCGGGGAACTGGGACGATTTGCGCCCGAGCGTCGCCGACTTCGATCCGCCGCCGGTCGCCGCGATCGCCTGGGCTTCGGAAGAAGCGTCGCCGCTGGAGGCGCAGGGTTTGCGGACGGCCGAGAATCAGAACATGTCCGACCTTCGCGCGGCCGAGGGTGCCGCGATCGAAGGCGCGACCGCGCCGACGGATTTCTCGTTCGAGTTCGACGATGCCGCCTTCGAGGCCGAGCTGCGCGGCGACTCGCTCGGTGCCGGTCGTTTGAATTCTACCGCCGATGCCGACCCTTCGCCCTCGGAGATTGCGATGCCGAGCCTGCGCCCCTCCGTTCCCATCGAGATGCCGGAATCGGTCATCGAGGGCGCTTCGGCGCTGCTTTCCGCTCAGGCGGGCGATCAGGTCGCCGCCGCCTTCGACGATCTCGCCCACGCCATCCGCGAAGGGCACATGCGCAATCTCGAAGGCATGGCGCGCGACATCATGCGGCCCATGCTGCAGGAATGGCTGGAAGACAACCTGCCGCGCATCGTCGAGCGCCTGGTGCGCGAGGAGATCGAGCGGATCGCGCGCGGTCCGCGGCGCTGAGGCCCGCGCCGCGAACGCGTTGACAGTCCCGAAAGGTTCGGCTTAACCCGGCGCTTCGTCGCGCGCGGGGCTTGCCGCGCGTTCCGATCCGTCCAGCGGGAACTGCCCGCCGGCCTTTCGGCTGGCGGATCTCGGCATCGGCGGGTGTCATGGCGGGAAGCGGCGTCGCCGCATCCGGCCGCGAGGCCGCGCGGCGCCGGGCCGGAACCCGCTGGACGCATCGAGTGAATCTGCCAGAGGGCCACGGGCCCAGCCGGACGCCAGGATGATCGAGAAGACCTATGATGCGGCCGCGATCGAGCCGCGTATCGCCGAGCGCTGGGACGAGGCGGCGGCCTTTCGGGCGGGCGCCGGGGCGCGCCCGGGCGCCGAGCCCTTCTCGATCGTCATCCCGCCGCCCAATGTCACGGGCTCGCTCCATATCGGCCATGCGCTGAACAACACGCTGCAGGACGTGCTGGTGCGCTTCGAGCGCATGCGCGGCAAGAACGTGCTCTGGCAGCCGGGCATGGACCATGCCGGCATCGCCACGCAGATGGTGGTCGAGCGCCAGCTGATGGAGCGCCAGGAGCCGAGCCGCCGGCGGATGGGCCGCGAGGCCTTCGTAGAGCGCGTCTGGCAGTGGAAGGGCGAGTCGGGCGGCATGATCCTCGGCCAGCTTCGCCGGCTCGGCGCGTCCTGCGACTGGACGCGCGAGCGCTTCACCATGGACGAGGGTCTCTCGCGGGCCGTTCGGCAAGTCTTTGTCGACCTTTATCGCAAGGGGCTCATCTACAAGGATAAGCGCCTCGTGAACTGGGACCCGGTCTTCCAGACCGCGATTTCCGATCTTGAGGTCGAGCAGCGCGAGATGCCCGGCAAGATGTGGTCCTTCGCCTATCCGCTGGCGGACGGCCCGGTGGACGGCGTCTCGGAGATCGTCATCTCGACCACCCGGCCCGAGACGATGCTCGGCGACGGGGCCGTCGCGGTCCATCCCTCGGACGAGCGCTATCGCCATCTCGTCGGCCGCATGGTGCGGCTGCCGATCGCCGAGCGCCTGATCCCGATCATCGCCGACGAATATCCCGACCCCGAATTCGGCACTGGCGCGGTGAAGATCACCGGCGCGCACGACTTCAACGATTTCGAGGTGGCGCGCCGGCACGACATTCCGCTCATCGCGCTGATGGATGCCGAGGCGCGCATGATCTCGACGCCGGAGAACAACGTCCCGGCGCGCTTCGCCGGCCTCGACCGCTACGAGGCGCGCGAGATGGTCGTGCGCGAGATCGAGGAGCTCGGCCTCTTGCGCGGCATCGAGGAGAAGGTGATCGCCCAGCCCTTCGGCGACCGGTCCAATGTCGTCATCGAGCCGATGCTGACCGACCAATGGTATGTCGATGCCGCGACGCTGGCGAAGCCCGCCATCGCCAGCGTGCGCGAGGGGCGCACGGTCTTCGTCCCCAAGAACTGGGAGAAGACCTATTTCGAATGGATGGAGAACATCCAGCCCTGGTGCATCTCGCGCCAGCTGTGGTGGGGCCATCAGATCCCGGCCTGGTACGGGCCGGACGGCGAGATCTTCGTCGCGGCGAGCGAGGAGGAGGCGGTGGCCGCGGCGCTCGCCCATTACGTCACCAACGGCACGATCGACGATGCCGAGGCGCGGCGTCTGGCCGAGGACCCGGCCGCCCGCGACGGCTTCCTGACGCGCGACGAGGACGTGCTCGACACGTGGTTCTCGTCGGGCCTCTGGCCGTTCTCGACGCTCGGCTGGCCGGACAAGACGCCGGAACTTTCGACCTACTATCCGACGAGCGTCCTCGTCACCGGCTTCGACATCATCTTCTTCTGGGTCGCCCGGATGATGATGATGGGCCTCCACTGCATGGGCGAGGAGCCCTTCGGCACGGTCTATGTGCATGCGCTCGTGCGCGACAAGCACGGCGCTAAGATGTCGAAGTCGAAGGGCAATGTCGTCGATCCGCTGGAGCTGATCGAGGAATACGGCGCCGATGCGCTGCGTTTCACGCTGGCGATCATGGCGGCGCAGGGCCGTGACGTGAAGCTCGATCCGCAGCGCATCGCGGGCTACCGCAATTTCGGCACCAAGCTCTGGAACGCCACGCGCTTCGCCGAGATGAACGGCGTGCGCCATGGCGAGGCGGTCGATCCGGCGGTGCTGACCCTGCCGCAGAATCGCTGGCTGCTGACCGAGCTGTCCCGTGCGATCGCCGAGACGACCGAGGCGCTGGAGGCCTTCCGCTTCAACGACGCCGCCGGCGCGCTCTACCGCTTCGTCTGGAACATCCTCTGCGACTGGTATGTCGAACTGTCGAAGCCGGTCTATCTCGGCGAGGACGAGGCGGCGAAGGCCGAGACGCGCCGCGTCACCGGCTATGCGATCGATCAGGTCCTGGCGCTGCTGCATCCCTTCATGCCCTTCCTGACGGAAGAACTCTGGACGGTGACGGCCTCGGCCGAGGCGCCGCGTCGGACGCTGCTCTGCCATGCCGAATGGCCCGGTCTCGACTATCGCGACGAGGCTTCCGCCGCCGACATCAACTGGCTGGTCGATCTCGTTTCGCAGATCCGCTCGGTGCGCACCGAGATGAACGTGCCGCCGGGCACCGAGGCGCGCCTCGTCGCGGTCCAGCCGGACGCGGAAGCGCGGCGACGGCTCGAAGGGCAGGGCGCCTCGCTCCGGCGCCTGGCGCGGCTCGCCACGATCGAAATGGCGGAGGCGCCGCCGCCCGCCTCCGTCCAGATCGTTCTCGGCGCCGAGGTCTTCGCCCTGCCGCTGGAAGGCATGATCGACATCGCCGCCGAGACGGAACGGCTGGGCAAGGCGATCGCGAAATCCGACGCCGAGATCGCGCGAATCGAGAAGAAGCTGTCCAACGAGCGCTTCGTGGCCGGAGCGCCGGCCGAGGTCGTGGCCGAGGAGCGCGAGAAGCTCGCCGGCTATCGGCTCGAACGCGACAAGCTGGTCGCGGCGCGCGAGCGTCTGCGCGGCTGAAAAATCGGTCCGAGGACCGATTGATCGAGGAAGGCGGTGCGATGTCGCGCCGCCTTTTTTCGTGGCGGATCGTCGCCTTTCGCTGCGCGTCGGAGGGGGCGAGAGACCGACGGAGTCGCCGGACTTCCCGAGAGAGTTCGCCCGACCGCGCCCGCCGCAGCATGCCCCTCGTCAGCGCTTGTGGGAGTTCTGCAACAGTATTGCAAAGTCGCATCTGGCGGGATGGCGGGGCAGGGCAATTGCCCCTATGCCGCCATAAAGCACGCCCACGTCTTCAAGGGCTTGCTGAGCCGCCACGGATCGATGCGGGGGCATCATCGGCACGGCGGCGTGAGGGGCATATGGCTGATAATTCAGTCTTTATTTGCGCGTGCGCGGCATATTCCCCGGAAGCGGCCGGGATGCCGGTCGCGGCTGGAATGCGGAGCGGCATCTGATGCGCGCGTCTATGGCAAGCTGGCGGCCTCGCGTCGCGGGCACTGCCGGATCGATCGCCCTGGCGATCGGGCTCTTTTTCGGGCCGATGGGCACCAGTGCCCTCGCGCTCGACCCGAACAGCATGCTCGGTCCCGATGCCGGGCCGGCCGAACTCTTCAATCTCGGTTTCAGCGCCTATAAGCGCGGCAAGAAGACCGAGGCGGCCGAGGCTTTGCGCTATGCGGCGGACAAGGGTCATCCCGGCGCGCGCTGGAAGCTCGGCCGCATGTATGCCGATGGCGACGGCGTGCCGCGCAACGACTACGAGGCGTTCAAGATCTTCCAGGAGATCGTCAACGACGACCAGGAGGACACGGCCGCCTCGCCGAACGCCGCCTATGTGGCGAGTTCGGTGACGGCGCTCGCCGATTACATGCGCACCGGGATTCCGAACACGCCGGTCAGCATCGATCTCTCGCAGGCGCGCCAGCTCTACTTCCACGCCGCCTCGATCTTCGGCGATCCGCAGGCGCAATATCGGCTCGGCCGGATGCTGCTCTATGGCGAGGGCGGCCGCGCCAATCCGCGTCAGGCGGCGCGCTGGCTGAACCTTTCGGCGGAAAAGGGCAATTCCGGCGCACAGGCGCTGCTCGGCCATCTCCTCTTCGACGGCGACCAGATCGATGTCGATCCGGAGCCGGTGCGGGGACTGGCGCTGTTGACGATGGCGCTGCGCAATGCCGGGCCGGGCGACCGCGACTGGATCCGCCAGATGCAGGAAGAGGCGTTCTCGCTCGCGACCGAAGGCGATCGGCGCACCGCGCTCGCCTATGCCGATGCCCGGCTGGTGTCCGCCCAGGCCAATTGAGGCGATGCCGGGCGCCCTGTCGCGCCCGGTTCCGCGCGGTCAGCCCGCCAGATCCACCACCACCGGCACGTGATCCGACGGCTTTTCCCAGGCCCGGACATGCGAATCGATCCCGGCCGAGCGCAGATGGCGGGCCGCTTCCGGCGACAGCATCGCATGGTCGATGCGGAAGCCGTGATTCTTGCGCCAGGCGCCGTCCTGATAGTCCCAGAACGTGTAGAGGTCGCTCGCGTCGGAACAGGCGCGAATCGCGTCCGTCAACCCGAGCGCCGCCAGACGGCGAAAGGCCGCGCGGCTTTCCGGCTGGAACAGCGCGTCGCCCAGCATCGTCTCCGGCCGGCGGATGTCCTCCGGCATCGGAATGACGTTGTAATCGCCGACGAGCGCGAAGGGCTCCTCATCCGCGAGCAGCGCCTGCGCATGGGTCTCGAGCCGCGCCATCCAGCGCAGCTTGTAGTCGAATTTTTCCGTGCCGATCGGATTGCCGTTCGGCAGATAGAGCGAGGCGACACGCAGGGTCCGGCCGCCGAACGGCCAGACGCCCTCGATATAGCGGGCCTGCTCGTCGCTGGCATCGCCCGGCAGGCCGCGCCGCACCTCGCGCGGCGGCAGGCGGGAAAGAAGGGCGACGCCGTTGAAGCCCTTCTGGCCGGCGGTCTCGACATGATAGCCGGCCGCCTCGATCTCGGCGCGCGGAAAGCCCTCGTCCACCGACTTGATTTCCTGCAGGCCGACGATGTCGGGCTGGCGCTCGCCGAGCCAGGCGAGCAGCGTCTCGAGGCGCGCCTTGACGCCATTGATGTTCCAGGTGGCGACAAGCACGTCGGGGGAGCTCAGATCGAGAAGCTGGTGCCGCAGCCGCAGGAGGCGACGGCGTTCGGATTGCGGATCTGGAAGGACTGCCCCATCAGGTCGTCGACGAAATCGATCACCGCCCCTTCCATATAGGCGAGCGACATCGGGTCCACGAGCACCGTGGCGCCGTCCTTCTCGATGACGAGATCGTCCGGCTCGCCCGCGCCCGTCAGGTCGTATTTGTAGGAGAAGCCGGAACAGCCGCCGCCTTCGACGGAGACGCGGAGCGCGCGCGTCTCCCCGCCTTCCTTCGCCACGATGGCGGCGATGCGGCGGGCCGCGCTGTCCGAAACGGTGATGGGCTCGGCAGGTGTCATGGCGATTTCGACGCGCGCGGCGATCTTTGCGGACCGGCGCCGCCGCCTCTCGTTGTTGGAGCGACGTCACTTAAGTATGCAGCGGCGGGAAGCCGGTCAATCGGCGCGTCGGACAGCTCCGGCGCGGATCGGCAAGGAGCGCGCGCGTGTCGGGCACGATCGGTCAGATGGCGGGACTGGGCTTCGGCCTGGGAAACAGGGCGCCCTATGCCTGCGATCCCGGCGCCTCGCGCGGTCGGCTGTTCCCGGAGGCCGACAGTCCGACCCGCACGCCGTTCCAGCGCGACCGCGACCGCATCGTCCATTCCGCCGCCTTTCGGCGTCTGAAGCACAAGACGCAGGTCTTCCTCGCCTATGAGGGCGACGCCTATCGCACGCGCCTCACCCACACGATCGAGGTCTCGCAGATCGCCCGCGCCTTCGCCCGCGCCTTCCGGCTGGACGAGGACCTGACCGAGGCGATCGCGCTCGTCCACGATTTCGGCCACACGCCCTTCGGCCATGCCGGCGAGCGGGCCCTCAACGCGAAGATGGCGGATTTCGGCGGCTTCGACCACAATGCCCAGGCGCTGCGCGTCGTGACGAGCCTCGAACAGCGCTATGCCGAGTTCGACGGGCTGAATCTCAGCTGGGAAACGCTGGAAGGGCTGGTGAAGCACAACGGCCCCTTGACCGGCCCCTATGCCAAGGCGGAACCGGTGTCGAAGCCGATCCTCGATTTCGACGCGCTGTTTCCCCTGGAACTCGACCGCTTCGCCGGCCTGGAGGCGCAGTCGGCGGCGATCGCGGACGACATCGCCTATGACACCCACGATCTTGATGACGGCCTGCGCGCCGGCCTCATCGACATCGCCGACCTGCGCGGCCTGACGCTGGCCGGCGACATCCTGCGGGAAGTGGAAGCGCGCCATCCGGGACTGGAGCGCTCGCGCCTGATCCACGAGGTGATGCGGCGGCATATCACCCGGATGGTGGAGGACGTGATCCGCACGACCGCCGCCAATCTCGCCGAACTCGACCCGGCCAATGCCGAGGCGGTGCGCGTGGCGGGCCGCGCGATGGTCGCCTTCTCGCCGGCGATGCGCGAGGCGGAAGCCGAGACGAAGCGCTTCCTTTTCGCCAATGTCTATCGCACCGGGTCGGTCCGCAGGGTCATGGACCAGGCGGAGACCGTGGTCGCCCAGCTCTTCGACCGCTACATGACGGCGCCCGAGGAGATGAAGGGGGCCTGGAGCGAGGCGATGGCGGCCGCCCCCGCTTTGGTGCGGGCGCGCCGAGTCTGCGACTATCTCGCCGGCATGACCGATTCCTACGCGATGGCCGAGCATCGGCGCTTGTTTGACGCGACTCCGGAATTGCGTTAGGCGCCCGGCGATCGCTCGCGGCCCTGCGCCGGTGCCCGATGGCTTGGGCCTCGCATGCGCGTTCGCCGCGAGCCATGCCCATTTCCGATCCGCTCGAGACGCTCATGAACATCTTCGCCGATTTCGAAACGCGCATCCGCAAGGCCGTCGGCGCCGTTCTCGGCACGGACGCGCCCGATCTGTCGCGGATCGCGGTCGAGCCGCCGCGCGATGCCGGCCATGGCGATCTTTCGACCAATGCGGCGATGGTGCTGGCCAAACCGCTCGGCCGCAAACCGCGCGAGCTCGGCGAGACGTTCGCCGAGGCGCTGCGCGGCAATGCCGATGTCGAGGCGGTCGAAGTGGCGGGGCCGGGCTTCATCAACCTGCGCCTCAAGCCCGCCTATTGGACGAACCATCTCGCCGAGGTGCTGGAGCGCGGCCTCGACTACGGCCGCGCCGCGCCGACCGGGCGGCGGATCAATGTCGAATATGTCTCGGCCAACCCGACCGGGCCGATGCATGTCGGCCATTGCCGGGGCGCCGTCGTCGGCGACAGCATCGCCAACCTTCTCGCCTTCGCCGGCGCCGAGGTGGTGAAGGAATATTACATCAACGATGCCGGCGAGCAGGTGAACGTCCTCGCCCGTTCGGTCTTCCTGCGCTATCGCGAGGCGCTCGGAGAGACGATCGGCGAGATCCCGGCGGGCCTCTATCCCGGCGACTATCTGAAGCCGGTCGGCGCCGCGCTGGCGCTGACGCGTCGCGACGAACTCAAGCGCATGGACGAGGCGGAGTGGCTGCCGATCGTGCGCGACTACGCCATCAACGCCATGATGATGATGATCCGGGACGATCTGAAGCGGCTCGGGATCGAGCACGAGGTCTTCTTTTCCGAGCGCTCGCTGCATGCCAGGAATGGCGGTAATGCCAGCCGCATCGCTGAGACCGTCGCGGCGCTCCAGGAGCGCGGCATCGTCTATCAGGGCACCCTGCCGCCGCCGAAGGGCCAGCTGCCGGAGGACTGGGAGGATCGCGAGCAGACGCTTCTGCGCTCGACCGAAGTCGGCGACGACATGGATCGGCCGCTCGTCAAGTCGAACGGCAGCTACACCTATTTCGCCGCCGACGTCGCCTATTTCGCCGACAAGTTCGCGCGTGGCTTCGACGAGATGGTCTATGTGCTGGGCGCCGATCACGGTGGCTATGTGAAGCGGCTGGAGGCCGTGGCGAAGGCGGTGTCCGCCGGCCGCGCCGAGGCCTCGGTCGTGCTCTGCCAGCTGGTGAAGCTCTATCGCGACGGCGAGCCGGTGAAGATGTCGAAGCGCTCCGGCGACTTCGTGACGCTGGCCGAAGTGGTGGAGGAGGTGGGGCGCGACCCGGTGCGCTTCATGATGCTCTATCGCAAGAGCGACGCGCCGCTCGATTTCGACTTCGCGAAGGTGACGGAGCAGTCGAAGGACAATCCGGTCTTCTATGTCCAATATGCCCATGCGCGCGCCGCGTCCGTGTTCCGCCAGGCGCAAGGGGCGGGGATCGAGGTGCCGGCGGATGCGGCGCTGGCCGATCGCGAGCGCCTCGCGCTTCTCGCCGACGAGGGCGAGATCGGCCTCATCCGCAAGCTCGCCGAATATCCGCGCCTCGTGCTGGCGGCGGCGGAGGCGAAGGAGCCGCATCGCGTCGCCTTCTATCTCTACGACCTCGCCCAGCTCTTCCACGCGCAATACAATCGCGGCCGCGACGTGCCGGGCTTACGCTTTGTTAACCCTGACGAGCCAAGATTGACCCTGGCGAGACTTGGCCTCGTGCGCGGCGTCGCGTCGGTCGTTGCTTCGGGCCTCAAGTTGATCGGGGCCGACGCGCCCGACGAAATGCGTTGAGCGATCACGCTTTGGTCAACATCGCCGCCTAGGCACTTCGGTTACTTCCGGCCGAAGGTTCGCGGGAACGTCCGGATCGGGCGAAGGATAGCGAGGGGTTGATGGGTAACATGAAGGGCCTGGCTCGCGGCTCCGCCACGAGAGGTGGAGCGCCCGTTTCCGAAGATCCCTTCGCCGAACTCGAACAGATCTTCGAGTCGGAGCTGAAGTATGATGCGCGTTTCGACGACGGCCGGGCCCGCCCGGCGGCGCAGCAGCGCCACGATCCCGACATGGACGGCGCCTTCGACGCGTTGGAGCGGGAATTCGAAACCGCCTTCGAGAGCGACGCCGCCCGGCTCGGCGCCACGCGCCGCGTGGCGGCGCCCTCCGCTCAGCCGGCCCGGCCGGATCGGGCCGTCGCGCGCTCCAGCTCGGCCGCCTCGAAGGGCGCCGGTTCGCGCCCGACCCATCTGACGGACGAGGAGATCGACGACGAGCTGGAATCCGTGCTGCGCAATCTGAGCGCGCCGGCCCGGCCGCGCGATCGCATCGTCGTCGAAACGCAGTCCTTCGCGCCGGAACGGGCCGCCGAGGAGCGGATCGTCCACGAGCCGGTCGCCGAGGTCGACGAGTTCGAGGAACTGATCCGCAGCGAGCTGGCGGTCATCCGCCCGGCCGTCGTGCCGAAGGCGCGCCCGGCCTCGGTGCCGGACGCCGCCTATGCCGAAGGCTATGGCGAGGCGCCGGCGGACACCTATGCCGCCTATGACGGCGCGCCGCACGACTATGTTCCGGCCGGGCGCTCGCGCGGCGGCCTGAAGCGCGGGCTTCTCGCTGGCGGCAGCCTCGCGGCGCTCCTGCTTCTCGGCGGCGTCGGCTATGTCGCTCTGCACGGCTCGGCCTCGACGCTTGGCGCCGATGGCGAGCCGCTTCTGATCAAGGCGGATGCCGAGCCCTACAAGATCGTGCCGAAGGATCCCGGCGGCCGCGCCTATCCGAACCAGAACAAGGCGGTCTACGAGCGCGTCGCCTCGCCGAACAAGAGCGACGACAAGCCGGTCCAGACCGCGCTCCTGCGCAATGCGGAAGAGCCGATGGAACTGCCGAAGGACGAGGACGAGGCCTATCCCGACGCGCTGCCGGGCGTCGAGCTCGGCGCGGACGAGACGGCGGGCGACCAGAAGGACGAGACGCGCATCACCGCCGCGACCGAGACGGAGGAGCAGGGCGCCGCGCATCCGTTGCAGCCGCGCCGGGTGAAGACGATGAAGGTCGGCCCCGACGGCCGTCTGATCGCCAATGACGAGGCGGAGGTCGCCTCCGCCGAGGATGCGTCGATGACGACCGCTTCGACGGCGGCGGCGCCCGCGACGCCGGATCCGGTCCATGTCGCGACGGTGCCGGCGGCGATGAAGCCCGTCGCGGAGAAGCCGGCGAAGGTGCCGCTCGCGACCTCGCGCCCGACGCCTGCGCCCACGCCGGCGGCGCCCGTGGCCGAGGCCCCGGCACAGCCGGTCCAGGTCGCCTCCGCGCTCCCGGCCGGCGGCTATTTCGTGCAGATCTCCTCGCAGCCGAACGAGGCCGCCGCGCAGCAGTCGATGGCGAGCCTCTCCGGCCGCTTCTCCAGCGTGATCGCCGGCCGGTCGGTCGGCATCCAGCCGGCCGAGATCCCCGGCAAGGGCACCTATTACCGGGTACGCGTCGCGGCCGGCTCGAAGGACGAGGCGGCGACGCTCTGTTCCCGGCTGAAGTCGGCCGGCGCGACCTGCATCGTGACGCGCTGACGGACGGGGCAACGTGCAGTCGAAAGCCTGGATCGCCGGCTGCGCCGGCAAGCGTCTCAGCGCCGACGAGAAGGCGTTCTTCGCCGACGAGCGGCCGTTCGGTTTCATCCTCTTCGGCCGAAACATCGGCGAGGCGGGCGAATTGCGCGATCTCATCGCCGAGCTGAAGGAGATCGGCGGTCGGGCGACGACGCCGGTTCTCGTCGATCAGGAGGGCGGGCGCGTGCAGCGCCTGCGTCCGCCGCTGGCGCCGAGCTACCCGCCGGCGGCGGTGCTCGGCGCGCTTCACGCCGCCGAGCCCGAGGCGGCCGAGCGCGCCGCCTGGCTGACCGGGCGGCTCTTCGCCTTCGATCTCGCCGCCTATGGCTTCAACTTCGACTGCCTGCCCTGTCTCGACCTTCATGTCGGAGGCGCGACCAAGGCGATCGGCGACCGGGCCTATGCGGCGGCGCCGGACGTGGTGGCGCGGCTCGGCGGCGCGGCGGCGCGCGGTCTCGCCGCCGGCGGCCTGACGCCGGTGATGAAGCATCTGCCGGGCCATGGCCGGGCGACGATGGACAGCCATCTCCACCTGCCGCGCGTCGAGGCGACGCGAGCCGAACTCTCGGCCTCCGACATCCAGCCCTTCCGGGCGCTGAACGACCTGCCGGCCGCGATGACCGCCCATATCCTCTTCAAGGATATCGATGCGACCGCGCCGACGACATTGTCGGCGATCGTCATCGAGGACGTGATCCGCGAGGAGATCGGCTTCGACGGGCTCCTGATGACCGACGACATGTCGATGAAGGCGCTCGAAGGCGACATGGGCGAACTCTCCCGCCGTGCCATCGCCGCGGGCTGCGATCTCGCGCTGCATTGCAACGGCGACATGGCCGAGATGCGGAAGGTCGCCGGCGCCGTGCCGGAGCTCGACGGCAAGGCGGCACTCCGGGCCGAGGCGGCGGAGGTCTATGGTCCAGCGCGGCTGGAGCCGGCTGACGAGGCGGCGCTGCGCGAGGACTATGCCCGCCTGACAAGTCTCGTCGCCTGAACCGGCCCGGAGGGCGCCCGACCAGTCTCACCTCCGCCACGATCGCGTTCTAGGGAAGCTGGAACGCGTGGATAAGTGCGACCCGAAGCGGCGCGCGACCGCGCGCTGGGCGGTTCTCGTTGATCTCGCACGTCTCTTCGTGTTTGAACAATCGCCGAAGGCCGCTTAACTTGAGAGTTCGGCGCCAGACCATGCCTCGGCGCAGGCGGGCGACCGGCCGGACGCGGAACCGCGCCGCGCGGCACAAGGAGGAAGACAGTGGGTAGCTTCAGCATCTGGCATTGGCTCATCGTTCTGGCCGTCGTGCTGCTTCTCTTCGGTCGCGGCAAGATTCCCGAGCTGATGGGCGACGTCGCCAAGGGCATCAAGAACTTCAAGAAGGGCATGAACGACGAGGACGAATCGACCGTCGCGCAGGAGCGTCGTTCGCTCGACCATCGCGAGGGCGATCTGGTTCGCGAGCGCCAGGCCGAGAAGACCACCATCTGAGCCTTTACGCGGAGGTGACGGGCAGGGGCGTCGACACGCCTTGCCCGCGCCTCCGGCGCGATCGTTTCGACGCCGCTCGTCGCGCCCGTTTCGTCGGGCGCGCCCGCACGTCGCCGGGAGGAGCAGCCGCCGGCAATCCGGGCTCTCAACTCGTTCGAAAGTCTGTCGATGTTCGAAGTCGGTTGGTCTGAGATCCTCGTGATCGGCGTGGTGCTGATCGTCGTGGTCGGCCCGAAGGATTTGCCGCATATGCTGCGCACCTTCGGCCGGATGACGTCGCAGTTCCGACGGATGGCCGGCGATTTCCGCCGTCAGTTCGACGAGGCGCTGCGCGAGGCCGAGATGGACGATGTCCGCGACACCGTTCGCGACATCGGCAAGATGGACCCGCGCAATAATATCCGCGAGGCGTTGAACCCGATCCGGGCGGTCGGCGACGAGATCCGCTCCTCCTTGCGCGCCGCGACCAAGGCGCCGGAGCCCAGGGTGCCGAGCGCCGACGCGCCCGCCGCGCCGACGCCCGCACCGGTCCCTGCCAACGATCCCGCGCCGACGGCGACGCCAGCCGGGCATGGCGATGCCGCCGGAGCGACAGGCACGGAACCGCCCGTCGTCAAGGCTGCGTCCGACGAGCCGGCGCCCGTGCCGGTCGCCGTCGATCGGGAGCGTGCCTGATGCGCGCCGGACAGGACAATATCGACGCCTCCTCGGCGCCGCTGATCGAGCATCTGATCGAGCTTCGCCGCCGGCTGATCTGGTCGCTGCTCGGCTTCTTCGTCGCCTTCGTCATCTGCTTCTTCTTCGCCAAGCCGATCTTCAACCTCCTGATCATCCCGTATCAGACGGCGTCCGGCTGGGCCGGCATCCCGCCGGACCAGGTGGAACTGATCTATACGGCGCCGCAGGAATTCTTCTTCACCCAGGTGAAGATCGCCGCCTTCGGCGGCTTCTTCCTGGCCTTTCCGGTGATCGCCATCCAGGTCTACAAGTTCGTCGCGCCCGGTCTCTACCGGTCGGAGCGGGACGCCTTCCTGCCCTTCCTGGTGGCGACGCCGCTCCTGTTCCTGCTCGGCGCGGCGCTGGTCTATTTCTTCTTCACTCCCATGGTGATGTGGTTCTTCCTGTCGCAGCAGCAATCGGGCGAGGTGCCCGGACAGGCGGCCATCCAACTCCTGCCGCGTGTTTCGGAATATCTCTCGCTGATCATGGGGCTGATCTTCGCCTTCGGCCTCGTCTTCCAGCTGCCGGTCGTCACCTCGCTGATGGTGCGGGCCGGGCTCCTTTCGGCGCAGGGCCTCGCCGAGAAGCGCAAATGGGCGATCGTGCTCGCCTTCATCGCCGCCGCCGTGCTGACGCCGCCGGACCCGATGTCGCAGATCGGTCTTGCGGTGCCGACCATCCTTCTCTACGAGATTGCCATCATCACGGCGCGGATGATCGAACGCAAACGGGCCGGACAATTGGCCGAGACCGAGGCGCCAGCCGAGCTGCAGTGAGGCCCGCGGCCTCGCCGCTTCCAATTGTCCGGGAGCGGAAGAACCATGCTCGATATCAAGTGGATACGCGACAATCCGGATAGGCTCGACGCCGCGCTCGCGGCGCGGGGCGCCGAGTCTCTGGCGGCCGAGATCGTGCGGCTCGACGAGGAGCGGCGCGGGCATCTCAAGCATCTGCAGGACCTCCAGAGCCGCCGCAACGAAGCCTCCAAGGAGATCGGCAAGGCCAAGGCTTCGGGCGATGCCGCCCGCGCCGAGGCGGTGATCGCCGAAGTCGCCGCAATCAAGGCCGCGATCCAGGAAGGCGAGGAGACCGAGCGCCGCATCGACGCGGCGATGACGGACAGGCTCGCCCGCATTCCGAACGTGCCGCTTGACGAGGTGCCCATCGGTCCCGACGAGACCGCCAATGTCGAGGTCCGCCGGGTCGGCACGCCGCGCGCCTTCGACTTCCCGGTGAAGGAGCATTTCGAGATCGGCGAGGCGCTCGGCCTCATGGATTTCGAGCAGGCCGGGCGGATCGCCGGCTCGCGCTTCGCGGTCCTGAAGGGGCCGCTCGCCCGGCTCGAACGGGCGCTCGGCCAGTTCATGCTGGACCTTCACGCCGGCGAGCACGGCTATCAGGAGGTCGTCGCGCCGATTCTCGTCAAAGACGAGGCGATGTTCGGCACCGGCAACCTGCCGAAATTCGCCGAGGACGCCTTCCACACGACGGACGGGCGCTGGCTGATCCCGACCTCGGAAGTGCCGCTGACCAATCTCGTGCGCGAATCGACCCTGGACGAGGCGGACCTGCCGCTGCGCTTCACCGCCCTGACGCCCTGCTTCCGCTCGGAAGCGGGTTCGGCCGGCCGCGACACGCGCGGCATGCTGCGCCAGCACCAGTTCTACAAGGTCGAGATGGTGTCGATCACCTCGCAGGAGACCTCGCTCGCCGAGCACGAGCGGATGACGGCCTGCGCGGAAGAGGTGCTGAAGCGTCTCGGCCTGCCGTTCCGCACGATCGTGCTCTGCACGGGCGACATGGGCTTCGGCTCGCGCAAGACCTACGACATCGAGGTCTGGCTGCCGGGGCAGGATACCTATCGCGAGATTTCGAGCTGCTCGGTCTGCGGCGACTTTCAGGCCCGCCGCATGGGGGCCCGCTATAAAGTGGCCGGCGACAAGCAGGCGCGCTTCGTCCACACGCTCAACGGCTCGGGCGTCGCGGTCGGCCGCTGCCTCATTGCCGTTCTGGAGAACTATCAGAATGCCGATGGCAGCGTGACCGTGCCCGAGGCGCTGCGGCCCTATATGGGCGGCCTGACGACGATCGCGAAGGCAGGCTGATCCCTCATGCGCATCCTTCTCACCAATGACGACGGCATCCATGCGGAAGGCCTCGCGGTTCTCGAACGGATCGCGCGCAGCCTGTCGGACGATGTCTGGATCGTCGCGCCGGAGAGCGACCAGAGCGGCCTGTCGCATTCGCTGACGCTGTCGCATCCTTTGCGCCTGCGGCGCATGGAGGAGAAGCGCTTCGCGCTGACCGGCACGCCGACCGATTGCGTGATCATGGGGGCGAAGCATGTCCTGCCGGGCGCGCCCGATCTCGTTCTGTCGGGCGTCAATTCCGGCCAGAACATCTGCGACGACGTCACCTATTCCGGCACCGTCGCCGGGGCGATCGAAGGCACGATGCTCGGCTATCGCTCGATCGCGCTGAGCCAGGCCCATACGCCGGGCACCGATCGCGACTGCATCTGGGAGACGGCCGAGCGCCACGCCCCGGCGATCATCGCCAAGCTGATCGAGGCGGAATACCGGCCAGGCGTCCTCTTCAACGTCAATTTCCCGGCGGTGCATCCGGATGCCGTCACCGGCATCGAAGTGACGCGCCAGGGCAAGCTCGAATACAATCTCGGCCTCGAAGAGCGGCGGGACGGGCGCGGCTTCCCGTATTTCTGGCTGAAATTCGGCCGGCAGATCGGCGCGGAGATGGAAGGCTCCGACATCGGCGCGCTTCTCGCCGGTCGCATCTCGGTGACGCCGATGAAGCTCGACTTCACCGAGCATGCGCTTCGGGCCGAGCTCAAGACCCTCTTCGACCGCTAGGGGCCAGACGCGATGGAAGGGCTGCGGATGGGGCCGGCGGGCTCGACGGAACGCGACCGCGAGGAACTCGCCGCCTTTCTGATGCGCCTGCGCTCCTCGCGCATCGTCGAACCGCGTCTCCTCCAGGCGGTGGAGGCTGTGCCGCGCCGCCACTTCGTGCGGGCCGGCATCGCCAATCCCTATTCGGACGCGGCGCTGCCGATCGATTGCGGCGAGACCATGCCGGGCGCCTTCTTCGCCGTCTGCCTCGTCAACGACCTGAAGGTCGAGCCGACGAGCCGGATCCTCGAGATCGGCACCGGCAGCGGCTATGTGACCGCCCTCCTGGCGCGTTGCGGCGGTCGCGTGACCTCGCTCGACCGCTATCAGACGCTGCTCGCCAAGGCCGGTGAACGGTTGAAGCAGCTCGGCCTGCCCGGCGTGCAGTTCGTGCAGGAGGATGGACGCGACGGCTATCGCGACGCGGCGCCCTTCGACCGGATCGTCATCCATGCCGCCTTCGAGACGCTGCCGCGCAGCTTTCTCGAACAGTTGGCGCAGCATGGCTCGATCATCTGCGCGCTGGGGCCGGGGCAGGGACAGCAGACGCTCGTCCGCCTCCAGAAGGTCGGCAGCCGCCTGGAGCGCGAGGACCTGCGGCCCGTGCGCTATCAGCCCTTGGCGCATGGCGTGGCGCGCAAGCTCTGAACGACCACGCCGGCATGCCTAACGAAAATATCTCGTGATCCCCGGCGATTAACCGGCGGGTAACCCTGATGCGGTTGAATGATCCCCAACACTGAAGGGTTCACGGGGACATAGATGCGTATCGAGGTGCTGAGGTCCGATCGTCTTCGTCTAGTCCGCACGGTCGCGGTCGTGGCGCTGACAGCGCTCGGCGCCGGCTGCAGCGCGGATGTCGCCCGCTTCGACGACGGGTTCTATACCGGCGCGGTGCCGGGCAAGCCGATGCCGCAGGCGGCGGTCGGTAGTGCTTCGGCCTATCCGTCGAGCATCGACGAGACGCGGACGGGTTCGGTCGGCGGGGCGCGCTCGGCGCTCTATTCCGGCGCGGCGGCGGCGAGCACGCCGTCCTATCCGCAGGTCGCGCGCCAGGACGCGCCGATCCAGCGCAGCATGCTGGCGCCCCCTTCCGCCGCCGCCAGCGCCCCGGCCGAGCCGCCGCACACCTATGCCTCGGCGGCTCCCGCTGTGGCGGATGCGCCCGTCCGCGCCGCGCCGAGCGCGATGAAGGCCGGCTGGAACAAGACCTCGAACACGGTGACCCTGCGCGAAGGCGAGACGCTGGAGACGATCTCCAACCGCTACGGCGTGCCGGTGAAGGCGATCGTCGCCGCCAATGGTCTCGCCAGCGCGGCCGATGTCGCGCCGGGCCAGGCGATCGCGATCCCGACCTATTCCTATGGCGACAAGCCGGGCGCCGCCCCGGCCATGGCGACGGCCGGCGCCGGCGCCGAGCCGCGCACCCTCGGCGCGCCGCCGCAGACCCTGCGCGCGCCCTCGAAGATGGCCGCCGCGACGCCCGGCCGCATCACGGTCGAGCCGGGTGACACGCTGACCGCCGTCGCCCGCCGGGCCGGCGTCAGCGTTGCCGAACTGCGCGCCGCGAACGGCATGACGGACGACACCGTCCGCCTCGGCCAGAAGCTGGTTCTTCCGGGCGGAGCGGCCGAGCCGCGCCGCGTCGCCTCGATCGATCCGCGCGACGGCAGCGAGCCGCGTTCGGCCGTGAAGCCGGCCGCGAAGGCGGTGGCCGAGGCGGCGGAGAAGCAGCCGAAGCCCTATCAGGCGCCGCAGCCGGCAAAGACGGCCGAGGCAGCCAAGCCCGCCGCGCCGCACGCCAAGGCTCCGGCCGCCGCCGATGCGACGCAGCCCGCCGCCGCGACGCCGCCGGCGAAACCGGCTGTCGCCGAGGCGAAGCCCGCCAAGACGGCGCCGGCCGCCAAGCCCGCGGCGGAAGCGGCGCCGGCCGCCACCGTCGCCGAGGCGCCCGCCGCGCCCGCGACCACCGTCGCGGACGAGACGGAGAAGCAGGCCTCGGCCGCAGCGCCGGCCGGCACCGGCATCGATCAGTTCCGCTGGCCGGTGCAGGGCCGGGTGCTGAAGCGCTTCGGCGAGAAGGACGGCGCGCGCCGCAGCGACGGCCTCGACATCTCGGTGCCGCGCGGCACCGCGGTGAAGGCGGCCGAGAACGGCGTCGTCATCTATGCCGGCGACGGGCTGAAGGAATTCGGCAATACCGTGCTCGTGAAGCACGATAACGGCCTCGTCACCGTCTACGGCCATGCCGATGACCTGAAGGTGAAGCGCGGCGAGACGGTGAAGCGCGGCCAGGAGATCGCCACCGCCGGCATGTCCGGCGACGCGCAGTCCCCCATGCTGCATTTCGAGGTGCGCAAGAATTCGGCGCCCGTCGATCCCGGCAAGTACCTCCAGTAAGCCGGGCGCGGAAGCGTCGTCCCGGGTCCGCCGCGACTTCGATGGCGCGGCGGACCCTTCCGCCTTTATGAAAGCCGCTGGCCGAGCTGGCCGGCGAGATCCTGGATGAACTGCCAGGCGACGCGGCCCGACCGGCTGCCGCGCGTGACCGACCATTCCAGCGCCGCGCGATGGATCTCGCCGCGCTCGGCCTTCAGGCCGAAGGCCTCGGCATAGCCATCGATCATCGCGAGATAGTCGTCCTGGCTGCAATTGTGGAAGCCGAGCCACAGGCCGAATCGATCCGACAGCGAGACCTTCTCCTCCACCGCCTCGCCGGGATTGATCGCCGTCGCCCGCTCGTTCTCGATCATGTCGCGCGGCAGGAGATGGCGGCGATTCGAGGTGGCGTAGAAGAGGACATTGTCCGGCCGTCCCTCCACGCCGCCGTCGAGCGCCGCCTTCAGCGACTTATAGGATGCGTCGCCCTGATCGAAGGACAGGTCGTCGCAGAAGAGCAGGAACCGGTAGGGCGCCTCGCGCAGCCGATGCATCAGCGCCGGCAGGTGGTCGATATCCTCGCGCGGAATCTCGATGAGCTTCAGCGGCGCTTCGCCGTCGGGGCGCGCGGCATTCGCCTCGGCATGGGCGGCCTTCACCAGCGAGGATTTTCCCATGCCGCGCGCGCCCCAGAGGAGGGCGTTGTTGGCGGGCAGCCCCGCCGCGAAGCGCGCGGTGTTGTCGAGGAGGATGTCGCGCGAGCGATCGATGCCCTTGAGAAGGGCGATCGGCATGCGGTTGACGCGGGCGACGGGCAAGAGCCGCACCGGCGGCTCGAAGACGAAGCAGTCGGCCGCCTCGAAATCGAGCGGGTCTTCGGGCCGTGGCGCCAGCCGCTCCAGCGCGGTGGCGATCCGATCCAGCAGCACTCCCAGTTCGATCTCTGTGGACATGACGGATGATGCTTGTTTCGCAGCGTGTTGCATTGGGAGGGACCGTTCGTATATTTCGCGCACGCCGTAAAGGGCCGCTCCGGCCCGCAACGCTTTCCCTGGGAGTTCTCGCATGTTCGTTACGCCGGCCATGGCGCAAGCGCAGACCGCTGTGGGCGGAGGGGGCACGAACGAAATCCTGATCTCGATCCTGCCCTTCGTGGCGGTCTTCGCGATCATGTATTTCCTGATCATCCGGCCGCAGCGCAGCCAGATGAAGCGTCGCGACGAGATGATCCGCAACATCCGGCGCGGCGACACCGTCGTCACTGGCGGCGGCATCGTGGCGCGCGTGACCAAGGTGCTGGAGAATGGCGAGCTCGAGGTCCAGATCGCCGAGCAGGTGAAGATCCGTGTCCTCCAGTCGACCGTCTCCGATGTGCGCGTGAAGGGCGAGCCGCAGGCGGCCAACACGAAATAGCCGTCTTCGCGACGCTTGAGGTCGGCCGGCTTTCTCGCAACTGCCGGATCGGAAACGATGATCGGGCGGGTGGCGGCGCAGCAGGCGCCGGCCCGCCCTCCACGCATTCAGGATCGATATGCTGTATTTCTCGCGCTGGAAGACGATCCTGATCTGGGCGGTCATCGCGCTCGGGGCCTTCTTCGCCGCGCCGAACGTCGTTCCCCGCGCCGTCCTCGAGGATCTGCCGGGCTGGGTGCCGAAGCACCAGATGGTGCTCGGCCTCGATCTGCAGGGCGGCGTCTATCTGCTCTACGAGGTCGACCGCGCCGACTATGTCCAGAAGCGGCTGAACAGCCTGCTCGGCGACACGCGCGTCGCGCTCCAGCAGGAGCCGCGCATCGGCTATTCGAACCTGCGAATCAGCAATGGCGGCGTCGAGGTGCGGCTGCGCGACCCGGCGCAGACCGCGCAGGCGCGCCAGCGGCTGGAGCCGCTGCGCAATCCCCTGACTCAGTCGCTGCTCGGCGGCGGCGCCGTGGACGAGTTCGACCTTTCGCTCGGCGACGACGGCCTCGCGCGCTTCACCTATTCCGAGACCGGCCTGACGCGCCGCGTCAGCCAGATCGTCGACCAGTCGATCCAGGTCATCGACCGGCGCATCAACCAGCTCGGCACCGTCGAGCCGTCGATTCAGCGCCAGGGCAACGACCGCATCCTGGTCGAGGCGCCGGGCCTCGCCGATCCGGGCCGTCTGAAGAATCTCGTCGGCCAGACCGCGCAGCTGACCTTCCATCTCGTGCAGAAGCAGGTGAGCGCCGCCGAGGCGCAGGCGAATCAGGCGCCCGGCACTATCGTGCTGCCCGCCAACGAGGACCCGCGCATCGCCTATGTGGTCGATTCCGCGCCGCTCCTTTCCGGCGACGATCTCAACGACGCGCAGGCGACCTTCCAGCAGACGACCAACGAGCCCGTCGTCTCCTTCCGCCTGAATTCCAGCGGCGCCTCGAAATTCGCGCAGGTCACCCAGCGCAATGTCGGCCGGCCCTTCGCCATCGTGCTCGACAACAAAGTGATCTCGGCGCCGGTGATCCGCGAGCCGATTATCGGCGGTTCGGGCCAGATCAGCGGCAACTTCACCTCGCAATCGGCCAACGACCTCGCGATCCTGCTGCGCGCCGGCTCGCTGCCCGCCAAATTGACGATCGTCGAGGAACGCACGATCGGCCCGAGCCTCGGCGCCGATTCGATCCGCGCCGGCCTCATCGCCTCGATCGTCGCGACCGTCTCGATCGCGGTTTTCATGGTGCTCTGCTACGGCAAGCTCGGCTTCTTCGCCGATCTGGCGCTCGTCGCCAACAACATCCTGATGATCGGCATCCTGACGGTGCTCGGGGCGACGCTCACATTGCCGGGTATCGCCGGCATCGTGCTGACCATGGGCATGGCGGTGGATGCGAATGTGCTCATCTACGAGCGCATCCGCGAGGAGGGGCGCGCCGGCCAGTCGGTGCTCGCCGCGCTGGATGCCGGCTTCCGCCGGGCCTTCGCCACCATCATCGACTCCCATCTCACCGCGCTCATCGCCGCCATCGCGCTGTTCTGGCTCGGCTCCGGCCCGATCCGCGGCTTCGCGGTGACGCTGGCGATCGGCATTCTTTCGACGCTATTCACGTCCTACCTCGTCACGCGCTTCATTGTGGCGCTCTGGGTCCGGCGGTCGCGACCGAAGGCTCTCCCCCTCTGAGGCTCCCATGAAGCACATTCGTCTCATCCCCGACGATACGAACCTGCCCTTCATGAAATGGGCCAGGATTCGCACGCCGATCTCGCTCGCCCTGATCGTGCTCTCCTTCGCCCTGTTCTTCACGATCGGGGTGAATGCCGGCATCGACTTCAAGGGCGGCACCGTCATCGAAGTCCATAGCCACCAGCCGGACGCCGATATCGCCGGCATCCGCTCGAAGCTCGACGCGCTCGATCTCGGCGAGGTGCAGATCCAGAATATCGGCGGCCCGGACGAGGTGCTGATCCGCATCGCGGCCCAGCCGGGCGGCGACGCGGCCGAGCAGGCGGCCGTGCAGAAGGTGCGCGACGCGCTCGGCGTCGAGAATTACGACTTCCGCCGCGTCGAGGTCGTCGGCCCGCGCGTGTCGAGCGAGCTCGCCCGCACCGGCACGCTGGCCGTGCTTCTCACCATCGCCGGCATCATGGCCTATATCTGGATCCGCTTCGAATGGCAGTTCGGCCTCGCGGCCGTCGCCACCCTCGTCCATGACGCGATCCTGACCGTCGGCTTCTTCGCCGCGACGCAGATCGACTTCAATCTCCAGAGCCTCGCGGCGATCCTCACCATCATCGGCTATTCGCTCAACGACACGGTCGTCATCTTCGACCGCATCCGCGAACTCCTGCGCAAGTACAAGCAGATGCCGGTGCGCGACATCATCGACCTCGCCACCAACCAGACGCTGGCGCGGACCATCATGACGTCGCTGACGCTGCTGCTCGCGCTCCTGTCGCTCTTCGTCTTCGGCGGCCCGGTGATCCGCTCCTTCACCGCCGCGATGATCTGGGGCATCATCGTTGCGACGGCCTCGTCCATCTTCATCGGCGGGCCGATCCTGATCTATTTCAACATCCGCCCCAGCCAGAGCGACGAGAAGGTGCCGGAGAAGAAGCTCTCGCCCAAGCCCTCCGCCGGAACGCGCTGAGGATGGCGAAGGGGATCGAGATCCGCGAGGCGCATTTTCCGGGACGCGCGCCGATCGAGGCCTATGGCAATGGCGGCTTCCGTTTCGCCGGCATGTCGCATCGCGGCTCGCTCCTCTGCCTGCCCTCCGGCATCTATGGCTGGGACGCCTCGGAGGAGACGCCCTTCGCTGGAGAGCGCCTGTTGAAGGCCTTCGAGGAGGCCGCCGACTACAAGTTCATGCTGTTCGGCACCGGGCGCGAGCTGCGCCGGCTCCCGAAACCGCTCGCCGAGCGGTTTCGCGCCCTCGGGGTCTCCTGCGATCCGATGTCGACCGGAGCGGCGGTGCGCACCTTCAACGTCATGCTGGCGGAAGAGCGACCCGTCGCCGCCGCGCTCGTCGCCGTCGACTGACGCGCCGACGATGAGCGATCCCTTTGTCGAATGCGAGCGGATCGTCCAGCAGGATGATCCCGACCGCGCCGTCGCCACCGCTTTCGCGCCGGCCGATCGCCGACCCTTCCTCAACGCGCTCTACGCCTTCGATCTCGAGACGGCGCGGGTGCGGCGCATCGTCAGTCAGCCGCTGCCGGGCGAGATCCGCCTGCAATGGTGGCGCGACCGCCTGGACGCGCTAGAGGCCGATCCACTGACCAGGGGCGGGCAGGGCAGTCCGGTGGCCGAAGCCCTGCTCCAGACGATCGAGCGCTGCGACCTGCCGCTCGACGCCTTCCGCAATCTCCTCGAAGCGCGCATCTTCGACCTCTATGACGATCCGATGCCGAGCCGGACCGATCTGGAGACCTATGCCGGCGAGACGGCCTCCGCCGTCATGATCCTGGCGGCGATGGTTCTCGACCGCGAGGCGGCGCCGCGCGCCGCGGACGTCGCCGGGCATGCCGGCGTCGCGGTGGTCGCTGTCGCCGCCCTGCGGCTTCTGGCGAGCCGGCCGCTTCATGCGCAGATCTTCTTTCCGAGCGATGTCCTGGAGGCCGTCGGCTGCTCGCGCGACGCCCTGCAGACGGGAGACGTGGACGCCACCGCCCGCGCGCGAACGGCCATGATCGCCTTCGCGCGCGACCATCTCGCCGCCGCCCGCAACGGCTTCGGCGCGCTGCCGAAGAGCCTGCGCCCGGCATTCCTGATGCTGGAGCCGCTGGATCGCTCGCTTCGCGCCCTCGAAGGCGGTGACGCCTCGGGCGAGACCCGCGCGAACCCCTTGCGGCGTCTCTTCGGCTATTGGCGGTCCATGCGCCGATGACGCCCGGCGACGGGGCTCGGCGGCACCGGATCCACACCCTGCTGCGCCGCATGGGCCGAGCGCTCGCTGAAGCGCCCCGCCGGGCCTTCGGCCGTTTCCCGGCGACGATTCTCGCGGTCGCCGGCCTGTCGCTCGTCGCCAATGCCGAGGTGGCGGATGCCGACTGGCTGGCCGGCGGCGAACTCGGCCGGCTGATCGCGGCGCTCGTTTTGGCGGCGGGTGCGTCCCTCGCGGCGGTGCTCTTCGCCGAATCGACCCGGGCCGGACCTGTCGGCCGCGCCGCTCTCGGCTTCGCGACGGCGGTCGGTGCTGGCCTCCTCGTCTGGTTCGGCTCGCCGTCCATCCTCTTCGTGCCGCCGCTCGCTGCCGCCGTGCTGCTGGCGGTTCCGCTCGCGCCTCAGATGATCGGCGCCTCCGACCGCGATTTCTGGAGCTTTTCGCTCTGGACCTTCATCGGGGCCGTGCTCGGCTTCGCCTCGGTGCTGCTCTTCGTCCTCGGCCTTTCGGCGATTCTCGAGATGATCCGCTTCCTGTTCGGGTTCGGCCTCGGCACGCGAAGCTACCAACTCATCTACACGACGGCACTGACCTTCGTCGGGCCGCTTTTCGCCCTGTCGCGGATACCGCTCGACCTGCGGGACGATACGCCGATCGACCGGCGCGATCGCGTCGTCGGCGGCATCGCCTTGCTTCTCGAATGGGTGGCCCTGCCGCTGTGGCTTGCGACGGCGGCGATCCTGCATCTCTATGCCGGCAAGATCGTCATGGCCGGCGCCTTGCCGACGAATCAGATCGGCTGGATCGTCGGCACCTATGCCGGTAGCACGATCGCCCTGCGGATCGCCGCCGATCCGTTTCTGACCACCGGCCATGGGGCGATGCGGCTGTTCCGCAGGCTCTGGGCGTTTGGTCTCGTCGTCCCGCTGGCACTCCTCGCCCAGGCGATCTGGCTGCGCGTCGGCGCCGAAGGCTTCACCGGCGAGCGCTATTATCTCGTCCTTCTGGCGGTGGCGGCTGGGCTCGTGCTGCTCGCCCAGATCCCGCGCCGGAGCCGCGATGCGATCCGGCTCATGGCGGCGATCCCGATCACGCTTCTTGCGATGTCGGCCATCGGCCCGCTTGGCATGGCCTCGGTCGTCGCCCGTAGCCAGACCGGCCTGATCCTCCGCGACTTCACCGATGCGGAGGGACACCTGCGACGCGCCGATCGATCGCCGGAGGCAAAGACCGCGCTTCGACAGCGGATCGCCGCCTTAGCCGAGGTCGATCGGCTGTCGGCACTCGATCCGCTGCTCGACGAGGGCGATCGCCGCGCCCTGGAGGAGCAAGCCGAGCCGGGCCTGGAAGATCGGCTCCTGGCGATGCTCGGCCTCGCCTATGGGATGGAGGAGCCGAGCCCGAGGGAGAGCTTCGCGGCGCGGCGTGACGCGCCCTTCGATGTCGCCGGCTACGACCGCCTCTATCTCCGCTTCGCGCTCCGCGCCGGTGCGTGGTCCGCCCCGACGGATGAGGACGGAGCCCGCCTGTCGGGCGACATCCTCGAACTGCGGCTGAACGGGCGGAACGATCGTCTGCCGGTGCGGCCGGTCTTCGCCGCTTCGCCCGGTCCAGGCGAGGCGCCGATCCGGCTCGAAGGAATGACCGAGGCCGGCCGGCACATCGCCTTGCGCGTCACCGCCTATTCGCGCGATCCGCGCGACCCAGGCGATGCCGAACTCTCCTTCGATCTCGCCGTCAGACGCGCCGAGTGGTCGGACTGATCATTCGGCCGCCGTCGCGACCGGCATGTCGGGCACATCGCCCCGCAGCCAGGCGGCGCAGTCGGCGAGGGCCCGCGCCGACAGAGCCTGTCGCCGGTTCACCGTCTTCTCCTTGCCGCGCAGCCGCTTGCCTTCGACGCGCGGCGCTTCGATCGGCGGGAAGAGCCCGAAATTGACGTTCATCGGCTGGAAGGAGCGCTTGCCGCCTTCTTCCTCGACCGAGAGGTGGCCGCCGGTGATATGGCCGAGAAGAGCGCCCATCGCCGTCGTCGCCGGCGGCGGGGCGGGCATGCGGCCCAGCGCTTCGGCGGCGGCGAACCGGCCGGCAAGGAGGCCGATCGCGGCCGATTCGACATAGCCCTCGCAGCCGGTGATCTGGCCGGCGAAGCGCAGGTCCGGGCGCGATTTCAGCCGCAGCACCGGATCGAGCAGGCGCGGGGAATCCAGATAGGTGTTGCGGTGCAGACCGCCGAGCCGGGCGAATTCGGCATTCTCCAGACCTGGTATGGTGCGGAAGATCCGCACCTGCTCGGCATATTTCAGCTTCGTCTGGAAGCCGACCATGTTGTAGAGCGTGCCGAGCGCATTGTCCTGGCGCAGCTGCACCACCGCATAGGGCTTCACCTCGGGCCGGTGGCGATTGGTGAGGCCCATCGGCTTCATCGGCCCGTGCCGCAGCGTTTCCGGCCCGCGCTCGGCCATCACCTCGATCGGCAGGCAGCCATCGAAATAGGGCGTGCCTTCCCATTCCTTGAAGCTCGTCTTCTCGCCCGCGAGGATGGCGGCGATGAAGCGCTCGTATTCCTCGCGGTCCATCGGGCAGTTCACATAGTCCTCGCCCGTACCGCCCGGCCCGACCTTGTCGTAGCGCGACTGAAACCAGGCCTTCTCCATGTCGACCGTGTCGAAATGGACGATCGGCGCGATGGCGTCGAAGAAGGCGAGGGCATCGGCGCCCGTCTCCGCGCGGATCCCCTCGGCGAGCATCGGGGCGGTGAGCGGACCGGTGGCGACGATCGTCCGCCCCCAGTCGCGCGGCGGCAGGCCCGCCACTTCCTCGCGGCGGATCTCGATCCGCGGGTGGCCTTCGATCTCGGCCGTGACGCGGGCCGAGAAGCCGTCGCGGTCGACGGCGAGCGCACCGCCCGCCGGCACCTGATGCGCATCGGCCGCGCGCATGATGAGCGAGCCCGCGAGGCGCATCTCGGCATGCAGCACGCCGACGGCATTGGTCGCCGCGTCGTCGGAGCGGAAGGAATTGGAGCAGACGAGTTCGGCGAGATCGCTGGTGCGATGCGCTTCCGTCTCGCGCACCGGGCGCATCTCGTGAAGGACGACGGGAAGGCCGGCTTCGGCGATCTGCCAAGCCGCTTCGGAGCCGGCGAGGCCGCCGCCGACGATATGGATGGGGTCGTGTCGCATGCGGAGCGTTTAGCACGATCCAGGAAACAACAACACCCGCCGGGGGAGGAACCGGCGGGTGTCGTTTGGGGGTCTTCGGTGGGAGGAGGATCCGAAGACCTCGATGCCTGCGGTGGGAGGAACCGCAGGCGCATCGCGAAGGGCCGTTGGGAGGAGGATGGCCCTTGCGAAAGCGGAAATTCTTAGGCGACCGCCTTGCGAGCGACGGTCGGGATGTCCGAGCGGGCGATGCCGAGATCGGCCAGTTCGCGCTGAGACAGGCGGTTCAACTCGCTGCAGGTCTCGCGGTAACGGCGCCAGTTGCTGTAGGAGCGGACGAGGTTCATCGTGGTGTCTTTCGGTTCGGACCGGAGCCTTCGGACCATTTCCTCTCGGCCCCGTTGAGCTTGAAGATAGGGGTGGCGGACCTTTCTCA
This sequence comes from Aureimonas endophytica, assembly GCF_014642635.1. Classification (GTDB taxonomy): domain Bacteria; phylum Pseudomonadota; class Alphaproteobacteria; order Rhizobiales; family Rhizobiaceae; genus Plantimonas; species Plantimonas endophytica. The sequence continues at coordinate 246,740 of NZ_BMIQ01000001.1, forward strand.
CCAGAACGGATTCTGCATGGCAGCGATGCGGATGATGCAACGCAACATGACAGCCCGAAGCCCTGGCACGCAGGGGTTTCGGGCATTGCCGGCGGAATTGTTATGGTGCGGTGCGTTAAGCCTTCCGCAAGGCTCCTGTGCCGCGATGGCGGCACACGTCCCGGGACGCGCGCTGGGGGCGGGCGGGTGCCATCGCTTCGCGCGCGCCGTTTACCCTTTGCCCTATCGGCAAGTGATGGTATGGAGCCCCCCTTGTCGAGCATCGCCGGCAGCGGGTTTGCGGGTGTGGCGAAACTGGTAGACGCACCAGATTTAGGTTCTGGCGCCGAAAGCGTGGGGGTTCGAGTCCCTCCACCCGCACCAAACCTCCCGCTGGCGGGTGTTCGACGGCCATCCCTTCCGGGATGCGATTCATAAAGCGTGCGGACGCGCATCCGACGACGGGCGCGCCGGTCATCGCGACGGAACGGGTCCGCGCGGCGAAGAAGAACAAGAAGGATCGGCGAGCGCGACGGCGTCGGCCGGTCATGAGAGGACTGACGGGAATGCAGGTCAAGGAAACGACGGCCGAAGGGCTGAAGCGCGTGATCGAGGTGGTCGTGCCGGCCAGCGATCTCGAGGCGAGGCTGCAGACCCGTCTGCACGAGGCGAAGGATCAGGCCCGCATCAAGGGCTTCCGTCCCGGCAAGGTGCCGGTCGCCCATCTGCGCAAGATGTACGGCCGCTCGATGATGGCCGAGATCGTCAACCAAATCCTCAACGACACACCCCGCACCGTGATCGCCGATCGCAACGAGCGCTCCGCCATGCGCCCCGAGATCGAGATGACCGAGGACGAGGGCGAGGCCGAGAAGGTGCTGAGCGGCAAGGAGGACTTCCGCTTCAAGATCTCCTACGAGATGCTGCCGACGATCGAGCTGAAGGACACGGCCGGCATCAAGGTCGAGCGTCCGGTCGTCGAGATCCCGGACGACGAGGTCGAGGAGCAGGTCAAGCGCATCGCCGAGAACGCCCGCAGCTTCGAGCCGGTCGAGGAGGCGGCGAAGGACGGCGACCGCGTGACGATCGACTTCGTCGGCAAGATCGCCGGCGAGGCCTTCGACGGCGGCAGCGCCGCCGATCAGGCGCTGGTGCTCGGCTCGAAGAGCTTCATCCCGGGCTTCGAGGACCAGCTCGTCGGCGCGACCGCAGGCGAGGAGCGCGCCGTGACGGTGAGCTTCCCCGAGGATTACGGCGCCGAGAACCTGGCCGGCAAGGAAGCCGTGTTCGACGTGACCGTGAAGGCGGTGGCCCGTCCGGTCGAGCAGGAGCTCGACGATGAAGTGGCGAAGAAGCTCGGCATCGAGTCGCTGGAGCGCCTGCGCACCGTGGTGCGCGAGCAGATCGAGAGCCAGTACGGCATGGCGACGCGCCAGAAGGTGAAGCGCCAGCTTCTCGACGCGCTCGACAAGGACTACGACTTCGACCTGCCGGAGAAGCTCGTCCAGGCCGAGTTCGACAATATCTGGGCGCAGGTCACCCGCGAGCTCGAGCAGGCCGGCAAGAGCTTCGAGGACGAGGAGACGACGGAGGAGAAGGCGCGCGAAGAGTATATGACGCTCGCCCGTCGCCGCGTCCGTCTCGGCCTCGTTCTGTCCGAGATGGGCGAGAAGGCGGGTGTGCAGATCTCCGACGAGGAGATGCAGCGCGCGCTGTTCGAGCAGATCCGCCGCTTCCCCGGTCAGGAGCAGCAGATCTACGAGTTCTACCAGAAGAACCCGGAAGCCCTCGCCAGCCTGCGCGCCCCGCTCTACGAGGAGAAGGTCGTCGACTGGCTGCTGACCAAGATCGACGTCACCGACAAGACGGTGACGAAGGAGGAGCTGATGAAGGAGGACGAGGAGCCGGTCGCGCTCGCGTCCTGAGGTCGCACCCTCTCTTTGCATCTCTGCGAAAGGCCGGCCTCGCGCCGGCCTTTTTTCGTCCACTTTACGAAACGAGAACGCGCGCCCGGCCCCGGAACGCATTTCTAACCACCGACGAGCGCCCCCTCGCGCTCGACTTGCGAAGCGCGGCCGGCAGGTCCTATCTACGCGTCGGGCTCCAGGCCATCCGATTCCTGTTCGCGACGGGTTCTCCGCCGCACCTATCGAAAGCTAGCGAAATGACTCATCCGGTCGAAAGAGCCATGAATCTCGTCCCCATGGTGGTCGAACAGACCAATCGCGGCGAGCGGGCCTACGACATCTTCTCCCGCCTCCTGAAGGAGCGGATCATCTTCATTACCGGTCCCATCGAGGACAGCATGGCGACGCTGGTCTGCGCCCAGCTCCTCTTCCTGGAAGCCGAGAACCCGAAGAAGGAGATCGCCCTCTACATCAACTCGCCGGGCGGCGTGGTGACGAGCGGCATGGCGATCTACGACACGATGCAGTTCATCAAGCCGGCGGTCTCCACGCTCTGCATCGGCCAAGCCGCGTCGATGGGCTCGCTGCTGCTCTGCGCCGGCCACAAGGACATGCGCTTCGCCACGCCGAACGCGCGCATCATGGTGCATCAGCCCTCGGGCGGCTTCTCCGGTCAGGCCTCGGACATCGAGCGCCACGCCCAGGACATCATCAAGCTGAAGCGCCGCCTCAACGAGGTCTATGTCCAGCACACGGGCCAGGACTATGAGACGATCGAGCGCACGCTCGACCGCGACCATTTCATGACGGCCGACGAATCGAAGGAATTCGGCCTGATCGACAAGGTCTATTCGTCGCGCGAGGAGCTGGAGGCCCAGCTCCAGATCACCAGCCAGTGACGCCTCGGCATCGTTCGGGTCCGCCCGGGCGATGCCTTCCCGCCACACTTGTCCGGAAAGCGCCGCAACGGCCCGGCCGGTCCCGACGTTCAGATGCGACGAAGCCGGCCGTGCAAGCTTTCTTAACCGGCCGGACCGTCAGGATGGCTCAAGCTTGCGACATCAGCATCCGAGTCGTCGCAGGAATGTCATAGACGGCGCGTTCCAGCCGCGGGGCGCGACGGTTGCAATCGGGGCAACGTGGCATAACATAGGTCGAGACACGCTGTTTTTGCATCGCAATGCAGGCGTCGGACCGGAAGGAAATTCGAATGAGCAAAGTGAGCGGCGACTCGAAGAATACGCTCTATTGTTCTTTCTGCGGAAAGAGCCAGCACGAGGTTCGCAAGCTGATCGCCGGACCGACCGTGTTCATCTGCGATGAATGCGTCGAACTCTGCATGGACATCATCCGAGAGGAGAACAAGTCCTCGATGGTGAAGTCGCGCGAGGGCGTGCCGACACCGCAGGAGATCATATCGGTTCTGGACGACTACGTCATCGGCCAGTCCTTCGCCAAGAAGGTTCTGTCCGTCGCTGTCCACAATCATTACAAGCGTCTCGCGCACGCCCAGAAGAACAACGACGTCGAGTTGGCGAAGTCGAACATCCTGCTGATGGGCCCGACGGGCTGCGGCAAGACGCTGCTCGCCCAGACGCTCGCCCGCATCCTCGACGTGCCGTTCACCATGGCGGACGCGACGACGCTGACCGAGGCCGGCTATGTCGGCGAGGACGTCGAGAACATCATCCTCAAGCTGCTCCAGTCGGCCGATTACAATGTCGAACGGGCGCAGCGCGGCATCGTCTATATCGACGAGATCGACAAGATCAGCCGCAAGTCGGACAACCCGTCGATCACGCGCGACGTGTCGGGCGAGGGCGTGCAGCAGGCGCTCCTGAAGATCATGGAAGGGACGGTCGCCTCCGTGCCGCCGCAGGGTGGCCGCAAGCATCCGCAGCAGGAATTCCTGCAGGTGGATACGGCGAACATCCTCTTCATCTGCGGCGGCGCCTTCGCGGGTCTCGATAAGATCATCTCGGATCGCGGCCGCAAGACCTCGATCGGCTTCGCCGCCAACGTCGCCTCGCCGGAGGACCGCCGCACCGGCGACCTATTCCGGCAGGTCGAGCCGGAGGACCTGCTGAAGTTCGGTCTCATCCCCGAATTCGTCGGCCGTTTGCCGGTCCTGGCGACGCTCGAGGATCTCGACGAGCCGGCGCTGGTGCAGATCCTGGTCCAGCCGAAGAACGCGCTGGTGAAGCAGTATCAGCGTCTGTTCGAGATGGAGAATGTCGAGCTGACCTTCCACGAGAACGCGCTGCGCGCCATCGCCCGCCGGGCGATCGAGCGCAAGACCGGCGCGCGCGGCCTGCGGTCGATCATGGAGGCGATCCTGCTCGACACGATGTTCGACCTGCCGACGCTGGAAGGCGTGCAGGAGGTCGTGATCTCGGAAGAGGTGATCGAGGGCAAGGCCCGTCCGCTCTATATCTACTCGGACCGCAAGGACGAGAAGGAAACGGTCAGCGCCTGAGGCGCCTTGGCGGCCCGGAACCGTTCAGGTTCCGGGCCGCGACCGTCGAGACCGAACGACATCCGGCTGCGGGCTGGCGCATTGAACCGGACGCCTCCCGTGACCACATAGCCGCCAGGCGTTCGCGTCCGGGTGCTCTCGTGGAGGCTCGGTGCAAGACGGCCTATCGCGGCATCGCCGCAGAAAGGACAGTCATGTCGAATAATCCCACTGAGGGGCAGGGAGGGGCGGTTCTCTATCCGGTTCTTCCGCTTCGCGACATCGTCGTCTTCCCGCATATGATCGTGCCGCTCTTCGTCGGCCGCGACAAGTCGATCAAGGCGCTCGAAGAGGTCATGGGCGCGGACAAGCAGATTTTGCTCGTCACGCAGAAGAATGCCGGCGACGAGGACCCGTCCGCCGAGGCGATGTACGATCTCGGCACCGTCGCCAACGTTCTCCAGCTTCTGAAGCTGCCGGACGGCACCGTGAAGGTGCTGGTCGAGGGCATTTCGCGCGCCCGCATCCAGGAATTCTCGCAGCGGTCCGAATGGCACGAAGCCTCGGCCATCGCCGTTCCGGCGGCCGACGAGGATCCGGTGGAGCTCGAGGCGCTGGCCCGGTCCGTGGTCTCGGAATTCGAGAACTACGTCAAACTGAACAAGAAGATCTCGCCGGAAGTGGTCGGTGCCGCCGGGCAGATCGACGACTATTCCAAGCTCGCCGATACGGTCGCCTCGCATCTTGCGATCAAGATCGCCGAGAAGCAGGAGATGCTGAGCCTCGTCAGCGTCCGGGCGCGGCTCGAAAAGGCGCTGTCCTTCATGGAGGCCGAGATCTCGGTCCTGCAGGTCGAGAAGCGCATCCGCTCGCGCGTCAAGCGCCAGATGGAGAAGACGCAGCGCGAATACTATCTTAACGAGCAGATGAAGGCGATCCAGAAGGAGCTCGGCGACGGCGAGGAAGGCCGCGACGAGGTGGCCGAGCTGGAGGAGCGCATCAAGCGCACCAAGCTTTCGAAGGAAGGCCGCGACAAGGCCATGGCCGAGGTGAAGAAGCTTCGGCAGATGAGCCCGATGTCGGCGGAGGCCACCGTCGTGCGCAACTATCTCGACTGGCTGCTCGGTCTGCCCTGGGGTCAGCGCTCGAAGGTCAAGATCGACCTGAAGCGCGCCGAGGAGATCCTCGAGGAGGAGCATTACGGCCTCGATAAGGTCAAGGAGCGCATCGTCGAATATCTCGCCGTCCAGAGCCGGCAGGCCAAGCTGAAGGGGCCGATCCTCTGCCTCGTCGGTCCTCCCGGCGTCGGCAAGACCTCGCTCGCTAAGTCGATCGCGCGGGCGACGGGCCGCGAATATGTGCGCGTCGCTCTCGGCGGCGTGCGCGACGAGGCCGAGATTCGCGGCCATCGGCGGACCTATATCGGCTCGATGCCCGGCAAGGTCATCCAGTCGATGAAGAAGGCCAAGAAGTCCAACCCGCTCTTCCTGCTCGACGAGATCGACAAGATGGGCCAGGACTTCCGCGGCGATCCGTCCTCCGCGCTTCTCGAGGTCCTCGATCCCGAGCAGAACGCGACCTTCATGGACCATTATCTGGAGGTGGAATACGATCTGTCGCCGACGATGTTCGTCACGACGGCCAACACGCTGAACATTCCGGGCCCGCTGCTCGACCGTATGGAGGTGATCCGCATTGCGGGTTACACCGAGGACGAGAAGGTGGAGATCGCCCGGCGCCATCTCCTGCCGAAGGCGGTGCGTGACCATGCGTTGAAGCCGGAGGAATTCTCGGTCGAGACCGAGGCGCTTCGCGAGATCGCCCGGCGCTACACGCGGGAAGCCGGTGTGCGCAGCTTCGAGCGCGAGCTGATGACGCTCGCTCGCAAGGCGGTGACCCGAATCCTGAAGGGCGAGGCGTCGAAGGTCGAGGTGACGGCGGCGAACATCTCCGACTATCTCGGCGTGCCGCGCTATCGCTATGGCGAGGCGGAGACGGACGATCAGGTCGGCGTCGTGACGGGCCTCGCCTGGACGGAAGTCGGCGGCGAGCTTCTGACGATCGAAGGCGTCATGATGCCCGGCAAGGGCAAGATGACGGTGACGGGCAATCTGAAGGACGTGATGAAGGAATCGATCTCGGCGGCGGCTTCCTATGTCCGCAGCCGTGCCATCGACTTCGGCATCAAGCCGCCGCTCTTCGACAAGCGCGACATCCACGTGCACGTGCCGGAAGGCGCGACGCCGAAGGACGGCCCGTCGGCGGGCACGGCGATGGCCACCGCCATCGTCTCCGTGATGACCGGCATCCCGGTCCGGCGCGACATCGCCATGACGGGCGAAATCACGCTGCGCGGGCGCGTGCTGCCGATCGGCGGCTTGAAGGAGAAGCTGCTTGCCGCTCTGCGCGGCGGCATCAAGACGGTTCTGATCCCGGAGGACAACGCGAAGGATCTCGTGGATATTCCGGACAACGTGAAGAACAACCTGGAGATCATTCCCGTTTCGCGGATGGGCGAGGTGTTGAAACACGCCCTGATCCGTCAGCCGGAACCGACCGAATGGTCCGAGGAGGAAGCCGTGTTGAACTCGTCCGTAGCGGACGATGGCACCGCCGCGGTCGCTCACTGAACCCGTAAAGCTGTGAATTCATTGGGTGCCGCCCCTTCCGGGGCGGCACTTTTTTATTGAAAAGCTCGATTTTCCAGGGTTTCACGACAGACTCACACTTGCCTCATCGGTTCGAGTCGCACATTTTCCTCGCGGATGTAGAAGACGATCCACCGGGATGGAGCACATTGATGAACAAGAACGAGCTCGTGTCCGCAGTTGCGGAAAAGTCTGAGCTGTCGCGCCAGGACGCGGGTTCCGCGATCGACGCCCTTTTCGAGGTGATGCAGGAATCGCTGTCGAAGGGCGATGACATCCGCCTCGTCGGCTTCGGCACGTTCTCCGTCTCGCATCGTGCCGCCTCGAAGGGCCGCAACCCTTCGACCGGCGCCGAAGTCGATATTCCGGCGCGCAACGTTCCCCGATTCACGCCGGGCAAGGCGCTGAAGGACTCCGTCAACAAGGGTAAGTAAGCCCCGTTTCCCCGTTTCGCGCCGCCGAGGACGAGCGAAGGCTCGCCGTCGGCGGCTTTGTCTTTTGTGGCGCCCGAAACGACCCGGTCGCGCCGTGGCTCGGTTCCACCGGAGTGAAATCGGCTGACCGGCGCCTGCTCATATCGCCTGCCTCGACGGAAGGTCGCCGATCGGCGTCTCCGCCGGCGCCGGTCACCGCTCTCCCATTCGCGGTCGGACCCTCGCCATGTCGACCATCGCCTTTGAGGCATTCGTCGGCGCGTCCGACCCCCCCCTATCGCAGCCGCCGTTTCGACCTGCCGTCGCCGGTCGAAACGGCGATGCGACCCTGGTCGCTTCCAAATTCACCGATGATCGTACGCCGGGTTCGTCGCGGAGCCGCGCCGCTGTCCACAATTTCCTGATCCGGCCCAAGCTTGGCGACGGTGATTTACCTCGTGCTGCGGTGCATCGTATTGCCAAAGGCGAAAATGTTTAAAACATTAGCGAACGAGATATTGGTATGGAGCCTTGCATCGGGGCGAGGCGCGCTGGAAGTAGAGTTATCCTTAAGGCAACGAGTGCTCTTCATGAACATCAGAGAACTATTCTGAATTAACGATATGTCTGCTGCGGTGCGTCCATGTGGATTTCAGGCATATTCGTGGTTCCGAAGTCTGTCAGCGCGAAGATAGAGTGCGATTCTCATCGCTGCCGTTTGTTAATGATGGCAATAAGCCTTGATGGTTGATGTTGCAAAGCCGAGTATCGAAATTTCTTCGCCTTATCCCGACGGGAGACTTGCTGCGATGGGGCGGATGGGAGCAATGATCGCTACGGAAGCTAGCCCGCTAAGGAATTTCGGCGGGCGCCGATGACGTGCGATCGAGAGGAAGGGAGGCCAGGGATGGGGGTGACGGAAGCGCGCCGCTTTCTCGTCGTCGGTCGCGTCGGCGACAATTCGTTGCATCGGCACTGGGTTGCCGACACCGCGACCGAGCGGACATGGGATCTGCAGCTGAATGCCTATGGCCATGACGAATCCAAGATCCAGAATGGCGATCTGCCGCCGGTGATCGACCGCGGCACGAAATGGGACAGTCTCGTCCGGCATTTTCGCGCCTATCCGGAGCTTCTCGATCGCTACGACTATGTGATGCTGCCGGACGACGACCTGATGATGGACGTCCGGACGATCAACCGCATCTTCGAGATCGTCGTCCAATACGATCTGACGATGGCTCAGCCCTCGCTCTCCTACGAGAGCTATATCAGCTATCCGATCGTGCTGCGGAGCGCGCCCTTCCGGCTGCGCTACACCACCTTCATCGAATCGATGTCCTGCTGCATGAAGACCTCGTTCCTCAAGCGGCTGCTGCCGATGTTCGAGGAGCATTTCACCGGCTGGGGCACGGACCTGGTCTGGACCATGCTGATGGAAGACCCGGCCTATCGGGCGGCGATCATCGACGAGGTGTCGATGGTGCATACGCGCCCGCTCTATGTCGGGCCGATCTACAAGACCTTCGCGGCGCAATCGATCGATCCCCAGCAGGAGATCGTCACCTTGCGCGAGAGCTTCGAGAACACGCCGGACGCGATGCTGATCTATGGCGGCGTTCTGCGCAACGGCCGCAAGGTCGACGGCGCCGAGGCGCGGCTCCGCAACGGGCTACAGCTCATCGCCTCCTCGCCGCGCTCGCCGAAGCCCTACGACACCTTCCGTTTCGGCGCGGGGTCGCTCCTGCGCATCGTCACGCGCGCCGGCTTCCGCCCCGAGCAGCTTCGGCCGGTGGCGGGAAGCCGCGCCGCCCTCTGGTTTGGAAAGAGCAACGCGTCATGAAGATCCTGATCGTCGGCAATCTCGGCTATGTCGGCCCGATGGTGACCAAGTACCTGCGGGCCGCGCGGCCCGACGCGGTGCTGCACGGCTTCGACAACGCCTATTTCGCCCATTGCCTCACCGGCGCGACCGCGCTGCCGGAAAGCCGCCTCGACCGGCAGATCTATGGCGACGTGCGCCGCGTCTCGCCGGAGATCGTGCGCGGCTATGACGCCGTGATTCTACTGGCCGCGATCTCCAACGATCCGATGGGCAAGCAGTTCGAAGCGGTGACCATGGCGGTCAACCAAGACGCGGCCGTGTCGCTCGCCAAGGCGGCGGCCGAAGCGGGCGTGAAGAACCTCGTCTTCGCGTCGAGCTGCAGCGTCTACGGCATCGCCAGCGGCGGGCCGCGCAAGGAAAGCGATCCGCTGAACCCGATCACCGCCTATGCGAAGTCGAAGATCGGCACCGAGCTCGAGCTCGAGAAGCTCGACACCGACATGGTGATCACCTGCCTGCGCTTCGCGACGGCCTGCGGTATGTCGGACCGACTGCGGCTCGATCTGGTGCTGAACGATTATGTCGCCTGCGCGCTGACGACGCGCGAGATCACCGTCCTCTCCGACGGCACGCCCTGGCGTCCGCTGATCGACGTCGCCGACATGGCCCGCGCCATGGATTGGGCGGTGGACCGCCCGGCGGAAGTCGGCGGCCGCTTCCTGGCGGTGAACGCCGGCTCCAACGACAGCAACTACCAGGTCAAGGATCTGGCCGAGGCGGTGGCGGAGGCGGTGCCCGGCACCTCGATCTCGATCAACCATTCGGCGCCCGTCGACAGCCGGTCCTATCAGGCGGATTTCGGTCTCTACCGGTCGCTGGCGCCCAATCATCAGCCGCTGGTGAGTCTTGGCCAATCGGCCCGCAATCTCATCGAGGGGCTGCGGCGCATGGACTTCGCGGATGCCGATTTCCGCAAGTCGAATCTCATCCGTCTTTTCGTGCTGCAGCGGCATATCGAGGCGGGTCGCCTCAATCAGTCGCTGGAATGGACGCGCAACTGACGGCGACGTCGAACCATCCGGCGGATCGACCGGCATAGACGATCCGTCGACGCCTTTCGGGGGAGAATAGCGATGAAGGTGGCTCTGTTGGCCGGCGGCTTCGGCACGCGGTTGAGCGAGGAGACGACGGTGCGGCCGAAGCCGATGGCCGAGATCGGCGGTCGGCCGATTCTCTGGCACATCATGAAGATCTACGCTCATTACGGCTTCAACGACTTCGTGGTGCTCGGCGGCTACAAGGTCGAGTACATCAAGGAATATTTCCTTCGCTATTTCTCCTATGCCTCCGATTTCACGATCGATCTCGGCACGGGCAGCGTCGACTGGCTGACGAGCCGGACGGAGAACTGGAAGGTGACGGTGCTCGATACCGGCATCGACACGCTGACGGCCGGGCGCGTGAAGCGCGCCCGCGAGTTTCTCGGCGATGGCCCCTTCATGCTGACCTATGGCGACGGCGTCGCCAATGTCGACATCAACGCGCTGCTGCGCTTCCACCGCGATCACGGCAAATGGTGCAGCCTGACCGCCGTCGTGCAGCCCGGCCGCTTCGGCGCGCTGCGCCTGTCGGACGACGGCGCGGAAGTGCACGGCTTCCGCGAGAAGGGCATGGTCGATGGCGGCATGATCAATGGCGGCTTCTTCGTCTGCGAGCCGCAGGTCTTCGACGTGATCGATGGCGACCGGCAGATGTGGGAGGACGAGCCGATGTCGCGCATGGTCGCGGCCGGCCAGGTGGCGAGCTACCGCCACGAGGGATACTGGGAAAGCATGGATACGCTGCGCGACAAGCTGACCCTGGAAAAGCGCTGGTCCACGGGCAATGCGCCGTGGCGGGTCTGGAACGATTGACACCGGTCGAGGCGGCTGCCGATCGGAGGGAGATGCGATGATCATCGTCGACAATGCGTTGAAACGGCGCGAGGCCGAGGGGCGGCCGGTGCTCGTGGGCATGGTGGGGGCCGGGGTCCAAGGCAAGGCGATCACGCGGACGATCGTCCGCTCGACGCCCGGCATGCGGATGGCGGCGATCGCCAACCGCACGATCGAGAATGCCGAGGCGGCCTTCACGGAGGTCGGGCTGGAGCCGGTGCGCTGCGCGACGCTCGCCGAGCTCGAGGCGGCGATCGCCGCCGGCCGACCGGCCGTGACCACCGATCCGGCGCTTCTCGCCGAGGCCAAGGGGCTCGACGCCATCATCGAGGCGACCGGCTCGCTCGAATATGCGGCGCAGGCCGTGCTCGCCGCCATCGAGGGCGGCAAGCATGTCGTGCAGGTGAATGCCGAGCTCGATGGAACGATCGGCCCGATCCTGAAGCAGAAGGCCGAGGCGAAGGGCCTCGTCTATACGGCAGGCGACGGCGATCAGCCGGGCGCGCAGATGAACCTCGTGCGTTTCGTCGAGGGCATCGGCCTGAAGGCGGTGCTGTGCGGCAATATGAAGGGCCTCTACGATCCCTATCGCACGCCGACCACTCAGGCCTCCTTCGCGGCGAAGTGGAACCTGAAGCCGGCCATGGTCGCCTCCTTCGCGGACGGTACCAAGATCTCCTACGAACAGGCGGTGATCGCCAACGGCACCGGCATGAAGGTCGCCAAGCGCGGCATGATCGGCCCGGACTTCTCCGGCGGCGATCCCTACAAGCCGCTGGTGCCGCTGGAGGAGACGATCGCCGGCTTCACCGAATATCTCGACAAGCTCGGCGACGGGCCGGGCTATGTCGACTATGTCATGGGCGCGCGGCCGGGACCGGGCATCTTCGTTCTCGCCAAGCTCGCCGAGGAAGACCCGAAGCAGGCGCATTTCCTCAACTACTACAAGATGGGTCCGGGCCCCTATTACTGCTTCTACACGCCCTATCACCTCTGCCATTTCGAGGTGCCGGGATCGGTGGCCCGCGCCGTCCTGTTCGAGGATGCGACGCTGACGCCGAAGGCGGGACCCAGCGTCGGCGTCATCGCGCTCGCCAAAAAGGATCTCGAACCCGGCGAGCTGATCGACGAGCTGGGCGGGTACGAGGTCTATGGCATGCTCGAGAATATCGAGACGATCCGCGAGGAGGGGTTGATCCCGCTCGGTCTCGCGATCGGGGCCCGGGCCAATCGCGCCATCCGCCGCGACGAGCCGCTGCGCTTCGAGGATCTCGACCGGCCGGACGGCCGCCTGATCGACCGTCTCTACGACGAGCAGGAACAGGTCTTCGGCGCCAGCGCCTGAAGCAGCGGAGCGGGGCGACAGGCCGTGATCTTCGAGAAGACTCATCTCAACGGCGCCTGGCTGATCGATCTGGAGCCGCGGGGCGATCACCGCGGCTTCTTCGCCCGCGCCTATGACACGGCGGAATTCGCGCGACATGGGCTGGTCGCCGACTATCCGCAGACCAACACCTCCTTTTCGGCCTTTCGCGGCACGCTGCGTGGACTGCATTTCCAGCATGGCGAAGCGGCGGAGGCGAAGCTGATGCGCTGCATTCGCGGCACGATGCTGAGCATCATCGTCGATCTGCGCGGCGGTTCGCCGACCTATCTCCAGCACGGGCTTTTCGAGCTCTCAGTGGAGAACCGGCGCCAGCTCTACGTGCCGCCCGGCTTCGCCAATGCCTTTCTCACGCTGACCGACGATGTCGAGGTCGTCTATCCGGTGTCGCAGCCTTACGCCCCCGGCGCGGAAGGGGGCGTGCGCTACGACGATCCCCGCCTCGGCATCCGGCTGCCGATCGAGGTGACGACGATTTCCGACAAGGACAGGAATTGGCCGCTGCTTGCCGAAGGGGCGCCGCCGATCTTCGCGTGAGGCGGAGCGGCGACGGCGCGGCGGAACGAGGAGGAGGGCGCGCGGTGGCGGATGTCGATGTGCTCGTGGTCGGGGCGGGAGTCGTCGGTCTGGCGATCGCGGCGGGTCTCGCCGAGACCGGACAGGATGTCCTGATCGTCGATGCCGAGACCAGCTTCGGCTTCGGCACCAGCTCGCGCAACAGCGAGGTCATCCATGCCGGGATCTACTATGCCGGCACGCCGCTGAAGGAACGGCTCTGCGTGCGCGGCCGGGAGCTGCTCTACCGCTTCTGCCAGGAGAATCACGTCCCGCATCGGGCGATCGGCAAGCTCGTCTTCGCGGCGACGGCGGCGCAGACCGCCGATCTCGACCGCATCGAGGCGAATGCGATGGCGGCCGGCGTTTCGGAACTGCGCCGCCTGACGCGAGGCGAGGCGATCGCCCTCGAACCCGAGATCGATTGCGTCGAGGCTCTCTATTCGCCCGTCACCGGCATCATCGATTCGCACGCCTATATGCTGGCGCTCCTCGGACGGGCCGAGGCGCACGGCGCGCAGTTCGCCCGCTCAACCACGGTCACGGCGCTTTCCCGCGCGCCGGAGGGCTGGGGCGTCCATCTCGAAGACGACGGCGAGCCGGCGCTGGTCGCCCGGCAGGTCGTCAACACGGCCGGGCTGACCGCCCATCTCCTCGCTCGGCGGACCGAGGGGCTCGACCCCCGATTCGTGCCTGAGGTCCGCTACTGTCGCGGCAATTACTTCGCCTATCAGGGGCGATTGCCGTTCGAGCATCTGATCTACCCGGTTCCGGTGCCGGGAGGACTCGGCACGCATCTCACCTTCGATCTCGGCGGGGGCGGGCGCTTCGGCCCCGATGTCGAATGGATCGACGCGATCGACTATTCCGTCGATCCGGGCCGCGCCGACAGCTTCTTCCAGGCGGCGCGACGCATCTGGCCGGCGATCGAGGCGGCAAGGCTCGCGCCGGCCTATTCCGGCATCCGCGCGAAACTGTCCGGCCCCGGCCAGCCCGCCGCCGATTTTCGGATCGAGGGGCCGAAGACCCATGGGCTCTCCGGCCTCGTCAATCTCTTCGGCATCGAATCGCCGGGCCTGACCTCGTCTCTCGCGATCGCCGAGATGGTCAGCGGCCTGCTGCGCGACTGAGCGCCCGCCGCCAAGCCCGCATCCGGCCTCTCGACGTCCCGCGCCGCCATATCGCCGGCAGCGAAGCTCGATGCGGCGAGCAACGGCTTGTTTCGATGGAGAGAAGTGGTGGGCGATGACAGGCTCGAACTGCCGACATCCTCGGTGTAAACGGGCGGGACCGGGCAGTTTATCCTTAAATGCGAAGGATTACGGGGGACTCTGCGTCCCCGGTGAAGGACGCCCTACGCCGCAATCCTCGCCCCCTGCGGCAGGGAGCGGGCAGGGGGAAGGAATACCGGAAATCCTTGCCGATGCACGACCCCTATTTCGACCCAGGCGGTGGGTCGAAACGTGGGTCAAGTTTATCGGATCGTGGGTCGAAATCGAGGGGCCGGGGCGCGCCGACTTGCGTTTAAACGCAAATCCAAAAACATGATTTTAAACGCAAGAAGCCCCCGCGGGCGTCCGGCCGGCGGGGGCTTCCTGTTCATTCCCTCGCCCTTTCGAGCGGAATCTGCTCATCGGCTCGAGCCGACCTTTGATCGCCGACCTTCCCTCGATCGACGACCGGACCCTACGGCGCGGCCGCCGCCCGGATCAACCCGATCCTCGGATCATCCTTTCCGCTCGGTTACCCGTCACAGCGCCAGCAGCCCCGCATAGGGATCGTCCTCGAACAGCGGCAGGTCCGCCTCCGAGCAGCCGCCGTCTTCCTCGTACCGCTCGATCACGTGCCGAAGGAGCTGCAGCGTCTCCGCCATCATCCACATGCCGTTCCGCATCCTCCGCACCGCGACCGTCGTCTCGACCGGCGGCCGGACGAACGCCAGGATCAGCGCATCGTCGAAGACCCTGTGGACGTGCGAGAACCTCGCTCCCTCGAGCGCGTGCGTCGTCGGGTTCGGATCGCGGACGACTTGGTCGCCTTCCCAGTCCATGCCCTCGGGCACCAGGCGCTGGTACGTCCGCCACGCCTTCCTGATCTCGCGGAGATCCTGTGGCGACATGAGCCTGTTCCTGAGGAAGTGGCCGTCGTGCGTTCGCATGAAAGTTGCGATCGACCATCCGATCTGGTCCCAGTACTTCCGCATGCCGGAGACCGTCCAGACGGGGCCGTCCAGCTTCCTCTCGGCTCGAACGTCGGCTGCGACGACGAGCGTGTCGCCGATCGTCTCGACCCCAAGTGTCGAATGCGCCGACAGGACGCGATCGACAGACAGGGTGAGGCGGTGGTGGTAGCGCCGGGGACGAGGGCCCATCCACGTCCCCGAGATCGTCTCCCGGTCGCCGACGCCGATCTCAGTGTTCGGCCAGTCGGGCAGGGAGCCGAACCACCGATCTCCATTCTCCCTAAACCTGGCGACGATCTTCTTCTCGATCTCGTCCATTTAGATCACCAGCAGTTCGGCGAACGGATCGTCGTCTGCCGTCAGCGGCCCGGCCTTCGCCTCCTCCGCTTCCCGTTCTTGTCGGATGACCTCCGCCACGGTCATTCCGGCGAAAAGCGTCCCGTCGGTCGCCTTGATCACCTCGACGGACCGCGCCCAGCCCAGCGGCGTCGTCCAGTGCAGATGCATGGCCGGCCGGAAGCTCGGTCCGGGGCCGAGCCGTAGGCCTTCGCGACTGCTCAGATCGGTCGCGTAGATCGAGCCGATGCAGTGACCGCTCCCGCCGATGCGTCCATCGGCGAGCCACGACTCCGCTTCGGGCATCACAATCGCCTCGCGCCGGAATCCGGCGAAATCCTCCTCGTAGATCCTGCGCTTCCGACGCAGCGCCTTCAGGAACGAGGGCAGGTCGGGGCGGCGTTCGCCGGGCGCCCGGGAAAAGAGGTGCATGCCATCCGAAGCGCGGACGACGAGGTACCAGACCTGGGAGACGCGGAAGGCGATCTTCGTCAGCCCGGAGTTCCAGTACTGCCAGGTGTTGGGCTTCAGGTCGACGCCTCGGAGGAGGTAGATTGGTGCCCCGTCCTGCTTCCTGTTCGCCACCTCTTCGGCGTCGACGAGGACCGTTCCGAGGAAGGTCTCGAAGCCGACACCCTGGACGCGCAGCGCGCCCTCGACCGTCAGCGTGAAAACGTGCCGCGAGGGTTCGTCGGCTCTGCCGGGCCGCATCCTGCGCAATTCTTCGGACCCGTAGCGGTCGTAGGAGATCGCGTCGCCGATGCGGACCTGGGATTGCTCCCACGCATCGATCCCTCGCATCTTCTTCGATCCCAGCTCGCGGAACCGCCCGACGACCTTCTGCTCCAGTTCTATCACGCCGCCGACTCCTCGTACCCGACGACTCGCCGCAGCCCCAGCGCCGTCAGCATCGTCTCGCCCGGCGCCCGGCGTCCGCTCACGACGTCGCCGACGTAGCTCGGCGACAGCCCGACCTCCCGGCACCACGCGGCCCGCGATCCGACCCGGCGGCACTCGATGCGGATGAAACTTCGGACGTCGTCATCGGTGAAAAGGACCCGTCCGAGCGCGTACTTGTGCCCAGCCTTCATCTCGGTCATCAGAACGGCACCTCCTCGTCGACGCCCCACGGCACCACCGGCTCCGGCGTCACCTCCGGCTCCTGGAGCTTCTCCGCCGGCTTCCCGATCAGCAGCACGCCCGCCGTCCGGGCCCTTCCGTCGCCTTCCCGCCAAAGGTACGCCCTCAGCGACCTGCCCGCGTCCAGGTCCGGCGCGACCAGGTCGGCGACGTGCCAGGGCAGGTGGCCGAGCCTGTGATTGTTCCGCCACCAGACGCCGACCGCAGCGGCATGTACGGGATTCTCCGGCTCCCGGACGAGCTGCAGCCGGTCGCCGCGGCGCGGCAGGACGCGGCCGCCGAGGTCGTCCTCGCGGCCGTAGCCGTGGAACTGGAGGCCGGCGATCGACACGGCCGCGTGCGGTTCACCGGCGGAGAGGCGGGGGCGCTCGATGGCAAGGTCGGTGCCGGCGAGATCGGAGAGGTCGATCATGGCGACGACCTGTCTTTCCGGTCCGAACCTTTCAGCGCCTGGCAGCGGGTCTCCCGCGGACCGAACCGCCACAACGGCCACCATTTGTCTGCCCCGTCCGGATCGAACAGCCATTCCTCGGGATCGCCTTCGTGACGCACGAGCACGAGGTGGTGCGTCGCCAGCGTCTCGTCCGACAGGTCCCGGGGATCGGTGAAGACGTTCGCCCGGAGCCAGGCCGCGTAGGCCGCATCGGACGACCCGCTCCACATGTCCAGGGCGATGAACTCGTCGAAGGTCAGCGGCGGCAGGATGAGGACATCTTTCCAGTCGACCTCGTCGACACGGCCAGCGAATTCCGTCGGGATCAGGATCTTCCGCATCACTGGTGCTCCTTCAGATACCGCCTGATTGCAGCCCGGACGTTGAGTGAAGCGCGTCCGAAATCGTCTCCGTGGCCGTGGGGAAGCTTCGTGACGACGTGTCCCTCGATGCGGACGAGGACATGCCTCTTCCGGGGTTCGAGGCTCCAAGGAAGGCGGCAGGCGTTCAGCTCTCTGGCGACGAGCGGATCGAGGCGGATCACGACAGCATCCCCGCGACGACGAGGACGCAGAGCGCGTACGCGGCGGCGTAGCCGAGCCAGATCCAGCCGGCGGGGGTGAGACGGTAGCGGTACCGGGTCATGCCGTCACCGCCTTCCTAGCCTTCGCCTCCGCAGCCCGCCTCGCCCGCCGGTTCGGCGCCCGTGGCGTCCGCGACGCAGGCCCCTCGACGAGCGCGAATTC
The DNA here is from genome assembly GCF_014642635.1 of Aureimonas endophytica. GTDB lineage: Bacteria > Pseudomonadota > Alphaproteobacteria > Rhizobiales > Rhizobiaceae > Plantimonas > Plantimonas endophytica. The sequence continues at coordinate 264,677 of NZ_BMIQ01000001.1, forward strand.
GCGGATGCGCCGGCCGTCCGGGCCTCGCCTGGGAGCCGGTTTGCTCGTCAGGTCGACGTAGGCGCCATCGAGTTTTCGGACGAGGAGATCGCCGGCGGGCTTCAGCCGCAGCGCGTTCGGGAACGGCCTCATGCCCCGCCTCCCGCCGCGTCCGCTTTCGGCGGCTCGTCCGCCCATTGCGCGACCATGCGCTTCGTCAGCATGACGTCCTCCGGCCGCCCCCCGGCGGCGCGGAGACCAGTCGCGAAGGCGGACACCAGGAGCCTCCGCACGCGTCCCTTGCTCGGGCGCTCGGCGAGGAGCGCTTCGAGGCGCTCGCGTTCGGACCTCTCGCTGACCCGCCACATCGGCGTCGTGCAGTTCGGGCAATCGACGCTCTCCCCGGTCTCGACCGGCACCGGACCATCGGGGCCGGTGGCTTCGAAACGCTGTTCGGCGCCGCAACGAGGGCACCGGCGGAGTCCGGGCACGCACACGTCGTCCTCGAGGCGCCTGATGCGGACCATTGCATCGACCCATCGGTCGAAGTCGCTTTTCGGGCGGTCCATCAGTCCGCCCTCCCGGCTTCGATGGTCTTCTCGACGACCGCGGGATCGGCCGGCGTCAGGGCTCCGGCGCGTTCCGCCTCGGCGAGGTCGCGGACGAACCCCCGGATCGCGTGTTCCGGCATCGAGAGGGCGTGCTCGAGCCACAGCGCCCAGCGTCCGATTTTCCAGCCCGTGCGGCCGCGGTACTGCCGGTGAACCCGCGTTCCCGGGATCTCGTCGAGGATGATGCGCTCGACCTCGGTAACGTGCGCCTTCAAGGACTCGAACGACGCCTGGCCGCCGTGGAGGAGGGCGTAATGCTCCAGCTTGCGGGTCCAGAGCTTTTCGGGGTCGCCTTCCTCGTGCTCGGGCTTCAGCGGCGCCAGGAGCTTGCGGCGGACCTCGTCGGCGGCGTCGCAGAAGACGTTGATCAGGGCGCGGCGTTCGTCGTCCTCCAAGATCTCCGGCTCCAGATGGAACGTGCGGCGGATCGCCTTCGGCCGGCCGGCGGCGTCGAGCTGGATCGACACGCCGCCGAGAGAAGTTGAAGCCGGATTGACGGCGGGAGTCCTCGCCTCAGCCTGGCCGAGGCGTCTGCCGTCGAGAAACGCGTTCATGTAGCGAAGCGCGACAAGCTTGGCGTCGTCGAGAGTACGGCAGCCGAGGAAAGCGATCTCCGGCATCCGGAGGCGACGGTTCAGAAACGTCACCTCCCATTCGTGACCGTCGTTGACCCCGATCCTGCGGGGTACGATGGTCGCGGTGCCGCCAGAGAGGAGATCGGAGATCGCGTCGCGGGCGAGATCGGAGATGCGCTCCGGAACCGCGTCCTCCGGCGTCCCCGTCTTCTCTTCCAGGACCAGGACCTCGGCCTTCACGTGTGCGAGCCGGGCGGCGCTGATCTCGTCGGCGGAGACCGGCAAGCCCCTGCGGCGGTCAGACTCCAGGCGGGCGAGGCGCGCCTTGGCCTCCGCGAGCCTCTCCGAGGCGACGTACCTCTTCACGTCGGCGGCGATCGCCGGATCCGCCGAGCCCGCCTCACGCAGGCGGGCGAGGTTCTCGCCGACTTCATCCGGCGTCAGGCACGGCACGCCGTCTACGGTCGGTCGGCCGTCGAGTTCGTCGAAGAGGGCCTGCGCGGCGTCGCTGGCCTTCCACATCCGCGTCTCGGCGTCCTGGATCGTCATCTCCGGCGCCAGCCGGTCGACCTCGGCGCCGACGGTGTTCAGGAGGACCCGGTGCTCCTCGCGTCCGAGCGACCGCACGATCTCCGCGCAGGACGCGAGGAGCTGCGCGGTGGTGCGGTTGCGGATCGCCGTCTCGTCGAGCCAATCGAGTGGCGCCGTCCTCGCGACCGAGGCCTGGACGATCGGAGCAAGCAGCGGAAGGAGCGCGCCGGGATCGAGCTCGCGAAGAGCGGCGAGCGACATGACAGGCTGGCCTCCGAGACCGCCGGGCGCGTCGACGACGACGGCGAGGTTACTGTTCTCTAGGTCGATCTTCCACCGCTTGTTCCAGGGATTGAACGCCGCGATCGCGTCGAGGTCCGGCCAGACGCCGGTGAACTGGATCCCGCGGTCGTCGATCGTGACGTGCGCCGGCGGGCGGACCTTCGAGAAATCGAGCGAGAGGAAGATCTCGGTGCCCTCTCGAGCCCCGAAGGCGGCGTCCAGTTCACCTTCCAGCCAGCGGCGCACCGCCTCCAGGCCATCGAAATCCTTCAGCCGCGACGACACGACGACCGTCCTGAAGCGGCCGTCGTCGTGCAGAGCCTTGAGGAACTCCATCGCGCCGGGGACGGGGCGATCGGGGATGGTAGACGCGCCCTTCCAGCCGCTCTCGTACCCGTGCAGGACTCCGTCGAAATCGAGCGCGACGAGCTTTCGGTATCCTCCCGTAGAGCGCGCCGTCTCGCTGAGCATCGCCTCCCGCAGCACGCGGTAGACGCCGCTCTTCGGCGAGGCGGAACCGATGTCGCGCCCGTCGACGACGACCCGGGCGCTCTCGCCTTCGTCGATGAGCTCGGCCTTCGCGCCCCCGACGACCTTGTCTGCCAGCTCCTCCCGGAGGCCGTCGGGGACCATTGCGCCCGCGAGCTGGTGCAGCGATTCGAGCGCCCTGATGCGCGTGTCGGTCGTTTTCTCGTTCATCGTGTTCCTCGTTGGAATGCGCGGCCACGCCTCTCTGCGGCGACGTCGCGGGGTTGATTTCAGGTGTCGGAGCGGCTCCGGGCGACGTCGAAGCGGGCCCGGATGCGGGAGAGCGGATCGGCCGGCGGCGCGGCACGGGTGCGGGCGGCTTCGAGCTGGTCGATGAAGGCGGAGACCAGCGCCTGGTCGGCGGCGGAAAGGGCGCCGATGCGGTCGAGGAGGGAGGCGGGGGCGGTCATCACAGCCCTCCCGCCAACACGGCGTCCTCGACGAGGTCGGCCTCGGTCGGCACGTACGTCTCGTCTCGGCGGCGCAGCACCGACTCCTCGTATTCTTCGAGCGCCTGCCTAGCGAAGTACGTCGACTGGTTCACAGTCTCGGGGGCGTGAAAAAGCACCATCCTGCCGTCCGACGCCGGCATCGCCACCGCGCCGACGGCGACGAGGCGCTCGCCGGGAAACCGGATGACGCCGGACACCCGGATCTCGGATGCCGAGCGGGCCTCGGTCAGTCCGACATTCGTGATCGTCACCTCGATCGGCGGCTTGGGCGATTTCTCGATGCCGAAATGTCCAGAGCTCCAGACCGTGAAATCGGCGAGGTCCCACCGGACGTCGGCGATCCGGTCGTACGTGTCGCGCATCCGGTCGGCGCCGGCGGCGGTCCTTCCGACGACGAGGGAGCCGTCGCGGGCCTTGGCGCCGAAGCGCGTCACGATCCGCGGGTTCAGACGGGGCTGTCGGATACCCGTCAGTTGCCAGACGTCGGCGAGAGCGAGACGGCCCTCGACGGCATCGGCGCGGACTAGGATCGCGTCGTCGAAGGCCTGGACGCCGGTCGCTTCCCAGGCGTCCCGGACGGCGACGGCGTCGACGGTGAGGCGATGCCGGTAGACGCGACGTTCGCCATCGATCCGATCGGTCGCACGGGCCCGGAGTCGGGTGACGGCGAGGGCGGGCTCGGAGACGAGCAAGATCTCGGGATCCGCCCACGGCAATTCCGGCGAGACGTGGCCGGAGAGGTACGTGCGGGCGAGGCGGAGAAGGCTCTTGTGGAGGGACTCGTTCCTCATGCCGACGCTCCGAATGCGGCCGACTGGGCACGGGAAGAAATGGACGGCGAGTCCGACCGCAGCTCTTCAACGGCCTCGCGCCGGGCGATGGTCAGGAGACGGCTGCGAACATGGGCGGCCGGGACCCCGAGGCGACGGGCGATCCCGGCCGGCCCGAGCCCCTCGCCGGAAAGCGCGAGGATCCGATCGTCGTGGGGACGACGAACCCAACGCGGATGAATCGTCGATCCCGGGCGGACGATCGCGTGGTAGCGCAGAACGCCCCTCACTTGCGCGAGCGTCAGTCCGAGCCGATTGGCCGTTTCCACCGCCGTCGATCCGGAAACGAAAAGGCGCTCGACTGCATCGACATCGACGCCTTCACGCGGCCGCAACCGTCTCCTCGAGAGCCGGACGGAAATCGCGCCCTTCGACCGGCCGAACCACGCGGACATGTACGAGATCGACGCGCCGGACCGTGCGAGGCGTGCGAGATCCGCGTCGTCCTCCTTCGTCCATACGTCGCCCGAAATGCGCATGTCGTCGTCCTGGATTGCAGTTCCTGAGGACGAAAAATACGCGGATCAGCGGCGGTCGCAAGACGGTCTAAGATGTTTACGTAAATAAAAACGCCAACGTCGATTAAGTTGCAAGTTGCACTTTGCAAACTAATCGCCGAAGGGGGGGTGATACCTGCGAGTACCATACGAAGGATTTCGGGAAATCTTTCTTCGCGGGTGTCTAGGATTTCGTCATTGCCGAATGGAAAGTAAATCGGCGTATGGAAGGAATTCGAGGATGGGTTTGAGAGCACTGATCTCTGCGGCGCTGAAAGCGGCCGTCGCGCTGGTCTTGGTGCCGGTCGAGATGATCGTAGACGGGATCCGCGTCGTGCGGCGATTCCTCGGCATCGCGCCGGCGGCACCGGCATTCGCAATGGCTGACGCGGCCGAAGAGGTGTTGTCGGAGTCCGACGGCGGGATCGCGGCGCAGGACGCGGATCTGGCGACCGCCAGGCGCGCCGGCCTGCGGCTGTCGCCGTCGGAGCGGGTGCGGCGGGCGGCGGGATACGTTCGGAAAGGCCAGGGGGTCCCGCGGGCGTACCTGGATCCCTCGGACGAGGATCAGGCCGAGGTCCTGGAGTGGCTCCGCAGCCTGGACGAGGTCCAGCTCGGCCGCGTCATCGCCGCCGGCGACCGCGACCTTCTGGGCCACCTATCGGGCGTGCAGAAGCTGCCCGTGCCGCTCCTCCCGCGGTTTCAGGAGATCGTAGAGGAGAAGAAGAACGGCGGACGACCGCTCAGCTACGAGCAGTGGGTCCGGTTCCTGAGCGCCCAAGCGGCCGAGGCCGGCGACGACGACGTCGATGTCGATCGGATCCTCGACGAAGCGGAGCGTCTGTCGGCCGAGCATGCGACGCTCGACGACTACAAGACGGCGAACCCGGGCGTCGGGCTCGGGGGCGTCAGCGACGACGGGGAGGAAGCAGCGTGAATCCGGTCTCGAGTTCGGAGAGACGGCGGTACGCTTCGATGAGCTCTGCCTTCAAGGCAGCGTTCCGGCGGCGCTCTGCACGGAGCGCGTTCGCGAGGCGGGACAGGGCGTACGGTCCCGACATGTCGATCGGCTGCGAGGCGCGGGCGGAGGTCGCGGTCGCGAGCGCGGTCGAGCGGATCGCGGTCTCGAGGCCCGACATGAATCCCATGATCGACATCGCTTTTTCCTCTCGCTGTCGACTGCTCCGGCTCCGGCCGGCGTGTCGTTCTCATCATAGGAGCACACAATGGTTGCGAAAACGATAACGCAGCTTCGAAAAGAACGAGACCAAGCCGCGATCCGGGCGGCCCGCTACCGGATCGAGCGTGCGAGCCGGCCGGACGTCAGGGCGGTCGATAAGGCGCTATCGGAAGCGATCGCTGTCCACGCATGCAGCCTTCCGCCGGAAGAAGGCAAGGCGCTCCTGGAACGCCTCGTCCAGCTCGCCGCCGACGGCCTTCGGTACCGCGGGTACGGCGAGAACTCATCGCGGATCCGGACCGCTCGGAGACTGGCCGGATGGACGCGCCCAAACCCGCACAGCGGCTCTGTCAGGGCCGCGAAGCTGCGTGATGGCATCACGGACTGACTCGGCCCACACCCACGTTACTCCCTCATACGGCATCACGGGGACGACGCGGCGCATAACGCATCTACCACAGGAGACGACATCAGCATGTCCGAGAGCATCATCATACGCATCGCCCGCGCCCAGGCCCGCCGACAAGTCCGCTGCGCCGTCGCCAGTCTCGTCGCGGGCCGTGATTTCGGCCGCGACCACCGAGGCGCCTCCGCCGTCCTCGACGCCTCGGATCTCACGGGCCGAGGGTACGAGTGGCTGGACGATCTCCTCGAGTCCGCCGAAGCCGCCGCCCGCGCCGAGGTCGCACCCATCCGGTACGACGACGAACCGCTCGACCCCCCGGACGTCGAGCGCGAGGTCGGCGAGCGGATCGCCGCGGCGCTACAGGATCCGCGGGCGCCCCGGCCGGCAACCGCCTTCCGCTACGGCAGTCGGTAACTTACCGGCAGCCCTCCGACGACCTGCCGCCAACTCCCATCGCCCCGGAGACGATCCGGGGCGCTCTCGTTTCCGGGTCTCGGTAAAGATTTTTCCAGCCGCCGGTTAACGCGGAAAATTCGACGGATCGGTACGGTAAACGTAAGGTATTTCGCCCGCAAGCCGTTGTTCCGCCACTGTTTTCCGGCGCCTCAGGCGTGACGGCGTATTCGAGAAAAGTGATTCCTAAAATCGCAAGTCTGATTCCTGGATCGAGCGGTCCGTTATGCAGCCGATTCCGCGGGTCGGCGGCCGGGGCAGGGGGTGGATTCTGGATTTTCCGGAGAGCATTTTCGAAACGGAGAAGGCCCCGTCCCGGCAAGGACGAGGCCTTCAGAATGTCATCCTGAACCGTCGTGGGGATCAGGGTCTACCGCAAGCCCGAATGTAGCCCGCGAGGGCGCATGAGGCAAGGTCGGATCCCCGCTCGGTTCGCAGAGAATGCGAGAAAAGAGTGGGACTGGCAGCGGTAATCGACGACGACGAGTACGACGGCGCGCAGCCGCAGGACTGGCGCGACGGTCGGCACGCACCCCTGACCCTGCGCTGGGAGACGAGGGGCTTCTGGCCGGCTCTCGAGGGCGTCTTCCCCGGAATGACCGAGGAGGAGGCGGCCGTCGCGATGGCGGTCGTGGACGACTGGGAGCGGGGCGAGATCGGTACGGCCTACTCGCGGAACCGGAACGGCTACCCGAAGCGCGAGAAGCCGAGCAGGCTCCACACCTACCGACGCGTCGTTCCCGCGGTCGACGGCTTGGACGTGCGCAAGCTCGTCGAGCACGACCGGAAGGCGCCGTCGCCGCACGGCACCGGTCGGCAGTCCGCCATCCGCCCGACGCCCGAGCTGATCGCAGGCGTCCGCAAGGCCATCGCGATGGTCGGCCGTCCGGTGCCTGCGATCCCGCCGTACGTGCTCCTCAGGCGCGACCAGGACGGCAACGAGATGTCGGTGCCGGACACGAAGCGCACCCGCGAAATGACCGCGTTCTTGCACGAGATGAACGCCGCCCTGGCCGCAACGAGGATCGAGTACTGGCGCGGCGCCCTGTCCGGCGTCCTCCGCAGGATCTTCAACCGTCACATGAACAGGGGAGGCCGCTTCTACGCCATCGGCCTCGTCTGGCAGCGGATGCCGCCGGAAGAGCGTGCCACGATCACGCTGAACGGAGAGGCGACGGGCGAGCTGGACTACAAGAATCTCCACGTCCGTCTGCTGTACCGCGATGCGTGCTATCGGGTCCCGCCCGGCGACCTCTACGAGCTGCCTGGCTGGCCTCGCGACGTGGTCAAGGTCGCCTTCCTCGTGCTCCTCAACGCCGAGGACGCGGAGCAGGCGGCTTTCTCGATCGCCAGAAAGAAGGCGATGGGGCTCATGGCCGAACTCGGGTCGGCGGAGGCGATGACGCTCGCCCGGAAGCTGATCGTCGACATCAAGGCAGCCCACAAGCCGATCGCCAGCGCCTTCCACAGCGACTGCGGCGGCTACCTGATGCGGAAGGACTCGGACATCGCCGAGAGGGTCATGCGGGCGATGCTGAAGCTGGGCGAGACTGTGCTCCCGCTCCACGACGGCTTCATCGTCCGTCTCGCCGCCCTGGAACTGCTGCGGGAGGTCATGGAGAAGGTCGCGTTCGACGTCGGACTCCACGGAATTCCGATCGAGCGGAAGATCCCAGACAAGCCCATCCCGACCCCGGAAAACAAAGGATCAGAGACCACGTCAGAGGTCCGCGTTCTTACATACCCTCTTCCGTCTCCTTCTCTCCTCTTCTCTCTCTCCTCTCAGGACTCTCAGGATGGGACTCTTGTGGCCGCCGGCGTTTCAGGAGGAGGCGCCTACGCGAGCGAAGCGAGCCGGAGTCACGAGGCCGAAGGCCGCCCGGAGGCTCTGAATCCTTCCATCAGCCCTTCGCAGGCTCGCACCATTCCCGCCACCGCCACCGACCTGCAGGACGTCCAGGAGGCACCTCCGACCGCCACCGCCTCGATCATCCACCTCCGCGACCTCTCCAGGACGCGCCTGGATCCATTCTCAGCCCTCGAAGACGATCACCGGCTGCACGACAAGCCGCAGACTTTCGAGACGCTCCACGACGATCCTGACGCCTCCCATGAACGCTTCATCCTCGTCAGCTGGGGTGACAGACGAGGCGTCGCCCGCATCCCCCTCCGCACTCCCACGATCCGCATCCGCAACCCGCAGGAGCCCGCCATGACCACCGTCGCCACCGAGGCATCCGCCCTCGGCCACCGCCTGGAGATCGCGATCCTCGAGCACGATCCCCGGGGCGGCGACCGCCCGATCTCGCTCGTGAAGTGCTGGCAGCCCTCCGCTTCCGGCCCGTGGCTTCTCCACTGCACGTCGAAGGACGGCACCCCCCGCGAGTCCCGCTACAAGGCCGCCGATCGCCAGGCAGCCATCGTCCGGGCGTTCTCGTTCCTCCTCGAGCCGCACTGGCGGAAGCGCCTGAGGTCGGTGTCGGTGACGTACGACGGACCCTTCGATCCGGCGATGTCCGAGGCCCAGAACCGCCGCGTCCACAGCGTTCCGGCCACGTACCTCCTCGCGACGCCCGAGGTCCTCACGCCGCCCGACACGCCGCTGCCCGTCGGCACGTACGCCTGCCCGACCGATCTCGGACGCGGCTGGCGCGTCCTCCTCGCGACCCCGGACGGCAGCATCCGGATGGACGCCTGGACGCCGCTGTCGGCCGCAGAGATTGCCCGGATCGCCGAGGACGGAGCCCCGGCCGTCCTGCGCGACCTGCCGACACTGGTGCGCGTCGTCGACAGATGCGGGGAACGCCGCTTCGAGATCACCGGCAAGCTCGTGAAGGGGCTCGCGGACGGCCTGTTCCGCCTCGCCTCGGAGCCGCCGGTCGAGCACTGGCGGGGGATCTACGACGCCGCGACGACGCTGGACGAGAACGCTGAGCAGAGGAGGGCAGCCTGAGATGCCCCGTCCCATCGTCGAGATTGATTCCCGTTCCCTCCAGTGCGACGAGCAGGACGAGAAGCGCCACGGCGGAACAGCGGACCGGCGCGATTGTCGTGCGGACGGCGCTTCTCACACTCGTGCCACCCGCCGATCCGGAATCGAACGTCGCCCGACGACGCGAAGGATCTCACCCGGCAGGTCCTCAATGGCGGTCTGCCACGCAGTGACCGTGGTCCCCGAGCACCTCGATGACCCGGCAGGTGTCGACGGAGCCGTGGGTGCAGTCGGCCATGCGAGCGATCTCGACGCGCAGGGCGGACAGGCGTGCGATCTTGTGGTCGATGTCGGCGAGATGGGCCCGTGCGATCTCGTCCGCGCCCTCGCAGGGACTTTCCGGACGATCGGACAATGTCAGAAGCTGGCGGATGGGTTCGATCTCGAAGCCGAGTTCGCGGGCGTGTCGGATGAAGCGCAGGCGCCTGAGGTCGCCCTCGTCGAAGAGGCGCCGTCCGCCGTCCGATCTGGCGGTCGCCAGGAGCCCGATCTGCTCGTAGTAGCGGATCGTCGGAACCTTGATGCCGCAGGCCTTCGAGGCCTCGCCGATCGTCAGGTCGCGCATCGCATCTCCTCCTGATGTCCACCGGGGTAGCGCCGTGGAGCGGAAGGGGCAAGCGACCGCCGGACGGACAACCCGTCGCAGCCCGCATTTTTCCTCTTGCTCCTCTAGCCGCTAGAGGAAGTAGCCGTCGATCCAACAGAACGAACGGGATCGCCCAGATGTCCGAGACCCTCCAGTCACGCTTCCGCATAACCGGCATGGACTGCGCCGCCTGCGCCGCGAAGATCGACACTGCGGTGCGCGGTCTCGAGGGGGTCGTCGACGTCAGCGTCTCGGCCTCCGCCGGCAGGATGACGGTCGGCCACACGCCGGAGGCCCGCATGGAAGCGGTCGCGGACCGCGTGCGCAGCCTCGGCTACCGGGCCACGCCCGAGGCGGCATCCGAACCGGTACCGCGCATGCTCCCGCAAGCCTCCGCGTCCTCCGCGCACGACCACGATCATGCGCACGCGAACGACCATGATCACGGGCACGACCACGCGGATCATGCTTCCCCGGATCGTGCCGAGGATGCCCGTCCGGCGCCAGCGCCGGAGGACGCCGGTCTGCGGGTTCTAGTGACCGGCATGGACTGCGCCGCCTGCGCGGCGAAGATCGACACCGCCGTGCGCCGGCTGGACGGTGTGAAGGACGTCGCCGTCTCGGTCTCCGGCGGATCGGTCCGGATCGCGCACGACGGTCGCCTCGCGGCCGACGCCGTCGTCAGGCAGATCCGCAACCTCGGCTACGGCGCCGAAGCGGAGGCGTCGGCACCGGCGGGCGCCGCCGTCTCCGCTTCCGGACCGACGCCGCACGCCCACGACCATGCCGGCGGAGACGAGGCGGCCGGGCCATGGTGGTGGACGCGCAAGGCGAGGCTGACGATCGCCTGCGGCGCGGCCCTCCTCGTCGCCACCGTGGTCGGCCACCTGTTCCCGCAGCTCGAGAAGCCGGCCTTCCTCGTCGCGCTGCTAGTCGGCCTCGTCCCCGTCGCGAGGCGCGCCTTCGTCGCCGCCCGCTTCGGCACGCCCTTCTCCATCGAGACGCTGATGACGATCGCTGCGGTCGGGGCCGTCTTCATCGGCGCGCAGGAGGAGGCCGCGACCGTGGTGCTCCTCTTCCTCGTCGGCGAGATGCTGGAGGGCGTCGCGGCGACCCGCGCCCGCCGCAGCATCCAGGGCCTGACGGCGCTCGTCCCGAAGACGGCGCTCATCGAGGAAAGCGGCCAGACCCGCGAGGTGCCGGCGGAGAGCCTTTCGGTCGGCGCGGTCATCCTGGTGCGTCCGGGCGACCGCATCCCGGCCGACGGGGCGGTGGTCGAGGGAACGGGCGAGGTCGACGAGGCGCCCGTCACCGGCGAGAGCGTCCCGAAGCGCAAGGCCGTGGGCGATCCCGTCTTCGCCGGGACGATCAGCGCCGGATCGGTGCTCCGGGTGCGGGTGACGGCCGCCGCGGCCGACAACACGATCGCCCGCGTCGTCAAGCTCGTGGAGGAGGCGCAGGAGTCGAAGTCCGAGACCGAGCGCTTCATCGACCGCTTCTCCAGGTACTACACCCCCGCCGTCCTCGTCGTCGGCGCCCTCGTCGCGCTCGTCCCGCCTCTGCTCTTCGGGGCGTCCTGGAATGAGTGGATCTACAAGGGTCTCGCGATCCTCCTGATCGGCTGCCCCTGCGCGCTCGTGATCTCCACACCGGCGGCCATCGCGGCCGGTCTCTCCGCCGGAGCGCGGCGCGGCCTCCTGATGAAGGGCGGCGTGGTGCTGGAGACGCTCGGCAAGATCACGGCGATCGCCTTCGACAAGACGGGAACGCTGACGGCCGGCAGACCGGTCGTCACCGACGTCGTCGCGGTCGGGCGGCCGGCGCGGGACGTCCTGTCGCTCGCGGCGGCGCTGGAGAAGGGATCGAGCCATCCGCTCGCGCTCGCCATCCTCGAGAAGGCGAAGGCGGACAAGGCGCCGGTGCCGCCGGCCTTCGACGCGAACGCGGTTCCGGGCGAGGGGGTGGAGGGCAAGGTCGGCGGCGAGACGGTCTTCCTCGGCTCGCCCAAGGCGGCGGCGAGGCGGCTCGACATCGGCGCGGATCGGCTCGCGGAGATCGGGGCGCTGAACGCGGAGGGCAAGACCGTGTCGGTCCTCCTCGCGAACGGCGCGCTCGCAGGCTTTCTCGCGATGCGGGACGAGCCCCGTCCCGACGCGGTGGACGCGCTTGCGGGCCTCAAGGCGTCGGGCATCCGTCCGGTCATGCTGACCGGCGACAACAGGACCACGGCCGAGGCGGTGGCGAAGGGGCTCAGCATCGAGGCACGGGCCGAACTCCTTCCGCAGGACAAGCAGAGGATCGTCCGCGAGCTGCAGGCCGAGGGCCTCAAGGTCGCCAAGGTCGGAGACGGCATCAACGACGCGCCCGCGCTCGCGGCCGCCGACGTCGGCATCGCGATGGGCGGGGGCACGGACGTCGCGCTGGAGACGGCGGACGCCGCGGCGCTCCACGGCCGGGTGCGCGACGTTCCCGACATGATCGCCCTTTCGAAGGCCGTCATGGGGAACATCCGCCAGAACATCGGCATCGCGCTCGGCCTGAAGGCCCTGTTCCTGGTGACGACCGTCGCCGGCATCACCGGACTGTGGCCGGCGATCCTCGCCGACACGGGCGCCACCGTCCTCGTCACCGCAAACGCCATGCGGGTCCTCGGCTGGAAGCCCCGATGAGCGCCGCCGTCGAAGACCTCCTCCGCTTCGGGCCGGCGATCCTCCTCGCCGTCACCGTCGCATGGCTCGCCCTCGCCACCCGCCGGACCTCCCGGGAGATCGGGGGGCGGGCCTTCGGCTTCGGCAGCGGGCTCCGCCAGCGGTCGGCGCGCCTGCTGTTCGTCGCCTCGATCGGCGGGGCGGCCGCCGCGCTCGTATCGCATGCCGTCGGTAACGCTCCGGCGATCTTCGCGCCGCTCGCGGGCGAAGCGTTCCTGGTCCGTCTCGCCGGGCTGGCCCTTGCCGTCGGCGGACAGGTCCTGACGCTGGTCGCGCAGGGGAACATGGGGCGGCGCTGGCGGGTCGGCGTACCGCGGACGGCGCCCGACGCCCTGGTCACGACGGGTTTATTTGGCCTGTCCCGCAACCCCGTGTTCCTGGGGATGCTCGCGATGGCGGCAGGCCTCGCGGTGGCGGTGCCGTCCCCTGCGGTGGTCGCGTGCGCGCTCGCCTTCTGGATTGCCTGCGAGGTCCAGGTCCGGGACGAGGAGCGCTTCCTCGAACGCTCCTTCGGACCCTCGTACGCCGCCTACCGGAGCGCCGTCCGGCGCTGGATCTGAACAAGGACGAACTCATGGGACACGCACGGACGACGGTCCTCGCCGCCGCGCTCGCTCTGCTCTCCGGATCCGCGCTCGCTGCCCAGAGCGTCGACGTCTTCTCGACGCCGGGCTGCGGCTGCTGCAGCGGCTGGATCGAGCACCTCCGGAAGGCGGGTTTCGAGGTGTCGAACCACGATCTCGGCGCCGCCGACCTGGAGGCGAAGAAGGAGCAGGCGGGCCTGAAGCCCGGCCAGACCTCGTGCCACACGGGCTTCGTCGGCGGCTACGTCGTCGAGGGGCACGTACCGGCGGCGGAGGTGAAGCGCCTCCTCGCCGAGCGGCCCGACGCGATCGGCCTCACCGTTCCCGACATGCCTGCGGGAAGCCCCGGCATGGGGGCGAGCGACGATCCCTACGAGGTGCTCCTCGTCGCCCGCGACGGCACGTCCACGGTCTATGCGAGGTACCCGAAGTGAGAGTTCCGGTACTTGCTGCCGCCGTCGCCGCCTGCCTCTCCGGTCCCGCTGCGGCGCACGAATTCAAGGCCGGCGACCTGACGATCGACCATCCGTCGTCACGGCCGACGCCACCGGGCGCGAAGGTCGGGGTCGGGTACCTCACCATCCGCAACGACGGCGCCGAGGCGGATCGGCTCCTCGGCGGCTCGGCGACCGTCGCCGGACGCTTCGAGATCCACGCCTCCACCGTCGAGGACGGCGTGGCGCGCATGCGTCGCGCCGAGAACGGGATCGTGGTGGGACCGGGGGCAACGGTGAAGCTCGCCTCGGGCGGCACGCACGTCATGCTGCTCGACCTCAAGGAGCCGATCGTGAAGGGGAAGTCCTTCGACGGCACCCTGGTGTTCGAGCGCGCCGGGACCGTCCCCGTCCGCTTCTCGGTGGAGGGGTTCGGTGCCGCGGCAGCGGCCCCCTCCCACGAAGGGCATAAGCCGTGAGGCTCCGCACCTTGCGCCTGTGGCTCTGGGGCGCGGTCGCCGCGACCGCGGGCGTCCTCGTCGGTGCGGCCTGGACCCTTCCGGGCGGCACTCCGGCACCCGCCGCTCAGACGCCGGTCGCCGTTCCGATCGGCGGCGAGTTCGCGTTGGTCGACGAGGACGGGAAGCCGAGGACGTGGTCCGGGTTCCGCGGCAAGCCCGTCGCCGTGTTCTTCGGCTTCACGCACTGTCCCGACATCTGCCCGACGACGCTCGGCGAGCTGTCGGTGCTGCTCGTGGATCTAGGCCCCCGTTCGGACGACCTCCAGGTCGTGCTCGTCAGCGGGGATCCGGAACGGGATACGCCGGAGGTGCTGAACGCCTATCTCCAGTCCTTCGACCCGCGGATCGTCGGGCTGACGGGCCCGGAAGCTGAGATCGAGCGGGCCTTCTCCACCTTCAAGGCCTACCGCAAGAAGGTGCCGACGGAGGACGGCGACTACACGATCGATCACTCCGCCGGGGTCTACCTCTACGACCGGAACGGCGGCTTCGTCGGCACGCTCGACATGCACGAGGACACGAAGGTCCGGCGGGAGAAGGTGGAACGCCTTCTGGCGGCCGATGCCTGAGCGTAGCGACGTCACCGCGATCCGGTCCGGAAGGAGCGACATGACGAGAGCAGCGCCGATCGATCCCCCGCACGTCGAAGGGGAAGCGCGGACGGACGTGCTCCTCGCCGGGGCGTGGATCCTGGCGCTCGCCTCCACCCTCGGCGCCCTGTTCGTCGGGGAGGTCATGGGGCAGGCGCCCTGCGTCCTCTGCTGGTACCAGCGGATCTTCATGTTCCCGCTCGCGATCCTGCTCGGGATCGCCTGCTTCAGGGGCGACGCCGCGGCTCGCGTCTACGCGTTGCCGCTCTCCGCCGCGGGTCTCGCCTTCGCGGCATTCCACACGCTCCTCTGGTTCGGGATCGTGCCGGAGTCGATCGAGCCGTGCGGCCGGGGGCCGTCCTGCACCGAGGCGGACATGACGATCCTGGGCGGGATCCCGCTTCCCGTCCTCTCCCTCGCCGCCTTCGCTGGCATCGCGCTTCTTCTGGTTTCCGCACATAGGAGGATCCGTCCATGAACCGCAGGACGTTCGTCGTCTCGACGGTGACCGTCGCCGCTGCCGTGTTCGCCGGAGGCGCCGCCGTGTTCCGGCGCGGCGCGACGGCACCGGAGCCCGCCACGGCGGGGGCTGACCACCTCGTCCGGGCGCATTCGCCGGTGGTCGGCAAGGCCGACGCGAAGGTGACGGTCGCGGAGTTCTTCGATCCGTCATGCGAAGCGTGCCGCGCCTTCCATCCGATCCTCGAACAGATCCTCGGTGCCCATCCGGAGGACGTGCGCCTCGTCCTTCGCTACGCGCCGCTCCACGACGGCTCCGACGAGGCGGTGAAGATCCTCGAGGCGTCCCGCCGTCAGGACAAGTTCGACGCGGTGCTCGACGCGCTGTTCGAGCGCCAGCCCGAATGGGCGGTGCACGGGGCGCCGGACCTCTCCAAGGCGTGGGAGATCGCCGGGTCGACGGGGCTAAACCTCGAGCGCGCCCGGAAGGACGCGGCGACGCCCGAGGTCGAGGCGGTGCTCCGGCAGGACGTCGCCGACATGGACGCGGCGAAGGTGGACAAGACGCCGACCTTCTTCGTCAACGGCCGGGCACCGGCGCAGTTCGGTCCGCAGCCGCTCTACGACATGATCGTCGCCGAGATCGCACGAGACGGGCGCCCCACCTGAACGCGGCGCCCGGCCACCTCCGCTCCGACAGGCCGCACCCGGACGGACGCTATCGCTTCGGGCGAAGAGGCATCGGCCCCTCAGCCCGAGCGGCACGAGACTACTGGCGATCGATGAAGTGTCTGCATCCGAGGAGGCTGCGGGGACGGTCGCGATCGCCTTTGCAGCGTCGTCATGTGATCCTTTCGAAGAGGAGTACCTCGGTTCCAATCTCCGGCGGAAGGACGAGTGCCTCCAGATCCAGACATCGGGTCGCGACGAAGCCCGTCGGAGCGGCGTAGGCGTCTCGGGCGCCGGTGGCGAAGCCGTGGCGGCTGCCGATCACGAGATAGGTCCGCACGCTCGGCGTCGCGAAGACGAACCGCTCGAAGTCGTTTCCCGGCGGCGGCCAACTGCAGAGGACGACCTCCGGCTCTACCCTCTCCAGCGCGGTCGCCGCATCCATCGACAGCACCTCCGGCGGATACTCGATGGATCCCGACCAACTCCGGTCGTCGGTCGCGACGATGGCGACGTCCTTCAGCTTCAGGAACCGCGACAGGGTGCCGTCGCCGGCGGCGATCTCAAGGCACGACCGGCCGCGGCAGATGCTGGCGATTTCGTCGATCAGCTCCGCGGAAAGGAAGCAGTAGGTCCCGAGCGCCTGCATGCGCGTCAGGAGCGCGCCCTTGCCGCCGACGAGCGGCCACGTCCAGCGGAAGACGCGCAACGGGACGGGCTTCTTGCACCCGCGAGCATCGAAGAACAGACCGTTCGCCAGCGCGCTCGAGATCCGGCGCGGCAGCCAGCTTCCGGCTTCCGACTCGGCAGCTGAGACGGCATGCCGCTCCAGGGCGAGAACGGCCATCCGCCTTCTGACGAGACGCATCGCATGCTCCCGCGACGACCTTCCTTTCCGGTCGGACCCTCGCACGCCGAGGCGTTCCAGACCCACGATCCGGTCCAAGGCGGAGACCGAACGCTTCGACAAGGCGTCGGCGAGTTCACCCTCCAGCGCCCGCCACTCGTCGGGGAACCGACGCCGCATTGCGACGAGGTCCGGCTTGGACGTCAACCAGTCGACGATCTCGAGCGGCGAGGGGGCGTCGGCCGACTTCCTTGAACGACCGGTCATGCCGCTTTCCCAGGCTGGCGCCCGCCGGTGCGGCGGGGCGGGACGGGAAGGGAGGGACGGACAAACGGCGGACGCACCGGTGCCGCGGCGCCAAGCGCGCACGGTCCGGCCGTTGGGCGGGACGGCATGATGATCTCCGAAAGCAAGGTCGACGTCGCGCCGCCGATACGCGGCTTCAGGCGGCGACGGAGACTTTCGGAGGTTCAGGAGACGGATGGAGGTCGACACCTGGACCCCACCGAGTCGATGGCGATGCATGACCCGCACCGCCGGCCGGCGGGGCAAGCAGGTATTCCGGCGGCGTGCCGAGCTTCTCGTGGACATGGCCGCCGTGATCGTGGCGGGCACCGGAGGCGGGACCCCGTCCCGCGTCGTCGTCGCCCACGTGACCGTAGTCGTCGAAGACGGCGGTACCGGAAGTCGCAGCGCCCGGCTCGGCCCATGCGATGGAGGCAACCGGAACGAGAGCGAGCAGGAGCACGAGCGCCAGCACGAAGCGGGCGAGGAACGGCCTTATGGCTCTCCTCATCGACTGCGCGCCTTCAACGTGGGGTGCCCTTCGACTGATCTATCGTCCGCCGTCATCGTCGGCGGCCGACCCGTCGAGGTCAAGATGTCCCGGCCGCGCACGCGGTCATGTCGCAGCCTCGTGCGACGCGTCGGGATCCGGTTCAGCGTCCGGCGGAAAAGGGATCGGCGAGGGCCGCGTCCGGACGGCTCACCGGCACCGAGGTTCGGGAGGTCAGGCGCGACATCTCCTGCGGTCCGAGGCGCGAGAGCAGGTCCCTGAAGCGCGGGTTCATGCCGCCGTCCGAATAGGCGAAGGCAGTCGACGGGACCGACGTCCTCGCCGTCTCGCGCTCGGCGACGAGGTCGGCCTTCCGACGCTCCGAGACTTCGGGCGCCACCTCGGCGACGAGCGCCGGACAGGCGGCCCGCGGGTCCATCGACGCCACGCCGTCCTTGCGTCGCGAGTCGAAGACGTAGCGGCCGGCGCAGGCGGAGACTTCAGGCTCCTTCCGGGTCACCTCGAAGATGTCGTAGCCGGACTTCAGGTTCCGCCAGAAGGAGATGTTCGGGTCGGAGGCATGCTTGGCCATCTGCTGCGGCGTCATCCGGAACGGGAAGGCCTGCACTTGAAAGTCGCTCTGGCCGAGGGCGAACGCTTTCTCGGCCGCCGCGTAGATCTCGGAGACGCCGTCGTCGGTCATCGCGTAGCAGCCCGACGAGGAGCAGGCGCCGTGCACCATCAGGGCATCGCCGGACCACCCGAGCGACTTCTCGAGCGGGTTCGGGAAACCGAGGTTGAAGGAGCGGTGGTACTTCGAGTTCGGGTTCATCAGACCCGCCGTCACCTGGTAGAAGCCCTCGGGCGCCTGCCGGTCGCCCGTCGCCTTCTTCGGTCCGAGCTTGCCGGACCAACGGCACATCGGGAAGCTCTTCACGAGCGCGTATCGGCCGTCGCTTCCCGACCTCCAGAGTTCCAGCTCGCTCTCCTCCTTGAAGATGCGCACGAGGATGGACCCTTCGGGACGGACCTTGTCGGCCTTGACGGTATAGGCCGCCTTCGCCGTCTCGAAGACGTCCTCCGTCGCGGAAACGCATCCGCCGAGACAGGCGAGAAGCACGAGCGCGACGGACATCCAGCGGATTGAAGGACGAGCTGTCCGCACGATCATCCAGGGAACCATTCGACTACGACGTTGCACTGCCGGTGTGCCACGCCCGCCTTGCCCCGGCCAGACCGCAGCGCGACCCCGCCGGCCGAGGAGCGTGAACATCCGATCGCTTAGCGGATCCACCGGGCAGATTTTATGACGCAACTGAAGACCATGCGGCACACGTGCTCCACTCCTGGATCCTGCGAGCGGACGTTTCGCGGGATCGACAGCCGCCCGTGCGGGTCGTTCGACCAAACCGCTCGGAGGACCGGGGTGTCTCGGCTTCAGGTGCTCGGGCCGACGGCGAGCCAGACGGCCAAGTAGTGGACGAGAGCCGCCGCCAGGACGAAACCGTGCCAGATCGCGTTCTGGAAGCGGAGGCGCTCCCAGACGTGGAAGATCACGCCCAGGGAGTAGATCACGCCGCCGGCGCCGACGAGCAGGAGCACCTGCCTGGACAGGACGTCTACGAGCCTGTCGAGGATCGCGACGCCGCTCCAGCCGAGGGCCAGGTAGAGGGCGATCGACAGACGGTCCAGCCGACCTGGCAGGACGACCTTCAGCACGAGGCCGAGAAGCGCGGTGCACCACACCAGCACCAGCAGCCACCAGGTGCCCGCCTTGACGACGAATGGCGTGTAGGTCCCCGCGATCAGGAGGTAGATCGCCGAATGGTCGATCCGACGCAGGATCCACTTCGTCGGGCCGACGGGCCACATATTGTAGAGAGCGGACGCGCCGAGGGCCAAGACGAGCGTCGCCAGGTAGATGCCGGAGGCGACGAGATCATGGGGTTCGGCGTCGCGGCGCGTCATGGCGAACATCGCGGTCCCGGCCAAGGCGAGGAGGATCCCGAGGGCGTGCACCACCCCGTCCGCCCGCCGCTCGCCCGCGGTATAGCGCCAAGGGATCTCTCCGGAACCGGTCGCCTGATGCGCCCTTGATGTGGTTCTCTCCAAGCCGTCGCCTTCTCGGTTCCGCCTGCCGACGCCACAGGGACCTCCGGCCTTCTTTCGGCGCTGCGGCCCGTCGAGCGGCGGCTTTCGCCGACGGCTCGTTCGTGCATCGGTCCACGCCCTCGAGCACGATGGTACACCACAGGATCAGTCCGCTCCGAAGATCTGGCCACGGTGGGAGATCGGGCAACCCTGCGACGCTGTACCCGCGGAGTCACCGGTCCGAACGTCCTAGGGGATCGGACGCCAGTGCGGCATGCGAGATGCGCCTAACCGCGACGACATGACGTCTTGCCTCCAGGGCGGACCTGGATGGCATGGAGGCGGTCCGCAGCCTCTCCGGTGCGGCCGCGACCTCTGGAGTCCGCCTGTCGGTCGCACTCGGATGTCGGTACGTGTCCTTGCCCCGACGCCGCGAGGAAGCCGCGCACCGGTGGCTTCGCAGCAAGAAGGAAGTCGAACATGCGCTCCGTCTACCGCGCTTTCTTCGGCGCGATCTACGCCGTCCTCGGCGCGATGCTCGGCGTCACCATCGCCTTTCTGGCCGTCAAGTTCGTCCACTTGACCGGCTTCGAGCCCGGCGCGGCCGTCGAGGTGCCGGCGGTCGCGGGCGTCGCCACGGCGACCGCCCTCACGGGCTTCTTCGGCTTCTTGAGGTACCGCTGAGAGGTCGAGCCGCGTCCGTCGGCGTCTGACCGGCCGTCACCATCGCCGAACAGACGAATGCAATTGGCGTGCATCCGCCTCGACCGGGTCATCAATCCGTCGACTTCGCCGACCATCCCGGGCCTTCCGAGTCGTTGCCGGCTCGCGAAACCCGACGGAAGGAGCTGCGGATGCGCCTCTCGATATCACCCCTCGTGATGGGCCTCGCGGTCGTCGTGCTCTGGGCGGCACCGCCGGCACTCGCCTCGAGCGACGACGCGTGGGCCGAGTTCGACTCTCGCGTGACGAAGGCCTGCGTCCAGGCGAGCGGCATCCGCAACCCGCGCCCTTCGACGATCGTCGGCTTCGACGACCGGGTCGGGATGGTGGCGATGCTCGTATCGGACCGTAAGCGCGGTTCGACCCTGTCGAAGCTGTGCCTCTACGACAAGAAGACGAGGAAAGCCTTCGTCGACGATGCCGAGACTTGGTCGGCTCCTCCACAGGCTCGCTGAAACCGGTCGCGGGAAGCTTCTGGAGATCTTGAGTAAGCTTCGTCTGCCTGGGTCCGGATGTAGGCCCAGGTGGGGAAACTCGGGGGAGGTTTGCGCCAATCGCGGCGAGATTGATCTTTCAATCAATACCGTCCATGATGGGGCGTAGGATTGATGGATTGATCAATGTCTGGGTTGCAAGCTGTACTGGATGAAGTCAGGTCGGAGGCTCGGCGACACGGCTGGTCGGACGCCGAATTGGCCCGTCGCGCCGGTATCACGCCCGAGGCGCTGTCGCGGATGCGCGGTACCGGCGGCGCCCGGTTCGACACCGTCGAGCGCCTCGCCGCCGTAGTGGGGCAAAAGCTGAAGCTCGCACCGCTCGACGACTATCTAGACGCCCTGCTGGAGGGCGGGCTGCTGGGCGAGATCGACCGATGAGCGACAGGAGCGCCGTCGTCTGGACCAGAGCATCGGGAACGCCTCGTCGTCTCGGTCTGCTCGTGAAGGCCGGCGAGCGGGTGCGCTTCACCTACGACCCCGAGGTCGGCGATCTTCCAGGCATCACCGTGGTGCACGACACGACGAAGACGCGGAACCGCACGATCGAGTACGTGTCGACCGAGGCCAACCCGCTACCGCCGATGTTCCAGTCGCTGGTACCGCCACGACACGAGCAGAACCTTCAGCGCCGCATCCTCATGCACCTCATCGGACGTTCGGGGGGGCGCGTCGACGCGGGCGCCGACCTGGACTGGCAGATGCTGGTCATGGCCGGCCGGAACGGCATCGGTCATCTCGACGTCTTCGCCAGCGACGAGGCCGCACTCGCCTACTACGACCGACCGACGCAGAGCTTCACGCTCGACGAGATCGCCGACGGTCCGCTCTGGCACCTGGTTTCGGACGCGACGTCGCCGACGGCCGACGCCGTTTCCATCGAGGAGGTCGTCGAGACGATCCGGTCGCATCCCACGGTCGGCGGCATGATGCCGAAGCTGCTGGTGAACCTACGCCGGTCGGACGGTACGACGGTCGACGCGCTGGTGAAGATCGGAACGCCCGACTTTCCTCACGTCCTCGCTCTGGAGAACCTCGCCTACGAGATCCACGACAGGATCGGCGTGCACCGTCCATTCAAGCGGTACCAACGGACGGAGGACGGAGTGGAGGTCCTGGCGACCGAACGCTTCGACAGGTCCGAGGGGCGTCCGTTGCCGCTGGAGAGCGTCTTCACGGCCCTCTACGCCGCATCCGCCGGCAAGATCCAGAGCCGCTGGTCCGAGGAGGGTCTCAGGCCGTCGCTGGAGACCGTCGCGACGGCGTTGACGACGCCGATGACGGGCATGTCGTCCTTCCCGGGCCGCGACTGTCGCGAGTTGTTCCGGCGGACGGTGATGGGTCTCCTGACCGGCAACGGGGACAACCACCTGGAGAACCACTCCATCCTCGGCGAGCGGAGGAAGGCGGGGCTTTCGCCGCTCTACGATCCGGCACCGATGCGCGGATACCATCGGCATCAGATGGTGTCGTCCGTCTCCTTCGGCGGGGTCGCCTTCCGCCAAGGGGCCGTTCCCGCCGACTTGGGCGAGGCGGTCCTGCGCTTTGGAGAGGCCTGCGGCCTGCAGGGGCGCGTCGTGCGGCAGGAGATGGCACGCTGCCTGGAGGCGACGGCCGATTTCGCCGATCTCGCCAAGGATGTCGCTCCGGGTCCGGTCGGCGCCGCCCTGGCCGGCAGGCTCGAAGGGGTGCGTTACCGGGTCGAGCGGGCGTCGTTGGCCAACGTCCCGCGTCCAGCCGTCTCTGGAGCCATTCCCGACGGCCTTCGAGAAGAGCCGGTCGATGAAATGGAAGTCGAGGGAGTCACGGTGGAGACCGCGGATCACCGGCGCGTCACGCCCAGCTGGGGGTGAACTCGTCGCCCTCCCACATGTCCTGCGGGATGCGTAAGGGCGCCCGAAAACCGATCGAGCGCCGGCTGCGATCGGCGGCTGGTTGATCGCCGGACGCGCGATAGACGCCGTTGCGAAATGCCGCATGAGGTCGTTCATGTCCGTTCTCGGCTTCGCCCGTGCGCAGCAAGGGCTCCGGACGTCCTGCGACCCCATGGCGGCTCCGGTCGATACGGGCGACGTTCCCATCCAATGGAGAGCCGAGGGACGTGCCTCCGCCCCGCGTATGGCAAGCCTGCCTTGACTGGCTGGATTGCCTCCACGTGAGCGCGGTTCGGCACTGCGGAGCGGTGAGCGGGGGAAATTAAGCGCGACGTGCAGGCCCCGCACGCGGTATCAACGCCGCTTCTTTGGATCTTCCGCCGCCCGCTTCCTTTCGCCGACGTCGCACGCCGGCCGGAAACTGACATAGAGGTTGTCGTCGATCGGCGCGGTCAGGAAGTCGCGCTCGCGTCCGGCCGTCGTCTCCCGGTCGTCATGAAGGGTCCGCGGGGCGCGCACGACCAGAGAGGTGCGCGTCGCGTAGCGGGTCGGGTCGTTCTTGATCCTGCCCATCAGTAGGAACCCAGCACTTTCTGCACCTCCTTCTCGGAGATGTTCGCACGGCATTCGTCTCGAACACGTGTCCGTCGCCCCCCGTTCACCGTCTTGGTTAACTCGCAACTGCGGTCCGGGTTGAGGACGAAGGAATATTCCGTTCCGTTTTCGTTCTTCGTCCAGGTGGTATTATCAGGAGTCCGCGTCATGCGCCAGTCGAACGTCAGGTCGTCGATACCCGACAAGGCGTTCGCGACCGCCAACGCCGAAGGGTAGCGCTGGGCCGGGTCGACCTGGAGGCACTTCCGGACGATGTTCCGGAGCTTCGAGGGAATGTGGGCCGGAAAGGTGCTCCTGTCGGGAAAGCGTCCATTCCGCACGTCGAAGCGGAATCCGTCGCGGTCCGTGATCCCCCGCCCGTATTTCGCGAGCTGCTCGTAGAAGGCGCCGTTGCCGACGCACATCCGATAGAGCGTCAGTCCGATCTGGTAGACGTCGAAGGTGACGTCGAACTCCGCGTTCCTCATGGCCTCCGGCGGGATCATCGGCGTGTAGTGCCGGTCCTGCTCCGCGACCCCGACGAAGTTCATCCTCTTCGCCTGGCCGAAGTCGGAGAGGAGAGCCTCGCCTCGGAGGGAAAGGAGGATGTTGTCGGGTTTGACGTCGAAGTGGACCAGACGCTTGGAATGGATGTTGTGCAGGCCGCTGAGCGTCTGGCATCCGACGGCCACGATCTCCCGCACGGTCATGAACCGTCCGTTCGAGATGAGATCCTTCACCGAACCCCGCTCGTAGTACGGCATCGCCACGTAGACGTGGTCGGCATCCTGGCAGGCGTAGTGGATCTGGACCACGTTCGGATGCGCGCTGGCGTAGAGAGCCTTCGACTCGGCGAAGAACTCGTCGGGATCGCCCAGCTTCGCCTTCGCGATCTGCTTCGTCACGATCTCGGCGTCGAGCTGGTGGTCGCGCGAGAGCCAGGTGCGGGAGTTACGCCCGTCCTGACCGATCTCCCGGATGAAGTCGAAGGCGACCTCGGCCTTGTTGTAGGGCTTAAGCATTCGCGGCACCGATGGCGCAAAGAACCGCTTCCCGGTCCTCCTTCTTCATGTCTTCCCAGCCGTCGACGTCGTAGCCCTCCCGTCCTTCCACCAGGGGTTTGAACCTCTTTCGGTCGATGCCGACCTTGGACGATATGGAGGAGATCTGCCCTACGTAGTAGGCCGTCAGCCTGCTGCTCGCGAAGGCCTCCTGGATGACGCCCTCGATCTGGATCCTCGGGATGTTCAGGGACTGCGCCGAGGGTTCCGTCACCCTGACCCCGGCCTTCTCGACGCCGTACTCCCGCAGCACGTCGAGGAGGTTGCTGCGGAGGTACTTCAGGGCGTCGGGGGTCTGGAAGGCCGCAGGGATCTTGATCTCCTCGACATTGATCACCGTTTCCGTGTCGGTGTCGTAGACGGCGAACGTCACCTCTCGAGGTGCGGCACGAATTCCGATGGTGATCATGCGACGGTGGAGGCTCGTTCAGGATTCTGGCTGCAACCAGAGTGCACGACGCCGTCCGATGTTGCGAGATGAATCGCGCGGACGGTGCTCGAACTTGCGTCGGTGGGAACGGCGAGGTCCGCTCGGCGATCTCCACTCACGGAGGTTCGTCGTCCGATGGACTGCCGTCACGCGTTCCCCAGTTCGACGGCAGTGTCGGCACTCTGAGCGCTTCCGTGATTCCATCGTGTCCTCGTCCTCCTCGGGCAACGCGTCCCGCGATCTCGATCTCTCGTCGGCAGGCACGGAACGAAGGTGGCTCCCGGCGCTTCGGGGCGGACGTCCGACCGGAGAACTCTGCGCGAGGCGAGCATGGTCGGCGCGAAGGAAAGGCTTTCGCCGAAGATGATGACGGTGCTTACCTTGGTCGTCGTCCCAAGGGTGCTCGGTCTCGTGAGAAGGGGAAGCCCGTCGCAAGCGCGCCAGCGGCTGCGGGACCCAGCGAGGACGCCACCAAGTGGGGTCGAAGCCGCGTGACCGCGCCACACGACTGTCGGTTCCAGATTGCGGAAGTCGCCGCTCCGCCCGGGAAGCCGGGACGGATCTGCTCAGGCCGCCCGAGGCGCAAGGAGAATGATCCCGGCACCGAGTAGGCAGACCACCGCGCCAAGCACGTCCCAACGGTCGGGACGGACACCCTCCGCGAGCCAGAGCCAAAGGATCGACGAGACGATGTAGACGCCGCCGTAGGCCGCGTAGGCCCGCCCGGCCGCCTCCGTCTCGACGAGCGTGAGGAGCCAGGCGAAAGCCGCGAGGGAAAGCATGCCCGGCATCAGCCAGAGCGGCGAGCGATCGAGACGAAGCCAAGCCCAGAAGGCGAAGCATCCGGCGATTTCGGCGAGGGCGGCGACAGCGTAGACGACGGGCGTCATGTGGATCCGTTCCTGATGTCGGGCTCGGCGGAACGCGACGGATGCCCCCGGCGGAGGAGGGAGACCAGGCAGACCGAAGCTGCGGCGAGTGCGGTCAGGACGTACAGCGTCGCTGCGACCCCGGCGTACGCGATGATCGCTGCGCCTGCGGTCGGCGCCAAGGCCTGGGCGACCTGGGCCGGACGCGCGAGCCGCCCCATGACCGAGGCATGGGCCTCGGGCCCGAACAGGGCCAGCGGGACGGTGCCGCGGGCGATCGAGAGGATGCCGTTGCCCGCCCCGTAGAACACCATGGCCGCGGCGACCGGCAGGAGGTCGAAGGCGAGCGAGCAGATGCCCACGGCGGTCAGAGCGACGGCGGCACGCATCGTCCAGAGCGGATGGTGCCGCCCGCGGCCGGCCATCTCGAGCACGCGAGCACCGACCTGCGACGGACCGACCATCGCGCCGAAGGCCACCGCCGCCGCCAGCGTCTCGCCCCGCGCCTGGAGGAGCGTCAGCAGATGGACGGAGACCAGCCCGAAGATCGTGCTGCACAGGACCAGGACTCCGGCGAGGAGGAGGAAGGCGCGGCGTTGCTCTCCGGACGGCGCCCGGTGTTCGAACCGCTGTCCCGTGGAGATGTTCGTGGCCACGCCGGAGGGGACGGCGACGAGCGCCAGTGGAAGGGAGACGCAGATGTGGAGGGCCGCGTAGGCGAGACAGGCGCCGCGCCATCCTACGTGCTCGACCATGAACGCCGACAGGGGCCAGCAGACCGTGCTTGCGAACCCGCCCCACAGGGTCAGCGTCGTGATGGCGGACCTGGCGTCGGCGCCGTAGAGCCGCCCAAGCGTGGCGAAGGCCGGGTCGTAGAGGCCCATGCCCATGCCGAGACCGACGACGAGCCACCCCGCGAGGAAGACGGGGAGGTTGGGCGAGAGACCGAGAACAGCAAGGCCGAGCGCCAGCAGCACGGCGCCCAGTGCCAGCACGGATCGCCCGCCGCGCAAGGCAATGGTCGCCCCGACCCGGGGAGAGGCCGCGGCCGAGACGAGAAGGCCGACGCTGACGCCGCCGACGACCCACGGCAGAGACCAGCCCGTGTCCATGGCGATCGGGAGCGCGAGCACGGCCGGCAAGTAGACCGACGATCCCCAGGCGAGGATCTCGAAGACGCCGAGCGCCGAGATGACCTGCCAGCGGGCTCTCACGACACGACCGGGAGCCAGACCCACAGGGCGACGAGGGTCGCGAGGAGGACGGGCGGGGTCAGGACGAGACCGACCTTCATGTACTGGCGCCAGGTAATCCGCTGCCCCTTGCCCGCAAGGACATGGAGCCACAGGAGGGTCGCCAGCGAGCCGATGGGCGTGAACTTCGGCCCGAGGTCGTTCCCGACGACGTTGGCGTAGACCATGAGTTCGCGGGTCAGCGGTGCCACGTCGGCCCGGTCGATGGCGAGAGCGCCGACGAGCGTGGCGGGCATGTTGTTCATGACGGAGGCGAGCGCCGCCACTACGAAGCCCGTGCCGACGGTGGCAATGAGGGTGCCTTGGGTCGCGAGCCACCGCAGAACGCTTGCCGCGATGTCGGTCAGCCCAGCGTTTCCGAGGCCGAAGACGACGAGGTACATGCCGATCGAGAACAGGACGATCTGCCATGGCGCCTCGCGCAGCACCTTGGCCAGCAGGATGACCGCGCCGCGCCCGCCGGAGAACCAGCGTCCGGCGACCGCCATCAGGACGAAGGCGGCGGCGCCCGTCACGAAGGAGATCGGCACACCGAGCGGCCCCGTCACGAAGTAGGCGACGAGCAGGAGACCGAGGAGCGGGAACGCGGCCCGGAACACGGCCTTGTCGCGGATGGCATGGCCCGGATCCTCCAGTTCGTCGACGCGGTAGGCGGCGGGCACGTCGCGGCGGAACCAGAGCCAGAGGACGAGGAGCGTGGCGGCCAGCGAGACGAGGTTCACCGGGACCATGACCGCGGCGTAGCGTCCGAAGGACACGTCGAAGAAGTTCGCGGTGACGATGTTCACGAGGTTCGAGACCACGAGCGGCAGGCTGGTCGTGTCGGCGACGAAGCCGCAGGCGACGACGAAGGCGAGCGCCCCGGCGGGCGGGAAGTCGAGGCGCAGTAGGATGGCGAGCACGATCGGCGTGAGAAGCAGCGCGGCCCCGTCGTTGGCGAAGACGGCGGCGATGGCCGCGCCCAGCAGAACGACGAGCGGGAACAGCCGCCGCCCGTTGCCTCCGCCCCAGCGGGCGACGTGGAGCGCAGCCCAGGCGAAGAACCCGGCCTCGTCGAGGACGAGCGAGATGACGATCAGCGCGACGAAGGTGAACGTCGCGTCCCAGACGATGTGCCAGACCGTCCCGACGTCGCCCCAACCGACGACGCCGGTCGCCAGCGCAACGGCGGCTCCGGCGAGCGCCGACCAGCCGATGCCGAGGCCCCGGGGTTGCCAGATGACGAGAACGAGGGTGGCGACGAAGATCGCGAGGGCGAGCATGGAAGGTCCGGCACGTGAGGTTCAGAGGGTGCGCTGGTTCACGCGCTCGGACAGCTTCTCGGCGCTCTCGACGCGCTCGGAGTAGCGGTCCGTCAGATAGTCGGAGCGGCCGCGCACGAGATGCGTGAACTTCACCAGCTCCTCGCAGACATCGACGACGCGGCTGTAGAGAGCCGACGGCTTCATGCGTCCCGCCTCGTCGAACTCGAGGAACGCCTTCGGTACCGACGACTGGTTCGGGATCGTCACCATGCGCATCCAGCGGCCGAGGATGCGCATCTGGTTCACGGCGTTGAAGGACTGCGAGCCGCCCGACACCTCCATGACGGCGAGGGTCTTGCCCTGCGTCGGCCGCTTGGCGCCGAGGGCCAAGGGGATCCAGTCGATCTGCGCCTTCATGATTCCGGTCATGGCTCCGTGGCGCTCCGGGCTGACCCAGACCATGCCCTCGGACCAGTCGGCGAGGTCGCGCAGTTCCTTCACCTTCGGGTGGTCGGGTTCGGCCCCGTCGGGGAGCGGAAGGCCGCTTGGGTCGAAGGTGCGGACCTCGCAGCCGAACCAGCGAAGCAGGCGCCCGGCCTCCTCGGACAGGAGGCGGGAGTAGGACCGCTCGCGGATCGAGCCGTAGAGGACGAGGATGCGCGGCGGGTGCGTCGGGGCGCCGGGGCCGGCGAGCGCGTCCACGTCGATCGGCTGGAGCTGCGCGAGGTCGACGCTTGGCAGGTCGAGGGCAACGGGGTCCGTCATCGGTCGCTTTCCTTTCGCCACAGGACGGCCGAGGCCGAGCAGAGGCCCATGGCCTGGCGGGTTGCGAGCACTGCGGCGGGCGCCTCCGTCCGGGCGACGCGCCGGAAGCCGAGCGCCGCGAGGAAGGTCCGCTCCCCGGTCGTGAAGGCGAAGGCCTCTGTCGCGCCCAGCTCGCGGCCGCGGTGGATCAGGTCCGCCACGATCTCGCCGCCGAAGCCGTGCCCGCGGTGTTCGGGAACGACGGCGATGGAGCGCAGGAGGACGGCGGCGCCGAGCGGTTCGAAACCGCCTATCCCGACGAACTCGCTGCCTTCGGTCGTGTAGCGCAAGAACACCCGGCCGGGCTCCGCCACGTCCTCGGTCGGCAGCCCCGCCTCGGACAGGAGTCCGACAAGATCGACCGGATCGGCGACGGCGGCCGCAACGAGCCGTGGCGTCATGCCCGGGATGCTCCGACGGTCCCTCCATCCTCCTTGGTAAAGGTGGCAACGGGGTTGTCGAGGAGCGCCAGCACCTTCTCAGACGGGCGGCAGAGCGCGGCGCCCTTCTCAGTGACGACGATCGGACGGTTGATCAGGATCGGGTGGGCCATCATCGCTTCGAGCAGCTCCTCGTCGGACAGCCGGGGATCGTCGAGGCCGAGTTCGGCGTAGGGTGTGCCCTTCTCCCGCAGGATGTCCCGGGGCTTCAGGCCCATCATGTCCAGGAGTTCCGACAGGACCTCGCGACTCGGCGGGTCCTTCAAGTACTCGATCACCTGCGGCTCCTCGCCCGACTGGCGGATCATCTCCAGCGTGTTGCGCGACGTGCCGCAGGCAGGGTTGTGGTAGATCGTGACGGACATGGCGGAGGCCTCAGGCGACGTCGGGCGTGCGAAACGAGGCGCCCTCGAGCTGGCCGATCTCGCGCACCTTCGTGGCAAGCCGGGTCCGCTCCAGGCTCTCGACAGGCAAAGCGGTGAAGGCGGAGATGCGGTTCTTCATGTAGCGGAAGGCCTGCGTGAAGGCGGCGCGCTTCCACATGTCCCCGCGGCTTTCGTAGCTCGGGTCCTTGATGCCCCAGTGGGCCGTCATCGGCTGGCCCGGCCAGATGGGGCAGGCCTCGCCCGCGGCTTGGTCGCAGACCGTGAAGACGAAGTCCATGACAGGCGCTTCGGGTGTCGCGAACTCGTCCCAGGGCTTCGACCGCATCCCATCGGTCGGGTAGCCGAACTCGCGTAGCACCTCTAGCGCCATCGGGTTCACCTCGCCCTTCGGCTGGCTTCCCGCGGAGAAGGCGTTGAAGCGCCCGGCACCGTCCTTGCGGAGAATGCTCTCGGCAAGGATCGAACGGGCGGAGTTGCCCGTGCAGAGGAACAGGACGTTGAAGGGCTGAGCACTCATCGGCAGGTCTCCGGGGCGCAGGTGGAGGCGAAGGCGTCGCCAAGGTTGCCGCAGATCTCTGGATTGCCGGAGCAGCAGTCCTCGGTGAGGAAGGCAAGGAGCTGGCGCATGTCGTCGTAGCTCGCCGCGTAAAGGATGCGGCGGCCGTCGCGCCACGAGCGCACGAGCTTCGACCGCTCCAACGTCGCGAGGTGGAAGCTCATCCGCGTCGGCGGGATGCGCAGCGCTTCGGCGATCTCGCCTGAAGCCATGCCGTTCGGGCCGGCGCGGACGAGCATCCGGAAGGCCGCGAGGCGGTCAGCGTGGGCAAGGGCGGACAGGGCGGCAACGGCTGAGTCGTCGTTCATGGAGTTATAATGCAAATATAATTGTAGATTGCAATACTAACCTGCACGAGGGAGAGCGTCTCTCCCGTCGCTCGCGGCGCTATCGCTCGGCACTTCAGTAATCTCGCTGCGCGGCTAGGCCCCGACACGGAGATAGTATAGAGGGGTATCCTATGGGTCATCTCGCAAAAGACAAAGGCAAGCTCGTCGCTCGGGTGCGTCGACTCCAGGGTCAGCTCGAAGCCGTTGCCCGCAGCCTCGACGAGGATGCTCCCTGCGGGGACACCCTTCAGCTCGTGGCGTCCGTCCGCGGCGCCCTGAACGGGCTGACGGTCGAGCTGATCGAGGAGCACGTGCGAAACCACGTGGTGGATCCCGAACACGAAGCGGACCCGGAACGCGCCAAGGGCGCCGCAGACCTCCTGGCGGTCGTCCGGACCTACATGAAGTGACGGAGGGACATCCGATGTCCACGACCATCCAAGACTGCGGGCACAGCCACGTCTTCCTCGGCGACGACCACGGGCGGAACGAACGACGCGTCCGGGCGGTCATCATGCTCACCGTCACCATGATGGTGGTGGAGATCGCGGCCGGCATCGCCTTCGGATCCATGGCGCTGGTGGCCGACGGGCTCCACATGTCGACGCACGCCGCCGCGATGCTGATCGCCGCGGCCGCCTATTTCTATGCCCGCAAGCACTCGGCCGACCGCCGCTTCTCGTTCGGCACGGGAAAGTTCGGCGACCTCGCGGGTTTTGCGAGCGCGGTGGTCCTCGCGCTGATCGCGCTCCTCATCGGCTACGAGAGCCTGTTGCGGCTGGCGAACCCGGTTCCGATCGCCTTCGGCCAGGCGATCGGCGTCGCGGTCGTCGGACTGGTCGTGAACCTCATGTCGGCCTGGCTCCTGCGGGACGACCACGCGCACCATCACCACGGTCATCATCACGAGCATGGCCACCATGGACACGGCGGCCACGACAACAACCTGCGCGCCGCCTACGTCCACGTCCTCGCCGACGCGCTCACGTCGGTCCTCGCGATCGCGGCGCTCGTCCTCGGCAGCCTCTACGGCTGGCGCTGGCCGGATCCGGCGATGGGCATCGTCGGCGCGTTCGTCATCGCGAGGTGGTCGTGGGGACTCGTGAAGGATGCCGGCGGGGTGCTCCTGGACTACGTGCCGGAAGGCGAGGACCTTCCCGACGAGATCCGCGAGGCCATCGAGGTCGACGGGGACCGGATCACCGACCTCCACGTCTGGCAGGTCGGTCCCGGCCACCATGCGGCCATCGTCTCGATCGCGACGGAGCGCCCGCTGCCGCTCGACGCCTACCGGGCGAAGCTCGCCCACATCCACGACCTGTCGCATCTGACGTTGGAAGTCGACGTGCCGCGGCGGGCGGCGTGACGTCCGGCCAGGCCGGGCAACTGCGAAGTGGACCTCGGGAGCCGATCGCTCCCGAGGCCGGGATGCCGTCGAAGGCTACTTGGCGTGCTTCTCCACCCAGGCGGTCATTTCCTTGATCTCCTTCTTCTGCGCGTCGATGATCATCTGCGCCATCTTCTTGGACTCCTTGTCCTTGCCCGCCTTCAGCTCGACCTCTGCCATGGCGATCGCGCCCTGGTGATGGGCGATCATCCCGCAGTTGAAGGCAAGGTCCGCGTCCTTGATCATGGCCGCCTTCATCATCGGGCCGTGCATCTTCATCATCGCGTCCATGTTGCCCTTCTGGACGTCGTTCATCTCGCTGCCGGACATCATGTCCCGCATCCCGCCCATCATGGACGACATGTCCATGGACCCGGCGGCGGCCTCGCAGGCCTTAGGCAGCGTCACCTGCTCGGAGGACATCGCCATTCCCTGTTGGTCCTGCGCCGAGGCGTGGGAGATGCCGGCGAGGACGAGGACGGCGGAAAGGATCGTGATCTTGCGCATGTATGTTTTCCTGTCGGTGGGGTCGCTCGGGACCGCTGATTGAGACCGGGGCGCCGCGGGATCGCCGCGGCGGTCGTCTGATTGAGGTTCAGGCCGCCATGCGGCGGCAGCTCTCGGCGCATCGACGGCAGGCGTCGACGCAGTCCTGCATGTCGCCGACGCGCTCGCAGTCGGCGGCGCAGGCCTCGCAGATCTCCGCGCAGGTACGGCAGGTCAGTCTGTGATGCTCGGAGCCGATCAGCATGAGGTGCGCCGAGCTGCGGCACGTCTCGGCGCAGGCGGACATCAGGGTGAAGTGGCCTTTCTCGACGTGCTTCCCGCCCATCTCCAGGCAGTGGTTCATCGCCATGGAAAGGCAGGTCTGGTAACAACGCAGGCAGTCGTCGATGCAGGCCTGCATCTCGGGGGACATGTGGTGCATGTCGCCTTCTCCTCGTTCATGGATGTGTCGATGCGGCGGCATTGGCCGCTGGTTCCGTCGTTCGTTCCGCGGTCGGCCGGACGGCTTCGGAGAAAGCGTCGACGGACGCTCCCCGGTCGTTCCGGCGGATCCTCGTTCAGGCGAGTTTCGGCGGACGCTTCGGGCCGGACGGGCGGACGCCCTCGCGGTCGTCGCGGAGAAGGGGAGGCGGGTCCGAAATGCGGGCCCCGCGTTCCAACCGAGGCGGTTCGGGGAACGGAAGGATGCTGGCGCACGACTTCCCGCAGCACGACATGGCGCCGGACGCATCGTCGTGGGCGTTTCCGGCATGGGAGGCGTGCGACCCGGCTTCGGCGGGGGACGCGGAAACCGGGTGTCCGTGGCCCGGTGCGTCCCGGGACATCATCCCGCCGGCCATCGCCGACCCGTGGCCGGCGAACGCGGCGACCGCGACCAGCGACAGGATGACGACGAGTCTACGCAGGCAAGTCCCGAGCATCGGACGTTCCGGTTGTCGATGCTGCGAGAATCCGGAATGCCGCCCGGAGGTTCCGTCCACCAGCTCCCTGGACAATCAGGAAAGGCGATCCGGCCCGCGCCGATCGAGGGCACCCGCCGGCCGTCCGGCGCCGCTCATCTCGGGCCGGCGCGGTAGAAGACCGCAGTTGCCTGCGAGGCCTTCCCGAACGAGAGCACGTCGAACCGCGCGTCCGGGTCGTCGCCCATGCCCGGCGACCCGGCGGGCATGCCCGGCGCCGCGATGCCCGCGACCTGCGGCCTCCCGGTCAGGAGCCGGTCGACCGCCTCCATGGGCACGTGGCCCTCGACGACGTAGCCGCCTACCTTCGCGGTGTGGCAGGACTCCACGGTCTCGGAGACGCCGAGCAGGCGCTTCAGCCCGGCCATGTCCTCGCGGTCTTCGACGGTCACCTCGAACCCGTGCTTGCGGGCGATCTCCACCCACGCGCCGCAGCACCCGCACTCGGGCGACTTGAACACGTGCATGTGCTTCGGCGCATGGTCGGCCGCGGCAGGGACGGCTAGAGCGAGGAAGGCGAGGGCGGCAAGAAGCGGCTTCGTCGGCAGCATGTCGGAACTCCGTCGGATCGTCGCCGGAACCTGCCCGCGATGAGGTCCAGTCCGCAACCCCGTCGGCCGGCGGGCGGGACGGACGGCGTTCACTTGTTCGTTCGACGCAGCATCATACGCGACCCGGATCGGGTCCGCTTTCGACGGAGTCGATCCCCCTTGACCTTCCCATGGTGGGAAGCCCCATCTTCCGGCAAGTTCCATTTTCCGGGATGAAGCCGATGAACCAGATCCTCCCGTCGAAGAAGTTCGAGGACGCCGCCGAAGTCCTCCGCCTCGACATCGAGGGCATGAGCTGCGCGTCCTGCGTCGGCCGCGTCGAGCGCGCCATCGTGGCGGTGCCCGGCGTCTCGTCCGCGTCGGTCAACCTCGCCGCGGAGCGTGCCGACGTGACGTTCGCGGGTCCTGCCGACGAAGCGGCGGTCCTGCGTGCGGTCGAGGAAGCGGGCTACGAGGTCCGGCAGGAAACGCGCGAGATCGGCGTCGAGGGCATGACCTGCGCCTCCTGCGTCGGCCGCGTCGAACGGGCCATCGCCGCCGTTCCCGGCGTCTCCTCGGTTGCGGTGAACCTCGCCACAGAACGCGCCACGGTCCGCGTCCTCCCCGCCGTCGACATGCGTTCGATCGAGGCGGCGGTCCGTGACGCCGGATACGAACCGCGGACCCTCTCGCCGCCCGTGGCCGCCGACGCCGAGGATCCGCGCCGGGCCGCCAAGGAGGCGGAGTACGTCCGGCTCCGTCGCGACTTCCTCGTCGCCGCCGTCCTGACCGCGCCGCTCTTCGTTCTGGAGATGGGCTCGCATCTCGTTCCCACCTTCCACGACCTCGTCATGGACCGGATCGGGATGTGGGAGAGCCGCGTCCTCCAGTTCGTCCTCGCCTCCCTCGTCCTGTTCGGCCCCGGTCTGCGGTTCCTGCGCAAGGGCCTACCCGCCCTGGCGCGCCTCGCGCCGGACATGAACTCGCTGGTGGCGGTCGGGACGCTCGCGGCCTGGGGCTACTCGGTCGTCGCCACCTTCCTGCCCGGAGCGCTGCCCACGGGGACGGTGAACGTCTACTTCGAGGCCGCGGCCGTGATCGTCACGCTGATCCTCCTCGGCCGCCTGCTCGAGGCGCGGGCCAAGGGCCGCACGGGCGAGGCGATCAAGCGCCTCGTCGGCCTGCGCGCCAAGACGGCACGCGTCGCCAGGGAGGGCGGCTTCGCCGAGATCCCGCTCGAGGAGGTCGTCGTCGGCGACACCGTCGAGGTGCGCCCCGGGGAGCGGATCCCCGTCGACGGCACGGTGCTCTCCGGCTCGTCCTTCGTCGACGAGTCAATGATCACCGGCGAGCCCGTGCCGGCCGCCAAGGAGGAGGGCGACACCGTCGTCGGGGGCACGGTCAACACGACCGGCAGCTTCGCCTACCGCGCCGACCGCGTCGGCTCCGACACGGTGCTCGCCCAGATCATCCGCATGGTCGAGGAAGCGCAGGGCGGGAAGCTGCCGATCCAGGCGCTCGTCGACCGGGTGACGCGCTGGTTCGTGCCCGCGGTGATGGCCGCCGCCGCGGCGACCTTCCTGGTCTGGATCGCATTCGGGCCCGACCCGGCGCTGGGCTTCGCCCTCGTCAACGCCGTCGCCGTCCTCATCATCGCCTGCCCCTGCGCCATGGGTCTCGCGACCCCGACCTCGGTCATGGTGGGAACGGGACACGCCGCGGAGCTTGGCGTCCTGTTTCGGCGCGGCGAGGCCTTGCAGGCCCTCCGGGATATCGAGGTAGTGGCCCTGGACAAGACGGGGACCCTCACGGAGGGACGGCCCGCGCTGACCGACCTCGTCCTCGCGGACGGCTTCGACCGGGCCGAGGTGCTCTCCCTCGTCGCCTCGGTCGAGGAGCGGTCGGAGCACCCGATCGCCGCCGCCGTCGTCGCCGCGGCGAAGAGCGAAGGCCTTGCCGTCCAACCCGTCGACCGCTTCGAGGCGGTTCCCGGGTTCGGCGTGGAGGCCGTCGTCGGCGGCCGCTCCGTCGCCGTCGGCGCCGACCGCCTGATGGTGCGTCTCGGCCTCGACTTATCGGCCTTCACCGCGCAGGCGGAGCGGCTGGCCGCGGAGGGGAAGTCGCCCCTCTACGCCGCCGTCGACGGGCGCCTCGCGGCCCTGGTGGTCGTGTCGGATCCCGTGAAGGAGACAAGCGCCGCCGCAGTTGGCGCGCTCCACGACCTCGGCCTGCGCGTCGCCATGGTGACGGGCGACAACGCGGCGACCGCCCGCGCCGTCGCCGCCCGCCTCGGCATCGACGACGTGTTCGCCGAGGTCCTGCCGGAGGGCAAGGTCGCGGCGGTCGAGAGTCTGAGGGCTTCGGGCAAGGTCGCCTTCGTCGGCGACGGCATCAACGACGCCCCGGCCCTGGCCGCGGCCGACGTCGGCCTCGCCGTCGGGACGGGCACCGACGTCGCGATCGAGAGCGCGGACGTGGTGCTGATGTCAGGCGACCTCAACGCCGTCGTCACCGCCATCTCTATCTCGCGGGCGACGATCCGGAACATCCGGCAGAACCTGTTCTGGGCCTTCGCCTACAACGTCGTCCTCGTGCCCGTGGCGGCCGGCGCGCTCTACCCGTTCGGAGGCACGCTCCTGTCGCCGGCGCTCGCCGCGGGCGCCATGGCGCTCTCGAGCGTCTTCGTGCTCGGCAACGCCCTGAGACTGCGGGGGTTCTCCCCCGCAGCCCCGACGTCCGGCCGTCCGCTATCCGGGAGGTGACCCATGAACATCGGTGAAGCCGCCAAGGCCTCCGGCGTGAGCGCCAAGATGATCCGCCACTACGAAGGCATCGGTCTGATCCAGCCGGCGGACAGGGCGGAGTCGGGGTACCGGGTCTACTCGGCATCCGACGTGTCGACCCTCCGCTTCATCCGCCGGGCCCGCGACCTGAACTTCTCCATGGAGAAGATCGGCCAGTTGCTGGCGCTGTGGCGGGATCGGGGACGCGCCAGCGCCGACGTGAAGCGCATCGCCCT
This sequence comes from Aureimonas endophytica, assembly GCF_014642635.1. GTDB lineage: Bacteria > Pseudomonadota > Alphaproteobacteria > Rhizobiales > Rhizobiaceae > Plantimonas > Plantimonas endophytica. The sequence continues at coordinate 301,716 of NZ_BMIQ01000001.1, forward strand.
GGAACACGTCGAGATGCTCGAGGCACGCATGCGCGAGTTGGAGGAGATGGCCGGGACGCTCCGCCATCTCGCCCGCAACTGCCACGGCGACGGCCGGCCCGACTGTCCCATCATCGGCAGCCTGGCCGACGGGGCGGTGGCGGCCGAGCCGAAGGCGCAGACGCGCCGGTCGTCGCCGAACGCCATCACCAAGGTCGGCGGGATCCGATGAGGCCCTTGACCTTACAACGATGGAAAACCCCATCTTCATGTGAAAGGAGACCGTCATGCTGAAATTGAAGGTGCAGGACATGAGCTGCGGACACTGCGTGTCGTCCGTCACGAAGGCCATCAAGAAGGTCGATCCGGCTGCCGACGTGCGGGTCGACCTCGGAGCGGGCTTGGTGAGCGTGGACACGTCGGCCGCCGTCGACGCCGTGCGAGCGGCCGTCGAGGGTGCCGGCTACCCGAGCGAACTGGCGGCCTGAGCGGGACGGCGGCCGGCATGGAGCGGCGCGGAACGGCCGACCCGGCTGCGTCTCCCCGGTGAGCGCGGAGGTCTGGTCCTACGCCGGCATGTTCTGGTCGGCCCTCCTGTCGGCGACGGTCCTTCCCGGCGCCTCGGAGGTGACCTTCGTCGCCCTTCTCGTCTCCGGCGGCACCGCGCCGGTCGCGCTCGTCGCGGTCGCGACGGTCGGCAACACGCTCGGCTCGGTCTTGAACTGGGCGTGCGGAAGGTTCCTCTCGCGGTTCGCCGACAGGAAGTGGTTCCCGGTCGGCCGGAACCAGGTCGAGAGGGCGGCGCGGATCTTCGACCGCTACGGGACGTGGACGCTGCTCCTGGCCTGGCTGCCGGTCGTCGGCGACGCGCTCACGGTCGTGGCCGGGGTGCTTCGCGTCCGGATGCCGGCGTTCGTGCTCCTCGTCGGCATCGGGAAGCTCGGCCGCTACCTCTTCCTGCTTACCGCCGCCGGATTCGCCACGGCATGATCGCAGGCGTTCCCGACGCAGGGGCCGGCGACCGGAGCGCCCCGCTGGTGCGGAACTGAAGCCGCCGCCGCGTTCCCGATGGACGGGACGCGGCAAATCGTCTACGGAAGACCGATGCTCGACAGGATGGACATGGCGACGGTGACGAGGAGGCTGCTCTCGGCGGTCCTGCTCTGCCTGTCCGTCGTCTTGTCCCAGATGGCGCATGCGGACGTTCCGTCGATCCCGCCCATGCACGACGTTGAAGTCGCGCAGGGCGCCGCGGCCTCGGCCGACGAGGACGCCGCCGTGGAACATCACGCGGCCGGCCACTCCCACGGCGACCGGGACGACGGCACGTCGAAGGCGGACGACCACACGGGACCGTCGGACACCAAGTGCGCCAGCCATTGCCCCTCGGTCTTCGTGCCAACGGAGAGCGATGACGATCGACGCGACTGGATGCGCCAGGGCGGAGCTTCGATCGTGCACGCGTCGCTGACCGGGCTTCCCGGCGCCCTGGCCGAGAGGCCTCCCAGAACGTGACCTGACGGGACGCCCTCGCGGGCGTCCGGCTTCCGCACGTCCGTTCGTCGCGAACGGTGTCCGGAGGCGTTGTGCTGCGTCGTCGCGCCTTCCGGGCTCGGCGGACGCATGTTTCGGCTCGCGCATGATCCGCATCCCGGGGCGAGGCCCCGGCCGGACCGTCATGCCGACGACAGGTCACACCCATGTTCCGCTTCGCATTCCCATGCGCTGCAGCGCTGCTCACGGCAGGCTGCACCGCCACAGGTCCCGTCGGCCTCTCCGACCTCGGCGCGGCCACGCCCCAAGCCGACGCAACGGTCGCCATCGCCCCGGTCCGCTACGGCTCGGTGGTCGGGTCGTACATCCACCGCATGCCGGTGCAGCCGAACGACTGGCGCAAGACGGGCGTCGAGATGGCGCCGGTCGGCCCCGCCGCTCCGGAGGGCGGGCGATGAGCCCGCCCGTTCTGAAGGCCGCAGTCCTTTTCGCCCCGCTCCTCCTCGCGGGGTGCCTCTCCGACGACGACGAGTTCCTGCCGCAGGACGGCTTCCAGACGGTGTCGCTGAGGTCCCGCTCGATCACGGGCAAGGATACGGCCTGGGTCCAGGACCGCCGGCAGGCGGCCGCCGTCGACGCGAAGGTGAGGGCGCTCCTCGCAGGCAGGACGGTCGGAGCCGATGCCGCCGTCCAGGTCGCGCTGCTGAACAACAAGGGCCTCCAGGCCTCGTATGCCGACATCGGCGTCGCGGTCGCAGACCTCTGGCAGGAGAGCCTGCCGCCCATGAACGTCAGGCTCGGGATGAGCTACGGGACCGTCGACTTCACGCGGACCGTCGAGGGGCTCGTCGTCTCGAACGTCATGGCGCTGATCACCCGGGAACGGCGCCTCGACGTCGCGACGAGGCAGGTCGAGGCGGCCCAGCTCGAGGCCGTCCTGCGGACCCTCGAGGTCGCCTCGCAGACCCGGAGGGCCTGGGTCGAGGCGGTCGCGGCCTGGGAGAACGTGTCGCTTCTCAACCGCGCCAAGGTCGCGGCCGACGCGGCGGCCGAACTCGCCGCGGGGCTCGGCGGGACGGGCGCGATGACCAAGGCCGACCAGGCTCGCGAGCAGGTCTTCTATGCCGAGCTGGCTGGTCGCACCGCCTCCGCCCGCCTGGAGGCGAGGCTCGCCAAGGAGCGCCTGGTCCGCCTGATGGGCCTCTACGGCAAGGACATCGACTTCGAGGTGCCGAACGCGCTGCCGCGCCTGCCGAGGACCGTCGCGAAGCGGGAGGGAATCGAGGCGGAGGCGCTGCGCAACCGCGTCGACGTCCAGTTGGCGAAGTTGCGGCTGGAGGCGCTCGCGAGGTCCTACGGCCTGACGAAGGCGACGCGCTTCGTCTCGGACCTCGAACTGGGTGCGGGCGTCGAGGCGGAGGAGGAGGTCGAGGAGAAGGAGGACGGCGGCAAGGAGCGCAAGACCACCTTCGCTCCGGCCATCGAGGCGGGGATCACCATCCCGATCTTCGACAGCGGGCAGGCGCGCCTGCGCAAGGCCGAGTTCGAGTACCTGCGGGCAGCCAACCTCCTGGCGGAACGGGGCGTCAACGTCCGATCCGAAGCGCGGTCCGCCTACCAGGCCTACCGCTCGGGCTTCGACATCGCCCGGCATTACCAGAACAGCGTGCTGCCCCTGCGCACCACGCTCGAGAAGGAGGCGGTGCTCACCTACAACGGGATGATCACCTCCACCTTCGAACTCATCACCGACACCCGCGAACGCATCGAGGCGAACATCGCCGCCCTCGAGGCGAGGAAGAACTTCTGGCTCGCCGACGAGGGCCTCACCAGCGCCGTCTACGGCGGCGGGGAAGGCGACGAGGCCGAGCAGGCGGAGGTCGAGACGGCCGAAGCCGGCGACGACGATTGATCAGGAGATCCATAATGGTTTCGAGACGACAGTTGATCGGCGCCGGCGCGGCGCTCGTGGGTGCCGCGGCCTGGTCGCGCACGTCCGCCATGGGGCTCCCGGAGGCGCCCACCATGGACAGCGCGGCGACGCAGGTGCCGCCGGTCCCCTCGCAGGGGCCGCACTACAATCCCGTCGTGACCCTCAACGGCTGGTCGCTGCCGTTCCGGATGAACAACGGCGTGAAGGAGTTCCACCTCGTCGCCGAGCCCGTCGAGCGTGAGATGGGCGAGGGTATGACCGCCTACCTCTGGGGCTACAACGGCCAGTCGCCCGGCCCGACGATCGAGTGCGTCGAGGGCGACCGCGTCCGCATCTTCGTGTCCAACAAGCTGCCGGAGCACACGACCGTCCACTGGCACGGCATGATCCTGCCGTGCGGGATGGACGGCGTCACGGGTCTGACGCAGCCCCCGATCCCGTCCGGCAAGACCTTCGTCTACGAGTTCGATGCGAAGAAGAGCGGGACCTTCATGTACCATCCGCACGGCGACGAGATGGTCCAGATGGCCATGGGCATGATGGGCTTCTTCGTGATCCACCCGAAGGATCCGAACTTCATGCCGGTCGACCGGGACTTCGTGTTCCTGCTCTCGGCCTACGACATCGACCCCGGCACCTACGTCCCGCGGGTCATGGAGATGACCGACTTCAACCTGTGGGCCATCAACAGCCGGGTCTTCCCGGACGTCGCCCCGCTGGTGGTGCGCAAGGACGACCGCGTGCGCATTCGCGTCGGCAACCTGACCATGACGAACCACCCGATCCACATGCACGGCTACGACTTCGAGGTGACCTGCACGGACGGGGGCTGGGTGCGCCCCGAGGCGCGTTGGCCGGAGGTGACGATCGACATCCCCGTCGGCGCGATGCGGGCCTACGAGTTCGACGCGGTCTACGAGGGCGACTGGGCGCTCCACTGCCACAAGTCGCACCACACGATGAACGCCATGGGGCACGAGATCCCGACGTTCATCGGGATGGACAAGACCAAGGTCGCCAAGAAGATCCGCCAGGTCCAGCCCGACTACATGCCGATGGGCACGAAGGGCATGGCCGACATGGCGGAGATGTCGATGCCGCTGCCCGACAACACCATCCCGATGATGACTGGATGGGGGCAGTTCGGTTCGCTCGAGATGGGCGGCATGTTCACCGTCGTGAAGGTGCGCGAGGGCATCGAGAAGGGCTCCTACGAGGACCCCGGCGAGTACCGGCATCCCCCCGGTACCGTCGCCTACGAATGGACCGGAGCGCTTCCCGAAGCGCCGTCCGCACCCGCCGGCAGCGCCGACGGCAGTTCCCTGCGCCCGGCGGGCAAGTCCGCCTCGGCGGCGCAGGCAGACCATTCCGGCCACGAGTGACGGCCGCGGATACCAACCCTCAACCGAACGGGAAGAAGAGCATGAAGAAGTTGCACATGGCCGTCGCGGCGGCCGCGACCGCTGTCGCCGTGATCGCCGCGGGGCCGGCGCTCGCGTCCGGCAGCCACGCGGGCGGACACGATGAACTCGCCGTCGGCAAGCCGGGCGGCAAGGGCGCGAACGCTCGCATCGTCAAGATCACCATGAAGGAGACGGAGGACGGCAAGATGCTGTTCCAGCCGGCCAAGCTCCAGGTCCGCCAGGGCGAGACGCTGCGCCTCCAGTTCACGAACGCCGGGCAGAACGCCCACGAGTTCGTCATGGACGAGTCGAAGACCCTCGCGGAGCACAAGGAGGTGATGCAGAAGTTCCCCGAGATGGAGCACGACGATCCGAACGCCATCCGGCTCGAGCCGGGCGCCAAGGGCGAGATCGTCTGGACCTTCTCCAAGGCGGGCAACTTCGAGTTCGCCTGCCTGATCCCCGGCCACTACGAGGCCGGCATGCATGGTCCCCTCGTGGTCATGAAGTGATCCATCCAAATCAATCGAAAGACAGGATACCGAAGATGAAGACGTTCACGAAGCTCGCCCTCGCCACCCTCGTCGCATGCGCTGCGGCGCTGCCGGCCGTGGCCGCGGAGTACACCAAAGGGGAGGTGACCAAGGTCGACGAGAAGGCCAAGAAGGTCACAATCAAGCACGAGGAGCTGAAGAACCTCGAGATGCCCGCGATGACCATGGTGTTCGTCGTGCCGGACGAGGCGACGTTCAAGAAGGCCTCGGTGGGCAAGAAGATCGAGTTCGTCGCCGAGAAGGTGAAGGGCAAGATGACGGTCGTCGAGATTAAGTGACGGCTTCGACGGCGGGCCTTCAGGCCCGCCGTCCTCCGGCAGGCCCGTCGGAGGGTCGGCCCCAACCGGCAGGATGAGAAGCCCATGGTGTCCATCGACGCGGCGAGCGGGGATCCGGCGAGGATCCTTTCCGACGTCGAGACGAGGAGCGAACTGAGGACGGCCCTCTGGCGCTTCGTGACCCTTGCGTTATTCGCGCTCGCCGTGGCGCTCGAGCCGGACGGCGGCAGCCACCGCGTCCACCTCGTCCTTCTGCTCGCATACGCTGCCACCACGGTGACGGCGGTCGGACTTGCGATCTTCGAGGCCTATAGGCCGTGGATGAACTGGGTCTACGTCGTCGTCGACGCCGCTCTCGTAATCTACCTCGCCGCCGAGCACATGTTCATCCCGGGAGTCGGCATCGGCGAGGCCGTCTCGACGCCCAGTCTGGCGATTGCCTTCGTCCTCCTCGCGCATGCGGGCCTCAGGATGCGCGCCGGCACGGTGGCGGCCTTTGCGGCGATCGTCTCGATCGGTACCGCAGCCGCCGCTGTCGCCGCGATGCTGTCCGGGCCGGACGCGGGGCTGCCCTCGGCGGGGGACCTGCGGGAGGCGGCCGTCCGGGCCGTCGCCTTCCTCGCCGTAGCCGTGTTCCAGGTCATGCTGGCGGTCGACATACGGCGGGTCGTCGTGACCGCCGTAGCGAGCGCCTCCGAGAGGGTGAACCTCGCCCGCTTCTTCGCGCCGAGCACGGCGGAGCGCATCGCGATCGACGGTCTGCGGATCGGCCTCGCCCGTCGCGAGGCGGCCGTCCTCTTCGTCGACATCCGCGGTTTCACGGGCCTCGCCGAGACCATGCCGCCCGAGGACCTCTGTAGCCTGCTCGCGGAATACCGCAAGCGCGTCGTCGACGCCGTCGGCCATTGGGACGGCACGGTCGACAAGTTCATGGGCGACGGCGTGATGGCGGTGTTCGGCTCCGACGGCTCCCACCCCTCCGACGCCGCGAGGGCGTTCGAATGCGCGTGCCATCTCGTGCACGTCCTGGACACCTGGAGCGAGGCGCGGGCGAGGTCCGGCGCCGAGCCGATGACGTTCGGCATCGGCCTCCACTTCGGAGCGGTCGTCGGGGGCGTCGTCGCCGGCGGTGCGCACGGCGAGCATACCGTCTTGGGCGATACCGTGAACCTTGCGGCGCGCCTGCAATCGATGTGCAAGGCGTTGTCGGCGCGGCTGGTGGTATCGGGCGCCGTCGTCGAGCGGCTGCCGCCGTCTTCCCTCGGAGCGACATGGCAGCTCCGCCGCGGGGTGGAGGTGCCGGGGCGGGTGGAGCCTGTCGACGTCGCCTTCCTGCCTGCGGAATTCCTTCATTGAATGCACGTATGCTTGCCCGGTCGACCGGCGCCGGCGCTTGGGGAGAGGGGAAGCGGATGGACATGTCGGGGCGGATGCCGGCCGTAGACGCCGCGGGAGCCGGCGACGCATCGGAGCGTCCGCGCTGGTCGCGGGTCCAGGTGCTTCTCCACTGGACCGTCGTCGGCCTCGTCGTCGTCCAGTGGCTGACCTACGACGCGATCATGCGCACCCACTCGTCCCTGATGCGCCCGCGACCGATCGACCTCATCGAGCATGCGGTCCACACGTGGTCGGGGATCGCCATCGGCGTCCTCATGGTGGCCCGGCTCGCCTTGCGCTTGCACCGCGGTCGGAACGCGATCCCCGTGCACTTCCGGGAGCGTGCAGCCGCGGTGGTGCACTCCGGCCTCTACCTCGCCCTTCTCGCCCAGGCGGCGAGCGGCTTCACGGCCCGTTACCTCTGGGGAGGAGCCGCCTTCTTCCACGTATGGATCTGGAAGGTCATCCTCGTGCTCCTTGCGCTGCACGTCCTGGGTGCCGTGTTCCACCTCGTCCGGAGGGACGGCGTCGTCGGCGGGATGCTCCCCCGGCGCCGCGCCGTTCGGGGCGCTCCGCGAGGGAAGGTCGAATCCGTGCGACGGCCTTCACGCGCACCCGGCGGCATGGCATCATGACCACGTGAAGAGAACGTACCGCCTCGGAGGTTTCCTCGCGACACTGGTCGTCGCCGCGCTGGCGCTCGTGCCCGCGGGCGAAGCCATGGCGTCGGCGCCGCGGCCGGCCGCCGTGGACGCGGACATGCCGGCGAGGTCCATGGCCGACATGGAAGGCATGGCCGGCGCGGACGGCGAAGCGACAGCCGAAGCAATGCCGTGCTGCCCGGAGAAGGCGAAGCCGGATCCGAAGGACTGCGGGAAGTCGGCGTGCCCGACGATGACCACCTGCGTGGCGCAGTGCATTCCCGCCGGTCTCCCCGCCGCCGCCGACACGGCTTTCGGTAACTGGTCGCAAGCCGTGTTCCGACCGTGGCCCGACCGGATGCTCGCGTCGTTGGCGCGGCCACCGCCACCCCGACCTCCGAAGACCTGACCGCTTCCCGGCGCTCCTCCGCGCCGCATCGAGCGCCCCGGAAACGGGGTGAAGGGACAGCCACGGCATGCGCCGTGCGGCCGAAGGGCACGATGCCCGGCCGATCGATCAGGACGACCACATGAACCACTTCACCAAACGCGTCGCCGCCGCGTCGCTCGTCGCATGCCTGTGCGCCGGCCTCGCGTCCGGCGCGGCAGCCGCGATGTCCGACTACGAGTTCCAGCTCGTGGGAGATACGGTCCCGACGGGCAAGGCCGTCCCCTTCCGCGTCAGGCTCGTCGACACGCGGACGGGTCGGACCGTTCCGGACGCGGTCATCTTCGAGACCCGCCTCGACATGGCGCCGGACGGCATGGAGACGATGACGGCGCCCGTCGAGGTCGTCCCGTCCGGCGAGCCGGGCGTCTACAAGCTGAAGGGGAACTTCGTCATGGCCGGCGGATGGCGGGTCTCGCTCGGCGCGAAGGTGCAGGGCGAGGAGGGGACCCTCCGCGACGAACTGGTCCTCAAGGCCGCCGACTGATGCGACCGCTCTTCTTGGGCCTTTCCCTCGTCGCGTTCGCCGCGGCGGGGGGCGGAGGCTATTGGCTCGGCCTCGGCCGTCCGGACCTCGCGGATCTCGTCGCCACGCTGCCGTCCCTCGTCGCCGGAAGCGCCGCCGCACCCGCCGCCGATGCGCCCGCATCCCCTGCGGTCGCCCCGCGCTCCACGCCCGCGAACGCCGCTCCGACCGCCTACTACCGCGACCCGGACGGCAAGCCCTTCTACTCGGCGGGACCGAAGCGGACGGCCGACGGCCGCGACTACGTGCCGGTCCCCGTCGGAAGCGACGCGGCGGCGGCGGATCCTGCCTCCTCCCCGGCAGCCGGGGCGCCGACGGCCCCGGCGGTCCCGGAGACCGGCGCGAGGAAGGTCCTCTACTACCGCAACCCGATGGGACTGCCGGACACCTCCCCGGTTCCGAAGAAGGACTCGATGGGGATGGACTACATTCCGGTCTACGACGGTCCCGAGGAGGAGGCGGGGATCGTCAGGATCTCGCCGGGGCGGGTCCAGAGGACGGGCGTGCGGACCGAGGCCGTGGAACGGCGGTCCGTCTCCCGGCCGCTCCGCGTCCCGGGCGTCGTCGAGCTGGACGAGCGCCGGATCGCGGTGGTGACGACGCGGGCGGACGCCTTCGTCGAGGAGGTCGCCGACGCGACGACCGGCTCCGCGGTGACGAAGGGAACGCCGCTGGTCAGGCTCTATTCGCCCGAGATGGCGGCGGCCGGGGCGCAGCTCGTCATCGAGGTGAAGGGCGGGGCTTCGAAGACCGGAGGAGGGGCGAGGCTGCGGCTCGAGAACCTCGACGCGCCCGAGGAGGCGATCCGGGAGATCGAGCGGACCGGCAAGGTGCCGCTCTCGATGGTCTGGTCCGCTCCCCAGGACGGCGTCGTCCTCGAGCGGTCGGCAGTGCGCGGGATGATGGCGAAGGCCGGCGACGTCCTGTTCCGCCTCGCGGACATCGCGACAGTCTGGGTCGTCGCCGACGTGCCCGAGAGCCAGGTCGCCGACGTGCGCGTCGGCTCGGCCGCCGCGATCCGTCCGACGAGCCGGCCCGGCCGGACCCTCGGGGGCGTCGTCGACCTCGTCTACCCGCAAGTCGCCGCCGCCACGCGCACCGTCAGGGTGAGGATCGCGGTCGACAACCGCGAGGGACTGCTGCTGCCGGGAATGTACGCCGACGTCGTCGTCGACGGAGGCTCGCCCGCACCCGTCGTCGCGGTCCCGAACGAGGCCGTCCTCGACACCGGCAGCCGCCGCGTCGTGATCCTCGACCGGGGCGAGGGCCGCTTCGAGCCGCGTGCGGTGGAGATCGGCGCCCGCGGGGACGCCTACGCCGAGATCGCCTCCGGCGTCGCCGAAGGCGACCGCGTCGTCGTCGGCGCCAACTTCCTGATCGACGCCGAAAGCAACCTCAAGGCCGCGCTGACGGCCTTGGCACCGCGTGCGGACGAAGCGGAGGCCAAGCCATGATCCCCGGCATCATCGGGTGGTCGGCGCGCAACGTCGTCCTCGTCCTCGTCGGGACGGTCTTCGCGATCCTCGCGGGCCTCCACGCCCTGCGGACGCTGCCCCTCGACGCGATCCCGGACCTCTCGGACGTCCAGGTCATCGTGTACACCGAGTATCCGGGACAGGCGCCCCAGGTCGTCGAGGACCAGGTGACGTTCCCGCTCACGACCGCCATGCTGACCGTGCCGAAGTCGAAGGTCGTGCGCGGCTTCTCGTTCTTCGGCGTGTCCTTCGTCTACGTCATCTTCGAGGACGGCACCGATCCCTACTTCGCCAGGAGCCGCGTCCTCGAGTTCCTGAACGGCGCGGCCCGCCGCCTTCCCGCGGGCGTCAGCCCGACCCTCGGACCGGACGCCACGGGCGTCGGCTGGGTCTACCAGTACGCCGTCGTCGCGAAGGAAAGGACGCTCGCCGAACTGCGCTCGCTCCAGGACTGGGTGGTGCGCTTCGCCGTGTCCGACGCCGACGGGGTCGCCGAGGTCGCGAGCGTCGGCGGCTTCGTCAAGCAGTACGCCGTTGTGGTCGACCCGAACCGCATGCGGACGCAGGGCGTCACCCTCGACATGGTCCGCAAGGCGGTCGCCGCGAGCAACATGGACGTCGGCGGCCGCACGATCGAGCTGACCGAGACCGAGTACATGGTCCGCGGCCGCGGCTACCTGCGCGGCGTCGAGGACATCGGCGACGTCGTCCTCATGAGCGAGGCAGGCGTCCCGCTGCGCCTTCGCGACGTCGCCCGGGTGGAGACGACGGCCGACGAGCGCCGCGGCATCGCCGAACTCGACGGCGAGGGAGAGGTCGCGAGCGGCATCGTGCTCCAGCGCTACGGCGCGAACGCCCTCGACGTCATCGACGAAGTGAAGGCGAGGATCGCCGAGGTGCTCCCGAGCCTCCCCGAGGGCACCTCGATCGTTCCCGTCTACGACCGCTCGCAGCTCATCGGGCGGGCCATCGAGACGTTGAAGGGGACGCTCCTGGAGGAGAGCCTCATCGTGGCGCTGGTCTGCGTCGTGTTCCTCCTGCACCTGAGGAGCGCGCTCGTCGCCATCCTGATGCTCCCGGTCGGCATCCTCATGGCCTTCGCCGCCATGAAGCTGACGGACCTCGGCTCCAACATCATGAGCCTTGGCGGCATCGCCATCGCGGTCGGCGCGATGATCGACGCGGCCATCGTCATGATCGAGAACGCCCACAAGCACCTGGAGCGGGCGCCGCCCGGGAAGCCCAGGCTGGAGATCCTCGTCGAGGCCGCGAGCGAGGTAGGCCCGGCGCTGTTCTTCAGCCTCCTCGTCATCACGGTGTCCTTCCTGCCGATCTTCACGCTGGAGTCGCAGGAAGGGCGGCTCTTCGGCCCGCTCGCCTTCACCAAGACCTTCGCGATGGCGGCGGCGGCGCTCCTGTCGATCACCCTCGTCCCGGCGCTGATGGTGCTGTTCGTGCGCGGCCGGATCGTTCCCGAGCACCGGAACCCGGTGAACCGGGTGCTGATCGCCCTCTACCGTCCGGTCATCGCGACGGTGCTGCGGGCCAAGGTCCCGACGATCCTCCTCGCGGTCGCGATCCTCGCCGTGTCGGTCTGGCCGGCACGCCAGCTCGGCTCCGAGTTCATGCCGGACCTCGACGAGGGAACGCTGATGTACATGCCGACCACCCTGCCGGGGCTGTCCGTCACGAAGGCGGCCGAACTCCTCCAGACGCAGGACCGCATCATCCGGTCGTTTCCGGAGGTCGCGTCGGTCTACGGCAAGGCGGGAAGGGCGCTGACGGCCACCGACCCGGCGCCGACGGAGATGTTCGAGACGCTGATCAACCTGAAGCCCCGCGAGGAGTGGCGACCGGGCACGACGCTCGAGAGCCTGAAGCGGGAGATGGACGCCGCGCTCCAGTTTCCCGGGGTTTCGAACGCCTGGACGATGCCGATCCGCGCCCGCATCGACATGTTGTCGACCGGCATCCGCACGCCCGTCGGGGTGAAGGTCTTCGGCACCGACCTGAAGGAGATGGAGGCGGTCTCCCGCCGGATCGAGACGGTCCTCAAGACCGTGCCGGGCACGTCGAGCGCCTACGCCGAGCGGGTGATCGGGGGCTACTTCCTCGACATCGTGCCGGACAGGACCGCGCTCGGCCGCTACGGCCTGTCGGTCGGCGACGTCCAGGATACGATCGCCACCGCGCTCGGCGCGGAGACCGTCACGACGACGGTCGAGGGCAGGGAGCGGTACGCTGTCGTCGTCCGTTATCCCCGCGAGGCGCGCTCCGACCCGGTATCCGTGGCGAGAAGCGTCCAGGTACCCTTGCCCGGCGGCGGGAGCGTCCCGGTCGGCGACGTGGCGAAGGTGGAGACGACGCGTGGCGCGACGTCGATCCGGACGGAGAACGGCCAGCTCGCCGTCTACGTCTTCGTCGACATCGCCGGGCGCGACCTCGGCGGCTACGTGCGCGACGCGCAGGCGGCGGTGAGGGACCAGGTGAAGCTGCCGCCGGGCTACCGCGTCGCCTGGAGCGGCCAGTTCGAGTACCTCGAACGGGCCGAGGCGCGCCTCGCGGTCGTCGTTCCGCTCACGCTCGCGATCATCTTCCTCCTCCTCTACCTGAACTTCCGGGCCCTGACGGAGACGCTGATCGTCATGCTGTCGCTGCCCTTCGCCGTCGTCGGCGGCGTCTGGCTCATGTGGTGGCTCGGCTTCAACATGTCGGTCGCCGTCGCGGTCGGGTTCATCGCCCTGTCCGGCGTCGCCGCGGAGACCGGCGTGATCATGCTGGTCTACCTCCAGCACGCGGTGGCCGAGGTCAGGGCGAACCGCATGGCCTCAGGGCGGCCGTTCGACCGCGAGGCGCTGCGCGAGGCGATCATGGTCGGCGCGGTGGAGCGCGTGAGGCCGAAGATGATGACGGTGGTCGCCATCATGGCGGGGCTCCTGCCGATCCTTTGGAGCCACGGCGCCGGGTCCGAGATCATGCAGCGCATCGCCGTGCCGATGATCGGAGGCATGGTCTCGTCGACCGTGCTGACGCTCCTGGTGATTCCTGCGGTGTTCGGTCTCGTGAAGGGGTGGGACCTGGCCGGAAGCGCATCGGTGGGTCCGGGACTTCACAAGGACGAGACCGGGTGGGAAGTGGAAGCCGCGTGACGGTCGGTTCCGGATTGCGGAAGACGCCGCTCCGCCCGGGAGTCCGGGACGGATCTGCTCAGGGCGCCCGAGGCGCGAGGAGAACGATTCCGGCACCGAGCAGGCAGACCATCGCGCCGACCACGTCCCAGCGGTCGGGGCGGGCACCCTCCGAGAGCCAGAGCCACAGGATCGACGAGACGATGTAGACGCCGCCGTAGGCCGCGTAGGCCCGCCCGGCCGCCTCCGTCTCGACGAGCGTGAGGAGCCAGGCGAAAGCTGCGAGGGAAAGCATGCCCGGCACCAGCCAGAGCGGCGAGCGATCGAGACGAAGCCAAGCCCAGAAGGCGAAGCATCCGGCGATTTCGGCGAGGGCGGCGGCGGCGTAGATGACGGGCGTCATGTGGATCCGTTCCTCATTTCGGGCTCGGCGGACAGCGACGGATGCCCCCGGCGGAGGAGCGAGACCAGGCAGGCCGAAGCGGCGGCGAGTGCGGTCAGGACGTACAGCGTCGGCGACGAACCCACAGGCGACGACGAAGGCGAGCGCCCCCGCGGGCGGGAAGTCGAGGCGCAGGAGGATGGCGAGCACGATCGGGGTGAGGAGCAGCGCGGCCCCGTCGTTGGCGAAGACGGCGGCGATGGCCGCGCCCAGCAGGACGACGAGCGGGAACAGCCGCCGCCCGTTGCCTCCGCCCCAGCGGGCGACGTGGAGCGCAGCCCAGGCGAAGAACCCGGCCTCGTCGAGGACGAGCGAGATGACGATCAGCGCGACGAAGGTGAACGTCGCGTCCCAGACGATGTGCCAGACCGTCCCGACGTCGCCCCAGCCGACGACGCCGGTCGCCAGTGCGACCGCGGCGCCGGCGAGTGCCGACCACCCGATGCCAAGGCCCCGGGGCTGCCAGATGACGAGGACGAGCGTGGCGACGAAGATCGCGAGCGCGAGCATGGAATGTCCGGGGACAAGAGGATCAGAGGGTGCGCTGGTTCACGCGCTCGGACAGCTTCTCGCCGCTCTCGACGCGCTCGGAGTAGCGGTCCGTCAGGTAGTCGGCGCGGCCCCGTACGAGATGGGTGAACTTCGCCAGCTCCTCGCAGACGTCGACGACGCGCTGGTAGAGGGCGGACGGCTTCATGCGCCCCGCCTCGTCGGACTCAAGGGACGCAGCTCCGAACGTGCCGCGTTAGATGATGCCGGCACTCGGAAAGAGAGGAGGTGCAGACGCTGCTCCGGTTGCGGATTAATATGGAAGTGAAGGGATCGTCAGGCTCGATTCGCCTTCTTCCCCGTACACCAGCGCCTACGAAGCGAGATGCGGACAAACCATGCGGCCCTGATCACGGCCTTGCCGGCCGAGCGGTTGGAAGCCTTCGTGAAGGACTGGCTCAGCGTCCGAACGCGGGACTACCACAGCAGCCAGCGTTGGAACGGTACCGGCGACATGGGACGGGACGTCGTCGGATACGTGACGGAGCGACGCCACGAGGGCGATTGGGACAACTACCAATGCAAGCAGCTGGGGACCAGGCTGTCTGAAGCTTCAGCCTTCGTGGAACTCGGCAAGATCTTCATGCACGTTGCGGACGGTGCGTTTCGGCTCCCGCGTGCCTACTTCTTCGTCGCGCCGAGAGGCATGGTGCGCAACGTTCTGACGTTCATTGCCCATCCCGAGCGGTTTCGGCAGGCGTTCATCGATCGATGGGACGACGTTTGCGCCCCGGCCCTCGTGGAGAACTCTGTGGTTCCCCTTTCGCCGGAGATCGAAGCCGCCATCCGTGCCTTCGACTTCACCCGCGTCCACGGCTTCGACGCAGGCAGCCTCTCGGAGGACCCGGCGATCCGGCCGGTCTTAGTCAAATGGTTCGACGACGACCCCGGCGAAGCGCCTCCCGGCGTCGTTCCCGAAGACATGCAGGCGGAGGAAGCACCCTATCTCCGGCAGCTCGTTGACGCGTATGGAGAGCGGGAGACAATCGTCTTCGCCGGAGCCCATGAGGTTCTGACGCATCCTGTCTGGGGCGACGATCTGCGCGATCAGCGACAGCGTTTCTTCCACGCAGTCGAGTTCAAGAGGTACTACCGGGAGAGCACGTTCCCGGAGGTGATGTCGGCTTTCACGGAAGACGTCTACCATGGCGTGGTCGACACACACAGGGAAGCGTATCCGGATGCGCTCGGACGAATGACCGCCGTGATGAAGGAGGCGAAGAGCGTGGCACCCGCGGGCGCACTTGCCCGTTACGCTCGAGTGCCCGTGAAGCAGGGCGTCTGTCACCACTTTATCAATGAAGGTCGGCTTTCATGGAAACGATGAACCGACCCGATGAATTTCGCGCCCCTTTGTTCAACAGTCCGCTGGAGACCGGGCTGCGGGCCCTCGTCGTGCTGGACGCCCTCCATCCGCGGGGGTGCGACCTTGCGGAGATGACGTGGTTGGACCATCTCGTCGTCCATACCTCCGACCTCGACGGCTATGCCGGAACGGCTGCACCGTCGAGCCTCCATCCCGACCTTCCGAACAGGGTCGGCGAGATCCTCGTCCGTCGTCGTCTGGTGGAGGAGAGCGTGCGGCTGATGCATCGCGTCAACTTGGTTGACGTGGTGCACGACGAGAGCGGCATCCGGTTCGTCGCGGGCGAGGATGCGCCGAGCTTCCTTCGGACCCTGCAGTCCGGATACACCGAAGCTCTGAAGTTGCGTGCTGATTGGTTGGCCGCCCTCGTTCGCGAGCTGCCGGAGGGAGGTCTCGCCCAGCTCGTCACCGAAAAGATCGGTCGCTGGACGGCGGAACTGCCCGTCGACGAACCCGGACGCGATCTGCCGTGACGGGTATCCGCCTCCGCCATCTGGTCTTCACGGGCGAGGGGGTGCAACCTGCCGGCATCCGGTTCGACGAGGGCGTGAACCTCCTCTTCGGTGCGTCCAACACGGGCAAGTCCTTCTCGCTGAAGGCGTTGGACTTCATGCTGGGCGGCTCCACGCCGCTTCCCGCCATCGAGCAGCGGGTGGATTACACCTCCGTCTGGCTCGGACTGACGCTCCCCGACGGCAATCCCGTTACGATCTACCGCGCCGCCGCCGGCGGCGCCTACAAGGTCTTCGACGGCCTGGTCCACGACGCCCAAGACGGCAGAGCGGGCAGGACCCTGCAGCCGGCGCACGACGCGTCTCGGAAGGACAGCCTCTCCCAATATCTCATGGGCGCGCTAGGCCTGGACGGACGGGTCGTCGCCAAGAACATGAACGGGGAGAAGGAATCGCTCACGCTGCGAAGTCTCGTTCCTTACGTCCTGGTGCAGGAGGGAACGATCATGTCCGAGCGCAGCCCCGTGCTCGCTTCGGGCCAAGTGATCCGCGAGACGGCCGAGAAGAACGTCTTCAAGACCCTGCTCACAGGCCGAGACGATTCTGCCGTCGTCGCGACTGTGAACGCGAAGACGCAGAAGACGGTCAGGAACGCCAAGGTCGAACTCGTCGACGAGTGGATGTCCAAGGTCGACATCCAGCTCGGCGATCCCCCGCCGTCGCGCGAGGACGTCGCGCAGAGGCTGTCGCGGGTCGACGAGGAACTCGCCTCGCTCCATTCCGAACTGAGGGAGCTCCAGGACTCGCTCGACGAGCAGGTCGCACGGCGTCGCACGCTGAGCGATCGAGCGGACGAACTGACGGCCCGCCTGCTGGAACTGAGGGTGACCGTGGCCCGCTTCGAACGGCTGCGGGAAATATACGACTCGGACATCTCGCGGTTGGACGCCCTAGAGGAGGGCGGCTTTCTCATCCTGGCCATCGCGGGGCGCGATTGTCCGGTCTGCGGGGCGGCTCCTGCGGACCAGAAGCATTCGCACGGCCTCGACGACATCGCGTCGGCGCATCGCTCCGCGAAGGCCGAGAAGCGGAAGATCGAGCTCGAACGCCGCGACCTCGTCGCGACCATGGCGTCCTTGTCGGCCGAAGGTCGGGGACTCGAAGCGGCTAGGATCGAGAACGAACGGAACCTCGCGGAAGCGGAGGCGGTCCTGGAGGCTCTTCGACCGTCCGAAGGCGGCGTACGCAAGCGCTACGAAGCCATGCTTCTGAAGCGCGCCGAGCTGCACGGTTTGACGGACCTGCTCGATCGCAGAGACGAGTTGTCGGCTCGGAAGGCCCAGCTGGAGAGCGTCGTCAAGAACAAGAAGGGTGAAAAGCTGGTGGTCGGAACCGACGGCAACACCGCCTTCGCGCTTTCGGCGACGCTGCAGGAGGTCCTCGGGCAATGGCGCTTCCCCGGTGCGGAGCATGTCCGGTTCGACAACGACCTGCAGGATCTGACGATTGCCGGAAAGGAGCGGGCGGCGAACGGGAAGGGTGTTCGAGCCATCCTCCACGCCGCGTTCAAGGTCGCGGTCCTCGTCTACTGTCGGCGACACGGCAAGTCCCATCCCGGCTTCGTCGTGCTCGACACGCCGCTCCTGACCTACCGGGAACCTTTGGCGCAACCTCGGTACGGCGAGTTGGAGCCTGACGAGATCGCCCTGCGGCAGGTCGGAATCGTCGAGAGCTTCTACCGGCACCTCCTGTCGATCTCCGACCTCGGACAGTTTGTCGTCATCGAGAACGTGACGCCGCCCGCCTTTCTGAATGAACTCGCCAACGTGGAGACGTTCACCGGCCGCTCGGGCGTTGGGCGTACGGGCTTCTTTCCGCCCCACGCGGAGACGACCGCCTTGGATCTCGTCGCATAGCTCGGATGGGGTTCGGCACGGGTCTCCACAAGGCGATCCTCCCGATCGCGACCCGAAGACCGCCCTTGCCCGACGCTCGTCGGGCTGAGTCGGCCCGCAGCCACGACAAGGACGACAAAAGCCGTGTGACCGCGTCGCATGAGCTTCTTCGAGCCCGAGATGGAGGAGTGGACTCCCGCCATGCCGCTTGCCGCGACCACCGTCTCCTGGACGGTCGACTGGCTGAACTCCTTCGAGTTCTGGACGGTCACGGGGATCTGGCCCGGCGGCGGCCATCATCCGACCGGCGACGGAAACACCCGGAGGGCGATGAGATGATGTCGGCGCCTTCCAGAAGATCCAACGGGACGACCCATCGTACGCGCGAGCGCCAGCCGTCGCCCGAAGGCCGCCCCTTCAAGATCCTCAGCATCGACGGCGGCGGCATCCGCGGCATCCTGCCCGCTGCGATCCTAGCCCAGTGCGAGGACCGCTTTCTCGAGGGCAGGTCGATCGGACCTCACTTCGACATGATCGCGGGCACGTCGACGGGCGGCATCATCGCGCTCGGCCTGGGGAAGGGCATGACGGCGAACGGAATCCTAAACTTCTATCTCGATCGAGGTGACCAAGTGTTCCCGCCGCCCGCAGGGCCGGTCGACCGCATGCTCGGCAAGGTCCGCCGGTTCGTCCTCTCCAAGCACGACAGGCGCAACCTCGAGGGCGAGCTGCGCCGGGTGTTCGACGACACCCTGTTCGGCGAGGCGACCGCTCGCCTTATTGTCCCGGCCTTCGAGGGCGTGCACGGCGAGCCCTACATCTTCAAGACGCCGCATCATCCGGACTACAAGCGCGACGGAAAGGAGAAGATGGTCGCCGTCGCCTGTGCGATGTCCGCGGCCCCGACCTTCCTGGGTACCTTCGACCTCAACGGCTACGTCGTGATCGACGGCGGCATCTGGACGAACAATCCCGTCATGAACGCCCTCGTCGACGCCCTGACCTGCTTCCAAATTGAAAGGAGCGACATCCAGATCCTGAGCATCGGCTGCGGGCAGGCGCGCTATTCGATCACGAGGCGTCAGCGGCATGGCGGGCTCTTCGACTGGCGAGGCGCTCTCGAGGTGGCCTCTCGTGCCCCATCGATGGATGCATTGGGGCAGGCAGGTCTACTGATCGGCCGACAGAACCTCATTCGCCTCGATGCACCCGAGAGCGACGACCTTATCCCGATGGACGATTTCGCACGGGCTGGCGTCGAACTTCCCGGCATGGCGCGAACGATCATAGACGGAGCCGGCGACGGCGTGCGTCGAATGTTCCTGTCCACATGACCGGTCGTGGCTTACCATACGATCCCTCTATGGGAACGCGCGAAGCCACGATCACGCGTTGACGTGATGCTCGTCGCCGGTCTCACATGCTGCCGATACCGATTATGAGCAGCGTCTAGCGCGGTGCTGAACACCCGCTCCAGCCTCCACACCGTGGTCATGTGTCATCCAAAGCTAAGTCCGAAGCGTTCACCCACCGATTTTCGCCGACAGCCGTTCCGAGGAAGCGGCTGTTCAGGGGGCCTCGACGGGCGCGGGCGGCGAGCGCTTCACACTCGACGGCTACTCCGCGACGGTGCCGAGCCGGATGCGCGGGTTCACAGGTAGCTTCACGCTACACGTGCCCTGCGTGCTGTGGACGACGGACGAGAACGGCGACCGGGTATACGACCGCGAGGTCGTCGCGACATGGGGCCCGCTGCCTATCCCAGCGCCCGGCAGCATCGCCGTCGGCCGTGGGGGCCTGGTCTCGTTCGAGATGGGGAAGGTCCGGTGAGCCCCGTGACCGCCCACGCTGTCGTCCGTTGGCTCGAGCGCGTCCGCCGCGTCGACCTCTCCCGGCTGCCTCCGGAATGGTCCAACCTCCGGCGAGCGCAGTGCGGCTGCGACCATCTTCGGATGTCGCTCGACGACGCGAGGGAGGCGATCCTGCCGTCCCGGCTCCATTGCTACTTGGATCTCGATCCGCGGGCGGTCCGTGGCGCCGACCGGGTGCTCGTCGTCCGAGAGCGGAGGGTCGTCACCGTCCTGGCCGCCGAAACCCGCGTTCTCAATCAGCCTGAGGCGGCCTGACGGTCACGTCGTCCGGGTCGATGCCCGCCTCCTTCGCTGCCTCGACGACCTCGGCTTCTTCGACGGCCTCGATGTCCTCGCGCTCGTCGCTTGAGACCGGTGGAACGCTCTCCGTCTCGTTCAGCGGGGGTCGGCTCGGGACGGCCATGGCGTGCTCCTGTCATCGTTTTCTTGCATTCTGCAAAATCTAGAGCGGAGGCCGCCACCGACGAGCTTCCTGTTTTTAGGAAGAAGAGGTTGACTTCCTAAATGTAGGCAGTATGTTCCTCATTACCGGGAGCGGACAGCCGCACCGGGCGCCCGAAGGAGGCCACGATGACCACCACGAACGAGTCCCTGAAAATCCTCTTCCGTCAGGCCCACGAGGCCGCCCGCGCCGTGCACCAGAAGGGCGACAACTACGCCGCCACCTTCGGCCTGGCGCTCCGCGCCGCCTACGCTGCCCTTCGCCAGCCGGCCGCTCCGGTCCGCGAGCGCGTGGACGTCGGCCGCGAGGGCTGGGTCGACGCCGATCTCGAGTACACGAACTATGTCAGGGGCGGCGGCGACGTCACGCCGACGGTGACGGTCTACGACGACTACGCCCAGACCCGCCGCCTGCGCTACGATAGCGACGGCCTGTCCGGCTCGCGCCGCTCGGGCTGGATCTCCTGGAATCTGTCGGAGAACCGCCTGTACCGCCTCGACGGCGTCTCGATCAGCTCCTCGAAAGGCGCGACGCGCTGGGTCAGCACCTTCGAGGGCGTCACCACCTACTACAAGGAAGCCGCCGCCTTCGAGGCCGAGCGCCGCCGCCGCTTCCCGGTCGGCTTCGAGCTGGAGAAGGTCCGGGAGGAGCAGCGCCGCGTCGAGACCGAGGCCCGTCAGCGCCGCGAGATCGAGGAGCAGAAGGCCCGCCTCGAGCGGATGAAGATCGAGGCCGCCGAGCGCGAGAAGGAGATCGCCGAGAAGTGGGCCGTCCTCGACGCCGAAGCGCAGCGCATCGAAGCCGAGGGTCAGACCACGACCGACGGCCTGCCGCTCCTCAAGGGGTCCGCCCGGCAGGTCGCCTGGGCGCTCCGGATCCGCTCCGCCGTCCACCGCCGCGAGCCCGCCAACGCCGCGCTGAAGCGCGCCACGACGGCGAGCTACTGGATCGAAAACTACCGCAGCGTCCTGCCGCGGATCTAAGGGATCATCATGATGGAAAATCGCGATCGGCTCTCCGCCCTCGCCACCGCGGCCTACGGGTCGCGGTGGCAGACCGAGGCGGCCAACGCCCTCGGCGTCTCGGACCGCAGCGTCCGGGCCTGGGTCTCGGGCCGCACCCCCGTCTCCGACGGCGTCGTCCGCGACCTCCGGGGCATCGTCGCCGAACGGATCGGCCTCCTGCGCGAAGCGCTCGCCTCGACCGCCCTGGAGCCGCCGGTCGAGACAACGCCGGTCCTGCTCGATCTCGGGGGCGACCGGCCCGTCACCCGCATCGTCGGCGTCTCCGGGATCCGGCGCTCGGACGGGACCGATGGCGATCTCCTGACCGCGACGGTTCGCGTCGAGGATCCCGAGAGCGGAGAGTTCGTCGAGTTGGAATTCGGCGAGCAGGTCGCCGACGGAGTGTTCGTCACCCTCAACAGCTACCACCAATCCTTCCATCGCGAAGACTGGATCGAGGCGATCGCCCCGGCCCATCCCTGCGCGGCCGACATCGTGTTCGAGGCCGCGAAGGGGCTGGTGCGGGAGCATCGGCCGGACCTGACCGGCCAGGCCGAGGAGGGGGCGGTCCGCGAGGCGCTCGAGGCGGCCGGCTGGAGGATCGTCAGGCGTGATCCGGCCCAGCACTACCACTGGCTCCTCGTCCACGACGGGCACGGGATCCACCAGTGGGAGCCGTCGCTCCGGTCGGCGGCGAGGGAGCTTCTGCCCGACGAGGACTGACGCGGGCCTCATTGGTGCCGAGAGCCCCTCTAGTGCCGCCGCCGCATCCCCGGCGGCGGCTTCCATTGCGCCAAGGCTTCGCGGTTCACGTCCTGAACCAGGCGCCAGCGCACGTACGAGGCCCGCCGCCCGCACCACGAGCACCGCCACCGCAGGTCCTCGATCTCGGCCATCGGCGAGATGAAGCCCTCGAAATTCTGCGCCGGGTCCAACACGCTCTTCCCGCAGCCGCAGCGGACCACGATCGCCATCCTGCGTCGCAAGCCTTCCGCGAAAATCCGGATCCTCTGAACCACCGCCGCGCCTCCCTTTCAGCCTGTGCGGAACTAGAACAGAGAGTGAACAAATCTCGACTCTCATGGCGATCGGGGTCAGAATTACGGCGACGAATTGGAGGATGCCGCGATGTCACGCCTAGCCGAGAAGTTCCTCGACCTGCCCCTCGCCGACGACCTCGACGCTGCCGTGGACGCCGCGATCCACGCCGCCGGCGGCGACGAGCGGACGGCGATCCGCGCCGTGATCCTCGGGCAGCGGAACCTCATGGAAGCGTACGCGGGCGTAATCAGCGCCGGCTACGTGCGGCGCGGGGCGGGGAAGCGGTCATGATCCGCGAGCGCCGACAGATTGCACGAGACCGAGCGTTCTTGTGCATTTCGTCGGGACAGGGGGGGGGCACCGATGATTCGCGAGCGCGAACCCGTTCTCGACGCCAAGGAGATCGGCATCCAGGCGCTGACGTTCATCGCGAGCCATCAGGACCTCATCGACCGCTTCGTCGACGTCACGGGGTTCGCCATCGGTGACCTCCGCCGGCTCGCGACGCAGCCGACGTTCTTCGTCGCCGTGCTCGACTTCTTCCTGGCCCACGAGCCTGACGTGATCGACCTCGCGTCGCAGCTGCACGTGCGGCCGGAGGCGATCGGTCGGGCGCGGAACATGTTGGCGAAGAAGGCGGGAGTCGAGCTGATCGAGCTGCCGGGCTGACCGCTGCACTATTGTCTTTCGTTGCCATTGGCAATATAAAGACGATGTCGAAGTGCCATCGCGGCACGCCCTGCCGGGAGATCCCATGTCCGCCATCGCCGCCGCCAAACCCTCCCGCGCCGATCGCATTGCCGCCGAGTGCGCCGCGATCGCCGCCTCCGGCGTTTGCGTCGCTTCGCACGAGCTGCGCGCCGGCGATCACGTCAGACTGATCGTCTGCGACGATCCGGATTTCAACGTGGGCGCCTACTGCCGCGTCGTCACGGTATTCGAGGGCGAGCACCCGCCGATCAACGTCGCGGCGGCGAAGAAGTACGGGGATCCTTTGCGAAACGTGATGACGAACCGTTGGACCGGAGTGCCGACAAGGATGCTCCACAGCCGGCCCGGCAACCGCTTCCAGATCATCAGCCGCAAGGAGTGACGGCACGTGTCGTACGACCGCATGGACGCAGACGAATTCAGGATGGCTCAGCAGCATCTTGGCCTGTCCGATGCGTCGATGGCCTTGATGCTGGGCATCAGCGACCCGCAACACGTCCGGCGCCTCAAGGCGGGGCCGGAGGCCGGGTACGCACGCGAAATCAAGCCCTGGCACGTCCGGCTGATCCGCGCATACCTCGAGGGCTACCGGCCGGCGGACTGGCCGCAGGAAAATTTCTCGCCGCGCATGCGGAGGACTTGATTTAAGTTGCCATTGGCTACATAACTCTTGGGCGGACATGATCCGCCCACCATCCCCGGTGCCATCGCGGCACTCCAGGAGACGCCAGATGATCAAGACCACCCCGACCGCCGACGGCAAACGCATCTCCATCAGCTTCCCCTACGACCCGAAACTCGTAGCGACCGTGAAGACGATCCCCGGCGCGAAGTGGGACGGAGCGAGCTGGACCGTCGCGAAGCGCTATTCGAAACAGGTCGAGGCGTTCGCCGGTGTCGCCGCCAATGCGGACGCGGCCTACGACGCGCTGATCGAGACGAAGAACCCCGAGATCAAGAAGGCCGCCGGCGGCATAGTTTCCGTCCGCATCGACCGCAAGAACCGCATCGCGGACGTCTCTCCCCTCGGGATGGCGTGGCTCGGACCGGTCGGCAATCTGCAGGGCGCGAGGAGCCAGAAGGACTGGAACGGGAAGTTCCGCGGCTACCACGTTCCGATCGCGACGGAAGACAGGATCGGCGACCTGATCGAGGCCATCGCGGCCGTGGTCGAGGGCGAGAGGGCGAGGAAGGCCGAGATCGAGGCCGCCAGGGCCGCCCGCGCCGCCGAGCAGATCGCCCGCGCCGTCGAGCGCGCCGATCGCATGCAGGCCGACATCGAGGCTGGTCGCGGCCGCAAGATCTACCTGCTCGCCCGCGTCCCGGACGTCGGCAAGGTCGTCCGCATCGGATCCTCGGCCAAGCGCATCACGGGACACGGCAAGGCTTGGCGCCTGGGCGACGACTCGAGCGCGTACGGGATCGACCCCTCCTGGGAGGGCGAGCTGGTCTGCTACGCGTACTACGAGCCGGCGTCCGAAGCGGAGACCGCCGCCCTCGTCGAGCGCGAGACTGCCGCCGAGGCGGCCGAGGCGACCCGCGGGCGCCGCGCTGACGCTATCCGGCAGATCGACGCCTCCACGGACGCCCCCGAGGTCGGATCCGAACCCGACGGAGAGACGATCTGGTCCGACGACAGCGCGGCGCTCGGCGGCTGGCGCCGCTGGGTCGTCCTCACGCCCGACGGCTGGCTCTGGTCGTTGACCTATGCCGGCGGCGACGGCGATAGCTGGGGCATGCGGAACTGCGGGTATTGCACCCGCGGCGTCCGGATCCGCGCCACCGAAGACCTCGTCGCCGCCATCAAGGCCTGATCCACCCCCGGTCCGGCCGAGCCGGACCATTCCATCCCCGGTGCCACCGCGGCACTCCAGGAGTCTCAGATGCCCCCCGACACCACCAAACCGTCCGCCGTCGATCTCGCCCGCGTCCCCGCAATCCTCCTGCGCCGCCGGATGTCCGACACCTCCCGCGTCTACGCCCTCGGGCAGCTGCAGGAGCTTTAGGACTTCATCTCCGCCTTCGGCCGGCCGCCGCGCTTCTCGTACGACGGCCGGATCTTCGAGAACGCGCTAGCGCTCCGTCTCCACGCCTACGAGGCCCTCCTCGCCGCCGAGGACGGCCTCGAGCCGTTGCCGAACCCGCTCGCCGCGCCCCGGAGAAGGCGCGTCCGCAACCGGCCCGCCGCTCCGCCGGCGGCCAGGGATTTCGAGGATTTCAGCCAGGAATACTGGGCCGAAGGAGGTGTGCTGTGATCCCGACATTCTTCTCCGACCTCGGCACCGCCATGATCGTCGACCCGGCCTGCGTTTGGACGAAGGGCTCCGTCTTCCGCAGCGGCTACCGCTTCCTGACCTGCACCCATCGCAGCGCGGATTTCATTGACGCCCGCGGACTCCCGTCCGCCGAGATCCGCTACCGGCCGGCCACCCGCGCCGAGATCGCCACCGCCGATCCGCGCCTTTGGAGCGAGCCGGGCGACCCGAGGACGGTGCAATGAGCGCCGCCTTCGACGCCCGCGCCGTCCTCGACGAGAACGTCCGCCTTCGCGCCGAGGTCGCGTTCCTCCGTGGGCAGCTCGCCTATGTGGTCAGCCAGTCCTCCGCCGGCTTCGCTCGCGGCATGATCCGCACGCCCGGCACCGGACCGTTCCTCGACGTCGCCTCGGAGCCGGAACCGGTCGCCGCGCCCGAGCCCACGCCGCCGCCCGTGAAGGCGGGCGCGTTCCCGCCGGAGCCGCTGCCGCCGGGGTTCGACATGATCGACGCCTACCTCGAATACCTCGCGCTGCCCGAAGGGGAGGACCTGCCGTGACCGTCGCCGAACCCCACAACCTGAAGCCCACCGCCATCTGGAGGACGTCCGACGTCGCCGGTCTCGCTCGGACCTGGCTGCCGGACATCGAGATCGTCGAACTCCCGGACGGACGCTGGAGCACTTCGCTCTATTCCTGGGACGTCGAGAACGACCTCGACGGCTGCATTCACAACACCCGGGCAGCCGCCATCCGGTCGCAGGCCGCCGCCGGGATCCGACACGCCCGCGATCTCGCCGCCGAGCTCAGGTCCGGGATCGAGACGGTCTTCAGCATCTCCGACGAGCAGTTCCGGACCTACGTCGAGTGGCTGCGCGGCATCGTTTCCAGGGAGGCGTCTCGGAGGCAGGCCGCGATCGAGATGTACGAGCGCGGCGTCCGTCGGGCGAATGAATGGATCGCTGACCAGCAGGCGAAGCGAGGCCTGACGGACGACGACCGGTTCGAGGACTCGTATCCGGCCTCCCTGCGGACCGCCCGCGGCAAGGTCCTAGAATACCGGGCGATGCTCGCCGAGCTTCAGGGTCCGATCGGGAAATCCGCGGAGGAAGAAGCGACGTCCGTCGCCGCCGAACCCTTCGCCGCCTATCTCGCCCTCGAGAGCACGCTCGGCGCCAGCATCCAGATCCGCCGTCTCGACGACTTCTGGCAAGCCCGGCACAAATGCAGCTACGGCAACGGCTGCTACTCGATCCAGTATCACGGCAGATTCCCGACGCAGCAGGCGGCGTACGATCATGCCGTGCTTCGGATCCAATCGGCAGCGAGATGGGTGGTCGAGTCGGGCGAAAGCGTGCGGGTGAAGGCTGGCATCGGCGAGCCGGATGTGCTGCGGGCGAAAAAGATCCTGAAGTGGCTCGAGGGACTGACGCCGCCGGAGCCGGACGAGATCCCGGAGCCCGCCCCCGACGCGGCCCCGATCTTCCCCGCGGCGACGCGGAAGAAGGGAAGGAAAAAGGCTGCCGAGGCCGAGACGCCGATCGCCGAGACCGCGAAGCTCGTGCGCACCAGCCGCCGCCTCGAGCACTACCGGGCTCGTCTCGATGGCTGCATCGCCGCGATCGCAAGCGCCAAGGACGATCTCCTCGACCACTACCTGTCCGCCCGCGACGAGCTGCAGGCGATCGTAGACGAGGAGCTCGGGTTCCTGTCGGGTCCGCCCGTGCCGCCGCCGGTCGAGCTGGTCTTCCGTCCGTCGAAGAAGAACGACGAGGTCGTCGAGATCGTGGTCGGCGAGGTGGCGCCGGGGATCTGGTGCGAGGGCACCCGCATCAGCATCGACAACTCGGGCTACGGCGGACCCTCCTGGTCCTTCGGCAAGCGGTTTGCGACCGAGGTCGAAGCCTGGAGCGAGGCCATCGGCAATCTGGCCAAGAACCTCCGCGATCGTCCTCGGCAGCCGGAGTCCGTGAAGAAGGCGCGGGAATGGCTGGAAGGCGTCGCGGCGGAGCGGGGCGTCGACATCGATGCGCAGCTCGAGCGCATGAAGGAGCATCTGCAGGCGGTCCTCGAGATGTATCGATCGCAGAAGATGGCCGACCCGGAGGTCGATGCGCCCATCGCCGATGCCACCCCGCCGTCCAAGCTCGATCAGCTGCGCGGCATGCACGCCGAGTTCACGCGGATGCGCGACCAGCTGGACCGGGCCATCGAGCAGGAGGAGCTGCGGACGGGGAACGGCGCCCCGGAGCATTTCGCGTACTCGACGTTCGCGAAGGCGTGCCGAAAGCGCAAGGCGGACTTGGACGCGTCGATCGCGAAGCTGGACGAGCAGATCGCGGCCGAGACGGCTCCGGTTCTCCCGGCCTGGTCTCCGCCCGCCTGGGTCCGCGACGCCGAGGACACCGGCAGCAACGTCTTCGCTATCGCCGACGCCCTTCCGGACAAGCACGCCCTCGCATGGATCGACGAGCGCAACAGGCAGATCCGCCTCGCGACCGCGACCGTCCCGCCGTTCGAGGCCTGCATCGACTTCGGCCGCAACCTCGGCGCCTCGATCCAGATTCGCTCGACCCAGGACGGCGAGGCCTGGGAAGTCGCGCACGATTGCGCGTGGGGAGGCGGCGGCTACGTCGCACAGTTCCGCGGCCGCTACGTGACGAGGCGGGGTGCGTTCACCGTCGCGGCGAAGGCGATCCGGAAGGAGGCGACGATCCCGATCGAGGCGGCCAAGGTGAAGCCACCGGTGATGTGCGTCGGAGCCGAGGACCTGCGGCGCGCCCGCGAGATCCTGGAGTGGCTCGACGCATTGGCGCCGCCGGGGCCGGACGAGGTCGAGCCGGAAAGGGCGGCGGCGTGAGCGCCGTCGTCGCCCTCCGTCGCCCCGCGGTCCGATATTTCGGCGGGAAATGGCAC
Organism: Aureimonas endophytica; assembly: GCF_014642635.1. Classification (GTDB taxonomy): domain Bacteria; phylum Pseudomonadota; class Alphaproteobacteria; order Rhizobiales; family Rhizobiaceae; genus Plantimonas; species Plantimonas endophytica. Next base: position 329,895 of record NZ_BMIQ01000001.1, read on the forward strand.
CAGGCGCCGTTCCTGGTCCGCTTGTTCCCGGCCCACCGCACGTACGTCGAACCGTTCGGAGGCGGCGCATCCGTTCTTCTCCGGAAGCCGAAGGCGCCGGTCGAGGTCCTGAACGATGTGGACGACAACGTCGTGGCCTTGTACCGCGTACTCGCCGATCCACAGCTCTCCCGCCAGCTCGCCTTCGACTGCTACCTGACACCGTTCCGGTCGAGTGTCCTCGCCGACGCATTCCGCGTCCCGGACGACGCCGACGACCTGACGCGGGCTCGCAAACTGGTGACCCGTGGGGCGCTCGCGTACAATTCCTCGGTAAGGCCGAAGACGGGTTCCGGCGCCGGGATCCGGCCACCTCAGAAGAGCGCTGGTCGCGGGACGACGCCCGCACAGGATTGGGCGACCTACCGGAAGAGCGTTCCGGGCTTCCACGCCCGCCTGCGCGAGGTCCGCATCAGCCAGCGTCCCGCGATCGACGTCATGCGCGATCACGACGGCGCCGACACGCTCCACTACTGCGACCCGCCCTACGTCCCGGCGACGCGCATGGCTCCGGACAAAGGGTACCGGCACGAGATGACCGTCCAGGCTCACGTCGAGCTCCTGGAGGTCCTCCGCTCGCTCCGCGGCTACGTCGTCCTGTCGGGCTACCCGAGCACCCTATACGACGACACTCTCGTCGGGTGGACGCGGATCGACCGGTCAGCGACCGACGGCGGCGGGAACCGGAGGACGGAGAGCGTGTGGATGAACCCGCGGGCCGCCGAGGCGACGATGTCGTCCGAGGTCCGGCAGCTCTCCCTTTTCTGACCGCTTGCCCGTCCCGCGTGCGGACACCATTTCAGACGCGACAGGGGGCGAGCCCTGTTGGGGTCCACAGGGCCGCGAACCCGTCGGCGACTACGCCGGCGGGTTCTTTTCCTTCGCCGGCCGCCATGGCGAGTCGTGCCCGGTCCGCGTCCGATCGGCGATGCAGAGCCGGACCGCCTCTTCGAGGTTCCCGCGATCGCCGCGCCGGTCGTTCGCGACGAGGTCGTCGAGCGGCGTCCACGAGTCCGCGCACGCATGCTCGACGGAGCGGAGCGTCGTAGACGTGCCGCGGATATAGAGCCTTGGGCCCACCAGTTCCTGACGCTCGACGACGAGGTCGCCGTAGATGAGGTGTCGCATGCCGCCACCATACCGCACCCTCGGTTTCCGGTCGGTGCACCAGCTGTCCGGCATTCTAGATAAGGCCGATCCACCGCCGACGCTCGAGCCGCAGGGTCTCGTCGAGCGACATCATTCGTCTCCGAACTCGCTGTAGATGCCCTTGGGCGCGATCCCCGGACACGCCTGCCAGCTCGACGACCACGAGACGCGCCCCTCTGGGATATCGAACAGGCCGAACGGGCGGCCGCGCCATTCCCCGACCGCGATCCCGTCGATGATGCCGGCCGGTCCGAGCTGCGCGGCGCCGATGCGGGCCGTGGTCGAGAACGCGCACTTCGGCCTGGCGTCGAGGATCGTCGGATCGGTCGCGGTCCAGCGGATCCGCCAACGGTCGCGGCCGGCCGGCGCGATGTCGAGCTCGCAGACCAGGGTGCCGCATTCCGCGCTGTAGCGGCCCGAATAGCGGTCGGCGGCAATGGTGGGGCAGGTCGCGAGGACGAGCGAGAGGGCGGCGAGAGCGGCTCGCAATGCGGATCTCCAGGATTGGTGGGGCAGGTGGCGGAAGGGGCGTCAGCCCTGGTCGGCGGGGAAATCAAGCCGGCGGGTGCCCTCTGGCGTCAGCTGGTATTCCGTCATGGTCCAGACACCGTCCGGCCGGCGTTGGTGATGCCCGACGCGCCGGGTGACGGTCAGGAGCACGACGAACTCCTCGCGCTCCACCTTCGCCGCCTCGATCGCGGCGAAGAGGTCGGCCGCCGTCGCGTAGTCGTCGCTCGACAGAACGGCTGTCTCCGGCGGCAGGGCGAGGAGCCGGAGGAGGTCGGCCGCCGCGATAACGCGGGTCACTCGCCGTTCTCCGAATCCGGCGCGCCATCTAGGATGCGCAGCGCCGCCGCCGGATCCGCTCGCGACGCACGCTCGCGGAACGTCTGCATCTCGGCCGCCATCTCCTCGGCGCTGCGTGACTCCGGCGCCTTTCCAAACGGCCACTGGAACAGGTCCGGCCGGGCGTACGCGTGCTCGATGTTCGCCGCGGAGACCAACGGTCGCGTGTCAGTGGTGTCGATGATCAGCCGCGGATCGAAGCCCGCGTTCTCGACCTCCGCCGGCCGATGCCGCCCCTGCGCTGCGCGATTATAGCCGCGGGGATTACAGAGGATGCGGGTGCCGCCGATCGAGTAGTCGTGGCGAGCATGCGTATGACCATGGATCCACAAATCCGGTCCGCGCTCGCGGATGAGGTCCTCGAGATCGGAGGCGTACGAGGCGTCGAGCGGCTCCGTTGCGCGGCCGCCGATCAGGCTGCGCGGCGAGGGCGCGTGGTGCGTCAGGACGACGGTCGGGCCGGCGAAGGGGGTGGCCAGGCGGTCCGCGAGGAAGGTGCGGTAGCGGGCGTGCTCCTCGGCGAGGTGGTGCGGCTGCAACTTCCGCTGGTAGTCGAAGCAGCGGATATGCTTAAAATCCTGCATGTGGCGCAGCGCGTCGCGCTCGGCCGTCCAGCGGTCCGAGTACGCGTTGTAGTCCGTCCAGAGGGTGCCGCCGAGGAAACGGACGCCGCCGAGGATCAGCTCGTCCGCATCGAGGATATGGATGCCCTCGGGGAAGGCGTTGCGGTCGCGGAAGCGGGAGATCTCGAGCTCGAGCGAGCCGCGCCAATAATCATGATTTCCTGCGCAGAGGATGATCGGGAGGCCGGTGCGCAGATGCTGACGCGTGAGCCAACGCAGCCCCATGCGGCTGATGCGCCCGGCGATATCGCCCGCGATGATTATCGCGTCGGCTTCGAGATCGGCCGGGACATCGTACGTCCCCATGGACGGCGCGCTGTAGTCGTCGTGGATGTCGCTGAGAATGTGAAGTCGCATCGGAGCATTCCTCGCTTCGACCCGCTTACGGCTTCTGCCGACGTCGGGTACGGCTCTCTTGTAGCAGGCGCTGCTGAACGGATGGTGCAGGCTCGAGTGGAAATTGTAATTGCCTCTCGCTTTTCGGCGCCCCTCGTTTCCTGCGCTTCCGTGCCCGCTCGTCCAGCATCCTGAGGAGCCTACCGGCGGCTTCATCCCACGTCTCGACCTCTCCCGGATCACGCATTTTCGGCGTCTCCGATCCGGGCGAGGATCTCCGGCAGCGCGACAGGACGGTAGCTCCAGCAATCCACGCCGACGTCGCATGAGCGCCCGACGCCGGGACGCCGGCCGTGCACGTGGCCGAACAAGTGGACGGCGCCGCGCCAGTAACCGGCCCATTCGAGGACCGGGTAGTGACATAGGAAAAGACGGTGGCCGTCGACGGCGATCTGCTTTATCTCTGACACCGATTCCCACGCCAGGATCCGCGTGGCCTCGTTGTCATGGTTGCCGACGATGAGGTGCTTGCGACCATGGAGGCGGGCGAAGATCTTCGCCGTTTCGTTGGCCGTGGCGCGGTACGCGAAATCGCCGAGATGGTAGACGTCGTCGTCCGACCTGACGACGGCGTTCCAGGCCGCGATCAGGTGCTCCCGCATTTCCGAAATGCCCTCGAACGGCCGGTTCGAGAGCCTGATGACGTTCGCATGGCCGAAGTGCGTGTCGGAGGTGAACCACACGGTCACGACAGGCCTCCACGGGCTCTGGCGGCGACGAGCTGCATCGCGATGATCCCCAGCGCATGTCTCTCTGGACCGGTCAGATGGCTCCAGACCTCGACTGCCTGGACGATCTGATCGAGAACGGGGATGCCGTCCTCGCGCTCGATCGCGTCCAGGCGTTCGCGGACGTCGGGGCGTAGGGCGATCACCATCAGCGCGACCCTCCGAGTCCGTGCTCCGCTGCGAACGCCTCGAGCGCGGCCTTGCCGAGGACCCGGCGCTCGACCACCAGATCCGCGAGCGCTTCGACGGCCGCCCGGTGCTGGCCGATCAGCCTCAGGGTCCGCCCGTAGAGCTCGCGCAACTTCGTCTCGAGGACCGCGATGTCGACGCGCTCGTCAAAGACTAGGCGGCCGGCGAGACCGGTTCTGCCGATCAGCTGCGCGACGACAGAGGTGGCGCCGTGGAGATCGGCTTCGGCTCCTCCCGAGGCCTCGCCCAAAATGACCTCTTCCGCGGCGCGGCCGCCGAGGCGGACCACGACCTCGTTCTCGTAGTCACGCAGGCGCGCCATTCCGATGAGCGACCCGGCCCGCACGCCGCCGCGGGTGATCCCGTCAGACACGATTGAGACGGACTCCGGGATCCGGCCGAGCAGCATGACGGCGATCGCATGCCCGGACTCGTGGATCGCGACCAGGCGACGGTCCTCGGGCGACAGTCCGTCCGGAGGCATCGCGACGACGAGCAGGTCCTCGGCCGTGACCTCGCGGCGTTCCCGTCTCGCGGCGCGTCTGGCCTCGCGGGCGAAGCGGGCGACATCGGCACCCGACGCGGATCCGACGAGAACGGTCGCCGCCGGCGCGAGCGAGACGGGGTCGATCTCGGGAAGGTGGTGGCGCAGGATGCCGTGCAGCGCCGGCTCGTCGGGCAGCCCGATCTCGAAGCGGCGGTCCAGGCGCCCGGATCTGACCATGGCGGGATCGAGCCGATCGGGATGATTGCAGGCGCCGATCACGACGACGCCTTCCCGCCGATTCGAGCCGTCGAGCTGCTCGAGCAAGGCGCTCGTCACCATCGACCACCAGTCTTCATTGTGTCCGCCACCGCCGCGGGCCCGGACCGTATCGACCTCGTCGATGAAGACGACGCAGGGGGCGTTCGCGTTGGCGGCTTCGAAGATGCTGCGGATCGTCCGGACGACGTCGCTGCCCCACCCCGTCCCTCTTGACTGCCAGTCCGCGTACGAGGTCGGAATGAACGCGACGCCGGCGGTCGCGGCGATCGCGCTGGCGAGCATGGTCTTGCCGGTGCCGGGAGGCCCGTAGAGGAGGCAGCCGGCATCGACTGCGCTCCATCCGATCTCGCCGCGGGCGTAGGCGGCGACATCGTCGGCGAGGTCGAGGGCCCAGAGGGCGGCCTTTCCGTAGCCGTGAAGATCCTCGACCCGAGGAGCCGTCGGACGCAGGACCTCGACGTCCTGCGCCTTGCGCGTCTTCGTCGTTGTCGTCCCCGACTCCTTCGCGATGACCTTCCGGTCCTCCTCGTCGGCGGCGTCGGCGAGAACCTCGAGGAGCGGCTGGACCGACGCCGCGTCCGGCGCCCGGGCGCAGGCGGCGTTGAACGCGATGGCGCCGAAAGCCGTCGCCGGCCGTCCGGTCCAGACTGTCCCGGTCGTCTCGAACGCCGCGTCGATCGCGCCGGCCAGATGGATGGCCGACAGCTCGCGCAGGTCGATGCGAAGATCGATATGCGGCGTCAGGTTCGCAGGCACGACGTCGTCGGCGAGCCGCGTCGTGAAGACGTGGCAGCGGGCGGCGTTGCCGATCACGTCGCCAACCGGCACCTGGTAGATCCGGCTGTCTCTATCGAGCAAAAACTGAACGTGCTTGCGCCCGATGCTCGCTCCGAGATGCCGGACCCCGACGGCATGCAGGAACGCGACGAAGGCACCGTCGACCGCAGTCCGCCAGCGATGATGAGGCAGCACGACGTCGCAGATGAGGAATGGGCTGCGGCCCTCGAGACGCCTCGCGATCGCGCCGTCCTTGTCGTCGAGATGCTCGGACATCGCGAGAAAAAGGGCGTGCTCGGCCGGTTCGAGGCGCTCGACCGCTCGCGAAAGCGCCTGGACCGCTGCGAGCTTCGCTGACGACATCTTCTCTTCGTCGGCGGGGTCGATCTCGGTGACCGTGGCGATCGAGAAGTCGCCGTCGGCGTCCCACGTCAAGTCGTCGGGATCGATGTTCGACACGGCTTCTTCGGCTGTAATCTTCCGCGTGCCCACGACGCGGATCGGACGAATGCCCATCGTTGGCTCCTAGCCAAGCCCCGAGCACGGCTGAAGCCGACGGCGGGGCGATGAAGTGAACCGGATGCTGATGCTGCCGGTCGGATGCGTCCTCTATACAGGAGGGACGGCAAGGAATGGGTTAAGGAATAGCGAAGGATTTTAAAGGTCCGTCGATTTCTGCGGTGCCGGCCGGGGCGGGGGCTCCTCGGAGAGGGTTTTCGAAAACTCGCGGATGCGGAGGCGGAGAAGATTCTCCGGAAGGCCGCGCTCTTTATACTCGTCTACGAGGTCTTCGAGGTCCGCGATCAGGTCGTCGCAGATCGGGGCGAACTGGTCCAGGCGTTCGACGAGGCTCGGCGGATAGGTGCTCTCGCCGCTGAGCCAGCGCTCGGCGTTGCGCTTGCTGACGCCGAGCCAAGTCACGAGCCGGTCGGGCAGGGCGGCGCCGACGACGCGCACGACCAGAGCCTCGATCTCGGCGGTCGGCCTGACGTTCTCGCGGCGGGGTTTCGGGACGTCGGACATGTGCGGCTTTCCTCGCCGTTGGTGTTCGGCGGGATCATGCCCCGCACGCGTTAACCTTCCCTACCACAACCGCTTGCCGAGGTAGGCACCCCCGTCTCATGTTCGGGACATCGAGCAGTCGGCGAATGAAGCCGGAAGCTTCCCCACGGCGCATCTGACGCCGGCAGCGCGGAGAATGACCAATGGCTTCGACGAAGCCCGCACGACTCTATCTTGTCCCCGAACGCCGCGACGAGAACGGCTGGATCCGGCAGAACTCGGTCTGGATGATCCGCGACGGCAAGGTTCGGATCCTCACGAAGTTCGGGCCCGAGCAGCGCCGCGAGGCCGAGGGCAAGCTCGCCGAATATCTCGTCGAGCGCAATCGCAAGGCCTCCAAGGGGGTTAACCGGGCCGCCGCCGACGTGGCGATCGCCGACGTCCTGCAGCACTACGAGGACGAGGCCGGCCGCGACGTCGCCAGGCCAAAGGAGCTGAAGGCGCGCCTCGCCCGCCTCGGCGAGTTCTGGGGCGACCGCATGCTGTCCGAAGTCACGGGCTACACCTGCAAGCAGTACGCCCGGCACCGTTCGACGCCGGGGGCGGCGAGGCGGGAGCTCGAGGACTTCAAGGCGGCGATCCGACTGTATTGCGAGGACGGCCTCTGCCGCGAGCTCGTCGTCGTGAAGCTGCCGCCCAAGGGGGACAGCCGCCAGGGATGGATGACCCGCGGCCAGGTCGCGGCGCTCCTCTGGTTCCTGCTGACGTACCGGACGACGCAGCGCGGCCGGAAGACGCGCCGGCGCTCGCTCCGGCATATCCTCCCGTTCGTCCTGGTCGCCGTCTACACGGGCTCGCGGTCGTCGCGGATCTGGAACGCGTCCTTCGAGAAGGAGGACGGCCGGCCGTGGATCGATCTCGAGACCGGGATCTTCTACCGGGTCGGCGAGGCGGAGAAGCGCTACGACAACAAGCGGGCCGATCCGATCCGGCTGCCGGAGCGGCTCCTGCACCTCTTGCGGATCTGGCAGCGCGGGCCGTTGCGGATCGACGGATACAGGGAGCCGCGGCGCTACCTCGTGGAGTGGCAGGGGCGGCCGGTGGATCCGAAGAAGGGCCTCGTCTTCGCGATGAAGGAGGTCTTCGGCGCCGACCACGGGTTCGTCCGGCACAGCTTCCGCCACACGTGCGCGTCCTGGCTGATCCAGGATCCGGACCAGGACGAGAAGCAGATCGCGAAGTACCTGTCGATGAGCGTTGACATGCTGCGGAAGGTCTACGGGCACCTGCACCCCGACGCCGATCGCGATGTCGGGCAGGCGTTCTCCAGCGGGCGGGCGGGGAGGCGGGGGCAGCCCCGCGGCCACCGGTTCGGCCGCGGGGAGACGAAAAGGGAGAGGGAGGAGGCCTAGGCGGCCTCGCTCCTCCGCACGCGGTTGCGGACAGCCGTCGGGAAGTTCAGGACGGCGAACTCGCCGTGGCGCTCGATCGCCGCGGCGTCGTAGGCCCTGGCGGCCTCGGTCGGCGTCGCGAAGGCGCCGATGAAGACGTTGCGGCCGTCGTGCGTGATGGTCGCGTTCCAGCTCGGCCCCTTGGTGGCCTTGAACACTCCCCTGTAGCCCGACTTGTTCCGCTGCCGCATGCGGCGGTTCGCGGAGTTCTGCTGCGCCGTCGCCTCGCGGAGGTTGGCGATGCGGTTGTCGTCGGGCATGCCGTTCTTGTGGTCGAGGCGGTCCCCCGGCCAGACGCCGTGCGTCCAGAACCAGGCGAGGCGGTGCGCGAAAAACGCGACGCCGTCGATGTGGACGACCCTGTAGCCGTTCTTGTCGAGGTAGCCGGCCGGCCGACCCGGGTGGCGGCCGCGGCGCGGCTTCGTCCAAGTGAAGTGGCCCGTGGCCGGATCGTACACGAGCTCCGCGAAGATCTCGGCATAGGGGCGGTCGTACTTGGGGTGGAGGGACATCCGTGGCGTCTCCGTTGAAGAGACGTCCAAGGGTCACCAGCGCGAAGAAAGATTTCAGCGAAATCTCTCGTTCACCCGCAGTCCCGCCGCATATTTCGCAGGGGTCTGGCAGGGGGTGGTAGCAATCAGTTCGGGAAGGGTGGTGCCTCGATCCGCTGAAGCCCTGCGGCGTAGGGGGTAGGGCTGGTGGGCGATGAGGGACTCGAACCCCCGGCATCCTCGGTGTAAACGAGGCGCTCTACCAACTGAGCTAATCGCCCTTTCGTCCCGCCGCGATACGCGGTTGCGCCGGCAATTTCAAGGCGAGGGGTGGTCGACGCAGATCGGGCGAGGCCGGCGACGGGGCCGGCGCGAATTTTGTCGAAGAGCCGTGATGGATCGCTTGACTCCCAAAGCGGCCTCCCGTACACACCCACTCACGCCGACGGACGAAGCGCCGCGGCGGAAAGCGCGGGTGTAGCTCAGTCGGTTAGAGTGCCGGCCTGTCACGCCGGAGGTCGCGGGTTCGAGCCCCGTCACTCGCGCCATCTCAAAATACCCACCTCCAAAAATTTCTAGAAAACAAACCTTTCGCTCGGATGCGGCCGCTGGCAGCCTTCGCGAAGGTCAGCGCCGATGGCGCGTCGGAGCGTGGAAGTTCGCGGGCTTTTCGGCGACCCAAGTCAGGAAGCGCTGCATTTCGGGATGGGCACGCAGCTCCGCGCCGTCCGTTGTCATCCGTGCGAGTTCGACATTGCTGAAGGTCGCGTGGATCGTCCGGTGGCAGATCGGATGGACCGGCACGGTGTAGCGTCCGCCGCGACTCTTCGGTTGCGGATGGTGCCATTCGATTCTCTCGCCGAGGTCGCGTCCGCATAGCCAGCAGCAGGGATCGATCGGCGACGGCGTTGCGTCCCGCATCTCGGCTTCGCGTTTCAGGATTCGGCGGCGGGACGGTCGCATTCGGGTCCGTTCTCTCGTCTTCGTCTCTTTTTCAGCGCCGGCTGGCCGCCGGCCGTGGCGCCTCGCGCCTGCCGTCCCATATGGGGGCGAGATCCGATCCGGGAGAGTGGGAATGAGCGAGAATTCGGGCGAGGGGTCGCAGCGCAGGATCGAATCGATCGGCGAGCGCCATGGTTTCAGCGCAGATGCGGCCCGAGAGGTCGCGAGCGCTCTTGCCGCCGGTCATGGATCGATGGCGCAGTTCAGCCATCCCGAACTCGGCGGCATGGGGCAATGGTCGCGCGGCGGCATGCTGATGATCGGCGACATGTTCAACGATGGGTTGAAGGGGCGGGTGCGCGCTTTGATCGACGATCTCGCCACGCTCGACCCGGCCGAGATCGCGGGACCGGCGACAGGGCAGGGTGGTGGCTCGGCCCCGAAGCGCTGGTGGCCGGACGAGCTCGGGCAGCCGGCGACGAGCGGCGGACAGAACGACCAGCTCTACGCCGTCTTCCCCGCGCATCGTCGCCTGGCTATCAAGCGGGGCGAGCGGGTGACGATCCACGACACCGGCGATCATCGCATCGGCGGCGCGTCGCAGCAGCAGGGCGCCAGTCGCAGTCTCAGCTTCTCGACGCCCGAGGGCTCGATCGTCGCCGACGATCTGCCGATCGTCGCGGAGTACTGAGGAGGGAGCGGATCCCGGTCGAGCCGAACGGCGCTTCGATACATTTTATAACAGGTTCGGCATCCTGCACGTTATGCGGGAACAAGCACGCCATCATGCAAAACGGACCGAGCGCGCTGGGCGGGCATTTGCCGAGCCGTCGTCCCGAGCGGCGCATCTCTCGTACGCGAAAACCCTTACAACTGGCTCGACAACTGCTGGTACGTATACCCGTGGAGAAAATCCACTAATTTGTGACGCCTGATTTCTTATTTGGATCAATGCTGTGCCGTCCAGAAGCAATCCGATCGACGTTCATGTCGGCAACCGACTTCGGCTCCTCCGCCTTCAGAAAGGCCTGACGCAGGAGGATCTCGGAACGCTGGTCGGCGTCAGCTATCAGCAGATCCAGAAATATGAGACGGGATCGAATCGCATCAGCGCGAGCCGCCTCTATCTGATCTCCTGCCAGCTCGGGGTCGGCCCGGAATATTTCTTCGAGGATCTCGACCCTGCCGCCGCCCTGCGCGCGGCTCAGCATCTTGCGAACGAGGGCGAGGATCGCCATCTCCGGGCCTGAGGACGAGGCGCGTTCGCGTCTCGCTCTCTTCTCTCGATAGTCTCGTCGATCGCGATCGTCCGACCGCGTCGCCCGGCGGCCAACCGACGCATTTACCCTTCGTTGCGGCCGCGTCGTTTAAAGCCGGTTGTCGAAGCACCGCAAATGCGGCTATGGCGTTCCGAGAGCGCGATGCCGCCGTGAATGGCGGGCGCGTCTTCGGAGTTCAAAACGATGCCAGAGCTGCTAGGCTCCTATCTGCCGATCGTCATCTTCGTCGGCGTGGCGCTGCTCATCGGCTGCGCCCTTCTGGTCTCGCCGTTCCTCCTGGCCTTCAAGGCGCCGGATGACGAGAAGCTTTCGGCCTACGAATGCGGTTTCGACGCGTTCGACGATTCGCGCATGAAGTTCGACGTCCGGTTCTACCTGGTCTCGATCCTGTTCATCATCTTCGATCTCGAAGTCGCGTTCCTGTTTCCCTGGGCGGCGACCTTCGGAACGGTGAGCTGGTTCGGCTTCTGGTCGATGATGGTGTTCCTGGCCATCCTGACGATCGGCTTCGTCTATGAATGGAAAAAGGGTGCCCTGGAATGGGATTGAAGGACGGTTTTGACACGTCGCTCGTGCGTGCGCCCGCGACCGACCTCGGCTCCGCCTCGGCGTTGACGCGGCCGGCGGCCGATCCGTTTCTGACGGACATCAACAACGAGATCGCCGACAAGGGCTTCATTGTCACCTCCACCGAGGATCTGATCCAATGGGCGCGCACCGGCTCGCTCATGTGGATGACCTTCGGCCTCGCCTGCTGCGCGGTGGAGATGATGCAGATGTCGATGCCGCGCTACGATGCCGAGCGCTTCGGCTTCGCGCCGCGCGCGTCGCCGCGCCAGTCGGACGTGATGATCGTGGCCGGCACGCTGACCAACAAGATGGCGCCAGCGCTGCGTAAGGTCTACGACCAGATGCCGGAGCCGCGCTACGTCATCTCCATGGGCTCCTGCGCCAATGGCGGCGGCTACTACCACTATTCCTATTCGGTGGTGCGCGGCTGCGACCGCGTCGTGCCGGTGGATATCTACGTGCCCGGCTGTCCGCCCACGGCGGAAGCTCTGCTCTACGGCGTGCTGCTTCTCCAGAAGAAGATCCGCCGCACCGGAACGATCGAGCGCTGAACGCGCCGGTCCCGGCTTCAAGAAACGGACGCGCTTCATGGAAGAATTGTCGAACGACGTTCGCAGGGTGCTCGGCAAGGACGCGGCGAGCCATGTCCTGGCCTATGGCGAACTGAACCTGATCGTTCCGGCCGGCCGGATCGTCGAGGTGCTGACGAAGTTGAGGGACGATCCCTCGCTTCGCTTCGTCTCCTTCATCGATCTCTGCGGCGTCGACTATCCGGAGAACGAGGAGCGCTTCGAGGTGGTCTATCACCTTCTCGCGCCCTATCGGAACCAGCGCATCCGGGTGAAGGTGCGGGCCGGCGAGGACGATCTCGTCCCCTCCGTCACCGGCGTCTTTCCGGCGGCGGACTGGTTCGAGCGCGAGGCCTTCGATCTCTACGGCATCGTCTTCACGGGTCATCCCGACCTCCGCCGCATCCTCACGGATTACGGCTTCGAGGGCTATCCGCTGCGCAAGGACTTCCCGCTCACCGGCTTCGTCGAGGTCCGTTACGACGAGGCGGTGAAGCAGGTCGTCTACGAGCCGGTGCAGCTTCGCCAGGAGTTCCGCAATTTCGACTTCCTGTCGCCCTGGGAAGGGACGGACTATGTCCTCCCCGGCGACGAGAAGGCGCGGCCGAACTGAGGCGGCGATGAGCGAGACCCTCAGCGGCGGTTGCCTCTGCGGCGCGGTCCGCTTCGGCGCCCGTCTCGCCAAGCGCGAGATGGGCGTCTGCCATTGCGGCATGTGCCGGCGCTGGAGCGGCGGCGTCTTCATGGCGGTCGAGGTGGAGCATCTCGACATCGCGGACGAGACGAAGCTCGGCGTCTATCGCTCGTCCGACTATGGCGAGCGGGTCTTCTGCGTCGTCTGCGGCTCCAGCCTGTTCTGGCGCATGCAGGACGGCAGCACGACCGTCGTCTCCTATCAGGCCTTCGACCGGACCGCCGATTTCTCGTTCGAAACCGAAATCTTCATCGACGAAAAGCCCGCCGCCTACGAATTCGCCAATCATACGAAAAAGATGACAGGCGCCCAGTTCGTTGCGGCCATCACGGGCGGAGAAGTGTGACATGGCCGAGATCGACGTCCGCAACTTCAACATCAATTTCGGACCGCAGCATCCCGCCGCGCATGGCGTGCTGCGCCTCGTCCTCGAACTCGACGGCGAGATGGTCGAGCGGGTGGACCCGCATATCGGCCTTCTTCATCGCGGCACCGAGAAGCTGATCGAGCAGAAGACCTATCTCCAGGCGATGCCCTATTTCGACCGGCTCGACTATGTCGCGCCGATGAACCAGGAACACGCCTTCTGCCTCGCCACCGAGCGTCTCGCCGGGATCGAGGTGCCGAAGCGCGGCCAGCTGATCCGCGTGCTTTATTGCGAGATCGGCCGCATCCTGTCGCATCTTCTCAACGTCACCACGCAGGCCATGGATGTCGGCGCGCTGACGCCGCCGCTCTGGGGCTTCGAGGAGCGCGAGAAGCTGATGGTGTTCTACGAGCGCGCCTCCGGCGCGCGCCTGCACGCCGCCTATTTCCGTCCGGGCGGCGTCCATCAGGACCTGCCGCACCAACTGGTCGACGATATCGGCGAATGGTGCGATCCGTTCCTGAAGGTCTGCGACGACATCGAGGGCCTTCTCACCGAGAACCGCATCTTCAAGCAGCGCAATGTCGATATCGGCGTCGTCTCGCTGGAGGAATGCTGGGCGCATGGCTTCTCGGGCGTGATGGTGCGCGGCTCGGGCGCCGCCTGGGACCTGCGCAAGTCGCAGCCCTACGAATGCTATTCCGAACTCGATTTCGACATCCCGATCGGCAAGAACGGCGACTGCTACGACCGCTATCTCATCCGCATGATCGAGATGCGCGAGTCCGTGAAGATCATGAAGCAATGCGTCGAGCGCCTGTCGGGCGCCGAGCGCGTGGGGCCGGTCTCCTCGGCGCAAGGCAAGTACGTGCCGCCGAAGCGGGGCCAGATGAAGCGCTCGATGGAGTCGCTCATACACCACTTCAAGCTCTATACCGAAGGCTTCCATGTGCCGCCGGGCGAGGTCTATGCGGCCGTCGAGGCGCCGAAGGGCGAGTTCGGCGTCTATCTGGTCTCGGACGGCACCAACAAGCCCTATCGCTGCAAGATCCGCGCCCCCGGCTTCGCCCATCTCCAGGCGATGGATTACATGTGCAAGAACCATCTCCTCGCCGACGTGTCCGCGATCCTCGGATCGCTGGATATCGTGTTCGGCGAAGTCGACCGCTGACGTCCGTCCGGCTCGGGCGACGTCAGTCTCCACGTCGAAAGTCTTGGCCCGCGCCCTTCTGCAAGGAGGGGCGCGGATTCGTTTCGGCCCTTGGCGGGATCGGCCGCCCGTCGATTCTCGTCGCGAAAGCGCGGCTCGTGGCTGGCGTCGAAAGGCTTTTGTTCCTATCTGTCTCGCGCGATTGAAAGAACGAACCCGTCGGCTCGTGACGCGGCGGGCAGATTTCGGATCGCTGAGGCCTTCGCATTTCCTCATCCTTTACGGAGGGGAGGGCAAGGTGACGCACCGCCGCCCCCTGGCGGCGGGCAACCGATCCACCACCTCGATTCTCGGACGGGCGTTCGTGATCGATCCCCGCCAACCCGGCCTGTCGATTTCGGTCGAAAGCCCTCTGGAAAGCTGACCGGCAAAGGGTCTATTGCCGGTCCGATCGCTGCGGCCGAAGGGCACTGGCCTTTTGGCAAGCCTGTGTTAGAAGCGGCGCAGCATCGCAGTTTAGAAGCGAACCAAGTTCGATGTCCGTCAGACGCCTTGCGGAAGATTCCGTTCAGCCCGCCAGCTTCGCCTTCAGCAGCGAGAATGCCGTCTGGGCCGAACGGACCATCGGCAAGTATCCCGAAGGCCGCCAGCAATCGGCCGTGATTCCCTTGCTCATGCGAGCGCAGGAGCAGGAGGGCTGGGTCTCGAAGGCCGCGATCGAGCATGTGGCCGATCGCCTTCAAATGCCGCTCATCCGCGTCCTCGAAGTCGCCACCTTCTACACGCAGTTCCAGCTGAAGCCGGTCGGCACCCGCGCCCATGTCCAAGTCTGCGGCACGACGCCCTGCATGCTGCGCGGCTCCGATGCGCTGAAGGATGTCTGCCGTCACCGCATCCACCACGACCAGTTCCATCTGAACGAAGCCGGCACCTTGTCCTGGGAAGAGGTCGAGTGCCTCGGCGCCTGCGTCAACGCGCCGATGGTGATGATCTTCAAGGATACCTACGAGGATCTGACGCCCGAGCGCCTGGAAGAGATCATCGACGCCTTCGAGCGCGGCGAGGGGGCGAGCGTGCCGGTCGGCCCGCAAATCGATCGACATCTCTCGTCGCCTGTCGGTGGTCCGACGACGCTGACGGACGGAAATGCCGGTGAGGGTGCGTCCCGCCCGGCGGCGGAAGCCCCGCATCAGGGCACCGGTGCCGGAGCGGCGACGGGCGGAACGCCGCCTTCGCAGGCCGGCCGGCCCGACACCCATGCACCGGAGACCGATCCGACGCTCGCCGGTCCCGGCAAGGCGACCAATGGCAATGCCGATCAGCACGCGGAAGCGGCCGAGAAGGTCGATGTCGCGGAGGGGGCCGATCAGCCGGGCGCCGGGCGCACTGGTGGAACCCAGCAGGGTCCGACCGGCGCCGCGGAGAAGGATGCCGATGCGCTCGAGCGCGGCTCGGCCTCGAAGGACGCCGACCAGGCGCGTCGCGACGGCCCGCTCGGCGTCAAGGGCGATGCGGCCGAGAGTGCGGTCGTCCAGGATCATAAGCGGGTGGATGCGCCCGATCACGCCGGCGCCGATCGCGCTCCGGCGGGCGATGCGCGCCCCGAGCCATCCGGCTCCGCGCCGGTCGAGAACAAGCGGGTGACCGACGACGTGCTTCCGGGCCCGGTCGGCGGCGATCGTCCGAGGACGAATGCCGAAGTCGAGGCCGACGAGGCGAAGTCGGAGAAGGGGGAGCGGCGCGATGCTTGAGGATAAGGACCGCATCTTCACCAATATCTACGGCCTGAAGGACAAGAGCCTGAAGGGCGCGATGTCGCGCGGCCATTTCGACGGCACGAAGGACATCATCGGCAAGGGCCGCGACTGGATCATCAACGAGATGAAGGCGTCCGGCCTGCGCGGCCGCGGCGGCGCGGGCTTCCCGACCGGTCTCAAATGGTCCTTCATGCCGAAGGAGATCGGCGACCGGCCGCATTATCTCGTCGTCAATGCCGACGAATCCGAACCCGGTACCTGCAAGGACCGGGACATCATGCGCAACGATCCGTTCACGCTGATCGAGGGCTGCGTCATCGCCGGTTTCGCGATGGGCGCGCATGCGGCCTATATCTATGTGCGCGGCGAATATGTCCGCGAGCGCGAGGCGCTGCAGCGCGCCATCGACGAGTGCTACGATTTCGGCCTGCTCGGGCGCGACAACAAGTGCGGCTGGGATTTCGACGTGATCGTGCATCACGGCGCCGGCGCCTATATCTGCGGCGAGGAGACCGCGCTGCTCGAAAGCCTGGAGGGCAAGAAGGGCCAGCCACGCCTCAAGCCGCCGTTCCCGGCCAATATGGGCCTTTACGGCTGCCCGACGACGGTCAACAACGTCGAGTCGATCGCGGTGGCGCCGACCATCCTGCGGCGCGGCGGTGCCTGGTTCGCGGGCTTCGGTCGGCCGAACAATACCGGCACCAAGCTGTTCTCGATCTCGGGCCATGTGAACCGGCCCTGCACGGTCGAGGAAGTGATGGGCATTCCCTTCCGCGAGCTGATCGACAAGCATTGCGGCGGCGTGCGCGGCGGCTACGAGAACCTGCTCGCCGTCATTCCGGGCGGATCGTCCTGCCCGGTCGTGCCGGGCGAGCATATTCTCGACGCTCCGATGGATTTCGACGGCATGCGCGACGTCAAGTCGTCCTTCGGCACGGCGGCGGTGATCGTCATGGACAAGTCGACCGACATCGTTCGCGCGATCGCCCGGCTCGCCTATTTCTACAAGCACGAGAGCTGCGGCCAGTGCACGCCCTGCCGCGAGGGCACGGGCTGGATGTGGCGCGTGATGGAGCGCATGGTCACCGGCAATGCCGAGAAGCGCGAGATCGACATGCTGCTCGACGTGACCAAGCAGGTCGAGGGCCATACGATCTGCGCCCTCGGCGATGCGGCGGCCTGGCCGATCCAGGGCCTGTTCCGCCACTTCCGGGCCGAGGTCGAGAAGCGGATCGACGACTACAGCCGCAACGCGAAGCCAGCCGTGAACAAGCCGGCGATGCTACAGGCGGCGGAGTGATCCGATGGTCGAGATCGTCGGTCGGGCCGAGATTCTGACGGTGCAGAAGGCGGACGTGTCGAGCTCGCTCTTCACGGATTGCGACCTGTCCGACAGCCGGTTCGAGAATGTCGATCTGTCGGGCTCCGAACTCGGAAATGTCGATCTCGCCGAGATTTCCGTCACGAACGCGGATCTCAGCGAGGCGCGCTTCGCCAGGGTCGATCTCACCAATGCCTCCTTCGAGGACGCCGAGATCGAAGGGCTGGTGATCAACGGCGTCAATATTGCGGAATTGATCGGCTCGGGGGCCGGGGCGAAAGCCAAACGAGGCATCAACTGACATGGCGAAGATCAAGGTCGACGGCACCGAAATCGAGGTCCCGGACCATTACACGCTGCTGCAGGCGGCGGAGGAGGCGGGCGCCGAGATCCCGCGCTTCTGCTTCCATGAACGTCTCTCGATCGCCGGCAATTGCCGCATGTGTCTGATCGAGGTGAAGGGCGGCCCGCCGAAGCCGGCGGCCTCCTGCGCCATGGGCGTGCGCGACCTGCGTCCCGGTCCGAATGGCGAGGCGCCCGAGATCTTCACCAACACCCCGATGGTGAAGAAGGCCCGCGAGGGCGTGATGGAATTCCTGCTGATCAATCACCCGCTCGACTGCCCGATCTGCGATCAGGGCGGCGAATGCGATCTGCAGGACCAGGCCATGGCCTACGGCGTCTCGGCCTCGCGCTATCGCGAGAACAAGCGCGCCGTCGAGGACAAGTATATCGGCCCGCTCGTCAAGACGATCATGACGCGCTGCATCCACTGCACGCGCTGCGTCCGCTTCACGACGGAGGTCGCCGGCATTTCCGAGCTCGGCCTCGTCGGTCGCGGCGAGGATGCCGAGATCACCACCTATCTCGAACAGGCGATGACCTCCGAACTCCAGGGCAATGTCATCGACCTCTGCCCGGTCGGCGCCCTGACCTCGCGGCCCTACGCCTTCCAGGCGCGCCCCTGGGAGCTGACGAAGACCGAGACGATCGACGTCATGGACGCGGTTGGCTCGTCGATCCGCGTCGATACGCGCGGCCGCGAGGTGATGCGCATCCTGCCGCGCACCAACGAGGCGATCAACGAGGAGTGGATCTCCGACAAGACCCGCTTCGTCTGGGACGGGCTGCGCACGCAGCGGCTCGACAAGCCCTATATCCGTGAGAACGGGCGTCTGGTGCCGGCGAGCTGGCCGGAGGCCTTCGCGGCCATCAAGGCGAAGGTTGCGGCGGCTCCCGCCGAGCGCATCGGCGCCCTTGCCGGCGATCTCGCGGCGGTCGAAGACATGTGGGCGCTGAAGCGGCTCCTCGAGACGCTCGGCTCGTCCAATTTCGACTGCCGCCAGGACGGATCGCGCCTCGATCCGGCGAATGGCCGCGCGTCCTATCTCTTCAACACGACGATCGCCGGGATCGAGGAGGCCGACGCGCTGCTGATCGTCGGCGCCAATCCGCGCTTCGAGGCCTCTGTCCTCAATGCCCGCATTCGCCGGCGCTGGCGCCAGGGCAACTTCCCCGTCGCCGTCATCGGCACGAAGGAAGACCTGCGCTACGAGGCGCTCTATCTCGGCGCCGGGGTCGACACGCTGTCGGACATCGCCGGCGCCAGCCGCGAGTTCCACGACGCGATGACGGCGGCCAAGAAGCCGATGATCATCGTCGGCGGCACCGCGCTGACGGGCGGTGAGGGGGCGAATGTCCTCGGCCTCGTCGTGAAGCTCGCGCACGAGTTCGGCGTGATCGCCGAGGGCTGGAACGGCTTCAACGTGCTGCACACCGCCGCCTCGCGGGTGGGTGGTCTCGATATCGGCTTCGTGCCGCAGAATGGCGGGCCGACGGCGCTCGACATGGCGGGCGGGGCGGTCGATGTCCTGTTCAACCTCGGCGCCGACGAGATCGACGTCGCGCCGGGCGCCTTCGTGGTCTATGTCGGTACGCATGGCGACAAGGGCGCCCATCGCGCCGACGTCATCCTGCCGGCCGCCGCCTATACGGAGAAGTCGGGCACCTGGGTGAATGTCGAGGGGCGGGCCCAGACCGGCTCCCGAGCGTCCTTCCCGCCGGGCGACGCGCGCGAGGACTGGGCGATCTTCCGCGCCCTCTCGGCGGTGCTCGGCAAGCCGCTGCCCTTCGATTCGCTCGGCGCGCTGCGCCGGGAGATCTATGCGGCGCATCCGAACTATCAGACCGACGCGATCGTCCCGGCCGATGCGAGCGGGCTGCGCGGGCTCGTGGAGCGCACCACCGTTCCGGCGCGCGGCGCGACCTTCGCCTCTTCGGTGGGCGACTTCTATCTGACGAACCCGATCGCCCGCGCCTCGAAGGTCATGGCCGAATGCTCGCGCCTCGCGCGCGCCGAGCATCTCGAAGCGGCCGAGTAGGAGGGAAACACATATGGAATTCTTCTCCCTCTATCTTTGGCCTGCCATCGTCATCCTGGCGCAGAGCGTTCTCTTCCTCGTCGTTCTCCTCGTCCTCATCGCCTATATCCTGCTCGCCGATCGTAAGATCTGGGCGGCGGTGCAGATGCGGCGCGGGCCGAATGTCGTCGGGCCCTTCGGCCTGTTCCAGTCCTTCGCCGATCTCCTGAAGTTCGTGCTGAAGGAGCCGGTGATTCCGGCGACGGCCGACAAGCCGGTCTTCCTCCTCGCGCCTTTGGTGGCGGTGACGCTGGCCCTCGCGACCTTCGCGGTCGTGCCGGTGGCGCATGGCTGGGTGATCGCCGACATCAATATCGGCATCCTCTACATCTTCGCGATCTCCTCTCTGGAGGTCTATGGCGTGATCATGGGCGGCTGGGCGTCGAATTCGAAATACGCCTTCCTCGGCGCGCTGCGCTCGGCGGCGCAGATGGTGTCCTATGAGGTCTCGATCGGCTTCGTCATCGTCACCGTCCTCCTTTGCGTGGGCTCGCTGAACCTGACCAATATCGTGCTCGCGCAGCAGACGGGCGTCGGCACGATGGTCGGCCTGCCGAACACGTTCCTCGACTGGCACTGGCTCAGCCTGTTCCCGATGTTCATCGTGTTCTTCATCTCGGCGCTCGCCGAGACGAACCGGCCGCCTTTCGATCTGCCGGAAGCGGAATCCGAGCTCGTCGCCGGCTTCATGGTCGAATATGGCTCGACCCCTTACATGATGTTCATGCTCGGCGAGTATGCCGCCATCACGCTGATGTGCTGCCTGACGACCATCCTCTTCCTCGGAGGCTGGCTGCCGCCTTTCAACTTCGCGCCCTTCACCTGGGTGCCGGGCGTCATCTGGTTCCTCGCCAAGGTCGCGCTCGTCTTCTTCATGTTCGCGCTGGTGAAGGCCTTCGTGCCTCGCTACCGCTACGATCAGCTGATGCGTCTCGGCTGGAAGGTGTTCCTGCCGATCTCCATCGCGATGGTCGTCATCACCGCCTTCGTCGTGAAGCTCACGGGTGCGACCGGCTGATCGCCGGCCGCGCCCCCGCCAGACGCCTCGAACCGTTCAGGCCCGCCATGAATGCCATCGCACAGACCGTCCGTTCGCTCTTCCTCGCCGAGTTCGTCGGGGCGATCAAACTGACCATGCGCTACTTCTTCGCCCCGAAGTCGACTGTGAACTATCCCTTCGAGAAAGGGCCGGTCAGCCCGCGCTTCCGGGGTGAGCACGCGCTGCGTCGCTATCCGAACGGCGAGGAACGCTGCATCGCCTGCAAGCTGTGCGAGGCGATCTGCCCGGCCCAGGCGATCACCATCGAGGCCGGTCCGCGCCGCAACGACGGCACGCGCCGCACGGTGCGCTACGACATCGACATGGTGAAATGCATCTATTGTGGCTTCTGTCAGGAAGCCTGCCCGGTGGACGCCATCGTCGAGGGGCCGAATTTCGAATTCTCGACGGAAACCCGCGAGGAGCTCTACTACGACAAGGAGAAGCTTCTCGCGAACGGCGACCGCTGGGAGCGGGAAATCGCGCAGAACATTGCGCTCGACGCGCCTTATCGCTAAGCCCCGGGCCGGGCACCCGCGACGCGGGCCAGCCCGACTCTTCACCGAAATGCCGCTCCGGGCCTTCCCGGTTCAACGCTTCCAAGGACACCGGCGATGCTCGGCCTGCAGGCGCTCTTCTTCTACATCTTTGCCCTGATCGCGGTCGGCTCGGCGATTCTCGTCGTGTTCTCGCGCAATCCCGTGCATTCCGTTCTGTTCCTGATCCTCACCTTCGTGGCGGCGGCGGGACTGTTCCTTCTAACGGGCGCCGAATTCCTCGCGCTGATCCTGATCGTCGTCTATGTCGGCGCCGTCGCGGTGCTGTTCCTTTTCGTCGTGATGATGCTGGACGTCGACTTCCTCGCTCTGAAGCGGGGGGCGCTCAGCTACGCGCCGATCGGCGCAATCATCGGCTTCGTCCTGCTCGCCGAGCTGATCATCGCAGTGTCCGGCGCCTACATCACTCCGAGCCCGTCGGTCGCCACCGCGCTGCCGATGCCGCCGATCGAGCAGGTCAGCAATATCGAGGCGCTCGGCCACGTTCTCTACACCCGCTACATCCTGTTCTTCCAGCTCGCGGCGCTGATCCTCTTCGTCGCCATGATCGGCGCCATCGTCCTGACGCTGCGCCACACGGCGCGGCTGCGCAAGCAGTCGATCCCGGCGCAGGTCGCCCGCAATCCGGCGACGGCGGTCGAGATCCGCAAGGTCAAGAGCGGCCAGGGCATCTGAGGAAGGTCTGAAACCATGGAAATCGGCCTTGGCCAATATCTCACCGTCGGCGCCATCCTCTTCGTCACCGGCGTCTTCGGCATCTTCCTGAACCGGAAGAACATCATCACCATCCTGATGTCCGTCGAGCTGATCCTGCTCTCGGTCAATCTCAATCTGGTGGCGTTCTCCGCCTTCCTCCACGACCTCGCGGGGCAGGTCTTCGCGCTGTTCATTCTCACCGTCGCCGCCGCCGAGGCAGCGATCGGTCTCGCCATCCTCGTGGTGTTCTTCCGCAATCGCGGATCGATCGCCGTCGAGGACGTGTCCACGATGAAAGGCTGACCGGCCGATGTATGCCCTTATCGTCCTCCTGCCGTTCCTCGGCTTCCTGACGGTCGGCTTCTTCGGCAACGCGATCGGCGCCAAGGCCTCCGAATATCTGACCTCCGGCTTCATGATCGCGGCCGCGGTCCTGTCCTGGATCGGCTTCATCGCCTATGGCTTCGGCGAAGGCGAGGTGATCCATGTGACCATCCTCGAATGGATGCGCATCGGCTCGCTCGACGTGTCCTGGGCGCTGCGCATCGACCGTCTGACGCTCGTCATGCTGGTCGTCGTCAACAGCGTCTCGGCCTTGGTGCATGTCTATTCGATCGGCTACATGCACCACGATCCGCATAGGCCGCGCTTCTTCTGCTACCTGTCGCTCTTCACCTTCGCCATGCTGATGCTGGTGACGTCGAACAACCTCGTGCAGATGTTCTTCGGCTGGGAAGGCGTCGGTCTCGCCTCCTACCTCCTGATCGGCTTCTGGTATAAGCGGCCGTCGGCCAGCGCCGCCGCGATGAAGGCCTTCATCGTCAACCGCGTCGGCGATTTCGGCTTCGCGCTCGGCATCTTCGGCGTCTTCGTGCTCTTCGGTTCGCTGAACTTCGACACGATCTTCGCCGGCGCCGCCGATCTCGCCGCCAAGATGGGCGAGGGCGGCGAGGCCGGAGCCGCGCCGATTTTCCACTTCGCCAGCTACACGCTGACGACGAGCGGCTTCGTCACCGCCATCTGCCTGCTGCTCTTCGTCGGCGCGATGGGCAAGTCGGCCCAGCTCGGCCTCCACACCTGGCTGCCGGACGCGATGGAGGGCCCGACGCCCGTCTCCGCCCTGATCCATGCGGCGACGATGGTCACCGCCGGCGTGTTCATGCTGGCCCGCATGTCGCCGCTCTTCGAACTCTCGCATACGGCGCTGACCGTTGTGACCTTCGTCGGCGCGAGCACGGCCTTCTTCGCCGCCACCGTCGGCCTGGTGCAGAACGACATCAAGCGCGTCATCGCCTATTCGACCTGTTCGCAGCTCGGCTACATGTTCGCCGCGCTCGGCGTCGGCGCCTACGGCCCGGCGATCTTCCACCTCTTCACGCATGCCTTCTTCAAGGCGCTGCTCTTCCTCGGCGCCGGCTCGGTCATCCATGCCGTGTCGGACGAGCAGGACATGCGCAACATGGGCGGGCTGCGCAAGCACATCCCGAAGACCTATTGGATGATGGTGATCGGCACGCTGGCGCTGACCGGCTTCCCCTTCACTGCAGGCTACTACTCCAAGGACGCGATCATCGAGGCGACCTTCGCTGGCGACAACATCTTCGCGATCTATGCCTGCGGCCTCACCATCATCGCGGCGCTCCTGACCAGCTTCTATTCCTGGCGCCTGATCTTCATGACCTTCCACGGCAAGCCGCGCGCGAGCCACGAGGTCATGCATCACATCCACGAGTCGCCGCCGGTGATGCTGGTGCCGCTCTATATCCTGGCGGCCGGTGCGCTCCTTGCCGGCATCGTCTTCGAGCGCTTCTTCGTCGGCGAGGGCTATGGCGAGTTCTGGCACGCCGCGCTCTTCACCGGCGCCGAGAACCACGTTCTGCACGAGATGCACGAGACGCCGTTTCTGATCGCGATCGCGCCCTTCGTCGCGATGGTCGTCGGCTTCGCGCTCGCCTATCTCTTCTACATCCGTTCGCCGCAGCGTCCGGCGCAGATCGCGGCGCGCAACCGCGGCCTGTACCAGTTCCTCCTGAACAAGTGGTACTTCGACGAGCTCTACGACTTCCTGTTCGTACGCTCGGCCAAGGCCATCGGCCGCTTCTTCTGGAAGACCGGCGATCAGAAGATCATCGACGGCCTCGGCCCGGATGGCGTCTCGGCCCGCGTGCTCGATGTCACCGACCGCGTGGTGCGGCTGCAGTCGGGCTATCTCTATCACTATGCGTTCGCGATGCTGATCGGCATCGCGGCCCTCGTCACCCTGATGATGGTCGGAGGCCGTTGAGGTCCATGGACTTCCCGATTCTCTCGCTCGTCACCTTCCTGCCGCTGGTGGGCGTGGCGCTGATCGCCTTCACCAGCGACGCGACGCCGGAAGGCCGCCACAACATCCGGCGCATCGCGCTGATCACCACGGTCTTCACCTTCGTCGTCTCGCTGCTCATCTGGATCGGCTTCGACAAGTCGCAGGCCGGCTTCCAGATGGTCGAGCATCTCGACTGGATGGGGCAGGGCGGCATCAGCTATCACATGGGCGTCGACGGCATCTCGATGCTGTTCGTCATCCTCACGACCTTCCTCATGCCGATCTGCATCCTGGCGAGCTGGGAATCGGTCCAGAAGCGCGTGAAGGAATATCTGATCGCCTTCCTGCTGCTTGAGGTGCTGGTCGTCGGCGTGTTCTGCGCGCTCGACATCGTGCTCTTCTATATCTTCTTCGAAGGCAGCCTGATCCCGATGTTCATCATCATCGGCGTCTGGGGCGGAAAGCGGCGCGTCTATGCCAGCTACAAGTTCTTCCTCTACACCTTCCTTGGCTCGGTGCTGATGCTCGTCGCCATCATGGCGATGTACTGGACGGCGGGCACGAGCTCGATCCCGGACATGCTCAGCTACAAGTTCCCGGCCTCGATGCAGACTTGGCTGTGGCTCGCTTTCTTCGCCTCCTTCGCGGTGAAGATGCCGATGTGGCCGGTCCATACCTGGTTGCCCGACGCGCATGTCGAGGCGCCGACGGCGGGCTCGGTCATTCTGGCGGGTATCCTTCTGAAGCTCGGCGGCTACGGCTTCCTGCGCTTCTCGCTGCCGATGTTCCCGCTGGCCTCGGACTACTTCTCGACGCTCGTCTTTACGCTCTCCGTCGTCGCGATCATCTACACCTCGCTGACCGCGCTGATGCAGGAGGACATCAAGAAGCTGATCGCCTATTCGTCCGTCGCCCATATGGGCTTCGTGACGATGGGAATCTTCGCGGCGAACGAGCAGGGTGTGCAGGGCGCCTTGTTCCAGATGCTCAGCCACGGCCTCGTCTCCGGCGCGCTCTTCCTCTGCGTCGGCGTCGTCTACGATCGCATCCACACCCGCGAGATCGACGCCTATGGCGGTCTCGTGAACCGGATGCCCGGCTATGCCGCCGCCTTCCTGATCTTCACCATGGCGAATGTCGGCCTGCCGGGCACGAGCGGCTTCATCGGCGAATTCCTGACGATGCTCGGCGTCTATCGCGTCAACACCTGGGTGGCGATCTTCGCCGCGACGGGCGTGATCTGGTCGGCGGCCTATGCGCTCTGGCTTTATCGCCGGGTGATCTTCGGCGCGCTGACCAAGGAGACGCTGAAGGACATCCTCGATCTGACGCCGCGCGAGAAGGCGCTGCTCTACCCGCTGGCGATCCTCACGGTCTTCTTCGGCGTCTATCCGGCTCCGGTCTTCCATGCGACCGAGGCCTCGGTGCAGGCGCTTCTCCAGAACTATACGGCGGCGCTCGAAGCCGCCACTTCCGTCGCCCAGGCGGCGAACTGAGCGGAACGTCCGATGACCCAAGCCTTCTCCGCCAGCCTTGCCATCGCCGCGCCCGAGGTCATCCTCGGGATCGGCGCCATGGTTCTCCTGATGATCGGCGTCTTCACGGGCGAGCGTAGCGCGCGCTTCATGACGACGCTGAGCGTCGTCCTGCTCTTCGTCACGGCGCTCTGGCTGATCTTCGCGACGCCGGACGGACGCGCCTTCGACGGATCGTTCGAGCTCGACGCCTTCGCCCGCTTCATGAAGATCCTCGTGCTGATCGGCTCCGCCGCGACGATGATCCTCACCGTCGGCTATGCCGAATCCGATCACTTCAACCGCTTCGAGTTCCCGGTCATCATCTGTCTGTCGACGGTCGGCATGATGGTGATGGTCTCGGCCGGCGACCTGATCGCGCTCTATATGGGCCTCGAACTGCAATCGCTCGCCGCCTACGTGATCGCCGCCTTCCACCGCGACTCCGTGAAGTCCACCGAGGCGGGCCTCAAATATTTCGTGCTCGGCGCGCTGTCCTCGGGCATCCTCCTCTACGGCGCCTCCATGGTCTACGGCTTCACCGGCCAGATCGAGTTCGAGGCGATCGCCCGGGCCCTGTCCGGCGAGACCCGCTCGGTCGGCCTCCTGGTCGGCCTCGTCTTCGTCATCGCCGGCCTCTCCTTCAAGCTGTCGCTGGTGCCGTTCCATATGTGGACGCCGGACGTCTACGAGGGCTCGCCGACGCCGGTCACTGCCTTCTTCGCCTCCGCGCCGAAGGTCGCCGCGATGGGCCTCCTCACGCGTTTCACGATGGAAGGGTTCGGCCCCTTCGTCGCCGACTGGCGGCAGGTTCTCGTCTTCGTGTCGATCCTGTCGATGGCCTTCGGCGCCTTCGCGGCGATCGGCCAGACCAACATCAAGCGCCTGATGGCCTATTCCTCCATCGGCCATATGGGCTACGCGCTGGTCGGGCTTTCGGCGGGCGATGCCGCCGGTGTGCGCGGCGTCGCGGTCTACATGGCCATCTACATGACGATGACGCTCGGCGTCTTTGCGGTCGTCATGGCGATGCGTCGCCGCGAGGGCCAGACGCAGGACGTCTACGAGCTGAAGGGCCTTTCCCAGACCAACCCGTCGATGGCGCTGGCGCTGACCGTCTTGATGCTGTCGCTGGCCGGCCTGCCGCCGCTCGGCGGGTTCATCGCCAAATACTACGTCTTCATGGCGGCGGTCGGCGCGGGCCTCTGGCCGCTGGCGATCATCGGCGTCGTCACTTCCGTGGTCAGCCTTTTCTACTATCTGCGCATCGTGAAGGTGATGTGGTTCGACGAGCCGGCGGCGGGCTTCGTGCCGGCGAGCCTCGAACTGCGCGGCGTGCTCGCGGTTTCGACCCTCTTCATCTTCCCCGTATACATCTTCTTCGCCGGCCCGATCCTCGCGGCGGCGCAGACGGCGGCGAGCAGCTTCTTTTGAGCAGGAAGCAATGACGGAGCCTGGAAAGGCCCTTGATCGGGAGGCTCCGGCGGCGCGCGTATTTCACGCCGCCGCCGGAGCGCTTTGACGCATGCGCTTCGCTCTGGCGCCTGGCGCCGCGCTCGCCGGCTATCGGCTCGAAACGCATGAGACGATCGGCTCGACCAACGCTCTGGCGCTGGAACGCGCCGCGAAAGGCGAGGCGGGTCCGCTCTGGATCGTCTCGCCGCACCAGCAGGCCGGACGCGGTCGGCGTGGTCGAGCCTGGGCGACGGAGCCCGGCAATCTCGCCGCGACGCTGCTGATCCGCCCGGATGTGCCGCTGCGCGAGGCGGCGACACTCGGCTTCGTCGCGGGCCTCTCGCTGTCCGATGCCTTGAATGCCGTCATGCCGGACGAGAAGCGGATTGCGATCGGCCTCGACGGCGGTTCGGTGGCGGGCGGCGGACGCTTCGCTCTCAAATGGCCGAACGACGTCCTGGCCGATGGCGCCAAGCTGTCGGGCATTCTATTGGAGTCGGTCGTTCTGGCCTCGGGCGCCTATGCGCTGGCGATCGGCATCGGCGTGAACGTCGCGCATCACCCGGACGATCTGCCCTATCCGGCCACCTCGCTGCGGGCCCTCGGGGCAAAGGTCGATGCGGCGATGCTGTTCCTGGCGTTGTCGGATGCCTGGATGGAGAATATCCGGCTCTGGGCGGATGGTCGCGGCCTTCGCGATATCCGCCAGAAATGGCTAGCTCGCGCGGCCGGAATCGGCGCCGAGGTCGCGGTGCGCGTCGACGGCGCGGTTCTGCGCGGTATGTTCGAGACGATCGATGAGGACTGCCGTTTCGTCATTCGCTTGGCGGACGGAAACACAACAAGCATCGCGGCCGGGGACGTCCATTTCGGCGCGGTCGCATCGGCGGGCGCCAGCCCGCGAGCAGGGGATTGATGGCGAATAGGACTGAACCGGAACTCGTGTTCCTGCCGCTCGGCGGCGTCGGCGAAATCGGAATGAACCTCGCGCTCTACGGCTTCGGCCCGGCGCAGGACCGTGAATGGATCATCGTCGATTGCGGCGTGTCCTTCGCGGGGCCGGAATTTCCCGGCGTGGAGCTCGTACTGCCGAACATCTCGTTCATCGAGGCGCAGCGCGACCGGCTGCGCGGCATCGTCATCACCCACGCGCACGAGGACCATTACGGCGCGCTCCTCAGCCTCTGGCCGCGCCTCCAGGTGCCGGTCCATGCGACGCCCTTCACGGCGGGCATGCTACAAGCCAAGCGCGAGGGCGAGCCGGGCGCGCCGAAGATTCCGGTCACCGTGTTCCGGGCGGGCGACCGGTTCTCGCTCGGCGCCTTCGATATCGAAGCGGTGAACGTCACCCATTCGATCCCCGAACCGGTGGCGCTCGCCATCCGCACCCCGCTCGGCACGGTTCTGCACACGGGCGATTGGAAGATTGACGCGCATCCGGCGCTCGGCCGTCCGACGGACGAGACGCGCCTGCGCGAGATCGGCCGCGAGGGCGTGCTGGCGCTGATCTGCGATTCGACCAATGCGATGCGCGAGGGCATTTCGCCGAGCGAGTCGGAGGTCGGCGCCTCGCTGAAGGAGATCATCGAGAAGGCGCCCGGCCGCGTCGCCGTCACCACCTTCTCGTCCAATGTCGGGCGCATCCGGGCCGTTGCGCAGGCGGCGGCGGAGGCGGGGCGCCAGACGCTGCTGATGGGACGCTCGATGAAGCGGGTGGTCGATGTGGCGCAGGAGGTCGGCTATCTGGAGGGCCTGCCGCCCTTCGTCGCGGAAAGCGAGTTCGGCTATATCCCGCGCGAGAAGGCGGTGATCCTGATGACGGGCAGCCAGGGCGAGCCGCGCGCGGCGCTTGCCCGCATCGCCCGCGACGACCATCCGCAGATCGCGCTGTCCAAGGGCGATCTGGTGATCTTTTCGTCCCGCACCATCCCGGGCAACGAGCGCGGCATCATCGACATCCAGAACCGGCTGATCGAGCGCGGCATCGAAGTGCTCGAGGACCGCGATGCGCTCGTGCATGTCTCCGGCCATCCGCGCCGCGCCGAACTGCGGCAGATGTACGAATGGGTGCGCCCGACGATCGCCGTGCCGGTGCATGGCGAGGCGGCGCATCTGGCGGCGCATGCCGAACTTGCCGAGTCGCTCGGAGTGTCGCAGGTGGCGAAGGTGCGGGATGGGCGCATGCTGCGTCTCGCGCCCGGCGCGGCCGAGATCATCGACGAGGTGCCGTTCGGCCGCATCTACAAGGACGGGCTGCTGATCGGCGGCGAAGAGGAGATGGGCATCGCCGAGCGTCGGCGCCTGTCCTTCGTCGGCCATGTCTGCATCTTGGTCGAACTCACCGCCAATCTGGAACTCCGCGACGATCCCGACGTCGTCTGCCTCGGCCTGCCGAAGGCGGACGAAGAGGGCGAGGAGATGGAGGAGATTCTGATCGACGCCGTGGCGGAGGCGATCGAGAGCATTCCCCGCCAGCGGCGCAAGGACCTGGAACTGGTGCGCGAAGCGGCGCGGCGGGCGGCCCGGGCGGCGGCGAACGAGGTCTGGGGCAAGAAGCCGCTGATCACCGTCTTCGTCACGCGGGCCTGACGGCGGGACCGCGTCTCGGCCGTCTCACTTTCGTCGGATAGGTCTCGTCCCATCCGGATGCGGGAGATCGCGGCTTTGCGATCTACCGCTTCGCGGCGGAGCGGCAGGATAGAATGGGCTGGATCAACGCGCTCGCGATCTACTTCATCATCTGGTGGACGGCGCTCTTCGCGATCCTGCCGATCGGTATCCGCTCGCAGCGCGACGAAGGCGAGATGATCCTTGGCACCGAGCATGGCGCCCCGGTGAATTTCAGCTTCTGGCGCAAGGCGTTCTGGACGACGGTCGTCTCGACGCTGGTCTTCGCAGCCTATTACTTCGTGACGGAAGTGCTCGGCATCGGGATCGACAGCTTTCCGAACTTCATCCCCGACAGGCTCTGATACCGGCCCGTTTCTGGGCCGAATTCCCGGTGTGGTTCAGGCGACGGCGAAAAACGCTCCGGGCTTCGGCGACCCCCGTGAAAGCAGGCGTCTTGGAGGCCAGACGCTAACACGCCGCTGCAGCGCACAAAAAAATGCAAGGCCGAAGCCTTGCATGAAATCTTCCGGTCCGGGTTTCACGCCAGATCGTTTGTCCGGGGCAGCGGCGGAACGCCGCGCCGAAAACCTCGCCCTCCCAAGCTTAGACCGGCTGCCGACGTCTTGGAAACGTCGTTTTATGCTCACAAACGCTAGTCGCTCCGTTACCGCTTGTCACGTCGTTTCTCAACTTTGTGACGATTCGCGATGGAGAAGGTGAAAAATTCGGCAAAAGGTGCAAGCGCTTTGGGCAAAACCGCCATCGGCTTTCCAACGGAGCGCGGGGCCGTTAAGAGGTTCCATCCGGCGCGACCCTGCCGGCGGGCTGTCCATTTCCGCGCCATCCTGCCGTCGTAGATCGCGTCCATGCGGTTGTTGTGAGCCCGAAAGCCGAAGCCCCGATGCGTCTGTCGCAATACTTCCTTCCCATCCTCAAGGAGACCCCGAAGGAGGCGGAGATCGTCTCGCATCGGCTGATGCTGCGGGCCGGCATGATCCGCCAGCAGGCCGCCGGCATCTATTCCTGGCTGCCGCTCGGCAAGCGCGTTCTCGACAAGGTCTGCCGGATCGTGCGGGAGGAGCAGGACCGCTCCGGCGCGCTGGAGATCATGATGCCGACGATCCAGTCGGCCGATCTCTGGCGGGAAAGCGGCCGCTACGACGACTATGGCAAGGAGATGCTGCGCATCGAGGACCGTCACGAGCGCGAACTGCTCTACGGCCCGACCAACGAGGAGATGGTGACGGACATCTTCCGCTCCTATGTCCGCTCCTACAAGGACCTGCCGCTCAACCTCTATCATATCCAGTGGAAGTTCCGCGACGAGGTGCGGCCGCGCTTCGGCGTGATGCGCTCGCGCGAGTTCCTGATGAAGGACGCCTATTCCTTCGATCTCGATCAGGAAGCGGCGCGCAACGCCTATAACCGGATGTTCGTCGCCTATCTGCGCACCTTCACGCGCTGCGGGTTGCAGGCGATCCCGATGCGCGCCGATACCGGGCCAATCGGCGGCGATCTCAGCCACGAATTCATCATCCTCGCCTCGACCGGCGAAAGCGCCGTCTTCTGCCATCGCGACTATCTCGACCTGAAGGTCCCGTCCGAGGATGTCGATTTCCGCGATCCGCAGAAGCTCGCCGAGATCGTGACGACCTGGACGACGCCCTATGCGGCGACGGAGGAGATGCACGACGAGGCCGCCTGGGGCACGGTGCCGGAAGGCGAGAAGCTCGCCGCGCGCGGCATCGAGGTCGGCCATATCTTCTATTTCGGCACCAAATATTCCGCTCCGATGGGCGCGGTGGTGACGGGGCCGGACGGCAAGGACGTGCCGGTCCATATGGGCTCCTACGGCATCGGTCCGAGCCGTCTCATCGCGGCGATCATCGAGGCGAGCCATGACGAGGCCGGCATCATTTGGCCGAAGTCGGTCGCGCCCTTCGATGTCGGCATCGTCAACATGAAGCCGGGCGATGCCGAATGCGACGCGGCCTGCGACCAGCTCTATCGCGAGCTCGGCGCGGCGGGGCTCGACGTGCTGCTCGACGACGAGGACAGCCGGGCCGGGGCCAAGTTCGCGACGATGGATCTCATCGGCCTCCCGGTCCAGGTCATCATCGGCCCGCGCGGCGCGAAGGCCGGCGAGGCGGAGGTGAAGATCCGCGCGACGGGCGAGCGCGAGACCGTGCCGCTTTCCGGCCTCGTCGGGCGCCTCACCGCGTGAGCAGCGCGACGCTGGAGGCGGCGGTCGTCGGGGCGCGGGCGAAGACGAAACCCTTCTCGCGCTTCGAGTGGATGATCGCTGCACGCTATCTGCGCTCGCGCCGGCGCGATGCCGGCGTGTCGGTGATCGCCGGCTTCTCCTTCGTCGGCATCATGCTCGGCGTCGCCGCGCTCATCATCGTCATGTCGGTGATGAACGGCTTCCGCGCCGAGTTGCAGGTGCGCATTCTCGGCGTCAACGGCCATGTCGTGATGCGCGACATCGACACGCCCTTCACCGACTATGCGGAGGTGACGGAGCGGGTGGAGAAGGTGCCGGGCGTGACCTTCGCCATGCCCGTGGTCGAGGGTCAGGTGCTCGTCACCGGCGCGACGGACGTGAAGTCCTTCTCGCTGGTCAAGGGCGTGCGCGGCGCCGATCTCGCCAAGCTCACCCCCGTCGCCTCGAACATCAAGATCGGCACGATCGAGGATTTCGATCAGAGCGGCGGCGTGGCGATCGGCACGCGGCTCGCCCAGGCGCTCGGCCTGCAGCTCGGCGACAAGATCACGCTCATCGCGCCGGAAGGCGATTCGACGCCGCTCGGCACCGTGCCACGCGTGAAGTCCTATCCCGTCACCGCCATCTTCGAGATCGGCCTCTCGGATTTCGACGCGGCCTATGTCTACATGCCGCTCTCCGAGGCGCAGCTCTTCTTCAACCAAGAGGGCAGGGTCGGCTCGATCGAGATCTTCACCGACAAGCCGGACCGCGTCGCCGATCTCCAGACGCCCGTCGAGGCGGCCGCCGGGCGGCCGAACTACACTTCCACCTGGCAGACCGACAACCAGGCCTTCTTCTCGGCGCTTCAGGTCGAGCGGAACGTCATGTTCATCATCCTGACGCTGATCATCCTCGTCGCGGCGCTGAACATCATCTCCGGCCTCTTCATGCTGGTGAAGGACAAGGGGCGCGACATCGCCATCCTGCGCACCATGGGGGCGACGCGCGGCTCGGTCATGCGGGTCTTTCTCATCACCGGGGCCTCGATCGGCGTCGCCGGCACGCTGGCGGGTCTCGTCCTCGGCGTCCTCTTCTGCCTGAACATCGAGGAGATCCGGCAGTTCTTCTCCTGGCTGTCCGGCACCGTGCTCTTCAACCCGCAATTCTACTTCCTGTCGAAGCTGCCGGCGGAGATCGATTCCGGCGAGGTCGTCAGCGTCATCGCCATGGCGCTCGGCCTGTCGCTGCTCGCCACCATCCTTCCGTCCTGGAAGGCCTCCAAGCTCGATCCGGTCGAGGCGCTCCGATACGAATGACCGATGCGTCCAAGTCCCTGCGTCTTCAGGGCATCCAGCGCCATTTCGGCGAAGGCGAAACCCGGCTCGACGTCCTGACCGGCGTCGATTTCGCCATCGAGGCCGGCGAGATGGTGGCGCTCGTCGCGCCCTCCGGCACCGGCAAGTCCACCCTCCTGCACATCGCCGGCTTGCTGGAGCGGCCGGATGCCGGCGAGGTCTATGTCAACGGCCTCGCCTGCGGCTCGCTGGACGATGCCCGGCGCACCGAGATGCGGCGCCAGTCGATCGGCTTCGTCTACCAGTTCCACCATCTCCTGCCGGAATTCTCGGCGCTGGAGAACATCATGCTGCCGCAGATGATCGGCGGCCTGCATCGCAAGGAAGCGGCCGACCGGGCGCGGCAGCTGCTCGACTATATGCGCATCGGCAAGCGGGCGACGCATCGCCCGGCCGAACTGTCGGGCGGCGAGCAGCAGCGCGTCGCCATCGCCCGGGCCGTCGCCAACAACCCTTACGTGCTTCTCGCCGACGAACCGACGGGCAATCTCGATCCGAAGACCTCGCATTACGTCTTCGACGCCTTGACCGCGCTGGTGCGCCAGTCGGGCGTCGCGGCGCTGATCGCGACGCATAATCACGAGCTTGCCGCGCGCATGGATCGCGTTATCACCCTCGAAGGGGGGCGGGTCGTTCCCTATTCCATCGAATAGGGGATCGCGTTCGGCATGCAGACGGTCGCCCTCGTTCTCGCGCTGCTGCTCGCCGTCACGCTGTCCCGCTCGCTGGCGCGGCTGACTCGCTGCCCGCTGCCGCTCGTTCAGATTGGCCTCGGCGTCCTCTTCGCGCTCGGACCGTTGCCGAGCGTCGAACTGGAGCCCGAGATCTTCTTCCTCGTCCTCCTGCCGCCGCTGCTCTTCATCGACGGGTGGCGCATCCCGAAGCGCGACCTCTTCCGCGACGGACGGCTGATCGTCGCGCTGGCGATCGGCCTCGTCATCTTCACCGTCGTCGGCATGGGCTATTTCATCCATTGGATGATCCCGGCGATGCCGCTCGCCGTCGCCTTCGCCCTCGCGGCGGTGCTGTCGCCGACCGATCCGGTGGCCGTCGCCTCCGTCGCCTCGAGCGCGCCGATTCCCCGGCGCCTCATGCACATCCTCGAAGGCGAATCGCTCTTCAACGATGCGTCGGGCCTCGTCTGCCTGCGCTTCGCCATCCTGGCGGCGACGACGGGCAGCTTCTCGTTGAGCGAGGCGGCGGCGAGCTTCGTCTGGCTGGCGGTCGGCGGCATCGCCGTCGGCGTTCTCGGCACCTTCGCCGTCACGCAGCTCCAGCGTGTCCTCACCGCCCATATCGGCGAGGATGGCGGTACGCTGACGCTGCTCAGCCTCCTCATTCCCTTCGGCGTCTATCTCCTCGCCGAGGCGATCGGCGGCTCCGGCATCCTCGCGGTCGCGGCGGGCGGGGTCGCGATGAGCTTCGTGGAAGCCGGCGGCCGGGCGCAGGCCCTGACCCGCATGCGCCGCACCGCCGTCTGGGACACGGTGGAGCTCGCCGCCAATGGCGCGATCTTCGTCATTCTCGGCGAGCAGCTGCCGCGTATCGTCCAGGACGCGACGGCGACGATCGGCGCGGATGGCAGCGGAGCGTTGACGCTCGTCCTCTATGTCGTGGCGATCAACCTCGTTCTCGTCCTCCTGCGCTTCCTCTGGGTGTGGGCGACGGTCCATGTCGTGCGCATCCGGCTGCGCTTCATGAAGATGGAGGCGCGCACGGTTTCCCCGCAGCTCGTGCTCGCGACGACGCTGGCCGGCGTCAAGGGCACGGTGACTCTGGCCGGCATCCTCACCCTGCCGGTCGTACTGGCCGACGGCTCGCCCTTTCCGGCCCGCAATCTGGCGATCGTTCTCGCCATGAGCGTCATCCTCTCGACCCTCCTCATCGCGACCGTCCTCCTGCCGCCGATCCTGTCGCATCTGCGCCTCGAGGCGGAGGCCGACGACGACGAACGCCTAGCCTTCGAGGCGAGCGGCGCGGCGGCGCGCCAGGCGATCGAGGCCAAGCACGACCTGTTGCTGAAGGATGGCGGCGACGCCGAACTCCTCGCCGAAGCCGCCGCCCGCGCGCTGCACCGCTACGAGCGGCGCGAGGGCGGAGCCGGCACCGACGACGCGACGGTGGCACGGGCGAGGCACATACGGCGCGCGGCGCGCGAGCTGCAGCTGGCCGGCCTCGAAGCCGAGCGACGTTCGCTCTTCACGCTGCTGCGGCGTCGGCAGGTGGATGACGGCGTCGTGCGCCGGCTCGTGCGCCAGGTCGATCTCCTCGAAGCACGGCTGCGCGAGGATTGAACAGAAAGACTTAACCATGCCGAAGGCCTCCCGGCCTTCGCCTTGACTCGCGCTCGCGAAAGGGACAAAACAAGAACGAACAAAGGGAGAACGAACATGGCGATGATCCTGAAGGATGTGGCGTCCCTCGCGGCGGTGGCGATGTTCCTGATGAGCTTCGGCCTGCTTCTCTCGGTCGTCTGAGGCAAAGCCCGCGGCTGTCCCGAAACCTGTGGGCAAGGGAGGGGCGGACTCGACAGGACCAAGCCCGCGAGCGAAAACTGGCACCTTTGTAAGGGCATGCCGACGAGGACGCGATGGCCGAGAGCACGGAGCCGACGGCGAAGGCGGCGAAGGGGCTGCGTTTCGTTCACCTGCGTTGCCACAGCGCCTTTTCCCTTCTCGAAGGGGCGCTGCGGATCGATCAGATCATCAAGCATGCAAAGGCCGACGGCGCGCCCGCCATCGGCATCGCCGACACGAACAATCTCTTCGGCGCGCTTGAATTCTCGGAAAAGGCGGCGAAATCCGGCATTCAGCCGATCATCGGTTGCCAGCTCGAAGTCGATTTCGGCGATGCGGAGGCCGATGGCGGGCCGGGACGCGACCGATCGCCGCTCGTCGGCTTCCCGCCGCTGGTCTTCATCGCGGCGACGGAGAGGGGCTACGAGAATCTCGTCGAGATCGTCTCGATGGCCTATCTCCAGCATGAGAACAACAGCCGCCCCCATGTGCTCTTCGACTGGCTGACGAACCATGCCGAGGGAATCGTCGTCCTGTCCGGCGGTCCGCTTGGGCCGATCGGCACCGCCATCCAGGCGGGGCGGGGAGCGATCGCGCGGCGGCGCCTGGAGCGCCTCGCCGAACTCTTCGGCGACCGGCTCTATGTCGAATTGCAGCGCCAGAAGTCCCATAGCCGCCGGATCGAATCCGAGACGCTGGAACTCGCCTATGCGCTCGGCCTGCCGATCGTCGCGACCAACGAGCCCTTCTTCACCTGTCCGGACGATTTCGACGCGCATGACGCGTTGATCGCCGTCGCCAGCAATAAGCTGGTGAGCCAGGAGGACCGGCGGCGGCTGACCGCCGATCATTGCCTGAAGTCGCAGGACGAGATGGCGAAGCTCTTTGCCGATCTGCCGGAGGCCCTGGAAAACACGATCGAGGTCGCCCGCCGCTGTTCCTACCGGGTGCGGACGCGCAAGCCGATCCTGCCGCGCTTCGCCGGCGCGGATGCCGACGCGCTGGAGGCGGAGCGGGCGGAGGCGGCCGAGATGCGGCGCCAGGCGGTGGAGGGGCTGGAAGCCCGGCTCGCCGCCCATGGCACGGCGCCCGGCCAGACCGAGCAGGATTATCGCGACCGGCTGGAATACGAGCTCGGCATCATCGAGCGCATGAAGTTCCCCGGCTACTTCCTGATCGTGGCGGACTTCATCAAATGGGCGAAGGCGCACGGCATTCCGGTCGGGCCGGGGCGCGGCTCGGGCGCCGGCTCGCTCGTCGCCTGGTCGCTGACGATCACCGATCTCGACCCCTTGCGCTTCTCGCTGCTCTTCGAGCGCTTCCTCAATCCCGACCGCGTCTCGATGCCGGATTTCGACATCGACTTCTGCCAGGAGCGGCGCGGCGAGGTGATCCGCTACGTCCAGGAGAAATACGGGCGCAGCCAGGTCGGGCAGATCATCACCTTCGGAACGCTGCAGGCGCGCGCCTGCCTGCGCGATGTCGGGCGCGTCCTCGAAATGTCCTACGGGCAGGTCGACAAGCTCTGCAAGATGGTGCCGGCGAACCCCGCCAATCCGGTCACGCTCGCCCAGGCGATCGAGGGCGAGCCGCGCCTGCAGGAGGCGCGCGAGAAGGAGGAGATCGTCGGCCGTCTCCTGTCGATCGCGCTGAAGCTCGAAGGCCTCTACCGCCACGCCTCGACTCACGCGGCCGGCATCGTCATCGGCGACCGGCCGCTGCATCGGCTGGTGCCGATGTATCGCGATCCGCGCTCCGACATGCCGGTCACCCAGTTCAACATGAAATGGGTGGAACAGGCGGGGCTGGTGAAGTTCGACTTCCTTGGCCTTAAGACGCTGACCGTGCTCCAGACCGCCGTCGCGCTGATCGCGCGGCGCGGCGTCGACATCGATCTCGGCAAGCTGCCTTTGGAGGACAAGCCGACCTTCGACATGCTGACGCGCGGCGAGACGGTCGGCGTGTTCCAGGTGGAATCGGCCGGCATGCGCAAGGCGCTGATCGGCATGCGGCCCGACCAGCTGGAGGATATCATCGCCCTCGTCGCCCTCTACCGGCCGGGGCCGATGGAGAACATCCCGACCTACAATGCCCGCAAGCACAAGGAGGAGGAGCCGGACTTCCTCCATCCGAAGATCGAGCACATCCTGAAGGAGACGCAGGGCGTCATCATCTATCAGGAACAGGTGATGCAGATCGCCCAGGTCCTGTCCGGCTATTCGCTCGGCGAAGCCGATCTCCTGCGCCGCGCCATGGGCAAGAAGATCCGCGCCGAGATGGACACGCAGCGCGTCCGCTTCGTCGACGGCGCGGTGAAGAACGGGCTGGACAAGGCCCAGGCCAACACGATCTTCGACCTCCTGGCGAAATTCGCCGATTACGGCTTCAACAAGAGCCACGCCGCCGCCTATGCGCTGGTCACCTACCAGACGGCCTATCTGAAGGCGAACTATCCGACCGAGTTCCTCGCCGCCTCGATGACGCTCGACGTCGGCAATACGGAAAAGCTCAACGAATTCCGACGCGACGCGGTGCGGCTCGGCATCGAGATCGTCGCGCCCTCCGTCCAGACCTCGCACAAGGTCTTCGAGGTGGAGGAGAACCGCATCTTCTATTCGCTCGCCGCCATCAAGGGCGTCGGCGAGCAGGCGGTGGAACATATCGTCGAGATGCGCGGCAGGGACGGCTTCCGCTCGCTGGAGGACTTCTGCGCCAAGATCGATCCGAAGATCGTCAACAAGCGCACGCTGGAGAATCTCATCGCCGCCGGCGCGCTCGACTGCTTCGGCCGCGACCGCGCGCTGCTCGTCGCCAATATCGACCGGCTCAGCGGCTATGCCGCCTGGCGCAGCGAGGGCCGGGCGTCGGGCCAGGACGACATGTTCGGCGGAGGCGGGAGCAAGGGCGAGCTGGAGACCCTGCATCTGGCCGAATCGAAGAAATGGACGTCGTCCGAGCGGCTGATGCGCGAGTTCCAGGCGATCGGCTTCTACCTCTCGGCCCATCCGCTCGACGAATATGCCGACACGCTGAAGCGCCTGCATGTGCAGACCTATGCCGATGTCGTCGCGGCGGTGCGCCGCGGCGCGAGCGCCGGCCGCGTCGCCGGCACCGTCGTGTCCCGCCAGGAGCGGCGTACCCGCACGGGCGGCAAGCTCGGCATCGTCATCCTGTCCGATCCGAGCGGGCAATACGAGGTCGTGCTGTTTTCCGAGACGCTCACGCAATATCGCGACATGCTGGAGCCCGGCGCCTCAGTGATCCTCATCGTCTCGGCGGAGGAGCGACCGGAGGGCATCTCCATGCGGGCCCAAAGCGTCCAGTCGCTGGAGGACGAGGCGGTGCGGACGCAGAAGTCGCTGCGCGTCTTCATGAAGGAGGCGCGGCCCTTCGACGCCTTCCGCAAGGAGCTTCAGGCCGGGGGCGACGCCGAGGTCTCGCTGGTGCTGATCCGCGAGAGCGGCGAGCGCGAGATCGAGATCGCGCTGCCGGGCAAATATCGCGTCTCGCCGCAGATGGCCGGCACGATCCGCGCGACCTCCGGCGTGATCGAGGTGGAACTCGCCTGACGCTTCAGCCGTCGAGGAGGCGGCGGATCTTCGCCGCCGCGTCGGGCCAGCCGGTCGCGGCCTGCGTCCCGGCCGGCATCGGCGGCAGATGCGGCCGGAAGATCTCGTTCGCCATCAGATGCACGAGACTGGCCTTCGGCACGCTGCGCGCGACCGACAGGAGATTGGGCGGCAGGTCGTCGACGAACACCAGCCGGCCCGTCCGCCGCTGCATCAGCTCGGCGGCGACGGCACCCTTCGAGCGCGTCGTCGCGATCATCGGATAGGGCAGGCCGCAGGCATCGAGGAGCCGGCGCCGGGCCGGATAATGATCCGGCGTCATCGCCGTGAGGAAGACGATATCGGTGAGCGGCGCCAGCTCGCCGAGCGCCGCCTGGACGCCCTCGACCGGCGGCTGGCGTGTTTCCTGCTCGCGATAGAGGCGCTGCGTCACCTTATCGAGCTCATGCCCGCTGACCGCCGTTCCGGTGGCGATCGAGCGGACATTGCCGGTCAGCCGGAAACTGTCGACCGACAGGCGCGCGCCATATTCGGCGATGAGGGCGCAGAACGGGTCGATGAAGTGCAGCACGACCTCGTCGATGTCGAGAAGCAGGAGATCGGCGCGGCCGACCGGAATGGCCTCGATCGCAGGGCCGGCCCAGACGATGTCGCGCGTCACCGGGGCACGGTGCCGAAGGCGCGGGCGAGAACGGCGCGCGCCGCGACGATGCGCTCGGGCGGCAGCTCGGCATGGGCCGCGAAGGCGTCGAGCGTCGGCTCGTGGTCGAGCATGAAGTCGAGAAGGCCGGCGAAGAAGGCCGGCCGCTGCGCCTCGCGGCGCAGGCCGTGCGGGTCGAGGCCGGAAAGGGCGAGGAACCGTTCGAGAAGCTCCGGCTGGGCGGCGAGGAACTGCAAAGCCGCGATGCCGATTCCGAGCGCCGCGTCCTCGGTCGGAGCGGCATTTTCCTGTCGTGAACTCTTAAGCATAATTCCAATCGTCTCGCAGAGCCGCCGGGGAGTCCCTAAATTTTAATTGAAATGGTGGTAGTGCTCTAGCTCCTCAACCGGCAGTGAAGCCGGCGGAGTTTGCGCAGCGCATCTGGAGTTCACGGATGCCCAAGACAGTGATGATCGTCGAAGACAACGAGCTTAACATGAAGCTCTTCCGCGACCTCATCGAGGCTCATGGATATGCGACGATTCAGACACGCAACGGGCTGACGGCGATCGATCTCGCGCGCGAGCATCGGCCTGACCTCATCCTGATGGACATCCAGCTGCCGGAAATCTCCGGCCTGGACGTGACTCGCATGTTGAAGGCCGATCCGGACCTGCGCGCGATTCCCGTGATCGCCGTTACCGCCTTCGCGATGAAGGGCGACGAGGAGCGTATCCGCCAGGGCGGCTGCGAGGCCTATATCTCCAAGCCGATTTCGGTCCTGAAATTCATCGAGACGATCAAGTCCTTCCTCGAACCCGCCTGAGAACGGATATGCCCGGACGGATTCTCGTCGTCGACGACGTGGAGATCAACCGCAAGCTCCTCGAGGCGCGGCTGCATGCCGAGTATTTCGAGGTGCAGACGGCGAAAGGCGGCGTCGAGGCCCTGGCGGCCTGCGAGGCCGGCGGCGTCGATCTCGTGCTCCTCGACGTGATGATGCCGGAGATGGACGGCTACGAGGTCTGCCGCCGGCTGAAGGCCTCGCCCCAAACGCGCCATATCCCGATCATCCTCGTGACGGCGCTCGACCTGCCGAGCGACAAGGTGAAGGGGCTGGAAGCGGGGGCCGACGACTTCCTGACCAAGCCGGTGCGCGACCTGCAGCTCTTCTCCCGCGTGAAGAGCCTGCTGCGCCTGAAGTTCCTCACCGACGAACTGCGCATCCGCGCCGATACGACCGCCGCGCTTCTCGGCGGCGACGATTTCCTCGGGCAGATCGGCCAGGGCGGCCTGAAAGGCAATGTCCTCGTCGTCGACGAGACGCATGAGGGTGCCGCGCGCACCGCGCGGCTGCTCGCGACCGAGCATCGCTGCCGCACCGTCGCCGGCGCGCCGAGCGCGGAGGAGACGGGCGATGTCGATCTCGTCGTCATCGCCCTGGCCTCCGGCCTGCACGATCCGCTCCGTCTCTGCTCGCAGCTTCGGGCCAACGAGGCGACGCGACAGATCCCCATCCTGATGATCGGCGATATCGCCGACGAGCAGGCGATCGCCAAGGCGCTGGAACTCGGCGCGAACGATTATCTCATGCGCCCGCTCGACCGGAACGAGCTCTCGGCGCGGGTGCGCACCCAGATCAAGCGGCGCCGGTTCGACGAGGGGCTGCGCCGCTCGCTGCGCACGACGATCGAACTGGCGACCTCCGACGCGCTCACCGGCCTGCAGAACCGCCGCTTCCTCGATGCGCATCTGCCCAGCGTCATCGAGCGGGCGCGCAGCGAGTCGCGACCGACGGCTCTTCTCATCGCGGATATCGATCACTTCAAGCGGATCAACGACACCTACGGCCATGATGCCGGCGACGAGGTGCTGAAGGAATTCGCGCGGCGGTTGCGGGCGGGTCTGCGGGCCAGCGATCTCGCCTGCCGGCTCGGCGGCGAGGAATTCGTGATCGTCATGCCGGACACAGCGGCGGAGGCCGCGGCCCCCATCGCCGAACGGCTGCGCCAGACGATCTGCGAGCGACCTTTCGATCTCGGGAAGGAAAGCCTCGCCGTCACCGTCAGCATCGGTCTGGCGGTGCTGGAGGGCATGGGCGACGACGCGGCGAGCCTTCTGAAACGCGCCGATCTCAGCCTCTATGCCGCCAAGCGCGGCGGGCGCAACCGCGTCGTCAGCCTGGCCGCCTGACGCGAACTTTCGCGCGATGCCGGCCCGCTTGTCATGCGAGCTTCCGGGCCGATTCATGCGGCGCCGGGCGGCGCTCCGTGGCTTGCGCGAGCCGTCGTCGCGCGGCGATGGTTCAGGACCGGTCACTCCGGTCAGGGGGCGAATCAGACTTAACCATTCCTTTCGAAATGGTAAGTCGCAAGGCACCGATCCGATTGCTATTGCTGGCGGATCGCCGGAGACTGGCGTTACGGATCGCAGCCCCGGACCTCGC
Organism: Aureimonas endophytica; assembly: GCF_014642635.1. Classification (GTDB taxonomy): domain Bacteria; phylum Pseudomonadota; class Alphaproteobacteria; order Rhizobiales; family Rhizobiaceae; genus Plantimonas; species Plantimonas endophytica. The sequence continues at coordinate 372,330 of NZ_BMIQ01000001.1, forward strand.
GTCCCGGCAGAGCTCAGATCCTCATGGGATGTTCAGGTCCGCCGCATCTCCTGAGTCCCGTGGGGCGGCCGATCGGCACCTGGCACAAGCGGTTTCCTCGTTCCGCCGCCGGGGCCGATCGGCCACTTTTCTCATCCCAAACGAAAACGCCGCCCGAAGGCGGCGCATCCAGCATGCAGGATCGAGTAAGGCTTACTTGATCTTGGTCTCTCGGAACTCGACGTGCTTGCGCGCGATCGGGTCGTACTTCGTCTTCGTCATCTTATCGGTCATCGTGCGGCTGTTCTTCTTGGTCACGTAGAAGAAGCCGGTATCGGCCGTCGACAGGAGCTTGATCTTGATGGTCGTGGCTTTGGCCATGGTCACTCGCCTTGCAAAGTCTTGCCATGTCCCTTCGCGGCGGCAGGCCAACGGATGCATGGCGGGATCGGATCGTCGGAGCGGCGCGACTTCGCCGATGGCGAAGGTCCTGCCGAAAATCGTTCGCGCCGCGCGGAAAGCGCGACGCGAACTTTGCCCGGACGTTTATCCGAGCCACCGGCAAAGTCAAGAACGGGCGGCGCGATGGGCGAGGCGGCCGAGCGTCAGCATGATGTAGAAAGCGAAGAAGACGGCCAGCGCATAGGAAAAGCCGTTCAGACCCAGAAGGTCGAGCGAGGCGCCGATGCCCTGCGGGCCGACCAGCATGCCGAGCGCGTAGCAGAAGATGAAGGCTGCATTGGCGGACGCGAGATCGGCGCCCGACAGCTTCGAGCCGAGATGGGCGAGGCCGACAGTATAGAGGCCGGCGACGACGCCGCCCCAGACGAAGAGCACCAGCGCCGTCAGCCACCAGGACTGGATGAGGAAGGGCAGCGCCAGCGAACCCAGAAGGCCGACCACGGCGCAGAGCAGCAACAGGCTGCGCGGATCGCGCACCCGGTCGCTGACGAGACCGAGCGGAATCTGCAGGAAGACATTGCCGAGCCCGACCGCCGTCAGGAGCTGCGCCGCCCCGGCCTCCGAGAAGCCCGCGGCCTGCCCGTAGATCGGAAAGAGCGCGAAGCCGCCCGATTCGACCGCGCCGAAGACGAAGACCGCCGCCGTCGCCGTCGGCACGGCGAGGACGTAGCGCCAGAAGCCGCCCTTGCGGTCGCTCTCGTGGACGGGCGGCTCGCGGTCCCATGCCAGGAGGAGCGGGATCGCCGAGGCGACGAGGACACCGGCGCCAATCGCGAAAGGCAGGACGCCCCGCGAGCCGACCTGCGAGAAGACGAAGGGTCCGAAGGCGAAGCCGAGCGACAGGCAGGTGGCGTAGAGGCCGAGCATCATCCCGCGCCGATGCGGCGGCGCGGCGGTGCTGATCCAGAACTCCGACAGGATGAAGAGCGCCGTCACGGCGAAATGGAAGACGAAGCGCAGCGCGAACCAGGCGGGAAGCGCGGCGAAGAGATAGAAGCCGAAGCCGGAGGCCGCCGCCGCCGCGATCGACAGAAGCATGAGGTTGCGCACGCCGATCCGCTTGGCGAGCGGCGTGACGAGCGGCGCGGCGGCCAGCGAGGCGATGCCGGCGACGGCGGTGTTCGCGCCGATCATCGAGGCGGAGGCGCCGCGTTCCTCGAGAACGACGCTGAGCAGCGGCAGTCCGAAGCCGAGCGAGGTGCCGACCGCGCTGATCGAGGCGATCGCCGCTCCGGCCCCCAGCCAATCGACGGATCGGCCGGCATCGCTGTCGGTCGAGAAGGGCCGGCTCGTCATGGGGCGGAAGTCCAGACCGTCGTGAGGGGAGATCGCGGAAGCGATAGCCGCCCGACGACGGCGTTTCAATGGTCGGCGGACGCGTCCCGGTTGCCGAATCCATGCATGCGCATCGCCCATTGCAACCCGATCGTCAGGCCCTTCATCGGCCGCAGCAGCGCCAGGGTGAGGATGATCGTCAGCGGCAGGAAGATCGCGAGATGCGTCCACATCGACAGGGTGACGAGCTCTTCCAGCGCCATGTAGAGCGCGACGACGAGATGGCCGACCACGAAGACGGTCAGATAAGGCGGCAGGTCGTCGGCGCGATGGCCTTCGAAGATCTGGCCGCAGCTCGAGCAGGCGGGCGCAGTGCGCAGATAGCCGGCGAAGATCGGCCCCTGGCCGCAATTCGGACAGCGGCAGAGGAAGCCCCGCAGCATGGCCTGGACGAGCGGCCGCTCGGCGCCGGTATCGACGGGCGCATGGGTGCGGGTCCGGTCCAGGGTCTCGATCGTCATCGCTTCTTTCTCACCCGGCCGGCGACATTCTTCGGCGGCTTGCCGCGCGGCCGCCCCGAGGGGCGCAGCTTGGTCTTGTGGAACGAGCTTGTCGAGCGCCCGAGCGGACGCGGCTCGGACAGCATCTGGAACTGCATGGAGCCGGCGAGGGGAATGGCCTCCACCAGCTTGACCTCCACGGCGTCGCCAAGCCGGAAGCCGGTGCCGCTGCGACTGCCGACCAGCGAATGCGCCGCCTCGTCGAAATCGAAATATTCGTGTCCGAGTGTCGATATGGGGATGAAACCGTCCGCGCCAAAGCCCGGAAGCGAGACGAAGAGGCCGGATTTCGTGACGCCGGTGATCCGGCCGTCGAACTGATCGCCGACCCGCTCGGCGAGATGATGGGCGATCAGCCGGTCGACAGTCTCGCGCTCGGCCGCCATGGCGCGGCGTTCGGCCTTCGAGATCTCGTCGGCTGTTTCCGTGAGGCGCGCCTCTTCCTCCTTCGTCAGCCCGCCTTCGCCGAGACCGAGCGCCGCGACGAGGGCGCGATGGACGACGAGATCGGCATAGCGCCGGATCGGCGAGGTGAAATGCGCGTAGCGCATGAGGTTAAGACCGAAATGGCCGAGATTCTCGGGTGAGTAGATCGCCTGGCTCTGGGTGCGCAGCACGATCTCGTTGACGAGATGCTCGTGCTCGCCGGCGCGGACCTCGGCCAGAATGCCGTTGAAATGCGCCGGCCGTAGACTGCCGGAGCGGGCCAGCGAGATGTCGAGCGTGCGCAGGAAGTCGCGCAACGCCTCCAGCTTGGCGAGGGAAGGGGCGTCGTGGACCCGGTAGATCAAGGCTTGGCGGCGCGCCTCCAGCGCCTCGGCCGCCGCGACATTGGCGAGGATCATGAATTCCTCGATCAGCCGGTGCGCGTCCAGCCGGTCCGGCACGACGACGCGCTCGACCCGGCCATGCTCGTCGAGGACGATCTTCTTTTCGGGCAGGTCGAGATCGAGCGGCTGGCGCTCCGTGCGGGCTTGGCGAAGCAGCCCATAGGCCGTCCAGAGCGGGCGCAGGACCGTGTTCACGATAGCGGGTGAAACCGGCGATTCGCGCCCGTCGATCGCCGCCTGCGCGTCCTGATAGGCGAGGCGCGCATGGCTGCGCATCAGGACGCGGTGGAACGAATGCTTGACCTTCCGACCCTCGGCCGAGATTACCATCCGCACGGCGAGGGCCGGCCGGTCGACCTCGGGGCGGAGCGAGCAGAGATCGTTGGAGATGCGCTCCGGCAGCATCGGCACGACGCGGTCGGGAAAATAGACCGAATTGCCGCGCAGCCGCGCTTCCTCGTCCAGCCGCGAGCCGGGGCGGACATACCAGGAGACGTCGGCGATCGCGACGGTCAGCACCATGCCGCCGGGATTGGACGGATCGTGGTCGCGTGCGGCATGGACCGCGTCGTCGTGATCCTTGGCGTCCGCCGGATCGATCGTGACGAGCGGCAGCGCGCGCCAGTCCTCGTGTTCGGGACCGAACGCCCGATCGCCGGCGGCCTCGGCCTCCGTGAGCACGCCGCGCGGAAAGATATGCGGAATCGAATGGGCATGCAGCGCGATGGTCGAGATCGCCCGCTCGCTGCCGAGCGAGCCGATCACCGTCACCACGCGTCCGCGTGGCAGGCCAGCCCGGCCGCGATCGAGGGGTTCGACTTCCACGAGATCGCCGCTGCGCGCGCCGCCGGTATCCGCAGGGCCGATCGCATATTCGAGCGCGCGCCGCTCCACCGGCTCGATGCGCCCGCCGCCGCCCGGCGCGGCGCGGAAGACGCCGAGCGCCAGCGTCTGCTTCTTTTCCAGAACCCGGATCACGCTCGCCGTCGGGCCCTCCGGCGCCTCCTGGTCGAGCTTGGCCAGGATGCGGTCGCCGACGCCAGCCGTCGCCGTCCGCTCGTTCTGGCGGACGACGAAGACGGGACGCGGCCCCTGACTGTCTTCCTCCCAGCCGGGCGGCTCGGCGAGAAGGCCGCCATCGTCGTCGCGGCGGCGGATTTCGAGGACGGTGACGTCGGGCAGGGCGCCGGGACGGGAATAGCTGCGGCGGTTGCCCGCCAGCGCGCCTTCCGCCTGAAGGTCGGCGATGATGTCCTTCAGCTCGTTGCGCGACTCGCCCTTCACCTCGAAGGCGCGGGCGATCTCGCGCTTCGTCGCCCGGTCAGGGTTCTCGGCGATGAAGCGCAGCACGGCCTCGCGCGTCAGTTCGGGTCCCGTCGTCCGATGCCCGCCGCGCTTCGCCATCCGAGCTATTCCGCCGCTTCCGATTTCGCCGCCGTCCGCCGCTTGGGCGCCGCCTTCTTCTTCGGCGCCTCGCCCTCGGCCTTCGCCTTCGGCTTGGCCCGCGAGGTGGCGCGCGCCGTCGTCTTGGTCTTGCCGCCGGCGCCGGTCTTCGCCGCCCGCTCGGTCAGAAGCGCGATGGCCTCCTCCAGCGTCACGCTGGCCGGGTCCTTGCCCTTCGGCAGCGTGGCATTGACCTTGCCGACATTGACATAGGGGCCGAAGCGGCCGTCGCGCACGGTGATCGGCCCGCCGAGCTCGGGATGCTCGCCGAGCGTCGCCAGGGCGGCTGGCGTCGAGCGGCCGCGGGCGCCCTTTTCCTTCTTCTCCGCGATCACGGTGACGGCGCGGTTGAGACCGATCGTCAGGACGTCCTCGACCGTCTCCAGATTGGCATAGGCGCCGTCATGCTGGAGGAACGGACCGTAGCGGCCGAGCCCGGCGAGGATCGGCTTGCCGGTTTCGGGATGCAGCCCGACCTCCCGCGGCAGAGACAGGAGCCGCAAGGCCTTTTCGAGATCGATCTCGGCGGCCAGCCAGCCCTTCGGCAGCGAGGAGCGCTTGGCTTCCTTGCCCTCGCCCCGCTGCACATAGGGGCCGAAGCGGCCGGAGCGCAGCGTCACCGCCTCGCTCGTGTCCGGATCGGTGCCGAGCTCGCGCGGCTCGTCGCCCCCGGTGCCCTCCGCCGCGTCGGCGGCGAAGCTCGTGCCGAGCTGGCGCGTATAGTTGCATTCCGGGTAGTTCGAGCAGCCGACGAAGGCGCCGAACTTGCCGAGCTTCAGCGACAGCTGGCCGCTGTTGCAGCGCGGGCAGAGGCGCGGATCGGTGCCGTCCTCCTTGGCCGGGAAGAGGAGCGGCGACAGATCGTCGTTCAGCGCGTCGAGAACGTTCGTGACGCGCAGTTCCTTGGTGCTCTCCACATGCGAGGAGAATTCGCGCCAGAACTCGCGCAGCACGTCCTTCCAGGACAGTTCGCCGGCCGAGATCCGGTCCAGCTTGCCTTCGAGATCGGCCGTGAAGTCGTATTCGACATAGCGCTCGAAGAAGTTCGTGAGGAAGGCCGTGACCAACCGGCCCTTGGCTTCCGGCAGGAGCTTGCGCTTGTCGTTGACGATATATTCGCGGTCCTGCAGTGTCTGAAGCGTCGCGGCATAGGTGGAGGGCCGGCCGATGCCGAGCTCTTCCAGCTTCTTGATCAGCGAGGCTTCCGAATAGCGCGGCGGCGGTTCGGTGAAGTGCTGGCCAGCCTCGACGGCACGCTTGTCGAGCGTCTCGCGCGCCTCGATGCGCGGCAGCCGGGCATCGTCGTCCTCGTCATCGGCCGCGCCGCCGTCCTTCGGCGCGCTGTCGTCGCGGTGATCCACATAGGCGCCGAGGAAGCCGTCGAAGCGCACCACCTGGCCGGTGGCGCGCAGCATCGCCCGCTTCGCGCCGGCCGTCGCCTCGATCTCGGCCACGGTACGCTCGATCTCGGCCGCCGCCATCTGGCTGGCGATCGCGCGCTTCCAGACGAGGTCATAGAGCCGCGCCTGATCACGGTCGAGAAAGCGCTCGACATCCTTCGGATGACGCGTGAACGAGGTCGGGCGGATCGCCTCGTGCGCTTCCTGGGCGTTCTTCGCCTTGGTGGAATAGTGGCGCGGCTTTTCCGGCAGATAGCGCTCGCCGAACGTGCCGCCGATGGCTTTCCGCGCGTCGGCGATGGCCTCCGGCGCCATCTGCACACCGTCGGTTCGCATATAGGTGATGAGACCGACCGTCTCGCCGCCGATGTCGAGGCCTTCATACAGCTTCTGGGCGACCTGCATGGTACGCGAGGCGGAGAAGCCGAGCTTGGCGGAGGCCGCCTGCTGGAGCGAGGAGGTGGTGAAGGGCGGGCCGGGATTGCGGCGCGTCGGCTTCGCCTCGACCGAGGCGACGCCGTAGCGCGCCCCGTCCAGCATGGCGCGGATCGACTGCGCGTCGTCGCCATTGGCGATCGACAGGCGGTTCAGCTTGCGTCCGTCATATTCGGACAGGCGCGCGGTGAACTCGTCGCCGCGCGGCGTCGCGAGACGGGCGGCGATCGACCAGTATTCCTGCGGCTTGAAGCGTTCGATCTCGGATTCGCGATCGCAGATGAGGCGCAGCGCCACGGACTGGACGCGGCCGGCCGAGCGGGCACCCGGCAGCTTGCGCCACAGCACCGGCGACAGCGTGAAGCCGACGAGATAGTCCAGCGCGCGGCGCGCCAGATAGGCGTCGACCAGCGGTTCGTCGATCTCGCGGGGCTTGGCCATCGCTTCCAGCACGGCCGATTTGGTGATGGCGTTGAAGACGACGCGGCGCACTGGCTTCTTGCCGAGCGCCCGCTTCTGCCGCAACACTTCGAGAACGTGCCAGGAAATGGCCTCGCCTTCGCGATCCGGGTCGGTCGCCAGCACGATCGTGTCGGCCTGCTTGGCGGCGTCAGCGATCTCCGAGAGACGCTTCTGCGACGGCTTGCCGACTTCCCAGCTCATGGCGAAATCCTCGTCCGGCAGGACCGAACCATCCTTGGCGGGAAGGTCGCGGACATGGCCGTAGGAGGCGAGAACCTTAAAGTTCGAGCCGAGATATTTGTTGATCGTCTTCGCTTTCGCCGGCGATTCGACGATAACCAGATCCATTCCGAAGTCCTGATTTTCCGGGCGAGGGGCCTGTGCCGCGAACCGTTCGGCGCGCCCATCGGCCGCCGGCCACAGATGGACAGCTTCCGGCGGGCGGTCAAGTCCCGGCTGCATTCCGCCTCGAATGATCGAATGCAACCCTGGGTGACATCCGGATAATTTTACAAACGCAGAAGCTGTGTTATCTCCTTCGCTTACAGCCTCGCATCTCGGAAGACCCATCCATGACGGAGTTTCAGCAGACGCTGCATTATATCCGCGACATGCTGAACCAGCTGATCCGGCTGGTTCCTCCCGAGGCGGGGCGCACGCTTCCCTATCTGCTCGACGTCGCCAAGCTGGAGGCGAACGAGCTGATCGCGAGCGAGGATCAGAAGACGAGCGAGACGTAGCCGCCGCGATGCCGCTCCAGGCGGCCGGCGAGATCGAGTTCGAGGAGGACGAGTTGCAGCGCGGCCGGCGAGGCGCCGGTATGGGCGATGAGATCGTCCAGCGCCGCCGGCGCGGTGCCGAGCGCTTCGAGGATGCGGCCGCGTTCGCCCTCGCTCGGGCCGTCGCCGAGGAAACTCCCCTCCGCGCCCTGGCTCGCGGCGAAGCCGGGTTCCATCCGCGAATCGAGCGGCCGGAGCGCGTCGATCACGTCCTTGCCCTCGGTCACGATGAGGGCGCCGTCCTTCAGCAGCTTGTTCGTGCCGCCGGCGCGCGGATCGAGCGGCGAGCCGGGCACGGCGAAGACCAGCCGTCCCATCTCGCCGGCAAGGCGCGCGCTGATCAGCGAGCCGGAGCGTAGCGCCGCCTCGACCACGAGGAGGCCGTGCGCGAGGGCGGCGACGATCCGGTTGCGGCGCGGGAAATCGACCGCGCGCGGCTCCCAGCCGAAGGGCATTTCGGAGAGGAGGCAGCCGCCGCCGTCGACGATGCGTCGCATCAGCGGGCCGTTCTCCTTCGGATAGGGCTTGTCGAGACCGCCGGCGAAGACGCCGGCCGTTCCCGTCGATATCGCCGCCTCATGCGCCGCCGCATCGATGCCGCGGGCGAGGCCGGAGACGATGACGAAGCCGGCCGCGCCGATCTCGGCGACGAGTTGCCGCGTCAGCTTCACGCCGGACAGCGAGGCATTGCGCGCGCCGACCACCGCCAGCGTCGGCCGGGCGAGAACTGCGGGGTCGCCCATGATCGCGAGAACCGGCGGCGCCGCTTCGGTGGCGAGGAGGATCGGCGGATAGTCGGCTTCGCCCTGGAACAGGAACCGCGCGCCAAGCCGCTCGGCACGGGCGAGCTCGGCCTCGGCGGCGGCTTTCTCGGCGATGCGGATGCGACGCTTCGAGCCGCCGCGCGCGGCGAGGTCCGGCAGGGCCTCCAGCGCGGCTTCCGCGCCGCCATAGCGGTTGATCAGGGCCCGGAAGCTGATCGGCCCGACATTCTCGCTGCGGATGAGGCGCAGCCAGGCGAGGCGTTGGGCGTCGTCGAGACGCGGTCGCGCGGCCTCGCGGCGGGGTGTCACCCCTTGGCTCCGATCCGCCCTTCGGTTCCGGCGAGGAGGCGCCGGATGTTCGGGTGATGCTTGATCCAGACGATAAGGCTCAGCACCGCGACGAAGCCGGCGACGGCGTGCAGCCCGAGGAGATAATAGACGATCGGCACCGCCACGGTCGCGACGAGCGCGGCGAGCGAGGAGAAGCGGAAGGCGAAGGCGGTGCCGAGCCAGGCGACGGCGAAGGTGAGAACGCCGATCGGGGCGAGGCCGAGCAGGATGCCGATATAGGTCGCGACACCCTTGCCGCCCTTGAAGCCGAGCCAGACCGGGAAGAGATGGCCGAGAAAGGCGCCCGCGCCGCCGATCATCGCGCCGGTCTCACCGGCGAAATGGCGGCCGACGAGGACCGGCACGGTGCCCTTCAGAAGATCGCCGAGAAGGGTCAGCGCCGCCAGCGTCTTGTTGCCGGTGCGCAGCGCGTTGGTGGCGCCGATATTGCCCGAGCCGATCTTGCGGATGTCGCCATAGCCGAAGACCTTCGACAGAACGAGGCCGAAGGGGATGGTGCCGCAGAGATAGCCGGCGACGAGGATGAGGAGGAGCGGCAGCGTCGGGAGATCGGTCATCGCGGCATATCCCGGCGGTCCTGTCCGGTCTCGAACACCGTGCGGCCGGCCACGAAGGTGCGCCTCACCTCGCCCTGCAGGCGGGCATTCTCGAAGGCCGTGTTCTTGGACTTCGATCGGATGCGGTCGCGCGAATAGACGAAGGGCGCCTCGAGATCGACCAGCGCGAAATCCGCGACGGCGCCGGGCGCGAGCGTGCCGCGATCGAGCTTCAGGAGCCGAGCCGGAGCGATGGTCAGGGCTTCCAGGATGCGCAGCAGCGGCACGTCGTCCGAATTGTGAAGGCGCAGCGCCGCCGGCAGCAGGGTCTCCAGGCCGATCGCGCCGACCTCGGCTTCCGCGAAGGGATGGCGCTTGCCGTCCGCATCCTGCGGATCGTGGGCCGAGACGATGACGTCGATCGTGCCGTCTGCGAGCGCCGCCACCATGGCCTGCCGGTCGTCCTCCGTGCGCAGCGGCGGCGACAGGCGGAAGAAGGTGCGATACTGCCCGACGTCGTTCTCGTTCAGCGTCAGGTGATTGACGGAGACGCCGGCGGTGACGGACAGGCCGCGCCGCTTGGCGGCGCGCATCGCCTCGGCCGATTCGGCGACGGAAATCTCCGCCGCGTGATAGCGGCAGCGGGTGAGGGCGGCGAGGCGCAGGTCGCGTTCCAGCGGAATGATCTCCGCCTCGCGCGGAATGCCGGGCAGGCCGAGCCAGGAGGCGAGGAGACCCTCGTTCATCACCCCCGCGCCGGTGAGATCGGCATCCTGCGTCGCATGCATCACCAGCGCGTCGAAATCGCGGGCATAGGTCATCAGGCGGCGCAGCAGGGCAGGATTGGCGATCGTGCGCCGCCCGTCGGTGAAGGCCGGCACGCCGGCCTGGCTGAGAAGGCCGATCTCGCTCATCTCGCGCCCCGCCAGCCCCTTGGTCAGGGCGGCCGCCGGAAAGACGTTGACCACCGCCGTCTCGCGCGCCGTGCGCATCACGAACTGGGCGAGGGCGATGTCGTCGATCACCGGATCGGTGTCCGGCATCGTGAGGATCGAGGTGACGCCGCCGGCCGCCGCCGCGCGGCTCGCCGAGCGGATCGTCTCGCGATGCTCGCCGCCCGGCTCGCCGATGAAGACGCGCGCGTCGACGAGACCCGGAATCACCGCCAGGCCCGCGCCATCGACGATCTCGGCCCCGTCCGGCACGCCCTGGTTGCGCGCCTCGGGGCCGGCCGCGCGGATCTGCCCTTCGGCGACGATCAGCGTGCCGAGGGCATCGAGGCCGCGCGACGGATCGAGGATGCGGGCGTTCTCGACGACGATCGGGCGGAGGCTCTCGTTCAACCGTTGCTTCCTTGTGCCGGCAGGAGCGCCTGCATCACGGCCATGCGTACCGCGACGCCCATCTCCACCTGTTCCTCGATGACGCTCTGCGGCCCGTCCGCGACGGAGGAGGCGATCTCGACGCCGCGATTCATCGGCCCCGGATGCATGACGAGCGCGTTGGGCTTGGCCCGGGCGAGCTTGGCCTCGTCGAGGCCGAAATAGCGGAAATATTCGCGGATCGACGGGACGAAGGCGCCGGCCATGCGCTCGCGCTGCAGGCGCAGCATCATCACGACATCGGCGCCCGCGAGCCCGTCTTCCATGCGGTGGAAGATCTCGACGCTCATCTGCTCGATGCCGGCGGGAAGGAGGGTCGAGGGCGCGACGACGCGCACCCGGGCGCCGAGCGCGTTGAGGGCGAGAATGTTCGAGCGCGCGACGCGGCTGTGGAGGACGTCGCCGCAGATCGCGACCGTCAGGCCGCCGATGCGGCCCTTGTGGCGGCGGATGGTGAGGGCGTCGAGCAGCGCCTGCGTCGGATGCTCGTGCGCCCCGTCGCCGGCATTCACCACCGAGCAGCCGACCTTCTGCGCGAGAAGCGCCACGGCACCGGCGGCGTGATGGCGCACGACCAGGATATCCGGCCGCATCGCGTTCAGCGTCATCGCCGTGTCGATGAGGGTCTCGCCCTTCTTCACAGAGGAATTGCCGACGGACATGTTCATCACGTCGGCGCCGAGGCGCTTGCCGGCGAGTTCGAAGGAGGCCTGGGTTCTGGTCGAGGCTTCGAAGAACAGATTGATCTGCGTGCGCCCCTTGAGGACGCTCTTCTTCTTGTCGTCCTGGCGGCTGGTGGCGATCTCGCCTTCCGCCCGGTCGAGCAGATCCTCGATCTCGAACGGCTGCAGCCCGGCCATCCCGAGCAGGTGGCGATGGCGGAAGGTCGGGGCGGGGGATAGGGCGCTCATCTCGAAGCCGGCCTATAGGCAAAAGACGCCCGTCCGGCAAGGATCGTCCGAAGCACGGACGCCGTCTCCCCCCGCCTTTCGCTTCGCCGGCTCCGCGACGCGGTTAGGGTTAACGAAAGGTTACCGATTGCCAGCGGGCGGCGAAGCGCGAGATTGATCGGCATCGCTTGGTTGTCCGGGAGGCGAGACGATGCGACGTCCGATCAGCATGACCTTCCTTGGAGCCTGGGCCGGCTTCTTCGGCACCCTGTCCGCCATCGCGTCGCTGGCGATCGTGGCGGCCGCCTATCCGACCCTGCCACCCGTGCCGCTTATCGGCGACGAGGTGACGCGCATCGCCGTGCTCGTCCTCAGCCAGGGCAGCGCGACCGTTTTCGGCGGCGCGATCGCCGGCTTCGCCTGCGCGGTCCTGACGCTTCTTCTGCTCCTGTCGATGTGGATGCTGCAGGGGGCGGCCCCGACCGACCGGGCGGCCGGCGAGCGGCTGGCGCTCGCGACGCTCGGGCTTGCCGCGCTGCTGCTCGGCCTCGCCTGGGCCGCCGGTCTCGATATTCTCGGCGAGAACGTGACGCTGCCGGGCATCGCCACGGTGCTCGGCCTGTCGAGCCTCGCGCTCGTCTTCGATCGGCTGGTCGAGAGCGAGGGGAGCGGGGAGGGCGACAGCGAAGAGGAATTCTACCGTTCCGCCCTTCTCGTCGGGCGCGAGATGGCGCGCGAGGTGACGCTGCGCCCGGTGCCGACCATTCACCGCCGCGACCGGGAGCTCTGACGCATGCGGACCTTTCTCGTTCTCTGGCTCGGCCCGATCGCCGGCTTCTGGGTCTGGCATCTGATGACGGTGAACGGGCTGGTCTTCTCGCTCGAATATCACGACCGGGTCTTCGCGATCTATGCCGCGCTGCTCGGCATCGAGCCCGCCGCGATCCCGCCGCTCTTCGCCCAGGGACTGCTGTTCGACGGACTGATTCTCGGTCTTGTCCTCGCCTTTCGTCGCCGTCGCGTTCTGGTCGTGCTCGCGCGTGATACGATCCGCCGCCTTCGCGAGACATGGGCGTTGCGTTCCGCTTCCAGCGCCTTTCGGCGGCGGCTGAACGAGGTGAGCGAAACCCGCTATCCGTCCCTGCCGCCGGAGAGCGGCGAGCGGGTCGGCGCTCTCTGAAGTCCGTCGATCGGCGCCGACCAGGGCGGCGATCAGAGCGAGGCGAGGCGATCCAGCGCGCCTTGCAGGATGAAAGCTGCAGCGGCGGCATCGACCCTTTCCGCTCGTTTCGCCCGCGAGACATCCATCGAGATCATGGCGCGCGTCGCGGCCACCGTCGAAAGGCGTTCGTCCCAGAAGGCGATCTGCCGGTCGTCGAATTTCAAATAGTTGCGCACGAAGGCCCGGGTCGACTGGACGCGCGGGCCTTCCGTGCCGTCCATGTTGAGCGGCAGTCCGATGACGATGCCGCCGGCCTGGGTGTCGTCGAGCAGCGCCTTCAAGGCCGTCGCGTCGGCGGTGAACTTGGTGCGGCGGATCACGCTGCGCGGCTGGCCGAAGGCCCAGGAGAGGTCGGACAGGGCGACGCCGATCGTCTTCGTGCCGAGATCGAGCCCGGCAAGGCAGACCCGAGCGTCTCGCAGCGAGGCGAGCTCCGTCACGTCGACGATCGGCATGAAACGCTTTCCCTCGATGGCGCGCGGCGCTTGACCAACTGGCCCGTCGCGGCACTTAACCCGCGCGTCCGGCCGGCGAAAGGCCGCTCGCGCTCCGATTCCCGAGGCTCGCCATGAAGATCATCTATTTCGGCCATTCGGCCTTCCGCATCGAGACCGGGTCCTCCGTCATCCTGATCGACCCCTTCCTGTCCGGGAATACGCATTTCAAGGGCGACGTGCGGCAGGCGACCGAGGGGGCGACTCACATCCTGCTCAGCCATGGCCATGCCGATCATCTCGGCGACACGGTCGAGATCGCGACGCGCACCGGTGCGCGGGTGGCGGCGACCTTCGAACTCGCCAATTTCGTCGGCAAGCAGGGCACCGAGGCGATCGAGCCGATGAATACCGGCGGCACGGTGAAGCTCGGCGATTTCTCCGTCACCCTCACCCAGGCTTACCATTCCTCGTCCTGGATCGATGACGAGGGCACGATCAGCTATCTCGGCATGCCGAACGGCCTGATGCTGCATTTCCAGGACGGGCCCACCGTCTATCACATGGGCGACACCGACATCTTCTCCGACATGGCGCTGATCGAGGAACTGCATCATCCGGCGATCGGCATGGTGCCGATCGGCGACCGCTTCACCATGGGCGGCGCCGTCGCCGCGCTCGCCTGCCGGCGCTATTTCAACTTCGAGAAGATCGTTCCCATCCACTGGGGCACGTTCCCGCCGCTCGACCAGAATGTCGAGAAGTTCCGCGAGGCGATGGAGGGCGAGGCCGACAAGATCCTCGTGCCGACGGTCGGCGAGGCCTTCGAGATCTGACGGGACGTTGCCTCGGCGGCGACCGCTTTGTATAGCGGGAGCCAGAGAAAGAGGTGCGGCATCCGGCTGCGGGACGCACCGACCCGAATCCGAGACTTCCGCCTCATGTCCGTCGATACCGCCACCGTCCGTCGCGTCGCGCGCCTTGCCCGGATCGCCGTGTCCGAAGAGGACGTGGTGGCGATGCAGGGCGAGCTGAACGCCATTCTCGGCTTCGTCGAGCAGCTCGGCGAGGTTGATGTCGAGGGTGTCGAGCCGATGACCTCGGTGACGCCGATGGCGATGAAGAAGCGCCAGGATGTCGTGACGGACGGCGACAAGGCCGAGGACGTGGTGGCGAATGCCCCGATCCATGACGAGCACTTCTTCGCGGTGCCGAAGGTCGTCGAATGACGGCTTTCGTCATCGCCGAGGAAACGGCGCTCCAGCCCTCGGTGCGCGCGCTGGTGGCGGATCTCAACGACCATCTGCGCCCGCTCTCGCCGCCCGAGTTCCAGTTTCAGCTGACCGCCGAGCAGATGGCGGAGCCGGGCGTCACGCTCTTCGTCGTCCGCGACGGCGAGGGGACGGCGATCGGCATGGGCGCGCTGAAGGCGCATGATGCCGAGTTCGGCGAGGTGAAGCGCATGTTCTCCGCACCGACGCGGCGCGGCCAGGGCATAGGCCGCCAAGTGCTCGGCGCCGTCGAGGCGAAGGCCCGCTCGCTCGGCCTGAAGCGCCTCGCGCTCGAGACCGGCGCGACGTCCGGCTTCGAGCCGGCCTGGGCGCTCTACGAGCGCGCCGGCTTCCGGCCCTGCGGCGCCTTTCTCGATTATCCCGATTCCGGCTTCAGCCGCTTCTACGAGAAGAACCTGATCTGATGACCGAACTCACGGCCCTCACCATCGCCGAGGCGCGCGCCGCGCTCGCGAAGAAGGACGTTTCTGCGACCGAGCTGACCGAGGCCTATCTCGCCGCGATCGAGGCCGCCAATCCGGCGCTCAACGCCTATGTCACCGTGACGCCGGACAAGGCCCGCGCCATGGCGAAGGCCTCCGACGAGCGTCTGGCGGGGGGCGAGGCCGGCGCCCTGGAAGGCATTCCGCTCGGCATCAAGGACCTCTTCGCCACCGAAGGCGTGCATATGCAGGCCTGCAGCCATGTCCTCGACGGTTTCGAGCCGCGCTACGAATCGACCGTCACCGCCAATCTCTGGGCCGATGGCGCGGTGATGCTCGGCAAGCTGAACATGGACGAGTTCGCCATGGGCTCCTCCAACGAGACGAGCCATTACGGGCCGGTGATCAATCCCTGGCGGCGGCGCGATTCCAATCTCGACCTCGTGCCGGGCGGCTCGTCCGGCGGCTCGGCGGCGGCCGTCGCCGCCATGCTCTGCGCCGGCGCCACGGCGACCGATACCGGCGGCTCCATCCGCCAGCCGGCCGCCTTCACCGGCACGGTCGGCATCAAGCCGACCTATGGCCGCTGCTCGCGCTGGGGCATCGCCGCCTTCGCCTCCTCGCTGGATCAGGCCGGGCCGATCGCCCGCGACGTGCGCGACGCGGCGATCCTTCTGAAGTCGATGGCCTCGGTCGATCCGAAGGACACGACCTCGGTCGAACGCGAGGTGCCGGATTACGAGGCGGCCGTCGGGCGTTCGGTGAAGGGCCTGCGCATCGGCATTCCGCGCGAATATCGCGTCGAGGGCATGCCGGCGGAGATCGAGGCCGTCTGGCAGCGCGGCATCGACTGGCTGAAGGCGGCCGGCGCCGAGATCGTCGACGTCTCGCTGCCGCATACCAAATACGCGCTGCCCGCCTATTACATTGTGGCGCCCGCCGAGGCCTCTTCCAATCTGGCGCGGTATGACGGCGTGCGCTACGGCCTGCGCGTGCCGGGCCGCGACGTCATCGAGATGTACGAGAACACCCGCGCCGCCGGCTTCGGCCGCGAGGTGAAGCGGCGCATTCTGATCGGCACCTATGTGCTCTCGGCCGGCTATTACGACGCCTATTACATCCGGGCGCAGAAGGTGCGAACCCTGATCAAGCGCGACTTCGAGACCGTCTTCCACGACGGGATCGACGCCCTCCTGACGCCCGCGACCCCATCCGCCGCCTTCGGCATCGCCGACGAGGACCTCGCCTCCGATCCGGTGAAGATGTATCTCAACGACGTCTTCACCGTCACGGTGAATATGGCAGGGCTGCCGGGCATCGCGGTGCCGGCCGGTCTGTCGGAGACGGGCACGCCTCTCGGGCTTCAACTCATCGGCCGCCCCTTCGACGAAGAGACGCTCTTCACGGCCGCGGCCGCGATCGAGCAGGCGGCCGGCCGTTTCGCGCCCCAGCGCTGGTGGTGAGGTCGGACCATGGCTGAGCGCAAGAGCCCCGAATCCTGCCAGGACATGGCCTCCTTGCGGGCGCTGATCGACGGGATCGACGACGAACTCTTCGATCTCTTCGCCGCGCGCATGGCCTGCATCCATCGCGCCGCCGACCTGAAGAAGGCGGAGGGCCTCCCGGCCAATGTGCCGAGCCGCGTCACCGAGGTGATCGCCAATGCCGAGCGCCGCGCGGCGGCGCGCGGGCTCGATCCGGCGCTCTATGGCGGCATCTGGCGTGCCATCGTCGATGCGGCCATCGCCGAGGAAGAGAAGCATCTCGGCGGACAGCCGAGCCGATGAGCAGTGCCGCGCCCCTTCGCCGAGCCCTCGAACGGCTCGAAGTCGGCGACTGGGCGGGGGCGCATGACATCGTACAGGACGATCCTTCGCCGGAAGCGGCCTGGATCCATGCCCATCTTCATCGCGTCGAGGGCGATCTCGGCAATGCCGCCTATTGGTATCGCCGGGCCGGTCGCCCGTGGAATCCGGCGATCTCGATGCCGAGCGGCATCTCATCGCTCGCACCCTCGGTCAGTCGCGCGACACGTTGCGATAGATCTCGGCGAGCGTCAGCGTGACGTCCAGCATCTCGATCCGCGTTTCGCCTTCCGTGATCACCTCCGGCGAATCCGGCCAGTTCCCGTTCGCGTCCCGGGTCCATTGCCAGAGGCATTGCGTATCCTGCGCCGCGATCAGATAGGTGTCGAGCGTCGGCAGACTCAGATATTCGCGCTGCTTGCGGCCGAAATCCTCGGCGGCCGTCGAAGGCGACAGGACCTCGATGATGAGGACGGCGCTGTCCGTCACGCGCGCCTGCCCCGAGCCGCCGACCGTCTCCACCATGACATCCGCATAGCGCACGCTGTGGGGGCCGGTCGGAATGGCGAAGTCGCCCTGATAGACGTCGTATCGATCGCGGTCGATGCGCGACATCAGCAGAAACGAGAAATTGGCGACCAGCTTCGCGTGGTTGCGCTTTACCCAGGGCTGCAATCTCGGCCTTCCCTCGATCAGTTCATATCTTTCGGTATGCGCCTCGCTCCAGGCGAAGAACTCCTCGATCGACATCGCCACCACGGGACGGGAAAGGGTCTGGACATTCATGCGCCGCTCCTTCCATGAGCGTCGAAACATAATCGACATCGCCGCGCCTGACGAGGCGCGGCACCGTCTTCCCTTGAACGCCTCGCCCGATTCCTCTAGCGCTCAGGCGAGCCGATCCGCATCGCCAGACGAACGATGACCATTCTCGACACCCGCACGCCCGACCCGAAGAAGTTCATCCCCGGCGCCACCGGCGACTGGGAAATCGTCGTGGGCATGGAGGTGCATGCGCAGGTGCTCTCCAATGCCAAGCTCTTCTCCGGCGCCTCGACCAGCTTCGGCGCGGCGCCGAACGCCAATGTCAGCCTGGTCGATGCCGCGATGCCGGGCATGCTGCCCGTCATCAACGAGGAATGCGTCAAGCAGGCGATTCGCACCGGCCTCGGCCTGAAGGCGCAGATCAACCATCGCTCGGTCTTCGACCGGAAGAACTATTTCTATCCGGACCTGCCGCAGGGCTATCAGATCTCGCAGTTCAAGGATCCGATCGTCGGCGAGGGCAAGGTGCTGATCTCAGTCGGACCGACGAGCAAGGGCGAGTTCGAGGAGGTCGAGATCGGCATCGAGCGCCTGCATCTCGAACAGGATGCCGGCAAGTCGATGCACGACCAGAGCCCGACCCTCTCCTTCGTCGATCTCAACCGGTCCGGCGTCGCGCTGATGGAGATCGTCTCGAAGCCGGACCTGCGCTCGTCCGACGAGGCGAAGGCCTATCTGACGAAGCTGCGCACCATCCTGCGCTATCTCGGCACCTGCGACGGCAACATGGACGAGGGCTCGATGCGCGCCGACGTCAATGTCTCGGTGCGCCGGCCGGGCGGCGCCTTCGGCACGCGCTGCGAGATCAAGAACGTCAATTCCATCCGCTTCGTCGGGCAGGCGATCGAATCGGAGGCGCGGCGCCAGATCGCCATTCTGGAGGATGGCGGCGCGATCGATCAGGAAACGCGGCTCTTCGATCCGAACAAGGGCGAGACGCGCGCCATGCGCTCCAAGGAGGACGCGCACGATTATCGCTATTTCCCCGACCCGGATCTCCTGCCGCTCGAATTCGACGCGGCCTATGTCGCCGCGCTGGCCGAAGGCCTGCCGGAACTGCCGGACGACAAGCGCGCCCGACTGGTGCGCGACGCCGGCCTTTCGCTCTACGACGCCTCTATCCTCGTCTCCGAGAAGGCGATCGCCGATTTCTTCGAGGCGGTCGCCGCCGGTCGCGAAGCGAAGCAGGCGGCGAACTGGGTGATCAACGATCTTCTCGGCGCGCTGAACAAGTCCGGCAAATCCATCGAGGAGACGCCGATCTCGGCCGCTCAGCTCGGCGCGATCCTGGATCTCATCCGCGCCGGGACGATCTCCGGCAAGATCGCCAAGGACCTCTTCGAGATCGTCTGGACCGAAGGCGGCGATCCGGCGGCGATCGTCGAGACGCGCGGCCTGAAGCAGGTGACCGATACCGGCGCGATCGAGAAGGCGGTGGACGAGATCATCGCCGCCAATCCCGATAAGGTGGCGCAGGCGCAGGCCAAGCCGACGCTTGCCGGCTGGTTCGTCGGGCAGGTGATGCGCGCTTCCGGCGGCAAGGCCAATCCGCAGGCGGTGAACGACCTCGTGAAGCAGAAGCTCGGTCTCGAATGAGCGTCGCGATCCGCCCCGCCGGCGAAGACGATCTCGAAGCGCTGCGGCTTCTCCTCAAGGAGACGTGGCACGCGACCTATGACGCGATCTACGGCGCCGAGGATGTGGATCGGCTGACGGCCGAATGGCACTCGATCGAATCGATGGAGCAGCGCCTGACGCGTCCGCACAGCCGGTTCCTCGTGGCGGTCGTCGGTGATGCGATCGCCGGCATGGCTTTCGCGGCCGAGGAGGAGCCTCGGATAGTCTTTCTACACCAGCTCTATGTTCTACCGGAGAGGCAGGGAGGCGGGATCGGTTCGGCGCTGCTCGCGGCGGTGGAACAGGGCTTCGTCGGCTGCGAGCGGATGCGGCTCGATGTCGAGGTGGCGAACCGTCCGGCCGTGACCTTCTACGAGCGCCACGGCTTCTCGGCGCTCGGCCTCGAGGCCGAGACCAAGGTGCCGAAGATGCTGCGGATGGAGCGCGTCCTTTCGGAGCGCTGATGCGATGGACTTTCGGGCGCGGGGAGGCGATAACCCCTCGCGACAAGCGGTGGGTCACCCCATGAACAAATTGCTTCTGACGATCTTCACCTGGTGGAACGGTTCGACCGTCGGCACCAACTTCTACACCCGCCGTTTCGGCAAGAAGGTGGGCGAGGACGAGCGTGGGAACGTCTATTACCAGACCGCCGACGGCAAGCGCCGCTGGGTGATCTATAACGGTCCGGCGGAAGCCTCGGCCATACCGCCCGGCTGGCATGGCTGGATGCATCACCGCAGCGATGTCGCGCCGTCGCAGCAGAACTACAAGCCGCGCGACTGGCAGAAGCCGCATCAGGAAAATCTCACCGGCACGGCGGCGGCCTATCGCCCGAAGGGCTCGCTCCTGAAGCAGACCACGCGGCCGCGCGTCACAGGCGATTACGACGCTTGGCAGCCTTAAGCGGCGCCGCGTCGCGCGCCGGCTCTTCCCGCATGAGATCCCTCGCTTCCGCCGCGCTGATCGGCGCGGCCATGCTCGCCGCGACCGTGCCGTCCTCGGCCGAGCGCATCCGCAATCCCGTCGCCGAATTCTCCGGCCTCGACAAGATCACCGGCCGACTGACCACCTTCGACGCGCCGATCGACGAGACCGTGCAGTTCGGCGCGCTGCAAGTGACGCCGCGCGTCTGCTATACGAGCGCGCCGGACGAGCCGGCCAAGATCGACGCCTTCGTCGAGGTGAACGAGATCACGCTCGACCGCCAGATCAAGCGCATCTTCAACGGCTGGATGTTCGCGGATTCTCCCGGCCTCAATGCCGTCGAGCATCCCGTCTACGACGTCTGGCTGAAAGCCTGTAAGACGGCGCCGGGCGAGGCGACCTCGCCGCAGGGCGGCTGAAAGCTGGCCTCGGCGGCGACCGCGTCCTGCAACAAAGCCTGATAGGCGGCGCGGCTGATTTCCACCGCGCCGAAGCGTTGGAGATGCGTGGTGATGAACTGCGTGTCGAGCAGCCGATAGCCGCCGCGCCGCAGGCGGTCCACCAGAAAGACGAGCGCGACCTTCGAGGCGTCGGTCTCGCGCGAGAACATGCTTTCGCCGAAGAAGGCGCCGCCCAGCGACACGCCGTAGAGGCCGCCGACCAGACGGCCGTCGCGCCACGTCTCCACCGAATGCGCGTGGCCGGCGGCATGGAGCGCCAGATACATGCCGCGAATATCGGCATTGATCCAGGTCTGCTGGCGGCCGGGCGCCGGCTCGGCGCAGCCGTCGATCACGGCCGCGAAGGCGCTGTCGAAGCGCAATTCGAAGCGGTCCTGGCGAATGACCTTGGCGAGGCTCTTCGGCAGATGGAAGCCATCCAGCGGCAGGATGCCCCGCTCGCTCGGATCGATCCAGAAGATGCTCGGATCGTCGGCGCTCTCGGCCATGGGGAAGATCCCGCAGGCATAGGCCTTCAGCAGGATCTCCGGGGTGATTTCCAGGCGCTCCGAGCGACGGCGGGCCATCGCGCTCAGCCGGACTTCGCCATGCCGAGATATTTCTCCAGCCAGTGAATGTCGTAGGCGCCGTTGACGATGTCCTCGTTCTCGGCCAGCGCCTGGAACAGGGGCAGGGTGGTCTTGATACCGTCGACGACGATCTCGTCCAGCGTGCGGCGCAGGCGCATCAGACATTCGGCGCGGTTGCGGCCGTGGACGATGAGCTTGCCGATCAGGCTGTCGTAATAGGGCGGGATCGAATAGCCCTGGTAGATGGCGCTGTCGATGCGCACGCCGAGACCGCCGGGGGGGTGGTAATAGGTAATCTTGCCGGGCGAGGGCGCGAAGGTCTGCGGGTCCTCGGCATTGATGCGGCATTCGATCGCATGGCCGGCGAAGCGCACGTCGTCCTGCGTCACCGACAGGCCCTGGCCGGCCGCGACGCGCAGCTGCTCGTTGACGAGATCGATGCCGGTGATCGCTTCCGTCACCGGATGCTCGACCTGCAGGCGCGTGTTCATCTCGATGAAATAGAACTCGCCGTTCTCGTAGAGGAACTCGATCGTCCCGGCGCCGCGATAGCGCAGCTCGCGCATGGCATTGGCGCAGGTCTCGCCGATGCGGACGCGCTGCTCGTCGCTCAGCGCCGGAGAGCGCGCCTCTTCCCAGACCTTCTGGTGACGGCGCTGCAGCGAGCAGTCGCGCTCGCCGAGATGGATGGCGTTGCCCGCGCCGTCGCCGAAGACCTGCACCTCGATATGGCGCGGCTTCTCGAGATATTTCTCGATATAGACCGCGTCGTCGCCGAAGGCGGCGCCGGCTTCCGAGCGGGCGGTGGCAAGCGCGACGGAGAGGTCGGCGGCGCCGCGCGCCACCTTCATGCCGCGACCGCCGCCGCCGGCGGAGGCCTTGATGATGACGGGATAGCCGATCTCGCCGGCGATCCGCGCCGCTTCCGCATCGTCCGACACGGCGCCGGCCGAGCCCGGCACCACGGGGATGCCAAGACGCTTGGCGGTGCGCTTCGCCTCGATCTTGTCGCCCATGATGCGGATATGGTCGGCGGTCGGCCCGATGAAGGTGATTTTATGCGCGTCGAGAATATCGGCGAAGCGCGCGTTCTCGGACAAGAAGCCGTAGCCGGGATGGACCGCGTCCGCGCCGGTGATCTCGCAGGCGGCGAGGATCTGCGGAATGTTCAGATAGCTGTCGCGGGCCGGCGGCGGGCCGACGCAGACGCTCTCGTCGGCGAGGCGCACATGCATGGCCGAATTGTCGGCCGTCGAATGGATGGCGACGGTCGGGATGCCGAGTTCCTTGCAGGCGCGCAGCACCCGGAGGGCGATCTCGCCCCGATTCGCGATGAGGACCTTCTTGAACATCGCCGGCGCGCTCAGCCGATCACGACGAGAGCTTCGCCGTATTCCACGGGCTGGGAATTGTCGACGCAGATCCGCACGATCTTGCCGGCGCGCGGCGCGGGGATCTGGTTCATCGTCTTCATCGCCTCAATGATGAGCAGCGTATCGCCTTCCGCGACCGTCTGGCCGACCTCGATGAAGGGCTTGGCGTCGGGGCTCGGCGCGAGATAGACCGTGCCGACCATCGGCGAGGGGACGGAGCCGGGCTCGGGCCCGGTGGCCGGGGCGGGCGCGGCGGCCGGGGCAGCGGCTGCGACGGGAGCGGCGGCCGGCATCGCCGCCGGCGGCACCATCATCTGGAAGCCGCCCGGCGGCAGCATGGCCGGCGCTTCCTTCTTGCGCGAAACGCGGATGCGCAGCGGCCCCTGCTCGATCTCGATCTCGGTCAGGTCCGTATCGTTCAGGATATCGGCGAGCTCCCGGACGAGTTCGCGATCGATGCTGTTTTCCTTCGTGGACATTCCGTTCCTTCCGAACATCATTCGCCGCCGCATCCGGTCCCGCGCGCCGATCCGATCGGCGGCGGCCGATCCGCTGGAGCCGGCGGCCGTGCCGCTGGCGCGGCGGGGCGAAGATGCCGCCCGTTATTTTGATGGAGCCGTATAGACTGCGGCGCGGCCGACGCAAAGCCGGTATTTCGGCCGCCGGTCTCTCGTCTCAGCAGCTGGCCTTGGCGCAGGACCGCATATTCTGGATCTTGGCGGCGAGCGCCTCGCGTCCGACCGCCCCGGACACGACCTCGTCGCCGATGACATAGGACGGGGTGCCGTTCACCTTGAGAAGCGCCGAGAGACGGTTGTTCTCGTCGATCGCCTTCTGGACGTCCGGCGAGCCCATGGCGCCGCGCAGGTCCGCCTCGGCGACGCCGAGACCTTCGGCGACGCCGATCGCGCTGTCCTCGTCCGCGACGCCGCGCATGCCGAGCAACTTCTCGTGGAACTCGCCGTAACGTTGCGGCGCCAGGTGGCGGAAGGCGAGACTGACGCGGCTCGCGGCAACCGACTGCTCGCCGAGCACCGGGATCTCCTTCAGGACGACGCGCAGCTTCGGATCGGCGGCGACGAGCGCTTCCATGTCGGTAAGGGCATGTTTGCAGTAGCCGCAATTATAGTCGAAGAACTCGACCAGCGTGACGTCGCCCTCGGGATTGCCGATCGCGGTGCCGGGCGGCGTCGCGGTGAGTTCGCCCGCGAGACTGGCGATGGCGGCCGACTGATTCCGCGCCTCTTCCGCCGCGCGCTTGGCCTCCAGCGCATCCATCGCTTCCAAGAGCACTTCCGGATGCTCCAGGAGATAGGCGCGGATCTCGCCGCGCAGCTCGCTCTTCTGCGGCTCGTCCATGGCGGCGGCCGCCTGCGGCAGGACGGGCAGGGACAAAAACGCGGCGAGCGCCGCGGCGCGAAGGGGGGCTCTGCTCACGGACAAAAGACCTTTCGAGCGCGCGGCGCTCATTTCGACTGGAGGATGTCCTGCGCCTGGAGCCATTGCGGCGTGCCGGGCTTTAATTTCAGCTGGGCGCGCGCGGCGAAGATCCGGGCGTCCTTCATCGCACCGCCATGCCAGTAGCCCTCGGCCGTGGCAAGCTCGGCGGCGGCATCGTCGCCGAGCGCGTTATAGGCCATGGCGAGGAAGCGATAGGCGACGGAATTGGTCGGGTCGGTCTCCAGGCCCTTCTTGATATGGGCGACCGCATCCTTCATCTGCCCCTTGTCGCCGCCCGTGACGAGCGCCTGGCCGATGGAGGCCTCGATCAGGCCGGATTTCTTCGGGTCGAGCTTCGAGGCCGTCTGGAAGGCGGCGGCGGCGTCGCGGGCGCGGCCGGCCTCCATCAGGATCTCGCCGCGCATCTCGTGGAAATACGGGTTCTTCGGATTCTTCGCGATGACGGCGTCGATCTTCTGCAACGCTAAGGCCGGCGAGCCGGCGAGATGCGTTGAGATCGCGTCGCCGTAGAGGGCGGGAAGGCCGCGCGGGTCCTTGCGGAACACCCGCTGCACGGCGCCGGCGCCGTCGTTATAGGCGATGATCTTCGCCCGCGCGAGATCGTGGCGAAGCTGGAGCTCGGGGCTGTCCGGGACGTCGAAATAGGGGCTCTCATGCGCCGCCGTCTGCAAGAGCGCGATGCGGTCGCGCGGCGCCGGATGCGAGGTGATGTAGCGGTTCGGCTGCACCCCCGACAGGATGTTGTTGCGCTCCAGCCGCTCGAAGCTGGTGATCAGTCCCTTGCCGGACTGGCCGGACTTCTGGAGATAGACGAGAGCCGAGCGATCGGCCGTCACCTCTTCCGAGCGCTGATAGCCGAGAAGGCCGCGCATCGCGGTGGTGCCGCCGCCGGCGAAGATGCCGCTGCCGGCCCGCGCCATGTTGCTCGACCCGGCGGCGATGCCCGCCGCCGCGACGCCCATGCCGAGCAGGCCGGCGATGAGCGCGATCTTCTGCGCCTGGTCCACCTGCTCGCGCAGCCGGTACTGATGGCCGCCGGCCAGATGGCCGGTCTCGTGCGCCAGCACGCCGATCACCTCGTTCGGCGTATCCGACGCGACGATCGTCCCGGTATTGACGAAGATGCGCCGCCCGGAGACGAAGGCGTTGAATTCCGGATTGTTGACGAGAATGATGTCGACCGGCTGCTTCAGGCCGGCGGCCTTGAAGATGGGGCGCGTATAGTCGGCGATGAGCCCCTCGATCTCGGCGTCGCGCACGATCGGCAGGTTCTGCTTCGGCTGCGGCGCCGCCTCGGCCGCGACGCCGGTGATGGCGAGGGTCGCGGCGGCGAGAACGGAAACGAGCCGGGTCTGGAAGCGCATGATCATCGGTTCTATTGAGAGCCTCCCGCGCCCCCGCGAGGCGAGCGCGGAAACGACCATGTCCGACCGTTGAGCACACGGCTTTCCGGCGAAGTTTAGGCGCGTCACCCTATGCCGAACAACCCGATTCGCACTGCGGCAGCCTCGCAACGCTCGGCGGTCGATCCGTTCCGGGCGATGGATGTGCTGGCCGAGGCGAACCGCATGCGGGCGCGGGGCGAGGACGTGATCTCGCTCGCCGTCGGCCAACCCTTCGCACCCGCCCCGCCGGAGGCGATCGCGGCCGCGAGGGCGATCCTCGACACCGGACGCATCGCCTATACCGACGCGCTCGGCCGGCTGGACCTGCGCGAGCGGCTCGCCCGGCACTATCGCGAGCATTACGGCTGCGACGTCGCTCCGGAGCGCATCATGGTGACGACCGGCTCCTCGGCCGGCTTCAACCTCGCCTTCCTCGCCGCCTTCGATCCCGGCGACCGGGTCGCGATCGCCTCGCCGGGCTATCCCGCCTATCGCAACATCCTGAAGGCCCTGGGGATCGAGCCGGTCGAGATCGAGGTCGACGCCGCGAGCGGCTATGTGCTCCATGCCGAGCGCGTGCGCGCCGAGCATGCGCGGCGGCCGCTGCACGGTCTGCTCGTCGCGAGTCCGGCCAATCCGACCGGCACGGTGACGCCGCCGGAAGAATTGCGGCGCCTCGTCGAGTTCGCGGACGAGGCCGGGCTGCATTTCATCTCGGACGAGATCTATCACAACCTCTCCTATGCGAAGGGCGAGGAGACGGCGCTGCGCTTCTCCGCCTCGCCGATCGTCGTGAACTCCTTCTCGAAATTCTACTGCATGACCGGCTGGCGGATCGGCTGGATGGTGCTGCCGGAAGCGCTGGTGCGCCCCGCCGAGCGCATCGGCCAGAGCCTCTACATCTCCGCGCCGGAACTCAGCCAGGTCGCCGCCATGGCCGCGCTCGACGCGACGGCGAGCCTCCTCGCCGTCCGCGACGGCTATGTCGCCAACCGCAATTTCCTGGTCGAGGCCCTGCCGCGTCTCGGCTTCCGCGAGATCGCGCCGATCGACGGCGCCTTCTACGCCTATGCCGCCCTGCCGGCGGGCTTCGACGATTCGACGGCCTTCGCCAGGCGCGTTCTCGAACTTTGCCATGTGGCGATCACGCCGGGGCTGGATTTCGACCTTCGGCGCGGCCAGGGCACGGTGCGGCTGTCCTATGCTTGCGATCACGCCTCGCTGGTCGAGGCAGTGCGTCGCTTGGCAACCGTTCTCTAGGCGCGGGTCCCGGCCGTCGCCGCTGCCGCCGGCGACACGGCGTCGAGTGGCGGCAGGGCGCGGAAGAACCAGAGCACCATCGGTTCCGACCGGCCGCGCAGCAGCATCTGGCGCGTCAGACCGCCGGAGGTGTCGATCCCCCCGATCCGCACCAGATCGTCGGACAGGACGAGTTCGGCATTCGCGTCCTTGGCGAGCTGCTCCAGCCGGCTCGCGACATTGATCGTGTCGCCGATCGCGGTGAGGTTCAGCGCCCGGCCGGCCCCCATCTTGCCGACGATCGCCGGGCCGAAATGGGCGACGAGCACCAGCCGCAGCGGCGCCGGCAATTCGCCGGCATAGTCCGCATTGTAGCGCGCGATCCCGTCGCGGATGCGCAGCGCCGCACGATAGGCCTGGCGCGCCGCCGTGGCGCGATCGGCGGTGAGACCGAACAGCGCCATCGCGCCGTCGCCGATGAACTTGTCGAGATGTCCGCCCTCCGCCTCGACGGCGGCCGTCACGATCTCGAAATAGTGATTGAGGAAGAACACCACGTCGAAGGGCAGGCTGTGCTCCGACAGGGTGGTGAAGCCGCGGATGTCGCAGAAGAGGACGGCGATATCGCGTTCGCTGCCCGATTGCGGCAATTGCCCGTGGGTTCGACCTTCCGCGACGGCGAGGACGGGCGCGACCTCGACCATATGGCTCGGGCGCAGCTGGCAGGCGAGACGCACATGCGGCGGCGCGCCGATGCGCGCCAGCGTCGCCGCCTCGATGGCGCCGGGCGCGGGCAGATTCTTCTCGCCGGACAGAATGCGGACGCGGCAGGTGGAGCAGCGGCCGCGCCCGCCGCAGACGGACGGGTGCGGGATGCCGGCGAGCCGGCTCGCCTCGAGAACGCTCGATCCTTGCGGCACGTCGATGCTGCGCCCGCCGGGATAGCGGATCCGCACCCGGCGGCGACGGTCCCAGAGCGCCCGCGCGCCGCGCCCGCCGAAGACGAGGGCGACCGGCAGGCCGATCAGCGTGTAGATCGTCTCGTCCATCCAGAAGGGCGGACGGACCTTCACCGTCGCCGCCGGATCGACCGACAGCATCTCCGCCTCGCGCCCGGCCGAGGCGAAGCCGGCCAGCGCCAGGATCGGCAGCACGACGGCGCAGGTATAGAGGAAGCGCCCGGCGCTCGGATCGAAGCGGCTGCGGCCGCGTGCCCAGAAGGCGAGGCCGAGATAGAAATGGCCCCAGGCGATCAGGAGCGCGAGACATTGCTTCAAGGCGACGCTCGGATCGGCCAGCCAGAGCGAGCGCACCACATGCGGATAGGTCGCCTCGTGACCGGAGAGGGCGAAGGCGACGCGCGTCGACAGGACATGCGGCACGAGAAGCAGCGGCAAAGCGAGGCCGAAGACGATCTGCATCGCCTCGCCCTTCGCCATCTTCAGCGTGCGGCGACGGAAGAGGGCGGCGAGCGTCAGGCCGAAATGCGCCAGGAGCGCGCCATAGAGCAGGACCGTGCCGGGCGGCGAGCGCCAGGGGCCGGACAGCCAGGGGCGCGCCGCCTCCATCGCGTCCAGGGAGACGAGGCCGAGCGCCAGATTGGCGATATGCATCGTGACGAAAGCGCCGACAACGAGCCCCGAGCCGAGCCGAAGATGGCGCAGCCAGAGATCGCGTCTGGATTTCGAGGGTCCGGCACTCATCCGGGAAGGGTTATCACGCCACTGCGCTCGGCGAGAGGCCGGCGGGCAGGGCGGGCCGATATGCCGCTGTGAACGGTGCGTCGCCTTTACGGTGCCGGCCGACCCGAACGAAAAGGGCGGCTTGCGCCGCCCGTTTCCGTCTCAAAGGAAGCCGCGTCGCGACCACCAGCCGCTGCGCTTCGGCTTCGGCTCGCCTTCCTCCTCTTCGCCGCCGCTGGAGGTCAGCAGGGGTTCGAGAAGCTCCGGCTTCTGCGGCTCTTCCACCGGCTCCGGCTCGCTGGCCGCGACCGGCGCGGCTTCGGTCGCCGCCGGCTCGGCCTCGGGTGCGATATCCGCCGCCGCTTCCGCGGCGGGCGCGTCTTCCGCCGGTTCGGCGACGACCGGCGCGATCGCCTCGGCCGCGAGTTCCGGCACGGTTTCCGCCGTCGCCGGCTCGAAGGCGGCTTCGCTCTCCGCCGGCGAGGCCTCGACAGGGGCTTCCGCAGTCACGGGTTCCGAGCCAGCCACTTCGTCAGCGCCCGCCTCGGCGCTCTCGCCCTGCGCGTCCGGCAGGGCGGCTTCGGCGGTCTCGACCGCCTCGGCGTCAGGCTCGGCGGCGCCTTCGGCCGCGATGCCGTCCTCGTCGCGCGGCTTGCGGCCGCTGCCGCGCCGACCCCGGCGCCGCCGCTTGCGGCCCGCGCCGTTCTCGTCGCCCTCGGCCTCGGCCTCGGCATCCTCGGCCGCGAGCGCGTCTTCGGTCGCCGTCTCGCCGGCTTCCTCGGTCGTCTCGGTTTCCGTCTCGCCTTCGGACTCGGCCTCGGCATCGGCCGCCACTGCGTCGCCTTCGCCGCGCCGCCCGCGACGGCGGCGGCGCTTGCGCCGGGCTCCGTCCTCGGAACGCTCGTCCGTCTCGTCGCCGGCCGAAACCTCCACCGCCTCCTCGGTCTCCTCGACCGTGGCTTCGGGCTCGATCTCCTCCGGCACGACGGTCAGCGGGCTGACGGCCTCGCTCTTCACCGGACGCGGCGCGGCTTCGGCGCCCTGTTCGATCGCCACATGCTGATGGCCATGCGTGTCGTCCGCTTGGATCAGGATGCGCAGACCATAGAGGCGTTCGATCTCGTCGATCGTCCGGCGCTTCTCGTTCAGGACATAGAGCGCCGTGCCGGTCGGCACCTTCACGACGATGTCATGGGTCGACTGCTTCTGCAGATATTCCTCGATCGACCGGATGACATGGAGCGCGAGCGAGGAATTCGAGCGGATGAAGCCCATGCCGGCGCAGGTCGGGCAGACCTGCGTGGTCGATTCCAGAACGCTGGCGCGGATGCGCTGGCGGCTCATCTCCAACAGGCCGAAATGCGAGATGCGGCCGACCTGGATGCGGGCGCGGTCGTCCTTCAGGCATTCCTTGATGCGCTTCTCGACGGCGCGGTTGTTCCGCTTCTCCTCCATGTCGATGAAGTCGATGACGATGAGGCCGGCGAGGTCGCGCAGGCGGAGCTGGCGGGCGATCTCCTCCGCCGCTTCGAGATTGGTCTGGAGCGCGGTGTCCTCGACGGAATGCTCGCGCGTCGAGCGGCCGGAATTGACATCGATCGAGACCAGCGCCTCGGTCTGGTTGATGATGATGTAGCCGCCCGACTTCAGCGTGACATGCGGCTGGAGCATGCGGTCGAGCTGCGCCTCGATGCCGCCCCGGCTGAAGATCGGCACGGATTCACGATAGGGCTGCACGACCTTGGCCTGGCTCGGCAGCAGCATCCGCATGAAGTCCTTGGCTTCGCGGTAGCCGTTCTCGCCCGCCACCAGGATCTGGTCGATGTCCTTATTGTAGAGGTCGCGGATCGACCGCTTGATGAGGCTGCCTTCCTCGTAGACGAGGGCAGGCGCGGTGGAGGAGAGGGTGACGGTGCGCACCGAGTCCCAAAGCCGCATCAGATATTCGTAGTCGCGCTTCACCTCGGGCTTGGTGCGGTTGGCGCCCGCCGTGCGCAGGATGATGCCCATGCCGCGCGGCACGTCGAGATCGCGCACGACCTCCTTCAGCCGCTTGCGATCGGCGACATTGGTGATCTTGCGGGAAATGCCGCCACCGCGGGCGGTGTTGGGCATCAGCACCGAATAGCGGCCGGCCAGCGACAGATAGGTGGTGAGCGCCGCGCCCTTGTTGCCGCGCTCTTCCTTCACGACCTGCACGAGCAGGATCTGGCGGCGCTTGATGACTTCCTGGATCTTGTACTGCTTGCGGGGCGGACGCGCGACGCGGGTCGGCACCTCCTCCATCGCGTCCTCGGAGCCGAGCTCCTCGACGACTTCCTCTTCTTCCTCGCCCGGCAGTTCGTCCTCGGCGCCGTTGCCGCGCCGGCGCGACCGGTGGCGGCGGCCGCGCTCGCCGCGCTGCCGAGTCGGCTCGCCTTCGCTTTCCCCGGAGGCCGCTTCGGCCTCGGTCTCCGTCTCGGCGGTCAGGGTGTCGTCCGACGCGGACTCTTCGGCCGAAGCGGGATCGAACTCAGTCGCATCCGCCTGCTCGGCGGCGAGGCGCAGATCGTCCGACGGCGCGCCTTCGCCCGCTTCGTCGAGAGGCGCGCTCACGGCCTCATCCGGCTCCGCGTCGACATCCGCGCGGGCTTCGGCGGAATCTTCGGCGCCGGACGCCACTTCGTCCGTCTCCGCCAGCGGCTCGGACACGCTCTCGTCGGCACGCTCGGCCCCGGCGGCCTTCGCGGCCGGCTCGGCGGAGGCGCGGCTGAACTTGCGTTCCTCCTGCTCCTCCTCCTCCTTGGCGCGCAGCAGGTCTTCCTCGACCAGGGCCTGCCGGTCGGCGACGGGGATCTGATAATAGTCCGGATGGATCTCGCTGAAGGCGAGGAAGCCGTGGCGATTGCCGCCGTAGTCGACGAAACAGGCCTGGAGCGAGGGTTCGACCCGCGTCACCTTGGCGAGATAGATATTGCCCTTGATCTGCTTCTTGTGTTCCGACTCGAAATCGAATTCCTCGATCCGATTACCCTTCAGGACAACGACGCGCGTCTCTTCCGGATGAGACGCGTCGATCAGCATTTTGTTTGCCATGGTAGTCAATCTCCGGGACCGACGCCTCGGCTGCGCGGCCGCCGGTGAAGGGCGGAGAATTCGCGAGGGGAGGCGTGTCCGCATCGGTCGGGAACGATTCGATCACGGCCAGCCATGCCGACAGCGCGAGGCCCGGGCCGGAAGGCCCCGCTGCTCTCGTCTGTGCTTCGGGAAAGGCTGGCGACAACGTTCTGCGACCTGCAACACTGATTGGTCGCCGAACGGCGACCGACGAAACCGCACGGCCTCTGCCGCTGGGAAGCGGCGGATCTGCGCGAGGGAAACCGCCCAAACGCGATGGATGGGCGAGAATGGCTCTGCAAGGATGGCAATGACGGAAGAAACGGCTCGCGACCCTCACGCCCGCGCTTCGCTGCGCCTGGCATCGGTGCGGCCGATCTTCGTACCTCGGTCGTACGGCGATCGGCCTGTCGCGGGCGGGTCCACTCCGACCGACGGGTGAGTCTTACCAGCCTCACTTTCGCTTTTAAGATGGGCGAAGCCGGGAAACAAGGGGAAAGCCTTGGGACAGCGCGAGTTGCGACTGGCTTTCCGCCATTCCGCGCCAGCGCGGACGATCCGTCACAGCGAATCGAGTCCGATGCCGTCTTCCGCCCTCGTCGTTCTCCGTCGCGTCGCCCTTCTAATGGCGATGCTTCTCGCCGGCTCGCCGACGGTTGCGCGCGAGCCCTATGAATCCGTTCTCACGGGCTTTTCGCAGCAGGCGTCGGGCGACGGCTATGTCGCGGAGATGCGCTTCGCCGGGACGCCCCGCTCGAAGCTGATCCTTCTGGCGCGGCCGAACCGCGTCGTGATCGATCTTTATGACGCGGTGACGGCGATGAAGGATCTGAGGCTGGAGAAGAACGAGTTCGTCGCCGGTCTGCGCCAGGGGCTCATCTCGAAGGACCGCTTCCGCCTCGTCTTCGAACTGAAGCGGCCCGCCTTGCCCGATCTGGCGATGGCGACGGACGATGGCAAGACCACCCTGACCCTCCGCCTCAACACGGCGGACGCGAAAGCCTTCGCGGATGCGGCGGCGAGGCCCCAGGGCCTGGAGGAGGGCGCGACGGCGGCGGCGAAGGAGGCCGAACCGGAGCGGATCTACACGGTGGTGATCGATCCCGGCCATGGCGGCGTCGACACCGGCGCGATCGGCAAGCACGGGACGCTGGAAAAGGACGTCAATCTGCGCTTCGGCCTCGCGCTGCGCGACGCGCTCGCCGGCGATCCGCGCGTCCATGTCCTGATGACGCGCGAGGACGACACGTTCATCTCGCTCACCGAGCGCTCGGAGATCGCGCGGCGGGCGAAGGCCAATCTCTTCGTGTCGATGCATTCGGACTCGATCCGCTATGCGGACCTGCGCGGCGCGACGGTCTATACCTTGTCCGAGAAGGCGTCGGACTCCCTGTCGCGCGAGGTGGCCGACAGCGAGAACTCGGCCGACCGCTTCGTCGATCCGCGCTGGCGCGAGGACAAGCCGGAGGTCTTCGACATCCTTGTCGAACTGATGCGCCGCGAGACGGAGAATCTCTCCGAACATTTCGCCGCCGGCCTCGTGCAGGAACTCGGCCGCCACGACATCCGGCTCATCCGCAATCCCAAGCGTTCGGCCGGCTTCAAGGTGCTGACCGCGCCGGACGTGCCGTCCGTGCTGCTCGAGGTCGGCTATCTGTCGAACGTCGACGACGAGCAGCTTCTCCTCGACGAGAGCTGGCGCAACGACTCCGCGAAGGCGATCGCCGCCGCCATCGAGCGTTTTCTCGGCACCCAAGCCCCCAGAGACAAGAAGGAAATCGCCGGCGGCGGTTGACGGCGGCTCCTGTGGTGGGCATGCAACAAGCCATCGAATAAGGGCGGACGCTCCGGCCGGGTGACATGCGCGCGCCGCATTCCTCCCGCAAGGCGGCGTGGCATACGACAGGACCGGTCGGCGCCAGGACGGTTCCGCGCTTCGTCAGCCGCGGGCCGGCCGGCGAGGTCGTTTGGGGGTTCGCGAATGTTCAGACTGCTCGGCTACCTCTTCGGTATCGCCTGCGTTGGCTTCATCCTCGTCGCGGGCGGGGTGGTCGCCTATGTGCAGAGCATGAGCCGGGACCTGCCGGACTATCAGGTCCTCGCCGACTACCAGCCCGAGGTCACGACGCGCATCCATGCCTCCGACGGCTCGATCATGGCGGAATATGCCAAGGAGCGCCGGCTGTTCCTGCCGATCCAGGCGATCCCGGCTCTGGTGAAGAACGCCTATCTCTCGGCCGAGGACAAGAATTTCTACACCCATCCGGGCGTCGACGTGCAGGGCCTCGGCCGCGCCGTGATGGTGCAGCTGAAGGGCGGCCCGATGCAGGGCGGCTCCACCATCACCCAGCAGGTCGCCAAGAACTTCCTTCTCACCAACGAGCGCTCGCTGGAGCGCAAGGTGAAGGAGGCGATCCTCTCGCTGCGCATCGAGCAGGCCTATTCCAAGGACAAGATCCTCGAACTCTACCTGAACGAGATCTATCTCGGCTTCGGCTCCTATGGCGTCGCCGCCGCCTCGCTCGCCTATTTCGACAAGTCGGTGAACGATCTCGAAGTGCAGGAGGCGGCCTATCTGGCGGCCCTGCCGAAGGCGCCGGAGAACTACAATCCCTTCCGCAACCCGGAGCGCGCGCTGGAGCGCCGCAACTGGGTCATCGAGCAGATGCACCAGAACGGCTTCATCACCGCCGAACAGGCGGGCGAGGCCCGCGCCAAGCCGCTCGGCATCAAGCCGAACCGTTCCGGCACCTATATCGCCGATGCCGAATATTTCACGGAGGAGGTCCGGCGCGAGATCATCCAGCGCTACGGCGTCAAGGAGCTCTACGAGGGCGGCATGACGGTGCGCAGCACGCTCGATCCGAAGCTCCAGACCGAGGCGCGGCGCGCGCTGCATGACGGCCTCGTCGACTACGACCAGGCGCGCGGCTGGCGCGGCCCCGCCAAGCGCATCGAGATCGGCAGCGACTGGGGCCGGACGCTGGGCGACGTGCCGGCGCTCGCCGACGTGCCGGAATGGCGGCTCGCCGTCGTGCTCGATGCCGATGCTGGCAGCGCCCGCATCGGCCTCCAGCCGACGCGCCTCGCCTCCGGCGCGCTCGGCCCCGACCGCGATGTCGGCACGCTCGCGCTCGCCGACATGAAATGGGCGCAGCGCATGGATGTGGAAGGACGCCCGCGCTCGGCGCGTAGCGCCGACCAGATCCTGCAGCGCGGCGACGTGATCTATGTCGAGAAGAAGGAGGGCGCGACCTATCGCCTGCGCCAGCCGCCGAAGGTGCAGGGCGCCCTCGTCTCGATGGACCCGCATACGGGCCGCGTGCTCGCTCTCGTCGGCGGCTTCTCCTATTCGCAGTCCGAGTTCAACCGTGCGACGCAGGCGATGCGTCAGCCGGGCTCTTCCTTCAAACCGATCGTCTACGCGGCGGCGCTCGACAGCGGCTATACGCCGGCCTCCGTGATCATGGACGCACCGATCTCGATTCCCGACGGCAATGGCGGCGTCTGGGAGCCGAAGAACTATGGCGACGAGGGCAGCGGCGGCCCCTCGACGTTGCGGCGCGGCATCGAGCAGAGCCGCAATCTGATGACGGTGCGCCTCGCGCGCGACATGGGCATGAAGCTCGTCGCCGAATATGCGCAGCGCTTCGGCATCTACGACCATCTCGCGCAATATCTGCCGATGGCGCTCGGCGCCGGCGAGACGACGGTGATGCGGATGGTCTCGGCCTATTCGGTGATGGCCAATGGCGGACGCTCCATCGAGCCTTCGCTGATCGACCGCGTGCAGGACCGCTACGGCCGCACGATCTACAAGCACGACAACCGCAAGTGCGACGCCTGCAACGCGCCCAGCTGGAGCGATCAGGCCGAGCCGGAACTCATCGACGACCGCGAGCAGGTGCTCGACCCGATGACCGCCTATCAGATCACCTCGATGATGGAGGGCGTCGTCCAGCGCGGCACCGCCACCGTGGTGAAGCAGCTCGGCGTGCCGATCGCCGGCAAGACCGGCACGACCAACGACGAGAAGGATGCCTGGTTCGTCGGCTATACGCCCGACCTCGTGACCGGCCTCTATCTCGGCTACGACAGCCCGACGCCGCTCGGCAAAGGCCAGACCGGCGGCGGCCTCGCGGCGCCGATCTTCGTGGACTTCATGAAGGTGGCGCTCGCCGGCAAGCCCGCCGTCGACTTCAAGGTGCCGGACGGCATGACGCTCGTCTCGATCAACCGCAAGAATGGCATGGCGGCGGAGGGCGAGGGCACGATCGTCGAGGCTTTCAAGCCCGGCACGGGTCCGGCCGACAGCTATCAGGTGATCGGCGGCGACCAGGGCGGCGGCTCGGCGCCGGCCGTGATCAGCCAGCAGACCCAGGACGCGATCTCGCAAGGGGACGCGGGCGGCTTGTTCTGAGCCGAGCCTGTCGCTATGTCTCCGGCTTCCCTTCCATCAGCCGGAGGCTTTGCGGCATGCGTGCCGAAATCGAGACCATGGTCGACGAAATCAAGCAGGCCATAAGCCTGCTGAGGAGGCATCTTTGACTGGGATGCCGCGAATAAACGCCTGAGCGTCCTGAACGCTCAGGTCGAGAATCCGTCCTTCTGGAACAATGCCGAAGAAGCCCAGAAGCTGATGCGCGAGCGCCAGCGGCTGGAAACCTCCATCACCGGCATTAAGGCTCTCGAACAGGGCCTCAAGGACAATATCGACCTCATCGCCATGGGCGAGGAGGAGGGTGACGCCTCGATCGTGACCGAGGCGGAGGACGCGATCCGCGCCATCAAGGCCGATGTCGACAAGCGCCAGATCGAGACGCTCCTGTCCGGCGAGGCCGATTCCAACGACACCTATGTCGAGGTGCATTCGGGCGCCGGCGGCACGGAAAGCCAGGACTGGGCCTCGATGCTCCTGCGCATGTATATGCGCTGGGCGGAGCGGGCCTCGATGAAGGTCGAGCTCCTCGAAAGCCATGCCGGCGAAGAGGCGGGCATCAAGTCGGCGACGCTGCTCCTCAAGGGGCACAATGCTTATGGCCTGATGAAGACCGAATCGGGCGTGCATCGCCTCGTGCGGATCTCGCCCTTCGACAGCCAGGCGAAGCGCCACACCTCCTTCGCCTCCGTCTGGGTCTATCCGGTGGTGGACGATTCGATCGACATCCAGGTCAACGAATCCGACTGCCGCATCGACACCTATCGCGCCTCCGGCGCGGGCGGCCAGCACGTCAACACGACCGATTCGGCGGTGCGCATCACGCATATCCCGACCGGCATCGTCGTCGCCTGCCAGCAGGAACGCTCGCAGCACAAGAACCGGGCCACCGCCTGGGCCATGCTGCGCGCCCGTCTCTACGAGGCCGAGCTGCAGAAGCGCGAGGAGGCCGCCAATGCCGAGGCCGCCTCGAAGACGGATATCGGCTGGGGTCACCAGATCCGCTCCTATGTCCTGCAGCCCTACCAGATGGTGAAGGACCTGCGGACCGGGGTGCAGAGCACCTCGCCCCAGGACGTGCTCGACGGCAAGATCGACGAGTTCATGGAAGCGGCGCTGGCGCATCGCGTCCATGGCGGCGAAGGCGCCAATGTCGGCGATATCGACTGACGAACCGACCCGCCGGATCAGCCGAGCGCGCTGATCCGGCGTCCGGCCCGGAGATAGCGCTCCGGGTCGATCGCATCGCCCGCCCGGCGCAGTTCGTAATGGAGATGCGCGCCGGTGCTGCGACCCGTCGAGCCGACCTGGCCGACCGGCATGCCGACCGTCACCTTGTCCCCGACCGTGACGAGAATTCGCGACAGATGGGCGTAGCGTGTCGCCAGCCCGTTGCCGTGGTCGATCTCCACCATGTTGCCATAGGAGCCGTTGTCGCCGGCGAAGACCACCTTGCCCGGTGCGGTGGCGGCGACGGGCGTGCCGGGCTCGGCGACGAAATCCACGCCCGTATGCATCGCCTCGCGCCCGAGAAACGGATCGGATCGGATGCCGAAGCCGGAACTGATCGTCTGCGACGTCACCGGCGCCGCGAGCGGCAGGAGCCGCGAGGTCTCGCGCGCCGCCTGAAGCGCGTCGAGGGCGCTCGCCAGCCGGGCAAGGCTGGTGTCGAAGTCATGGCCGGCGGGGACCGGAACGAAGGGGCCGCCTTCGCCCGTCGCCAGGCTGCGGGACGCGCCGCGCGCCTCGATGCCCTCGGTGCGCAGAACCGCGCCGATCGCATCCGAGCGGCCGCGCGCATCGGCGGCCAAAGCTTCGAGACCGTCGATCTGGCGAAGCTCCGCCTCGTCCAGCGAGCGGCCGATCGCCTGGATGAGGTCGGGCGTCGGCGCCTCGCTCCGCGAGGGCTCGGTGCCGGCCGGTTCCGAGCGGTCGATCAGCCGGAAGCGTGCGAGGCCGTCGGTCTTCGCCGCTTCC
Organism: Aureimonas endophytica; assembly: GCF_014642635.1. Classification (GTDB taxonomy): domain Bacteria; phylum Pseudomonadota; class Alphaproteobacteria; order Rhizobiales; family Rhizobiaceae; genus Plantimonas; species Plantimonas endophytica. Next base: position 410,103 of record NZ_BMIQ01000001.1, read on the forward strand.
TCGGTGAAGGCGAGGGCGGGCGGCGCGGCCGAAGGATCGGAGGCGAGGCTCGGCCGGTCCTGCGGGACCGGTATCCCGGTCTTCAGGAGGCCGTTGGAACGCGCGCGTTCGAGAAGCGGGCCGAGCTTCGCATAGCGCTCGGCGAGATCGGCCTGCTGGCTGAGCAGCACGTCGACCTTGCTCGTCACCTTCGCCTGATCGATGAAGCCGCGCGTCGTCAGCCGCTCGACCTCGGAGCGCAGCGCGGCGATCCGCAACTCGTAGTCGCGCGCGAGCGGCGCCGGATCGGTCGCGGCCGGAATGGCGGCCCCGCCGAAGGCCAGGGTGCCGGGCAGGCCGCAGGCGACGATCCCGGCCAGGGCGCAGCCCGCCAGCGTGGAGGAAGCGAGCAGCAACCAGGGGCGCAGGGTCAGCTGACGGACGCGCTCGCCCTTGGCGATGGTGATCGTGGTCGCGAGATGGGGCCGACCGAAGAAGCCGCGATGATGCGTTGCCGACATGCCGGTGAATCGCCGAAGACGCGCGGAGCACAGCCCGCCTCGCCGGCAATTACACCTCGTTAGGGTTAATCAATCCTCAAGATCGGGTCAGCCGGCGAAAAGTTCAGTCGCTTTTTCCAAGACCTCGGCGGCGTGGTTCGGCACCTTCACCTTCGGCCAGACCGCCTTCGCGACGCCCTCGGCGTCGAAGAGGACGGTGGTGCGCTCGACACCCATATATTTGCGCCCGTACATGCTCTTCTCCGCCCAGACGCCGAGCGCTTGAAGGAGGGATTTTTCCTCATCCGAAAGGAGCGTCACGGTAAGATCGTGCTTGTCGCGGAACTTGCCGTGCTTCTTCACCGGGTCCGGCGAGGCTCCGACGACCCTGACGCCGATCGTCTCGAATTCGGGCAGCCGTTCGGAGAATTCCGAGGCTTCCTGGGTACAGCCTGACGTATCGTCCTTGGGATAGAGGAAGAGAACGAAAGGCCGACCCGCGAGTTCGGACAGGGTGACCATGCCGCCACGATCGTCCGGGAGAGAGAAGTCGGGGCAGCGATCGCCGACCGAGATCATGATTGCGCCTTCCTTTGATCCGAGAGCCATGGCATCGACAACGGGCCGTGCCATGATCGTCCTTCTCCCGTTTGCCTGCCCGATGCAACTGCCCGCGCGGGACGGGATGAAGACGCGTGCCGCGCCGGGTGCTCGCTGAATGGCGCGTCTGACCCGGGGATGCCTCGCGCTGGCAAGCGTCCTCATCACCGTTCTCGTTCTTCTCGGCGCCGGCCTCTTCGTGCTCTTCGACAGCATGGCGGGCCGCAATTTCGTGCAGGAACAGACCGAAGCCCTGGTCGATCGTCTGCTCGGTGCGGACTACCGGACGGAGTTCGGCCATCAGTCGATCAGTCTCGGCGAGGGCGAGCTTCGGCTGCGCTGGAGCGACGTGACGGTCGAACGGCTCGGCGTCGTCCAGCCGCAGCTTGCCGTCCGCTCCGTCGCGATCGGCCTCGATGGCATGTCGCTGCTCACCGGCCGGATCGAGGCGCGATCCCTGGAGATCGAGGGAGCGGCGATCGATATCACCGGCAATCCGGCCGCCGCCGAAGCGGCGGCGACGGCCGAGGGTCTGGCGCCGCAGCCGGACGTGACGCCCGTTGCGCCGCCGGTCGAACCCGCCGCCGCCGAGCGCCTGTTGCCGGCGCTGATGCAGCGCATTCTCGGCCAGTCGGAACGGCAGCTCGCGACGCTGGCCCGGATCGGCATCGATTCGGTCGAGCTTGCCGATGTCCGCCTGACCGCCCCGATCGCGCCCGGCGGCACGCCCTTCGTCGTGCGGATCGAACATCTCGGCATGGATCTCAGCGATCCTCGCGCCATGAGCCTGTCCGGCCTCCTCGCCGTCGACAGGACGGAGGTGCCGGTCGAGGCGGGCATCTCCTTCGACGAAAGCCGCGCGAAGCTCGTCTCGGCCCGCTCGCGCATCGGCCCAGTGCGGCTCGGCGAACTCGTGCCGCCGACGCCGGCGGAGGACACGAAGAGCCAGCGGCCTTTCGCCACGGATGGCGATCTGACGCTTTCGCTCGATGTCGACACGCGCCCGGAGGACGGAAAGCGCGCCGCCCGCATCGGCCTGTCGCTCGGCGAAGGCCATGTGCAGGAAGGGCGCGGCCATAGCGAGATCGAGAGCGTCGCCCTCGCCCTCGACTATCTCGAAGGCGAGGACCGGATCGCGATCGGCCCGAACCGCATCGCGGCGGACGGCTTCGAGATGGCGCTCGATGGCGAGATCTCGCCGGTCTATGACGGCACTGAGAAACGCCGTTTCAACGGCTTCTCGATCGACCTCGCCTCACGCCAGTTGCGCTCGGCCGTCGGTTCGGCGAGCGGCCGTTTCCAGGACGGCGTCTTGAAGCTCAAGGCGCGGACCGATCTCGACGCGCGCGCCGTCGATCTCTCGCTGCTGGACCTTCGGGCGGGTGGCGGGTCGCTGACCGGCAGCGCCACCTATCGCTTCGCCGATCCCGACGCGGTGACGGAGCTGCGCATCGACGCCGCGCGGCTGCCGGCCGCCGTGGTGAAGGCCTTCTGGCCCTTCAACGTGGCGCTCGGCGCCCGGCGCTGGGTGGAGGCGAATGTCGGCGACGACGGCGCGGTGACGGCCGGCTTCGTCGCCTTGAAAGCGGCGCGGCGGCGTTTCGCGGAAACCGCGAAGCCTGGCAAGGCTTTCGATCCCAGCGAGCTGGAAGTGCGGTTCGATCTCGAAGGCCTGTCCTCGAAGAGCTTCGGCCAGTTGCCCGAGCTTCTGGACGCCGATGGCACCGTCGAGGTGCATGGCGGCGATACGCTGGTCAGCGTCGCCTCGGCCGCCGTGGCGGGCATGCCGGACGCGAAAGTCGAAGGCGGCCTCGTCAGCTTCAGCAAGAATCCGAACGAGACGTCGCAGCAGAGCGACGCCAAGGTCGTCGTCAATCTCGTGGGCAAGGTGCCGGCGCTGCTCGCCATCGCCGCTAGTCCGCCCTTGCGGGTCGACACGCATCTGCCGCTGCGCGCCGACAAGACCTCCGGCAGCGCCAAGGTCGTGGCCGATGTCGACCTCCTCGTCGGCGACGACGTGCCGGATGGCGAGGGGCTGAAGGGCTGGCGTGTCGCCGTCGACCTCAAGGACGCGGCGATCGACGAACCCGTCCTCGGCCGCAAGGTCGGCGATGTCGACGGCACGATCACCGTCGCGGGCACTGGGGTCGAGGGGCAGCTGAAGGCGAGCCTCGACGGGGCGCGGGGCGAGGTGAGCTTCAAGCGCTCCTTCGCGCCGGAGCCGCCGCAGGGACGGCGGATGGAGGCGCAGCTCCGCATGGGCAGCGCCGAGCTCGCCAAGCTGGCCCCGGCGCTCGGCGACGTCATCGAGGGGCCGGTCGAGGCGAGCCTCGTGGAAGGGCGCGACCAAGCCTATAGTGTCGAGGCCGATCTTTCCGGCGCGTCGCTGAACCTGCCGGCGATCGGCTGGCGGAAGGGCAAGGGCGTCGATGCCGATCTTTCCTTCGCCCTGTCCGGCAAGGGGGGCGAGCGCGGCACCGAGATCCGCGACCTTCTGTTGAAGGGGGACGGCTTCGTCGTCTCCGGCCGGGCGCTGATGACGCGCGACGGCCTCGCCAGCGCCGATCTCGACAATGTGGCGCTCAATCCCGGCGACGAGGTGCGGCTGAAGGCGGAGCGCCGGGAGAACGGCTATTCCCTGGAGATCAAGGGCAGCCAGTTCGACGCGCGCCCGCTGCTCGCGGATCTGCGCAGCAATATCGGCGCCAAGACGGCGACGCCGCCGAAGGGCGCCGGTCACGAACTCGACGTCTCGGCTTCGGTCGCGAAGGTGCTCGGCTTCGGCAAGGAGACGATCCGCGACTTCTCGCTGAACTATGCCGGCAACGGCTCGCGCATCGCGGCGCTGTCGATCGCCGGCAAGGCGAAGAACGACAAGGCCTTCACCATCGATCTCTCGCCGCGCGGCGAGGCGCGGTCGGTGGAGGTGAATGCCGAGGATGCCGGCGCGCTGATCGACTTCACCGGCGCCTATGGCCGCATGGAAGGGGGCAAGCTGTCGCTGTCTCTGCTCGGCTCCTACGATCGCGACTATCAGGGGAAGATCCTGGTGAAGGACTTCACCCTGGTGGACGAGCCGCGGCTGTCGCGTCTCGTCGCCTCGCCGGCTTCCCCGGATTCGCAGAGCCTGTCGCAGGCGGTCGGGCGGGATCTGCGCACCGAACGGGCGACATTCGATCACGCCTCGGCCGGCATCCGCTTCGGCAAGGACGGGCTGCGCCTCGCCGACGGCATCATTCGCGGCCCGGTCTTCGGCTCGAGCTTCGCCGGGACGCTCTACGACACGCGCAACCAGACGGACATTACCGGCTCCTTCATGCCGGCCTATGGCCTGAACCGCGTCTTCGGCGCGATTCCCGTGGTCGGCCAGATCCTCGGCAACGGGCGCGAGGGCGGCCTGATCGGCATCACCTACCGGCTCAGCGGGGCGCTGGCCTCGCCGAAGCTGGAGATCAATCCGATCTCGGCCATCGCCCCCGGCATCTTCCGCAACATCTTCGCCTATCAATAGGCGAGAGGCGGCCGCCCGGTTCAGACCGGGCGGACGAGGACGTGCTTCTTCTTGCCGAGCGAGAGCTTGGCGACGCCGCCCTCCAAAAGATCGGCAGGTCCGATCACCCGCTTCTCGTCCTCGACGACGACATCGTTGAGGCGCACCGCGCCGCCCTTCATGTGCCGCCGCACCTCGCCGTTCGATGCGGCGAAGCCGGCCGCGACGAAGAGCGACAGGAGGCCGATGCCCGCCTCGAACTCGGCGGCGGCGACCTCATGCGTCGGCAGCGACGCGGAGAGCGCGCCTTCCTCGAAGGTCTGGCGCGCCGTCTCGGCCGCGCCCTCCGCCGCCTCGCGGCCATGCAGCAGCGTCGTAATCGCCGTGGCGAGCACCTTCTTCGCCTCGTTGATCTCCGAGCCGCCAAGCGCCTCCAGCCGCGCGATCTCGTCCATCGGCAGGGTCGTGTAGAGCTTCAGGAAGCGGCCGACATCGGCGTCTTCCGTGTTCCGCCAATATTGCCAGAAGTCGTAGGGGCTCAGCATGTCGGCGTTGAGCCAGACGGCGCCGTTCGCCGACTTGCCCATCTTGGCGCCGGAAGCGGTGGTCAGAAGCGGGCTCGTCATGGCGTAGAGCTGCGGCGTGCCCATGCGATGGCCGAGATCGATGCCGTTGACGATGTTGCCCCACTGGTCGGAGCCGCCCATCTGGAGGCGGCAGTCCAGGCGCTTGTTCAGCTCCACGAAATCATAGGCCTGGAGGATCATGTAGTTGAATTCGAGGAAGCTCAGCGACTGCTCGCGATCGAGGCGCAGCTTCACCGAATCGAAGGACAGCATGCGGTTGACCGAGAAATGCCGCCCGACATCGCGCAGGAACTCCACATAGTTCAGCCCGAGCAGCCAGTCGGCATTGTTGACCATGCGGGCCTGCCCGTCGAAATCGAGAAGGCGCGAGAAGACCTTGCGGATGCCGACGAGATTGTCCTCGATGCCTTCGGGGGTCAGAAGCTTGCGCGCCTCGTCCTTGAAGGACGGATCGCCGATCATCGAGGTGCCGCCGCCCATCAGCGCGATCGGCCGGTGGCCGGTCTCCTGCATCCAATGCAGCATCATGATCTGGATCAGCGAGCCGGCATGGAGGCTCGGCGCCGTTGCGTCGAACCCGATATAGCCCGTGACGCTTTCCGTCGCGAAGAGCTTGTCGAGGCCGGCTTCGTCGGAAATCTGATGGATGAAGCCGCGCTCCGAGAGGATGCGCAGGAAATCGGACTTGAAAGCGCTCATGCTTGCGGGTCTCGAATGCTGGAAAGAGCCCGTGAAACCGGGCATTGGCCGGGGTTTACCAGCCTCGCCGGGAAATGAAAGGGCGCGCCCATGGGCAGGAGCCAGGCGATTCGCGCGATCGGCCTGATGAGCGGCACATCGATGGACGGCATCGACGTGGCGCTGATCGAGACCGATGGCGAGAGCCATGTCCGCCGTCTCGGCGCGGCGGGCTTTCCCTACGATGCCGGATTCCGCCGGCGCCTCGCCGAGGCGCTGGACGAGGCGAAGGCGCTTCGCGAGCGCGAGGCGCGGCCCGGTTCCCTGGCGGCCGTGGAGCGCGAGCTGACCGACCGCCATGCCGAGGCGGTGCACCGCTTCGCGGACGAAAACGGGCTCGACCTTCGCGACATCGGCGTCGTCGGCTTCCACGGCCAGACGTTGCTGCACCGGCCGCAGGAGGGGCTGACGGTGCAGCTCGGCGACGGCCCGCGCCTCGCCGAGGCGCTCGGGCGCGACGTCGTCTTCGACATGCGCGCCGCCGACATGCGGGCGGGCGGCCAGGGCGCACCGCTGATTCCCGCCTATCATGCGGCGCTCGCCGCCGGCCTGCCGGACGAGCAGCGCCGCTATCCCATCGCCTTCGTGAATATCGGCGGCATCTCCAACATCACCGCGATCGACGGCGACACGGCGCCGATCGCCTTCGACAGCGGACCCGGCAATGCGCTGATCGATCAATGGGTCGCGCGCGAAGCCGGCATTCCCTTCGACCAGGACGGGGCGGTGGCGAGCGAGGGCCATGTCGATACTGGCCTGGCCGAGGCCTATCTGGCCGCGCCCTTCTTCGACAAGCCAGCGCCGAAATCGCTCGACCGCTTCGATTTCGCGGTGCCGGAGCCCGGCGCCGGTGCGCTGGAGGATGTCGCCCGCACGCTCTGCTTCGTCGCGGCCGAGGCGGTGCTGAAGGCTGCCGCGCATCTGCCGGCCACGCCGAAGACCTGGATCGTCGGCGGCGGCGGCCGCAAGCATCCGGCGATCATGGCGGATCTGAAGGCGGGCGCGGCGCGGCGAGGGGCGCGGGTCTGGTTGGCCGAGGAGGCGGGGCTCGACGGTGACGCGCTGGAGGCCGAGGCTTGGGCCTATCTCGCGGTGCGCTCGCTGAAGGGCCTGCCTTTGTCCTGGCCTTCGACGACCGGATGCCGCCGGCCGGTGACGGGCGGGGTGCTGGCGCGGTTCACGCCCCGCCAGCCTTGAGATGTCGCGTCGCGAGCGGTGCCATTTCGGCGCCGCTCGCGAGCCGGTGTCCTTCCTCGCCTATTTCAGGCGCTTCGGGCGGATGTCGGTCAGCTCGCCCTTCAGGCGGCGGTCCAGATAGTCGGCGCATTCGGCGAGCAGGAGCTCGGTATGGTCCGAGTAGAAATGATTCGCGCCCTCCACCGTCTTCTGGGTGATGAGGATGCCCTTCTGCGTCTTCAGCTTGTCGACCAGCGTCTGCACGTCCTTCGGCGGCGCGACTCGGTCCTTGTCGCCATGAATGATGAGGCCGGAGGACGGGCAGGGGGCGAGGAAGGAGAAGTCGTAGGAATTCGGCTGCGGCGAGATCGACATGAAACCCTCGATTTCCGGCCGACGCATCAGGAGCTGCATGCCGATCCAGGCGCCGAAGGAATAACCCGCGACCCAGCAATGCTTCGAATCGGGATGCAGGCTCTGCACCCAGTCCAGCGCCGCCGCCGCGTCGGAAAGCTCGCCCGCCCCGTGGTCGAACTCGCCCTGGCTCCGGCCGATGCCGCGGAAATTGAAGCGCAGCGTCGTGAAGCCCCGCTCCACGAACATGTAGAAGAGCTGGTAGACGATCTGGTTGTTCATCGTGCCGCCGAAGCGCGGATGGGGATGCAGAACGATGGCGATCGGCGCGTTCTTTTCCTTGCTCGGCTGGTAGCGACCTTCGAGACGTCCGGCGGGACCGTTGAAAATTACCTCGGGCATGTGCGATCCTATGACAACGCGAACGCGAAAGGCCGCGCCTTGACGGGGGAAGGGCGGCCTTTTACTCTTACTTTAGAACGGCTATAAACTACTGCGCCCGCTGAAGGCGCTATGTAGTTCAGCGGGCGGCGGCAATTCAAGAAATTTGCGCTCGGTTCAATCGATAAGGACTCCGCGAGCGGCAGATGGCACCCGTCGGGCGACGCATCTATCTCGATCACAACGCGACCGCGCCGCTTCTTCCCGAGGCGCGGGCGGCTTTGCTCGCCGCATTGGATCAGGTCGGCAACCCGTCCTCGGTCCATGCCGAGGGCCGGGCGGCGCGCGCGCTCGCCGAGACGGCGCGGCGAAATGTCGCTTCCCTCGTCGGCGCCTCGGCCGAAGCCGTCACCTTCACCGCCAGCGCGACGGAATCGGCGATGACGGTGCTCACGCCGGAATGGTATCGCGACGGCGCCGAAGATCGCCGGACGGCGCTGGCCGTTCTCGCAACCGATCACCCCGCCCTTCGCGAAGGGGGGCGCTTCGCCCCGGACGATGTAACGCGGCTGCCCGTCGATGCGACGGGCGTCATCAATCTCGGCGCTCTCGACGCCTGGCTCGCGCGGCTCGACGGCGCTCCGGCTCTGCTAGCGCTCTGTCTCGCCAATGGCGAGACGGGAGTTCTCCAGCCGCTGGCCGCCATCCGCGAACGTCTCGAGGGGCGTGACGTGCTTCTCGTCCTCGACGTGGTCCAGGCCGTCGGCCGCCTGTCGTTCGACATCGGCGCCAGCGGCGCGGCGGCCGTGATTCTCTCCGGCCACAAGCTCGGCGCGGCAAAGGGCGTCGGTGCTCTGATCCTCGCCGATGACGGCCTGCGGCCCGCGCGCCTCGTCGCGGGCGGCGGACAGGAGAAGGGGCTGCGCTCCGGCACGGAAGCCCTGCCGGCGATCGCGAGCCTCGGCGCGGCGGCCCTCGTCGCGGCGGCCCGGGCGGATGCCGGAACGGCTCGCCTCGGGGCGTTGCGGGATCGGATCGTCGCGCGGCTGGAGGCGGCGGGCTGTCGCTTCACGTGGTTGGGCGCGGCCGCGTCGCGGCTGGACAATACGCTGGCGCTCGCCATACCGGGTCTCAAGGCGGAAAGCGCGCAGATCGCGCTCGATCTGGAAGGCTTCGCGGTTTCGGCGGGTTCGGCCTGCTCCTCCGGCAAGGTCGGGCCGAGCCATGTGCTTGCCGCGATGGTCGATGGCGGCGCGGCGGCCGAGCGAGACGGCGGCCTGCTGCGCGTCAGCCTTGGCTTCGAGACCTCGGAAGAGGATGTCGAGGCCTTCGCGGCGGCGCTCGCCGGCATCGTCGCACGGGCCCAGGCCCGGGACCTCGCGCGCCGGGCGGCTTGAAAAGACGGGAACAGACGGCCGAGTCGAGCCTTAAAACTTGACTCTGACACACCATATGATGCTGGAGGCTCAGCCGACAGCGCAGACGAAACCGACCGCCGGGCAGGATTGGCCCGGCGCGTATGGAGCGACCCCATGCCAGCAGTCCAGGAAACCATCGATCAGGTCCGCCGCATCGATGTCGACCAGTACAAATACGGTTTCGAGACGCTGATCGAATCGGACAAGGCCCCGAAAGGTCTGAACGAGGAGATCATTGCCTTCATCTCGGCCAAGAAGAGCGAGCCGCAATGGATGCTCGATTGGCGCCTGGAGGCCTTCGCCCGCTGGAAGACGATGGAAAGCCCGGACTGGGCCCGTCTCGACTATCCGCCGGTCGACTACCAGGACCTGCACTACTATTCGGCGCCGAAGTCGATGTCCGGCCCGGCCTCGCTCGACGAGGTCGATCCGGAAATCCTGCGCACCTATGAGAAGCTCGGCATCCCGCTGAAGGAACAGGAGATTCTCGCCGGCGTGCGCAAGCCCGACGAGCCGTCGGAGTTCGGCAGCGACGAGGATTCCGGTGTCCCGCCTTCGGAAGGCAGCTATGGCGGCCGGGTCGCCGTCGACGCCGTGTTCGATTCCGTGTCGGTCGCCACGACCTTCAAGAAGGAGCTTCAGAAGGCCGGCGTAATCTTCATGCCGATCTCCGAGGCGATCCGCGAGCACCCGGATCTCGTCCGCAAATATCTCGGCTCGGTCGTGCCGGTGACGGACAATTTCTTCGCGACGCTGAATTCGGCGGTCTTCACCGACGGCTCCTTCGTCTACGTGCCGCCGGGCGTGCGCTGCCCGATGGAACTGTCCACCTATTTCCGCATCAACGAGCGCAATACCGGGCAGTTCGAGCGCACGCTGATCATCGCGGACAAGGGGTCCTACGTCTCCTATCTCGAAGGCTGCACGGCCCCGATGCGGGACGAGAACCAGCTGCACGCCGCCGTGGTCGAGCTCGTGGCGCTGGAGGATGCCGAGATCAAATATTCCACCGTCCAGAACTGGTATCCGGGCGACAAGGACGGCAAGGGCGGCATCTACAACTTCGTCACCAAGCGCGGCGACTGCCGCGAGAAGAACGCCAAGATCTCCTGGACGCAGGTCGAGACCGGCTCGGCCATCACCTGGAAATATCCGTCCTGCATCCTGCGCGGCGACAATTCGCGCGGCGAGTTCTATTCGATCGCCGTCTCGAACGGCCGCCAGCAGATCGATTCCGGCACGAAGATGATCCATCTCGGCAAGAACACGTCGAGCCGCATCATCTCCAAGGGCATCTCCGCCGGCCATTCGAACAACACCTATCGCGGCCAAGTGACGGCGAACCGCCGGGCCGAGAACGCCCGCAACTTCACCCAATGCGACTCGCTGCTCATCGGCGAGGACTGCGGCGCCCATACCGTCCCCTATATCGAGGCGAAGAACTCGACGGCGCAGTTCGAGCACGAGGCGACCACCTCGAAGATTTCCGAGGACCAGCTCTTCTACTGCATGCAGCGCGGCATCCCGGAGGAAGAGGCCGTGGCGCTGATCGTCAACGGCTTCGTGCGCGACGTCATCCAGCAGCTCCCGATGGAGTTCGCGGTCGAGGCGCAGAAGCTCATCGGCATCAGCCTCGAAGGCTCGGTCGGCTAACAGCTCGCTCAATCCCTCCCGCGCGGCCCAAGGTGGCCGCGCCCTCTTCGGAACATTCGGATCCATGCTGGAAATCAAGAACCTTCACGCCCGCGTCGCCGACACCGATACGGAGATCCTGCGCGGGCTGGACCTCACGGTGAAAGCCGGCGAGGTCGCGGCGATCATGGGGCCGAACGGCTCGGGCAAGTCGACGCTCTCCTACATCCTCGCCGGCCGCGAGGATTACGAGGTGACCGAAGGCGACATTCTCTACAACGGCGAATCGATCCTGGAGATGGACCCGGCCGAGCGCGCCGCCGCTGGCGTCTTCCTCGCCTTCCAGTATCCGCTCGAAATTCCGGGCGTCGCGACGATGACCTTCCTGAAGACCGCTCTCAACGCGCAGCGCAAGGCGCGCGGCGAGACGGAGCTGACGACGCCGGACTTCATGCGCCGCGTGAAGGAAGGGGCCGCCGGCCTGAAGATCGATTCCGAGATGTTGAAGCGGCCGCTGAATGTCGGCTTCTCCGGCGGCGAGAAGAAGCGCGCCGAGATCCTGCAGATGGCGCTCTTGGAGCCGAAGCTCTGCGTGATGGACGAGACCGATTCCGGCCTCGACATCGATGCGCTCCGCATCGTCTCGGATGGCGTCAACGCGCTGCGCTCGGCCGACCGTTCGTTCCTCGTCATCACCCACTACCAGCGCCTGCTCGAACATATCGTGCCGGACAGCGTCCATGTCCTCTACAAGGGCAGGATTATCCGCTCGGGCGGCAAGGAACTGGCGCTCCAGCTGGAGGAAGAAGGCTACGGCCAGATCATCGGCGAGGCCGCCTGATGAGCGAGGTCGTGTCCCTGCGTCGCATGACGCCCGCCGAGGAGGCGGTGATCGCCAGGGCCGAGGCGGAGGGTGCCGAGGCCGACGGATCGCGCCGCGACGCAATCGCGATGCTCCGCCGCGAAGGCCTGCCGCATCGCCGGATCGAGGCTTGGCATTACACGGATCTGCGCAGCCTCGTCGGCCGTGACGGGCCTGCCGGGTCGGCCGGCGCGCGCGACGATATCCTGGCGCCGCTTCTACCCGGCAGCACGGTGGTGGAACTCGGCCGTCCGGCCGCCGCGAGCGCCGCCGGCCTCAGCCTGTCTCGCAGCGGGACGACGCCGGACTGGCGCCAGTCCGTGAATCATCTCGATCGCGCCTTCGACACGATCCGCCTCCTTGCCACGGCCTTCGGCGCCAGCGGCACCCGGATCGAGATCGCGCCGGGGGCGAAGCTCGCCCAGGCGGTCGAGCTGCGCGGCGAGACGACGGCGTCCGGCGAGCGCGGCTTCGCCGAATGCCATGTCGGCGACGGCGCCAGCGTCACCTTCGTGGAGCGCCTTCCGGCGGGCGGCGAGCGGGCGCTCTCCACCGCCGTGTCGAACCTGACGATCGGCGAGGATGCCGAGGTGCTCTGGATCGTCGATCAGGAGCGCGGTGCCGGCGAGACCCATCTCGGCCAGCTGAATGTCGCGGTCGGCAGGAATGCCAAGTTCCGGCTCTTCGTCCTCAATGCCGGCGGGGCCGTGGTGCGGCTCGAAGTCCATACGCTCGCCGTCGGCGAGGGCGCCGAGATCATCATGCGCGGCGTCAATCTCCTCGAAGCCGGCCAGCATGTCGACGTGACGACGACGCTGAACCACAAGGTCGAGAACACGACGGCGACGGAGATCTTCCGCAATGTCGTGCTTGGCGGCCATGGCGTTTTCCAGGGCATGATCCGCGTGTCGAAGGGCGCGCAGAAGACCGATGCCCGCATGGCCTGCAACACGCTGATTCTGTCGGACGAGGGCGACTTCTCGGCCAAGCCCGAGCTCGAGATCTTCGCCGACGACGTCCAGTGCGGCCATGGCGCGACCGTTGCCGAGATCGACCAGAACCACCTCTTCTATCTGATGTCGCGCGGAATCCCGGCGGCGCCGGCCCGCGCGCTGCTGGTGCGCGCCTTCGTCGACGAGGTGGTCGAGGAACTGGAAGACGAAGCCGTGGTCGAGGCGCTGGAAGCGCGGATCGACGCCTGGCTCGAACGCGAGCGCTGAGACGGGGTGGGGCAGGGTGCCGCGCGTCGCAGGAGGCAGAGCATGAACGCTGAAGCACCGATCCGGGACGCCGGTCTCGCCTATGACGTCGAGGCCGTGCGGCGGGACTTTCCGATCCTGTCGATGCATGTCTATGGCAAGCCGCTGGTCTATCTCGACAGCGGCGCCTCGGCCCAGAAGCCGCAGGCCGTCTTGGATGCAATCCAGAAGACCTATTCGCAGGACTATGCGAACGTGCATCGCGGCCTGCATTACCTGTCGAACAAGGCGACGGAGGAATACGAGAAGGCACGCGAGACCGTTCGCGCCTTCCTCAACGCGCCGAGCGTCGAGGAGGTGATCTTCACCTCGTCGGCGACGGAATCGATCAACCTCGTCGCCTATTCCTACGGCATGCAGGAGATCGGCGAGGGCGACGAGATCGTGCTCACGCAGATGGAGCACCATTCCAACATCGTGCCCTGGCATTTCATCCGCGAGCGGCGGGGCGCCAAGCTCGTCTTCGTGCCGGTGGAAGAGGACGGCTCGATCACGCTCGAAGCCTTCGAGCGGGCGATCACGCCGCGCACGAAGCTGATCGCCGTCACCCATATGTCGAACGTTCTCGGCACGGTGACGCCGGTGAAGGAACTCGCCGCGCTCGCCCGCGCGCGCAAGGTTCCGATTCTGGTCGATGGCAGCCAGGGCGCCGTGCATCTGCCGGTCGATGTCCAAGATCTCGGCGTCGATTTCTATGTCGTGACCGGACACAAGCTCTACGGGCCGACTGGCATCGGCGTGCTCTACGGCCGGCGCGAGATGCTGGAGCGGATGCGCCCCTTCAACGGCGGCGGTGAGATGATCGTCGAAGTGTCGGAGGAGACGGTCACCTACAGCCCGCCGCCGCATCGCTTCGAGGCCGGCACGCCGCAGATCGCCCAGGCGATCGGCCTCGGCGCGGCGCTCACCTATATGCAGACCATCGGCCGCGCCGCGATCCTGGCGCACGAGGAGGGGCTGCGCGACTATGCGCATCAGCGCCTGAAGACGATCAATTCGCTGCGGATCTATGGCGAGGCGCCGAACAAGGGTGCCATCGTGTCCTTCGACCTCGAAGGCATCCACGCGCATGACGTGTCGATGGTCATCGACCGGGAAGGGGTTGCGATCCGCGCCGGAACGCATTGCGCGCAGCCGCTCTTGAAGCGCTTCGGCGCGACCTCCACCTGTCGCGCATCCTTCGGCATGTATAATACGAAGGGCGAAATCGACGTGCTCGTCGAAGCCCTGGAAAAGGCGAGGCGCTTCTTCGCCTGAGGACAACGCGATGACCGATGACGTGGATACCAGCATCGTGCGGGCCGCCGCCGATGACGACAGCGCGGAGGCGAATGCCGCGCTCGCGCGTGGCGAGCGTGCCCCTTCCGCCATTCCTCCGGACGAACTGGCGCGGCTGACCGACGATATCGTCGCGGCGCTGAAGACCGTCTACGATCCCGAGATTCCGGCGGACATCTATGAGCTGGGCCTCATCTACAAGATCGATATCGAGGACGATCGCAGCGTCCATATCGACATGACGCTGACGGCCCCTGGCTGCCCCGTGGCCGGCGAGATGCCGGGATGGGTCGAGAATGCGCTGCTCGGCGTGCAGGGCGTCAGCCATGCGAAGGTCGATCTCGTCTTCGATCCGCCCTGGACGCCGGATCGCATGAGCGAGGAAGCGCAGGTCGCGGTCGGCTGGTTCTGACCGCCGTGCCGCGCCTCGCCGGGATCCTCGAAACCTGCCTCTATGTCGAGGACATGGCCCGGGCGCACGGCTTCTATTCGGGCGTGCTCGGCCTTGCGCGGATTCTCGAGGACGGCGATCGCATCTCGGTCTACGAGGTGACGCCAGCGCAGGTGCTGATCCTCTTCAAGTGCGGCGCGACCCTCGAGCCGGTGGAAACGCCGGGCGGTCGCATTCCGCCGCATGACGGGGCAGGGCCGGTGCATCTTGCCTTCATGGTCGAGGACGCGGCGGTGGACGACTGGCGACAGCATCTCGCGGCGTCGCGGATCGCGATCGAGAGCGAGGTCACCTGGCCGAAGCGCGGCCGCAGCCTTTATTTTCGCGACCCGGACGGCCATGCGCTGGAACTCGCCACGCCGAACCTCTGGTCGAGCTTGCGCTGAGACGCGTCGCGAACCAAATTACTCGGGTGAATTCGAGGACGATCCATGCCCCGCTTTTCGGTGATGACCCTGACGGATGCCGCGGCCGCGCGCGTGAACGAGATCGTCGCTTCGCGCGGCGGGGACGCTCTCGGACTGCGGGTCGGCATCAAGAAGGGCGGCTGCGCCGGCATGGAATATACGGTCGATCTGGTGTCCGAGGCGCGATCGGGCGAGGACCTGATCGAGAGGGACGGAGCCAAGGTCTTCGTCGCGCCGGAAGCAGTGCTGTTCCTGCTCGGCACGGAGATGGATTTCGAGGTGACGCGCCTGCGCACCGGCTTCACCTTCCGCAATCCCAATCAGACCTCGGCCTGCGGCTGCGGCGAATCGGTGGAACTGAAGAAGGCCGATCTCGAAGCCCTGGCCGCCGCGCAATCGGCCTGAGGGCTGTTCGATGGACGAGGAGTTCGTTCGCGATCTCTTCGCTTCGGAAGGGCCCGTGCAGCTGCGCCGCCTCTTCGGCGGCAAGGGCATCTATCTCGACGGGCTGATCGTCGCCGTGATGTTCGGCGACCAGCTGCTTTTGAAGGGTGACGACCAGACCGGCCCGCTTTTCGAAGCGGCGGGGAGCCGGCGTTGGACCTATCAGCGGCCCGGCAAGGCGTCCGTGACGATGCCCTATTACGATCTGCCGTCGGAAGCCTATGACGACCCGGACGCGATGGCGGTCTGGGCTCGGCGCGCCTGGGAAGCCGCGATGCGCGCCGCCCAGGCGAAGTCCGGCAAGCGGCGGCCGAAGCCGCCGCGTTAGAGTCCCGTACCGATCAGCATGAAGGCCGGCACGTCGTCGCCGAAGCCGACCGGGGTCGCCTCGTCGCGCTGGCCGCCGCGATTGCCGCGTCCATGGCCGTTGTCGCTGCCGTTCCGCCCGTTCGGGGCGCGTCGCGCATTGCCGGAAGTGCCCGCCACGACGGCGGCGGGCGCCGCGGCACGAACCTCGGCCTCGACATCGGGCAATTCCTCACCGCGCGACGAGGAAGAAGAGTCCGACCGGCCGCCGGAGCGCCGATCCCGGCCGCGTCCGCCGCCGCGACGCGACGAGTCGCCGGTGCGGCCGCGATGATGGCGTCCGCCGCGCTCCTCGCCGGTGCTTTCCGGCACCGGGAGCTGATCGATGCTGACCTCGTCCAGCCATTCGAGCTCGTTGCCGAGCATCTTCACGATGGCGTCGAGATATTTCGTGTCGCTGCGCGAGACCAGGGTGAAGGCCTTGCCCGAGCGGCCGGCGCGCCCGGTGCGGCCGATGCGGTGGACATAGTCTTCCGAATGGATCGGCACGTCGAAATTGAAGACGTGGCTCACCGCCGGAATGTCGAGACCGCGCGCCGCCACGTCGGAGGCGACGAGGAGCTGGATCTTGTTCTCGCGGAAATTATGCAGCATCGCCATGCGTGAGCGCTGGTCCATGTCGCCATGCAGCGCGCCGACCGAGAAGCCGTGCCGCGACAGCGAGCGGAAGAGCGAGGCGACGTCGAGCTTGCGATTGCAGAAGATGATCGCGTTGGTGATGTCGTCTTGGGCGCGGATCAGCTTGCGCAGCGTCTCGCGCTTTTCCCAGTCCTCGCGCTGCGTCGCGACCAGACGCTGCTCCACCGTCTGCGCGGCGGAGGAGGGGCGGGCCACCTCGATGCGCACGGGGTTCTGAAGGAACTGCTCGGTGAGGCGCGTGATCTCCGGCGGCATGGTGGCGGAGAAGAACAGCGTCTGCCGGGTGAAGGGGATCATCTTACAGATCCGCTCGATATCCGGGATGAAGCCCATGTCGAGCATGCGGTCGGCTTCGTCGATCACCAGGATCTCGACACCGGTCATCAGCAGCCGGCCGCGCTCGAAATGGTCGAGCAACCGGCCGGGCGTCGCGATCAGCACGTCGGCGCCGCGATCGATCTTGCGGTCCTGCTCATCGAAGGACATGCCGCCGATCAGGAGCGCCACGTTGAGCTTCTGGTCGAGCCCGTATTTGGTGAAGCTGTCGGCCACCTGCGCCGCGAGTTCGCGCGTCGGCTCAAGGATCAGCGAGCGCGGCATGCGCGCCCGGGCCCGGCCCTTTTCCAGAAGCGTGAGCATCGGCAGGACGAAGGAGGCTGTCTTGCCGGTGCCCGTCTGGGCGATGCCGAGCACGTCCCGCCGCTCCAAGGCATGCGGGATCGCCTGTTCCTGGATCGGGGTCGGTTGGGTGTAACCGGTCGCCTCGACGGCGGTGAGAACCTTGGCGCTGAGGCCGAGTTCGCTGAAGAGCATTGCGCTGAGCGTGTCTCGCGATTGACGAAAGGATAAGGCGCAGGCGCCTCAGACTGGCCGCTTCCAAGCACGGGCAGTAAGCGGATGGCTTTGTCAAGTCAACGCTTTGCCGTCAGATAAGCGTCCAGTCCGGCGTAAACAAGCCGATATCCCCAATATCGAGCGAAAACGCGCGACGAATTCTCAGCCGCTCTACCGTCAGTTGGTCGCCGGGCCGAAAGTGTAGCTCTTGTCCTTGAGGAAATGCAGTTCGTAGCTTTCCGGGACTTCGCCATCCGGCGGCACGACATCGAAGAAGAGCGTGAGATCGCCCGAGGGCGCGCCGTCTTCCCCTTCTTCGGCGCGATAGCCGACCACCGTGCCCTTCACGCCGGCGACTTCCTTGATCTCGGTGGTCGAGAGAAGCTTCGCGCCCGGTCCGACGCGATCCAGCTTCTGCACGAAGAAGCGATAGACGTCCTTGTCGGCCGGTCCGACCTGCATCATCACCGTCCGCCAGACGCCGCTCTGGTCGCCTTCGCTCCAGGGGCCGACGACCTGGACATCCTCGATCGCGCTCGGCAGATCCTCCGCCGCCTTCTGGAAGGCGGGGTCGACCGGCGGCACGTCGGTGATCGGCGGCGCGACAGGCGCGGCCTCGCCCCCGGTGGCCTCGTCCGGATTCTCCGTCGGCGCGACATAGGGCTTCGGCGCGTCGGTCGCGGCGGGCGGCGGCGCCGGGTCGGTCTGCGCCAGCGCCGGCAGCGCGACGGTGACCATGGCGGCGGCGAGGGCGGTGCGCAGGATCATGGATCGACTCCGTTCGCGTTCAACGGCGACCCTTAGCCCGATCAGACGTCGAGGTCGACGGCGAAAGCGGCCCGATCCTGGATGAATCGGAAACGCGCTTCCGGCCTGTTGCCCATCAGCGCGTCGACCGCCCCGGCGGTTCCCGATTCCGGCGCCTCGTCGATCTCGACCTTCAGCAGGGTCCGGCGCCGGACGTCCATCGTCGTCTCCTTCAACTGCGCCGGCAGCATCTCGCCGAGGCCCTTGAAGCGGCTGACCTCCACCTTGCCCTTGCCCTTGAACTCGCGGGCGATCAGCCGCTCGCGGTCGGCATCGTCGCGCGCATAGACCACCTTGCCCCCCTGGGCGAGCCGGTAGAGCGGCGGCACGGCCAGGAAGAGATGGCCCTGGCGGATCAGCTCCGGCATCTCCTGGAAGAAGAAGGTGATGAGCAGCGAGGCGATATGGGCGCCGTCGACATCGGCGTCGGTCATGATCACCACGCGCTCGTAGCGCAGGTCCTCCTCGCGATAGCGCCCGCGCGTGCCGCAGCCGAGCGCCTGGATGAGATCGGCGATCTGCTGGTTGGCGCCGAGCTTCTCGCGGCCGGCCGAGGCGACGTTCAGGATCTTGCCGCGCAGCGGCAGCACGGCCTGGCGCATGCGGTCGCGCGCCTGCTTGGCCGAGCCGCCCGCCGAATCGCCTTCGACGATAAACAGCTCCGCCCCGGTGGCGCCGGTCTGCGAACAGTCGGCCAGCTTGCCCGGCAGGCGCAGCTTGCGCGTCGCGCTCTTGCGGCTGACCTCCTTCTCCTGGCGGCGGCGCACCCGCTCCTCGGCGCGCTCGACCACCCAGTCGATCAGCCGCGCCGCGTCCTGCGGCGAGGCGGCGAGCCAGATGTCGAAAGAATCGCGCAGCGAGGCCTCGACGATGCGCTGCGCTTCGAGCGTCGCCAGCCGGTCCTTCGTCTGGCCGACGAATTCCGGCTCGCGGATGAAGACCGAGAGCATGGCGGAGGCCGTGAGCATCACGTCCTCGGCGGTGATCATCGCGGCCTTCTTGTTGCCGGAGACCTCGCCGAAGGCCTTCAGGCCGCGCAGCAGGACGTTGCGCAGCCCCGCCTCGTGCGTGCCGCCTTCCGGCGTCGGGATCGTGTTGCAATAGGAGCGGACGAAGCCGTCGGCGCTTGTCCAGCTCACCGCCCATTCGACGGCGCCGTGGCCGGAGGCCTTCTCGGTGCGGCCGGAAAAGCTCTGCGTCGTGACGCGATGCTCGGCGCCGAGCGAGGTCTCGAGATAGTCCTTGAGGCCGCCCGGGAAATGGAAGGTGGCGCGGGCCGGCGTCCTGCCATCCGCCGGCAGGCGCGCGGCGTCGCAGGCCCAGCGGATCTCGACGCCGCCGAAGAGATAGGCCTTCGAGCGGGCCATGGCGAAGAGCCGCGCCGGATCGAAGGCGGCCGTCTCGCCGAAGATCTGCGGATCGGGCCAGAAGCGTGTGCGCGTGCCGCGCCGGTTGTGGACTTCGCCGACCTCTTCCAGGGCCGTCATCGGCACGCCGCGCGCATAGGTCTGGCGATAAAGGCGACGATTGCGCGCCACCTCGACCTCCAGCCGCTCCGACAGGGCGTTCACCACCGAAACGCCGACGCCGTGCAACCCGCCCGAGGTTTCATAGACCTTGGAGTCGAACTTGCCGCCGGCATGCAGCGTCGTCATGATGACTTCGAGCGCCGACTTGTTGGTATATTTCGGATGCGGGTCGACCGGGATGCCGCGCCCGTTGTCGGTGACGGTCAGGCTGCCATCGGCCTCCAACGCCACCTCGATGAAATTGGCATGGCCGGCCACCGCCTCGTCCATCGAATTGTCGATGACCTCGGCGAAGAGATGGTGCAGCGCCTTCTCGTCGGTGCCGCCGATATACATGCCCGGCCGCCGGCGCACCGGCTCCAGGCCCTCCAGCACCTCGATATCGGCGGCGGTGTAGTCGCTCACCTGTGGCTGCGGCTTGGGCGCGGCTTCGCGTAGCGTCGCCAGCGGATCGCTGGCGGGACGGCGCGGCGCGGCACGAGGCTCGCGGCTGCGCGCCGCGTTGCCGGAAAACAGATCCTCGCTCATGAAGGGCGGCTCCCTGCTGCGGATCGGAGGGGCCGAATGTCGCGTGAAACCATCTGTTCTCACTACACTTTCACGAAATGTTCTTCAACCCGCGCGCTGGGTCTCCGGCCTCCTCGGCAATCGCATTCAACCAACTATCCACTATAAATGAGTTGCCGATGACGGGCGCGGTCGTCAAAAGCGCGGAAATGAGATCCCGCGCGCGCCTTCGTCCGCTTCTCGCCGCCTTGTTTCTCGGCGGTGTCATCCCGGCCGTGGCGGCGCCACTGCAGCTTGCGCCCTTCAAGGACGAGCTCTTCGCCTATCCCGCCGGCAGTACGAGCCGCGACGGCGGCGCCGAGACGGATGTCGCCTATTCGGAACTGCGCGACATCAACGGCCGGGACGAGATCCCGGAGCGGCGGGTGAAGCTGGCCTATGTCGATGCCGCGCCGCTCGGGCGGCAGGTGGAGAGAGTCGTCGAGACGCCGGCCGGGCCTTTGAAGACCATGCAGGTCGGCGAGACGGCGCGGCCGAGCGCGACGGTGCTCTTCATCCACGGCCGCAACGGCGACCGCCGGCTCGGCATGTATGACCGCACCTTCGGCGGCAATTTCAACCGCCTGAAGAATCTGATGGCCCGGGCGGGCGGGCTCTATGTCACGGCCGATGCCGGGCAGTTCGCCGAAGGCGATCGCGCCCGCGTGGCGGCTCTGATCGAGCAACTGGCGGACAAGCCCGGGCGCCCGCCGCTGGTGCTCGCCTGCGCCTCGATGGGCGGCGAATTCTGCTGGGATCTCCTCGCGCGGCCGGAGACGGCCGGCCGTATCGCCGGCATCGTGATGCTCAGCGCCAACAACCTGCCCGCCAAGGTCGCCGCGATGCGCCGGGCCGCCGGGGCGCGCCGCATTCCGCTGCTCCTCGCCCATGGCACGCGGGACAAGGTGTTTTCCTGGGAGGCGGCCCACGCGCTCTACGAGGACCTGCGCGGTGCGTCCTATCCGGTGCGGTTCGTTTCCATGACCGACGGCAATCACGGCACGCCGCTGCGCATGCTGGACTGGCGGCTCAGCCTGAACTGGCTTTTCGCGGCTGCCGGATAGACATGAAAAACCCGCCAGCCTCGCGGCTGACGGGTTCCGAAGGACGGGGAGGGCGGGGCCCTCCGCCGGATATCAGGCGGCGGCGGAAACCGCGGCCGGCAGCGGCACCGAGGCGATGGTCTTCAGCACCTGCGAGGCGATCTGGTAGGGGTCGCCCTGCGAGTTCGGACGGCGATCCTCGAGATAGCCCTTGTAGTCGTTCTTGACGAAGGAATGGGGCACGCGGATCGACGCGCCACGATCGGCGACGCCGTAGCTGAACTTGTTCCACGGCGCCGTCTCATGCTTGCCCGTGAGACGCATGTGGTTGTCCGGGCCGTAGACGGCGATGTGGTCGTCGATATTCGTCTCGAAAGCCGCCATCAGGGCCTCGAAATAGGCCTTGCCGCCGACTTCGCGCATATAGGCGGTCGAGAAGTTGCAATGCATGCCCGAACCGTTCCAGTCGGTGTCGCCGAGCGGCTTGCAGTGATATTCGACGTCGATCTCGTACTTCTCGCACAGGCGCTGGAGGAGGTAGCGCGCCATCCAGATCTGGTCGGCTGCCTTCTTGGAGCCCTTGCCGAAGATCTGGAATTCCCACTGGCCCTTCGCGACTTCCGCGTTGATGCCCTCATGGTTGATGCCGGCGGCGAGGCAGAGGTCGAGATGCTCCTCGACGATCTGGCGGGCGACCGAACCGACATTCGAATAGCCGACGCCGGTATAGTAGGGACCCTGCGGCGCCGGGTAGCCGGATTCGGGGAAGCCGAGCGGACGGCCGTTCTTGTAGAAGAAATATTCCTGCTCGAAGCCGAACCAGGCGCCTTCGTCGTCCAGGATCGTGGCGCGGCTGTTCGAGACATGCGGGGTGACGCCATCGGGCATCATGACCTCGCACATGACCAGAACGCCGTTGGTGCGGGCCGGATCGGGGAAGAGGGCGACGGGCTTCAGCACGCAGTCGGAGCTGCGGCCCTCGGCCTGCATCGTGGAGGAGCCGTCGAAGCCCCAGAGCGGGAGCTGTTCGAGCGTCGGGAATTCGGCGAATTCCTTGATCTGCGTCTTGCCGCGGAGATTGGGCGTGGGCGTGTAGCCGTCGAGCCAGATATATTCGAGCTTGTATTTGGTCATCGCGGACCTCTTGTTGGCGGCCACGCACAGATTTCCGATCCTCGCGACGGTCGCCGGAGAACCGGCCCGGCGCATCCGGGAGGGGGAGATCGGAAAGGGCATGCCTCGCGACTTGTTTCACCACGCCCGCCTTTTCGAGCGATCACGCGCAACCTCCACGGCCCTGAGGCCTTACCGGTCTAACGCATTGATCGCTCATGTCGGCGGCATCTCTTGATAGCCTATTGCACAGAAAATAGCGCGCCTATAGTTTGCGCAAATGCTGATAATCTTTTAGGCAGAATGCTTGTCGAAAAGGCAGAGTCTGCTATTCTGTTCATGGGTGGAGGAGATGACGCGGTTAGCGCCACGGAGGAAGTCATGCGAGTCGAGACCTTCGATCATACGGCGAAGATCTATCAGTTCCCGAAAGGGGGCCGCGCCGGCCTTCGGTCGATGATCGAACCGCTTGCCCCCGCCGTGCGGACGCCTCGCTTCGCGCCGCATATCGTCGAGGCCGGCGCCTGGTACCACGACGAGGCCATCGCCGAGGCGAGCCAGGACAAGAACCGCGATCACTGATCGCCCGAGCGGCGAGAAAGCCGCCCGGCGCGTCTAGGCGCCGAAGATCGACCAGCCGAGCCGCTTCGTCAGCTTCTCGAGGGCGATGCGGCCGAGATGCGAATTGCCGGCGGCGTCCAGCCCCGGCGCCCAGACCGCGATCGTCGCCTTGCCGGGGGCGATCGCCAAGATGCCGCCGCCGACGCCGCTCTTGCCCGGCAGACCGACGCGATAGGCGAAATCTCCCGAGCCGTCGTAATGGCCGCAGGTCAGCATCAAGGCGTTGATGCGCCGCGCGCGCTCGGGATGGACCACGGAGCGTCCGGTATTCGGATGGATGCCGCCATGGGCCAGGAAGCGCCCCGCCATGGCCAGCTGCCGGCAGGACATGGCGATGGCGCAATGGTGGAAATAGACGCCGAGCGTGAAGTCGACCGGATTGTCGATGACGCCGAAGGATCTCATGTAATTGGCGAGCGCGCGATTGCGGAAGCCGGTGCGCTGCTCCGAGGCGGCGACCGCCTTGTCGATATGGATCGTCGGATCGTCGGCCAGAAACTGCACGAAGCGCAGAATCTCGCCCAGCGCCTCGCGCGGCTGATGGCCGGAGAGGATCAGGTCGGTGACAGCGATCGCGCCGGCATTGATGAAGGGATTGCGCGGAATGCCGCGCTCGTTCTCCAGCTGCACGATCGAGTTGAAGGGGCTGCCGGACGGCTCGCGCCCGACCCGTTGCCAGAGCCGGTCGCCGACCATGCCGAGCGCGAGGGTGAGGGTGAAGACCTTAGTGATGCTCTGCACCGAGAAGGGAATGTCGCAATCGCCGGCGGCGGCGATCTCGCCGGCCTCGTCGATGACCGCGATGCCGAACTGGGCCGGATCGACGCGCGACAGTTCCGGGATGTAATCCGCGACCGTGCCCCGATCGTCGCGCTTCCTCATCTCGTCCGCGATCTCCTCGACGGCCGCGCGGACCCTTGCCGAATTCCCGCTCATCCCATGCCCCGCTGGATAAAAAAGGGGCGGTCGCAGCGACCGCCCCTCGGAGGATTGTTCCGTGCCGGGACGCCGGAGGCGCCCGGCCTGCGGATCAGAGGCTGTAATACATGTCGAATTCGACCGGATGCGGCGTCATCTCGAAGCGCAGGATCTCCGACATCTTCAGGTCGATGAAGGCGTCGATCTGGTCGTCGTCGAAGACGCCGCCGGCCTTCAGGAAGTCGCGATCGGCATCGAGATGCTCCATCGCCTCGCGCAGCGAACGGCAGACGGTCGGGATTTCCTTCAACTCCTCCGGCGGCAGATCGTAGAGATCCTTGTCCATGGCCGAGCCCGGATGCAGCTTGTTGCGGATGCCGTCGAGGCCGGCCATCAGCATCGCCGAGAAGGCGAGATAGGGATTGGCCATCGGGTCCGGGAAGCGCACCTCGACCCGCTTCGACTTCGGCGACTGGCCGAAGGGGATGCGGCAGGAGGCCGAGCGGTTGCGCGCCGAATAGGCGAGCAGCACCGGCGCCTCGTAGCCCGGGACGAGCCGCTTGAAGGAGTTCGTCGACGGGTTGGTGAAGGCGTTCAGCGCCTTGGCGTGCTTGATGATGCCGCCGATATAGAACAGCGCGCTTTCCGACAGGCCGGCATATTCGTTGCCCGCGAAGGTCGGCTTGCCGCCCTTCCAGATCGACTGGTGCACATGCATGCCCGAGCCGTTGTCGCCGAAGATCGGCTTCGGCATGAAGGTCGCTGTCTTGCCATAGGCATTGGCGACCTGATGGGTCACGTATTTGTAGATCTGCATGTTGTCCGCGTTGCGGACGAGCGTGTCGAACTTGATGCCGAGCTCGTGCTGGGCGGCCGCGACCTCGTGATGGTGCTTCTCGACCTTCACGCCCATCTCGGCCATGACCGAGAGCATCTCCGAGCGGATGTCCTGGCAGGAATCGATCGGCGGCACGGGGAAATAGCCGCCCTTGACGCGCGGGCGGTGGCCGAGATTGCCCGTCTCGTATTCCGTGTCGTCGTTGGACGGCAGTTCGGTCGAGTCGAGCTTGAAGCCGGTATTGTAGGGATCGGCCTTGTAGCGCACGTCGTCGAAGATGAAGAACTCGGCCTCGGGGCCGAAATAGGCGACGTCGCCGGTGCCGGACTGCTTCAGATAGGCCTCGGCCTTCTTGGCGGTGCCGCGCGGATCGCGATTATAGGACTCGCCGGAGACCGGATCGAGGATGTCGCAGAAGACGACCATGGTCGACTGCGCGAAGAACGGATCCATGTGAGCCGTCTCGGGGTCGGGCATCAGGACCATGTCGGACTCGTTGATCGCCTTCCAGCCCGCGATGGACGAGCCGTCGAACATCGAGCCTTCCGAGAACATGTCCTCGTCGACGATGGCGACGTCCATCGTGACGTGCTGCAGCTTGCCCCGCGGATCCGTGAAGCGCAGGTCGACGAATTTCACGTCGTTGTCCTTGATCTGCTTCAGGATGTCGTTGGCTGTCGTCATGGCGTTCCTCTCCGTGGTGCCTTGGACCTGTGGTCGGCGCGAGCGCCGGTATCGAGCGGCGCGCTCAGACGGCGTCGTTGCCCGTCTCGCCCGTGCGGATGCGAATGGCCTCCTCGATCGAGGAGACGAAGATCTTGCCGTCGCCGATCCGGCCGGTCTGCGCCGCCTTGCGGATCGCCTCGACCGCCGCCGGCACCGCCTCGTCGGTGAGTACGACTTCGACCTTCACCTTCGGCAGGAAATCGACGACATATTCCGCGCCGCGATAAAGCTCGGTATGGCCCTTCTGCCGCCCGAAGCCCTTGGCCTCCGTGACGGTGATGCCCTGGAGGCCGACCTCCTGCAGCGCTTCCTTCACCTCATCGAGCTTGAACGGCTTGATGATCGCCTCGACCTTCTTCATCGAATTCCCTTCCCGAGCTGGCCCCCTCGCGGATCTTCGTCCGCCGAGACGGTCGATGCAGGAGGCATGCCAAGCCGC
This sequence comes from Aureimonas endophytica, assembly GCF_014642635.1. GTDB lineage: Bacteria > Pseudomonadota > Alphaproteobacteria > Rhizobiales > Rhizobiaceae > Plantimonas > Plantimonas endophytica. Next base: position 436,078 of record NZ_BMIQ01000001.1, read on the forward strand.
CGGATGTCGCCGAGCGGAAGTCTGCCTCGTAGCCGCCTCGCCGGGAGTAGGCTCAGGCGACGCAGAAGGCAACTGCCAGGGCTCGCAAACCGACTGTTCTTCCGGCATCCAACTGCCGTCCCGGCGGGTTTCCGTCCCGATTGCGCGTTCTGCCGCATGAACCTGTCCAGCAAGGAGGCATGTGCCCTTCAGATGACCATATCGGCGCTAGATATCTGCTTGTTGACGCCCGTCGAGATGGGAGAGGCGGATCGTTTGTCGATTGCCGCCGGCGTGGCGGGCCGAATCCTGATGGAACGGGCGGGTCTCGCCGTCTTCGAGGCCCTGCGCCGTCGCTTTCCCGAAGCGCGGCGGGTCGCCGTTCTGGCGGGCCCCGGCAACAATGGCGGCGACGCCTTCGTCGTCGCGCGGCTTCTCGCCGAAGCGGGGCTCGCCTTGCGCTGCCATCTCCTCGGCCCCGCCGCAGATTTGCGCGGCGACGCGGCACATGCGGCGCGAGGCTATCACGGGCCGGTCGAGCCGCTCGCCGCCTTCGCCCCGGATGAGGCTGATCTTGTGCTGGACGGGTTGTTCGGCGCCGGGCTCTCCCGCCCGGCGGCAGGCGAGGCGGCGGATGCCATCGAACGGGCGAATGCGAGCGGAGTGCCCATCGTCGCGATCGACCTGCCGAGCGGTATCTCCGGCCTGACCGGCGCAGCCCCGGGAGCGGCCATCCGGGCGAGCCTCACCGTCACCTTCTTTCGCCGCAAGCCCGGGCATCTCCTCGAACCCGGCCGCAGCCATTGCGGCGAGACGGTGCTGGCGCCGATCGGCATCGCGCCGTCCGTTCTGGACGAGATCGCGCCGCGAACCTTCGCGAACGAGCCGCCGCTCTGGCGCGACAAGCTACCGAGCCCGGACCGGATCGGGCACAAATACGATCGCGGCCATGCCGTCGTCTTTTCCGGCGGCGTGACGCAGACGGGGGCAGGGCGCATGGCCGCGACGGCGGCGCTGCGGATCGGCGCCGGGCTCGTCACCGTCTTCTCGCCGCCCTCCGCCCTTCTGGCCAATGCGGCGCATCTGACCGCGATCATGTTGCAGCGTTGCGAGGACGAGGCGGAGCTGGCCGAGCGTCTGGAGGACACACGGCTGAATGCCTTCGCCATCGGGCCGGGCTTCGGCATCGGCGAAAAAGCCGCGCGCTTCGTCGCCGCGCTCCTCGCCGCCGACCGCTCGGTGGTGATCGATGCCGATGCGATCTCGTCCTTCCGCGACGCGCCGCAGGCGCTGTTCGAGGCGATCGGGCGAAGCGGCGGGGCAGGGGTGCTGACGCCGCATGGCGGCGAGTTCGCCCGGCTGTTCCCGGATCTCGCCGAGGGCTCCGGTTCGAAGCTCGACCGGGCGCGGGAGGCCGCCGCGCGTTCCGGCGCCGTCGTCGTCCTCAAGGGCGCCGACACGGTGATCGCCGCGCCGAACGGACGCGCCGCGATCAACGCCACCGGCACGCCCTACCTCGCCACCGCCGGTTCCGGCGATGTCCTTTCCGGCATGATCCTTGGCTGGCTGTCGCAGAAGGTGCCGCCCTTCGAGGCGGCATGCGCCGCCGTCTGGATGCACGGCATGGCGGCCCGGCTGCATGGGCCGGGCCTCATCGCCGAGGACCTGCCGGCCATGCTGCCGCAGGTTCTCGCGTCGCTGGACTTCTGACGGCGACGACGTCCGCCGCGACTATTCCGCTGCCTCGGCCTTCTCGATCGGCCGGCGCTCGAGCAGTTCCTTCAGGAAGCGCCCGGTCCAAGAGCGCTCCACCTTGACGATCTCCTCGGGCGTGCCGGTGGCGACGATCTCGCCGCCGCCGTCGCCGCCCTCGGGCCCGATATCGACGATCCAATCGGCCGTCTTGATGACTTCGAGATTGTGCTCGATGACGACGACCGTATTGCCCTGGTCCACCAGCGAGTGGAGCACTTCGAGCAGCTTGGCGACATCGTGGAAATGCAGGCCCGTCGTCGGCTCGTCGAGGATGTAGAGCGTCTTGCCGGTGGCGCGGCGCGACAGTTCCTTTGCGAGCTTCACGCGCTGCGCCTCGCCGCCGGACAGCGTCGTCGCCTGCTGCCCGACCTTGATATAGCCGAGGCCGACCTCGTTCAGCGTCACCAGCTTGTCGCGCACCGCCGGCACCGCCGCGAAGAACTCGACGCCTTCCTCGACCGTCATGTCGAGGACGTCGGCGATCGACTTCTCCTTGAAGGTGACTTCCAGCGTCTCGCGATTGTAGCGCTTGCCGTGGCAGACGTCGCAGGTGACGTAGACATCCGGCAGGAAGTGCATCTCGATCTTCAGGACGCCGTCGCCCTGGCAGGCCTCGCAGCGCCCGCCCTTGACGTTGAACGAGAAGCGCCCCGGCTGGTAGCCGCGCGCCTTCGCCTCGGGCAGGCCGGCGAACCAGTCCCGGATCGGCGTGAAGGCGCCGGTATAGGTGGCGGGATTGGAGCGCGGCGTGCGGCCGATCGGCGACTGGTCGATGTCGATGACCTTGTCGAGAAGCTCCAGCCCTTCGATCCGCTCGTGCGGCGCCGGATTCTCGCGCGCGCCGTTGATATGGCGCGCAGCCGCCTTGAACAGCGTCTCGATGAGGAAGGTCGACTTGCCGCCGCCCGAGACGCCGGTGACCGCCGTGAAGACGCCGAGCGGGATCTCGGCCGAGACGGTCTTCAGATTGTTGCCGCGCGCGCCGACGACCTTCAGCCGGCGCCCCTTCTGGGGCTTGCGCCGCGCCTCCGGCAGGGCGACGCCGAGCGCGCCCGAAAGATAGCGGCCGGTCAGCGACTTCGGATTGGCCTTGATCTCGTCCGGCGTGCCCTCGGCGATCACCTGTCCGCCATGGATGCCGGCGGCCGGGCCGATATCGACCACGTAGTCGGCTGTGAGCACCGCGTCCTCGTCATGCTCGACGACGATGACGGTATTGCCGATGTCGCGCAGATGCTTCAGCGTCGTCAGCAGCCGCGCGTTGTCGCGCTGGTGCAGGCCGATCGACGGCTCGTCCAAGACATAGAGGACGCCGGTCAGGCCGGAGCCGATCTGCGAGGCGAGGCGGATGCGCTGCGACTCGCCGCCGGACAAGGTGCCGGACGATCGCGACAGGGTGAGATAGTCCAGGCCGACATCGTCGAGGAAGCGCAGGCGGTCGCGGATCTCCTTCAGGATGCGGACGGCGATCTCGTTCTGCTTGTCGCTGAGACGGCTGGGCAGCGTCTCGAACCAGTTCTTCGCGGCGCGGATCGAGAGTTCGGTCACCTCGCCGACATGCCGGCCGGCGACCTTCACCGCCAGGGCTTCCGGCTTCAGGCGATAGCCGGCGCAGGCCGGGCAGGGCGTCGCCGACATGTAGCGCTCGATCTCCTCGCGCGACCAGGCGGAATCGGTCTCCTTCCAGCGGCGCTCGAGATTGGGAATGATCCCCTCGAAGGTCTTCGACGTCTTATAGGCGCGCAATCCGTCGTTGTATTGAAACTCGACCTTGCGCCGTCCGGTGCCGTAGAGGATCGCGTTGCGCGCCTCGTCCGGCAGCGCCGACCATTTGTCGGTGAGCTTGTAGCCATATTCGCGGCCGAGCGCTTCCAGTGTCTGGCCGTAATAGGGCGAGGTCGACTTCGCCCAGGGCGCGATGGCGCCGTTCTTCAGCGTGCGATGCGGCTCCGGCACGATGAGCTCGGGATCGATCGACTGCTGGCTGCCGAGCCCGTCGCATTTCGGGCAGGCGCCGAAGGGATTGTTGAAGGAGAAGAGGCGCGGCTCGATCTCCGGGATGGTGAAGCCCGAAACCGGGCAGGCGAACTTCTCGGAGAAGACGAGCTGGCGCGGCTTGCCGTTCTCGTCGAGACCGTCGGCGAATTCGGCGAGCGCAATGCCGTCGGCGAGACGCAGCGCCGTTTCGAGCGAATCGGCCAGGCGCGTCTTGATGTCGTCGCGCACGACGACGCGGTCGACCACCACCTCGATATCGTGCTTGTACTTCTTGTCGAGCGTCGGCGCGTCGGCGATGTCGTGGAACTCACCATTGATGCGGACGCGCTGGAAGCCCTTCTTCTGAAGCTCCTGCAGCTCCTTCTTGAACTCGCCCTTCCGGCCGCGAACGATCGGCGCGAGGAGATAGAGGCGCGTTCCCTCCGGCTGTTCGAGCACGCGATCGACCATCTGGCTGACGGTCTGGCTCTCGATCGGCAGGCCGGTGGCGGGCGAATAGGGAATGCCGGTGCGCGCGAAGAGGAGGCGCAGATAATCGTAGATCTCCGTCACCGTGCCGACGGTCGAGCGCGGATTCTTGGAGGTGGTCTTCTGTTCGATGGAAATGGCCGGCGACAGGCCGTCGATCTGATCGACATCCGGCTTCTGCATCATTTCCAGGAACTGGCGGGCATAGGCCGAAAGGCTTTCGACATAGCGCCGCTGGCCCTCGGCATAGATCGTGTCGAAGGCGAGCGAGGATTTGCCCGATCCCGACAGGCCGGTCATGACGATGAGCTTGTCGCGCGGAATGTCGAGATCGACATTCTTGAGATTGTGCTCGCGGGCGCCGCGAATGGAGATGAACTTTTGCTCGGGCATCGCTTGCCGCGTTCGCTTTCCGATGGGGATCGTCGGCCTCGGCCGTTCCAGGGACATGCCGCCGCGCCCCGCTAGATAACCATCGTCGCCGGGATGTCGAGGCGCCAGAATGACGCCCGCTTTGCGTCGCGGGTTAGAACATACTATGAACACCTTGTCGATACGGCCTTCCCGGCAACGGATTGGGGAAAACGCATTTCCGCTCCGCGCGGTCGGCGAAACGCCTATATATGGACGGATGAGCCGGCCGGACCGGCACAGCGAAGGGATGGTCAGCCATGGCCGGCAGCGTGAACAAGGTCATTCTCGTGGGCAATCTCGGGGCCGATCCCGAAATCCGCCGGCTGAATTCCGGCGATGCGGTCGTCAACCTGCGCATCGCCACGACCGAAAGCTGGCGGGACCGTCAGTCGGGCGAGCGCAAGGAGCGCACCGAATGGCATAACGTCGTGATCTTCAACGAAAATCTCACGAAGGTCGCCGAGCAGTATCTGAAGAAGGGCTCGACCGTCTACATCGAGGGCCAGTTGCAGACCCGTTCCTGGGAAGATCAGCAGGGCCAGAAGCGCTACACGACGGAAGTCGTGCTCCAGCGCTTCCGCGGCGAGTTGCAGATGCTGGGCGGTCGCGGCGAAGGCGGCGATTACGATCGGGGCGGCAGCGGCGGCGGTTTCGGCGGCGGGCGCGGCGAGGAGGATCGGGGTTCGTCGCGGCGCGGCGGCGGTGGCGGCTACGAGCGTGGCGGGAGCGGCGGCGGTGGCGGCGGTTCGCGCGGCGGCGACATGGACGACGAGATTCCCTTCTGAGAATCCCGCCCGGAACCCTCCCAAAAGGTTTCGACAGGCGCATTTTACCGGTCGCGGGGTTGGGCTTGGCGGCGGCGCCGAGCCCAACTCGTTGAAAACCTTCGACGAAATCACCATCTCGGAGGAGCCGGCGGATTTGCCTTCGCCGTGATGGGCTTGCTATAGACGCCCTTCAGCCTTTCCTTCCTCCGGATCTGCAATATTGGCCGACAAGATCGACGAGACCCCGCCCGAGCCGCCGCGCGGCATCGAAAGCATCTCCATCGTCGAGGAGATGCGGCGGTCCTATCTCGACTATGCGATGAGCGTCATCGTCAGCCGCGCGCTGCCCGATGTGCGCGACGGGTTGAAGCCCGTCCATCGCCGCGTGCTCTTCGCGATGCATGAGATGGGCCTGACCTCGACGCGCGCCTTCCGCAAGTCGGCCGGCGTCGTCGGCGAAGTGATGGGCAAGTACCATCCGCATGGCGATGCCTCGATCTACGACGCCCTCGTGCGCATGGCGCAGGACTGGTCGCTCCGCGCGCCGCTCATCAACGGCCAGGGCAATTTCGGCTCGATCGACGGCGATCCGCCGGCGGCGATGCGCTACACCGAATCCCGTCTCCAGAAGGTCTCCGACGCGCTCCTCGAGGACATCGACAAGGAGACCGTCAACTTCCAGGAGAATTACGACGGGCGCGAGATGGAGCCCGTCGTCCTGCCGGCGCGCTTCCCGAATCTGCTCGTCAACGGCTCGGGCGGCATCGCGGTCGGCATGGCCACCAACGTGCCGCCGCACAATCTCGGCGAGGTGGTCGACGGCTGCATCGCGATGATCGATAATCCGGTGATCACGCTGGACGAGATGCTGCAATACGTGCCGGGCCCCGATTTTCCGACCGGCGCGCTGGTGCTCGGCCGCGCCGGCATCCGCGAGGCCTATTCGACGGGCCGCGGCTCGATCCTGATGCGCGGCAAGGTGCATATCGAGCCGCTGCGCGGCGACCGCGAATCGATCATCGTCACCGAGGTTCCCTATCAGGTGAACAAGGCGACGATGATCGAGAAGATGGCCGAACTGGTGCGCGACAAGCGTATCGAGGGCATCAGCGACATCCGCGACGAGAGCGACCGCGACGGCTATCGCGTCGTGGTCGAGTTGAAGCGCGAGGCGTCGAGCGACGTCGTCCTGAATCAGCTCTACCGCTTCACCCCGCTCCAGACCTCCTTCGGCGCCAATATGGTGGCTTTGAACGGCGGCAAGCCGGAGCAGATGACGCTGCTCGACATGCTCGGCGCCTTCATCGCCTTCCGCGAGGAAGTGGTGAATCGGCGCACGCGCTTCCTTCTGCGTAAGGCGCGCGAGCGGGCGCATGTCTTGGTCGGCCTCGCCATCGCCGTCGCCAATATCGACGAGATCATCAAGCTCATCCGCGAAGCGCCCGATCCGCAGACGGCGCGCGAGCGGATGATGGCGCGCGAATGGGACGCGAGCGACGTCGCGCCGCTGATCCGCCTCATTGACGATCCTCGCCACCGCATTTCGGAGGAGGGCACCTATCGCCTCTCCGAGACGCAGGCCCGCGCCATTCTCGACCTTCGCCTACAGCGCCTCACGGCGCTCGGCCGCGACGAGATCGGCGACGAGCTGAACAAGATCGGCGAGGAGATCCGCGAATATCTCGAAATCCTCGGCTCGCGCCTGCGGGTGCGCGAGATCGTCAAGGCCGAGCTCCTGGCGGTGAAGCTCGAATATGCCAATCCGCGCCGCACCGAACTTCTCGAAGGCGCGGCCGATCTCGAAGACGAGGACCTGATCCCGCGCGAGGACATGGTCGTCACCGTCAGCCATGGCGGCTATATCAAGCGCGTGCCGCTCGGCACCTACCGGGCGCAGCGGCGTGGCGGCAAGGGCCGCTCCGGCATGACGTTGAAGGGTGACGAGGATTCGGTGACGCGCGTCTTCGTCGCCAATACCCATACGCCGATCCTGTTCTTCTCCTCGCGCGGCATCGTCTACAAGGAAAAGGTCTGGCGCCTGCCGCAGGGCAATCCGACCTCGCGCGGCAAGGCCCTCGTCAACCTTTTGCCTCTGGAAAAGGACGAACGGATCACGTCCATCCTGCCGCTGCCGAACGACGAGGCGCAGGCGGCCGAACTGAACGTCATGTTCGCGACGACCAAGGGCACGGTGCGCCGCAACAAGCTGGCGGACTTCCTTCAGGTGAACCGCAACGGCAAGATCGCGATGAAGCTGGAAGAGGCCGGCGACGAGATCCTCGCCGTCGCCATCTGTTCGGAAAGCGACGACGTGCTGCTGACGGCCAATTCCGGCTATTGCATCCGTTTCCAGGCGGACGAGGTGCGCCTCTTCGCCGGCCGCAATTCCATCGGCGTGCGCGGCATGGCGCTCAGCAACGGCGACCGCCTGATCTCCATGGCGATCCTCCGCCACGTCGAGGCTTCTCCCGCCGAACGCGCCGCCTATCTGAAGATGCGCCGCGCCGTGGAGGGCGATGCTTCGGCCGAGACGTCGAGCGATGAGGAAGCGGTCGAGGACGTGTCGATCAGCCAGGAGCGCTATGCCTTCCTCAGCGCCGCCGAAGAGCACGTTCTGACGGTCAGCGAGTTCGGCTATGGCAAGCGGGCCTCGTCCTACGATTTCCGCACGACCGGCCGGGGCGGCAAGGGCATCCGGGCGACGGATCTCAGCCGTGTCGGCGAGATCGGGCCGCTGATCGCCGCCTTCCCGGTGGAACAGGGCGATCAGATCCTCCTGATCTCCGATCGCGGCCAGACGATCCGCGTGCCGGTCGAAGGCATCCGCAAGGCGGGGCGCGCGACGAAGGGCGTCACAATCTTCAATACGGCGGATGGCGAGCGGGTGGTCTCGGTCGAGCGCATTCCGGACCAGGGGACCGGCGAGGGCGTCGACGAGGATGCGGCACCTTTGGCCGACGAGGCGGAAGGCGACGCGGAAGCGTGATCCCGGGCGTCCGGCCTCCGGCCGGGCGACCGTCTTTCGAAGAGGGAGTTTAGTGAAGCGGCCGGCGCTTGCGGACGACGGCCTTCACGCGCGAATTCTCGGCCTCGTTATGCAACGCGACGGCCGTGGCGCTGCAAAGCCCGGCGACCATGGCAAGCGAGAGGACGAGAATCAGCATGGCTCATCTCCAAGTAACGCAAGGGGAATGCGGCCGTTAAGCGTTTGTTCCGACGCCTCGATTCACGCGAACGCGAAGTCTGGCGCCAGGGCCGGCCGAGCTTTCCGAAGCCGCCTTGCCCGCTCCAAGAAATACGACCGCAAGCGTTGACCGCGGGTTGTCGAGCATGATGAAAATTTTCCGAATTCCTTCGGATTCCGGCAAGACATGACACGACGGACAGCGCTCTATCCCGGGTCCTTCGACCCTTTCACCCTCGGCCATCTCGACATTCTGCGGCAGACGGCGCGCCTCTTCGATCACGTCGTGGTCGCGATCGGCATCCATCCCGGTAAGGCGCCGCTCTTCTCCTTCGAGGAGCGCCGCGCGCTGATCGAGGAGGTGGCGCGATCGGAAGGGCTGGGCGATCGAATCGCGGTCGAGAGCTTCGAGGGGCTGGTGGTGGAGGCGGCGCGGCGGCGCGGGGCGGGCGCCCTGATCCGAGGCCTGCGCGACGGGACGGATCTCGATTACGAGATGCAGATGGCCGGCATGAACGGCGTCCTGTCACCGGATCTCGTCACGGTCTTCCTGCCGGCCAGCCCGGCGCGACGGCCCATAACGGCCACATTGGTTCGCCAGATCGCCGCCATGGGCGGCGACGTCGCCCCGTTCGTGCCGCCGGCCGTGGCCGCCGCGCTGCGGGCGAGAAACGCGTGAGGGAAGTGATGCGGATGACTCTTCTGGGCAGACTCGGTCTTTCGGCCGCCATCGGGCTCGCGGCGCTCGTCGGCCCCGTCGCGGCGGCCAGCGCCAAGGACATGATGGTCATCACGACCAAGGACGGCGAGATCGACGTGGCGCTGCGCCCGGATCTCGCGCCCAACCACGTCAAGCAGATCGAGGCGCTCGCCAAGAGGGGCTTCTACGACGGGATCGTCTTCCACCGGGTGATCGACGGGTTCATGGCGCAGACCGGCGATCCGACCGGCACCGGCATGGGCGGCTCCGATCTGCCGGACATCAAGGCGGAATTCTCCAAGCAGCCCTTCAAGCGCGGCACGGTCGGCATGGCGCGCGCCGCCGATCCGAACTCGGCCAATTCGCAGTTCTTCATCATGCTCGCCGATGGCAGCTTCCTCAACGGCCAGTACACGGTGGTCGGCGAGGTGACGAAGGGCATGGACGTGGTCGACAAGATCAAGAAGGGCGATGCCAAGGCCAACGGCACGGTCAACGATCCCGACAAGATGGTGTCGGTGAAGATCGTCCAGGCCAAGTGATTTTCGGCGCCCGGGCTTGCCTCCCGGGCGCCGATCCTCCATTTCGGCATCGGATGCGGCGGGGTCCGGCGACGGGTCCCGCCGAATTTTTGGGATCGAACACAAGGAGGCCGCGATGGCCTACGACAATCCGGAAGACACGCTGATCCTCGAGACGACGAAGGGCCGCGTGGTGATCGCGCTCCGCCCCGATCTCGCGCCGAACCATGTCGCCCATATCAAGGCGCTGGCGCGCGAGGGCGCCTATGACGGCGTCGTCTTCCATCGCGTGATCGAAGGCTTCATGGCGCAGACCGGCGACGTGAAGTTCGGCAAGTCCACCGGCCCGCAATTCGACCCGAACCGCGCCGGCATGGGCGGCTCGGACAAGCCGAACCTCAAGGCCGAGTTCAATTCCGAGCCGCATGTGCGCGGCACCGCGTCCATGGCCCGCGCCCAGAGCCCGGATTCCGCCAATTCGCAGTTCTTCATCTGCTTCGACGACGCGCCCTTCCTCAACCGCCAGTACACGGTCTGGGGCAAGGTCATCGAGGGCATGGAGAATGTCGATCAGATCAAGCGCGGCGAGCCGGTGCGCGATCCCGACAAGATCGTCTCCATGAAGGTCGCCGCCGACGCCTGATGCGCGTCGACGCCTTCGATTTCGACCTGCCGGAGCGCCTCATCGCGCTTCGGCCGGCCGTGCCGCGCGAAAGCGCGCGGCTTCTCGCGGTGGACGGGACCGGCGCGCTAGCCGACCGCGCCATCGCCGACCTGCCGTCGCTGCTTGAGCCGGGCGACGTTCTCGTCTTCAACGACACCCGCGTCATTCCCGCCCAGCTCGAAGGCCGCCGTCTCGGGCGCGGCGAGGCCGAGCCCGCCATCGGCGCCACCCTGCACCAGCGTCTCGATCCCGCCACCTGGAAGGCCTTCGTGCGCGGCGCGCGCAAATTGCGGCGCGGCGATCGCGTCCGCTTCGGCGAGGGCTCGGATGTCTGCCTTCTCGGCGCGCTGGAGGCCGAGGTGCGCGAGACGGGCGAGGGCGGCGAGGTGACCTTCGCCTTCGACCTGTCCGGGCCCGCTCTGGACGAGGCGATCGCCGCCGTCGGCCGCATCCCGCTGCCGCCCTATATCGCCTCGAAGCGGGCGGTGGATGAGGCCGACCGGCGCGACTACCAGACGATCCATGCCCGCGAGGAGGGCGCCGTCGCCGCCCCGACGGCCGGTCTTCACTTCACCGAGGCTTTGGTCGCGGCGCTGGACCGGCGCAAGATCGGGCGCGAATATCTGACGCTGCATGTCGGTGCCGGCACCTTCCTGCCGGTGAAGGCAGAGACGACCGAAGCGCATCGCATGCATGCCGAGAACGGCCATATCGACGCCGCGACGGCCGAGCGGCTGAATGCCGTGCGCGCGAAGGGCGGCCGGCTCGTCGCGGTCGGCACGACGTCGCTGCGCCTTCTCGAAAGCGCCGCCGATGCGGACGGCACCATCCGCCCGTTTTCCGGCGCCACCGACATCTTCATCACGCCCGGCTATCGCTTCCGGGCGGTCGATCGCCTGATGACGAATTTCCACCTGCCGCGCTCGACCCTCTTCATGCTGGTCTCCGCCTTCAGCGGTTTCGAGACGATGCGCCGCGCCTATGCGCATGCCATCGCCGCCGACTATCGCTTCTATTCCTATGGCGATGCCTGCCTTCTCGACCGATCCGCACCATGACCGACCATTTCGCCTTCCGCCTTCTCGCGACCGATGGACGGGCGCGACGCGGCGAGATCACCATGCCGCGCGGCACGATCCGCACGCCCGCCTTCATGCCGGTCGGCACCGGCGGCACGGTGAAGGCGATGTATCTCGACCAGGTGCGCGAACTCGGCGCCGACATCATTCTCGGCAATGTCTACCACCTGATGCTGCGGCCGGGCGCGGAGCGCGTGGCGCGGCTCGGCGGGCTGCATGAATTCGCCCGCTGGCCGCATCCGATCCTCACCGATTCCGGCGGCTTCCAGGTCATGTCGCTGGCGGGACTGCGCAAGCTCGACGAGACCGGCGTCGTCTTCAAGTCGCATATCGACGGCTCCGAACATTCGCTGACGCCCGAGCGCTCGATCGAGATCCAGGGCCTGCTCGACAGCGACATCCAGATGCAGCTCGACGAATGCATCCGCCTGCCGGCCGAGCGGGCCGAGATCGAGCGGGCGATGGAAATGTCGCTGCGCTGGGCCGAGCGCTGCAAGGTGGCCTTCGGCGACCAGCCGGGCAAGGCGATGTTCGGCATCGTGCAGGGCGGCGACGTGGTCGATCTGCGGTTGCGCTCGGCCGAGGCGCTCGCGGCGCTCGACCTCAAAGGCTATGCCATCGGCGGCCTCGCGGTCGGCGAGCCGCAGGCGGTGATGCTGTCGATCCTCCACGAGACCTTGCCCGCCATGCCTGAGGCGAAGCCGCGCTATCTCATGGGGGTCGGCACGCCGGACGATATCGTCGAATCGGTGCGGCGCGGCATCGACATGTTCGACTGCGTGATGCCGACGCGCGCCGGCCGGCATGGACTGGCCTTCACGCGGCGCGGCAAGGTGAACCTGAAGAACGCCCGCCATGCGGAAGACCCGCGTCCGCTGGACGAGACCTCCTCCTGCCCGGCGGCGCGCGACTACAGCCGCGCCTATCTGCATCATCTCGTCCGCTCCGACGAGCAGCTCGGCGCGATGCTGCTGACCTGGAACAATCTCGCCTATTACCAGTCGCTGATGGCGGACCTGCGCGACGCGATCGAGCGCGGCGCCTTCGAAAGCCGCGCGGGCGCCATCAAGGACGAATGGGCGCGCGGCGACATCCCGGCGCGTTGAAACCCCGTCAGGCGGACACGTCCTCGCCCTTGCGGATGCGGCAACTGGTGATCTTCAGCGAGCCGTCCGGTTGCCGGCTGAGCGTATAGCTCGCGATATAGCTCTGGCCTTTCGCGTCCGTCATGTTCACATCCTGGCGGAACCCGCCGCCTTCCGCCTGCAACGGCCCGAAGGTCACGTTGCGGGCATCGGCCACGACCGCATAGCCGCCGCGCACCATGGCCATGAAACTGTCGGGCGAGGGAAACATCGCCTTGATGCCGGGCGCCGCATAGGAATAGGCGGCAGCGCCGTCGCCGGCCTTGAACGCATTGAGCTGGGCGGAGATCACGGCCTGGATATCGCCGGCATCGTCGGCGCGCGCGACGAGCGGCGCGGAGAACGACAGCGCGGCGGCAAGGAAGAGGAGGATGCGCGAGCTCGGCATGACGGACCTCGGTTCTGTGGACGAAAGACACAATCTCGCGCAGCTACGGGGGCAGTCAGGACAGGGATGATCAAATCTTGTTGATCGAGGTGGCATTGCTCATCCTGCGTTCAGGTGGAGTCGCCGAGGTTCAGTGAGCGCCCTAGCTTGGTCTGGGGAGTTGAGGAGACATGACATGCGCCCGCTGATGATCGCGCTCGCGCTGGCAATGGCGGGAACGGGTTTGACGGCCTGTGAAACGGCCGGCGTCAACGAAGGGCCGGTCGAATATGCTACGCGTCCCGACTATCGCGACGTCTATCGGCGCCCGCCGCCTCCACCGGTGCGCTACGATACCTATCGCCGCTATGACGATCGCGACGCCTATTACGACGCGCCGCCCCCTCCGCCGCCGCCGCGCCGCTACTATCGTCCCTATGACGGTTATTCCCCCTACGACGCCTATTGAGACGCCGCCTGCCTCCGGCGGGCTTCACGCATCATATCGATTTTAACATTCCGGCAACCTTTCCGGGCCCGGCGCCATTTAGGCGGACGGGACGGAGAGACGGTTATGAAAGTGATCGACGGACGAAAGCGGCTCGGACCCTCGGAACTGACGGCCTATGGCAGTGTCGGCGCGGCGATCCTCTTCATCTTCGCGCTGACATTCGGCCTGTTCGATCACCCGCCGGCCGACCGGCAGGTGGCCTCCAACGCGAGTCAGGCCGAAGCTGTTTCTACGCCTTGAGCGGGATGGCTTTGCCGGCGCTTACCGCTTTCGGATCGGCGACCGCCTCGGCCCAGGGAGGTCGCCCAATATCCCTCGTCGCGGCTTTGAAACAAATTCGATAGTTGCTTCGATCACGTCGTCTTACGGCGTGATCTATTCCTTCGACCACGCACCGGCCCCATGGCCGGCACGCCGTCGAGGTCGATTTCTCTACTTCTCCCCCGGCAGAACCGACGCCAGAACCTGACGCGCCGTATTGGCGATGATGCCGCCCTCGCGCTGATCACCCTGCGCCAGCGTCGACATGAAGGCCTTGGCCTGCGCGAGCTTGATATGCGGCGGCAGCGGCGGAACCTCGGGATCGGTCTTGACCTCCAGCACTACGGGCCGCTCGCTGGCCAGCGCGACGTCCCAGGCGGCGCCGAGCTTTTCGGGATCGTCCACATAGATCCCCTTGAAGCCGATCAGCTCGCCGAACTTGTGATAGGGAACGTTCGGGATCTCCTGGCTCGCGACGAATTTCGGATCGCCCTCCATCACCCGCTGCTCCCAGGTCACCTGGTTCAAGTCCTCGTTGTTGAAGACGCAAACCACCCAGGTCTTGTTCGGGAAGCGGTCCCAATATTTGGCGAGCGTGATCAACTCGGCCATGTTGTTCATCTGCATGGCGCCGTCGCCGACCAGGGCCACCACCGGACGGTCGGGATGGGCGAATTTCGCGGCGATCGCATAGGGAACGGCCGCGCCCATCGAGGCGAGGCCGCCGGACAGTGAGCCCATCATGCCAGACCGCAGCTTCAGGTCGCGCGCATACCAATTGGCGCAGGAGCCGGAATCGGAGGTGACGATCGCCCGGTCCGGCAGGCGCGGCGACAATTCCCAGACGACGCGTTGCGGATTGACCGGATCGGCCTTGGCCGTGGCGCGGTCTTCCGCCAGTTTCCACCAGCGCGCGGTGCTCTTCTCCACGCGCTCGCGCCAGGACCGGTCGCTCTTGCGCACGAGAAGCGGTAGAAGCGCCTTCAGCGTTTCCTTCGCCTCGCCCTGAAGATTGACCTCCATTGGATAGCGGATCGACAGCATGTCCGCCTTGAGATCGATCTGGACCCCGCGCGCGGCGCCTTCCTTCGGCAGGAATTCCGAATAGGGGAAGCCCGAGCCGACCATCAGCAGCGTGTCGCAATGCTGCATGAGATCCCAGCTCGCCTCCGTGCCGAGGAGCCCGATGGAGCCGGTGACGAAGGGCAGGGCATCCGGCAGGACCGCCTTGCCGAGCAGGGCCTTCGCGACGCCGGCGCCAAGCACGTCCGCGACCGCCGCCACCTCGTCGCCGGCACCGAGCGCGCCGGCGCCGACGAGCATCGCCACCTTCTTGCCCTCGTTCAGCACCGCGGCGGCCCGTTGCAGGTCGGCGTCGAAGGGCACGACCTTCGGCCGGGAATAGCCGACGCCGGACAGGACTGCGCCATGCGCGCGCGGCGGCTCTTCGTAGGGCAGGTCCTGGAGGTCGTTCGGGAAGATCAGCGCCGCGACCTTCCGTTCGCCGAGCGCCGTGCGGATGCCGCGATCGATCATGTGGCGCACCTGGGCGGGCGCCATCGCCTGCTGCACATAGGCGCCGGCCACATCCTTGAACATCGAGACGAGATCGAGCTCCTGCTGGTAATGCGCCCCGACGGCGGTGCGCGCTTGCTGCCCGACCAGCGCGAGCACCGGCTGATGATCGAGCCGCGCATCGTAGAGACCGGTCAGGAGATGCGAGGCGCCGGGGCCGGAGGTCGCGATGCAGACGCCGAGTTCGCCGGTGAACTTGGCATGGGCGGAGGCCATGAAGGCCGCCATTTCCTCGTGACGCGCCTGCACGAACTCGATCGTTCCGAGCGAGCGGCGCATGGCGCCGAAGACGCCGTTGATGCCGTCGCCGGGATAGCCGAAGATCCGCTTCACGCCCCAGGCGGCAAGCCGCTCCACGATGAAGTCGCCGACGGTCTGGCTCATGAACGGCTCCGTTCGCTGCGAAAAGGAACGGGCACGGCCGAACGATCCGCGCCGCGCCCCTCCGCCTAACGCCGCGTCGCCCGATCTCGTTCACTGCGCGCGTCGTGTCCTGTGTTCTGAGGTCTCCACAGACGCTCGCCTTCGACGAAACGGAGCCACGCCGGCAAGCGATGGCGCGACGGACAGGACAGCCGTGATCGAAGCTTTTGAATCGGAGCGGAAAATGGTGAGCGCGCTGGGACTCGAACCCAGGACCTACAGATTAAAAGTCCGTTGCTCTACCAACTGAGCTACGCGCTCCCGAGCCCGCCGGGAGAATCCGGCAGGCGGGTCGCCTTCCCATAGGAAGCGGGCCGCCCACGGTCAACCGGAATCTCCGCGCGCCCGGCTCCGATTGGCATCGCTTTGGCGAGGTTTCCGCGGCTTTGGCGGGGTGCTAGAACGGCCGCGCGATGAGGATCGAAGCGACCGCCCCTTGATTTCCGACGTCACCTATTCCTGGGCGATCCTCGCCGGCGCGCTCTCCTTCCTGTCGCCCTGCGTCCTGCCGCTGGTGCCGCCCTATCTCTGCTACATGGCCGGCGTTTCGGTGGAGGAGCTGCGCGGCGGTCCGTCCCGAAGCGGCGCGCAGGCCGGATACGGCCGCGTCGTCGGCAGTGCCATGCTCTTCGTTCTCGGCTTCTCGACGGTCTTCGTCGCCCTCGGCGCGGGAGCGAGTTCGATCGGCCGCCTGCTCCGCGAGAATCTGTCCTGGCTCGGCATCGCCGCCGGCCTCGCGATCATCGTCATGGGTCTCAACTTCCTCGGCGTCTTCCGTCTGCGCTTTCTGGCGGGCGAGAAGCGCTTCCGCTCGCCCGATCGGCCGGGCAGCTTTCTCGGCGCCTATCTGATGGGCCTCGCCTTCGCCTTCGGCTGGACACCCTGTATCGGCCCGGTTCTCGGCGCGATTCTGGGGCTGGCCGGCGCGCGCGACACGGTGGGCGAGGGCGCCCTCATGCTCGGCGCCTATTCGCTCGGGCTCGGCATTCCCTTCCTCTTCGCCGCCGCCTTCTCAGGCCTTTTTCTCGCTTGGTCGCGGCGGCTTCGCCGCCATTTCGGCATGATCGAGAAGGCGATGGGCGGCCTTCTGGTCGTCACCGGCGTCCTGTTCCTGACCGGGGGAATGCAGAGCCTATCTTTCTGGCTGCTCGAGACCTTCCCGGCTCTTCAGAAGATCGGGTAACCCTTCCGCGCGGTTCTGGCCGCATCCGCAAGACGAGCCGGCCCTTCTCCACTATAGGTCGCGCCCACTGCTTCGCCGAGGTCGAGAATGTCGAGAACCTGCCTGTCCGTCATCCTGGCCGCCGGCGAGGGCACCCGCATGCGCTCGTCGCGCGCGAAGGTGCTGCACGAGGTCGCGGGCCTGCCGATGGTCGGGCATGTGGTGCGGGTGGCGGAGACGGTCGGTGCCGGCGGCATCGCCCTCGTGACGGGCCGCGACGCCGACAAGGTGGAAACCGCCGTGCGGGCGATCGCGCCGGAGGCGAGCTTCCATGTGCAGGAGCAAAGGCTCGGCACGGCCCATGCGGTGCTCGCGGCGCGTTCGGCCATTGCGGCAGGCTTCGACGACGTCCTCATCCTTTTCGCCGATACGCCGCTCGTGCGGCCGGAGACGCTCGAAAAGGCGCGGCGGTCATTGGCCGACGGGGCCGAGATCTGCGTCGTCGGCTTCCGCCCCGTCGATCCGTCCGGCTATGGCCGCCTGATCGAGGCGGAGGGCGAGCTCGTCGCCATCCGCGAGGACAAGGATGCCAGCGATGCCGAGCGGGCGGTCGGCTTCTGCAATGCCGGGCTGATGGCGGTGCGCGGCGCCGCTCTCCTTTCGCTGCTCGACGCGGTGGGCGATGCCAATGCCAAGGGCGAATTCTATCTGACCGACATCGTCGCGATCGCCCGCGAGCGCGGCGGCGTGGTGCGCGCCATCGAGGCGGATGCCGACGAGGTGCTGGGCGTCAATACGCGCGTCGAGCTCGCCGCCGTCGAGGCGATCTGGCAGGAGCGCCGACGCCGCGAGGCCATGCTGTCCGGCGCGACGCTGATCGCGCCGGGAACGGTGTTCTTCAGCCACGACACCGCGCTCGGCCGCGACGTCGTCGTGGAGCCGAATGTCGTCTTCGGACCGGGCGTCCATGTCGCGGACGGCGTCATCATCCATGCCTTCAGCCATATCGAGGGCGCCTCGGCCGCCAGCGGTGTCTCGGTCGGGCCGTTCGCGCGACTTCGGCCGGGCACGGACCTTGGCGAGGGCGCGAAGGTCGGCAATTTCTGCGAGACTAAGAACGCGCGGATCGAGGCTGGCGCGAAGGTCAATCACCTCACCTATATCGGCGACGCGCGCATCGGCGCGGGCTCGAATATCGGCGCCGGCACGATCACCTGCAATTACGACGGCGCCAACAAGTGGTTCACCGATATCGGCGCCAATGTCTTCGTCGGGTCCGACACGGCGCTGGTTGCGCCGGTGAAGGTCGGCGACGGGGCCTATATCGGCTCCGGCAGCGTGATCACCGAGGAAGTGCCGGCCGATGGCCTCGCCATCGCCCGCGGCCGGCAGGTGGTGAAGGAGGGGCGGGCCGTCGAGCTTCGCGCCCGCGCCGCGGCGATCAAGGCCGCGGCGAAGTCCGGCAAGTCCTGAAGCGCGAAAGGAAGGATCGGCTCCCATGTGCGGCATCATCGGCATCGTCGGCACCAATCCAGTCGCGCATCGCCTAGTCGAGGCGCTGAAGCGGCTCGAATATCGCGGCTATGATTCCGCCGGCATCGCGACGCTCGGGCCGGACGGGCTCGACCGGCGCCGCGCGGAAGGCAAGCTCGTCAATCTGGAACGCTTCGTCGGCGAGAACCCGTTGCCGGGCACGATCGGCATAGGCCATACGCGCTGGGCGACGCATGGCGTGCCGACGGTTCGCAACGCCCATCCTCATGCGACGCAGCGTCTCGCCGTCGTCCATAACGGCATCATCGAGAATTTCCGCGAGCTGCGCGCCGAACTGGAGCGCGACGGCTACCGCTTCGAGAGCGACACGGATTCCGAAGTCGTCGCCGTCCACGCGACGCGCGCGATGGATCGGGGCGCCGCGCCGCGCGAGGCGGTGCACACGACCCTCCGGCGGCTGGAAGGCGCCTTCTCGCTCGCCTTCATCTTCGCCGGCGAGGAGAATCTCCTGATCGGCGCGCGGCGCGGCAGCCCGCTCGCCGTCGGCGAGGGGCGGGGCGAAATGTTCCTCGGCTCCGACGCGATCGCGCTGTCGCCCTTCACCGACGCGATCCGCTATCTCGAGGATGGCGACTGGGTGGTTCTCGACCGCGACGGCGCCACGATCCTCGATGCCGAGGGGCGTGCGGTGGAGCGGGTGCTGACGCGCTCGGTCGGCAAGCCCTTCTATGTCGACAAGGGCAACTACCGGCACTTCATGCAGAAGGAGATCTACGAGCAGCCGGAAGTCGTCGGCCATACGCTCGGCGCCTATGTCGACATGACGAGCGGCCGCTCGCGCCTGCCGGGCGAGGTCGCGCTCGATTTCGGCGCCGTGCGGCGCATGGCGCTTTCCGCCTGCGGCACCGGCTATTACGCCGCCCTGACGGGGCGCTATTTCTTCGAGCGCTATGCGCGGATCGCCTGCGATCTCGATGTCGCGTCCGAGTTCCGCTATCGCGAAAGCCCGCTCGACGGCGTCGATCTGGCGCTTTTCGTGTCGCAGTCGGGCGAGACGGCCGATACGCTCGCCTCGCTGCGCTACGCCAAGGCCGCCGGCCTGAAGACGGCCGCGATCGTCAACGTTCCGGAATCGACCATCGCGCGCGAGGCCGATGCCGCGCTGCCGACGCTCGCCGGCCCGGAGATCGGCGTCGCCTCGACCAAGGCCTTCACCTGCCAGCTGACGGCGCTCGCGGCGCTTTCGGTGCGGGCGGGCGTCGAGCGGGGCCGAATTTCCGGCGCCGAGGAAGCGGAGTTGACGCGCGCGCTCAGCGAGGCGCCGCGCATGATCGCCGAAGCCTTCAAGCTGGAGTCGCAGATTGAGGCGATCGCCCGCGAGATGACGACGCATCGCCATGCGCTGTTCCTCGGGCGCGGCTCCTCCTTCCCCCTCGCGCTCGAAGGGGCGCTGAAGCTGAAGGAGATCAGCTATATCCATGCCGAAGGCTATGCCGCCGGCGAGCTGAAGCACGGGCCGATCGCCCTGATCGACGAGACGATGCCGGTGATCGTCATCGCGCCCTATGACGGCGTGTTCGAGAAGACGGTCTCCAACATGCAGGAAGTGGCGGCGCGGGGCGGCCGGATCATTCTCGTCACCGACGAGAAGGGGGCGAAGGCCGCGCCGGTCGCGGCGGCGGCGACGCTCGTCCTGCCGGACATGCCGGA
Source organism: Aureimonas endophytica (assembly GCF_014642635.1). Taxonomy (GTDB): domain Bacteria; phylum Pseudomonadota; class Alphaproteobacteria; order Rhizobiales; family Rhizobiaceae; genus Plantimonas; species Plantimonas endophytica. The sequence goes on from NZ_BMIQ01000001.1 coordinate 456,255, forward strand.
GATTCTGACGCCGATCGTCTATGCCGTGCCGCTGCAGATGCTCGCCTATCACACGGCGGTGCATATGGGCACGGATGTCGACCAGCCGCGCAACCTGGCGAAATCGGTCACCGTCGAATAGGCGGCCGGCGGCACCGATCACGAAAGCGCTTGTCGCACTGCGGCATGGAGCCTGCTAACGTCCGGCTCCGACAACGGATCGTGCCGCCATGATGGTGAAGCTGCGTACCTATTTCCTCACCGGCTTCGTGATCTGCGCGCCGCTGGCCATCACCATCTGGATCACCTGGGCCTTCATGGAGTGGGTGGACAGCTGGGTGAAACCCTATATCCCGGCGCGCTACGACCCGGACAGCTATCTGTTCGTCAGCGTGCCGGGCTTCGGCCTGCTCGTCGCGCTCGTCCTCATCACGCTGATCGGCTTTCTCACCGCCAATCTCGTCGGCCGCACGATCGTCGGCTGGGGCGAGCGCCTGCTCGGCCGCATGCCGCTGGTGCGCACGCTCTATACGGCGCTGAAGCAGATCTTCGAGACGGTGTTCGCCGACCATTCGTCCTCGTTCAAGACGGCGGCGCTGATCGAATATCCGCGCAAGGGCCTCTGGTCGATCGCTCTCGTGGCGACGACGGCGAAGGGCGAACTCATCGAGAAGTTCGATGGACGCGAGATGCTGGCCGTCTTCCTGCCGCCGACGCCCAATCCGACCTCCGGCTTCCTCATCTACGTGCCGCGCGACGAGGTGAAGATCCTCGACATGCGCGTCGAGGACGCGATGAAGCTCATCGTCTCGGCCGGCATCGTCGGCCCGGAGGGCGACCGGGTGCTGACCCAGGTCGAGGCGTCGAAACTCGTCGCCGAGGAGGCGACGGGCCGGAAGGAAGCGGCCGAATAGAACCGGGCGCTCAGCCGGCGCGCAGCAGCCGGATCGCGTCGTCGCGGCCGAAGAGGTAGAGGAGCACGCGCAGCGCCTCGCCGCGCGGGCCTTCGAGATCGGGATCGGTCGCCATCACGAGCCGCGCGTCGTCGCGGGCGATCTCCATCAGGTCGCCATGGATCTCGAGATCGGCCAGACGGAAGCTCGGCAGGCCCGATTGCTTGGTGCCGAGAAGATCGCCTTCGCCGCGCAGCTTCAGATCCTCCTCGGCGATGCGGAACCCGTCCTCCGTTTCGCGCATCACCGCGAGCCGCGCCTTCGCCACTTCGCCGAGCGGCGCGCGGTAGAGCAGGACGCAGGAGGACGGCTTGTCGCCGCGCCCGACGCGGCCGCGCAGTTGGTGCAGCTGGGCGAGACCGAAGCGCTCGGCATGTTCGATGACGATGATCGTCGCGTCCGGGACGTCGACGCCGACTTCGATCACCGTCGTCGCGACGATGATGCGGGTGCGCCCCTCCTTGAAGGCCGCCATCGCCGCGTCCTTCTCCTCGCCCGGCATCTGGCCATGCACGAGGCCGACGAGATCGCCGAAGAGGCCGGCCAGCTGACGATGCCGCTCCTCGGCGGCCATGAGATCGCTCTTCTCCGATTCCTCCACCAGCGGACAGACCCAATAGACCTTGCCGCCCTCGGCGACGGCTGCCGCGATGCGCTCGACGATCTCGCGCAGCCGCTCCAGCGGCACGGCGACGGTGGTGATCGGCTTGCGGCCCGCCGGCTTGCCGTGCAGCCGCGACACGTCCATGTCGCCGAAGGCGGCGAGGACCAGCGTGCGCGGGATCGGCGTCGCCGTCATGACGAGAAGGTCGGGCGAGCGGCCCTTGCGCGCGAGGCTGAGGCGCTGGTGCACGCCGAAGCGATGCTGCTCGTCGACGACGACGAGGCCGAGATCGTGATACTCGACGCTTTCCTGGAAGAGGGCATGCGTGCCGACGACGATATCCGCCTTGCCGGAGGCGATGGCCTCCTGCTTGGCGGCGCGCACCTTGCCGGTATCGCGGCCGGTGAGGAGCACGATGTCGAGGCCGATCTTCTCGCAGATCGGCGCCAGGCCGTTGAAATGCTGGCGAGCCAGGATCTCGGTCGGCGCGAGAAGGGCGGATTGCGCGCCGGCTTCGGCGGCCGTCGCCATCGCCATCAGCGCCACCACCGTCTTGCCGGCGCCGACATCGCCCTGGAGGAGGCGCAGCATGCGGTCCTCCTCCGCCATGTCGGCCACGATTTCCGCAACGGCCATGTCCTGCGCGTCCGTCAGCCGGAAGGGCAGGGCGGCGGTCACCCGGGCCGTCAGGCGTCCGTCGCCCGCCAGCGGCCGCCCCTTCGCCTTCTTCATCCGCCGCCGCGACAAGGCGAGGGCGAGCTGGCCGGCGAGCAGCTCGTCATAGGCGAGACGGCGGCGATGCGCCGCCCGCCGATCGACATCGATCGCGTCCGCCGGATTGTGGGCCTGCCGCAACGCCTCGGCGAAGGGCACGAAGGACTGGCGCTGCACGACGCTCGGCTCGATCCATTCCGGCAGCGCCGGCAGGCGGGCGAGGCTCGCCGCGATCGCCTTGCGCAGCACCTTCGGCGACAGGCCCGCCGTCATCGGATAGATCGGCTCGACCAGCGGCACCGTATCGGCCTCGGCCAGCGGGATCACCAGGTCGGGATGCACCATCTGCGGCCGGCCGTTGAACCATTCGACCTTGCCGGAGACCAGCATCGCCTCGCCGACGGGCAGCAGCTTCTCCATCCATTGCGCCTGGGCGCGGAAATAGACGAGGGCGATCTCGCCGGTCTCGTCGCGGCCATAGACGCGATAGGGCGTCGAGCCTTGCCCGCGCTCCGGCGCCCGGTGCCGGTCGATCACGAGGTTCAGCGTCACCAGCGCGCCGTCCGGGGCGGTCGTCACCTCCTCCCGGCGGCGCCGGTCCACGAGGCCGCTCGGCAGGTGGAAGAGAAGATCGCGCACCCTGAGCGCCGCGTCGGAACCGGCGGGCAGGAGCAGGGCGCGGAAGAGTTCGGCGAGCTTCGGGCCGATGCCGTCGAGCGCCGTCAGGCCGGCAAAGAGAGGATCGAGAACGGGAGGCCGCATGCCTTCCTCATAACCGCCGGGCCGATGGAGACAAGTGCCATGGCTGACAGGGAGTTGCGCTCCCTATATATGCGGTGAAGACCCTCCCGAGGCATGCCATCCATGACCGGAACGTCCCGTTCCTCGACCGATCTCGACATCCGACGCCGCAAGGCCCTGTTCCGATCCTGGCATCGCGGCACGCGCGAGATGGATCTGGTGCTGGGCCGCTTCGCGGATGCCGAGATCGATCGGCTCGACGACGCCGAGATGGACGATTACGAGCTCCTGATGGAGGCGCCGGACCGCGACCTCTTCCAATGGCTGACGGGTGAGGCGGAAACCCCGCAAAACTACGACACTTCGGTGTTTCGCAGGATCCGCTCCTTCTACGCAGTGGACGGAGTGTTCCGGCCGTGACGAAGGCGGACGATCTGAAGAAGGCGCTCGCCTCCGGCGACGGGCTTGCCATCGGCAATGTGCTCGACGGCTACGAGCCGTTTCTCGTCGCCGAGATCGCGCGGCAGCGCGCCGCCAAGGCGCCGCTGGTCTTCGTCATGCGCAACGGCAACCGGCTGACGGAATTCGAGGACGCGCTGCGCTTCGTCGCGCCGGAACTGCCGGTCGTCGCCCTGCCGGCCTGGGACTGCCTACCCTATGACCGCGTCGGCCCGTCCGGCGAGGCGGCGGCGCTGCGGCTTTCCGCCATGTCGGCGATTCAGGCGTTGCGGGACGCGCCGCATCGCGCTGTGATCCTGACGACCGCGAATGCGCTGATCCAGAAGATGCCGCCGGCCGGTATGCTCGCCGCCGAGACGATCGATGCCAAGGCGGGCGGGCGCATCTCGATGGATGCCATCGTCAAGGTCCTCGTGCGCGGCGGTTTCGAGCGCGTCGCGACCGTGCGCGAGAGCGGCGAATATGCCGTACGCGGCGGTATCCTCGATCTCTTCGCGCCGGGCGACGAGGAGCCGATCCGGCTCGACTTCTTCGGCGACACGCTGGAATCGATCCGCACCTTCGATCCGGCGACGCAGCGCACCACGGCGCAGCGCAAGGCCTTCTCGCTGGCCCCCGTCAGCGAGGTCACGCTGAACGAGGCGACGATCAGCCGCTTCCGCACCAATTACGTCCGGCGCTTCGGCGCGCCGTCGCGCAATGACGGGCTCTACACCGCCGTCAGCGAGGGACGGCGCTTCGCCGGCCTCGAACATTGGCTGCCCTTCTTCTACGAGAAGCTCGACACGCTGTTCGACTATGTCGCGGGCTGGCCGGTCGTGCTCGACCATCTGGCGATCGAGGCGGTCGCCGAACGGCGCAAGACGATCGAGGATCATTACGACAGCCGCAAGCGCGGCGCCGGGGAGGGCACGGCCGATGCCGTTCCCTACAATCCCGTCGAGCCGGGCGAACTCTATCTGACGGAAGAGGAGATGGCCGGGGCGCTCGCCGTTTCCGATCCGATCCGCCTTTCCGCCTATGCCCTGACCGACGCCAGCCTTCGCCGCACGGTCAATCTCGACATCCAGCGTGGCCGCAATTTCGCGGCCGAGCGTGCGGCCGGCGACGTCAATGTCTTCGAGCAGGCGGTCGATCACATCGCGCGTCTGCGCGAGGCGGGCCGGCAGGTGATCCTCGCCGCCTGGACGGAAGGCTCGCGCGAGCGGCTGACGCAGGTGGTCGAGGAGCACGGTCTCGGCAATATCAAGGCGGTCGGAAGCCTGAAGCAGGCTCTGGAAGCCGGCCGCAACATGGTGGCGACGGCGGTGCTCGGCCTGGAGGCCGGCTTCGAGACCGACCGCTTCGTCGTCATCGGCGAACAGGACATTCTCGGCGACCGTCTCGTGCGCCGGGCGCGCAAGCGCAAGAAGGGCTCTGACTTCATCGCCGAGGTCACCGGGCTCAACGAGGGCGACATCGTCGTCCATGTCGATCACGGCATCGGCCGTTTCGTCGGCCTGCGCACGATCGAGGCGGCCGGCGCGCCGCATGACTGCGTCGAACTGCATTATGCCGGCGACGATCGCCTGTTCCTGCCGGTCGAGAATATCGAACTCCTGTCGCGCTATGGCGGCGAGGGGTCGGACGCGATTCTCGACAAGCTCGGCGGCGGCGCCTGGCAGGCGCGCAAGGCCAAGCTCAAGAAGCGTCTCCTCGACATGGCGGGCGGCCTCATCCGCATCGCCGCCGAACGGCAGATGCGCGGGGCGCCGAAGCTTTTGCCGCCGGAAGGCCTCTGGGGCGAGTTCGCGGCGCGTTTCCCCTATGAGGAGACGGAGGAGCAGCAGGGCGCGATCGACGCCGTCTCCGACGATCTGGCGCTCGGTCGGCCGATGGATCGCCTCGTCTGCGGCGATGTCGGCTTCGGCAAGACCGAGGTCGCGATCCGCGGCGCGTTCATCGCGGCGATGAACGGCCTCCAGGTCGCGGTCGTGGTGCCGACGACGCTGCTCGCCCGCCAGCATTTCAAGACCTTTGCCGAGCGCTTCCACGGGTTGCCGCTGAAGATCGCGCAGGCCTCCCGGCTCGTCACCGCCAAGGAACTCAACGCCACGAAGAAGGGAATCGCCGACGGCACCGTCGACATCGTCGTCGGCACCCATGCGCTGCTCGGCAAGGCGGTGGACTTCAAGCGGCTCGGCCTGCTGATCATCGACGAGGAGCAGCATTTCGGTGTGAAGCACAAGGAGCGGCTGAAGGAGCTGAAATCCGACGTGCATGTGCTGACGCTCTCGGCGACGCCGATTCCGCGCACGCTCCAGCTGGCGCTGACCGGCGTGCGTGAGCTCTCGCTGATCACCACGCCGCCGGTCGATCGCCTGGCGGTGCGTACCTTCGTCACGCCCTTCGACGCGCTGGTAGTGCGCGAGACCCTCTTGCGCGAGCGCTATCGCGGCGGTCAGAGCTTCTATGTCGCGCCGCGTCTCGCCGATCTCGCCGGCATCAAGGACTTCCTCGACGAGCACGTGCCGGAGCTGAAGGTGGCCGTCGCCCATGGCCAGATGGCGGCGGGCGAGCTCGAGGATATCATGAACGCCTTCTACGAGGGCCAGTACGACGTGCTGCTCTCGACGACGATCGTCGAATCCGGTCTCGATATCCCGACGGCCAATACGATGATCGTGCATCGCGCCGACATGTTCGGCCTTGCCCAGCTCTATCAGCTTCGCGGGCGCGTCGGCCGCTCCAAGCAGCGCGCCTATGCGCTTCTGACGATTCCCGCCAACAAGACGCCGACGCCGGGCGCCGACCGGCGCCTCAAGGTGCTGCAGTCGCTGGATACGCTGGGCGCCGGCTTCCAGCTGGCGAGCCACGATCTCGACCAGCGCGGCGCCGGCAATCTCCTCGGCGAGGAACAGTCCGGCCATGTGAAGGAGGTCGGCTTCGAGCTCTATCAGCAGATGCTGGAGGAGGCGGTCGCCGAGATGAAGGGCGAGCCGGAGGCCACAGACGGTCATTGGTCGCCGCAGATCACGCTCGGCACGGCGGTGATGATCCCGGATGCCTATATCCCGGACCTGCAACTGCGCATGGGCCTCTACCGGCGCCTCGCCGAACTCAACGACGCGCGCGAGATCGACGCCTTCGGCGCCGAACTCATCGACCGTTTCGGGCCGATGCCGGAGGAGGTGCAGCACCTTCTGAAGGTCGTGTTCATCAAGTCGCTCTGCCGCAAGGCGAATATCGAGAAGCTCGATGCGGGGCCGAAGGGCGTCGTCATCCAGTTCCGCGAGAAGAACTTCGCCAATCCGGCGGCTCTGGTCCGCTATATCGCCGAACAGGGCTCGGCCGCGAAGATCCGTCCCGACCAGTCGATCGTGCTGATCCGCGACTATCCGACGCCGGAAAAGCGCCTGAACGGCGCGGCGACCATCGCGACGCAGCTCGCGCGCTTCGTCGACGAGGCGCTGAAGAAGGCGGCATGAGGCCGTCCCGCTCGGTCGCCGCGCTCGCCGAATTCGGGCGGGTGCGGCTGTCGAAATCCTTCTTCATGCGCGATTTCCTGTTCTCGGATATCGCGGCGATCCATGGCTTGGCCAATGTGCCGGACGATCCGGGCCTCGCGATCGCGGCGGGAACACGGCTCTGCGAGGACCTGCTGGAGCCGTTGCAGGAGCGGTTCGGCCGGATCGCGATCCGCTCCGCCTTTCGCTCGGCCGAGGTGAACGGCTTCGGCAACGCGCGCCAGAAGGCCGGGCAGGCGGGCTATAACTGCGCGGAGAACCATAAGAACTTCGCCGGCCATATCTGGGACCGGCGCGACGCGGCTGGCAATATGGGCGCGACGGCCTGTATCGTGGTGCCGGCCGTCTGGGACCGCTTCCAGGCCGAAGGCGACTGGCGCCGTCTCGCCTGGTGGGTGCACGACCATCTGCCCTATGCCGACATGGAATTCTTCCCGCGCTACTGGGCGTGCAATCTCACCTGGCGCGAGAACCGGCTTCGCGAGGGAATCTACAGCTTCGCCAAGCCCAAGGGCTTCCTGACGAAGCCGGGCATGGCGAATTTCGAGGGCGGGCACGAGGCCGAATGGCGGGCGCTCGCCGATCAGTTCTCCGGCTCGCGCCAGAAGGACGGCAGATAGTAGCCGACGAGCGGCGTCCTGTCCGGATGGTGGACGAAGGTCCAGCGCGCCAGCCACTGCTTGCCGACATAGAAGAGCGGCACGACATAGGCTTCCGAGATCAGCACCCGGTCATAGGCGCGCACGGCGGAAACGAAGTCCTCGCGAGTGCGCGCCGAGGTCATGGCGTCGATCATCGCGTCCACCGCCGGATTGGCGGCGCCCGCATAGTTGAACGAGCCGTTGACCTTGGCCGAGCCCGAGCCCCAGCGGCCGCGCTGTTCGGCGCCGGGCGACAGGGTGGCGTTGAAGGGCGAGATGAGGACGTCGTAATCGAAGCGCTGCTTGCGCAGCTGATACTGCGCGTCGTCCACGAGCCGGATCGAGACCGCGATGCCGATGCGTCCGAGCGTGCGCTGATAGCCGAGCGCGATACGCTGCTGATCGGCATTCTGCGCGAGGATCTCGAAGCCGAAGGGCTGGCCGTTCGGATCGACCAGCCGGCCGTCGACGAAGGTGAAGCCGGCCGCCTTCAGCTGATCGACGGCCTCCTTTAGGAGCCGGCGGTCGGCGCCGGAAGCGTCGCTGACCGGCGGCGTCCAGCGGCCGTCGAGCACCTCGGGCGACACCGCGTCGGGGAAGGGGGCGAGGAGCGCCTTTTCCCTCGCATCCGCCGGCCGGCCGACGCTCGACAATTCGGAATTGGCGAAATATCCCGCGATGCGGCTATAGGCGCCGAAATAGAGATTCTTGTTCGCCCATTCGAAATCGTAGAGCAGGCCGAGCGCCTGCCGCACCCGCCGATCGTGGAAGATCGGCCGCCGCGTGTTGAAGAAGAAGCCGTAGGTGCCGGCCGGCCGGCCGGTCTCGAACTCCTCCTTGACGACGCGCCCGTCGCGCACCGCCGGAAAGTCGTAGGCCGTGCGCCAGTGCTGCGGGCTGCCATCGGCATAGACGTAGAAGAGGCCCTTCTGGAAGGCCTCGAACTGTGCGTCGGGGTTGCGATAATAGTCGATGACGATGGACTCGTAATTGTCGAGCCCGCGCTTCACCGGCAGGTCCTTCGCCCAATAGTCGGGGTTCCTGCGATAGGTGATGCGCCGCCCCGGATCGAGGCTTTCGATGCGATAGGGACCGGAGCCGATGACCGGCTTCAATGTCGTCTGAGCGAAGGTGGCGCGGTCGAAGGCATGTTCCGGCAGGACCGGCAGGCCGGCGAGCAAGAGCGGCAGTTCGCGATCGGCCTTCTCGTTGAAGGTGAAGCGGATGCCGCGTTCGCCGACCTTCTCGATCGTCGCGACGCGCGACAGCCAATCGGTATATTGCGGGCGCACCACGCCGACCTGCTTCATCATCTCGGTGGTGAAGAGAACGTCCTCCACCGTCACCGGCGTTCCGTCCGAGAAGCGCGCCTTCGGATTCAGCGTGAACTCGACGAAGCGGCGCTCGGCATCGGTCTCGACGCTTTCGGCGAGAAGGCCGTAGAGCGTGAAGGGCTCGTCCGGCGAGCGCCACATCAGCGGCTCGAAGACGAGACTGCCGAATTCCGGGTCGAACCAGATGCCGCGCGCCGTGGTGGTGGCGCCGCGCACGATGATCGGGTTGAGATTGTCGAAGGTGCCATAGACGCCGTAGCGCATCGTGCCGCCCTTCGGCGCCGCCGGATCGACGAAGGGCAGATGGTCGAAGCCGGCCTCGAGCTTCGGCTCGCCGTGCATCGCGATGGCATGGGCGGGCGCGGCAAGCGCCGGAAAGGCGCTCGCGGCGAGGAGCGCGAGCGTCGTGGCAAGTCTGGCGCAGGGCTTGCGGACTAGGGGTCCGGGCATCGACAACGGCCTCACGGCGAATGGTGACCGGCGCTTCTTACCCGCTTCGCGGGGCCTTGCCTACGGTTTCGCGGGGCCTCGCCTACGGCGCGAAACACCATGCGCGGCAGGGCTTTGGGCCTTCAAACGGCCTCATTTGCGAAAGAGCACCGCAGCGTCTAGAGAGGCGCCGTTCCGTCGACACCGACCATCGCGCGAGAGGATTGCAGGCCCGTGAAGAACCGTTCGCTCCATGTCACCGCCCATACGCTGGCTGCCGGCCTTCTCGGCCTGGCCGCCATGGGCGCCTTTGCGGGTGAGGCGGCCGCTCAAAGCGCGCAGAAGCCGGCCCCCGCCAAGCCCGCCGCGGCCGCGCCGGCCGCGGCGCAGCAGCCCGAGCCGGTGCCGGGCACGCAGTGGTTCAAGGTCTGCTCCAAGCAGGGCGACAACGAGATCTGCAACACCCAGTACACGCTGATCGCCGATACGCGCCAGCTGATCACCGCCGTGAACCTGATCGACGTGAAGGGCAAGGTGAACCAGAAGGTCGTGCAGGCCGTGGTGCCGACAGGCCGCGTGATCCCGGCCGGCGTGCAGCTGCAGATCGACACCGGCAAGCCGCAGACGATGAACTATTCGGTCTGCTTCCCGGATCGCTGCATCGCCGAGGCGCAGCTCACCGACGCGATGGTCGCGGCGATGAAGAAGGGCAACGCCATCACCGTCACCTCGATCAACTTCCAGCGCCAGCCGAACCCGATCAAGATCACGCTGGCCGGCATGGGCAAGGCCTATGACGGCGCCGCCGTGCAGCAGTCGGATCTCGCCAAGCGCCAGCAGGAGCTGAACGACGCGCTGAAGAAGCAGGCGGATGCCCGCCGCAAGAAGTTCGAGGACGCGCAGGCCCAGGCGAAGGCCGGTGCCGCCGACGCGCCGGCGGCCGCCGCGCAGTAATCACGGCGAAAGGCCCGCGCCCTTTCCGGCGCGGGCCCTGCTTCAGTTGCGGTGCTGGCCCTTCAGGCGATAGGCGCCGCCGATCGGTCCGTCGAAGATCTCCTCGATATGGGGATGGCGCACGGGCTGGCCGCTCTCGTCCGGCTCGAGATTCTGCTCGGAGACATAGGCGACATATTCCGTCTCCGCATTCTCGGCGAGGAGATGGTAGAAGGGCTGGTCCTTGCGCGGCCGCACCTCTTCGGGAATGGACATGTACCATTCCTCGGTATTGTCGAATTCGGGATCCACGTCGAAGATCACGCCACGAAACGGAAAGATCCGGTGGCGGACGATCTGGCCGATGAAAAATCTGGCGGTCTGCATCTCGAGACCTGAGATGGGCGGCCTGCCGGGCCGCCGCAAGACTTGTTCCATCTAACCACGATGAATTGTCGGACGGCGAAGGGCAAGAGCCTTGCCCCCACTCGTCCCCAGCTCTTCCGTCGAGCGCCGATCAGCGGACCCGCGCCGGCTCGGTTTCGCCCCGGTCCTCGCGCATCGAGGCAGGCAGGCCGAACAGGCCGGCGCCGGGCACCGTTCCCTCGCGCATCGCGAAGCGCCGGAGCGGGCCGAAGGCGGCCATGGCGGCGAGGCCGACCGAGCGCGCCGCCTGGATCGGCAGATAGCCGGCGAGCAGCGAACGGTTGAGGAGATCGACGCCGAGCGTGCGCGACAGGACGTCCTGGCGGCGCTCGGCCTCGTAGCGCAGCGTCACCGCGCGCCGGCCCGGATCGTCGCGGGCCGTCGCCGCGATCCGCGCGAGATCGGCCGCGTCCCGAAGGCCGAGATTGAGCCCCTGCGCCCCGATCGGCGGAAAGACATGGGCCGTCTCGCCGATCAGCGCGACGCGGCGGCCCGTCATCGTCTCCGCCACCGCGCCCTTCAGCGGAAAGGACTGCACCGGCCCGTCGATCCGCACCGTGCCGAGGATCGAATGCAGCTTCTCCTCGACGGTCATGGCCAGCCGCTCGGGCTTCAGGTCCACCAGGAGCGCGGCCGTTTCCGGCCGCTCGACCCAGACGAGCGAGGACCGGCGGCCCGGCAGCGGCACCTGGGTGAAGGGGCCGGTGCGGGTGTGGAACTCCGTCGAAACGCCGTTATGGGCGATGTCGTGCTCGAAATTGAGGACGAGCGCGGCCTGCGGATAGTGCCAGTCGCGCAGGCGGATGCCGGCCTCCCGGCGCAGCAACGAGTTGCGCCCGTCTGCCGCCACCGCGAGCGCGGCGACGACCCGCCCGCCCTCGAAATCGATTCTGACCTCGTCTTCCGAAACCGCGAAGCTCCGCGCGGCGCTCTCGACGATCGTCAGTCGCTCCGCGAGTTCGGCGGCGCGGGCTCGCAGCGCGGCGTTGAGTTCGGAATTCAGGACATTGTAGCCGAAGGCGGCAAGGCCGATCTCGCCGGCCTTGAACTCCACCGTCGGGGCGCGCAGCAGCCGGCCGGTATCGTCCACGATCCGCATCGTCGCCAGCGGCTGCGCCGACGCGCCGAGCCGGCCGACCACGCCGAGACGATCGAGAAAGCCGACGGAAGCGCCGAGCAGCGCGGTCGATCGGTGATCCTTGCCCGGGGGCGGCGCGAGGAGGGCGGTGGCGAACCCCTCCGCCGCGAAGGCGATCGCGGCGGAAAAGCCGGCGAGGCCGCCGCCCACCACGACTATTTCCCGTTTGAGCTCTGTCACGTAAGGAACTCCGAACATCGTCGCGCGATAGAACCGGCGAGGCGAACCGTTCTCGATCGGCACCCTGAAATACGAAAGATGAAGCTGATGACAATGGCAATCGCTAGCCCAGCTTCATCGGCGGAAGGAGAGCCCGCAATTCCCATGCCCGACCCGGTTTCGAAAATCGACGAATGGCGCGCCTTCTCGATCCATCTCCTGACGGCGAGCGGAGCGTTCTGGGCCTTTCTCTCGATCATCGCCGCCGCCGAGCGACGCTGGGCGGATATGTTCGGCTGGCTCGGCCTCGCGCTCTTCGTGGACGCGATCGACGGCCCGATGGCCCGTAAGGTGAATGTCCAGCGCATCCTGCCGAATTGGTCGGGCGACGTTCTCGACCAGATCATCGACTATGCGACCTATGTGATCATTCCCGCCTTCGCGCTCTACCAATCCGGCATCATCGGCCGGCCGCTGTCCTTCGTCGCGGCCGCGCTCATCGTCATCACCAGCGCGATCTACTATGCCGACACGCGGATGAAGACGTCGGACTATTACTTCCGCGGCTTCCCGGTGGCCTGGAACATGGTCGTCTTCACCTTCTTCGCCACGCAGCCGAACAGCATCACCGCGTTCCTCTTCGTCGCCTTCTGCGCGGTCGCGACCTTCCTGCCGATCAAGTTCGTCCATCCGACGCGGGTGAAGCGGCTGCGGACCCTCAGCCTCGCCGTCACGGCCGTCTGGGCGCTGCTCTCGACCGGCGCGATCTTCTACCATTTCGACGTTTCGGGCTGGGTGAAGCTCGGCATCGTGGCGACCGGGCTCTATCTCCTCGGCATCGGCGCGGTGCTGCAACTCGTCGACCGGTTCACCAGACGCAAGGAGGCTTGAGCGGCATGAAGGCGATCACCGTTCACCATGTCGGCGGTCCCGAGGTGCTGACCCTCGAAGATCGCGACGTACCGCAGCCGCAGGCCGGCGAGATCCTCGTCGCGCAGAAGGCGGCCGGTCTCAACTTCATCGACGTCTATTTCCGCACCGGCCTCTACAAGGCCGAGAGCCTGCCCTTCGTGCTCGGCAAGGAAGGGGCGGGGACTGTGGTGGCGCTGGGCGAGGGCGTCTCGTCCTTCGCGATCGGCGACCGCGTCGCCTATACCGCCGGCAAGGGCACCTATGCCGAACAGGTCCTGGTCGATGCGGCGATGGCGGTGAAGCTGCCGGACGAGATCGACGAGGAGACCGCCGCCGCCGCGATGCTGAAGGGCATGACGGCCGAATATCTCCTGCGGCGCACCTTCCGGGTGGGGCCGGAAACGGTCCTCCTCTTCCACGCCGCCGCGGGCGGCGTCGGCCTGATCGCGGGGCAATGGGCGAAGCATCTCGGCGCGACCGTCATCGGCACCGCCGGCTCGGCGGAAAAGTGCGAACTCGCGCGGGCGAACGGCTACGACCATGTCGTGAACTATCGCGAGGAGAATTTCGTCGAGCGCGTGCTGGAGATCACGGGAGGACGGAAATGCGACGTCGTCTATGATTCGGTCGGCAAGGACACGTTCCCCGCCAGCCTCGACTGCCTGAAGCCGCGCGGCCTCTGGGTGAGCTTCGGCCAGTCCTCCGGCAAGCTGCCCGACATCGATCTGGCGATCCTCAACCAGAAGGGATCGCTCTTCGCCACGCGGCCGAGCCTCTTCGGCTATGTCACGAACCGAGCCGAGCTTGACGAGTCTGCCGGTGCCCTGTTCGAGGTCATCCGCTCCGGCGCCGTGAAGATCCGCATCGACCAGCGCTATCCGCTGAACGAGGCGGCGGAGGCGCATCGGCATCTGGAAAGCCGCGCCACGACGGGCGCGACCATCCTGACGCTCGGCTGAGCGTCGCGCGTCACGCCGTTCGGATGATCGGCGTGACGCGGCTGCCTTCTTCCGGGTCCGGCTCGATGGGCGACACGCCATCGTCCGGCTCGCGGATGTCGTCCGGCTCCACGAGTTCGTCCGTATCAGGATCGATTTCGGGCGTGATGACGTCCGGCGGCCCCGGCGGCTTGGTCGGATCGATGATGTTCGGGTCGATATTCGACATTCGGCGTCTCCCGGAACCGTTTCGGCGCGCCGCGACTCGCGGCGCCTCGAAGAGGGAACGATCAATAGCCGGATTCGTCGCCCATCACGCGAGACTTCATCGGAACACCTGCAAGATGCCCGGTGGCGGGAGCGGTGTCAGCCGGCGACCTTCTCCTTCGCCGCGACGATGACGCCGCCGAGAACGAGGCCGATCACGCCGGAGATGATGGCGAAGACCGCCCAGGCGATCGCGGCGGAGGCGAAGGGCAGGAGGTGGCCGGCCGCTTCCGCCGCGTGTTCCGCGAGATCCGTCGGTCCGTGCCAGCCGAGCGAGCCCAGGCCGTGCAGCAGGATGCCGCCGCCGACCCAGAGCATCGCCGCCGTACCGACGACGGACAGGACCTGCATCACCTTCGGCATGCCGTTGACGAGGGCGCGGCCGAGGCGGCGCAGCCCGTCTGGCCCCCTCTCGACCAGATGCAAGCCGATATCGTCGATCTTCACGATCAGGGCGACGACGCCATAGACGCCAACGGTCATCAGAAGCCCGACCACCGCCAGGACCAGCGCCTGGGTGAGAATCGGCGATTGGGCGACATCGGCGAGCGCGATCGCCATGATCTCGGCGGACAGAATGAGATCGGTGCGGATCGCCCCGGACACCTTGGCCGCTTCCAGCGCGGCGGGGTCGGACATCTCCGTGGCCTCGTCGGCATGGGCACCATGGCCGTTGAAGGCATGCAGGACCTTCTCGGCACCCTCGAAGCAGAGATAAAGTCCGCCGAGCATCAGGATCGGCGTGATCGCCCAGGGTGCGAAGGCGCTGAGCAGCAGAGCTGCCGGCAGGATGATCAGGAGCTTGTTGCGCAGCGAGCCGAGCGCGATCTTGGCGATGATCGGCAATTCGCGCTGCGGCGAAAGACCCATCACATAGCGCGGCGTGACGGCGGTATCGTCGACGACGACGCCGGCCGCCTTGACGCTCGCACGGCCCGCCGCCGCCCCGACATCGTCGAGAGAGGCGGCCGCCAGCTTGGCGATCCCGGCAATGTCATCGAGAAGCGCAATCAGCCCGGATGCCATGGGCGACCCTCCAGCCACAGTAACCTGGAAGGGCTGGTAGATGGGGAAGCCGTCCGCGGCAAGCGCTGCTTTTCGC
Organism: Aureimonas endophytica; assembly: GCF_014642635.1. Lineage (GTDB taxonomy): Bacteria > Pseudomonadota > Alphaproteobacteria > Rhizobiales > Rhizobiaceae > Plantimonas > Plantimonas endophytica. Next base: position 471,490 of record NZ_BMIQ01000001.1, read on the forward strand.
AGCGAAATCCCGGCCTCGGTCGGCGGGAGGCCGAAATGCCTTGCCGGGACGGAAACGGACGGTCAGCCGTTCGTTCGATGATCCCGCACGGCCTCGCCTGCCGCTCCGACGACATTCGAGATCTTGGAAGCGAGCGTGTCGCCGTCGCCTTTGGGCATCAGCCCTTGCTTCTCGGCTTCTTGGCTCGCCGCCTGATAGGTCTCGCTCGCGACATCCTTCACGGTCTCGAAGGCTTGCGTGCCGTAGTCGCGTGCCTGGTCGCGCAGGCGATCGCCGGCATCGCCGAGATATTCGTCCTCGATGCTGGTCGAGGGTAGGGACGCCCCGATGGCGGCGCCGACCGCGAGGGCGATGGCGCCGAAGACCAAGGGTTCGTCCTGGAGGGTGTCGAGAAGCCCGCGTCGCATCTGCGCGCCTGTCCGATAGGCACCGCCGCCGATCGAATGGATGCCGGACGAGGTCGCCTCGTGCGCCTGGCGAAGATGCGCTCCGGCGCCGGATGCCGTGGAGCCGACACGCGACGCCGCAGCCGATGCGCCGGATGCCAGGGACGAGGCCGCGTTCGACATGGCGCCCGTGGCGGAGGATGCCGCATCGGCGAGCCGGTCGCCGAGGCCGGGGGAACGTCCCTTATCCGATCCGGCCGCCATCGAGGACGCAATACCGCTTTCCGAGCCCAGACTTTCGTCATAGGCGGGATGGCTGTCCGACGACGCGCTGCCGCCATGGGGCGAGGCGGTTCGAGCGCCGTTGCCGAGAACGAGCCAGGCAAGGCCCGCGCCGACCAGTCCGAGAGCCAGTGGATTGTCCCGGACCTGGCGCCCGAGATTTTGCATGGCGGCATTCGCCTGTCCCTTGCCGAAATAATCCACCGCCTCGTCCAGGATCTGTCCCGGCGACATGCGGTTGCGCAGCTCCTCGATCGTCTCGTTGAGGGACGAGCGGCGGGCCTCGGCCTCGCGTTCGAGCCGTTCGGTATCCGTGCTCATCGCAGCTGTCCTTTCACCACCTTCGTATCTTCGCCGAGCTGACGCGCCGTCCGCGAGGGCGCGAGATCGACCGGCTCCAGATCGCGCCGACCCTTGGCCAGCAGCGCGGCGCCGATCACGGCGATGACGACACCGACGATCAGGGCGGCCCAGCCGGGGCCGATATCGGGATCGCCGATCTTCGACACGGCGGTCACCAGCGCCGCCGTCAGGGTCAGAAGGGCGACGAGAAGGCAGATGGCGCCGGCGACGAGCGAACCGCCCGCGACCTGCAACTGCGCGAACTTGTCGGAGACCTCGGAGCGCAGCAATTGCGCCTCGGTGCGAACGAGGTCCGTCGTCTCGCGGATGAGCCCGGTCAGGAGATCCGGGACGGATTTCGTTTCCCGCGGCTCATCGGGCATGGTCGTTGTCTCCCGGCAACGGCGTCGAAACGGAACTCGAAGCGGACTGCTTCTCCAGTCCGGCGCCGGCCGCCGCAGCGGCGTCGTCGCGGACCGCAGCGGAGGAGGGCGGTGCGTAAGCTCGCGCCGCCGATGGCGAACCGAAGCCGGGCGGCCTTTGCCCCGAAGCGGAAGGCGGAGCCGCCCCCGGTCGATCGCCGTCCGGAGCGGGCGAGCCCTGCCCGAGCGGCGTGCCGGCCGACCGCGTCTCGCTTCCGCCATGGCCGCCGGACGCGCGGGCAAGGCGTCCGAGCGCGATTCCCGCTAAAGTCGCGCCCAGCAGGAAGGCGGTGGGCTGGCGGCGAGCGAAGCCGGCGACCGATCGGCCGAGTTCCGGCAGGCTGCGCCCCTGGATCGAGGTCGCGGCCTGCTCGATGCCGGAAGCGACCTCGCGCATCATGTTCGCGGCCATCGACTGATCCCGCTCGCCGAGTTCCTCCGAGGCCTTGCGGATCGCACTCGCGAAATCGCCGAGGCTCGAACCCGCCTTGTCCATGCCGGCTTCGGCCTCGGCGGCAACATGCGCCTTGACCGAGGCGGACAGGTCTTCGGCCTGCTGCTTGGCTCCTTCATAGGCCGTGCGCGCCGCATCCTTGGCGTCCGCCGTCTCGCGCTTGATGGCGCTTTCCAGCCGATGCTTGTCGTCATGCAGCGCCGGGCCGGCACTCTGACGATCGCTCTTTCTGGGCACCTCATCGCGTGGGGTGGAGGCGACGCTCGCGGTATCTCTCCTGCGGCCGGGTTCTGGATCGAGCGTCTGCCCGAAGGCCCGCTCGTCCGGCAGAATTGACCTCTCGGATCCTGCCGATTGCGGCCGAGAAGGGTCATTCCCGCCGCCTGTGCCCGCAGGACCTGTCTTGTTGCGGTCGCCGAAATCAGAAGTCATGGGACTCATCCTCAACGCAAGCCGAAGAAGGAAAGGACAGCGAGAACGACGACGATCAGGCCGATCAGATAGATGATATTGTTCATGGTCTTTCGATCTTTGGGTTCGAAGACAGGCAAAGCGAGATCGCCTGCATCCGAAATTCGGATCAATAGTTGGAGTTCCAGCCGCAACCATTAGACATCGAAACTGTAGCTGTCTTAGAATGCTATGGATGCTTGCGAGAGGGCGTTCGACGCTGTCGTATCGAGCGACGGGCCGGAACCGCGAGGCGAAAGATGGCCCACCACATCCAGATCGGCCGAGCCGGTTGCCGATCAAATCGCGAACTCAGCGATGTGAATCGTAAGGCTGGAACGCTGCGTATCGCTGCGCTTTGAAATGCGCATGGAATATGTATTCGTCTACGGCACCCTGAAGCGCGGCTTTCCTCTGTTCGAGAAAGGGCTTTTCGGCGCCGAATTCGTCGGTGCCTGCCGGACGGTCCAGCCCTATCCGCTCGTCATCGCCATGCCGTTCTTCGGGCCGGTCATGCTGGATCGGCCGGGCATGGGGCTGCCTGTGCAGGGCGAACTCTACCGGGTGGCGGCCGAGGATCTGCCCCGTCTCGACGTCCTCGAGGATGTCGGGGAACCGGGCAGTTTCCGCAGTCGGCTCGACGTCGCGACGCTATCGGATCGGCGGACGATCGCCGCCATCGGCTTCATGAAGGACGAGCGCTGGCTGGACCCCGTCCATTCCGGCTTCATGACGGATTATCAGGACACCCGCTTCATACCTCCGTGGGATCGCTGAAGTCGAAGCTGGCGGCGGCCGGTGCAGCTGACGGACGATCCGACCAGTAGTCCCGGACCCAGGAAACCGGACCGAAGCCGAAGCGACGCCGGGTTCCCCAACGCCGGTTCCCTTCGCGCGCCACCTGATGCGGTCGCGGTTTGCCGTGGAAGACGACGATCCGCGCGCCGGCGGGCTTGCGCGGTTCGGGGAAGACGAGGTTGAGCGGATAATGCCAGACGCAGTGCTTCTTGAAGCTGACCGCCCAGCCCTGCGGCCAGTAATGCGGATGCGCCGCCGCATGGCCGATAAACTGCTGATCGTTCCGAAAGGCGGCGAGAACGCGGTCCGGCGCGCTGTGCAGCGCCTCGTATAGATGATGTTGTTCGCTCGGCCGCCACGCGAAGACGGAGGACTGCGCACCGCGATCGGGGCGAAGGGCGAGCGGCAGAAGATTCCAGAGGCCTGGGCTCCATTCCCGCAGGATATGGAGCCCTCCCAAGCTCCGCTGGCGCTCGACCAATGGATCGAGCCCACCCGTGATCACGACGTCGAGGTCGAGATACAGCGCCTGATCCTCCGCGATCAGCCCCGGCCGGAACAACCCGATCTTGGGCCAGCGCCCCCCATGCCAGCGCCGGTCGGGATCGGCGGAGAGCGTCGAATCCGGCAAGGGGCGAGCGATGATCCCGCTCGACAATCCGGCGGGATCGTCGGTGAAGCAGTAGAAGCGAAACGGCTGCGACAGGTGCGCGGCAACGCCGCGATACAGCACGTTGACATAGTCCGGTCCGAACGCCGTGCCCCATTTCATACACACGACGGCGATCAACGCGAATCTTTCCCATGCGGTCGATCGCAGAGATGTGAGGATACTGAGGCGCTTCGGCAAGATCCCTGCGGTTGAGGTGAGAAGGACGATGCGCGATTTTCGCGTGCGAACCTAGCGCTTTAAGGAGCGCACGAGATTGGCGGAGATCGGAAATTGGCGGATGGGGTGGGATTCGAACCCACGAGACGGTTTCCCGCCCGCCGGTTTTCAAGACCGGTGCCTTCAACCGCTCGGCCACCCATCCGTGCCTTGTTTTCGCTGAAGAATTCCGGCTGGCGCGAGGCCCGACAGGGGCGATCGCGGCCATTCTCCACCGAACGGTCTTTCTGCTCCGCCTTTACCGCTCGCCGGATCGTCGCGTCAACCTGTTGCGGACGCGCGATGTCCTTGCCCAATCGGAATCGCGAGACGTCGATAGCCTTGGATAGAACGATTGCCGAGCGGGCAGGCGTCACCGTTAGCAAGGCTTCACGGCGCTCCGCCGAGCCGTTGTCTTCGCAGATCGGACAACCCGGCCCAGGACCGCGGTTCGGGGAACCGAAGCGATCAGTACAGGCGTGAGCGCAACTCCGTCGCTTCCGCCGCGAGATGCGGCGCGAGTTCGAGCACGGCCTTGCGGTAAAGATCGTTGAGATCATCGACCATCGCCTGCTCCAAAGCCTCGTCTTCGGTGATCAGGTTGCGCTCGAGCGCCTTCACGGTTTCCGATGCGGACATGGCAGCTTCCCTCTTGGCTGACCAGGGACGAATCCACGAGGAGTCGCGCTGGTTCCATCGCCGCGTTTACGAGCACCTTTGCATGGCGCGTGCCGACCATACGGCTGCGCTTTGTTCGACTTTCCGCAACGCCCCGGCGAGGACGATGCCGGCGGCACGGAATATGTTTCGATATATCTTGATTGCGAACATATCTCGATATATATCGGAATCATGAAACACGATCATCATCACGGGTGCGACCCGCATTTCTTCCATGCCGAACGCAACGGCGATCATCATCCGCACCGCCATCATGGGCGGCATCGCGGCCCGCATCACGAAGGGGGGCGCCGTGGCGGGCGGCCCTTCGACTACGGCGAGTTGCGGCTCCTCGTTCTCGCCATGCTCGCCGAGACCCCGCGTCACGGTTACGAGATCATCAAGGCCATCGAAGAGCGTTTCGGCGGCAGCTACAGCCCGAGTCCGGGCGTCATCTACCCGACGCTCGCCTGGCTCGACGACATGGGCTACGCCGTCGTGGAAGCAGAAAGCGGTGCCCGCAAGCGCTACCGCGTCACGCCGGAGGGCGAGGCCTTCCTGACCGCCAACCGGGCGGCCGCCGACGATCTTCTGGCACGCGGCGCGCATGGGGAAGGCGGCCGCCGGCCGGACATGCCCCCGCCGGTGCTGCGCGCCATGGAGAACCTGAAGCTCGCGATGCGGCTGCGGCTGCGGACGGGACCGCTGGACGAGACGGCGGCCGAGGCCATCGCTTCCGCCCTCGACGCGGCGGCTCTCGCGGTGGAGCGCAGCCGATGAGCGGCCCTGCGACGGAACCGGCCGAGCTGGTCCGCCGCGAGGCGCGCATCACTACGGCCCATGCGAGCCGCTATCTCCAGCAGCTCTGCAAGCACTTCGCCCACAAGCGCCCTGTCTCTTTCGATGAGCGTGCCGGGCGGATCGAGTTCACGATCGGCGATTGCCGCCTGGCGGCAGACGACGAAGCCTTGACCTTGCGTCTCGAAGCGCCGGACGAGGCACAGTTGGAGCAACTCCAGGATGTCGTGATCCGCCATCTGGAGCGCTTCGCGTTCCGCGAAAGCCTCGCGGTTCGCTGGAAGGCGGCCTGAGGTAATGGGTCGCCATCGCACGGCTCGGATGACCGATGCGATGGCGGCCGGCTTCCGTCTCTCACATCCGATGGCAATCGAAGTCCGGGCGGCTTCGCCCAACGGTTCGACGCCGGCAACGTCCTCACAGCCGAGAACCGGGTCTCGCGACCGTATTTGTTACAATTCGTGAAGTCTTTCGATCAGATCGCAGAATCGGGCCATTTGATGGCGGATTCGAGGCGTCCCGAAGGTTTCAACTAGGTCTGTTTGATGCTTCGGCGCTGCGATGGTCCGCGCTTTGGAACAACAAAAACCCTTGTAGCACAGGCGTATAAACGAGATCCCCGTCGCCTGGAGTCGACTTCGGGACATACCTCCCGTTAACCATGCCATCGCATTGCTGCAATGTTGCAGATTGGCTGCGGTCAAGTTCGTTTTTCTTGCGTAGGGCCTGTCGAGACTCGGCCCGCGTGATTGAAACTCGATTTAATCTCTTGGTAACGTTCTGCGGCGAGGGATGGCGCGGGGGCGCCTCGAAGCCGGATGGCTGCGATCCCTTGCGAACGAAGCGGTCGGGGACCTTGGCATGCAGGATGGCCGGATGATGTGGGGGAAGGGCGCGACCGTTTCGGCTTTCGTCGTCGCTGCGCTTTTCCTCGGCGGGTGCCAGTCCGAGGTCAAGCACGAGACCGCCAAGCGCATCAAGAGCGATCCAAAGGAGCGGTTTACCGAATCCGAATATGGCGTGAAGGCCAGCCCGCGCGTCACCGATCTCGTCAAGGTTCCGAAGGGCGGCGGTCGCGAGCAGCTCGGTCGGCCCTACAAGGTCAAGGGCAAGTGGTACTATCCCAAGGAGCAGCCGGGCTATGTCCAGGTCGGCAATGCCTCCTGGTATGGTTCCAGCTTCCATGGTCGTCTGACCGCGAATGGCGAAGTCTACGACATGTTCGGCCTGTCGGGGGCTCATCCGACCTTTCCGCTGCCCTCCTATGCGCGCGTCACGAATATGGAGACCGGCGCGAATGTCGTCGTCCGCATCAACGATCGCGGCCCCTATGTGGCCGATCGAATGATGGACCTGTCGTCGAAGGCGGCCGACATGCTCGGCTACAAGTCGACCGGTCTCGGCCGGATCAAGGTGGAATATATCGGCAAGGCGCCGCTCGAGGGCGACGACACGCCCATGCTGATGGCGAGCTATCGGCCCGGCAACGTGGCGCCTTCCGTCAATGACGGGCTGCCGACCGGCGTGATGCTGGCGATGAACGAACAGTCGAACGTGCCGGGCTACGCCACCCTGGCACGGATGCCGGCGCGAACGGCGACGACCGCCGCGAAGCCGGCGAATGACGCGGCCAGCATCGACTCGATCATCCGCGACGCGGCGACGAGCGAGACGGGCCGGCGGGTGACGCTTCCGACCCGGCGCCCCGATCGCGTCCCCTCGGTGGTCGCCTCCTATGCGCCGGCGATCAAGGCGGCCTCGCGCCCCGGCGCGGCGGCGCCGCTCGGCGCCTTGGCGCGCCCGCTCGGGGCGAAACCCCAGCGCATCGAGATCGGCGCCGTTTCCGACGCCGCCAAGCTCGGCCTCCTGCGCGACCTCGCCGCCCGCAATGGCGGCGCGTTGATCGCCGACGCGGGCGAGGGGGCCATGACCTATGCCATGGAGATCGCGGCGGCAGCCGATGCCGATACCGTGCTGCGGGAACTCTGGCGGGACGGTGTCGCGGACGCCTTCGTTCTTCGCGATTGACGGGGCGCCGCGCCGCCGCGACGCGCGCTTTCCACTCACCTTTCGGGACCGATCTGCGCTATGCTCCATCGCAGCAGAATCCGCGCGCCCATTTCCATGATGCCCTTTCTTCAATTTGACGATCATCCCGCGGCCGGCGCGCCGGGCCGGCCGCGATCGCGCCGGATCGCCGCCTTGCTGGCGCTCGGGCTTTCGCTCGGTGCCGCCTTTCCCGCCACGGCGGCGGAGCCATGGGCGCCGGAGCAGACCAAGGCGAAACAGGCGCTCGTCCTCGACGGCGAGACGGGTGCGATCCTCTTCGAGAAGGATGCCGACCAGCCGTTCCGTCCGGCCTCGCTCGCGAAGCTGATGACGATGGAGGTCGTGTTCGAGGCACTTGAAACCAAGAAGCTGGCGCTCGATCAGAATTTTCGTGTCAGCGACCATGCCTGGCGCACCGGCGGCGCGCCCTCCGGCACCTCGACCATGTTCGCCAAGCTGAAATCCGACGTGCCGCTGGAGGCGCTGATCCGGGGCACGATCGTGCAGGCGGCCAATGACGCGGCGATCGTGATCGCGGAAGGCATGGCGGGGTCCGAGGAGGCCTTCGCCGGCCTGATGAACGAGCGCGCCCGCCAGCTCGGCCTGACAGGCTCGACCTTCGTCAATCCGACCGGTCTGCCGGCCGAGGGACAGAAGGTGACGGCGCGCGATCTCGTGGCGCTGGCGCGCCATATCGAGGAGCACCATCCCGACCTCTACCGGATCTATGCCGAGCCGCAGTTCGAGTGGAACAAGATCACCCAGCGCAACCGCAATCCGCTGCTGCAGGAAGGGCTTGGCGCCACCGGCATGGGCACCGGCTATACCGAGGCCTCCGGCTATTCGATCGTCGGCGTGACGGAGAAGGAGGGCCACACGACCTTCGTCGTCCTCGGCGGCCTGCCCTCGATCGCGGATCGGCAGGCGGACGCCCGGCGCATGATCGAATGGGCGGACGGCGCCTTCCGGCGCGAGACGCTGTTCCAGCCGGGACAGACGGTCGGCGCTGCGGCGGTCTATGGCGGCCTCGTGCCGAGTGTCGCCATGGTCGCCAGGGAGCCGATCCGCGCCTTCGTACCGCAAGCCAAGCCGGAGGAGGCCAGCGCCCGCATCGTCTATGACGGCCCCATCCAGGCGCCAGTGGCGGCCGGCCAGAAAATCGGCCATCTCGACATCCTGATCGGGCGGCAGGTCAGCGTGTCCTACGATCTCTTCGCGGCGCGGGCCGTGGAGCAGGGCACCTTCGCCGGGCGGGCGCTCGATGCCGCGCAGGAACTCGCCTTCGGCTGGATCCGGGCATTGTGAGGCCGGAGACGGGCGTGAGCGGCTTCTTCATCAGTTTCGAGGGCGGCGAGGGCAGCGGGAAGTCGACGCAGATCGCCCGGCTTGCCGAACGGCTCGCCGAGAAGGGCTACGATACCTTCACGACGCGCGAGCCGGGCGGCTCGCCGGGCGGCGAGGCCTTGCGCCATGTCATCCTGTCCGGCGCCGCCCGGCTGCTGGCGCCGGATCTCGAAATCCTGCTCTTCGCGGCGGCGCGGGCCGACCATGTGACGAGCGTCATCCGTCCGGCGCTGGCGCGAGGCTCCGTCGTCATCTGCGATCGCTTCCAGGATTCGACCCGCGTCTATCAGGGTCTCGCCGGCGCTGACCGGCGCCTCGTCGCGGCGCTCGAACACTTGGCGATCGGAGCCACGCAGCCGGACCTGACGGTGCTGCTCGACCTCCCGGCCGCGACCGGGCTCGCCCGGGCGGACCAACGCCGGGGCGGTGCCGTCGCCGACCGTTTCGAGAGCGAGGCGCTCGCCGTTCACGAGGCGCGTCGACAGCGATTTCTGGAGATCGCCCGAAGCGAGCCGCAGCGTTGCGTGATCGTCGACGGCGACCGTCCCATCGACGATGTGGCGCGCGAAGTGGCCTTCCTGGCGCTCGATCGACTCGACGGACGACGGCGCGAAGGACGGCTCCCGCCTGCCGAGCCCGCCGCGACCGTACCGGGTCCGGCATGAGCGACGTCGATCTCGCGCCGGCCGAGCACGATGCGCTCGAAGGCGTTCCGTCACCGGCCGAAAACGACCGGCTGCGGGGGCACGAGGCGGCTCTCGCGCAGCTGCTTGCAGCCCATCGCGCGGGTCGGCTTCATCACGCCTGGCTGCTTCAGGGGCCGCGCGGCATCGGCAAGGCGACGCTCGCCTTCGCCGTCGCCCGTCAGCTTCTCGGCGGGGACGATGCCGGGAACGCGGCGCGGCAGATCGCTTCCGGCTCCCATCCCAATCTCCTGCATCTGACGCGCGCCGAGGCCGATCGCGGCGGCTTCAAGACCCAGATCACCGTCGACGAGGTGCGCAAGCTCAACCGCTTCTTCCAGACGACCGCCGGCAACGACCGCTGGCGCATCGCGATCGTCGATCCGGCGGACGACCTGAACCGCAATGCCGCGAACGCACTGCTGAAGACGCTGGAAGAGCCGCCGGATCGCTCGCTGTTCCTCATCGTCAATCACTTGCCCGGCCGGCTGCTGCCGACGATCCGCTCGCGCTGCCGCGTGTTGCGTCTCGATCCGCTGCCGGCGCCGGTCTTGACCGGCATCCTGGACGAGCTCGCGATTCCCGCGACGGAGGCCGATCGCGGCTCGGCCGCTGCGCGGGCCGAAGGCAGCGTGCGCGGCGCCATCATGCTTCTCACCAGCGGTGGCCTGGAGATCGAGAAGCGACTCGATGCCCTGTTCGCGGCGCCCGAACCGGAATGGCACGGCATCCAGGCGCTGGCCGACGAGGTGACGCAGCGTGGCCGCGAAACCAGCTTCGACCTGACGCTGGCGGCGCTGTTCGCAAGGCTCGCGGCGGACGGCGAGGCGGCGGCGCTCAGCGGGCAGGGGCGCCGCGCGGCGCGCCTCGCCCGGCTCCATGCCGAGGAGGCGGCGCGCTTTCGCGAGGGGCTGGCCTTCAATCTCGACCGCAAGCAGATGCTGCTGACCCATTTCCATCGCCGGTTCGCCCTGGCAGGACCGTGACGGCGCGCCGATTGAGGCGGGCCGTTCGATCGCCTATAGGGCATGGACCCGATGCCCTCCGATGACGAGCCGATGGCCGAACGCTTCTATCTGACGACCGCAATCTCGTATCCGAACGGCAGGCCGCATATCGGCCATGCCTACGAGCTGATCGCCACCGACGCGATCGCCCGCTTCAAGCGGCTCGACGGCTACGACGTCATGTTCCTTACCGGCACGGACGAGCACGGCATGAAGATGCTGCAGACGGCCCGCGCCGAGGGCATCGCCGTGCGCGATCTCGCGGATCGCAACGCGGCCGAGTTCCAGCGCATGGCGGAGGTGCTCGGCGCGTCCAACGACGACTTCATCCGCACCACGGAAGAGCGGCACAAGCTGGCCTGCCAGGAGATCTGGCGCCGCATGGCGGCGTCGGGCGACATCTACAAGGATGCCTATTCCGGCTGGTATTCCGTCCGCGACGAGGCTTTCTACGCCGAAGACGAGACCGAGGTTCGGGCCGATGGCAACCGCTACGGCCCGCAGGGCACGCAGGTGACCTGGGTCGAGGAGGAAAGCTATTTCTTCCGCCTTTCGGCCTTCCAGGACCGGCTTCTCGCCCATTACGAGGCCAATCCCGATTTCGTCGGGCCGGCCGAGCGGCGCAACGAGGTCGTCTCCTTCGTCAGGCAGGGCCTGCGCGACCTGTCGGTCTCGCGCACGACCTTCGACTGGGGCATCCCTGTGCCCGGCGACGAGAAGCATGTGATGTATGTCTGGGTCGATGCCCTGACGAACTATCTGACGGCGACCGGCTTTCTCGATGACGGCGAGCGCGCGGCGTTCTGGCCGGCGGATCTGCATGTCATCGGCAAGGACATCGTCCGATTCCACGCCGTCTACTGGCCGGCCTTTCTGCTCTCGGCCGGCCTGCCGCTGCCCAAGCGCGTCTTCGCCCATGGCTTTCTCTTCAATCGCGGAGAGAAGATGTCGAAATCGGTCGGCAATGTCGTCGATCCGTTTTCGCTCGTCGCCAATTACGGGCTCGATGCGGCGCGCTACTTCTTCCTGCGCGAGGTGCCCTTCGGCCAGGATGGCAGCTATTCGCACGAGGCGATCGTCAACCGCACCAATTCCGAACTCGCCAACGATCTCGGCAATCTCGCGCAGCGCTCGCTCTCGATGATCGCCAAGCATTGCGATGGCCGGGTCCCGCAACCGGGCGCCTTCGGCGAGGCCGACAAGGCGATCCTGTCGACGAGCGGCGCGCTCCTGATCGCGGCGCGCGAGGCGGTCGACCGGCAGGAGATCCATGCCATGCTGGCGCCGATCTTCGCCGTCGTCGCCGAGGCGAACCGCTATTTCGCCGGCCAGGAGCCCTGGGCGCTGCGCAAGAGCGATCCGGCCCGCATGGCGACCGTGCTCTATGTCACGGCCGAGGTGCTGCGCCGCGTCGCGATCCTGCTTCAGCCGATCATGCCGGAAAGTATGGCGAAGCTTCTCGACATTCTCGCCGTGGCGGCGGACGAGCGCAGCTTCACCGAACTGACGCCCGACATCCGGCTGGAAGCCGGCCGCGCCATGCCGGCACCGGCGGCGATCTTCCCGCGCTACGTGGAACCGGACACCGTCTGACATGACTGCCGCGCCTTTCATCGTCGACAGCCACTGCCATCTGGATTTCCCGGATTTCGACGCCGATCGCGACGCCCTGATCGAGCGGGCGCAACAGGCCGACGTGCGGCTGATGGTGACGATCTCGACCCGCGTCGCCCGGCTGGCGCGCCTTCTGGAGCTGACGCGCGCCTATCCGAATGTCTATGCCTCGGTCGGCACCCATCCGCTCAGCGCCGGCGAGGAGCCGGATCTCGATACGGACGAGTATGTGCGCTGGTCCGCGGAGCCGAAGATCGTCGCGATCGGCGAAGCTGGGCTCGATTACTTCCACGAGGGCGCGCCGCCTGCGGTGCAGGAGCGCGTCTTCCGCAAGCAGATCGCGGCGGCGCGGGTTACCGGCCTGCCGCTCGTCATCCATTCGCGCGAATGCGATGCCGACATGATGCGCATCTTGACGGACGAGATCAGGCAGGAGCGGTTCGGCTTCGTCCTCCATTGCTTCACCGCAGGGCGCGAATTGGCCGAGCACGGTCTGGCGCTCGGCGGCTACGTCTCGTTCTCGGGCATCCTGGCCTTTAAGCGGTCCGAGGATCTGCGCGCGATCGCCGTGACGATCCCGGATGACCGGATTCTGGTCGAGACCGACGCGCCCTATCTCGCGCCGCCGCCGAACCGGGGCAAGCGCAACGAACCCGCCTTCGTGCGCGACACGGCGGCGGCGCTTGCCGAGGTGAAGGGGCTGACGCTCGAGGAACTCGCCACCCGGACCTCGGACAATTTCTTCCGGCTCTTCTCGAAAGTGCCGGACCCCCGCCAAGCCGCCGCCAAAGCCGCATGAGCGACCGGCTGCGCCTCACGATCCTCGGCTGCGGTTCCTCGCCCGGCACGCCGCGCATCACTGGCGACTGGGGCGCCTGCGACCCGACCAATCCGCGCAACCGGCGTCTGCGCGCTTCGGCCCTGGTGCAGCGCGTCTCGGCGCAAGGCGAAACGAATGTGCTGATCGATTGCGGGCCGGATCTGCGGGCGCAGATCATCGCCAGCGGCATCCGGCATCTCGACGCGGTGCTCGTGACGCATCCGCATGCCGACCATATCCACGGCATCGACGATCTGCGCGGCTTTGCCCTCGACCAGCGCCGCATCATTCCGATCCATGCGGACGACGCCACCTACGACCGCATGTTCGAGGCGTTCCGTTATTGCTTCGAACGCGCACCCGGCAGTTCCTACGATCCGATCGTGACGCGCCAAGCCATCATGGAAAGCCAGGGCTTCGCCATCGAAGGCGCCGGCGGCCGCCTCGACATCCTGCCGTTCCGCCAGATCCACGGCGCGATCCATTCGCTCGGCTTCCGCTTCGGGCCCTTGGCCTATTGCAGCGATGTCAGCGATTTTCCGCAGGGCGCCATCCGGGCGCTCGGCGGTTGCCGTCATATCGTCATCGACGCGCTCCAATACCGTCCGCATCCGAGCCATCTGTCGCTGGACCAGGCACTTGGCTGGATCGAGCGCCTCGGCGTCGAGAGCGCGACGCTGACGCATATGCACACGCCGCTCGACTACGAGACGCTGCTCGGCGAACTGCCGCGTCATGTGCGTCCGGCCTTCGACGGCATGGTCTTGGAATTCGATCTGACCTGAGCGGCACGCGCCGCCACGCGTTCGGAAATCCTCCTCAGATCTCTCGATGATATCCTGCGAAGGCGATGCACGCGTGCGAGCGCCGACTGGCTTGCGAGCGGCGTCCGGCGACAGGGGAGATGAAAGGCCGACGGCGACGCATGCTCCAAACAGCGTCCGCCCTTCGCGAAAGCAAATGTTCCATAATCTATCTTATGCAACTTATATGGATAGCGATGGCGCCCTACTTCGGCGGTTGACGCAGGACCCCTGGCCGGCTTTTGTCCTCTCTCCGACAAGGTCGGCTCCGGCCGCGAGCGACCTTGGCTCACATCGATTGCCATGAGGTTTCCGTCATGCAGCCTTCGCGCGATATCCGGCGCCTGGTCGAGATCATGGCCGCGCTGCGCGATCCGCAGCATGGGTGTCCCTGGGATATCGAGCAGAGCTTCGACACCATCGTGCCCTATACGCTGGAGGAAGCTTACGAAGTGGCCGACGCGATCGAGCGCCGGGATGCCGACGACCTGCGCGAGGAACTCGGCGATCTCCTGCTTCAGGTCGTCTATTACGCGCAGATGGCGGCGGAACGCGGCTTCTTCGATTTCGAGGACGTGGTCGAAGGCATCACGCGCAAGATGGTGCGCCGGCATCCGCATGTCTTCGGCGACGAGGTGGCGCGAAGCGCCCGTTCGGCCAAGGGCCAATGGGAGCGGATCAAGGCCGAGGAACGCGCCGAGAAGGCGCTGCGGCAGGCCGAACTCGCGACTCGGCTCGATGGACGCTCAGGCGCCGCCGGCGAAGACTGGAAGCAGTCCGCGCGGCTGGACGCGGCGCCGCTTCTGCTCGACAGCGTGCCGGGCAATTTTCCGGCGCTCGTCCTGGCGCTGAAGGTGCAGCAGAAGGCGGCGACGGTCGGGTTCGACTGGGACGCGGCCGAGCCGATCCGCGCCAAGATCGAGGAGGAATTCGCCGAGTTCGACCAGGCCTTCGCCAAGGACGACCGCGAGCACATGGTGGACGAGTTCGGCGATCTCCTGTTCAGCCTGGTCAATCTCGGCCGCTTCCACGGCCTCGACCCCGAAATGGCGCTGCGCGGCTGCGTCGCGAAGTTCCGCTACCGCTTCGGCCATATCGAGCGCCAGTTGGCGGCGGCTGGCCGCACGCTCACCGAGGCTTCGCTGGCCGAGATGGAAGCCTTATGGGTCGAAGCGAAGACCGCGCCGGCCGCCGCTCAGCCGGCGGGCGATGCCACGCGCACGTCCGGATAACGGGCGGTCATGCGTCGCAGCTCGGCCCGGGCCTGGGCCGTCATGCCGGCCGTCAGCGACACGCCGCCATCCTCGCGATCGGTGCGCTCCTGCACCGAGGCGTTCTCGTAGATCCAGGGCAGGATCGGCAGGCTGTCGGCCGGAATGTCGAGCGCGATGTCGCTGATCCGACCCGCGACCCGCGTCTCGATATTGGCGAGGAGGGCGTCGATCCCCTCGCCCGTCACAGCCGAAACCAGATGCACGTCCAATCCCTTGGCGCCGCTTTCCGAGGCCGTCACCAGCGCCGCCCGCGCCGCCTCGTCCAGGAGGTCGACCTTGTTCCAGACCTCGACCACGTGCTCGGCATCGGCCGTGTCGATCTCCAGATCGGCGAGGATCTTGTTGACGTCGCCCGCCTGCGCCGAGGCGTCGTGGTTCGCCATGTCGCGGACATGCAGCACGAGTTCCGCTTCGATCACCTCTTCGAGGGTCGCGCGGAAGGCCGCGACGAGATGGGTCGGGAGGTCCGAGATGAAGCCGACCGTATCCGACAGGATCACTTCCGTGCCATGCGGCAGCGTGATCCGCCGGAGCGTCGGATCGAGAGTCGCGAACAGGAGGTCCTTCGCCAGGACCTCGGCGCCGGTGATCGCGTTGAACAGCGTCGACTTGCCGGCATTGGTATAGCCGACCAGCGCCACGACCGGGTGCGGCGCCTTCTTGCGCTTGGAGCGATGCAGCGTGCGCGTGCGGCGCACCGCTTCGAGCTCCCGCTCTAGTCGGCCGATCTTCTCCTGCAACTGCCGACGATCCGACTCGATCTGCGTCTCGCCGGGACCGCCGAGAAAGCCGGCGCCACCGCGCTGGCGTTCGAGATGGGTCCAGCTGCGCACGAGCCGGCCCTTCTGATAGTTCAGATGCGCGAGCTCGACCTGCAGGCGGCCTTCCTTGGTGCGCGCGCGGCGGCCGAAGATCTCCAGGATCAGGCCGGTCCGGTCGAGGACCTTGGCGCCGAGTTCCTTTTCGAGATTGCGCTGCTGGACGGGCGTCAGGGGATGATCGACGATCACGAGGCCGATCTCCTCGGCCGCGACGACGCCCTTCAACTCTTCCACCTTGCCGGCGCCGATGAGCGTCGCCGGGCGCGGCTTCGACACCGGCACGATCACCGCCGAAACGATCTCGAGATCGATCGCCGCCGCGAGCCCGACCGCTTCCTCCAGACGGCTTTCGTCGGCGCGGGGCACCGTCTCGCCCTCTTCCGTCGCCTGCGTCTGCCGCAGCACCGGCACCACCACCGCGGCACGCGTCACCACGGTCTTGTGTTCAATCGGCTGGCGGGGCCGCCGTTCCTCGTATTCCGTCAAAATGCCGTCGCTCTCATTCTTCGGGCTCGTACATATGAACCGGTTGTGACGGCATGATGGTCGAGATCGCATGCTTGTAGACGAGCTGCGAATGACCGTCGCGTCGCAGAAGAACGCAGAAATTGTCGAAGGACGTGACGACGCCGGTGAGCTTCACGCCGTTCACCAGGAAGATCGTCAGCGAGATTTTCTGCTTGCGGACAGTGTTGAGAAAGAGGTCCTGAAGGCTCTGCGGGCGTTCGGCCATCGGGCGTCCGTTCTTGTCGTTGGCGGGAGCTTTCGATGCGGAAGGCCCCAGCATGTCCACGGCTCGCTGCCTAGCATTCGCGGCCGATTCGGCGCAACTGAATCAAATGCCGAGCGACTTCAGCTTGCGATGCAGGGCCGAGCGCTCCATGCCGACGAATTCCGCCGTGCGCGAGATATTGCCGCCGAAGCGGTTGATCTGCGCGACGAGATATTCCTTCTCGAACACCTCGCGCGCATCGCGCAGCGGCAGGGCCAGGATGCGCCCGTCCGCCTGCGAGGGCGTGCGCGGCAGCATCTCGCCGACCTCGTGCGGCAGCATGTCGACCGTGATGGCGCTGCCCTCGTCTTCGCGCGACAGGATCATCAGCCGTTCGACATTGTTACGCAGCTGCCGGATGTTGCCCGGCCAGTCGCTCGCCTGGAGCACGGCCATGGCCTCGCCGCTGATCTCCTTCGGCTTGATGCCGGTCTGCTCGCCGATCTGCTTCATGAAGGCCTCGATGAGCAAGGGAATGTCGGCCCGGCGTTCCGACAGCGGCGGCACGCTGATCGGCACCACCGACAGGCGGTGATAGAGGTCCTCGCGGAAGCTCCCCTCGGCGATCATCGATTCCAGATTGTGCGAGGTGGAGGAGATGATGCGCACATCGACCTTCACCTTCTTCGCGCCGCCGACGCGCTCGAAGGTCTGCTCGGTGAGAACGCGCAGGATCTTGTTCTGCGTCTCGCGCGGCATGTCGCCGATCTCGTCCAGGAACAGGACGCCGCCATGCGCTTCCTCGAAGGCGCCGACCTTGCGCTCGATGCCGGGCGGCGTTTCCGTGCCGAAGAGCTCCACTTCCATGCGGTCGGGCGTGATGGCGGCGGCGTTCAGCGCGACGAAGGGCCCTTTCGCCCGCGACGAGCGCGCGTGGATGGCGCGGGCGACCATCTCCTTGCCCGAGCCCGAGGGCCCAAGGATCATGATGCGGCTGTTGGTCGGGGCGACGCGCTCGATCGTCGTGCGCAACTGGTTCATCTGATGCGACTTGCCGACGAGTTCGGAGAAGTCGGCGGAGCGGCGGCGAAGATCCGAGACCTCCCGCTTCAGCTTCGAGGTTTCCAGCGCGCGCTCGGCGACGAGCACCAGCCGGTCCGCCTTGAACGGCTTCTCGATATAGTCGTAGGCGCCGCGCCGGATGGCGGAGACCGCCGTCTCGATATTGCCATGGCCGGAAATCATCACCACGGGCACTTCCGGATGCTGCGTCTTGATCGCTTCCAGGAGATCCAGCCCGTCGAGCCGGCTACCCTGCAGCCAGATGTCGAGAAACACCAGACGCGGAACGCGATCGGCGATCGCCTGCAGCGCCGCCTCGGAATTGCCGGCCATCCGGGTCTCGTGGCCCTCGTCCTCGAGGATCCCGGCAACCAGCTCACGAATGTCCGCTTCGTCGTCGACGACCAGGATGTCCGATGCCATCAGTTCGCAGTCCTCTCGTTGTTCGTGTCGCGGCGCGCGGTGGCGCCGAACTCATCGGCCTCGCCGGCCGGCAGACGGATGCGCACCACGGCGCCGCGCTCGCCCTCGGGCGCATCGTCGAGCTCGATCGAGCCGCCGTGCTCCTCGATGATCTTGCGCACGATCGCAAGGCCGAGCCCGGTCCCCTTTTCCCGCGTCGTCATATAGGGCTCGAGCAGGCGGTCTCGATCCTCGCGCGGGAAACCTTTGCCGTTGTCGGCGATCTCGACGCGGAACATGGCGCCGTCCCGCCTCGCCTCGATGCGGATCGCCGGATCGGCGACCTCGACGCCCTCGAAGGCTTCGGTCGCATTCTTCACCAGATTGCCGAAGGCCTGGCTGAGAAGGCGGATGTCGAAGGAGCCGAGCATCGGCTCGTCCTCGAAACGGGTGGTGAAGCGGATGCCGTGATCGCCCATTTCCCGCATGAACACGGCTTCCTTCAGCGCCTCGCGCAGGTCCTTGGCCTCCATCTTCGGCTTCGGCATGCGGGCGAAGGTCGAGAACTCGTCCACCATCCGGCCGATATCGGCGACCTGACGGCCGATCGTGTCGATGCAGCGATCGAAGATCTCGCGGTCGTTCTCGACATATTTGCCGTAGCGACGGCGGATGCGCTCGGCGGAGAGCTGGATCGGCGTCAGCGGGTTCTTGATCTCGTGCGCGATGCGCCGCGCCACATCCGCCCAGGCCGAGGAGCGTTGCGCCTCGACGAGATCGGTGATGTCGTCGAGCGTGATGACGCTCGAATGGCGGCCGACGACGCTCTCTTCCGAGGTGATCCGGACGACCAGCGCCCGGTCGCGGTCGCGCACGCGGAGCTTCAGCTCCTCCTGATATTCGGCCTTCTTGGAGGACCCGGCGGCGCGATAGATGCCGCCGAGCATCGGAAAGGCGTCGCTGAGATTGCGGCCGACGACATCGTCGGCCTGGACCGCCAGGATGCGCTCGGCCGAAGGGTTCAGCATCGCGATCGTGCCGTCGCTGCCGACGCCCATGACGCCGGCCGTGACGCCGGAGAGAACCGCCTCGGTGAAGCGGCGGCGCTCGTCGATGACGGCGTTCGTGGCGATCAGCTCGTCGCGCTGGCTGCGCAATTGCTGCGTCATGTTGTTGAAGGTGTTGGACAGCGAGCCGACATCGCCGTCCGAGCCGCGCACCGGCACCGAGACCGCGAGATTGCCCTCGCTCACCTCGTCCGCCGCCGTGATCAGCAGCCGGATCGGCCGCACCAGCCGGTCGGCGACGCCGATGCCGGTCCAGATCGCCGACAGGAGCACGATGAGAGTGATGCCGAGATAGAGGAGCGCGAAGGCGATCTGCGTGCCGACGCGGTTGTTCTGGAGATTGCGATATTCGCGGGTGCGGTCCTCCATCAGCCGGAGGGCCGCGACGACCTGCGGGTCGAGCGGGCGGATCGTGTAGAGATAGATGTCGCCGAGCGTCTGGAGCTTCAGCAGCGCGCCAACGAGATTGGTGGCACCCGGTGGAATGAAGACGAGATTGCCGGCCTTGGCGCGCGCCAGCGCATCCTCGGGCGGCGGCGGCAGCGGCTTGTCGGTCTGGATGTCGGCGGCCAGCACCTGGCTGCCGTCCGGCGCGATCAACTGGGCGCCGAGCAGCGAGCGGCCCCTCGCCTGCTCGTCGAACATCTCCTGGAAGCCGTTGCGGTCGAGATCGAACAACCGGCGCTGCGAATCGAGATCGTAGCGCATCGACAGGGTCGAGCCCTGGAGGTTCCGGGCATTCTCGTTGACATAGGCATGCGCGACGCTGACGGAGGAATCGACGATCGCGCGGGTGCGGATCTCGAACCAGCGGTCGAGGCCGAGATCGAGCGTGATGCCGGCGACGATCGCCACCAGCAGCGCGGGAATGGCGGCGACGATGGCGAAGAGCACGACGATGCGCACATGCAGCCGCGAGGCGGCCTTGCCCTTGCGCCGTGCGTTCAGCATGCGCACCGCCTCGCGGCCGATCAACCCGCAAAGGATGAGGACGAAGGCGCCGTTGACGAGCGTCGCGATCTTCACGACCTGCCCGTCCGGCTCGATCGGCGTCAGCCCCATCAGGACGACGAAGGAAATCGCGCCAGTGATCAGGGCACCGGCCACGGCGATCAGGCCGGGGACAAGCATGAAGCGGCGACGTTCCGGGAAGAACGGCGCCGCCTCGACCTGCGTCAAGGATCGCGCGGGCATCGAATCGCGTCGCTGAAATCACATCTCATCGTTGCGATAATGCAACGCTTTGTGTTCAAAATGCAACGACGCGGCGGATTTATTTATTTTTAACGGATGGAGCGGACGACCGAGATATCGAGGTCGCGGATCTTCTTGCGCAGCGTGTTGCGGTTCACGCCGAGAAGATCGGCTGCCTTTACCTGATTGCCGCGCGTCGCCGCAAGGGCCGCCGCGATCAGCGGGTATTCCACATCGCGCAGGATACGCCCGTGCAGGCCCGCCGGCGGCAGATCGTCGCCGAAGGAGGCAAAATATTCCGTTAGGTAGCGCTCGACCGAGGCGCTGAGATCGACGGGCTTCGTCCCGTCCACCGGCCCATCCAGCGTGCGGGCATGGTCGGCGGCGAGTTCGTGCTCGATGATCTCCGCCGAAATCTCGTCCTGCGGATAGAGCGCGGCGAGGCGGCGGATGAGGTTTTCTAGTTCACGCACATTGCCCGGCCAATGGTAGCGGCGCAGCACGTCGAGCGCGCCGGAGGTCAGAACCTTGCGGGGCAGGCCTTCCTTCTGCACGATCTGGAAGAAATGGCGGGCGAGATCGGGCAGGTCCTCGATGCGCTCGCGCAGGGGCGGCAGACGCAGCGGCACGACGTTCAGGCGATAGAAGAGATCCTCGCGGAACAGGCCCCGGCCGATGAGTTGGCGGAGGTCCTTGTTGGTGGCGGCGACGATGCGCACGTCGGTGGCGATCGGCGTGCGGCCGCCGACCACCGTATATTCGCCCTGCTGCAGGACGCGCAGCAGGCGCGTCTGCGCTTCCATCGGCATGTCGCCGATTTCGTCGAGAAAGAGCGTGCCGCCTTCGGCCTGCTCGAAACGGCCGCTGGATCGGGTCTGCGCGCCGGTGAAGGCGCCCTTCTCATGGCCGAAAAGCTCCGATTCGATGAGATCGCGCGGGATGGCCGCCATGTTGATCGCGACGAAGGGGCCCTTGCGGCGGCGGCCATAGTCGTGGAGCGCGCGCGCCACGAGTTCCTTGCCGGTGCCGGATTCGCCGGTGATCGTCACCGTCAGATCCGTCTGCATCATCCGCGCCAGAGCGCGATAGATGTCCTGCATCGCGGGCGAGCGGCCGACGAGCGGCATGTTCTCGCCCGCATCCTCCGCCTGGGTGGACTGCGCGCTCTTCGGCTCGGCCAGGGCCCGGCGGACGATCGAGACGAGCTCGGTCAGGTCGAAGGGCTTCGGCACGTAGTCGTAGGCGCCGCGCTCCGAGGCCTTGATCGCCGTCATGAACGTGTTCTGGGCGCTCATCACCACGACCGGCAGTTCCGGCCGCAGGTTCTTGATCCGCGGCAGGACGTCGAAGGCATTGCCGTCCGGCATCAGGACGTCGGTGATCACGAGATCCCCCTCGCCCGCCGAGATCCAGCGCCAGAGCGTCGCGATGTTCGAGGTGACGCGCACCTCGAAGCCGGCGCGGATCATGGCCTGCGAGATGACGGTTCGGATCGCGGCATCGTCGTCGGCGACGAGAATCTGAGCGGAGGCGGCCATGGGATCGTCTTATCTAGCTCCGGCGCGCATGGGCGGAACGCTTGTCGGTCTCGTCCTGCCAGGCCGGCATCAAAACGCGGAATACGGTGTGGCCCGGCTGGGACTCGCATTCGATGACGCCGCCATGATCGCCGATGATCTTCGCGACCAGGGCGAGGCCGAGACCGGACCCGCTGGGTTTGGTGGTGATGAAGGGATCGAAGATGTTCTCGCGAATATCGTCCGGCACGCCCGGCCCGTTATCCTCCACCACGAATTCGAGCGGCAGGGTCATCCGGGCCTTGGTGCCGGGAACCGACAGGCGCACGCCGGGCCTGAAGGCGGTCGAGAGCCGGATCTCGGCGCCCTCCTGGCCGTGCAGCGCCTCGGCGGCATTCTTCACGAGATTGAGGAAGACCTGGACGAGCTGGTCGCGGTTGCCGAAGACATAAGGAAGCGACGGATCGTAGGTCTCGAGGAACTTCACCTCGCGGGCGAAGCCGCTGCGCGCCAGCGTCTTCACATGTTCCAGCACGGAATGGATGTTCACCGCCGAACGCTCGATCGGCCGCTGGTCGGAGAAGACCTCCATGCGGTCGACCAGCTTGACGATGCGATCGCTCTCCTCGCCGATGAGACGCGTCAGGGCGCGATCCTCGTCGCTGGCCGATGCTTCGAGCAGCTGCGCCGCGCCCTTGATGCCGGACAGCGGGTTGCGGATCTCGTGCGCCAGCATCGCGGCGAGGCCCGTCACCGAACGCGCGGCGGAGCGATGCGTCAGCTGGCGGTCCATCTTGTCGGCAATCGAGCGCAGCTGGATCATGATCACGACATGATCGGTATCCTCGGCGAGGCTCGACACATAGAGGTCGACCAGCCGATCGGCTCCGAGCCGGGGCGAGGAGACGTCGACGCGATATTCGCTGATGCGCGAGCGATCGCCGCGCACCTGATCGATCAGCGCGAAGAGCGGACTGTCGGCGGGAATGAAATCGGCGAGCTTGCGCTTCGTCAGATAGGTGGCGCCGGCCGAGAAGAAGTGCTCGGCATCCGAATTGACGAAAACGAGCTGCCCCGCGCCGTCAATGACGACGACGGGATGCGGCAGGGCATTCAGCGTCTGAACCGCGATCTCCGCCGCGGGCTTGGCCGGCTTCATGTCAGGCCGCCTCCCGCCGCGAGACAGCCGCGCTGAACTCGGCATCGGCCGCGGACAGGCCGGCGAAGCGCCGGCGTACGAGACGCGGCACGAGGGCCGGATCGTCCGTGCTCAAGAGTTCCGTCCTCGCGGGCGAGGCTCCAGGCTCCAGGCGATCGAGATACCATCCGAGATGCTTGCGGGCGGCCTTCGCGCCGACCTCCTGGCCGTAATGCTCCAACATCGCTTCATAATGCTCGCAGATAAGATCGCTGAGGCTCACCGCTTCGAGATCGGCGCGACCGACGGCCCCGGCGACGAGCCCCGGCAGCCAGGGTCGCCCCTGCGCGCCGCGTCCGATCATCAGCGCATCGGCGCCGCTGAGACGGAGCATGGCTTGCGCCTCGTCCGGGCGGGTGAGATCGCCATTGGCGACGAGCGGCACCGACACGGCCGTCTTCACGGCCGCGATCGCCGGCCAGTCCGCCCGGCCGCTGTAGAATTGCATGCGGGTGCGGCCATGCACGGCGATCATGCGGATGCCCGCCGCCTCGGCACGGGCCGCGATCGCCGGCGCATTGATGGACTGCTCGTCCCAGCCGAGCCGCATCTTCAGCGTCACCGGCACCGAGCCCGCCCCGGCGACCGTCGCCTCGACGATGGCGAGCGCCAGTTCCGGCTCGCGCATCAGGGCCGAGCCGGAAAGACCGCCGACCACCTTCTTGGCCGGGCACCCCATATTGATATCGATCGCATCGGCGCCGAGATCGGCCAGCCGCTCGGCCGCCGCGCGCATCCACACCGGATCGCGCCCGGCGAGCTGCACGATATGGGCGCCCATGCCGTCACGCATCGCCCGCAACAGGCTTTCGGGGTGATTCTTCACCAGTTCGGCGCTGGCCACCATCTCCGAGACCACCGAGCCGGCACCGAAGCGGCGCGCGAGCCGGCGGAACGGCACGTCGGAGATGCCGGACAGCGGCGCGAGGAAGACGCGGTTCGGCAGTCGCAGCGAAGCGACCGCGAGCGGCTCCGCCAGCGACCGATCGGCCGGACGGGAGACACGCGGCATTTCGCTCAAAAGCTCAGCAGCCGGAACATGTGTCGATTCTTGCGCCATCGACTGCCAACTTATCCAGTGGTGCACAAAAGACAAGCAGTTTAGCTTGCAGCGCAGCAAAAGCTGTGGTCCATCCGAAGCCGATGATCATTCTTCCCGCAGAACCCGGGCTGCCGCGCCGATCCGCCGCCGCCATCGTCGTCGCGGCCGGTCGCGGCCTTCGGGCCGGCCCGCCCTTCGACGAGCCGAAGCAGTTCCGACTTCTCGCCGGCCGGCCGGTGCTGGAGCATGCCGTGGCCCGTCTGGTCGAAAGCGGGTTCTTCGCGACGATCGTCGTCGTCGTGCATCCCGACGACCTCGACCGGACACGGCAGCTTCTTTCCGTCTACGATGGAATCGACTTCGCCCTCGGCGGCGCGACCCGCCAGCAATCCGTCTTCGCCGGTCTCGACCGGCTGCGGGACGCGGCGCCCGAGGTGGTGCTGATACACGACGCCGCCCGGCCCTTCGTCGATCGCGACACCATCGGCCGGGTGATCGCGGCCATCGAGCCGCGCCTCGCCGCCCTGCCCGGCTCGGCCATCGCCGACACGCTGAAGCGCGTCGACGCGGCGGGACGGGTGCAGGCGACGGTCGACCGCACGGGCATCCATGGCGCGCAGACTCCCCAGGGCTTCGATTTCCGCACCATTCTCGCCGCCCACGAGCGCGCCGCCGCCGAGGGCCGGCACGACTTCACCGATGACACGGCGGTGGCCGAATGGGCGGGCTGCGCCGTCAGGCTGGTGGAAGGCTCGCCCGACAATGTGAAACTCACCTATCCCGGCGATTTCGAGCGGGCGGAGGCGCGACTGCGGATGATCGATGTCAGGACCGGCAACGGCTACGACGTGCACCAACTGGTGCCCGGCGACCATGTCACCCTTTGCGGCGTGCGGATCGCGCATGACGGCGCGCTGTCCGGCCATTCGGATGCCGATGTCGGCCTCCATGCCTTGACCGACGCGCTGCTCGCGACCTGCGGCGCGGGCGATATCGGGACGCATTTCCCCCCGACGGACGAGCGCTGGCGCGGGGCCGCCTCCCACATCTTCGTGCGGCATGCCGTCTCGATCGTGCGTGAGAACGGCGGACGCATCTGCAATGTCGACGTGACGCTGATCGCCGAGGCGCCGAAGATCATGCCGCATCGCGACGCCATGTGCGCCGCGCTCGCGGAGATGACCGGGCTCGATGCGGGCCGCGTCTCGGTGAAGGCGACCACCAACGAGGGGATCGGCTTCATCGGCCGGCGTGAGGGCATCGCGGCGATCGCGACGGCCAGCGTCAGCTATGGCGAGGCGGGTCCGCGATGACCGCGCGCCAGGATCTTCGGACGCGCGCCGAGGATCTCGTCGCCCGCCTCGCGGCGCGCGGCATGCGGATCGTCACGGCGGAATCCTGCACCGGCGGGTTGATCGCGGCCTTCGTCACCGATGTCCCCGGCTCTTCCGCTGTGCTCGATCGCGGCTTCGTCACCTATTCGAACGAGGCGAAGAGCGAGATGACCGGCGTCTCCCCCGCGCTCATTGCCGCCCATGGCGCGGTCTCGCCCGAGGTCGCGCGCGCCATGGCGGAAGGCGCCCTCGCCGCCTCGCGGGCCGAACTGGCGGTGGCCGTCACCGGCATCGCCGGGCCGGGCGGCGGCAGCGATGCCAAACCCGTCGGTCTCGTCCATTTCGGCCTCGCGAGCGGGTCCGGCACGCGGCATGTCGAGCGCCGCTTCGGCTCGCTGACGCGCGAGGAGATCCGCCATCGCAGCGTGGCGACCGCCTTCGATCTTCTGGAGGAAGCGCTTCAGGCGGCCGGCAGCGCCGAGGCGCGGCCGTAGACCTTGTTCGCCCGTTCCTCGAAGGCCTGGGCGAAGCGCCGGAAGGCATAGTCGAACATCGAGCCCATCAGCATGCCGAGCATGCGGCTCTTGAACTCGTAGTCGATGAAGAAGCGCACATTCGTGCCGCCGCCCTCGCGCGGCTCGAAGGTCCAGCGATTGTCGAGATAGCGGAACGGCCCCTCGATATATTTCACGTCGATCTCGCGGTCCTGCGGCTTCAGCAGGACCTGCGAGGCGAAGGTCTCGCGCACCATCTTATAGGCGACGGTCATGTCGGCGATCAGCAGGCGCTTGCCGTCGCGCTCCTGTTCCGAGCGCACCTCCAGCCGCTCGCAGAGCGGCAGGAATTCCGGGTATCGCTCCACGTCGGCGACGAGATCGAACATCTGTTCCGGCGCGTGCTCGACGGGGCGGACCGTCTCGAATTTCGGCATGCGAAGCGCTCTCCCTCAGGCCGCCGCCTGGCGTGCCAGCCGCGCGGCCTGGAGCCGGGCAAAGTCCTCGCCCGCATGATGCGAAGAGCGCGTCAGCGGGCTGGACGAGACGAGAAGGAAGCCGCGGGCATAGGCGACCGTCTCGTAGGACTTGAACTCGTCCGGCGTGACATAGCTCATCACGGCGTGGTGCTTCTTCGTCGGCTGCAGATATTGGCCGATGGTCAGGAAATCGACATCGGCGGTGCGCAGGTCGTCCATCAGCTGCAGGACCTCGTTCCGCGTCTCGCCGAGACCGACCATGATGCCGGACTTGGTGAACATCGTCGGGTCGAGTTCCTTCACCCGCTGCAGCAGGCGGATGGAATGGAAATAGCGCGCGCCGGGCCGCACCGTCAGATAGTTCGAGGGCACGGTTTCGAGATTGTGGTTGAAGACGTCAGGCTTTGCGGCGACCACCACCTCCAGCGCGCCCGGCTTCTTCAGGAAGTCCGGCGTCAGGATCTCGATGGTCGTGCCGGGCGCCGCGGCGCGGATCGCGCGAATCGTCTCGGCGAAATGTTCCGCGCCGCCATCGGCGAGATCGTCGCGATCGACCGAGGTGACGACGACATGGCTGAGCCCCATCGCCGCGACGGCGCGGGCGACGCTCTGCGGCTCGTCCCGGTCCAGGGCGTGCGGCTTGCCCGTCGCGACGTTGCAGAAGGCGCAGGCGCGCGTGCAGATGCCGCCCATGATCATGAAGGTCGCGTGCTTCTTCTCCCAGCACCCGCCGATATTGGGACAGCCCGCCTCCTCGCAGACCGTGACGAGCTTGTTCGAGCGGACGATCTCGCGCGTCTCGTCATAGCCCTTCGACACGGGCGCGCGGACCCGGATCCAGTCCGGCTTTGGCAGGCTCTCGTTGTCCGGCCGGTGGGCCTTTTCGGGGTGGCGCGGCCGGGGCGTGGCGGCGGCGGGAGCGCGGGTGTCGAGAATGGTGACCATGGCGAGGAATTTAAGCCCGCTGAGCTTGCCGTGCAAATGAAACAAGACGCCGCCCCCGGCGGACCGGGAGCGGCGTATCAGAATTCGGCCTCGGCGATCGAAGCGGTCGACGTCAGACCCTGCGGCCTCGGAACATCCGGGCCACCGCGATCAGCAGGCAGGCGCCGATGAAGCCGATGATCAGATAGGCGATGACGCCGACGAAGCCGACATTGAAGGCCGCCAGAATCGCATTGAGGACCACGGCACCGACAATGCCGAGGATGATGTTCATGAGGACGCCCATGTCGCTCTTCATGAACTGCTCGGCGAGCCAGCCGGCGATGCCGCCGATAATGATCGCACCGAGCCAACCAACGCCGTTCGTGCTCATTCCGTTACTCCATGCAGTGGTTTTCGTTACTGATGGAGATTGGGCGGCGGCCCGGCGCGGCAAGATGACGCCGCATCAAAATATCGAGGCGCGGCCGGGATTTCGCCCGGTTCCGCGCCCCGATCGGCCTCACATGTGGATGACGCGTCCGTAGGCGTCCAGCACGCTCTCATGCATCGTCTCCGACAGGGTCGGATGCGGGAAGACCGTGTGCATCAGGTCCTCCTCGGTGGTCTCCAGGCCCATCGCCACGACGAAGCCCTGGATCAGTTCCGTCACTTCCGCGCCGACCATGTGCGCGCCGAGCAGCTCGCCGGTCTTGGCGTCGAAGATGGTCTTCACCATGCCTTCCGGCTCGCCGAGAGCGATCGCCTTGCCGTTGCCGATGAAACGGAACCGGCCGATCTTCAACTCGCGACCGCTCTCCTTGGCCTTCGCCTCGGTCAGTCCGACGCTCGCCACCTGCGGCTGGCAATAGGTGCAGCCCGGGATGTGCTCCTTCTTCATCGGATGAGGATGCAGGCCCTTGATCGCCTCGACGCAGATGACGCCCTCATGCTCCGCCTTATGGGCAAGCATCGGCGGCCCGGCGACATCGCCGATGGCATAGATGCCGGCGACATTGGTGCGGCCGAGCCCGTCGGTCTTCACGATGCCGCGCTCGATGGCGACGCCGACGCCCTCGAGATTGAGCCCTTCCGAATTGCCCTGGACGCCGACGGCCGAGATCAGCCGCTCGGCCTTCAGCGTCTCGATCTTGCCCTTCGCCTCGATATCGACGCTGACGCCATCGGCACCCTTGGCGACCTTCGTCACCTTGGCGTCGGTCATGAAGCGGATGCCGAGCTTTTCCAGCTGCTTGCGGGCGACGCCGGCGATCTCCGCATCCTCCACCGGCAGGATCTGCGGCAGGAGTTCCACCACGGTCACCTCGGCGCCCATGGTGCGGTAGAAGGAGGCGAATTCGATGCCGATGGCACCCGACCCCATCACGACCAGCGACTTCGGCATGGCCTTCGGCTTCATCGCCTCGAAATAGGTCCAGATGCGGTCGCCGTCCGGCTCGATGCCGGGCAGGACGCGCGGCCGCGCGCCGGTGGCGACGATCACGTGCTTGGCCTTATAGGTCCCCTCGCCCAGCACCGTCTTCGGCACGGGATTCTGCGGCTCGACCGCCGGCTTCTTCATCTTGCCGACCGAGATCTCGACCGGGCCGCCCTGCGGCGCCTTCTCGATGCGGGCCTCGCCCCAGATCACGTCGACCTTGTTCTTCTTCAGAAGCATGCCGACGCCGCCATTGAGCTGCGCCGAGACCCCGCGCGAGCGCTTCACGACATCGGCGATGTCGAAGCCGGGCTTCTCGATCTTCAGGCCGTAATTCGCACCGTGCTCGGCATAGTGGAAGATCTCGGCCGAGCGCAGCAGCGCCTTGGTCGGGATGCAGCCCCAGTTGAGGCAGATGCCGCCGAGATGTTCGCGCTCGACGACGGCGGTCTTGAAACCGAGCTGCGCGGCGCGGATGGCGGCGACATAGCCGCCGGGGCCACCGCCGATGACGATGATGTCGTAAGTGTCAGCCATGGCTTGCAGGGTTCTCCAGAACGGGGCCGGCGAATGTCTGTCGGATCAGGAACGGGCGAGGATCGCGCGGACCGGCTCGACCAGGGCCTCGCCCAGCCGCTTCGTGTTCTCCGCGTCGAGATGGAAGCCGTCGCGCGGCGTCGTCTCGCAGACCTCGCCGGCATCGAAGAGGTCGCAGCCATATTCCTCCGCGACGAAGGCATAGCAGTAGGACAGTTTCTGCGATTCTTCGATCGCATGGCCGAGGAGCATCTGCGCTTCCGGGTCCTCCGTCGCGACGAAGCAGGGCGGCGAGACGATCAGGATCTTCGGCACCGCGTAGCCGCGCTGATAGGGGAAGGTCTGGACGATCTCCACCAGACGCTCGATGCCGATGCCCGCCTCGAAGGCACGGCCGCCGCCGGTATGGCGCTTCAGATCGTTCGTGCCGAGCAGGAAGATCACGAGATCGATCGGCTGATGCGTGCCGAGAATGGTCGGCAGAACGCGCGCACCGTTGCGATCCGCAACGGTGCTGGGATCATCGAAGATGGTCGTGCGGCCGTTGAGGCCCTCGGCGATCACCTCGATCTCCGGCCCGAGGCCCGCGGCGAGGACCGAGGGCCAGCGGGTTTCGTGGGAATGGCGGCCGGCGGTCTCCGCGTCGTAGCCCCAGGTCAACGAGTCGCCGTAGCAGAGAACCGTCGTCATGGCCGCGCTCCCTTAGACGAGCATGCTCATCGGATTTTCGATGAAGCCCTTGAAGGCCTGGAGCAGTTCGGCACCGAGCGCGCCGTCCACCGCCCGGTGATCCGTCGAGAGCGTCACCGACATCACCGTCGCGACCGTGACGGCGCCGTTCTTCACCACCGCCCGCTGCTCGCCCGCGCCGACCGCCAGAATCGTCGCATGCGGCGGATTGATGATGGCGGCGAAGTCGCGCACGCCGAACATGCCGAGATTGGAGACCGCCGTCGTGCCGCCCTGATATTCCTCCGGCTTCAGCTTGCGCGACCGGGCGCGGCTCGCGAGATCCTTCATCTCGTTGGAGATGGCGGAGAGCGTCTTCGCCTCGGCCTTGCGGATGATCGGGGTGATGAGACCGCCCTCGATCGACACCGCGACGCCGACATCCACCGCCTTGTGCTTCAGCATCGCGCCGTCGGTCCAGGAGACGTTGGCGTCCGGCACGGCCTTGAGGGCGAGGGCCATGGCCTTGATCACCATGTCGTTGACCGAGAGCTTGTAGGCCGGCTTCTCGCCGGCCGAGGTCTTGACCGTCGGCGAGGCGGAATTCAGCTGCGTGCGCAGGGCCAGAAGCGCGTCGAGCTCGCAATCGACCGTCAGATAGAAATGCGGAACCGTCGTCTTCGCCTCGACGAGGCGGCGGGCGATGGTCTTGCGCATGCCGTCATGCGGCACCTTCTCGTAGGAGCCTTCGGCGAAGAGCTTCGTCACCTGATCGTCGCTCGGCGCCTTCGGCGCTGCGGCGGCGGCCGGCGCTTCGGCAACCGGCGCGGCCGACTTCGGCGCCTCGGCGGCGGACGCGGCCTTGGCCGCCCCTCCCTTCGCGGCGCCTTCCAGATCCGCCTTCACGATACGGCCATGCGGACCGGAGCCCGTGACGGCGCCAAGATCGATGCCCTGCTCCTTGGCGAGGCGACGGGCGAGCGGCGAGGCGAAGACGCGCTCGCCGTTCGACGCCGAGGCTCCTTTCGGCGCCGCAGCGGCGCCGGCGCTCATCGCGTCGCTCTTCGCGTAGCCGCGCAGTTCCGGGTCCTTCGCCTCGGCTTCCGTGCCGATCACGGCATTGTCGGCCTTCGGATCGCCAACCGGCTTGGCATCGGCGGCCGGCGCAGCGCTGTTGCCGGCACCCGCTGCGCCCGCATCCTCGCCGTCGGCGGCGAGGATCGCGATGACGGCATTGACCTTCACGCCTTCCGTACCGGCAGGCACGACGATCTTCGCCACCGTGCCCTCGTCCACGGCCTCGACTTCCATCGTCGCCTTGTCGGTCTCGATCTCGGCGATGACGTCGCCGGAGGAGACCTTGTCTCCTTCCTTCACCAGCCACTTGGCGAGATTGCCCTCCTCCATGGTCGGGGAAAGCGCCGGCATCGTCACGTTGATCGGCATGGAGCGTCTCCGCGAATCAGGTCTCGGTTGCAGATGTCGCCGGAGCGGTTCCGGCGGCGGGCTCGGCGGTCTGGCTGAACGGCCAGAGCTCGGCGAGCGGAAAGGAAATCGCGTCGAACGGCGGCGCGGCAACCGCGTCGAGACCGGTATAGGTCCCGGTCAGCAGCCAGCCGCCGTCGCGACGCTCGAAGGTTTCGAGAAGCTCGGCCCGAGGGTCGAGCAGCCAGAGATAAGGAAGGCCGGCGCCGGCATAGATCTCGCGCTTCACGCCGCGATCGTAGGCCTCGGTGGAGGGCGAGACGACCTCGCAGATCCAGTCCGGAACGGTGGCGAAATAGGCCGTCTCCGGCAGGACCGGCATGCGCTCGCGCCGCCAGCCGGCGAGATCCGGCACCACGACATCCGTGCCGAGATGCAGTTCCGGCTCGTCGAGGATCAGCCAGCCGCCCGGTCCGCCCCGCCCGCGATCGAAGGGCGCGCCGATCGTCATGCCCAGCGCCGAGGAGGCACGAACATGCTTCGGCGCTGGGCGTGGATGAGTGACGAGCGAGCCGTGCAGGATCTCCGCCACGAGATGCGGCGGCACCCGTTCGAGATCGGCATAGGTGGCCGGGCGCGCGCGGGAAAGAGCCGACATCAGCGGCGACTCCTTCCGTCCTGTCTCGCGCTCCGGCCGCCCATGATCCGATCAGGTCCGGTAGCAGACCGCCTTCACCGCCTCGATCACGTCCTTGACCGACGGCAGAGCGAGCTTTTCCAGGTTGGCCGCGTAAGGCATCGGCACGTCCTTGCCCGTCACCTTCAGCACCGGCGCGTCGAGATGGTCGAAGGCGCGCTCCATCAGTTCGGAGGCGATGTGCGAGCCGATCGAGCTCTGCGGCCAGCCTTCCTCGACCGTGACGCAGCGATTGGTCTTCTTCACCGAGCGCACGACGGTGGCGATGTCGAGCGGGCGGATCGTGCGCAGATCGACGATCTCGGCCTCGATGCCCTCCTTCGCCAGTTCCTCCGCCGCCTTCACGGCATAGGTCATGCCGATGCCGAAGGAGACGATGGTGACGTCCTTGCCCTTGCGATGGATGCGGGCCTTGCCGATCGGCACGGTCCAGTCGTCCAGCTTCGGCACATCGAAGGAATGGCCGTAGAGGATCTCGTTCTCGAGAACGATGACCGGATTGGGATCACGGATGGCCGACTTCATCAGCCCCTTCGCGTCCGCTGCCGTATAGGGCATCACCACCTTGAGGCCCGGAATATGGCCGTACCAGGCGGCGTAGTCCTGGCTGTGCTGCGCGGCGACGCGGGCCGCCGCGCCGTTCGGGCCGCGGAACACGATGGGGCAGCCCATCTGGCCGCCGGCCATGTAGAGGGTCTTGGCCGCCGAATTGATGATCTGGTCGATCGCCTGCATGGCGAAGTTGAAGGTCATGAACTCGACGATCGGACGCAGGCCCCCGAAGGCCGCGCCGACGCCGAGGCCGGCGAAGCCATGTTCGGTGATCGGCGTGTCGACGACGCGGCGCGCGCCGAATTCGTCGAGCAGGCCCTGGCTGATCTTGTAGGCGCCCTGATATTCGGCGACTTCCTCGCCCATCAGGAACACGGCCTCGTCGCGCCGCATCTCCTCGGCCATCGCGTCGCGCAGGGCTTCGCGAACCGTCGTGGAAACCATCTCGGTGCCGGCCGGCACTTCCTCGGCGAGATCGCCATCGGCGTCCTCGGGCTCGGGATGCTTCATGCCCTCGGCCGGAACGGTCTTCGGGCCGGCCACCTTCTCGGACGTCGCCTTCTCGCCGGCCGAATCCTCGGTCGCCGCCTTGGCCGGCTTCTCCTCGGCGGGCTTGGCGCCCGCGGCCGCGCCGTTCAGCGCGGACTTGTCCTCGCCATCGGCGAGAAGCAGCGCGATCGGGGCGTTCACCTTCACGCCCTCGGTGCCGGCCTGGACGAGGATCTTGCCGAGGACGCCTTCGTCCACGGCCTCGACCTCCATCGTCGCCTTATCGGTCTCGATCTCGGCGATCACGTCGCCGGGGGCGACGGTGTCGCCCTCGTTCTTCACCCATTTCGAAAGGGTGCCCTCTTCCATCGTCGGCGAGAGGGCGGGCATCAAGATCTCGGTCGGCATGGTGCCCTCCAGTCCTTACTCGGCCGCCTGCGGAACTTCGCCCGCATAGATATCCGTCCAGAGTTCCGAAGCGTCCGGCTCGCGGTCGTTCTGGGCGAAGTCGGCGGAATCGGCGACGGTGTCGCGCACGTCCTTGTCGATCGACTTCAGATCGTCCTCGGACATCCCGTAGGTGTCGATGAGCCGCTGGCGGACCTTCTCGATCGGATCGTTCTCCGAGCGCATCCGCTGCACCTCGTCGCGCGTGCGGTACTTGGCGGGGTCCGACATCGAATGGCCGCGATAGCGATAGGTCAGCATCTCGAGGATGATCGGGCCGTTGCCCTCGCGGCAATGGGAGAGCGCCAGCTCGCCCGCCGCGCGCACGGCGCGGACATCCATGCCGTCGACCTGAATGCCGGGAATCTTGAAGGAGAGGCCGCGATGGGCGAAGTTCGTCTCCGCCGAAGCGCGGTTGACGGCCGTGCCCATGGCGTAGCGGTTGTTCTCGATCACATAGACCGCCGGCAGCTTCCAGAGCGAGGCCATGTTGAAGGCCTCGTAGACCTGGCCCTGGTTCGCCGCGCCGTCGCCGAAATAGGTGATCGAGGCGCTGCTATTGCCCTTGTAGCGGTTGGCGAAGGCGAGACCCGTGCCGATCGGCACCTGGGCGCCGACGATGCCATGGCCACCGTAGAAATGCTTCTCCTTGGAGAACATATGCATGGAGCCACCCTTGCCCTTGGAGTAGCCTCCACGGCGGCCGGTGAGCTCCGCCATCACGCCGCGTGCTTCCATGCCGGTGGCGAGCATATGGCCGTGGTCGCGATAGCCGGTGATGACCTGGTCGCCTTCCTGCATCGCCATCTGCATGCCGACGACGACGGCTTCCTGGCCGATATAGAGATGGCAGAAGCCGCCGATGAAGCCCATGCCGTAGAGCTGGCCGGCCTTCTCCTCGAAGCGGCGGATGAGAAGCATGTCGCGATAGGCGCGCAGCTCCTCGTCCTTCGAGAACTCGGCGGGCGCGGGCGCCTCAAACTGTTCCAGCGTCCTGACGATCGCCTCGGCGCCCGGCGCCGCCTCCGCCTCGCCCGCCTTCTTCTGCTTGACCGCCGGCATCGTGCGTCTCCGTTTCGCGGGCATCCCGGTGAAGGGATGCGACTGGCGCGCGAATATACCGATGGCGGGGGGCGCCGCAAGCCGGACGCCGCAGATAAACCTCTATCTGGTTGAATTGCTGCGATGCGGTAGAATTAACTCACGTTCGGTTCAATTTACCGCATGATCATGACTTCGTCCGGCGTCGAATAGTTCAACGCCTGACGCGCCCGTTCGTCGATCATGTCGCGATCGAGCGTGCCGTCGTGAAGAAGCTCCACACGCTTCTCCAAACGCTCGCGCTGGTCGCGCAACTTGTCGTAGCGCTCGGCGGCGGCGGCTAGGCTCTGCATCAACTCGCGCTTCGATTCCAGGCCGTAATGGCCGCTCTGGGCGTGGAAGGCGAAATAGGCCAGGAAGCTGCAGCTGACGACCGGGACAATCAGCCGCGCCAGCTTCGACTTCCGATATTGCTTCGTCAGGATCGATCTCGCCATGCCGCGATCCTATCCCGCGGCCATTAATGGGCGGTTAAGCATGTCGTCCTTCGCCACCCCGACGATCCGCTCCAGATCATTGCTCCGAGGGACGCGCGCATCGGGCGTGGGCGTCCGGCGGAAGCGGGTGGATGGACGAAGAGCGTCGAACGATCGAAGGCGAAGGCGCGAAGCCGGCCGGACGGAGCGAAACGGCTCGGGATCCCTCGAATCATGTCACGCGCCGGCGCCTGAACGACGAGGGCTCGTCCCTGTCGGAAACGGAACTGGAGGAGGTCAGGGAAAGCCGCAAGCTGCGGCCTCTCGCCGTCTACGAGACCGTGCGGCAGGAAGGTGAGGACGAACTGGCCCGGCCCGGTGCCAGTCTCTGGTGGTCGGGGCTTGCGGCTGGGCTTTCCATCGGCTTCTCGCTCTTCACGGAAGCTGCTCTACGCGCCCATCTGCCCGACGCGCCCTGGCGACCCCTGGTCGAGAACTGGGGCTATGCCGTCGGCTTTCTGATCGTGATTCTCGGCCGCCAGCAGCTCTTCACCGAGATCACGCTCACCGCGACGCTGCCGATCCTCGCCCGGCCGACCGCGAAGGGCGTCCTGGCGCTGCTGCGCCTCTGGGCCATCGTGCTTCTCGCCAACATGGTCGGGACGGCCATCTATGGCGGCGCCATGGCGCTGGAGGTGATGGGGGAGCCGGAGATCACCAGGGCGGCGCTGTCGATCGCCGAGGAGGCGGTGGCGTCGGGCGCCTCCGAAACGCTGCTTCACGGCATCGCCGCCGGCTGGATCATGGCGACCCTCGTCTGGCTGATGCCGTCGAGCGAGGCCTTCGGCTTCTTCGTGATCGCGCTCCTCACCTATCTGATCGCGCTCTTCGATCTCGCCCATATCGTGGCAGGGTCCGTCGAGGTCTTTCTCCTCGTCTTCCATGGCGAGCGGAGCTTTGGCGAGCTTCTCTGGAATTTCC
Source organism: Aureimonas endophytica (assembly GCF_014642635.1). Classification (GTDB taxonomy): domain Bacteria; phylum Pseudomonadota; class Alphaproteobacteria; order Rhizobiales; family Rhizobiaceae; genus Plantimonas; species Plantimonas endophytica. The sequence goes on from NZ_BMIQ01000001.1 coordinate 507,542, forward strand.
AGATCCCTGCCCTTGCCGGCAATATCATCGGCGGCGCGGCGCTCTTCGCGCTCTTGTCCTATGGTCAGGTGGTCAAGGAGATGGACGGAAACGACAACGGGCGCGCCTGAGGCGCGCCCGCTTCGAAATCTGCTTTGCGGCGATGCGGATCAGCGACGCCGCAGGATCGAGCGGCCGGCATAGACCGCCTGCTCGCCGAGTTCCTGCTCGATGCGCAGCAGCTGGTTGTACTTGGCGAGCCGGTCGGAGCGCGACAGCGAGCCGGTCTTGATCTGCCCGCAATTGGTGGCGACGGCCAGGTCGGCGATGGTCGCGTCCTCGGTCTCGCCGGAGCGGTGCGACATGACCGCCGTATAGCCGGCACGGGTCGCGACATCGACCGCTTCCAGCGTCTCGGTGAGCGAGCCGATCTGGTTGACCTTCACGAGAATCGAATTGGCGACGCCGAGATCGATGCCTTGGCGCAGGCGCTTGGCGTTGGTGACGAAGAGATCGTCGCCGACGAGCTGCACCTTGTTGCCGACCTTCTCGGTGAGCGCCTTCCAGCCTTCCCAGTCGTCCTCGGCCATGCCGTCCTCGATCGAGATGATCGGATAGGCGGACGAGAGCTCAGCCAGGTAGTCGGCCATCTCGACGGAGGACAGCTTGCGGTTCTCGCCTTCGAGATCATAGACGCCGTTCTTGAAGAATTCGGTCGAGGCGCAGTCGAGCGCCAGAAACACGTCCTCGCCCGGCTTGTAGCCGGCGGTCTCGATCGACTTCAGCACGAAGTCGAGCGCGTCGCGAGCCGAGGCGAGGTTCGGAGCGAAACCGCCCTCGTCACCGACATTGGTGTTGTGTCCGGCGCGCTTCAGATCCTTCTTCAGCGCCTGGAAGATCTCGGCGCCGGCCCGCAGAGCCTCCGAGAAGCTGTCCATGCCGACCGGCATGATCATGAATTCCTGGAAGTCGATCGGATTGTCGGCATGCGCGCCGCCATTGATGATGTTCATCATCGGCACCGGCAGGACATGGGCATTGGCGCCGCCGACATAGCGGTAGAGCGGCAGGCCGCAGGATTCGGCGGAAGCCTTGGCGACGGCGAGCGAGGCACCGAGAATGGCGTTGGCGCCGAGCCGGCTCTTGTTTTCGGTCCCGTCCAGCTCGCGCAGCGTCTTGTCGATGGCGATCTGGTTCTCCGATTCGAGGCCGATCAGCGCTTCCATGATGTCGCCGTTCACGGCGTCCACGGCCTGACGCACGCCCTTGCCGCCGTAGCGCTCGTCGCCGTCGCGCAGTTCCACCGCCTCGTGGGCGCCGGTCGAGGCGCCCGAGGGCACGGCGGCCCGGCCCATGGCGCCGTCGTCGAGAATGACGTCGACCTCGACCGTCGGGTTGCCCCGGCTGTCCAGAATCTCGCGCCCGATGATGTCGATGATCGCGGCCATGTGTTCCTCCTTGCTCGAAGCGCCCGCATGGCGCGCCCGGCGAAACCGTTTGCGGAACCTGCGACGGCCGGGCCGCGTCGGATGTCTCGCGCTTCCGGATCGGCGCCCGTCGCCCCCGATGTCGAGGCAGCGACGCGGTTCGGCGGCGAACCGGAAGCGGAAAGGACCCGCCGGGCCAACCCGCAGACTTTCTCCAGCGGTCTCATAGAACAGGCCCGTGACGGTTTGAACAGGCGCGCGGCGAAAAACCGACGATCAGCGGCGCCGGGTCTCGAAGGCGAGAAAGATGCCGCTCTCGTCCCCGATCGGCACGACGAGGCGGCCCAGGATTTCGGTCGGCCGCCGGCCGGTTTCGGGGGCGAGCGCGCCGACGGTTTCCAACGCCTCCGTTTCCAGCAGCAGGCCGACGAGCCGCAGACCGCTCTCGGCCCGGACGCTCGTGCCGTAGCGCGCCGCGAGACCGTCCGGTGTCAGAACCTCGATCCGCGCATTGCCGATCGCCGCCGAAAAACCGAGGGAATTGATCACTTCGCTCTCGCAGCGCAGCACCGCTTCGAGGAACCCTCGAAAGCGGTCCGGCTCGTCGGCGGCGAAGACGAGATGGGCAATGCCCGTCACGCGGTTCGGATGGCGCGTCAGCGCCGAGCGGTCGAGCGCGAAATCGAACAGCCTCTGGCAGGCGAAGACGAAGGTTTCCGGCGCCGCGCGCTCGGCGGCGAAGGCGAGCCGGAACGAGAGATCGATCACCCGGCCGTCCGGCCCGGTGAAAGGCCGGCCGAATTCCAGGATCTCGCCGCCGTCGAAACCTGCGAAGGAAAAGGTGTCGCGATCCGCCAGCGCATCGGCGCTGCGAATGGCGACGCCGGTGAAGGCGGGAAGCGGATGGCGCAGGCGATAGGCGATGTCGCGGCGCAGAAAGGCGTTGCCCTCGGCGGCACGGGTTTCGGCGAGATCCCGGTCGAGCAGCGCCAGCGGCTCCAGATAGCTGCCATCCGCGAAGAAGACGCAGGCATTGCCGCTGCCGAAGGGATGGGAGGCTTCCGGCGCCACCGTGAAGCCGAGGCCTGTCAGAAGCTCGCGAGCGCTGCCGAGATCGGCGACGGGCATGACCACATGGTCGAGATCGCGCCCGCCGCGCATCGTCAGACGAGCCGCGAGCGTTCGACCGAGGCCGCGATGAAGGAGCGGAAGAGCGGATGCGGCTCGAAGGGCCGCGACTTCAGTTCGGGATGGTATTGCACGCCGATGAACCAGGGATGGTCGGGCAGTTCGACGGTCTCCGGCAGCAGCCCGTCCGGCGACATGCCGGCGAAGCGCAGTCCGGCCGCCTCCAACTGTTCCTTGTAGGCGCGGTTCACCTCGTAGCGGTGGCGGTGCCGCTCGACGATCTCCGTGTTCCCGTAGATCTCGGCGATGCGCGATCCCGGCGCCAGCGCGGCGCGATAGGAACCGAGCCGCATCGTGCCGCCGAGATCGCCCTCGGCGCGGCGCTGCTCAAGCTCGTTGCCGCGCATCCATTCCGTCATCAGGCCGACCAGCGGCTCCTCGGCGGGACCGAACTCCGTGGACGAGGCCTTCTCGATGCCGGCGAGCGAACGCGCCGCCTCGATCACCGCCATCTGCATGCCGAAGCAGATGCCGAAATAGGGCACCTGATGCTCGCGCGCGAATTTGGCGGCGAGGATCTTGCCTTCCGAGCCGCGCTCGCCGAAGCCGCCCGGCACGAGAATGCCGTTGACGCGCTCCAGATAGGGCGCCGGATCCTCCTGCTCGAAGACCTCGGAGGAGATCCAGTCCAGCTTGACGCTGACCCGATTCGCGAGGCCGCCATGATGCAGCGCCTCGATCAGCGACTTATAGGCGTCCTTCAGCCCGGTATATTTGCCGACGACGGCGATCGTGACCTCGCCTTCCGGGTTGCGGATGCCGTTGACGATCTGCTGCCAGCGCTCGAGCTTCGGCTTCGGCGCCGGATCGATGCCGAAGGCGGCCAGCACCTCGGTGTCCAGCCCTTCCGCGTGATAGGCGATCGGCACGTCGTAAATCGTCGCGACGTCGAGCGCCTGGATCACCGCCGTTTCCCGCACATTGCAGAAGAGGCTCATCTTCCGCCGCTCCTCCACCGGGATCGGCCGATCGGCGCGCACCAGGAGGATGTCCGGCTGGATGCCGATCGAGCGCAGCTCCTTCACCGAATGCTGGGTCGGCTTGGTCTTCAGCTCGCCCGCCGTCGGGATATAGGGCATCAGCGTCAGGTGGATGTAGACGGCGCCGTTGCGCGGCAGGTCGTTGCCGAGCTGGCGAATCGCCTCCATGAAGGGCATCGCCTCGATGTCGCCGACCGTGCCGCCGATCTCGCAAAGGACGAAATCGTAATCCTCGTTGCCGTCGAGGACGAAAGTCTTGATGGCGTCGGTCACGTGCGGAATCACCTGGACCGTCGCGCCGAGAAAGTCGCCGCGTCGCTCCTTGGCGATCAGATCCATATAGATCCGGCCGGTGGTGACGTTGTCGAGCCGGTTGGCCGAACGGCCGGTGAACCGCTCGTAATGGCCGAGATCGAGATCCGTCTCGGCGCCGTCCTCGGTGACGAAGACCTCGCCGTGCTGGGTCGGGCTCATCGTCCCGGGATCGACATTGAGATAGGGATCGAGCTTGCGAAGGCGCACGCGATAGCCGCGCGCCTGCAGCAGCGCGCCGAGCGCGGCCGATGCGATGCCCTTCCCAAGAGATGAAACCACGCCGCCGGTGATGAAGATGTAACGCGCCATGGACTTTCCCGATACTGCGATGCGCTGGATTCCGCCAGCCCGAAATGCGGCCGGAACGAAAAAGGGCGCCCGGCGGCGCCCTCTTCTCATGAGTTTCGGGCCGCGATCGAACGCGGCCGCTCGATCACTGCGCCGGCGTCGCCGGGGTCGCGGGCGCCTGTCCGCTCGCGGTCGGAGCCGGCGCCTCGGTGGCGGGGGCCGCCGGGGTCGGCGCCGCGCTGCCGCCGGCCGGAACGCCGGTCTGCGGGGTCGCATCGACGGGCGCCGTGGTCGTCGCGCTCGACGGAGCGATCGCGGGATCGGCGCTGGCCGGCGTGCCCGCCGGGGTCTGCACTTCCGACTGCGACTGCGACGCCGTGCCGCCGGCCGGGACGCCGCTCGTCGCCGGCATGCCGCCGATCTGATCGAGGAGATTGCCGCCTGTATTGCCGGCGGGCGCCCTCTGGTTCGCCGGAATCCGATCCAAAATGTCGGTCGGCCGCGCGCCGTAGCGGGCGGTGAGTCCGAGGGCGAGCGAGGTGATGAAGAAGCCCGCGGCGAGGATCGCGGTCGTCCGCGTCAGGGCGTTCGCCGCGCCGCGCGCCGTCATCAGACCGCCGCCGCCTCCGCCGATGCCGAGGGCACCGCCTTCCGAGCGCTGAAGCAGAACGACGACGATCAGCGCGAGCACGATCATCAGGTGGATGATGATAAGGATCGTATCCATGATTGTTTTTTCGGGCGGCGCGGCCGCCCCGATGGAGTTCGAAGTCGCCGGCTTCTTATAGGAGGCTCCGGCCAAATCCAAATGCTTTCACGACAGGAAAGCCGCGATAGCATGAAGGAATTCGCCGCCGGGCTCCTTGCGTCGGCGCCAGTCCTTTTCCTAATAGGGCCGACAAAGGTGGACGGAGACGCCCTATTCCATGCTGAAGACGTTGCGCCACAAGACGTCCGGCCTCATCGCCAAGCTGATCCTCGGTCTCGTCGTCCTCGCCTTCGTGGCGACGGGCTTCGCCGGCTTCTTTCAGAGCAGCCCATCCTCGACGATCGTCGCCGCCGGCCGCACGAAGCTGACGGCGGAGGATTATCTGCTCGCCTGGCGGCAGGCGGAGGTCGGCCTCGCGAACCGTCTTCAGCGCCGCCCGACGCGCGAGGAGGCCGAGGCGAGCGGCATCGAGTCGCAGGTGATGGCGCAACTCGTCAGCCAGGCGGCGCTGGACGAGCAGGCGCGCCGGCTGGATCTCGGCCTTTCGCAGGAGCGGCTGGCGCAGCTGATCGCCGACGATCCGTCCTTCCACGACGCCGCGGGCAATTTCTCGCGCGCCAATTTCCGCCAGCTCCTGTCGAGCATCGGCATGTCCGAGAACGACTTCATCCGCAATCGGCAGAAGGCGGCGGTCCGAAGCCAGATCACCGATGCCGTGGCACGCGGCGCGACCGCGCCGATGGCGCTGAAGACCGCCTTCGGCCTTTATACCGGCGAGCGGCGGACGGTCGATTACATCACGCTTTCGCCCGCCAGCGTCGAGCCCGTCGCGGAACCCGCCGCCGACGCCGTGCAGGCCTATTTCGACAAGTACAAGCAGCGCTATGCCGCGCCGGAATATCGCTCCGTCGCCTATGTCGTGGCGACGCCGGAGACGCTCGCCGATCCCGCCTCCATCTCGCAGGAGGCGATCGCCCAATATTACGACGCCAACAAGAGCCGCTTCGCCACGCCCGAGAAGCGTCAGGTGCAGCAGATCATCTTCCCGAATGCGGAGGCCGCCAAGGCCGCGAAGGGCGAGGCGACGTCCGGCAAGAGCTTCGAGGACATCGCGGCCGCGAGCGGCCGCAAGCTCGCCGATGGCGACCTCGGCCTGCGCACCAGGTCCGAAATCCCGGACAAGGCGATCGCCGAGGCCGCCTTCGCTCTCCCCGAGGGCCAGATCTCCGATGTCGTCCAGGGCGTGTTCGGGCCGGTGCTGCTGCGCGTCGCGAAGATCGAGCCGGAAAGCGTGAAGCCGCTCGCCGAGGTGCAGGACGAGATCCGGCGGCAGCTGGCGCTCCAGGCCGCCGGCGAGGAGATGCAGCAGGCGCAGAACAATTTCGACGATGCCCGCGCGGGCGGCGCGAGCTTCGAGGAAGCCGCGCAGCGCGCCGGCCTGGCGGTGAAGACCATTCCCGCCATGTCGCATTTCGGCGAGGGTCCGGACGGGCAGCGCCTCGCCGATCTGCCCGAGGCGGAGGGCTTCCTTCAGGCCATCTTCGCCGCCGATACCAATGCCGAGAACCCGCCGCTCGCCATGCAGCCGAGCGGCAGCCTGTTCTACGACGTGACGAAGGTCGAACCGGCGCGTGACCGCACGCTCGACGAGGCGCGCGCCCGCGTCATCGCCGATTGGAAGACCGACGAGGCGCAGCGCCTGCTCGGCGAGAAGGCGGAGGCGCTGAAGAAGCGCCTCGAAGGCGGCGAGACGCTGGATCAGGTCGCGGCCGGCGAGAAGCTGTCGAAGCAGACCGCCGCCGCCATCACCCGCCAGTCGGGTCCGGGGCAGCTCGGCGGCGAAGGCACCGAGGCCGCCTTCGCCGGCAGCGAAGGGCTCGCGGCGGTCGCCGTCGGACCCGACGGACAGTCGCGTCTCCTGCTGAAGGTCGTCTCAGTCGCGCCGCCGATCGATCCCGTCGCCTCGCTTCGCGCCGGCGACGTGCAGCAGCTCGATCAGCTGATGGTGAACGACCTCGTCCAGTCCTATGTCGACGGGCTGCGCGAGGCCTATCAGATCGTCTCCTATCCGCAGGCGATCGAGCGGGCCCAGGCGATGATCCGATGAGCGCTTCGCTGAAGCCCCTCATCGGCAAGGTCGCGGCGGGCGCCGCGCTGTCGCGGGCCGAGGCGGAAGAAGCCTTCGGCATCATGATGTCCGGCGAGGCGACGCCGACCCAGATCGGCGGCTTCCTGATGGCGCTGCGGGTGCGGGGCGAGACGGTGGACGAATTGGCGGGCGCGGTCTCCGTGCTGCGCGCCAACATGCTGAGGGTGGCGGCGCCGCCCGGCGCGATCGACATCGTCGGCACTGGCGGCGACCATGCGGGCACGCTGAATGTCTCCACCTGCTCCGCCTTCGTCGCGGCGGCCTGCGGCCTCGTCGTCGCCAAGCACGGCAACCGGGCGCTGTCCTCGCGCTCCGGCTCGGCCGATGTTCTCGTCTCGCTCGGCGTCAAGGTGGATCTCACGCCGGACGACATCGCCCGGACCATCTCGGAGGCGGGGCTCGGCTTCATGTTCGCGCCGCTGCATCATCCGGCGATGCGCTTCGTCGGCCCGAGCCGCGTCGAACTCGGCACGCGAACGATCTTCAACCTTCTCGGCCCCCTGTCGAACCCGGCGTCGGTGAAGCGCATGCTGGTCGGCGTCTATAGCGACGAATGGCTGCTGCCCGTCGCCGAGACGCTTCTGGAGCTCGGCGCCGAGGCCGCCTGGGTGGTGCATGGCGCCGGGCTCGACGAGATGACGGTCTGCGGCACGACCAGCATCGCCGCGGTCGAGGCCGGGCGCATCGAACGGTTCGACATCGAGCCCGAGGATGTCGGCCTCTCCCGCGCACCGGTCGACGCGATTCGCGGCGGCGACGCCGATGCGAATGCGGTGGCCCTTCGCGCCGTGCTCCGGGGCGAGCGGAACGCCTATCGCGACATCGTGCTCCTGAACGTCGCCGGGGCGCTCGTGATGGCCGGTGCGGCGGCGGACCTGCCCGCCGGCATCGCGCGCGCGGCGGAGGCGATCGATTCGGGATCGGCGCTCGCCGCGCTGGAGCGGCTCGTCATGTCCTCCAATCGAACGGTGGAACAAGCGCCATGACCGACATTCTGCGCCGGATCGAGACCTACAAGCGCGAGGAGATCGCCGAAGCGATACGCGCGCGCCCCCTGGCCGAGATCGAGGCCGCCGCCCGGGCCCAAGACGCGCCGCGCGGCTTCGCGGCGGCCATCCGCCGCAAGCATGCCGAAGGGCGCCACGCGCTGATCGCGGAGATCAAGAAGGCGAGCCCGTCGAAGGGGCTGATTCGCGCCGATTTCGATCCGCCGGCGCTCGCGAAAGCCTATGAGCGCGGCGGCGCCGCCTGCCTCAGCATCCTCACCGATGGACCGTCCTTCCAGGGCGAACCAGCCTTTCTCACGGCCGGGCGCGCCGCGACCGCGCTGCCGGCGCTGCGCAAGGACTTCCTGTTCGACACCTATCAGGTGGCGGAAGCCCGCGCCTGGGGCGCCGACGCGATCTTAATCATCATGGCGGCGGTGGACGACGCGCTGGCGGCGGATCTCGAAGCCGCCGCCTTCGACCATGGCATGGACGTCCTTCTCGAAGTCCATGACGAGGTGGAGACCGAGCGCGCCCTGAAGCTCCGCTCGCCGCTCTTCGGGATCAACAATCGTAATCTGCGCACGTTCGAGACCGATCTCGGCGTGGCGCTGCGGCTGGCGCGCCTCGTGCCGGAGGATCGCATCCTCGTCGGGGAAAGCGGCATCTTCACGCCGGCCGATTGCGCCCGTCTTGCAGAAGCGCGCATCCGCGCCTTCCTTGTCGGCGAGAGCCTGATGCGTCAGGCGGATGTGGAAGCCGCGACCCGCGCGCTTCTCGCCACCGATGCGGCGGAGGCGGCGTCGTGAGCGAAGCGCGCCTCACCCATCTCGACGCAGAGGGCGCCGCCGCGATGGTCGATGTCGGCGATAAGGCGGTCACGCGGCGCAGCGCCACGGCGGAAGGTCTGGTGATCATGGCGCCGGAAACGCTGGCGCTCATCCAGGCGGGCCAGGTCAAGAAGGGCGACGTCCTGTCGATCGCCCGCATCGCCGGCATCATGGGCGCGAAGCGGACGGCGGATCTCATTCCGCTCTGCCATCCCCTGTCCCTGAACAAGGTGGATGTGCGAATCGCGATCGAACCCGCCCTGCCCGGTCTGCGCGTCGCCGCCACCGCCAGCGTCACCGCGAAGACGGGCGTCGAGATGGAGGCGCTGACCGCCGTCTCGGTCGCGTGTCTCACGATCTACGACATGGCGAAGGCGGTCGATCGCGGCATGGAGATCACCGGGCTGCGACTGGTCGAGAAGTCGGGCGGCGCGTCCGGCGACTGGCGGACGGACGCGCGCCGGCCATGAGCCTGATCCCGGTCGAGGAAGCGTTCCGGCGCATCGTCGGCGATGCCGCCCCGATCGGCGACACCGAAACTCTGCCGCTCGGCGAGGCCTTCGGCCGTGTCCTGGCGCGGGATCTTCCGGCCGGCCGCAGCCAGCCGGGCTTCGACGCCTCGGCGATGGACGGCTACGCGCTCCGGTCCGAAGATATTGGCTACAAACCGGAGCCACTGCGGATCGTTGGCGAATCGGCCGCCGGGCGGGCCTTCGAGGGACGTTGCGACACCGGGGACTGCGTGCGGATCTTCACCGGCGCGCCGATGCCGGACGGCGCCGACGCCGTGCTGATCCAGGAAAATGCCGAGCGCCTCGCCGATGGCCGCCTCCTGCCCAGGACGGGGGTAAAGGTCGGCCAGCATGTCCGCCGGGCGGGCATCGACTTCCAGGCAGGTGACATCCTCGTTCCGGCGCGCGGGATCCTGACCGCCGGCCGCATCGCGCTCGCGGCGAGCGGCTCCCATCCAACCCTCGACGTCGTCCGCCGGCCGCGCGTCGCGATTCTGGCAACGGGTGACGAACTGGTCCCGCCCGGAGCGCCGGTCGGGCCGTCGCAGATCGTCGCGTCCAACAGCTTCGGCATCGCCGGTCTCGTCCGGGCGGCGGGCGGCGAGCCGCTCGATTACGGCATCGCGCCGGACGCGGCGGAGACGATCGGCCGGCTGGTCGATCGCGCCGTGGCCGAACGCGTCGACATTCTCGTCACGATCGGCGGGGCGTCGGTCGGCGATCACGATCTCATCGGGCCGGTCTTCGCCTCGCGCGGCGTGGCGCTCGATTTCTGGAAGCTGGCGATGCGTCCCGGCAAGCCGCTGATGGCGGGCCGTCTCGGTCCGCTGCGCCTGCTCGGCCTGCCGGGCAATCCGGCATCGAGCATGGTCACCGCCACGCTCTTCCTGCAACCCCTCGTCCGAGCCCTGCTCGGCCTTGTCGCGACGATTCCCTATCGCGAGGGGATCCTCGGCGCCGACATGGTCGCCAATGACGAGCGCGCCGACTTCATCCGCGCGACGATCGGCGATTCGACGGCCGTCGTGCCGATCGTCAGCCCGTTCGGACGTCAGGACTCCTCTCTGCTCTCGGTCTTCGCCCGCGCCGACGCCCTGCTCCTGCGCGAGCCGCATGCGCCGGCCGCGAAGGCGGGCGAACCTTGCCGGTTCATCGTGCTCGGCTGACGAAGTCAAAGCTTGAACGCTTGCGGAACACAACTAGAACATATAATCCTTGTTCAGGTTTTGTTTTGATGGACTCGCCGCGATGTTGACGCGCAAGCAGCACGACCTTCTCGTCTTCATTCATGAGCGCCTGCAGGAGGTCGGCGTTCCGCCCTCCTTCGACGAGATGAAGGACGCTCTCGACCTTCGTTCGAAATCCGGCATCCATCGCCTGATCACCGCGCTGGAGGAGCGCGGCTTCATCCGTCGTCTGCCCAACCGAGCGCGGGCCCTCGAAGTGCTGCGCCTGCCCGAATCCATGGCGCAGCGGGCGCCGAAGGGCCGCGCCGGGTTCACGCCGAGCGTCATCGACGGTTCGAAGGGCCTCCGGTCGGCGAGCCCGGCCGAGGCGGCGGAGCGGCGCCCGCGCGCCGCCGTTCCGGAAGCGGCGAACCAGTCGGTCGGCATTCCGGTGATGGGCCGAATCGCGGCGGGTGTGCCGATCTCGGCGATCCAGAACAACACCCATCATGTCCATATGCCGCCGGATATGCTCGGCACCGGCGAGCATTACGCGCTCGAAGTGAAGGGCGATTCGATGGTCGAGGCCGGCATTCTCGACGGCGACACGGTCATCATCCGCAAGGCGGAAACGGCTGCCCAGGGCGAGATCGTCGTGGCTCTCGTCGATGACGAGGAGGCGACGCTGAAGCGTTTCCGCCGTCGCGGCGACGCGATCGCTCTAGAAGCCGCCAATCCGGCCTATGAAACGCGCATCTTCGGCTCGGACCGGGTGAAGGTGCAGGGCAAGCTGGTGGCGCTGCTGCGCAAATATTGAGGCGCGGCCGCCCGGTCAGGGCGTCTCGTCTCCATTCGCGGCGGTCGCTCCGGTGGCGGGCCGGTGCCAGGCTTCCGGCCAGGGCGCCTGCCGATGCCGGTTCCACTCGACCTCGGTCGTGGCTATGGCGGCATCAAGGATCGGACCTGCCGCAACGGGATCGCGACGGATGGCGAGCGATCCGCTGAGACGCAGGCTGCGGAGCGTGAAGAGTCTCGCGCCGGAACGGCAGGTGGTCAGACGAATGGCGCGCGCGACGATGGCGAGGTCGGCTTCGTCGCAGGCCCGGCCGGTCCGGCGATAGTCGTCCGTCCAGACGACGCGCAGGCCGCTACGCGTCCGGGCCCGGCAATATTCCAGGGCCTTCGGCTTTTTCGGTTTTTGGATATCGGTCTCGCCCTTGGTCGGGCCGACCGGCTCCAGAATTGTCTCGCAGGCAAAGGCGAGATCGGACGGCGCCGTCGCGCCGCGCGGGGTCGGATAGGCGCGGCGCCATTGTTCGAGGACAAAGGCGTTCGGCTTGGCATGGAGCGGCACGAGATCTCCGGCCGTGTCGATCAACGCCGCCTCGCGGCCGTTCTCGAAAAGCAGCAGGTCGGGTCGTTCCCCGGCGCTTCGCCCGGAGATCAGCCCGGCGACGGCCAGCGGAATTGCCAAGAGGCGAAGATGGCTCGCCAGAAAGCAGGCGGTGAGCAGGGCTGCGGTCAGCATGAACAGTCCCGCCAGCGTGACGAGGCCGGTCGGATCGTCGGGCAAGTGGTCGTAAAGGAAACGGGCGACGGCGAAGACCAGTGTCAGGCCCTTACCTAAAAGCACGAGAAACGGCCCGTCGAGGCCGAAGGGCATGGCGACGACGGCGATCAGCGCCAGCGGCATGATCCAGAAGGAGAAGAGCGGCAGCGTCGCGAGATTGGCGAAGAGCCCGTAGGGCGCGATGCGCTGGAAGTGATAGGCGGCGTAGGGCGCCGTCGCGAGGCCGGCGACCGTCGAGGACAGGGCGATGCCGAAAAGCGCAAGGGAAAGGGTGACGAACGGACCGTCTTGGACCTCCCTCGCCCGCCGATGGCGCCAGCGCACGAAGCTGCCATAGCCGCCGACGATGGCGGCGGTCGCCGCGAAGGACATCTGGAAGCTGGCGGAAAGCAGGGCGTGCGGGGTCGTCGCGAAGATGATCAATGCGGCCAGCGCGACATTGCGCAAGGTAACGGCCGAGCGGTCGCAGATCACCGCGACGAGCATGATGGCGATCATGACGAAGGATCGCGTCGTCGCGACATCCATGCCGGAAAGGACGAGATAGAAGGCCGAGATCGCGAGCGCCGTGCCGGCCGCGATCTTCTTCGCCGGCAGATGGAGGGTGAGTCGCGGGATCGCCGCGCAGAACAGGCGGACGAGCGTCATCGCGAAGCCGGCAACGAGCGCCATGTGCAGGCCGGAGATCGAAAGGACGTGCGACAGCCCGGCGGCGCGCAGCCATGCATCGACCTCGCGTGGGATGCCGGTCCGCTCGCCGGTGATGATGGCGCTGGCGACGGCGCCCTCCCCGCCGCCGATCGCATCGCGGATCCGATCGCTCATCCACAGCCGGAGATCGATGAGCCGCTCGCCGAGGGACAGCGAGTTTTCGCCGGCTGCGGCCGGCTCGGGCGGGCCGAGCGCGAAGCCCTCTGCGCCGATTCCCTCGAAGAACGCTCCTTCGGCGAAGTCGTAGCCTCCCGGCAGCGCCGGACCGGACGGCGCCCGCAGCCGCACGAGCCCGCGATAGGAGGAGCCGACCGGCAGAGGCGCGTGGCGGTTGGAGACGAGGAGTTCCGCCCGGTTCGGCGGGCGCGACAGGGTCGGGCGCGTCGTCGCCTCAATCGCGACGAGATAATGCAGGCGTCCGCGCGCATCCCGGTCGCGCCAGAGCACGCGCCCTTCGATCCGCACCGTCGCTTCGCCGGAAAAGATCACGGTCTCGGTTCTGGAGAGTTCGAAACCCGCGCTGGCGGCGCCGAAGCAGGCGAAGGCGGCGAAGATCGACGCATGGCGCGCAAGCCCGCTCTCGATCCGCCACAGGGTCAGACCGAGGATCGCGCCGCCGGAGGCCAGAAGCATGGCCGGCTCCAGTCGCCAGCCAAGGCCGTCGATGGCGAGGATGCCGGCCATCATGGCGAGCGGCAGCAGATAGAAGGCGGTTCGCGCCTCGATCTCGGCGGCGATCTGCCTCCGGAACCAGAGCCACCATTCCGCTTCGCGCCAACGCCGGAGCGGGCGCGCGAGACGAAACATCGCCGGTGCCGAGGATCGCTTCGTTCGGGTCGCGCTCATCCCCTTCCGCCGCCACGCGCTTGTGTCGCCTTTCTCCTATGCTACACAGCCGCCTCGAAGACCCGATCGAAAATCTTCGATCCCCTATCGTTTCACACGGGACATTCGACATGACCGCAAAGGTGGTGACGCGCTTCGCCCCCTCGCCCACCGGATTCCTGCATATCGGCGGAGCCCGCACGGCGCTGTTCAACTGGCTCTACGCGCGCCATACCGGCGGTCGGATGCTGCTGCGGATCGAGGATACCGATCGCGAACGGTCCACCGACGCCGCCGTCGAGGCGATCATCGAAGGCCTCGACTGGCTAGGTCTGAAAGCCGACGAGCCGGCCGTCTCGCAGTTCGAGCGCGCGGCGCGCCATCGCGCCGTCGCGCAGGAGCTGCTGGCGGCCGGCAAGGCCTATCTCTGCTTCGCCACGCCGGCGGAACTCGAGGAAATGCGCGAGAAGGCCAAGGCGGAGAAGCGCCCGCCGCGCTATGACGGCCGCTGGCGCGACCGCGATCCGTCCGAGGCGCCCGCCGGGGTGAAGCCGGTCATCCGCCTGAAGGCGCCGCGCGAGGGCGAAACCGTCGTCCACGATCAGGTGCAGGGCGACGTCCGCTTTCCCAATCGCGATCTCGACGATTTCGTGCTGCTGCGCTCCGACGGCACGCCCACCTATATGCATGCCGTCGTCGTGGACGATCACGACATGGGCGTCACCCATATCATCCGGGGCGACGACCATCTGACCAATGCCGGCCGTCAGACGCTAATCTATCAGGCCATGGGCTGGGACGTGCCCCATATGGCGCATATCCCGCTGATTCACGGCGAGGACGGCGCCAAGCTGTCGAAGCGGCACGGCGCGCTCGGGGTCGAGGCCTACCGGGCCATGGGCTATCTGCCGGAGGCGCTTCTCAACTACCTAGCGCGTCTCGGCTGGAGCCATGGCGACGACGAGGTGATGTCCATCGCCCAGATGGTCGAATGGTTCGACGTCACCGACGTCAACAAGGGCGCCGCGCGCTTCGACTTCGCCAAGCTGAACGCACTGAACGGCCTCTATATCCGGGCGACGGCGGACGCGACGCTGGTCGACATGCTGATGGCGGAACGAGACCACCTGCCGAACGGCGCGATCCTGCGCGCCGCGCCGGACGACGCCGTCCGCGATGTCCTCGGCCGCGCCATGGCCGGCCTGAAGGACCGGGCGAAGACGCTGGTGGAACTCGTCGACATGGCCGGCTTCTATTTCGCGCAGCGTCCCCTCGCCTTCGACGATAAGGCGGCGGCGATTCTCGCGGAGGGTGGCCGCGACATCATCGCCAAGGTCCTGCCGGCATTGACCCGCTCCGCCCGATGGGAGCACGATGCCTTGGAAGAGGTGGTCCGGCAGAGCGCCGAGGAGCATGGGCTGAAGCTCGGCAAGGTGGCGCAGCCGCTGCGCGCGGCGCTGACCGGAAGGTCCACGTCGCCCGGCGTCTTCGACGTTATGGCCGTGCTCGGCCGGGAAGAGGCCTTGGCGCGACTCACGGATCAGGCGAAAATGTGACCGGCGGCAACCTCCCGGTAGGTTTGCACTGCCATATAAGGCCCATGTCGCGGCTTGTCGCAGGCGACACGAACGGATAGGCAGTGCGCTGCGACGGTTCTTGCACCGCAGCATGCGGGGCGGCCGCCGTGCTTCGAGAAAGGACCCTCGCATGAGCAACATACCGGCGACGATCGCGGTTGATGGCAAGACTGCGGAACTCAAGACCATGTCCGGCACCATCGGGCCGGATGTGGTCGATGTGACCTCGCTCTACAAGAACACCGGCGTCTTCACCTACGATCCCGGCTTCTCGTCGACCGCCTCCTGCGAGTCGAAGATCACCTATATCGACGGCGACGAGGGCATCCTCCTCCACCGCGGCTACCCGATCGAGCAGCTCGCCGAGAAGGGCGACTTCCTCGAGACCTGCTACCTGCTGCTCTATGGCGAATTGCCGAGCGAGCGCGAGATGGCTGATTTCCGCCATCGCGTCACCCATCACACGATGGTCCACGAGCAGATGTCGCGCTTCTATTCCGGCTTCCGTCGCGACGCGCATCCGATGGCCGTCATGGTCGGCTCGGTCGGCGCCCTCTCCGCCTTCTATCACGATTCGACCGACATCGCGGACCCGCACCAGCGGATGGTCGCCTCGATCCGCATGATCGCGAAGACGCCGACGCTTGCCGCGATGGCCTACAAGTACCATATCGGCCAGCCCTTCGTTTATCCGCAGAATCATCTGTCCTATGCGGAAAACTTCCTGAACATGTGCTTCGCCGTGCCCTGCGAGAAGTACGAGATCAACCCGATCCTCGCCAAGGCGATGGACCGGATCTTCATCCTGCATGCCGATCACGAGCAGAACGCCTCGACCTCGACGGTCCGCCTCGCCGGATCCTCGGGCGCCAACCCCTTCGCCTGCATCGCGGCGGGTATCGCCTGTCTCTGGGGGCCGGCGCATGGCGGCGCGAACGAGGCGGCGCTGAACATGCTGACCGAGATCGGCACCAAGGACCGCATCCCGGAATTCATCGCCCGCGCCAAGGACAAGAACGATCCGTTCCGCCTGATGGGCTTCGGCCATCGCGTCTACAAGAACTACGATCCGCGCGCCAAGATCATGCAGCAGACCTGCCATGAGGTTCTGGACGAGCTCGGCATCAAGGATGATCCGCTGCTCGAAGTGGCGATGGAGCTGGAGCAGATCGCGCTTCACGACGAATATTTCATCGAGAAGAAGCTCTATCCGAATGTCGACTTCTATTCCGGCATCACGCTGAAGGCGCTCGGCTTCCCCACCGCCATGTTCACGGTGCTCTTCGCCGTCGCGCGCACCGTCGGCTGGATCGCGCAGTGGAAGGAGATGATCGAGGACCCGCATCAGCGCATCGGCCGCCCGCGCCAGCTCTATACCGGCGCGCCGCAGCGCGACTATCTGGCGATGGATCAGCGCGGCTGATCCATCCTGCCGCGACGTCTCGCGAGTTCGTCCACCACGATCCCGGCGGCCATGTCGCCGGGATTTTTTTCGACCTGCATGCGCTCGGCGACAAGCCTCAACCCTTCCACCTGCGCCCGGCGTTCCGGCGTATCGGTGAGCAGCCGTTCCAGCCGGCGGGCCAGATGTTCGGGCCGCACCGTCTCGTGGAAATGTTCCGGCACCAGCGGATGGCCGGCGACATAGTTCGGCAGCGCCGCCGTCCAGCCCGTCATCCAATGCCGGAAGCGATAGCTGATCGGGTCGAGACGGTAGCAAAGCGCCATCGGCACGCCGGCAAGCGCGAGCTCCAGCGCCACGGTGCCGGACGCCGCGAGCGCGGCATCGGCCGCCGCGAAGGCCTGCCATTTCGCCGCCTCGCCGCTCACGATCTCGGGCTTCACCTCGAACCGCGCGACGCGATCGCGGATCTTCGCTTCGAGACGCGGCACCGCCGGCAACAGCGCACGAAGCTCCGGAAGCCGCTGTTTCAGGAGGGCGAGCGTCGCGCCGAAATCGTCCAGCAGCCGGTCGACCTCGCCGCTGCGCGAGCCAGGCAGAAGAAGCAGCGTGGGCACAGGTTTCGGCCGGCCATCCGCGACGCGCCGATGCTCCATGATGGCGCGAAGCGCGGGGTTGCCGACCAGCGGATGACCGACATAGGTCGCATCCGGCCCGCCGAGCGCGCGATAGGCCTCCGGCTCGAAGGGAAAGACCGACACGACCCGATCGATATAGGCCGTCATCGCCGCCGCCCGCTCGCCGTGATAGGCCCAGACCGCTGGCGGCACATAGTTGATGATCGGCAGATCCGGCAAACGTCTGCGTACGCGCCGCGCGACGCGATGCGAGAAGGCATAGTTGTCGATCACCACCAGCGCGTCCGGCCGCTCCGTGACGATGAAGCTCTCCATCTGGTGCAAACGGCGCAGCAATTGCGGCAGCCGGGACAGCACCGCGCCGATGCCGATGATCGAAAGCTCGTCGATATCGAACAGGCTGGCGACGCCCTCCTTCGCCATCTCGTCGCCGCCGAGCCCGATCGCCTCGACCTGCGATCCGAGCCGACGGCGCAAGCCGCGAATGAGCTCGGCTCCGAGCCGGTCGCTCGAATTCTCGCCGACGACGAAGGCGATGCGCGTCATGGCTGGTCCCGAGTCTCCGATTCGTACCCGATCACGAAGATCCGGCGGGCGTCGGCCATCCGGCGCAGATCGTCATAGTCCAGCATCAGCGCCTCGCCGGCGCTGATCGCGATCCCGGATAGGCCGGCATTCGCCGCCTCCTCGACCGTCGCCGCCCCGATGCTCGGCAAGTCGAGCCGTCGATCCTGGCCGGGCTTGCAGCGCTTCACCAGAACGCAACGTTCGGAACGGCCGATGCGCCCGCGTCGGTGCAGATCGGCAACGCGCTTCAGCATCTCGCGGGTGCCTTCGATCGCTTCGAGCGCGATCACCCGCTCGGCCGAGGCCACGGCCGCCTGGCCGATATCGAGCGCACCCAGCATCGCGGCCGCCCCGAAGCCGCGTTCGATCGCAGCCTCGTCGGCCACCGTCGCGGCCGGCCCGGCGATTCGCCCAGCCGGCGCCAGCAAGGCGGGAACGATCTCCTGCACACCGACCACCTCGAAGCCTCGCGCTTCGAAGGCTCGGGTCGCCGCCCGCAGCAACGAGTCGTCGCCACCGCGCACCACCGACAGGATCTGCGGCAGCATCAGCAGCGTGCGGATCGAAGGGAAAATCGAGCGAAAGTCGGGGCGTACGGAAATCGTACCGCACAGGACGAGCCGATGCGCACCCTTGTCACGAAGCCAGGCGAGGCCGTCGCCCAACTGACCCCAGGGCATCCGGCGTGACGGGTAGGGCGACCAGTCGGTCGCCAATCCGTCGCCGACGCCGAGCAGATGCGGGGACCAGCCATTGGCCGCCGCCGCATCGGCGACGACCCGTGGCAGGCTGCCGCCACCGCCGGCGATGCCGAGCGGCTCGCCCGTCGCGCGCGGCCGCAAAGGCGCAGCCGGCGGCATCGTCAATCCGGACGCGAATGCCGGGGGAAGCACAAGGCCCGGTCGCCGCCGGCACGGATGAAGGACAGAACGTCCTGCACCAGCGGATCCTCCGGATATTCCGCCTGGACCTCGTCCATATTCTCACGGAACGTCAGGTCGTCGGAGAAGAGCATGCGATAGGCGCGGCGGACATTGCGCACCGCTTCACGGTTGAAGCCGGCCCGCTTCATGCCGATAACGTTGAGGCCCGACAGATAGGCGCGGTTGCCGAGCACCATACCGAAGGGAATGACGTCGCCCTCCACCGCGGCGAGGCCGCCGATATAGGCATGATGGCCGATGCGCGTGAACTGGTGGATGCCGGAGCCGCCGGCGATCGTCGCGAAGTCGCCGACGACGCAATGGCCGGCGAGCATGACATTGTTGATGATCGTGACGTTGTCGCCGACGGTGCAGTCATGCGCGACATGTGCGGCGGTGAAGAAATTGCAGTTGTCGCCGATCGTCGTCTCGAACCGGCCCTGGCTCGTGCCCGGGTTCATCGTCACATGTTCGCGGATCAGGCAGTTGGCGCCGATGACGAGGCGCGTGTCCTCGCCTTTGTATTTCAGATGCTGCGGCGCGTGGCCGATCGAGGCGAAGGGGAAGATGTCCGCCTTCGGCCCGATCGACGTGTTGCCGGTCAGCACGACATGCGATCGAAGCTTGGAGCCGGCACCGAGCCGCACCTGCGGCCCGACGATGCAGAAGGGTCCGATGACCGACCCTTCCCCGATCTCGGCGCCATCCTCGATGATGGCGGTCGGATGAATTTCGCTGGACAAGGGCGTCAGGCCATTCCGTTCTCGGTCCGGGGCACCAGCATCGCGCTGATCGCCGCCTCAGCGACGCGCGCGTCGTCCACCTTGCCGACGCAGTCGAACCGCCAGATATTGCCGCGCCGCTTGGTCTGCTCGACATGGTATTCGAGCCGGTCGCCGGGGATCACCGGCTTGCGGAACTTCGCGCTGTCGATCGTCATGAAATAGACGAGCGGCGCCGTGCCCATATCGACATGCTTGCAGCAGATCGCGCCCGCGGTCTGGGCCATGCCCTCGATGATCAGGACGCCGGGCATCACCGGCGAGCCCGGAAAATGGCCGAGGAAATGCGGCTCGTTCGCGGTGACGTTCTTGATGCCGATGGCGCGCCGGTCCCCGTCGATGCCGATGATCCTGTCCACCATGAGAAAGGGATAGCGATGCGGCAGCAGCTCAAGGATCTTCAGGATGTCGATGCTCTCAAGCGTCGTCGTCTCTTGACTCATTCGCGTTTCCCCGGCGCCCTGCTTTGGCCATCTCGCTAACCCAAGTGATCTCGCGAAACCAGTCCCGAACAGGTTTTGCCGGACTTCCGCCGACCTTGGCGCCAGGGGCGATGTCGCCGGCGACGCTGCTGATGGCGGCGATGCGCGCGCCGTCGCCGATCACGGCATGGTTGTTGACGACCGTCTGGCCGCCGATCGACACGCCGTCACCGAGCGTCACGCTGCCGGCGAGCGCCACCTGCGACACAATGATGCAGGATCGGCCGATCCGCACATTATGGCCGATCTGAACCTGATTATCGATCTTCGTGCTCTCGCCGATCACCGTATCGCGAATCCCGCCGCGATCGACCGTCGTGTTGGCGCCGATCTCCACGTCGTCCTGAATGATGACACGGCCGATCTGCACCGTCTTGACGATACCCTTCGGACCGGCGGCATAGCCGAAACCGTCCTGGCCGATCCGCACGCCCGGATGCAGCACGACCCGATTGCCGATCAGGGCGAACTGGACCGTACTGCCAGCACCGATGCTGCAATGACGGCCGATCCGGCAGCCGGGACCGATCACCGCATTGGCGCCGATGCGCGTGCCCGCTCCGATCGCGACGCCCGCTCCGATCACGGCACCGGGCTCGACGGCGACCCCGTCCTCCAGCCTAGCGCTCGGATCGACATGGGCAGCCGGCGACACGCCCGCACCGCCAAGGCCGGCCGGCGACAGGGCCTCCGGATACAAGGCCTGTCCGGCGAGCGTGAAGGCGAGCCCCGGATCGCGCGCGACGATTCCCGGCAAATGCGACGGCAGATGCGGGAGGTTGCGCTTCGCGACGATCACGCAGCTCGCGGCCGTGGCGGCGAGCGCCGAGGCGTAGCGCGCATTGTCGAAGAACGAGAGATCGCCGGCCTTGGCTTCGTCGAGCGGCGCCAACCCGTCGATACGGATCTCGGCGGCGCTCGGCCCGACAAGCTCGCCACCGGTGAGCTCGGCGAGTTCCCGAAGGGTCAGCCCCTGCCCTTTGGCGAAGAAGGAAATGTCGGTCATCCGTGAATGGCCGCGCGCGCTGGCGCGCGGCCCTTTGCCATCAGAAGCGCGTCGAGAAGCCGAAGGACAGTTGCTGCGTCCGGTCGTATTCTTCCTTCAGGATGGGATAGGCGTAGTTGACGCGCAGCGGGCCGAAGGGCGAGGCCCAGATCAGGCCGACGCCGGCCGAGGCGCGGATCTTCAGATCGTCGCCGACGACACCCGGCTCGTCGGCGAATTCGGTGCCGAACAGCGTGCCGGCATCGGCGAAGACCGCACCACGAAAGCCGAAATCGCGCGAGATGCCGGGCAGCGGGAAGGTCGCTTCCGCCGAGGCGTTCAGATAGTTCTCGCCGCCGATCGCCACGCCCTTGCCGACGCGGTTGCCATTGGCGTCGAGCTCGAACTGGCGCGGACCCAGGCCCTTCGTCTCGAAGCCACGGACGATGTCCTGACCCTTGAAGAAGTTGTCGAAGACGCGGAGATCCTGGCCGAAGCCGAAGACATTGCCGCCACCGGCGCTGAGCTGGCCGACGACGTCATATTCCTCAACGAGCTGCTTGAAGTAGGAGGCCTTGCCGGTCGTCTTCAGGAACTGCGCGTCGCCGCCGAGGCCGGCCACTTCCTGGCCGATCGAGGCCAGAATGCCGTTATGCGGATCGTTGGACGAGTCGAGCGTGTTGTAGGTCAGCGCGTAGGAGACCGACGAGGTCGTGTACGGGCTTTCGCAGATCGCGGCATTAATGATGCGCGAGCGGGTGAACTTCGGCGCATTGGTGAAATCCGTCGCCTGCCCCGTCCGGGCACCGCTCACGAGCTGGAACGGATCGGGATCGCCGCAAGTCGCCTCGACCGATTTGAACTCGCCGTTGTAATTCGGGAAGGCCGTCGAATTCTCGAGGACTGGTCTGGCGACCACCAGATTGGTGTTCGGATCGATGTAGTTCGTACCGTCGTAATAGGCGCGGCCGATGCTGACGCCGTTATCGTCGCCGAACTTCTCGGACTTGAAGTTATAGGCGACCTGACCGGTCAGTTCCGTCGTGATCGGCGCCGCGAGGCGGACGTCGCCGCCCGTGCGCTCGACATCGTAGGATTCCGACGTGTTCTTGGTCGTATAGATGTCGAAGCCGGCCGCTAGGCGGCGCCCGAGGAAATAAGGCTCGGTGAAGGAGAGCTGATAGCTGCGCGTGTCGGTGCCGAAGCCGGCCGAGACCTTGATGAACTGGCCGCGCCCGAGGAAGTTGCGCTCCGTGACGCCGATCTCGGCGACCGGACCATCCGACTCGCCGCCGGTCGTATAGCCGCCGCCGATCGAGAACTCGCCGGTCGACTTCTCCTGCACGTCGACGATCACCACGACGCGATCCGGCTCCGAGCCCGGCGCCGTCGAGATGTTGACCTTCTCGAAGAAGCCGAGGCGCTCCAGGCGCTGCTTGGCGCGCTGCACCAGCACCTGGTTGAAGGCGTCGCCTTCCGAAACGTCGAATTCGCGGCGGATGACGTAGTCGCGCGTCTTCGTGTTGCCGCGGACCTCGAGCCGCTCGATATAGGCGCGCGGTCCCTGGTCGATGACGTAGTTGACCGAGATGGTGCGATTGTTGAAGTCGCGGTCGCCGCGCGGCGTCACCTGCGCGAAGGCGAAGCCGTTCGCCGCGACCCGGTTGGTGAGAGCGACGAGCGATTCCTCGATCTTCTGCGCGCTATAGACATCGCCCGGCCGGGTCTTCAGCTCGCCCTGCAGCGCCTGACCGTCGATGCCCGGAATCGCGCTGTCGACATTGACGTTGCCGAAGCTGTAGCGCTCGCCTTCCTCGACCGTGAAGGTGATGAAATACTTGTTCTGCGCGGCATCGAGATCGGCGGTGGCCGACACGATGCGGAAATCGGCATAGCCGCGATTGAAGTAGAAACGGCGCAGCGTCTCCTCGTCCGCGCGCAGACGGTCGTCGTCATAGACGTCGTTGCGCTGCAGGAAGCTGAGGATGCCGGATTCGCGGAGCGCGATGACTTCCTTCAGCCGGCCGTCGCTGAAGGCGTTGTTGCCGACGAAATTGATCTGGCCGATCTTGGTGCGGTCGCCTTCGTTGATGTCGAAGACGACGTTGACGCGGTTGTTTTCGATCGGAACCGTGCGGACCGACACCGTCGCGTCGCTGCGGCCGATGCGGGTATAGGCTTCCTTGATGCCCTGCACGTCGCTGTCGGCCGTCGCCTGCGAATAGGCCCCGCGCGCGGAGGTCTGGACGGCGGCGCGCAGCTGCTCGTCCTTCAGCTTGGAATTGCCCTGGAAGAGAACCTGATTGACGATCTGATTCTCGTTGACGTTGACGACGACGGTGCCGCCCTGCTGGCTGATCTTCACGTCGGAGAAGAGGCCGGTCGAGTAGAGCTTGCGGACGCCCTCGTCGATATCGGCGTCGCCGATATTCTGCCCGGCGCGGATCGCCAGGAGATTGCGGATCGTATCGGCCTCGACGCGCTGGTTGCCGCGCACCTCGATGCGGCTGACGACCGCCGCCTCGGCGGCGCCCACGATGAGGAAGCTCGCGCCGACGGAGGTTGCGAGGACCGTGGAGGAGAGCGCCAGCGCCGACGCGGCCCGCAGCAACTTAGATCCAGCCGTCATAGGCTTAACCACCTTTGTACAATGCCTTGGCGGGAGGCACCGTGAGCGCCCCGCACCCTCTGCCTTTTACCGGCTTTGGGCATGCATTCAAGCAAAGTGGACGCAATCTATTGAGGAATCGGAAAAGCGTTGCAGGGGGGCCACTGACAGCCAAAACATGGTTAATCTGCCATGAACGGCTTGCCCCAGCCTTTTGCGCTTCACGAGATGTCGTTCCAGAAGGCAAAGACCATCAAGGACATGACGAGGATCAGCCCGATCTTGAAGCCGGCCTCCTGCACGCGCTCGCTCAAAGGCCGGCCGCGCACGGCTTCCGCCAGATAGAACATCAGATGGCCGCCATCGAGCATGGGGATCGGCAGGAGATTGAGAAGGCCGATCGAGATCGAGAGCTGGGCCGCCAGCAGCATGATCGCGCCGAAGCCGATCGTCGCCATCTGGCTGGACACCTGCGCGATTCGGACCGGGCCGCCGATCTGTTCCGCGCCGTGCCCGCTGGAGAAGATGCCGCCGATGAAGCCGACCGTCGCCTTCGTGAAGAACCAGGTCTGCTCGGCGCCGTAGCGCAGCGATTCGAGCGCGCCGAGCTTCTCGACGCGAAAATCGGCGCTCGCCTTATCGGCGACGAGGCCGAGCAGCGGCCCCTCCATCTTGTTGCCGAACGGGTCGGTCTGCACTTCGATGCGCGGCGTGATCGAGAAGTCGCGAATCTCCTCGCCCCGCCGGACGGAGACATCGATCGCCGAGGTCGGATGCGTCGCGACATGTTCGAGAATGTCGCTGAAATAGCGGATCTTGTGTCCGTCCAGCGCGACGACGCGATCGCCCGGCAGGATGCCCGCCGCCTCGGCCGGCGAGCCGGGGCGGACCTGCGAGATCACCGGATCGCCGACGGTGCGGCCGGACACGAAGGCGACCGCCGCGAAGATGACGATCGCCAGGATGAAATTGGCCACCGGCCCGGCGAGCACCGTCGCGGCGCGGCGCCCGACGCTCTTGGCCGGGAAAGCCCCGTCCCGCTCGGCCGGGCTCATCCGGCGCAGGCCCTCGGCATCGGGCACGCTCGCGGCATTCTCGTCGCCGAAGAACTTCACATAGCCGCCGAGCGGGATCGCCGCGACGCGCCAACGGGTGCCCGAGCGATCGGTCCGGCCGAAGAGTTCCGGACCGAAGCCGATCGAGAAGGCGAGAACCCGGATGCCGCAGAGTCGGCCGACGATGTAATGGCCGAGTTCGTGGAAGAACACGATCACCGTCAGGACGAACAGAAAGGGCACGACCTTGATCAGGACCGTGTTCCAAAGGACATCGAAGCCGGTGACGAAGTCCATTCCGCTCGCTTTCTCAACCGTTGGATAGCGGCCGGCCCGTGGACCTACCGCATCGCCCTATATGGGAAGCGCGCGCCGCGCCCAAACACAAGGGCGCATCAATGCGCATGGCATCTAAGGCGTGAAGATGGCACGCGCCGGATGGTCGAAGCCGACGAGAAGGATGCCGACTAGCCAGGCGAAGCCGATCGAGACGATGAGGCCGTCGACGCGATCCATCAGACCGCCATGGCCGGGGATGAGGCTACCCGAATCCTTGACGCCGAAACGCCGCTTCACCCAGGATTCGAAGAAATCGCCGGCTTGACCGAGAACCGAAAGCGCGGCGGTGAAGAGCACGATGGTCGCATTGAGGCCGCCGGTCGCCCAGATGTGGAAGGCGCTGCCGAACAGGACACCGGCGACGAGACCGCCCACCGCGCCGGACACGGTCTTTTTCGGCGAGATCGCCGGAAGGATCTTCGGGCCGCCGAAGGTGCGTCCCGAGAAATAGGCGAAGATGTCCGTCGGCCAGACGACGCAGACGACGAGCCCCATCGCCAGCAGCCCGGAAAGGTCGTCGCTGCGCAACATGCCCGGCGCCAGCGACGCGAGGGCCGAATAGGCGAGGCCGCCGACGAGCCAGTTCGAACGCCGCCGGCGGATATCCACCAGAGCGACGGCGCAGCCGCTGGCGACCAGGATGACGATGGACAGGAAGTTGAAGCGGGAGAGGAAGGCGACGAGGCTGGCATAGAAGGCCCAGCGCGCGAGGCTGAACAGGAGGCCCTGCTCGCTTACTCGCGTCATCCGCGCCCATTCGCGGAAGACGATCACGCCGCTGAGACAGCAGAACAGGCGGAAGGCCCAGCCGCCGATCATCAGGAGCGCCAGGGATACCAGGCCGAGAATCACCGCCGACACGAGCCGGGACTTCAGGTCCTCCCAAGTCGGCGCATTGAGGATGCGCCCGATGCCCAGCCCCATCGCTTAGGACGCGATCTCGCGGGACAGGCCGCCATAGCGCCGGTCGCGCGCCCCATATTGGTGGAGAGCGTCCTCGAAGGCCTTGCGATCGAAATCCGGCCAGAAACAGGGCAGGAAGACGAATTCCGAATAGGCCGACTGCCACAGCAGGAAGTTGGACAGGCGAAGTTCGCCGCTCGTGCGGATGATGAGATCGGGATCCGGGATGCCGGCCGTGTCCATGTGGTCGGCGAGAAATTCCGGCGTCACGTCTTCGGGCCGGGCCTCGCCCCGCGCCACCTTCTCCGCGACGCGACGCGACGCGCGAGCGATCTCCTCGCGCGAGCCGTAATTGAAGGCGATGATGAGGGTCGTCGCCCGGTTGTCGCGGGTGAGATTCTCCGCCTCTTCCAGCAGGCAGCGGATGTCGGAGGCGAGATTGTCGCGCGCGCCGATCACCTTCACGCGGACGCCCTCCCGATGGAGATCGGCGAGATCGCGGCGGATGAAGAGCTTCAGGAGACCCATCAGCTCGCCCACTTCCTGGGGCGGCCGGCGCCAGTTCTCGGAAGAGAAGGCGAAGAGCGTCAGATAGGGGATCCGAAGCTCGCCGGCGGCCCGCACCGCCTGATGCACCGCATCGAGACCGCGACGATGACCGACCGTGCGTGGAAGACCGCGAGCCTGAGCCCATCGACCGTTGCCATCCATGATGATGGCGACATGCTGCGGATAGCGCACCGTGATCTCTTCTCCGGCTGGCATCTCTCGGAGCCGGACGACTCCGAGGCGAACGGGCGAGTGCTTCCCGTTGCGGGGAAGCGGTATCCGACGATCCTACACTTGCAGGATTTCCGCCTCTTTGTCGGCAAGGGTGCGATCGATGTCGGCGATGGTCTCGTCGGTCATCTTCTGCACGCGCTCGGACAACTGACGGCTTTCATCCTGCCCGATATCGCCGTCCTTCTCCATCTTTTTCAGCACATCCATGCCATCGCGCCGGACGTGGCGGGCCGCAACCTTGGCATTCTCGGCATAAGTCCCCGCAACCTTCACGAGTTCCTTGCGGCGCTGCTCGTTGAGTTCCGGCAGCGGGATGCGCAGCGTCGTGCCGTCGGTGATCGGGTTCAGGCCGAGATTGCTGTCACGAATCGCGCGCTCGACCTTGCCGACCAGCGTCTTGTCCCAGACGGAGACGGCCAGCATCCGGGGCTCCGGCACCGAGACGTTCGCCACCTGGTTCAGCGGCGTCTGCGCCCCATAGGCGTCGACATTAATCGGATCGAGCAGATTGGCGGAGGCGCGCCCGGTGCGCAGGCCGGCGAGGTCGTGCTTCAGCGAAGCCACGGCACCTTCCATGCGCCGCTTCAGTTCGTTGAAATCGAAATTGGCCATCGTCCTTCCCTGCCTTTCGTTATGCGTCGACGGGCGGCGCGAGCGAGCGGCACCACCCCATAGGAATATCGGTCAGTCGGACACGAAGGTGGCACGCCCTTCGCCCCGCAGGATATCGGCGAAACCGCCGGCCTGATGAATGGAGAAGACGACGATCGGGATACGGTTCTCGCGCGTCAGCGCCACGGCCGCGACATCCATGACGGCGAGACCGCGCTGCAGGACCTCGTCATGGGTCAGCTGATCGTAGCGCTCGGCATGCGGATTCTTCTTCGGGTCCTCGCTATAGATCCCGTCGACCTGCGTGCCCTTGAAGAGTGCTTCGGCGCCCATCTCCGCCGCGCGCAGCGCGGCGGCCGAATCGGTGGTGAAGAACGGGTTGCCCGTGCCGCCGGCGAAGATGACGACCCGCCCGGCCCCGGCATGCGACAGCGCGGCGCGCTGGGAGAAGCTTTCGCAGATTTCCGGCATCGGGATGGCCGAGAGCACGACCGTGTCGACGCCGAGCTTGGTGAGCGAGGTGCGCAGCGCCAGCGCGTTGATGACGGTGGCCAGCATGCCCATGTGATCGCCAGTCACCCGGTCGCCGCCCTTCGAGGCCACCGCGACGCCGCGGAAGATATTGCCGCCGCCGATGACGACGGACACCTCGACGCCGAGCTTGCGCGCCTCGGCGATGTCGCCGGCGATGCGGTCGGCCACCGCGACGTCGATGCCAAAGCCCTGGCTGCCCATCAGGGCCTCGCCCGAGACCTTGAGAAGCACGCGCTGGAAGCGAATTGGGTTCGTCATCGAATTCCCCGCCGGATGCCGACCTGCGATACAACAGGGGCGTCCGCTTGGGAAGCGAACGCCCCTATCGCGCGATAAATGCTGAATGCTTTACTTCTTGCCGGCGGCGGCGGCGACTTCGGCGGCGAAATCGCTCTTCTCGCGCTCGATGCCTTCACCGAGAGCGAAGCGGGCGAAGCCCGTAATCTTGGCCGGAGCGCCGAAATCCTTCTCGGCTTCCTTCAGCGCCTTCTCGACCGTCAGGTCGGGATTGATCACGAAGGCCTGGCTGAGCAGAACGGATTCCTCGAAGAACTTGCGCATGCGGCCCTCGACCATCTTCTCGATGATCGCGTCCGGCTTGCCGGAGGCACGCGACTGCTCGATGAAGATCGCCTTCTCGCGCTCGGCGACGGTCGGATCGACATCCTCCGCCTTCAGCGCCAGCGGATTGGTCGCCGCGACATGCATCGCGACTTGACGGCCGAAGGCGGCAAGCGCCGCAGCGTCGCCGGTCGACTCGATGGCGACGAGAACGCCCATCTTGCCGAGACCCTCGACGACCTGGTTGTGGATATAGGTGGCGACGACGCCCTGCCCGACCGACAGCATGGCCGAGCGGCGCAGCGTCATGTTTTCGCCGATCGTGCCGACCGCCTCGGCGATCGTCTCGGACACGGTCTTGGACGAGCCGGCATAGGTGGCGGCGCCGACCGCATCGACCGAGCCGTCGGTGCCGAGGCCCGTCTCGGCGATCTGGCGGACCATCGCCTGGAAGGCGTCGTTGCGCGCGACGAAGTCGGTTTCCGAATTCACCTCGACCAGGATGGCCTTCGAGTCGGCCGCCGCCGCGCCGACGAGACCCTCGGCCGCCGTGCGGCCCGACTTCTTGTCGGCCTTGGCGATGCCCTTGGCGCGCAGCCAGTCGATCGCGGCCTCCATGTCGCCATTGGTCTCGGCGAGCGCCGTCTTGCAGTCCATCATGCCTGCGCCGGACTTCTCGCGCAGTTCCTTTACCATCGCGGCGGTAACGGTCATTCGGTCGGCCTCATAAGGTCAAAGCAAATGGCGCACTCTTCGGCCCGCCGGGCGCGAAGAATGCGCTGGAATAATGACGGCGGCATGTCTCGGACGAGCGCCGCCGCGGAATGGCCGCCGGCAGAAGAACTGCCGGCGATGGGATCAGGCAGCCGTCTGGACGCCGTCCGAGGTCTCGTCGCCGGCGGCGCCGGTGGCCGAGGACTGCTCGGGCATGTCGAGATCCTCGACCGGAGCCTCGACGGCCGCGCCCGTGTCGACGCCCATGGCGCCGGCCTGACGGCCGATGCCGTCGACCGCCGCCTTGGCGATCAGGTCGCAATAGAGCGCGATGGCGCGCGCCGCGTCGTCATTGCCCGGGATCGGGAAGTCGATCAGGTCGGGATTGCTGTTGGAATCGACCACGGCGACGACCGGGATCTTGAGGCGCTTGGCTTCCTCGATCGCGATCGCTTCCTTGTTGGTGTCGATCACGAAGATCATGTCCGGCGTGCCGCCCATGTCGCGGATGCCGCCGAGGGCGCGGTCGAGCTTGTCGCGCTCGCGCTGGAGCGTCAGGCGCTCCTTCTTGGTGAAGCCCTGGGCCTCGCCGGCCAGCATCTCGTCGAGCTTGCGCAGGCGCTGGATCGAGTTGGAGATCGTCTTCCAGTTCGTCAGCATGCCCCCGAGCCAGCGGGAATTGACGTAATACTGGGCCGAGCGCTGGGCCGCGTCCGCCACGATCTCCGACGCCTGGCGCTTGGTGCCGACGAAGAGAAGACGGCCGCCGCGCGACACGGTGTTCGACACCGCCTGCAGCGCGCTGTGCAGCATCGGCACGGTCTGCGCGAGGTCGAGGATGTGGATGTTGTTGCGGGTGCCGAAGATGAAGGGCGACATCTTCGGGTTCCAGCGATGGGTCTGGTGACCGAAGTGGACGCCGGCCTCGAGCAGCTGGCGCATGGAATAATCGGGCAGTGCCATTCTTGATTGCCTTTCCGGTTGGCCTCCACGGAGAAGAGACGGCTTCGCCGCCACCGGTGGACCCGCTGCGCCCGAAAACCCGAGCGTTAAGGACCGAACTCCGTGTGTGGAATGAGGGGGCGCATACACGATCGCGGCCGCCGGGGCAAGGGAGACGCGCCCCCTCGCCCGGCGCTACTGGCAGCGCGGCGTGTCGAGAAGATCGAGCTTCTTCAGCGAGCCGCTCAGCGAATAGGTGCCGAAATCGAGCGTCAGGTCGTCGGACACGCCGTTTTCGTAGAGCACATAGGTGGTCTGGAACACCGGCATGCCGTCCGGATCGCTGTCGCTGTTGTAATAGCTCTCGGAAACGCGCCAGGCCGCCATGTTCTGAAGCTTGGCGCGGATCTCGGACCCCGCGCCGTCCGCCGTCGGCGCGGCGGCGGCCGTCGTCGGCTTGGCCTGGATCGGCGCGATGATCGCGGTGCTGCTCAGAAGCTTCTCGGCATCGTCGTCGCCGTCGAAGAGCTTGGTCTCGACGATGCGCTCGCCATTCGCCGCCCGCCGGATCAGCTCCTGCGTATGGGCGACGGGAAAGAGCGACAGCGGCAGCACGATCTCCTTCTTCTCCGGCGCCTCCATCGCGACGCGGGTCGCGCCCGCGTCGTGGCGCGCCTCGCCGCGGATCTCCTTTTCCGGCGAGCCGTCGACGAAGGTCTTGGTCGAGAAGGTGAAGACCTGACCCGGCACGTTTTCGGTCGACTTCGTCTGGAGGTCGGTCAGCGTCACTTCCTGCTCCTGCCGAAAGCGCGCGACGAAGCGATAGTCGAGATTCCAGACGCCGCAGGCATTCGAATCGAGCTTCATCGCGATCCGGCCATTGGCGTCGGCGATGTCGGAGTCCTGGGCGGAGAGTTTCAGATCGTAGATCGCCTGGTGGGCCGCGAAGGGCATGGCGGCGCCTGCGGCGGCGGGCGCGAGCATCGCGGCGGCCATGACCAGAAGGCGGATCGTCATCGGCATGTCCTTCCAATTGCGTGGCCGCGAGCTTAGACCATCGAGCGGAATCGGCTAGAGCCCCATCGAACCGCAAACAAAGGACAGACGATGACCGAAGCGATCGAAGAGCGTCTGCGGGCCGCCGGCGTCTCGCTGCCGGATGCTGCCGCGCCGGCCGCCAACTACGTCTCCTACGTACTGTTCGGCTCCATGCTCCAGACCTCCGGCCAGCTGCCGCTCGATGCCGGGCGAATCGCGGTGTCGGGCAAGCTCGGCGCGGATGTCGCGCTGGAGGACGGGCAGCGCGCCGCGCGCTTCTGCGCCATCAACATCCTCGCCCAGGCGAAAGCCGCGCTCGGCGGCGATCTCGGCCGCATTCGCCGCCTCCTGAAGCTCACCGTCTTCGTCGCCAGCGCCTCGACCTTCACCGAGCAGCATAAGGTGGCGAACGGCGCCTCGGACTTCCTGGTCGAAATCCTCGGCGATCTCGGCAAGCATGCCCGCTCCGCCGTCGGCGTGCCGAGCCTGCCGCTCGATGCCGCCGTCGAGATCGAGGCGCTGTTCGAGATCGCCTGACCGTCCATGACCGAACTCGGCTGGCTCACCGCGCGCCCGATCGCGCATCGCGGCTTCCATGACGCGCGATGGCCCGAAAACTCGCTCGGCGCCGCAAGGGCCGCCATGGCGCAGGGCTTCGCGATCGAATGCGACGTGCATCTCTCCCGCGACGGCGTGCCGATGGTCTTCCACGACGACACGCTCGATCGCCTGACTGGCGAGCCCGGACGCCTCGCCGAGCGGGATGCCGACGCGCTTTCGGTTCTGCCGCTGCTCGGCACGGGCGAGACGATCCCGACCGTCGCGGATTTCCTGAAGACGATCGACGGCGCGGTGCCGATCGTCATGGAGTTGAAGGGCGCCTCCGCCGACGCGGATCGAGGCTTCATGGCGCGTCTCGCTCCTCTTCTCGACGCCTATCGCGGCGAACTCGCCCTGATGTCTTTCGATGGCTGGCTGATCGATCAGGCGCTGGCCTATGGGCGCCGGCCGGTCGGGCTGACGGCGGAAGGTATCGCGGAGAGCGAACTGGCGGCGCATCGCGCGGTCTTCGATCGCGGCTGCGCCTTCGTGTCCTACAATGTCGAGCATCTGCCGAACGCCTTCACCGCCTATGTGCGGGAGGAACGTCGGGCGCCGCTCATCACCTGGACGGTGCGTGACGCGGCGGGCGTGGCGGCGACCCGCGCCCATGCCGACCAGATGACCTTCGAAGGCTTTCTGCCGCAGTCCTAGTGCTTGCGCTGCAGCATGGGAGGCCTAACTTCAGGCGCATGACATCCGACCCTTCGTCCTGCGCCGCGGATGACGCCTTCGCATCCGAGGAGACGTTCCAGATCCGCGTCGTGGACGATCTCCGCTCCATACCGGCGGAGCGCTGGGATCGGCTCGCCGGCAGCGGGCCGGCGCAGTCGAACGGCGTGCCGCGCGGCAATCCCTTTCTGCTCCACGCCTTCCTGCGTTCGCTCGAGGAAAGCCATGCCGTCGGGCCGAAATCCGGCTGGCTGCCGCAGCATCTCGTGCTCGAAAGCGCCAGCGGCGAGATGCTGGCGGCGGCCCCCGCCTATTTGAAGAGCCACAGCCAAGGCGAATATGTCTTCGACCACGGCTGGGCCGACGCCTTCGAGCGCGCCGGCGGCCGCTACTATCCGAAGCTCCAGCTCTCCGTGCCTTTCACGCCGGCCAGCGGCCCTCGCCTCCTCGTCGATGACAATGCCGCGAGCCCTGTCCTGCGCGATGCCCTGATCGCCGGAGTGAAGGGCTATGTCGCGCAGACCGGCGTCTCGTCCGCCCATGCCACCTTTCTCCAGTCGGACGACCTCGCGGCCCTGGAAGAGGCGGATTTCCTGCACCGCACCGATCAGCAGTTCCATTTCCGCAATCGCGGCTATCGCAACTACGACGACTTTCTCGAAACGCTCGCCTCGCGCAAGCGCAAGGGTCTGCGCAAGGAACGGCGCGAGGCTGTCGCGAACGGCATCGAGATCGTCCGGCTCACGGGCCGCGACCTGACCGAGGCGGCCTGGGACGCCTTCTTCGCCTTCTATATGGACACGGGCTCCCGCAAATGGGGTCGGCCCTATCTGAACCGCCGCTTCTTCTCGCTGATCGGCGAGCGGATGAGCGACCGCATCGTGCTCGTCATGGCGCGGCGCGCGGGGCGCTATGTCGCCGGCGCCCTGAACCTCGTCGGCGGCGACACGATCTACGGGCGCTATTGGGGCTGCACGGAGGATCACCCGTTTCTGCATTTCGAGGTCTGCTATCATCAGGCCATCGACTATGCGATCGAGCATGGGCTCGCCGTCGTGGAAGCCGGCGCGCAGGGCGAGCACAAGCTGGCGCGCGGCTACGAGCCCGTCATCACCCATTCGGCCCATTGGATCGCCCATGCCGGGCTTCGGCGCGCGATCGAGGAGCATCTCGACCACGAGCGCCGGCGCGTCGCCGAGATCCAGGAGGTTCTCGACACCCATACCCCGTTCCGCAAGGGGCCGAGGCTGGACGAGGAGGATGGCGGCGGCTAGCTCTTTCGCACCATCACCCGCGAGGCGCGCCATGAGCGACTACGATCCGTCCAACATCTTCGGCAAGATCCTGCGCGGCGAGATCCCGAGCGAGAAGCTTTTGGACACCGAGGACGCCCTCGTCATCATGGACGTGATGCCGCAGTCGAAGGGCCATTGCCTCGTGATCCCGAAGGCGCCCTCGCGCAATCTCCTCGATGCCAAGGACGCGACCTTGGAAAAGGTCATGCCGCTCGTCGCCCGCCTCGCCCGCGCAACGAAAGAGGCCTTCGCCGCCGATGGCGTCACCATCTGCCAGTATAACGAGGCGCCGGCCGGCCAGACCGTCTTCCATCTCCATTTCCACGTCATTCCCCGCTACGAAGGCGTGGAACTCGTCCGCCATGCCGGCGGCATGGCGGACCCGGCGCTCTTGAAGGAACAGGCGGACCGCATCCGCCAGGCTCTGGCCTGAACGCATGACGATCTCGGTTCGCGCGGCCACGGCCGCCGACCGGCACGCGTGGTCGCGGCTGCGCGGGCAGCTCTGGCTCGATGCCGGTGCCGATCACGATGCGAATATCGCCGCCATGCTCGCCCGACCGGACAGGGCCATGGCGTTCCTCGCCTTCGACGCGCCGGAAACACTCGTCGGATTCGCCGAAGCGAGCCTGCGCCACGACTATGTGAATGGCTGCGAGACCTCGCCCGTCGGCTTTCTGGAAGGCATCTTCGTGCTGGAGACCGCCCGCCGCCAGGGCGTGGCGAAACAGCTCTGCGAGGCGGCGGCAGCCTGGGCGGTCGCACAGGGTTGCCGCGAATTCGCATCGGACGCCGATATCGGGAATGCGCCGTCGCGTCGCTTTCATGCGGCGCTCGGCTTCGCCGAGACGGAAACGGTCGTCTATTTCCGCAAATCTCTCGACAGGCCGTAGCGGGGACATTTCTCCCCTATGCCGCAAAAAGGAACGGGGCGCTTTCGCGCCCCGCTCGATGGTCAAGGTCAGGTTCGGCGCGGCGGCTTTTGCGCCGTCGAGGGGCGCTTGGCGGTCTTCACCGCCACGTCGCCGTCCCCCTCGTCGCCGAAATCCTCGTCCTCGTCATAGTCGGGCTCGTCGGCCGACTTGCCCTTGCGGGCCTTCAGCGCGACCTCGTCGGCGATCGCCTCCAGCGCCAGCGTCTTAACCCCGGCGGCATCCTCGGCGATCGTCACCTTCACCGTGCCGCCGCGCCTCAGCTTGCCGAAGAGCAGCTCGTCGGCCAGCGGCTTCTTGATGTGCTCCTGGATCACGCGGCCGAGCGGCCGGGCGCCCATCTGCTCGTCATAGCCCTTGTTCGCCAGCCAGGCGATCGCCTCTTCCGAGAGATCGAAGGTGACGTTGCGCTCGGAAAGCTGCGCCTCGAGCTGCATGACGAACTTCTGCACCACCTGATGGATCACCGGCGTCGGCAGTCCGCCGAAGGCGATGACGGCATCGAGACGGTTGCGGAATTCCGGCGTGAACAGGCGGTTGATCGCCTCCACGTCGTCGCCCGTCCGCTTTGAGGAGCCGAAGCCGATCGCGGCCCGCGCGCCTTCCGCCGCGCCGGCATTGGTCGTCATGATCAGAATGACGTTCCGGAAGTCGATCTTCTTGCCGTTGTGATCGGTCAGCTTGCCGTGATCCATCACCTGCAGGAGGATGTTGAAGAGATCCGGATGCGCCTTCTCGATCTCGTCCAGGAGCAGCACGCAATGCGGATGCTGGTCGACGCCGTCCGTCAGGAGGCCGCCCTGGTCGAAGCCGACATAGCCGGGAGGCGCGCCGATCAGCCGCGAGACCGTATGGCGCTCCATATATTCCGACATGTCGAAGCGCAGCAGCTCGACGCCGAGCGAGGAGGCGAGCTGCTTGGCCACTTCCGTCTTGCCGACGCCGGTCGGGCCGGAGAACAGATAGGAGCCGATCGGCTTCTCCGGCTCGCGCAACCCGGCGCGGGCGAGCTTGATGGCCGAGGCGAGCGCCTCGATCGCCGCGTCCTGGCCGTAGACGACGCGCTTCAGCTGCTCGTCGAGATTGGCGAGCACTTCCTCGTCGTCCTTCGACACAGTCTTCGGCGGGATGCGGGCCATCGTGGCGATCGTCGCCTCGATCTCCTTGATGCCGATGCGCTTCTTCCGCTGCTCTTCCGGCAGGAGCATCTGCGAGGCGCCGGTCTCGTCGATCACGTCGATCGCCTTGTCCGGCAGCTTGCGGTCGTTGATGTAGCGGGCCGAGAGCTCGACCGCCGAGCGGATCGCGCCGGTCGAGAAGCGGACCTTGTGGAACTCCTCGAAATAGGGCTTCAGCCCCTTCATGATGGCGATCGCGTCCTCGATCGTCGGCTCCTTGACGTCGATCTTCTGGAAGCGCCGCACCAGGGCGCGGTCCTTCTCGAAGAACTGGCGATATTCCTTATAGGTCGTCGAGCCGATGCAGCGGATCGCGCCGGAGGACAGAGCCGGCTTCAGGAGATTGGACGCATCCATGGCGCCGCCCGAGGTGGCCCCCGCGCCGATCACCGTATGGATCTCGTCGATGAAGAGGATGGCGCCCGGATAGTCCTCGAGCTCCTTGACCACCTGCTTCAGCCGTTCCTCGAAATCGCCGCGATAGCGGGTGCCGGCGAGCAGCGTGCCCATGTCGAGCGAGAAGATGGTGGCGTCGGCCAGCACTTCCGGCACGTCGTTCTCGACGATTCGCTTGGCGAGGCCTTCGGCGATGGCGGTCTTGCCGACGCCGGGATCGCCGACATAGAGCGGGTTGTTCTTGGAGCGCCGGCAAAGGACCTGGATCGTGCGGTTGATCTCGTCCGTGCGGCCGATCAGCGGGTCGATCCGGCCGTTCTTCGCCTTCTCGTTCAGGTTGACGCAATAGGCCGTCAGCGCGTCCTGCGCGTTCTTGCGGCGGCCTTCGTCCTCCGTGCCGGTGGCGGCCTGCTCCTCCTCGGCGCCGCGCACGGCGCGGCTCTCCGAAGCGCCGGGCCGCTTGGCGATGCCATGGGCGATGAAGTTCACCGCGTCGTAGCGCGTCATCTCCTGCTCCTGCAGGAAATAGGCGGCATGGCTCTCTCGCTCGGCGAAGAGCGCGACGAGGACATTGGCGCCCGTCACCTCCTCGCGGCCGGACGACTGCACATGGATAACCGCGCGCTGGATGACGCGGTGGAAGCCGGCGGTCGGCTTCGATTCCTCGTCATGGCCGGTGACGAGATTGGCGAGCTCGGTGTCGATATATTCG
This sequence comes from Aureimonas endophytica, assembly GCF_014642635.1. Lineage (GTDB taxonomy): Bacteria > Pseudomonadota > Alphaproteobacteria > Rhizobiales > Rhizobiaceae > Plantimonas > Plantimonas endophytica. The sequence continues at coordinate 544,407 of NZ_BMIQ01000001.1, forward strand.
ACGAGATTGCCGCGCAGCGTATCGAGATCGACGCTGCAGCCCTTCATGACGGCGGCGGCGTCCTTGTCCTCGATCAGCGCGAGCAGCAGATGCTCGAGCGTCGCGAATTCCTGCTGGCGTTCATTGGCGAGCGTCAGGGCCTGATGCAGGCATTTTTCGAGGCTTTGGGAAAAGGTCGGCAAGGTTCACCTCAATTCTTTTCCATGACGCATTGAAGAGGATGCTGATGTTGGCGGGCGAAATCCATGACCTGCGTCACTTTGGTCTCCGCGACCTCGTAGGTGTAGATTCCGCATTCGCCGACCCCGTGATTGTGCACATGCAACATCACGCGCGTCGCGCTGTCATGGTCCTTTTGGAAGAACCGCTCCAGAACGTGGATGACGAACTCCATCGGGGTATAGTCGTCGTTCAGAAGCAGGACGCGGTAGAGGCTGGGCTTCTTCGTCTGGGGCTTGGTTCGCGTGATCACGGAGGTCCCGCGATCCGTCCCCGGCTCCTTGCTCCTGCCTGCCTGCGATCGCACCCTCGGCGCCCCGGCCATGGTGCTGGGTCGTTGAATGCTCACCGCCGCCACCTCTATCGTCGACCGATATGTATGATGCCGTTTCGCGATGTTAAGGGAAGCCCGCATACTGCTTACGGACGCTCCATTCTCGTTCGATGTCCTGCTCACCCAACGATCCTAGGACGGTTTGAAGGCAAGCGTCCATGACGATTTGCGCCTTCGCGCCCCCGAGTCCGATCGTCGCACCGTCCGAAACGACGAAGGACCCGGCGATCGCTCACCGAGTCCCTCGTTTTCGGGCATCCCGCCCGGCGGTCGCCGGGCGATGTCGGGATCGTCAGGCGGCCTGCTTGGCCAGCGACTGACCGAAATTCGCCGCGCTCATCATCGAGCTCTCGAACGGCTTGTAGACTTCCTTGGCGATCGAGCCGTAGAGCTCGCTCATCTTGGTCGCCTGGGCCAGCCAGTCCTGGTAGGCGCTCTTGGCGTAGTCGTTCTGGATCTCGACCGCCTTCTCGAAGCTGCGCGACTGCGCCAGCTGCTCGAACATGCGGGCGGACTGCTCGTAGGAGCGCTTGGTGAATTCCGTGGTCTCGGCCGCGATCTGCTGAAAGCCCTTGGTCATCGCGGAAAACGAACGCATCGCGCCGTCGAGCGATTCCTTGCCGACATTGCTGGCATCGTCGAGATTGCTCATTCCGGTTCTCCCTTCGAGGCGACCGGGATCGGCCGGCCGGCGGCAGCGATTGCTGCGACGCACCTTACATATTGCACTGCACAATAATGTCAAGGCGGCGCATTTTTGCGACAGGTCCGATGTCTTCGGCGCGGCCAACGCGAAGTTGAAGGCGAAGGCGGCGACCGGTCGCATTTTCGCCGCCTGCCCTTCGCAATCGCAAAGATGCGCCGGGTCTTCTGAAGACTCCGGCAACCATAAACGGATTGGTAACGGGCTTGCCCGTACGCTCCCCCCTCATGACAGGGCGCCGTCGACCGGGCGCTCTCCCCCGCATGCGACGGCTCTGCGCCGTCTCGAAGAGAGAAGAGCCGAAACGTGGGAACAGCACCGTCGCGCCTTCGCCGTCGTCTGGTTCAAGTGGTCAAGTCGGCGGGTGCCCTGGGCGTGGCTCTGGCGCTTCTGACGCAGGGCGCCGAGGCGGCCGGCCGCCATTCCGCCTTCGTGATCGACGCGAACAACGGCAAGGTGCTCTTCTCGGACGACGCGGACGAGCTGCGCTTCCCGGCCTCGCTGACGAAGATGATGACGCTCTACATGCTCTTCGAGGCCATGCATGACGGGCGGGTCAATCTCTCGACGCCGATGAAGGTCTCGGCCTATGCGTCGGCCCGGCCGCCGACGAAACTGCGGCTTCAGCCTGGATCGACGCTGACCGTGCAGGAGGCCATCCTCGGTCTCGTCACCCTTTCGGCGAACGACGCCTCTGTGGTGATTGCCGAACATCTCGGCGGCTCGGAGGCGCGCTTCGCCCAGATGATGACGGCGAAGGCCCACCAGCTCGGCATGAGCCGCACGGTGTTCCGCAACGCCAACGGCCTGCCGAACGAGAACCAGCATTCCACCGCCCGCGACATGGCGACGCTCGGCATCGCGCTGCGCGAGCACTTCCCGAGCGAATACCGCTTCTTCTCGACGAAGTCCTTCAACTTCCGGGGCCGCACGATCAACAGCCACAACAAGCTCGTCGGCCGCGTGAAGGGCGTCGACGGCATCAAGACTGGCTATATCAACGCCTCGGGCTTCAACCTCGTCTCCTCGCTATTCGACGGCGACCGCAAGATCGTCGGCGTCGTCTTCGGCGGCAACACGGCGGCCGCGCGCGACAACGAGATGGCGAAGCTTCTCGCGAAGTACCTGCCGTCCGCCAGCACCCGCTCCGCCGGGCCGCTCGTCGCCGAGCGCAAGCGCTCCGGCCGGGTGAATGCCGACATCCAGGTCGCCGCCGCCAGCGCCCTGCCCGCCGCCGGCAATGCGCCGGTGCCGCAATTCGCCGACCGCAAGGTCTCGATCAACGAGCGGATCGCCGAGGCCTACGGCTCCAGCGCCGGCGACGCCATCGCCCGCGTGACGAAGCCGGGCCGCCAGGTCATCGGCCGCGACGCCATCCGCGCGGCCCTCGCCTCGCGCCAGGATGCCGATCTGGTGCGCCCTACCGCGGCGCCGGCGCCCGTGGCGACCGCCTACGGCGAAAACCGCCCGGTGCCGCGCGCCGCCATTCCGAGCGCTGACCTCGATGCCGGCACGACGGGCGCGGTGGCCGAGGAGACGGCCGGCTCGCCCTGGGTCGTGCAGATCGCGGCGACCGCCGACCGGTCCCAGGCGCTGCAGATGCTGAACGACGCCAAGGACAAGGTCGGCAAGCCGCTGGCCCGCGCGATGCCGGTGGCGCAGCGCGTCGGCGCGCAGGGCCTCTACCGGGCGCGCTTCGCGGGCTTCGACACGAAGGACGCCGCGAATGCCGCCTGCGCGGCTCTCAAGAAGCGCTCCTACAGCTGCTTCGCCGTCGCCAACTAAGTCCTCTCCACCACGCTTCCCTCACGACAAAGCGCATAGCTGGGCATCGATGATGACGGTCGAATCGGAAATCCAGGCGCAGATCGATCCGCGCGCCCGCACCTCGATCATCCGCGCGGGGACGATCCATCCGCTGAAGCACGCCTCCACCAAGCTCGCGGAATTCCGCGAGGGGCGCTCCTCCTTCAAGGCCCGCGACCTCGTCGGCCTGCTCCTGTCGCATGGCGCCCGCGCCTGGCGCGCCTCGCAGCCGCAGACCGTCACCCGCCTGCGCGTCCGCTCGCCGAACGGCGTGCCGGCGGTGCGGCTGCGGATGTCGTGAGACGCCCGCCGTCGCGATCGGGTCAGAGAAGTCCCAGTTCGGCGAGTTCCCGCCGCAGGTCCGGCGGAACGGCCGCAAGATCCGCGTCGGCGCCGAGATCGCGCGGCGCGTCGTCCTCGGTGAGGTAGCGCCAGCCCTGGAAGGCGCGGCGCGGCTGCCATTCGGTCGGCACGAAGACCGGCTCCAGCACGATATGGCAGCGCCCGATGCCTTCCGCGTCCACCACCGGGCGCAGCGCCAGGATGCGCTGGCGCACCTGGATCGAGCCCTTGATCACCCAGTAGAGCGAACCGCCGGCGAGGACGTCCGTCTCTCGTTTCGGCTGCATGCGGGTCTGATGGATCTGTTCGACCGCGCGCCCGGTGCGCCGGGCCTCCTCCAGGCGGTCGGCGACCCAGGACTGAAGGTCCTCGATCGACTCGGCACCCACGCAAAGCTTGACCAGATGAAGCGGCATGGGGTTCTTCTGCCGCCGAGCTTTCGGCCGCGTCAAGCGTGGCGGCCGAGCCGCATGGCCATGGACGGATCGGCCCCATGACGCAAATCAGCCTGCCGGACATCTTCGTCCTTCTCGCCTTCCTGGCCGGCTGGGTGACCTATAACTGGGTCACCGATCGCAGCCCCTGGGCGCGCCACGGTCTCAGCGCGGCGATGAACGAGCAGCGGCGGCGCTGGATGGAGGTTCTGTCGCGCCGCGAACTGCGGATGATCGACACCGCGATCATGACCGGCCTGCAGCAGGGCACCGCCTTCTTCGCCTCCTCCTGCATCTTCGCCATCGGCGGCTGCTTCGCCCTTCTCGGCTCCAGCCGGCGGATCGCCGAGATCGCCGCCGACCTTCCCCTTCACAATCGCCTCGATGTCGGCCTGGTCGAGGCCAAGCTTCTCGGCCTCATCACCATCTTCGCCTATTCCTTCTTCAAGTTCGGCTGGTCCTACCGGCTGTTCAATTATTGCACGATCCTGATCGGTGCGATTCCGATGCGCGGCGATCGCGACGACGATCCGGTGCGGATGGAGGACGCCGTCCGGCGCGCTGCCCTGATGAACCAACTCGCCGCGACGCATTTCAACGCCGGGCTTCGGGGCATCTTCTTCGGCCTTGCCTATCTCGGCTGGTTTCTCGGCCCTTGGGTGCTGCTCCTGTCCACGAGCTTCGTCGTCGCCATCCTGGCGCATCGCCAGTTCTTCTCGGCAGCACGCTACGCGGCGGCCGAACTGCCGGTGCGCAAATGACGGACGAGATGCCGCCGGCCGAGCGGCTGGAGGCCGAGATCCTCGCCATGGTCGCGGCGCGCGGTGCCGACAAGACCATCTGCCCATCCGAAGTCGCACGGGCCCTGCTCGGCGCCGACGAGACGCGCTGGCGACTGGCCATGAAGCCGATCCGCCGCGTGGCGGTGCGGCTGGCGCAGGAAGGTCGCGTCGTGCTCCGCCGCAAGGGCCGGATCGTCGACCCGGCCGATTTCAAGGGAATCTACCGGATCGGCCCACCGGCCGACGAGGCGGGCGCGGGGAAAAGCGCATCCGTCCGGCCGGACAGCCGATAGGCGGCAAGCCCGATATATTCGCGGATCGCGAGTTGCACCTTATCGGCATTGCGCGCGACATCCGCCCAGGCCGGCCGCCAGCGGGCCGGCCCGGTCGGCGTCCGGTAATCGACCGGATAGGGCAGGACGTCGAAGCCGGCGACGCGAAAGCAGCCGACGCTGCGTGGCATGTGGAAGGCGGAGGTGACGAGCAGCCAGGTCTCCCCGGCCTTCGGCTGGACGAGGGCCTTGGTGAATTCGGCATTCTCGGCGGTGTTGCGGGCACGGCCTTCGAGAATCAGACGCTCGGGTTCGAGACCCAGCGACAGAAAGGCGCGCTCGGCGGCTTCCGTTTCGGGGATGTCGTCCTCGAACACCGCCGCGACGCCACCGGTGAAGGCGATCTTCGCCTTCGGATATCGCCGCGCGATGGCCATGGCCGCCGTCACGCGGTCGCCGGCCTCGCTCATCTCGTCATTGCCGCGCGACTTGGAGACGCGTGTGTCGAAGGAGCCGCCGAGGACGACGATGCCCGTCACGTCGTCGGGCAGCGGCGGGCGCGGAAAGCGATCCTCCAGCGCGCCAACCAGCACCAGCCCGAGGGGCGAGAACATCACGACGACATAGACGAGCGCCGAGACGACGAAGGACGCCGTCGCGAGATTGCGCAGGCCGAAGGCCAGGAGGACGAGGCCGAGGAGAACGAGCAGCGCGACGGCGACCAGCGGCTGGATGACGAACCAGACGAGCTTGGAGAGAACGAAGAACATGGCGGGCCGGCGCGATCAGACCCGGTCCCAGTTCGGCGCGAAGTCCGGATCGACCAGCCGTTGCCGGCGCTTCGTCAGGCCGGTGATCCGGTCCATCTCGTCTTCGGCGAGTTCGAACGAGAAGACGTCGAAATTCTCCCGCAGCCGGTCCGGGTTGCTCGTGCGCGGGATCGCCGCGACCCTTGCCTGCTGCACCTCCCAGCGCAAGACGATCTGCGCCGGCGTCCGCCCGTGGCGTTCGGCGATCGCGGAAATCACCGGGTCGTTCAGCAGTTCGCCGCCGCGCCCGATCGGCGAATAGGCGACGAGCGCCATGTCGTGCCGCGCGCAGGCGTCGAGAACCGCCTCCTGCGAAAGGAAGGGATGATATTCGACCTGGTTGCAGACGAGCGGCGCGGCGGAGATCGCCACCGCCTCGTCCATCATCGCGCTGGTGAAGTTCGCGACGCCGATATGGCGGGTGAGACCGCGACCGATCGTGTCGTTCAGCGCCCCGATCGATTCCTCGAGCGCGACGCCCGCATTCGGCCAGTGGATCAGGAGAAGATCGACCGGCCCGATGCCGAGCGCCTCGATCGCCGCTTCCGCGGCCTGCTGCAGCCGGCCCTCGGCGAGATCCTCCCACCAGACCTTGGTCGTGACGAAAAGCTCGTCGCGCGCGATGCCGGCGCGCCGGATGCCCTCGCCCACCTCGCGCTCGTTCGCATACATGCGGGCGGTGTCGATATGCCGGTAGCCGAACTCGATCGCCCGCGCCACGATGTCGCTCGCCGCCGGGCCTGAAAGCCGCCAGGTGCCGAGCCCGATCGCCGGGAGACGCGCCCCACCCGCTTCGATGATCTTCATGGCGAATTCCTTCTGTGGCATGACGCGACGGCGCGAGAGCGCCGCCCGCGTGGAAATAGGCGGGTGCCTCGTCCGTAAAGCCGCCGCGCGGCGCCGAGAAGCCCTTGACCGATTCCGTCCCGTCCGTCGGCGCTAGGCGCGCTCGCATCGAATTCATCGATATCCTGCGGGCGGTCGCGCTTCTGGCGATGGCCGTCTACCACTTCACCTGGGATCTCGATTTCCACGGTCTCGTCGCCCATGGCACGGCGACCGACGGTGGCTGGCGGCTTTTCGCGCGGGGCATCGCCGCGAGCTTCCTGTTTCTCGTCGGCATCAGCCTCGTCCTGGCGCATGGCCGCGCGATCCGCTGGCGGAGCTTCTGGATTCGCGAGGCGCAAGTTCTCGCCGGCGCCGTCGCGATCACCCTGGTCACGTCCTTCATCACGCCGGAGAGCTTCGTCTTCTTCGGCATCCTGCATCAGATCGCGCTGGCGAGCCTCGTCGGCCTTCTCTTCCTGCGCCTGCCGCCGCTTCTCACCGGCGTCCTCGGCATCGGCATCATCGTCACCGCCTTCCATGTCGCGACGCCGCTCACCGATCCGCGCTGGCTCGCCTGGATCGGACTGACGGCAGACGAGCCGCGCACCAACGACTATGTGCCCTTCTTCCCCTGGACAGGCGTCGTCCTCATCGGCATCGCCGCCGCCGGTCTCGCCGAGCGCTGGGGCGTGCCGGCGAAGCTCGCGCGGTTGAACACGTCGCTCCGGCCGCTGCGCGCGCTCGGCTGGCTGGGGCGCCATTCGCTGCTGTTCTACCTCCTGCACCAGCCGATCCTCTTCGGGCTCGTCGCCGGCTATGTGCAGATCTTTCCGCCGGATCAGGTGAAGCTCTTTGCCGCGAGCTGTCGGCACGAATGCCGCAAGGATCGCGACGGGCCGACATGCGAGGCCTTCTGCGGCTGCGTCGAGACCGATCTCGCCGCAAAGAACATCCTGGAGCGGCTGATCGCCGGAACGACGAGCGAGGCGGAGAACGCCACCGTCCGGCGCACCGTCCTGCAATGCTCGTTCCCCGGCCTGCCCGTCGATCCGTGACGGATGGGCGTCAGCTCGACGGCGAAACGCCGAGCTCCGCCATGCGGGTGAGGCAGGCTTCCTCGGCATTGTCGAGCTCGATCAGCAGCGCGTCGATGTCGCGCCGTTTCTGCTCCAGTTCCTTCCGGCGCTCCTCGACCCGGCGGATGATCGCCCGCAGCTGCCCGGCCTCGCCCGGCGGCTCCTTGTACATCTGGATGATCTCGCGGATCTCGGCGATGGAGAAGCCGAGGCGCTTGCCGCGCAGGATCATGCGCAGCAGCGTGCGGTCCGACTGGCGGAACAGGCGCGTGCGCCCGCGCCGCACCGGGGCGATCAGCCCTTCGTCCTCGTAGAAGCGGATGGTGCGGGTGGAAACGTCGAATTCCCGCGTGAGCTCGGTGATCGTGTAATACTCGCGCATCGTCGGTCCTGCCCTGGCCGTCCTGCATGGGGGCGGATCGACGGCGCTGTCAATCGAGGGCGGTCAAAGGCTTGAGGACAGGCCGAACCACCAGGCGGCGATGCCGAGGAAGGCGAAGAAGCCGATGACATCGGTGACGGTGGTGACGAAGGCGCCCGAGGCGATGGCCGGATCGGCGCCGAAGCGGTCGAGCACGATCGGGATCAGGATGCCGCCGAGCGCCGCCGCCAGCATGTTGATGATCAGCGCCAGCCCCATCACCTCGCCGAGGCCGAGATTGTCGAACCAGAGCCCCGCGACGACGCCGATGATCAGGGCGAAGGCAACGCCGTTGATGAGGCCGACCGCCAGTTCCTTTCGCACGATCCGCCCGGCATTGTAGATGTCGAGGTCGCGCGTCGCGAGCGAGCGCACCGCGACCGTCATCGTCTGCGTGCCGGCATTGCCGCCCATCGAGGCGACGATCGGCATCAGCACCGCCAGCGCCACCATCTGCTCGATCGTCGCGTCGAAGAGGCCAATCACCGCCGAGGCCAGCACGGCGGTGAGGAGATTGATGAACAGCCAGAGGAAGCGCGAGCGGACGATGGTGAGAACCGAATCCGACAGTTCCTCGTCGCCGACGCCGCCCAGACGCCGGATGTCCTCTTCCGCCTCGGCTTGGAGGACGTCCACCACGTCGTCGATCGTCAGGACGCCGACCAGCCGCTCGTTCTCGTCGACGACGGCCGCCGACAGGAGGTCGTATTGCTGGATGATCTGCGCCGCCTCTTCCTGGTCCATCGTGGCCGGAATGGCGTGGCGCGTCTCGCGCATGATGTCCTCGATCTTCGCCGGCCGCCGGGCCCGCAGGATGCGGTCGAGATCGACGGCGCCGAGCAGCTTGAACGAAGGATCGATGACGAAGATCTGCGTGAATTCCTCCGGCAGATCCGCCTCATCGCGCAGATAGTCGATCGTCTGGCCGACCGTCCAGAACGGCGGCACGGCGACGAATTCCGTCTGCATGCGGCGGCCGGCCGATTCGTCCGGATATTCCAGCGCCCGACGCAGCCGAACCCGCTCGCGGAACGGCAGGTTCTCCAGGATCTCCTTCTGATCGGCCTCATCGAGGTCCTCCAGAATGTAGACCGCGTCGTCCGAATCGAGTTCGCGCACCGCCTCGGCGATCTGCGCGTTCGGCATGGCGTCGACGATCTCGAGGCGGACGGCCTCGTCGACCTGCGTCAGCGCAGTATAGTCGAAATCCTCGCCGAGCAGGCGGACGAGCCCCTGCCGATCGTCGAAATTGATGTGCTGGAGGATGTCGCCGAGTTCCGAATCGTGCAGCGGCACGACGGAGGCGCGCAGCCTGTCCGCATCTTCTGCATGGATGGCGTCGCGGACCCGTTCGAGAAAGCCCTGATCGAGTTCGCCTTCCTCGTCGTAGATCTCGGGATGCTCGAAATCCTCGGCCTCCGCCGCGCGTTCGAGGACGCGATGATCGAGCTGTGAATCAGCCAAGGCCGCCCTCCGGACCGGATCAATTCCGTCGGTGGTCTAGCTCATCGATCATGGGATGGAATAGGCTGGAAACGCGCCCCGGACGGCTTTTCCGCACAGCGTCGCCGCAGAGCCTCACGCTCGCGCCAGCGCACTTGCGTGGTCATATGCCGGATGATCTTCGGGGGAGAAAGACTGGTGCGGTCGAGAAGACTCGAACTTCCACGGGTTGCCCCACAGCGACCTCAACGCTGCGCGTCTACCAATTCCGCCACGACCGCACGTCGTGTTTTTCTTCTTGTTCGCCGCCGTTCGTCGGCGGTGACGGGCATGTAACAAACCGGCCCGCACTGCACAAGCGGTTTTGCGAACTTCTTGTGAAAGAGATGGGCGGGAGGCGCTTCCGCGCCGGCTTCGGGATCGCTACATCTCGAACATGCTTGAGGAAACCGCCCTTTCCGCCGCGACCGACCGCCTTGCGGTGACGGCGCGCCAGTTCCTCCCCCTTCCTGGATCGCCGCCGGTGGAATGGCGAATCTGGCCGGGACTGACCGATTACGGACAGGCGGTCGAGGCGATGGAGCAGCGTGTCGCGGCGATCGCCGACGGCGCGCTGCCGGAGGCGGTCTTATTGGTCGAGCATCCGCCGCTCTACACGGCCGGCACCAGCGCGAATGCCGAGGATCTCGTCGATGCGACGCGCTTTCCGGTGCATCGGACGGGACGCGGCGGCGAATATACCTATCACGGCCCCGGCCAGCGCGTGGCCTATGTCCTTCTCGACCTGAAGCGCCGCCGGCAGGATGTCCGCGCCTTCGTCGCCGCGCTGGAGGAATGGCTGATCACGACGCTCGCCGAATTCCAGATTCGCGGCGAGCGGCGCGAGGACCGCGTCGGCGTCTGGGTGCGCCGCCCCGAACGGCCGCTCGGCTTCGACGGCGCCACGGCCGAAGACAAGATCGCCGCGATCGGCATAAGGGTGCGCCGCTGGGTGACCTTCCATGGCATCAGCCTGAACGTCGATCCCGAGCTCGAACATTTCTCCGGCATCGTGCCTTGCGGCATCCGGAAGCACGGCGTCACCAGCCTCCTCGATCTCGGCATCCCCGTCACCATGCCGGAGGTCGACATGCTGCTCCGCGCCCGATTCGAGGATGTTTTCGGGCCGACCCGCTAGGCCGTCTCGGTCACCAGGAAGCCGTCCGGCACGGCGCCGGTCCATTCCTGCGCCTCGACGTCATCGACGCCCCGGCCGGACGGGCCGTGCCGCAAGAGATCGAGCATGGCATCGACCATCGGCCCGTCGCCGGAGAGAATCGCCTCTACCGTGCCGTCGCGGCGGTTGCGCACCCATCCCGACAGGCGGCGCGCCTTCGCTTCCTTCGCGGTCCAGGCGCGAAAGCCGACGCCCTGCACCTTGCCCGTCACCCTCACCCGCACCGTCTTCGTCATCCCGCCGCTCCCCAAATCGCATGGGGCAAATGCACGGCCCCGGCACGGGTTCTCTGGCGCCACCCGCCACCGGCCGCTACATGCCCCGCATGCGCAGATTGTTCATCGATGCCGACGCCTGCCCGGTCAAGGAAGATGCCCACGAGATCGCCGGGCGCCACGGGGTCGAGGTGGTGCTCGTCTCAAATGGCGGCATCCGCCCGTCGCGCTTTCCCGGCGCGCGCGTCGTTACCGTGGCGGCGGGAGCGGACGAGGCCGACCACTGGATCGTGGAACAGGCGGCGGCGGGCGACATCGTCCTCACCGCCGACATTCCGCTCGCCGCCCGCGCGCTGGAGCGCGGCGCCGAGGTGCTCAATGCCGACGGCCGCTCGCTGACGACGGCGACGATCGGCACGGCGCTTTCCATGCGCGCCTTCCAGCAGCATCTACGCGAAACCGGCGAGAGCAAGGGCTATAATCGCAGCTTCTCGCCGGCCGACCGCTCGCGCTTCCGCCAGGCTCTCGACCGGCTGCTCCGCCGCGAATCGTGATCTCCCGCTGCATCCGCTGACGCGATCCTCACGTAAATGCGTCGAACCGGGACGAAGGGTCCGGTTGACGCGGCGTCTCGCGCGGCGGCAAGCGGAACGCGCCGCATGCAGCGGGACCGGATGGCAAGGCTCGGCACGATGACACTCGCAACAACGCCACGGGAAACGAGCGGAGGGCTGGTCTATCGCCAACGTCTCGCGACGCGCGTGACGCATTGGCTTTGGGCGATCAGCCTGTTCTTCCTCCTGCTCTCCGGCCTCCAGATCTTCATGGCAAGGCCGGATCTCTATATCGGCCAGCAATCCGGCTTCCAGTTCGACAATGCCGTCCTGTCGATCGACGCGGTACAGAATGCCGACGGCTCGCTGAGCGGGGTCACCGATCTCTTCGGCCATCGCTTCGACACGACCGGCTGGCTGGGCGTCGTCGAAACCGCCTCCGGCCCGACGCCGCGCGCCTTTCCCACCTGGGCGACGATCCCGTCCTATCGCGATCTCGGCTCGGGCCGGGTCGTCCATTTCTTCTTCGCCTGGCTGCTGGTCGGCACCCTTGCCCTCTGGCTGGTCGCCAGTCTCGCAAACGGCCATCTGCGGCGCGATCTCCTGCCCGGCCGCGCGGACTTTCGCGATCTGCCCCGCGACATCCGGCGCCATCTCCGGCTGCGCTTCGAGCATCGGCGTGAATACAACACGCTGCAGAAGCTCTCCTATGTCGCCGTGCTCCTCGTCGCCCTGCCGCTGATGATCGCGACGGGCCTTTCGATGTCGCCCGGCTTCAACGCCTTCGCGCCTTGGCTGCTGGATGTCTTCGGCGGCCGCCAGACCGCCCGCACGATCCACTTCCTCGCGATGCTCTTCCTCGTCGCCTTCTTCGTCGTCCATGTCCTGATGGTCGTCCTCGCCGGTCCTTTCAACGAATTGCGGTCCATCGTCACCGGCTGGTACCGCACGCGCCCGGAGGCGAGCGATGCGTAAGTTCGATCTGTCGCGCCGCCGCTTTCTCACGGCCTCGGCCGTCGGCGCCGCCTCGTTGCCGCTCGCCGGCTGCTTCGACGCGGCCGGGACGATCGGCGGGCCGGTGCGCGACACGCTGGAGCGCGCCAACTCGCTCACCTACCGCATCCAGCGCCTGCTGCTCGGCAGCGATCATCTGGCCGCCGAATATGCCGAAAGCGAAATCCGCCAGCCGCAGCGGCCGAACGGTACCGTCAGTCCGCAGGACGACGACTATCTCGCTCTCGCCGACAGCCAGTTCGGCGCCTATCGGCTGGAGGTCTCCGGGCTGGTCGAGCGCCCGCTCAGCCTGTCGCTGGACGAGATCCGCAACATGCCGGCCCGCACGCAGATCACGCGGCACGACTGCGTCGAGGGCTGGAGCTGCATCGCGAAATGGACTGGCACGCCGCTCGGGCCCCTCCTCGATCAGGCGGGCGTCAAACCGACGGCGCGCTACGTCATGTTCGAATGTTACGACACGATGGAGCAGGGCTTCGCCGGGCCGGTGAAATATTACGAATCGATCGATCTGATCGATGCGCGGCATCCGCAGACGATCCTCGCCTATGGGCTGAACGGCGCGGCTCTGCCGGTGGCGAACGGCGCGCCGCTGCGCGTGCGGGTCGAACGGCAGCTCGGATACAAGATGGCGAAGTATGTCCGCGCCATCCGCCTGACCGACACGCTCGCCGGTGTCGGCGGCGGGCGCGGCGGTTATTGGGAAGACTACGGCTACGACTGGTTCGGCGGAATCTGATCAGGCCGCGCCGACCAGAATCGCGGCCGCCCGCATATCGGCGAAGCGCCGGGCGCGGCGCGCCTCGGCCTCTTCGTCGGCGCCCCATTGCTCGATGTTCCAGTCCTCGTCGACATGGGCGGCGGCCCAGGCGCGGTCGAGCGTCAGGCGCCCTTCGGCCACGGCGAGAGCGATCAGCGTGGAGCCGGTGATCGTCGTCATCTGATGCAGCGCGGCGATGCGGAACGGGTCGCTCTCGCCGGAAAGGCGCCCCCGGACGGCCGCGAGGCTCGCTTCCGGCTGGGCGACATGCATAACGCCCTCGCCGAGCAGGAATCGGGCCGCCAGCAGCCGTTCGGCCTCGGCGACGAGCGGGTCCCAAAGATCCTTCTGGCGCGCCACCAGCCGTTCCGGCCCATCGGCGCGATAGAAGAGAAGATCGGTCTCGGCATAGCGCGCCACCTCGTCGCGCACCGGGATCGGATCGTCGGCGACGCCGTCGATCACCGTGTTGACGAGACGCGTCAGAGGCATGGTGCCGGGATCGATCCGCTCGCCCTGCGCCCGCCATTCCGCCGCGATCGCCTCCGCCACCGCCAGCGACGGGACGGAAAGCGGGCGGCGGGATGGCGTCTTCAGCCCCTTTCCGTCGAGCAGCACGGCAAGACCGCCGTCGCGCGGCTCGACGGTCACATCCGTATAGAAGCGCTTCGGCAGGTCCGGCTGGGCCATTCGCTGGAGATCGGACATGGGTCAGGCCTCGCTGGCGCTTTCGTCGAAACCGAAGAGGTTGAAGGTCTGCACCATATGGGGCGGCAACGGCGCGATCTGATCGATCAGTCCGCGCCCGTCGGGATGGGGAATGCGGATGCGCCGCGCGTGGAGATGCAGGCGCTTCTGCACGCCGCCCGGGAACTCCCAGTTCGGATCGTCCTCGAAATACTTCGGATCGCCGATGATCGGATGACCGAGATGGGCGGCATGGACGCGCAGCTGATGCGTGCGCCCCGTATAGGGCTCCATCTCCAGCCAGGTGAAGCGCTGGGCGAGCGCTTCCACCACGCGATAATGCGACAGCGCATGGTCGGCGCCGGGATCGCCATGCCGGGCGATGCGCATGCGGTCGCCGTCCGGCGTCGATTCCTTCACGAGATAGGTGGAGATGCGCCCCTCCCGCTCGCGCGGCACGCCCTTCACCACCGCCCAATAGACCTTCTGCGTGTCGCGCTCGCGAAAGCTCTTGGTCAGCGCCACGGCGGCGCCGCGCGTGCGCGCCACGACGAGAATGCCCGACGTATCGCGATCGATGCGATGGACGAGACGCGGCTTCTCGCCCTTCTTGTTGCGCCAGGCTTCCAGCATGGCATCGACATGGCGCGAGACGCCGGAGCCGCCCTGCACGGCAAGGCCCGCCGGCTTGTTGAAGACGAGCACCTTCTCGTCCTCGTAGAGCAGCATCTGCGAGAGCACGTCGCCATCATGCCGATCGCGGATCGTGTTCATGGTCAGGGGGCCGGTCTTGCCGCGCGCGGCGTCGGCCTCGATCGGCGGCACGCGGATGATCTGGCCGGGCGCGACGCGCATGTCGGCCTTGGCCCGCCCGCCATCGACGCGGATCTGGCCGGAGCGCAGCAGCTTCTGCAGATGGCCGAAGCCGAGGCCGGGATAATGCAGCTTGAACCAGCGGTCGAGCCGCAGCCCCGCCTCGTCCGCCTCGACCTTCACTTGTGCGACGACCGCCATCCGCTATCCCTATCCTGTCGGCGGCAGCGATAGCATCATGCGAAGTGGCGCGCGAGCGCCAGCCCGGCGAAGAGCGCGCCGAAGCCGAGGATGAGGGTGCCCGCCACATAGGCGAAGGCCGTCGCGGCCTCGCCCCGCTCCCAGAGCACGGCCGTGTCGAGCGCGAAGGACGAGAAGGTGGTGAAGCCGCCGATGATGCCGGTGGCGACGAAGACGCGAAGCTCGGCCGAACCGCCGAGGCGCCGGGCCAAAAGCTCGATGAAGACCCCCATCGCGAAGGCGCCGACGAGATTGACCGTGAAGGTGCCGAGCGGCAGGCCCGGGCCGAAGAGGCGCGCCGCGCCGAGATTGACGAGCTGGCGGCCCACCGATCCGATGGCGCCGCCAAGCGCGACGAGGACGATCTGGTTCAGCATCGCGGGCCTCGCGCCTTCCCTCATTCGCCCCGTTCGCGGCGCAGCCGCGCCCAGTGATCCAGGCGCTTGGCGAGCGTCGCCTCGAAGCCGCGCGGCGTCGGGTCGTAGAACTGCTGGCGGCCGAGCTCCGAGGGGAAATAGTCCTGGCCGGAAAAGGCATCGGGCTCGTCATGGTCGTAGCGATAGCCGGAACCGTAGCCCTCGCCCTTCATCAGCTTGGTCGGGGCGTTGAGGATATGCTTCGGCGGCAGTAGCGAGCCGTTCTCCTTCGCCGCCCGCATCGCCGCCTTATAGGCGGTGTAGAGGGCGTTCGATTTCGGTGCGGTCGCGAGATAGACGGTCGCTTGCGCCAAGGCGAGTTCGCCTTCGGGCGAGCCGAGATAGTCGTAGGCATCCTTCGCGGCGCTGGCGATCACCAGCGCCTGCGGGTCGGCGAGGCCGATGTCCTCGGAGGCCATGCGCACCAGACGGCGGCCAAGATAGAGCGGGTCCTCGCCGGCATCCAGCATGCGGCAGAGATAGTAGAGCGCCGCGTCCGGGTCCGAGCCGCGCACCGATTTATGCAGCGCCGAGATGAGATTGTAATGGCCGTCCTGGCTCTTGTCGTAGACCGGGGCGCGGCGCTGGACGATCCGCTGCAGCGTCGCCGCGTCGAAGACCTCGCCGGGCTTGGCGGCGCGCCACACTTCCTCGGACAGCGTCAGAATCGCGCGCCCGTCGCCGTCCGCCATGCGGACGAGCATCGCCCGCGCCTCCTCGTCCAGCGGCAGCGTGCGTCCTTCCACCGCCTCGGCCCGCTCCACCAGCCGGGCGAGGCTCGCCGCGTCATGCGGGTGGAAGGTGAGGACGCGGGCGCGGGACAGAAGCGCGGCGTTCAGCTCGAAGGACGGATTCTCCGTCGTCGCGCCGACGAGAACGACCGTGCCGTCCTCCATCACCGGCAGGAAGGAGTCCTGCTGGGCGCGGTTGAAGCGATGGATTTCGTCGACGAAGAGCAGCGTCTGCCGGCCGTTCTGGCGACGCAGACGGGCCGCCTCGAACACCTTCTTCAGATCGGCGACGCCCGAGAAGATCGCGGAAATCTGCTCGAAGGCGAAATCGACCTGCGAGGCCAACAGACGGGCGACGGTGGTCTTGCCGGTGCCGGGCGGCCCCCAGAAGATCATCGAGCCGAGCGAACGGGTGCCGAGCATGCGCGTCAGGACGCCTTCCGGCCCGGTCAGATGGTCCTGGCCGACGACATCGCCGAGCGATTGCGGCCGCAGCCGATCGGCGAGCGGGCGCGCCGAGCCCGGCGCCGGGATGCCAGCGGGGGCCTTGTCGCGCGGCGGCGGCTCGCCGAAGAGATCAGCCATCGGCGCGGGTCATCGCACGACCTGCGCCAGCTTCTCGCCGTCGCGCATGATCTCGAAGCGCCAGCCGCGCCGGGTGTTCCCCGCCATCTTCTCCAGCGCGGCGGCGGAGCCGACCGCATCGCCGTTCAAGGTCAGGATCACGTCGCGCGGCTGCAGGGCGAAGCGCGCGGCGAAGGAGCCGGGCTGGATCGCGGTGACGACGACGCCCGTCATTTCCTGCGGCAGGTCGAGCTCGTCCGCCAGCCTCGGCGAGAGATTGGCGACGGTGGCGCCGGCGAAAGGCGTCTCGCCATCCAGCGTGCGCCGATCGGCGGCGGGCGTTTCCGGCGCCGGCTTCAGGGCGACATCGAGCGATTCCCGCTTGTCGCCGGAGAGGATCGTCAGCTTGGCGGAGCGGCCGATGCCGGCCGTCGCAAGGCGATAGCCGAGCGTATCGGGATCGATCACCTCGAAATTGTCGATGGCGAGCACGACGTCGCCGGCCTTGAGACCGGCGGCGGCGGCCGGCGTGTCGCGGATCACGTCCTCGACCAGGGCGCCGCGCGGGCGATCGAGGCCGAGCGCCTCGGCCACGTCGCGCGTCACCGGCACGAAACTCGCGCCGATGAAGGGCCGCTCGAACCGCCCGCCCTTCTTCGCCGATTCGACGAAGACGCGGACCATGTTCGACGGAATGGCGAAGCCGATGCCCTGTGACCCGCCGGAGCGCGAGAAGATCGCCGTGTTCACGCCGATCAGCTGGCCATGCACGTCGATCAGCGCGCCGCCGGAATTGCCGGGGTTGATCGCCGCATCCGTCTGGATGAAGAAGCCGAAATCGTTCTTGCCGATATGCGTGCGCGCCAGGGCCGAAACGATGCCGTTCGTCACCGTCTGACCGATGCCGAAGGGATTGCCGATGGCGAGCACGAGGTCGCCGATCTCCAGGCGATCCGAATCGGCGATGCCGAGCGTCGGCAGGGGGTTCGAGTCCTCGATCTTCAGGACGGCGAGATCGATGCGCTCGTCCTTCGACAGGATCCTGGCATCGAATTCCCGACCGTCGGCCAAAGCGACGCGCACCTCGTCGGCATCGGCGACGACATGGTTGTTGGTGACGATCAGGCCGCTCGAATCGACGATGACGCCGGAGCCGAGCGAGGATTGGACACGCGGCCGCTGGCGCTGCATCTGCCGGCCGAAGAACTGTTCGAAGAGCGGATCGCCGGCGAAGGGCGAACGCTGCTGCGGCAAGGTCTTGGCGGCATAGACGTTCACCACCGCTGGCGCGCTCTTCTTCACCAGCGGCGCGAAGGACATCTTCATCTGCGCCGCGTCGCCCGGCACCACGGCGCCGGCCTGGGCGGCGGGCGTCGCGGGAACGATCGGCAACGGCGTCTCTGCGAGCGCCCGGACGGAGCCGGAACCGAGACCGGCAAGCAGCATGACGGCTAGAACGGAACGATTCTTCACGCGACGATCCTCTCCGGCGACATCCGCGTCCGACGGCGGCTTTGGCTCATGGCCCTGAAGCCATGCCATTGCAACGAAAAAGGGGCCGCGAGCGGCCCCTTCCGACTGATCCGACGATGATATCCGCTCAGCGGGCGGAGACGTCCGCCGCCTGCATAGCCGGGCTGTCCCCCGCCGGGAGCTCGGCAGTGGCGTAGCTGGCGGTCAGGACGCCGAAGGCGCAGAAGGCCGCGAAGAGGGTAAGAAGCGTACGGCGCATGGAGGGGAGGCTCGGCTGGGGGTTGGTTTCCGTATGGTGCACGGAACTCATTTATCTTGCGTAAATTGCCACCGATCGGCGGCGGGATGGATTGTTCGCCATAGGAATGCCCTGTTCCGGCTTCGGTTTCGTCACGGTCGAAAAATCCTGCCGGAAAGCATGCGCCGCGCTATCGCATGGTTGACGCAAGCTTCGCTATCGCAAGCCGGCAACACCCGCGCCGTCTCGAAATTATGCACAGCCCGAAAGGGTTTAATGCAGACGGGCGGGAACGAGACCGTGCTCGGCGAGCGACAGCGCCGTGGCGGCGACCGTCTCTTCCGGCGGCAGAAAGGTCACACCCAGAATGTTTGTCGCCGGCCCGGCATCCAGATGCTTGATGCGTCCGAGCTCGGGCAGGGCTTGAGCCGCCTCCGAGGAGACGCGTGCGGCGAGACGGACCACCGGATCGGGCAGCGTCGCCTTCGGCAACCGCCAGCGCGCCTGCGGCACGGCGCGCCCGATCGCCGCCGCCATTTCGCGGAACGAGAGCGGGCCGGCGCTCGTGATGAAGCGGCGTCCGGCGGCCTCCAGCCGCTGCAAGGCCCGGACATGGGCCTGCGCCACGTCGCGCACGTCGACGATGCCGAGGGTGATCCGTGGCACGACGGGCAGAAGGCCCTGCATCATCATGCGGACGAAATGGACCGAGGTGCCGTGCTCGTCGTCGAGAAGCGGTCCGAGCACCAGCGAAGGATTGATGGTGACGAGATCGAAGCCGGCTTTCGCCGAAAAGTCCCAGGCCGCCGTCTCGGCCAGCGTCTTCGACAGGGCATAGGCGCTGATCGAGCGACTCTGGACGTTCGAGAAGTCGGCTTCGGTGAAGATCTGGTCCGGCCGATTCTCATGCCCGTAATAGATCGCGGCGACGGAGGAGGTGAGGACCACCCGTTCGGCCCCGGCCCGCTCGGCGGCGCGGAGCACCCGCAACGTGCCGCCCTTGGCGATGTCGGCGAGCGCCAGCTTGTCGCCCGGTGCTCGGCGCGGAAAGGGCGAGGCGACATGCAGGACGCAACGGCAGCCGGCGGCTGCCTCGTCCCAGCCGTCGTCCTGCGTCAGGTCGGCCTTGACGATCTCGAAGCGACGCTGGTCGAGCCCGAGCGCGCGAAAGGCGCGCAGCGTGTGCTCGCGCTTGCTGGAATAGCGGACGGTGCCGCGAACCCTATAGCCGGCCTGGAGCAGCGCCACGCAGACATGCTTGGCGATGAAGCCGGAAATGCCGGTGAGAAGAACGAGATCGCCTTCGGCCAATGCCGTCGCTCCAAGCCCTACGCCAAACTCAAGGCCAGAGATGCCGAAGGGCCCCGTAGGGCCCTTCCATGACTTCCGAATGTCGTCGCGGACGATCAGGCGGCGGCGTCCTCGCCGGCTTCCGCCTCGACGCGCTCGCGATCGAGCTTGCCGCGCGCGTCGACGTCGCGGTCCACGAATTCGATGACCGCCATCGGGGCGTTGTCGCCGCGACGGAAGCCGGCCTTCAGCACGCGCGTATAGCCGCCATTGCGCTCGGCATAGCGCGGGCCGAGCACGTCGAAGAGCTTCGTCACGACGCTCGGGTCGCGGACCTGCGAGATGGCCTGACGGCGGGCATGGAGATCGCCGCGCTTGCCGAGCGTGATCATCTTCTCGACGATCGGACGCAGGTCCTTCGCCTTCGGCAGCGTGGTGACGATCTGCTCATGCTCGATGAGCGAGGCGACCATGTTGGCGAACATGGCCTTACGGTGGCTGGCGGTGCGGTTGAGCTTCCGGCCGCGATTGGCGTGACGCATGGGTTCAGTTCCTCGAAAAGGGCCGGATCGTGCCGGCGGACGGCATCCTCGCTAACCCGGACGGGCCGGGTGCATGTGCCTTTGGATGATTGGCAGGCGAAGACCCGCCGCCCGGAGGCGACGGGTCGAGTCGTTGGGGATCAGTACTGATCCTCGAAGCGCTTGGCCAGGTCGTCGATGTTCTCCGGCGGCCAGGACGGCACTTCCATGCCGAGGTGCAGGCCCATGGAGGCCAGCACTTCCTTGATCTCGTTCAGCGACTTGCGACCGAAATTCGGGGTGCGCAGCATCTCCGCCTCGGTCTTCTGGATGAGGTCGCCGATATAGACGATGTTGTCGTTCTTCAGGCAGTTGGCCGAGCGGACCGAAAGCTCCAGCTCGTCCACCTTCTTGAGGAGGGCCGGGTTGAAGGCGAGTTCGGCGATCTGCTCGTCCTGGGCGCTCGCGCCACCACGGGCATCGCGCTGCGGCTCCTCGAAATTGACGAAGACCGAAAGCTGGTCCTGCAGGATGCGCGCCGCATAGGCGACGGCGTCCTCGCCCGAGATGGAGCCGTCGGTGACGATCTCCATGGTCAGCTTGTCCTTGTTGAGGTCCTGGCCCTCGCGGGTCGCCTCGACACGGTATGAGACCTTCTTCACCGGCGAGAAGAGCGCGTCGACCGGAATGAGGCCGATCGGCGCGTCCTCGGCCCGGTTCTGATCGGCCGGCACGTAGCCCTTGCCCGTGTTGACCGTCAGCTCCATGCGGATCTCGGCGCCCTCGTCGAGCGTGCAGATCTCGTGCTCGGGGTTGAGGATCTCGATATCGCCGACCGTCGAGATGTCGCCGGCATAGACGACGCCCGGACCCGACTTGCGCACGACCATGCGCTTCGGGCCTTCGGACTGCATCTTGATGGCGATTTCCTTGACGTTCAGCACGATGTCCGTGACATCCTCGCGCACGCCCGGGATCGAGGAGAATTCGTGCAGCACGCCGTCGATCTGGATCGCGGTGACGGCCGCGCCCTGGAGCGAGGACAGGAGCACGCGGCGCAGCGCGTTGCCGAGAGTCAGGCCGAAACCGCGCTCCAGCGGCTCGGCGACGAGCGACGCCTTGGCGCGATTGCTGCCGCTCTTGAAGACGACCTGATCCGGCTTGGTGAGATTCTGCCAGTTGCTTGCGATCATGACGATCAGCCTTTCAGTTCCTCGCCACCATCCAATCGTGGCGATAGGTCTGAGACGGGAGCCCGACCGCTCCCTGAACGAACGACATCCGCCCACCCGGCTCCGAAGAGAAACCGTGGCGGGCGGACGAAAAGACGGTGCGGTCTTAGACGCGGCGGCGCTTGCGCGGACGAACGCCGTTATGCGGGATCGGGGTCACGTCGCGGATCGACGTGATGGTGAAGCCCGCGGCCTGGAGGGCGCGCAGCGCCGACTCACGACCCGAACCCGGACCCGACACCTCGACCTCGAGGGTGCGCATGCCATGCTCCTGCGCCTTGCGGGCGCAATCCTCGGCGGCGATCTGCGCGGCGAAGGGGGTCGACTTGCGCGAGCCCTTGAAGCCCTGCTGGCCGGCCGACGACCAGGAAATGGCGTTGCCCTGCGCGTCGGTGATCGTGATCAGCGTGTTGTTGAAGGTCGACTGGACGTGCGCGACGCCCGTCGAGATGTTCTTGCGCTCGCGGCGGCGAATGCGCTGCTCCTTGGCCATTCTTTTTCTTCCTTAGATATCCACACCGCCGTAATGCCAGCGGCTCCACCACAGAAGCGCTCCCTCGCGGAGCGCCACCGATTACTTCTTCTTGCCAGCGATCGCCTTGGCGGGACCCTTGCGGGTGCGGGCGTTCGTATGGGTGCGCTGACCGCGAACCGGCAGGCCGCGACGATGACGCAGGCCGCGATAGCAGCCGAGATCCATCAGGCGCTTGATGTTCATGGTCGTCTCGCGACGCAGATCGCCCTCGACCTGATAGTCGCGGTCGATGATCTCGCGGATCTGCAGGACCTCGGCATCCGTCAGGTCGTTGACGCGACGCTCGGGCGCAAGATTCACCTTCTCGCAGATCTGCTGCGCATAGTACTTGCCGATGCCGTGGATGTACTGCAGCCCGATGACGACGCGCTTGTTGCTCGGGATATTGACGCCTGCGATACGGGCCAAGGACCGTACTCCTCAAGAGATGGGCGCTACGCCCGAATGTTGCTGGTGAAACGCCATGGACCAAGACGAGGAGGCTGAGCATTCGCAAAGGAAAGCCGCCCCGGTCGCGCCGGATTCGCGTTTGGTTCGTGCTATAGGCCCCGGCGCCCGGTAAAGTCAACCTTTCTAGGCATTTCCTTCACGCATCGGCTTTCGGCCGGGCACCGGCGCAGGGCGCGGCCGGAAACAGGCCGCCGGGGATCTCGCGGCGCGGCTGCAGGAAGAGCGCGACGAGGGCGGTCCAGCCCGTCTGATGCGCGGCGCCGAGCCCGGCGCCCGTCTCGCCGTGGAAATATTCGTGGAACGGCATCAGATCGGCGAAATGCGGATCGGCGGATGCGAGAGTCTGCGCGCCGAGCACCGCACGCCGCCCTTGCCCATCGCGCAGGAAGATCGTCGTCAGCCGGCGGGCGATCTCGTGGGCGGCCTCGGAGAGCGAAAGCTGGCGCCCGCTGCCGGCCGGACATTCCACCTTGTAGTCCGGCCCGTAGAAGTCCTCGAACGTGTGCAGGGCCTCGATCAGCAGCGCGTTGACCGGCATCCAGATCGGGCCGCGCCAGTTCGAATTGCCGCCGAACATGGTGGTGGTCGATTCTCCCGGCTCGTAATCGACGCTGAAGACCTCGTCGCCGGAGCGGAAGCGAAACGGATCGGCGGCATGGGCCTTCGAAACCGAGCGCAGGCCGTAATCCGACAGGAACTCGGTCTCATCCAACATCCGGGCGAGCAGCGCCCGCATCCGATGGTTCCGCAGAAGCGCGAGGAGCAGACGACCGCCCTCGCCCGGCCGATCGACATCGGAAACCTCGCTCGTCAGGTCCGGCCGATGTTCGAGCATCCAGCGCATGCGCGCCGCGAAGCCCGGAAAGCGCTGGCGCACATCGCTGGTCAGCACTTCCACGGCGCAGAGCGGAATGAGTCCCACCAGGGAGCGGACGCGCAGGAATTCCTTGCTGCCATCGGTCAGTTCCAGAACGTCGTAGAAGAACTGATCCTGCTCGTCCCACAGGCCCGTGCCGCCGGTCTTCGCCATGGCGGAGGCGATGCCGAGGAAATGCTCGAAGAACTTGGAGGCGATGTCCTCGTAGACCGCATCCGCCTCCGCGAGGAGCAGCGCGATATGCATGAGATTCAGCGCATACATCGCCATCCAGGCCGAGCCGTCGGACTGGTCGATATAGCCTCCCATCGGCAGCGGCGCCGAGCGATTGAACGGTCCGATATTGTCGAGCCCGAGAAAGCCGCCCTGGAAGAGGTTGCGTCCGTCGACATCCTTGCGGTTCACCCACCAGGTGAAGTTCAGCATCAACTTGTGGAAGACGCGCTCCAGGAAGGCCCGGTCGAAGCGGCCCGTCAGCGCCGCGTCCATCCGGTAGACGCGCAGCGCCGCCCAGGCCTGAACCGGCGGATTGGCATCGCCGAAGGACCATTCATAGGCCGGCAGCTGTCCGTTCGGATGCATGTACCATTCGCGGCCGAGGAGAAGCAGCTGGCTCTTGGCGAAGTCCGGGTCGATCAGCGCCATGGTGACGGCGTGGAAGGCGAGATCCCAGGACGCGTACCAGGGATATTCCCACTTGTCCGGCATCAGGATCACGTCGGAATTGTCCAGATGATCCCAATCCGCGTTGCGCCCCGCTTTCCGGCTCTCCGGCGGCTTGGGCTGCGCCGGATCGCCGTCCAGCCAGCGATGGACGTTGAAGTTGTAGAACTGCTTCGACCAGATCAGGCTGGCGAGCGCCTGGCGCTGCACGAGCCGCGCATCGGGGTCCGCCATGTCCCATTGCAGGGCGCGATAAAACTCGTCCGCCTCGTCGCGCCGCAGGCGGAAGACATTGTCGAAGGTGGCGACGCCCATATCGGCGCAGCTCTCGGGCGCGAGGCGGTAGCGCAGCACAAGCTTTTCACCGGAGGCGAGGACGTGGCGGCTATAGGCGGCGCATTTCGACCCCGTCTCGGCGGCGGGGCCGTTGCCGCCGGCGGTCACCCAATCGCCGATCGCGTCCTTCGGCAGGCGATCGCTCGGCGCTTCGCCGAAAAGCAATGTTCGATTCGTCTCGTTCTCGCAGAACAGGAACCGTGCCTCCTGCAACGCCGAGAAGCGGAGGGCGGGACGCTGCCCCTTCCGCCCGACGACGGTGTTCGGGCGATCCGGCACGATCTCGGCGCGCGGATTGCCGTCCTTCCAGTCCCAGGTGTTGCGCGCCCAGAAATGCGGGAGAATGCAGAGCGGCGCCGCATCCGGCCCGCGATTCTCGACCGTCACCCGCATCAGGATGCTGTCGGCGGCCGCCTTGGCATATTCGACCGTGACGTCGAAATAGCGTCGTTCGGCGAAGACGCCCGTATCGGCCAGCTCGTATTCCGGCAGGTTCTGCCCGCGCCGCCGGGCGTTTTCCGCGATCAGTTCGGCATAGGGAAAAGCGGCCTGCGGATATTTGTAGAGCATCCGCAGATAGGCGTGGCTCGGCACGGCATCGAGATACCACCAGAGCTCCTTCACGTCCTCGCCGTGATTGCCCTCCTCGTTGCCGAGCCCGAACATCCGCTCCTTCAG
This sequence comes from Aureimonas endophytica, assembly GCF_014642635.1. Classification (GTDB taxonomy): domain Bacteria; phylum Pseudomonadota; class Alphaproteobacteria; order Rhizobiales; family Rhizobiaceae; genus Plantimonas; species Plantimonas endophytica. Next base: position 569,379 of record NZ_BMIQ01000001.1, read on the forward strand.
GATCGGATCGCTTTCGTTCCAGAGCGCCAACGCCAGACACCAGCGCTGCTTCTCGTCGGAAAAGCCGGCGATACCGTCCTCGCCCCAGCGATAGGCGCGGGAGCGCGCATGCTCGTGCGGGAAATAGCGCCAGGCATCGCCATCGGCGCTATAGTCCTCGCGGACCGTGCCCCATTGCCGTTCGCTGAGATAGGGTCCCCATTGGCGCCAGCCGCCCGCGGCCGCCTCGACGATGCGTCGCCCTTCCGCCGTCTCGAAAAGATGCGGAGCCTCCGTCCGACCGTCCATGTCGCCTCGCCGCCCGTGCCATGTCCCGTTGCGACATAGCAGGAAGCGGGGGCGGAAAAAGCAGAAGGCGGAAGCGGCACCATGCCGCTCCCGCCTTTCATTCGCTTGCCGTGATGGACCGAGCTCGAATCAGGCCGGCTGCGGCGCCGATTCGGTTCCGAGAACCGACTCGATGTCGGCGAACACCTCGTCGATCGGCTTCATGCCATCGACGAACTTCAGCACGCCCTTGCAATAGTAGAAGCCGACCAGCGGTGCGGTTTCCTTGTAATAGGCCTTGAGACGCGTCCGCATCGTCTCGGCATTGTCGTCGGGCCGACGAACGAAATCCGAATGCCCGCACTTGTCGCAGACGCCCTCGACCTTCGGCCGATGCGTGTCGTCGTGATAGGTGGTGCCGCAATTGGCGCAGGAGAAGCGGCCGGACACGCGGCGGACGAGCTCGTCGTCCTCGACGCGCATCTCGACCACGCAGTCGAGCTTCAGACCCTTGCCCTTCAGCATGGCCTCCGTCGCGTCGGCCTGCGCCAGCGTGCGCGGAAAGCCGTCCAGGATGAAGCCGTTGGCGCAATCCGGCAGTTCGATCCGATCGGCGACGATCTGGATGACGATCTCGTCCGACACGAGCTTGCCCGCCGACATGATCTCCTTGGCGCGCAGACCGACATCGGTCTTGGCCGCGACGGCCGCCCGCAGCATGTCCCCCGTGGAGAGCTGCGGGATACCGAATCGGTCGATCAGCTTCTTGGCTTGGGTCCCCTTCCCCGCCCCCGGTGGGCCCAGCAGAATCAGTCTCATCTCACTCCCCGTCTGCCGCCCCGCAGCTTCGCCTTGCGGACGAGTCCCTCGTACTGATGCGCGAGAAGATGTCCCTGGACCTGGGCGACCGTATCCATCGTCACGCTGACGACGATCAGCAGCGACGTACCGCCAAGATAGAACGGAACGCCGAGCGCCGAAATCAGGAATTCCGGCAGCAGACAGATGATGATCAGATAAATCGCGCCGATCACCGTGATGCGGGTCAGGACATAGTCGATATGTTCCGCCGTCCGCTCGCCGGGGCGGATGCCCGGAATGAAGCCGCCATGCTTCTTCAGATTGTCGGCCGTGTCTTTCGGATTGAACACCACCGCCGTGTAGAAGAAGGCGAAGAAGCCGATCATCGCCGCATAGAGCAGCATGTAGAGCGGCTGGCCGTGGCCGAGCGAGGCGACGATCGCCGTCGCCCAGCCGGGCAGATTCGCCGTGTTACCGAAATTGGCGAGCGTCACCGGCAGTAGCAGCAGAGAGGAGGCGAAGATCGGCGGGATGACGCCCGACGTGTTGAGCTTCAGCGGCAGATGCGACGTGTCGCCCTGGAACATGCGGTTGCCGACCTGCCGCTTCGGATATTGGATCAGCAGGCGGCGCTGCGCGCGCTCGAAGAACACGATGAAGGCGATGCAGGCGATGGCCGCAACGATGACGATCAGGATCACGGCGGTCGACAGCGCGCCGGTGCGGCCGAGATCGAGAAGATGCGCGACGGCGGTCGGCAGATTGGCGACAATGCCGGCGAAGATGATCAGCGAGATGCCATTGCCGATTCCGCGCGAGGTGATCTGCTCGCCCAGCCACATCAGGAACATCGTGCCGCCCGTCAACGTGATGACGGTGGAGAGGCGGAAGAACAGGCCCGGATCGGTGACGAGGTTCTGAGAGGTCTCGAGTCCGACCGCGATGAAATAGGCCTGGACCACGGCAAGCAGCACCGTGCCGTAGCGCGTATACTGGTTGATGATCTTGCGCCCCTGCTCGCCCTCCTTCTTGAGAGTTTCGAGCGACGGCACCACCGAGGTCATCAGCTGGATGATGATGGAGGCCGAGATATAGGGCATGATGCCGAGGGCGAAGATCGCCATGCGCCCGACGGCGCCGCCCGCGAACATGTTGAACAGCCCGAGAATGCCCGTCGACTGCTGCTGGAAAGCGCGCGCCAGGGCGTCGGGATTGATGCCGGGCATCGGGATATACGTGCCCAGGCGATAGACGAGAAGCGCGCCCAGCGTGAACCAGATGCGTTTCTTGAGGTCGGTCGCCTTGGAAAAGGCGCCGAAATTCAGGTTTGCGGCAAGTTGTTCCGCGGCCGAGGCCATCTCGTCATTCTCCGGCTAGCCACCGAGAAGGGTTCGCGGCCCGCGCCATACCCGCCCGATCACTCGCGAGAGATATGCGGTCCCGGAAACCCGAGCAAGCGGAGGCGCCGAGCGCCTCCGCCGGGGATCGTCTTAGGCTTCGGCCTCGGCGACCGGGGCCGCCGGCAGGGTCAGCGAACCGCCCGCCTTCTCGACCTTCTCGACGGCCGACTTCGACGCGCCGTTGGCGACGAGCGCGACCTTCGCGGTCAGTTCACCATCGCCCAGCACCCGCAGGCCGTCCTTCACGCGACGCAGCACGCCGGCGGCCTTCAGCGCCTCGACATCGATCGTCGCCTTGGCGTCGAGCTTGCCGGCATCGATCGCCTGCTGGATGCGGCCGACCGACACGATGTTGAAGTCCTTCGCGAAGATGTTCACGAAGCCGCGCTTCGGCAGACGGCGATAGAGCGGCATCTGGCCACCCTCGAAGCCGTTGATGGCGACGCCCGAGCGGGACTTCTGACCCTTGACGCCGCGACCGGCGGTCTTGCCGGAGCCGGAGCCGATACCGCGACCGAGACGCTTGCGCGAATGCGTGGCGCCCGGCAGATCGGAGATCTCGTTGAGTTTCATCGGAATGTCCTCCAGCCTCAGGCTTCGTCCACGATGCGGACGAGGTGGCTGACCTTGGCGATCGCGCCCCGGATGGAGGGCGTGTCCTCCAGCTCGCGACGGCGATGCATCTTGTTCAGGCCGAGCCCGATCAGCGTCTCGCGCTGCGTGCCCGGGCGGCGGATCGGGCTGCCGATCTGTTCGACGACGATCGTCTTGCCCGCGGTCTTGGTGTTCGACATGGCGTTCTGCTCCTCAGTCGCGCGGGATCACTCTTCCGCGCCGCCGAGGCCGCTGCGACGGGCCTGGAGCGTGGAATACTTGATGCCGCGGCGGGCAGCGACGTCCTTCGGATGCATCGAGTTCTTCAAGGCATCGAAGGTGGCGCGCACCATGTTGTAGGGGTTCGACGAGCCGAGCGACTTCGCCACGACGTCGTGCATGCCGACCGCCTCGAAGACCGCGCGCATCGGACCGCCGGCGATGATGCCGGTACCGGCCTCGGCGGAGCGAAGGAAGACCTTGCCGGCGCCATGGCGGCCGGCGACGTCGTGATGCAGCGTCCGCGCCTCGCGCAGCGGCACGAAGATCAGGTCGCGCTTGGCGGCCTCGGTCGCCTTGCGGATCGCCTCCGGAACTTCGCGGGCCTTGCCGTGGCCGAAGCCGACGCGACCCTTCAGATCGCCGACGACGACGAGCGCGGCGAAGCCGAAGCGACGACCACCCTTCACCACCTTGGCGACGCGGTTGATGTGAACGAGCTTGTCGACGAAGCCGTCGTCGCGCTCGCGGTCCTGACGATCCTGCCGATCGTTTCTGGGCGCCATGATCCTATCCTTATTCTTTTCCGGAAGGCGCTGCGGGAATGGGCCGCCCGATGAGCGACCCGGCTCAAGGCCGAAGCCGGAGCCCTATTGGAACTCCGGCTTCGCCCATAACGGATGGATGACGGAAAGAGAAGGGTCGCCCCTGGCCTTTCGCGCTCCGATCAGAAGGTCAGACCGCCTTCGCGAGCGCCCTCGGCCACGGCCTTGACGCGACCGTGATAGATGAAGGCGCCGCGATCGAAGACGACCTCGGTGACACCGGCTTCCTTCGCGCGGGACGCGAGAAGCTTGCCGACGGCAGCGGCCGCCTCGGTGTCCGCGCCGGTCTTCAGCGAGGACTTGAGGCTGGCGTCGAGGGTCGAGGCGGCGGCAAGGGTCACACCCTGCACGTCGTCGATGACCTGAGCGTAGATGTTCTTGGACGAACGGTGGACGGAAAGGCGCGGACGCCCGTTGGCCACCGCCTTCAGCGAGCGGCGAACGCGCGCGGCGCGCTTACGGAAGTTTTCCTTCGGGGAAGCCATGGTTCGGACCTTACTTCTTCTTGCCTTCCTTGCGGACGATCCGCTCGCCGGCATATTTCACGCCCTTGCCCTTATAGGGCTCGGGACCGCGATATTCACGGATCTCCGCCGCGACCTGGCCGACCTTCTGCTTGTCGATGCCTGTGACGACGATCTCGACCGGACGCGGGACGGCGACCGTGATGCCTTCCGGCACCTGATACACCACCTCGTGGCTGTAACCGAGGGCCAGCTGCAGGTTCTTGCCCTGCATCGCGGCACGATAGCCGACGCCGGAGATCTCGAGACGCTTCTCGAAGCCGGTCTTCACGCCCGTGAAGATGTTCGAGATCATCGTGCGCGACATGCCCCACTTGGAGCGGGCCGTCTTCGATTCGTCGCGGGGAGAGACGGCGACGGCGCCGTCTTCCATCTTCACCAGAACCTCGTCGTTCACCACGAACGAGAGCTCGCCCTTCGCGCCCTTCGCGCTGACCGTCTGGCCGTTCACCGAAACGGTGACGCCATCCGGGATCGCTACGGGCTTCTTGCCGATACGGGACATTGGAAAAACCTATCCTTCGTCGTGAGCGGGTCCGCCGGCGTCAGACGACGCGGCAGAGGACCTCGCCCCCGACATTCTGCTCACGCGCGTTGTGGTCGGCCATCACGCCCTTCGGGGTCGAAAGGACGGAGATGCCGAGGCCGTTGGCGACGTGCGGGATCGTCTTCGCCGAAACGTAGACGCGGCGGCCAGGCTTGGACACGCGGGCGATCTCGCGGATCACCGACGCGCCTTCGTAGTACTTGAGTTCGATCTCGAACTCCGACTTGCCGTTCTCGAAGGCGGTCTCGGTATAGCCGCGGATATAGCCTTCGTCCTTCAGCACGTCGAGCACGCGACCGCGCAGCTTCGACGCCGGGGTGGAAACCGAAGACTTCTTGCGCTCGACCGCGTTGCGGATGCGGGTGAGCATATCGCCGAGGGGATCAGAAAGGGACATGATACGCTCTCCTTACCAGCTCGACTTCACGATGCCGGGGATCTGGCCCTGATTGCCGAGTTCCCGGAGCGCGATACGCGACATCTTCAGCTTGCGATAGAAGGCCCGCGGACGGCCCGTGACCTCGCAGCGGTTGCGGATGCGCGTCTTCGACGAGTTGCGCGGCATGCCGGACAGGCGCAGCTGCGCCCGGAAGCGCTCCTCGATCGGCGCCTCCTGGTCCATGATCACCGCCTTCAGCGCCTCGCGCTTGGCGGCCAGCCGATCGGCGAGCTCCCGCCGACGGTTGTTCTTCTCGATCGAGCTCTTCTTGGCCATTGCAGGCTCCTCTACTCGCGGCCGTTACTGGCGGAAGGGGAAGTTCAGCGCCTTGAGCAGGGCGCGGGCTTCCTCGTCGGTGTTCGCCGTCGTACACACGATGATGTCCATTCCCCAGATCTGGTCGACCTTGTCGTAGTTGATCTCGGGGAACACGATGTGCTCCTTCAGGCCCATGGCGTAGTTGCCACGGCCGTCGAAGCTCTTGGGGTTGAGGCCGCGGAAGTCGCGGACGCGCGGCAGCGCGACCTGGATCAGGCGGTCCAGGAACTCATACATGCGATCCTTGCGGAGCGTCACCTTCGTTCCGATCGGCATGCCCTCGCGGACCTTGAAGCCGGCGATGGAGGTGCGCGCACGGGTGATCACCGGCTTCTGGCCGGCGATCTTGGCGAGATCCTCGGCCGCGACCGAGGGCTTCTTGGAGTCGCCGGTCGCCTCGCCGACGCCCATGTTGATGACGACCTTGTCGAGCTTCGGCACCATCATCTCGTTGGCATAGCCGAACTGCTTCAGGAGGTCGGCGCGGATCTGGTCCGCATAGACCTTCTTCAGGCGAGGAGTGTACTGGGCCTCAGGCATCGATCTGCTCTCCGGAACGCTTGGCGACACGCACCTTGCGGGCGTTCTCGCCCTCGCCCACCGTCTTGAAGCCGACGCGGGTCGGCTTGCCGTCCTTCGGGTCGGCGATCGACAGGTTCGACAGGTGGATCGAAGCTTCCTTCGACACGATCCCGGCTTCCTGGCTCGCCGTCTGGCGCTGGTGACGCTTTACCATGTTGACGCCACGGACGACCGCGCGGTCCTCCTTCGGCATCACCTGCAACACTTCGCCGGTGCGGCCCTTGTCCTTGCCGGCAGTCACGACGACCTTGTCGCCCTTCTTGATCTTCTGCATCGTCGCGGTTCCTTAGAGCACTTCCGGCGCCAGCGAGATGATCTTCATGTGGTTCCGGGCGCGAAGCTCGCGCGGAACCGGTCCGAAGATGCGGGTGCCGATCGGCTCCTTCTTGTTGTCGATCAGGACGGCCGCATTCGTATCGAAGCGGATCACGGAGCCGTCAGGCCGCCGGATATCCTTGGCGGTGCGCACGACGACCGCCTTCATCACATCGCCCTTCTTCACGCGGCCGCGCGGAATGGCCTCCTTGATGGACACGACGATCACGTCGCCCACCGAGGCATATTTCCGCTTCGAACCGCCGAGCACCTTGATGCACATGACACGACGCGCGCCGGAATTGTCCGCGACGTCGAGGTTTGTTTGCATCTGAATCATGTCAGCCGCCTTCGAACTGCGAGACAGGATCTCGCCGGAAGGCGGCGAGACTCATGCCGTTTGAAACTCTTGCGGGCCGGCGCCCCGATGCGCTCGGCCCTTCTTTCCAGGCGTCATCGGATCGCTCCGTTCCGCCGCGAGAAGTCAGGCGGTCGCCGCCTCGTTCTCCACCACGATCCAAGTCTTGTCCTTCGAGATCGGCTTCGTCTCCTGGATGAAGACCTGGTCGCCGACCTTCTTCGTGTTGTTCTCGTCGTGCGCCTTGTACTTCTTCGAGCGACGAACGGTCTTCTTGAAGAGCGGGTGCGTGAAGCGGCGCTCGACGAGGACCACGACGGTCTTGTCGTTCTTATCGGAAACGACGGTTCCCTGCAAAATGCGCTTGGGCATATCGTTTCGTCCTTACTTCGCGGCCGACTTCTGGCCGGCGATGGTCTTGATCCGCGCGATGTCGCGGCGAACCTGCCGGATGCGCGAAGTGTTCTCGACCTGGCCGGTGGCGCCCTGGAAGCGCAGGTTGAACTGCTCCTTCTTGAGCTTGGCCAGCTCGTCGGTGAGCTGGTCCTCGGTCATGGTCTTCAGGTCGGCGGCTTTCACAACGGCCTCCTTATTCCGGAATGCGCTGGATGAAACGCGTCTTGATCGGAAGCTTCGCGGCGCCGAGGCGAAGGGCCTCGCGCGCGACGTCTTCCGGGACGCCGTCCAGCTCGAACATGATGCGTCCGGGATGGACGCGGGCCGCCCAGTACTCGATCGCGCCCTTGCCCTTGCCCATGCGGACTTCGGTCGGCTTCGCCGTGACCGGCAGGTCGGGGAAGATGCGGATCCAGACGCGGCCCTGACGCTTCATCTGGCGGGTGATCGCGCGGCGGGCCGCCTCGATCTGGCGCGCGGTGACGCGCTCCGGCTCCATGGCCTTCAGGCCGAAGGAACCGTAATCGAGATTGGTGCCACCCTTCGCGGTGCCGTGAATGCGTCCCTTGAACGCCTTCCGGAACTTCGTGCGCTTTGGCTGCAACATTTCAGTTCACTCCATCCGGTCTCAGGCGTGCTCGCGCTCGCGCTCGCGACGGCGCTGACCGCCGGCCGGAGCCTCGCCCTCGACCGCGCGGCGCTCGGAGGCCATCGGGTCGTGCTCGAGGATCTCGCCCTTGAAGATCCAGACCTTCACGCCGCAAACGCCATAGGCGGTGTGCGCTTCGGCCGTACCATAGTCGATGTCGGCGCGCAGCGTGTGGAGCGGCACGCGACCTTCGCGGTACCATTCCATGCGCGCGATTTCCGCGCCGCCGAGACGGCCCGAGCAGTTGATGCGGATGCCTTCGGCGCCGAGACGCATCGCGGACTGCACGGCGCGCTTCATGGCGCGGCGGAAGGCGATGCGACGCTCGAGCTGCTGCGCGATCGACTGCGCGACCAACGTCGCGTCGGTCTCGGGCTTGCGCACCTCGACGATGTTGATGTGCGTCTCGGCCTTCGTCATCGTGCCGAGCTTCTTGCGAAGCTTCTCGATGTCGGCGCCCTTCTTGCCGATCACGATGCCCGGACGCGCCGAGTGGATCGTGATGCGGGCCTTCTTGTGCGGACGCTCGATGACGATCTTCGAGACCGCCGCCTGCTTCAGCTCCTCCAGGAGGAACTTGCGGATCGCCAGATCCTCGTGCAGCAGCTGGCCGTATTCGCCGGTATTCGCGAACCAGCGCGAGTCCCAGGTGCGGTTGATGCCGAGACGGAACCCGGTCGGATTGATTTTCTGGCCCATCAGGCGGCCTCCTCCTGCTCGGCGACCTCGCGGACGACGATCGTGAGATGCGAGAAGGGCTTCTCGATCCGGCTCGCGCGGCCGCGGCCACGGGCGTGGAAGCGCTTCATCACGATCGACTTGCCGACATAGGCCTCCGCGACGACGAGCGCGTCGACGTCGAGATCATGGTTGTTCTCGGCATTCGCCACGGCGCTCTGAAGGGTCTTCAGAACCGTCTCGGAGATCCGCTTGCGCGAGAAGGTCAGGTCCGCGATCGCCGTGCCCACCTTCTTGCCGCGGATCATGGCGGCGACGAGGTTCAGCTTCTGCGGGCTGACGCGGATCGTGCGGGCGACCGCGCGGGCCTCGTTGTCCTTGAGCTGGCGTTCCAGCTTCGGCTTGCCCATCGTTACTTCCTCTTCGCCTTCTTGTCAGCGCCGTGACCGTAATAGGTGCGGGTCGGGGCGAACTCGCCGAACTTGTGGCCGATCATCTCCTCGTTGACGGAGACCGGGATATGCTTGTTGCCGTTATAGACGCCGAAGGTGAGACCGACGAACTGCGGCAGGATCGTGGAGCGGCGGCTCCAGATCTTGATCACCTCGTTGCGGCCGCCCTCGCGAACCTTCTCGGTCTTCTTGAGAAGGTAACCATCGACGAACGGGCCCTTCCAGACTGAACGGGTCATGAAAAGATCCCTTCCTTACGACTTACGCTGATGACGCGAGCGCGCGATGAACTTGTCGGTCGACTTGTTCGAGCGCGTGCGCTTGCCCTTGGTCGGCTGACCCCAGGGCGACACCGGATGACGGCCACCCGAGGTGCGGCCTTCACCGCCGCCGTGCGGGTGGTCGACCGGGTTCATCGCGACGCCGCGAACATGCGGACGCTTGCCGAGCCAACGCGAGCGACCGGCCTTGCCGAGGCTCACATTGCCGTGGTCGGCATTCGACACCGCACCGACCGTCGCGAAGCAGGCGCCGGAGACGAGACGCTGCTCGCCCGAGTTCAGGCGCAGGATCGCCATGCCGGCATCGCGGCCGACGAGCTGGGCATAGGTGCCGGCGGAACGGGCGATCTGGCCGCCCTTGCCGGGCTTCATCTCGACATTGTGGATGATCGTGCCGACCGGCATGGCCGAAAGCGGCATCGCATTGCCCGGCTTCACGTCGACGCCGGAGGTGTTCGACACGACGTTGTCGCCGACCGCCAGGCGCTGCGGCGCCAGGATATAAGCGAGCTCGCCGTCTTCGTACTTGATCAGCGCGATGAAGGCGGTGCGGTTCGGATCGTATTCGAGACGCTCGACCGTGCCGACCGCGCCGAGCTTGCGGCGCTTGAAGTCGATCAGGCGATAGGTGCGCTTGTGACCGCCGCCCTGGAAGCGGGCCGTGACGCGACCATAGTTGTTGCGGCCGCCCTTGGAGGAGAGACCCTCGGTCAACTGCTTGACCGGCTTGCCCTTCCAGAGGCCCGAGCGATCGACGATGACCAGCTGGCGCTGGCCGGGCGTCGTCGGATTGTAAGTCTTCAATGCCATGACTTGTTTCCCCGCGCTCGACCCTTAGAGACCCGTCGAGACGTCGATCGAGTCGCCGTCGGCGAGCGTGACGATCGCGCGCTTCTGATCGCTCTGGCGGCCGACGCGGCCACGGAAGCGCTTGACCTTGCCCTTGCGGATCAGCGTGTTGACCGCCGTGACCTTGACGCCGAACAGCGCCTCGACGGCCGCCTTGATCTGCGGCTTGGTCGCCTTGAGGGCAACTTCGAAGGTCACTTGATTGTATTCCGACACCATGGTCGACTTTTCCGTGATCACCGGCGCGGTGATCACGTCGTAGTGGCGAAGGTCGCTCATTTGAACCGCTCCTCCAGGGCTTCGACCGCGGCCTTGGACAGAACCAGCGTCTGGCGGCGGAGAATGTCGTAGACGTTGATGCCCTGGACCGGCAGGACGTCGATATTGGCGATGTTGCGGGCCGAGCGCGAGAAGCCCTCGTCCAGCTGCACGCCGCCGATGAGAAGCGCGTTGGACAGGCCGAGCGTCTCGAAGGTCTTCGCGACCGCCTTCGTCTTGGCTTCCGCCGCGACGAGCTCGTCGACGACGATCAGGCCGCCGGCCTTCGCCTTCGCCGAGAGGGCGTGGCGCAGCGCCAGGGCGCGCACCTTCTTCGGCAGGTCATGGGCGTGGCTGCGGGCCTGCGGGCCGTGCGCCTTGCCACCGCCGCGGAACTGCGGCGCGCGGGCCGAGCCGTGACGGGCACGACCGGTGCCCTTCTGCTTGTAGAGCTTGGCGCCGGTACGGGCGATCTCGGCGCGGCCGAGCGACTGATGCGTGCCCTGCTGGCGCTTGGCCAGCTGATAGCGGACCATGCGCTGCAGGATGTCCTCGCGCGGGTCGAGGCCGAAGATCTCGTCGGCCAGCGTCAGCGTGCCGGCATCCTTGCCGTCGAGGGTCTTGACGGTGACGTCCATTTACTCGGCTCCCTCGGAAGCGGCGGCGGCCTGCCCGCCCTTGGTCGCAGCGGCGCGGAGCGCGGCCGGCTTGGGCGCGGCGTCCGGCAGCTTGCTCTTCACGGCGTCGCGGATCTCGATCCAGCCGCCCTTCGAACCCGGGATCGCGCCACGGATCAGGATGAGGCCCTTGTCGGCATCGGTGCGGACGACTTCGAGGTTCTGCGTCGTGACGCGAACCTGGCCCATATGCCCGGCCATCTTCTTGCCCTTGAACACCTTGCCGGGGTCCTGGCGCTGACCGGTCGAACCATGCGAGCGGTGCGACACGGAGTTACCGTGGGTCGCGCGGCCGCCACCGAAATTGTGGCGCTTCATGACGCCCTGGAAGCCCTTGCCCACCGACGTGCCCGTCACGTCGACCTTCTGGCCGGGAACGAAATGCTCGGCCGTGATCTCGGACCCGACCTCGATGAGGTTCTCGTCCGACACGCGGAACTCGACGAGCTTCGACTTCGGCTCGACGGACGCCTGGGCGAACACGCCGCGCATTGGCTTCGAGACGTTCTTGACCTTGGTGAGGCCGGCGCCGAGCTGGACGGCGGTATAGCCGTGCTTGCCCTCGGTCCGCTGCGCCACGACCTGCAGGTTCTCGACCTTCAGGACGGTGACCGGAACATGCTCGCCGGCGTCGTTATAGACGCGGGTCATGCCGATCTTCTGTGCGATAACACCTGACCGCATGGGATCTGGTCCTTCCCTATGGTCCGCTTAGAGCTTGATTTCGACGTCGACGCCGGCGGCCAGGTCGAGCTTCATCAGCGCGTCCACGGTCTGCGGGGTCGGGTCGACGATGTCGAGAAGGCGCTTATGCGTGCGCATCTCGAACTGCTCGCGCGATTTCTTGTCGATATGGGGCGAACGGTTGACCGTGAACTTCTCGATGCGGGTCGGCAGCGGGATCGGGCCACGCACATTCGCGCCGGTGCGCTTCGCCGTCGACACGATCTCGCGGGTCGATGCATCGAGAACACGGTGATCGAACGCCTTCAGGCGGATTCGGATATTCTGGCCGTTCATCAAATTCGTCCTCTCGTCGAGGTCGCCTGTTCAAAGGCGTTGTCCCGAGCGCTTCGGCGTTCTTCAATCTGTCATCCGGTCCGCCCTTCCGGCGAACCCTCTGCCCTGCCCTTCGGGGTCACGGGCGAAGCCGCGCGGCCTGTTGAGCCGCGCGGTTTGCTTTTGCGGTGTATGTCTTACTCGACGATCGAGGAGACGATGCCGGCGCCGACGGTGCGGCCGCCTTCGCGGATGGCGAAGCGCAGCTTCTCTTCCATCGCGATCGGAACGATCAGCTTGACGTCCATCGTCACGTTGTCGCCCGGCATCACCATCTCGGTGCCCTCGGGAAGCGTCACCACGCCCGTCACGTCCGTCGTGCGGAAGTAGAACTGCGGACGGTAGTTGGTGAAGAACGGAGTGTGGCGGCCGCCCTCTTCCTTGGTCAGGATGTAGGCCTCGGCCTTGAACGTCGTGTGCGGCTTCACCGAACCCGGCTTGCACAGAACCTGGCCGCGCTCCACGCCCTCGCGGTCCACGCCGCGAACCAGCGCGCCGATGTTGTCGCCCGCCTGGCCCTGGTCCAGAAGCTTGCGGAACATCTCGACGCCCGTCACCGTCGTCTTCTTCGTGTCGCGGATGCCGACGATCTCGACTTCCTCGCCCACCTTCACAACGCCGCGCTCGACGCGGCCCGTCACCACCGTGCCGCGGCCCGAAATCGAGAATACGTCCTCGATCGGCATCAGGAACGGCTGGTCGATCGGGCGCTCCGGCGTCGGGATATAGGCATCCACCTGCGCCATCAGCTCGCGAACCGCGTTCTCGCCGATCTCCTTGTTGGAGTCCTCCAGCGCCGCCAGCGCCGAACCCTTCACGATCGGAATGTCGTCGCCCGGGAACTCGTAGCTCGACAGAAGCTCGCGGATCTCAAGCTCAACCAGCTCCAGAAGCTCCGCGTCGTCGACCTGGTCCACCTTGTTCATGAACACCACGATCGCCGGAACGCCCACCTGGCGCGCCAGAAGAATGTGCTCGCGCGTCTGCGGCATCGGGCCGTCCGCCGCCGAACACACCAGGATCGCGCCGTCCATCTGCGCCGCGCCCGTGATCATGTTCTTCACGTAGTCCGCGTGCCCGGGGCAGTCCACATGCGCATAGTGCCGAGCCGGCGTCTCGTATTCCACATGCGCCGTCGAAATCGTGATGCCGCGCGCCTTCTCTTCCGGCGCCGCGTCGATCTGGTCGTACGCCTTGTATTCCCCGAAATACTTCGTGATCGCCGCCGTCAGCGACGTCTTCCCGTGGTCAACGTGCCCAATCGTCCCAATGTTAACGTGCGGCTTCGTCCGCTCAAACTTACCCTTGGCCATAACGGCACTCCATCATCTCGTGTGGGCAAAGCCCGAATGTGGTTGGTCCGACGCGTCGCGTCAGGCGTACTTCTTCTGGATCTCGTCCGCGACCTGGTTCGGAACCTGCTCGTAATGATCGAAGGACATCGTGTACTGCGCACGGCCCTGCGACATCGAACGGAGCGTGTTCACATAGCCGAACATGTTGGCCAGGGGAACCATCGCATTGACGGCCGTCGCGATACCCCGGGACTCGGTGCCCTGGATCTGACCGCGGCGGGAATTCAGGTCGCCGATGACGTCGCCGACATAGTCTTCCGGCGTCACGACCTCGACCTTCATGATCGGCTCGAGCAGCTTCGGACCGGCCTTCTGGATGGCCTCGCGGAAACCGGCGCGGGCCGCGATCTCGAAGGCAAGAACCGAGGAGTCGACGTCATGGAACGCGCCGTCGATGAGCTCGGCCGAAATATCGACCATCGGGAAGCCCGCGAGCGGACCGGAGGTCATGACCGACTGGATGCCCTTCTGGACGCCCGGGACATATTCCTTCGGGACCGAGCCGCCGACGATCTTGGACTCGAACTTGAAGCCCTCGCCCGCCTCGGACGGCTTGAACACCATCTTGACGCGCGCGAACTGGCCCGTGCCGCCCGTCTGCTTCTTGTGAGTGTAGTCGACCTCGGCCTGACGGGTGATCGTCTCGCGATAGGCGACCTGCGGGGCGCCGATATTCGCCTCGACCTTGTATTCGCGCTTCATGCGATCGACGATGATGTCGAGGTGAAGCTCGCCCATGCCGGCGATGATCGTCTGGCCGGACTCTTCGTCGGTCTTGACGCGGAAGCTCGGGTCCTCGGCGGCCAGACGGTTGAGCGCGAGGCCCATCTTCTCCTGGTCGCCCTTGGTCTTCGGCTCGATCGCGATCTCGATGACCGGCTCCGGGAACTCCATGCGCTCCAGAATGACCGGCTTCAGCGGGTCGCAGAGCGTGTCGCCGGTGGTCACTTCCTTAAGACCGGCCAGCGCCACGATGTCGCCGGCATAGGCTTCCTCGATGTCCGAACGCGAGTTCGAATGCATCTGGAGCATGCGGCCGATGCGCTCCTTCTTCTCCTTCACCGTGTTCTGCAGCGAGGCGCCCTTGGCGACCTTGCCCGAATAGATGCGGCAGAAGGTGAGCGAGCCGACGAACGGGTCGTTCATGATCTTGAAGGCGAGCATCGAAAGCGGCTCGTCGTCCGACGAATGACGCTCGACCTCGGCATCGGTCTTCGGATCGATGCCCTTGATGGCCGGAACGTCAAGCGGCGACGGCAGGTAGTCGACGACGCCGTCGAGCAGCGGCTGCACGCCCTTGTTCTTGAAGGCCGAGCCACAGAAGATCGGCGTGAACCACACGTCGCAGGTGCCCTTGCGGATCAGCGCGCGCAGCTTCTCGTTATCGGGCATGTTGCCCTCGAGATAGGCTTCCATCGCGGCCTCGTCGACTTCGACGGCGCCCTCGATGAGCTTCTCGCGATATTCCTCGGCCTGATCCTTGAGGTCGGCCGGGATCTCGACGACGTCCCACTTCGCGCCGAGGGTCTCGTCGCGCCAGATGAGGGCCTTCATCTCGATGAGGTCGATGACGCCCTTGAACTCGTTCTCGGCGCCGATCGGCAGCTGGACGACGATCGGACGCGCACCGAGGCGGCTCTTGACCATCTCGACGCAGCGGAAGAAGTCCGCGCCAGTCTTGTCCATCTTGTTGACGAACATCATGCGCGGCACGTGGTACTTGTCGGCCTGGCGCCAGACGGTTTCCGTCTGCGGCTCCACGCCGGCATTGGCGTCGAGCAGCGCGATCGCGCCGTCGAGCACGCGCAGCGAACGCTCGACCTCGATGGTGAAGTCGACGTGCCCGGGGGTGTCGATGATGTTGAAGCGACGGGTCTTGCCGTCGCGACCCTGCCAGAAGGTGGTCGTCGCGGCGGACGTGATGGTGATGCCGCGCTCCTGCTCCTGCTCCATCCAGTCCATCGTGGCGGCGCCGTCATGGACTTCGCCGATCTTGTGGGACTTGCCGGTATAGAAGAGGATCCGCTCGGTCGTCGTCGTCTTGCCCGCGTCGATATGGGCCATGATGCCGAAGTTGCGGTAGTCTTCGAGATTATATTCGCGGGCCATGGGGCGTCGCCTTTCGAAATCGGTCGCGGGTTACCAGCGATAATGCGAGAAGGCGCGGTTCGCTTCCGCCATGCGGTGCGTGTCTTCGCGCTTCTTGACGGCGGTGCCGCGATTGTTGGACGCGTCGAGCAGCTCGGCCGAGAGGCGGTCGACCATCGTCGTCTCGTTGCGATTGCGCGCCGCGCCGATCAGCCAGCGGATGGCGAGAGCCTGGCGACGCTCCGGACGGACATCGACAGGAACCTGATAGGTGGCGCCGCCGACGCGGCGGGAACGGACTTCGACATGCGGCGCGATGTTGTCGAGCGCCTGATGGAAGACGGCGAGCGCATCCTGACGGCTCTTGTTCTGAACCGAGTCGAAGGCGCCGTAGACGATCGTTTCGGCGATCGACTTCTTGCCGTCATACATGACGGCGTTCATGAACTTGGTGACGACGAGATCGCCGAACTTCGGGTCCGGGTGGATCTCACGCTTCTCGGCACGGTGGCGACGGGACATCTATTCGTTCTCTTCGATCTGACGCGGCGGGCTTACTTCGGACGCTTCGCGCCGTACTTCGAACGACGCTGCTTGCGGTCCTTGACGCCCTGCGTGTCGAGCACGCCGCGGATGATGTGGTAGCGAACGCCCGGAAGATCCTTCACGCGGCCGCCGCGGATCATGACGACGGAGTGCTCCTGGAGGTTGTGACCCTCGCCCGGGATGTAGCCGATGACCTCGAAGCCATTGACCAGACGCACCTTGGCGACCTTACGAAGCGCCGAGTTCGGCTTCTTCGGCGTGGTGGTGTAGACGCGCGTGCAGACGCCGCGCTTCTGCGGGTTGGCCTCGAGAGCGGGAACCGTATTGCGGTCCGTCGGACGAACGCGCGGCTTCCGGATCAACTGGTTGATGGTCGGCATTCCAGCCTTGCCTCTTCGATCAGTTCAGGTTCGGAACGAGCAGCCCATCGCGGACCGTGTTAGCCATGCGCGAAACCGGGCATTTGATCCACCTGATTGGCGGATTGCCCGGACACGATGCAGAGGACCGGAACCGGTCATGCGGCCAGCAATGTGACAACTCGTTGAACGAAGCCTTGTTTGAGGCGCTGTTCCGGGGCGTGGCGCCCTGCGGAAAATCAGCCTCACATCGGCTCTGTTGAAGCGCTAAGTACAGATTCGTTGGCGGCACGTCAACCCCGTGGGCGCAGGGCTTTGCGGCTTGTTAAGAAATCGCTCGCGTGTGGTCGCGGATCGCGTTCACGCGGTCCACCGGCTGGGTCTCTCATGCCGCCGGCCAAGACGAATTCGCCCGCCAAAGGCGTGGAGCGGCCCGTTTCCCAGCGGTCTTCTTCGGCGGGTCGATAGTTTGCTTGAAGCGCGGCGAATCGACTGCCGCGCCCTGCCCACCCTATACGAAAAAAGGCCGCCCTTTCGGACGGCCTTCTTCCATTCCATCGATCGACGCGGCTTACTCGGCCGCGTCGGTCATTTGCGTCAGGAGTCGATCCGACTGCGCGGTATTCGCAGCCTTCGAGCGGCGGTCCTCGACGATCAGATCGTCGCGCGAACCGGCGATGCGCCGGATCTGGGTCATGATGCCGCCGGTGCCGGCCGGGATGAGGCGGCCGACGATCACGTTCTCTTTGAGGCCCTGCAGCGTGTCCATCTTGCCAGCCACCGCCGCCTCGGTAAGGACGCGGGTGGTCTCCTGGAAGGACGCCGCCGAGATGAAGCTCGGCGTCTGCAGCGAGGCCTTGGTGATGCCGAGCAGCACCGGGTTGCCGGAGGCGGGCTTCTTGCCCTCTTCCGCCAGGCGCTCGTTCAGCTCCGCCAGCTCGATCCGGTCGATATGGTCGCCCGGGATCAGGCCGGAATCGCCGGCTTCCGTGATCTCGATCTTCTGCAGCATCTGCCGCACGATGACCTCGATATGCTTGTCGTTGATGAGCACGCCCTGGAGCCGGTAGACCTCCTGGATCTCGTTGACGAGGTAGCTCGCAAGAGCCTCCACGCCGCGAATCGCCAGGATGTCGTGCGGCGCCGGGTTGCCGTCGAGGATGTAGTCGCCCTTCTCGATGACGTCGCCTTCCTGGAGGTGGAACGGCTTGCCCTTCGGGATGAGATATTCCACCGGCTCGACGCCGTCCTCATGCGGCTCGATGATGACGCGCCGCTTGTTCTTGTAGTCGCGGCCGAAGCGCACTGTGCCGTCGATCTCGGCGATGATCGCGTTGTCCTTCGGACGACGCGCCTCGAAGAGCTCGGCGACGCGCGGCAGACCACCCGTGATGTCCTTCGTCTTGGCGCTTTCCATCGGAATGCGCGACAGGACGTCGCCCGCCTTCACCCGCGAGCCCGGCTCGACGGAGAGAATGGCGTCCACCGACAGGAAGTACCGGGCATCCGTGCCGCGCGCGAGCTTGGCGACCGAGCCGTCCTCCTTGCGGATGACCACCGCCGGCTTCAGGTTCTGGCCGCGCGGGCTGGCGCGCCAGTCGATGACCGAACGCTTGGTGATGCCGGTCGCCTCGTCGGCCTGTTCCGACACGGACACGCCGTCGACCAGATCCTCGAACTCCACGATGCCTTCGAGCTCGGTCATCACCGGACGGGTATAGGGGTCCCATTCGGCGATGCGCTGGCCGCGCCGCACCGTGTCGCCGTCGTCGACGAAGATGCGGCTACCGTAGGTGACGCGGTGCGAGGCGCGCTCCTTGCCGGCCTGATCGAGGATCAGGATGGCCATGTTGCGGCCCATCGCCACGAGACGGCCGTCCGAATCGCGCACGACGTTGCGGTTGCGGATCTGCACCGTGCCTTCGTACGAGGCTTCGAGGAAGGACGAGTCGACCACCTGCGCCGTGCCGCCCATGTGGAAGGTGCGCATGGTGAGCTGCGTGCCCGGCTCGCCGATCGACTGCGCCGCGATGACGCCGACGGCCTCGCCCATGTTGACGGGCGTGCCGCGCGCCAGATCGCGGCCGTAACAGACGGCGCAGATGCCGGTGCGCACTTCGCAGGTCAGCGCAGAGCGGATCGTCACCGACTGGATGCCGGCCTTCTCGACCTTCTCGACATCGGCTTCCTCCACCGTGCGGCCGCTCTCGACGATCACGTCGCCGGTCAGCGGATGCAGGATATCGCCGAGCGCGGTACGCCCGAGGATGCGCTGGCCGAGAGTCGCGACGACCTGGCCGGCATCGACGATCGGCTGCATCGTCAGGCCCTTGTCGGTGCCGCAATCGGTCTGCGTGATGATGCAGTCCTGCGCGACGTCGACGAGACGGCGGGTGAGATAGCCGGAATTGGCGGTCTTCAAGGCGGTGTCGGCCAGACCCTTGCGGGCGCCGTGGGTCGAGTTGAAGTACTCGAGCACGGTGAGGCCTTCCTTGAAGTTCGAGATGATCGGCGTCTCGATGATCTCGCCGGACGGCTTGGTCATCAGGCCGCGCATCGCCGCCAGCTGGCGCATCTGGGTCGGCGAACCGCGCGCGCCCGAATGCGACATCATGTAGATCGAGTTCATCGGCTTCTGACGGCCGGTCTCCTTGTTGAACTCGACCGCCTTGATGCGGGCCATCATCTCCTCGGCGATCTTGTCCGTGCACTTGGCCCAGGCATCGACCACCTTGTTGTACTTCTCGCCCTGCGTGATCAGGCCGTCATTGTACTGCTGCTCGTATTCCTTCGCGAGCGTCTGCGTCTCGCCGATCAGCTTCGCCTTCGTCTCGGGGATGACCATGTCGTCCTTGCCGAAGGAGATGCCGGCCGTGCAGGCGTGGCGGAAGCCGAGCTGCATGATGCGGTCGCAGAAGATGACCGTCTCCTTCTGACCGCAATGGCGGTAGACGGTGTCGATCATCTTGGAGATGTTCTTCTTCGTCATCAGCTCGTTGCAGATGTCGAAGGGCACCATGTGGTTCTTCGGCAGAAGCTGGCCGATGAGCATGCGGCCGGGCGTCGTCTCGTAGATCTTCGAGGTCTCGTTGCCGTCCTTGTCGACCGAGCGGATACGGCCGCGGATCTTCGTGTGCAGCGTCACCGACTTCGACCAGAGGGCGTGCTCAAGCTCGCCATAGTCGGAGAAGGCCATGCCCTGCCCCGGCTCGTTCTCGTTCATGATCGACAGGTAGTAGAGACCCAGCACCATGTCCTGCGACGGCACGATGATCGGCTGGCCGTTCGCGGGATGCAGGATGTTGTTGGTCGACATCATGAGGACGCGCGCCTCGAGCTGCGCCTCGATCGACAGCGGCACGTGCACCGCCATCTGGTCGCCGTCGAAATCCGCGTTGAAGGCTGTGCAGACGAGCGGGTGCAGCTGGATCGCCTTGCCTTCGATCAGGGTCGGCTCGAAGGCCTGGATGCCAAGGCGATGCAGCGTCGGCGCGCGGTTCAGAAGCACCGGATGCTCGCGGATCACCTCGTCGAGGATGTCCCAGACTTCCGGACGCTCCTTCTCCACGAGCTTCTTCGCCTGCTTCACGGTCGAGGAATAACCCTTGGCATCGAGCCGCGCATAGATGAACGGCTTGAACAGCTCTAGCGCCATCTTCTTCGGCAGGCCGCACTGGTGCAGCTTGAGTTCCGGACCCGTCACGATCACCGAACGGCCGGAATAGTCAACGCGCTTGCCGAGAAGGTTCTGGCGGAAGCGGCCCTGCTTGCCCTTCAGCATGTCGGACAGCGACTTCAGCGGACGCTTGTTGGCGCCCGTGATGACGCGGCCGCGACGGCCGTTGTCGAACAGCGCGTCCACCGCTTCCTGCAGCATGCGCTTCTCGTTGCGCACGATGATGCCGGGCGCGCGAAGCTCGATCAGGCGCTTCAGGCGGTTGTTGCGGTTGATGACGCGACGATAGAGATCGTTGAGATCGGAGGTCGCGAAGCGGCCGCCGTCGAGCGGCACGAGCGGGCGCAGGTCCGGCGGGATCACCGGCACGACGCGCATGATCATCCACTCGGGCTTGTTGCCCGATTCCAGGAAGTTCTCCACGATCTTAAGACGCTTCATCAGCTTCTTCATCTTAAGATCGGACGAGGTCTCGGCGATCTCCGAGCGCAGGTCGCCCGCAATGCGCTCCAGATCCATCGCCGCCAGAAGCGCCTGGATCGCCTCGGCGCCGATCAGCGCCGTGAAGGAATCCTCGCCATACTCGTCGACGGCGAGCATGTACTCCTCCTCCGACAGGAGCTGGTGCTCCTTGAGGGCGGTGAGGCCGGGCTCGGTGACGATGTAGTTCTCGAAATAAAGGACGCGCTCGATATCCTTCAGCGTCATGTCGAGCAGCGTGCCGATGCGGCTCGGCAGCGACTTCAGGAACCAGATATGGGCGACCGGCGCGGCCAGCTCGATATGGCCCATGCGCTCGCGGCGCACGCGCGAGAGGGTGACCTCGACGCCGCACTTCTCGCAGATGATGCCCTTGTACTTCATGCGCTTGTACTTGCCGCACAAGCACTCGTAGTCCTTGATCGGGCCGAAGATGCGCGCGCAGAACAGACCGTCGCGCTCGGGCTTGAACGTCCGGTAGTTGATCGTCTCCGGCTTCTTGATCTCGCCGAAGGACCAGGAAAGAATCTTCTCAGGCGAGGCCAGCGAGATACGGATCGAATCGAACGTCTGCGCCTGCACCTGGGGATTGAAGAGATTCATGACCTCTTGGTTCATGGCCTGTCTCCTAATGGGGCGGGCGGCCCCTTATGCGCCGGGTTGAGCGGCGCGAGGATTGGGTTCAGCGGAAGCGCCCGGTGCAAGGCGCTTCCAGGGCCGCGCGAGGGTCGCGGCGAATGTTCCAGGCTTATTCCGCCGCGTCGGGGAGACGCTCCAGCGGCGCTTCCGGTTCGGCCGAGTTCGCCAGATCGACATCGAGGCCGAGCGAGCGCATTTCCTTGACGAGAACGTTGAAGCTCTCGGGAATGCCCGACTCGAAGGCATCGTCGCCGCGCACGATCGACTCGTAGACCTTGGTGCGGCCGGCGACGTCGTCCGACTTCACCGTCAGCATCTCCTGCAGCGTGTAGGCGGCGCCATAGGCTTCGAGCGCCCAGACCTCCATTTCGCCGAAGCGCTGGCCGCCGAACTGTGCCTTGCCGCCGAGCGGCTGCTGCGTGACGAGCGAATAGGGGCCGATCGAGCGCGCATGGATCTTGTCGTCGACGAGATGGTGCAGCTTCAGCATGTAGATGTAGCCGACCGTCACCTGCCGATCGAAGGCCTCGCCGGTGCGCCCGTCATAGAGCGTCACCTGGCCGGAGCCGTTGAGACCCGCCTTTTCCAGCATCTCGACGATGTCGGCCTCCACCGCGCCGTCGAAGACGGGGGTGGCGATCGACACGCCCTTGCGCATCTGCTTGGCCAGCGCGACCACGCTGTCGTCGTCGAAGACGGCCACCTTCTCGTTGCGCTCCGAGGAGCCGAGCACGGCGCCGATCTCCTGACGCAGCGGCGAAGCGTCGTGGCTTTCGAGATAGCTCTCGTAAAGCGCGCCGATCCGCTTGCCCATGCCGGCGCAGGCCCAGCCGAGATGCGTCTCGAGAATCTGGCCGACATTCATGCGGCTCGGCACGCCGAGCGGGTTCAGCACGATGTCGACATGCGTGCCGTCCTCCAGGAACGGCATGTCCTCGACCGGCACGATGCGCGACACGACACCCTTGTTGCCGTGACGGCCGGCCATCTTGTCGCCGGGCTGGATCTTGCGCTTCACGGCGACGAAGACCTTCACCTGCTTCATGACGCCGGGCGGCAGTTCGTCGCCGCGCTGCACCTTCTCGACCTTGTCCATGAAGCGCGCTTCGAGCGTCTTCTTGGCCTCGTCATACTGGTTGCGCAGCGCCTCGACCTCGCCTTGGAGACGCTCGTCCTCGACGGCGAACATCCACCACTGCGAACGCGGGAACTCCTGCATCAGCTCGGGCGAGACGGAGGAGCCCTTCTTGAAGCCCTTCGGTCCCGCCACCGCGACCTTGCCGTCCAGCATTTCGGCGAGGCGGCCATAGGTGTTGCGGTCGAGGATCGCCTGCTCGTCGTCGCGGTCCTTGGCGAGGCGCTCGATCTCCTCGCGCTCGATCGCCATCGCGCGCTCGTCCTTCTCGACGCCATGCCGATTGAAGACGCGCACTTCCACGACCGTGCCGTAGGTGCCGGGCGGCATGCGGCTCGACGTGTCGCGCACGTCCGAAGCCTTCTCGCCGAAGATGGCGCGCAGCAGCTTCTCTTCCGGCGTCATCGGGCTTTCGCCCTTCGGCGTGATCTTGCCGACCAGGATGTCGCCCGGCTGCACCTCGGCGCCGATATAGACGATGCCCGCCTCGTCGAGATTCTTCAGCGCCTCTTCCGAGACGTTCGGAATGTCGCGCGTGATCTCCTCCGGCCCGAGCTTGGTGTCGCGCGCCATGACCTCGAACTCCTCGATATGGATCGAGGTGAAGACGTCGTCGGCGACGATCCGCTCGGACAGCAGGATCGAGTCCTCGTAGTTGTAGCCGTTCCACGGCATGAAGGCGACGAGCACGTTCCGTCCGAGCGCCAGATCGCCGAGATCGGTCGAGGGACCGTCGGCAATGATGTCGCCCTTGCGCACGCGGTCGCCCATCGTCACCAGCGGACGCTGGTTGATGCAGGTCGACTGGTTCGAGCGCTGGAACTTCATCAGGCGATAGATGTCGACGCCCGACTTGCCGGCCTCGACGTCCTCCGTCGCGCGGATGACGATACGGGTCGCGTCGACCTGATCGACGATGCCCGAACGGCGGGCGGCGATCGCCGCGCCCGAATCGCGCGCCACGACCGGCTCCATGCCGGTGCCGACGAAGGGCGCCTCGGCCCGCACCAGCGGCACGGCCTGACGCTGCATGTTGGAGCCCATGAGCGCGCGGTTCGCGTCGTCGTTCTCGAGGAACGGAATGAGCGCGGCCGCGACGGAGACGAGCTGCTTCGGCGAGACGTCCATGAGGTCGACATTCTCGCGCGGCGTCATGCCGACATCGCCGGCGTGACGGCAGACGATCAGCTCCTCGGCGAAGGTCATGTCGTCGCTGAGGATCGCGTTCGCCTGGGCGACGTGGTGCTTGGCCTCTTCCATGGCGGAGAGGTAGACGACGTCGTTCGTCACCTTGCCATCGATGACGCGCCGGTACGGGCTCTCGATGAAGCCGTACTTGTTGACGCGCGCGAAAGTCGCCAGCGAGTTGATGAGACCGATATTCGGGCCTTCCGGCGTCTCGATCGGGCAGATGCGGCCGTAATGCGTCGGGTGCACGTCGCGCACCTCGAACCCGGCGCGCTCACGCGTCAGACCGCCCGGGCCGAGCGCCGAAAGGCGGCGCTTGTGGGTGATCTCCGACAGCGGATTGGTCTGGTCCATAAACTGCGACAGCTGCGACGAGCCGAAGAACTCGCGCACGGCGGCCGCCGCCGGCTTGGCGTTGATCAGGTCCTGCGGCATGACCGTGTCGATCTCGACCGAGCTCATGCGCTCCTTGATGGCGCGCTCCATGCGCAGCAGGCCGACGCGATACTGATTCTCCATCAGCTCGCCCACCGAACGCACGCGGCGATTGCCGAGATTGTCGATGTCGTCGATCTCGCCGCGACCGTCGCGCAGGCCCACGAGCAGCTTTACGGCGGCGAGGATGTCCTCCTTGCGCAGGACGCGCACGGTGTCCTCGGCATCGACGTCGAGACGCATGTTCATCTTCACGCGGCCGACGGCCGAGAGGTCGTAGCGCTCGGGATCGAAGAACAGAGAATGGAACATGGCTTCCGCCGTTTCCATCGTCGGCGGCTCGCCCGGACGCATCACGCGATAGATGTCGTAGAGCGCGTCCTGGCGGCTCTCGTTCTTGTCCACCGCCAGCGAGTTGCGGATATAGGCGCCGACCGTCACGTGATCGATGTCGAGCACGGCGATCTCGTCATAGCCGGCATCGATGAGAACCTTCAGGGTCTTCTCGTCGATCTCGTCGCCGGCCTCCAGATAGACCTCGCCCGTGCGGAAGTTGACGATGTCCTCGGCGAGATAGTTGCCGTAGAGATCCTCTTCCGTCGCGCGGAGCGCCTTGACGCCCTTCTCCTTCAGCTGGCGGGCCTGGCGGGCGGTGACCTTCTTGCCGGCCTCCACCAGAACCTCGCCGGTATCGGCGTCGATGAGATCGACCACCGCGCTCTGGCCGCGCACGCGCTCGACCGAGAACGGCACGCGCCAGCCGTCCTTGTCCTTCTCGAACTTCACGATGTCGTAGAAGGTCGAGAGGATTTCCTCGGTATCCATGCCGAGCGCCATGAAGAGGCTCGTCACCGGAATCTTGCGGCGACGGTCGATGCGCGCATAGACGATGTCCTTGGCGTCGAACTCGATGTCGAGCCAGGAACCGCGATAGGGGATGACGCGGGCGGCGAAGAGCAGCTTGCCCGAGGAATGCGACTTGCCCTTGTCGTGGTCGAAGAAGACGCCCGGCGAGCGGTGCATCTGCGAGACGATCACGCGCTCGGTGCCGTTGACGATGAAGGTGCCGTTCGACGTCATGAGCGGCATGTCGCCCATATAGACGTCCTGCTCTTTGATGTCCTTGATGGACTTGGAGTTGGTGTCGGGATCGATATCGAACACAATGAGGCGCAGCGTCACCTTCAGCGGCGCGGCGAAGGTGAGGTCGCGCTGCCGGCACTCGTCGACGTCGAACTTCGGCGCCTCGAACTCGTACTTGACGAATTCCAGCATCGCCTGACCCGAGAAGTCGGAGATCGGGAAGACGGACTTGAAGACGGACTGGAGGCCCTCGTCGGGACGGCCGCCGGCCGGTTCCTTGACCATCAGGAACTGGTCGTAGGACGCCTTCTGCACTTCGATGAGATTCGGCATTTCCGCGACTTCGGGAATGGACCCGAAGAACTTGCGCACTCGCCTGCGACCGCTGAACGTCGTCGTCTGAGACATCGTCGCTCCTTCATTCCGCTGCGCCGGAACAGCGGGCATTGACATATATCTCCCTTCCGGAAGGGAGATCCCGCGAAGCGACGGGGGCGGACCGTCGCGCGGGCATCGCATTCATCGAGCGCCGTTGCCGGCGCCGTCCGAGTCTCCGCACCGCCGAAGGGCGGTCTGGACACCCGCACCCGATCGAAGTCCGATCGGCGCATGGCCTTCTCTTTCAGCGCGGAAAGCGGAACGGCAGAAGCCGTCCCGCTCACCTTCATGCGCGGCAAGCGCCAGGGCCGAAGCCCCGGGCTTACTTGATCTCGACCTTGGCGCCAGCCTTCTCGAGCTGGTCCTTGATCTTGGCGGCCTCGTCCTTCGACACGCCTTCCTTCACCGGCTTCGGCGCGCCATCGACGAGATCCTTCGCCTCCTTCAGGCCGAGCGAGGTGATCGCGCGGACTTCCTTGATGACGTTGATCTTCTGGGCGCCGGCATCGGCGAGGATGACGTCGAACTCGGTCTTCTCTTCCTCGACCGGAGCGGCGGCACCACCCGCGCCACCGGCGGCGGCGACCGCGACCGGAGCGGCGGCGGAGACGCCCCACTTCTCTTCGAGCATCTTCGAGAGCTCGGCCGCCTCGAGGACGGTCAGCTTCGACAGGTCTTCAACGATCTTGGCGAGATCGGTCATGTTCATGTTTCCTTAGGTTCGAACAATCAGGTTGGAGCGAGGAACAAGCCTCACGCCGCTTCGTCCTTCTTGGCATAGGCCGCGAAGACGCGGGCGAGCTGAGCCGCCGGCGCCGCTACGACGGACGCGATGCGCTGAGCCGGCGTCTGGATCATGCCCAGAAGCTTGCCGCGCAGTTCGTCGAGCGACGGGAGCGTGGCGAGAGCCTTCACTCCTTCCGCGTCGAGGGCCGTGGTGCCCATGGCTCCGCCGAGGATCACGAGCTTGTCGTTGGTCCTGGCGTAGTCGTTGGCCACCTTCGGAGCCGCGATGGGATCGGGCGCATAGCAGACGAGCGTCTGCCCCTGGAACAGGTTCGCGATCCCTTCGGCATCCGTGCCTTGAAGAGCGATCTTGGCGAGGCGGTTCTTCGCGACTTTGACGGTCGCACCCTGCGCGCGCATCTTCGACCGGAGGTCGTTCATCTGCGCGACGGTGAGACCGGCGTAGCGAGCCACGACGACGGAGCCCGAGCCCTTGAAGGTCTCGTGCATCTCGGCGACGAACTCGCGCTTTTCCGCTCTGTCCACTGCCACTCTCCACTGTGGCGAAAGTCCGGAAACCCGAACCTCCACCGGTTGCCTTATGCCGCTTCGGAGACCGAAGCGACGCTCGAGGATCCTGTCCCCTCGCGCCCCTTCCTTTCGGAACCGGATCCTCTGGGGATCCGCATGCGGCGCAAGGCAGTCTGAGAGTTCGAACCGATGCCCGGCCGAAGCCGAACGAATTTCAATCGAACACCCCATCTCATGCAGGCTTTCGGGCGATTAAGAGCCTCGGCCGGAGCCTCGGTTCGCCTGCAATCTCGGACAGGTTGGGAAAGCGTCTGGCGCTTTCCCGCATCCGAGGCGACGAGCGCCCCGGAATTTCTTGGAGGGGAGCGCCGCATATGGGGGCGCGTCCCGTCGATGAAAAGCCCCGCCCGGACCGGGCGGGAGCGATTAGGCGGAGGCCTGGAGGCTCGAAAGATCGACCTTCACGCCCGGACCCATGGTCGAGGTGATCGAGACGCGCTGGAGATAGTTCCCCTTGGCGCCCGACGGCTTCGCCTTCTGCACCGCGTCGGTGAAGGCGCGGATGTTCTCGGCGATCGCCTCGGCCTCGAAGGAGACTTTGCCGATGCCGGCATGGATGATGCCGGCCTTCTCGACGCGGAACTCGACGGCGCCACCCTTCGACGCCTTGATGGCGGCGGTGACGTCCGGCGTCACGGTGCCGACGCGCGGGTTCGGCATCAGGCCGCGCGGGCCGAGCACCTTGCCGAGGCGGCCGACGAGGCCCATCATGTCCGGCGTGGCGATGGCACGGTCGAAGTCGATCGTGCCGCCCTGGACGATCTCGACGAGATCCTCGGCGCCGACGATGTCGGCGCCCGCCGCGCGGGCTTCGTCAGCCTTGGCGCCGCGCGCGAAGACCGCGACGCGCACCGTGCGGCCCGTGCCGTTCGGAAGGTTGACGACGCCACGGACCATCTGGTCGGCATGGCGCGGATCGACGCCGAGATTCATCGCGATCTCGACCGTCTCGTCGAACTTCGCGCTGGCGCGCTCCTTGATCATCTGCACGGCCTCGGCGAGGCCGTAGAGCTTGGTGCGGTCGATGCCCTCGCGGGACTTGGCAATGCGCTTCGCGATCTTCGCCATTGTCTCAGCCCACAACCTCGAGACCCATCGAACGCGCCGAACCTTCGATCATCGCCATGGCGGCGTCGACGTCGTTCGCGTTGAGGTCCTTCATCTTCTTCTCGGCGATCTCGCGCACCTGCTCGCGGGTCACCTTGCCGGCCACCTGCTTGCCGGGCGTCTTCGACGCCGACTGGATGTTCGCCGCCTTCTTCAGGAAGTAGCTCACCGGAGCCGTCTTCATGACGAAGGTGAAGGACTTGTCCTGGTAATAGGTGATGACCACCGGAACCGGGGAGCCCTTCTCCATTTCCTGGCTCTGCGCGTTGAACGCCTTGCAGAACTCCATGATGTTGATGCCGCGCTGGCCGAGGGCCGGACCGATCGGCGGCGACGGAGTCGCCGAACCGGCCTTCACCTGCAGCTTCAGCTGGCCTGCGATCTTCTTAGCCATAGCTTCTGCCTCTATTTTCCATTCGCCGACCCCTTACGGAGCGGCGAGTTGCAGCCGCGCGGTGCGGCATCCGGCCGGCCGGCTCCAGCCGACCTCGCCTCCCGCGCATGACCGGGACCGCCGTGGCGGCCCCGACTCCGATCAGACCTTCTCGACCTGACCGAATTCGAGATCGACGGGCGTCGCGCGCCCGAAGATCGAAACTTCCACCTTGAGACGGGCCCGCTCGGCATCCACCTCCTGCACCACCCCGTTGAAGGAGGCGAAGGGACCGTCGGACACGCGCACCTGCTCGCCGACATCGAAGAGCACCGTCGGCTTCGGCCGGTCGACGCCTTCCTGCACCTGATGCAGGATGCTCTCGGCCTCCTTGTTGGAGATCGCGACCGGCTTGTGCGAATGCCGGTCCTCACCGAGGAACCCGGTGACGCGGGCCGTGTTCTTGACCAGGCTGATCACCTGATCGGTGAGATTCGCCTTCAGGAGGACATAGCCGGGGAAGAACTTCCTCTCGGCATCGACCTTCTTGCCGCGGCGGACTTCCACCACCTTCTCGGTCGGAACGACGATCTGCTCGATGAGGTCGGACAAGCCCTTCTGGCGAGCCTGCTCCTCGATCGACTCGGCCACCTTCTTCTCGAAGTTGGAATAGGCTTGAACGATGTACCAGCGGGCTGTCATGTCTATCGAATATTCCCGGCGTATCAGAGGCTGGCGCCTTGGATCAGGCTCATCGCATAGCCGAACACCATGTCGGCGATGAAGAAGAACGCGGATGCGAAGACGACCATCAGCATCACCATGACCGTCGAGATCGTCGTCTCGCGACGCGACGGCCACACAACCTTCGAGGTCTCGGTACGGACCTGCTGAAGGAAGGTGAAGGGGTTGGATTTCGCAGCCATACAGCGCTCACGGCCAAAGGCGCGTCGAAGCGAAGACCACCTCGCGCGCCAAAATTCTTAAGGTGAGGGCTTATTAGAGGGAAGCGAAGTGATTCACAAGTCCCGATCGAAAGCAATCACGAAATTCGTGATGTCGGGATGGTGGCAGGGGCAGAGGGGCTCGAACCCCCGACCTGCGGTTTTGGAGACCGCCGCTCTACCAACTGAGCTATACCCCTAACGAGAGCACCGATTAGTCGGCGGCGCCGATTTTGGCAAGCTCTATTCGCGCGGTCCCTGCCGGGCGGCGAGCCGCTCCTTGCGCGTCGGCGGCTTGAGGCGGCGCAGAAACGTGTCGAATAGCGCCTGGAGCCGCGTCAGCGACAGGAGGCGATCGACCATCGCGTCGGTGGCGGCCAGCCGGTCGGCTACGGTCTCGGCGGCCGCGAGGCCCACGTCCTCGCGCGCAATCTCGGGGAACCGCCGCGCGAATCGCTGGAGCGGCGAGCCCGACGCGCCCTCCTCGCCGAGCGACAGCCGGCCGGCGCGTTCGAGCAGCCGCAGCGCCGTCTGCTCGAAGGACCAGTCGTGATCCCTGAAGAGCTTCCATTGCAGGCTGCGCCGCGCGGAGAAGCCGGCCAAGAGAAGGTTTCGGCCGAACCGCTGTTCGGCGAGCCAGACGCCAAGGGCGAAGCCGCTCGTCGCCACATGGCCGGACGGATAGAAATCGGCATATGCGCCGGAGAGGTCGAGATGGCCGACCGGCCGTGGTCCGAACTCCTCGCGGCGGCTGAAGGTCTCGCGCGGGCCGACCTTTAGATTCAAAATGCCGGCGAAACTCGCGGCGGCGAAGGGTTCCACCACGCGCTCGACCTCGCGACGGTAGACGATATTGGCTCCCGCCTCGCTCGACCGGGCGACGAGCAGCGCCGGCCGCTCGAACCGGCCCGCGAGTATCTTGTAGGTCTTGTTGAAGAATACGAAGAGCGCCCCCGGCCCGGCCGTCGCCATCAGGTGCTCCAGGTCTACCGCCTCGCTATTGGCGACGAGGATCACCTCGTCGAAACGCGCGAAGAACTCGCGCCATTCGCCGGCGCTCGACGGCAGGACCGGGAGATCCGAACCGGCCGCGGGAGTTGGAGCCAAATCGCTCACGCGGCGCCGCCGGAGGGGTTCTTCCCGGCCAGCAGCCGGTCGCGCGTCCGCTTCTTGCGCGATGGCGGCCGGATGCGGCGCAGGAAATCGCGGATCGCGAGCTGCGGCTTCAGCGAGGAATAGATGTGATCGAGCACCCGGTTGGTGCCGCCCAGGCGGTGCGACAGCACCTCCATGGCCGTGGTCGAGAGCTCCTCCGGCGTGATCTCCGGAAAATCCGCCATCAGGGCGCGCGACGGCCATCGGTCGAAATAATTGCCGGCGCGGAAGAGCCGAAGCCGGTCGTTCTTGTACATCAGGTTGAGGACGATCTGTTCCCAGGTCCAGTCGTGCGAATCGAACACGCGCCACTCGGCTTCTCGGACGCCGCTGAAGCCGGAAAGATAGATCGGCATCGGCAGGTTCTGCTGCGCCAGCCAGACGGCCAGGGCGAAGCCCGAGCTCGGCCAGCGCTGGCCGGCGGGATACATTCGCTGCGCCCAGGTCTCGAGATCGAGAAACCCGGCCGGGACCCCGCGAAACTCCTCCGGCTTCGAGAAGACCTCCTTGTCGCGGGCGCGCATGTTGAGGACGCCGTGGAAATTCGGCCCCTCGAGCAGCGACAGGACCTCGGTCAGTTCGTTGCGATAGACGAGCGCCGAGCCGACCGGCGTCGAGCGCGAGATCAGCAGGCAGTCGCGGTGAAACGGCGCGTCGAGGATGCGGTAGACGCGGTTGAAGAAGACGAAAATCGGGCGCTCGCCGATCTCTGGCGCGGCGAGCACCGCCGCCGCGTCGCGGCTGTTGGCGACGAGCACGATGGCGGAGAAGCCGGCGAAGAAGCCCTTCGCATCGCCCGGCAGCGTCGCGATGGCCCGCTTGCCCCCGTCACCCGCCTCGGCCGAAGCCGACTGGACAGGAGCGCCTGATCCCTCGATCGCCATGGGACGCGTCAGGAGCGCTGCGTGACGTGCAGCGTGCGCTCGCGCGCCGCGAACCATTCGTCGGCGTAATCGTCCTTGGCATATTCGGTGAAATAGGGTCCGCCATCGGTGAAATGCACGTTCCGCGCCTCGGCGTCGTAGTCATATTCGTTGACGAGCCAGTTCCAGGCCGGGGGCAACGCACCGATCTGGTCGTCGTTCTCCAGCCACTTGAACTGATGGAGTTGCAGGCCCGTGGCCGTGTTCACGTAGTCCGGCGTCAGCGTCGTGCAGCGCGCATTGTTGAAGAGGATGACGCTCGACCAGTTCTTCTTCTCGTACTTGGTCTGCGTCTGGCCGAGGAACTTCGTTTCCACCTTCGGCACGTAGTCGTGCTTCACGCACATGGCGGCATAGCGCTCGTCGCGCAGCGCCCAGAGTTCGGCGATGTCGGCGCGCATTAGCATGTCGCAATCCATGAAGAGGCTCCAGCCCTCGAAATTCGAAAGGGCCGGGACGAGGAAGCGGGAGAAGGAGAATTCCGTCGTCTGCAGCGCGTTGCGCTCGCGCGTGAAGATGCCGCCGAGATTGCCGAGCACGATCGGCGAGAAGACGACCGGGATCGAGGACTTCTCGAGAATGCTCTGGACGAGCACGTGATAGGCGACCGTTTCCTTCGAATCGAAGCCGATGAAGACCCGCGCGACGTCCAAGCTCATGCGACGAAACCTCTCAAACCTTTGGCGATGCGGCGCTGGCGTCTTACGCCCCGGCGCGACGGGCGACAACCGCCCGCGTTCGGGAAACATGCGGCGGGATCGGTGGATCTGGACGACCAATGCGAGCGCGCGATAAGGCAGCGCCCGCGTCCGGCGCCGATTTCGGCTGACGGAGGCGGGGCGCCAGGTCGGCGCGCGCCTGGCCAGCAACAGGAGAAGCCGTTGAGGCGCTCGTCATCGATCTCGCGAGGCACGGCGATCCCGATCCTCATGTATCACCATGTCGTCGCGAGGCCGCCGCGAGGCACGCCGTCGCGCTATCTCTTCGTCGAGCCGCGCCGTTTCCGCGCGCAGATGCGGCTGTTGAAGCTGCTCGGCTATCGCGGCTGTTCGATGGCCGAACTCGCCCCTCATCTGCGCGGCGAAGCGAGCGGCAAAGTCGTCGGCATCACCTTCGACGACGGCTTTCGCAATGTCTACGACCATGCCCTGCCGGTTCTCGAAGAATGCGGCTTCACGGCGACGACCTATTTCGTCAGCCGGCAGGTCAACGGCCACAATGCCTGGGATACGGGCTTCCTGCCGCAGATGCCTTGCATGACGAAGGCGGAACTGCGGGATTGGCAGGCGCGCGGTCAGGAGGTCGGCGCCCACACCCTCGATCACGAGCGTCTCGCCGCCCTGCCGATAGCGGCGGCCGAGCGCCAGATCGCCGGCTCCAAGGCGGAACTCGAGGACATGATCGGCCGCCCCGTCGAGGCCTTCAGCTATCCTTATGGCAGCTTCAGCGAAGCCGTCGTCGAGATGGCGCGCGGCTCCGGCTTCACCACGGGGACGACGACACTGTCCGGCAAGGCGACCGCGACGCACGATCCGTTGCGCCTGCCGCGCATGACCGTCGGCGGGTCGGACGGCTATCTGCGCTTTCTCGGCCGGAAGATCTTTTAAGCCCGTTCGAGCATCATGCTGTCCGGCGCATGCGACGATGGCGGCGCTTCGGACCAGACGGACTGCCCGTCGAGCAGATGTTTCTCGATGCCGCGCGTCTCGCGCCAGGCGCGACCGAGATCCTCGATAAAATAATCGCCGATTTCACCGACGACGCGGTTGCGCAGGCGCAGGACATGCGCCTCCAAGCTCGGATTGAGCCCCCGGCAGAACTGCTTTTCGGGGTCGAAACGCGGATCGAGGAGACGTGCGGCCGACCGCGCGACGCTGCCCCGGTAGAAGGAGGGGCTGGTGAGAAAGTTCGGGATCCTGATCTTCATCGGCAGCGCGAGGCCGAAGAGCCGGCGTGACCGCTTGATGGTGCAGAAAGGCCCCTTGGCGGCGATGTCCCAATTCTTGTTGGCGTGATTGAAACTCACCTGCGCCGTCCGCTTCTCGGCGAAGAATGGCAGGATGTCGGCCGGCGCGACCGGTTTTCGCAACAGCCAGTCGTCTTCCAGGTGAAGAACGATTTCCGCGCGGCTGGCGGCCCAGACACGTGCGACCGCCGCCGCGAAACCGGCTTCGTTCGGATGGAAGATTTCCGCCTGCGGATCGTAGGCACGGATGAGTTCGGCGCATTCCTCGCCGGCTCGCGACGTCCCGAACACCGGATCGATATTGGCGATCACGCGTTGCAGCGCGAAATTGCGAAACAGATTCCGATCGAAGGAGTCGAGCGTGCGGACGAGCAGGTCCGGTCGCCGAGTCGCGACTATACATACATCGATCGATGGCATGGCGGCAGCGGAGACCAGACGCTGTTACGGATCGGCGCCGAAGAAAATCGGCAACCCGTAGCCATCTAACAGGTTTTCCAGCAGCAACGCCAGATCAAACTTTCACTGAGCTTATAGCGTCTGCGGCTTTGTTGAAACCCCTGCCCTGCAAGGCTTCGTCGTTTCGCGACGGCTGAGCGCTTCGTCTGTCCGGCGTTCGGGAAGCGGGCGACGGACGACGATACGTCGCCGGAGGAGCCTATGATGGCTCCGCGCGCCGATTGCCTTGTAACGTCAACGCGATATCCCAAGAGCTTCGGATCGAACGCCGCTTCCGCGTGAGGAATTGTCGCGTGCTTCGCTCCCTCATCGAGCGACAAGCCAGGCCGCGATGTTCTATCCCGTCGAGACCGCCAGCCACTGGAAAGGCATCGGTCGCCTCACCCTTCGGAAGCGTTTCTCCGCCTTCAGGCGCGATCGGCGGCAGCGCCAGGCGATGGCGGCGCATGCGCCAGTGGATCTCGTCCCCCTCCATCGCGCGAGCGGACCGCTTCTGCGCTCGGACGTCGTTCTTCTCTGCGTCACCCGCAACGCCATGGCGTTCCTGCCCTCGCTGCTGGCGCATTATCGAAGGCTCGGCGTCAAGCGCTTCGCCTTCGTCGATGACCGCTCGGGCGACGGCTCGCGCGAATGGCTGGCGGCCCAGCCGGATGTCGATCTCTTCGGCTCGCGGGCCAGCTTTCGCGACAGCGAGGGCGGCCTCACCTGGCGCGACATGCTCGTCGCCCATTACGGCTATGGCCGCTGGTATGTGTCGATCGACAGCGACGAGTATCTCGTCTTTCCCGGCTACGAGACGCGCGGCCTCGCCGATTTCATCCTCGACCTCGAACGGGTTCGCTCGAAACGCGTCCATGCGGTGATGCTCGATCTCTATCCCGAGGGGCCGCTCGGCGCGGTCGCGCCGCCGCCCGCCGCCGAGACCTTTCCGGCCGAGGTCTGTCCCTTCTACGACGGCACGGACTACGCGATCGCCAACGAGAAATTCGGCACGGCCGTGCGGGGCGGGCCGCGCCGGCGCCTGTTCGGCGCCGATATGCGGATCAGCAAGTTCCCGCTGCTCCTTGCCGACCGGGCGACGCGCTTCGCCAGCGGCAGCCATCACGGCCCCCTGCCGCTCGCCCGCAATTACGCGCCCGTCCAGGCGGTTCTCCTCCATCACAAGTTCGGCGCCGGTTCGGTCGCGACCTTTCGCCGGATCGCCTCCGAAGGCACCCATGCGAACGGCTCGATCTTCTATCGACGGATCGTTGAGAAGGACGGCTTCGACGAGACCGCCATTCTGCATTTCGACGGATCGCGGCGGTTCGAAGGGTCCGAGAAGCTCGTCCGCGACGGCATGATGCAGGATCTCCGCCGCCCGCTCCGGCTCTGACGGCGCGCGCGGTTGATCGGGACGGAGCGCCCCGCTAGTCTCGAAAGCCTCGCGCCTGCCGTGCCTTAGCCGAAATTCCCGCTCGAAAACGGATCGTCCGCAATGTCCGCCATACCCCTTCGGAACGACAGGCCCGCCGCCGAGGCCTCGACGCGGGTCGATCCGCCGATCCGCGTCCTCTATGCGCTCGACCAGTTTCCGCAACTGTCCGAATCCTACATCAATGCCGAGATCGAGCGCATGCTCGAATGGGGCGTCGAGGTGGAGGTCTGGTCCTCGACCAGCCCGAAATCGGAAGGCCGGCCGGTCGACGTGCCCATTCATCGCGGCACGCTGGTGGAGACGATCCAGCGCCGGAAACCGGAGATCGTCCACACCCATTGGACGCAGAGCGCCCTGAAATACAAGGACGCCGCCAAGCGCATGGGCGTGCCGATGACGGCGCGCGGCCATTGGCATTTCGTGCCGAAGCAGATCCAGAAGGTGGAGGACGAGCCGACAATCGTCCGGCTCTTCATGTTCCCGCATCTGGCGAACAAGTGGAAGAGCATGACCGATAAGATCGTGCCGATGCTCGCCTGCTACCATCACGAATGGGTGGCGCCGCGCCGGCCGAAGAACCGCAAGATGCTGATGCGCACCGCCGCCTGCAAGCGCTCCAAGGATCTGGCGAATTTCATCCGCATCGCGGCCAAGCTGCCGGACTACCGCTCCGTGATGATCCTCTGCAGCCTTGGCCCGAACGATTATTATCGCGAGCTAGAGGCGCTGAACCGCGAACTCGGCAGCCCGGTCGAGATGGTGCGCGACATCACCTACGAGGAGGTCGCCGCCTACATGGCGGAGGCGGGCCTCTACGTCCACACCTACGATCCGGACGTCTCCTTCGGCATGCCCGTCTCGATCGTCGAGGCCATGGCGGCGGGCTGCACGGTGCTCGCGCGCGATGTCGAGGGCGCGAGCGCCTATCTCGGCGACACCGGCCGCGTCTACAAGGATCTGGACGAGGCCGCCGCGCTGGTGCGCGCGACCGAAAGTTGGTCGGAGCTCGAATGGCAGGAGGCCGAGCGGCGCTCGCGCGAGCGCGCCGCGCGCCATTTCGATGACCGGCAGATCCTCGTGCCGCTGCTCGACACCTGGAAGGACATCGCCGCCGAGCGGCGCGCGGCCGGCGACGAGTCTCTCTCGATGGTCGAAAAGTTCCGGCGCTGGAGCGGCCTCGGCTACAAGCGGGTCTGACGCTTCGGCCACCGCCGCTCGCGGCGGGGCCGGAGATCCGGGCAAGAAAAAAGGCGGGCCCTGCGGCCCGCCTTTTTCGTTTCCAGCACCGCGCGGCCTGTTGAGCCGCGCGGTTTGCTTTTGCGGTGTATGTCTTACTCGACGATCGAGGAGACGATGCCGGCGCCGACGGTGCGGCCGCCTTCGCGGATGGCGAAGCGCAGCTTCTCTTCCATCGCGATCGGAACGATCAGCTTGACGTCCATCGTCACGTTGTCGCCCGGCATCACCATCTCGGTGCCCTCGGGAAGCGTCACCACGCCCGTCACGTCCGTCGTGCGGAAGTAGAACTGCGGACGGTAGTTGGTGAAGAACGGAGTGTGGCGGCCGCCCTCTTCCTTGGTCAGGATGTAGGCCTCGGCCTTGAACGTCGTGTGCGGCTTCACCGAACCCGGCTTGCACAGAACCTGGCCGCGCTCCACGCCCTCGCGGTCCACGCCGCGAACCAGCGCGCCGATGTTGTCGCCCGCCTGGCCCTGGTCCAGAAGCTTGCGGAACATCTCGACGCCCGTCACCGTCGTCTTCTTCGTGTCGCGGATGCCGACGATCTCGACTTCCTCGCCCACCTTCACAACGCCGCGCTCGACGCGGCCCGTCACCACCGTGCCGCGGCCCGAAATCGAGAATACGTCCTCGATCGGCATCAGGAACGGCTGGTCGATCGGGCGCTCCGGCGTCGGGATATAGGCATCCACCTGCGCCATCAGCTCGCGAACCGCGTTCTCGCCGATCTCCTTGTTGGAGTCCTCCAGCGCCGCCAGCGCCGAACCCTTCACGATCGGAATGTCGTCGCCCGGGAACTCGTAGCTCGACAGAAGCTCGCGGATCTCAAGCTCAACCAGCTCCAGAAGCTCCGCGTCGTCGACCTGGTCCACCTTGTTCATGAACACCACGATCGCCGGAACGCCCACCTGGCGCGCCAGAAGAATGTGCTCGCGCGTCTGCGGCATCGGGCCGTCCGCCGCCGAACACACCAGGATCGCGCCGTCCATCTGCGCCGCGCCCGTGATCATGTTCTTCACGTAGTCCGCGTGCCCGGGGCAGTCCACATGCGCATAGTGCCGAGCCGGCGTCTCGTATTCCACATGCGCCGTCGAAATCGTGATGCCGCGCGCCTTCTCTTCCGGCGCCGCGTCGATCTGGTCGTACGCCTTGTATTCCCCGAAATACTTCGTGATCGCCGCCGTCAGCGACGTCTTCCCGTGGTCAACGTGCCCAATCGTCCCAATGTTAACGTGCGGCTTCGTCCGCTCAAACTTACCCTTGGCCATCAGGCGCTCCTCAGGAATTCAGTTCGGGCGCGACATACTGGCGGAGCAACGGAATAGCAAGGGCGCCGGAGGCCGGCGCCGGCGGCATTATCGTTTTGCCGCCCGTTCATCGCTCTGGAAAAGCTTCAGATAGCGACGGGCATAGAGCGGCATGCGCGCCTTCCGGTCGCCCTTGAAATGCAGGATGCGGGTGAAGAGAGGGTAAAGGCCGAGCCGGAGCATCCAGGGGCGCGGCGTGCGATTGTAGAGCCGACCCGGCGCGAAGCGCACCGACAGCCCCTCGCGCTCGGCCGTCACCGTCTGGTAGCGCCCGGCGCGCGGGGGCGCGAGGAGCCGCGCCAGGGCCACCTGGTCGCCATACCACCGCTTTTCCTCCTCCGGCAGATCGGCGCAGACCGCATGGAGCCGGTCGAAGAAGCGGCAGACCTCGGCATGCGCCTCGGTCCGTGCGACGATCAGCCCCGCATTGATCGGCATGGCCGCGAAGCGGCGATGGGTGACCGCGAGATTAGCGCCCGGCGCCAGAAGTTCATCGAAGCGGCGCATGACGAGCATGTCGGTATCGAGAAAGACGACCACGGTGCCCGGCACGACGCTCCGCACATAGTCGCGATATTCGCGCAGCCGCTCCACCATGACGTGATTCGGGTCGAGCTCGCGCGTTTGCAACCGGACGATCGACCCGACGCCCGATTCAGCACCGAGCGCGTTCGTCAGGAGCACCACCTCGGCTCGCGGGTAGAGAGCGAGAATCGAACGGGCCAGCAGCGTCACGAGCCCGCCCATCTCCGGGTCGCGCTGCCGGAAGACATAGGCCATGACGAAATGTAGCGGCGCTTCGCCGGCGACGGCCGGATCGGTCGATGACATCAGACCGTTCCAAGTCGGCGGCTGGTGGGCAAGGCGGAGCGAAATGGAGCGGGTAGCGGGAATCGAACCCGCATATTCAGCTTGGAAGGCTGCTGCTCTACCACTGAGCTATACCCGCGCTGCGGCAATGATAAGCCAGTCGATGACGACCTGCAACGCTTGTTCGGCTGGTGGAGGGGGTTGGATTCGAACCAACGTAGGCTGAGCCAACGGATTTACAGTCCGTCCCCTTTAACCACTCGGGCACCCCTCCAGCCCGGTCGCGAGCGCCTCGGCGCCGCCCCGGAGAAGCGGGAACTCGTTGCCGTCGTCCCCGTCCGTGGGGCGCCTTATGCAGGGGCCGCCCCGCGCTGTCAACCGAGTGGTTGAGGGGAAGATGAAGCTTTTGTAGAAGCGGCCCATGAGCGACGAGCCGAAGACCCATACGCCGAAAGACAGCCATTATGCGCGCCTGCGCCGCGCGCATCGCGACCGCACGGCGACGCCCGGCGAGAGCGCGGCGCCGAAGCGGGCGCGGCCCCATCATCCGGGCCAGCCGGGCGCGAGCGATCGCGTGCGCCTCTACGGGCTTCACACCGTCGCGGCGGCGCTCGGCAATCCCGAACGGCGTCTTCACAAGCTTCTGGCGACGCGCAACGCGCTGGCGCGCCTGGAACTCGACACCGACGCCCTGCCCTGTCCCTTCGAGATCGTCGAGCCACGGGCGCTCGACGTCGCGCTCGGCTCGGACGCCGTGCATCAGGGCGTGATGCTGGAGGCCGAGCCGCTGCCGCAGCGCCGCGTCGCGGATCTCTCCCAGGCCTCGCTGGTTCTGGTGCTCGACCAGGTGACAGACCCGCACAATGTCGGCGCGATCCTGCGCTCGGCCGTCGCCTTCGGGGCGGGTGCCGTCATCTCCACCACCCGCCATTCCCCGCAGGAATCGGGCGTCCTGGCGAAGTCGGCCTCCGGCGCGCTCGAGCATGTGCCGAGCATCCAGGTCGTCAATCTCGCGCAGGCCCTCGATGAACTGTCGGCGCAGGGCTTCCAGACCATCGGTCTCGATTCGGAAGGGGCGGAAGAGCTCGAACCTTCCTTCAAGGCTGGCCGAATCGCGCTCGTCCTCGGCTCGGAGGGCAAGGGTCTGCGGCAGAAGACGCGCGAGACCGTCGACGTGCTGGCACGCCTCGAAATGCCGGGCGCGATCCGCTCCCTCAACGTCTCGAACGCGGCGGCCGTCGCGCTCTATGCGGCGCGGCGGCATCTGGCTTCGGCCGAGGGCTGAACCCTCAGATCTCGACTTCGACCCGGCCGATCGGCTTCGAACAGCAGGCGAGGATATAGCCCTCCTCGATCTCGTCGTCGCGAATGCCGCCATTATGCACCATGTGCACGTTGCCGGAGACTTTCCGCGTCTTGCAGGTGCCGCAGACGCCGAACTGGCAGGCGCTCGGGATATTCAGCCCGTTCGCCTTCGCGACCGAGAGAATCGTGTCGGTCTCGGTGCATTCCGCCTCGATGCCGGATTCGGTGAAGCGGATCGAGGCGCCCCGCCCTTCCTCCGGCACGATGTCGCCCTGCGGCACGAGCTCGGCCGTCTCGACCGGCGCCTGGAAGCTTTCCTCGTGATAATGCGCCATGCCGAAGCCGGAGGCGTTGAGGATGTCGCGCACCCCTTGCATGAAGGGCGCCGGGCCGCAGCAGAAGACCTCGCGATCGTGATAGTCCGGGGCGATCAGTTCCAGCATCAGGCTGTTCAGCCGGCCGCGATAGCCGGTCCAGATGCCGTGCGGGTCCGGCCGCTCGACGACGAAGGTGACGTCGATCTCCGGCACGCGCTCCATCATCAGTTCCAGCTCGCGCCGGAAGATGATGTCGGAGGGCGAGCGGGCGCAATGGATGAACTTGATATCCGTCTTGCGCCCGTAATCGTAGACCCAGCGCGTCATCGACATCATCGGCGTGACGCCGGAGCCGGCCGAGACGAAGAGATAGCGCTCGGCCGGATGCTGCTCGAAGGTGAAGGTGCCGGCCGGGCCGAAGGCCTTCAACCGGACGCCGGGGCGCACGTTCTCGAACATCCAGCGGCCGGCGATGCTGCCGGCCTGCGCCTTCACCGTCACCGAGACGGAGAGCGGCCGCGAGGGGCTGGAGGAGAGCGTGTAGGTCCGAAGGATCGTGCCGTTCTCCGTCGGTAGTTCCAGCGTGACGAACTGGCCGGGCGCGTAGCGGAACCAGCTGTCACTCGGGGTCTGGAACGAGAAGGTGCGCACGTCCTGCGTTTCGGGCAGGACGCCGACGCATTCGAGCACCTGCGCCTTGTCGTTCCAGCGCGGCAACTCGTCGATATGCTTGTGCCGCAGCAGCGCGTTTTCCATCTGCGGAACGGCCTCAGGCGACTTCCGCCAGATGCGGCAGCCGCTCGCCGCGCAGCCGCTTGTCCATAAAGTCGCAATACCAGTCGACGAACTGGATCACGCCGCCTTCGTGGACCGCCGAATAGGGACCGGGCCGATAGGCCGGCGACAGGATGCCGATCTGATTCTCCTCGATGATCTGCCGGTCCTGGTCGTTGGTGGCGATCCAGACCTTGGTCATCTCGTCCAGCGAATAGTCGACGCCTTCCTTCGCGTCCTTGTGGACCAGCCACTTGGTGGTGACTTCCGTCTCGGTCGGCCCCTTCGGCAGGACGCGGAAGGAGACGGCATGGTCGCCCAGCATGTGGTTCCAGGTCGAAGGATAGTGGAAGAGCAGCATGGTGCCGATCTTCGGAATGGTGACGCCCTCGCTCAAAGGCCGGCTGACCGCCGCCTTGCCGCTCATCGTGTAGCTCACCGCGTCGCGGAGCAGCGGCATGCGCGCCGTGCGGAACTGGCCGAGCGGATCGATCTGGAACTTCGAGGGCAGGCCCGCCGCCTCGCAGCGCTGCCAATGTTCCTGGATCTCCGGGTCCTCATGCGCGTCGACGCCGGTGGCGCCCGGCGCTTCGGGATAGGTGCGGCAGAGTTCCGGGTGGCTGCCGGCGCAATGGTAGCATTCCCGGTTGTTCTCCCAAGTCAGCTTCCAGTTGCCCTTCTCGACGATGGTCATCTCGAAGGCGACCTTCGCCTCGGTCAGGCGGTGCGGCGCGAGATAGGGCTCGATCATGGCGCGGACCGGCTGGAAGTTCATCGGTTGCTCGGCCAGCGACACGAAGACGTAGCCCGCGACCGTCTCGCAATGCAGCGGCTTCAGGCCGAACTCGGCCGGCTTGAAGTCCGGCCCCATGTCGCGGGCGAAAAGCAGCCGCCCGTCGAGCTCGTAGGTCCATTGGTGATAGGGGCAGACCAGCTTCGCCGCCGTGCCCTTGGCGGCCGAGCAGATGCGCGAGCCGCGATGGCGGCAGGAATTGTGGAAGGCGCGAATGGTCTTCTGGCCGTCGCGGACGACGACGATCGGATAGTCGCCCACCTGCAGCGTCAGATAGCTGCCGGGCTTCGGCAATTCGCAGTCATGGCCGACGAAAAGCCAGTCGCGATACCAGATGTTCTCCAGGTCGAGCTGGTAGAAGTCGGGGTCGCAATAGAACTCCCGATCGAGGCTGAACCCCGGTTTCCGTTGCTGGAACTTGGCCAGCATTGCGTCGCGTATGGTCATGCCCTTTTCCCGTATCCTGTGACGGACGCTTCCGCACGCTTCATGGAAGGCGGGAGGCCTGAC
Organism: Aureimonas endophytica; assembly: GCF_014642635.1. Classification (GTDB taxonomy): domain Bacteria; phylum Pseudomonadota; class Alphaproteobacteria; order Rhizobiales; family Rhizobiaceae; genus Plantimonas; species Plantimonas endophytica. The sequence continues at coordinate 611,725 of NZ_BMIQ01000001.1, forward strand.
GGGGAACCGATGGTGCCGGCTGTCCCCGCCGTCCGGTTTTCGAGGCGCTCGCGAAGGGCGGGCGCTGTCCGATGGGCAAGTCTCCGCCGAATGGGCCGGCCGGGCGCCGACAAAAGCGACAAGCCGCCGCGCTAGCTACGACATGCCGTCGCCTCTGCCGCTCAGAGAGAGGCGACGAGCCGCGATTCGGGCGGCGCGAAGCCGAGGCGCAGGCTCATCGCCGACTTGTCCGCCACGAGATCGGCGATCGTGTAGCCGGCCAGCACCTCCAGAAAGGCTTCCAGCGCCTCGTGCAGCGCGCCGTTCAGACCGCAATTGCCGATCAGCGGGCAATCGCTGCCGCCCGGCTCGAAACATTCGGCGAGGGAGAAGTTCTCCTCCGTCGCCTCCACGACGGCGCGCAGGGTGATCGCCTCCGCCGGCTTGCGCAGTCGGATGCCGCCGTTGCGGCCGCGCACCGTCTCGACGAAGCCGGCCTCGACGAGCGGTTGGAGGATCTTGAACAGGAACAGTTCCGAGACGGAATAGGCGAGCGCGATCTCGGCGACTCGACTGAGCTTCTCGCCGCGCATCGCGCAATACATCAGCATGCGGATGGCATGATTGGTCTGGCGCGTCAGCCGCATCACTCGTCTCCAGGATGCCGGAATCGACCGGCATCTCCACCTTAGAAAGATTCCAAGGAAATTGAAGGCGAAATTAAGTCGGCTATCGAGCGATTCCGCCGATCGGCCTCAGCCGGCGGCCTCCGGTTCGAAATTCATCGCCACGCCGTTGATGCAGTAGCGCAGGCCGGTCGGCGGGGGACCGTCCTCGAAGACATGGCCGAGATGGCTGCCGCAACGGCTGCAATGGACCTCGGTGCGCACCATGCCGTAGCTGCGATCGACGGAGACCTCGACCGAGCCGTCCACCGGATCGTTGAAGCTCGGCCAGCCGGTGCCGCTCTCGAACTTGCGACGCGACACGAAGAGGTCCTGGCCGCAGCCGGCGCAGGAGAAGGTGCCGTCCCGCTTCTCGTAGTTCAGGGCGCAGCTGCCCGGCCGTTCCGTGCCGTGCTGGCGCATGACCGCATATTGCTCCGGCGTCAGCAGCCGGCGCCATTCGTCGTCCGTATGGGTCACGGGAAACTTCGCGACATCCATGGTTTCACCTCATCGATCGTTTCGAACCATAGGTAGTCGCTCGGCCCCCGAATGCAAAAGCCCTCCGCCGGCGGGCGGCGGAGGGCGAAGGCGGAAGGACCGTCGATCAGCGCGCCGGCGGCGGGGGCGGCAGCGGCAGGGACTTCGCCTGGTCGAGCATCTTCGCCGCGATGTCGGCGCAGGCCTGCATCGGCTCGTCGTCGGCGCATTTCACGTCGAAGCGGAACGGACCGTTCTGGATGCGGAAATGGGCGGCCTTCGACGGCGGGGGCGGCGGCGGCATCATGCCGCGCGGGCCCATGCCGTGGCGCGGGCCCTTCGGCCCCGGACCGTGATCGCGCGGACCGCCGGGCGGCGGCGGGGGCGGCATGTCGGCCATGTCCTCATCGCCCGCAGGGCCCATCTGATCGTCGTCGCCGGCATCGGGCGCCGCCATGCGGGCGTCGTCCTTGGGAGCGGCGGCGGGAGGCGCCGGCGGCGGAGGCGGCGTCTGGCTCTGGGCGAGCGCGGCGCCGCCGAAGAGACAGAGGCTCATCGCGGAGGCGAGGAGAAGCTTCGTGTTCATACTCGATTTTCCTAGATTGGAGCCGGTAGGCGCTCAGTAAGCGCACTACGGGCCGAAAGGTTGCTCAAGTTTTGTGCGTCAACGCTGAGCAAGTTTGCGTCAGCGTTGGGCGAGTTCGGCCGGCCCGTGGGGATGCGGTCCCCTCGGCGGCTTCGGGGGCCCAAGATCGACCACCTTGCCGCTGGCCTCGACCAGCATCTCGGCGCGCAGCACGCCATGGTCGAAGCGGCCCTGCGCGGTGATCGTCTCGCCCTTGGCGGCAAGGCTGCGGCCCTCGCCTTCCGGCCCGGTCTCGACCAGCGCCCGGCCGGAGCCGTCGTCCACCACCAGCTTGTTGCCGAAGATCTCGGCGACCTGCCCCTTGATCGCTGCCGGGCTGTCGTTTTCCAGCGACGCGATGGCGGCGGGTTGCAGGACGAGTGTCGCATGGCGGTGCACGCCGATCAGCGCCGTGCTGGCCCCGCCGGCGACGAGGCCGAGAACGAGGGCGCCCGCCGTCGCGAGTCCGATCCGGCGCCGGCCCGTGGTCCCGAAGATGGAACGTCTCGGCCGTTCCGGCTCCGGTCGCGGCGCCGCCGGCTCGCCCGCTTCGTTGTCGATCACCATCACGGTTCCTCCTTTGCGGTTCGTGATGACGCCCTTGTCGCAGAGCCGCGTCCAATCCCGCCTGAACCGTGCCGTTCAGAATCGGTTCAGCCGCGTGGACTAGCGCTGCCCGCCCGTTATCTCCCCGTCTCTTCAGCCCGTCCGGAGGTTCCCGTTGAAGATCCTGCTCGTCGAGGACGATGCCTCGCTCGGCGCGAAGATCGCTGAGCAGTTGAAGCGCGAAAACTTCACCGTCGACCACGCGGCGAACGGCGAGGACGGGCAGCATCTCGGCGACACCGGGACTTATGACGCGGCGGTGCTCGATCTCGGCCTGCCGCTCGTGCCCGGCATCGAGGTGCTGCGGGCCTGGCGCAAGGCGGGGCGGACGCTGCCGGTGCTGATCCTCACCGCGCGCGACGGCTGGTCGGAAAAGGTCGAGGGCTTCAAGGCGGGCGCCGACGACTATCTGATGAAGCCGTTCCGGATCGAGGAACTTATCATGCGCCTGCGCGCCCTGGTGCGTCGCGCCAATGGCCATGCCGAGACCCGCATCGTCTGCGGCCCCCTCGCCTATGACGCGCAGCTCGGCAGTTTCGAACTCGACGGGTTGCCGCTGCGGCTCACCGGTCTCGAATGGCGCGTTCTGTCCTGCCTCGCGTTGCGCAAGGAGCATGTCGTCGCCCGCGCCGATCTCTTCGAACGCGTTTACGACGGCGATGCCGAAGTCGATTCCAATTCGGTCGAGGTCATCGTCGCGCGGTTGAGGCGCAAGATCGGCGCCGAACGGATCGAGACCGTGCGCGGCCACGGCTATCGGCTGACGGCCGGAACCCCATGAGACTGCCCCGACCGCAATCGCTGCGCGGCCGGCTGATGCTGATCGCCGCCGTCGCGACGCTCGTCGCGACGCTCCTGGCCGCCGTCGCCATGGGCCTCGCGCTGCAGGGCTTCGTCACCCGGCAGATCGACCAGCGACTCGACAGTCAGGCCGCCGCGATCCTCGGCGGGTTGGAGCGCGGCCCGGACGACAGCCTGCGCCTCGCCTATCCCGTGGACGGGCCGCCCTTCGACCGGCGCAATCCCGGCTGGTTCTGGCAGGTGGAGGCCGGCGGCGAGGCGCGGCTCCTGTCAGGCTCGCTGCTCGGCGCCGAGCCACTGCACCCTCTGCCCGACGAGGCCGAGCCGCCCCGCCGGCGGCCCCCCGGTCCGCCGCTCCGGTCCCGGCCCGTCGCGATCGCCGACGACGAGCGGCTTCATGCGCGCCGGCTCGCCGGCAATGTCGGCGGCCTGCCGGTCGAGATCGTCGTCACCGCCCCGCGTCAGGCGATCGCCGGCCCCATGGGCGAAGCCTTGACGCCGGTGCTTCTGTCCATGCTGGCGCTCGGCATCGGTCTCGTCGCCGCGATCTGGGTGCAGGTGCGCTACGGGCTGCGGCCGCTGGAGGCGCTCCGGCAGGACCTCGCCGCCGTGCGCGACGGCAGGGCCGAGGCCATTCCGGTGGATCAGCCGAGCGAGATCCGCCCGCTGGCGGCCGAGCTGAACGCGCTGCTGCGCGAGAACGAGGCCGGCCTGGAACGCGCCCGCCGTCACGTCGCCAATCTCGCCCATGGGCTGAAGACGCCGCTCGCCGATCTCGCTCTGTCGCTCGCGGCGGCGGAGCGCGACCCCGACGGCACGGCCCGGCATCTCGTGGAGGACATGGATCGGCGCGTGCGCCATCACCTCGCCCGTGCGCGGGCGGCGGCGCTCGGCGGCTCGGCCCGGGCCGCCGTGCCGCTGCGCGAACGCGCCGCCGATCTTCTATCCGTCCTGTCGCGCATCCATCGCGAGCGCGACCATGCCGTGTCGATCGAGATCGCGCCGGAGCTCCGCGTCGCCTGCGAGACGCAGGATCTCGACGAGATGCTCGGCAATCTTCTCGACAACGCCTTCAAATGGGCCCGTTCGCGGGTGTGCGTCGCCGCCGAGCCGGCGGGAAGCGAGCTGATCGTCCGGGTCGAGGACGACGGGGCGGGCCTCGCGGCGGACGAGGTGCCGGAAGCCCTGGTGCCTGGGCGGCGCCTCGACGAGATGCAGCCGGGCCATGGCTTCGGCCTGTCGATCACCCGCGAACTGGCCGAGCTCTATGGCGGCTCGCTGGCGATCACCCGATCCGGCCTCGGCGGCCTTTCGGCGACGCTGCGCCTGCCGGCCGCGCGCGGCTGATGCCCGTCAGCGCCGGAGCGCGACCGGCTCCGGCACCGCTTTCGCCCGGCGCCCAAGCAGCCCCTGCACGACGAAGACCAGGAGGGTCGCGACGCCGAGGCAGGCGGCCAGGAACAGCATCGGCGCCAGATCGCTGCCCGTCCAGTCGCGGATCGCCGGTACGACGGTCTGCGCGACGAAGCCGCCGAGATTGCCGACCGAATTGATCGCCGCGATGCCGGCCGCCGCCGTCGCGCCGGACAGGAAGGTCGGCGGGAGCGACCAGAAGACCGGCTGGCCGGCGAAGATCGCCGCGGCGGCGATGCAGAGACAGGAGAATTTCAGCGCCGCTCCGGGCACGATCGTGCTGGCGACCAGCATCGCCGCCGCGAGCAGGGCCGAGCCAGCGATGTGCCAGGTCGTCTCCCCCGTCTTCGCCGAATGGCGCGGCACCCACCAAAGGGCGAAGGCGACGACGATCCAGGGAATGATGTTGAGGAAGCCGTTCACCGTGTTCGAGACGCCGAAGCCCTTCACCACCGTCGGCAGCCAGTAGCTGAGGCCATAGGCGGCGAGCGGAAAGGCGACATAGAGCAGCGCCAGCAGCACCACCCGGCGATCGAGCAGCACCTTCAGGGGATTTTCGTGCGGCACGCCCGGCTGGCTCGCCCGCTCGCGCGCCAAAGTCTCGTCCAGCCAGCGCTTTTCCTCTTCCGGCAGCCAGGCGGCCTTCTGCGGCCGATCCGGCAGGATCAGAAACACGACGACGGCGAGAAGAAGAGCCGGAACGCCGGTCGCCAGGAACACCCATTCCCAGCCCCGGAACCCGAGCAGCCCGTCGAGATCGAGAAGCACGCCGCCGATCGCCGCCCCGACGGCATTGGCGATGGCGCTGGCGATCATGAACCAGCCGATCATCCGGCCGCGATGGCTCTGCGGAAACCAGAGCGTCAGCGCATAGAGCACGCCCGGAAAGAAGCCGGCCTCGGCGACGCCGAGCAGGAAGCGCAGGATGTAGAACATCACCGGCCCGCTGGTGAAGCCGAGGAGAATGGTGATGAGGCCCCAGGTCGCCATGATCCGGGTGAACCAGATGCGGCTGCCGACCTTTTCCAGGATGAGGTTCGAGGGCACCTCGAACAGGAAATAGCCGATGAAGAACAGGCCGGCGCCGAGGCCGAAGGCCGCCTCGCTCAGCCCGAGATCGCCCACCATCTGCAGCTTGGCGAAGGAGATGTTCTGACGATCGATATAGGCGATGAGATACATCAGCATCAGCAGCGGCATCAGCCTGAGGCTGATGCGCCGGATCGTGCGCTCGCCGATCGCGCCCTCGCTTGGCTCCATCGCGGTCCTCCCTCCCCGTCCCCATAGGCGTTTCCGCCTATCTGGCGCGGGCCGGGCCGCTTAGAAGGCGGCGAATTCCTCCGCCGTCGGATAGGATTTCTGCGTGCCGCGCTTCAGCGTCGATTGCGCGGCATAGCGGGCCGCGAGCTTCAACGAGGCCTCGACATTGCCGGTCGAGACGTAGAAATGCGCGAAGGAGCCGATGAAGGCGTCGCCGGCGCCCGTCGTATCCACCGGCTCCACCGGAAAGGCGCGGATCGGCACCGCCTTCTCGCCTTCGACCAGCAGCGCGCCCTTCGCGCCCATCGTGACGATCACGCAGCGCGTGCCGGCCGCGATCAGCTTGCGCGCCGCCGCCTCGCAGCTCGCTTCGTCCGTCACGGCCATGCCGGTGAGCAGCGCGAGTTCGGTCTCGTTCGGCACGAGGAAGGTCGCGTCGCGGATGCGCGCCGGGTCGAGATCGGCGGCGGCCGGCGCCGGGTTCAGCAGCACCTCGATGCCGTGGCGATGCCCGAACTCGATCGCGTGATAGACGACGTCCAGCGAGGTCTCGAGCTGAAGCAGAATCAGGCGGCAAGTGGCGAGCTCGGCTTCCGCCGCATCGACATCGGCGGGCGAGAGTTCGGCATTCGCGCCCTTCACGATGATGATGCGGTTCTCGCCGTTCGGCTCGACCATGATCGGCGCGACGCCGGAGGACATGTTCGCGACCCGCCCGACATGGCGGGTGTCGATGCCGTTCGCCTCGAAATTGCGGATCTGCTCCGCGCCGAAACTGTCGTCGCCGACCTTGGTGATCATCAGGACCGAAGCGCCGAGCCGCCCGGCCGCGACCGCCTGATTGGCCCCCTTGCCGCCGAAGCCGATCTCGAAGGACGGCGCCTCGATCGTCTCGCCCGCCTCCGGCACCCGCGTGACATAGGTCACGAGATCCATGTTGTTCGAGCCGATCACGGCGATGCGTGGCGTCATCTCATCTCCTCCGCGCGAACGGGTCGCGCCGGTACGATTTTCCATGATCGCGCCCGGCAGAACAAGGGTCGGGGCGCCTCAGCCGAGTAGGCCGCGCGCCTTCAGATTGCGCATCAGCGCGCGCCCGCCCATCCACCAGCCTTCGACGGCATCGGTCGGCCGGACGCAGTTCACGAGGGCGCCGAGCGCCGGCGTGGCGATGGTGACGACGTCGCCCGCCTTGTGGGTGAAGCCGCGCCCCGGCTCGTCGCGGTCCTGGATCGGCGCGAACATCGTGCCGAGAAACAGCGCGAGCCCGTCCGGATAGGCATGATGGGCGTTGATCGCCTGCGCCGCGAGATCGGCCGGATCGCGGCTGATCTCGGCCATGGAGGACCGGCCTTCCAGCCGGTAGCCTTCCGGCCCGTCGACGGTCAGCGACAGTTCCGCGCCGCGCACGTCGTCGAGCGAGAAGCGCTCGTCGAACAGGCGGATGAACGGGCCGATTGCCGCCGCGCCATTGTTGTCCTTCGCCTTGCCGAGGAGCAGCGCCGAGCGCCCTTCGACATCGCGCAGATTGACGTCGTTGCCGAGGCTGGCGCCGACGACCGTGCCCTCGGACGAGACGACGAGCACGATTTCCGGCTCGGGATTGTTCCAGGTGGAGGCGGGATGGACGCCGATATCGGCGCCGCAGCCGACCGCCGACAGCGGCTGGCCCTTGGTGAAGATCTCGGCATCGGGGCCGATGCCGACTTCCAGATACTGGCTCCAGGCCCCCGCCTCGATCAGCGCCGCCTTGAGGCGCGCCGCCTCTGGCGAGCCGGGCCGCAGGCGTCGCAGATCGTTGCCGATGAGGTCCTCGATCGTCCGGCGCACGCCTTTCGCGGCCTCGGCATCGCCGCGGATCTTCTCCTCGATCACGCGCTCCAGCATGGAGACGACGAAGGTGACGCCAGCCGCCTTCAGCGCCTGGAAATCCACCGGCGCGAGGAGATGCGGTCGGCCGGCGTCGCGCGCGTCCGGCGGCGTGTTGGCGAGGATAGGCGCGATCGGCCCGAGATCCCGGCCGGCGGCTTCGCGCAGCGCGGCGGCGGGATCGGTCGTCTCGCAGAGATCGGCGACGGTCGGAAAGGCGGCGCTGATGTCGCTGGCCCGCCCGCCCGAGACGCGCACCACCGCCGGACCGCCCGCATCCGGCAGAAAGACGCGGCCGACGAGACTGACGCCCTCCGCCTCCGCCAGCTGCCCCGTCGCCGCGAGTGCCGCCTCCACGGCCTGCCTCGTCCTGTCGCCCGCCATGCCAACCTCCCTGCCCTTGCCGAGCGAGGCAATAAGCCCGTCGCTGCGAAGCGCAACCGCCTCCGGCGTGTTTCCGGGCTCCCCTCATACGATTTTCGTGCTATTTCGCTTCGCGACGCCGGTTTAGCTCAGCGGTAGAGCAGCGGTTTTGTAAACCGAAGGTCGGGGGTTCAATCCCCTCAACCGGCACCGTCCACTCCTGCAACGATTCCAGCCGCTTAGCATCTCATGATGCGGCGCTTGGCAGCGCACTTCATGTCGCACCATGTTGCCGTCTGTTACCCTTGATTTCCAACGGTTTCCCGGCACACTCGGCTACTCCATGCGACATGGAATGCGACATGGAATGCGACATGGCCGACGGAACAGTGAAGTGGTTCAACACCGAGAAGGGCTATGGCTTCATCAAGCCCAACGACGGTAGCCCCGACGTCTTCGTGCATATCTCGGCCTTGCAGCAGGCCGGCCTTTCCAGCTTGGCGGACGGCCAAGCTATCTCCTACGACCTGATCGATGATAAGCGCCGGAACAAGACGTCGGCTGGCAATCTGCGGCTTGGATGACCGAGCGTTTCCGCGACCTCACGCCCCGCCAGATCCTCATGCTTGACCGGCTCGACGATGGCTGGGCGCACAAAGACAGCATCGGTCAGCCGATGCGCACCCTGTCGGATGCGATGCTGGCTACGGCGTTCGGGCTGATCGATCTCGACTTGGCAACGGTCTCGTTCGGATGGCACGGCATCGGCGGGGTGCGGCTGACCCAGGACGGGCGGCGGATGAGGGATAAGGGTTGAACGGATGTCCGATGACAATCGAAGGTTTCGGCACTCTCCAGAACGCGAAGCAGAGGAATTCAAGCGAGCGAACGATATCGAGGCCCGCATCATGGCGCGACAAAAACCCGGTCGCAAAGGATGTCCGTTTTGCGGACACCATGAAATGCAAACGATCGTCCGTCCTGCTATCCTCGATCAGCCTCAACAACCAATGCTGCTGACAGGCCCAACCCAGGGGTTTGGATGGCCTGTAACACTCCTCCAGTGCTCCAATTGCAGCCTCGTTCTTACGTTCATGGAAGACGAGAGGACGCTGGAAGACTGACATGGCAAGACAGAGTCCGCAGCTCGCAATCGACAACACAGGAGGAGCTCGAGGCGGCGGCCACTTGCCGCCTGCGGGCGGAGGAGGCAACTATGACGACATGGAGCCACGCGTAGCCAAACTCGAAAACGACATGACCGATATCAAGGTCTTGCTCGGAAAGATCGAGACACGGTTGGACAGCATTGATCGCAACATGGCTACAAAGTTGGATCTGTCCGAGAGCGAACGACGCATCAACGAGAGAATTGGGACAGTTGATGGTCGAGTCAGCAAACTCGAAGGTTCGCTTGAGAGCAAGCTTGGATACTGGCAGTTTGTGGGGACAGGCTTGGTCATGGCAAGCCTGACTGTCGGCGCCTTAGGATTGCTGATAAGGTGGTTCGGCGTTGCAGCGGGCACTTCGCCCTGACAGATCCGCTGCCTGACACGAATTGGCCCCGCTTCGGCGGGGGTTTCGTTTCTACAGCTACTCCACCTCAACGCGGATGTAGTCGCCGGTGTTGCCATAGCCCCAGATCTGAACGCGCACGAAGGCTCCTCCAGCGACAATTGCTGAGGCAGCCTCGCGCGACATACGGCCGGCGGCGAGCATTCCTTCCAGTATCGGGCGGTTCCCCTTGGACTCGAAGAACGAGTCGCTCATGTCGCCGCGTTGGCGGATGCCGTAGAGGTGAAAGTTCGCTCGATCCTGTCGGAGGACCTGGCCCGCCTTCGTCAGGCGCTCTCCATTAGAACTATAGAGGTCGTCGCGGCCAATGAACGCCGTGTACTCGTCGAGAAGCGCCGGGCGTCGGCTGTTCGGTGACATCACAACATCGGCCTGACCAAAGGCCGAAGTCGCGGTTGCGAGCATGACCGCGGAAGTCAGAATCAACTTGCTGAACATCGAAAGCCCCAGGCACTTACGGTCTACTATAGGTGATTCCGCGGAGCATAGCACGGTCATTGGACCGTCACTGCACCTCGACATTGGATAGCCTTCGAGTGTCCTTTCTGTTTCTGCCAGAGGACACAGTGGACGTCGACTGGGACGACGATTCCGTCTGACCTCGCGCGAGATCGTCAGACGAAGGCACATTCCCAGCACCCGAAATAGCTACCTGACTGCCGGTGCGCAGCGAGAACCCTCTTACGGAGAGCTGTACCTAAGGCTGCGTCTACGTCCGTTCCGTCAGCCAAAGCTCAGGGGAATTCTCGAAACGGCCGATACTGCCAAGATAGATGGCGATGTTGAAGCGTCGTTGGCCTTCTACGAGGATGAAGGGTGCAGGCAGTGAACGATCGCCTGATAGATCCCGCCGTGCTGCAGAAGGATGTCGCGCAGGTTCGCCCCGGCATGGGTATCACCCGGCCGCCGCCGACGCGAGGTCGGCACCACGACGCTCTCTGACTCGGCGACGATGGTCCGCAGGTTCTCCGGCATGGCCGGCGCCCGGCGGCGCGGCTTCGGAAGGACGAACCGGCCCGAGCGCCGCTCCCTGCATCCGTTTTCCGGCGGGACGGCATTCCAGACCTCGATGCGGCCGCCGATTCGAGAGAGCGCGCGGTTCGGCCCGATTCCTGTGCGCTCACTTTGATAGTGCTTGCCGTAAGGAAAGAAGCGAACCTATAAATTGATCGAGCCCCTTCCAGAGTTTCGATCTCCGGCTATTCGTAAGGCGATACAATGAATACACGCTTTCGGAGCATTTCGATCGTCCTTGCGTGTTTGATCGGCCTGGTCGTACTTGCGGTGCCTTTGCCGACGCGGGCGCAGAGCCTCGACAACGTGCTCGGCCTCATCCTGGAGGGCGCCCGCAACCAGGGCCATGGGACACGTCGTTATATCGACCCGCCGGTGCGCGAACGCCGCTATATCGATCCGCCGGTCCGGCGGGACGGCCCGGCCGCGCGGCGCGACGCGGCCGCGGCCGGCGAACCGGCGATGGATCTGCGGACGCGCCGCGGCGTCCAGGCGGCGATGCGGTCGCTCGGCCTCTATGACGGTCCGATCGACGGCGCGCTGGGGCGCGGCAGCCGGGAGGCGATCAAGCGCTATCAGGCGAGCGTCGGCGCGCCCGCGACGGGCTTCGTGACCGAGGGCCAGCTCGCCAGCCTGCAGGCGGGGGTGCCCAACGACGCCGTCGCCGACGATATGGATGGCCCGGCGGCGGAGGGGAAGGGCTTCGACGCGACCGGCGACGGAGCCTCCACCGCCGGCTGGGACGATGCGACATGGCCGGGCGCCGCCCCGCCAGGTGCCGGGCGCGCCGGGCCCGAAGATGCCGGCGACGCGACGACCATCGTCTACGATTTCGACGACAACCGAGTGCATCCGGTGACAGCGGGCGAGCCGTCGCTGATGCATGAGATCGTCCGCCGCATCGTCAAGCAGGCGCCGCAGGTGCTCGACGACAAGGACCTGTTGCGCTTCTGGCTGGACGGCTATCGCTACGCCAACTTTCGTCAGACCGAGATGGCCGCCCTGCTCGATCAGGTGTCGCGAGGCGACGAGTTCGAGAAGGGGGAGGCGCTCGAACGGTTCAAGACAATCCTCGCGGCCGAGGCGACGGATGCGCCGCTCACCGTCGTCCGCGTCCGCTATCTGCTGCTCGGCTCCTATGCCTTCGGAAAGGGCTATTTCCCGCTCGGCGAGACCGCTTCGCGATCGGCCGTCTCGGGTCTGGCGCCCGAGATGGAGGTCGTGTCCAGCGGCCGCCATGCAGCGCTGACCGTCGAGGCCGACGGCTGGTATCCGATCGACCGGCTGCCCTATGCCGAGGCCGAGGCGAAGAGCTTTGTGAAGGGACTGGAAGGCAACCGGCTGATCGCCGTCGCCATGCGTCTCAAGCTGACGGATTTCAGCGCGAGCGACGCGGAGAGCGGCGTCTTCATTCCGCCGATGCGCCGCCTGCCCAATGTCAAGGCCACGGCGGCCATCGAACGGCTCTCCGTCCACTATCCGAACCCGAAGCCCGGCGAGCGCATCGGCGCCCTGATCGCCGATCTGCCCGTGGCGAAAGACGCCGCCCCGGCCGCGCCTCGGCCGAGTTCGGCCTTGCAGAGCTGGACGCTGCTCGGCGTTCCGGCGGCCGACGGCGAGTTGCTTCTTCCCAATATGGGCTCCGATTATCGCGGTCAGTTCCGCGAGAGCGGAACCACGCCGGAGGCGAGTGCCGGCCTGATGCGGGCGCTGATGCTGCGCGGCCTCCGGCAGAACCCGAAGCTCGCCGAAGAGCCGGCGATGATCCACCTCTATTCCTGGTGCTTCCTCGAACCGGCGCAGTACAAGCAGCTCTTTCCGCACGGTCATCCAGGTTTCGGCCTCGCCGACACGCTCGACAGCATCTCGCCCGGCCAGATGGACGTCTTCGCGCGCCGCGAACTGGTAAACGGGTTCCGGGACACCTATCTGCCGCGGCTCGTCGCGATGGCGCCGGAACTGCCGGTGCGCTTCCGCTTCACCGTTCCCTTCCGCATGGGAACCTACGACTTCGACAAAGGCGCCTTCCCGCTCCGCCTCGAAGAGAGCTATGCCGAGACGAAGGATGCCGGCACCGGCGGCCCAGTCGTTCTCCTGCCCTCCGAAGGCGGCAGCGGCGCGGCCTCCTATGCAAGGGCGAAGGGCCGGCTCGCCTTCCGGACGGATCTCGCCGCCCTGCCGGACAAGGTGGCAATGGCGGAGAAGCCGGCGCGCGACTTCCTGGCCGCCGTGCGCCGGCAGGCCGGCGACCGGCAGCCGACGCTCTTCGCCGCGATCACCTTCGAGGCCGCCAGCGGCGACGTGCCGGCGGTGGCCAGCCCGATCGAATCCTATGTCAACTCCCTGGCGGAGGCTCAGAAGCTGCCCCAGGCCCTGCGCCACGGCTATGCCGACGCGCGCTTCTCCGGCAAGGTCGTCCGGCTGGCCCTCTATCTCGACCCGCAACTGCGGCGGCTGGTGCGGGAGATCGACCTCACCCCCTTGCGCCAGGCGGCGCCCAAGGCCCCGGCCCTGCCGGACGACGGCATCGACCCCGCGGACAGGGTCGGCGACCGCCAGCCTTTGAATCGCTGGAATCTCCTGGCGCTCGGCGCACGGCAGAGCGGCGCCGAGGCGGAGATCGAGTCGATCCTGCAGGACACGCGCGACTATCGGGAGGCCAACGAATTCGACCGGAACGGCGTCATGCAGACGCTGCGGGGCAAGCTCGGCGTCTCGCTGCCGCGACCGGGAAGGGATCTCTATCTTTCCGGCGTCGCGACCCTCGGCGAATATGACGAGACGCGGCAGGGCTTCGCGATCCGCGACTTCGCTCTCACGACGCGGGAAGATACGCGCGCGCCGATGCTCGACGCCCAGCGCTTCGATGTACGCATCGCCAATAACGGCTTCCTGCAATTCCTGCCGATGGCGCCCGACGCGGCGAGGAGGCTCGTCGCCGGCAGCGCGAACCGTGTCTTCCCCGCCCTCCTGAAGGTGCGGCCGGCGGAGGTCGCCACCCTGTCCCGGCCGAATGGCTCGCCGTCTCAGCTGCGCTTCGCGATGATCGCCGAGGAAATGCTGCTCGTCGATGTCAAGACCGAGCGGCGTGTGCTGGCGCGCCGCGCCACGGATGCGGATCGCGCTCTCGCGACCATCCCGTCGCTGGCGACGCCGGAGACGGTGCGGCTCGCCGTCTCGCCGCCGATCATGCCGCTGAACGACGAGACCATGGCGCTCGTCACCTTGCGTGAGACCGGGCGCGACCTCGACGACGCAACGCTTCGCTGGCTGTTCGCGGCCCGCATCGAGGCCGAGCGCCAGGGGTCGAACGATCCGGTGGAGCGGCTCGACCTTTCCCCCTACGGCCGCTTCTTCTCGGCGGCGACGGGCGAACTCGACGAGGCCGCGATCAACCGCCTTTTGCCGGTATTCAAGGCTTGGACCGTCCAGCGGATCGCTGCCCTGCCGAACCGCTTCCGTATGGTGTTCACGCGCTCGCAGGCGGCTTCGGTCAGCTTCACGACCGACATCGCCGGAATGTCGTCCGATTACGATCCGGTGCTCGAAACGCTCGGCATCACCCGGCAGGCGTTCCAGGCCGCCCAGACCGCAGCCTATGCAAAAGCCAATGGCGGCGAACCACCACGCTCGATCGGCGGCTCGGTCATCGCCCTGCGCGGCCCCTTTCGCAAGGATCGGACCGCCGCGCTGATGCCCCTGCCGGAGATCGCCGTGCCGGATGCCGCGCGCGCGCAGTTCTCCGGCTTCGTCCTCGATTTCGTCCTCCGCCGCGTCGAGAAGGGCGAGGTGCGGGACGGCGACGGCGCTCTTCTCGCCTTCGATGCCGCGCCGGATGAGGTGCGTTGGTACAAGGACCCGAAATCGGCCGGCAAGCCCTGGCCGCAGCTTGCGATCTCGAAGGTGGAGCCGGTGCCCGAACGCCAGCCCGTCCCGTCGGCCCGGCTGGACATCGTCGGCCTGACGCTGGGGCTGGCCCAGGACGAGGCGGAAAGGCTCATCGAGCAGCACATGACGGTGGGCCAGGTGCTGGAGATCAAAGGCGAGTCGCGGGGGCCGACCGATGTCGGCGAAGCGGCGCGTCTCTATATCAGCGCGGACGGGACGGATTTTATCAGCGTCCTCTATGGTCCGACGCTGCTGCCGGCCAAGGTCTACGGCATCGCCCGCACCCTCCACATGCCGGCGGGCTCGGTGGCGGAAGGGCCGCTCTGGAACGCTTTGACGAAGAAATACGGCGAGCCCTCCGTCGCCGGCCGGCACGAATGGGGCCGGAGCGCCGATCTCTCCAACTGCACGAGCGGCGGCGCGCCCGATTTTCTCGACTGGCGCCAGATGCCGCTCTTGAAAGGCCCGCCCATCCTCCAGACGATCGGCGGCGAGGAGCTTGGCTCTTCGCCGGAGACGATCCGGCAAGCGCTCATCGCCCGGCGCATCTACAGGCTCGCCTTCGATCTCGGCCTTCCCGCATCCACCGACTTCAATGCCTGCGGTCCGGTTCTGGCGGCTCGCGTCGACATGCTCGGCATCGCCAAGTTCGGCGGCGAGCCGGAACTTCCCGGCGGGGCGACGACGACCCTCTCAACGCGCCTGATTGACCATCTCGCGCATCGCCGCGCGATGGAGGAAGCGGCGAAGACGGCGGCGACGCAACCGCTTCCGACGGCCGACGTGAAGCTGTGAGGCCGTGCGCCGGCCGCCGGTCGTTCCCACCACCGGCGGCCTTGGCGACGATGCGACGGTCAGACGCCTATGAGCCGACACCGCTTCGGATCGGCGATGCGAGCGGGCCTCAGTCCTTACCGCGGAGCATCTTTGCCGGACGTCACCCCAAGCGAAAATGGCAAGCGGCGGGCGAGCGCCAGCCTGGGCAGTCAGCAGCGGCGCTGCTCGTCGGCGTGATCCACGTCCATGAGCGCGCCAATCGGCACCATCTTCCCGTCGGCGAGGTCGCGAACGATGTCGGCGATTTCCTTGCGCAGGATCTTCTCGACCTTGGCCGCGGTGGCGACCGCGACAGAGGGCGCGGCTTCGACATGAAGGGCGAGCGTCTTCGTCCGGACGGCTGAGAAGCGCTTGGTCATGCTGACCGCGATATCGGCGATGTCCAGCACGACGCCTTTCTTGCGGTCCTGCTGCACGTGGATCTTGAGCGTCTGATAGGTCGCCGTGGATCAAGAGCTGCAAGGCAGCAAGGCTGAAAGAGTCCACAATCGCGAGCTACGAGAGCCACGTTCGGTTGCACATCGTACAGTATCTTGGCGCGGTGAAGCTGTCCGCTCTCACCATGCCGCTCATCCGGGGTTTCGAGGATGAACTCCGGAAGGCTGGCCGATCGCAAGCCATGACGCGGCGAGTATTGGTCAGCCTCGGGACTCTCCTTGCCGACGCGCAGGAACGTGGCCTCACGGCCCGAAATGTCGTGCGCGATATCCGGGGTCGAAGGAAGGGCAAGGACGAACGCCAGGAGAAGCGCCATAAGGGCCGTCTGAAGGTTGGGGTGGACAATCCCTATCCGTGATAAGGTGAAAGCGATCGTAGGGGCTCTGGAGGGGCGCTGGCGCCCTCTCCTACTCACGGCGATATTCACCGGCCTGCGCGCCTCTGAGCGTCGCGGCCTGCGCTGGACCGATATCGACTTCGCCAAGCACGAGTTGAAGGTTCACCAGCGCGCAGATCGCTTCAAGGTCATCGGAGCACCGAAGTCCACGTCGGGCGAGCGCACGGTACCGATCCCGCCCATCGTCGTGAACGCGCTGAAGGAATGGAAGCTGGCTTGCCTTAAGGGTGAACTTGGCCTCGCCTCCCCGAACAGTGCCGGCAAGGTGGAGGAGCACGGCAACATCCTGAAGCGCGGACTCCAGCCGACGCTAATCCGGGCGGGCGTCACGATGGACAGCGGCGAGAAGGACGCGGACGGCAACCCGATGCTGGTGGCGAAATATCCGGGCCTGCACTCACTCCGGCACTTCTTCGCGTCCTGGTGCATCAACCGCAAGGAAGATGGCGGGCTCGGCCTGCCGCCGCAGACGGTCCAGGATCGCATGGGCCACTCGACGATCGCGCTCACGATGGACCGCTACAGCCACCTCTTTCCGAAGGGTGACGACCGCGACGAAATGGCTGCTGCCGAGGCCGCTCTGCTGGGCTGACGCGACATGGATGCGACATGGGACGCTGAAACGCCTATGCGGCAGGGTATGGCATTCTATTTGTAAACCGAAGGTCGGGGTTCAGTCCCCCTCAACCGGCACCGTCCAAGTCTTGCTCGGTCGTCGAATTCCGGTTCTTTCGGCGACGCAGCGGAATCGATCCCTGAGCGTGTTCGGATCGCATGGGTTGCACGGCCGTGCGATCCCTTTGTCCAGCCATCAAACAAACCGCGTCTCGAAGCTATTCACCCGGGAAGCGCGGTTGTCGAATCGGCGTGACCTCCGCTGATATGCCGTAGCGGAATGTCCCGCCATTCGAGATGAGAAATCCCCGATGATCCGTCGCGCCCTAGCACTTGTCGCCGCAGGCCTCCTGGTTTCGGCCTGCAACACCACGTCCGGAACTTCTTCCGGAGCCACGGCGGCGACCGCCGCGCCGAGCGCCCAGTCGGCTTTCGTCGGCGATTGGTCCGGCAAGTTCGCGACCGGCAATTCGGTGCGCGTGACGATCTCGGGGAGCGGCTCGCCGACCTATTACTACAACGGCCGGATGAACGCCGTTTCCAGCTTCAAGGTCAGTGGCGATACCATGTCGTTCCGCGTCGGTCGCGGCACGGGTCTGGTGACGCTCAAGGCGCCGGCCGGAGGCAAGATGGCCTATATCTATCAGGAAGGCGGCGAGACCCATCCGCTGACGCTTTCGAAGAGCTGAACCCGTCGGCATGCGGCGCGGTCGCGCCGCGCATGCCATCCCGGCGACCGGCGGCTGCGGGGCGGCAACGGCGGGTTGTCCCGGCCGGGCCCCGATGGCGTTGCCGCGACCGCGTGGGTCGAGGCGCGGCCATCGGCCGTTCAGGCCGGTTCGGGATAGAGCCGGTCGAGCGCCAGCATGGAGACATAGGGCGAGAAGCCGTCCTGCCGTTCGAGCGCATAGAGGTCGCGCACGGTGGCGGTGTCGCCCATGTCCCAATAGTCGAGCGTCGCGAGACGCAGCGCCGGATGGACAGCGCGGGCGGCGCGCAGGCGCTCGGCCTGCCAGGTCCAGTCGCTCTCGCTCATCCGCTCGTAGCGCCGGTCGCGAAAGCTCCAGCGGGCGGCCATCGCCTCGGCGAGAAGGATGTCGATCTCCCCGGCCACCTCCGGCAGGAGCGCATAGCCCCGGTTCAGCATCAGAAGCACTGACGGAAAGCGCCGGCGGATGTCGCGGACGAGCGAGATCGCGGCGGCGACCATGCCGGCGGCGCCGATCGGGTCGGCGCGCTCCATGGCCTCGGCATTGT
Source organism: Aureimonas endophytica (assembly GCF_014642635.1). Lineage (GTDB taxonomy): Bacteria > Pseudomonadota > Alphaproteobacteria > Rhizobiales > Rhizobiaceae > Plantimonas > Plantimonas endophytica. The sequence goes on from NZ_BMIQ01000001.1 coordinate 629,807, forward strand.
CGAGCGTGTCGAAGAAGAGGCCGTCATAGCCGAGGTCGAGCAGGGCCGGGACGAGGCGATCGAGTACCATCGCCGTCCAGCGCGGATCGCGCAGGTCGATGTAGCGGGCGTCCGGCCAATGCACGTTGCGGATGCCGAGGAGGCCGAGGCGCCGCAGGTCCTCGGCATAGGGCCGTTGGTCGGCGACCTCGCCGAGGCTGAGATAGGCGAGGACCCGGCGCCCCTCGCCTCGCAGCCGCGTCAGATCGTGCCCGTGATCGGCCTCGAGGACGAGAAGATCGAAGCGCGGGGCAAGATCCGGGTCCGGCGCCGGCCCGTAGTCCACCGCCCAGCGGAGCATGGCAGGCAGCGCCGGCCGGACCGTCGCCGCTTTGGCGCCGGCCCGGCCGAAGACGGCGCCGAGGCCGAGCGCTGCGGTGAATCGGCGTCGCGTGATGCTCACACTCCTCGAACTCCGGCACATCGGATGGCGGGCGCCCGGTCCGGACGCCCGACCTGCGCTCCGCTCAGAGAACGAAGTCGGAGGCGGTGAGCACATGATGGCCCTGCAGGGCGATCTGGAATTCCGGCAGGGTGACGAGACCCGTATTGCCGGCGATCACCGTATATTCCACGCCCTTCACCGTCTCGTAATGATAGTTGAGCTGGGCCGGGCCGGTGATCGCCTGTCCGGCCGTCGCGAGGAAGGTGAAGGCCTGATCGCCCTTCGTGTAGATATTGGCGTCGATCGCCGAGACGTCGATCCGATCGACGCCGTGCACGAAATCGGTGATCACGTCGCGGGTCGAGGCGGTGATACCGCTGTCGAGCGTGCTGGTGAAGACGAAGGTGTCGCGCCCGGCGCCGCCGGTCATCGTGTCGGCGCCGGTGCCGCCGTTGAGGATGTCGTCGCCGGCAAGGCCGTTCAGCACATCCTTGCCACCGAGGCCGGTGATCGTGTCCTGCTCGTTCGTGCCGGTCAGGACGTCGTTGGTGCCCTTGCCGGTCAGCGTTATGCCCTTCACGTCGCCGACGGTGATCGCCAGGGCCTGGCTGCCCTGCGCGCCGCGCGAATCGACGGCGCCGACGATCACATCGTAGACATTGTCCTTGCCGGCATCGAGCGGCGTCTCGTAGTCCGGCGCGGCGCGGAAGGCGACGGCGCCGGTCTTCGCGTCGATCGAGAACAGGGCGGCATCGGCGCCGCCGAGGATCTTGTAGACGAAGCTGTCGCCGGCCCCGGCATTCGCGTCGCTCGCGTGCAGCGTGGTGACGGCCGTCTGGTTCTCCAGGATCTTCAGCGCGACGCGCGCGCCGCCGCCATTGCTGTCGATCACCGGAGCGACATTGGCGGAATAGCTGATCTTGACGTCGTGCCGGCCGATCGCACCGAGATCGAGCGTCGCGAGCTCGCCCTGTTTCGAGGCGACCGTCGCGCCGGTGACCGAGACCCAATCGGTGCCCTCGGCCCGCAGGTCGACCACCACCTTGCCCTCGCCCTGGGCGGAGAAGGACAGGTTGCTGCCGTCGCCCGAAACCGAAAGCAGTTCCGCCCGCATCGGCAGCGCGGTGATATGGGTGACGTCGTCGGCCTTGGCGCCGAGCGTGATCGTATAGGAGCCGCCCGCGCTCGGCAGGAAGACGCTGTTGTCGTCGAAGGCATACCAGTTGCCGACATTCTTCACGACCTTAGCGCCCTGCCCGCCGACATCCAGCGTGAAGGTGCCGATGCCGGAGCCGCTCACCGTGGCGGTGATCACGTCGCCGCTGACCGTCGAGGTGACATTGGCCTTGGAGAAGGCCTGGATGCGATGCGCGAGATCGGCCACGGTGACGAATTCCGCCCCGCTCGCCGCCGCCCGGGCGATCCAGGTCTCGAACATCTCCTTGGTGTAGGGCGAGGCGACGCCCTGATCGAGCGACCAGGTGGTCGGGCCGTAGTCGTGCCAGGGCCAGACGACGATGGGCGTCTGGCCCTTGGCGGTCAGCGCCTGCCATTCCTGGTCCCAGATCGCGGCGGCCTCGGCCGGCGTATGCTTCTGGAACTCGACCAGCGTGAAATCGAAGGACGTGTTTGGGGCGATATAGGGCTTGTCGGCCTGGGCGGGCGTCAGGAAGCCCATGGCGTTCGGATAGCCGGCGCCGACGCCGGAATAGCCGCCGGTGAGATAGGAGACGTATTTCAGGATCTCGGTCGAGGTCGGCAGCTTTTCCGGTGCGCCCGGCACGGCCGCGCCGTCGATGGTGAAGGGGCGGCCGAGATAGGCCGACATCTGCTTCTCGATCTCTGCCTTGCTCTGCCCGAACTCGAAGGCGATCTGCTCGGTCGTCAGGAGATTGGTGTTCTCGGGATGGGTATAGCTATGCGTGCCGATCTCGTTGCCGGCGGCCAGCAGATGGGCGAAGTACTTGTAGGAGACGGACCAGTCCGTCGCCATGCCGTTCGCCGCGTCGTTGCCGACATTGACGTAATAGCTGCCGACGAAGCCGTATTTCGCCTTCCAGGCGTCTAGGATCGGCAGCAGCCTGTCATAGATGCCGGCGCTGCCGTCCTCGGGCTTCACCTCGTCCTTGAACTGACTCTGATCCATGTCGGTGCGCGAGGCGACGATCGAGCGTTCGCGCGTCATGTGCAGGCCGACCGAGATGCCGGAGCCATGCACGCTGTGGTCGATCGCCTGCCAGAGGACATTGCTGTCCGACATCTTGGCCGGAGTGGAGAAGAGGATGTTGTGGCCGTCCGGCCCGCCCGTCTGCACCGCATTGTAGGTGACGCCGTCCACGATCTGCGTCGCCACCACCTTGCCGCTGCCCGACAGGCTGGCGAAGGCGTTCCAGCCGACATTGGCATAGTGGCGGACGAGCTCGCCATCGGCGAAGTTCTTCAGGACGTCGTGATTGGCATCGTTGGCGATGAAGTCGATGCTCTTGCCGGTGCCGCCGCCGACGCGCGTCGCATCGAAGAGCAGCTTCATGCGCGCGTAGGAGTCGCCCGGCAGCGCCGCGCCCTTCTCGTCGTTCGTCATGAACTCGCCGCCCGAGATCAGGCTGACGCCATATTGCTTGGTCACCTGTTCCAGCGTGTTGGCGATCTTGGTGACGAGGCTGGCCTCGACATTGCGGAAGGACGGGAAGACGATCGCCTTGTACTGAGCGAGCTTGGCGACATCCGTCAGATCCTTCTCGCTGATCACGTCGAAGGGCACGCCCGCCTGCATCGCCTGGTTCTGCGCGGCCATGAAGAGCTGCGAATAGGCGGTCTTGTCGAAATAGTTGTTGGCGGTCGATTCCGAATAGAGGATCGCGACTCGCGTCGGCTGGTCGGTCGGCAGTGTCGGCGCGTCGAAGACCGTATAGGGCGTCGCCGAGTAGCTGCCGGGCAGGAAGACGGAATCGTTCACGTCGTAGAGCGTGTCGATCGCCTGCGGATGGCCGATATCCGCCTTGTCCACCTTGAACTCGACCGTCATGTGATCGGCGCTGAAGGCGGCCGTCAGCCCGGACTTCACCAGGGTCTCGCCGACCCCGCCCTTGTAGAGATTGACCGTGCCGTCGGCGAGGAAGTTGACGTTGTATTCCGCGCCACCGGCGAAGCCGAAGATCTTGTAGCCTGTCGTCGCGTCGCGATCGGTATTCAGCCAGGCGGTCGTGTTGGCGCCGATCGCGAGCGGCGCGTGGATCGCGAAGACGAAGCTGTCGCCCTGGGCGCGCCCATAGACCGAATAGCCGGTGACATCACCGCGATCGATGCGATTCGCTTCCTTCCAGTCCGACAGATTGCCGTCGATGTTGATCAGCGGAAGTGCCGATGCCGAAGCATTGGACATGACAGACTCCTACCCGAATGTCGCAAGTCGAAAGTGCTTAACAAACCGTTAGGCACGCATGAATGAAGTCTTGACGAAAATCAACGGATGCAACGCGATAAAAATCTGACGCGAATATCATCGTTAATATTCGGCTTTTGTCTTGATTTTTAAATACGTTATCGTTGTGGGCCAAGGCGCTCCAGCGCCGGTTCCAGCACTTACACGAGGATCGAATCGAACGATCGGCATGCTGATCGCGCCGGAAGGCAGCGAACCGGAAATACTTGGCGCTTCAGGGCGTTGTCAGATCGGCGGCCGTAAGGGCACCGGCGGCCGAGGCCGGGACGAGGCGCACCACGTCGCCGGGGCGCAGCAGCGTCGCCGAATCACCTTTGAAGGTGCGCACGCCCTCCGCCGACATGCGGACGATCTCGACCGGATAGGCCGCCGGATCGTCGCGCGCCGGATCGCCGCCGAGCACGAGAGCGAGGCCGGAGGCGCTGGCCGCCACCTGGCGCAGCCGGGCGATCTCGCTGGTCAGGCGCAGCAGTTCCTGCGCGGCTTCGGCCCGGGCGCCGAGCTCGACGCGCTCCATCCGGGCCTTGAGCTCCGTCAGGCCGCGCTCGCCGTCGCGAAACTCGGCGCGCAGCTGCGTGCGTTCCTGTTCGAGGCTGGCGATCTCGGCGCTGCGCGCCGCGATGATGCCGGTCTTGCTGAGGCGGGGGTCCGGCTCCGTCGCCTTGGCGATGGCGGCGCGACGCTCACCGATGTCGCGCTCCGTTCCCACGATCGCCGCTCCGAGATCGTCCTGCTTGGCGCGGGCACTGGCGAGCGCGTCGGCGAGCTTCTCCCGCTCGTGCCGCCGCAGGGTCCGCGCGTCGCCCTCCGCGAGGGTCTCGGCGCGCAGAAGGTCCGCCGCGCCGGCCGCGCCGACGAGGCGCACGAGTTCGGCCGGCGCCACGGCATCGCCGCCGAAGCGGACGGCTTCCAGCCGCGCGCGGCGGGCGAGAAGCTGGGCGAGTTCCTGCGCCGCCGTCTGCGAGCGCTCTTCCTCGCGTCCGACTTCCGCCAGCGGCGCGGCGGCGGCCGATCGGCGCTCCATGCCGCCCGCCAGCGCGATCGCCTTCAGCGCCAGCATGCCATCGGCATAGGGATAGGCGCCGGGCGTGCGCACCGGCCCGAGCACATAGACCGGCTGGCGCTCGACGATGGCGACATGAGCATCGCCTGCCCGATCCATGGCGTCCTCATAGGCCTTGCGGATATCGGCCTCCACCGCCTGCGGCTCGCGCCCCTCCGCCGCGATGCGGCCGAGACGCGGGATGTTCAGCATCCCGTCGGCGCCGATGTCGTAGTCGGCCGTGAGGTCGGCGCGTTGATAGAATCCGCCGCTCGGCGCGTCCGCATCCTCGCCGGCCGGCATTTCCAGGGCCTCGAAGAAGGTGATGCGCAATCGGTCGCCGATCGCATAGGCGCCGGGCGCGACGGCGGGCGCCGCGAGCCCCTGCCGTTCGGTCTGTTGCGGGGCCGGGCTGCCGGCGGCGAGCGCCGCGAAGCCGCTCGCGAGGAGGAGGGCCGCCGCGAGCGCGGCGGTGCTGCGTCTTCTCATGTCGGAGCCTTTCCTGATCGGGGGAGATGATGCGCCAGTCCGGCGAGCCGTGCCCGCAGCGCGGCGAGGACCGGCGGCCAGCGCGACGGCGCGCGGACGGCGGCGGGCTTCGGCCGCCGCGCCCCGTCGAGCGCGCGTTCGAAGGTGTGGAGGGTGACGCGTTCCAGCGCGTCGTGCAGCAGCGCGACGGCGAGGACGGCGGCGACGGCCGCCGCCGCGAGCGCGCCGAAGCCGTAATAGATCTCGCCGAGACGCAAGGTGACGACCGCGCCGGCCGCGTTCGCCGCGAGAAACGAGACCTGCGCGAGAAGGAAGCGCTTCTCCTGCCCGAGCAGCAGCAGAAGGGTCGTCGCGGCGAAGAAGACGGTGGTGAAGAAGGCGCCGAGCGCGCCGTAGCGTAGAAGCGCCACCTGCTGGAAGAGAAGGCCGGCCGGCGCGACGAGCGCCGGTGCGAGCATGACGACGATGGCCGAGACGAGGGCCTGGACGAGAATGAGGCGCAGCAGCAGGCGGTTCGTCGCCTCGGTCAGCGCCCGGCGCTCGGCCTCGATCCGCGCCAGCGTGCCGTGGCCCTCGATGGTTTCGAGAAAGCGGCGCATGGCGGCGAAGACGCCGGTATCGACTGCTCCGACGAAGAGCACGAGGCCGGGCAGCATGGTCAGGCGGGCGACGAACATCGCGCTGTCGTAGAAGGGCGCCGTCGGCAGGCCGCTCGCCGAGACATGGCCGGCGGGACCGAGCCAGAAGATCCAGGAATCGATCCAGAGCGCCACGACGGATGCCAGGGCGCCGAGGACCACCGCCCTGCGGGCGGCGAAGGTGCCGAGAAGGAGGCGGAGCGGCGCGGCAAGGCTCGTCATGGGCGCGGGAAAGGTCGCGAGGATCCGTGCCGTGAGGAGCAGTCCCGCCAGCCAGAGACCGGCGGCGAAGGCAAGCGCCTGGACGTCCGCCCCGAGCCCGTGCTCCGCGGCGAGAAGGGTCGCGGCGACCGAGAGGCCGAGCCCGGCGACGAAGGCGCGCGTGATCGCGCCGAGTTCGCGGATGGCGTTGCCGAAGGCGGCGGCCGGCCAGACGCCGGCGGTCGCGGCCGTCGCCGCGCAGCCGGCGAGCAGCCCCTCGCCGCGCCAGCCGAAGACGAGACCGAGGACGACGAAGGCCAGCGCGGCGCCCGCGAGCGTCGCGACGAGCTGCGTCGCGAGATAGACGGCGCGGATGCGGCCCGGCCGGCCGAGATAGAGATCGTCGGCGCAAAGCCGCAGGCCGGCCGTCACCACCGGCCCGGTGGCGAGCAGCGACAGGCAGAAGACATGGATGATCAAGCTCTGCAGGTCGTAGGCCGCCGCCTTCGAGGCCGGCAGATAGGCCTGGACGAGCTTCAGCGCGAGAATGGTCAGCAGCCACGGCCCGGCGGCGACGAAGGCGCCATGCCCGGCCGAGGCGACCGGCCGCAACAGCCCCTCCTCCCGCGCCATCCTGCGAAGCTCGAATCCGATGCCGGCCATGGGTCAGGCCGCCTTCGGCACGAGCGTGCCGTCGTAGAGCCGGCGATAGCGGTCGGCCGATTGCTGCGAGGCGTAGTCGCGGTGCACGCGGCGCCGGAGATTGGCGCCCAGCCGCTCGCGCAAGCCCGCGTCCGTCAGGAGCCGGGCGACCGCCTCGCCGATCTCGTCGGCGGCGAGGATGTTCGTCACATAGCCGCCGCGCTCGGACTCCGGATCCTCGTCCGGCGAGCCCTCGATCATCTCGCGGCAGGCGCCGACATCGGTGGTGACGCAGGGGCGTCCGGCCGCCCCGGCTTCGAGCACGGTCAACGGCTGCGCCTCGCTGAGGCTGGTCAGCACCACGACATGGGTGGAGGCGAGAAGCTGGCGCACGTCGACGCGGCCGAGGAACTTCACCGTGTCGCCGAGGCCGAGACGCTGCACCAGCTCCCGGCATTCCGCCGCATAGGCGGGGTCCTCGTCCTCCGGCCCGGCGACGAGCACCTGCGCGTCCGGCACGGCGCGGCGGACATGGGCCGCCGCCTCGATATAGGTCTTGATGTCCTTGATCGGCACGACGCGGCCGACCAAAGCCGCCGTCGGCGGCGCCTCGGGCGGTGCCGGCGGAATGGTGCCGAAGCGGTCGAGCTCGATGCCGTTCGGAATGACGACGAGCCGCGCTTCCGCCGCGCCGAGCGCCCGCTGCATCGGCTGGTTCTCGCCGAACAGGGTCGTGATGCCGTCGCAGGCGGCGTAGCAGCAGCGGGCATAGCTTTCGAAGGCCATGATCCAGAGATCGCGCAGGTCGGTGCGCCGGCCGGCGATGGCGAGGCCCTGGTCGACCGTGTCGACCATCCAATCCGCCATCAGGATCTCGATGCGCCGCTCGTTGGTATAGATGCCGTGCTCGGTGATCAGCACCCGTTCCGCGCCCTCGATCGCGGCGCGCGCGGCGAAAAGGCCGGCATAGCCGGTGGAGATCGTGTGATAGGTCCGCGCCGCCGGCAGCGGCGCCTTCAGGACGGCGAAGAGCCCGCCCATCAGCGCCTGCCAGGCCCAGAAGAAATCCTTGAACGAGCCATGTGGCATGATCTGCCGATAGGCCTCGCGGCAGACGGCGAAGGCATGGTCGCCGCGATCGAGGACGGCGAGCGGGATCGGCTGGCGCTCGTCGTTGACGAGCCGCAGGATCGCCGCCAGCGTCGCGAGCTCCCCCCGCCGCACGAATTCGACGAGAAGCGTCGCGAGGCGCTCCGGCGCCGGATAGCGGCGGGCGCGCCAGCGGGCGGCGGCCGGCGGCGCGTCGCCCATCACGATCTCTTGGAAGCGCACGAGATTGGGGCCGAACTTGTAGCGCGCCGTCCGCCCCTCGCCGGGCGTCACCAGCGAGACCGCGCCGAAGCGGGTTTCGGGGATCGAGCGGATCAGCCAGTCGATCCAGGTCGAGACGCCGCCCGCGACATGCGGATAGCAGCCCTCGACGATGAGGCAGACATCGGCGCTTTCGCCGGGAATGCGGTCGAAGGCGGGAATGCCGCTCATCGCGCGCCCTCCGCTTCGCCCGCCTTGGCCGCGTCGAGTTCGCGCAGCCTTGCGACGGCGGCGGCGGCGGAGGCGCGCACCGCCACGTCGCGGCTGCGCAGCGCCGTCTGCATCACGGCCTCGGGCGCGGGCCTGCCCTGCTTCACGAGAAGGCCGAGCACGGTCTGCCGATCGTCGACGCTGCGCCCCGCCATGACGGCGGCGAAATTCGCCGGGGGCGAGCCGGGGCGATAGGCCCGGCCCTCGACGATGTCGCGATAAAGGATCTCGGCCGGATCGGCCTCGATCCGACCGGAGAGCTGCCGATACCAGTTCCCCCGCGCTTCGGCGTCGTCCGGCGCGGCGCGATCGGCGAGGCAGATCACGAGCGAGGCGAGACAGCCGAAGGGGCCGAGCACCAGGAGCCCGAGGCCGAGAATGAGCGCCGTGCCGCGATCGCCCGTCACCCGCGCGGGCAGCGCGACCAGAGCCGCGCCGAGCGCCAGATGAAGCGCCAGGAACGCTCCGGCGCCGAGGATGCCGGAGCCGAGGGCGGCGAGGAGCAGCGCGTCGAGCCCGCTCGCCGCCAGGGCGACGAGCGCCAGCGCAACGACGGGCGGCCGCGACCGGACCTCGGACGCCATGGCGATCTCGGGCGTCATTCGGCCGGGCCCGCGACGAGATAGGCGGGCCGACCGTCCTTCGCCCGGCCGACGACGAGCTGCGGACCAGTCTCGGAGTTGGCGGCGGACAGCGTGCCGATGCGGATCTCGATCGGTTCGGCGTGGGACAGGCGGAGGCCGGTCGCCGACCGCCGCGATTCGTTCGCCGCCAATGGCCCGTCCTGCGGCGCCGCGAAGGCGATCTCCTGTTCCAGAAGATCGATCTGGTCGCGCAGGCTGCGCGCATAGTCGGCGATCACCGCCCGCTGCTTTTCGGCCCGCTCGGTGCGCTCGGCGAGTTCGATCCGCAGCGCGGCCTGTCGGTCGCGATAGGCGCCGATGGCGAGCGACGCGGCGAGCCAGAGCACCGGCTCCTTCCAGAAGCGCAGGGCGGCGACATAGGTATCGACATCCGCCGGCGACAGGCTCGGCTCGAAGACCCAGAGCATCACGGCGCCGAGGATCGAGGCACTGACGGCCGGCACCGTGCCGTGCAGCACCGCCATGGCGAGCACCGGAATCCAGATCGCGCTCGGCGAGAACCGGAGCAGCGCCGCGTCGGGCGGGAGGAGGAGTTCGATCGCGAGGAGGCCGGCGAAGAGCACCGCGAGTTCGACGGCCCAGGCGGCCGGGGCGAGCGCCCGGCGGACGGCGCCGACCGGCACGGCATCGCTTCGGGTCACGGATTCGACGCTCATGACTTCGCTTCCTCGTCGGGATCGGCAGCGCGGATCAAAGATGGATGTTTCGGCGGGTCGGAAGGCCGTGGGGTCCGCCGCATCTCGGTGCCGGTCTTCGCTTCGACCGGATCGAGGGCTTCGAAGGCTGCCTGCCGCGCCGCGGGCTCGTCCTCGTCCTCGCCGGCCTGCAGGAGAAAGCGCCGCGCGGCCGCCGGGTCGTGCTCCAACCGCGCGAGGCGCGCCGCGAAAAGCGGCTCCTCGCGAAGGATCGACGGCGTCAGCCAGGGGCGGACCGGCGCGATGACGCCATAGCCGCGCCGCTCGAACAGGGCGGCGGCCAGCGCCGCCGCGCGCTGCGGCGACGCGGCGCTTCCCGAGGCGAGACGGCGGACCTCCGCCACCGCGCAGCCGAGGTGGTTCGTGGCAAGGGCGAGATCGGCATAGAGCCGCATGGCCTTGCGCAGGCCTCGGCGGTCGGCGTCGCCGAGCCCGGCCTCGAGGAGGCGCGTAGCGAGGTCGAAGCGTCCCCTTTCGCCCAGCATCCAGGCGATGGCGGACGCATCGCCGCCGTCGGGCCGGGGCGCCGTGGCGAGCCGCAGCGCCTCGGCATCGGCCCCGGCCAGCGCCAGCGCCAGCACGAACTGCGCCTGTTCGCCGACGCTAAGACCGTCCGCCACGCGATCCACCCCGATCACCGCCGCCTTCGCCGCCTGCCCGCTCGCGACGAGCGCGCGCATGTAGAGCGACAGGGCCTCGCCCTCCGCCTCGATCGAGGTTTCCGGCGATCCTTCCAGCATCCGGGCGGCCTCGGCATCCTGGCCGTCCGCCGAAAGAAGATGGGCGGCCCGCAATCGGAGGGCCGGCGACAGCGCGGAGGCCGGCGCGGTGAGGAGCACGCGCCGTTCGTCGGCGAAGCGTCCGTCCAGGCGATAGAGCCGGGCGAGCGTCTCGAAATCGCTGCCGGTGCCGTCGATCGCCGTCAGGCGCTCCAGCATGTCCCGTTGACGCGGGAAGTTGCGGCTGTCGCCGAAGAAGGCGGCGGCCTTGCGCAGCATGGCGGTATCGTCCGGCCGCTCCCGCAGGAAGTCGAGCAGCCGGGCTTCCGCGCGCGCGGGATCGCCCTCGCTCCGATCGAGCTCGAACAGACGCGCCAGCACCGGCGGCTCCGCGCCCCCCGCATTCGACGCCGCCTCGCCGAGCGCCGCCGCGCTCGCCACGCGCCCGTCGCGCGCCAGCATCGTCAGACGCTCCGCCGTGCCGGGCACGAGCAGCAGGCCGGCGCCGAGCGACAGAAGGGCGAGGCCGGCGATCACGAGACGCGGCGACGGCCTCATTGCACGGCCTCCGTGGCGTCGCGGCGCGTGATCGCGATCTCCAGCGGCGAACGCGCGTCCGCCGAAAGCGACACCGAAGCCACGCCATCGGCATCGGCGAGCATCTCCGCTTGCGCCACGACACGGCCGTCGCGGCGCGCGGTGACATGCCAGGCGCCGGCAGGCATGCCCGCCCAGAGGAAGTCGCCTTGGCCGAACCCTTCCGCCGTGAAGGCCAAGCGGTCCCGACCCCGCACCAGGCGGCTGATCTGCCAGCGGCTTTCCGTCAGCGCCGCGTTCGCAAGATCGGCGGGCTCCTGCGGCATGCTCCGATCCCTCAGCGCCAGCGTCGCGACCGGCACGTCGGGATCGAGAGAGACGTAGAGCCGGTCGCCGACGCGGTTCGAGCCGAGAACACCGTGGCTGCGCGGGAGATCGACGGTCTGGTCCGGCAGGGCATCGAAGCGGAGCGTGCGCAACGCGCCGCGATGCTCGATCCGCCATGTCGCGACATCGAGCGCGACGATCCGGGTCGTGAAGAAGCCCTCGACCATCGCGGCATAGAGCGAGCTGCGGATCGGCGCGAGCGGCGCGGTCTCCGCCCAGGACAGAAGCTCCTTCACGGCGCCGAGCGAGGCGGCGCGCGAGGCCGAATAGGCATGGAAGCCGAGGCCGACGCCCTTCAGCCGGCGCGGCTCCTCGGTGCGCCGGAAGAAATCGGCGAGACGCCTATAGGCGCCGAACTGGTCCGTCCAGGATTTCGTATAGCTGTTCTCGCTGCCGGCCAGCGCATAGACCTGCCGCTCGGCCCCGACTTTCCGCGCCAGCGGCGCAACATCGGCGACGGACGACCGGCTCGGGTCGAAGCGCATTTCGCCGCCGCTCAGATTGCCGATGCCGGCCTCGCGCGTCGCCCGGATCGCCGCTTCGCCGGGCAGCGCGTCGCCGCTCCAGAGATAGAGCGCCGGCGCCTTACCGGGAGGCGCGAGCGTCGCGGTCTCCCGCAAGGCGCCGGCGATTTCCGAATCGAGGTCGAAGGCGGTTTGCAAATAGGCGCGGGGCAGATCCCGCCCATCGGCGACGAGACGGTTGCGGGACCCCGAGCCGGTGACCGCCGCGCCGATCCGGCCGAAGACGCCCCGCGAAGCGCCATCCGCCGCCGCGACGAGCCGCAATTCCTCCGCCCGGTCGTAATGATCGAAGAAGCTCCAGCGCAGCGGCCGGGTCGCGGTGGCGCTGGCAACCTCCACCTGCGGCAGGGCGAACAGCGCCCGCGCCGCGTCCCGTGCCCGCTTGCCGCCGCCGAGCCCGTCTTCCAAATCTCCGAGCGTCACGCCGACCGTGATCGGCAGATCGGGAAAGGCCGCCACGAGTTCCCTTGTGGCAACTTCGGCGGCGATCGGCCGTCCGGCCTCGTCCGCGCCGATGGCGGAACCATCGTTCCAGCCATCGCCCGCCATCTGCGCGACATAGATGCGCCGGCCGGAAACGGTCGTCACGTCCGGGATCGGAAAGCGCGGCACGCCGAGCGCGCGGTGGACGAACTCGAAAGGATCGACAATCCAGCGGGTTTCCCGAAGAACGGGATCGACGCTCGCCAGAACGCCGCTCGCGGCATAGGCGCCGCGCGGACCGGTGGCGAGAACGGTGCTGCGCACCCTTCGGCCGAGAAGCTCCGTCTCGTATTCGAGCGCCACCTCGGCCCCGCCGCCCCGCCGCCGCGTCACCAACGGATGGCCGGGCGCGATCGGATTGACCTCGCTCTCGAAGCCGACCAGCCGCCGGTCCAGGGTAACGATCCGCGACGGCGCGTCGGCGCCGACATAATCCGAGGTCAGGCGCAGGCCGAGTCCATCGAGAACCGGAGCCAGCGAGCGGCGATTCGCCTCCGTCAGCGGCCCGCCGAATTGGCCGAGGACGAGAATGCGCGGCACCGTTCGCGCCTGCCGGCCGAGCCAGGCGAGATAGCGCGAGGAGTCGCGGACATCGTAGGTCAGCATCGTCAGGATCGCGGCGGTGCCCTCCAGCCGGTCCGGCTGCGGCAGACCCGTCGCGAGATCATGGTATTCCACGACATAGCCAAGATGATCGAGGATCGATTCCGCAAGGGCATGAACCTGCGTATCTGTCGGCGTCGGCTCGACGGCCCCGTCATAGAGCGCGAGAATCCGGCGCGGCACGACCGCCTCGACGCCCTGCGCGCCCGCCGACAGGGTGATCGATAGCTGCGCAAGCACAAAGAAGAGGCAGCCGGCGACGACCCGCATTCACGCACCCCGATGGAATTTTGGGCAGGCTTTACCCAAAATTAACCGCACTGCCTATGCGCATCGACTCAGATTTTCTTAGAACTTGAATATAGTTAGCGATTTCTCGTGTTTTTCCTTTATGTTGCGGGATGTTCTATACGTTAACCCTCGATTGCAAAGAGCGACCCAAGGTTGACGTAGCGTCCGCCAAGCCGCCCGGAAGCGCTCCACCGACCGGCCGAATCGGCCGAACGCCACCCGCCGCCTCGCTCGGGACGCGAAGGCGCAGCCTCGGGCACGGCGGAAGCGCGGCTCCTCGCCCTCCGCCGATTGATCACATCCGGCGAGCAGCTATAATCCGGGGCGTGCCGGCGGACCGGATGCCCTCCCTCGATGCTTGAGGGATCCCGCCAATCCGGCACGTCGAACCCTGCCCTTCCGCGTCGGCGCAGGGGCCAAGCCGCGCCGGAGCCGATGCAGCGATCCCTGTCTTCGATTTGCTTCGTGGCGAGCGATGCGCCCGCCGCCCGCGAGGCACGCCAGCGCCTCGTCGCCCTTTATGGCAATGTCGAGCCGGCCGAGGCCGACGTGGTCGTCGCGCTCGGCGGCGACGGCTTCATGCTTCAGACGCTGCACCGCTTCATGGATACCGGCATCCCGATCTACGGGATGAACCAGGGCACGATCGGCTTCCTGATGAACGAGTTCCGCGAGGCCGACCTGCCGCAGCGCCTCGCGGCGGCCTCGGAACATTTCATCCGGCCGCTGGAAATGGTCGCCACCGATCGCGACGGCAACGAGCATCGCGCGCCGGCGATCAACGAGGTGTCGATCTTCCGCCAGTCCTATCAGGCGGCGCGGCTGCGCATCATGATCGACGGGCGGGTGCGGCTGGAGGAACTCGTCTGCGACGGGATCATGGTCGCGACCCCGACCGGCTCCACCGCCTATAATCTTTCGGCCCAGGGCCCGATCATCCCGATGGACGCGCCGCTCCTCGCGCTGACCCCGGTCAGCGCCTTCCGCCCGCGCCGCTGGCATGGCGCTCTCCTGTCGAGCCGGCAGGTGGTCGAGATCGAGACGCTGGAGGTCGAGAAGCGGCCGGTCAATGCCGTCGCCGACCATGTCGAGGTGAAGTCGGTGATCCGCATCGTGGTGCGCGAATCGACGACGCTGTCCGCCCAGATCCTGTTCGACGGCGACCATTCCTGGGACGAACGGATCATCAACGAGCAGTTCCGCTTCTGATCCGATGCCTCCGGCTCAGGCGGCGAGCAGCCGCCCGGCCCGCAGCCGCATGCCCTCGCGCGCCGCTTCGCGCTGAATGCGCCTGAGGAGCGCCAGCGCCTTCTCGTCCTCGGCCGAGCGGGGCTTGGCGCCGAAGCCCTGGATCACATAGGCGAGCACGAAGTCCGGCGCCTCTTCCGGCCCGAGTTCGACCCGGCCCGTCGCGATGCCCTTCCAGCAGCGGAGGGCAAGGCGGATGATCTCGCCGACCGAGGGCGAGAGGCCCGAACGCGTCGCGAGCGTCTGGAACGCCGCCTCGCGGCATTCGACCAGAACCGCGCGGACACGCTGTTCGGACAGGTTCGACAAAGCGGCGAGTGCGGCCGCGACGAGATCGACATTGCCGAGACAGGCGGCGCGGATGAGAAAGGCCGGGGAGATCTGGCCGCTGCTCTGAAGATGCGCGACGAGACGCGGCATTTCCGCCGGCTCGACCGTTTCGGCGAGCCCCGCCGTCGCCCGCTCGCTCGCTTCGAAGACCAGGGCGGCCGTCCGCTCGCCGAGCACCGCCTGGACGAGCGGCGCCGATTGCAGCGCGTCCGCCGCCTCCAGAATCAGCATCTGGCGGCTGTCCACCGGCAGACGGCCGGCGGTGAGCAGCGCGCGGATCTCGGGATCGCGGCCGAAGCGATGGGCGAGCCGGCGCAGCACGCCGTCGCCGAGGTCGAGCGCATCGTTGCGAAGAAGGGCGATCACGGCGGCGCGGCACCCCTCGGCCGCGATCGCCTCGGCCACGGTGACGGCCAGATCGGGGCGATCGGCGATCGCCGCCTGCAAGGCTTCGCCCGCGCTCGCCAGCGCGTCGGCGAGATCCCCGTCGCCGAGGGCGGGCGCCGCGGCGACGAAGAGCGCCACCTCCTGACAGTCGAAGAGAAAGGCGCGCAGCAGCGCGGGCGGCGCGGCGCGATGACGTCCCATCACCGCCGCGACGGCGGCCCGCACCTTCGGCGAGGGATCGTCGAGCACCAGATGCAGGAAGGCCTCGACCGCCCGCCGGTCGCCCTGCGGCACATGGCCGTCGAGATAGGCCCGCGCCAGCATGGCGAAGCCTTCGGCCCGCTGGCGGGTGCCGGCATTGTCGCACCAGTCGACGAAGCGTTGCAGGGTCATGGCGGCCAAGGGCGAAGACGCGTGGATTCGGAAACCCGATCTTGGCCGCCATCGGTTAAGGATGGCTTTACGATCTTTCTTCGGACGGCCTTAACTGCGGTGCATCCGCGCCATCGGCGCGTTTCGGCCGCCGCATCTGGAAGACCTCTGCCGTCACCGCATAATCGAGATAGCCGAGACGCGACAGCGGCCGGGCAAGCGCCATGTCGATCATCCCGTCGCGCAGGATCTCTTCAGCGATATGGATGCCGACGACCTCGCCGATAACCATCACCGCATCGGACGGCCGGCCGTCGAGACCCGTCGGCGTGAAATGGCCGGTGACCTTGCATTCCAGCGCGGCGGGACTTTCGAGGACGCGCGGCGCCGCGACGAGCCGCGCGGGCGCTTCGGTCAGGCCGGCGATGGCGAATTCGCTCGTGCCGCGGGGGGCTGGGGCGGAACTGCGGTTCACCGCCTCGGCGAGCGCTTCCGTCGCGAGATTGACGACGAATTCCCCGCTGTCGAGCGCGAAGCTCGCGCTGTCCTTCATGCCGGAGGAAGAGAACATCACGAGCTTCGGCGAGTCGGCGATCGCGTTGAAGAAGCTGTAGGGCGCGAGATTGACGGCGCCGGCGCGGCTGCGGGTCGAGATCCAGCCGATCGGGCGCGGCGCGACGATCGCCTTGAACGGATCGTGCGGCAGCCCGTGCCGGTTCGTGTCGGTCGTATAGAACATCAAGCGCCGGGCGCCACGGCTTCGGAGACGATGTCGCTAAGTTCCGGGCGCACGCGATCGGCCGGCGGCTCGCCAAGATAGCGCCCGATATGCACGAAGCCCGCGACCTTCTCCTCCGGCGCGATGCCGAGAATCGCCTTCGCCTCCTCGTCATAGGCCACCCATTCCGTCACCCAATTGGCGGCGAAGCCGTGGGCATGGGCGGCGTGGACGAGATTCATCGTCGCCGCGCCGGCGGAAAGGACCTGCTCCCATTCCGGGATCTTCACATGGGGGCCGGCGCGGGAGACGACGCCGACGACGAGAGGCGAGCGGCTGAAGCGCTTCTCCTCCAGATCGCGGCGCACCTCGCCGAGCGGGCCTTCGCGGCGCTCGGCCAGCTCCCGCAAGGCCGTGCCGAGCCGCGCGGCCGTCTCGCCGCGATAAAGGATGAAGCGCCAGGGGGCGAGCTTGCCGTGATCGGGCACGCGCGCGGCGGTGGTCAGCATCTGCCGCAGGGTCTCGTCGTCGGGCGCCGGGCCTTCCAGCGCCGGAATGGCCACCGAGCGGCGGGTGGCGAGATAGCGGGCGATCGTTTCGCTCACGGCGGGACTCCTTGCCTGATGCGATGTGAGCTAGCCACAGTCGGGCGCGATTCCAATGGCTAAGCCGCGTTTCCCTCACGAATGCCACAAAGACGCGGTGACGCGGGATCGGCTCTTGCCGAGACAGATGGTTTCATAGTCCAAACGAGCGGATGGTCCCTTCGCAACCCTTTTCCCCGCGACGCCGGCTGTCGCTCGCACTCCTCGCCGCGATCCTCGCCGCCGGGGCGTCGCCGGCCGGCGCACAGGACGCGTCCGGCAAGGGCGGGCTGTTCGGCTTCGGCAGCATTGGCGGTGCCGGTCCGGGCGGCGAGCGCGAATCCGGCGCCTATGTCTCGCCTTCGGCGATCCCCGACGGTCCCTCCTCCGATCTCGGCGTGACCCTGCCGCGCCCGCTCCAGAAGCTGGAGCCCATCGCCCTGCCCGATCCGCAGCAGCGCGGGCCGCTGGGCCCGGCGGGTCTCGGCCTGCCGAACCTTCCGGCCTATGCGCCGCAGAACCTCCCCTCCCTGTCGCCGATGCGGGCGAAGGTGCTGCATCTGGAAGCCAAGCTCGCCGAGGACGGAGGGAACGTGCCCAGCGGTCTCGTCTGGCGCCTCTTCGCGCCGGTGCCGGGCGCGGACGGCAAGCTGCCGCTGATCGCCACGGCCAAGGGCGGCGGCGCCGATTTCGCCGTTCCCGCCGGCTCCTATCTCCTGCATGTCGGCTTCGGCCATGCCGGCGTCACGCGGCGCGTCGATTTCAACGGCGAGCCGAAGCGCGAGCAGGTCGTGCTCTCGGCCGGCGGCCTGAAGCTGCACGCGATGGTCGGCGGCGACAAGCCGATCGCCCCGGACAAGCTGAATTTCAGCATCTATTCCGACGAGGCCGACGAGCGTGACCGGCGTCTCATCGCCGACGACGTTGCGGCGGGCGCGACGGTGGCGCTGAATGCCGGCGCCTATCGCATCGTCTCCAAATATGGCGACGACAATGCCGAGGTTGGCGGCGAGGTGAAGGTCGAGGCCGGCAAGATCACCGACGTGACGCTGCAGCATCGCGCGGCGGAACTGACGATGAAGCTGGTGCGCGAAAAGGGCGGCGAGGCGATCGCCGACACCGCCTGGCAGGTGATGGATGCCAATGGCGCGCTGATCCGCGAAAGCGTCGGGGCATTCCCCTCGATGGTGCTGGCGGAAGGCGAATATCTCGTCGTCGCGAAGAATCGCGACAAGACCTATCAGCGCGACTTCACCGTCACCGCCGGGCTCGACGCCGACGTCGAGTTGAAGACCAGCGACGTCCTGCCGCAACAGGATTCGACCGAAGGCTCGGGCGACTGAGATCCGGTCGCAGCCCTCCCGGCGGATCGGAGCCGATCCGCCGGGAGGGTTCGATCATTCGGCCGCGACGCGCACCGGCTCGCCGGACGGCGCCGGCCGGGAGCGCTTCACGTCGGGCGGCACGGCTTCCTCCGACAGGAGCAGCAGCGCCGTTTCCAGCGACATCGCCTCCTGGTCGCGCGAGCCGAGGCGGCGCACGTTCACGCCCTTCTCCTCCGCCTCGCGCTTGCCGCAGACGAGGATGACCGGCACCTTGGCCAGCGAGTGCTCGCGGACCTTGTAGTTGATCTTCTCGTTGCGCAGATCCGCCTCGGCCCGAAGGCCCAGCGCCCGCAGCTTCGCCACGACCTCGCTCGCATAGGCATCGGCCTCCGAGGTGATGGTCGCGACCACCACCTGACTCGGCGCCAGCCAGAGCGGGAAATGGCCGGCGAAGTTCTCGATCAGGATGCCGAGGAAGCGCTCCATCGAGCCGCAGATGGCGCGATGGATCATCACCGGCGGGCGCTTCTCGGAATTCGAGTCGATGTAGAAGGCGCCGAACCGCTCCGGCAGGTTGAAGTCAACCTGTGTCGTGCCGCATTGCCATTCACGGCCGATCGCGTCCTTCAACGTATACTCGAACTTCGGCCCGTAAAACGCGCCCTCGCCTTCATTGATGCCGGTCTTGATGCGGCCACCCGATTCCGCCTCGATCCGCTGGAGCACGTCCTTCATCACGCTCTCGGCGCGGTCCCACATCTCGTCCGTGCCGACGCGCTTCTCCGGCCGGGTCGAGAGCTTGACCATGATCTCCTCGAAGCCGAAGTCGCGATAGACCGAGAGGATCAGATCGTTGATCTTCAGGCACTCGGCTTCCATCTGCTCGTCGGTGCAGAAGATATGCGCGTCGTCCTGCGTGAAGCCGCGCACGCGCATCAACCCATGCATTGCGCCCGAGGCCTCGTAGCGGTGCACAAGGCCGAATTCGGCATAGCGGATCGGAAGTTCGCGATAGGACTTCAAGCCGTGCTTGAAGATCATCACATGGCCGGGGCAGTTCATCGGCTTCAGGGCGAAGACGCGTTTGTCCTCCGCCTCGTCGCCGGCCGACTGCACCTGGAACATGTTCTCGCGATACCAGCCCCAATGGCCGGAAGTCTCCCAGAGCGACTTGTCGAGGACCTGCGGCGCGTTCACCTCGTCATAGTCCTCGCGCAGGCGCCGGCGCATATAGGCGGTGAGGTCCTGGAACAGCGACCAGCCCTTCGGATGCCAGAAGACGACGCCCGGACCTTCCTCCTGGAAGTGGAAGAGATCCATCTCGCGGCCGAGCCGGCGATGGTCGCGCTTCTCCGCCTCCTCCAGCATGGTGAGATAGGTCTTCAGCTCCTCGGCGCTGGCCCAGGCGGTGCCGTAGATGCGCGTCAGCATCGGATTGTTGGAATCGCCGCGCCAATAGGCGCCCGCGACCTTCATCAGCTTGAAGTTCTCGCCGATCTGGCCGGTCGAGGCCATGTGCGGCCCCCGGCAGAGATCGAACCAGTCGCCCTGGAAATAGATCTTCACGTCCTGATCGGCCGGAATGGCGTCGATCAGCTCGACCTTATAGCTCTCGCCCTTCTCGGCGAAGACGGCCTTCGCCTTGTCGCGGCTCCAGACCTCCTTGCGGAACGGCGCGTTGCGCCGCACGATCTCCACCATCTTCTTCTCGATGGCCGGCAGGTCCTCGGAGGTGAAGGGCGTGTCGCGGGCGAAATCGTAATAGAAACCGTTCTCGATGACCGGGCCGATCGTCACCTGCGTGCCCGGCCAGAGCTCCTGCACCGCCTCGGCCATGACATGGGCGGCATCGTGCCGGATGAGGCCGAGCGCGCGCGGATCGTCCCGCGTCACGATCTCCATCGCGCCGCCCTGGCCGACGGGCTCGGCGAGGTCGCGCAAGTCCCCGTCCAGCGCATAGGCGATGGCCTTCTTGGCCAGCGACTTGGAGATGCCGGTCGCGATCTCCAGGCCCGTGGTGGTCGGTTCGAACTGCCGGACGGAGCCGTCGGGGAAACGAAGGTCGATCATGTCATTCCTTTCCGCTCACCCCCGCCTACGGATGCGGGTAAGCTCTTTCGATCGAAGGCGCGGCCCGTTCCGGCGCGCGCGGGCGTTTTATCATTCGGGAACCTTGCGGCAAGCCCGCAACGGCGAAAGCCGGCCACGCGGGGCGCGACCGGCTTTCATGGAACGGGATATGGATGGCCCGCGTCAGATGCCGGGGCTGGCGACCGGCGTTTCCAGTTCGGTCACCGGCGCGTCGGCCACATGCTTCCTGATCGACTCGATGGCCCGGTGCGCACCGGCCTTCGAGGAATAGCCCTCGGTGGCGAAAACGATCTCGCTATTGTACTTGAAGCGGACGCGATACTCGCCCTTCTTGTCCTTCACAACCTCGAATTTATGCGCCATCTCCGGCATCTCCGACTGTTGATCAGTTGGATTTGGCATGAATTACCGCTTCGTCAACCAGCTAACGGGTCGATTTGTGCTTGGTGCAGCAGGGTTGCGGCACCGGATCGAGACCCGCCGTGCCGAAGGGGCCGCAACGGGCGACGCGCTTCGCGGCCAGCCAGCCCCCCTTTGGCAGGCCATGGCGGGCGATCGCTTCATAGGCGTATTCCGAACAGGTCGGCAGATGCCGGCAGTGACCGCCGACGAAGCCGGAGAAGGTCAGCTGATAGGCGCGGACGAAGGCGAGGCCGAGAAGCCGCCCCGGCGTCTTGCGAAACGGTCCATCATAGTTGCGGGAGGCCATGGGATCTTCCGCCTCAGGCCGCCTCGTCGGTCGCGTTCGTGCCGCCGAGCTGGTCGAGCGCCGCCACCACGGCGTCGAAGGTGAGCATGGTGGAAGCGTGCCGCGCCTTGTAATCGCGCACCGGCTCCAGATATTTGAGATCCGCGAAGCGACCGTCCGGCGGCGCGCCGCCCTCCTTCAGCATCGCCTGCATGGTCTGGCGCAGCATCCGCAGTTCCGCCGGTGTCGAGCCGACGATATTCTCCGCCATGATCGCGGAGGAGGCCTGGCCGAGGGCGCAGGCGCGCACCTCGTGGGCGAAGTCCGCGACCGCGCCGTCCCGGAGCGTCAGATAGACGGTGACGGTCGAGCCGCAGAGCTTGGAATGGGCGGTCGCCGTGGCGTCCGGCGTCTCGAGACGCCCGATGCGTCCGATATTGCCGGCATGCCGCAGGATCTCGGCATTGTAGATATCGTCGATCATTCGCGCCTCGGTCTCGCCGACATCCCCCGTCTTCAAAGGCGAACGTCCCGCGTCTATATAGGACCGCGCGTGCGGGCCTGGAAGAACGAGAAGCGCGCCGGCCCGGAGTCCGTAGCGATGGATGCGATCATCAAGAAATTTCCCGAAGCGCGGAGCGAGGCGCCAGGCGAGCGGCCGACCCGCGAAGAGGCCGAGGCCGCCGTCGAGCTCCTGATCCGCTGGGCCGGTGACGATCCGGCGCGCGAGGGTCTGCGCGAGACGCCGGCGCGCGTCGCCAAGGCCTATGAGGAGCTGTTCGGCGGCTATCGCCAGGATGCGGCCGCGGCGCTCGGCCGCGTCTTCGAGGAGGTCGGCGGCTATGACGACGTCGTCCTCGTGCGCAATATCGACTTCCATTCGCATTGCGAGCACCACATGGTGCCGATCATCGGCAAGGCGCATGTCGCCTATCTCCCGGCCGGCCCGGTGCTCGGCCTGTCGAAGATCTCGCGCGTGGTCGACATCTTCGCCCGCCGGCTCCAGACGCAGGAGAAGATGACCGTGCAGATCGCCTCCGCCATCGAGGAGGCGCTGCAGCCGCGCGGCGTCGCCGTGGTGCTGGAAGCGGAACATCTCTGCATGGCGATGCGCGGCGTGCGCACCAAGGGCTCCACCACCATCACCACCGCCTTCCACGGCATCTTCGCTAAGGACCGGCAGGAGCGCGACCGCGTGCTGTCGATGATGCGGCTGTCCGCTTGAGCGCCTTTCCGCCGCCGGGCGCCAAGGCCGAACTGGAAGAAGGCGCGACGCTCACCCCGCGCTTCGACCGCGACGGGCTGGTGACGGCCGTCGTCACCGATGCCGGCAGCGGCCATCTGCTGATGGTCGCGCATATGAATGCCGAGGCCCTGCGTCTTACGCTCGACACGGGCATCGCCCATTACTGGAGCCGCTCGCGCCACGCGCTGTGGAAGAAGGGCGAGACTTCGGGCGCGCTCCAGACCGTGCGGGAGATGCGCGTCGATTGCGACCAGGACGCCCTCTGGCTCCGGGTCGAGGTCGCGCGGCCGGAAGACACCTGCCATACGGGGCGGTCATCATGCTTCTACCGGATCGTCAGAACGGACGGGGACCGTCACGCTCTTGAAACGCTGGAGATTGCGAAGCTCGCTTAGGAAAAACGCAAGGCGTCCGTTCCATATTAGGGCGATGTGGCGACGTGGCTTGCCCCCCGAACATCGTGCGGCGACCGCCGTGGCGGACCAGCGGCTGGAAGAGCCGCCGCCGCTGCCGGCGAAGGTGGACGACCGTCCCGCCGCCGAGAAGCGCGCCTTTCCTCTACCCTCTCCGATGCCGCGTCCGCGCCAGGGCATCGCTCTGGCGCTCGGCGGCGGCGCGGCGCGCGGCTGGGCGCATATCGGCGTTCTGAAGGCCCTCTCCGACCACCGGATCGGCATCTCCATGATCGCCGGCACCTCCATCGGCGCCCTGGTCGGCGGCTGCTATCTGGCCGGGCGCCTGGCGGAGCTCGAGGATTTCGCCCGCTCGCTGACGCGGCGCGGCCTCATCCGCTTCCTCGACATCCGCTTCGGCACCGCCGGCCTTCTCGGCGGCATGCGGCTCAACCGCCGGCTGGTCGAGCAGATGGACGGCCTGCAGATCGAGCATCTCGGCCGGCCGCTCGTCTGCGTCGCGACGGAAGCGCGCAGCGGCCACGAGGTCTGGCTGGATTCCGGCTCGCTGATCCTCGCCATGCGCGCCTCCTACGCGCTGCCGGGCGTGTTCGAGCCGGTGCTCTGCGGCCATCGCCATCTCGTCGACGGCGCGCTCGTCAATCCCGTGCCCGTCTCGGTCTGCCGGGCCTATGAGCAGCCGCTCGTCGTGGCGGTGAACCTGCATTACGATCTCTTCGGCCGCGCGGCGGTGGTGCGGATGCATGCGACCGAATCCTCGGCTGGCGCCGAGCCGGAGACCGGCGCGCCGCCCGAGGCGACCGACGAGGCAGCGCTCCAGGCGGCCCGGCGGCGGGAGAAGATCGGCATCACGCAATCCATGGCCGATGCCTTCAACATCATTCAGGACCGCATCTCCCGCTCGCGCCTCGCCGGTGATCCGCCGGACCTCTCGTTGCAGCCGCGCGTGCGCAATATCGGCCTCGCCGAATTCTATCGCGCCGACGAGGCCATCGCGCTCGGCTACGAGGAGACCGTCCGGCGCCTGCCGGAGATCGAGCGCGTGGCGGAGGGCTTCAGCCTCGGCTGAGCGCGACGCTCAGCCGGCCGCCGCGATATAGGTGCGCATGTCCTCGGCCTCCCTTACCACCTCCTCGATGCGGCGCTTCACCACGTCGCCGATCGAGACGATGCCGACGAGACGGCCGCCCTCGACTACCGGCAGATGACGGAACCGGCCGCGCGTCATGATCCCCATGATCTCGTCGATGCCGGCGCTCTCGTCGCAGGTCGTGACCTTCTTCGTCATGATGCCCTCGACCGGCTCTTCCAGCGCCGAGATGCCCTGGATGCCGACGGCGCGCACGATGTCGCGCTCGGACAGGATACCCGCGATCGCGCCGCTCTCGGTGGTGAGCAGCACCGCGCCGATGCGCCGGCGGGCGAGTTCTCCCGCCGCCTCGCCGAGCGTGATGCCGGGATGCAGGGTGAAGACCTCCCGGCCCTTCTGCTCCAGAATGCTTCTGACGTTCATGCCTTCCTCCTCTTCTTGGAGGCGGCCGGGCCGGGCCGGCGCGAGACCCGCGCCGAAACGTCGCAAGCCGCCTCGAAGGGAATGGTATCCCTCCTTCGGCGGACAGCAAGGGCGGGCCGGCGGCTTATCGCGCTCGCTGGTCGAAGAGCGCGAAGCCGAGAAAGCCGAAGATGAAGCCGCCGAGATGGGCTTCCCAGGCGATCGTCGCGCCGCCCGCGAGATAGCTGCCGAAGCTGGACGCCGTCGCGAGATTGGTGACGAAGAAGACGATGATGAAGATGAGGATGGTGCGATCGGCGAGCGCCTGACCGATCGACAGGCGCGGCGCGGCGGCCGGCGCGACGGCGGAACGCCCGAGCGAGCCGAAGGCGAAGCGGCAGGCGCCGCCCATCAGGGCCGAGACGACGCCGGAAGCGCCGACCACCGGCTCCAAGAGGGTCGGGTTGACGAGGTCGAAAAGTCCGGCGCCCGCCAGGGCGCCGACGACCGAGAAGAGCGTATAGCGCAGCGCACCGAGCCGCCGCGCCACGGGCGTGCCGAAGGCGACGAGCCAGATCGTGTTCAGCCCGAGATGCATCCAGTCGCCATGCAGCAGCGCATGGGTGAGCGGCGACCAGAGCCCCGCCCCGGCGCTGCGCCCGAAGCCCGCGACGCAATCGGTGACGTAGCAGCCCGGAATGAAGGCGAAATCGAGCACGACATTCGCGTCGGCGATGTCGCCGAGAACGAAGACCCGCAAAGCGTGCACGGCCGCGAGGAGCAGGATCGTCGCGAGCACGATGCCCGGAATATTGAAGATCGGCGGGTTGGTCGAATCCCGCCGCGTCTCGGGAAGAGGCGCTTCGTCGATCGTCAAGGGCTCGGCTCCTCGCAGGGTCCGCGGCTTCGTTGCCGCGAGACAACTAGGGCGGAAGCGGCCCGCTCCGCAATCGGGATCCCCTCCCGTTGCTCCGGCCTCCGGTTTTCGCGGCCGCAGAGAACAAACCGTTAAGACTTCCGCCCTTAGGCTGGCGGGAAGCGGCTTCTCGTCTTCGGTGGTTCGGTTCCTCGCATGTCAGCGCTCGCAGCCCCGCCGCTCGGCGATTTTCAGGAGCGCCGGCATTATCACCGCATCCCGCTCAGCCTGCTCGGCCGTTTCATGCTGGAGGACCGCAGCGAATATCCCTGCCGGCTGAAGGACATGTCGCCGGGCGACGTCGCGCTCCTCACGCCGGCCAGGGCGCGTCTCGGCGAGCATGTGATCCTCTATGTCGATCAGCTCGGCCGCTTCGAGGGCAAGGTGAAGCGCCTCTTTGCCGGCGGTTTCGCGCTCGCCGTGGAGATGACGGAGCGCAAGCGCGAGAAGCTGGCCGCTCAGTTGACCTGGCTCGCCAATCGCAGCGAGCTCAACCTGCCGGAAGACCGCCGCCACGAGCGCCTGCAACCGCACAATCCGGTGGTGCAGATGGTGCTGGAGGACGGGCGGAAATATCAGGTGCGGATCATCGACCTGTCGCTGTCGGGCGCGGCGCTCCAGGCGGAGGTGCGTCCGGCCGTCGGCTCGCGCATCCTCCTCGGCCATACGCAAAGCCGCGTCGTCCGCCTCCTCGAAGAGGGCTTCGCCGTCGAATTCGTCGTCGCCAAGTCGCTCGACAATCTTTCGGAGCTCTGAGAACGAGGCGCCCCTACGAATTCCCGAGCCGAAAAAGCTGGTGAATAGCGGGCCTTTACCCTGTTGTTAGGCCTTTCTCCGCGCCTACTTGCGACAATGCCCTCCAGGCACGATTGTAGAAGCTGCCGCTAGGGCACGTCTCCATCTTGCTGAGACATGACGCATTGGCACGGTGGATGATGTCCCGAGTAGATCCCCTTCCGTCGCGGTCGCCCGATCCGGCAGAGGATTCACCCGTCGAGAGAGATCTCGCCGCGCGGCCGGAAGGCGCGCGCGCGGTCTTCCTTCAAGATTGGTGGCAGGCGGCGGCCAGCGAGGGACGACCGTTCTTCGATGTCGAGGCGAAGCTCGGCGGCCGCCGCGCCGGCTGGCTGCGCTATGTTGTCCATCGCAACAAGATCGGCGCGCGGCTCGGCATCGCCCCCTTCTGGACCCATCTCGGCGGTCCCGTCCTCGCGGACGGTCTCTCGCCCGAGGACCAGCGCAAGGCGGTGGCGGAGATCGCCCGGCAGTTGCCGCGCACCGTGAGCTTCCGCTTCATGTGCGACCCGAGCACGCCCTATGCCGGCCTGGTGCGGGAGGAGTTCGAGAAAGTCGGCTTCGAATGCGAGCAGCATCCGAACTATCTGCAATATCCGGACGATGTCGGCGTGCTCGAACGGATGAAGGGCCGCCATCGCACGCAGATCAAGGCGGCGATGAAGAAGACGGATGTCGAGGACGGCAGCCCGGACGAGTTCATCGCCTTCTACGAGCGCAATCTCGAGACCCGCGCCCATTCGCCCCTGCCGATCGCCCATCGCCTGCTGCGCGCCGGCGTCGCGGCCGGTCAGGTGCGGATCTTCTTCGCCTGCAACCGCGCGGGCGCTGAGGGGCTGGACCGGATCGACGCGGCGATCGCCTGCGCCTGGGACGGCCAGCGCTATTACTACTGGCTGTCCCGCCGGCGCAGCGAGCGCGCCGAGACGCCGCATCTGCCGCCTCCCAATCGCGAGGCGACGAAGATCCTCGTCCTCGCCGCCATCGACCATGCGCGCGAACTCGGCCTCGTCTTCGACGCCGACAGTCCGGAGACGATCGGGGGCCGCACGCTGTTTTCCGTGCTCTTCGGCTTCCAGCGCATCGAATATCGCGACGTCCTCGTCCGCCGCACGGCACTGACGCGGCTCTATGACAGCGCGATCCCCTCGCTGAAGCGGCTGATCAAGACCGTGCATCCGAATTCGACGCTCTACACGCCGGATATCGAGCGGCCGCGCTGAGGCCGCGTCGAACGCGCCCGGGCCGAAGATCCCGGCAACCGTCGGGCCTCACTCCTTTTTTCGACCCGCTTTCCTCGGACGGACGCCGCGTCGGTTCCGTTCGCACCCGGTTTTCCACCGTCCATCCCGCCGTTAGGGTTAACAAATGATAGACGATCGTGGCGGCGGCGTGATGTGGTAAACAATGTCTTAACGAGATCGCTCGATTAAGACGAAATTCCGATGATGTCTTTCACAGTATTCTTCATCATCGAATCGAGCAATTCCTCTAAAATTGCTCAATTCAACTTCGCGCAGAAGTAAATCGCTCCTGTCATCCTGATAAGAACACGGGAGCGGCGACTATGAAGACCATTCTGTCCGGCATTCTCGGCGTCGTCGCGCTGTTCGCCAGCCTGTCCGGCGCCGAAGCCGAGGGACGGCCGATGCCGATCCTCGGCGCCACCTCGCAGCCGGTCGGCCATTACGACTTCTGCCGCCGCTATCCGGCGGAATGCGATCGCAACGAGACGGTCGCGCTGGTCAAGCTGACCCGCGCCGCCTGGTCGGACATCGTCGACGTGAATTCGGCGGTCAATCGCAGCATCTTCCCGCGCACCGACCAAGAGGTCTACGGCGTTCCCGAATATTGGGAATATCCGAAGACGGAGGGCGACTGCGAGGATTACGCGCTGCTCAAGCAGTACATGCTGGAAAAGGCCGGCTATCCCCGCTCGGCCCTCCTTATCACCGTGGTCCGCCAGCAGAACGGCGACGGCCATGCGGTTCTGACGGTGCGCACCGACAAGGGCGACTACATCCTCGACAATCTCGAGGACCGGGTGCTCGACTGGAAGGACACGAACCTGAAGTTTCTGAAGCGTCAGTCCGAGCGCAATTCCGGCAAGTGGAACGGCATCGGCGACGACCGCGACCTCCTGGTCGGCAGCGTCCGCTGAGAGGACGGCCGGCGGCCCTCGGGCCGCCGGAATCGCGGAGGACGGTCCTTCAGTCGAGATCGACGTCGAGGATCGTCATCGTCACGTGATACGAGGTCTCGCCCTCGTCCGTGTCCTTCGACACCGTGCCGACGAATTCCTCGCCGACATAGACTTCCGCCGAATCGTTCTTCCTCGGCAGGGCCTTCACCTTAATGGGCGAACCCTTGAAGAGGTTCTTGAGGTAGGCTTCGACCTTGCGGATCTCGTCTGGCTTCACGGTATGCTCCTCGAATGGAGACCGGTAGCTAGCGGCCGGCCGCCCGGGCTGCAATCACTCATCGCGTTCGAAGAGCTGATTCATGGCGCGCGCCGGCTCGCCGCCGCAATTGGCGACCGAGCCGATGACGCGCGCCGGGATGCCGGCGACGGTCGAAAGCGGCGGCACCGACTTCAGCACCACGGAGCCCGCCGCGACCTTCGAGCAATGGCCGACGCGGATGTTGCCGAGCACCTTCGCGCCGGCGCCGATCAGGACGCCACTCTCGATCTTCGGGTGCCGGTCGCCGATTTCCTTGCCCGTGCCGCCGAGCGTCACGTCCTGGAGGATCGACACGTCGTCGCCGATTTCCGCCGTCTCGCCGACGACGAGGCCCGTCGCATGGTCGAGGAAGATGCCGCGCCCGAGCTTGGCGGCGGGATTGATGTCCGTCTGGAACACGCTGGACGAGCGCGCCTGGAGATAGAGCGCGAAATCGCGCCGCCCGGCATGGAGCAGGGCATGGGCCAGGCGATGGGTCTGGATGGCGTGGAAGCCCTTGAAATAGAGGATCGGCTCCAGATAACGCTCGCAGGCGGGATCGCGGTCGTAGACCGCCTGGAGATCGGCGCGCAGCGAGGCGGCCCAGACCGGGTCGCCCGCCAGCATGGCCTCGAAAGCTTGCGCGATCAGCGCGGCCGGCACGTCGGCATGGTCGAGCCGCTGGGCGATGCGATAGATCACCGCCGCTTCCAGGCTCCCATGGTTCAGGACCGTCGCGTAGAAGAAGCTGGCAAGGCCCGGCTCGCATTCGCTGGCCTTCATCGCCTCCTCGCGAACCGTCGCCCAGATCGGGTCGACCGCGGCGAGGCGGTCCAGGGACTGCCGGTTCGTTGCGCTCATCATCGTCTCCTTCGCGCGGGGTGGTTTGAGCGACGGAAGGTCATTCGTGGTCGTCTAGATAGGCCGTTGCGGCGCCTCCAGCAATCGCCGTCCGCGCCCAAGGCGCCAAAGACCTTAGGTCCGCGCCAGCGCGCGTTCGAGAAAGCGCAGCACGGCCGCCTTGAAGGTCCGGTCGCCGACCGCCAGCATATGGTCCCGCCCCGCGATCTCGAAGGCCTCGGCATCGGGCATCAGCGCGGCGAGCGCCTCGGCCGAACCGGCGATGTCGTCCTTCGTCCCGACGCCGATCAGGACGGGCTGGCGGATCTCGCCGACTTCCGTCGCCGTCAGTTCGGCGCGCGAGGTGCGGATGCAGGCGGCCAGCGCCTCGCGGTCGCTCTGCGTGCGGTCGGCGAAGGCGCGGAACATGCGCCCCCGTTCATGCGTCACGACCTCCAGCGAGGGGGCGAGCAGCGCCTCGGCGATCGGGTCCCAGTCGCCGACGCCCTTGACGAGGCCGATCCCGAGCCCGCCGAGGACGAGCGCCGGAAAGCGCGCCGGCGTCTCGTGCGCGGCAAAGGCCGAGACCCGTGCGCCCATGGAATAGCCGAAGAGCGCCGCCTCGCCGACCTCGCGCGCCGCCATCAGCGCGCGGATGTCGCCCGCCATCCGCTGCGGGGTATAGGCGGCGGCCTCGCGCGGCTTGTCGCTCGCGCCATGGCCGCGATGATCGAAGGCGAGGACCCGGTAGCCCGCGCCGGTCAGCGTCTCGACCCAGCCCGGCTCCACCCAGTTGACGCGCATGGAGGAGGCGAAGCCATGGACGAGCAGCACGGCGGGCGCGCCCCGTTCGCCGGCATCCAGGAAGGCGAGCCGCAGGCCGTCATTGGAGAAGAAATCCATTCGTCGTTCCGTTTCCCGCGCCCCGCTTCGACGCGCGACGCATCTGTTCATCCGCCGCCCGCGCGGCTAAGGAATGGTCACGCGACCGAAAGCCGGAGCTTCCCATGGCCGACCACATCATTCCGCATTTCCAAAACGACGGCGGCTACGACGTCATCGAGATCGGCGTGACGGAATTCATGTGCACCGGCGCCTCGACGCCCTTCGATCACCCGCATGTCTATCTCGATATGGGGGACGAAGGCGAGAAGGTGTGCGGCTATTGCTCCACCCTCTATCGCTACAATCCGGCGCTGAAGGCCACCGAGACCAAGCCGGCCGGCTGTCTCTTCGTCGAACGCGCCGCCTGAGTCCCGCCGAACGCTTCGCATGCGCGCGTCGCGGCCGATTCTCGTCGTCGGAGCGGGCATCGCCGGCCTGACCGCCGCCCTCGCTTTGGCGCGACGCCGGCTCGAGGTCCGCCTCGTCGAGCGGGCCGGGCAGCTGGAGGAAGTCGGCGCCGGCCTGCAACTCTCCCCGAATGCGCTGCGCGTGCTCGACCGGCTGGATGTCCTGCCGGCGGTGCGGCGCGCGGCCGTCGCGGCCGAGGCGGTGACGCTCCTCGATCTTCCGAGCGGGCGGACGATCGCCCGCGTGCCGGTGACGAGCCGCGACGGCACGGCCTATCTTTCCCTGATGCGCGCCGATCTTCAGGCGGCGCTTCTGGCCGCCGTTCTCGACACGCCGGAGATCCGGCTCGATCTCGGCCATGAATTGCGGGCTCTCCGCAAGGACGGCGGCGAGACGGTGGTGACGCTCGGCCGAAACGGGACCGGAGACGAGGACATCGCCGCCGACGCGATCGTCGCGGCGGATGGCGTCCGCTCCACGCTCGGCCGTCTCGCCGGCAAGCCGGCCGAAGTTCCGACCGGCCATGCCGCCTGGCGGATGATGGTGGAGACTGCCGGGGCACCGGCGCCGTCCGGCATCCGGGCTTGGCTCGGGCAGGACATGCATGCCGTCGCCTATCCCGTCGCCGGCGGGCGCCGCAGCAATCTCGTGATCATCCGCCGCAGCGAGGATGACGGCATCGTGCCGCCGGATGCGCGGCTCGCGCCGGCGCTGCGCGACCTCGTCGAGCGGGGCGAGTTGCACGGGGTCTGGCCGCTCGCCTCGGCGGAACGGCTGCACGAGGCGAGCGACCCGGCGGGGCTCGTCTTCATCGGCGATGCCGCCCATGCGATGCCGCCCTATGCCGCGCAGGGCGCGGCGCTGGCGATCGAGGACGGCTTCGTCCTCGCCCACCATCTCGCGGAAGCTGCGGACACGGCCGAAGCGATCCGACGCTTCGCCGCCGATCGCGAGGCGCGCTGGCGGAAGGTGCGCCAAAGGGTCGCCTTCCACAGACGCGTCTATCACCTCGCGCCGCCCCTCGCCTATGCCCGCGATCTGGCGCTGCGGCTGCGCTCGCCGGCGGCTCTGGCCGCCGATCTCGCCTGGCTCTACGACTGGCGCCCGCCCAGTCATTGAGCAAATAACCGCCAGCCGCGACCGATTCGGCCACGACTCCGCCTTTCTGGAGGGCAAGTCTTGCCTATCTCGCATGCAGTCTCGCTGCGGCGAGCCGGGATGAGCAAGGGACTGCTTTCCTTCTGCAAGGTGGACAATGCCGAATTTGAAAACGCCGGGACGCATGCTGCTGACGGCCGCGCTGGCCGCATCGACCATGCTCAGCGGATCGCCCGCCGCCTTCGCCGAAAGGCTGGCGACGATCGAGATGGCGCAGGCCGATCCCGGCGAGGCGCCGGGCGAAGTGCCGCGCAAGCCGAAGCGCGAAGGCCAGCCGGAGAACGGCGGCGGCCAGGGCCGCCAGAACGAGCCACGCCGCCAGGGCAACGAGGCGCCGGGCGCGGGCGGCGAGGCGCCGGCCCGTCACGGCAATGCGCGGCCCGAGGCCGGAGGGGAGGAGCCGCAGGCGCCAAGGCCCAATCGCCAGCGGGCGCAGGCCGAACAGCCCGAAGCGCCGCCGCGCGAGCCGCAGCGGGCCGCCGCGCCCGCCGAAGCGCCACCGCCGAAGCGCGCCGCGCCGCAGCCGGAAGGCGAGCCCGAAGCCCCCGCCCCGGCCCGCAACAAGCCGCGCCCGGCCGAGCCGAGCGAAGCCGCGCCGCCGAAGCCGGCCCGGCAGGCCGCCCCGGACGCCGCAGCCGAACCGGCGGCACCGCCGAAGGCCGAGACTCGCCAGCATCGGAACAACGAGGCTGCGCCGAAGCCGGAAGCGGCCGCGCCGAAGCCGCCCGCCGAGACGGCAGAGCCGGCCGAGGCCCCGGCCGAAGTACCCGCGAAGCGCAAGGCCGCGCCCGCCGAGGCGCCGCCCGTCAAGGCGGAGCAGCGCGCGGCGCCGGCCGCCGAGCCGGCCGCGCCCGCCGCCAAGGCGCCGCCCGCCGAGCCCGCGACGCAAGCGGCGCCGGCCAAGCCGAATGCCGCGCAGCGCAAGCCGGGGGCGGAAGCGCCGGCCGAGGCTGCGCCCGGCCAGCCGGCGGGCGCCGAGCCCGGCGCAGCCGCGCCGCGTCCGCCCGCCGAACCGGCGCCGCAGGCTCCCGCCGGAAATGCCGCGAGGCGCACCGCGCCCGAGGCGGCCCCGGCTCGTGGCGAGGCGACCGGCAATCGCGCGGCCCCGGCGCCCGATGGCGCCGTTCCGGGCGCCGCCCCTGCCCCGGCGGCACCGAATGCGGTGCAACAGGCCGCGCCCGTCGCGCCGCCGGCCCCGCCCGCCGGCGCAGCGCAGCCGAATGGCGTCCCGGCACCGGCACAGCAAGGCGCCGCGCCGCAGGCGGCGCCCGCCCCCGGCGCGGCGGAAGCCCGCCCCGCCCCGCCTCCGCCCCAGGACCTGCGGCCGCAGCCAGTGCCTGCCAATGTCCAGAACGCCCCGGTCGAGCCCGGGCGCATCAACCAGAGCGACGCGCGGGTACAGACCTTGCAGCAGCCGGTCGCGGTCCAACCGATCACCCGCGAGCAGGGCCAGCGGATCGACGCGCAACCGCGCTACGACCTGCCGCCCGAAGCCAAGGTGGTGCGCCGCG
Organism: Aureimonas endophytica; assembly: GCF_014642635.1. Taxonomy (GTDB): domain Bacteria; phylum Pseudomonadota; class Alphaproteobacteria; order Rhizobiales; family Rhizobiaceae; genus Plantimonas; species Plantimonas endophytica. The sequence continues at coordinate 662,997 of NZ_BMIQ01000001.1, forward strand.
ACGGCGACCGGCAGATCTTGTCGCTCGGCGCTGCGGCGATCGCCGGCGCCGTGGCCGGCGCCGCGGCGGGCTATTTCGTCCGCTCCGACGATACCGAACGCCTCCAGGTCGATTCGAACGATCGCTATGTCGAGCGCCTGCCGGGCGAGCGCACGCGCGAGACGATCGTGCGCTCGAACGGCGTGCAGGTGGTGACGATCACCGATCGCTACGGCGATGTCGTCCAGCGCTCGCGCATCATGCCGGACGGCCGCGAGGTCGTGCTGTTCTACGATCCCTATGCCGATGGCGGGCCGCGCCGCGACACCTATCTGGACGATCCGGGCCGCGACCTGCCGCCGCTGCGGGTCGATATTCCCGAGGATCGCTACATCGTCGATATCGACCGGCCGGACGAGCGCGTCTATTACGACACGCTCGTCGCGCCGCCCGTGGAAACGGTGGAGCGCATCTATTCGGTGGACGAGGTGCGGCGGTCCGAGCGCATCCGCGAGAAGGTGCGGCGGATCGATCTGGCGACGATCAACTTCGCCTTCGGTTCGGCCGACATCGCCCAGGATCAGGTCGACAAGCTCCAGGCGTTGGCCGACGCGATCAAGAAGATCGTCGGGACCGATCCCGGCGAGACCTTCCTGGTGGAAGGCCATACCGACGCGGTCGGCTCGGCCGAGGCCAATCTGGTCCTGTCGGATCGCCGCGCCGAATCGGTCGCGAAGGCCCTGTCGCAATATTTCGACATCCCGGCCGAGAATCTCGTGACCCAGGGCTATGGCGAGCAGGAGCTGAAGGTGAACACGCAATCGGCCAATGCCGAGAACCGGCGCGTCACGGTGCGCCGCATCACCGCGCTGGTGAAGCCGGTGGCGACCTCGGCCCGATAGGACGAAGGCGGCCGGCGGCGCTTCGCCGCCGGCCGCTCCCTCAGTGCAGGATCTGACTGAGGAAGAGCTTGGTGCGCTCGTGCTGGGGATTGCGGAAGAAGGTTTCCGGCTCGTTCTGTTCGACGATCTGCCCGGCATCCATGAAGATCACCCGGTCGGCGACCTGCCGGGCGAAGGCCATCTCGTGCGTCACGCAGATCATCGTCATGCCCTCGTTGGCGAGGCCGACCATGACGTCCAGCACTTCCTTGATCATTTCGGGGTCCAGCGCCGAGGTCGGCTCGTCGAACAACATGACCTTCGGGTTCATGCAGAGCGAGCGGGCGATGGCGACGCGCTGCTGCTGGCCGCCCGATAGCTGGCCGGGATACTTGTTCGCCTGTTCGGGAATGCGCACCCGCTTGAGGAAGTGCATCGCCACCTCCTCGGCCTCCTTCTTCGGCATCTTGCGCACCCAGATCGGCGCCAGCGTGCAGTTCTCGAGGATGGTGAGATGGGGAAAGAGGTTGAAGTGCTGGAACACCATGCCGACCTCGCGCCGCACCTCGTCGATCTTCTTCAGATCGTTGGTGAGCTCGATGCCGTCGACGACGATCTGCCCCTTCTGATGCTCCTCCAGGCGGTTGACGCAGCGGATCATGGTCGACTTGCCGGAGCCGGACGGCCCGCAGACGACGATGCGCTCGCCGCGCCGCACCCGCAGGTTCACGTCGCGCAGCACATGGAACTCGCCGTACCATTTGTTGACGTTGACGAGTTCCACCGCGATCTCCGAGGAGATCGTGCGGGGCGCCCTGGCGGCACCGGCCGCGGCTGTCGCGGCTTCGACATTGGTTTCGAGCGACATTGGCGGCTCCTTAGCGTTTATGGCCCGTGTCGAGCCGTCGCTCCATGAAGATGGAGTAGCGGGACATGGAGAAACAGAAGACCCAGTAGAGCAAGGCGGCGAAGACGAGGCCGGAGGCCGCCGTCTGTTCCGTCAGCCAGGTCGGGTCGGAAAAGCCGCGCCGCACCGTGCCGAGGAAGTCGGCGAGGCCGATGATCGACACGAGGCTCGTGTCCTTGAACAGCCCGATGAAGGTGTTGACGATGCCGGGAATGACGAGCTTGAGCGCCTGCGGCAGGATGATCATCCGCATCTTCTGCCAATAGCGCAGGCCGAGCGAATCCGCCCCTTCGTACTGGCCCTTCGGGATCGCCTGAAGGCCGCCGCGAATGACCTCCGCCATATAGGCGGCCGAAAAGAGCGAGATGCCGACAAGCGCGCGCAACAGCTGGTCGATCGTCACGCCGCTCGGCAGGAACAGCGGCAGCATGAACTGCGCCATGAACAGCACGGTGATCAGCGGCACGCCGCGCCAGAACTCGATGAAGATGATGCAGAGCAGCTTCACCGCCGGCATCTTCGAGCGACGCCCGAGCGCCAGCAGGATTCCGAGCGGGAAGGAGGCGGCGATGCCGGTCAGCGCGACGACCAGCGTCAGCATCAGCCCGCCCCAGAAGTTGGTGCGCACAGGCTCCAGCCCGAGATCGGCGGTGAGGAAGGCGAGAAGGCCGAGAAGGATGACCAGCGGCAGGAGCAGCGACGCCGTGCCGCCGCGCAGTTCGGGATTGCGCAGGCTGGCGGCGACGGTCAGGCCAATGGCGAGAAGCGAGGCGAGGAAGCCGACGAGGCTCGCCGTGTCGAAGCGCTGGTTGAGGACGATCACCCGATCGAAATTGCCCGCATAGGACACGATCCAGGTGACAAGGGCGACGAGCGTCAGGAGGCTCGCCGCCCGGATCAGCGGATCGTGCCAGCGAAAGCCGATATGGCCGCTGGCGACGAAGAGCGTCGCCCCGGCCGCCACGGCGAAGAACAGGACGAGGGCCGTGCCGCCGATCTCGAAACGGCCGCCGGTGAGAAGCACCAGCGCGACGAAGGGAAACACGGCGAAGAGGAGAACCGCGTTCAGCCGCTTCATCGGCACGCGCGGAATCGCCAGCCCCAGGCCGAGAACGGCGAGCAGCACCACCGTCAGGTCGATCCGCCAGCGCTCGTCGACCGGATATTGCCCATACATGAACTGCGCGAAGCGGGCCCGCACGAAGGCCCAGCAGGCGCCGGCCTCCTGGCCCTCGGCCGGCAGGCAGGCCGTGCGGTCCTCGCCGACGAAGACGGCGCGGATCAGCGCCCAGTCGACGACATGCCAGAGGATGAAGAGGATCAGGAGCGAGGCGACGATCGTCAGCGCCGCGTCGAAGGGCGTCGCGAAGAGATTGCGGCGGGCGAGCGCCGCGAGCCCGCGCTCGCGGGCCGGCGGCGGCTGCGGCAGCTTCGGCTGATCGGCGACGTAACCGGCGACCTGTTCTTCCATCACCGTGTCCTTCAGCGCTCCTTCAACGCCATGCGGGCGTTGAAGGCGTTCATGCCGATCGACGTCAGGAGGCTGATGCCGAGATAGACGCACATCCAGATCGCGACGACCTCCACCGACTGGCCGGACTGGTTGAGGACGGTCGAGCCGATCGCGACGAGTTCCGCGTAGCCGACGGCGAGGCCGAGCGAGGAATTCTTGGTGAGGTTCAGATATTGGCTGGTCAGCGGCGGGATGATGACCCGGAAGGCCTGCGGCACGATCACGAGGCGCAGGAGCTGGCCGCGACGCAGGCCGAGCGCGGCGGCCGCCTCGGTCTGGCCGCGCGACACCGACATGATGCCGGCGCGCACGATCTCGGCGATGAAGGCGCCGGTATAGATCGAGAGGGCGAGAAACATCGCCAGGAATTCCGGCTTGATCTGGAAACCGCCGACGAGGTTGAAGCGCGTCGCCGCCGGCAGTTCCAGCGTCGCCGGCAGGCCGGTGGCGAGAAAGGTGAGAAGCGGCAGGCCGACGACGAGGCCGAGCGCCGGCCAGAGCAGCGGCCGCCGCTCGCCGGTGGCCATCTGACGGCGCCGGTTGAGGCGTGCCAGGACGAAGACGGCGACGATGCCGACGACGAGCGCGGCGAGCGTCGCCCAGGCGCCGGGCTGGAACAGGATCGCCGGCGTCTGCAACCCGCGATTCGTCAGATAGACGCCGATCGGCGAGGGCTGGAGATTGCGCGGCGCGGCGAGGACGGAGAGCACGCCGTTATACCAGAAGATGATGACGAGCAGCGGCGGGATGTTGCGGAAGATCTCGACATAGACCGTCGACAGGCCGCGGATGAGGAAGTTCTGCGACAGACGGCCGATGCCCACCAGGAAGCCGAGGATCGTCGCCATGACGATGCCGCTCACCGCGATGATCAGCGTGTTGACGATGCCGACGACGATCGCGTGGCCATAGCTCGAATCCGGCGTGAACTCGATCGGCTTCTGCGAGATGTCGAAGCCGGCGCGGGTGTTGAGGAAGTTGAAGCCGGACGCGATCTTGGCGGCCCGCAGGTTCTCGACCGTGTTGTGCACGATCCACCAGCCGAAGGCGGCGAGCGCCGCGACCAGCAGCACCTGGATGACCACGCCGCGCACGTCCGGATTCGTCAGCCAGGAGGTGCCGGAGCGCCCTTGTCGCAGCGGTTGGATATCGACCGTCATCTCGGGGGCGCTCCTCTGGCGGCGTCCGTCGGATAGAAATCGGACCCTGCCGACAAACCAAACAGCCGGGGATCGGCGCGGCGCCGATCCCCAGGCCGCGCGATCAGCGGATCGGCGGAGCGTATTGCAGGCCGCCCTTGGTCCAAAGGGCATTCTGGCCGCGGGCGATGCCGAGAGGCGTGGCCGAGCCGACATTGCGCTCGAAGATCTCGCCGTAATTGCCGACCGCCGACACGATCTTCACGACCCAGTCGTTGGAGAGCCCCATATCCTGGCCGAAGGTGGAGCCGGCGCCGAGCATGCGCTGGATCTCCGGGTTTGGCGACTTCGTCATCTCCTGGACATTGGCCTGGGTGATGCCGAGCTCCTCGGCGTTCAGCAGCGCGAAATGGGTCCACTTCACCACGTCGAACCACTGCGAATCGCCTTGGCGCACGGCCGGCGCCAGCGGCTCCTTCGAGATGATCTCCGGCAGCACGACATTGTCGTCCGGCTTGCTCATTTCGAGACGCGAAGCGTAGAGGCCGGACTGGTCGGTGGTCAGCACGTCGCAGCGGCCGCTGTCATAGGCGGCGTTCACGTCGTTCTGCGCCTCAATGACGACAGGGTTGAACTGCATGTTGTTGGCGCGAAAATAGTCGGCGAGGTTCAGCTCGGTCGTGGTGCCGCTCTGCACGCAGACCGTGGCGCCGGAGAGCTGGAGCGCCGAGGTGACGTTCAGCTCCTTCTTCACCATGAAGCCCTGGCCGTCATAGTAGTTGACGCCCGCGAAATCGAGGCCGAGCGCCGTGTCGCGGCTGAGCGTCCAGGTCGTGTTGCGGGCGAGGAGATCGACTTCGCCGTTCTGGAGGGCCGGGAAGCGCTGCACCGCCGAGAGCGGGACATATTGCACCTTGGTCGCGTCGCCGAAGACGGCGGCGGCGACGGCCTTGCAATAGTCGACATCCAGGCCCTGCCACTCGCCCTTGTCGTTCTGCGAGCCGAAGCCCGGCAGGCCGGTATTCACGCCGCAGCGCAGCGTGCCGCGCGCCTTGACGTCGGCGAGCGTCGCGGCCGAGGCGCCGCTCGCCGCCAGACCGGCGATCGCGACGCCGAGAGCGGCCACCACGAGTTTCGTCTTCATACGCATTCGCCTCCAACGCGACAGGTCTTGAGGAAAAACCAGCGGGCCGCCGATCCGGCCGAGTCAGCCCGTTGCCTTCGGCCGAGTTCATGCCATAAAAATCAGCAGGTCAAGAAGCTGGCGCATTTTTTCCTCTGCACATTTGCTATGCAGAGCCAAGAGGTTAGTGCCCAGCTTCGCCATACCAAGGACAATTGCGTTGCACGATTCCGAAAATGCCCCACCGCGCGGCGCGGGCGCCAATACGCGCCTCGCCCACGCGGGCAACAAGCCGTTGAACTATCACGGTTTCGTCAATCCGCCGGTCGTGCATGCCTCGACGGTTCTCTATCCCGACATCGCGACGATGAAGTCGCATTCCCAGAAGTATCGCTACGGCCTCTGGGGCACGCCGACCACGGATGCCCTGGAAGAGGCGCTGACCGAACTCGAAAATGCCGCCGGCACCATCCTCCTGCCCTCCGGCCTCGCCGCCGTCTCGGTTCCGCTGCTCGCCTTCCTGTCCGCCGGCGATCACTGCCTCATCGTCGATTCCGTCTACGGGCCGACGCGCCGCTTCGCCGATACGGTGCTGAAGCGCATGGGCGTCGCGGTCGAATATTTCCATCCGCGCCAGGCCCCGGATCTCGCCGGCCTGATGCGGCCCCAGACGAAGGTCGTGTTTCTGGAAGCGCCCGGCTCGAACACGTTCGAGATGCTGGATGTCGCGGCGGCCGCGTCGATCGCGCGGGCGGGCGGCGCCCTGTCGATGATCGACAACACCTGGGCGACGCCCCTCCTCTTCCGCCCGCTGGACCAGGGCGTCGATCTCTCGATCCATGCGCTCACCAAATATCCGGGCGGCCATTCGGACGTGATGCTGGGCAGCGTCTCCGCCAATGCCCGCACCTATGCCCGGCTGCGCGAAACGCAGATGGTGCTCGGCGTCAACGCCTCGCCGGACGACACCTATCTCGTGCTCAGGGGCTTGCGGACCATGGGCGTGCGCCTCGCCCGCCATGCGGACACGGCGCTGAATCTCGCGACATGGCTGGACGGGCACCCGCAGGTCGCGAAGGTGCTGCATCCCGCCTTGCCGAGCTTCGAAGGGCACGAGCTCTGGAAGCGCCAGATGTCCGGCGCGAGCGGCCTCTTCTCCTTCGTGCTGCGCGGCTCGGAGGCCGAGGCCGCCGCCTTCCTCGATGCCCTGTCGATCTTCGGGCTCGGCTATTCCTGGGGCGGCTTCGAAAGCCTCGCCATCCTCGTCGATCTCTCCGACCGCGTCTTGGCGACCGCGCCGTCGGGCGGACCGGTGATCCGTCTGCAGATCGGCTTGGAGGATCTGGCGGATCTGCGCGCCGATCTCGAAAAAGGTTTCCTGGCGGCCAAATAATTCATCACGACGCAAGAAAGGGCAGACCGACCGGAACCGGACGCGACATGGCGCGTTCCCGAGGTAGGGAGACCGCGCCATGACAACCATCGACATCGACGCCCTGATCCGAGATCGCGCCTACGAGATCTGGGAAAAGGCCGGACGTCCGCAGGGACGCGAGCACGAGCATTGGGCCCGGGCGCGCGTGGAGATCGAGGCCGAGGTGGCGGCCCTGCCATCGGAAGCCAAGCCGGCCGAGGAAGAGGTTCGAGCCGAAGCGACGGTCGGCACGGGCGAGCCCGCCGAAATCGCCCGCCTGCGCCGCGCCCTCTACGATCCGGAGCCGTTCTCCTTCGAGCTCTTCGGCAACGAGTGCCCGAAGATCGATCATCCGATCATCCGGCGGCCGAGCGCGGCGGAGACACCCGCCCGCGAAAGCCGCCGAGCCGCCTGATTTCGAAGGTCGCCAACACCATGAGCCCGGCTGCGGCGACGCAGCCGGGCTTCGTTTTTCGAAGAACCGGCCCATCCGGGCGAACCCGAGGCATCGCGGATCGGGCGCCAAGGGCGCGACGCCGCGATCGTCCGGAAATGCCGGAGCGTCGGTCGAGGCGGATAAGACGTGGTGGAAAGTCGGCAGGTCCGCCGGCGGCGGGCGTGACGAGCCTTCGGCACCTTTGCCGGAACGTCGTCTAAACCTGCAAAAGCATTGGCGACCCCGGCAGGATTCGAACCTGCGACCATCGGCTTAGAAGGCCGGTGCTCTATCCTCTGAGCTACGGGGCCGAGGGGCCGGGGCGGCCCTTAGCAAGGAACCGGGCGTCAATGCGTCCAGGGCTGACGCCGGTCATAGCGGAAATTGTCGGAATAGGACACCCTGCGGCGCGAGGCTTCCTTGGGCTCCTCGACCCGGTAGGGGATCTGATGCCGTTCGGCGAATTCCACCGCCTGCTCGCGGCTGTCGAAGGTCAGCACCACCTGCGGCAGGGTATCGCTGGAGGACTGATAGCCCATCAAGGGCTCGATCCGCAGATCGCTCTGCCGATCGAAGGTCAGCCGCCAGTCCTTCGTCTGCGCCTTGCCGGACTGCATCGCCGTGCGGGCCGGGCGATAGATGCGGGCCACCATCCTCGAAGTCTCCTGAGGTTCATTCCAGGCGACGCGGGGCCGAATGGTCGGAGCGGCAGGATTCGAACCTGCGACCCTCTGGTCCCAAACCAGATGCGCTACCAGGCTGCGCTACGCTCCGTCCGGCTTCGCGTCGAATGTTCTGTAGTGAATGGCGCGAAGCGAGGCAAGCGGCGCGCCCGACTTCCCGCCCGCTTGGGAAACGAAGTTTCAAGCTGCTTGTTTCCCCTCGTGAAGGAGAGCGACGATGAACGACAGGATGCCGGCCCAGACAGACGAGCCGAAGGACGACGCGACGAAGGACCGGCCGGCGCCGAACCCGGCCGCCGGGCCGCATGCGAAGGCCGAACTGACGAACGATGCGGCGACGCCCGGCACCGGCGCCCTGCCCGAACACGAGGGCGAAGGCGATGCCGATGGCGGCGTCGGCTGACCCTTGGCGCCCCTGGCCGTCAGCCCGGCCGCACGCCGCATAAACCATTGCGTGAGGCGCTGAAGACAGGGCTTGGATTCCGGGTGGCGCCATCCTAGGTCGGAGGCGCAATGACGTGTTCGATTTCGAGTCTCTTCCATGCCAAAGGCCGGTGTCGTTGACCGGGAACTCGCAGCCCTCATCCGCGACGTCGTCGCCGCCGAGCTTCTCGCCCCCAACTCGCCCGAATTGAGGATCGCCGAACAGGTGGCGACGTCCGGCCTCGGAACGCTCGATGGCGAAGGCCGGCGCATCTGGGAGAACCGGCTTCTGCCGATCCTTTCCAAGCCGCTGAGCGAGCAGATCGCGATCGCCTCCATCCTGCGCCGGGGCGGCTACGTGCCGCGCCGCATCCAGATGTGATCGCGAGGAGCAGGGACCGCCCCGCCGGGCGCCGCCTACTTGCCTGCCGCAATCGCCGGATGGCGCAGATGATCGCCGAGCTTCACGCCATAGCGCGCGGCGGCGCCGCCATTCAGTTCCAGCACGTAGCGGACCGGCCCGCCGGATGGGATGAGGTCGAGCGATTCCGGCTGCGCCCGCTCCTTGATCCGCGTCACCTCGCCCCGCTCGTTCAAGAACAGCATGTCGAGAGGGATCAGCGTATTCTTCATCCACATGGTGACGGGGGCCGACTGGCCGAATTCGAACAGCATGCCGTGATCGGCCGGCATCGAGCGGCGGTTCATCAGCCCGATCTCCCGCTCCTTCGGCGTGGTCGCGAGCTCGACTTCGAGCTTGTGCGCGCCCGAAGCGGTGACGAGGTTCGCGGCGGAGGTTTGCGCGAAGGCCGGCTGCGCCAGCGCGGCGGCCAGCAACGCGGCGCCGCCGAGGCGGCGCATCGACGGGGAGAAGGGTATCGTCAATGCGCGGCCGGCTGGCTCGGGCCGTCGCTCGGGTGAACCTCGGCGGCCATCAGCCCCTTCGTCCCATTGCCGTAACGCACCAGCACCTCCTGCCCGGGCCGCAATTCCGCCATGCCGTAACGGCGCAGCGTTTCCATATGCACGAAGATGTCCTCGGTCCCCTCGCCGCGCGACAGGAAGCCGTAGCCCTTGGTGCGATTGAACCACTTGACCACCGCCGGCTCGAGGCCGCTCGTCGGCGTTACCGGCATGAAGCTGCGCGAGGGCGGCAGCTGCGACGGGTGGACGGCGCTCGAAACATCCATCGACAGCACGCGCAGCGCCTGCAGGCCGCGATCGCCGCGATGCACCTCGCAGACGACCTGGGTTCCCTCCAACGCCGTGGAAAAGCCGCCGCGCCGCAGGCAGGTCACGTGCAGCAGCACGTCCGGCCCGCCATCGTCCGGCACGATGAAGCCGAAACCCTTGGCCACATCGAACCATTTGATGCGGCCCGCGACGACGTCGATTCCCTCCCGCAGGGAATCCGCCGCCTGAGCTGCAGAGTTGCTATCTGTTTCTGGCATCGACAAAAAAGCGTTCCGGCCGCTCGGACGAATCGTTAGCATTTCAAGATAGCAAGATCTGGCGCTTTGTCAGCGGAAACTCGCCACCCTGTCGATCCCCTTCCGGCCCTGGCGAAGAGCGGCCGGCGCGCTAACCTTGCGGACGCTTCATCGAGGGAGTCTGGGTCATGAGATATCTGCACACGATGGTCCGCATTCGCGACATCGACCAGTCGCTGGACTTCTATTGCGGCAAGATGGGAATGGTCGAGGTTCGGCGCAGCGAAAGCGAGGCCGGGCGCTTCACGCTCGTCTTCCTCGCCGCGTCGGAGGATGTAGCGGCGGGGCGCGAGCATCAGGCACCGCTCCTCGAACTGACCTATAACTGGGACCCCGAGGATTATCAGGGCGGGCGCAATTTCGGCCATCTCGCCTACGAGGTCGACGACATCTACCAGACCTGCCAGACGCTGATGGATGCGGGCGTGACGATCAACCGGCCGCCGCGCGACGGCCGCATGGCCTTTGTCCGCTCGCCCGACGGCATCTCGATCGAACTCCTGCAGAAAGGCGGGGCAAAGGCGCCGGCCGAGCCCTGGCTGTCGATGAAGAATACCGGACAGTGGTAGTTGGGCCACAGGCCTGCCGCAATCTGGCCATATCAATTACAAGAATGTAAGGAGTCGGCTCATTTGTCGCAGCGAATCCCGTTGCGACGCAAGGTGGGGACCTTGGAGAGCTGCTTGAATGTCGGCCTTCGGGCGCGATCGGCAAAGCCGGTCCCGCGCTCGACCGCCGCGGTGGGGGATCGGTCGTCTCGACCGTCGCCGTCGAGAGGATCGAGAGGGGACGGGTTTGACGCCTTCCATTCGACGCATGTCCGTCGGCCGCCTTCGCCGCGACGCCTTCTTCGGAACGGTGCTGCTTGCGGTTCCGCTCGTCGGGGGCTGCGTATCGGCGGTCGAGGACAATGCGGCTTTCGCCGGCAAGCCGGCCGCGCTGGCCGAAGCCGGCAAGGCCACGCCGCAAGCCGATGCCGCCACTGGCGACAAGGCAGGCGACAAGGACGCTTCCGCCGCGAAGGAAGTCTCAACCGCGAAGGCCGAAGAATCGGTAAAGCTCGCGGCGGAGACCGATCGGGCGGCGCCCGGCAAGCCTGCCGCCCTTCCCGCCGCCAACGGCTCGGCCCGGGCCCTCGAAGCGGAAGCCAAGGGCAGCAAGGACGGACCGCTGGCGACGGGTCCCGCCGCCATCGCCGCCTTTGCCGGCTCCACCGTCCTGACGTCGAGCCAGACCGATCAGCCCTCGCTTGCGGCCGGGCGACAGGCGGACCACACGATGTTCGCCTCGCTCTACGCGCAGTCGAAGGCGAAGACGCCGATCCGCAATGTCGACATGGGCAAGACCCGGCGCGTGATCCTCGCCCGCCAGGGCGCCCCGGTCGCGGCAGACGGCGCCGCCGCGCTTCCCGGCGTGCGCAGCGCCTCCTCGCTCTTCGAGATCGGCCAGAAGGCCTCGGCCGATTACGATGCCGATATCATCGACGAAGCCAATGGCGAGGAAGGGCTCTACCAGACCGCCTCGATCAGCGGGCTCGCCCGCCTCGCGCCCAACGGCCTGATGGTGCAGCGGCCGGACGTGCAGACGAGCTGCTTTCAGCCGGATCTCGTTTCTATCATCAAGGCCGTCGAGACGCGCTTCCATACCAAGGTGGTCGTCACCTCCGGCTATCGCAGCCCGACGCACAATCTGCGGGTGAACGGCGCCAAGCGCTCCATGCATCTGCAATGCAAGGCGGCCGACATCATCGTGCCGGGCGCCGACAAGTTCCAGGTGGCCAATTTCGTGCGCGCCCTGCCGAATCGCGGCGGCGTCGGCACCTATTGCCACACCGTCGCCGTGCACGTGGATACCGGCCGCCAGCGCGACTGGAACTGGGCCTGCCGGCGCAACCCCACCGCCGATGCCTCCGTGCTCCTCGCCTCGCAGAAGGTGAGCCGCCCCGCCTCGGACGACTGAGTCTCCGCCGGAGGAGACGACACGGGCTCGATTCGCGCCGCTGGACCAATGCAAGCATGGCGCCGTCCAGCCCGCTCCAGCGAAATGCCCGTCGTCATTCCTCCGTTTCCTGTGGAAGTTTCACTTCGACGGCTTTTCGCTGCGAAAGTGCCTTGCGGCCCCGAGCGAAGCCCCCTATACACCCACCTGCCGCTGCGCCCATCGTCTATCGGTCAGGACGCCACCCTTTCACGGTGGAGAGAGGGGTTCGATTCCCCTTGGGCGTGCCACACAATCCCCCTCCCGATCTGAACTGACCAACCGCCCTCGGATCGAGCCGTCGCGTCCTCCGTCGTCATACGGTGTTGCGATCTGGCGATCGATAGGCGTCCTGGCATTCGCTGTCGCGAAGCGCTCCTGTCCCCGCCGTCGCGGGACTGAAGCGCGATAGTCGGCGGGATATCGCGTCTCACGCATACGTGTCGGTTTTTGATCGCGCCCAGCGCGAACTGGAATTGTTCCGATTCCAAGCTGGCCCATTTGGCAGCCGGACCGTCGGGTTCATCCTTCCCTTGCAGGTCTGTTCGGGCGCCGCTCTCGTGGCTCTTCGCGCCTCGCTCGCCTGCGGCAAGGATCTCCCGCCACCACCCTCGGCCCCGTCGCGGCGGGTCAAAGGATCGGGACGATTCCATGGACGATTGCAGAGATCTCGAACTCAACCGGCGCGACCTCATGGTCGGCGCCTCGACCTCCCTGGCGGTGACCGCCCTGCCCGGCATGGCCTTCGCGGCGGGCGAGGCCGAACCGGGGGCGCCCGTCACCTCGCGCATCGCGCTCACCGTGAACGGCGAGCGACACGAACTGGAGCTCGACCTGCGCACGACGCTTCTCGACGCGCTGCGCGAACACCTTCATCTGACGGGAACCAAGAAGGGGTGCGATCACGGGCAATGCGGCGCCTGCACCGTGATGGCGAACGGCCGGCGCATGAACTCATGCCTGTCGCTCGCCGTGCTGCACGAGGGCGACGCGATCACCACGATCGAAGGTCTCGGCACGCCGGACAAGCTGCATCCGATGCAGGCCGCCTTCATCAAGCATGACGGCTATCAGTGCGGCTATTGCACGCCGGGGCAGATCTGTTCGGCCGTGGCCGTGCTGGAGGAAGTGAAGGCCGGCCTGCCGAGCCATGTCAGCGCCGATCTTCTGGCCGCGCCGGACGCCAGCGCCGCCGAACTGCGCGAGCGCATGAGCGGCAATATCTGCCGCTGCGGCGCCTATTCCAACATCGTTGACGCGATGGTCGAAGTCGCGGGGAGGCCGGCATGAAGCCCTTCACCTTCGAGCGCGCCACGAGCCCCGCCGATGCCGCCGCCAAGGCCGCCGCGCGGCCGGGCGCGAAATTCATCGCCGGGGGAACCAACCTCCTCGACCTGATGAAGCTCCAGATCGAGACTCCGACGCATCTGATCGACGTCAACGGCCTCGCGCTCGACCGGATCGAGCCGACGCCGGAAGGCGGGCTGCGCGTCGGCGCTCTCGTCCGCAACACCGATCTCGCCGCCGACGACCGGGTGCGCAAGGATTACGGCGTGCTGTCGCGCGCGCTTCTTGCCGGCGCGTCCGGCCAGCTGCGCAATCGCGCCACCACCGCCGGCAATCTCCTCCAGCGCACGCGCTGCCCCTATTTCTACGACACCAACATGGCCTGCAACAAACGGCGTCCCGGCTCCGGCTGCTCGGCGCTGGACGGCTTCTCGCGCCAGCTCGGCGTCGTCGGGGTCAGTGACAGCTGCATCGCCACCAACCCCTCCGACATGAATGTCGCCTTGCGGGTTCTCGATGCCAAGGTCGAGACCGTGAAGCCGGACGGCGCGACGCGCGCGATCCCCATCGCCGAGTTCCACCGCCTGCCGGGCGACACGCCGCAGATCGAAACGGAGCTGACGCCGGGCGAGCTGATCACGGCGGTGACACTGCCGAAGCCCCTCGGCGGCCGGCAGATCTATCGCAAGGTGCGCGACCGCGCATCCTATGCCTTCGCCCTGATCTCGATCGCTGCGATCGTCCAGCGCGACGGCTCGGGCCGCGTCGCGGTCGGCGGCGTCGCGCACAAGCCCTGGCGCGTCGAGGCGGCCGAAGCCGAGCTGAAGCGCGGCGCCAAGCCCGCCGCCGACCGGCTGCTCGCCGATGCGCGGCCGACCGAGGAGAACGCGTTCAAACTGCCGCTGGTGGAGCGCAGCCTCGCCTCCGTCCTCGCCGAAGCCAGGAGCTGAGCCGATGAAGTTCGACACGCCCGCCACGACCAATCCGATCGACCGGATGCGCGTCGTCGGCCAGCCGGCCGACCGCATCGACGGCCGCTTCAAGACGACCGGAACCGCGCCCTACGCCTATGAGCGGCACGATGTGGCGCCCGATATCGCCTATGGCTACGTGCTCGGCGCCGCCATCGGCAAGGGCCGGATCGCGGCGATGGATCTCGACGCCGCGCGCCGCGCGCCCGGCGTTCTCGCCATCGTCACGGCGGAGAATGCCGGCCCGCTCGACAAGGGCCAGCGCAACGCCGCCAAGCTCCTCGCCGGGCCGGAGGTCGATCACTACCATCAGGCCGTCGCCCTCGTCGTCGCGGAGAGTTTCGAGGAGGCGCGCCACGCCGCCTCGCTGATCGAGCCGCGCTACGAGACGGCGAAGGGCCTCTTCGATCTCGCCGCGCAGCGCAGCGCGGCGGTGAAGCCCGAAAGCGAGGGCGGCAAAGAGCCGGACTCCACCATCGGCGATTTCGCCGCCGCCTTCGGCGCCGCGCCGGTGCGGCTGGACGAGACCTACACGACCCCCGATCAGGCCCATGCGATGATGGAGCCGCATGCCTCCATCGCCGCCTGGAATGGCGACGAGCTCACCGTCTGGACCTCCAACCAGATGATCGCCTGGGGCGCGGGCGACCTCGCCACGACGCTTGGAATGCCGAAGGAAAAGGTCCGGCTTGTTTCGCCCTATATCGGCGGCGGTTTCGGCGGCAAGCTGTTCCTGCGGGCCGACGCGCTCCTGGCCGCGCTCGGCGCCCGGGCGGCGAAGCGGGCGGTGAAGGTGGCGCTGACGCGGCCGCTGATGTTCAACAACACGACGCATCGCCCGGCGACGATCCAGCGCATCCGCATCGGCGCCGGACGCGACGGGCGGATCGCCGCCATCGGCCACGAGGCCTGGTCCGGCAACCTGCCGGACGGCCGGCCGGAAAACGCCGCCGATCAGACGCGCATGCTCTATGCCGGCGCGCATCGCGAGATCCGCACCCGCCTCGCCCGGCTCGATCTGCCGGAAGGCAATGCGATGCGCGCACCCGGCGAGGCGCCGGGTATGATGGCGCTGGAGATCGCTATGGACGAGATGGCCGAGAAGCTCGGCCTCGATCCGGTGGAATTCCGCATCCGCAACGACACGCAGGTCGATCCCGAGAAGCCGGAGCGGCGCTTCTCGGAGCGCCAGCTCGTCCGCTGCCTCCAGATGGGAGCCGAGCGCTTCGGCTGGAGCGCCCGCAACCCGAAGCCGGCTTCGGTGCGGGACGGCCGCTGGCTCGTCGGTCTCGGCATGGCCGCCGGCTTTCGCGACAGCCCGACCATGACCTCGGGCGCGCGCGTCCGCCTCGGCCGCGACGGCGTGGTGACGGTCGAGACCGACATGACGGATATCGGCACCGGCTCCTATACGATCATCGCCCAGACGGCGGCGGAAATGCTCGGCCTGCCGCTCGGCATGGTCGCGGTCAGCCTCGGCGATTCCAGCTTTCCGATCTCGGCGGGATCGGGCGGGCAATGGGGCGCCAATTCGTCCACCGCCGGCGTTTATGCGGCCTGCGTAAAGCTGCGCGAGGCGGTGGCGCAGAAGCTCGGCGTCAATTCCGCCGACGCCGTGTTCGAGGATGGCGAAGTGCGCTCCGGCAATCGCGCCATCGCCCTCGCCGAGGCCGCGCGCGACGGCGAGATCACCGTGGAAGACAAGATCGAGTTCGGCGACCTCTCGAAGCGCTTTCAGCAATCGACCTTCGCCGGCCATTTCGTCGAGGTCGGCATCGACGCGGCGACGGCGGAGGTGCGCGTGCGCCGCATGCTGGCGGTCTGCGCGGCGGGCCGCATCCTCAATCCGAAGACGGCGCGCAGCCAGGTGATCGGCGCGATGACGATGGGGGTCGGCGCGGCCCTGATGGAGGAACTGGCCGTGGACAAGCGACGCGGCTTCTTCGCCAATCACGACCTCGCCACCTACGAGGTGCCGGTCCATGCCGACATCCCGCATCAGGAGGTGGTGTTCCTCGACGAGGCCGACCCGACCTCCTCGCCGATGAAAGCCAAGGGCTGCGGCGAACTCGGGCTCTGCGGCGTCGGCGCGGCGATCGCCAACGCGATCCACAATGCCACCGGCATTCGCGTCCGCGACTATCCGATCACGCTCGACAAGCTGATCGACCGTCTGCCGAACGTCGCCTGACGGAGGGGCGGCGGGAGGGAGAAGCCGTCCCGCCGTCCGCTCCCGCCACCCTCATTCGAGATCGGCCGGATCGTCCTGCTTCGCGTTCTTGAACAGGACGCGGACAACGTTGTCGGGATCGGTCGGCTTGCGATGGACGGGAATGTCGTCGAGATCGTTCGGGATGAACCAGTCGTCATAGCCGGTGACGAAGATCACCGGGACACCGGTCTCCTTCAGCGCGGAGGCGATCGGAAAGGATGTGTCGTCGCCGAGCCGGATATCGAGGATCGACGCGTCGACGCCCCCCTCCTCGACGATGCGCAGCGCGCTTTCCACATCCGCCACCGGGCCCAGCACGATGCCGCCCACATTCCGCACCGCCTGGGCCATCTCTTCCGCCAGGAAATGCTCGTCCTCGACGATCAGGACCCGCTTGCCGGCCAGATCGGTGAAATCGCGCTCCATCGCCATTTAGGATCGTTCCTCAGGGTCGCACGCCATAGCTTTAAAGGGCCCGGCTCGGGGAAGCGCAACTGCGCCATAAAAGGAATGATCGGTCGGCCCCACGCAAAAACCCATTAGCCACGAAGTTACTCGGAAGTCATTTTCCCGACGGAACGCCGTTGCCACAGTATAGGCCGCAGCGAGACTCTCCGAACTGGAACGATCCTCACGCTCGAAGATACCATCTAAGGTCGAAAAAAAGGAAGCTGCAACTTTGTCGGCTTCTTGAAACACGCCTGGACGGGAACGACCTTCACGAAATCTGCAACCTTTGATTGTTCATACCTATGAGCTCAGTTGGCGGATCGTCCAGCGTCGCCCGTTGCTGCCGATCTCAAGCATCTGAAGCGGCTGGACATCGACGGATCGCGCGGCCCGCAGCGGCGCATTGAGGATATGAACAACCACAGCGCGCATTACCACACCGTGGGTCACGGCAAGCATCCGTCCGTCGGAGGCCAGGCGCGTGTCCAGCCAGCGGCCGATCCGCGCGTCGAGCTCCTCCAAGGATTCGCCCCCTCCTCCCGGCCGGGCCTCGGGATCCTCCAGCCAAGCGGCCAGCGCGCCGGGTTCGGTGGCGGCGACATCCGCGAAACGGCGCCCGGCCCAGGCCCCGTAGTCGACCTCGCCGAGCGCCGGCTCCAGGTCATGGACGAGGCCGAGCGCCTCGGCGGTCTCCCGCGCGGCGCGCGCCGGGCTCGTCACGACCGCGTCGACGCGCGGCCATCGCCGGGCGGCGACGCTCGCCGCCACCCTCGCCGCGTCCTCCAAAGGCTCGTCCGCCGGAAAGGCGGCTAGGCGGGTGGCGCGCGTCGCGCCCTGGCAGAGAAGATAAAGGCGCGCCGGCATGAGCGATCCATTGACACGCCCGCCCCGACCATCCAAGGCTGGAGCCCTAGCGATCGCGGTGCGGAAGCCGGTGGAAGCCCGGCACGGTCGCGCCACTGTGACCGATGGAACTCGCCATCGGAAGTCAGACCTGCCCGCGAGGATCGCTTGAACGCCGTTCGGGACGCGCAATCCCAGGGAAGCCTGACCATGACCGACACCCACCTTACGCCCGCCATCCGCCCGGAGGCGATCCCGCTCGCGCAGATCCTGCCCTGGGCGGTGTTCGCCGGCCTGCTGCTGCTGCTCGCGATCTATTTCGTCGGCGCCGAAGAAGGCGCGACCTCGCTGATCCATGGCATGGCCGTGCATGAATTCGTGCATGACGGCCGCCACCTTCTCGGCTTCCCCTGCCACTGAGGGAAAGACGACCATGGTGCGCTCTCTCCTTTGGCGCGGCCTGCTGGCCGGCGTCCTCGCCGGCCTTTGCGCCTTCCTGTTCGCCCGCGTCTTCGGCGAACCGCAGATCGACTATGCCATCGCCTTCGAGGCGCAGCGCGCAGCGGCCGACGCCGCCGCCGAGCCTGAACTCGTCAGCCGGGCGACGCAGGCCGGCATCGGCCTCCTGACCGGGCTCCTCGTCTACGGCGCGGCGCTCGGCGGGCTCTTCGCGCTGGCCTTCGCCGTCGCGCTGGGGCGCCTCGGCGGGCTGGGCCCGCGTCCGATCGCCGCGATCCTCGCCGCGATCGGCTTCGTCGCCTTCGTTCTGGTGCCGCAGCTGAAATATCCGGCCAATCCGCCGGCCGTCGGCGTCGAGGAGACGATCGCGGCGCGCACCCAGCTCTTCTTCGCCATGCTGCTGATTTCCGGCGCGGCGCTGGCCGCCGGCGCCTCGCTCGTCTCGCGGCTGGTTCTCTCGATCGGGCGCTGGAACGCGGTGCTCGCCGGCATCGCCGTCTTCCTGGCGATCGTCGGGCTCGCCGGCATCGCCCTGCCGGCGATCAACGAAGTGCCGGAAGAATTTTCGGCGACGATCCTCTGGCGCTTCCGCATCGCCTCGCTCGGGCTCCATGCTGTGCTCTGGGCCGGCCTCGGCCTCGGCTTCGGGGCCCTCGCGGACCATCTGCTCGCGCCCGCCCGGCGACGGCCGTCGCCGCTCGGCGCGCGCTGACCGGACATGCGTCGAGCCTTCCTGGCGGCGCTTCTCGCGCTGGCGGCCGTCTCACCGGCCGCCGCCCATGGCTCGGGCGCGGTCGGACCGATCGAGGGCATCGCCATACCCTCCCTCACCCATGGCCAGATGGCCGTGCTGCAGCGCTGGAACGGCGAGATCCTGGCGGAGGCCGCGCGGCAGCCGCGCAGCGACGAACGGTTCCGCCGGATCGCCAATTACGCCGCGCTGCAACGGGCCGCCTGCCTTTGGGGACTCGTGCCGGGCAGCATCGCGAACGAGGAAAGTTCCTTCAACGGCTGCATGCACGCGACGCTAGCGGCGGAGCGGCAGCTCATCGTCGAGATGCGGCGGCTGACGCCGGAACGGGCTACCCTCGCCGATCTCGCCGAGCGGATCGAGCGCGACATGCTGAGCGAGGGCGCCTCGCTCGTCCTCTGCCGCCATAGCGCGGAGGATTTCGATACGGCACGGATCGTCGCGCCCGACTGGCCGATCGCGCAAGCCGGCGTCGCGCCCCTCGCGGCCCTGGCCGGCGGCGTCCTGCTTCTCGCCGGCCTCGCCCGCAGCCGGTACCGGTCGCGAACCCGGCATTAACCCTTCGCCGCGATGATCCCCGATGCCGTCGCAGGGGGATGCTCGCATTGGCCGAACGTTCGAAGAAGAAGCCCGCCTCACGGAAAGCCGCGCCGCCCAAGCGGTCGGGCGGCCGCGGCTGGTTCTCGACCGTCGGCTGGCTCGCGACGGTGGCGGTCGCCGGCGCCTGGGCCGTGTCGGACGGGCGCCCGCTCCGCTACGCGATGTCGCTGACCGAGAAGGCGAAGCCCGAGACCCGCGAGATCGAGGCGGTCGGCGATCGCGTCGCGGCGCTGATCGAAGGCAGCACGCCCTGGCGCCCGGCGCCGACGCGCGAGACGGTCCGCCGCGTGTCCACGCCGGAGGCGCCGGAGCGGACGGGATCGATCCGCCCCGTCCCGCCCGTGCCGGCCGCCGTGCCGAGGCCGCCGGTCGCGCTCCCTCCGCCGCGCGGCGAAGTGCCGGTTCCGGCGGCCGCGCCCCTGCTGCCCTTCGCCAAGCCGCCGATGGAAGCCGCCGCGCCGCGCTCCGCCCCCATGGCCGCGCCGGCACCGATCGCCGCCCCGCCGCCACCGACCACGACGGATCTCGCGACCTCCGGCGCCGCCCAGCGCCATGCGACGCGCAAGCTCGCCGCCCATGCGGCGCCCGACGGCGCCTCGGCGCGTCTCGCCGAGATCGACAGCGGTTCGTCGGTTCTCGTCATGCGCGCGGCCGGCGACTGGCGCTATGTGAAGAGTCTGCGCAGCGGCAGCGAAGGCTGGGTGGACGGCCGCTTCCTCGCCGGCGAGGCGACGGCGGACGCCGGCGCGATGCCGCGCTAGCGCGGAATCTCCGCCGCATCGACGATCCGGAACGACACGGAATCCTGCCCGCGATAGCGGTCGATGGACAGGGTGCCGGCGAGATGCAGCGCCTCGCCGCGCTGGAGGAGCCGCGTGCCCAGCGCCGTCTCGGCGGCGCGAAAGGCGATGCCGGACAGGGTCGTGCCGTCGGCCCCCTGAAGGCTGGCGCGCACATGGCCCGCGCCCATCACCGAGGCCGAGACGACGCGATGGCGCGGCAGCGCGAAGATCGGCTGCGGATGGCCGGCGCCATAGGGACCGGCGCTTTCCAGCCGCGCGACGAGATCCGTCGTCGCGGCGCCGGCCGAGAGGGCGCCGTCGAGCAGCAGGTCGTGCTGGCCTTCGCCGAGCGCTTCGGCCGCGCCGGCCGCCGCTTCGGCGAAATCGCGGAAGTCGCCGAGACGCTCGCGCGCGATGGTGAGGCCCGCCGCCATCGCATGGCCGCCGCCCTTGACGAGAAGACCGGCATCGACCGCCCGGCGGACGAGCGCGCCGAGATCGAAGCCGGGCACCGAGCGGCCCGACCCGGTGCCCCGCCCCGACGCGTCGAAGGCGATGGCGAAGGCCGGGCGGCGATAGCGCTCCTTCAGCCGCGCGGCGATGAGGCCGACGATGCCCGGATGCCAGGTCGCCCGGGCGCCGATCAGGATCGGCGGCCCCTCGCCGCCGCCGATCTCGGCCAGAACCTCGGCCTCGGCCTCGGCGAGCATCGCCCGTTCCATGCCCTGCCGTTCCTCGTTGAGAAGGTTCAGCTCGTCGGCGAGCTCGCCCGCCTCCGCCTCGTCCTCGATCGTCAGGAGACGGGTCCCGAGATGGGCCTGACCGATCCGGCCGCCGGCATTGATGCGCGGGCCGAGGATGAAGCCGAGATGATAGGGATCGATCGGGCCGGAGAGGCGCGCGACACGGGCGAGCGCCCGCAGGCCCGCCTTCTCCTGCCGTCGCATCACGTCGAGACCGCGCATGACGAAGGCGCGGTTGAGGCCGGTCAGGGGCACGACGTCGCAGACCGTCGCCAGCGCCACGAGGTCGAGCAGCGCCATGAGGTCGGGCAGGCCGCGCGGATCGCGCCCCCGTCGGCGCAGCTCGCGCGACAGGGCCGTCAACGTCATGAAGACGACGCCGGCGGCGCAGAGCGCGCCGAGACCGGACAGATCGTCCTGACGATTCGGATTGACGATCGCGAAGGCCGGCGGCAGCGTTTCGCCCGGCTGATGGTGGTCGAGGACGATCGTATCCACCCCGCGCCGCCGCGCCTCGCCGAGCGCGTCGAGGCTCGACGTGCCGCAATCCACCGTGACGATCAGCGTCGCGCCGGCATCGATCAGTTCGCCGATGACACGCGGATTGGGGCCGTAGCCGTCCCTGATGCGATCCGGGATGCGGATCGTCGGCGGCAGGCCGAACTCGGCGAGATAGCGCCAGAGAAGGGCCGAACTCGCGGCGCCGTCGACATCGTAATCGCCGAAGATCGCGATCGTCTCGCGCCGCTCGATCGCGTCAGCCAGCCGGGCCGCCGCCGCGTCCATCGCGGTCAGCGTCGAGGGATCGGGCATCAGGTCGCGGATCGTCGGCGCGAGAAAGGCGCGGCTCGCCTCGACGGCGACGCCCCGGCCGGCGAGCACGCGGCAGACGATCTCGGGCAGGCCCGTCTCCTGCGCCATGCGCAGGGCCGCCGCTTCGGCGCGCGCGTCGAGGACATGCAGCCAGCGCTGGCCGGTGAGCGAGCGGCCGACATTCAGGAACAGGCGCGGACCGGCGCCGCTCATGCCCCGCTCCATTCCCCGCGCGGCGAGTCCCGCCATTCAGAGGCCGAACTTGCCGCGATCGTAATGTCTCGCCACGATCTCACGATAGGTCTTCGTCGCCGACCGCATCACCACCGTATGGGTCTCGATCCGGTCGCGATAGAAGCGCACGCCGTTCAGAAGGTTGCCGTCGGTGACGCCGGTCGCGGCGAAGACGACGTCGCCGCGCGCCATGTCCTGCAGCGAATAGATCCGGTGGGGATCGGAAATGCCCATCTCCTCGGCCCTCGCCCGCTTGTCCAACGTGTCGAGGCGCAGGCGTCCCTGCATCTGGCCGCCGACGCAGAGCAGCGCCGCCGCCGCCAGCACGCCTTCCGGCGCGCCGCCGATGCCGAGATAGATGTCGATGCCCGTCTCGTCCGGGTCGGACGTATGGATGACGCCCGCGACGTCGCCGTCGCCGATGAGGCGGATGGCGGCACCGGTCGAGCGGACATCCTCGATAAGCTGCGCATGGCGCGGGCGATCGAGGATGCAGGCGGTGATCTCCTGCACCTTCACGCCCTTCGCCTTGGCGAGGGCTTCCAGATTGTCGGGGGCCGGCCGCGACAGGTCGATCAGCCCTTCCGGATAGCCGGGGCCGATCGCGATCTTGTCCATATAGACGTCGGGCGCGTTCAGCAGGCTGCCGCGCGCGGCGATGGCGATCACCGCCAGCGAGTTCGGCAGGTTCTTGGCGCAGACCGTGGTGCCTTCGAGCGGGTCGAGCGCGATATCCACCGCCGCCCCATGCCCGGTACCGACCTTCTCGCCGATGAAGAGCATCGGCGCCTCGTCGCGCTCGCCCTCGCCGATGACGATCCGGCCGTCGATCGGCAGGGTGTTCAGTTCCGAGCGCATGGCGTCGACGGCCGCCTGGTCGGCGGCCTTCTCGTCGCCGCGCCCGCGAAGGGTCGCCGCCGCGACGGCCGCGCGCTCGGTGACGCGCGCGATCTCGATCGTCAGTCCGCGATCGATCCGGTCAAGCGAGGTGGCGCTCAAGGGTGTCGTCCAAGGTCCGAGGATGGAAGGTCGCCGCGATCCGCCGTCAATCCAGCGGCTCGATGCGGATCATGCGCGGTTCACCGGATAGATGTCCATCGCGGGAGATGGCGTCAATCGCCTTGCGCACCGCCGCCTCGGTGGTCTCGTGCGTGATGAGGATCACCGGCGCCTCGGCATCGGCCTCGTGTCCGGCGCGCTTGCGCTGGACGATCGATTCCAGGGAGATCGCGTTCTCCGCCATGCGGCGGGCGACGGAGGCGAAGACGCCGACGCGGTCGTGCACGGTGAGCCGGATATAGTAGCCGCCCTCATGCGCGCGCATCCGCGCCCGGCGATAGGGTACGAGCCCGGTCGGCGCGACGCCGAAGGTCGGGATGCGGGCGCCGGTCGCGACGTCGAGCACGTCGGAAAGAACCGCCGAGGCCGTGGCATTGCCGCCGGCGCCGGGGCCGGCGAGTAGGATCGAGCCGAGAAGATCGGTATCGACGGCGACGGCATTCGTCACGCCGTCGACCTGCGCCAGGGCGGAGCTTGCCGGGATCATCGCCGGATGGACGCGCTGCTCGATGCCGCTCTCGGTGCGCTGCGCCACGGCGAGGAGCTTGATGCGGAAGCCGAGCTCGGCCGCCGCCTCGATATCCTCGGCGGAGATCCGCTCGATGCCTTCGATGAAGACCGATTCCAGATCGATCTCCGAGCCGAAGGCGAGCGAGGTGAGGATGGTGAGCTTGTGCGCGGCGTCGAAGCCGCCGATGTCGAAGGTCGGATCGGCCTCGGCATAGCCGAGCCGCTGCGCCTCGGCGAGGCAGGCCTCGAAGCTCAGCTTCTCGCGCTCCATGCGCGTCAGCATGTAGTTGCAGGTGCCGTTGAGGATGCCGTAGACGCGGCTCACCATATTGCCGCGCAGCGCCTCGCGCAGCGTCTTGATGATCGGGATGCCGCCGGCGACCGCCGCCTCGAAGGCGATGACCGTGTTCTTGCGCGCCGCGAGCTTGGCGAGCGCCACGCCGTGATGGGCGAGCAGCGCCTTGTTGGCGGTGACCACCGGCAGGCCGCGATTGAGCGCCGCCTTCACCGATTCCAGCGCGGCGCCCTCGGCCCCGCCGACGAGTTCGACGAAGACGTCGATCTCGGCCTTCGCCGCGAGTTCCACCGGATCGTCGAACCATTGGAAGGCGCCGAGATCGATGCCGCGATCCTTGGCGCGGTCGCGGGCGGCGACGGCCGCGACCGCGATCGGCCGGCCGCTGCGCCGCTCATAGGCCTCGCCGTTCTCGCCGAGCAGGCGCACGAGCGACGCGCCGACCGTGCCGAGACCGGCGACGCCGAGTTTCAACGGGCTGGACATGGGATTCCTTGTCTAAGCGGAGGGAGCGCCCTTTCGGGCGCTCATGCCGTGCGGCTGAGCGGGACGACGTTTTGCCGTGCTTCCTGCGCCGGCGCAAGGAACCGCTTGATGTTGCGCGCCGCCTGCCGAATGCGGTGCTCGTTCTCGACGAGAGCGATGCGCACGTAGTCGTCGCCATGCTCGCCGAAGCCGATGCCGGGCGCCACCGCCACATCCGCCTTCTCGACCAGGAGCTTGGAGAATTCCAGGCTGCCGAGGCGGCGATAGGGCTCGGGGATGGGCGCCCAGGCGAACATGGTCGAGGACGGCGGCGGCACCTCGAAGCCGGCGCGGCCGAAGCTTTCGACCAGAACGTCGCGGCGGCGCTTATAGATGGCGCGCACCTCGGCGATGGCGTTGTCGCCGGCATTCAGCGCCGCCGTCGCCGCGACCTGGATCGGGGTGAAGGCGCCGTAGTCGAGATAGGACTTCACGCGGGCGAGCGCCGCGATCAGCCGCTCGTTGCCGACGGCGAAGCCGATGCGCCAGCCCGGCATGGAGAAGGTCTTCGACATGGAGGTGAACTCGACCGCGACGTCGATCGCGCCCGGCACCTGGAGGATCGAGGGCGGCGGCGCGCCTTCGAAGAAGATCTCCGCATAGGCGAGATCGGACAGGACGATGATGTTGTGCTTGCGGGCGAGCGCCACGACCTCGGCATAGAAGTCGAGATCGGCGACATAGGCCGTCGGATTCGACGGATAGTTGAGGATGATCGCCAGCGGCTTCGGGATCGAATGGCGCACCGCGCGGTCCACCGCCGCCAGGAACTCGTCGTCGGGCTTGGCGGGGATCGAGCGGATCGTGCCGCCCGCCATCAGGAAGCCGAAGGCGTGGATCGGATAGGTCGGGTTCGGGCAGAGGACGACGTCGCCCGGCGCGGTGATCGCCTGGGCCATGTTGGCGAAGCCCTCCTTCGAGCCGAGCGTCGCAACGACCTGACGGTTGGGATCGAGCTTCACGCCGAACCGGCGCTCGTAATAGGCGGCCTGGGCGCGGCGCAGGCCCGCGATGCCCTTGGAGGCCGAATAGCGATGGGTGCGCGGATCGCGGACCGTCTCGCAGAGCTTGTCGACGACGAAGCTCGGCGTCGGCAGGTCGGGATTGCCCATGCCGAGATCCACGATGTCGGCGCCGCGCCCACGGGCGGCGGCCTTGAGGCGGTTCACCTCCTCGAAGACATAAGGCGGCAGTCGGCGGATCTTGTGGAATTCTTCTGTCATCGGTCCTCGCCCCGGCCCTTTCCCGGGGCCACGTAGCTACTGCGGTCAGCGCCCCTCGATCTGGCGCAGCACGTCGTCGTTGGTCTTGCGGGCGGCGTTCTGCTGCACCTCGATGGAGGTGAGCTCCGTCACGTTCGCCTCATGCTGCGCCCGGATCTTCTTCGCCTGCGCGACGGACTGCTGATATTCCGCGGCGGCGGAGCGGACCTCGGCATTCTGCGCGCGCCCGGAGGCGAGCAGGCTCTGGCGGTCGCTGGCGACGGCCGCGCTGTCCAGCTGCGGCGCGGCCTGGTTCGGGAAGGCGCCGAGCAGCGGATAGCCGTCCTTGTCGAGCCGCTGGGCGGAAGGGCCGAAATTTCGGTCGGGACGCTGCGCCAGGAGCGACGGCCCTTCGGGCGGTATGATATTGCAGGCGGCGAGCGGGGCCGTGAGGCCGAGCATGCCGGCGAGCAATAAAATCCGGGACCAAGAGGTCATTGTCGTTACCTTGAACGCCGAGACATATTTAACCTCATATCCGAATCGCGAGGGGGCGGGAACCCGTCGCGAAGCGGAAGGGTAGCGGGCGCGAAGGCGCCGGGTTCATGCGCGTGGAGGAGAGATCATGTCATCGACCGCAGACCGAGCCGACAAGGCCGCGCCGGGCGGGGCGCCGGGGTCCTACGTCGTGTCCGATCCCGAGGCCTTCACGCGCAACATGGCGCATGTGATCGAGTTCATGGGCAAGGCGGCCTCCGCCTGGGTCGAGCCGCGCGAGCGCGGCGAAGTGGTCGACAATGGTCCGGTGAGCATTCCCGAACTCTTCGCGACCATGTCGAAGGTCGCCGATTTCTGGCTCTCCGACCCCCGGCGCGCCGCCGAAGCGCAGTCGAACCTGATGGCGAGCTATCTGGGCGTCTGGAACGACACGGTGAAGCGCCTCAGCGGCGAGGAGGCCCCGGCCGCCACCCCGCCCGCCGCCGTCGCCGACAAGCGCTTCGCGCACGAGGAATGGACGGCCAATCCGTTCTACGACGCGCTGAAACGCTTCTACCTCACCACCTCCGACTGGGCCGACGAACTGGTGCAGGAGGCGGAGGGCATCGACGAGCACACGCGCAGCAAGGCCGCCTTCTACATGCGCCAGATCAGCCACGCGCTCTCGCCATCGAACTTCGTCCTCACCAATCCCGAGCTGATGCGGGACACGGTGAAGTCGAACGGCGAGAACCTGGTGCGCGGCATGCGCATGTTCGCCGAGGACATGGCGGCGGGGCGCGGCAGCCTGCGCCTGCGTCAGGCCGACTATTCCACCTTCGAGGTCGGGCGCGACATGGCGCTGACCCCCGGCAAGGTCGTCGCCCAGAGCGAGGTCTGCCAGGTGATCCAATACGAGCCGGCGACGCCGACCGTCCTGAAGCGCCCGCTGATGATCGTGCCGCCCTGGATCAACAAGTTCTACATCCTCGATCTCAGCCCGCAGAAATCCTTCATCAAATGGGCGGTCGAACAGGGGCACACGGTCTTCGTCCTGTCCTGGGTGAACCCGGACGAGCAGCACGCCGCCAAGGATTGGCGGGACTATATCCATGACGGCATCGTCTTCGGCCTCGACACGGTGGAGAAGGCGACGGGCGAGCGCGAGGTGAACACGATCGGCTATTGCGTCGGCGGCACGCTGCTCGGCGCCGCCCTCGCCTATCTGAAGACCATCGGCGACGGGCGCATCCGGTCGGCGACCTTCCTCACCACCCAGATCGACTTCACCCATGCCGGCGACCTGAAGGTCTTCGTCGACGAGGACCAGCTCGCCACGCTCGACAACGCCATGCGCACGAAGGGCTATCTCGACGGCAGCCGCATGGCGGCGGCCTTCAACATGCTGCGCGCCGGCGACCTGATCTGGCCCTATTTCGTCAACAACTACCTGAAGGGCAAGGAGCCGATGCCCTTCGACCTTCTCTACTGGAATGCCGATTCGACGCGCATGCCGCGCGCCAACCACATGTTCTATCTGCGCAACTGCTATCTGGAGAACCGCCTGTCGCGGGGCGAGATGGAGATCGGCGGGCAGCGCGTCGATCTCTCCGGCATCGACATCCCGATCTACAATCTCGCGACGCGGGAGGACCATATCGCGCCGGCGCTCAGCGTCTATACGGGCAGCCGCTTCCTCGGGCCGAACGTCACCTTCGTCGTCACCGGCTCCGGCCATATCGCCGGCGTGGTGAACCCGCCCGACCGCAACAAGTACCAGTACTGGACCGGCCCCCGCCCCTCGGACGACATGCCCTACGAGGAATGGCTGCTCCGGGCGGAGGAGACCAAGGGCTCCTGGTGGCCGCATTGGCAGGCCTGGGTCGAGCCGCAATCCGGCCGGCGGGTGAAGGCGCGCAAGCCGGGCGGCCGGCGACTGACGCCGATCGAGGACGCGCCGGGCTCCTATGTCCGTATGAAGAGCTGAAACCCGGCCGCCGCGATGCGGCCGGCCCCGGCCGGAAGACTTGAAGCTTCGGCCGATCGATGCGACATGACCCTTCTGCGGCCCCTCCGCCGGAACCCATCAGGCCCGCGATGACCAGCTACCTCGAAGCCGAAATCCTTCCCGCCCGCAACACGGGCGCCATCCGTCTCTACGATGCCGAGGCCTTCGCGGGCATGCGGCGCGCCTGCCAGCTCACGGCGCGCTGCCTCGACGCGCTCGTCGCCATCGTCAAGCCGGGCGTCACGACCGACGAGATCGACCATTTCGTGCTGCGCTTCGCGCTGGAGAACGACGCTCTGCCGGCGACGCTCAACTATCGCGGCTACATGAAGAGCGTCTGCACCTCGATCAACCATGTCGTCTGCCACGGCATCCCGAACGAGAAGCCGCTGCGCGACGGCGACATCGTCAATATCGACGTGACGCTGATCGTCGACGGCTATCACGGCGACGCCTCGCGCATGTATCTCGTCGGCAAGGTGAAGCGCGCCGCCGAGCGGCTCTGCGAGGTGACCTATCGCGCGCTTATGCTCGGCATCGCCGAAGTGAAGCCGGGCGCGCGGATGGGCGATATCGGCGCGGCGATCCAGATCTATGCCGAGGGCGAGCGCTGTTCCGTGGTGCGCGACTTCTGCGGCCATGGCGTCGGCCGGCTGTTCCACGACGCGCCGAACGTCCTCCATTACGGGCGCCACGGCGAGGGTGCCGAGATGCGCCCCGGCATGATCTTCACCATCGAGCCGATGATCAATCTCGGCCGGCCGCATGTGAAGGTGCTGCATGACGGCTGGACCGCCGTGACGCGCGACCGCACGCTCTCCGCTCAGTACGAACACACGGTCGGCGTGACGGAAACCGGCTGCGAGGTCTTCACCTTCTCGCCCGCCGGCCTCGACACGCCCGGGCTCGGCACCGAGGAACAGGCCAGCCTCGCCGGCTGAGGCCGCCGTGAAGCGGCGACCCGACGGGGGAACGACGACCGAAGGATCGCTCCCTTTCGGCGTCGAGGAGGACGCGGCTCTGCCGCCCTCGCTCGCCAACCATCAGCACGGCCATCGCGAGCGGCTGCGCGAGCGCTTCGCGGAAGCCGGGTCGGACGCGCTGGCCGATTATGAACTCCTCGAACTCCTTCTCTTCCGCACCATTCCCCGCCGCGACACCAAGCCGTTGGCGAAGGCGCTGCTGCAACGCTTCGGCAGCCTCGCCGAGGTGCTGAACGCGCCGGAGGCTCGGTTGCGGGAGGTGAGCGGCATGGGCGAAGCGACGGCGCTCGACTTCCGCATTGTGCGCGCGGTGAACGAGCGGGCGATGCGCTCGGCCATCCGGCAGCGCGAGGTCCTGTCCTCCTGGTCGGCGGTGATCGACTATTGCAATGCCGCCATGGCCCACCAGACCCGCGAGCAGTTCCGCATCCTCTTTCTCGACAAGAAGAACGCGCTCATCGCCGACGAGGTGCAGCATACCGGCACGGTCGACCATACGCCGGTCTATCCCCGCGAGGTGGTGCGGCGCGCGCTCGAACTCTCGGCGAGCGCCCTGATCCTCGTCCATAACCATCCGTCGGGCGATCCGACACCGTCGCGCGCCGATATCGAGATGACGCGGACGGTCGCCGAGACCGCGAAGGCGCTCGGCATCGCCGTCCATGATCACGTCATCATCGGCACGTCGGGCCATACGAGCATGAAGGGCCTGAAGCTCTTCTGAGCGCGGCCCGTCCGCCTCAGTGCAGCTTGCCGAGATCGGTGACCATGCGGATCTCGTGCGGCGCGATGAGCCCGCGATGCATCACCTCCACGGAATGGATGGCGGCTTCGACCTCGCGTCGCCAATGGTCGAGGAAGCGCATCAGGCGCGGATAGTCTGGCGCGATATCGGTGAACTGCCAGAGGAAGGTCTGCAGGAAGGACGGATGATCGGGCATCCGATAGTGGATCTTGGCGGTAGTCAGACTGAAGCCCGACAGCATCTTCTGGAAGTCGGGATCGGCGACAGGACGTGTCTGCATCGTTACGCTCCATCGGTTCGGCCGGGAGGCATCCCGCCCGGCCCATCGATGCTGCGCCCCGACGATTAACCGAGGCTTATCGCCGCCTCGGTTCTGGGCATCGCGCCACCCTGCCCGTTCCGCGATCAGCGCGCGCGGGTATCAGCCTTTCACGCGCAGGGTCGAACGGCCGCCGTCGATGCCGATGACCTGACCGGTGATCCAGCCGCCCTCGGCGGTGAGAAGGAGTTCGGCCATTGCCGCCATGTCGGCGGCCCGTCCGAGACGCGGCAGCGGATGCATCTTCGCCACCGCATCCGCCATCCGTTCGCTGCCCGCCACCTTCTGGCCGAGCGGCGTGTCGGTCAGCGACGGGGCGATCGCGTTGACCCGGATCTCGGGCGCGAGTTCGGCGGCGAGCGTGCGCGTCAGCGCCGCGACGGCGCCCTTCGCCATCGCGATCGAGGCATGGGCGGCGAAGCCCTGTTCCACCGCCACCGTCGAGAAGAGCAGCACGCTGGCACCGTTCTTCGCGGCGCGGAGCTTCGGCAGCATGACCTGGACCGATCGCGCGGCCGCCACGGCATTGAGGCGGAAATCGCCGAGGAAGTCCTCTTCCGTCAGCTTCTCGAACGGCTTCAGGTTGATGGTGCCCACCGCGAAGACCAGTCCGTCCAGCCCGTCCGCGATGTTTTCCGCGAGGCGGGTCAGGTCCTCGTCTTTCAGCACGTCGCAGACGAGGGCGCGCGCGCCGATCCGCTCGGCCACCGCCCGCAGTTCCGGCTCGTTGCGGCCGGCGATGGTCACCTCGTGGCCGCTCGCCCGCAGGCGCTCGGCCACCGCCTCGCCGATCCCGCCATTGCCGCCGAAAATCAGATGATGTCCCATCGCCTCACCTCGTTCGCTTTCGCGCGCAAGTGCGGCGGGCGCCGGCTTCGCCAAGTGCGGCGACTGCGCGCGGCGCGGCGCCTAATTCGCGCCCGGCGGCCGGCCGCCGGCCAGAGCCAGCGCGTCCGGCGTGTCGACATCGAAGCTGGCAGCCCGGCCGATCTCCACCTCGATCACCAAAGGAGCGTGAGCGGCGAGGAGCGATTTCGCGCCGACATCGCCGTGCAGCCGAGCGACTTCATCGCGATAGAGCGTTCCGATGAGAACCGGGTTGAAGCGCTTTCCGCGATCGGTCGCCACGACGATCGAGCCGCGGCCGCTCGGCCGGAACGCCGCGATCAAGCGGTCGAGATGGCCCGCTTCGAGAAATGGCTGGTCGGCCAACATGATCACCACGCCAAGAGTCATCTCGCGCAGGCCGGAAAAGCCGAGCTTGAGCGAAGTCGACAGGCCCTCCGCATGGTCGGGATTGTGGCGCAGCTCCAGTGGCAGGCCTTCGAGCGCCGCCGCCATTTCCGCCGCGCGCGCCCCGAGGACGACGCTGACGCGTGCCGCCGTCGCGCCGAGCGCCACCCGCGCCGAGCGCCGCACCAGCGGTTCGCCGTCGAAGGTCGCAAGGAGCTTGTGAAACCGCCCGGTCCGGCTCGACCGGCCGGCGGCGAGAAGCAGGATCTCGATCGCCTCGTTCATCGCCCGGCCGGCTGGCGCGGCTGCGGGCGCGACGGGATCTCGGCGAGGAGCCCGCCTACACCCATGGCCCGGATGTCTTCGGACGTGACATGAATATCGGCCAGCAAACGGTTTACAACCCAATCGAAGCCGTTTTCCTTCGCGCTGCGCGCGCAGCCCGGTGCTCCAAGGATCGGCCGGTCCCGGAAGCGGCCGACGAGCAACAGATTGCCCGGATCGACCGGCATGCCGAGATGGTCGACATCGCCGCCGGCGAGACGGATCGCCGACGGGATCACGTCCTCGGCATCGATCACCGCCGAGGCGCCGAAGACGATCGCGAGATCGCAGTCTCCGAGGCTCGTGAGCGCATCCGCGAGGGCCTCGGCCGCGTGATCGCAGCGCCGTTCCTCGACGATCGCCGAACCGGCGGGCGCCAGCCGCTCGTCCGTCACGCGCCGCGTCTTGTCGAGAACGCTCTCCTTCAGCCCGGCGAGCCGCGTCTGGACGAGCGCGACGCGCTGCGGCCGGAAGCGGGCCAGCCGCAACGCCGGCCGCGCCCTAAGCAGCGCTGCCGCCCGGCGCACCGCCTCGCCCGGCACGGCGAGCGGGATGATCTTCACCGTCGCCACCATCTGGCCTTCGCCGACGGGCGCGAATTCGGAAAGCGTCGCCAGCGTCAGGCCGGCATCGACGCGGTTTACGCCATCGACCGACGCCCGCTCGACCACGAGAAGGCCGGCGCCGCGCGCGAAGAGATTGACGCGCCCGGTCGCGGCCGGCGCCGCCTCGATGCCGTCTGCCGCGAGCGCGGCGCTGAGCGCCGCCGCCGCCTCGTCCTCGGCGAGATCGCCGGGATCGAGCCGCGCCCCCGTGACGCTTGCGATGCCCGCCGCGCCGAGACGCGCGATCTCGTCGGGGCCGAGCCGGGTGCCCTTGGCGATGCGGCCGGTTTCGAGCTTCGCCGCATGGGCGAGGATCGCGCCTTCCGCCCCGGCGAGCGGCCAGGGGCCGAACCTCACGCGGCGCGCTCCAGGCCGCGCCGCCGGAAGGCGCGGATCACCGAACCGAGGATCGCGACGGCGATCTCGGCCGGCGTCGCCGCCGCGATATCGAGGCCGATCGGCGCCTCGATCCGGGCGATCTCCGCTTCGCCGAACCCCGCCGCGACGAGCCGTTCGACACGGCGGGCATGGGTCTTCCGACTACCGAGCGCGCCGACATAGAAGCAGCCGGCCCGCAGCCCCGCCGCGATCGGCCCGTCGTCGATCTTCGGGTCGTGGGTCAGGGCGACGAGGGCCGAATAGGGATCGAGCGGCTGGCGCGCGAAGACGTCTTCCGGCCATTCGGCCGAGAGCTTCAGTCCCGGAAAACGCTCCGGCGTGCCGAAGGCCGTGCGCGGATCGACGATCTCGATGTCGAAGCCGGCGAGGCCCGCCATCGGTCCCAGCGCCTGGGCGATATGGACGGCACCGATCGCCACGATGCGCGCCGGCGGCACCTGGACGTTCAGGAAGATCTCGCCCGCCTCCGCCGCGATCGTCGCCGAGCGGCCGGAGCGCAGAGCCTCGCCGATCGGCCCCGCCAGGGGGTCGCCCGCCGCCTCCGCCTCGCGCACCAGGCGTTGCGCGCCGCTGGCGAGATCCGTCACGACCACGGCCGCGCGCCGCGCCGCGCGCTCGGCGTTCAAGGCGACAAGAAGCGCCCGCTCCATCAGCCGAGCTTCTCGACATAGACGCGGATGCGCCCGCCGCAGGACAGGCCGACGCGCCACGCGGTCTCGTCGGCGACGCCGAATTCCAGTATCTTCGCCTGCCCCGCCGCGATCACGTCGAGCGCTTCGGTCACCACTTCGCCTTCGACGCAGCCGCCGGAGACCGAGCCCTCGAACCGGCCTTCGGCATCGATGACGAGATGGCTGCCGGTGGGACGCGGCGCCGAGCCCCAGGTCTCGATCACGGTGGCCAGCGCCAGGGACCGGCCCTCGGCGGCCCAGCGCTCGGCTGTCCGCAACACGTCGAGGCGCTCGGCCGGGGCGATGCTGTCGATGTCCATGGCGCGTCCTCCCGTTTCAGGCGGCCTCGGCCGCCTCCAGCCAGCGGCGCGGATCGGTCGCGGCGCCGGCCGGGCTCGACAGGGCGCGGCAGAGCGCCTCCATCGCGTCCAGCGAATGGACGGGCCGGAACTCGTCCACATAGGGCAGCATCGCGCGCACGCCCCGCGCCCGCGCCGCGAAACCGTCGAAGCGCAGGAGCGGGTTCAGCCAGATCAGGCGCCGGCAGGATTTCCTCAGCCGCTCCATCTCGCCCGCGAGGTCTTCCGTGCTGTCGCGCTCCAGCCCGTCGGTGATGAGGATCACGGTCGGCCCGCGCGTCAGGACGCGGCGCGACCAGTCCTTGTTGAAGCTGCGCAAAGCCTCGGCGATGCGCGTGCCGCCGGACCAGTCCTTCACCGCCGCCGAGCAGCGCTCCAGCGCCTCGTCCGGGTCCTTGTGGCGCAGCGCCCGCGTGACATTGCTGAGCCGCGTGCCGAAGAGAAAGGTATGGACGTGACGCCGCCGCTCACCCAACGCATGAAGAAAATGCAGGAAGATACGGGTATACTGGCTCATCGAACCGGAAATGTCGGCAAGGATGACGAGCGGCGGCTGGACCTCGCGCGGCACGCGGAACTTCGGCAGGATCAGTTCGCCGCCGCCCCGCGCCGAGGCTTGCAGGGTGCGGCGCAGGTCGATGCGCCCGGTGCCCGTCGCCGGGCGGCTGCGGCGCGTCCGCACCCGGTCGTCCGGCAGCCGCAGGGCCCGGATCGCCAGTTTCGCCGCCTCGACCTCGCTGGCGCTCATCTGCGCGAAATCCTTGTGCCGGAGCACTTCGCGGCCCGACATGGTGAAGCGCGCGTCGATCTCGATCTCCGGCCGCGTCTGCCGGCTCTCTCGCGTCCGCGCCCCTTCGAGAAGCGCGTCGGACGCGCGCGTCTCGCCGGCCCGCTTCTTTTCCGGCACCGTGTCGCGGGTGACGGTGGAAGAGAACATCGCGATCATCTTCTCGATCAGATCGCGCGATCGCCAGAACAGGCGGAAGGCCTCGGCGAAGACCACCTCGTCCTCCCGGCGGCTGACGAGCACCGCATGCAGCGTCCAGTAGAAGTCGTCGCGCGAGGACAGGCCGCCGGCCCGCACCGCCGCGATTGCATCGAGCACGGCGGCGGGCCCAAGCTTCATGCCGGCCCGGCGCAGGGTGCGGGCGAAATAGGTGATGTTGTCGGCGAGCCGCCCTTCGGGATCGGCGGCCGGGCTCCGCGCCTCGCTCATCCGGCCAGCGCGAGGTCGCGCTTCACCTCGGCGAGGATGTCCTGCCCCTCGCCCTTCGCCAGCCGCGCGATATCGTCCTGATATTTGAGGAGGACGCCCAGCGTGTCCGAGACCTTGGCCGGGTCCAGCGCCACGGCGTTCAGTTCCGTCAGCGCATTCGCCCAGTCGATCGTCTCGGCGACGCCCGGCGCCTTGAAGAGATCGACGGCGCGCAGGCGCTGGACGAAGGCGACGAGCTCGCGAGCGAGATCGGCATTGGCGCCCGGCGCCTTGCGCCGCACGATCTCCAATTCGCGTTCGGCCGCCGGATAGTCGACCCAATGGTAGAGGCAGCGGCGTTTCAGCGCGTCGTGGATCTCGCGCGTGCGATTGGTGGTGATGATGACGATCGGCGGCTCGGCGGCGCGGATCGTGCCGAATTCGGGGATTGTCACCTGATTGTCCGACAGGATTTCGAGGAGGAAGGCCTCGAAGGCCTCGTCCGTCCGGTCGAGCTCGTCGATCAGGAGCACCGGCGCGCGGCCCGGCGCGCCGTCCAGCGCCTGGAGAATCGGCCGGCGGATCAGGAAGGCTTCGGAAAAGATGCCGGCGCGCATCGCGTCGCGATCCGTGTCGCCGCTCGCCTCGCGCAGGCGGATCTCGACCATCTGCGCCGCATAGTTCCATTCGTAGAGCGCCGAGGCGACGTCGAGACCCTCGTAGCATTGCAGGCGGATCAGCGGGCGGCCGAGCGCCGCGCTCAGCACCTTGGCGATCTCGGTCTTGCCGGTGCCGGCCTCGCCCTCCAGGAACAGGGGCCGGCCCATGCGCAGCGCCAGAAAGAGGACGGTCGCCAGCGGCCGGTCGGCGACATAGTCCTGCGCCTCGAGCAGCGCCAGGGTCGCGTCGATCGAGCCCGGCAGGGCTTCTGTCGAATGGGAGCGGATCGTATCCGACAAGGCATCGTCCTTCGGGCGCCTCGGCCCATGCCAGGATATGGATGCCGGCCCGGCTTTCGCAAGCGCCGCGAGGCGCTTCGCGACAGCGCCTAGAGCAGGCGGTAACCGCGTGCGTGATAGAGAAGCGGCGGCGCATCCGCCCCTTCATGCACCGCTTCGACCTCGCCGATTAGGAGATGATGCGTCGCAATGCGGCGCGCCTCGACCAAGCGGCAGTCGAAGCCGACCAGCGCATCGGCGAGAAGCGGCGCGCCGGTCGCCGCCGCGCTCCAGGTGCCATGGGCGAAGCGCTCGGCGGGATCGGCATCGCCGCCCGCGAAGATGCGCGCGAGGCTCTCGCCGCGCTCGGCCGCCAGCACGTTCACGGCGAAATTGCCGTTCGCGCCGAAGCGCTCGTTGGCGGCGCTCGCGGCGTTGAGGCAGACGAGAAGCGTTGCGGGCCGATCGGACACGCCCAGCACCGCCGTCGCGGTGACGCCGCGTCGCCCGGCCGCCCCATCCGTCGTCACGATATGGACGGCGCTGGCGAAGCGGCTCATCGCATCGCGGAAGGCTTTCGGCTCGATGGTCATCGCGATGGCCGCACGCTGGAGAGACGCCGTGACGCCGGGGTCCTGGAAGCGCGGACGGAAGGCGTCCGAGCCTGCGTCGCAGATAGGCAAAGCCGGCGCAACCCTCGCCGCTGTCGCGGCGCGCCGATTCCCCAGGCGTCCGAAGGGGATCGCCATGCTTTCGGGCTCCATCTCTTAAGCCTCTTCCGCTAGGATGGGGCCGATGACTGTCCCACGCGCCCTTCTGGCGAGCCTCCTTCTCGCCACCCAGGTCCAGGCGGCCGAGCCGCCGCGAATCGGCGTCGCGGCGCCTCTGTCGGGCCCCAACGCCGTTCTCGGCACGCAGCTGCGCGAGGGCGCCCGCCTCGCCGCGCGCTCCCGGGCCGCCCTGGTCGAGGCCGATACCGCCTGCACCGCCGAAGGCGGCCGGAACGCCGCGAACCGCTTCGTCGCGGAAAAGGTCGGCATCGTCGTCGGCTTTCTCTGCACCGAGGCGCTGGAAGCCGCCCTGCCGATCCTGCGCCAGGCCGGCATCGCGACGCTCGATGTCGGCGTGCGGGCCGACCGCTTCACCGCCAAGCGGCGCAAGACCGGCGATCTCGTCTGGCGCCTCGCCCCCTCGTCCCACGCGGAGGCGGATGCGCTGGCGAGCCTCGTCGCCGCGCGCTGGCGCGACCTGCCCTTCGGCATTCTCGACGACGGCTCGGTCTATGCGCGCGACCTCGCCGACGCGCTGCGGCAGAAGCTCGAAGCCGGCGGCCTGAAGCCCTTCGCGCTCGACACCTATCGGCCGGCGGAGGAAAAGCAGTTCGGCCTCGCCCGGCGCCTCGCCCGCACCGGCGTGACGCATTTCGTCGTCCTCGGCGAGCGGGCGGATGCCGCCGTCATCGCCCGCGACGCGGCGGCGAACGGCCAGGCGCTGCAACTTCTCGGCGGCGAATCCCTGCTCGACGAGCCGAACGAGGCGGCCGAACTGCCGGTCGACACGCTGGCGACGGCGCCGCAGGACCGCTTTCCCGGCCTGACGCGCGGCGTCGGCACCGACAATGTCGAGCGCCAGGGCTATTTCGGCCCGGCCTTCGCCGCGACCGAAATCGCGATCGCGGCGGCGTCGAATGGGCAGCCGCCCGCCACTGCGCTGAATGCGGAACGCTTCGCGACCGGTCTCGGCCCGGTACGCTTCGACGCCAATGGCGACGGCGATCTCGCGCTCTTCCGCACCTTCCGCTTCAATGGCCGCGACTTCCGCGAAGAGACCGGGGGATGACCCCTCCCTGGCGCCCGGGACCGCGCAATCTCATGACGGACGTCGCCGGCCTGCGGGTCGGCAGTGCCGAGGACGCGGCGCTGAAGAGCGGCACGACCGCCCTTCTGCTCGACGCCCCGAGCGTCGCGGCGGTGGAGATCCTCGGCGGCGCGCCGGGCACGCGCGAGACCGATCTCCTCGCGCCCGACAAGCTGGTGCCGGGCGTCGACGCGCTGGTGCTGTCAGGCGGCTCGGCCTTCGGGCTCGACGCGGCGAGCGGCGTGCAGTCCTTCCTGCGCGAGGCCGGACGCGGTTTCGAGGTGGCGGGCTTCCGCGTGCCGATCGTGCCGGCGGCGATCCTCTTCGATCTCGCCAATGGCGGGGCGAAGGATTGGGGTCGCCATTCGCCCTATCGCGAGCTCGGCTGGCGTGCGGCGGAAGCCGCCGGCCCCGACTTTTCCATCGGCAGCCACGGCGCCGGCGCCGGCGCGACGACCGCCCTCGTCAAAGGCGGCCTCGGCTCGGCCTCCGCCGTCCTGGCGAGCGGCGTCACGGTCGGCGCGCTCGTCGCGGTGAATGCCGTCGGCTCGCCGCTGGTCGGCCAAGGGCCGCATTTCCGCGCCGCGCCCTTCGAGATCGATGGCGAGTTCGGCGGTCTCGGCCTGCCAGCGCCCTGGCCGGCGGACGGCGCCTTGCCGCTGACCAAACTCGCGCCGCGCCCCTTGCAGGCGACGACCATCGCCATCGTCGCGACGGATGCGGTGCTCGACAAGGCCGGCGCCAAGCGGCTGGCCGTCGCGGCGCAGGACGGCTTCGTCCAGGCGCTCTGGCCGAGCCATACGGATTTCGACGGCGATCTCGTCTTCGGGCTTTCGACCGGGACGAGCGGCGTCGCGCTGGAGGGCGCGGCGCGAATCGAGCTCGCGGCGGCCGCGACCGCGACCATGGCGAGAGCCATCGCGCGCGGCGTCTTCGCCGCGACGCCCGCCGCCGGCGACCGCGTGCCGGCCTGGCGCGCGTTCACCGCCGCGCGAGACGCCATTTGAGGTGAGCGCCCCGCTCTGTTAGAGCGCAGCCATACCCGTTTCAGCGCAGGTATGTTCCCCCGCAATTCGTGCGAATAGGCGAGCGCCCGATGATCCCCCGCTATTCCCGGCCCGAAATGGCCGCCGTCTGGTCGCAGGAGACCAAGTTCCGCATCTGGTTCGAGATCGAGGCCCATGCCTGCGACGCGCTGGCGGAGCTCGGCGTCATCCCGAAGAGCGCGGCGGAAACGATCTGGGAAAAGGGCGGCAAGGCGGTCTTCGACATCGAGCGGATCGACGCGATCGAGCGCGAGACCAAGCACGACGTCATCGCCTTCCTCACCCATCTCGCCGAGATCGTCGGGCCGGACGCCCGCTTCGTCCATCAGGGCATGACCTCCTCGGACGTGCTCGACACCTGCTTCAACGTGCAGCTGGTGAAGGCGAGCGACATCCTTCTCGCCGACATGGACGCGCTGCTGGCGGCGCTGAAGCGCCGGGCCTTCGAGCACAAGGACACGGTGACGATCGGCCGCTCGCACGGCATCCATGCCGAGCCGACCACCTTCGGCGTGAAGCTGGCGCTGGCCTATGCCGAGTTCGAGCGCTGCCGCAAGCGCCTCGTCGCGGCGCGGGAGGAGGTCGCGACCTGCGCCATTTCCGGCGCCGTCGGCACCTTCGCCAATATCGATCCGCGCGTCGAGGAGCATGTGGCGAAGGCGCTCGGCCTTCAGCCGGAGCCCGTCTCGACCCAGGTCATCCCGCGCGACCGGCATGCGATGTTCTTCGCGACGCTCGGCGTCGTCGCCTCCTCGATCGAACGGCTCGCCACCGAGATCCGCCATCTCCAGCGCACCGAGGTGCTGGAGGCGGAGGAATATTTCTCGCCCGGCCAGAAGGGCTCCTCCGCCATGCCGCACAAGCGCAACCCGGTGCTGACGGAGAACCTCACCGGCCTCGCCCGCATGGTTCGCTCCTACGCGATGCCGGCGATGGAGAACGTCGCCCTCTGGCACGAGCGCGACATCTCGCATTCCTCGGTGGAGCGCTATATCGGCCCGGACGCGACGATCACGCTCGATTTCGCGCTGGCGCGGCTCGCCGGCGTCATCGACAAGCTGCTCGTCTATCCGGAACGGATGGACAGGAACCTCAACCAGTTCCGCGGCCTCGTCCATTCGCAGCGCGTGCTGCTCGCCTTGACGCAGGCCGGGCTCAGCCGCGAGGATTCGTACCGCCTCGTGCAGCGCAACGCGATGAAGGTCTGGGAACAGGGCGCCGACTTCCTGACCGAGCTCCTCGCCGACCCGGAAGTGACCGCCGCCCTGCCCGAGGCGGAGCTCCGCGAGAAGTTCGACCTCGGCTATCACACCAAGCATGTCGAGACGATCTTCGCCCGGGTCTTCGGCGCGGCCTGATCGCGTTCAGTCGCGGATCCGCGCCACGAGGCGGAGCGCGACGATGGCGAGAAGAGCGTAGGCGACGAGTTCGACGCTCTCCTCGACACGCGGCAGATGCACCCGCTCGGCGATTTCGGCGAGCGCCAGGGTCAGCGCCGAAAGGCCGGTGATCCAGACATAGCGAAGATTGCGGAGATCGAGGACATCGCGCCAGTTCCATCGGCTGAAGCCCATCACCAGGAGGATGGCGAGGCCGACGATCGCGAGCGCGATGTCCTTGTCGGTCTGCGGCACACAGAGATCGCCGGCCGCATAGGGCCCGCCGCAGCGCGGCACCTCCCGCAGGGTCGCGACGAAGGAGGCGCCGGCCATGCAGAGGCTGAAGAAGGCCTTCGAATCCGTGCTCC
The DNA here is from genome assembly GCF_014642635.1 of Aureimonas endophytica. GTDB lineage: Bacteria > Pseudomonadota > Alphaproteobacteria > Rhizobiales > Rhizobiaceae > Plantimonas > Plantimonas endophytica. The sequence goes on from NZ_BMIQ01000001.1 coordinate 703,604, forward strand.
GCCACGCGCTCCAGCAGAAGACCAGCGTCGTCACGGCCAGAAGCAGCGCCTGAAGGCTTTCGATCGGGCCGTTCTCGTCGAAGAAGGCGTCCGAGACCGAAAGCGCGTCCGAGGCCGCCGCGAAGACGAGCCCGAGACCGACCCCGACGACCGAGCCGATCAGCCAGCGCCGGGCGCTCGGCCGATCGCCGATCCGCCAGGACCGGGCACCGCCCGCCGGTTCCCCCCTTCCGGCGAGGGAATGTCTGGAAGCGGCCTTCGGCATGCGTGCGATCCCTTGCCGCCGGCAAGGTGCCGGCCCTTCGCATCGGCCATGCCGTCACACGAACGACATGAAACCGGCCAAGCGCTTAGGATCGCAAAGCTTCGTCGCGCAAGCGCCATTCGCCACGCCGGCAAAGGATCGCGGTTCAGGATGCGAGCGCCTGGCGCTCTTCCGCCGCGACGTCGATCTTGAACATCTTGTGGTCCGAGAAGGGCTGGTCGAGGATCTCGATCCGGCACCGGGCGCCGAGTTCGGCCGAGACGAGGCAGGTGTCGAGCGCCGCCCGCCAGGGGCCGAAGCGGAAGGTCGGCCCGAGCAGGCGGTTCGCATGGATCAGCCGCCCGCCGCGCAGGAGCGGCTCCAATTCGCCCTCGCCCGACATCGCGTTGAAGTCGCCGACGACGATGGTCGGCCCTTCCCGCTCGGCGATCCAGCCGGCGATCTGCTCGAACTGGCGCAGCCGGGTACGCTTCAGCAGCGCGCAATGCACCACCATCACGCGGATGCCCTCGATATCGATATCGTAGACCAGCCGCTTCTTGCCGTGGTCAAGATAGCGGCGGGTGAAGTCCACCGTGCGATTGGCGAGAAAGGCATTGGATTTGCCGCGCGAGACCGACAGGCGGCGGTATTTGCGCGTGGCGCTGTATTTGTTGTCGATGGTGCCGGTGAGATGGTGATCTTCGCGCAGCACGGGAAACTGGTCGAAGAAGCCGTTGGTGAAGGAGCCCTGGTCGATCTCCACGAAGCAGGAGAGATCGGGCTTCAGCTCGCGCAGAGTGTTCTTGACCAGCGCCAGGCTGCGCAGCTGCGCGGCGCGCGGCGTGAAGACATGGTGATGCATGCGCCGGATATGATGCGCGAGCGAGCCGTCGATCTCCCGCAGATAGCCGAGATTCGCGTAGACGATCCGGATCATCGGGGTCCTCCTCCCGTCGGACGGCGCGACGGGCCGCGCTTCCGATCCTTGGCCGGCTGTCGAGCCCGGCCCCGTGCCCCATATGCGCTGCGGCGCGGGAGCGGCAAGCGTCGGCGCGAACGGCGCCGAGCCGCGAGGCATGACCGAGGGATGAAGTGACGAGCCATTTCGAAGGGAGCCTGTGGTCGGTCGGCATCGCGCTCGTCACCTGGAGCATCGTCTTCGGCGCGCTCATCGTCATCCCGTTCCGCCGCTCGCCCGCCGCGGCCCAGGCCTGGCTGCTCCTGTTCTTCTTCCAGCCCTATGCGGCGCTGGCCTTCTATTTCCTCATCGGCGATTCCCGGCACCCGAAATGGCGGCGCGAGCGCATCAAGTCGGTGCCGAGCCTCGTCAAGCGCGCTTCGCTCGACATTCCGGCCGATGCGACGGATGCCGCCGCGACGCTGCCGCCGAAGAGTCGCACGGCGGCGCGGCTCGTGCGCTCGCTGGGGCAGCTGCCCTGCACCGCCGGCAACGGCATCCAGCTCGACGCCGACTATAACCGCGTGGTCGACCGCATCGTCGGCGATATCGAGGCGGCGCGCCGCCATGTCCATGTGATGTTCTACATCCTGCAGGACGACGAGGCGGGCAACCGCCTGCTGAACGCCATGGAGCGCGCTTCGACGCGCGGCGTCAAATGCCGCCTCCTGATCGACGCCGTCGGCTCGGCCCATCGCCGCAGCGCGATCGTGCGCCGCCTCGCGGGCACCGGCGTCGAGGTGCATCTCATCCTGCCCTTGCGCATCTGGACGCGGGCGACGCGGGCGGACCTGCGCAACCATCGCAAGATCGTGGTGATCGACGGGCGCGTCGGCTGGGTCGGCTCCCAGAACATGCATCGCATGGAATACGAGCCGAACACCTTCTATCGCGAGGTGATGGCGCGGGTGACCGGCCCGGTCGTGCTCGAACTCCAGTCGGTCTTCATCGGCGACTGGTTCCTCGAAACCGACGAGGACATTTCCGGCCAGGACGTGATGCCATGGCCGGAGGCGACGACCGGCAAGGCTAAGGCGCAGGTGCTGCCGAGCGGGCCGGACCATCCCGACAGCCGCATCGACACGCTGATCACCGATCTCATCCATGCGGCGAGCGAACGCGTGGTGCTGACGACGCCCTATTTCATTCCGAACGAGCCGCTCTCCCTCGCCTTGCGCACGGCGGTCGAGAAGGGCGTGAAGGTGACGCTCTTCATGACCGCCACCACCAACAGCCTGTTCATCGATCAGGCCCAGCGCTCCTATTACGACGAGTTGCTGCATGCCGGCGTCGAAGTGATGCTCTATCGCGAGCGCTTCCTGCACGCCAAGCACCTGTCGATCGACGACGAGATCGCGCTGATCGGCTCGGCCAATATCGACCGCCGCTCGTTTGAACTGAATTCGGAAGTGACGCTCGTCGTCTATGATGCCGGCGTGGTCGACCAGCTGCGCCGGATCGAGAACGACTATCGCGCCAAGAGCCGCCGCCTGACGATCGAGGAATGGGACAAGCGGGGCTTCTTCACGCGCCTCGCCGAAAACGCGATGCGTCTCGTCAGCCCCCTGCTATAGGCCGGAGATGAGCCCGACCCTCGTTCCCGAACTCTCCGTCACCGACTGGCGGCGGAGCACCGCCTTCTACCGCGACCTCATCGGCTTCTCGATTCGCTATGGGCGGGAAGACGAGGGCTTCGTCTATCTCGAACTCGGATCGGCGGAGCTGATGCTCGACCAGATCGGCATCGGCCGCGATTTCGAGACGGCGGAACGCCTTGCCGGCCCGCTCGGCGTCGGTCTGAACCTCCAGATCGAGGTGCCGGATGTCGCGGCGATCGCGGCGCGCCTCGACGCGGCCGGCATCGAGCTCGCCCTGCCGATGGAAGAGAAATGGTATCGCACCGGCGAGCGCGAGGCCGGGCAACGGCAACTCGTAGTCGCCGATCCCGACGGCTATCTCGTCCGTCCGGTCCAGTCGCTCGGCGAACGCGCGATCGGCTAACGGATCGGCGCTGCGTCTAGGCCGGCTCGTCGCGCATATAGGCCGCCGCCTCCTGCCCGGACATCGCCTCGTCCGCATAGGTGAACGTGCCCTCCTCCAGCACCTCGCGGCCGGCCCGCGCCAGGGCGCCGAGGGCGGCGCGCGCGAAGGAGCCGCCGACGCTGATCCGCTTCACGCCCGCCTCGGCCAGGTCCGCGACGGTGAAGCGGGCGCCGGTGAGGCCCATCACCACGTTCACCGGCCGCGACACGGCGGAGCAGACGGTGCGGATCGCATCGAGATCGCGCAGGCCCGGCGCATAGAGCACGTCCGCGCCCGCCTTCTCGAAGGCCTGGAGGCGGCGGATCGTATCATCGAGATCCGGCCGGCCGTGCAGATAGTTCTCGGCCCGTGCCGTCAGAACGAAAGGCAGACCGCGCGCCGCCTCCACCGCCGCCGCGACGCGCTCTGCGGCAAGCTCCAGTTCGAAGATGGGATCGGCGGCATCTTCGGTCGCGTCCTCGATCGAGCCGCCGACGAGCCCCGCCTCCACTGCGAGCCGGATCGTTTCGGCGCAGCTCTCGGGCGCCGCGCCGAAACCGTTCTGCAGATCGGCCGAGACCGGCAGATCCGTCGCCTCGACGATCGCCCGCGCATTGTCGAGAAGCGCCTCGCGCGAGATCGCCGTCGCCGCGTCGATCCGCCCGGCCGAGAAGGCGAATCCGGCGCTGGTCGTCGCCAGCGCCTCGAAGCCGAGCGCGGCGAGAATGCGCGCCGAGCCGGCATCCCAGGGATTGGGAATGACGAAGGCGCCCGGCCGGCGATGCAGCTCCACGAAGGCACGATGCTTGTCGATCTGCGAAACCATGGCCGTTTCCTCCCATCGCGAAGAGCCTAGCGCGATTCGAACAAAGGCGGAACAGCCTTGCGCCTCGCTCGTCTTTGACCCAACGCTCCTCCGCTGGCCGAAATCGCCGGTCCCGTCGCTCTCGGAGGATGCCACCCTTGCCGATCTCGATCGATCTGGTTTTCCCTCCCGGGCTCGACGAGCGCATCACCGTGCTGCGGGCCGGCGACGAAGTGGATGCGGTGTTCGTTCGAACCGAACGCTTCGGTGTTCTGATCGACACGCTGAGCACGCCGAGCCTGTGCCGCGAGGCCCTGCGGCGCCTTGGCGTCGATCCCGAGCGCCAGCCGCTGGTCGTCGTCAATTCGCACATGGACTGGGATCATTTCTGGGGCAATGCCGCGATCGCCGGCAAGGCGCCGATCCTCGCGCATGCCAAGGCCTTCCGGCGCTTCGCCGCCCCCGAAACATCGGCGACCCTGCGGGACAAGCGCGGCGAGGAGAACCGCTTCGGGGAGGTCGAGCTCGTCTCCCCGACGATCGGCTTCGACGGCGCGATGGTGCTGCATGGCGGCGATCTCACCCTCGAACTCCTCCATACGCCCGGCCACACACCGGATCACGTCGCGGTCTGGATCCCCGAGCTCCGCACGTGTCTGGCGGTCGATGCCGTCGAGTATCCGATCCCGGAAGTGTGGAGCGAGGCGCCCGAGGATCTGGCCGATCTGCGCGCTTCGCTGGATCGGCTCCGCCGCCTCGACGCGCGGTTCCTGCTGCCCGCCCATGGCCGCACTCATGCGCCCGAGCTCGTTCAGCGCAATATCGACTATTTCGACGAACTCGCGGCGCGCGTCGCGGCCATGCCCGACACGCGCCTGGCGGCCGACGATCCGGCTCTTTTGCCCGGGCTCGCCTTCGAGGATCTCGTGCCGGACTTCACCTCGGCGGAGACGGCGGTGCTCGCCTTCTATCGCCGGTGCCATGCGAGCAATCGGCGCGCGACGATCCGAACTCGACTGGACTCACTTCGGGACGGCGAGAAGACGGGTGCTTGACTTCACCCCTCGCCCTTTGCATCTGCCGCTTCCATGCGCGTATCCCAGGCAGACATCCTGATCGTTCCCGGCTACAAGGGCGCCGGGCCGGAGCATTGGCAGACGCGGTGGGAGCGTCGCCTCTCCACGGCGCGGCGGGTGGAACAGGCCGAGTGGTCGAAGCCGGTGCGCGAGGACTGGGTGAAGGCCGTCGCCGAGGCGGTGAACGCCTCGACCCGGCCCGTCGTCATCGTCGCCCATTCGCTCGGGGTCGCGACCACCGTCCTCGCGGTGCCGCATTTCCGGCACCATGTCGCGGGCGCCTTCCTGGTCGCGCCTCCCGATGTCGCCAATCCGAAGCTGCGGCCGAAGCATCTCATGACCTTCGGCCCCTATCCGCGCGAGCCGCTGCCCTTTCCGTCCTTCGTGATCGCCAGCCAGAACGATCCGTTCTGCGACTATGCGGTCGCCGAGGACATCGCCCATGCCTGGGGCGCGTTGATTCTCGATGCCGGCAATTCCGGCCATATCGATGCGGAAAGCGGCCACGGGCCGTGGCCGGAAGGGCTGCTCACCTTCGGCAAGTTCGTCTCGCGCCTGTCGACCGATCCGCTTCCCCGGCCGGACCTTACGACGTGACGGCGGCGACGAGTTCCGCCGCGCCGGTTCTTAGAAGGGCGATATCCGAGGCGACGCAGACATAGCGGAAGCCGATCTCGACATAGAGCCGCGCCTCCTCGGCGCTCGCCGCATAGATGCCCGCGAGCTTGCCGGCGGCGTTCGCGGCTTCGAGAATTCGTGCGATCGCCGCGCGCGTCGCGGACCCGCCGACATCGCGCCGCCCCTCGGGCGAAAGCGCGATCGACAGATCGGACGGGCCGACGAAGACCCCGTCGAGGCCGGGAACGGCGAGGATGGCGCCGAGATCGTCCAGCGCGGCGCGCGTCTCGATCATGGCGAAGGCCAGCGTCTCGCGATTGGCGACGGCCATGTAGTCGTCCGGCCCGGCATAGCCGTGAAGATCGACGGCGCGGGACGGGCCGAAGGAGCGCAGGCCCTCCGGGCTGTATTTGACCGCCGCGACGAAGGCGGCCGCCTCCGCCGGGGTCTCGATCATCGGCATGACGACGCCGGAAGCGCCGAGATCCAGCGCCCGCGCCGCCATCGCCCGATCCTCGATCGGCACCCTGACGATCGCGGGCTTGCCGAGCCGTGCCGCCGCCGCCACGCCCGCCGCGACGCTCGCCGTGTCGTGCAACCCGTGCTGCATGTCGAGAAGGATCGCCGCGAAGGGCGAGCGCAGCAGGGCCTCGTGCACGAGCGGATCGGCGAGGCTCGACCAGGCCGAGAGCGTCAGCGTCTCGGCGAGGCGTTCGCGAAGGGCGGGAAGCGGCATCCGATCCTTATTCCGTGAGGACCTGACGCTGGGCCTCGAGCATGTCCTCGTCCATCCGGCGGCGGATGCGATGATCGGACTGTTCGATGCGGCCGGCATCGAAGTCGGAGCGAATCTTCTGGAAGAGCCGCTCGTTGCCGTTCTTCTGCAACGCCGCGCTCACCACGTCCTGAGCATAGAGCGTGGCATCGTCGGAGGAAAGGCCGAGCTTCTCGGCGGCCCAGAGACCGGTCAGCCGATTGCGGCGCGCGGTGATCCGAAACTTCAGTTCCTCGTCATGGGCGAAACGATTCTCGAAGGCGCGCTCGCGTTCACGCATCATGGTCGGTCTGCCTCGTCCTGGTGGGTGGCGCTGACTGCGCCCGACAGGAGGGAAGATGCCATTGAGCTCTTGCCATTCGGCCAAGCGAAAAGCTGCAATTCTATCGAATTGGAACGAATCCGGGGAGGCGGCCGGGAGCCCGCGACGGGCGAGCATTGTTTCGCAAGGCCGTATGGTCTATTCACGCGGACGAGATCGACCTTTCGAACGCCTCCGGCCAGGCGTCTCAATCCGGATAGAGCGCTAATCTATGACACGTCGCCGCCGTATCTACGAGGGCAAAGGCAAAATCCTTTACGAAGGGCCGGAGCCCGGCACGCTCGTACAGTTCTTCAAGGACGACGCCACTGCCTTCAACAAGAAGAAGCACGAGATCGTCGACGGCAAGGGCGTCCTCAACAATCGCATTTCCGAATATATCTTCTCCCATCTGAACCGGATGGGCATTCCGACGCATTTCATCCGTCGGCTGAACATGCGCGAGCAGCTGATCAAGGAAGTCGAGATCATCCCGCTCGAAGTGGTGGTGCGCAACATCGCCGCCGGCTCGCTGGCCACGCGGCTCGGCATCGAGGAAGGCACCGTCCTGCCGCGCTCGATCATCGAGTTCTACTACAAGGCCGACGCGCTGGACGATCCGATGGTCTCGGAAGAGCACATCACCGCCTTCGGCTGGGCGACCCCGCAGGAGATCGACGACGTGATGGCGCTCGCCATCCGCGTCAACGACTTCCTGTCCGGCCTGTTCCTCGGCGTCGGCATCCAACTCGTCGACTTCAAGATGGAGACGGGACGTCTCTTCGAGGGCGACATGATGCGGATCATCGTCGCCGACGAGATCTCGCCCGATTCCTGCCGCCTCTGGGATATCCAGACGCAGGAGAAGCTCGACAAGGACCGGTTCCGCCGCGACATGGGCGGCCTCGTCGAGGCCTATCAGGAAGTGGCGCGCCGGCTCGGCATCATGAACGAGAACGAACCGCCCCGCCCCACGGGGCCGGTGCTGGTCAAGTAAGGCGGCGGCGCAAGGAGCCGCGGCCGGCATCGGCTTTGAAACTCGTCTATTCCCGGGACAGGCTTATCAAGTGATCAAGGCGCGCATCGTCGTCACGCTGAAGAACGGCGTTCTCGACCCCCAGGGCAAGGCCATTGAGGGAGCCCTCGGCACCCTCGGCTTCTCCGGCATCGGCTCGGTCCGGCAGGGCAAGGTCTTCGATGTCGAAGTGGAAGGCGAGGACCGCGATAAGGCCAGGGCCGAACTCGCCGCCATGTGCGACAAGCTCCTCGCCAATACGGTGATCGAGAACTATTCGGTCGAGATCGCCTGACGGAGGCCGCCATGAAATCCGCCGTCGTTCTTCTCCCGGGCCTCAATCGCGACCGCGACATGATCGCGGCGCTGCGCAGCATTTCGGGACGGGAGCCCGTCACCGTCTGGCAGACCGACACGGTCGTTCCCGATGTCGATCTCATCGTCGTGCCGGGCGGCTTCTCCTATGGCGACTATCTGCGCTGCGGCGCCATCGCCGCCCGCTCGCCGGTGATGCGGGCGGTGGCCGAACAGGCGGCGCGGGGCGTCTCCGTGCTCGGCGTCTGCAACGGCTTCCAGATCCTCTGCGAGGCAGGCCTCCTGCCGGGCGCCCTGATGCGCAACACCTCGCTGCGCTTCGTCTGCCGCGAGGTGAAGCTGGAAATCGCGAATGCGGCGACGCGCTTCACCCATGCCTATGCGCCGGGCCAGATCATCCGCTGCCCGGTCGCCCATCACGACGGCAACTACTTCGCCGACGAGGCGACGCTCGCCCGGCTGGAGGGTGAGAGCCAGGTCGTGTTCCGCTATGCCGAGGGCACCAATCCGAACGGCGCCGTCAACGACATCGCCGGCATCGTCAATGCGGCAGGCAATGTGCTCGGCCTGATGCCGCATCCCGAGAACCTGATCGAGCCGGACCATGGCGGCACCGACGGGCGCGGGATCTTCGAAGCGGCGCTCGGCCTCGTGAAGGGACTCGCCGCGTGAAGCGGCTGACGACCATCTTCCTGGCCGTCGTCGCGCTTCTCGGCTCGGCCTGCTCGACGGCGCGGCAATCGCCGCCGCCGCCACGCGCCCAATCGGCGCTCGACCGGATGGAGCGCGTCGCGCTCGCCGCCAATCGCTGCTGGTTCCGCTCGAAGGACCCGGCCTTTTCCGGCTACAGCCTCGCCCCGGAACTCTCCTCCTTCTCCGGCCGGCCGCGCATCCTGCTCGTGCCGAAGGGTCGGCCGGAGGCGAAACCGCTTCTGGTGGTCGAAGGGCGCGACGGCTCGTCGGAGATCGCCACCTACGGCCCGGTGATGGACGGCGCCCTCGCCGCCCGCGTCTCCGGCGACATCCGCCGCTGGAACGGCGGCGCCACGGGATGCTCGGCGTGAGGCGCCGCGCCGTCGCGGGTCTCGCCGCGATCCCGGCGCTGCTCTCCGGCTGCCTCTATGCCAGCGCCGGCTACGAGACCTTCGACTGGCGCGTCGAGCCGGCCGCCTATTCGCAAGGGGCCGCCGAGCCCGCCTTGAGCCCGACCGAGATCCGCTATGCCCGCGAGACGGCGCGCATCGTCTTCCGTCGGCGTGCCGCCGAGCGGACGGCCGGTTTCGTCTCGCAGGGACCGGAGGGCTATGCGCTCTGCCTGCGCGCTGGCCGCGACTATGCCCTCCTCGTCTTCGCCCGCCGCGTCTATGACGAGGCGATCAGCCAAGCCGCCGACGACAACACCATCCTGCGTTCCCCCGCCGACACCGCCGTCTGCCGCGCCAGCGGCCGGCGCTGGGTCGCGACCTGACAGTTCTCGAAGAGTCCGCCATGTCCGCCATCGCCATCACGCCGGAACTCGTCGCCGCCCATGGTCTGAAGCCCGACGAATACGAGCGCATTCTCGCGCTGATCGGCCGCGAGCCGACCATCGTCGAGCTCGGCATCTTCTCGGCCATGTGGAACGAGCATTGTTCCTACAAGTCCTCGAAGCGCTGGCTGCGCACCCTGCCGACCAAGGGCGAGCGGGTGATCCAGGGGCCGGGCGAGAATGCCGGCGTCGTCGATATCGGCGACGGGCTCTGCGTCATCTTCAAGATGGAAAGCCACAACCACCCGTCCTTCATCGAGCCCTATCAGGGCGCGGCGACGGGTGTCGGCGGCATCTTGCGCGACGTCTTCACCATGGGCGCGCGGCCGATCGCGGCGATGAACGCTCTGCGCTTCGGCGCGCCCGATCATCCCAAGACGCGCCATCTCGTCGCCGGCGTCGTCGCCGGGGTCGGCGGCTACGGCAATTCCTTCGGCGTGCCGACCGTCGGCGGCGAGGTGAACTTCCATCCGCGCTATAACGGCAACTGCCTCGTCAACGCCTTCGCCGCCGGCCTCGCGCGGACGGACGCGGTCTTCTATTCGAAGGCGGAAGGCGTCGGGCTGCCCGTCGTCTATCTCGGCGCCAAGACCGGCCGCGACGGCGTCGGCGGCGCCACCATGGCCTCCGCCGAATTCGACGAGAAGATCGAGGAGAAGCGCCCGACCGTGCAGGTCGGCGATCCCTTCACCGAGAAATGCCTGCTCGAAGCCTGTCTCGAACTGATGCGGACCGGCGCCGTCGTCGCCATTCAGGACATGGGCGCCGCCGGCCTCACCTGCTCGGCCGTGGAGATGGGCGCCAAGGGCGATCTCGGCATCGAGCTCGATCTCGACAAGGTGCCGGCGCGCGAGGCGCGGATGAGCCCCTACGAGATGATGCTCTCCGAAAGCCAGGAGCGCATGCTGATGGTGCTGCGGCCGGAAAAGCACGAAGAGGCCGAGGCGATCTTCGTCAAATGGGGTCTCGACTTCGCCGTGGTCGGGCGCACGACGGACGACCTGCGCTTCCGCATCCTGTTCGAGGGCCGGGAGGTCGCCAACCTGCCGATCAAGGAGCTCGGCGACGAGGCGCCGGAATATGACCGGCCCTGGATCGAGCCGGAGCCGGCGAAGCTCGTCCATGCCGCCGACCTGCCGGTGCCGGCGGATCTCAGCGCCACGCTCGTCAAGCTGATGGGCTCGCCGGACATCGCCTCGCGCCGCTGGGTCTTCGAGCAATATGACACGCTGATCCAGGGCAATTCGCTGCAGCGGCCGGGCGGCGATGCCGGCGTCGTGCGCGTCGACGGCCATCCGACCAAGGCCCTCGCCTTCACCAGCGACGTGACGCCGCGCTATTGCGAGGCCGATCCCTATCAGGGCGGTCTCCAGGCCGTCGCCGAATGCTGGCGCAATCTCACCGCCGTCGGCGCCGAGCCGATCGCGGCGACGGACAATCTCAACTTCGGCAATCCCGAGAAGCCCCGCGTCATGGGCCAGCTCGTGAAGGCGATCGAAGGCATCGGCGAGGCCTGCCGCGCCCTCGCCTTCCCGATCGTTTCCGGCAATGTCTCGCTCTACAACGAGACGCAGGGGCAGGCGATCCTGCCGACGCCCACCATCGGCGGCGTCGGGCTGATCGAGGACCGCACGAAGACGGCGCGCATCGGCGGCATGCGGGCGGGCGACGCCCTGTTCCTCGTCGGCGGCGAGGGCAGCCATCTCGGCGCCTCGATCTACCTGCGCGAGATCGCCGGCCGCGAGGACGGCGCGCCGCCCCGTGTCGATCTCGATGCCGAGAAGCGCCATGGCGATTTCGTGCGCGGTCTCATCCGCGCCGGTCAGGTCTCCGCCTGCCACGATCTGTCGGATGGCGGCTTCGCGGTGGCGCTGGCCGAGATGTGCATGGCCGCCGGCCTCGGCGCGGAAGCCACCCTCGGCGACACGCATGAACCGCTCCATGCGGCGCTCTTCGGCGAGGATCAGGCGCGCTACATCCTGGCGGTGCCGATGGAGGCGGCGCCGGATGTCACCGAGCGCGGCGCGGCGGCCGGCCTGCCCTTCCGCCGCCTCGGCATTGTGACGGAAGACGGACGGCTGCGCATCGGCGAGGCCGTCGACGTCGCGGTCGCCGACCTGACGATCGCCCATGAGAGCTGGTTCCCGGCCTATATGTCCGGCGAAGTCGTGCCGAGCGCGGCCGCCGCCTGAGCCTTGGAAGGCGGGCGCCAAAGGCGTATATTCCGCTCCGAGCCGGCAAGACGGCTTGGAGAGGACGATGGACCGGGATCACCGCAACGACGAAGCCCATGAGAATGGCTCTCGCCGCGAAGAGAACGATGCTTCCAGCTTTCGCCCGCTGGAGCAGCCTTCCGTCGAGCATGCGCCGCGCGAGCAGGTCATGAAGGCCGCGCGTGGCGTGATGGCGAGATACCATGGCGTGTTGAGAGAGCTGGCGAAGTAGGCACGTGAAGGTCTTTCTTCTGGGAAAGTCCGACGTGCTCCAGATTCATGCGGAGCAGATCGCCGAGCATGGAGGGCTGGCAGGGATTCGGGACGAAGGCCTTCTGGAATCCGCGCTGGCGCGGGCGGACAACCTCATCACCTATGGGCGCGCTGTCGGCATCTGCGACATCGCCGCATCGCTCGGCTTCGGCTTGGCACGCAACCATCCCTTTTTGGACGGGAACAAGCGGACATCGCTTGTCGTCGCCTTGACGGTCCTGGAACTCAACGGCCGCACGGTGGTGGTTCCGCCCGAGCAACTCCTGATCACCTGGCAGGCTTTGGCCGCCGGCGATCTGGGTGAGACGGCTCTCGCGGACTGGCTGCGTCTGAACTCGCAGCCTCTTTAGGGAGGCGCCCGATTGATCACCCCAGCCGCTCTGCCTATCCTTTTCGAAAGCTGCGGTGAATCCTCGCCGGAGTCGCGATACGGAGCCCGCCCATGCCGATGAACGCGAACGACATCGAGAAGATGATCAAGCAGGGGATTCCCGACGCGACGGTGACGATCCGCGATCTCGCGGGCGATGGCGATCACTATGCCGCCGAAGTCGTGGCGGAGAGCTTCCGGGGCAAGAGCCGGGTGCAGCAGCACCAGATGGTCTATCAGGCGCTCCAGGGGAACATGGGCGGCGTCCTGCATGCCCTGGCGCTGCAGACGAGCGCGCCGAAACCCTGACCCATTCAAATTCGCGGCCCGGCATCGTATCTATGGGGCCGAAACCCGATCCGGGCGCGACCCGGCAGAGCAGGAAGAAGCGATGAGCGGCATCAACGAGTGGATCGACAACGAGGTGAAGTCCAACGACGTCGTCCTCTTCATGAAGGGCACGCCGGCCTTCCCGCAATGCGGCTTTTCCGGTCAGGTCGTACAGATCCTCGACTATATCGGCGTCGAGTATAAGGGCATCAACGTCCTTTCCTCGGACGACCTGCGCCAAGGCATCAAGATCTACAGCAACTGGCCGACCATCCCGCAGCTCTATGTGAAGGGCGAGTTCGTCGGCGGCTGCGACATCGTCCGCGAGATGTTCCAAGCCGAGGAGCTGAAGGAGTTCTTCGCCGAGAAGGGCGTCGCCCTGGCCCCCGCCGCCGCCTGATCCCATCTCCCCAATCGCATTCCAAAGGCCCGCGAAACGCTCGCGGGCCTTTTGTCGTCTGAGCCTTCCGGTCACGCCGCGTCTCGCCGGCTTCGGAGGATGTGATCGCCTCTCGCGACGCAGCGCCTTCCTCGCGCTTGCAAAAGCCGCCCCCGGGCGTAATTGGTGCTGGCAACCCGGAAGGATCCGCGATGTCCGAAGCGTTACGCCCCAGCGCAGCGCAGCGCCTGCCCTATTGGGAACTCGTCACCATGATCGCTTCGCTGATGGCGCTGAACGCCGCGGCGATCGACATCCTGATTCCCGCCCTTCAGGAGATCGGCGCGACGCTCGGCGTCGAGACCGAGAACCAGCGCCAGCTGGCGATCAGCGCCTACATCCTCGGCTTCGGCGGGGCGCAGATCGTCTATGGCCCGCTGTCGGATCGCTTCGGCCGCCGGCCGATGCTCTTCGTCGGCCTCGCGATCTACGTGGCGGCGTCGTTCTGCGCGGCGATGTCGCCGAGCTTCGGCGCGCTTCTGTTCTTCCGCTGCATGCAGGGGATCGGCGCGGCGGCGACGCGCGTCCTCGCCACGTCCATCGTCCGCGACTGCTTCGGCGGCGCGCGCATGGCCAGCGTCATGTCGCTGGTGATGATGGTCTTCATGACCATCCCGATCATCGCGCCCAATATCGGCGTCGCGATCATGGCCTTCGGCAGCTGGCAGGAGATCTTCGTCCTGAACGGGCTCTTCGCCGCGCTCGTCACGTTCTGGGTGGCGCTGCGCCTGCCGGAGACGCTGCATCCCGAGGACCGTCGCCCGCTCACCCTGCGCGCGACGGCCGAGTCCTTCCGCATCGTGCTCGGCAACCGCCGCACGCTCGGCTATTCGCTGGCGACGGCGCTCATTCTCGGCGGCCTCTTCGGCTTCATCAACCAGGCGGAGCAGGTCTATACCGGCATCTTCGGCATCGGGCCGCTCTTCACGCTCTACTTCTCCGCCTCGGCGCTGTTCATGGCGGCGGCCTCGCTGACGAATTCGCGGCTGGTGGAGCGCATCGGCATGCGCCGCCTGTCGCATGGCGCGCTGTGCATCTTCGTGCTTCTGTCGGCGTTGCAGTTCCTGGCGGCGGCGATCTTCGGCGTGCCGCCGCTGCCGCTCTTCCTCGTCCTGATCATCGTCTCGTTCGGGATGTTCGGCTTCATCTTCACGAACTTCAACGCGCTCGCCATGGACCCGCTCGGCCATGTCGCCGGCACCGCCTCATCGGTGCTCGGCTTCATGCAGACGCTGGGGGGCGGCATTCTCGGCGCCCTGATCGGCGCCGGCTTCGACGGCACGCTCCGGCCACTCTTCGGCGGCTTCCTCGTCCTCTCGCTCGGCTCGCTGGTCTGCGTGCTCGTCGCCGAGCGCGGGCGGCTCTTCGCCCGCCCGCGCGAGGTTCATGCGCATCTCGCCGAGGCCGAGGCGCAGGCCCCGGCCGAATGAGACGGGCGTCTCAGCCGCCGAAGATCTCGCGGCTGAGCACCTCCCAGCTGGCCTCGTCGGTGGCGACGAGGAGGCCGCCGCCGACATGGCGCGGGCGGTAGGCGGAGCCATCGAGGCGGCGGAACATGCCGCCGGCCTCCTCCACGATCAGCGCTCCGGCGAGATGGTCCCAAGGCATCAGCTTGCCGAAGAACAGGAAGTGCACGGCGCCCGTCGCCATGGCCCAGTATTCGAGTTGCGCGCAGCGATAATTGCCGACGATCCGCAGCTTGTGGAGATTGGCGAAGATCGTCCCCTGCAGGTCCTTCTCGAAATAGCTGGCGCCGCCGGAGCCGACCATCTCGTCGAGCGGCACCGGATTCGCCACGGCGATGCGCGAGCGCTGGCCGCGCCGATCCAGAAACGCGCCGGCGCCCTTCTCGGCCAGGAGGAAGTCCTTGCAGAACGGGTCGTAGAGGAGGCCGCCGACGGTCTCGCCCTTCGCGACGACCGAGGCCATGACGCCGAAGGCGGGCAGGCCGGCGGCGAAATTCGCCGTGCCGTCGATCGGATCGACGACGATCGCGAGCTCGGCCTCGGCGAGACGCGGCAAGAGCGCCGGATCGGCCGCGACCGATTCCTCGCCGATGAAGAGCGCGTCCGGAAAGGCCTCGGCGCAGCGCGCCTTGATCAGCCGTTCGGCCGCCTCGTCCGCTTCGGTCACGAGATCGACGGCCGAGGTCTTCTGGCGCACGTCCCGATCGCCGAGATTGCGGAAGCGCGGCATGATCTCGGTGTCGGCGGCGTCGGCGAGAATGCCGGCGAGCGTCTCGATATTCACGGGGGAAGTCACGGCGTATCGTCCTGTGGCGTTGCGAGGGCGGAGAAGTCGAAAAGGGACGCGTCGAGCAGATGGCTCGGCCGGACGCTGGACAGGGCGCGGATCATCGTCTCCTTGCGGCCTGGAAAGCGCGCCTCGATCTCGCCGAGCATCGTCTTCACGACATTGCGCTGCAGCCCGTCCTGGCTGCCGCAGAGATCGCAGGGAATGATGGGGAATGCCATCGCGGCGGAGAATTTCGCGATGTCGTCCTCCGCGACGCAGATCATCGGCCGCAGCACCATCACGTCGCCCTCGTCGTTCAGAAGCTTCGGCGGCATCGCGGACAGGCGCCCGCCCTGCAGGAAGTTCATGAAGAAGGTCTCCAGACAATCCTCGCGATGGTGGCCGAGCACCAGCGCCTCGCAGCCCTCCTCGCGGGCGACACGATAGAGATTGCCCCGGCGCAGGCGCGAGCAAAGCGAGCAATAGGTGGCGCCGGACGGCACCTTCTCCGTCACGATCGAGTAGGTGTCGCGATATTCGATCCGGTGCGGCACGCCGTGACGCGCGAGAAACTCCGGCAGGATATGTTTCGGAAAGTTGGGCTGGCCCTGGTCGAGATTGCAGGCGAGCAGCTCGACCGGCAGATGGCCGCGCCATTGCAGGTCCGCGAGGATCGCCAGGAGCGCGTAGGAATCCTTGCCGCCGGAAAGGCCGACGAGCCAGCGCGCGCCCGGCCGCGCCATGGCGGCGGCCTCGATCGTCTCGCGCACCTGCCGCACCAGCCGTTTGCGCAGCTTGCGAAAGCCGACGGAGCGCGGCGCGTCGCGAAACAGGCTGTGCCCGCCGGCCTCCTCCTCCGCCGCGTCGGTCTCGTGATCCTGAACCTTGTCCAGCATGGCGCCTCCTGGCGGCGGACATACAGGCCGGCCGCGAAAAGCAAAAGGCCGCCCGAATGGAGCGGCCTTTCGTGACATCGGATCGAGACGGTGAAACCGATCAGCGCGAATAGAATTCGACGACGAGGTTCGGTTCCATCTGCACCGGATAGGGCACGTCCGAGAGGCCCGGAATGCGCTGGTAGGTCGCGACCATCTTGTTGTGATCGGCCTCGATATAGTCCGGCACGTCGCGCTCGGCGAGCTGGGTCGCCTCGATCACCACGACGAGCTGCTTCGACTTCTGGCGAACCTCGATGACGTCGCCGGCCTTGCAGACATAGGAGCCGATATTGGTGCGCACGCCGTTCACGTTCACATGGCCGTGGTTCACGAACTGACGGGCGGCGAAGATGGTCGGCACGAACTTGGCGCGATAGACGATCGCGTCGAGACGGCTCTCGAGCAGGCCGATCAGGTTTTCGGAGGTGTCACCCTTGCGGCGGGCGGCTTCCTCGTAGACCTTGCGGAACTGCTTCTCGGAGACGTCGCCATAATAGCCCTTCAGCTTCTGCTTGGCGCGGAGCTGCAGGCCGAAGTCGGAAACCTTGCCCTTGCGGCGCTGGCCGTGCTGGCCCGGGCCGTACTGGCGGCGGTTCACCGGGGACTTCGGACGACCCCAAATGTTCTCGCCCATGCGGCGATCGATTTTGTACTTGGATTCTGCGCGCTTTGTCATCGCATTTCCTTCAAACGAAAAAGCCCGGGCGGACCCTGATCCGCCGGGCGAGGAAACGCGCCCTCCTCTGCCCGCCTATCGGCGGACTGACAGGACGAGTGACACGAGAGACACCCATCCACGGGACACGTCGAAAACGACAGCGACATGACATCGCGGCCATCGCCGGTGTCGTTAAGGACCGGCGGCCGTCCTGTCAAGCATCGGAGGGATATTCGGCGATCTCGATGAGATTGCCGTCCGGGTCGCGGAAGTAGAGCGAGGTCATCTCGCTACGCGCGCCGTTGCGCCCGACGGGGCCGAGCTCGATCGCGACGCCCTGCCGCTCCAGATGCGCCCTGATCTCCGCCAGCGGCCGATCGGCCACGAGGCAGAAATCCGCCGCGCCCTCGGTCGGGCGGCGCGCCTTCGGCTCGAACGTATGGTCGGCCTGATGGACGTTGATCTTCTGGTCGCCGAAAAGCAGCGCCGCCGGCCGCCCCGGTCGGATCTCGCGTTCGAGACCGAGCACGCGCTCGTAGAAGCCGAGCGTCGCTTCGAGATCGGCGACCGTGATGACGAGATGATCGATCGCCTGGATCATGCGGCCCGCGCTCAATACTTGCCGATCACCCAGACCGCATGGATCACGCCCGGCAGCCAACCGAGAAGGGTGAGGAGGAGGTTGATCCAGAAATGCTTGCGGAAGCCCACCTGCGTGAAGACCGCCAGCGGGGGCAGGATGATCGCGATGAGGATGCGAATGAGATCCATGGAAGCTCCGTGACGCGCGCGATGCCGACGAGGTGATCGAGCTGGCCGAACGTTTCGCGACGGGCGGCGTTCCCGGCGGGAGGTCCGAAGGAGCAGCGATCCGATGATTTTCGTTCGAGCCGGTCTCGGCCTGGCGCTTCTCGTTTCGGCGGTGCCCGCCGCCTCGGCCGATCCCGCCTTTCTCGAACGGTTCGAAGGCGGCTGGCGGGGCTCGGGCTTCGTGCAGCGCGATGTCGATAAGTCGCCCCGGCGCGTCTCCTGCCGGGTGTCCGGCAGCCGGCCGGCGGAGAACCGGCTGTCGATTGCCGGCACCTGCCGGGCGGCCGTCGTCTTCACGCGCCAGATTGGGGCGGATCTGCGCTACGATCCGGGCTCGCAGCGCTTTTCGGGCACCTATACCGGGTCCAGCAAGGGTCCGGCCCGTGTCGCCGGCACGCAGCGCGGCGATGCGCTGGTCCTCACCATCACCTATCCGGTGCCGACCTACGGCGACCGGGTCGCGACCATGGTCATCCGCAATGCCGGCGCCGGCCGCTTCTCGATGGTGGTGGTCGACAAGGTGGACGGCGCCGACAAGGAGACGTCCAATATCGATTTCGGCGAGGGCTGAGCCTTCAGGCCGACAGTCCGAAGCCCTGCATCAGGCGCCGCGCCAGGGGATCGACCGCGCCGGAGGTGAAGACGGCGAGGTCCTTGCCGCGCGGCGCCGCCTCGCCATCGCCCGCCGGCAGGATAGACAGGGCGCGGCGGGCGATCGCCTCGGCCGGGTCCAGCCAATCGACCGGCCAGGGCGCCGTCTTGCGCATGCGATTGACGAGAAAGGGATAATGCGTGCAGGCGAGGACGACGATGTCGGTGCGCCGTCCCGCCTCCTCAATGAAGCACGGCTCGATCTCCGCCCGCACCGCCTCCTCGTCGACGAAGCCGTCGCGCATATAGGCTTCGGCCAGCGTCGCGAGCCGCACGCTGCCGACGAGCTTCACCTGACAGCGCGCGCCCCATTGCTGGATGAGATCGCGGGTATATTGCCGCTTGACCGTGCCGGGGGTCGCGAGAACCGACACGAGGCCGGAGCGCGTGCGCTCGGCCGCCGGCTTGATCGCCGGCACGGTGCCGACGAAGGGCGTCGCCGGATAGGCGGCCCGCAGCGCATCGAGCGCCAGCGTCGAAGCCGTGTTGCAGGCGATCACCGCGATTTCCGGGCGGTGCATTTCGATCAGCCGGCCGAAAAGCTCGACCAGCCGCGCCCGCAGCGCACCCTCCTCCCAGCCGCCATAGGGAAAGCCCGCATCGTCGGCGACATAGACGAACTGTCGGTCGGGCATCAGCACCCGCGCCTCGCGCAGCACGGTGAGGCCGCCGACGCCGCTGTCGAGCATCAGGACGGGTTTGGCGCTCATTCCTGGCCGCCGTCCAGCTTGAACTCGACATGCCGCAGCACGCCATGCAGCGCGTGGACCTCCATCCGGTTGAAATTCGCCTTGGTCAGCGTGGTGCGCAGCTTCTCCGACAGCGCGACCTTGCGCTCCGGCGGGCGGAAATAGCCGAGCCGGTCGAGAAGCGCTTCCGTATGGTCGAGGAAACGGTGGAGATCGCCCTTGTCGGCGGGCTCGGCCTCGGGCGGCGCGAAGCGGGGCGCTTCCTCCGCCCCGTCCTCGCCGCCGGACTGCATCCATTCGTAGCTCATGAGCAGCACGGCCTGCGCGATATTGAGCGAGGCGAAGGCGGGATTGACCGGGAAGGTGACGATCTCGTCCGCCAGCCCGACCTCCTCGTTCGACAGGCCGAAGCGCTCGCGGCCGAAGAGGATGCCGGCCGGCCGGCCGGCCGCGATGCGGGCGCGCAGCTCGGCGCTCGCCGATTTCGGGCCGCGCACCGGCTTCAGGCTGTCGCGCGGCCGCGCCGTGGTGGCGAGCAGCCAGGTGAGGTCGGCCACGGCCTCGCGCACCGTCTCGAAGACGCGGGCGCCGTCGATCACATGGTCGGCGCGGGAGGCCGCCGCGCGCGCCTTCTCGTTCGGCCAGCCGTCGCGCGGGGCAACGAGGCGCAGATCGGTGAGGCCGAAATTCGCCATCGCCCGCGCCACCATGCCGATATTCTCGCCGAGCTGCGGCTCGACCAGGACGATGGCCGGCCCGCCGGCAAGGGATTCCAGGGTTCGATCGGTGCCAGCCACGCTCATCTCCTTTGGCGCCTCGATAACCTTCGCCGATCCGCCGGCCAAGTCCGCCCGGTGCCTTTGCGCCTCGGAAACGCGATGCTATAGCCCGCCCGTTCCGAACCCGTCGAGGAAATGGCAATGGCGAAGATCAAGGTCGAAAATCCGGTCGTGGAGCTCGACGGCGACGAGATGACCCGGATCATCTGGCAGGCGATCAAGGACAAGCTGATCCATCCCTATCTCGACGTGGATCTCGAATATTACGATCTCGGCGTCGAGAACCGCGACGCGACCAACGACCAGGTGACGATCGACGCCGCCAATGCCATCGCCAGGCACGGTGTCGGCGTGAAATGCGCCACCATCACGCCGGACGAGGCCCGCGTGCAGGAATTCGGCCTGAAGAAGATGTGGAAATCGCCGAACGGCACGATCCGCAACATCCTCGGCGGCGTGATCTTCCGCGAGCCGATCGTGATGAAGAATGTGCCGCGCCTCGTGCCGGGCTGGACGCAGCCGATCGTCGTCGGCCGCCATGCCTTCGGCGACCAGTATCGTGCCACCGACTTCAAGTTCCCCGGCAAGGGCACGCTGTCGATCAAGTTCGTCGGCGAGGACGGCCAGGTGATCGAGCACGAGGTCTATCAGGCGCCCGGCGCCGGCGTGGCGATGGCCATGTACAATCTCGACGAATCGATCCGCGAATTCGCCCGCGCCTCGTTCAGCTACGGCCTCCTGCGCAACTTCCCGGTCTATCTCTCGACCAAGAACACGATCCTCAAGGCCTATGACGGCCGCTTCAAGGACATCTTCCAGGAGGTGTTCGACGCCGAGTTCAAGGCCGAGTTCGACGCCCGCAAGCTGACCTACGAGCACCGCCTGATCGACGACATGGTCGCCTCGGCGCTCAAATGGTCGGGCGGCTATGTCTGGGCCTGCAAGAACTACGACGGCGACGTGCAGTCGGACATCGTGGCCCAGGGCTTCGGCTCGCTCGGCCTCATGACCTCCGTCCTGATGACGCCGGACGGCAAGACGGTGGAAGCCGAAGCCGCCCACGGCACGGTGACGCGCCATTATCGCCAGCACCAGAAGGGCCAGGAGACCTCCACCAACTCCATCGCCTCGATCTTCGCCTGGACCCGCGGCCTCGCCCACCGCGCCAAGCTCGACGGCAACGAGGAGCTGAAGCGCTTCTCCGAGACGCTGGAGCGGGTCTGCATCGACACGGTCGAGGCCGGCTACATGACGAAGGATCTCGCCCTCCTCATCGGGCCGGACCAGCATTGGCTTTCCACCACCGGCTTCCTCGACAAGATCGACGAGAACCTGAAGAAGGCGATGGCCGCCTGACGACGGCGCCTATTCGGCCGGCGCGGCTTTCGCGTCGGCCGTGAAATCGGCGGTCCTCCTTTCGGCGCCGAAGCCGGCGAGGAGGGCCACCGCCACGGCGACGACCAGGATCGTCACGAGAAGCGCGCGGCCATAGTCGCCGCCCCAGTGCTCCGCCAGCATGGCCTGGATCGTGGCATTGCCCGAGGCCAGGAGATTGCCGAGCTGGTAGGCGGTGCCCGGAAAGGTGCCACGCACCTCCGGCGGCGAGATCTCGTTGAGATGCGCCGGCACTACGCCCCAGGCGCCCTGCACGAAGAACTGCACCAGAAACGCGCCGGCGGCGAGCAGCACGGCATTGCCGCCTTGCGTCCAGAGCCAGGCCGCCGGCATCGCCAGCAGCGCGGCGACGACGATGGCCTTCCGCCGTCCGACGCGCTGCGACCAGGCCCCGAAGGTCAGACCGCCGAGGATCGCGCCGAGATTGTAGACGACGGCGATCGTGCCCGTCGCCGTGCTGGAATAGCCGAGCTGCTTTTCGAGGAAGGTCGGATAGACGTCCTGCGTGCCGTGGCTGAAGAAGTTGAAGGCGGTCATCAGGAGAACGGCCCAGACGAGCAGGCCGAGATTGCCGCGCACCGCAGCGGCGAAGGAGACGCGCGCGGGCGCCGCCCGCCGCCGCTCGAAAGCCGGCGATTCCTTCACCGTGCGCCGGACATAGAGGACGAGCAGCGCCGGCAGCACGCCGACCATGAATAGCCCGCGCCAGCCGATCATCGGGAAGAGCGCCAGATAGACGACCGAGGCGAGAAGATAGCCGGAAGGATAGCCGGCCTGGAGGATGCCGGAGACGATGCCGCGCGAGCGCTCCGGCACGCTCTCCATCACCAGCGAGGCGCCGATGCCCCATTCGCCGCCCATCGCGACACCGTAGAGGGCGCGCAATACAATCAGCACCGTCAGGTTCGGCGAGAAGCCCGAGGCGAATTCCAGGAAGGAATAGAGGAGGATGTTCACCATCAGCACGGGGCGGCGGCCATAGCGATCGGCGGCGAGACCGAAGAGCAGCGCGCCGATCGGCCGGGCTGCGAGCGTCAGGAAGATCGCATAGGAGACGGCCGAGACCTCCACCTGGAACTCCTCGGCGATCGCCTTCAGGACGAAGACCAGCAGGAAGAAGTCGAAGGCATCGAGGGTCCAGCCGAGATAGCTGGCGAAGAGCGTGTGGCGCTGATCGCGATCGAGCGCCCGGAGATCGCCGAGAAACGCCATGGGACCCCACCTTCCGCCGAGCCCACCCCTGTCGGCGGCCAGCGATCGAACTCTCTGGTTCGATAGGATCTAGCGCGGAGCCGAGAAGTTCAATCGACGCCTCATCTGGAATTGTCGAGGATCGGACGAACCCGATCGAACTTCGCGAGTTTGGCTGGCATCGAAGTTCGGAGAGTCCCATGCGCCGCCCTCGCCTGTCCGCCGTTCTCGCCCTCGCCCTCGGCACGGCCTATGCCGTCGGTCCAGCCGGCGCGCAGGTGCAATATGTCGAGCTGCCGGACGGCGCGATCCTCGCGCCCTGGAACATGACGGTCGACGCGGTGGAGGATCTCGACGTGCTCGGCGCCAATGGCCAGAAGATCGGCGAGGTCGAGGAGGTGATCGGCACCGATCCGGCGACGCCGGCCGCGCTGGTGGTCGATTTCGAGGGTGGGTCGGGCTTCGATACCCGCGACGACATCGCCGTGCCGCTCGATGCCTTCTCGATGGCACCGAAGGGCCTGCTGATGACGCTCAGCGCCGACAGCGTCGCGGCACTTCCGACCTGGGACGACTGATCGGAAAGCGGATAAAGCGCCGATCGGACGGCGGAGACGAAAAAGGGCGCCGATGGGCGCCCTTCGCATTTCAGGCTGCGGTGTCGCGGCTCAAGCGGCGACCGCCGAGGCGCCAAGCACCTCTTCGATCGCCGACAGCGCGGCGGGCGCGTTGTCGCCGTCCGGACCGCCGGCCTGCGCCATGTCCGGCCGGCCGCCGCCGCCCTTGCCGCCGATCGCCGCACTGGCGCGCCGCACCAGATCCACGGCGTCGAAGCGGGGGGTAAGATCGTCCGTCACCCCGACGACGATGCTCGCCTTGCCGTCGGCGACACCGGCGAAGGCGACGATGCCGGAGCCGAGCGAGGCCTTCGCCTCGTCGACGAGCCCCTTCAGGTCCTTCGCCGCGACGCCTTCGAGAACGCGGCCGATGAAGGAGACGCCGCCGATCTCGCGGGCGGGCGAGCCGGACGCGCTCTTGGCGCCGTCGCCGACGAGCGCCAGCTTCTTGCGCAGTTCCGTCACCTCGCGCTCCAGCCGGCGGCGCTCCTCGACCAGCGTCTCGACACGCTCGGCGATCTCGGCCGGCTGCGCCTTCAGCGTCGCGGCGATGCGTCGCACCCGCGCGTCCTGCTCGATGAAATAGTCGCGCGCGGCATCGCCCGTCAGCGCCTCGACGCGGCGCACGCCGGCGCCGACCGCGCTTTCCGAGACGATATGGACGAGGCCGATATCGCCCGTCGCCCGGGCATGGGTGCCGCCGCAGAGCTCGATCGAATAGGCGGCCTTGGCGCTGCCGTCCTTCGCGGCGCCCATGGAGACGACGCGCACCTCATCGCCATATTTCTCGCCGAAGAGCGCCATCGCGCCGAGCGCGATCGCATCGTCCACCGCCATCAGGCGGGTCTCGATCGCGCCGTTCTCGAGGATCACGGCATTGGCCAGTTCCTCGACCTTGGCGAGCTCGGCCGCGTCCATGGGTTTGGGATGCGAGAAGTCGAAGCGCAGCCGATCGGGCGACACCATCGAGCCCTTCTGCGCCACATGGGTGCCGAGCACCTCGCGCAGACCCTCGTGCAGGAGATGCGTCGCGGAGTGATTGGCGCGGATCTTCGCACGGCGGGCGTGATCGACCACGAGATCGAGCGCCGCGCCCGGCTTCAGGACGCCTTCCGCCACCCGGCCGCGATGCACGAAGAGGCCGTTCGCCACCTTCTGCGTATCCAGAACCTCGAAGCGCACGCCCTCGCCGACCATCGTTCCGGTATCGCCGACCTGACCGCCGGACTCCCCATAGAAGGGCGTCTGGTTGAGGACGATCGCGACCTCCTCGCCGGCCTTCGCCTCCGGTCGCTCGGCCCCGCCCGCGACGATGGCGCGGACCTGACCCTCGGCGCGCTCGGTCTCGTAGCCGAGGAACTCGGTCGCCCCTTCCCGCTCGCGGATCTCGAACCAGACGGTCTCGGCCGCCTTTTCGCCGGAGCCCGCCCAGCTGGCGCGGGCCTCGGCCTTCTGCCGCTCCATCGCGCTGGTGAAGCCGGCGAGATCGACCGAGATGTCGCGCTGGCGCAGAGCGTCCTGCGTCAGATCCAGCGGGAAGCCGTAGGTGTCGTAGAGCTTGAAGGCCGTCTCGCCGTCCAGCATGGCGCCGGCCGACAGCGACTCGGTCGCGCTGCCGAGCAGCGCCAGACCGCGATCCAGCGTCGTGAGGAAGCGCTTCTCCTCCAGCTTGATCGTTTCGGTCGTCAGCGCCTCGGCCCGGCCGAGCTCGGGATAGGCGCGGCCCATCTCCGAGACGAGCGTCGGCAGCAGCTTGTAGATCACCGGCTCCTTGGCGCCGAGCAGCTTCGCATGGCGCATGGCGCGCCGCATGATGCGGCGGAGCACATAGCCGCGCCCCTCGTTCGAGGGCAGGACGCCGTCGGCGATGAGGAAGGCGGAGGAGCGCAGATGGTCGGCGATGACGCGATGGCTGGCTTCCGCCCCGCCTTCCGCCTTCGAGCCGATCACGTCCTCGATCGCCGCGATCAGGGTCTTGAACAGGTCCGTCTCGAAGACGCTCTGGACGCCCTGGAGGATGCAGGCCATGCGCTCGAGGCCCATGCCGGTATCGATCGACGGGCGCGGCAGCGGCGTGCGCTCGCCCGGCGCCGTCTGCTCGAACTGCATGAAGACGAGGTTCCAGAATTCCAGGAACCGGTCGCCATCCTCTTCCGGCGAGCCGGGCGGGCCGCCCCAGACATTCTCGCCCTGGTCGATGAAGATCTCGGAACAGGGCCCGCAGGGCCCGGTATCGCCCATCTGCCAGAAATTGTCGGAGGTCGGGATGCGGATGATCCGGTCGTCGGAAAAACCGGCGATCTTCTTCCAGAGGCTGGCCGCCTCCTCGTCCTCGGAATAGACGGTGACCAGCAGCCGGTCCTTCGGCAGGTCGAAGCCCTTGGTGACGAGGTTCCAGGCGAGTTCGATCGCCCCTTCCTTGAAATAGTCGCCGAAGGAGAAATTGCCGAGCATCTCGAAGAAGGTGAGATGGCGGGCGGTGTAGCCGACATTGTCGAGATCGTTGTGCTTGCCGCCGGCGCGCACCACCTTCTGCGCCGTCGTCGCCCGGCTGTAGGACCGCTTCTCCAGCCCGGTGAAGACGTTCTTGAACTGCACCATGCCGGCATTGGTGAACATCAGGGTCGGGTCGTTGCGCGGCACGAGCGGCGAGGACGCAACGGGTTCGTGCCCATTCGCGGCGAAATAGTTCAGGAACGTCGACCGGATGTCGTTGACGCCGCTCATCGCAAGCCTTTCAGAAAAATCCTTCGGCGGCTGCAGGCGGATCGCCGCCGCATCCGCGCCCAAGGGCGAGGTTGTAACGGCGGGACGGAACCCTGTCCATCAGGCGCCGTCGCAAACGCAACAGCCGCCACGCTGGAGAGCGGGCAGCGGCCGAAGTTCACGAAACGAGGCGGAAGAAGCGGAGGATCAATCCTCCGAATCGTCGCCGCCGACATCGGTCAGAAGCTGTTCGGCGAGGAGGCCGGCATTCTGCCGGATCGCCGCCTCGATCTCCGCCGCGACATCGGGATTGTCGCGCAGGAACTGCTTGGCATTCTCGCGGCCCTGGCCGAGGCGCTGGGAATTGTAGGAGAACCAGGCGCCCGACTTCTCGACCATGCCGGCCTTCACGCCGAGATCGACGAGCTCGCCGGTCTTCGACACGCCTTCGCCATACATGATGTCGAACTCGACCTGCTTGAAGGGCGGCGCCAGCTTGTTCTTCACCACCTTGACGCGGGTCTGGTTGCCCGTCACCTCGTCGCGCTCCTTGATCGCGCCGGTGCGGCGGATGTCGAGGCGGACGGAGGCGTAGAACTTCAGCGCGTTGCCGCCCGTCGTCGTTTCCGGCGAGCCGTACATGACGCCGATCTTCATGCGGATCTGGTTGATGAAGATCACCATGCACTTCGAGCGGTTGATCGAGCCGGTGAGCTTGCGCAGCGCCTGGCTCATCAGGCGGGCCTGCATGCCGGGCAGCGACTCGCCCATCTCGCCCTCGATCTCGGCGCGCGGCGTCAGGGCGGCGACGGAATCGACGACCAGAACGTCGATGGCGCCCGAGCGCACCAGCGTGTCGACGATCTCCAGCGCCTGCTCGCCGGTATCGGGCTGCGAGATCAGAAGATTGTCGAGATCGACGCCGAGCTTGCGGGCATAGACGGGATCCAGCGCATGCTCGGCATCGACGAAGGCGCAGATGCCGCCCCTCTTCTGCGCCTCGGCGACGGTATGGAGGGCGAGCGTCGTCTTGCCCGAGCTTTCCGGCCCGTAGATCTCGACGATGCGGCCCTTCGGCAGGCCGCCGACGCCGAGCGCGATGTCGAGGCCGAGCGAGCCGGTGGAAACGGTATCGATGTCCAGTTTCTCGGTCGCGCCGAGCCGCATGATCGAACCCTTGCCGAACGCCCGCTCGATCTGCGAAAGCGCGGCATCGAGTGCCTTGGTCTTGTCCACGGAAACTTCCTCGACGAGGCGGAGCATCTTCTGCGCCATATGTGCCACCTTATCCCATCAGTTGGAGGCGGGTGCAATCGCACGGCCGGTAGCGGTTATGTACTCTTTTTGTTCTCATCCTACAAGCGTGGATGCCGCTTTGTTCGAATTTTATCCTCTTGATTCGAATCGCCTCCCGCCGCCGGGAAAGCTTGCGAATCGATGAACGAGCGCGACGGCCACCAGAGCGCGCCGCGCGTCTTCGCGGCGGGCGGCGCCCATGTCGATCGCCGGGGGCGGGCGAGCCATTCCTTCGTTCTCGGCGCGTCCAATCCGGGCGCGATGGGCGAGACGGCCGGCGGCGCGGTGTTCAATGCCGCGCGCGCCCTCCGGCGTCTCGGCGCGGCGATCACGCTCGTTTCGGCGCGCGGCGGCGACCGCGACGGCGAGACCGTCCGCGACGCCCTCGCCGCGCTCGATCTCGGCGATGGCGCGCTGACCTGGCTCGACCGCCGGACGCCGAGCTACACGGCGATTCTCGACGAGCATGGCGATCTCGTCGCCGGCCTCGCCGACATGGCGCTCTACGATCTGATGCAGCCCCGCGTCTTCCGCCGCCGCCATATCCGCGAGGCGATCGCGGCGAGCGAGGCTCTGCTGATCGATGCCAATCTGCCGGTCGCGACGATCGAGCATCTGACCGAGGCGGCGGGCGGGCGATCGGTCATGGCGATCGGCGTCTCGCCGGCCAAGGTCGGCCGATTGGCGACGGCCTTGCCACGTCTAGACGCCCTGTTCCTGTCCCGCGCCGAGGCCGTCGGCCTCACCGGCCTTGCGGAGAACGCCGCCATCGAGAGCGTGACGACGGCCCTTGCGGCAGCCGGCTGCCGCCGCGCCGTCGTCACCGACGGCCCGCGCGGTGCCGCGATCCTGGAGGCCGGCACGCTCGTCCGGCAGGAGCCCGTCGCGCTGTCGGCGCTGCGCGACGTCACCGGTGCCGGCGACACGCTGGCCGGCGTCGCCTGCTTCGCCCTTCTCACCGGGCGATCCTTCCGGGATGCCGCGCGCCTCGGCATGGCGGCGGCGAGCCTTCATGTCGCCGCCGAGCGCGGCGAGGACGGCGCCGATCTCGCCGAGATCGCGGCTACCGCCGCCCGCATGCCCACCGCCCGTTCCCTTCCGATTTTCCAGCCCAGCGAGACCCCATGAGCCCGCAGCCCTTCGTTCCCTCCCCGGCCGTCGCCGAAGCCCTCGCCCAGGGCAAGCCCGTCGTGGCGCTCGAATCGACCATCATCACCCACGGCATGCCCTGGCCGCAGAATCTGGAAACGGCGACGGCCGTGGAAGCGCTGGTGCGCGCGGAAGGCGCCGAGCCGGCGACCATCGCGGTGCTCGAAGGGCAGTTGCGCATCGGGCTCGACGCGGCCGATCTCGAACGCCTCGCCCAGGCGAAGGACGTGATGAAGCTGTCTCGCGCCGATCTCGCCTATGCCGTCGCCAACCGCCGCAACGGCTCGACCACGGTCGCCGCGACGATGATCGCCGCTCATCTCGCCGGCATCGCCGTCTTCGCCACCGGCGGCATCGGCGGCGTCCATCGCGGCGCCGAGACGAGCTTCGACATCTCGGCCGATCTCGACGAACTGGCCCGCACGCCGGTGATCGTCGTCTCGGCCGGCGCGAAGGCGATCCTCGACCTGCCGAAGACCCTGGAAGTGCTGGAGACCAAGGGCGTGCCGGTGGTCGGCTTCGGCACGGACGAATTGCCGGCCTTCTGGTCGCGCCTGTCGGGCCTGAAGGCGCCGCTCCGCCTCGACACGGCCGAGGCCGTCGCCGCCTTCCAGCGCCAGCGCGCGGCGCTCGGCATCGGAGGCGGCATGCTGATCGGCAATCCGGTGCCGGCCGAGGCCGAACTGTCGCGCGAGACCGTTTCCGTCTGGATCGAGAACTGCCTCGCCGAGGCGGCGGCGCAAGGCATCGCCGGCAAGGCGGTGACGCCGTTCCTCCTCCAGCGGATGTTCGAGCTCTCCGGCGGGCGCTCGCTGGAGACCAATATCGCGCTGGTGCGCAACAATGCCCGCGTCGCGGCGGGAATCGCGAAGGCGCTCGCGGCGGCGGATCTCGCGGACGCCCTGTCGGCCGGCTGAGCCCTATTCGTCCAGCATCTGCTTCACGGCCACCGCCAGCTCGCGCAGCGAGAAGGGTTTGGCCAGGAAGCCGAATTTCTCGCCTTCGGGGAGATTCTTCGCGAAGGCCTCCTCCGCATAGCCGGAGACGAAGATGAACTTCAGGTCGGGCCGGCGGCCGCGCATCTCGCGCAGGAGCGTCGGCCCGTCCATTTCCGGCATGACGACGTCGGAGACGACGAGATCGATCCTGCCGCCGAGTTCTTCCATCACCTCCAGCGCCTCGACGCCGGACGAAGCCTCGTGCACCTCGTAGCCGCGCATCTTCAGGGCGCGGACATTGCCGGCGCGCACATGGTCCTCGTCCTCGACGAGAAGGATGGAGGCGGTGCCGGAGAGATCGCCCGAATCCGCCGGCAGGCTGGCGATGCCGGAGGGACCCGCCTCGGTCTTCGTCGCCAGCGCCTCGGCCGGCACGTGGCGGGGCAGGAAGATGCGGAAGCTCGTGCCCTTGCCGGGCGTCGAGTCGACATAGATGAAGCCGCCCGACTGCTTGATGATGCCGTAGACCATCGACAGGCCGAGACCGGTGCCCTTGCCGATCTCCTTGGTGGTGAAGAAGGGCTCGAAGATCCGCTCGGCGACTTCCGGCGGCATGCCGGTGCCGTTGTCCGAGACCTCGACCAGCACGAACTCGCCTTCCTGCATCTCGACATAACCGAAGGACTTGGCCTCCGGCTCGCCGACATTGCGCGTCGAGATGGTGATCGTGCCGCCGTCCGGCATCGCGTCGCGCGCGTTCTGGACGAGATTGGTCAGCACCTGCTCAAACTGCCCGATATCGGCCATCACCGGCCAGAGATCGCGGGCGTGATGGCGCTCCAGCTTCACGAGGTCGCCGGAAATGCGCTTCAGCAGGAGATGCATGTCCGCCACCACGTCGGTGAGGTTCAGCATCTTCGGGCGCATGGTCTGGCGCCGCGAATAGGCCAGGAGCTGGCGCACCAGCGAGGCCGCCCGGTTGGCGCTCTGCTTGATGAGCAGAAGATCCTGGAAGGAGGGATCGCCGGCCCGCTGGTTGAGGAGAAGGAAGTCGACCGAGGCGGTGATGATGGTGAGAACGTTGTTGAAGTCGTGCGCGATGCCGCCGGCGAGATTGCCGATCGCCTGCATGCGCTGCGCCTTCGCGAACTGCTCCTCCAGCGTCCGCTGCTCGGTGATGTCGACGCCGTAGAGAATGACGCTCTCGCGCGAGCCGTCGGTCGGCGTGCCGGTGCCACTCACATAGACGCGCAGCGCCCGGGCCGAATCGCCGCCGACCTGGACATCGACCGGCGAGGCGGCGACGGCGCGGTGCCGCCGGGCGCTGGCCATGGCCTGACGCAGCGCGTCGCGCCCCTCCTCCTTCACGAGGTCGGCGACCGCGACGCTGCCGCTCGCGACACGGCCGAACAGCTTCTCGAAGGCGGCATTGGCGCGCACCACGCGGCCTTCCTCGTCCAGCGCGGCGATGGCGATCGGCGAGGAATTGAAGACGCGGGCAAAGCGCAGTTCCGCCGCCTGCACGGCGTTCTCGTCTGGCGCCTCGGCGCCGCGCTCGGTGACGATCGCCCGCACCCCGCCTTCGAGCCCGAGACTGTGATCGACATGCAGCCGCACCGGCAGCGGGCGCCCGTCGAAGCCGGCGAGCGCGCTGTCGATGACGCGGGGGCGGTGGTCCGCGTCGCCGACGAGATAGGCGGCGACATCCTTGCCGAGCAGGCTTTCGACCGAGCGCTCATAGGGCTTGATGGTCGCCAGATCGAAGCCGAGCCAGGTGGCGAGCGTCGCGTTCACATAGGTGATGCGGCCCTTGGCGTCGGCGGCGAAGAAGCCGGCCGGCGCGTGGTCGAGATAGTCGATGGCGTTCTGGAGGTTCTGGAAGAAGGTCTCCTGCTCGGCGCGCTCGGCGGTGATGTCGGCGATCTGCCAGGCATGGGCGGTGCCGCTCGCCACCTCGACCGGCCGCACCGAGGCGCGATACCAGCGCGGCTCGCGGGCCGGACGGCCGGCGAGATCGCGCTCCATGCGGAATTCCTCGTGCGCCGCCTCGCCCTTGCCGGCCCGTCCGGCGAGCCGGTAGACGACTTCCGATCCTTCGCGCTCGCGCGCGAGGATGCGCTCCAGCGAGCGCACCTCGTCCGGCGTCGCGGCGCCCGTCGCCTCGCCATAGGCGCGGTTGGCGTAGAGGATGCGGCCCTTGCGGTCGACCACCAGCGTGCCGGTGTCCAGCGTGTCGAGGAAGCGATGCGCGATGCCCGAATCGGCGGAAGGCGAGGCGAAGGACACGAAGCCGAGGGCGAAGGCGAAGATGGCGGCGATGCCGACCATCGCCAGCAGCGAGAAGATGGCGATCAGCGCGAAGCCGCCATAGGCATGGCCGAACAAAGCGAGCAGCGCGGCCACGAAGAGGAGCGAGCCGCCGAGCATCAGCAGGCGGCGCACGCCGGCCGCTTCTGCGCTTCGGTCCACGAGGGGCTTGTCGCTCATGCCGGGGAAGGCTCCGTCCATCGCGATCGCGTATCACGTTGCTCGAAAGGGTTCAGCGGACTTTTAGCGAAGGCGCCCACCCTTGAGGAAGACGCCGAACGCGGCGACCGAACTGGGAATCTAGTGCGCCAACCTATCTTCGCCCTGGATCGAACGATGTTGGCAATTTCGAGGAGGTCCCGGAAAGACCTTGTCGGAACCGGCCAATTCCGGTCTACAGTCGCGCGATTTGCGAGGAGCGAACCATGGGCTCTGGCCTTTCCGATTCCGTCGGCACAAGCTTCGGGCCGCTGGCGAGCTATGCGCTCGCCGCCGTCATCGTGCTTGTTCTCATCATCGTCGTCCTCTTCGTCGCCAAGCGGGTGCTGGGCGCCGGGCCGGTCGGCGGGGTCGGCTCGAAGCGCGGCCCGCGCCTCGCGGTCCTCGATGTCGCGGCGGTGGACCAGCGCCGCAAGCTCGTGCTCGTCCGCCGCGACGAGGTGGAACATCTGATCCTGATCGGCGGCCAGAACGACCTCGTCGTCGAAGGCGGCATCCTGCGCATGCCGGGCGCGCTCCGTTCCGGCGGACCCGAGCGGGCGGGCACCCGCGTCGAGCCGACGGGCGCGATCGCGCCGAGCCCGGCGCCGCTGCCCCGCGCGCCGGCCGCCGGCACCGCGCCGCGTTCCGCCGCGCCCGCTCCGCGCGGCTCGAGCCCGCTGCGCCGCCCCCTGCCCCTCCCGGAACCGCGTCCGGCCGAAGAGCCGCAAGCCGAAGCGCCGGCGGTCAAGGCCGAGCCGGTCTCCGCACCCCTGCCGGTTCCCCCGATCCAGAAGCCCGAGCCGTCCGTGGCGGCCGATCCCGTTCCGCCGCGCGCCGCCGCGCGTCCGGAGGTGATCGAGCGGCCCATTCCGCCGGCCCCGGAGCCGCCGCCGGTGATCATGCCGCCGATCGCGGCCGAAGCCATCCGGCCGGCGCCCCGCGCCGAAGCCCTGCGGTTCGCGCCGGACAGCCGCTCCCTGCCCGAGCCGGTGCCGCCGCGCCCCGCGCCGCCGCGTGCCGAGCCGCCGCAGCCGCCTGCGGAACTGCCATCGGCGCCCGAGCCGCGCGACCGCGCCGAGGACGAGCCGCGCATTCCGGCCTTCCTGCGTCGCGGCGACGTGCCGAAACAGACCCCCGTCCCGCCGGTGCCGCCGGCCGAGCCCCCGCCGCCGCCCGTCGTCGCGCCCTCGCCCGCCGCGGCTTCGCCCGGCGCGCCGGCAAAGCTCGCTCCGCCGCTGCCCTTCCAGCTTCCGACCTTCCGTCCGCCGGAACCCGCGTCGCCCGCGCCGGAAACACGCGTCGCCGAGCGGCAGGATCCGCCGGCCCCGCAGCCCTTCGCGCCGCCGCCGCCCTTCGCGCCGCCGCCCCCCGTCCTCGACATTCCACCGGTGCCGGTCGCCCCGGCGGCGCGGGTCGTGCCGCCGGCGCCGCCCGTCCCGGACCTGCCGCCGCAGCGCGATCCCGCGCCGGGCGAGGATGCCGATCGCCGGCCGCTCGCCGTCCGCAGCTTCGCGACCTCCATCCAGTCGCGCCGCTCGAATTTCGAGCCGGCCCGGCCGCCGGCCGAGCCGGATCGCTTCGCCCCCCTGCCGGTGGCGATGCCGCCCGCGACCGTCGCAGCGCCGCCGATCGCCCCCCCGCCCGTGCCGCCCGTCCGCCCGGCCGCGCCCCCGGTCGCCGCGCCCCTGCCGGCGCCGGACGAGGTCAGCCTGGAGGACACGCTGTCCCAGAAGCTGAACAGCGATTTCGGCGATTTCGCCTGGCCGGACGAGAAGCCGGCCGCCCGGCCGGCGGAGCAGCGCTCGGCACCGGAGCCCGCTTTGCCGGAGCCCGCCCCGCCGGTCGCGGCGGAGCCAGCGAAGGCGCCGGAGCGCGAACTGACGCTGGAAGAGGAAATGGAGCGCCTGCTCGGCGACTTCGATTTCGGCGATCGCCGCAAGTAGCGGCGATACGGCGGTGCCCGCCTTCGGGGCGCCGCCGTATCGCGCGATGTGATGAACCGGCTATGAAAAAGGCGCCCCTGGGGCGCCTTTTTCATCTCCTCCCGATGGATGGACGGGCGGCGGACCGCCCGAGCCTTACTCGTCGCGATAGACCTTCTCACGCCGCTCGTGGCGCTCCTGCGCCTCCAGCGACATCGTGGCGATCGGTCGCGCGTCCAGGCGCTTCAGGCTGATCGGCTCGCCCGTCTCCTCGCAATAGCCGTAGGAGCCGTCATCGATCCGCTCCAGCGCCGCGTCGATCTTCGAGATGAGCTTGCGCTGGCGGTCGCGCGCGCGCAACTCGATGGCGCGATCGGTCTCGGAAGAGGCCCGGTCGGCAAGATCGGCGAGGTTGGAGTTGTCGTTGGCGAGAGCGGCGAGAGTTTCGCGGGATTCGCGGAGAATTTCCGACTTCCACGCAAGAAGCTTCTTGCGGAAATACTCCCGCTGCCGATCGTTCATGAAGCTGCCGTCATCCAAAAGGTCGGCCTCGATATGCAGAACTTCGCTCATATCTCATCCCCTTCCACGGCGATGGCGGGGCTTATAGCGACGGGACGTTTCAGGAACAAGAAGCATTCGGGCAACATTTCGCCAGAAAACACATCTTTGAAAGCAAGGTGTTAACGCTCGGCTAAGTTTTGCCGTTCCTTTCAGCAACGTGCCACGGCGCGATGCCTCTTCCTGCGGCAGGACCACGGTCCGGGCCCGGGGCGTGCCGCCAGGACGGCGATTGCCCGCCTTCGCCAACCGCGCTAGGCCGAAGGCCATGAGCGAGACATCCAAGACGATCCTCTTCGTGCTGCGGCATGCCCATGCCGCCAAGGGCCTGCCGGGGCAGGCCGATTACGACCGTGCCCTGGACGAGCGCGGCCATCGCGAGGGCGAGACGATGCGGCGCGCGATGGAGGCGCGGGGGCTTCGTCCGGCGCGCGTCCTCTGCTCCGGCGCGGCGCGCACCCGCCAGACGCTCGGCCTCGTCGAGGGCGCCTTTCCGTGCGCCGCGACGGAATTCACCGACGAGATCTATTTCGGCGACGAGCGGGTCTATCTGCGGAAAGCCCGGGAGGCCGGCGACGCTCCGAGCCTGATGCTGGTCGGACACAACCCGATGATGGCCGATCTCGTGGCGCTGCTCGCCGGACGGGGCGATGACGAGGCGATGCGCCATCTCGCCGAAGGCTTTCCGCCCGGAACGCTGGCCATTCTCGAATTCGCGACGCCTCTGTCCGAGATCCGCGAGGGGTCGGGCGTCCTGACGGCGCAGCTCGAACCCCGCCGTCTCGCCTGAAGGGAAGCCGCGGCCTTTCGGCGCGCCCCGGCCCCACCTATATGCCCGGTGAGCCCTTTGCCGCACCGGGAAGCCGCCTCTCTCATGCCATCGATTGCCGACGAGGCGCGCATCGCGCTCGACAATCTCGCCGACCGGGCGACCTCGCTCTTCAACCCCACCCTCCGGCTTGGCGTCGCCGGCCTGTCGCGGGCCGGCAAGACGGTGTTCATCACCGCGCTGGTCCACAATCTCCTGCATGGCGGCCGGCTGCCGCTGTTCGAGGCGCAGGCGGCGGGGCGCATCGCCGGCACGCGGCTCGCCGAACAGCCGGACCTCGCCGTGCCGCGCTTCCAATACGAGGATCACGTCCGCCTTCTCGTCGACGAGCGGCTCTGGCCGAATTCGACCCGGGCGATCTCGGAGATCCGGCTGACGATCGACTATGAATCGGCCTCCGCCTTCTCGCGTCTCCTGTCGCCCGGCCGCCTGTCGCTCGACATCGTCGACTATCCGGGCGAATGGCTTCTCGACCTGCCTTTGATCGAGAAGGATTTCGCCACCTTCTCGCGCGAGGCGCTGGACCGCGCCCGCCTGCCGCAGCGCAGCGCCATCGCCGCGCCGTTTCTTGCGCTCGTCGCCGAGCTCGATCTCGCGGCGCCCGCCGACGAGGCGCGCGCCCAGGCGCTGTTCCGCGCCTTCGCCGCCTATCTCCAGGCGTGCCGGGCCGACCGCACGGCGCTTTCCACCCTGCCGCCGGGGCGCTTCCTCATGCCCGGCGATCTCGAAGGCTCGCCCGCCCTCACCTTCGCGCCCCTGCCCGTCGAGGACGGACGCGCCTATCCGCGCGATTCCCTCGCCGCGCTCTTCACCAACCGCTACGAGGGCTACAAGTCGGTGGTGGTGAAGCCGTTCTTCCGCGAGCATTTCGCCCGGCTCGATCGCCAGATCCTCCTGGTCGACGCGCTTCAGGCGATCAATGCCGGACCGGCGGCCCTCCAGGATCTCGAAACCGCGCTGACCGAGATCTTTCTCTGCTTCCGGCCGGGCCGGGCCAGCTGGCTCGGCTCGCTCGTCAGCCGCCGCATCGACCGGATCCTCGTCGCCGCGACCAAGGCCGATCATCTCCATCGCGAAAGCCATGCGCGGCTGGAAGCCATCGTGCGCCGGCTGGTCGAAGAGGCGGCGGCGCGCGCGAAATTCTCGGGCGCGACGGTCGAGATGCTGGCGCTCGCCGCCGTGCGCGCCACGCGCGAAGCCAGCGTTTCCGACAAGGGCGAGCGCCTGCCGGTGATCGTCGGCACGCCCATCGCCGGCGAGACGATCGCCGGCGAGCGCTTCGACGGCCTCCGGGAAACCGCGATCTTTCCGGGCGATCTTCCCGCCGATCCGGGCCGGCTTCTCGCCGGCCTGCCGGCCGAGGAGCGCGGCATCAATTTCGTGCGCTTCCGCCCGCCGCGCCTCGAGCGCAGCGCCGACGGCCTCGCTTTGTCGCTGCCGCATATCCGGCTCGACCGGGCGCTCCAGTTCCTCGTGGGAGACCGCCTCGCATGAGCGACCTGCCGCCCCGCCGCCCGCCGGCCGCCTTCCGCCTGGAGGAGACCGGCGAACCGCCGCCGCTCGCCGAGCGCCTTCGCGCCGAAGAGCCGGGCCGCGCGCCGCGCGCGGTGAACGATCTGTCCTCCGTCGAACTCGAAGCGGCGGACGTGTTCGAGACCGAAGCGCTGGAGCTTCCCGAAACCGCGCCGCTGCCGAAGCGCCGGGGCCTGCCCTTCGCCAAGCTCTTCCTCGCCGCCCTCGGCGCGCTCGTCTCGATCGCCCTCGGCCTTGCCGTCGACAATCTCGTCCGCGACCTCTTCACGCGGGCGGACTGGCTCGGCTGGACGGCGATCGGCCTCGCCGGGCTGCTCCTTCTCGGCGCGCTCGGCGTCGTCGCCCGCGAGATCGCCGGCCTCCTGCGCCTGAAGGCGGTGGAGGCGGAACGCAAGGCCGCGACGAAGGCCTTCGAACTGGATTCGGCGCGGGAGGCGGCCGAGGTCGTCGACCGGCTGACGGGCCTTCTCGCCCAGCATCCCGAAACGGCCGGGGGTCGGAGCCGGCTCGCGGCGCTGAAGGACGAGGTGATCGACGGCCGCGATCTCATCATCCTCGCCGAACGCGAATTGCTGGAGCCGATCGACCGCCGGGCGCGCGCCCTCGTCATGGCGTCGGCGAAGCGCGTCTCGGTCGTCACCGCCGTCAGTCCGAAGGCGCTGGTCGACATTTCCTACGTGCTCTTCGAGAATGTCCGGCTCATCCGCCGGATGTCGGAACTCTACGGCGCGCGGCCGGGCCTCATCGGCCTCGCGAAGCTGACGCGCGACGTCGTCGGCCATCTCGCCGTGACCGGCTCGATCTCGATCGGCGACAGCCTCGTCGGGCAGGTCGTCGGCCACGGCCTCGCCGCACGCCTTTCCGCCCGGCTCGGCGAAGGTGTCGTGAACGGGCTGTTGACGGCGCGGGTCGGCATCGCCGCCATGGACCTCTGCCGGCCCCTGCCCTTCGTGCGGGCGCGCCGACCGCGCATCGGCGATTTCATGAACGATCTCATCGCCCTGCAAGGCGGCGGGCGCATTGGTCGCACCGGCGGCGGGCCTCCGCCGGACCCGGTCTGAAAGCATCGGTTAACCATTCTCGGCGATAAGCCTAAGGGTCACCCGATCCCAAGCCCGGAAGGTTCGATCATGTCGCAAAGGTTCGCCGCCGGCCTTCTCGTCGCCGTTCTCGCCGCCACCGCCCCCGCCCATGCCGCCAATGACGACGCCTTCTTCAAGCGGGTGGTCGGCCAGTGGAACGGCCCCGGCGAGATCGTCGCGGGCAAGTACAAGGGCACGAAATTCGTCTGCACCTTCGACGGCAGCCAGACCGCCAGCACGGGCGGCATCGCGCTCGATGGCTCCTGCCGCATGGGTCTCTTCTCGCAGAAGATGCAGGCGAGCGTCGAGCGCGCCGCCGGCGGCTATCAAGGCTCCTTTCTCGACGGCTCGGAGGGCAAGGGCCTCGACATCATTTCCGGCAATGTCGATGGCGACACCGTGGTCTTCGGCCTGAACCGCAAGCAGCTTCGCGGCGCGATGGTGGCGAAGCTCGCCGCCGAGAACCGCCTGAACGTCACCGTGTCCGTGCGCGTCGGCGGCGAACTCGTGCCGGTGATCGGCATGAATCTGAAGCGCGGCGAAGGCCTGGTGAAGCAGACCGCCCTCGAACAGTGACGGCTCCGGCCGAGGTCAGCCCTTCCACCAGTCCCGATCGTCGCCGAGCGCCTCGATACCGGCGCGGTCCAGTTCGGCCAGCCGCGCGGCGATCGGCACGCCATCGATGCGAAAGTCCGGGGCCACATCGGCGAGCGGTATCAGCACGAAGGCGCGCTCTCCCATGCGCGGATGCGGCAGGGTCAGCGCCGCATCGGCGAGAACCACCCCCTCCATGTCGAGAATGTCGAGATCGATGGTGCGCGGCCCCCAGCGCTCCAGCCGTTCGCGCTTCAAGCCGCGCTCGACGGCGAGGCCGGCCTCCAGCAGCGCGTGCGGCGCGAGGGCCGTGTCGAGGCTCGCCACCGCGTTGACGAAGGGCGGCTGGTCCGTCTTGCCCCAGGGCGGCGTCCGGTAGAGCCGGGAGACCGCCGACACAGCGATGTCGGGGCGGGCGTCGAGCGCCCGGAGCGCCATCCGCATATTGGCGACCGGATCGCCGAGATTGCCGCCGAGACCGAGAAGGGCCCGCGTCATCGCGCCTCTCCCGCCCCGGCCAGCATCGCGTCGGCCAGCGCCAGGGCGTCCCGGTTCACCGCGACGTCGTGGACGCGGAATATCGCGGCGCCGGCGAGGCGCAGGATCACGCTCGTCGCCGCCGTGCCGAAATCGGCGTCGCCCGCCGGGCCGACGGCCTGCCGGACGAAGCGCTTGCGCGAGGTGCCGACGAGCCAGGGCCGGTCGAAACAGGCCGCGACCTCCGCGAAGCGCCGCAGGAGTTCGAAATTCTGCGCCGCCTCCTTGCCGAAGCCGAAGCCCGGATCGAGGACGATCGCATCTTCCTCGACGCCGGCGGCCCGCGCGATCCGCAGCGATTGCGCCAGGAAATGCGCCTGATCCGCCACCGGATCGGCCAGCACCGCGCGGTCCCGGCCCGTATGCATGAGGCAAAGCCCCGCGCCGGTCGCGGCGGCGACCCGCGCGATTTCCGGCTCGCGCTGCGCGCCCCAGACATCGTTGACGATATGCGCGCCCGCCTCGATCGCGAGGCGGGCGGTCGAGGCGCGATAGGTGTCGACGGAGAGGATCATGTCGGACGCCGCGAGGCCCGCGATCACCGGCAGGATGCGACGCTGCTCCTCCAGCGCATCGACGGGCTCGGCGCCCGGCCGGGTCGACTCGCCGCCGATGTCGATGATGTCCGCGCCCGCCTCGCGCAGCCGATAGGCATGGGCGATGGCCGCCTCGACATCAAGATGCCGGCCGCCGTCGGAAAAGCTGTCGGGCGTCACGTTGAGGACGCCCATCAGCCGGCTCCGGTGCCCGAGCCCGATGTCGCGGCCGTGTCCGACCGTCCATTGCGTGATGCTTGCCACTTTCCGCCGCGCCGCCGCCCTTCTTCACCTTGCCGATAGATGGTCGGCGCCGAGCCGCGCAAGTCGCTTGTGCGCGGCGCCCGATCCTCTACCCTCGGGCGCGAGGGCAAACGGGGGGATGTCCATGCAACAGTTGAGCCTCGCGCTCCTCCTGGCGATCGGCTGCGTCGCCGGGACCGTGTCCGCCCGCGCGGGCGGCATCAACGAGCGCACGAACTATTTCACCCTGCGCGGCGCGACGCTGGAGGAGCTCGACCGCGAGATGAACCGCAAGGGGCCGACGACGGGCGTCGGCGAAGGCCGTCATCCCGGCGCCACCCAGGTGAAGTTCGGCGGCTCGGTCAGCTACAAGCCCGTCGCGTCCGGCTGCGCCGTCGGCCGGGTCGATTTCAACCTGCGGCTCGTGAAGATCCTGCCGCGCTGGACGCCGCCGAAATCCGCCTCGGCCGGCACCGTCATCGTCTGGCGCACCCTGTCGGAGGATATCGCCCGCCACGAGGAGGACCATGCCAAGATCGCCCGCGACTATCTGCGGCGCATGGAGGCGGCCGTGCGCAATCTCGGATCGCGCGGCGACTGCCGCGCGATGGAGCAGGCGGTGAACGCCACGACCGGCCGCTATCTCAAGGAACACGAAGCGGCGCAGCGCGCCTTCGACACGATGGAGGGCCGCGAGGTCAACTGGCGCCTGAAGCGCCTGCTCCGCCGCAACATGGATGCGGCGATGTCGGCCGGCGGAGCGGGGAACTGACGGCGCTGGGCGCGTCAGGCCTGACGCGCGGGGACGTGCAGCACCAGCCCGTCGAGCTCCGGCCGCATCTTGATCTGACAGGACAGGCGGGACGTCGGCTTCGCCTCCCAGGCGAAGTCCAGCATGTCCTCCTCCATCGCCTCCGGCTCGCCCACCGCCGCCGTCCATTCCGGATCGACATAGACATGGCAGGTCGCGCAGGCGCAGGCGCCGCCGCATTCCGCCTCGATGCCGGGAACGGAATGGCGCACGGCATTCTCCATCGCCGTGGTGCCGTTCGCCACATCGAGATCGTAGCGCTCGCCGGCGCTGGAAACGAAGGTCAGTCGGGTCATGATCGCCATCGCGGACTGGAAGTCGGCGGAACCGCGCCGATCGACAGGGGAGAACATCGCGAAGCGGGCGAAGTCAACCACTTGCCTGCCCGGCTCTCGAACGGTTCCAATCAGCGCAGCAGCGAACCGATGAAGTCGCGGGCGCGGCCGATCTCCTCGCGCATCGCCGCGAGCGCGGCGGCGGCGGCGGGATGGTCCTCGACCGCCTGCGCCGCGTCAGCGAGGGCGAAGGCGCCGACATTGCGGGCGCTGCCCTTCAGCGCATGGGCCAGCGCGCCGCGCTCGGCTTCCGAAGCCAGTTCCAGCCGCGCCGCGCATTGCTCGACCTGCCGCGCCATGAGCGCCAGGATCTCCCGCTCCAGCTCGCGATCCCCCAGCGTCTGGCTGGCGAGATGGACGAGATCGATCGGCCGCTCCGTCGAAGGCCGCGCCTTCGGCGCGTCGTTCCTCGTATCGGCTTGGCGGGCGAGCGTCTGAAGCATCGGGCGTCCTGGCTTGGCCGGCGAAGGCGGAAGGGATCGGGCGGCGGCGCCCTTTCCCGCAGATATGGAGGCGGGCGACACCTCTACCCACAGATTCGCCGGTAAGGATGGAGAAGCGGTGAATCGGCCGAGAGGGCGCCGTGGAGGAGCCGGACGATCGGCCGGAAGGGTTGAAAAATCGCTTTCGCGGGCCTGCGACGTTAACCTTATGTTTAAAGTTGTAGGAAAGCGCGGGATTCACGATTTGCATCGCCGCCTCTCCTCTCTACGATAAATGATGAGGAAATCCCCCATCCGGTCGACTCGCTCGGCCGGGCGCGGGGTTTCGGCGGGCCGCGTGCGAGTTGATGACGCGGCCTTTTCCGGGGTCGAGGCGGACGGCTCCGGCGCAACGAAATGCGAGGCGCGACGGGACATGGCGAAGATCAAATCTTCCGAGCTTCTTTCGGACGAGGCGTTGAGCGAACTGGAAGCCGCGCTGGAATCCGACTTCAGCGGCACCGAGGACGGCAAGCCCGAACCGACCGCGCAACTCGAGCCCGAGGCGCTGGCGCCCGACACGATGGATATCGACTTCGCGCTGGAGGAGTTCGACAAGCAGCTTCAGGAGGCGACCGGCGCCTTCGCGGAAGCCGAGGCCAAGGTCGAGGCCCCGGCGCCTTCCGCCGCCGCGCAGGACAGCCTTTCCTTCGATCCCGCGGCGCTCGCCGCCG
This sequence comes from Aureimonas endophytica, assembly GCF_014642635.1. Classification (GTDB taxonomy): domain Bacteria; phylum Pseudomonadota; class Alphaproteobacteria; order Rhizobiales; family Rhizobiaceae; genus Plantimonas; species Plantimonas endophytica. The sequence goes on from NZ_BMIQ01000001.1 coordinate 745,588, forward strand.
GCGCCGCCACGGCGGGTGCCGCCGGAGCGGTGCTCGGCGCCCGCGCCCCCTCGGCCGGCTTCGGCGCCGGCGCGGCGCCGGCCAACGGTTCCGGCCAGACGTCCAGCTTCACGCCCAATCTGCGCGCCGAGGCGAGCCGGCTGGCGGAGGGCGGCGAAACGCCGGCCCCGACGCTGCCGCGCCCGGCCAATGACGAGGACCGCCGCGCCACCGTGATGGCGCAGGCGCTTCTGGAGCGGCGCGCCTCGAAGACGCCGCTCTATGTCGCCGCCGTCGTGTCCGCCGCCTGGGTCGCGATCGTCGCGGCGCTCGGCTACGGCCTCTATGGCGAGAACGCCTTCGCCGTGCCGGGCAGCGCCGCCGAGGCCGTCGGCCCCGGCCTGCCCATTCTCCTGGCGGCCGCCCTGCTCCCGGTTCTCCTGATCTTCGCCTTCGCCGTGATGGTCCGACGCTCGGCGGAGCTGCGGCTGATGAGCCGCTCCATGGCAGAAATCGCGCTCCGCCTCGCCGAGCCCGAATCCATCGCCGCCGACCGCGTCGCGACCATCGGCCAGGCCATTCGCCGCGAGATCACCAATCTCGGCGAGGGTGTCGAGCGCGCGCTCGCCCGCAGCGCCGAGCTGGAGACCAAGGTCCAGTCCGAGGTCGGCGCGCTGGAGCGCTCCTATGCCGACAACGAGGCGCGCATCCGCACGCTCGTGAAGGATCTCGCCTCCGAGCGGGAGGCGATGCTGTCGCATGCCGAGAAGCTGCGCTCCTCGGTGGTCGGCTCGCATCAGCGCCTCGTGTCCGAGGTGGACGGCGCCTCGACCGCCATCCTCAGCCGCATCGCCGACGCCTCGCACCAGCTCGACACGATGCTGCGCGAGCGCGGCGAGGAGATCGCGCGCTTCTACGACGAGCGCCGCCAGGGTCTGGTGGACCTCTTCGCCGAGCAGAACCGCACGGCCGAGGAGCGGATCACGGCCAATGCCGAAACCCTGCTCGCCCGCATCGGCACGAGCGGCGATGCCGTGTCGGACAAGCTGCGCCAGACCGGCGAGACGATCGCCGCCGCCCTGGAGACGCGGGCGGCCGACGTCCAGACCCGCTCGCAGGATCTGGTCGACCGCCTGACGCAGGCGAGCGATTCGATCAGCCAGCGCCTCGAACACGCCCGCGACGAGATCGGCACCCTGCTGCGCGAGCGCGGCGAGGGCCTCGATCAGGAACATTCGGGCTTCATCACGCTGCTCAACGGCACGCTGGACGAGCGCGCCGAGCGCGCCTCCGGCGAGAACCAGCGCCTGCTCGCCGAGATCGGCGCGCGGCTGGAGGAGCGCGAGCAGGAGCTCGCGGCCGAATCCCGGGCCTTCATCGAGCGGCTCGACGCCGCGCTCGCCGAGCGCTCGGCGCAGCTGCGCCAGGAGCATGCCGAGTTCCTCGAAGGGCTGGCGACCGATCTCGGCGGCCGTACGGAAACGCTCTCCTCGGAAAGCCAGCAGTTCCTCGCCTCGCTCGGTCTCGCCTTCGACGAGCGCCTGCGCCGCCTGGAGGAGGAAGGCACCCGCGTCGTCGAGCGCATCGCCCAGAGCATGGATGAGCGCAACGAGCGCGGCAGCGCCCTCCTGTCGGAGCGCGGTCTCAGCTTCGTCGGCGATCTCGACGACCGGCTGGAGCGGCTCGACGGCGCCCTCGGCGAGCGCGGTCCGCGCCTCGTGGAGGCGCTCGAAACCCGCACCTCGATGATCGTGGACGCCAGCGAGCGCATCGCGCTGTCGCTGCAGACGCGCTCCTCGGAATTCGCCAAGACGCTCACCGAGCGCAGCCGCGAGGTGGTGACGGCCTTCCAAACCGGCTCGACCGAGCTCACCTCGGCGACCGAAGAGGCGCTGGCCAAGGCGCAGGCCCTTCTGGCGGGCGGCACGTCGGAGATCCGCGGTCTTCTGGACGAGCGCGTCGCCGGCTTCAACGCCGCCGTCGAGACCGGCACCCGGGAGATCGACGCCTCGGTCGGACGCCGGCTGGAGGATCTCACCCAGTCGCTCGGCCGCCAGCGCGAAAGCCTCGAAGCCGCGCTCACCGGTGCGGAACAGAGCCTCACGGGCAATCTCGACCAGCGCTCCGGCACGATCGTCGCCGCGCTGGAGAACGGCGTCGAGCGGCTCGGCAGCGCCCTCACCCGGGCCGAGACCGTGCTCACCACCGGCTCCGACGAGCGCGTGCGCAATCTCGAGGCCGCGCTGGAGGAGCGCCGCCTGCATCTGGAGCGTCTGTTCACCGAGCGCGCCGACATCTTCGTCGGCAATATCGAGGCGCAGTCCACCCGCATCATGGGTGCCCTCGACGAGCGGGCCGGCGATCTCGACGCCAATCTCTCCCGCCGCATCGAGGCGACCGAGTCGCTGCTGCGCGACGCGGAAGCCCGCAACATCGCCTCGCTCGACCAGCATCAGGAAACGCTGCGTTCGGCGCTGGACGAGCGCACGGAAGCCCTTCGCCGCATCACCGAGGATAGCGAAGGCCGCTTCATGTCGATCCTCGACGAGCGCATGGCCGGTCTCGGCGTCGTCGTCGGCGACACGGCACGGCGCGTTTCGAGCGATCTCGAAATGCAGGCCGACGCGCTGCGCCGCACGGTGGAGGAGTTCCGCGCCGGCATCGGCGAAGGCTTCGCCGAGCAGCGCCAGGGTCTCGTCGCGACGATCAAGGAGCGCCTCGCCGAGCTCCAGGACAGCCTGGACGACCGCGCCAGCCATCTGCGCTCCATCGTCGAGGATGCGCGCGGCCTCCTGGTCGACGGCTTCGACGAGCGCGCCAACCTCCTGCGCGACGGCATCGCCGGCCAGGCGGTGGCCCTGCAGGGCGTGGTGGACGACGCGCGCCGCCTCCTCATCGAAGGGCTGGACGAGCGCACCGGCCGCTTCTCGGACGATGCCGACCGCAATGCCGCGATGCTCCTGGAGCGGATCGACCGTTCGGCCGAGCAGATGACCGGCGTTATCGCCGGCATCGAGGAGCGCCTGAACGTCGCCTTGGACGACAAGCGCGACAGCATCTCGCGCGTCCTGGAAGACGCGGCCCTTTCCGCCAGCGCCACGCTCAACGACCGCGCGGACGACATCCGCCGCGTCATCGAGCAGAGCGTCACGGAGGTGTCCCGCTCGCTCGAAACGCATCGCGAGGACTTCCTGTCGGTCATCGAGCAGGGCACGGGCGCCGTCGCGACCGCCTTCGACCAGCGCACCGAAACCATCTCGGAAGTGCTGGAGCGCGGGCTCGGCAATGTCGATCGCACGCTGACCAACCGCACCGCCCTCATCGCCGAATCGCTGCGCAACTCGATCACGGCGGCGACGGCCAGCATGACCGACGAGGCGGAAAAGGCCCGCAAGGGTCTCGAAAGCGAGACGCAGGCGATCGCCGCCCATGTCGCGCAGATCGAGAACGCCTTCCACACGGCCGGCGAGGAGGCGCGCCTGCGCCTGGCCGGCGAGGCCGAGCGCTTCACCGCCCGGCTCGGCGAGGTCGCGGCCGGCTTCAGCCGCACCACGGACGATGCGCGCGGCGAACTCACCAGCAGCGCGGAATCGCTCGTCGCGAGCGTCGCGGCCCTTTCCGCCGAGATCCGACGCGAGGCCGAGGCGGCCCGCGAGCGGCTCGGCAACGAGAGCGCCACCTTCTCCACCCAGATCGGCGGCGCCTCCATCGCGATGCGCAGCGAGGCCGAGGCGGCGCGCGAGCGTCTGTCCGCCCTCGCCGCCGAATTCGTCGCCGGCATGGGCACGGCGGCCGAGCGGCTGCGCGGCGATGCCGAGACCGCCCGCAGCATCTTCGGCGAGCAGGCCGACGCGATTGCCGGCGCGATCGCCAATGCCTCGCTCCGCCTGAAGGACGACGCGGCGACGGCGCGCGGCGAGGTCGACGCCCAGGCTTCGGCGATCGCCGACGTGGTCGCGGCCGCCGCCGAGCGGATCCGCGAGGCCGGCGACACGTCGCGCAGCGGCTTCCGCGAGGACGCCTCCTCCATTGCCGAGGCGATCGCCGGCGCGGCGACGCGCCTGCGCGACGAGACGGCGACGGCGCGCGGCGAAGTGGAATCGCAGGCGGCCGGCATCGCCACCGCCGTCCTGGCGGCGGCCGAGCGCATCCGCGAGGCGGGCGACAGCTCGCGCAGCGGCTTCCGCGAGGATGCCTTCGCCATTGCCGGCGCGATCTCGGATGCGGCCGTCCGGCTGCGCGAAGACGCGGCGAATGCCCGCGGCGAGGTCGAGGCCCAGGCCGCGACCGTCACCGAGGCGGTTGCGGCAGCGGCCGAGCGCATCCGCGAGGCCGGCGATCTTTCCCGCAACGGCTTCCGCGAGGATGCGACGGCGATCGCCGGCGCCATCTCGGCGGCGGCGGCCCGGCTGCGCGACGACGCGGCGGCGGCACGTGGCGAGGTCGAGGCGCAGGCCGCGACCGTCGCCGATGCGGTGGTCACGGCGGCCGAGCGCATCCGCGAGGCCGGCGAGCGTTCGCGCGGCGACTTCCGCGAGGAGGCTCTCGCCATCGCGGCGGCCGTCAACGAGGCGGCGCTGCGCTTCAAGGACGACACCGCCGACATTCGCGGCCAGATCGAAGCCGAGGCGGCGACCGTCGCGACCAGCGTCGTGGCGGCGGCCGATCGGATCCGCGAGGCGGGCGACAGCTCCCGCGAACATCTGCGCGAGGACGCGCTGGCGGTGGCCGGCATCGTCTCCGACGCCTCGCTGCGGCTGCGCGACGACGTCGCCAGCGCCCGCAACGAGATCGACGCTCAGGCCAGCGTCATGGCCGATGCCGTGGCGGCGGCGGCGGAGCGCCTGCGCGATGCCGGCGAGCGTTCGCGCAGCGACATCCGCAACGACGCGATGTCCATCGCCGGCGAGATCGGCTCGGCCGCCAATGCCATCCGCGAGCGGACGGAAGCGGCGCGCCAGGAGATCGGCGACAGCACCGGCGCCTTCATGGCGGACTATGCCGGCATCGCGAACCGCCTCGCCGAGAGCGGCCATGCGATCGCCCGCACGCTGGACGAGCGGGTCGAGCGCTTCGCCGCCGAGATGGCGACGCTGTCGCAGGGCCTGACGGCGGCGCTCGGCGGCTCGTCCGAGACGCTCCGCAGCAATCTCGACTCGGCGACGATCGAAATCCGCGAGGAGCTGCGCAGCGCCGCCGAGGCGATGCGCACGGATGTCGGCGAGATCGCGACGCGCCTGCGCAGCGAAGTCGCCAATGTCTCGACCAGCATCGTCCGCGACGCGGATGCGGCGCGCGAGGCCATCGTCGGCAAGGGGGCGGAGATCGCCGCCCAGTTCACCACGGCCGGCAATGTCATCCTGGCGGGCGCCGCCGAGGCGCGCGACGCGATGTCGCGCGAGATCGGCTCGCTGATCGGCCGCCTGGCGGAGACCAATGGCGACCTGCGCGGCCTGGTCGATGCCGCGGCCTCCAATCTCGGCGCGATCGACGCGGCGCTGCGCGACTCCAGCGAGCGCTTCGCCGATAATACCGAGAAGGCGGTCGGCACGATCGAATCCTCGACGCAGATCCTCGACGGCAATGTCTCGCGGCTCGATCGGCTCTCGGCGCAGGCGCTGGACCAGGTGCAACGCATCGCCAGCCGCTTCGGCGAGCATGGCGAGGCGCTGAACGAGGCGGCGCGCCTGATGGAGACAGCGCAGACCGATCTCCAGACGACGCTGACCGAGCGTCAGGCGGGCCTCCAGGAACTCTCGGCCGGGCTGCTCCAGCGCTCGGAAGAGGTCGGCGAGGTCATGCGCTCCTTCGAGGATCTCATCCAGGGTCTGTTCGACCGGTCGGAAGAGCGTTCGCGCCTCCTCTCCTCGCGTCTGGCGTCCGATCTGGAATCCTCGCTCGGCCAGGCCGGCACTCAGCTCGACGAGGTGGAAAGCCGGTCCGAGGCGGCCGTCTCGCGCATCCGCGATGCCGTCCGCCATGTCGTCGAGGACGCGACGGAACGCTTCGCCACGGCGACGGAGGAGATCCGCCGCACGGCCGAGACGATCCGCGAGGAACTCGGCGCGACGCGCGGCGAGATCAAGCGCGGCGTGTTCGAGCTGCCGGAAGAGACGCGCGAAAGCACCGAGGCGATGCGCCGGGCGGTGGCGGACCAGATCCGCGCCCTGCGCGACCTCAGCGACATCGTCGCCCAGTCGGGCCGTGCCTTCGATGTCGGCGCCCGCCGACCGGCGGCTTCGGCTCCGGCACCGCGCGAGGACATGGTGCGCAGCGCTCCGGCCGCCGAAGCGCCGGTCCGTCAGCCGGCCGTCGAGGAGCGCCGTGTGGAAGCCCGGGCTCCGGTCCGCTACGCGACGGACGGCAACCTCGCCCACGACCTGCGCGGCAGCGTCGAGGTCGAGCGCGCCCCGGCCCCGGCCTCGGCGCCGCGCGCGAGCATCAGCGGCACCGGCACGGGCGCGGGCATTCCGGCGCAGCCGGCACCGGCACCGGCGCCCACGCCGAGCGCCGCGCCGGCCGGACGCAGCGGTGGCTGGGTCTCCGATCTTCTGCGTCGCGCCTCGCAGGAGGACGAAGCGGAAGGCCAGGACGAGGCCGACTGGTCGGTCGCGGCCCCGCAGCAACAGCAGCCGGCGAGCCAGCCGGCCGCCCGCTCGCCCGAGCATGTGGTGGAATCGCTCAACTCGCTGTCGGTCGACATCGCCCGGGCGATCGATCACGAAGTCTCGGTCGAGCTCTGGGACCGCTATCGTCGCGGCGAGCGCAACGTCTTCACCCGTCGGCTCTATACGCTGAAGGGTCAGCAGACCTTCGACGAGATCCGTCGCAAGTATCAGCGCGACGGCGAGTTCCGCTCGGCCGTAGACCGCTACATCGCCGACTTCGAGTCGCTCCTGACGGATATCGCCAAGAACGACCCGGACAATTCGATGACCCGGACCTACCTCGCCTCCGATACGGGCAAGGTCTATACGATGCTCGCCCATGCCTCGGGCCGCTTCGACGGCTGAGGCGAGGCATCCATAGAGATCGCGAAAGGGCGGCCCTCGGGCCGCCCTTTTCGTTTGGGCGAAGGGCGAACTGGCGTGGCTCTCCGCTGATGGGCATCGGTCACGTACCGTCTCATACTGACGCGCTTATGCGCTGATCCTTGGCGCCTCCGCCTCAGCTTCGTCATCCCGGGCCCGACCCGGGATCCATGCCTTCCGCAGATCCGCATGAATAAGGGTGGAGATGGGCGTCCTTCCGCATAGCTCCCGGATGGTCGCGGCTGGCTTGGAATGGATCCCGGCTCGGGGGCCGGGATGACGAAGCGGTGAGGTGAGCGGATCTCTGTGAAGGCGCGATGGTATCAGCCGATCCGGCGGGTGGAGCAGCCATCGTAATGAGATTAAGGCACGACGCCGTGCCCAGATCCGCACCGACGCGGCGGCGAGGATGCGCCTTCTTCAAGCCTCCGCTTCGATCCCGCGGCCGGTTTCGATACTCAGCTGGCCGCCAAGGGGTGGGCGGTCGGCGAGAGGCTTCGCGCCGAATTGATGACGCCGGAGCCGGACGAGACTCTCAGTCAGGCATGGCGCCCGCGCACCGCGCAAAAAGAAAGCGGGCCTCGCGGCCCGCTTCCGGCATGACGGGACGGAGGAAGGCGCCGTCAGACGGCGCCGAGCGTCCAGGTGACGATATCGCCGGCGACCTTGTCGAAGGCGCGGTCGAGGGCCGCGACGAAGGCGGGATTGCCGGAGCCCGTCACCGGGCTGCGCTCGCTGAAGGTGCGGCTGGCGCGCACCGTGCCGTTGCGGTCGTTGAGCAGCTTCACCGCGATCTCGATCGTCGCCGTGTTGCGGCCGGCGCCGGCATCGATCTCGAAGCGGCGGATCTCCATGATCACCTGATAGTCGATCGCCAGCCCCTGCCCCGGCACGCCGACCGCGCCGACGCGGCCGGTGGTCTCGAAGGCCTGGACCATCCGAAGCTGGACGATGCGCGGCAGCCGGTCGCTCCACTGGCTGTTCTGCAGCGCCTCGATGGTGAAGGGCGTCGGCTTCACCACGATGCTGGTGGAATCCAGCGTCTTGATCGCCGTCGGGTCGGGCACCAGCAGCTGGACGCGCTGGCGCGAACTGGCGGGCACGCGCGGCGCCGGCGCCGAGATCTCGTAGGTGTCCGGCGGCGTCGACTTGCCGAGGGCCGCGCAGCCGCCGAGCACCGCAGCCAGGAAGATCGCGGTCAGATTGCGGGTGACGTGACGCATCGACAAGCCCTTGAGTGTCGCGACGCGCTGCGGGTCGCGGCCGGAGGTGATGAACGGGGAAGGCTGCGGCTCAACGGCGGTTTCTGCCGTTATACTGCTTGATCTCGTCGCCGCCGAAGATCAGCCGCTGCGGATTGGCCTGGAAGGAATCGATGGCGCTGCCGAGCCGGTTGACGGCATCGGTGGCGGCGCGCACGAAATTCTTCACGTCGCCGAGGCCGCGCGTCGAGAAGTCCTGCACGCTGGCGGTGATCGGCCCGATATTGGCGTTGAGATTGCTCGCCGCCGCGCCGACCTTGTTCGCCGCGTCCTGCACCGCCGCGAGCGAGGTCGAGGCGGTCTTGACGAGACCGTTGGTCGAATCCTCGTTGAGGAAGCGGTCCACGGAGGCCATGACGGTCTCGAGCCGCGACGAGGCGACGTTGATCTTGGCGCTGGTCTGCTTGACGTTCGAGATGATCTCGTTGATGTCGCCGCGCCGCTCGCCGAGGTCGCTGGCGAGGCTCGCGACCTGGTCCGCCGCCCGCGCGACATTGTCCGTCGCCTGGCTGACATTGTCGACCGCCCGCGTCACCGACTGCGGATTGATGCCGGCGAGGATCTGATCGACATGCTGGCGCGTGCCGTTGAGATTGCCGATGGTGAGGTCCACCGTCTTCACGGCGCTGTCCACCCCGTCGAGGATCGACTGCACGGTCGGCGTTTTCTCGTTGAGGCCGGCGACGAAGGACGACACGCTGTCGATCGTCTGGTTGACCTTGCCGGGATCGACGCCGGCGAGGATGTCGTTGGCGCGGTTCACCGTCTGGTTCAGGTTCTCGGCGACGCGGGTCGCGTTGTCGCTGAGCGGCCCGAGATTGGTGAGCAGCTTCTCGACGCTCGGCGTGTTCTCGGCGATGAGGTCGCCGACGCGCCCGACGCTGCCGGCGGCGGTCTTCACCGAATCAACGATGCCGGCGATCGAGCCCGACTGGTCGCGCAGCGTCTGCGAGATCGCCGCGACGTTTTCCAGGGTCCGCCGGACATTGTTCGGATCGACGGAATCGACGAGGCCGCGAACCGAGCGCACCGTCGAGGGCAGCTCCTGGGCGACGATATTGGCGGAGTCCGCCAGCCGGCCGGCGCTCTGGAGGAAGTTGCCGATCTCGTCGGAATTCTCCGCGAGCGTCCCGGTGACGACCTTGATGTTCTGCGAGGTGGCCGTGATGTTGTCGGCCGTCGTGCGCACCGCCGGGCCGATATCGTTCACCACCGCCTCGAACTGGCTGAGGATGTTGTTGGCGCGGTCGGCGATGTCCTTGGCGGTCGCGAGGATATCGGTGACGTCGGACGGATCGGCCTTGATGACCGGCACCGCGCCCTGTTCCTGCGCATATTGGATGATGTTGCGCTCGTTCATCGAGCCGCCCTTCAGCTCGATGAAGGCCTGGCCGGTGAGGCCGGCGAAGCCGATCGTCGCGCGGGTCGAGGTGGTGATCGGCGTCGTGCCGTCGACGCGGGTCGAGGCGATGACGGTGCGCGGATCGTTGGGATCAATGCGCAGGCCGCGCACGTCGCCGACGCGCAAGCCGTTGAAGAGGACCTGGCTGCCGACCGAGAGGCCGTTCACCGAGCCCTCGATCCGCACCAGGAGCTCCACCCGGTTGTCCTGGTTCGCGACATTGGCCGACCAGTAGACGAAGACCATGCTGGCGATGAGGACGATCACCGTGAAGGCGCCGACGAGAACGTAGTTCGCGCGGGTTTCCATGCGGTCAGTTCTTTCCTGCGTTGTCGGAAGCCGCCGCGCCCTCGTCCGAGGTCACCACCGTCCGGGCGCGCTTGCCGTGGAAGTAGGACCGGACCCAGGGTTCGTCGGAATCCAGCATGGTCTGGAGCGGCCCCTCGATCAGGACGCGCTTCTTGCCGAGCACGGCGATGCGGTCGCAGGCCTGGAACAGGCTGTCGAGATCGTGGGTCACCATATAGACGGAGAGGCCGAGCGTGTCGCGCAGCGTCATGATGAGTTCGTCGAACTCGGCGGCGCCGATCGGATCGAGACCGGAGGTCGGCTCGTCGAGAAAGACGATCTCGGGATCGAGCGCCAGGGCGCGGGCGAGCGCGGCGCGCTTGATCATGCCGCCCGAGAGCTCGGACGGGTATTTGTGGGCGGCATCCGGCTGGAGGCCGACGAGATCGATCTTGATGCGGGCCAGCTCGTCCATCAGCTTCGGCGAGAGGTCGAGATATTCGCGCATCGGCACCTGGATGTTTTCCAGGACCGTCAGCGCCGAGAACAGCGCGCCGTGCTGGAAGAGCACGCCCCAGCGCTGCTCCACCGCCAGGCGCTCCTCGTCGCTCGCCTTCTCGTAATCGGTGCCGAAGACCTCGATCGTGCCGGCCTGCTTGGCGTTGAGGCCTAGAATGGTGCGCAGGAGCACCGACTTGCCGGCGCCCGACGGGCCGACGAAGCCGAGGATCTCGCCGCGCCGGACATCCATCGAGCAGTCCTTCAGGATCTCCGCCTTGCCGAAGGCGACGTCGACGCCGCGCACGCGGATGATCACGTCGTCGTCCTCGGCGGAAGCTTCCGTCGCGGAGGCGGTGTCGCTCGCGGCCATGTCAGTATCCGATCGACGCGTAGAAGATGGCGAAGAAGCCATCTACGACGATCACGAGAAAGATGGATTTCACCACGGCGGCGGTGACGTGGAGGCCGAGGCTCTCGGCGCTGCCGCCGACCTTCATGCCTTCCGAGGAGGCGACGATGCCGATGATGATCGCCATGAAGGGCGCCTTGATCAGGCCGGCGAAGACGGTGCCGACATCGATCGATTCGTGCAGGCGCTGGATGAAGGCGGCGGGCGGAATGCCGATATAGGTCCAGGTCGTGACCATGGCGCCGGCGATGCCGGCGATGTCGGCGATGAAGGCGAGGAGCGGCAGCACGATCGTCAGCGCGACGAGGCGCGGGAAGATCAGGACGCCGATCGGATTGAGGCCGATCACCGTCAGCGCATCCACCTCCTCGCGCATCTTCATCGAGCCGATCTCGGCGGTGATCGCGCTGCCGGACCGGCCGGCGATCATGATCGCGGTGATCAACACGCCGACTTCGCGCAGCTGCAGGATGCCGATGAGGTCGACGACGAAGATCTCCGCGCCGAAATTGCGCAGCTGGAAGGCGCCCTGCTGCGCGATGATGCCGCCGACGAGGAAGCTCATCAGCGCGATGATCGGCGTCGCGCGCACGCCCATGCGGTCCATCTGGTTGACGATGGCGGCGAGGCGCACCTGCGTCTGGCCGGTGACGCGCCGGCCGGCGCCGTAGATCGAGGCGCCGACGATGTTGAGGCCGAGAACGATCTCGTCCTTGATCGCGTACATGCCGCGCCCGACCATCTCGAAGGGCACGGTGAGCAGCGAGCCCTCGCGCCCCTTCGGCTCGGGCCGCTCGCGGTCGATCGCGGCGCGCACCGCCTTGAACAGGGCGTTGTCGTCGGCGACGCCGCGCAGCTCGACTTCGGCGCCCTTCTCGCCGAGGGCTCTCGCGAGACTTTCCACGAGCAGGACGCCGGCCGTGTCCATCTTGCCGACGCCCGAGGCGTCGATCGCGATGGCGCGGCCGAGCTCGGCCTCGCGCGTGTCGTTCACGGTCTTCTCGACGGAGCCGACGGTGCGGGCCAGCCAGTCGCCGGCCAGCTGAAGGACGATGCCGCCATCCGCCTTTTCGGCGGTCAGCGTCGGCGCGGCCGGCCGCCGGCCGGCCCGGCCGCCGCCGGCGGGCATCTCACCTTCCTTCGCATCCAGCATTCCCTGATCGACCTCACGGTAGGACGGCCTTGCCGTCGCCGCCCAACTGACGGAAACAAGAACATCGGCGACGGCTCGGATCTGCCGCTCGCCCGCAGATAGCGACGTTAACCGCCCGTCAATGCCCTGTCATGACGAGGGTCGGACGATCGGTGGTCGCGGAAAGGAATTTCGATGGCGCGTCGTCTTTCGGTCACAGTGGAGAGCTTCGAACTGGCTCAGGCCTTCACCATCGCGCGCGGCTCGAAGCGCGAGGCGCGCGTCGTCACCGCCCATGTCGAGGCCGAGGGCCGGGTCGGCCGGGGCGAATGCGTGCCCTATGCCCGCTACGGCGAAAGCATCGAGAGCGTGACGGCCGCGATCGAGACGGCGCGCGCGGCGATCGAGGCCGGCGCGACGCGCGCCGCGCTTCAGGCTCTGCTGCCGGCCGGCGCGGCGCGCAACGCGCTCGACTGCGCGCTCTGGGATCTCGAGGCGAAGCTCTCCGGCCGCGGCGTCGCCGAGGCGATCGGCACGGCGGCGCCCAGGGCGATCGAGACGGCCTATACGATTTCGCTCGGTTCGCCCGAGGAGATGGCCGCCGCCGTGCGGGCGGCGTCCGGCCGCAATCTCCTCAAGATCAAGGTCGGCGGCGGCGAAGGCGATATCGAGCGCATCCGCGCGGTGCGGCGCGAAAGCGGCGGCGCGCGGCTGATCCTCGACGCGAACGAGGGTTGGACGGCGGAGACCATCCGCCCGAACATGCTGGCGGCGGCGGAAGCCGGCGCCATCCTTATCGAGCAGCCCCTGCCCGCCGGGCAGGACGAGATCCTGTCGCGCATCCCGCATCCGGTGCCGGTCTGCGCCGACGAATCCCTGCATCAGACCGGCGATCTCCGGGCTCTGGTCGGCCGCTACGACTATGTGAACATCAAGCTGGACAAGACGGGCGGGCTGACCGAGGCGCTCGCCCTGATCGAGGCGGCGAGCGCCGCCGGCTTCGGCGTGATGGTCGGCTGCATGGTCGCGACGTCGCTCGCCATGGCGCCGGCCGTGCTTCTCGCGCAGCGCGCGCATGTCGTCGATCTCGACGGACCGCTGCTCCTCAAGACCGACCGCCCGAACGGTCTCCATTACGCGGGCTCGCTCGTTTCGCCGCCCGCGCCGCAGCTTTGGGGCTAGAGACCGAGGCGGGAAACGCGCTAGACGGGCTCCGCAAGCTGGAGAACGGATATGGACGATCGGGCGGAAAACAGCGCGTTGCAGAACGAGGTTCGTCGCCCCGACGATCGCGGCCGGGGCGATCGCCCCGCCACTGGAGATCTCGGCGAGCAGGCGCTCTTCTATCACCGCCACCCGAAGCCCGGTAAGCTCGCGATCCAGGCGACGAAGCCGCTCGGCAACCAGCGCGACCTGGCGCTCGCCTATTCGCCGGGCGTCGCCGAGCCCTGCCGCGCCATCGCCGCCGATCCCCAAACGGTCGCCGACTATACGAGCCGGCAGAATCTCGTCGCCGTCCTCTCGAACGGCACCGCCGTTCTCGGCCTCGGCAATATCGGCCCCCTCGCCTCGAAGCCGGTGATGGAGGGAAAGGCCGTCCTCTTCAAGAAATTCGCCGATATCGACGTCTTCGACATCGAGATCGACGCCAAGGAGATCGACCATATCGTCGAGGTCGTGGCGGCGCTGGAGCCGACCTTCGGCGGCATCAATCTGGAAGACATCAAGGCGCCGGAATGTTTCGAGGTGGAGGAGCGCCTGCGCCAGCGCATGGGCATTCCGGTCTTCCACGACGACCAGCACGGCACGGCGATCATCGTCGCGGCGGCCGTGCGCAACGCGCTGGAACTCGCCGGCAAGAGGATCGAGGAGGCGCGCATCGTCTCGTCCGGCGCGGGCGCGGCGGCGATCGCCTGCCTGAACCTCCTCGTCTCGCTCGGCGCGAAGGTGGAGAACATCGTCTGCACCGATATCGACGGCGTCGTCTACGAGGGCCGCGAGGCGCGCATCGACCGCTGGATGGCCGTCTATGCCAAGAAGACGGACATGCGCACGCTCGGCCAGGCGATCGAGGGCGCCGACATCTTCCTCGGCCTGTCGGCCGGCGGCGTCTTGAAGCCGGAACTCCTGGAGAAGATGGCGGCGAAGCCGCTGATCCTCGCGCTCGCCAATCCGACGCCGGAGATCATGCCCGACCTCGCCCGCCAGGTGCGGCCGGACGCGATGATCTGCACGGGCCGGTCCGACTTCCCGAACCAGGTCAACAACGTCCTCTGCTTCCCCTATATCTTCCGGGGCGCGCTCGACTGCGCCGCCACCTCGATCAACGAGGAGATGAAGAAGGCGGCGGTGGACGCCATCGCGGCGCTGGCGCGCGAGGAAGTGTCGGAAGTCGCGGCCAAGGCCTATGGCTCCGAAACGCCGATCTTCGGCCCGGAATATCTGATCCCCTCGCCCTTCGATCCGCGCCTGATCCTCAAGATCGCGCCGGCGGTGGCCAAGGCGGCGCAGGAGACCGGCGTCGCCGCCCGGCCGATCGAGGACATGGGCGCCTATCTCGACCGGCTGAACCGCTTCGTCTTCCGCACCGGCCTCATCATGAAGCCGATCTTCCGCACGGCGCGCGAGTCCGGCAAGCGGGTGATCTTCGCCGATGGCGAGGACGAGCGCGTCTTGCGCGCGACGCAGGTGATCCTGGAGGAGAAGATCGGCGTGCCGATCCTTGTCGGCCGCCCCTCCGTCATCGCGACGCGCCTGGAGCGCTACGGCCTGAAGATCCGGCCTCAGGTCGATTTCGAGGTGGTGAACCCGGAGGACGACCCGCGCTATCGCGACTATGTCGACCACTATTTCTCGAAGGTCGGGCGCAAGGGCATCAACCCGGACACGGCCCGTACGGTGGTGCGCACCAACACGACCGTGATCGCCGCCGTCGCCGTCTCGCGCGGCGAGGCCGACGCGATGATCTGCGGCCTGCAAGGCAACTACTCGCCCCATATCCGCAATATCAGCCAGATCCTCGGCTTCGCCGAGGGCGTGTCGAAATTCGCCGCCCTGTCGATGCTGATCTCGCAGTCGGAAACGAAGTTCTTCCTCGACACCTATGTGCAGCGCGATCCCGGCGCCGAGGATCTGGCGGAGATGACGCTGCTCGCCGCCGCCGAGATCCGCCGCTTCGGCCTCTCGCCGAAGGCCGCGCTCGTCTCCCATTCCAATTTCGGCACCGACGATACCGAGGAGACGCGCAAGCTGCGCCGGGCGCTGCGGCTGATCCGCGAACGGGCGCCGGACCTCGAGATCGACGGCGAGATGCATGGCGACGCGGCGCTGTCGGAACTGACGCGCCAGCGCGTGATGCCGCATTCGACGCTGAAGGGCGACGCCAATCTGCTCGTCTTCCCCAATCTCGACGCGGCCAATATCACGATGAACGTCGTGAAGGTGATGACGGACGCCCTGCATGTCGGGCCGATGCTGCTTGGCGTCGCCCAGCCGGCCCATGTGCTGACGCCCTCCGTCACCTCGCGCGGCATCGTCAACATGGCGGCGATCGCCGTCGCGGAAGCCGTGCAGCGCGGCTGACGCGCCCCTTGCCCAACACCCTCTCTCCCCTTGTCGCGGGAGAGAGCGGCAGACGCCGAAAAGGTCAGGCCAGCCGCGCGGCGACCCGCTCCCGCCCGATCAGCGGCAGCAACGCGGCGAGCTCGGGACCGTGGTCGAGCCCGGTCAAGGCGAGGCGCAGCGGCATGAAGAGCGCCCGGCCCCTGCGGCCCGTCGCGCCCTTGACCGCTTCGGTCCATTCCTTCCAAGTCGTCGGCCCCCAGGGCTCCGGCGGCAGGAGAGCGAGGGCGCTCGCCAGGAAACCCGCATCTTCCAGCGCCGGCAGCGACGGCGCGCCATAGACCACCTCGCGCCAGACGGCCGCCTCCGCGACCCGGGCGCAATTGCCGCGAACCGCCGACCAGAAGGCGTCGACCTCCTCGGGCGGGACGCCCATCGCCTCCAGCGCCGGGCGCACCCGCTCGGCCGGCAGCGCGTGGACGATCTCCGCCGAGAGGCGTTCGAGTTCCGCCGGATCGAATTTCGAGGCCGAGGCCGAGACCTCCGTCAGCACGAGGCGCCGGCCGAGCGCCGCGAGATCGGGCGCCGCCTCGATCGCCCCGGAGAGCCCCGTCAGCACCGCCAGCGAGGCGACCGCCATCGGCTCGATGCCCTCTTCGCGCAGCGAGCGCAGCGACAGGGCGCCGCTGCGCTTCGACAGGCCTTCGCCTTCCACCGTCGTCAGGAGGTTGTGATGGCCGAAGCGCGGCGGGGCGAAGCCGAGCGCCTGGAACAGCGCGATCTGGATGCCGGTATTGGTGATGTGGTCGCCGCCCCGGATGACATGGTCGATGCCGAGCTCGCCGTCGTCGACGACGGAGCAGAGCGTATAGAGATAGGTCCCGTCCTCGCGCACCAGGACGGGATCGGACAGAGAGGCGAGATCCACCACCTGGGGCCCGAGCACCAGATCGTCCCAGGTAACCTCGCTGCGCCGGGGCGCGAAGGGATCGCGCTCGAAATTCGGTAGAAGAAAGCGCCAATGCGGGACGTGGCCTTCGGCGACGAGACGCTGACGCTCGGCTTCGGACAGTCGCAGCGCCTCGCGGCCGTAGATCGGCGGCAGGCCGCGCGCCATCTGCCGCTTGCGCTTCAGTTCCAGGTCCTCGGGCGTCTCGAAACAGGGATAGAGGACCCCCGCCGCCTTCAGCCGGGCGACGGCAGCGTCGTAGACCGCGATCCGGTCGGACTGGCGGTCGATCGCGTCCGGCCGGATGCCGATCCATTCGAGATCGGCGAGGATCGCCTCGGCATATTCCGCCTTCGAGCGCTCGCGGTCGGTATCGTCGTAGCGCAGGAGGAAATGCCCGGCCTCGCCCTGCTCCTTGGCGAAGAGCCAGTTGAAGAGCGCGGTCCGCAGATTGCCGATATGGATATAGCCGGTCGGCGACGGCGCGAAGCGAACCCTGCGCGTCATCGAAAGCCGCCCTCGGCGCTCGCCCGGCCCGAAGAGAAGAATGCCTGCATCGCGCACCCGTCCGTCACGCTTCCTCCATGATTCCCGATCTAGGAACCGCTCGCTCGGGCTTGGCTTTAGCAAGCCGATGGAAGCGGCGCGACCCTTCTCCGGCGGCGTCGCGGGCATTGAGGGAGCCGACCGACATGGCGCAGGGCAACGGCAGCAAGACGGCGCTGCGCTTCTTCGGCCGCTCCTTCGAGCATCTGAAGCCGGCCGAGCGGCGGGTGCTCGAGGCCGCCGTGTCCGGGCGGCCGATCGCCAGCGACATCAACGAGCATCTGGAGGCACGGGAATCCTTCGGCGATCGCCTCGCCGACGACATCGCCCGGATCGGCGGCTCCTGGGGCTTCATCATCGCCTTCGCCGCGTTTCTCGGCGGCTGGGCGCTGATCAACACGTTGATCCTCACCACCGGGGCCTTCGATCCCTATCCGTTCATCTTCCTCAATCTGATCCTGTCGATGCTGGCCGCCGTGCAGGCGCCGATCATCATGATGTCGCAGAACCGCTCGGCCGCCCGCGACCGGCTGGATGCCAGCCACGACTACGAGGTGAACCTGAAGGCCGAGATCGGCATCATGGCGCTGCACGAGAAGTTGGATGAATTGCGGGCGGAGGAGACGGCTGAGATCCGCGCCCTCCTCGCCGTCGTCGCCGAGCGCATCGAGCGGATCGAGCATCGGCTCGGCGCCGATCGTGGATCGGAGCGGCGCGGCGAGCCCACTGAGGACTGAAAGCTGCCGTCAGAGATTGCAAAAGCCCGCGACGTTCCGACATAGGAGGGCGAGCGCCGAAGTCGCGCCGCCCGATTCCAGCCGCCTCTCGGAGCGTTCGTGTACGAAGTCCTCGATCTCGTCAGCAGGTTCGGTCCCATCATCGTCCTGATCGGGACGTTCTTCGAGGGCGAGGTCTTCGCGATCATCGGCGGCTTCCTCGCCTATCGCGGCTCGCATTCCCTGGAATTCATCGTCGCCCTCGCCTTCGTTGGCTCCTTCTGCGGCGACGCGGCGGTGTTTCTCTTCGCGCGCTTTTGCTCGGCCCATCGCTGGGTGCAGCGCTGGAAGGAAAAGCCGAAATTCGCCCGGGCCATCCGCCTGGTCGAGAAGTACCACGCCTATTTCGTGATCGTGAACCGCTACATCTACGGCCTCAGAATGCCGGGCCTCATCGCGCTCGGCCTGTCCTCGATCTCGATCCCGCGCTTTCTCGTCCTGAACTTCATCGGCGCGGGCATCTGGGCCGGCCTGTTCACGACGATCGGCTTTGTCTTCGGCTATTCGATCAATTCGGTCTTCGCGCGGCTGGAAATGATGGAGCGCGGCGTCGGCATCACGCTCGGCGTCATCGCCGTCGGTCTGGCGCTCTGGTTCGCCTGGCGGCAATGGGGGCCGGCGGTCTTCGGCCGGGCGCGCGGCGAGACGCCGGAAAAGCTGGAGGACGACCGGGCGCGCTGAGCGCCCGGCCGTTCGTCGGTCTTTCGATCAGAAGTTGGCGGCCTGCTTCGGCATCTGCGCCG
Organism: Aureimonas endophytica; assembly: GCF_014642635.1. Classification (GTDB taxonomy): domain Bacteria; phylum Pseudomonadota; class Alphaproteobacteria; order Rhizobiales; family Rhizobiaceae; genus Plantimonas; species Plantimonas endophytica. Next base: position 764,167 of record NZ_BMIQ01000001.1, read on the forward strand.
CGAGATCCTTCTTGAGAAGCTCGGCGACGAGGAAGGCGAGTTCCAGCGCCTGATAGGCGTTGAGACGCGGGTCGCAATGCGTGTGGTAGCGGTCGGACAGGTCTTCCGCCGAGACCATGCGCGAGCCGCCGGTGCATTCCGTCACGTCCTTGCCGGTCATCTCGATATGGATGCCGCCGGCATGGCTGCCTTCCGCCTGATGCACGTCGAAGAAGCTCTTCACCTCCGACAGGATGCGGTCGAAGGGCCGCGTCTTGTAGCCGTTCACCGAGATGGTGTTGCCGTGCATCGGGTCGCAGGACCATACGACCTTGCGGCCCTCGCGCTCCACGGCCCGCACCAGCTTGGGCAGATGCGCCTCGACCTTGTCATGGCCGAAACGGGCGATCAGCGTCAGCCGGCCCGGCTTGTTCTGCGGGTTGAGGATGTCGATCAGCCGCAGCAGGCCGTCCGGCTCCAGCGAGGGGCCGCATTTCAGGCCGAGCGGGTTCTTGATGCCCCGGCAGAACTCGACATGGGCATTGCCTTCCTGGCGCGTGCGGTCGCCGATCCAGATCATGTGGCCGGAGGTCGCGTACCAGTCGCCGGACGTCGAATCGACGCGCGTCAGCGCCTGCTCGTAGCCGAGCAGCAGCGCCTCGTGGCTGGTGAAGAAATCCGTCTCGCGCAGCGCCGGATGCGTGTCGGCGGTGATGCCGATCGCCCGCATGAAGTTCATCGTCTCCGAGATGCGATCGGCCAGGTGCCCGTAGCGCTCGCCCTGCGGCGAGCCGGAGATGAAGCCGAGCATCCACTGATGCACATTGTCGAGATTGGCATAGCCGCCCTGCGCGAAGGCGCGCAGCAGGTTCAGCGTCGCCGCCGACTGGCGATAGGCCTCGAGCTGGCGCTCGGGGTTCGGCACGCGCGCCGCCTCGTTGAACTCGATGCCGTTGACGATGTCGCCGCGATAGGCCGGCAGAGTCACCTCGCCCTTCGTCTCGCTGCCCGAGGAGCGCGGCTTGGCGAACTGACCGGCGATGCGGCCGACCTTCACCACCGGCGAGGAGGCCGCGAAGGTGAGGACGACGGCCATCTGGAGGAAGGCGCGGAAGAAGTCGCGGATATTGTCCGCGCCATGTTCGGCGAAGCTCTCGGCGCAGTCGCCTCCCTGAAGCAGGAAGGCGCGACCTTCGGCGACGTCACCCAGGGCCCGGGTGAGCTTCCGCGCCTCGCCTGCAAAAACCAGCGGCGGAAACGAGGCCAGCTTGCGCTCGGTCTCGGCGAGCAGGCCGAGATCCGGATAGACCGGCGCCTGTTCGATCGGCATCGCTCGCCAGCTCTGCGGCGTCCACTCCTTGCCCATGGGTCTTTTCCTTTCGGCCGTCTTCGGCCGGTTTCCGCGCCTTCTTCAGCTTATCCAAACGCGGTTCAACTTGGACGGCGGGGTTTAAGCACGGGCGCGCCGGCTTGTCATCCGCCCCGGATCGCGCCGTCCCGCCGCCAGACGACGGCGATCTCCGGGGCCGACGGGCCGAAGCCGGCGCAGAGGGCCGCGAGCCCCGCCTCGGAGAACGCGCCGTCGAAGGACGCGCGGTCGAGCATCAGATGGTCCGGCAGGCCGCCCCGCGCAAGAAGCGCGCCGAGGCGGCGAAAGAGCTCCGTGTCGCCGAGCGACGGCCGGGCCTCGCCCGGTCGCGCCGGCAGCGCGGTGATCCGCACCGCCGGCCCGGCCAGAAGGGCGGCGAGCTGGCGATCCGGCAGAGCGGCCAGGGCGCGCGGCGCCAGGACGCGGTGCGCATCGGCCAGCGGCAGCGACAGCGCCTCGGACAGGACGAGGACGGGCGACGGCGAGCCGGCAAGCGCGATTTCCGTCGGTGCGTCGATCAGCGTGACGCGAAGCGCGCGGCGCGGCGCGGCCATGGCGGCGGGCCCGGCGAGGACGAGGCCGCCGGCGCCGAGGATCAGGCTGCGCCGCGTGAGCTCGAAGCGCCCCATCGCTCAAGCCTCCGTCACTTCGACGCGCGCGGCGAGAAGCGCGGTGCGGTCGGCGCTCGGTCCGACCAGGATGTCGTAGTCGCCGGGCTCGACGGCGGAGACGAGGTCGGGGCCGAGAAAGCGCAGCGCCTCGACGGGCAGCAGCATCACCGCCCGCCCCGTCTCGCCGGGCTGGAGCTGGAGCTTGGTGAAGCCCTTCAGTTCCAGAAGCGGCCGGGCGACGCGGGCGACGCGCTTGCGGGCGAAGAGGAAGATCGTCTCCTCCGCCGCGGCCGGCCCCTGGTTGGCGAGTTCCACCTCGACCACCAGCGTGTCGGCGGCCATGGCGCGCGCCGGCGTGGCCTTCAGACCCGAATAGGCGAAGCGGCCATAGGTCAGCCCGTGGCCGAAGGGAAAGAGCGGCGCCGTCGAGAGGTCGATATATTTGCTCGTGTAATGCGCGTCGGAGGCCGGGCGGCCGGAGGGCCGTTCGCCGAAGAAGATCGGCACCTGGCCCACCGAGCGCGGCCAGGTCACCGGCAGGCGGCCGCCGGGCGAGGCGCGGCCGGTGAGGAGATCGGCGATCCCGTTTCCGGCTTCGCTGCCGCCGAACCAGGTGGCGAGCACCGCACCCGCCCGCTCGAACAGCCAGGGCACGGCGAGCGGCCGGCCGGCGGCGAGGAGGACCACGGTCGGCCGGCCGAGATCGAGGACGCTTCGGGCGAAATTCGTCTGGTTGCCGGGAAGGTCGAGATCGGAACGGCTGGCCGCCTCGCCGCTCATGTCGCGCGATTCGCCGAGGCAGAGGACGACGAGATCGGCTTCCCGCGCCAGCGCCAGCGCCGGCTCGATGCCCGCCTCGTCCTCGCTGTCGATGCCGATGCCGCGCGCGTGGCGGATGTCGCAATCCAGCCGGGCGGCCCGGAGGCCCGCGAGAAAGGTCACGACTTCCTTCGCATCGCCCGCGCCGGACCAGCTGCCCAGCATGTCGGTCGGCGCGTCGGCGAGCGGCCCGATCATCGCGATGCGCTGCGGATGGGGCTTCAGCGGCAGGAGACCGTCGCGATGGGTGAGGAGCACGGCCGAGCGCCGCGCCGCCTCGCGCGCCGCCGTGCGCCGTTCGTCCCGGCCGGCGGCGATATCGGCCTCGCGCCGGAAGGGATCGTCGAAGAGGCCGAGGCGCTCCTTCAGGCCGAGCACGCGCCGCACCGCCCGCTCGATCGCCTCCATCGTGACGAGCCCCCGCTCCAGCGCGGTCGGCAGGCCCTTCAGATAGGCGTCGCTCATCATGTCGATATCGACGCCGGCATTCAGCGCCAGCGCGGCCGCCTCGGCGAGATCGGCGGCGACGCCATGGATGACAAGCTCGGCGATCGCGTTGTAGTCGCTGACGACGACGCCCTCGAACCCCGCCTCGCGGCGCAGCCAGCCGTCGAGAAGCGGCCCGTTCGCCGTCATCGGCACGCCGGAGAGATCGGAAAAGGCCGGCATCGCGCCCGCCGCGCCGACCCGGACGGCGGCGAGGAAGGGCGGCAGATAGACCTCGCGCAGCGTCCGCTCCGACATGTCGGTCGAGGCATAGTCGCGCCCCGCCACCGCCGCGCCATAGGCGACGAAATGCTTCACCACCGCCGCGACGCTGCCCGGCGCGCCGAGGCTGGCGCCCTGGAAGCCGCGCACCTTCGCCTCCGCGAAGAGCGAGGCGACGAGCGTGTCCTCGCCCGGCCCCTCGGCGATCCGGCCCCAGCGCGGGTCGCGCGCGACGTCGAGCATCGGCGCGAAGGTGATGGCGACGCCCTCGGCGGCGGCTTCCGTCGCGGCGATCCGCGCCGTGCGCTCCCAGAGCGCCGGATCGAAGCTCGCCGTCTCGCCGAGCGGGATCGGAAACAGCGTGCGATGGCCGTGCACCACATCGAAGCCGAGGAGCAGCGGAATCTTCAGCCGCGATTCCTCCAGCGCGATCCTCTGGACGCGGCGCGTCGCCTCGCGGCCGAAGACGTTCAGGAGGCTGCCGGCCTCGCCGCGCCGCACCGAGTCCTCGGCATTGTCCGCCAGAACCGGGCCGGTGACGGAAAAGCCGGCCGAGAGCATCGCCAATTGCCCGAGCTTCTCGCCGAGCGTCATCTCCGCCAGAAGGGAATCGATGCGCGGCACGATGCGTCTCCTCTCACGCCGGTCGGATCAGTCGTCCGCGAAGGCGACGCCGCGCCCGGCGAGCAGCGCGTCGAAGCGCTCCGCCTCGCCCGGCCGCAGCCGGACGGCGCGCGGATAGCGCGGCGCGGCGCGATCGCGGATCACCACGGTCTCGAAGCCCTCCGTCTCGGCCACGAACCGCTCCAGCCCCGCCTCGCCATGGATCGCGAGGAAGCCTTGCAGGACGGCGTCGAGATAGGATTGGAGGATGGCCGAGCCGGTCTCCGCCGCCGTTTCCGTTGTCCGCGTCGCCTCGTAGAGGAAGACGGGCACCGGCACGTCCGGCATGGCCTCGATCGTCAGGACCTCCGGGCCGAGGCTGCGCCGGTCGTAGCCGGCCTCGCGCTCGTCCACCGCCGGCAGATGGTCGGCGAGATCGTAGACGACGACGCCTTGCGTCTCGTGCCCCGGCGCGGGGCGCACCGAAAGAAGCGCGATGCCGACCTCCGGCCGCGGCAGCCAGAAGCGCCGCCAGCCGGTGACGGCGGCGCGGCGCACCGCCAGGAACTTGGTGCGCAGCGTGTCGCGATTGACCAGCGAACCATAGCCGAAATAGGCGACGACCCGGCCCTCGGCGGCGAGCCGCGCGAAGTCCGGGTGATCGGGATGGAGGGACGCCGTCCCCGGCGCCTCAGCCCTCGACACGCGCGCCGTTCCGCAGCCGGTAGCTCGGCTCGTACATGGTGACGAGCTCTTCCGCCGCCGTCGGATGGACCGCCATGGTGCGGTCGAAATCCTCCTTAGTCAGCCGTGCCTTCACGGCGATGCCGAGAAGCTGGCCCATCTCGCCGGCATCCGGTCCGAGGACATGGGCGCCGACCACGCGGCGGCTGGCGCCGTCGACGACCAGCTTCATCACCATCGGCTCGCTGCGTGCCGTCAGCGTCTGGCGCATCGGGCGGAAGCGGGCGCGGTAGACCTCGACCTCGGGCAGGAGCTTGGCGGCGGCGGCCTCCGTCAGACCGACGGCGCCGATCTCGGGCTGCGAGAAGACGGCGGTCGGGATCGTCTCGAAATCCGGCTTGGTCGGATTGTCGCGGAAGGCGGTCTCGACGAAGCACATCGCCTCGTGGATCGCGACGGGGGTCAGCTGCACGCGATGCGTCACATCGCCGACGGCGAAGATATGGGGCACCGAGGTGCGGGAATAGTCGTCCACCTTGACGGCGCCACGCTCGTCCAGCGCGATCCCCGCCGCCTCGCAGCCGAGATTCTCGGTATTGGCCTGCCGGCCGATCGCCAGCATCACCTGATCTGCCTCGATCACGTCGCCGCCGAGAAGATGCGCCGCAAGACGGCCGCCGTCGCCTCGCGTGACGCGCTCGATCGCCTCCTCGCAGCGGATCTCCATGCCCTTCTGCGCCATCGCCTGATGCAACTCGTGCCGCAGATCGTCGTCGAAGCCCTGGAGGATCTCCTTGCCGCGATAGACGAGCGTCACCTTGGCGCCGAGGCCGAGAAAGATATTGGCGAATTCCACCGCGATATAGCCGCCGCCGAGGATGACGACGGAGCGCGGCATCTCCTTCAGATGGAAGGCTTCGTTGGAGGTGATGCAATGCTCGGCGCCCGGCAGGCTCGGATGGCGGCTGGCGCGCCCCCCGACCGCGACAAGGATCGTCTCGGCCGTAACGCGGCGGCCGTGGTCCACGAGGCGGATCTCGTGCGGCCCTTCCAGGACGGCGCGGGTCGGAAACAGCTCGACGCCGGCCTTCGCCAGATTCGTCTGATAGATGCTTTCGAGCCGGGCGATCTCCCGGTCCTTGTTGGCGATCAGCGTCGGCCAGTCGAAGCTCGTCTCGCCGACCGTCCAGCCATAGGCGGCGGCATCCTCGAAGCTTTCGGGAAATTGCGAAGCGTAGACGAGGAGCTTCTTCGGCACGCAGCCGCGAATCACGCAGGTGCCGCCGAAGCGATATTCCTCGGCGATGGCGACGCGCTTGCCGAGTATCGCCGCCCGGCGGGCGCCGCGCACGCCGCCCGAGCCGCCGCCGATGACGAAGAGATCGTAGTCATATGCCTGGCTCATCGAAGCCGCCCCTCATCGCCCCGCGACATTTGCGGGATCGACAACAAAGAAAAGGCGGCCGTCAAGGCCGCCTCGATCCCGCCCGCGCCTGCGAAAGCGCGCTTACTGCGAGGAGGCCTGGCCCGCCGTCGTCGTCGGCAGGGCCGCGCCGCCCGGCAGCGTCGCGCCGCTGCCGTTCTGGGCGAGAAGTTGGGACATGCCCTCGGCCGCCTTGGAGCGCAGGTCGCGCAGGATGCCGTTCGACCAGACATCCGCCGCCGCCAGCATCTCGCGGCTGGCGATCGGGCCCTGCTTCAGAAGCTTCTTGCCGGCGGCGGAATTGTAGAAGGCGGCGATGTCCTTCAGTTCCTGCTCGGTGAAGAGCTTGGCATAGACGCGGCTGACCTCGGTCTCGAGATCGGCGCGGCGCGGCGCGAGCTCCAGCGCCTTGTCGTCCACCATGTCGGAAATCTGCGGCTGCATGTCGGGATTGCTGCCGATGAGATCGGATTTGATCTGCGTCGCGGCGTTCATGAGGATGTTGTCGAACTGCTCGGTCGAGTCGATCGCGTCGACCGCCGCCCGCGCCGCCGCGAGATGCGAGGGGGCGATCTCCTGCGCGGCGGCCGGCACCGTCACCGCCAGACCGGCGACGACGACGGCGAGAATCCCGCCGCGAATCGTGTTCATGAGAACCATGACAGTCCTGTCTCCATCCCTAAGGCGATGCGCGCGCCCGGTAGGTCGTTGATCCGGCGGCGTTCCTAACCAATCGGCCAGCGAAGCCGCAAGCCCCGTCCGCGCCGTGCCCGCAAAGGCGATGGCGACAGCGGCCGGCGGCCCCGGCCGCATGGCGGCTAGGGATTGCCGAGAATGCTGATTCCGTCGTCGCCGGCGATGAGGGCCGCCTTGGCATAGCCGATGAACAGGCCATGCTCCACGACGCCGGGAACAGCATGAAGGGCTTCCGAAAGCGCTTCTGCGTTCGGAATGCGGCCAAAAGATGCGTCGAGGATCAGGTGGCCGTTATCGGTGATGAAGGGTTCGCCCCCGGCCCGCCGCAGCGTGATCTCGCCGGAAAGGCCCAGCCTGTCGGCCGCGCGGCGAATCGCCAGATAGGTCGCCATCAGGCCGAATCCGTTGACCTCGATCGGCAGCGGAAAGGCGCCGAGCGTCGCCACCGTCTTGGAGGCATCGGCGATGACGAGCATGCGGCCGGAGGCCGCCGCGACGATCTTCTCGCGCAGGAGCGCCCCGCCGCCTCCCTTCACGAGGCGCAGCTGCGGATCGATCTCGTCCGCCCCGTCAATCGTGAGGTCCAGTTCGGGAAGCTGCTCGAGCGTCACGATCGGAATCTTCAATTCGGCGCAGAGCCTGGCCGTGCGCTCCGAGGTGGCGACGCCGGTGATCCTGAGACCGCCGGCGACCTTCTCGCCGAGCGCGCGGACGAAGGCCTCGGCCGTCGAGCCGGTGCCGATGCCGAGCCGCATGCCGTCGCGGACATGCGCGAGGGCGGCCCGGCCCACCTTGTCCTTCAACGATGCCGCGTCGGCCATGGCCCGCCCTCCCCGCGCCGCGTGCGAGCGGCCTTTCCCGCGATCTAGCCGAATCGTCCGCCCCTGTCGAACCGTGCCGCTTGACGCTGCGGCGGGGCCGGCGGAGAAGCGGCTTCCCGGACCAAGGACGACCCCATGCCGCTCGCCGTTTTCGATCTCGACGGAACGCTGGTCGACACGGCGCCGGACCTTCTCGCGAGCCTCAATCACTGCCTACTTGCCGCCGGCCTGCCCGCGACGGTGCTGGAGACCGTCCGGCCCTTCGCCGGACACGGGGCGCGGGTGATGCTGGAACAGGCCTATCGGCAGGAAGGCCGTCTCCTCTCGCCGGCGGACCTCGACGAGCAGCTGCCGCGCTTCCTCGCCTTCTACGAGGCCCATATCGCGGATGCCTCCCGACCCTTCGAGGGCGCGGTCGCGGCGATGGACCGCCTGACGCAAGCCGGCTTCACGCTCGCGATCTGCACCAACAAGACCGAGCGCCTCGCACGCATTCTCATGGAAACGCTCGGCCTCGCCGAACGCTTCGCGGCGATCTGCGGCGCCGACACCTTCGCGCAGCGCAAGCCCCATCCCGCCCATCTCCTCGGCACGATCGCCCGTGCCGGCGGCATCCCGGCGACGAGCGTGATGATCGGCGACACGGCGACCGACACGGACGCCGCCGCCGGTGCCGGCCTGCCCGCGATCCTCGTCGATTTCGGCTATGCCCCGGACCTGCGGGCCCGGACGGAGGCTTCGGCGATCGTCACGAGCTATGCGGAGCTCGGACCGGAGCTCTGCCATCGCCTGATCGGCGCGGGACGCGATTGACGCCCGCCTCGACCTCGCCTATGAGGGCGCATGGTCACGCGCCGAACGGCGCGAAGGGCGCGTAGCTCAGCGGGAGAGCACCTCGTTCACACCGAGGGGGTCACAGGTTCGATCCCTGTCGCGCCCACCATAACGACCTCCATCATCGTCATCGACCGGCGGCCGCCATCCTCGCGTGGCGCCGATCTGCCAGTTGCAGGCAAGGCTTGGCTGCCATGGCTCGCGGAGCGCGCGAGGAGGCCGCCCGATGTCGGACCCCAATCCCCAGACCTACGTCACCACGCATTTCCGCACGCTCGGCTATGCCGGCGCCCTGCTCTTCACCCTCGCCCCGCCCTTCTTTTTCTACGAGATCTATCTCACCTTCTATACGACCGCCGTCGAGGAGAACCCGACGATCGGCCCGTTCATGGCGATCGCCCTCGTCCTGTCCTTCGCCAGCATTCCGATGATGCTGGTCGGCCGCCGTCAGCGCTATTCCATCTCGCCGACGACGGACGAATCGCCCCGGCGGTGAACCGCGCGGCGAAGCGCTAGCCGGCGCGGCGCGGCCAGGCGGCCTCCGGCAGGCCGTCGCGCAGCTCCGCCAGCCAGACATCGGCGAGACTGTCGGACGGGGCGCGCCAGTCGCCGCGCGGCGAGAGACTGCCGCCGGCCGAGATCTTCGGCCCGTTCGGAATGGCGCTGCGCTTGAACTGGCTGGTCTGGAAGAAGCGCCAGAGGAAGCTTTCCAGCCAGCGCGCGATGGTGGCGAGATCGTAGGCGTTCCTGCCGTCCTCGGGAAAGCCCGCCGGCCAGCGCCCTGCCGCCGCGTCGTGCCAGGCATGCCAGGCGAGGAAGGCCGTCTTCGAGGGCGGCAGCCCGTAGCGCAGGATATGGAACAGGAAGAAGTCGTGCAGCTCGTAGGGGCCGATCTTCGACTGCGTGCTCTGGATCACGCCGTCCTCGCCCGCCGGCACGAGTTCGGGTGAGATTTCGGTGGCGAGGATCGCCTTCAGCACCGTGCCGGCTTCCGGCCCGAGCTGGTCGGTCGCGACGGTCCAGCGGATCAGATACTGGATCAGCGTCTTGGCGAGCCCGGCATTCACCGCATAATGGCTCATCTGGTCGCCGACGCCATAGGTGCACCAGCCGAGCGCCAGTTCCGACAGGTCGCCGGTGCCGATGACGAAGCCGTCGCGATGATTGGCGAGACGGAACAGATAGTCGGTGCGCAGCCCCGCCTGCACGTTCTCGAAGGCGATGTCGTAGACGGGTTCGCCGCGCGCGAAGGGATGGCCCATATCGGTCAGCATCTGCCGCGCCGCCGGGCGGATGTCGATCTCGTGCGCCTCGACGCCGAGGGCACGCATCAGCGTCCAGGCATTGCCCTTCGTCTCGTCCCCCGTCGCGAAGCCCGGCATCGTATAGGCAAGGATCGTGTCGCGCGGCCGGCCGAGGAGATCGCAGGCCTTCGCCGCGACGATGAGGGCCTGGGTCGAATCGAGGCCGCCCGAGACGCCGATCACCATATGCCTGGCGCGCGTCGCCTCCAACCGCTTCACGAGGCCCTGCACCTGGATGTTGAAGCTCTCGTAGCAGTCCTGGTCGAGCCGTTCGGGCGTATCCGGCACGAAGGGGAAGCGCCGCTGCGCGCGGCGGAGCCCGACATCGGCGAAGCTCGGGCGGTGGGCGAAGCTCACGCTGCGGAAGCGGGTCTCGGGATGGCCAGCGCGCGCCGCCGCGTCGTTGAAGGTCGGCACCCGCATGCGCTCCAGGCGGATGCGCTGGACATCGACATCGGCGACGATGAGCTGGGGCTCGCGCGCGAAGCGCTCCGACCGGGCGAGAAGCTCGCCCATCTCGTGGATCGAGCCCTGCCCGTCCCAGGCGAGATCGGTGGTGCTCTCGCCGGTGCCGGCCGCCGAATAGGCATAGGCGGCGATGCAGCGCATCGACTGCGAGGCCGACAGGAGCGAGCGGTCCTCGGCCTTGCCGACCGTGATCGGCGAGCCGGACAGATTGCAGAGGATCAGCGCGCCCGCCAGCGCCCCTTCCGTCGAAGGCGGGGTCGGCGCCCAATAGTCCTCGCAAATCTCGATATGGAAGACGAAATCGGCAAGATCCTCGGCCTTGAAGAGAAGATCGGTGCCGAAGGGCGCCTCCTGTCCGGCGAGTTCGATCGTCAGGCCGGACAGGCCATGGCCCGAGGCGAACCAGCGCTTCTCGTAATATTCGCGGTAGTTCGGCAGGAAGACCTTCGGCACGACGCCGAGAATGCGGCCACGGGCGAGTGCGATGGCGCAATTATAGAGGCGGCCGTTGCGCCGCACCGGGCCACCGACGAGGATGACGGGCTGGAGATCGCGCGTCGCCTCGGCGAGCCGCAGGACGGCCGCCTCGACGCCGCCGAGCAGCGCATCCTGAAGATGCAGGTCGTCGATCGCATAACCGGAGAGATTGAGTTCCGGAAAGATCACGAGATCGACCGCCTCCCGCGCGGCGCGCTCGACGATCTCTTGCGCCGCCGCGCCGTTGCGGGCGGGATCGGCGACGGCGACGATCGGCGTCGCGACGCCGATCCGCACGAAGCCCTGCTGATGATGGGAATGGAAGCGGCGCGGATCGGGGGTCATTCGCAGTGAACCGGTGGAACCGCCCGCAGAGATAGGCCGCCGGCCCGGCCAAAGAAATGGCCGACGGCGCGATGGCGCGCCGAGATCGGTGGACGCGCACCGAAAAGAGAACAAACGTCTTGCGTTTGTTCTCCGCCATGCCAAATCTTAAAGGACCCTGTCGTCGGACCGGAAACTGCGAAAGGCCTTGGCCGTGACCACATTGCGCGAATTCGAGGAAGCGTTGCGCGAACAGGGCCTCACCTCCGCGCTGTCCGTGCTGGAGACGCTGCGCGAGCGCGACAAGGCCAAGCGTTCGATTCGCCCCGCACGGCGCATCACCGGCAAGAAGATGACGCCCGACATCGCCCGGCGCATTCTCGAACTGCACGAGCAGACGAAGATGACCCAGCAGGAGATCGCCTTCCGCATCGGCGTCAACCAGGGCCGGGTGAACGAGGTGATCAAGCGCGGCAAGTGGCTGACCGAGGACCCGGCCGCGCCGGAGGCCGTGGCGCGCGACAAGGCGAAGGAGCGCATGCGCCGCCAGCGCGACGAGGTTCAGGCGCCGCGCCGCCGCGCCTCGAAGAAGGAAGGCCCGGCGCAGCTGATGTTCGGCGATTTCTGAACGCCGCCGCTCGGCGCCGAGCGGCCGGCTCGCGCGATTCCGGGAGCGGCGACGATCCCCGCCTCACCCGCTCCGAACCGACGAGGCGAAGACGGCGGACCGATCGGCCGCAAGCGATCGTCGCCTCACGAAAGGCGCGTTTCGAGCCGCTTCATAGTGTCGATCAATCGAGGAGAGATTTGAATGGCTCCCTGAGCAGGACTCGAACCTGCGACCATTCGATTAACAGTCGAACGCTCTACCAACTGAGCTATCAGGGAACGCTGCCCGTTTCCGAGCGTGGGGCAGCGTATAGCGAAGGATTCCGAGCTTGCCAAGCCGGGTCGGCGAACTTTCCGGCGAGATTTCTGGGAACAAGGCGAGACCCGCCACATTCGCTTCCCATCTCTTGTCTCACCCCGCACGAGGCGCGAAGGAACTCAGATCGGATGGAACGCAACCTGCCCCGCTTCTTCAGCCTGCGCGGGCGCCGGCTGGAAATCTTCGGTCGGGGCGTGACGCTTCCCGCCTCGCGGGCGGCGCGGATCGCCATCGGCATCCTGTTCATTATCGGCGGCTGCTTCGCCTTCCTGCCGATCCTTGGCGTCTGGATGATTCCGCTGGGGCTGATGATCCTGTCGATGGACATCGCCTTCGTGCGGCGGGGACGGCGGCGCACGGCGGTGCGCTGGGCCCGCTGGCGGGCGGAACGGCGTCGGCGCGCCGAGGCGAAGCTCGCCGTCCCGCCGGCACCGGTGGCCCCCCGCCCCGCCGCCCGGCCCTCGATCGAGGCCTGAGGCCGGCCGCCCGGCATTTCTCTTCGCACACGGCTCTTGCGGAACGATACGTGCTTCAGTAGGTAAGCCCCGGTGAGGCCTCGTGGCGGAGTGGTTACGCAGAGGACTGCAAATCCTTGTATTCCGGTTCGATTCCGGACGAGGCCTCCAACGCGACGCCGGCAAGCGAGTCTTGGCCGGGCTTTTCTCTCGATCCTTGTAAATCACGGCTTTGCGCGGTTTCGGCGCGCCGATGATCCTTGCCAGGGGCGGATGCGGGCAATAGTTTCCCGCTCACCGCGAAAGGCTCGTTCGATCATCCCATGTCCAGGCATCCCAACCTTCTCGGCGCGATCGGCAACACGCCGCTGATCCGGCTCAATCGGGCTTCGGAGGAGACGGGCTGCGAGATCTACGGCAAGGCCGAATTCATGAATCCCGGCCAGTCGGTGAAGGACCGCGCGGGCCTGTTCATCATTCAGGACGCCGAGAAGAAGGGGCTCCTGGAGCCGGGCGGCATCATCGTCGAAGGCACGGCGGGCAATACCGGCATCGGCCTGTCGCTCGTCGCCGATGTCCTCGGCTACCGCACCGTGATCGTTATTCCCGACACGCAGAGCCAGGAGAAGAAGGATGCGCTGCGGCTGATGGGCGCCGAGCTGGTGGAAGTGCCGGCCGTGCCCTATCGCGATCCGAACAATTACGTGAAGCTCTCCGGCCGCCTTGCCGAACAGCTCGCCGCCACGCATCCGCAAGGCGCGATCTGGGCCAACCAGTTCGACAATGTCGCCAATCGCGACGGCCATGTCGTGACGACGGCCGAGGAGATCTGGAGCGCGACCGGCGGCCAGGTCGACGGCTTCGTCTGCGCCGTCGGCACCGGCGGCACGCTCGCCGGCACGGCCGAGGGGCTGAAGAAGCATAGCGGCCATATCAAGATCGGGCTGGCCGATCCGATGGGCGCGGCGCTCTACAGCTACTACACGACCGGCGAGTTGCGATCCGAGGGCTCCTCGATCACCGAGGGCATCGGCCAGGGCCGCATCACCGCCAATCTCGAAGGCTTCCATCCCGACTTCGCCTATCAGATCCCGGACGAGGAGGCGGTGCGGATCATCTTCGACCTCCTCACCGAAGAGGGGCTCTGTCTCGGCGGCTCGTCGGGGGTCAATATCGCCGGCGCGATCCGCATGGCGCGCGAGATGGGTCCCGGCCACACGATCGTGACCATCCTCTGCGACTACGGCAACCGCTATCAGTCGAAGCTCTTCAACCCGGACTTCCTGCGTTCGAAGAACCTGCCGGTGCCGGCCTGGATGGAGCCGCGCGAGCGCGGCTTCGACATTCCCTTCCTGCCTTCCGCCTGATGGACACGAGGCAGCTCTACCAGGACGACGCCTATCTGACCGCGACGGAGGCGATACTCCTGCGGATCGAGGGCGCGCGCGGCCTCGTCTTCGATCGCACGGTCTTCTTCGCCGCCGGCGGCGGCCAGCCGGGCGATACGGGGCGCATCATCTGGCCGGGCGGCGCGTTGCGGGTCGCCGAAAGCGTCTATGGCGCCGACCGCAGCGCCATCCTCGCGCCGGCCGAGGGCGACGGCCCCTTGCCGGCGCCGGGCGAGACGTTGCGGCTCGAACTCGACTGGGCGCGGCGCCACAAGCTGATGCGCATGCACACGGCCTGCCATCTTCTTTCCGTCGTCTGCCCCTTTCCGGTCACGGGAGCGGCGGTCGGCGAGGAGGAGAGCCGCATCGATTTCGACATCCCCGAAGCCGAGGCCGACAAGGCGGCGGTGACGGAACGGCTGATGGCGCTCGTCACCGCCGATCATCCCGTCTTCACGCGCTGGATCACCGATGCCGAGCTCGACGCCAATCCGGGTCTCGTGGAATCCGCCAATGTGCGCCCGCCGCGCGGCTCCGGCCGCATCCGCCTCGTCTGCATCGGAACGGACGGCGCGATCGACACGCAGCCCTGCGGCGGCACGCATGTGCGCTCGACGGGCGAAATCGGTGACGTACATATCGGCAAGATCGAGAAGAAGGGTAAGAGCAACCGGCGCTTCCGCATTCGATTCGGTCGGGCGCCCGCCTGATAGGCGGACCGAAAGGATAATTCCATGGGCAGCAATCCCCATCTGATCCCGCCCGAGGCGCTGTCTGGCCTCCTCGGCTCCGACGGGCTGTCGATCGTCGATGCCTCCTGGTATCTGCCGGCGCAGAATCGCGACGCGCGCGCCGAATTTCTGGAGGGTCACATTCCGGGGGCGGTCTTCTTCGACCAGGACGCGGTGGTCGATCCGGCGGCGAGCCTGCCCCATAGCCTACCCTCGCCGGAGGTCTTCGCCGCGGCGGTCGGCCGGCTCGGCATCCGGGAGACCGATTCGATCGTCGTCTATGACGGCATGGGGCTGTTCTCGGCGCCCCGCGTCTGGTGGCTGTTCCGCACCTTCGGCGCGAAGGACGTGCGGATTCTCGACGGCGGCTTTCCGGACTGGCGCGCGGCGGGTCTCACCATCCGTTCGGGCGAGGCGGTGCTCCAGCCCCGCCAGTTCACCCCGCATTTCGACGCCGGGGCCGTCGTCGCTCTCGCCGAGATGCGCGAGCATGTTTCCGCCGGGGACGTCCAGATCGCCGATGCCCGCTCGCGCGAGCGCTTCGAGGGACGCGCGCCGGAGCCGCGCGCCGGCGTGCGCTCCGGCCATATGCCGGGCGCCCGCTCCCTTCCCTTCACCGAACTCGTGGCGGACGGACGGCTGAAGCCCTCCGAGGGCCTGCGGCAGGCCTTCGCCGGCGCCGGGCTCGATCCGGCGGCGCCGGTCGTCACCTCCTGCGGCTCGGGCGTCACCGCCGCCGTGATCAGCCTCGCCCTGGCCTCGCTCGGCAACGACGCGGCCAAGCTCTATGACGGGTCCTGGACCGAATGGGGTTCGGCCTCGGATACGCCGGTCGAGACCGGACCGGCGCCGGTGCGCCCTTGACCCATCTCGTCAAGGCAGTCGTCTCGCTGATGGAGCGGCGCGGCCCGGCGCCGCGCGTCGCGCCGCCGCGCGTCGGGGCGGATCTGGTGCTGCGCGACTATGCGCGCATTCCGCTGGACCTCTACCGCCATCTCTACGATGCCGTCGGCCGGCCGCATCACTGGACCTCGCGCCTTCTGCCGGACGCGGCGCTGAGCGCGCAGATCCATGCCCCCGGCATGGCGGTCTTCGTCCTCGAAGCGGACGGACGCCCCGTCGGCTGGTTCGAGCTCGAAGCCAGCCGGCAGGGACGGCGCACGCGCATCGTCCATTTCGGCATCATGCCGGAATTTCGCGGCCAGGGCTTCGCCCGCCATCTCCTGGCGCGGGCGATCGAGGCCGCCCTCGCGACCGGCGCTGAGGTCGTGACCCTCGAGACGAACTCGCTCGACCATCCGGCCGCCCTGCCCCTTTATACCGAAGCCGGCTTCGTCTGCGTCGACAAACGCTTCGTCGCGACGCCCGCGATCGAGGACTGATCATCATGGCCAAGCGCCGGGCCGGCACCATTCTGCGGATCCTCGTGGCCGTTCTCGCCCTTCTCGCGATCGTTCTCGGCGCGCTCTGGCTTTTCGGCCCGCGCGAGCCGGCGACCTATGCGATCCGTTTCGACCCGGCGGTCATCGGCCCGGACCCGGACGCCTATCTTGCCCGCACGGAAGCCGACGTGCCGAATCTGCGCCCCGAAGCGGCGAAGGAGATCGTCTGGGCCTATCCGGCGAGCCATGCCCGCACGCCGCTCGCCATCGTCTTCATCCACGGCTTCTCGGCCTCGAAGGGCGAGCTTCGCCCCCTGCCCGATCTCGTGGCGAAGGCGCTCGGCGCCAATCTCTTCTATACCCGCCTCGCCGGGCATGGCCGCGACGGCGCGGCGATGCCGCAGGCCAATGTCGACGACTGGATGAACGACGTCGCGGAAGCCCTCGCCATCGGACACCGCCTCGGCGAGCGGGTCGTCGTCATGGGCAATTCGACCGGCAGCACGCTCGCGATCCTCGCGGCCAGCGATCCGACCCTGTCGCGGGAGATCGCCGGTCTCGTGCTCCTTGCGCCGAACCTGCGCGTCAACAACCGCTGGAGCTTCGTGCTCGACCTGCCCTTCGCCCGCGACTTCGCGCCCTGGCTGTTCGGCGAGGAGCGCGGCGAGGCCTCGGCCGATCCGCGCGTCAACGCCGTCTGGACCGCGCCCTATCCGAGCGTCGCGGTCCTGCCGATGGGCGCGGCGGTGCGCGCCGCCCGGACCAGCGACATCGCCGCGATCAAGATCCCGGCGCTGTTCCTGTTCTCGCCGAACGACAAGGTGGTCGATCCGGAAGCGACCCGCCGCGTCATTGAGCGCTGGACCGCGCCGAAGGAGGCGGTGGAAGTCACCGACAGCCAGACGGCGGATCAACATATTCTGGCCGGCGATCTCCTGTCGCCGAACACGACGCAGCCGCTGGCGACGCGCATCGCCGCTTGGATCGCGGCGCTGCCGAAGTCCTGAGAACCCGTCTCAGTCGAGATGGAAGGAGCGATGCGCCTCGCGCAGCGCGTCCGGCCGACTGACGCCGATGTCGCGAAGCTGGTCGTCGGTCAGGTCCAGGAGATCCCGCCGCGAGCGCCGCAGCAGCGTCCGCCGCAACCAGGCGCGACAGCCAAGAAGCAGCGCTTCGGCCGGCGACGGCACGCGCCAGCCGGCCGCGACAGGCCGCGTCGGCCACCAGGACCGATTCAATCCGTCGTCCCAATCGTCCTTGAACATATTGTCACCCAAACATTCCCGTAAAGCGGTGACAATTTGTACGATTGACCTCATCAGCCGCGCAAGATAGCTTTTTGTCACCATGACAAAATGGACGATCACCCCCGCCGCGGGCGACGGCCCCTATTATGTCCGTCTGGCCGAGGCCATCGAACAGGCGGTGGAAGCCGGTGCGATTGCGTCCGGCGACAAGCTGCCGCCACAGCGCAACCTCGCCTATGATCTCGGGGTGACAATCGGCACAATCGGCCGGGCCTACAGCCTGCTGCGCGAGCGCGGCATCGTCAGCGGCGAGGTCGGGCGCGGCACCTATATTCTCGGCCAGGACACGACCAGCGCGCCCGGCGCCGGGGCGGACCATTTCTCGGAACGTTACGCCGGCACACGGCACGAGGAGGCGCCGCGCGACAAGCTGCGGCTCGACACGACGGCGGCGCCCGATATCGGCCAGGGGCCGGCGATCGGCGCCGTCCTCGCCGCGATCGTCACCGAACATCCGCTCGAAGTCGCGAGCTATTCGCGCAGCCATCCGGCGCATTGGCTGGAAGCGGGACAGCGCTGGCTGTCACGCAACGGCTGGAGCCCGGCGCCCGAATGCGTGGTGCCGACGCATGGCGCCCATGCGGCGGCGCTGGCCGTCGTCTCGGCGGTGACGGCGGCGGGCGACCGCATCGCCTTCGAAGCCCTGACCTATAGCCAGCTCAGCCGCGCGACGCGCCTCATCGGACGGCGCACCGCCATCGTCGCCTGCGACGAACAGGGCATGGTGCCGGAGGATTTCGAGCGCGTCTGCGCCCAACAGCATCCCAAGCTCGCCTTCCTCATGCCGGCGGCGCAGAATCCGACGCTGGCCGTCCTGCCGGAGGAGCGGCGGCGCGCCATCGCCGAGATCGCCCGGCGGCACGGCGTCTGGCTGATCGAGGACGAGATCTACGGCGTCCTGTCGGAAGATCCGACGCCGCTTGTCGCGAGCTTCGCGCCGGAGCGCACCTTCGTCGTCGGCGGCCTGTCGAAATCGGTGGCGGCGGGCGTGCGGGGCGGCTGGGTCGCCTGCCCGCCGCATTTCGCCCGCCGGCTGAAGGTGACGCATAAGATGACGACGGGCGGCATCTCCTTCGTGCTTGCGGAAGCCGGCGCGCGGCTGGTCCTATCGGGGGCCGCCGACGAGATCCGCCGGAGCGCCATCGCCGAGATCCGCGAGCGCCAGGGCCTCGCCGAGACGATCCTCGCCGGCTACGACGTCGCCTCGCATCCGCAGTTGCCCTTCCTCTGGCTGAAACTGCCGGAGCCCTGGCTGTCGGGCACGTTCAAGAACGCGGCGCTGCGCGAGGACATCCTCATCGACGACGAGGACGAGTTCAAGGCCGACCGGCTGGAGCGCACCTTCCACCGAGTGCGCATCGCCTTCTCCTCCTCCGGGCGGCGCGAGGTGGAAGCCGGTCTGCGCCGCCTCCGCCGGCTTCTTGATAGCGGCGCCGCCGGCTATGGCGGCGAAGACTAGCGATCGAAACCGGCCTCGCCGATGCGGATCGGCGACGAGGCAGCTCTGCTCCGGGTCAGCGACGGGCGATCGACGGGCGCGCCAGTCGCGCCGACGCGGCGTCGAACGGAGGCGGACGCCTTCGCGCCATCGGATCGGCCAGCCCCGAAGCCGAAGCGACGAGCCATCTCCTCCGATGGCTGCCGAGTCACGTCACCTCAATGTGAGCGGCGGCACCGCCCGACACCTTCGCCTATGGCTCTCGTCCTCGGGGACCGGTTCGCGGGATCGAGCAAGCGCCGCCGCGTGGAGGGCTCGCCTGAATCGCCATGCACATTGCGCATGGCTACTATTCCCTTCAGTCATTCGCGCTGATCTTCATTCGTTTGCTGCGTCGTCACAGCGATTTTGGCGGTAGATCTATGTCTTACGCGGAATACAACTGAAAATTACGGCGCTTGTCAGCCGAGAAAACATGCGATAGGCGGCCGTCATTAACGACGTGGTCTCAGCTAACGATTATCCTGGTTGGACTCGCGACTGGAGCCGGCTGGAGACGACCCGCGTTGATACGACGTTACTTGCGATGCGACCAAGGCAGTATCGCCGTCCCGACCGTGTTCTGTCTGATCGCCCTGATGGCGGTCGGCGCCTTCGCGCTGGAACTGTCGAACGCCTATCTGCAATCGCTGCATCTGCAACGGGTGGCGGATCTTTCGGTCCTTGCCGCCGCCGCCTCGGGTGATCCGATCCATGGCGGGCGCCTCGATCCCGCCGCCGTCGCCGCCGGCCGGAGCCTTGCCGCGAGCAATGGCCTCGCGCCGGAGAAATTGCAGATCGAAGCCGCCGCCTCGCCGCTCGGCGACGGCGCCATGGCGATCAAGGCGCGGATCGCGGAGGAGGCGAAGCTGGGTCTCGCATCCTTCGTGCGTTCAAACGCCGTCTTACCCGTCGCGGCGGAGGCCTGGGCGGGCGTCCGCAGTTCGAATGTCGGCGATTGCCTGCAATCGCTGGTCGGGCCGACGAATATCTACAACAGCGCCGTCGCCGGCGGCCCCGGCTGCAAGCTGCGCGCCGCCACCTATTTCTATGCCTGCCATAAGGCGAAGGTCATCCTGCGGGCCGCCAGCGTGAAATACAAGGCGCGCCAGGAGGCGCCCTATCTCTGCGCCCCCGCCAATGTCACGCTGGACAAGGCCGCCTTCGACTATGGCGTGGCGAGCACCGATCCCTTCGCGAATGACGAGCGCCTCCTCGCCATCAAGACGCGGCTCGCGCGCATGCGCTCGCCGGGCTGGCCCTATGGCCACCAGCAACCGGCCAAGCTCCTCGACCCGGAGGTGCCGAAGGGTGCCGACGGCGCCTTCGCCGGCGCGACCGCGACGATCGAGGCCGCGTCGCATTACGGCAATCTTGCCGTCGCCTCCTCGACCCTGACCTTCTCCGGCGGCGGCGCCGATCCCACCTGCCGGACGCCGACCACCATCGCCGGCAATCTCATCCTGACGGGCGACAACCGGCTGGTCCTCGGCGCCGGGTGCTACGTGATCGGAGGCTATATCGACGCGACGGACTCGACGAGGACGAGCTTCGAGGCGGCGCCGGGGGCGCAGATTACCTTCGTCGTCAAGAAATACATCCGCAACGGCGCCGGCCGCCTGATCTTCCCGGACGGCACCTATTCCATCCATGGCGATGTCGACAACGGCGCGCCCGGCATGATGAGCTTCGGCGACGGCGACATGGTGTTCGGCGCCGGGATCAAGAACGGCGCGATGACGCTCGCCTTCGGCGACGGCATCCATACGCTCGACGGCGGCACGGTGACGAACGGGCTCGGCACCCTGACATTCGGCTCGGGCGCCTTCCGCCTCTGGGGCGGGTCGCTCGCCAATGCGTCCACCGGCACGATCCGTTTCGGCGACGGCCCGTTTCTCTTCTATGGCGGCACCGTCACCAATGTCGGCGGCGTCATGAGCTTCGGGCGCGGGCCCTTCGCCTTCAAGGGCGGCTCGCTCAGCCTCGACGCCAATTCGACGACGAGCTTCGGGGTGGGCGATCTCGATTTCTACGGCGGGAGCGCCAGCTTCGGCGGCCGCGCCGTGACGCTCGGCGCCGGCGGCTCGGCCGAGACGGGTGGCAGCAGCGTCTTCTTCAGCGGCGGCTCGTTCTCGCTGCCGACCGGCACTCTCACCGCGATCGGCACGACCTTCGCCTTCGACGGCGGCACGACGAGCTTCTACGGCCCCGGCGCGATGACCATGACCGCGCCCTTTGCCAACGCGCCCCGATACGGCTATCGCGACATTCTCATCGTCGTCCAAGGCGGCGCCTTCAACCTCCATAAGTCGGCGCCGGTCACCGACACGCTGTCCGGCCTCATCTACGTGCCGCGCACCAATGCCTCGATCTACGGCAAGGGCAGCGTCGTGCGGCCGGAGAAGGGCTGTCTCCAGATCGTCGCCGGCATCCTCGACATCTATCAATACGCGGCCCTCGACATGCAGAGCTGCGGCTCACGCTCTCCCTCCGCGTCCCGTCCCCGGCTGATTCAATGACGCCCCCTGCCTCTCCGGCCGCCCGGCCGCCCGGCTTCGCGCGCGCCGACAGCGGCGTCGCGGCGACCGAATTCGCGCTGCTCCTGCCCGTACTGCTCCTTCTCGCCGGCGGCATCCTGGCGCTCGGCTTCACCATCGACCTGCGGATGCGCCTCACGGCGGCCGTCTCGGAAGCGGCGCATCTCGCTTCCGCCGAGGCCGCGCTCGCCAATGCCGAGGGCTTCTCGCGGCTCCGCGATACTTTGAACGAGTGCCTGCATGCGCGTCTCGGCGAGGCGGCGAGCGTCGCGGTCCGGCTGAACGCGGCTGCCGACACCTCGCGGGCCGGTCGCTATTTCTGCCTCGCCGCGGACGAGGCCTCCTGGCGCGACGCCGGTTCGACGCCGGCACCCTGCCCCGATGGCAGCCCGGCCGGTCGCTTCGTCACGATCGCCGTCGATCTGCCGATGCCGCCCTTTCTCGCCACGCTGGCCGGCTCGCTGCTCGCGGACCGGATGGCGGACCAGGCGACGGTGCGGGTCGAATGATCGCGCGTTTCGCCGAGGACCGCCGGGCCGCCAGCGCATTGGAATTCGCCTTCGTCGCGCCGGTCCTGATGCTCATCGTCTGCGCCACCGCCAACTATGCGCTGGCGCTCTGGACCAAGGGGATTCTCGACAGCACGGCGGCTGTAGCCGCGCGTTGCGGCGGCGTCGCCTCGCCGCTCTGCGCGGCGCCGATGCCGGGCTGCGGCGGCAGCGGCGTGCAATGCTACGCGGTCGAGGAGGCGAAGCGGCGCGGCCTCGGCTCGCTGAAAGCCGAGCAGGTCGAGGCCGGCACGGAAACGGGAGAGGCGGCGACGCTCTTTCGCGTCGCCATTGCCTATGACTTTCCCTTCATGGGCACGAGCCTCGCCCTGAAGGCCGAGGCTCGTTTTCCGGTGGCGGCCGGCGGCTGAGCCGCGAGCGCCGGCTCAGATCAGGAGATCGGCCATGATCCGGTTGTCGGTGATGTCCTGATAGGCCGTGCCGCTGTCGTCCAGACGGCGGAAGATGGTGTCGAAATTGGCCGGGTCCTTCGTCTCGATGCCGATGAGGATCGAGCCGAAGTCGCGGGCCGACTTCTTCAGATATTCGAAGCGCGTGACGTCGTCGTCCGGCCCGAGATAGCCGAGGAAGTCGCGCAGGGCGCCGGGCCGCTGGGCGAGACGCAGGATGAGGTATTTCTTCAGCCCGTCGAAGCGCAGCGCGCGCTCCTTCACGTCCGGCAGGCGCTCGAAGTCGAAATTGGAGCCGGACACGACCAGCACCACCGTCTTGCCGGCGATCTCGGGGCCGAGATCGTTCAAGGCGTCGATGGCGAGGGCGCCGGCGGGCTCGAGCACGATGCCCTCGATGTTCAGCATTTCCAGCATGGTGCCGCAGAGCCGGCCTTCCGGCGAGAGGATCACCTGTTCGGGCCGGGCATGGCGCAGGGTCTGGAACGGGATCGCGCCGATCTCGGCCACCGCCGCGCCGTCGACGAAGCCTTCGAGCTGGGCGAGCTTCACCAGCCGCCGCTCCTCCAGGCTGACGCGCAGGCTCGGCGCGCCGAGAGGCTCGGCATAGCGCAAGGCCGGCCGCTCCTCGGCCGATTCCGTGACGTAGCGCGTGACGCCCGAGGCGAGGCCGCCGCCGCCGACCGGCAGGACCAGCATGTCGGCGCGCTCGTCGCCGAGCTGCGCCATGATCTCGTGGCCGACCGTCGCCTGGCCCTCGATGATGTCCTCATGGTCGAAGGGCGGCACCAGCGCCGCCTGCCCGCTCGCGGCATAGGCCTTGGCTGCAGCGTAGCAGTCGTCGAAATAGTCGCCGACGAGTTCCACCTCGATCGCCTCGCCGCCGAAGATCTTCGTCTTCTGGATCTTCTGCTGCGGCGTCGTCACCGGCATGAAGACGCGCCCCTTCAGCCCGAAGAAGCGGCAGGCGAAGGCGAAGCCCTGCGCATGATTGCCGGCGGAAGCGCAGCAGAAGGCGCCGGACGTCATGCCGGACGCGATGCGCTTGCGCATGAAGTTGAAGGCGCCCCGGATCTTGTAGGAGCGGACCGGGGTGAGATCCTCGCGCTTCAGAAAGATTCGCGCGCCGTATTTCGCCGAGAGATGCTCGTTGATCTGCAGCGGCGTCGCGGGAAAGAGGGCGCGCAGCGCCTGTTCGGCGTCCTCGACGCCGGTTCTGAAGGAAGGAGCGGTCATGCGTTCCGGCTAAGCCCGCGCGCGCCTTTTGTCCATGGGGTGGGCCGGGCGGACGGGCTTTGCAAGCGTCCTCATCGGCATTAGGAAGGCGGACGGAGCGGACGTGGCGGAACTGGTATACGCAGCGGACTTAAAATCCGTCGCCTTCGGGATTGCGGGTTCGATTCCCGCCGTCCGCACCACATGGCGAAGGACGCCCGAATGGGTGCTTGACTTCGAGCGCGCTCGAACCCGTAGCTTCTCCCGCGTCGTGACGAGAGACAGGCGCGCATGAAGATCGGCGAACTCGCGAGGCGTTCGGGGCTGACGGCCCATACGATCCGCTATTACGAGCGCATCGGGCTCCTGCCCCATGCCGATCGCGATCGCTCCCACCAGCGCGACTACGACGCCTCGATCCTCGCCTGGATCGAGTTCCTCGGCCGCCTGCGGACGACAGGCATGCCGATCCGGCAGATGCTGCGCTATGCCAGGCTGCGCGAGGCCGGCGCCGGCACTGCCGCCGAGCGCCGGGCGCTGCTGGGAGAGCATCGCGACCAAGTCCGGGCCCATGTCGAAGCGCTGAACGCCTGTCTCCTCGTCCTCGATACCAAGATCGGCGCCTATGCCGAACCGGACCAGAGGAGCGATGACCATGACGCAGCCCTTCCCCGCACCCGCGACGAGCCGCCTGGAGCGCGGCCGGCAGGCGCTGGCCGCGATCGACGGCGAGGCCGGCCATAGGGTGGTCGCGGCGCTGGCCGACATCGCGCCCGACTTCGCCACCTATCTCCTCGAATTTCCCTTCGGCGACATCTATTCGCGGCCCGGCCTCGACCTGCGCTCGCGCGAGATCGCCACCATCGCGGCGCTCGCCGCCATGGGCAATGCCGCCCCGCAATTGAAGGTCCATATCGAGGCGGGGCTGAATGTCGGACTGACGCGGGCGGAGATCGTGGAGATCCTCATGCAGATGGCCGTCTATGCCGGCTTTCCGGCCGCGCTCAACGGTCTGTTCGCGGCGAAGGACGTCTTCGCGCGGGCGCCCGACACGGCGTCGCCCACGCCGGCACCCTGAGCCGGCCCGGCATCGATTCCCGGCTATCGGGAAAGAGGCGCGCTTCGGCCGCTCGCCCCTGGCGCGCGCGTCTCAACCATGGTTGACTTCGGTCATTCCTGTTTCGGCGTGTATGGGCCGGCTGTCCGGAGACGCGGCATGTCGCGAACGTTCGAAAACGATCTCATCACGGCCGAGTCCGAGGCGCGGCGCCTCGACGGTTTCAGCGAATCCGCCTCGGCGCGGCTGATCGATCGGCTGCGCGTCGAGAACCGGGCCCTCGGCCGCCTGCGCGAGGCACTCGCCTGCGAGGATCGCGGGTTCTGCGCCGATTCTCTCCTTTCGGCCTGAGCCAGATTTGAGCGGCCGCGCCGCCCTTTTCGGCGGCACGGCCCGGATGTCATTCGCTCAGCCGAAGAGCTTCGCCGCGATCTCAGCGATATGCTTGCCCTGGAAACGGGCCGCGTCGAGTTCGGTCGGGCTCGGCTGGCGCGAGCCGTCGCCGCTGGCGATGGTGGTGGCGCCATAGGGCGAGCCGCCGACGATCTGGCTGTTATCCATCTGGCCCTGGAAGGAATAAGGCAGCCCGACGACGATCAGGCCGTGATGCAGCAGCGTCTTATGGATGGAGAAGAGCGTCGCCTCGTTGCCGCCATGCTGGGTGGCGCTGGAGGAGATGGCGCCGCCGACCTTGCCGATCAGCTTGCCCTGCGCCCAAAGGCCGCCGGTGCGATCCCAGAAGGCCGCCATCTGCGACGACATGTTGCCGTAGCGGGTGGGCGCCGCGACGATGATCGCGTCGTAATCGGCGAGATCGTTCGGCTGCGCCTCGGGATGCGAATTATCCACCTGGAAATGCGCGGCCTGGACGACTTCCGGCGGCGCGGTCTCCGGCACGCGCTTCACGTCGGCGCTGGCGCCGACGGCGGCGGCACCCTCGGCGGCGGCCACGGCCATCTGCCGGATATGGCCGTAGCTGGAATAATAGAGAACGAGAACCTTCGCCATCGCCTTTGGACCTCCTGCCGTTTCGCGATCGGGAGCGCGCGAATCCCTCAGCGCGTCGCGGCGACAAGACAGGGTTTCGCGGCGGAGGGAAAGCCGGGGCGGCGTGACGGACCGTAAACGCGGCGACGACAGGCGGCTTGCCTTTCCCGGCCCCTGCCCCTCCTACTGCGGCGAAGGCCCGAGAGACGCGCACCATGACCGCCAGCCCCGCCCCCACCGCCGCCATGATCGCGATCGGCGACGAAGTCCTGTCCGGGCGCACCAAGGACAAGAATATCGGCCATCTCGCCGAGCTCTTCACCCTGGCGGGCATCGACCTGAAGGAAGCGCGGATCATCGGCGACGAGCCGACGCAGATCGCCGACACGGTGAACACGCTGCGCCGGGCCTATGACATCGTCGTCACCTGCGGCGGCATCGGCCCGACGCATGACGACATCACGGCGGACGCGATCGGCGCCGCCTTCGGCCTGCCGGTCGGCGAGGAGCCGGAAGCGCTGCGGCGCCTTGCGGCGAGCTATGCCGAGCGCGGCATCGAATTCACCGAGGCGCGGCGGCGGATGGCGCGCATGCCGGAAGGCGCGACGCTCATCGACAATCCGGTCTCGGTGGCGCCCGGCTTCCGGGTCGACAACGTCTTCGTCCTCGCCGGCGTGCCCTCCATCTTCCAGGCGATGCTGGACAACGTTCTGAAGGAGCTGCCGACCGGCGTGCCGATCGTCAGCGCGGCGCTGGACTGCCGCTTCCCGGAAGGCGATATCGGCGGCCCGCTGCGCGAGATCCAGAAGAGCCATCCGGGCACGTCGATCGGCTCCTACCCGCGTTTCGACGGCACGCGCCACTCGACCGAACTGGTGATCCGCTCGCGCGACGCGGCGGCGCTGGAGGCGGCGCGGCAGGCGGTGGCGGCGATGCTCGCCGATTTCGAGGCGAAGAGCGCTTCATAAGCAACCGCCGCGCGCGGCCGGCATATTGCGCCCCGCCGCGCGATTCGCTTAACCGCTCGGGGAAACGACACCGGAAGGCGCCACGATGACCCCTGACAAGTCCTTTCCCGTTTCCTGGGATCAGTTCCACCGCGATGCGCGCGCCCTCGCCTGGCGGCTGGCCGGCATTCGCGAGGACTGGAAGGCGATCGTCTGCATCACGCGCGGCGGGCTGGTGCCGGCCGCCATCATCTCGCGCGAGATCGGCACGCGCCTCATCGAGACCGTCTGCATCGCCTCCTATCACGACTATGACGAGCAGGGGGAACTGAAGATCCTGAAGGAGATCAATCCGAGCCTCCTCGAGGAGGACGGCGACGGCATCCTGATCGTCGACGACCTGACCGACACCGGCAAGACCGCCGCCATCGTCCGCGCCATGCTGCCGAAGGCGCATTTCGCCACCGTCTATGCCAAGCCGAAGGGCCGGCCGCTGGTCGACACCTTCATCACCGAGGTCAGCCAGGACACCTGGATCTTCTTCCCGTGGGATCTCGGCCTCGCCTTCCAGGCGCCGCTCTCGAAGGGCAGCGCGGGCTGAACCGCCTTGCGCGGGGGGCCTCGCGCCATCGGCGGCGCGGCCCCGCGCGGACCCATCTGGCCGCCGAATCAGGCGCGGCTAAGAAGATCCTGATTTTCCCCGTTTTCCACGGCGCCATCCACAGCAACGGTTAACGATCCTCGGCGATCATCATCGGCCTTGCGCAAGATGACAGGCTGATGGAACTTGCCGCCACGTCGATGATGGAAGCTGTGGATAAGGTCCCGGGTCCTGGAACCTTGGAACCCTTGAAAACTTGAGTCTCGACTCCGTGGGGCCCCTTCCCTCAAGTTTTAACCATTCTGAATCATGAGCGCCGGGCCCCGGCTGGACGAGCAGACCCGACTCACCTACACTATATGTAGTGGATGGGTCGAACCTAGACACTAGATAACGGCAAATCGCAGCGATTGACCGGCGCCGAAAGGATTCGGCGAAGGCTTTGGCGCGTCCTGCCGCCTTCTGCATGGGACAAGGACCGGACCGATGGGCATGACAATCGAGCGCCGCTATACCAAGGCCGGCGAGAGCGCCTATCAGGCCGTCGAATTCCGCAAGGCGACGAGCGAGATCCGCAATCCGGACGGCTCGGTCGTGTTCCGCCTCGCCGATATCGACGTGCCGGCGCAGTTCAG
Organism: Aureimonas endophytica; assembly: GCF_014642635.1. Classification (GTDB taxonomy): domain Bacteria; phylum Pseudomonadota; class Alphaproteobacteria; order Rhizobiales; family Rhizobiaceae; genus Plantimonas; species Plantimonas endophytica. Next base: position 791,892 of record NZ_BMIQ01000001.1, read on the forward strand.
CCAAGTCGCGGCCGACATCCTGGCGCAGAAATACTTCCGCAAGGCCGGCGTGCCGGCGCGGCTGCGCAAGGTGGAGGAGAACGACGTTCCCTCCTGGCTCTGGCGCTCGGTCGCCGACGAGACGGCGCTGGCGGCCTTGCCCGAGGCCGAGCGCTACGGCTCGGAGATGGACGCGCGTCAGGTCTTCGACCGGCTCGCCGGCACCTGGACCTATTGGGGCTGGAAGGGCGGCTACTTCAAGTCCGAGGAGGATGCCCGCGCCTTCCGCGACGAACTGGCCTTCATGCTGGCGACCCAGAAGGTGGCGCCGAACTCGCCGCAATGGTTCAATACCGGCCTGCACTGGGCCTATGGCATCGACGGCCCCGGCCAGGGCCATTTCTATGTCGACTACCGCACCGGCGAGCTGACGCGCTCGGCTTCGGCCTACGAGCATCCGCAGCCGCATGCCTGCTTCATCCAGTCCGTGGCGGACGACCTCGTGAACGAGGGCGGCATCATGGATCTCTGGGTGCGCGAGGCGCGCCTGTTCAAATACGGCTCGGGCACCGGCTCGAACTTCTCCAAGCTGCGCGGCGAGGGCGAGAGGCTGTCCGGCGGCGGCAAGTCCTCCGGCCTGATGAGCTTTCTGAAGATCGGCGACCGCGCGGCGGGCGCCATCAAGTCCGGCGGCACGACGCGCCGCGCCGCCAAGATGGTGGTGGTCGACATCGATCACCCGGATATCGAGGCCTATATCAACTGGAAGGTGCGCGAGGAGGAGAAGGTCGCGGCGCTGGTCACCGGCTCGAAGACCGTGTCCAAGCATCTGAAGGCGATCCTTTCGGCCTGCGTGAACTGCGAGGGTTCGGGCGACGACTGCTTCGACCCGCTGAAGAACCCCGCGCTGAAGCGCGCCGTCCGCGAGGCGAAGCGCGCCCAGGTGCCGGAGAACTACGCCAAGCGCGTGATCCAGTTCGCCCGCCAGGGCTTCAAGGAGATCGAGTTCCCGATCTACGACACCGACTGGGACTCGGAAGCCTATCTGACGGTGGCCGGCCAGAATTCCAACAATTCGGTGCGCGTCACGGACGAGTTCCTGCATGCCGTGGAGAATGACGGCGACTGGAACCTCACGGCCCGCATCACCGGCAAGGTGACGAAGACGCTGAAGGCGAAGGACCTCTGGGACCGGATCGGCTATGCCGCCTGGGCCTCGGCCGATCCCGGCATCCAGTACCATACGACGATCAACGACTGGCACACCTGCCCGGCCGCCGGCCCGATCATCGCGTCCAATCCGTGCTCGGAATACATGTTCCTGGACGACACGGCCTGCAATCTCGCCTCGATCAACCTCCTGCAGTTCCGCGAGGCGGACGGGCGTTTCGACACGGTCGCCTTCGAGCATGCGACGCGCCTCTGGACGATCGTCCTCGAGGTCTCGGTGCTGATGGCGCAGTTCCCCTCGAAGGAGATCGCCCAGCGCTCCTACGACTATCGCACGCTCGGCCTCGGCTTCGCCAATATCGGCGGCCTCCTGATGACGGCCGGCATTCCCTACGATTCGGCGGAAGGCCGTGCCATCTGCGGCGCCATCTCGGCGCTGATGACCGGCATCGCCTACAAGACCTCGGCGGAGATGGCGGGCGTTCTCGGCGCCTTCCCCGACTACGAGCGCAATGCCGAGCACATGCTGCGCGTGATGCGCAACCACAGCCGCGCCGCCCATGGCATCGCCAATGGCTACGAGGCGCTGTCCGTCGATCCGGTGCCGCTCGACCATGCCTCGCTGAAGGACAAGCGCCTGTCGGGCCGCGCCAAGGCGGCCTGGACGGAGGCGGTGGAGCTCGGCGCGCGCCACGGCTACCGCAACGCGCAGGTCTCGGTCGTCGCGCCGACCGGCACGATCGGCCTCGTGATGGATTGCGACACGACCGGCATCGAGCCCGACTTCGCCCTGGTGAAGTTCAAGAAGCTGGCCGGCGGCGGCTATTTCAAGATCATCAACCGCGCCGTGCCGGAGGCGCTGCGCACGCTCGGCTATTCGGAAGCCGAGATCGGCGAGATCGAGGCCTATGCCGTCGGCCATGGCAATCTCAACCAGGCGCCGGCGATCAATCTCGGCTCGCTGAAGGCCAAGGGCCTCACCGAGGCCGAGATCGAGACGATCAACGGCGCGCTGAAATCGGCCTTCGACATCAAGTTCGTCTTCAACCGCTGGACGCTCGGCGACGAGGCCATGCGCCGGCTGGGCGTTTCCGACGCGCAGCTCGCCGACATGAGCTTCGAGCTCCTGCCCTTCCTCGGCTTCGCCAGGAAGGAGATCGAAGCGGCCAATGTCCATGTCTGCGGCGCGATGACGCTCGAAGGCGCGCCGCATCTGAAGGAGAAGCATCTCGCGGTCTTCGACTGCGCCAATCCCTGCGGGCGCATCGGCAAGCGCTATCTCTCGGTGGAATCGCATATCCGCATGATGGCGGCGTCGCAGCCCTTCATCTCCGGTGCGATCTCCAAGACGATCAACATGCCGAACGACGCCACCGTCGAGGACTGCAACAAGGCCTATATGCTGTCCTGGCAGCTGGCGCTGAAGGCGAACGCGCTCTATCGCGACGGCTCGAAACTGTCGCAGCCGCTGAACGCCTCCTTGATCGAGGACGGCGAGGACGACGACGACGCGGCGGAGGACGCCGCCGCGGCCCTTCTCGCCGCGCCCGCCGCCGCGCGCACGACGGAAGTCGCCGAGCGCATCATCGAGCGGATCGTCGAGCGCACGGTCGAGAAGGTGGTGCGCAGCCAGGAGAAGCTGCCGAGCCGGCGCAAGGGCTATACGCAGAAGGCCAAGATCGGCGGCCACACGATCTTCCTGCGCACCGGCGAATATGACGACGGCCGTCTCGGCGAGATCTTCCTCGACATGAACAAGGAAGGCTCGGCGCTGCGCGCCTTCATCAACAACTTCGCCATCTCGGTGTCGCTCGGCCTGCAATATGGCGTGCCGCTGGAGGAATATGTCGACGCCTTCACCTTCACGAAATTCGAGCCGGCGGGCTTCGTGCAGGGCAATGACGCGATCAAGAACGCGACCTCGATCCTCGACTACGTGTTCCGCGAGCTGGCGATCTCCTATCTCGGCCGCAACGACCTCGCCCATGTCCAGCCGGACGACATCGCCTCGACGATGAATCGCGGCGCCGGCGACGACAGGCCCGCCTCCCTGCCGATCTCCTCCGGCATGGTGCGCGGCCAGACGGCGAAGTTCCGCGTCGTGGCCTCGAACGAGCCGGCCGGCGCGGCCGGCGGGGCCCCCGCGACGGCCTCCGCCGCGCCGATCCGCACCGGAGCGACCAGCTCGACGCCGCGCGCGACGGCGGCCGCTGGCCCCCGCGCCAGCGCCCTCGCCGTCCAGCCGAGCGCCGAGGCGGCCACCGGCTTCCGCCGCGACATCGCCCCGGCGGCCGAGGCCTCGCCGGCCCAGGCGCTGTTCGAGACCGCCGCTCCGCGGCCGGCCGAGCGCAGCGACACCGCCCCCCGCGCCGCCGAGACGGAACGCCGGACGCTGTCGATGATGAAGGGCTATACGGGCGACAACTGCTCGGAATGCGGCAACTACACGATGGTCCGCAACGGCACCTGCCTGAAATGCGACACCTGCGGAAGTACAAGCGGCTGCAGCTGACGCCAGCCTAAGATAGGCCCCTGCGACGTCAGCGAATCCCGCTCGGCGCCGCAATGGTTCGCTCGATCGCACTGGAAGCTCGGTTACCTCCGGCAGCGCCCGAAGGGACGCAATCGGACAGCGATGAAGAAAACCGACCGTCCCTCCAGGGGCGGTCGGACATCACAAGAGGAACATTTCGTGAATCCCTGAGGAGAGCCCAGGTGCCCATGGCAATGCGATACCGCTGTCTCAATTGCGGCGAACGCTTCGGGACGTCGATCCTCACGCCGGACGAGGTCGGAGGTTCGGCAGCTTCGCAACCGTCTGTCTCGGACAGCGGACTGTCCGAGAGCCACTCACTACTGCCGTCTCAAGTTGCGGACGCGAACGCGAACGCTCAGAAGCGGTCCGCCCGCTTTCGCCCGCTCCAAGTCGTTTGAGTCTTCCGTGATGCTCCGCGTATAGCGGACGTTTCCTTGTCCCTTGAGCGAGCCTGCTGATGCCCCCTCCTCTCCACCTCACCGAAGCTGAGTGCCGAGGCGCCCTCGCCAAGAGGGTCGGCCGTTGATTCCTTGGGTGCCGCTTGGAACCGCACCCGTTCCGGGCGGCGGCGAACTGCGTCTCATGCGGCGCGGACCGGAATATTCCATCATGATCGGCGGGACCGAGCTGATGAACAGCCGCCTCAGCGGCTCGGAGGAGGCCCTGGCCACGCTGGCGGCAGAGCGGATCGGCCCGCGCACCGCCGCGCGTGTCCTGATCGGCGGTCTCGGCATGGGTTTCACATTGCGTGCCGCGCTGGCGAGCCTCCCGCCGAAGGCCAGCATCACCGTCTCCGAACTCGTGCCGGGCGTCGTGGAATGGGCGAAGGGGCCGATGGCCGATCTCTTCGGCGAAGCGCTGTCTGATCCCCGTGTCGCCATTGCCGTGGAAGATGTGGCGGAGATGATCGGCCGGGCACGCGGTGCCTACGATGCGATTCTCCTCGACGTCGATAACGGGCCAGGCGGCCTGACGCGAAGCGGCAATGATCGGCTTTATGGGTCGGCCGGCCTTGCCATCTCCCTGCGGGCGCTGACGCCGGGCGGCATCCTTGGCGTCTGGTCGCAAGGGCCGGACCCGGCCTTCACCCTGCGCCTCGGCCGCGCCGGCTTCAAAGTGGAGGAGTTGCGTGTGAAGGCCGGACGCGGGCGCGGGACAAAGCATGTGCTCTGGTTCGCCACGAAGGCCGCCCGTCAGACCTGAGCATCATTCCCGGAGATTCCCTTACCGGGCGGTTCAAGGACCGAGGGCACCTCGACAGCCGAGCCCTTCGAAGCATGAGGATCGGACGTCCGGCAACCGGCCGATCCGCTTTTGATCTTCTCCGCCGCTGCCTGCCTTGTCTCGCTTGCCCGGAAACGAACGGCTTCACAGGACGACCGTACTTCTGCGCCTCAGCGGTCGGACAGCAGGGAATCAACTGCGGCGAGGATCTCGCTTCGTGCTCTGGCGTCCAGGGGAAGCAGCGGGCGTGGCGGCTGCGCTTGTCCGAGCCCGAGAGCTTCGAGCAGCACGTACATCACGCGCAGGCTGCCATAGGCCTTGAAGGTATTCCACAGCGGCTGGAGCAGGTCGTCGAGGCGCCTTGCCTCCTGCGCCTCACCAGCGCTCGCGGTCCTGGCGATCGCCAGCATCGGGTACGGCAGGAGTCCGCCGAGCACGCTGTAGAAGGCATCCGCTCCCGCCAGCATCGCCTCCACCATGCCCCAGTCGCCGCTATAGCCGATCGCGAGATCGGTCCGCTCGCGCAAGGCCGCCAACTCGCCGGCGATGTCGCCGCCGGCCGGAAGCGGCATCTTGACGGCTCGGATCGTCGGCAGGTGGGACAGGCGCTCCAGAAGCTCAATGCCGAAGGTGAAGTGCGTGGTGCCGGGATTGTTGTAGACGCAGAAGGGCAAGGCGGATGCCGAGGCCACCGCCCGATAGTGCTCGAACGCCTCGTTCTGGGTCAGCGGTGTGTAGGAGACCGGCGCCATCAAAAGCGCGTCCGCACCGGACGTTTCGGCATCGCGGGCGAGATCCACGGCGTCATCCGTCCGCAGCGCCCCGACGCCGACGATGAGCGGCACGCGCCCTCCCACGCATTCGACCGCCGCCGCGACTGCACGGCGCCGCTCCTCTCGCGTCAGGTAGGCATAGGTGCCTGTCGAGCCGAGGAGACCGATCGAGTCGACCTGCGCCTCGCAAAGGCGCTCCAGGAGCAGGGACAGCGTTTGCGCATCGACGCGTCCGGCGGCATCCGCCGGCGTGAGGGGAAAAGCCGACATACCGTGGAAGGGATGGTGTCGGGCGGCGATGTTCATGAGGTAAACCTGCCGGCGGCAGCGATACTGTCATGCGGTCCCAAGCCAGCCGTCTCGATCCAGTTTCGAAACGCCAGCCTTCTGCGGCCCGCGTCGCGGCCCGGCGCGACCAGCAGGTGGAAGTCGGCCATGCCCATCGGACGATCGGGGAATAGCGGGACCAGTCGTCCTTGCGCAATGTCCGATGCCACAAGCGCGCTCGGACCGATCGCAATATCGACACCATCGATCGCCGCCTGGAGCGAATGATACAAAGGCTCGAACCGAAGTTGCGAGCGGCCCCGCACGTCAGGACAATTCGCCTGCCTCAGCCAGTCCGGCCAGAGATGGGCGACGGATTCCGCATGAAGGAGCGTGTGCGCATCGAGATCACGGAGCTGCACGACCGGGCGATCAGCCGGAAGGGATGGGCTCGCCACGGGGACGCAGGTTTCCGCGAGGAAGGGCGTACTGGCGGCACCCATCGCCCCTCGCCGGATCGCGATATCGAACCGGTCGGCGATCGTTTCGACCGGGGCGATCGAGGCCGACAGGCGGATTTCGACCTCCGGGTAAAGGGCAGCGAAGCTTGGCAGGCGCGGAATCAGCCAGCGCATCGTGAAGGTCTGCGGCGCGTTGACCCGGAGCAGCCGCGATCCATGCCGCCAGGTCATCGCCTCGCTGGCAGCGGCGAGGCCATCCAAAAGCCCCGTCGCCTCCACCAGGAACTGCCGACCCGCCGTCGTCAAGGCGAGCCCGCGCCCATGCTTGACGAACAGGCGCAAGCCGAGCCAGTCCTCTAGGATTGCGACCTGGCGGCTGATCGCGCCGTGGGTGACGCCAAGCTCGGCTCCGGCGGCGGCGAAGCTTCCGAGCCGGCCGGCGCATTCGAACGCTTTCACCGCGTTCAGAGGCGGAAGGCGGCGTCTCATTCGTGAGCTTTCCTGACAGGTGCCGCAGGCTAACTCGATTGTCCGCGGACGGAAAGGCCGCCACCAAAGGAGGCCAAGATGGAACCTCCTCATGTCCACCTCCCCCCGGACCGAACTGCTCCTCGTCCGCCCGCTTCTCGCCTCCGACTTCCTTTCGGAGCTGACGGCGCTGCTTCATTCGTCCTATGGACGCCTCGCGCGCATGGGCCTTCGCTACATGGCAACCCATCAGAGCGAGGCCGTCACGCGCGAGCGGGTCGAGGGCGGCACCTGCCTCGTCGCGGTGGATGGTGGCAGGATCGTCGGGACGATCCTTTTCCGCAGTCCGGAACAGACCGCGGGATGCTCCTGGTACGACCGGCCCGAGGTCGCCTCGTTCGGCCAGTTCGCGGTCGATCCGGCGATCCAGGCGCGTGGGATCGGCCTGCGGCTCCTACGCGATGCCGAACGCCTTGCCCTTGCGAGCGGCGCCCATGAATTCGCCCTCGACACGGCCGAGCCCGCTACGCATCTGGTCGACTGGTACACGCGTCTCGGCTACCGCTTCGTCGAACATGCGCAATGGTCGCACACGAACTCCCGAAGCGTGATCCTCAGCAAGCGCCTTCCGGATGATCTCCACCCCTTCCGCCGGCATACGATCCGTCCCGCTTCGACAGCGCCGGCAGAAGCTGCGAAGGCTCATGCCGGCTTTCTCGGCCAGCGTGAATAGCATCAGGTCGCGGTCGAGTTGGGAGGCGATCCAGCCGTGAAGATCCTGGAACGTCTCGTCTGCCGCCCGAAGGGCAAGCGTCGCGCTGAACTGTGACTGAAACTCGCGATAGAGAGCCGCCGAATAAAGCAGCGCCTGAAAAATAAGTTGAATCAATGATCTGGAGAAGTCGAATTCAGGGCGCTGCTTGCGCCACGAGCGGGAAAAACGACGGGGGCGCTTCGCGGTCTGCCAAGAAGCGCCCAAAGGTCGTCGGCAGACTTCTCGCCGCCGTCATCGACCGGATCGTGGCCGGGTCTAGCGGCTGACCACCGAAGTCCCGTCCACGTTGCGCAATTGCAGATGCGCGGCGGCCTCCGCCTTCAGCAGGGCGCGGCGGATATCTTCGCGTGGCACGGTCATCTCGTGCCGGCGGAAATCCTCCATCACCTTCTCGATCAGGCCCTCGTCGCCCTTGCCGGCAAGGTCGAGATTGACGAGCGCGCGGGCATAGTCCTCTTCCTCCGCCTCGCCGATGCCGAACATATGGGCCGCCCAAAGGCCGAAGCGTCGGTCGCGTGCCATCCGCGCGAGAAAGGCCACTTCCTGCTCATGCGCGAACTTGCGCTCGAAGGCCGCCTCGCGGTCCGGGAAAATGCTCATCTGCCTCTCCTCAGAAAGAACGTCCCCTCGCGACCCTCCATATAGGGTGGCGGAGCGGAATGGCGCAGCGGGAGCGAAGCGAAAACGCCGGGCCGTTTCGGCACGACGCCGTGACCGCAAATTCTTCATGCCTGCCGGTGCGAAACGGCGTCCGGGCTCGTGGCACTGGCCGGACGCGGCGCGGTTCCTCGCCGCGCGAGCGGCGCTCAGGCCGCCGCGATGTCGCGAGCGTCCGGTTCGTCTTCCGCCTCGGCCGCGCCGGCGACGAGGTCGCGCAGCCTGTCCTCCGGCATCGGCCGGGCCAGGAGGTAGCCCTGCACCTCGCGGCACTGGTCGCGCGCGAGCAGCGCCAGCTGGCCGTTCGTCTCGACGCCCTCCGCCGTGACGCTGAGGCCGAGCGAGCGGCCGAGGCCGAGGATCGCCTGCACCACCGCCCGGCCGCCGCCGCTGCCTTCGATATCGGCGATGAACTTGCGGTCAATCTTGATGACGTCGAAGGGAAAGTCGCAGAGATAGCTCATCGACGAATAGCCGGTGCCGAAATCGTCCATCGCCAGCTTCACGCCGAGCGCCTTCAACTCGCCGATGATGCCGCGCGCCCGCTCCGCGTCCTCCATCAGCACGCCTTCGGTGATCTCCAGTTCGAGGCGCGAGCCGGCAAGACCGGACTCCGCCAGCGCCGAGGCGACGATCGCGACGAGATCGTCGTCGCGGAACTGCACCGGCGAGACGTTGACCGAAACGCCGATCCCGTCGAGGGGCGCGACGGTTTGACAGGCGGTGCGCAGGATCCATTCGCCGAGCGGCACGATGAGGCCGCTGCGCTCGGCGAGCGGAATGAAGTCGGCCGGGCTGATGCGGCCGCGCTCGGGATGGGCCCAGCGCACCAGCGCCTCGACGCTGCGGATGGCGCGGGAATTCGTCTCGTAGCGCGGCTGGTATTCAAGGAAGAACTCGCCGACCGAGATGCCGCGCCGCATCTCCTCGGCCAGGCTGCGATGGGCGGCGATCCGCTCGTGCCGCTCCAGCGAATAGTAGCTGTAGATGTTGCGGCCGTCCTGCTTCGAGCGGTAGAGCGCGGCATCGGCGCAGCGCAGGAGCTCGTCCGCCGAGGTCGCGTCGGACGGCGCGATGGCGATGCCGATCGAGGCCGTCACCGCCAGTTCCGCATCCTCGTGGCGGATCGGCGCCGAGAGCGAGGCGAGGAGCCGCAGGCAGAGCGTCTCGATCTCCTCGTCGCCGAGATTGGGCGCGGCGATCACGAATTCGTCGCCGCCGACCCGCGCCACGATCTGGTCGTCCTTCAGGAGACGCCGCAGCCGATCCGCGATCTCGCCGAGCACCCGGTCGCCGACCGGATGGCCATAGGTGTCGTTGATCGGCTTGAACCGGTCGAGATCGATGTAGAGAACCGCCATGCGGGCCGCCGGATGCGGCAGGGCCGAGGTCATGAAGCTCGCGAGGCGCGCCCGGTTCGGCAGGGCGGTCGCCGGATCGTGCTGCGCCTGCCGCTTGGCGTCCTCGTAGGCCTCGGCGATCGCCACGTTCTCCGTCACGTCGCTCGCGAACTTGATCACCTTGAACGGCCGGCCGTCGAGATCGAGGACCGGGTTGTAGGTCGCCTGGAGCCAGAGTTCCCGTCCGTCCTTGCCGCGCCGCTTGTAGAGCCCGCTGTGAAAGGCGCCGGAGCGCAGCTTGTCCCAGAGGTCGCGATAGTCGTCGGTCTCGATCTGGCCGGGTTCCACCAGAACGGTGTGATGGCGCCCGCGAAGCTCCGCCAGATCGTAGCCGAGAATGGCGAGGATGTTGTCGTTGGCGTCGAGGATCGTACCGTCGAGCGCGAGGGTGATCACGCCTTGCGACTTGTGGATCGCCGCGATCTGGCCCTCGAAATCGGCGCGGCGCAGCTTCTCGCCGGTGATGTCGACCGCATATTGCACGACCTTGAAGGGGCGGCCGCCCATGTCGAGGATCGGGCTGTAGGTCGCCTGCAGCCAGACGTCGCGCCCGTCGCGCCCGACGCGGCGGAACTCGCCGGCCTGCGCCTCGCCCTTGGCGAGCGTCGCCCAGAAGGCGCGCTCCGCCTCCTCGCCTCCCGCCCCCGCCGGCACGAGGATGCGGTGCGGCTTGCCCAGGATCTCGGAATAGCGATAGCCGACCGTCTCGAGGAAATTGTCGTTCGCGTCGAGGATCGTGCCGTCGAGCGCGTAGGACACGACGCATTGCGACTGGTGAATGGCGGCGATCTGCCCCTCGTGCTCGGCCTGCTGCAGCCGCTCCTCCGTGACGATGCTGGCATATTTCACCACCCGCATCGCCCGGCCGTTCATGTCGAAGATCGGGTTGTAGGTCGCCTGCAGCCAGACCTCGCGGCCGTCCTTGCCGATGCGGCGATATTGGCCGGAGCGGTGACGCCCGGCGCGCAGATCGCGCCAGAATGCGGCATATTCGGAACTATGGGCATGGGCCGGCTCGACGAACATGCGGTGATGGCGCCCGCGCACCTCGTCGAGCGAATAGCCGAAGGCTTCGAGAAAGAGCGCGTTGGCGTCGAGAATGGCGCCCTGCATGTCGAAGGCGGCGACGGCCTGCGACTTATGGATGGCGGCGATCTGCCACTGATATTCGGCCTGGCGCAGCTTCTGCGCCGTCACGTCGGTCGCGTATTTCACGATCTTCGACAGGCGGCCCGACGGATCGAAGATCGGACTATAGGTGGCCTGGAGCCAGATCTCGCGGCCGTCCTTGCCGATGCGGCGATATTCGCCGGCCTGATGACGGCCCTCGGCGAGCGTCGTCCAGAAATCGGCATAGGCCTCGCCTGCGGCCTCCTCCGGCGCGACGAACATGCGGTGATGGCGCCCGATCACCTCGTTCGCCGCATAGCCCATCGTATGGAGAAAGAGGGCGTTCGCGGCGAGGACGGTGCCGTCGGCGGCGAAATGCACGACCGCCTGCGCCACGTCGATCGCCTCGATCTGGCCGCGATCGTCGGCCGTCCGCAGCAATTGGTCGGAAACGTCGGAGACGATCACGGCGGTTTCGATCAGCCGCCCATCCGCGTCGCGGATCGGCGCGAAATGGCTCTCGACCCAGAGTTCGGAACCGTCCTTGCGCAGCCGGCGCAACCGCTTCGTCCAGTTCTCGCCGGGCCGCACGCGCGGGCGATCGGCCGGACGGCCGGAGGTGTCGTCCTTCGGCGCGAAAATCGAGACGTCGCGGCCGACGATCTCCTCCAGCTCGTAGCCGAACAGCCGCAGGAAGCGGTTGTTGGCGCGCGCGATCCGCCCTTCGGCATCGAGGACGAGGGTCGCGAAGCTTCGGTTCAGCGCCTGCATCTCCGCCGGGACGTTGCAGGGCTCGGCAGGCGTGGTCCGCACGAAGAGGCACTCGGTTAGGTATGCCGGCAGTCTAGAAAGACATTCTTGACCGGCCGTGAAGCCCCCATCGGGATTCCTTGCCAGATCAGGACGTTATCTTGCCTGGCTATCCATATCATAGCCGGTGGATGCGCACGCCCGGCTCGACGCTCGCGGCGATGTCGCAGATATGCCGGTGATGGGTCAGGTAGACGACCTGCCCGAGGCGCGACATCTCGGCGAGGAGGCGCAGCACCTCGGTGGAGCGCGGCTCGTCGAAGGTCTCCATGATGTCGTCGGCGACGAAGGGCACGGCCCGCCGGGCGGTGGCGAATTCGCGGTAGCCGGCCAGCCGCAGCGCCAGATAGAGCTGGAAGCGCGTCCCCTTCGACATGTCGGCGGCGAGCTTCGAGCCGCCCTCGCGGGCGAGGCCGATCAGCGTCTCGCGATCCTTGTCCGAACGGGTGGAGAGCCCGGCATAGTCGCCCCGCGTCATCGCCGCGAAGGCTTCGGAGGCGCGGTTCATCATCGAGCTCTGATGCTTGTCGCGATAGACGCGCAGCGCGCCCTGCGCGACGAGCGCGCCGGTGCGCAGGCGCAGATAGCGCAGCGCCGCCTCCTCGATCCGCAGAAGCGCGGTGCGCCGCTCGGTCTCCAGCCGCGCCACCGCGTCGTCGCCGCCGACGGCGGCCAGCCGGTCCTCGGCGCGAGTCCGCTCGCCGAAGGCCGCCTGACGGCGCGCTTCGAGATCGTCCAGCCGCGCGGCGAGTTCCGCCTCCTCGCGCTCGACGGCCGGCAGATCGCCCGTCGCCAGTTCGGCGAGAGCCTCGTCCAGCGAGGCGGCCCGCAATTCGCCGAGGATCCGCCGCGCGAGTTCGGCGCGCCGCACCTCGATCCGGTCGCGTTCGGCGCAGGCCGCGACGGCGCTGTTCACTTCGTCCAGCGTCGCGACGGCGAAGAAGGCGGTGAGTTCCGCCTTGCGCTGGCCCTGGCGCTCGAGATCCGCGGCGATCGCCTCGGCCTCGCCGCAGAGCCGGTCGCGCTCGGCCAGCCTTTCCCGCCGCGCGTCGCGCGCCCGCTCGGCCCGTTCGAGGGCGAGGCCAAGGTCGCGCGCCGCCTCCTCCGGGGCCTCCGGCCGCGTCTCGTGGCCGAGCCGCCGGCAAAGCCCGGCGACGGCCAGGACGAAGGCCTCGCATTCCTCTTCCAGGCTTGCAATGCGGCGCCGCGCCTCGTTCCGCTCGCGCAACAGGGCCGGCAGGCGGTCGAGCACGCTCAAGACCTCGCGCACCGCGCTGAGCGGCTGATCCGCCGGCATCCAGGTGGCGGCCAGGGCCTCCCGCCAGCGCCGGTCCCAGGTCGCCGCCTCGGCGTTGGCGGCGTCCCGATCCTCCCGGCGGGTGGCCAGCGCCGCCTCGGCCTCTCCGACGCGCCGTGTGAGGGCCAGCCGTTCGGCCTGCTCCGCCGTCTGGCGCGTCAGCAGCGCTTCCGCGAGGGCCACAAGGTCCGGCAGCGTCAGGCCGTCGCCGCTTTCGCCGCAACGCGCGAGCGCCTTCGCCAGCGCCTCCCGATCGCGCTCCGCCGTCCGGTCGAGCCCCTCCAGCTCGGCTTCCCCATCGGCGAGAAGCGTAAAGGCCCCGAGCGCCTCGTCGCGGCGGCGGCTCCAGCCGGCGATCCGGTCGAGACGCGTCTCGACCGGCGTCTCCGCCGTCCAGCCGAGATCGAGCGGCAGGGCCTCGTCGATTTCGGCGAGAAGCGCCGCCGCTTCAGTCTCCGCTTCCGTTTCCAAGGCGGCCTCGCGGGCGGCGGCGCGGTGCTCGTCATCGAGACGCGCCTTGGCCGCCCGCAGATCGGCGATAAGGGCCGCCTGCCGGAGACGATCGTCGGTCAACCGGTCGTCCGCTTCCAGCGCCGTCGCGAAATGCCGCGCGCTGCCCTCATCGAGCCGTTCGAGATGCGCGGTCCAGGCGGCGTCACGCGCCGCGCGCAGCCGCGCGGCTTCGGCATCGTCGATCGCGCCGACCGTCATGCGCAGGCCCGCCAGCCGCGCCTCGCCCTCCGCCATCGCCTCCGCCAGCGCGCGGCGGCGGTCCCGGTGCCCGGTCTGCCGCCGCTCGATGGCGCCGGCCCGTGCCCGCCAGGCCTCGATGCGCCGCGCTTCGGGCAGATTCAGCGCCCGCAGCCGCGCGGCGTCGCCGCTCCAGGGCGCCAGAGCCTCGATCGCCTCGGCGACCCGCCGGTGCTGCCGGGCCAGGTCCTGCTCGGCAAGACGCCGCCGCGCGGCGGTCTCGCCCTGGCGCAGCCGCCGCAGCACGACCTCGACGGCGCGAAGCTCGGCTTCGCCGGCCGCATCCGCGCCGGCCGCGCGCTCTTCCCCCTCGCGCGCCTGCCGGAGGCGCTCGCTCGCCTCGCGCCATTCCCGCTCGGCGGTCGCCTGCCTCGCCTCGATGCCGGAGCGCGTCTCGATCAGCTCGCGCAGCGCGCCGGCAACGGGCGCGGGGAGAACGAGCGCCGAGGCGTCACCCTCCGCCGGCCGACCGAGAGCATCGACAAGGCCGGCGATGGCGCTTTCGGCGCTGGCCAGCGCGAGACGGCGCTGCGGCAGATCCTCGGCGGCGCCGGCGAAGCGACCGCGCCGCTCGACCAGCGACCGGATCGCCTCGCCTTCCGCGAGCAGCGCCTCGTCGACGGTGATCGTCCCGATCTCGGCGCCGAGCCGCGCGATGGCCTCGGCCACGCCCTCGCGGCGAGTTTCCAGGCGCGACTGCGCGACCATCAGGCCGGGCAGTTCCGCCGACCAGTCGGCGGGCGGACGTGGCAGGCCGGCATGGCGCGCGAGATCGCGGCCGAGATCCTCCTGCTCGACCGCCAGGGGATGGGCGCGCAGCAGGCGTCGCGCGCGGTCGAGCCGCGCCTTGACCTCGGCGGTCTCGGCCATCGTCGCCTCATAGGTCTCCGAGGCCCTGGCAAGGCCGGCGCGCAGACTCGCGAAGGCCGAAACGGCGGTATCGATCGCCTCGCGCTCGCCCTTCAGCTCGCGCAGGCGGTGCTTCAGCCCCGCGATCTCCGTGCTCTGCGCCTTCTTGCGGTGGATGCGCCCCGCCTCTTCGCCGAGTTCGGCAAGGACCGCGCTGACCTCGGCGAGCCCGGCACTCGCGGAGAACAGCAATTCGCCGAGATCGCCCTTGCTCTGGAGAATGGCGTCGCCGCCTCGTTCCAACGTCTCGTCGTCCAACGAGAACATGGTGCGATAGGCGTCGCGCGTCAGGCCCGACAGCGCGCCGGCCAGAAGGGTCTCGCCGACCGGGCGCCCGCTCGGGTCGAGCAGAGAGCCGGCCCGGAGCTTGCGCCGGACGAGATCGTGCGACGCCCCGTCGAATTCGAGACAGGCCCCGACTTCCATCGCCGGATAGGCATGGAGGAAATTGTAGCGGCTGCGCTCCTCGATGCCGAAGAGAAGATCGAGATAAGCGGCGAAGGCCGTCGACTTGCCCGCTTCGTTCAGGCCGTAGACGATATGGAAATCCGGTTCGCCCGGCGCCGAGGCGCCGAAATCCAGCGAGCGCTCGGTGAACTTGCCGTAGCGCGTCAGGTCGAGACGGCGCAGGCGCATCAGGCCTCCTCCGCCATGCCGCCGGCGATGAGGCGCGCGAGGACGTCGCGGCTGCCATCCTCCAGAAGACGATCGACGAAGGCCTCGAACCCGGCCTCGTCCCCGCCGCTGAAGTTGCGGATCTCGCCCGGCAGGTCCTCGCCGAGTTCCTTGACGAGCTGGCGCACCTCCTCGCGCAGGCCCGGACTGCCGGCGATCTCCGCCCGCATGAGGGCGCCGAATTCCGTCACGGGATCGGCGCCGGAACCGCGCAGGCGATCCTCCGCCTCCCGCGTCGCGATGCCGATCTTCTCGATCCAGACCTTGCCGATGCCCTCGGCCTGCCGTTCCGCCTCGGCGAGCATCAGGTCGAGATCGCGATGCAGCTGCCAGGACAGGGGCGTCGCGCCGGTGAGCGTCAGCCGGGCGACGAGATGCGGCGAGGCCGCCCCGGTGCGGGCCTTGGCCAGAGCCCGGCCCACCGCGTCCACCGCCTCGCGCCAGGTCGCCGACCCCGAAAGATCGACCTCGACCCGGCCGAATTCGGCGATGCTGGTGCGCCGCTCCTCGACCGCGATCGTGCCGTCGTCTCCCACCGTCACCAGCGAGACGGTCTTGGCGCCGGCCTCGTTGATGTCGCGGCCCTGCGGAATGCCGGGCATCACCACCGTCGTCGCGCCGCGATGCTCGGCGCGCTGGTGGATATGGCCGAGCGCCCAGTAGCGGAAGCCGTGCTTTTGCAGATCGGCGAGGCTGACCGGCGCGTAGACGTCGTGGCCGAGCGCGCCGCCGAGGCTCGTATGCATGATGCCGATATTCACGGCGTCCGGCACCGGCGG
The DNA here is from genome assembly GCF_014642635.1 of Aureimonas endophytica. GTDB lineage: Bacteria > Pseudomonadota > Alphaproteobacteria > Rhizobiales > Rhizobiaceae > Plantimonas > Plantimonas endophytica. The sequence goes on from NZ_BMIQ01000001.1 coordinate 807,932, forward strand.
CCGGTAGCCGGGCAGAAGGCTGTCCGGCGCCTGCGGCTTGGCGAAGCTCATGCCGTGGATGACGATGTCGCGGCCGCCCGCGTCGCGGACCACCGCCTCGGCCCGCCCGCCGAACACCCTCACGGAGGGCGGCAGCTGCAATTCGCGCGTGATCTTCGACAGGGAATCGTGGTTGCCGCGCACCTTGAAGACGGCGATCCCGGCCGCGTGGAGGCGCGCCATCTCGCCGGCGAGAAAACGGGCCGTCTTCATCGAGGTCTGGTCGCCGTCATAGAGATCGCCCGCGACGATCAGCGCGTCCACCCGCTCCTCCAGGCAGAGATCGACGATCGCGACCAGCGCCTGGCGCGTCGCATCGCCGATCAGCGCGGCGAGATCCGGATTGCGCAGCGACAGCGAGCGGAGCGGCGAATCGAGATGGATGTCGGCGGTATGGACGAAACGGAACGGCATGAAATCTCGGGTCACGAAACCGGCAGACTCATGCACCCCGCCGCCCGCCGGCGCAAGGCGAGGCAGGCTCGTGAAGGAAAATCGTCCTATCCGTGCGACGAAGCCGCGGTCTCAGAGACGCGGATCGATGATGGCGATGCCGGTCTGCGAAGACTTGCCCATCCCGGTCAGCGCCGGCACGGCCTCCGCGAGGCCGATGGTGCGCCCGATCAGCCGCTCCGGGTGCAGCTTGCCGGCCTCGATCATCGCGAGCATCGCGTCGTAGCGCCAGGCCTGCATGCCGTGGCTGCCATAGATCTCCAGTTCGTGGGCGATCACCCGCGCCATCGGGATTGCCGGCGTCGCGTGGTCGGCGAGCATCAGACCGACCTGAACGTGGCGGCCGCGCCGGCGCAGATTGGCGATGGAGTTGAAGCAGGTCTCGGGATGGCCGAGCGCGTCGATCGAGAGATGCGCGCCGCCGCCGGTGATCGCGCGCACCGCCTCCACCACGTCGGGCACCTCGCGGCTGTCGACCGTCGCTTCCGCGCCCATGGCGCGGGCGAGCGCCAGCTTGTCCGCCGCGACATCGACCGCCACGACCCGCGCCCCTTCGGCCGCCGCGATCATGATCGCCGAAAGGCCGACGCCGCCGCTGCCATGGACGGCCACCCATTCGCCCCCGCGCACGCGGCCCTGATCGACGACGGCGCGAAAGGAGGTGGCGAAGCGGCAACCGAGGCTGGCGGCGGTGGCGAAGGCCATCGTCTCCGGCAGCGGCACGAGATTGCTGTCGGCATGGTCGATCGCGACATAGTCGGCGAAGGAGCCCCAATGGGTGAAGCCCGGCTGGAACTGCGCCTCGCAGACCTGCTGATGGCCGGCGCGGCATTCGCCGCAATGGCCGCAGGCCGCGATGAAGGGCACCGTGACGCGCTCGCCGATCCGGAAGCGGCGCACGTCGCGCCCGACGGCGGCGATCGTGCCGGAAAACTCGTGGCCCGGCACGTGCGGCAGGCGGATGTCGCTGTCATGGCCCATCCAGCCATGCCAGTCGCTGCGGCAGAGGCCGGTCGCCTTCACCTCGATCACGACGCCGTCCGGGGCCGGCGCGGGATCGGGCACCTCTCGGATCTCCGGCCGTTCGCCGAAGGCCTCGAAGATCATCGCTTTCATGACGCCCTGCCCTCCTTCGAGCCGTTCGACGCCGGCCGCCCGTGAAGGGCTATGCCATCGGACGAGTGCCTTTCAACGGCGCGGAGGATTTTCTTGCGCGATCGCCGCCGACCGTGGACTAAATTTCCGCCATTCCGCCCAGCATTTAGGCACGAGGCTCTATCTATAAATGCCGTAGACATTAGCCTTGGCGATGACGGGCGGCCCGCCGTCCGCGTGTTTCGACCTTCTTCCATCGAGTGCTTGCCATGCGCCTTGCAGCTTCCGCCCCGTCCCGCAGCCGCCGTACCGTCCTCGCCCTCATGGTCGCCGCCCTGCCGCTGGCCGGCCTCGGCCTGTCGGCCGCGCAGGCGGAGACGAAGAGCATCAAGGTCGGCATCATGAGCGGCGAGGACGAGGATGTCTGGCGCGTCGTGACGGCGGAGGCCGCCAAGAAGGACCTCAAGATCGAGACCGTCGTCTTCAACGACTACACCCAGCCGAACGAGGCACTGGAGAATGGCGAGATCGACGCCAATGCCTTCCAGCACCAGCCTTATCTCGACAACCAGATCAAGACCAACGGCTATCATATCGTCAATGCGGGCTTCACCGCCGTCTGGCCGATCGGCCTTTATTCCCGCAAGGCCCATTCCGTGGCGGAGATCCAGGAGGGCGCCGTGATCGGCGTGCCGAACGATCCCTCGAACGAGGGCCGCGCCCTGAAGCTTCTCGAACGCGAGGGCGTGATCAAGCTGAAGTCCGGCACCGGCATCCTGGCGACGATCGCCGATATCGAGAGCAATCCGAAGAAGGTCGAGATCAAGGAACTCGATGCCGGTGTCGTCGGCCGGGCGATCGACGATCTCGACGCCGCCGTCGTCAACACCGACTGGGCGCTGAAGGCGGGCCTCGACGCCGAGAAGGACCGCATCGCCCAGGAGCCGATCGCCGACAATCCCTATCGCAACTTCATCGCGGTGAAGGCCGGCAGCGAGAACGAGCCCTGGGTGAAGGCGCTGGTCGCGGCCTATCAGAATCCGGTCGTGAAGGTGGAGTTCGACCGCGTCTACAAGGGCACGGGCCTGGCGGCCTACTGATCCCGCCCCATCCTTTCGAAAGGACATGAGCTGCGGCGTCGGCCCGGGCAACCCGGCCGCGCCGTCCCGTTTCGGAGACCTGTCGGATCGCCGCGCCCATCATGAATCAGCATGTTCCCACCGCGAGGCTCGAAGCGGATGTCGCGCCCGCGTCCGAGATCGTCCGCCTCGTCGATGTCCGGCGCCGCTTCGGCGCGACGCAGGCGCTCGGCGGCATCTCGCTCGGCGTCGCCAAGGGCGAGATCCTCGGCATCATCGGCCGCTCGGGCGCCGGCAAGTCCACCCTCATCCGCTGCCTGAACGGGCTGGAGCGGCCAGACAGCGGCCGGATCGAGATCGAGGGCCGCGACATCGCCGGGCTGGCCGAGGCCGAATTGCAGCCGTTGCGCCGCCGCGTCGGCATGGTGTTCCAGCATTTCAACCTCCTCGCCGCCAAGACGGTGGCGGAGAATGTCGGCCTGCCCCTGAAGATCGCCGGCGAGGCGAAGGCGAAGCGGGCGACGCGCGTCGCCGAGCTTCTCGATCTCGTCGGCCTCGCCGAGAAGGCGGAGGCTTATCCGGCACAGCTTTCCGGCGGCCAGAAGCAGCGCGTCGGCATCGCGCGGGCGCTCGCCGCCCATCCTGCCCTCCTCCTGTCGGACGAGGCGACCTCCGCCCTCGATCCCGAGACGACGCGCCAGATCCTGGCGCTCCTGAAGGATATCAACCGCCGGCTCGGCGTCACCATCGTCCTCATCACGCATGAGATGGAGGTGGTGCGCGCTATCGCCGACCGCGTCGCGGTGATCGAGGCGGGGCGGATCGTGGAGGAAGGTCCGGTCTGGCGCGTCTTCGCGCGGCCGGAGACGGACCTGACACGCAGCCTCCTCGCCGGCATCCGCCCCGAACTGCCGGCCGAAATCGCCGGCCGGCTGTCGCCGGCGCCCGGCGCCTTCGCGGTGGTCCGGGCCGATCTCGTCGGCGCGGGCGCGGGCACGCTTCTCGGCGATCTCGCGGCCGCGACGGGCCGGACGGCCGAACTCCTCCATGGCGGCATCGACCAGATCCAGGGCCGGCCGGTGGCGAGCCTCTTCCTGAAGATTCCCGCCCAAGGGGAAAGCCTGGCGGAGGCGCGGCGCGTCCTCGACGCGCGCGGCGGCACGACGGAGGTGCTCGGCTATGTCTGAGACGATGATCCGCCTGCTGCTGCGCTCGATCTGGGAAACGATCCTGATGACGGCGGCGTCCGGCGCCATCTCGCTCGTCGTCGGCCTGCCGCTCGGGCTGCTGCTCGTCGCGACAACCAAGGGAGGCTTCGCCGAGAACCGCGTCGTCAACGGCGTGCTCGGCGCCGTGATCAACGGCTTCCGCTCCGTGCCCTTCATCATCCTTCTCGTCGCGCTGATCCCGGTGACGCGCCTCATCGTCGGCACCTCGCTCGGCACGGCGGCGGCCATCGTGCCGCTGGCGATCGCGGCGACGCCCTATTACGCGCGCATCGCCGAGGTCTCGCTGCGCGAGGTCGATCCCGGCCTTGTCGAGGCGGTGCGAGCGATGGGCGGCAATCGCTGGCACATCGTGCGCGAGGTGCTGGTGCCCGAAGCCCTGCCCGGCATCGCGGCCGGCTTCACCGTCACCCTCGTCACGCTGGTCGGCGCCTCGGCCATGGCGGGCGCGATCGGCGCAGGCGGCCTCGGCGATCTCGCCATCCGCTACGGCTATCAGCGGTTCGAGACCGGCGTGATGATCGCGGTCGTCGCCGTGCTGATCGTGCTCGTCTGCGCCCTGCAATGGGTGGGTGACCGCGTCACCGCCCGGCTCGATCACCGGTAGGCGCCGGCGGGCCGGACCTTACATCCGTTTCGAATTCCATTGCCGGAGACGATGGCCGTGGTCAGACAGTTGAAGCTCGGCGCCTTCATGCGCCCGGTCAGCATCCATACCGGTGCCTGGCGCTATCCGGGTGCCTGGCGCGACGCCAATTTCAGCTTCCCGCGGCTCAAATATCTCGCCGGGCGGCTGGAGGCGGCGCGCTTCGACGCCTTCTTCATGGCCGACCACCTGGCCGTCCTCAACATGTCCACCGAAGCGCTGCGCCGCAGCCATACGGTGACCTCCTTCGAGCCCTTCACGCTCCTCTCGGCGCTCGCCGCCGTCACGAGCCGCATCGGCCTCGTCGCCACCGCCTCGACCAGCTTCGAGGCGCCCTATCACGTCGCGCGCCGCTTCGCCTCGCTCGACCATCTGAGCGAGGGTCGCGCCGGCTGGAACATCGTCACCACGTCCAATCCCGACGCCGCGCTGAATTTCGGCCTGGAGGACCATCTGGATCACGACGAGCGCTATGCCCGGGCGCGCGAGTTCTACGACGTCGTCACCGGCCTTTGGGACAGCTTCGCCGACGACGCCTTTCCGCGCGACCCGGAGAGCGGCACCTATGTCGAGCCGGAGCGGATGCGGGCGCTCGACCATGCCGGCAGGTTCTACCGGGTGCGCGGGCCCCTCAATATCGCGCGCCCCGTCCAGGGCTGGCCGGTGATCGTCCAGGCGGGGGCCTCCGAGGCCGGCCGCCAGCTCGCCGCCGAGACGGCGGAAGTCGTCTTCGCCGCGCCGAACGGCCTTTTCGACGGCCGGGAACTCTATGCGGACATCAAGGCGCGCATGGCGCGGCTCGGCCGCGATCCCGATCATCTGAAGATCCTGCCCGGCGCCTTCGTCGTCGTCGGCGACACCGAATCGGAGGCGCGGGAGAAGCGCGCCCGTCTCGACAGTCTCGTCCATTACGAGAATGCCATCGGCTCGCTCTCCATCGCGCTCGGCCACGACGCGCGCGGCTTCGATCCCGACGGGCCGCTGCCGGAGATCCCGGAAAGCAACGCCTCGAAGAGCGGGCGGCAGAAGACCATCGATCTCGCCCGCCGCGAGAACCTCACCGTGCGCCAGCTGGCGCAGCGGCTCGGCGGCTATGGCGGCCTCTCCTTCGTCGGCACGCCGGCGACCATCGCCGACGCGATGCAGGAATGGCTGGAGACCGGCGGCTCGGACGGCTTCAACGTGATGTTCCCCTATCTGCCGGGCGGGTTGGACGATTTCGTCGACAAGGTCGTGCCGGAACTGCAACGGCGCGGCATCTTCCGCCGCGACTACGAGGGCCGGACGCTGCGCGACCATCTCGGCCTGCCCCGCCCCGCCAATCGCTTCTTTCCCAGCGGAGCCTGACCCGCGATGTCCGACGCCCCTCGCCCCGCGGAACCTCCTCGGATCGATCGCCTCGCCCCGGTCGTCGGCTCGGTGCTCGACCTCATCGGCCGCACGCCGATGGTGGAACTGAAGAAATTCGACACCGGCCGCTGCCGGCTCTTCCTCAAGCTGGAGAGCCAGAATCCCGGCGGCTCGATCAAGGACCGCATCGCCGTCTCGATGATCGCCGATGCCGAACGGACCGGCCGGCTGAAGCCGGGCGGCACGATTGTCGAGGCGACGGCCGGCAATACCGGCCTCGGCCTTGCCCAGGTCGGCATTCCGAAGGGCTATCGCATCGTCCTCGTCGTGCCCGACAAGATGTCGCGCGAGAAGGTGCAGCACCTGCGCGCCCTCGGCGCCGAGGTGCATCTGACGCGCTCCGATGTCGGCAAGGGCCATCCCGAATATTATTCGGACATGGCGGCGCGGATCGCGCGGGAAACGCCCGGCGCCTTCCATGTCGACCAGTTCGCCAATCCCGCCAATCCGCTGGCGCATGAGGAGACGACGGGGCCGGAGCTCTGGCAGCAGCTCGGCGGCGATATCGACGCGGTGGTCGTCGGCGTCGGCTCGGGCGGCACGCTGACCGGTCTCGGCCGCTTCTTCGCCCGCCTGTCGCCGAAGACCGAGATGGTGCTGGCCGATCCCGCCGGCTCGGTGCTCGCCCCCTTCGTCAAGACCGGTCGCCTGGAAGAGGCCGGCAGCTGGACGGTGGAAGGGATCGGCGAGGATTTCGTGCCGCCGAACGCCGATCTCTCGCTGGTGAGGAAGGCCTATTCGATCACCGACAAGCAGAGCATGCTGGCGGTGCGCGACCTCCTGGCGCGCGAGGGCATTCTCGCCGGTTCCTCGTCGGGCACGCTCCTTTCAGCGGCTCTGCGCTATTGCCGCGAGCAGACCGAGCCGAAGCGGGTCGTCACCTTCGTCTGCGATTCCGGCAACAAATATCTGTCGAAGGTCTTCGACGATGTCTGGCTCGCCGAACAGGGCCTCGCCGAGCGCGAGCAGCATGGCGACCTCACCGACATCGTCGCCCGCTCGCACCGGCTCGGCCAGACGATCATCGTCTCGCCGACCGACAGCCTGCTCGACGCCTATGGCCGCATGCGCCGGGCCGACGTCTCGCAGCTTCCCGTCCTGGCGGATGGCCGCCTCGTCGGCATCATCGACGAGGGCGACATCCTCTCCCATGTCGAGGGCCCCTACGAGGGACGCTGGGACCGCTTCAACGCGCCGGTCTCGAAGGCCATGACGCGCGACGTCCACACGCTCCAGGCGAGGCAGACGCTGGACGCGCTGCTGCCGGTCTTCGACCGGAACGAGGTGGCGATCGTCATGGACGGCGACAGCTTCTTCGGCCTCGTCACCCGCATCGATCTCATCAATCACCTGAGGCGCGCCCGATGACCCGGACCCCGACGAACCGGCTCGCCTTCGCCACCCGCACCATCCATGGCGGCCAGTCGCTCGATCCGACGACGGGCGCCGTCATGGTGCCGATCTACGCCACCTCGACCTATGGCCAGGAGAGCCCCGGCGTCCACAAGGGCTTCGAATATGCCCGGAGCCAGAATCCGACGCGCTTCGCCTTCGAGCGCGCCGTCGCCGATCTCGAAAGCGGCACGGCGGCCTTCGCCTTCGCCTCCGGCCTCGCCGCCATCTCCACCGTGCTCGAACTCCTCGATGCCGGCTCGCACATCGTCGCGACGGACGACATCTATGGCGGCAGCTTCCGCCTGATGGAGAGGGTGCGCAAGCGCTCGGCCGGGCTGGCGATCAGCTTCGCCGACTTCACCGATCCCGCCGCCGTGGAGGCGGCGATCCGGCCGGAGACGCGGCTGCTCTGGATCGAGACGCCGACCAATCCGCTTCTGCGCATCGTCGATCTCGAGGCCGTGGCCGCGCTCGCCAGGCGTCGCGGCATTCTCACCGTCGCCGACAACACCTTCTGCAGCCCGGCGCTCCAGCGCCCGCTCGAAAAGGGCATCGACATCGTCGTCCATTCCACGACGAAATATCTCAACGGCCATTCGGACATGGTCGGCGGCTGCGCCGTCGTCGGCGAGGATCGCGATCTCGCCGACCGGTTGAAATTCGTCCAGAACGCGGTCGGCGCGATCTCCGGTCCGTTCGACAGCTTCCTGGCGCTGCGCGGCCTGAAGACCCTCGCCCTCAGGATGGAGCGTCATTCGGCGAACGGCCTCGCCATCGCCCGCTGGCTGGAGACGAGGCCGGAGGTGCGCCGCGTCGTCTATCCCGGCCTCGAAAGCCATCCGCAGCACGCGACCGCCCGGCGGCAGATGGCGGGCTTCGGCGGCATGATCACGGTCGAGCTCGACCGCGACCTCGCCGGCACGAAGCGCTTCCTGGAGCGGACGGAGCTCTTCACGCTCGCCGAAAGTCTCGGCGGCGTCGAGAGCCTGATCGAGCATCCGGCTCTGATGACGCACGGCTCGATCCCGGCGGAAAAGCGCGCCGCGATCGGCATCTCCGATTCGCTCGTCCGCCTGTCGGTCGGCATCGAGGATGCGGATGATCTGATCGCCGATCTGGAAACGGCGCTCGGCCAGTCCTGACCGGGCCGGCTAGGCGGCCGTGCCGTCGACGATGAGAACCGGGCGGCCCCGCGAGCAGGGTTCGACCCGGGCGTCGACGCGATAGACCGTGCGCAGCATCGCCGGCGTGATCACCTCGGCCGTCGGGCCGCCCGCCACCATCCGGCCCTCGGCGATGACGATCGTCTGGTCGCAATAGCGCAGCGCGTGATTGAGGTCGTGGAGCGCGATCAGGACCGCCATGCCGGTGTCGCGCGCGCGGCGCCGCATGAAGTCCAGGACCTCGATCTGGCGATAAAGGTCGAGAGCCGAGGTCGGCTCGTCCATCAGGAGCACTCGGGGCCTGCGGATCAGCGCCTGCGCGATCGAGACGAGCTGGCGCTGGCCGCCCGACAGCTCGCCGAGCCCCCGAAAGGCCAGGGCGTCGATCTGCAGCGCGGCGAGGACCGCGTCGATCTCGGCGAGTTCGGCATCCGCGACGCTCCAGCCGGAGCCCTGCTTGGCGGCGAGCAGCACCGATTCGTAGACGCTGAGGACGGCGTTGCCGCCGGTGTCCTGCGGCATGTAGCGGATGGCGTCGGCGATGCTCGCCCCGTCCGCCAGCTCGACGGTGCCGGGTCCGGCGAGGAGGCCGGCGATCCGCTTGAAGAGCGTCGACTTGCCGGCGGCGTTCGGGCCGATCACCGCCGTCAGCGAGCCGGCCGGCAGGTGGCCGGTCTCGATATCCGACAGGATCGTGCGCCGGCCGTAGCGCGCGCCGATGCCCTTGAGCGCGAGCGCTACCATGCGCGCCTCCGATTGGTGAAGATCAGCACGAAGAAGAAGGGCACGCCGACCAGCGCCGTGATCACGCCGATCGGCAGGATCGCGCCCGGCAGGATCGTCTTCGAGACGACGGAGGTGACCGACAGGAGCAGCGCGCCGCAGAGAACCGAGGCCGGCAGGAAGAAGCGCTGGTCCTCGCCGACGAGCATCCGGGCCATATGCGGCCCGACGAGCCCGACGAAGCCGATCGTGCCGACGAAGGAGACGGGGATCGCGGCGAGAAGGCTCACCATCAGCATGGTGTTGAGGCGCAGGCGACGGACATCGACGCCGAAGCTCGCCGCCTTCTCCTCGCCGAGGCGCAGCGCGGTGAGCGCCCAGGCCTGGCGGGCGAAGACGGGCAGCGCCACGACGAGCACGGCGAGCGTGATCCAGAGCTTCGGCCAGTTTGCCTTGGTGAGGCTGCCCATCGTCCAGAACACCACCGCCGCCAGCGCCTGTTCCGAGGCGAGATATTCGAGCAGCGACAGGAAGGCGTTGAAGGTGAAGACGAGCGCGATGCCGAGGAGGACGATCGTCTCCACCGTGACCCCGCGCATGGTGGAGGCGAAATGGATGAAGAGCGCCGCGACCATCGCCATCAGGAAGGCGTTGAGCGGCACCATGTAGGTGACCGCGAAGGGCAGGATCGCCGTGCCGGCGACGAGAGCGAGCGCCGCGCCGAAGGAGGCGGCGGCCGAAATGCCGAGCGTGAACGGGCTCGCCAGCGGATTGGCGAGGATCGTCTGCATCTGGGCGCCGGCCACCGAGAGCGAGGCGCCGACCGTCACCGCCATCAGGGCGATCGGCATGCGGATATCCCAGACGACGACGCGAAGCTGGTCGCCCACCATGGCCGGCCGGAAGATCGAATCGAGGATCTGGCCGATCGTGTAGTTCGCCGGGCCGAGCGCCATATCGACGCAGACGCTGACGACCAGCGCGGCGAGAAGCGCGAGGATCAGCCCGACACGCCGCAGGGCGAGGGTGCGATAGCGCCCCCGCCCCTCGGCCCGGGCCCCGCTTGCGGCGAGGACGGCCATCCGCTCAGCGATCCGTCAGCGAGACGAAATAGCCCGGCTTGTAATCCAGCGGCAGGAAGCGGGCATGAAGCTCCTTGAAGGTCGCGTCCGGGTCGAGATCCTTGAAGAGATTGGGATGCAGCCACTTCGCCATCTCCTGGATCGCGACGAACTGGTAGGGATTGTTGTAGAACTGGTGCCAGATCGCGTGGACCTGGCCCGTCTTCACCGCCTTGATGCCGGTGAAGGCCGGACGCTTCGTCAAAGCCTCCAGCTTGACGCGCGCCTTCGCGTCGTCCGCGCCGTAGCCGACGCCGACCCAGGCGCCGCCCGGCACGTAGCCTTCCCAATTGCCGCCGGTGACGATGACCTGATCCGGGTTCGAGGCGATGATCTGCTCGGGGTTCACCGTGCCGAATGTCCCGGGAATCATGGTCTTCGCCATGTTCGTGCCGCCGGCGAGCTCGACCATGCGGCCGAAATTCTCATCGCCGAAGGACATGCAGCAATCGTCCGAATAGCCGCCGGCGCGCTCCATGAAGACCAGCGGCCGGGCGGGCTTCTCCTTGTCGAGCACGTCCGTCACCGCCGCGATGCTCTTCGCGCGGAAGGCGATGAAATCCTCGGCCACCTGCTCCTTGCCGAGAAGCTGGCCGATGAGGCGCATCGAGGGCTCGGTATGGATCATCGGCTTCTCGCGGAAGTCGACATAGACGAGCGGGATGCCGACCTTCTTCAGCGTCTCGATATAGCCGGCCTCCTCGGTGGCGGCCTTGGCATCGACATTCATGATGATGACGTCCGGCTTCAGCGCGATCGCCTGCTCGACGTCGAAGGAGCCGTCCTTCATGCCGCCGAAGGTCGGCAGCTTGGCGATCTCGGGATATTTCGCAAGATAGGCGGCATAGGTCTCGGGATCGGCCTTGGAGAGATCGTCGCGCCAGCCGACGACATGGCTGAAGGGCGCGTCGCGATCGAGCGCCGCGACGAAATAGATCTGCCGCCCCTCGCCGAGGATGACGCGCCGCACGGGCGTCTCGACCTCGACCTCGCGCCCCGTGACGTCGGTGATCTTCGTCATGCCGGCGAAGGCCGGACCCGTCAGGACGGCGACAAGAGCGAAGGCGGCGGCGGCCAGCCGGCGAACGACCCGCATGATCTGATCTCTCCTTGGAAGATGACGCGTTCTATGAATTGCTGAGATTGACAGTCAACTTCTATCTTTTAGAAGCATTCGAAGCTGGACGGAGGCCGCGATGACAGTTCGGGGGAATTTCGACCTGCGGGACGAGATCCAGGCCTTCTGGTCGGACCGGGCCGCGAGCTTCGATGACTTCCCCGGGCACGAGATCTTCTCCGAGCGCGAGCGCCGGGCCTGGCACGATCTGCTGTCGCGCCATCTCGGACCGGCGGCGGGGCGCGGCGTGCTCGATCTCGCCAGCGGCACCGGCGTCGTCTCGCATCTCCTCGACGATCTCGGCTTTCGCGTCACCGGGCTCGACTGGTCGGAGCCCATGCTGGAGCGGGCGCGGCGGAAGGCGGCGGATCGCGGACGCGCCATCGCCTTCCGGCTCGGCGATGCCGAGCGCATCCTGGAGGCGGACGAGAGTTTCGACGCGATCGTCACGCGCCATCTCGTCTGGACCCTGGTCGATCCCGCCGCCTGCTTCGCGGAATGGCTGCGCGTCCTGAAGCCCGGCGGCATGCTGCTGATCGTCGATGGCGACTTCGTCGGCCAGGGCGCGGGCGAGCGGCTCCTGATGCGGATCGAGGCCTTCGCCCGCCGGCACGGACTGGCGCGGGACCGGGGACCGGCATTGTCGGCCGAGCTCGCCGGGCGGCACCGCAGCATCCTGTCGCGCGTCCATTTCTCCGGCGGGGCGCGGGCCGAGGATGTCGCGGCGCTTCTCGCCGAAGCCAGCTTCGCCGGGATCACGGTCGATCGCCGGCTCGGCGCGATCCACCGGGCGCAGGGGCGCCACATGCCCTTGCTGAAGGGTCTCGCCCGGCAGGTGCAGCACCGCTACGCGATCCGGGCGACGAAGCCGCCGATCTGACGCGCCCGCCTCGCGCAAGTCGCGCCGGGATGGCATGGTCCGCCGGATCTGAGTCGCTGGCGGACAGGGAGCGTCCATGATGAGCAATGCGCTGAAGTTCTATATCGACGGCGCCTGGGTCGAGCCCGCGCCCGGCGCGACGCGCCTGCCAGTGATCGACCCTTCGACCGAGGAGGCCTATGCCGAGATCGCGATCGGCACCGGCGCCGATGTCGACCGGGCGGTGGCGGCCGCGCGGCGCGCCTTCGAGACCTATTCGCAGACGAGCCGCGAGGAGCGTCTCGCGATCCTGCGGCGCGTTCTCGCCGTCTACGACCGGCGCGCCCGGGAGATGGGCGCGGCGATCAGCCGGGAAATGGGCGCGCCCCTGCCCTTCGCCATCTCCAACCAGGCCGGCAGCGGCCGGGCGCATCTCGCCAAGATGATCGAGACGCTGGAGAATTTCCGGTTCGAGGAACTGCGCGGCACGACGCTGATCGCGCGCGAGCCGATCGGCGTCGTCGGCATGATCACGCCCTGGAACTGGCCCATGAACCAGATCGCCTGCAAGGTCGGCCCGGCGCTCGCGGCCGGCTGCACGATGGTGCTGAAGCCGTCCGAGATCGCGCCGATGAGCGGCCTGCTCTTCGCCGAGATCATGGACGAGGCGGGCGTGCCGAAGGGCGTCTTCAACCTCGTGAACGGCGACGGACCAAATGTCGGCGAGGCGATGTCCGCCCATCCCGGCATCGACATGATGTCCTTCACCGGCTCCACCCGCGCCGGCATCCTCATCGCCAAGGCGGCTGCCGACACGATCAAGCGCGTCCATCAGGAGCTCGGCGGCAAGTCGGCCAACATCCTCCTGCCGGATGTCGATCTGGAGAAGGCGGTGAGCGAGGGCGTCGCGGAATGTTTCGGCAATTCCGGCCAGAGCTGCAACGCGCCGACGCGCATGTTCGTGCCGATCGACCGGCACGAGGAGGCGGCGGCGATCGCGGCGCGGGCGGCCGCCACCTTCAAGGTCGGCCCGGCCGATGCCGAGGGCACGAAGCTCGGCCCGGTGGTCAGCCAGATCCAGTACGACAAGATCCAGCGCCTGATCGAGACGGGCATCGAGGAAGGGGCGCGGCTCGCCGCCGGCGGGCTCGGCCGGCCGGACGGCATGAACCGGGGCTATTTCGTCAAGCCCACCGTCTTCGCCGACGTCACGCCCGAGATGACCATCGCCCGCGAGGAGATCTTCGGCCCGGTCCTCTCCATCCTCTCCTATCGCGACGAGGACGAGGCGGTGGCGCTCGCCAACGACACGGTCTACGGCCTCGCCTCCTATATCCAGTCGGCAGACCTTCGGCATGCGCGCCGGCTCGCCGCCCGCATGCGCTCGGGCAATGTCTATATCAACAACCCCGCCTGGGACACCGGGGCGCCCTTCGGCGGCTACAAGCAGTCCGGCAACGGGCGCGAATATGCCGATTTCGGCCTTCACGAGTTCCTCGAGATCAAGGGCATCGTCGGCTACGGCGCGGCCTGAGGCGGCCATGCTGCTGGTTCTCGGCAACGCGACCATCGACGAGGCGATGGCGGTCGACGGCTGGCCGGCGCCCGGCGAGACCGTGATCGTCGGCGCGCCGCGCCACGATCTCGGCGGCAAGGGCGCCAACCAGGCACTGGTCGCCCATCGGGCCGGCGCCCGCCTGCGCTTCGTCGCGCCGGTCGGGCGCGATGCGCCGGGCGCGACCATCGCCGCCGCCCTCGCCGAGGAAGGGCTCGATCCGGCGGATCTGATCGAGGTCGCGGCGCCGACCGACCGGTCGCTGATCTTCGTCGGCCGGGATGGCGAGAATGCCATCGCCAGCATCACCGGCGCCGCCGCCAGCCTCGACGCCGGAATGGCGGAGCAACTGGCCGGCGCGCTCGGACCCGCCGACCAGCTTCTCCTGCAAGGCAATCTCTCGGCGCGGGCGACGGCGGCGGCGCTCCTTGTGGCGCGGCGGCGCGGCGCTGCGACGCTGTTCAACCCTTCGCCGCTGCTGCCCGAATTCCGCGACCTGCTGCCGCTCGTCGATCTCGTCGTCGTGAACGCAAGCGAAGGCGCGGCGCTCGTCGGACCGATGGAGCCCGCCGCCATCGTCCTGGCGCTGCGCGAAGCGGGCGCGGCGGGCGCCGTCCTGACGCTCGGCGGTCACGGCGTCCATTTCGCGGGGCGCGCGGCACAGGGTCATGTGCCGGCCCGCGCCGTCCCGGTGGTGGATACGACCGGCGCCGGCGACACGTTCATGGGCGTCCTCGCGGCCGCCCTTCATTATCATGGCTTCGACCTTGCCGGCGCGGTCGCGGCCGCCAACGACGCCGCCGCCGTCACCGTCGGCCGCCATGGCACGCTCGCCGCCTTTCCGAGCCGCGCCGAGATCGCGGCGATCCTCGATCGCCATCGCGCGACGGGCTGATTCCCTTCCTCCCAGCCCAGGCCGGCGCCAAGCCCGAGCGCCGCGCCGCTTCGAAAGATCCGCTCCGATGCCTTCTCTTCCGCCGACCGTTCTCCTCGATCTCGACGGCACGATCATCGATTCCGAACCCGGCATCGTGGCGAGCTGCCGCGCCGCGCTTCTGAGCCTCGGTCTCGCCATGCCGCCGCAGCCGGATATCGCCCGGCTGATCGGCCCGCCGATCGCCGACGTGATGGCCTATCTCCTCGGCGCGCAGGGAGACGATCGCGTCGCGGAAGCCGTCGCCGCCTATCGCGCCGACTACGGCGCGCGCGGCCTCTTCGACTGCCGGCTTTATGCCGGCATCGAGACGGCGCTGCGCGACCTTCACGCCGCCGGCATGCCGCTGGTGCTCGCCACGTCGAAGCGACGCGACTTCGCCGAGCGTATCCTGGAGAATCTCGGCCTTCTCCCCCTCTTCGCCGCCGTCTACGGCTCCGGTCCCGCGACCACCTCGCCGCACAAGGACGAGATGATCGCCGGCATTCTCGCCGAGCGCGGCCTCGACCCGCGCGCTGCGGTGATGGTCGGCGATCGTCGCTTCGACATCGCCGGCGCCCATGCCAACCGCCTGCGTGCCATCGGCGTGCTTTGGGGCTATGGTGCAAGGAACGAGCTGGAGGAATGCGGCGCCGATCTTCTGCTGCATGATCCCGCCGATCTGACGCCGGAGGCCGTGCGGCATGCGCTCGGCAGCGCTCCTCGCGCCGATTGACCGGGATCAAGGCGCGCCCGCCGGCGAAGGCTTAGACCGTATTCGTCCCGGACGGAGATGGATCGATGACGGACCTTCGTTTCGCAAGCGTGATGGTGGGCGTCGATGCCGGCGTCGGGACGGAAGCGCGCGTCGGGCTCGCCGCGGAGATCGCCCACCGCTTCGCCGGCCTCACCATCGGCATCGCGGCGGAAGCCGTGCCGCTGGCGCTCTATACGGATGCGGCGGAAGCTTTCGACGAGGAATTCGTCCTGGCCGAGCAGAAGCGCATCGACGACCGGCTCGGGGAGTTGGAGCGCCTCTTCCGCCGGGCGGCGGGCGGCGCGTCGGAATGGCGCCAGGCGATCGACGAGCCGACCGGCTTTCTCGTGCGCCAGGCCGTGGCGGCGGATCTCGTGGTGCTCGGTCGCGGCGGACCGGACGACCCCGCGCTCGGCCGCACGGGCATCGATCTCGGCGAAGCCGTCATCGGCGCCAGCCGTCCCGTGCTGATCGTGCCGCCGCACGACGAGCGCGCCGCCGCGCGCCATGTCCTCGTCGCCTGGAAGGATACGCACGAAGCCCGCCGGGTCGTCGCCGACGCCCTGCCGTTCCTGCGCCTCGCCGAAGAGGTGACCGTGCTGACCATCGGCGAGGAGCGGGAGGTCGACGGGCTCGACGACATCTGCCGCAACCTGGAACGGCACTCGGTCCGGGCGAGGCCGCTGCGGGTCGCCGTCCCCCAGGGCTCGATCGCTGACGAGATCATCCTCCAGGCCGAGCAACGCGGCGCCGATCTCCTGGTGGCCGGCGCCTATGGACACGGCCGGCTGCGCGAATGGATCTTCGGCGGCGTCACGCACGAATTGCTGCGGCGGACGCCCTGCCCCTGTCTTCTGTCCCGCTAGGGCCGATCCCCGCGCCTCGCGCGGCCCGGCGCCGGGCGACCGGCGCGGCGGGGCGCCCGCGCAGGCCGTCCGCCAGGACCGGCGCATCCGGCCAGGGGCCGAAGCCGCTGGCGATGTTGATATGGCCGGCGGAACCGAGATCGATCAGCGCCGAGCCCCAGAGCTTCGCCTGACGCTCGGCCTGCGAAAAGCGCATGAAGGGATCGTCGCGGCTGCCGACGAGGATGGAGGCGAAGGGCAGCGGCCCCTCGGGCGCCGCCGCGAAGCTGCGCACGGTCGGATGGCTGTCGGCCAGCGCCTCGAGATCGGCCGGCGCGACGAGAAGCGCCCCGCCGACATGCGAGGCCGCCGGCCGGCCCGCCAGGGCCGCGACGAGGGCGCAGCCGAGGCTATGCGCCACGAGAATGACGCCCGGCGCGCTTGCCTCGATCCGCGCCTCGAGGCTATGCAGCCAGTCGACCAGCACCGGGCGCGAGAAGCTTTCCTGCTCCACCAGTTCGGCGTGCCGGTCCTCTTCTGCCCAATGCCATTGCCAATGGCCCTCCGGCGACCCGTTCAGCCCCGGAACGATCAAGGTTTCGATCACGTCGGCTCTTCCCTCGATGCTCTCAATCCAGACGGGAAACTAGGGCCTCGAGCGCCGCGTCGGAACGAATAAAATACTCAATCCGTAGACGGATGGAGCAGCTTCGTCCGTTCGCGTCCGGACGATTCGACAAAGCGAGGTTTCGGTGACCCATGCGATTTCGCATAGGTCGTCCGCGATGCCGAGATAGCGAAGATCGGCGGACCACCCATGCGATATTGGCGCTACTCCGCCGCGTATGCCGCGCCTACATTCCGGGTGTCGAAAGAAACCGCAACGGACCGCTCCCACCGATGAGGAGCGAAGATGGAGAAAGACCCATGAACCTCGCCCGCACCTTCCGCAACTGGCGCGCCTATCGCGAGACCGCGACCGAGCTGAACCGTCTGTCGCAGCGCGAGCTCGCCGATCTCGGCATCGCCCGCTCGGACATCCCGGCCTTCGCCCGTCAGGCGGTCCGCTAAGAAATTCCAGGTTCTGCTCCGGCCTTCTCCTCCTCCCATGGCCGGGGCGGATCGGCCGGCGGTTCCTCCCACCGCCCGCCAGCATGCCCGCTGTCTCCTCCCGACGCGGGCATCGAACCAGCGCCCACCGGTCCTCCCCCGGTGGGCGTTTTGGTATCTGCCGCAGGCGGCGCGACGGGAGGGGAATCACCGCCGCGAACGCCCGCTGTCAGCGTGGACGGTCGCGGCGCGATCCCGTCTCGGCGACAGCCGACCCTCGAAGGTCGGATCCTCCGTCCCCTGGCAAGCCGCCGGCCCCCATCTGGATTTCCATCGAATCGAACGGCAGGCTGGACGGCCGGCCCGGCGCAGCGGCGACGGCCGGCGCCTTCGGCGTGACGAGCAGAATGCCGAGAAAGATCGTCGCGACGCTGCCGCCGATCCAGGGCGAGATCGTCTCGCCGAGCAGAAGAACGCTCCAGCCGAGTCCCGCCAGCGTGATGAGATAGGAGCACTGGCTGGTGAAGACCGATCCCGAGCTCGCGATAAGGGATTGGAAGAGATAGTTGGCCAGCGCCGCGCAAAGGCCGAGCGCCAGCACCACCGCCTCCAACCGGCCGGCCGGCACCGCGAGCCACAGGAAATCCTCGCAGAAAAAGGCGATGCCGAAGGCGATCGCCGCGCCCATGCCCTGCATCAGCGCGATGCCGGCGATCGGATCGATCTCGGGCGGCTTGCAGGCGGCGATCAGCAGGTTCTCCGTCGCATAGCAGATCGGCAGGCCGAGCACGGCGAGAAGCGTCAGCGTCAGGCTCTGGTCCGGTGCAGCTACGGTGCTGGCTAGCACGGGGATCAGCCCGACGAAGCCGAGGGCGAGCCCCGCGAAGCGTCGGGCGGTCGGCGCTTCCAGGCGCAGCGCCGCCGCGAGGGCGAAGACGATGAAGCCTTCCAGAATGACGATGACGGAAATGGTGCTGGAGGCGATTCGGCCGGCGACCCAGAACAGCAGCGCCTGGGGAATCACCGTGCCGAGCAGGGCCCAGGCGAGAAAGAAGACGGCGGCGGCCGGTGTCGGCAGCACGATCGTCCGCCGCCGCAGCGCGATCGTCAGGCAGATCGTGGCGCTGATCGCCGAGACCCAGCCCGTGAGACCGAAGGGCCCCGCCCCGAAGCGGGAGGCGAGGCTCGACAGCGGCACGACCAGCCCCCAGATCGCGCCGAGAGCGAGAAGCCCGAACCGCGCCTTGAAGGAAGAGGAGGCGGCGCCTGCCGCTGTCCGCCTCGGCACGCGCCGGCGGGGATCGTCGGCGCGATCGAAGGGTGGCGGATGGCCCATGACAAGGCTCCAGGTCGCAAGCTTCGGCTACCGCCGGCCGTCGAGCCGGCATGCGCATGCGAGCGGCTGAAACTCCTGCAACCGCTGGATCTGAACTGGGAACAAGGAGACGCGAACCGCACCCCGAATGCGGGACGCCTTTCGTTCGAATGGCCCCCCGACGAACAGGGTGCCGAAAGAAACTTTTTATTCCCCAGCGTCAACTAGACCCTTGCATCTAGTCCCCTGAGCAAACGACAGAATTACCCGCCCAGGTAGCAAATCATTGGGATGGATTTCGCCTTCGCGCAATCCGCCTTTCGCCCAAGCGAGCCGAGACGGCCCTTTTCTCATCATTCAGAATAAGGTCGACTCAGGCAGATCGTCTTGCAGGGGCGCCTCATGGCTGCGGGTAAGCTTGCAACCGTCGCGTCTCGCCTTTTGCGAAAGTGATGTCGGATGGACGATGTCGTACCGACTTGGCGATGGACCCTTGGTGAACCCGTCACAGCTTCGTCGTCCCAGGCGTAATCCGGAACTCATGCCTTCAGCAAAACCGCATGGACGAGAATGGGGATGAGCGTCCCTGCGCATCGTTCGCGCCGGGTCGTAGCCGGCTTGGAATAGATCCCGACGCAGCGCCGGCCGGACCAGACGGCAAGGGGAGCGGGTCTCTGCGAAGACGCGATGGTGTCAGAGGCGAATCGACGGCGCGCGGGCCTGAAATAGTCCAAGCCTCGGCGATCTCGCTGATAGACCGAAGTGGCGACACAGGCCGGTGTTCGGAAGGTGCGAGGACTCGATTCGCGCCGCGAGAGGTCTGCCGATTCCCAACAGCCTTAACTCGGGAACGACACCAGCGTCCTGAGTGAACCGCCGAGCGGAAGGCAATACCGGCCAAAGACAAACAGACCAGCGACCCGGCCTTGGGCGCCGGACGACAGTCTCGTCTAGTATTGGAAGTTTTCAGCGCTTGGAGGATTGGTGGGTGTACTAGGGCTCGAACCTAGGACCCGCTGATTAAGAGTCAGCTGCTCTACCAACTGAGCTATACACCCGTTCCGAAGGCCTTGGAGTTTCATCCGCGCCGTCGGGATGAGCGCGTTATAAGAGGGCTTTTCGGCGCTGTCCACCCCCTTTTCGCGGGCTTTGCGATCTTTCTTTCGCGGGCGCCCTCGCCCCTCAGTTCCAGCGGAAATGGCGCGTCAGGGCGCGCGGCAGCGGCTCCGGCACGAGCTTGGCGATGGTCTGCGACGGATGGGCTTCCGGCGGCGCGGCGCTCGCCATGGGCGAATTGGGAAGCGTCAGTTCCTCTTCCTCGTCCACGAAGTCGAGGAAGCGGATGCCGGCGAAGGTGCCGCGGCGATAGACGAGGCGCGCCGGCCGGATCGTCCGGTCGTCGCCGATGCGCACGCCGAATTCCTTCGGCAGATGCGCGGCCTCGTCGATGGTCAGAAGCGCACCCGTCGACGAGATATTGCGCACGACGCAGTCGAAGACGGAAAAGTTGTTGTTGAACAGCACCTGCGCCCGCTTCAGCACCTTGGTGCGCGGGGCGATCCGGCGCTCGGCGCCATCGGCCTCTTCGGCGGCATGGCCTTCTTCGTAGATCAATGCACTCAACGGCGTGCGTCCCTCGACCGCCTCAGCGTTCCTCGACGTCGGGTCGATTATGGGAACAGACCCCCTAACAAAGCGTTAGGACGGCACGCCAGACGGGTGCGGCCTTTCGGCCGCACCCGTTCCGTCCGCGAGATCAGTTGCGGGTCTTGTCGACCAGGGCGTTCGACTTGATCCAGGGCATCATGCCACGCAGTTTGGCGCCCACTTCCTCGATCTGGTGGCTGTCGTTGACGCGGCGGATGCCCTTGAAGCGAGCCGCGCCCGAACGGTATTCCTGCATCCAGTCGGAGGTGAACTTACCGGTCTGGATGTCCTTCAGCACGCGCTTCATCTCCGCCTTGGTCTCGTCGGTGATGATGCGCGGGCCGGTGACATATTCACCCCATTCGGCCGTGTTCGAGATCGAGTAGTTCATGTTGGCGATGCCGCCCTCGTAGATGAGGTCGACGATCAGCTTCACCTCGTGCAGGCACTCGAAATAGGCCATCTCGGGCGCATAGCCGCCCTCGACCAGCGTCTCGAAGCCGGCGCGGATCAGCTCGACCAGACCGCCGCAGAGCACGACCTGCTCGCCGAAGAGGTCGGTCTCGCATTCCTCCTTGAAGTTCGTCTCGATGATGCCCGAACGGCCGCCGCCGACGCCGCTGGCATAGGAGAGCGCGAGTTCCAGCGCGTTGCCCGAGGCGTTCTGATGCACGGCCACGAGGCAGGGCACGCCGCCGCCCTTCTGATATTCGCCGCGCACCGTATGGCCCGGGCCCTTCGGCGCGATCATCACCACGTCGACCGAGGCCTTCGGCTCGATCAGGCCGAAATGGACGTTGAGGCCATGGGCGAAGGCGATCGCGGCGCCGTCGCGGATGTTCGGGGCGATCTCCTGCTTGTAGATGTCGGCCTGGAGCTCGTCCGGCGTCGCCATCATCATGAGATCGGCCCAGGCCGCCGCCTCGGCGACGGACATGACCTTGAAGCCGTCGGTCTCGGCCTTCTTGGCGGTGGCCGAGCCCGGACGCAGCGCGACCGCGACATTGGCGGCGCCCGAATCCTTCAGGTTCAGCGCATGGGCGCGGCCCTGGCTGCCATAGCCGATGATGGCGACCTTCTTCGACTTGATGAGGTTCAGATCGGCGTCGCGATCGTAATAGACACGCATGATGGTCTTTCCTTCCCTTGTGTTTGGAAATCCGCCCTCAGCCGGCCGTGACGCCGGCTGGGGATGTCTGTTTCGCCCCGTAAAGGGCGAGAAACTGTCCGGCCGCGCGGGCGGCGTCGCGATCGATCGCCTCCGTGGCGGCGGGTTCCGGGTCGCCGAGCAGAAGGCGGATCTGCACGTCGCGCACGACGAGACCGAAGAAGGTGCTGAAGGCCTCCTCCTCGCTGGCGAAGACGATGAGGCCGCCGGCCTTGCCGGCATGTAGCACCGGCGCGAGACGCCGGCGCATGGCGAGCGGGCCGTTCTCCAGGACGATCCGGCCGAGATCGCGCCCCTCGTCGCCCGCCTCGCCGATCGCCAGCCGATTCAGCGCCACCGAGGTGCGGCCGCCGAGCGTCGCCAGCCAGTCCCGGGCGAAATGTTCGAGGCTCACCCGCAGCGATTCGCGGTCGAAGCCCTCCGGCGGCACGGCCACCGGCCTGACCTTCGCCGCCTGCCACTGCACGGTCGCCGTCAGCAGCCCGTCGCGACCGCCGAACCATTTGTAGAGCGTTTCCTTCGAGCAGCTCGCCCGATCCGCCACGGCGGCCATGGTGAGCTGGCGTTTCGGATCGACGAGAAGGGCGAGCGCGGCGTCCAGCACCTCGCGCTGGCGCGCCGTCGGCGCCTCCTCCGTCTCCGCTGCCCTGTCGAGAACGTCCAACGCCATGACCGTACCGTACGTTACGGTACAGCGCTCTAGCGGCTTCCGACGCCGAGATCAAGGCGCCGAAAGCCTAAAGTGGTCGAGGCTCCCCTCAGGTCCCGCGACAGGCGGCGAGGAAGCGGCGGACGGTTTCCGCCATGCCGAATTCCAGCGCATCCGCCGTCAGCGCGTGCCCGATCGACACCTCGGCGAGCGCGGGAATGCGGGCGAGGAGCGGCGGCAGATTGGCGACGGTGAGGTCGTGGCCGGCATTCACCGCGAGGCCTTCCGCATGGGCCGCGTCGGCGGTCTTGCCGAGCGCCTCGATGATGCGCGCCGCCGCGTCCGGGTCGCTGTGGCAGCCGCCATAGGGGCCGGTATAGAGCTCGATCCGATCCGCCCCGACTTCGGCGGCGAAGGGCGCCTGTCCGGGATCGGCGTCGACGAAGAGGGAAACGCGCATGCCGCCCTCCTTCAGGCGGGCGACGATCGGCCTCAGCGTTTCGCGCTCCGCGCGCACGTCCCAGCCGTGATCGGAAGTCGCCTGGCTCGGATCGTCCGGCACCAGCGTCACCTGCTCCGGCCGCGTGCGCTCGACGAGTTCCATGAAGTCGCGGCTCGGAAAGCCCTCGATGTTGAACTCGGCTCCCGGAAACTCATCGTCGATCAGGGCGCGCAGCTCCGGCAGGTCGGAAAAGCGCACATGGCGCTGATCGGGGCGCGGATGGACGGTGAGGCCATGCGCGCCGGCCTGCAGCGCGATGCGGCCGAGACCGGTGACGCTCGGCCAGGGCAGATCGCGACGATTGCGCAGCATGGCGATCGCGTTGACATTGACGGAGAGCTGAGTCGGCATCATCGACCTCCCGAGAGCGTTGGGCGATGTTTCGCGCCGCGCGCGATCCGCCGCAACGGCTTTCTGCGCCGGCGCGCCGGCCACCGGCCGCGCGCGTCGACAGGACATGGCATCGCCCCTCCCATCGGCTAGAGGGGAACGGGTCGAACGAAGGCATGAAGCGGCGGAACATGGACGTGACGCGGGAGATCATTCCTTGGGTCTGGCAGGGGGAACGCCTGGCGATTGGCCTCGATCGCGTCGGGCACGGCCCCGTCCTTCTCGCTTTGCCGGCGCCGAGTTCGATTTCGACACGCGGCGAACTCATGCCCCTCGCTCGGAGGCTCGGCACGCGCTTCACGCTTCTCTGCGTCGACTGGCCCGGCTTCGGCACCCATGCGAAACCGGCGCTCGCCTGGACGCCGGAGGCCCAGGCGGCGTTTCTGCGCCATCTTCTCGATGCCGTCGCGCCGCAGCCCTTCGCGACGCTCGCGGCCGGGCATGGGGCCGCGACGCTCCTCACCGTCGCGGCGGAGCGCGACGCGGGACGCCTCTGCCTGCTCGCGCCGACATGGCGCGGTCCGCTGCCGACGATGCTCGGGAGCCGCGCGGCCCTGTTCGAGCGCATCGCGGCCCTCGCCGAACATCCGATCCTCGGCCCCCTTCTCTACCGCGCCAATGTCAATCGGCCGATGATCCGCATGATGGTGGGCGGGCATGTCTTCGAGGACCGGGCCGGCCTGACGCCCGAATGGCTAGCCGCGAAGGCCGAAGTGGTGAACGCGCGGGGCGCGCGGCATGCCTCGCTGCGCTTCGTGACGGGCGCTCTCGACGCCTTCGCCGACCGCGCCGAATTCCTGGCGGCGGCGAGCCGTCTGCGGGCGCCGATCCTCTGTCTCTATGGCGACCGGACGCCGCGACGCTCGAAAGCCGAGATGGCGGCCCTCGGCGCGCTGCCAGGAGTGCGGACGCTCGTCCTGCCGCGCGGCAAGCTCGGCCTCCACGAAGAGTATCCCGATCTCGTCGCCGATGCGATCCGTCGCTTTCTCGACGAAGGCTCGGACCAGACCGCGTGAGACCCTCCGGGGCGAGGGTCGGAAGCACTCAGAACGCGAAGGACGTCCGCCGCCAGACGACCACCCGACCATCCTGCACCGGCGCGAAGGCGGGCACGAAATTGGTGCGCAGGCGCTCGGCGATCTCTTCCGCCTCGGCCGAGTCCGACAGGCGCAGCAGCGCATGCAGGGCTTCGAGGACCCGCGCCTTGGTTCTTCCGGGCGTGCCGCCGCGTTTGTCCGCACCCGCTTCGATCTTCTCGAGTTCGACCACGAGGCTGATGATGTTTCGCCGCTCGCCGATCTTCAGATCGTCGATGCGATAGGCCTTGCCGTAAAGATCATCATACGACGATTTCTTGCCATATGGGCCAATCATCCGTCCCATTGTCTTGGCTCCCATGCCCGAGGATATGGGAGTACCGTAGCGATGGGCCGACCATCACTCCAATGCAGCACTGTTACATGCGTGGCACGAATGTTGACCGGTTAACGAACCGATATCAGGCGCCCGTCAGCGCACGATGGTCAGCGTCTCCGCCGCGCGGGTGATCGCGGTATAGAGCCAGCGCTCGCGCGTTTCCTTGAAGGCCCAGCTCTCGTCGAACAGCACGACATCGTTCCACTGCGAGCCCTGCGCCTTGTGGACGGTCAGCGCATAGCCGTAGTCGAAATCGTCGAAGCGCTTCTTCAGCGACCAGGGCACCTCGGCATCCGGCTCCTCGAAGGCCGATTTCAGGAGCTTGATCTTCGCCGCCCCGCCATCGACATCGTCCTCGTCCGGCTTGACGATCAGGTTGATGCCCGGCTTCGTCGTTTCGGGCGAAGCCGTCATCACCTGCCAGAGCGAGCCGTTAAGCAGCGATTTCGTCGGATCGTTGCGCAGGCAGACGAGCTTGTCGCCGGCGCGCGGCAAGGCGCCGTCGAAGCCCTTCAGCTCGCGCAGCCGCGCATTGTAGCGCCGCCGGGTGCGATTGGTGCCGACGAGCACCTGATCGGCCTTCATCACGGCATCCCGGTCGACGTCGCGCTTGCCGATCACCCGGGCCGAGCCGAACTCGCCATAGTCGAGCTCGCCGCCCTCGCGCACCTTCTGCGCCAGCGCGACGATCGGATTGTCGCGGGCCTGACGGTGGATTTCCGTCAGGAGAAAGTCGGGCTCGGCTTCGGTGAAGAACCCGCCGCCCGAGACCGGCGGCAGCTGGCCCGGATCGCCCAGCACGAGGACGGGCGTGCCGAAGGACAGGAGATCGCGCCCGAGCTGCTCGTCCACCATCGAGCATTCGTCGACGACGACGAGCTTGGCTTTCGCGAGCGGACTCTGCCGGTTGAGCGAGAAGGTCGGCGAGACGCGCGACGTGCCCTTCTCCTCGTCCTCGACGGTTTCCTCGCCGCGCGGCCGGTAGATCAGCGAATGCAGCGTGCGGGCGTTCTTCGCGCCCTTGCTGCGCAGCACCTGCGCCGCCTTGCCGGTGAAGGCGGCGAACTGCACGGTGCCGTCGACATCGGCGGCGAAATGCTTGGCGAGGGTCGTCTTGCCGGTGCCGGCATAGCCGAAGAGGCGGAAGAGCGGCTGGTCGCCGGCCTTCAGCCAGTCGCCCACCGCCTTCAGCGCCTCGTCCTGCTGGGGAGAGAATTTCATGGCCTAGCCGAGATCCGTATGGGCGAAGTCGTTGCCCTTGTAGAGCAGCTTCGCGCGGGCAAGCTTCGCCATGGCATAGGAGAAGCAATCGCCCATGTTGAGGCGGGCGGGGTGACCCGAGCCCTTGCCGAAGCGAGAGGAGGCCTCGATCGCCAGCCGGCCGGCCTCGCCGGTGATCGGCACGAGCGCGATCTCGGATTGTTCGAGGAAGTTCAGGACGATCTCCGCCGCCTCTACCAGAGGAATGGATTTGACGCGGGCGACGGCATGCGCGGCTTCGTAGAGCGCGATGGCGGACGTCGTCGCCGTCGTGCCTTCCAGCAGGCGAATCAACTGCTCGCCTTCGGTCTCGCGATTGAGGATGGCGACGATCGCCGATGCATCGACGAACATCAGTCCTCCTCGTCGTTCAAGGAATCGTAGAAGGCTTTGTCGGGGACAAAGCCGGTATTCGGCAGGGCGTCGAGGCGATCGAAGAGCGGTTGCAGGCGCTCGCGCAGCGGCACCTTGCCCTTCTCGCGCGCCAGTTCGTTCTCGACCGCCTCGCGCACCGCCTCGGTCAGCCCGACGCCTTTGCGCGACGCGAGTTCGCGCACCAATGCGTCCGTCCGCTCGTCCCGGATATGAAGCGCCATCATCGCCTCCGTGTAGATGCGCGTCCATAGCATCTACACGATAGGAACACAATGAGAACGAAGGTCAGCGCAGCATCGGCCAGAGCGTCGCGACGAGAAGCAGGCCCATCACGATGTTGAAGATCCGCAGCCGCTTCGGATCGGCAAGGAAACCGCGCAGCGCGACGCCGAAGCCGGTCCAGATCGCCGCGCTCGGGATGCCGACGACAAGGAAGGCGGCCGTGACGATGGCGACCGAGAGAACCGGCATGTCGTCGCTGACATAGGCGCCCATGGCGACGAGCGCCATCGCCCAGGCCTTCGGATTGACGACCTGGAACAAGGCCGCCTGCGCAAGGCTGATTGGCTTCGCCTCCCCCGTCTCGTCGCGGGCGGCGGCCGCCTTGGCGAAGGCGATCTTCCAGGCGAGCCAGAGGAGATAGAGGGCGCTCGCCGCCTTCATGACGAGCGACAGCGCCGGCACCGCATGGATCAACGCGCCGAGCCCGGCCCCGACCGCCAGCAGAAGCAGTCCGAAGCCGATCTCGATGCCGAGAATATGCGGGATGGTGCGGCGGAAGCCGAAATTCACCCCGGAGGTCATCAGCATCATATTGTTCGGCCCCGGCGTCACCGAAGACACGAGAGCGAAGGTGGCGAGCGCCACCAGGACGTCGAACGGCATCGGACGGGCCTCGGAGGATAAGCGGTCAGGTCGCCTCGGCGCCGCGCGTCAGAGCGGCGACGCCGGTGCGGCAGACTTCGACCAAGCCGATCGGCTTCATCAGCGAGATGAACTTGTCGATCTTGGAGCTCCGGCCGGTGATCTCGAAGACGAAATGCGTCGTGGAGGAATCGACCACCTTGGCGCGGAAGACATCGGCGAGGCGCAGCGCCTCGACCCGCTTGTCGCCGGAGCCCGCGACCTTGACGATCGCGAGCTCGCGCTCGATCGGGCCGGTCTCGCCGTCATCCCCCGCCACGCGGGTGAGATCGACCACGCGATGCACCGGCACGATGCGGTCGAGCTGGCTCTTGATCTGCTCGATGATGTGGCGCGTGCCGCGCGTGACGATGGTGATGCGCGAGAGATGCTTCTCGTGCTCGGTTTCCGAGACGGTAAGGCTCTCGATATTGTAGCCGCGCCCGGAGAACAGGCCGATGACACGGGCGAGCACGCCCGGTTCGTTGTCGACCAGAAGCGCCAGAGTGCGCGCCTCGGCGCTCTCCTTCTCGGCTTCGATGAAATAGGCGGAGGCGGGCGGCTGGATCGTGCGGCTCATAAGGCTCGGACTCGTTCGCGGATGAAATTCATTAGAGAAGCTTGGGAACAACCGGCAACTCCGCCGCCGATCGCTGAGCACGTTTCACGAGCGCCGCATCGAAGCTCAGGAACTCGTCGCACTCGCGGGCGCCCGCCAGATGGATGGCATCGGCGAAATCGAGCCCTGCCCTGAACAGGGCCAGGGCATCGATCACGAGGTCTTCCTGCTCCAGCTCGACATTCGGCAAGGACAGCAGCGCCTCCAGGCTCGCGGCCAGCCTTTCGGGCGAGAAGCCGAACGCGCTTCGCAAGACCCATCCGGTCTCGAGCAGCACGGTCGTCAGGACCAGGACGGGACCGGACTCGAAGAGGCGGCGGACCTTTTCGAATTGCGCCGGATCGTCCCGGGCAATCAACCGGACGAGAATGTTCGTATCAATCGCCCTTGGCATGCCACCGCCGCTTCGCCTCGTCGAGGATCGCCGCCTGAATCATGTCGTCGGTCACGGCCGGTCCTTCGTATCGCGGGACGCGGGCCACGAATTCGTCGATCGTGATCGGCGGATATCGTTCCCGGCGGCGTGACGCCTTCGGCCGAAGCAGGACTTCTCCCCGATGAGCGACGATCTCGAGCTCGGTCCCGGCTGCCCAGCCGTTCGCCTCGCGTACGGACCGCGGGATGAGGACCGAACCGACTTCCGAGATCTTCGCCGTCATCGTCATGGGCTTCAGCTCCGGCCGAAACGAGCGCCGGCCGAGACCGGCGCCCGTTTCGCCTCTTACACCAATTCGCGCCCCTTGGCGTCGATCGCGTTGGCGACTGCCTCGTCCGTCGCCTCGTCCGGCAGCATCATCTCGTTATGCGCCTTGCCCGAGGGAATCATCGGGAAGCAGTTGGCAAGATTGGCGACGCAGCAGTCGAAAATCACCGGCCGGTCGACCGTGATCATCTCCTCGATGGCCGCGTCGAGATCGCCCGGCTTCTCGCAGCGCAGGCCGACGCCGCCGAAGGCCTCCGCCAGCTTCACGAAATCGGGAAGCGCCTCCGAATAGGAATGCGACAGGCGGTTGCCGTGCAGCAGCTGCTGCCACTGGCGGACCATGCCCATATACTGGTTGTTCAGGATGAAGATCTTGATCGGCGCCCCATACTGCACGGCCGCCGACATCTCCTGCATGGTCATCTGCACCGAGGCGTCGCCGGCGATGTCGATGACCAGCGCGTCGGGATGGGCGATCTGCACGCCGAGCGCCGCCGGCAGGCCGTAGCCCATGGTGCCGAGGCCGCCGGAGGTCATCCACCGGTTCGGCTCCTCGAAGCCGTAGAACTGCGCCGCCCACATCTGGTGCTGGCCGACCTCGGTCGTGATGAAGGTCTTGCGATGCTTGGTCAGTTCGTAGAGCCGCTGAATGGCATATTGCGGCATGATGGTGCCGCCGTCCTGGCGATAGGCGAGACAGTTGCGCGCCCGCCAGGCGTCGATCCGCTTCCACCAGCCGGCCAGCGCCTCGGCATCGACCGCCCTCTTCTCCTCCTTCCAGATGCGCAGCATGTCGGCGAGGACATGGCCGACATCGCCGATGATCGGCAGCTCGACATGCACCGTCTTGTTGATCGAGGACGGGTCGATATCGATATGGATCTTCTTGGAATTCGGCGAGAAGGCGTCGAGCCGGCCGGTGATGCGGTCGTCGAAGCGCGCGCCGATGCAGAGCATGACGTCGCAATCATGCATCGCCAGATTGGCCTGATAGGTGCCGTGCATGCCCAGCATGCCGAGCCAGGCCTTGCCGGAGGCCGGATAGGCGCCGAGGCCCATCAGGGTGGAGGTGACGGGAAAGCCGGTCACCTCCGCCAGTTCGCGCAGCAGGCGGCTCGCCTCCGGTCCGGAATTGATGACGCCGCCGCCCGAATAGATGATCGGCTTCTTCGCGCCGGCCAGCATGGCGACGGCGGCGCGAATGCGCTCGATCTCGCCGTCGAGCCTCGGCCGATAGCTCTCGTGGACGACGCGCGAGGGCGGCGGCGTATAGGTGCCGGTGGCGAACTGGACGTCCTTCGGCACGTCGACGACGACCGGGCCGGGCCGGCCGGAGGTCGCGACATAGAAGGCCTCGTGCAGGATGCGCGCCAGATCCTCGACATCCTTCACCAGCCAGTTGTGCTTGGTGCAGGGCCGCGTGATGCCGACCGTGTCGCATTCCTGGAAGGCGTCGGAGCCGATCAGCGTCGTCGGGACCTGGCCGGAAATGCAGACGAGCGGAATCGAGTCCATCAGCGCGTCCTGGAGCGGCGTCACGGCATTGGTGGCGCCCGGGCCAGAGGTGACGAGCATGACGCCCGGCTTGCCGGTGGAGCGGGCATAGCCCTCCGCCGCATGGCCGGCGCCCTGCTCGTGCCGGACGAGAATGTGCTTCACCTCGTCCTGCTGGAAGAGCACGTCGTAGATCGGCAGGACGGCGCCGCCCGGATAGCCGAACAGATGTTCGACGCCATGGTCCTTCATCGCCTGGACGACCATCTGGGCGCCCGTCATCCTGCGTTCTCCGGCAGTCATGTGCTTGATCCGTTTCCTGTCTCGCCGCACTCGCCGTCTGCGCGGCCTGATGTTGCGGAATGAGGGTTGAAGCTGAATTCGGGCAATAAAAAAGGCCCGCGAGGGGCCTTGGATCGAGCGCACACGTGGCATCAGCCGGACGGTCCCTAGACCGTCTCGCGTGTGCGCTCCCGTACGAGAATAAGCTTCTTCGTCATGGCGGAGACGCTAGCGAAGTCGCGGCGCCCCGTCAACACCTCGTCAAGCAAGGCCTCACCCGCGATCGAGATCGATGCGCCGATAGCGCGCCTCGACGAAGGCATAGACGCCGAAGGCGACGAGGCCGAGGCCCGTCGCGGCGAGCGCCAACCAGCCGAAGCGCCAATTGGCCATCTCGTCCAGCGCCGCCTCCAGCCCGGGCGTCTCGCCGGACCGGTAGGAGGCCGCGCCGGTGAAGATCAGCCAGGCGAGGATCAGGAAGGTGACGCCGCGCGCCACGAGGCCGAACTGGCAGATCGGCTTCAGGAAGCGCGAGCGATCGGGCGGCAGGCGCAGATATTTCATGAAGCCGGCCTTCGCGCCCTTCACGATATGGGCGATGCCGACCCCGGCGAGAATCGCCGCGACGAGGAAGGTCAGCGCGCGGCCGAAGCCGGCCTCGTAGGCATAGGCGATCGCCGTCCGCTTCGCGTCTCCGCCCGAGGAGGCCTGCGCGCCGATCGCCAGATGCCCGGCGAACAGCGCGAGCGCGCCATAGGAGATCGCGCTGCCGACGAGACCGGCGCGGACCACCAGCCCCTTGGCGCCCGATCCGTGCCCGTCCGGGTCCTTCCAGGCCTGGAGGACGCGCCAGAGCGCGAAGGCGACGAGCGCCAGGACGAGAATGCCGAGCAGGATCGCGCCGCCCGCCGTGCCGAAGACGAAGGAGACGGCATCCTTCGAACTCATGGTCTGGCCCGTCGAATAGGCGGCCTTGGCGGCGAAATAGCCGATGATGAGGAAGACCGCGCCCCGCGCGACATAGCCGGCGCGGGCGGCGGCGGCGATCCGCTCCTCGTGGCGTTGAACGAACTCGCTCGTGGACATGCCTGTTCTCCCCCGGTGCCGCAAAACCGGAGAAGGCGGGGCCGAGTTCCCACGGAACGGCTCAGTCCGGCATGCTGGAAAGTTCGGGCATTTCCCGCGCTTGCCAGGACGCGTCCAGCTGATGCCGGAACCAAGTGTCCTGCCGCTTCGCATATTGCCGGCTGCGGGTGATCGCCCGCTCGACCGCCTCGGGCAGCGACAGGCCGCCGGCGAGATGGTCCAGCAGCTCCGGCAGGCCGATCGCCTTGCCGGCCGTCGCTCCGGCCACCAACTCGCCACGCCGGAAGCGCGCCGCCTCCTCGAGTGCGCCGGCCGCCATCATCTCATGGAAGCGGCGGGCGATCCGCTCGCGCAGAAGGGCGCGCGGCGGCCGCAGGACGATCTTGATCGCCGCCGCCGTGTCGATCAGCGGGCGCCCTGCCCCTTGCTGCATCTCGCCGATCGGCCGGCCCGTGGCGGTGACGAGTTCGAGCGCGCGGACGATGCGCTGCGGATCGCTCGGCCGGATGCGGGCGGCGGCGGCGGGGTCGAGGCGCCGCAGTTCCTCGTGGAGCGCCGCCGGCCCCTCGGCGAGCGCTCTGGCGCGATAGGTCTCGCGAATCGCGGCCGGAACGGCCGGCATCGCGTCGATGCCGCCGAGCAGCGCGCGAAAATAAAGGCCGGTGCCGCCGACGACGATCGGCACCCGGCCCGCCTCGCGCAAGTCGGCGAGCAGCGGCTCGACATCCCGCATCCAGGCCCCGACGCTGTAATCCGTCGCCGGATCGACATGGCCGTAGAGACGGTGGGGAACGGCGGCGAGATCGGCATCGGAGGGCTGGGCCGACAGGATCTCGATGCCGCGATAGACCTGCATCGAATCGGCATTGACCACGGTGCCGCCGAGCCGGCGCGCATAGGCGAGCGCCAGCGCCGACTTGCCGCTGGCGGTCGGCCCCGCTATCAGCACCGCCGAGTTCTGCCTGTCCTTCCGGGTCATATTCTTCCATGCATGTGGCGACGTTGATTTCCGCCCGCGCCGCCCGGCGCCTGTCCCCGGATCTGGCGCGGGAGGCCGCCCGGCGTCTCGGCGCCGCCGAACCGGACTGGCTGGAAGCCGAGGTCGCCTGCGATCTCGCCCTTCCGGCGACGCCGGCGGCCGGGACCGTCGCGGAGCTCCAAGCCTTCCTCGCGGCAGCCGCGATCGACTGCGTCGTGCAGGAGGCCGCGACGCGGCGCAAGCGCATTCTCATCGCCGACATGGATTCCACCATGATCGGCCAGGAATGTATCGACGAGCTCGCGGACATCATCGGCATCAAGACCGCCGTCGCCGCGATCACCGCGCGGGCGATGAATGGCGAGATCGCCTTCGAGCCGGCGCTGCGCGAGCGCGTCGCTCTTCTCAAGGATCTGCCCGAGGCGACGATCGGCCGGGTGATCGAGGAGCGGATCACGCTGGCCGAAGGCGGCCGGACGCTCGTCCAGACGATGCGCGCCGAGGGCGCGGTGACGGCGCTGGTCTCCGGCGGCTTCACCGCCTTCACGAGCGCCGTGGCCGCGATGCTCGGCTTCCACGAGACCCGCGCCAATCTCCTCCTCGTCGAGAACGGGCGGCTGACGGGGCGCGTCGCCGATCCGATCCTCGGCAAGGAGGCGAAGGTCGCCGCGCTGGAAGAGATCGCCGCAGCCAACGGCCTGACGCCGGGCGACGCGATCGCGGTCGGCGACGGCGCCAACGATCTCGGCATGATCCAGCGCGCCGGAACGGGCGTCGCGATCCACGCGAAACCCGCCGTCGCAAGTGCCGCGCCCCATCGCATCGACCACGGCGACCTCACCGCCCTCCTCTTCCTGCAAGGCTACCGGGCGGTGGAATTTCGGAACTGAAGGATCCGTCGAGCAAGAGGCGACGTCCCCGCCGGCGCGCTCGACAACCTTTTCAAAGAATCAGCCCGAGAGGGCGGGATCAGTGGCCCGTCCTCATCCCTTCCCATCCCACGGCCAGAATGTCCGAAGCAGGCGCGCCGACCAGCGTTCCGGCAGTCGCGGCCGGATGGGCTGTGAGGAAAGTCTCGGTGATCCGCCAGCCGATCGCATAGCCGGCCCAGCGGGGCAGATCGCCGTTGCCGAAGAACCAGGCGGTATGGTCGTAGGCGGCACCCGAGCTCTCGCGTTCCGCCGCCTCGATCACCGCCCGCGTCAGGTCCGACGACCGCGCCCAGGGCGGCGGCGGGCGGCCCGTCACCTCGCAGGCGAAGTGATCGGCGAGCCCCTCCGAGACCAACGCCTCGCCGAGGGTTTCGCCATAGCCGACCGAAGCATGGCGCATCGCGTGATGCAACTCATGCGCCAGGGTCGCCGCGAAGTCACCGGCTTCGACGCTGGCCGCAAAGGCGGCGTTGCCGGGATCGAGAGCGATGGTCGCGAGGCTCGGCTCGTAGCAGGAGCCGCCGAGGCCGATCTCCGGGATGACGCCCCATGCGGAATGCCGGATCACGACATCGACGGCATGCGCTTGGGCGTTCCGCTCGACGAGCGCGTCGATGCGGCGCGACACCGCTTCCGTCTCGTCTTCGATCCGGTGCCGCCAGGGGGCCAGCGATCCGTTGGCTTCGAGAAAATGCAGCCGGAGATCCATCGCCGACCCTACTGGATCGGCACGATCACCACGCGCAACTCGCCGCTGGCCGAGGCGAGGAGGAGGAGCGCGTTCTTGCGGCCGTCCGTCTTCAGCTTGGCCAACTTCTCGGCGACGTCCTTCGCCTTGGCGACGCTTTCCTGTGCCACTTCCTTGATGACGAGGCCGGGCTCGATGCCCTTCTCGGCGGCCGGTGAATTGGGCGCGACCTTGGTGATCACCACGCCGGCCAGCCCTTCCGCCAGCTTGTACTGCTTGCGCAGCTCGTCGGTCATATCAGCGAAGGTCATGCCGAGCGCTCCCGGCGCGGTGGCGGCCTCGCCGGGCTTGGCCTTATCGCCCGGCTTCGCGCCGCCTTCGGCCTCGCTCATCAGCTTCTCGCCGTCTTCCAGGCGGCCGAGCGTGATCTGGACGGTCTGTTCCTGCATGGGGTCGGTCGGCGTCGCCTTGCGCAAGAGCTTGATGTCCACCGACTTGCCGACCGGCGTCTCCGCCACGATGCGCGGCAGGTCGCGCGAGGAGGTGATCGGCTTGCCGTCGAAGGCGGTGATCACGTCGCCGATCTTCAGCAGCCCGTTGTCGGACGGGCCGCCCGGCACGATGCCCATGACGAGCGCGCCCTTGGCGTCCTGAAGCCCGAGCCCCTCGCCGATCTCGTCCGTCACTTCCTGCAGGCGGATGCCGAGCCAGCCGCGCCGCGTCTCGCCGAAATCGCGCAGCTGCGTCACGACATTGGCGGCGAGCGCCGAGGGAATCGAGAAGCCGAGGCCGATCGAGCCGCCGGTCGGCGACAGGATCGCCGTGTTGATGCCGACGACATCGCCGTTCATATCGAAGAGCGGACCGCCGGAATTGCCCTTGTTGATCGCGGCATCCGTCTGGATGAAATTGTCGTAGGGGCCGGCATTGATGTTGCGGCCGCGCGCCGAGACGATGCCGATCGACACCGAGCCGCCGAGGCCGAAGGGATTGCCGATCGCCAGCACCCAGTCGCCAATGCGGATCTTCTCCGAATCGCCGAACTTCACCGATTTCAGCGGGTGTTTCGACTCCACCTTCAGGACGGCGAGATCGGTCTTGGTATCGACGCCGAGGAGCTTGGCGTCGAGCTTCGAGCCATCGGCGAAATTGACGGTGATCTCGTCGGCATCGGCGATGACGTGATTGTTGGTGACGATCACGCCGCTCGGATCGATGACGAAGCCGGAGCCGAGCGATTCGACCTTGCGCGCTTCGCCGCCCTGGCCGTCCTTCAGCAGATCGTTGAAGAAATCCTGGAGCGGCGAGCCTTCCGGCGCCTTCAGCTGCGGCGTCTGCTCGTCACTGGCGCCATCCTCCACCTTCTGGGCGGTCGAGATATTGACCACCGAATCGAGAAGGCTCTCGGCGAGATCGGCGACGGAATCGGGTCCCTTGTGGCGCGGCAGCGCATTGGTCGGGCTGGCCGGCACGCCCGGCGCGGCGGGATTGATCGTGTCCGCCGCCGGCTTCTGCGGCGCGACCGGCTGGTCGCCGGGCGGCGGCGCGATCACCCCCTGCGCTTGGACGGACAGCGCCGTGCTCGCGCAGAGAAGAACGGCCAGCGCCCCGGCCATGCCGCCCGAAATACGTCCGGCCATCGCAGATCCTCGATTCCATCGCTCGGCGCGGCTGGCAAGGCAGCCGACCCGTTCCAGAAGGCAATCCGAAAAGCGCCCGACAATCAAGACCGGCGGCGCGGCTCGAACCATATGCGAAAAGGGCACGGGAAGCCCTGCGGCGCCCCGTGCCCTCGCGTTTCAGGTCGCCGTCACGGCGCCGGCGCGGGCGCCGGAGGGGCACTGGCCGGCGGCGCCGAGGGCGCGGCGGGGGGTGGCGCCGGCGGCGTCGCGCCCGCCGCTGGCGGTGTCGCGCCCGGCGCCGGCGGCGTGAAGCGTCCGCCCTGCCCGTCCGCGTCGAAATAGCGGAAGAAGTCGTTGCCTTCCGGCGAGACCATCATGGTCGTGCCGCTGCCGAGGGCGGTGCGATAGGCTTCCAGGCGACGGAAGAAGTCGAAGAAGCTGGCATCGCGACCATAGGCCTCGGCGAGGACACGGCTGCGCTCGGCCTGGCCCTCGCCTTCGAGGGCGGCGGCATCGCGCTGGGCCTCGGCGGTCAGCGTCACCGCCTCGCGATCGGCGGCGGCGCGGATCTCGCGCGCCTTCACCTGACCGTCGGCGCGCAGCCGCTCGGCCTCCGCCAGACGCTCGGCCGACATGCGGGCATAGGTCCGCTCCGAGACTTCCGGCGTCAGATCCGTGCGGCTGATGCGCACGTCCTCCAGACTCACGCCGAGATTGGCGGCCTCGGGGCGCACCTGATCGCGCACCTCGACCATCATCTCGGCGCGCGCCGCCGACAGCGCCGCGTCGAAGGTCCGGCGGCCATAGGTGGCGCGGATCGCCGAGTTGAAGCGGGTGAGGAGACGCTGCTCGGCGACGTCGAGCTGGCCGCCCGCCACCGCCTGGCGGAACTTGCGCGCATCGGTGATGCGATAGACCATGAAGGCGTCGACCTCGTAGAAGGCGCCGCTCGCCACCTGCACGCGCAGATCCGTCAAGTCGGAGCGCAGGAGACGCGTCGGCAGCTTCTGAACGTTGTCAGCATTGGCGAAGGCGAAGGGCATCTTCACATAGAGGCCCGGCTGGTCCAGGACGCGCTGGATCTGGCCGAAGCGCAGCACCACGGCCTGCTCGCCCTGGCGCACGACGAAAAGCGCGTTCCAGACGACGAAGAGCACCAGGACGACGAGGATCAGGAGGCCGTAGAAGCGGTTCGAGATCATTGGGCGCCCTCCTGCGTGCCGGCGCCGAGCGAGGTGCTGCGCGCCCCGTTGCCGACCGTCGCGCCGCCCGCCGTGCGCGAGGCGCCGGTGGACTGGAGGGGCGGCGCGCCGCTGATGCCGTTCGACGCGGCGTCGGCCTGCGGCCGGGGCAGCTGATCGAGCGGCAGATAGGGCACGATGCCGTTGGCGCCGGTGACGTCGCCCTCCACCAGGACCTTGCGCGCCTTCTGCATGACGGCCTCGACCGTCTCCACCCAGAGGCGGCGGCGGGTAATGTCGGGCGCGTTCAGATATTCGGTGAGGATCGAGCTGAAGCGCCGCGATTCACCCTCGGCCTCCTGCACGACGCGGTCCTTGTAGGCGGCGGCGTCCTGCCGGATCTGCACCGCCTCGCCGCGCGCGTCGCCGAGCTTGCGGTTGCGGTAGAGATTGGCCTCGTCGACGAAGCGGTCCTGGTCCTGAGCGGCGCGCTGCACCTCGTCGAAGGCGCTCGCCACCTGCTGCGGCGGCGCGGTCTCCTCGATCGAGACGGCATTGATGCGCACGCCCGCGCCATAGCGGTCGAGCGAATCCTGCATGATCGAGCGCACCTGCTCGGCGATCGCGGCGCGCGCGTCGCGGAAGAGGTCGTCCACCGGGCTGCGGCCGACCACCTCGCGCATCGCGCTCTGCGCCGTCTGACGCAGGAGGCCCTGCGGATCGGCGATGTTGAAGAGATAGGCCTGCGGATCGGTGATCTGATAGAGCACCGCGAACTGGACGTTCACGAGATTCTGGTCGCCGGAGAGCATCAGCCCGGCCTGCCCGCTCGTGTCGCGGCCGATGACGAGCTGGTTCTCGACAGCCGGCACGGTCTCGAAGGTTTCGAGCGGCCAGGCGGTAAAGGCGAGGCCCGGCTGGATCAGCTCCTCGCGCGGCTTGCCGAGAAAGACCTTCACGCCGTACTCGCCGGGCTGCACCATATGGACGGCGTTGACCGCCCAGACGATGCCGAGCACGGCGAGAAGACCGGCGCCGAGGGCGAGCCCGCCGCCAGAGCCATGGCCGCCCGGCAGGGCGCGTTTCAGACGGTCCTGGCCCCGGCGCAGAATGTCCTCGAGATCGGGCGAATGGTTGTTTCCCGGCCGGGGAGACTGGGGACCCTGCCCCCAGGGGCCGCCGCCGTTGCCGCCGCTTCCGCCGCCGCGCCAGCCGCCTCCCCCCGTCTGATTGCTCCAGGGCATCTAAATCCTTCCGCCTGACATGAAAGGCGCGGGACACTGCCCGCGCGATCCTCGACCTCTTTTGCCACTTATAGGAAGCGCGTTCCGCCCTTTCAACGAAGGGCGCGCGAAATGCTGGCTCTCGCGTGGCGCTATGGTGAGCGGGCCGTTCAGGACTCCGGCGGCGCGGCGCGATCCCAGACGGTGAAGCGCGTGGCGGCGCTGTCCTTCTCGCCGGCCGGCACCTTCTCTTCGCAAACAAGGCGCCAGCATGCCGGATCGACCGCCGGAAAGAAGGCGTCGCCCTGCGGCTCGGCCTCGACCACGGTCAGATAGATGCGATCGAGCCGGTCGAAGAACAGGCGATAGATCTCGCCGCCCCCGGCGATCACGATTTCGTCGGCGCCGCGTGTGGCGGCGCATTCGCGCGCCTTCTCCAGCGCCTCGTCCGGCGTCGCCGCGTGGTACGCGCCAGCGAAGGCGAGCTCGGCCCGGCCGGTGAGGACGATCGTGTCGCGTCCGTCGAGCACGCGGCCGATCGAGTCCAGCGTCTTCCGGCCCATGATCATCGGCTTGCCCAGGGTCAATTGCCGATAGCGCTTCAGATCGGTGGCGAGGCGCCAGGGCATCGCGCCCTCGCGCCCGATCACGCCGTTGCGGGCGGCCGCGACGACGGCGACGAGCCTCGGCATCAGACCGCGACCTTCGCCGCGATATGGCCATGCGCCTCGTAGCCCTCGATCGCGATGTCCTCGAAGCGGAAATCGAAGATGTCGCGGATCTCGGGATTGAGCCTGAGGCGCGGCAGCGGCAGCGGCGCGCGGGTCAATTGCAGCCGGGCCTGCTCGAAGTGATTCGAATAGAGATGCGTGTCGCCGAGCGTATGGACGAAGTCGCCCGGCTCCAGCCCCGTCGCCTGCGCCATCATCGCGGTCAAGAGGGCATAGGAGGCGATGTTGAAGGGCACGCCGAGGAAAAAGTCGCCCGAGCGCTGGTAGAGCTGGCAGGACAGCCGGCCGTCCGCAACATAGAACTGGAACAGGCAGTGGCAGGGCGGCAGCGCCATCTCATCGACGAGCGCCGGGTTCCAGGCGGAGACGATGAGCCGGCGGGAATTCGGATTCCTTCGGATGTCGTCCTGCACCTTGGCGATCTGGTCGAGATGGCCGCCATCGTAATCCGGCCAGGAGCGCCATTGCGCGCCGTAGACGGGGCCGAGATCACCGTTCTCGTCGGCCCATTCGTCCCAGATGCGCACGCCGTTCGCCTTGAGATAGGCGATGTTCGTCTCGCCGCGCAGGAACCAGAGCAGTTCGTGGATGATCGAGCGCGTGTGCAGCTTCTTCGTCGTGACGAGCGGAAACCCCTCGCGGAGATCGAAGCGCATCTGCCGGCCGAAGACGGCGCGGGTGCCCGTGCCCGTCCGGTCGAGCCGGTCGGTGCCGTTGTCGAGGATATCGGCGAGAAGATCGAGATAGGCGCGCATGACGGAAACTCCGACGCTGAGCCGGATGAAAGGCCGTGGAAGGGCTCAAGACTCTATTAAGCAGCACTTTCGCCAAGCGGTGGAATCGCCCGGCATGCTTAACGTTTTCTGAACGAGAGGATTCAACAAATCCCGCGAGGAGTCGAATCCTCGCCGCTCCAGAGAGCGGGGCGCAAGGATTCGCGGGGCTGGAGCCTGGCTGGCGCTTCCTTCGCATTTCCCCGTCGAGCGCCCTTTCGCCGAGCGCGGGAAGCGCCTATATTCCGCTTGCCGGTCGCAAGACCGGCTATGGCGATAAACGGTCGATGTAATAAACCATTCGGACCCGGGGGCGGTACCCGGCGCCTCCACCCGAAGACCTGCTGGACGGGTCCTGGGGCGGGGGCGAAACAGGATCGACGAGGGTGTAAAGATCGAACTTTCGCTCGGCATGGTACCGCCGTTATCGGGCTAAATCTATAGTTGCCAACGACAACTATGCGGAAGCCCGTCTCGCTGCTTAATGCAGCGCGATAGCTTCAATCAAAGCCCTGCGGGTTCGCACTCGTAGGCGGGGTCCGGAGGCACCTGGCAACAGAAGCCTCCACTTGCTTTTCTGCCTCACGACCTGTTCAAAGGCGGGATATTCGGGGGCGGTTTTGGGCGTCGCGATGAGTCAGGATCTCATAAGATACGATATTCTCGCGCAGGAAGCGCTGCGCGGGGTGATCCGCAAGGTGCTGGGCGAGGTCGTGAAGACCGGCCTGCCCGGGGACCATCATTTCTTCATCACCTTCCTCACCTCGGCGCCGGGCGTGCGCGTCTCCTCGCGGCTGCGCGAGAAATATCCGGAGCTGATGACCATCGTCATCCAGCACCAGTACTGGGACCTCGCCGTCACCGAGACCTCCTTCGAGGTCGGCCTCTCCTTCTCCGACATTCCCGAACGGCTGCTCGTGCCCTTCGCCGCCATTCGCGGCTTCTACGATCCGGCGGTGAATTTCGAGCTCGAATTCGACGTGCGCGACGCCGAGGCGGCGAACAGCCCCGGCAGCGAGGCGGGCGCCGCGCCGCTCGCCCTCGCCCCGGTGCCGCTCGCGGCCGAGGACAAGCCGAAGCGTTCGGCCGCGCCGGCCAAGCTCGCGACGAAGGCCGCCGACATCTCGGCCGAGGACGAGGCGGCGGATGCGCCGGCCGGCGAGCCGAAGAAGGCCGCCGACGTCGTGTCGCTCGACGCCTTCCGCAAGAAGACCTGATCTCCGCCTTGGCCGAGATCGTCAATCTCCGGCAGGCCCGCAAGCGGGCCGCCCGCGCGGCGAAGGACGCGGAGGCGGAGGCCAATCGCCGCGCCTTCGGCACGCCGCGCGCGGTGAAGCACGCGGCCGAGCAGGAGAAGGCGCGCGAGGCGCGCCATCTCGACGGCCACCGGCTAAACGAGGGCCGGACCGGACCCGACGACGGGCGATGACCCCTCTTCTTCGCAGCCGATGACCGTGAAGCGGTCGATCGCCATTCGCGGCCACCGCACCTCGATCAGCATCGAGGACGAGTTCTGGAGCGAGTTCCAGGCGATCGCCGAGGACCGCCGCCAGCCCGTCGCGGCTCTGGTCGCCGAGATCGACGCCAAGCGCAGCCCCGCCGTCAACCTGTCTTCTGCCGTCAGACTCTTCGTCCTGGCCGACGCCCTGCGTCGGGCCGCCGCCGATCAGTAACCGGAGGGCGGCCGCACGCCCGGCAGATTGGGCGCGAAGGGCGCTGCCGGCGGCACGGGGGCCGGTGTCGGCGATAGTTCGAGATCGAGATCGGTCGGCGCCGGACCGCTCCCGGACGGCACCGCTGCGCCGCGTGCCGCATCGGCGTCGCGAAGCCGCTCTTGCGCCGCGCGGGCTTCCGCCTCCACTTCCGCTGCCTCCCGGCTACGCTCGGCCGCCTGGCCCTCGCGGCGGCGGATATCCTCGCTGCGTCCGACCTCGGCCGCAGCAGCCGCATTCTCCGCCGCGCGCCAGCGATAGAGCCGGGCCTCGCGGCGCAGCCGCAGCTTTTCCTGCAAGGCGCCCTGGATGGCCTCGACACGCGCCTGTTCCCGCTCCAGAGCGCGAATGGACAGGTAGTTGGCGAGCGGCTGGGCATCGGGCACGAGGCGCGGGCCGGCGACGGGACCGACGAGTTCGTAGACGACCGCCGGCGCCGCGCCTTCCACCGCGTCGTCGCCGGGATCGAGATCGAGGCGCAGGGTGCCGGCGACCGTGGCGCGCGCCAGATCGAGCGCGCCCTCGGCCGTCAGCACCTCGCCGGAGCCCGCCTGCCGCAGCGCCGGAAAGCGCGCGACGCCGCCCGCGACGGAGAAGTCGCTCGTCAGCGCGGGCACCGGAAAGCGGGAGGCCTGGCTCTGGCGGGCGACGAGCCCGGCGACATTGGCGGGCGTCGGGTCGAAGCCCGGCACGTCGGCCGCCTTCAGGACATCCGGCAGAAGATCGGGTTTGAGGCCCGCCACGGCGCCGTTTTCCAGCTTCAGCTTGCCGGCGCCGGTCATCGCGGAGAGGAGCGCCGCATAGGACTGGCCGCTGCCGTCGAGCCGCAGCGCCGCGTCGAGCGTCCCGGCGATCGGCGGCGGCGTCACCGCCTCGGGCGCCGCCGCGTCCTCTTCGCTCGGCAGCGCGAAGCCGTTCAGGGCGATGCCGCCGAGATCGAGCCCCTGAAGGTCGGCCGTCGCGCTGAAGGCGCCGACGCCGTTGGCATTGCGAAATTGCAGAAGGCCGGCGCCGTAACCGCCGCCGAACGTGCCGCGCAGGTCGCTCAACGTCACGCTGTCCGGCGTCGTCTCCAGATGGGCGGAGGCATCGCCGAGCGCCGCCGAGCCGCCGAGGCTTACCTGATCGGCCGTCACGTCGAGTGCCAACCGGGTGGCGGGCAGGAGCGGATGGCCGAAGGCGGCGGCGTTCCAGGCGCCGGGCCGGGCGGGATCGGCCGGCGGCTGGCCGTAGACGAGACCGGCCAGCCAGGGCACCGACAGATCGGAGACGAAGACCTCGCCGGTCACCGGCCCCTCGGCGCGCCTCTCCAGCTCGGCGGAGAAATCCGTCGCGCCGATGCTGCCTTCGAGGCCCTTGAGGGACAGGGCGGCGCCGTCATAGCCGAGATCGCCGGCGAAGGTGGCGGGCAGGCTGGCGCCGGCCGCCGCGCCGAAGGCATTGCCCGTCGCCAGGAGCCAGGGCACCGCGTCGTCGCTGCCGGCCGACACGGCCAGCGTCGCCGCGCCGATGCCCGTCGCGGCGACGGCGAGCTCGCCCGAGGCGGAAAGATGCGAGCCCGGCGCCTCGGCGGTCAGCGTCGCGGCCACCGGTCCAGTAGCGCCGGCCGAGAGCGCCAGTTTCAGCCCGAGCGGCGACGGAACCGGAAGGGGAAGCGTCTCGAAGCCGATCTGGCCGAGCAATTGCGGCGGCTCGGCGCTGGTCAGGGCCAGATCGAGACCGAAGCGGCCGGCCGAGCCGCCGGCATAGATGCCGTTGCCGAGCAGCATCGACAGGCCGATCTCGGTCGCGGCCGCCGTGCCGGCGAGGTCGACATTCAGCGTCGGCCGCTCGCTCGCCGTGCCGGGCACGGTGTGCAGCATGCCGGACAGGCTGAGCGGCGCCAGCCGGTCGGCCCTGTCGCGCAGCGCGCGAAGGATCGGGATCGGCGGCAGGCGCGCCGCCAGGAGATCGAGCAGCGGGCCGACCCGTTCCGAGGCGAGCGAGACTTCCATCCGCCCGCTCGGCGTGGCGCCCAGCCCGGCGACGCTGCCCTTGGCATGAAGAGCGCTGCCGGCGAGATCGGCGATGTCGAGGCGCTCGATGGCGAGCGTATGGCCGTCGAAGGCGAGATCGGCATCGACGCGGCCCGCCTCGATGCCCTGGAAGGCGACGGGGCCGGCGGCGAGCTTCAGGCTGCCGCGCCGGGCATCGGCGATCGAATCCGTCTCGCCGGTGAAGAGCCGCGATAAGGCGACGAAGGCATCGAGATCGAGGCGACCGCCCTTGAGATCGGCGGCGAGCACGCGCTCGCCCGCCGCGCCAGACCGGTCGAGGCTGCCGGCGAGGCTGGCGCCGCCGAGATCGACCTCGAGATCGCGGAAGGACTGGTGCTCGGGCGAGAGGTCGACATCGGCCGAGAAGCCGGCCTGGGCGAGCGTGCGGATCGCCGGATCGACGCCGCCGGTCAGCCATTCGGCGAAGCCGGTCGGCTGGCGCGCCGCAACGAGGAGGGAGCCACGAAAGCCGGGGGCCTGCGCCACTGAGAGTTCGCCCGCCGCCTCCATGCGGGTGCGGCCGGGCAGTTCGGCGGCGAAGCGGCGGACGCTCCAGCCGTCCGCGCGCGGCGCGGCCTCCACCACGAGATCGCGGATCGTCGTGTCGCCGGCGACGACGACCGGCAGCGACAGGCGCGCCGTGCCGGGCAAAGCCGGGCGCGGGATCGCGGCGATGA
This sequence comes from Aureimonas endophytica, assembly GCF_014642635.1. Classification (GTDB taxonomy): domain Bacteria; phylum Pseudomonadota; class Alphaproteobacteria; order Rhizobiales; family Rhizobiaceae; genus Plantimonas; species Plantimonas endophytica. The sequence goes on from NZ_BMIQ01000001.1 coordinate 851,741, forward strand.
CGGAGCGCGCCGCTTCCAGGCGCCCGGCGAAGGCGAGGCCCGCCTTCGGCTCGCCGCCGGCGGCGAGCGCATCGATATCGAGCTGCTCGCCGGCGAGATCGAGACGGAATTCGGGGGCGGCACCCACCGTCAGCCCGGCGGAGCCGGTGAGGATATAGGGTTTCGGCCCGGCTCCGACCGCAAGCCGCGCGTCGCTGAGATCGAGCGCGGCGGCGGTCGCCGCGAACTTGCCCGTGAGGGTGAAGACCGGCAGGAGCCGGGCCTTCGTTTCGGCGGCCGGCTGCGGCGCGTCGGCGCCGCCGGGCGGCGTCTTCGGCGGTGCGAGCGTCGCGGTGCGGATCGTCCCCTCGAAGCGCGGACCGGTCGCCGCGAAGGCCAGCGCGCCGTCCAGCGTCGTGGAAAGGTCGAGCCCGTTGTCGTCCAGCGTCAGCTTGGCCGGCAGGCCCTTGCCGCCTTCCGCCGTGCCGGTGGAAAGCTGGAAGGCCAGCGGCCGGCCCTCGGCGCGCAGCGTGCCGCCGCCGGTCAGCGGCCCCGCCAGCGAGCGCGCGGCGAAGGCGCCCTGGATGTCGGACAGGGTGAAGCTGCGCCCGGCCCGGGCATCCGTCACCGTCACCACGCCGTCGGAAACGCTGACGTCCTCCAGGACGACCGTGGCATTCGTCGGCAGGACGCCGCCTCCGAAGGACGAGGTGAAGCGGCCGTCCGGCCCGATGCCGAGATCGAGGCGCGGCGCCTCCAGCCGCATCGAGAAGATGCGCAATTCGCCGGAAAGATAGGGCGCGAGCTCGGCATCCATGCGGAAGCTCCTGGCCGTCAGCATCGGCCGGCCCTCGCCGCCGACCTCGATATCGCCGAAGGTCACGCTCGGAAAGGGCAGGATGCGCACGACCGCCGGGCCGCGCACGGCCACCGGCTGGCCGAGAATGCGGCCGGCCTCCCGCTCGAAATCGGCGCGATAGGCGCTCCAGTCGATGAAGAGGGGCGCGACCAGCACCGCGAGAAGCGCAAGCACCACCAGACCGCCGATCGCGACGAAGCCCTTGACCAGCGTCGATTCTCCCTAGCACGCCCGTTCTTCCGGGCTCTTACAAAAGATTAGCGGGAAAATCCGAGCATTTGTCGAGGAAAGCCCGTCGTATTCCTCAAGTGCCGATCACGCTTCGTTAAGGCTCGACAAACCGGCGCACCCGCCGCCGGCAGGAGATCGGCGATTTCCATCCGGTGCCGCTTCGGGTTAAGGAGCGCTGGCGCGCGCCAGCTGGAAACGCCGCGCCTTCGATGATTTCCTTGCCGAGCGCTGATGGCGACCCGACCGACGCTTCCCTCCCCCTTCGTGCCGCGCGCCGTTCTCAAACGCGACGTCTTCAGCGAGATCGCCGTCGGCTCGCTGCGCGACGAGCCGGAGCGGACCGTGACCTATCGCCGCGTCGCCCATTCGGCGCCCTGGTCGCGCCCCCTCGCCTGGGCGCTGGCGAAGCGGGAGATCCGCGCGCTCGCCGCCCTGCAAGGCCTGGAGAACACACCCGAACTCCTGGGCGTCGACGCGTCCGGTCTCTACCGCTCCTGGATCGAGGGTGCGCCGCTCCATGTCGCCAAGCCCTTCGGCAACGCGGCCTATTTCCGCGACGCCAAGCGGCTTCTCCATGCGCTGCACCGGCGCGGGGTCGCGCATAACGATCTCGCCAAGCCGCAGAACTGGCTGATGACGCCGGACGGCCGCGCGGCGCTGATCGACATGCAGCTCGCCACCGTCTTCAAGAAGCGCACGGCCCTGTTCCGGCTTCTGGCGCGCGAGGACCTGCGCCATCTCCTCAAGCAGAAGCGCACCTGGTGCCGCGCGGCGCTGACCCCGTCCGAGAAGCGGCTGCTCGCGAGCCGCAGCCTGCCGGCGCAGATCTGGATGAAGACCTTCAAGCCGGTCTATAACGGCGTGACGCGCGGCATCTTCCGCTGGTCGGACGGCGAAGGCACCCGCGACCGGATGGACAGCGAGGGGCAGGCCATCGCGGCGCGGCTCGACGCCGATCCGGCCGTCGCCGGCCATGCGGTCCTGCCCTTTCCCTATCCGAAGAGCCGGGGCGGCATCGGCATCTACGCCTTCGTGGAGGCCATGCCCGGCGTCGTGCCGGCGGATCTGGAGGCGCGGCTGCGCAAGGCGCCCTCGCCCCGCCCCGACATCGTGCAGGTGGTGCGGCAATTGCCGCGCGATGCGGCGGGCACGGTGCGCGAGGATCTCCTGCGCCTCGTCGCGATCAACCATGTGGAGGAGATCGACGGGCTCGCCGGCGAGGCGGCGACGCGCGACCTGATGCGCGAGATCGCCGCCGGACGCGGCAATCTCACCGATCGCCGCCTCAAGCTCTAGGAGTTTTCGCGAAACTTTCGGGCGAAGGATGGTCGGGGCGCGGGGTTCGCCCCGACCGACGAAGAGCCGGCCAGCCGGGCTCGCGGGATTCCGTCAGGGTGTCTGAGCGGCGAGCTTGTCCTTCAGGAAGGCCACCGTCCGCTGCCAGGCGAGATCGGAGGCGGTCTTGTCGTAGCGCGCCGAGGACGTGTCGTTGTTGAAGGCGTGGTTCACGCCGTCATAGACATAGATCTGGTGCTCGACCTTCGCCGCCTCCAGCGCCTTGCGATAGGCGTCGATGCCGGCATTGATGCGATCGTCGAGGCCGGCATAGTGCAAAAGCATCGCGGCCTTGATCTTCGGGACGTCGGCCGCGTCCGGCTGGCTGCCGTAATAGGCGACGCCGGCCTTGAGGCCCGGCGCCGCGACCGCCAGCGAATTGACGAGCCCGCCGCCCCAGCAGAAGCCGACCGCGCCGACATTGCCGTTGCCGCCCTCGACCTTCGTCAGCCAGCCGAGCGCGTCGGCGGCCTCGGCCACGGTGCGCGCCTTATCGAGCTTGCCGATGAGATCGCGCGCCTTGTCCTCGTCCTCCGGCGTGCCGCCGTCGTCCGACAGAAGGTCCGGCGCGAGCGCCAGGAAGCCGTCCTTGGCGAAGCGGCGCGCCACATCCTCGATATGGCCGTTGAGACCGCGATTCTCGTGGATGACCAGCACGCAAGGCAAGGCATTGGCGGCCTCGACCGGCCGGGCGAGATAGCCCTTCATCTCGGTGCCCTGGGTGGTGAAGGTCACGCGCTCGGTCTTCACGGCCGGGTCCGTCTCCGGCACGATCGCGGCCTTGGCCTTCGAGGCGCCGATCAGCGGCGCGATCGCCGCGGCGGCGGCGGCGGAACCTGTCAGCGCCGTCAGCTTTTCCATGAAGCCCCGACGATCGAGCGTCAGATGCGTATATTCGTCATAGGCCGCGATCATCGCCTGGGTGATCTTCGGTGGCCGGCGAGTGTCGTCCATGGCGCATCTCCTTGGTTCTCGCGTCTAAGCATGGGCTTGCGGGGTGGCGCGGCAAGGCGTGTTCCACTAGTGTTCCGGCAACGACCGATTAAATAGACCGTGATGACTCGACCGGACGACCATTCCCGGCCGCTCGCCGGCGCGCCCGAGCGCCCGTCGGGCGGCATCGCAGCGCGAGCCCTGGCGGCGCGCGGCGGACCCGCCGCGATGCGCGAGGCGAACTATCTCGCGAACCTCAATCCCGAACAGCGGGCCGCCGTGGAAACGACGGAAGGCCCCGTCCTGGTGCTGGCCGGCGCCGGCACCGGCAAGACGCGCGTCCTCACCACGCGCATCGCCCATATCCTGGCGAGTCGCCTCGCCTATCCCTCGCAGATCCTCGCCGTCACCTTCACCAACAAGGCGGCGCGCGAGATGAAGACCCGTATCGGGCTCTTCGTCGGCGCCGAGGTCGAGGGCATGCCCTGGCTCGGCACCTTCCATTCGATCGGCGTGAAGATGCTGCGCCGGCATGCCGAGCTCGTCGGTCTGAAGACCAATTTCACGATTCTCGACACCGACGACCAGATCCGGCTGATGAAGCAGCTGATCCAGGCGGAGAATCTGGACGACAAGCGCTGGCCGGCCCGCACCTTCGCCAACATGGTGGACGGCTGGAAGAACAAGGGCCTGAAGCCCGAGGAGATCCCGGAAGGCGACGCGCGCGCCTTCGCCAACGGCAAGGGCCGCCAGCTCTATGCCGCCTATCAGGAGCGGCTGAAGAGCCTCAACGCCGCCGATTTCGGCGATCTCCTGATGCATCCGATCGCGATCTTCCGCGCCCATCCAGACGTGCTGGCCGACTATCATCGCCGCTTCCGCTACATCCTAGTCGACGAGTATCAGGACACCAATGTCGCGCAATATCTCTGGCTGCGCCTTCTCGCGCAGCGCTCGCGGCGCACCGGCGACGACACGGACGAGCCTATCAATGTCTGCTGCGTCGGCGACGACGACCAGTCGATCTATGGCTGGCGCGGCGCGGAGGTGGACAATATCCTGCGCTTCGAGAAGGACTTTCCGGGCGCGGCCGTGATCCGCCTGGAGCGGAACTACCGCTCTACCGCCCATATCCTCGGGGCCGCCTCGCATCTCATCGCGCATAATGAGGACCGGCTCGGCAAGACGCTCTTCACCGATGCCGGCATCGAGCCCGACCACGAGAAGGTCGAGGTCAATGCCGCCTGGGATTCGGAGGAGGAGGCGCGGGCGATCGGCGAGGAGATCGAGCAGCTCCAGCGGCGCGGCCACAAGCTGAACGACATGGCGATCCTGGTGCGCGCCTCGTTCCAGATGCGCGAGTTCGAGGACCGCTTCGTCACGATGGGTCTCAACTACCGCGTGATCGGCGGCCCGCGCTTCTACGAGCGCCTCGAGATCCGCGACGCCCTCGCCTATTTCCGCTGCACCGTGCAGCCGGCGGACGATCTCGCCTTCGAGCGCATCGTCAACACGCCGAAGCGCGGGCTCGGCGACACCACCGTCCGCCTGCTCCACGACCATGCACGGGCGAAGGGCATCCCGCTGATGGCGGCGGCCGCCGAGATCGCCGCGACGGAGGAGCTGAAGTCCAAGCCCCGCCGGGCGCTGGACGACCTGACGAAGAACTTCGCCCGCTGGGCTTCGCTTCTCGCCAATACCAAGCATACCGATCTCGCCGAGATGATCCTGGAGGAGTCCGGCTATACGGAGATGTGGCAGAACGACCGCTCGGCGGAAGCGCCGGGCCGGCTCGACAATCTCAAGGAGCTGATCCGCTCCATGGAGCCCTACGACTCCCTGCCCGGCTTCCTGGAGCATGTGGCGCTCGTGATGGATGCCGAGCAGAATGCCGATCTCGACGCCGTGTCGATCATGACGCTCCATTCCGCCAAGGGGCTCGAATTCGAGACGGTCTTCCTGCCGGGCTGGGAGGAAGGTCTGTTTCCGCATCAGCGCTCGCTCGACGAGGGCGGCCGTTCCGGGCTGGAGGAGGAACGCCGCCTCGCCTATGTCGGCATCACCCGCGCCAAGCAGCGGGCGAAGCTCTGGTTCGTCTCGAACCGGCGCATCCACGGCCTTTGGCAGTCGACCATTCCCTCGCGCTTCCTGGACGAATTGCCGGAGGACCATGTCGAGGTGAAGGAGGCTAATTCCTCCTATGGCGGCTACGGGCGCGGCGGCATGGGGGGCTACGGCGCCTCGCGCTGGGACGCCGACGCCTTCTCGACGACCTCCTACCAGACCCCGGGCTGGAAACGCGCGCAGGCGGCCCGCGCGGCCGAGACGCGGCCCGACACCGCCTGGGGCTCGCGCTCCGGCCACAAGGAGCGCGCCATCTCCTATGGCGATCAGGGCGTCTCCGGCTCGGATGTCCGCCGCTCCAACCGCGAGACGGATCTAGCCGCCAAGGCGGATCGCTACGCCCGGATGAGCGAGGAACGGGCGCAGGGCGGCAGCGGCACCGCCATGCCCTCCAACGGCTTCGCCGGGCGCCTGGAGCGGTCGGGGCGCGGCGTCTACGAACCGGCTTCGGGTGGCGGGCGTGGCAGCAACCGGCCACCGAGCCGCGGACTCGGCCTCAACGCCGCGGCGCGCGATGGCGGCCCGCGCGAGATCGAGGGCACGCTGGTCGCCAAGTCGGTCGCGACGGAGGAAAGCCGCTTCAAGGTCGGCGATCGGGTGTTCCACCTGAAATTCGGCAATGGTTCCGTCGCCGCCGTAGAGGGCAACAAGCTGACGATCGACTTCGATCGCGCCGGCCAGAAGCGCGTGCTGGAAGGCTTCCTGCAGGACGCCTGAAAACCGTCGCGGCGCCGGCATGACCGGCCTCGGAGGTAGCCGGACGGTGTGCGCTGGCGCGCAACGGCCGAGTTGGTTAGTCGCGGCGGTCCCGCCGTTCCGACTTGATCATATCTTCCATTGCGTCAGTGCGTCGGAGGCCGAGGGATCGCGGCGCGGCAGGGCACGCAATGCCAAAGGGAATGCGCGATCATCCACCCTGACGGCGACGGAAGTCCCCCGTCACGCCGTCAGGCGCAAGTATTGCTGCAATGCAACCACGCTGGATCGTCAGCGGATAATCGGGTTTTCCGCCGACAATTCATTTGCGGACATGCGCCATGCTGGTCGCGCGGTTCAAACCGACGGCGATCGACATGGCGAGCGTGCCCAGACCCATCAGGATCAAAGACAAGGGGACGAGCGCGAGCGACAGAGCCCGCCGTCTGACCTTGACCCAAGACGTTCCGCTTCGCCTTTCGCGGTCGAATATCACGGAGTCGTGTATGGATACCATTTTTTACCTCCCTTTTGTGTAGTTTTTTAGTGAACCACTCCCGCCGGATCACCTTAGCCTGGACGGTTTAATGGAAACTGGCGCGCCAAGCTTGTCCTTCCAAGATGGAAAAGAAATCGCTTCCAGTAAAGATCCAAAACTTTCCTTAGCTGTGGATCGAAAGAGCGATATCCGAACGATCGAGTGCCATCGACCTTTGGGCGTAATCACAGGCGGCTGACGCGAAGGTGAGATCGCGCGGGAACCTCGGCGCCCGCCTCGCCCTTTGGCGAACAGGGACATGTTCGGAGGTTATTCCCATGAAAATCCTGAGGTTCGCCGGAGCGCGCCTCCTGGCGGTGGCGCTGGCCTTTTCCTTCGTGCCCGCCGTGGCGCCGTCCGGCACGCCGCTCATCGGCGTCCAGACCGCGTCGGCCGCGCCCTGGAACGACGGCGTCCCGGGCAATTGGCGGCGGCACGGCGGCTACAATCACGGACCCGGCTATTATCCGCGCGGACGCTACTATGGCGGCGATCGCCGCTATTATCGCGACCGGCGCTCCTACGACCGCCGCTACTACCGTCACAACAATACCGGCGCGGCGGTGGCGGCCGGCATCATCGGGCTCGGCGTCGGCGCGGCCATCGCCAATTCGGCCCGCCCGCGCTACGCCGCGCCGCCGGTCTATCGCGGCGGGCTCTCGGCGCATGACCGCTACTGCCTGTCGAAATACCGCTCCTACGATCCGGCGAGCGGCACCTACCAGCCCTATAACGGGCCGCGCCGCTACTGCCGCTGAGGCGGACGCAAAGACAAGGGAAAGGCGGGGCCGCGACCCCGCCTTTTTCATGACGAAACGGCGAATGCTGCACTGCAACAAGCAGATGGCAGCTATGCAGTCGGGAGAGTGGTCGCCACGCGGTGGCAGCCGCATATTCCAGCCTGGGAGAGCCAGACGACCGACGCATGCCAGGAGCTTCCCGATGACGCCCCGCTATTTCGAACGCGCCACCCGCAACCACTCGCGCCAGGGCGTGATGAGTTCCGACGCCTTCGATCGGCTGATGGACCATCGCCAGCGCCGGGCCGCCCGCCACTGCACCTCGTCCATGCTGATGTTCTGCCACGGCGGGCGCGAGCATTCCGAAAACGAGCGCCGGTTTCGCGGCGATTTCGCCGCGCCGAGCCGGGCCTGAACCCGGCGGCGGCGCTCAGCCGCGCTTGAGATGCAGCGTCACCCAATCGCCGCGCGTGATCGTCGCGCGGTGATAGAGATGCTGGTCGCGATAGGCCGCCAGCACCGCGTTGCGCTGCCGGACGAGAATGCCGGAGAGAACGACGTCGCCGGAGGGCGCGAGGCTTCTCGCGACGGCCGGCGCGAGCTTCGCCAGCGGCCCGGCCAGGATGTTCGCCACCACGAGATCGAAGGGCGCGCGCCGGCGGATCGCGGCGCCGGACATGCCGGTCGCGACCTCCGCGGTGACGAGCCCGGCGACGCGATTGTTGGCGATATTCTCGCGCGCCACCGCGATCGCCACCGGATCGATATCGGTGGCGAGCACCGGCACGCGCGCGAGCTTCGCCGCGCCGATCGCCAGCACGGCCGTGCCCGTGCCGAGATCGAGGACATTGCCCGGCCGGCGCCGGCGCACGATGCGGTCGATCATGTCGAGGCAGCCCGCCGTCGTGCCGTGATGGCCGGTGCCGAAGGCCTGGCCCGCCTCGATCTCGATCGAGAGATCGTTCGGCCGGACCACGCTCCGGTCATGCGCGCCATGGACGACGAAGCGCCCGGCCCGCACCGGCTTCAGCTCGGCGAGCACCTGCTTCATCCAGTCGGTTTCGGGAATGGCCTCCCGCTCCAGCCGGGCGCGCAGCGGCGCGTCCAGCACGGCGGCGACCTCCGCTTCGCGATCGCCCTCCGCGTCGTCGAAATAGATGGACACCTCGTGGAGATCCGCGGCCTCGTCGATCTCGCGCATGCCGACGGGCGCGCCCTCGTCCTCGAAGGCGGCGTCCCATAGGGCGAAGATGCGGCCGACCTCCTCTTTCGAGGCACGGACGAAGAAACGGGTCTCAGACATGGCGCTCCGAAATCAGCTGGCGGCGAGGCGTTCGAGCTTGGCCTTGGCGCTCGTCTCGTCCTCGTCATAGGCGAGCGTGCCGAAGAGCCGCCCGCCGGAATCGAGAAGGAAGGTCGTGGCGGTGTGGTCCATGGCGTAGTCGCGCCCCTCGCCCACCTTCTTCCAGTAGACGCCCCAGCCCTTCAGCATGGCGGCGACATCGGCCTGCGGCCCGGTCAGGGCGACGATGTCCGGCGAGATCGCGCCGACATAGGTCTTCAGGAAATCCGGCGTGTCGCGGGCCGGATCGACCGTGACGAAGACGATCTGGAAGTCCTTGCCCTTCGCCTTCAACGCCTCGCGATAGGCGCCGAGTTCGGACATGGTGGTCGGACAGACGTCGGGGCAGTTGGTATAGCCGAAGAAGACGGCGCTCGGCCGGCCGCGGAACAGCGCCTCCGTCACCGGCCGGCCGTTCTGATCCTCCAGCCGGAAGGGCGTGCCATAGGGCTGGTCGGCGATGGCCAGCGGCCCGTCGCCGCGCATAAAGGTCAGGGCGAGGGCGGCGCCGCCGAACAGGGCGATCATGGCCCAGAGGGCGACGCGGAAGAGCGCGAGCCGGCGCATAGGTTGCAGCCTCCGGGATTGTCGACGATGAGCGGGATATATCAGTCCGGCCGGGACGAAAAGGCTTCGCGCCGCCCCGCGCCGACCGTGCCCTCGCCGAAAAGCGCGCAGAGGAGAGCCACCGCCGGGAAGCCGAGGCCGAGAAGGCAGAGGCCCGTCCAGCCGAAATGCGCGAGCGCCGGGCTGGTCAGGGCGGAGCCGAGCGCCCCGCCGGCGAAGAAGGTCGCCATATAGACGGCATTCAGCCGGTTGCGGATCGTCGGATCGAGCTGGAAGATTTCGCGCTGGCCGATGACGAGATTGGCCTGGACGCCGAGATCGACCAGGATGCCGGCGACGACGAGGGCCGCCACCGAATGCGGCCCGGCCAGCGCCAGGGCGAAGCCGGCGACGACGCAGGACATGGCGGTGAGCGTGCCGCGCCGCGAATGGCCTCGATCGGCGAGCCGGCCGGCGACCGGAGCGGCGAAGACGCCGAGCACGCCGGACAGGGCGAAGAACGCGATGCCGGTCTGCGTGAACTCGTGCGGCGGGCGCATCAGGATCAGCGGCGCGCCGGTCCAGAACAGCGAGAAGGCGGCGAACATCGCCGCGTGATAGAGCGCGCGCCGCCGCAGCACCGGCTCGGACAGAAACAGGCGGCCGAGCGAGGCGACGAGCTCGCCATAGGAATGGGCCGCCGCCGGCTTGCGCTTCGGCAGGAGAAGGACGGCGCTCGCGAGAACGACGAGCAGCAGGCCGGCCGAGGCGAGGAACACGCCGCGCCAGCCGATCTGGACGGAAAGGAAGCTCGACAGCGGCCGGGCGAGCAGGATGCCGCCGAGAAGGCCGCTCATCACATTGCCGACCACCCGGCCGCGCGCCGCCGGCGGCGCGAGATGGGCGGCGAGCGGCACCAGCATCTGCGCCGCGCAGGAGGTGAGCCCGACGATCAGCATCATGGCGAAGAGCGTCGCGGCGTTCGGCGCCATGGCGAAGCCGACGAGGCTGAGGATGGTCGCCGCCATGGTCGAGAGGATCAGCCGGCGGTTCTCCAAAACGTCGCCGAGCGGCACCAGCGCGGCGAGGCCGAGGCCGTAACCGACCTGCGCCGCCGTGACGATGGCGCTTTCGATCGAGACGTCGAGGCCGATCGACTGGGCGATCGGCGCGACGAGCGGCTGGGCATAATAGAGATTGGCGGCGAGCGCGCCGCAGGCGAGCGCGAAGAAGGCGGTGAGGCCGAGGCTCGGCCCTTCGTGCGGCGCGGCGGGATCGTTCGTCATGGGGCCGTGCTAGGCCCGTTCGCCGCAAGGAACAAGGTGGCCGCCACTGAACGCCGCGTTGACCAAACTCTCACCAGGACCGGGAATGGCACCCGAGGCCTCTTAGCAAGCGCCGGCCGCGCCCCCATATAGGACGCGGAAAACCGCAACAGGAACCGGATGCGATGCTCACCTCCCGCAAGACCAGGCTTCTCACGGCGCTCGGCGCCCTGGCCGTGGCCTTCACGATGGTGACGGTGGACATGGCGGAAGCGCGGCGCGGCGGCAGCTTCGGCAGCCGCGGCACGCGCACGTTCCAGTCGGTGCCTTCCACCAACACGGCGCCGAGCGTCGCCCCGGTGCAGCGCACGATGACGCAGCCGGGCGCGGCGACGCAGGCCCCGGCCGCCGCGCCGGCTTCGAGCTTCAATCGCCCGAGCTTCGGCGGCTCGCTGTTTCGCGGCCTGATGATCGGCGGCCTGATCGGCCTTGTCTTCGGCGGTGGTTTCGGCGGCCTCGCCGGCATGTTCGGCTTCCTGATCCAGGCGCTCATCATCGCGGCGCTGGTGATGCTGGCGCTGCGCTTCTTCCGGTCGCGCTCGTCGGCGCCCGCGATGGCGGGCGGGCCGCAGCGCATGGAGCGGAACGGCTATGACGCCCCCCGCCAGGGCGGCGGCATTCCGGGCATCGGCTCGCGTCTCGGCGGCGGCGGATCGGCGCGCCCCGCGACGCGCGACGAGGTCGCGGTCGGCCCGAGCGATCTCGACATGTTCGAGCGCCGTCTCGGCGAATTGCAGACCGCCTATTCGCGCGAGGACTATGCGGCGCTGCGCGCCATCACCACGCCGGAGATGATGGGCTATCTGTCGGAAGAGCTCGGCCAGAACGCCTCGCAGGGCGTGAGGAACGAGGTCGCCGACGTGAAGCTCCTCCAGGGCGATCTCGCCGAGAGCTGGCGCGAGGGCAGCCGCGACTACGCGACGGTCGCGATGCGCTATTCCTCGCGCGACGTGACGCGCGAGCGGGCGACGGGCCGCATCGTCGCCGGCGACGAGCGCCCGAGCGAGACGACGGAAATTTGGACTTTCCTGCGCGATCCGGGCGGCGACTGGAAGCTCTCCGCCATCCAGGAGGTCTGACCCGCCTCTCCTTCACGGACCTGACGGACGGGCGCCCCAGGGCGCCCGTTCCTGTTTCTTGGCTCAGGCGGCGCGTAGCATGTCGTGCGGGTCGAGCACGTATTTCACCGCCGCGCCCTTGTCGAAATCCTGGTAGCCGGCCGGCGCCTCCTCCAGCGAGATCACCTTCGCGTTGACGATGTCGGCGATCGGCAGGCGGCCATGCAGGATCGCCATCATCAGCTGGCGGTTGTAGCGCAGCACCGGCGTCTGGCCGGTATGGAAGGACTGGGCCTTGGCCCAGCCGAGACCGAGCCGCAGCGACAGGCTGCCCTGCTTGGCGGCCTCGTCCACCGCGCCGGGGTCTTCCGTCACATAAAGGCCCGGAATGCCGATCGAGCCGGCGGCGCGGGTGATCTCCATCATCTGGTTGAGCACGATCGCCGGCTGTTCGCCGCCCGAATGGCCGCGCGCCTCGAAGCCGACCGCGTCGATCGCGGCATCGACTTCCGGCACGCCCACCACCGCCTCCACCATCTCGCCCAGCCTGTCGTGCTTCGAGAGGTCGATCGGCGTGAAGCCCATCTTCTCGGCATGGGCGAGGCGTTCGGGATTGAAGTCGCCGATCATCGTCACGGCGGCGCCGAGAATGCGGGCCGAGGCCGCCGCCGCGAGGCCGACCGGGCCGGCGCCCGCGACATAGACGGTGGAGCCGACGCCGACGCCCGCCTTGATCGCGCCGTGGAAGCCGGTCGGCAGGATGTCGGACAGCATGGTGAGATCGCGGATCTTCGCCAGCGCCTGGTCGCGATCGGGGAATTTCAGCAGGTTGAAATCGGCATAGGGCACCATGACGTAGCGCGCCTGGCCGCCGATCCAGCCGCCCATGTCGACATAGCCATAGGCGCCGCCGGCCCGGGACTCGTTCACATGCAGGCAGACGCCGGTATCGCCCGACTTGCAGGTGCGGCAGCGGCCGCAGGCGACGTTGAACGGCACGGAGACCACGTCGCCCTTGCGCAGCATCTCGACATCGGCGCCGGCCTCGATCACCTCGCCGGTGATCTCGTGGCCGAGCACGAGCCCGGCGGGCGCCGTGGTGCGCCCGCGCACCATATGCTGGTCCGAGCCGCAGATATTGGTCGAAAGAACCTTCAGGATGACCGCGTGCTCGATCCGGCGGCCATGCGGGTCCTCGAATTTCGGATCGTCGATAGTCTGCACCTCGACCTTGTTCGGCCCGAGATAGACGACGCCACGATTGCCAGACATCCTCATTCCTCCCTTTGGATGCGTCGCGCGCGGCCCGGCCGTTCCTCCCGTCCGGCCGCGCGACGACGAAACTGGCAGGCTCTCGGACCCGTGCAAGGCCGGCGGGCGACGGGGGATGTCGGCGCTGGACCACTCAGGCCCCATGCCGCGCCCGGCGGGCGTTCAGAAGCCCTTGGCGCGCATCAGGGCGACGAGGGCGGTCGCCCCGAAGATCACGAGAATGTGCGGAAAGCGGAAGGCGGCGAGGCCGGCGACGGCGAGGACCGCGCGTTCGAGCCAGGTGCCGTCGACGAAGCCCGGCACGGCGATCGTCACGAGCACCGCCGCCGGCACCGCCTCCAGCGCCTGCTCGACGCGCGGATGGAGGGTCCTGAACCGCGCGATCGCCAGATAGCCGCCGATGCGCGTCGCATAGGTCAGGAGCGCGCCGAGGATGACGACCCACCACATCTCGTTCACGGCGTGACATCCTTCGGCTGCTTCGGCTTGACCGAAGCGGCATAGGCGATGCCGGCGAGCCCGCCGACGGTGACATGCCAGGGCGAGCCGACCGTCGCGTAGAGGATGCCGGAGGCGAGCGCGCTGATCACGGCGACGGGCAGGAAATTGGCGCGGCTGCGGAAATCCGTCACCAGCGCCAGGAAATAGACCGGCAGGATGAAGTCGAGCGCCACGTCATGCGGGTCGCGGATCAGCCGGCCGAACTCGTAGCCGAGCCAGCAGGACAGGACCCAGGTGGCGTAGAGCGCGACGGCATAGGTGAAGTAGAAGGTCCTGGTCAGCGGCGCCTTGGCGACGCGGGCCTCCGCCGCGCCGAAGCTCGGATCGACCAGCAGGAAGAAGGCGAGCGCCTTCTGAGCCGCCGAGAAACGCGTCAGATGCCGGCCGATCGACGCCGAATAAAGGACATGGCGGAAGTTCAGCGCGAAGATCGCCAGCACCGCCGACCAGAGCGGCGCGCCATGGCTCATCATCTGCAAGGCGACGAGCTGGCTCGCGCCGGCATAGATCAGGCCGCCGAAGCCGAGCGTCTGGCCGAGGGTGAGCCCGGATTGCAGCGCATAGGTGCCGAAGATCGCCCCGAAGGGCAGGATGACGAACAGAAGGGGCAGGACTTCGCGCAGTCCGGCCCGTGCTTCATGGGATTGGGACAAGAAAGGCACCGGTGAGAAACGAGGGCGTCAGCTTCCCGTCGCGGCGAAGCGCCGCTCCTCAAAGCCACCGAACGCGGCCGAAAGCAATGCCGAAAGCTGGCGGAACTCGGCGCCGCCGCCCGCGAGAAGCGCGCTGTGGTCGCCCGCCTGAAGCGCCTTCATATGCCGGCATTCGGCGCGGAAGCGGGCGCCCGGACAGGAGCAGAACAGGCGCCGGTCCCCCTGCCCGTCCGTGCGCAGCACCATGTCGTAGGGCGTGCCCTTGCTGCCGCTGACGCGGAAGCGAAGGATGTTCTCGAGCTTCGGCCGGCCGAGCCGGGCGGCCAGCGCCCGTTCGGCGATGCCGCCCGCCTTCGCCGCCGCGATCGCGGCGACGGGCCGGCGGAGGCCGAGCGTCTCCGCCATGTCGGCGACCGAGGCGGCGCCGGTCTCTCGCATGCCTTCGAGCGCGATCTCGGCACAGGCCATCGCATCCTCGCCGGCATGGTGATGCGAGAAGCCGATGCCGAACTTCGCCGCCAGCGCCGAGAGGCGTTTGCTCGGCTCTTCCGGCCAGAGCCGGCGGGCGAGGCTCACCGTGCAGAGCGAAGCGAAGCCCGGCTGCGCCAGGCGGTAATGCTGGAGCGTCGCCGAGAGCACCTTGAGGTCGAAGGGCGCGTTATGGGCGAGGACGAGCGCGCCCTCCAGCTCGCCCGCGAGACCGCGCCAGAGCGTCGGGAAATCGGGCGCATCCACGACATCGGTCGGGCGAATACCGTGGATGCGGATATGACCCGGCTCGAATACGATCTCGGGCGGACGCAGCAGGCTGTAGAACCGCCGCGCCACGCGGCCATCCTCGATGAAGGCGAGGCCGATGGCGCAAGCGCTGGCCGGCGAGCGGTTCGCGGTTTCGAAATCCAGGGCGACGGTCGTCATGCCCTCGATGAATCAGGCTTCTCCGATCAAGGCAAGCCATTCCGATTCGGTGATGACCTTCACGCCGTGTTTCTCGGCTTCGGCGAGCTTCGAACCGGCGCCCGGGCCGGCGACGACGAGATCGGTCTTCTTCGACACCGAGCCGGAGACCTTGGCGCCCAGCGCCTCGGCCCGCTTCGTCGCCTCCGGCCGCGTCATCTGTTCGAGCGAACCGGTGAAGACCACCGTCTTGCCCGCCACCGGCGAGGCGGAGGACACTTTCGGCCGTTCGTTGCTGGTCGAGACGCCCGCCGCCAGAAGCGCCTCCACCGCCTCGCGGTTATGCGCCTCCTCGAAGAAATGGATGAGCGAGGAGGTCGCGACGGGCCCGAGATCGCCGTCCTTGGCGAGATCGAGATAGGCCTCGCCCGGCGCGCCGGCCTGCGCCTGGCGGATCGCGTCGCGCAGGCCGGCGGCATCGCCATAGCGCTCGCGCAGCGCCACGCGCTGATTGGCCTTCAGCGTCAGCTCCGCGTCGCGGAACGGGTCCCATTCGGGATCTTCGAGCTTGGCCGGATCGAGCGCCATCATGCGGCCGAAGGTGCCGCCGCCCACCGTGCGCAGCGCGCCGAGCTCGGACCAGGCCTCGCCGGCCTGGGCGGCGCTGGCCGCCGCGATGCCCGCCATCAGGCTCGGCACGTCGTCGAACTTGCGGGCCAGCGCCTTGGCGCTCGTCTCGCCGATCTCGGGAATGCCGAGCGCGAAGACGAAGCGGTCGAGCGGCACGGTCCGGCGCGCCGCGATGCCGGACAGGAGATTCTCGATCGCCTTCGTGGTCTCCGCCTTCTTGGCGGGCTTTTCGGCGGCATCCTTGCCTTCGGCGGCACGGCGCGCTTCGGAGATCGCCTTGCGCCGCGCCTCGATCGCGGCGCGTAAGGGTTCGAATTCGAGGTGGAAGATATCGGCCGGCTGGCGCACCAGCCCGGCGTCGAACAGCGTCTCGATGAAGGTCTCGCCCAGCCCCTCGATGTCGAAGGCGGGCCGCGCCACGAAATGCTTCAGCCCTTCCCGCGCCTGCGCCGGACAGGTGAGATGCGCCGTGCAGACGCGGTTGGAATCCGGCCGCCCGGTGCGCGGATTGATCTCGCGCACCGCCGTCGAGCCGCAGGCCGGGCAATGGTCGGGAAAGCGGAAGCGTTCCGCCGCGGCCGGCCGCTTCTCCAGCACCACGTCCACCACCTGCGGGATGACGTCCCCCGCCCGCTGGATGACGATCGTATCGCCGATGCGGATGTCCTTGCCCTCGCGGATCGGCCCGCCATCGGCGTCGCGTCCGGCGATGTAATCCTCGTTGTGCAGGGTGACGTTGGAGACGACGACGCCGCCGACCGTCACCGGCTCCAGCTTGGCGAGCGGCGCCAGCTTGCCGGTGCGCCCGACATTGATCTCGATCGCCCGGACCACGGTCGTCGCCTGCTCGGCCGAGAACTTGTGGGCGATGGCCCAGCGCGGAAAGCGCGACACGAAGCCGAGCCGTTCCTGCAGCTTGAGATCGTCCACCTTGTAGACGACGCCGTCGATATCGTAGCCGAGCGCCGCGCGCTCCGCCTCGATCATGCGGTAATGGCGGATGAGGCCCTCGATATCCTCGAAGCGGCGCATCAGCGGATTGGTTTGGAAGCCGAAGCCGGCCATCGCCTCGACCACCTCGGTCTGGGTGGCGCCCGGCACGGCGCTCGCCTGTCCCCAGGCATAGGCGAAGAAGCGCAAGGGGCGTTCGCGCGTCACCGCCGGGTCCTTCTGGCGCAGCGAGCCGGCCGCGGCGTTGCGCGGATTGGCGAACTGGCGCACCTTGCGCGCCGGCTCGGCCCCCGCCTCGCCTTCCGCCGCCGGCGCCGCCTCTTCGGGGTCGTCGCCGCGCGCCAGCCGCTCGTTCAGCGCGGCGAAATCGGCATGGGTCATGTAGACCTCGCCGCGCACCTCGAACACGGCCGGCGCATCGCCCATCAGGCGGTTCGGAATGTCGTCCAGGGTGCGGGCATTCGCCGTCACGTCCTCGCCGACCGAGCCGTCGCCGCGCGTCGCGGCGGAGACGAGCCGCCCCTCCTCGTAGCGCAGCGACAGCGACAGGCCGTCGATCTTCGGTTCGGCAGTGATCGCCAGCGGCGCGCTGTCGGCAAGCTTCAGGAAGCGCCGGACGCGGCGCGCGAAATCCGCCACGTCCTCGTCCGAAAAGGCATTGTCGAGCGAGAGCATCGGCACGGCATGCCGGATCTTGGCGAATTTCGCGGAAGGCGCGGTGCCGACCTTCAGCGACGGCGAATCGGCCCGGACGAGATCGGGAAAACGCGCCTCGATGGCGAGATTGCGCCGGCGCAGGCCGTCATATTCGGCATCCGAGACGGCCGGCGCATCTTCCTCGTAATAGTGGCGGTCGTAATCGGCGAGAAGTGCCGCAAGGCGTTCGAGTTCGGCGGCGGCCGCCTCGGGCGTCAGGTCGTCGACCGGGGTCTCGTTCGCCATCGGAAAAGCCGCCGCCTATCGTTGGATCAGTCCGCGCGGACCATGACGCGCCATGCTTTACGAGTCGTCAAAGCGCCGCGCCGATCAGACGCTTGGCGGCGGCGCGCGCTTCCTCGGTGATGCTTTCGCCGGCCAGCATGCGGGCGATCTCTTCGGTACGGTGTACGGCTTCCAGCGCCGCGACGCGTGTCGCCACCCGCTCCTTCTCCGCCTCGCTGGCGCTTTTCGAGATGAGGAGATGGGTCGTGGCGCGGGCCGCGACCTGCGGCGCGTGGGTGACGGACAGGACCTGCACCCGGCTCGCCAGCCGGGCCAGCCGCCGGCCGATGGCATCGGCCACCGCGCCGCCGACGCCGGTGTCGATCTCGTCGAAGACGAGGGTCGGCGCCGAGCCCTTGTCGGCGAGTGCCACCTTCAGCGCGAGGAGAAAGCGCGACAGCTCGCCGCCGGAGGCGACCTTCATCATCGGGCCGGGCCGCGTGCCGGGATTGGTGCGCACCCAGAATTCCACCGTGTCGATGCCGGCGGCGGAGGGCCGCTCGGCATCGCTGCGCATCTCGACGATGAAGGTCGCGCGTTCGAGCTTCAGGTCCGGCAGCTCGGCCATCACCGCCGCTTCGAGATCGGCCGCCGTCGCGTGCCGCTTGGCGGAAAGATCGGCGGCCAGCCGGTCGAAGACCACACGCCGCTCGGCGACGAGCTTGGCGAGCTCGGCAAGGCGCGTCTCGCCGGCATCGAGATCCGCCAGATCGCCGATCATCCGCGCCGCGAGATCCGGCAGGTCGTCCACCGGACAGGTGAACTTGCGCCCCGCCGCGCGCAGCGCGAACAGCCGCTCCTCGCATTCCTCCAGCGCGCGCGGATCGTATTCCAGACTGCGCAGCGCCGATTGCAGGCCCATCTGCGCGTCCGAGAGCGAATCCAGCGCCGTGTCGAGCCGCTCGATCACCTCGTCGAGGAGACCCGGCAATTCGTCCTTCTTGCGGTCGAGCCGTTTCAGGAGGCCGGCCAAGGCCGGGATCGGCGAACCGTTGCCGGCCAGTTCCTCGAAGGCGTCGTTGACGTCGGTCGCGATCTTCTCCGACTTCATCATCACCTGCCGGCGCTCGGCGAGCTCCGTCTCTTCGCCGGCGAGCGGCGCGAGCTCGGACAGCTCCTCGACGGCGGCCCGCAGATAGTCCGCCTCCCGCGCCGCCGCCTCGACCTTGGCGCGATGCCGGGTCAGCTCGGTTTCGGTGCCCTTCCACTCGGCATAGGCGCGGGCAACGGCCTCGACCTCGGTGGAGAAGCCGCCATAGGCGTCGAGCAGCATGCGGTGGGCGTCGGGGTCGACCAGCGCGCGGTCGTCGTGCTGGCCATGGATCTCCACCAGATGGACGCCGAGATCGCGCATCAGGGAGACGCTGGACGGCCGGTCGTTGACGAAGACGCGGCTGCGGCCGTCGGCGCTTTGGACGCGGCGGAGCACCAAGTCGCCGTCGTCGTCGAAGCCATTCTCGGAAAGGAGGCGCCGCGCGGCATGGCCGGCCGGCAGATCGAAGACGGCGGTGATCTCGCCCTGCTTGGCGCCATGGCGCACGAGACCGCCATCGCCGCGCCCGCCGAGCGCCAGCGACAGAGCGTCGAGCAGGATCGACTTGCCGGCGCCCGTTTCGCCCGTCAGGACGGACAGGCCGTCGTTCAGGCTCAAATCGAGGCGCTCGATCAGCACGATGTCGCGGATCGAAAGGTGAACAAGCATGGAGCTATGTCGCTAGTCCCGGATGCCAGAAAAGGCAAGCGAGGCGAAGATAGGAAGCCACGGAACGATCAGGAAGCGGCAGACATGGATGTTTCGGTCGGGAAGGTCATCGGCGCTCAGGATGCCATTTCATCGAAACCTCGGGAAAGCCAAGCCGCCGGCTCCATGCGCTCGTGCAGGACGCGGAGGACGACGGTCTCGGCCCGCCGCCCCGGAAGCGGCAGAACATAATAGACACAATGCGCCGCCGCATCACGCCGCCATGCGAGGCGACCGAGAGCCAGCATGCGCAGGCCGGGCGCAAGCGCGTCGCGCGGAACTGTCGTCAAAGCGAAGGGATCGTCGGCGAGGAGATCCAGGCTCTTCTGGATAAGGTCGGCATAGAGCCCGAACTGGTTCGGCCCGAAGCGATGCAGCGTTTCGGCGAGGATTTCGGCGATGTCCTCGTCTGCCAGTCGCGTGAGCCTCGGCCTCACCGCTCCCCGGCTCGCTGCCGCACATCGGCCGCGATCTCCGCGACCGTTCGGCTGGAGAACTCGTTCACCGCTGCGGCATCGAGCCCACGTTCGATTTCGCGCCGCAACGCCGCCGTCTGGCGTTGCGCCGCGCGCTCGCGGCGAAGCAGACGAAGAGCTTCGCCGACGACTTCGCTCGATGTGCGGTAGTCGCCCGCCGCGACGGCGGCGTCGATGAACTCGATCATGTCGTCGGAGAGATCCAAGCGCATCGTCGACATTTCGAACCTCCAGGTATCCGTCGAGAGTTTGGTCCAGACACCCGGCTTGTCAACGAAGGGCGACGCGCCTCAGCCCGCGCCGGTGATCGCCCGCGTCGCCTTGGTGAACCAGGAATCGCCGGTGGCCGCGCGCGGCTCCAGGCCCTTCGATTGCAGGAGGGCGTAGGAATCCTTGTACCACTGCGAATCGGGGAAGTTCTGGCCGAGCACCGAGGCGGAGGCCTGGGCTTCCTGCGTCAGCCCCATCGCGTAATAGGCCTCGGTCAGGCGCGACAGCGCCTCCTCGACATGGCGCGTCTGCGGATATTGGTCGACCACCGTCTTGAAGCGGTTGATGGCAGCCAGATATTCGCGGCGCTCCAGATAGTAGCGGCCGACCTGCATCTCCTTGCCGGCGAGCTGGTCGCGGGCGACGCGGATCTTGGACCGCGCGTCCTCGGCATATTCGGACTCAGGATAGCGGTCGACCACTTCCTGCATGGCGCCGACGGCGCGGGCCGTGTCGCGCTGGTCGCGCGTCACGTCCGGGATCTGCCGGAAATAGGACAGGCCCATGATATATTGGGCATAGGCCGCCTCGGACGTGCCGGGATAGGTCGCGAGATAGCGCTTGGACGAGGCGACGGCCGTGTCGTAGTCGCCGTTGCGATAGGCGGCGAAGGCCCGCATCACCAGAGCTTTGCGGGCCCATTCCGAATAGGGATACTGGCGGTCGATCGCCTCGAACTTCTTCGTCGCCTCCCCGAGGCGACCGCCGTCGAGATTGGCGAGGCCCTGGTTGTAGAGCTTGTCGGCGGGCTCCGTCTGGGCGGCGAGCGCCAACGGATCGACATCGTCCTTGCCGCCCCCGAACAGGCAACCCGAAAGCGACATCGCGCTCGCGAGGGTAAGGCCCGTACAAATGACGAGCCGAGCGGACGACGCCCGCATCACGACGCTGCGCATGGCTACGACTTCCCCCTGATCGTCCCCAGAATGGCCGCTGCGTTCTACCGAACGCGCCGGGCCCCCACAATGTTGAGAAAGCGTTTATGACGCCTTTTTTAAGGCGGTGGAGTCTTGCCGCCCCCGGCCGCAGCGTTATGCGCGCGCGATGCTTCGATCGACCGAAGTTCGCGCCGGTAAAGGACATACACCCTGAAGATGAAGCGAGGACATCCGGCGCGTGACGACCGGATCGGGACGCCGATGCCTTACCTGACGGGGCTATGACGAGCCTCGCGCGGAAATGTGATCACGACGCCGCGAGAATCACGATTCGCACGGGCCACCACCGGTCCGCGACGGGAGAATCAGAGCGTCTGCGGGCCGTAGGCCGGGGCCGCCACGGCCGCGATCAGCGGCGAGTGACGGACGATGTCGCGGCGGCGCGAGGGCAGCTCGATCATGTCATAGGCGGCGCCGTCGCGCAGCAGCGCCTGGAGCGCCAGCGCGTTCAGCTTATGGCCGCCGCGATAGGAACGGTAGCAGCCGAGGATCCGCGCCCCGGCGAGCGCCTGGTCGCCGATCGCGTCGAGCGCCTTGTGACGCACGAATTCGTCGGCATAGTGCAGGCCGTCCGGGTTGATCACGCGGCCGTCGTCGCCGATCACGACCGAGTTCTCCAGCGAGGAGCCGAGCGCGTGGCCGGAGGCCCAGAGCCGCTCGACATCCTTCATGAAGCCGAAGGTGCGGGCCCGGGAGACCTCGGACTTGAACAGGGTCGGCGTCAGCTCGGCCGAGAAGGTCTGGCGGCCGATCGCCTTGGCGGCGAAGTCGATCTCGATCTCGAAGCGCGTGCCGTAATGCGGCAGGAACTCCGCCCAGCCGGCGGCGGTCTCGACGCGAACCGGCTTCACGACGCGGATGTAGCGGCGCTTGGCCGCCTGACGCTCGATGCCGACGCGCTCGATCGCCGCCACGAAGGCCGCCGAGCAGCCGTCCATGATCGGCACTTCGCGGCCGTCGATCTCGACGATCACATTGTCGATGTTCATGGCGTAGAGGGCCGCCATCAGGTGCTCGACGGTGGAGACATGCGCACCGCTCGGATCGCCGATGATCGTGGCGAGATCGGTGGCCGGAGCATTGGAGGACAGGGCGGCGATCGCCTTGGTTCCGCCCGAAGCATCCTTGATATGGAACGTGACGCCGCAGTCGATGCCGGCGGGAACGAGATGGAGGGAGACCGGCTTTCCCGAGTGAACGCCGACACCCGAAAACTCGACCCGATCCCCGATCGTCTGCTGATAAATGATCACGTCTGGCAGTTCCTTACACCGAAACCGCATCCCAGCGGCGAGACTACTATCCGTCCGAGATGGCGTTTCGGCTTGCTGGCCTTCGGCGCCGGGAGGGGGCGCCGGAGGCACGATCCGTCATGCTTGTCCAACTGACAAAGTACGGGGGCGTTGCATTTCGGCCAAATCACGGATTCTAACCCCCTGTTACTGAGGGGTCTCGACTTCCAATGCTAAATCGACAGTTATTTCCAATAGTTAAAATGTTTGTCCCGCCATCTCGCGACGGCGGGACTGTGCCTCATCGGCAACGCGCTCGGATCAGTTCGACTGGCGGCGCAGGAAGGCCGGGATCTCCAGCTGCTCGTCGTCGCTCATCGGGCGCTGCGAGCTCTGGGGCCGCGACGGGGATTCGGCGGCCGGGCGGCGCGGCGCATAGGGGTTCGGCGCGACCTGACGGGCCGGCTGGCGCGTCTCGACGGCCTGCTGCGCCTCTTCCTGCTCGCGGCGCGACAGGCCGCGGGTGAGCTTGCCGAGCAGGCCGGAGACCGGACCCTTGTCCTCGGCGCCCGTCGGGGCGGGCTCGACCTGCGCGGTGCGCTGCGTCACCTCGGCCTGCACCATCGGCGGGAAGTCCTCGACGCGCGGCATGCGGGCCGGGGCGGCCGCCTCGCGACGCATGGCCGGCTGCGGCGCCGGGGCGGCGATGGTCGCCTGGGCGATCTCGGCCTCGAGCGCGGCGGTGAAGTCGTCCTCCATCGCGGCGGGCATCGCCGCCGGGGCGGCCGGCGCCGGCTGGGCGATGGCGGCCGGGGCCTCGTAGGCCGGCATCGGGGCCGGGCGCGGCGCGGGCGCCGGCTGAGCCATGGCGGGAGCCGGCTGGGCGGCGCCCGGGCGCTGCATCATCGGCGCATGGCGCACCTCGATCGGGCGCTCGGCGAGCTCCGTCGCGGTCTTGTCGATGCCAGTGGCGACGACGGAAACGCGGATGACGCCTTCGAGATTCTCGTCGAACGTGGCGCCGAGGATGATGTTGGCGTCCGAATCGACCTCCTCGCGGATGCGGGTCGCGGCCTCGTCGACCTCGAAGAGCGTCAGGTCACGCCCGCCGGTGATCGAGATGAGCAGGCCCTTGGCGCCCTTCATCGAGGTCTCGTCGAGCAGCGGATTGGCGATCGCCGCCTCGGCCGCCGCCATGGCGCGGCCGTCGCCCGACGCCTCGCCCGTGCCCATCATGGCCTTGCCCATCTCGCGCATCACCGAGCGCACGTCGGCGAAGTCGAGATTGATCAGGCCTTCCTTCACCATCAGGTCGGTGATGCAGGCGACACCCGAATAGAGCACCTGGTCGGCCATGCCGAAGGCGTCGGCGAAGGTGGTCTTGTCGTTGGCGATGCGGAAGAGGTTCTGGTTCGGAATGACGATCAGCGTGTCGACATTCTTCTGCAGGTCCTCAATGCCCTGGTCGGCGATGCGCATGCGGCGCTGACCTTCGAAATGGAAGGGCTTCGTCACGACGCCGACGGTGAGGATGCCCTTCTCGCGGGCGGCGCGGGCGACGACCGGCGCGGCGCCCGTGCCGGTGCCGCCGCCCATGCCGGCGGTGACGAAGCACATATGCGAGCCGAGCAGATGGTCGCAGATCTCGTCCAGCGATTCCTCGGCGGCGGCGCGGCCGACCTCGGGCTGCGAGCCGGCGCCGAGACCCTCGGTCACCGCGACGCCCATCTGGATGATGCGCTCGGCGCGCGAGGACCGCAGCGCCTGGGCGTCCGTGTTGGCGATGACGAATTCGACGCCCTCGAGGCCGGCATCGATCATGTTGTTGACGGCGTTGCAGCCGCCGCCGCCGACACCGAACACGGTGATGCGGGGCTTCAGCTCGGTGATGTCGGGCTTGGCGAGGCTGAGGGCCATTTCCTGTTCCTTTTTCGATCTCGGGCCGCAGCGCCGCGCCGGCCGTCTTTCGTTGGACTTCACTAAGGCGCGCGGCGCGCGCATGGCTGGATTCCGGGGGCTCGGCGCCCGTCAGAAGCTTCTTCGAAACCAGTTCCCGACCCGGCCGACGGGCGTGCGCTCGTCGAACACCATGTCGGCGGCCGAGAACCCTTCGGCGAAATGTTCCATGGTCGAGACCTGGGGATAGATCAGGAGACCGACCGAGGTGGCGAAGGCCGGGCTCTTGTTGGCGGTCGAGAGGCCGGCGACGCCGAGCGGGCGGCCGAGACGCACGTTCCGCTGCATCACCGAGCGCGCCGCGCCCTGGAGGCCGGCGAGCTGGCTCGCGCCGCCCGTCAGCACCACGCGCTTGCCGATCACATGGCCGAGGCCGGAGGCGGCGAGCCGGTCGCGGATCAGCTCGAAGGTCTCCTCGACGCGCGGCCGGATGATGCGGGCGACGAGCGAGCGCGCGACGTTGATCGGCGCGTCGGCCTCCTCGTCGCCGAGCGGCGCCACCTCGATCGTGTCGGAATCCTCCAGCATCTCGCTCATGGCCGAGCCGTGCATCACCTTCAGCCGCTCGGCATGTTCCGGGCGGATCGACAGGCCGCGCGCCAGATCCATCGTGATGTGATGGCCGCCAAGCGCGACGGAATCGGCATAGACGAAGCGGCCGTTCTGGAAGATGCCGATCGTGGTCGAGCCGCCGCCCATGTCGATGCAGGCCGAGCCCATCTCGGCCTCGTCGTCGACGAGCGTGGCGAGGCCCGAGGCGAAGGGCGTCGCGACGAAGGCCTCGACCACGAGCTGGGCGCGGTTGATCGCGGCTTCGAGATTGCGCAGCGGCGTTTCCTCCGCCGACAGGAGATGCACGTCGGCGCCGAGCACACGGCCGACCATGCCGACGGGATTTTCGAGATTGCCCTCGCCGTCGAGCGCCATGTCGAAGGGAACGGAATGGAGCAGCAGCCGGCCGCGATCGATCGGCGCGCGCGCCGCGCCGTTGAGGACGCGCTTCACGTCGCCGGCGGAGACCGCCTCGCCATCCACCTGCCGCTCGGCATGGCCGCGCAGGCTCTTGAGGCGGCCGGCGGTGACGGAGACGATCAGGGATTCGATGGTGAGACCCGCCATGCGCTCGGCCGCGTCGACGCAATAGCGGATCGACTTCTCCGCCGCCTCGAGATCGACCACGACGCCCGACTTGATGCCGCGCGAGCGCTGGTAGCCGATGCCCACCACCTCGACTTGATGGGTGCGGTTCGGCAGGACTTCGCTGTCGGCGCGCGGCTTCAGCTTGGCGATCAGGCAAGTGATCTTGGTGGTGCCGACATCCAGCACCGAGACGATGCGGGTGCGCCGGCCCGGCAGGGCGCGCATGCGCGGCAGCGCCTTGTTGCCGGTCTTGAAGGGATTGAGGCTCACGCCGGCTTCTCCTTCTTGCTGCGGGCGATCAGCTTGTCGCGCTCCTTCACGGCCGCATCCCGGCGCGTCACGGCCTCCGGCGTCAGCCGCACCGTCACGCGGTCGGCGATGCGCATGTCGACCACGGCGATATCGCGCGACAACAGGCCCATTTCCTTATCCATACGCACCACGTCCGCGGCAGCCTCGACGGCGCCCTCCTCCGGAAGGCGGACGGTGACGCCGTTGTCCAGACGCAGGTCCCAACGCCGGTCACCGACGCGAATGTAGGCCTTCACCCTTGCGCGAAGCTCGGGGACTTTCTCCAATCCATCAAGCAATTGGGCCGCCGCGACATCGGCGCCGGGGCCGACGACGAAGGGCAGGCTCTGAAAGCGATTGGCGAGATAGGGCATGATGTCGCGGCCCTGGCGATCGATCACCGCGAGCTCGCCGCCCTTCTGCCAGAGCGCGAAGGGCTTCTTCTCGACCAGCGAGATCGAGACGCGGTCGGGATAGGTCTTGGCGACGGCGGCCTTGTCGATCCAGGGCATCGCCTCCAGCGTGCGGCGCGCCGCCTCGACGTCGAGCGCCGGCAGGCTCTGCGCCCCGGTCGACCAGAGCGCCTGAAGCACGTCGATCTCGGAGGTCTCGGTATTGCCGGCGACATCGACCTTGTCGATCGAGAAACCGAGCGGCTGCGCGACGCTGTCGATCGCCCCCGTCGCGTGGCCGCCGATCGACATGCCGTAGAGCGTCGTGGAGCCGAGGACGACGGTCGCGAGCGTCGCGAAGTTCGGCAGGGGCGTGCGCGAGAGGATCTGGCCGAGCGCCGCGAGGCGCCGCCCGACATAGGAGAGGCGGAAGGCGCGCCGGCGGCCGAGCGAGCGCTCCATCACCGGCTCGGCGCGCTCGCCCCGGTTCAGCGCCGGCATGAGGCGTCCTCCACCATCCAGGTCAGAAGCTCGGGAAAGGAATGGCCGACGGCTCTGGCGATGTCGGGCACGAGCGAGGTCGGCGTCATCCCGGGCTGGGTGTTGATCTCCAGCCAGATCACCTCGCCGTTCTCGCCGCCGCGATCGTCGTAGCGGAAGTCGGATCGCGACACGCCCCGGCAGCCGACGGCGCGATGGGCGGCGAGCGCATAGTCCTGCACCTTGCGGGCGATGGAGGGCGGCAGCGGCGCCGGGATCTTATGGACCGAGCCGCCCGGCAGGTACTTGGAATCGTAGTCGTAGAAGGCGTGGCCCTCCGTCGCGATCTCGCAGACCGGCAGGGCGACGTCGCCCATCACCGCGCAGGTCAGCTCGCGCCCCGGAATGAAGCGCTCGACCAGCAGCATCTCGCCGAAGGTCCAGTCGGCGGCGTGGAGCTGCTGCGGCGGATGCGCCTGGTCCTCGCGCACGATGAGCACGCCGAAGCTCGATCCTTCCGCGATCGGCTTCACCACATAGGGCACCGGCATCGCGTGCTTCTCGGCGATGACGCGCCGCTCCAGCACCTTCGCCTCGGCGACGGGCACGCCGGCGGCCTTGGCGACGGTCTTCGCCTTCACCTTATTCATGGCGAGGGCGGAGGCGAGAACGCCGGAATGAGTGTAGGGAATCTCGAGATATTCAAGGATGCCCTGGATCGTGCCGTCCTCGCCGAAGGGACCGTGCAGCGCGTTGAACACCACGTCGGGCCGGAGCTGGCCGAGCACCTGTCCGACATCGCGATCGACATCGATCTTCGTGACGGTGAACCCGGCGGATTCTAGCGCCGCCGCGCAGGCATTGCCGGAGGAAAGGCTGACCGGCCTCTCGCTCGACCAACCGCCCATCAGAACCGCGACGTGCTTCGGCATTGCCAATGATCCTCGTGCCCCTCGGGGCCTTGAGGCCCATTGATGCGACCCGTTTGGTTAAGGTGTGGTTAACCGCCCTGGAACGGCGAAACGAAATCGAAAGGTCGTTCGCAAGGCGTTGGAAAGCGCGGCGTTTCGGACACAACGGCACCGGCCTGTCCAAAAGTTAATGAAACCAACCGGGACGCCGCCAGTTCTCTGAGCGCTCCGAGGCGAGCTCACAAAACAATTCGAACGCGGGACGCGACGCATGACGTGCTGGATACAGTTCGGCGACCTCCACGCGTGCGAAGGAGACGGCTGGGAGAGCCTCGAACTCTTCGCCCGGCTCGTCGAGGAGGCGAACCGGCTGCGTCCTGGGGCCGTCGATTTCGCCGTCCTGCCCGGCGACAACGCCAATCACGCTACGGAAGAGCAGTTCCACCGTATCGCCGCGGTGGCCGGCCGCCTCGCGCTGCCGCTGCATGTCCTGCCGGGCGACCACGACTTCGAAGCCGGCTCGCTCGACACCTTCCGCGCCCTCCTGGCGCCGGCGCCGCTGCCGCGCCTCGAGCACATCGCCGGGGCGCGCTGCCTCTTTCTCGACATCGTCTCGGCCGGCTCGGGCGGACCCGACTTCCGTCTCGGCGCGCGGCAGATGGCCTGGCTGCGCCGGCAGCTGGCGGAGGATCCGGGCGACGCCCCGACCCTCGTTTTCATGCACGCCTTCCCCTGCGATCTTACCGAAGGAGGCGATAGCGTGGCGCGGGCCTTCGCCGAGGCCGGGGTCGCCTATGTCGGCACCGGCCATACCCATTACAACGACCTTCTGAACGACGGCGCCGTGATCTACGGCGCGACGCGCTCCACCGGCGAGATCGAGGAGGCAGGCGGCGCCGGCTTCTCGCTTTCCGCGCTCGACGGCGACGTGTTGTCCTGGCGCTTCAAGGCCCTCGACGCGCCTTGGCCCTTCGTTCTCGTTACCTCGCCCGCCGACCACCGCCTCGCGACAGATATCCAGTCGCGGACCCAGATCCCGGAAGAAGGCTTCGAGGTGCGGGCCCGCGTCTTCGCGGCCGATCCGCCGCGCCATGTCGAGGCGCGGCTCGGCGACGCCCCGCCGCGACGGATGACGAGCGAGGACGGGCTGCGCTGGACCGCGCGCTTCGACGGGGTCGCCGATGGTCTGCACCGCCTCGCGGTGACGGCGATCGGCACCGATGGCCAAGCGGATACCGACCGGATCGAGGTGCTCGTCCGGCGCGGACGGGAGCGGCCGAAGCGACGGCCGATCGTCGCGCCCGGCCACGACGTCCATTCGGTCCGCGCCTGGCCGGAACATGGCATTCCCGGCGGCCAGCTCGGCCCGAACCGCAACGGAGGGAAATGGTGATGGCTCGATCCTCCGTGGCAGGCGATCATCGCAAGCCGCTCGAATGGCTGAACTTCTTCATGGCCGACATGCAGGCCGGCATCGGCCCGTTCCTCGGCATCTTCCTTCTCGCCCATGGCTGGCAATCCGGCTGGATCGGCACGGTGATGACGATCGGCGGCGTCGCCGGCATGCTGATGACCATTCCGGCCGGGGCGCTGATCGATGCCAGCGACCGCAAGCGCATCTTCGTCATCGTGCCGGGCATCTGCACGGTCGTCGCCTCCTGCCTGATCCTCGTCTCGCAGGAATTCTGGGTCGTCGCGGCCTCGCAGGTCGCGACCGCCATCGCCGGCGCCGCGATCATGCCGGCGGTCATCGCCATCACCCTCGGCATCGTGAAGCGCGAGGGATTCAGCGATCAGAACGGCCGCAACCAGGCCTTCAACCATGCCGGCAACATGGTGGGGGCCGGCCTGTCCGGGCTTCTCGGCTGGCAGTTCGGCTATGTCTGGATCTTCGTCCTCGCCGCCGCCTTCGGCCTCGCCTCCATCGCGACGGTCCTGCTGATCCCGCGCGAGGCGATCGACAACCAGGCGGCGCGCGGCATGAAGGAGGGCGGCAAGGACGACAAGGCGAGCGGCATCAAGACGCTGCTCGAATGCAAGCCGCTCCTCATCCTCGCCGCCTGCCTCGCCTTCTTCCATCTCGGCAACGGCGCGATGCTGCCGCTCTACGGCCTCGCCGTGACGGCCGCCAAGGGCGACGGCGGCGGCTCGCTCTTCGTCGCGAGCACGGTGGTCGTCGCCCAGGCGATCATGATCGGCACCGCGCTCCTCGCCATGCGCATGGGCGGCCGCAAGACCGGCGGCTACTGGCTGGTGATGCTGGTCTCCTTCATCGCCCTGCCGGTGCGCGGGCTGATCGCCGCCCATCTGATCAAGACCTGGGGCGTCTTCCCGGTGCAGATGCTGGACGGTATCGGCGCGGGCCTGCAGAGCGTCGCCGTGCCCGCCCTCGTCCAGCGCATTCTCGACGGCACGGGCCGCGTCAATGTCGGCCAGGGCGCGGTGATGACCGTCCAGGGCGTCGGCGCCTCCTTGAGCCCGGCGATCGGCGGCTGGCTGGCGCAGGATCTCGGCTATCCGACCGCCTTCACCATTCTCGGCGCCTTCGCCATCGGCTCGATCGTGCTCTGGACCGTCTTCGCCGGCACGATCCGGCAGGCGACGGGCGGCGCGGCGAAGCCGGCCGGGGCCGGCCCCGCGCCCGCCCCGGCCTGAAGGGTCAGGCGACGAAGGCCTGAACCTCGTGCCCCGGCGCGAAGCGACCGAGCCGCTTGATCTCCCAATGGAGAAGGATGCCGGAGGTCTCGTGGACGCGCCGGCGCACCGTCTCGCCGAGACGTTCGAGATCGTGGCCGGTCGCCGCGCCGGCATTGATCATGAAGTTGCAGTGCATCTCCGACATCAGCGCGTCGCCGATCCTGAAACCCCGGCAGCCGGCACGATCGATCTCCTTCCAGGCGGAGGTCCCGTCCGGGTTCTTGAAGGTCGAGCCGCCGGTCTTCTCGCGCACCGGCTGCACCGTCTCGCGATGGTGCTGCACCTCGTTCATCCGCGCGCGGATCTCGGCCGACTCGGCGGGCTCCCCTTCCATCAACGCCGAGGTGAAGATGAGGTCGGGCGCCGCCGAGGAATGGCGATAGGCATAGCCCATCGCCTCGACGGACAGAATGTGAAGCTCGCCGCGCCGGTCGATCGCCCGCACCTCGCGCACCCGCTGCCGCGTCTCGACGCCGTTGGCGCCGGCATTCATCCGCAGCGCGCCGCCGATCGAGCCCGGAATGCCGTGGAAGAAGTGAAAGCCGCCGAGCCCGGCGTCCAACGCCGCCGCCGCGACGCGCTTGTCGGGCGCCGAGGCGCCGGCGCGCAATTGCGTCGCACCGACGCGAACCACCTCGCCGAAGCCCTTGGCCGACAGGCGGATGACGACGCCTTCGAGGCCCCCGTCGCGCACGAGGAGGTTGGAGCCGATGCCGACACAGGTGACGGGAATCTCCTCCGGCAGCGCGCGAAGGAAGTTCGCCAGATCCTCCTCGTCGGCCGGCTGGAACAGGAGCTCGGCCGAGCCGCCGGCGCGGAACCAGGTGATCTTCGCCATGTCCGCATCGGGCGTCAGCCGGCCGCGAATCGCGCCGAGCCGGTCGCCCAGCGCAGCCAGAAGCGCCGCGCCGCTCATCGCGGATACTGGGCGTTCAGCGCCTCCAGCTCCTTCGGCAGCGCGTAGGCCCATTGGGTGATCGAGCCGGCGCCGAGGAAGACGACCATGTCGTTCGGCTCGGCGATGCGATGCACCAGCGGCGCGATCTCCGCCGGGCCGTCGACGAGGCGCGCGTCGCGATGGCCGCCGAGCTTCAGCCGCTCGACCAGCATTTCGGAATTGACGAACTCGATCGGCTCCTCGCCCGCCGCATAGACCGGGGCGAGCACCACCGTGTCCGCGTCGTTGAAGCAGGCGGCAAATTCCGGGAAGAGGCTCTGGAGGCGCGTGAAGCGGTGCGGCTGGACGACCGCGACGACCCGCCCCTTGGCCGAGGCCCGGGCCGCGGCCAGAACCGCGCGGATCTCCACCGGATGGTGGCCGTAATCGTCGTAGATGTCGATGCCGTTGACGGTGCCGGTATGGGTGAAGCGCCGCTTCACCCCGCCGAAGGACGCAAGGCCGCTGCGGATCGCCTCCACCGTCACGCCGATGCGATGGGCGACGGCGATCGCCGCCGTGGCGTTCGAGACGTTGTGCCGGCCCGGCATCGGCAGGACGAGGTCGCGCATCTCGGTCGTCGCCCCGGAGACGCGGTCGCGGATCACCACGTCGAAGGTCGAGCGCGGCCCGTCCATGCGCAGATTCTCGAAGCGCGCGTCGGACTGGATGTTCTCGCCATAGGTGATGATGCGGCGGTCCTCGATCTCGGCGACCAGCGTCTGCACTTCCGGGTGGTCGAGGCACATCACGGCGAAGCCGTAGAAGGGCACGTTCTCGACGAAGGCCTTGAAGGCGGCCCGCACCTTGTCGAAGGTGCCGTAATGGTCGAGATGCTCGGGATCGATATTGGTGACGATCGCCACGTCGGCCGGCAGGCGCAGGAAGGTGCCGTCGGACTCGTCCGCCTCGACCACCATCCAGTTGCCGCCGCCCATGCGGGCATTGGTGCCGTAGGCGTTGATGATGCCGCCGTTCACGACGGTCGGGTCGAGCCCGCCGGCATCGAGCAGCGTCGCCACCATTGAGGTGGTCGTCGTCTTGCCATGCGTGCCGCCGATGGCGACGGCTTGGCGGAAGCGCATCAGCTCGGCCAGCATCTCGGCGCGGCGCACGATCGGCAGGAGGCGCTCGCGCGCGGCGGCGAGTTCCGGGTTGGAGCGCTTGATCGCGGTCGAGACGACCACGACCTCGGCCTTGCCGAGATTTTCCGCCTTGTGGCCGATGAAGACCTCGACGCCCTTCTCGCGCAGCCGCTGCACATTGGCATTCTCGGCCGCGTCCGAGCCCTGCACCGTATAGCCGAGCGTCACCAGCACCTCGGCGATGCCGCTCATGCCGATGCCGCCGATGCCGATGAAATGCACCGGGCCGATATTGGGCGGCATTTTCATGAGGTTTCTCCGGCGTCTACTGTCTTTGCTCGCGTCACGCGGCCATAGACTCTACGAGATCGGCAAGCAACCGCGCGGCATCGGGAATGCCGGTGGAGCGGGCGGCGGCGGCCATCGCGCCGGCCTTCGCCGGATCGCCCGCCAGCTCCGCGATGAGGCTCGCCAGCCGCTGCGGCGTGAGGTCGGACTGGCGCGCGACGATCGCGCCGCCGGCCGCCTCGATCCGCGCGGCATTGGCCGCCTGATCGTGGTCGAGGGCGTAAGGGTAAGGCACGAGGATCGCAGGACGGCCGATCACGGCGATCTCCGACACGGTCGAGGCACCCGAGCGGCTGACGACGAGATGGGCCGCGCCGATCCGCGCCGCCATGTCGCCGAAGAAGGGCGAGACCTCCGCCGCGATCCCAGCGCCGCGATAGAAGTCGCGCACGGCCGCCTCGCCGTCGGCGCGGGCCTGCTGCGTCACGACGAGGCGGCGGCGCAGCTCTTCGGGCAGAAGGCGCACCGTCTCGGGCATCACGTCGGAAAAGAACTGCGCGCCCTGGCTGCCGCCGAAGACGACGAGGCGGAAGGGCTCGCCCGGTCCGCTCGGACGATAGGGCTGCGCCGCCGCCTCGATCACGGCAGGACGCACCGGATTGCCGGTCACGACCATCTTCACCGCGACGGCCGGCGCCGCGCCGTTCTGCGGAATGCCGGCGGCGATGGCGCGGACGCGCGGCGCGAGAAAGCGGTTGGCGCGGCCCATCACCGCGTTCTGCTCGTGGATCAGCGTCGGCCGCCCGGCCTGCACCGCCGCCATCATCGGCGGCACGGTCGGATAGCCGCCGAAGCCGACGACCACCGCCGGCCGCAGCTTGCGGATCGTCGCGCCCGCCTTGCGGAAGCCGGACCAGAGTGTCCAGAGCGAGGCGGCGATCCGGGCCGGATTCTTCGAGCCGAAGGTCGCCGAGGGGATGACATGCAGCGCCGCGACCGGAAAGCGGTCGGCAAAGCGACCCGCCCGCTCGTCGGTGGCGAGATGCACCTCGTGGCCGCGCGCCTTCAGCTCGTGCGCCAGCGCCTCGGCCGGGAAGAGATGGCCGCCGGTACCGCCGGCCGAAAGGAGGATCGGACCCGCCATGCGCTTCGCCTCAGGCTCCGCGCAGCACGAGCGTACGCGCCATCAATTCGGCCGTGCGCGAGGAATTCTCGGGCTTCCTGCGGGTGAGCGCCAGGATGAAGCCGGCGGAGATGGCGATGGCCGTCATGGAGGAGCCGCCATAGGAGATGAAGGGCAGCGTCATGCCCTTGGCCGGCATCAGCTGGAGGTTCACCGCCATGTTGATGATCGACTGGAGGCCGAAGAGGAGGACGAGGCCCGAGATCGCGAGGCGCGAGAAATAGTCGCGCTGCGCCAGCGCCACGGAGAGGCCGCGCACTACGATGAAGCAGAAGATCGAGGCGAGCGCCATGCAGGTGATGATGCCGAACTCCTCGGCGATCACCGAGAAGGCGAAGTCGGTATGGCTGTCGGGCAGGATGCGCTTCACCGTGCCCTCGCCCGGCCCCTGGCCGAACCAGCCGCCGCGCAGGATCGCCTGATAGGCGGTCTCCACCTGGAACGTGTCGCCCTCGCCCGTGGTGAAGCGGTCGATACGCGAGGCGACATGCGGGAAGACGAGATAGGCGGCGCAGAAGCCGCCGACGCCGAGACCGCCGAGCACGACGATCCAGAGCCAGGGCAGGCCGGCCATGAAGAAGAGACCGCCCCAGGTGCCGGCCGTCAGCATGGTCTGGCCGAGATCGGGCTGGGCGACGAGCAGCGAGCAGACGACGAGCAGCAGGATCATCGCGAAGAGATTGCCCGGAATCTCCTTCTTGCGCGCCCGCTCGGCGAAGAGCCAGGCGCAGATGACGACGAAGGCCGGCTTCATGAACTCGGAGGGCTGGATGGTCAGCGGGCCGAACTCGACCCAGCGCCGCGCGCCCTTCACTTCCATGCCGAAGAACAGCGCCAGCACCATGAGGACGAGCGAGGAGCCGAAGAGGAAGAGCGACAGGCGGCGGATGCCCCGCGCGCTCAGCATCGAGGTGCCGATCATCACCGTCATCGCCGGGATGAGGAACAGGGCGTGGCGCTTGACGAAGTGGAAGGGCTCGAGGCCGATCTTCTCCGCCACCGGCGGGCTCGCCGCGAAGGACAGGACGAAGCCGCCCACCATCAGACAGATGAAGGCGGCCAGGAACCAGCGGTCGATCGACCGCCACCAGTCCGCGACGATGCCCCGTTCCGCGCGCCCGGCCATGCCCTATCCCTTCGCGAAGATCTCGATACCGGCGAGCCGGCCGACCTCGGTCCGGAAGGCGTCGCCCCGGACCTCGAAATTGCGGAACTGATCGAAGCTGGCGCAGGCGGGCGACAGGAGGACGACCTCCTCCTCGCCCGTCGCTCCGGCCTCCTCTGCGGCGCGCGCCACGGCATTCGCCAGCGTGCCGGCGATCTCGAACGGCACCTTGTCGCCGAGCGTCGCGGCGAAGCCCGGCGCCGCCTCGCCGATCAGATAGGCCTTGGCGACGCGGCCGAAGAGCGGCTCCAGCGCCGCGATGCCGCCCGCCTTCGGCAGGCCGCCGGCAATCCAGTGGATGCGCTCGAAGGCCGAGAGCGCGGGCGCGGCCGCCTCGGCATTCGTCGCCTTGGAATCGTTGACGAAGAGCACCCGGCCCTGCCGGCCGATCTCTTCCATGCGGTGGGCGAGACCCGGAAAGGTCTTGAGGCCATGCTCGATCTCGGCTGCGGAGAGCCCGCTGGACGCCAGCGCCGCGACGGCGGCGGCGGCGTTCTGGCCATTGTGTCGGCCGCGCAGCGAGCCGATGCCGGCGAGCGGATAGACCGCCTCGCGCCCGTCGATCCGGGCGGTGACGCGGCCGTCCGCGAAGAACGCGCCGGCATCGAGCGCCGTCCGGTTCGAGATGCGCAGCACCCGCCGGCCCTCGGCTTCCAGCGCCTCGGCGATCGCCCGGCAATGGTCGTCGTCGATGCCGACGACGGCCGTGCCGGCCTTGGCGAGGAGCCGCGCCTTCACCGCCGCGTAATTCTCCATCGTGCCGTGCCGGTCGAGATGGTCGGGCGTGAGGTTCAGGAGGATCGCGACGGAGGGCTCGATCGTCGGTGCGAGATCGATCTGATAGGAGGAGCACTCCACGACATAGAAGCGCTCCGGCGCCGGCGGCGCCAGCGTCAGGACGGCCGTGCCGATATTGCCGCCGAGCTGCGTGTCGCGCCCGGCCGCCCGCAGGCAATGGGCGATCAGCGCCGTCGTGGTCGACTTGCCGTTGGTGCCGGTGATCGCGACGAAGGCGGAGGTCGGAGCTGTCGCCCGGCGCTCGCGCCCGAAGAGCTCGACATCGCCGATCACCTCCGCGCCGGCGGCGCGGGCGAGATCGACGGTCCAATGGGGCTTCGGATGGGTCAGCGGCACGCCGGGCGACAGGACGAGCGCGCGCGTGCCCCGCCAGTCGAAGCCGCGCAGATCCGCCGTCGGAATGCCGGCCTCGCGGGCCGCCGCGACGCTCGCCGGATTGTCGTCGAAGGCGGTGACGTCCGCGCCGCCCGCGACGAGCGCTTCCGCCGTCGCCCGGCCGGAGCCGCCGAGGCCGAAGAGCGCGACCTTCTCGCCCTTGAGAGTGGTGACCGGGATCATCGCAGCTTCAGCGTCGACAGGCCGATGAAGGCGAGGATGAAGGCGATGATCCAGAAGCGCACCACGACCTGGCTCTCGGTCCAGCCGAGCTTCTCGAAATGGTGGTGGATAGGCGCCATCAGGAAGACGCGCTTGCCGGTGAGCTTGAATGAGCCGACCTGGATGATCACCGACAGCGCCTCGATGACGAAGAGGCCGCCGATGATGGCGAGCACCAGCTCATGCTTGGTGGCGACGGCGATGGTGCCGACCATGCCGCCGAGGGCGAGCGAGCCGGTATCGCCCATGAAGATCGCGGCCGGCGGGGCGTTGAACCAGAGGAAGCCGAGCCCCGCGCCGATGACGGCGCCGCAGACGACGGCGAGTTCACCCGTGCCGGCGACGTAATGGATCTGGAGATAGTTGGCGAACTGGATGTTGCCGGCGAGATAGGAGATGAGGCCGAAGGCGGCCGCCGCGATCATGATCGGCACGATGGCGAGGCCGTCGAGACCGTCGGTGAGGTTCACCGCGTTGCCCGAGCCGACGACGACGAAGCCGGCGACGACGATGTAGAACAGGCCGAGATCGAGAAGCAGCGACTTCACGAAGGGAAAGGCGAGCGAGGTGGCGAAGCTGCCCGTTCCGGCATGGACGATCAGCCCGGTCGCGGCCAGGGCGATGACGAATTCGAGCGCGAGGCGTGCCTTGCCGGAGAAGCCGAGATGGCTCTGCTTCGTCACCTTCAGATAGTCGTCGTAGAAGCCGATCGCGCCGAAGCCGACGGTGACGAGCAGCACCGCCCAGACATAGATATTGGTCAGCTCCGCCCAGAGCAGGATCGAGACGAGAAGGCCGGTCAGGATCATCAGGCCGCCCATCGTGGGCGTGCCGGCCTTCTTGAAATGGGTCTGCGGGCCGTCGGCGCGGATCGGCTGGCCCTTGCCCTGGCGGATGCGCAGCGCGGCGATCGTCGCCGGCCCGAACAGGAACACCACGATGAACGAGGTGATCATCGCGCTGGCGGTGCGGAAGGTGATGTAGCGGAAGACGTTGAACGCCGCGACGTCGCTGGCGAACTGGCCGAGAAAGGCGAGCATGGGTCAGCGGCCCCGCGCTGGCGCGGCGCCGGCAGGCCGGGCGGCCGGTCCCGAGGGGGCGGCGATGATGCGGTCCACGATTTTCGACAATCCCATGCTGTTCGACGCCTTCACCATCACGACGTCGCCGCTGCGAATCTGCCCGAGAAGGCTTGCTTCAAGCTCGCCGGCCGATTCGTGCCATTCGCAGGCGATGCGCCCGTCCAGCGCGTCGTCCAGCGCCTTCATCGCCTCGCCCAGCATGAAGACCTTATCGGCCCGCGCCCCTTCCAGCGGCTCGGCGAGCCCGGCATGGAGTTCGCGCGTCTGGTCGCCGAGTTCCAGCATGTCGCCGAGAATGGCGATGCGCCGGCCGCCCTCGCCGGTCGGCGTCGCGCCGAGCACGGCGATCGCGGCGCGCATCGAGGTCGGATTGGCGTTGTAGCTCTCGTCGAGAAGTTCGACCTCGCCGCCGCCCGGCCAGGCGATCCGATGCTTCTCGCCGCGCCCCTTGCCGACGCGCCAGCCGGACAGAGCCGCCGCCGTCGCCGGCAGGCTGGCGCCGAAGAGCGCGGCGCAGCCGAGCACCGCCGTCAGATTCTGCGCGATATGGCGACCGGGCGAGGACAGCCCGACATCGAGCATCGTGCCCTCGACGGCGGCGCGCATGTGCGCGCCCTCGGCGAGCGGCTGGAACTCGACCAGCCGATAATCCGCTTCAGGATGCTCGCCGAAGGTCTTGATCCGGCTGACCCCGGCGGCCTTCGCCATTCCAGCCAGCGCCGGGGCGAAGGGATCGTCGGCATTGACGAGGGCCGTGCCGCCCTCGACCACGCCCTCGAAGATCTCGCCCTTGGCGGCGGCGATCTCGTCGAGGCTGGCGAAATGGCCGAGATGGGCGGGTGCGATCAGCGTCACCATCGCCACATGCGGGCGCACCAGCTTCACCAGCGGCCGGATCTCGTCCGGGTGGTTCATGCCGATCTCGAAGACGCCGAAGCGAGCCTCGGCCGGCAGGCGCGCGAGGCTGAGCGGCACGCCCCAATGATTGTTGAAGGAGGCGGCCGAGGCATGGACCGGGCCGGATGCCTCCAGCGCGTGGCGCAGCGCCTCCTTGGTGGTGGTCTTGCCGACGCTGCCGGTCACCGCGACGATCTGCGCCTTCGAGCGGGCCCGGGCGGCCATGGCGAGGCGCCCCAGCGCCGCCAGCACGTCGTCCACCACGATGAACGGGCTCTGCATCTTGCCGAGCGCCGGCAGCTTGCGCTCGCTCACCACCAGCACCGAGGCCCCGGCGGCCCCGGCGGCGGTGAGATAGCTATGGCCGTCCACCCGGTCGCCCTTGATGGCGAAGAAGGCCTCGCCCGGCCGGAGTGAGCGCGTGTCGATCGAGAGGCCCGTGATGCCGGCCGGCATGGCGCCATGCGCCCGCCCGCCCAGCGCCTCGATCAGCGCGTCGATCTCCCACAGCCATTCGGTCATCGGCCAAGCTCCGTGATCGCGGCGCGAACCTCTTCATGGTCGCTGAAAGGATGGGTCACGCCGGCGATCGTCTGGCCATGCTCGTGGCCCTTGCCGGCGACGACGACGGTGTCGCCCGTCCTCGCCTCGCCGAGCGCGGCGCGGATCGCCGCGCGGCGGTCGCCGATCTCGGTCGCGCCGGGCGCGGCGGCGAGGATCTCGGCGCGGATCGTCGCCGGGACCTCGGAGCGGGGATTGTCGTCGGTGACGATGACGAGATCGGCGAGCCGCGTCGCGATCTCGCCCATGATCGGCCGCTTGCCCTTGTCGCGGTCGCCGCCGCAGCCGAAGACCACGATGACGCGGCCCGTCGTGAAGGGCCGGACGGAGGCAAGGACGTTCTCAAGGGCTTCCGGCTTGTGCGCGTAATCGACGAAGACGGGCGCGCCGCCCTGCGTGGTGCCGGCGAGATCGAGCCGGCCCGGCGCGCCTTCGAGGCTCTCCAGGGCTTCGAGGGCGATGTCGGGATCGACGCCGGTGGCGATGGCGAGACCCGCCGCGACGAGCGCGTTCGCCATCTGGAACTCGCCGGCAAGCGGCAGCACGACGCGATAGAGCCGGCCGCCATGGTCGATCTCGGCGATCTGCCGGCTGCGCTCGTGTTCGAGCCGCTTCAGCGACAGGAAGGTGCCCTTGCGCCCGACGGTGAGAAGATCGGCGCCGGAATGGAGCGCGACGGCCGTGGCGCGGTCGGACCAGACATCGTCCGCGAAGATCACCGCCGGCGCGCCCTTCGGCAGAAGCGTGTCGAAGAGCCGCATCTTGGCGGCGAAATAGCTTTCCATGTCGGGATGGTAGTCGAGATGGTCGCGGCCGAGATTGATGAAGGCGGCGGCGGCGAGCTTCACCCCATCCAGACGGCGCTGGTCGAGCCCGTGGCTGGAGGCTTCCATCGCGACATGGCTGACGCCCTCGCCCGCGAGTTCGGCGAGGAGCCGCGCCAGCGCGATCGGATCCGGCGTCGTCAGGGAGCCGTAATCGTTGCGCGTCGGCGAGACGACGCCGACCGTGCCGATCGAGGCGGCCTTCTCGCCGGCGCTCGTCCAGATCTGGCGGGTGAAGGCGGCGATCGAGGTCTTGCCGGCCGTGCCGGTGACGGCGGTGATCGTGCCGGGCTGCGCCCCGTGGAAGCGCGCCGCCATCAGCGCGAGCGCGTGGCGCGGATCGTCGGCGAGGAGCAGCGGCAGGCGCGTCGACGGCGCGGCGCTCCGGGCGGCCAGCACCGCGACGGCGCCCTTCTCTTCCGCCTCGGCGAGAAAGGCGGTGCCATCGGTCTTCACGCCGCTGAGAGCGGCGAAGAGATGGCCGGCCTCGATCCGGCGACTGTCCGAGGCGAGCCCCGTCACCTCGTCGAATCGACCTTCGCCGCCGCTCGCAAGCCCTTCGGCCAGTTCGGAAATCTTCATTTCCCGCGCCCCGCCCCTCGTGGATGGGCCGGCGCTTCCGGCCGGCTCGTCGGGCTCGTTCTGACGCCTCAGTAGGACACGAGCAAGGAATTTCCTTGTTCCTTGAAGACCGGCTTCACCTTCAGAAGCGCGGCCGAGCGGCGGATGATGGCGCCGGCTGTCGGCGCCGCGTTGGCGGCGGCCTGGGCGTTGCTCTTGCCCTCTTCCACCTGCGGCTCGTCGATCACGACGAGAACGACATAGCGGGGCGCGTCGATCGGAAAGGAGGCGAGATAGGCGTTGAACTTCTTGTTGCCGCTATAGCGCCCGTTCACCACCTTCTCGGCCGTGCCGGTCTTGCCGCCGACGCGATAGCCGCTGACCTGCGCCGAGCGGCCGGAGCCGCGCTCGCCGTTGAGGTCGTAGAGATAGCGCATCTCGTCGCTGACCCGCTTCGAGACGACCTGCTTCTTCAGCTTGTCGGCCTCCTCCTTCGTGCGCGGCAGGAAGGTCGGCGGGATGAGATAGCCGCCATTCATCAGCGCGACGGCGCCGACCGCCGTCTGGAGCGGCGTCGTCGCGACGCCGTGGCCATAGGCGATGGTCATGGAATTGATCTTCTTCCAGACCTTCGGCTGCGTCGGCGTCGCCACTTCCGGCAGTTCGGTCTTCATGCGCGACAGGATGCCGAGCCGCGTCAGGAAGGCCTGATGGCCCTCGACGCCGACGATGTCCGCCTCGTGCGCCGAGCCGACATTCGAGGAATACTGGAAGATCTCCGGCACGCTGAGCGGCCGGTGCTTGGAGTGGAACTCCTTGATGGTGAAGCCCTGGACGTAGAAGGGATTGGTGTTGAAGACGTCCGTGATCTTCACCTTGCCGGAATCCAGCGCCATCGCGGTGGT
This sequence comes from Aureimonas endophytica, assembly GCF_014642635.1. Taxonomy (GTDB): domain Bacteria; phylum Pseudomonadota; class Alphaproteobacteria; order Rhizobiales; family Rhizobiaceae; genus Plantimonas; species Plantimonas endophytica. Next base: position 892,739 of record NZ_BMIQ01000001.1, read on the forward strand.
GAAGCTCTTGAAGGTCGAGCCCATCTCGAAGACGCCGGCCGACATGCGGTTGAGGTTCTCCTTCTTCAGGGCCTCCGCCGGCTCGTTCGGATTGTAGTCGGGCAGCGAGGCCATCGCCAGCACCTCGCCCGTCTCGACGTCGAGGATCACGCCGCCGGCCGCCAGCGCCTTGTAGCGCACCATCGCGGCGGCCAGCTCGTCGCGCATGATGTGCTGGACCCGCAGATCGATCGACAGCTTGACCGGCTCCAGCTCGCTCTTGCCGGCAAGGCCGAGATTCTGGATGTCGCGCAGGCCCTGGTCGTCGATATATTTCTCCATGCCGGCAATGCCCTGATTGTCGACATTCACCGCGCCGATGATGTGCGAGGCGGTGTTGCCGCCCGGATAGAAGCGGCGCTTCTCCGTGCGGAAGCCGATGCCGGGGATGCCGAGCTCAAAGATCTGCTGCTGCTGCTTCGGCGTCAGCTCGCGCTTCAGCCAGACGAAGCCGGCGCCGCTGGCGAGCTTGGTGCGCAATTGCCGGGCGTTGAGATCCGGCAGCACGCCGGTGAGAAGCTCCGTCGCCTCGTCCGGGTCGAGGATGCGGCGCGGCTCGGCGAAGAGCGAGGCGGTCTTGATGTCGGTCGCCAGCACCTCGCCGTTGCGGTCCACGAGATCCGGCCGGTCGGCCACGACCTGCGCGAAGCCGTGATAGCCGCCCCCATCCGAGGGCTTGGCGCCCCACCAGACCAGCCGGCCGCCGATGATCGCGTAGATCGAGCAGAAGGCGACCATCGCGATCTTGAAGCGGACACGGTTGCCGCTCACCGGCTCGCGGCGGACGAAGGGCGCCTCGGCCTCGGTCCGGGCGCGCTTGCGGAAGGGCGGAAAGGGAAGCGTCGGCAGCGGCATCGTCAGCGCACCTTGGTCTTCGAGCTGTCGGCGAGCTTGGGCGAGGAGGCCGCCGGCTCCGGCGCCGCCTGGACGGGCGGCAGCGGCAGTTCCTCGGCCTCGACGATCTGCTGCGGCTGGATCGGCTCCAGGCCGAGATCGCTCTTATAGGCGTCGGCGAGGCGCTGGAGGCGGTCCGGCTGGTTGAGGAGGCTCCAGTCGGCGTCGAGCAGCGCGATGGTCTCGCGCTCGAGCTGCGCCTTGCGGTCGAGGGCCGCGACCTGCGCCTCGATCGCCTCGGCCTCGTACTTCACCTTGAAGGTCCAGGCCGCGCCGGTGATCATCGCGGCGATCAGGATCGCGTCGATCGTCTTCAGCATGTCTCAGGCTCCGGCGGCGGGCAGGTCGGCGACGAGGGGAAGATCGGCGAAGTCGAGGGCCTCGGCCTCGCCGCGCGGCGGCACGGCCGTCCGCTTGCCGGAGCGGAGCTTGGCCGAGCGGGCGCGCGGATTGCCGGCGGTCTCCTCGTCCCGCGCCGCGACGGCGCGGTTCCGCGCCTCGAAGGTCAGCGGGCGCGCGGGCGCGTCCGGCAGATGGCGGGAGGTCGAGGGCGCCTCCGAGCGATCGCGAAAGAAGCGCTTCACGATGCGGTCCTCCAGCGAATGGAAGGACACGACCACCAGCCGGCCTTCCGGCTTCAGGATGCGTTCGGCGCCGGCGAGCGCGCGGGCGAGCTCGCCGAGCTCGTCGTTCACGAAGATGCGCAGCGCCTGGAAGACGCGCGTCGCCGGATCGATCCGATCCTGCGGCGCCCGGCCGACCACCTTGCCGACGAGCTGCGCCAGATCGAGCGTGCGCGCGAAGGGCCGCTCGGCGCGGCGCGTCTCGATCGCGCGGGCGATCCGCCCGGCATGACGCTCCTCGCCGAGGAAATTGAAGATCCGCGCGAGGTCGCCCGCCTTCATGCGGTTCACGACATCGGCCGCCGTCGGCCCCGAGGCCCCCATGCGCATGTCGAGCGGCCCGTCCTTCGAGAAGGAGAAGCCGCGCTCGGCCTCGTCGATCTGCATGGAGGAGACGCCGATATCGAGGACGACGCCGTCGACCCCCTCGTCCGCCAGCGGCGGCAGGAGATCGGCCATGTCGCCGAAGCGGCCATGGACCGCCCGCATCCGCCCCTCGAAGACGGCGGCCATGCGCTCGGCATTGGCGAAGGCGTTCGGATCGCGATCGATCGCGACGACGTCGGCGCCGCGCCCGAGGATCGCGCGCGTGTAGCCGCCGGCCCCGAACGTGCCGTCGACGATCGTCTCGCCCGCCTTCGGCCGCAGTGCGTCGAGCACTTCGGCGAGCAGCACCGGAATGTGGGAAACCGGTCCGCCATCGGTCGCGGCGTCAGCCGTGCCGTGGTCCCCCATCATTCCGGCGCCGTCCCGGAAGGAGCCGCGCGACGCAGGGCAAGGAGCCGCTCCCGCGCCTTCGCGCGATGCGCCTCGAAGCGCGACGGCTCCCAAAGCTGAAAGAAGTGATTGCGTCCGACGAAGGCGACGCGGTCGGTGATGCCGGTATGGGACCGGATGAAATCCGTCACCGCGATGCGCCCCTCCGGGTCGACCTTCAGGAAGGCCCCGTCGCCATAGGCGAAGAGCGACATGTCGGCATGGACCTCGCCGAACGGGTCCTCCGCCGCCATGCGCGCCTCGTAACGCTCCAACAGATCCGTTCCGCCGACGTCGATCGCCGGCTCGCCGAGCGACTGCATGCCGTAGAACTCCCGAAACCCGCGCGCCGCGAGAACCTGCCGAAAGGCCGAAGGAATGGAGACCCGCCCCTTCGCGTCGATGCGGTGGACCGAATTGGAAAGAAAACGCTCCATCCGTTCCGGCGACCCATCTCCGACCCTGACGCCGCGCGCCCCATGAATTGCCGCGGACACCGCGCGAGCGCGGCGCACGAAGCCCCAACGGCGGGAGTTGCCACCCGCCGCCGACCCTCACGTCGGAGTTGCGCCCGAAAACCCCGGAAAACGGCCGGTTGCGGCCTTCCGAGTTCGGTTTTGGGGTATCATGGGCATCCATGGGCGTCAATGGGAACGGCTTCCCGCCGCGAATGGCGAGGCTTCGCCCTCGTCAATAAATCATCAACTTTAACAAGGTGTTAATTTGCATTAACGCTCGCGCGGCGGCGCAACCTCCGCACAAGCTCGCCGTCCATCGCTATCCGCCAGCGGCAATGCCAAACGGGACCTGCAAGGGCGATTTCGGCGCCGCGAACAGAGGCTTCCCGCCCGAATCGCAGGATCGGCAGCGATGCGCCCAAAGATTGCGACGGCGCCGGCCGACGCGGTTTTCCTTCGTCAGCTCCGATGTTTCGCGAAAGCGAGGCCAGCCGGCCTGTAAGCCGGGTTCTGTCGACGGCCGAAGCCGCCTGGCGACCATTCCTCTGGGACGGCGCTTGCGCGCCGCCTCAAGCAACCCACCCGGACGACCGGCCCGGAGAAGGGCTGGCGGGTGAACCGCCGCGTCGTCCCTATTCGGTCTTGCTCCCGGTGGGGTTTGCCCTGCCGCTTCCGTTGCCGGTCGCGCGGTGGGCTCTTACCCCACCGTTTCACCCTTACCCCGAGGCACGCCGGCGAGCCGGAGCGCTTGGCGGGGCGGTCTGTTCTCTGTGGCACTTTCCCTGGGGTCGCCCCCGCCGGGCGTTACCCGGCACCGTTTCTCCGTGGAGCCCGGACTTTCCTCCCCCGCCGTCTTTCGACATATGACGGGAGCGGCCGCCCGGCCGGCTGGCGCGCCAGGAGGTGCGGCCTCGCGCCCCGGAAGTCAAGCCGCCACGCGGAATGAGGACGATGGTCACGATCTACCACAACCCCGCCTGCGGCACGTCGCGCAACGTCCTGGAGATGATCCGCCGGTCCGGCGAGACGCCGATGGTGATCGAATATCTGAGGACGCCGCCGGACCGAGCGACGCTGCTCGGCCTTCTCGACGCCATGGGCAAGCGCCCGCGCGACATCCTGCGGCGCAAGGGCACGCCCTATGCCGAACTCGGCCTCGACGATCCGGCGCTGTCCGACGCGGCGCTCGTCGAGGCGATGCTGGCCCATCCGATCCTCATCGAGCGGCCGATCGTCGCCACCGGCCGGGGCATCGCGCTTTGCCGGCCGTCCGAAACCGTGCTGGCGCTTCTCGATCACCCGGTGCCGAGCTTCACCAAGGAGGATGGCGAGACGGTCGGCCCGGCGGCGTCGGCGAGCCGCTAGGCCAGAGGCTCGTCCATGATCCGCAGCCAGGGCCAGCGCGCCCGGTAGGATTCCGCCTTTTCGAGGAAGCGCGCTCGGTCGCAGGAGTTGTTCGGGTTGCGGCGCAGGAGACCGGCCGAGAGTTCGCCGAAGCCGTTCGGCGCATAGAGCCGGCGGTCCTCGACCGCGATGCCGAGACAGGTGCAGGCGACGAGATAGCGCTCGATCCCGTCCTCGCAGCTCTGCAGCGGCGGATAGGCATGGCCGAAGCGCCTCTCGTACCAGAGATGGACGCGGGCCTGGTTCTTCACGTCGATCGCGATACCGAGATCGGCCGTCGCCGCGCGGATGCGGGTCAGCACCGCGTCCTCCGCCTCGTAGGACAGGTCCCGCCCGTCGAAATAGAAGATGTCGTAGTCCTTGATCCCCTGGGAGCCCGGACGTCCGGCGAGATGGTTCCAATAGGTTTGGAACAGGCAGCCGGCGACGAGGAAGCCGTTCTCGATCCGCAAGGCCGCCAGCCGCTCCAGCAGCGCCGCGTTGATCGGATCGGCGCAGACGATCCGCATGAAACGCTCCGACTCGTCGCCCGTCATCCGAACCTCGCCCCTCATCGGCCGGGCATAGGCGAAGCCGATGTCACGATGCAGCGGGCAAGAGTTCCGTCCCCAGCTTTCGCGACGGGTTCAGCCCTCTTCCGGCGCCGGCAGCGCGCTGAGGAGGCGATGCAGCGTCGCGACCGTCGAGACATCGGCGACGCCGTCCACCCGCGCCTGCCGGAAGTGGCGCTGGAAGGCGATGGTCGCGAAGCGCGTCGCCGCGTCGAAGCGGCCCGTCGCCGCGACATCGTAGCCATAGAGGGCCAGGAGCTGCTGATAGGCGGCGACGGGCGAGCCCTCGTCGCCGGCCGACAGGAAGCGCCCGCCCGCGATCGACTCTGGCGCGACCAGATGGCCGATGCCGGCGGCATGAAGCTGCGACCAGGGAAAGAGCTCGCCCGGATCCTCCTTGCGGCTCGGCGCGGTGTCGGAATGCGCCAGGACATTGCGCGGCGCGATCGGCCAGCGGGCAAGGATATCGGCGCAGAGCGCGATCACCCGCGCGATCTGGATGTCCGGAAACGGCCGATAGCCGAACTCATGCCCGGGATTGACGATCTCGATGCCGATCGAGCGGGAATTGATGTCGCCGCGGCCCTGCCAGCGCCCGGCTCCGGCATGCCAGGCGCGCTGGGCCTCGGGCACGAGCTGGACGATGCGCCCGTCCTCGTGGATGAGATAGTGACAGGAGACCTGGCTCCTTTCGGAGGCGAGCCAGCGCGCCGCCGCCTCGCCGTCCTCCATGCCGGTATAATGCAGGAGGAGAATGTCCGGCGCCGCCCGCCGTTCGTTGACGTTCGGCGAGGGCAGGATCGCGTCGACCAGCGCGGTATCCGGCGTCACGCGGCGGCCCGCGCCTTCGCGACGCTCTCATAGGCGGCGTTGATCGCCTTCATGCGTTCGAGGCCGATCGCCAGGAATTCCGCCGGCACGCCGCGCGCCGCCAGCCGGTCCGGGTGGTTCTCCTTCACGAGTTCCAGATAGCGCTCGCGGATCTTCGGCAGCGGATCGCTCGGCATGACGCCGAGGATGGCGTAGTCGCCCGCCTCGCCATGCGCGACATGCCGGTTCTCGATCGCCAGATACTCGGCCTCGGACAGGTCGAAGACCTCCGCCACACGATGCAGGAAGGCGCGCTCGCGCTCGTGCACGACGCCGTCCGCCTTGGCGATATGGAAGAGGCCGTCGAGGACATCCGCCAGCAGCCGGCAATGTTTCTCGCCCTCGGCGCAGAGCGTCCTGATCTTGCCGGCATAGGCCTCGAAGCCCGCCGTATCCTCGGTGGCGAGGTCGTAGAGACGGAAGACGTTGCGCATCTCCTCCGGCGGGATCGCGAAGATCTGGCGGAAGGCCGCGACCTCGGACGGGGCGACGACGCCGTCGGCCTTCGCCATCTTGGCCGAGAGCGCGATCATCGCCACCGAGAAGGCGACGCGCCGGCGCGTCTCCCGATCGCCGCTGAACAGCGTGTGGACGCTCTCGACGATCGTCTCGATCACCGCGACGCCGCGCGCCGGCAGATCGCGCAACAGCGCGCCGATATCGTCGACGAGCGCCATCAGCCCCCGCTCGACATGGCCGGCCTTCGCCTCGTCCGCCGTCTCGTCCTGTCGTGTGTCGCGCATGGCGGCGCCTTTAGCATGCCTGCCGCCCGATCGGCTACGGGACCTCTGCGCTCCTCACGCAACGAAAACGCCCGGCGCGGGGCACCGGGCGCTTCGTGCCGACCCTGTCGGGACGGCGAATGGGAATTTGCTTACTGCGCCGGCGTCGTCGTGCCCGAAGCACCGCCCGAGGGCGCCATCGTGCCGCCCGTCGTGGTGGAGGGCGTCGTGCTCGTCGCCGGCGGCGTGGTGGTCGTACCGGTCGCGGCGGGCGGATTGTTGTTCGCCGGCGGCGTGGTGGAAGAGCTGCTCTTGTTGTCCGAGCAAGCGCCGAGCGCGAGCAGACCAGCGGCGGCGAGGGTCAATCCGAGCTTCTTCACGTTTCTGTCTCCAATCCTCTTGTCGTTGGCACGGCGCCGCGAAGCCGCCGTGATGATGTCCGTCAATTCGTTCGCGTTCACGGAAAATTCAATGCCGGCTGCCCGACTTCGTTCCGCCACCCGCGAAGTTTGCCTAAAACTGGAGCGATGCCTGCCTTCGGCCAGGGCAGTCCTTCGGATCATGGTAAAGGGACGTTAACCATGATCGGCGAGGCTGGTCGCCGGACAACGGGAAGACGGGGGCCGGACGAAACGCATGGGGGCGCAATTGCGGGGTGGCAGCAGGGGCCGGCGCGGGCGGAAATGGGTCGCGGCGGCGGCACTGGCGCTGGCGGCGATGGTGTCGGGCTGCACCACGGCGACGCTCGACGTCGCGGATCTCGGCCTCTCCAACCTGTCCGCCGCGCGGCCCGAGGACTATCCGGTCCACGGCATCGACCTGTCGAAATACCAGGGCGACGTCGACTGGGCGGCGGCCCGAAAGGGCGGCGTCGCCTTCGCCTATCTGAAGGCGACCGAAGGCGGCGACCGTGTCGACAGCCGGTTCCAGGAGAACTGGGCGGCGGCGCGCGCCGCCGGCGTGCCGCGCGGTGCCTATCATTTCTTCTACCATTGCCGCAGCGGCAAGGAGCAGGCGAAATGGTTCATCGCCAACGTGCCGCGCGACCCGCAGGCCCTGCCCCCGGTGCTCGATGTCGAGTGGACGCCGGATTCGCCGACCTGCACGCGCCGCCCGGCGCGCGACGAGCTGGTGCGCGAGATGCAGGACTTCCTCGACATCGTCGAGAAGCACTATGGCGTGCGCCCGATCCTCTACATTCCGATCGACGTGCATCGCGACCGGCTGGTCGGCGCCTTCCCGAAATACGAGTTCTGGCTGCGGGCGGTGAAGGACCATCCGAACGCGGTCTACGAGAGCCGGCCGTTCCGCTTCTGGCAATGGACGGCGACCGGCACCGTGCCCGGCATCGAGCGCGAGGTCGACCGCAACGCCTTCGCCGGCAGCCGGGCGGACTGGGTGAAATGGCTGAAGGCGCGGCGCCCGCATGCGCGCCCGATCGAAGCGGGATTCTGATCCGTCCTCACCGCTCCCTTGCGGAAAGGTGAAGCCCCGATCTTCAGCATCGGCAAGGAAAAGCGCGGCCGGCCGGGACCGCCATCTTGTCCGGCCTCGCCGTGGAGGCTACCGAGACGCCAGTTTCCTCGTCCCGTCAGCTGGATCGTCCCGATGCCCCTTGCCCGCACCCTGGCCACGACCCTGGCGCTTCTCGCCGCCGGCACCGCCGCCGCGAATGCGCAGAGCGCCGCCGCCTGCGGCGGCGATTTCGGCGCCTTCGTCGCGGGCGTGAAAAAGGAGGCGCTCGCCGCCGGCATCTCGCCGGACACCGTGGAGCGCACGAGCGCCCGCATGCGCGACGACACGAAGGTGCTGGCGCGCGACCGCAGCCAGACCGTCTTCACCCAGACCTGGGGCGAGTTCTCCACCCGCATGGCGAACGCCTACCGGCTGAAGCTCGGCAAGGCCAATCTCCAGAAATACGCCGCCGTCTTCCAGAAGGTCGAGGCGGAGACCGGAGTGCCGGGGCCGGCCATCGCCGCCTTCTGGGGCCTCGAAACCGACTATGGCGCGGTGCTGGGCGATTTCGACACGCTGGCCGCGCTCTCCACCCTCGCCCATGACTGCCGCCGGCCGGATCTGTTCCGCCCGCACCTCATCGCCGCGATGAAGGTGGTGGATGCCGGCTATCTGAAGCCGGAGGAGATGAAGGGTGCCTGGGCGGGCGAGCTCGGCCAGACGCAGATCCTGCCGGAGGAATATCTGAAATTCGGCACGGATGGCGACGGCAACGGCTCGGTCAATCTCCTGACCGACGCGCCGGACGTGCTGGCGACGACGGGCAAGTTCATGGCCTCGCTCGGCTGGCGGCGCGGCGAGCCCTGGCTGGAGGCGGTGCGCCTGCCGGCGACCTTCCCCTGGGACCGCGCCGCGCTCGCCAACAAGGAGCCGCGCAGCGCCTTCGCGGCGCTCGGCGTCACCAAGGCCGACGGCTCGGCGCTCGAAAGCGACGCCCTCCCCGCCTCGATCGTCCTGCCGATGGGCAAGAACGGTCCGGCCTTCCTCGCCTTTCCGAATTTCGACGTGTTCCTGCAATGGAACAACTCGCTCGTCTATTCGCTGACCGCCGGCTATTTCGCGACGCGTCTCGCCGGGGCGGGCCCGGTCGACATGGGCAATCCCGAGCCGGGCCTGTCGCTGGACGACATGAAGGCGCTGCAGACCAAGCTCACGGCGCGCGGCTACGATATCGGCAAGGTCGACGGCATTCTCGGCGGCAATACCCGCGAGGCGGTGCGCCAGGAACAGCGCCGGCTCGGCCTTCCGGCGGATGGCTGGCCGACCAGCACGCTGCTGGCCGCGCTCTGAGGCGCGCTTCGTAAAAATCGGCGACTGGCGCCCCGTCCCTTCTTTCAACGCGCCGGCCGCTTTCCCATATCCCCGGGCGGATGGCGGCCGAGAGCGCCCGCCCGAGGAGAACGACGCCGATGATCGCGAGTGCCGACGCCCGGATGGCCGGCGCCTTCGATGAGACCGACACGCTGCGGCGCCTCGACCGCATCGCGCGTCTCGCCCGGCTGATGGACACGGCGATCCGCGTGCCCGGCATCGGCCTGCGCTTCGGCCTCGATTCGGTGATCGGCCTCTTTCCCGGCATCGGCGACGCGGCCGGCGGGTTGATCGGCCTCTACATCATCAACGAGGCGCGCCGGCTGGGCCTGCCGAAGCGCAAGCTCGCCCGCATGATCGGCAATGTCCTGGTCGATACCGCCGTCGGCTCCGTGCCGCTGGCGGGCGATGTGTTCGACGTCTATTTCAAGGCGCATAAGCGCAACGCCAACATGATCCTCGATCATTTCGGCGGGGCGCGCCGCGATCTCGACGAGCGGCTGATGAAGGACATCACGCCGCGCGCTTGAGGCGTGCTACAATTCGCCCCGCGCCACCCGCTGGAGATAGAGGCCGTAGCCGCTCTTGCCGAGTTCCCGGCCGAGAGACATGAGGTGGTCGGCGGTGATGAAGCCGAGATTGTAGGCGATCTCCTCCGGGCAGCAGATCTTGAAGCCCTGCCGGTGTTCCAGCGTCTGCACGAACTGGCCGGCTTCCAGCAGCGAATCCGGCGTGCCGGTGTCAAGCCAGGCGAAGCCCCGCCCCATGGTCTCGACGGCGAGCGTGCCCTCTTCAAGATAGACGCGGTTGAGGTCGGTGATCTCCAGTTCGCCGCGCGGCGAAGGCGTCAGCCCGCGCGCGATCGCCGAGGCTCGGCCGTCATAGAAATAGAGGCCGGTCACCGCCCAGTTCGAGGGTGCGGCTGCCGGCTTCTCGACGATCTCCCGCGCCCGCCCGTCGGAACCGAAGGAGACGACGCCGTACCGTTCGGGATCGTTGACGTGATAGGCGAAGATCGTCGCGCCGGTCTCGCGCCCCGCCGCCCGCCGCAGCCTGTCCGGCAGGCCGTGGCCGTAGAAGAGATTGTCGCCGAGAATGAGGACGGAAGGCTCGCCCGCCAGGAAGTCCTCGCCGATCGTATAGGCCTGGGCGAGCCCGTCCGGGCGCGGCTGCTCGGCATAGGACAGGCTGAGGCCGAGCCGCGCGCCGTCGCCGAGAAGCTCGCGGAAGCGCGGCAGATCGTGCGGCGTCGAGATGACGAGGATGTCGCGGATGCCCGCCAGCATCAGCGTCGCCAGCGGATAGTAGATCATCGGCTTGTCGTAGACCGGCAGGAGCTGCTTCGACGCGCTCAGCGTCATCGGATGCAGCCGCGTGCCGCTGCCGCCCGCCAGAATGATGCCTTTGCGCAACGACGATCTCCGCTTGCCCCGCGCCTTCCGGGACGCAAGCCATGCAACTACCGCGAGGCCGCCGCCTTGTCACCTGCCGGGCGTGCCGGTGCCGGCGGCTCAGTCGGCCATGGTTTCCAGGCTCGCATAGCCCTGCGGCGCCTCGCCCGCGTCGAAGGGCTGGTCCACCTCGACGAAGGTGTCGGGATAGAAGCCGTTGAAGCGCGTGCGCAGCGATAGGGAATAGGCGCCGATATGGCCGATCTCGATCCAGTCGCCGGTATCGACCGTATCCGGCAGCCAGAAGGGCCGCGACAGGATGTCGACGGAATCGCAGGTGGCGCCGCAGACGCGGAAGGCCGTCATCGCCTTCGGGTCGCCCTTGCGGCTGCGCCGGGCCGGATCGGGAATGAAGCGGGCGGGAAGCGTGATCTTGCCCGTCCAGGAATCGGAAAGCGAGGCCCAGATGCCGTCGTTGATGTAGAGGCGCCGGCCCTTGCGCAGCAGCACGCGCACGATGAGCGAGAAGGCGCGCGCCACGACGACGCGGCCCGGCTCGGCGACGAGCGGCAGGTCGGAAAACCCCCATTCGGCGAGATCGGCGCGCAGCCGCGCCATGATCTCGGCGAGCGAGGGCATGTCGGGCTTGCGCCGGCGCGGATCGTGGCCGTATTCCGCCGGAAAGCCGCCCCCGACATCGAGGCCCGCGAGGGTGACGCCGGCGCGCGAGCGCACCCAGTTCGCCGAGGCGAGCGCCCGCTCGTAGGTCTCCGGCTCCTCGATCTGCGAACCGACATGGAAGCAGATCCCGACCTTGAAGCCGATCCGGTCGCAGCGCTGGAGGAGTTCGACCGCATGGGCCGGCGCGGCGCCGAACTTCTTCGAGAGCTCGTAGGCGGCATGGCCCTTGGTCTGGAGGCGGATGAAGAGCGTGATGGTCGAGGGATCGAGATCGAGGGCGCGGACGATGCGCAGGATCTTCGCCACCTCGTCCTCGTGGTCGAGCGCCAGCGTGCGGATGCCGTAGGTCTGGAGCGCGAGATTGATGTCGGACTGCGCCTTCACCGGGTGCATGTAGATCATGCCGGCCTCGGGCGCGACCGAGCGCACCGCCTCGAACTCGCCGGGCGAGGCGACGTCGAACATGGTGACGCCCGCCTTCGCCAGCGTTTCCAGCACCAGCTTCTCGCCATTGGTCTTCACCGCATAGGCGGTCTCGCCGGGAAAGGCGGCCATGAAGTCGCGGGCATCGGCGGCGAGAACCTCAGGGCGGAAGCAATAGACCGGCGCATCGGGGCGGAGGGACATCGCGGCGTCGCGCGCGGTCAAAAATCGCTGCATGGGGAAACCTTACCTCGCCTCGGCGGGACGTTTCGACCGCCCCCGGTCGCACGGGGCGACGTCATATGCAACGGCCGGGCGGTGGCCACGCCGATTCGGCCCCGGTCATTGCGCGACGATGACCGATCCGCGGCGCCAATGCGTTCCCACCGATTAATTTCGCGCCGGCCAAGACGCTTCAAACTCTACCGAATTTGGGGATGAAGCATCGTTCCGGGCTGCCCCCTGCCCGCTCCCGGCTTTACGGTTTCGAAACATTCGTTAATCTCGCGTCATCGGAGCTGGAGGGGACGCATGCTTCTGACACGATCCTTGCACGTCCTGATGATCTCGGCCGCCTTCGTCTTCGTGGCGGCGGCGGTGGTGGGGCTTCTGCCGTAAGGCGCCCCGCCGGCGCGCAAGGGCAAAGCCCGCGCGCCCCAGGACAAGACCGAAGTCGAGGGCCGGAGCGGCAGCCGCTCCGGCCCTTGCCGTTTCCGGCCCGCCCCCGTCAGGCGGCGGCCGACTCCGCCTCGGCCGAAGGGGCGGCCGCCGGGCGCAGGCCCAGGATGTGGCAGATCGAATAGACGAGATCGGCCCGGTTCATCGTGTAGAAATGGAAATCGCGGATGCCGCGATCGGCGAGGTCGAGCACCTGTTCGGCGCAGACGGCCGCCGCCACATGGCTATGCGTCTGCGGATCCTGTTCCAGCCCCTCGAAGCGCGCCGCGAGCCAGGCAGGAATCGTCGCGCCGCAGCCCTCGGCGAAGCGCGAGATTTTGGTGAAGTCGTGGATTGGCGCGATGCCCGGCACGATCGGCACATAGATGCCGGCCCGGCGCACCCGCTCGACATATTTCTCGTAAACGTCGTTGTCGAAGAAGAACTGGGTGATGGCGCGGCAGGCGCCGTTGTCGACCTTCCGCTTCAGGAGATCGATATCGGTCGCGAAGTCGGGGCTTTCGGGATGTTTCTCGGGATAGGCCGAGACCGAGACCTCGATCGCCGGATCGACGGCCTTCAGGCCCGCCACGAGCTCGGCCGAGCTCTGATAGCCTTCGGGATGAGGCGCGTAGCGCGCGCCGACCCCGGCCTGGCTGTCGCCGCGTAGCGCCACGAAATGGCGCACGCCCGTTGCATGATACTGGCGGACCACCGCGTCGATCTCGGCGCGGCTGGCATCGACGCAGGTGAGATGCGCCGCCGGCACGAGGGCGGTCTCCTCCAGGATGCGCTTCACCGTGTGATGCGTGCGCTCGCGGGTCGAGCCGCCGGCGCCGTAGGTGACGGAAACGAAGCTCGGCTGCAGTGGCGCCAGCCGCTCGACCGCCATCCAGAGCGATTCCTCCATCTTCTCGCTCTTCGGCGGGAAGAATTCAAAGGAGACGCGAAGCTCGTCGCGCGGGGGAAGGGCTTGCGGCATCGGTCAGGCTCTGGCGCTGCGAAGATCGGAAAGGATGGCGGAATCGCCGGTCGCCCCGGCACTCGGACGGCGTTCGCGGGCGATGGCGACGATGGTGGTGAGGCGCCCGGCATGCTCGCCCGCCGGCACGAGAAGCCGGGTCGTCTCCACCTCCAGCCCCGCCTCGGCCAGATAGGCGGAGAGCGTTTCCGGCGAGAAGCCGAGGCGGAGATGCGCCTCGTCGTCGCGCAGGAATTCGAGATCGTGCGGCGCGAAGTCGACGATGGCGAGAAGGCCGCCGGGGCGCAGCATGGCGGCGGCCTCGCGCAGCGCCGCGGCGGGATCGTCCAGGTAATGCAGGACCTGATGGATGGTCACGAGATCGAAGCTGGCAGGAGGCAGCGGCAGCGAATAGCAGTCGCCCTGGCGCACCTGCGCATGGCCAATGCCCGCCGCGTCGAGCTTGGCGCGCGCCACCTGCAGCATCTCGCGCGAGGCATCGATGCCGATCGCCCGGCCGACGCGCGGCGCCAGGAGTTCGAGCACCCGGCCGGTGCCGGTGCCGATATCGAGAAGATCGTTGAACCGACGCTCGCCGAGCGCGCCGAGCAGCGCCGCCTCGACATCCTCGTCCGCGACATGGAGAAGGCGCAGGCGGTCCCAGCGCTCGGCATTCTCCGCGAAGAAGCGCGCGGCGCGCGCGGCCCGCTCCTGGCGGATATGGTCCAGCCGCTCATGGTCGCGCGCCAGCATCGGATCGGCCCCGCCGACGCGCTCGATGACGGCCCGCGCCAGCGCCGCCGCCCCCGGCCCCTCGCCGGCCAGGCGAAAATAGGCCCAGGCGCCTTCCTGATAGCGCGACAAGACGCCCGATTCGACCAGCAGGCGCAGATGGCGCGAGATGCGCGGCTGCGACTGGCCGAGAATGGCGGTGAGGTCCGACACGGTCAGGTCGTTGCGGGCGAGCAGCCGCACGAGCCGCAGGCGCGTCGGCTCGCCGAGGGCCTTCAGCACCTCGACCGAGGCCTCGAACGCTAGTGTCGCCGCTTCTGCCATTCCCACCTCGGCAAATCATATAAAGATATGTTTATATCTTGCGAGCGCGCCTTTCAAGCGCCTTCGCGGCGGTGCCGGTTGACCGCGGCCGGGGCCTCGGCGACATATCGCGCATGAGCGACAGCGCCGCCGACCTTCGTCCCGGAGAAACGAGCTTCGCCGAGGCGGCGACGGACCCTCAGGACGCTCATCTCCGCTTCATCGGCCTCGTGCGCTCGCCCTGGACCGAGCGCGCGCTCTGCCCGAAGAACCTGCGCGAGGCGCGCGAGCGCCGGCGCACGGCGTCGGTGGAGATCGCCCCAGCCTTCCGCCTCGCGCTGTCGGACCTGGAAGCCGGGCAATGGGTCCATCTCCTGTCCTGGCTCGACCGCGCCCGCCGCGATCTGGCGCTTCAGCGCCCGCGCCATGCGGATGGCGCGCGCGGCACGTTCTCGCTGCGCTCGCCCGTGCGCCCCAATCCGATCGGCCTCCATCTCGTGCGGATCGAAGCGCTCGATCGCGACAGCGGCCATCTGGTGATCGACGCCATCGACCTTCTCGACGGAACGCCGCTTCTGGACCTGAAGCCCTTCCTACCCTCCGTCGACATTCCGCCGGCGGACGGCGCCTGATGGCGACGGAGCGCCAGCGCGCCATCGCCAAGCTTCTGACGGCGACGATCCCCCGCGCGCCCTTTCTCGATGCCGAGGCGATCCGCGAGGCCGCCGGCTCGCGCCATATGCGCACGCTGTCGCCGGGGGCGG
This sequence comes from Aureimonas endophytica, assembly GCF_014642635.1. GTDB lineage: Bacteria > Pseudomonadota > Alphaproteobacteria > Rhizobiales > Rhizobiaceae > Plantimonas > Plantimonas endophytica. Next base: position 907,794 of record NZ_BMIQ01000001.1, read on the forward strand.
CGCTCTGGTTGGCGATCGTCGCCCATATCCGCCACGCCCACACCGATTACGACGCCCTGATGGACGAGGGCTACGACCGCGACGCGGCCCGTTTCTTCGTGCTCGACGACATCAACACGATGCTCGACCAATGGGGCTCGACCCGCCGGCTCGATCCCGAAGCCGAGACGACGGGCGACGAATAGGTCTCAGCCATAGATCCACTGTTCGGGCAGTCTGGCCTCCAGCCCCTCGCCCCGCGCGATCCGGCCCGGCTTCTCCACCCAGGCGACCAGACCGCGCCGATGCTTCGCCGCCTTGACGAAGCCGAGTTCGAGATCCTCACGCCCCGGATGATGCCGGGCGATGCCGCGGCCGGACAGGCGGCAGGGGCCGTTGTCGCCATCGATCTTCAGCGTGACCCCGCCCTCGAAGAAGAGCAGCGTGCGCGGCGGCAGCCAGGTGAGCCGGGGGATGCCCTCGACCAGGAGATTGCCGCCGATCCATTCCGGCCGGATCTCCGGGATCGCCAAAGCCTCGGCGGCCTCGGCCAGTTCGTCCGGCGAAAGGAGCGAGAGCTGGCGCTCGTTGCGGATTTCCGTGCCGCGCGGATACCAGGGCTCGCGTCCGCCGGTGCGGCGCGTCGCCCCGCCATGGACATCGGCCGCGACGCCGTCGAAGCCGAGGTCCAGGGTCTCGACCGCGCTCGTGACGAAATCGTCCGGCGGGGCGCGGAACAGGCCGGCGACGCGGCCCTTCAGCTTGCGCGCCGGATGGCGCCGCATCGGGGCCTCAGACATCGGAGGCCTCGCGGCGATGCGGCGCCTCGTTCGACTTCAGATCGACCGCATGGGCGCGCGGGCTCGGCTTGAAGGTGACGACGCGCCAGAGATAGACCGCGACGGCCAGAATGATCACCGCATTGGAGACCGGTCCGATATAGCCCTCGATCAGATCGTAGCGCTGGCCCATCAGATAGCCGGCAAGGGCGAGGCCGCCGGTCCAGATCAGGGTGCCGAGAGCGGAAAAGGCCAGGAAGGCCCAGAAGGGCATCCGTGCCAGACCCGCCGGCACCGAGATCAGCGTGCGCACCGTCGGCACGAGCCGGCCGAGAAACACGGCCCAGTAGCCCCATTTGCGGAACCACTTGTCGGCGGTCTCGACATCCTCCGGCGTCATGGTCAGCCAGCGGCCGAAGCGGGCGGCCAGCGCGATGATGCGCTTCTCGCCGATCGCATAGCCGAGATAGTACCAGGGCAGGATGCCGAGCAGCGAGCCGGCCATGCCGGCGAGAATGACGACCGCGATCGACATCTCGCCGACCGCCGCCTGATAGCCGGCGAGCGGCATGATGATCTCGGATGGGATCGGCGGGAAGACGTTCTCCAGAAACATGAGGAGCGCGATCCCGAAGGGACCGAGCGTTTCCATGAGATGCCTGACGAAGACGTCCATCGGCCCGGATTCCCCTTGAAGTTCCGCCACGCGTTGCGCGGACAGCCATGACCGAGGCGCGGCGCGACCGCAAGGCGGCGCGGCGGCGGATCAGGCGATGGCCGGCGCCCGGCCGCTCCGCAGGGCGCCTTCGATATGCGCGCGGAGCTCGTCCGCCGTATAGGGCTTCTGCACGATTTGGCATTCGTGCCATTCCGGATCGACCCCCGCCCGGCCATAGCCGGTGGCGAAGACGATCGGCACGCCCCGGGCGCGGAGGCACGCGGCGACCGGATAGACCTTATCGCCGGCGATATTCACGTCGAGCACGGCGAAATCGATGGCGGGAAGCGTGTCGGCCATGTCGAGCGCGCGGGCGACGCGCATGGCGAGCCCGACCACCTCGCAGCCGAATTCGTAAAGCATATCCTCGAGTTGCATGGCGACGAGCGACTCGTCCTCGACCGCGAAGACCTTCAGACCGGCAAGATCGCGCCCTTCTTCGCCCCGCCCCTCTTCCTCAGCTCGCAACGTCTCCCACCTCGGCTAACGGCACTTCGAAGCGGCAAATGACGGAGCCTTGGGCTAAATCAAGGGTGAACCCGCCGGCGAGTTCCCCTTCGAGAATGCGTTCGAGCGTGCGGATGCCGAAACCGCGCGGCCATTCGCGCGGCGGGGACGGATTGCCGGCCTCGCGCCATTCGAAGCGGAGGACGCTCTCCCCGTCTCGCGCGGCGATGGACCAGGCGAGTTCGAGCGAGCCGGTCTCGGTCGAGAGCGAGCCATACTTGAGCGCATTGCTCACCAATTCGTGAAAGACCATGGCGAGCGCCACGGCGGCGCGCGGGGTCAGATCGACCGCCGGCCCGGCCAGCGCGACGCGATCGGCGCCGAACGCGGCCAGTTCGCCCTCGATCAGCGTCTGGAGGCCGATCTTCTCCCAATGCTGATCGCTGATCAGGTCGTGGACATTGGACAGGGCCTTGATCCGCGCCTCGAACGCGGCGACGCCCAGGCGGTCGACATGGCGGAAGCTGCGGCGGGCGATCGACTGCACGGTGGACAGCGTGTTCTTCACGCGATGGTTCAGCTCGTCGAGGAGAAGCCGCTGATGGTGCAGCGTCCGGTACTGTTCCGTGCGGTCGGTGCCCTGGATGAAGACGCCGGTGATGCGCTCCTGTCCGTCGCGGATCGGCTGGTAGTGGAAATCGACGAAGGCCTCGCGCAGCCGGTCCTCGTCGCGGCCCTTGAGAAGCAGGCGGATGCCCTCGCCGCTTTCGGCGCGGCCGGTGCGGAACACGGTGTCGAGGCGGACGATCAGATCCTGGTCGGCGATCTCGGGAAAGGCCTCGCGGATCGCCCGCCCGTCCAAGACGCGATGGCCGGTGAAGCTGCGATAGGCATGGTTGGCGAAGGAGAAACGGTGATCCTCGCCATGGACGATGGCGATCATGCCGGGCGCCTGGTCGAAGAGCCGGCGGAACTCGGCGCTCTCGGCGAGCGATTCCTGATAGGCGCGTTCCACCTCGCGGGCCCGCTGGAGAACGTCGACGCCCCCTCCCACCTCACCCGCTTCGCCGCGCTGCCGGGACAGGTAGAGGTCCGTCACGTCCACCGTGTTCTGCACGACGAAGGCGGTGCGGCCATCGGCGCCGAGAAGCGGCGTGTGCACCGCCGTCCAGTAGCGGTGATCGACGCCGCCTTCGACGGACGGGTCGGGGATCGGATAGGGAATGAAGGCGATCGTATCGCTGGCGCCGGTGGCGAGCACCGTCTGGAGCGAGCGGCGCAGGCGCGTGCCCCCCTCGTCGTCATTGGGGAAGAGCGCGAAGAGATTGCGGCCGAGAAGCTGGTCGAGCTGCAGCTTGACGACCGCCATATAGGCCTTGTTGGCCGCGACATAGTTCAGATTGGCGTCGAGCACCATGTAGGGGCTCGGGATCTCGTCGAACAAACTCGCAAAGTCGATCACGGCATGCACCGTCCGAAAAGCGTCTGGTCTTGCACGGTCGGGATGCGAGGCGGAACGTCCGTCTCGCATCGGCTTATGAAGCCTTCGGCAGAAGCGAGGCGCGCCGCGCTCGGCGCGGCGCCGCGTTTCCGGCCCGAAGGCTGTCCCGTCAGCGCGTCAGCCGCTTGTAGGTCGGCCGTTTCGGATTGACGCTTTCCGGGCCGAGGCGGCGGATCTTGTCCTCCTCATAGGCTTCGAAATTGCCCTCGAACCATTCGACATGGCTGTCGCCCTCGAAGGCGAGGATATGGGTCGCGAGGCGGTCGAGGAACATGCGATCGTGGCTGATCACCACGGCGCAGCCGGCGTAATCCTCCAGCGCATCCTCCAGCGCGGCCAGCGTCTCGGTGTCGAGATCGTTGGTCGGCTCGTCGAGCAGGATGACGTTCGAGCCCGACTTCAGCATCTTGGCGAGATGGACGCGGTTGCGCTGACCGCCGGACAGCGTGCCGACCTTCTGCTGCTGGTCCGTGCCCTTGAAGTTGAAATTGCCGACATAGGCGCGGGAATTCATCTCGTATTTCCCGAGCTTCAGGATATCGACGCCGCCCGAGATCTCCTCCCAGACGTTCTTGGCGCCGTCGAGATGGTCGCGGCTCTGGTCGACATAGCCGAGCGACACCGTATCGCCGACGCTGATCTCGCCGCCGTCCGGCTGTTCCTGGCCGGTGATCATCTTGAAGAGGGTCGACTTGCCGGCGCCGTTGGGGCCGATGATGCCGACGATGCCGCCGGGCGGCAGCTTGAAGGAGAGATTCTCGATCAGTACCCGGTCGCCATAGCTCTTGGTGAGGTTGTTCACCTCGATGACCTTGTTGCCGAGGCGTTCGCCGGTCGGGATGACGATCCGGCCGTCGGCGGGCTTGCGCTGCTCGGCGCGCTCCACGAGGTCGTGATAGGCCTGGATACGGGCCTTCGACTTGGTCTGGCGGGCCTTGGCGCCCTGCTGGATCCATTCGCGCTCGCGCGAGATGGCGCGCTGACGATTGTCGTCCTCGCGGCCCTCCTGCAGCATCCGCTTGGCCTTCTTCTCGAGATAGACCGAGTAGTTGCCCTCGTAGGGGATGCCCCGGCCGCGATCGAGCTCGAGAATCCAGCCCGTGACATTGTCGAGGAAGTAGCGGTCGTGGGTCACCATCAGCACGGCGCCCTCGTAGTCGCGCAGGTGCTTTTCCAGCCAGGCGATCGTCTCGGCGTCGAGATGGTTGGTCGGCTCGTCGAGCAGGAGGATGTCCGGCTTCGACAGAAGCAGCTTGCAGAGCGCGATGCGGCGGCGCTCGCCGCCGGACAGCACCGAGACATCGGCATCCTTCGGCGGGCAGCGCAGCGCTTCCATCGCCATCTCCACCTGGGGTTCGAGGTCCCAGAGGTTCTGCGAATCGATGATGTCCTGGAGCTTCGCCCCCTCCTCGGCCGTCTCGTCCGAGTAGTTCATCATCAGTTCGTTGTAGCGGTCGAGGATCGCCTGCTTGTCGGCGACGCCTTCCATGACGTTCTCGAAGGCGGTCTTCGAGGGATCGAGCTGCGGCTCCTGCGGCAGATAGCCGATGGCGGCGCCCTCGGCGGCCCAGGCCTCGCCCGTGAACTCCTTATCGTCCCCCGCCATGATCTTCAGCAGGGTCGACTTACCCGAGCCGTTCGGACCGAGAATGCCGATCTTGGCATTCGGGTAGAAGGACAGGTGGATGTCGTCGAGGATCTTCTTGTTGCCATAGGCCTTTTTGAGGCCCGACATGTGATAGATGAATTGGCGAGCCATGGCGCGCGCGAAACTCCAAGAATTTGGGCGTTCGGAAAACCTGCCGCGTACCTAAGCGATCGGACGGCGATGAGCAACAAAAGCCGCTCGGATTCACCCGAAGAAGCGTTCCGGCGCGAACAGCGCGGCGTGGCGAAGGGCATCGCGGCGGCGATCGGCGCCTCGCTTCTCGTCGCGGCTCTCGCCCTCGCGCTCGTTCCCGCGCCGGTCGCGCCGGAGGCCGGAGCGAGCGAAAGCATCGCCGCCCTACTCCCCTGGCTCGCCCCGCTCGGCCTGCCGCTCGCCGGCGGCGTCGCGGCCGTCGCCCACCACCGCTTCTTCCATGCCGGGGCGATCGAAGGCGGCGACCCGCCCGCCGACCGCGCTCTCGCCGTCGCGCGGGCCTTTCTCCAGAACACGCTGGAACAGACGCTTCTCGCCGGCCTCGCCTTCCTGGCGCTCGCCGCGAGCCTGCCGCCCGACGCCTCGGCCCTCCTGCCGGTCTTCGTCCTCTGGTTCGTCGCCGCCCGGCTCGCCTTTCGTCTCGGCTATCCGAAGGGCGCGGCGGCTCGCGCCTTCGGTTTCGCCGCGACCTTCTTTCCGAGCGTCGCGGCGCTTCTCGTCGCCACCGCTCTCCTCCTGGCGCGCGCCTTGAGCTGAGACGCCGCCTATTGCAGGCCGACCGGATCGACGATCCCGCCCGGACAGCCGGGCTTCGTCGGGCGCGAGCCGGCGATCAGCGCCGCGATGTCGGGCCGCTCGGCGATCTCGCCGGACAGGCCGATCGTCAACTCATCGATCAGCCGCCGGCTGCCGTCGTCGCGGCAGGACACGCGGACCCGCTCGCCGGCGCCGGGGCCGAAGGCCTTGTCGAAGGCGGCGCGGATCTCCTCCGTCGAAAGGTTCTGGCCGATCCGCGCAGCGAAGAGCTCCGCCACGGCCGAGCCGTTCACCGCATCGAGAAGCGCGATCGCCCGGCCGAAATAACCCTCCGCGTCGAGACCGAAGCAGGTGCCGTGCCGCGCCCATTCATGCCGTTCGAGCAGGGACTGCGTGCCGGGCATGGCATCATCGAGCCGTGCCTTCGTCGCGGCCGAAAGCTGCGGCTCCGGCAGGCTCTTCCAGCCGCCGGTCTTCGTCTGCTCCTTCAGGGGCGCGGCGGGCCCGCAATATTCGCGGCTGCGCGGCTGCGGCCAGAGGCCGTGCAGCGAGAAGCGCCGGCCGTCCGCCCGGTCCGCCGTCTGGCTGCGGCATTCGGGTTTCCTCGACTGGCCCTCGCAGAAGGCGGGCTGCCAGCTGATCGCCAGGACATTGCGTGTCGAGGGGCGGGACACCTCGCTCTCCTGGGCGCCGGCCGCGCCGAGAGGCAGGAGGAGGCCGAACAGGAACAGGGCGGCGCAAAGTCTCGGCATCGGTGGCTCGCTCCAGAACTAAACAGGAACATTGCCGAGTCGCGCGATTCTGGCAAGTGAGCCGGCCCGGCGATCTGGCAAAATCGCCGCGGCCGCGCGATCTCTTTCGGAATACCCGCTCTCCAGCCGCGAGATCCCGTTTGTTCGACACCCGCACCAGCTTCGACAGTCCGAGCGGCGCGACGCTCAATCTCTACCGGGCCACGGCGCGCGGGCATGAACGCGGCGTCCTTCTCGTGTTGCATGGTCTCGCCGAGCATGCCGGCCGCTATGCCCGCTTCGCCGGTGAGATGGCGGGGCGCGGCTTCCATGTCTATGCGCATGACCATCGCGGCCATGGCTCGACCAGCGCGCGCGACGCGCCGCTGCGCCGCTTCGGCAAGACGGAGGGCGGCGCGAAGGTGCTGGCCGATTGCGCTTCCGTCCTCACCGAAGCCGACCGCGAGCATCACGGCCTGCCGGTCATTCTCTTCGGTCATTCGATGGGTGCCCATATCGCACTGAACGTCGCCATCCGGCGCGGCGCGGCGCTGGCGGGCCTCGCGCTCTGGAACGCCGATTTCACCTTCGGCAGGAAGGAGACGCTCGGCCTCGCGGCGCTGAAGGTCGAGCGGGCGCTGAAGGGCTCCGACGTCGCGAGCGAGCTCTTCGCCCGGGCCACCTTCGGCGCCTGGGGCAGAAGCGTGCCGGACCGGCGAACGGAGGCCGACTGGCTGAGCCATGACGCGGCGGCGGTGGAGGCCTATCGGCGCGATCCGCTCTGCGGCTGGACGCCGACCAATTCCCTGGCCATGGATCTTCTCGGCCTCGTGCGCGACGCTTCCGGCGAAGCCGCCTGGGCGCGCCTGCCGAGCGCCCTCCCCGTTCATGTGCTGGGCGGCGCGGAAGACCCCGCCACCCGCCAGGGCGCAGCGGCGCGGGACTTGGCGGGCGGGCTGCGCCATGCCGGCAGCCGGGATGTCGAACTCCTCATCCTGGAAGGGGCGCGGCACGAGGCGCTGAACGAGATCGAGCCGATCCGCCGCATGGCGCTAGCCGGCTTCGAAACCTGGCTGGACCGCATCCTGCCTGCGGCATGACGGCGCGGCGCGCCGGCCTATCTTTCGGGGAATGGAAACCGCCGTTCCGCATATCGTCTCGCCGAGCCTCTGGGAGGAGTCGCTCCGTCTCGTCGCGGCTCTGGTGCTGGCCGGGCTGATCGGCATCGAGCGCGAGGCCCGGGCGAAGAATGCCGGGCTGAAGACGCATATGCTCGTCGGCGTCGGCTCCTGCCTCTTCACGCTGCTGATGATCATCCTCATCGCGCGCTATCAGAGCGACATGGTGCGCGCCGATCCGGTGCGCATCGTCAGCGCGGTGACCTCCGGCGTCGCCTTCCTGGCGGCCGGCCTCATCATCCACGGCAAGGGACGGGTGCTCGGCCTCACCACCGGCGCCTCGCTCTGGATGGCCGGCGCCATCGGCCTCGCCTGCGGCCTCGGCGAATTCGGCCTCGCGGCGGTCGCCGTCGTCGCGACCCTCACCATCCTCGGCCTCGTCAAGCTCGTTCAGGTCTGGCTCTTTCCGAACCGGCACGCGGCGAAGGAGCGGCGCACGCGGCGCTCCTATCGTTCGCGAGCCCGGTGACGGGGGCCTACCGGTCCTGAAGGGCGCGGATCAGACCGGGCGTGACATGGCCGAACTCCATGGACTGGAAGTCGGAATAGCTGAGCCGACCGCTCGCCAGCGCATTCGTCACGCGCGTGCAGAGGATCTTCTCCAAGGGCGCATTCGCCGAGACATTGGCGACCTTCGCGAGCATGCGCCGCTCTTCCCCCACCACATGGGAGGTCTTCAGGCAGTGATCGACGAGTTCCTGCCGAAGCGCGGGGCTGCCCTTCAAGGCTTCCTGCGCGGCAGCATATTTCTCCGACGTGACGCAGCTGGATAGGGCCGTCGAAAGCCCGATCATCCCGAGGATCGCGAAAGTCCGACGAAGTCGCAGCATGGCCCACTCACACAAGCACAGGATGTGCCTACTGAGCTCTTCGCACGGTCGGAAGAGAAAGTCGATAGGCTGCTAAGGCGAGAGGCCGAAGGCGCGCGCGAGGCTGTCCGGCATCGGCGGCCCCTGCACCGGCTTCGTCGTGAAGTTCGCCTCGGCGAGTTCCTGAGGCGTCAGGACATAGAGGGCTTCGGGGGGCGTGCGCATCGCCTTGATCCAGACCTCCGGCGCGATCCCCATCTCGGCGAGAAGCTCCTGGCAGCGCGCCACCGTCGACTGGATGTCGGAGATCGAGCGGTCGAGATCGGCGAGGCGGCGGAAGCCGGCCGCGCCTTCGGCCGCGTAGACCTGATGGAGGCCGATCCAGGCCCCCGCGCCGGCGCTGCGATGCACGCCGCCGGCAAGGACCAGCGGACAGGCCGAGGCGCAATAGCCGTCGGCGGGCACCTCCGTGTCGAGCCGGCGCTCGCGCAGGAGCCGCGCCATGGCCATCGCATCCTCCACCGCGCCGCCCGGCGAATGGAGCACGAGGGTCCTGGCGCCCGCGCCCACGCCGTCGAGAAAGGCGCGCAGCGCGTCCGCCGTGCCGGGATCGATGCGGCCGACCGCCGTAGCCAGGGCGCCGGGCGCCGTCCGGAAGGTCATCGGCCGCGCCATGGCCTCGCCCGGCACCGGGCCGTCATAGCCCGGCAGACGCGGCTCGCCCCGATCCGGACCGACGGGAATGGTCCTCGGCAGGAAGGGCCGGACCTGGTCGCCGGGGCTCGGCGGCGCCAGCGGCATCGGCTCGGTGCGCTCCAGCCGCTCGCGCTCGGCATCGGCGGCGGCGAGCGCTTGGTAGTCGAGGGCGGCGGTGCCGATGGCGAGGACGAGAAGCGCGAAGAAGATGCCGCGCAGCACGGCGCCGTCCGGGATGGACCGGAACAGGCGCTCCAGCCGGCCGGGGGCGTAGTCGTCGCCGACCATCGCCGTCCCTAGCGCAGCGCGCTTTTCGGATAGTGCGCCGCCGGCTGGTTCTGCTGGACGACATCGTCATGCGCCGCGAAGGCGGCGTCGCTCTCGCCGTCCATGGCGCGCAGCTGGCGGTGGATGCGTAGCGCCTGCATCAGTTCGGCGGCGCTCATCTCGCCGGTCTCGGCGGCGCTGCCCTCCTCGCGGCGGATGACGTCCTGCACGACGCAGAGGATGAAGATGAGGACGCCCGGCAAAAGATCGATGGCGATGGCCCCGGCCCAGGACGGCAGGAAATCACCGGCATAGCGGATGACGGCTTCCGGCGCCGAGAGCGGGGTGAAGCGCAGCGGCTCGACCACCGGCCGGGCGAGGATCTCGTCGGCGGCGCGGGCGAGCTGGTCGCTCTGCGCCTTCACGGCGGCCTCCACCTTGCCGACGACCTCCGTCTGGCGGGTCTGGAGATTGGCGTCGGCGGCATCGGCGACCGGCGCGATGAAGCTCTTGCCGAGATCCTCGGCCGCCCGCTTCACCGCCGGGGCGACCGAGGTCTGCTGGAGCGCGGTGATGAGGCCGGAGAGCTTCACCGCCTCCTCGGCATAGGCGTTGGAGCGCTGGGCGACCGGACCGGCGGAGGAGACGAGCTCGCGCATCGTCGCAAGGCGCTTCGAGCCCTCGGCGAAGATCGCGTCGACGCTTTTCCGCGATTCGAGGATCTCCCCCTGCAAGCCGCCGAGCTGGCCGGACATCTGCGACAGGAGCTGCACCACCGTACCGGAGCCGGACGTGCCGGTGAGCGCGCCGGACTGGCGCTCGACATCGGCGAGCCCGGCGAAGCGCTGGGCGGCGAGCTGGATGTCGGGCAACAGGCTCTGGGCGGCGAGCGCGTTCTCGTTCGCGGCGTTGAAGCGCTGCTGATAGTCCTCCGTCGTGTTGGAGAGATGCTGTTCCAGCGCCGCCGCGCCGGCCAGGGCCGAGGCGTTGAGCCAGGAGGACATGGCCATGATCATCACGGCGCCGAGCAGCATGGCCAGATAAAGGAAGCCCCGGCTGCCGCGCACATGCGGCATCAGCCGCATCAGATAGGACCAGAAGGCGTAGATGCCGACCGACACGGCCGAAGAATAGATGACGGCGCCGAGAAAGACGGTCGTCGCCGAGCCGTCGAGCAGCTCGCGCACCCCGAGATAGGTGAAGACGCCGCTGCCGAGCGCCAGCACGGACAGGGTGACCTGCGTCGTCGTCTCCAGGCGGTTCACCTGACCGCGCAGGAGATAGGATTGCGATTTGGACATGACGGCCCCGGACGGGCCGGCGCGGCCGCCCCACGCGCCGCCACCGGAAACCATTGGTTAAGCAGACATTAAGGCGGCGCGGCGGCGAGAAACAGGGGAGACCGCGCCGTCATCGCCGCGAAATGGAAAGATGCTGAACGGACCCGATCGGCGCTATAGAGCATCCGACGAGACGCGAGTGATTCGATCGATGGTTCCCGACGCCTTCGCCAAGCCCGGCCGCTTCCTGCGCGGCAATATCCATACCCATTCGACGCGCTCGGACGGCGCGCTCTCGCCGGAGGAGGTCTGCCGGACCTATCGCGAGGCCGGCTACGACTTCCTCTGCCTGTCCGACCACTTCCTGGAGCGCTTCGGCTTTCCGGTGGTCGACACGACGCCCTGGCGCGGCGAGGGCTTCACGACGATCTTCGGCGCCGAGATCCATGCGCCCGAGAACAGTCATGGCGAGATCTGGCACCTCCTCGCCTGCGGGCTGCCGCTCGATTTCGAACCGCTCGGCGAGGGCGAGACGGCGGTGCGGCTCGCCGAGCGCGCCGTCGCGGCCGGCGCCTTTCTCGGCATCGCCCATCCGCAATGGTCCTCGCTGTCGATCGAGGACGGGCGGCAGATGGCGGGCATCGCCCATGCGGTGGAGATCTGGAACACCGGCTGCGCGCTGGAGACCGATCGCGGCGACGGCACGATTCTGCTCGACGCCCTCCTCAACGAGGGGCACAGGCTCCTCGCCTACGCCGCCGACGACGCGCATTTCAAGTCGCGCGACTGGTGCGGCGGCTGGATGATGGTGAAGGCGGAGGCGAACGAGCCGGAGGCGATCCTGGCGGCGATGAAGCGCGGCGAGTTCTATTCCTCGCGCGGCCCGACGATCGAGCATGTCGAGATCGACGGCGCGGCGCTGCGCGTCGCCTGCTCCCCGGCGCGCGGCGTCGCGGTGGTCGGGCGCGGCTCGCGCGGCGACTATGTCGATGCCGGCGACGGGCGCCTGACCGAGGCCGTCCTGCCGCTCGAACGCTTCGCCGGCGACTGGTGCCGCGTCGTGGTGATGGACGAGGCCGGGCGGCAGGCCTGGACCAACCCGATCCATCTCGGCCCGCTGCCGCTGCGCTGACGGCGACCGGATGCGCGCCGCCCTCTACTTCACGCCGCCCGCCGACGCCGCTCTGACGCGGGCCGCCGCGCTCTGGCTCGGGCGCGACGCCTTTTCGGGCGCCGCCACCCGCGCTCCCGATCCGGCGATCGATCCGCTCGTCGCCGATCCCGCGCGCTACGGCTTCCATGCGACGCTGCGCGCGCCCTTCCGACCGAAGGACGGCGTGACGCTGGCGGACCTCGCGTCGGCGCTCGACGCCTTCGCCGCGACGCGGCGCGCCTTCGATCTGCCGAAGGCGGTGATCGCGCGCCTCGACGGCTTCCTCGCCCTCGTGCCGGCTGCGCCCTCCCCCGACCTCGCCGCGCTGGAATCCGCCATTCTCGAAGCCTTCGAACCTTTTCGCGCGCCACTCACCGCTGACGAGGTGGCAAGGCGACGGCCCGAGCGCCTCAGCGAGCATCAGCGCAACCTGCTCGACCGCTGGGGCTATCCTTACGTCCGCGACGAATTCCGCTTCCACATGACGCTGACGAATTCGCTTGCCGGCGACGCGCTGGAGCGGACGGAGACGGACCTGCGCCGGCGCCTCGCCGAATTCGACGGCGCGCCGCTCGCGATCGGCGGGCTCGCCCTCTTCGTCGAGGAAGAGCGCGGCGCGCCCTTCACCGTCGCGAGGCTCGCACCCTTCGGCGCCTGATCAGGCCCGGCTCGGCCGTTCGCGGGAGTAGCTCGCGAACAGGCTGTCCAGGAGCAGCGCGGCGACCTCCATGAGATCATAGCCGCGATCCAGCCGCAGCCAGTCGGAGATCGCCCCCATCACGGCGCAGCGCAGCGCCGCCGCGGCGAGCTCCGAGGTCCAGCCGGCGCCGAGCTCGCCGGCCTGCCGCGCATGGTCGAAGGCCTCCAGCACCGCGCGGTCGAAGGCCTTTTCCTTCTCGCGGCGCTCGGCCAGCGCCTCGCTCATCTCGCCGACATATTCGCAGCGGAAGAGCAGGATCTCGTGCACGCGCTGTGCATGCCCGTTCGCGACGAAACGGCGCACCATTTCGAGGCCGAGCGCCCGCAGATTGGCGAGCGTGCCGCCGTCGCGCCGCTCGGCCTGTTCCACGAAGAACTCTTCCTCCGGCGCGCTGACCCGCTCGCACATCGCCTTGAACAGGGCCGCCTTGCCGGAAAAGTGCCAGTAGATGGCCCCCCTCGTCACCTTCGCCTCGGACGCTATCTGCGACAGCGTGGCGCGGGCGACGCCCTCGCGATGGAAGACCGCTTCCGCCGCGTCCAGAAGGGCATCCCGTGTTTCCTGAGCCTCTTCCTTGGTCCGACGCACGAGCCGCTCCCTGTTTACATTCAGTCATGAATGTATGTATGCCGCATTGCAATACACCTTTCGACCCGTGGGTTCGTTTTCGATGACAGTCAGCCGGAGTCTCTCGATCGCCCTTCTGGCTGGCCTTCTCGCCACCGGCCCGGCCCTCGCGCAACAGAGCGGCGCCAGCAGCGGCGGCGGTGGCCAGGGGGGCGGCGGCAACGCGGCCGGTTCGGGCGGGCAGCGCGCGGCCGGCGGCGGCCAGGGCGGGCAAGGCGGCGGTCAGGGCGGCCAGCAGCAGCCTCCGCCGGCCGTGACCGTGATGACCGTCGAGGGCAAGACCCTGCCCATCACCTATGAATATGCCGCGCGCGTCGCGGCCTCCCGCGAGGTCGAGGTGCGGGCGCAGGTCGGCGGCATTCTCCTGGAGCGCAGCTTCGAGGAAGGCTCGCCCGTGGCGCAGAACCAGGTTCTCTTCCGCATCGATCCGCGCCAGTACCAGGCGGCGGTCGAACAGGCGAAGGCCTCCGTGCAGCAGGCCGAGGCGCAGCTGACCAACGCCCGGCGCACCGAGGAGCGCCAGCGCTCGCTCGTCCAGTCCGGCGCGACCAGCACCGCGACGCTCGACGACGCGGTGGCGACGCGCCAGCTGAACGAGGCCCAGCTCGCCGCCGCCAATGCCCAGCTCTACACCGCCAACCTCCAGCTCACCTATGCGACGGTGAACGCGCCGGTGAGCGGCATCACCAGCCGCGAGCAATTGCCGGAAGGCAGCCTCGTCAGCTCGAACACTCTCCTCACCCAGATCAGCCAGCTCGACCCGATCTACGTGAACTTCTCGGCCTCCGACACGGAAGCCGTGCAGATCCGCCGGCTGATCGAGAGCGGCGTCGCCTTCGGCAAGGCGAGCGGCCTGTCGGCCGAGGTCGTGTTCGGCGACGGCAGCACCTATGACAAGACCGGCACGATCGACTTCACCTCGGCGACGATCGACACCAATACCGGCACGATCTCCTCCCGCGCGGTGTTCGAGAACCCGCAGCAGCGGCTGCTGCCGGGCATGTTCGTGCGCATCTCGATCCAGGGCCTGTCGCTCGACAACGCCATCGAGATCCCGGCGGCGGCGCTGATGCAGAATCCGCAGGGCCAGTTCGTCTTCACGCTGGACGAGAACAATGTCGCGCAGGTGCGGCCGATCACGGTCGGGCGCGAGATGAACGAGCAGATCATCGTCGCCTCGGGCCTCAAGACCGGCGACCGGATCGTCACGGAGGGCGTCGTCAAGGTGCGACCGGGCGCGCCGGTCGCCCCTTCCGCCGCGCCGGCCGGGCAGGATCAGTCCGCGAAGGGCGGCGGCACCGGCCAGCCGGCCGCCGGGGCGGCGGGCGCCCCCGACGCCGGGGCGCCCAGCGGCTCCGGCGGCGCGGAAGGCGCCAACCAGCCGAAGCCCGCCGCGAACGGCGCCTCGGCGCCGGCGGGCGACAGCGGCGACGGCCAGTCGCTCGGCAGCGGCGTGCAGTCGCGCGGCGCCGCCCAGGGCCAGGGCGGCGGGCCGGTGGACGCGACGAAGAGCGATGCGAACAACGAGAACGTGAAGGCCACGACCTCGAACGGTGGCGCCGCGCAATGAAGTCTCCGCTCGGCTCGACCAAGATCCGCTATTTCTTCGTCCGCCGCCCGATCTTCGCGATGGTCATCTCCATCGTGATCACGATCGCGGGCGCGGCCGGCATGCTCAACCTGCCGATCGAGCAATATCCCCAGCTCGTGCCGCCGGAAGTCGTGATCAGCGCGTCCTATCCGGGCGCCAGCGCCGAGACCCTGTCCCAGACCGTCGCCGCGACGATCGAGGAACAGGTGAACGGCGTCGAGAACATGCTCTACATGCGCTCGACCAATTCGGCCGCCGGCACGACGCAGATCACCGTCACCTTCCGGACCGGCACCGATCCCGATCAGGCGACGATCGACGTCAACAATCGGGTGCAGCAGGCGCTGTCGCGGCTGCCGACCGAGGTGCAGCGCCTGGGCGTCCAGGTGAATAAGCGGTCGTCCTCGATCCTCGCCGTCGCGACCATGACGTCGAGCGATCCGCGCTACGACGCGACCTATGTCTCCAACTACGCGCTGCTCTACGTCATCGACCGCATCAAGCGCCTGCCCGGCATCGGCGATGCCCAGCTCTTCGGCCAGCGCGACTATTCCATGCGTATCTGGCTGCGGCCGGACGCGCTGGCGCAGTACAATCTGACGCCGGCCGACGTGCAGGCGGCGATCCAGGAGCAGAACGCGCAATTCGCCGCCGGTCAGTTCGGCGCCGAGCCGAACCGCAACGAACTCGCCTTCACCTATTCGGTGACGACGATCGGCCGCCTGCCGGATGCCAGCGCCTTCGAGAACATCATCCTGAAATCCGACGCCACCAGCGCCGGCACGCTGCGGCTGAAGGACGTGGCGCGCGTCGAACTGGGCGCCCAGGACTACGGCTTCAACGCCACCTATAACGGCAGTTCCACCGTCCCGATCGGCTTCTATCTCCAGCCGGGTGCGAACGCGCTCCAGACGCTGCAGTCGATCCGCTCGGCGATGGACGAGTTGCAGCAGTCCTTCCCGCAAGGCATCACCTATGCCATCCCCTACGACACGACGAAATTCATCGTCGCCTCGGTCGAGGAGGTGGTGAAGACCTTCATCGAGGCGATCATCCTCGTCGTCATCGTCGTCTATCTGTTCCTGCAGAAGTTCCGGGCGACGCTGATCCCGATCATCGCGGTGCCGGTCTCGATCATCGGCACCTTCGGCGCGCTCCTCGCGCTCGGCTTCTCCATCAACCTCCTGACGCTCTTCGCGCTCGTCCTCGCCATCGGCATCGTCGTCGACGACGCGATCGTCGTGCTCGAGAACACCGAGCGCATCATGGAGGAGGAAGGGCTGCCGCCGCCGGAAGCCGCGACCAAGGCAATGCAGGAAGTCGCCGAGCCGGTCATCGCCATCGTGCTGACGCTCTGCGCCGTCTTCGTGCCGGTGGCCTTTCTCGGCGGCCTCGCAGGCGTGATGTACCGCCAGTTCGCGGTGACGATCGCCGTGTCGGTGACGATCTCCGGCATCGTCGCGCTGACGCTGACCCCGGCGCTCTGCGCCCTGATCCTCAAGCCCTCGAAGGGCGAGCCTCTCCTGCCCTTCCGCCTGTTCAACCGCGGCTTCGAGAAGCTGACCGACGGCTATGTGGCGGGCGTGCGCTTCTTCCTGCGCCATGCCCTTGTTGGCCTCCTGATCTTCGCCGGCATCACGGCGGGCGCGGCCTATTTCTTCACCACCATTCCCGGCTCGCTGGTGCCGGAAGAAGACCAGGGCTCGAACTTCGCCGTCGGCATCCTGCCGCCGGCCTCCTCGCTGTCGCGCACCACGGAGGTGATGCGCCAGGTGAGCGAGAACGCGCGGAAGAACCCGGCCGTCGCCGATGTCGTCGCCTTCGCCGGCTTCGACCTCCTGGCGGGCACGCAGCGCACCAGCGCCGGCACGGCCTTCGTCACCCTGAAGGACTGGAGCGAGCGCGACGTCGACGGCCGCAACACGCCGGCTCAGCTGATGGGCGCCAATGCCGGCATCAAGGACGGCATGGTGCTGGCCTTCAACCAGCCGCCGATCCAGGGCCTGTCGACCACCGGCGGCTTCGAGCTCTACGTGCAGGACCGCACCGGGTCCGGTGTCCAGGGTCTGGTCGAGACGACCAACAAGCTCGTCGCCGAGGCCTCGAAGCGGCCGGAGCTGACGGGCGTGCGCACCACCTTCTCGCCCAACGTGCCGCAATATAAGATCGACGTCGATCGCGAGAAGGCCAAGGCGCTCGGCGTGCCGATCGCTGACATCTTCTCCACCATGCAGGCGACCTTCGGCAGCCTCTATGTCAACGATTTCACGCTGCTCGGGCGCAACTACCGCGTCAGCCTTCAGTCGGAATCGATCTTCCGCGAGAAGCCGCAGGACCTGAAGTTCGTCTATGTGAAGGCGACCTCCGGCGCGATGATCCCGCTCGACACGCTCTTGAAGGTGCAGCGCATCGTCGGCCCCGATCTCATCGAGCGCTTCAACGTCTTCACGGCGGCGAAGGTCACCGGCAATCCGGCGCCCGGCTATTCCTCCGGCCAGGCGCTCCAGGCGATGCAGGAAGTGGCCGGCGACCTGCCGCAAGGCTTCGCCATCGAATGGACGGGCTCGGCCTATCAGGAACTCGCGACGGGCGGCACCGGCGCGATCGCCATCGGTTTCGGCATGGTGATGGTGTTCCTGATCCTCGCGGCGCAGTTCGAGCGCTGGTCGCTGCCGCTCGCCGTGATCCTGGCGGTGCCCTTCGCCATGTTCGGCGCCCTCCTCGCCATCTGGCTGCGCGGGCTCCAGAACGACGTCTATTTCCAGATCGGTCTCGTCACGCTGGTCGGGCTCGCGGCGAAGAACGCCATCCTCATCGTCGAGTTCATCGTGATGAAGCGCGAGGAGGGCCTCTCCACCTTCGATGCCGCGCTGGAGGGCGCCCGTCTTCGCTTCCGGCCGATCGTCATGACCTCGCTCGCCTTCATCTTCGGCGTCGTGCCGCTGGCGATCTCGTCCGGCGCCGGCTCGGCGAGCCGCCATTCGATCGGCACCGGCGTCATCGGCGGCATGCTGCTCGCGACCTTCGTCGCGATCTTCTTCATCCCGATGTTCTTCAAGCTCCTGACGCGGGAGCGCAAGGCCGAGCCGAAGAGCGACTCGGATGGCGGCGCGCCGCGCGCCGGCGGCGATGGCGAGGCGGCGCCGGCCGGCGCCTGAGACCCGGAGCGGAGACGCGGCTTTCGCGTCTCCCCGCCGCCGCGACCGGCTTTTTCCCGGCTGCGACCGCGTCGACGGTTGCAATGCGAGAGAATTTCCTATTCCTGGCGGCCCGTCATCCTGAACCGCCCCTCGCTCGGGGGTGGTGAATGATGCTATCGCAAGGTTGCGCGCCCGCTCGTCCGCCCGGACGGCCGGCCGCGTCCCGGAGAAGCTGATTGGCAGTCGACACGGAACAGCCGCATCTCGCCCAGGAGCGCGGCCATGACAATTCGGGCTTCTGGAAGCTCCTGCTCGGATGCATCGGTGTCGTCTATGGCGATATCGGGACGAGCCCGCTCTATGCGCTGCGCGAGGCGGTGGTGCATGCCGCCGCCGACGGGCTGGAGGATGCCGAGGTCATCGGCGTCGTCTCGCTGCTCTTCTGGGCGCTGACGCTCGTCGTCACCGTCAAATATATCTGCCTGATCCTCCAGGCCGACAATAACGGCGAAGGCGGCACGCTCTCGCTGCTCGCCCTCGTGCAGCGCATCATGGGCCGCAAGATGTTCCTGGCGCTGATCGGCGTCGTCGGCGCCTCGCTCTTCTACGGCGACGCGGTGATCACGCCGGCGATCTCGGTGCTCTCGGCCATCGAGGGCCTGAAGCTGGTGACGCCCGGCCTCGACCGCTGGATCCTGCCGATCACCACCGTGATCCTCGTCCTGCTCTTCGCCGTGCAGAACCGGGGCACCGGCCGAATCGCGGCCCTTTTCGGTCCCATCACTCTCGTCTGGTTCATCGCGATCGGCCTTCTCGGGCTTCTGCATATCGGCGACCGGCCCGACATCCTCCACGCCCTCAATCCGCTCCGCGCCTTCTTCTTCCTGCTCAGCCACGGCTTCCTGGCGCTGATCATCCTCGGCTCGGTCTTCCTCGCCATCACCGGCGCCGAGGCGCTCTATGCCGATATGGGCCATTTCGGCCGCAAGCCGATCCGCGTCGCCTGGATCGTCCTCGTCTTTCCCGCCCTCGCCCTGAACTATCTCGGCCAGGGCGCGCTGATCATGGCCGACAATTCGGCGCTGGAAAATCCGTTCTACCTCATGGCCCCCGACTGGGCCCGCCTGCCGCTCGTCATCCTCGCCGCCATGGCGACCGTGATCGCCAGCCAGGCGGTGATCACCGGCGCCTTCTCCCTCACCCAGCAGGCGATCCAGCTCGGCCTCCTGCCCCGGCTGGAAATCCAGCACACGTCGGAGGAACAGTTCGGGCAGATCTATATCCCGAAGGTCAATCTCTTCCTCTTCATCGGCGTGATGGTGCTGGTCTGGACCTTCCAGACCTCGGGCAAGCTCGCCAGCGCCTACGGCATCGCCGTCACCGGCAACATGATCGTGACCTCGATCCTCGCCTTCATGTTCTTCTGGAAGTTCTGGAAGTGGTCGCCGATCGTCTCGGCGCTCGTCGTCACGCCCTTCCTCGTGCTCGAATCGGTCTTCCTCGGCTCGAACATGCTGAAGGTGCTGGACGGCGGCTATGCCCCGCTCGGCCTCGCCACGGTCCTGACCATCGTCATGTGGACCTGGATGCGCGGCACGCGCATCGTCTATGCCAAGGCGCGGCGCGAGAGCATCGCGCTGACCGACCTCACCCATATGCTGCAACGCTCGCAGCCGATGCGGGCGCGCGGCACGGCGGTGTTCCTGACCTCGGACACGCAGATGGCGCCGAGCGCGCTGATGCACAATCTGAAGCACAACGGCGTCCTGCACGAGCGCAACATCATCATGACGATCGTGGTGGAGAACACGCCGCGCGTCGCCTTGGAGGACCGGGTGCGGATCGAGCCGATCTCCGACCTCTTCACCCGCGTCTTCCTGACCTTCGGCTATATGGAAGAGCCGAACGTGCCGAAGGCCCTGTCGCTCGCCAAGAAGAAGGGCCTGAAGTTCGAGATCATGTCGACCTCGTTCTTCCTGTCGCGCCGCGTCTTCCGCGCGACGGCTAATGTCGGCATGCCGCAATGGCAGGACCGGCTCTATATCTCCATGGCGATCTCGGCGGCCGACACGTCCAACTACTACTGCCTGCCGACCAACCGCGTCGTCGAGATGGGCCAGCAGTTCACGATCTGACGAGGCGGCGGGCATCGCCCGCCTTGGTCTTCCACCGTCTCGGATCGGCGTGCTAGAGGCGGGCGGCGAGCGCTCCAGGGACGGAAAAAGACGTGATGGACGACGGACTTGCCCCGCCGCCCCTGCTCAAGCGCCGGCTCGCGGAGATCCTTCTCGCGATCGCCCGCGACGAAAGCCGCGAGCGCGTCTCGGTCGCCGATCTGGTGACCGCGCTCCAAGACCGTGCCTTCGGCGCGCTGATGCTGATCTTCGCCGTGCCGAACGCCATCCCGACGCCGCCGGGCACCTCGGCCATTCTCGGCGCGCCGCTGATCTTTCTCGCCGCGCAGCTCACCTTCGGGCGCAAGCCCTGGCTGCCGGCGGTGATCGCCAACCGCTCCATGCTGCGGGCCGACTTCGCGAAGATGATGGAGCGCGTCGCGCCGTGGATCGTGCGGGCCGAACGCCTGCTGCGGCCGCGCCTCGGCTTCCTCGCCCGGCCGCCCGGCGAGTATCTGATCGGAGCGCTCTGCCTCCTGATGTCGGTGATCCTGTTCCTGCCGATCCCGCTCGGCAACATGCTGCCGGCCGTCACCATCTGCGTCCTGTCGCTGGCGCTTCTGGAGCGCGACGGCCTCTGGGTGCTGGTCGGTCTGGTGCTGTCCGTCCTGTCGGCGGTGATCGTCTCGGGCGTGGTGCTCGTGGCGATCGAGGCGGCTCTCCTCCTGATCGAGCGCGTCTTCGCCTGAACGGTCAGCCGTTGCCGCTGGGCGGGCTGTAGCTGCGCAGGATGTCCTTCAATTCCGGCTCCTCGACGAGATCGGCCGCTTCCGACCGGCCGAACCATTGCCGGCGGCGCTGCAGCGCCTCCCGCCAGTTCTCCTCCAGCCGCTCCACCTTCAGCGGAAAGACGCGGACGGTGCAGCGGATCATGCTGCCGTCGTCGGTGAGCTTGTCGTAGTCGAAGGAGCCGACCGCCTTGCGGCGCGGCTTGCCGATGACGCCCGCCTCCTCGAAGGCCTCGCGCGCCGCCGCCTTGTGCGGCGGCAGGAGCCGCATCGGCCAGCCCTTCGGCACGATCCAGCGGCCCGTGCCGCGCGTCGTCACGAGAAGAACTTCGATCTCCCCGTCCTGCCCGATGCGATAGGGAAGCGCACCATACTGCTTGTTGCGCTTCGAAGAGGCCATTTCGTCTCCAGATCGGTTTCGCTTTGCGCCGCAGCAAAGTCTAGACAGAGAAATAGCGACACGATGTCGAGATTGCGACATGCGGCGGAAAGCTTTCCGCACGCGCCTGATGAACGTGAAACGACGGAACTGGCGGATCGGTTTGGCGATACCCATCTCACTCTCGCCTTTCAAGCGGCCCGGCATGCGGGTTTAGGCAAAAAGGAGGATGTAATGGATTCCCGGGACCGCGACGCGATCTCCGATCTGTTCAAGAAGCTGCGCGATGTCGAGCGGCAGGCAGGGCCGCGCGACACCGAGGCCGAGCGCACCATCTCTGACGAAGTCCAGCGGCTGCCGGGCGCGCCCTATTACATGGCGCAGACGATCGTCATGCAGGACATGGCGCTGAACGCCAAGCAGCAGGAGATCGAGGACCTGAAGCGCCGGCTGGAGCAGAGCGCCTCGGCCGCCCGCGAGCCGCAGCAGCCGGCCGAGAGCGGCGGCTTCCTGTCGCGCATGTTCGGCGGCGGCGGCGGTGCCGGCCAGGCCGCGCCGCGCCCGGCGCCGCAGGGCGGTCCCTGGGGCGGCGGCGGCGCGCAGCAGGCGCCGCAATATGCCCAGCCGCAGCCGCCGCAATATCCCCCGCAGAGCCAATACGCGCCGCAGGGTTATGCCCCGCCGCCGCAGGGCGGCTTCGGGCGCGGCATGGGCGGGGGTGGCGGCGGCTTTCTTGCCGGCGCCGCGCAGACGGCGATGGGCGTCGCCGGCGGCGTCGTTCTCGGCAATGCCATCGGCTCGATGTTCGGCGGCCATGGCGGCGGCCTCTTCGGCGGCGCCGGCGAGCAGGTCAGCGAAGTCGTGAACGAGACGACGAACATCTACGAGGGCGGCCAGGACGGCGGCCAGCGCGAAGTGGCCGATCAGGGCGGCTACGAGAGCGATGCCGGCTATCAGGACGCGTCCTATGACGACGGCGGCTACGACGATTCCGGCTTCGACGATTCGGAAGAGGTCTGATCTTCGCGGCGCCGGCTTCGGCCGGCGCCGCTCCTCGTCCATGATGCCGGGGCGGCGGCGCGCCGCCCCGTTCCGCTATTCGGCGGCCGCGGCCATCGGCGTGTAGTTGAGGATCGGCCCGAGCCAGCGTTCGACCTCGGCGACGGCCATACCCTTCCTCGCCGCATAGTCCTCGACCTGATCGCGCTCGACCTTGGCGACGCCGAAATAATGCGCCTCGGGATGGCCGATATAGAGGCCCGAGACCGACGAGCCCGGCCACATCGCATAGCTCTCCGTCAGTTTCACGCCGATCCGCGCCTCCGCGTCGAGCAGCCGGAACAGCGTCGCCTTCTCCGTATGGTCGGGCTGCGCCGGATAGCCGGGCGCCGGCCGGATGCCGCGATAGGTCTCGGCGATGAGTTCCTCCGGCGCCAGCGCCTCGTCCGGCGCATAGGCCCAGAGCTCGCGCCGCACCCGCTCGTGCAGCTCCTCGGCGAAGGCCTCGGCGAAGCGGTCGGCGAGCGCCTTCACCATGATCGCCGCATAGTCGTCATTGGCCCGGGCGAAGCGCTCGGCGATCGCCTCCTCCTCGATGCCCGCCGTCACCACGAAGCCGCCGACATAGTCGGGCGTGCCGGTGGCGCGCGGCGCGACGAAATCGGCCAGCGCCAGATTGGCCCGCCCCTCGCCCCGCTTCGAAAGCTGCTGGCGGAGCGTGTAGAAGGTCGCGAGCAGGTCGCCGCGCCCTTCGTCGGCGAAGAGGCGGATATCGTCGCCCTCGGCATTGGCCGGCCAGAAACCCACCACCGCCTTCGGCACGAACCATTTCTCCCCGACGATCTGGCGCAGCATCGCCTGCGCGTCCTCGAAGAGCGGCCGGGCGGCGGCCGCCTGCTTCTCGTCCTCCAGGATCTGCGGGTAGCGGCCCTTCAGCTCCCAGGTCTGGAAGAAGGGCGTCCAGTCGATATAGCGGGCGAGGCGTTCGAGATCGTAGGTCTCGAAGACGCGCGTGCCGAGGAAGCTCGGCCGCGTCGGCTCATAGGCGGCCCAGTCGAGCCGCAGCGCGTTCTCGCGGGCGCGCTCCAGCGGCAGGCGCTTCTTCTCGGCCTCGGCCCGCGCATGGCTGGCGGCGACCTTGGCATATTCCTCGCGGATCGAGGCGATATAGGTGTCGC
This sequence comes from Aureimonas endophytica, assembly GCF_014642635.1. Classification (GTDB taxonomy): domain Bacteria; phylum Pseudomonadota; class Alphaproteobacteria; order Rhizobiales; family Rhizobiaceae; genus Plantimonas; species Plantimonas endophytica. Next base: position 931,246 of record NZ_BMIQ01000001.1, read on the forward strand.
GGGTGTCCGGCGAGAGGAGGTTCGAGACGACGCCGACGGCGCGGCTCGCATCCGTCACGTAGACCGTCTGGCCGGCGCGATAGCTCGGATCGATCTTCACCGCCGTATGGACGCGGCTCGTCGTCGCCCCGCCGATCAGGAGCGGAATCGCCAGCCCCTCGCGCTCCATCTCGGCCGCGACATGCACCATCTCGTCCAGCGAGGGCGTGATGAGGCCCGACAGGCCGATGACGTCGACGCCGTGCTTCCTGGCTTCTTCCAGAATGCGGGCCGAGGGCACCATGACGCCGAGATCGATGATCTCGTAATTGTTGCAGGCGAGGACGACGCCGACGATGTTCTTGCCGATGTCGTGGACATCGCCCTTCACCGTCGCCATCAGGATCTTGCCGGCGGCCTTGCGCCCGCCGCCCTCGGCCGCCTTCTCCGCCTCCATGTAAGGCAGGAGATAGGCGACGGCCTGCTTCATGACGCGGGCCGACTTCACCACCTGCGGCAGGAACATCTTGCCGGCGCCGAACAGGTCGCCGACGACGTTCATGCCGGCCATCAGCGGCCCCTCGATCACATGGAGCGGGCGCTCGGCCGCGCTCCGCGCCTCCTCGGTGTCGGCCTCGATGAAATCGGTGATGCCGTTGACCAGCGCGTGTTCCAGCCGCTTGCCGACCGGCCATTCGCGCCAGGCGAGATCCTGGCCCTTCGCCTCCCGGGCGCCGGTGCCCCGGAAGCGCTCGGCCAGCGCCAGCAGCCGATCGGTCGCATCCGGCCGGCGATTGAGCACGACATCCTCGCAGGCCTCGCGCAGCTCCGGGTCGATCGCGTCATAGACGGCGAGCTGGCCGGCATTGACGATGCCCATGTCCATGCCGGCCTGGATCGCATGGTAGAGGAACACGGCATGCATCGCCTCGCGCACCGGCTCGTTGCCGCGAAACGAGAACGAGAGATTCGAGACGCCGCCCGAGATATGGGCATGCGGCAGGGTGCGGCGGATCGTGCGCACCGCCTCGATGAAGGCGATGCCATAGCCGTTGTGCTCCTCGATGCCGGTCGCGACGGCGAAGATGTTCGGGTCGAAGACGATGTCCTCCGGCGGGAAGCCGATCGTCTCGGTGAGGAGCTTGTAGGCCCTGGTGCAGATCTCGACCTTGCGCTCCAGCGTGTCGGCCTGGCCGGCCTCGTCGAAGGCCATGACGACGACCGCCGCGCCGTAGTCGCGCACCAGCTTCGCCGCCTGGAGGAATGCCTCCTCGCCTTCCTTCATCGAGATCGAATTGACGAGCGGCTTGCCCTGGACACATTTCAGGCCCGCCTCGATCACCTCGAACTTGGAGGAATCGATCATCACCGGCACGCGGGCGATGTCCGGCTCGGCGGCGACGAGATTCAGGTAATCGACCATGGCCTGCCTGGAGTCGATCAGACCCTCGTCCATGTTGATGTCGATGACCTGCGCGCCGTTCTCCACCTGGTCGCGCGCGACGCCGAGCGCCGCCGTATAGTCGTTGTTGGTGATCAGCTTGCGGAAGCGCGCCGAGCCGGTGACGTTGGTCCGCTCGCCGACATTCACGAAGGGAATCTCCGGCGTCAGCACGAAGGGCTCGAGGCCCGACAGGCGCATCTGCGGCGCGATCTTCGGCACGCGGCGCGGCGCCCTGCCCGCCACCGCCTCGGCGATCGCCCGGATATGGTCCGGCGTCGAGCCGCAGCAGCCGCCGACGATGTTGATCAGCCCCTCCTCGGCGAAGCCCGCGATCTGCCGGGCCATCATGTCCGGCGTCTCGTCATACTGGCCGAACTCGTTCGGCAGGCCGGCATTCGGATAGGAGCAGACGAGCGTGTCGGCGACGCCCGCGATCTCCGCCAGATGGTCGCGCATGGCGGCGGCGCCGAGCGCGCAGTTGAGCCCGATGGTGAAGGGCCGCGCATGGCGCACCGAATGCCAGAAGGCGGTCGGCGTCTGGCCGGACAGGGTGCGGCCGGACCGGTCGGTGATCGTGCCGGAAATCATGATCGGCAGTTCGAGCCGCTTCTCGGCGAAGACCTCGCGCGCCGCGAAGATCGCCGCCTTGGCGTTCAGCGTGTCGAAGATCGTCTCGATCAGGATGAGGTCGGCGCCGCCATCGACGAGGCCGCGCACCTGCTCGGCATAGGCGAGGCGCAGCTCGTCGAAGCTGACGGCCCGGAAGCCGGGATTGTTGACGTCCGGCGAGATCGAGGCGGTGCGGTTCGTCGGCCCGAGCGCCCCGGCGACGAAGCGGCGCTTGCCGTCCTCCGCCTCGGCCCTGAGGCAGGCGCGCCGCACCAGCCGCGCGCCGTCGCGGTTCAGCTCGTAGACCTGATCCTCCATGGCGTAGTCCGCCTGGGCGATCGAGGTCGAGGAGAAGGTGTTGGTCTCGATGATGTCCGCGCCCGCCTTCGCATAGGCGTAGTGGATGTCCTCGATCGCCTTCGGCTGGGTCAGGATCAGAAGGTCGTTATTGCCCTTCAGATGGCATTCGCAGGCCTGGAAACGGTCGCCGCGGAAATGCTCCTCGTCGAGACCGAGCCCCTGGATCTGCGTGCCCATGGCGCCGTCGAGAATGAGGATGCGCTCGGCGGCGGCCTTGGCCAGCGCCGCGCGCGCCTCCGGCCGGGCCGCGCCGCCCACCGCGCCGAAAAGACTGTCGCTGATCTCGCTCATCGGTTCTTCGTCCCGTCCGAACGCAAGCTCGGCATCAAGATATAAAGATTTCTTTATATGATCTCGCCACCTGCCCGCAAGTCATCGGCATGGCTGACGCGATCCCCGTCCTGGCTCTATAGAGACGGGCGATGATCGAGAAGTCCTTCTTTGCCCGATCGGCCGCCAGCGTCGCGGCGGATCTCATCGGCTGCGCCCTCTTCGTCGACGGGGTCGGCGGCCTCATCGTGGAGACCGAGGCCTATGACGAGGCTGATCCGGCCTCCCACGCCTATGGCGGCCCGCGCGGGCGCAATCTCGCGATGTACGGTCCGCCCGGCCATGCCTATGTCTATCGCTCCTACGGCATTCACTGGTGCCTCAACTTCACCTGCGAGCCGGAAGGCGACGGCGCGGGCGTCCTGATCCGTGCGCTGGAGCCGACGGCCGGGCTCGACCGCATGGCGGCCCGGCGCGGTCTTGCAAATCCGCTGCAACTCGCCTCCGGGCCAGGCAAGGTCGGCCAGGCGCTCGGCATCGACCTGTCGCATTACGGCCTGCCGCTCGACCAGCCGCCGTTCCGGGTCGAGCCGAGAGGCGCGGTGCCCCTGGTGGCCATCGGGCCGCGCATCGGCATCTCGAAGGGCATCGACACGCCCTGGCGCTTCGGCCTCCAAGGCTCGCCCTTCCTGTCGAAGCGCTTCGCCGATCCGGCCGCCTGATCAGCGCCGCTTCAACGGCTCGATCCCGCCCCCGTCGTCGTCGCGCCCCGAAGCGCCGGCCTCCTCGTCGGCGAGCGTGCTGGCGGCCGCTTCCGGGTGATGATCGGCATCCGGCCCGCCGCGCGCGTTCGCCAGCGTGTCCGAACTCTTCGGCGCCTCGCCATGCGGCGAGACGCGCTCGTGCTCCGGCGCGGAATTGCGGGAAATGGTGCGGATCGGATCGTTCGGCATGGCTCGGTCCTCACAGGAAAACTGTCATGGAGGCAACGCATGGCGGGGCCGCGCGGTTCGGCGAAGTCTGACGCGACACGTCGCGCCGAGGCTTTGCGCTTGGCGGGCCAAGCGGTTAGGCTCGGCTTCTTCTTAGCCGCGACGAGCGCCCGTCCATGCCCAGCAGCCTGCCGAACTCGATCCATGCCCGCGACGTGGAATATCTTCTCCACGCCGTGACCAATGCCCGCCGCCACGAGGAACGCGGTCCGATCATCATCGATCGGGGCGAGGGCATCCATGTCTTCGACGACGAGGGCCGGTCCTATATCGAGGCGATGGCGGGGCTGTGGAGCGTCGCGGTCGGCTTCGGCGAGAAGCGCCTGGCGGACGCGGCCTACCGGCAGCTCCAGAAGCTGCCCTACTACCATTCCTTCAGCCACAAATCGAACGAGCCGGCGGTGCTGCTCGCCGAGGCGCTGGTGCGGATCAGCCCCGAGCGGCTGACCAAGGTGTTCTTCACCAATTCCGGCTCGGAGGCCAACGACACCGCCGTCAAGCTCGTCTGGTACTACAACAATGCGCGCGGCCTTCACGCCAAGAAGACCTTCATCGCCCGCCAGGGCGGCTATCACGGCATCACCATCGCGGCCGGCTCGCTGACCGGCCTTCCCACCAACCATCGCGACTTCGACCTGCCGATCATCCCGGTGAAGCACGTCACGACGCCGCATTTCTATCGCTACGCCCAGCCGGGCGAGAGCGAGGAGGCCTTCTCCACCCGTCTCGCCGAGGAGCTGGAAGCGACGATCCTCGAAGCCGGGCCGGACACGATCGCCGCCTTCATCGGCGAGCCGCTGATGGGCGCCGGCGGCGTCATCCCGCCGCCGGCCGGCTACTGGGAAAAGGTGCAGGCCGTTTGCCGGCGCTACGACATCCTGATCGTCGCCGACGAGGTGATCAACGGCTTCGGCCGCCTCGGCACCATGTTCGCCTGCGAATATTACGGCATCGATCCGGACATCCTCGTCCTGTCGAAGCAGATCACCTCCTCCTACCAGCCGCTCGCCGCCCTCCTCATCTCCGACGCCATCTATCAGGCGATCGCCGACAATTCGGCGAAGATCGGCACGCTCGGCCATGGCTTCACGGCCGGCGCCCATCCGGTGGCGACGGCGGTCGGCCTCGAGAATCTCGCGATCATCGAGGAAAATGGCCTCGTGGAGAATGCCCGCGCCGTCGGCGAGGTGATGCAGCGCGAGCTGCGGCGCCGCTTCGCCGATCATCCGCTCGTCGGCGAGGTGCGCGGCATCGGCCTCATCGCCGCCATCGAGCTCGTCGCCGACAAGGCGACCAAGGCGCGCTTCGATCCCGTCGGCAAGCTCGGCCTCGCGATCTTCGATGCCGGGCACGAGCATGGCGTCATCATCCGCGCCATCGGCGACCAGATCGCCTTCTGCCCGCCGCTGATCATCACGGAGGCGGAGATGATCGAGATGCTCGACCGCTTCGAGCGCGCCTTCCATCAGGCGACCGCCGCGCTGGCGCCGGCTTGAACGCCGCGAAAAGACGGCGGAGCGGAGCTCTCCGCCCTAATCTTGCCGCGACCATGGCCCGAAAACCCGGCAAGTGAAACGTGAGGCGGAAGCGGTGATGCAAGTTCGTGCCTGTCAGATGCCCGCCGAGGAGCTGGAAGCCGGATCGCGCCTCGCCGCGATCCGCTGGCTGATCGCCGACGCCGCCTCGGACGGCGCCGATGTCGTGGTCTTCCCGGAGCTCGCGCCGACCGGCTACGGCGCTGGCGACGTCATCCGCGACGGCGCGGAAGCGGCCGACGGGGTGACGCTGTCCGAGATCCGCCAGCTCGCCGACGATCACGAGGTCACCGTCATTCTCGGCCTCGCCGTCCGGGCGGAGGGCGGCGTCGTCAACGCCGCCGTCGTCGCCCAGCCGAAACAGGCGCCGATCGTCTATGCCAAGCAGCATCTCTACGGCGACTACGAGAAGGCGCTCTTCGTGCCCGGCACGAAGGCCTCGCCGATCTTCGAGGTGGCCGGCGCCAAGGCCGGGGTCCTCGTCTGCTTCGACGTCGAGTTCCCGGAACGGGTGCGCGAACTGGCGTTGGCGGGGGCCGAGATCGTCTTCGTGCCGACGGCCCTGCCCGCCGGCGAGGCCTCGCGCTTCATCGCCGAAAGCGTGGTGCCGGTGCGCGCCTTCGAGAACCACCTCTTCGTCGTCTATGTGAACCATGTCGGCCGCGACGGGCGCTTCGCCTATCAGGGCCTCTCCTGCATCGCGGCGCCGGACGGCAGCCGCATCGCGCTGGCGCCGGAAGACCGGCCGGCGACGATCGACGCGACGATCGACGGCACGGACTATGCGACCGCCGTCGCGATCAATCCCTATCTGGACGAGCTGCGCGCCGCGACCCTCCTGCGCGAGCGGGCGCTGACGGCGATGGAACGCGAGGACGAGCTTTGGACGCGATGACCGAGGGTTCCGAGCAGCCAGCCCGGCATCCCGCCCTCGCTCTGGTCGAGGCCGTGCTGTTCGACAAGGACGGCACGCTGCTCGATTTCGACGCGACCTGGGGACCGGCGACGGCCGAGGTGCTGCGCGAACTGTCCGGCGGCGATGCCGCGCTGTTCGAGCGCCTCGCCGCCTCCTGCGGCTTCCTGCCGGAAACGGGCGGCTTCTTGCCGGATTCGCCGGTCATCGGCGGCTATACCGACGATTTCGCGCCGGCCTGGGCGACGATCCTCGGCCGGCCCTATGACGAGGCCTTCAAGACGCGGGTCGACGCCCTGTTCCGCGCCGCGAGCCTCCGGCACCTGACCGCCTATGCCGATGTCGCCGCCGCGCTCGCCGCCTTGCGCGATGCCGGCCTGCCGATCGGCCTCGCCACCAATGACAGCGAGGCGACCGCGAAGGCCCATCTCCACCGGCTCGCCATCGCGGATCTCTTCGATTTCGTCGCGGGCTACGATTCAGGCCATGGCGCGAAGCCGGGCAGCGGCATGGTCACGCGCTTCGCGGCGGCGGTCGACGTGGCGCCGCTGGCGGTGGCGCTCGTGGGCGATTCGCCGCACGACATGCATGCGGCGATCGGCGCCGGTGCCGTGCCGGTCGGCATCGTCCGCACTGAGCGGGCGGCGGGGCAGCTCGGCGACCTGCCGAGCCTCACCGTTCCCGATCTCGCCGGACTGCTCGCCGGGCTCGGCCTGTCAGACCGCTGAGCCTTCAGGTCTCGTAATCGCCGCCGCTGCCGGTGGGCCGGTCCTCGGCCTGCTCGCGCAGGGATTCCTCCAGCTCGTCCAGACCGTCCAGGGTTTCCTGGTCGTCGTTATACGGCTCCGTGGCCGTCGCCTCGCTGCGCGGGCGCGTGCCGACATCGCGATGAACGTCGTCGTCATCGGCCAGCGTTCCCGCTTCCCGATCCTCGGCGTCGCGGTTCTCGTCCTCGGCTTCGAGGCCGAGCAGCGCGCGATCCGACGGATCGAGATCCGCCTCGTTCGCATAGGCCCGGTCCTGCGGCAGGGCCTCGTCGCGCTCTTCCTGTCTGAGTTTCGGCATGGCCTCTTCCCTGTTCACGCCTCCGCCGCCTTGCCGCGGCGCTTCGACGTGTCCTTCTCGGCGCCCTTAGCGGGCTTGGCTTTTGGTTTTCCCGAATCCTTGGCGGATTTGGATGCCGGCTTCCCGGCGCTCGCCTTCGGATCGGCGGGTTTCGACTTCGCCGCGCCCTTCTTGCCGGCGCCCTCCTGGCGATCGGTGACGAGCGGGTGCTCGTCGGCGACCTCCCGAGCCGCCGCGAGATCGGGAGCGGGCACCTCGTCGCCGCGATCGGTGATGCCCGGAATGTCGCCCTGGTTCTGCGCGGCGAAGGCCGGCTCGACGGGATCGTCCAGGGTCTCGGCGACGGGGGTCAGCGTCACTTGCATGCTGTCGCGCAGCGCGACGATCTCGCGCGCCTCGGCCCAGTGCCGCTCCGAGCGACCTTCGGGCCGACCCTCCTGCTCCCAAAGCTTGTGGGCCTCCTGGCGGACCCGTTCCTCGTCCTCGTTCATCGCGTCCATCCTCTTCGGGTCCGCCCGCGGCCGCTCCGCGCGTCCCTGTCCCGCGGCGGGCAGCCCGCCCCTCGTCTCACGAGGCGATAATGGGGCAGTCGCGCCGCGAAGACAGGGGGGCCGACGAAACTTGCACGGGAGAGCTTGAGGGAAACCGGGCTTTCCGCTAGGCGAGAAGGGCTCGGGCCCGTAGCTCAATGGTTAGAGCCGGCGGCTCATAACCGCTTGGTTGGGGGTTCAAGTCCCTCCGGGCCTACCAATCCGTTCATAGGCGTCCCATACCGTCCACAGGCGTCTCCCTGGCCCTAGCGTTTCCGGGCTTTCTGAATCACCTGGAACGCCTCTGGACACCCCAGCGATCCAATTTGTTAGCACAGTTGTTGGCATCAGATTTCGCCGTTTACCGCGATGCCAACAAACTGACGATTCCTCAGCATTGAATCAGATGCTCGAACTGATTTGCTTCTTCTCACTTCGTTCAAGCCCCACCCGTCGCGGGTTCGAGTCCCATGGCCGGCCCCATGTCGACCGACGGCTCTGGAATCCAACCATCAGTTGTTCGAACGATATTCCGCTAATGGTCGAATATGCTCCTCGACGTGCGGTAGATTATGGCAAACGAAGGGAAGGCTTCTTCTCGTTCATCCAATCGTAAAGCTCTCTAATTGTCGAGAATCTCGTCAGCATGCATTCTTTGGAGTGGGGATCGCGTGCGGCCACGCTTAGTGAGCTTTGCCCACTTGAGCTGGCGTCCTCAAGCAGCCAAACTAGATATGCTTCGAAGGCCTCTAGAGGTAGCGATAGCCTGCCATTGAGAAATTCGGTTACGAAATCATAAGAGTTTTTTCTTGATGCGCTGCCGGGACCCATCGCCTGGAGCTGGTAGTCGCCTGTAAAAATCAGACGATTGCACACTTCATGACGGTAGATGTTGAAATGGATGGCAGACTTCGCGTTCGCCCACCCAACGAAATGGGTAATATCGTGGAGCGCTTGCATCTGAGGGTTCAGTTCGAGCAGCCTGCAAAGTTGTAGACGTTTGGGTTTGATTTTCTCTTTCTTGATATCTGTCTCGTCAGACTTGAATTCCACAAGCGCGAAAGTTGTTGTCTGAGATAACAGGAAGTCTGCTCCTGCGTCGCGATCTTGACCGTTTAGCGGAAACGCGTATCCCTTGTAGCCGAATTCGGAAGCAACATCTTTAAAGTAATTTGAGAATTCAAAGGCGACTGTGGTCTCAATTTTCATCGTCAACTCGAAGCGCAACAAGGTCTGGACTTTATGGATCCTCCATCAATTCTATTTGTAGCGGGTTAAGGACCTGCTCAATTTGTCCATAGCGTCGCGTGCAAGCCGTTGCTGTTCCGCTTCACTACTGTACGGTTCCGCATGCGCGATGTTGTCATTGCCGAGTGTGTCCATCAGCTGATGCGTCGTCGCGCCGGTCTCCGCCAACATTTTATCAAGCGTTTTTCTAAGGCCGTGAAGTGTGAAGCCTTTCGGAATGTTGGCGCTGTTCGTCCAATCGGCCATGCGGCCGGTACTTTTCGGACGCCAGTCGGTCGGCGGAGTGGGAGAGTGACTGGGATACCCGGCGAGCGTTCATTTTGAGTTGATCGCCCACAGAAATCACATGCAATCCCAAAAAGTGTTGGTGTGAGTGGTAGTACTACTGGTATGGGCAACCAGTAAAGCTAAGCGGTAACAACGCTCTAAGGCGATTTCCTTGGTTCCTCTGGGCCTACCACGCCTCGAGCTTTCGATTTTATTCGCTTCATTCCGTGATTTCGCGCCTTGATGCGCCGCGAGACGACTGGGCGCGCGGCCTCTCCGCTCCTTGGGCCGGCGAGCGCGCTGTCGGGTATGAGCCGGGCGCAAGTTGCGGAAGCGGCGGGCATGGACCGGCAGACGCTGCGTGACCGGGAATGCGCTTACGATGCCAGGGGCTCGCCGGTCTTCGCGACTGGCGCAAGGGGCGCCCGACGCCGAGGGCCGGCGAGGGCGAGCAGGCGAGCCTGACCAACGCGATTTTCCGGGGGCTCGATCTGGAGCGTGATGGCCTCAGGATTGTCCGAGATTTCGTCTCCGGGGCCATCATGTCGCCGATGGGGCGCATATGACGTGAAGAGCATGCGGCGCGGCAATATCGCCGCGCACCGCTCAGCGTGACACATCCCACTGGCGGACCTGCGCAAGGACAGCGCGTCCCACCCGGCGAAGCGCCCAAAGAGTCAGCGCATTGAGCGCAAAGCAGGCAAGAAGTTCTTCAGGGGCCGATTCCATGTCGAGTATATCGGCACTCCAAAAGAGGCCGGTGAGAAACAAAGAAGCAACGACATGCAGAACCGTCATTGGCACATCGATTCTGTTGATCATGCAATAGTCAGCCGGTCGGTAACAAGGCAACAACTTCCGCCCTCTCATAGGTAGCACGTTCTACCCTAAGGTTACAAGCAAATTTTCCGGCATAATTGCAATCTTTACTTGCAACTATACTGAGATCGCAACCTTTGATTGCTGTTTGTGGCAGCCATCCGACAGTCCGGCTCGAGTGACAACAACGTCGGCTCGCGGAACGGACCGTCTCATGAGCGTCGGTCCGTCTCGGGCCGGGATCGGGTAGGAGAGGGTCGAGAGAGGGGAAAAATCCATGGCCAATGCCCGGGCGGCACCGACACGCCGCCGGGCTCCTTATCGGCGAACCGAAGCGCTTTCCCCTAGAAGGGTCGGGGTTTGCGCCACGTCGAGGGCAAGTCCCGATTGCTGTCGCCGGTAACAAATTTCAGCAAATCGGACAAAAGTTTTTGCCCATCCAGCAAGTTCGGGTTAACCAAAGGGGCCGATATTTGGCGGAGGTAAGACCTGCCTCGTGCAGCTGAACCGGGAGCTCATGATGTCAACCATCGTCCTTAGCGTCGTTACCACCTTGGTCGCCCTACCCTGCATTGCGCTGTCTGTGGGTTTCCTCGCGATGTATGCCAGCGGGCGGATCATCGAGGCCGACGAGCGTAAATTCGACGACAGCATTTCCCTCCAGCGCTGAACCGGCCCCTCCGGGCTCCTCGCTACCAGCGCCGTTTCCCCCCTTTCGTCAGAGCCGCCTCGCCACGATGGCTCGCTCGCGTTGACAGCGTAATGTTATCACATTAGACATCGCATCCGAAGGGCGCCGATCTCGGTCGCCCAGGCTTACGCGATGTCTCGTTCCGATCCCCTGCCCCGTTCCCTGCTCGCGCAATCGGCCATGGTCCGGCTCGGGATCGCGCTCGGCGCGATCGTCTTCCTCTGGCTCGGCATCCTCTGGGCGGTGCTCCTGCCATGACGGCGCCGCTGACCCTCGACAACGTCACCGTCGCCTATGGCCGCCATCCGGCGGTGCATCACCTTTCCGGCGTCTTCGCGAGCGGCAGCCTCACCGGCATCGTCGGGCCGAACGGCGCCGGCAAGTCGACGCTCCTGAAGGCGATGATGGGCTATCTGCCCCTCTCCACCGGGCGCATCGCGCGGACGGGCATCCGGGCGGCCGACGTCGCCTATCTGCCGCAGGCGGCGGAGATCGACCGCAGCTTCCCAATCACCGTCGCCGACATGGTGGCGCTCGGCGCCTGGAGCCGCTTCGGCCTGTTCGGCGCCCTGCGCCGCAGCGACGCGCAGCGCGCCGTCGAGGCGCTGGCGAGCGTCGGACTCGAAGGCTTCGAGCGCCGCGCGATCGGCGAGCTCTCGGCCGGCCAGTTCCAGCGCGTGCTCTTCGCGCGGCTGCTCCTGCAGGACGCGCGCGTCGTCCTGCTCGACGAGCCCTTCACCGCGATCGACGCCCGGACCACGGCCGATCTTCTCGGCATCGTCCAGCGCTGGCATGGCGAGGGGCGCACCGTCGTGGCGGTGGTCCACGATCTGAACCAAGTGCGCGAGAACTTTCCCCAGACCCTGCTGCTGGCCCGCGAGATGATCGCCTGGGGCGCGACGGCGGACGCGCTCTCGGCGGAAAACCTTCTGAAGGCGCGGGCGATGGCCGAGGCCTGGAACGAGGATGCCGAGCTCTGCACGGTCGGTGACGACCGGCGCGTCGCATGAGCCTCCACGACCTCCTTCTCGGGCCTTTCGTCGATTACGGCTTCATGCGCCGGGCGCTGATCGCCTGCCTCGCGCTCGGCCTCGGCGCCGGGCCGATCGGCGTGCTGCTCGTCCTGCGGCGGATGAGCCTCGTCGGCGACGCGCTGAGCCATGCGGTGCTGCCGGGCGCGGCGGTCGGCTTTCTCGTCGCCGGCTTCTCGCTGCCGGCCATGGGTCTCGGCGGCCTCGTCGCGGGGCTCGCGGTGGCCGGCCTCGCGGGCCTCGCCAGCCGCGCGACGGCCCTGCGCGAGGATGCGAGCTTCGCCGGCTTCTATTTGATCTCGCTCAGCCTCGGCGTGTTGATCGTGTCGCTGCGCGGCTCGAATGTCGATCTCCTGCATGTGCTCTTCGGCACGATCCTGGCGATCGATTCCTCGGCCCTTTTCCTGATCGGCGGAATCGCCAGCTTCACCATGCTGACGGTCGCCCTCTTCTACCGCCCGCTTCTGCTGCAATCGCTCGATCCCGGCTTCCTGCGGGCGGTCGGCGTGCGCGACGGGCTGTTCCACTTCCTGTTCCTGTTTCTGGTCGTCATCAATCTCGTCGCCGGCTTCCAGACGCTCGGCACGCTGATGGCCGTCGGGCTGATGATGCTGCCCGCCTCCGCCGCGCAGCTCTGGACGAAACGGCTGCCGGCGATGATGGCGACGGCGGCGGCCATCGCCTTCGTGTCCGGCTATCTCGGCCTCGTCGCCTCCTTCCGCCTCGGCCTGCCCTCCGGCCCGACGATCCTGCTCTTCGCCGGCGCGATCTACTGCCTGTCGCTCGTCTTCGCGCCGAGCGGCGCGCTGGCGCGCAACCTGCCCCGACGGCGGCACAAGGCCGCCTGAACACCCGCCTGCCAACAAAGGAGACCTGCCATGATGACGCGACGCCTCGTCCTCGCGCTTGCCTGCACGTCCGCGATTCTCGGAGCCGTGCCCGCCGCCTATGCCAAGACGCTGAATGTCGTCGCCAGCTTCAGCGTGCTGGGCGACGTCGTGTCGGAGGTCGGCGGCGACAAGGTGACGGTCACGACCCTCGTCGGGCCGAACGGCGACCCCCATGAATACGAGCCCTCGCCCGACGACGCCAAGCATCTGAAGGCCGCCGATCTCGTCTTCGTCAACGGTCTCGGCATGGAAGGCTGGATGAACCGGCTGATCAAGGCCTCCGGCTACAAGGGCGAGCCCGTCGTCGCCTCCGCCAAGGTGAAGACGCGCCAGATGGAGGAGGACGGCCAGGACGTCACCGATCCGCATGTCTGGAACGATCCGAAGAACGTGCGGGTCTGGGTCGCGGCCATCGAGGCGGCGCTCGCCAAGGCCGATCCGGCGGATGCCGAGACCTTCAAGAAGAACGCCGCCCGCTACGACGCGGAGCTGCATGAGCTCGACACCTACGCCAAGCAGCGCTTCGCCAAGACGCCGGAAGGCGATCGCCGCATCCTGACCAGCCACGATGCCTTCGGTTATTTCGGCGATGCCTATGGCATCACCTTCCTCTCGCCGCTTGGCCTCTCGACGGAGAGCGAGGCCTCGGCCACCGATGTCGCCAAGCTGATCGACCAGATCAAGCGCGAGAAGATCTCGACCTATTTCTTCGAGAACTCCAACGATCCGCGTCTCGTGCGCCAGATCGCCGAAGCGACCGGGGCGAAGGCCGGCGGCGAGCTCTATGTCGAGTCGCTCTCGGCCAAGGACGGCCCGGCGCCGACCTATGCCAGGATGTTCCGCTACAATGTCGATCAGGTCGCCAACGCGCTGGCGAAGACGAACTGAGAAAGACCCGAGGGCGCCGGTCGCGGCGCCCTCACCCCTTCCGGCAGGTCACCTGGAACTTCGTCGACAGGACCTGCGAGAACTTGATGCCGTCGTCCGGCACCGGCGCATCCGCCGGGATGGCGGCGATCGACGCCATCCAGGATTTCGCCGCCTCGTCCGGGCTCGGCGCGTTCATGTCCGTGCGGCAACCGGCCGGCATGCCCTTCACCACGAAATCCTTCGTCCCCTTGAAGTCGAAGGCGACGAAATAGGTGTCGTCGAAATTCGAGAAGGACAGGTCGCCGGCCTTCACGTCCAGCGCCTCCTTCGGCTTCAGCGCGAATTGGAAGCGCAGCCGGCCGCGCTTCTCGTCATAGCTGACATCCAGCGCCGGCGGCGCCTGCATCGCCACCACGACGCCGTTCCGGCGCACGAAGGTGTAATAGGACCAGCGGGCGATCGACCCGGCGACCTGTTTGCCGATCGCCGCCAGTTCGTCCTTGTCCAGCTTGCCGTCGCCATTCTTGTCGAAATCCACGACGACGCTGGAAGAGAACATCTCGTCCATTGACCAGTCGTTGCGCAGAGCCTGAAGGCGGCCGTCCGGCGCGACGTCGATCTCGATCCTCGGCTCGACGAAGACGTGGGGATGGGCCTTGGCGGCGCCCGGCGCGGCGAGGATGGCGAACGCCGCGGCCGCGAGAAATGCCCGTGTCTTGGTCATGGATTCGGGGTTCCTGTCTCGTCCTCCGACAGGCTCTGCGAGAATGGCCGAATTGAGATCGCGAGGTCACGCCGGCGCCAGCCAAATTCACGGCGGCTTGACGGTCGTGCGCCGCATCGGCCAATTCGGCACCATCGGTTCAGACGGGCAAGGCCGAAGCGTCCTTCGGCATGACCCTCAACGGGCGGCAGGCATATGGCGAAAGTTGCATTCATCGGCCTCGGCGTGATGGGCTATCCGATGGCCGGGCATCTGGCCAATGCCGGCCATGCCGTCGCGGTCTTCAACCGCACGGCGGCCAAGGCGGAGAAATGGAACGGCGAGCATGGCGGGCGCGCCGCCGCCACGCCGCGCGAGGCGGCGGAAGGGGCGGATTTCGTCTTCTCCTGCGTCGGCAACGACGACGACGTGCGGCAGGTCCTGACCGGCGAGGCCGGCGCCCTGTCCGGCATGCGGCCCGGCGCCATGCTGGTCGACCACACCACCGCCTCGGCCGAACTCGCGCGCGAACTGGCGAAGGCGGCGTCCGAGCGCGGCGTCGCCTTTCTGGACGCCCCGGTCTCCGGCGGCCAGGCCGGGGCCGAGAAGGGCATCCTGACCGTGATGGTCGGCGGCGAGGAGCCCGACTTCGCCTCCGCCAAGCCGATCATGGCCGCCTATGGCCGGACGATCACCCTGATGGGGCCGGTCGGCGCCGGCCAGCTCGCCAAGATGATGAACCAGATCTGCATCGCCGGCCTCGTCCAGGGACTGGCCGAGGCGATCCATTTCGGCAAGCAGGCCGGGCTCGACATCGCCACCGTCATCGGCGCCCTTTCCAAGGGCGCCGCCGGCTCCTGGCAGATGGAGAACCGCCACGCCTCCATGGCCGAGGGCCGCTACGATTTCGGCTTCGCGGTGGAATGGATGCGCAAGGATCTCGACATCTGTCTCGCGGAGGCGCGGCGCAACGGCGCGACGCTGCCCGTCGCGGCCCTGGTCGACCAGTTCTATGCCGAGGTCGAGGCGATGGGCGGGCGGCGCTGGGACACGTCCTCGCTGCTCGCCCGCCTGGAGCGCTGACCGGCGCGACCCGGCGCTCAGTCCTCCGGGAAGTCGGCGCTCAGGGACAGGTCGCCGAGCGCCTCGATCTCGGCGAGACGTTCCTTGAGCTTCGCCGTGACATTGTCATAGGCGATGCGGCCGAGCACGAGATGACGCGGCGCCTCGGCGCGCTCGGTCGCGGCGATGATCGCCTCGCCCGCCCGCACCGGATCGCCCGGCTGCCGGCCGCTGATGTCGGAGGTGCTCTTCAGCCGTGCGCCCGCAGTGGCGGCATAGTCGGCGATGCGGTTCGGCGTCTGGCGAAGCGAACGGCCGGCCCAGTCGGTGCGGAACGGCCCCGGCTCGATGCAGGTGACCTTGATGCCGATCGGCTTGCCCTCGGCGGCGAGCGCGTCGGAAAAGCCCTCCACCGCATGTTTCGACGCGGCGTAATAGCCGGAGCCCGGATAGCCGATGAAGCCGGCCTGCGAGGTGATGTTGATCACATGGCCGTAGCGGCGCTGGCGCATGCCGGGCAGCACGGCCCGCGTCAGGGCGAAGAGGCCGAAGACATTGGCGTCGAACTGGGCGCGGATCTCCTCTTCCTCGCCCTCCTCGATCGCCGCCTGATAGCCGTAGCCGGCATTGTTGACGAGAACGTCGATGCGGCCGAAACGGTCTTCCGCCGCCCGCACCGCCGCTTCGATCTCCGCCGGCTTCGTCACGTCGAGCGTCAGCGCCAGGAAGCGCTCGCCGCCGGTCGCGGCGAGTTCGTCGAGGCGCGCGGCCTCGCGCGCGGTCGCCGCGACGCGCCAGCCGCGCGCGAGGAGGAGCTTGGCGAGTTCCTTGCCGAAGCCGGTGGAACAGCCGGTGACGAACCAGACGGGACTTGCGTCGGAAGCCATGCGAAATCGATCCCTTGCCTCATCGGCCGCGCGCGGACGGTCTCCACCCGGGCGCGCGGAAGATAGAGCGCGATCGCCCGAGGCGAAGCGGCGTCCGGCTCAGGAGGCCACGGAAAGATCGGTCGCCGCGAATTCGGTGCGGTTGCGCCCGGCCCGCTTGGCGGCATAGAGCGCGAGGTCGGCGCGCTGGATGAGGTCGCTGCGGCTGAGCTGCGTGTCGCCGATGGTGAGGGTCGCGGCGCCGATGCTGATCGTGACCACGCCATGCGCGCTCCGCTCATGCGCGATCGCGCGCGAGACGACGGCGTGGCGCAGCGCCTCCGCCTCCTGCAAGGCGGTCGAAAGCGGCGTTTCCGGCAGGACGACGGCGAATTCCTCGCCGCCATAGCGCGCGACCGCGATGCCGGGCCGGCGCAGCACGGCGCGCAGTTCCGCGGCGACGGCCCGCAGGGCCTCGTCGCCGGCCATGTGGCCGTAATGGTCGTTGAAAGCCTTGAACTGGTCGACATCGAGGAGAAGCAGGCTGAGACTCCGCCCGTTGGCGAGCGCCATGTCGAAGGACTGTTCGAGCACCGCGTCGAAGGCGCGGCGGTTGAGGAGCTGGGTAAGGCCGTCGGTCGAGGCCAGCGAGGCGAGCTGCCGGTTGGCCCGCGCCAGCTCGTCCTCCATCGCCTTGCGCGCCGTCACGTCGCGCAGCACGAAGACGAGCTGGTCGTCGATCTCCGTCGGCCGCCCGTTCACCTCTACCCAGATATAGCGGCCGTCCTTGTGCCGCATGCGGTAGCGCACCTCCGTCACCGGCGTGCCCGAACGCAGGACCTGCATCATCGAGAGAACGGTCTCGCCGTCTTCGGGATGGATGAGGTCGCTCGGCGGCTGGGTCAGAAGCTCCGCCGGCGACCAGCCGATGACCTCCTTGCAGGCCGGCGACACGAAGGTGCGCATGTCGCGCCGGTCGAGGCAGGTGATCATGTCGGCGGAATTGGCGGCGAGCAGCCGGTAGCGGGCCTCGCTGGCTGCGACGGCCCGTTCCGCCTCGCGCCCCTCCTCCAGCCGCACGGCCATGGCGTTCAGGGTCTCGCCGAGGTCGCGCAGTTCCGGCGAATGCCAGAAGGGCAGCCGCGACCGCGCGGCGAAGTCGCCGTTCTTGATGCGGCCCGCCGTGCGCGTCAGTTGCAGGATCGGCGCCATGTGCAGCCGGTCGCCGAGACACCAGAAGGCGACCAGCGCCGCGATGAGGACCGCGGCGGCGGCCATGGCCGAATGCATCGCGCGGTTGCGGATCGGCGCCAGCAGCGCCTGCCGCGACTCGCCCACCGCGATCATCAGGCCGGAGGTCTCGGCGCCGTCGATCGGCTCGAAGCCATAGATGATCTCGTCGCCCATGAGGCCGGCGGTCTCCGCGACACCGCCGCCGGGCATGGACCGCATGGCGGCGAAGAGCGGATGGTTGCCGAGCACCGTGCCGCCGATCACGTCGTTCCGCGGGAAATGCGAGAGAATCCGACCCGAGGCCGGCTGCACCATCGCGACCGCCAGCCGGCCACCATCGGAGACGATCTCAGCCGTGGCGGAGAGGCGCGCGAGATCGATCGAGGCGAAGACGGCGCCGAGCTTGTTGCCGGCGGCGTCGCGATAGGCCATCGCCAAGGCGAAGGTCGGCTGCTTGCTCACCCGGCCGATCATGAAATTGCCGACGATGAACTCCTCGGCATTCGCCGCCATGATGCGCGTGACGAGTTCGCCATCGGTGAAGGGTTGCCGCTGGCGCAGGATGTTGTGGCAGGTGATGACGCCGTCGGCATCCATCAGCCCGACGGTCAGGAACTGCGGATTGGCTTCCTTGAACTGCGCCAAAGTCGCGTCGCAGGAGGCCCCGCCCTCGATCGACACGTTGGGCGAGCGTCGGAGCGTGTCGAGAAGGAGGCGCGAGGTGGCGAAGATCTGCGACTGGCGCGCCGCGGCGATCCGCGCCGACTGGACCACGTCGTGGCGGGCGGCGGCGAGGGTTCGGACATAGTCGTCATAGACCGAGAAGCCGACGAAGACGGCCAGCGGCAGGATGGCGGACGCGATGAGGATCGTCATTCGGCCTCGCATGCTGATGCGGCCGAGAGCCTCCCTGATCGCCATCGAGCACCTTTCGCGCGGACCGAATGCCGCTATCCAACCATTGAAGTCTTAATAAGACGCCCCAGCGGGCTCAGTCGACAGTTGAGAAGGGTGGGAAAGCGCCTTTCCGATGGTCGCTCGAAATCTCGGCGACGGCTTCAACGGCCGTTAACACGGGCCGGCTAGATCGAACGCGATGGCCCCATTCCCGCTCCGAGACGCCGCCCGTCCCGACCAACCCGCGCTCCGCCTTTCGGAAATCCTGTCGGCGCTGTCGGTGGCGCTCGACATGACGGAGGGCCAGCCGGCCGGCCATTGCATGCGCGCCGCCTATATCGGCGTCAGGATCGCGGAGGAACTCGGCCTCGGCAGCATCGCGCGGCGCGAGGTCTATTATGCGATCCTTCTCAAGGATCTCGGCTGTTCCAGCAATGCCGCCCGCCTTTGCCGCCTCTATCTCGCCGACGATCTCGCCTTCAAGCGCGACTTCAAGTTCCTGGACGACAGCCTGCCGCAGGTGCTGCGCTTCGTCTTCGATCATACGGGGCTCGGCCATGGCCTCGCCGAGCGCTTCCGGGCGATCGCCCATATCATGCGCCATGGCGGCGAGATCGCGCGCGAACTCATCGAGACGCGCTGCGAGCGCGGCGCGAAGATCGCCCGGCGCCTGCGCTTCTCGGAGGCGGTCGCGAGTTCCATCCATGCCCTGGACGAGCACTGGAACGGCAGCGGCAAGCCGCAGGGCCTGAAGGGCGAGGCCATCCCGCTCTATGCCCGCATCGCGCTCGCCGCCCAGGTGGCGGATGTCTTCCACCAGACGGACGGCGCGGCCGGCGCCCTCAGGGAATTGCGGCGCCGCTCCGGCCGCTGGTTCGATCCGACCGTCGTCGCCGCCTTCGCGAAAGTTCTCGCCGATCCAGGCTTCGCGGCGGAATTCGCCGCGGCGGACAGCGATCTGCCGGAATTCGACACCGAACTCGACCGCGTCGACGAGACCCTTCTCGACGACATCGCCGAGGCCTTCGGGGAGATCGTCGATTCCAAGAGCCCCTTCACCTCCGGCCATTGCGAACGGGTGACGCTCTTCGCCGACATGATCGCGGAAGGTCTCGGCCTGTCGCCGGAGCGGCGGCGCATCCTGCGCCGCGCCGCGCTGCTCCACGACATCGGCAAGCTCGGCGTCAGCAATTCGATCTTGGAGAAGCCCGGCAAGCTGGACGAGGAGGAGTTCCGCGTCATGCGCTCGCATTCGCTCCTCGGCGAGACGATCCTGTCGCGCATCGCCGCCTTCCGGGAACTCGCCGAGATCGCCGGCGCCCATCACGAGCGACTGGACGGCAAGGGCTATCCGCGCGGCCTGACCGCCGCCCAGCTCTCGCTGGAAACGCGGATCGTGACCACCGCCGACATCTTCGACGCCCTCACCGCCGACCGGCCCTATCGCGCGGCGATGCCGGTCTCGAAGGCGCTCGCGATCATGCGGGGCGATCTCGGAACCGCCATCGATCCGATCTGCCTCGCCGCCCTCGAAGAGGCGCTCCACGATTTCCTGCCGGAGGAGAAGCGAGGCGAACTGCCGCCGCCGCTCGCCGGCGCGGTTCCGGCCGCCGCCTGATTCGCCTTTCGCGAACGGGGGCTTGGACTTGACGGCCGACGGGTGTAGGCGATTGTCGCAATCTTTGACGATTGGATAAGACGATGCCAGCCTATCGCTCCCGCACGACGACGCATGGGCGCAACATGGCCGGAGCCCGGGGGCTCTGGCGCGCCACCGGCATGAAGGATTCCGACTTCGGCAAGCCGATCATCGCCGTCGTCAATTCCTTCACCCAGTTCGTGCCGGGTCACGTGCATCTGAAGGATCTCGGCCAGCTGGTGGCGCGCGAGATCGAGAAGGCGGGCGGCGTCGCCAAGGAGTTCAACACGATCGCCGTCGATGACGGCATCGCGATGGGCCATGACGGGATGCTCTATTCCCTGCCCTCGCGCGAGCTCATCGCCGACAGCGTCGAATACATGGTCAACGCCCATTGCGCCGACGCCATGGTCTGCATCTCGAACTGCGACAAGATCACGCCCGGCATGCTGATGGCGGCGCTGCGCCTCAACATCCCGGCGGTCTTCGTCTCGGGCGGCCCGATGGAGGCCGGCAAGGTGATCTGGCCGGACCAGACCGAAAAGAAGCTCGATCTGGTGGATGCCATGGTCGCGGCCGCCGACGACCGTATTTCCGACGAGGACGTGAAGACCATCGAGCGTTCGGCCTGCCCGACCTGCGGGTCCTGCTCGGGCATGTTCACCGCCAATTCGATGAACTGCCTGACGGAGGCGCTCGGCCTGTCCCTGCCCGGCAACGGCTCGACCCTCGCCACCCACGCCGACCGCCGGCGCCTCTTCGTCGAGGCCGGCCATCTTGTCGTCGATCTCGCCCGCCGCTATTACGAGCAGGAGGACGAGACCGTCCTGCCGCGCGCCATCGCGAGCTTTTCCGCCTTCGAGAACGCGATGACGCTCGACATCGCCATGGGCGGCTCGACCAACACGGTGCTCCATCTCCTGGCGGCGGCGCATGAAGGCGGCGTCGACTTCACCATGTCGGATATCGACCGCCTGTCGCGCCGCGTGCCGGTGCTCTGCAAGGTCGCCCCGGCGATCTCCAACGTCCATATGGAGGACGTCCATCATGCCGGCGGCATCATGGGCATTCTCGGCGAGCTCGACCGGGCGGGCCTCATCCGCACGGATGTTCCGACCGTGCATGCCGAGACGATGGGCCAGGCGCTGGAGCGCTGGGACGTGAAGCGCACGACGAGCCGCACGGTGCACGACTTCTACCGCGCGGCGCCCGGCGGCGTGCCGACGCAGGTCGCCTTCAGCCAGGAGCGCCGCTTCGACGATGTCGACACCGACCGCGAAACCGGTGTCATCCGCTCGCTCGAACACGCCTTCTCCAAGGATGGCGGCCTCGCGGTGCTCTACGGCAATCTCGCCGAGGACGGCTGCATCGTAAAGACGGCGGGCGTCGACGAGTCGATCCTGAAATTCGCCGGCCCGGCGCGCATCTTCGAAAGCCAGGACGCGGCGGTGCAGGCGATCCTCGGCAACAAGATCGTCGCCGGCGACATCGTGCTCATCCGCTACGAAGGTCCGCGCGGCGGGCCGGGCATGCAGGAAATGCTCTATCCGACGAGCTATCTGAAGTCGAAGGGCCTCGGCAAGGCCTGCGCGCTCGTCACCGACGGGCGTTTCTCGGGCGGTTCCTCTGGCCTGTCCATCGGCCATGTCTCGCCGGAAGCGGCGGAAGGCGGCACGATCGGCCTCGTGGAGGACGGCGACCGGATCGAGATCGACATCCCGAACCGCTCGATCCATCTGGCGGTGCCCGATGCCGAGATCGCCCGCCGGCGCGAGGCGCAGGCGGAAAAGGGCTGGAAGCCCGCCGCCCCGCGCAAGCGCAAGGTGACGACGGCGCTTCGCGCCTATGCGGCGATGACCACCAGCGCCGCGCGCGGCGCCGTGCGCGTCGTGCCAGAGCACTGACGAACGCTCTTCGCCCTGTCGCGTTGTCCTCCGACACAGGAGGACGATGCGATGAGCGACAAACGCGATGCCGAGCGGCGCGACGGCGAGCACCGGACGGCCGGCACCAATGCCCGGCCGCTGGACGAGACCATCGCCCAGACGGGCGGCGGCCTGCCGGACGATACGTCCGAACAGGTCGAGGTGCAGCCGGAAGAGATGAAGCGCATGGGCGACCAGATCCGGCCGCGCTGACCCATAGGCCAAGAGCCGCGCGGGACCCCGCGCGGCTCTTCTTCGTTTCGGGCGCTCCGGCTCAGCCGAGGAATTTCAGGAGATCGGCATTCAGCCGCTCCGGCACGGTGGCGAAGAGACCGTGCGGCTCGCCCTCGTATTCGATGAGCTCGGCGCCCGAAATGCCGCGCGCGGCGGCGCGCCCCGTCGGATCGATCGGCACCGTCTTATCGCCCGTGCCGTGAATGACGAGCGTCGGCACGGTGAAGGATCGGAAGTCCGGGCGGAAGTCCGTCTTGCCGAAGGCATCGACGCAGTCGATCGTCGCCTTCGGGCTCGCCATCACCCCCAAGACGAAGCTCCAGTCGAGGACGCCCTGGCTGACCGGGCTGGTGACGAAGCCGACGCCGTAGAACGTCTTAGCGAAGCTCTGAAGGAAGGCGAAGCGGTCCTTGCGGATCTGAGCCTTCATATCCTCGAAGACGCTGGCATCGACGCCGTCCGGATTGTCCGGGCCCTTCAGGAGATAGCCGGCGACGGAGGCGACCAGCGCCGCCTTCGCCACGCGGCCCGGCCCGTGCCGGGTGAGATAGCGGGCGATCTCGCCGCCGCCCATCGAGAAGCCGACCAGCGACACGCCCTGGAGATCCAGCGCCTCGATGACCGCCGCCAGATCGTCGGCGAAGGTATCGTAGTCGTAGCCGACCGCCGGATGGCCCGACTGGCCGAAACCGCGCCGGTCATAGGTGATGACCCGATAGCCCGCCTCGATCAGCGCCAGCGACTGATATTCGAACATGTCGCCGGTCAGCGGCCAGCCATGGATCAGAAGGACGGGCCTGCCCTCGCCCACATCCTTCACATGCAGCATGACGCCGTTCTTGCCTTCGACAAATGCCATCGGGAAACTCCGTTTGGGTTTCGGAGTGAACCGCCGGCGCGAGCGCTCGTTCCGCTCGGCGCCGATTTCGCGTCCGACCCGTCAGCCGGTGCGCGAGCGCTCGTCCTTCGCCGCGAGAAGCGCCTCGATGAAGGCGGCGAGACCGTCGGCCTCGTTGCTCGTCGTGACGTGATCGGCTTCGGCCTTCACCTCGTCGGGCGCCTGGCCCATGGCGACGGCGAGGCCGGCGACGCGGAACATCGACAGGTCGTTCGGCATGTCGCCGGCGACCGCGACCGCCGCCAGAGGGATGCCGAAGGCCTTGGCGAGTTCAGTCACGCCATGACCCTTGTCGGTCTTCGGCGCGGTGACGTCGAGATAATAGGTCTGCGACTTCGCGATCGTCGCGGAGGCGGAGAACCGCGCCTTCACGGCCCTCTCCGCCTCGGCGAGGCGGGCGGGATCGTCGCAGACGGCCTGGAGCTTGTCGGCGCGGCCCAGCCAGGGCGTGAGATCCTCGGCGACGACCGGCTCCTGCCGGGCGGCGACGATCTCCTGCTCGACATGGGGCATCGCTCGCGTCCGCGTCATCCAGCGCCCGTCCGCGAAGATCCAGTACGGCAGGTCCAGGCCATCGAAACAAGACGCGACGCCGCGCGCCGTTTCCTGCCCCAGATGATGCGCCTCGACGATCGTCCCGTCCGGTTCGAAGACCGTCGCGCCGTTGAAGGCGCCGACCGGCGTCGCGAGGCCGAGATCGGCGATATGGCCGCCCAGGCCGCTCGGCGGCCGCGCGCTGATCAGGGTGAAGCCGATCCCGGCCGCGCCGAGGCGCTTCACCGCCTCGATCGTCTTGGGGCTCAGCGACTTGTCGTCCCGCACCAGCGTGCCGTCGACATCGGAGATCACCAGCTCGATGTCGGCGAGCGCCGTCGCCTCCCCGCTCATCCGATCGCGTGCCATTCGCGGCCGTCGTCGCGGATCAGCCGATCGGCGCCGGCCGGTCCGGCCGAGCCGGCCGGGTAGGTCTCGACCCCGCCGCCGCTCGCCCAGTGGTCGAGAAAGGGCTGCACCGCCGCCCAGCCGCTCTCGATCATGTCGGCGCGCTGGAACAGGGTCTGGTCGCCGATCAGCATGTCGTAGAGCAGGGTCTCGTAGCCCGTCGAACGGCCGACCTTGAAATGATCGGCATAGGAGAAGTCGAGATCGACCGGCACGATGGCGATGCGCGGTCCGGGCTTCTTGGCGGAGAGCTGCATGCTGACGCCCTCGTTCGGCTGGATCTGCATGGTCATCGTGTTCGGCGGCAGGCGCACCGCGTCGGTCTCCTGGAACATCGCATAGGGCGCCGGCTTGAAGGCGACGACGATCTCCGTGTCGCGGGCCGTCAGCCGCTTGCCGGTGCGCAGATAGAAGGGCACGCCGGCCCAACGCCAATTGTCGACGAAGAGCTTCATCGCGACATAGGTCTCGGTCGAGCCGTCCGGCGCGACATTCGGCTCGTCGCGATAGGCCGCGACCTCCGTCTCGCCGATGCGCCCCGCATCGTAGCGGCCGCGCGCCGAGACCTTGTCGACCTCCTCCGCCTTCACGCGGCGGATGGCCTCGACGACCTTGGCCTTCTCGGTGCGCACCGCCTCGGCGTCGAAGGAATTGGGCGGCTCCATGCCGATGGCGGCGAGGAGCTGGAAGAGATGGTTCGGCACCATGTCGCGCATGGCGCCCGTCGCGTCGTAATATTTCCCGCGCTTCTCGACCCCGACGATCTCCGCCGCCGTGATCTGCACATGGTCGACATAGCGATGGTTCCAGACCGCTTCGAGCAGGTTGTTGGCGAAGCGGGTCGTCATGATGTTCTGGACCGTTTCCTTGCCGAGGAAGTGGTCGATCCGGTAGATCTGCGTCTCGTCCAGCACCGCGAGGAGCCGGACGTTCAGCGCCCTCGCGGAGGCCAGATCATGGCCGAAGGGCTTCTCGACGAGAAGGCGGCGGAAGGCGTCCTCCCGCTCCTCCAGAAGGCCGGCCGCCGCCAGCCGCTCGGCGATCTCGCCGAAGAAGTTCGGCGCGACGGCGAGATAGAAGCCGGCATTGCCGAAGCCGATCTCCTCAAGCTTCGCGCCCACCGCCTCGTAGGTGGCGCCGTCGAGGAAATCGCCCTTCAGATAATGGATATGCGGCTTCAGCCGCTCGAAGGCGTCGCCGCAATCGGTGCAGAACTCGGCGAGATGCGCCCGCAGCGTCTCGTCGTCTCCCTCCTCGAAGGAAATGCCGAGAATGGCGAAGCGGTCGTCGCGCACGAGCCTGTCGCGGACGAGATTGGCCAGCGCCGGCACGAGCAGCCGGCGCGTCAGGTCGCCCGTCGCCCCGAAGATGACGAGCGTTGCCGGCGGCGCCGCGCCGTCCTCCGAGACCGCGTACATTACTGGGGGATTTCCACATGGCCGCCGAAGCCGAAGCGCATGGCGGAGAGGAGCTTGTCGGCATAGGAATGCTCCTCGCGCGAACGGTAGCGCGCATAGAGCGCCGCCGAGAGCACGTTGACCGGCACCGCCTCCTCCATCGCCGCATGGATGGTCCAGCGCCCCTCGCCGGAATCGGCGACATGGCCGGAGAACTTCTCCAGTTCCTGGTCGCTCACCAGCGCCTCGGCGGTAAGATCGAGCAGCCAGGAGGAGATGACGCTGCCGCGCCGCCAGACCTCGGCGATGTCGGTGAGGTTGAGGTCGTAGCGCTCGTCCTCCTTGAGGAGGGTCGAGTTCTTCGTCTTCAGGACGTCGAATCCTTCGGCATAGGCCTGCATCAGCCCGTATTCGATGCCGTTATGCACCATCTTGACGAAATGCCCGGACCCGGCGGGCCCGGCATGGATATAGCCGCGTTCGGCGCGATCGTCGGTGGCGGAGCGGCCGCGCGTGCGCTCGATCGTGCCACGGCCCGGCGCAAGGCAGTCGAAGATCGGATCGAGATTGCGGACCGTCTCCGTCTCGCCGCCGATCATCATGCAATAGCCACGCTCCAGGCCCCAGACGCCGCCGCTCGTGCCGACATCGACATAGTGGAGCTGCCGGCCGGCGAGTTCCTTGGCGCGGCGGATGTCGTCCTTGTAGAAGGTGTTGCCGCCGTCGATGATCACGTCGCCGGGCTGGGCGATTTCGGCGAGGCGGGTGATCGTCTCTTCCGTCGGGTCGCCCGCCGGCAGCATCACCCAGAAGACGCGCGGCCCGGCGAGGACGCCGGCCATGTCCTCCAGCGAGGAGGCGCCCGTCATGCCTTCGCCGGCAAGCTTCTGGACCGTGTCCGCCGAGCGGTCGAAGACCACGCAGTCATGGCCGCCGCGGGTGAGCCGGCGCGCGATATTGGCGCCCATTCGTCCGAGCCCGATGATACCGATCTGCATGGGAATGAGGTCCTTTGCCGAGAAGCGAGGAGGTCAGGCCGGCGCGCGTTCCATGCCGCGCCGGCGGATGAGGCGGGACAGCCTTCGGATCAGGCGTCGCGGGCGGAGCTGCGCCGGGCGATCTGGTCCTTGGCGAGCTTCACCACATTGTCGGTCGTGAAGCCGAACTTCGCCTGGAGCTTGGCGATGGGCGCGGAGGCGCCGAAGGTGGTCATCACCACCATCGCGCCCTTGGCGCCGACATAGCGATCCCAGCCGAGCGAGCCGGCCTGCTCGACGCCGACACGGGCCATGACGTCCGGCGGCAGCACGCGGTCGCGATAGGCCTCATCCTGTTTCTCGAAGAGATGCCAGGAGGGCATCGAGACGACGCGGGAGCGGATGCCCTCGGCCCTCAGCCTTTCATGCGCCTCGACGCAGAGCGAGACTTCCGAACCGGTGCCGATGAGGATCACCTCGGGCACCTCGCCCTCGTCGCCCGCCAGGATATAGGCGCCCTTCTCCAGCCCGGCGGCGGAGGCGTATTTCGCGCGGTCGAGCGTCGGCAGCGGCTGGCGCGACAGGATCAGCGCGGTCGGCTCGTGCGTCTGGCGCATCGCCACCTTCCAGGCCTCGGCCGTCTCGTTGGCGTCGCAGGGGCGGATGGCGTTGAGGCCGGGAATGGCCCGCAGACTCGCCAGCTGCTCGATCGGCTGATGCGTCGGCCCGTCCTCCCCGACGCCGATCGAATCATGCGTGAAGACGAAGACGACCGGGATCTCCATGATCGCGGCGAGCCGGATCGGCGGGCGCATATAGTCGGAAAAGACCAGGAAGGTCGCGGTGTAGGAGCGCAGATAGGAGAGCGCCATGCCGTTGGCGATCGACCCCATCGCATGTTCGCGAATGCCGAAATGGAGGTTGCGCCCCTCGTAGCTGCCGGCCTCGAAGGAGCCGGCGCCGTCGAAGGTCAAGAGCGTCTTGGTGGAGGGCGCGAGATCGGCCGAGCCGCCGATCAGATAGGGCACCTTCGCGGCGATGGCGTTCAGCACCTTGCCGCCGGCATCGCGCGTCGCGACGCCCTTCGCATCCGCCTCGAAGCTCGGGATGTCGGCATCCCAGCCCTCCGGCAATTCGCCCTTGCGCATGCGCTCGATCTCGGCCGCCTCGCGCGGATAGGCCTCGGCATAGGCGGCGAAGGTCTTCTCCCAGGCCTCGCGCTTCTCCCGGCCCCGGCCCGCCACCGCGTCCCGGAAGCGCTCGGCGACGCCGTCCGGCACGAAGAAATCCTTGGACTCGTCCCAGCCATAGGCGCGCTTGGCGCCCTTCACGTCCTCGGCGTCGAAGGCCTCGCCATGCGCCTTGGCCGTGCCCTGCTGCTTCTGGAGGCCAAAGCCGATGACGCTGTCGATGACGATCAGCACCGGCCGGTCCTCGGTGCGGCGGAATTCCTCGATCGCGTGGCGGATCAGCGCCGTATCGTTGAAGTTCGAGACATGGATCGTGTGCCAGCCATAGCCCCGGAAACGCTCGATGACGTTCTCGGAAAAGGCGAGATCCGTATAGCCCTCGATCGAGACGCGGTTGTTGTCGTAGACCCAGCAAAGATTGGACAGCTTCAGATGGCCGGCCATCGAGGCAGCCTCGGCCGAGACGCCCTCCATCAGGTCGCCGTCGCCGCAGAAGACATAGACGTCGTGATCGAAGACCACATGGTCCGGCCGGTTGTAATGGGCGGCGAGATAGCGCTCGGCCAGCGCCATGCCGACCGAATTGGCGCAGCCCTGGCCGAGCGGGCCGGTGGTCGTCTCGACGCCGGTGGTCATGCGATATTCGGGATGGCCGGGCGTCTTGGAATCGAGCTGGCGGAACTGCCGGATGTCGTCCAGCGACACGGCGGGCTTCCCGGTCGGCCGGCCCTCGGCGTCGATCTCCTTCACACCGGCGAGATGCAGCACCGAATAGAGCAGCATCGAGCCATGGCCGACCGAGAGGACGAAGCGGTCGCGGTTCGGCCAGTCCGGCTTGTCAGGATCGTAGCGCAGGAACTGGGTCCAGAGCGTGTAGGCGGCGGGGGCGAGGCCGAGCGGCGCGCCGACATGGCCGGAATGGGCTTTCAGCACGGCGTCGAGGGTCAGGGTGCGGATCGTGTCGATCGCCAGCTGCTCGTTGGTGCCGTCCGTGGGCTCGTGCGACACGTCCTTGGGAAGAGCGCTCATCGGCCGAAACCCTCCTGATGGTTAAGCTCGTCCTGCCACATAGGCGGTGACAGGCGCATGGCGATGGTGCGGCGCGCGGCTTTTCGTCAGACCGGAAATGCCAGCGCATGCCCTTGCGGGCTTTCCAGCACCTCGAAGGCCTGGCCGTAGATCGCCTCCAGTCGCTCGGCCCGAAGGATCGCGCGCGGCTCCCCTTCCGCGACGAGCCGCCCGTCGCGCAGCGCCACGAGATGGTCGCAGAAGCGCGCCGCGAGATTGATATCGTGAAGAACCACGACGATGCCGATGCCGCGCTGCCGGCAGAGCGCGGCGAGCAGCGCCAGAACCTCGACCTGATGGGCGACGTCGAGCGCCGAGATCGGCTCGTCGAGAAGAAGGCAATCGGCCCCTTGCGCAATCAGCATGGCGATGAAGGCGCGCTGGCGCTCGCCGCCGGACAGGCTCTCGACGTCGCGGGCCGCGTAGGATTCCAGCCCGGTGACGCGGATCGCCTCGGCGATCGCGGCGCGGTCGGCCTCGCTCCTGCGGCCGAGCGCGCCGTGCCAGGGATAGCGGCCGAGCGCGACCAGCTCCTCCACCCGCATGCCCGGCACCGGCGGGCAGGTCTGTGGCAGGAAGGCGACCTTGCGCGCAAAGGCGCGGGCGGCGAAGCCGGCGAGCTCGGCGCCGGCATGGCGGATCGCCCCCGCGCTCGGCGCGTCCTGCCGGGCGAGCAGCTTCAGCAGCGTCGACTTGCCGGAACCGTTGCGGCCGATGAGGCCGGTCATCCGCCCCGCCGGAAAGGCGAGGTCGAGCGGGCCGACGAGACGGCGCCCGTCCACCGTGAAGCTCGCGCCGGCCACCTCGAAGAGCGGGGCCGTCGGCGTGTCGGGAGCGGGGCGGAAGGGCATGTTCATGCGGCGGACCGGCGGGACAGGAGGAGAAGCAGGAAGGGCGCGCCGACCAGGGCGGCGACGATGCCGGTCGGCAATTGCCATGGAAACACCGCCGAGCGCGCGGCGACATCGGCGAAGGCGGCCAGCATCGCGCCGATCAGCGCCGCGCCGCAGAGAAAGGGCAGCGGACGGTGGAGGCCGAGCATCCGCGCCGCATGCGGGGCCATCAGCCCGAGGAAGCTCAGGGGCCCGAGGATCGGCGTCGCGGCGGCCGTCAGCGCGGCGGCGGCGAGGAGCAGCAGGAAACGGGCCGGCGTCAGCGGCACGCCGAGCGCCCGGGCCAGACTGTCGCCGACCGGCAGGATGCCGATCCAGCGGCGCAGCAGCAGCGCCGCGAGGCCGAGGCAGAGACAGGCGAGAAGCACCGGCAGCGTGCCGTCCCAGCCGATGCCGCCCGGCGCGCCCGCCATCCAGGCGAGAAGCTGCACGGCGCGGGGATCGCCCGTGGCGGACAAGGCGCCGACCAGCGCATCCAGCAGGGCGTTGAGCGCGATGCCGGTGAGGACGACGCGCTCCGGCCGGAAGCCCGAGCGATGCGACAGGACGAGGATCGCGGCGAGAACCGCGAAGGCGCCGGCGACGGCCGCCGCGCTCTGGGCGACCGGCCCGAGCGTCGCGGTGAAGAACAGCGCGAGCGCCACCGCGATCGTCGCTCCCGCGCCGACGCCGAGCACTTCCGGCCCGGCCAGGGCGTTGCCGGTGAGCCGTTGCAGGATGGCGCCGGCCAGCGCCAGCATGGTACCGGCACCGATCGTCGCCAGGAGTCGCGGCCCCCGCCAGGGCAGGACGGTCGCGAGATCCGACGAGGACGAGAGGACCGTCCAGCCGCCCTCGACGTCGCGTCCGACGAGGACCGACAGGCCCGCCGCCGCGACGAGCGCCAGCGCCCCGAGGACGAGCGCCCTGCCCCGCAGCTCGAAACGCTCATGGCGAACCCGCGCCGCGGCCGGCGGCGGCATGGCGGTCTTGAGGCGCGGCAGAAGCAGGAGGAGCAGCGGCGTGCCGAGAATGGCGGTGACGGCGCCCGTCGGCAGGAAGTCGGCATTCTCGCCGATCGCCGCCTGAAGCAGCGCGTCGGTGGCAAAGAGGAGGAGCGCGCCGAACAGAGCCGAGGCGAGAAGGCGCGGACCGAAGCGGCGCGCCCCGGCGAGCCGCGCGAGCAGCGGCGCGACGAGACCGACGAAGCCGATGACGCCGACCGTCGAGGTGACGAAGGCCGCCATGGCGAGGCCGAGCGCGACGGCGCCGACGCGCAGCCCGACGACATTCATGCCGAGCGCCTTAGCACTCGTCTCGCCGAGATCGAGGAGTGACAGCGGCCGCACGAGAAGCGCGGCGAGG
Source organism: Aureimonas endophytica (assembly GCF_014642635.1). Lineage (GTDB taxonomy): Bacteria > Pseudomonadota > Alphaproteobacteria > Rhizobiales > Rhizobiaceae > Plantimonas > Plantimonas endophytica. The sequence continues at coordinate 962,027 of NZ_BMIQ01000001.1, forward strand.
AGCGCCAGTGGCAGGAGGCGGAAGACGAGGCCGAGCACCGGGTCCCAGCCCTGCTGCGCCAGGGAGCCGGCACCCCAGATGAAGAGGCTGGCGAGATAGCGGTCGTTGAGCAGCGTCAGGATCGCCGCCAGCGCGCCGCAATAGAGGCTGACGACGAGGCCGGAGAGGACGAGCGGCACCGGCGCGAAATCCTGGCGGCGCGTCAGGAGAAAGACGAGGCCCGCCGCGACGGCGCTACCGCCGAGCGCCACGAGATCGCGGCCGAAGCCGAGAAGCGACGGCACGAAGAGCGTCGCGGCGACGAGCGCCAGCCGCGCCCCGGCATCGAAGCCGAGCGTCGTCGGCGAGGCGAGCGGATTGCGCAGCACCTGCTGGAGCAGCGCACCGGACGCGCCGAGCCCGAGACCGCAGACGAGGCCGATCGCGAGACGCGGCAGCCGCGCATAGACGAGGAGCATGCGCTCCGGGTCGTAGCCCTCCCCCCGCGCGGCGAAGGCCTTCAGGATCGACGGCCCGAGATCGCGCAGCGTCGCGGCCAGCGCCAGGGCGAAGAGGAGCGCGACGAGCGCGACCGGCAGGCGCTGTCCGACGAGGCTCCTCATGCGGCACGGCCTTCGAGCGTCGCGAGGAGAAGGCGGGCGAAGCGCAGGCCGGAGGCGACGCCGCCGAACATCAGCGAGGCCGGCATGGTCGCGACCCGCCCTGCCTTCACGAAGGGCAGTTCGGTCCAGAGCGGCGTCCGCGCCAGCGCCGGCATCACGTCGGGCGGCACCGGATCGATGATGACGACCCGCGCCTCGCCGAGGCTCGCCAGCGTCTCGACGCCGATCGTCGCGAAGCCCCAGTAGAGCGTCTCGCCGCGAAAGGCGTTGGCGAGGCCGATCCGGTCGAGGACGCCCTGATACAGCCCCTGCCCGCCATAGACGCGCACATGCCGGGGATCGAGAAAGCTGATCGCGAGGACGGGAAGCCGATCGGGCAGCGCGCGGACGCGCTCGGCAAGGTTCGCGAATTCACGATCCGCCGCCGCGAGAAAGGCTTCGGCCGCCGCCTGCCGGTCCAGCGCCGCGCCGAGCGTGCGGACGGCCTCGACCGCGCACGGCAGGATTTTGGCGCCGTCCTCGTAGATCGAGACGCGCAGCGTCGGCCCGATCCTCTGGAGCACCGGCAGGATCGGATCGAGATAGGGCGTCGTCAGGATGAAATCGGGCGCGAGCTTGGCGAGGAGCTCGAAATTCGCCGTCTGCGAATCGCCGACATCCACCGTGCCGGGCGGCAGCGCCGGCTCGACCACCCATTTCGGCCAGTCGGTCGCCCCAGCGACGGCGAAGGGCGGCGCGCCGAGCATGAAGGCGGTTTCGGCGAGCGCGTAATCCATGGAGACGAGGCGGGCGGGCGTCGCGGCACCGGCCGGATGCGGCACGGCCAGCGCGGCGAAGCCGGCTAGAACGTCCCGGCGGGAAAGGGCAAGGGGCAAGCCGAACCTCGGCGTCGATGCGTTATTTGTTTACTCTCATAGTCATGTTTTTGGAAGCGTCAACGCGGCCCGGCCCCTCGCCTTCCGCCACATTGCGATGGGAAGGGAAGGCATCGACATGGAGAATCACGATGCCGAAACGCCTTCTTCCGCTTGCCGCCCTCCTCTTCGTCACGGCCGTGCCGGCCTTTGCGCAGGAGGCCGGCGCGCCCGCGCCGCGCCGCGAGGTGACGGTTTCGGGCAGCGGCGAGGCCCATGGCGCGCCGGATCGCGCCACCGTCACCTTCGCCGTGCAGCGCAGCGGCAAGACGGCGCGCGAAGCGCTCGACGCGGCGAATCAGGCGATGACCGAGGTCGTCGCCGGCATGAAGGCGCTCGTCATCGAAAGCCGCGATCTCCAGACGTCCGGCTTCGCGATCACGCCGCAATATCGCTACGACAATGACGGCAACGGCAACAGCAAGCCGCCGGAACTCGTCGGCTACGAGGTGCGCAACGGCCTGACCTTGCGGCTGCGCGATGTCGGCAAGGTGGGCGAGGTGCTCGACCGCGCGGTGACGCTCGGCGTCAATTCGGGCGGCGACGTCGCCTTCGAGGTCGCCGACCCGGCGCAGCTGCGCCTCGCGGCGCGGCAGGACGCGGTGCGGGACGCGGCGGCGAATGCCAAGGCGCTGGCCGAGGCGGCCGGCGCGACGCTCGGCGAGGTGCTGCGGATCGAGGCCTTCGACGGCGGCCCGATGCCGCCGGCGCCGATGCCGATGCTGCGCATGGCGGCGGACGCGGCGGCGTCGAAGGCCGCCGTGCCGGTCGAGGCCGGCGAATCGACGGTCCATGCCGATGTGCGCGTAACCTACGCCCTCTCCGGGCGCTGAAACGACGGCGGCCCGGCGCCTGAGGCGCCGGGCCGTTCGAACCTTGAGCCGTCCGCCTCAGCGGCGGACGGAGAGCACCGGACAGCCGCGGTCGTTGGCGAAGCGCACGGTCTCGACGCGGCCGCGCCGCAACCCGTCGACCGTCACGGAACGCGGCGTCTCGCGCACGATGCGCGGCCGGTTGAGGCCGAGATCATAGGCCTTGCGCAAGGCGAGGCGCGGGCCGCAGACGCCGCCCCGGCGCCAGTCGTCGCGGCGGTCGTCCCGCCGATCGTCCCGCCGGTCGTCATGGCGCCCGTCGCGCCAGTCGCGATACTGGACCGGCATGCCGCGATAGCCGTCGTCGACGATCACCCGGATGTCCGACGCGGAGGCCGATGCGGTGCCGAGGCCGACGAGACCGGCCCCGAGGGTGACGGCGACGAGAGCGCCACGCACGAGATTGTTGAACATGGATGTCCTCCTGCTCTGCCGCCGGTCGCCGCGACGGGCGCCGGCTCGGATGGTCGAGCTATGGCAGGGCCTGGCTGAATGAAGCCGGAAGAGGGCGTTCATCGCCCGTTCAGCTAATGATTTCGGAGCTTTGCGACCTTCCGCTAGGGCAGGGCTTCATGGCATTCTCTTCTCGTCGTGGAACCGGGGGGATGCCATGCCATCTGCACTCGCGCGCCTCACCGGCGCCGGCTGGTTCGCCGTTCTGGCGCGGATCGTCCTCACCTTCGCCTTCTGGGGCAGCGGCCTGTCGAAGCTTCTCGACTTCCCGGGTGGCGTGGCCGAGATGGCGGCCTATGGGTTGCAGCCGGCGGTTCTCTTCAACATCGCCTGCATCGTGACGCTGCTCGGCGGTTCGGCCCTGGTGATCCTCGACCGCGCCGCCTGGCTCGGCCTCGGCGCGCTCGCCGTCTTCACCGTGCTGACGCTGCCGATCGTGCATCACTTCTGGAGCATGACCGGCGAGGAGGCCATGATCCATTTCTTCTTCGCCACCGAACATGTCTCGCTGATCGGCGGATTGATGGTCGCGGCCATCCTGTCGCGCGGCCGTCAGCGCGCCGGAAGCGCGCCCTCCGTCTCGGGCCTCGCACCGGCGGAGTGACGCGCCTTCAGGCGTCGATCACGGCGCCGTCGAGCTGGAGGTCGTGCAGCCGGCGATAAAGGCCGGAGGACCGGCCAACGAGTTCGGCATGCGAGCCTTCCTCGACGATCCGCCCCTCCTCCACGACGAAGATGCGGTCCGCCGCGCGGATCGTCGCGAGGCGATGGGCGATGACCAGAACCGTGCGGCCGTGCGACAGTTCGGCGAGCGAGGCCTGGATCGCCCGCTCCGTTTCCGTGTCGAGCGCCGAGGTCGCCTCGTCCAGGATGAGGATCGGCGGGTTCTTCAGGAAGATGCGGGCGATGGCGAGGCGCTGCTTCTGGCCGCCGGAGAGTTTCACGCCGCGCTCGCCGACCATCGTGTCGAGCCCTTCCGGCAGGGTGTCGATCAGTTCGCCGAGCCGGGCCTTCGCCGCCGCCGCCATGATCTCGGCATCCGAAGCGCCGAGCCGGCCATAGGCGATGTTCTCGCGGATCGAGCCGGCGAAGAGGAACACGTCCTGCTGCACGATGCCGATATTGGCGCGCAGCGAGCGCAGCGTCATGTCGCGGATGTCATGGCCGTCGATCAGGATGCGGCCGCGTCCGACATCGTAGAAGCGCGGCAGCAACGACAGGAGCGTGCTCTTGCCCGCCCCCGACGGGCCGACGAAGGCCGCGAGCTCGCCGGCGCGGATGGAAAGGTCGACGCCCTTCAGGATCTCGCGCCCGGCGCCGTAGCCGAAGGCGACGCCCTCGTAGCGGATGTCGCCCGCGAGGCGCTCGACGGCCCGCGCCCCCGGCCGGTCGGCGACGTCCGGCCGCTCGTCCAGGAAGTCGAGATAGCGCTGGAAGCCGGCGATCCCCTTCGGATAGGTCTCGATCACCGAATTGATCTTCTCGATCGGCCGCAGGAACACGGTGACGAGGAGAAGAAAGCCGACGAAACCGCCGGCGGTGAGGCTGCCGACCGTCACGAACCAGGCGCCCGCCAGCATGATCACCACCTGCACGAAGCGCATCGACAGATAGGTGAGCGAGGTGGAGGCCGCCATGAAGCGATAGGCTTCGAGCTTCGTCGCCCGGTAGCGGCTGTTGTCATGGGCGAAGAGCCGCTTCTCGTGCTCCTCGTTGGCGAAGGCCTGGACGACGCGGATACCACCGACATTCGCCTCGATCCGCGTGTTGAAATCGGCGACGCGGCCATAGAGGGCGCGCCAGGTCTGCGTCATCCGCTGCCCGTAATGGGTGGTGAGAAAGGCGGTCAGCGGCACGATGACCAGCGCGATCAGCGCCAGCGGCGGATGGACCCAGAGCATCAGGAGAAAGGCGCCGATCAGCGTCATCACCGCGATGAACAGATCCTCCGGCCCGTGATGGGCGACCTCGCCGATCTCCTCCAGATCCTTGGTCAGCCGCGCCACGAGGCGGCCGGTCTTCTCGTTGTCGAAGAAGCGGAAGGACAGGGTCTGGAGATGGTCGAAGGCGCGGCGCCGCATCTCGGTCTCGATATTGATGCCGAGCATATGGCCCCAATAGGTGACGACGACCTGGAAGGCGGCGTTCAGGAGATAGATGAGGAGGAGACCCGCCGCGCCGACCGCGATGAGCCCGAATTGCTGCGTCGGCAGCAGACGATCGATGAACAGCGACACCGCCACCGGAAAGGCGAGTTCCAGAAGGCCCGACACCACCGCCGAGGAGAAGTCGATCAGGAACAGGCGCTTGTGCGGACGGTAATAGACGAAGAATCGCCGGAGGAGGCCGTTCATCGACGGGTCCTTTCGATGCGCCGCGAAGTCGTTGAGAGGCTCCGCATAGCAGAGCCTCGCGGCATTGGAAGCCGAATTGTCGAGGACGAAGGGCAACAAAAAAGGCGGCCCGAGGGCCGCCTTCGTGTCTGCCGGGCCTTGCCCGTTCAGCTGTCGAGGAAGGAGCGCAGCTTGCGCGACCGGCTCGGATGCTTCAGCTTGCGCAGCGCCTTCGCCTCGATCTGGCGGATGCGCTCGCGCGTCACCGAGAACTGCTGGCCGACCTCCTCCAGCGTGTGGTCGGTGTTCATGCCGATGCCGAAGCGCATGCGCAGCACGCGCTCCTCGCGGGGCGTCAGCGAGGCGAGGACGCGGGTCGTCGTCTCGCGCAGATTGGCCTGGATCGCCGCGTCGATCGGCAGGATGGCGTTCTTGTCCTCGATGAAGTCGCCGAGATGCGAATCCTCCTCGTCGCCGACCGGCGTTTCGAGCGAGATCGGCTCCTTGGCGATCTTCAAGACCTTGCGCACCTTCTCCAGCGGCATGGCCAGCTTCTCGGCCAGTTCCTCCGGGGTCGGCTCGCGGCCGATCTCATGCAGCATCTGGCGCGAGGTGCGCACGATCTTGTTGATCGTCTCGATCATATGCACCGGAATGCGGATGGTGCGCGCCTGATCGGCGATCGAACGGGTGATCGCCTGCCGGATCCACCAGGTCGCATAGGTCGAGAACTTGTAGCCGCGGCGATATTCGAACTTATCGACCGCCTTCATCAGGCCGATATTGCCCTCCTGGATGAGGTCCAGGAACTGCAGACCGCGATTGGTGTATTTCTTGGCGATCGAGATCACGAGGCGCAGATTGGCCTCGACCATCTCCTTCTTCGCCTGCCGCGCCTCGCGCTCGCCCTTCTGCACCATATGGACGATGCGGCGGAATTCGGTGATCTCGAGGCCGGTCTCGGTCGCGAGATTCTGGATCTCCTGGCGTAGGTTGCGGATCGGGTCCTTCTCGTTCGCCGCGAACTTCGCCCAGCCCTTGCCGGAGAGATTGGCGATCGAGCGCGTCCAGTTCGGATCGAGTTCCGAGCCCTGATAGCTCTTCAGGAATTCCTCGCGCTTCACGCCATGGCTTTCGGCGAGACGCAGGAGCTTGCCCTCGTTCGACACGAGCCGCTTGTTGATGTCGTAGAGCTGGGCGACGAGCGAGTCGATGCGGTTCTGGTTGAGCGACAGGCTCTTCACCGCCGTGATCAGCTCTTCCTTCAGCTTCCGGTAGCTGCGCTCCTGGGCGGAGGACAGGGCGCCGGTGGCGGCGAGACGCGCCTCGACCTGCTGGTCCTGGAGCTTGCGCAGCCGCTTGTAGCTGTCGGCGATGAGATCGAAGGTCGCCAGCACCTGCGGGCGGATCTCGGCCTCCATCGCGGCGAGCGACAGGGAATTCTCGAGATCGTCCTCGTCGTCCTCGCCTTCCTCGCCGATCCGCTCGGGCGGCAGGGCCTCGTCGCCCTCGGCCGCCTCGCCCTCAGCCGCCACCTGCGGCGTGCGCGCTTCCGGCCCGGCATAGGTCGCCTCGAGGTCGATGACCTCGCGCAGCATGATGTTGCCCTCGACCAGTTCGTCGCGCCAGATGATGATGGCCTGGAAGGTCAGGGGGCTCTCGCAGAGGCCCGCGATCATCGTCTCGCGGCCGGCCTCGATGCGCTTGGCGATGGCGATCTCGCCCTCGCGCGACAGGAGCTCCACCGAGCCCATCTCGCGCAGATACATGCGCACCGGATCGTCGGTGCGGTCCGAGGCTTCCTTGCGCGTGGTGGTGGCGACGGCGGTGGTGCCGGCCTCGACCAGTTCCGTCGAGGGTTCCTCGGCTTCCTTCTCCTCGCCTTCCTCTTCCTCGCCTTCCTCGACGACGTTGATGCCCATGTCGTTGAGCATGGCCATCGTGTCCTCGATCTGCTCGGAGGTGACCTCCTCCGAGGAAAGGACCGAATTCAGCTCGTCCATGGTGACGAAGCCGCGCTTTTTCGCGGCCTTGATCATCTTCTTGACCGCGTCGTCGGAAAGGTCCAGCAAGGGGCTGTCAGGCGTGTCCTGACGTTCCTCGACCGCTGTTTCGCTTTCCTTGGCCTTCGTCGCCATCTGCGTATCCGTCTCCAAGACCCGCCCCGCCCGCCCCTTGGGGGACGGCACGCGGCGGATATCGCCATTCACCAATAGAAGCGGACTCTTAACGTTCGACTAACCATAGATGGCCGGCCGAATCGATGCTCCGCAAGACGGCCGGCGCAAAAAAGCGCTGAACCGCATCCAACCGTCTCCGGGCGAGACGCCTCGCCTGCCCGCTTCATCTTCGTCGCGGCCCGGCGGCCGGGGATAAGTCTCCCAGGCTCCGCATGCCCGCAATGGCGCACGACCGCGGCCCCATACACCTCAAGACGTTGGAAGGCCAGCGTTTAGTAGGACTTCATCGCACGCCCCGAAAGAATGCCGAATCCATCGATCAGCGCCTCGGTTCCGTGCAGCGTCTCGATTTCGCGTTTGACTTCCACGACATGGAGATACGCGGCCTCGGTCGGATCATGCCCCAGCGCCTCCTCGGCCGTGCGCAGTTCCCTATGTAGGGATCGAGCCCGATGGTGCAAGTGAAGCGCCTGTCGCACCGCCTCGCGCGCGTCCTCGGGCGCGGCGTCGTCGAGGAAGGGCCAGAGTCGCAGCCGCCGCATCGTGCCGCAGCAGTCCTCGTAGACGGGCCGCAGCCCGACGCGGTCGAGATGGGCGACGAGCTCCTCGCGCGAGGCCGGATGATGCTCGGCATAGATGTCGAGCACGGCCGAGCGCAGCCGCGCCAGATCGCCGTCCGGCAGCTCGACGCCGGCGAAATAGTCGAAGCCCTCGTGGAAGAGCTGCGGATGGTTGACGAAGCCGACGACGATGGCGATCTCGCGCGGCGAGGCCGCCGCTTCCGGCCGGCGGATCAGGCTGGAGCGGGCGAGACGATCGGACACCACCTGCCGGCGCGGCGCGCCGCCGCCCGGTGCCCGGCCCCCGCCCCCACCGCCGCCGTTCTGCCAGGGCGGGCGCTCGCCGCGCCGCCGCTCGCCGCCCTGCCAGCCGCCGCGCCGCGCCTCGGTCGGCGGCGGGCCGAAGAAGGCGCGCAGCCGGTCGTCCATGTCCTGGGCGTAATGGCGGCGGACGCTCTCGTCGCGGATCTCGCGCACCAGCCCCTTCACGCGATGCTCGAGTTCCGCCCGGCGCTCGGGCGTGTCGAAGATGCCGCCGGACGTCTCGCGCATCCAGAGGATCTCCGAGAGCGGGCGCGCTCCGGCCAGGACCTCGCGAAAGGCGTCCGGCCCGCCTTCCCGCACGAGATCGTCCGGGTCCTTGCCGCCGGTGAGCAGCGCGACGCGCAGCGAGCGGCCGGGCGCGAGGAGCGGCAAGGCGAGATCGGCCGCGCGGTTCGCCGCCTTCAGCCCCGCCCCGTCGCCGTCGAAGCAGAGCACCGGCTCGGGCGTCGTCTTCCAGAGGAGTTCGAGCTGCCGGTCGGTCATGGCGGTGCCGAGCGGCGCCACCGCATTCTCGAAACCCGCCTGATGCAGCGCGATCGCGTCGACATAGCCCTCGACGACGACGAGCGTGCCGGCCGTCTTCGCGGCGCGCCGGGCCCGCGCCAGATTGAAGAGCGTCGAGCCCTTCAGGAAGACCTCGGTCTCCGGCGAATTCAGATATTTCGCCTGGGCGTCCTTCGCCATGGCGCGGCCGCCGAAGGCGATCACCCGCTCGCGCACGTCCTCGATCGGAAACATGATGCGGTCGCGGAAGCGGTCGTAGGAGACGGCGATGCCCTCGCCATGGACGACGAGGCCCGCCCCCTCGATCTCCGCCTTGCCGATGCCCTTGCCCGCCAGGAATTCCTTCAGCCGCGAGCGCGAGTCCGGCGCGAAGCCGAGGCCGAAGGTCTTCTGCGTCGCGCCGCTGAGGCCGCGATCGCGCAGATAGGCGCGGGCCTTGGCGCCGTCCGGCCCGTGCAGGGTCTCGCGGAAGAAGTCGGAGGCGAGGCGCAGCGCGTCGAGCAGCGTGGCGCGCTGCTCCTCCCGCTCCTCCGCCTTCGGGTCGCGCGCCGGCAGCGACAGGCCGGCCTCGGCCGCCAGCCGCTCCACCGCCTCCGGAAAGCTCATGCCCTCGCATTCGGTGAGAAAGCGGAAATGGTCGCCCGAGACGCCGCAGCCGAAGCAATGGTAGCGGCCCTTGGCATCCTCGCAATGGAAGCTCGGGCTCTTCTCGCCATGGAAGGGGCAGCAGGCCCAATAGTCGCCCCGGCTCGGCTGCGACTTGCGCCGATCCCAGGTCACGCGCCGCCCGATCACCTCCGAGATCGGCACGCGGGCGCGAATTTCGTCGAGGAAGGTCGGGGAGAAGCGCATCGGTCCTTCATGAAAGCGGCGGGCTGAAGGATCAGCCTTTATCACCTTCTTAGTTAAGAACCGGCGCGCTCCCTTTGCAGTCCCCGCTCTTCACATGCCGGGTTCAGAACCGATAGCGCAGCGAGCCGATGACGCTGCGGCCCTCGTCGCGGTAGCAATAGCCGGCCTGGCAGGCATCCTCGCGCTTGTCGAAGAGGTTCTTGGCGTTGACCTGGGCGAAGACGCCATCCAGCTTCGGATTCGCCTTGCCGAAATCGTAGGAGACCATGGCGTCGACCAGGAGGCGGCCGTCATTGTGGAAGGTGTTGACGTCGTCGCCCCAGCTTTCGCCGAGATAGCGCAGTCCGCCGCCGAAGCCGAAACCGGCCGCCGGGCCGCCCTGCACCGTATAGTCGCTCCAGACCGAGATCTGATGGGCGGGGATGCCGGAGGGCACGTTGCCCTCGTTGTCGCCGGCCGTGATCTCCAGGTCGAGATAGGTATAGGCGGCCGTCAGGTTGAGGCCCGCCATCAGGCTCGTCGTCGCCTCCAGCTCGACGCCCTGCGAGCGCACCTCGCCGCGCTGGATCTGGAAGTTCAGGTTGTCCGGGTCCTGCGCCAGCACATTCGTCTGGCGGATGCGGAAGAGCGCGGCGTTGAGGGTGAGGTTGAGGTCGTCCGGCGCGTATTTGATGCCGATCTCCTCCTGCTTGCCGCGCGTCGGCTTGAAGGGCGCGCTGCTGGCGCTGCGGCCGATGGTCGGCGCGAAGGAGGTCGAATAGCTGACATAGGGCGAGATGCCGTTGTCGAAGAGATAGGCGAGGCCGACGCGATAGGAGAAGTTCTCGTCGTCCTGCCGGCCGCTGGCATCCGGGCCGTTGATGAAGTCGAAGCGCTTCGAGGCGAGCCAGTCGTAGCGGCCGCCGAGCGTCAGGACGACGCGGTTGTATTCCGCCTGATCCTGAAGATAGAGGCCGGTCTGGCTCTGCTGGGTCGTGGCGTCGGCGAAGGTTAGCGCCGGCGAATCGATCCGCTGCGCGCCATAGTTCAGCGCCGCGAGATCGAGGTCCGGCGCGACGCCGAGGCCGATCTTGTCGTTGACGTCGACATAGTTGTAGTCGAGCCCGCCGAGCAGCGTGTGCTTCACCGGCCCCGTATCGAACTTCGCCTCGGCCTGGTTGTCGACGGCGAAGGAGGACAGATCGTCGACGATGCGGCCGGTCGAGCGGCTGGCGCGCAGCCCGTCCGGCGACAGGGCATAGATCGACGCATATTTCACGTCGGCGTCGATATGGGCGTAGCGCAGGTTCTGGCGCACCGTCAGGCTCTCGTCGAAGCGGTGCTCGAACTCGTAGCCGATGCGGGCCTGCTTCTGGACGAAATCGCCGAAGGCCAGATCGCCCGATTCGAGGTCGGTGGTGCGGCCGTTCTCGTTGAAATAGGTCGCGTTGCCGCCGGTGGTGATGTTCGAATATTCGCCGAGGACCGTCAGATGCGTGTTGCGGTCGTCCGAGCGCAGCGTCAGCGCCGGGGCGATGAAGGCGCGGTCGTCCGGCACGCTGAGGACATCGGTATCGGCGCTGCGGGCGAGACCCGTGAGGCGGTAGAGCACGTTGTCACTGTCGCCGAGCGGCCCCGAGGCGTCGAACTGGCCCTGATAGCGGTCGTTCGTGCCGAACTGCGTCTCGATCTCGCGGAAGGGCGCGTCGGTCGGCCGCTTGGACACGAGATTGACGATGCCGCCCGGCGAGCCGCCGCCATAGAGCACCGAGCTCGGCCCTTTCAGGATGGTGACGCCTTCGAGGCCGTAGGGCTCGGTCTTGAAGATCGAGAAATTGCCGGTCAGCTCGCGCAGCCCGTCGCGATAGACGCCGTTATAGACGGTGTCGAAGCCGCGAATATAGAAGCTGTCGAAGCGCGGATCGAAGCCGAAGGCACCGACGCGTACGCCCGGCGTATAGGTCAGCGCCTCGGAAAGACTCTGGACGTTGCGGTCCTCCAGCTGTTCGCGCGACACGACGTTGACCGTCTGCGGCACCTTCTTCAGTTCCGTCTCGGTCTTGGTGCCGACCGCCGCCGCCTTGGCCACATAGCCGCGCGTCTCCAGCCCGCCGCCCTCGCCGTCGCCGGGCGTGACCTGCGCACCGCCATTGCCGCCGGCCGGGTTCCGCGCCGCGTCGATCGTCACCGTGTCGAGCTCGATCGCCTGCTGCGCCGTCGCGGTCGAGACGAGAGCGGGCCAGCAAACGCCGAGAAGACCGAGTCGGAAGACGGTGCGGGTGAGCGGACGGGAACGGCGCATGGGATCTGCCTGATGTTTCTTCGCGGCGGGCGGCCGCTTTCCTCCTCTCCAAAACATGAGTATCTGAGTCAATAATTCAGGCGGCACGACCTTGCTCGCGCCATGCGGGCATCTGCGAGAAATGCGAATGGAATGAGAGGCTTACATGACCATCGCCGAGCCGGACCGAATGCCGGAGATGACACGAGACCGGGCAATTGCGGCAGAAAAGCCACAGGATTTGGAAGATTTCCAGGCTGAAATCGCCAGTGCGCGCACGGTCTCGCTGCCCGGCACGATGGCCTATGATCTGGCCGCGCGGCCGAGCGGCGAGACGCGCCGCATCTTCGTCCATGTCCCCGCCGAGACGCCGCCGCCCGAGGGCTGGCCCCTTCTCGTGATGACCGACGGCAATGCGATGATCGCGACGGCGGTGGACGCGCTGCGCGTCCAGGCGAGCTATCCCGGCGGCACGAATGTCGGGCCCGGCGTCATCGCCGCGATCGGCTATCCGGTGGACGCCGCCTATGACCCGCTGCGGCGCTCCTTCGATCTCTCGCCGCCGCCGGGACGGCACTATCCACCCTTCACGCCGGCCGGGCCGCCCGTCCGCACCGGCGGCGCCGACGAGCTGCTGCGCTTCATCGAAGGCGATCTGTTGCCGTTTCTAGAGCGGCTGGTGCCGATCGACGCGGCGCGCCGCACCCTGTTCGGCCATTCCTTCGGCGGGCTCTTCGCCCTCCACGCGCTCTTCTCGGGCGCCGGTCTCTTCTCGCGCTATGTCGCCGCGAGCCCGACGATCTACTGGGAGGATGGCGGGCTCCTCGAGGCCGAGCGCCGCTTCGGCGAGGAGCATGACGGCTCGTCCGTCTTCGTCCATCTCTCCTCGGGCGAATACGAAGGCGAGACGCTGGCGCCCTTCCAATATGGCCGGGACGACACCGAGGCCCGCCTCGCCAAGGCCAAGGAGGCGCAGACGACGCGGCTCGCCCGCGAGATGGCCGGGCGGCTCGGCGCCCTGCCCGGCCTTGCCGGCCGGTTCGAGACCTATCCGGGCGAGACGCATATGACCGTCCTGCCCGTCGCCGTCGCGCGGGCGGTGCGGGTCGCCTTCGGTCTCAGCCTGCCGTGAGCGCGCTCTTCACGAGACCGTTCGCCTTGCCGAAATCCATGCGGCCGGCATGCTTGGTCTTCAGGAAGGCCATGACCGTGCCCATGTCGCTCATCGCCTTGGCGCCGGTGGCCGCCACCGCCTCGGCGACGGCCGCCGCCATTTCGGCCTCGTCCATCTGCGAAGGCAGGAAGGTCTTGATGATCGCGATCTCCTCGCGCTCGGCCTCGGCCAGCTCGGCGCGGTTGTTCTCGGCATAGATCTTCGCCGATTCCTCGCGCTGCTTGATCATCTTGGCGAGAAGCTGGCGCAGCTCGTCGTCGCTCGCCGCCTCCTTGCCGGCGGTGCGGTTGGCGATGTCGCGGTCCTTGATCGCGGCATTCACGAGGCGGAGCGTGCCGACCCGCCGCTTGTCCTGGTCCTTCGTCGCCTGCTTCAGCGCAGTGGCGATCTCGTCGCGCATGGCGATGCCTCCCTTCTCGTCTGCCGGCGGGGGTAGACTTGAGGCGAGGCCCGCGCAAGGCTCTTGCGTTCGCGCCGCCTTGCGGCGATATGCAGGAGGATACGCACAAGGACAGGCGGCAGGCTCGCGGTGGACGACACGGTCCCGCGCGCCGTTTCGCCCGAGCATAGACGAGGTTGCGCCATGACCGACGGCTGGAGCATTCGGAAGCCGACCGCCCTTCTCGTTCTCGCCGACGGGACGGTGATCGAGGGCGAGGGCGTCGGCCGCGTCGGCCACGCGCTCGGCGAGGTCTGTTTCAACACGGCGCTGACGGGCTATCAGGAGATCCTGACTGATCCGTCCTACGCCAAGCAGATCGTCACCTTCACCTTTCCCCATATCGGCAATGTCGGGGCGAACGAGGAGGATATCGAGGATCTCGTGCCGGCGAACGCCCACGGCGCGGTCGGCGCCGTCTTCCGCGCCGAGGTGACCGAGCCCTCCAACTACCGCGCCGCCGGCGGCCTCGACCAATGGCTGAAGAAGCGCGGCATCGTCGCCATTTCCGGCATCGATACGCGCGCCCTCACCGCCCATATTCGCGAGAACGGCATGCCGAACGCCGTGGTCGCGCATGACCCGGACGGCAATTTCGACGTCGAGGCGCTGAAGCGCGAGGCGGCCGCCTGGTCCGGCCTCGTCGGCCTCGATCTCGCCAAGGATGTCGCGAGCCATCAGACGGAAGTCTGGGACGAGGAGCCCTGGCAGTGGGATGCCGGTTATGCCCGCGGGGCCGAGCCGCGCTGCACGGTCGTCGCGCTCGACTACGGCACGAAGCGCAACATCCTGCGCCTGATGACCGGGCGCGGCGCGCGCGTCGTGCTCCTGCCGCCGACGGCGACCGCCGAGGAGGTGATGGCGCATCGGCCGGACGGCATCTTCCTGTCGAACGGCCCGGGCGACCCGGCGGCGACGGGCGAATATGCCGTGCCGACGATCCAGTCCCTCATCAAGACCGGCGTGCCGATGTTCGGCATCTGCCTCGGCCACCAGATGCTGGCCCTCGCCCTCGGCGGCAAGACGGAGAAGATGCATCAGGGCCATCACGGCGCGAACCATCCCGTGAAGGACTTCACCACCGGCAAGGTGGAGATCGTCTCGATGAATCACGGCTTCGCGGTCGACGCCGCCTCCCTGCCGGAGGCGGTGGAGCAGACGCATGTCTCGCTCTTCGACAACACCAATTGCGGCCTGAAGCTGAAGGACGCGCCGGTCTTCTCCGTGCAGCACCACCCGGAGGCCTCGCCGGGGCCGCAGGACTCGCACTATCTCTTCGACCGTTTCTTCGAACTGATCGACGCGCACAAGGCGAAGGACAAGGCCGCCTGACGGCGGCCTTCGGCCCCTAGCGCGGCGGCACCGGACAGGAGAGGTCGCCCTCCTCGCAGGAGAGAAGCCGCGCCAGATCGTCGGCCCGCTTCCGCGTCAGCTCCGCCCGGCAATCGGCGACGACCATCGGCTGGGCGCTGCCGCCCTCGACGCCGGCCGCGCGCAGCGCGCATTCCGCGTCGCGAAAACCGATCCAGGCCCGCTGGGCCGCGACGAGCTTCGTCTTCACCTTCTGATCGTCGCCGAGACGGGCGACGAGTTCGGCATAGCGCGCATTCAGATCCGCGTCGGCCCGCTTCAGCTCGGCGCCGGCGCAGGCATCGAGATCGCTCTGCGTCGCCTTGGCGCCGCAGGCCGCCTCTGCCGCCGGGGCGCCCCCGGACGCCGCGACGAGCAGCGCCAGAACCGCCGCGCCAAGCGTGAACCTGCGATGCGGACGAGGCTTCATCCGTCCCGTCCCCTGCCCTTTCGGCATCGAATGGCGATGCGGCTCAGGCCAGCCGGAACAGTCGACGCATGAACTTGCGCAGACCGCAGGCGAAGGTCGCGTGGAGATGCATGTCGTGGCGCTCGTATTCGCCGCCGTAGTTCGAACGCCCGATGATGATATCGGCAAGCATGGCCCATCCTCCCGGAATTTCGGCCCCGCCTGGAGCCCGATCTAACTCGTCATGCTAGAAATCTGGTGCACCCCGTGCGCTTCGTCAACGCCGCGAAGGCGCACGACGTGCATGCCTGTCCTTGGTATTTGCTTGGCCGCGCCTTATGTCGCCGTCGCGGCCCGACCCGGTCGCGACGGGTATTCGCCGACGATGATCGCAGCCGAATCTTTCGCGACGATGACCATCATGGAGAGGATCGGTGGAGGCGAAGGCATTCCGCGCCTGGCGCAAGGAGATGGGGCTGAAGCAGCGGGACGCGGCCGAGAAGCTCGGCCTGAAGAAGCGCGTCATCCAATATTACGAGAAGGGCGATCGCGACGGGCGCGCGGTGGAGATCCCGAAGGCGGTGGAGCTCGCCTGCCTCGCGCTCGCCCTCGGCTTCGAGAGCTATGACGGGGCGCCGCGGCGGCGAAAATCCCCCGCTCCGACGCCGCCGAAACCGAATCCCTTGATGACGAATGGCGATTAGCGGCGATGCGCTCTTTCGCCGGCCGGCGCTTTTCCCTATAAGCCGGCCTCAGCCTGAACAATCCTCATGTCATGGGAGCTGGTCGCCCGATCTCGCGGCCGGCCTTCGCGCGCGGAAAACGACAAGATGCCGAAACGCACCGACCTGAAATCGATCCTGATCATCGGCGCGGGACCGATCATTATCGGCCAGGCTTGCGAGTTCGACTATTCGGGAACGCAGGCCTGCAAGGCCCTGCGCGAGGAGGGCTACCGGATCATCCTCGTCAATTCCAATCCGGCGACCATCATGACCGATCCCGATCTCGCCGATGCGACCTATATCGAGCCGATCACGCCGGACGTCGTCGCCCGGATCATCGCCGCCGAGCGCCCGGACGCGCTCCTGCCCACCATGGGCGGCCAGACGGCGCTGAACACCGCGCTCAGCCTGAAGCGCATGGGCGTCCTCGACAAGTACGGCGTCGAGATGATCGGCGCCGATGCCGAGGCGATCGACAAGGCCGAGGACCGCGCCCTCTTCCGCGAGGCGATGACGAAGATCGGCCTCGCGACGCCGAAGAGCTTTCTCGCCAATGCGACGGAGGCCAAGAAGGCCGACAAGCGCGCCCATGAGGAGCGCCGCGCCGCGCTCGTCGCCGAGATGCAGGACGGGGCGGAGCGCGACGCCGCCCTGGCGAAGATCGACGCCGAATGGGCGCTCGGCGAATCGGACCGCAAGCAGCGCTACATGACCAAGGCGCTCGCCGCCGCCGCCGAGGGTCTGGATCATGTCGGCCTGCCCGCCATCATCCGCCCCTCCTTCACCATGGGCGGCACCGGCGGCGGCATCGCCTATAACCGCTCGGAATTCTTCGAGATCGTCGAGGGCGGCCTCGACGCCTCGCCGACCACCGAGGTGCTGATCGAGGAATCGGTGCTCGGCTGGAAGGAATACGAGATGGAGGTGGTCCGCGACCGCGCGGACAATTGCATCATCGTCTGCTCGATCGAGAACGTCGATCCGATGGGCGTCCATACGGGTGATTCGATCACGGTCGCCCCTGCCCTGACGCTGACGGACAAGGAATATCAGATCATGCGCAATGCCGCGATCGCGGTGCTGCGCGAGATCGGCGTCGAGACCGGCGGCTCCAACGTCCAGTTCGCCGTCAATCCCGAGAACGGCCGCCTCGTCGTCATCGAGATGAACCCGCGCGTCTCGCGCTCCTCGGCGCTGGCCTCCAAGGCGACGGGCTTCCCGATCGCCAAGGTCGCGGCCAAGCTCGCCGTCGGCTATACGCTGGACGAGCTCGACAACGACATCACCGGCGGCGCGACCCCGGCCTCCTTCGAGCCGACGATCGACTATGTCGTCACCAAGATCCCGCGCTTCGCCTTCGAGAAGTTCCCTGGCGCCTCGCCGGTGCTGACCACCGCGATGAAGTCGGTTGGCGAGGTGATGGCGATCGGCCGCACCTTCGAGGAATCGCTGCAGAAGGCCCTGCGCGGGCTGGAGACCGGCCTCGACGGCCTGGACGAGATCGCGATCCCCGGCATCGGCGAGGGCGAGGACAAGAACGCCATCCGCGCCGCGATCGGCACGCCGACGCCGGATCGCCTGCGCATGGTGGCGCAGGCGCTGCGCATGGGCTTCTCGGAGGAGCAGGTCTTCCAGTCCTGCCGCATCGATCCCTGGTTCATCGCCAAGCTGAAGATGATCGTCGATCTGGAAGCGCGCATCCGCCAGCACGGCCTGCCGGAGGACGCGGAGAACCTGCGCGCCTTGAAGGCCGCCGGCTTCTCCGACGCGCGGCTGGCGAAGCTGACCGGCGAGGACGAGCGCATGGTGCGCGCCCGGCGCGAGACGGCGGGCGTCCATCCCGTCTACAAGCGCATCGACACCTGCGCCGCCGAATTCGCCTCGCCGACCCCCTATATGTACTCGACCTACGAACGGCCCTTCGCCGGCGCGGTGCGCTCGGAGGACGGCGTTTCCGACCGGCGGAAGGTCGTCATCCTCGGCGGCGGCCCGAACCGCATCGGCCAGGGCATCGAGTTCGACTATTGCTGCTGCCATGCCGCCTTCGCGCTGAAGGAAGCGGGCTACGAAGCCATCATGATCAACTGCAACCCGGAAACGGTGTCGACCGACTACGACACGTCGGACCGGCTCTATTTCGAGCCGCTGACCGCCGAGGACGTGCTGGAGATCCTGCGCGTCGAGCAGGCGAAGGGCACGCTCCACGGCGTCATCGTGCAGTTCGGCGGCCAGACGCCGCTGAAGCTCGCCCATGCGCTGGAACAGGCCGGCATTCCGATCCTCGGCACCTCGCCGGACGCGATCGACCTCGCCGAGGATCGCGACCGCTTCCAGAAGCTTCTGCAGGACCTGAAGCTGCGCCAGCCGAACAACGGCATCGCCCGCTCCGTCGACGAGGCGCGGCTGATCGTCGAGCGCATCGGCTATCCGGTGGTCATCCGCCCGTCCTACGTTCTCGGTGGCCGGGCGATGGAGATCGTGCGCGGCGACGCGCAGTTCCAGCGCTACATCACCGAGGCGGTGGTCGTGTCCGGCAAGTCGCCGGTGCTGATCGACAGCTATCTGACCGACGCGATCGAGGTGGATGTCGACTGCCTCTCGGACGGCGCGGACAGCTTCGTCGCCGGCATCATGGAACATATCGAGGAGGCCGGCATCCATTCCGGCGACTCGGCCTGCTCGCTGCCGGTCCATTCGCTCTCCGACGCCATCGTCGCGGAAATCGAGCGCCAGACCCGCGAACTCGCCGTCGCGCTCAAGGTCGTCGGCCTGATGAACGTGCAGTTCGCGGTGAAGGACGACGAGATCTACGTGCTGGAGGTCAACCCCCGCGCCTCGCGCACCGTGCCCTTCGTGGCGAAGACCGTCGGCTCGCCGATCGCCAAGGTCGCCTCGCGCATCATGGCGGGCGAGAGCCTGACGGAGGCCTTCGCCGCCTATGGCGGGCGCCCGGACTGGCGCCGGCTCGAACATGTGGCCGTGAAGGAGGCCGTCTTCCCCTTCGCCCGTTTCCCCGGCGTCGACACGCTGCTCGGGCCGGAAATGCGCTCGACCGGCGAGGTGATGGGCCTCGACCGCGCCTATGCCACGGCCTTCGCCAAGTCGCAGCTCGGCGCCTCGACCGAACTGCCGATGGCCGGCACCGTCTTCGTTTCGGTGAAGGAAGGCGACAAGGACCGCGTGTTGGCCCCGGTGCGCCGCCTCGCCGAGCTCGGCTTCAAGGTGATCGCGACGGGCGGCACGCAGCGCCATCTCGCCGAGAACGGCATTCCGGCCGAGAAGATCAACAAGGTGCTGGAAGGGCGGCCGCATATCGAGGACGCGATCCGCAACCGCCAGGTCCAACTCGTCTTGAACACGACGGAAGGGGCGAAGGCGCTGTCCGATTCCCGCTCGCTGCGCCGCGCCGCGCTGATGCACAAGGTGCCCTACTACACCACGGTGGCGGGCATGGTGGCGGCGGCCGAGGCGATCGGCGCGCTGAAGGCCGGCGGACTTGAAGTGCGCTCGCTCCAGTCCTACTTCCGCGCCGCGTGAAGGGCGACGGAGGGGGTTCCATTCGACCCCCTCTGCCTATTTCCTGAACGATGCGATCGATTTGACAGCGGCTGCCGGCCGCATCATCATCCCTCGCATCGGTCGCCTTCCGGCGATCACCCCAGCATTGGCTCAGCGGGTTCCGGTCGGCGATCGCCGTCCGGGGCCGTTTTCTTATTGGCCCTGCCGAAGTCGCGGGGCCGGAACGAACGAGAAGGGACTGCCGGCCCGGGCCGGCATTCGAAGGTGAGGCATGGAAAAGATTCCGATGACGAGCCAGGGCTACGAGGAGCTCAAGGAAGAGCTCCGTCGCCGCCAGCAGGAGGAGCGTCCGCGCATCATCGCCGCGATCTCCGAAGCGCGCGCCCATGGCGACCTGTCCGAAAACGCGGAATATCATGCCGCCAAGGAATCGCAGAGCCTCAACGAGGGCCGCATCGCCGAGCTCGAGGACCTGACGACCCGGGCCGAGGTCATCGACGTGACCAAGATGTCCGGCGAGAAGGTGAAGTTCGGCGCGACGGTGAAGCTGATCGACGAGGATACCGAGGAGGAGAAGGTCTATCAGATCGTCGGCGACCAGGAAGCCGACGTGAAGAAGGGCCGCATCTCCATCTCCTCGCCGATCGCCCGCGCCCTGATCGGTAAGGGCGAAGGCGACACGGTCGAGGTCGCGGCGCCGGGCGGCGCCAAGTCCTACGAGATCATCGAGCTGCGCTGGGGCTGAGGCGAAGAGGCCGACGCGGCATGAGGTTCGAGTACGATCCCGAAAAGAGCGCCTCGAACCTCATCAAGCACGGCATCGATTTCGACGAAGCCCAACGGCTCTGGACGGACGACCGGCTCGCGATCGCCGAGGCCAGATCCGACGACGAGCCTCGATTTCTCGCCATCGGGCGGATCGGAGACCGGCACTGGTCCGCGATCTATACTTTGCGAAGCGAGAGGCTGAGGCTTATATTGGTGCGACGAGCCCGAGCCGAGGAGATCATGCGTTATGAAGGCCGCTGACTTCGACAAGGCGTTCGACGACGGCGAGAGCATCGACGCTTCCATCGACTGGTCGACCCTGCGGCGACCCAATCTGGAGAGCCGCAGACTGGAGATCGAGCTGACGTCGCGAATGGCGGAAGATGTCGATCGTCATGCGCGACGCATGGGTCTCACCCCCCAGGCCTTGATCCAGAAATGGGTCGCCGAAAAGCTGTCCTGACTCGGCCAGCTGCTTTCCCGTCCGTGAAACCTTCCGAAACCGAAGTCGTCGCGCCGAATTTCAAGCGGCGCCTGTCGGGCGTGACGTCCACCGTCGTGCAGCTCGTGCCGCTCCAGGCTCGGGCGCTGCGGATCGCGGCGCTCGGGCCCGGCCTGCCGGACCATCTGCCGAAGCTGCGCTTCGCCGATCTCCGTCATTTCTGGCGCCGGCCGCCGGGGCGGCCGTTCCGCATCTGGCATGCGCGGCGCAATATCGAGATGCTGCCCGGCATCCTGCTGCGCGATGGTCTGCGCATGCCGCTGAAGCTCGTCTTCACCTCGGCGGCGCAGCGGCGCCATACCGGCTGGACGCGCTTTCTCATCCGCCGCATGGACGCGGTGATCGCAACGAGCGGCCGGAGCGCCGCCTTTCTCGACCGCCCCGCCACCATCATCCTCCATGGCATCGATCTCGACCGCTTCGGTCCCGCTGGCCCGATCGCGGAGGGCTTTCCCGGCCGGTTGGTCGTCGGCTGCTCGGGCCGCATCCGGCCGCAGAAGGGCACCGATCTCTTCGTAGCGGCGATGATCGAACTCCTGCCGGACTTTCCGGACTGGGTGGCGGTGGCGACGGGCCGGGCGACGCCCGACCATGCGGGCTTTCTCGCCGAGCTGAAAGCGAAGGTCGCGGCGGCGGGGCTTTCGGAGCGCATCCTCTTTCCCGGCGAGGTCGCGGATGTCGTGCCCTGGTTCCGCCGTTTCGATCTCTATGTCGCGCCGCCGCGCAACGAGGGCTTCGGCCTGACGCCGCTGGAGGCGATGGCCTCCGGCACGCCCGTCGTCGCCAGTGATGCCGGCGCCTTCACCGAACTCGTGCGCGACGGCGTCACCGGCCGAGTCGTGCCAGCGGGCGACGGCGAGGCGCTGACGGCGGCGATCCGCCCCTTCCTGGCGGATGACGCGTTGCGCGCCCGCGCCGGGAAGGCGGCGCTGGCCGACATGCAGGCGCGCTTTCCCTTGCAGCGCGAAGCCGACGAGATCCGCGCCGTCTACGAGCGGCTGTGGTCGAACCTGCCGGCGAAATCCGCCTCGTCGATATCGACGACGCGATAGCGCCGGCCGAACAGGCGCATCAGATGCTCGCCGGCGAGCTTCGCCTGGGTGACGAGGCGCCGACGGTGAAAGGGTAGGTTCGCGACGGTGAGCGGCAGGCGGCGGCGGGGCGCCTGGATCGAGGAACTCGACGGCAGCGGCACCGGGCGCCCGCGCCGTTCCATGATGTGGAACTGCATGGCGAGAGCCGGCTCGGCCTGGAAGGCGACGAGGCCTTTCAGCCCGTGCAGGAAGGCATCCACCGGCGCCGCGCCGCGCTCGGCGCGGGCGAGAAGCTTGCGCGCGCCGCTCGGCCAGAGGAGATAGGCGGCGGAGCCAGACTTGTCGCGATGGAGCCGGACGATGCTCTGCCCTTCGCCGACCGGCCGGGTCGCGCGGCCGACGAAGCGGCGGCGATCGAAGCTTTCGAGATTGAGGACATCCACATCGCGCGTCGCGGCCAGCGCCGGCAGCACGAGCGGCAGGCGGGCGGAGAGCATCACGTCGTCCTCAAGGATCAGCATCGGTCCGTCGCCCTCCGCCACGTCGCGCCAGAGCGTCTCGTGCGAGAGGAAGCAGCCGAGTTCGGCATCGGTGAGCGGGCGCTCCCAGGCCCCGTTGAGACGGGCCGCCCGCGTCGGCGCGATCGTAGCGGCGCTCACCGCCGGCAGGCGCTCGAAGGCGAGGCCGAGCCGGGCCGCCTCGCCTTCCATATAGCGCCGACGCGCCTCGGCCGTGTCGAGATTGATGAAGCGGATGCGGGGCTGGTCCTTTCGGATGATCTCGCCCTCATCCGTTTCGATCGCCGCCATCCGCTTCCACCGCCCTTCCCTCGCGTCGGTTCGGTGATAGCGGCGCGGGGCGGCAGCGGCAACGCGCCGCTTCCGCCCCGCGCCTTCATTCGGCGGCGATGATCGAGACGGACTGGCGCTCCGACAGGCGGCGGTAATGCCCGTTCGGCTGCCGCAGCAGGCTCTGGTGATCGCCATCCTCGACGATCCGGCCCCGGTCGAAGACCAGGATCCGGTCGAGCGCCCGCACCGTCGAGAGCCGGTGCGCGATGACGAGCGAGGTCCGCCCCTTCATCAGCCGTTCGGTCGCCTCCTGGATGGCGGCCTCCGATTCCGAATCGAGGCTCGATGTCGCCTCGTCCAGGATCAGGATCGGCGCATCCGCCAGGAAGGCGCGCGCCAGCGCCACGCGCTGCCGCTCGCCGCCGGACAGCTTCACCCCGCGCTCGCCGACCAGCGTCTCGTAGCCTTGCGGCAGGCGCTCGATGAAGCGATCGGCGCTGGCCAGCCGCGCCGCCCGCTCGATCTCCTCCCGGCCGGCGCCCGGCCGGCCATAGGCGATGTTCTCGGCGAGCGAGCGGTGGAACAGGATCGATTCCTGCGGCACGATCGCCACCTGCCGGCGCAGCGAGCGCTGCGTGACGCCGCGCACATCCTGGCCGTCGATCAGGATGCCGCCCTCCGTCACCTCGTAGAGGCGTTGCAGGAGCTTGACGAAGGTCGTCTTGCCCGAGCCCGAATGGCCGACGAGACCGACGCTTTGTCCGCCCGCGATCACCACCGACAGGCCCTCGTAGAGCGGCGTCCGGTGATTGCCGTACCGGAACGTCACCGCCTCGAAGCGGATCTCGCCGCGCGTCACCGCCAGCGGCCGGGCGTCCGGCGCGTCGCGGATCGCCGGCATCTCGGCATCGAGCGCCACCAGCTCCTCCATGTCGTTGGCCGAGCGCTGGAGGTTCATCACATGGAAGCCGATGTCGCGCAGATAGCCATGGATGACGAAATAGGTGGTCAGCACGTAGACGACGTCGCCGGGCGAGGCCTGCCCCCTCGACCAGAGCAGAAGCGCCACCGCCGTGATGGCGAAGCGGATCGCCCAGAGCAGCGCCGTCTGCAGCGTGCCGCTCCAGGAGCCGCGCCGCCAGGTCGTCCAGGTCCGCGCCTTCCAGGTGCCGAGCGCCTCGTCGAGCCGCGCCTCCTCCCGGTCCTCCGCGCCGAAAGCCTTGACCACGGCATTGCAGGACAGGGCGTCGGCGAGGACGCCGCCGACGCGCGTGTCCTGCCGGTTCGATTCGCGTGCCGCCACCGCCACCCAGCGCACCGTGAGGAGCACGGTCAAAAGGAGATAGGCGATGGCGCCGAGCCCGAGCACCAGCCCCATCGCCGGCCAGCGCCAGGCGAACAGCGCCACCGTGCCGAGAAGCACGAAGACCGAGGGCAGAAGCGCGACGAGCAGCGTGTCGTGCATCAGGTCGAGCGCCCACATGCCCCGCGTGATCTGCCGCACCGTCGAGCCGGAAAAGGCATTGGCATGCCAGTCGGCCGAGAAATGCTGCACCCGCGCGAAGGCCCGCGCGCCGACGCGGCGCATGATGCGCAGCGTGAACACGCTGATCGCGATGAAGGCGACGTGCCGGCAGACGACGAAGAGCAGGCCCAGCGCCGCCATGGCGCCGAGCGCGTCCCAAGCGGCGCCGAGCCCAGCGCCGCTTGGGGCGAGCGCATCGATGATGCGGCCCGCGAAGATCGGCACCAGGATGTCGACCAGCGTCGCGAGGCAGATCGCGCCGCCGATCGCGAAGGCGAGCAGCCGATGCTCGCGCCAATTGGCGAAAGTAAAGCGGAGAACCGCGCGCAGGGCGTCGCCCCGCTTCGTGTCGTTGCTGTCAGACATGGAACAAGAGGCGCCTGGAAGCGCCAGCCTTCATGCCGAAGCGGCGCGCGCATCGTTGCGCGGCGCGGCGTTCGGAACTGTCAGGTCAAACCGGAAAACCGGAACGGCGAACTCGTCGGGGGATCAGATCCCGGCCACGAGCGGCGAGTGGTCGGAGCCACCACGGGGAGCATTGGACATGTTCATCATATGCGCCCTCCCCTAACCTGCGTTGATTCGCCGAAGGCGCACAACCATTGCCTGAGGATGAACGGATTGACAATCCTTCACCGTCCCGAGCAACAGCCTGTGGCTTTCGTGCAACGGCGACTTGTGGCTTCCTCTCCCCTCGACTATTGAATGAAGCGCGTTTCACAGCCACTTGGCGAGAACGGCAATTCGAGCGAGGCGATAATGACGGAGCGCCACGTCCCCCTCCTGATCATCGGATCGGGTCCGGCCGGCTACACGGCGGCGATCTATGCGGCGCGCGCCATGCTGAAGCCGGTGCTCGTCGCCGGCCTGCAGGAAGGCGGCCAGCTGACGATCACGACCGATGTCGAGAACTATCCGGGCTTCGCCGATCCGATCCAGGGCCCCTGGCTGATGGAGCAGATGAAGGCGCAGGCGCTGCATGTCGGCACCGAGATGGTGCACGACCTCGTCGTGGAGGCCGATTTGTCGCGCCGGCCCTTCCGCCTGCGCTGCGATTCCGGCGCCGTCTTCCTCGCCGATGCGCTGATCGTCGCGACGGGCGCCCAGGCGAAATGGCTCGGCATCCCCTCCGAACAGACCTTCCAGGGCTTCGGCGTCTCGGCCTGCGCCACCTGCGACGGCTTCTTCTATCGCGGCAAGGACGTGATCGTGGTCGGCGGCGGCAATACGGCCGTCGAGGAAGCGCTCTACCTGTCGCATATCGCCAAGAGCGTCACCGTCGTCCATCGGCGCGACGAGTTCCGCGCCGAGCGCATCCTGCGCGAGCGCCTCGCCGCGCAGCCGAACGTCACTGTCGTCTGGAACGCGGAGATCGACGAGATCCTCGGCGCCGTGAAGCCGATGAAGTCGGTGACCGGCGCGCGCCTGCGCCATCGCCTGACGGGCGAGACCGAGGAGCGCGCGGTGGACGGCGTCTTCGTCGCGATCGGCCACGCGCCGGCCGTGGAGCTCTTCGTCGGCCAGCTCGACCAGAAGCCGTCCGGCTATCTGTGGGTCGAGCCGGGCACGACGCGCACCTCGGTGCCGGGCGTCTTCGCGGCGGGCGACGTCGCCGACGACGTCTATCGCCAGGCGGTGACGGCGGCGGGCCTCGGCTGCATGGCCGCGCTGGAGGCGGAGCGCTTCCTTGCCTCCGTCGAGATGGACGAGTTGCGCGAAGCGGCCGAATAATCAGACTCGAGGGAGGCTCCCGGTCCGCCGGGAGGGCGGAGGAAAGCGACTGGCATGGCGCTCGACTGGGACAAGCTGCGCATCTTTCACGCAGCCGCCGAGGCCGGCTCGTTCACACATGCGGCCGATGCGTTGAATCTCAGCCAGTCGGCGATCAGCCGGCAGGTGGCTGCGCTCGAACAGGAGATCGGCGCGCCGCTCTTCCACCGGCATGCGCGCGGCCTCGTTCTGTCCGAACAGGGCGAGATCCTGTTCCAGACCGCGACCGACGTGCTGAAGCGGCTCGAAATGGTGCAGGCTCAGCTGACCGAGACGCGCGAGAAGCCGACCGGACGCCTGCGCGTCACCACCACCGTCGGTCTCGGGTCGAGCTGGCTGACCGAGCGCGCCAAGGAATTCCTCGAACTCTATCCCGAGATCGAGCTGCAGCTCGTGCTCGACAACGAGGAGATCGACCTCACCATGCGCAAGGCGGACGCGGCCATCCGCCTGCGCCAGCCGCAGCAGCCGGATCTCATTCAGCGCCGCCTCTTCACGGTGCATTTCCACGTCTATGCCGCGCCCGGCTATCTCACCCGCTTCGGCACGCCGGAAAGCCTCCAGGACCTCGACCGGCACCGGCTGATCACCTTCGGCGAGCCGGCCCCGACCTATCTGCGCAGCCTCAACGCCCTGGAGACGATCGGCCTGGAGGACGGGCAGGCCCGGCCTTCGATCCTCCAGATCAACAATCTCATGTCGATCCGCTCCGCCATCGATCGCGGCATCGGCGTCGGCCTTCTGCCGGACTACATGATCGACAAGCAGTCCAAGCTGGTGCAGGTGCTGCCGGAGATCGAGATGCCGACCTTCGACACCTATCTCTGCTACCCGGAAACCCTGCGCAATTCGGCGAAACTGAAGGTCTTCCGCGACTTTCTGATCTCGAAGGCCCGCACCTGGTCCTTCTGAAGGCAATCCAGCCGGACCGCGAAGCAGCTCTGCCCAACATGCAGGCAGAGGCATGCAGCGCCTGCATAGCAGGCATGTCGCATCGCACATGGTCTGGAACAGGAATAATGATAGGTTAAGGACAGTCGGGTCGCGGATGGATACCTCCTCCCATCCACTCCGCCCCGGCCGTTTCCTCCCAAGGGTTGCCTTTGGCACCCTATTTCGCCGGGCTTCGCGCCCGGCTTTTTTTTGCGCCTCGAGACCCGGATAGCGGTTCCGCCTTCCCTGAAAACGGAAGCGGCGACGGGGCGACGCGGAGCTTCAGCCCATCTCCTTCATCAGTCGCGCCTTCTGGCGGTTCCAGTCGCGCTCCTTCTCGGCCTCGCGCTTGTCCGGCGCGTTCTTGCCCTTGGCCAGCGCCAGTTCCAGCTTCGCCCGGCCGCGATCGTTGAAATAGATCTTCAGCGGCACGAGGGTCATGCCCTCGCGCTGCACGGCGGCGGCCAGCCGGTTGAGCTGGCGCTTGTTGACGAGCAGCTTCCGCCGCCGGCGCGGCTCGTGGTTGAAGCGGTTCGCCTGCAGATATTCCGGCACGTAGGAGTTGATGAGCCAGAGCTCGCCCTTCTCCTCCGTCGCATAGGATTCGCCGATCGTCGCCTTGCCCTCGCGCAGCGCCTTCACTTCCGTGCCGGTCAGGACGAGGCCGGCCTCGAGCGTGTCGAGGATCGCGTAGTGAAAGCGCGCCTTCCGGTTCTCGGCGGCGATCTTGTTCGTCGGCTTCTTGTCTTTCGCCATCAGTTCAGCAGGCCGGCATGGCGCAGCGCCGCGTCGATCGCCGTCTCGGTGGCGGAATCGATCGGCGTCAGCGGCGAGCGCATGACATTGCCGAGCCGGCCGAGCCGCGACAGCGCATATTTCGCGCCGCAGACGCCGGGCTCGAGGAAGATCGCCTTATGGAGCGGGAAGAGCCGGTCCTGAATCTCCAGGGCCTTGGCGAAGTCGCCGGCGAGCGAGGCGCGCTGGAACTCGGCGCAGAGCCGGGGCGCGACATTCGCCGTCACCGAGATGCAGCCCTGGCCGCCATGGGCGTTGAAGCCGAGCGCCGTCGCGTCCTCACCGGAAAGCTGGATGAAGTCCGGCCCGCAGGCGGCGCGCTGGTCGGAAACGCGGTCGAGCTTCGCGGTCGCGTCCTTCACGCCGACGATGTTGGGGAAATCGGCGGCGAGCTGCGCCATCGTCTCGACGCTCATGTCGATCACCGAGCGCGGCGGGATGTTGTAGATGAAGATCGGCAGCGTCACCGCCTTCGCGACGGCCGCGAAATGGGCGTAGAGCCCGCGCTGCGTCGGCTTGTTGTAATAGGGCGTGACGACGAGGAGCGCGTCGGCCCCGGCCTTTTCCGCCGAACTCGCCAGATCGATCGCCTCGGCCGTGTTGTTGGAGCCGGCACCGGCGATCACCGGCACGCGCTTCTTCGCCGTCTCGATGCAGATCTCGACGACGCGCTTGTGCTCCTCGTGGGACAGGGTCGGCGACTCGCCGGTCGTGCCGACCGGAACGAGGCCGGTCGTGCCCTCGGCGACCTGCCATTCCACGAAGTGGCGAAAGGCCTTCTCGTCGAGCGCGCCCGCCCCGTCGAACGGCGTGACGAGCGCCGTCATCGAACCCCTGAACATCGCCCTATCTCCCCATGTGGGACGCAAGTCATGCCGCGCGACCAAACCGCACGGCAAGGGCCATGAAATCGGCCGCTTGAGCCTTCATGGAAGGGCCGCAACATAATGGGGCGGGCCGGGGACGACAAGCGGCGAGCGGGACTCGCGCGCTTGTGAAGCCGCTGTGACACCGCCGATTTACGATGTCTTTATTCTGCCCGTGAGAAATTCGGAAACCATAAGATCGATCTGCATGCGACGGCCCGGCAGCGGGGGCCGCGGAGGGGTGCCATGGCGTTTGGGATGAGAGCAGGACGCGGTCTTGTCGCGACGAGCGCCTTCGCCCTTCTCTGCTCGGGCGTCCTCGCGCAGAGCCTGCCCGCCAGCGGCCCGGTGCCGCCGATGCGCCCCGCCGCCGATATCGGCGCGAAGGGCGTTTCGATCGATCCCGCCCGCTTCGGCGCGCCGCCGGCACCGGTCCATCAGAACCCGCTCGTGTCGCGGTCGGTGCCGCAGGATGTCGACACCGAAACCAGCGCCTTCACCGCCTCGATCAGCCAGATCGCGGCGCGCCCCAGCGACATCCGCGCCGTCGCCGGCCAGCTGAAGGACGGCATGAATGCCGTCTCCTCCGGCGACCTGCGCAAGGCCCGCGCCATCCGCGAGGGCATGCGGGCGAACTCGCTCGACCGCCATATCCTCGCCTGGGCGATCGCGCTGAACGGCGGGGCGGACGTGCCGGCCCAGGACATCGCCCAGGCGGCGGCCGAGTTGCGCGGCTGGCCGGGCATGAAGCGGCTGCGCGCCAATTCCGAACGCGCGCTCTATCGCGAGCAGCCCTCGGCGAGCGAGGTGATCAACGCCTTCGCCGGCTCGGCGCCGGAAACGCCGGAAGGCGCGATGGCGCTCGCCCGCGCCTATCTGGAGGTCGGCCAGGCCGGCCCCGCCAAGCGCGCCATTCTCGCCGTCTGGCACAACGAGCCGCTCGACCGCACGCTGGAGACGAAGATGCTGCAGCAGTTCGGCAGCATCCTCACCCGCGCCGACCACAAGCGGCGCATGGACATGCTGCTCTACAAGGAGCGCGTCGCCGATGCCGAGCGGATGAAGGGTCTCGCCGGGGCGGAGAAGCTCTTCGCCGCGAGGGCCGCCGTGATCCGCGACGACGCGCGCGCCGGCGCGCTGCTCGGCGCCGTGCCGGCGGCCCAGCGCTCCGATGCCGGCTATCTCTTCGCGACGGTCGAATATTACCGCAAGAAGGACAAGGTGGCCGAGGCCGCCGACATCCTCCTCAAGGCGCCGCGCGACGCGGCGAGCCTCGTCGATGCCGATGCCTGGTGGAACGAGCGGCGCATCGTCGCCCGCGACCTTCTCGATGTCGGCCGGGCGAAGGACGCCTATCGCGTGGCGAGCGCCCATTCGGCCGAGGGCTCGACGGATGCCGCCGACGCCGAATTTCATGCCGGCTGGATCGCGCTGCGCTTCCTGCGCGACCCCCAGACGGCCGCCAAGCACTTCTCCCGCATCGCCCAGCTTTCGGCCCGGCCGCTGTCGCAGTCGCGCGCCTATTACTGGCTCGGCCGCACGGCCGACGCCTCGCGCGCCGGCAATGCCCAGCGCTATTACGCGCAGGCCGCGTCCTATCCGACGACCTTCTACGGCCAGCTCTCCGCCTCGCATCTCGGCCGCCAGCCGGACGGCATCGCCTATCCGAAGCCGAGCGGCGCCGAGCGCCAGCGCTTCGAGAGCCGCGAGGCGGTGCGCGCCATCCGCCGGTTGGAGGAGATCGGCCTGAAGGATCGCGCCGAGAAGCTCTATCGCAGCCTCGCTGACGATCTGACGAGCCCGGGCGAGCTGGCGCTCCTCGCCTCCATGGCGGAGCAGAAGGGCAATCACTACCTGTCGTTGAAGGTCGGCAAGCAGGCGAATGTGCGCGGCATCGACGCGGCGGCCGCCCTCGCCTTCCCGATCGGCGTCATCCCGGCGAGCGCCAATATCTCCGCCTCCGGCAAGGCGCTCGCCTATGCGATCGCCCGGCAGGAATCGGAGTTCCGCCCGGACGCGCGCTCCGGCGCCGGCGCGCTTGGCCTGCTGCAGCTGATGCCGGCGACGGCGAAGACCTTGGCCAAGGAAGCCGGCATGGCCTACAACCAGGCGCGCCTCACCACCGACGTCGCCTATAACGCGATGCTCGGCTCGCGCTTCCTCGGCCAGCAGATCGACAATTTCTCCGGCTCCTATGTGCTGACCTTCGCCGCCTACAATGCCGGGCCGCGCCGGGCCCGCGAATGGATCCAGCGTTTCGGCGATCCGCGCGGCCGGCCGGTCGAAGAGGTGGTGGACTGGGTGGAGCGCATTCCCTTCACCGAGACCCGCAACTACGTGCAGCGCGTGATGGAGAACTATCAGGTCTACAAGATGCGCCTCGGGGCGGATGCCAATATCGAGCGCGACCTCGTTCTCGGCCGCCGGGGATGATAGGCTCGGCCGCATGACGGCCCGCGCGACGCTTCTCCACTATTCGCATGACGGATTGCGGCTCGCGGTCCGGCTCTGGGGCAGTCTCGGCGAACCGAGGCTGCCTTTCGTCTGTCTGCCGGGCCTCACGCGCAATTCGCGGGACTTCGCGGGCTTCGCCGAGGCGGTGCGGGCGGGCCCGACGCCGCGCCCCGTCGTCGCCTTCGACTATCGCGGGCGCGGCGCCTCCGACCGCGCCGGTGACGCGGCCACCTATACGCTCGGCCATGAAATGGCGGATGTGCTCGCCGGCCTCGATCATCTCGGCATTGCCCGCGCGATCTTCGTCGGCACCTCGCGCGGCGCGCTGATGCTGCATCTCCTCGCCATGGCAGAGCCGGATCGTCTCGCGGCGGCGGTCCTCAACGATGCCGGGCCGAGACTGGAGATCGAGGGCCTCCTCGCCATCAAGGCCTATGTCGGCAGGACGGGATTGCTCCCCGACTGGACGGCGGCCACCGAAGCCGTGCGGCGCATCAATGCCGAGACCTTCCCCGCCCTGACGGAGGCGAATTTCGCGCGGATGGCGCGCGCCAATTTCCGGGAGACGGAGGACGGCATCGTCGCCGACTACGACCCACGCCTCGCGGACGGGCTTACGGCGATCGAGGCGGAGACGGCTTTGCCGGAACTCTGGGAGGGTTTCGCGGCGCTCTCCGCCCTTCCCGTCCTCGTGCTGCGCGGCGAGCACTCGGCGCTCCTGTCGCGCGAAACGGTTCGGCGGATGGCCGAGGCGCATCCCCGTCTCGAAGCGATCGAGGTGAGCGGCCAGGGCCACGCGCCCCTTCTCGAAACCGCCGACCTGCCGCGACGCATCGGCGAGTTCGCCAGCCGCCACGGCTTCTGATCTCGCGGTCCTCGCCGGTTTCGACGCCGATCGTGGATCGCGTTGCGGCCGGCATTTTCGTCTAAAAACGAAAGAAGCCCGGCATCGCTGCCGGGCTCCCCATTCTCGTCCGATCGAAGGATCGATCAGAAGGTGCGCTTGAACTCGAGGAAGCCGCGGGTCTGGTTGTCGCGGTCCGAACCCGGGATGTCGAAGTTGACGTAGGACACTTCGCCGAGAACCGAGAAGTTCTTGGTGACCTGGTAGCCGACGTTGCCGGCGACGCCGAAGTAGTTGACCGAGCTGATGTCGGCCGCTTCGACCACACCGAGACCGGTGTTGAAGTCGAAGCCGTTGAACGTGCCGCTCAGATCGAAGGTCTCACCGTAGACGCCCGACACCGCCGCGAAGAGCTTGCCGAAGGTCTGCTGGTAAGCCGCACCGACCTGCCACTGGCTCGGGACCGCGAAGGAACCGTTGCCGGTGATGATACCGGTCGTCGGATCGACGGTACGGCCGAGATTGTTGCCGCCACCGTTCGAGTAGGTGAAGACGTTGCCGACCAGAGCGTAACGCGACGGATCCGAGGCCCAGTGACCTTCGACCTTCAGGATCGAGTCGGCGAGGATCAGGTTCTCGAGCTGCACACCGCCCTTGACGACGAACGCGCCATCGGCACCATCGTCACCGTTGAACTCGTCGGTACCGACGAAGTAGTTGCCGTAGATACCATCACCACGGCGACCGAAGTAGCTGAGGGTGTTGACGTAGTCGAAGGAGTCCTCGTCGTAGACGCCCATGATGTAGGCGCCGCCGAAGCCGCCCTTGTAGGAGAGCTTGGCGATGACGTCCGGGATGAAGTCGCCCGAGCCGTCGTCTTCGACGGAGACCGTGCCGGAGAAGCCCGAGAAGGCCGCCGTGTAGGAGATGCGGTTGGCCTGGAAGTCGCCGGCCGCCCAGTCGGTGTCGGTGAGGAGACCGTCGGAGATGCCGCCGTCGTCGGCCGTCCAGGCCGAGTCGAGGTAACCGACCGTCAGGCCGCCGAGCTGGAGATAGGCTTCCTCGGCCGCATAGGCAGCGCTGGAATTGCCGGTGGACGGGTTGTTGGTGGCCTCGAGGCGGATCTTGGCGCGCAGGGTGCCGAGCTCGGTCTCCTCGCGGGCGTCGAAGTCGAGACGGGCGCGGGTCCGGACGCCGATGTTGTAGTCGTCGCCGGAATTACGCGTGAAACCGTCGCCGTTGTCGTCGATCGCGAAGCCCTCGTTGTCGATATCGCCGTTATACTGACGGTCGTTGCCCTGGAAACGGACGCGGACGTAGCCGCCGATCTTCAGGCAGGTCTCGGTGCCGGGGATGTAGAAGAAGCCCGTGCCGTAGACGTCGCAAACGCGGACGTATTCAACCGGCTCCGGCTCGACCATGGTGACCGGGGCGTCGGCCGCACGGGCACCGGAAACCGCGACGAGAGCCGCGGCGGAGCCAAGAAGAAGGCTCTTGATGTTCATATCCTGACCTCCAGTCAAGTTATAGAGTAGGGTTGGGCCTTGTTTCGAAGGACAGCCTTCCCTGCCCCATCCCCAGCTTTGAAAGTCCGAAGCGGGACCGCCGCGTTCTTTCTGACCGGACCATTATCCACCGGCCGATCCGTTGCAATCGCCAAAAGGCCTCCACGACGGGTTCACGACGCTTTGGACACAGTGCTGTGTCTCGAAAGTCACGCTTTTGGCGAGGGGCCAGAGGCAAAGGTTAAAAGATCCTTAACGACAGGGGCTTAGCGGCCGTTCGGTGGCGAAATTCGGGGCGGTGATGCGGCGCAAATACGTCGGCGCCGCCGGACCTCCAGCGCCGTTCGAAGCGGCGCCGGGCCGGGCTTTCGCGCCGCCACGCTCCTGCCTTGACCGAAGCTTGCGCCTCGGCGAAGGCTCGGGGAGGAGGACGCCGATGGCCATCTATTCCCTCGACGGCGAGCACCCGGTCGGGATCTCGCAACAGGACGTATTCGTCGCGCCCGGCGCGCATCTCATCGGCCGTGTCCGCTTGGGCGCCGGGGTCGGCGTCTGGTTCGGCGCCGTCCTTCGCGGCGACAACGAATGGATCGAGATCGGCGCCGACACCAATATTCAGGACAATGCCGTGCTGCACAGCGATCCCGGCGCACCGCTTTCGATCGGGGCCGGCTGCACGATCGGCCATGGCGCGATCGTCCATGGCTGCACGATCGGCGACAATTGCCTCGTCGGCATGGGCGCGACGATCCTCAACGGCGCCCGGATCGGCCGCGACTCGATCGTCGGCGCGAACGCGCTCGTCACCGAGAACAAGAGCTTTCCCGACGGCTGGCTGATCATGGGCGCCCCGGCCAAGCCGGTGCGCGAACTGGACGAGGCCGCGATCGAGGCCCTGCGCGAATCGGCGCGGCGCTACCGCGCCAATGCGCAGCGCTTCGCCGCCGGTCTCCGGCGGATCGACGGAGAGCAGCCATGAGCCGAGCCGGCGGCCCCCTTCTCTTCTCCGAACGCGCGCGGCGCCTGCCGGCGACGACGCCCTTCGTCGGGCCGGAGGCGATCGAGCGGCAGAGCGGCCTGCCCTGCCGGGCGCGGCTCGGTGCCAATGAGAGCGTCTTCGGCCCCTCGCCCCGCGCCGTCGCGGCCATGGCGGAGGCGGCGGCGGCCAGCTGGGCCTATGGCGATCCCGAACAATTCGCGCTGAAGGCGGCGCTGGCGCGCCATCTCGGGATCGAGGCGAGCCACATCACCGTCGGCGAGGGCATCGACGGCCTGTTCGGCCTTCTCGTCCATCTCGCGACGGCGCCGGGCGACGCGGTGCTGACCTCCCACGGCGCCTATCCGACCTTCAACTACCATGTCGCGGCCTATGGCGCCGTGCTCCACACCGTGCCCTATCGCGGCGACCGGCAGGATCTCGACGCCCTTCTCGACCGGGCGCGGGCGCTGCGGCCGAAGCTTCTCTATTTCGCCAATCCCGACAATCCGACCGGCTCCTGGCATGAGGAGGCCGATATCCGCCGGCTGATCGACGGCGTGCCGGAGGAGACGATCCTCGTCTTGGACGAGGCCTATGGCGATCTCGCGCCGCCGACGAGTCTGCCGCCCGTCGATCTCCTGCGGCCGAATCTGCTGCGCTTCCGCACCTTCTCGAAGGCCTATGGCATGGCGGGAGTCCGCGTCGGCTATGCGATTGGCCAGCCGGAGGCGGTGCGCCAGTTCGATAAGGTGCGCAATCATTTCGGCGTGTCGCGCATTGCGCAGGCCGGGGCCGTGGCGGCGCTCGCCGACCAGGACTATCTGCGGGACACGGTCCGCCGCATCACAGCCGCACGCGACAGGCTGGGCGTGATCGCCCGGAGCGCCGGGCTCGTGCCGCTACCCTCGGCGACGAATTTCGTCGCGATCGACTGCGGGCGCGACGGCGCCTTCGCCAAGGCGGTGCTGGAGGGGGTGCTGCGGCGCGGCGTCTTCATCCGCAAGCCGGCCGTCGCTCCGCTGGATCGGCTGATCCGGGTGACGGTGGGCCGCGACGAGGATCTCGCGCTCTTCGCGGAAGCGCTGGAGGGGGCGCTCGGCGAGGCCGGCGGCGCCTGATCGGCGATCAGTGCGTGGCGAGCCAGTCGCGCGCGGCGCGCAGCGCGCGGCCGATCTCGAGCTTGCTCATCTGCTCGGCGATGTCCTGGCGGTGATAGGCGGCCCGCTCGTCGCCCTGCCGGTCGGCGAGGTTGAAATACATATGGGCGGCGACGAGATCGATGGCGCCGTCGCGGCCCGAAGCGGCGCGCATGCCCATTTCGAAGAGCACGCCGGCGCCGGTCTGGAGCTTGGCGCCGATGCCGCCGGAGGTCATTTCGGAGAAGTCGAAGCGGGCCATATCAAGTGTTCCGTTGCCTGCCGCCTGTCTTTCTACTTGGCGGCTCATGAGGCGATACTCGCAGCCGGCTTTGAAAACTCGCTTAAAAGGCAGAGCTAATTTGCCTTAAACGTCGCGGGCTCCACCAGGGTTAAGAAAGTTGCTCGTGGCCCGGATCGCCTTGCTTTCCAGGGCTTTCACGCCTGCTTCACCATGCCGCCGCGCCTTGCCGTCAATCCTCGCCTAACCATGTCTCGTCTTGCTTGGGGCCGGCGGAGCGGATCGGCCGCATGGCCGCGCCGCCGAAACCGGCCGACGAGACAGTGGATGGCGGCGCGATCGCCCGCCCATGCGAGGTGACGATGACGCGAAGACTTCTTGCCGTGCTTCTGGCCGTCTCGGCCCTCGGGCATCCCGCTGCGGCAGCCGAGCCGATCCTCGGCGACTGGCTGATCCCGAATGGCGAGATCGCCACGGCCAAGGCCTGCGGGCCGAGCTTCTGCATCATCGCCGCGAGCGGCAAGTACAAGGGCCGGCAGGTGGCGCGCGTCTCCGGCACGGCGCCGCTCTATCTCGGCGAGGTCATCGATCCGACGACGGGCAAGAGCTACGAGGGCAGCGCCAAGGTCGAAGGCGCCTCCCTCACGCTGAAGGGCTGCGCCTTCAAGATCGTCTGCCGCTCCCATGTCTGGAAGCGGCGCTAGGGCTCAGCGCGCCCGCTGGTTGAACAGCACCTTCTGCGCTTCCTTGTCGTCGGCGAGGTTGCGGCGGTGCTCGTCGCCGACCTTCAGCCCCTTCTCCACCGCCGGCCGCGCCTTCACGGTCTCGAACCAGCGCTTCAGGTTCGGAAAGTCGTCGAGGTTCTGGCCCTGGTTGGCATGCGGCACCACCCAGCCGATCGAGGCCATGTCGGCGATCGAATAGTCGCCGCCGAGATAGTCCGCCTCGCCGAGACGCCTGTTCATCACGCCATAGAGCCGGTTCACCTCGTTCGTGTAGCGGTTGATGCCGTATTCGATCTTCTCCGGTGCATATTGGCGGAAGTGATGGGCTTGGCCCGCCATGGGGCCGAGACCGCCGACCTGCCAGAACAGCCATTCGTCCACGGCGACGCGGGCGCGCTCGTCGCTGGGATAGAAGCGGCCGAACTTGCGGCCGAGATATTGCAGGATGGCTCCCGATTCGAAGACGGAGATCGGCGCGCCGCCCGGCCCTTCGGGATCGACGATCGCCGGCATGCGGTTGTTCGGCGCGATCTTCAGGAAGGCGGGCGCGAACTGCTCGCCGGCACCGATATTGATGTATTTCACCTCATAGGGAATGCCGAGTTCCTCGAGCATGATCGAGATCTTCCAGCCGTTCGGCGTCGGCCAGTAATAGAGTTCGATCGGCTGGGTCTGCGCGGTCATGGCCGTGTCGCCTTCCTGTTCGCGAGGGTCGGGCGAAGAGCTAGGGCCTCCACAGGCGCGGCGCAATGCCGCCGGATTTTCCACAAAAAGTGTTCCCTGAACGGTTGATGAAGGGTAGCATCAGCTTCGCTTCAGCCGGGAGATCCTATCCTCCCGGCCGGAACTTGGGGACTTCTGGGGGGACTGCGCATGATCCTTCGCCTGACCGTCGTGACGACGCTGATCGCCGTCTTCGCCCTGTCGATGAGCGCGCTGGTCGATTCCAGCCGCCAGCGTTCCTTCGCCGCCCCGAGCCAGGAAGGCGGCAACCAGGGCTGCCTCACGGCCGGCCTCCTCTGCGCGCCGAGCAACCAGATTCCCAACTGAGCGACGGCTGTCTTCCGCGCGTCGTGGAAGCCGTCTAGAGAAGGCCATGACGGAACTCCTCGACGCCCGCGCGACCCCTGTCCTTCGCATCCCGGAGGCGGCGCCCGGCCGCCCCTTCGACGACGCCGCAGAGGCGGTCGCCGAATTGCGACGCCTCTACGACACGGCGACCCGGTTCCTGCGCCAGAGCTTCGACGACGTGTTGAAGAGCGGCGATGTCAGCCGGCGCTATCGCGCCTTCTATCCGCAGCTTTCGCTGATCACGAGCGGTCACGGCCGCATCGATTCGCGCCTGTCCTACGGCCATGTGCCGAGCCCCGGCACCTATGCCACGAGCGTCACACGGCCGGATCTCTTCGAGAACTACCTGAAGGAGCAGATCGGCCTTCTGGTGCGCAATCACGGCGGCCCGGTGACGGTCGGCGATTCGACCACGCCGATCCCGCTGCATTTCGCCTTTCCCGAGGGTAGTCACGTCGACGGCGCCTCGGCCGACCGGCTGGCCAAGCCCCTGCGCGACATCTTCGACGTGCCGGATCTCGCCTCGACCGACGACCGCATCGTCAACGGCAATTTCGAGCCGCGCCCCGGCGAGCCGATGCCGCTGGCGCCCTTCACGGCGCAGCGCGTCGACTATTCGTTGCACCGCCTCGCCCATTACACGGCGACGAGCCCCTGGCACTTCCAGAACTACGTGCTCTTCACGAACTACCAGTTCTATGTGGACGAGTTCTGCGCGCTGGCCCGCGCCAAGATGGCGGCCGGCGGCGAGGGCTATGAGAGCTTCGTCGAGCCCGGCAATCTGGTGACGCCCGCCGGCGCGCGCGAGCCGGTGAGCGGCCTGCCCTCCGTGCGGCTGCCGCAGATGCCGGCCTATCACCTGACGGCGGCGAACGGCCGTGGCATCACCATGGTCAATATCGGCGTCGGCCCGTCCAACGCGAAGACGATCACCGATCACGTCGCGGTGCTGCGGCCGCATGCCTGGCTGATGCTCGGCCATTGCGCCGGCCTGCGGAACACCCAGGCGCTCGGCGACTATGTCCTCGCCCATGCCTATGTGCGCGAGGACCACGTGCTCGACGCCGACCTGCCGGTCTGGGTGCCGATCCCGCCGCTCGCCGAGGTGCAGGTGGCGCTGGAACAGGCGGTGGCGGAAGTCACCGGCCTTTCCGGCTACGAACTGAAGAAGATCATGCGCACCGGCACGGTGGCGACGATCGACAACCGCAATTGGGAACTGCGCGACCAGAAGGAACCGGTGGAGCGCCTGTCGCGCTCGCGCGCCGTGGCGCTCGACATGGAATCGGCGACGATCGCGGCGAACGGCTTCCGCTTCCGCGTGCCTTACGGCACCCTGCTCTGCGTTTCGGACAAGCCGCTGCATGGCGAATTGAAGCTGCCCGGCATGGCGACGGACTTCTACAAGCGGCAGGTCGCCCAGCATCTGCGGATCGGCATCCGGACGATGGAGAAGCTCGCCGACATGCCGCCGGAGCGGCTGCATTCGCGCAAGCTGCGCTCCTTCTTCGAGCCGGCCTTCCAGTAAAGTCCGGCCGCGATGCGCTCGATCTCCGTCCGCCGGCCGCGCCTGTCCTGGCGCCGCGTGGTCGCGCTCGCCGCGGCGGCGCTCACCCTATTCGTCGCTCTCGGCTTCTTCGGCGGCCTCGTGCCGCTTTTCGACACGTTCGGCCAGTTCCGCGCCCATGGCGCGATCCTGCTCCTCGTCCTCGTGCCGCCGCTCCTCTTCCAGCGGCGCTTCGGGCTCGGCGGCGCCGCATGCCTCGTCGGCTTGCTCGCCCTTTATACGGTCCTGCCCTTCCTGCCGCTGGCGACGCCGCCGGCGGATCCGGCTCCCGGCGCGCCGCGCTATACGCTCCTGCAGATGAACCTGCGCTTCGACGCGCCCGAGCCGGACAAGGCCCTCAGCCTCATCGCGCGGCTGCGCCCGGATGTCGTCACCCTGGAGGAACTGACCGGCGAGTGGCAGACCGCCCTCGAACGGATGAGTTCCGCCTATCCCTACCAGTTCTACTGCCGGAGCCGGAAGGCGGATGGCGACGTCGCCATCCTGTCGCGCCGTCCCTTTCTCGGCAGCGTGCCGGGGCGCGAGGCGACTGGCACCGACTGCGACCTCGCCAACCGGTTCGCCGTGAAGACCGTGGACTTCAACGGCCTGCCCGTGGTGATCGGCGCCGAACATCTGCGCTGGCCCTGGCCGGGCGGCCAGCACCGCATGGTGGCTTCGCTCGCGCCGCTGCTCGGCCGCCTGAGCGATCCGCTGATCATCGCCGGCGACTTCAACTCGGCCCCCTGGACGGCCACGATGCAGGCCTATGCGAAGGCGAGCCACACGCGCCTCGTCGGCGGGATCGGCCCGAGCTGGATCGCCGAATTCCTGCCGCCGGAACTCGGCCGCTATCTCGGCCTGCCGATCGACAACGTCCTCGTCTCGGACGGCGTCGAGGTGCTCGGCGTCCAGCGCGTGGAAGCGACGAGCTCCGACCACCTGCCGGTGCTCCTCACTTTCACCATGCGCTTCGCCTTGCCGGAAGAACCGGAAGTGCGCAGCGCGACGTTGCGATAGGGCCGGGTCCGCTCAGCGGCTTCGGCCCGTCCTCAGGCCGCCGTCGTGCGCGGCGTGGGGTCGGTCATGCGTATGACGATGCCGTCCGGGATGAAGAAGCCGTTCAGCATATTGCTCGACAGCGACAGGTCTCCCTGCCTGTCGCCGCCATAGATCGCCGCGAGCGCGCGAATGGCGGGATGATCGAAGGGTACGAGCCGCACCGCCGAGGGCGAAAGATCGATCCTCGACCCTGCCCGCGAAAGCACGGTGGAGACCGTGCGATAGAACTCATGCTTGTCGGGTTTCGGCACGGCCGGCACGACCCATAATCGCCAAGCGTCGAGATCCGTATCGTGGACCCAAAGCGCGGCATCCGGCCGGAACCTGGTCTTGTCGAGCTCGTCCAGGAAAAGATGGCCGTTCGTCACCAGTAAGCTTTTATCCACTCGAAAACTCCGTGTTCCGAGGAACCGACCGCCGCCAGCATCAGGCTCGCCATGTCCGCATCGATACTGGCATATCGAGCGTCGGGGTGCCATTCCGTGACGATGATCCAGTTCGAGCCGAAGTCGCTGTCGCCGTCGCACCGTCGCTTCAGTTCCGCCGTCAGCCCCGCGAGTCCGATCAGCTTGTCGAGATCGTGACTGAAGATGCCGTTGATGAACCCCCGTTCGGGAATGACCTCGGCCACGATCTGCCGTGCGATGCAGGCCTTGGGGCCGATCTCGATCGCATAGCCCGCCAGATAGTAGGCGTTCGCGAAACGTCCGTTGGCGAGAAGCAGTTGCGCGTCGGCGAGCTTGGCCTCCGCCGCTCGCCGCAGATCGTCGCGCCGCATCGTCGCCCGCCTCACATCGTCTGATAGACCGGTCCCTCGCCGCCCTGGGGCGGGACCCAGGTGATGTTCTGGTTCGGGTCCTTGATGTCGCAGGTCTTGCAGTGGACGCAGTTCTGCGCGTTGATCACGAAGCGCGGCTCGCCGCTCTCCTCCCGCCATTCGTAGACGCCGGCCGGGCAGTAGCGCTGCGACAGGCCGGCATAGACGTCGTGCTCGGAGCGCTTCTGCAGCTCCATGTCCTTCACCTTGAGATGGACCGGCTGGTCCTCCTCGTGATTGGTGTTGGAGAGGAAGACCGAGGACAGACGGTCGAAGGTGAGCACCCCGTCCGGCTTCGGATAGTCGATCACCCGGCATTCGGCGGCGGGCTTCGTCGCGGCATAGTCCGGCTTGCCGTGCTTCAGCGTGCCGAAGAAGGAGAAATTGCCGAGGAGCTGATTGCACCACATGTCGAAGGCGCCGAGCGCGACGCCCAGCGCCGTGCCGTAGCGCGACCAGAGCGGCTTGACGTTGCGCACCGGCTTCAGATCGCGGCCGATGGAGGATTGCCGCCAGCCGTTCTCGTAGTCGTGGAGCCGGTCGCGGCTGCGCCCCTCGCGGATCGCCGCCACCGCCGCCTGCGCGGCCTGCATGCCCGACGCCATCGCGTTGTGGACGCCCTTGATGCGCGGCACGTTGACGAAGCCGGCCGAGCAGCCGATCAGCGCGCCGCCCGGAAAGACCAGCTTCGGCACCGACTGCCAGCCGCCTTCGGTGATGGCGCGCGCGCCATAGGCGAGGCGCTTGCCGCCGGCGAGAAGCTCGGCGATGTCGGGATGCGTCTTATAGCGCTGGAATTCCTCGAAGGGCGAAAGATACGGGTTCTCGTAGTTCAGATGAACGACGAAGCCGACATAAACCTGGTTGCCTTCGAGGTGATAGAGGAAGGAGCCGCCGCCGGTCTTCATGTCGAGCGGCCAGCCGAAGGAATGCTGGACGAGGCCCGGCACCGCCTTTTTCGGATCGATCTCCCAGAGTTCCTTGATGCCGATGCCGAACTTGCCGGGCTCGCGGTCGTCGGAGAGGCCATAGGCGTGGATCGCCTGCTTGGCGAGCGAGCCGCGCACGCCCTCGCCGAGAAAGACATATTTGCCGAACAGCGCCATGCCGCGCTGATAGGCCGGCCCCGGCTCGCCGTCGCGGCCGATGCCCATGTCGCCCGTCGCGACGCCGATCACCGCGTTCGACTCGTCGAAGAGCAGCTCGGCCGCCGCGAAGCCCGGATAGATCTCGACGCCGAGCGCCTCCGCCTTCTCGGCCAGCCATTTGCAGACGAGGCCGAGCGAGACGACGTAATTGCCCTCGTTGTCCATGATCTTCGGCATGGCGAAGGTCGGCAGGCGGACGCGCCCCTGCGGCCCGTAGAAATAGAACCGGTCCTTCGTCACCTTCTGGCGGATCGGCGTCTCCTCCTCGCGCCATTCCGGCAGGAGCTCGTCGAGGGCGGAGGGATCGAGGACGCAGCCGGACAGGATGTGGATGCCGACCTCGGCGGCCTTTTCCA
This sequence comes from Aureimonas endophytica, assembly GCF_014642635.1. Lineage (GTDB taxonomy): Bacteria > Pseudomonadota > Alphaproteobacteria > Rhizobiales > Rhizobiaceae > Plantimonas > Plantimonas endophytica. The sequence continues at coordinate 1,004,365 of NZ_BMIQ01000001.1, forward strand.
GGACGACGACCGAGAGATCGGGATCGAGCTGCTTCAGCCGGATCGCCGCCGCCAGCCCCGCCGGCCCCGCGCCGACGATCACCACGTCGAATTCCATCGACTCGCGTTCGGGCAGCGCCTCGTTGCCGTTCATCGCCCCTCCCTCTCCATCCACTCGCCACGCTTGGCGCCGGCCCGGCGCCTGCCCGCCTTGGAACATTTCCAACCCGATCCGCGAGACATAGACGGCTCCCCCGCCGGCATCAAATGTCCTGGATGAGACAGGCTTCATCCCTTTGGGAAAAAACCGCCATATCGCCGGCCGCCCCACTCGGGCTATGAAGGCGCCATGACGGACGGGAACAGTTCCGCGACGCCGCGCGAGGCGGCGGCCGCCCTCCTCGACTGGTACGCGCTGGCCGGGATCGACACGATCCTCGGCGAGGCGCCGCGCGACCGTTTCGCCGAGACGGCGGCGCTCCAGGCGGCGCGGGCGCGCCCGGCCCCGCCGCCCCCCGCCCCGCCGCCGGAAGAGCCGCCGCCGCGCGCCAGCGCCGCGGCCGCCGCCCGCCCGGCGGTCGCCGTGCCGGACGACGTCGCCGTCGCCCAGGCCCGCGACATAGCCGCCCGCGCCCAAAGCCTCGACGCGCTGCGCGCCGGCCTCATGACCTTCCAGGGCTGCAACCTGCGGCTGACGGCGAAGAACACGGTGTTCGGCGACGGCGATCCGGCGGCCCGCGTGATGCTGATCGGCGAGGCGCCGGGCCGCGAGGAGGACATCGCGGGCGTTCCCTTCGTCGGCCGCTCCGGCCAATTGCTCAATCGCATGCTGGCGGCGATCGGCATCGCCCGCGAGACGATGTGGATCACCAATACCGTGCCCTGGCGCCCGCCGGGCAACCGCCCGCCGACGCCGGCCGAGACGGAGATCTGCCTGCCCTTCGTCGCCCGCCAGATCGAGCTGGTGCGGCCGAAGCTCTTGATCTGCCTCGGCTCGCCGGCGACCAAGGCGATCCTGCGCAACGAGGAGGGCATTCTGCGCCTGCGCGGCAAATGGCTGAGCTATGCCTACGGGCCGCAGGACGCGGAGACACTGCCGGCGATCCCGATGCTGCACCCGGCCTATCTCCTGCGCCAGCCGGCGCAGAAGAAGCTCGCCTGGCGCGATCTCCTCGCGGTGCGGGCGAAGCTGGACGAGCTCGGCGAGACGCCCGGCGAATGACGGTTTCGGCCCGTCTTCTGTCGTCATCGCGGGCTGGCGGAGCGCCTTCCGCCTGCTAGAGGAGGCGGGCGGAGACGGCGCGACCGCGCGTCTTCGTCCGCTTCGCGTCCAGGCCCGCCATGTCCACCCTGCTTCCGATCGTCTCGCTGCTCCTGTCCGTCTTCTTCCTGATGTCGGGGGCGGGTCTCCTCGGTATCGTCCTGCCGGTGCGCGGCTCGATCGAGGGCTGGTCCACCTATGAGATCGGCCTTCTCGGCACCGGCTATGCCGTCGCCTTCACGGTCGGCTGCCTGCTCGTGCCGCGCCTGTTGCGGCGGGTCGGCCATGTGCGGACCTTTTCCAGCCTCTGCGCCCTCCTCGCCATCGCGGTGCTGCTCAACGCGCTGGTGGTGCACCCGATCGCCTGGATCGTCTTTCGCGGCACGGCGGGCTTTGCCCTCGCCGGCAGCTACATGGTGATCGAGAGCTGGCTGAACGAGCGCGTCAACAACGAGACGCGCGGCCGCATCTTCTCGATCTACATGATCGTCTCGATGTCGGCGATGATGAGCGGCCAGTTCATGATGCCGCTCGCCCGGCCGGAAACGCCCAATCCCTTCATGTTCTGCGCGATCCTCTTCGCGCTGGCGGTCATCCCGACCGCCCTGTCGCGGGCGCCGTCTCCCAAGCCGCTCGAAGCGGTGAAGCTCGACCTGCAGGTGATCTTCCGCAACTCGCCCGCTGCCGCCGTCGGCGTCTTCCTCGCCGGCATGATCTCGGGCTCGTGGAACAACATGGCCCCGGTCTTCGCCCAGCGCATCGGCTTCTCGACGGCCGAGATCGCGGCCCTGCTCGCCGTGACGCAGGCCGGCGGCATCGCCCTGCAATATCCGCTCGGCCGCGTTTCCGACCGGGTCGACCGCCGCCATGTGATGACCGGCATCGGGCTCCTCGGCCTCGCGGTCGCCCTGTTCGGCCTGTTCTTCCTGCGCCACGACGTCGTTCTGGTGCTCGCCACGGCCTTCGTGCTCGGCAGCGTCGCCTATCCGGCCTATTCGCTCGCCGTCGCCCATGCCAACGACTATGCGCGACCGGCCGATTTCGTGCGCCTGTCCGGCGGCCTCCTCATCCTTTACGGCTTCGGCACGATGGGCGGGCCGCTCTTCTCCGCCTGGCTGATGGAGCGGCTGGGTCCGAGCGGCATCTTCGCGGCGACGGGCGCCGGCCACGGCCTCTATGCCGCCTATGCCTTCTACCGCACCTTCCGCCGACAGGCGCCGCCCGTCTCGGCGCGGCCGGATTTCCGCTCCACCCCGCTCGCCCGGACGCAGACGCCGGCGGCGCTGCGCCTCGACCCGCGCTCGGAGGAAAAGCCGAGCGGCGCCTGACTGCCCACTGCCGGCGGAATTGCCGCTCGCGGCGCCGCTGAAGGTGGTCAATCACGGACCCGGGTGAAGCGCCTTCGACAGAAAGAAGCGCGTGCGCTCGCCGACGAAGCGCGGCAGGCTGCCGAAGACGGCATAGCCCGCCGCCTCGTAGGCCCGCTTCGCCACTGGGTTGAACGTATCGATCCAGGCGGAATGGCAGCCGCGCCGCAGCGCCTCCGCCTCGGCCTCGGCGAGGAGGCGCCCCGCCATGCCCTTGCCGCGCTCGGCTTCGGCCAGCCAGAGCTGGCCGGTGAAGAGCCAGTTCCAGGCGGTGAAGCCGACGAGGCCGCCCGTCACCGGCCCGCCCGCCTCCGGCCGCAGCAGGACGGCGAGCGGGCGCCGGTCAGGCTCGCCGACCTCGGCGGCGTTGAAGGCGGTCAGCTGCCGCAGCACGCGGTCGAGATCGGCGGGATCGGCCTGTTCCAGAACCTCGATCGGCATGAAGCCTCCGTCATGGCGAGGGCGGCGAGACCTTGCGCGCCTTGCGCCGCTCGATGCCGAGCTGGTGCTCGCGGAAGATGATGTAGATGCCCGCCGCGACGACGACGAGACCGCCGACGAGCGTCGAGGGCGTCACGATCTCCTCGAACAGAAAGGCGCCGAGGGCGATCGCGAGGACAAGCGAGGTATATTCGAAGGGCGCGATGGTCGAAGCGTCCGCGTAGCGATAGCAGCCGGTGAGGAGGAGCTGGCCGACACCGCCGCAGAGCCCGGCGCAGACGAGGAGGACGGCCTGGTCCGAGCGCGGCCAGACCCAGCCGAAGGGCAGGGAGACGAGCGCGATCGTGCTGGAGGTCAGCGTGAAATAGACGACGATCGTCGCGGTCTTCTCCGTCCTGACGAGGCGGCGGATCTGGATCATCGCGACCGCCGAGACGGCGGCGGCCCCGAGGGAAGCGAGAATGCCGACGCCCTCCGCCCGGTCGAAGCCTTCCGAGAAAAGCGTCAGCTTCGGCAGCGAGACGATGAGGATGCCCACCAGCCCGACCAGAACCGCCGACCAGCGATAGAGCCGCACCTTCTCCTTCAGGAACAGCGCGGCGAAGACGACGGTGAGCAGCGGGGCGCCGTAGGAGATCGAGATCCATTCGGGATAGGGCAGCCGCGTCAGCGCGAAGAAGCCGAGCCCCATGGAGGTGACGCCGATCAGGCCGCGAAAGAAATGGCCGGGAAGATCGTCGGTCCTCAGCGCCGTTGCGAGATCGCCCAGCCACCAGAGATAGAGGGCGACGGGGACGAGGGCGAAGAAGGACCGGAAGAACACGATCTCGCCGGCCGGAATGCCCTCGCCCGCCAGCTTGATCAGCGTCTGCATGGCGACGAAGACGATCACCGAGACGACCTTCAGCAGGATGCCGCGCAGGGGATCGCCACCGCGATCGACGGCTGCCGGGGAGAGGGTCATGGACTGCCTTTCGCGCGGGACGGCCGCGGCTCGCCGGCCCCCTCGCCTCGCTGGGGAGCGAGCGGCCCGGCAAGGGAGCCGCATCGCGCGGTCTGGATAGGCCTCGAAGTTCCGCCATGCAAGGCGGCGCGATCCGTTTGGCAAAGGCGGCGGGGAGGTCTATCCAAGGCGGGAGAAGACGCAGGACAAACCGATGCAGCGCAGCGACAACGCCCAGATCACCCGGCTCGAGGACTATACTCCGACCCCCTTCGCGGCGCAGCGGGTCGAGATGGTGTTTCGCCTCTTCTCCGACCGGACGGAGGTCGAGACGACGACGATCCTGGAGCGGCGCGCCGGCATCGACGCCGCCGAGCCGCTGCGCCTTGCCGGCGACGAGATCGCGCCGGTGCGCGTCGCGGTGGACGGCGCCGCCGTCCGGCCCGAGGCGATGGTCGTCGACGAGAACGGCCTCACCCTTTCGGACCTGCCGGCGAGCGGGTCCTTCGCGCTCACCATCGGCACGATCCTGGAGCCCGCCCGCAACACGAAGCTCATGGGCCTCTACCGGTCGAACGGCATCTGGTGCACCCAGTGCGAGGCGGAGGGCTTTCGGCGGATCACCTATTTCCTCGACCGGCCGGACGTGCTCGCCACCTATCTCGTGCGCATCGAGGCCGATCGGGATACGGCGCCCGTTCTCCTCTCCAACGGCAATCTTGTGGACAGCGGCGATCTCGGCGGCGGGCGGCACTATGCCGTCTGGGACGATCCCTTCCCGAAGCCCTCCTATCTCTTCGCCCTCGTCGCCGGCGCGCTGGACGAGCTTGCCGACAGCTTCACCACTGCGAGCGGCCGGCATGTGAAGCTCGGCATCTTCACCGAGCGCGGCCAGTCGGACGGCGCCATCTACGCGATGGACGCGCTGAAGCGCTCCATGGCCTGGGACGAGCGCCGCTTCGGGCGCGAATACGATCTCGACGTCTTCAATATCGTCGCCATCTCCGACTTCAACATGGGGGCGATGGAGAACAAGGGCCTCAACGTCTTCAACCACAAATACGTGCTGCTCGACCCGGACACGGCGACGGACGGCGACTATGCGGGCGTCGAGACGGTGATCGCCCACGAATATTTCCACAACTGGACAGGCAACCGCATCACCTGCCGCGACTGGTTCCAGCTCTGCCTCAAGGAAGGGCTGACCGTGTTCCGCGACCAGGAATTCTCGGCCGACGAGCGCTCGGCGCCGGTGAAGCGCATCGCCTCGGTGCGCGGGCTGAAGGCGCACCAGTTCCCAGAGGACCAGGGTCCGCTCCAGCATCCGGTGCGCCCGAGCCAGTATCGCGAGATCTCCAACTTCTACACCGCCACGATCTACGACAAGGGTGCCGAGCTGGTGCGGATGATCGAGACGATCCTCGGCCGCGAGCGCTTCCGCGCCGGCATGGATCTCTATTTCGAGCGGCATGACGGCGACGCCGCGACGATCGAGGACTTCATCCGCTGTTTCGAGGAGGCGGGCGACATCGACCTGTCGCAATTCTCGCGCTGGTATTTCCAGGCCGGCACGCCGACCCTGTCGGTCACGCAGGACTACGATGCCGGAGCGGGCCGCCTGACGCTGCGCCTCGCCCAGGCGCTGGCGCCCGGCGCCGCCGGAACGCCCATCCTACCCTTCCACATCCCGGTGCGCTTCGGCCTCGTCGGCTCGAACGGCCAGGACATGGAGGCGCGCCCCGCCGCCGGCGCTCCGGTGGAGCGCGACGTGATCCACTTGCGCGAGCCGGAGGCAGAAATCGTCTTCGAGGGTCTCGCCGAACGGCCCTATGTCTCGGTGCTGCGCGACTTCTCCGCGCCCGTGACGCTGAAGGACGACCAGACGCCGGCCGACCGGCTGGCCCTCGCCCGGCTCGACCCCAATCCCTTCAACCGCTGGCGGGCGCTGTCCGATCTCGTCGGCGCCACCCTGGTGCGGGCGGCGAGCGACGCGCGGCGCGGCAGCGAGCCGGAGGTCGATCCGGCCGTCGTCGAGGCGCTCGTCTCCTCGGCCGACGACGAGGGGCTCGACGCCGCCCTGCGCGCCCAGATGCTGTCGCTGCCGAGCGAATCCGACATCGCCCGTCTCATCGGCGAGGATGTCGATCCGGTCGCCATCCATCGCGGGCGCGAGGCGGTCTTCGTCGCGGTCGGCGCCAAGGGCGCCCAGCGCTTCGCCGCGCTCGGCGACCGGCTGGCGACGGCGGCAAGCTTCTCGCCGGATGCCGCCAGCGCCGGGCGCCGGGCGCTCGCCAACGCGCTGCTCGACTACCGGGCGGCCGCCGCCGGCGAGCCGGACCTCGCCTCCCGGCAATACGAGCGCGCGACCAACATGACCGACCGGCTCGCCGCGCTCGCCGTCCTCGCCCATCGCTTCCCCGGCACGCCGGCTTCGGAGGCGGCACTCGCGGCCTTCTACAGGCGCTACGAGACCAACGCCCTCGTCATCGACAAATGGTTCGCGCTCCAGGCGACGACCCCGCGCGAGGACGCGCTGGAGGTGGTGAAGTCGCTGGCCGACCATCCGAAATTCCGGCTCGCCAATCCGAACCGCGCCCGCTCGTTGGTCGGCTCCTTCGCCGCCGGCAACCAGCTCGCCTTCAACCGGGCGGATGGTGCCGGCTATCGGTTCGTTGCAGAAATGATTCACTCGATCGACCGTCTCAATCCGCAGATCGCCGCTCGAATCGCGACCGCTTTCCGGTCATGGCGAAGCTTCGACGCGAAGCGGCGCGGCCAAGCCCATGAGGCGCTTGCGGAACTCGCCGCGCGGCCGGATTTGTCCCCGGACCTTCGCGATATTGTGGATAGGTCGCTCGGCTGATTGACTCCCGGCGAGGCGCAAAATCCGCGCCTCGTCAAGCTATGGACAAGCCGATTCGGGTCTGATCAATTGGCGACGATTCGAATGTGCGGCGTTCAGAATCGTTACGAGGATCAATAGCTTAGAGCGATGCGGATGGGTTCGGACGCTTCATGCGTGCCGGCCGAGGCGAAACGTTTGCCGCGTTTCGTCCGGCCGCTGAATATGCAGACGTCCTTCTCCACGCGGCTGCGTCTCGTGCGCGGTCTCGGCCGGCGCTCGCTGATCGTCTCCGAGCCGCTGCTGCGCCGCGCCACCCCGATCTTCCTCATCGTCTTCCTGGCCGTGCTCGGCATCGCCGCCGCGATGATGCTGATCGAGGAGCGCCGCTTCGTGCGGGCCGACGCCTTCCAGGACCTGAAGGTCGGGGCGAGCCTGGTGCGCGCCGAGCGCGACGACGTGCTGGCCTCGGAAGGTCTCGACCCGGCCGCCCAGGCAAGCGCCCTGGTGACGAGCGCCCTGCCCGCCGAACTGATGACCAAGGGCCGCTTCGCCGTTGTCAGCGACGAGGACGGCACGGTGATCGCCGCGACGGCCGGCCATGACGCGCTGATCGGCGACCGGCTCGAAAACCTCTTCGCCGGCATCCAGCCGCTCCTGATGTTCGGCGAGCGGGCCGGCGTGATGGAAACCGACTTCCAGGGCGAATCCGTCCTCGTCTCGACGGCGCAGCTCGGCAATGCGCTCGGCTCGATCGTGCTGGTGCAGCCGAAGGCCGAGCTCTACGCCAAATGGCGGCGCCTGGTCTCCATCTGCGTCACCGTCTACGCCATGACGAGCCTGATCCTGCTCGTCATTCTCTACGCCTATTTCTGCCAGTCGATGCGCGCCCGCCTCGCCGACGCGGAGCTGAGCGACACGCATCGCCGGGTGGAGACCGCCCTGTCGCGCGGCCGCTGCGGCCTCTGGGACTGGGACCTCGCGCGCGGCCGCATGTTCTGGTCGCGCTCCATGCACGAGATCCTCGGCATGCGCAGCGAGAACGGCATCCTGTCCTTCGGCGACGTCTCGGCGCTGATCCATCCCGACGACGGCGACCTCTTCGCCGTGGCCCGCGTCGTCGCCGCCGGCAAGGTGCGCCATCTCGACCGCACCTTCCGCATGCGCCGCTCCGACGGCACCTATATCTGGCTGCGCGCCCGCGCCGAGGTGACGCGCAATGCCGAGAACGAGATCCATCTGATCGGCGTCGCGGTGGACGTGACCGAGCACCACGCCCTCGCCAAGCGGACGGACGAGGCCAATGCCCGTCTGAAGAACGCCGTCGAGAACATCTCGGAAAGCTTCGTCCTCTGGGACGCCGCGCATTGCCTCGTGCTCTGCAACCAGAAATACCAGAACGTCTTCGGCCTTGCCGGCCAGGACGTCCAGCCGGGCTCGCATTACAACGACGTGATGGCGAAGGCCCGCCGGCCGATCGAGACCCGCCCGCTGATCAGCCCCGGCGGCGCCAGCGGCGAAAGCGTCTACGAGGCGATGCTGGCCGACGGGCGCTGGCTTCAGATTTCCGAGCGCGGCACCAGCGACGGCGGCTTCGTCTCCATCGGCACGGACGTCACCCAGCTGAAGCTGCACCAGGAGCGGCTGAGCACCTCCGAACAGCGGCTCATCGCCACGATCAACGCCCTGTCCAACGCCCGCAGCGATGCCGAGGCGAAGGCGAAGGAGCTGGAGATCCTGAACGGCAGCTATATTGAGGAGAAGGAGCGCGCCGAGGGCGCGAGCCGCGCCAAGACGACCTTCCTCGCCAATATGAGCCACGAGCTGCGCACGCCGCTGAACGCCATCATCGGCTTCTCCGAGATCATGCGCGACGGCACCTTCGGCCCGGTCGGCTGCCAGAAATACGTGGAATATGCCTCGGACATCAACGCCAGCGGGCACTATCTCCTGAAGCTGATCAACGACATCCTCGACATGTCGAAGATCGAGGCCGGCCGGCTGATGCTCTCGCCGGAGCCGGTGGACCTCACCGAGATCGTCGGCGAGGCGCGCAAGATCGTCGAGGTCCAGGCGGCGCAGAAATCGCTCGACTTCGAGATGCGCATGGAAGGCGACCTGCATCTGACGGCCGATCGCCGGGCGACGAAGCAGATCCTTCTCAACCTTCTCGCCAATGCGGTGAAGTTCACCAATTGCGGCGGCCGGGTGGAACTGCGCGCCCGGCGTGTCGGCCGCCACGCCTTCATCAGCATCGCCGATACTGGCATCGGCATCTCGCGCAATGCGCTGAAGAACCTCGGCAAGCCCTTCGAGCAGGTCGAGAACGAGCTGACGCGCACCAACAAGGGCACCGGCCTCGGCCTCGCCATCGCCCGCTCGCTGATCGAACTGCATGGCGGCTCGATCCGCATCGCCTCCCATGCTGGGCGCGGCACCGTCGTGTCGCTGCGCATGCCGGTCGGCCTCGACGCCGCGCCGGACGGCAGTCGGCTGATGGCGGCGCGGGCCGCCTGACGGCTCAGCCCGCTCCCTCTCCCAGCAACCGCTCGAAGGCGGCGCGCACCTCGGCGGCGATCGCGCCGAGCTCCGCCTCGATCGACGAAGCCTCGCCGAGGCTCAGGCATTCCGTTAGACGTTCGGCGAGCCGCACCGGCAGCCGGTCGGCCGCGAAGGCGTCTTCGGGCCCGAGCCGGAGGAGTTGCAGGGCATCGCTCATGCGCCGCATCGCCGCGGCCAGACCGGCGGCGCCGGAAGACTCCTCCTCGCCGAGCCGCGCCAGCACCTCGACCGTCGGCCGGCCGACGAGGTCGAGCGGCGCCCGGCCGCTGAGCAGGGCATATTGCGCGGCAAATTCGAGGTCGATCACGCCGCCCGGCAGGAGCTTCAGGTCGAGCGGCCCGCGCGGCGGCTTCTCCCGCTCGATGAGCGCGCGCATCGACGCGATGTCCGAGCGCAGATCCGCCTCCGGCCGCCGCTCGCCGAGGATCGCCCGGATCGCCTCCGCGATCTCGGCGCCGAAACCGGCATCGCCGGCGACGAAGCGGGCGCGGGTCAGCGCCATCCGCTCCCAGGTCCGCGCCTCGCTCGCCTGATAGCGCCGGAAGGCGTCGAGATGGGTGGCGAGCGGTCCCTTGTTGCCGGAGGGGCGAAGGCGGAAATCCACCTCGTAAAGCACGCCCTCGCCCATCGGCGCGCTCAGCGCCGCAATGAGGCGCTGCGTCAGCCGCGAGTGGTAAAGGCTTGCCGCCAATGGCCTTTCGCCGTCCGATTCATCCTCTTCCAGAGGATGATCGTAGAAGAGGATCAGATCGACGTCGGAGCCCATGGTGAGTTCGCGGCTGCCGAGCCGGCCCATGCCGAACAGCGCCAGCCGCCCGCCCGGCACCCGCCCGTGGCGCTCGGCGAAATCGGCGGCGGTGCTCGCCAGCGCATGGCCGATCGCCGTATCGGCGATGTCCGAATAGGCGCGGCCGGCGCCAAGCCCGTCGAGCGTGCCCGACAGGAGCCGCGTGCCGACGAGGAAGCGCTGCTCGGCCGCGAAAAGGCGCAGGCGCAGAAGCCGGTCCTCGTGGCCCGACGCCTCGGCGAGGCTCGGCGCCAGACGCGCCTCCAGCACCGCCCGGCTCGGACTGTCGCGGAAGAAGCTCGGATCGAGCAGCGCGTCGAAGACATGCGGCCGCCGCGCGATCGTATCGGCGAGGCGCGGCGCGGCGCTGACGATCAGCGTCAGAAGATCGAGCACCTTGCGATTGGAGGCGAGCAGCGAGAAGAATTGCAGCCCCGAGGGCAGGCCGGCGAGGAAGCGGTCGAAGGCGGCGAGCGCCGCGTCGGGATCGGGCGCGGCGCCGAGCGAGCGCACGAGATCGGGCAGGATGTCGGCGAGATGGCGCCGCGCGCCTTCCGAGCGCATAGCGCGCAGGCGCCCGCTCGGCCAGCCCGCCAGGATGCGGGCGCTGGCCTCCGCCCGCGCGAAGCCCTCGCCGGCGAGCCAGGCGGCGAGCGGCTCGATCTCGCCGCGCTCGGCGAGAAGCGCGAGGCCGACCGCCTCCGCCTCGGGACCGGCATCGCCGAACAGCGCGTCGAAATGCGTTTCGACGAGCCGCAGGCGCCGAAGAAGAGCCTCGGCGAAGACCGGAAGATCGCCATAGCCGAGCAGGCCGGCGACGCGCCGCAGCCCGTCGCGATCATCCGGCAGGATATGGCTCTGCTCGTCCGCCACCATCTGGATCGCATGCTCGACGCGGCGCAGGAACCAATAGGCGGCGGTCAGCTCGGCCGCCGCTTCCGGCGCCAGCCAGCCGCCGGCGCCGAGCGCCGCAAGCGCCTCGTCCGTGCGGCGCAGCCGGAGCGCCGGCGTCCGGCCGCCGGCGATGAGCTGCTGGGCCTGGGCAAAGAACTCGACCTCGCGGATGCCGCCCGGCCCGAGCTTGATATTGTGACCTTCGACCCCGACGCCCTCGAAGCCGCGATGGCGGTCGATGCGCCGCTTCATCGCCTGGATCTCGGAGACGGCATGGAAGTCGAGATGCCGGCGCCAGACGAAGGGCGCGATCTCGTGCAGGAACTCCGCCGCCGCGGCCGCGTCGCCGGCGATGCAGCGCGCCTTGATCATCGCGGCGCGCTCCCAGTTGCGGCCGCTGCCCTCGTAGTAGATCAGCGCCGCCGGAACGGGGATCGCCAGCGGCATCGCGCCCGGATCGGGCCGCAGGCGCAAGTCGGTGCGGAAGACGTAACCGTCGCCGGTCCGGTCGTTGACGAGCCGCACCAGCCGGCGCACGAGGCGCGAGAAGGTCTCGACGCTCTCGTCGCGGTCGAGGATGGCCGGCGCTTCGGGATCGAAGAGGACGATAAGATCGATGTCGCTCGAATAGTTCAATTCGCGCGCGCCGAGCTTGCCCATGCCGAGAACGAAGAGGCCGCAGCCCTCTTCCGGCGCCTCCGCGCGGGGCGGGGCCAGCTTGCCGCGCGCGGCGAGATCGAGAAGGCAGAAGCGCAGCGCGGCGCGCACCGCCGCCTCGGCGAGCGCGGAAAGATCGGCCACCGTCCGGGCGGCATCGGCCGCGCCGAAGAGATCGCGCAGCGCGATCAGCAGGGCGGCTTCGAGCTTGGCCTCGCGCAGCGCCGTCATCAGCGCCGCCTCGCTTGCACCCGGCGCCGGCAGCGCCGCGACTTCGGCCAGAAGGGCAGCGAGCCGCGCCTCGGCGAATTCGGCGAAGAGGCGTTCCAGCCAGTCGGGACGCCGCAGCATCAGACCACCGAGATAGGTGGAGAGTTCCAGGACCGCCCCGAAGCGCTCGCGCCCCGGCCCGGCCCGGCAGAAGGTCGCGAGGCGCGGACAGTCGGCCGCCTCCGCCGCCTTCGCCAGATCCTCCAGCCAGAGGCGCGCCCGCGCCCCGTCGAGCGGGCATGGCGCGTGGTCGCCGCCGATCCGCGGCGCGTCCGCCTCAGCCTTCCGCGCCGCGCTCGCCTCCGTCCCGTCCATGCTTGTCCTCCCCTCCATCGGCCGGCAGGTCGATCACGACTCTAAGGCCGGGCTCGGCATCCTCAAGGGCGAGCGTGCCGCCATGAAGCCGCGCGATCGCCTGGACGAGAGACAGGCCGAGCCCCGATCCGGGCTTCGTCCGGCTTTCGTCCAGCCGGTAGAAGCGTTCCAGCACGCGCTCGCGCTTGTCGGCGGGAATGCCCGGACCATTGTCGGCGACGGCGATCCGGCACCGGTCTGCCTCCTCCGCGACGGTGATCGCGACGCGTCCGCCGCCCTCTTCCGAAACGGCGTATTTCAGCGCGTTGTCGATGAGGTTCGAGACGGCCTGGCTGACGAGCTCGCGGCTGACATGGGCCTCGACCGGCCCCGGCAGGGCGCAGTCGATCCGGGCGCCCGCCTCTTCGGCGAGCGGCTCGTAGAGCTCGACGAGATCGGCGACGAGCTGCGAGAGATCGACATCGCTCTTCGCCGCCGGGTGGAAGCCGGCCTCGACGCGGCTGATCATCAGAAGCGCGTCGAAGGTGCGGATCATGCCGTCCGCCTCCGCCAGATTGGCCTCCAGCGCCGCCTTCGGATTGCCGCCGGTCTCGGCCTCGGCCAGCGCGCTTTCGGCGCGGTTGCGCAGGCGCGTCAGCGGCGTCTTCAGGTCATGGGCGATATTGTCGGAGACCTGCTTCAGCCCTTCCTGCAACAGGGCGATGCGGCCGAGCAGCGTGTTGAGATTGGCGGAGAGCCGGTCGAACTCGTCATTGGCGCCGGAGACCGGCAGACGCTCGCCGAGATCGCCGGCGAGGATGCGGGCCGAGGCCGCCGACATCCGGTCGAGCCGTTGCAGGGCGCGCCGGCCGACGAAGAGCCAGGCGAAGAGCGCGCCGATGCCCATCAGCGCCAAAGCGAGGATCAGGGCGCGGCGCACCAGCGCGCGGAAGCGCTCCTGCTCCGTCTGGTCGCGGCCGACCAGCACCCGCATGCCGTTCGGCAGGCTGACGATCTCGGCCACCGCCCGGTGCAGGCTGCTCGCGTTCTCGTCCGAGAAGCGCATATAGGCGAAGGCTTCCTCGGTGAAGCCGCTGCGGTCCAGCGTGCCGGGCTCCAGCGCCTCGACATTGCCGGCAAGGATGCGGCCGGTCGGGTCGGTGACGAGATAGAGCGAGGCGCCCGGCTGGTTCGCCCGCTTCTCGATGGCGCGCACCAGACCGACGATGCCGCTGGAGCGGTAGATCGTGCCGAGATCGGCGATCTCGTCGCCGATCGCCTCGCGGCTCTGGCTCTGCAACAGGCTCGTGGCGCTCGCCGTGACATAGACGACGAGCACCACCGCGAAGACGGCGAAGAGCCCGAGATAGACCGCCGACAGGCGCACGGCCGTCATGCGCATCAGCGAGCGGAAGCGGAAGCGGTTCGGCGCTCGCATGGGCGGGGACGAAGCGCTCAGCCGTCGGCGCGCATGATATAGCCGGCGCCGCGCACGGTATGGAGCAGCGGCGAGCCGAAATCGCGCTCGATCTTGGAGCGCAGGCGCGAGATATGCACGTCGATGACATTGGTCTGGGGGTCGAAATGATAGTCCCAGACGTTTTCGAGTAGCATGGTGCGCGTCACCACCTGCCCGGCATGCTTCATCATATATTCGAGCAGGCGGAATTCGCGCGGCTGGAGGACGACGCTCTTTCCCGCCCGCTTCACCTCGTGCGACAGCCGGTCGAGCTCCAGATCGCCGACCCGGTAGACCGTCTCGACCTCCTTGGCGCCGCGCCGGCGGCCGAGCACCTCGACCCGGGCGAGCAGTTCGGAAAAGGCGTAGGGCTTGGCGAGATAGTCGTCGCCGCCGGCCCGAAGGCCGGTGACGCGATCGTCCACCTGGCCGAGGGCCGAAAGGATCAGGGCCGGCGTCTCGACGCCCTTCTGCCGCAGGCCGGAGATCACGGACAGGCCGTCGCGCTCCGGCAGCATGCGGTCGACCACCATCACGTCGTAGTCGTGCGTCTCGGCCATGTGGAAGCCGGTCTGGCCGTCGCCCGCATGGTCGGGCACGTGCCCCGCCTCCCGAAAGGCCTTCACGAGATAGCTCGCCGCTTCGCGGTCGTCTTCGATGATGAGGATGCGCATCGGCTCCGGCGCAGTGGATCTGGCTAGCGACATCATGTCGTTTCTCCGCTTCGCGGAAAGAGTCCAGGAAAAAGAAAGGGGCGGCGGTCGATGCGACACGCCGCCCCGTGGCCGATCGGGGCCGGGGCGCGGCCCCGGCCTTGTCCGCCTCAGCCCTTGGCGATGGGCAGGGCGACGAAGCGGTTCTGGTCGCCGTTGCGCAGCTGGAAGAGCGCGGCCTTGCGGCCGCTCTTCGAGGCCTCCTCCAGCGCCGTCTGCACGTCGCGGCGCGACTTCACTTCCTTGCCGTTGACCGAGACGATCACGTCGCCAGTCTGCAGGCCCTTGTCGGCGGCTGAGGAGTCCGGGTCGACATCGGTGACGACGACGCCCTTGCCGTCGTCGGACGGGGTCAGCGTCAAGCCGTAGCCGGACAGCGAGGAGGGATCGGTCGGCACCTTGTTGGCGTCGCTGCCGGCGGAGGAGGCTTCGTCCAGCGAGGCGAGATTGCCGAGCGTGACGGAGATGGTCTTCGCCCCGTTGTTGCGCCAGACGGTGATGTCGACCTTCGAGTTCGGCGCGAATTCGGCCACCTTGCGGGCGAGCTCCTTCGGATTGGTCACCGTCTCGCCGTTGACGGCGGTGATGACGTCGCCAGTCTGGATGCCGGCCTTGGCGGCGGGCGTGTCCGTTTCCGGCAGGGTCACGATCGCGCCGTTGGTATTGGCGAGACCCACCGCATCGGCGATGTCCTGCGACACGGGGCCGATCTGCACGCCGAGCCAGCCACGCTGCACGGAACCCTTCTCCTTCAGGGAGGCGATCACCGTCTTCGCCGTGGAGGCGGGGATGGCGAAGGCGATGCCGACGCTGCCGCCCGAGGGCGAGAAGATCGCGGTGTTGATGCCGACGACCTGGCCGTTCATGTTGAAGTCCGGGCCGCCGGAATTGCCGCGATTGACCGCGGCGTCGATCTGCAGGAAGTCGTCATAGGGGCCGGCGCCGATGTCGCGGCCACGGGCCGAGAGAATGCCGGCCGTCACCGTGCCGCCGAGGCCGAAGGGATTGCCCACCGCGACGACCCAGTCGCCGATGCGCATCTTCGCGTCGTCGGCGAATTCGACATAGGTGAACTTCACGCTCGGCGCGTCGACCTTCAGGAGGGCGAGATCGGTGCGCTTGTCGGTGCCGATCAGCTTGGCCGTATATTCCTTGCCGTCGTCCATGACGATCGTGAAGGTCTCGCCGCCGTCGACCACGTGGTTGTTGGTGACGAGATAGCCGTCTTCCGAGATGAAGAAGCCCGAGCCCTGCGCCATGGCGCGCGGCGTGTTGCGGGGCTTCAGGCTGCGCTGGCCTTCGCCATTGCCGCCGCGCGGATTGCCGAACTCGAAGAAGCGGCGCAGCGGATGGTCGCGCGGCAGGCTGTCGAGCGGGTTGGCCTGCTGCTGATCGCCGTCCTCGTCGGCGGAGGCGACGACATTCGCCTTCTCCTTGACGCGCACCGACACGACGGCGGGAGCGACCTTGGCCACCACGTCGGCGAAGCCGAAATTGGCCATGGGCGAGTCGACGCGCACCGGCTCGGCGAAGCTCGGCAGAACATTGGTCATGACGCCGCCGGCGACGACCGAGCCCGCGACGCCGGCCGCGAGCGCGGCGGCGAACATGCGGGAACGCCGGGACTTGGTCTGGTTGGGCTGCATGGAATTCGTCCTTCTCCTCGATCTCCGGCGTCGCCACCGGCCTCGTCGCAGAGATAGGTAGCGAGGGATGGATTACGGGAGCCCTTCCCCTCCATGAAATCTTGGTAAGAGGGCGATTTCGATGAGGCGCCGGACGGGCGGGCCGCCGTCGTTCCGGCCTTCCATCCTATCGTCCGCGTCGCGGGCGGATGGGGCCGGGGCGCGGGCGGCTTTCGTCAAAGCTCGTCCAGGTCGGGAAACAGTTCGCGGAGACGGGCCTCCCTCACCCGCCGCCATTCGGCGACATCATCGATCTCGAAATTCTCCGGGAAGCTGAAGGGATACTCGCCCCAGTCGAGGTCACCCCCACCCCGCGCCTGCCAGTCGGCGATGACGTTCTCCACGATCTCGTCGCGCTCAATGCCGAAACGATCGGTTGGACGGAACCGTGGCCAAGCCCATATCGTCGGCTCCACCGGCACCGCTCCGGCATCGAGAAGCGAGCGCAGGCAGCGGCGAATGAAATCCATTCGCGCCAAGCCCTCAAGCTCGAGCCCTCTTGCAAAGCCAAGCAAGTTCCAGAGAGAAACTCGGTCATCATCAATCTGTAGCGGGATGAAACGGACCCATTCCTCCTCCGTCAAATCGTGCAATGTCTTGCTCATTCGCGAAGCTCGCTTCCTGAAGAATTCGCATTCCCAGCAATCGCGAGATCGCCGCGAGTCCGAGTGAAGTATCCACCCGAAGAAGCTCCGTTTGTCGATGGCCGCTATGGTCTCTCTTGTATGGAGACGGAAGGGCGTCGGTCGAGAAGCCGACGTCCTTCAATGCTCAATCGAAATCGCGCTCGGGAAACAACCGGCGCAACCGTGCTTCATTCACGCGCCGCCATTCGGCGTCGTCCTCGATCTCGAAATTCTCCGGGAAGGTGAAGGCATATTGTCCCCAGTCGAGATCGCCGCCGCCCCGTGCCTGCCATTCGGCGATGACATTGTTCACGATCTCGTCTTGCTGTGTGCCAAAACGAGTGACCGGGCGGAACGGCGGCCAAGCCCAACCGGTAGGCTCAACGGGAACGGCGCCAGCGTCGAGCATTGAACGCAAACAAAGACGGATGAAGTCCATGCGCTCCGTTCCCTCAAAACGGTAATTTTTCGCCTTTGCAAGAATACCCCAAAGAGACTCCTGATCATTTTCAATTCGAAGAGGCAGCTTCCTCGCCCATTCGTCAGAAGTACATCCGTATGTTCGGATCTGATCTTCAATATCCATACCCATCAACGTCTCCCCCAATGGAATTTTATATTTTCATCCAATGGCGCCATTAAGCTTGTTTCGACAAATTCAAATGTCAATCCATTCTTTCTACTGCTGCGAACACCAATGACGCAACGATCTGGAAAATCATAGTATACGCCTGGATAACCATTTTCTGGCAGGCGAAATTCACGGCCACTAATCATACTTGCCAATGCATTCTCGAAATCGAGACGATTGAGTATCTGGATACCTCCCTCCGCACCTCTGACACGATATCCAATCAATCGGCCGTTCGGAGACAAGACTTCGATCGGCGAACCAGCCGGTTCGCGCGGATCAGTCAGCGGCGGACCGCCACTGTGGCCAATGCCGGGGGCGACAAAGGAGGGCGTCAGTCAGCAGCCAACGCCCTGCCGGATTTTAATCCCAGTCGAGTTCGGGAAACAGCCGACGCAACCGTGCTTCATTTACACACCGCCACTCGGCATTGTCTTGGATCTCGAAATTCTCCGGGAAGGTGAAAGGATACTCGCCCCATTCGAGGTCACCTCCGCCCCGCGCCTGCCAATCGGCGATGACATTCTCCACGATCTCGTCGCGCTTAGTGCCAAAGCGATCGGTGCGACGGAACGGCGGCCAAGCCCACATCGTCGGCTCCACCGGCACCGCTCCGGCATCGAGAAGCGAACGAAGGCAGTGGCTGATGAACTCGACTCGCGTTGCAGTATCGAGCCCAAGCCCTCCCGCTATGCCAAGCAAGTCCCAAAGAGAGACTCTATCATCCTCAATGTCTAGAGGAATTCGGCGGATCCATTCGCTTGCGGTCCAATCATGAAAATTTTCCACAACATCCACCTATTGCTCTTTATGAAACTTTAATCTTCTGATGAATGATCCCGCAGGCGTTTCGATTACATCGATTGTAATTCCGTTCCTGTCACTGATTCTAGCACCGATAACGCAACGATCTGGGAAGTCATAGTATAATCCGGGGTAACCATTTCGAGGAAGTCGAAAAAAATCGCATTCGAGTAATTCTGGCGAGCACAGCCTCGAACTCATTTTTCGACAGAGTACGAATGTGCGAACTTGCTCGACCAGCACGGTATCCAATGATACGGCCGCCGGGCGCCAACACATCAAGCGGTGTACGGATAGGGGGTTCGCGCGGATCTAGCGCCAACCCTTGGTCCTCGCCAATACCGGGAGTGCGGTTGCGCGGCGGCCGATCTTCCAGAAATTCCCTTCGAATACTGTTCAGGTAGGCTTCGGCCTCCCGCGTGATCGCATACTGTGTCCTCGTCGCGCCGCGAACCGTTTCGAAGAGCGATGTCTCGCGGGGCCGCGAGCTCGGGTCGGATTGGCGAACGAAACGAACGATCGCCTCGGCCTCGCCTCTCGCGGCCTCGTAGACGACCTCCTCCGCTGGCGAAGCCGGCATCATGCCGCGCGACGTTTGCACCATGCGGAAGGGTTGCGGCGGACCGCCTCGCGCCTGCGCCAGGATCACATTGCCGTCGAGCCCCTCGGCGCGGGGCTTCGCGACCGGCCGCGCGGAGGGCTTGCCGATGCTGCCCACCGGTTGCCAATCGATGCCGGGCGCGGCTTCCGATCCTGCGAAAGGGCCGCCGCCGATGCGCGTCCACCGGCCACCTTCGTGCTGGCCGCGCGGCACGCGCGGCTGGTTCGGATCGAAATTGGCCTTCAGCCGCAGCAGTTCGTGCCGTACGAGGGCGAGGAAGAAGCGGGTCGCGGCGAGGCGGACCCGCAACGCGGCGATGTCGCAGGCGATATCGTGGGACCAAGCCATCGGTGCTCCTATCGGGGATCGGAGCGCAGTCTAGGCATGGGCGGAGGGATTTAGGATAATATTCCTATATGTTGCGAGGTAAGCGCTTGATGCCGCGCGATTACAGGCCGCGATCGGCCAGAACCTTTTCCACGGCCCGTTCCTCGGCCTCGCTGAGACGCGGAGCGGCGGACGGCGATCGGCGCCGCGACAGGCCGAGCGCCAGCGCGGCGCCGCTGAGAAGAAGGACGAGCGGCGTGCCCCAGAGAACGAGCGTCACCGTCTCGAAGCGCGGCTTCAGGAGCACGAATTCGCCGTAGCGGGCGACGATATAGTCGACCGCCGCCCGGTCGCTGTCGCCCGCCTTCAGCCGCTCGCGCACCAGGAGGCGCAGGTCCCGCGCCAGATCGGCATCGGAATCGTCGATCGACTGGTTCTGGCAGACGAGGCAGCGCAGCCCGGCCGAAAGGGCGCGGGCCCGCGCCTCGAGCGCCGGATCGGCCAGCATCTCGTCCGGCTGGACGGCGAGCGCCATGCCGCCGAACGGATCGACATAGGGGCGCGGCAGCAGCGGCTGGGCGGCCAGCACCGGCATCAGCAGAAGAAACAGGGCGACCGACAGGATCTCGAAGGCGCGCTTCATGCCGGCACCGCATCCCCGCGGCGGAGCTTCGCCCGCGCCGGCGCGCCGATCCTGAGCCGCCGGTCGGCCAGCGACAGGGCGCCGCCCGCCGCCATGGCGAGGGCACCGAGCCAGATGAGCGTGATCAGCGGCTTGTACCAGATGCGCACGACGCGGCCGTCGCCGGAGGCATCGCCGAGCGCGATATAGAGCTGGCTCAGCCAATAGGTGCGGATGCCGGCTTCCGTCGTCGGCACCTGCCGGGCGGGATAGAAGCGCTTGGCGCTTTCCATCCGGTCCCGAACGGCGCCGTCGCGCAGCAGCGCGAAATTGCCGACCTCCTCGGTATAGTTCGGCCCCGCGCGCGACAGGATACCCTCGAAGCGCAGCTCGTAGCCGCCGGCCGCTTGCGTCTCGCCCGGGCGCATCACACGGATCGTCTCGGTGCTGAAGGCGGAGACCGTCACGACGCCGAGCAGCGTCAGGCCGAGGCCGAGATGGGCGAGCGCCGCGCCGAAGGCGGAGCTCGGCAGGCCGGCGAGGCGCCGCAGCGCGAGGCCGGGCGCCAGCCGGCCGAAGCCGGCGCGGCCGACGAGATCGACCAGCGAGCCGAGGAGGAGCCAGACCGAAAGGCCGAATCCGAGCGCCGCCAGGATCTTGGTGCCCGAGGTCAGCGCGAGCGCCAAGATGGTCGCCGCGAGCGCCGCGCCGGCCACGAGATAGAGACGCTCGGCGGCGGCGAGGAGATCGCCCCGCTTCCAGGCGAGCAGCGGTCCGAAGGGCACGGCGAAGAGGAGCGGCACCATCAGCGGGCCGAAGGTCAGGTCGAAGAACGGCGCGCCGACGGAAATCTTGCCCCCCGTCACGACTTCGAGAAGAAGCGGATAGAGCGTGCCGACGAGCACGGTGGCCGAGGCCGTCGTCAGGAAGAGGTTGTTGAAGACGAGCGCGCCCTCGCGGCTGATCGGCTGGAACAGGCCGCCCGGCTCCAGCGTCCCGGCGCGCCAGGCGAAGAGCGCCAGCGAGCCGCCGATGAAGGCGATGAGGATGCAGAGGATGAAGACGCCCCGCGCCGGATCGGTGGCGAAGGCATGGACCGAGGTGAGGACGCCCGAGCGCACGAGAAAGGTGCCGAGAAGCGACAGCGAGAAGGTCAGGATCGAGAGGAGGATCGTCCAGACCTTCAGGGCCAAGCGCTTTTCCATGACCAGCGCCGAATGCAGCAGCGCCGTGCCCGAAAGCCAAGGCATCAGCGAGGCGTTCTCGACCGGGTCCCAGAACCACCAGCCGCCCCAGCCGAGTTCGTAATAGGCCCAGTAGGAGCCCATCGCGATGCCGAGCGTCAGGAACAGCCAGGCGATCAGGATCCAGGGCCGCACCCAGCGCGCCCAGGCCGCGTCGATCCGTCCGTCGATCAGCGCCGCGACCGCGAAGGAAAAGGCGATCGAGAAGCCGACATAGCCGAGATAGAGCAGCGGCGGATGCACCGCGAGGCCGATATCCTGGAGGATCGGGTTGAGGTCCTGCCCTTCGATCGGCGCCGGCACGAGCCGGGCGAAGGGATTGGAGGTGGCGAGGATGAAGACGAGAAAGGCCGAGGTGATCCAGGCCTGGACGGCGAGCACCCGCGCCTTAAGGCTCGCCGGCACGTCGCGGCCGGTCAGCGCCAGCGCCGCGCCGAAGATCGCCAGGATCAGCACCCAGAGGAGCATCGAGCCCTCGTGGTTCCCCCAGACGCCGGTGATCTTGTAGAGAAGCGGCTTCTGCGAATGCGAGTTCTGGAAGACGTTGAGGACCGAGAAGTCCGACCAGACATGGGCGATGGCGAGCGCGGTGAAGGCGAGCGCCACCAGAACGAAGCCCATTCCGGCCGAGGAGACCGCGACATCCATCAGCCGCGCGTCGCCGCGCCGGGCACCGAGCATCGGCAGGACCGACTGCACCAGGGCGACGGCCAGAGCGAGGACGAGGGCGAAATGCCCGATCTCGACGATCACGGCGTCTCTCCCGCGGCGGCGACCGGCATGGGCTTCGGCTTGCCGTCCTCCCAGAGGCCGCGCTTCTTCAGGTCGTCCACCACTTCCTTCGGCATGTAGTTCTCGTCATGCTTGGCGAGCACCGCGTCGGCGGTGAAGACATGGTCGGGTCCGAGCGTGCCCTCGGCGATCACCCCCTGCTCCTCGCGGAACAGGTCCGGCAGGATGCCGCGATAGGCGACGGGCACGCTTTCCACCGTGTCGGTCACGCGGAAGCGCACGAGATCGCCCGTGCCGCGCTCCACCGATCCCTTTTCCACCAGCCCGCCGAGGCGGATGCGCTGGCCGGGGGCCGCCCCTTGGGCCGTCAGGTCGGTGGGCGAGAGAAACAGGCTGATGCTGCTCGAAAAGGCGAAGAGCACGAGGCCGAGGGCCGTGCCGACGACCGCCAGCATCGCACCGATGGTGAGGAGCCGCTTGCCCTTCCTGGTCATTCGATCGTCCCGCTGGCGCCGAGACCGAGCGTCGCGGCGAAGTCCTCGATGGCGCCCCGCTCCGCCGTGCCGTCGGCGAAGGCCTGCCGCGCCTGCCGATAGGCGTCGCGGGCAAGGTCCTGCTTGCCGAGCACGGCATAGGAGCGCATCAGCCGCTTCCAGCCTTCGGCATCGTTCGGGGCGGATTTCAGGCGATCGGCCAGCCCCGCCACCATTCCCTCGATCATCGCGGCGCGGTCCGCCGGCGCCATGTCCTCGGCGGCCGCGACATCCGCCGGCGCCGGGCCGGGCGCGGACGGCGGCGCGGGCGCGGTCCCGCCGCCGAGCTTCGCCTCGGCATCGGCATAGGCGAGCCGCGCCGTCGCCATCCAGGGCGCATCCGGCGGCCCCCGGTCGAGGATCTCCTTCCAGGCGGGCGCCGCCTCGGCGGGCTTGTCGGCCTGCGAGAGCTGCAGCGCCAGGAAGAACCGGGCCGACGGATTGTTCGGATCGAGCCGCAGCGCGGTCGCGAAGGCCCGCTGCGCCTCCACCGTGACCTCGCCGCCCGCGACTTGGGTCAGCGCCTCGCCGAGCATGGCCTCGCGTTCCGAGGTCGAGCCGAGGAGGCGGATCGCATGGGTGGCGGCGGTGACGGCGCGGTCCGCCCGGCCCGTCTGGAGATAGACCGGCAGGAGCATGTCCCAGCCCTTGCCGTCCTCGGGATGATCGCGAAGCCGCGCCTCCGCCTTGGCGACCAGCGTCTCGATGTCGAGATCCGGGCGGTGGAGATCGAGCCGGGCCGCGAGCGGCAGATCGGGCTCGTCCGGCGCGCCGAGGCGCGGATAGAGCGCCGCCGGCACGCCGACGAGAAGCAGGAAGCCGAGAAGGATCGCGAACCAGGGCCTCCGGGCCGGCGCCGGTGCGTTTCTCGACCGTTCGGCCTCGCCGACGGCCTTCAGCAGGCGGCGACCGATCTCGGCGCGGGCGCCCGCCTCCTCGTCGGGCGGGATCGCGCCGCGCTCGGCATCCTTGCGCAATTCGCGGAGCTGCGCGCCATAGACCTCGGCATCGTGCTCGGCACGCGACGGCGCCGCCCGCTCCCGGCCGAAGAGCGGCCAGAGGATCGCGGCGCCGACCAGCGCGAGAAGAAGAAACGCGACGAACCAGAACAATGCCTTGCGCCCATGTTCACCGCACGGACCAGGGCGCGGCGCCTCGTCTTATCCTATAGGAGGCGGCATGGCGCGCCCATTCAAAGCCGTGTCAGAAAGTCGCTAGACGACGATCCTCCAATTGCCGTCCTCGCCCCGGCAGGCCGTGCCGAGCTGCTTCCAGGATTTCGCCCCGTCGAGCAGCGTATGGGTGAAGCCGCGACAGTCCTGCGAGCCGATGCGATAGAGCTGGGTCGGCATGACCTGGCCGTGCCACCGCCCCTCGCTCCAGGCGATTTCGCGCCCGGCGGGCGAAAATTGCAAGGCCTGGAACTCGGCCTCGATCGCCTTCCGCCGCGCGTCGCCGCGCAGATGCACGTCCTTGATCTGGCCGACGAGGCCGTCGCCCAGCGCCAGCGCCCCTTCCGGCAGAGGCACGCTCGGCGCGCCGAGACCCAGCCCGAGCGAGGCGCAGCCCGAAAGGCCCGTCAGGAGGGCAAGGGAAAGACAAAGGCCGAACCTGTTCTGCATGGTCGCTTCAACCCGTGGCCCGCCGCGCCGCGGCGCGCCGCCGGCAGGTCACTCGACATCTAGGAGAGTCGGTCGCCAGACGCCAGCGGCAGACGGATCACAGCGCGGAGCCCGCCAAGCGGCGAGCGCGACAGCACCAGGGCGCCCCGGTATTCGGCGGCGAGATCCGACACGATCGAGAGGCCGAGCCCGCTGCCGGGCTTGCGCTCGTCGAGCCGCCGACCGCGCTTCACCGCCTCGGCCATCTGGTCCTCGGCGAGGCCCGCCCCGTCATCCTCGACGATCGTCTCGAAGAAGCCCGCCTCCGCCGAGGGCGCGAGACGGACGCCGACGCGGCTCGCCGCCCATTTCCCGGCATTCTCCAGAAGATTGCCGACCATCTCCTCATAGTCCTGCTGTTCGCCGGCGAAGACGGGACCGTCGCCTCCCCCACCCTCCTCCGGCCCCTCGATCGCGAGATCCGGATTGAGCTTGGCGACGACGCGCACGAGGCGGGTCAATGCAGGCCGCACCGCCGTGCGGAAGACCGCGCCCTCGCTCTGCGCCGCGACGCGGGCGCGATCGAGATAGTTCTGCACCTGCGCCTGCATGCGCTCGCTCTGCTCGGCGACGAGCCGTCCCGTCTCGCCGCCCATCGCCGCCGCCTCGTTCTTGAGGACGGCGAGCGGCGTCTTCAGCGAATGGGCGAGATTGCCGACCTGGGTGCGCGCCCGCTCCACGATGCGGCGATTGTTGTCGATGAGGGCGTTCACCTCCACCGTCAACGGCCGGATCTCCACCGGGAAGCGGCCGACCAGGCGCTCCGCCCGGCCCGCCCGCACCTCGCCCAGCGCCCGGCGCACGTTGCGAAGGGGACGCAGACCAAGAAGGATCGTCACGGCATTGATGACGATGGAGCCGAGTCCGAAGATGGCGAGATAGGAGGCGAGCGTCCGGTCGAAGCGCTGGATGTCGGCTTTCAGCAGGCTCGCATTGCCCATCACGCGGAAGCGCGCCGCGCGGTTGTCCTGGTCGAGCAGGATTTCCGTCTCGACGACGGTCAGCGCCTCGCCCTCGATGCCGCGCGCCGGATAGCTGCGGCGATAGGAGGTGTCGAAGGGCACGAGCGCCGGCGGCGGAGCGGGAATGTCGGCGGGCCCGAGCGAGATCGAGGCGAGCCGGCCCTTGAGATTGTCGCTCGCCGGCAGGACTTCCCAGTACCAGCCGGACAGCGGCTGCGAATAGCGCAGGTCCCCGAGATCGGGCGAGCCGGTGAGATTGCCCTCGGGCGAGACGGAGACGCTGCTGACGATGTTGTAGAGCTGGGCGACGAGCAGGTCCTCGAAGCCGCGCGAGGCGGTCTGCGCATAGAGCGCCGAGATCACGCCGCCGATCACCACCATGGCGGCGACGACCCAGAGACTGGAAAAGGCGATGACGCGGACGGCGAGCCGGTCAAATCCCGGCATCGTCGTCCCGCATGCGGTAGCCGAGGCCGCGCACCGTCTCGATGAGATCGAGGCCGATCTTCTTGCGCAACCGGCCGACGAAGACTTCGATCGTGTTGGAATCGCGGTCGAAATCCTGGTCGTAGAGATGCTCGATCAGTTCGGTGCGCGAGACGATCTGGCCCCGGTGATGCATCAGATAGGCGAGGAGCCGATATTCGTGCGAGGTAAGCTTCAGGAGCTGGCCGCCGACGCTCGCCTTCGAGGCGCGCGTGTCCAGGCTGAGCGGCCCGCAGCGGATCTCGGACGAGGCATGGCCGGCGGCGCGCCGGATCAGCGCCCGCACGCGCGCCATCACCTCCTCGATATGGAAGGGCTTGGTGACGTAGTCGTCGGCGCCCGCGTCGATGCCGGCGACCTTGTCGCTCCAGCGGTCGCGGGCGGTGAGGATCAGCACCGGCATGTTGCGCCCGTCGCGGCGCCAGGCTTCGAGCACGCTGATGCCGTCCTTCTTCGGCAGGCCGACATCGAGCACCACCGCGTCATAGGGTTCGGTATCGCCGAGGAAATGGCCCTCCTCGCCGTCGAAGGCCCGGTCGACCACGTAGCCGGCCTCCGCGACGGCGTCGCAGAGCTGGCGGTTGAGATTCGGGTCGTCCTCGACGATCAGAATGCGCATAAGGGGCTTCGCTTCCGTCCTGGCCGTTCCGGGTCGCCTGCTATTGCGGCAGAACGACGGTCTGCTTGCGCGGACGCCCGCCGCCATCGGCGGGGATCAGCACGGTGACGACGCAGACCGTCCGCCCGCCATCGTTGCGGCTGGACACGGTGAGGACGCGCCCGCCCGTCTTCGCCGCCGCGTCGGCGGCGGCCTGCGAGCAGTCGGCCGCCGCGGCGAAGCGCAGCGCCGCCTCGTCCTCGGCTCTCGTCGCGCCCGCCGGCGCCAAGAGGGCGGCGGCAAGACCGAGAATCAGCATCCGATACGTCATCTTGGTTCCGATCATAGGGTGCGGATCGGTTTTCGCCCATCCGCCGTGAACCCGGCATGAATGGAGGCGGAAGCGCTTGGCTCCGCCTCCCGTTCCTCAGGCGATGCGGCGATCGGCGGCGAGCCGGCCGAGGATCGCGACGACGGCGCCGAGTGCCGCGATCGCGTCCGGGATCGCGGCGGCGAGATCGCCGCCCGTCGCCGCGTCGATCCTCACGCCGAACATACCGGCCAGCGCCGCCCCCAAGGCGACGACGCCGCCCCAGATGGTCTTCGAGCGATACCAGGTCTTCTCGTCGAGCATGGGTTCTCCTTTCACGAAACGAAGGCGGCGGGCCTTGCGAAGACCTTCCGCCTTTCGCCGCCGGCACCATGCCGGAGGCTGAACTGGGCGACGCGGATGTCGAGACGCGCCGGCAGGGCGCCGAAAAAGGCGCGCTGGTCCGCCGCCGAAAGCGCGAGAGCGGGCGCGTCGGATTCGCGAACCATCTCGCGCCCCGTGCCATCCGCGATCGTGACGCGATAGCGCTCGATCTCCTCGCCGAGCGGCACGTCGAGCCCGTCCCAGCCGTCGCCGCCGATCCGCGTCCGGCGGATCCAGGCGATCACGGCCGCGCCGTCCGCCTGGAACGCGCAGCGCAGATGGACGGGCGAGAGCGGCCGCACGGCGCGACGTCCGAGACGCGCGCTCGACCGGACCACCGCCGGATCGTCCAGCGTATAGCCGGCCGGCGCGATACGCCATTCGATCGCCATGCCGATCTCAGCTGCCTTCAGGCCGATCGGCTCGGCCGCCCCGTCGAGCAGCACGAAGGGCGCGCCGGCCTCCGCGCCGGCCGCCATCGCGTCCTCCGTTCCGCCCTGGGCCCGGACGAGGCCGCGCAGCCGAAAGCGCATCGGCTCCCGTTCCTCGGCGCTTTCGAACTGGAGGAGTTCCCATTCGCCGTTCCGAGCCTGCACCGCCGCGAGATTGCCGCCGGCGAGAAGCGCCGCGCGGGTGATCGAGAACAGCGCGCCGCGATCGAGCCGCACCTCGAAGGCCGCACCGGCGGCGCGCAGGCCCTCCGCGCCGGCGGGCAGCGGGGCGACGAGGGCTCCCGTCATCGCCGGGCGGGTGACGATCCGCCGATCGGTGAAAGCCTCGCCGCCGATCGAGGCGTCGACGGCGAGCCGCGTGAAGGGTTCGGCGAAGCAGGCGATCCGGGCCGCCTCTTCCGGCTGCGCCGCCTCGCCGAGCGGCAGGTCGAGAAAGAGCACCTTCGGCCGCGAGGCGATGGCGGGAGCGTTCGCGGCGGGCAGCGAGGCCGGCACATCCTCGCCGGGCCGCGTGCCATAGGCCGCGCCACCCGCCGCCGGCAGCCGCCGCGCCTCGACGCGGCGCGTCTCTCCATCCTCGATCCGCGTCACCAGCCAGCGACCCGGCTGGCCGGAAAGCGCCACCACGTCGCCCGGCTCGACGGCGATCGCGGTGGGCGCTAGGGCGAAGCGGGCCGTCTCCTGCGCCGCCACCGCGAGATTCAGCATAGAACCGGCGAAATGGCGTGCCGCCTCCTCGTCGAGCACCACCGGCAGGTCGAGCATGTCTTTCATCGGAAACGGCCGACCGACGCGCAGCGCCTCGGCCGTCGCCGGCTGATAGGCGCGCGCCGGATCGAGAAAGCCGACCACGACCTCCTCCACCACCTCGCTCGCCTCCGCCCGCCGCAGCTCCAGCGGCGCGGCGTCGCCGCTGGCTTCAGCGAGAGCGTCAAGCCGGCCGTCGAGACCGCGCGAGGCGAGCGAGCGGAAGACGAGGCGACCGGCCTCGGCGCGCGCGACGAGGCCGCAAAGGCGCAGAAGCTCCTCGAGCTCGGATCGCGCCGAGCCCGCTCCGGTCGCGACATAGCCGCCGATCAGCGCGTCGACGCCCTCGACGTCGAGGGCGGTGACGCCATGGTCGCGCAGAAGGGCCGCGATGAGCCCATCCATGGGCGCCGAACCGAGACGCCCCGTCAGCCAATGGCCCCGGCGCCAGTTGCCGCCGTCGCTCCAGATCGCCCCACGGGCCGGAAAGGCCGGATAGGGCCGCGCGTCCCAGGTCCAGAGATGGATGGCGGAAGGCTCGACCATCCGCCCGCCATAGATCGGCGAGACCGGGTTGGCGGCCTCCACAAAGCCGCGCGCCGCCGGGTCCCAATAGCCGAGATGGGCGTCCAGGACACGCCGCTGGATCAGGTCGTCGCGTCGCCCCTCGGAGAAATACGGCAGTTCGCTTTCCGACGATTTCGGATCGACGAAGACGTTCGGCTGGTTGGCGCCCTTGTCGACCGCCGGGCAACCGAGCTCGGTGAACCAGATCGGCTTGCCGCGCGGCTGCCAGGGCGTCGGCCGGGCCTGTTCCACCCCGCCGCGCCGCTCGAAATGCGCGTTCTCCCACCAGGAGCGGATATCCTTCGGGCGGAAGAGCCAGGGCTTGCCGAGCCCGTCGGTGATCGGCCTGCGTCGGCCGGCCCGCCGGTCGGCATCGCTCTCGTAGAACCAGTCGAAATATTCGCCGCCCGCGATGGCCTGGCGCAGCGCCGCCGGCTCGTAGGCGCCGGGCTCGCCGTCCCGCGCATCGGCCAGCGGCAAGTAGTTGTCGATGCCGACCATGCCGATCGCCGGATGCGCCCAGAGCGGATCGAGATTGAAGAAGATGTCGCCGGATCCGTCATCCGGCTGGTAGCCGAAATATTCGCTCCAGTCGGCGCCATAGGTCAGCTTCGCCTCCGGCAGCACCGCCGCCACGTCGGCGGCGAGCGCGCAGAGCGCGTCGACGAAGGGAAAGCGCCCGGCAGCGTCCCGGATGCGCGTCAGGCCCCGCAGCTCCGAGCCGATCAGAAAGGCGTCGACCCCGCCCGCGAGCTTCGCGAGATGCGCCTGATGCAGGACCATCCGGCGATAGGACCATTCCACCGGGCCGGCATAGGCGACCTCGCCTCCCTCGATCGAGAAGTCCTCTGGCCGCGCCGTGCCGACGAAGCGGGCGATGGCGGCGCCGGCCGGCGCCGTGCCGTCCGGCGTTCCCAGCCGGCCCGTCGCGATGTCGAGCGTGATCCGCCCGCGCCAGGGATAGGCGGCCTGCCGTTCCGCGCCATAGGGGTCGGGAAGGTCGTTCTCCGCCGGCACGTCCATGAGGATGAAGGGATAGTAGGTTACCTTCAGCCCGCGCGATTTCAGGTCGCGGATGGCGCGGACGGTGCCCGCGTCGCTCGGCGTCCCGCCATAGGCCGGGCCGCCGCCATGCCGGCTGACGAGATGGGCCGCCTCGCGCCCGGTCGGCCCGACGTGCCAGGGCACCGTCTCGTCGCGCGCGGCCGTCTCGACGCCGGGGCGGATCGCGCAGGAACCGGCGCGCAGATCCGTGCCGAACCAGGAGACGACGAGCGCCGCCCGTTCCAATCGCGGACAGAGCGCCGTCAGCTCGTCCAGCGAGGCCGCGAAGTCGCTGGCCCCGTGCAGGATGTTGCGGTTGAGCAGCCGGTCCTCGCCAGGGCGAAGGCGCTCGCGCACCGGTTCGGGATCGAGCCCGTGTTCGCTCGCGCCGGGAATGATCGTCACGGCCCGGATCGCCCGTTCCAGCTCGCCGACCGGCCGCAGCACCTCGCAGGAGAATTGCGGAATGCGGTTGCCCCAGGTCTCCAGCGGCAGGTGCTCGAAGACGAGATAGGCGAGACCGCGATAGGCGGGCGCATTGCCGATCCCCTGCTTCGCCTCGATCAAGGGATCGGGCCGCTGCGCCTCGTCGCCGACATGGAGGCGGAAGACGAGGTTCGAAAGATCGAGTTCCTCGCCATCCGCCTATTCAAGCCAATAACGCGTTGTTTTACCGCACAATTTAGCTAGGACGGCAGAACCTTCCCCACTTCTCTCCCCACTCTTGTGCGGCGCTGCGCTTGGCTTCGAGGTCAAAAGGGCGGGCTGGAGTTTGCATTAAGGAGGTACGGGTTCTGAAATCTCTTGCGCGAATTTCTATTTTTTAGGTGTACCGGGTGTACCGGTGTACCAAAGGCGTTCAAACCCTTGTGACAAAGGGGTTTGCGCCATCTGAATAGCGGTACACCTTTCTGTTCCCTGAGGTGTACCGGGTGTACCAGTTCAGATCCCATGTACGCCTGTCCAAATTTCCTCGCCCTTTTGGCTTCTCAGGTGTCGGAGGACTGGGCCGGTTGGCGGCCTGAGGCTTCCTTGGCAGCGAGCTCTTCGAGATACAGTCTGCGCTCGTTCTCCCAAAACTTCGTGGCGCCTGGGGGCCAGGTCGTCGGGTCCGTGATGCAGATCACGTAATCCATCCGCCCTCGGTGCGGCGGCGGCACAATCCGCTTCGGCCTCTCGCCATTCGATATCTGCTTGAAATTCGGCCGCTGCATGCCCCGACACCTCGCGCGGATCTCCAGCCGTGAAGTCGCGGCGGAGATCCCTTCGAAGGATAACCGAGAGTACCTTTCCTGAGCACTGCCGTTTGGGCATGCGTGGCGAGCTTCAGCGCCTCGCATCGGCCTGCGACGGATTGGCATTTGCCATCCTTCCGGCCGGCGTCCAGACAGCGCCACCCAATTCCTGCCGAGCCATTCATGCCGCTTCGCCTCGCCGATCTCTCCCCCATGCAGATCCGCACCCTTGCGCATCTCGATGACGGCCATCCTCATGCGGACAGCGTGGGCCTCCAACTCGGCCAGGAGGACGGGGCCTGGCTTGAGGCGGCCGACAGTCTTCAGACGCTCGGGCTCGCGGAACTGTCCTTCGGCTGGCAGGGGGTATTCTGGCTGCGCCTCACGCCGGCCGGCCGGTCGATGCTGATGGGGCGATCCGCCTGAGCCTCGCGCGCGATACGGCTTCCAAAAACTCAGCGGCCCGTCCTCTCGGCGACGGCCCCGGAGCGCTGGGACCTCACGGTTCGACAATTACACTCCATGACGCGCAGGCACACGCATGCGCGTACTGGTCGCAGAACTCGGGCTCTATCCGCTCATTCCCGCTCATCGAGCCCTGGCGAGAAATAGACCCCATGACGCGCGGGCGGGCGTCGCGTGGGCGCGCCGCTGCGGCGTGAGAGTGTCGACACGCTGCGCCAGCACGGCGAGGTCGGCAAGGAGTTCCTGGAGGAACAAATTTCGGTGTTCGCAGACACAATGCGCCTACTTTTCAAACGAAATTTCAACGCTTAAGAACGCTAATCAACCTGACAATGCAGAGCATGGGACAGGTCAGCTTTTGAGGGCCTGAAACTGCTTCTCGGCGAAGGGACGTTCAAGGAGATCGCACGCGGTCTCAAAGGGCATGCCGAGGGCCTCGGGCTCTTGGGAATGCTCGTTGCGATCGTTGCGATGTGTGCGCTCAAAGTTCACCCGCTATGGGCAATGGGCGGACCCATCGTTATCTATGGGATGTACCTTGTCCGAATGATCGGTGCCGAACGGCACGGCGTGAAACTGAAGGAGCTCGAACTGCGAGACATGGAACGCCAAACGGCGCGACGTGTTGAGCGAAAGGCGAAGGCCAAGGCGATCCCAAATTCTAAGGATGGCGATCAATCGAATAAGCTGGCGAAGTGATGGCGATGCTCGGGGTTGAACAATATTGGTTCCAGGTCTCCATGATCGGCGTTCCGGCCGTGTTTGTCATCGCGTACCTGCATATCAAGCTGTCGTACTATCGGCGACGTAATCGGCAGCTCGGCCTCGCCGCCCGCGCAATGCACGATCATGTAACTGCTCGTGATCGCTTTCTCGAAGATCCCGCCCCCAGCGAATTCCTGAAGAGTTTCTTGCTGGATTATAGCGATGCGATTTCGAATGAAGCGACGGCAACGGCTTTTGCGGCATTCTACGTCCAGGGTAAGGTTTCCCCGAGGGATCATGACCCTGACCTGAAGAAGCTTGTCCGTGAAGAAATGACCGAACTCAAGGCTCGCCCTGATCTGCGGAAGGCTCTTGATACGGCTGTGATGAGTGGCTTCGTTGTCTTATGCATGCGCTGGCCCGGTCCTGCGCGTGTGTTCGACGTGCTGATGGCGAACGTCGCGCTGGACAGGAAGAAGGGGGCAGCAGCGGCTATGGATCTTTCGCGGCGTGCTCGTGACAGGCGCAAAGATAACGACCAGAGCCCTACGCCTCCTGGAATTCAGTTGGCTGCTTGCTAAATCTTGCCCCGCTCCGGCGGGGCTTCTCATTTTAGCGTCCCGCCAGCCCCGCATCCAAGCCCCGCTGCGGCCGATCGCTATCGAGGCGTTGCGTCAGGACGGCGACCGTCGTGTTCAGCGAGCCGAGGGCGAAGTTGATCTCGGCCGGCCGGGCGCGATGTTCGCAAGCGAGGCCTCGGAATGGACGTTGGTGGCATTCAGCGCCCATCGCCTCGCGAAGTCCTCGAAAGCGAAGAGGGTGCGCAGATCGGCTGGGGGCGCCTCCTCCGCGCGAAGATCTGGCTCGGCCGGCCGTCGCCATGCCCAGCGCCGTAGCTGCGCCTGCCGGATACGCTCGATGCCCTCCGGCGTCTTCGGGCCGGTGGATAGCCCGCCATGCAGCCGGCAGCGCTTCTTGCCCGGTTCTGTCCGCATCGCGCACGAGCCGCCGGCCCGCGTCTTGGCTCCGCAGAGGGGCCGATCCTTCTTCGAGCCCTTACCGAGCTTCGATCGCTCTTCGCGCTCGCGTTGGCGAGCCGCCTCCCTCATGCGCTCGTTCGCCCGCTTCTGCTCCAGGCGAGCCGCCTCTTGGGCCATTCGCCGTCGCACTTCGCGCTCCAGGATCTCTTCCACGGCAAGGTATCCCATTACCGCATCCCCCAGCCTGGTATTATACCCCATGACGCGGGCGCCTGCGCTCGTGTGGACTGGTGTGAAAACCGTTCCCACGGTCTATCGCTCGCGCTCTGCCTGCGATCCGATCTCAGAGAAACCATCCCCTGGTCCATCAATTCGCGGCCGGCCGGCGCCGCTGGTACTTCGGCGGGGGTGCGGTGGTAGTGAACCGGACGATCGGTTGCCCGTCGATCAGATCGCAGATGACGCCGCGTGCCTCGATCGCCTTTTCGATGAGGCTGACGCTGTGCCCCCCGCCCGTATGCGGCGCGCGGCGGATGCGCTTCTTCGCCTCCACCGTGAGCACGCTGTTCTTGTGGAGCCCGGCCGCGTCCGCGAGCTCCTGAACCGTCATCCCCAGGATAGCTCGCGCGGCTCGGATCTGCCGGCCGTCATCGATCCGCATCGCGCCGCTCCTCAGTTGACGTTGCGAGCCGCACCAGAGAAGCCATCAGCGGCATAGCCCGTCACGACCTCCAACGTCTCGACCGCGCGCGAAAGCAGCCTCACGACTGTCGCAAGAGGCGTGGCCGCCTCCCCAATCGCCATATCGGCAGGGAGGATGGCTGTTGCGGCGGCCAAGCTCTCCGCCAGCGACACGAAGGCAAGGGCGTCGAGCGC
This sequence comes from Aureimonas endophytica, assembly GCF_014642635.1. GTDB lineage: Bacteria > Pseudomonadota > Alphaproteobacteria > Rhizobiales > Rhizobiaceae > Plantimonas > Plantimonas endophytica. The sequence goes on from NZ_BMIQ01000001.1 coordinate 1,038,111, forward strand.
CGTTCGACCCTGCGCTGCCAGAAGGTCGTCGATGAGGCGGATGATTTCGGCGTCATCGGGGGCCGCCGATCGAGCCTGGATATGCCGTGTCAGCGCCGCGCCGATATCTGCTGCCGTGTTCATCGTTCGCCTCTTAACCTGCTTCCGATGGCCGGCCGGCAACGGTATGGTGCGGCCATGCTGACGCTCTGGATCGAGATTGCCCGACGAGCACGACCGCCGTCTTTCTCTGGCGGGTGGCTGCGCTCGTGCTGTTCGCCGCCGTCATGGGCGCAGTCTCGTGGTTCATGGGATGGTTTGTGGACGCGCTTCCGCCGCTTCTCTTGGCGTTCCTGGTCGGGGCCGGCTGCGGCATCTGCGCCGGCATCCTCATTGGTGAAGCTGCGGAGCGACGGCGAGCGCGCCGCCCCTGAGCAAGGCTTCAGCGATGGCTTTCCGCTTCTGCGCCTCGCGCGCCACGGCATCCCGGTTCGCCCCAACGCCCAGGGCTTCCATGATGCGCTGTTCCCGCGTTTGCCCGGTGGCCGTCAGGAACGGACCGAGCTCGCGAGCCATGGCGTCCGCGCTCCGGCGCTCCAGCGCATCCTTGCCGTACTCCACGCCACGGAAGACGGCATCGCCGAACTTCAGGTTCGCCAAGCTGCGGACGATGCCCGGAACGGCCTTATCCTGCTCGGTGCGCTGCTGGACGCGGAACGGATTGTCCATGCGCCGCGAGGTCGCCGAGTTGCCGAGCGCTTGGCCCACCGTCTCGGCCATCGCCTGTTCGCCCTGAAGCGCATTGATCAGGCGCCGGCCGTCGTCTTCGCCCAGGACGGCCAGGATCTTGCGCTCATTCCAATCCGCGTCGAGAAGCTGACGCCCCTTCAGCGAGCCGTTGCGCACCGAGCCCATGGCCTGGTCGACGGCGGCGCGCGTGCCGAGGCGCAGGGCATTGCGCTCCGCCTCGCTCATGTCGGCGACCTCGGCCGCGAGGAAGTCGGGATGCGTCTTACGGGCGAAGATGCTCTGCCCCTTCTCGAAGGCATCTTGCACCGCCGCATCGTCGGCGAAGGTCTCGCGCGCCTGCTTGTAGACCGGGCTGCTCGCCTTCATCTGGTCGCGCAGGATGCGTCCGACATTCGCCAGGGCCGATCCGGTATCGCTGTGCCCGGTCTTGAACTCCGCACTGGCCTTGGCGCGAACACGGCGCTCCAGCTTGTCCAGCTTGTCGATGCCCGTCCGCTGCACGTCGCCGTTCGACAGATGCGAGCGAACCCAACGCAGCGAGGCGTCTACCGCGTCGTCCGGCAGGTCCGGCGCGCCCGCGATCCGCTCGGCCGGCGTGAGAAGCTGATCATCGATCGCCTTCAGCACGGGCGACACGTCCACCGGAGCGTTCTCGGCACGCGCCTGCCCATAGAGGGCATCGGCGCGCGTCTTTTGCTCGCTCGACATGCGGTCGAGCTCGGCCTTGACGTTTGGGCGCTGGCCGAGCACGTCGTCATAGGCGGAGTTAATCCGGTCGCCGGCCGTCGCGCTGCGATCCCGCAATGCACCGATGACGCTGGAGCGCCCCGGATTGTCGCTCTGCGCGATCTGCTCGGCACGATACCGAAGCCCGTCCGTCGTATCCGCGAGCATGGCGTCCGGCCCCATGACGCTCGCTCGGCGCCCGGCTTCCTCCAACGTGAGGCCTTCGTCGGCCAGGGTTCGGCGAAGCAGGTCCTGCGACGAGCGCCCAAGCGTCGAGCCGCGCGACGCGATGAGATCGGCCGCCGCGTTCAGTCCCTTGCCGATCGCCGCGCCGGCAGGGATGGCGGCAGCGCCCATTCCCAACCCCCAGCCGGCGCCCTTTAGGGCTTCCCAGCTACGGTTCTCAAGACCGCCCTCGCCCGATCCAAACCCTTGCACCGCTCCGGCCGCCGCGCCTGTACCGCTGGAGATCGCGAGCCGCGCCGGCAGGGAGCGAGCCGCACCGCCGACGATGCCGGCCCCGGCGATCGGCGCAGCCGCTGCGAGCCCGCCCCCAATCTGGCCGGCCGTGTAGACGTAAGGGTGCTCCTCTTCCGCCTGCTTCTGCGCGCCGCGCGCGGTGGACAGCAGCTCGTCATAGGATCGACCGCGCTCGCCCGGCAGCTTGTCCAGCAGATAGCCGAGACCGGCGGCTATCTCGTCGCCAAAGCCGAAGGTGGCGCCGTCCGTCGCGCCGAGAATTGCCGCGCGGCCCGTTTCCAGGCCGCCGTCATCATGACCGGGAGCGCGCTGCTGCCCGTCTATGACGAAGCCCGGCGGCGGAGGCGGAATGGCGCCATTCGCCTGATGATCGAGGACGAAGCCGGGAGGCGGAGGCGGGATAGCTCCACCAGCCCCATTCTCCTCGCCGGCCTGGAATTTCTGGAAGGCGGAAATTGCCGACGTTTGATCCGGCGCGTCCACCTCGAAACGCCGGCCGCTCGGGTCCTGAAGCTCGAAGGTCGGCATCAGGCTGACCTCACGTTGCGGGCGGCCGGCGCCACCACGTCACGCGTGTCGAAGTCGTTCGCCTGGAAAACGCCTGAAAAGCGTCGGCCGCCCGCAATCAGTTTCTCAGCGGCAGCAGTGATGCAGAATTCGTTGGGCGTGACGCCGGCCCGGTTCGCTGCGTCGAGGAGAGCGGCATGGAAGTCGCGATTGACCCTTGCGCCGCGTAGAAAGAGTTGAGCTGAAGCCATGGAGGTGCCCCCGTTCGATCGGAGGCAGTCGATCATGGATCAGCGGCTTCGAGGATTAGGCACGTTTATGCAAGGATGGGCATGTTTCGACGCATGTTGATCGTGTTTGATGATGTCGGAGCTGCCCGAAAGGTGGACAATCGACACCATTGACGCCGCGTCCAGTTGTGCCGCCATCGAAGCGGTTCTACGGCTAACCAGCCATCCGGTTTGGAGATCGCTGTGCAAGACGACGAACGAACGCGCCTGCACGACGAACTCAGCCAGCAGACGGGACGCACCTCCGACCCTTTCGCTTCAGCCGTTCGCACAACGCGCATGCCCATGGTGATCACCGACCCCCGGCAGCGCGACAACCCGATCGTCTTCTGCAACGACGCCTTCTGCGCCCTGACGGGGTACGAGCGGGACGAGATCATCGGCAACAACTGCCGTTTTCTCCAAGGGGAAGCGACCCGTGCGGATGACGTAGCCAAGGTCCGCCGTGCGATCGCCTCGCAGGAGCCGGCCCAAGTGGACCTTCTGAACTATCGCAAGGACGGCACCACATTCTGGAACGCCCTTCTCGTGTCGCCGGTCTTCGACGGGGATGAACTGACGTTCTTTTTCGCCTCGCAGATGGACGTGACGGACCGCAAGCGCGCCGAAGAGCACCGCTTCCTGTTGAACCGCGAGCTGGATCATCGCGTGAAGAACACGCTCGCTACCGTGCAAAGCGTCGTCCTCCAAACTTTGCGGGACGCCACTGTCCCGCAGCATGTCGCATCAGCGGTCGCGGGACGCCTTCAGGCCCTTTCACGCAGCCATGATGTTCTTACGGTTGAGGCCTGGGCCAGCGCTGATCTCATGGATGTCATCAAAGGTGCGCTGGAGCCGTTGCATGCGCGTGTTGGGGATCGCATTGGGGTCGAGGGGCCGCCACTGCGGATCAAGCCACGCATTGCGACCATGCTGTCGCTCGCCATGCACGAAATGGGCGACAACGCAGCCCGGTACGGCAGCCTGTCTGTGCCGGGAGGAACCGTCGACATCAAATGGGCGATCACGGACGGAGAGATCCGTCTGAACTGGACCGAGAACGATGGACCGCCGGTCTCGCCTCCTTCGCGTCAGGGTTATGGGACGCGGATCATCGAACGTGTCGTCGCCGCAGAGTTCGAGGCGACTGTTTCTCTCCACTTCCCGCCTGAGGGTGTCCGCCTGACGGTCGTTGCGCCAACCGACCGGATCGGCCAGGAAGCTACCGAGTGGCGCATGGTATCGAAGGACTAAGGGCACAGACCAGCACCCTCTAGGCCTGCCCTACGAACCCTCGCACCACATCGATCACCCGTGGACGGTCGATCGGCTTGGCTAGGAACTTTGCTCGCACGGGAAGCTGCACCCGCGAGCCGTCCACACGGGAGGCCGTCAGGATCATTTCGATTGGCGGCCAGCGGTCGCGGATCGCGGCGGCGATCTTCACCCCGTCCACTCCTTTCGGCATGTCGAGATCCATGTAGACGACGCGGATGTCGGGGCGGCTCTCAAGAATGTGGATCGCATTCTCGACGCCGGTCGCCTCAACGACTTCGAAGCCGTTCTCTTCCAGAAGATCGCAGATGTCGATGCGCAGCACGGGTTCATCCTCAATGACGAGGACGACGTGCTTCCCCGAGCTTGGGGCGCGGTATGAACTCGATGCCATGTCGGTCACGCCTGCTGCATCTGCGACAACGATGCACTCATCGTGGCCTGGAAGCCTTCGGGTTCGTAACTGAGTTTTACTCCGCCCGTTCCAATAAGTCCCATGCGAATGATGCGCGACCCAAAGCCACGTCCAGTCGGCTGAGACGGGGCTGGGCCTCCGAGCTCACGCCAAGCGAGATGGAAGATATCCTCGCCTTCCTGACGCTGGATGTTCCATTCGATCTCGACATGCCCCTCAGGGACCGACAAGGCCCCATACTTCAGAGCGTTGGTCGCGAGTTCATGCAGGAGAAGCGATAGGGACAGGGTCGCTCGCGGACCGATGTCGGTGTCGCGTCCCATCAGCACGAAGCGATCGCCAACTTCGAAAACATGTAGGACGGCGTTCACGACATCGCGGAGACGAGCTGCCGACCAGTTCTGTTGCATTAGGACATCGTGAGCATGCGACAGGGCACGCAGACGCTGGTTCAACGCTTCGACCGCCCCCCGCTCGGTGACGGTCTTCAGGGTCTGGGTGGCAACTGCCTGCACCATGGCGAAGGAGTTCTTCAACCGGTGCGATAGCTCGCCGTTGAGAACGGCTTGCGTTTCCTCGGACCGGATACGGGCGATGGCCGCATGGGCGCGATCCCCGACCTGCCGCAGGAACTGAAGCTCGTCCGTCGACCAGACACGTGGCGTGCGAGCGTGAGCGAATACGATCAGGACGAGGCGTCCGTGCTCCATGATGGGAAGGTTGAGCAGGGAGCGGGTCTGGATCGCCTCGAAGGCACCGGGGCTCGCGGCTGTCCTCGGGTCCGTCTCGACATCCGTGACCTCGACGGTCTCACCACGCTTCAGGTTCTCGATGTAGGAGCCGAAGGAACGGAAGTCGTGGTGGCCGGCGACGCTGACGATGCCGGATGCGCACCAGTCGGGCGGGACTTCGATCGTCTCCGACAATTCGTCGACGGACCCGAAGCCGACGCGGTCCACCACCAGGCCGGAAGCAACGCATTGCGCCGCGGCTCGCGAGATGTCCGGCACCGTGCGGGCGTCGCGCAGCGTGTCTCCCAGTTGCAGGAGAGCGGCCTGCCGCCGCTCGTGCGCGATGCGGTTCGTGACCTCCAAGAAGATGACGGTGAACCGATCGGCGCCGATCGACTGCGCGACGCCGTCGTACCAGCGGTCGAGAACGCCAACCTGTCGGGTGAAGCGCACCGTTTCGCCTGTCTCGACAACATTGGCGAATTCGTTGACCCACTCGTCCTCGATGCCGGGAAACACCTCGCGGATCGTGCGCCCGATCGCTGAACCCTTCGGCACGCCGACGAGCTCGTACCAAGCGGCGTTCACTTCCTCGTAGCGCCAGTCGACGATCCGGCCCGCATCGTCACGCACCACCCGCCCTTGGATGAAGCCTTCCTGCAAGCTTTCGAACAGCGTTCGCCAGCGACTTTCGGAGATGCGCACGTCCATCTCCTTCTCGACGGTGCGGCCGATCGAGCGTAGGCGGCGCATGTCGGCGTCGGACCACGTGCGGGCATCGTTGTCAATGGCGGCCAGCGCACCGACGATCTCGCCGTCAGGCAAGGCAAGCGGCACGCCGAGATACGCGACGACGCCGATATCGCCGATTGCCTGGTTGTCCTTCAGGGCCGGATCGAGGCGTGCGTCCGGTACCACGAGCGGCGCGTGCTGATCGACGACGTACTGGCAGAACGAATGCGTCATCGGCGTTTCGCCGAGATCGGCCCATGGAGCCGGCAGGCCGCTGTGCCCGGCGAAGACCTGCCGTTCTTCGTCGACCAGCGTCACGATGGCCACGGGAACGTCCAGAACGTCACGGACGTGGTCGGTGAGGTGACCGAACTCTTCTCGTGCGGTGCGAGCAAGAAGGCCGCTCTGACGAAGCGCCCGTATTCGCGCAGACTTCTCTGCGACGACATCGAGAGGATGCATGGGAGGTCCGGGATATTCCGGCACGGGCCAGCCGTGCATCGAGGTAGGTTTATATTCCAGATCGCTTTAGCCGAAGAATTCGAACTCGTCACGGAGACAATCTCATATCTGTCGGAAACGCTTTGGTTTCCGCAGCAGCCCCCCTTCACTCCTTTGTCCGCTTTTACGAGTGCGCAAACCGAAGGCGGGACGTCGCAAAAACCCCGGAACACTCACATTAGCGCGAGATATCTGCTCACCCGCTCGTTTTCGCGTTGTCCATTCCTTAGCAGTTCCAGAGCCGCCAGATCGCCATGCTGCAGCATGAGAAGCGCCAGGAACGAGACCTCGATCGGCGAACGCGGCGCCATTTGCCGGCCAATACCGTGACGCTTGTGTAGGCGGCGGATGGTGTCGACCGAGAGGCCCGACCGACGCGCGGCTTCCTTTAACGGGACGGCCTCTTCGCGTGTCATCAGGAACGGCATGTGATCAGTCAAAGCCGGCCCCGGACGAATATCCGCTCCCCGCCCCGATCCACGACCCATCCTTTCTTCTTCGCCATCAGGAGCCGATACGCCTCGGCCGAGCCAACGGGCTGCGCGGCGATCAGTGCATCGAGATGGCGATCGTATTCCGCATATCCGACCTCGATCGCGGGCGCTGTGAGCGTGATGCCAGGACCAGGCTCAGGCCTCCAGCCGGCCGGCCGCAACTGGAAGCGGTCCGGCGATCTCCTCTGTTCGAGGTCACCGCCCCCAAAGCCCGTTGCGGCTGGGGTTTGAGGCTGATTTTCTGCCGTTTGCGCACCGGCCCTATACGCTTCCGGCGCCGGCTCGCCGTGGATCGCTACACGCTTCTCGCGCTCGAAGCGGTCATCGAGAAACGCCGCACGTTGCGGCGTTTTCTCCTCAGCGAATTTAGCCGCAGCGTCTTGCGGCACCTCAATTCGGCGGTCCGCAGTGCGGGCCTCCGCGCGCTCAAGCTGATCCTGGTCGAGTGGGGCGAACTCTCGCCATGCATCCATGTCGTCGGCCGGCGCAGGCGCCGCGCCGGTAGCAGCCTCAGGCAAGACAGCCGGCGCCGGAAAGCGACGGCGGATGGAGCCGAAATGGTCACGCATCGGCGCCCTCCATGAGGGTTGAGGTCAGGACATGAAGGCGGATCTGGCCTTTTGGGAACCCCGGCACCCTGCGGGGAATGGTGAACTTCCCTCCCCGATCGCGCTGGATCATGCCTCGATCGGCCAGGGCGCGGAGAACCGCAGCGCTGTCCAAGCCGGCGCAGATCTCAGATTTCCAGGCCTCCGGCAGGACGAGATATTCCGTCGAGCCATCCTCAATTCGATTGCGGAACCCCACGCGATTGATCGTGCGCTGTTCCACCGGCCAGCCGTCTCGATCCTTCGGAACGAGATCGCCCATCGGTTCGAAGCGGGACGTGCCGTGAAGCTCAATGAAGCGACGCACCGCCGCAACGGCTTGGCGATCCTCCGCCGGCTCAACCCCACCACGGAGGCCGAGCCAATCCTTGAAGCACCGAGCCGCGCCGGCTTCCGCTTCGCCCTCAGGCCACGGCAAAATACCGAGCTTCGCCGCGAGCTCGCCGCCGGCAGCTACCAGAGCGAAACGGCCGGCCACCCGCTTCACCTGGCCGTCCGCCTTCGCCGGGCAGTGGGTGTCCACGAACTCAGTGCAGAAGCCCTTCACGAGTGGAGCGAGGTTGTCGAAATCCTCAGTGATGGCCGATAGGAATTCGCGCGACGGGATGCCGTAATTCTCGCCGGTCGCCCGCTTCAAATGCTCGGCGAATGCGGTGGCTGACGGGAAACCGTGGATGTTCTCGAAGAGGCCCAACCCCGCTCCGGCATCTGCGGCAATGTCCACGACGCGGACTTCCTGCCCGGCCGCCGCTCGCCGGCCGCGCCCATCTTCCGTCATCTTGTCGGAAAGCCCGATCTCGCCCGTCGAGAGAAAGATCAGCCGCCATTCGGCTGACGCACGAGCTTCGCCGGACCTGCCGGCGCGGGTCTTCCCTTGGCCATTCGCCAGCATGTAGGCGACCTGCCCCGCCTCCGACGCGCTCACCTGCCCCATCTCGTCCAAGCAGAGAAGCGCGTCCGAATGTGTCGCCGCCGTTCCTTCCAGGCCATTCGCGGTGCCGCGCCACGTCTTCAGGAAGCCATGGAGGCCGCCACCGCCCCATACCGAACCGGCAGCGATGAGGGTCGTGCTCTTGCCCGTCGAAGACGCTCCACGGAAATGGAAACCACCGCCCTCGGCGCTCACCGGATACAGCAGCGGTCCAGCGAAGGCGGCGGAGAGCGCGAGAACCAGCCGGCTGTTGCCGATCGCCAATCGGGCGACGTTCTCCTGCCAGCCGGCAAGAGTGCCACGCTGCCGAAAAGCATGGGTGAAGGACGACGCCTCGGGCCGCTGGACAATGACGCGCTCGCGGTTCTCGCCGAACGTGCCATCCATCGTGACATAGGCGCGATCGTGCCAGCCCGTGCGCGAGACGCACTGCGCCCGGTCGGCCGGCCGCGACATGCTGATATACTCGTGCAGAGCTTCGCGGGCGAAGCGGCCCGGCGCCATGATCAGCCCTGCGGACAGGCATCGTTCGCGATAGGGGTTCCCGTCTCCCGCCAACATAGACATGGGCATGGCGACGAGCTTCGTGCGTTTGTCGCGGTCCACGATCTCCAGGAGGCGCCCCCACTCTTCGCCATCGAGGTTGCGGGTGTCGGCGACGATCCGCAGCGGCGAGAACACCCACCGCCATTCGACGGTCGTGATGCCGCTTTCCTTGTCCGTCCGCTCGATCCGCTTCTCGATACCAGCTTCCGTCTCGCGGAACGGCCAGGACCTGTCCTCGCCATCCTCCTCCAGGACGTGCAAGCCTTGGGCGCGCGCCTCCGTCTTCGCGCGGCCCTGCGCATCAAGATATGGCATCAGGAAGTCGGGGCCGACGCGCGCCTCTTCCACTCGCTGCGGCGTCCATCCCTCCTCGATCGCGTCGGCGAGATCCCACCCATCTGGCAGCGGGTCCGGTCGCGTGTGCTTGTCGTCGCCAGACCACACCCATGCGCCAAGACGGTTCGAGTGCAGGTGAAGGACTTCCGCTGCCCCAGCCTTCACCGCGAGCTCGTATACGGCGTCGGTGAAGTCGCGGCCCGGATGGAGCGGCTTGCCCTTCTTGTCCTTTCGGCCCGGCTCGTCATGATCGCCGGCCAGCACGACGACGCGGCCGGCGAGCGCGGACCATTCGGCGAGCTGCGGGCTCTTCGCGCCGTGCGGTGGCGTCGTCGCCACCATGTCAGGAAACAAGGCCGCGCCGGCATCTCGCGTCTTCTCGCCTTCGCAGACGAGAACCATGGCGTCGGGCCGGCCAGCGATCTCCGACAGGCCGAACAGAGGGCGGGGAGCCGGGAAGCCCTTCGCCCGCCAGTCACGCTTGCCGTTCCCGAGATCGCAGAACGTCACCGGCAGGAAGTGCTTTGCGCGCTCCCCGGCTTCGTCCTTGAAATCCCATCGGCAGACATAGCCGACAAGGTTGCCGGCGGCGTCATGGTACGGCCAGGAACGCGTTGGAGAGCCGCTTGCCTTCCCATCCTTGCGGGGAAGCTTGAACTGCATCGGCGGGGCGTCGGCGGGCACCGGGACGATGGGCGTCCGGTCAGCCGGCGCCGTGCCCCTGCCGTTTCCATCGTCGCCGCCGGCCGCCGCGACCTCCTCGTCCGTCAGCGGAGCGAACATCGACTGCGATTGATCCTCCATCATTTTGCCCCCCGCGTCGCAACTTCCACGGCAAGGTTCTCGTGATGATGGGCAAGGCTCCCGACAGCCCAGGCGAGGCCTTTGACGGCTTCGGCCAGTTGCCAGAGAGGGTTCGTCTCCAAGATCACGTCACATTCGGCGGCAACCCGCTCGGCCGCCTCTTCCGCGCTCTTCTGGACGCGATCGATCACGTCCAGGACGTCGGCGATCTCCTGCTCGATCTCGGCGAGCGAGCCTATCGGGACGGGCTTGTCGAAGCGGCTATTCCGGCGAACCATCGTCATGTCCGCACTCCCAGCATGTCGGCGAGGCTGCGAGCGGCTTCACCCTGCGACGTGCCGGCGAGGTATGCCGCGAGGCTCACCACATCGCCGCCCTTGTCGCCCGTCGCGAAGGCGGCCCACTTGCCCGAATTGAGGTTGATGCAGAAGGACCCCGGCCGGCGATCGGCACGGCGCGGGTTTCGCGCGACGTATTCGTGACCTTCACGCCGGCCGTCAGGAAGCCAGCGAGCGAGAAGGGATGGAAGCGCCGTCAGGGCGGCCCGATTGATGCCATCGAAGTCGAGCCGGCTCATGCGCAGCCCTCCTGCGAGACCCCCGCTGGCGCTTGATCGGGACCCGCGAGGATGACCACGGTGCCGTAGTCTTCAGCCGCCGCACGCGCCACGCGGCGCGCGGCCGGCCGATCGGGATAGACCCTGCTGCCATCGAGGCTGTCACCCCGCCAGATCTCGACATTCCACCGGGAGCGCTTGCCCTGACGGATCTCGCGAAGTCGTATGAGCGCGCGCATCAAAACGGCCCTCCCGCTGCGGCGATCGTCTCGGCGGCGTACCGGGCCAGAAGTGCAGCTTCCGCCCTGCCGTGATCTTTCTTGCGCTCGAAATGCGGGCTCTGCGGCCAGAGGCGTACCGCCAGCGCACGAGCCTCTTCCTTGTCGGCAGACAGTCGGAAATGGCGCTTCCACTTCCCAGGTGTCACCAGATGGCAGGGGATGCCCATGGCGGAGATCACGCCGCGCGCCACGCCGTAGCTCGTGCCGAAGCGGAACATCGAACTGACGCCCTGCCCAGGACGGGCGGCGACTTGCTCCACGATGCCGAGCGTCGGGCTCATCTGGCCGATGATGCGGGCGAGCGCGGCGGCATCTACCTCCGAGCCGGCCAGCGGCATGTCATAAACTGAAATCAAGCCGAGGCGGTTCGAGATGAGGATCGCGACGGCTCCGCTCAGGCCCGGATCGATGGCGACGATGCAGGTTTCGGGCGCGCTCATTCCGCTCCCCCTTTCGAATGCTGGAGCCGGATCGCGATGCAGGCTTCCAAGGCGCTCAAGCCGAAGCGCTGGCGCAGCGCGGGGATGACAGGGCTTGGGCGCAGGGGCTGCCGGCGGAGCCAGTCAACGGCCTCCAGTACGGCCGGGGAATACCCTGCAACGGGCACAGTAGAAGACAGGGAGCCTGCATCATGCAGGCGCTCATGGGGGCGGCTCATCGCAGCTTCCCCTGCGCGAAAGCCAGCTCGGCGACAGCGCGAGCAAGGGCATCGCTCATGGCGAAGCGGGCGGCAATGACGGCAGCTTGTCGCGAAAGAAGCGGTGCGGTATCTTCCTCGATGTTCCGGCAAAGAACGATCTTGGAAGCCCGCTTGCGCTGCCCGGCGCGGCGGGTTTCTTTCATGTGAGCCATGGTTCTTACGCGGCCTCCGGCAGTGCGTTGAGCCACGCAACCGCATCGGACATGACGACGACGCTCTTGCGTCCAATCTTCCGAAGCTTGATCCTTCCAGCATTGCGCTCGCGGTAAAACTTGGCGCGCGAGATGGACGCCCAAGCGCAGAACTCGTCTACGCTCATGGCCCCGCGCTCCGGTGCGGTGTTCGACATATTCGCTCTCCATCGCCCGCCGTCTTTCGGCGTTGCGTTGGAAGATGCGCTCGGCTGTTCAGGCCGTCACAGTGACAGCCGGTTCAGTTTTCGCGGCCTTTGTCACCTGAACGTCGCCTGGCTCGCATCCACGCTTGCTTGACCGCGCTGGCGGTGATCGGGTGGCCCGCTGATTGGCGCACCGCCTGAACGAACGCCACGAATGGCCCTTCGGGCTCTCCATCTTCGCTCGTCATGATCTTCGGCTCGCCGAAAAACTCACGAAAAGCGTCCCCAAGCGCAATGATGAAGCTCCCGCCTGCCGTGCCGGGGTCGTCGCGGTTGCGGCCATTCTCAGATGGAAGGAGGTTCAAAGGCGCCATATCATGAAGGCCGGCATCGCAGAGCCGCCGCCTTTCCTTTTCGACAGCCTCCGGCAGCGCTCGGATAGCGTCGACGGCGTCATAGGCGGAAACGCCTGCGCCAAGTCTCGGAAAATGCCTGCTCAACGCCGATCTGGCTTCGCCATCGTTCTTCATCAGCAAGCCGGCGAGCTTTTCAGCAAGCTCCCCGATCTCGGCGAGGCGATCATACTTGGCCTTCGCACGACGATCGTCCCACCAATCAGAGTGAGCATCGCGGAACGTGAACGCCCAAGAACAGGCTTGGTAGAGGGCGATGCGGCGCTCTCTGGCAATGCCATACCGATCGCCTAGAAAGTCGGGGGCATACACCGGGTAGAAGTCCACCGGAACGTTGCCGCCAGCATCCCGCACGATGTCGAGTATGCGCCCCATTTCAAAGAAGTCGTACCGAAAGCCTGCCGCCTCCGGTTCGCTATCGCGCTGATCTTCCATTTATCTTACCGTCGCCCGTCGAGAGGTGACGCGGGGCAAGCATCCTGACGGTGAAAGGATGCGACGGCTGGCCGGCCGGCCCCGCGCCTCAGGAAGGTAGGTTCGAAAACCTACCGTAGTCGAGATGGCCGAGGCCGATTGTTCAATTGAACCTGCCAGGTAAGCGGCGGCGGACGGGGCTGGCCGCCGTTGCGTCTCATTTAAGAGGCTGCACAGCTTTCGTGTAATGGCTTCTGTGCCCCTAGCATCAATGTCTTTGACCAGGACAGGCAGAGCAGAGCGAATTCCGGGGAGCCTCATGGCGTCCCCTTCCCGCTCAGCATTTGCAGTGGTCGACCTCTTCTGAACTGGCTAATATTTGCCCAGCGTCGGATGAGATCGACGTGGCATCCATTCACACATGGAGGCGCAAATGGACGACTATTCGCCCTATGCCCGGCACATACGTCTGAGGGACCTATACGACATCGAAAAACTGCGGGATGCCCAAGCCTCCCGGAACGAAAGCAGCTTCCGACAGACGACAGAGGCTCTTCATCGCAGCGAAGAGGCGCTAACCTTAGCTCGCAAGGTCCTTGCCCAAACGAAGCACCTTGTTCGCGGTAGTGAGAAAACAGGTTCATGGCTCGCGTCTCCGCCGCCGCGTGGTGATCCGGCCGGCCTCTGGCACGATCCACATGGTGAGCCGATCCAGGGCGCCGACAGAAGCGTCTAGGACGAGCGCCAGCGCCATGACGTTGAGCGCCAGGATGCCGCGCAGGAGGAGTGGAACGGCGGGGATCATGCCTGCCCTTCCATCGTCTCGGCATCGTCCAGCACGGCGCCGACAAGATCGTCTTCGAGGATGGTTTCGAGGACGCGGCGAAGCAGTTGTTCCAGCGTCAGGCCGCGCCGGGCGGCATGGGCGCGAGCAAGCGCCCACGCCTCGGGATGGTTCGGCAGAAGGTCGCAGAGAGCCCGGATGTCCGTCCGCGCGCTCGCGGCCAGATGCCGAGCCGGACCAGTCGCCTGCCGGCGCGGAGCCTTGGCTTCAGACAAGCGGGGGCGGCTCATGCTTGCCCTCCCCGCAGGAGGCCGGCCGCCTGATGGATGGCGAGGCGGCGATCGAAGACGGTAGCGGCGACGTTCTGTAGGAGGTTGCGGCTCCCCTCCGGCATCGCGCTCCAGTCCTCGAACATCTCCGGCATGCCTTCGGCGAGGCTGTCGGCGAAGACCTGGCGGAGGCTCGGCGGGATGTCGGAGAACATCAACACGGCCATGTCGGCGAGCTGGCGGCCGATGTCGCCGGCCGCCTCGATGTGGCGCATATACTTAGGGACAACGGCCGGCGACGCCGGCTGGGGCACGAATGAGCTGAGAAGCGCGCGGATATGGCGCTCCTCCTGGAAGTAGTCGCACAGATCGTCGTGAATGGCCTCCAGCAGATAGCCGGCCTTTGCGCTCGCGCTCGCCGGATCGGTTGCCGGCGCCGCGAACAGCTCGAACAGGATGGCATGGGCCTCCGCATCGGCCGCCTTTTGCGCGGCGTCGTCCACCGGCTTCGCATGAAGCAGGGCATTGAACTCGGCGAAGGCAGCGCGGTGCGCGGCGATCAGGGAAAGTACGCCGGCCATCAGACCGGCCCTCCGCCAATCTCCTGTATCCCGCGGATGAAGCTTTCCAGGCAGAAGTCGTCCCAATCCCATTCGCTCATCGGCTCGGGATCGTCGCCCCACTTGCATAGGTCATAGCGAAGGGTTCGGGCCTTCACTGCAACGCCAGCAAGGGTCTTTGCCGGGATCGATCGGATGCGGATAGCGAGCTTGTCGGCGACGCGGGCGGCGTCATCGCTTGCGACGATGGCCGGGTCCACGTCTCGGCCGTAGGCTGCAGCATAGGCGTTGTGCCGCTGTTCGGCTTTACGAGGCCAAGTGCCGTTCTTCGCGTGGAAGGCATCGGCGAGGTTGCTCGCGTGGACTGCCGCAATCTTATACGCGGCGAAGGCGCGATCGAACTCGGCGCCCAACGCCAGCAATTCGGCGTCGGGATGGCCGGCGGCGTGAGAAGGTGTGGCCATGATGGCCATACCCCCTGCGGCGACGGACGCGCCTGCGGTGGCAGCGGTGCGCAGAAAGGCGCGGCGGGTGGGAGCGGGCACGGCTTCGCCGGTCGCCCCATTCGGGTCGTTCTGCATTGTCGGGTACTCCGAGGGTCAGGGGTGCGCTGTGGCGCGGATCAGATGCTCTTAGGCAAAAGGACGAACTTCGTACTTTAGCGGCCGGCGGTGAGCGTCACGGCATTGTCGATGCGGGCGGTGCGGATGGCATCAGAGCCGTGGGTGGCGAGGACGTAGAAGGCCGTTAGAAAGATGCCAATGGCGAGAAGGGCGGCGAGGTCACGCATGCGAAATGCCTTTCTGTCTCAGGGGTGAGTGGAGGCCATGACGCGCCAGTTGGCGGCGCTCTGGCGGTCGAGGTCGGCGCGGTGCAGGGCGAGCACGGCGACGGGATCGGAAGCGCCGCGACGGGCGGCGATCTGGGCGGCGTTGCGGGCACCTCGTGCGGCCCTCGCCTCGGCCTTCGCCGCCAGCCGCAGGCATTCGGCTTGGGTGGTCATCGCGGCCGGCATTAGACGTGAGCCGCGAAGCGAGCGCGGATCGAGGCAGAGACGCGGGCGGCCGACATATGCGCCGGCAGGTACTTCACCGCATCCAGAGCCTCTTCCAGGGCCGCCAGCGGGCGAGCGGCAAGGGCCTTCGGGCGGGCAGCGTGGCGGTCGCTGTCGGCTCGCTCCTGAGCGGCGCGGGCGTTGATCCAGGCCATCCGCAGGACGCGGCCGAACAGGCGGAGGTCGAAGCGGGCTACTTCCATCTGAGCCGCGATCTCGCGGTAGCGCGTCCAGGCAGCGGCCATGATGCCAGCGCGGCCGGCGAGGAGCCGTGTGGCGAACCAGCGAGCGCGGAGGATGCGGGCGAAGGTCTCGCGGCAGAACCGGACGAGCGAACGAGCGGCGCGGCGGTACTCGGCCCAGGCGGCTTTCATGATGGCGGTGCGGTTGAGCATATGGTTTGCCCGGGCGTTTCTTATGCGATAGGTATAAGTTGCAGCCAGAGGTATCGTCAATACCTTTAGCATAATTTTATGTGAAAGGGATCGATTTTTGATGACGAGTGAGCAGATGAGGGCGGCGCGATCCCTAATCCGGTGGGATCAGAAGCAGCTTGCGGAGGCATCGAAGGTGTCAGTGCCGACCATCAAGCGCTTGGAAGGCATCCCTGGTCCGCTCGCTGCGCAAGAGCGGACGGTCGCAGCGTTGCAATCAGCCCTCGAAGCGGCCGGCGTGATCTTCATCGCGGAGAACGGCGAGGGCGCTGGCGTTCGTCTCAGGAAGGGGGAATGAAGATGCGCAAGTCAGAAGACATCGCGTTCGGCCGGGTTATCCGGGAGCTTCGCCTTGCCAGAGGCCTGACCCAACAGCAGCTCGGCAACGCGGTTAGCATGAGCTATCAGCAGATCCAGAAATACGAGACTGGAGCCAATCGTGTTGCGATTAGCACCCTGTTCGGGCTCGCGAATTGTCTCGGGATGACGCCGAGCGATCTCCTACTCAAGGTCGAACATCAACTGAACGGAACGGTCGGTGAATAGCACAGGGCTGCAGCGCGCCGATCTTTCCTCTGGGATGACCAAATCATCCGTGCTGACGATGCTGCTATGCATATCATCTTACAGGAATGCGTCATTAGGCCTACCCCGTGCTGCGTAGTCACTGAACAGCGGGTTTGATATCGCTCGCGCCGGCTCTACGTCGCCTTCAACGCGATGAAAAACGATTTTACAGCCGTCAACCCAAGGTCGGTCCTCTAGCTAGATGTCCTCGAACGATATTGCTCGTCTCACGAAGGCTGCGGCGCAGTACATGCAGAAACAGCATGGCGATGACGCCATCCTCGAAGCGCGCGTCGGGAAGCGGTACGCGGAGGTCATGGGAGACCAGGACGCAGTTGAAGCCTTTAACGCAATCCTAGATTACCTCGAAGCTCATCCATCCGGCGATGAGAAAGGGGAGCGCGACAGGCCATGGAAATCGATGGGGGACGCATAAGTCCGCGCCTGACGACGATCGAGTTGAACTGCATCCTCCTCCTGGCAGAGGGTCACTCGAAAGCGAGCATTGCGGCTAAGCTCCGTTTGAATGACGTAGAGGCGGCAGATCATTTTCATACCGCGTTTCAAAAGCTCGGCACTCAGAACCCGACCCATGCCGTAGCGCTCGCTCTTTATTTTGGCTTAATCGAGCCGAGTAATGACGACTAAGCTCTTATGCAAAATAGGGAATACCCACGATGAGGCAGAGGTGTTATCTGCGTTAGCTAACACACCAGCTCAGTTAGAAACGCCTAAGCCTTTGCCATGAAAAGACCACGCATTCTCGTCGTTGAAGATGTTGATGTACAACGCGAGGCGATTGCGGAGTATCTAGCTCGGAACGGGTTTGACGTAACCCAAGCGCCTGACGGCAATACTTTTAGGTCATTAGCAGTTCAGGTTGCGTTCGATCTTGCGATCATTGACCTACACTTGCCAGATGAGGACGGACTGAACATTGTGCGTGACCTACGAGCGCGTGATCGATGTGGCATCATCGTTCTGACCGCAAACGATGATCAGACTGACAAAATCGTTGGCCTTGAACTCGGTGCCGACGATTTCTTGACCAAGCCCGTCCCACTGCGCGAACTGTTGGCACGCATTCGGACGATCTTACGTCGGGTGTCGACAAGCCAACTGGATGCCGTACCTCCGGCAATCCCGGTGGCTTTGCAGTTCGGCAACTGGATCTTGGACGATCAGCAACGTGCGCTCCGCAATGACACAGGCGATCGCTTGCCGCTGACTGCGGCGGAATACATCCTGCTGAGGGAGTTGATGCAGAAGGCAGGCGTCGTTCTCGACCGTGAGCATCTGATGAAGGCGGTCTTCCACCGCTCGTGGCAATACGAAGATCGTAGCCTCGACGTACTGGTGACGCGCCTTCGTCGCAAGCTCGAACCGACTGGCGAGAACGAGCGCATCAAGGCCGTTCGCGGAGTGGGGTACATCCTGAACTGAGGTTCTACGCTAAGCGCAAACTGCGACCGTCACCTCTTGCTTCATCCGCCGAAGCAGCATGTCCGTCGCCGCAACCGACAGCGGCTTATCTGCTGGTTTGCCGGAGGCGGCCGGAGCGGAGCGCCCCGGCAGGAGAAACCGGCGGCGCGCGACGACTACAGCATGGATGACGAGATCCCGTTCTGACAGGTGGGGCACAGCGCCGGGCGCATGAACAGACCCGATTAGATCGGGTTAGTTGATCCCGCTCGCAGCCTACCGCATAATCCGCCTGTTCCCGCGCCCTGAGGGCCGCCCGAGGCGAAGCCAACATCCATCCGAGGATCGGACGAGAGCCAAGCTGGAGGAGAGTGGAAGCAGCCCCGCCGAAGCGCGGGGTTTGCTTTTGGCGCTGGCAGGCGACTTCCCCGTCCCGATTTTCAGGACACGCCCGGTTCGGCAAGCCAGCGTTCGGCTTGCACTTCGGCAAGCAGAACATCAGACCGCCTGGAACGCCCGGCGATAAGGGCACCCGGCGCGGAGCGGCGTCCACTACCTGCCGAGCATACCTCCGTCTGCGGCCGGTACACCCGGTACACCCGATAAAGCGGACGGGTGTACCGCCTATATGCCGAATTAAGTCTCTGTAAGAATTAGATTTTTCTCGTCTGGTACACCCGGTACACCTGTTACACCCTAAATCGGATTATGTCGGTGCGAGTTTGCTTCATGCGCGTAGGCGAGTGACCGTGGGCGCTTCGGCCGGCGCGAGGTAGGCGGACCATGCCTCCATCAGTTGGCGACGTTTCTCCAAGGCATCGCCACGGCGGTAGGCGCGTTCGACCTCATTCCCCACGCTATGAGCGAGGGCCTGCTCTGCCACCTCGCGCGGATAATCCGTTTCGTTTCCGCACCAGTCACGGAACGTCGAACGGAAGCCATGCACCGTGCAGTCGGCTTTCAGCGTATCGAGCAGACCGTCCATCGCCATTTTCGAGATCGATTTCCCCTCGACACGGCCGGGAAAGACGAACTCATTTTGGCGGAGCTCTGCTGCCGCTTTCAGGATCGCGATAGCGCGTTTCGAGAGAGGAACCCGGTGCTCTTTGCCCATCTTCATCCGCCTTGCCGGGATCGTCCAAACTTCGTCTTTCAGGTCGATCTCGGACCAAAGCGCTCCGTGTACCTCACCAGAGCGGGCCGCTGTAAGAATGGCGAATTCGAGCGGTGCGGCGCCAAGCGCCGCTGCAGCTCGGATTTCCTTCATAAGAGCCGGAAGGCGTTGGTATGGGAGCGCGGCATGATGCCCGCGCGAAAGTCGTGGCCGGGCAGGCAGAATGTTCTCTAGGTGGCCACGCCAAAGCGCTGGGTTCTCTCCCGTTCGCCAACCTCGCGCCTTAGCGAAGTTCAGGACGGTTTCAATTCGACCGCGAAGGCGTGAGGCTGTTTCCGGCTTGCTGGACCACAGAGGGCTGACGACCTTCAACACCTCATCAGTGCCTATTTCTGAGACGCGTATGCCACGGAGGGGCTTTGCATAAATCTCCAACGTCATTTTCCATTGTGCGGCATGCTTCTCATTCCGCCATGACGTCGTCTTCGCGCTGATTACCATGTTCGCGCATTCGCCGAACGTCGGCTCCGTTGCGGCCAGACGTTGCGCCTTTCTTTCCGCGATCGGGTCTCGCCCCGCCCCGACATGCTCCCGGCACTCGGCAGCCAGCTTCCGGGCCTTTGCAAGGCTGATGCTGGGATAGGCGCCCATCCCCATCTCGCGCCGCTTGCCATCGCGGACCCACATGAAGAGCCAGGACTTCGATCCGGCCGGGGCTACGTTCAGGTAAAGCCCACCACCATCCGAGTGCCGACCTGCCTTCAAGTTGGCCGACTTGATCGCCGTATCGGAAAGCTTGTTCAATCCGCGCGCCATATCATCCCACTTCCTTCCCCACTTGAGAATGGGGATGTCTGGACACTATGCGAGACAACGAGAGATAGAAAGCCGCACTGAAGTTGATGCCTGAACTGCCTTTTGAGACGTAGGGATACAAAGAGAACGGTCGGTTGGGCGGTCTCGCCATCCGCCCAGATGCGGCGGATGCCGGCGATCGGCCCCTCGCAGAGACCGATCGCGACATTGCCGAAATAGCGATAGGTGGTGACGCTCGCTCCCCGCGAGGCCCCGCCCTTGCCGCCGCGCCGCTCGGTCGAGCGTTCCTCCTCGAAGCGGGTCGTCCAGATCACCTGGCCCGCGAGACGCGCGGTGCCGTAGACCCGGGCGATGCCGGCGCCCTCGTCGGCATCCTGGATGCGGGAGGCGGCGAGCCGCGCCCCTTCCAGGTGGCGCTTCGGGGACAGAAGCGCGTTGTCGATGGCCGCGCCGCCGAGCGCGCCGAGCGCCCGGCCGACGACGCCGCCGAGCGGGCCGCCGATCAGCGTGCCGAGCGCGCCGCCGGCCGCCTGAAGAAGAATGGTCGCCATGGTTCAGCGCTCCGGGAAACGGAAGACACCGGCGATCCGGCGCGTCCAGGCCGGCACGAGCGGCGAGGACAGGACGGCCATACCTTCATAGGCATGGATCAGCCGCTCGCCCTCGTCGAGAATGCCGCAATGCTTGGCGACCGCGCCGCTCCGCCAGCGGAAGACCAGGACGTCGCCGGGCTGCCGCGCCGCGATGGGCAGGGGTTGCAGATGCCGCGCCGCCGCCGCCAGCAGGCGTTCCGGCCCGCCGCGCTCGGCCCAGTCCGGCGCATAGGGACCCGGCTCCTCCGGCTCCGCGCCATGGAGTTCGCGCCAGACGCCGCGCACGAGGCCGAGGCAGTCGCAGCCGACGCCGCGCCGCGAGCCCTGGTGGCGATAGGGCGTGCCGAGGAAGCCGCGCGCCGCGAGAAGCACCCTCTCCCGCATCACGGCACCACCGGCCCGCCATCGTGGCGCCCGTCCTCCTTGGCGATGGCGAGCGCCCGGTCGTTGCCCGGCAGATGCGGAAAGCCGCGAAAGTTGAGGCCGTTGGCGAAGCGCGCCCGGCAGGTCGCGAAGGACTTGTCGCAGCCCGCATGAAGGCGCGCCGCGTCGCCCGGCGCCTGCCCGCCCGAAAGGCCGCCGAGCGGCACGAGGCGGATCGCGCCGCCTGCCAGGAGTTGCAGGCCGGCAATATCGGAGGAGAGGCCCGCTCCTTCCCCGCTGCGCCAGGAGACGCGACCTTGGGCATAGAGGGCGGGATCGACGGGTCCGGCCGGCGCGAGGATGGCGGCGCCCGCCTCCTCGATGCCGCTCACCACCGCGTCGAGGAAGAGATCGGCGCGCGCGGTGTCGATACCGCAGCCCGCGTCGCCGAACTGCGCGTCGCAGCGCCGACGATAGAGCCGGCCGCGCCGCCGGTCGAGCCGGCTCGCCAGCCCCCGCAATTCGGCGGTGAAGGCGCTGTCGCCGCGCTTCACCTCGCCGAGTTCCGCCTTGTCGACAAGAAGGTGCTGCTCCGGCGCGCTCCAGTTGACGAGAAAGGTCTCGACCTCCGCCCCGTCATAGCGTCCGGCGAGGATGTCCTTCTCCGCGATCGAGGTCGAGGACAGCGCGCCGCTCACCTCGCGCGTCCCGGCGGCGAGACCGAGTTCCGCCTCAGCCTCGCTGGCCGAAAGCCCGCTCGCCGCCTCGAAGACCGTGCCGTCGAAGGCGAGCGCCTCGTCGTGATCGGTGAAGCCGAGGACGGTGCCGTCGCGGCGCGTCAGGCGCCAGCACTGGCAGAGCGTCGTCGCCGAAGCGGCGAGATGCGCCGCGAGAGGTTTGGGAACGGTTCTCACGGACGGATCTCCACGAGCGGGATCGAGGGGATTTCGCCGGCCTCGAAGGCTCGGACATTGAGGACGAGCTGGTCGAGATCGAAGCGGACGGGCACGTCGAACTCGAAACCGGCCGTCACCGCCGCGCCGGCCGTCGGCGCCGTCGCGAAGGTGATCCTCCCGGTCGCGGCCTCCAGCGTGAAACCGGCCTCCAGCGCGGCGCCCGCGAGCCCCGGCTTCACCGTGCCGGGCACGGGCTTGGCGATCGGCCGGACATAAGCCTCCGCGCCGCTGCCATAGGTCTTGGTCAGCGCGAAACTCCTCGTCGCTCCGTCGCCCGTGCCGATGATCTGGTCGAACGGCGTCACCGGCGCGCCGTAAGGGCCGGAGCGATGGTCGAAGGGATCGCGGAAGCGGAAGCCGACGAGCTTGCCGCGCCGCGCCTCGAAGAAGGCGAGCACCGCGCCGAGATCGGCGAGGCTTTTCACTCCGCTGCCCGCGTCGTAGCGACGGAAGGCGTGGCGGTGGCGCTGGTTGCGCGTCTCGAAGCCGGTGGCGAGCCGCACCACCTCGATATGCCGCTCCGGCCCGCCGCTGGCGCCGAAGGCGACGCCCAGCGGAAACCGTTCTTCGCTGAAGGAGGCGAGCCCCATCAGAGCCCCCGCCGTCCGCGCTCGGCGGCGCGCGCCAGCATCGCCTGGATCTGCGCCTCGGAGCGGCGGAAGCTCGCCGCGTCCGCCGTCGTCACGTTGAAGACGATGCCGCCGGTCCCGCCCCGGCCCGGTCCGGCGGCGACGCCGAGCGTGCCGTCCGGCCCGCGCCGAAGCGGCAGGATCGCCTCGGCGCCCGCCTCGCCCATCAGGCCGATCCGGCGGCCGCTCGGAAAATAGCTGGGGCTCGCGACGACGCCGCCCTTGGCGAAGGGCTGCACCTGTCCGCTCGCGGCGCCGCCACCGCCGAACAGCGCTCCGAGCCCGCCGGCCAGCTGGCCGAACAAGCCGCCCGCCGCGTCCGTCACCGGCTTCAGCGCGGCGTTGAGCGCGATCGTGGAGAGGCGCAACGCCAGCTGGCGCAGCACCGTGTCGAGCGACTGCGTGCCGGCCACCGCGCCCTTCAACGCCCCGCTGAAGGCCGCGCCGAAGGCATCCGCCTTCGCCGTCATGTCGCCGAGCGCCTTATCGAAGGCGCTGGTATCGGCCTCGATGCCGATCCGATAGGTCTCCTCGGTCGTCATGCGGGTCTCCGGTGTTGATCGGGAAAGCGCGCGAGAAGCGTCTCGAAGGCATGGCGCGAGGGCGCCTCGCCATGCGTGACGGCGAAGGGGGCGAGCGCCCGGCCGAATTCGCGCGGCGTCATGCGCCAGAAGGCGTCGGGGGCGAGGCGCAACAGGCCGAAGGCGGCCGACATCGCTTCGTCCCAGGGAAAGGGCTCGGCCGCGCCGGAGGCCCCCGGCTCCGGCGCGGCGCTCAAGGGTTTGCGGACCGCGCCTCGCCGAAGGCGGCGCCCAGAAGCTCGGCGACGAGCGCCGCCGCGCCCGCCATGCCGCCTTCGAAACGCATCGCCGCCACGGCCTCGTCGCTGACGGAAGAGCCGGCACCGCGCAGGCCCGCGCCGAGGATGCGGACGATGTCGCGCGCCGCGAGCTGGCCGGAGCCGAAACGGCGCGTCAGGCCGGCCAGATCCTCCGCGCCGAAGGCGTCCTCCAGTTCGGCGAGCGCTCCCAGCGTCAGGCAGAGCACCCGCGCCTCGCCGTCGATGATGGCGCCGACCTCGCCGCGCCGCCGATTCGCCGCCATCAGAGCACCGCGAAGGACAGGGCGCCGGCCGATTCCAGCGTCGCCTCGAAGGTGACCTCGCCATTGAACTCGCCCGCATATTCGAGCGCCGTCACCTGGAACGGCCCGGCGATGCGGCCGAAATCCGGCACCGTCACCTCGAAGGCGCCGATCCTGCCTTCGAAGAAGAGCTGGCGGATCGCGGCATCGGAAGCGGCGTCCTTGAAGATGCCCGTGCCCGAGATCGAGGCGCGCTGGACGCCCGCTCCGCCGAGCAGTTCGCGCCAGCGCCCAGCGCTGTCGGCATCGGTAATCTCGACGGTCTCGGCATTGAAGGCGATGCGCTTCGTCCGCAGCCCCGCGACGGTCTGGAAGCTCGTGCCTCCCGAGGCGTCGAGCTTGAGTAGAAGGTCCTTGCCCCGTTGCGCGCCCATGCGGCCCTGTCCTTTCGGCAAAAGAAAAAGGGCGATCCGCGAGGACCGCCCTTGATGGAATGATCGTGGCGGGGCCGTCTCCGCCTCGCGCCGCCCGTCAGGCCAGCGGTTCGGTCACTGCGCGGAAGCGCAGGATGCCGTGGAAGTTCGGCGAATCCGGCTCGCGCCGCGCCTCGGCGAACTGAAGCTGGAGATTGACCAGCCGATGGCCCTCGACCGGCAGATGCGCGTCGTGCAGCTTCGTCGAGACCTCGTGCATGATCGCGTAGGTCTCCGCCTTGCCGCCGCCCCGCCCCCACACATGGAGCGTCAGGATGTGCTCGGCGCCGTCTTCCGTGCCGGTGGACCAGTCGACCACCGTGGAGCGTCCGAGCGTCAGATAGGGAAAGGCGACCCGATCGGGCGCGCCGTCGAAGATCTTCGGGCCGCCGAGCATCGCGACGATCGCCGCATCGGTGCTCAGGGCCTTGAACACGGATTTCTGCAGTTCAGCGCTCGAATGCATCATGCCGGGCCTTCCTCCTCGCAATCACGCTAGACCTTGCCTCGAAATATGGCGTGACAAGGGCCTTATTTTCGCCGCAAGCCTGAATTCGCCGCGTTCCCGCCTTCGTGATCGCCCGGCGAGCGCCGGCCGATAACCGCAAGCATGGAGCTTCCGGGCAGCGGACCCAGAGTCTCGGCCGTCGCCTGCCGCATCGCCGCGGCGAGCGCGGCGGCGCGGAAGCGGTTCGTGAGCTTCGTCAGGCGCGGCGGCGCGGCGCGGAGGCGCATCACGCCTCCTCCTCGCAGCGGCAGACGAGATAGCGCCCGCTCTCGTCCGGGTCGTGCACCGAGCGGATGAGAAGGCGCCGCGTACCCAGGAGAAAGGCCATGCCGCGCTCGAGCCCGACGCGCCGGCGGCAGATCACCCGATGGGTGATCGTCGCCTCGCGCCGGTCGAAGCGCTCGGCGGCATCGACCGCCAGCGGCTCGACATGGACGAAGAGTTCCGCCACTTCGCGCCAGGGGCCCGCCTGCCCGCCCGCGCCGTCGGACGACAGATCCGCCACCTGGAGCGGCACACGGCGATTGAGGAGGCCCGGATCGATGAAGAGGAGCGCCATCTAGAGCCGGACCTCGCGGAAGGCGGCGATCGCCGCGCGGGCGGCGGGCGGGATCAGCGCCGGCTGCATCTCGGGCGCCAGGGCCGCCCGCGTCTCGTAGGAGACGGCGACCATGCGCTTGATGGCGAGCTTCAGCGCCTCCGGCACGTCGGCCGGCGCGAAGCCGGCCGTCACGTCGATCTCCAGCCCGTTCGCCGCCGCCAGGACGATCTCCGTCAGTCGCACCGTCTCGCCGGCGCCAAACCGTTCCAGAACGGCATTCGCGGCCGCGAAGGCGCGCGGCAGGCCGTCGGCGCCATAGGCGGTGAGGCCGAGGACGGTGGCGACCGGCCGGCGCGGCAAGGCCACGCGGCCGTCCGGCGGCAGGTCGCCGATCGCGATCCGAAGATCGCGGCGCCGGAGCGCCAGACCCGTCTCGCGTTCCACCGTCTCGCGCGCGGCGCCGATAAGGGCGGCGATCAAGACGTCCTCGTCGTCGCGCTCGATGCGGCACCAGGTCTTCGCCTCGGCGAGCGCGACGGGTTCCGGTCCCGCGTTTCCCAGTTCGATCAACACCATGTCCGGCCATCCCTCGCGCGATACGAAAGAAGGCCGGGCATTCTCGCCCGGCCTTCCGCTGGTTCGATGCCGGCCCGTCAGCCGGCGAAGACGAGGAACTTCGCGGCGTCGAAATCCTGGATGCCGCCGCCGACGCGCTTCGTCGTGTAAAAGAGGACGTAGGGCTTCGCCGAATAGGGATCGCGCAGCACGCGCACGCCCTGGCGATCGACGATGAGATAGAAGCGGGCGAAATCGCCGAAGGCGACGGCCTTGGCGCCCGGCGCGATGTCCGGCATCTCCTCCGCCTCGACCAGCGGAAAGCCCATCAGCGTCGCCTTGCCCCCCGCCGTCGCCGGCGGCTGCCAGAGGTAGAGGCCGTTCGCATCCTTCATCTTGCGGATGACGCTCTGGGTGCGCCGGTTCATCACGAAGCCGGCGTTCTGCCGGTAGCCGGCCTTCAGCGTATAGACGAGATCGACCAGCGCATCGCCGGCACCGGGGCCGAAGGTGCCGGCCGCGCCGGTCGCGACCGTGCCGACGCTGCCCCAGGCCCATTTCGCTTCCGCCACCGTCGGGGCGGTCATGAAGCCCTTCGGCTTGTTCACCCCGTCGCCGTTGACGAAGGCGGCGCCTTCCTGCGCGGCGAAGGACTGCTCGACCTCGGCGCCGATCCACTGGTCGATATCGACGGCCGAGTCGTCGAGCAGCGCGTTGGTCGCGGCCGGCATCGCGTAGAGTTCCATCGTCGGGAAGGCGAGCTCGGCGAGCGTCGGAGTCGTGGTCTGCGGCCGGGCGTCCGTCTCGCCCACCCAGCCGGCCTGCGCGCCGGCGATGGAATAGGGCTTCTTCAGAACGGCGGCCGAGACGGTGCGCACCGAGGCGATGGCGCGGATCGGCGACAGCGTGGCGAGCCGCCGGCCGATCTCGCGTTCCGTTTCCGGCGGCACAGTGAAGCCGCCATCCGCGCCGACGAGGCCGGACAGCGCCTTCTCCTCCAGCTGGCGATAGCCGCGCTCGTCGCCGCCGCGCATATCGGCGTCGAAGGCCTGGCGATGCTCGCTCGGCTGCGCGGCCGCCGTCTCGCCCCCGGCGAGGCGCGGGCGCATCTCCTTCAGCGCCAGCCGGTCCATGCGCTTCTGCTGCTCGTCGATCGTGCGATTGAGGCGCTCGACCTTCTCCTCGGTGAGGACGTCGGCGCTCATCCGCTTCTCGATGGCACCGACGCGCTGGTCGTTCTCGCCTCGGAACTCCTCGAGGGCCCGCATCATCGTGGCGAAGGCCTCGTGGAGATCGCCCGTCTGGGCCTTCGTCTCCGGCAGGGAGGAAAACTCGGTCATTCGCTTCTCCTGTTTACGATATGTTCCAGACAGGACGGGATCCCGACCCCGCCCTGCCGATCCGCGCCGCCGCCTCGCGCATCCGCGCCGCCAGCCGCTGAAGCGCCTCGCCCGTTTCCCCGCGCCATTCGGCGAGCCGGGCCCGCTCCTGCATCGGAAAGGTCACGACCGAGACTTCCCAGAGATCGATCCCGACGAGGCGCCGCTTCGCGCCGGGCGCCGAGAGCCCCTGCCGCTCGGCCCACCGCGTCTTGAAGCCGATCGACAGGCCGTCCAGCGCCCCGGCGAGGATCAGTTCGTGCGCCTCGCGCCCGCCGCTCGTTCCGAGCGCCAGACGGCCCTCGGCATAGAGACCGGTCCGGTCCTCGACGAGCCGCGTCCAGACGCCGATCGGCCCGGCGGGATCGTGCTGCCAGAGCATGCGCACGCCCGCCGCGCCGCGCCGGCGCAGCGAGGCGGCGAAGGCGCCTGGCGCCACCTCGTCGCCCGAAAGGTCGACGGCGCCGAAGACGCTGGCATAGCCCTTGATCACGCCCGGCTCGGCGCTCCCGGCCAGTTTCGCCGGCGTGGGGTCCGCCCTCATCGCCCGCCCTCCCGTCCATGCCGCGCCGGAAACAGCGTCGCCGCGAAGCGCGCCAGGATGCCGAGCGCCCACCAGGCGCAGAGGCTGGCGGCGGCCGAGCCCATCAGCGCGAGCTCCGCAGGCGCCAGCCGGTCGGCCAGCGCCAGATGCTCGGCAAGCGCGAGCCCGGCCGGGGCGCCGAAGACGAGGCCGGTGACGAGGCCGATCAGGAAGCGGGCCGCTGCCTCGCGCCGGCCGCGCGGCAGGAGATAGGCGACGGAGATCGCCGAGCCGGCCGCGGCGCCGAGGAACTTGGCGCTCCAGAGCGCCGCGAGCGAACCGCCCTCCACGCTCATGCGTCCCTCCCCGCGCCGGCCTCGCGCGGGCCGTAGCCCACCGCCTCGCGCTTCTCGTCCTCGGACAGGAAGCTTGCCGCGCCGAGCCTTGCCCAGAGCGCCTCCCGCTCGGCGGCGAGCCCCTCGATCCGGTCGGGATCGAAGGCGAGGCGAAGCCCCTCCGCGCCGAACTGCGCGCCGAGCCAATGGCCGAGCGCCGAGGTCAGCCGCGAGAGGAGCGGCAGTACGGTGAGGCGCAGGAAGGCGCGATTGGCTTCCTGGTAATTGGCGAAGGTATTGTCGCCCGGCAGGCCGAGCAGCATGGGAGGAATGCCGAAGGCGAGCGCGATGTCGCGCGCCGCCCCGTTCTTGGCTTCCATGAAGTCCATTTCCTGCGGCGTCAGGCCCATGGCCTTCCAGTCGAGGCCGCCTTCCAGCAGCATCGGGCGGCCGGCGCGGGCCGCGCCCGCATAGCCGCTTTCGAGCTCGCTCTTCAGGCGGTCGAACTGGTCGGGCGAAAGATTGGCGCCGTCGCCCGGCCGATAGACCAGCGCGCCGGAGGGCCGGGCGGAATTCTCGATCAGGGCGCGGTTCCAGCGGGCGGCGGCATTGTGGAGGTCGAGCGCCTGGCCGGCGGCGCCGAGCGGCGCGAAGCCGAGCCCGTCGCTCAACGGATGGAAGAGCCGCAGGTGGAGAAGCGGCCCGACACCTTCGGCCTCCGCCGCCGGAATGCGGCGCAGCGTCGACCCGACCCGGTATTCATAGGCCTCCGGCCAGCCGTCCGCCCCGTCCACCAGCCGCACCCGGTCCGGCCGCAGCGCATGGAGCATGCGCGGCCGGCCGTCGAGGCGCGTCGCCTCGACGAAGGCATTGCCGGACAGGAGCAGGTGGCCGACGATCCGCTCGACGAAGCCCGCGCCGTCGAGTCCGAGCTCCGGCTGGCGCAGGAGGTCGAGAAGCGCATGCTCCGCCAGTTCCTCGCGCCCGTCATAGAGCAGCAGCGGCACCGCCGCGACGGTCTCCGCCACGAGGCGCACCGCGCGATAGACGACCGGGTTGCGCATGAAGCCGTCGCGCGCCAGGGCGCCGTAGGAGCGCTCGCCCTCGCCGGTTCCCGTCAGGCCCGTGAAGAGCAGCGTGCCGCCCAGCGTCGCGGTTTTCGCCTCGCCCGGTCCGCCGCTGGCGCGCCTGTCCGGCGCGCGCGGCCGCCACGCCGCGATCAGCGATCGCAGTCCCATGCCGATCTCCTCAAGGTTCGAAGTCTACAATCCGCGAATGCGCGGTTCGGCGCTCGGCGCGGCGAGCGCCGTCACCGCCCAGACCAGCGCGTCGAGCCGGTCGGGCGAGCGGCCGGAGGTCAGGCCCTCCGGCCCGAAATCGGCCATCTCGTCTTCCAGCGCCGGGAAAGTCCCGGCATGTCGCACGCGGCCCTGCTCGTAGAGCGCGGCGACGGGCTCGGCCCGCAGCCACTTGCCGCGCGTCGCCCGGACCGCCTGGACCGGGATGTCCGGCTGGACGGTGCGAAGCACCGCCTCCACCATGTCGCCGCCCTGATTCACCTCGGCGACGATCCGGTCCGCTTCGAGCCGCACGAAGAGCGCGACGGCGGCCCGCGCCCATTCGGGCGGCTTCAGTCCGCGCCGGCTCTCGTCGGCGAGCACGTAGATCGTCCCGTCGATGCCCATGCCCGCCGCGACGATGCCGCAGGCATCCGATCTCGCGGTGCCGGTCGCCGGCGGGTCGACGGCAACGACGATGCGCCGCAGTTCCGGCGCGTGGCGCAGCCGCAGCCGGTCGATCGAGGCCCGGTCGAACAGCGCGTCCTCGCGCCCGTCGATCATCTCGCCGTCGAGTTCCTGCCGGCCGATGCGCGTCCCGCCATAGAGCGCCCGCATCGCCGCGACGAAGCCGCCGGCGAGATTGGCCTCGTTCGCGGCCGTCGTCATATGGGTCGCGACCGTCGCCGGGTCGGCGAGGAGCCGCTTCAGGATCGGCACCGGGCGCGGCGTCGTCGTGAACAGCGCCCTTGGCCCCGAGCCGAGGCGCAGCGCCAGTTGCAGATTGTCGAAGCTCGCCTCGCCATGCACCCATTTCGCCAGCTCGTCGCCCCAGGCGGCGTCGAACTGGTAGCCGCGCAGCGCGTCTGGGTCCTCGGAGGAGAAGACCTGCGCCACCGCGCCATTGGCGAAGACCAGCCGCCGCCGCGTCGTCTCGAAGACCGGCTTCTCGCCGAGCGCGACGGCGCGGATGCCGCTTTCGCCCTCGATCATCACCTCCCGCGCGTCGCCGAGCGTTTCGGCGACGAGCGCGATCCGGCCGTAGCGGCGGGCGGCGGCGAAGGGCGGCGTTCCGGCGACGAGGCCGAGCACCCATTCCGCCCCGGCCCGCGTCTTGCCGGAGCCACGCCCGCCGATCAGCAGCCATTGCCGCCAGTCGCCCGGCGGCGGCAATTGCTCGGGCCGGGCGATGGCCGGCCAAGGCGGCATCGCCTTCAGAAGCGCCGCGCGGCTATATTGGCCGATCTCGGTCGCCGCGAGGCGCCAGAAATCGGCCTCCGCCAGTTCGCCGTCCCCTCCGGTCAAGCAAGGCTCGCGGTCGTTTCGGCATTGCCGAACAGGCGCCGCCCGCCAAGACGGCGCGCGTCGAGCGCCCGCAGCCGCTTCATCAGCTCGGCCCGCAGCCGCTCGGCCTCCGCTTCGTCGGCCGCCTCGCCCGCCACGGCCGCCGCCTCCGCCCGCGTCAGTTCGAGAAGCTTGTAGAGCGTGCGCGTCAAAGCGCCGATCGCCTCGACGCGGGCCTTGGCGCCCCCCGCCGTTTCCGCTCCCACCCGCGCCGCCTCGGTCCCCTCGCCCCGCGCCTTCGCGATCGAGCGCTCCAGGCCCAGCACCTCGCCCGTCAGGGCGCGCAGCAGGCGCTGCGACAGCGTCCGCCTCGGCTTGCCCGCCTTCGCCTTGTCCGCATCCACCGTGCCGCCGACCGTCATGCCAGCCCCCAAAAACAAAAAGGGCGACAGGACCCTTCGGTCCGCCGCCCGCAATTTCTCGACTGTAGCTGAAGACTACCCAAGCACCGTCACGCAGTCAAGGACAATTTTCCTATCTCATCTTCGTGGCCGCGCGCCGGGGCAACCTTCCCGCTGCCGCCTCATTCGGAAGGGGACAGCCGCAAGGAGACTGCGATGAGCAAGCACCACAAGGCCGGCAGCGCCGCCGCCATTCGTCCGATCGACGATCTCATCCGCAATCCGGGCATCAACAGCTCGAAGGGCATGACCATGGCCGGCGCGGAACCGGAGGACATCGAAGGCGAGTCCACCTTCGAAGGCGATGTCGAGAACGATGTCGTGCCGAACCGGCCGGTCACTGCCAACCAGCGCGGCCGGACGAATTCCTGACGCGATCCGGCCCGGCGTTCCGGCGCCGAGCCGAGCCTCAGCGGCGCGGTCGCCGCATGCGCGGCACCTGTCCCGGCCAGGCGGCGAGATGGTGCTCGAAATCCTCCAGTTCCATGCCCTCCTCGCTGACGGTCCGGCCGCGCACCGAAACGCCGGCCTCGTGCACGCTGTCGGGATCGCCCGACACGAGATGGTGCCACCAGTAGAGGTCGCGCCCCTCCGCCACGAGGCGATAGCCGCAGGTCGGCGGCAACCAGGAGATCTCGCGCACCTTTTCAGGGCTCAGCGGAATGCAGTCGGGCACGGTGGCCTGCCGGTTCGGATAGTCGACGCAGCGGCAGCTCCCGTCGTCGAGGAGGCGGCAGGCGACGCTCGTCCAGGCGATCTCGCCCGTCTCCCAGTCCTCCAGCTTGTTGAGACAGCAGCGACCGCAACCGTCGCAGAGGCTCTCCCACTCCGCCGGAGTCATGTCCTCGAGCCGCTTGGTCTTCCAGAAGGGGCTGTTGCCGTTTTCCATCGCTTCGCCATTCACCGGCACCGCATCCGCGACTTCGTTGTTGCCGCCGCATGCGCGCCATACTTAAACTCGTAGAAGGGAAGAAACCGATAGAATCAAGGCGGGTTAGCTTCTGGCGAGGCCCGCGGAACCATGACGGGTCGATATTGCGCCGCTCTCCCGACCGGAAGATGAAACGCTGGGTCCCGTCGCGTCTCATCGAGATCGACGCCTGGATCGACTCGACGCTGTGGCGCTTCTTCCACGGCTCGGGCGGCCTTTGGGAAAAGATCACCATCGTCTCGCGCCGGTTCCGCGCGCGCGGCTTCAAGAAAGGTCTCGTCGAACTCTGCTGCGAGGGCCTGACGCTCGGCCTCGGCGGTCTCGTCGTCCTCTACGTCCTCGCCCAGCCCGCCATGCGGATGACGGCGAACGGGTTGCCGCGCGAGACCGACTATTCGGTCCTCTTCCTCGATCGCCACGGCAACGAGATCGGCCGGCGCGGCGTGCTGCGCTCCGATTCCGTGCCGGTGGACGAGATGCCGGACCATTTCATCAAGGCCGTGCTCGCGACGGAGGATCGCCGCTTCTTCGAGCATCTCGGCATCGACTTCATCGGCCTGTTCCGCGCCCTCAGCGAGAACGCGCGGGCCGGCGGCGTCGTCCAGGGCGGCTCCACCCTCACCCAGCAGCTGGCGAAGAACCTCTTCCTCACCAACGAGCGCACGATCGACCGGAAGATCAACGAGGCCTTCCTGGCGCTCTGGCTGGAATCGCATCTCACCAAGCGCCAGATCCTCGAGACCTATCTCAACCGCGCCTATATGGGCGGCGGCGCCTTCGGCGCGGAAAGCGCCGCCGAGTTCTATTTCAACAAGGACATCCGCGACGTCAGCCTCGCGGAAGGCGCGATGCTGGCCGGCCTTTTCAAGGCGCCGGCGAAATATGCGCCGCATATCAATCTGCCGGCGGCGCGCGGCCGGGCCAACGAGGTCCTGTCCAACATGGTGCAGGCCGGCTTCATGACGGAGGGACAGGTCGTCGCGGCCCGCCGCCAGCCTGCCACCGCCGTCGATCGCGGCACCACCGCCTCGCCCGACTATTTCCTCGACTTCGCCTTCGCCGAGGTGCAGCGCATCGCGGAGGGCATCCCGCATCGCAATTTCGTCGCGCGCACGTCCTTCGACGCTTCCATGCAGCAGCTGGCGGACGAGTCGATCCAGTATCACCTGCGCCAGTTCGGCAAGACCTTCGACGTGGACGAAGGCGCGATGGTCGTCATCGACAATGACGGCGGCGTGCGCGCCATCGTCGGCGGCCCGGATTACGGCGTCTCGCAGTTCAACCGCGCCACCAAGGCGCTGCGCCAGCCGGGCTCGTCCTTCAAGGCCTATGTCTACGCAGCGGCGATGGAATCCGGCATGAAGCCGAACGACATCGTGTCCGACGCGCCGGTCACGGTCGGCGGCTGGTCGCCGCAGAACTACGGCCGGTCCTATGCGGGCCGGATCTCGATCGTCGATGCCATGGCCCATTCGCTCAACACCGTCGCGGTGCGCCTCAGCCAGAAGGTCGGAATGGCGAAGGTCACGGCCCTCGCCAAGGCGATGGGCGTCGAGTCGCCGCTGCGCGGCGACAAGACCATGGCGCTCGGCACCTCGGAAGTGACGGTGATGGACCAGGCGACGGGCTATGCGGTCTTTGCCGCCGGCGGCATGGATTCGCATCGCCACGCCATCCTCCAGCTCTCCGACACCAATGGCGAGACGCTCTGGGACGCCGCGCGCGACATGCCGCCGCGCCACCGCGTCCTGTCGGAGCCGGCGGCGAAGTCGATGAACGAGATGCTCGTGCAGATCCCGATCCGGGGCACGGCGCGCAAGGCGGCGCTGACGATGACGCGCGCCGCCGGCAAGACCGGCACGACGCAGAGCTATCGCGACGGCTGGTTCGTCGGCTTCACCGGCAATTTCACCGCCGCCGTCTGGTTCGGCAACGACGACTTCCATCCGACGAACAAGCTCACCGGCGGCTCGATCCCGGCCATGGCCTGGCAGCGCGTGATGGAGGCCGCCCATCAGGGCATCGACCTGAAGCCCATTCCCTATATCGCCGACCCGCTGCCCAAGCCCTCCGAGGCGGTGGCGCAGGCGAAGGGCGACGGCCCGCCGCCGCCGGTCCGACCGCCTTCCCTCAATGCCGAGACGCAGAAGGTGCTGAACGGCATTTCCGAACTCATGCGCGGCGCGCCGCCGCTCGCGCCCGAAAAGGTCGCGGCCAATACGGGTCCTTCCGCCGTGGATTCCCGCCCCCAGTGAGCGCCGTTCCGATCGCCCTCCCCGCCGCGCCGCAGCCTGCGGCCCGCTGATGCGTTTCCTGCTTCTCGTTCTCACCGCCGTCGCGATCGCTCTCGGTCTCGGCGGCTGGAGCGCCAAGCGCGCGCTGGATGCCGGCGCCGGCAGCGGTCTCGTCAGGATCGGCGTCTGGACGGCGGACCCGACCGCCGGTTCCGTCGATGCCGACCCTTACGAGAAGGCGCGCCTGTCGCGGGCCGGCAACCTCACGCTCGGCATCGGCGAAGGCGTCCAGTTCAAGGCGGCCGTCGATGCCGGTGGCACGCCGCTGCGCCGCGAATGCAGCTATCGGCTGTCGGGCGAATTGCCGCTCGCCCGGGTCTGGACGCTGGCGGCCTATACGCCGAACGGCCGGCTGATCCAGCCGCGCGCCGGCCGCCCGAGCCGCCTCGTCTCGCATGGCCTGATGCGGGCGGAGGACAATTCCGTGGAGATCGAGGTGGCGCCGGACGCCCGTCCCGGCAACTGGCTGGCGATCGACGGCAAGGGCCCGCTGGTGCTCGCGCTGACGCTCTACGACACGCCCGCCAGCACGTCGAGCGGCCTCGGTCGCACGCCGATGCTCGCCGTCGAGCGGAAGGGCTGCCCCCGTGTTTAAGGCCGTCATCGCCCTGATCGTCGGGCTCGTCGGGGCGGCGATCGTCCATATCGCCGTGATCTTCGCGATGCCCTGGGTCGCGTCCAACAATTCCTGGGGCCGGCTGGCGCGTCTCGGCGCCCTCTTCGACGTCGTCCGCATCGATCCGCAGCTCACCGCCCCGCCGGAAGGCGTCGGCCCGCCGGCCGGCTCGCTGCGCCACGAATTCCCCTTCGTCGATCCCGCCTTCCTCACCGCCAGTTGCCGCTTCTCCCTCGCCGAGGGTCCGGTGCGGCTGCGCAGCGACGTGTCGACCAGCTTCTGGTCGGCCTCGATCTATTCGCGGCGCGGCGACAATCTCTATTCGATCAACGACCGCTCGGCCGTCGGCGGCCGGTTCGACCTCCTCGTCGGCTCGGCCGATCAGCTCGGCGACGCGAAGGCGGCCTCGCCCGATCCGAACGAGACGACGATCCCGGTGGAATTTTCCGAAGGCTCCGGCTCGCTGACGATCCGCGCCCTGGTCGATGGCGAAAGCATGCAGCCGGAGGTCGAAGCCTTCCTGCGCGGCCTGTCCTGCAAGGCCGAAGCGCCGCCCGAGGACGGCGACGCGACCGAGGACGCGCCGGCCGGCGGCTGACGCGGCCCGGCCGGCGCCGTCAGTTCGCCTTGGCCACCAGCGCTTCGCGGCGCACGCAGGGCAGGATCACGATCGCTGCGGATGCCCGCTTCATCGCGGCATCCAGGGTGCCCGGACGCGGGGGGATCTGCTGCGGAAAGCGAAGGACCGTCGCCATTTCCATCAAAGCCTTCTGTGCCGTTGGCGTTACTTCGTTATAAAATCAAGACCTTATCCGAGCCTTGGAACTCGTCGCGGCGACCAGGAATGCGTTTCGCGCCGCCCCGGTCCCGGCGACGTCCCATGAAAGCGCCGGCAGGGTTAACAGCTTGCTAAGGCTTGCCCGATAACGTCGGCGCCAGTGTCATCGCTTTCGGACTCCGCATGTCGGACGCCAGCCCGCGCATCTTCCGCAATCTCGAACGCAGCGCCGGCCGCGACGGCTTCGACACGATCGTGCGCGCCGCCGTGGCGGCCTATGCCGCGCTGCGCCGCCCGACCGATCGGCAGTGCCGGGATTTCGGAGGCCTCGTCGGGCCGGTCTTCGCCAAGACGGATCGCGAGACCCGCCGCATCGTCGCCGCCTCGCTCGCCAATGCTCCCAAACTGCCGCAGGCCCTCGTCGAACGTCTGCTGGCCGAGCCGGTGGAGATCGCCGCGCCCTTTCTGCTCGGCAGTCCGCTTCTGACGGAAGCGGATCTCGCCCGCCTGCACGCCCGCAACGATCCGGCCCTGTCCCGCATCCTCGAGGCGCGGCGCCCGACGCCTGCTGCCGCCCGCCCGGAAGCCGCCGCGCCGCGTCGGCCGCCGGTCGCCCGGACGCCGACGACGGACGCGCCTCCGGTAAAAGGCGGCGTGTCGCGGCAGGCGGCACTCCTGTCGCTCGGCTCGGCCGAGACGAGCGAGCCCGTGCCGGCACCGAACGCGCCGGAACCGCAGTCGCCGGCGCCGCCGCGCAGCGCCGCTTCGACCCGGGAATGGCTCCGCCGTCAAGCGACCGGCCAGACGCGCCCCGCCGCCGAGCCCGCGCGGCCGGAACCGGACCTCACCGGCCTCGGCGATCTTGTCGCCCTCGCCTCGGTCGGGGATCGCGACGGCTTCGCCGCCGCGCTCGGCCGCCGCCTGCTGATCGACGCCGCGACGGTGGCCGAGATGCTGGACGACGCGAGCGGCGCGCACCTCGCCACGGCGCTGAAGGCCTGCGATTTCGGCACAGCGGATGCGATGACGGTGCTGATGACGCTGGCGCCGAAGCTCGGCACCGACGTCGCCGCCTTCAAGGAGATGCAGCGGCGCTACGAGGCGCTGGATGCCGAGGCCTCAGCCGCGCGCTTCGGCCTTCTCGCGCCGCCGGAAACGCGCGCCGCCGCGCCGGTGCCGCAATATGCCGCCGAAGCGCCGTCCATCCGCCGGCCGGGCGCGCGCGCCGCCTTCGGCCGCCGCAAGCCCGTCGCCATCGAGACCGGACGCCTGCGCAACGATCGCTGAGCGCTCAGCCGACGAGAGGCAGATAGTCGCCGGCGCGTTCCGTCTCGATCTCGATCACCCAGAAATCCGGGTCGAACCGCGCCTCCCGCGCGAAGCGCGCCTCGATCGCCGCTTCGTCCGCGATCGGCTCGGCGAGGAAGCGGCGCTCGCCGCCATCCTCGTCCGAGGCGAAGCTCTGCGGCGCCGGACCATAGAGCGTCACCGCCCCGTCCCGCGCCCGCGCGACGACGAAGATCGCGCCGGCCGCCTCGGCGCCCTTGCGCAGGATCGCCGCGAAGCCGCCATCCTTGAAGATCCGGCGGGTGAGCTGCGCGACGAAAAGCTCGGAGGTGATCCTCACTTGCGGGTGCCGAGCGCCTTCAGCCGCTTGGCCAGCGCCTCGTCGGGCACGCCGTTGACGTTCAGCCCCTGCGAGGCCTGGAAGGTGCGGATCGCGGCTTCCGTGCGCGCGCCCATGATGCCGTCCGCATCGAGCTCGGCCACCTTCGCCGCGCGCAACCCTTCCTGCACGCGCCTGACGAGGTCGCGCGACGGACCCGCCGGCACGGCGGCCGGTACGGCGGCGGCCGGCACCGGCGCGCGGCTGGCATCGTCGCTGCGCCCGGTCTCGAGGCTCGCGACGCGTTCCGTGCGCTGCGGCAGGCTGCCGGTCTCCTCGTCCGTCGGCCGCGCCGCCGCGCGCAGCGCCGCGAGAAGGCGCGGCGAGGCGTCGCCGTCGACCGCGAGGCCGTGATCGGTCTGGAAGGCGCGGATCGCGGCCGCCGTCGCCTTGCCGGGCCGCCCGTCCGGGGCCGCCGTGTAATAGCCGGCCTCGGCGAGCGCGTCCTGCACGTCCTTCACCAGCGGCACCGGCAGGCTCGGCAGGTCCACCGCCGCGTCGCCGGGCTGCGGCCGCGTCGCGAGCAGCGGGTGCGAATGGCGGCCGGACTGGCCGGTGAGCGCATTCGTCCCCACCCAGCCGGACAGGACCGCGAAGGCGAAGAGGCTCCCAGCGAGAACCGGGCGCGCGCGGACGGGCGCGACCAGCGCGCGAAGCGCGTGCCGCGACCCGCCGAGAAGGCGCTGGCCGAGGCTAGGCGGAGCGGCGCGTTTCGCCGGCCGCCGTGGGGAGATCGTCTGTACGGGCATGCTTCAGGGCTACAACTCGTTCCGTCGTGTCTTTCGTGGCTGTCGGCACCGCCGCCGTTCCGTCCCGCCGGATGCGGACGAGGACGCTTGTACCATATCCGAGCTCGCTGCGGATCGTCATCGAGCCGCCGTGGAGTTCCGCCAGCCCCTTCACCAGCGACAGGCCGAGACCCGTTCCGGTATGGCGGCGCGCGAGACCGGCCGAGCCTTGCACGAAAGGCTTGCCGAGGCGCGTCAGATCGGCGGGGGCGATGCCGGCGCCCGTGTCGCGCATCTCGATGTCGAGATAGGCTCCGTCGAAACGCGCCGCGAGCGTCACGCCGCCGGCATCGGTGAACTTCACCGCGTTCGACAGGAGGTTGAGCAGCATCTGGTAGACCGCCCGGCGGTCGGCGGTGACGAGCGCATCGCCGCAGGCGCTGTCGAGTTCGAGCGTCAGCCCCTTGCGCTCCGCCTCGTCGCGCATCGCCGCCAGCGCCTCGGCGAAGAGCGCGTCCACCGCGAAGCTCTCCATCATCAGCTCGTAGCGGCCGGCCTCGATCTTCGAGACGTCGAGCAGCCCGTTCACCACGCAGAGCAGATGCTCGCCCGACTGGCGGATCAGGCCGACATATTCCTTCTGGCGCGGCGTCTCCAGCTTGCCGAAGAATTCCTGGTCGAGAATGTCCGAGAAGCCGATGATGGCGTTGAGCGGCGTGCGCAGCTCGTGGCTGATCATCGCGAGGAAATTGCTCTTGGCCTCGGAAAGGCTGCGCGCCTCGTCGAGCTCGCGGCGCAGCGCGTCGGCGGCCAGCCGCTCGTCGGCGCTCGGCCGGACGACGACGAGGAGGATCGATGCGAGCCGGCCGGCGCCGTCGCGGATCGCGGTGAGTTCGAGCGCGATCTCGGAAAAAGCCGGGGCGTCCTCCGCCATGACGCGCACCGTGCAGGCGGCATGAGACGCGCCGGCCCGGATCTCGCCGAAGGCCGAGAGATAGCGGACACGATCGGCGACATGGACGCAGGCCATCAGGAAGGGATGGCGCGGATCGCGCGATTCACCGCCGAAGATCCGCGCGGCCCCCTCGCAGGCATGGATCAGCGTGCCGTCCGGCGAGAAGCGCAGCACCGCCTCGCCCAGCATCGTCTCGACGACGCGCCGCTCCATCGCCTCCGCCTCGGTGGCGCGACGTCGGCGC
Source organism: Aureimonas endophytica (assembly GCF_014642635.1). Lineage (GTDB taxonomy): Bacteria > Pseudomonadota > Alphaproteobacteria > Rhizobiales > Rhizobiaceae > Plantimonas > Plantimonas endophytica. The sequence goes on from NZ_BMIQ01000001.1 coordinate 1,077,088, forward strand.
GCCTGGCGGGCACGAAACCGCAAGCCGTGGAGGCCGAGATAGAGAAGCGCCGCAGCGGCGCTCGCCAGCGCGACGGACGGCGGCACCTGGCCGCCGATCGGCAGCACCTGTTCCGCGCCGAGCACCAGACAAGCGGCGAAGCTCGCGATGCCGAGCGAGACGCGCGTCAGCGCGGCCCGGCCGGCGAGAAGACATTCGGCGGGGGCGACCGCGAGCAGCCAGAGAAGCGGCGAGCCGAGGCCGCCGGTGGCGAGCGAGGCGAGCGCGATCAGCATCGACAGCGCGGCGATCGCCGTGCCGAGCACCACCTCGAAGGCACCGGTCGCGGCGAGCACGGCGGCGAGGACGAGGCAGAGACTGGCGACGAGGGCGGGCAGCGCCACCAGCGCCATGGCCGCGCCGAAGAGCGCCGCCACCGGCAGCGCCAGCGCGATCGCGAGGCCGGCCCCGGTCAGCGCCAGGAGCAGCACGGCCTGTCGGCGCCGGGCGGTCCTGCCGCGAATGCGCGCGGCGACGATCGCCTCGAACCGGCCGATGGTCGCCGCCTCAAGCGTCTGGATGGGGAATATGCTCTCTCCCCTTCTGTCGCGCGCTCGACCCATCACTCACTCTTCGTCGCCGCCCGGCCCGATCGCGAGACGCGTGCCGGAGCATGGCCCTTTATGCCCCTCAACCCTTCAAGGAAGCCTTAAGCGGTGGTTGCGAAGCGGGGCGCGATCTTTGCGTCTCGCAAAGCATATCCACCGAAGCGATCCTGTCGGATGGGCCGGATTCATCCTGTTTTCGTCAAATTCAGCGTGAAGTTTGGCGAAGGGCCGCGCGCGCGGTAGATCAGTCCGCGCGGCCGCAGATTCGCGAACCGAAGGACCGGCAGGAACAGGTCGACGTGATCCGCTTCGTCATCAAATGCGCCCTCGGTCTCGGCCTCGTCGCGATGGTGCTGCCGCTCGGCCGGGCGACGGACGCCGCCGCGCCGGCGCTCGATCCCTTGCGCATGTTCGCCGGCATCCAAGAGGCCGCCGCCGATATCGGCAGCTTCTGCACGCGCGCCCCGGCGGCCTGCGCCGCCGCCCGCGATCTCGCGGCCTTCGCGGGCGATCGGATCGAGGCGGGCCTGCGCATCGGCTATCGCCTGATGGATGACGGCCTCGCATCGCGCGAGCCGGGTGCCGCCACACCGCAGAACTCGGCCGAGGCGGCGCGCGAGGCGGCGGCCGATCCGGCCGCGCTCCATCCCGAGATGCCCCTGCCCCAGCCCTATCAGCCGCCGCGCCATCCGGGCCCCGCCGCCACCGCTCTGCCAGAGAAGATAGGAGAGGCACGCCCCGCCGCCGTGCCGATCCCGACGCCGCGCGGCTGACGCGCGCCTCTCGAAGGCCTATATGACGGACATCGCGCCGGCCTCGCGCCGACGCTGGCGATGGATAGTCCGATGCAGAGCTTTGCCGATATCGAAGCGGATTTCGACCTTCTCGACGATTGGGAGGATCGCTACCGCTATCTGATCGAACTCGGCCGACAGCTGCCGCCGCTCGGCGCGGAGGAATGCAACGAGGCGACGAAGGTGCGCGGCTGCGTCAGCCAGGTCTGGCTGGTGAGCGAGACGGACGGCGCCGAGCCGCCGCATCTCCGCTTCCGGGGCGAGTCGGATGCCCATATCGTGCGCGGTCTCGTAGCCGTGGCGATCGCGCTCTTCTCGGGCAGGACTGCGGCGGAGATCGCGGAGATCGACGCGGAAGCCGCCTTCGGCCGGCTCGGCCTGAAGGAGCATCTGACCCCGCAGCGCTCCAACGGGCTGAAATCCATGGTCGCGCGCATCAAGGCCGATGCGCGCGAGGCCGTAGCGGCCTGAGACACTATAAAGACGACGGTCCCTTCGGCTTGGCGTCGGGGGCCGCCCAGCGGCGGATGCGGCTGTTGCCGGCTTCGGCCTGCCGCTCGAAGCCGTAATGGCGCGCCAGCGCGCCGAGCGCCGCCTTCAGGAGAAGCTTCGCCGAGCGCGCCGGCCAGCGCCTTTCGCGCTCCACCAGTTCGAGCCCCTTCAGGAAGCAGCAGATATCGAGAAGGATGTCGGCGAGCTCCGGGCCGACGGCATGAAGCGCGGCATCGACCCGGCGCCGCGCGTCGAGCGCCGAGAGGGCCAGATCCCCTGCCCCGCCCGCCATGCCCTTTCCGGCGCGCGGCGTACCGTCCCAGCGCTGCGTCACCGAGGGCATCAGCCCGCCGCGGGTGAAATCGGCGCGCAGCCGTTCCCCCGCCATCGCCTCCGCCGGCGCCAGAAAAGGCTGGCCGTCCGGGCCGCGCCGCGTCGCCAGCCGCGCCAGCGGCGATTCGTTCTCGTTGAAGCCGGGCGTCGCGTTCATTCGGGCTTGGTCTCGTCGAGGAGGGTCAGACAGCTGGCGGCCAGGGCTTCCAGCCGCTCCAGGCAATGATCGAAGGGCGGATCGTCGCGTCGGTCCTCCACCCGCCGGATGGCATGGCCGACACTGGTGCGATCGCGGCCGAATTCCTGCGCGATGACGACGAGCGGGATCTGAAACACCACATTCGCCAGATACATGGCGGCATGCCGCGCCTCGCAGCTCGCGGCCGCCGCGCGATTCGGCCGCTCGATCTCGACCAGCGGCACGTCGAAGAAGGCGCTCGCGATCTGCCGGGCCAGACGGCACAGGAGCCTGGCCCGGCGGAATCCATTCTGCAAAGGCGGGGTTGCGTCCCGCATCGGCACTTGTTCCCTATTTGTTCTAGTCGTCGGTTCGGGCATCATGGATCTCGCGCCGCATGGCAGACCCCGACTCCTACACCCGCCACACGATAGTAGGATAACTTTCCTATATCTGCAGCGTTTCAATCCCCAGCATTGATGGGCATGCGCCTTGAAAATGCAGGCCCGGCTCGCCGCTCGCGCCCTGTCCGTCGCGCTCGCGGATGTTCCCGCCCGGATGGCCGCCGCCATGCTCGCAGGCGTTTCGCATTCGGAGCCTGTCCATGCCACTGACGCAACCGCGCCGCGCCATCACCGGCTTTCGCCTGGAGCCGATCGGCGGTGCCGCCTGTCGATTCCTACTCCTGACGCTCGGCGTGACCTGGAGCGAGGCGGAAGCCCTGACCGAGGCGCCCTCTTCCGCGACCCTGCCCGCCGCCCTGCGCCAGCGCTGCGCCGAGCGGCTCGGGCGCGAGCGCCAGCGCCTCGCCCGGCTGGCGCGAGTGGGAAGTCCGGCCTACGATCTCAACCGGCATCTCGCCGTCCATGCGGCGGCGCGCTGGCTCGGCGCGCTGCGAACGGGCGGCGCTCCGGCCGCGCCTCAGGCGGTGAGCAGCGAGGTGTCGAGGGCGGGCGCGTTCGAGGCGCCGCGATCGAGCGAGAATTGCATCATGAAGCGCGGCAGGTCGGACAGCGGCATCGGCCGGGCGAAATAGTAGCCCTGCATCTCGACGCAGGATTCGGCGAGAAGCGTTTCCATCTGCCGCCGCGTCTCGACGCCCTCCGCCATGACCGACAGGCCCATCGCCTTCGAGAGCCCGATGATCGCGCGCACGATCATCAGGTTCTCGCGTTTGGCGAGGTCGCGCACGAAGGACTGGTCGATCTTCACCTTGTCGAAGGGGAAGCGGTTCAGATAGCCGAGCGAGGAATAGCCGGTGCCGAAATCGTCCATCGAGATGCGCACGCCGAGCCGGCGAAGCTCGGTCAGGGTGGCGAGCACCTGTTCGGAATCCTGCAGGAACACGCCTTCCGTCACTTCGAGCTGCAGCCGGTAGGGCTCGAAGCCCGTCCGCCGCAGGATCGCGGCGACCTGGGCGAAGAGATCGTCGTTCTTGAACTGGATCGGCGAGAGATTGACCGAGACGATGAGGCTCTTCGGCCAGTTGGCGGCATGCTGGCAGGCGGTTTCCAGCACCCAGAGGCCGATCGGATCGATGAGGCCCGATTCTTCCGCCAGCGGCACGAACTCGCTCGGCGAGACGAGGCCGTGCTCGGGATGGCGCCAGCGCAAGAGCGCCTCGAAGCCGGCGATCGTGTGCATCGGCACGTCGATGAAGGGCTGGTAGAACAGCTCGAACTCGCCATTCTCCAAACCCTTGGACAGGTCGATCAGCATCTGGCGGCGGCGCTGGCTTTCCCGCTCCATCGCCGGCTCGAAATAGCGGAAGCGGTTGCGCCCGGTCTCGCGCGCGGCGGCGAGCGCCAGTTCCGCCTGGAGGATCAGCGCGTCCGCCGAGGCGGGCATTCCCTCCGGCGCCAGCGCCGGGGCGATGCCGATCGAGGCGCCGACCGAGATCTTGCGCCCTTCGATCTCGAAGGGAATGGCGAAGACGCCGAGAATCGCGGCGGCGAGCACGCTCATGTCCTCGCCGCGCTCCAGCGCCGTGCGCGCGATGGCGAAGTCGTCGCCGCCGATGCGGGCGACGAGGTCGCCGGCGCCGGCCAGTTCGCAAAGGCGGTCTGCCACCGATTTGAGGAGCGCGTCGCCGATCGGGTGGCCGAAGACCTCGTTGACGCTCCGGAAGCCGTCGATGTCGAGCACGAGAAGGCCGAGGCGGCTCGCGTCGCCGCCCTCCCGGATCGCCTCGAGGAGATGCTTCGTCAGCGCCACGCGATTGACGAGCCCCGTCATGCCGTCGTGATTGGTGACATGGTCGATGCGGGCCGCCGCGAGATGGCCGTCGGTCACGTCGTCCACGGCGATGATGCGCCCGCCGTCGGGCGCCGTGCGGCGGCTGATTGCGAGCACCCGTCCATCCGCCGTCTGATGGGTGAAGGGCGCGGTCTCGCCGAGATCGCCGAGCACCTCCCGGAGTTCGGGCAGCTGAGCGAGCGAGCCGAAGCTCGCGCCCGCATGGATCTCGTAGCCGACGATCTCCAGGAAATGCTGGTTGACGATGGTCACCCGCTTCTGCCGGTCGAACATGCAGAGGCCCTGCGACACGCTCTCGACCGTCGTCTGCAGCTTGCCGTTCTGCGAGGAGCGCTCAGCGTCGAGATGGCTGGCCTGGGTGGCGACGGTGCGCTCGAACCGGTCGAAGCGATCGGCGAGCGTGTTCTGCATGCTGGCGAGCGCGGTGAGAAGGTCGCTCGCCTCGCCGGTGCCGGCCTGGTCGATGCGCGTCGAGAGATCGCCCTTGGCGATGGAGCGGATCACGTCGGAGGCCCGCCGCAGGGTGGGCACGATGGTGCGCGACAGGAACCAGGAGACGAGGCCGAGGAGCACGAGAGCGGCTCCGATCAGCACCCGCGTCTGGGTGATCGAACTGTGCACGATGGCGCCGACATCGCCCTTGACGCCGTAGGCATCGGCGGCGAAGACGCGCACGGCCGCGTCGATCTCGTCCTGGGCCTGCGACAATTCGCTGCGCACGAAGCGCAGCGTCGTCGCCTCGCCCGAGATCGGCAGCTTGCCGAGCCGCACCCGCGCCGCGTCGACGATGTCGCGCCCGTTGGCCGAGATCGAGCCCATGCTGGCGAGTTGCAGATCGGCCTCGATGGTCGCGACGCGGTTGGTCAGCCGTTCGGTGGCCTGCGCGTCCAGCGCCACGCCCTCGCCGTCCTGCTCCGCCAGCTTCTGGGTGTCGAAGGCGACGGCGATCAGCGCCGTCTGGGCCGAACGCAAGGCATTGGTGGAGACGAGCGCATTGTCGTAGAGGCTCGCCGCGAGATCGCCGACCTCGCGCTGAGAGGATTGCGAAAGCAGACCGATCAGGAGCGTCAGCGTCGAGAGGCAGAAGCAGCCCAGAAAGATCTTGATACGGATCGACATCAGGTCGCCTGCCGGTTGTCTTGCCGCTTCGGACAGTTCCAAAGCTTGGACGAGGGGCATCCAAACCGAAAAACTTCAATTTTTTCTTCAAATCGCCGCATATGCGGCAAAGTCGCGACGGCTCCCTATCTCCCCGCCCCGTCGCGAGCCGGTGCCGGAGGCTCGCCATTCGGGGAAGAGCGGGCGCATATGGCGGAACACGGTTCGACCAAAGTCATCTATGCCGCCCTTGCCGGCAATCTCGGCATCGCCGCCGCCAAGTTCGCCGCCGCGCTTTGGACCGGCTCCTCCGCCATGCTCAGCGAGGCGATCCATTCGCTGGTCGATACCTGCAACCAGGGCCTCCTGCTCACCGGCACGAAGCGGGCCGCCCGTCCGCCGACGCCGGCCCATCCCTTCGGTCACGGCATCGAGATCTACTTCTGGGCCTTCGTCGTCGCGCTGATGATCTTCGCGCTCGGCGGCGCCTTCTCGATCTACGAAGGCATCGCCAAGCTTTCCGCGCCCGAGCCGATCGAGAATGTCTCGATCAGCTTCGCCGTCCTCGGCATCGCCGTCTGTCTGGAGGGCTATTCCTTCTCGGTCGCCTGGCGGGAACTGCGCGCCGTCCATCCCGACCGCCCGGCGCTGGAAGCGGTGCGGCGCAGCAAGGATCCGAGCGTCTTCTCGGTGCTCTGCGAGGACGCCGCCGCGCTCGCCGGGCTTCTCGTCGCCTTCTGCGGCGTGGCGCTGTCGCATTTCGCCGGCCTGCCGGTCTTCGACGCCGTCGCCTCGATTCTCATCGGCCTCCTTCTCGTCGCCGTCGCCGCCTTCCTGGCGCGCGAGACGCTGAGCCTCATCACCGGGGAGAGCGCCTCGCGCGAGGTCCTGGCGGATGTGCGCCGCGTCCTGTCGTCGGATCGACGCATCGTCGAGATACAGGAGGTGCTGACCATGCAGCTCGGCCCCGGCGAGATCCTGCTCGGCGTCTCGCTCGACCTCGACGATCGCCTGTCCGGGGCGGAGATCGAACGGACCCTGCGCGACGTGACGAAAGCCCTGTCCGAAACCCGGCCCGAGATCACCCGCGTCTTCGTGCGCCCCGTCTTCCGCGCGGACGCGCCGGGGGCAGAGAATGCCGGGGGCGCCGTCGCCGAGGCGGGTTGATGAACGCAGGCGACGCATTTACGACGCAATCCCATTGTCATCCCCGGGGGCCCTTCGGTCGCCTCCGCCGGGGCGACGCCCGGTCAAACTCGCACGACGGAAAGTGAAACGATGTCGGTCAGCGCACCGCGCCGTGGCGATGTCGCCCAGGAACGCGATGAGTCCGCGGCGGAAGGCTGGTTCCAGCGCAACCGCGTGCTCGTCAATCTCGTGGCGATGCTCTTCGTCCTCGTCGTCGTCGGCATCGCCATCTCGCGGCTGACGGAGGAGGTCCGCTACGACGAGATCGTCGAGGCCTGGACGGGCACGAGCTGGTGGACGCTCGGGCTCGCGGCGCTTCTGACGCTGGCGAGCTTCCTCGCCCTCACCTTCTACGATTTCGGCGCCCTCGCCTATATCGGCCATCGCCTGCCCTTCCCGGCCGTCGCCGTCACCGCCTTCTGCGCCTATGCCGTTGGCAACACGGCGGGCTTCGGGCCGCTCAGCGGCGGGGCGATCCGCTACCGCGCCTATTCGCGCATGGGGCTGGCGCCGGAAGAGATCGCGAAGGTCATCGCCTTCGTCACGCTCGCCTTCGGCCTCGGCCTCGCCGGGGTCGGCGCGCTGGCGCTCCTCTTCATCGCCGATCAGGTGGCGCCGCTCATCCGCGTCGAGGCGCCGCTCCTGCGGCTCATCGGCTTCGCGATCCTCGCCCTTCTCGTCGGCCTGCCCTTCGCCGGGCGGATCGGCGGCGAATCGCGCTTCGGCCGCCTGTCGCGCTTCGCGCTGCGCCTGCCGAAGCCCCGCGCCGTCGGGCTGCAATTCGTCGTCACGGCGCTCGACGTCGCCGCCTCGGCCGGCGTCCTCTATGTGCTGCTGCCGCCGACGGAGATCGGCTATCCGGCCTTTCTCGCCGTCTATGCGGTGGCGGTGGCGCTCGGCGTCCTCAGCCACGTGCCGGCGGGTCTCGGCGTCTTCGAAACGGTGATCATCGCCGCGCTCGGCCAGCGGATCGAGGTCGACCAGGTGCTCGGCGCCCTCGTCCTCTACCGCATCGTCTACCATCTCGTGCCGCTCGTCCTCGCGACGCTCTGCGTCAGCGTGATCGAGCTTCAGCACGCCGCGACGACGCCGCTCGGCCGCAGCATCCGCAGCGCCGGCGGGCGCATCTCGCCGCTGCTTCTCGCCACGCTCTCCTTCACCCTCGGCGCGATGCTGATCTTCTCCAGCGTCACGCCGACGCCCGACGACACGCTGCAATATCTCGCCTCCTTCATGCCGCTGCCGGTGGTGGAAGGCGCGCATTTCATCGTCAGCCTCATCGGCCTCCTGATGCTCGTCGTCTCGCGTGGCCTGGCGCAGCGCCTCGACGGCGCCTGGTGGGCGGCGCTGGTCGCGGCCGGGGCGGCCCTCCTCCTGTCCATCGTCAAGGCGGTAGCCCTCTTCGAGGCCGCCTTCCTGATCTTCTTCGTCTTCACCCTCTTCGCCACGCGGCGCGAGTTCACCCGCTCCGCCTCGCTGCTGCGGCAGGCGCTGACGCCGTCCTGGCTCCTCGCCATCGCCACGATCGTCATCGGCGCGATCGTCGTCCTCTTCTTCGTCTATCGCGACGTCGACTATTCGAACCGGCTCTGGTGGGAATTCGAATTCTCGTCCGAGGCGCCGCGCTCGCTGCGCGCGACGCTCGGCGTCACGATCCTCGCGATCTGCGTCGCGGTCTGGAGCCTGCTCCGCCCCGCCGTCGCGCGGCCCGTGCCGCCGACGGCGCAGTCGCTGGACCATGCCGTCGCCATCGTCGAGGCGCAGGACAGCGCCGACGGCAATCTCGTGCGCATGGGCGACAAGAACATCCTCGCCTCGCCGGACGGTCGCGGCTTCATCATGTATGCCAAGCAGAACCGGTCCTTCGTCGCGCTGTTCGATCCGGTCGGCCCGCGCGACTGCTGGCAGGAGCTGATCTGGCGCTTCATCGAGATGGCCCGCACCGAAGGCTGCCGCGCGGTCTTCTATCAGGTCTCGCCGGAAGGCCTGTCCTTCTACGCCGATGCCGGGCTCCAGGCCTACAAGCTCGGCGAGCTCGCCATCGTCGACCTCGCCGATTTCCATCTCACCGGCGGCAAGCGGGCCAATCTGCGCCAGTCGGTGACGCGCGGCGCCCGCGACGGGCTGGTCTTCGAATATGTCCCGCCCGAGGGAACGGCGGCGATCATGGACGAGCTCGAAGGCGTCTCCGACGCCTGGCTCGACCATCACAACACGCGCGAGAAGGGCTTCTCGCTCGGCGGCTTCGATCGGGCCTATATCGCCTCGCAGCCCGTCGCGCTGCTGCGCGTCGAGGAGCGCATCGTCGCCTTCGCCAACGTGCTCGTCACCGGCACGAAGCGGGAAGGCTCGATCGACCTCATGCGCTTCTCGCCCGACGCGCCGAAGGGCGCGATGGACTTCCTGTTCATCAAGCTGATCGAGCATCTGAAGGCCGAGGGCTTCGAGACCTTCAATCTCGGCATGGCGCCCTTGTCGGGCATGTCGGAGCGGCAGATCGCGCCGATCTGGAACCGCGTCGGCCGCACCGTCTTCGAGCATGGCGAGCGCTTCTACAATTTCCGGGGCCTGCGCGCCTTCAAGGCGAAGTTCCATCCGAGCTGGCAGCCCCGCTACATCGCCGTCTCGGGCGGCATCAATCCGGTGCTCGCGCTGATGGATGCGACCTTCCTCATCGGTGGCGGCCTCAAGGGAGTGCTGACGAAATGAAATTGCAGCCCTTCGCGGCCGCCGCCTTCGTCGCGGCCGCGCTCGCCGGCACCGGACCGGGCGTCGTCGGCTTCGCCCATGCGCAGAACGCCCCCGCCGCGCCGCAGCAGCCGACCACCGCGGCACCCGCCGCACCGGCTCCCGCTGCGCCCACCGCTCCGGCGCCGGCCTCCTCCGACGACGACGAGGAGGATCCGGGCTTCCGCATGGACGTGACGCTGCCGAGCGGCGCCAAGGCGACCGTCAATACCGGCATGATTCCCTCGCCGAAGATCCTCTTCCCGAAGGACGGCACGATCGCCGCCGCGGTCGTCCTCCTGTCCGACGAGGACGGCTGGGGCGAGGCCGAGGACCAGCTCGCCAACGATCTCCTCGAACAGGATGCGATCGTCGTCGGCGTCGACCTGCCGCGCTATCTCGCTGAGCTGGAAAAGACCAAGGACGAGTGCGTCTACACGATCTCCGACATCGAGCAGCTGAACCAGCAGCTGCAGCGGGCGGTCAGCGACAACAGCCTGCGCCTGCCCATCGTCGCGGGCGTCGGCGCCGGCGGCTCGCTGGCGCTCGCCATGCTGTCGCAGACGCCGGACAACACGATCCAGGCGACGGTCGCCGTCGATCCCGACGGCGGAATCACGCTCAAGAAGGATCTCTGCACCGACGCCAATCGCGAGGATCGCAACGGCAAGGCGCTCTACGGTCTGGAGGACCGGCCCCTGCCCGATCCGACGACGGTGATCTTCACGCCCGGCGCCACCGATGCCGGCCGCAACCGCGCGGCGGCGCTGTCGGAGCAGGCGCAGGGCATCGAGATCGAGGATACGGACAACGACGATCCGCAGTCGCAGCTCGGCCTTGCCATCGGCGATCTCATCGACAAGTCCAAGGATGTCGATCCCGACACGATGGGCCTGCCGCTGACCATTCTCGACGCCAAGCCGACGCGGGACACGATGGCCGTCATCTATTCGGGCGACGGCGGCTGGCGCGATATCGACAAGAGCGTCGGCGACATCTTCCAGAAGGACGGTCTGCCGACGGTCGGCGTCGATGCCCTGCGCTATTTCTGGAAGAAACAGACGCCAGACCAGACCGCCGCCGATCTTTCCAGGATCATCGACCGCTTCCGCAAGCGCTGGGGCGTCAGCAAGGTGCTGCTCGTCGGCTATTCCTTCGGGGCCGACATCCTGCCGACCACCTTCAACCATCTGCCGCCGGAACAGCAGAAGGACGTGGCGATGCTCTCGCTCCTCGCCTTCTCGTCGACGGGCGATTTCCAGATCTCGGTGTCGGGCTGGCTCGGGGTCGGCAAAGCGGGCGACACGGACGGCGTCAAGGATGCCGAGAAGATCGACCCGAAGCTCATCCAATGCGTCTACGGCACGGAGGACGAGGACGATGCCTGCAAGTTCCTGAAGGACCGCGGCGTCGAACTCGTCGGCATCGAGGGCGGCCATCATTTCGACGAGGACTATCCGGCGCTCGCCAACAAGATCCTCGCCGCGCTCGACCGGCGGCTGAAGCCGGAATCGGCCTCGAAATAATCCCGGATGGGGCAAGGGCGCCGCGTGCTTCGCGGCGCCCTTGCGTCGGTCACTTGTCCTTCGGATCGTGGCTGTGGTGGCGGTCCTGCTCGCCGCCGCCGCCGGAAATGCGGCTGTCCGGCCCGTTGGTCGGCTCGCCCGGCCGGGGGCCGCGCCCCGCCGTCGGGTCCGGCCGGTCGGGCCGCTGATGGCTGCTGCCGGGGCCGCCGTGATGGCGGTCGGCGGACTGGCTCTTCGACGAAGTCGACATGATCATCGGTCCTGCTGATATCCCTGATGCGTCGTGTTGACGTGGGAATTGCCCTGCTGCCCCTGCTTGTCGGGATTGCCGGCTCCCTTCGACGCCGCCGCGCCGAGATCGGCCCGCACTTCGCCGCCGGGGCCCTTGGGGCTGCGGTTGTCGCTGGGCACGGGAGGCGCCTTCGCGCTCATGAGATCCTCCATCGCTTGATATGAAAGGGGAATCACGCAAACGGCCCTCGGTTCCCGCCTCATCGCGACCGCGTCCCTGGCGCGTCCCCGCCCCTCCTCTATCTGCGCACTGCATCGGCCCGCGCGCGCGGGGCATGGCAGGAAACGGACCGGCGCCTTGGATATCGTCACCTCGCAGAAGCTTCGGACGGCCCTGCCGCTCTTCAACGCGCTGGCGATCAGCCTCCTGATCCTCGCCGTCGGCACGATCCTCTATCTCGGGCGCGAGATCTTCGTGCCCTTCGCCCTGGCGATCCTCCTGTCCTTCTCGCTGGCGCCGATCGTCAACATGCTGCTCTTCCTGCGCGTGCCGCAGGGGCTCGCCATCGCCGGCGCGGTGCTCACCGCCCTCGTCGCCATCGGCCTCGTCGGTTTCGTGATCCTCAACCAGCTTTCCGCGCTGGCGACGGAACTGCCGACCTACCAGACGACGATGCAGAAGAAGATCGAGGGCCTCGCCTCCTCCACCGACAGCCAGCGCGGCCCCTTCGGCAATCTCGTCGTCATGCTGAACGAGATGCGGGAGAATGTCGTCAATATCGGCGAGGCGCACCGGGAAACGGCGGCGCGGGAAGCCGCGCCGGAGCCGACCGTCGTGCGGCTGGAGGAGAATTCCAGCCCCTTCGCCACGGTCGGCACGGTCGTCTCGCCGCTGCTCCACCCGCTGGCGACGGTCGGCATCGTCTTCATCTTCGCCATGTTCATCCTCGCCCAGCGCGAGGACCTGCGCAATCGCTTCATCCGCCTCGCCGGCACGGACGACCTCCAGCAGACGACGGCGGCGATCGACGACGCGGCGCGACGGCTCGGCAAGCTGCTGCTCACGCAGCTCGCGGTGAATACCTGCTTCGGCCTCGTGATCAGTCTCGGCCTGCTCGTCATCGGCGTGCCGAGCCCGTTCCTGTGGGGCATCCTCGCCGGCATCCTGCGCTTCGTGCCCTATGTCGGCGCGGTGATCGGCGGCTCGCTGCCGCTGGTCCTCGCCTTCGCGGTCGATCCCGGCTGGTCGATGGCGATCTGGACGGTGGTCCTGTTCCTCGCCGTCGAGCCCATCCTCGGCCATGTCATCGAGCCCCTGCTCTACGGCCATTCGAGCGGGCTCTCGCCGATCGCCGTCATTCTCGCGGCGGCGATCTGGGCGCTGATCTGGGGGCCGGTCGGCCTCATCCTCGCGACGCCGCTCACCATCTGCCTCGTAGTGATGGGCCGCTACGTGCCGCGCCTCAAGGTGATCGACATCATGCTCGGCGACCGGCCGGCCTTATCGCCCTCGCAGATCTTCTACCAGCGCATGCTCGGCGGCGCGACGCGCGAGGCGGCGAGCCAGGCGCGCGACTTCCTCAAGGAACGCGCCCTCGCCACCTATTACGACGAGATCGCGCTGGAAGGCCTGCGCCTCGCCCACGAGGACGTCGCGCGCTTCGCCGTCCAAGGCGAGCGCCTCGAAACTCTCCGGCGCTCGACGCTCGGCCTCGTCGCGACGCTCGACGCGATCGACAGCCCGCTGCCGAAGGGCGGCTCGCTCCGGCCGGAAGCGGCGGCGGCGGTCGATGCGGTCGGCCCGGATTCGATGCCGGCCCGCATCGTCCGCCATCGCAACGAGCTGGCGCCGGAATGGCGCGGCGAAATCCCCGTGGTCTGCGTCGCCGGCAACAATCCGCTCGATCTGCCGATCGCCGCGATGCTCGCCCAGGTCCTCACCAAGCACGGGCTGAAATCCGACGTGACGACGGTCCAGGACCTGGCGGATTCCCTGCCGCAGCAGGATCGCGTCGCCAGCACCGCCCTCGTCTGCCTCTGCTTCGTCGAGCCCCTGTCGACGCTCCATCTGCGCCACATGGCGCGGCAGGTCCATCGCAAGGCGCCGCATGCCCATGTGATGATCGGCATCTGGCGCCAGCGCGACCCGCAGATGGTGGCGACGCTCCAGCAGAAGCTGCATGTCAGCGGCGTCGTGACCTCGCTCACCGAGGCGCTGGCGGCGGTGCTGAACCTTTCCGGCACCAAGCGGCTGCCGGCGACCGCGCCCGCTCTTTCGATGCAAAAGGCCGGCGCGCTGGTCGAGAGCACGCCGGCCGAATGAGATGAGGTGACGGTTCGGAGTCGCCCCGTCGGTCTTAGCCGACGGGCGCGGCCTCCTCGGGAACCAGCGCGTCGATCTGCGACAGGAGCTTGGCGAAATCGAGGGGCTTGGCGTGATAGTCGTCGCATCCCGCCGCGATCGTCTTCTCGCGGTCGCCGGACATGGCATGGGCCGTCAGCGCGATGATCGGCATGCGCGGGATCGAGGAATCGGCGCGGATGGTGCGCGCCGCCGTCCAGCCGTCGAGCACCGGCAGGTTCATGTCGAGAAGGATCAGGTCCGGTTGCGCCACCTTCGCCTTTTCGACCCCGTCCTGGCCGTCGAAGGCCAGAACCACGTCGAAGCCGCGACGTTTCAGGCGGCGGGACAGGAAGTCCCAGATTTCCTCGTGGTCCTCGACCAGCAAGATCCGCCTCATCCGACGTGCTCCGATTCGATGTTGCCGACGGCGTCGCGTTTCGGCTCGCCGTCACCCCTGCCGAGCGTAACGCGTAACTGAGCAATAAGGTCCTTCATGCCGACGCGCGCCTTGTTCAGCACCTTGTCGGCCTGGCCCTGGAGCGCGCGCCAGTCCTCCCGGTCCATATCCTTCGAGGTGAGGACGATCACCGGCACGTCGGCCCAGTCGGGATTGGCGCGGAACTCGCGCAGGAAGTCGAAGCCGTCCATCACCGGCATCATTAGGTCGAGCAGCACGAGGCCCGGCTTGCGCTCCCGCGCCCGTTCGAGCCCTTCCCGCCCGTTCGCGGCGGTGCGCATCTCGAAGCCGGCGCGGCCGAGCATCGCCACGGCCCGCTCCAGCGCGTCCTCGTCGTCGTCGATCGCCAGGATCTCCACCGGTTCGGCCAGACTCAGCCGGTCGACGACGCCGCGCAGCTTGTCCCATTCGACCGGCTTGATGAGATAGTCGGCGGCGCCGAGCGAATAGCCGAGATGATGCTCGTCGATCACCGTCACCATCACGACAGGAATCGACTGCAGGTCCGGGTCGCTCTTCAGGCTGCGCAGCACGGCCCAGCCGTCCATGCGCGGCATGGTCACGTCGAGAAGGATGATCGAGGGCCGGAGATCGCGCGCGAACTGCAGCCCGCTGAGACCGTCGGCCGCCGTCTGCACCGCGAAACCCTCGCGCGCGAGGAAGCGGGTCATCAGGTCGCGGGCCGACTGATCGTCGTCGATCACCAGGACCAGCTTCGCCCCTTCCGCCGGCTCGGGGCCGGGTTGCGCCGGCGCGGCCGCCTCCTCTTCCGTCGCCGCGACATCGAGCTCCGCCGGGATCAGGATGGTGAAGCACGAGCCCTTGCCCTCCTCGCTCGCCACGCTGATGTCGCCGCCGAGCATGCGGCAGAAGGAGCGCGTGATGGCGAGGCCGAGCCCCGTGCCGCCGAAGCGCCGGGTGGTCGAGGCATCGACCTGCGTGAAGCGTTCGAACAGCTTCTGCGTCTGTTCGAGCGACATGCCGATGCCCGTGTCGCTGACGGCGAAGGACAGCCAGTCGCGCCCGTCGCGCAGCGATCGCCGGGCGACGAGCCGGATCGTTCCCTTCTCGGTGAATTTCGCCGCGTTGCTGAAGAGGTTGATCAGGCACTGGCGCAGCTTCACCTGGTCGGTATGCATGGAACCGAGCGCGCCGTCCGCCTCGATCTCCAACCGGTTCTCCTTCTTCTCGATCAGCGAGCCGACCGTCGAGGCGACATCGGCGATCATCTCCGAGACGTCGAAGCTCTCGGGAAACACCTCCATCCGATCGGCCTCGATCTTCGACAGGTCGAGTACGTCGTTGATGAGGCTGAGGAGATGGCGGGCATTGCCCTTGATCTTGCGCAGGTCGCCGAGAAGGCTCGCCTCGCCGAGCTCCTCGACCTCCTCCTCCAGCATTTCCGTATAGCCGATCACGGCGCTGAGCGGCGTGCGAAGCTCATGGCTCATATTGGCGAGGAACTGGCTCTTGGCCCGATTGGCGTTTTCCGCCGCGTCGCGCGCCGCCGCGAGTTCCTCCTCGAAGGCCCGCTGGCGCGTCACGTCGGTATTGGTGCCGAACCAGCGGAAGACCCGGCCGGTATCGTCGCGGATCGGCAGGGCCTGCGACAGGAACCAGCGATAGCTGCCATCGGCGGCCCGCAAGGGAAAGGTGTCCTCCCACACCTCCCCGATCTGCAAGGCCTTCTGGAAATCGGCGACGACGCGCGCCTCGTGATCGGGATGGTGCACCTTGCGCCAGCCGAGGCCCTGCATCTCCTGAAGCGTCGTGCCGGTGAAGTCGAACCAGCGCTTGTTGTACCAGGAGATGTGGCCCGTATCGTCGGCGATCCAGGCCATCTGCGGGATCGAGTCGGCGATCATGCGGAAGCGCGCCTCGCTGTCGCGCGTGCGGCGCTGGGCGTCGATCGCCTCGGTCTGGTCGGTGGCGACGAGACCGGCGCCGTGATCGATCGACTTGTCGCCGCGCCGGGTGAGGAACAGCGGGAAGATGCTGACCGCGAGGATGCGCTCGCGCTCGCCCCCGGTCGGCAGCAGCACCTCGACATTGGTGGTGCCGGCCCGGCCGTCGATCACCGCCCGCAGCGGCTGCTCCAGATTGCGTCGGAGGTCGGGATAGGCCTCGAAGAGGTTCTGGCCGACAAGGGCGTTGGCATCGCCGCCCACCATGCCGGCGAAGAGTGGATTGGCGCGCTTCAGCCGCCCTTCGGCATCGACGAAGGCGAGGCCGACCGGCGCGTTGTCGAGCACCCGCGACAGGAGTTGCGCCGTGCGGCGGCCGTCGCGATGGCGCCAGAAGGCGAGCCAGGCAAGCGCGAGGCCGACAAGGACGGCGATGGTGAACGCGATCGCCGCGATGCCGCCGCTGCGCCGGTCGGCGGCCTCGGCGATGCCGATCCGCTTGCGGGCGCCGTCCTGCGCCTCGCCGATATCGGCGCGGAAGACATCCATATTGGCCTTGCCGCGACCGCTGCGCACCACCGTCGCCGCCGGCTCGAAGCCCTCGTCGCGGCGCACGCGGATCACCTCCTCGATGAACTCGATCTCGGTCCGGGCCGAGGCCTCGATCCGTTCGAGGATCGCCGGATCGGCGGCCGTCCTGCCCCAGTCGTCGCGCAGCTGCGCGAGGGAGGGCTCGATCTGCGGCCGTGCGGCGCGGTAAGGCTCTAAAAAATCCTCGAGGCCCGTCAGCACGAAGCCGCGCTCGCTCGTCTCGATCGTGGTCAGGCCGGCGAGGAGCCGCTCGGTGGAATTGAGCAGCGCCGTATCCGCGTCGATGTCGCGGGCGCGCTCGCTCGTGCCGATCCAGGCCCAGGCATAGGCGGCGAGCGCCAGCACGAGAAGGATCCCGGCGACGATGAACGGCCAGCTTCCGTGCCGTCCCTGCGGGTTCTCCGAAATCGCTGCGCTCACGTCCGCTCCCGCTTTCCGCGTCGGAGGGACGGCCGGCGCGCCAAGCGATCCGCCCACCCTTCCGGCTCCGTGACCGGATGTCACGGCAGGACAGGCAAGATCGGCCGGTTCCAAGGTTTTTCCAGTCCGTGACCCATGATCTCTCATCGGAAAAGCCGCGCCCACGGCCAAGCCGCCTTCCGTCACACGAGCGTCGAAGGCGTTGGAACCATTGGCCTTCGCGGATGTTTTCCGCCCAACAATTCATTGAGCGGATGGACGCCATGCATTTTCGGGAAACCCGTATCGAACGAGCCGAGCGCCGCGTGCGCGAAGCGGAAGCCAATGTCGAACGTCAGAAGGCGCGCCTCGCCGCGGTCGAGGCGCGGGGCGACCGCTCCGCGCATCGCAGCGCGCGCGAGGTGCTGCAATCCTTCAAGGATGCGTTGCAGGCGATGAAGCTGCGCCTGCGCGAGGCGCGGCGCCGGCACGACCGCCCGGACGACGGGTTGCCCTCCTCGGCGGCCTGACCGACCCGACCCGCTCGATCGATCCCATACCCCTTCGCCCCATTGGGCGAAGGGGTTTTTTCATGTCCGGTTCATCCAAGACATGGCCTTGTCGCTTCCGCGCCTCGACGGTCGGCGCGGAAGCGGAGCGACATCGGTTTGCGTGTCGGATGCGATTTGAGATGGAGCCGAAACGGAAAGGCGGGCGTTCTCCCGCCCGCGTTCGATCTGGCACGGCTATTGCAGGCCTTTCCCCCAAAAAGAACACAGAACCGGGGAAACGACCGATGATCGATCATCTCGGGACACATGACCTCGAGAGACGTGCCGAAAGGAAACAGCGGCTCGTGAAGATTCTCGTTCTGGGAATCGCGATGGGTGTCGGCAGCGCCATCCTGCTCCTTTGGGCGGGATTTCTGCTCTGGTGCGCGGCGAAGTTCGCGCTCTGGCTCTTTTCATATATGTGATCGGGCGGGAGATGGGGATGGAGTCTCGGAGACGGATCATGGGCTTTTGGCTCCTCGCATTGCCCGACGGGAGGAGTTCCAAGGGCCGGCCGCGTCGAGTCGTCGCGGCGTGAGGCACGGCCGGCGGGGCATTTTCAGCCCATGGCGAATAGCGCGCCGGCGCGCGAGCAGGAGACGCGCCGGACGAGTGTCATGCGAATGTCGTCAATCAGGCGTTAAGGATGCCCGCGCATATCAGGCGCGCAGTACGACGAGGGCGCCCAGCCAGATGATCGTGCTTGCCATGAATGCGGTGATCATACCGGCGGCTGGGCTTGGCGCCAGCATCGGGGCGATCGACTTCTTATAATACGGGATATGCTGCACTGCGGAGCCCTCCCAAGCTCTTGAACGTGACGTTACAGCATTCTGGCGCGATGACTACGGGCGCCGGCGATTTTTCGTTCGCTTCGATAACCAGTATCGCGGAGACACCCTAAAGCCGCGTTTCTATGGCGGACCTTTCTCCCGGACCGACATCGTTAGCAACACAATCAAATTTGATCATCATTCGCCACTCGGCAAGATGGTCCGCGCCGCGTCCGTCAAAATTTCTCGGTCGGGCAAGACGGCGAGTGATCGAAGCTTCGGCCGGCGCGCCGCCGATTCCCGATGGCAACAGTTGCCGGTTTTCTGTCGGCTCCGGGTTGGCAAGGTCGGCGCCCTGCCGCACAAGGTCGGCGACAGGCATTCATGAAATGTGGACGATCGGATGTATTATCGAGTGACGGCCTGCCTGATGGCGGCTTTCCTGACGGGCTGCGTCGGTGCCTCGGAAACCGCGACGGGCGGACGGAACCAGCTCTTCGGCTATCCCGCGACCCCCGTCACGCCCGAGTCGGTGGTGACGCAGGCGCCGCTTCCGGCGCCGCAGCCGCGCGAGGCCGAGCGCGGCATCGCGGCGCGGCGCGCGGTACCCGTCACGACCGCTTCGACCGCTTCAACCGCTTCGACCGCTTCGGCCGAACCGATTTCGGTGAGCGCGGCTTCGTCCATCTATGACGACAGCAAGGATCCGGCCGTCACCGCCGTGCTCCTGCCGAAGGGCTCAGAGCGAACCGTCGCGGAGGTCTATCGCCGGGGTCGCGACGGCAAGATCGTCCTCCCCGCCCCTGCCTCGATCCCGATCATCGAGACCACCTCGTCCCACAACGTGCTGATGGAAGGCGCGCGGTCCGACTCGGCCGTCCAGGCCAGCGAGGCGACGACGACGACGGCCTCCATCGAGACCGGCTCGCCGCTGCCGGAGCCGCAATCGAGGTAGCGGCGACGGCGGCACCGGCTCGGATCGGCCGGCGCTAAAAGTTCACTGCGCTCCTTAAATACTCACTGGTCTTTTAACTCTAGACGTTGGATTCTGGCGAAGCGATTCTCCCGTCGCTTTGTCCGGATTCCGACGCCGATGCCCCGCCGCTCAAACCCGACATTCCTCGACGACACCCGGAAGATGGCCTTCGCCGCCGAGTACCGGGACGGCACGACGCTCCAGGACCTCGGCACGCGGTTTCGCCTGACGGCCCGAGGCGTGCGGCAGCTCGTGGACGAACTCGGCCTGCCCCGGCGGCAGTCGCTGCGGGCCGGCCGGCGGCATCTGGAAATCGGCGAAGGCGAACACGCCTTGATCGTCGGCGCCTATCGGGACGGCGCCTCGATCGCCGCCCTGCGCGACCGCTTCGAACTGCCGCTGTCGCAGCTCTACGAGATTCTGCGCCGACATGGCGTCGCCCTGCGCCGACGCGTTCCGTCGACGATCGACCAGATCGCGGACGAGATCCAGTT
Organism: Aureimonas endophytica; assembly: GCF_014642635.1. GTDB lineage: Bacteria > Pseudomonadota > Alphaproteobacteria > Rhizobiales > Rhizobiaceae > Plantimonas > Plantimonas endophytica. The sequence continues at coordinate 1,096,987 of NZ_BMIQ01000001.1, forward strand.
GCAGGCGACCGAGCTGTTCCGCGACGAGCGCCTGACCGCCGAACGGATCGCCGACCGACTTGGCCTCACCGTCTACCAGGTCCGCGCGATCCTGAAGCGGCGCCTCGAAAGCCGGCGCGCGACCCAGCTGCACGGCGCGGCCGGCGAGGCCTTGAAGGCGCGTCTGGCGGAGCTCTACCGTGATCCGAGCCTGTCGATCGGCGCGATCGCGTTCACATTGGATGTCAGTCCGTCCACCGTGACGCGCCTCGTGCGGCAATTGCGGATTCCACAGCGCGGCAAGGGCAGCGGACGCCGCCTGGCGATGGCGAAGCCGGCGGACGCGCTGGCCGATGCCGCGCGGCGACTGAGCCCGGCGGAATTCAACCAGTCAGGCAGACAGGACGAGCGCAACGTCGCCTGAACAGGTCGGATCGGCGAAAACAGAAAGGCGGCCGCCACCAGCGCGCCGCCTTTTCGCGTTTGGGACACACCCTTGCGGGCGATGCGACCACTGCTAAGGCGGCAAGTCGCGGCCTGCAGCGATCGGCATCTTCGCAGAACAGCCGCAAACGAACGCAGCCCCTACAAACGAAGAAGCCCGGCATCGCTGCCGGGCTTCCGATGGTCATCCGATCGAAGGATCGATCAGAAGGTGCGCTTGAACTCGACGAAGCCGCGGGTCTGGCTGAGATTGTCGCCGACCGGGATGTCGAGATTGACGTAGGACACGCCACCGAGAACCGAGAAGTTCTTGGTGACCTGGTAGCCGAGGTCGCCTTCGACCGCCCAGTAGTTGACCGAGCCGGTGCTGTCCGAAACGGCCGTGCCGTTATAGGTCGAGGCCTTGGTCGGGGCAGCGGTATAGTAGTCGTACTTCAGATCGAAGGTCTGACCATAGGCGCCCGACACGGCCGCGAAGACCTTGCCGATCGTCTGCTGGTAGCCGGCACCCACCTGCCACTCGCTCGGCAGGGCAAAGCCCGAACCGGTCGAAACGATCAGGCCCGTCGTCGGATCGACGACGCGGCCGAAGTTGTTCGAGCCACCGTTCGAGAAGGTGAAGACGTCGCCGACCACCGCGTATTGCGACGGATCGAAGGCGTAGTGACCCTCGACCTTCAGGATCGAGTCGGCGGCGACGAGGTTGTCGAGCTGCACGCCAGCCTTGAGGGCGAAGGTCCCGTCCTTGGCGTCGTTGTTGTACTCGTTGGTGAAGAGCTTGTAGTTGCCGTAGGTGTTGCCCGCACCGGCGCCGAAGTAGTTGACCGACTGGTCGCCATAGGCGTCCTCGTCATAGACGCCGATCAGGTAGGCGCCACCGAAGCCGCCCTTGTAGGCGAGCTTGGCGAGAACGTCCGGGATGAAGTCGCCCGAACCGTCGTCTTCCACCGACAGCGTGCCGGAGAAGCCGTTATAGGCCGCCGTGTAGGAGATGCGGTTCTGGCTGATACCGCCGGCCGCCCAGTCGGTGTCGGTGAGGAGACCTTCGGAGATGCCGCCGTCATCCGCCGACCAGACCGAGTCGAGGTAACCGATCGTCAGACCGCCGAGCTGGAGATAGGCGAACTTGGCGGCATAGGTCGCGCCGTCGGTGCTGGACGAGGTGCCGTTCAAAGACGAGTTGTTGGTCGCGGCGGGCGCGTTGGTCGCCTCGACGCGGAACTTGGCGCGCAGCGTGCCGAGCTCGGTCTCCTCGCGGGCGTCGAAGTCGAGGCGGGCGCGGGTGCGGGTGCCGACATTGTAGTTGTAGCCGACCTTGTTGGCATCGGTCGGGCCATTGCCGTCGATGTCCGCGTTGTACTGGTGGTCGTTGCCCTGAACGCGCATGCGGACATAGCCGCCGATCTTCAGGCAGGTTTCGGTGCCGGGGATGTAGAAGAAGCCGGTGCCGTAGACGTCGCAGACGCGGACATATTCGACCGGTTCCGGCTCGACCTGCGTCACGGGGGCGTCGGCGGCGCGGGCGCCGGAAACCGCGACCAGGGCCGCGGCGGAGCCAAGGAGAAGGCTCTTGATGTTCATTTCCTGACCTCCAGTCAGATTGCGAAGGTAGGGGGGGCTTTTTGTCGGAAGGTCAGCCTTCCCTACCCGTTCCCCTGGTTCGAAAGCCCAGGCTCGCCCGGGGACTTCCGGTTCGCAAAATTACGGAGCCGGCAAAATAGCGCAATAGCTCACTGAATTTTATCAGGACAGGATGTCACAGTTGTTGCGCCAATATCACATTATCGATGGGCAATATTCGGATTATCTCGCTGATCCACCACGCTTATCGGCATCTTTTCGGAAAAAATCGCCCGATATGTGGTCAATCCCTCAGAGTCCTCAAACTGATTGGTTGGCTCAGGGCAAGGCTCCTGTGCCTCGCGGCCTGATCGCGCTTGCCCGAACGGCGTTCCGTGCCGGCGGCATGCTGATTCCCTGCATGGGGAGGCGATCCGGGGAGCGGGACAGGACGCGACCGCCGCGATCGACGCCACGGCCGAGCGCGGCGGATCGTCCGCCATCCTCGGCGGAGTCGGGAGGGATGGATCGCGCGAGCGATCGGGCGACGCGGCTTATCGGCGGAGCGGGAGGAGCAGCTGGATCGAGACGCGGCGCGACAGCGTGGCTGTCATAGGCGGCCGAAGCGGGAAACGCGTCGCGGTAACGGGACGCCTCGCCCCCTGCCCGCCGGACGAGGATCGCGGGCCGTCCGATCGGACGGACGGCCCGAAAGCATCGGGCGCCCGCTCAGAGCCCGGCGATGTGGAAGGCTTTCACCTCCAGATATTCCTCGATGCCGAGTTCCCCGCCCTCGCGGCCGAGGCCCGACTGCTTGACGCCGCCGAAGGGCGCGACTTCCGTGGAGATCGCGCCGGTATTGAGGCCCACCATGCCGAATTCCAGCGCCTCGGCCACGCGCCAGGAGCGCTTCAGGCTCTCGGTGAAGAAATAGGCGGCGAGACCGAAGGGCGTGCCGTTGGCGAGCGCGATCGCTTCCTCTTCCGTCTCGAAGCGGAAGAGCGGCGCCACCGGGCCGAAGGTCTCCTCGCTCGCGACCAGCATCTCGGTCGTCGCTCCGCCGAGCACGACGGGCGCGGTATATTGCGGCCCTTCCGGCAGGGCGGGCAGGCGCGACAGGAGCTTCGCGCCCTTCGCCATCGCGTCGCTTACATGGCGGTCGATCTTGTCGATCGCCGCCCGGTTGATCATCGGGCCGATATCGGTGCCCTCCGCCGTGCCGGGCCCGACCTTCATCGCCGAGACGCGCGCCGCCAGCGCTTCGGCGAAGCGGTCGTGGATGCCGGCCTGGACGAGGATGCGGTTGGCGCAGACGCAGGTCTGGCCGCCATTGCGGAACTTGGAGGCGAGCGCGCCCTCGACGGCGCGGTCGAGATCGGCGTCGTCGAAGACGATGAAGGGCGCGTTGCCGCCGAGTTCGAGGCTGAGACGCTTGATGGAGTCGGCCGACTGGCGCATCAGCAGCGCGCCGACGCGGGTCGAGCCGGTAAAGGAGATCTTGCGCACCGTCTCGTTCGCCGTCAGCTCCGCGCCGATCGCCTCCGGGCGGCCGGTGAGGATGTTGACGACACCGGCCGGAATGCCGGCCTCCTCGGCGAGGACGCCGAGGGCGAGAGCCGAATAGGGCGTGAGATCGGAGGGCTTGATCACCACGGTGCAGCCGGCGGCCAGCGCCGGAGCCACCTTGCGGGTGATCATCGCGTTCGGAAAGTTCCAGGGCGTGATGATGCCGCAGACGCCGACCGGCTCCTTCAGAACGACGATGCGCCGATCCGGCGTCGGAGACGGAACGGTGCCGCCGCCGATCCGCCGCGCCTCCTCGGCGAACCATTTGACGAAGGAGGCGCCGTAGCGGATCTCGCCCCTCGCTTCGGCGAGCGGCTTGCCCTGCTCGGCCGTCAGGATCCGCGCCAGATCCTCCAGATTGTCGATCATCAGCGCATACCAGCGCTCCAGAAGCGAGGCGCGCTCGGCATGGGTCTTCGCCCGCCAGGGGCCGAAGGCGGCGGCCGCGGCACCGATCGCGGCGCGCGTGTCGCCCGTGCCGGCATCCGGCACGGTGCCGAGCGGGCGCTGCGTCGCGGGGTCGATCACCTCGATCACCGCGCCGTCGCCAGCCGCGTCCCAGACGCCGCCGATCAGCTGCCGTTCGCGAAAGAGCGCCTCGTTGCGCAATCCGTTCATGGGGTCCGTCCTTGTTCTCCGGGCGCGCCGGTCCGGCATCGATAGGGCGATTTGCCCGTCCGACGCCAGCGCTTTCGGCGCCTGCCCGTCAGGTCGCGGCGACCTTTCCCCGCGCCGGCGCCTTGATGCGGAACCAGGCGACATAGAGCGCCGGCAGGAAGAGCAGCGTCAGAACGGTGCCGACGATGATGCCGCCCATCATCGCATAGGCCATCGGGCCCCAGAAGATCTCCCGCGAGATCGGGATGAGGGCGAGGCTCGCCGCCGCCGCCGTCAGGAGGATCGGGCGCATGCGGTGCTCGGTCGCCTCGATCACGGCATCGAAGGCCTCGACGCCCTCGCGCCTCAGGGTCTCGATCTGGTCGACCAGGATCACCGAATTGCGGATCAGGATGCCGATCAGCGCCAGAATGCCGAGGATCGCGACGAAGCCCATCGGCGCGCCGCTCGGCAGCAGCGCCGCGACGACGCCGATGATGGCGAGCGGCGCGACGGCGAAGACGAGGATCAGCCGGCTGAAGCTCTGAAGCTGGACCATCAGGATCGTCGCCATGACGAAGAGCATCAACGGCACCACGGCGGCGATCGGCCCCTGGCTCTTCTCGCTCTCCTCCACGGCGCCCGCCGTCGCGACGCGGTAGCCGGCGCGCAGATCGCGCGTGAATTCCGCCACCCGCGGCGCCAGCTGCTGCACCACCGTCGCCGGCTGCACGGTGCCCGAGACGGCGGCGCTGACGGTCACGGTCGGCACGCGCGAGCGCGTCCAGACGATCGGCTGCTCCACGTCGTAACGGAAACTCGCCACCGCCGCGAGCGGCACGGACTGGCCGCTGCCCGTCGGCAGCTGCAGGTCGCGCAGGGCCTCGATCGAGCCGCGCTCGGCCTGGACGGCGCGGCCGATGATGTCGACGAGATAGATGTCGTCGCGCACCTGGGTCACCGTCGTGCCGCCGACGATGCCGTTCAGCGTCGAGGCGATGGTCTCCGACGAGATGCCGAGCTGGCGGGCGCGATCCTGCATCACGTCGATCTTCACGACGCGCGCCGGCTCGTTCCAGTCGAAGGCGACCTCGCCGAGGCGGGGATCGGTCGCCATGACATTGCCGAACTTCAGGGCGAGCGCCCGCACCGTGCCGATGTCCGGGCCGCTGATCCGATAGGCGACGGGCCGGCCGACCGGCGGGCCGATGTCGAGCAGCTTCACATAGGCGTCGGTATTGGGGAAGGTGCGCTTCAGATAGGCGGCGAACTCGCCCTTCAGGCGGTTCCGCGCCTCGATGCTCTTCGTCACGATCACCGTCTGGCCGAAGGCCGGGCTCGGCGGCTGCACGTCGTAGGACAGGACGAAGCGCACGGCGCCCTGCCCGACATAGCTCGACCAGCGCTCGATCCCGTCATTGCCGGCGAGCTGTTCCTTCTCGAAGCGCGCGATCTCGGCCGATGTCTCGGCGATGGACGCGTTCTGCGGCAGGTTCCAGTCGACGATCAGTTCCAGGCGGTCCGAGGACGGGAAGAACTGCTGCTGGACGAACTGCATGCCATAGACGGAGGCGCCGAAAACGGCGAGCGTCACGGCGATCGTCACCCAGCGCCAACGCATCGCGACGCGGAGCACCGCCGAGAACAGCCGGCCGAAGCGGCCCTTCGCCCCGTGATGCTGCTTCATCGCCTTCGGCAGGATCAGGACGCCGAGAAGCGGGGTGAACAGGACGGCGACGATCCAGGACAGGATCAGCGCCGTCGCGATCACGACGAAGAGCGTGAAGGTGAACTCGCCGGCATTGCTGCTGTTGAGACCGACGGGAATGAAGCCCGCCACGGTGACGAGCGTGCCGGTCAGCATCGGAAAGGCGGTGGACGTATAGACATAGGTCGCGGCGCTGCGCAGCGTGTCGCCCGCCTCCAGCCGCGCCACCATCATCTCCACCGCGATCATCGCGTCGTCGACGAGCAGGCCGAGCGCGATGATGAGCGCGCCGAGCGAGATGCGCTGCAGCGAGATGCCGGCATATTCCATCACGACGAAGGTCATGGCGAGGACGAGCGGGATCGCGACGGCGACGACCAGCCCGGCGCGCAGGCCGAGGCTGACGAAGCTGACGGCGAGCACGATCACCACCGCCTCGAACAGCGCGCGCGTGAAGCCCGAGACCGCCTCCTCCACCACCTGCGGCTGGTTGGAGACGAGATGGACGCCGATGCCGACCGGCAGTTCGCCCTCGATCTTCGTCATCTCGTGATCGAGCGCCTCGCCGAAGGCGAGAAGGTTCGCGCCGGCCTTCATGCCGACCGCGAGGCCGATCGCCGCCTCGCCATTGTAGCGGAAGAGCGCCGAGGGCGGATCGGCATAGCCGCGATGGATCTCGGCGACGTCCGACAGGCGGAAGAAGCGGTCGTTGACGCGCAGGTTGAGGCTGCGCAAACTGTCCTCGGAGGCGAACTGGCCGCCGACGCGCACGCTCACCCGTTCGGGCCCGGCCTGGATCACGCCGGACGGCGTCACCGCGTTCTGCGCCTGGAGGGTCTCGACCACGCTCTGCTGGCTGATGCCGTAGGCGGCGAGCCGGCGCGGCGAGAACTCGAGGAAGATCACCTCGTCCTCGGCGCCGATGATGTCGACCTTGCCGACATTCGGCACCGTCAGGATCTTCGAACGCGTGTCCTCGACGGCGTCGCGCAGCTCCCGCCGCGAGAAGCCGTCGGAGGTGAAGGCATAGATATTGCCGTAGACATCGCCGAAATCGTCGTTGAAGAACGGCCCCTGCACGCCGCTCGGCAGGTCGCCGCGAATGTCGCCGACGAGATTGCGCACCCGCAGCCAGGTGGCCGCCACCTCCGGCCCGCGCGTCGTGTCGCGCAGGTTGACGAAGATCGTCGTGCGGCCGGCGCTCGTCATGCTCCTGGTATAGTCGAGCTGCGGCAGTTCCTCGAGCTTCTTCTCGATCCGCTCGGTGACCTGGCCGATCGTCTCGTCCACCGTGGCGCCCGGCCAGGTCGCCGTGATGATCATCGTCTTGATGGTGAAGTTCGGGTCCTCCTCGCGCCCCAGATTGAGATAGGAGAACAGGCCGGCCAGCGAGAAGACCAGCATGAAGTACCAGAGCAGCGAGCGATGGTTCAGCGCCCATTCGGACAGGTTGAAGCGCTTCATCGCACGCCCTCTTGCAGCTTCACGCTCTGGCCCTCGGTCAGGCTGTTGACGCCGGCCGTCACCACCCGCTCGCCTTCCTTCAGCCCGTCGCGCACGAGCCAGCGCCCGTCCGCCGCCGCTTCCAGCGACACCGGCCGGGTGGCGACGCGGTCGCCCGTGGGCGCGACGACCCAGACCATGGTCGCGCCGTTCCGGCGCAGCACCGCGCTGTCCGGCAGGGCGAGCGAGCTCGCCTCGCCGCCCGGCAGGGCGACGGTGACGATCGAGCCGAGGCGGAAGCCCGGCGGCGGCGCCTTCAGCGCGATCCGCACTCGGCGCGAGCGCGTCACCGGATCGGCCAGCGGCGCGATCTCGCGCACGCGGCCCTCGGCCGTCGCGGCGGCATCGAGCTGCAGGGCGACGGGCAGCGGCATGCCGGTGGACAGCGTGCTCGCCATCCAGTCCGGCAGGTCGACGACCGCGTCGCGCAGGTCCGGCCGGGCGACGGTCAGCACCGTCTGGCCCGCCGCGACGACCTGGCCGGCTTCCGCCGCGACCGCCGTGACGATGCCGTCGAAGCCCGCCGTCAGCCGGGCATAGCCGAGCTGCTCCCGCGCCTTGGCCAGCGCCGCCTCGGCCTGGATCTCGGCCGAGCGGGCGGCTTCGAGCGCCTGTTCGGCATTGTCGACATCGGCCTGCGTCGCCGTGTTCGACTGGCGGAGCGCCCGCTGCCGCTCGGCGACGCCGGTGGCATTCGCCAGCGTCGCCTTGGCGCTGGCGACGGAAGCCTCGGCCGCGTCGACGCTCTGCTGGAGCACGGTCGCCTCCAGCGAGGCGAGCATCTGGCCCTTGGTCACGGCGTCGCCGATATCGACGTCGCGGCTGACCATCCGGCCGAGGATCTGGAAGCTGTAATCGGTGCGCACCTGCGATTCGACGGTTCCGGCGAAGACGGGCGCCTCGTCGGCGAAGGGCTTCACGACGGTCGACTTCACCGGGCGGACGACCGGGGCTTCCGCCTTCGGCGCCTCCCCCTGGCAGCCGGCCAGCACGAGGGCGAGGCCGCAGATCGGGAACAGGCGGGTCATCGGGCCGCGACCTCCGTGGCGCGGACCGTCTGGCCGGGCCGCAGAAGCTTCGTCCCCTCCGTCACGACACGGTCGCCGGCCTGCAATCCCTCGTCGAGAATCACCGCGTCCGTGCGATAGGCGGCGACGCGCACCGGCCGCGCGGCGACGGTGGCGCTGGCGGGATCGAACAGCCAGACGGCCGCTTCGCCCTTTTCCGCCGTCAGCGCCGCGGGCGGCAGCACGAAGACGGGCCGCGAGGGCAAGGTGCCGGTGCCGCTCACCGTCGCGCCGAGCGTCATCGCCGCCGGCACGCTCTCCAGTCCGACCTTGACGCGGACGGTGCCGGTCTTCGGATCGACGCTGGGCGCGATCTGCCGGATCCGGCCCGTCGTCGTGACCGAGGGATCGGCCAGGAGCGCGACCGTCACGGCCGGCGGCTCGTGCCCTTGGATCAGAAGCGCCTCGTAGATGTCGAAAAGCGCGTCGCGCGGTCCGTCCCAGGCGATGGTGAAGACGGTCGCGGCGGCCTGCGCCGTTTCGCCGACATCGAGATCGCGCGCGGTGACGAGCCCGTCCGCATCCGCCCGCAGCTCGGTGAAGGACAGCGTCTCCAGCGCGCTGGCGAGACGTGCCTTCGCCGCCTCGACCTCCGCCGCCGCCACCTTCTGCGCCTGATCGGCCTGATCGAATTCCCGCCGTGTGGTGAAGCCCTGGCCGAACAGGCTCTGGGCCCGCGCGAAGGCCGCCGCCGCCTGCTTCGCCTGCGCTTCCGCCGATGCCAGCCCCGCCTTCGCCGATTCGGCATCGGCCGCCTGCACCCGCGCGTCGAGCCGCGCCAGCACCTGCCCCTTCGTCACATGGTCGCCGGTATCGACGAAGCGCTCGACGATCTGCCCGCTGGTGCGGAAGGAGACGTTGTTTTCCGCCCGCGCCGCGATCGTGCCGGTCAGCGTCACCGCTTGCGGCAGGGTGACGGGCTGCGCCGCCACGAAGGCAATGGCGGGCGCCGGGGGCACGGGCGGCGCCGTCTCGCCCTGGCATCCCGCCACGGCGAGACCCAGAGCCGAAATGCCGAGCGCTGCGATTCGACTTCGCTTCTGCACGACCGACCGCCTTCCCGTCCCGTATCGACGCACGGCTCATGGCCGAAAAGCCACGGCGCATGCCATAGGGGTTCACGACTACGGAAACCGACGAGTTTCCCTATTGACGGAGGAAACTCATCGGTTTCCAATTGTCAAGATGTCTTCCGATCGGCTGTTTCCCTTCTGCCCCCTCTCGCGCCGGCCCGGTCGTCCTCCGACTTTGAGCGAGGGCGAGCGGCGGCAACGCATTCTCGAAGCCGCCGGCGAGGTCTTCGTGGCGCGGGGCTATGCCGCCGCGCGGATGGACGATGTCGCCAAGGGCTGCGGCATGTCGAAGAAGACCGTCTACCAAGCGTTCGAGACGAAGGAGCGGCTCTTCACCGAGCTGGTCGCCGCCGCGCTCGGCGCGATGCCGGCCCTCGATCTCGGCGAGGAGGCGGGACGGGAGGATGGCGAGGCCTTCCTGCGCAAGGCGCTGCAGGACCTGACGGAAATCCTGCTGCATCCCCGGCAGATCGCCCTCGCGCGGCTCGTGATCGCCGAAACGCAGGCCGCGCCCGAGCTCGCCCTCGGCCTGCACGAGAAGGGGATGGGCGGCGCGAAGGCGATCCTGTCGGAAGCCGTGATGATCCTGAAGCGGCGCGGCCTCCTGGCGCCGCAGGCGGATGCGGATCTCGGCAGCTTCCTGCTCGGCGCGGTGATCGGCGATGCGGCGATTCTCAGCCTGATCGGCCGGGCCCCGCCGCCGACGCCCGCCGCCATCGCCGAGCGCATCGACCGCCTCTTCGCGATGCTGCGCCCGACCCTCTTCGCGCCCTCGCCTGATCATTCCGCGTGATAGGATGCAGGCCGATCGAGAATAAACTCGGCCACCATCGCGTCATTCACAAAAGAGGCGAGCGGTCGTCGAGCGAAAGTAGTCAAACCTTCCGAAGTTTGACAAAAACCGCCGATCAAGTCGCTGGCGCGATTGCAGGAAAAATATACGGATCATGGGGTTGGTTGGTAGCGGGAGAGGGACTTGAACCCCCGACACGCGGATTATGATTCCGCTGCTCTAACCAACTGAGCTACCCCGCCAACCTTCGTCGCCGAAGCGTCGGATGGCGCGATATAGGTTCCCGCCGCCGCGCCTGTCAAGCGGCCTGTGCGGGGATCGTCGCGCCGTGCCGCGCCCTCATCCTTTCGCGCCTTGAGCGCCGAAACCAATTTCTCTATCCCCTCGCGGCAAGAGCGAAGGAGATGGGCATGGCGGTGCGGATCGCGGTGATCGGATGCGGCCAGTGGGGCCAGAACCATGTGCGCACGCTCGCGGAGATCGGCGCCCTCGCCGCCGTCGCCGATCGCGACGCGACGAAGGCCGCGAGCTTCGCCGAGCGCTTCGGCGTGCCGGCGCTGACGCCGGACGCGGCGATCGCCGACCCGACGATCGACGCGCTCGTCCTCGCCCTGCCGGCGGTGCTCCACGGGCCCGTGGCGCGCCAGGCCTTCGCCGCCGGCAAGGACGTGCTGATCGAGAAGCCGATCGCTCTCGATCCCGCCGACGCCAGGGCGAGCGCCGAGGCCGCGCGGGCGGCCGGGCGCCTTCTGATGGTCGGCCATGTCCTGCGCTATCATCCGGTCTTCCAGCGCTTCGCCGCGCTGGTCGCGGAAGGGCGGATCGGCCGGCTCCGCCATATCGTCGCGATGCGCCAGGGGCTCGGCCGCTTTCTCGGCATGGATGCCGTGTGGGATCTCGCGCCGCACGATCTGTCGCTCGTCCTCAAGATCGCCGGCGCCATGCCGGAACGCATCGAGGCGACGCGCCGCACCGTCCTTTCCGACGACACGGACATCGCCGACATCACCCTCGCCTTTCCGGGCAGGGTCGGCGCGGAGATCCACGTGTCGCGGGCCTCGCCCTATCGCGACCGCCGCTTCTCGGCCATCGGCGACGAGGGCATGCTCGTCTTCGACGATCTCGCGCCGGAAGGCCAGAAGCTCGCCTGTTATCGCCACGAGGTGCGGCGGCAGGCGGAAGGCGGCTTCGCCTTCCGTATGGCCGATCCCGACTATATCGAGACCGAGCCCGGGCTGCCGCTCGACCGCGAGCTGCGGCACTTCATCCGCTGCATCGAGACGCGGAGCGAGCCGGAAACCGGCGCGGCCGAAGCGGTGGAGACGGTGCGCATCCTCGCCCTCGCCTCGCCGCCGCGCTGATCAGAGCGCGGCGAGGAGCGATGCGTCCCGGGCGGGCTCCAGCGCCGGCGGAAAGGACCGCGCGATCGTGCCGCCGCCGAGAACCGTCGCGCCGACGCCCTCGCCATCATAGAGAACCGCTGCCTGGCCGGGCGAGACGCCCTCTTCGGTCGCGGCGAGTTCCAGCGTCACGATACCATCCGCGTCGCGCAGGACACGGGCCGGGGCCGGCGGCCGGGTGGAGCGCACCCGGGCGAAGACGTCGCGCGCCGAGGCTCCTTCGAGAAAGGCCAGGTCGCCGAGCCAGTTCACGTCGCGCAATTGCAGCCGCCGCGTCGCCAGCGCGCTGCGCGGCCCGACCGTGACGCGCGCCGCGCCCGCATCGATCGCCACGACATAGAGCGGCTCCGGCGAGGCAAGGCGCAGGCCGCGCCGCTGGCCGATGGTGAAGTGCACGATGCCCTCGTGCCGGCCGAGCACCCGTCCGTCGAGATGCACGATGTCGCCGGGGAGCCCGGCATCGGGGCGCAGCTTCTGGATCACGTCGCTATAGCGGCCGCGCGAGACGAAGCAGATGTCCTGGCTGTCCGGCTTGTCGGCGACGGAAAGGCCGTGCCGCTCGGCGAGGCGCCGCGTTTCGGGCTTCGTCAGCCGGCCGAGCGGAAAGCGCAGGAAGTCGATCTGCGCCTGGGTCGTGGCGAAAAGGAAGTAGCTCTGGTCGCGGTCGAGATCCTGCGGGCGGAACAGCGCGCGCCGGCCGGTCCCGGCATCGACCAGCCGGCTATCGATATAATGGCCCGTGGCGAGCGCGTCCGCGCCAAGCTCGCGGGCGAGCGCCAGGAGATCGCGGAACTTCACCGTCTGATTGCAGGCGATACAGGGCACGGGCGTCTCGCCCGCGACATAGCTCGCCGCGAAGGGATCGATGACCGAGCGCCGGAACGCCTCCTCGTAGTCGAGAACGTAATGCGGAATGCCGAGCGTCTCGGCGACGCGGCGGGCGTCGCGAATGTCCTGGCCGGCGCAGCAGGCCCCGGCCCGACGCGGAACCGCACCGGAATCATAGAGTTGCAGCGTCATGCCGACGACATCGTAGCCCTCCGCCTTGAGAAGGGCGGCGGTCACGGACGAGTCGACGCCGCCGGACATCGCGACAACGACGCGGCAATGGGCCGGCGCCTTGGGCAGATCGAGAGAGTTCAGCATTCCTTGCATCCGACAGCGCGGCTCGGGGACCGATCGGGAGCCTCCATGTAGCGAGGCCCGGCGGAAAAGCCAAATCACGTCCGCGGCTTGCAGACGGGGCGCCGCGCCGGGAAGCAGGCGACCGGAATCTTTAAGAAAAACCCATCGCGCCGACTGGGAGTCTTATCGAATTATTACAGGGGGTTTAGCCGAATTTTAAAAGCGCCCCTCTAGGCTCGTGGCAAGATTGGTACTGTGAGTTTTGTCGAGAGTACAATGACCGATCAGATCAGACCCCGCGTGAAATACGTCATCGGGCCGGATGGAAGCCCGCTGACGATCGCGGATCTGCCCCCGCCCAACACCCGCCGCTGGGTCATCCGGCGCAAGGCGGAAGTGGTGGCGGCCGTGCGCGGGGGGCTTCTCAGCCTCGACGAGGCCTGTTCGCGCTACACGCTCACCGTGGAGGAGTTCCTGTCCTGGCAGTCGTCGATCGACAGCCATGGACTGGCCGGCCTCCGCACGACGCAGATCCAGGAATATCGCAAGAAGATCGATCTCCACTGATCGATCCCCTTCGAGAAACGAGAATGGGCCGGCATCGCGCCGGCCTTTTTTGTTTGTGGCGCCCGCAAGCCGGACCCGCCGCTCCGCCTTGCTAGACGACGAGGCTTGCGCGAATCCGTCGTTTGGCGAAGCGACAGCCGCACCGGCACCTCGCAGAAACCATGCGGCGTTTCGATCGGCGGCTATGGAAATCGGAGGGACGGGGCGATCGCCGCATGGCGATCGGACGCGGCGGGCCGGGCGGTCTCCGCCGACGCCGCCAAACGGCGCGATGGGCTCCCGGCCTTTCCGGCGGCTTCCTTTACGAAGGGACGCGGCACACGATCGGCATGATTGAGAAGTGGAGCGCGGCCCATCATCGATCGCGGATCGTCGGCGCCGCAGCGCGCGGAGCGCCAAATCCTTCGACGGCCCCTCCCCGTTCGGGACCGCGGCGCCCGGATCGGAACCGGGCTTCGTCTTCCGGCGGCTCCGCCGCCGGGTGCTGCATGGCTCGATGGCGCCGCCTCAGGCCGAGGCGCGGCGCTCCTCCACCATCTCGTCGCGCTGGCCGAGCTTCTCGGCATTGGCGAGTTCGTTCTCCGCTTCCTCCTGGGAGAGCTTGGCGGCATTCAGCTGGACCCGGAGATCCTTGACGGAATTGGTCAGATTGTCGCGCCGTCCCCGCGCCGCCTTCGCGAAGGTGGGATAGGCGAAATGCGTCACGTCGGTGATCCCGGCGCGCTTCTCCTCGTTCTGGATCTGCTGGTCCAGCTCGCCCGCCATGCGCGCGAATTCGGCCATCATCAGTTCGAGCTGCTCCACCTGTCGCCGCTTTTCGCTGACCTTGAATCGCGCCAGTCGTACGAGATTGTCCCTCTTCATGGTGCCCTTTCCCGTTCCATCCTCGGCCAATGCCGGCGTCATGCACGGCAGCGCATGGAGGGTTTCGGGCAAGGCCCGCGCAGTAGCTTTAACCGTCCGTTTACGCGCGACATTAATCATAGGAGCGAGGGCTTAAGGCCGGGTAAATCCAAGCCAATCCGACGATTGCGCCATTCGGGCGCAGGCGGCGGGGCAAGGATGGACGCGGCCCTTGGTCCGGCGAACATCGTCCCCGACGATTTCGACGGACCGGCTGGAGAATTGTTAACCATTGCATGTCAGATTTCACGAACGGACACGATGACGATGGGAAAAGCGCCGCATTCGCTCGGTGCGCGCATCCCACGGAGAGGAACACCTGATGCGCGTTCTTTTGATCGAGGATGACAGCGCGGTCGCGCAAAGCATCGAGTTGATGTTGAAGTCCGAAAGCTTCAACGTCTACACGACCGATCTGGGCGAGGAAGGCGTCGACCTCGGCAAGCTCTACGACTACGACATCATTCTTCTGGATCTCAACCTGCCGGACATGTCCGGCTACGAGGTGCTGCGGACGCTGCGCCTGTCGAAGGTCAAGACGCCGATCCTCATCCTCTCCGGCATGGCCGGCATCGAGGACAAGGTGCGCGGTCTCGGCTTCGGCGCCGACGACTACATGACGAAGCCCTTCCACAAGGACGAGCTCGTCGCCCGCATCCACGCCATCGTCCGCCGCTCGAAGGGCCATGCGCAGTCGGTGATCGTCACCGGCGAGCTGACGGTCAATCTCGATGCGAAGACGGTGGAGGTGAACGGCCAGCGCGTGCATCTGACCGGCAAGGAATATGCCATGCTGGAGCTCCTGTCGCTGCGCAAGGGCACGACGCTGACCAAGGAGATGTTCCTCAACCATCTCTATGGCGGCATGGACGAGCCGGAACTGAAGATCATCGACGTCTTCATCTGCAAGCTGCGCAAGAAGCTCGCCAATGCCACGGACGGCAAGAACTATATCGAGACGGTCTGGGGTCGCGGCTATGTGCTGCGCGAGCCGGACGCCGACACCCGCGCCGCCTGATCCTTCCAGATTCGATGACAGGACGAAGCCCGCCGGCGACCCCGGCGGGCTTCGTCTTTATGGGATACGATACCGTGATGCGCTGCCGATCCGCAGGCGGGAGCGCAGCCCCTCGTTCCGTTTGCTCTTCGATCTTCGAGGTTCCGTCGTCAGCCTAGCCGAGTTCCTCAGAGCGGCGGACGGACAGCGATAGCGCGACGGCGCGCCGCGATCAGGCGGCGGCGGGCAGGCTCAGATAGGGCTGGAGCCGCATCGACAGCGAGGCGCGGTCGAAGGGTTTCAGCACGAAGGCGCTTGCCCCGGCCCGCTTCAGCCGCGTCATCTGGCCGAGATTGCTTTCCACCAGCAAGCCGACGACCGGCGCATCGCCATGGGCCGGCAGGGCGCGGAACTTGCGCACGAAATCCTCGCCCGGCATGTCGGACAGATTGGCGGCGACGAGAACGAGGGCAGGCCCCGCCTCGCCGGCAACCACGAGCCCTTCCGCCCCGGTCGCCGCCTCGACCATCGTGAAGCCGAAGCTCGACAGGATCCGGCTCGCCACCTTCCGCACGACGCTGGAATCGTCGATCACGAGGCATATGCGCATTTCGCCGCTCCACCGCTCGGCGCCGGCGCCTTCCGCCGACCCGTCCATCATCGGCGAAGCCTAGCCGAGCGCGATTGCGCCTTCGTTCAGCGAAATGGGAAATATCGAGTGAAGGCCGCCCCGCCAGTGGGGACGGCCGCGCGGCTCAAGCCGCAGAGCTGACCTTGAACACCGCCGTCTCGCCTTCGGAGGTCAGTTCCACCTTCAGCTTCGCCTCCTGCGCGAGGAGCAGCGTGTAATAGGGCTGCACGGCATGGGCGTCGATCAGGTCGGCGAGCGGTTCGCCGGCCAGCAGCGTGCGGAACTTCAGCGGCACGCGCAGCGGCGCGCCGGTCGCGGTGATGGTGATGCGCGGCGAGGCGCCGAGCTCCTCGATCTCGATCTTCACCTCCCGCCCGCGCGGCACCGAGGCATTGGCGACGACGAGGAGGTTGAGGATCAGCTTGGCGACGTTCTTCGGCACATAGGCGCGCTCGCCGGACCAGACGAGATTGGCCCGCTCGAAATTCATGAAGCCTTCGGCGACGGAACGCGCGTCGCCGAGATCGATCTCGGCCGTCGGCGAGCCGGAAGCGCCATAGGCGATGCGGGCGAATTGCAGCTTGGCGACCGCGCTCTTTGTCGAATTGCGCACCAGCGCCATCGACTCGGGGTCGTTCGGCATCTCGTCGAGAAGCTCCAGCCCGCTCTGCACCGCCCCGACCGGCGAGATGATGTCGTGGCACAGCCGGCTCGCGAGAAGGGCCGCGAGATCCGGCGCGGAGACTGGAGGCAGTTCCATGAGTGCTTGATTCCTCTAGCTTCCCCGGAGCGGCGAACGGGCCCCTGCCCGCGATCGGCCGCCCGCCCTCGTCGCGAGAATGATTCGGGCGTCGAGCGCCGTCAATCGCGCCCTGCCGCCGGGAATGCCGGCTCCGTTAGGCTTTCGGCAACCATGCCATGATCAAATAGCGGGAATGTTGCGGTTCGGCCGCAGGATGCGGGGCTCGCCGCGTCCGCGTGCCGCCCCTGCCGAAAGGATCCGACAGCATGCCCATCTCCCGTCGCAGCGTCATCGGCGGCGCGCTCGCCGCCCTCTCGCTTTCCGCCCTGCCCGCCGCCGCCCAGGAGCAGCAGAACGGCTATTCGATGGGCGAGATCGTCAACGAAGGCCACCGCTTCTTCGGCGCGACCTCCGGCGGTCTCGCCAGCGTCATCGAGAATGCCTTCCAGAAATACGGCCTGCCCAACGGCTATATCCTCGGCGAGGAAGGCGCCGGCGCCTTTCTCGGCGGGTTGCGCTTCGGCGAGGGCACGCTCTTCACCAAGAATGCCGGCGACCACCGCATCTTCTGGCAGGGCCCCTCGCTCGGCCTCGATATCGGCGGCGACGGCGCCCGCACCATGATGCTGGTCTACAATCTGCCCTCGGTGGACGGCATCTATGGCCGCTTCGGCGGCGTCAGCGGCAGCGCCTATCTCGTCGGCGGCGTCGGCATGACGGTGCTGAAGCGCGACGACGTCATGATCGTGCCGGTGAAGACCGGGCTCGGCGCCCGCCTCGGCATCAATATCGGCTATCTGAAGCTGACGCCGATGCCGACCTGGAACCCGTTCTGATCGCACGGCTTCCGCTTCGATCGAGCCAAGGCGAGTCCGGCCGGCCAGGCGCGTTTCGCGCGGGGGGTGCCCCGTGCTATCGCCGCATTGCCGTGGTCGGAACGCTAGAGGCCATCGAAGGACGTTGATGATCGCGACCGCCCTCACCTTTCTGCTCGGCTTCCTTCTGGCGCTGCTTCTGGCGCTGCTCTTCGCGCCCGTGCTCTGGCGCAAGTCCCGCAGCTTCGCCCGCCGCGAATTCGAGGCGACGATGCCGGCCAGCGCCAACGAGATCCGCGCCGAATTCGACTTCGTGCGCGCCGAAGCCGCGTTGAAGGTGCGCCAGGCCGAGATCGGCATCGCCGAGATGCGCGACAGAATGGCGCGGGCGCTCGCCGAGCTCGGCTCGGCCCGCACCGAGATCGCCGATCGCTCGCGGACGCTGCGCGAGCTCCAGGCCGAGATGGCGGGCTATGTCGCCGAGCGCGACAAGCTGCGCCAGACCTTCTTCGCGCTGGAAGGCCAGGAGCGCGATCTCGCCGCCGGCCTCGACGAGGCGCGGCGCGACGGCGCGCTCCAGGCGGAAGAACTGGAGGCGCTGGCGCTGCGCTTTCGCGAGACCTCCGATCTCGCCGAAGAGCGCAAGGTGGAGCTGGTGGCGGCCGAAACGCGCATCGAGCGCCTGGAGGACTCGCTGCGCGCCCTGGAACGGGCCAGCCTGGAGAAAGACACGCTGATCCGCCTGCTTCGGCACGAGGCGGAAAAGGGCACCGCGCCGGGCAAGCCGCATGGCGGCCCACTGAAGGCCGGCGCGATCCCCGGCCTCGCCGGACGCACTCCCGTTTCCACCCCCAGCCCGCCGCCGCGCGCCGAGGATCCGCTGGGTGACGCGCTTGCCCGGCCCCGTCCCGAGATCGGGCTCGGCCCGGCCGCCGCCGGCATGGACCCCGGCGAGCGCCTCGCCGAGATCGCGGCGCATGCCATCGTCGCGACCGCCCGGCGCGAAGGGCCCTCCTCGCCGCTGGCGCCGCTTCTGGCACCCGGCTCCGAGGCATCCTCCGTCCCCGATCTCGCGGCGCGGGCACGCCGGCTCGCCGCCGCGTCCGATCGCGAGGCGCCGGTTCAGGCCGAAGTCCCGGTCCGGCGCGCCGAATAGAGCCGCTGCAGGGCGATCGCCGCGCTCGTCGCGACATTCAGGCTGTCGAAGCCCGGCACCATGTCGATGCGCAGCCGGCGCATCGCCGCCATCAGCTCTAAGGGCAGCCCCTCGCCTTCGGTGCCGAGAAACAGCGCCGCCGGACCCGCGCGGTCGAGCGCCGCGAGATCCGGGTCGCCGGAGGGCGACAGCGCGAAGGCGCTGAAGCCGGCTTGCGTGAGGGCGGCCAGCGCCGCCAGCGGTTCCGCCCGCAGAAAGGGCAGATGCAGCACGGCGCCGGCCGAGACGCGCAGCGCCTTGCGGTACAAAGGATCGCACGAGGTCTCGTCGAGGATCGCGAGCCCCGCGCCGAAGGCGGCGGCATTGCGGAAGATCGCGCCGATATTGTCGTGATTGGCGATGCCGACCGCGACGACGACGATCCCACCCGTTTCGGCCAGCCCGGCAAGGCGGGTGGCGAGATCCTCCGCGCCCGGTCTCGCCACCCGCGCCACGCCATGGGCCAGCACGCCGCGATGCATCGGAAAGCCGGCGACGGCGTCGATCACGTTGCGCCCGGCGACGAGCACCGGCACGTCCGGCGGCAGGGCGGCGAGAAGATCGGCGAGGCCGGCGACGCGGTTCTCCAGCACCAGGAGGCGTTCCGGCCGGAAGAAGCGCGAGCGGACGAGGCCGTCGACGACGACCGTGCCTTCCGCGATGAAACCGCCGTCGCGCACGAGATCGCGCTCGCGGATGTCGCGAAACACCGCGACCCGGGGATCGTTCGGATCGCTGATCCGCAGCAACTCTGCCAAAACCGCCGCCTCGCCCTAGATCCTCATGCGGGATCGCTTCACGTCATGCTTCGCGGTTTCATGCTTCTTGTGCGGAGCCACCCGCAAGGTTTCTTTACATCTGCGGCAAATCCGCGATGAGAGTCGGGCCATGCAGTGTCGTCACGCCGCCCTTATCGTCTGCGCCAGCGCGCTCTCGGCCTGCACGCCGCAGGTGCCGACGATCGACATGTCGGGCATGACGCTCTCGCGCTTCGAACTGTTTCGCTACGGCGTCACCGATCCGCATGTGCAGACGACGCCCTATCGCCTGACGCCGCAGAACCTCACTGACATCAAGACGCATTTCTCCGCCAACTTCACCGACGGGCGGACGCTGGAATTCGGGCCGATCTCGGCGCGGCAGAAGGCGGATGGCAGCCTCGCCATCTGCGGGCTCGTCAGCGTGCGCAATCCGGATGCCTGGGCGACCGGCATGAAGCTCTTCGACGGCAGCGCCAGCTTCGACCAGTTCGGCGTGCTGCGCTTCAAGCCGAACCGCCTCGCCGACGCCAATGCCAAGACCCTCGACATCTATACCGACTGCCGCGATCTCGGCGTTCTCTGAAGCGGCCCGTCACGGCCGGATGTCGATGACGCCCTCGACCCGTTCGCGCCCCGCGTCCCTCGTCTCGATCTCGATGCCGATCGTCCAGCGCCCGCCGGACGGCAGGTCGGCCGTCGCCCGCAAGGTGCCGTCGCCGGGCTTCTCCGCCGGTCGGCGGATCGGCGCGACGCCCGGCTCCGGCGCGGTGAAGGTGATGCTCGCGGCGGCGGGATCGACCGGCGCGTAGTCGATCGTCGCCAGGGTCGCGGTCAGCGTCACCGGGCCGGCCTGGCCGGGCGTCACCGTGACATCCGCCTGAAGCCGGCCGGTCGTCAGATGGGCGACCGCCGGCCGCGCGGCGGCTTCCGCGAGCGCCCGAGGCGGCGGCGTGAAGCGCCAGAGGCCGACCAGCGCGAGGATCAGGAGAACCAGCGCCACTTCCATGCCGATGGCGCCGACCATGCGCTCGCCCGCCCCCCGGTCGGCTCCGCCGAGAACCGGGGCCGTGAGGCTCCAGCGATTGGCGGCGGCGATGAGGAGAAGCAGCCCGACGAGCGCCAGCTTGGCGAGGAGAACCCAGCCATAGGCCGTGGTCCAGAGCGCCGCGACGCTCTCAACCTGCACCACGGCGAGCAGCGCGCCGGAGGCGACGAGCAGGGCGAGAGCCGGCGCGATCCGGTCGGAGAAGCGGCGCAGCGCCGCGCGCCCGGCTTCCGAACCGGACTGGAGCGCGAGGCCGAGCGGCAACAGGCTGCCGAGCCAGAAGGCGAGCGTCACGCCATGCAGGAAGACCGCCGGCCGCGTCAGCCATTGCGGCGGCGCGGTCGCGGCATGCCCGGCGGCGGCGAGCGCGAGGCCGGCGCCGGCCAGCGCGAGCCCCGCCAGGATCGCGCCGGGCCGCGTATCCTTGCAGCGCAGCGCCAGAAGGCCGAGGCCGAAGGCGAGGATCGCGATCGTCACCGTGCGGCCGAAGGCGGTCTCATAGCCGGTCGCCCAGATCGCCGGCCGCAGCACGTCGCCGAGCGGCGCTTCCAGCGCGTCGAGCCCCTGCGCCGCGAGGGCAAGCGGCGCGGCGGCGAGGCCGGTGAGGAGGAAGCCGCGCACGATGCCACGCGCCGTGCCGGCGAGAGGCTGCACGAAAAGCCCGTAGGACAGGCCGCCGAGCCCGAGGAACAGGCCGAGATAGAGGAGCAGTCGCGAGGCGAAGACGAAGACGGTGACCGGCCAGTCGAGCCCCTGCGCCCGGCCGGGCGCCCCGCTCGACGCGCCGATGGAGAAGAGCAGCGTGCCGCCGACGGGATGGCCGTCGGCGGAGACGATGCGATAGGTCAGCGCATGCGTGCCGCGCGCCATCGCGGGCGGCGCGGCGATGGTGAGCACCGCGCCATCCGCCTCTTCCGCCCGCACCACCGTGCTCGCGCCGTTCGGCGCGACGAGGCGTAGGACGAGCGGCGTCACCGGCTCGGAAAAGCGCAAGCTCAGCCGCGCCGGCGCCTGTTCCACCACGGCGTCGTCGGCCGGTTCCGAGCCGATCAGCGTCGCATGGGCGAAGGCCGGAGCGGAGAAGGCGACGACGAGAAGGACGAGCGCCAGAAACAGGGCCGACAGGCGCTGGAGAATACGAGGCATCCGTGAGGCGCTCCGGACATGGCCGGCCGGCGCGGACGAGCCGCACGCGGCCGGCCTGTCCCATGAGGAATCAATGGGCGTCGTCGGAACCGGTGGCGCCCATCTTATCGACCTGCAGATAGACGTCGACCTTGCCGCCCTTCTCGAAGGTGAGGGTCAACGGCACCTTGTCGCCGAGCTTCAGGGGCGCCTTCAGATCGATGAGCATCAGATGGAGGCCGCTCGGCTTGAAGGTGACGGTCTTGCCGGGCGGGATCTCCAGGCCGCCCGTAACGGGCCGCATGGTCATGACGCCGTTGTCCAGCGCCATGTCGTGGATCTCGACGCGCTCGGCGGCCGGGCTCGCCATGCCGATCAGCCGATCGGCGGCGCTGCCCTCGTTCTTGAGGCCGAGATAGCCGGCGCCGACCTTGGCGCCCGGCGGCGTCGCGCGGCTCCAGGGATGCTCGATCTCGACCGAGCCGGCCTTGAACTCGTGGGCGGAGCTGGCGGACGCGCCGAATGCGACGCCGAGCGCCAGGGCGAGCGGGGTGGCGAGGCCGCGAAGCGCTCGAAGACGGGGGAGAAAGGACATGCGAAACTCTCTGGAATTCGGGCGCGTGCCGGCCGGCGGCCAGGAACGACGACGCCCGTCGATCGAAACGATGCCGGCGGGCCGAAGCCGGCCGGGCGAAGACGATCAGAGACGACGCGGCGGCGCCCGCGCATTCAGCGGCGCGGCGGGCGCGCCCGGGGCGACGCCCACGCGAAGCGGCCGGCCGGCCGCGAGCGGCAGACGGGCGGGCAGCGGCAGGCTCGCGGCCGTTGGCGGCGGCACGGCGGCCGCACCCAGCAGACAGCCAAGCCCGCAGCAGGCGACGCGCCCGCCATGCGAATCGTCATGGCCGGAGGCGGCCCGATGCCCGTGGCCCTCGCTCCCGGCGGCACAGATGACATTGCCGAACTGGTCGCGCGGCGGGGCGCCAGCCTCGGCGCCGAGCGCGGCGGCGAAGAGCAGCGCCTGGACGGCCAGAAGCAGCGCGGCGAATTTCGCCGCCGGCCGCCGCCATCCGATCCGTCGCTGCCTCAAGATGCCAGCCCCTCTCGTGAGGACCGAGGCTCTAGCATGGCCTCCCGCCGGAAGGAAACGCGGCAAGATGGCGGCGCAAGACCGGAGGACCCAAGCCGAACACATCGGCCGGGGGTCTATCGATCGATCAGATTTTGAAGGGAAGGACACTGGTACGCCCAAGGGGAATCGAACCCCTGTTTGCGCCGTGAGAGGGCGCCGTCCTAACCGCTAGACGATGGGCGCGTAACCAGTGTGGCGTCCGTATAGCCGGGCTTTTCCGGCTTGGCAAGCGCCTTTGTGACGGTTTCGTTCAGGGCTTCACGAGGTCGTAGCGCGCCACCACACGGCCCGTCGCGAGATCGATGCGCAGGAGGCGCTCGGCGGCCCCGTCGCGCAGGCGCAGCAGCGCCTGGCCGTCGCCCATCGCCATGTCTTCCACCTCGGCCCCCGCCGGCAGCTCGACCTTGAGGGGAACGTTCGGATCGAGCGCAGCGGGCCGATCGCGGCCGATCTTGTAGACAACCGCCGCCAGCACGGCCATAACCGCGACCATCATCACTCCGACCGAGACGGCCAGCAACCGGACCATCTTGCGGCGCAGCCGTTCCGTCGCAGGATCGAGGGGCTTTTCCGCCTCGTCGTCGAGGTCCGCTTTCGCCATGGCATCATCCCGTTCCCGCCCGGGCGCTTCGCCCGCCTCCGCTCCTAGCGTCGCGCTCCCCGCCGAGGCAAGCCACATCGCCGAGACGGAGGACGGCGCCGAGGCGGGCCGCTTCGTCGCCGACGCGCCGGCTGCGGGGCAGCGGCTCGACCAGTTCCTCACCGCGCGTCTGGCCGGCGCCTTCTCGCGCAGCCGCATCCAGGCCGTGATCGAGAGCGGCGGCGTCCGCATCGACGGCCGCCCCGTCGCGTCCCCGAGCCGCCGCCTTACGGAAGGCGAGACGGTGGAGATGACCGTGCCGGAGGCCGAGGAGCCCGATCCGCAGCCGGAGCCGATTCCGCTGACGATCCTCTACGAGGACGAGGCGCTGATCGTCATCGACAAGCCGGCGGGGCTCGTCGTCCATCCGGGCGCCGGCAACTGGACCGGCACGCTGGTCAACGCGCTGCTGCATCATTGCGGCGACAGTCTCTCGGGGATCGGCGGGGTGAAGCGCCCCGGCATCGTGCACCGCCTCGACAAGGATACGAGCGGCGTCATGGTCGTCGCCAAGACCGATCTCGCGCATCGTTCGCTCTCGGAACAGTTCGCCGCCCATGGTCGCGACGGGCGCATGGAGCGGGCCTATCTCGCCGTGGTCTGGGGCGTGCCGGCGCGGCCGAAGGGGCGAATCGAGGCCGCGCTCGGCCGCTCCAGCCTCGACCGGCTGAAGCGTCAGGTGGTGCCGGAGAGTCGCGCCGATGCACGCCATGCCGTCACTCACTACGAAGTGATGGCGCGCGGCGTCGGCGACAGCACCGCCCTCCTCCGCTGCATTCTGGAGACTGGCCGCACCCATCAGATCCGCGTGCACATGGCCCATGCGGGCCATCCGCTGATCGGCGACGAGCTCTACGGAAAATCCTTCCGCACCAAGGCCCTGCGCTTGCCGGAGCCGGCCGGCGCGATCGCCGCCGCCTTCCCCCGGCAGGCCCTCCACGCCGCGAGCCTCGGCTTCGAACACCCACTGACGGGCGCGCCGCTCCGCTTCGAGACCGCCCCGCCGGAAGACTTCCGGACCCTCGCCGAGGCCTTGGAACTTGCGAGATGAACGAAGCTTTAGATGCAGGCGCGGCCGGAACCGCGCATAATGGCGCTCCGAACGTTCGGTGAACGATGCGTTCGACGATGGTTGCCGAACGCCCGCTGAAATTTGACGGGACAATCCCCATCTGAAGCTACGCGGGGGTGGGCGTTTCGCGATCTCCGCACGCGGCCGGCCCGGAATCGGGCGGCCGACTTCGATTATGGAGGGTGCATCATGGCCCAAGCCAACTTGCCGAGCATCGCGTCGGGCGAAGGGGGTCTCAGCCGTTACCTGGAGGAGATCCGGCGTTTTCCGATGCTGGAGCCGCAAGAGGAATACATGCTGGCGAAGCGCTATGCCGAACATGGCGACCGCAACGCCGCGCAAAAGCTCGTCACCAGCCATCTCCGCCTCGTGGCGAAGATCGCCATGGGCTATCGCGGCTATGGTCTGCCGATCGGCGAGGTCGTCTCCGAGGGCAATGTCGGTCTCATGCAGGCGGTGAAGCGCTTCGACGCCGATCGCGGCTTCCGCTTGGCCACCTATGCCATGTGGTGGATCAAGGCGGCGATTCAAGAATATATCCTGCGGTCGTGGAGCCTCGTGAAGATGGGCACGACGGCCAACCAGAAGCGGCTGTTCTTCAACCTGCGCAAGATGAAGAGCCGCATCCAGGCGCTGGACGAGGGCGATCTGAAGCCCGATCAGGTCCATCTCATCGCCACCCAGCTCGGCGTGTCCGAGGAAGAGGTGGTGTCGATGAACCGGCGCCTGTCCGGCGACGCCTCGCTCAATGCACCGATCCGCGCGACGGAGGGCGAATCCGGCGAATGGCAGGACTGGCTCGTCGATCAGGCCGAGAACCAGGAAGAGATGCTGGTCGAGCAGGACGAGATGGAGCAGCGGCGCGGCATGTTGCAGAACGCCCTCGGCGTGCTGAACGAGCGCGAGCGCCGCATCTTCGAGGCCCGCCGCCTCGCCGAGGAGCCGCTGACGCTGGAAGCTCTGTCCGGCGAGTTCGACATTAGCCGCGAGCGCGTGCGCCAGATCGAGGTTCGCGCCTTCGAGAAGGTGCAGAAGGCGGTGCGCGACACCGCCGAAGCCGCCCGCCGCGCCCTGCGGCCGGTGACGGCGTAAGACCGCGAAACGCGGAGATCGACCGAGTGAATCGGTCGGTCTCCGCGCCGCGCTTCTAAAGGCGGCAAACCTGGCCTGTCTTCGGGCCCATGTCTCGCCATCGTCTGGGTGTCATTCCCATACCCAGTTCCCCGAGCGTGCCGTCAGGCGCGCGGCAGAACGACGACCGCCTCGACCTCGAACAGCATGGGGTCGATCGCGAGCTTGGGAACGGGAACGAGCGTTTGCGCCGGCAGCGCCGCCCCGAACATCTCCGTGACCGCCTGCGTCAACACGCCGAGCTTGGACATGTCGTGGTCGACGACGAAGACCGTCAGCTTGGCGACATGTTCCGGCTTGGCTCCCAGCGCATCGAGGGCGAGACGGAGATTGCGATAGGCCTGGCCAACCTGCGCGGCGAAGTCCGGGGACAGGGCGCCGGTGGCGTCCTGGCCGCCCTGGCCAGAAACGAAGGCCAGCCTCGCGCCGCCCGGCACGACCACCGCCGTGCTGTAACCGTTGGGCGACGGGTCGTGGAGCGCCGACGGATTGACGATGGTCAGCGCGTCGGCGGCAAGCGCCGGAGAAGCGGCCAGCATGGGATGTCCTCCTGAGACGAGATGCTTGACGAGGCCGGGCACGGTCTTCCCGCGACCAAACCGGAACGGAATTCTCCGCCGGCCCGACCGGGAAAGCCGTGTGACGGCGTGAGACATCGCACGGTGACTCGTACGATGTACGTCTTGTAGTATCGTACGCTGTACGAGTCAAGTTCGCCTGTCGACATAGCCCCCGTCGGCGGCCACAACCGGGGTCTGGATCGAGGGACAAGGCCGATGGCAGGCAAGCGCGGCAAGGCGCGGACCGATGGGGGCGGAACGGGCGAGGACGCGCCAAGCGACCCGCCCCTCACCCGCGAACGCATCGTGGCGACGGCCGTCGACCTTCTGGATGCCGAGGGCATCGGCGGCCTGACGATGCGCCGGCTGGCCGACCGCCTCGGCGCGGGCGTGATGAGCCTCTACTGGCATGTCGAGAACAAGGACGACGTCCTGGCCCTGGCGCTCGATACGGTGCTCGCCTATCGCCCGCCCGCGTCGACGGATGTTCCGGCCGATTGGCGCGGGCAGGTCGTTCATCTCTTGGAGGACTGGCGCGTCGCCATGCTGCGCCATCCCTGGGCCGCGACGCTACTGCCGCGCCAGCCCCTCGGCCGGAACGCGCTCGACCGTCTCGAACGACTAAGCAGGACGCTATCCGAAGCGGGGGTGGCGGACGACGATCTGAACGCCGCGATCTGGTCGCTCTGGAACTCGGTGATGGGCGCCACGGTGACGCGGGCCAGCTACGATCGTTCGGCGGAAGACCGCGCGGCGGCGCAGCGCCGCCTCGAAGACCCGAGCGGGCAGCATCCGACGATCGAACGCTCCCGCCTGCTTCTGGACGACGATTGGGACGGCGTCTTTCGACGCGGCATCGGCTTCCTGCTCGACGGCCTGTCCCGCCGGCCGCGCTGAACGCCTGTTCCGGTCGGACGAGCCTGTCCGGTCAGGTCGAGGCGCTCAGGTCTTGGCGGCCCAGGCTTCCATCGCCTGCTTGAACACGCGGTCGCCCGGCACGCCCTTCTCGATCGAGATCAGCGCCCGCCTGCCCGTGGCATAGGCGATCGGCACGTCGATCCATTCCTGCTTGCCGAGCAGCGCGAGATTGGTTTCCGTCGCCTTGTCGAGATTGTTGAGCGCGACGACGAAGAAGCCGTCCGAGATCTTGCCGGCGACGCCGATCAGCGGCTCGCCGCGCGCCTCCTCGGTCGGCTTCAGCGCGAGACGCTGGACATTGACGATCTGGCCGCCGTCGAAGCCGGGCGGCACGTCGAACTGCAGTTCGATCACATGGCTCGCCGGCAGCGTCGCGTCGAGATTGCGCCGGATCGTCATGGTCATCTTCAGCTTCTCGCTCGGCACGTCGGCGACCGCGCGGATCGCCGGCTCGGGCGGCTGGTCGTCGGCCGGCGGCTCGTTGACGACGCTCCAGACGACATTGCCGAGCTGCTGCGTGCCCTGCTGCGTGTCCGTCCGCTCCTCGTAGAACATGGCGCGCTGCGAGACGGCGGGCGAGGCAGCGTTCGGCTTGGCGCCGGTCGCGGGAGGCGCCGGTGTCTGGGCGGCGGGCGGCGCGGCAGGGCTCGGTGCGGCGCCGGGCGGCACGACAGGCTCCGGCGTCGCGGCGGCGACATTGGTGCCCTCGTCGAAGGCGTTCGGATTGCCGGCGCCCGGCCCCTCGTCCACTTCGCGGCCATCCGGCAGCAGGCGCTGGGTGAAGCGGCGCTTCGACGCCCCGGCGGGCGCCGCCGACGGCGCGGCACCGGTGCCGCCGTCCGTCGCGCCGGGCGTCGCGTCCGGCGCGGCGGTGGACGGGAGGCTGGCGACATCCGGGCTGGAGGCCGAGGGCGTGGCGGCCGGCGTCGCAGTGTTCGCGGCGCTGCCGGTCTCGCCGCCGATGAGGGTCTCGATCTCGCCGCGATAGAGGTAGCCACCCGCGCCGAGCGCGATCAGCGCGAGAGCGGCGACGCCGGCGAAAAGCGGTGCCCGGCTCTTCTTCGGCCGGGGTGGGCGGGAGGGTGCATAGCGCGGCGCGCTTGTATCGGCGCCGGGAATGTCGAGCCCGCCTTCTTCCGGCTCGATCGAGCGGATGCCACTGTCCGGCAGGCCGAGACGCGGCTCACGCCGCTCCGGCCGGGCGCCGCGATCCGGCTCGACCCGCCGCTCGGCCGAGGGGGACGGCGCGGGCGCGCGGGCGAATTCGGCATCGGCGCGCGGCATGCGCGGAATGGGATCGGCAGGCGTCGCCGGCGTCGCCAGGCTGCGGAAGGGCGGACGCCCCTCGGTCTCGCGCGGCGCGCGCGGCGGCTCGGCCGCTGCGGCGGGCGGCGGCACGGGCAGCGGCGAGCCAAGCGGCTCCGGCACCGCATCGACACCATCCACCGCCAGATAATGCGCCTCCGTCGCCTCGATCGCGTCCTCGAGCGCGGCGGTGCGCACCGCCACGACATCGTCGGCCAGCGGCGGATTGGCGTTCTCGATCTGGCGGAGAATGGCGGCGCGCGCCTTCTCGTAGACCTTCGCGCGCAATTCCGGCGTCGCGTTGGGCAGCCCATCGATCGTCTTGCGCAGAACCGCGCCCAAATCCGCCATTGACCGATGCCATCCGTTGCCTGCGCCGCAGGGCCACGCGGCCTCACGCGCCGCATTCCCTTGCGTCAGATCCCGCCCTCCCCCGGCAACGCGGCCGGAGACGGGTTAGAGGTCTGATTCAGTATGTCAAATTTTCGATCAGTCCGCATAAACCATTCCGCGTCCGACCGGAAGCGCGGAACGGCTGGCGCAAGGGGCTCGAACCGCCGCTTCGCTCAATCCTCGAAGGGATCGCGGACGAGGATCGTGTCCTGCCGCTCGGGCGAGGTGGAGAGCAGCGTCACCGGGCAGCCGACGAGCTCCTCGATCTGGCGGACATATTTCACCGCCTGGGCCGGGAGTTCGCTCCAGCTGCGGGCGCCGGCGGTCGTGTCCTTCCAGCCTTCGTAGGTCTCGTAGATCGGCTCCAGCCGCTGCTGGGCGCCGAGCGTGGCGGGCAGGTAGTCGATCTCCTTGCCGTCCAGCCGATAGCCGACGGCGATCTTGATCTCGTCGAGACCGTCGAGCACGTCGAGCTTGGTCAGAGCGAGGCCGGTCATGCCGTTCACCGCCACCGCCTGGCGCACCAGCACCGCGTCGAACCAGCCGCAGCGGCGCTTGCGCCCCGTCACCGTGCCGAATTCGTGGCCGCGCGTGCCGAGGAAGTCGCCGACCTCGTTCTGCTGCTCGGTCGGGAACGGGCCCTCGCCGACGCGGGTCGTATAGGCCTTGGTGATGCCGAGCACGAAGCCGATGGCGGACGGCCCGAGGCCGGCGCCCGCCGCCGCCTGACCCGCGACCGTGTTGGACGAGGTGACGAAGGGATAGGTGCCGTGGTCGATGTCGAGCAGCGTGCCCTGCGCCCCCTCGAAGAGGATGCGGTCGCCGGCCTTGCGGTGCTTTTCGAGAAGCTGCCAGACGCGGTCGATATAGGGCACGATCTCGGCGGCGACGGCGGTCAGCTCGGCGAGGATCGCCTCGGCCGAGACTTCCTCGACGCCGAGGCCCCGGCGCAGCGGATTGTGATGGGCCAGCAGCCGCTCCACCCGCTCCGGCAGGATGTCGGGATCGGCGAGATCCATGACGCGGATCGCGCGCCGGCCGACCTTGTCCTCATAGGCCGGGCCGATGCCGCGCCGCGTCGTGCCGATGCGGGTGCCGATGTTGGAATTCTCGCGCGTCGCGTCGAGTTCGCGGTGGACGGACAGGATCAGCGCCGCATTGTCGGCGATGCGCAGCGTTTCCGGCGAGATGTCGACTCCCTGCCCGCGCAGCCGGTCGCGCTCGGCGACGAAGGCATGCGGATCGAAGACGACGCCGTTGCCGATCACCGACAGCTTGCCGGGCCGCACGACGCCGGAGGGCAGGAGCGACAGCTTGTAGGACACGCCGTCCACCACCAGCGTATGGCCGGCATTGTGGCCGCCCTGGAAGCGCACCACCACATCGGCGCGCTCGGAGAGCCAGTCGACGATCTTGCCCTTTCCTTCGTCCCCCCACTGGGAGCCGACGACGACGACATTTGCCATGAAAGTTCCAATCCTGCGGGCCGTGAGGCGGAGGAGCCGACGAGTTCCCGGCCTTTTATCCGCCATGGCGCGCGACGGGAAGCGGCAACCGCTTCGATGGCGCAAACCATGGGGAAATCCACGGCGAAGGCGCGCCGCAAACGAGGGGCGCGAACGCGCGGGCGATGGCGCGGCACGCGCTTCCCGCGCCGCGAATTTCCGCCTAAAGCCCGGCGATGAAACGCCTTCTCGCCCATCCCTATCTTCTGCTCGCGGTGACATCCTTCTTCTGGGGCGGCAATGCGGTGGCGGGGCGGCTGGCGATCGGCCATGTCTCGCCGATGGTGATCACCAGCCTGCGCTGGCTCGTCGCCGTCCTGATCCTCGCGCCCTTCGCGCTTCGCGACGTGCGCCGCGACTGGCCGGCGATCCGCCCCCGGCTGCCGCTTCTCTTCGTCCTCGGCGCCGCCGGCTTCACGGTCTTCAACGCGATCTTCTACGCCGCGCTGCTGCACACGACGGCGATCAACGTGATGATCGAACAGGCCTCGATGCCGCTCGTCGTGTTCCTCGCCGGCTTCGTGCTTTTCCGCACGCCGGCGAGCCTGCCGCAGATCGTCGGCTTCAGCCTCACCCTCGTCGGCGTCGCCGTGCCGGCGGCGCACGGCCATCTCGCGACGCTGCTGGCGCTCGACCTCAATCGCGGCGACGCGATGATGATGGCGGCCGTGGTGATCTACGGCCTCTACACGATCGCGCTGCGCTACAAGCCGGCGATCCATTGGCGCTCGATGATCTTCGTGCTTTCGGCCTCGGCGCTCGTCGCCTCCCTGCCCTTCCTCGCCTACGAGACGGCGACGGGCACCGCGCAATGGCCGGATCTCGAAGGCGCGCTGATCGTCCTCTACATCGCGCTCGGGCCGTCGCTGGCCGGCCAGACGCTCTATATCAGGGGCGTCGAGATGATCGGGCCGAACCGGGCCAATCTCTTCATCAACCTCACGCCGATCTTCGGCGCCGCGCTCGCCATGGCCGTCCTCGGCGAGGACCTGTTCCCCTATCACATCGCGGCGCTGGTCTTCGTGCTCGGCGGCATCGCCCTCGCCGAGAAGGGACGCCTTTCGGCCGAGGCGCCCGCCGCGCCGCCGGTGCCGGAGGACGGCGAGACGGCATGAAAAAGGCGCGCCGGCCAAAGCCCGCGCGCCCTCGCATCGTTCCGCCGAAGGTCTAATCAGACCTCGAAGGACAGAAGCTTCGCCTGGCCGACGCCCTCGATATTGCGGATGTCGGCGAGCGCCGCCTCGCCCACCGCCTCGTCGAGATAGAGGATGGCGATGGCGTCGCCGCCCTTCGCGTCGCGGCCGAGATGGAAGTTCGCGATGTTCACCTTATTGCGACCGCAGGTCATGCCGATCTCGCCGATCATGCCCGGCACGTCGCGATTGGTGATGTAGAGCATGTGGCGACCGACCTCGGCCTCCAGGTTGATGTCCTTGATCTGGATGAAGCGCGGCTTGCGGTCGGCGAAGCAGGTGCCGGCGACCGAGCGGGTCATCTTCTCGGTCTTCACCGTCAGCTTGATATAGCCGTCGAAGACGCCCGACTTGTCGCGCCGCACCTCGGAGACGATGATGCCACGCTCCTTGGCCATCAGCGGCGCGGAGACCATGTTCACCGTCTGCACCAGCGGCTTCAGGAGGCCGGCGATGGCGGCGCTCGTCAGGGCGCGCGTGTTCATGGCGGCGGTCGCGCCGTCGAACAGGATCTCGATCTCCTTGATCGGGTCCTCCGTCACCTGGCCGACGAAGGCGCCGAGGATCTCGGCGAGCTTGACGAAGGGCGTCAGGATCGGCGCTTCCTCGGCGGTGATCGAGGGCATGTTCAGCGCGTTGGAGACGGCGCCGTTGACGAGATAGTCCGACATCTGCTCGGCCACCTGCAGGGCGACATTCTCCTGCGCCTCCTCGGTCGAGGCGCCGAGATGCGGCGTGCAGACGACGTTGTCGAGCGAGAAGAGCGGGCTTTCCTTGGCCGGCTCGGTCTCGAAGACGTCGATGCCGGCGCCCGCCACCTTGCCGCTCTTCAGCGCCGCGTAGAGATCGGCCTCGTTGACCAGCCCGCCCCGCGCGCAGTTGATGATGCGCACGCCGTCCTTCATCTGCGCGATGGCGGCGGCGTCGATGATGCCGCGCGTCTTGTCGGTGAGCGGCGTGTGCAGGGTGATGAAGTCGGCGCGGCGGAAGAGCTCCGGCAATTCGACCTTCTCGATGCCCAGCTGCTCGGCACGCTCGGCCGACAGGAAGGGATCGAAGGCGACGACCTTCATCTTCAGGCCCGTGGCGCGGGCCGCGACGATCGAGCCGATATTGCCGCAGCCGACGATGCCGAGCACCTTGCCGGTGATCTCGACGCCGAGGAAGCGGTTCTTCTCCCACTTGCCGGCCTTGGTGGACAGATCGGCGGCGGGCAGATCGCGGGCGACGGCGAACATCATCGCGATCGCATGTTCGGCCGTGGTGATGGAATTGCCGAAGGGCGTGTTCATCACGATGATGCCGCGACGCGAGGCGGCCGGGATGTCGACATTGTCGACGCCGATGCCGGCGCGACCGACCACCTTCAGCTTCGACGCCGCCTCGATCACCTTCTCGGTGACCTTGGTGGCCGAACGGATGGCGAGGCCGTCATACTGGTCGATCACGGCAAGGAGCTGGTCCTTGTCCTTGCCGAGATCCGGCAGGTAGTCGACCTCGACACCGCGATCCTTGAAGATCTGCACGGCGGTTTTCGAGAGCTGATCGGAAACGAGAACGCGAGGGGCCATGGGAGGATGCTCCGGTGAGCCTGTGAAGGGGAAAGCGTTGAATGGACGGGCGCCTCCCCCTCTCCCGAGTCGGGAGAGGGTGGGTCGCGTCAGCGAGCCGGGTGAGGGAGCCGTAGGGCGCAAACGCCTGTGCCCTGTCGCTCCCTCATCCGCCTGCCGGCACCTTCTCCCGGTTCGGGAGAAGGCGCGGTGACGACGAAGGCGCCTGTCCGGAATGGACGATAGCGAGACGCGTCAGGCCGCCTTGGCGGCGGACTCGGCCTTCTCGGCTTCGTAGGCATAGGCGAGCCAGGGCAGGAGCGCCTCGACATCGGCGGTCTCGACGGTCGCGCCGCACCAGATGCGCAGGCCCGCCGGCGCGTCGCGATAGGCGCCGATATCGAGGGCGACGCCCTCCTTCTCGAGCCGGGCGACGACGCCCTTGGCGAAGGCCTGCTGCACTTCGTCCGAGGCGCCGGCGATCGCCGGGTCGGTGAAGACGAGGCAGACGGAGGTGTTGGAGCGGATCGCCTTGTCCTTGGCGAGGAAGCCGAGCCAGGAATTCTCGGCGACGAAGCGCTCGATCGCGGCGAGATTGGCGTCGGCGCGGGCCTTCAACACCGGCAGTCCGCCGATCGACTTCGCCCAGCCGAGCGCGTCGAGATAGTCCTCGACACAGAGCATCGACGGCGTGTTGATCGTCTCGCCCTTGAAGATGCCCTCGCTGAGCTTGCCGCCGGAGGTGAGGCGGAAGATCTTCGGCAGCGGCCAGGCCGGCTTGTAGGTCAGCAGCCGCTCGACGGCGCGCGGGCTGAGGATCAGGACGCCATGCGCCGCCTCGCCGCCCAGCACCTTCTGCCAGGAGAAGGTGACGACATCGAGCTTGTCATAGGGAAGGTCCTGGGCGAAGG
This sequence comes from Aureimonas endophytica, assembly GCF_014642635.1. Taxonomy (GTDB): domain Bacteria; phylum Pseudomonadota; class Alphaproteobacteria; order Rhizobiales; family Rhizobiaceae; genus Plantimonas; species Plantimonas endophytica. The sequence goes on from NZ_BMIQ01000001.1 coordinate 1,130,893, forward strand.
CGGCCGAGGTCGCGTCGCAGATGGTCAGGCCCTGCCGGTTCGCGGGGATCGCGTCGCCATTCGGCATGCGCACGCCGGAGGTCGTGCCGTTCCAGGTAAAGACGACGTCGCGGTCGAAATCGACCTGCGCGAAATCGACGATCTCGCCATAGGACGCCTCGAAGATGCGGGCATCGGCGAGCTTCAGCTGCTTCACCGCATCCGTCACCCAGCCCGAGCCGAAGCTTTCCCAGGCGACCATGTCGACGCCGCGGGCGCCGAGCAGCGACCACATGGCCATCTCGACGGCCCCGGTATCGGAGGCCGGGACGATGCCGATGCGGTAGTCGGCCGGAACGCCGAGGATGTCGCGGGTGTCCTCGATGGCCTTGGCGAGCTTGGTCTTGCCGAGCTTCGAGCGGTGCGAGCGGCCGAGGGCGGCATCGCCGAGGGCCTCCAGCGACCAGCCGGGTCGCTTGGCGCAAGGGCCGGAGGAGAAATGAGAAACGTTCGGACGAGCGTCCGGGCGCGCGATATTCGCCATCAAAGCTATCCTTCCAGATAGAAGCGCCTCGTTGGGGAGGCGTGTCCCGCTGCGGGCACTACTCTTCGGCGATGTCGGCGTCAAGCCGATGAATGTCGTGAAAAGAAAAATGGCGGGCCGAGGCCCGCCATCCATTCTTTCGTAAGTTTCGGTCTTCGTCAGAACAGCGAGTAGCGCAGGCCCGCCTGGATCGTGTGCCGGTCGAAGCCGTCGTCCTTGAGGGTCGCCGTGCCGCCGCCCGCCGTCACCTTGCCGATCTCGCCACTGTCGATATTCACGTAGCGATAGCCGACATCGAGCTTGAGGTTCGGCGTCAGGTCGTAGGACGCGCCGCCCATGAGGGCGAAGGCGAAGCGCCAGTCGTCCTCGCCGTTCTTCATCGCGACGTCGAAGCCGGCGCCGCAGCTCGTGCCGGTGAGACAGGTGGCGGGCAGCGAGAGATCGTATTTCACCCGCGCCGCGCCGACGCCGGCGCCGACATAGGGGGTGACGCCGACGAAGGTGCCGAGGTCGAGATAGGCATTCGCCATCACTTCCCAGGTCTTCACCTCCGAATCGCCGCCGGAGCAGGCATAGCCGGCGGCGAGCGCGGTCGGGCAGGCCGAGTCGGAGAGGCCGGAGCCGGACAGGGAAAGGTCGGTCTGCCAGTAATGCGCCGTCAGGTCGCCACGCAGGAAATCCGTGACCTGATAGCCGAAGCCGGCGCTATAGGCGGCATTCGCGTCGAGGCTGGCGCCGCCGAGGCTGCCGTCGCGGCCGATCGTGGCGCCGAAGCCGTCCTGGTAGGAATTGGTGAACTTGGTGTCGATGTCGCGCTCGAAATCATAGGCGACGTCGCCGCGCAGATACCAGCTGCTGCCGATTTCCACCGGCACATAGGAGGGGCTCTCGATCGGCTGGTCGAGAATATCCGCCGCGCGCGCCGAGGCGGGCAGGCCGGCGGCGAGAAGGGCGAGAAGAACGAGGCTTTTCGCGGACTGCATCGGAGGGTCCTCGGACGGCCGGCGCCCGGCGCCGGCGGCATTCATCTTTCGGAAACCATACCGGCAATCCCTTAAGGGATGCTTAACCGTGTTTCTTAACCGGACGGCCCTGCCCTCTCGCCCCGAACGAAAAAGGCGCGCCGCAATGGGCGCGCCTTCCTTCGGACCGGAATGAGGCGATCAGTAGAATTCGTAGCGCAGGCCGACGCGCACCGTATGGAGATCGAAGCCGTCGTCGCGGATCTGCGCGCCGGAGGCGCCGGCCAGCTTGGCCGTCTCGTCATAGGCAAAGGCATCGCCGCCGGTGACATGGGTATATTTGTAACCGGCATCGAGTTTCAGGGCGCCGGTCAGGTCGATCGTCGCGCCCGCCATCAGCGAGGCGGCGAAGCGCCAGTCGTCCAGCCCCTCATGCTCGAAGGAGACATTCGTCGGGTCGCCGCATTTGATGCCGCACTGCTCGCTCGTCATCGTGCCGTAATCGACATAGGCGGCACCGATGCCGGCGCCGATATAGGGCACCACGGTCGGGCCGAAGACCGGCAGATCGACATAGGCATTGGCCATCGCTGTCCAGACATCGACATCGGCGCGATCATTGTAGCCGCAGACGATGTTCGGCGCCGCCTGGCCGAATTGCGAGGCCGCGACATAGCTCGGGCATTGCGTGCTGCCCTTGAAGTCCGGGTTGAAGTAGTCGACCGTCGCGTCGACGCGCAGCATGTCGTTGAACCGGTAGCCGACGCCCGCGCCGAAGCTCGCCGCGTCGCCGAGCTCGAAATTCTTGTAATGGAACGTGTCGTCGACGCCCTCGTAGCCGGGATATTCGTTCCAGAAGTCCCAGTTGCCCTTGCTCTTGTCCTTGAAGACATAGCCGACATCGCCGCGCAGATACCAGCCGGAGGCGATCGGCGCCTCTTCCACGGGCAGGGGCTGCTCGATCAGGTCGGCGGCCAGCGCCGACCCGCCGGTCATGAGCAGCAGGGCGAGGGTCGAAAGAATTCGGGAACGCGACATGGCTGCTCCGGGCGAAACGACCGGCCCGATGCCGGTGAAGTCCGAACCAAAGTGCTTTGTTAAGGTTAATAAGGCCCTAATTCGCGCCCGGCAGGACGCTTAGGCGGCCACCTGTTGCAGCGCGCCGATGATGTCGTCGACCACGCGGTTGACGAGGATCGGGTCGTCGCCTTCCGCCATGACGCGGATCAGCGGCTCGGTGCCGGAGGGCCGGATGACCAGTCGTCCGCCATTGCCGAGACGGTCGCGGCCCGAATTGATCGCCTTCTGCACCCCCTCGCCTTCCAGCGGCTGGCCGCCGGCGAAGCGCACGTTCTTCAGCACCTGCGGCACCGGCTCGAACTTGCGGCAGGCCTCCGAGACCGGGCGCCCGCTCTTGGCGACGACCGACAGGACCTGGAGCGCCGAGACGAGGCCGTCGCCGGTCGTGCCGTAATCCGACAGGATGATATGGCCCGACTGCTCGCCGCCGACATTGTAGCCGTGCTGGCGCATATGCTCGACCACATGCCGGTCGCCGACCTTGGTGCGGGCGAGCTGCAGGCCGCGATCCTGCAGGAAGCGCTCGAGGCCGAGATTGGACATGATCGTCGCGACGATGCCGCCGGCCGCCAGTCGCCCGTCCTCGGCCCAGGATTCGGCGATCAGCGCCATGATCTGGTCGCCGTCGACGATCTCGCCGCGCTCGTCGCAGATGATCACCCGGTCGGCGTCTCCGTCGAGCGCGATGCCGATATCGGCGCGCACCTCTCGCACCTTCTCGCAGAGCGCCTGCGGGCTGGTCGAGCCGCAATTCAGGTTGATATTGGTGCCGTTCGGATCGACGCCGAGCTTCACGACCTCGGCCCCGAGCTCCCAGAGAACCTCCGGCGCCACCTTATAGGCCGCGCCGTTGGCGCAGTCGATCACGATGCGCAGCCCCTCGAAGGACTGGGCGCGCGACAGGGTCCGCTTGGCGAATTCGGCATAGCGGTCGCGGCCGCCGTCGTCATAGCGCTTGGCGCGGCCGAGCCGGCCGCCGCCGGCCAGATGCGCGCTGAGATCCTGTTCCAGAAGCGCCTCGATCTCGCTCTCGATCTCGTCCGACAGCTTGTAGCCGTCCGGGCCGAAGAGCTTGATGCCGTTGTCCTCGAAGGGATTGTGCGAGGCGGAGATCATCACGCCGATATCGGCGCGCATCGAGCGCGTCAGCATTGCGACGGCCGGGGTCGGGATCGGCCCGAGCATCAGGACGTCCATGCCGACCGAGGTGAAGCCGGCGCAGAGGGCCGGCTCCAGCATATAGCCGGACAGGCGCGTATCCTTGCCGATGACGACACGGTGCTGGTGGTCGCCGCGCCGGAAGGCGATGCCGGTCGCCATGCCGACCTTCATCGCCAGATCCGCCGTCATCATCTTGGAATTGGCGCGACCGCGAATGCCGTCCGTGCCGAAATACTTCTTGCCCATGAGTCCCGCCTGGTTGTGCGAGGGAGGGATTAACGATCGCAGACTGAAGGAAAAAGTAAAAAAGAATATCAACCCTAACATGTCGCCGGGCCAAACATGCGAACGGCGGCCGATCGGCCGCCGTCCATCAGGCTTGGCGTTGGGGAAACCGGCTCAGACCGAGGGCTGCGGCTCGAAGCCGCCTTCTGGCTTCGGACGCGGCATGGAGCCGGTCTTCGGCACGGTCGAGCCGCGCGACGGAGGCGTGTCGTCGCCCATGTCGCGGGACAGCGGCTTGCCCGCGAGAAGGTCGCGCACCTCGTCGCCCGACAGCGTCTCGTATTCGAGCAGGCCCTTGGCGAGCGTGTGCAGCTCGTCGAGATGCTCGTTGAGGATGCGGCGGGCCTTGTTCTCGGCCTCCTCGATGATGCGGCGCACTTCGCTGTCGATCAGCTTGGCCGTCTCTTCCGACATGTTCTGCTGCTGCGCCACCGAATGGCCGAGGAAGATCTCCTCCTGGTTCTGGCGGTAGCGCAAGCGGCCGAGCTTGTCGCTCATGCCGTATTCCATCACCATCGCGCGGGCCATGTTGGTGGCCTGCTGGATGTCGTTGGAGGCGCCGGTCGTGACGTTTTCGAGGCCGTAGATGATCTCCTCGGCGGCGCGGCCGCCGAAGATCATGGAGAGCCGCGCTTCCATCTCGTTCTTGCGCATGCCGTAGCGGTCGCGCTCCGGCAGGTTCATGGTAACGCCCAGTGCCCGGCCGCGCGGAATGATCGTCACCTTATGCAAGGGGTCGTTGAAGGGCTCGTGGATGCCGACGAGGGCGTGGCCGGCCTCGTGATAGGCGGTCAGCGTCTTCTCGTCCTCGGTCATGGCCATCGAGCGGCGCTCGGCGCCCATCATCACCTTGTCCTTGGCATCCTCGAATTCGAGCATGGTGACGAGGCGCTTGGAGCGGCGGGCCGCCATCAGCGCCGCCTCGTTCACGAGATTGGCGAGATCGGCGCCGGAAAAGCCCGGCGTGCCGCGCGCGATGGTCTTCAGATCGACGTTGGGCGCCAGCGGCACGTTGCGCACATGCACCTTCAGGATCTTCTCGCGGCCGCCGACATCGGGGTTCGGCACCATCACCTGACGGTCGAACCGGCCCGGACGCAAGAGCGCCGGGTCGAGCACGTCCGGCCGGTTGGTCGCGGCGATGAGGATGATGCCCTCGTTCGCCTCGAAGCCGTCCATCTCGACCAGAAGCTGGTTCAGCGTCTGCTCGCGCTCGTCATTGCCGCCGCCGAGGCCCGCGCCGCGATGGCGGCCGACTGCGTCGATCTCGTCAATGAAGATGATGCAGGGCGCGTTCTTCTTCGCCTGGTCGAACATGTCGCGGACGCGGCTGGCGCCGACGCCGACGAACATCTCGACGAAGTCCGAACCCGAGATGGTGAAGAAGGGCACGTTCGCCTCGCCGGCGACCGAGCGCGCAAGCAGCGTCTTACCCGTGCCGGGAGGGCCGACGAGCAGCACACCGCGCGGGATCTTGCCGCCGAGGCGCTGGAACTTCTGCGGCTCGCGCAGGAATTCCACGATCTCCTCGAGATCCTGCTTGGCCTCGTCGACGCCCGCCACATCGGCGAAGGTCACCCGGCCATGCGCCTCGGTGAGCAGCTTCGCCTTGGACTTGCCGAAGCCCATGGCCTTGCCGCCGGCACCGCCCTGCATCTGGCGCATCAGGAAGATCCAGACGCCGAGGATGAGGAGGATCGGCCCGAAGGACAGGAGCATCGACCAGATCGGATTGGAATTGTCCGACGGCGCCGCCGCGTTGATCTGGACGTTCTTCGCCTCCAGACGGCCGACGATGTTCGGATCGCCCGGCGAATAGGTCTGGAACGAATTGGCCGAGTCGCTGTATTTGCCGGTGATGCGCGGCCCCTGGATCGTGACGGTGCGCACGCGGCCCGAATCCACGTCCGACAGGAACTGGGAATAGGCGATTTCGGAGGCGTTGCCGCTCTGCGACCCGTTCGAGAAGAGCTGGAAGAGGGCGATCAACAGCAGCGCGATGATCGCCCAGAGCGCAAAATTGCGAAAGTTCTGATTCATCTCAAGTCCCAGGCGTCACGCGCCAGCGCCGGGAAGGCGCGAAGCGAAGATAGGCAGGCGGAAGAGCTATGCCAACGGCACCCGGCCGTTTTGCGGCATTTTTGCTTCCCGCGCTCTCAAGCATTTTGGAGGAATTCGGCCTTTTTCGGCAAGTCCTCGTCAATCCGAAACGAGAGACGCTCGGTGATCGGCAGCGGGAAACAGCCCGGCCCCGCCTTGCGCGCGAGGGCTTCGGGCGCGGCGATGAGACGGTCCTCGGCATCGAGCAGCACGGGCAGAACCCGCTCCGCGGGATTGCCGCGGTTGAGATAGCCGAAGGCGGCGAGCCGGCTCGCGGGTGGAAAGAGTCCCCCGATGGGTCCGGCGACCTCGAAGCGCCGATCGAAGACGAGCGCGCCCGCGCCGCCCGCCGGAATCGTCGCGAGCCCCTGCCGCCCATATTCGCGCCGGATAACGAGCGGCCCGCGCGTGTCGAGGACGGCGCCGCCGAGCGTCGCTCCCTCCGCCGCGTCCGATCCCAGCCGCGCAAGGAGCCGCGCCAGGGCCGCGCGGGGCGGCGGATAGTCGGCGCCGCCGGCGGCGCGCAGGATGCGACCGAGAAGAAGCGGCGCCAGCGACGGCGGCGCCTCGCGGAGTGCCGTGGCCTCCAGCCTGATGCCGCCCAGCGCGTCGATCCACAGGGCGCCCTCTCCGCGCAGCCGGCCGAGCCAGGCGGCCAGGGCCGCGTCCTCCGCGTCGCGTCGCGCGGCATGGGCGGCGATGCGGGCGAGACAGGCGCGGCGCTCCGCCGCCGGGAGATCAAGCGCGGCGCGCAGCCGGGCACGGTCGAAGCGCGGATCGCGATTGCTCGGATCGTCGACGGCGCGAATTCCCCGGATCGCGACGGCCGCCTTCAGGGCGGCGCCCGGCACCGCGAGAAAGGGTCGCAGCAGCGAGAGGCCCGGCGCGAGGTCCCGCGCCGCCCGCATGCCGGCGAGGCCGCGATCGCCGGCGCCCCGCGCCGCCGCCAGAAAATGCGTCTCGATCTGGTCGTCCTGATGATGGGCCGTGAGGATCGCCGGCGCGCCAAGCGCGCGCGCCGCATCGGCCAGAAGCTCGTAGCGGGCGCGGCGGGCGGTGCCCGCGAGATTGCCGGCCAGCTTCGGCCCGGTCCAGAGAAGGGTGCGATGCGGCAGGCCGAGGGCGGCGCAGAGCCGCGCGACGAAGGCGGCCTCCTCGCGCGAGGCGGCGCGCAGGCCGTGATCGACGGTCGCGACATGGAGCGCGTAACCGGCGGCGAGAAGCGCGGCGCGGCATTCGGCGAGAAGCAGGAGAAGGGCGAGAGAATCGGGGCCGCCGGAGACGGCGAGCAGCAGTGCCTGTGACCCCGCCGATGTCGGCAGGCGTTCGAGCAAGGGACGGAGGCAGCCGAGCGCCTCGTCGGCGGACAGCGCCTCGCCGGAGGCGGTCAGGCGGTCGTCCGGCTCAGCACTTCGCAGCCTGAGTCTCCGTCTGGAGCTTGCGCTTGACGGTGGCGCTCATCTGCGGATAGCGGCGCGCCACTTCCTTGAAGGTCACGCAGGCGGTGTCGCGATTGTCGAGCTTGGCGAGCGACATGCCGAGCTTCAGCATCATCTCCGGCGCCTTCGGGCTCTTCGGATAGTCCTTCTGCGCGTTGAGGAAGACCTCGGCCGCGTCCGTGAACTTCGACTGCTGGAACAGGCTCTCGCCGAGCCAGTAGCGGGCGTCCGGCACGTCCTTCGCGTCGGGATAGGTCTGGGTATATTGGCGGAAGGAATTCTCGGCCAGCTGATAGTCGCCGGCGAGGAGGTAGTTGTAGGCGAGGCCGTAGAGCTCGCCCGCATTGCCGGCGCGCACCGAGGCGATGGTGTTCGAGCCGGCGGCGGGCTTGGCCGGCGCGGCGGCCGGGCCGGTCGTGCCGGTGCGGCCCGGGTCGAGACTGGCCGCGCCGTCGAGGATCTGGCCGATCTGATCGTCGCCGCCCGGCGCCGGCGCGGCGGAGGCGGACTGCCCCCCGCCCTCGCCAACGGCCGGCCCGGCATCGCTGCGGCGCGGCGCGGGCGCCGCTCCGGCGGCGCCGGCCGGCTTGGCGCCGCCGGTCGCGGCGGGCTTCGCCGCGCCCCCTTCGAGTTCCTGGAAGCGGAACTCGTTGTCCTCCTGCATCTTGCGCATCTGCTCCTGCATCTGGAGCACCTGGAAGGAGAGTTCCTCGAGCTTGCCGTTGAGGCGGCGGTTCTCCTCCTCCAGCTGGCTGAGGCGCTGGCCGGCATCCGACATCTGCGCCATCTGCACCGGACGCTCCGCCGACGAATCGGCCGGGGCGCTCGCCCGCTTCTCGCCGAGGCTGACGCCGAAGGGCAGGTTCAGCGCGGCGGCCGGCCAGACGCCCGCGACCAGCGCCGCGCCGAAGACCCCGGCCCGCAAGGCCTTGACCATATTCGTTTTCAAGCTCGATCCCCGTCGCCTGTCCGGCCCGCCGTCGCCGGCGGGCGTGAAGCCCCTGCCGCGAGGCGATGTCGCCTTTCGCTTGGAAGGTGGCTTTTCGGCATAAGTTTGGCCGCCGCGAACCGCAAGCACAAGCGGGATCGGCGACGGGCGCGGCCCCAACGAAAAAGGGCGGCCCGACCGGACCGCCCTCTCTCATGAAATGCAGCGCAGGATGCGATCAGCTGCCGGCGCCGTTCAGCACGGTGACGGCGCGGCGGTTCTGCGACCAGCAGGAGATGTCGTCGCACACGGCCACCGGACGCTCCTTGCCATAGGATATGGTACGCATGCGGTTGGCGGCGACGCCCTGGCTGGCGAGGAAGTCGCGGGTCGCGGCGGCGCGGCGGGCGCCGAGCGCGAGGTTGTATTCGCGCGTGCCGCGCTCGTCCGCATGGCCCTCGACCGTGATCGAATACTGGCGATACTGGTTCAGCCAGCGGGCCTGGGAGGCAAGGGTCTTCTGCGCGTCGGCGCGGACCACCGAGGAGTCCGTGTCGAAGAAGATGCGGTCGCCGACATTGACGGTGAAATCGCCCGGCGTGCCCGGCGCGGTGCTCTGCCCGCCGGCACCGCCCGCGCCGCCATTGAGGCCGAGCCCGGCCGCATCGTTCGGCAGGCCGCCATTCTTCTTGGCGCAGCCCGCGATGGCGAGCGCGGCGACGAGGGCGATTGCGACGCGGCTCTGAGCCAAAACAGCGATCCGGCTCATGGCCTTCTCCTTCGATTGAGATGATTGTTTCTAACCGGGTATTTACCCTGTTCACTCTTAAAACCGGGTAAACAGGGGTCTTCGGCCATTGCGGAAACGCGGTTTAATCGAACTGTCGGCGGCCGAGAATCACTCACCACCCTTGCGGCGCCCCGCCCCAACGCTTTCCCGGCCGGCCTGTGGCGGATGCGTCACAAGCCCTTGGCCGGCAAGCCGTTCTGCGAAGACGGGCGGCTATTCGCGAGCCGGCGACCAGGCGGGGTCGGAGGCGTAGCCGGGCGTCGTCACCTTCTGCTCGTTCCGGCCCGTGAGGTCGATCGAATAGAGCTGCGGTCCGGGGCCGGCATCCTTGAAGAACATCAGGACGCGGCCGTTCGGCGCCCAGGTCGGCCCCTCGGCATGGAAGCTGGAGGTGAGGATGCGCTCGCCCGAGCCGTCCGGCTTCATAACGCCGATCTGGAACTGCCCGCCGGACTGCTTGGTGAAGGCGATGAGATCGCCGCGCGGCGACCAGACCGGCGTCGAATAGCTGCCCTGGCCGAAGGAGATGCGCTGCTGGCCGGAACCGTCGGCGCCCATCACGTAGATCTGCGGCCGGCCGCCGCGATCGGATTCGAAGACGATGCGGGAGCCGTCCGGCGAGAAGCTCGGCGCCGTGTCGATGGCGGCGGTCGAGGTCAGGCGCGTCGTCGCGCGCGAGCGCAGGTCCATCGCGTAGATATTGGCCGAGCCTTCCTGCTGGAGGCTCATCACGATCTTCTGGCCATCCGGCGAGAAGCGCGGCGCGAAGGTCATGCCCGGGAAATTGCCGACCATCTCGCGCTGCCCGGTCTCCAGTTGCAGGAGATAGACGCGCGGCTCGGAGCGGCCGAAGGACATGTAGGTCAGCTCCTGCCGGTTCGGCGAGAAGCGCGGCGTCAGCACGAGATCGTCGCCGCCGGTCAGATAGGCGACGTTGGCGCCGTCCTGGTCCATGATCGCCAGCCGCTTCACGCGCTTCTGCTTCGGCCCGCTTTCCGAGACGAAGACGACGCGCGTGTCGAAATAGCCCTTCTCGCCCGTCAGCCGCTCGTAAATCGCGTCGGCGATGATATGGGCGACGCGGCGCCAGTTGTCGGGCGTGGCGTAGAACTGCTGGCCGTCGAGCTGGCTGTTGGCGAAGGTGTCCCAAAGGCGGAACTCGGCGCGCAGCCTCCCGTCCGCCTCGGAGGCGACCTTGCCGGTGACGAGCGCCTGGGCGTTGATCACCGTCCAGTCGGGAAAGCGCGGCGTCGCGTCCGGCGAGACGTCCTTCTGGATGAAGGCGGAGGGATCGATCGGCGCGAAGAGGCCGGAGCGCTTCAGATCCGCCGCGACGACATCGCTGATCTGGCTCGCCAGCTTGTTGCCGCCGAAACTCGGAATGGCGATCGGCAAGGGCTGGACATTGCCCTTCGTGATGTCGACCGTGATATCGGCGCGCGCCGGGACCGCAACCGTCGCCAACGCGACCGACAGGGCGAATGCGGCACCGAGAGCCCGCAAAAGCTTCGTCATCAACAACATCATCCCAATTTCGGGGCGACGGGCCGGCGCATCCGGCGCCGACCCTTCCCCTTGACCATTCGACTCGACCGACGAGACGCGATCAGAACATCTCGCTCGGGTCGAAATTGAGGTTCGTCACTTCCCAGCCGCCGGCATACATCTCCGCCGGCAGGTTGAAGGGCGCGCAGCGGCGGATGGCGCGGATCGCCGCTTCCGCCGCGATGCGCTGCGCCCCGGAGCCGCCGCCCTGGGTGATCTCCGGCACGCCTTCCACCTCGCCCGACGGGTTGAAGTGGATCTTGATCGCGACCTTCAGCGATTCGCCGGCCTCGATGCCGGCGGGCGGATTCCAGCACTTGGCCATCTGCTCCTGGATCATGCCCTGAAGCTGGCCCACCTGGCTGCGCGACAATTTGGTGCCGGTCGTCACCTTCGAGCCGAGCGAGGCCGATTCCGTCGACCGCTTCGCGCCACCGCCCGACGGCTTCGCCTTGGTCAACTGCGCCATGATCTCGTCGGCGTTGAAGTCGGACTTCTCCTCGGAGGCCTTGGCGGCGACCTCCTTCTTCGGCTTCTCCTTCGCCTTGGAATCGGACTTCTGCGTCTCGGCCTTGTCGGCCTGCGCAACCTCGGGCTTCGGCGGCGCCGGCTTCACGACCGGCTTCGGCGCTGGCTTCGGCTTTTCCTCCGCCTTCTTCTCTTCCGGCTTCGGCTTCTCCTCGGCGGTCTTGATCGCCTCGGCGAGCGGGTCCTCCTTCGGCGGCTCGGGCTGCTTCTGCGGCTCCGACGGCTTCTGGGGCTCCGGCGGCTTCGGCGGCTCGGGCTTCGGCGGCGGCGGGGTGGGCGTCGGCGGCGCCTTCTCGGCGACCTTGGTCTCCGGCTTCGGCTCGGGCTTCGGTTGCGGCGGCGGCAGGTCGGCCTGCTTCGGCTGGGGCTTGGCCTCCTCCTTCGAGGGCTTCACGTCCGGCACGGGGGGCGTTTCGAGATCCGCCTCGTTGTCGCCGGCATTCTTGGCGTCCATCGGCAGGGTCTGCGGCTTGGTGGTCGGCTTCGGCGCCGGCTTGTCCTTCAGCGGCGCGTCCTTCTCGCCCTTCACGCCCTCGAACGTGTCGGACATGATGACCTCGACCGGCAGCGCCTCGGCATATTGCGCGTCGAGGGGCTGGGGGGCCGACAGCGACCAGAGGCCCCAGGTGAGGAGCACGAGGTGGATGGCCGTGGAGGTGGCGACGCCGGTACGCATGGCCAGCCGTCAGCTCGTCGTCTCGGGCGCGGTGATGAGGCCGATATTCTTGTAGCCGGCCGCCGAGATGAGCGCCATCACCTTGATGACGGAGCCATAGTCGGCCGACTTGTCGGCGCGCACGAAGATACGCTCCTCGTAGCCGGTCTTGGCGACGGCCTGGAGCTTGGCGACGACCTCTTCGGCCGCGATCTCGGATTCGCCGATGAACACGGTGCCGCCCTTCTGGACGGAAACCTCGATCGGCTGCTTGTCGGCGTTCAGCGCCTTCGCCTGCGTTTCCGGCAGATCGAGCGGCACGCCGACGGTGAGCATCGGCGCCGCGACCATGAAGATGATGAGAAGGCACAGCATGACGTCGACCATCGGCGTCACGTTGATCTCGCTGACGGGCTGGCGCCGCCGCCCGCCCCTGCGCCGGCGGGAGCCCCCGCCGCCCGCGCCACCTACGGCCATGCCCATGTCGGTCGTCCTCCTGGCGGGATCAGCGGGCCGAGGCCGAGCGCTCGTCGATCTGCCGCGACAGGATCGCGGAGAACTCGTCGGCGAAGGATTCGAGACGCAGGCCGAGCTTGCCGGCATCGGCCGACAGCTTGTTGTAGGCGATGACGGCGGGAATGGCGGCGACGAGGCCGATGGCGGTCGCGAGCAGCGCCTCGGCGATGCCCGGCGCGACGACGGCGAGATTGGTCTGCTTCGAGGCGGCGATGGCCTGGAACGAGGTCATGATGCCGATCACCGTGCCGAAGAGGCCGACGAAGGGCGCGGCCGAGCCGACGGTGGCGAGGAAGCCGAGGCGCGATTCCAGATCGTCCATCTCGCGGGCGAGCGTCACGTCCATCGCCTTCTCGATCCGGCTCTGGAGGCCCATGGGCGAGCGGGCGCCCTTCTCGAAGCTCTTCTTCCATTCGCGCATGGCGGCGACGAAGAGCGCGCCCATGCCGTTGGTCTTGCGGTCGGACAGCGTGTGGTAGAGATCCTCCAGCGACTGGCCGGACCAGAAATTATTCTCGAAATTGTTCAGCTGACGGCGGAAGCGGCCGTAGCGCATCGTCTTGTCGATGATGATCGCCCAGGTCCAGACGGACGCCGCCAGAAGGCCGATCATCACCAGCTTGACGACGAAGCCCGCCTGCATGAAGAGGCCCCAAAGCGAATGCGACGCTTCCGGTGCCGCCAAAGCGCTTTGCGCGATCTCGTTCATCTCCGACGCCCCTCGAACCCCTTGACCGATGCCATGTCGCGCGAAACCCGTGGCTTCGGCACATCGTCCTATCCCGGGCGCCGGAACGTTCGGTTCCACCGGCATCCCGCCTCGACATCCCGATGATTGCCGATGACACGTTCCGGTCTTTCACCGCTCGAATGGAGCGAAAGAATGGCGTGCGCCGCAGCAATATCGCTCGCGCATTCAAACAGCATTAAGGTTAAGCGAAGGTTGCGGCGGCGACGAAAAGCCGATCACTCTTCGCGCGGGCCGGGCTCCAGCAGGGCCGCGACGGCCGGCGGCATGCGGCGCGGCCGGCCGTCCGGCGAGATCACCGCGACCTTGACCCTCGCTTCGAGCAGCAAGAGCTCGCCGTGGAAGATCCTCTGATCGAGCACCACCCGCGCCCCGCCAAGGAGCAGCGTGCGCGTTTCCACCCGCACCACGTCGTCGATGCGCGCCGGCCGCAGGAAGTCGATCTCCATATGGCGAACGGCGAAGGCCATGGGCTCGCCGAAGGCCCCTTCCGCGAGCCCGCGATGGCCGATGCCCTTCAGCCGCAGGAAATCGCTGCGGGCGCGCTCCAGAAACTGGAGGTAGCGCGCGTGATAGACGACACCGGAAAAGTCGGTGTCCTCGAAATAGACGCGGAATTCGTGGGCATGTCCGAAATCGGTGAGCCGTCCGGCGAGAAAGGCGTTCATGGCTGGCGGTTAGCCGATCGCCGACCGGATGTCATGCGGCTCCCCCTCAATCCCGGTCGTCGTCGAACAGGCCGGACTGGACGCCCTGGTAGGTGGAGGGCACGGCGAGGCCGAGATGGCGGAAGGCATGCTGGGTGAGCACCCGGCCGCGCGGCGTGCGCTGCAGGAAGCCCTGCTGGAGAAGATAGGGCTCGACGATGTCCTCGATCGCGTCGCGCGGCTCGGACAGGGCGGCGGCGATGGTCTCGATGCCGACCGGGCCGCCGCCGAAGTTCAGGGCGATCAGGTCGAGATAGCGCCGGTCGAGCTGGTCGAGGCCGAGACTGTCGACCTCGAGCCGCGTCAGGGCCGCGTCGGCGATCTTGCGGTCGACGATCTCCACCCCGGCGACATCGGCGAAGTCGCGCACGCGGCGCAAGAGCCGGCCGGCGATGCGCGGCGTGCCGCGCGCCCGGCGCGCGATCTCGCGCGCGCCGTCCTCGGCCAGCGCCAGCCCCATGATCCGCGCCCCGCGCCGGACGATCAGCTCCAGTTCCTCCACCGTATAGAAGTTCAGCCGCACCGGAATGCCGAAGCGGTCGCGCAGGGGCGTCGTCAGGAGGCCGAGCCGCGTCGTCGCGGCGACGAGCGTGAACTTGGCGAGGTCGATCTTCACCGAACGCGCCGCCGGCCCCTCGCCGATGATGAGATCGAGCTGGAAATCCTCCATGGCCGGGTAGAGGATCTCCTCGACCGCCGGGCTTAGGCGATGGATCTCGTCGATGAAGAGCACGTCGCGCTCTTCCAGATTGGTGAGCAGCGCCGCGAGATCGCCGGCCTTGGCGATGACCGGGCCGGAGGTGGAGCGGAAGTTGACGCCGAGCTCCTTCGCCATGATCTGCGCCAGCGTCGTCTTGCCGAGACCGGGCGGCCCGACGAAGAGCGTGTGGTCGAGCGCCTCACCCCGGTTCTTCGCCGCTTCCACGAAGACCTTCAGATTGGCGCGGGCCGCCGCCTGCCCGACGAAATCGTCGAGGCGTTGCGGCCGCAGCGTCGCGTCGACGTCTTCGTCGCGCTTTTCCGGCGTGAGGAGGCGGGAGGGCTTGCTCATCCTTCAGGTCTACCGGCTCAGGGCCTTGAGGGCGAGGCGGATCAGCGTGGTCGAGGGCGCGTCCTCGCCCACCTCCTTCACCGCCACCGTCACCGCCCCCGCCGCCTGCTCGCGCGAATAGCCGAGATTGGCGAGCGCCGAGATCGCGTCCGCCACCGGCAGGGCCACACCGCCCGGCAGCGGCTCGGCGAGCGCCCCGGCCGGCAGGTCGATCCCGCCGGAGAGCGCCGGGATCTTGTCCTTCAGTTCGGCGACGATGCGGGCGGCGACCTTCGGCCCGACGCCCGGCGCCCGCGCCACCATCGCCCGGTCCTGGAGCGCCACGGCATTGGCGAGTTCGGAGGTCGTCAGCGTGCCGAGCACGCCGAGCGCCACCTTGGCGCCGACCCCCTGCACGCTCTGGAGGAGACGGAACCAGCCGCGCTCGACTTCCGAGGCGAAGCCGTAGAGCCGCAGCATGTCCTCGCGCAGGAAGGTCTCGATGAAGAGCACCGTCGCCTCGCCCACCGGCGGCAGGTTGCGCAGGGTGCGCGCCCCGCAGAAGGCGACATAGCCGACGCCATGGACGTCGATGACGACGTGATCCTCGGCGATCTCGTCGACGAGGCCTTTCAACTTGCCGATCAAGGATGCGTATCCGGTGCGATGATGTCGAGGGTCGGGAAATAGGCGCGATAGCGCGCGGCGTCGCGGGTGAGGAGCCGGTGCCCGGCGACCAGCGCATGGGCGCCGATGAGAAAATCCGGCAGCGTCCGCTCCCGCCTGCCGCCGCGCTCGCGATAGACCCGGTGCGCCCGCCCGGCCGCGAAGGCCGCCGCGAAGGGAAACGGCTCCCGCCTCGGGTTGAGATAGGCGAAGATGGTGGTCAAGGCGTCCTCCGAAAGGGGAGAGCAGCAGAGCTCCGCCCAAACGACGGCACCAAGGACGACCCCGCCGGACTTCGTCGCTTCCCGCAGACGTCGAAGCGACCAAGGCCGCATCGCATCCTCTTCGGGTCGAAGGACATCCACGAGGACGTTGGTATCAATGAGGGTCGAGATCGTCACGCGGCCCCCTCAGCCAATCGACATATTCCTTGCCGTCCATGCCCATCGTTTCGATCGCGCCCGCCACGCCTGCCGCCCATTCGTCGAAGCTGCTCGGTTCCCCGGAAGGGCCGGGACGGCGTTGCAGGATCACGCGATCGCCCCGGTCCACGAACTCCACCTCGCTGCCGGGGCCGATGCCGAGCTTGTCGCGAATGGCCTTCGGGATGGTGACCTGGCCCTTCTCGGTGACGCGCATGAAGTAATACCTCCTGGGTATTACCTACTCGAATGCCGTGAACATTGCAAGAACGTCACAGCGCGGCGAAGGCGGCGCGGGCGGCGGCCGACTGGCGGTGATGGGTATGGCAGATGGCGATGGCGAGCGCGTCCGCCGCGTCGTCCGTATCGAAGGTCGCCTTTGGCATCAGCACCTTCACCATCATGTGGATCTGCCGCTTCTCGCCGTGGCCGACGCCGATCACCGCCTTCTTCACGGCGTTCGGCGCATATTCCGCCACGGGCAGCCCGGCCAGCGCCGGCACGAGCATGGCGATGCCGCGCGCCTGGCCGAGCTTCAGCGTCGCGGTCGCGTCCTTGTTGACGAAGGTCTGCTCCACCGCCGCCTCGTCCGGCTGATAGGCGCGGATCACCGCCGAAAGCCCGTCATGCAATTCGCGCAGGCGGATCGCCAGACCGTTCTCGGCATCCGAGGTCACGGTGCCGGAGGCGAGGAAGCGCAGGGAATTGCCGGTCGTCTCGACGACGCCCCAGCCGGTACGGCGCAAGCCCGGATCGATGCCGATGACGCGAATGGGAGCCCCCTGCAACATTATCTTAAATCCTAGCCGTACCCGAATCGTTGGCGAGGATGAAGACGAAAAGTGAACGAAGAGAAAACATAACGGGAAGTCGGCGCGGCGATCATCTTTCGATCATCTCGCGGTGATTCGCATGGCCTTCCAGCGCACCGAAACCCAACTTCGTTCGATGCGAAACGTCCTGCCGCTCGCCCTTGCCGTCCTTCTTCTCGCCTCGCCGGTCCAGGCGCAATCCCGGCCGGCCGCCGGGCCGCCGACCTCCACTGAGGCGAGCGGCACCGCGGCGGTCGTCGCGCGGGCGAAGCGCCTGCCCGCGCTGGAGACGCTGATCGTCGGGCGCGACGGCACCGTGCTCGTCGAGAAGGGCTTTCACGGCGCCGCCACGAGCCGGGCCACCAATATCAAATCCGCGTCGAAGTCGATCGTCGCCGCGCTGGTCGGCATCGCCATCGACAAGGGCATCCTCTCCGGCACCGACCAGCCGATCGCGCCGCTTCTCGCCGACAAGCTGCCGCCCGCCCCCGATCACCGCATCCGATCGATCACCATCGGCCATCTCTTGTCGATGCAGGCCGGGCTCGACCGCACTTCGGGACCGAATTACGGCGCCTGGATCGCCAGCCGCGACTGGGTGCGGGCCGCCCTCGCCCGGCCGATGGTCGCCGATCCCGGCGGCGAGATGCTCTATTCCACCGGCTCGACGCATCTCCTCTCCGCCATCCTGACCAGGGCGAGCGGCCGCCCGACCCTCGCGCTGGCACGCGACTGGCTGGGACCCGCCGGCATCGACATCGCGGCCTGGGAGCGCGATCCGCAGGGCATCCATCTCGGCGGCAACCAGATGGCGATGACGCCGAAATCGCTGTTCCGCTTCGGCGAGCTCTACCGCAATGGCGGCCGGACGCCGGAAGGGAGGCAGATCGTGCCGGAGGCCTGGGTGAGGGAATCCTGGATCAAGCGCACCACGACCCGCTGGTCGGGCGACGATTACGGTTATGGCTGGTTCGGCCTCAGCCTCGCCGGTCACTCGGTGCATTACGGCTGGGGCTATGGCGGCCAGATGATCTATGTCGTGCCCGATCTCGGTCTCACCGTGGCGATGACCTCCGACGACGGCGCACCCTCGGCCCGCAACGGCTACAAGGAGGATCTGCACGGCCTTGTCGCCGATCTCATCGCGGCGAGCACGGCACAGGCGGCGCCCGCCGCGGCGCCTTCCGCCGCTGGCGCGGAGGCCCTATAATGTCTTCGGATCGTGGGCGGCGGCGATGAGCGAAGCGAAGGTCATCAAGCGCATGACGCCGGACGAGTTCTTCGTCTGGCAGGCCGGGCAGGACGTCAATTACGAGCTGGTCGACGGCCTTCCGATCCTGACGCCCAAGGGAATGACCGGCGCATCGCGCCGGCACGATGTCGTGACGGTCAACATTCTTCGCGAGCTCGCCACGCAGCTGCGCGGCCAGCCCTGCCGGCCGCATACGGACGACATCGCCGTCCGCAATCCCAATCAGAACGTGCGCCGGCCCGATATCGTGGTCGATTGCCGCTCGGCGCCGGACCGCGCGACCGAGGCGAGCCAGCCGCGCGTCCTCATCGAGGTCCTGTCGCCCTCCACCATGCGCTTCGGCCGGCTGACCAAGGTGGAGGAATACAAGGCCCATCCCGCCGTCGAGGTCGTGCTCCTCGTCGGCTCGGAGAGCGCCAGCGTCATCGTCTGGCGCCGGCAGGGCGCGCATTGGGTGTCCGACGTGGTCGAGGGCCTGGGGCAGACGATTTCCTTGCCGGAGATCGGCGCCAGCCTGGCGCTGGCCGACATCTACGAGGATGCCGGCCTTGAGGCCGAGGCCTGATCAGGCGGCCGAGAGCTTGGCCATGACGGCCTCGTCGATCTCGAAATTGGCGTAGACATTCTGCACGTCGTCGTCCTCGTCGAGATTGCCGACGAGCTTCAGGATGCTCTGCGCCTTTTCCTCGTCCACCGGCGTGCCGGTCTGCGGCCGCCAAATCGCCTTCACGCTTTCCGCCTCGCCGAGCGACTTCTCGAGCGCGGCCGAGACCTCGCTCAGCGCCTCGAAGGACGTATAGATGCGATGGCCCTCCTCGTCGGAGACCACGTCGTCGGCGCCGCTCTCGATCGCCGCTTCCATCACCTTATCCGCGTCGCCTGCCTTCGGGCCGTAGACGATCTCGCCGACATGATCGAACATGAAGGAGACCGAGCCCGTCTCGCCGAGCGCGCCGCCCGCCTTGGTGAAATAGGAGCGGACATTGGAGGCGGTGCGGTTGCGGTTGTCGGTCAGCGCCTCGACGATCACCGCGACGCCGCCCGGGCCGTAACCCTCGTAGCGGACCTCGTCGTAATTCTCCGTGTCGCCGCCGAGCGCCTTCTTGATGGCGCGGTCGATATTGTCCTTCGGCATGGACTCGGCCTTGGCGTTCTGCACCGCGAGGCGCAGGCGCGGGTTCATCGCCGGATCGGGCATGCCGGTCTTGGCGGCGACGGTGATCTCGCGGGCGAGCTTCGAGAACAGCTTGGAGCGCATCGCGTCCTGCCGGCCCTTGCGATGCATGATGTTCTTGAACTGTGAATGGCCGGCCATGAGGGCACCCTTGCTGCGAGCGTCTTGGTGGAAGTGAGCGTCATATAAAAAATCGCCGCCGATCCGTCCAGAACGGGCCGATGCCGGGAAAATGATGCGGCGCGGGCGCGGGCCGGGCTTAGGCTCGGCGCAACGTCACGGCCGGAGCCAGACCCATGCCGCGTTTCCGCCTGCTTCTCGCGCTGCTGGCGCTTCTCGCCCTCAGCCCGCTCGCCGAGGCGCAGTCCCCGCCGGACGGAGCGGGATCGGGCCGTTCCCAGCCGAGCACCTGCCATGCCGTCGCCGAGGCGCTGCCCACGGCAACCTTCGTCGCGCTGAAGCGCGAGGCCCGTCCGCGTCTCGCCGCCGGCGAGCGGCGCGACGAGGTGCGGATCACCTTCATCCAGCACGCGACCTATCTGATCGAGAGCCCGGACGGCGTCACCATCGCCACCGACTATACCGGCAATGCCGGCGGGATCGTGCCGCGCGTCGCGACGATGAACAAGGCGCATTCGACCCATTACACCAACCATCCCGATCCCGGCATCGAGCATGTGCTGCGCGGCTGGAACCCGGAGGGCGGCCCGGCGAGACATTATCTCACCGTCGGCGACGTCCTCGTCCGCAACGTGCCGAGCGACATCCGCCTCTGGGGCGGCGGCATGGAGAAGGACGGCAATTCGATCTTCGTCTTCGAGACCGCCGGGCTCTGCATCGGCCATCTCGGCCATCTGCACGAGAAGCTGACCGATGCGCAATTCGCCGAGATCGGCCGGCTCGACATCGTCATGGTGCCGGTGGACGGGTCCTGGACGATGAGCCAGGAGGGCATGGCGGCGATGGTCGCGCGGCTCCAGTCGCGACTGGTCCTGCCCATGCACAATTTCCGCGGCCGGATGGATCGCTTCCTGGCGCAGCTGCCGGATTTCGCCGTCGAGCGCCGGGCCTCGCCCTCGCTCGCCGTCTCGCTGCGCAGCCTGCCGAAGCGGCCGACCGTCGTGCTCCTCGAAGGGATCTGACGCGGGCGCCTCAGTTCCAGAAGCTCGGAACCGCCTCCGCGAGGCGCGGCCCGAGCCGCAGCGGCGCGAGCTTCTCGGCAAGACCCGTGCGGTCGGAGATCTCGACGGCGAGACCGCAGATCGTCGCCGGCCCCTGCGCCACCTCGAAGCGGCCGGAGGGCACCTTGGTGAGAAAGCGGTTCAGCGGCTCCTCCTTCTCCATGCCGAGCGAGGAATCGTAGTCGCCGCACATGCCGGCATCCGACTGATAGGCCGTGCCGCCGGACAGGATCTGATGATCGGCGGTCGGCACATGGGTATGCGTGCCGACGACGACGCTGACCCGCCCGTCGAGGAAATGGGCGAAGCACTGCTTCTCGCTCGTCGCCTCGGCATGGAAGTCGAAGACGATCGCATCGGCCTGTGCTCCGAGCGGGCAGCTCGCCACGATGTCGCCGGCCCGCCGGAAGGGATCGTCGAGATCGGGGCTCATGAAGACGCGGCCCATGACATTGGCGACGAGGACGCGCGCGCCGTTGCGCGCCTCGAACAGGCCGGAGCCGTAGCCCGGCGTGCCGTCGGGAAAGTTCGCGGGCCGCAGGAAGCGGTCGTGGCGGCGCGCGAAGTCGAGCGCCTCGCGCTGGTCGAAGACGTGGTTGCCGGTGGTGACGACATCGGCGCCGGCCCGGCGGGTCTCCTCGAAGATCTCCTCCGTGATGCCGAAGCCGCCGGCGGCGTTCTCGCCGTTCACCACCACGAAATCCAGCCGGAAATCCGAGACGAGGCCGGGCAGCCGGTCGTAGACGGCGTTGCGTCCGGTGCGGCCCACCATGTCGCCGAGAAACAGGAAGCGCATCAGAGTTCGGCTTTCGCCGCCTGGAGCTTGTCGAGGGCGCGGATCACCGCCGGCCGGGCGCCGATGCGCTTCACCCAGCCCGCGAGCATCGGGAAGGTCTCCCAGCCCTCCACGGCTTCGAGGCCGGAGCGCGCCCAGGACCAGTTCATGATGTCGGCGATCGAATAGTCGCCGGCCAGCCACTCGTTGCGCTGGAGCCGGCTTTCGAGGACGCCGAGGAGACGGCGCGATTCGTCCTCGTAGCGCTTCAGGGCGTAGGGAATCTTCTCCGGCGCGTTGCGGAAATGGTGGAGCTGGCCGACCATCGGTCCGGTGCCGCCGACCTGGAAGAAGGTCCAGGACAGGGCCTCGGCCCGGTCGCTGCCGGACTTGGCGAGGAACCTGCCGGTCTTCTCGGCGAGATGGACGAGGATGGCGCCGGATTCGAAGATGCGCTGCCCGTCGTCGGAAATCGCCGGAATCCGCCCGTTCGGATTGAGTTCGAGGAAGGCCGCCTGCTTCTGCACGCCGGTCGAGATGTCGATCAGCGCCATCTCGTAGTCGAGGCCGAGCTCCTCCAGCATGATGACCGGCTTCTCGCCGTTCGGAGTCGTCCAGGTATAGAGCTCGATCATCGCGGGCTTGTCTCCGACGCATTGGGGCGTCAAAGACCTAGCGCGGCCCGACAGGGGTGTCACCGGGCCGATGGGGAATGGGACATGATACGACCGACGCGAGCGCTGCCGGCGCTCGGCCTCCTCCTTTTGTCTGCCTGCACCTCGGTGCTCGCGCCCGAACCGCCGCATCCGACCGACAATGTCGGTTTCGACCAGGAAAGCGCCCTGCGCGCCGTCAACGCCTTCCGCGCCGAGAACGGCCTGGCGCCGCTGAAGAGCGAGGCGCGGCTCGTCGCGGCGGCCGAGGCGCAGTCGACCGCGATGGCCCGGCGCGACCGGATGGACCACTATGTCGACGGGCCACTGCCCGAGCGCATCAAGCGCTTCGGCTATCCCTTCGCCACGGCGGCGGAGAACATCGCGCGCGGCCAGCCGAATTTCGCCAGCGCCATGACGGGCTGGGAACATTCGCCGGGCCATCGGCGCAACCTTCTCGATCCGAAGATCACCGAGGCGGGCTTCGCCGCCGTGCGCGAGAAGACGAGCGGGCGCATCTACTGGACGCAGATCTTCGGCCGCCCGCGCGCCGACCAGCCGACACGGCCGGAAATGGGGCGGACGGTCATGACCCTCGGTGGATACCACATTCCGTCGCGATGAGGTCGAGCGCCGCGTCATGCGGCTCGTCCGGCACCCTCGGCACCTCCTGGACGGCGAAGCCGAGGCCGAGCGTGCGCGGCGGCCGGCCGGCCGAGGCGAGACGGGCGATCGCCCGATCGTAATAGCCTCGGCCGTAGCCGATGCGGTGGCCGCGACGGTCGAAGGCGGCGAAGGGCACCAGCATGATCGCCGGATCGAGAACCGGCGCATCGGCGCCCGGCGCATAGGTGCCGAAGCCCTGCGGCTCCAGCGCCGCGCCGCGCCGCAGCTCGCGGAACTCCAGATCCTCGCCGACGATCGCCGGCACGCAGAGCCGCGCGCCGCGATCGGCGAGGATCGCCATCAGCGGCCGGAGGTCGATCTCGCTGCGGATCGGCAGGAAGCCGGAAACGACCGTGCCGGGCTCGAAGGCGAGATCCGCCGCGACGGTCTCGGCGACCGCGAAGCCCGCCTCGATCCGCGCCGCGCCGTCCATCGCGTCGCGCCGGGCCAGGGCCTCGGCCCGCAGCCGCGCCTTCTCGCTCAAGGAACCCGACATTCGATCCCGCCCTTATCCTGTCGACCGATCCTTGCTTAGCAAGCCCGATGGAGTACGGGAAATGACCGAAGAGCCGAAGACCCTCACCGTCGATCTCGGCGACCAGCAGAACGCGCTCGACGAACTGATGGCGACCGGCCGCTACGCCTCGCCGAGCGAGGTGGTGCAGGAGGCCCTGCAGGCGCTGGAGCGCGAGGACGCGCTGATCGAGGAGCTGATGGAGGACAAGCTGCAAGGCGTCCTCGACGAGGCGCCGGCACCGGCCGACGCGACGGAGCCGGCGCGCGGCTGACGCGCTGTCTCGCCCGCGCGAGTTACGGCGTTCCTTGCGGATGAAAATGGTGCGGAGGAGTGGCGAGCCACCTCGGCCGATGAGAATGTCGATCCCGGGAACCTACAGAGTAGGTGGGCGCCGTGTGTCCCGGCCCACGGACCAGGACAGGAACAGCTCCCTAAGGGATGCGTAAGGCCCCGGGGAATAAGTTATCCCTGTCGCACCGCGCAGCCCGCCGAGGGCTTAGATAGTCCCCTCTCCGCCGATGCGCCAGAGCGGGCGGGACGATTTCGCTTTTTCCGCCGTTCCGCTAGATAGCCTCCCGCCGGCGCGAGGACCGGTCCCATCCGAGACACCCATGCCCGTTGCGGAGACGACCGCCGGCGAGCGCCCCCCGATCATCGCGATCGACGGCCTCGCCAAGCGCTATGCCAGCGGCCAGGACGCGCTGAAGCGCATCGACCTCACCATCCGCGAAGGCGAGATCTTCGCCCTGCTCGGGCCGAACGGCGCCGGCAAGACGACGCTGATCTCGATCATCTGCGGCATCGTCAATCCGAGCGAGGGCCGGATCACCGTCGTCGGCCACGACATCAAGCGCGACTATCGCGCCGCGCGCGCCGCGATCGGCCTCGTGCCGCAGGAACTGACCACCGACGCCTTCGAGAGCGTCTGGGCGACGGTCTCCTTCAGCCGCGGCCTGTTCGGCAAGGCGCCGAACCCGACGCACATCGAGAAGGTGCTGCGCGACCTCTCGCTCTGGGACAAGCGCGACGCCCGGATCATCACCCTGTCGGGCGGCATGAAGCGGCGCGTCCTCATCGCCAAGGCGCTGGCGCACGAGCCGCGCATCCTCTTCCTCGACGAGCCGACGGCGGGCGTCGACGTGCAGCTGCGCCAGGAAATGTGGGCGATGGTGCGGGAGCTGCGCCGCGCCGGCACCACCATCATCCTGACCACCCACTATATCGAGGAGGCGGAGGAGATGGCCGACCGGATCGGCGTCATCCGCAAGGGCGAGATCATCCTCGTCGAGGAGAAGGCCGAGCTGATGCGCAAGCTCGGCAGGAAGCAGCTCATCCTGTCGCTCGCCGAGCCGCTGACCGAGATCCCGGACAGCCTCGCCGCCTACGGGCTCGACCGCTCCTCGGACGGCGCGACGCTCACTTATACCTACGATACGCAAGGCCAGCGTACCGGCATCACGCGCCTCCTCGCCGATCTGTCGGAGGCGGGCCTGCGCTACCGCGATCTCCAGACCCGGCAAAGCTCGCTGGAGGACATCTTCGTCGGGCTTCTGAAGGAGCGCGCATGAACTGGCAGGCGATCAAGGCGGTCTATCGCTTCGAGATGAACCGCACCTTCCGCACGCTCTTCCAGAGCATCGTGGCGCCGGTCATCTCGACCGCCCTCTATTTCGTCGTCTTCGGCTCGGCGATCGGCTCGCGCATGCAGGAGATCGACGGCATCGGCTACGGCTCCTTCATCGTGCCCGGCCTCATCA
The DNA here is from genome assembly GCF_014642635.1 of Aureimonas endophytica. GTDB lineage: Bacteria > Pseudomonadota > Alphaproteobacteria > Rhizobiales > Rhizobiaceae > Plantimonas > Plantimonas endophytica. The sequence continues at coordinate 1,155,765 of NZ_BMIQ01000001.1, forward strand.
TGCTGTCGCTCCTGACGCAGAGCGTCTCCAACGCCTCCTTCGGCATCTATTTTCCGCGCTTCTCCGGCACGATCTACGAGATCCTGTCGGCGCCGGTCTCCTTCGTCGAGGTGACGGCCGCCTATGTCGGGGCGGCGGCGACGAAGTCGATCGCGCTCGGCCTCATCATCCTTCTCACCGCGACGCTCTTCGTGCCGGTGCGGATCGAGCATCCCTTCGTGATGATCGCCTTCCTGGTCCTGACGGCGGTGACCTTCAGCATGCTCGGCTTCATCATCGGCATCTGGGCCGACGGCTTCGAGAAGCTGCAGATCGTGCCGCTCCTCATCGTCACGCCGCTGACCTTTCTCGGCGGCAGCTTCTATTCGATCAACATGCTGCCGCCCTTCTGGCGGACGGTGACGCTGTTCAACCCGGTCGTCTATCTCGTCAGCGGCTTCCGCTGGAGCTTCTACGGCCAGGCGGATGTCGGCGTCGGCTGGAGCCTCCTGATGACGGCGCTCTTCCTGCTCGTCTGCATCGCCGTCATCGCCTGGATCTTCCGCACCGGCTACCGGCTGAAGTCCTGACTTCGGCCGGCGCCCCTCAGCGGCGGGCGTCGAGCCGCTGGGCGGCGCGCTCGATCGCCTCCGAGATCGCGTCGAGATGGGCGACGAGCCGATCCTCGCCCGCCTCGGCCCGGCGCAGCGCGTCCTGGCGCGCCCGCTCGGTCTCGGCGAGCGACTGTTCGAGGGCGGCGACGCGCCGCCGCTGCTCGGCGAGCTCGTCCGTCGCCATGATCGCGGCCATCACGACCAGCCGCTGGTCGCCGATCTCGCCGAAGCTTTTGCGCAATTCGCCGACGCGGGCGTCGACATCCGCCGCGAGCCCGGCGAGGTGATCCTCCTCGCCCTCGGCGCAGGCCATGCGGAAGGTCTTGCCGTCGATGGTGACGATGACTTGCGGCATCAGCCTTCCTTCCGCCGCTCGAGCACGCTGCGAATCGTCTCCATCGCCGAGACGAGCCGGCGGGACACCTCGCGATTGGTGTGCTCCAGGCGCTCGGCCCGGACAAGGGCCGCGTCGAGATCGCCGGCCAGCCGGCCGCGATCGGCCGTCATGCGCTGGATCTCCTCCTCGACGCCGGACACCACCACCTCGCGCTCGGACTGTACGTCGATCGCGGCCTCGAGGCGCCGCAGCGAAGCCTCGAGCCGGGCGCTGGCCTTTTGGAGCGGTGTGTCGGACGGCATGCGGCGAGCCTCGCGCTGAGGTCGAAGAACGGGTTCCAAGAGCCGCGAGCCTTGCGGCATTTGCCGTCCGCTTTCAACTGTGAAACGCAACCGACCGGCCGCCGGACATTCGCCCGGCACCGGATCGGCGCCGATGCGGCGGCGCTTCGGCTTTACCTGCGGCGGAAAACGACTATGAACGGGTCCGTCAGCGGCCGGCCCTTCCGCCGCGCCGTCGAAATTCCGGTCGCCCCCGAGGAGGATGCGAGAATGACTGTGCGCGTGGCAATCAACGGTTTCGGCCGCATCGGCCGCAACGTCCTCAGGGCGATCATCGAATCCGGCCGCACCGATCTCGAGGTCGTCGCCATCAACGATCTCGGCCCGGTGGAGACGAACGCCCATCTCATCCGCTACGACTCGGTCCATGGCCGCTTCCCGGGCGAGGTGAAGGTCGCCGGCGACACGATCGATGTCGGCCGCGGCCCGATGAAGGTCCATGCCCAGCGCGATCCGAAGGCCCTGCCCTGGGGCGCGGAGAACATCGACATCGTCCTCGAATGCACCGGCATCTTCACCGATCCGACCAAGGCCGGCGCGCATCTCGAGGCCGGCGCCAGAAAGGTGCTCGTTTCCGGTCCGCTGACCAACCCGACCCAGGGCGAGAAGACGATCGTCTTCGGCGTGAACCACGACACGCTGAACGGCGACGACCGGATCATCTCCAACGCCTCCTGCACCACGAACTGCCTCGCCCCCGTCGCCAAGGTCCTCAACGAGGCCATCGGCATCGACAAGGGCTTCATGACGACGATCCATTCCTACACGGGCGACCAGCCGACGCTGGACACCATGCACAAGGATCTCTACCGCGCCCGCGCCGCCGCCCTGTCGATGATCCCGACCTCGACCGGCGCCGCCAAGGCCGTCGCCCTCGTGCTGCCGGAACTGAAGGGCCGTCTCGACGGCGTCGCGATCCGCGTCCCGACCCCGAACGTCTCGGTCGTCGACTTCAAGTTCGTCGCCAAGCGCTCGACCACGGTCGAGGAGGTCCAGAACGCCATCCGCGAGGCCGCCGACGGCCCGCTGAAGGGCATTCTCGGCTATACGGACGCGCCGAACGTCTCCTCCGACTTCAACCACGACCCGCATTCCTCGGTCTTCCACATGGACCAGGTGAAGGTCATGGACGGCAATTTCGTGCGCGTCCTGTCCTGGTACGACAACGAGTGGGGCTTCTCGAACCGCATGTGCGACACCGCCGTCGCCTTCGCGAACGCGCGCTGATCCCATGCGCTTCCGGCCCCTCGCGCCCCGCACCCTGCGTTGGCGTCCCGTCGAGGGCGAGGGGCTGGAACATCTCGATCTCCGCCCGGTGACGGGCGGGATCATGGCGAGCGCCGCCGTGATCGGCGAGCGCGGCGGCGTGCCCTACGGGGCGCGCTATCTCATTCTCTGCGACGAGAGCTGGCGCGTGGTCGAGTTCGGCGTCAGCGGCACCGACGGGCGCGGCCTTCTGATGCGCTCGCCCGAGCCCGGCCGCTGGCTCGACAGCCAGAACCGGCCCCTGCCCGCCTTCGACGGCTGCCTCGACATCGATCTCGCCGCGACGCCCTTCACCAACACGCTGCCGATCCGCCGTCTTGGCCTCGGCCCGGACCAGGGCACGGTCGAGCTCGCCATGGTCTATGTTCCCTTCGACAGCCTGGAGCCGCTGGTCGACCGCCAGCGCTACACCGCGCTCCGCGACGGCGAGCTCTATCGCTACGAGGCGGCCGATCGTTCGTTCACCGCCGATCTTCCGCTCGACGCGGACGGCCTCGTCCTCGACTATCCGGGCCTCTTCCGCCGGGTTTGAGACGCGGGTGCGATTTTTCGTCGCCGCCTACAAACCGCCGCGTAAAGTGCCGAGACGGACGAGCGGCGGAGCGATGTGATTCCCTGTCGCGAGACGTCCCGCCTTTCCGCAGGAGACGACGAGCGCGCAATGCTGGAACCCATGTATCTCGGCATTCTCGTCGGCACGGTGCTCGTGCTGATGGCGGCCTTTTCCAGCCTGCTCGCCGCGCGCTTCGGCGCCCCGCTCCTCCTGCTCTTCCTGTCGATCGGCCTCGTCGCCGGCGAGGACGGGCTCGGCCTCCATTTCGACAATGCCGGTCTCGCCTATTTCATCGGCTCGATGGCGCTCGCCATCATCCTGTTCGATTCCGGCATCGGCACGCCGATGGCGGCCTTCCGCCAGTCAGCCGCGCCCGCCCTGACGCTCGCGACGCTCGGCGTGCCGATCACCGCCGCCGTCTTCGGCCTCGCCGCCCATTACATTCTGCACATCCCGCCCTTGCAGGGCCTGCTCCTCGGCTCGATCGTCGGCTCCACCGACGCGGCGGCCGTGTTCTTCCTCCTGCGCATCGGCGGCATCAACGTGCGCGACCGGGTGCGCTCGACGCTGGAGGTGGAGTCCGGCTCGAACGATCCGATGGCGATCTTCCTCACCATCACCTTCGTCGAGATCCTGCGCGGCAAGGGCGGGCTCGACGCGCTCGACTGGCATGTCCTCGTCCTGTTCCTGCGCCAGATGGGTCTCGGCCTCGTCGCCGGCCTCGCCGGCGGCTGGGTGATCGGCCGGCTGCTCAACCGCCTGCGCCTCGAACGCGGGCTGGTGCCGATCTTCACCCTGACGCTGGCGATGCTGCTCTTCGCCGCGACGGGCGCCGCCGATGGCAGCGGCTTCCTCGCCACCTATGTCGCCGGTCTCGTCACCGGCAACAGCCGCATCCGCTCCGGCCCGACGCTGCGCCAATTCTCGGACGGTCTCACCTGGCTCGCGCAGATCATCATGTTCCTCGTTCTCGGCCTGCTCGCGACGCCCTCGCAATTCGGCGCGATCGCGCTGCCGGCGCTCGGGCTCGCGGCGGTGCTGATCTTCGTCGCGCGGCCGATCGCGGTCTGGTTCTGCATGCTGCCCTTCGATTTCACCTCGCGGGAAACGGCCTTCATCTCCTGGGTGGGCCTGCGCGGCTCGGTCTCGATCCTCCTCGCCATCGTGCCGCTGATCGGCGGCATCGACCAGAACCGCATCCTCTTCAACACCGCCTTCATCGTCGTCCTCGCCTCGCTGATGGCGCAGGGCTGGACGATCGGCTTCGTGGCGCGGCGGCTCGGCCTCATCGTGCCGAGGAAGATCGGGCCGGTGGAGAAGTTCGAGCTGGAACTGCCGGGCACGGCGACGCACGAACTCCTGTCCTATCGCGTCGTGCCGGGCAGCCCCGTCGCGCGCGGCGAGCGCCTGCCGCGCTGGGCCCGCCCCTCGCTGGTGATCCGCGACGGCCAGTCGATGAGCTACCAATATGCCGGGCGCCTTCAGGCGAACGACTATGTCTATCTCTTCATCGCCTCGCGCTATCCGCGCCTTCTCGACAGGCTCTTCGCCAGTCCGGTCGAGCTCGGCCCCGACGATACCGACTTCTTCGGCGACTTCCCCGTCGATCCGAAACGACCGATGCGCTTCCTCGCCGCCGCCTATGACGTGGCGCTGGACGAGCGGATCGCGGCGCGTCCGATCGGCGACTACATGGTGGAGCGTCTCGGCGGCCGTGCCGAATATGGCGACCGCGTGCCGGTCGGGCCGATCGAGCTGATCGTGCGCGACACGGACGAGAGCGGCGCGATCCTCGCCGCCGGCCTCGCGCTCGATCCCGATGCCAGCCGCGAGACCGAGATCACGCTGTTCCTGAACCTGCGCGGCTGGTGGCGGCGCCTCAGCCGCGACCGAAGGGCCGCATCCGAGCCGGCGCCGATGGCAGAGACGCGCCCGGCGGACCTCCCTTCGCCGCTTGTCGCGGAAAAGGAAGTCGGCTAATATTTTTCGCGACAGTCTGCCGCATGCACGCTAGGATCACCCATAGGTTGCAAAGACCGCCAACGGATGGATAGCGGCATGGGGTGGGACGAAAACTGGCGCGGTGACGGTGAGACCGGACAATGGCCGCTGGCATCGAATTGGCATGCCGACGGTCCGATGCAGAAGCGAGGCCAAACCGTCCCCCTTGCCCCTGATCATTCACCTCTGGGACGTCGCGGTCGATGACGAGGTCCCGGCTTGAAGGACCGAAGGTCTCTCGACACGCATGAGGAACGAATGAGCGAGACGTTGGAGCCCCCTCCCGCCCTACTTCGAATGATCGGCCGCTATCTCGTCGCCCGCGATGAATGCGACGGCGAGCCCGCGCTCGCCATCCACCGCGCCATCGACGACCTGACGGTGGAGGAGAAGCAGGAGCTTCTCCGCTTCTGCGAGGTTCTGCGCGCACAGCCGGCCACCGCAACCGCGCTGGAAGAGCCGGCCTGACCGACCAGGGCAGCGGAGTCATCGCCCGAACGCCGCCCCGACGCGCTTGCCGCTCGCGCGGCGAGGACGGAACGGGATCGGCCAGCATGGAACGCGCCGGCTCACTCCGCCTCGTCCTCGCAGCCGACAAGATGGAGCGGCCGGGCGCGGATCTGGCGCCTTGCACGGGGCTACTTCAAACCACCGCCGGAAGGATCAGCATGTCCTGAACTTATCCCCGCCGCTTCAGCCTCGCGGAAACTCATCGACGGGTAGCGAGGCCGGAGGTCATGGATACGTGCAGCGAACATCCGAAGACGGCATTCGTGGCAGGCAAGGAAGCGGAAGGCCCCTTCCCTGCTCGCTCTGAGACTCGAGTTGGCATGCGTCAGATTTGCGGCCGAAATCCGTCTCGAACTTTTCCGGCTTCAAGCGTTGCGGCTCGGCCTCCTCGCGTTGAAGGCGAACTTCAATCCGAACGAGCCGCGCATCCCGCAAGGACAGACCGGAGTAGGCCGCTGGACGGACGGGGGGCGGCACTCGACTTTTCGCCCAAGCAGGCTCCAAGGACGGCAAAACGCGTCGCATCCGATATTATCTTCTAGACCTTCGTCAAGAGGAACAACTTGGTGGCCATGCGATCGCAAGGCATGTCGCTAAAACTGACACATTCCTAATCAGCCGAATGCAGTCTGAAAAGGTCGATGGACTGTTTGTGTCATTGGGGATAAAAAGATCAGATAGCTTCTATAGTCTAGAAGCGGCAACCAAACTTGTGAATTCAACGCTCGCAAGAAATGCAGAAGCAGTCGATCGCGTGGCGAGGGGTGAGGAGAAGATTGCTTTTGTGACTTCCGAATTCCCCTATAAGACTGGCCACGAGTTCTATCTAGATGTTCCAGCATTCAGCATTTTCGCACCAAAAGATCAGATTAGACATCGAGACGTCTATGGTGTTGGCGTCGCGATAGTTCATGACTCATCAATACCGAAGGGCTTCCGAATCGACACCGCCTATCCAAAGGACTGACGACTGACATGGATCGCTTCCGCTACCTGTTTCAGCAATTCTCCGCTTGTTTTCACGACGGCTGGTTCGAGCAATATGGCGAGATCGGGGGTATCGAGCGAGCCGTGGGTTTTGGAAATTTAGAAAAGCGCAAAGAGCTTCTGGATTTTCTTCTGGCGGTCAAGGCCGAAAACCCGACGCCCGAGCGATGGAACGAGATTTGGTCTAAAGGCGAGTCACCCTATTACATCACACGTGAGACGATAAATTCGTTCTTCGAACTCATTATCGAAAAGCTCGAAGAGGCCGTGAAGACAAAATAGCTTCGTCAAGAGCGGAGCGGCCGGTTCTTGTCCGGCCGTCGATGAGGGTTCTTAGGAGGCAGCGATGATAGACGGTCGCATGAGTCTAGACGGAACATCTGTCGAGGACCGAATCGAAGGGTCGGTCTACCGCGCGCGCGACGAATTCGAGACTCTCGACGCCATCGTTACGAACGGCATCAGATCCTGGCAATTCCAGGGTGACGATCTCATCGAATTCGTCCGGCGCTGCATCTACGCGATGGTCGATGCAGGCGCGAAGCCTTTCGACGGCGATATCGGCGGCGTCGCCCCAAACTTCTACCCGACCGACCGCTGGGGCACGACGCGCGAGGACATCGCCGACTCGCTCATCGCCGAATGGCAGCGGCAGGGCGGCGGCGAATTGCCGTTCTGGTCCTATGCCTTCGCCTTCGTCGAGGACTACTACCCGGACGGCTGGCCCGAGCCGCGACGCTGACGGCTCACTCCGCCTCGTCCTCGTAGCCGACGAGGTGGAGCGGCCGGGCGCGGATCTGGCGCAACTCGCACCAGCGCACCAGCGCCTCCTCGCGGCCATGCGTCACCCAGACCTCCTGCGGGCGCAGTTCGTCGATCGTCTCGGTGAGTTCGTCCCAGTCGCAATGGTCGGAGAGGATCAGCGGCAGCTCGACGCCGCGCTGGCGCGCCCGCTGGCGCACCCGCATCCAGCCCGAGGCGAAGCAGGAGACGGGGTCGGGAAAGCGCCGCGCCCATTTGTCGGCGAAGGCCGAAGGCGGGCCGACGACGATCGCTCCGGCGAAATCCTGCTTCGATCCGCCCTCGCGCGTCGCGGGCCGCAGCTCGCCGAGATCGATCCCCTGCTCCTGGTAATAGTCGCAGAGCTTCTTCAGCGCACCGTGAATGTAGATCGGCCGCCCGTAGCCCTCGTCGCGCAGCAGGCGGATCACCCTCTGCGCCTTGCCGAGCGCATAGGCGCCGACGAGATGGGCCCGCTCGGGAAACTGCTCGGTGGAGCGGATCAGCCGGCGCACCTCCTCGCCGCTGTCCGGGTGGCGGAAGACCGGCAGGGCGAAGGTCGCCTCGGTGATGAAGACATCGCAATCCACTGGCTCGAAGGGACGGCAGGTCGGATCGGCGCGGCGCTTGTAGTCGCCGGAGGCGACGATGCGCGTGCCGCCCATCTCCACCGCGATCTGCGCCGAGCCGAGCACATGGCCGGCCGGGTGGAAGGAGACCGAGACCTCGCCGATCCGCACCGTTTGCCCGAGTTCCGCCTCCTGGCGTTCGGCGCAGAAATCCGCGCCGTAGCGGATCGCCATGATCTCCAGCGTCTCCTTCGTCGCCAGCACCTTGGTGCTGCCGGCCCGGGCATGGTCGGCATGGCCGTGGGTGACGAGCGCCCGCTCGACCGGGCGCACCGGATCGATGAAGAAATCGCCGGGCGGGCAGTAGAGCCCCTTCGGCGTCGGGCGGAGGAGATCCTCGAAGCGCGGCATGCGGACCTTACGCCAGCGCGTCCCATTCCGCCTTGCGGGCGGCCATCAGCATCTCGTTGCGCTTGACGAGCAGCGTCTCGTATTCGCCCCGCGCCTCGGCATAGCGTTGCGGCTTCACGTTCTCGATGACGATCTCCCCGGCCTCCGGCTGGCGTTCCAGAAGTTCGAAGGTCTCGGCGAGATAGCGGTCCAGCGGCATGGCGTTCTGGTCGCTCGCCTGCCGGTCGCCCATCAGGCCGGTGCGGACATAGGGCGGGATGAGCTCGATCACCTGGACGTTCGTCTCCCTCAGCTGGAGGCGGATCGCGTCCGTCCAGCCGCGAATGGCGAATTTCGTCGCCGTGTAGCTCGGCGTCATGGCGAAGGGCAGGTAGGCGATGCCCGACGTGACGGTGAGAATGGCGGCGCGCGGCCGGGAGAGAAGATGCGGCAGCAGCGCCGCCGTCAGGCGCATCGGCCCGAGAAGATTGGTGGCGACCGTCGCCTCCGCCACCTCCAGCATCGCGCCCGGCTTCGTCAGACGTTCGTTCTGCATGATGCCGGCCATGTGGACCACGGTGTCGAGCGCTGGAAAGCGCCGGACGATTTCCGCCCCGAAGGCGCGCACGGCTTCGGCGTCGCCGATATCCAGCGCCATCGCCGCCATTCCGGGATTGGCCGCCACCACCTCGTCCAGCGCCGACTGGCGGCGGCCGGCGATGATCACCTCGTTGCCGCGCCGCAGGAATTCCTCGGCCATGCCGCGCCCGATGCCCGAGCCGCCGCCGGTGACGAGAATGGTATTGCCGGTCATCCGCATCGGATCCGTCCTCTTTGCCTCGCGCGGCGCCCCGCGCCCGCCGGCCGCCGCCGGGCAAAAGCTATGGCCGTTTCGCGGCGTGGAAAGGCGTGCCTTGTCAAAGCTCGGGCGAAGGCCGCATAGCGGCGGCGCATCGAACGCTCCTCGCCGCAGGAAGACCACCGCCATGCCGCTCGCCCTGTCCTCGAACAATCCGCGCGCGGACCAGCGGGCGGCCTATGCGCAGGGCTATGCCGAGGGCGGCGATTTCGCCGCCGCCGCCGATCTGATGCGCCAGGCGCTGGAACTCGCGCCGGACTGGGCGGCGGGCTGGACCACGCTCGCCCTCCATCGGGAAAAGGCCGGCGATCGGGAGGGCGCGATCGCGGCCCTGCGGCAAGCGGTGGAGCTCGATCCGGCGGACGGGCTCGGCGCCGGCGCCAAGCTCGCGGCCCTCGGCGAGGCGCCGCCGCCGAGCGCCCTGCCGCCGGCCTTCGTGCGCGGCCTCTTCGACCAATATGCCGAACGATTCGAGCAGCAGTTGCGCGACCGGCTCGCCTATCGCGCGCCGGAGCTTCTCGGCGAGGCGATCCGCGCCGCCGGCCCCGGCGCCTTCGCGGCGGTGCTCGATCTCGGCTGCGGCACCGGCCTGATGGGAACGGTGCTGCGCCCCCTCGCGACGCGCCTCGTCGGCCTCGACCTCTCGCCGGCGATGCTCGCCAAGGCGCGGGCGAAGGGAGTCTATGACGCGCTCCACGAGAGCGACATCCTCGCCTTCGCGGCCGAGGAGGACGGTTTCGATCTCGTCGTGGCGGCCGATGTCCTGAACTATCTCGGCGATCTCGCCCCGGTCTTCGCCCGCGCCCGCCGCTGGCTGCGGCCCGGCGGGCTTCTGGCCTTCACGCTGGAGGCCCATGCCGGCGCGGAGCCCTTCGTCCTTCGCGAGACCCTGCGCTACGCCCATGCGGCGGAGGCGGTTTCCCGCCAACTCGCCGCCGCCGGCTTCGCCGCATCGGCGCCGCGGCACGTTCACCTGCGCGAGGATCGCGGCGAGCCGGTGGAAGGGTTGATATTCACCGCACGGGGGTAAAGCCGCCTCCCTTCTCCCGAGTCGGGAGAAGGTCCCGGCAGGGGGATGAGGGAGTGACGGATGCCGGCGCCCCACGGCTCCCTCACCCGCCTCCCGAGCTTGTCGAGGGGCGGCACCCTCTCCCGGTTCGGGAGAGGGAAGGCGGCGTCGCCGCCGTGCCATCCCGCAAGCCAGGGCTGGACCCGCATTGATTGTCGCATCTCCCGGAGTCACAGTCCGCCCTGGGAGGGATGGCGACGACAAGACGAGAGAGCACCGTGCCGAGCGAAGCCGAGCGGATCGAACTGGAGGCGACGCGCAAGGCGCATCGCTTCGGCAACTGGGCGGCGACGGCGACGCGGCACAGTCCCTGGGAAGACGTGCTCGGCATCGTCGCGGGCACGGCGCTCACCGCCCTCGGCATCGCGATGCTCGGCTCGCTCGGCTTCCTCACCGGCGGCATGGCGGGCCTCGCCTTCGTGCTTCACTATCTCACAGGCTGGAATTTCGGTCTCGTCTTCTTCGTCCTCAACCTGCCCTTCTACGCGCTCGCCATCGGCCGCATGGGCCGCGCCTTCACGCTGAAGACGGCGCTCGCCGTGACGCTCCTGTCGCTGATGACCGCCTTCAGCCCCGCCGTCATCCGCTTCGCGGCGATCGAGCCCGTCACGGGCGCCTGTCTCGGCGGCCTCCTCGTCGGCTTCGGCCTTCTGGCCCTGTTCCGCCACCGCGCCTCGGCCGGCGGCGTCGGCGTCCTGGCGATCTTCCTGCAGGACCGTTTCGGCTGGCGGGCCGGCCTCACCCAGCTCGCCGTCGATCTCCTGGTGCTCGTCACCGCCATTCTCGCCGTGCCGCCCCGCGCCGTCCTTCTCTCGGTGCTCGGCGCCCTCGTGCTGAACCTCTTCCTCGCGATCAACCATCGCACCGATCGCTATCTGGCGCGCTAGAGGCGCCCTTTTCGCGGGGCCCGGCGAGCCTTACCTCTAGCGCGTGATCCCCGCGCCCGTTCTCGACCTCGCCCCCGCCCTTCTTCCGCCGCGCTTCGCCGAATGGTTCGCGGCGAAGGGCTGGGCGCCGAGGCCGCATCAGCTCGACCTGCTGGAGCGCGCCGAGCGCGGCGCCTCCGTCCTCCTCATCGCGCCGACCGGCGCCGGCAAGACGCTGGCGGGCTTCCTGCCCTCGCTGGTCGATCTGTCCCGGCGGCCGCGGCGCAGGCCCGGCACGCGGCCGCCCGGCGTCCATACGCTCTACGTCTCGCCGCTGAAGGCGCTCGCCACCGACATCCAGCGCAATCTCGCCGCGCCGGTCGAGGAGATGGGCCTCGCCATCGCGATGGAGGGACGCACCGGCGACACGTCGCAGTCGCGCCGCCAGCGCCAGCGCCTCAACCCGCCCGACATCCTCCTGACGACGCCGGAGCAGCTGGCGCTCCTGATTTCGGGCAAGGACGCGGAAACCTTCTTTTCCGATCTCTCCACGGTCATCTTCGACGAGTTGCACTCGCTCGTCGCCTCGAAGCGCGGCCAGCTTCTGGCGCTGGGCCTCGCCCGGCTGCGGAGGCTGCGGCCGGATCTGAAGACGATCGGCCTTTCCGCCACCGTGTCCGAGCCGGACGAGCTGCGCGCCTGGCTGGTCGGCCAGGAGCCCGACGCGCCGTCGCGTCTCGCCGATCTCGTCACCGTCGCCGGCGGCGCGCTGCCCGAGATCACCATCCTGAAGTCGCGCGAGCGCGTGCCCTGGCAGGGCCATATGTGCCGCTATGCGATGCCGGAGATCTACGAGGCGATCCGCCGGCACAAGACGACGCTCCTCTTCGTCAACACCCGCTCGCAGGCCGAGCTGCTCTTCCAGGAACTCTGGCGGATCAACGAGGAGACGCTGCCGATCGCGCTCCATCACGGCTCGCTTGATGTCGGCCAGCGCCGCCGGGTCGAGGCGGCCATGGCCGCGAACGAGCTGCGGGCCGTCGTCGCCACCTCGACGCTCGATCTCGGCATCGACTGGGGCGATGTCGATCTCGTCGTGCATGTCGGCGCGCCGAAGGGCGCCTCGCGCCTCGCCCAGCGCATCGGCCGCGCCAATCACCGCATGGACGAGCCCTCGAAGGCGATCCTCGTGCCGGCCAATCGCTTCGAGGTCATGGAATGCCAGGCGGCGCTCGACGCCAACTATCTCGGCGACCAGGACTCGCCGCCGATGCGCGAGGGCTGTCTCGACGTCCTCGCCCAGCATGTGCTCGGCATGGCCTGCGCCGCGCCCTTCCGCGCCGACGATCTCTTCGCCGAGGTGCGGAGCGCCTTTCCCTATCGCGCCCTCGACCGCGAGACCTTCGACCGCGTGGTCGATTTCGTGGCGACCGGCGGCTACAGCCTGCGGGTCTACGAGCGCTATGCCAAGATCCGCCTCACCGAGGACGGCACCTGGCGGATCACCCATCCCTCCGTCGCGCAGGCCTATCGGATGAATGCCGGCACGATCATCGAATCGGAGACGCTGACCGTGCGGATGATCCGGGCGAAGACGCGCGCCGCCATCGGACGCGGCGGCATGGTGCTCGGCAAGATCGAGGAGAATTTCCTCGAGACCCTGTCGCCCGGCGACACCTTCCTGTTCTCCGGCCATGTCGTGCGCTTCGAGGGCATCCACGAGATGGAATGCCTCGTCACCAAGACGAAGGGCGAGGAGGCGAAGGTCCCCTATTACGGCGGCCAGAAGTTTCCGATGACGACCTTTCTCGCCGCCCGCATCCGCGAGATGCTGGCCGATCCGGAGAAATGGGGCGCCCTGCCGCCGCAGGTGCGCGAATGGCTCGGCATCCAGCGCGAGAAATCGGCGATCCCGGCGGCCGACGAGATGCTGGTCGAGACCTTTCCGAACGGCAACCGCTTCTTCATGGTCGCCTATCCCTTCGAGGGGCGCCTGGCGCATCAGACGCTCGGCATGCTCCTGACGCGGCGGCTGGAGCGGGCGCGGGCGAAGCCGCTCGGCTTCGTCGCGACCGACTATGCGCTGTCGATCTGGGGGCTCGGCGATCTCGGCGCGATGTTCGCCGACGGCCGGCTGTCGCTGGAGGACCTCTTCGACGAGGACATGCTGGGCGACGATCTCGAAGCCTGGATGGCCGATTCCTGGCTGCTGAAGCGCACCTTCCGGCAATGCGCGGTGATCGCCGGGCTGGTGCAGAAGAACCAGCCGGGGCGCGAGAAGACCGGCCGGCAGGTGACCGTCTCCTCCGATCTCGTCTACGACGTGCTACGCGCCCACGAGCCGGACCACATCCTGCTGCGCGCCACCTGGGCGGACGCGGCGACCGGCCTTCTCGACGTCCGGCGCGTGTCCGACCTCCTCGCCCGCGTCCGCCACCGCATCCTGCACCGCGACCTACCCGAGATCTCGCCGCTCGCCGTGCCGATCATGCTGGAAGCCGGCCGCGAACGCATCGAGGGCGAGGCGCGCGACGAATTGCTGGCCGAGGCGATGGAGATCGAACTCATCGGAAAAGCCTTGTCGGATAAAGGCCAGTTCCGCTCGAACACGCTAACCTAATGCCAGCGCCGATCCGGCGATCGTGACGGTTCTCCCTGCCATCGTCTTTCCGGCTCGACGGCGGAGAGAAGGACGTGGAACGATGGATAGGCTTCGGTCGAGGCGCGATGTTGAGATTCCGCCTCTGCCCTGCGGGCCATTCTGGGAATTGCCACGGCCCCGTCTCAAAAACCTGCCTGGAGACGATCGATGACCGAGGCGCCGAAGTCTTTCCACCGCTTCGCGGAAGCCGTCATGCAGGACATTCACCTATTCAAGACGAAGGCCGAATTCTTTCGTTTCGCGCTCGGCCGCATGTCCAGCGCGGAGCGCGGCGAATTCGAGGAATTCGTCGACAGACTGAATGCCGGTGAAATCAGCGACCGAGACTTGCAGGCATCGTGGAACAGTTCAGCGGCGGACCTTCTGTTCCCCGATCCGATCGATCTCCATCGCTTCCTCACCGAGGCGGCAACCTATGCCAAGGTCGTGCCACCGCGGCACCGTTTCGGGCGCTGATCCTTGCCGAGGCTCAATGCCCCGGCTGTATCTCCAACGCATCGGCACGGTTCTGGATCGTCAGCTTGTCGACCAACGTCCGCGAGGCCTCGTTCATGCCGACGATTTCCACCGCGATGCCGGCCTTCTTGAAGCGCAGCGCCACCTTGTCGAGCGCGCCGACACCGGTGAGGTCCCAGATATGGGCGCGGGAGACGTCGATCACGACGCGCTCCAACCGCTCCTTCGTGTCGAAGGCGTCGACGAACTGGCCGGCCGAGGCGAAGAAGACCTGACCTTCCACCAGATAGCGCCGCTCGCGCCCGTCGGGCGAAAGTTCCGAGGTCACGCGGAAGATCTGGGCGATCTTGGAGGCGAAGAACAGGCCGGACAGAAGGACGCCGGCAAAGACGCCGAGAGCGAGGTTATGCGTCCAGACGACGATCACCACCGTCGCCAGCATCACGACGGAGGAGCGGCGCGGATGGATGACGAGGCTCTTCAGCGAGGCCCAGTCGAAGGTGCCGATCGAAACCATGATCATCACCGCGACCAGCGCCGGCATCGGGATGATGCGCACGAGATCGCCGAGGCCGACGACGAGGATGAGCAGGAAGACGCCCGCCGCGAAGCAGGACAGCCGCCCGCGCCCGCCGGAGCGCACATTGATGCCCGACTGGCCGATCATCGCGCAGCCCGCCATGCCGCCGAGAAAGCCCGTGGCGAAGTTGGCGATGCCCTGCCCCATGCATTCGCGGTTCTTGTCGGAGGACGTGTCGGTATAATCGTCGATGACATTGGCGGTCATCAGGGATTCCAGGAGGCCGACCAGCGCGATGCCGACCGAATAGGGCAGGATGATCCAGAGCGTCTCCAGCGTCAGCGGCACGTCCGGCAGGAGGAAGCTCGGCAGCGTCGACGGCAGCTCGCCCATGTCGCCCACCGTGCGGACCTCGATGCCGGAGAACCAGACGAGCGCCGTCAGGACCGCGATCGAGACAAGCGGCGACGGCACCGCCTTGGTGAGCCGCGGCAGGCCGTAGATGATGGCGAGACCGGCGGCGACGAGCGCATAGGTCGCGGGCGTCACATGGGTGAGCTCGGGAAGCTGGGCGAGGAAGATCAGGATCGCCAGCGCGTTGACGAAGCCCGTCATCACCGAGCGCGAGACGAAGCGCATCAGGTCGCCGAGGCGGCAGAGGCCGCAGGCCATCTGGACGAGGCCGGCGAGGATCGTCGCGGCGAAGAGATATTGCAGCCCGTGATCGCGCACCAGCGTGACCATGAGCACGGCGGTGGCCGCGGTGGCGGCCGAGATCATCGCCGGGCGGCCGCCGAAGACGGCGGTGAGGACGGCGATGGAGAAGGAGGCGTAGAGCCCGATCTTGGGATCGACGCCGGCGATGAGCGAGAAGGCGATCGCCTCGGGAATCAGGGCGAGCGCGACGACGAGGCCGGACAGGAGATCGGCGCGGACATTGCCGAGCCAGTCCGCGCGGAGTTCGGAACGGGAGAAGAATCGCATCGAAGGGCAACGGGAGGCCGGACGCGCGTCGACACGGAAGTTCGAGGCTGCACCTTGCGTCAAGGCCGGGGTCTTGGAGTGGCCGAGGGATAGGCGCCCGGCATAGCCACCGGCGGGGCCGGTCCTTGTGCGGCGCGAAAATGCCCGCGCGTCAATCCTGCGTCAAGAGGACTCGGCCGCCGGGCCAGCCTTGCCATTGCCGCAAAGCGCGATTCTATGCGAACGAAACGCGAATGGAAGCGAAGCGGAGCCCGATGAACGCGATCCTGCGCCGAAGCCGGCAATCGCAGGCCGCCGCCGAGGAGGCGGTGGTCAACGACGAGACCGTGCTCTGCGACCCGTCCGGCGTGCTCTTCGTGCCCGCCGAGGACCTGCTCGTCGTCTCGGATCTGCATCTGGAGAAGGGCGCCGCCTTCGCCCGGCGCGGCATGTTCCTGCCGCCCTACGACACGGCGGCGACGCTCACCCTCTTCGGCGCGGCACTCGAGCGCTACCAGCCGCGCCGCGTGGTCTGCCTCGGCGATTCCTTCCACGACCGCCATGGCGCGGCCTTCATGCCGGCGCCCTTCCGCGAAGCGCTGACCGGGCTGATGGCCGGGCGCGACTGGCTCTGGATCCTCGGCAATCACGATCCCGAGCCGCCGGCCTTCGTCGGCGGCGAGACGGTCGAGGAGGCGACGATCGGCCGCCTCGCCTTCCGCCACGAGCCGCGTCCCGCCCACCGTCCGGGCGAGATCGCCGGCCATCTCCATCCGATGGCGCGGATCGCCCGGGCCGGGCGCAGCGTGCGCGGCGCCTGTTTTGCGACGGACGGGGCGCGCATGATCATGCCGAGCTTCGGCGTGACGACCGGCGGTCTCAACGTGCTCGACCGCCCCTTCGCCGGCCTGTTCCGGCCGGAGACGGCGAAGGCCTATGTCATCGGCGCGGCGCGCATCTATCCGATCGGCTTCGCCAGTCTCTCACGCGGCTGAGGCGGCGGCGCCATAGGTCGCGACGAAGCTCGCGATCTGGCAGACGACGACGACGACGGTGAGCGTCACCCGCAGCTTGCGGAAATAGAGCGGCAGCGCCCCGCGCCGGATCGCCAGGACATCCCAGACGCCCTGCAGCAGGAAGGCGAGCGCGAAGCCGGCGAAGAGCCAGGGCGCCGGCAGGAAGAGCAGGATCCAGCCGACCAGCGCCGGCACGATCGAGAGGATCAGCGTGCCGCGCCCGCTCGCCGAAGTCATCAGCGAGGAGCCCCAGCGGATGCCGCCGAGAAAGGACAGGATGACGGCGCTGTAGCCGCCGAGCGCCTTCACCAGGAGATCGAAGGCGATAAACTCGCGGCCGGCATAGAGCAGCGCGGCGGTCGGCAGGACGAAGGGCACGAGCCCGCCGAGACCGAGGCTCCAGAGCGTCGGGCGATGCCGCGAATAATCCAGGTCCCAGGGCCGGCCGCCCGTCTCCGCCGCTCCGTCCGCATCCGCCATTCCGCCGCTCCCTCTGCCGCGCCGCCCGGAGGGGCAAGTTGCGCGGCGGGCGCGTTCGGCAAGGCGAAGCGATGTCGCGGCGGAAGGTTCAGCCCTTCATCTCGATCTCGACGAAGGATAGCGGCGTCGTGCCGGCATTCTTCACGTCGTGCTTCACGCCGCGCGGCCGGCGGTAGCTCTGGCCGGCCTTGACCTCGGCCTCGGTCACCACGCCGTCGACCTCGTAGGCCATGGTGGCATCGGTGAGGATGACGACGGCATAGTCCATCGTGTGCTCGTGCCAGCCGGTGGCCGCGCCGGGCTCGAAGTCCCAGCGGGTGATCCTCGCCCGCTCGTCGTCGACGAGAAGGGTCGCAACGGCGGGAACGGTGCAGGCGAAGGCCATCGGCTTGTCCGGCGCTGGGTGTGGGTCTTTTCGCCATCCTTTCATCGGCGCCCGGCCGCTGGCAAGCGCGAAGCGGCCGGCGCTCAGTCGCGCTTGAAGATCATCCGGCCGAGCCAGCCCGTCGCCATGGCCAGCGCCACGGCGAAGACGCCGTAATAGGTGCCGTAGCGATGCGCGAGATTGGAGACGGTGCTTTCGAAGCCGGACTTCACCACCCAGAGCGTGTCGGTGCGCTCGCGCAGGAAGACGCCGCGCCGGAACAGGAAGGCGCGCGCCACGTGACGACCGACCGGCAGGTCGGCCGGAAGCTGGAGCTCGGCGCGGAACAGCGTGGCGCTGACGAATTCCACCGTGCCGAAGCTCTCGCGGAACAGGCCGCGATCGCTGCGGATGCGCCGCACCGCCTCGGCATAGCGGTCGCGGTTCGGCAGCGCCGCGCGCCCTTCGGCGCGCCGGCTCATCTGGAGATTGTCGATGCCGATCGAGAGCTGCGACAGGACCTGCGGCCCGGCGATGTCGCCGAGCCGGCGCGTCGCGGCGAGCGAATAGGAGGCGGGCACCGTGTCGAAGCGCTCCGAGCCCTGGTTGATCCAGAGCCCGAGCGTGCGCTCCTTCTCGCGCACGACGATCGGCACCTGCGGCCCTTCCAGCGCGACGACGATGTCGTAGCCGCCCTGGCGCATGATGCGCCCGTCGGCATTGTCGAGGACGCCGAAGATCACCAGCCGCGCGCCGGAAAAGTCCGGCGCGATGACGATCTCCTCGGTGGACAGGCCGATCTCGAAGGCTTCGGGCAGACCAGGGGCGCTCTCGCCCGGAATGGCCTGTCCCGGCGCCGGCTCGCTCTCCTCGGTCCGGCCCGGCCGGGCGGCGAGGACGGCGCCGCCGACGAGCAGCGCGAGGAGGTCCCGGCGCCGCATGTCAGTTCGTCTCGCCGCTCGGCAGGCTGATCGAATAGATGTCGCCCGGATAGACGACGAGCTCGACGCCGAGGCGCACGCAGACCGACAGGACCAGAAGGGCGAGAAGCGCGCGCAGCTGCTCGCCGCGCAGTTTCTGGCCGGCGCGCGCCCCGAACTGCGCCCCCACCACGCCGCCGACCATCAGGAGGAAGGCGAGCACGATGTCGACCGTCGTGTTGGTCGCCGCCTGGAGCACGGTGGTCACCGCCGCCGTGAAGATGATCTGGAACAGCGAGGTGCCGATGACGACATTGGTCGGCACGCGCAGGAGATAGATCATCGCCGGCACCATGATGAAGCCGCCGCCGACGCCCATCACCGCCGCGAGGATGCCGATCAGGAACCCGAGGCCGAGAACGGGGATGACCGAGACATAGAGCTTGGAGCGCTGGAAGCGCATCTTCAGCGGCAGGCGGTGGATCCAGTTGTGATGGCCGGGGCGCCGCGGATCGGCCGGCTGGCCCTTGGTGGAGCGGCGCATGGCGCGCAGGCTCTCGGCAAGCATGAGCCCGCCGACCGAGCCGAGAAAGGCAACGTAGAGCAACGAGACGACGAGATCGAGCTGGCCGAGCCGGCGCAGCAGGCTGAAGATGAAGACGCCCGCCCCCGAGCCGAGCGCGCCGCCGATGAGCAGCATCGTGCCGAGCTTGATGTCGAGCGTGCCGCGCTTGTAGTGGAACAGCGCGCCGGAGAAGGACGAGGCAATGACCTGATTGCCGCCGGTGGCCACGGCGACGGCCGGCGGGATGTTGTAGAAGATCAGGAGCGGCGTGATCAGGAAGCCGCCCCCGACCCCGAACATGCCGGACAGGAAGCCGACGGCGGCGCCCATGCCGATGATCACCAGCACGTTCACCGGAATCTCGGCGATGGGCAGATAGAGGCTCAAGCGGCGGCGTCCGGGTTGCGGGCGGTCGGCGCGTGTCCCCTCGGTCGGTTCGCGCTCCGACGCCCAGAACAGGCGATTCGGTCCTGATCGGTCTTACAGGATAAGAATGAAAAAGGGCGATCCCGAAGGACCGCCCTTTCGCGACATCGCGGAGGGGTTCGTCCGACGCCCGTCCCGCCTCAGCCGTTCTTCTTCTGGAGCAGCATGCGGATCAGCGGCGCGTCGATCTCGCCCGTCGCCTTCAGGCCGTTGTCCTTCTGGAAGGCGGTGATCGCCACCTTGGTCTTCTCGCCGAGCCGCCCGTCCGGCGCCCCGGCATCGTAGCCGAGGCGGCCGAGAATGGTTTGGATGTTGCGCACCGCCTTCGTCATGTCGATCGAGGAGGTCTGGTCGCGGCGCTCCTGCCATTCGGCGGGAATGTCGACGGTGTTGGCGGCCTCGACGCGCGGCTGCGGCGCGAAGGCCTTGATCGCCGCCTGGGCGCCGGCGAGCTCGTCCGCCTTCAGCGACTTGCCGATCTCGTCGCGCTTGGCGGCGGCGTCGCTGTCGCCGCCATCGGCGACGATCCCGAACCAGGTATAGGACTGGACGAGATCGCGCGGCACGCCGGAGCCGCGCGCATAGAGGATGCCGAGATTGTACTGGCTGTCGCGCATGCCGTGCTGGGCCGCCTCGACGAACCAGCGCGCCGCCGCTTCCGGCTGCGAGCGCCCGTCGATGCCCGTCGCGTAGAGCACGGCGAGATTGTGCATGGCGCGCACATTGCCGGCCTTCGCCGCCAGCGTGTACCAGTCGCGCGCCACCGTCGTATCGCGGGGCGTGCCGTTGCCCTTCTCGTAGAGCGTGCCGAGGCTGTATTGCGCCGGGGCGAAGCCCTGGAGCGCCGCCTGGGCGAACCAGTCGAGCGCCTCGTCCGGCTTCGGCCCGCCGTCGCGGCCCTCCATCAGGCGCAGGCCGATCTCGAAGGCGGCCTTCGGATTGCCGGTGCGCGCCGCATCCTTCAACGCGACGGGACCGATCGCGTCCGGCGGCAGCGGCGTGCGGATCAGCGCGGCGGCCGGCAGCTTGGCGCGCAGCTCGGCGAGCGTCGCTGTCGCCTCGCTGCCGTCGCGCAGCGCCGGGGCATCGGCGGGCGCGGTCTCGGCGACGGTCGCCTCCGCCGCCGGCATCGGGGCCTCGGCCACGGGCGCCACCGGCGCCGGAGGTTCGCTCGCCGCCTGTTCGGAGGCCACGGGAGCGGCCGGCGCCGGGAGCGCGGCCTCGCTGGTGGCCGCGGGGACCGGCGCGGCACCTTCCGGCGCCAGCGGGGCGGCCGCCGGCGCGGCTTCGGCGGTGACGGACGCGGGTTCAGGCGTCGGCTCGATCGCGGCGGCGCTCTCGTCGGCCGCGACCGGCGCGGAGGCCGTCTCGGCTGCGGGATCGGCGAGCATCATCTTGCTCATCGGCAGGGCGGACAGGGCGACGATCACCGCCACGACGCCCGTGATGATCGCCTTGCGGCGGCGCGACAGGATGGACCAGAGGCCCCGGCCTTCCGGCGCCTCGGCGACGCGGCTCAGCTTCTCGGCCTCTTCGCTCGCCGCCTTCACGGCCTCGCGCGCGGCGGCGCGGGTCTCGGCCTCCACGGCCGGGCGCTCCACGCCCTCGGCGCGGCTGCGCTGGGCGGCCCGGACGCGCTCCAGCAGCGCCCCGATATCCGGCATGCCCGACCCCGGCTCCAGCGGGCGGTTCATCTCCTCGCGGTCGATCGGCACGGACATGTCGAGCCCGCCGGCGGGCGCGGCCTCGCGCGCCTTGGCGGCGGCCAGGGTCTCGCGGGCGCGTTCGGCGAGGCCGAGCGCCGAGGCGGCGAGGTCGGGGGCCGGAGCCGCCACCGGCGCCGGGCGGTTATAGTCGAAGCGATCCGTATCGATTTCGGCCGCATGCGCCACCGGCGCGGCCTCGGGCGCCGTCACCACCATCGCGGCCGGGGCGGCCGGCGGAACAGTCGCGGCGACGGTCGCGGCCCGTGCCTCGCCCGGGATCTCGGCCTCGATCAGTTCCAGGCGGTCGACGATCTTCAGAAGCGTCTTGTGGACGGCCTCGAAGACGTCGTTCGACCGGCCTTCCGTCTGGCGCGACAGGGTTTCGAGGAGTTGCAGGTTTTCCGACAGCTTGGCGATATGCTCGGCCTGGCGCTGCTCGCCCAGCTGCTGCATGCGCCGCGCGGTCTCGTCGGCCACCTCGCGCGCCGCCTGGATCAGCGTCTCGCGATGCTCGTCCAGCCGCTGCTCGATGGCGAGGAGGCGCAGGTCGAACTCCGCCTCGAAATCCTCCTGGAAGGTGCCGACACGGGCGAGGCTTTCCGACAGCCGCTCGATCTGCGCCTCCAGCGAGCGGATCGCCGTCTCGTCGGCGGCGGAACCGGCCGGACCCGTTTCCAGCTTCTCGGCCAGCGCGTTCAGCCGGCTCTCGATCGCCGCCGTGTCGAGCTTCGGCACGTCGATCTCGGCGATCACCTGTTCCAGATGGCCGGCCAGCGAGCGCACGCGCTCCTCGACCGAGGCGAGGTCGATGCGCTGCGGCTCGAGCTCGGCCAGCGCCGTGTCGACGCGATGCGTCAAGGCCTCGATCCGGGTCGCCAGCTCGACGCCGGTCGAACTCGCCGAGAGTTCCTCGACACGGGCCGAGAGATCGACGATCCGCGCCGCGAGCTGCTCGTCGGGGCCGCCGAGGCTCATGCCGTCGATGCGGGCGGACAGGGCCGCGATGCGCGCCTCGATCCGCTCGATCGGGGCCATGTCGAAGGCGGGCACGGTGACGATGGCGCGCGAGATCTCGTCCAGCCGCTCTTCCAGCGCCTGGAAGTTCTGGAGATCGGCCTCCTCGCTGCGCCGGGACAGCGCCTCGAAATTCGCCGCGAGGCCACGGATCCGCTCCTCGAGGCCCGACAGGTCGAGGCTGCTCGGAATGCTTTCGAGCTTCTCCTCGATCTGCTCCATCCGCCCGGCGAGCGCGCGGATATTCTCCTCGACCTGGCCGCGATCCAGCCGTTCCTCGAGCGCGGCCCAGCGCGCCTCGGCGGCGCGCAGAGGGCCGGCCGGATCGTCCATCATGGTCTCGAGCTTGGCGCGCAGTTCGCCCAGCTCCTCGCGGATCGACTGCGACAGGGCGCTCTGGTCGGGCGCGCTGCGGTAATGTTCCTCGAAGGCGTCCCAGCGGCGCTCGACCGCCTGGACCTGATCCTCGCGGGCGAGCGAGCGCAGCGATTCGCGCAGGCGCTCCAGCTCGCTCTTCAGTTCCGCCTTGGCGGCGAGGCTTTCCTGCGCGTCGACGGCATAGCGGTCCTCGAAGCTGCGCCAGCGCTCGCCGACGGCCTCGACCGTCGTCTCGCGGGCGAAATGCTGGAAGAGATGACGCAGCTCCTCCAGTTCGGAGCGCATGGTGTTCAGGGTCGAGCGGTCGGCGCCCGCCTCCGTCAGCCGCGCCAGGGAAGCGGACATCGACTGGAGCTCGTCGCCGATCGCCTCCGCGCTCTCGCGGTTCTCGATCATCAGACGCAGCTGCTCGAAGGCGGCGCGCATCTCGTCGAAATTGCGCTCGAAGGGCGGGCGGGCATTGGCCTCGCGCATCTCCTCGCGCAGGCGCTGCAGCTCGGCCGCCACCTCGGTCATCAGACGGTAGTTGCCGTCCTCCTTGTTCAGGGTCTCGGCCTCGGAGGCGAGATTGGCGAAGCGGCGGAGAAGGGTGCCGGGATCGACGCCGGCGCCGGAGGGCGTGGCGGAACGGGGGCTCGGCGCGGCGGCGCGCCGCTCCGGCTGGCCGTCGCGCCGGCCTTCGGCGGCCGGGCGCTCGGCCATCTCGTCCAGCATCTGGCGGCGCATGACGATCTCGGACACGGCATCGGCGAGAGCGGCGGGCCGGCGGGAAGCCGGCGCCGCCGCGACGGCGGCAGCGGCGGTCGAGGGACGAGGCGGCGCGGGCGGGCGGGCGGCGCGCCGCGACGGATGGGCGGCGGGCAGACTGGCGAGCCGCGCCTCAAGCGATTCCAGGGTTCGACTGAGCGACGACAAGGGCGATTCGCTGCGATCGTCGTATCCGGTACGCGCGGATGCCTCCGGCCTGACCATCCCCTTCGTCTCCTTCGTCCGCTCTGCGGTCCCGCGACCCGTCGCTCGACTTTTCGGTTGATCCTTCACGCAACAAAATTTAACGCGAACGAAACCGCTGGTCGAATTCTTAACCATATAGAAAGGGTGAGTTGACCGAAGCTGGAGTGTGCGTTCGAAGTCTCTCCTGCTGCCTCATTGCTGTCGCTATCCAAGTGGCATCAATCGGGTCGCAAGTGGTCACGGAACGTATCAAACGCATCGGTGAATTCGGGAAATGCCATGGAAAAAGCAGCTCACCTCGAGAATGAGGGCGAGAGCGAAGGGCAACTGAACGTCAGGCTGCTGCTCGGAATCGAGAGATCGGACAACGACGACGACGGCAGGCAGGTTTTCAAGATCGGCGACCTCGCCCGCGAGTTCGGCGTCACCCTGCGCACCCTGCGCTTCTATGAAGACCGCGGGCTGCTCAGCCCGGAGCGGCGGGGCACGACGCGCCTCTATTCCCGCAAGGATCGCAAGCGCCTGCGCCTGGTGCTGCTCGGCAAGGCGCTCGGCTTCTCGCTGACGGAAGCCCGGCAGATGATCGACGTCTATCACCAGCCGAACGGGCGCCGACGCCAGCTCGAAGTCGCGATAGAGCGCTTCGCCGAGCAACGGGACGTGCTTCTGGCCCAGCGCCGCGAGATCGAGGCTTCGATCGAGGCAATGGATCTTTCGATGGATGTCGTCTCGCATTGCCTGAAGGACAGCTGACCGCAGCCATTCTCAGCCTTGACGAGGAGGGTGCCGAGCGCGCCCTCCTCGCTTCTCCCGCCGCGTCCGATCGCCTGCCGCCGCCCCGGCGCGCCGTTAACCGCAGGACGCGTTCGGATGGTTTCGCCCCCCTCAAACCCGCGTCATCGACCTCGCATCCGTTGAACCCGATCGCTATATTGACGTATACGTAAGCGTCAAAGCGATGCGAGGGAGACTTCGGACATGCCGGTCTATCGGGCGCCCCAGGACGATGTCCTCTTCCTGATCCGCGACGTCCTCGAATGGGACCGCCTCGGCCATCTGCCGCGCTTCCGGGACGCGCCGCTGGACGTCGCCGGGGCCGTTCTCGGCGAGGCGGGGCGAATCGCCACCGAGGTGCTGCTGCCGTTGAACCAGAGCGGCGACCGGGAAGGCTGCCGGCGGGCGGAGGATGGCAGCGTCACGGCGCCCAAGGGCTTTCGCGAGGCCTATGCCACCTATCGCGACGGCGGCTGGGCGGGTCTCGCCGCCGATCCCGCCTTCGGCGGCCAGGGCCTGCCCCAGGTGCTCTGGACGGCGACCAGCGAATTCATGGCCTCGGCCAATGTCGCCTTCTCGCTCTATCCCGTTCTCTCGACCGGCGCGGTCGAGGCGATCGCCGCCCATGGCACGCCCGAACAGAAGGCGGTCTATCTGCCGAAGCTGGTGGAAGGGCGCTGGACCGGCACGATGAACCTGACCGAGCCGCATTGCGGCACGGATCTGGGGCTGCTGCGCACCAAGGCGGTGCCGGCCGGCGACGGCTCCTATCGCATCTCCGGCCAGAAGATCTTCATCTCGGCCGGCGAGCACGACCTTTCCGACAATATCGTCCATCTCGTGCTGGCGCGGATCGAAGGCGCGCCGGCCGGGGTGAAGGGCATCTCGATGTTCGTCGTGCCGAAATTCCTGCCCGATGCCTCGGGCGAGCCGGGCGCGCGGAACGCCCTGTCCTGCGGCGCCCTCGAGCGGAAGATGGGCATCCACGGCAATGCCACCTGCGTGATGAACTATGACGGGGCCACCGGCTGGCTGATCGGCGAGGCGGACAAGGGCCTGCGCGCGATGTTCACCATGATGAACGGCGCGCGGCTCTGCGTCGGCCTCCAGGGCCTCGCCATCGGCGAGATCGCCTATCAGAACGCCGCCGCCTATGCGCGCGAGCGCCTGCAGGGCCGGGCTCTCTCCGGGGCGAAGGCGCCGGAGAAGCCCGCCGATCCGATCATCGTCCACCCGGACGTGCGGCGCATGCTGATGACGATCCGCGCCTTCAACGAGGCGGGCCGGGCCCTGTCGCTCCTCACCGCCCTCAAGGTCGATCTCGCCCATGTCGGCGAGGACGCGGCGGAGCGGCAGGCGGCGGAGGATTGGGTCGGGCTGCTGACGCCGGTGGTGAAGGGCGTCCTCACCGATCGCGGCTTCGAGAATGCCGTCACGGCGCAGCAGGTCTTCGGCGGCCACGGCTATATCGAGGAATGGGGCGTCGAGCAGTTCGTCCGCGACGCGCGCATCGCCCAGATCTACGAGGGCACGAACGGCGTGCAGGCGCTGGATCTCGTCGGGCGCAAGCTGGCGCTGAACGGCGGGCGCGCGGTGCAGGCCTTCTTCGCCGAGGTCGGCGCCTTCTGCGAAGCGAACCGCCAGTCCGACGCCCTGAACCCGACCACCAAGGCGCTGAAGAAGGGCCTCAACGACCTCCAGCAGGCGACGCTCTGGCTGATGGGCAATGCCGTCGCCAAGCCCGACAATGCCGGCGCGGCGGCGAGCGACTACATGCATCTCTTCGGCCTCGTCGCCTTCGGCTACATGTGGGGCCGGATGATCAAGGCCGCGACGGAACGGCTCGCCGCCGACGAGGCGGGCGACCGCGCCTTCCTGGACACCAAGCTCGCCACCGGCCGCTTCTTCATGGAACGGCTCCTGCCGGAGACCGGGCTGCGCCTCGCCCGAATCTCGGCCGGGGCCGATTCAACCATGGCGCTGGCGGCGGAAGCATTCTAAACCTCGCGCCGCGCCCCTATTCGGCCGAACGGAGGACAGGTCGGCATGCCCAAGGCCTTCATCTACGATCACGTGCGCACGCCGCGCGGACGCGGCAAGAAGGACGGCGCGCTGCACGAAGTGCCGGCCGTGCGGCTCGGCGCGAAGGTGCTCGAAGCCCTGCGCGAGCGCAACGGCATCCCGACCGCAAGGGTGGACGACATCATCTTCGGCTGCGTCGACCCGGTCGGCGAGGCCGGCGCGGTGATCGCGCGCTCGGCCGCCTTCGAAGCCGCCTATGATTTCGCCGCGCCCGGCATGCAGATCTCGCGCTTCTGCGCCTCGGGCCTCGACGCGGTGAACCTCGCCGCCGCCAAGGTGGCGCAGGGCGCCGACGATCTGGTGATCGCGGGCGGTGTCGAATCCATGTCGCGCGTCGGCATGGGCACGGCGGGCGGCGCCTGGTTCATGGACCCGTCCGTCGCCCTCCCCGCCTATTTCATGCCGCAGGGCGTTTCGGCCGATCTCATCGCCACCAAATACGGCTTCTCGCGCGACGAGGTCGACGCCTATGCCGTCCGCTCGCAGCAGCGCGCTGCCAAGGCCTGGACCGAGGGCCGCTTCGCCGGCTCCGTCGTCCCGGTCCGGGACCAGAACGGCCTCCTCATCCTCGACCGCGACGAGCATATGCGGCCGGAGACCGACATGCAGGCGCTGGGCGCCCTCAATCCCGCCTTCGCGGCGGCGGGCGAGATGGCCGGCTACGACGCCGTGGCCATCCAGGCCCATCCCGAGATCGAGGCGGTCCGCCATGTCCATCATGCCGGCAACTCCTCCGGCATCGTCGATGGCGCGGGCGCCGTGCTCGTCGGCTCCAAGGCCGCGGGCAAGATGCTCGGCATCAAGCCCCGCGCGCGCATCCGCCATTTCGCCAATATCGGCTCCGACCCGGCGCTGATGCTGACGGGGCCGGTCGACGTCACCGACAAGCTGCTCGACCGCGCCGGAATGCGGCTGTCGGACATCGATCTCTTCGAACTGAACGAGGCCTTCGCGGCGGTGGTGCTGCGCTACATCCAGGCCTTCGACATCGAGGAGGAGCGGATCAACGTCAATGGCGGGGCGATCGCCATGGGCCATCCGCTTGGCGCGACGGGCGCGATGATCCTCGGCACGGTCCTCGACGAACTGGAGCGGCAGGACAAGGAGACCGCCCTCGTCACGCTCTGCATCGGCGCCGGCATGGGCACGGCGACCATCATCGAGCGGGTCTGAGCCGCGATGCGGCCGGCCCCTCGGGCGTCAGGCGTAATAGGCGGCGTGCGTGGCGCGCGGCAGTTCCGCCATGCCGGCGACGCGCGGCAGGCGCTCGAATTCCGGCTTGGCGAAATAGTAGCCCTGCATCAGCGAGATGCCGGCCGCCTTCAAAACCTCGACCTCGTTCGGCGATTCGATGCCTTCGGCGAGCACGGTGATTCCCAGCTCGCGCGCCGCGACGGCGAGCGAGGCGACGAGGACCTGGCGCGGGCGGCTGTAATGGATGCCCCGGATGAGATCCATGTCGAGCTTGATGAGATCGGGCTGGAAGTCGGCCAGGAGATTGAGACCGGAATAGCCGGCGCCGAAATCGTCGATCGCCGTGATGAAGCCCTGCCGGCGATATTCGGTGATGATCTTCTGGAGATGGGCCGTGTCGCGGACCGACTCGTTCTCCGTGAACTCGAACATGATCGCGTTGGACGGAAAGCCGGTGCGCTTGGCGGCGGCGAGCGTGGCGCGCAGGCAGGCGGCCGGATCGTAGACGGCGTTCGGCAGGAAGTTGATGGAGAGATGGCGCATCTCGCCGAAGGGAAAGAGCCGCGCCGCCAGCTCGATCGCCTTGACGCGACAGGCCTGATCGAAGCGGTACTTCTGCTCTTCCGAAACGCGCGACAGGACGAGGCCCGCCCCCTCGCCGGTCAGCCCGCGCACCAGCGCCTCGTAGCCCCAGGTCTGGCCCTTGGCGACGTCGACGATCGGCTGGAAGGCCATCGAGAACTCGAAATCCAGGGCGGCCCCGCTCTGGCATCCGGTGCAGCGGGTCATCCCGGCCCATCCTTCGCGATTGTAAAGTTTCGTATCGATTATCGCGATTATTCTTTGCGAAAGACTAAAGACGAGCCCGGCAGTCGCGAGCCGGCGAACCATTGGGCCGGCCGTCTCGCGGCGCCGCCGATCGGGAGAGAGGCATGAGCTATTCGAACTTCACGCTCGAGCCGGATGCCGACGGCATCGCGCTCGTCACCTGGGACATGCCCGGGCGCTCGATGAACGTCTTCACATTCGAGGTGATGGACGAGCTCGACCGGATCATCGACGCGGTGGTCGGGGACGCGGCGATCAAGGGCGCCGTCATCGCCTCCGGCAAGGCCGGCAGCTTTTCCGGCGGCGCCGACCTGAAGATGATCCGCGGCTTGTTCGAGGCCTTCGACGCCAAGCGCCGGGCCGATGCGGCCGGGGCCGTCGCCGAGCTTTTCGAGCGTGCCGGCCAGATGTCGCGGCTCTATCGCAAGCTAGAGACCTGCGGCAAGCCCTTCGTCGCCGCGATCAACGGGACCTGTCTCGGCGGGGCCTTCGAGCTGGCGCTCGCCTGCCACGGGCGCGTCGCGGCGCGCGAGGCCAAGCTCGGCCTGCCGGAAGTGAAGGTCGGCATCTTTCCCGGTGCCGGCGGCACGCA
This sequence comes from Aureimonas endophytica, assembly GCF_014642635.1. Lineage (GTDB taxonomy): Bacteria > Pseudomonadota > Alphaproteobacteria > Rhizobiales > Rhizobiaceae > Plantimonas > Plantimonas endophytica. The sequence continues at coordinate 1,184,780 of NZ_BMIQ01000001.1, forward strand.
GCGCGTGCCGCGCCTAGCCGACACGCAGGCCGCGCTGGAAATGCTGCTGAAGGGCTCGACCCTGTCGCCCGACAAGGCGAAGCGCATGAACCTCGTCGACGAGGTGGTGGAGGCGGAGGCGCTGGTCGAGCGGGCGAAGGAGCTGCTGCGCGCCGGCCTCTCGCCGGTGAAGCCCTGGGACAAGCCGGGCTTCAAGCTGCCGTCCGGGCCGGTCTATTCGGCCGGCGGCGCGCAGCTCTGGCCGGCGGTCGCCTCGCTCTATCGCAAGGAGACGCAGGACAATTATCCGGGCGCCCGCGCCATCGTGAAATGCGTCTACGAGGGCCTGCTCCTGCCGATCGATCAGGCGCTCCGGGTCGAGCTGCGCTATTTCGCCCATGTGCTCCAGACGACGGAGGCGGCGATGATGATCCGCTCGCTCTTCGTCTCGATGCAGGAGCTCGGCAAGGGCGCGCGCCGGCCGAAGGACGTGCCGCCGCAGGCGATCCGCCGCCTCGGCGTGCTCGGCGCCGGCTTCATGGGCGCCGGCATCGCCTATGTCGCGGCGAAGGCGGGGCTCGAGGTCGTGCTGATCGACCGCGACCAGGAGGCGGCCGACAAGGGCAAGGCCCATAGCCGCGAGCTGATGGAGAAGCTCGTCTCGCAGGGGCGCGCCACGCGGGAAGAGACGGACGCGCTTCTCGCCCGCATCCATCCGACGCCCGACTACGGCGCGCTCGGCGAGGCCGATCTCGTCATCGAGGCGGTGTTCGAGGATCGCGACGTGAAGGCGGAGGCGACGCGGCGCGCGGCGGCGGCGATGAAGGCGGACGCGATCTTCGCCTCCAACACGTCCACCATCCCGATCACCGCCCTCGCCGAGGCCTTTCCCGATCCCGAACGCTTCGTCGGCATCCATTTCTTCTCGCCGGTCGACAAGATGATGCTGACCGAGGTGATCCTCGGCGAGAAGACGGGCGAGCGGGCGCTCGCCACCGCGCTCGATCTCGTCAAGGCGATCAGGAAGACGCCGATCGTCGTCAACGACACGCGCGGCTTCTTCGCCAATCGCTGCGTCTTCCGCTACATCCACGAGGCCTACGAGATGCTGCTCGAAGGCGTGCCGCCGGCGATGATCGAGAATGCCGCGAAGGCCGCCGGCATGCCGGTCGGGCCGCTCGCCCTCAACGACGAGGTGGCGGTCGACCTGTCGCAGCGCATCCTCCGGGCGACGCTGCGCGATGCCGGGCCGGAGGCGGTCGATCCGCGCCACATGGATCTGGTCGACCGGATGGTGGACGAGCTCGGCCGCAAGGGCCGCAAGGCCGGCAAGGGCTTCTACGACTATCCGGCGAAACCCGCCCGCAAGCATCTCTGGCCGGGCCTCGCGGAGATGTTCCCGCCACGGGACGCGGAGGAGATCGACTTCTCGGATCTGAAGCACCGCTTCCTCGCGACCATGGCGCTCGAAGCGGCGCGCACCATGGAGGAAGGCGTCGTCACCGATCCGCGCGAGGCGGATGTCGGCTCCATCTTGGGCTTCGGCTACGCGCCCTATACCGGCGGCACCCTCTCCTATATCGACGGGATGGGGGCGAAGGCCTTCGTCAAGCTCTGCGAGACGCTGGCCAAGCGCTATGGCGCGCGCTTCGCGCCGACGCCGCTCCTCCAGGAGATGGCGCGGAAGGAGGAGACCTTCTACGCGCGCTTCGCCCCGGCCGGCGCCGAGGCGGCCTAGGGCGAGGGACGGCGGCGAAACCGGTCGAAGGCCGCCCAGGCCTTCGCCGTGGCGCGCGAGGAGGACGAGCCGATCGTATCGGCGACGCGCGCGCCGCGCATGCCGATCGGCTTCGGCGGCAGCGAGGTCGTGTCGAGCGCCGTCTGGTGCTCCATCTCGGCATTGATCTCGGCCCCGATGATGAAGATAATCGAGGAGATCCAGACCCAGATCATGAAGCCGACGACGGCGCCGAGCGAGCCATAGGTCGCGCTGTAATTGGCGAGGTTCTGGAGATACCAGGAAAAGCCGATCGAAGCGCCGATCCAAACCAGCGAGGTGAGGCCGGCGCCGAAGAAGACCCAGCTCCAGCGCGCCGGATTGCGGCTCGGCCCGTAGCGGTAGATCAGCGCGATCGAGCCGATCACCAGCACCAGCATCACCGGCCAGCGCAGGGAGGCGATGACGAGATCCGAGACGCTGGACAGGCCGAGCATTTTCATGACCGCCGGCACGACGCCGACGGAGACGAGCAGGAGAATGCCGATCACCACCGCGCCGAGCGTGAAGCAGAAGGCCAGGAGGTTGAGGGCGAAGAAATTGCGCTTCTCCTGCTCGCCATAGGCGATGTTCATCGCCTCGAACAGCGTCTTAATGCCGTTATTGGCGCTCCACAGCGCGACGAGCACGCCGACGACGAAGGTCAGCGACAGGGAGGCGCGGTCCTGCGAGACCAGCCGTTCGAGCTGGCCCTGCAACAGCTCGGTACCGGCCTGCGGCAGGAACTGTCCGAGAAAGGCGATATGTTCGGCGATGGTGCGCGGGTCGGCGACGAAGCCGTAGAAGGAGACGAAGACGGCCACCGCCGGAAACAGCGCGAGCAGGATGTAGAAGGTGGCTCCCGCCGCCACCAGCATCACCCGATCCTCGAAGAAGGAGCGGTAGAGGCGCAGGCCGATGTCGCGCCAGCCCTTCAGCGGAATGCCGAGCGGCCCGGCCGCGTCCCGCCCCCGGCCCGGCTCGCTCGCCCGCCGACGCATCTCCTCGGTGGTGCTTTCACCAAAGCGCAAGCCCATCACCGGATCTCCGAGGCGGCAGACAAACTCCGCGATAATGCCATATTGTGAGCAAGGTTCCCGTGACGGTAGGCCGCCTTGGGACAAGGTCGGGGATGGAAATGGATTTCGCCTGGACAAAAGTCGAGTGACGCCTTACCTCCTTTCCAAGACTTTATTCCTTTTTCCTTTGGCGGGGTGATCGACGTGTTCTCACACGAGCAGATCTGGGCCGCCATCGACGGCCTGGCGGAACGCAACAAGCTGACGGCATCCGGGCTCGCGCGGCGCGCCGGGCTCGATCCCACGACCTTCAACAAGTCGAAGCGCAAGGCGAACGATGGCCGCCCGCGTTGGCCTTCCACCGAGTCGATCGCCAAGATCGTCGACGCGACGAACACCAATATCGACGAGTTCATGTCGCTGATGCGCGGACCGCACGGCATCCTGCATCCCGGCCAGGCCCCGGCGACGCCGACCATCGCCTCGATCCCGCTGCTCGGCTTCGCCGAGGCCGGCGCCGGCGGCTTCTTCGACGATGCCGGCTTTCCGGCCGGCCAGGGCTGGGACGAGATCGCCTTTCCTCAAGTGGGCGACGAGCCGATCTACGCACTGGAAATCTCCGGCGATTCCATGCTGCCGCTCTATCGCGACGGGGACATCATCATCGTCTCGCCCAATGCCTCCGTGCGGCGCGGCGACCGCGTCGTCGTCAAGACCCGCGACGGCGAGGTGATGGCGAAGCAGTTGCAGCGGCGCACGGCCAAGACCATCGAACTCGCCTCGATCAACCGCGACTATCCGGACCGCCAGTTCCGCACGGACGAGATCGAATGGATCGCCCGCATCGTCTGGGCGAGCCAATAGGGCCGGCAATGCTGGACGAACCGTCTCTCGGCCGCCTGCGCGAGCGGCTGCAGCGGAGCGCGGCGACCGCGCTCGGCCTCCTCCTGATCATTTTGGTCTTCGTCTATCTCGTGCCGAGGCGCGACGAGATCGCCGCCGGCCTTCAGCGCTCGCGCGACGCGGCCGCCCTCGCGGCGGAGACCGCGCCCCGCGCGTCGGAACCGGAGCCGGTCGCCGAGACCACGCCGCCGCCACAGGACTCCGCGCCGACGGTCGCACCCGCCTCCGATCCCGCGCCAGCCGCGCCGGACACGGCATCCCCCGCACCGACCGCGACCGCCGCCCTGACGCCGAGCGAGCTTCGTCCCGGCGACACGCCGGAGGAGTCGCGCTCGCAGCTCCTGGCCCGGCCGGTGGCGCTCGACACGGCGACGATCCTCGTCGGCCGGGGCAAGGTGACGCTCGCCGGCATCGCGCCGGTGCCGCTCACCCGGCGCTGCGGCGAAAGCCGCGAGAGCTGGTTCTGCGGCGTCGAGGCCCGCACCCAGTTCCGCGCCTGGCTGCGGGCGCGCTCGATCCGCTGCGACGTTCCAGCCGGCTTCGGCGAGCGCACGGAAGCGGCGGTCTCGACCTGCGATCTCGCGGGCGAGGATCTCGGCCATTGGCTGGTCGCCAATGGCTGGGCGGAAGCGACCGAAAACGGCCCCTATGCGGGGCTCGAAAAGGACGCTAAGGCGCAGAAGCTCGGCATCTGGGCCGCGGGCCGCACCGTCCGCTGACGCGTCGCGTTCAGCTCTTGCCGAGTTGGCCGGCCAGCGCCTTGCGGATCAGCGCCCGCGTTTCCGCGATGCCGTAGAGCTGCACGAAGGAGCCGAAGCGCGGCCCCTTCTCCTGGCCGATCAGCGTCTCGTAGAGCGCCTGGAACCAGGTGCCGGACACGCCCGGGCCGCCATTCGGGCCGGTCTTGGAATGGTCCTGATAGCGCTCGATGCCGCGCGCGACGTCGAGGATCGCGTCCTGGATCGCCTCGCCCGAGGCGTCGCTCGGCAGATCGGCGAGCTTGGCGTCGAGGGCCTCCAGCGCCTGCCGCTCCACCGCGTCCGGCGCGCGGAAGCGCTTGGCCGGCTCCACGAAATCGGCGAAATAGCGTAGCGCATAGCCGACGAGGCGGTCGAGCTCCGGCTCGGTCTCGGGCGTCGAGCCCGGCGCATAGCGGCTGATATAGCCCCAGAGCGACGCCTTGTCGCCGGCATTGGAGGCCGAGACGAGGTTGAGCAGCATGGCGAAGGGCACCTTCACCGCCTCGGCCGGCGGGGCACCGGAATGGATATGCCAGACGGGGTTCTGAAGCTGCTGCTTGGCCTCCTGCCGCCCGAAGGCCGAGACGAAGGAATAGTAATCGTCCACCGCCTTCGGGATGACGTCGAAATGCAACCGCTTGGCGGCGCGCGGCTTGCCGAACATGTAGAAGGCGAGGCTTTCCGGCGAGGCATAGGCGAGCCAGTCGTCGATCGTCAGGCCGTTGCCCTTCGACTTCGAGATCTTCTGTCCCTTCTCGTCGAGAAAGAGCTCGTAGTTGAAGCCGTCGGGCGGCGTGCCGCCGAGGGCGCGGCAGATCTTCGAGGACAGCGTGACAGAATCGATGAGATCCTTGCCGGCCATCTCGTAATCGATGCCGAGCGCCGTCCAGCGCAGCGCCCAATCCGCCTTCCATTGGCACTTCACGGCGCCGCCGGTGACGCTCGTCTCGACGCGCTCGCCCGTTTCGGGATCGATATAGGCGATCATCCCGCGCTCGGCGTCGCGCTCGACCATCGGCACCTGGAGCACATTGCCGCTACGCGGCGAGATCGGCAGGAAGGGCGAATAGGTGGCGCGGCGCTCGGCACCGAGCGTCGGCAGGATGATCTCCATCACCTCGTCATAGACGGCGAGCATCTTCAGCAGCGTCGCGTCGAACCGGCCGGAGGAATAATAGTCCGTGGCCGAGGCGAATTCGTAGTCGAAGCCGAAGCGATCGAGAAAGGCGCGCAGGCGCGCATTGTTGGCCGCGCCGAAGGACGGATATTCGTTCGAGAACGGGTCGGGCACGCGGCTCAACGGCTTGCCGATGAAGCTCGCCATCATGTCCTTGTTCGGCACGTTCTCCGGCACCTTCCGCAGCCCGTCCATATCGTCCGAGAAGCAGATCAGCCGCGTCGGCACCTTGTCGCCGGTGAGGACGCGGAAGGCATGGCGCACCATGGAGGTGCGCGCCACCTCGCCGAACGTGCCGATATGCGGGAGGCCCGACGGGCCGTAACCGGTCTCGAACAGCACCTCGCGCCGGCTGTCGCCGATGCGCGCCAGAAGCTTGCGCGCCTCCTCGAAGGGCCAGGCGGCGGAATTCGCGGCTTCCGCCGTCTCGGCCTCGGAGATTGCCGCCGTAGCGGAACGAAGTGCGGACATGCCAATCCTCGGAACGATGGGGCGCCGACCGCCCGGAGCGCGTTCCGCACTGACGGTCGAGGCCGCAAGCCTTGCCGTCTAGGATGCGGGCTCCGGCCCGTCAACGGGTGATGCGCTCAGAAGGCGCTCGTCGGGAAATAGCGCAGCATCAGTTCGGAGAAGCGCTTCTTCGCGACGACCTGGCCGAGCGCGTAGTCGAAGGCGCGCGCCAGCGCCTCGTCCGTCTTCGGCACGGCGATGGCGAGCCCTTCGCCGAGAAAATGGTCCGAGAGATAGGGGCCGCCGGTGAAGGCGCAGCAATTGCCGGCGGCGTCGCTGTCGAGCCAGAAGGAGAGAAAGACGCCATCGCCGAAGACCGCGTCGACCGTCTTCTGCCGCAAGGCGTCGAGCGCCGCCTGCCGGTCGTCGAAGAGCAGGCGCTCGGCTTCGGGAAAGAAGGCGGCGAGCATCGCCGCATGGGCGCTGCCGCGAACCGTGCCGACCTTCACCTTGGAGAGACGGGACTCGTCCGGCTTCGGCGCCGATCCGTCGCGCCGCGCGACGAAGCGCGCCGGATAGCGGAAATAGCTTTCGGTGAAGGCGAGGTCGCGCCGGTTGTCGGCCGTCACCGCGACGCCGGCGATCACCGCCTCGCCCTCGCCGCGCTGAAGCGCCGGCACGAGCTCGGCGAAGGGCCGCGCCTCGATCTGGCAGCGATCGGCGATCTCCAGCTCGTCGCAGACGAGGCGGGCGAGATCGACATCGAAGCCGGTCAGGCGCCCCTGCTGATCGAGGAAGTCGAAGGGCGGATAGTCGACGCTGGTCAGGAAACGGACGCGCGGACGGTCGGACAGGCTCTGCCGGGCGAGGCGCTGGCGCTGGTCCCAGAAGTTCGGCACGGCGGTCCCCTCCGCCGCGCGGCCGGCCGGCATCGCGGCGAGCGTGGTCGTCAGGAGGAGGACTGCAACCAAAAGGCGATTAACCATTCGTTAATTACGCCCCCTGATGCGTTTCGCCGCCGCCGGTACTCGTAAAGGCTGCATGCGCGAGTCCCACCTCAAGCCATTCCTGCGCCACGGCGATCGGCCCCATGCGAGAACAGAGCGAGGCAACCGGCTTTCCGTCGATCGCCCTCCCTTACGGGTTCGGGCTGCCTTCGGACAAGCATGACGCGGCGGATGGCCGCGAAAGTCCGGCGTTCTTGGCCGAAATGCCGCGCTCGCCGCTCGACCGGGTGCTCGCCCTTCTGGCGCTCGATCCGGCCGCCGTCGCGGCGGCGAAGCTCGCGCGCCTTCGCAACGGGACCGATCTCGGCGCCGAACTCGTCGCCGCGCGGCGGATCGGCGAGGCGCAACTGGCGGCGGCGATCGCCACGGTGCTCCGGCTGGAACGGATGGAGGCGGAGCCGGCCGAGCTGCGCTTCGTCGGCGAGGAAGGTCCGGCGGCGCGGCTGATCCGCGTCCTCGCGCCGGAAGGCGAGAGGCTGGCGCTCGTCGCGCCCCGGCTGGAAGACATCGCCCGGCTCGAATCCGTCCTCGCGGCGCGGCCGGGGCTCTACGCCATGCTGCGGATCGCCACCCCAAGCGAGCTCTTCGCGCTCCATGCCGCGCGGACCGAGGCGGCGCGGGCGGAGGCGGCCTGTCTGAGCCTTTCGCGCGCGGCACCGGACTTCTCGGCGCGGCAGACGACGACCGGGCCGCAGGGCTTCGTCGCCGGCCTCGCGCCGGCTCTCCTCACCAGCCTCCCCACCTGGTCCACCGCGCTGCGCCTCCTCCATGTCGTGCTTCTCGCCCTCTTCCTCGGCGGCATCGCGCTGCGCCTCGGCGCGGCGCTGTCGCTGCTGCGCCGGCAAGGCCGGCAGGAACGGTCGCCGCTGATGGCGCTGGCGGCCATGGGCGCCATGCCGCGCTACAGCCTGCTCGTCGCGCTCCGCAACGAGACGCGGGACTGCGTCGCCGGACTGGTGGCGGCGCTCGACCGGCTGGACTGGCCGCGCGCCAAGCTGCAGATCCTGATGGTCTGCGAGGCCGACGATCCGGCGACCGTCGCCCATGTGCGGGACGCCATCGCGGATCGGCGCGGCTTCTTCCTGGTCGAGACGCCGCCGGCCCCGCCCCGCACCAAGCCGAAGGCGCTGAACTTCGCCCTGCCGCTCGCGACCGGGGAGATCGTCGCGCTGTTCGACGCGGAGGACCGGCCGAATCCAAGCCAGCTGCGCGCCGCCTGGGAGGCCTTCGAGACGAGTGGCGCGGACCTTGCCTGCGTGCAGGCGCCGCTCGTCGTCACCAACGGCGATCGCGGCTGGCTGCCGGCGCAGTTCGCCATCGAATATCGCGTCCTGTTCGGCGCCCTGCTGCCCTGGCTGGCGCGGCATCGCCTGCCGCTGCCGCTCGGCGGCACCTCCAACCATTTCCGGCAGGCGGCGCTCCGCGCCGTCGGCGCCTGGGACAGCCACAATGTCACCGAGGATGCCGATCTCGGCATGCGCCTCGCCCGCTTCGGCTATCGCACGGCGATGATCGCGCCGCCGACCTTCGAGGAGGCGCCGGAGCGCTGGCGCGACTGGCGCAATCAGCGCACGCGCTGGATGAAGGGCTGGATGCAGTCGTGGCTCGTCCATATGCGCCGGCCGCACCGTCTCGCTCGCGATCTCGGGATGCGCGACGTCCTCGTCTTCCAGCTGCTCTTCGCCGGCATGATCGCCTCCGGCCTCGCCCATGCCGCGACGCTGCCGCTGGTTCTCGTGACGGTCCTGATCCTGGCGGGCGGCACGGAAGTCGGCGGCGCCGATGCGCTCCTCTTCGGGCTCGATGTCGTCGCCCTCGCGCTCGGCCACGGCGCCTATGCGATGCTGGCGCTCGGCACCAGCGAGGCAGGCGACGGGACGGCGCGGCGCCTGTGGAGCCTGCCGGCCTATTGGCTGCTGATCGGTCTGGCGACACTGCGCGCGCTCGGCCAGCTCGGCCGGAACCCTCAGCTCTGGGAGAAGACACCGCATGGCAGCGCCGCGCGCCGGGACGCTTCGCCGGCGGAGAAAGCGCGGGGCGGAACCGGGACTGGTCGCGGTGCCGGCCTTCTGAGATAGATCGGCCGTTCGGCGCCGCGCTTCCGGCGGCCTTCGAGTTCGCCGTCGGAGCCTGTCCATGATCGTCCGTGCGCGGCCCTCCGCCTTTCGGCTGTTCTTCATCCTGCGCGGCTCGATCGTGCCGCGCATCCTGCCGCAGCTCGGCCTGGTCTTCGCCCTTTCCGCCCTCGTCGTCGCAGCGCATCGCCTCAGCCCCGCGCTGGTGCCCGGATCGAGCGCCGCGCCCTTCGCCCTCATCGGCATCGCGCTCTCGATCTTTCTCGGCTTCCGCAACAATGCCGCCTATGACCGCTGGTGGGAGGCGCGCAAGAGCTGGGGGCAGCTCGTCTTCACCTGCCGCGATCTGGCGCGCCAGACCCTGATCCTCGACGAGGACGCGGCCGAGGGACCGGCGCGCGCGGAACTCCTGCGCCTCGCCACCGCCTTCGCCCATGCGCTCGTCCTGCGCCTGCGGCCCGGCGCCAGCCCGGCGAAGCTCGAGGCGAGCCTTCCCGCCGCGCTCGCCGCCCGCTTCGCGGCGAGCCGCAACGGCCCCGACCTGCTTCTGCGCGCGATCGGCGAGACGCTGGCGCGGCTGCGCCGCGCCGGGCGGATCAGCGATGTCGAGTTCGGCCGTCTCGACGAGACGGCGGGGCGGATGGCCGCCACCCTCGCCGCCTGCGAGCGCATCCGCTTCACGCCCCTGCCCTTCGCCTACACGCTGCTCCTCCACCGCACCGCCTATCTCTTCTGCTTCCTCCTGCCCTTCGGCTTCGCCGACACGCTCGGCTGGGGCACGCCCTTCGTCAGCGCGCTCGTCGCCTATGCCTTCTTCGGGCTCGACGCCCTCGGCGACGAGCTGGAGGAACCCTTCGGGACCTTTCCGAACTGCCTGCCGATCGAGGCGCTGGCCGAGACGATCGAGATCAACCTGCGCGAGGCGATGGGCGAGACGGACCTGCCGCCGCTGCTGGCGCCGCGCGACTGGCTGCTGATGTAGAGGCGGCCGGGACGGCCGGGCGCGCCGCCCCGTCAACCATGATCCGACGACCGTCCGAAAGGCTCAGCGATTCCTCGTTGCAGAAAAACGATTTTCTGATACAGGAGGTGGCGAGGGAGGACATGTCATGAGTCGCAAGATCGTTCTGGTCGATCCGCTGCCGCGGACGCTCGACCTGATCATGACGCCGGAGGTGCGCGCGCGCCTCGAGGCGCTCGGCGAGATCGTCATTTCTGAGGACCGGCCGATGCCGGACGATCAGGTCGACGCGCTGCTGCCCGACACGATCCTGATCTTCGGCCAGACCGCGATGCCGCGCGAGCGGCTCGACCGAGCGCCGAACCTCAAGGCGATCGTCAATGTCGAGTCGAATTTCCTGCCCAATATCGACTATCAGGCGGCGCAGGATCGCGGCATCTGGGTGATCACCCCGGCCTCCGCCTTCGCCGCGCCCGTCGCGGAAGCCGCCGTCGGCATGGCGATCGACCTCGCCCGCGGCATCACCGAGGCGGACCGTGCCTTTCGCGCCGGCACCGAGGACTACGGTCTCGCCGGCAATGCCGCCACTTTCCGCTTCGCCGGTGCGCCGGTCGGCATCGTCGGCTTCGGCGATCTCGGCCGCCAGTTCCGCGAGCTGATCCGCCCGTTCAAGAACGAGGTCCGCGTCTTCGATCCTTGGCTGCCGGCCGAGATCCTGGAACGCGCCGACTGCCGGCCGGCGACGCTGGACGAGGTCTTCCAGGAGAGCCGCGTCGTCGTCGTCTTCGCCAGCGTCACCAGCGAGAACGAGGGCTTCATCGGCGCGCGCGAATTCTCCCTGATGCAGCCGGGCTCCGCCTTCCTGCTGATGAGCCGCGCGGCCGTGGTGAACTTCCCCGAAATGCTGGAGGCCGTGCGCTCCGGCCATATCCGGGCGGCGACCGACGTCTTCCCGGACGAGCCCGTGGCCGCGGACGATCCGGTCCGCCAGGTGCCCGGCCTGCTTTTGTCCGCCCACCGCACCGGCGGCACGCTCGACGCCTTCCATGCGATCGGCGCGATGGCCGTCGCCGATGCCGAACTCATCCTGCGCGGCCTGCCGCCGCAGCTTTGCCGCCGAGCCGACCCGGCGACGGCGGCGCGCCTGCGCTCCAAGCCGGTGTCCGTGTCCTGATCCGCCGCGCGGCCTTCGGGTCCACGCCGCAGAAAATGCTTTTTCCTTTGAACGTCCGGCCGGAGGGGTCGGGCGAGACGGGCGGCCCGGGGCCGTTCCGCAATTGGGAGGTTGTTCCATGAAGAAGTCGGTGCTCGCCGCCGCCATCGTCGCGCTCGGAAGCGTGCTCGGTGCGGTCCAGGCCCAGGCGGCGGACTATGCCGTGATCCTGAAGACCCTCGCCAACCCGTTCTGGCAGGAGATGCAGACGGGCGTGCAGGAAAAGGCCAAGGAGCTCGGCGTCGAGGTCGACATCTTCGCCTCGCCCTCCGAGGACGACACGCAGGCCCAGCTCCAGCTTTTCGAGGACGTGCTGAACCGCAGCTACAAGGGCATCGCCTTCGCGCCGATCTCGCCGGTGAACCTCGTGCAGCCGGCGGCGCGCGCCACCAAGGCCGGCATCCCGCTTGTCAATATCGACGAGCAGATCGACGTCGCCGGCCTCACCCAGGCGGGCGGCGCGCTGGAAGCCTTCGTCACCACCGATAACAAGAAGGTCGGCGCCAAGGGCGCGGGCTATATCATCGAGCAGCTTGGTGCCGAGGGCGGCCAGGTCGCGATCATCGAGGGCAAGGCGGGCGTCGCGTCCGGCGAGGCCCGCAAGGCCGGCGCCACGGAGGCCTTCAAGGCCGCCAAGACCATCGAGCTCGTCGCCAGCCAGCCGGCCGACTGGGATCGCCTGAAGGCGCTCGACGTCGCCGCGAACGTCCTCCAGTCGACGCCGGACCTCAAGGCCTTCTACTGCGCCAACGACACGATGGCGCTCGGCGCCGTCCAGGCGGTGCAGAATGCCGGCAAGGCCGGCAAGGTGCTCGTCGTCGGCACCGACGGCGCGCCGGAAGCCCGCGCCTCGGTCGCGGCCGGCCGTCTCTCGGCGACGGTCGCCCAGAACCCGGCCAAGATCGGCGGCGACAGCCTCGCCCTTCTCGTCGAGGCGGTGAAGCGCGGCACGCCCACCCCGGCCGGCGCGCAGCCGAAGCAGGTCGCCGTCGATTCGATCCTGGTGACGAAGTAACGCAACGCGACGGGGCGGCTCCGCGCCGCCCCGCCGCCGCTCGGAAGGGAGGTCCGCGCCATGACATCAGAGACGACCGCGCCCGCCATCGTCCGCATGCGCGGCATCGAGAAGACCTTCGGCGGCATCCGCGCCCTGAAGGGCGTCGATCTCGACATCCTCCCCGGCGAGGTCCACGTCATTCTCGGCGAGAACGGCGCCGGCAAGTCCACCATGATGAAGGTGCTGTCGGGCATCTACGCGCCCTCCGCCGGCACGATCGAGATCGACGGCAAGCCGCATGCCCGCCTGACGCCGGCCGAGGCCAGCGCCGCCGGCATCTCGATCATCTATCAGGAACTCTCGATCATCGACGAGCTGACCGCGATCGAGAATCTCTTCGTCGGCCGCATTCCGACGACGCTGCGCTGGGGCCTGCCGCGCGTCGACTGGAAGCGCATGGAGGAGCAGGCGACGGCGATGCTCGCCCGCCTCGGCCTTGCCATCGACCTCTACCGCCCCGCCGGCGAACTGCCGATCGCCCACAAGCAGATCCTCGAGATCGCCAAGAGCCTGATGGGCCATGTCCGCGTGCTCGTCATGGACGAGCCGACCTCCTCGCTCACCCGCGTCGAGATCGACCGCCTGCTCGACCTCGTGCGCCAGCTGCGCCGCGAGGGCATGGCGATCCTCTTCATCTCGCACAAGTTCGACGAGATCCGCGCCATCGGCGACCGTTTCACCGTGCTGAAGGACGGCAGCTCGAACGGCACCGGCCTCGTCGCCGACAACACGAACGACGATCTCGTGCGCCTGATGGTCGGGCGCGTGCTGCAGCAGCGCTTTCTCAGCCCCGCGCCGATCGATCGCGGCAAGCCGCCGGTCCTGTCCGTCAGGAACGTCACCTCGGCCGATCGCCGGCGCGTGCGCGATGTCAGCTTCGACGTGCATCACGGCGAGGTCTTCGGCTTCGCCGGCCTCGTCGGCTCGGGCCGCACCGAACTGATGAACTGCCTCTTCGGCGCCGACCGACGCGCCAGCGGCACGATCGCGCTGAACGGGCGCGACATCACCCCGAATTCGCCCTTCCGGGCGCTGAAGAGCGGCATGGCCTATATCACCGAGAGCCGCCGCCAGAACGGCTTCCTGCCGAACTTCACCATCCAGGAGAACATTGCCCTGTCCGCCCGGGTGAAGCAGGCACCGCTGCGCGGCACCTTCGCCCGCGTCACCAGCCGGCGCGACCGGGCGCTGGCGGAAGAGGAGCGCAAGCGCCTGTCCGTGCGCTGCCATTCCGTCGACCAGCTCGTCACCGAGCTCTCCGGCGGCAACCAGCAGAAGGTGCTGATCGGCAAGTGGATGGCGACGGCGCCGGAGGTCTTCATCTTCGACGAGCCGACGCGCGGCATCGATGTCGGCGCCAAGGCCGAGATCTACGCCATCGTCCGCAAGCTCGCTGACGAGGGCAAGGCGGTCATCGTCGTCTCGTCCGAGCTGCCCGAGATCCTCGCCGTCTGCGACCGGATCGCGGTGTTCCGCGAAGGGGCGATCGCCGGCCTCGTCGACGGCGCGACCGCCACCGAGGAAGCTCTTCTGCAATACGCGATCGGAGGACTCGCCTGATGTCCCGCATGCAACGCTACTGGGAAGCTTACGGGACGCTCTGCATCCTCGTGGTGATCGTCGTCCTGTTCAGCATCCTGTCGCCGGCCTATTTCCTGCGCTGGGACAATCTGATCCAGGTCTTCCTTCAGAGCTCGATCACCATCCTCCTCGCCCTCGGCGAGTTCTTTCCGATCCTCATCGCCGGCATCGACCTGTCGGTCGGCTCGATCCTCGCCCTGTCCGGCATCGTCACCGGCAAGCTCCTCGTCGCCGGCTTCGACCCGACGCTGGCGGTCCTCATCGGCGGCGTCGGCACCGGCCTCGCGCTCGGCGCGATCAACGGCCTTCTCGTGAACTTCACGGGCCTCCACCCCTTCATCATCACGCTCGGCACCAACGCGATCTTCCGCGGCCTGACGCTGATCGTCTCCGGCGCGGCGCCGGTCTACGGCTTTCCCTTCGCCTTCACCGACGCGCTTGCCGGCAGCATCCTCTACGTGCCGGTGCCGGTGATCGTCGCGCTCGTCGTCGCGGTGCTCCTCTGGTATCTGACGACGCAGACCCGGCTCGGCCGCAACATCTACGCGGTCGGCGGCAATCGCGAGGCGGCCTTCTTCTCCGGCATCGACGTCAAGTTCCACACGCTGATCGTCTTCATGATCTCCGGCCTCTGCGCCGGCCTCGCGGGCGTCCTTTCCACCGCCCGGCTCGGCGCCGCCGAGCCGGCGGCCGGCACCGGCTTCGAGACCTTCGCCATCGCCTCCGCCATCATTGGCGGCACCAGCTTCTTCGGCGGCAAGGGGCGCATTCCCTCCGTCGTGGTCGGCGGCCTCATCATCGGCACGATCAGCAACGGCCTGAACCTGATGCGCGTGCCGACCTTCTACCAGCTCGTCGTGATGGGCGGCCTCATCATCGTCGCCGTGTCGCTCGACCGCCTGATCGGCTCGCGCCGCTGACCGGCGATCCGCTAAGGTCGCATCAGGATCGCTCGGCGGAGACGGCGCGTTCGGCGCCGCTCCCCGCCGGACCGGACGCGACACGCCCGCCATGCCCGACGAGCCTTCGATGACCCTCTCTCCCCCGTCCGGCAGGGGCCTGAAGCCCGCCACGATCCGCGACGTGGCGCGGCTCGCCGGCGTCGCCCCCGGCACGGTGTCGAATGTCCTCACCGGCCGCAAGCTCGTCGCCGAGCCGCTGCGCAAGGCCGTGCTGGCGGCCGTCGCCGAGCTCGACTACCGCCCGAATCACCTCGCCTCCAGCCTGCGCTTCGGGCGCACCCAGTCGATCGGCATCGTCGTGCCGGACCTCACCAATCCGTTCTTCTCCAGCTTCGTGCAGGAGATCGAGAGCTTGGCCGCCGCCGACCGCTTCCAGATCCTTCTGATGAGCAGCCAGGAAGACCCGGAGGGCGAGGTGGACCGCATCAAGGCGCTGCTCGCGCGCCAGGTCGACGGTCTGATCATCGCCGCCAGCCGCGACGACGTCGCCTATGGCGAGAATTCCACCTTCGGCGGCACGCCGGCCGTGCTGGTCGACCGGGCCTTCGGCGCGGAAAGCTTCGACACGGTGGCGACCGACAATGAGGCGGCCTGCCGCACCGGCACCGCGCATCTCCTCGAACTCGGCCATCGCGACATCGCCTTTCTCGCCACCGACGAGCGGCTGACCAACATCAAGCAGCGCACCGCCGGCTATCGTCAGGCGCTGGCGGATGCCGGCCTGCCGGGCCGCGAGCGCATCGTCTATGGCGGCCTCACCATCGAGACCTGCCGGGCGGCGATCGAGCAGGAGCTGCGCCGCGCCGACCGGCCGACGGCGATCTTCGCCTCCGCCTATGTCGCGACGCTCGGCGCCGCCAAGGCGATCCGCGCCACGGATCTCGCCTTTCCCGACGACGTGTCGCTGCTCGGCTTCGACGATTCCGACTGGATGACCGTGCTGCGCCCCTATGTCAGCACGATCCAGCAGCCGATCGACCATCTGGCGAACACGGCCTGGCGGCTCCTGATGCGGCGGATCGAGCAGCCGACGGCGGCCCCCTTGCACGAGATCGTGCCCTGTTCGCTGCGGCCGCGCGAATCCATCCGCCGGCTCGCCTGACCCTTGTTCGCAGGGCTCCGCCCTCCCCTCGTCCGCTGGAAGGAAGACAATCGATGCAGCGTATCCGGATCGGCATGGTCGGCGGCGGCCAGGGCTCCTTCATCGGCGGCGTGCACCGCATCGCGGCCCGGCTCGACGATCTCTTCGAGCTGAAGGCGGGCGTCCTGTCCTCGGATGCCGGTCGCAACCGCGCCTCGGCCGCCGAGATCGGCATCGCGCCAGAGCGCGCCTATGACACGGTGGCCGCGATGCTGGCCGGCGAGCGCGGGCGGAGCGACGCGATCGAGGCGGTCGTCGTCTGCACGCCGAACCATCTCCACCACACGGCGGCCAAGGCCTGCCTGGAGGCGGGGCTCCATGTCATCTGCGACAAGCCCGTCACCTCGACGCTGGAGGACGCGCTGGACCTGAAGGCGGCGGTCGCCCGGAGCGGCCGCGTCTTCGTCCTCACCCACAACTATACCGGCTATCCGATGGTGCGGCAGATGCGCGAGATGGTGGCGGCGGGCGCCATCGGCGCGCTCCGCCTCGTCCAGTCGGAATATGCGCAGGACTGGCTGACGGAAGCGCAGGAGACGAAGGGCGCCAAGGGAGCCGAATGGCGCACCGATCCGGCGCGCTCTGGCGCCGGCGGCTCGATCGGCGATATCGGCACGCATGCCTACAATCTCGCCGCCTTCGTCACCGGCCGGGAGCCGGCGCGCCTTCTCGCCGATCTCACCTCCTTCGTGCCGGGCCGCCGGCTCGACGACAATGCCGCGATCCTGCTGCGCTATGCCGATGGCGCGAAGGGCATGATCTGGGCGAGCCAGGTGGCGGTCGGCAACGAGAACCACAACACGCTGCGCGTCTATGGCAGCAAGGGCGGCCTCGAATGGGAGCAGGAGAACCCGAACGTCCTCGGCTTCACCCCCTATGGCGAGCCGCGCCGCATCCTGACGCGCGCCGGCCCGGCGGCGACGCCCGGCAATCTCTGGGGCAGCCGCATCCCCTCCGGCCACCCGGAGGGCTTCCTCGAGGCCTTCGCCAATATCTACCGCGCCGCCGCGGCGGCGATCCGGGGCGAAGCGGACGCGCCGGCCTATCCGACGATCGCCGACGGCCTGCGTGGCCTCGCCTTCATCGACGCCTGCGTGCGCTCGAACCGCGAGGGCAATGTCTGGGTCGATCTCGACGCGGGGTGAGCGGCGGGACGGTCTGCGGAAGGCGCGACGAGGGCGGAGGTAAGTTCGCCAGCATCGCGACGCCTTTCCAGCGTCGATCCTCCGCCTGCCTCTAGGCGCACCCGCTGCCTCGGCATAGTCTCAGGTCCATGATTCGGACTACGGCAGGGACGGCACCGACCGTTCCCTTGGATGTCGGCTCCTATACAGCCGCAGAGGCGTCGCGCCTGCTGCGCACCCCCATGCGCAACATTCGCCGATGGATGCTGGGCTATAGCTACGGCCCGCGTGAGGCGCGGCGCTTCTCGCCGCCGCTCTGGCGGTCGCAGCTCTCGATGATCGAGGATCATCTGGAACTCGGCTTCCGCGATCTCATTGAACTGCGCTTCGTCGCCGAGTTCACCAAGGCTGGGCTCGGCATCCTCGCCATCCGCAATTGTCTCGAACATGCCCGCGCCTGTGTCGAAGACGAGCGCCCCTTCTCCACCCGTCGCTTCCGGACGGATGGGAAGACAATCTTTCTGGAGAGCATTCCCGAGGCTGGCGAAGGCGAATTGCTCGACCTGCGAAGTCGCCAATTCGTCTTTCAAAGGATCGTGGAGCGGAGCTTCAAGGATCTGGATATCGAAGACGACGCGGTCACGAGATGGCGGCCGTTCAAGGGAAAAGCGTCGATCGTCATCGATCCCGTCCGGTCGTTCGGGCAACCGATCGTGGCCGCTCATGGGGTGCCGACCATCGTCCTGGCGGATGCCGCGAGGGCGGAAGGGTCGATCGATCGCGTCGCACGCCTTTACGAGATCGAGATCGATCTCGTTCGCGATGCCGTGCGCTTCGAGGAAAGTCTGATCGCGGCGTGAAATTCGTGATCGACGAGAACCTGTCGAAGGCGCTGGCGAAAGCCCTCGCCGCCATCTTCGAAGCCGATCACGAGATCATTCATATTCGCGATAAACTCGGCCCGGCGACGCCGGACTTGGCATGGATGCCGGCCTTCGGCCGAGACGGGAGCTGGATCGTCATTTCCGGCGATCGCCGCATCCGAAGAAATCAAGCCGAACACGCGGCCTTCCAGCAGTCGCGCCTGATCGGCTTCTTTCTGTGCCGCCAGAGCTTCGAAATGCCGGTCCGAAAGCAGCTGATCCGCCTTCTGACGATCTGGCCCGAGATCGAAATCCAGGCTCGGCTCGTGCAGCCCGGCGCGATGTTCGAAATTCCCGAAAAGAGTCCGCGCTTTCGCGCACTGCGAATTGTCACGGATACTGGAGCGGGCGATGGGAATCGAACCCACGACATTCAGCTTGGGAAGCTGACGTTCTACCTCTGAACTACGCCCGCGCCGGTGAGAGACCTAGCCGAAAGACGCGAGGCTGACAAGCCGGAGCGGCGTCCCGCTTGTCAGCCTCGCTTCGGCCGGCCGGCGGGCGCGGCGCCGAGCGCTTGCGCGACGGCCGCGAGGATCTCGGTCCTCGTCGCCGTGGCCGGAATCTCGGCCAGGGGGATGCCCGCCCGTTGCAGGGCGAGGCGCTTGACCGCCATGCGATCCTCGGCATCGCCCGACAGATCGTGGCCCGTCCCGTGATATTCGACCACCAGTCGCGGATAGCCCTGCCCGTCGACCAACAGGAAATCGACGCGCTTGCTGTTGTACGAGCTGAAGGCCGCGCGCCCGAGGCGGTCGTCGCTCTCGGATGCGGTCTTCACGAAGGCGCCCATCGCGACCTCGAAGGAGAGGCGCCAGTCCGGCCGATGATCGCCGATCCAATCTTCCAGCGCGTAGAGAACCCGCACCGCCTCGCCGTTGACGGGGCGTACCGCGCGCAATCGGCTCTGCCCGACGAAGCGCAGCTGGTTCTCGGTCCGGGCGAGATCGTTGCGCGCGCGATCGCGCCGGCGCCGCGCGGCCCGCAGAAGCAGGAGAAGCGCGACGGCGCCGATGACGAGAAGCAGAGCGCCCGTGGTCGGCTCCATGCCTCGTTCCTCGCGATCGCGCTCCGGCGGTTCGAAAGGCGCCGCCGCGTCAGACGAAATGCTTGGAGAGCTTCAGCCCCTGCGCCTGGTAGTTGGAGGAAAGGCTCGCGCCATAGACGCGGTCGGGCAGCGCCGCCATCCGCTCGTAGACGAGACGGCCGACGATCTGGCCGTGTTCGAGGATGAAGGGAACCTCGCGGCTGCGCACTTCCAGAACGGCGCGGCTGCCGGTGCCGCCCGCCGCCGAATGGCCAAAGCCCGGATCGAAGAAGCCAGCATAATGGACGCGGAACTCGCCGACCAGCGGGTCGAAGGGCGTCATCTCGGCGGCGAAACCGGGCGGCACATGCACCGCCTCGGCGGAGACGAGGATGTAGAATTCGTCCGGGTCGAGCACCAGTTCGCCCGGCCGCGACAGGCGCAGCGGCTCCCAGAAGTCGAGGACGGCATGATCCGCCTTGCGGTCGACATCAACGACGCCGGTATGGCGCTTGCCGCGATAGCCGACGAGGCCGCTCGCATCCCCGGCGAGATCGATGGTGAGCGCGATGCCGCCGCCCGAGATGTTCGGATCGGCCGCGTCGACCAGCCGCTCGGCATCGTGCAGGCTCTTCAGCTCCGTCTCGCCGAGCAGGGCCCCCGCCCCCTTGCGGAAGCGGATCTGGTTGAGGCGCGAGCCGCTGCGCAGGACGATCGGAAAGGTGCGCGGGCTGATCTCGATATAGAGCGGGCCGCGATAGCCCGCCGGCACCTTGTCGAATTCCTGCGCGCCGTCGGTGAGGAGCCGGGTGAAGATGTCGAGCCGGCCCGTGGAGGATTTCGGATTGGCGGCCGCCGCGAGATCGGCGGGCAGCGCGAGGCTCTCCATCAGGGGCACGAGGTAGACGCAGCCGGTTTCCAGCACCGCGCCCTCGGTGATGTCGATCTCGTGCAGCGCGAAGCGCTTCAGCTTCTCCGCGACGGAGACGCCCCGCCCCGGCAGGAAGCTCGCCCGGATGCGGTAGGCCTTCGCGCCGAGGCGAAGATCCAGGCTCGCCGGCTGGATCTGGCCTTCGTCCGGCACTTTCGGAGCGGCGATGGCGGAGGCGGCGAAGAGCGCCGCGATCTCGCGATCCGGCAGGATGCCGCTCAATTCCCCCGCCATTCGCGCAAGCTCCCGCCGACCGATGCTCAATGAATCCTGCGCTGGTCTAAAGTTGGAATTGACGCCTGTCCATGGCGGGTCTATGGGTCCCGCGAATTTAAGGTTCCGTGGTGATTTGGCCGGTCGGCTTGCAGCCACGTTAAACAAGTCGCTAAAGGGCCGTTCCGAAAGCGTCATGCTTTTTGACCGGTCGTGCCGCGAGGCGAGACGGCCGGTCTGTTTCCGCGCGCCGACATGGCCGCGGATCGACGCGAGAGGAGTGTCCCATGCCGATCGAGAACGAATCCAAGCGCCGCTTCCGCCCGGCGACGGACATGGTTCACGGCGGCACCATGCGCTCCGGCTTCGGGGAGACCTCCGAGGCCCTGTTCCTGACGCAGGGCTTCGTCTACCCCTCCGCCGAGGCGGCCGAGGCGCGCTTCAAGGGCGAGGAGCCGGGCTTCATCTATTCCCGCTACGGCAACCCGACGACGCGGATGTTCGAGGAGCGGATGATCGCGCTGGAAGGCGCGGAGGATGCCCGCGCCACCGCCTCCGGCATGGCCGCCGTCACCGCCGCCCTGCAATGCCAGGTGAAGGCCGGCGACCACATCCTCGCCGCGCGCGCGCTCTTCGGCTCCTGCCGCTACGTGATCGAGACGATGCTCGGCCGGCTCGGCGTCACCTCCACCTTCATCGACGGGCGCGATCTGGCGCAATGGCGAGCGGGCGTCCGGCCGGAAACGCGCGTCTTCTTCATGGAGACGCCGACCAATCCGACGCTCGAAGTGATCGACATCGCCGCCGTCGCGGCGATCGCCCGCGATGCCGGGGCGAAGCTCGTCGTCGACAATGTCTTCGCGACGCCGATGCAGCAGAAGCCGCTGGAGCTCGGCGCCGACGTCGTCGTCTATTCGGCCACCAAGCATATCGACGGCCAGGGCCGCTGTCTCGGCGGCGTCATCCTGTCGAGCCAGGAATGGATCGACGACAACCTGCACGAATTCTTCCGCCATACCGGGCCGTCGCTCTCGCCCTTCAATGCCTGGACGCTGCTGAAGGGCCTCGAGACGCTGCCGCTGCGCGTCGCCCAGCAGACGGCGAACGCCGCGCGCCTCGCCGACCGGCTGGCGGCATCGGACAAGGTGGCGAAGGTGCTCTATCCCGGCCGCGCCGACCATCCCGACGCGGCGATCATCCGGCGGCAGATGACGGGCGGCTCGACCCTCCTCGCCTTCGAGCTCGCCGGCGGCAAGGAGGCGGCCTTCCGCTTCTCGAACGCGCTGGAGGTGATCAAGATCTCCAACAATCTCGGCGACGCGAAGAGCCTCATCACCCATCCGGCGACGACGACGCACAAGAACCTCACGCCGGACGTGCGGGCCGAGCTCGGCATTTCGGACGGCATGCTGCGCCTGTCGGCCGGCATCGAGGATGGCCACGATCTCGTCGAGGACATCGAGGCGGCGCTGGCGACGCTCTGACGCCGGCGGCCGAAGCGACGGGCGCGCGACCATTCGCGGCGCCGCCCGTCGAAACGGTTGCATTTTGCGCGTCTTCGGGTCTGTTCTCCGCCGACCGGCCGAACGGCCGCTTCGGTCGCGGCGAGGACAGGAAGAGGCGAAGGATGTACAAGGCGACGACGCGCGGCATCACGGTCAGCGTGACGCCCGCCTATCTGGAAGGGCAGTCCGATCCCGAGGCCGGCCGCTGGGTCTGGGCCTATACGATCGCGATCGAGAATGGCGGCACCGAGACGGTGCAGCTGCGCGCCCGCCATTGGCGCATCACCGACGCCCATGGCCATGTCGAGGACGTGCGCGGCGCGGGCGTCGTCGGCGAGGAGCCGGTGATCCCGCCCGGCGACAGTTTCACCTATACGTCCGGCTGCCCGCTGCCGACGCCTTCGGGCTTCATGCAGGGCAGCTATCGCATGGAGGGCGAGGACGGTTCGAGCTTCGACATCGCCGTGCCGCCCTTCTCGCTCGACCTGCCGGACATGGCGCGTGTCCTCAACTGAGGCGGCCCGACGCCCCGCCTGCGGCCGGATCGTCGTCCTCAACGGGGCGCCGCGCTCCGGCAAGACGAGTCTGGCCCGCGCGATGCAGCAATCGCTCGACGGGATCTGGATCCATCTCGGCACCGACGTGATGATGGCGGCGATCCCGGAGCGGCTGAGGCCCGGCATCGGCCTGCGCCCCGGCGGCGAGCGGCCGGATCTCGAACCCCGCCTCCCCCGCCTCTACGCGGCGCTCTACGATACGCTCGCCGCCCATAGCCGGCAGGGCTTCGATGTCGTCACCGATCTCGGCCATCACGACCACTATTCGCGCCCGCTCGGCATCCTGCCCGCCTGCGCCCGCCGCCTCGCCGGCCTGCCGGCATTCCTGATCGGCCTGCGCGCGCCGCTGGCGGCCATCCTGGAGCGCCGCCGCGCGGCGGGCGGGCCCTATCTCGCTCCGGCCGACGGCGAGCCGGTGCCGGCGCCGATCGCGCTCTGGCAGGAGGCGGTGCACCAGCCCGGCCTCTACGATCTCGAGCTCGATACGGCGCGGCTCGCGCCGGAGGCGGCGGCGCAAGCGGTCGGCCGGCTTCTCGCCGCGCCGCCAGCGGGACCGCGGGCCTTCGAGCGGCTCGCCCAGCTCTGAGCGCTCAGTCCTCCGCGAATTCCTCCGGCGCGAAGCTGTAATGCTGGCCGCAGAATTCGCAGGTCACGTCGATCCGCCCGTCCTCGACGGACTCGGCGATCTCCTCCGCCGTGAAGCTCGACAGCACGCCCTTGATCTTCTCGCGCGAGCACGAGCAGTCGTCGAGCATCGGCGTCGCCTCGAAGACGCGCACGCCGCGCTCGTGGAAGAGGCGGAACAGCAGCCGCTCGACGCCGACTTCGGGATCCGTCAGCTCGGACGGATGGACGGTGCCGACGAGCGACTTCACCTCCGCCCAGGCATCGTCCACCGGCAGGCCGGCGCCGAGATCGGCGCCTTCCGGCGCGTCGCCGCCCGGCAGGTCCGGCTGGCGCATCCGCTCCGGCGCCTCGGGCAGGAACTGGGCGATCAGGCCGCCGGCGCGCCAGCCTTGGCGGAAGCCGCCGCCGGCCTCGCGCCGCCGGAGCGTCGCGACCGCCAGACGCACCGTCGTCGGAATCTGTTCGGACTGGCGGAAATAGCTTTCCGCCACGGCTTCGAGCCCGGTGCCGTTCAGCTCCACGATGCCCTGATAGCGCTGCATGTGCTCGCCCTGGTCGACGGTGAGCGCCAGAATGCCGGTGCCGAGAAGCTCGGCCGGAGCAGCCTGTCCCGCCGCTTCGGCCGCAGCCAGTCGCTCGGCGTCGAATCTCGCATAGGCGCGCACGCTGGACGGCGTCGAGAGATCGACCACCAGAAGGTCGACCGGCCCGTCGGTCTGCGCCTGGGCGATGAACTTGCCGTCGAATTTCAGCGAGGCGCCGAGCAGCACCGTCAGGACGATCATCTCGGCAAGCAGCGCCGCGACCGCCGGCGGATAGGCATGGCGGGCAAGGATCGAATCCAGCATCGGCCCAAGCTGCACCGCGCGCCCGCGCGAATCCAGCGCCTCCACGGTGAAGGGGACGACCGCGTCGTCCCCCGCGAAGCCGAATTCCCCGAGGTGTGGGATCTCGCCCTCAGCCATTCCGGGACACCTCGCCGAAGCACCAGGCGAGAATCGATTTCTGCGCATGGAGCCGGTTCTCGGCCTCGTCGAAGACGACCGATTGCGGCCCGTCGATCACCTCGTCCGTCACCTCCTCGCCGCGATGGGCCGGCAGGCAGTGCATGAACAGGGCCTGCGGATCGGCATGGGCCATCAGGCGCTCGTTTACCTGATAGGGGGCGAAGACATTGTGGCCGCGCGCCAGATGTTCCTTGCCCATCGACACCCAGGTGTCCGTGACGACGCAGTCGACGCCCGCCACCGCCGCGACCGGATCGGCGGTGGTGGTGATCGACGCCCCCTCGCCGCGCGCCCGGGCGATCCGCTCGGCATCGGCCTCGGAGCCTTCCGGCGTCGCGATGCGCAGCGAGAATCCGAAGCGGCTGGTCGCCTCGATGATCGAGTTCAGGACGTTGTTGCCGTCGCCGACCCAGGCGAAGGTGCGGCCCTTCACCGGCCCGCGCTTCTCCTCGAAGGTCATGAGATCGGCCATGATCTGGCAGGGATGCGTGTCGTCCGTCAGGCCGTTGATCACCGGCACCGTCGCGAATTCGGCCATTTCGAGCAGGCGGTCATGGGTCGTCGTGCGGATCATGATCGCATCGACATAGCGCGACAGGACGCGCGCGGTATCGGCGATCGTTTCGGCACGACCGAGCTGCATCTCCGAACCCGACAGGAACAGCGTCTCGCCGCCGAGCTGGCGCATGGCGACGTCGAAGGAGACGCGGGTGCGGGTCGAGGGTTTGTCGAAGATCATCGCCAGCACCCGGCCGGCAAGCGGCTTGGCGCCGCCGCGTCCCTCGCCCTTGCGGCGGATCGCGTCGGCGATGATCGCGGCGAGCTCGTCGCCCGGCAGGGCGGCGAGATCGATGAAATGCCGGGGGGCGGCCGTCGTGTCGCTTCTCACGCCAGCCTCACGCCGTCTTCCGGGCGGTCGCGGCGGACAGGCTGGCGATCGCGCCCTCCATCCGCTCCATGCCCTCGCGCACATCCTCGGCCGAGATGATCAGCGGCGGCAGCAGGCGCACCACATTGTCGCCGGCCGGCACCGCCAGCATGCCGTGCTGGCGCATCGCCGCAATCAGTTCGCCATTCGGCACCACGGCCTTGACGCCGAGCAGCAGCCCTTCGCCGCGAATGTCCGACACGACGTCGGGATAACGGTCGAGCATGCCGGCCAGCGCCTGCTTGATCTGCAGGGAGCGCTCGCGGACATTGTCCATGAAGCCTTCGGCCAGCACCACGTCGAGCACGGCATTGCCGACTGCCATGGCCAGCGGATTGCCGCCATAGGTCGTGCCGTGCGTGCCGGTGGTCATGCCGGCCGCCGCCTCGGCGGTGGCGAGGCAGACGCCGAGCGGGAAGCCGCCGCCGATGCCCTTGGCGACGGCCATGATGTCCGGCCGCACATCCGCCCATTCATGGGCGAAGAGCCGCCCGGTGCGGCCGGTGCCGCATTGCACCTCGTCGAGGATCAGAAGCAGGCCCTCGCGGTCGCAGAGCTCGCGCAAGCTGCGCAGCATCTCGCGCGGCACCACGCGGATGCCGCCCTCGCCCTGGATCGGCTCGATCAGGATTCCCGCCGTTTCCGGGCCGATCGCGGCGGCCAGCGCCTCCTTGTCGCCGAAGGGCACCTGGTCGAAGCCCTCGACCTTCGGGCCGAAGCCTTCGAGATATTTCGCCTGGCCGCCGGCCGCGATCGTCGCCAGCGTGCGGCCGTGGAAGGCGCCCTCGAAGGTGACGATGCGGAAGCGCTCCGGCCGGCCGTTGACATAATGGTAGCGCCGCGCCGTCTTGATCGCGCATTCGAGCGCTTCCGCGCCCGAATTGGTGAAGAAGGCCTTGTCGGCGAAGGTCGCCGCCGTCAGCCGCTCGGCGAGCCGGATCTGGCCCGGAATCTCGACGAGGTTCGAGACGTGCCAGACCTTCTCGGCCTGCGCCTTCAGCGCCTCGACGAGATGCGGGTGGACATGGCCGAGCGAGGACACCGCGACGCCGCCGGCGAAATCCAGATAGCGCGTGCCGTCCTCGGCGATCAGCCAGACGCCCTCGCCTCGCTCGAAGCGCACGGCGGCCCTCGCATAGGTTCCGTAGAGGGGCGAAGAACTGTCGGGAGCAACGGACATTGCGGCACTCGTTTCGTGGCACGGGATCGGCGGACCCTGTCCGGCCAGGCCATCGCAACGGACCGGCCGGACGAATCCGGACCCTGAAAGATCGAAAGCCTGCCGCGCGGGCAGGCTTCGTCAGACCGGGCATCGCGAGGGCGCGGACACCTTGTCAGCCCGCGCGCGCGTTTCCTATACCATGCCGAAACGCGCGCTTGTCAACGCGAAGGCGGCAAATCCATGGCCGTTTCGCCCGGCTCGGAGCACGCACAAGCTGGGGAAAAGGAAATTTTCGATTCGCTCTTGCCGCGTTGCACACTTGTCACGGAGTCGTGCGATAGGCTAGATTCATTAACATACTAGATTTCGTGTGGCGGACCAATACAGGCAATATATCTAGCAGCTTCCTCGCATTCGGCGGGAAAGTCCGGCTTGTATTGCCCCTTCCGCCGCTTGAGCAGGAGCCTTGCATGAGCTGGACCGATGAGCGCGTCGAACTTCTGGCGAAGTTGTGGGGCGAGGGTCTCAGCGCGAGCCAGATCGCCAGCCAGCTCGGCGGCGTGACGCGCAACGCGGTGATCGGCAAGGTCCATCGCCTGAAGCTCGAAACGCGGGTGAAGGTGGCGGGCGCCGCCGAACTGGTGCGCCCGGCGCTGGCCGCCGAGCCGGTGATGGTGGAGGAAAGCGTCGAGGTGGCGACGGCGCAGGTCCTTCAGATGCAGACGAGCCTGCGCAGCGCGGCGCGGGGTGGCGGCGTGCAGGGAGCGACGGCGTTCAAGATGGAAGAACCCGACGATCTCGATCTCGACATCGAGCCGGAGGCGCCCCGGGCGCCGGGCGAGGTGGTGCCCATCGCCCGCAACCTCACGCTGGTGCAGCTGACCGAGCGCACCTGCAAATGGCCGCTCGGCGATCCCCTGTCGCCCGACTTCCGCTTCTGCGGCAATCATTCGGACGATTCCTCGCCCTATTGCCAATATCACGCCCGGATCGCCTTCCAGCCGGCCTCCGAGCGCCGCCGCATCCGCTGAGGCGGAAAGCGGCGCCGCTGGTCGGCGGCCGGTGCGAGATCACGAGACGAAACCAAGGCGCGTCCCGACCGGGGCGCGCCTTTCTTCATGACGTGCCGATCGATGTAGTTGCGCCTCGAAATCCAGCGCCGGCCGATCGAGCGGGTTCGTTCCACTTGGTCCAGAACCCCTCTGCCTCGTCCCTTCAGTGGAAAGGCTTGTACCGGCGCGCTTGTGCATTGATCCTTGCTGCCTCCGTCTCAGCGTCGTCGTGCCGGGCCCGACCCGGCAACGGTGTTGAAGGGTCAAGGCCGGAATGACGAAGCGACGAAGAAGGCAGCGAGGATCAACGCATGAGCGCGGCGGCACGACGGAAAGCGTCCGAGCAACGCTCCGAAACGAGCCCCTCCCCGCCCCGAAACACGAAAGGCCGCCGGATGTGCCGGCGGCCTTCGCGTCTTTTCCAGCAGGACCGCGCCTCAGGCGGGCACGGAACTGCTCTTGCTGGCGGGGCGCGACTGGAGGAAGGTCTCGTCCAGCGCATAACCGGCACCGCGCACGGTGCGGATCGGATCGCGCTCGCGGCCGCGATTGATGGCCTTGCGCAGGCGCCCGACATGGACGTCGACGGTGCGCTCGTCCACATAGACGTCGCGGCCCCAGACGCCGTCGAGCAGCTGCTCGCGCGAGAAGACGCGGCCCGGCGACTGCATCAGGAATTCCAGTAGGCGGAACTCGGTCGGGCCGAGCCGGATCTCGCGCCCCGAGCGATGCACGCGGTGCGACTGCCGGTCGAGATCGATGTCGCCGGCCGACAGGCGTCCGGAGATGCGCTCCGGCCGGGCGCGGCGCAGCATGGCCCGCACCCGCGCCATGAGTTCCGGCGTCGAGAAGGGCTTCACCACATAGTCGTCGGCGCCGACCGACAGGCCGCGCACGCGCTCCGATTCCTCGCCGCGCGCCGTCAGCATGATGATCGGCAGATCCTGCGTCTCCATCCGCGTCCGCAGCCGGCGGCAGAGCTCGACGCCGGACAGGCCCGGCAGCATCCAGTCCAGGATCAGGAGATCCGGCACTTCCTCCTTCAGCCGCATATCGGCCTCGTCGCCGCGCATGATCGCGTCGACGACATAGCCCTCGCTCTCCAGATTGTAGCGCAGGAGGATGGAGAGCGCCTCCTCGTCCTCGACGACGGCGATCCGCGCGGCCATGTCCTCAGGCTCCGAGATCGGCCGCCGGCTTGCCGCCTTCGGCCGTCATGGTCGCGGTGCGGTCGTCCTTCGGCCGGTCGAGCCCCATCTGCTCGCCGGTCTTGATGTAGTAGATGGTCTCGGCGATGTTGGTCGCGTGGTCGCCGATGCGCTCGATGTTCTTGGCGCTGAACAGGAGATGCGTGCAGGCGGTGATGTTGCGCGGATCTTCCATCATATAGGTGAGAAGCTCGCGGAAGATCGACGTATACATCGCGTCGATCTCCTCGTCCCGGGCGCGGATGCTCTCGGCGCGGCGATGGTCGCGGCTGGCATAGGAGTCCAGCACTTCCCGCAGCTGTTCCAGCGCCAGATCCGACAGATGCTCGATGCCGCGCACGAGCTGCACCGGCTGCTGGTGCTCCGTCACCGCCACGACGCGCTTGGCGATGTTCTTGCCGAGATCGCCGATGCGCTCGAGATCGTTGGAAATGCGGATCGCGCCGACGATCTCGCGCAGGTCCTGCGCCATCGGCTGACGCTTGGCGATGGTCATGATCGCCCGCTCGTCGAGCTCGCGCTGCGCCGTGTCGAGGATGATGTCGTCGGCCACCACCGAATGGGCGAGGCTCGCATCGTTCTTGATCAGGGCCGAGACGGCGCGCTCGACTTGGCTCTCGGCCTGGCCGCCCATCTCCGAGATGCGGCGGACGATGAACTTCAATTCCTGGTCGTAGGATGTGACGATATGCTCGTCCATGGCGCTTTCCTCCTGCCGGTCGCCTGTCCGCTCAGCCGAAGCGGCCGGTAATGTAGTCCTGGGTGCGCTTGTCGTCGGGATTCTGGAACATCTTCTCCGTCGGCCCGACCTCCGCGATGTTCCCGAGATGGAACATGGCGGTGATCTGGCTGACGCGCGCCGCCTGCTGCATCGAATGGGTGACGATGACGATCGTGTAGTTCTGCTTCAGCTCGTCGATGAGTTCCTCGACGCGCGCCGTGGCGATCGGATCGAGCGCCGAACAGGGCTCGTCCATCAGGATCACTTCCGGCGACACGGCGATGGCGCGGGCGATGCAGAGACGCTGCTGCTGGCCGCCGGACAGGCCCGTGCCGGCCTCGTGCAGGCGGTCCTTGATCTCCTCGAAGAGACCGGCGCGCTTGAGGCTGGAGACGACGATCTCTTCCAGATCGGTCTTCGACTTCGCGAGGCCGTGGATGCGCGGCCCATAGGCGATGTTGTCGAAGATCGACTTCGGGAAGGGATTGGGCTTCTGGAACACCATGCCGACGCGGGCGCGCAGTTCCACGACGTCGATCGCCGGATCGTAGATGTCCTCGCCATCGAGCGTGATCTTGCCGCCGACCTTGGCGCCCTCGACCGTGTCGTTCATGCGGTTGAGGCAGCGCAGGAAGGTCGACTTGCCGCAGCCCGACGGACCGATCAGCGCCGTCACCTGCTTTTCCGCGACATTCAGCGAGACGCCGTGCAGCGCCTGCTTCGGGCCGTAATGGACCGTGACGGCCTCGCCCTTCATCTTGACTTTGTGCTCGGCCTGCACGGGACCACTCCTGACTGCCGGGGTAATGGAGGATGCGTTCTGCAGCATGGACGGAGTCTCCGGCTCTACCAGCGACGCTCGAACCGGCGGCGCAGCAGCACCGCGGACAGGTTCATCAGCGCGAGGAACACAAGAAGGATCATGATGGCGCCCGAGGTGCGTTCCACGAAGGCGCGCTCGGCCTCGTTGGCCCACATGTAGATCTGCACCGGCAGCGCCGTCGAGGGATCGAGGGGCGTCGTCGGATAGTTGGCGACGAAGGCCACCATGCCGATGAGCAGCAGCGGCGCCGTCTCGCCCAGCGCGTGGGCGAGGCCGATGATCGTGCCGGTGAGGATGCCCGGCACCGCCAGCGGCAGGACGTGATGGAACACCATCTGCATCTTCGAGGCGCCGAGGCCGAGGGCGGCGGCGCGGATCGAGGGCGGCACCGCCTTCAGCGCGGCGCGGGTGGCGATGATGATCGTCGGCAGCGTCATCAGCGTCAGCACGAGGCCGCCGACCAGCGCCGCCGAGCGCGGCAGGCCGAACCAGTTCACGAAGACCGCGAGGCCGAGGAGACCGTAGACGATCGAGGGCACCGCCGCGAGATTGTTGATGTTCACCTCGATGAAGTCGGTGAAGCGGTTCTTCGGCGCGAACTCCTCCAGATAGATCGAGGCGG
The DNA here is from genome assembly GCF_014642635.1 of Aureimonas endophytica. Taxonomy (GTDB): domain Bacteria; phylum Pseudomonadota; class Alphaproteobacteria; order Rhizobiales; family Rhizobiaceae; genus Plantimonas; species Plantimonas endophytica. The sequence goes on from NZ_BMIQ01000001.1 coordinate 1,215,231, forward strand.
CGACGCCGATCGGCAGCGACAGGACGAGGACGATCATCATCATCGTGAAGGAGCCGACGATGGCGACGCCGACGCCCGCCGTCTCGGCGCGGCTGGAGGCGCCGTTGGTGATCAGGCCCCAGTTGAAGCGCTGCTGGAGCAGCCCCTTCTCGCGCAACTCGTTGATCCAGGCGAGCTGGCGGTCGTTGATCGGCCGGCGGCTTTCCTCGACCGAGAGGTCGAACTGGCCCTTGACGGCGCTGTCCACCTCGCTCGCCGCCGGCACCCAGACGTCGCGCGTCTGGCCGATGGCGGTGAGATCGCCCATCACCACGTCGCGCAGGCTGGTCCGCGCGCCCTGGCTGACGAGCTTCTGCGCGTCGCGCAGCGCGGCGCGGTCGCCGGCATCGATGCCGAGCACGCCGGCGATCGCGTCCTGGGCGAGCTTCGGATAGTTGGCGGTCGTCAGCGCCCGCTCGTCCTTCCCGCCGGTATTCTTCGGATCGACGATCTGCTGGCTGAAGGTGATCGGCAGGCGGAGCTCGGTCTGCCAGAAGGCGGTATAGCCCTTCGAGACCACGCTCCACAGCAGCAGCGCCAGGAAGATCAGGCCGATGGCGATGGCGGCGGCGCCGTAGAAGCGGAAACGGCGTTCGGCGGCATAGCGCTTGCGCAGCCCGATGTCGCGGCGGCTCGCGGGGCGAGCGGCGGACATCCCCGACTGGATGCTCGCATCGGTCATTCGTACTGCTCCCGATACTTACGCACGATATAAAGGGCGAAGATGTTGAGAAGGAGGGTGATGGCGAAGAGCGTGATGCCGAGCGCGAAGGCGACCAGCGTCTGGGGCGAGTTGAATTCGAGGTCGCCCGTCAGCTGATTGACGATCTTGACCGTGACGGTGGTCATCGCCTCGAAGGGATTGATCGTCAGCCGCGCCGCGACGCCGGCGGCGAGCACCACGATCATCGTCTCGCCGATGGCGCGCGAGGCGGTGAGGAGGATGGCGCTGACGATGCCCGGCAGCGCCGCCGGCAGCACCACCTTCTTGATCGTCTCGGAGCGCGTCGCGCCGAGGCCGAGCGAGCCGTCGCGCAGCGAACGCGGCACGGCGGTGATGATGTCGTCGGAGAGCGAGGACACGAAGGGGATGAGCATCACGCCCATCACCAGGCCGGCGGTGAGGATGCTCTGGCCCTGGATGAAGGGCGCGTAGTCGCCGGTGGCGAGCCCGGCGATCTCGGCCGAGATGTCGCGCAGGAAGGGCCCGACCGTGATGAGGGCGAAGAAGCCGTAGACGATGGTCGGGATGCCGGCCAGGACCTCGAGCAGCGGCTTCACCACCGAGCGCACGCGCCGGTCGGCATATTCGGCCATGTAGACGGCCGCGAGGAGGCCCGTCGGCACCGCGAAGAGCATGGCGACGGCGGCGATGTAGAGCGTGCCGGCGAGAAGCGGGATCAGGCCGAACTGGCCGGAGGCGCCGCCCGAGCCCGCCGCCGCGAAGCGCGGATCCCAGACCGTGCCGAAGAAGAAGGACTGCGGCGAGACGTGGCGGAAGAACTCGATCGCCTCGAAGAGCATCGAGCAGATGATGCCGACCGTCGTCAGGATCGCCACGAGCGAGCAGAGGATGAGGAGCGAGCGGACGATGAACTCGACATTGTTGCGCGCCCGGAAGCGCACGGCGATCCGCGACAGGCCGAACAGGGCGCCGGCGGCGGCGAGGACGATGGTGACGCCCGCGAGACCGAGCCGCAGCGTCGAGGACAGCTCGTCGGCGCGCAACGCCAGCGGCAGCATGTAGTCTTCCGTGCCCCCGGCCAGCGGGATGCCGCGGCGCTGGAAGACCGGCCCGAGATCGGCCAGCGTCATGGCGCTTGCGGCGGCGCGCTCGTCCGGCGGCAGGAGATCGAGATTGCGACCGAGCTGGTTGACGAGCTCGTAGGAGAGCGGCGGCACCTTGCCGTCCGCATCGAGCGCCGAGGCCGGGAAATGGTTGTGGACATCCGCCGCGACATAGCCCGGCGCCGCCGCCAGCCCGACGAGGAGCAGGACGAGGGCCGGCACGACCGCCAGGCAGAAGACGAAGGCGCCGTGATAGGTGGCGCGCGAATGGAGTTTCGGCCCCCTCGGCCCGCCGACCGCCTCCCGACCGGCGAAGGCCGACGCGCGCCGCGCGCCGGCGATCCAGCCGGCGAGGCCGATCAGGACGATGATCAAGATGATCGCGAATGCGGACACGAGCGAAGGCCCCGATTGCTCTCAGAAAATCTCGACGGGAACGGCCGGCGCCCGAAGGCGCCGGCCGTTCGCCGATCACATAGTCTTGCCGGCGTCGAATTCGGCGCGGAAGCTCTCGCGCTCGGCATCCGGGGCCGGAACGAGGCCGTACTGGGCCAGCGGACCGTCGGGGCCGATCATCTGGTCGGCGAGGAAGAAGTCGACATAGTCCTTGAGGCCCGGCACCACGTCGAGATGCGCCTTCTTCACGTAGAAGAAGAGCGGACGGGAGACCGGATACTTGCCGTTCGAGATGGTCTCAACGGAAGGCACGATGCCGCTGACGGTCGCGACCTTCAGCTTGTCCTGGTTCTGCTCGTAGAAGGCGAGACCGAAGACGCCGACGCCCTGCTTGTTGGAATTGATGCGGGCGAGCGTCTCGGAATAGTCGCCGTCGATATCGACCGCCGCGCCGTCCTTGCGGACCGCGTGGCACTGGGCGGCGGCCGCCTTGGCGTCCATGCCGGCCGCCTTGAAGGCGTCGAGCGCGCCGGTGGCCTTACAGCCCGCGTCGAGCAGCTTGGTCTCGAAGACCTCGCGCGTGCCGTGCTTCTCGCCCGGGATGAAGGCGTTGATCGGCCAGGCCGGGAGCGAGGCGTCGACGTCCTTCCAGGTCTTGGCCGCGTTGTCGACGACCTTGCCGTCCTGGACGACCTTGGCGCCGAGCGCCTTGAAGACCATGTCCGGGGTCAGCTTCCAGTCCGGGCCGGCGGCGTCGGTCGCGAAGACGATGCCGTCATAGCCGAACTTGACTTCCTGGATGTCCTTCACGCCGTTGGCGAGGCAGTTCTTCTTCTCGTCCTCGCTGATCGGACGCGAGGCATTGGCGACGTCGATCGTGTCCGGGCCAACGCCCGAGCAGAACTGCTTGAGGCCGGCGCCCGTGCCGCCCGATTCGACGATCGGGGTCGGGAACTGCGACAGCGTCTCGCCGAAATTCTCCGCGACGATCTGCGCATAGGGAAGAACGGTCGAGGAGCCGGCGATGTGCACCGGACGGGCGCTCTGCGCATAGGCCGTTCCGACGAGGGCAAGCGCGGTGCCGATGGTGAGGCCCGCAAGGCCGCGGATGGTCATGACTTCATCTCCTGGGCGCGTTTCGATCACGAACCGCCGACACGCACGCCGATGGGCGGCTCGGGTTCAACCGGGGGAGTACCGGCTTTCGGGCAAGGTTCTATGACAAGTTCAAAACAGTTGTATGACAGCGCAAAACGCTGACATCGCTGCTATTTTTTCCTTATCGGAAAAAGCACGGAAAAGGCCGATCCCATGCCCGGCTCCGACCAGATGACGAGTCGCGCCGAATGCCGCAGGAGAATGTTGCGGACGATGGAGAGGCCGAGCCCCGTGCCGCGCTTGGCGCGGGAGGATTCGACGTTCACGCGGTAGAAGCGTTCGGTAAGGCGCGGCACATGCTCGGCCGCGATGCCCGGACCGAAATCGCGCACCGTCGCGCGGATCGTTCGCGGCTCGCCCGGCTCGAACGCGAGCGACAGGAGGACCCGCTCGCCGCTCGCCCCGTATTTGCAGGCATTCTCGATGAGGTTGGAGAAGACCTGCACCAGTTCGTCATGTTCGCCCTGGACGACGTAGTCGCCGGGTTCGACCTCGAGCTCCGCCGTGACGCCGCTGTCCTCCAGGACGGGCTCCAAGAGGTGGCGCACGTCCTCGAGCAGTTCCACGAGATCCACCGTATGGCCCGGCGCCGGCGGCCGCTTCATCTCGATCTGCGACAGCGACAGGAGATCGTCGATGAGGCGCGACATGCGCGCCGCCTGTTCGCGCATTATGGCGAGGAAGCGCTCCCGTGCCGCCTGGTCGTCGCGCGCCGGACCCTGCAGCGTCTCGATGAAGCCGATCAGCGAGGAGAGCGGCGTGCGCAGCTCGTGGCTGGCATTGGCGACGAAATCGGTGCGCATGCGCTCGATCCGCCGCTCGGCCGTGCGGTCGCGGAACAGAAGCAGGAAACGGCTCGGCGCGCCGCCGCCGGCCTGCGCGAGGGGTAGGACATCGACCGCCCAGGCGAGACCGGAGGCCCGGTTCTCGGCGAGGCTGGCCTTGCCTCCGCCCTCCGTCGCGATCGCCTCCTCGAGGGCAGCCAGGAATTCCGGCGCGCGGAAGCGCAGCGAGATGGCCTCGCCGACGATCAGCGTGCCGAAGGCCCGCAGTGCCGCCGGATTGCCGTGATGCAGCTGGAGCGTGGCGTCGACGACCAGCGCCGGCTCCGGCAGGGCGTCGACCACCGTCTCGGTGCCGGCGGCGAAGCGCGTTTCCCGCGCGGCCTCGCTCGCGACGGCGGCGCGGGCCGCCTTCGCGCCGCGTCGCGGCAGAAGACAGGCCGCGACGCCGAGGCCGGCAATGGCGGCGGGCGCCAGCCAATGGGCGGAAGCGGGCGCCACGGCGAGAAGCGCCGGGCCGGACACCGCGACGACGAGGGCTCGCGCCAGGGGCACGCCCTCGATGCCGCCGGGCGGCCGGTCGCGCGCCCCGCCGGTTTCGGTCGATGGAGATTGCGACATGGGAAAGGGGCTAAGCCGTTCAGATCGTCTGGCGGTTGAGGCGTATCGCGTAGAGGTCGAGAGCCGCGGCGTCGGTGGCCGGCATCGGCGCGATCTCGAAACGGCCGCCCGAGGCGCCGGGTGGCAAGGCGAGATCGAAGGCGAAGCTCTCGCTGGCCCTGGCGGTGGTGAAGACCTGCCGGCCGCAGCGGTCGGCGCCGTCGACCACGCAGCGGATGGCGAAGGAGCGCGCCGCGCCGTCGGGCGAGCCGGCCGTGACCTCCACCGTCACCGAACGGCCGCGAATGTCCGGCAGGACCCCGCGCCCGACCGCGACCGTCATCACCGAATCGCCGCTGGCCGCCGGGGTGAAGCGCAGACCGGCCTGGCCGGTGCCGCTCTCATCCATGGCCTCCATCCGCCCGCCCGTCGGCGTCGCCACGGCATCGAGGCGCCGGCCGTCGAAGAGTTCGATCCAGCGCGGTCCCGTCGCCTCGGCCGCCGTGCCGGAGGCCGAGGCGCCGCCGAGCACCAGCCAGGCGCAGACCGCCAGGATCACCGCCGCGACGAGGCCGATGACGAGGAAGCGCCGCAACTGGGCGCCGCTGCGCGCCGTCGCCCGTTCCTCCGCCTCCATGCCCCGCGCGCGGGGCGACGGCCGGACGGGCTCCTCGACCTCGTCCTCGCCGTCCGGCGCGCCGACGGCCATGGCGACCGGCCCGCCATGCGGCGAGCGGCCCTCCGTCTCGCCGAAGACCGGATGCAGCGGCACCTCGCCGTCGCGCGCGTCCTCCGCCGCATCGCCGATCTCGTCGGCCGGATGGGCGGCATAGGCATGGACATCGGCATAGGCCGGGTCGAGCGAGAGTTCCGGGTCGTGCTGGGCCGGGCCGTCCTCGGCGAAGCCCGCCGCCGTCTGGCGTTCGTAGAACTCGTCCTCGATGCGGTTGATCGTCTCGGCGAGCCGGGTGCGCTGGGCATGGGCGGCGCCGTCGTCGAGCCCCTTGCCCGCCAGCATCCGCTCCAGCGCCCGCTCGGAGGCCGAATAGATCGATTCGCGGAAGGCCGGGTCGGTCGGATCGCCGGCTTCGAGCGCGCGCCGCAGACTTTTCTCCATCGCGCTCATCACGGGCTCAGCCATGCTCCGCCTCCATTCCAGGGTCTCCGGCCCCCGCCGCCCGCGCGGCGAAGCCGGCCGCGACTTTACTTTGCCGCGACGCCCTCAATCTTGCCTCGCACGGCGCGCCGCTTCGCGCCAGCCTCCTCGGTCGCAGAACGGGTCCGCATCATGGCGCCATCGCAAGCCGGCTTCAGGCCAACGCAGCACCCGATAGCAAACCACGGCGTGATCGGCGACATGCGAACGCTGGCCCTCGTGGCGCAGGACGGCACGATCGACTTCTTCTGCCATCCCAACATCGATTCGCCGACGCTCTTCGCCTCGCTCCTCGACGCGGAGAAAGGCGGCTTCTTCCGCCTCGCCGTCGACGACGGCGCGACGATGAAGCATCGCCAGATCTATCTGCCCGACACCAACATCCTGATCACCCGCTTTCTCGGCGAGGACGGCATCGGCGAGGTCGAGGACTTCATGCCGCTCGACGGCTCGGGCCGAATCATCCGCTCGGCCCGCGCGATTCGCGGCCGCCTCACCTTCAACGTCGCGCTGCGGCCCCGTCCCCGCTACGCCCTCGCCCATGTCCAGCTGCGGGAGGTGCGCGGCGGCGTCTCGATCCATTGGAGCGAGGGCGGCGAGAGCCATTCGCTTCACGTCCATTCCAACATCCCGCTGCGGATCGAGGGCGACATGATCCTCGGCGAGGCGACGGTCGGCGAGGACGAGCCGCTCCATGTCGTGCTCTGCCCCGGCCGGCACGAGACGCATATCGACGAGGACTATGTCCGCGCCTCCTTCAAGGAGACGCGCGCCTTCTGGCATCGCTGGGTCGCCTCGGGGCAATATCCCACCTATTGGCGGGAGCTCGTGGTGCGCTCGGCGCTGACGCTGAAGCTCCTCACCTCGGCGAAATACGGCTCCATCGCGGCCGCCGCGACCTTCAGCCTGCCGGAGGCGATGGGCGGCGAGCGCAACTGGGACTATCGCTTCTGCTGGATCCGCGACGCGGCCTTCACGCTCTACTCGCTCTCCCGCCTCGGCTATCACGACGAGACCGGCGCCTTCGTCACCTTCCTGATGCAGCACGCGATCGAGCACGATGCCGACCGCATGCAGATCATGTACGGCATGGACGGGCGCAAGGAGCTCACCGAGACCGAGCTCGACCATCTGTCCGGCTTCGGCGATTCGAAGCCGGTGCGGATCGGCAATGCCGCCTATACCCAGGTCCAGATGGACATCTATGGCGAGCTCATGGATGCCCTCTACATTTCAGCCAAGGCGCGGGGCAAGCCGCCCTATGCCGTCTGGGATCGGCTCGAACGGCTGCTGGACTGGCTGGCGGAGAACTGGCGCCAGCCCGACATGGGCATCTGGGAAAGCCGGGGCGAGCCGCGCGAATATCTCTCCTCGCGGCTGATGTGCTGGGTGGCGCTCGACCGGGGCCTGCGCCTCGCCGCGCGGGAATCGCTGTCGGGCGACGTCAACCGCTGGCGCGCCGAGCGCAACGCCATCCAGAAGTCGCTGCTCACCGAATTCTGGAACGAGGAGATCGGCGCCTTCACCCAGTTCAAGGGCGCGCGCGGGCTCGACGCGGTCGTGCTTCTGATGCCGCTGGTGCGCTTCATCAACCCGCACGATCCGAAATGGATCTCGACGCTGAAGGTGGTGCGGCGCGAGCTCGTCCACGACTGCCTCGTGCAGCGCTACAAGAATCTCGGCGAGAATTCCGATGGCCTGAGCGGCCAGGAAGGCGCCTTCACCACCTGTTCCTTCTGGTATGTCGAGGCGCTGGCCCGCTCGGGCTTCGTTTCGGAGGCGCGCTTCATGTTCGAGAAGCTGCACGCCTATGCCAACCATCTCGGGCTCTATTCCGAGGAACTCTCCGCGACGGGCGACCATCTCGGCAATTTTCCGCAGGCCCTCACCCATCTGTCGCTGATTTCGGCCGCCGTCTGGCTCGATCGCTCGCTGACCGGCCGCCGCACCGATCCCGACAACGTGCAGTTCCAGAATATCGAGGACATCGATGACTATTTCAGCAGGACTTGACCTTTCCGGCCAGACGGCGATCGTCACCGGCGCCTCCACCGGCATCGGCGAGGCCTCGGCGGTGGAACTCGCCCGAGCCGGCGCGAACATCGTCGTCAATCACCGCGATTCGCACGACGACGCGGCCGACACGGTGGCGAAGGTCGAGGCGCTCGGCCGTCGCGCCGTCGCCATCCAGGCCGATGTCTCGAAGGAGGACGAGGTGATCCGCCTCTTCGCGGAGGCGGAGAGCGCCCTCGGCCCGGTCGACATCGTCTTCTCCAATGCCGGCCGGCAGAAGGACGCCAAGATCGGCGACATGACGCTGGACGACTGGAAGGCCGTCATCGACGTCAATCTCACCGGCGCCTTTCTCATCGGGCGCGAGGCGATCAAGCATTTCCGCAACAAGGGCCTGCGCGAGGAGGTCAGCCGCGCCAGGGGCAAGCTGATCTTCAATTCCTCCGTGCACCAGATCATCGCCTGGGCCTTCCACGTGAACTACGCGGCCTCGAAGGGCGGCATCCACATGCTGATGCAGTCGCTGGCGCAGGAAGTCTCCTGCGAGAAGATCCGGGTGAATTCGGTGGCGCCGGGCGCGATCGCCACGGCGATCAACGCGGCGGAGCGCGAACGCAACCTCGCCGGCATGCTCAAGCTCATCCCCTATGGCCGCGTCGGCGAGCCGGAGGATGTCGGCCGCGCCGTCGCCTGGCTGGCCTCGGACGCGGCGGATTACGTGGTCGGCCAGACGATCTTCGTCGACGGCGCCATGACCCTCTATCCGGAATTCCGGGGCAACGGCTGAGCCGTCGCCCCTTTTCGATCACGCCGAAGCGGGACCGCCTCAGTAGCGGTCCTCGTCCTCGTCCTCGGCCGGGTTGCGCTTCATCGAGGAGAGCTTGGCGAAGACCGCCGCCGCGTCGAGCTCCTCCTCGTCGTCCTGGCGGTCGCGCGAGCGGTAGTTCTGGGTCTGCGCGGCGGAGAGCAGGCGCTCCTCCTCCGCCACCTCTTCCGGCCGCACGATGCCGCGCGAGGCCTTCTCGATCTCGATGTCGAGATCGATCTGCGAGCAGAGGCCGAGCGTCACCGGGTCCATCGGCTGGAGATTGGCGGAGTTCCAGTGGCTGCGGTCGCGGATCTGCTGGATCGTGTTCTTGGTCGTGCCGACGAGGCGCGAAACCTGCGCGTCCTTCAGTTCGGGATGGTTGCGCACCAGCCAGAGAATGGCGTTCGGCCGGTCCTGGCGCTTGGAGACCGGCGTGTAGCGCGGGCCCTTCTGCTTGGCCTCCGGCACGCGGACCTTCGGCGGGGCCAGCTTCAGGCGGTGCTTCGGATCGGTCTCGCCGCGCTTGATCTCCTCGCGGGTGAGCTGGCCGGTCAGCGTCGGATCGAGGCCCTTGATACCCTGGGCCGACTCGCCGTCGGCGATCGCCTTCACCTCCAGGGGATGCATCGTGCAGAACTCGCCGATCTGCTCGAAGGACAGGGACGTATTGTCCACGAGCCAGACCGCCGTCGCCTTCGGCATCAGAAGCTGCTCGGCCATGAATATAGTCCTTTAACGGGCCAGCTCCTTGTCGGAGGCAGGCGGTGGCAATCGATCACGAATGCGGGGATGCAGCTTTTATATGAATTCGCCGCCGCTTCCGCAAGAAACTCCGCGCCGAACCATCAGGAATCCGAAGCGAATTTCGTGGTGAGCACGATTTTCCCGATATGGTCGGCCTCTATCCGCCGATGCGCCTCGGCGGCTTCGGTCAGCGGAAAGGTGCTGTCGATCAGCGGCCGGACGCGCCCGTCAGTGAGAAGCGGAAAGACCTTCGCCTCGATCTCGCGGGCGATGGCGGCCTTGTAGGCGGGGCTCTGGGCGCGCAGCGTCGAGCCGGTCAGCGTCAGGCGCTTCGTCATGATCAGCGAAAGGTCGATCGCCGCGTCCTTGCCGCGCAGGAAGGCGATCTGGACCACCCGGCCCTTTTCGGCCGCCGCCCGGAGATTGCGGTTGAGATAGTCGCCGCCCACCATGTCGAGGATGAGGTCGACGCCGCGCCCGCCCGTCGCCTCGCGCGCCGCCGCGACGAAGTCGCTCTTGCGATAGTCGATCGCATGGTCGGCGCCGAGCCGGCGCGCCGCCTCCGCCTTGTCGGCGCTGCCGACGGTCGCGAGGACCGTGGCGCCGAAGGCCTTGGCGAGCTGGATGGCGGTGGTGCCGATCCCGGACGTGCCGCCATGGACGAGAAAACTTTCGCCCGCCGTCAGGCCGCCGCGCTGGAAGACATTGTGCCAGACGGTGAAGAAGGTCTCGGGAATGGCCGCCGCCTCGATCAGGCCGAGGCCTTCCGGCACCGGCATGGCGCTCGTTTCGGCGACGCTCGCATGGTCGGCATAGCCGCCGCCCGGCAGGAGGGCCATCACCCGATCGCCGACGCGAAAGCGCGTCGCGCCCTCCCCCACCGCCGCGACGAGCCCCGCGATCTCGAGGCCCGGCCAGTCCGGCGCGCCCTTCGGCGGCGGATAATGGCCGAGGCGCTGGAGCACGTCCGGCCGGTTGACGCCGGCGGCATGGACCTCGACCAGGATCTCGCCCGGCCCGGCCGTCGGACGCGGCACGTCGCGGGGAACCAGCACCTCCGGCCCGTCGAAGCCGTCGAGGACCACCGCCGTCATCATCTGCGCCATAGCGTCGCCCCGCCGCTTCTCCACGTCATTTGGCGATTGAGGTAGCCGAAATCGCAAGGCTTCAAGATGGTGTTAACGCTTCATCAACCTTGTTCGGCGTAAATGTCCCCAGCCAGTTCGCTGGCTGGCATTGTGGTTTCCACCGTGTCTCCCTGTTGCGACTCCAAAAGCCGTACCTCGCGTACGGCTTTTTTTTCGCGCCGAGGCGCCCGCGCGACGGTTAACCAGCTTTGCCGAGGCGGCTTGCAAATGCCGGCGGAAGGACGCACCCTTGCCCCCGTCGCGCCGCCGTCGGCGGAACCCTTCCGTCGCCAGGCGCGTTGACCCGACAGTTCCCGAAAGTCGCCTTCTGCCATGACGAATCGAAAAGCCGACACGGACGAGCAGGACAAGCCGATCCGGCTCGCCGAGCACATGGCCTTTTCCCGTTCGTTCCAGACGCTGTTCAACGACGGCATGGCGCTTGTCGACGAGACGGCGGTCTATCTCGATGGTCCCGGCCGGACGGAGGCGAAGGCGCTGTCGCGCCAGGCCGCGACGCTCTATGCCGCCGAATCGATGCGCCTGACGACGCGCCTGATGCAGATCGCCTCGTGGCTGCTCCTCCAGCGCGCCGCCAACCAGGGCGACATGTCGCGTGCCCAGGTCGAGGCGGAGAAGTCGAAGGTGCGGCTCGAAAGCGTCGGCAGCGGCCAGGACTCGCATTACTTCACCGAACTGCCAGTGGATTTCCGCGATCTGGTCGACAAGGTCATCAAGCTGGAACGCCGCATCGCGATGCTCGATCGCGAGATCTATGGCACGGTGCCGGAAGCGGCGGAGCCGCCAAGCAATCCGGTGGCCGAGCAGCTCAGCCTGCTGAAGACCGCGTTTCGCGGCTGAGCCTCAGACCTTCGAGCCTTCCGACGATCCCGGCCACCGCGCCGGGATTTTCGTTTCGGCAAGGCCTCGTCCCGCGTGGCGCCCCTCCACCCGCCTCCCCCGACATTCCGAACGGAGCCCGGAGGACAGGCAATAAAAAAGGCCCGGCTTCGCGCCGGGCCTTCTTCGTTTCCAGCGCGGCAGGCGCCGATCAGATGCCGAGACCCTCGTAGCGCTTCTTGAAGCGCGACACGCGGCCGCCGCGATCGAGAAGCTGCTGGTTGCCGCCGGTCCAGGCCGGATGCGAGGTCGGGTCGATGTCGAGGTTGAGGCGGTCGCCTTCCTTGCCCCAGGTGGAGCGGGTCTGGTACTCGGTGCCGTCCGTCATCACCACGGTGATCGTGTGATAATCGGGATGGATATTCGCCTTCATGGTCGGGTCCGTCTTCTTCTTGGCGCGATCATGAAGAAAGACCTCGGAACGCCAGGGTCCGGAGGCAAAACCGCGCGGTCGCTTTCAAACTGTCGGGCGAGCCTTTACATGATCGGCCGCGACGGCACAAGGCGAGACGCCCGGGCCGGCGCCGGAAGCAGCGGAGCATTCATGAGCAGACGGACGGCGACGGCGAAGGAACCGGGCTCGCGGCGCACGCTCGGCCCCCTGAAGCGTCTTTCCCCCTATCTCGCGCGCCAGCGGGCGCGCATCGCCGGCGCGGTCTTCAGCCTCGTCGTCGCGGCCCTCACCACCCTGTCCCTGCCGATCGCCGTCCGCCGCGTCATCGATCACGGCTTCATCGGCGAGGACACGCGCTTCATCGACGCCTATTTCGGCATGCTGGTCATCCTGGCCTGCATCCTCGCGATCGCCAGCGCCGCTCGCTACTATTTCGTCATCACGCTCGGCGAGCGGCTGGTGGCGGATCTGCGCCGCGACGTCTTCGCCCATGTCATGCGCCTGTCGCCGGCTTTCTACGACCGGACGCTGTCCGGCGAGATCGTCTCGCGGCTCACCGCCGACACGGTGCAGATCAAGTCGGCGGTCGGCGCCACCGCCTCGGTCGCGCTGCGCAATCTCATCCTCTGCTTCGGCGCGCTCGCCATGATGGCCTGGACGAGCCCGGGCCTTTCCACCATCGTCATCGGCGCGCTGCCGCTCATCGTCCTGCCGCTCGTCGCCTTCGGCCGCTCGGTGCGCCGCAAGTCGCGCCTCGCGCAGGACACGCTCGCCGATGCCGGGGCCTATGCCGGCGAGGCGATCGGCGCGGTCAGGACCGTCCAGGCCTTCACCAGCGAGGCGACCGTGACGGAGCGCTACCGGCGCGCCGTCGATGCCGCCTTCGAGGCGGCCCGCGCCTCCGTCGTCTCGCGCGCCGGGCTGACGGCCGTCGCGATCTTCCTGGTCTTCGCCTCTGTCGTCGCCGTGCTCTGGGTCGGCGCCCACCGGGTCGCGGCCGGCACGATGAGCGGCGGCACGCTCGGCCAGTTCGTGCTCTATGCCGTCTTCGCCGCCGGCGCCCTCGGCGCGCTGTCGGAAGTCTGGGGCGAGCTGACCCAGGCCGCCGGCGCGACGGAGCGGCTGACGGAGCTTCTCGGCGAACCGGCCTCGATCGCCGCCCCCGCCGCGCCCCGGGCGCTGCCCGTGCCGTCGCTCGGCACGCTCGCCTTCCAGGGGGTCTCCTTCGCCTATCCGGGCGACGACCGGCGGCCGACGCTCCGCGACGTGTCCTTCACTGTCGCCCCCGGCGAGACGGTGGCGATCGTCGGCCCGTCCGGCGCCGGCAAGTCGACGCTCTTTTCCCTGATCGAGCGCTTCTACGATCCGGTGCAAGGCGCGGTTTCGATCGACGGTCTCGACCTGCGCGAGGCCGATCTGGAGGCCCTGCGTCGGCGCATCGCCATCGTGCCGCAGGACGTGACGGTCTTCGCCGCGAGCGTCGCCGAGAATATCGCCTTTGGCTCGCCCGGCGCCTCGCGCGCCGCCATCGAGGCGGCCGGCAAGGCCGCTCTGGTCGAGGATTTCGTCCAGCGCCTGCCGCGAGGCTACGACACGCAGATCGGCGAGCGCGGCGTGCTCCTGTCGGGCGGCCAGCGCCAGCGCATCGCCATCGCCCGGGCGATCCTGCGCGACGCGCCGATCCTCCTCCTCGACGAGGCGACCTCGGCGCTCGACGCCGAAAGCGAGCTTCTGGTGCAGCAGGCGCTCGACCGGCTGATGCGCGACCGCACCACGCTCGTCATCGCCCATCGCCTCGCGACCGTCCTGAAGGCCGACCGCATCCTGGTAATGGATCAGGGGCGGATCGTCGAATCCGGCACCCATGCCGAACTCGTCGCCGGGGGCGCGCTCTATGCCCGCCTCGCCCGGCTGCAATTCGACATGGCCGACATGGCGACCGCCGCCGAATAGGCGTCAGCGCTCGGTCAGCTTCAGTTCGATGCGCCGGTTGCGGGCCCGCGCTTCCGGCGTGTCGGCCGGATCGAGCGGCTGATATTCGCCGAAGCCCGCCGCCGCCAGATGGTCGGCCGGCACGCCCTGCGAGACGAGGAAGCGCACGACGGAGGCGGCGCGCGCCGAGGAAAGCTGCCAATTGTCGGTGAAGCGCCCGCCGCCGATCGGCACATTGTCCGTATGGCCGTCGACGCGGATGATCCAGTTGATGTCGGAGGGGATCTCGCGCGCCAGCTGCTTCGCGGCATCCGCGAGCTTGGTCATCTCGGCGGCGCCCGCCGGCTGAAGCTGGTCGCCGCCGGACGGGAACAGCACTTCCGACTGGAAGACGAAGCGGTCGCCGACGATGCGGATATTCTCGCGGTCGGCCAGGATCTCGCGCAGGCGGCCGAAGAAGTCGGAACGGTAGCGCGCCAGTTCCTGCACGCGCTGGGCCAGCGCGATGTTGAGGCGGCTGCCGAGATCGGCGATCTTGGTCTGGCTTTCGCGGTCGCGCGTCTCGGAGGCCTGGAGCGCGTCCTCCAGCGCGGCGATCTGCTGGCGCAGCGCCGCGAGCTGCTGGTTGAGAAGCTCGACCTGGGCCTGCGCCCGCTGCGAGATGGCCGTCTGGGAGTCGAGCGCGGTCTGGAGGCCGCCCGCCTTCGCCTCGGCGCTCGCCGCCGCGCCGGAGCCGGACGACAGTGCCTCCTGCAGACGCGAGCGCTCGGTCTCGCTCGACTGGAGCGAGGCCTGGAGCCCGGCGATCTGATCCTGATAGTCCTGGCCGGTCGAGCGCTCCAGCGCGAGAAGCTGGGTGAGCTCGGCGATCTGCGAGTTCAGCCGGTCCAGCACCTCGTCCTTGCCGCTCACCTCGCGCGTCAGCAGGAACTGCGCCATCACGAAGACGGAGAGCAGGAACATGATGGCGAGGAGCAGCGTCGAAAGGGCGTCGACGAAGCCCGGCCAGTAGTCGACGGTGCGCTCGGACCGGCGGTTGCGCGACAGCGCCATGGCTCAGCGCCGCTCCGTCTCGGCATCCGCGACGCGGGCGAGGCGATCGAGCACCGCCCGCAATTCGCGCTGCTCGTTGGCCTGCGCCTCGACGAAATCGCGCAGCAACTGCTGTTCGCTGCGCATGTGCTGGACGAGGCCCTGGATGCTCTCGGCGAGGCTCGCCATGGCGGTGGAGGTGCGCGGGCTCGCCGCCTGGTCCTGCACCAGCTTGGTCAGGCGCTCGGAGATGATCCGCATCTCCTCGCTGCTATTGCTCGCCACCGGCACGATCGGGGCCGCGCCGCCGGGCGGGAGCAGCATGTCCGAGCCGACATCGGTGATGGAGGAGAGCCAGTTCTCGAACTCGGTATAGAAGCGGTTCTGCGCGCGGCCGACCTGGAGGTCGAGAAAGCCGAGGACCAGCGAGCCGGACAGGCCGAAGAGCGAGGAGGAAAAGGCGGTGCCCATGCCGGACAGCGGCGCCGACAGGCCGGCCTTCAGCGCGTTGAGGACGCTCGCCGCGTCGCCCGCCCCCGGATCGAGCCCCTGGATCGTCGCGCCGATCGAGCCGATCGTGCCGAGAAGGCCCCAGAACGTGCCGAGAAGGCCGAGAAAGACGAGGAGGCCGATGAGATAGCGGGCGATGTCGCGCGTCTCGTCGAGACGCGTCGCGACCGAATCGAGCACGGCGCGCATCGAGGTGGTGGACAGGGCGATCTGCCGGCGGCGGCCGATCAGCCCGCGCATCGGCGCGAGCAGGACCGGATCGCGCAGCCGCTCGAAATTCGGAGCGTTCTCGCGGAAGGCGTTCACCCAGCGCACCTCGCGCGCGAGGCGGATGATCTGCGCCAGCGCCAGGAGGATGCCGATGGCGAGGACGCCGGTGATGAGGCCGTTAAGGCCGGGATTGGTGACGAAGGCCGTCCTCACCTGCCGCGACAGGATGAGGGCGACGAAGCCGACGAGGCCCAGGAAGACCAGCATCGACCACAGGAACACCATGGGGCTGCCGAGCCGCCCGACCGCGTAACCGTCCGGCCTCGTCCGATCGTTCGGCGAAGTGAAGACCTGCATGACCCGTCGTGGTTCCCGAAAGCCGCGCGAAACTGGCCGGGACCCTAGCCGACAAAGCGCTCCGAGGAAATGGAGGCGCTTCGCAAAGCGCCGGAAGGGTTTACCGGCGCTTCGCCCCTCTGTCAGGCCGCGCTGGTCTTCGTCATGCGGATCGCGTCGTCGGCGCGCTTCAGCTGGTCGAGCAGCGCCTTGTGGATCGCCTCGTTGCCGCAGGCGATGTCGCCGGCGATCGGATCGAAGCGGCTACCGTCGAGCGCGGTGACGATGCCGCCGGCCTCGCGCACGATGATCGAGCCGGCCGCGCAGTCCCACGGCGCGAGGGCGTGTTCCCAGAACGCGTCGAGGCGGCCGGCCGCGACCGCGACGAGATCGAGCGAGGCGGCGCCGAAGCGGCGGATGCCGGCGGTGTTCGCCATGATGTTGCGCGCTTCGTAGAGGAAGCGCGCATGGTCGCCATGGCCGAGAAAGGGCGCGCCGCAGCCGATCAGCGCGTCGTTCAGCTTGCCGCGCGCGGCGACGCGCAGGCGCCGGTCGTTCGAGAAGGCGCCGCCGCCGCGCTCGGCGGTGTAGAGCTCGTCCGTCGCCGGGTTGAAGACGACGCCGGCGACGATCTCGCCGGCCCGTTCCAGCGCGATCGACACGGCGAAATGCGGAATGCCGTGGAGGAAGTTGGTGGTGCCGTCCAGCGGATCGACGATCCAGCGATGCTCGGGATCGCGCCCCTCGACCGCGCCGCGCTCCTCCATCAGGAAGCCCCATTCGGGACGGGCGCGCGACAGTTCCTGGAAGACGATCTCCTCGGCCTTGCGGTCGGCGGCCGAGACGTAGTCGGCCGGCCCCTTCATCGAGACCTGGAGGTTCTGCACCTCGCCGAAGTCGCGCGTCAGCGAGCGTCCGGCCTTGGTCGCGGCCTGCGTCATGACGTTGAGGAGCGCCGAGCGGGCCATGATCTTGATCCTTTGCGAAATGATGGAGGGCGAAGCCCCGCGTCGGGTCCGGGGCGGCGCGAGAGCCGCTCGCCGCCGGTCCGGTCGCGACGGGCGGCGGAAGACACCCCCGGCCCTTCCCCGCTCAAGACCACAAATGCGCCGGAGCATCAAGACCGACGCGGCGGCGGCCCGGCCTCAGCTCGGCCGGAAGCGGTTCGCGGCCTCCAGCGCCGACTTCTTGGTGTCCTCGTCCAGCTTGCGGAAGAAGTCGTCCAGCGTCGCGTCGTCGTTGTCGGCGCGCTTGGCGAGCACCGACCATTTCGCCGCCTCGACCTTGCTCGCCTCGACGCCGACGCCGTCCTTGTAGAGATGGGCGAGCCGGTTCATCGCGATGGGATTGCCTCGCGCGGCGGCGCGGCGCAGCCAGCCGGCGCCGAGCGCCGCGTTCTTGGCGCCGCCCTTGCCGTTGATCATCCAGATGCCGAGCTCGATCTGCGAGACGACATGGCCGTTGCGCGCGGCGGCGGCGAGAAAGGCGCGGGCCTGTTCGAGATTCGGCCGCTCGACGCCCCGGCCATAGGCGAGGACCTGCGCCATGGCATATTGCGCGTCGGGCACGCCGGCGCCGGCCGCCTTGGCGAAATAGGGCATGGCCTCGGCGAAGCCGGCATTGGGCGAGGCCTCGATCAGCATCTGGCCGTAATTGTAGCCGGCGAGCGGGATGCCGCCATCGGCCGCCGCCTTCATCAGCCGCTTGGCCTCGGCGTAGTCCTTGTAGCCGGCCGAGCCGTCGAGCAGCATCAGCCCATAGCGGAACTCGCCATAGGGATGGTTGGCCTTCGCCGCCGCCTTGTACCAGCGCGCGGCCTCCTCGTCGCTGCGCGGCACGCCGAGGCCGCGCCCGTAGATCTCGCCGACGAGCGTCTGAGCGACGGGATCGCCGAGCTTGGCGATCGGCAGGGCGATCTTGAGCGCCGTCAGGTAATAGCCGCGCTGGAGCGCGCCATAGGCCCGGTCGTCCGCCGAGACGGGCTTGGCCGACAGCGCCTTGCCGCCCGGCACCTTCGTCGCGGCCGGATGCGGCAGGATATGGGCCGCCGGCTTCTTCTTCGTCTCGGCGCCGGCCGCGAGGCCCGGCACGAGAAGCGCGAGGACGAGGAGCGGCAGGAAGCGCCTCATGCGGTCAGACCCTCCGAGACTTCGTCGATGAGCCGGTTCGCGCGCTCGACCTTGGCCGCGACGGCGGCCGGCGCCGGATCGGCGAAGACGGCCGCCGAAAGCGCGACGAATTCCGCGCCGCTCCGCACCGCCTCGCCCAGCGTCTCGACATCGCCGCCGCCGAGGACGATGCAGGGCACCTCGACGATCTCCGCCCACCATTCGGCGAGTTCCAGATCCTCCGGTCGCGGGCCGGCGGCGCGGTCGGCCCCGAAGGCGCCGAAGAGGATGTAGTCGGGCAGGAGCTCGCCCGCCTCCAGCGCCTCGTGGCGCGTAGTGAAGCCGGAGGCGCCCACCATGGCGCGGGGCGCGAAGCGCTCCACCGCCTCGCGCAGGGCCTCCAGATCGTCGCCGACGAGATGGAAGCCGTCCGCCTTCGCCCGCCCGGCGACGCGCGTGTCGCCCGCCACCATGACGGCGACCTCGTATTCGCGGCAGGCCGCCACCGCCGCCTCGGCGAAGGGCTGGAACTCCGCCTCGCTCCGCCCCGCCGGATCGACGATGACGCTCGCGACGTCGCCGGCGCCGAGCGCGGCGCGCAGCGCCGCCGCCGCGCCCGCCGGATCGGCGAGCGGCGTCGTGATGAGAACGAGTCTCGGGCGGGCGAAATCCTGGCGCATGGGCACTTTCGGCGATCGATCCGTGAAGCGCCCGCGAATATCACGGCGAAAACGACTTTCGAAGGGCCGGCAAGCGGATCGGCGCGGCGGTTGTCCCCTCCCCGCCCGCCGGTGTATCGGCAAAGGTCCGCGCCGAGTGCCCCCATGATCACCGATCCGCTTTTCTACGCCCTCGCCATTCCGGCGGTGATTCTCGTCGGCCTGTCGAAGGGCGGCTTCGGCGGCTCGATCTCGATGATCGGCGTGCCGCTGATGGCGCTGGCGATCTCGCCGGTGGCGGCCGCCGGCATCATGCTGCCGATCCTGATCCTGATGGACATCGTCGCGCTCGTCGCCTGGCGCGGCGTCTACGACGCCCGCGTGCTGCGGCTGATCCTGCCGGCCTCGCTCCTCGGCATCGCGCTCGGCTACGCGACCTCGGCTTCGATCCCGGAGGCGGGCGTCCGCCTCACCATGGGGCTCCTCTGCCTGATCTTCGCGGTGCAGTGGTTCTTCTCGGGCCGGCACAAGACGGTGCCCGCCGAGGCGAGCCGGCCGATGGGCGTCTTCTGGGGGGCGGTGGCCGGCTTCACCAGCTTCGTCAGCCATTCGGGCGGACCGCCCTTCCAAGTCTATGTGATGCCGCTGAAGCTCGATCCCGCCGTCTTCGCGGGCACGACGGTGATCTTCTTCGCCGTCACCAATTTCGTGAAGCTGATCCCCTACTTCCTCCTCGGCCAGTTCTCGGCGGAGAATCTCGCGACCTCGGCGATGCTCCTGCCGCTGGCGCCGATCGCCACGGTGGTCGGGGTCTGGCTGGTGAAGCGCACCGAACGGGAGAAGTTCTACCTCATCACCTATTCGCTGCTGATCCCGGTCGGGATCAAGCTCGTCTATGACGGCTTGCGCGGCTGGATGTTCTGAAAAATCTTTCCTTGGCCGGCGGCCGAGGACCGGGCGCGGGCCATGCCGCACCCGGTCCCCGCCGGGATTTCGCGTCAGTGCCTGCTGTTGCGCAGTCTCTCCATCTCGTCCTTCAGCAGCAGCTTGCGCCGCTTCATGTCACGGATTTCCACATCGCTCATGGCCGGGCTGAGGATAGCGGCTTCGAGTTCGGCTTCGATCGCCGCGTGCTTCTGCTGCAGCGTGGCCAGATGCCCATCCAAAGACATGATCGCTCCTTTCGATCTGTTGGGGTGATGAGGCCCGTCCTTGCCTCAACTCCACTCACGGACCTCACGTGACGAGGCTGTCATAAAAGCGCGCGTCCGTCGACAGGTTGCAAAAGCTTTCGGTTCCCCTAGCGCGAGCGGACTGCTAATCGATCACGAACATTTTGAAGAGTCGGCCGCCCGGCCGTCGACGAGGAGGCCGAAGGGAAACGAATGGCCGATCAGGAACAGGCGGCGCTCCGCATGCTCGCCGCTCGTCTGCGCCAGGAACATGCCGACTACGACGCCGCGATCAACGCGATGGAGAAGGTCGGCTGCGATCGCCTCCAGGTCCAGCGCATGAAGAAGAAGAAGCTGCAGGTGAAGGACCGCCTGCAGGATGTCGAGGACCAGATCGTGCCGGACATCATCGCATGAGCGGCGACCGACGCGACGTCGCGGTGGTGATGGGCAGCCAGTCCGACTGGGCCACCATGAAGAACGCGGCCGACATGCTGGAAGGGCTCGGCGTTTCCCACCGCGCGCTGATCGTCTCCGCCCATCGCACGCCCGAGCGGCTGTTCGAGTTCGGCCGCGGCGCGAAGGCCGCCGGCTATCGCGTCATCATCGCCGGGGCCGGCGGCGCGGCCCATCTGCCCGGCATGCTCGCCTCGCTGACGCCGCTGCCGGTCTTCGGCGTGCCGGTCGAATCGAAGGCGCTGTCCGGCGAGGACAGCCTTCTCTCCATCGTGCAGATGCCGGCCGGCATCCCGGTCGGCACCCTGGCGATCGGCCGGGCCGGCGCGGTGAACGCCGCCCTTCTCGCCGCCAGCGTCCTCGCGCTCTCGGACGAGGTGCTGGCCGAACGGCTGGAGGCGCATCGCCGCGCGCAGACGGAAGCCGTCGCGCTGGCGCCCGCGCCGGAGACGGCCGGATGACCCCGCTGCCGTTGAACGCCGCGATCGGCATCGTCGGCGGCGGCCAGCTCGGGCGCATGCTGGCGCTCAGCGCGGCGCGGCTCGGCTATCGCATCGTCGTGCTCGATCCGAATCGGCACTGCGCCGCGGCGCAGGTCGCCAACGAGATCATCGTCGGCGCCTATGACGATGCCGGGGCGCTGGCCGAGCTCGCCTCCCGCGTCGCGGTCGTCACCTACGAGTTCGAGAATGTCGCCGTCGACCCGATGCGCCGCATCGCGGAGACCGTGCCGGTCCTTCCCCCGCCTCATGCCCTCGAAGTGTCGCAGGACCGCGTGGTGGAGAAGGCCTTCCTCAACGGCATCGGCGTCGCCACCGCCGAATGGCGGGCGGTGGACGACGTGCAGGAGCTCGACCACGCCTTCCAGGATCTCGGCGGCGACTGCATCCTGAAGACGCGGCGCTTCGGCTATGACGGCAAGGGCCAGGCGACGATCCGCCAGCGCAGCCCGCATGCGGAGGCCTTCGCCAGCCTCGGCGGCGTGTCCTCGATCCTGGAAAAGAAAGTGCCCTTCGACTTCGAGCTCTCGGTCGTCGCGGCGCGCGGCGCGGACGGCGCGATCGCCGCCTTCGATCCGGCCGAGAACGTCCATTCGCTCGGCATCCTGCGGACCTCCACCGTGCCGGGGCGGATCACGCCGGAACTCGCCCACGCGGCCCAGGCCGTGGCCGCCCGCATCCTCGAACATCTCGACTATGTCGGCGTCATCGGCGTTGAGTTCTTCGCGACCGATGGCGGGCTGGTGGTCAACGAGATCGCGCCGCGCGTCCACAATTCCGGCCATTGGACGGAGGCCGCCTGCACCGTCTCGCAGTTCGAGCAGCATATCCGCGCCGTCGCCGGGCGCCCGCTCGGCTCGCCCGCCCGCCATGCCGACTGCGTGATGGAGAACCTGATCGGGGCGGAGATCGAGCAGGCGCTGGATCGGCTCGCCGAGCCGGACACGGTGGTCCATGTCTATGGCAAGGGCGACGCCAAGCCCGGCCGGAAGATGGGCCACGTGACCCGTTTGCACCGCCGGGATCGTTGACAAAACGACACCCTGGCTTTACCAAGCCGTCACATAAGGCGCGCCAGAGATGGCGCGCTTTTCGTTGGACGGCGAGCCCTCCGGGCCGAGCCGGAGAAAGGACGCAAGGTCGATGAAGATCAAGAACTCGCTAAAGACCCTCAAGGGCCGTCATCGCGCCAACCGCATGGTTCGCCGCAAGGGCCGCATCTACATCATCAACAAGGAGGCCCCGCGCTTCAAGGCGCGTCAGGGCTGAGCGGTCCGGCCGCCGATTCGGGCGGCCGATCACGCGATTTTCGATTTGTCGGGCGCGCGGCGGGACCTTAAGGTTTCCGGATGCGCGCCCTTCTTTTTTGCCTGCCTCTCCTCCTTCTCGCCGCCGTGCCGCCGGCACCGGCGCAGACGGGTGCGAATTCTCCCGCCGAGCCGGCCCTCCCGCGCGGCGCGGGTCCGTCCGGCGGCGGGCGCGGCGCGCCATCGGGCGAGACGCCGCTGAAGGCGCCGGAGGAGCCCGGCGCGCAGGCGCGGCGGCTCGACGCGCTCTTCGCCGAATTGAAGCAGGAAGCCTCCGCCACCAAGGCCGCCGCCATCGCCGAGAAGATCAATGCCGAATGGGGCCGGAGCGGCAGCGCGACGGTCGATCTCCTGGTGCAGCGCGCGACGCTCGCTATGGCGAAGCAGGACGGCGCGGCGGCGCTCGACTTCCTCGATCAGGCCCTCGTGCTCGACCCGGATTATGCCGAGGCCTGGAACCGCCGCGCGACGCTGAACTACACGAACGACGATTACGGCAAGTCGCTGGACGACATCCGCCAGACCCTGCGGCTGGAGCCGCGCCATTACGGCGCGCTGATGGGCTTCGGGGCGATTCTGGAGGAGACCGACCGCAAGCCCCAGGCGCTCCAGACCTATCTGAAGGTTCTTGAGCTCTATCCGACGCTGAAGCCCGCCCAGGACGCCGTGGCACGGCTGTCGGACGAATTGGCGGGACAGGCGCTGTAGGGGGAGCCAAGCCCCCGAGAGCGCCGGCAAGGCACCGAAACGAAGAAGGCCGCCCGGAGGCGGCCTTCGCATTCGCTTGATGAGGAAAGGCGCTCAGACCGCCGAGAGGCCGTCCGAGCCGATATGCGCGATGCGCAGCATGTTGGTCGAGCCGGGGATCTTCAGCGGCACGCCGGCGATGATGATCACGCGGTCGCCGGCATGGGCGAAGCCCTCCTCCACCGCGACGCGGCAGGCGGTGTCGATCATCGCGTCGATCGATTCCTCGTCCTTGGTGATGACGCAGTGGAGACCCCAGACCACCGACAGGCGGCGGGCGGTGTTGATGACCGGCGACAGCGCCAGGATCGGCAGCTGCGGGCGCTCGCGCGCCGTGCGCAGGCCCGTCGTGCCCGTCGCGGTATAGGCGACGATCGTCGCGACCTTCAGCGTCTCGGACATCTGCCGCGCGGCGAGCGACACGGCGTCGGCCCCGGTCGGCTCCGGCGCCGGCCGCTGGGCGAAGATGATGCCCGGATAGACCGGATCGCGCTCGGTCGCCTCGGCGATGCGACTCATCATCGAGACCGCCTCGATCGGATACTGGCCGGCCGCCGATTCGGCCGACAGCATGATCGCGTCGGCGCCCTCGTAGACGGCGATGGAGACGTCGGAGACCTCGGCGCGGGTCGGCACCGGCGCGGTGATCATCGATTCCAGCATCTGCGTCGCGACCACCACCGGCTTGCCAGCCTTGCGCGCGGCGCGGGTGATACGCTTCTGAATGCCCGGCACCTTTTCCAGCGGCATCTCGACGCCGAGATCGCCGCGCGCCACCATCAGCGCGTCGGACAGCTCGATGATCTCGTCGAGACGCTCGACCGCCTGCGGCTTCTCGATCTTGGACATGAGGCCGACGCGGCCGCGCGCCACCTTGCGCGCTTCCGCCAGATCCTCGGGGCGCTGGATGAAGGACAGCGCCACCCAGTCGACCTCGGCCTCAAGCACCGCGTCGAGATCGCGCCGGTCCTTCTCGGTCAGGGCGCCGGTGCCGATCGTCGTATCCGGCAGGCTGACGCCCTTGCGGTTGGAGATCTTGTTGCCGGCGACGACGCGGCATTTCACGCGCTTGCCATCGGCCTCGATGGCGATGAGCTGGAGCTTGCCGTCGTCGATCAAGAGGCGATGGCCCGCTTCGACGGCTTCCAGGATCTCGGGATGGGGCAGATGGACGCGCGTCGCGTCGCCCGGCTCCGGATTGTTGTCGAGCGTGAATTCCTGCCCGACCTCGAGCGACACGGCAGTGTCGTGGAAGGTGCCGACGCGCAGCTTCGGCCCCTGGAGATCGGCCAGGATGCCGATCGGCCGGCCGACCTCGGCCTCGACAGAGCGGATGCGCCGCACCAGCTCGCGCATCAGGTCATGGTCGGTATGGCTCATATTGATGCGGAACACGTCCGCGCCCGCCTCGTGCAGGCTGCGGATCATCCGCTCCTCGGAGGAAGCGGGTCCGAGCGTCGCGAGAATCTTGACCCGTCGGTTGCGTCTCATGGGTTGGTCGCTTCTCCGCGGGGCGCCTCGGTGAGCTGCACCATCCAGCTCCCCTGTTCGCCCGTGTCGTATTCACGGAACCCTAATTTCTGAAAGCCGCGCGCGAAGCAATCCTTCACGTCGACGATCTTGAACTCTTTGTCGGCGACGCAGAAGTTCACGTTGCCGGCCCAGAGCCCGCGCCCGTCCTGATCCTCCGCATAGAGGTAGTAGTAGCGCGAGGCGAGCGGGCCCTCGATCACCGACTTGCAGGTGGTCGCGGGGATCTGCCACCAGCCCTCCGCCGTCCAGCCGCCCTCGGCGCGATAGCCGACGGCCACGCCCACCAGCGACTGCGTGCCGTTGCAGACGCGGAAATCCGCCCGGGCGCTGCCGGCGGTGAAAGGCGCGAGAGCCAGAAATCCGAGACAGGCAAGCGCCAGCGGCGCGCGGAAGCGACGCCAGCGGGCAAGCGTTCGTGGCAGCATCGATCGATCCTGAATTGGCAGGCGCGAACCTGGCGGTTCCCGCGAATTGTCCGCTTCGCCGCAATTTGTGTCAACGAAGGGGCGGGATCAGCCGACCCAGCCGCGCAATTCCCGCCGGACCATGGCCTCGATCACGTCCATGCCCGGCTCGCTGTCGTTGAGACAGGGAATATGCGAGAAGCGCTCGCCGCCATTGTGCAGGAAGCTTTCGGCCACCTGGCCGGCGATCTCCTCCAGCGTCTCCAGACAATCGGAGACAAAGCCCGGATTGAGCGCGGCGATTCGCTTGACGCCCTGTTTCGCCAGTTCCTCCACCGTCTTGTCCGTATAGGGCTGGAGCCATTCCTCCGGCCCGAATCGCGACTGGAACGTGGTGAGGAGCCGGCCCTTCGGCCAGCCGAGCCGCTCTTCCAGGAGCCGCGAGGTCTTCTGGCAATGGCAGTGATAGGGATCGCCATTGCGGAAATAGCTTTGCGGAATGCCGTGATAGGAGGCGATCACCTTCTCGGGCTCGAAGTCGAGGCCGGCGAGATGCGTCTCGATCGAGCGGGCGAGCGCGTCGATATAGACCGGCTCGTCGTGATAGGCCGGCACCGTGCGCAGCGCCGGCATCCAGCGCTTGGTCATCAGATGCTCGAAGGCCTTGTCGTTCACGGTCGCCGTGGTCGAGGCCGAATATTGCGGATAGAGCGGATAGACGAGGATGCGGTCGCAGCCGGCCTCCTGCAATCGGTCCAGCTTCTCGGCGATCGAGGGCGTGCCGTAGCGCATGCCCCATTCGACCATCACCTCTGCCTCGTCCGCCAAGCGTTCGGCCAGCTTCTCGCCCTGGGCGCGTGTGAAGGTGCGCAAGGGCGATTCGTTGCGCTCCCGGTTCCAGATGAGATCGTAGGCGCGGCCCGACTTCTTCGGCCGCGTGTTGAGGACGATGCCGTAGAGGATCGGATACCAGGCGGCGCGCGGCCATTCGATCACGCGGCGATCGGACAGGAACTCCTTCAGATAGCGCCGCATCGGCGCATAGGACGTGCCGTCGGGCGTGCCGAGATTGACGAGGAGGACGCCGACCTTGCGCGCCTTCACGGGCGGGTGGCCGGCCGGCAGAGGTCCGACGGCACGGCCGTTCGAGGGCGGAGAATGCATGTTCATGAAGACGCCTTACGAGCGCGGAGACGGGCTGCTGGCGCTCATATAAGGGCAAAGCCCGGCCGTGGAATGGCTCCCATTCCGATCGAAGCCGCCCTAAGCCGGGAATCGCGCCGCGGCAAGGCGCGGCGCGTCAGCCGCGGCGGGTGAATTCGAAGCGGCTGCCGTTCGAGGAGGCGCAGGCGAGACGGTCGGGCTCGACCTGATTGCAATTGGCCGCGATCCGGGTGCCCCGCACCCGGGACGTATATTCGATCGTCACCTGGCCCGGTCCGAGCGGGCGATAGGTGCCTTCGGCGAGAACGGCGCCGGTGCCAGATTCCGTCGAGGTGAAGGTGCCGTTGGTGAAATTGGCGTTGTAGGCGACGGCGCCGCCGGTCGAGGCCCAGCTGCCCTCGATGCCGCGCGGGGCCGGCGGCGGCGCGACGGCGGCCGTCTGCTGCGTGGAGGCGCAACCGGCGAAAGCCGCCAGCGCGGACAGAAGGGCAACGATGGTCTTCCGGGACATGGGCCGATCCTCGCCGTCGGGAAATCCTAGAGCTTGATGAAAATTGCTAGCGAAGCGGCGGCGTCCTGTCACCCGGCCGGCGGGGCGACGGATGGCGGACGCGACGGTCATCCACCAGAAATCGCTCGCCCGTCCCGTCAGGCGGGGGCGACCTCGCCGACCTTGGCCGGAAAGACGGAATGGATCGAGCTGATCGTCTCGACGCTGCGGATGCGCGAATCGGAAGTGAAGACGAACCAGCACATGGTGGTGCCGGTGACGAGCGTGCCGTTGCGCTCGTCGCGCCGCGTCCAGTTGTAGAGCGTCGCGGCCGACTCCTCCTCGACCACCAGACCGCGCTCCTCGTAGGAGATGTATTTCGCCCGCCGCATCAGCTCGCTGAGGAAGGACCGCGCCTCCACCTCGCCTGCCAGCCGGAAGTCACCTTCCAGCCGGTCGAACCAGGGCGCGTCGATCACCCCGGCATTCGAGCGGTTGGAGAAGACGAGACCCGGCGCGAAATGACGCGAGACGACGCCGATCCTGCCGGACATCAGGGCATCCAGCACTTCCCGCAGAACGATGCGCTTGCGATCGGCGTTGTCCACGGCGACGACCATCGGTCCGTTTCCCACTGACTAACTCGGCGGGAAGGACAGTTAGGAGTCAACTCCTAGTAACAAATGCTCACGAACGCGATCGGGCCTCGCCAAGCCTTTGAAGTTGCACAAACTCCACCGGGGCGAGCAGAGATATGGGTCAAGAGACCGTCGCCGTTAAAAGCCGCCCCCGAAATAAGCCAACCAGGTCAGCGGTTTAGCAAATTTGCAGACCGTCTGGCTCGTGACCGAACGCAGGAATTGCGTCATTTCGACGCAAGAAAGGTCGGAGGCGGCGGCAAGCGCCGCCTCCGAAAGACCCGAACTCGTCAGTGGTCGTGGACCAGCACGTTGCGGAACTGCCAGGGATCGCTCTCGTCGAGATCCTCCTTGAACAGGCCCGGGCGGTCGGTCAGCGGATTCCAGTCGGTGAAATAGCCCTTCACCGGACCGAGATAGGGCCTCTGGATCTCCAGGCAGCGATGGAAGTCCATCTCGTCCGCCTCGACGATGCCGGCTTCCGGGTTCTCCAGCGCCCAGACCATGCCCGCGAGCACGGCCGAGGTGACCTGAAGGCCGGTGGCGTTCTGATAGGGCGCAAGGCTGCGCGCCTCGTCGAGCGACAACTGCGAGCCGTACCAATAGGCGTTCTTGGCATGGCCATAGAGCAGGACGCCGAGTTCGTCCGCGCCGTCGACCAGTTCCTCCTCGGTGAGGACATGATGGACCGGCTGGATGCGGCCGGCCGCGCCGAACAGCTCGTCGATCGACAGAAGCGCGTCGTTGTTCGGATGGTAGGCGTAATGGCAGGTCGGCCGATAGACGATCTCGTCATGCTTGTCGCGCACGGTGAAATAGTCGGAGATCGAGATCGCCTCGTTATGGGTGACGAGGAAGCCGTGCTGGGGGCCGGGCGTCGGGCACCAGGTCCGCACGCGCGTCGCCGCGCCCGGCTGTTCGAGGAAGATCGCCGGCGCGTCCTCCTTCTTGTGGAGGCGGGCGGTCTTCGGCATCCAGGTCTCATGGGTGCCCCAGCCGAGCTCGGCCGGCTGCATGCCTTCCGAGATGAAGCCCTCCACCGACCAAGTGTTCCAGAAAACGTTGAGGGGCTTGGGCTGCCTGGCGCGCTGGGTGTCGCGCTCGGCGACATGGATGCCCTTCACGCCGGCCTTGCGCATCAGCTTGGCCCAGCCCTCGCGATCCCGGGCGCCCGGCTCCTCGAAGTCGAGGCCGATCTCGCGGGCGACGTCGAGCAGCGCCTGCTTGACGAACCAGGAGACCATGCCCGGATTGGCGCCGCAGCAGGACACCGCCGTGCGACCGCCCGGATGCTTGCGTGCCTCCTTCTTCACCGCCTTGCGCAGCGCGTAGTTGGTGCGGTCGGCATTGGAGAGCTTGTCGTCGAAATAGAAGCCGAGCCAGGGCTCGACCACCGTGTCGATATAGAAGGCGCCGAGCTCGCGGGCGAGGCGCATGAGATCGAGCGAGCCGGTATCGACCGACAGGTTGACGAGAAAGCCCGGCCCCTCGCCGCCGGAAAGCAGCGGCTTCAGCACGTCCTCGTAGTTCTTGCGCGTCAGCCCCTGCTGGACGAAGCGGATGCCGCGCTCGTCCAGAAGCTTGCGATCGGTATCCTTGGGATCGATCACCGTGAAGCGCGACTTGTCGAAGCGGAAATGCCGCTCGATCAGCGGCAATGTGCCTCTTCCGATCGATCCGAAGCCCACCATGACGATGGGTCCCTGGATTTCGGCATAGACGGGATCGTGCGTTGCGTCGCCCATCGCAGCAGGTCCTTTTTGGCTGGAGATGCTCTCGAGGTTTCACCCTGCGGCTATCGGAAGCGGGACCTAAAAGAAAGCGGCGAGTTTCCTGTTCTTGAACTTTAGCGAACTTCCCTCGCCGACTTCGTTGGAAAATCGGGACTTTCGAGAACTCCGGCACGGCGCTCGCGCCGTGCCGTTCCACTCTCGGCGACCCCTCGGCCGCGAAGAATCGCCGGTGCGTCCGGGCGGCGACCGGCGCGGGCGACTCAGCGGTCGAAGCTTTCCAGCTCGTCGATGAAGCCGGAAATGACGGAGAGGCCCTTCGACCAGAAGGTCGGATCGGAGGCGTCGAGCCCGAAGGGCGCGAGGAGTTCCGAATGGTGCTTGGTGCCGCCCGCCCGCAGCATGTCGAAGTATTTCTGCTGAAATCCGGCCTCCGAGTGCTGGTAGACCGCGTAGAGCGAGTTCACCAGACAGTCGCCGAAGGCATAGGCATAGACGTAGAAGGGCGAATGGATGAAATGCGGGACATAGGTCCAGAAGGTCTCGTAGCCGGCGCCGAGCCGGATGGCGGGACCGAGGCTCTCGCCCTGCACCTTCAGCCAGATCTCGCCGATCCGCGCCGAGGTCAGTTCGCCGTTGCGCCGCTCCTCGTGCAGCTCGCGCTCGAACTGGTAGAAGGCGACCTGGCGCACGACCGTGTTGATCATGTCCTCCACCTTGGCGGCGAGGAGCCCCTTCCTTTCGCGCGGATCGGCGGCGCCGTCGAGCAGCGAGCGGAAGGTCAGCATCTCGCCGAAGACCGAGGCCGTCTCGGCCAGCGTCAGCGGCGTCGGCGCCATCAGCGCGCCCTGCGGCCCGGCCAGGACCTGGTGGACGCCATGGCCGAGCTCGTGGGCGAGCGTCATCACGTCGCGCGGCTTGCCGAGATAGTTGAGCAGCACATAGGGATGGGCGGAGGGCACGGTCGGATGGGCGAAGGCGCCGGGCGCCTTGCCGGGCCGGATGGCCGCGTCGATCCAGCGCTTCTCGAAGAAGCGGTCGGCGATCTCGGCCATCTCGGTCGAGAAGCCGGAATAGGCCGAAAGGACCGTGCGCCGCGCCTCGTCCCAGGCGATCTCCCGGCGCGGCGCCTGGGGCAGCGGGGCGTTGCGGTCCCAGAACTCCAGGGCGTCGAGCCCCAGCCAGCGCGCCTTCAGCGCGTAGTAGCGATGCGAGATCGCGCTATAGTTCGCGCGGACGGCGCCGGCGAGCGCGTCCACCACCGGCCGCTCGACGCGATTGGCGAGATGGCGGGAATCGGCGACATCCTCGAAGCCGCGCCAGCGATCGGAAATCTCCTTGTCCTTGGCGAGCGTGTTGGTGATCAGCGTGAAGATGCGCAGATTCTCGGCGAAGACCTTGGCCAGCGCCTCGCCCGCCGCGCGGCGGCGGTCGCGATGCTCGTCCTGCAGAAGGTTCAGCGTCTCCTCCAGCGCCAGATCCTCGCCGCCGACCTCGAAGCGCAGCGCCGTCATCGTCTCGTCGAAGAGGCGGTTCCAGGCATTGCGGCCGGTCATCGCCTTCTCGTGGAACAGCTCTTCCACCCGGTCCTCGAGCTGGAAAGGCTTGTCGCGCCGGAGGTCGACGATCCAGGGCCGGTAATGGGCGAGCGCCGCATTGGCGGCCATCGCCGCGTCGAGGAGCTCGTCCGGCACGCGGTTCAGTTCCAGCGGGAAGAAGAGAAGGCGCGAGGAGATCTCGGTGATCCGCCCCTGGATGTCGCCGTAGAACTTGGCCTTGGCGCTGTCCGACGTGTCGCCCGAATAGACGAGGCCGGCATAGGAGATGAGGCGGCCGAGGATCTCCTCCAGCGCCTCGTAATCGGCGAGCGCCTCGGCCAGCGCGCCGCCGCCCGGCTCCGCCGCGGTTTCGGCGAGCCGGCCGCGCCAGCGCGCGCCGAAGGCGGTCGCCATCGCGTCGCCGCGTTCGAGATCGGCCTCGATCTCCGGCGCGTCCATCGCGGCATAGAGATCGCTCAGGTCCCATTCGGGCAGGGTGCCGAGCCCCGCGCGCGCGCCGTCGGAGGCGGCGGAAAAGCTCAAGGTCGCGTGGGGCATCGGACTATCCGGTTGCGGCTGGTCGGTTGACGCCCCGTTAACTTCGCGGCAAGCCTCGCCGTCAAGCGGCTCGAAGGACGGCGCCGCGCGAATTAGGTTCCCCAGCGCGTGCCGACGAGCCGGAAGGCCTTGATGACCCAGCAGCTTCTTCTCGTCGATGACGATCCGGTGCAGCGCCGCCTCCTGGAGGCGCAGGTGGCGCGCATGGGCTACCGGTCGATCAGCTGCGAGGGCGGACGGGCGGCGCTCGACGCGCTGCGCATGGCCGCGCCCGGCCGGCTGCCGGCGGCGATGGTGCTCGATCTTTCCATGCCGGACATGGACGGCGTGGCGGTGATGGCGGAAATGCGCCGGGCCGGGCTCGACGTGCCGGTGGTGGTGCAGACGGCGAAGGGCAGCGTCGACACCGCCGTCGAGGCGATGCGCGCCGGGGCCTTCGACTTCGTCGTGAAGCCCGTCTCGCCCGAGCGGCTGCGGGCGACGCTGGAGGATGCCGTGCGCCTGTCGCAGGCGCGCCGGCGGCGCGCGCGGGCCGAGCGCGACGCGAGCCCGGCGGCCCGGCTGGAGGCGGCGAGCGAGGCGATGGCCCCTGTGATCTTCCAGGCCAAGCGCGCCGCTGCCTCGCAGATCCCGATCCTTCTCGAAGGCGAGACCGGCGTCGGCAAGGAATGGCTCGCCGCCGCCATTCTCGCCGCAGGGCCACGGGCGGCCAAGCCCTTCGTCGCCGTGAATTGCGGCGCCCTGCCCGCCGCGCTCGCCGAGAGCATTCTCTTCGGCCATGCCAAGGGCGCCTTCACCGACGCCTCCGAACGGCGGCCCGGCAAGTTTCTCGAAGCCGATGGCGGCACGC
Source organism: Aureimonas endophytica (assembly GCF_014642635.1). Taxonomy (GTDB): domain Bacteria; phylum Pseudomonadota; class Alphaproteobacteria; order Rhizobiales; family Rhizobiaceae; genus Plantimonas; species Plantimonas endophytica. The sequence goes on from NZ_BMIQ01000001.1 coordinate 1,247,010, forward strand.
TCTTTCTCGACGAGATCGGGGAATTGCCGCTCGACATCCAGGCCAAGCTCCTGCGCGTCGTGCAGGACGGGCGCATCGATCCCGTCGGCGGCCAGGGCGGGACGCAGACGGATGTGCGCATCCTTTCCGCCACGAACCGCGATCTCGAAAAGGACGTCGCGGCCGGCCGCTTCCGCGAGGACCTTTATTTCCGCCTCAACGTTCTGGCGATCCGCGTGCCGCCGCTGCGCGAGCGGCGGGAGGAGATCATCCCCCTGGCGCGGGGCTTCCTCGCAGAATTCTCCGCGAGCGACCGGCCGGGCGAGACCCTGGCCTTCGCGGCCGACGCCCTGCATCTCCTCCAGAACTTCGACTGGCCCGGCAATATCCGGCAGCTGGAGAATGCCATCCACCGCGCCGTCGTCCTGGCGGAGGGGCCGGAGCTCGGCGCGGCCGACTTCCCGCAGATCGTCGCGCAGATGCCCGCCCTGCCGATGCCGGAGGCGCCGCGACCGATCGACACGCCCCTCCCCGACGCGAGCGAGGCGGCCCCGCCCGTCCGCCTTCTCGGCGAGGACGGCGAGATCCGTAGCCTGGAGGCGATCGAGGCCGATCTCATCCGTTTCGCGATCCTGCGCTATGGCGGCCGGCTCAGCGAGGTCGCCCGCCGCCTCGGGATCGGGCGCTCGACCCTTTACCGGAAATTGCAGCAATACGGTCTCGAAGACGTGTCGCAGACTTGAGGCGCGGCCGGAAATACGCTGTGGAAGCGCAAGCTCCACGAGCAATCGAGCAAATTGACTCGGGCTTTCGCCAGATCAAGGCCAAGATTCGCGAATATAGGGTAGCTGGCGCAGATTCAGCCGAAGTCGAACGGAATCAAGGCCATGGTTGCCGAAAGATTGCGCCTCGGTCCGCAGGTTCACACAAGCTTAACCCTTTTCTTTTGAAATGGCTTCAGAATGAGGCTAATGTCATCTTCATGCCGCAGTCCTGGCGGATTGGACGATGGTTGCGTCTTTATAAATTGTGCTCTGGGCTTCTGGGGAAAGCTGAAGTCGGGAGCGGGGATCGAGGGGACGAGTTCCGAATGCTCGGATTGACCGACGCTGTCGGCCGCGCCGCGACGCGCGCTGCCTCCTACGCCGCAATCTGCGTCCTCACCGTCTGCGCCGGCTCGGCTGTGGCGAAGGCGGAGACCCGGACCCTCAAGATCTACCATCTCCATACCCACGAGAAGGAAGAGATCGCCTACAAGAAGGACGGTCGGTACATTCCCGATGGTCTGAAGCGGTTGAACTGGATCCTGCGCGACTGGCGCAAGGAAAAGCCGGTCAACATGGACCCCCGGCTACTCGACCTGATCTGGGAAGCCTACCGCCAGTCCGGCTCGCGCGCCTATATCAATGTCGTCTGCGGCTATCGCTCGGCGGAAACCAACGGCATGCTGCGGTCCCGCACCTCCGGCGTCGCCAAGGAAAGCCAGCACATGCTCGGCAAGGCGATGGACTTCTACCTGCCGGACGTCTCGCTCGCCAAGCTGCGCGCCATCGGCCTCAAGATGCAGATCGGCGGCGTCGGCTATTATCCGACCTCCGGCTCGCCCTTCGTCCATTTCGACGTCGGCAATGTCCGACACTGGCCGCGCATGAACCGTCGTGAGCTGCTCGCCGTCTTCCCGAACGGCAACACCGTGCATGTGCCCTCCGACGGCAAGCCGCTGCCGGGCTACGAACAGGCCCTCGCCTCCTATAAGGCGCGCAAGGGCGCCAGCTCGATCGAGGTCGCCAATGCCGGCGCGGCGCCGGCCGCCTCGTCCTCCGGCGGCGGCAAGACGCTCTTCGCCATGCTCTTCGGCGGCGGCGGAGCCGACGAGGAAGAAGACAATGCCGAGTCCGACGCGCCGGCCGCGAAGCCGAGCCGCGTGGTCAGGGAAGCGCCGAAGCCGGCTCCGGTCGAGACCAAGCCCGCCCGCGAGGAGACGGTGGCCGTCGCCGCCCTCGCCGCCCCGCCGAAGCGCGAGGTGCTGCCGAACGGCGTGCCGCTGCCGATCCGCGACACGTTCGACACCAGCGCCCCGAAGGCGCCGATCCCGCCGGCGCCGCTGAAGCAGGACGAGAAGGCGGCCGAGGCCGAGCCGACCGAGGTCGCCGCGCTCGATCTCTCCCGCATCCCGCTGCCGAGCGCCGCGCCGATCCGCGAGACGGTCGCCGTCGCCGAGGCGATGAAGGTGCCGGTGCCCTCCGCACCCGCCGCCGAAGCGATGGTCGCCGCGCTGGAGACCGCGCCGAAGGCGGAAGAGGACGTCGCCGCCAAGGAATCCGGCCAGCTCGCCTATGCCGTGCCGACGCCGCGCAGCCGGCCGCCCTTCGCCAGCATCCTGAAGGACGAGACCCCGGCGCGCTCGGACACTTCCGCCGCGCTCAGCGCCATCATCGAGACGGCCGAGGTCGAGACGCCCGCCGCCGCCGCTCCGGCCCCGTCGCACGCTTCGGCCGCCATCGCTGCCGTCACGGCGCCCGCCCCGGTCCTGGCGATGGCTCCGCCGCCGGTCCTCACGAAACATGCCGACAAGCTCGTGCTCGCCTCGCTGGCGCCGCCCGTCCACAAGGCGAGCGAGACCGTGGCGGCCAATCCCGCCGTGATCCCGGAGGGCAAGACGGGCCGTTTCAAGCGGCATAGTCCGGCCGAGAGCGCCAAGGCCGCCACGTCCGAAACCCGCGTCGTGCAGAAGGCGGTCAGCGATCGCATCCGCATGGCCAATCTCGTCACCGATCCCAACACCCGCCGCGAAGTGGCGGCGATGGGGCGGCCGAACGCCACGGTGCTGGTGCGCAACGCGCCGACCTCGGTTCTGGCCGCCGGCTTCACGTCCCAGCCGGTCATGACCCAAGCAACCTATAGTTTTGCCGGGTCGGCCGTGAACTTCATGCCGATGATCAAGGTCGACTGATCCGCATCATCGCGGCAACACCGAAGACAGGCGACGGACGGGCGGCCAGGCCGCCCGTTTTCCGTTTCGGGACCAATGAAAACAAGGGACTCGGAGCCAGAATGGCCGATCGCGCCAAGCTTCGGGCCGGCACGATCGAAATCCGCCCTCGCCGCGACTGGCGACTTCCTCATAACGAATAGTTGAAATCGCATTCCCGCGTGGGGAATGCTGGTGCATCCCTAGCGGGCGCCGCCCCGGCCGGTCCTCGGCGGCCGTCTGACCATGTATAGGCCGCTCCGCTTCGCCAAGAGAGCTTTGGAAATATTCCTTCTGCTTCCAAACCGTCTTGACATCAAATATTGAATTATAAATACAAAGGCATCGGCACCGAGTTCTCGGTTCGCGCCGAAGATGACGAATTAGCACTCATGCTATTCCCGCAACACTCGGCAGGATCAACCGGCCGGATCGTTGCATGCGGAAACGATCGTGGGAAACGAGCGATACGATGGACCAGAACGAACGTCCTGAAAACAACGAGATGCTCATGGAACTGACGGCGGAAGTCGTCGCGGCCTATGTGAGCAACAATTCGCTTGCGGTCTCCGAAATTCCCGCCCTGATCTCGGACGTCTACGGGGCGCTGGGCCGCACCCATGTCGCCCCCCAGGCGCCGGTCGTCGAGAAGCCGAAGCCGGCCGTCGCGGTCAAGAAGTCGGTGACGGACGACTACATCGTCTGCCTCGAGGACGGCAAGAAGTTCAAGTCGCTGAAGCGGCACCTCATGACCCACTACAATCTCTCGCCGGAAGAATACCGCGAGAAGTGGGATCTGCCGGCGGACTACCCGATGGTGGCGCCGAACTATGCGGCGGCCCGTTCGCGCCTCGCCAAGCAGATGGGTCTCGGCCACAAGCGCCGTCGCGGCGCGCGCGGCTGAGAGGCCGGACGGCCGGAGGCGAAGCTCCGGCCCCGGATCGCCCTTCCCCTCTCCGATCTCGAACGGGACGGGGAACGGGCGACAAACGAAAAAGCCCGGCACCGCGCGAGCGGGCCGGGCTTTTTCGTTGCCGGAGGGGCCGGCCGTCGATCCTCGCGACCGGCGGCGCCCGATCGGCGCTCAGGCCATGCCGAGCGCCTGCATGTAGAGGTCGAGCACCGCGTCCTGTTCGGCGCGCTCGTTCTGGTCCTGCTTGCGGATCTGGATGATCTTGCGCAGCACCTTCGTGTCGAAGCCGTTGCCCTTGGCTTCGGCATAGACGTCCTTGATGTCGTCGGCGATGGTCTTCTTTTCCTCCTCTAGCCGCTCGATCCGTTCGACGATCGACTTCAGCTGGTCCTGGGCGACGCCCTCGACATCCGACATCGGCTCAATTCCAATCCATTCGATGCCGCGCCCGCGGCCTTGTCCTTCGTGGCCCGCACCGGCCCGCGAAGGAGCGTGGCGGCCAACGGCGCCACCATGCTTCGGCGATCCTGCGCGTAGCGGAAGGCCGTTCGATAAAAGAGTGCGGCGCGAAAGGGAAGGCCCGTCTTACTCCGGCGGACGGGCCGCGAAGGAGGCCTGCGCCGTCGGTGTCGCCTCGGTCTGGTGGCGGGCGCGCCATTCCTCGTAGGGCATGCCATAGACATGCTCGCGCGCCTCGTCCTTGGTCATCGTCTCGCCCCGTTCCTCTGCCGCCTCGCGATACCAGTTGGCAAGGCAGTTGCGGCAGAAGCCGGCGAGGTTCATTAGGTCGATATTCTGCACATCGGTGCGCTGGCGAAGATGGTCGCGCAGGCGCCGGAAGGCGGCTGCCTCCAACTCGATCCTCGCCTGATCGTCGGCATTGGTCATGGCGCGTCTCCTGTGGCTTGAGGAGGAGATATCATTCGCCGGCCGAGGTGACGCAAGGTGGCCGGGCGGCAAGCTTGCGGCAAAGCGACGGCTCTAGGTTCGGGGCCGTCGCCTCGCCTCGGATGCCGTCTTGATCGAACCGCGCCGCCTCTCTTCCGCTTCGGACGACGTCCGCAAGCTGCGGCTCGCCACGGGACTGGCGGGCCTGATGCTCCTGCTGGCGCCGCCCCACCCCGTCCGAGCCGCCGAGGACGGACCGAGCGGCGACGGCCTCGGTACGGGCGAGTTGCGCAAGGCCGAGCCCGATCTCGCCCGCGACTTCCGCGCCCCGCCCGTGACGCTCGCCGCTCCGACCTTCCCCATCGATCCGGGACTGACGGATGCGGGAGACGCGCCGGCCGAAGCGCCCACGGCCGAGCCGGAGGCGACGGAAGACATGTCGCCGCCCCGATCGCGGCCGAAGCTCGATCTCTTCGAAGGCCCTTCCTCGGGCCGGGCAACGCGGCAGAACGGCGCCACCACGCCGGCCGGACCCAGCGCCGCGCCGATCGGCGACACCGCCTCGCAGGCGGACGGGGCGGAAGCCGGACAGCGTGCCGCGCCGTCCGCGCCGGAAGCCGCCACCGGTGACCGGCCGGACAGTCTGACATTGCCGGCCGCCGCCAGCCGCGCGCCGCGCATCGGCCAGGTCGGCAGCCGCCTCAACCTGCGCACCCTGCCCTTGCGCGGCGGGCTGACCGCCACGGGCGACGAGCCCTTCGCGCCCGTCGGCACCCGGGTCGGCAGCTTCACGCTGACGTCGGCGCTGGAGCAGAGCCTCGGGCTTTCCTCCAATCTCGACGCCGCGCCGGGCGGCAAGGGCGGCGCCTTCAGCGACACCGCGCTGTCGGCGCGCTTCGTCTCCGACTGGTCGCGCCACGCGGCCGAGATCGAGGGGCTGGCGAACTATCGCCGCAATTTCGGCGGCGACCAGCCTTCCGATCCCGACGTCGCCTTAGATGGCCGCCTGCGGCTCGACATCGACCGCCTGACCACGGCGACGCTGCGGGGCGGCTTCGAATATCGCAAGGAGAATGCCGGCGATCTCGATTCGCTGAGCACCGACGGGGAAAGCCCGGACCGGTTCAACTACACGAGTTCCGCCGAGATCGAGCGCGCCTTCGGCCGGGCCTATGCACGGGGCACGCTTGCGGCCCTGCGCCAGACGATCGAGCGGAGCGACGGCATCCCGCGCGCCGACGATCAGGATTTCGACACCTATTCCGGCACGCTGCGGGCCGGCTACCGCTTCAGCCCGGCCTTCGCGCCCTTTCTGGAAACGGGCCTCGGCCGGCGCGTCTTCGACGAGGCGCGGGACGGCGCGGGCCGCGACCGCGATTCGCTGATCGAGACGCTGCGCGGCGGCATCGGCTTCGATCTCGGCGAGAAGCTCGGCGGCGAGATCGCCGCCGGTCTCGCCCATAACCGCCCGGACGAGGACGGGGCGGACGCCGTGACGAGCCCGACATTCGACGCCAAGCTTTCCTGGTCGCCCCGGCGCGGCACGGATGTCGCGCTGACAGCCGCGACGACCTTCGATCCCGATCCGGCCGGAACCTCCACCGCGACGCTCTACGAGGCGGGCCTGGCCGTGCGGCATCGCGCGACGGCGCGGCTGGCGCTCGACGGCGCGCTGACGGCCGGCTATCGCGACAGCGATCTCGCCACCGACACGGAGGCGACCTTCGGCATCAGCGCCGGCTTCAGCTACTGGTTCAACCGCTCCCTGGCGCTGATCGGCCTCGCCTCGCATCGCGAGGTCGAGCGCAGCGGCGGGAATGCCGATTACGCCGTCAGCTCGGTGAAGCTCGGCCTGAAAGTGCAGAACTGAGGCCGCAAATGCCAACGGCCCGCCGATGGGGCGGGCCGTCGACGGCATTTTCGAACCTGAGGGATCAGGCGCCCTGGATGAGGGCCAGGAGGTCGTCCTTCACCTTGTCGCGCAGGCCCGGCTGGGCCATGGCATAGGCGACATTGGCGCGGATGAAGCCTTCCTTGCTGCCGCAGTCATAGGTCGCGCCCTTGAAGACATAGCCGAAGAAGTCCTGGCCCTTGGCCAGCTTCAGCATGCCGTCGGTGAGCTGGATCTCGTTGCCGGCGCCGCGCTCCTGCGTTTCCAGGATATCGAAGAGCTCGGGCTGGAGGATGTAGCGGCCGGAGATGGCGAGATTGGAGGGCGCCTCCTCGACCTTCGGCTTCTCGACCATGCCCTCGATCTTGAAGCCGCTGCCGGCATCGACGCCACGGCCGACGATGCCGTATTTGTTGACTTCCTTCGGATCGCATTCCTCGACCGACAGGACGTTGCCGCCGGTCGTCTCGTAGACCTCGATCATCGAGGCCAGGCAGCCGCGCTCGGCCTTCATGATCACGTCGGGCAGCAGCACCGCGAAGGGCTCGTCGCCGACCAGTTCGCGCGCGCACCAGACGGCATGGCCGAGGCCGAGCGGCGCCTGCTGGCGGGTGAAGCTCGCCATGCCCGCCTTCGGCTGCATGGAATCGAGGAGCTCCAGCTCCGCCTTCTTGCCGCGCTGCGACAGCGTGTCGTTGAGCTCGTACTGGAGATCGAAATAATCCTCGATCACGGCCTTGCCGCGACCGGTGACGAAGATCAGATGTTCGATGCCGGCCTCGCGGGCCTCGTCGACGACATATTGCAGGATCGGACGGTCCACCACCGTCAGCATCTCCTTCGGAACGGCCTTGGTGGCCGGAAGGAAGCGCGTGCCCAGGCCGGCCACGGGAAACACGGCCTTGCGGACTTTCTTCATCGAATTCTCCTGCCTTTGCGTTCGGGCGCTGAATTCCGAGGGCTGTTTAGCTCGCGATTCTGCCGAGAACCAGCGGTGACATGCTCACGACGCTTTTCAAGGTAAATTCAAATCTTCGAATCGCTTGCAACCCGCGTGGTAAAGCACCTCTTAACGGGAGCCAAGCTATTCTCGGGTCGATCGACGGCGGAAGCCTCCGCATCGCCGTCGCCAGGATCGCCCGCATGCCTCGACCGGCGGAGGGCGCATGGATTCGAACGAACGGGATGCCCATGACGAAAGCCATCTCCTCCCGCGCCGTCCTTCTCGCCTCGGCGCTCGCCGCGACGCTCCTGGCGGGCGGCACCGCGCCCGCCTTCGCCGATGCCGGCTTCAAGCGCTGGATCGCCGATTTCGAAACGGTGGCGGCGAAGAGCGGCATCAGCCGCAACACCTATCGCGCCGCCTTTGCCGGCATCGACGAACCGGACCCGGACGTGATCCAGAAGGCGGCCTTTCAGCCGGAATTCCAGGACCAGATCTGGGACTATCTCGACAACCGGGTGAACGAGGTCTCGGCGGCCGAGGGCCGCGCCCGCCGCCAGCAGCTGAAGCCCTGGCTCGACCGGATAGAGGCGCGCTTCGGCGTCGACCGCGACATCCTTCTCGCTATCTGGTCGATGGAATCCGATTTCGGCCGCGTCCTGGAGCGCCAGGACGTGGTGAAGAACGTGCCGCGCTCGCTGGCGACCCTCGGCTACATGGATCCGAAGCGCGGCAAATATGCCAGGGCCCAGCTCGTCGCGGCGCTGAAGATGCTGCAGGAGGGCGACGTCTCGGTGAAGGGTCTGACCGGGTCCTGGGCGGGCGCGATGGGCCATACCCAGTTCATCCCGACGAGCTACCTCCTCTATCAGGCCGACATGGACGGCAACGGCCATGCCGATATCTGGACCTCGGTGCCGGACGCGCTGGCGACCTCCGCCAATCTCCTGCGCAAGAACGGCTGGCAGACCGGCAAGACCTGGGGCTACGAGGTCGCCCTGCCCTCCGCCAAGGCGGCCGCCCTCGCCGGGCGCAGCATGAGTCTCGCCGCCTGGAGCGACAAGGGCTTCCGCCGGGCGGCCGGCGGCCGCTTCGCCTCCCCCTCCGACCGCGCGACGCTCGTGCTGCCGGCGGGTATCGACGGTCCGGCCTTCCTGATGACTAAGAACTACTACGTGCTGAAGGCCTATAACAATGCCGACAAATACGCGCTCGCGGTCGGCCATCTCGCCGACCGGATCGCCGGCGGCGGCGCCTTCGTCATGGACTGGCCCCGCGGCTACACGCCCCTGTCGATGAAGGAGCGCTACGAGGTGCAGCAGCATCTGACCAGCCACGGCCTTTACGACGGCAAGATCGACGGCAAGATCGGCTCGACCTCGAAAAGCGCCATAATGGCCTATCAGCGTGCGGCGGGCGTCGAGGAAGACGGCAATGCCTCCAAGGCGCTGCTCGACATGATGCGGAAGAGGTAGGGAATGGCGGCGGGCGTGATCGGCGGGAAGCGGCGGCGTTCGGCGCGGCTCTGGGGACTGCCCCTGGCCGCGTTCGTCCTTCTCGTCGGCGACCTGCCCCTCGCCTTCGGTCCGGTACCGGCCGTGGCGCAGGAAGGCGCCTTCGGCTTCTTCGGCCGCATCTTCGAAAGCCGGCCGCGCCGCTATATCGAAGCGCCGCAGCCGGGCTACCAGCCGCGCCCCAAATATTACATCGATCCGCCGGTGAACCGCGCGCCGCCGTCCCGCCGCACCGACGCGCCGAAGGCGAAGGCGGCGGCACCGAAGGCCGCCGCGCCGGGCGAGACCAGCCGCGCCGCCGGGACCGGGGCCGCCGCGCCGCAGGCCCCGGCGCCGGAGCCCGTCGCGAAGGCGGCGGATGCCAAGGTCGTCCTCGTCGTCGGCGACTTCATGGCCCTGTCGCTCGCCAAGGGTCTGGAGGCGAGCGTCGCCGACAAGGCGACGATCCGCATCGCCGATCGCACCGACGGGTCCTCGGGCCTCGCCCGCGACGATCATTTCGACTGGCCGGCGCGCATCGCGGCGATCATCGACGAGGAGAAGCCGGCGGCGGTCGCGGTGATGCTCGGGGCGAACGACCGGCAGACGATCCGAACCGGAGACGACGCCTTCGCCTTGCGTTCCGAGGAATGGGTCGAGGCCTATAAAAGCCGCGTCGACGCCCTCGCCAAGGCGGTGCGAGACAAGAACGTGCCGCTGATCTGGGTCGGGTTGCCGGCCTTCAAATCGGGCAAGGCGAGCGACGACGCCGCCTATTTCAACGAACTCTACCGCCAGGAAGTCACCGAGGCCGGCGGCGAATTCGTCGATGTCTGGGACGGATTCGTCGATGCCGACGGCGCCTTCGCCGCCAGCGGCCCGGACATCGCCGGCCAGCCGGCGAAGCTGCGCAACAGCGACGGCATCACCATGACGCCGCAGGGCGGGCGCAAGCTGGCCTTCTTCGCCGAGAAGCCGCTCGACAAGCTCTTCGGCGGCAGTCTGGAGGCGATGCCCGCCGCGGCCGATCCGAATGGCGGCAAGGCGGTGCCGCAGAACCCGGCCAATGCCAGCGCCGTGCCGGCCATGGCGCTGAACAGCCCGTCGCTCGACGGCGGCGAGGCGCTGCTCGGCGGATCGGGTCCGGCGGCGCAGGCTTCCGCCGGCGCCTCGCCCTCGCCGCGCGAGCGCCTGGTGCTGGCCGGCGCGCCGCTGGCACCGGCACCGGGCCGCGCCGACGACTTTTCCTGGATGACGAAATCGGGGCCGGTCGGACCCGGCCGTCCCGGCGAGGCGCCGATCGTCTCGCGCGGCTCGGTCGATCTGGAGGCGATCCGCAGCGGCCGCGAGCGGCCGGTGCCGCTCGGGCCGATGCCCTCGCTTCAGGATGCGATCATCGACGACTGGCAGTCCGGGGCGAAGGACGCCCCCGTCCCGCGCTGAGGCACCTTCGCGGCAGGGCCGCGAAGACGAAGCGCCGCGTCAGAGCGGCAGGGTCGTCGCGCCCATCAGTTCGAGATCGATCGCCCGCGCCGCCTGCCGGCCCTCGCGGATCGCCCAGACGACCAGCGACTGGCCGCGCCGCACGTCGCCGGCGACATAGAGCTTGTCGATCGAGGTGCGATAGTCGCGGTCGCTGGCCTTGATCGAGACATTGCCGCGATTGTCGGCGCGCGTTTCCAGCGCCTGTCCGGCCTCCGCCATGAAGCCGCTGTCGAACGGCCCGGCGAAACCGATGGCGATGAAGGCGAGATCGGCCTTGATGACGAATTCCGTGCCGGGAACCGGCTTGCGGCGCTCGTCCACCTCGCAGCATTTCACGCCCGTGAGATGGCCGTCCTCGCCGACGAATTCGAGCGTGGCGACCTGGAACTCGCGGATCGCGCCCTCGGCCTGGCTGGAGGAGGTGCGCATCTTCGTCGCCCAATAGGGCCAGACCTCGAGCTTGTTCTCGGTCTTCGGCGGCTGCGGCCGGATGTCGAGCTGCGTCACCTTCACCGCGCCCTGGCGGAAGGCGGTGCCGACGCAGTCGGAGGCCGTGTCGCCGCCGCCGACCACGACAACATGCTTGGCGCCGGCCCAGATCTCGGGCGCCGCCCAGGCGGTGGACTGGACGTTCTCGCCGCCGACCCGGCGGTTCTGCTGCACGAGATAGGGCATCGCGTCGTAGATGCCGGACAGTCCGTGGGTCGGGATGCCGGCATCGCGCGGCCGCTCGGCGCCGCCGCAATAGAGCACCGCGTCATACTGCGCCGTCAGCTCGGCGAGCGGCTTGTTCTTGCCGATCTCGACGCCGCAGAAGAAGGTGACGCCCTCGCCCTGCATCTGCTCGACGCGGCGGTCGATCAGGTGCTTCTCCATCTTGAAGTCCGGAATGCCGTAGCGCAGCAGGCCGCCCGGCCGCGTCTCGCGCTCGAAGACATGCACCTCGTGGCCGGCGCGACCGAGCTGCTGCGCGGCGGCGAGGCCCGCGGGACCGGACCCGATCACCGCGACGCGGCGCCCCGTCGCGGTCTTGGCCGGCTGCGGCCGGACGAAGCCGAGCTTGTAGGCTTTGTCGGCGATCGCCTGCTCGATGGTCTTGATGGCGACCGGCGTGTCCTCGAGATTCAGCGTGCAGGCCTCCTCGCAAGGGGCGGGGCAGATGCGGCCGGTGAATTCCGGGAAGTTGTTGGTGGAATGGAGATTGCGGATCGCGCCTTCCCAGTCGTCGGAATAGACGAGATCGTTCCAGTCCGGGATCTGGTTGTGCACCGGACAGCCGGTCGGGCCGTGGCAATAGGGCACGCCGCAATCCATGCAGCGCGCCGCCTGGCGCCCGACCTCCTCGTCCGACATCGGCAGCACGAATTCGCGGAAATGCCGAATTCGGTCCGAGGCCGGCTGATATTTCTGCGTCTGCCGGTCGATCTCAAGAAAGCCCGTGACCTTACCCATGGTCGCACCCCTTTCCCTTTCGTCCCGGCCGCCAGGGCCGCGAGCCAAGACCCGCCGCGCTTCTGCCGCCCGTTCTTGGAATGCCTACAATGAATGCCCCCGGTTTCGCACGCGCGAAACGGCCCGGCGCATCAAAAAGGCGGATGCGTGGTCGCATCCGCCTCTCGAAATACGGCAGCATTACTGCCCTATTTTTCCCGCCGCCGCAAGCGCCGGGGCGCCGATTGTCAAGGGGCGGTGGTCTGGAAGCTTTCCAGCCCCTCGATGCGGCTCCACCATTCGCCGGCGCCCGGCAGGGCGGTGAACTCGTCCAGATGCGGCACCATGGCGAGATAGGCGAAATGCGGCGCGAGATAGAGATCGGCGATCGACAGTTCGGCGCCGGCGAGCCAGGGCGAATCGCCCTTGATGCGGAAGATCTCGCTCACCGCCCGCTTGGCCGCGCCGATCGCCTCGCGATGGGCCGCCTCGTTCTTGCCGCCGACGAAATCGGGAAAGAGGTGATAGCCGACGACCCCGCCGATGATCGGGCCATAGGCATAGGAGTCGATGATGCCGGTGACCATGTCCATGCGCGCCGCGTCCTTCGGCTCGCGCGGCACCAGCGCCTTGCCGGGCAGCACGGCATCGAGATAGCGGGCGATGGCGGCCGTCTCGATCAGCCGGAAGCCGTCGACATCGACCACCGGCACCTTGCCGAAGGGATGGCGCCGGAGATGCTCGTCGCTCTTCGGCTCGCCCTTCAGGACATCGACAGGCACCTGCTCGTAATCCGCGACGCCTTTCTCGGCGAGCAACATGCGAATGGTGCGGACATAGGTGGAGCCGCTGAAGCCCCAGAGCGTGATGGCGGGCATGAAGTCCTCCCTCGGTCGCGGCCGCCGACCGGCAGCCCTCGCCGCCGAAGATAGGCGCGCCCGGAACGGGGGCGATGATCCTGACGAAGCGACCACCTGTCGCGTCAATCGCGCAGCCAGTTTTCGACCTTGAGGTTCCGAACACGCTCGAACTCGCGGACATTGCGAGTGACGAGCGTCGCATCGAGGCTGAGCGCATGGGCGGCGATGAGGAGATCGTTCGCGCCGATCATGTTGCCGGTGCGTCTGAGCTCGGCTCGGATGTCTCCATAGATCTCGTCGGCGGGCTGGGTCCACGGTTCGACGGGCAATCGGGTCAGAATGACGTCCAGGCGTCGCCGAAGCTTTTCCGACCGTTTCCAAGCGACGCCGTATCTCAGTTCGGCGATGACGATGACGCTCGTCAGGACGGAGGCGGTCGGGACCTGCGCTATATGCTGGGCAATGTGCCCGTAAGGCTCCTCCATCAGATGGGAGAGGACGTTCGTATCGAGGAAATAGATCATCGCCCCGCGATCGGTTCCGGCCATGCGAAGTCCGGCTCCTCGGGCGGCAGATCCACGAAATCGGGAATGCCCTCTTCCAGAGGCTCGAGGGTCGCGAGAAGCGCCAAGAGCGACGGCACCGACATTCTGGGGGCAACAGGCTCCAACACGACGCCCGCGCCCTGTCGTCGCGCGGTCCATTCGCCCTCGGCAAGCGTCATGCCGATCGGAAGTTCGACGAATTGCAGGCCATCGCGACTGATGATCTTCACGCGCTCGTTCATCGTCATCTCCCCAACGATGGTGTGCCGATCCTTCGAGCGGCACACCACGATGCAAGATAGGCCTTATTCCGCCGCGACGCTCATCCGCATGCGCTCCATCTCCATGAGGGCGCGGCGATATTCCACCGGCATCACCTTCACGAATTTCGGACGGTGGTGCTCCCAGTCGTCCAGCATCGCCTTCGCCCGGGTCGAGCCCGTGTAATGGTGATGGTTGAGGATCAGCTGGTACAGCCGCTCGTCGTCGTGACCCGTCATGTTCGAGCTGACGTCGACGCGCCCCTTGTGCTGGAGATCGCCGCCGTGATGGTGCAGCTTCTCCAGGAGGTCGTCCTCCTCCGGCACCGGCTCCAGTTCGACCATGGCCATGTTGCAGCGCTCGGCGAAGTCGCCCACCTCGTCATAGACATAGGCGACGCCGCCCGACATGCCGGCCGCGAAGTTGCGCCCGGTCTGGCCGAGGATCACCACGACGCCGCCGGTCATGTATTCGCAGCCATGGTCGCCGACGCCCTCGACGACCGCGATCGCGCCGGAATTGCGCACCGCGAAGCGCTCGCCCGCGACGCCGCGGAAGTAGCATTCGCCGGCGATCGCGCCGTAGAGCACGGTATTGCCGATGATGATCGACTCCTCCGGCACGATGCGCGTCTCGGCGCGGGGCTTCACGACGATGCGCCCGCCCGAGAGACCCTTGCCGACATAGTCGTTGCCGTCGCCGGTCAGCTCGAAGGTGACGCCGCGCGCCAGGAAGGCGCCGAAGCTCTGGCCGGCGGTGCCGGTGAGCGCGACCTTGATCGTGTCGTCGGCGAGCCCCTTCAGGCCGAAGCGCTTGGCGACCTCGCCCGACAGCATGGCGCCGGCCGAACGGTCGACGCTGCCGATCGGCGTCTCGATCTCGACGCGCTGGCGCGTCTCGAGCGCGACCTTCGCCGCCTCGATCAGCCGGCGGTCGAGCACCTCCGCGATCGGGTGCTCCTGGCGCTCCGTCCAGCGCAGCTGGTCGGCCGTGCCGTCCGGCTTGAAGAAGACCTTCGAGAAGTCGAGGCCCTGCGCCTTCCAATGCTCGATCATCCCTTGCTTGTCGAGGCGGTCGGACTGGCCGATCAGCTCGGAGAGATGGCGCACGCCCATCGCCGCCATCAGCTCGCGCACCTCTTCCGCCACATAGAAGAAGAAGTTGATGACGTGCTCCGGCGTGCCCTTGAAGCGCTGGCGCAGCACCGGGTCCTGCGTCGCGACGCCCACGGGGCAGGTGTTCAGATGGCACTTGCGCATCATGATGCAGCCGGCGGCGATCAGCGGCGCGGTGGAGAAGCCGAACTCGTCGGCCCCGAGCAGCGCGCCGATGATGACGTCGCGGCCGGTGCGCAAGCCGCCGTCCACCTGCAGGCAGACGCGCGAGCGCAGCCCGTTCAGCACCAGCGTCTGCTGGGTCTCGGCGAGACCCATCTCCCAGGGCGAGCCCGCATGCTTGATCGAAGTCAGCGGCGAGGCGCCGGTGCCCCCGTCATAGCCCGACACGATGATATGGTCCGCCCGAGCCTTGGCGACGCCGGCGGCGACCGTGCCGACGCCGACCTCGGAGACGAGCTTCACCGAGATGTCGGAGGCCGGATTGACGTTCTTCAGATCGAAGATCAGCTGCGCCAGATCCTCGATCGAATAGATGTCGTGATGCGGCGGCGGCGAGATCAGGCCGACGCCCGGCGTCGAATGCCGGGTCTTGGCGATGGTCGCGTCCACCTTGTGGCCGGGCAGCTGGCCGCCCTCGCCGGGCTTGGCGCCCTGCGCGACCTTGATCTGCAGCATGTCGGCATTGACGAGATATTCCGTCGTCACGCCGAAGCGGCCGGAGGCCACCTGCTTGATCGCCGAGCGCTCGGGATTGGCCGAGCCGTCCGGCAGCGGCAGGTAGCGGTCGCTCTCCTCGCCGCCCTCGCCCGTGTTCGACTTGCCGCCGATCCGGTTCATGGCGACGGCGAGCGTCGCATGCGCCTCGCGCGAGATGGAGCCGAAGGACATGGCGCCGGTACAGAAGCGCTTCACGATGTCCTTGGCGGGCTCCACCTCGTCGAGCGGCACCGGCTGGAGACCGACATCCTCGGCGAGCTTGATCTCGAACAGGCCGCGGATCGTCGAGGCATGCACGGCCGAGAGATCGACGATCTTCGAATATTCCTTGAAGCGTTCCCAGGAATTGCCGCGCACGGCATGCTGGAGCGTCGCGACCGCGTCCGGCGACCAGAGATGCGCCTCGCCGCGCATGCGATAGGCATATTCGCCGCCGACTTCCAGCGAGCGGGCGAGGACCGGGTCGTCGGAAAAGGCGAGCCGATGCCGGTCGGCCGTCTCGCGCGCCACTTCCTCCAGCCCGACGCCTTCGATCGTCGTCGCCGTGCCGCTGAAGTAATGCGCGACGAAGTCGGACTTCAGGCCGACGGCGTCGAAGATCTGCGCGCCGCAGTAGGACTGGTAGGTCGAGATGCCCATCTTCGACATGACCTTCAGGAGGCCCTTGCCGACCGACTTGATGTAGCGCGTGACGAGCTCGCCCTCGTCCACCTCCGGCGGGAACTCCTTGCGCTTGTGCATGTCGAGGAGCGTGTCGAAGGCGAGATAGGGATTGATCGCTTCCGCGCCGTAGCCGGCGAGGCAGGCGAAGTGATGCACCTCGCGCGGCTCGCCGCTTTCCACGACGAGGCCGGCGGCGGTGCGCAGGCCCTTGCGGATGAGGTGATGGTGCACGGCGGCGCAGGCGAGCAGCGCCGGGATCGGGATGCGATCCGGCCCCATCTGCCGATCCGACAGGATGATGATGTTGTAGCCGCCGACGACCGCCGCCTCGGCCCGCTCGCAGAGCCGGTCGAGCGCGCCCTTCATGCCCGCCGCGCCCTGGTCGGACGGGTAGGTCGTGTCGAGCGTCTTGGTGTCGAAGCGGTCCTCCGTATGGCCGATGGTGCGGATCTTCTCCAGATCGCCATTGGTCAGGATCGGCTGGCGCACTTCGAGCCGCTTGCGGCGCGAGGAGCCTTCGAGATCGAAGATGTTCGGCCGCGGCCCGATGAAGGAGACGAGGCTCATCACCAGCTCCTCGCGGATCGGATCGATCGGCGGATTGGTGACCTGCGCGAAGTTCTGCTTGAAATAGGTGTAGAGCAGCTTCGACTTCGCCGACATGGCCGAGATCGGCGTGTCGGTGCCCATGGAGCCGACCGCCTCCTGGCCCGTGGTCGCCATCGGCGCCATCAACTGGCGGGTGTCCTCGATCGTGTAGCCGAAGGCCTGCTGGCGATCGAGCAGCGAGACGTCGGCGCGCGAGGCGCGGGGCGCCACGGGCTTCAGGTTCTCGAGCACGAGCTGCGTCGACTTCAGCCAGTCCTGATAGGGATGCTGGGTCGCGAGTTCCTGCTTCACTTCCTCGTCGGTGACGATGCGGCCCTTCTCGAGATCGATGAGCAGCATGCGGCCCGGCTGCAGGCGCCACTTCTTGACGATCCGCTCCTCCGGCACGTCGAGCGTGCCGGCCTCGGAGGCGAGGATCACGAGATCGTCGTCCGTCACGACATAGCGCGCCGGCCGGAGGCCGTTGCGGTCGAGCGTCGCGCCGATCTGCCGGCCGTCGGTGAAGCAGACGGCCGCCGGCCCGTCCCAGGGCTCCATCAGCGCGGCGTGATATTCGTAGAAGGACTTGCGCGCCTTCGACATCTGCTTGTTGCCCGCCCAGGCTTCCGGGATGAGCATCATCATCGCATGGGCGAGCGGGTAGCCGCCCTGCGTCAGGAATTCCAGCGCGTTGTCGAAGCAGGCCGTGTCCGACTGCCCCTCGTAGGAGATCGGCCAGAGCTTGGCGATGTCGTTGCCGAAGAGCTCGGAATCGACCGAGGCCTGCCGCGCCGCCATCCAGTTGACGTTGCCGCGCAGCGTGTTGATCTCGCCGTTATGCGCGACCATCCGATAGGGATGGGCGAGCCGCCAGGACGGGAAGGTGTTGGTCGAGAAGCGCTGGTGGACGAGCGCCAGCGCCGATTCGAAGCGCGGGTCGGCGAGGTCCTTGTAATAGTCGCCGAGCTGGTAGGCGAGGAACATGCCCTTGTAGACGACGGTGCGCGCCGAGAGCGACACGACGTAGAAGCCGAGATCCTCGCCCTGCCCTTCGGCATGGACGCGGTTCGAGACGACCTTGCGGATGATGAAGAGCTTGCGCTCGAACTCCTCGTCCGAGGCGATGGCGGGCGAGCGCGCGATGAAGACCTGCCGATGCACCGGTTCGGTCGCGACGATCTCCGGGGCCTGCGACAGGGAGCCGTTATAGACCGGCACGTCGCGCCAGCCGAGCACCTGCTGCCCTTCCTCGGCGGCGGCCTTTTCGAACAGTTCCTTGAAATGGAGGCGCCGCTCCTCGTCGCGCGGCATGAAGACATGGCCGACGCCGTAATGGCCGGGCTCGGGCAGGGTCACGCCCTTCGCCGCCATCTCCTCCTGGAAGAAGCGGTGCGGGATCTGCACGAGCATGCCCGCGCCGTCGCCCATCAGCGGATCGGCGCCCACCGCGCCGCGATGGGTGAGGTTCAGAAGGATCTGCAGGCCCTTCTGGACGATCGAATGGGACTTCTCGTTCTTCATATGGGCGATGAAGCCGACGCCGCAGGCGTCGTGCTCGTTGCGCGGATCGTAGAGGCCGAGGCGCCGCGCATCCGCGATGCGTTTCGAGGCGGCGGTTCCCAGACCCGTCGTGGATGGCGTATCGATCGTCATCGCGTCCTCTCTTTCGCTCGTTGCCGGCCTTATCTTAAGGCCCTTCTCCCCGGTCCTCCACCGCCATCGCGACAAAACGCCCGCCGAAGCGCTGCCTTCGGCCAAAATACGACAGCAATGTTGACCTATCTCGGCGCTTATGACAGAGCGCGCGCCAATTCGCAAGGTCGCGGATCACGGCAAAGGTGGAGGAATTCCAAACGGCGCGGCCTCCGCAAGGTCGCCCGGATGAATTTCCCAAGTTTTCGGGCTCGCGCACTCGAAGGATCGGCGTGCCGCGCCCTTCAATATCCGGCCTCCTTCTGATGCCGGATGGCGAGAAGCACGACCTCCTCCCGTCTCAAACGATAGAGCACCGCTTAGCCGCTGCCGCCAAAACGAATGAGCCATTCGCGAAAATCGGGCTCGTCGTCGTCGATCGCGCGACCGATGCGCGGCTGCTCGGCGAGAATCCGCACTCCGGCGCGAATGGCCCGCACGGCCCGTTTCGCCGCCTCGCGATCGCGCGAGTTCAGGAAACGGTGCAGCCTTTCGACATCCGCCAGGGCCGCCGGTGTCCAGATCAGCCGTGACATCGCGGCGGAACGACATCCTCGCCCGCCTCCAGATCGGCAAGCCAGCGATCGGCTTCGGCTTCGGTGAGATGCAGACCGGTTCGGGAATAGTCGTCCCAAGCCTCCCTGCCATCGCGGATGAAAGCCTCGCGCCGTTCCTCGCGCTCGACATACTGGGAAATCTCCTCGCGCATCAGCGAACCGGCGCTCCGCTCACGCGAGGCCGCGAGCCGACGCATACGAGCCTTCAACTCCCCGCCGATCGCCCCTGATCCTGCCATGCCGACAGCCCTCCGGCCGGCCGATCCGGCATCGCAACCTTTCGACCGAAGATAATGGTCGGGCGTCCGAGCGTCCATCGCCTTCGAAGGCGCGACGCGACGCGGCCTTGCCTAGAACACGGCCGGGCGATACCGAGATCGCCATGATCTTCGCCTCCGACAACTGGTCCGGCCCGCATCCGGACATCAACGCCGCCCTCGCCGAGCATGGCCGGGGCATGGCGGCCGCCTATGGCACGAGCGAGCTCGACAAGGCGGTCGAGCGCCGCTTCAACGAGATCTTCGAGCGCGAGGTCGCCGTCTTCTTCGTCGGCACCGGCACGGCGGCCAATTCCCTGTCCTTCGCCGCGCTCAACCGGCCGGGCGGCGTCGTGCTCTGCCATCGCGAGGCGCATGTCGTCGAGGACGAGTGCGGCGCGCCGGAATTCTTCACCCATGGCGCGCGCATGGCGCCGGTCGACGGGTCGCTCGGCATGATCGACCCGTTCAACCTGCGCCGCGAGCTGAAGCGCTTCAATCCCGGCTTCGTCCATGCCGGCCAGCCGATGGCCGTCTCGATCAGCCAACCGAGCGAGGCGGGCACGATCTATCCGCTGGAGGGGCTGGAGGCGATCGCCGACATCGCGCACGAGCACCAGCTCGCGCTGCACATGGACGGCGCGCGCTTCGCCAACGCGCTCGTCGCCAGCAATCTTTCGCCGGCGGAGATGAGCTGGAAGCGCGGCGTCGACGTCATGTCCTTCGGCGCGACGAAGAACGGCTGCTGGTGCGCCGAGGCCGTGGTCTTCTTCGATCCCGAGAAGGCGAAGCAGTTTCCCTATATCCGCAAGCGCGGCGCGCAGCTCTTCTCCAAGACGCGCTTCGTCGCGGCGCAGTTCATGGCCTATTTCGAGAACGGTCTCTGGCTGGAGCTCGCCCGGCACGCCAATGCCATGGCCGACGACCTGCGCGGGGCGCTGGATCGCGGCACCCATGCCAAGCAGGCCTGGCCGACCCGGACCAACGAGGTCTTCGCCATCATCGAGAAGGACACGGCCGAGCGGCTGCGGGCGGCGGGCGCCGTGTTCTACGACTGGAACCCGCCCCATTCCTCCCACGATCTCCTGAAGGAGGGCGAGATCCTCGCCCGGCTCGTTACCAGCTGGTCGACGACGCCTGAGGATGTGGCGGGCTTCGCATCGCTCATCGCCTGAGCGAAGAATTCCGGGAACCCGGCGCCCGGCTCACCGATTTTCCCTCCACCATTGGAGGGAGAATCCATGAACACGGGTACCGATGCTTTCGCGCAAGGCAAGCTCGCCTTCCAGAACAACCATCCGATGTCGTCCTGCACCTATCCGGTCGGCTCCAGCATCCGCGAGGAATGGATGCGCGGCTGGACGGAGGGGCGCAACGCCTCGCCGGGCGGCGACGGCGAGGCGGCGGGAAACAGCCATCCCAGCATGATGGGCGACGGCACCGAGGAACAGAATCTCAACCAGCGGGGCGACCCGTCGGCCCGCATCTCGGAAAGCGACGTGAAGGCGGCCTTCGGCAATAGCTGAGGCGGCCTTCGCCGGAAGAGGACGGCGGCACGACGCGACCGATATCCTCTTTCGTCAGTCGAAACGAAAAACGGCGCCCCGAAGGACGCCGTTCCAGCATTTCAGAGAAGCGGAAGGCCGCTCAGGCAGCATTCGCCTCGATCTGCTTGGCATTCGCATTGCCAACCGTCGCGATGTCGATCTTCCGGGGCTTCATCGCCTCGGGGATGACGCGGACGAGATCGATATGCAGAAGGCCGTTCTTGAGCGTCGCGCCCTTCACCTCGACATGGTCGGCCAGCTGGAAGCGGCGCTCGAAGGCGCGCGAGGCGATGCCGCGATGCAGCACCTCGACGCCCTCCGCCTTTTCCTCGGCCTTCTCGCCCTTCACGGTGAGGGTGTTCTCGCGCGTCTCGATCGCCAGATCGGACTCGCCGAAGCCGGCGACGGCCATGGTCACGCGATAGGCGTTCTCGCCCGTGCGCTCGATATTGTACGGCGGATAGGCCGGAGCGGACTCACCCTGGGACAGGGAATCCAGCGCCGAGAACAGACGATCGAAGCCGACGGTCGAGCGGTAGAGGGGCGCAAAGTCGATGGCACGCATGTTCGTTCTCCTTGAGAGCAACAGGTTCTGCGGTTGGGCTTCCGGTCCCTGGATCCCCTGACAGGCGGACCGACCGGCAACCCGCGATCCCTTTCGGCGATCGCAGGAGGAATGTGGGAAAGGCGGTTTTCGGCCGCAAGAGCCGCGACAGCGAAAAAATTCGCCCGGCTCCGCCGGCTGAACGCCACATGAATGGCGGCTTCCGATTTCGTTCAGGTGGCGGGCGCTACAAAGGCGGTCATCGATCCGGTGGACACGGATCACCGCCCGGAGCCAAGGCTCATGAAGACCATCCTCGCCGCGCTGGCCGGACTGACGGCCGCCCTTGCCCTCACCGCCCCGGCCTCGGCCGAGAACGGCTGGTTCGATGCGCCCGTCCCCTATGTCCAGGCCCGCGATCATGGCTGGGGCGGGGGCGGCGACTGGCGCGATCGCGGCGACTGGCAGCAGCGCCCCGGCCGCTGGGACGAGGACGACGACGCCCTGACCGAGCGCCAGATCGCCCGCCGCGTCATGCGCGAGGGCTTCGTGCGCATCGTCGACATCGACCGGCGGCGCGACCGCTATATCGTCACCGCCGTCCGCCCGAACGGCGCCCTCGTGCGCCTCGCGCTCGATGCCTATGACGGCGAGGTCATCGCCCGCGAGCGTATCGGCTGGGCGGCGGGCGATCGCGGCCCGGACCGTTTCGACCGGCGCCCGGCCAACGGCATCACCTTCGATCTCGGCTCCGGCACGCTCGGCATCTATTCCCGCTGAGCGCCGCCGCGCCCTTCCAAACGTCCGCGACGTCCCGTCCCTTCCGTCGCGGCCGCCGGGCCGGGAGCCTCCTCGCGAGGCTCCCGGCCCACCCGCGTGTCGCCGGTTGACTTTGGCCCGGCTCGGCGCGTTCTAGACCCATGACGCTTTCCCCCGCCCGCCCCGATCTCGCGGACATCGCCGGCAATCCGCGGCCGAAGGGCATCGAGCCCGGCACGCTGCGCACGGCGGACGGCATCGAGCTGCGCTATGCCGTGACGCCCTCGCAGCGCTTCGCGACGCGCGGCACGATCCTGCTTCTCCAGGGGCGCAACGAGGCGATCGAGAAATATTTCGAGACGATCGAGGACCTGTCGGCCAGAGGCTATTGCGTTCTTACCTTCGACTGGCGCGGCCAGGGCGGCTCGCAGCGCGTGACGCGCAACCCGGCCAAGGGGCACATCACCCATTTCGACGCCTACTTCCGCGATTTCGAGGCCGTGTTCCGCGATGTCGCCCTGCCCGACTGCCGGGGTCCCTATGCGGTGCTCGCCCATTCGATGGGCGCGGCGGTGGCGATTCTCGGCGCGAAGGCCTTTCTCAACCGGATCGAGCGCATCGTCGCCAGCGCCCCGCTCGTCGCGCTGGCCGGCGCCAGGCCGCGCACCAACCAGTTCTTCGTCGCCGCCAATCTCCTGCGCTGGACCGGCTTCAGCGGGCTGCCGGTGCGCGGCGGCCGGGGGGCCGCCGCCTATACGCCGGCGCGCAATCCGCTCACCAGCGATCGGCACCGCTTCGAGCGCAACCGCCGACTGGCGGCGGAAGCGCCGCATCTCTTCGTGAACGGCCCGACGGCCGGCTGGCTGGCCGCCGCGACCGGCGCGATGCGCCGGCTGGACGATTCGGACGTGATCGCCGAGTTGCATGTCCCGACGCTGATCGTGACTGCCGGCGCCGATGCCGTCGTGTCCAGCGCGGCGGCGGAACGGCTCGGCTGGCGCATGCGCTCCGGCCATGTCCTCGCCCTGCCGGAGGCGCGGCACGAACTGCTGCAGGAGGCCGACCGCTTCCGCGCCCCCTTCCTCGCCGCCGCCGACGCCTTCATCGGCGGGGCGATGCCGGAGGCCTAGAGCAGGTCTTTTGAACTCGGAGTCGCTTCAGTGGTGACGGCTGGGCTGGTTCGTGATTCACGTTGTCCTTTGGGGAGGCGACG
>NZ_BMIQ01000002.1 GCF_014642635.1 Aureimonas endophytica
CAGCTGCGCACCGGCGGCCAGGGCGGCGCGGCCCGCAAGCCCGCCCCGGCGGCGGACGACTGGGAAGAGTTCTGATCCCTCCCGCCGGGGCGCGATTCGGGGACGGCGGCGCAAGTCGCCGGCCTTCTTCCATGGGTCTGCCGCTTCGCCCGAAATTCGGTTGCCGCGTTCCATCGCAACTTTCGGATGCTTGAGCCGCTACGCTTTTGCGAAGTCTTTTACCAAGTTCATTGAGCCCCTGTTGAAGCGCGATAGCGATGGTGGCGCATGGTCTCGTTTCTCGCCGTCATCGCCGCCAGCCATTCGATCGGCTTCGTCGTCGCGGCCGCCATCATCTGCCTGTCCTCGGCCTGGCTGCTCGCCAGCCTCTTGCCGAAGCTCGCCTCCTTGCAGGGCCGCGTGCCGGCCCTGTGGTTCGGCACCACGGCAGTCGTCGCCGGGATGGGGGTCTGGACGACGCATTTCATGGCCATGCTCGGCTACCGGCCGGACATCGCGCTCGGCTACGATCTGGAAACCACGCTGCTCTCGGCGGCGATCGCCGTCGCTTTCGTCGGGATTCCGCTCGCCGTTTCCGCCGTGAAGACCTCGCTCGTCCTGCGCACGCTGCTCGGCGCCCTGGCCGGGCTCGGCATCGGCGCGATGCATCTCACCGGCATGGGCGCCATCGTCGGCTGCCTCCAGTCCTCGTCCCTCGAAGCCGATCTCATCGCCTGCTTCGCGGCCGCGATCCTGCTCGCCGTCGCGCGCGGCCTGCCGGACCGCTTCGCCACCCCGCCGACCACCTGCACCCTGTTCACGCTGGCGGTCTGCGCCGCCCATTTCATCTCGATCTCCGGCACCTCCATCAGTCCCCTGCTGACCGGCAGGGCCGAGCCGCACCAGAACATCACGCTCAGCATCTTCACCGGGGCGGGCGCGGTGGTGCTGCTGCTCGGCGCCTTTCTGACGCTGATGGCGGCGCGGCGGTTCGAGGCGCAGGAGCGGGCGCATTCTTCGATCCTGTCGACCGCGCTCGAGAACATGTCCAACGGGCTGCTCTATTTCGACCGCAACCACAGTCTCCAGCTCTACAACCGGCGCTATCGCGAGATCTTCGCCCTCGGCGGATCGGCCCTGAAGCCGGGCATGAGCCGAAAGGAGATCATCGATGTCATCGGCGACACCCATGGCTGGGACGCGGCGCGCCGCCGCCTCGCGACCCGCCGGGCGGACGAATGGCTGGCGCCGGAGACGAGCGAGAGTTTCGAATATCTGATGGACGACGGGCGGATCATGGAGATCGAGGTCCGGCCGGTGGCCGCCGGCGGCGCCGTCCTGATCTTCGACGACGTGACCGACATGCGCCGCGCGCATGACCAGATCTCGCAGCTCGCCTATCACGACGTCCTGACCAAGCTGCCGAACCGCCGCTCCTTGCAGATGCGCCTCGACGAGGCCTTCCGGGCGCGGCGCAACATCAAGCTCCTGCTGCTCGACCTCGATCGCTTCAAGGCGGTCAACGACACGTTCGGGCATGGCGTCGGCGACCGGCTGCTCGTCGCGGCGGCCGAGCGCCTGCGCGAGGCCGGCGGCAGCGCCGGCTTCGTCGCGCGCCTCGGCGGCGACGAGATGGCGCTGGTCGTCAATGCCGATCAGAAACAGGCCGTGGCGATCGCCCAGGCCGTGGTCGACGCCATCGCCGAGCCCTTCCTCATCGACCGCATCACGGTGCGCATCGGTTGCAGTATCGGCATCTGCTGCGCCGACGAGGCGGAGGATGCCGAGCAGCTGATGCAGCGCGCCGATATCGCCCTCTACGAGGCCAAGCGCGCCGGGCGCGGACGGGTCGCCTGCTATCGCCCCGGCATGGTGGAGGAGGTGGCCGAGCGGCACCGCCTGGAGGAGGACATGCGTCAGGCCCTGGCGCGGGGCGAGTTCCATCTCGCCTATCAGCCGATCATGGCGCTGGCGAGCGGCGAGATCACCGGCTACGAGGCGCTGATCCGCTGGCGCCATCCGACCGAGGGCGAGATCTCGCCGGCGCGCTTCATTCCGCTGGCCGAGGAGAACGGTCTGGTGGTCGAGATCGGCGAATGGGTGCTGCGCCAGGCCTGCCGGGACGCCGCGACCTGGCCGGCCGGCCGGCATGTCGCCGTCAACGTCTCGACGGTGCAGTTCCGCACGCCGCTGCTTCTGAAGCACATCACCTCGGCCCTCGCCGAGAGCGGGCTTTCGCCCAATCGCCTGGAGGTGGAGCTGACCGAGACGGCGATCGTCGCCGACGGCGCCCAGATCGCGGACGGTCTGGCGGCGCTGCGCGCGCTCGGCATCAGGATCGCCATGGACGATTTCGGCACCGGCTATTCCTCGCTGGCGCATCTGCGCGACTTCCCGCTCGACCGGATCAAGATCGACCGCAGCTTCGTTTCCAACGCGCTCGCCGACCGCCATTCCATGGCCGTCCTCAAGGCGGTGATCCGGATGGGCGAGGAGATGGAGATCTCGACGATCGCGGAAGGCGTCGAATCGGAAGCGGAATTCACGCTGCTCCGCGAGCTCGGCTGCTCGGCCGCGCAGGGCTATTACATCGGCCGGCCGGCTGCGATGCCGGCCGGGGAGCAGGATGCGCGGCGCGTCGGCGGCGCCGGCGCGTTCTAATCCAGAACCCGCGCTTCCGAGACCAGCATGATCGGAATGCCGTCGCGCACCGGAAAGGCGAGGCGCGCCGCCGGGGACACAAGTTCGTCGCGCTCCGCGTCGTAGCGCAGGGGGCCTTTCGTCACCGGACAGACGAGGAAGTCGAGAAGCTTCGCGCCGGGCCTGGCCGGCGACGGGCGCGACATCTGGGACATGCGGGCTTTCTCCGGTGCGGGAAGGCGGGGAGTGGGCCTTCCGGGGCTTATCCTTTTTGCCAGAAAAACCGGCCCGCCGACATGTCTTCGATTCGTTTCGGCGGTATCCTTCCCGAGGGGAGGAATTCGAATGCAGCGGGCATGGCATGCGAACTATCCGGCCGGCGTGCCGCATGAGCTGCCGCCGCTGCCCTACGAGACGCTCGGCGCCCTGTTCGAGGACGCCTTCCGCCGTTATGGCGCGCGGGAAGCCTGCCGCTATCTCGGCCATCGCCTCACCTTCGCCGCGATCGAGCGGGCCGCGGCGGATTTCTCCGCCTATCTCCAGTCCCTCGGCCTTAAGAAGGGCGACCGGCTGGCCCTGATGATGCCGAACGTGCCGCAATATCCGGTGGCGGTCGCGGCGGCGATGCGGCTCGGCCTCGTGATCGTCAACGTCAATCCGCTCTACACGCCGCGCGAGCTCGAACATCAGCTGAAGGATGCCGGGGCCGTCGCGATCGTCGTCCTCGACGTGGTGGCCGGCACGCTCGCCGCCTGCATCGCCGCCACGCAGCTGCGCCATGTCGTGGTGGCGCGGCTCGGCGACATGCTGCCCTGGCCGAAGGGCCGGATCGTCGATTTCGTGGCGCGGCGGGTGAAGAAGCTCGTGCCGCCTTATCGTCTGCCCGGCGCGGTCGCCTGGCGCGAGGCGCTGCGCCGGGGCGCCAAGGGGTCCGTCGCGCCGGTGCCGGTCGCCGGCGAGGATCTGGCGGTGCTGCAATATACGGGCGGCACGACCGGCATCGCCAAGGGCGCCATGCTCACCCATCGCAACATCGTCGCCAATGTCCTGCAGTCGGAGCTCTGGTACGCGCCGGCCCTGGCGCGCGTGCCGCCGGACGAGCAGCCGGTGATCGTAGGGGCGCTGCCGCTCTATCATATCTTCGGCTTCACGGTGAACATGCTGCTCGCGGCCAGGACGGGCAGCGCCAGCCTCCTCATCGTCAATCCGCGCGACATTCCGGCGCTTCTCGCCGCGCTCGGCCGCATGCGCTTCCACAGCTTTCCGGCGGTCAACACGCTCTTCGACGTCATCGCCCGCCACAAGGGCGCCAAGCATGTCGATTGGTCGGGCCTGAAGCTCGCGGTCGGCGGCGGCATGGCGGTGAATGCCGCCACCTCGAAGCGCTGGCAGGCGCTGACGGGGCTCGCGATCTGCGAAGGCTACGGCCTGTCGGAAACCTCGCCGGTGCTCTGCTGCAATTCCGTGCTCGCCACCGGCTGGACCGGCACGATCGGCTATCCGCTGCCCTCGACCGAGCTCCGTATCGTCGACGAGGCGGGCGAAGAGGTGGCGCCCGGCGAGCGCGGCGAACTCGTGGCCAAGGGGCCGCAGGTGATGCGCGGCTATTGGCGGCGGCCGGCGGAAACGGCGGAGGCCTTCACGGCCGACGGCTGGTTCCGCACCGGCGATATCGGCGTGATGAATCCCGACGGCTCCTTCAGCATCGTCGACCGGCGCAAGGACATGATCATCGTGTCCGGCTTCAACGTCTATCCGAGCGAGGTCGAGGCGGTGGTGACGGCGATGCCCGGGATCGCGGAGGCGGCGGTGATCGGCGTGGCGGACGGCGCCTCCGGCGAGGCGGTGAAGCTCTTCGTGGTGCGCGGCGACGGAGCGCCGACGGAGGACGCGATTCGAGATTTCTGCCGCGAGAAACTGACGCCCTACAAGCGCCCCAAGCTGATCGAGTTCCGGGACGAATTGCCAAAGTCCAATGTCGGCAAGGTGTTACGGCGCCTGCTGCGGGAAGATGCGCATTAGCCGCAGCTTTTTCCGCCAGGGGGCTTTTCATTCATCGAGCTGTCGCATATATGGAGCTCACCGGCGGCCGAGGTCGACGGAAATGGCGCGGGGTGGAGCAGCCCGGTAGCTCGTCAGGCTCATAACCTGAAGGTCGCAAGTTCAAATCTTGCCCCCGCAACCATTACGAACTGTGCCAGCAATTCCTTCCTGTCAGCCGCCCCGATCGGGCGGCTTTTTCATGTGCGGTCCGGCTCGCCCTAGCCGCCGCGATCCTGTCCCGTCCTTCATCCCTGTCGCGAACCGACGCCGGCCGCCGCATCGGCGCGCCTCCTCGGAGCGCCGCCCCCGGCGATCCACAGCCGGGAAGGCGTGATGCGCTCAGACGCCGCATTCGGACGATTGCCGCTTGCGAAAACCTAGCTTAAGACTTGTTTCGGGAGCGGATTCGTCGATCGGGGAGGGTTGACCGAATGACGTGGGAGCGGAACGGTGCGCTAAGGCGCGGCCGGGTGGCGGCGCGTGCCGGGATCGAGGGCGCATGAGCCTGCCCGTCAGCGTCGCCGACAAGGCGGAGAAGGCACGGCGGCCGGGCTTCGGCGCGCGGCTTCTGCGGTCGCGCGAGACCGGCATCATCGCGGCGCTCGTCCTCATGGTGGTGGTCCTGTCGATCATCGAGCCGGACTTCGCCAGCACCGACAATCTTCTCAACGACGCCCGCAACTTCTCCTTTGTCGGCATCGTCGTGCTCGGCCAGGCGATGGTGATGATCACCGGCGGCATCGACCTGTCGGTCGGCAGCGTCTGGGGCCTCGCCGCCGTGTCCTCGGCGGCCTTCATGGCCATGGGCCTCGGCACCGTGCCCGCCTGTCTCCTGTCGATGCTCATCGCCGCCTGCTTCGGTCTGTTCAACGGCCTTTGCGTCACCAAGCTGCGCATGCCGCCCTTCGTGCCGACGCTCGCCACGATGAGCATCGCGCGCGCCCTGGCGCTGGTCGTCACGCGCGGCAAGTCGATCGACGAGTTCCGGCCCTATGACGATCCCTTCTTCGCCCTCGGCGGCGGCGACAGCTTCGGCCTGCCGAACCCCTTCATCATCTTCGTCGTCCTGACGGTGATCGCCTGGATCGTCCTCAACAAGAGCGTCTACGGCCGGCAGCTCTACGCCATCGGCGGCAACGAGCGCGCCGCGCGGCTGACGGGCCTCGACGTCGACCGGCTGAAGATCAGCGTCTACGTCATCTCCTCGGTGCTCGCCGCCATCGCCGGCATCATCGAGGTCAGCTACCTGTCCTCGGCCATTTCCAACCAGGGCCTCGGCAAGGAGCTGAGCGTCATCGCGGCGGCGGTCATCGGCGGCACCAATCTGAACGGCGGCGAGGGCACGGTGATCGGCGTCTTCGTCGGCGCGGTGATCCTGGAGGTCCTGCGCAACGGCCTCGTGCTGCTCGGCACCGACGCCTATTGGCAGGGCGTCTTCGTCGGCTCGGTGATCGTGCTCGCCGTCTTCATCGACCAGCTGCGCAAGGGCTTCTGGCGCAGCCGCTGACCGACAAGTTCCGGGCGGCCGGCCGGAGGAACAGGGCCGGGCCGCCGGGAGGCAGGGGCGACGGAGCTTCGGGAGGAAGCGTCGCCCGTCTCGCCGACACGAACCATCGTCTGAGGGAGGAACATCCATGAAACGCATTCTGCTGGCGGGCGCTGCGCTCGCGCTTCTCGCGGCCGGCTCGGCCGGGGCGGCGGAGAAGAAGGTCTTCGCGCTGGTGCCGAAGGCGCTCGGCGTGCCCTTCTATGCCGATGCCGAGAAGGGCTGCAAGGAAGCCGCCGCCAAGCTCGGCGCCGAATGCCTGTTCACCGGCCCGGCCCAGCTCGACGACGCCGAGCAGACGCGCATCGTGCGCGATCTCGTCACCCGCAAGGTGGCCGGCATCGCCATCGCCCCAAACAATGCCGATTCGATCTCCAACGTCATCGCCGCCGCGCTCGACAAGAAGATCCCGGTCGTCACCTTCGATTCCGATGCGCCGAAGTCGAAGCGCATCGCCTTCATCGGCACCAATAACGAGGCGGGCGGCGAGGCGGCCGGCGAGGCCTTCGCCAAGGCGCTGCCGAACGGCGGCACCTATGCCGTGCTGACCGGCGGCCTCTCGGCCTCCAACCTCAACGACCGCATCAAGGGCTTCAAGTCGAAGCTCGGCGACAAGTTCAAGGAAGTCTCCGGCTCGCCCTTCTCCTGCAACGACGATTCCAGCGTCGGCGTGCAGGTGATCCAGGACATCCTGGCGAAGAACCCGAATATCGACGGCATCTTCTTCTCGGGCGGCTGGCCGATGTTCGCGCCGCAGGCCTATACGCGGGCGCTGAAGAACAAGCAGGCCGACCTCAAGGCCGGCAAGTTCGTGATCGTCTCCTTCGACACGCTGCCGACCCAGGTGAAGCTCCTGAAGGACGGCTATGCCACCACGCTGATCGGCCAGCGGCCGCTCGCCATGGGCATGGATTCGGTCGACCAGCTCGACAAGCTGGCCAAGGGCGAGAAGGTGCCGCCGGTCACCGATACCGGCGTCGACATCGTCGACAAGTCCAATGTCGAGAAGTTCGCCGCCGGCAACTGAACGACCCCCGCCGGGCGGCCCTCGCGCCGCCCGGTCCTTCCCGGAGATCCCGTCATGGCCGTGCTCCTCTCCGTCGAGGCCATCTCGAAGAGCTTTCCCGGCGTCCAGGCGCTGAAGGACGTGTCCTTCGCCGTGGAGGCGGGCAGCGTCCATGCCATCATGGGCGAAAACGGCGCGGGCAAGTCGACGCTGATGCAGGTCATCGCCGGCGCCCATCCGCCGACCGCCGGCCGACTGGTCTTCGACGGCAAGGAATTGCAGCTCTCCGGCACGAAGGACGCGGCGCGCGAGGGCATCGCCATCGTCTTCCAGGAGCTGATGCTGGCGCCGAACATGACGATCGCCGAGAATATCTTTCTCGGCCTGGAGCCGCGCCGGGGCCGGGTCTTCGTCGATCGCGCCGCGCTGATCGCCGACGCGCGCGCCGCGATGGGACGGCTCGGCGTCGATCTCGACCCCGAAACGCGCCTCGGCGACCTCACCATCGCCCAGCAGCAACTGGTCGAGATCGCCAAGGCCCTGGTGCACGAGCCGCGTCTCCTGATCCTCGACGAGCCGACCTCCAGCCTGTCGGAGGCCGATGCGCTGGCGCTGTTCCGCGTCGTCCACGATCTGAAGCGGCGCGGCGTCACCATCCTCTACATCTCGCATCGCATGCGCGAGGTCTTCGACAATTGCGACGCCGTGACGGTGCTGCGCGACGGCCATCACGTGCGCACCGCGCGCCTTGCCGACACCTCGCCGAACGAGGTGGTGCGGCTGATGGTCGGGCGCGATCTGGCGGAGGTGCGGCGCGTCGCCCCCGCCGCCGAGGCGCGGCCGGTGATGCTGGAAGTGCGCGAACTCGGCGACGGCCAGCGCTATCGCGACATCTCCTTCCAGCTGCGCCAGGGCGAGATCGTCGGCCTCGCCGGCCTCATCGGCGCCGGGCGCTCGGAAATGGCGCTCGGCCTCTTCGGCTCGCCGCCGGCGCCGGAAGGCACGATCCTGATCGAGGGCCGGCCGGCCGAGATCCGCCGGCCGCGCGACGCGATGCGCCTCGGCATCGGCCTCGTGCCGGAGGACCGCAAGGGCCAGGGGCTGGTGCTCGGCATGGGCGTCGGCAGCAATCTGTCGCTCGCCGCGCTCGGCCTCGGCCGCCTGTCGCAGGCCGGCTTCGTGCGGGAGGGGCGCGAGGCCTCGATGATCGAGGGCTATGTCGATCGCTTCCGCATCAAGACGCCGAGCGTCGAGCAGCTCGTCGGCCTTCTCAGCGGCGGCAACCAGCAGAAGGTGGTGCTCGCCAAATGGCTGGCCTCCAAACCCCGCGTCCTCGTCGTCGACGAGCCGACGCGCGGCGTCGATGTCGGCACCAAGGCGGAGATCTACGCGCTGCTGCGCGAGCTGGCGCGCGAGGGGCTGGCGGTTCTCGTCATCTCCAGCGACCTGCCGGAGGTGCTGACCATTTCCGATCGCATCCTGGTGATGCGCGCCGGGCAGCTGGCCGGCGAGATCCCCTTCGCCGAAGCTTCGGAGGAGCGCATCATGGCGCTCGCCGCGCTGGAACATCCCGATCCCGACCATGCCGCGCCGCCGCCGGCCAGCTACGCCGCCGCCGTCGCGACGAGCTGACCCCGCCGATCGCGCGGGATCGGCCCGAATGCGCCTGGAGGTTGCATCTCCTTCATCCTTGTGCTGCAATCCTTGAAACGGTTTTGATTCGATGGCGCTCCGCCCTCGGGACGCTCTGCGCAAACTTTGGTCACCACGCTTCGCGAAATGTCGATGCGGGTGACGTTTCGAAACATCGGCCGCTTATGTTCGGTGGGCGAAGGCGCGGCCTTCCGCCTTGAGATGTCATGATGTTTCGGGATTTCGCCTCCTCCGTTTCCGCCCTTGTCGGCCGCCACTCGTCCCGCGCCGCCCGTCTCGCGCGCGTGGCGGGTCCTTCGCCGTCAAGGCGCGGGCTGCGGCTCCGCGCCGGCGCCGCTTCGCTGGCCACCCTTCTCGTCGGGGCCGGCCTCGCGCCCTCCGCCTCGGCCGAGGAGGCCGGCGTCACCTGGGCGATCTACGACGCCGCGCCCTTCATGATCGCCGACGGCCCCAATCGCGACCGGGGCATCTTCGATCAGATCCGGCATCTCCTCGACGCCCGGCTCGCCGACATTCCCCACCAGACCCTTTCCGCGCCCTTTCCGCGCATCGTCACTTCGCTGAAGGCCGGCGCGCAATGGTGCTTCGTCGGCGGCGTGAAGACGCCGGAGCGGGAGGATTTCGCCTATTTCTCCCTGCCGGTCGCCCTGTTCTATCCGCTGCGTCTCGTCGTTCCGGCCGAAGAGCGGCAGAAGTTTGCCGCCATGGCGCCGCTTTCGCTGCGGCACCTTCTCGAAGAGCGTCCCGACCTGCGGACCAGCATGCTGCGCAACCGGTCGCTCGGACCGGTGATCGACGACCTCCTGCGCCGCTTCCCGCCTCCGGAGACCCATTCGGATTTTCCCGAAGCCTTCCGCATGCTGCTGAACCGGCGCCTGGACTATCTCATCGACTACGCCAACATCGCCACCTACAATGCCGATCTCCTGGGGCGGCCGGGCGCCTTCGCCATGCTCCCTTTCGAGGAGCGGCCGGAGCCGGTGTTCAGCCGGGTGATGTGCGCGCGCACGCCTTGGGGCCGCGCCTTCATCGATCGTGTCGACGCCGTGCTGCGCGAGGCGCGGCCGATGGCGGATTATCGCGCGATCGTCGAAGCCTGGTCGGCGCCCGAGGACCTGCCGACCATCCGGGCCGCCTATGACGGCGCCTTTCTGGCCAGTGAGTGAGGCCGGCTTGATGAGCCTGTTCCCTTCCATCGACCGGTTCTCGCCCTCGCGGGCTGAGACTCTCGCCGCCCCGCCGCGCCGCAGTCCGCTGGCGCAGCGGCTGATCCGGGTGATGTTCGGCTGCTATCTCGCGGTCGCGGTCGCCCTGACCGCGATCCAGATGGGCCTCGAATATCGCTCGGCCAGCGAAGCGCTGACGGCGAATGTCGTCGCGCTCCAGCGCACCTTCAGTCCTGGCCTCGCCGATGCCATGTGGCGCTTCAATACGGAGGTGGTCGAGGGCATCCTGTCCGGCATGCGGGAGATCCCGATCCTGACCGGCGTCGAGGTGCGGGACGAGGCGGGCCAACGCGTCCGCGCCTTCGGAAGTGCCCTGGCCGATCCGGGGACGCCGCCGGACGGGGCGCTCGGCACGGCGCTCGCCTCGCTCTTCGACGCGCCCTTCCAGCGGACCTTCGAACTGACGCATGTCGACGAGAACGGTGCCCATCACGCGATCGGCTCCTGGACGGTCTATTCCAACCATGCGCTCGTTCTCGATCAGCTGAAGCGCACGGTGGTGATCATCCTGATCAATTCCGCCATCAAGTCGCTGATGCTGCTCGTGATCTTCTATGTGGTGATCCAGCGCATGGTCGGCCGGCCGCTGGCGGAGATGAGCGCCTTCGTCCAGGAGATCGACGCCGACAATCTCGGGACGCGGCCGCTGGTCGTCGCGGCCGGGGGACGGCACGAGCTGCATGCGCTCGCCTCGACGCTGAACCGGATGGCCCGGCGCCTCGGGCATGCCTTCGAGGAGAATGCCCGGCTTCTCGACAATATGCGCGACCTGACCTCGACGCTCCAGGCCAAGGTCGGCGAGCGCACGCAGGAGCTGAAGCTTCTCGCCGAGACCGATCTCCTGACCGGCCTCGCCAATCGCCGCAAGCTGGACGAGGAGCTCGGCCGGGAGATCGCCTTCACCGGCAGGGCCCGGGTGCCGCTCTCGATCATTCTCGGCGATATCGACCGCTTCAAGTCGATCAACGACCGGCACGGCCACAAGGCCGGCGACAAGGTGCTCGCGATCTTCGCCGAGGTGCTGCGCGACCGGCAGCGCCCTGCCGACACGATCGGCCGCTGGGGCGGCGAGGAGTTCATGCTGATCTGTCCGGGAAGCGCTCTGGAGCCCGCCGTCGAATTCGCCGAGGCGATCCGCAGCGCCATCGAGGCGACGTCTTTTCCCGTTGCCGGCCGGCAGACCTGCAGCTTCGGCGTCGCGACGCTCCAGCCGGGCGAGACGGCCGACGAACTCGTCGCGCGGGCGGATGCCGCGCTCTATGCCGGCAAGCGCAACGGCCGCAACCGGGTGGAGGCGAGCCGCCCGGGCGGCTCGGCCTAGACTGTCCCCGCTCCGGTCAGACTTGGCCGGAAGCCAGCTCCACCATGACCTTCAGCGCGGTCGGCTCGCCCGCCCAATAGGGCAGGGCGCCTTCGGCCTCGGCGAAGGGAAAGACCTTGGAGATCAGTCCGTCCGCCTTCGACCCCAGGGTTTCGAGATAGGCGATGACGCGGTCGAAATCGGCGCGCGTCGCGTTGCGCGAGCCCGTGATGTCGAGTTCCTTCAGGTTGAAGAACCGCGTCTCGTAGGTGACGGGCGCCTTGGAATAGCCGACATAGACGACGCGGCCGGCAAAGGCGGCGAGGTCGATCGCCTGGGTGAAGGTTGCCGGCAGGCCGACCGCCTCGATCACCACGTCGGCCCCGTCGCCGCCGGTCAGCGCCTCGATGCGGGCGCCGACATCCTCCTTCGAGCCGTCGATCGCCTCCGCCGCGCCGAAGCGCGTGGCGCGGCCGACCTTCTCCGCGTTGACATCGACGGCGAGGACGCGCGCGCCGGCCGCCGCCGCCGCGATGACGACGCCCATGCCGATCATGCCGCAGCCGAGCACCACCACCGTCTCGCCGGCTGAGACCCGGCCGCGCTCCACCGCGTGAAAGCCGACCGACAAGGGCTCGACCAGCGCCAGATGGCGCTCGGACAGGGTGTCGTTGAGGATGATCTTGTCGAAGGGCAGGGCGATCGCCTCGGCGAGGCCGCCGTCCTGCTGGACGCCGAGCGTGCGGTTGTAGCGGCAGGCATTGACCCGGCCGCGCCGGCAGGAGGCGCAGGTGCCGCAGGCCGTATAGGGCATCACCGTCACCCGGCGGCCGGGCGCGAACTCGGCCGGCACGTCGGCGCCGACGGCGGCGATCGTGCCGCCGATCTCGTGGCCGGGAATGCGCGGCAGCGAGACCAGCGGGTTGAGGCCCTTGAACGTGTTGAGATCGCTGCCGCAGAGCCCGACATGGGAGACGCGGACGAGCACCTCGCCGGGGCCCGGCTGCGGCTCCTGCACCTCGCGCAGCGCGGAACGGCCTTCCGCCTCGATTCTAAGCGCGCGCATCCTCAAGCCTCCTTCTGCCGGCCCGCGCCGGCCCATGCGGGAAAGACCGCCAGCAGCAGCGGAAAGGCCTCGTCGCCGCTTCCCCTGCGCCGCGCCCAGTCCAGGAGACCGCCGGCGCGGCGCGCGATCTTCGCGTCGTGATTGGTGGCGATGTCCGCCAGCCGGTGATCGAGAAACGGATTGGCGAAGCGTTCGAGGCAGGTGGCCCAATAGGCGCCGGCCTCCTCCGCCTTGTCGCCGAAGGCGGGAACGACCTCGCCGAGCATGATGGCGCCGAGCCAGTCGCGGGTGGCGGGCTCGGCCAGCGCTTCCCGGACGGTGAGATCCGCCCGGCCCTTCGTCCTCAGCCAGCGCTCGGCGAGTAGCGTGTGGCCGAGATTGAGGAGGAAGAGCTTCTTGTTCTGGACATCGCCGAGATCGGCGACGAGGCTGATCTGCGGATGCGACCAGGGCAGGTCGAGGCCGGGCCGGGCGGCGATCGCCCAGAGCGCATAGGGCTCGGCCACCGCGCCGAGCGGCTCCAGCGGTTCGGAGACGATGCGGTCGACCAGACTGTCGGCGAAGAGGCAGTTCGCCGAAAGCCAGTCGGAAAAGGCGGCATCGCCATAGGCCGTCGCGGCGAGCTCGGCGACGAGCGCCTGGAGCCGCGCCCCGTTGTCGGTGACGAGTTCGCAGGGCAGGAGAACCAGCGGGCCGCCGCCGGCCTCGAAACGGGCGCGCAGCAGCAGGGTGAGAAGTTCGGGAAAGCTGCGCCAGCCGTCCCGCGTCACGGCGGCGGGCACCGGAATGTCGAAGCCCTTGTCGCCGGTATTGCTGACGACGTAGCGCGCCTCGAGAAAGGCCGCGACCAGCCGGTCGAATTCGCCGCGCGCCGAGATCCCGGCGGCGATGCCCTCGACCTGCCGCGTCTCGTCGATCACCCGCCCGTCCTGAAGGCCGCGGATGCGGATCGGGATTGGCAGGCCGGCATCGAAGGCCTCGATCCGGGCGCGGCTCGCCGGCGCCCCGGTCGTCTCGACCACCGTGACCGGGCCGATCTCCTGGCCGGCGGCGCGCGCCTCCGACAGAATGAGGTCGGCATGGGCCTGGAGAAAGCGGCTGGTGCCGAATTGCAGGATCGCTCCGGCCATGGTTCAGGCCCTCCCGGCCGAAGTCGAGGCCGGGCGCCCGGACGCGCCGCCGGTCCGGCCGCGTCGGCCGCTTGGAAATTCGCTCATCGGTCCTCCCGCCGATCGCCCTCGCCCCGGCGGGCGCCGCCGCGCCTGCCGCGCGCGTCGCCTCGGATCCCGTGGGAACGGGCCGGGCTCAGGGGCCATGGTTAGCCCGTCTTCGTCAATGGCCTTTCGACGATTTCCGGCGCGGCCCTGCCGCAATCGGCGTGCGGCACCTACAGATTCGCGGCGTTTTCGGCTATCAGCGGTGCCGCCGGGCGGCGAAAGCCGGCGCGGCGCGAGGCGAGACGGGTTCGGAGAGCGATCGAACATGGCCGATGGTTTTCATGCGGGGCGCACCTTCGGCGCCTTTCTGTTCGACATGGACGGCACGATCGTCAACTCGCTGGCGGTGGTGAACCGGGTCTGGTCGGCCTGGGCCCGCAAGCACAATGTCGCCGATGTCGAGGAGTTCATGCGCACCATGCACGGCATCCGCGCCGTGGAGAACATCCGGCGCCTCGGCCTGCCGGGCATCGAGATCGAGCGCGAGGCCGAGGCGATCACCATCGCGGAGATGGAGGATGTCGACGGCATCCTGCCGATCGAGGGCGCGCTCGCCTTTCTCTCCGCCCTGCCGGAGGGGCGCTGGGCGATCGTCACCTCCGCCATTCGCGAACTGGCGCTGAAGCGGCTCGCCGCCGCCGGCCTGCCGGTGCCGCGGGTGCTCGTCACCGCCGAGGACGTGGCGCATGGCAAGCCGGCGCCGGATTGCTTCCTTCTCGCGGCCGAGCGGCTCGGCGTGCCGATCGGCGACTGCCTCGTCTTCGAGGACGCGCCGGCGGGCATCAAGGCGGCGGAAGCGGCGGGCGCGGCCGTCGCCGTGGTCACGGCGACGCACAGCCATGTTCTCGAAACGCCGCATCCGAGCTTCGCCGATTACGGCCGCCTGTCGCTCGTCGCCAACGAGCCGGACGGACTGCGGTTCGGCCGCGCCGCCTGAGGAAGGGCCGAGGGTCGGCGGCCTCGCCGCCCTCGCGCTCCAGCCGGAAGCGTCTGGTCGCCGCCTGATCGTGGCGGCGGATGCGCCGTCTCGTGGATCGTCGGCGAGACCCAGTTCGCCGCATGCCAGCCGCCTTCGCGCTCCGGCGTGGAGGACGTGCCGCCAGGGTCGGACGCGCCGGGCGCCTCGGCCGCGATCGGCGTCGGGAGGGATCGGGAGATGTTCCGGGCCCGTCGCTTCGACGCGCCCGTCCGGCCGGGCCGCGCCATGATGCCGCAGCGTCCATCACCCTTTCGGGTGATGTGCCGCGTTCAAGTATTCAATATCCTTTTCATCAATTTTGCTCCGGGCATTAGGCATCCTGTCGCAAGGGAAGTGTCAATCGGACGAAGTTCAGTTATATGAATCCGTCAGGATGTCCCCGGTGAGGTTCAGGGGCAGCCGGGAGGGCCTCAGCATAGGCGGCGAGGCTCAAGAGGTATTGCTGGGATGGCTAACAGTAACAATCTTTTCAATGAGGCAATATTCGTTGATCCGCGCAACGGCGATCGGCGATTGCCGAGTACGATTGCGAGTATCATGCGGAGGCAACGAAGCGGACGGACGCCACGGAGTGCCGTGGCGATCCTGCTCCTCCCGGTCGCGGCAGTGCTGCGCGGGCTGGGCATCGCGGCGATGAGGATCGCCATTTTCCTGAATTCGGCGGCCGGTCGCGGCGCCTCCCGTCGCGAGGATCACGCCGGGAAGGACTGACGCGGCGACGCGGCCGAGAAGCGCCGGCCGCCGGTCCCGACAGGACCGGTACGGCGCCTCGACGGGCGCGGGCGAGGACGGGCGCGGGACGCCCCGCGCCGGCCCGTCGTGGCCGGGGCGCCTGCCGTCAGGCGGCCGGCTTCGGCCGCGCCGTGTCGTTCACCCCTTCGAGATCGGGCGCCTGGCCATAGCTCATGTTCTTCATCTGCTGGAGAACGCGGGCCATTTCCTCGTCCGAGAGGATCGGCGGCTCGCCGAGCGTCAGCGCCTGGACATAGAGGCGCGACAGGGTCTCGACCTCGATGGCGAGGGCGAGGGCGGCGGCCGGCGTCTTGCCGAGCGAGATCTGGCCATGCTGGCCGAGAAGGCAGGCGAGCCGGT
Source organism: Aureimonas endophytica (assembly GCF_014642635.1). Lineage (GTDB taxonomy): Bacteria > Pseudomonadota > Alphaproteobacteria > Rhizobiales > Rhizobiaceae > Plantimonas > Plantimonas endophytica. The sequence continues at coordinate 15,748 of NZ_BMIQ01000002.1, forward strand.
CCTCCAGCGCCTCGATCGCGGCGTCCGACAGGCCTTGCGTGCCGAAGGTCGCATAGCGGGCGCAGCGGATGGTCGTGCCACCGGCGATGCCCGTCATGTAGTGGAAGCTCGGAATCGGCTTGTGATGGCAGGCGAGCGTCGTCGCATAGACCGAATGGCAATGCAGCACGACATTGATGTCCGGCCGCGCCTGCTGGATGTCGCGATGGAAGCGCCATTCGGACGAGGGACGGTGGCGGCCCTCGTAGGTGCCGTCGAAGGCCATCTGCACGAGATCTTCCGGCTCCATCCGGTCGTAGGGCAGCGAGGTCGGCGTGATCAGGAAGCCGCGCGGATTGCGCACCGAGAGATTGCCGGCCGTGCCCTGGTTGATGCCGCTGTCGTTCATGCGGCGGCAGGTCGCCACCATCTCGCGGCGCAGGGCCATGTCGTCATAGGCGGTCACGAAACAGTCTCCATTCGTCGGGACAGGTCGCGCCATTGCGACCGGTAGGAAGAGAGGTCCGGCAATCCGGCCCGGGCCGGTTCCTCGGCATCGAACGGGGCGGGGCCGCGCCGCGTCTCGTGGCCGGCGAGCAGCGCCGCGCCGGTCGCGGTGCCGTAGGGATCGTGGTTCACGAGCACGCGGGTGCCCGGCAGGAGCGCCGCCACGAGGCGGCCGAACATCGGCTCCTTCACGAAGCCGCCGTCGAGCGCCACCGTCGCGGCGGGCGGCAGGTCGGCGAGGCATTCGGCGGCGAGGAGCGCCGCATAGAGCACGCCGAGGGTGAAGCGCGCCTGCGGATCGTCGGCGAGGGGGCCGACGAACCGTCCCTCCCGCGCCGTGCCGGGGAACAGGCCGTCGTCCGGGCCGAAGGAGGGCAGGGCGAAGGTCCGGCCGGCGACGAGCCGATGCACCGTCTCCTCGTCGGCGGGGCCGGCCTCGCCGCGGGCGACGAGCGAGAATTCGCGCCCGCCCATCGTCAGCATGCCGGGCATCGGGCGGCCGAGGACATCGGCATTGCAGGCCCGGCCCGGCTTCTCGACATCGAAGTCGATGCCGGCGCGGTCGGTGAGGCAGACGATCCAGGTGCCGGTGGAGACGACGGTGAGATCGGCGAGGCCTGCCGCCTGATAGCGGTAGAAATTGGCCGAGGAATCGTGGATGCCGCAGAGGATGCGGGTCTGCGGCTTCAGGCCCGTGCGCCGGACGAATTCCGGCTTCAGCGGCCCCAGCGTCTCGAAGGCGCTGCGCATCGGCGGCATCAGCCGCGCCCAGCCGCGCCGGTCGACGAGCCGCGCCGGCCGGGCCTCGGCCGAGGCCCAGAGATGCGACTGGGCGGCAAGGCTCGTCACCTCGCCGGCCGCGATGCCGGAGAGGCGGAAGGCCCAATATTGCGGCGTCGCCAGGAAGGCGCGGGCCTCTGCGAATTCCGCCGGCCAATGGCGCTCCAGCCAGAGCATCTGCCGGGCGAGATGGGCCGTGCCGAGCATGACCGCGCTGCCGCGCTCGCGATAGGAGCCGACGATCCCGGCATAGTCGGCGTCGATCTCCGGCGGCGGCGCCTGCTCATAGTCGATCATCGGCATCGCCGCCCCGTCCGCCCCGACGAGAACGCCGCCGGAGCCGTGGGCGCAGGCGACCACCGCCTCGATCTCGTGCCGCGTGCCGAGATCGGCGAGCCCGTCGAGCAGCCAGTCCTCGAGGCCGGCGAGATCGTGATGGCGGTAGGGCGGCCCCTCGCGCACCTGGTTCGGGGCCGAGCCGTGTTCGAGGAGAACGCCGTCCGGCGAGGCGGCGAAGAGCTTCACATTGGTCTTGCCGATGTCGAAGACCGCGATCGCGCCCATGGCTCAGCGCCCCCCGCGCCGGAACAGGCCGGCGAGATGCGGGCGCAGCGTCTGCGCCATCACGACGAGGATCAGCGTCGCGCCCCAGATCGCGACGGTGAGATAGTTCGACAGGCCGAACTGGTTGAAGCCGGAGGAGATGACCTGGAGGATCGCCAGCGCCAGCATCAGGCCGGACACCGTGCCGAAGCCGCCGAAGGGGTCGACGCCGCCGAGCACCGCCGCGAGGATGGTGACGAGGAGATAGGACTGCGCATAGTCGGCCGAGGCCGAGTTGAAGGTGACGAGCATCACCAGCGCCGCGACGAAGCAGGTGAGGCTCGACATCGTGTAGACGCCGACGAGGACGCGCTTCACGTCGATCGCCGAATAGCGCGTCGCCTCGATGTTCGAGCCGATCATGGCGCAGGACAGGCCGAAGGCGGTGCGCTTCAGGATCACGCCGACGGCGAGGGCCGCGACGACGAGGACGAGGAAGATCATCGGCACGCCGAGAAGCGTCGCGTTGCCGACGCGGCCGAAGGCCTCCGGCACGCCGCTGAGCGCCATGCCGCGCGTCAGATAGATGCTGATCCCGTCGATGAGCGACTTGGTGCCGAGGGTGACGAGGATCGGGTGGACGCCGGTATAGGCGACGAGGGCGCCGGTGAGGAGGCCGATCGCGAGGCAGAGGAGAAGGCCGGCGGCGAGCGCCAGGAGGACGACGGCGAGGACGGTGCCGCCGCCCGCGCCCTCCGGCAGGGCGTTCTGCATGATCCAGACCATCAGCAGCGCGCATTGGTTCGTCGTCGCGATGATCGCGAGATTGAGGCCGCCGGTGATCAGCGGCACGACCATGGCCAGCGACAGGAGGCCGAGCAGCGGCAGCTGGTACATGAAGGATTGCAGCGTGCCGAGGCTGGCGAAGCCCGGCACGAAGAGCGCGAAGGCGAGGAGGAGGGCGAGGAGCAGCCCGCCGAGCCCCGCCTGGCCGCCGGGCAGGCCCGGCCGCAGCCGGGCCATCAGATCGGCGAGACCGCCGGATTGCGGGACGGCGCCCGTCGCGCCGCGCGGCTGGTCACGCATGGGCCGGCGCCTCCGCGAGAATGCGATGCCGGCGCCCGCGCCGCGACGACAGGACGGTGATGGAGGTGGAGACGAGGATCGTCAGGCCGATGACGATCTGGAAGAAATAGGACGAGACGCCGAGAAGGTTCAGCCCGTTCTGGAGGATGGCGAGCAGCACGATGCCGAGGAGGACGCCCGGCACGGTGCCGATGCCGCCGGACAGGCTGGCGCCGCCGAGAACGGCGGCCGAGAGCACGGCGAGCTCGGTATTGACCATGGCGTTCGGCACGCTTTCGCCGACGCGATGCGCCTGGACGAGACCGCCCGCCGCCGCCATGAAGCCGAGAAAGCCGTAGGCGACGAAATGCAGCCTGCCGATCGAGATGCCGACGCGCCGCGCCGCCTCCGGATTGCCGCCCATGGCATAGAGCTGGCGGCCGACGGAGGAGCGCGTCATCATCGCCCAGGTGAAGAGCGTGGCGAGAAGCATCGCGACGATCGGCAGCGTCAGGCGCACGAGGTCGCCGGAGGCGGTCTCGACCTCGTAGAAGGTGACGCGGGTGATCCACCAGTCCGGCAGGTCGTAGATCGACTTGCCGCCGGAGAAATACATCAGCAGCGAGAAGCTGACGCTCATCATGGCGATGGTCGCGATGATCGAGGTGATGCGGACGTAGTGGATCAGCGCGGCGTTGACGCAGCCGAGCGCCGTGCCGATCAGCAGGCCGGCGAGGATGACCAGCGGCGCCGGCAGGCCCGCCTGCACCGCGAGGAGCGCCGCGCAATATTGCGCGACGGAGGCGGTGGCGGCGAAGGAGATGTCGATGCCGCCGGAAACGAGCACGACGAAGAGGCCCATCGCCATGATCGCCTGGACCGAATAGGTCTCCAGGAGGTCGATGACATTGGCGAGCGTCAGGAAGCCCGGCGCCAGCGCGCCGAACAGCGCGCCGACGAGAAGGATGACGGCGAAGAGCCAGGCTTCCGGCCGGCGGCGCAGCCGCGCCAGCCGGGGGGCATGCCCGGTGCGGGCGTCAGGCATAGATCCGCTCCTCCATCGCATGTTCCGAGATTTGGCCGGGCACGGCCTCGCCGACGATGCGCCCTTCACGCATGTGGAGGACGCGGTCGCAGGTGGCGAAGACCTCCATCACCTCGTCGGAGATGAGGATGACGCCGACGCCCTGCGCCGCGAGCGCCGCGACCGTCTCGTAGATCCCCTGCTTGTTCTTGATGTCGACGCCGACGGTCGGCGAATCGAGAATGAGGACGCTCGGCCGCGCCGCCAGCCACTTGGCCAGCACGACGCGCTGCTGGTTGCCGCCGGACAGCGTCTGGACCGGCCGGTCGAGGCCCGGCACCTTGATCGACAGGCGCTCCACCCATTCGGCGGCGAGCGCGCGCCGGCGCTTCGGCGACAGGAGGCCGAGGCGCGAGGCGAGGTCCTTCATCACGGCGAGGACGATATTGTCCTCGATCGCCTGCGGCAGGATCACGCCGAGGCCGAGCCGGTCCTCCGAGACATAGGCGATGCCGGCCTTCACCGCGTCGCGGTTGGAGCGGAGGCGCAGCTCCTTTCCCTCCAGCCGGATCGCGCCGCCCTCCGAGCGGTTCATGCCGAAGAGGGTGAGGGCGAGCTCGGTACGGCCCGAGCCGAGAAGGCCGACGATGCCGAGCACCTCGCCGCGCCGCAGCGTGAAGGAAATGTCGGCGAACTCGCCGTCGCGCGACAGGCGGTCGACGACGAGCAGCGGCTCGGCCGCGCCCATGTCGCGGGCGACGACCTTCTGCTCGATGTCGAGGCCGGTCATCAGATGGGCGATGCGGCGCTGGTCGACCTCGGCGACGGGCCAGGTGCCGACCTTCCGCCCGTCGCGGAAGACGGTGACGCGCTCGGCGATCTCCACCACCTCGTCGAGCCGATGCGAGACGAAGACGACCGCGATGCCGTCGGCCTTCAGCCGGGCGACGATCGCGAGGAGGCGGTCCACCTCGGCGCGGGTGAGGGAGGCGGTCGGCTCGTCCATGAAGATGAGGCGCGCGCGGCCGGCGAGCCCCCGCGCGATGGCGACGATCTGCCGTTCGGCGACCGACAGGTCGCCGACCGTCGCGGCGAGGTCGAGATCGAAGTCGAGCCGGGCGAGGACCTCGCGCGCGATGCGGCGCATCGGGCCGATCCGCACCGGCTTCACGAGCGCGTCGAGATGGCTCTCGATCGCGATGTTCTCGGCGACGGAGAGATTGGGGAAGAGCGACAGGTCCTGGAAGATGACCTGGATGCCGAGCGCCTTGGCCTTCGCCGGGTCGAGCGGCAGGACGGACTGGCCGTCGATCTCGACCGATCCCTCCGTCGGCGGATGGACGCCCGCGACGGTCTTGATGAGGGTCGACTTGCCGCAGCCGTTCTCGCCGACGAGGCAATGGACCTCGCCCGGCATGACGTCCCAGTCGATTCCCTCGAGCGCCCGGACCCCGCCGAAATGCTTCGACAGGCCGGTCAGGCGCAGAAACGGCACCCCGTTCGGCATGGGTGGATGCTCCGAAAGGCCAAGCGATGCGGGAAGGGCCGGCGGCGCCACCGTAGCGACGCCGCCGGCCGGGGCTCCTCTAGGGAGGGGTCAGAGCCCGAGCTCGGCGAGCCGCCCGACATTCTCCTTGTCGAGCGATTCCAGCTTCTGCGCCTGGATCAGCTTCTTGTCGGGGAAGACCTGCACCTTGCCGACGCCGACGAGCTCCATGCCGTCGGTCGGCTCCTTGCCGCTGGCGAGAAGGGCGGCGAGCTGGGCGAAGACCTCGCCCGCCGTCATCGGATTCCAGATATAGCCGCCCCGGATCACGCCCGACTTCACGTAGCGCTGGCCCTGGCCGGGCGAGAAGCCGCCGACGAGGGCGATGGACTTCGCCTTGCCGCGATCGTCGAGCACGCGCGCCGCGCCGATCGGGCCCTGGCTGCCGAAGGTGAGGATGCCCTTGAGGCTCGGATTGGCGCGCAGCTGGTCCTGCGTCGTCTTGATGCTCTCGTCGAGGCTTTCGGCGACGCCGAACCGGTCGCCGAGCATCTTCATCTTCGGGTATTTCTCCTTCTGATAGGCGATGGCGGCGTCGGCCCAGGCATTGTGGAGCGGCACGGTCAGCGAGCCGACATAGACGATATAGTCGCCGGCCTCGCCCATCTCCTTGGCGAGAAGGTCCATATGCGCCTTGCCATAGGCCTCGATCGTCGTCAGCTCGAAGTCCCAGTCCTTCTCCTTCTGGTCCGGGCCCTCGTGGGCGATGACCTTGATGCCGGCGGCGCGGGCGCGGCCGAGCACCGGCTCCAGCGCGGCGGAATCGTTCGGCACGATGCCGATCACCTGCACCTTGCGGGCGATGAGATCCTCGATGGCGCGCACCTGCTGGGCGGCGTCGGCCTGGGTCGGGCCGACCATCCAGGCATCGACCTTGTAGTCCTTCGCGCCCTTCTTGATGCCGACCTCCATGGCGTTGAACCAGGGAATGCCGCCGATCTTGACGACGATGCCGGCCTGCGGCTCGGCCGCGGCGGCGAGACCCGGGATGCCGCCGAGCGCGGCGGCGGCGACGCCGGTGCCGAGCATGGCGAGCGTCGTCCTGCGTGTGATGTTCATGCCTTCCTCCCCTTGTGTTCGTTGTCGTCCTGCCCTCAGGCGGCCTCGCTCCTCCGCGAGGCCTCGCGCGGCCCTGTCGAGCCGCGCATCTCGACGGCGCAGGTCAGGCGCCGCGTGATGGATGCGCCGTGGTCGCCCGCCATGCGCTTCGACAGAAGCGTCCAGGCCTCCTCCGCCATGGCCTCGACCGGCTGGCGCACCGCCGTCAGCGGCGGCGCGACGAGGCGCATCCATTCCATCTCGTCGAAGCTCGCATAGGCGATGTCCTGCGGTATCCTCAGCCCGAGTTCGCCGACGAGCCGGTAGAGCGCCAGCGACGTCGTATGGTCGAGGGCGAAGAGCGCGTCGGGACGCGCGGCGCCGACGAGCCGTTCGGCGAGCGGCGCCAGATGGTCCGGCGCGTCGAAGCCGACCTCCAGCATCTCGAAGGCGCAGGAACCGCCGGCCGCGAGAACGCCCTCCCAGCGCTCGCGCACATTGCTGATCGACAGGCTGGTGCCGACGACGAGGCCGGTCCTCGCCCCCGTCTCGCCGAGATGGCGGGCGATCTTGCCCGCCGCCGGCCCGTTGTCGACGGCGACGAGATCGAAGCCGGCGATGTCGGGAATGCGGTCGGCCACCACGGTCGGGATCGCGTGGCCTTCCGGCAGGCGCTCGGCCAGCGCGCCGTCGCACGGGATGACGATGAGGCCCGCCGGACGCCAGGACCGGATGTTCGACAGGCGGTCGGCCTCCTCCGCCGGATCGTTGCGGGCCGAGACGACGACGATGTCGAAGCCGCCCTGGCGCGCGGCATGTTCCAGCGTCGAGACGAAGCTCGCGAACATGGAATTGGCGAGGTCGGGCACCACGACGCCGACCAGCGCCGCCTTGCCGGAGCGCAGGCGCGAGGCGCCGATATCCACCACATAGCCGAGCTCGCGCACGGCCCGCGTCACCCGCTCGGCGAAGTCGGGCGACACGCTCGTCTTGCCGTTGAGGACGTTGGACACGGTCGCGACGGACACCCCGGCGCGCTCGGCCACCATGCGGATCGAAGGGGTCTGCGGCTTCGCGACCATCGTCCCTCCCAAGACGACGAGTGCCAGCGGCATTCTCGTGAAACGTTTTATTGGACGCTAGACATCGGTGCCGACTTTGTCAATCATGCGCGCGCTAGTGCTCTACTGACTCGGATCGGGAGCGGTGCAGCATTCCTTCGCGCATGCGAAGACCTCAACTTGCCGCCTATGGGAGGATTTCATGAACAAGCTCGGCGTTCACGCGCTGGTCTGGGAAGCGGGCTGGAGCCACGAGGAATGCGCTCGTGCCATCGCGAAGACCGCGGAAGTCGGCTACGACTTCATCGAGGCGCCGGCCCTCGATCCCAGCCTCATCGATGTCGACTTCACGCGCCGCGAACTGGAGAAGGCCGGCATCGGCATCAACTTCTCGCTCGGCCTCGACTTCGATTCCGACATTTCCTCGGGCGACCAGGAGAAGCGGGCGCGCGGCAAGCAGAAGCTCGAGGACGCCATCCGCGTCTGCCGCGACTGCGGCGGCCAGAATATCGGCGGCATCCTTTATTCGGCCTTCGGCAAGTACTTCACCCAGCCGACGGCGGAGGGCATCCGCCAGTCGGCCGAGACCCTGGCGCAGGTGGCCGAGATCGCCGCCAAGAGCGACATCACCCTCGTCCTCGAAGTGGTGAACCGCTACGAGACCAATATCTGCAACACGGCCGCGCAGGGCGTGGAAATGGCCAAGCTCGTCGGCGCGCCGAACGTGAAGGTCCATCTCGACGTCTATCACATGAACATCGAGGAGTCGGACATCGCCCAGGCGATTGTCGATACGGGCGACTATATCGGCTATTTCCACACCGGCGATTCGCATCGCGGCTATATGGGTTCGGGCTCGATCGACCTGACGAGCGTCTTCCGCGCCCTGGTGCGCGCCAAGTATCAGGGTCCGATCACCTTCGAGAGCTTCTCCTCGCGCGTCGTCGGCCAGCCGCTGGAAGGCATTCTCGGCATCTGGCGCAATCTCTGGGACGACGGCCACGACCTCGCCAGCCACGCGCTGATGTATACGAAAGCCATGCTGAAATCGGCTCAGGAGGCCGAGCGCCAGGCGAGCGAGCGCAGCCGCCTGCCGATCTGAGGCGAGCCGCGTCTTCGACTTCCGCGTCCGGCCCCGGTCCTCGAGGGGCGGACGCGAACGGTCCGGGGCCGGCTTGCCTCGCCGGCCCGGTTCGTCGCAAGGTCCGGCCCGCGCCCTGCCGGATTCGTCCGCTCGCGCGGGCGGCCGTCCTGGCCAAGCCGGAACGGGCCGGCGGCGGGGCTCCGCCGTGCCGAGCGGGAGTTCCGGTGCCGGGCCCCACGGAACATGCCGAACCATGACGTCCTTCCCGTCCGATCGCGGACCGCGCCCTTCCGAGTTTCCAGCCCTCCGGCCCGCCGCCGCCCCGCGCCGGCCCTTCGCGTCCGGCGCTCGATGACGAGCGGCGCGATCGACCTCGGCGGCACCAAGATCGAGGCCCGGCTCTTCGACGGCGCGATGACGACCGTCGAGATGCGGCGCGTGCCGACGCCCGTCGAGGAGTTCGACAGCTTCATGACGGCGCTGGCCGGGCAGGTCGGCTGGCTGATCGAGCGCGCCGACGCGCCGCATCTGCCGATCGGCATCGGGTTGCCCGGCCTGATCGACCCCGACACCGGCCTGTCCTTCGCCTCCAACGTGCCGATCTCGGGCCGCAATGTCCGCGCCGCCCTGGCCGAGCGGCTCGGGCGCGACTTCGTGCTCGGCAATGACTGCATGTCCTTCGCCTATTCCGAGGCCCATGGCGGGGCGGCGGACGGCGAGGCCGGCGTCGTCGGCCTCATCCTCGGCACCGGGCTCGGCGCCGGCTTCTGCCTCGACGGGCGCGTGCCGCGCCGCCGCAACGGCCTGGCGGTCGAGATCGGCCATGTCGGCATGCCGGCCCGGGCACTGTCGCGCTTCGGCCTGCCGGAATGGCGCTGCGGCTGCGGCAAGAGCGGCTGCATGGAGCGCTATGTCTCGGGCAGCGGCCTCGCGGCGCTCGCCGCGCATCGGCTGGGCCGTCCGGCGACGGCACTCGAGATCGTCGAGCGCGCCGGTGCCGGCGAGGCGGCGGCCGAAGCGGTGCTGACCCTCTGGGCGGAGCTCACGGCCGAATGCCTGCTGACGCTCCAGCTCGTGCTCGATCCCGATTGCATCGTGCTCGGCGGCGGCCTGTCGAAGATGCCGGACATTCTCGCCCGCCTGGAGCCTCCGCTCGCCGGACTCGTCCTCGGCCGGACGCGCCCGCCCGCGCTGCGGCTCGCCCGCCATGGCGACAGTTCCGGCGCGCGCGGCATGGCGCTCCTCGCCCGCGAGGCGCAGGGCGGGTTCTCGAACTTTGCCGGCTTATCTGAAGGGGGATCTCTCGCTTGACCCGTCTCGTCGCGCCCGACCATCTCTGGCTGGACGGCCAGTTGCAGGGCGGCCTCGCCGCCGAATTCGCCGATGGCGCGCTGTCCCGCATCCGGCCGCTCGCCGCCGGCGAGACGCCCGATCTTGCGCCGCATGTCCTGATGCCGGCCGCGACCGACATCCAGGTGAACGGGGCGGGCGGCGTGATGCTGAACAGCCGGCCGACGCCGGAGGGCATCGCCCATATCGTCGCGACCCTGCGCCGGCTCGGCACCGGCTGGGTGATGCCGACGCTGATCACCACGACGGCGGAGGTGATGGCCGAGGTGGCGGAGGCCGCCGTCGCGGCCTATGGCCTGCCGGGCTTTCTCGGCATCCATCTCGAGGGGCCGCATCTCAATCCCGCCCGCAAGGGCACGCATGACGCCCGCCTCATCCGCCCCTTCGAGCCGGAAACGCTGGCGGCGGTGAAACGCATGCGCGAGCGCGGCATCCCGGTGATGGTGACGCTCGCCCCCGAAAAGGTGCCGGCGGAGGCGATCCGGGCGCTGGTCGCGCTCGGCGCCGCCGTGTCGATCGGCCACACGGCCTCGACGGCCGAGGAGGCGAAGGCCGGGCTCGAGGCCGGCGCCGGGCTCTTCACCCATCTCTTCAACGCCATGCCGCCGATGCTGTCGCGCGAGCCCGGCACGCCCGCCGCCGCGATCAACAGCGAGGCCTATGTCGGCATCATCGCCGACGGCCATCACGTCGCCTGGGAGATGATCGCGCTCGCCTGCCGCGCCCGGCCCCGGCCGGACCGCATGGTGCTCGTCTCCGACGCGATGTCGACCATCGGCGGGCCGGACCATTTCGAGCTCTATGGCGAGCGGATCGAGGTGCGGGACGGCCGACTGGTGAATGCCAACGGCTCGCTGGCGGGCGCCCATATCGACATGCTGACGAGCCTTCGCAATCTCGTCGTCCATGCCGGCCTGTCCCTGGCGGAGGCGGTGGCGATGGCGACCGACAATCCCTGGCACGCGCTTGGGCTTCCCCCGGCGCGCCTCGCCGCCGGGGCGGCGCTGGAGGAGGTCGTTGCCCTCGACGCCGACCTCCGGCCGATCCCCCTCGCCTGAAGCGGGGTCAGGCGCTGCGGCGCGCCTCGCTCCCGTCGCCCGCGAGGAGGCTGTCCGCCTCGGCGGGCGACAGGGCGGCCGGCACCGCGCAGCGCGAGCCGATGGCGATCGCCCGTTCCTCCTCCGCCGATCTGAGGATGGCGAGCATGACGTCGAGCGTGTGGAAGGCCCAGTCGCCATTGGCGCGATGCGGCCGGCCCGCCTCGATCGCCGCCGCCATCTCGGCGAGGCCGAGGCCGCGATAATTGGCGTAGATCGGCGCGGCGAAGGGATAGTTCGGCCGCGAATAGAGGCTGTCGCCCGTCGCCACCGTTTCCCAACTCTCGCGATTGGTGGCGATCTCCGTCCGCCCGTCCATGAAGTTCGGGTCGGGCACGCGGAGCGAGGCGTTCACGCCATGCAGCTCGATCGGCCGATGCGCGTGGTTCCAGACGTCCCAGGAGGCGAGCAGCGTCACCTGCGCGCCGGAGGCGAAGGTCAGGATCGAATGGATGGTGGTCTGCACCTCCGGCACGATGCGCTGGCCGAGATTGGGTCCCTCGGCACTGACGATCCGCTCCGGCAGGCCGACCCGCCCGGCCGAGACGACCTTGGCGACCGGGCCGAGCAGCATGACGAGCGCGCCGATATAATAGGGGCCCATGTCGAGGACCGGGCCGCCGCCGGGGCGGAAGTAGAAGCCGGGCGCCGGATGCCAGTTCTCCATGCCGCGCGACATGATGGAGGCAACGCCCGACATGATCTCGCCGACCGTGCCGTCCTCGATGAGGCGGCGGCAGGTCTGCGTGCCGGGGCCGAGCACCGTGTCGGGCGCCGAGCCGACGCGCAAGCCTCGGCGCGCCGCGAGATCGACGATCGCCCGCCCGTCGGCGAGCGAGGTCGCGAGCGGCTTCTCGCCATAGACATGCTTGCCGGCGTCGAGCGCCTTCAGCGCCACCTCGGCATGCGCGTCGGGATTGGTGAGGTTGAGGACGATGTCCACCTCGTCGCTGCGATAGAGTTCGTCGAGGGTGAGGGCGCGCAACCCGTATTCCTCGGCCCGCGCCCGCGCCGCCTCGGGGCGCATGTCGGCGCAGGCCGTGAAGCGGATGTCGCGGAAGAGCGGCGCGTTGTGAAGATAGATTCCCGAGATGACGCCGCAGCCGACGAGGCCGATCCGCTGAACCATGGCTCAGTTCCTTTCCGCATAGGCGCGCATGGCGGCATAGCTCGCCGTGGCGAAACGCTCGAAATCGGCGGGATTGTCGTGCTCGGCGATCATCAGCGTCGCGCCGGCCTCGCGCCCGAGGCGCCAGAGCCGGTCCCAGCCGAGCGTGCCGGCGCCGACATCGGCCCAGCCGTCCTCGTCCGCCTTCTCGCCGGCCGGCGCGATGTCCTTCACGTGCAGCGCCGAGAGCCGGCCCTTGTAGCGCGTCAGCCAGGTGGCCGGGTCCTCGCCGCCGCGCACGATCCAGGCGAGATCGGCCTCCCATTCGAGGCTCATGTCGGATTCGAGGATATGCTCGATCGGCCGCGAGCCGTCCGCCAGCGGACGCATCTCGAAATCGTGGTTGTGCCAGGCGCAGCGCAGGCCCTCGCCGGCGACCCGCTTGGCGATCCCGGCGACGCGATTGCCGAAGGCGCGCCAGCCGGCGCCGTCCGTCGGGCGCTCCTCCGGCGTCAGATAGGGCAGGACCATGATCTCGTTGCCGAGCGTCCGGGCGATGGAAAGGGCGCGGGCGAAATCGCTCTCGAGGAAATCGACGCTGTAATGGGCGCTCTTCACGGTGAGGCCATGCGCGTCGAGCCCGCGCTTCAGCCCCTCGACATCGTCGTAGAGGCCGCGAAAGGTCTCGACGTCGCGATAGCCGATCCGGGCGAGGAGGGCGAGCTGCGCGTCGAGCGGCGGGAAGTTGCGGCCCGAATAGAGCTGCATCGAGATCGTTTCGGTCATGGCGGATGTCCGGTTGGCTTATGGCTCGGGAGCGGGGAGGATCAGAGGCGCGCGCCGGTCTCGACGTCGAAGAGGGAGGCGCGGGCCGGGTCGAAGGAGAAGCGGATCGCCTCGCCGGGCGAGAAGCTCCGCTCGGAATCGATGCGGATCGACAAAGGCTGGCCGGCGAGCTCGGTCCAGAGCAGCGTGTCGGCGCCCATCGGCTCGACGACGCGCACCGTGCCGGCCGCCGAGAAGGCGTGGCGCCCGTCCGGCTCGCCGATCGCGACATGCTCCGGCCGGATGCCGAGGACGGCGGGGCGCGTCGCCGCCTGCCGCGCCATGAGCGTGCCGAGAAGCGGCACCACGAGGCCGCCGGCATTGAAGCTCTCGCCCTCGACGCGGCCTTCGATGAAGTTCATCGCGGGCGAGCCGATGAAGCCGGCGACGAAGCGGTTCACCGGCCGGTGATAGATCTCCGCCGGCGAGGAGAGCTGCTGGATTACGCCGCCCTTCATCACCGCGATGCGGTCGGCGAGCGTCAGCGCCTCGATCTGGTCATGCGTCACGTAGATCATCGTGTTGCCGAGATCCTGGTGGAGCCGCTTGATCTCGACGCGCAGCTCCGCCCGGAGCTTGGCGTCGAGATTGGAGAGCGGCTCGTCGAACAGGAAGACGTCGACCTCGCGCACCAGGGCCCGGCCGATCGCGACGCGCTGGCGCTGGCCGCCGGAGAGTTCGGCCGGCTTGCGGTGGAGAAGCGGCTCCAGCTGCAGCATCCGCGCCACCTTGGCGATGCGCCGCTCGATCTCCGGCCGCGCGACGCGGCTCATGCGCAGGCCGAAGGACAGGTTCTCCGCGACGCTCATGCGCGGATAGAGCGCGTAGGACTGGAACACCATGCCGATGCCGCGATCCTTCGGCTCGGCCCAGGTGACGTTGCGGCCCGAGATCCAGATCTCGCCGTCATGGATATCGAGCAGGCCGGCGATGGCGTTGAGAAGCGTCGACTTCCCGCAGCCGGAGGGGCCGAGCAGCACCAGGAACTCGCCCTGGCCGATCTCCAGATCGATCTTGTCCAGCGCCTTCAGCGCGCCGTAGCGGATGTCGAGATCGCGGACCGAGACGCTGGACGGCGCTTTCACTTCGGACATCATCATCCCTTGACGCTCCCGGCGGCGATGCCGCGGACGAACCAGCGGCCGGAAAGGAAGTAGACGAGGAGCGGCACGAGGGCGGTGAGGATGGTCGCCGCCATGTTGACGTTGTAGAGCCGCTCGCCCTGGGTGGAGTTGACGATATTGTTGAGCTGCACCGTCATCGGCAGGTTCTCCCGCCCAGCGAAGACGAGGCCGAGGATGAAGTCGTTCCAGATGCCCGTGACCTGGAGGATCGCCGCGACGACGAGGATCGGCACCGACATCGGCAGGAGCACATGGGCGAAGATCTGCCAGAAGCCCGCGCCGTCGACACGCGCCGCCTTGAAGAGCTCGGCCGGCAGGCTGGCATAGTAGTTGCGGAAGAGCAGCGTCATCACCGGCAGGCCGAAGATCGTGTGGATGAGGACGATGCCGGGCAGCGAGCCGTAGAGGCCGAGGCCGGAGAAGATGCGCACCAGCGGATAGATGAAGACCTGATAGGGAATGAAGGCGCCGAGCAGCAGCACCGCGAAGAGGAGGTTGGCGCCGCGCATGCGCCAGAGCGACAGGGCGTAGCCGGTGACGGAGCCGAGCGCGATCGACAGGACGACGCTCGGCACGAGGATCTTCACCGAATTGACGAAGCCGCTCTGGATGCCGTTGCAGGCGAGGCCCGTGCAGGCGGTGGACCAGGCGGCGCGCCAGGCGTCCAGCGTCGCGCCGCTGGGCAGGGCGAAGATGCTCGACAGGCGGATCTCGTCCATCGTCTTCAGCGACGTGACCAGCATGATGTAGAGCGGCGTCAGGAAGAACAGCGCGGCGATCATGAGGAAGGCGTAGAGCCCGACCCGGCCGGCGGTGAGCCGGCGCGGCCTGGCGCCGCGCGCCGTGGCGGGAAAGCCGCGCGCATCCGTCGCCGGCAGGGTCTGGGCGGCGGCGCTCATCGCTCGCCTCCCGCCCTGGGCTTGCGGAAATATTCGGCATAGAGCCAGGGCGCGAGCACGCAGAGCACCGTCACCAGCATCACGGACGAGGCGGCGGTGGCGAGACCGATATTCTGGCGGGAGAAGAGATAGTCCATGACGAAGGTGGCGGGCATGGAAGTGGCGGTGCCGGGGCCGCCATTCGTCAGCGCCACGACGAGGTCGTAGACTTTCACCACGGCGATAGAGAGAAGGACGACGGCGGTGACGATCATCGGGCGCAGGAGCGGCAGGACGATCGAGAGATAGAAGCGCCAAGCCGGAATGCCGTCGACGCGCGCCGCCTTCCAGAGTTCGCCGTCGACGCCGCGCAGTCCCGCCAGCATCAGCGCCATGACGAGGCCGCAGGCCTGCCAGACGCCGGCGATCACGACGGCATAGATCGCCATGTCGCGCTGGACGCTCCAGTCGAAGGAGAAGCTCGTCCAGCCGAGGTCGCGCACCGTCTTCTGGATGCCGAGCGCCGGATTCATCATCCATTGCCAGACGAGGCCGGTGACGATGAAGCTCATCGAATAGGGATAGAGGAAGATGGTGCGCAGGCCGTCCTCGGCCCGCACCCGCTGGTCGATGGCGACGGCCAGAAGAAAGCCGATGACAAGACAGAGGCCGATGAACAGGAGGCCGAAGGTCACGAGGTTCTGCAAGGACAGGAGCCAGCGCGCGTCCTTGAACAGCCGGGCATATTGGTCGAGCCCGACGAAATTGTTCACCGGCAGGAGGCGCGAGCTCGTCAGCGAGATCCACACCGTCCAGCCCATCGTGCCGAGATAGGCGAAGAGGACGACGAGAAGGGCGGGCAGAAGCGCCAGGAGCGGCGCCACCTGGACCTTCCGCCGGGATGCGATGCGTGATGCCATGGCCGGATCTCCCTTCCAGCGGGCAGGACGACGGCGGCTGCCGCCCTCCGATGCGATGGCGTCGATCTCCGATCGAGGAGGTCGTCGCCGTTCCGTTTCATTCGTCCCGGCATCCGAGCGATGCCGGACGCTACCCTTTGCAGCTGGCCTGATCTCCGCCTTCGAGGGGAAGATCAGGCAGCGTTGCGGTCTCGCCTCTTCTGTCTTTCAACGGCGCCGGGCATGGCCGCCCGCCTCAATCGGCCGAGCCGATCACGTCGGCGAAGGTGGCGACGAAGTCTTCCGGGCTGGCGGAAGAGTTGGAGAAGAAGTTCGTCACCGCGTCCTGGATCTGGCCGGTCGTGTCGGCGGAGATGAGATAGGTCGCGGCCGGCACCTGCTTGGCGGGGTCCTTCACCAGGGCGATGCCCTTCTGGGCGCAGGCGTCCATCTTCGACGTGTCGACATCGGTGCGGACGGGGATCGAGCCCTTCTTGTTGTTGAACTCGATCTGGGTCGCGGGATCGAGCATGGTCTTGGCGAGCAGGGCCTGGGCCGCGTTCGGGGTCGCCGAGCTGCCGACCTTCGGAAAGACGAAGACGTCGCCGCCCATCACATAGCCCTGATCGCCCGGCAGCACGGCGCAGCCGGCGTCCTGGCCGGGCACCATCTTGGCATTGATGAAATCGCCCTTGGCCCAGTCGCCCATGATCTGGATGCCGGCCTTGCCGGTGATCACCATCGCGGTGGCGTCGTTCCAGTTGCGGCCCGGCGCGCCGGCATCGACATAGTCGCGCAGCTTGCCGAAGCTCTCGACCGCCTTGCGGAAGGCCTCCGACTTCACGGCCTCCGCGTCATGGTCCTTGTAGACCTTCATGAAGAGATCCTTGCCGCCCTGGCCGAGCAGCACGGCGTCGAAGACCAGGGTCTCCTGCCAGGCCTGGCCGCCCCAGGCGAGCGGCGTGACGCCGGACGCCTTCAGCTTGTCGAGCGCGGCAAAGAACTCGTCCCAGCTGGCGGGCGCGGCCGTGACGCCCGCCTTCTCCAGAACGGCGGTGTTGTAGAACATCCAGTTCTGGCCGTGGATATTGACGGGCACGGCGAAGAACTTGCCGTCGCGCGAGGCGGCGTCGACGATCGCCTGCGGCATCACCTTCGCCCAGCCGCCCTCGTCGGCGACGCCCGACATGTCGGCGAGGAGGTTCTGCGACACGAGATCGTCGAACTGGCGGCCGGTATTGAACTGGGAGGAGGCCGGCGGATTGCCGCCGATGATGCGGTTGATCGCGGCGGCCCGCGCCGCCTCGCCACCCGCCACGGCGCTGTCGACCCATTGGCCGCCGGCGGCGTCGAAGCGGTCGGCGAAGACCTTCACGGCTGCGGCCTCGCCGCCGGAGGTCCACCAGTGCATCACCTCGGCGCGCTGCTTTTCCTGAGCTTGCGCGCCCGTCAGGCAAAGCCCGAGCGCGATCCCGCCCAGTAGGGCGCGACGGAAACTCCTCCGCATGTGGATCTCCTCCCAGAGATGTCTCGACTATCTGCTGTAATCGATTACAAGAGGAATGCTAATCGGCTTTGAAATCGATTACAAGACCCTTCCATACTCGCGACGCGAGAGAAACTTGGTTACCCAAACGACGAACGGGCGCGGCCCGAAGATCCGCGACGTGGCGCTGCATGCCGGCGTCTCCACCGCGACGGTCAGCCGGGCGCTGACCGATCCGGCGAGCGTGCGACCGGCGCTGCGCGACAAGGTGCTCGAAGCGGTGAAGGCGCTCGGCTACACGCCGAACGCCGCAGCGCGCTCGCTGCGGGCCGGGCGCACGCGCACCATTCTCGTCGTCACGCGCAAGCGCTGGAGCGCGCCCTTCTTCTCCGAGGTGCTGAACGGCATCGACACGACGCTCGCCCGGGCGGGCCACGCGATGATTCTCGGCAATTTCGATGCGGGCGACCGGCGCGAGGAGGAGATCATCGACATGATGTTCTCCGGCCATATCGACGGGGCGATCATCCTGTCCGGCATCGCCGCCGATACCGGCACGCGCTCCATGCTGGATGCCGGCCTGCCGATCGTCTCGATCTCGGCGGCGGTGGCGGGCACGCTGGCGATCGTCACGGACGAGGGCGAATCGATCGTCCGGCTGGCCGACCATCTCCTCGACGGCGGCCATCGCCGGTTCCTCTATCTCGCCGGGCCGCTCGGCAATTACAACGAGACGGTCCGCTGGGCGGCGCTCCGCGCCCATCTCGCCGGCCGGGCGGACGCGACGCTCGCCCGGATCGAGGGCGACTACACGATGCCCGCCGGCATCGCGGCGGCGAAGGACTTCCTCGCCATGGCGGAGCGGCCGAGCGCCGTCGTCGCCTGCAACGACGAGATGGCGATCGGCTTCATGAAGACGGTGCGCGCCGCCGGCGTCGCGGTGCCGGGCGCGGTCTCGGTCGCCGGCTTCGACGGCATCGAGTTCGCCGACTATTGCGAGCCGACGCTGACGACGATCCGCCAGCCGCGCTTCGAGCTCGGCGCCGCCGGGGCGGAGACGCTCCTGAAGATGCTGGCCGGCACGATGGCGCTGGCCGACGGCCCGGTGCGGCTCGTCAACCGCCTGCGGCTCGCCGATTCCACCGCGCCGCTCGGCGCTGGCTGAGGCTCAGCGCGGCGGCTGCGGCACGGGAAGGAGGGGACCGGGAAAGGCGCGCTCCGCCTCGGCGAGAAGGCGGGCCTCGGCGCGGCGCAGCGCGAGGCTGGCGATCACCGCGCCGACGACGCCGATGGCGAGAAGCGCCAGCCCGACCGGGCCGGCATAGCGCTCGACGAGATGGCCGAGACTATAGCCGCCGAGCCCGAAGACCACCGCCCAGACCACGCCGCCGGCGAGGTTGCACAGCATGAAATGCGGCCAGCTCATGCGGTTGACCCCGGCGAGGAGCGCCGCGAGCGTGCGCAGCAGCGCGACGAAGCGGCCGAAGAACACGACCTTTCCGCCATGGCGGCGGAAGAGATATTGCCCGAGCTTCAGGCGCGGCTCGTCGAGACCGATCCGCCCGCCGTGCCGCACCAGGAGCGGAAAGCCGATCCGCCGGCCGATCCAATAGCCGAGATTGTCGCCGACGACGGCGCCGGCCGCCGCCGCGAGGATCACCGTGCCGATGTCGAGCCGATGCGTCGTGCCGGCATAGATCGCGGCGCCGACGAGAATGGTCTCGCCCGGCAGCGGCACGCCCATGCTTTCCAGCCCCACCACCAGAAGAACGGCCCAGGCGCCATAGGCGGCGATCAGGGCATGCGGGTCGAGGCCGAGAAGATGGATCACGCCGAAGGCACTCCGCGACAGGACGAGGCCGCCTTCGACGCGATGCGAACGGGGCCGCCATCGACCCATCCCAGCCATCCTCGGCAGGAAGATGGCGGCGCCCCCGCCGGAGACCAGGGCCGATCAGCGCTCGTTGAAGGCTCTCGACATGGAGTCGGCGATCGGCTTGGTGAGATAGGCGAAGAAGGTGCGCTCGGCCGTCTGGATCAGGATCTCCGCCGGCATGCCGGGCGTCGGCACGAAGCCGTGCACCCTGGCGATCTCGCTGGCCGGCAGCTTGACGCGGGCGAGATAGATCTCCCGGTTCTCGAAGCCGTTCTGCACCTGCACCGCGTCGGCCGAGACGTAGAAGACCTCGCCCTGGAGGATCGGCGTCGTGCGCTGGTTCAGCGCCGTCAGCCGGACCGACGCCTTTTCCGACACCTTCACGAGGTCGATGTCGGTGCGCGGGATCTGCGTCTCGATGATCAGCGGCACGTCGGAGGGCAGGATCTCCATGATGGGCTTGCCGCTTTCGATCACGCCGCCGGCGGAATGGTAGTACATGCGCACCACCGTGCCGGAGGCCGGGGCCTGGACCGTGGTGCGCTGGAGGACGTTGCGCGCCTCCACCGACTGCTCGCGCACGCTGTCGAGCTCGCCCGCCGCGTTCTGCAACTCGTCCAGCGCCTGCTGGCGGTAGGTCTGCCTGGCCTGGGTGATCTGCTGGTCGAGCTTGTCGATCTGCGCGCGCGTCTCGCCGCTCTCGCCGTCGAGCCGGCCGATCTGCCCTTCCGCGTCGGCCATGGCGCGCTGGAGGGCGGCGAGCTCGGTGCGGCGCAGGAGCCCGTTGCGGAAAAGCTCGTTCTTGCCGGCGAATTCCTCCTTCAGCAGCGCCAGCTGCCGCTTCAGCGCCGTCGTCTGCTCGCCATAGCCGGCGATGCGATAGTCGAGCGAGGCGATGTTCTGCCGGAGAAGTCCGACCTCGCTGTTGAGCTTGGCCCGGGTCGAGGCGAGGCTCGTTTCCTGGCTTTCCTTGATCGCCTGCACGTCGGCATCGGCGAGAGGCGCGGCGAAGGGCGGCGGAAAGGCGATCGGGGTCTCGCTCGCCACATCGGTCTTCAGCCGCGCGACGATGGCTTCGAGCCGCATGCGCCGGAGATAGATCTGCCGCTCGTTGGCGAGCGCCGCCGTCTCGTCGAGTCGGATCAGCGGCTGGCCGGCGGTCACGTGATCGCCTTCGCCGACGAGGAGATCCTTGATGATGCCGCCGCCGAAATGCTGGACGATCTTGTTCTGGCCCGTGGCGACGAAGCTGCCCTGCGTGATGATCGCGGCGGCGAGCGGCGCGGTGAAGGCCCAGATGCTGAAGCCGCCGAAGGTCACGACGAGCAGGAGAAGCCCGAGCACCGTCTGCCGGCCGATCGAGCGCGGCACGTCCGCATACCATTCGATGTCGTGGAAGCCGGTCGTCGCGCCGCCCGTCGGCGCCAGGGACCGGGCGCTCATTGCAGCTGCCCCAGCGGGCCGCCGTCGAGCCGCGTGCCGCGATCGGCCAGCGCCTTCAGGACGTCCTGGCGCATGCCGAACAGCGCCACCGTGCCGTTGTGGACGACGAGGATCTTGTCGACGACATGGAGGAGGGAGGGGCGTTGGGTGATCGTCACCACGGTGATCTTCTGCTTTCGCGCATGGTCGAGGGCGCGGGCGAGGGCGGCGTCGCCGGCGCTGTCGAGATTGGAATTGGGCTCGTCGAGGACGACGAGCTTCGGATTGCCGAAGAAGGCGCGGGCGAGCGCGATGCGCTGCTTCTGGCCCCCGGAGAGCGGCGCGCCGTCGGCCGCGACGAAGGTCTCGTAGCCCTGCCCGAGGGAGGAGATCATCTCGTGGACGTCAGCGAGCTTGGCGGCGGCGAAGATGTCGGCATCGGTCGCGTCGTCGCGCATCCGGGCGATGTTCGCCTTCACGCTGGCCGGGAAGAGCTGCACGTCCTGCGGCAGATAGCCGATGCTCTCGCCGAACTGGCGCTGGTCCCAGTTCCTGAGGTCCATCAGGTCGAGCCGCACCGAGCCGGAGGTCGGCAGGATCGAGCCGACCAGCATCTTGCCGAGCGTCGTCTTGCCGGCGCCCGAATTGCCGATGATGGCGAGGGAATCGCCCGGCGCCAGCGAGAAGCTGATGCCGTTGAGGACGACGCTCTTGGTGCCCTGCGGCACGAAGAGCAGGCGCTCGACATCGAGCCGCCCCTCGGGTTTCGGCAGGGTCAGGCGCTCGAAGTTCAAGGGCGAGCCCTGGAGCAGCGTCGCGATCCGGGCATAGGCGGCGCGGGTCTGGACGAAATGATGCCAGCCCTCGATGGCGCCCTCGATCGGGGCGAGCGCGCGGCCGGCGATGATCGAGGCGGCGATCACCATGCCGCCGGTGAGCTGGCCTTCGAGCGACAGATAGGCGCCCCAGCCGAGCATCGTCACCTGGGTCAGCATGCGCGCGGCGCGGCTGACGGCGGCGCAGGTGATGTTACGGTCCTGCGCGATCACCTGCGCCTTCAGCGAGGAGGCGGTGTCGCGGCCCCAGATGCGCACCGCCTCGG
This sequence comes from Aureimonas endophytica, assembly GCF_014642635.1. Taxonomy (GTDB): domain Bacteria; phylum Pseudomonadota; class Alphaproteobacteria; order Rhizobiales; family Rhizobiaceae; genus Plantimonas; species Plantimonas endophytica. The sequence continues at coordinate 37,542 of NZ_BMIQ01000002.1, forward strand.
GGATCATCGCCAGCGCGTTGATGATCTGCGAGTTGCGCGACATCGAGTCGAGATGGACGTTCGCCTTCGCCTGATGAAGGTTGGCCTCGCCGAAGGGCGGCGCCGTCAGCTTCTGGTTCACCAGCGTGATGGCGAGGAGGATCAGCGAGGAGACGACGACGATCATTCCCAGATGCGGATGCACGAGGAAGGTGGCGAGCACGAAGAAGGGCGCCATCGGCACGTCGAGAAAGGACAGGAGCACCGGCGAGACGAGGAAGGAGCGCAGCTGCTGGAGATCGCCGAGGATCTGGTATTCGCGGCCGTTGCCGTGCAGCGAGGCGCGCGCCGCCGCGCTCAGCACCGGGGCGCCGAGCTGGGCCGCGACCTCCACCGCCGTCCGCATCAGGATGAAGCGGCGGATGGCGTCGAAGACGGAATGGAGGATCACCGCGCCGACGATCACGGTGGTCAGCATGATCAGCGTGTCGACCGAGCGGCTGGTCAGCACGCGGTCGGAGATCTGGAAGAGATAGATCGGGATCGCCAGGACGAGCACGTTGCTCGCCAGCGTGAAGACGAGAGTGGCGACGAGGTTGCGGATGATGACCGCCTTCGCCTTGCGCAGCAGCGCGTTGAAGTCGACCGGCCCGAGGCGGCGATGGAAGACGCCGTCATTGCCGCCGCCGCCGCCATTGCCGCGCCCCTTGTCCGGCACGGTCGGCCCGCCGCCCCCGGCGACGGGCCGCGCCGGCACCGGGCCGCGATCGGCCTCGATCGTGATCATGCCGGGCGTGGGCGCGGGGCCGGGCGTCGCCTTGGCCTGGACCGGCTCGGCCGGCACGTCGCGCGCCTTGGGCGCGGCTGGAGCCGCAGGGATTGGAGCCGCAGGGGCGGGAGCCGCAGGGGTTGGAGCGGCGGCGGGCGCCGGCGCGGCCACCGGCGGAACGGGCGGCGCGGCCGGCGGCGCGGGCTGAACCGGCAGCGGCGGTGGGGGAGCCGGGGCGGCGAGCGGCGGCGAGGGAAGGACGGGCGCGGCGGGCGGCGGCGCGATCTTGGCGGCGGGACCCCGGCGGACCTCGGCCATGATCGCCGCGACCGCCGTCTCCATGTCGCCGAAGGCCTCGTCGATGATCTCGTCGGCGCTTCGCGACGCCGCCGGCGCGGGGCGGCGGGGCGCGGGCGGCGGCGCGGCGTGATCCTCGGCCTCGTCGTCCCTCATGCGCAGCGAGTCGTAATCGCCGATCCGTGCCCGGTCGTCCATCGCCTCAACCCCTCTGCGAACTCTTACGCGGCCAGGACATGCATCGGGTCGGCCTGCACCGTGCCGAGCGGCAGCGCGCCGTGATGGGCGAGATCCGTCCCGCCATGCGAGCCCATGTCCGGTTTCAGCATGTCGTCGCCGAGAAAGGCGACGGCCTCGTTGACCAGCGCGTCGCCGCCGAGCGGCGCGAGCTGCGGCGTGTGGGAGATCAGGTTCGCCTGGATCAGGATCTCGTCGGAATAGGCCTGGCCGCCGACATGGGTCGGGCCGAAGCCGTCGACATCGAGGATCGAGGCGCTGTTGACGAGCGTGTTGTGGCCGGTGGAGACGGTCCAGTCGGCGCTCGCGTCGCCCTTCACCTTATCCATGGCGAGGGCGACCTTGTCCGCATCGCCGAGGACGTTGGTCTGCTTGACGAATTGCAGGTCGATGACGTCGCCGGTGATGTAGAGCGCCCGGACCACGCCGGAGCCGGCGAAGGCTTCGTCCTTCAGGACGTCGGCCGGGGCGCCCGTGCTGCCCTTGGCGAGATGGTCCGCCGCCTCGCGATAGGCGGCCGGCAACGCGTCGAAGCGGTCGGCCGCGCCGACATTGGTGATCCTCGCCTCGTTCCAGAGGAGGTTGCCATGGCTCGACACGCTGCCCGAACCGGCGGCGAAGCCGCTGACCGCGCCGACCGTGTCGTTGTCGAGCAGGATATTCGTCTGCGTGATGACATTGGCGTCGTAGACGCTGCCGCCGACGATGATGAGGTCGTAATAATGGCCGAGCTCGGCGAGCGAGGTATAGTTCGTCGCGTGGTTGTCGCCGGCGACGACCTGGACCTTGTTGCCCGAGGCCGACATGATCGCGGTGTCGCGGTCCGACATGAAGTTGATCTGCTCGATCCAGTTGAGGATCATGAGATCGCCGGTGACCTTGGTCACGGCCCAGTAGTTCGGGAAGTCGTGCGTGCCGCCGCTGCTCCCGGCCGACGCGGCATGGTCGGCGGCCGGATCGATCCGCCGGAAGCTCGCGATGTTGAAGGCGGCGGTCGCCGCGTCGTCGCCGGCATGGCCGAGCGTGGCGGTCAGCGTGTCGTCGTCGGCATAGGCGTTGATCTGGACGATCGCGTTCAGCTCGACATGGTTGCCGATCACGGCCGTCACCTTCGCCGCGAGCCAGTCGTTGGTCAGCGCCACGGCGTTGACGAGCGTGTTGCCGCCCGCCTGGATGTCGATCGAGGAATGCGGGGCGACGAGCCCTTCGCCGGCGGTGGTCGTGCCCTTGACGACGGCGGGCGTGTCGGGGCCGGGCGTGCCGCCGGCATTGCCGCCGTTGCGGAAGGAGGGCGTGAAGCCGGCGAAGGGATCGTCCGCCGCCGGCGCCGCGACGGCCGGCCGATAGGCGGCATAGTCGGGCACGGCCGCGTCGGCGGTGCCGTTGACGAAATCGCCGTCGAGAACCGCCGCCTTGGCGACGAAGACCGTCAGCTCGTCGCCGTTCGTCGGCGGCGTCGGCGCCTCGTAGGCGCGCAGCGTCGCGGCCGTGTCGTCGATGAAGCTCTTGATCGCCGCGTCCGAGCCGGGCGGCGCGACATGGGCGAGCGGCGAAAGCGCCAGCGTCTTGCCGATGAGCTGCGCCAGGGATTCGCCCGCCTGTTCCGTCGGGCGGAAGACGAGACCGTGGCCGCCGAGGTCGAGGCGGTCGTCGTCGGACAGGATCGCGGCCTGCGCGACGACGACGGCGACGGAGCCGGGCGGCGTGACATGCGGCTCGGGCAGGGTGCCGGTCTGGCGCCACATCATGCCGGAGGTGTGCAGCTGCAACTCGCTCGTCCGCAGCTGGAAGAAGGAGGGCCAGGGCGTGAATTCGTGGAACAGCGCCGGTTCCGGCACCCGCTCGGAAAAGGCCCAATATTGCGCCGGGCCGGGTGCGGCGTAGGAGAGGGAGGGGGCGAAGTCGTCGAGATCGAAGGGGGCGCGGATGGTGACCTGCGTTTCCGCGTGGAGCGGGCGGTCGGCGGTCTGATGCGTCGCGGCGTAGAACTTGTAGTAGTCGTGGCGTGCGCGGGCCTCCTCGGTGGCGAGATGCCAGGAGCCGACGAAATGCGCGATCTCTTCGGTGATCTTGTCCATGGCCGGTTCCCCCGAGGCGCGGCGTCTCCGGCGGCATCGGCGGAGGCGACGGATGGGCCGCGCGCTTGGCGCGCGCGGCCCGGTTTTCGCGGAAGGGACGGGCCTCAGCTCGACGAGTGGTGCGCGCCGGCGTCGTCGCCGGAGATCGTCGAGTAGTGATCGCCGCCGACCACCGTCATGTCCACCGTATTGCCCTGGAGGTTGGCGCCCATGACGAAGGACTGGTTGAAGGCGCTGGTGTCGATCACCGCGTCGGCCGAGGCATGGCTGTAGCCCTGCACATAGCCGTCATGGCCGTTGTTCGAACCCCAGACGCCGCCGTCGCCGCCCGCGCCGCCGAAGCCGGCATTGGCCATCGAGTCGCCGATCGTGCCGCCGAGGCCGCCGAAGCCGGCGCCGCCGGTCGCCGCGCCGCCCGTGCCGCCTTCCGCCCAGGCGCCGCTGAGCGCCGAGGCCGTCGCCGCGCCGGCCGTCGCCGCGCCGCTCATCGCGTCGCCGCCGGTGGCCGCGCCGCTGATGCCGTGACCGGCCGTGGCGAGGCCGCCCGCGCCGGCATCGCCGGCGGTCGCCGTCGAGCTGCCGGTGCCCGAGCCCGAGCCGGAGCCCGTGCCGGAGCCCGAGCCGCCGGCGCCCGCGGCGCCGACCGAGCCGCTATTGCCGCCATTGCCGGAGGAATCGGAGGCGCCGCCGAGGCCGCCCGCCCCGCCGAGACCGCCCGTGCCGCCGGCGCCGCCGAAGCCGCCCGCGCCACCGGCCCCACCGGCGCCGCCGCCGCCCGCGTCACCGGAATTGCCGGCGCCGGCATTGTTGTTGGTGTTCGACAGGTCGCTGCCGAACGGATAGTTGCCGTCGGTGATGCTCGACAGGGACGGCCCGCCGTCGCTGATGCTGCCGCCATGGCTGGCGGAGGAAGCGTCGACGCCGGCCAGTGCGCCGGCGATGCCGCCTTCGCCGCCCGAACCGGCCGAGCCGCCTTCGCCGCCCGAGCCGCCGGTGCCGCCCGTTCCGCCGGTGCCGCCCGTGCCGCCGCTGCCGGCCGAGCCCGTGTTGCTGGCGCTGCCGCCGTCACCCGAAGTGCCGGCCGCGCCGCCGTCGCCGCCGAGCCCGCCGCCGAGGCCGATGCCCGCGCCGAGGCCGAGGCCGAGCGAGCCCGCCGCGCCGCCGGTCCCGCCGGTGCCGCCCGTCGCGCCGCCGCCCGTCGCGCCGCCGCTGCTCGCGCCGCCGCCCGCCACCAGGCCGGAGCTCGCATGGCCGCCGAGGCCGAGGCCGAGGGCCGGACCCGCCACCGCCAGGCCGCCGAGGCCGATGCCGCCATTGGCCGCGCCGCCCGTGCCGCCCTGGCCGCCGCCGGCATAGCCGCCGATCGCGAAGGCGCCGCCGCCTTCACCGCCCGAGCCGCCGGCGCTGATGCCGTCGGCCGCGCTGGAGGTGCCGCCGGTCGCGTTGCCGTTCTGGCTGAGCGTGCCGCTGTTGGAGATGTTGGATGCGGTGTCGTTGTCCGACATATGCGCGTTCTGGCTGATCACGGCGGCGCTGTTGCTGCCGTCGCCGTTCAGCGAGTTGTTCAGGATGTCCTTGAAGTCGACGCTGAACAGGCCGTCGATCGTCGAATCGTTGACCGAGACGCCGTCGATATGCGGCGTCTGATAGGCGTCCATGTTCAGCCCGACATCCACCGCCACGGTCGTCGTGCTGGTGACGTCGGTATGGCTGGTATTGTCGTTGCTGTTGCTGCTGTGGTTGCCGTTCAGGTTGCCGTTGAGATTGGCCGAACCGTTGAGATTGCCGTTGGCGTTGAGGTTCTGGCCGACGCTGGAGCTGCCGGCATTGGCGCTGCCGCTGGCGCCGGCATTGCTGCCGCTGCCGGAATTGGAATTGCTGCCCGAGCCCGCGCCGCTGAGGGCACCGGACCCCGCCAGCGATCCCGCGCCGCTGAGGGCGCCGGCGCCCGCGCCGGAGCCGGACATGCTGCCGGTGTCCGAGGTCGAACTGTTGGTGTTGGAATTCTCGTTGGACTGGCTCTGATCCTGGCCTTGGCCCTGACCCTGGAGTTCGCCCTGGCCCTGAAGCTGGCCCTGGCCCTGGAGTTCGGCCTGGAGCTGACCCTGGCCCTGATCCTGATTCTGGCTGGGATCGCTGTCATGCGGCATACCGCCGGTGGAATTGTAGTTGTTGTTCCTCGTGTTCGACATTGCCGTATCCTCCCTTTGGATACCGCGACCGGGGAACCGCCTTCATCTCTAACGCGGTTATGGCGATCGCGATGGTTTCGACATGACTGCACTTGCGGACTTCGGACGGAGGCGGATCGGCGGCCGGTGAAACGGAACGAACGGCCTTGGGCCCGCGACCGGACCTGACGACACGACTTCTCCCTGCCTGGCGCGAACGCAAACAACGCCAAGCTTCGACAAGCCCGTCGGCAAGCATCGACTTCGGTATGAGTTGGTCTCTTGTTGCCCTATCCTCCGATGTGGCAACGGATGAATTCTTACGAGGACCACAGGCGCATGTCAGCCGCCATTTCGATCTAGACCCTCGCCAAAGTTGCGGAAAATCCGGTGCTGTCACGGCTCGAAACACCAGCCGTGCACGGGTTTGAGGCAGTTCGATAGCGCGACTGGCTATCAAATGAGCGTAAGGAATCGGCAAGCTTTTCATGCTTCCCTAGCGGAATTATCAGCCGGGAAGCGTATTTTTAGATCGTATAAATCGACCGATCTATATCGGAAAGGCGAAACCCACGATAGGGTTATGTAGATCGAACGTAATGTGCGGTGCAATAAACGATCAGTCGCAGTGCATAGGTTTTAATCGTTTTGTTTACGGCGTTCCACCATGGCAAGCATGATCGATACTTCGGACGTGGCGGCGAGCGCCGTGCTGGGCACTGTTCCCATGCGGCGGCGGACCCTGCTGATCATCGGCGACGACGAGGACTGCGTGTCCCGCAACCTGCTCCATGCCATGGCGCTCGAATTTCCGGGCCTGCGCGTCAGCATCTCCTCCGAGCTGGAGGCGGCCTATCAGCGCTTCGATCCGCAGCTTGCCCTCATTCTCGTCGATGTCGCGCTGCGGGAGGACCTGCGCGAGCACGCCCCCGCCATCCTGCGCTCCCAGCCCGGCGCCTCGCTCGCCCTGTTCTTCTCGGACGAGCGCGCGGTGGTGGACTGGCCGGACGTGCTCGGCACGCCCTTCGTGCGCAGCGTCCTGCCGATGAATCTGCGTCTCGATGTCTGGCTGGCGGCGATGCGGCTGATCCTGATCGGCGGCGACTATCTGCCCTTCGCGCTGCTCGGCGCCTTCGCCTCCCGCGCGGCGGGCGGCGCGGTCCTCGAGCGAAGCGCGCCGCCGCCCGCGCCGATGCTCGGCCCGCGTCCCGGCTTCCGCGACCTGACGCTGCGCGAGCAGCAGATCCTCGAACTCGTGGCGCGCGGCCGGCAGAACAAGCTGATCGCGGCGGCGCTCGATCTGTCCGAGCACACGGTGAAGATCCATCTCCACAACATCATCCGCAAGCTCGGCGTCCACAACCGCACGGAGGCGGCGCGGCTCTATCTCGACGGTCTGGCCGCCCGGCCGGCCGCGCGCGGCGGCGAGGGGGCGCGGCCCGAACCGCCGCTGATGCCGTGAACGCGCCCGTCCCCCAGCGCCTGTCGCGCTTTCAGGAAGTGCTGCTGCTCGTCGGCCAGCTCAACTACAGCTGGACCAATACCGAAAGCCTCCTCATCCATCTCATCGCCGGCTTAGCTAGAGTCGAGAAGGAGGTGGCGATCGTCATCTTCCTCACGCTGAACACCGGCAAGGCGCGGATCGAACTGGTGGAGCGTCTCGCCAAGACGCGTCGCGTCGATCCGGCGCTGCGCCGCGAGGTGCTCGGCGCCATGCGGCAGATGACGCGCCAGGCCAAGCTGCGCAACAAGTACAGCCATTGCATCTACGCCTTCGACGAGACCGGCTCGCACGCCTCGACGCAGCTGATGCGCATCTTCGACAGCGAGACGGAGATCCGCTACGGCAAGACCGAGGATCTCGGACCGGACGAGATGCAGGCGATCATGACGGCGGTCGCCGAGATCAAAGGCGTCAACGCCGCCATCTGGGACATCGTCCAGCGCTACGACTTTCCGCGCTGAAAGGGCCAAACCTCCGGCCGAGGCTCAGTCGTTGCGTCGGTAATGGTAGCGATAGACATCGCGCGTGAAGCCGAGGCTTCGGTAGAGCGCGAGGGCCGGCGCGTTTTCGGCGAGAACCGAGAGGCAGGCCCTTTCACCACCCTGTCCGCCCGCCCAGTCCATCAGGCCCGCAAGGACGTGCCGGGCATGTCCCTGCCGCTGTGCCTGCGGCTCGGTGCCGACCGCTTCCAGACCGAGAAAGCCGCGATGCAGAACGCCATAGGCGATCGAGGCGAGCCGGCCCTCGACCCGGCGCGCCGCGAAGGCCTTTGGTAGGACGATGCCGGCGAGAGAGCGCCGGAAGGCCTCGCGCGCCGCCTCGGAGGCGCCGCCGTCCATGGTCGCCCAGGCGGCCAGCCATTCCTCGGAGGGCTGCCCGGGCGTGATCTCGATCCCGGTCGCCGGTCAAGACGGCGGCAGAGCCGGCGCGAACAGGACGAGGCTTTCCGCCTCGATCCGATAGTTCCGGGCCGCCAGCGCAGCGTCGATCTCGTCGGCGACCGAGAGCACCTTGAAGATGGCCGCGCGGCCGAGCGCGTCGTAGATGGTTTCGGCCGCACCGATCAGGATGTCGGGTGCGACGGATCTGTGTTCGGTCGGCGTCGTGGCGTTGATGCGCCGCACCGGGCCGCCCGAAGCGTTGATCAGCCAGCCGCCGAACTGCACCTGGATGGGAGAGGGGCGGCTGTTGCGGGCGACTTCCTCGACGGTCCAGGCCAGCGTCCGATCCATTGTCCGGTCCTTTCCGGGCGGCTCCGGGCGCCCACGAGGCGAGATCATGCCAGACGGTCGGCACGGTCTCCATGCGCGGACGAAGCGTCCTCGCGCGGCCGCTCGCGGGCGGCGCGGCGGCGGGCGATGCGCTCCGTCAGCGCCGCCTTGAAGCGCCCGCGCCGCGCCGGCCGGCTGGATGCGGCGAGGCCGAACACCGCCTCGCGCAGCGCCTTGGTCAGGTCGGGGCCGTCGAGCGCCGCCGGCCCGTCGCCCGCCCGGATCGGCGCGCCGACCGTCAGATGGATCGGCCGGCCGTAGAGCCGGCGGAAGGCGCCGATCAGGAGGCCGTAGCGCAGCGTCTGCGACCACTTGCTGACGAGATGGAAGAGCGGCCCGTTCTGCCCGTGGACATGGACCGGCAGCACCGTCGCCCGTGCCATGCGCACCAGCCGGGCGGTGAATTGCTTCCAGGGCAGGTCGTCCGCCCGGCCGAACACCTTCGCCGCCGTCGCGACGCCGCCGGCTGGGAAGACGATGATCGTGACGCCCTCCGCCAGGAGGCGCATCGTCTCCTTGCGTGTCCGGAGATTTAGCGCCTGCGCCGCCTTCGTCTCCTCGAAGGAGATCGGCAGGCCGAACTCGGCCATTTCCTCGATCTTCATCAGGTCGTTGCTAATGAGGATGCGGAAGGGGCGGCCGAGCCGCTCGGCCAGCGCCAGGAGGGCGGCGCCGTCGCCGATGCCGAACGGATGGTTGGCGACGAGGATCAGCGGCTCCGCCCTGTCGATCGCCGGCGGCCAAGCGCCGGAAATGTCGAGGCGGATGCGCATGAGATCCAGCATCGACTGGAAGCGCGCGCCGGCGTTTCGCGCCGCGTCCTCGCGCCAGAAGCGATAAAGGCGGGCGAGCCTGGTGCGGCCCGCCGCATGTTCCATCGAGCGGATGACCACGCGCCGCACGAGCCGGTCGTTCGGGCGGGCGTAGCTGAGTTCGGGAAACAGCATCGATCGAAAGGCCGGGGGTCCAACGGGTCCGCCGCTTTTACGACGGGGATCCGACGGTTCGATGACGGTTCGGCCGGAGGGCGCGCGCCGCGCCCGGCTCGCGCTGGACGAGGATGCTGACGAGCGCCAGCAGCCCGCAGCCAGCGACGAGCACCAGCGACACGGCGTTCAGCACCGGCGTCGAGCCGGCCTTCGCCATGCGGTCGTACATGGCGATCGGCAGCGGCGGATCGGCGCCGACGAGCATCAGCGTCGTCGTGAAGTTCTCGAAGGAGACGAGAAAGCAGGTGATCAGCGAGGCGAGGATCGCCGGCCGCAGGAAGGGCAGGGTGACGGTGCGGAGCACCCGGCCGCGTCCGGCGCCGAGATCGAGCGCGGCCTCCTCGAGGGCTGGATCGAACTTCTTCAGCCGCGCGCCGAGGATCAGCGTCGAAACCGTCGCCAGGAACGAGACCTGGCCGAGGACGACGAGGGTCGAGCCCGGGCGCAGCGCCGAGACCTCTCCGCCGGTCAGCGCCTCGATGGCGCTCGCCGTGCCGCTGGCGAGCACCAGGATCGACAGGCCGAGAATGATGCCGGGAACCACCAGCGGCACGATCATCAGGACGTAGAGGAGGCGCTTCAGCGGAAAGGCGAAGCGCTCGAAGAGAAAGGCGGTGCAAAGGCCGGTGGCGGTGGACAGGAGCGCCACCGCGACACCGATCGCGCCCGAGGTGGCGAAGCTCGCCATCAGCCGCCGGTCGTGGAAGAGGCCGAGCTTCGGCTCGGCCGTGCCGAAGAACCAGTCGAGCGTGAAGCCCCGCCAGGGCAGCGCGGGAAACAGCGAATCGTTGAAGGCGAAGAGACAGGCGGCGACGAGCGGCGCGGCGAGGAACAGGGCGAAGAGGCCGAGATAGAGCCGGAACGCGAGGATCGGCCAGGGCGCGCGCCGCATCTCAGGCGCGCCCCATCGTGCCGGCCAGCGTCTGGCCGGTGAGGCGCAGGGCCAGCCAGACGATGCCGGAGGTGAAGGCGAGAAGCAGGATGCCGAAGGTCGATCCCATCTCCCAATTGTAGCGGGTGACGAACTGCTGGTAGATCGCCTCGGTGAACCACATGGCGTTCTTGCCGCCGAGAAGGGCCGGCGTGAGATAGCTGCCGGCCGTCAGCATGAAGACGAGGATCGAGCCCGAGACGACGCCGGGCATCGCATAGGGCAGGACGACGCGGCGGAAGACGGTGAGGCGCGTGCCGCCGAGATTGCGGGCCGCCTCGATCAGGCTGTCGTCCATGCCGTCCAGGGTCGAGACGAGCGGCACGACCATGAACAGGATCACCGTATAGACGAGGCCGAGGACGACGGCGGCGTCGTTGTAGAGGAATTCCACCGGCCCGGAGACGAGGCCGAGCCCTTGCAGCGCCCGGGACAGAAGGCCGGTCTCGCGCAGCAGCACGACCCAGCCGAAGGCGCGCACCAGATCGCTGACCCAGAGCGGCAGGAGGCAGAGCAGGAATAGTGCCGCCTTGGAGCGGCCGGCGGCGATCTTGGCGATGTACCAGGCGACGGGAAAGGCGGCGACGAGCGTCAGCGCCGTGACGAGGAGCGAGGTGGCGGCGGTGCGCAGCAGCAGCGTCCAGTAGATCGGCTCGGAAAAGAACTTCCAGTAATTGCCGAAGCCGAAGCCGTATTGGCGCGGCCCCGTCTTCTCGCGGAGGGAGAGGAAGGCGACGCCGAGATGCGGCAGCAGGATGAGCAGGAGCATCCAGAGCGCGAAGGGCATGAAGAGGAGGATCAGCGTCAGGCGGCGCGCGTCGCGCGGCGCGGCGCCCGTCATGCCGCCTCGGCGAAGCAGCGCGTCTCGGCGCTCGGCCAGCCGAGCTCGATCGGCTCGCCGATGCCGATCTCCGCCGCCGGCCCGGTGGCGGGCAGGGCACTCTCGACCAGGGCGCCATTGGCGACGCGCACGAGGACGCGGCTCGCCGCGCCGTCGAAGAGCACGCTTTCCACCGTGCCGGCGAGGCGGTTCGGCAGCGGCGCCAGCGCCTCGGCCGACGGGCGGGCGAGGGCGATCGCGGCCGGCCGCACGAAGACCGCGACGGGCGCGCCCGGCGCCGGCATCCGGCCGCCGCCGGCGGGCAGGCCGCGCAGGACGACGCCGGCCGAGGTCTCGACCTCCAGCCCGTCCGCCCCCGCCGCGACGACGCGGCCCGACCAGCGGTTCGACTCGCCGACGAAGCCGGCGACGAAGGCGCTGGCCGGCGCGTGATAGAGCTCGCGCGGGCTGCCGACCTGCTCGAAGCGGCCCTCGTTCATTACCGCCACCTGGTCCGACATGGTCAGCGCCTCGGACTGGTCGTGCGTGATATAGACGAAGGTCGTCCGGAACTGGTGCTGGAGCAGCTTCAGCTCGACCTTCATCCGCTCGCGCAGCTTGAGGTCGAGGGCGCCGAGCGGCTCGTCGAGCAGGAGCACGTCGGGTTCGAGCACCATGCAGCGGGCGATGGCGACGCGCTGCTTCTGGCCGCCGGAAAGCTGGGCGACGGAGCGTCCGGCGAAGTCCGGCAGGCCGACGCGCTCCAGGATGGCGGCGACGCGTCGGGCGATCTCCGCCTTCGGCAGCTTCCGGCAGCGCAGGCCATAGGCGACGTTCTCGCCGACATTCATCATCGGAAACAGCGCCAGATGCTGGAACACCATCTTCACGTTGCGCCGGTTCGGCGGCAGCGCGAGGACGGAGGCTCCCTTCAGCCGGATGTCGCCGGCGCTCGGGGCCTCGAAGCCGGCGATCATCCGCATCAAGGTGGTCTTGCCGCAGCCGGACGGGCCGAGGATCGAGAAGAAGGAGCCGGCGGGGACGGTGAACGAGACGTCGCGGACGGCGGTGAAGCCGTCGAAGCGCTTGGTCAGGTTCCGGCATTCGAGGTCGTGCACGGGCTTTGGGGTCTCAAGGGTCGGGGGCCGCGACGGTGACGGCGAGGCCCCCGCCGCCGAAGGGCTTCGGCGGGGAGGGCCGGAAGGGCGGCTGTCAGTTCGCGGCTTGGATGCGGTCCAGCACCTCGCCCTCGATCTCCTCGATGCCGGGCGGGATATTGGCGAAGAACTTCATGTTGCCGAGATCCTCCTCGGTGAAGGCGGCCTGCACCGCGTCGCGCTTGTCGGCCGGCAGGAGATCGATGCCGTTCTTCACGGCGGCGATGGCGCCGGTGCTCGCCGACATCGCCGGCACGTTGTCGGCGCGCAGCACGAAGTTGATCCACTTGTAGGCCGCCTCGTCCGCCTGGCCCTTGGCGGGAATGGCGAAGGTGTCGACCCAGGTCAGCGCGCCGGTCTTCGGCGGCACGTAGCGGATGTCGCGGTTCTGGCCGTAGAGCTTGAAGGCGGTGGAATCCCAAGCCTCCGACAGGACGACCTCGCCGGACAGCATCAGGGCGGCCAGATCGTCGCCGCCGGTCCAGTAGGTCTTCACATTCTTCTTGCAGGCGATGAGCCTGTCGGCGACCTCGTTCATCAGCGCCTTGTAGCCGGCGAGATCGGCATAGGCGGCGAAGGGGTCCTTGCCCATGCCGAAGGCGGTGCCGAGAAGGATCGTGCGGCGCAGGCGCATGGAGGTGCGGCCGGCATATTTCGCATCGCAGAGATCGGACCAGCTCCGGGCCCCCGGCGCCTTGGTCATGTCGGCCATCAGGCCCGACGTGCCCCATTGATGCGGGAAGGCATAGACCTTGCCCTCCACCGTGTCGTTGGCCTTCACCGCCTCGATCAGTTTCGGCGCGATATGGCTCTGGTCGATCTTCGACCAGTCCATCGGCTTGTAGACGCCGTATTCGCTCTCGACGGCGAAGATGCGGTCATGGCTCGGCTGGGCGAGATCGAAGCCGGCGCCGCCCGTGGCGCGCAGCTTGGCAATCATCTCCTCGTTGTTCGACAGCGTCACCTCGACGGTGATGCCCGGATTCTCCGCCTCGAACTTCTTCACGATCGCGTCCGGCGCGTAGCCGCTCCAGGTCAGGAGGCGCAGCGTCTCGGCGCCGGCGGCCGGAATGCCGGCGAGGAGCGCGAGCGCCGACAGGGCGGCGAGGGCGGTTCGGTTCGACATGGGACGATCCCCTTGGGCAGAGAAGGACGGCGGCCGGCGATGCCCCCGCCATGCCGGCGGGAGCCGATCGCGGCGCGGGACGGGCGGCGCGGGCCTCAGAAGAGGCGGACGAAGAGCGTGTAGAACAGGCCGGCGAGCAGCATCGAGGCCGGAAGCGTCAGCACCCAGGCGGCGGCGAGATTGCGCACCGTGCTCATCTGGAGGCCGGACCCGTTGGAGACCATGGTGCCGGCGACGCCGGAGGACAGGACATGGGTGGTCGAGACCGGCAGGCCGAAGCCGTCCGCCATGCCGATCGTCGCCATGGCCGTCAGTTCGGCCGCCGCGCCCTGGCCATAGGTCAGATGCGTCTTGCCGATCTTCTCGCCGACCGTGACGACGATGCGCTTCCAGCCGACCATGGTGCCGAGGCCGAGGGCGATCGCCACCGCCACCTTGACCCAGGTCGGGATGAAGCGCGTGCCGGCATCGAGCGAGCTCTTATAGGCGGTGAGCGCCGTCTTCTCCTTGGCCGAGAGCGGATTGGCCTTGTCGGCCGAGAGCCGCTTGATCGCCTCGGAGGCGAGATACATGTCGTTGCGCACGTTCTTGGTCTCGCCGGCGGGCACCGCCTTCAGCGAGCCGTAGCGCCCGACCTCGCCGTCGATGTCGCGGGCGAGCGCGACGAGCGCCGGTAGCGTGTCCGGCCGCACGGCCTTCTCGGCGATATAGGTCTCGATGGCGCGCGCCGGCTCGGCGACCGGCACCGTCGCGACCTCCGGCCGCTTCGACAGCGCCTCGACGGCCGCCGTCGTCCGGGCATGGAACTCGGCCGTATATTGCTCCGGCACGGCGCGGTTTAGCGCATAGGCGGTCGGCACCGTGCCGATGAGGATGAGCATGATGAGGCCCATGCCCTTCTGCCCGTCGTTCGAGCCGTGCAGGAAGCTGACGCCGGTGCAGGTGAAGATCAGGAGGCCGCGGATCCAGGCGGGCGGCGGCGCCTTGCCGCTCGGCTCGCGATAGAGCGCCTCGTTCCGAACGACGAGCTTCATCGCAGCGAAGAGGAGGGCGGCGAGGCCGAAGCCGATCAGCGGCGAGAGAAGCAGCGACTCGCCGATCTTGATCGCCTCGCCCCATTCGACGCCCGCCGTGCCGCCGCGCCCGGCGAGGAGCGCGTTGGCGAAGCCGACGCCGATGATCGAGCCGATCAGCGTGTGCGAGGAGGAGGAGGGGATGCCGAACCACCAGGTGGCGAGGTTCCAGAGGATCGCGGCGAAGAGGAGGGCGAAGACCATGGCGAAGCCCGCTTCCGAGCCGACCTTCAGGATCAGCTCGACCGGCAGCAGCGAGACGATGGAGAAGGCGACCGCGCCGGTCGAGAAGACGACGCCGAGGAAGTTGAAGACGCCCGACCAGACGACGGCGACCTGGGCGGGGAGCGAATGGGTGTAGATCACCGTCGCCACCGCATTGGCCGTGTCGTGGAAGCCGTTGACGAACTCGAAGCCGAGCGCGGTGAGAAGGGCGACGAAGAGAAGGATGAAGGGCAGGTAGGTCGTCGCCTGGACGCCGGCCTGCGCGGCGTCCCAATAGATGCTGTAGGCGACATAGGCGACGGCGGCGACGATGGTGCCGACAAGGGCGATCCGACCGACCGGTCCCATGCCGCGATCGAGATCGGGGCGATGCGTGCCGAAGGTGGCGGCGGATTCGCTGGCTAGAACCGACATGGAGATTCCGTCCGACCCGTGGCGTCGGAATTGCTTAACCCTCTTTCATGACAGTTCGATGCAAGCCTTCCGCCGGGTGCTTCGGCCGCCGCGCGAGGGAAGGCTACGGTTACGATCGGTTAGGCGCGCAAGCATAGGATAAGCCAGTCCTGCCAAAGGCTGGAGCCGCCGAAGACGGCGCGTCTCGCCGGCGGCGCGACGCTTCAGGTTCCGCATCGCGACGGGTGGTTCATGCAGAGGTTTGCCGCAGCCGAGGTTGGGGAAGAGGATCGCCTGAGGGGCGACGTCCTGCCGCAGGCGCGCCCCGCCGCGCCGCGCAAGGGCGCCTTCCTCACCCTCATCAAGCCGCGCTCGCAGCCGAAGGCGCCGCCCGCCGCCGCCGAGCCGGCCGAGGCGGCGGCGATGGCGGCGGCGCTCCGGATCGTCGACGCCCAGGGCTTCGGCGAGGCCAATCTCGTGCGCATGGGCGACAAGAGCATTCTCCTGTCGGAGGATGGCGAGGCCTTCGTCATGTATGCGCGCCGGGGCCGCTCGCTCGTCGCGCTCGGCGATCCGGTCGGCGCCCCGGCCGCCTGGCCGGGCCTCCTCCGGCGCTTCGCCGCGCTTGCCGAAGAGAGCGGCTGCCGGCCGGTCTTCTATCAGGTCTCCCCGGCGCTGCTCGGCCCCTGTTTCGAGACGGGGCTGCGCACCCTGAAGCTCGGCGAGCAGGCGGTGGTCGATCTCACGCGCTTCGATCTGAAGGGCGGCAAATGGCTGAGCCTCCGCCGCTCGATCAATCGGGCCGAGCGCGACGGGCTGGAATTCTCGCTGGTCGAGGCCGCCGACGTGCCGGCCCTCCTGCCGGAACTCGCCACGGTCTCGAACACCTGGCTCGCCCATATGCGGGCGCGCGAGAAGAGCTTCTCGCTCGGCAGCTTCATCCCGGCCTATCTCGCCACGCAGCCGGTCGCGGTCATCCGTCTCGAGGGCCGTCTCGTCGCCTTCGCGTCGCTCTTGGTCACCGCCAAGCGCCAGTCGGCCTTCGTCGACCTGATGCGCTTCGTGCCGGGCGTCCATCGCGGCATGATGGATTTCCTGTTCGTGAAGACCATGGAGCGGCTGAAGGCGGAGGGCTACGAGGCGCTCAATCTCGGCATGGCGCCGCTGGCCGGCCTCGGGGCGAAGGACGTCGCTCCGGTTTGGGACCAGCTCGGCCGGACGATCTTCGAATGCGGCGAGCCCTTCTACAATTTCCGGGGGCTTCTGGCCTTCAAGTCGAAATTCGAGCCGCAATGGCAGTCGCGCTATCTCGCGGTGCCGCTCCACGCCAATCCCTATCTGGCGATCATGGATGTCGCGATCCTGATTGGCGGCGGCCTGCGCGGCATCATCGGCAAGTGAAGGCCCCGGGCGGCGCCCCGCCGCCCGAGACCGCGCCCGATCAGGGCTGAAGCGGCGTCCAGCGGCTGTCGTCCCGCGCCGAGCGGATGCAGGCATCGACGAAGCGCATGGCGAGAAGACCGTCCTCGACGGTGGGGAAGAGCACGCCGTCCGGCACCGGGCGGCCTTCCTCGCGCGCCCGGATCGCCTCGGCCGCCTCGCGATAGATCGTGGCGAAACCTTCGAGATAGCCTTCCGGATGGCCGCCGGGAATGCGGGTGACGCGGGCGGCGGCCGCGCCGAGGCCGGCCCCGCCGCGCGTCGCCAGACGCTTCTGCTCGCCGAAGGGCGTGAACCAGAGCTGGTTCGGATTCTCCTGGCTCCATTCGAGCCCGCCCTTCTCGCCATAGACGCGCAGCTTCAGGGCGTTCTCGTTGCCGGGCGCCACCTGGCTCGCCCAGAGCAGGCCCTTCGCCCCGCCGGCGAAGCGCAGCATCACGTGGTCGTTGTCGTCGAGCCGCCGGCCGGGCACGAAGGCGGAGAGATCGGCGGCGACGCTGTCCAGCGTCAGGCCGGTGACGAAGGAAAGAAGGTTGAAGGCATGGGTGCCGATGTCGCCGAGCGCGCCGCCGGCGCCGGCCCGGTCCGGGTCCACCCGCCATTCGGCCTGCTTGGAGCCGGTCGTCTCGCTCGCCTCGGTCAGCCAGTCCTGCGCATATTCGGCCTGGACGACGCGGATCCTGCCCAGGCGCCCCGCCGCCACCATGTCGCGCGCCTCGCGGATCAGCGGATAGCCGGTATAGTTGTGGGTGAGGACGAAGACGCCCTTCGCGCCCGCCGCGACGCGGGCGAGTTCCACCGCGTCCTCCAGCCGCGCCGTCAGCGGCTTCTCGCAGATCACGTGGAAGCCGGCTTCGAGAAAGGCGCGGGCCGGCCCGAAATGCAGATGGTTGGGGGTGACGATCGCCACCGCCTCGATGCCGTCGGCGCGCGCCCGCTCCTTCTCCGCCATCTCGGCATAGGAGGCATAGACGCGCTCGGGCGCCAAGCCGAGCTCGGCGCCCGAGGCCCGGGCGCGTTCGGGATCGGAGGAGAAGGCGCCGGCGGTGAGCTGGAACGCGCCGTCGAGGCGCGCGGCGATGCGGTGGACGGCGCCGATGAAGGCGCCCTGGCCGCCGCCGACCATGCCGAGACGGATGGGGCGGACGGCGTTCGGGCCTTGTGCTGCGGAAACCATGGATCGCGCGCCTTTCGTCAGCGGTCGAGGCCGAGGGCGCGGCGGTTCATCGCCTCGTCGGCGCCGGACCCGGCGAAATCGTCGAAGGCTCGTTCGCCGCGCTCGATGATATGGGCGGCGATGAAGGGCGCGCCTTCGCGCGCGCCCTGCTCGGCGCTCTTGATGGCGCATTCCCATTCGAGGACGGCCCAGCCGTCATAGCCATATTGCGTCAGCTTGGAGAAGACGGCGCCGAAATCCACCTGTCCGTCGCCGAGCGAGCGGAAGCGCCCGGCCCGGTCGATCCAGGACTGGTAGCCGCCATAGACGCCCTGCCGGCCCGTCGGGTTCAGCTCGGCGTCCTTCACGTGGAACATGCCGATCTTCTCGTGATAGATGTCGATATTGGCGAGATAATCGAGGCCCTGCAGCACGTAATGCGAGGGGTCGTAGAGCATGCGGGCGCGCGGATGGTTGCCGCTGCGCTCCAGGAACATCTCGTAGGTGACGCCGTCATGGAGATCCTCGCCCGGGTGGATCTCGAAGCAGATGTCGACGCCGTTCTCGTCGAAATGATCGAGGATCGGGCGCCAGCGCCGGGCGAGCTCGTCGAAGGCGGTCTCCACGAGGCCGGCGGGGCGCTGCGGCCAGGGATAGAGATAGGGCCAGGCGAGAGCGCCCGAAAAGGCGGCGGCCTTGGACAGGCCGAGGCGGCGCGAGGCGACGCCCATCCGCTTCACCTGCTCCACCGCCCATTCCTGGCGCGCCTTCGGATTGCCGCGCACCTCGGGCGCCGCGAAGCCGTCGAAGAGCTCGTCATAGGCCGGATGGACGGCGACGAGCTGGCCCTGAAGATGGGCCGAAAGCTCGGTGATCTCCAGGCCGTGCGAGGCGACGACGCCCTTCACCTCGTCGCAATAGTCCTGCGATTCCGAAGCTTTGGCGAGGTCGAACAGCCGGCCGTCCCAGCTCGGGATCTGGACGCCCCTGTAGCCGAGCTCCGCCGCCCAGCCGCAGATGGCGTCGAGCGACGAGAAGGGCGCGGCGTCGCCCGCGAACTGCGCCAGAAAGATTCCGGGCCCCTTGATGGTCATGGCGATCCTCCTCCGTCCCGGCCCCGGCGCCGCTCCACCGGCGACGAGGCGGGAATCACGTCCTCTGCGTCGCCATCTTGGCCGAAGGCGGGCGGCGGGTCGAGCCGCCGGCTCGTTCGCCGTCTCAGGCGCCGAAGGTGCGGCGCAGCACCGACAGCCAGTTGCCCCAGGCGATCTTCTCGACCAGCGCCCGGCCGTAGCCCGCCTCCGCCATCGCGGCGAGAAGCGCCGGCAGGCCGGCCGCCGAGCCGATCGCCTTCGGGATCAGCGCGCCGTCGAAATCCGAGCCGAGCGCGACGCCGTCCTCGCCGAGCCGGGACAGGAGATGGTCGAGATGGCGCAGCATCGCGTCGAAGCCGGTCTCCTCGTTCATGCAGCCGTCCGGCCGCAGGAAGCCGGTCGCGAAGTTCAGGCCGACGAGGCCGCCGGAGGCGCGGATCGCGTCGAGCTGCCGGTCGGTGAGGTTGCGGCTGTGCGGCGTCACGGCATGGGCGTTGCAATGGGTGGCGACGAGCGGCGCGTCGGACAGGCGCGCCACGTCGTCGAAGCCGGCCTCATTGAGATGCGAGAGATCGACGAGGATGCGCAGCGCGTTGCAGCGGCGCACCAGCGCCTTGCCGGCCTCGGTCAGCCCGTCGCCGATGGCGGGCGAGGACGGAAAGCGCATCGGCACGCCATGGCCGAAGATGTTCGGCCGGCTCCAGACCGGGCCGAGCGAGCGCAGGCCGGCGGCATGGAGCACGTCCAGCATCGCGAGATCTGCGGCGATCGCCTCGGCGCCCTCGATATGGAGGACGGCGGCGAAGGCGCCCGCCGCCCGCGCCGCCTCGATCTCGGCGGCAGAGCGGCAGACGCGGAAGGCCCCGCCCGAGCGCGCTTCCAGGCGGAAGAGGATCGCGGCCATCTCGATCGTCGCCCGCGCCGCGCCGGCCCAGTCGAGCGGCTCCGGCAGCGGCAGGGCATAGGGCGCGGCGGCCATGGCGTCGGACAGCGAGGCCTCGCGCGGCGAAGGCGGGAAGATGGCGAAGAGGCCGCCGCCGAGATGGCCGGCCCGCGCCGACGGCAGGTCGATATGGCCGCCCGCGCCCCCGGTGAAGAAGCCTTCGAAGGCCTGTCCCGTCGGGTCGCCATAGAGGCGCAGCAGCGTGTCGTTATGGCCGTCGAAGACGAGGATTGGGTCGGTGGGCATGGCAGTCCGTTTCGGCAGGAGAGGATCAGGCGGAGACGAGAAGGCCCATGGCCTTGGCGACGGAGACCGCCATGGTGCGGCGGCTGGCGCCGAGCTTGGCGAAGAGGTTCTTCAGATGGAACTTCGCCGTCGCCTCGGTGATGCCGAGCTCGCGGGCGATCTCCTTGTTGCTGCGCCCGGCGGCGAGAAGGGCGAGGACATCGGCCTCGCGCGCCGAGAGCATGCCGGGGCGCGGCGCCGGCGAGCCGTCGCCCGCGCTGGCGACGATGCGGTTGACGAAGGCGCTCGCGGCCGGACTGAGGACGGTGAGGCCGAAGCGGCGCACCAGGGCGCGCACCATGTGGCGGAAGGGCTCGCCCTCGGCGGAAAAGGGCTCGGTCAGCCCCTGCGGCTGCGCCGTCTCGACGGCGCGGATGAGATGCCCGAGCGCGCCCGGCGCGTCGTCGGCGCCGGCCAAGGCCTCCGCAAGAAGGATCTCGGCGGTGAGGCCGGTCAGCGCGTCGTCCTCCTCGCGGCCGGTATCGGCGAACGCTGCGAGGTCGCGTGCCGCGCCATGCGGATCGCCGGCGCGCAGCCGCAGCCGGGCGAGCGCCACCTGCGCGTCGCGCCGCTCGCGCCGGGTCGGCCAGTCGGCCTCGCGGCGCGGATCGGGCAGGCGCCGCGCCGCCTCGGCCGCCGCGTCGAGAAGACCCGCCCCGGTCAGCGTCTCGACGCGCAGGATGTCGGCGACGAGCCGCAGGCGGTCGAGGCCGCGATCCTCGGCCACGTCCTCCGCCCGGTCGGCGACGGCGAGGGCGGCCTGGGCGCCGCCGAGCTGGCGCCGGCAGCGCGCATAGGTCACGAAGCCGCGCGCGAAGACGTCGACCCAGCCCTCGCCGCGCGCGACGACCGGCAGCGCCTCGGCGAGGATCGCGTCGGCCGCCCGCACATGGCCCTGGCGGTAGAGCGTCTCGGCCATCGGGATGCGGGCGATGGCGAGAAGGTTCTCGTCGCTCCACTGCGTCTTCTGGATCAGGTCCTCGGCCTGCCGGCCGAAGGTCGTCGCGGCGGCGAGCCGGCCGCCGAGGAGGTTCACCAGCGCCAGATGGACGAGCATGAAGACCTGGGCATAGGCCGCGCCTTCCTCGCGATAGCAGTCGAGCGCCTTCAGCGCGTGGAGCCGCGCGAGGCGCAGATGACCCTCGCGCGTATGGGCGATGCAGAGATGGTTGTGCAGCCAGCCGCGCTCCCAGGTGTCGGTGACGCGGTAGGAGCGCACGCGCGCTTCCAGCCATTCGACCTGCGCCGCCTCGAAATGGCAGTCCTCGTAGATGTCGATCAGGCTGTCGATATGGACGAGCACCCGTTCCGGCATCTCGGGCGAGCCGCCTTCGGCGGCCAGCGCCTTCAGCTCCTCGATCGCCTCGCGGGCGGCGTGGATCTGTCCTTCCTTGGCGAGCACGAGCACCGCGCAGAGGCGCAGGCCCGGCGAGGCATGGACGACATCCGGCGGAATGCCGTGGATGAGACGGCGCAGCACCGTGTAGCCGGCGCGCAGGAAAAGATCGACGCCGCCGGCCGCCCGGATCGTCTCGGCGGCGAAGCCGAAATCGCCGGCCTCGCCGGCATGGCGCACGGCCTTCTCGATCTGGCCGCTTCCGGCGAACCAGACGGCCGCGAGCGAGTGGCGTCGCCGCGCCTCGGCCGTGTCCCCGTCGAAGGCGAGCGCTGCTCTGACCAGCGGCTGGAGCGCGAACCAGCCGGGCCGGCCGGGCAGGGGCGCCGTCAGCGGCTCCAGCCGCTCGAAGCTCGCGACGGCCCCGGCTTCCGGCAGGCCGGCGAGCCGGCAGGCGAGGGCCGGCGGCACCTCGTCCAGACCGGCGGCGGCGGCGAGAAGCGCGAAGGCGTCCGGCGGCAGCGCGGCGAAGACCTGCTCTTCCAGGAAGGCGCGCTGGTCGCGATGCAGCCCGGCGAGGATCGCCGCCCGGTCCTCTGCTCCGGGATCGGAGGCGAGCCGGGCCGCCGCCAGCCGCACCAGCGCCGGCCAGCCGGCGACGAGCTCGGCGAAACCGTCGAACTCGGCCGGCGACAGCATGCCGAGAAGGCGCCGCATCTCGCCGCGCGTGAAGGCGAGATCCTTCGCGTCGATCTCGGCGAGAAGGCCGCGCATCCGCAGGCGCGACAGCGGCAGCGATAGATCGCCGCGCGTCGCGGCGACGAGCCGCAGCTTGTCCGGCAGCTCAGCAAGAAGCGCCGCGAGCGCCTCGCCATGCGCCGCGCCGGCCTCGTCGAGAAAGAGGACGAGGCGGCGGGCGGGAATGGCGGCGAGTGTATCCAGAACCGGGTCGAGCGCCGCCTCGCAGCCCGGCAGGGCGAAGCCGAAGCTCTGGGCGAGCGCGGCGGCAAGGCCCGTCACGCCCGCCTCGGCCGGCGAGAGCGTTACCCAGGCGGCCTGCTCGCCCTGCATCTACAAACCGTGGAAGGCGCCCGCGAGCAGTTCGGTCTTGCCGTAGCCGGCCGGCGCGCGCAGGAGCACGAGCTGACCGTCGAGGCCGGCCCGCAGCTTCTCGACGAGAAAGGCACGCTCGATGCCGTCCGGCACCCTGCGCGGCGGCCGGAACCGCTCCGCCCGGCCGACCGGTAGTCTCGCCATCGCCCGTCCGCCCTCCTTCGCCCGATCGTCGCCAGGATCGGCGTTCACGCCCGTCTCCGCAAGATCCGACCTTCCGGGCGTGCTCGTGGCGAGCCTTTCTTTGCCATAAGTGAAGTTCGGCTCTTCCGAAAATGCCGCCGTCTGCGACTGGCCTGATCTCCCCCTCAGGAGGGGAGATCGCAGCTTCGAGGCTCCGCAATTCCTGCATCCGAAGCGATGCCGAGCGCAGCTTTCGGCGAAGGGGTGCGCTCAGGCCGCGGCTTCCAGGGGGCGGTAGGCGTGGGGCAGGCCGAAGGCGGCGGGGCCGAAGACCTTCAGCGCTTCCGGCGTGCGCATGATCTCAGGGACCCGCACGGCGAGGATGTCGACGCGCTGGCCGTAGCGCAGGCGTTCCGTCGGGATCGCCTCCGCCGTGTCGAGATCGAGGATCGAGATGAGGTCCGGCACCACGGCAAGGACCTCGCCGCCCTGTTCGGCGACGAGATTCTCGTTCTGGATCTGGATCTCGATCGGCGCGCCGCCGGCCAGGGGCTCGATCCGCACGGTGCCGACCGACCAGCCGTTCACCTCGCGGCGCGACACGTCCGCCACCTTGCCGGCGCCGATGCGCCGGGCGAGCCCGTAATGCGTGCCGGCGAAGAACTCGATCAGCGCCTCGACCGGCGGCCGCTTCCTCGCCTTCGCCTCGCGCAGCGTGCGGCCGATGCCGATCGTCAGCGACAGGGTACCGGGCACGGACACGCGCCGGGCCGTTTCGCCCGTCATGCCGTAATTGGCGACATAGGCCTGGCCGCCCATGCGGATGGTGAGCCCGCGCGCGATCCATTCCGACTGCGCGGCCGCCGCCGTCTCGACGATCGCGACATTGCCCTTCTCGTCGGCGATGGCGGTCGGGCAGGCCGGCACGCCATAGACGTTGAAGGTCTCCATCTCGAGCTGCGGAAAGGCCCGGCCCATGCCGTCGGCATCGATGACCGGCAGCCCGCGCCGGGCGGCGACGGCGAGCGGCACGGTGGAATTGACGCCGCCCGCCTCGAAGGGGATCACCGCCTCGATGCGCCGGCCCGTATGGGCCTCCCAGGCGGCGAAGGCGAGATCCATCTCGTCGCCGCCGGGCAGCTTCTCGATGAGGATGGTCGGCGCGCCCATCGCGCCGCAGGCGACGACCTGCGCGCCGTCCGGCACCTCGTCCAGCGACAGGAGGCGCACCGGGCCGAACTCCTCGATGGCCGCCCGGGCCACCAGTTTGCCGATATAGGGATCGCCGCCGCCGCCGGTGCCGAGGATCGCGGCGCCGAGAGCGAGGTCGTCGAGGTCCGAAAGGTTGATCTCGCGCATCACGGCTCCATGGTCTCGATCGGCGTGAAGGGATGGTCGAGACCGAAGCACTTCGGCCCGAAGACCGCGAGCGCTTCCGGCGTGCGCATGATCTCGGGCACCGCCACCGCCATCACCGAGACGCGCTGGCCGTAGCGCAGGTTCTCCGTGGTGATCGGCTCGGCCGTCTCGGAATCCATGATGCAGATGAGGTCCGGCACGATCGCCTTCACCACGCCGTCGACGCGGGCGATGAGGTTCTCGTTCTGGATCTCGATCTCCATCGTGCCGGAAAAGCGGCCGCTGCCGTCGATCCGGGCCCGGCCGACCGTGAAGCCCGCCCGCGTCTCGCGCCGCATGTCGGCGATCTTGCCGGTGAAGATGATGCGGCCGTGATGGTAGAGCGTCTGCGGTAGAAGCTCCATCAACGCCTCGAACGGGTTGAGATGGCGGCTCTTGGCCTCGCGCAGCGTCCTGCCGATGCGCATCGCCAGCGTCAGCGTGTTGGGAATGGCGGTGCGCTTCACGTCGGCGCCGCTCATCGAATATTCGGCGATATAGGCGCAGCCGCCCATGCGGATGGCGACGCCGCGCGACAGCCATTCCATGTCCTTGTTGTCGCGGGCGAGGATCAGCGCCTGGTCGCCGTCCTCGTCGGTGACGACCATCGGGCTGCCCGAGACGCCATAGACGCCGAAGGTCTCCATCTGGAGCTCGGGAAAGGCGCGGCCCATGCCGTCGGCATCGACGATCGGCAGGCCGAGCCTCGCGCCGACGACGAGCGGGATGGTGGAGTTGATGCCGCCGATCTCGATCGGCATCGTCGCCGTCGCCCGGCGGCCGAGATGGGCTTCGAGGCGCTTCAGCGAGTTCACCGCCTCCTCGCCGCTCGGAATCTTCTCGACCAGCACCGAAGGCGCGCCCATCATCGCGGTCGGGATGACGAAGGCGTCGTCGGCAAGCTCGGTCGGGTCGATCAGCTCGACCTCCAGCCCCTCGTCGAGGCATTGCTGCACCATCAGCCGGCCGACATAGGGGTCGCCGCCGCCGCCGGTGCCGAGAAAGGCGGCGCCGACCGCCAGGTCCTTCAGGTCTTCGGATGAGAGCTTCATCGCCGTCCTCACGCGATCACGAGGTCGCCGACGGCCTTGACGCGGATGCGCGTCGCCGAGCCCGGCAGATAGGCGAGGGGCACCTCCTCGATATCCATGATCTTGACGGTGCCGGCGGCGGCGCCCGCCTTCACGGCCTGCTCGCTCGCTTCCCTCTTGGCCCCGTCCAGCACCGCCTCGCGGCTGGTGCCCTCCAGCGAATAGATGCGGTCGACCTCGCCGCCGACCTGGGCGATCGCCGCGCCGATCGCATTGGCGACGGAGGCGTTTTCCGGCCGGATCACCTTCGAGGCCGAGGGCAGGTCGCGCGAGACGAGGATCGAGCCGCCGCCGACGAGGACGACGGGCAGCGGATCGGCCGAGGTCTTCATGCGGTCCACCGTCTCGTCCACCATGCGGTGCATGGTGTCGAGCGCCGCCGCGATGGTCTTCGCCGGCACATGGGCGACGCGCGAGCGGTCGCCGATATCCTCGAGGCCCGCCGCGACGACGATGTCGGTCGTCGTCAGCGTGTCGCCGCCGAAGACCAGCGCCTTCTTCGTGATCTCGTAGCCGACCGAATCCGGGCCGATCCGCATGCCCTCGTCGCGGACGATCGAGCCGCCGCCGAGGCCGACGGCGAGGACGTCCGGCATGCGGAAATTGGTGCGCACGCCGCCGATATCGACCGCGACCGCCGATTCGCGCGGGAAGCCGTGCATCAGCATGCCGACATCGGAGGTCGTGCCGCCGATATCGACCACCATCGCCTCCTTCTCGCCGGCGAGCATCGCCGCGCCGCGCATGGAATTGGTGGGGCCCGAGGCGAAGGTCAGCACCGGATAGCGCTCGACATGGTCGGGCGTCATCAGCGTCCCGTCGTTCTGGCTGATGAAGAAGGGCGCCTCGATCGCCATGTCGGCCAGCGCCTGGCGGAAGGAGGCGACGACATGGCGCGAGAGATTGGCGAGGCAGGCATTCATGATCGTCGCGTTCTCGCGCTCCAGGAAGCCGACGCGGCCGATCTCGTGGCTGAGCGACAGGGCGAGATCCGGCACCTCGTTCAGGAGGATCTCGGCGGCGCGCTTCTCCATGGTCGGCGTCACCGGCGAGAAGACGGAGGTGATCGCGGCGGTCTTCAGGCCCTTCGCCTTGATCTCGCCGGCGATCCTCTGGATCTCCGCCTCGTCGAGCGGGGCGATCTCGCGCCCGTCGAACTCGTGGCCGCCGCGCACCATGTAGCGGTGCCGGCCGAGCGTACCGGCGAGATCGGCCGGCCAGTCGGTCATCGGCGGCAGCGCCTTGGTGGCGGGCAGGCCGAGCCGGATGGCCGCGACCTCCAGGAGGCGCCGCCGCTCCACCACGGCATTGGTGAAATGCGTGGTGCCGATCATCACCGCCTCGATCTGCGAGGCCTTGACCGCGCTGGAGGTGAGGACCTGGCGCAGCGCCGCCACGACGCCGGACGAGACATCCGCCGTGGTCGGCGACTTGCAGGCCGCGACGACGGCGAGGCCGTCCATCAGGGCGGCGTCCGTATTGGTGCCGCCCACGTCGATACCGATCCGCATGGGGTGTTCCTCGAAGCTGTGAAGGGGGTTGGAAAGGGGCGGCGTCAGCCGGCGGCCAGCGCCTCGCAGCGCGCCGGGTCCCAGCCGGCCAGGACGGCGGCGCCGGGCGCCAGCCGGCGGACATGGGCCTGGTTCTGGCGCTCGGCGACGAGCTCCTGGCCGCCGACCGACAGGCGGTAGCGCACGATCGGGCCCTGATAGGTCTCCGACAGCACGGTGGCGGGAAAGGGGATCGCGCCCGCCGGCAGGGCGTCCGGGTCGACCACGACATTTTCCGGGCGCACCACGAGCTTGGCCTTGGTGCCGGCGCCGAGGCCCGGCGCCGAGCGGGTCTCGAAATCGGTGCCGGCGAAGGCGACGCGGGCGCCGCCCGGCGTCGGGCCGCGCACCTCGATGTCGAGAATGTTGGAATGGCCGATAAAGCTCGTGACGAAGAGCGTCCGGGGCCGCTCGTAGATCTCCTCCGGACTGCCGACCTGGACGAGCCTCGACTTCTGCATCACGCCGATGCGGTCGGACATGGTCAGTGCCTCGTCCTGGTCATGCGTGACATAGACGGTGGTGATGCCGAGCTTTCTCTGGAGATCCTTGATCCAGAACTTCATTTCCTCGCGCATGTTCTTGTCGAGGGCCGAGAGCGGCTCGTCGAGCAGGAGGATGCGCGGCTCGGTGACGAGGACGCGGGCCAGCGCCACGCGCTGCTGCTCGCCGCCCGACAATTGCCGGGAATAGCGCTCGTCATAGCCCTTCAGCCCGACCTGGGCGAGAACGGCCTCCACCTTGCGGGCGATCTCGGCCTTCGGCACCTTGCGCATCTTCAGGCCGAAGGCGACGTTCTCCGCGACGTTCATATGGGGGAAGATCGCGTAGTTCTGGAAGACGATGCCGATGCCGCGCTTCTCGGGCGGCAGGTCCGTCACGTCCTCGTCGCCCAGCCAGATGCGCCCCTCGGAGGGCTGGACGAAGCCGGCGATCATGCGCAGCGTCGTCGACTTGCCGCAGCCGGACGGCCCGAGCAGCGAGAAGAATTCGCCGTTCTCGATCAGGAGATCGACATTGTCGACCGCGCGCGAGGCGCCGTAGCTCTTCGTCAGCTTGATGAGGCGGATGTCGGTCATGGGCGTCGGGTCCGGGGGAGCGGAAGGGGGCCGCGCGCCGGTAAGATTCGGCGCGCGGCGGTCCGCCGGAGCAGGCTTGGGACGCTCCGGCGGGGACTCGGCGATCGGGTCAGGAGGCGAAGATCTGGTTCACCGTCTCGACGATGTCGTCCTCGTTCTCGAGATAGCTCTTCCAGTCCGGCATCCAGAGGCCGTCCAGCGCGTTGGCCGTGTTCTCGACGCCCTGGTCGAGGAGACCCTTCGGCAGCTTGGCGTCCTTATGGCTCGGGCGGTAGAAGAAGACCTCGCCGATGGCCGTCTGATAGGCGGGATCGAGCGTGCGGTTGACGAGAGCGAGGGCCAGCTTCTTCTGGACCGGCTCCAGATAGCGGCTGACGGTCTTGGTCTGGGTGAGGATCGACTTGGGGTTGTCCCAGATATAGGCGTCGACCGGCACGCCCTTGGCCTTCTGGAGATAGACCTCGCCGTCGTTCTGCACGGCGATCTCGACCTCGCCCCGCTCGACGAGCGCCTGCATATTGCCGGTGAAGTCGGAGATCTTCATCGGCATCGCCTGGCGCATCGCCTCGTAGGCGGCGTCGAGATCGTACTGGTCCTTGCCGAAATTCAGCGCCGCGCCGATGAAGAAGTCCATCTGGAGCGTGTTGGTGGTGACATAGGTGCCGCGCTTGGCGGCATAGCGCGCGTCCCAGAAGTCCTTGAAGCTTGTCGGCGCCGGCAGGCCCGTATCGGTGCGGTAGACATAGCAGTAGCGCGAGAAGGCCCAGGTGACGCCGAGGCCGTTCGCGGTCGCGAAGGGCCAGACGCCCTTGGCGTTCGGCATGTTGGCGATCATCTCCTCCTGCGGCAGGAAATAGTCGCCGGCCGCGGCCGTCTTGAACATTTCCGGCAGGTTCCAGTTCGTCACGGCGAAGGGCGGGTTCTTCGGCCCGTTGGCGACGAATTTCGGGAACCAGGGGAAGGAGCTGTCGTACTGCACCTTGCAGTTGAAGTCCTTCTCGAACTGGTCGAGCAGGTGCTTGCGCTGCGTCTCCTGCCAGAAGCCGCCCCATTCGGCGATGGTGATGGTGGCGCCGCCGGCGTCGAAGGTGCCGCCGTCATAGGTGACGTCCTGCGACCAGGCATGGTTGATGTTGAAGAGATTGGCGCCGGAGGCGGCGAGACCGAGGGCGGCCGCGCCCTTCAGGATCTGGCGGCGGCTGGGCGTCGCAGGCGTCTTCGGGGTCTGGTCGGGCATCGCGGCACTCCTGGGGAGGGGAAGGGACGGGTGTCAGCGGCCGCCGAAGAGACGGCGGAAGTCGACGAGGCGGGAGGACAGGATCGTCGAGACGATGACGAGGGCGATGGCGAAGATGCCGGCCGCCGCCGCCGTCGGCTCGAAGCGGTAGCGGAGCGAGGTGTAGATCGCGATCGGCAGCGGCTGCTGGTCGGGCGTCGCGAGGAACAGCGTCACCTCGAACTGGCCGAAGGAGACGATGAAGGCGAAGAGCGCGCCGGCCGAGATGCCCGGCGCGACGATCGGCAGCGTCACCTTCAGGAAGGCCTGGAGCGGCGAGGCGCCGAGGGCGCGCGCGGCGTCTTCCAGCGAGCGGTCGAAATCGACCATCGCCGCCGTCACCGTCGCGATGACGAGCGGCGTCGTCACGATGACATGGCCGACGAGGAGGCCGGCGAAGGACCGGGCGAGCCCGATGTCGCTCGTCGCGAAGAAGACGTAGAGCGCGAGCCCGAGCACGACGCCCGGCAGGACCAGCGGCAGGACGAAGAGCCCGCGCAGGAGGCTGGTCATCCGGCCCTTCGTCCGCGCCAGGAAGATCGCCGCCATCGTGCCGATGAGGGTCGAGATCAGCGTCGCGGCGCCCGCCAGCTTGAAGGAGAAGAGATAGGCCGGCACGAAGGTGGGCGAGGTGAGGAAGGCCTCGACCCAGCGCAGCGACAGGCCCTGCGGCGGGAAGGTGAGATAGTCGCCGGCATTGAGGCCGGTGAGGATCACGATCGCCACGGGGACGAGGAGCACGGCGAGCGCCAGCGCCGCGCCGAGCTTGAAGGGCAGGGCGATCCTGTCGGCGTCCTCGCGCATCACGCCCGCCCTCCGGAGCTTCGCGCCGCGGCGCGCTGGTAGAGGAAGATCGCGAGGAGGCTGGTGAGGAAGAGCGTCGCGGCGATGGCCGCGCCGAACTGCCAGCGCCCCGCCTCGGCGATCTGCTGATAGATGTGGATCGGCAGCGTCACGACCTTCCAGCCGCCCATCAGTGCCGGCACGACATAGGAGGAGATCGAGAGCGCGAAGACGAGGAGCGAGCCCGACAGGATGCCCGGCATCGACAGGGGCAGGACGACGCTGCGGAAGGCGGCGAGGCGCGAGGCGCCGAGCGAGCGCGCCGCCTCCTCGAAGGAGGGCGGGATCGCCTTGATGATGCCGATCAGCGAGATGACCATGAAGGGCAGCGTCACCTGCACGAGGCCGACGACGACGCCGAAGAGATTGTACATCAGCGGCAGCGGGCTCTTGATGATGCCGGCCGAGAGAAGCGCGCCGTTGATCAGCCCGTTGTCGCCGAGCAGCACCATCAGTCCGTAGAGGCGGATCACCATGTCGAGCTGCATGGAGGAGAGGACGAGGATCATCAGCACCGCGTTGCGCAACGGGTGCTTCGTCTTGGCGATCACATAGGCGAGCGGATAGCCGAGCAGCAGGCAGAGGAAGGAGACGAGGACGCCGATGCCGACCGAGCGCAGGATCGCGCCGTAATAGATGTCGCGCGAGAAGATGCGGACATA
Organism: Aureimonas endophytica; assembly: GCF_014642635.1. GTDB lineage: Bacteria > Pseudomonadota > Alphaproteobacteria > Rhizobiales > Rhizobiaceae > Plantimonas > Plantimonas endophytica. Next base: position 67,951 of record NZ_BMIQ01000002.1, read on the forward strand.
GTTGTCGAAGGTCAGCAGCGGCTTGAAGGTCACGACGCCGGCGACGCTCTTGTTGAGCGAAATCGCGAAGAGCGAGGCCGTCGGCAGCACGAAGAAGAGCAGGAAGAAGAGCGCCGCCGGCACGACGAGCAGCCAGAAGACCGGCAGGCGCCGGCGCCGGGCGGGGCGCGCCGTCGCGGGCGTCTCCTCGGCGAGGGTTTCGGCGAGCGTCATCGCGGCACTCCGGTTCCGGTCACTCGGCGGCGAGCGGCAGCGCGGCGCGCAGCTTCGGATAGCCGACGAGCTCCTTCTGCGGCGGCGCCGGGAAGGTGAGGGCGCTGTGGCTGAGCCCCGAGCGCACCAGCGCGGCGGCGATGTTCACCGCCGTCGGGATCGGGTCGATCACCGGAATGTCGATGCCATGGGCGAGAAGGCCCTCGCGCACCGCGCCGGCGCAGCCGAGAAGGCCGGTGCAGCCGAAGATCACTGCCTCGGCGCCGTCGAGCTCCACCGCGAGCCGCGCCTGTTCGACCAGCGCCACCTTCGTGGCGTCGAGATCGTCCTCCAGTTCCAGCACCGGAATCTCGACATGGCGCACCGAGGCCATGCGGGTGGAGAGGCCGTGGATGGCGGCGGCGTTCTCGAACTGGGCGCGCAGCCGGCGCATCACCGTGACGACGCTGAAACGGTGGCCGAGCATGGCCGCGACATGCATCGCCGCCTGGCTCGGCCCGACGACCGGAATGCGCACCATCTCGCGGGCCGGGCGCAGGGCGGGGTCCGCCATGCAGTCGATGACGACCGCATCCGCGCCGTCGCGCTCGGCCTCGACGATCTTGGCGATCGTGTCCGGCACGCAGATCGCCGTCTCGAACTCGCATTCGATCGAACCCGGACCCTCGTCGATCTGCGAGCCGCTGACGATCATCCCCTCGTGACCCAAGGCCTCCAGGTCCTCGACGCGGCGGAAACCCCGGGTGGTGATGGGCGAGACGACGCGGACATGGATGGTGCGGCCGGACATGGCGTCCTCCTCAGCGGCGGGATGACCGAGAGATTGCGAAAGAATGGCGACGGGCAAAACCACGGAAACGGATAGGGTCGCCGCTCATGCGAGGAGGGGTTGGGTCAGCCTATCGCACGAAAGACCATCCATTCGGATAGGTCATGCCGGCCTTTACCGGGCGCGGACCCGCCTTCTGCTTCGGCATGGGCAGGCTGATGCCCAAATGGACCGCACTCCGCCCGGTCCGGTTGCGTCGCGGAGTTGCGGGCGCTCCGGCCGCGCCGTTGCCAGGGCCGACGCCATCCGAAGAATGGCTCGCATCGCCAAACGCGCCGCGCCACGCCGGCAGGTCACGTGCCTGCGCTCCGCCCGGTCGCCGCCGTCTTCGAGGATCGTTCGATGTCTCTCCCCGCCGCCGAAATTCCGTCGATGTCGCCGCCGCCGCGCGCCGCGCGGCCCGCCGCTCCCCTCGGCGCCCGGAGCCAGCCGGAGGCGCTCCGCTGGCGCACCCGCCTCGCGCTCGCCGCGCGGCTTGTCCGCAATCTCGCCTATGACGGCGGGCGCCTGTGGCGGCATTCCTTCCTGACCGGCGCGGCCGGACGCGAGCAGCGGCGCGGCCGGATGCGGATGGACGCGCATTTCCTCGAATACGGCATGTCGATGCGCGACCCGCGCCGGGGCTTCGGTCTCGACCGGGTGCATCGCCTGATCGACGATCTGGAACGCTCGCTGGAGTCGCACGGCCCCGACGCGACGACCGAGATCATGCAGCGGACGCTCGACGCCTATCTCGCCTTCAACGCGGATGCGACTGTTGATCTCGACTGGCTGCGGCGCCGCCTCGCCGCCTTGGCCCCGCAGCCGGCGACGGGTCTGCGCGGCGGCAGCGAAACGGTCACGCGCGAGGCGATCCAGCGCGACGGGATGATCGACTTCCTCGCCTTCGCCGAAAGCCGGCATTCCATCCGCCAATATGCGCCCGGCCCGGTAGCGCCGGAGAAGATCGAGCGCGCGGTGCGCGCCGCCCAGCAGTCGCCGTCGAGTTGCAACCGGCAGACCTGCCGCGCCTATGTCTGGACCGATCCGGCTTTGGTGCGCCGCGTCCTCGCCCTGCAATCGGGCAATCGCGGCTTCGGCGCCGAGATCGCCGGTGTCGCCGTCGTCGCCAGCGATCTCAGCCATTGGGGCGGCCCGGACGAACGCTATCAGGGCTGGGTGGATGCCGGCATGTTCGCCATGAGCCTCGCCTATGGGCTCCATGCCGAAGGGCTCGGCGCCGTGATGCTCAACTGGGGCGAAGAACATAAGAGAGACAAGGAGTTGCTGGCTCTGGCCGGCCTCCCGGACAGCACGCTCGTCGCCACCATGATCGGCTTCGGCAATCTGCCGGACCGCCTCGTCGTGCCGGTCTCGCAACGCGAGCCGCTCGAACGCTGCCTGGTGCTGAACCGCCCGCTCGCGTCCGCCTGAAGGGTCTCGGGAGGGACGCCGAAGCGTCTTTCCCAACGTCATCCGGGATCGCCCCAGGGGCCTCCCGATGGCGCGCCGCGAATCACTTCGAGCGGCGCGGCGCGTGATCGATACTCCTAAAGGTTGCATTTGCCCAACAGGCTCGACGACTCGGATGTGTCAGATTGACGCATAGGATGGACGGTTAATTCCGGTGCTCCAGCGACCCTGATTCGCGACCGCGATTTCGACGGGTGACGCGCCTCGAAGGGGCGCCCAATCGCCTCGCCATCAGGCGATTGCTGCAATTTGAGATATTCCGTGAACGGCCTTTCCGGACCTCCGAAATCGGGGTCGGCGGACCCTTGCTTGATGCGCCCGTCAAGCGAAGCGAAACGGAAGACCCCGCGCTTTGATCAGCTTGCGATAACCTTCGTAAACAAACTTTAACGGAGGTCGCCGAGCCTAGATCGAGGACAGAGGGGAGACGGGTGATGAAGGATTTGACCGGCTACAAGCTGACCTTCAGCGATGAGTTCAACAATCGCAGCATATCGAAGGATGGTGCCGGCACGACTTGGGCGGATATTCGCTCGGAATGGAAATATGACGCGAATTCCGACATCGGTTTCGGCAATTCATCTTTCGTGGACGCATCGTCGGGCTATGATCCGTTCAAGGTCGAGAACGGCGCCCTCACCATCACCGCGACGCCCGATCGCACGGCGTCGGGCTATCCGGGCAGCTGGGAATCCGGCCTGATCCACACAAAGAACTCGTTCCAACAGACCTACGGCTATTTCGAGATGCGGGCCGATCTGTCGGAGGTGAAGGGCGCCTGGGACGCCTTCTGGCTGCTGCCGGTCGAGCAGATCAACAAGGGCAAGAACGACGGCTGGCAGGAACTCGACATCGTCGAGCACTACGGGGCCAATCCGGCCGGCGTCTATCGCTGGATCCACACGACCGACTACCATGCCGATCCGAACAAGGATCTCCAGGTCTATAGCGAGGACAAGAACCAGAGCCAGGGCTTCCACACCTATGGCATGGACTGGAATGCCGACACGATCAGCTTCTACTACGACGGCCAGCTGATGGGCACGCGTCCGACCCCGAGCGACATGCACGGGCCGATGTATATCCTCGCCAATCTCGCCACCCAGTCGGATGCCGACAAGTCGGGTCCGGCGCCGCAGATGAAGATCGACTATATCCGCGCCTATGCGAAGGACGCGGGCGGCGGCACGCCGCCGGTGTCCTCGCCGCCGGCATCCTCGCCTCCGGTCACGTCGCCGACGCCGGTGGAGACGGGCAAGACCCTCACCGGCACCGCCAAGAGCGACGTCCTCACCGGCACCGACGGCAACGACCGGCTGGTCGGCCTCGACGGCTCGGACACGCTGATCGGCGGCAAGGGCGCCGACAAGCTGGAAGGCGGCAACGGGTCCGACACGGCCTCCTATGCCACGGCCGATGCCGGAGTGACCGCGAGCCTCGCCGATGCCTCGAAGAACAAGGGCGACGCCGCCGGCGACACCTATTCCTCGATCGAGCATCTGACCGGCAGCCGCTTCGCCGACGTCCTCGAAGGCGATGCCAAGGGCAACCTCCTCGATGGCGGCGCCGGCGCCGACCGGCTGATCGGCGGCGCGGGCAACGACACCTATCGTGTCGATCATGCCGGCGACATGGTGGTGGAAGCGGCGAAGGGAGGCTGGGACACGGTCTTCGCCTCCGTCGACTACGCGCTGTCGGCCGGCCAGGAGATCGAGGCTCTGCGAGCCGTCGCCGGCAATGCCGGGATCAAGCTGACCGGCAACGAGTTCGCCAACACCATTCTCGGCAATGACGGGGCGAACGAGCTGCATGGCGGGGCGGGGAAGGACATCCTGTCCGGCGGCGCCGGCAACGACCGGCTCTTCGGCGAAGAGGGCTCGGACCGGCTCACCGGTGGCGCCGGCGCGGACAGTTTCGTCTTCACCACGGCGCCGAAGGCGGGCGAGCACGACACGATCACCGATTTCAACGTCCGCGACGACACGATCGAACTGAGCCTCTCGGCCTTCGGCAAGGCCGGCGTCGCCGGTGTTCTGTCGGCCGATGCCTTCCATGCGGCCGCCGGCGGTCTGGCGCATGACGCGTCCGACCGGGTGATCTACGACACCAAGTCGGGCGATCTCTTCTACGATGCCGACGGGTCGGGCGGCGGCGCGGCGGTGCGCTTCGCCCATCTGGAGCCGGGCCTGGCGCTGACCGCCGCCGACTTCCTGCTGATCGCCTGAGGTCGATCGGTCTCGAACCCCGGACGGCGCGGCCGTCCGGGGTTTTTCCGTGGCTCAGGCGAAGCGCGCCGTGAGGCTTCGCAGGCGACGCAGCCCCAATTCCTCCAGACCCGGCGGCGAGCCTTCCAGGCGCCAGAGGAGGAGGAGGGCGGCGAGATAGGTGACGCCGCCGATCAGCCCGCCGCCCAGGAGATGCAGGACGGCATCGAGAAGGCTGCTGTCCGGCGACAGCGCCCGCTCGAAGAACCAGAGCGCCGCCGCCATCGGCACCGCCGCGAGATAGGGGCGGCGCAGATTGGCGAGCTGGCCGGCGATCGACAGGCCGATCATGCCGCGCACCGCCGTGAGACAGAAGACGAGGCTCGCCGAGACCGCCAGGAACCGTGCGCCGATCGCGCCGGCGACGCCGAAGGAATAGGCGAGGACGGCCACGGCCGGCACCATCATGCAGAACTCGACGAGCATGCGGAAGGTGACGAGCCGCATCCGGTCGAGCGTCATCGCCAAGGGATAGAGCGCGACGGTCGGCAGCGAGATGAGCTGGGCGAGCGCGATCCAGTAGAGGATCGGGGCCGCTTCCAGCCATTTCGTGCCGACGGCGATATGGACGATCGGCTTGGCGAGAAAGGCGAGACAGATGAAGATCGGCGTCGTGACCAGCGCCAGCGTGCCGACCGTGCGATTATGCGCCTGGATCAGCGTGCCCTTCTGCGCGGCCGGGGCGAAGGCGGCGAGGAGCGGGCGCGTCAGCGGCGCGACGAGCGCCTGGCCCGGCAGGTCGTTCAGGGTGTTCGCCATCGCGTAGCGGCCGAAGGAGACGATGTCGATCAGGCGGCCGAGCACGATGCGGTCGAACTGCCAGTTGATCGCCGAGATGAATTGCGCCGCGCTGCTCCAGCCGACGATGTCCTTGAACCGGGCCCATTCCTGGAGCGTCAGGCGGGGGCGCATCGGCGCGAGGCAATAGGACAGGACCGTCATGACGAAGGGCGTCGTCACCGTGCCGACGGCGAGCGCCCAGTAGCTCTGCGTCGCGAAGGCGAGCGGCACGGCGATGAACAGATTGGCGCTCTTGCCGGCGATCTCGATCGCCGCCTCGCGGCGGAAGTCGAAGGACTGCATGAAGATCACCATGCGCGGGCTGATGAGGCCGCGCAGCACCGGCGCCAGCGACAGGGCGCAGATGAGCGGCACGAGGCGCGGCTCCTCGTAGAAGCGCGCCATCGGCCAGGCGGCGAGACCCATCAGGACCGCGACCGCCACGGCGCGCAGGACGCCGAGCGTGAAGACGGTGGCGAACATCGCCTCCGTCGGCTTCGGCACGCGCAAGAGCGCCTGCGCCAGCGGCAGTTCCAGGACTGCCTCGACCACGAAGAGCACCGTCATCGCCATGGCGACGAGGCCGAAATCGGCGGGGGTAAGGAGGCGGGCGAGCAGAAGAAGGCAGATGAAGTCGATGCCGCGCACCAGCATCTTGCCGCCGATCACCCAGATGGCGGCGAGGGCGGTGCGGCTGGCGACGCTGGGCTCCGCCGCCGCCTCCGCCGCGACGGCGGCGATCCCGGCCTGCGGCATGAGATCGTCCGGCGCGGGGGCCGCGCCGGACGATCCCGCCTCAGGGGGCGGGCTTGCGTTGATAGACATGAACGTAGTCGACCCAGAGATAGGAGGGATTGGGTGTCTCGTCGATCGGCCAGCCGCTGCCCAGCGCGAGATTGACGAGTGGATAGAAGGGCATCTTGTATTCGTCCGGCGTCTTCATCGACCAGATCTCGCGCCGGTCGAAATAGAAGCGCACCTTATCCTCCGCCACATCGACGCCATAGGTGTGGAAGTCGTCGGAGAGCGAGCCGGGCGGCACCTTGGTCATATGGCCCTCGCCCTCGTTCGGCTTGCCCCATTCCTCCCTCCAGATGTGCCAGACCGTGTGGAAGATCGACGGATCGTGGCCGTAATATTCCACGACGTCGATCTCGGAGGCGAAGCCCGGCTTGGCATTGCCCATCAGCCAGAAGGCCGGCCAGACGCCCTTGCCGGGGGGGAACTTCATGCGCGCTTCGAAATAGCCGTATCTCTGCGAGAAGCCGCGGCCGCGCGGATCGTTGGCGGCGAGAAGGCCGGATTCCCATTTGCCGTCGGGCCGCTTGCGCGCCTCGATGCGCAGGACGCCGTCATGCAGCGTGAAGGGATAGCCCGGCTGCGGATCGGCGAACTGCGCATCGCCGAAATCGCCGGCCCAGGGCGTATGGGCGATCCAGCGGCTGCCTTCCGCCGTCGCGCCCCAGGGCGTCACGTCCAGGCTGTCGAAGTCCTCGCTGAAGGTGCGCTCGTAGCCGGACAGGTCGATCGCGGGTCCGGCCGCCGCGATATCGGTCTGCGCCTCGGCCGTGCGGCCGAAGGCGAGGAAGCCGGCGCCTGCCACAGCCAGCAGCCCGGCCATGGCCAGGCCGGCGGCTCGTGCCGAAAGTCTCATCGTCGCTGTCCTTTCCCAGGTTGGATGATCGGCCGGCGCACCCGCTTCGCGCGGCGGCGGCGGCGAAGGTCACGCATGGCGCCTGACGAGGCGACGCGCCTCGTCGTAGACGGCCTCGGTCTCCCGGGCCATCCGCTCGACGCTGAAATGGCCGAGCTCGGCCTGGGCGGCCGCCGTCAGCCGGTGGCGCTGCGCCTCGTCCCGGACGAGCTCGATAAGGACCTCCGCCAGGAGATCGGGGCGCGACGGCGGCACGAGCCGGCCCTTGGCGCCGAAGCCCAGCACTTCCGGTATGCCGCCGACATCGCTGCCGATGCAGGCGCAGCCCATCTGGAGGGCTTCGACCAAGACGAGGCCGAAGGGCTCCGCCCTGGAAGCGAGGACGAAGACATCCACCGAGGCCAGAACCTCGCGCGGGTCGCGCAGATAGCCGAGGAAATGCGCGCGCTCGCCGAGCGGCGCGGCCATCGCCTCCAGCCGGGGGCGTTCCGTGCCCTCGCCGACGATATAGAGATGCGCTTCCGGAATGCGCGGCGCCGCCAGAAGAAAGGCCTCGACCAGCGTGTCGACGCCCTTGCGGCCATGGAGACCGGCGACCGTCGCCACCGCCGGGCGATGCAGGGGGAGGCGGCGTTCCGGCAGCGGCGGGCGACGCTTGCCGCCGATCAGGCCGTTATGGACGACCCGCAGCTTCTCAGCCTTGATGCCCTTTTCCGCCATCTCGCGCTTCACCGCCGCGCTGACGGCGATGACCAGATCGCCGACGCGCATCAGGGGCGAGGGTCGGTCGAAGGAATTGTGGACGGTGGTGACGAGGGCGAAGGGCGTCGCCAGCCGCGCGGCCCGGGCGATGAGCGCCGCCTTCACCATATGGGCGTTGACGACATCCGGCCGCAGGCGGCGCAGCGCCAGCGCCATGTCGCGGGCGGCGTGGATCTGTCCGACATGGCCGTCCCGCTGCGGCAGTTGAACGAAGGCGACGCCGTTGTCGCGCAGGCAGTCGCCGAAGTCGCCGGGGCCGGAGAGCATCGTCACCTCGTGCCCCTGCGCCGCCTGCTCGCAGGCGAGATCGACGGCCAGTTCCACATGGCCGTTCGCCTGATGCGTATGGTTGAGCAGGTGGACGATCTTCATCTTGGCCATGGGGCACCATTCGGGCTCGCGAGGGAGAGGCACGCCCCGATTGTATGCAGGGAAGTCTTGAAGAGTCCGGTTGCTCGCGCAGCCGCCCGAAGGGCCTGACGACGGGCGGGCCGGCGCCTCAGCGCGCGACCACGGTCGCCGGATCGGCCTCGCCGGCGGCGGGCCGCTCGGCGGCGACATCTTCCGACGACGTATCGATCTCCATCTGGACCTGCAGCGTGTCGCCGCCCTGCAAGGCCTCGTCCCGGCCGATCTCGGTCGTCACCGCCTGCCCGCTGATCGAACGGGTGAGGAAGAAGCGGATGCCGGCCTGCATGCGGCGGGTCTGGCGCAGCGCCATGGTCGGGGCGGTGACGGTCGCCTCGTGCAGGAGCTTCTTCGAGGTCTCGATATCGGTCAGGCGCCGGTCGAGCTCGCCCCGCGTCGTCTGGGCGTCGTTGGCGGCGTCGGTGCGGAAGGTCGTGACGAGTTCCACCGCGTCGCGATCGGCCTGGTTGGCGGCGAGCTGCGCCTGGAGAATGGCGACGTCGAGATCGACGCGCCGGCTCTGCAGTTCGGCGCTCGAACGCTCCAGCGTCAGCGACCGGCTGGTCGCGGCGAGGCCCTGATTGACCAGATTGTTGACGGAGGCGAGTTCCTGCTTCGTCAGGTCCATCTGCTTCTGCAGATTGCCCTGCTGGTCGCGCAGCGCCTTCAGCTGGTTCTCGGCCAAGGTCTTGCGGTTCGCGGCGCTTTCCAGCCGGGAGCGGCGGGCCTCGAGCCGCACTTCGAGCAGCTTCTGCTGCTCGGCGAGCATGGCCGGCGTCGGGCGCACCGGAATGGCGGGATCGAACGCCTCGCGCACCTTCGCCTCGTCGGCGAGTTCGGCCTCGAGGCGGCCGAGCCGCGCCACGAGGCGCGCCGCCTCGTTCTCGGCGGTCTCCAGCGCACCGGCGGTGGTGGCGACGTCGCGTTCGAGCCGCAAGTCGCCGCCGCCGAGCCGGTAGAAGCCGCCGGCCAGCGCCACGGCCTTGGCCGGGGTGATGTTGGCCGCATAGGCGACTTGGCCGGGCGTCTGCACGGCGCCGAGCACGTAGATCGGCGCGCGCGCCATGAAGGAGATCGTCACGTCGGGCGGCAGCGGCAGGCTGAGATGGCGCTGGAGCTCGCCCGAGATGAAGCGGGCGAGCTCGTCCGGGCTGCGATCGAGGGTCGAGACGTCGCCGAGAAACGGAAACAGCACCGACTGGTCCGGCGAGACGGCATATTCGCCGGTGACGCCTTCCCACTGCTTGTACTCGCCGCGCGCCGGCATCCATTCCAGCACCTTCACCTGCAGGCGGTCCTGCGGGAAGATGCGCTCGGCGGCGCTCGCCGCGCCGGCGAAGAGGGCGAGGGCCGCGACGGTGAGGCCGAGCGAGGCGAGGGCGCGCCGGGGCGCTGCGGAAAACAGACGGAGCGGGCTCATCGGGAATTCCATCCGCGGGTGCGGGTCCGGCGGAGCGGCATCAGGCGGCGCAGCAGCGAGCCCGAGCGCCGTTCCGGCTTGAAATAGGGATCGTAGAGATGGATCTCGCTCATATCGACCTGCGTCATGACCACGCCGACCGCCTTGTCGCGCAGGAGAGGCAGCGATTGGAGCTGGTATTCGAAGCGCCCCCGGTCGGTCTTGCCCCAGGCGACGACGAAGATCACCTGGTCGAGATCCTCCGCCAGCGCCTTGGCGTCGGAGGTCGTCTCGATCGGCGGCAGCTCGACGAGGGTCATGTCGAAGCGCGTCAGCCATTCGCCGCGATGCTCGTGCATCAGGGGCACGACGGTGGCGATGCGCGGCGCGGCGCCGGTCGGAAGCGGTGGGCTCGGCATGAGAGCGACGCCGTTGCCGACCTCGACCACCGCCTCCTCGATGGTGCGGCGGCTCGCCACGACATCGGTGAAGTTGGCGCCGCTGGCCGAGGCGTAGCCGGCCGAAAGCTCGGGATTCTGGGTGTTGCCGTCGACGAGCAGCACGCGCCGTCCGCCGCTGGCGATGAGCCGGGCGAGGTTCAGCGCCACGACCGACTTGCCCTCGCCGCTCGTCAGCGAGACGATGCCGACGACCTTGCCGCGATGCGGCTTGCCGACCTCGATCGCCGTCTTCATGTTGCGCACGCCCTCGACGAAGCGCGCCTCGTTGCGGCCGAGCACGGCCCCGCCGCGCGCCTTCTCGTCGAGGACGCTGGCCAGATGGCCGGACAGCGCCTTGCGTCCGAGCTTCGGCAGATAGCCGAGGAAGTCGAGCCGCAGGACATCGACATCGTGCCGGCTGCGGAAGCTGTGATCCATCATCTCCTTCAAGACGCCGATGGCGGCGCCGGCGATGAGGCCGAGGACGAGGGACAGGGCGACGGTGATCGGCTTCTTCGGCAGGACCGGCGCGTCGGCGATCTGCGCGTCCGAGATGACGCGGGCCGTGTTCACCGGCAGGGACTGCTGCTGCACCGCCTCCTGGTAGCGTGTCAGATAGCTCTGGTAGAGCGCATGGTAGGAATCGGCCCGCTGCTCCAGGCTGCGCAGCGTCACGAGCGTGGAATTGGCGGTCTGCGTCTTGCCGGAGGCGGCCTTGATCGTCGAGTTCAGGTCGTGGAGCTGCGCCTGCCCGATCTCGAGATTCTTACGGTAGATGTCCACGGCGCGGCGCGCCTCGTCCATCAGGAGGTTCGACAGGCGCTGGCGCTCGCTGCGCACCGCGACCGCCTGCGGCGTGTCCTCGCCCCAGCGCTCGGTGATCGCCCGCTCGCGCTCGCGCGCCTGGAGATATTCGGTGCGCAGCTGCTGGATCGCCGCCGATTGCGACAGTTCCGTCGAGGTGTTCAGCACGCTGATCACGTCCTCGGCGCTGCCGGAATTCAGCGCCTCCTCGTAGACCTGGAGCCGCGCCTTCTGGCGGGCGTAGTCGGTCTCGGCCAGCACCATCTGGCTGTTCATGCCGGCGAGGTTCTGCTCGGCGACGAGCTGGCCGTTGGCGGCGACGAGGTCGTTCTTGGCGCGGAAGGTCTCGACCTCCTGGCTGGCGGCGAGGGACTGCTGGCGCAGGTCCTCGATGCGGCCTTCCAGCCAGGTGCTGGCGCGCGTCACGGCGGCGAAATGCGATTCGGTCTGGTCGGTGAGATAGGCGCGGCCATAGGCGGCGGCGATGTCGCGGGCGAGGATCGGATCGGGCCCGGTATAGCGGACCTCGATGATCAGGCTGCGCTCGACGCGGAAGATGCCGAGCCCGTCGCGCAGCCGGTTCACCGCCCGCGTCGTCACGTCGTCGTTCTTCTCCGCCTCGTCCTTGCCGGCGCCGAGGAGGGGAATGGCGGCGCGCAGGCGATTGAGAAGCGACGGGCGCTCGGCCATGAAGACCGGATTGTGCGTCAGGTCGAGCATGTCGACCACGCGGCGCGCCACGGCTTCCGAGCTGATCATGCCGATCTGCGTCGCGATATATTCGTCGGCATTGCGGGCCGTCTCGACGCCGGAAATCTCGTCGAGCAGCTTGGTGCGGTCTTCCGTCAGCACGATGTGGATGTCGGACTGATAGGCGGGGGCCGAGAAATGCAGCATCACCACCGCGAGCGCCGCCGCGATGGCGGCACCGACGATGGCGAGCGGATAGCGGCGGCGCACCGCGCCCCAGATCCGCGAGGATTCGCCACGCAGATTCTCCGTTTCCGGTCCGGTTGGGGCCGCCCAGACGTGATCCTTGCTGATGATGTTCACGTCCATGCTCCGTTCAGCGGGGCGTCCGGGTCTCGTGAGGGCAGTCCGTGGAGCATAGAAAGCTTTCGATCGCCCTCACCACTTCCTTTGGACGAGAACGGGTGACGGGTAAACAAGGCGTTTTTAGAACCCCTTGCTTTCCATATCCCCCAGGCGGGCGAAGGCCACCGGCGGGTGATCCTCGTTGGCGGGGCGATTCCAGGATCGCACGGTTTCTCCGGCGGCGGGCGCCCCCGTCGCCAGCGAAGCGGCGATGCGCGCCTCGACGAAGTTGCGCATCCGCTCGCGGAACACGTCCGGCGCGAAGCCGCTGGCATGCTGGCGCAGCGCGACGGAATCGATCTCGTTCTCGACGGCCTCGAAGCGCTCGACCGCGTCGAGCAGGCTTTCCACCGTCTGCTCGGCGAAGCGGAAGCCGCGATTCGGCGGCACGGTCTCGCGGGCGCCGCCCGCGTCGAAGGCGATGACCGGCCGACCGCTGGCCATGACCTCGAGCGGCACGATGCCGAAATCCTCCTCGCCCGGGAAGACAAGGGCGCGGCAGCGCGCCATGTGCTCGCGCAGCACCGGGAAGGGCTGGTGGCCGAGGAAGGTGATGGTCGGACCGGCGATCTGCTTCAGCTTTTCCAGCTGCGCGCCCTCGCCGATCACCACGAGGCGGCGATTGGTCTTGGTGAAGGCCCGGACCGCGATGTCGATCCGCTTGTAGGTCACGAGCTGGCCGGCGCAGAGATAGAAGTCCTTCGAGCCGTCCTCGATCGCGAAGTCGTCGATCGCCACCGGCGGATGGATCACGTCCGCCTCGCGGTTGTAGTAGCGCTTGATGCGCCGGGCGACGTGATGGGAATTGGCGACGAAGGCATCGACGCGGGCCGAGGTCGAGCAGTCCCAGGCGCGCAGCGGCGGCGCGAAGAGCATCAGCAGCAGCTGGGCGCTCCAGGGCAGGTCGCGGCGATAGACGTGGTAATGGTCCCACACGTAGCGCATCGGCGAATGGCAGTAGCAGACATGCACCGCGTCGGGCCGCGTGATCACGCCTTTGGCCGGGCCGGATTCGCTGGAGATCACGAGGTCGTAGGCGCTGAGATCCAGATGCTCCAGCGCGAAGGGCATCAGCGGCAGGAGCTTCTGGTAATGCTTGCGGGCGCCCGGAATGCGCTGAAGGAAGGACGTGTGGATGGTGCGCGAGGCGAGAAACGGCGAGATCGCGTCCCGATCCAGGACGAGCGTGAAGATGTCGGCGGTCGGATAGAGGCGGCAAAGCTCCTCCAGGACCTTCTCGCCGCCCCGCATCGACACAAGCCAGTAGTGAACGATCGCAATCTTCAACGAACTCTCCGTCGGCTATCCGCAAGCCAGGACGTCACGGGTGGTCGGTGGCAACGGGAACCGCCTCTGCGACGACCCGGACGAAATGCGGAAATCCGCCCTTCGCGTCCAGGCCGCTGATGCGACGCTTCCATGTTTATTCGGAAGTAAGTGTCTCATCCGTCACATGGCGATACCCGCCTGTCAACAAGTATGGCGGGCCGGGCGGTGGAAGACATGAACATGACGCACATTTCGGATCAGATGGTTAGCGTCTATTCGATGCGCTCCAAGATGAAGCTCGCGAAGGTTCTGCCTCCGTCTCGGGAGCGCTGCGTTATCCGCCTAAAAATAATTATCTGTGGTTCTAGGACATCGCGACCTTGAAGCAACGGCTTCACGCGAAGTTCATCACGCGGAATGAAGGCGACACAATTCCGCTCATTAAAATTTGACGCATTAATGCTTTTATCAGCCGATCATGCGATGATCGAAGATGACGGAGGAGGAAATCCTGTGGCCCGCCCGTCAGTAGTTAAATTTTGATGTCTCTATGTCATTGGACTTGATGGCTGGCTTCACAGGCCAGCGCGAAACCTGGAGTCGCATGCTTTCGACGCGCATGATCCGGACCGTCTTCCGTGAGGTCCTGCCTGGACTCGCGCCGCGTTTTCGGCATTGTGCGCCGCATCATGGTTTTGCGGTGCGAAAATGAAGGCTCGGCATGTCGTCGTCAATGGTCGTTTTCTGACCCGACCGCCGACCGGCGTCGACCGTGTCGCGGAAGAGATCCTCGCGGCGTGGAGCCGGCGGCTCGGCACGGACGAAGGCTTGCGCGCGCGCCTGTCGCTGTCCGTCGCGACGCCGGCCGGTGCGCGTCGTCTCGACCTGCCGCATGTCACCGAGCGCCGGATCGGCCGCGGCGCCGGCCATGCCTGGGAGCAGTTCGAACTGCCGCGGGCCCTCGGCGACGCCTGGCTGGTCAATCCCTGCAATACGGGGCCGCTGGCGGTGCGCCGCAGCCTGACCATCCTGCACGACGCCCAGGTCTGGCAGACGCCGCAGGCCTATGGCCGCGCCTTCCGTCTCTGGTATCGCCTGCTCCTGCCGCTGCTCGGCCGCCGCTCCGCTCTCGTCAGCACCGTTTCGCGCTTCTCGAAGGGCGAGCTCGAACGGTTCGGCGTCGTGCCGCCCGGCAAGATCGTGGTGGCGCCGAACGGCTGCGACCATATCGACCGCATCGCGCCCGATCCCACCATCCTCGCGCGCTCGGGCCTTGCCGCCGGCCGCTACTTCCTCGCCATCGGCAGCCTCAGCCCGCACAAGAACATCGCGACGCTTCTGAAGGCGGAAGCGCTGCGCGCGCGGCGCGATCTGCCGATCGTGCTCGCCGGCGGCGCCAATCCCCGCATCTTCTCCGGCACCGGCCTCGAAGGCGAAACGGGCGTGCGCCATCTCGGCCGCGTGTCGGACGGCGAATTGCGCGCGCTCTACGAGGGCGCGACGGCGCTGCTCTTTCCGTCCTTCTTCGAGGGCTTCGGTCTGCCGCCCCTGGAGGCGATGCGTTGCGGCTGTCCGGTGATCGCCTCGACCGCCCCCGCGGTGGTCGAAAGCTGCGGCGAGGCGGCGCTCTATGCCGATCCGCACGATCCCTCGGCCTTCGCGGCGCGCATGGACGAGCTGGCCGGCGACGAGGCGCTGAGAGCGCGCCTCGCGGCGGCCGGCCGGCGCCAGAGCGACGGCTTCACCTGGGCGCGGACCGCCGAGCGGCTGCTCGACGCGCTGCTCGACGGCGGGGCGCTCGCCCCGGCACCGGCCGGTGCCCCGTCCCCGGTGCGGCCGTCATGAGGTCCGCCGCCGCGATGCGCCCCGTCCCGTTTCCCTTCGCCGGAGCCTCCCGATGACGCCCTATGTGATCGTGGCGACCAAGGGGCGCGCGGCCGAGGTCGCGGTCCTGTTCGATCATCTCGCCGCCCAGTCCACGCCGCCGCGCCGCACCCTGGTGGTCGGCGCCGGACCGGCCGACGTCGCGGGCCTCGCCGATCATCCGCGCGGCGCGGCGATCGGCGCCGAGATCCTGATGGCGGACAAGGCGGGCCTGCCGATCCAGCGCAATGTCGGCCTTGATCGGCTGGCCGCCGAAGGCTGCCTCGCCGATGCCGATGCCTTCGTCGTGTTCTTCGACGACGATTTCCGCCCCGCCGGCGACTGGCTGCAACGGGCCGGCGAGACCTTCGCCGCGATGCCGGAGGTCGTCGGCTTCACCGGCCTCGTCCTCGCCGACGGGATCAAGGGCCCCGGCCTCACCGAGGCGGAGGCCGGGCTCTATCTCTCCGGCCAGCGCCCCGGCCAGCCGCATTGGGCGACCGGCACCGAGCCGCGCGACCTCGAATCCGTCTATGGCTGCAACATGGCCTGGCGCGCCGGCCTCGTCGCCGCGCAGCGCTTCGACGAGCGCCTGCCGCTCTATGCCTGGCAGGAGGACCGCGACTATACCGGCCAGGCCCTGAAGCGCGGCCGCGTGATCTTCGCCCCCGCCTGCCGGGGCGTGCATCTCGGCGTGAAGGGCGCGCGTTCGAGCGGCGTGCGGCTCGGCTATTCGCAGATCGCCAATCCGATCTATCTCGCCGGCAAGGGCAGCATGCGCCGCCGCGACACGCTGGAATTCGTCGCCCGCTCGCTTCTGTCCAACATCGTGAAATCGCTGATCGCCGATCGCTCGGCCGATTTTCCCGGCCGCTGCCGGGGCAATTGGGTCGCCTTGCGCGATCTGGCGACCGGCTCCATGCGTCCCGAACGAATCCTCGATCTATGACCGCCCACGTTTCCTCCCCCGTCTTCGCGGATGCGACCGATCGACGCGGATC
This sequence comes from Aureimonas endophytica, assembly GCF_014642635.1. Classification (GTDB taxonomy): domain Bacteria; phylum Pseudomonadota; class Alphaproteobacteria; order Rhizobiales; family Rhizobiaceae; genus Plantimonas; species Plantimonas endophytica. The sequence goes on from NZ_BMIQ01000002.1 coordinate 84,184, forward strand.
GCCGAGGCTGTCCCTCGTCGTCTCGACGCTCGGGCGAAGCGCCGAGCTTGGGCCCTTCCTCCAGAGCCTCGAGAACCAGACCGAGCGCGATTTCGAGCTGATCGTCGTCGATCAGAATGAAGACGACCGCCTGGTGCCGCTTCTCGACCCCGCGCGCCTGTCCTTTCCGATCCTCCACCTGCGCGACCGCGAAAGCCGGGGCGTCAATGCCGGCCGCAATGCCGGCGCCGCGCGGGCCCGGGGCGAGATCATCCTGTTTCCGGACGACGACTGCTGGTATCCGCCCTGGCTGTTCGAGCGCTCGCTCGCCTGCCTCGATCGCACCGGCGCGGACCTTCTCACCGGGCGGGCGGCGGACGAGGCGGGCCGCACGATCAACGGCCGCTTCCTGGGGGCCGCCGGCCCGATCCGGCGCGACAACGTCTTCGAGACGCAGATCGAGTGGCTGATGTTCTTCCGGCGCGCCGCCTTCGAGGCGACGGGCGGCTTCGATCCGGCGATCGGACCGGGCTCCGGCACGCCCTGGCAGTCCTGCGAGGGGGTGGATATCATCCTGCGGGCGCTCGCCCTCGGCTATCGCGGCCATTACGATCCGAGCCTGATCGGCCACCATGCCGAACTCGACATCCGGACGCCGGACGCCGCGATGCGCCGCAAGGCGCGCGGCTATGCGCGGGGCATGGGCTATGTCATGCGTAAGCATGGCTACAGGCCGAGCTTTGCATATTATCGAATTTGCCGGCCGCTCGCGGGTCTGGCCATGAACCTGTCGAAGCTGAACGGATCGCGTTCCCGCTATTATGCCAATGTCTTCGCGGGACGCTTGGAAGGCTATCGGACGAGGAGCTGAGGGGCGCGCCGAGGGTGTCGACGAGACCTGGCGCGAGGGGAGGGACGAAGCGATGGAGTTCGTGACGACGGCCTTGTTCTGGGCTCTGGCGATCTATGCGCTTTTGCGCGGCGGCCCGCTGCTCATCTATCTCTTCTTCTTCTGGAGCGCCTTCGGCTCCTTCGCCGTGGTGCCGACGGCGGCGAGCGGCGGCGTGTCGCTGACGGCGCTGCCGATGATGTCGCTTCTCGTCATCGTGCGCATGCTCGGCGGCTGGTCGGGCATCGCCTATACGTTCTCGGCCGGCACCCGCCTCAACCATCTCGGCCTCCTGATGCTGTTCTGGCTGGCCGCGACGGTGACGACGATGTTCATGCCCCGCTTCTTCGCGGGCCAGGTCTATGTCGTGCCCATGACCTACGATTTCGAGCCGCGCCAGCCGCTCGCGCCGTCGATGCAGAACTTCACCCAGATCACCTATCTGACGATCTCGGTGCTTTGCGTCTTCGCCTTCGCCCGGCTCCTGGAACAGCCGGGCGGCCGCAAGGTGGTCATGCGCGGCCTCTTCATCGGCGCCTTCGCGCTGATCGGGACGGGCATTCTCGACATCATGTCGATCGCGCTGCCGATCGATCCGCTGCTGGAAGGGTTCCGCACCGCCGCCTATACGCTGCGCGTCGATGACGAGGTGATGGGCGCCAAGCGCATCGTCGGCCTGATGCCGGAAGCCTCCGCCTTCGGCGACGCCTGTCTCAGCACCATGGCGCTGCTTTATTTCCTGCGCCACGCCATCGCGTCGGACCGGAGCCTGGAGCGCTATCTCTGGCCGGTGATCGGCGCGCTCTTCCTTCTCAGCTGCCTGTCCACCTCCTCGGCGGCCTATGCCGGCATCGCCATCTTCTCGGCGCTGGCCGCCGCCGAATGGACCTGGCGGGCGCTGGCCCATTGGCGGCAGATGCGCATCCGGCGCCATCTCGCCCGTCAGCTCCTGGCGGCCACCGGCATCGCGGCCCTGGTGATCTGCCTCCTGCTCTTCGTGCCCTCGGTCTTCACCCCGGCGCTGAACATGGTCGACGAGCTGCTCTTCAACAAGACGGCGAGCCAGTCCTTCGAGGAGCGCAGCATGTGGACGGCGATCTCGCTCCAGTCGGTCTTCGACACCTATGGCTTCGGCGTCGGCGTCGGCTCCACCCGCGCCTCATCGAGCTTCGTCGCGGGCCTCAGCAATCTCGGCCTGATCGGCGCGTCGCTCTACTGCCTCTTCCTGGTCTACTGCTACTTCCAGCGCGCCGCGTCGAACGATTTCCAGGGGGCCTGGATCCTGTCCGGCCTGCGCTGGGCCATCGTCCCCGGCACGATCGTCGGCTGGATGATCGGCACGACGCCGGATTTCGGTTCGGGCCGCTCGGTCGTCTATGCCCTGATGATCGCGATCGGGCAGGGCGCCGTCCGCGCGTCCCGGCCCGTCGCGTCCAAATTCGGCGCCGCCCGCGCCACCGCATGAGCCGACACCCCTCAGTCCGGTCGCCCGTCCTTGCCGGCGCGCGCGTCCGCACCGTCGCAAGGAGCCGACCATGAACCGTCTGAGCCCCGCCGCCATCGACCTGGCTCCGGGCGAAGTCCCGGTCGTCACCCTCGTCAAGAACGAGATGGGCTTCCTGCCGCATTTCCTGCGGCACTACCGCAAGCTCGGCGTCGCGAGCTTCATCTTCATCGACAACGGCTCGACCGACGGCAGCCTGGAATTCCTGCTGGCCGAGGACGACTGCCATGTCTTCCAGGAGCTCGGCGCCTTCCGTGCCGCCAATTACGGCATCGACTGGGTGAACGAGGTCGCCAATGCCCATTGCGTCGGGCGCTGGTCCGCCTTCGTCGACTGCGACGAGCTCCTGGTCTATCGCGACTGCGAGACGGTGCCGCTCGCCGATTTCTGCGCCGGCTTCACCGCGCGCGGCTTCGACAAGGTCGGCGGCGCGATGATCGACATGTATCCCGACGGCGACTTCCTGGCCGTGTCGCTCGGGCCGCAGGACGATCTCCTGGAGGTGATGGGGAATTTCGATTCGGACTACGTGTTCCGCGCCTGGCCGCGCCGGCCCTGGGACGCGGAGCCGGAAAGCTTCCATCTCCAGGTGCTCGGCGGCCCGCGCCTGCGGCTCCTCTCCGATCTCGGAGCCGAGGCGGGACATGGCGCGCTCTATTACACGCTCTGCAATCAGGTGGACCGTTTCATCGACAAGGTGCCTCTGTCCTGGGTCGGGCCGATCGCCGCCCTCTGGCCGATGGAGATGCCGGCGCAGCAGAAATGGCCGATCAACTTCGTCCGGCCCGGCTTCGCCTTCGCCAACAGCCATGCCAATCGCAACACGGCGCCGGCCGACGAATTCGTCTCCCTCCTGCATTTCAAGCTCTGCGACGAGCTGCGCAAAAGGGTGCAGCAGAACACGCTGATGGAGGCGCATTACCGGCGCGGCCTGTCCTACGAGCAGCTGCGCCGCGCGGTCCTGCGCTGGGGGCCGAAGCCCCTCGTCTACGAGGGCACGCGGCGCTTCCGCTCGTCCAAGGATCTCGAAGCGATCGGCCTCATCGGGCCGGCCGTCGCCGGTCTCTGGAGCGGCAAGGCGCGGACCGAGGTCCGCACCCCGCTCGGCGACAGCGGCCGCGCCTATGCCCTCGCGGCCGCGAGCCAGTCGGCCGCATAGGCGGCGAGCGCCTCCGTCGCATGGCCGGAGGCCGGTGACGCTTCGGCATCGATGGTCGACGTCGGCGCCGCCGGCGGCGAGCCCGCCAGCAGGGCGGCGCCCGCCGTCGTGCCGGTCGCGCCGGCGGAGGGCACGACGGCACGGCCGGTCGCGGCCTGGAGCGCCGCCAGGAACAGACGGTTGCGCGCGAAGGGGCCTTCGACGATGGTCGGCCCGTCCGCGCCGGTCAGCGCCAGCATCTCGGCCGTCACCATCGCGCAGTAAAGGCTGGCGACGGCCGTGCGGACGCCGGGCGACAGCCCGTCCGGCTCGCGGCTCCAGCGTCCGGCGCCGTCCGGGAACGGCCCGGTGCCCGGCACGAAGGTCGGCAGGGCGAAGATGCGCGCCTCCACGACCTCCGCGATCTCCGCCGGCGTCGGCTCCCGCGGCGCGCCGCCGGTCAGCCGGTCGAATTCGCGCCCGCCCATGAAGCGGCCGGACAGCGAGGTGCGGCCGAAGGCATCGACATTGAGGAGGATGCCGGCCGCCGGCTCGATCGGCCGCGCGGCGCCGCCGACCGCGAAGGACACGACCCAGGTGCCGGTCGACAGGACGGTGAAGGGGGGCGCATGCCGCAGGAGATGCGGCAGGAGCGAGGCGTTGGAATCGTGGATGCCGCAATGGACGGGCATCGGCGCCGCGCCGAGGCCAATCCTCCGGGCGAGATCGGGGGCGAGGGGGCCGAGCGCGTCGAAGGCGCTGCGCAGCGGCGCGGTGAACAGTCGCCCCCAGCCGCGGCCGGCGACGAGCGAGGAGAAATCCTCCCGGCGCGGCGCCCAGAGATCGGTATGGCAGGCGATGGAGGTGATCTCCATCGCCGCGACGCCGCTGAGCCGCCAGGCCCAATATTGCGGCAGGCAGAGGACGTGGCGGGCCCGCGCGAAGGCCTCCGGAAAGGTCCGCTCCTGCCAGAAGAGCTGGGCGCCGACATTCAGCCCGTTCGGCAGGCGCGGCGACAGGGTCTCGGCGAAGTCCGGACGCAGCCGGTCATAGTCCTCGCGGCAGCTCTCGGGCCCGTCATATTCGTAGTCGAGAATCGGCAGCGCCAGTTCGGTGTCGCCGACCAGCGCCGCCGAGGCGCCATGCGTCGTCACCGAGATCGCCTCGAACGGATGCCGGCCGGCGCAGTCGGCGAGGGCGTCGACCAGAAAGGCGAGAAGCCGCGCCTCGTCGTAATGCGGATAGGGACCGTCGCCGCGCACCGCGTTCGGCTCGGTCCGCACGAAGAGATCCTCGCCGGCCGCGAGATCGTGCAGCGCCAGCTTGGCATTGGTCTTGCCGATGTCGACGACGGCGACATGGCGGGGAGCGGGACGGGCGCTCATGCGAGATGGAACAGGGTCGCGAGCGGCACCGCGACCGGCTCGTTGTCGGGCTTCACCTCCATGAGGTCGGCCATCATGTCCCACCAGCGCCGCATCACCGGCTCGGCCGGCAGCGCGTCCATGCCGTGCTCGACCGGCCGCCAGAGGACGGCGAAGAGATGGTGCGTCTCCTCGTCGAGATGGATCGAATAGTCGCGCACGCCCGCCTGGCGCAGCAGGTGCACCAGGTCCGGCCAGATGGCGTCGTGCCGTTCGCGGTACTCCGCCGCGCGGCCGGGCTTCAGCACCATGCGAAAGGCGAGCTTCTCCAAGGCCGGCGCCGTCATCGCGGGGCCTTCCCATGCCGAGCCGAGAAAGGCGCCGCCATCGGGCGCGCCGCATCCGTATCCGTCACCATCATCCTCCCGTCGCCGCGCCCTCCCACCGGCGCGGTGTCCTGTCTCAGGCCGCGAAGGCCTCGTCCTCGCCCGGCGCCTCCGCCGCGCGCTCGGCCACGATCAGCCGCACGCCGGCAGCCTCGATCATCTGCGCCGCCGCGTCCTCGATCCCGTCGTCGGTGACGATGGTGCCGACCCGCTCCAGCGAGGCGACGAGCATCGAGGACCGCGCCTTGAACTTCGAGGCGTCGGCGAGCACCACGATCTCGTCCGCCTGGCGCATCAGGCGCTGTTCCGACTGGACGATCAAGGGGTCCGCCTCCGCGATGCCGAGCGCCGAGATGCCCCGGCAGCCCATGAACATCTTCCGCGCCGCGAAATTGGCGATGCCGTCCGTCTCGAACGGGCTGATGATCAGCCCCTGTTCCGGGTAGATGGCGCCCGCCGGCACCAGCACCGTGCATTTCGAATGGCGGATCAGATGTTCGGCGATCTGAAAGGAATTGGTCATCACCTGCAGCTTCAGCGCGGTGAGCGGATGCACCATCTGGAAGGTCGTGGTGCCGCCGTTGATGATGACCGAATCGCCCTCCGCGCAGAGCGCTACGGCGGCGCGGGCGATCATGCGCTTCTCGCGCCGGTTGAGCGCCTCGCAGGCGGCGAGCGACGGGCCGCCGATCCGGCCGTAGGGCGAGGGGGCCAGCGCCTCGGCGCCGCCCCGCACCTTGCGCAGCTTCTTTTCCAGGGCGAGGGCGGCGATGTCGCGCCGGATGGTCGCCTCCGAGGCGCCCGTCAGCTCGGCGAGTTCGGCGACGCCCGCCACCGATCGCCCCTGGACGGCGCTCAAGATGATGCGGTGGCGTTCGACTTCGTGCATCAGGATCTCCTGAAGCCAGACTTGCGATCCGCTCCTCGCCTGTCAATCATTTTCCGTCAAAACCGATCATTGCACTGCACAATTTGCGTGTTCATGACCGGATTTGTTGACAATCCGGAGCCGATGCCGCATTCCTGCGCCGCATCCGGCGCTTCGCAGCGACGCCGCCGGACATCGCGCATGGGAGGAAACATGTCCGCGACCACCGACGGGAGCCGTGTCCGCAATCTCTGGGACGAGGCGAAGGCCGCCACGCTCGACGAGCCGGGCAAGCTGCTCTACCGCTCCAATCTCCTCGGCTCCGACAAGCGGATCACCAATTACGGCGGCGGCAACACCTCGGCCAAGGTCACGCATCGCGATCCGCTGACGGGCGAGGACGTGACGGTCCTCTGGGTCAAGGGCTCGGGCGGCGATGTCGGCACGATCAAGCTCGACGGCTTCGCGACGCTCTACATGGACAAGCTGAACCGGCTGCGCGACATCTATCGCGGCCCGGCGCACGAGGACGAGATGGTGGGCTATCTGCCCCACTGCACCTTCAACCTCAATCCGCGCGCCGCCTCGATCGACACGCCGCTGCATGCCTATCTGCCCTATCCCCATGTCGATCACATGCATCCCGACGCGGTGATCGCCATCGCCGCGACGCGGAACGGCCGCGAGATCACGCGGCGCGTCTATGGCGAGGAGATCGGCTGGCTGGAATGGCGCCGTCCGGGCTTCGAGCTCGGCCTGGAACTCGCGCGCTTCGCCGCCGAGAACCCGGAGGCCAAGGGCGTCGTGCTCGGCAGCCACGGCCTCTTCACCTGGGGGCGCACGGCGGAGGAGTGCTATGCCACGACGCTCGCCATCATCAACCGCGCCATCGAATGGTTCGAGGGCGAGCTGAAGGACAAGCCGGCCTTCGGCGGCGAGGTGGTCGCGGCCCTGCCGCGCGAGCGCCGGCGCGAGATCGCCGCCCGGCTGATGCCGGAGATCCGCGCCCGCATCGGCCGCGACGAGGCGAAGATCGGCCATTTCGACGATTCCGACGCCGTCCTGCAATTCGTCGGCTCGGCGGCGCTGCGGCCGCTCGCCGCGCTCGGCACCTCCTGTCCCGACCATTTCCTGCGCACCAAGATTCGCCCCCTGGTGCTCGATTTCGATCCGGCGAACGGCGATGTCGAGGCGCTGGTCGCCGGGCTGGACGGAGCGGTCGAGGCCTATCGTCAGGACTACGCCGCCTATTACCAGCGCTCCAAGCACCCGGATTCGCCGGCGATGCGCGATCCGAACGCCGTGATCTATCTGGTGCCCGGCGTCGGCATGATCTCCTTCGCCAAGGACAAGGGCACGGCCCGCGTCTCGGCCGAGTTCTATGTCAACGCCATCAACGTGATGCGCGGCGCCTCCGGCGTCGACGACTATCTCGGCCTGCCCGAGCAGGAGGCCTTCGACATCGAATACTGGCTCCTGGAAGAGGCCAAGCTCCAGCGCCTGCCGAAGCCGAAGCCGCTGGCCGGCCGCGTCGCGCTCGTCACGGGCGGCGCCGGCGGCATCGGCCAGGCGATCGCCGCTCGGCTGATGGCGGAGGGCGCCTGCGTCGTCCTCGCCGATATCGACGCCAACGCGCTCGACGCGACAAAGGCTGATTTCGCCAAGGGCTTCGGCGCCGATCAGGTGCGCGGCACGCGCATGAACGTCACGTCCGAAGCCGAGGTCGCGGCGAGCTTCGCCGAGGCCGTGGTGGAATATGGCGGGCTCGACATTCTCGTCTCCAATGCCGGCATCGCCTCCGCCGCGCCGGTGGAGGACACGACGCTGGAGGTCTGGGACCGCAACATCTCGATCCTCGCCACCGGCTATTTCCTCGTCTCGCGCGAGGCCTTCCGCCTGTTCCGCCGCCAGAAGCTCGGCGGCTCGATGATCTTCATCTCCTCCAAGAACGGGCTCGCCGCCTCGGCCGGCGCCTCGGCCTATTGCACGGCCAAGGCGGCGGAGATCCATCTCGCCCGCTGCCTCGCCCTGGAAGGGGCGGAGGCCGGCATCCGCGTCAATACGGTGAACCCGGACGCGGTGCTGCGCGGCTCGAAGATCTGGAGCGGCGAATGGCGCGAGCAGCGCGCCGCCTCCTCGAAGATCGGCACGGAGGAGCTGGAGGCGCATTACCGCAACCGGTCGCTCCTGAAGCGCTCGGTCTTCCCGGAGGACATCGCGGAAGCCGTCTATTTCTTCGCCTCCGACCTGTCGGCGAAGTCGACCGGCAACATCGTCAATGTCGACGCGGGCAACGCGATCAGCTTCACGCGGTGAAGCTGCGTCCTTCTCCCGAGCCGGGAGAAGGTGCCGGCAGGCGGATGAGGGAGCGCGGGACACAGGCGTTTCCGCCCTGCGGCTCCCTCACCCGGTTCGCTGGCGCGAACCACCCTCTCCCGACTCGGGAGAGGGCTGGCGCTCTATTCTGAACCGGCGGAGGGAGGATCTGCCATGCCATCACCCATCGATCCGAGCGTGATCGAGACCAGCAACGCGGCGCGGGCGCGCGATCATGCGGCGGATTTCGCCAGCCTCGGCGAGCGTCTCGCCCGGCGCGGCCTCGACATCGAGGCGCTGACGGCGAAGGTTTCCGCCTTCACCGTCGCGGTGCCGTCCTGGGGCGTCGGCACCGGCGGCACCCGCTTCGCCCGCTTTCCGGGCCGGGGCGAGCCGCGCGGCATCTTCGAGAAGCTCGACGATTGCGGCGTGATCCAGGCGCTCGGCCGCGCGACGCCCGCCGTCTCGCTGCACATCCCCTGGGACAAGGCCGATCCGGCGGAGCTGAAGGACAGGGCGGCGGCGCTCGGCCTCTCCTTCGACGCGATGAATTCCAACACCTTCCAGGATCATCCGAGCGATCCGCGCCAGCCGCTGTCCTACAAATACGGCTCGCTCTCCCATGCCGATCCGGCGGTGCGCGCCCAGGCGGTCGAGCACAATCTGGAAACGATCGCGATCGGCGAGGCGATCGGCTCGAAGGCGATCACCGTCTGGATCGCCGACGGCTCGAACTTCGCCGGCCAGAGCGACCTGTCGCGCGCCTTCGAGCGCTATCTCGACTCGATGAAGGCGATCTATGCCGGGCTGCCGGCCGACTGGCGCATCTTCTCCGAGCACAAGATGTACGAGCCGGCCTTCTATTCGACCGTCGTCTCGGACTGGGGCACCAGCTACATGACGGCCCAGGAGCTCGGGCCGAAGGCCTTCTGCCTCGTCGATCTCGGCCATCACGCGCCGAACGTGAATATCGAGCAGATCGTCGCGCGGCTGATCCGGGCATCGAAGCTCGGCGGCTTCCACTTCAACGATTCGAAATATGGCGACGACGATCTCGACGCCGGCTCGATCGATCCCTTCCGTCTCTTCCTCGTCTTCAACGAGCTCGTCGGGGCGGGCGACGCGCTGGAGCGCCTCTATCCGGCCCATATGATCGACCAGTCGCACAATGTGACCGATCCGATCGAGAGCCTCATCCGCTCGGCCGACGAGATCCGGCGCGCCTATGCCCAGGCGCTGCTCGTCGATCGTATCGCGCTTTCCGGCCACCAGGACGGCAACGATCCGCTGATGGCCTCGGAGGTGCTGAAGAGCGCCTTCCGCACCGATGTCGGCCCGATCCTCGCCGAGGCGCGGCTGCGGGCCGGCGGTGCCCTCGACCCGATCGCCGCCTATCGCGCCAGCGGCTATCGCGAGGCGGCGGCGGCCGAGCGCCCGGCGGTGCCGGGCTCCGGCGGCGGGATCGTCTGATCCCGCTCAGCCCGGCAGGCGCGCCGCCCGGGCGAGGCGGTGGCGGATCGTGCGGATCATGCCCTTCCTGCGGCTGCGCAGGATGGCGATCTCGACGCTGTCCGCCGTGCCCGGCAGGAGCACGCTGAGCGACGGCACCCGCCCGCGCGGCTTCAGGCCTTGGCTGCGCGCCAGGTCCAGCGTTTCCCGCGTCGTCAGGGCGAGCGTGCCGATCTCCTTGTTGTGCTTCTCCAGCTTGGCGCAGAGATTGACCGCCGAGCCGATCACCGTGAATTCGAGCCGCCCCTCCACTCCCACGACGCCGGAGACGACGCGGCCGGCGACGACGGCGATGCCGATTCCGTCCTCGGCGAACCAGGCATGGCGCGCCGCGACGTCTCGCGCGAAGGCGTCGAGCACGGCCTCCGTCGCCATCAGCGCGTTGGCCGCATGGGTCGAAAGCGGGCGCACCGCGCCGAAGGTCGCCATGATGCCGTCGCCGAGGAACTTGTCGATCGTGCCGCCATGGTCGCGGATGATCGGCACCACCGCCTTCTGGAAGCTCGCGAGCGCCGCGAGGACGTCGGAGGGCGGATGTTCGGCGGCGAGCCCCGTGAAGCCGCGCAGGTCGACGAACATGATCGAGGCCTCGCGCTGCGTGCCGTGGCCGGGGGCGAGGCCGCTCTCGAAGGCGCGGATGTCGTCGGCGACGGCCGGATCGAAGAAGCGGGCGAGATTGACCGCCGCCTGCGCCTCCGTCACCGAGGCGACCAGGAGATTGCGGGCCAGCGTCAGGGCCAAGGTCAGGACGCCGGTGACGAGGACGATGAGCACGATCTTGTCGATCTCGGCCCAGAGCAGCACCGAGTTCGAGGTGAGATAGTTGACATAGTTGCGCGTCAGCACCTCCGAGCTCGGCTCGGTGGCGAGCACCCAGGCGAGCAGCGCCAGCCAGCCGGCGGCGGCGGCGGCGCCCGCCGCCAGCACGTAGCGGATCTCGAAGCGCAGCGTGCGGATCGCGATGAACAGGAAGACGTAGAGCAGCGTCGGCGACTTCATCACGAAGGAGGGCGGCTGCGCATATTGGATATGCGTGCTCCAGATGAGGCCGTAGAGCAGCAGGAAATCGAGAAGGATCGACAGATAGACGGCGAAGGCCGGCACCGGCGGGCGGAGCGCCCAGAGAAGTCCCAGCGTCGACAGGACAAGATAGAGGCCGAGCACATAGGGCGTCGGCGAGGCGAACATCGTGACATCCGCCGGATGCGGCGTCGCGATATAGAGCAGCGTCGCGACGATGACGACGAAGATCTGGATGAGCTTGACGATCACCTCGCCGATATCGTCGAGCCGCTGCACGCGCAGGCGGATCGCCGGCGAGAGCATGCGCGGCATCTCGCGGCCGCGGATCTGGTTCCACACCTCCGCCGGACGGATCCGGCGGCGACGGCGGCGTGGCTTGTCGCCTTCGCTCATCCCCCGGAACGGACGCGCGTCTCGGCAAGCGCCGGCGCGAGGGAGAAGGTCATGCCGGTATAGCCGGCGACGGCGCCCGGAAACATTGCCTGCGCCTCGGCCTCGATCTGCGCCAGCGCCTCGTCGTCGCGCATATTGGCATGGTGGAAGAGGACGAGCTGGCGCACGCCGGCCAGCTTGGCGAGGCGCACCCCTTCCTGCCAGGAGGAATGGCCGTAATTCTTGAACTTGGCCATCTCGGCCTCGGTATAGGACGTGTCGTAGAAGACGAGATCGGCGTCCCGGAACAGGGACAGGACGGCCTCGTCCGTCTGGCCCGGCACATGCTCAGTATCGGTGACATAGGAGACGACGCGCCCCGCATGCTCGACCCGGTAGCCGACGGCGCCGTTCGGATGGTTGAGCCGCGCCGTACCGATGCGGATGCCGGGGCCGGGCCGCAGGACGTCGCCCGGCCGGAAGGTGCGGTAGTCGATATCGGCGGAGAAGACCTTCGGCCCGATCGGCAGGAAGGGCGCGCGCATGAAGTCGGCGATCAGCTCGCCCGCCGGCTGGTGGTCGAGCATGTGCCCGAGCGAGACCGAGATGCGCGTCCCCGGCCGGTAGAGCGGCATGAAGAAGGGGAAGCCCATGATGTGGTCGTAATGGACATGGCTGAAGAAGAGATCGACCGAGGGCACGCATTCGGCGGCGAGCAGGCGGCCGAGCGGCACGATGCCGGTGCCGGCGTCGAAGACGAGGCGGTGCCCGTCGATCCGCATCTCAACGCAGCAGGTCTCGGTGCCATAGGCCGTCTGGGCGGGGCCGCTGCCGGGGAGGGTGCCACGGGCGCCCCAGACGATCACATCGAATGAGGACGGTTTCACGCGCATGTCGCGACTCTGGTCATTCTCGCCCGGGGCGGCAAGCGGCGACGGCGAAGGGGTTGGCGGCCTGGTTCAAGCGTGGGCGTGGCGTCGCTCGGACGCGACGAGTTCGGCGGTGGTGCGGCTGAGGCGGAAGGCGAGCTCCCGCATCATCGCGACGCTCATGGTCGGGAAGGTGACGAGGAATTCGGCGAAGGTCTCCTTGCTGAGGCGCAGCGCGGTGAGGTCGCTCGTCGCCGCGACGCTCGCGGTGCGCGGCACGTCGCAGAGAATGGCGATCTCGCCGACGAAATCCGTCTCGCCGACCTCGGCGAGCTCGATCTCGCCATCCGGCCCGTCGACGAAGACGCGCGCCGTGCCGGAGAGGATGACATAGGCGCTGTCGCCGGCGTCGTTCTGGCGGAACAGCACCTCGCCCGCCTTGAAGCGCACCACCTTCGACGTGAAGGCGAGAAGCTTCAGCTTGCCGGCGTCGACGCCCGAAAACAGCGGCACGCGCTTCAGAACGTCGACCTCGTTCTTCAACAGGCTCATCGCGGAGACGCTCTCCTCGAACGGACGGCGGGGGATCGAAGCTCGCCGCTGGAGCCGGGCTTGCGGCCGAACTCGGGATTTGTCCTATGATATGATTGTATTTCCCACCGTTCTTCAAGGCGGGCCATCGGAAAAACGGGCGAATTCACGGCAAAACGACGCCTCGCTATTCGGCGGCGGTGCGCGTCGCGTCGCGCTTGGCCGCCTCGCCTTCCGCCATGTCGCGCTCCGTGGCGGCCTCGGTCGCGCCCATTCCGGGCGATTCGCTCGCCGCGCGATTGGCCTCCGGATGCGCTTCCGGATGCTCGACCACGTCCGGCAGCGGCCCCGCGCCCGGCGTCTCGTCGGACACGAGCCGGCCGTCGCGGAATTCGAGGATGCGGTCGAAGAGCCTCGCATGCTGGGCCGAGGCGACCACCCAGAAGGTGCCGAAGGGCCTCGGGCCCGACCGGCCGCGCTCCAGCGCCGCGCCGACGATGCGCCCCTGCGATTCGCCGTCGAGGGCGGAGAGCGCGCGGTTCACCACGAGATAGTCCGGCGCCTTCACCAGCGCCCGGGCGAGCGCCAGCTTCTGCTGCTGGCCGAGCGACAGGCGCTTGGCGCCCGAGCCGATATCGTAGGTGAGGCCGGCATCCTGGACGATGGCGGCGAGGCCGAGCTCCTCGAGATCGCGCAGGAGCAGGCCCTCCACCGCGTCGCCGGCATTGGCGAGATCGGTGGCGATGCGGCCGAAGAGCACGTTGTCCTGGACGCTCGTCGCCGGGTTGAACGCATGGGCGTCGTGGAAGACGAGGACCTCGGCGAGCTCTTCCGGCAGGCGGTCGCGCAGCGCCCGCCGCGTTTCCACGACATTGCGCATCACCGCCTCGTCGACGAGACCCAGCCGGTCGCGCGTCTCGACATAGCCGAAGGCGAGGCGGATGAAGGCGACCCGGTCCTCGTCCGCCGCGCGCTCGAATTCGACGTTCTCGCTGCGGGCGAGGCGCTGGCGATAGTCGCCGAGCTCGTCCGCCGTCATCATGGTCATGCGCTGGAGCAGTGGATTGCCGGGTTCGAGATCGCCGAAGATGTCGACGATGGTCGTGGCGATGTCGCGGCCGATGCGGAAGAGCGTGCGGGCGAGGCCCGTCTCGCGCAGCACGGCGCGCGCCTCCTCGTTGCTCCAGAACTGGGCGAGGCCGGCCAGCGGATCGCGCGGCGCGCCGAAGACGATGTTCTCGAGCAGCGTCGCGTTGTGGATGTAGAGATCGGGGTCGAAGGGCTCGACATAGCTCTCCATCCCCGCCGCCGCGAGGCGCTCGCGGAAGGCGAGGCGCGCGGCGAGGATGCGCTCCTCGACATCGGCCGCGTGCTCGTCCGGCACGCGCGAGCGCAGGCCGAAGAGGCGCACGTCCCGTTCCAGCTCGACCAGATGCAGGATGCCGCCGAGATGGGCGCCGAGCTCTTCCTTGGAGGCGAGGCCGATATCCTCGTAGTCGATCCAGTCATGGGCGATGTCGAGCGCGGTATTGCCGGAAAGGCGGGTTTCCAGCGCCGCGAGTTCGGCCTTGCGCGAGTTCCCGGCTTCGCGCTCGGTCACCGGATGGTGCATCAGCCCGTAGAGAAGGGCGGTGCGCAGCGAGGTGCGCGGGAAATAGGTGGCGGCGTCGACATAGGCGAGGCGCCGGCCGGTGACGGATTCGGGATAGGCGGCGAGCGGCTTGCCCGCGAGATCGACCTCGCCGCCCGTCGCCGGGCGCAGGCGCACCAGCATCTCGGCCAGCTGCTCCGCCCCTTCGCCGATCGGCCCCACCGCCGCGACGCGGCGGTCGAGCGGCAGGTCGAGCGTGACCGGATCGAGGATGCGCCCGCCATTCTCGTCCTGCAGCGCCGCGCCGGCCAGCGCGAAGCCGCCGGCGAGCGCCGCGACGCGCGTCGCCTCCGGCGCCTGCAACGCCTCGTCGGCGAGATTGGGAATGTGGAACTGCTCGATCACCTGCTCGAACTTCACCTGCACGTCGAGGCGCAGCTGGTCCCAGTCGATGAGGTCCTTCAGCGGGGACGGCAGGTCCTTATAGGCGGCGATGACGGCGACGAGCTGGCCGATGTCGAGATGGCCGGTGATCGCGAAATAGCCGCCGAAGAGATAGAAGATGAAGGGCGTGAGCTGGGCGAGGAAGTTGTTGAGGAATTTGACCAGGAACTTCCACTGGTAGATGTCGAAGCGGATGAGGAAGATCCGCCCGAGCTCCTCCGAGACGCCCGCCCGCTCGTAGTTCGAGGTGTCGTTGGTGTGGATCGAGGAAATGCTTTCCACGATCTCGCCCACCCGGCCGGCGAACTGGCGGGCGGTGAGCTGGCGCTGGCGGCCGAGCACCAGGAGGCGGCGCCGCATGCGCGGGATGATGATCACCTGGATCAGCATCACGCCGAGCGCGACGAGGCCGAGCGAGAAGGACTGGACGAAGATGAAGACCACCGCCGTCAGCACCTGGCTGATCAGATAGACGGGGGTGACGACGGAATCGCCGATGAAGCCGCCGATCGGCTCCAGCTCGTCCTTCACCATCGAGGAGAGTTCGGAGGCGCGCAGCTGCCGGAAGCGCCCGATCGGGAAGCGCAGGATCAGGTCGACGAACTCGTAGCGCATGCGCCGGAGCATCCGCTCGCCGAGCCGGCCCTTGTAGGTGTTGATGTAATATTTGAACGCGCCGTTGACGATGACGAGCGTCAGGAACAGGCCCGACAGCACGAAGAGCGCTTCCATCCGCCCGAAATCGAGGCCCGGAAACAGAACGATCTCGCCGGAGGCATGCAGCCAGTGCGGCACCGGCAGGGTGGTGCGCAGATATTCGCGCGTCGCCTCCGCCCCCTTCTCGAAGCCCTCGCCCTGGATCGGGCCGTTGACGATGAGCTTCGGCAGGTTCAGGCTCATGAAGAGCGGGACGATCGACACGGCGACCACCACGAGCATCCAGAGCTGGGCGCGCTTGGTGTGACGCCACGTATAGCCGTAGAGGGTATCAGCCATTCGCGCCTTTCGGGAGCGTCGGAGGCCCGGAGCACGGGGCCATCGGCGATCTTAGCAGGCGCGAGGATGCTGCACTAGCGCAGGACGGAAAGACGGGTGCGACGCTGGGGCGCGCCGGAATCGGCGCTTCACCCGCCAAGTCCCGCAGCCGTGATTTGCGTGCCGTTCCGCGACGCGCCATGTCTTGCGGCAAAGCGCGACGCGAGCCGGCGGATCGGCGGCGCCGCCGGATCGAAGGGACCCGCCCCATGCCATCGAGCCACCTGCCTCTTCTCCGCCGTCGGATCGCCCTGCCGCTCGGCCTCGCGCTGGCGCTCGGTCTCGGCGGCCTGGGCCTCGCGCTCCATCCGCCCGCCGCCGTGGCGGCGGAAGAGGCCTTCGTGCTGCCGAAGCCCGCGCTCGACGCCAAGGCGGGCGGCCCGCAGACGGCGCTCTTCGCCGGCGGCTGCTTCTGGGGCGTGCAGGGCGTGTTCCAGCATGTGAAGGGCGTCACCCGCGCCGTGTCCGGCTATGCCGGCGGCAAGACGGCCGATCCGACCTACGAAGAGGTCTCGACCGGCACGACCGGCCATGCCGAGACGGTGAAGGTCGAGTTCGATCCTTCCGTCGTCAGCTATGGCGAGCTCCTGCGGATCTATTTCTCGGTGGCGCACGACCCGACGCAGCTCAACCGCCAGGGGCCGGACCATGGCACGCAATATCGCTCCGCCGTCTTTCCGGTGAACGACGAGCAGAAGCGCGTCGCGGAGGCCTATATCGCCGAGCTCGACAAGGCCGGCATCTACAAGGCGAAGATCGTCACCACCACGAGCCCGGCTTCGGGTTTCACGCCGGCCGAGGCCTATCACCAGGATTTCCTCGCCAACAATCCGTCCTATCCGTATATCGTCTACAACGACCTGCCGAAGGTGGAGAACCTGAAGCGGCTCTTCCCGGAGGATTACCGCGCCGACCCGGTGCTGGTGGCGGCCGCCAGAAGCTGAAGGACCATCGGGACGATCCATGCCGGGCCCGCGCGTTTCGATCACCTATTGCACGCAGTGCCAGTGGCTGCTGCGCGCCGCCTGGATGGCCCAGGAACTCCTGTCGACCTTCGGGCCGGATCTCGGCGAGGTGGCGCTCGTGCCTGGCACGGGCGGCATTTTCGAGGTGCGCTGCGCCGAGGAACTCATCTGGGAGCGCAAGCGCGACGGCGGCTTCCCGGAGGCCAAGGTGCTGAAGCAGCGCGTGCGGGACGTGATCGATCCGGCCCGCGACCTCGGCCATAGCGACCGTTAGGCGATCGCCTCCTCCGGCATGAAATCCGCCCGATGGGCGAAGGTCCAGTCCGCGATGGCGGTCGGCCGGAAATCCTCGAGGCCCGGCTGCGGCGCGAAGGGCGCCGCCAGGATCGCCTCCGCTTCCTCCGGCAAGGCCGCGAAGAAACGGAATTTCGACGCGACGGCCGCCGCCAGGGCCGGACCCATCGCCGCCGCCACCTCGCGCTCGAAATCCTCGACCGGCTGCGCCCGATAGTGGACCCTTCGCCCGAGACCGACCGACAGCCGCGCGGCGAGTTCGGGACCCGTGACGCCGGCCGGCCCGGCGATCCGATGGTCGCCGCCGAAGGCGCCGCGTTCGAGCAGCACCAGCGCCGCCTCGGCGCAGTCCTCGGCCGAGGTCCAGGCGATGCGCTGGTCCGCCGCGATCGGCGGCGCGAAGAGGCCGTTCTCCACGATGTCGCGGCGCGCCGAATCCTTCAGGAGATTGTCGAGATAAAGCGTCGGGCGCACCGTCGCGGCGGGCAGGCCGGCCGCGCGGACCATCGCCTCGACCATCGCATTGGCGACGAGGCTCGGCTCGGCGCAGGGCGCTGTCCGGCTGGCGCTGGCGAGCTTCAGGACGAGGCCGGCGACGCCGGCCGCCGCGAAGGCGTCGAGCGCGTTCGCCGCCATCGCCCGCATCGCCTCGACCGGCCCGGTCAGCACCTGGAGGACGACATGGCGGATGCCGAGGCTCGCCGCCCGAAGCGAGGCCGGATCGAGGAGATCGCCGCGGGCGAGTTCCGCGCCGAGCGCCGCGAGCGGGGCGGCCCGCGCCGGATCGCGCACGAGGGCGCGCACCTTCCGGCCTCGGCGCAGGGCCGCGCGAACGACCGCGCCGCCTTGGACGCCGGCGGCGGGAATGACGAGAAGGGACATGGCTTGCTCCGTCGAAACGGGGTCGTCGGAGCCTTTGAGTCATGGCACCCGGACAGACCCGCAAGACGCCATCGGCACCGGGACTGTCGGGGGATTCGCTGAAGACCGCGAACCAGAGCTTCGCCCGGAAGACGAAGGGCTTGGGCCTACCCAGACCAAGCCAGCCATTTTCGACGGTTGGACTCTAGCGGGCCGCGCCCCCTGGTGCAAGCGCGCCTCGCTTAAGCAAAAGGCCATCCCGGCGGACCGGAATGGCCTTCGCGTCTCGCTTGGAGCCCGCGATCAGCGGACGATGCGGATCACGCGGCGCTGCGAATCGACGATCACCGGCGCGCCGTCGCTGTAGAAATAGGAATAGCCGTCATGGCCGCGTACCGGCGCGAGATTGACGTCCGGCGGCACGATCGTGCCGTTCACCAGGCGGCCTTCGAGCACGGGCGCGGCGTCCAGCGGATTTTCGCGAACATAGGTCGTCACCTCGTCCGGCACCTGGTCGACGACGACCGAGCCGGTCGTATCGGGCGAATCCTGCTGGATGATCACCGTTTCGGCGAAGGCGGGGGCGGAAAGAAGCGCGGCGGAGGCCGCGACGATCAGGAAGCTGCGCATGCGATTGTCCTCCTCCATGGGACGGAACCCTTCGGCGCGGGTAACAGAATCGCGAGGTGAAGGGTTCCCTCCGCCCTCAGCCGACCTCGATGCGCAGCCGGTCGGGATAGAAGGCGAGATGGCCGGCGATGGCCGAGACCTCCGCATGTGGGTTGTCATAGGCCCAGGCGCCGTTCTCCACCGCCCGGCCCTGGCCGGTGATCGTCCAGTAGCGCGCCTCGCCCTTCCAGGGGCAGGTCGTGTGGTGGTCGGTCGGGATCAGGAACTCCATCGCCACATGCTCGCGCGGGATATAGTAGACCGGCGGATGGTCGCCTTCCGTCAGGATCAGCGCCTCCTTGGTGCTGGCGATGATGTTGTCGTTCATGAGGACGATCACCGGCCGGGCTTCCGGCTCGATGGTGATCCTCGGTCTTGTCCCTGCCGCGCTCATCGCCCTGTCTCCGTCTCGGGTCCCGCACGGAAAACCGGCCGGCCGGCCGGTCGGTTCCGGGTGGCTCGACAGGAGGGCCCGACCGCCCGATAACGCTTCTCGAAATTTCAGGAGTTTCGCGATGCCCGCCCAGCCGCCTGCTTCCCATTTCATCGACGGCGTCTTCCACGAGGATGTGGAGGGCGCGACCTTCGAGAGCCTCTATCCGGCGACCGGCCAGGTGATCGCGCGTCTTCACGCGGCGACACCGGCGGTGATCGAGATGGCGGTGGCGGCGGCAACGCGCGGCCAGGCCGAATGGACGGCGCTGCCCGGGGCCGAGCGCGGCAAGGTGCTGCGCCGCGCCGCCGCGATCATGCGCGAGCGCAACCGCGAGCTTTCCGAGCTGGAGACGCTCGACACCGGCAAGCCGATCGCCGAGACGCTGGTGGCGGATGCCGCCTCCGGTGCCGACTGCCTCGACTATTTCGCCGCGCTCGCCGCCGATCTGCGCGGCGACCATATCGATCTCGGCGGCTCCTTCGCCTATACGCGGCGCGAGCCGCTCGGCGTCTGCGTCGGCATCGGCGCCTGGAACTATCCGATCCAGATCGCCTCCTGGAAGGCGGCGCCGGCCCTGGCCTGCGGCAATGCCATGATCTTCAAGCCCTCCGAGACGACGCCGCTCTCCGCGCTGCGCCTCGCCGAGATCCTGATGGAGGCCGGGCTGCCGAAGGGCGTCTTCAACGTCGTCCAGGGCGCGGGCGCGGTCGGGGCGGCGCTCGTTTCCCATCCCGGCATCGCCAAGGTCTCCGTCACCGGCTCTGTCGCCACGGGCGCGCGGGTGATGCAGGCGGCCAGCGCCGGCATCACGCCGGTGACGCTGGAGCTCGGCGGCAAGTCGCCGCTGATCGTCTTCGCCGATGCCGATCTCGATGCGGCGGTGTCGGGCGCGATCCTCGGCAATTTCTATTCGGCCGGCCAGATCTGCTCCAATGGCACGCGCGTCTTCGTCGAGCGTTCAGTGCGCGGCGCCTTCGTCGATAAGCTTCGCGCCCGCGTCGCGAGGATCCGGCTCGGCGACCCGATGGCGGAGACGACCGACATGGGGCCGCTCGTCTCGCGCGCCCAGATGGAGCGCGTCCTCGCCTATCTGCGGCTCGGCCGGGAGGAGGGGGCGGTGCTCGAATGCGGCGGCGCGGCGGCGGAGGTGCCGGGCTTCCCGAACGGCTGCTTCGTGCAGCCGACCGTCTTCACCGGCGTCGCCGACGAGATGCGCATCGCGCGCGAGGAGATCTTCGGGCCGGTGATGAGCGTCTTCGACTTCGATACGGAGGAGGAGGTGATCGCCCGCGCCAACGCGACGGAATTCGGCCTCGCTGCCGGCGTCTTCACCCGCGACATCCAGCGCGGCCACCGCGTCGTGGCGAAGCTCAAGGCCGGCACCTGCTGGATCAACGCCTACAACCTCACCCCCGTGGAAATGCCCTTCGGCGGCGCCAAGCGCTCCGGCATCGGCCGCGAGAACGGCCGCGCCGCGATCGAGCACTACAGCCAGGTGAAGTCCGTCTATGTCGAGATGGGCAAGGCGGAGGCGCCGTATTGAGGCGGGGGCGTTGATCCACACGACAATCGAAAGAGAAGCCTAGTTGCCCGGTCGCTTCACGTCGGCCAAGGAGGTGGAGGATTTCTGCCTCCATTCGGCTTTCAGCATGGCGCAAACATATTCATCGCCCCATCGCCCATCGAAGCGATCATTCTGGATCAGATGCGCTTCTCGCCGAAAGCCCAAGCGTTCTACCACTCCGAGCGAGCCGCTGTTCAATGCGTCGAGGCGCGCATAGATGCGATGGAACCCGATCTCTTCGAATCCAATACGAAGCATGGCGGTGGCGGCTTCGGTCGCGTAACCATTGCCTGCGAATGCAGGATTGAAAATATAGCCGATCTCGCCCTGCAAAGCCTTGCGGCTCGCCATCTTCAGAAGGGTCTCCCCTACAACCCTGCGATCCTGCTGCCGGACAACGGCAAGCCGGAAAACATCGCCGTCATTTTCGAATTTAGCAGCCAGAATGGCACGAAACTGCTCATCCAAGGCACTTCCCGTTGGTGCCACTGCGTAGAGATATCTGTAGACATCTGAACAGGAATGATATGCGGCATAGTGGTCCCAATCACTAATGGTGAAGGGGCGGAGCATCAGACGTTCGGTCTTGTAGTGCGGTGACAGATTATTTAGCTTCGTCAAACCTTCATGGGTCAATTCTTAAGACCTTCACTGCGGTGATGATGCGACGCTCGGCTGTAATCGTCACCGTTAGCAGGCCGTATCCACGCCGCAGTCATTGGATTCGACGCCATCCAGTTCGTAAACGAGCCTTCTGTAGAATGCTCCGATTCGCCCATGGGCGTCGAGGTCGAAGGGCCAATTCCAACCCAAGACTAAAGGCGATTCTTTCCGCTTCTCCCGCTCCGCTTCTCTCCCCACCACATCGACACCCGCGCCCGCGATGCCGCATTGACATTCGGGCGCGGGCGCTGTTCGGCTGCGGGGCAGGGGATGGGGAGCCGCGCGCGGGATCGTGACGCCTGACGAGGGACGGACAATCTTGGCGGGGCGCCTCCGGGCGGTCGCGCGGGGCGATCGCGCCGCGCTCGGCGATGTTTATCGCCTCACCTCCGCGAAGCTTTTCGGCGTGATCCTGCGTATCTTGTCCGACAGGGACGAGGCCGAGGACGTGCTGCAGGAAGTCTATCTCACCGTCTGGAACAAGGCGGACCGCTTCGACGAGGGCCGCGCCAGTCCCATCACCTGGCTCGTCGCCATCGCCCGCAACCGCGCCATCGACCGGCTGCGCAGCCTCGGGCCGCGCCGGGCCGGCGAGCGGCCGGCGGAGGAGGCGGAAGCCGTCGCGGATGGCGGCCCCGGTCCGCTCATCGCGCTGGAGGAGAGCGACGAGGCGCGACGGCTGCTCGCCTGTCTCGAAACCGTCGAGGCGCGGGCGCGGGGCGCCATCGTCGCCGCCTTCTACGAGGGGCGCACCTACGAGGATCTGGCGCGGGCCGGCGGCCTGCCGCTCGGCACGATGAAGAGCCTCATCCGCCGCGCCCTCCTGCGCCTCCGGGGATGCCTCGAGGCATGAGCGACTTCTCTCCTTCCCCCGAGGACGAGGACGACCTCCGCGCCGCCGAACATGCGCTCGGGCTCGGCGAGGCCGGCGAGCGCCGCCGCCTTGCGCGGCGCCTGCGCGACGACGCCGATTTCCGGCGCCGGGTCGAGACCTGGGAGGCGCGTCTGGCGCCGCTCCTCGCCGGCGTTTCGCCCGTCGAGGCGCCGCCGGGCGTGCTGGCGCGCGTCGAGGCGGAGCTCGACCAGGCGGCGAGGGCGCGGCCGGCGCCCGCCAACGACAATCGCGCGCTCCTCGCCTGGAAATGGTTCGGCCTCGGCTCCTTCGGCCTCCTCGCCGCCAGCCTGGTGATGCTCTTCGTCCTCGTCTCGAACCCGCCGGGCGCCGGGCCGCAGATGACGGCGGTGATCGCCTCCGACGGCGGACCGGCGCTCTATGCCGCCGTGATCGACGCCCGCACGGGCCAGGCGACGCTGATCCCGGTCGGCGTGCCGGCGGCCGGCGATCCGGCCCATGCGCACGAGCTCTGGGCGATCCTGCCCGGCGGCGAGCCGCGCTCGCTAGGCGTCATGCCGCCGGGCGGGGCGATGCGCCTCGTCCTGCCGCCCGGCACGGTGGCCGGCGACATGACGCTGGCGATCTCGCTGGAGCCGCCCGGCGGCTCGCCGACCGGCAAGCCGACCGGGCCGGTGATGGGCACGGGCGCGGTGCAGGGCATCTGACGCGGGGCCGCGAAAAAATTTCGTGTCGCGCCTGCATCCGCCGCCCGCCCCCGATCCGTAGCTCCCGCACCTCGCCAGGATGGACGAGGCAACGGGAGACTGACAATGAAACTCGTGACATCCGCCGCGGCCGCCCTCGTCGCTGCCTCCGTCGCCTTCTCGGCTCCGGCTTTCGCGCAGGTCATGGTCGGCGGCGCGCCGATGTACGCCTCGAAGACGATCGCCGAGAACGCCCCGAACGCCCCGAACCTCACGACGCTCGTCGCGGCGGTGAAGGCGGCGGGCCTCGTCGACACGCTGGCCGGCAAGGGCCCCTTCACCGTCTTCGCGCCGACCAATGCCGCCTTCAAGAAGCTGCCGGCCGGCACGGTCGA
Organism: Aureimonas endophytica; assembly: GCF_014642635.1. GTDB lineage: Bacteria > Pseudomonadota > Alphaproteobacteria > Rhizobiales > Rhizobiaceae > Plantimonas > Plantimonas endophytica. Next base: position 107,388 of record NZ_BMIQ01000002.1, read on the forward strand.
CACCTTGGTGAAGCCGGAGAACAAGGAAAAGCTCACCCAGATCCTCACCTACCATGTCGTTTCCGGCGACTATTCGGCGAAGGAACTGAAGGCCGGCGCCATGAAGAAGGGCGGCATGAAGCTGACCACGGTGGAAGGCGAGCCGCTGACGGTGAAGATGAGCAAGGGCAAGCTCGTGGTGGTCGACGCCAAGGGCGGCATGAGCACGATCCAGACGCCGGACGTGAAGCAGAAGAACGGCGTGGTGCATGTCGTCGGCTCGGTGCTGATGCCGTAAGGCCGAAGACGCCTCTCTTCCAAGCTTTCGGCGAGGCCGCCGCTTCCTGCGTTGAAGCGGCGGCCTCGGCCGTTTAACGAAGCGGCATGGGCAAGCTCTTCGCGCTTCTTCTGCTTCTGGCGATGCTGCTGCATATCCTGCGGCCGCTCGGCCTGCCGGGCCTCCGGCGGCGCGGCGACGCCTGGAAGATCGCGCTCGTCGCCCTCTTCGTCTTCGGGCTGACGGCGCTGATCCGCCCCCATTGAGGGCATTTCCGCTATCTGAAGGCCGAGCCACAATTTTTCCGGAAATCGCGCCGATTTGAATGTCGCCGCCGCGTGGTGTAGGGGACCCGCTTCGACGAAGCCGCGCGCCTTTGGGGCTGTGACCGCGGCCGAGAGAACGCAGCGCCGGCGCCCCGCGTCCGCCGCCGCCGAGGGGCTGGACGAACGCATGGATCGCATCCGCATCAGGGGCGGCAACACGCTTGCCGGAACCATTCACATCTCGGGCGCCAAGAACGCGGCGCTGCCGCTGATGATCGCCTCGCTTCTGACCGACGACACGCTGACGCTGGAGAACGTGCCGCATCTCGCCGATGTCGAGCAGCTGATCCGCATTCTCGGCAATCACGGCGTCGACTATTCGGTGAGCGGCAAGCGCGTTGGCCAGAACGGCGCCAGCGGCCGCACCATCCATTTCACCGCCCGCACCATCGTCGACACGACGGCGCCCTACGAGCTCGTCTCCAAGATGCGGGCGAGCTTCTGGGTGATCGGGCCGCTACTCGCCCGCTGCCACGAGGCGCGCGTCTCGCTGCCGGGCGGCTGCGCCATCGGCACGCGGCCGGTCGATCTGTTCATCGAGGGCCTCACGGCGCTCGGCGCCCGGATGGAGATCGAGAACGGCTATATCGTCGCCAAGGCGCCGGGCGGCCTTGTCGGCAACCGCTATGTCTTCCCGAAGGTCTCGGTCGGCGCGACCCATGTGATGATGATGGCCGCCTCGCTCGCCAAGGGCGAGACGCTGATCGAGAATGCCGCGCGCGAGCCGGAAGTCGCCGACCTCGCCGCCTGCCTCAACGCGATGGGCGCGCGGATCGAGGGCGCCGGCACGAGCACCATCCGCATCGAGGGCGTCACCTCCCTCTCCGGCGCGCGCCACCGCGTCCTGCCGGACCGGATCGAGACCGGCACCTATGCCATGGCGGTGGCGATGACGGGCGGCGACGTGACGTTGGAGGGCACGCGGCCGGATCTTCTGGAAAACGCGCTCGGCGCGTTGCGCGAGGCCGGGGCCGAGATCCTCGAGGCGCCGAACGGGCTGCGCGTGCGCCGCAACGGCAACGGGCTCCAGCCGGTCGATGTCGTCACCGATCCGTTTCCGGGTTTCCCGACCGATCTCCAGGCGCAGTTCATGGCGCTGATGACCCGCTCCTCCGGCGTCTCGCACATCACCGAGACGATCTTCGAGAACCGCTTCATGCATGTGCAGGAACTGGCCCGGCTCGGCGCCCGGATCTCGCTGGCCGGCCAAGTGGCGCGGATCGAGGGCGTGCCGCGCCTCGCGGGAGCGCAGGTGATGGCGACGGACTTGCGCGCCTCGGTCTCGCTCGTCATCGCAGGGCTCGCGGCCGAGGGCGACACCTTCGTCAACCGCGTCTATCATCTCGATCGCGGCTTCGAGCGGCTCGAGGAGAAGCTCGGCAATTGCGGCGCCGAGGTCGAGCGCCTGTCGAGCTGACGGCGGCCCGGCCCGGCGATCGATGGCGGCCCGCCCTTGCCGAAGGGCGGGCGGCGCCCGATTTTATGGTGACCTTCCCGACGCGCCGCTTGCTTTTTCGCCGCGAAGCGCCGATGGAGGACCGCTCTAGCGAATGACGGGCGCCGCGAGGCGGCACGCGGGCAGCCGTCTGGCGCCCGGTGCGTCATCCGCATCCACGAAGGATCATCGATGCCGAAAGAAGAAGTTCTCGAATTTCCGGGCACCGTGACCGAGCTTTTGCCGAACGCGACGTTCCGGATCAAGCTCGAGAACGACCACGAGATCATCGCGCATACGGCCGGCCGCATGCGGAAGAACCGCATCCGCGTGCTGACCGGCGACAAGGTGCTCGTCGAGATGACGCCCTACGATCTCACCAAAGGCCGTATCACCTACCGCTTCAAGTGAGCCGGGCCCGCCGATGGCGCTGAGCCCCCGACTCGTCCTCGCCTCCGGCTCGCCCCGGCGGCTGGAACTCCTGGCCCAGGCCGGCATCGAACCCGAGCAGCTCCTGCCGGCCGATGTCGACGAGACGCCGGAGCGTTCCGAACATCCTCGCTCGCTCGCCCGCCGGCTCGCCCGGCAGAAGGCCGACCGCGCGCGCTTCGTGCTGGCCGAGCGCGACGAGCTCGAAGGCCGCCTGATCCTCGCCGCCGACACGGTGGTGGCCGTCGGACGCGAGATCCTGCCGAAGGCGGAGCTCGAGGACGACGCGATCGCCAATCTGCGCATCCTGTCCGGGCGCATGCATCGCGTCTTCACCGGCCTTTGCGCCATCGGTCCCGGCTCCGACCGCCACCGGCTGCGCGTCGTCGAATCGCGCGTGCGCTTCAAGCGCCTGTCGCGCGAGGACATGGATTTCTACATCGCCTCCGGCGAATGGCGCGGCAAGGCCGGCGGCTATGCGATCCAGGGCATCGCAGGCAGCTTCGTCGTGCGCCTCATCGGCTCCTACACGAATGTGGTGGGGCTGCCGCTCTACGAGACGGTGTCGCTGCTCGGCGGGCTCGGTCTCGACATCCATGGACGGACCCGCGCCCCGGTGCCGGAGACGGCGGCGACGTGAGCGCCGATCCGAAGGTCACGCCGCTTCGCCCGAAGCGGATCTGTCCCGAATGCGGCCGGCCGTCCGACCGGGCGAGCTATCCCTTCTGCTCGCCGCGCTGCAAGGCGGTGGATCTCAATCGCTGGCTGTCCGGCACCTATGTCATTCCCGGCCCGGTATCCGAGGAGGCGCTGCCCGGCGAGGACGACGACGGGCGCTAGCCCGCCTCGCGCCGTCGCCTCTACTGCTTCACCGCGCCGACCGCGACATCGGCATCGTTGACGATCGCCAGCCAGACATTCGGATCGGCCGTGCTCTGCCGCTTGACGTAGGTGTAGCTCGTGTCGCTCCAGAGCCGGACATCCGGGTCGAGATTGTCCAGCACATAGTCGCCGCTGGTGGTGCGCACCGTCAGGATCGCATGGCCCTCGCCATTGCGCTTGTGGACGACGGTCATGAGAAGATCGGCGATCGGCACGCCGGCGGCATGCAGTTCCTTGCGCTTCTCCAGGGCGAAGTCCTCGCAGTCGCCCTTGTCCTTGGGATAGGTCCAGCGTTCCTCGACACCGTAGAGCTCGCGATCGGTGACCGGCTGCACCGCGCGGTTGACCTTGCGGTTCACCGCGTCGACGGCGGCCATGAAGGCCGGCGTCGCCGAACGGGGCGAGGAGCCCTCCGCCGGCCGCGCCGCGCAGTCGGGGGCGAATTCCCGGCAGAACATGATCCAGCCGATGGGCGTGGTCGTCGCCTTGCCGACCGGCATCGCATTGGCCGGCGTGCCGGCCGCGAGGCTGGCCCCGGATGCCAGGCAAAGAAAGAGCGCCAGTGCGGCGCGAAACGCGCGGCCCATTCCCAACTTTTCCCTCTCCGCCAAGCCGGCGGTATCGTGCGGCTGATGGCGTCGATCGTGGGTGCATTGCGAAAGAGTGTCAATGTCGGGAGCGGCCGCAGGCGGGCCGATCGTCCGGCTCCGCTCCAGCCTCGCGCCCGTTCCTGCCGGGATGGTGGGAGGCGCGTCCTCTGGTGTTCGAGGAAAAGGCTATATCCAACAATGGGATGGAGGGAGTCGTCTCGACCTTGTGTCGTTACGGCAACAAGGCCGAGACGCTTTCAAAAAATTTTTTCGAACAGGGAACAAAACCGCTTCACGCGTTTTGTGTTCGCCCAATGAGGTCGAGGGCGGCCGCTTCGATGCGTTCGAGATCGGCCTCGCGCGAAAGGCGATGGTCGCCGCCGGGGATGAGCGTCAGCGTCACCGCCTCGCCCGGCAGGCAGGCGACGAGATCGATGGCATGGGCGGCCGGCACGTCGGGATCGGCGGTGCCCTGCAGGATGTGGACGGGGCAGGGAACGTCGATCGGCCCGGTCATCAGGAGGTTCCGGGCGCCGTCCTCGATGAGCGCGCGCGTATAGATGTTCGGCGCGTCGGAATAGGCGGAGGGCTCGGTGCAGAAGCCTTGGGTCTCCAGATCGGCACGTTGCGCCGGGCTGAGGGCGGGCTCGACGAGGCGCCGGGTGAAATCCGGCGCCGGCGCGAGGAGCAGGAGGCCGCGCAGCCGCCCGTCGCCGCGCGCCGCCGCCTCGCGGGCGAGAAGAAGCGCGATCCAGGCGCCCATGGAGGAGCCGACGAGGATCAGCGGTCCGTCCGTTGCGGCGGCGATCGCTGCCTTCGCGTCCTCCAGCCAGAGCGAGATCGTGCCGTCCTCAAAGCGGCCGCCCGATTCGCCATGGCCGGAATAGTCGAAGCGGCAGAAGCCGAGGCCCTCCCGCGCGGCCAGGGCCGACAGGCGCTCGGCCTTGGTGCCGCGCATGTCCGAACGGTAGCCGCCGAGCCAGACGAGGCTGGGCGCCGCTCCGGCGAAGGATCGGACCGCGATGGCCCGCGGCGCGGCGCCCGGGCCGGCCGCGACGAAGCGCGGCGGCGGAAGAAGATCGGTCAAAAAGGCGGCTCCCTTGCGAAAACTGACGGCGATCGCTCCCTCGCGAGGTGAATTCGCCGCGTCAACATGCTATATTCGATCTTGACGCGGGCATATTCCCATCCCGTCCTGGCGCGAACCGCTTCGTGATCGCGTGCCGCCAGGGCGTTCGGGAACCGAAGCCCCGTGTGGGAAAGTTTCGTTAGAAGACCATCGTCAACAACCGGAGAAGACGACCATTCGCAGACCGTTCCGCGCCCCGCCCGTCCAGAAGGAAGGGCCGCGCTCCAACCGGGAAATCCGAATTCCCTTCGTGCAGCTCATCGACGCGGAGGGCAAGAATCACGGGCAGACGGCGACGGCCGACGCGCTCGCGATGGCCGAGGAGGCCGGGCTCGATCTCGTCGAGATCGTGCCGAACGCCAATCCGCCCGTGTGCAAGATCCTCGATCTCGGCAAGCTGAAATACGAGGGCCAGAAGAAGGCGTCCGAACAGCGGAAGCGTCAGAAGGTCATCGAGGTCAAGGAGATCAAGATGCGCCCGAACATCGACGACCACGACTACGAGACGAAGATGAAGGCCGTGCGCCGCTTCTTCGAGGAGGGCGATAAGGTCAAGGTGACGCTGCGCTTCCGGGGCCGCGAGATGGCGCACCAGGAGCTCGGCATGGAGCTTCTGAACCGCGTGCGCGAGGAAACGGCCGAAGTCTCCAAGGTCGAGGCGGAGCCGAAGCTTGAAGGCCGCCAGATGATGATGGTGCTCGCGCCGCGCCATTGACGGGTGCTGCCCGGCCGCCGCGCCGGGCTTGCCTTTCGCGGCGGCCTCCGCTATGAGCCGCCCGTTGAACGAGCCGGCCGGCAGGGCATGCCGAGCCGGCTCCTAACGCTGACCGCGATCCCCAGAGTTTCATCGACTTCGGGAGCGCTCCGCGCCGAGGCGCGGAGGGTTTGTCGCGGCATCCTGTTCCAAGGAGAGCAAAATGCCCAAGATGAAGACCAAGGCGGCCGCCAAGAAGCGGTTCCGCTTCACCGCCAATGGCCATGTGAAGGCCGGCCCCGCCGGCAAGCGCCATGGCATGATCAAGCGCTCCAACGACTTCATCCGGGACTCGCGCGGCACGATGCTGCTGTCGAAGGCCGACGAGAAGATCGTCAAGGTTTACATGCCCTACAACCGCTGAGCGGTCGGGCGTTTCAGAGATCAGGAGCTAGATCATGGCACGAGTGAAGCGGGGCGTCGTCGCGCACGCCAAGCACAAGAAGGTTCTGGAGCAGGCCAAGGGCTTCCGGGGCCGCCGCAAGAACACCATCCGCGCCGCCAAGGCGGCCGTCGACCGCGCCAAGCAATATGCGACGCGCGACCGGCGCACCAAGAAGCGCAATTTCCGCGCTCTCTGGATTCAGCGCATCAATGCCGGCGTGCGGGCTCACGGCCTGACCTATGCCCGGTTCATCGACGGTCTCGCCAAGAGCGGCATCGAGGTCGACCGCAAGGTCCTGTCCGACATCGCGATCCACGAGCCGGAGGCTTTCGCCGCCCTCGTCGCCTCCGCGAAGAAGGCGCTCGACTATCTGAAGGACCAGGCGCCGAACGCCTACGAGTCCGCGGTCGGCGAGAAGCAGGCGGCCTGATCTGCCCTTTCTTCTGCGACAGTCACGCCGAAAGGCCCGCCGGCTCAAGCCGCGCGGGCCTTTCGCGTTTCAGGGCTTTTCATTCGCCGAACGGGGCGATAGGGCTCGCGCGAGCGAGGGAATGGAGATCGACGTGACCGATCTGGACGGGCTGGAAGCGCGCTATGCGGCGGAGATCGCGGCGGCCGGCGACGAGGCGGCGCTGGAGGCCGTGCGGCTTGCCGCGCTCGGCAAGAAGGGCGAGATCTCCGAACTCCTGAAGGGACTCGGCCGGATGGAGGCCGAGGCGCGGCGCGAGGCCGGGCCGAAGCTCAACGGCCTGCGCGACCGCGTCGCCGGGGCGCTGGCCGAGCGGCGCGAGGCGCTGGCCGACGCGGCGATCGCGGCGCGGCTCGAGGCCGAGCGCGTCGACGTCACGCTGCCCGTCCGCGCCAATCCGGCGGCGCGCGGCCGCATCCATCCGATCAGCCAGGTGGTGGACGAGATCACCGCGATCTTCGCCGATATGGGCTTCTCGGTGGCCGAGGGGCCGGACATCGAGACCGACCGCTACAATTTCACGGCGCTGAACTTCCCCGAGGGCCATCCGGCCCGCGAGATGCACGACACCTTCTTCCTGCCGCCCGATGCCGCGGGCGAGCGCAAGGTGCTGCGCACCCATACCTCGCCCGTGCAGATCCGCACCATGGAGGCGGTGAAGCCGCCGATCCGCATCGTCATTCCGGGCAAGACCTACCGGCAGGATTCCGACGCGACCCACACGCCGATGTTCCATCAGGTCGAGGGTCTCGTGGTCGACAAGACCGCCACTGTCGCCAACATGAAATGGGTGCTGACGGAGTTCTGCAAGGCCTTCTTCGAGGTGCCCTCGCTCAACATGCGCTTCCGGCCGAGCTTCTTCCCCTTCACCGAACCCTCGATGGAGGTCGACATCCAGTGCGACCGCTCGGGCGCCGAGGTGCGCTTCGGCGAGGGCTCGGATTGGATGGAGATCCTCGGCTGCGGCATGGTCCATCCGAACGTGCTCGCCGGTGTCGGGCTCGATCCGAACGAGTATCAGGGCTTCGCCTGGGGCATGGGCATCGACCGCATCGCCATGCTGAAATACGGCATGCCGGACCTGCGCGACTTCTTCGAGGCGGATCTGCGCTGGATCGAGCATTACGGTTTCCGGCCGCTCGATGTGCCGACCTTGTTCGGCGGCCTCAGCAGCTGAGCGGGCCGCACCGCTGATCGAAATGCGGGCATGCCGCTGCCCGCACCCTTTCAGAACTGCCGCCTCCTTGCGCAGGTGAACCGCTCGGAAAGGTTGTTCGTAGCGTTCCCGGCCGCCCGCCCATCGGAAGGGGCGTGAATTAACCAAGTCGCAAGGCGCCGCTCGCAGTGTCGCCCGCGACGATGCCGGCGCGGCTTCTCGCCACAAGGGGCGAAGGTTCGGGCGTAGGCCGTCAGGAGACGACCGATGCCCACGACCCGCAGGGCGCCCGACGCCGGCGATGCCGCTTCCGATCCGGGCAAGGCCTCCGTCCGGCGCCTGCGCCAGACCGCCGAGCGGCTGACGCTGGAACAGTCGGCGGCCGGGGCGAGCGAGCTGACCGAGCAGAACCGCCGCTTCGAGGCGGCGCTCGCGAATATGAGCCAGGGCCTCTGCATGTTCGATGCCGAGTCCCGGCTCGTCGTCTGCAATCATCGCTATCACGAGATCTTCGGCCTCGCGCCGGGCGAACTCGCCTTCGGCATCACGCAGGACGACCTCTGCCGCATCCTGATCGCCAAGGGCTTCTATCCGCCGAGCGTGACGCCCGAGAGCATCCGCGAGAGCACGCGCGTCGCCCTCCTCGACGGCGACGGGCTGCCGGTGCTGCGCGAGCTCGCCGATGGCCGCGTCATCGCCATCCGCTATCGCTCGATGGAGGGCGGCGGCTGGGTCTCGACCTTCGAGGACATCACGGCGCAGCGGCGCAACGAGGCGCGCATCGCCCATCTCGCGCGGCACGACGCGCTGACCGACCTGCCCAATCCCCGCACGCTGCGGGAAGAGGGGCGGGCGCTGGCGCTGCGGGCCGACCGCCGGGAGATCGCCGCCTATTACTTCGATCTCGACCGCTTCAAGCTGGTCAACGACACCTATGGCCATGGCGTCGGCGACGAATTGCTGCGCGCCGTCGCCGACCGGCTGCGGGCCGCTCTCGGCGCGGCGGACGGCATCGTCGGCCGGCTCGGCGGCGACGAATTCGCGCTCTTGCGCCTCGTTCGGAGCGAAGCCGAGGCCGAGGCCTTCGCCGAGGCGCTGCTTGCGGCGATCGTCCGTCCCTATGCGCTCAGCTGCGGCCGGCTCGACGCGGGCGTCAGCATCGGCGTCGCGCTCCGCCGGGCAGGCGCGGCGGAGGATGTCGAGACATTGCTGCAGAATGCCGATCTCGCGCTGCGCCACGCCAAATCCAACGGACGCGGCACCGTGCATCTCTTCGATCCGGCCCTGTCGGAGGCGGCCCGCCAACGCCGGGTCCTGGAGGCCGAGCTGCGCACCGCGCTCGCCGAGAACCAGTTCGAGCTGCACTACCAGCCGCTGGTCGAACTCGGCGGCCAGCGGACCGTGGGGGTGGAGGCGCTGCTGCGCTGGCGCCACCCGGAACGCGGCCTCGTCTCGCCGGTGCTCTTCATCCCCCTCGCGGAGGAGATGGGCTTCATCGTGCCGCTCGGCGACTGGGTGATCCGCCAGGCCTGCCGCGATGCCGCGAAATGGCCGGACCATGTGGTCGTCGCGGTCAACGTCTCCGGGATCCAGCTGCACCAGAAGGGTTTCGCCGCCTCGGTCCTCGCGGCCCTGCGCGAGGCCGGGCTGGCGCCCGGTCGCCTGGAGGTCGAGATCACGGAAAGCGTCCTCATCGACGAGAGCGAGGCGAGCCTCGACAATCTGGAGACGCTGCGCGCGGCCGGCATCCGCTTCGCGATGGACGATTTCGGCACCGGCTATTCCTCGCTCAGCTATCTCCGGCGCTTCCCGATCGACAAGATCAAGATCGACCGGTCCTTCATGAAGGACGCGCAGACGAATGCCGACGCGCTGGCGATCATCCGCGCCATTGCCGGGCTCGGGGCGAGCCTCGGCATCACGACGCTGGTCGAGGGGGTGGAAACGGAGGAGCAGCTCGGCATCGCCAGGGCCGAGGGCATCGACCAGGTCCAGGGCTACCTATTCAGCCGCCCGCAGCCGAAGGCCGAGATCGAGGGCAAGCTCGGCTGAGGGCGCCGCCCGGCGATAGCGTCATTCCGCCGGAGGCGGCTCGACCTTGCCGAGCGTCTCGCGCGCCTTGGCGTAATGTTCCGGGCGGATATTGGTCTGCACGGCGCGGAAGGCGGCGAGAAGCACGGCCGCGTCGTCGGTGAAGCCGAGGCCGAGGATGAAGTCCGGCACGATGTCGAAGGGCATGACGAAATAGGCGAGGGCGGCGAGAAGCACGCCCTTCGTCGCCGTCGGCGTCTGGGGATCCAGCGCGCAATGATAGGAGGCGACCACATCCTCCATGAAGGGGACGTGGCGCAGGGCCCGGCGCATCGTATCCAGAAACGAGGCGCGCACCCGTGCTTCCTGTTCCGCCTGCTCGTCCGGTCGGGCCGGTGTCAGGATGGTGCCGAGGCGGTCCTTCACGATGTCGAGCGCCGTCATGTCCTTCCGCCTCCTCGCGCGGTCGCGGAAGAGATGGCGTCGCCCGACCCCTTCAGCAAGTCGTTCAGCGCCAGAGCGCGGCGGCTGGGGCGGGCATCGGCGCGCCGCTGCCGATCTCCTGCCGCTGGCGGAGCGTGAGGTCGAAGGCCTCCTCGACGAGATAGGGTCCGCCGCCGACCGAATCCTTGGAGGAGAAGAGCACGAAGCGGCCGACGCGGAAGGGGGCGGAGCGGAAATCGCCGCGCCCGGCGAGATAGCGCGCCACGTCCTCCACTTTCGGCTGGCGCAGGCGCGCCAGCGTCACATGGGGGGTGAACTTCTTGGCGTCCGGCGCGAGGCCGATCCGCCGCAGCGCGCGATCGACATCGCCCTGCAGCGCTTCGAGGGCCGGGCTCGGCGCGACGCCGGCATAGATCGAATGCGGCTTCTTCGAGCCGAAGGCGTCGAGGCCGAGAAGCTGGAGGTCGAAGGGCGCCGCCTCGATCCTGTCGAGCGCCGCCACGGCCTCGTCGGCGAAGCGCGCCTCGACATCGCCGATGAAGCGCAGGGTCAGATGGTAGTTCTCGGGATCGATCCAGCGGGCGGCGGGCAGGCCGCCGCGCAGGAGCGCGAGCCGCATGGCCGCATCGCGGGAGATTTCGAGGGCAACGAACAATCGCGGCATGGGGAAACTCCGTCGATGCCGAAAGGGCGGGCGAACCCGCCGAGGAGCGAGCCGTTCGAGGGGCTCACCAAAAGAGAGGATAGGGCAGCTCGCCTGCGTGGGGATGAATCCCCGCAATCCCCAAATCGTTCATGCACAACATATTGGGCCTTCGTCTGTCGTGAGAGCGGTCTTTTGCCGTAGCGGAAGCCATCATCCTTGGTGCGGCACGACGCCGGCCGCCTTCAACTCCTCCTCCACCAGGGGCAGGAGGCGCTGGACGATCAGGGCGACGCCCGCCTTGGTCGGGTGCATGCCATCCGCCTGGTTGAGGCCGCGCTCGCCCGCGACGCCGTCGAGGAAGAACGGATAGAAGGCGACGCCGTAGCGCTGCGCGAGGCGCGGATAGATCGGATTGAACGCCGCCGCATAGTCCTCGCCCATATTCGGCGGCGCCAGCATGCCGGCGAAGAGGGTGCGGGTGCCCCGCGCCTTCAGCTTTTGCAGCATCTCATCGAGATTGGCTTCGGTGATCTGCGGCGTGATGCCGCGCAGCGCGTCGTTGGCGCCGAGTTCGAGGATGACGAGCGTCGCGCTCGGCGGCACCGACCATTCGAGCCGCTGGAGGCCGCCGGTCGTCGTGTCGCCGGACACGCCGGCATTGGCGACGGTCACGGCATAGTTCTTCGCCGTCAGTGCCGCCTGGAGCTGTTCGGGAAAGCTCTCGCCTGGCCCGACGCCGAAGCCGGCGGACAGGCTGTCGCCGAAGGCGACGATCTCGGCGGGTTTCGCCTCCTCCGCCCTGGCGCCGGCACTCGCCGCGAGGAATAACAAAGCCGTCACTGCGGCGCGGAAAGCTTGGAAGCGATGCGTCATCGGCCCATATCCCGGCATGTCGCGCCGGCGATTCGCCGGCTTCTGCCCGGCATATAGGAACGATCCCCGCGTGACCGAATCCGCGATCCGTCTCGAAGACGTGCATCTGACCCTCGGGCAGGGCGCGACGGCCGTGCATGTCCTCAAAGGCGTCGGCCTGGCGGTCGGACGCGGCGAGTCCGTCGGCATCGTCGGCCCTTCCGGTTCGGGCAAGTCGACGCTGCTCATGGTGCTGGCGGGGCTGGAGCGGGCCGATCGCGGCCTCGTCGAGATCGCCGGCACGGCGCTCGGCCCCTTGAGCGAGGACGCGCTCGCCGCCTTCCGGGGCCGCAATATCGGCATCGTCTTCCAGTCCTTCCATCTCATCCCCAACATGACCGCGCTGGAGAATGTCGCGGTGCCGCTGGAACTGGCCGGCCGCGCCGACGCCTTCGCGCGGGCGGAGGCGGAGCTCGGCAATGTCGGGCTCGGCCATCGCCTGCGCCACTATCCGGGCGAATTGTCGGGCGGCGAGCAGCAGCGCGTCGCGATCGCCCGGGCGCTGGCGCCCGAGCCGGCGATCCTCATCGCCGACGAGCCGACCGGCAATCTCGACGGCGAGACCGGCCGGCAGATCGCCGACCTCCTCTTCGCCGAACAGGCCCGGCGGCGGATGACGATGGTGCTGGTGACGCACGACCCCGTGCTGGCCGCGCGCTGCCGGCGCGAGGTGCGCGTCGCCTCCGGCCTCGTCGCGGCGCCTCGCCCGGCGGACGCCCTTTCGGCATGAGCGTCCTGTCGGAAGCCCGGACGGCGACGGGCGCCGCAGCGGCCGAACGGGGCCGGCGGTTCGCCACCTTACGGCTCGCCCTGCGCTTCGCGCTGCGCGAGATGCGCGGCGGCCTGAAGGGCTTCGCCATCTTCCTCGCCTGCATCATGCTCGGCGTCGCCGCCATCGCGGCGGTGAATTCCGTCGCCGCCATGATGACGGGCGCGATCGCCGGCGAGGGGCGCGCCATTCTCGGCGGCGACGTGCGCTTCAATCTCGTGCAGCGGCCGGCGAGCGCCGAGGAGCGCGCCTATCTGGACTCGCTCGGCGCCGTCGCCGAGACGATCTCCATGCGCTCGATGGTGCGCCCGGCCGTCGGCGGCGGCGATCCGGCGCTGGTTGAACTGAAGGCCGTCGACGGCGCCTATCCGCTCTATGGCCGCGTCGCCTCGACGCCGGCCGAGCCGCTGCCGGCGCTTCTCGCCGCGCCGAGCGGCCGTTTCGGGGCGCTGGCGGCGCCCGAGCTCTTCGAGCGGATGAATCTGAAGCCCGGCGCGGTGCTGAAGCTCGGACGCGCCGAAATCGTCCTGACCGGCGTGCTCGACCGCGAGCCCGATGCCCTGTCGGACGGCTTCAACTTCGCGCCGCGCCTTCTCGTCGATCGCGCGGCGATCGAGGCGACCGGCCTCCTCCAGCCCGGCAGTCTCTACGAATACGACTATGGCGTCCGGCTGGCGCAGCCGGTCCATTCGAAGGATCTCACCGAGGCCGCCAATGCCCGCTTTCCGTCCGCCGGCTGGAACATCCGCACCTCGGACCGCGCGGCGCCCTCGCTCCAGCGCAATATCGAGCGCTTCAGCCAGTTCCTGACGCTGGTCGGCCTCACCGCGCTGATCGTCGGCGGCGTCGGCGTCGCCAATGCGGTCGGCGCCTATCTCTCCGCCAAGCGCGGCGTGATCGCCACCTTCAAGAGCCTTGGCGCCGGGGGCGGCTTCGTCGTCACCGTCTATCTCGTGCAGATCATGCTGCTCGCCGGGCTCGGCATCCTGGCCGGCCTCGTCCTCGGCGCCGTCGCGCCCTTCGCCACGGCGGGCCTCGTCAGCGCCTTCCTGCCGATCGCGGCCGAGCCCGGCTTCTATCCCGGCGCCCTTCTCATCGCCGCGCTGTTCGGCCTCCTGACCGCGCTCGCCTTCGCGCTGGTGCCGCTCGGGCGGACGCGCGACGTGCCGGCGACGGCCCTCTTCCGCGACATTTCCGGCGGCGCGGCCCGCCGCCCGCGCCTCGTCTATCTCGGCGCGGCGGCGCTCCTGGCGCTCGCCATCGCGGCCCTCGCCCTTGCGATGGCCGACGACCGCAAGGTGGCCGGCATCTTCCTGCTCGCGACCGGCATCGCCTTCCTGATCCTGCGCGGCGTCGCCTTCGTCATCGAGCGTCTCGCCAAGGCGGCGCGGCCGCCGAGGATCGTGGCGCTGCGCCTCGCGCTCGCCAATATCCATCGGCCCGGCGCGCTCACCGCGTCCGTCACCCTGTCGCTCGGGCTCGGCCTCACGCTGCTCGTCGCGCTCGCCACCATCGACACCGATCTCCGGCGCGAGATTGCCGGCAATCTCGCCGAGCGCGCCCCGGACTTCTTCTTCGTCGACATCCGCAACGACGGCATCGACGCCTTCCGCCAGCGCATCGCCGAACTGGCCCCCGGCGGCACGCTGGAGGCGGCGCCTATGCTGCGCGGGCGCATCACCCGGCTGAACGGCATCGAGGCGGCGAAGGTGAAGGTGCCGCCGGAGGGCGCCTGGGTGCTGCGCGGCGATCGCGGCATCACCTATGCCGACGCAGTGCCGAAGAATTCTCGGCTGACGGAAGGCGACTGGTGGCCGAAGGACCATGCCGGCGAGCCGCTCGTCTCCTTCGCCGCCGAACAGGCGAAGCAGCTCGGCCTGACGCTCGGCGACACGATCACGGTCAACGTTCTCGGCCGCGACATCACCGCGCGCATCGCCAATCTGCGCAGCGTCGAATGGGAATCGCTCGGCATCAATTTCGTGATGGTCTTCTCGCCGAACGCCTTCGCCGGGGCGCCGCATGCCTGGTTGGCGACGCTGGCGATCCCGGACGCCACGCCGGCGGTGGAGAAGGCGGTGCTGAACGGCGTCGCCGACAGCGATCCGGCGGTGACCACGGTGCGGGTGCGCGACGCGCTGAATGCCGTGAACCGGCTGGTGGAACAGCTCGCCATCGCCATCCGCGCGGCGGCGGCCGTCGCGCTCGTCGCCTCGGTTCTCGTCCTGTCCGGCGCGCTCGCCGCCGGCAACCGCCGCCGCATCCACGACGCGGTGGTGCTGAAGACGCTGGGCGGCACGCGGCGCCTGCTGATCGCCAGCTACTGCGCCGAATACCTGCTGCTCGGCCTCGCGACGGCGGGCTTCGCCATCGGCGCCGGGGCGCTCGCCGCCTGGTACGTCGTGGCGCGGATCATGGCCTTGCCCTTCCATTTCGACTGGGGCATCGCCCTGGCGACGCTTCTCGCCGCGCTGGTGCTGACGGTCGGCATCGGTCTTGCCGGCACCTGGCGCGTCCTCGGGCAGAAGGCGGCGCCCGTGCTGCGCGAACTCTGACGCCGTTCCCGTCTCACGGCAAAGTGATCCTCCGCGCGGCGAGATGACGCGAAATTAACCGCGGAAACAGAAGGGGCGACTTACCTGCCCTTGTGCGGCTCGCGCGCCGATCGCATATTTTCGGGCGAGGCATGCTGGGCGTCCCGCCAGCGGCGCCTCGGTCGACGTGCCAGACACGGACCGGACACCGGACGGGACACGCAGAAAAGGGAAGTCATTCGATGGCTGACAATCGCAACTGGGGCGCGCAAAGCGTTCCCGCAGCCGGGTCGAGGGTGGACGTCACCATCGACCAGGGCCTGCGCACATACATGCTCAAGGTCTACAATCTCATGGCGGCGGGCCTCGCCATCACGGGTGTGGCCGCCTACGGCCTGTTCTCGGCATCCGTCGTGACGAACGGCGCCGGCGACATCGTCGGTCTGACCGGTCTCGGCCAGGCGGTGTTCGCCTCGCCGCTGAAATGGGTGCTGATGCTGGCCCCGCTCGCCGCCGTGTTCTTCCTGTCGTTCCGCATCGAGCGCATGAGCGTTTCCGCCGCGCAGATGACCTTCTGGGTCTATGCGGCGCTAGTCGGCCTGTCGCTGTCGACCGTGTTCCTGGTCTTCACGCAGGAATCGATCGTCCAGGTGTTCTTCATCACCGCCGCCTCCTTCGGCGCGCTGTCGCTCTTCGGCTACACGACGAAGCGCGATCTCAGCGGGATGGGCTCCTTCCTGTTCATGGGTCTCATCGGCGTCGTGCTCGCCTCGATCGTCAACATCTTCCTGGCGTCCAGCGCGCTCGCCTTCGCCATCTCGGTGATCGGCGTTCTGGTCTTCGCGGGCCTCACCGCCTACGACACCCAGAAGATCAAGGAGATGTACTACGAGGGCGACGGCTCGGTGGTGATGGGTCGCAAGGCGATCATGGGCGCGCTCGCGCTCTATCTCGACTTCATCAACATGTTCATGTTCATGCTCCAGTTCTTCGGCGATCGTCGCTGATCGACCGAGGTTTCGGACGGATCGGGGCGCCCCAACGGGCGCCCTTTTCTTTTGCGCGGCGCCTTGCCAAACAGGGCGATCCGCCGAACCCTGCCGATGATCCGATGAACGCCTACACGATCCGCGCCGCCACCCTTGCCGACGTCCCGGCCATTGCCGCCGTCTACGAGCATGCCGTGCTGCACGGCACCGCCACCTACGAACTCGTGCCGCCGCCGCTCGCCGAGATGGAGGCGCGCTTCCGGGCCGTCACCGGCGACGGCTATCCCTATATCGTCGCCGAGGATGGCGAGGGCCGGCTCCTCGGCTATGCCTATGGCAGCGCCTTCCGCACCCGCCCGGCCTATCGCTGGTCGGTCGAGGATTCGGTCTATCTGGAGCCGGCGGCGCAGGGGCGCGGCATCGGCCTCGCGCTTCTCCTGCGCCTCGTCGAACTCTGCACCGAGCTCGGCTTCCGCCAGATGATCGGCGTCATCGGCGGCTCGGACCACCAGCCCTCGATCCGCATCCACGAGAAGGCGGGCTTCCGCCATCTCGGCATCATGGAAGCCTCCGGCTTCAAGTTCGGCCGGTGGATCGACACGGTGCTGATGCAACTGCCGCTCGGCGAGGGGCGCTCGACCCTGCCGGACGAGACGGCCTATCCCGGCACGCTCCTCAAGGGCTGAGCCTCGCGGCCTCGCCGCCCGCGCGCCAGCCGCCGCTCCAGGGCGCGCGCCGCGAGGGACACCGAGACGGTGACGAGAAGATAGAGATAGGCGAGCACCGAATAGGTCTCGAAGAAGCGGAAGGAGCCGGAGGCATAGACCTTGCCCATCTGCGTGATGTCGGCGACGCCGAGCACGGAGACGAGCGAGGAATCCTTCACCATCGAGACGAGATCGTTGGCGAGCGGCGGCAGGACGGTGCGCACCGCCTGGGGCAGGACGATGAGGCGCAGCCGGGCGAAGGACCCGAGGCCGAGCGCCTTCGCCGCCTCGATCTGGCCCTCCGGCACGGCCTCGATGCCGGCGCGGAAGATCTCGGCGAGGAAGGCCGAATAGGCGATCACCAGCGCGATCACGGCGCGCGCCATCAGCGAGACGTCGCGCACCGTCAGCGGCGCCAGGAGGCCCGCCTTCGACAGGGGCGCGGTCACGGCGTTCCAGCTGGTGACGAAGGCCGGCGCGCCGACGAAGGCGATCCAGAAGAGCAGAACGAGGAGCGGCACGCCGCGCACCAGCTCGACATAGAGGCGGGCGCCGTTGCGGATGACGCGGTTCCGCGCCCGCCCCGCCAGCGCGACGAAGAGGCCGAGCGCGGCGGCCCCGGCAAAGGCGAGGACGGTGACGGCGAGCGTCGTGCCGAGCCCGGCCGCGAGGATCGTCGCGATCTGCCGCCAGGACGAATCGAGCGCGAGGACGAGGGCGATGCCGAGCGCCGCGACGGCCAGCGCCGCCAGCCACCACGGGAAGTCGGGATCGGCGAGGCGGTGCCGCAGGCCTCGCCGCGGCGAGGTGCCCGTCACTGACCCATCTTGTAGTCCAGGAACCACTTCCTCGTCAGAGCCTCGAAGGTGCCGTCCGCCTTCAGCGCGGCGATCGCGGCATCGACCGGCGCGACGAGATCCGAGCCCTTCGGGAAGATGAAGCCGAAATCCTCCGCGCCGAGCGGGCCGCCGACGAGCTTCAGCCCGCCGCCGGACGCCTCCACATAGCCGCGTCCGGCGGTGCCGTCCGTCAGCACCATGTCGATATCGCCGGTCTTCAGCGCCTGGACCTGCGCGCCGAAGGTCTCGAACAGCTTGATGCGCGGATTCTGCTCGTTGCCGTCCAGCACCTCGTAGGCGGCGGTATAGAAGGGCGTGGTGCCGGGCTGCGCGCCGATCAGCCCCTTGTCGAAACCCTTGAACGAGGCGGCGTCGGTGAAGCGCGTCTCGTCGCCGCGCACCAGCATGAACATTTCCGAGCGCATATAGGGATCGGAGAAGTCGACCTTCTCCTTGCGGTCGTCGCGGATGGTGATGCCGGTCATGCCGATATCGTATTGCCCGGACGACACGGCGCCGATCATCGCGTCCCAGGAGGCGTTGGCATAGGCGAGCCTGAAGTTCAGGCGCTTCGCGATCTCGCCCATCGCGTCATATTCCCAGCCGATCGCCGCGCCGCTCTTCGGATCGACGAATTGCAGCGGCGGATAGGCGTTCTCGGTGACGACCGTCACCTCGCGGCCCTTGAGATCGGGCAGGGCGGGGGCGGCGGAGGCGGGAACGGCGGCCGCGAAGGACGCGGCGAGAGCGGCGAGAAGAAGCTGGCGGCGATGCAAGGGGCGGGCTCCGGGCGGCGAGACGCCGCAGAGTGTCATGGCCCGTGCCGCGATGCAAAAGCGAGGCGGAGCGTCAAGCGCTGTTGGCGGCGACGATCCCCAGGGGCACCTGCGGCGCTTCGGGCGCCAGCACGACCTGGTTCCGCCCCTGCGCCTTGGCGAGATAGAGCGAGCGGTCGGCGCGCGAGATCGCGTCGTAGAGCGAGCGGTCGCCGTCGCGCGCGCCGGACACGCCGAAGCTCGCCGTCAGGCGCCGGTCGACGCCCTCGCGCCGCCAGTCGCGGCCCTCGAAGGCGAGACGCAGCGCCTCGGCGAGACCGAGGGCCTGTTCCGGGGCTTCCGGCACGAAGAGGATGAATTCCTCGCCGCCGAAGCGCGCCACGAGCGCCCCTCGCGGCAGGCGGCTCTGCATGGTCTCGGCGAGCGCGACGAGCACGCGGTCGCCCGTCGCATGGCCGTAGGTGTCGTTGACCGACTTGAAATGGTCGATGTCGCAGACGATCATCGAGCCGCCCCGTTCGGCCTCGCCTTCCATCAGCGCCGTCACCCGGCTGAAGCCGCGCCGGTTGAGAAGGCCGGTCAGGGGATCCTGTTCGGCGGCGTCGCGATAGGTCACGATGATATCGATGCCCATCGCCGCGAGGGCGACGAGGGCGAAGACGATGCCGAGCGCGCCGGCGCTCGCCTGCATCATGAAGGCGTAGCTGGTGCTCTCGAAAGTCGCCAGCGTCGCCTCGCCCATGAAGAAGCTCGTGAAGACGATGCTGCGGACCATCGTGTCGAAGATGACGAGGCCGGTGACGACGAGAAGCGCGGCGTCGACGGAATGCCGGGCGCGGCGCCAGACGAAGGCGAGCGGCACGGCGATCAGCAGCGAGCAGGCGGTGTCGTGCAGGAGAAGCTCGGCCTTGAGGCTCGTCGCCACCACCACGGCATAGGCGACCGCGACGAAGCTCGCCCCCGTGAAGAGCGCGAAGCCGGCGCGATGGGTCGGCCGCTGGAAATGGACCAGCAGACCCTGCCCGAAGAGGAAGAAGCCGGCGAGATAGAAGGCGTCGATCGCGAGCGTCGGATCGGCGACCCGCATTTCCCCCGCCAGGATCGGCAGGAAATAGGCGAAGCCGAGCGCGATATAGCCGCCGCCCATCAGCCGGGCGGCCCGGGAGCCGTAGCGGGCGATCACGAGGAACGCCATGCCGAAGGCGAATGCCATCGTCGGCAGCAGAAAGGCGAAGCTCGCCCACGCGTCCATGATCGACCTCGAAGGACCGGCTCGCTCCGCAAGGGCGCGCGCAACATGACGCAGGGATAGGCGAGGCAGCCTTAAAAATTCATAAGACGCCGCTCCGCAATGCTTCTCGTCGTGCGGAAAGAAGAAGAATGCTTAACGAAAAAGCGGCCCCGAAGGACCGCTTTCCGATGCTTGCGAATGAAAGGCGCCTTACTCGGCGGCTTCCTTCGGCGCGGCCTTGGCGGCCTTGGCGGCGGCGGCGCGCTCGTTGGAAACCTGGCGGGCCTCGTCGTTCAGCTTGCGGGCGCGGGTGTTGGTCGCCTCGACGATACGGGCCGACTTGCCGCGACGATCGCGCAGGTAATAGAGCTTGGCGCGGCGCACGCGGCCGCGACGCACGACCTCCACCGATTCCAGCATCGGCGAATAGAACGGGAAGACGCGCTCGACGCCCTCGCCATAGGAGATCTTGCGGACCGTGAAGTTCTCCTGGAGCCCCGAGCCGGAACGGGCGATGCAGACGCCCTCATAGGCCTGGACGCGCGTGCGGGTGCCTTCCGTCACGCGGACATTGACGCGGACCGTGTCGCCCGGCGAGAATTCCGGGATGGTGCGGACGGCGGCGATGCGCGCGGCTTCGGCCGATTCCAGCTCGGCGATGATGTTGCTCATGGGAGGAGCCTCTCTTGGTTTCATGCCGGCTTTGCCGGTCATGGCCGTAGACGATACGGTCAAGTTATTCTGAGGAACGCCGGTCCCTTAAACGCTTTGCCGCCCTTTGTCGAGCGGCCTCGCAGGAGGTGCATGGCTGCCGGTCGACCAAGGATCGGAACCTCGCGCGTGGCTGCGAAATGGCCCTCTTCGCATCCGCGACATGGCGAGATCCAGGACCGAAAGCCTCGTCCTGATCGGCGCCTGCGCGCCGATGTCTCGCCCGCGCCGGATGCCGTCGGCGCGCGGCCGGCCTTCGACGCCCGATCAGCCCTCCCGCTCGGCGGCGGGCCGTTCGAGCAGGTCGGGGCGGCGCTCGCGCGTCAGCCGCTCGGCCTCGGCATGCCGCCATTTCGCGATCCGGCCATGGTCGCCGGAGGCGAGGATCGGCGGGATCTCGCGGCCCTCCCAGGACACGGGCCGCGTGTAATGCGGATGTTCGAGAAGATTGCCCTCGAAGCTCTCGGTCTCGCCCGAGATCTCGTTGCCCATCACGCCCGGCAGGAGCCGCACCACGGCGTCGAGCAGCGTCAGCGCGGCGATCTCGCCACCGGACAGGACATAGTCGCCGATCGACACTTCCTCGAGACCGCGCGCCTCGATCACCCGCTCGTCCACCCCTTCGAAGCGGCCGCAGACGATGACGACGCCCGGCCCCGCTGCAAGTTCGCGCACGCGGCTCTGGTGCAGGGGCCGGCCGCGCGGGCTCATCAGGAGACGCGGGCGCGGATCGCCGGCCGGCGCGGCGGCATCGATCGCCTGCGCGAGGACATCGGCGCGCAGCACCATGCCGGCACCGCCGCCGGACGGCGTGTCGTCCACCATGCGATGCCGGCCGAGGCCGAATTCGCGGATATGCACCGTCTCCAGGCGCCAGTCGTCGCGCGAGAGCGCCCGCCCGGCAAGCGACATGCCGAGCGGCCCGGGAAACATTTCCGGATAGAGCGTGACGACGGAGGCGTGGAAGCTCACGATGCCTCCGCCGCGTCGTCGCCGGGACCCGGACCTTCGGACGGCTCGCTTTCGACGAGGCCGGCCGCCAGGGGATCCACGACGATCCGCCCGGCCTCCAGATCGATCTCGGGAACGGCGGCCTGCGAGAAGGGGATCATCACCGTCGCGCCGCGCGGCGGGCGGATCTCCAGGATGTCGCCGGCGCCGAAGTCGTGGACGCCGACCACCTCGCCGACCGGCTCGCCGCCGAGCGCTTCCACCGCGAGGCCGACGAGATCGGCGATGTAGAAATCGTCCTCCTCTTCCTCGGGCAGGACGTCGCGCTCGACGAAGAGTTCCGTGCCGTTCAGCCGCTCGGCCGCGTCGCGATCGGCGATCTCGGCGAAGCGCACGATGACGACATTCTTCTGCACCCGCGCGCTGGCCACCGTGTAGCGCCGGCCGCGCGCGTCGAAGAGCGGGCCATAGGCGCCGAGATCCTCGGGGTCCGCAGTGAAGGAGGACACGCGGCATTCGCCGCGCAGCCCATGCGCGCCGCCGACGATGCCGAGAAGGACGGGATGTTCGAGCGTCATGCCGGCCACGCGATCCGGCGCTTGTAGTCGCTGTGCCAGAGGAGTTCCGGCGCCAGACGATGATTCTCGAATTCGATCATCACGATCTGCAAGCCCGATATGCGGCCGTTCTTCATGGCGGGGATGCAGTCGGTATCGCCCGTGACCAGTATGATACGGTCGACGGATCGTTGAGTGGCGAAGTTCGCGATATCGAGTCCGATTCGCATATCCACTCCCTTCTGCTCGAAATCCGGCTTGAAATCGTCGTCCGTCAGGGTTTCCGCTGCCACCGGTATGCGACGTGGCTTGAATCCTCTGAACTTGAGAACGCCGCGTCGGACGGCGAACAGGTCGCGGCTGGCGAGGTCCCGAAGCCACGCGTCCGAACCTTTGAACTCGTAAGGCTCACCCGATACGGGCTTTCGAACCGTCCCGGAAAACGGAGCGCAGTCGTAATAGAGCGCCCGCAGAAGCGTCTCGTCCGCATCTACACAGGCGTGTGCCGTCTTCTCTATCAGGTCGACATCGTATTGGCGCTTGGCGTCGCGAGCGAGGGCTCGCAAGTGGCCTCCGTCGATCAGTACCGCCGCTCTCATCTCGCCACCACAACAGAAAAGGCCCCCACACTTTCGTGTAGGGGCCTGTATACATGCCCGCCTACGGGCGTAACGGATGATGGCATACGTATGCCTTGCCGGATTTCGAACGTCAATACGCAGTTTCGGTTCCGCTGTCATGACGGAGGCGTCAAGCGCCGGACGGCGCCCGCCCGCGCCGATCGATGCCGGTTTCGGCGTAATAGGCGCGCTTGGCGGCATACATCGCCTCGTCGGCGCGCCGCACGGCCTCTTCCAGCCGCTCGCCCGGCCGGCGCGTCGCGGCGCCGAGCGACAGGCGCAGCCGGTCGCCGGGATAGAACTGGTTGTTGATCTCGACCAGTTCGCCGATAGCCTGGATGAGCCCCGCCGCCTCCGCCTCGCCGGTGCCGGGGAGAAGCAGCGCGAATTCGTCGCCGCCGATGCGCGCCGCCACCGCCGGGCGCGGCGCCGCCTCGGCGATCACCTCGCCGGCCCGCCGCAGGATCGCGTCGCCCGCCGCGTGGCCGCCCTCGTCGTTGATCTCCTTCAGCCCGTCGAGATCGGCGACGATCACGGTCAGAAGCGGCGGCGCGCGCCGCTCGAGCCGGTTCAGCTCGTCCACGAAGAAGGAGCGGTTGTAGAGCTTGGTCAGCACGTCGTGCTTGCCGAGATATTCGAGATAGGCCTCGGCCTTCTTGCGGGCGGTGATGTCGGTCAGCGCCACCTGGACGCGGGCCCAGTCCGTCTCGTGGCCGGGCAGGACGGAGAATTGCATGACGAAGTGCAGTTCCTCGCCGGCGAGCGAATAGTTCAGCACCTCGCGCGACTGGAAGAGCTTGCCGTTCCAGAGGTCGATGAGCTGCTCGCGGAAGGCCTCGCGCATCTTGTCGCGGAAGATGTCGCCCGTATGGGCGAGCAGCATGGCCTTGTCCGCCGCGCCGAAGATCTGCAACGTCTGGCGGTTGACGTCGAGGACGTGGATCTCCGCCAGGCAGCGGGTCACGAATTCGGGATGGACCTCCAGAAAGGTCGGGAAGTCCGAAACGCCGCTCTGCCGCACGTCCTCGATCAGCGCGCGGATCGACGAGAAGTCCTCGACCCAGAGCGAGACGGGCGAATGCTCGAACAGGCCGCGCGCATGGCGCTCGCTCTCGGCGAGGTCGCGCCGCGCCGCCTCGCGCGCCGTCACGTCCTCGGTCGCGACGAGAAGGCGGTGCCAGTCCGCCGCCGCACCGTCGAGGAGCCGTCCCCGGATCTGCATGTCGAGGCGCCGGCCGCTGAGCGTGTGGTTGATGCCGGACGAGACGAACCGCCCCGAGCCTTCGGCGAGCTGGCCGATCTCCTCGATCAGGTTGTCGAGCATCTCGCCCTGGAAGACGAGGCCGAGATTTTCCGTCAGATGCGTGAGATCGCGCGCCTCGAAGAGCGCCAGCGTTTCCGCGTTCACCTTCAGGATTCGGATCGCCTCGGCGCAGGCGCGGGCACGCGCCGGATCGGCGCGCAGGACGGCGCGCGGATCGCCGCCTTCGTCCGCCACCCCCCATTCCCGCAGGAGCCGGCGCACGCCGCTCCAGTCCTCCAGCCAGAGCGGGATCGGGGCGATCTCGAACATATCCGCGTCCATGGCTTCGGCTCCGTCCCGCATCGGTTCCATGGCGCTGTGCCGCCGACGTCTGAGCGTCATACATGTTGCGGTGCAACACAAGAACGGCGCCACGAAGGGCGCCGTTCGAATGATGCGAAGCCGGCCAACGAGATCGATCGCCGGCCGGTGTGTCTGCCGTCTTACTCGGCGGACGCGGCCTCGGCGGCCTTGGCGGCGGCGTCTTCCTCGCGCTGGCGGCGCTCGGCGGCGCGCTCCTGCGCCTTCTTGCCCGGCTCGCCCTTGGACGGGTTGCTCTTCGCCTCGCGCGTGGCGAGACCGGCCTTATCGAGGAAGCGCAGCACGCGGTCGGTCGGCTGGGCGCCGACGCCGAGCCAATGCTGCACGCGGTCGGCCTTCAGCGTCACGCGCTCGGCATCCTTCGGCAGCATCGGGTTCCAGGAGCCGAGCGTCTCGATGAAGCGGCCGTCGCGCGGCGAGCGGGCATCGGCGACGACGACGTGATAATAGGGACGCTTCTTGGAGCCGGCGCGGGCGAGGCGGATCTTCAGGGACATTGCGTTCTCTTCCTTGTCTGTTCGATTGGGTTGGAATGGGTGCGCATTTCGCGCGAGCCGGACGAACGGGCCGGCTATTTCTTCTTCGGCGGCAGGCCGGGGAAGCCGCCGGGGGCGCCGAGGCCCGGCAGGCCGCCGGCGCCGAGGCCGGGCAGGCCCTTCGGCAGGCCGGGCAGGCCGCGCGCCTCGGCCATCTTGGCCATGGCCTCGAGCTGCTTCGGATCGAGCTTGGAAAGATCCGGCATGCCGCCCATGCCGCCGCCCGGCAGACCCATCTTGGCGCCGAGGCCGCCCATCAGCTTGCCCATGATGCCGGCGCCCTTGCCGCCCTTGCCGCCCATGGCCTTCATCATGTCGGCCATCTGGCGGTGCATCTTCAGAAGCTTGTTGATGTCGGCGGCATCGGTGCCGGAGCCGGCGGCGATGCGCTTCTTGCGGCTGTGCTTCAGGAGATCGGGATTGGCGCGCTCCTCGCGCGTCATGGAGGAGATGATGGCGAGCTGGCGCTTCAGCAGCCGGTCGTCGAGGCCGGCGGCCGAGATCTGGTCCTTCATCTTCGCCATGCCGGGCATCAGGCCCATCAGCCCGCCCATGCCGCCCATCTTCTGCATCTGGCCGATCTGGTCGGCCAGATCGTTCAGGTCGAACTTGCCCGACTGCATCTTCTTGGCCATCGCCGCGGCCTTTTCCGCGTCGATGGTCTCGGCGGCGCGCTCGACGAGCGAGACGATGTCGCCCATGCCGAGGATGCGGTCGGCGATGCGCGCCGGATAGAACTCCTCCAGCGCGTCCATCTTCTCGCCGGTGCCGATCAGCTTGATCGGCTTGCCGGTGACGGCGCGCATCGACAAAGCCGCGCCGCCGCGCCCGTCGCCGTCGACGCGGGTGAGGACGATGCCGGTGATGCCGACGCGATCGTCGAAGGAGCGGGCGAGATTCACCGCGTCCTGGCCGGTGAGGGAATCGGCGACGAGCAGGATCTCGTGCGGGGCCGAGCGCTGCTTGATCTCGGCCATCTCGGCCATCAGCGGCTCGTCGATATGGGTGCGGCCGGCGGTGTCGAGAATGAGGATGTCGTAGCCGCCGAGCCTGGCGGCCTGGGCGGCGCGGCTGGCGATCTCGGTCGGGCCCTGGCCGGCGATGATCGGCAGCGTCGCGACGCCGACCTGCTCGCCGAGAATGCGCAGCTGCTCCTGGGCGGCCGGGCGGCGCGTGTCGAGCGAGGCCATCAGCACCTTGCGGCGCTGCTTCTCGAGGAGCCGCTTGGCGATCTTGGCCGAGGTGGTGGTCTTGCCCGAGCCCTGGAGGCCGACCATCATGATGGTGACGGGGGCGGGGGCGTTGAGATCGATCGCCACCTGATCGTGGCCGAGCGTCGCGACGAGCTCGTCATGGACGATCTTCACGACCATCTGGCCGGGCTTGATCGACTTCAGGACCGTGGCGCCGACCGCCTTCTCGCGCACGCGCTCGGTGAAGGAGCGCACGACCTCCAGCGCGACGTCGGCTTCCAGCAGCGCGCGGCGAACCTCGCGCAGCGCCGCCGCCACGTCGTTCTCCGAAAGCGCGCCGCGCCCGGTCAGGTTGTTGAGGATCGAGCCGAGCCGATCCTGCAGCGAGTCGAACATACCGTTCCGCCCTTGATCCTTGCGAAAGGCGGGACGTGGCCACGACCCGGCACCTCCGCAAGAGAGGTTGCGACAGAGCAAAGCGAGATCGCATCCGCGGGCGAAACTCGCTGGCGGATGTTGACCTCCGGGCGGCTCGGTCGATCGATCGTGATCGACGGCAAGGGACCCGGTCGGTGGCTCGCGGACAGACCTGTCGCGGTTTGGGCGGGCTAAAGCACGAAAGGGGCGGGAAAGTCAAATTCCCGGCGCGTAAACCTTCCCGGGCAGAGGGAAGCAGGCGGCATAGCGCCGGGCGAGATCGGCCGCGCCCTCGATCCGCAGCAGACCCTCGGCCGCCAGCGCCTCGGCGGGCACGCCGCCATAGAGAAAGGCCGCAGCGCCCCGCGCCGGACCGACGAAGACGAGATCGGCCCCGGCCGGTGCCTCCGTCGGCGCGATGGCGAAGCGGCCGTCGCCGATCGCGCCCCGGAAATTCGCGTCCGGCAGGTGGAAGGCGACCGTCAGGCCGAGCCCGGCCGCGCGCTCGGCATCGAACATGGTGCGCATCGAGAGAAGCAGGGAGGCGGCCGAGAAGGGCAGCGTCGGGTCGTGCGCCGGCGAGCGCGCCGCCCAGCGGCCCAGCGCCTGGAAGATCGGTTCCGACTCGAAACCCCAGGCGGTGAGCTCGTAGACCTGCACGGCGGCGGGCGGCGGCAGGCGGCGTCGGCGGATCACGCCCGCCGCCTCCAGCCCTTCGAGCCGCTGCGTCAGGACATTGGCGCTGAGGCCGGGCAGGCGGGCGCGCAGGTCGGAAAAGCGGGAGGGGCCGAGCATCAGCTCGCGCATGACGAGGAGCGCCCAGCGCTCGCCGATGAGGTCCATGGCATGGGCGGTGGCGCAGGCATCCTCGTAATGCCGCTTCGTTCGCGGCTCGGTTATTTTTTCTGATTTCATAGTTGCAAAAGATAACTTTGTGGCTCAATTCTGTCAACGAGGCGGCGGCCGGACAGGGCCGCCGGATAGGGGAGGAAAGGACATCCGATGTCGAAGCTGATCTTCATCAATCTGCCGGTCGCCGATCTCGCCCGGTCGATCGCCTTCTACGAGGCGCTCGGCGCGCGCCGGAACCCGCAATTCTCCGACGAGACGGCGGCCTGCATGGTGGTGTCGGACGTGATCCACGTGATGCTTCTCACCCATGCGAAATATCGCCAGTTCACGACGAAGCCGATCGCCGACGCCCGGGAGGTGAGCGCGGTGCTGCTCTGCCTTTCGGCCGAAAGCCTCGCGGCGGTGGACCAAGCGGTGAGCGACGCCGTCGGTGCCGGCGGCCGCCCGGACCCGACGCCGACCCAGGATTTCGGCTTCATGTACGGCCGCTCCTATGAGGACCCGGACGGCCATATCTGGGAGATCATGTGGATGGACGTCGCGGCCGCGGAAGGCGCGATGGGCGGCGCCGAGGCGGCGGCCTGAGGCCGGGCCGGGGCAAAGGGAGGAGACGGGGATGAGCTATATCGACGGATTCGTGGTCGCCGTGCCGGTGGCCAACCGGGAGGCCTATCTGGCGCTCGCCGAGCGCGCCGCCGAGGTCTTCATGGAAAACGGGGCGCTGCGGACGGTGGAGGCCTGGGGCGACGACGTGCCGGAGGGCAAGGTGACGGATTTCCGCCGGGCCGTCGCGGCCAAGCCCGAGGAGGTGGTCGTCTTCTCCTGGATCGAATGGCCCTCCAAGGCGGTGCGGGACGCGGCGATGCCGAAGGTGATGGAGGACCCGCGCATGCCGCAGCCGGGCGAGGCGGCGATCCCCTTCGACGGCAAGCGCATGATCTATGGCGGCTTCCAGCCGATCCTCGACCGGGCCAAGGGCGGCGCCTGAACTCGTCGCGGAGTCGGGCAACGATCTTCGGCGCAACCCGGCGCCTCGCTTGCGCATTCGGGGAGCGACGCCGCGCCGGCGCTGGCCGCGCCGGGGCCGCTCATCCGATCCGACAGACAGGGAGAAACGTCGATGGGTCTCTTTTCCAAGGACGTGAAGACGCTGAACGATCTCTTCGTTCATACGCTGCAAGACATCTACTACGCCGAGAACCAGATCACTAAGGCGCTGCCGAAGATGATCGAGAAGGCGACCGATCCGCAGATCAAGCAGGACTTCGAGACGCATCTGCGCGAGACGCAGAACCAGATCAAGCGTCTCGAACAGGTGTTCCAGATGCATGGCGAGAGCGTGAAGGCGGTGACCTGCCCGGCGATCGACGGCATCATCAAGGAGACCAACGAACTGGCGGGTGACATCGCCGACAAGGATGTGCTCGACGCCGCGCTCGTCGCCTCGGCCCAGGCCGTGGAGCATTACGAGATCACCCGCTACGGCACGCTGATCGCCTGGGCCAAGCAGCTCGGCCGCGACGACTGCGCCAGCGTGCTGAAGCAGAATCTCGACGAGGAGAAGGCGACGGACGAGAAGCTGACCAAGATGGCGGAAGGCAAGATCAACCGTCAGGCTGCCTGACCGCGACCGCTCGGCGGAGGCTGAAACGCCTCCGCCGTCTCAGGCCGGCCAGAAGCCGTCCGAGCGGAAGTCCTCGGGCAGCGGGCTGAGCTGCTTCAGCATGGTCGCGGCGAAATCGATCTGCATCTTCAGGTGGCGGATCTCGGGCGGGATCGGCGCGCCGGTCAGCCGGGCGCGCGCCGCCCAGCGTTCGTAGCCGAGCGCCGCCACCCGCCGCGCCGCCTCGGCATCGACCGGGGCGGGAAGGGACCGGCCGCCCGGAAAGGCGATGATCCTGCCCATGCCGCCATCATTCTTTTCGCTCGTCATTTCAGAAGGTTCTTCCCGCGCCCCGACATAAGCCGATCCTGGGGCCGGTCGCTGGCGCCGAACTGACATCGGCGCGGGCGACGGATCGCCCAGTCGGCCGAAGCGACGAGCCTCAGTGCTCCACCTTCCGGATCAGGACGACATTCGGCAGGTCAGCGAAATGCGCGTCGCAGGTGAGAAGATCCGCGCCGCGCCGCCATGCGGTCGCATAGACGATCGCGTCGGCGGTCGCGAGCCGATGCCGCCGGCAGAATTCCGCCGCCTGGAGCGCCGTCTCCGTGTCGAGAACGGCCAGTCGGCAGGATTGCATGAAGGCCAGGATCGGATCTAACCGTTCCTCGCCGGCTTCTCTGAGAACCCATTTGGCGAGCTCGAGCTGGACGATGGTCGGCACGATCCAGTCGTCCGGTCGCGGCAGTTCCTGGCCGACCATGGTTCCGGTCGCCGAGCCGACGAGCCATTCGATCCAGGCCGAACTGTCGACCACCCGGCTCAGACCCTGTCCTCCCGGTCGCGATAGTCCGTCGTGCGCGCGCCCTTCATGCTGCCGGCGAGGTCGGATGGCGCCGGGACGGGCACCAGCAGCACCCCGTTTCCCTTGGGAACGAAGACGAGTTCCTGACCGGCCGTCCAGTTCTGCGCGGCGCGGACGGCTTCGGGGATCGCGATCTCGAACGTCGCCGAGAGCTTTGCGGTGTCAGCCATTGCCTTCCCGATCGAGATCGATAGCTAGCCTGTCGAACTTAAGTCGTCTCTGCCTGTTTCGAAAGCTCCGGGATCGCGGCCCTTGCCCTTCAAGCCTTTCCGCAATCCCTATTATGCCGGCCCGGCATCCGATCATTTCGACGGGCGGCGCTTCTTCAATCCGGGCGGGGAGATGCCGGCGCCCTTCGGCGCGATCCTGCGCTGGCAAATGGCGCGGGGGCGCGAGGCCTGGGCGCCGGAGGTCGACCACCCGGTGCCGGCCGACCGCCCGCCGCGCTCGGTCGAGGGCGCGCGGCTGCGGGTTCTCGCCATCGGCCATGCGAGCTTCCTCTACCAGACGGGCGGGCTCAACATCCTCGTCGATCCGATCTTCTCCGAGCGCTGCCCGGACGGCCTCGGCCCGCGCCGACACAATCGGCCGGGCGTCGCCTTCGAGGATCTTCCGCCGATCCATGTCGTCTGCCTCACCCATTCGCATTACGACCATATGGACCGCGCCACGCTGGAGCGGCTCGACCGGCGCGACCGGCCGCGCTTCGTCGTGCCGCTCGGCTGCGACCGCCTGATCCGCGCCTGGCGTCCGGGCGCCGAGGTCTCGGCGCATGACTGGCACGAGCGCGTGGTGCTCGGCGAGGGCGTGGCGGTGACGTTCGACCCGACGCATCACTGGTCGGCGCGCGGCGTCTTCGACCGGCGGATGACGCTCTGGGCCTCCTTCGCCTTCGAGACGCCGGCCGGTCTCGTCTATCATATCGGCGATACCGGCTTCTTCGGCGGGCGGAACTACCGGGCCGCCCGCGCGCGCTTCGGCGCGCCGAAGCTGGCGGTGATCCCGATCGGCGCCTACCGACCGCGCTCGGTGATGCGCCCGCAGCACCAGGACCCGGACGAGGCGGTACGCGGCGCGCTGTTCCTCGGAGCGGAATTCGCGCTCGGCAGCCATTGGGGCACTTTCCAACTGACCGACGAGCCGGTCGGCGACCCGCCGGCGCGGCTTACCGCCGCCTGCCGGCGCTGGGGTCTGGCGCCGGAGCGCTTCGTCGCGGCGCCGCCGGGCCTCGTCGCCGAACTGCCGCTCCGCCTCGACGTTCCGCCGCCGCCGGTGCTCGCCGAGACGCCGGAGACCACGGCGCCGAGCCGCCACGCCGAGGATTAGGCGCACCGCCCTTGTCCCGCCGCCGTTTCGCCCGAATTCAACCGGTGGAGGCGGATCGACGGGAGGACGGCATGACGAGCGTGACGGAAGCGGACGGCCCGACGCGAAAGGATGGCGAGCCGAGCCTCGTCCGGGTGATGGGGCCGTGGCTGCTCCTCCTCTTCATCGTCGGCGACATTCTGGGCACCGGCGTCTATGCGCTGACCGGCCAGGTCGCGAAGGAGGTCGGGGGCGTCGTCTGGCTGCCCTTCCTGGTCGCCTTCGCCGTCGCCCTTCTCACCGCCTTCTCCTATCTCGAACTCGTTACGAAATATCCGCAGGCCGCCGGCGCCGCGCTCTACACGCACAAGGCCTTCGGCATCCATTTCGTCACCTTCCTCGTCGCCTTCGCGGTGATGTGCTCCGGCATCACCTCCGCCTCCACCGCCTCGCGCGCCTTCGCGGCGAATTTCTCCAGCGCCTTCGGCCTCGATCTCGGCGCCTTCGGCGTCTCGCTCGTGGCGCTTCTATTCATGGCGCTGATCGCGCTCGTGAATTTTCGCGGCGTCGGGGAGAGCGTGAAGGCGAATGTCGTCCTGACCCTGGTCGAACTGTCCGGCCTCCTCGTCATCATCGGGATCGGCTTCTGGGCGATCGGGCTCGGCGGGGCCGACCTGTCGCGTGCCTTCGCCTTCGCGCCGGACGCGGAGAAGGGCGTCTTCTGGTCGGTGGTCGCCGGCACGACGCTCGCCTTCTTCGCCATGGTCGGCTTCGAGGATTCGGTGAACATGGCGGAGGAATGCCGCGATCCGCACCGCATCTTCCCGCGCGTCCTCCTGTCCGGCCTCGTCATCACCGGCGCGATCTACGTCCTCGTCTCGATCTCGGCCATCGCCATCGTGCCGGCCGCCGAACTCGGGGAAGGGGAGACGCCGCTCCTCAAGGTCGTCTCCGCCGGGGCGCCGGGCTTCCCGCTCTGGATCTTCGGCATCATCACCATGTTCGCGGTGGCCAATTCCGCCCTGATCAACATGCTGATGGCGAGCCGGCTGCTCTACGGCATGAGCCGCGAGCGGGTGCTGCCGGCTCTGTTCGGCCGCGTCCATGCCGGGCGGCGCACGCCCTATGTCGCCATCGGCTTCACGACGCTGCTCGCCTTCGCGCTGATCGCCTTCGTCGGCGGGGTGCGCCAGCTCGGCGCGACGACGGCGCTGCTGCTGCTCTGCGTCTTCACCGTCGTCAATGTCGCCGTCCTGGTGCTGCGGCGCGATCCCGTCGGCCACGAGCACTTCCGCACGCCGACGGTGCTGCCGGTGCTCGGCGCTCTGTCCTGCGCCTTTCTCGCCGGTCCCTGGACCGGCCGCGACCCCGAGCAATATCTCATCGCCGGTATTCTCGTGGCGCTCGGCGTCGTGCTCTGGGGCCTCACCGTCTGGGTGAATGCCCGCACCGGCCAGAGGGCCGGCGACCGGGAGATGAAGGAACTCGGCAAGTTCGGGTGAGGCGCGCCGGCCCGGCCGCCGCGCCTCGCGCCCTGCCTATTCGGCGAGCGGCCTGTCGAACTCGACCTTCACGAGCCGCGTCCTGTCGCCGGCAATGCCGAAATCGTTGTCGGTGACGAGGATCAGCGTCTTCGGATCGACCACCGCGACGCCCTCGATCTTCTCCGGCATGTCCTTCGCCGTGTCGCTGTCGAAGACGAGTTCCTTCTTCAGGGCCGCGACGCCCTTGCCGGCGAGTTCGGCCGGCTTCAGCGCTTCGAGGGAAGGGCTGGTCTCGGCCGAATCGAAGCGCGCCGGCAGCTTGGCCGCGTCCTTCAGATCGACGCGATAGAGTTTCGTCGTCTTCGAGATGCGTTCGAGGACGAGGAGCTGGTCCGGCCCGAGCGCCGCCATCTCGGAGACCTTCACGTCCGATTGCTTCTGCGCCTTTCTGGCATTGTCCTTGCCGAATGCGGCGGCCTCGTCGACCTCGTAGGCATATTCGGCCGTCACCGCCTCGGAGGCGATGTCGAAGGCATAGAGGCGGACGGTGCGGGAGGCCTTGTAGGTCTCCTCGTCCGGGTTCACGAGCGGGCTCTGGAGGATGAAGTAGACCGTCTTCCCGTCCGGCGCGAGGGCGATCGATTCGATGCCGCGATTGAGCTTGCGCTTCATGACGAGGGCCGGGAGCGATCCCGCCACCGGATAGTCGGCGCCGGCATAGTCGGCCTCCAGGCCCTTCGGCACATAGCGCTTCAGCACCCGGCCATCGGCGGCGACATGCGAGATCGAGGCGCCGTATTCGTCGGAGACGAAGAAGCTGCCATCCGGCAGATGGACGAGCGATTCGGTGTCGAAGCCGTTCGGCGTCTCGGTCAGCGCCTTGCCGTCGAGGCCATAGGCGCCTTCGGTCGTCGTCGCCTTCAGCGGGTTGGACAGGCCCGACAGGAGCCTGCCATCCGTGCCCTTCAGCGGGATCGTCTCGGCGATCGTCGCCTTGCCCCCGGCGATCGCCAGCCGGTAGATCGAGGGCACGAAGTCCGGGGCCGGAAACATCTTCGCCTTCTTGTCGCCGGCGCAGGCCTTTTCGGTGGAGATGCCGAGCACCTCCTCCGCCTCGCCGCAATCGACATTCGGCCCGCGATCGGAGATCGTCCAGATCGCGCGGCCGGCCGACCCCGGATCGGCGAAGGCGCCGGAGCCGATGCCGAGCGTGAGATCCAGCGTCTTGCCGCCCGGCACCTCCGCCTTGGCGAGCGCCTGATCCTCGTAGGCGATCGGCGTGACCGTCGCCTTCGGCGGCTCGGCATGGGCGGCGACCGGCAGCAGCGCGGCGCCGGCGAACAGCAGGGAGCGAAGGTGCATCGGTGAAATCCTCTCTCGGCGGGTCCGGGCGAGGTCTAGAAACAGTTCGTGACGGTCTGGCGACAGGGCCGCCAACGCGAGAATGCGCCGCGATCTGGCATTCGGCCGGGCGATCGGCCATATAGCCCGCATGACTTCCAGCGTCGCATCGGTTTCCGGCGTCCCCTTCGCGCGCATGAACGGCATCGGCAACGAGATCCTCGTCGTCGATCTGCGCGGCGACGCGCGCCGCGTCGCGCCGGCGGCGGCCATCGCACTCGCCAGCCGGCCGGAAACCCGTTTCGACCAGCTGATGGCGATCCACGATCCCGCCGCCGAGGGGACGGACGCGCTGGTGCGCATCCTCAACTGCGACGGCACGGAGGCGGAGGCCTGCGGCAACGGCACGCGCTGCGTCGTCCAGGCGCTCGCCGCCGAGACCGGCCAGACGCGCTTCTCCTTCGAGATCGCCGGGCGCATCGTCACCGCCGAGATGCAGGGCGAGGACCGCATCTCCGTCGACATGGGGCGGCCGCGCTTCGGCTGGCGCGACATCCCGCTCGCCGAGGAATTCGCCGATACCCGCGCCATCGAATTGCAGATCGGGCCGATCGACGCGCCGATCCTCCATTCGCCCTCCGTCGCCTCAATGGGCAACCCGCACGCGATCTTCTGGGTGAAGGACGACGTCTGGTCCTATGCGCTCGACCGCTTCGGGCCGATCCTCGAAAACCATCCGCTCTTTCCCGAGCGTTGCAACATCACGATCGCGCAGGTGACCGCGCCGGACGCGCTGACGATGCGCACCTGGGAGCGCGGCGCGGGGCTGACGCGCGCCTGCGGCTCGGCCGCCTGCGCCGCCGCCGTCTCGGCCGCGCGCACTCGGCGCACCGGGCGCGGCGTCGACGTGACGCTGCCGGGCGGCCGGCTGCGGATCGACTGGCGCGACGACGACCATGTCGTGATGACCGGGCCGGCCGAATGGGAATGGTCGGGCCGCCTCGACCCGGCGAGCGGCGATCATGTCCGCGACGCCGAAACGGTTCCCGCGTGAGCGGCGTCGAGGTCGTTTCCTTCGGCTGCCGGCTGAACGGGCTGGAGGGCGCGGCGATGAAGCGCGCCGCCGAGACGGCCGGGCTCGGCGCCGGTCGGCCGGCGATCCTCGTCAATTCCTGCGCCGTCACGGCCGAGGCGGTGCGCGAGGCGCGGGCGGCGCTGCGCCGGGCGCGGCGCGACCACCCGGAGGCGCTGGTCCTGGTTTCCGGCTGCGCCGCGCAGATCGACCCGGCGAGCTTCGCCGCCATGCCGGAGGTCGACGCGGTGCTCGGCAATGCCGAGAAGCGCCTGCCGGACAGCTATCGCGGCCTCGCCGATTTCGGTCTCGGAAGGGAAGCGCGGATTCGCGTCGACGACATCTTCTCCATCCGCGAGACCCAGCCGCAGCTCGCCGAGGTGGTGGAAGGGCGTACCCGCGCCGTGGTCGAGGTGCAGAACGGCTGCGACCATCGCTGCACCTTCTGCATCATCCCCTATGGCCGCGGCGCGTCGCGCTCGGTGGCGGCGGGCGCGGTGATCGAGGGCATCAAGCGCCTCGTCGGCGAGGGCTGCCGCGAGGTCGTCCTGTCCGGCGTCGATCTGACGAGCTGGGGCGGGGACCTGCCGGGCGCGCCGCGCCTCGGCAGCCTCGTCCAGGCGATCCTGCGCCACGTGCCGGACCTTGCCCGCCTCCGCCTGTCTTCGATCGACAGCGTCGAGGCCGATCCGGCGCTGCTCGACGCGATGGGCGGCGAGGCGCGGCTGATGCCGCATCTTCATCTGTCGCTGCAGGCGGGCGACGACCTGATCCTCAAGCGCATGAAGCGGCGCCATTCGCGAGACGAGGCCTTGCGCTTCTGCGCCGATCTGCGCGCCCGGCGGCCGGAGATCGCCTTCGGCGCCGATCTCATCGCCGGCTTTCCGACGGAGGACGAGGCGATGGCGGAGAACACCCGCGCGCTCGTCGCCGAATGCGGCCTCGCCTTCGTCCATGTCTTTCCGTTCAGCCCGCGCGCCGGCACGCCGGCGGCGCGGATGCCGCAGCTTAGGCCCCCGCTCGTCCGCGAGCGGGCGGCACGGCTGCGGGCGGTGGCGGAGGAGGCGCTGGCCCGCCATCTGGCGCAGCATGTCGGCAGGCGCGCGAGCGTGCTGGTCGAGCATGGCGGTCGCGGACGGCTCGCCGATTTCACGCCGGTGCGGATGCCCTTCGGCGAGGCCGGCACCCTGATCGAGGCGCGGATCGCCGGGCATGACGGCAAGCGCCTTCTCGCCGCGACACCGCATGGGAGCGCACATGGCTGAAGGCTTTTTCCGGCGCATCTTCTCCTTCGGCTCGAACCGCGCCGAAACGCGGCCGGCCGAGACGGCGCCCGGCGCGCCCGAGACGCCGCCGCGCTCGCTGGAGGCCGAGGCGAGCGCCGCCGCCGAGGCGCCGCTGCCGGAAGCCGGCTCGCTCGATCCCTTCGACGCGCCGCCCGTGCCGGCGACGCGCGACGAGGTCGAGACGGCCCGTCCGCCCGAACCCGAACCCGAACCCGAACCGGAGGCCGGCGCCGCCGCGGCCGAGCCGAGCCCCGAGCCGCTGCCGGAGACGGTTCCGGCGATCGAGCCGCCGGCCGAAGCGCCCGTCGAGGCGGAAGCGGACGCGGCCGAGGAGCCCTCCTGGCTCGACCCGAACGCCCCGGAGCCGGACAGCGACTTCTCCTGGCTGGACGAGCCGAAGGCCGAGACCGCCGAGGCGCCGGCCGCCGAGCCGGTCGCCTTTTCCGAGCCGGAGCCGGAACTCCCCGCCGAGGCGCCGCCGGCCGCGCCCTACGCGCCGCCGCCGGTGACGCCGGACAGCGCGCTGGCGCCGCAGCCCTTCGCCAACCGGCAGAAGCGCGACGAGTTCTCCTGGCTCGACGCCGACGCGCCGCTGCCGGCCGAGGACGAGGAGAAGGAGGCCGACTTCTCCTTCCTCGACGCGCCCGCGCCGCGCGAGGCGGGGCCGCGCGTTTCCACCGGCGAAGCCGGTTGGAGGCTGCGCGACGAGGCGGTGGCCGAGCCCTCGACCGCGCCCGCTCTCGCCCGCCAGACCTGGGTGGAGCGCATGCGGGCCGGGCTCGCCCGCTCCTCCGGCCAGCTCTCGGCCTCGATCACCGCGCTCTTCACCAAGAAGAAGCTCGACGAGACGGTGCTCCAGGATTTCGAGGACGTGCTGATCCAGGCCGATCTCGGCGTCGAGACGGCGATGCGCATCACCGACCGCCTCAGCCAGGGCCGCTTCGGCAAGGAGATCTCCGGCGCCGAGGTGCGCGCCATCCTCGCCTCCGAGGTCGAGGCGGTGCTGCACCCCGTCGCCCTGCCGCTGGAGCTCGATCTGGAGAAGAAGCCGCATGTCGTGCTGGTCGTCGGCGTCAACGGCACCGGCAAGACGACGACGATCGGCAAGCTGACCGCCAAGCTGACGCGCGCCGGCCTGAAGGTCACGCTCTGCGCCGGCGACACGTTCCGCGCCGCCGCGATCGAGCAGCTGAAGATCTGGGGCGAGCGGACGAATTCGCCGGTGATCGCCAAGGCCATCGGCGCCGACGCGGCGGGCCTCGCCTTCGAGGCCTATGACGAGGCGCTGGCCAACGGCTCCGACATCCTGATCATCGACACGGCGGGGCGCCTTCAGAACCGCACCGAACTGATGGACGAGCTCGCCAAGATCGTGCGCGT
Source organism: Aureimonas endophytica (assembly GCF_014642635.1). Lineage (GTDB taxonomy): Bacteria > Pseudomonadota > Alphaproteobacteria > Rhizobiales > Rhizobiaceae > Plantimonas > Plantimonas endophytica. The sequence goes on from NZ_BMIQ01000002.1 coordinate 144,874, forward strand.
CCTTCAGAAGCGCGATCCCGACGCGCCGCACACGGTGCTCCAGACGCTGGACGCCACCACGGGGCAGAACGCGCTGAACCAGGTGGAGATCTTCCGCAATGTCGCGGGCGTCAACGGGCTGGTGATGACCAAGCTCGACGGCACGGCGCGCGGCGGCATCCTCGTCGCCATCGCCGCCAAGCACCGCCTGCCGGTCTATTTCATCGGCGTCGGCGAGGGGATCGACGACCTGGAGCCCTTCCGGGCCAGGGATTTCGCCGAGGCGATCGCGGGCACCTCGCCCGCGCCTTGAAAAGGCCATGGCCTGCGGCTCCGCTGCCCGCCCGAAGGATCGGACGGGACGGGCCCGGCTTTCTCCGCCGCGCCGGCTTCGGGGCGGAACCGCAGCGCGAGTTTCAGAAGGCAAGACGTCGCCATGTCCGAACGCATCATCGAGGCGGGGCCGAATTCGCCGGAGCGGCCGCCGCTCAGCCCCGGCCTGAAATTCGCGCTGGAACTCGGGCCGCTCCTCGTCTTCTTCTTCGCCAATTACCGGGGGGCGTGGCTCGCCTCGCATGTCCCCTCGCTCGCCAGCCTCGGCGGGCCGATCTTCATCGCGACGGGCCTGTTCATGGCGGCGACCGTCGCGGCGCTCGCCGTGTCCTGGGCGCTGACGCGGACGCTGCCCATCATGCCGCTCGTGTCCGGCATCTTCGTCGTCCTGTTCGGCGGCCTGACGCTCTGGCTGCAGAACGACATGTTCATCAAGATGAAGCCGACCATCGTGAACGGCATCTTCGCCGCGATCCTGCTCGGCGGGCTGTTTCTCTTCGATCGGCCGCTGCTCGGCTATGTCTTCGATCAGGCCTTCAAGCTGGACGACGCCGGCTGGCGCAAGCTGACGCTGCGCTGGGGCCTGTTCTTCATCGTGCTGGCGCTGTTGAATGAAGTGGTCTGGCGCAATTTCTCCGAGGATTTCTGGGTGACCTTCAAGGTCTGGGGCACGATGCCGATCACCATGGCCTTCATGCTGTTCCAGATCCCGCTCCTGAAGCGGCACGCCGTCGAGCCGCTGCCGGGCGACGGCAAGGGCTGAGGCGCGTCACAGCGCCTCGTCGGCGAGCCTCTCGCCGTTCGGCAGCACGTCGCCGGCCTCGCCTTCCGGATTGCCGAAGGGCACGGGCGGCGCGCCGGCCTCCGCCGCCATGTCGTGGCGGAGCGCCCAGTGGACGGAAGGGAAGGCGAGATCGTCGAAGGGGATCTCGTCCGGCCTGACCAGCCGCCATTCCAGGGTCTCCGGCCCGGCGCGCAGCGCCTCCGGCTCCTCCAGCACGGCGCGGAAGATGAGCTGCACCTGGCTGATCCGGGGCACCGAATAGATCGCGAGCAGCCGCGAGATCGCGATCTTGGCCGTGGCCTCCTCCGCCGCCTCGCGCATGGCGCCGGCTTCCGGCGTCTCGTTCAGTTCCAGATAGCCGGCGGGGATCGTCCAGAAGCCGGCGCGCGGCTCGATGGCGCGGCGGCACAGGAGGATGCGCCCGTCATGGCGCACCACCGAGCCGACGACGATCTTCGGGTTCTGGTAGTCGACGAAGCCGCAATGGTCGCAGACGCGGCGCGCCCGCTCGTCGCCTTCGGGAATGCGGAGGGAGAAGGAGGGTGTGATCATGGGGCCATCAGATGGCGCCGGCCGGCCCGGCTTCCATCCTCGGCCCGCCCGAAATGCCGCTCAGAGCTCGCGGATCTCCGGGCGGCGCTGGCCGCGACGCAGAAGCCACCAGACGCCGAAGAGATCGAGGATGCCGACCAGCATTCGGTCGAAGATGCCGTAATTGGAGGTGCCGAAGCGCCGCTCGCGGTCGACGACGTCGAGATGGGCGATGCCGAGCCCCTCGCGCATCACCAGCGCCGGCAGATAGCGGTGCCAGCCCTCGAAATAGGGCAGGCGGCGGAAGACCGCCGTCGGCACCGCCTTCAGGCCGCAGCCGGTGTCGCGCGTCGCGTCCTTCAGGATGCGGGCGCGCAAGCCGTTGGCGAAGGCGGAGGAGAACTGCTTCAGCCGCGTGTCGGTGCGCCCGGTGCGCTGGCCGGCGGCGAGCGCCGTGCCGGGCGGCCCCTCTTCCAGGAGCGCGACGAGGCCGGGAATGAAGCGCGGGTCGTTCTGCCCGTCGCCGTCGATGGTGACGACGACGTCGCCATGGGCGACGAGCGCGCCCGTGCGCACGGCGCGGCTCTGGCCGCAGGAGCGGTCGTGCCGGATGTGCCGCACCGGGCGACCGGCGGCCTGAAGCGCGAGGATCGCCTCCCGCGTTCCGTCCGTCGAGCCGTCGTCGATCACCACCACCTCGAAGGCGCGGCCTTCCAGGGCGGCCGCGATCTCCTCCACCAGGATCGGCAGGTTCTGCGCCTCGTTGCGCGCCGGGATGACGACGCTGACCAGCGCGAAGCGGCCGGGCGTCACCGGCTCCGGTCCCGTCGAAACCGGCGCGAAGGCGCCGCCGGTCGGCGCGACGGCCGCAGTTCGAGGCATGTCTTCCAGCATTCTCTCGATCATCCCCTTGCCCTCCTCAAGTCCCGCGCCGCGCGCCAGCGCCGGCGGCAGGCCCGGCGGAACGCCCAGAGACGCTCCGACAGGACCAGGAAGGCGTCATCGATCCGCGCCGCGCCGCGTTCCAGAATCAGCGGTTTCATCAGGGCGGCGACTGTCAATACCAGCAGCCATGATAGCATCGTGTCGGACAGAAAGTGAGCACCCATCGCCACACGCGCCGCCGAAACGCTCGCGGCGATCGCGAGGAGGCTGACGGCGACGATGCCGCGTTCGCGGTTCGGCACCAGCGGCAGGAGGCAGAGGAGCGCCGCCGCCGCCGCGCCCTCGCCGGAGACGAAGGAGCAGTTGCCCGAACAGGCGGTGGACACGGTCCAGACCGGCGAGAACAGGGCGTCGTGGCCGAAGGCCGCGATCTCGCGCGGGCGGGCCCGGCCGAAGCTGTTCTTGAACAAGGCATTGACGAGCAGCGCCGGCCCGAGGATGTAGACGGCGAGAATGTAGAGGGCGGCATGCGGCTTCAGCCAGCGCAGCACCGCGCCGCGACGCAGGAGCGGCAGGACCAGGATGCCGAGCGAGACGGCGACGATCGCGATGGTGAAGCTCTCGCCGATCTCGCGCACGAGGAGCATCGCCGGGTCCTCGGCCAGGCGGAAGCCTTCGCCCGGCGTGAAGAACCACCGGCTGACCGCGATGTCGGCATCCGGGAACAGAAGAAAGAAGGCCGAGACCAGGGCGGTGGCGACGAAAAGCGTCGCGAGCGGCCGGCGCCGGAGGGCGGCGGGTCCGACCGGCCGGGGAGCGGCGGAAGAAGGGGCGGCGGGCGGCTTGGCCCGCGCCTCGCGGATGGTCATCGTTGTGTCGCCTCGCCGAGGGCATGACGTTTCTTGAACATCCGCAGGCCATCAGCACGAAAGGGCGCCGGGGTCCAGTGAGCCAGACGTTGATGACGACCATGCGCGCGCCGGCGCGCCGCCTGCCGCCTGCCGCCCGCGCGCCCGAGGAGGCGGGCGAGGGCTGGCACGCGGCGCTCTGGATTCTCGTCGCCATCGCGCTTCTGCGCGTCCTGGCGCTCGTCCTCTCGCCGAGCGAGCTCGGCTTCGACGAGGCGCAATACTGGGCCTGGTCCCGCCATCTCCAGTTCGGCTACGCGACGAAGCCGCCGCTGATCGCCTGGCTGATCGCCGGCGAGGCGGCGGTCTGCGGCCCGGCCGCGCCCTGCGTGCGGCTCGCCGCGCCGCTGCTCCATCTTGGCACGGCGATCGTCCTCTCCCTCGTCGCGCGGCGGCTCTATGGCGGGCGCACCGCCTTCTGGACCGGCCTCGCCTATCTCCTGATGCCGGGCGTCGCCCTGTCCTCCATGCTGATGACGACGGACGCGCTGCTCCTCTTCTTCTGGAGCCTGGCGCTTCTCGTGCTCGTCCGGCATCTCGACCGGCCGGCCCTTGGTACCGCTCTCGCCTTCGGCCTCGTCACCGGCATCGGCCTCTATGCCAAATATGCGATGATCTTCCTGCCGGTCATGATCGGCGTCGCGGCGATCGCGCTTCCCGAACTGCGCCGGGCCTTGCGCCCGCGCGACATCCTCGTGGCGCTTCTCGCCATCGCCCTCCTGATGGCGCCGAACGTCTGGTGGAATATCGGCCATGGCTTCGCCACCTTCACCCATACGGGCGAGGAGAATATCGGCTGGAGCTGGTCGCGGCTCAATGCGCGCAAGGGCTTCGAGTTCTTCGTCACGCAGTTCGGCGTCGCCGGGCCGATCGTCTTCGGCGCCATGCTGAACGCGCTTCTCTTCCGCGCCCGCACCGACCGGCCGGACAGCGACCGGCTGCTTCTCTGGCTGAGCTGGCCGATCGTCCTCGCCATCACCGTGCAGGGCTTCCTGGCGCAGGCCAATGCCAATTGGGGCGCGACCGCCTATCCGGCCGGCGTCGTCCTCGCCACGGCGCTGATGGTGCGCCATCGCCGCCGCCTGTTCCTCGTCGCCAATTTCGTGATCTGCGGCCTTCTCGCCGCCGCGATGCTCTGGACGACGGGTTTCGCCGATCCGGCCTCGGCCACCGGCCCGTTCCGGCAGTTCCGCCAGCTCGGCGGCTGGTCGGCGACGGCGGGCGAGATCGCCGCTCTCGCGAAATCGCGCGGGGCGGAGCGGCTCGCCGTCGAGAGCCGGGCGCTGACCGCCGGCCTCGTCTGGGCGCTGCGCGACGAGCCCTTGGACATTCGCGGCTTCCTGAAGCCCGGCGAGGCGCCGGCCGATCAGTTCGAGATCGATTCGCCCTGGCGCCCGGGCGACCGGACGGAGGGTACGCTGATCCTCGGCATCACCGCGAAGGAAGCCGGCGCCATCGGCGCCGTGCCGCTCGGCACCGTGCCGGCGCCGCTCTATCTGCGCGATCCTTCGCCGCTGACGGTCTACGGCTTCCCGGCGCCGGGGGAGGCCGCGCCGGCCGCTCCGGCCAGCGCCGGATAGAGACCGTTCATCACCGCCTGTGGCGTGAAGGGGCCGACCTGCTTCCAGAGGATGCGCCCGTCGGTGCCGACGAGAAAGCTTTCCGGCACGCCATAGACGCCCCAGTCGATCGTCGCCCGGCCGGCTTCGTCCGTGCCGATCGCGGCATAGGGGTTGCCGAGAGCTTGCAGGAAGGCGAGCGCCGCCTGCGGCTTGTCCTTGTGGTTGATGGCGACGAGCCGGAAGCGCGCGTCCTTGGCGAGCTCCATCAGGAGCGGATGCTCTTCGCGGCAGGGGCCGCACCAGGAGGCGAAGACATTGACGAGCAGCGGCTTGTCCGGCGGCGCGGACAGGTCGAGCCCCGGAACCGCCGCGCCGGCCAGCGGCGGCAGCACCGTCTTCGGCGTCGGCGCGCCGATCAGCGCCGAGGGAATGACCGCCGGATCGCGGCCCGACAGGAGTTCGGCCAGAAACACGCCGGCCAGCGCCAGAAAGGCGGCGAGCGGCAGGAAGAGAAGGAGCGACCGCCGCCGGCGCGGCGCGGCGGTGCCGGGATCGTCGAGCCCGGCGCTCATCGGCGCGCCCCGCCATCCGACCGGCGCCGGGCGCCGCCGGCCTCCAGCCGCGCCAGCTCGCGCCGGGCGCGGCGCGCGTCGAAAACGATCCAGCCGGCGACGAGAAGAAGCGCCAGGGCGGAGATCCCGTAGGCGGACAGGACGAAGGCGGAACTGTCCACCGCGATCATGGCGTCGCGCCTTCCGTCCGGGCGGCCTGAAGACGTTTCAGGGCGCGAATGCGCCGGCGCAGCACCTCGGTGCGCATCGCCGTGAGATGCAGCGCCAGGAAGAGGAGCGAGAAGCCGAGGGCCGACAGGAGAAGCGGCACCAGATAGGTGGCCGGCATCTTCGGCCCGTTCATCGTCAGGACGCTCGCCGGCTGGTGCAGCGTGTTCCACCATTCGACCGAGAACTTGATGATCGGGATCATCACGAAGCCGGTGAGGGCGACCACGGCCACCGGCCGGGCCGAGCGCGCCGGATCGTCGAAGGCGCGGGTGAGGGCGATGAGGCCGAGATACATGAGGAAGAGGATGAAGACGCTCGATAGGCGCGCGTCCCATTCCCACCACGTCCCCCAGGTCGGGCGGCCCCAGATCGAGCCGGTGACCATGGCGAGGAGGGTGAAGACGGCGCCGAGCGGCGCCGCGCTCTTCAGCGCGACATCGGCTACCGGATGGCGCCAGACCAGGGTGCCGAGGCCGGAACCGGCCATCATGGTCCAGGCCATCATGCCGAGCCAGGCGAAGGGCACGTGGATGAACATGATCCGCACCGTCTCGCCCTGCTGGTAGTCGGCGGGGGCGGTGAAGCCGAGCCAGAGCGCCGGGGCGAGCACGAGGGCGGCCGCCGCGTAGAGGAAGGGCTGGACGCGGCCCGACAGCGCCAGGAAGCGCGTCGGGTTGGCGAGGGCGCCGATCCGTGTCGGCCGGGGAGAGGCGGCGAGGTCGCTCATGGCGAAAGCTTAGAACCCCTTGAAGGATGCGGCAAAGGGGCGAGGCCTCATTTCCGCGCGACGAGAAACAGTCGCGGAAAGCGGAGCAGGCGCCGGCCGTCGGCGCGTGCCGGATAGGCCGCCGCGAGTCGGGCGCGGTAATCGGCGAGGAAGGCCGCGCGCTCGTCCTCGTCCAGCGGATCGAGGAAGGGGCGCAGGCCCGTCGCGCTCACCCATTCGACGATCGCGCCCTCGTCCGCCATGACGTGGTGATAGGTCGTGCGCCAGATGTCGACCTCGCGGGCGAGCGGCGCGAGGAGATCGTAATAGGCCTCCGCCGGCAGGATGCGGGCGCGGACCTTGTCGGCGTCGTCGATCTTCGCCCGCCATTGCCCGGCGCCCGCCGCCTCGCGCATCAGGCGGTGGCTCGGCTCCTCCTGGTTGTCGGGCATCTGCACGGCGAGGACGCCGCCCGGCGCCAGCAGGGAAAAGAGGCGCGGCAACAGGGTCTCGTGGTCGCGCAGCCATTGCAGCGAGGCATTGGCGAAGAGAAGGTCGACGGGCGCCTCCGGCTCGAAGCGCGCGATGTCGCCGAGAACGAAGCGGGCGGCGGGAAGATCGCCGCGCGCCTTCGCCAGCATGTCGGGCGAGCTGTCGAGGCCGAGAAGCACCGCCTGCGGAAAGCGCTCGGCGAGAAGGGCGGTGGAATTGCCCGGCCCGCAGCCGAGATCGACCGCGACGGCGGGATCGTTCGCCGGCACTCTGGCGAGGAGCTCGCGCGCCGGGCGCGTCCGCTCGTCGGCGAAGCGCAGGTAGAGGGCGGCATTCCAGTCGGCCATGGTGCTTTGCCTTTCAGTCGCCGCCCGATCTCAGCGCCGCCGCCGCCGCGAAGGGGCCGAGGACGCCGCTGAAGAGCGTGAGGGCGGCCAGGAAGAGGAGGGGCGCGAGGAACGGCGCGCCGGGATTGAGCGCGCCATAGGCGGCGGAAACGCCGAAAATGAGGACGGGCAGCGCCAGCGGCAGGACGAGCACCGAAACGAGGAGCCCGCCGCGCGGCAGGCCGACCGCGACGGCCGCCCCGACCGCGCCGATCAGCGTGACGGCCGGCGTGCCGACGAGGAGGGTGAGGGCGCAGGCGGCGAGTTCCAGCGGTTCGAGCCCGAGGACGAGGCCGAGAAACGGCGTCGCCGCGATGAGCGGCAGCCCGGTTCCCGCCCAATGCGCCAGCGCCTTGACCAGGACGACGAGCGGCAGCGGCGCGCCGCCGGTGGCGAGAAGGTCCAGCGTCCCGTCGTCGCGATCGGCCTGGAACAGGCGGTCGAGCGTCAGGAGGCCGGACAGGAGCGCGCCGAGCCAGAGGATCGCCGGGCCGAGCCGGGCGAGAAGCCGCATGTCCGGCCCGAGGGCGAAGGGCGTCGCGGCGACGACGGCGAGGAAGAAGACGAGGCCCGTCGCGGCCCCGCCCCCGCCGGCGAAGGCCAGCCGGAGATCGCGGGAGAAGAGGGCGATCATTGCCATGTGTCGAAAGGATCCGCCGGAAGGGACGCATTGGCCGGGGGCCGCGGCCGTTCGAGCTTCAGCTCGGCGGCGGCAAGGCCGAGCGGCAGATGGGTCGCGGCGATCAGGATGCCGCCATCCGCGAGATGCGCCTCGGCGATGTCCCGGAACAGGCCTTGCGAGGCCGTGTCGAGCGCCGCCGTCGGCTCGTCGAGCAGCCAGACGGGGCGACGCGCGACGAGAAGGCGGGCGAGCGCCGCGCGGCGCTGCTGGCCGGCGGACAGATAGGCGAAGGGCAGGGCGCCGGCATGACCGAGCCCGACCCGCTCCAGCGCCTCTTCCGGCGCGAGGCCGGGGCGGCCGAGGAAGCGCCGCCAGAACCAAAGATTGGCGAGCACCGTCTCGGCCCCCTTCATCGCGTTGCGATGGGCGAGATAATGCGCCGCCTCGCCGAGATGGCGTGCCGGTTCGCCATCGGCGGCGGAAAGGCCGTCGAGGACGATTCGCCCGCCCGCCGCCGGCACGAGGCCGAGAAGCGTGCGCAGCAGCGTCGACTTGCCGGCGCCGTTCGCGCCGGCGACGGCGAGCGCCGCGCCGCCGCCCAACGAAAAGTCCAAGGGCCCCGCGAGGATAGCCTCGCCGCGCGCCACCACGAGCCCTTCCACGGTGAGGCGAGGCGCCTTGTCCGAAGCTGCCGAAATCTCCCGCCCCCACCCGTCAACGCTCTTTATAGCGATTCAAAATCTGCCTATAAGGCCCCCAACCACGCCAGCGACCGGAGTGGGATCAAAGCGCCGAGGCGACGCCCCGGAACCCGAATCTTAAGGAAGATCCCTTAAGGCAAGGCTCCGGCAAGCGTCGAGGCGGACGACACGCGGAAATGGTCGTACCCGCACTTTCCTTCGCCCGAAAGGGCCTTGGATCGGGCGTTCGCCTTCGGACAAAACCGGTTCGAAAGGAACGACTAGACCGTGTCTCATCCCGATAGTTTCAAGAGCCGCAAGACGCTCGACGTCGCCGGCAAGAGCTACACCTATTTCGATCTGAAGGAAGCCGAGGCGAACGGCCTTACCGGCGCTTCGCGCCTGCCCTTCTCGATGAAGGTCCTGCTCGAGAACCTCCTGCGCAACGAGGACGGCCGCACCGTCACCGCCGACGACGTGCGCGCCGTCGTGAAGTGGCTGGAGGACAAGGGGTCCGCCGGCCACGAGATCGCCTATCGCCCGGCCCGCGTCCTGATGCAGGACTTCACGGGCGTTCCCGCCGTGGTGGATCTCGCCGCCATGCGCGACGCCACCGCCCATCTCGGCGCCGACCCGAAGAAGGTGAACCCGCTGGTGCCGGTCGATCTCGTCATCGACCATTCGGTCATGGTCGACTATTTCGGCCAGCCGGATTCCTTCCAGAAGAATGTCGACGTCGAATACGACCGCAACGGCGAGCGCTACACCTTCCTGCGCTGGGGCTCGACCGCCTTCCAGAACTTCCGCGTCGTGCCGCCCGGCACCGGCATCTGCCATCAGGTCAATCTCGAATATCTCGCCCAGACCGTGTGGACGAAGGACGAGAACGGCGAGACGATCGCCTATCCCGACACGCTGGTCGGCACCGACTCGCACACGACCATGGTCAACGGCCTGTCGGTGCTCGGCTGGGGCGTCGGCGGCATCGAGGCCGAGGCGGCCATGCTCGGCCAGCCGATCTCCATGCTGATCCCCGAGGTCATCGGCTTCCGCCTCACCGGCAAGCTGCCGGACGGCACGACGGCGACCGACCTCGTCCTCACCGTCACCGAGATGCTGCGCAAGAAGAAGGTCGTCGGCAAGTTCGTCGAGTTCTTCGGCCCCGGCCTCTCGAACCTGACCCTGGAAGACCAGGCGACCATCGCCAACATGGCGCCGGAATACGGCGCGACCTGCGGCTTCTTCCCGATCGACAAGGACACGATCGCCTATCTGGAGGCGACCGGCCGCGCCAAGGACCGCATCGCTCTCGTCGAGGCCTATGCGAAGGCGCAAGGGATGTGGCGCGAGGACGGCGCCGGCGACCCGGTCTTCACCGACACGCTGGAGCTCGATCTCTCGACCGTCGTGCCCTCGCTCGCCGGCCCGAAGCGTCCGCAAGACCGCGTGGCGCTGACCGCCGCCGCGCCGGAATTCAAGAAGGCGCTGGCCGAGCTGCAGGGCGGGCGCAAGAAGAGCCCGGCCGCCGCCTCCGCCGGTGACGAGCGCTTCATGGCGGAAGGCGCGGCCCAGGCCGGCCAGACGCCGGAGACCTCGCCCGCGCGCCACACCGTCGAGGGCGCCGAGCACGGCATCGCCGACGGCGACGTCGTCATCGCGGCGATCACCTCCTGCACCAACACGTCCAATCCGAATGTCCTCGTCGCGGCCGGCCTCGTCGCCCGCAAGGCGGCGGCGCTGGGTCTGAAGCCCAAGCCCTGGGTGAAGACCTCGCTGGCGCCGGGGTCGCAGGTCGTGACCGAATATCTCGAGAAGGCCGGCCTCCAGAAGGATCTGGACGCGATGGGCTTCAACCTCGTCGGCTATGGCTGCACGACCTGCATCGGCAATTCCGGCCCGCTGCCGGAGCCGATCTCGGAGGCGATCAACAAGAACGATCTCGTCGCGGTCTCGGTGCTCTCGGGCAACCGCAACTTCGAGGGCCGCGTCAATCCGGACGTCCGGGCGAACTATCTCGCCTCGCCGCCGCTCGTCGTCGCCTATGCCATCGCCGGCTCGATGTTCGTCGACATCACCACGGAGCCGCTCGGCAAGGACGGCGAGGGCCGGGACGTCTTCCTGAAGGACATCTGGCCGACGACGCAGGAAGTCTCCGAGATCGTCCGCAAGACGGTGACGCGCGACCTCTTCGAGAGCCGCTATTCGGACGTCTTCAAGGGCGACCCGAACTGGCAGAAGATCGACGTCTCCGGCGGTCTCACCTATGACTGGGACGACCGCTCGACCTATGTGCAGAACCCGCCCTATTTCGAGGGCATGTCGATGACCCCGAACCCGGTCACCGACATCAAGGGCGCCCGCATCCTGTCGCTCTTCCTCGACTCGATCACCACCGACCACATCTCGCCGGCGGGTTCGATCAAGGCGAACGGCCCGGCGGGCACCTATCTCGTCGAGCATCAGGTGCGGCCGGTGGACTTCAACTCCTACGGCGCGCGCCGCGGCAACCACGAGGTCATGATGCGCGGCACCTTCGCCAATATCCGCATCAAGAACCAGATGGTGCCGGGCGTCGAGGGCGGCATCACCAAGCACTATCCGTCCGGCGAGCAGCTGGCGATCTACGACGCGGCGATGAAGTACAAGGCGGAGGGCGTGCCTCTCGTCGTCTTCGCCGGCAAGGAATACGGCACCGGCTCGTCGCGCGACTGGGCGGCGAAGGGCACCGTTCTCCTCGGCGTGCGCGCCGTGATCGCGGAAAGCTTCGAGCGCATCCATCGCTCGAATCTCGTCGGCATGGGCGTCGTGCCCTTCGTCTTCGCGGAGGAAGGCACGAGCTGGCAGACGCTCGGGCTCAAGGGCGACGAGACCGTGACGGTCGAGGGCCTGACCGACGTCAAGCCGCGCCAGATCATGGAAGCGACGATCGAGAAGGCGGACGGCTCGAAGCAGACCGTCAAGCTCCTCTGCCGCATCGATACGCTGGACGAGCTCGAATATTTCAAGAACGGCGGCATCCTGCATTACGTGCTGCGCCGTCTGGCGGCCTGATCCCGCCGCTCGACCAGAATGGAAGGGGCGCCGGCCGGCTTCGGCCGGCGCCCCTTTTTCGCGTTCCGACGCCGCTTCGCTCACCCGCATTTGAGTGGTTGATGATCGCCGCCGCCGCTAGCTTGCCGTCGAACGGCGCGGGTGCATGTTTCCTCGCGCAAGGCGGAAGGCAGGAAGATGGGCGATAGGCGAGAGGGATGATTGCGAAAACCCTCCTCGCGGCGGCTTCGGCCCTGTCCTTCGTCCTCGCCCCGGCCGGGGGCTCGGCCGGCGAGCGCACGGCGTCGAGCCGCGACGTGTCCGGCGTCGTCGAACTCTTCACCAGCCAGGGCTGCGCCTCCTGTCCGCCCGCCGACGGCGTGATGGCGGCTCTCGCCGGCGATCCCAGGCTCGTGGCGCTCGCCTACCATGTCGATTACTGGGACTATATCGGCTGGAAGGACACGCATGGCTCGCGCGACAATACCGAGCGCCAGAAGGCCTATGCCGAGACCCTGAAATCCGGCTCGATCTATACGCCTCAGGCCGTGATCAACGGCCGGGAGGACGTGTCCGGCGCCGAGGAGCCGGCGATCCGGCGGGCGGTGCGCGACACGGCGATCGACCGCGACGGCGGGCGGCCCGAAGTGACGCTGGCCCTGAAGGGCAAGCGCCTGCACATCGCCGTCGACGGCGGGGTCCCGCCCGATTCCGCCCGCTCGCCCGTCCTGATGCTCGTCACCTTCGACCGCTGGAGCGAGGCGGCGGTGGACCGGGGCGAGAACGAGGGCAAGACCCTCGTGTCCACCAACGCGGTGCGGTCCTGGCGTATTCTCGGCATGTGGGAGGGCAAGCCGCTCGGCATCGACATCCCGCTCGCCATGCTGGACGAGAACGACAAGCCGGTGGGCAGCGCCGCGATCCTTCAGGAAGTGACGCCGGATGGCGGCCCGGGACCCATTCTCGCCGCCGCGATCCTGCCGCGCTGAAGCGCCGGCGGGCGCTTGAAAAGCTTTTGCCGCGCTTCCAGTTTCATGTCACCATCATGACACGACGGCGCGAGTCTCATGCCGCGCCGTCCGAGGAAGGGGCGGTCACTTGGCGGAATACGCAAGCGGCGAGACGCAGACGGCAACCCTCATCGATCTCGCGGCCCTTCGACCTTCGCAGACGCTCGTCGCCTTCGACCGGCGGGAATTGTCGGAGATCCTCAACGTCTATGGCCGCATGGTCGCCGCCGGCGAATGGCGGGACTATGCGATCGACATGCTGAAGGATCAGGCGGTGTTCTCGATCTTCCGGCGGACCAGCGAGATGCCGATCTACCGCATCGAGAAGAATCCGAAGCTGGCGCGCCGGCAGGGCGCCTTCTCGGTGGTCGCGGCCGGCGGCCTCGTCATGAAGCGCGGCCACGACCTGGCGCAGGTGCTGCGCGTCTTCGACCGGCAGCTGAAGCAGGTCTGACACGCCGCGCCGCCGGATCGATCCTTTCCGCCTCCGTCTCAGATTCGTCATCCCGGGCCTGACCCGGGATCCATGCCTGCCGCGAATCCGCATGGATGAGGGTCAAGGCGCGGGCTCCTCCCGCATCGCCCCGGCCTGTCGTGGCCGGCTTGGCATGGATCCCGGCTCAGGGCCGGGATGACGAAGCGGCGAGGTGGGCGGGGCGCTGAGAAGGCTCGGCGGTCTGACGCGCCGCCCTCAGCGGCCGAGACGGCTGCGCAGGCCGCTTCCCGCATGCGGATTGGCGTAGTGGAAGACGGCGGTGGCCCTCACCTTATCGGGGTCGCAGGGCTCGTTCGTGTGGATGCTGCGATAGCCCCAGAAGAAATAGAGATTGCCCGGCACCATCTTGATCCGGGTGACCGGACCTTGGGCGCGCAGGCGCAGGCGCCGCAGGACGAGCTGCGACAGGCGGTTGTCCACCAGCATCTTATCGGCGAGATTGGCGGCGTAGCTCGTCCGGATCGGCCGCGTGTTCGGGACCATCAGGAAGTCGCCGGTCTGGCCTTCCGTCGGGATCTCGATCGGGATTAGGCCGGTGATGACGTAGGAATCGTAGTGGAAATTGAGGGAATGGTCCGCCGCCGCCGTTCCCGTCAGGCAGCGCAGCAGCTGGTAGAATTCGATCGGCGGGGGCGGGCGCTTCACCGCGTGGCGGTAGAGGCGGGTGAAGATGCTCTGGAAGCCCGCATCCTCCGCCAGCCGGTCGAGGCCCGAACCCGCGACGGCCGACTTGCCGACGAAGCCGACATAGGTGCCGCCGGCCTTGTTGATGGCCGAGGCGACGAAGGCCTTGGCCCAAGCGAGCTCCACATCGCTGAGGAAACCCTCGACGCAGGCAAAGCCCCGGCCGTCCATCTCCGCCGCGACGCGCTCGATTTCCGCGTCCGAAAGGCTTGGAAATGCCGTTGGGGTAGGGGCTGGAATCCATCCGTCTTCACTGGCGGCGACCGACGTAAGGGACATGGCGCTCACTCCAACCCGAGATGAGACGATTCATGATCTCGATTTCGAACCCCGGCAATAAGGGATTCCACGAAGTAAGACATGTTTTCCATGCGCGACCAATTAAGGCGCCGTCTCGCTTATGCTTGGTCTGCTATGACTTTCTGAAGGAATATTTGCCGACGATTGATGGGCCGGCTCTCTAACCGAGGCCGCGTGCCATGGCGGCGGCGAAGAGCGGGATCAGCGCGAAGAAGAAGGCTTCCGCATGAAGGAAGCGCCGCGCCGCGCGGATCTCGTCCGAAGGCGGCAGGAAGCCCGGATCGGCGGCGAGCGCCTTCTTCCAGCGGGCGAAGCGCAATGACGGCGGCACCGACAGGAGGCCGACCAGGGCGAAGGCGGTCATCTTCCCCCAGAAGGCGTGGTTGCCGGCATAGTAGTCCCAGCCCTTCAGCCCGAAGAGAAGGCGCAGGATGCCGGCGAGAATCACCGCCAGCGCCAGGGCGCCATAGACGGCGTCGTAGCGCGCCAGCCGCCGGATGGCCGCGCCGTCGAGACCGGGGCGGACGGAGGCCATCTCCACCAGGAAGACGCCGAAAAGGCCGAAGACCAGGAGATGGTGCAGGCAGGCGAGCACGAAATCGGTGAACATGCGACGGCCTGCCTTGCGCGCGAGGAGCGTTGCGCTTCGATCTAGCCGTCGGCGTCGAGGCGGCAATGCTCGCCCGCTTCGGTCGCGATTGCAGGACGCGGAGGCAATTGCTATTTTCCGCCCATGCATCGCCGGCCCGTCCAAGACGCGCATCTGCCCTCGACCCTCGGCTTCTCGCCGGTGGACGACCGCACGCGTCTGCCCGGCCGCTTCTTCTACCGCCTGATCGTCGGCCACCGCCTCGCCTGACGGCCATCCGCCGCGCCGCCCGGGCGTCGGCGTCTTCGATCGATCAGACCGTTTTTCAGCCGATCGCGAGGCGGGACCGCAGGGTCCGCCCGATCGGTCAGTTTCAGGACATCGCAGCATGAGCGCAGCCGGCAAGCCCCGCACCCTCTACGACAAGATCTGGGACGATCACCTGATCGAGACCGGCGAGGGGGGCGACAGCCTCCTCTATATCGACCGCCATCTCGTGCATGAGGTGACGAGCCCGCAGGCCTTCGAGGGCCTGCGCGCCGCCGGACGGCGCGTGCGCCATCCCGAGCGCACCCTCGCCGTCGTCGATCACAACGTGCCGACTTCGCCGGACCGCGTCCTCGGCATCCGCAACGAGGAAAGCCGCATCCAGGTCGAGACGCTGGAAGCCAATGTCGCCGAATTCGGCCTCGAATATTATTCCGCCGCCGACCGCCGGCAGGGCATCGTCCATATCATCGGGCCGGAGCAGGGCTTCACGCTGCCCGGCACGACCATCGTCTGCGGCGACAGCCACACCTCCACCCACGGCGCCTTCGGCGCCCTCGCCAACGGCATCGGCACGTCCGAGGTCGAGCACGTGCTCGCCACCCAGACGCTGATCCAGAAGAAGGCGAAGAACATGCTGGTGGAGGTGACCGGCACGCCCTCGGAGGGCGTCGGCGCCAAGGACATCGTTCTCGCCATCATCGGCCAGATCGGCACGGCGGGCGGCACCGGCCATGTCATCGAATATGCCGGCGAGGCGATCCGCGGCCTGTCGATGGAAGGCCGGATGACGGTCTGCAACATGTCGATCGAGGGCGGCGCGCGCGCCGGCCTGGTGGCGCCGGACGAGACGACCTTCGCCTATCTGAAGGACCGGCCGCGCGCGCCCAAGGGCGAGGCCTGGGAAAAGGCGCTCGCATGGTGGCGCACGCTCCACACGGACGAGGGCGCCCATTTCGACAGGATCGTGCGCCTCGACGCGGCGAACCTGCCGCCGATCGTCTCCTGGGGGTCCTCGCCGGAGGACGTCGTCGCGATCGACGGCGTCGTGCCCGACCCGGACGCGATCGCCGACGAGGTGAAGCGCGCCTCGAAGAAGCGGGCGCTGGACTATATGGGCCTGCAGCCCGGCACGAAGATGACCGACATCAAGCTCGACCGCATCTTCATCGGCTCCTGCACCAACGGCCGCATTGAGGATCTGCGCACCGTCGCCAGGATCGTCGAGGGGCGGAAGATCGCCGAAGGCGTTTCGGGCATGATCGTGCCCGGCTCCGGTCTCGTGAAGGCGCAGGCCGAGGCGGAAGGGCTCGACCGCATCCTGAAGGCGGCCGGCTTCGACTGGCGCGAGCCGGGCTGCTCCATGTGCCTCGGCATGAACGAGGACCGGCTTGCCCCCTACGAGCGCTGCGCCTCCACCTCGAACCGCAATTTCGAGGGGCGGCAGGGCTTCAAGGGCCGCACCCATCTCGTCTCGCCCGCCATGGCGGCGGCGGCGGCGATCGCCGGCCGCTTCGTGGACGTGCGCGACTGGCGCTGAACCGAGGCGAACGGATCGTCCGCGATCATGACCCGAGCCCTGCGCGGCGCCGACGCCCTCCTGGCGGCCGGCCTCGTTCCGGCGGAGCGCCTGCCCGCCCTCCGCGACGTCGCCGAACGCTACGCGATCTCGATCACGCCCGACATGGCGGCGCTGATCGAGACGCCGGAGGACGGGATCGGCCGCCAGTTCCTGCCCCGCGCCGAGGAGCTCGAGACCCGGCCGGAGGAGCGGCTCGATCCGATCGGCGACGCGGCGCATTCGCCCTTAGCCGGCATCGTCCATCGCTATCCCGACCGGGTGCTCCTGAAGGTGCTGCATGTCTGCCCGGTCTATTGCCGCTTCTGCTTCCGCCGCGAGATGGTGGGGCCGGAGGGGCTCGGCAGCCTGACGGACGAGGAGCTCGACGCCGCGCTCGCCTATATCGCCGGCGATGCCGGGATCTGGGAGGTCGTCCTGACCGGCGGCGATCCCTTCCTCCTGTCGCCGCGCCGGCTGGCCTTCATCGCCGAGGCGCTTCGCGCGGTGCCGCATGTCCGCGTGCTGCGCCTTCATACCCGCGTGCCGAGCGTCCAGCCGGGCCGGGTGACGGACGAACTCGTCGCCGCCCTGAAGGCGTTCGGCGGCGCGGTCTTCGTCGCGCTTCACGCCAACCATCCGAAGGAGTTCACGGCGGAGGCCAAGGCGGCCATCGCGCGGCTCGTCGATGCCGGAATTCCGATGGTCAGCCAGTCGGTGCTGCTCGCCGGCGTCAACGACGACGCCGAAACGCTCGGCGGCCTGATGCGCGCCTTCGTCGAGAACCGGGTGAAGCCCTATTACCTGCACCAGGGCGATCTCGCGCCGGGCACCGCCCATTTCCGCACCTCGATCGCGGCGGGCCAGGACATCCTGCGCCGGATGCGCGGCCGCGTCTCGGGTCTCTGCCAGCCGACCTATGTGCTCGACATTCCCGGCGGCCACGGCAAGGTGCCGATCGGGCCGAACTATCTCGGCGGGGAAGGGGAGGACCTCCTGGTCGAGGACCCGCAAGGCCGCCGCCATCCCTATCCGCCGAAGAGCTGACACCGCCGGCGGGCCGCCTGCGGCGAAAATGACTTTCGTCCCTTTGCCCATGGAAGCGCGGCGGCGCGGCACCAGAATGACATAAGGCGCCGCTAAGCCGGGGCGGCGCCCGGCGGATCTTCGGTCTCAGGCCGCCATCCGATTCGCGGTGCTTTCGAACCAAGGAGGATTTCCATGCTTTCCAAGCGTCTGACCGCCGGCCTTCTCGTCGGCGCCGGCCTCGTCGCGGCCACCCTGCCGGCCCTCGCCGCCGAGACCGTCGCCGTGGAGCTCATCGGCGAGCGCGGCGGCAAGATGGACATCAAGCTCGACAAGAGCACGGTTCCGGCCGGCGAGGTGACCTTCAAGGTGGCCAATGTCGCCAAGAACACGCCGCACGAGATGGTCGTCGTGAAGCTCGACGCGAAGGGCGAGGAGCTGAAGGTCAATCCCGAGACGAACAAGGTCGACGAATCGAAGCTCAAAAGCCTCGGCGAGGTCTCCGACCTGAAGGCCGGCCAGTCCGGCACGCTGACGGTGAAGCTCCAGCCGGGCGACTACAAGCTGATCTGCAACTACAAGGGCCATGTGATGGCCGGCATGGTCGTGCCCTTCACCGTGAAGGGCTGAGCCTTGCCGCTCCGGTAAGGCGGGCGGATCCGGTCCGGCGCGTCGCAGGACGGGTCGGACGTCGGGCATCGCCCGGACCGGATCGCTTGACGGCAATATGGCGCACAAGCCTTGCGTGTCGATGAAGGCGGGATGCGCAATTGGCGGCATCCGTCGCTTTTTTCCGTGTCGCCGCAACGCACCCGACAAGACCGGCCGATCGGAGCGCGGAAGTCATTGCCTGAATGGACCGCATGGGCAGAATGCGGGCAATGGAAACGAAGCCCCTCGCGATTCTGATCGTCGACGAGAACCGCGCCCGCGCCGCGGTGATCGAGGACGGCCTGCGCGAAGCGGGCCATGCCGAGGTGCGCGTCATCGGCGAGATGCAGGGCCTCGTCCGCGAGATCGAGGTCTTCGCGCCCGACGTGATCGTGATCGATCTCGAAAATCCCAATCGCGACCGGCTGGAGCAGTTCTTCCAGGTCTCGCGCTCCGTGCGCCGGCCGATCGCCATGTTCGTGGACCGGTCGGACGCCGCCTCCATGGAGGCGGCGATCGAGGCGGGCGTTTCGGCCTATGTGGTCGACGGCTTGCGCAAGGAACGGGTGAAGCCGATCCTCGACATGGCGATCCTGCGCTTCGAGGCCTTCTCGCGGCTGACGCGCGAGCTGGAGGAGGCGCGGTCCGAGCTCGCCGACCGCAAGGTGATCGAGAAGGCCAAGGGAATCCTGATGAAACGGCGCGGCCTCGGCGAGGAGGAGGCCTATCGCCTCTTGCGCCAGAGCGCGATGAACGAAAAGAGGAAGCTCGTGGAGATCGCCCGAAGCGTCGTCACCGCAGCCTCGCTGCTGTCCGAATGAGCGCCGCGATGGGGGGCTCCGGCGCGGCCGAGCCGGTGATCCGCGCCGGCTTCATCCCGCTTCTCGACGCGGCGGTGCTGATCGCCGCCGCCGCCCTCGGCTTCGACCGCGAGGCGGGCGTGCGGCTCGAACTCGTGCGCGAGGTCTCCTGGTCGAATATCCGCGACCGGCTCGCCTTCCGGCAGTTCGACGTCGCCCATATGCTGGGGCCGATGGCGGTCGCCTCGCAGCTCGGCATCGGCTCCAATCCCTATCCGGTGATCGCGCCCTTCGCGCTCGGGCGCGGTGGCAATGCCATCACCCTGTCGCACCGGCTCTTTTCCGCGATGCGCGAGGCGGCGGACCCCGGTTCCGCCGACGAGGCGAAGGCGCATGGCCGGTCGCTGCGCCGTGTGATCGAGGCGCGGGCGCGCGCCGGCGAGCCGCCGCTCGTCTTCGGCGTCACCTATCCCTTCTCCTCGCACAATTACGAATTCCGCTTCTGGATGGCCGAGGCCGGGATCGATCCCGATCGCGACGTGACGATGACCGTCGTGCCGCCGCCCTTCACCACGGATGCCCTGCGGGCCGGGGCGATCGACGGCTTCTGCGTCAACGCGCCCTGGAACGTGCTGGCGGTCGAGGCCGGCATCGGCCGCATCGTCGCGGTGAAGGCGGATATCCGCCCGTCCTCGTCGGAAAAGATCCTCGGCCTGCGCCCTGACTGGTGGCGCGACAACGAGGCGGCGGGGCGGCGGCTTCTCGTCGCCCTCGACCGGGCGGCGCGCTGGTGCGACACGCCGGACAATCGCGACGAACTCGCCGGCATCCTCGCGCGGCCCGAACATGTCGGCGGCTCCGCCGCCGCGATCCGCCGCGTGCTGGGCGGCGCCTTGCCCGTCGATCCCGACGGGACGGTGCGGTCGATCCCCGACTACCTGACCTTCCATGCCGGCGCCGCGAACGTGCCGGCGCCGAAGGAGGCCCTCTGGGTCTACAGCCAGATGCTGCGCTGGGGGCAGGCGGGCATCGAGGCGCGGGGCGCCGAACGGGCCGCCGCCGCCTTCCGCCCGGATCTCTACGAGACGGTCTTCGGCCGGCGGCCCGCGACGGCGGGCGAGGGGCGCGACCCCTTCGATCCGGCCCGGCTCGAAGACTATGTCGCGAGCTTTGCCATCCGGCGCTCCCCGCCGGATGCCGGGCCGCGTGCCGGCGAGGATTGAGAGCCTTCGCGCCGCACAATATTTGTTCGCTCGCCCGAAAGGCCGGCGCGAAAGCAGGCAGCAGCGAAGCCTTGGAATATCAAGCGCTCCAAGTCGAAATGGCGCTGATTTAAGCTTTTGCGCTGCACAACATTTGGACTTTCAAATTCCTCTAAAGTGAGGCTGAATAGATCCGTGCCCGTCAACGAGGACAGGGCGCCCTCCTAAGCTTCCCCATCGAAGCCACGACCGACACCGACGTCGCGTGAGCCGCCGAGCCCGTCTCTTGTCTGAGATCGGTTCGTCCGGATCCGCGGCGTTTTTGCTTTTCCGCCTTTCCCCTCCGCCGTCTCGCCCCGAAGGATCGCCATGTCCGACTCGCAGAAGACCGATCTCGGCCGCCGCCGCCTTCTCCGGACCTCCGCTTTCGCGGCGGGCGCGGCGACCCTGTTCTCGGCCATCGGCGCCGCCTTCCCGCGCGGCGCCTTCGCGGAAGGGGCCGGCCCGGAAACGACGAAGGCCGTGCTCGGCTTCATCGCGCTCACCGATGCCGCGCCGCTGATCGTCGCCAAGGAAAAGGGCTTCTTCGCCAGGCACGGCATGCCGGATGTCGAGGTGGCGAAGCAGTCGTCCTGGGGCACGACCCGCGACAATCTCGTGCTCGGCTCGGCCGGCTCGGGCATCGACGGCGCCCATATCCTGACGCCAATGCCCTATCTGATGGCGACCGGCAAGGTGACGCAGAACAACCAGCCGCTGCCGATGGCGATCCTCGCCCGGCTCAATCTCGACGGCCAGGGCATCTCGGTCGGCAAGGCCTATGCCGATCTGAAGGTCGGTCTCGACGCCTCCGTCCTGAAGGAGACCTTCGCGCGGAAGAAGGCGGCGGGCACCCCGGCGAAGATCGCCATGACCTTCCCGGGCGGCACGCACGACCTCTGGGTCCGCTACTGGCTCGCCGCCGGCGGCATCGATCCCGACGAGGATGTCGAGACCATTGTCGTGCCGCCGCCGCAGATGGTGGCGAACATGAAGGTCGGCACGATGGACGCCTTCTGCGTCGGCGAGCCCTGGAACGCGCAGCTCGTCGAGCAGGAGATCGGCTTCTCGGCGCTGACCACGGGCGAACTCTGGGCGAAGCATCCCGAGAAGAGCTTCGCCATGCGCGCCGACTGGGTGGAGAAGCATCCCAAGGCGACGCTCGCGCTCCTGATGGCGGTGCAGGAGGCGGCGCAATGGGCCGACGACATGGCGAACAAGGACGAGCTTGCCGCGATCCTCGGCAAGCGCGCCTGGTTCAATGTGAAGCCCGGCGATATCGGACCGCGCATGAAGGGCGAGTTCGACTACGGTAACGGCCGGAAGGTCGCGAATTCCCCGCATTTCATGAAGTTCTGGCGCGACGACGCCTCCTATCCCTTCAAGAGCCACGATGCCTGGTTCCTGACCGAGAACATGCGCTGGGGCCGGTTCGAGGCGGCGACCGACGTGAAGGCGCTGGTCGATCGGGTGAATCGCGAGGATCTCTGGCGCGAGGCGGCGAAGGCGCTGGGCGTCGCCGCCGTGCCGGCCTCGCCCTCGCGCGGCAAGGAGAGCTTCTTCGACGGCAAGGTCTTCGATCCCGCCGATCCCGCCGCCTATCTCGCGAGCCTGTCCATCAGCCGCACCGCCTGACCCCGGCCGCCGCTGCATCGGAGACCCGTCCCATGTCCCAGACCGTTCTGAAAGCATCGCGGCCCGCCCCGGCGAAAGCCTCGGGCGCCGGCACCGTGGTGGCCCTGAAGCGTCCCGGCCCGGCCGCCGCCGCGCGGCTGTCGCGCCTCGGCCGCGACCTCGCCGGGGCCGTCCTGCCGCCGCTCGCGACGCTGGCGCTGCTTCTCGGCCTCTGGGAACTCCTCTGCATGGGCGGCGGCTCCGCCCTGCCGGCGCCGAGCCAGGTCGTCGCCGACACCTGGGAGCTTCTCGCCCATCCCTTCTACGTCAATGGCGGCAACGATGTCGGCCTCGGCTGGCAGGTCTGGGCGAGCCTCCAGCGCGTCGCCATGGGCTATGCCCTGGCCGTCGTCGTCGGCATCGGGCTCGGCGTCCTCGTCGGCCAGTCGCAGCTCGCCATGCGCGGCCTCGACCCGATCTTCCAGGTGCTGCGCACGGTCCCGCCGCTCGCCTGGCTGCCGCTCTCCCTCGCCGCCTTCCGCGACGGCCAGCCCTCGGCGATCTTCGTGATCTTCATCACCGCCGTCTGGCCGATCATCATCAACACGGCGGTCGGCATCCGCAATATTCCGCAGGACTACCGCAACGTCGCCAAGGTGCTGCGGCTGAACGGGCTGGAATTCTTCTTCAAGATCATGATCCCCGCCGCCGCCCCCTACATCTTCACGGGGCTGCGCATCGGCGTCGGCCTGTCCTGGCTCGCCATCGTCGCGGCCGAGATGCTGATCGGCGGCGTCGGCATCGGCTTCTTCATCTGGGATGCCTGGAACTCCTCGCTCATCTCGGACATCATCGTGGCGCTCGTCTATGTCGGCGTGGTCGGCTTCGTGCTCGACCGGATCGTCGCCCTCGTCGGCCGCGCCGTCACCCGCGGCACCGCCGCCGCCTGACCGCCTGACCGGACGACGCGCCATGACCCAAGCCAAGCCGTTTCTCGCCATCGAAGGCGTCGACAAGCTCTTCCGTCGCGGCGCCGCGACGACCGAGGTCCTGAAGGGCATCGACCTTTCCGTCGCCAAGGGCGAGTACATCTCGATCATCGGCCATTCCGGCTGCGGGAAGTCGACCCTCCTCAATATCGTCGCCGGCCTCACCGAAGCCTCGAGGGGCGTGGTGCTCCTCGAGAACAAGGAAGTGCGCGAGCCCGGACCCGACCGCGCCGTGGTGTTCCAGAACCATTCGCTCCTGCCCTGGCTCACCGTCTACGAGAATGTCGCGCTCGGCGTCGACAAGGTGTTCTCGGGCCGCAAGTCCGCCGCCGAGCGCCGCGAATGGGTGATGCGCAATCTCGAACTCGTCCATATGGGCCATGCGAAGGACAAGCGCCCGTCCGAGATCTCGGGCGGCATGAAGCAGCGCGTCGGCATCGCGAGGGCGCTCGCCATGGAGCCGAAGGTGCTGCTTCTCGACGAGCCCTTCGGCGCGCTCGACGCCCTGACAAGAGCCCATCTCCAGGACGAGGTGATGCGCATCCAGGCCGAACTCGGCACGACGGTGATGATGATCACCCATGACGTGGACGAGGCGGTGCTGCTCTCCGACCGCATCGTGATGCTGACCAACGGCCCCTCGGCGCGGATCGGCGAGATTCTCGACGTGCCGCTCGCCCGGCCGCGCGACCGCATCCGCCTCGCCGCCGACGCCACCTACCTCCGGTGCCGCCAGGCGGTGCTGAAATTCCTCTACGAGCGCAACCGCTTCGTCGAGGCCGCCTGAGCCGCTTGCGGGCGAGGCGTCGACATTTCCGCCTCGTCATCCCGGCCTTGAGCCGGGATCCATTCCAAACCGATCGAACGTGAACCCCTCGGGTTCCGAATGGTGTCGTTCGGCGTCGGCTTGGACATGGACAGGACTTGGAATGGATCCCGGCTCAAGGCCGGGATGACGAAGCTCGTAGGCCGTGCCGAACTCCGAAGTCGAAGCGCGCCTTTCTTGAGGACATCGCCCATGCCCCAGAAACTGGTCATCGTCGGCAACGGGATGGCGCCCGGCCGGATGCTGGAACATCTCTTCGAGGCGGCGCCCGGCGCCTATGAGGTGACGATCTTCAACGCCGAACCGCGCGTGAACTACGACCGCATCATGCTCTCGCCGGTGCTGTCGGGCGAGAAGCGGTTCGAGGACATCGTGATCCATGGCGACGGCTGGTATGTCCGGCACGGCGTCACGCTCTACAAGGGGCACCGCGTCATCGCGATCGACCGCGCGGCGAAGACCGTCACCTCCGACCAGGGCGTGACCGCGCCCTACGACCATCTCGTCATCGCCACCGGCTCGACGCCCTTCGTCCCGCCCGTGCCGGGCAAGGACCTGCCGGGCGTCCTCGCCTATCGCGATCTGGACGATGTCGAGGCGATGATCCTCGCGGCGCAGAGCCGCGCCAAGGCCGTCGTCATCGGCGGCGGGCTTTTGGGGCTTGAGGCCGCCGCCGGCCTGCGGGCGCAGGGGCTGGAGGTCACCGTCCTCCATCTGATGCCGACCCTGATGGAGCGCCAGCTCGATCCGGCCGCCGGCTTCCTGCTCCAGCGCGCGCTGGAGGCGCGCGGCATCGAGGTGATCACCCATGCCAATACCGAGGCGATCCTCGGCACGGAGAAGGTCGAGGGCGTGCAGCTGAAGGACGGGCGCGTCATCCCGGCGAGCCTCGTCGTCATGGCCGTCGGCATCCGCCCGTCCACCGCCCTCGCCAAGGAATGCGGCCTCGATGTCGGACGCGGCATCCTGGTCGACGCGCAGATGCGCAGCTCCGATCCCGCGATCAGCGCGCTCGGCGAATGCGTCGAGGTGGAGGGGCGCGTCTACGGCCTCGTCGCGCCGCTCTACCAGATGGCCGAGGTCGCGGCGCGGCGCCTCGCCGGCGAGGACGCGCCGGGCTTCCGCCATTCCGACACGCCGACCAAGCTGAAGGTCACGGGCATCGACCTCTATTCGGTCGGCGACTTCGCGGATGCGCCGGATCGCGAGGAGATCGTGCTGCGCGACGCCTCCGCCGGCGTCTACAAGCGGCTCGTCATCAAGGACAACAAGGTCCTCGGCGCCGTCCTCTACGGCGAGACGGCCGATGGCGGCTGGTTCTCGGACCTCCTGAAGAAGGGCGCCGACATCGCCGCGATGCGCGACACCCTGATCTTCGGCCAGAGCTTCCAGGGAGGCGCCCCCCTGGACCCTATGGCGGCCGTTGCAGCCTTGCCGGATGATGCGGAAATCTGCGGCTGCAACGGCGTGTGCAAGGGTCGGATCACCGGCGCGATCACGGGCAAGGGCCTGACGACGCTCGAGGACGTGCGCGCCCATACCAAGGCATCCGCCTCCTGCGGCAGCTGCACGGGCCTCGTCGAGCAGCTGATGGGCCTGACGCTCGGCGACAGGTTCAACGCCCGGGCGGTGAAGCCGATCTGCGCCTGCACCGATCTCGGCCATGGCGATGTCCGCCGCCTGATCGTCGCCAAGGGTCTGAAGTCGATCCCGGCGGTGATGCAGGAGCTCGAATGGAAGACCTCCTGCGGCTGCGCCAAGTGCCGGCCGGCGCTGAACTACTACCTTCTCGCCGAATGGCCGGGCGAGTACCGGGACGACAAGCAGAGCCGCTTCATCAACGAGCGCGTCCACGCCAATATCCAGAAGGACGGCACCTATTCCGTCGTGCCGCGCATGTGGGGCGGCATGACCTCGGCGAAGGAGCTGCGCGCCATCGCCGACGTGGTCGAGAAGTTCGACATTCCGGCGGTGAAATGCACCGGCGGCCAGCGCATCGACATGCTGGGCGTCAGGAAGGAGGACCTGCCGGCCGTCTGGGCCGATCTCAACGCCGCCGGCATGGTCTCGGGCGCCGCCTACGGCAAGGCGCTGCGCACGGTGAAGACCTGCGTCGGCTCCGACTGGTGCCGCTTTGGCACCCAGGATTCGACCGGGCTCGGCATCCGGCTGGAAAAGTTCATGTGGGGCTCCTGGACCCCGGCCAAGCTGAAGCTCGCCGTTTCCGGCTGCCCGCGCAACTGCGCCGAGGCGACCTGCAAGGATATCGGCGTGATCTGCGTCGATTCCGGCTACGACATCCATTTCGCCGGCGCCGCCGGGCTCGACATCAAGGGCACGGAACTCCTCTGCCATGTCGGGACGGAGGACGAGGCGCTGGAGGTGATCGTCGCCCTGACGCAGCTCTATCGCGAGCAGGGCCACTATCTGGAGCGCATCTACAAATGGCTGAAGCGGGTCGGGATGGACTCGATCCGCGCGGCGATCGTCGAGGATCCCGAGAAGCGCCGGCACTATTTCGACCGCTTCGTCTTCTCGCAGCGCTTCGCGCAGGTCGACCCCTGGGCGGAACGGGCCGAGGGGCGCACCGCCGCCCATGAATTCAAGCCCATGGCCGAGATCCATCCCTTCCGCGAGGCGGCAGAATGAGCATGAGCGAAGACTGGACCGCCATCGGCCATCTCTCCGACATTCCGCGCCGGGGGGCCCGCTGCGTGACCTCGCCGCTCGGCCGCATCGCCGTCTTCCGCACGATGGAGGACGAGGTCTATGCCACCGAGGACCGCTGCCCGCACAAGGGCGGCCCCCTGAGCCAGGGCATCGTCCATGGCGGCCATGTCACCTGTCCGCTGCACAGCCAGGTGATCTCGCTGCGGACCGGCGAGGTGCAGGGGCCGGACGAGGGGCGGGTGCGCACCTTTCCGCTCCGCGTCGATCCGCTGACCGGCGCCATCGAGATCCTGATCGCGCGCGAAGCCGCCTTCGCGCCGGGCGCCGAGTGAGCCGGTGAGCGTCGAGCCGGTTCTCGGCGGCACGGTCAAGACGACCTGCCCCTATTGCGGCACGGGCTGCGGCGTCCTCGCGACGCCCCGGCCGGACGGGACGGTGGCGATCGCCGGCGACCCGGACCATCCGGCGAATTTCGGCCGGCTCTGCTCCAAGGGCGCGGCGCTCGGCGAGACGCTCGGCCTCGCCGACCGTCTCGTCCATCCCCGCATCGGCGGCGCGCGCGCTTCCTGGGACGAGGCGCTCGATCTCGTCGCCCGGCGCTTTTCGGAGACGATCGCCGCGCATGGGCCGGACTCGGTCGCCTTCTACGTCTCCGGCCAGCTCCTGACGGAGGACTATTACATCGCCAACAAGCTGATGAAGGGCTTCATCGGCTCCGGCAATATCGACACCAATTCGCGGCTCTGCATGTCCTCCTCGGTGGCGGGCCATGTGCGCGCCTTCGGCGCCGACACCGTGCCGGGAACCTACGAAGACCTGGAGCACGCCGATCTCGTCGTGCTCGTAGGCTCCAATCTCGCCTGGTGCCATCCGGTGCTCTACCAGCGCATCGCCGCCGCCAAGGCTGCGCGCCCGGACTTGCGCATCGTGCTGATCGATCCGCGCCGCACCGCGACGGCCGATCTCGCCGATCTCCATCTGGCGCTGGCGCCCGATGCCGACGCGGCGCTGTTTTCCGGCCTTCTCGCCTTTCTGGACGAGGCGGGCGTGGTGAACACCGACTATGTCGCCCGGCATACCGAAGGCTTCGCGGCGGCGCTCGATGCGGCGCGGGCCTGGACGCTGCCGCGCCTCGCGCGGCGAACGGGGCTCGCCGCCGACCAGATCCTCTCCTTCTTCCGGCTCTTCGCCGTGCGCGAGAAGGTCGTCACCGTCTATAGCCAGGGCGTCAACCAGTCGGTCTGCGGCACGGACAAGGTGAACGCCATCCTGAACTGTCATCTCGCGACCGGCCGGATCGGCCGCGAGGGCATGGGGCCCTTTTCCGTCACCGGCCAGCCGAACGCCATGGGCGGGCGCGAGGTCGGCGGGCTCGCCAACATGCTCGCCGCCCATCTGCGGCTGGAGGACGCCGCCCATCGCGACCTCGCGCAGGGCTTCTGGCAAAGCCCCGCCATCGCGGCAAAGCCCGGCCTCAAGGCGGTCGATCTCTTCCGCGCGGTTGGCGCGGGACGGATCAAGGCGCTCTGGATCATGGGCACCAATCCCGTCGTCTCGA
This sequence comes from Aureimonas endophytica, assembly GCF_014642635.1. Classification (GTDB taxonomy): domain Bacteria; phylum Pseudomonadota; class Alphaproteobacteria; order Rhizobiales; family Rhizobiaceae; genus Plantimonas; species Plantimonas endophytica. The sequence continues at coordinate 172,833 of NZ_BMIQ01000002.1, forward strand.
TGCCGGAGGCGGACGGCGTCGCCGACGCGCTCCGCCGCTGCCCCTTCGTCGCCGTGTCCGACATCATGGCGCGCACCGACACGCTCGATCTCGCCCATGTGGCGCTGCCCGCCGCCGGCTGGGGCGAGAAGGACGGCACGGTGACGAATTCCGAACGGCGCATCTCGCGTCAGCGGCCCTTCCTGGCGCGGCCGGGCGAGGCGCGGCCGGACTGGTGGATCATCGCCGAGGTCGCGCGCCGCATGGGTTTCGGCGAGGCCTTCGCCTATGAAGGCCCGGCCGACATCTTCGACGAGCACGCCCGTCTCTCGGCCGCCGGCAATGCGGGGAGCCGCGACTTCGACCTGTCCGGCCTCGTCGGCCTCGATCCGGCGGGCTACGAGAGTCTCGCCCCCGTGCAATGGCCGGTGACCCAGGCGGGCGGGCGCACCCGCTTCTTCGCCGAAGGCGGCTTCTTCCATCCCGGCGGCAAGGCGAGATTCGTCGTGCCGGAGGGCGAGCAGACCTCTGCGACTGGCCTGATCTCCCCCTCAGCAAGGGGGGAGATCGATCGTTCTGAAAGGCACCTTCTTCTCACCGTCCGGCTGAACAGCGGCCGGGTGCGCGACCATTGGCACACGATGACGCGCACCGGACTGTCGGCGCGCCTGTCCGGCCATATCGCCGAGCCCTATGCCGAGATCCATCCCGAGGATGCCGCGCGGGCCGGCCTGCGGGAGGCGGAGATCGTCCGGCTCCGGTCCCCGCATGGCGAGGTGCTGCTGCGCTGCCTCATGACGGATCGCGTGCGGCCCGGCGAGATCTTCGCGCCGATGCACTGGAACGGCCCTTTCGCCTCGAAGGCGCGGATCGACGCGCTGGTCGAGGCGAGGGTCGATCCCGTCTCCGGCCAGCCGGCCCTGAAGGGCTCGCGCGTCAGCATCGCGCGCTATCCGGCCGCCTGGTACGGCTTCGCGGTGCTGCGCGAGCGGCCCGCGACCATTCCCGCCGCCTATCATGCCCTCGCCCGGACGGAGGGCGGCTGGCGCGTCGAACTCGCCGATGCGGACGGACTCGACCCTATCGAGCTCGCCCGTGCCCTTTTCGACGGCGCCGGGGATCACGATCTTTCCGAATGTCGCGACCGGACCGGCGGCACGCAGGGCTTCGCCGCCTTCGAGGGCAAGCGCCTTCGCGGCGCGCTGTGGCTCGGCGCGGCCCCGGTGGCGGTGTCGCGGCTTTGGGCGAGCCTGCAACTGGCATCGGAGCGGCATGATGCGCTGGCGCGCTGGCGGCTTCTCGCCGGGCGCGGCGGGGCCGACCGGCCGGATCCCGGCGCCATTGTCTGTTCCTGCTTCAAGGTCGGCGCCAAGGACATCGCCCGCGCCATCGCCGGCGGCTGCGACAGCGTCGCGGCGGTGGGCGCGGCGACGAAAGCCGGCACCAATTGCGGCTCCTGCCGCAGCGAGATCAAGGGGATCATCGATGGCCAATCGCTCCGCCAGATCGCCTGAGGCGAAACCCGCGTCCCGCCCCGAGCGGATGGGCCCCCTGTCGGTCGTTCCGGTGTTTCTGTCGCTGACGGGGCGCCGGGCGGTGGTGGCGGGGGGCACGGCGGGGGCGGCCTGGAAGGCGGAGCTGCTGGCGGCGGCGGGAGCACTGGTCGAGGTGCATGCGCCGGCGGCCGACCTGTCGGACGAGATGGCCGAGCTTCTTTCGACGGGCGCGGCGGCCGGCTCGCTATCCCATCGCGACCGGATCTGGGACGCGGCCTGCCTCAAGGGCGCCGCCGTCGCCGTTCTCGACTGCGAGGGCGAGGGCGAGGGCGAGGCGCGGGCGTTTGCCTGCGCGGCGAAGGCGGCGGGCGTGCCGTGGAACGTCGTCGACAAGCCGGCCTTCTGCCAGTTCTCCTTCGGCTCGGTGGTGAACCGCTCGCCGGTGGTGGTCGGCATCTCGACCGACGGCGCGGCGCCGATCCTCGGCCAGGCGATCCGCCGGCGCATCGAGACGCTGCTGCCGCCCTCGCTGAGCGCCTGGGGCCGGCTGGCGGCGAAGCTGCGGGCCGAGGTGCTGGAGCGCCTCGCCCCCGGTCCCCAGCGCCGCGCCTTCTGGGAGCGCTTCACCGACGCCGCCTTCACGCGCCGCCTCGCCGCCGCCCCTGAGGCGGGCCTTGAGGCGGCGATAAACGAGGCGGAGGACGCGGCGCGCCGGCTGGTCGGCGAACTGGCGGGGTCCGGCGCGCCGGGCGGCAGGGTGACGCTGGTCGGGGCGGGTCCGGGCGAGGCCGAGCTTCTGACGCTCAAAGCGGTGCGGGCTCTTCAGAGCGCCGACGTGATCCTCTTCGACGATCTCGTGTCGGACGAGGTGCTGGAGCTCGCCCGGCGCGAGGCGAAGCGGCTTCTCGTCGGCAAGAGGGGCGGGCGGGAAAGCTGCCGGCAGGAGGACATCAACGCCACGATGGTGCGGCTGGCGAAGGCCGGCCGGCATGTGGTGCGGCTGAAGTCGGGCGACGTGTCGGTGTTCGGCCGAGCGGGGGAGGAGATCGCCGAGCTGACGCGCGAGGCCATTCCGGTGGAGCTGGTGCCGGGCATCACGGCGGCCTCGGCGCTGGCGGCGAGCTTCGGGGTGTCGCTGACGCATCGCGACCATGCGAGCGAGCTGCGTCTGGTGACGGGCCATTCGCGCCATGGCGACCTGCCGGACAGCGTCGACTGGGCGGGACTTGCGGCGTCGCGGGCGACGGTGGTGTTCTACATGGGCGGGCGGATGGCGGGGCGGATCGCGGCGCGGCTGATGGGCGAGGGCCTTTCCGGCGACACGCCGGTGGCCGTCGCCGCCCATCTCAGCCGCGCCGACGAGACACGCCGCGCCGGCCGCCTCCAGGACCTCGAAGCCATCGTCGCTGCCATCGGCCTCGACAAACCCATCCTCATCGCCGTCGGACAGGTGTTCGGCCAATTGCGGGCGATGCAGGAGGCGCAGCCGGCCGCGCGGCTGGCATGAGCCCTTCGGCGCCAAAGACGATCATGCCCCGCCGAGCGGGAGCCATCGGCACGCCCTCGCTCGGCGTCCCGCGCGATTCGAGACGCGATGGCCTTCCTCAGTGCAGATAGCCGAGGAACCAGAGAATCAGGATGATCGGCAGCGGAATTCCGATCAGCCACAACAAACCGCCTTTCAACATCGCGCTTTCCTCCTTGGCCTGCGACGCTTTCGCGTTCCCCGAAAACTCGTTTCGTCAGGCCGCGTTCCCATGTCGGAGGGGCGACGAGCGCCATCGTTAGGAAAAATTTCGGCGGTGGAGGGTGGGGGATTAGGCAGAGATAGCCATCGTGGACAACCTCGAGATATGTCGGTCAGTCCGCGGAACCGTTATCGGCTCCACGTCGCGGTGGACACATCGACAAAGCGTCGCCATGACGATCCAAGACAGCCGCGTCGTAGTTCGGCCTGATCTCAGTCTCTGATCGAAAATGATTTGGAAATTGGTGGAGCCAAGGAGGATCGAACTCCTGACCTCTACAATGCCATTGTAGCGCTCTCCCAGCTGAGCTATGGCCCCATCCTTTCGGCGGATCGTTCTCGATCCTGCCAGCGGGGCCGTGTCGCCTGGGAAGCGCTCGGTGTGTCCCGCTGGAAAGGCCTCTTAAAGAAGCCGCTGCCGGAGATCAAGCGGGAAATCGCAGGCCTCCGGCAGATTTTTCGGGCCTCGCCCGGAGGCTCGCGTCAGTCCTCGTCGTCCTCGCGCGAGCCGATGATGTCGGTCATGTCGTCGTCGTCTTCGTCTTCCTCCTCGAGGAAGGTGTCGTCGTCGCCACCGTCGTCGTCGACCTCCACGTCCTCGTCGTCATCGACGTCGACGGAATTGCTGGAGCCCGCATCCTCCTCCTCTTCCACCTCGGAAAGGGAAACGGTCTCGGCCGCCTCGTCCACGGCCTCCACGGTCTCGGTCTCGGTCTCCTCGTCCTCTTCCTTCGGCGAGCTCTTGCGGGCGCTGGCGGCGCCGGTGCTGGCCTGGAAGAAGGAAAGCGGGTAGGAGGTGCCGGTATAGGGCGAGACGATCGGGTCCTTGTTGAGGTCGTAGAACTTCCGGCCCGTCTCGGGGCAGACGCGCTTGGTGCCTAGTTCGGAATTGGCCATTCTCGCCTCGCGAATATGTCGAAAGATCAACCTGCGGGCCGGGTTTGGCCGCCGGCCCGCGCCATCAAAATCGGGGAGGTCCCTTAGGGCCTCCCCCGGCCCTTGTCAAAGCTTGTGCCGGGACGGACGGCAGGCCCCGGGTGACGCGGCGCGCGAGCCTGTGCTAACGCGGCGTCGATCGGGCCCGGCAGATGGGTGAAAGACAAGAGGATTGCAAGCGATGGCGCATGGAAACGGAGCCGCGCAGCCGATGCGCGCGATGCGCGCCGCCCCGCTCGGCGGCCATGCCCGCGTGCCGGGCGACAAGTCGATCTCCCACCGCGCCTTCCTGTTCGGCGGCCTCGCCTCCGGCCGCACCCGCGTCACCGGCCTTCTCGAGGGCGAGGACGTGCTCGCCACCGGCCGCGCCATGCGCCAGATGGGCGCCCGGATCGAGCGCGACGGCGAGGCCTGGATCGTCGAGGGCACCGGCAATGGCTGCCTTCTCGAACCCGACGCGCCGCTCGACTTCGGCAATGCCGGCACCGGCGTGCGCCTCACCATGGGTCTCGTCGGACCTTACGATTTCGGCGCCACCTTCGTCGGCGATGCCAGCCTTTCCCGCCGCCCGATGGGCCGCGTCCTCGATCCCCTGCGGATGATGGGCGTCCAGGTCGCCGCCCGCACCGGCGACCGCCTGCCTCTGTCGATTCGCGGGCCGCGCGCCGCCGCGCCGATCGAATATCGCGTGCCGATGGCCTCCGCGCAGGTGAAGTCGGCCGTGCTTCTCGCCGGCCTCAACACGCCGGGCGTCACCACGGTGATCGAGCCGGTGATGACGCGCGACCATACCGAGAAGATGCTGGAAGGCTTCGGCGCCGTGGTGGAGGTCGCGACCGACGCGGCGGGCGTGCGCACCATCCGCCTCGAAGGGCAGGGGGCGCTGAAGGGCGTGCCGGATTTCGTCGTGCCGGGCGATCCGTCCTCCGCCGCCTTTCTCGTCGTCGCCGGCCTCCTCGTGCCGGGCTCCGACATCGTCGTCGAGAACGTTCTGATGAACCCGACCCGCACCGGCCTCCTCCTGACGCTGGAGGAGATGGGCGCTTCCATCGAGCGCCTGAACCCGCGCCAGTCCGGCGGGGAGGACGTGGCGGACCTGCGCGTGCGCCACTCGGCGCTGAAGGGCGTCGACGTGCCGGCCGAGCGCGCGCCTTCGATGATCGACGAATATCCGGTCCTCGCGATCGCCGCCGCCTTCGCCGAGGGGCGGACGCTGATGCGGGGCCTGGACGAACTGCGCGTCAAGGAAAGCGACCGGCTGGCGGCCGTCGCGGCCGGCCTCAAGGTCAATGGCGTCGCGCATGAGGAAGGCGAGGACTGGCTGAGCGTCGAGGGCCGGCCGGACGGCAAGGGGCTCGGCGGGGGCATGGTGGCGACGCATCTCGACCATCGTATCGCGATGAGCTTCCTCGTCCTCGGCCTTGCGGCGGAAAAGCCGGTGGCGGTGGACGACGCGCGGATGATCGCGACGAGCTTCCCCGAATTCACGCGGCTCATGGAAGCGCTCGGCGCCCGCTTCGAGGCGGTGGCCGAGCGGGCGGCCTGACGGCCTCCCTCGGCCGGCGGGCGGGCCGGGCATGAGCGGCGGCGCGGCCGGGCTCTTCGTTCTCGTCTTCTTCGCGCCGCTCGCCTTCGTCTATGGCCGGGCCGTGGCGCGGAGCATCGCGGCGCGGCGCCGGGCGGGCGGCGCCTCGGCACTGGCGCTCGGCCTGCCGAAGCTGGTCCTGCCGGGTCTCGTCGGCGCGGCGCTCGCCTATCGCCTCTTCGTCCATGACGCGGCACGCTCCACCGGCTGGCGCGTCCTGGATACGGGCCTCGCCCTCGTCGACACGCTCGGCGGCCTCGCGCTGATCCTGTTCTTTCTGTCCGTGCCCTTCGTGATGGGCCGGTTCTTCGGTGTCGCCGCCGCCGTCCTCGGCTATTTTGCCGGGGGCGGGAGTTCGGGCTTGCGGGACGGCGCCGACGGGGGCATGCCAGCCGTCTCGCCGAAAGCCGGGGGCGAAGAAGGGGATGGCGTCATCATGGCGGGGAAGCTGACGATCGCGATCGACGGGCCGGCGGCGGCGGGCAAGGGCACGCTCGCCCGGCGCCTGTCGGCGCATTACGGCCTGCCCTATCTCGATACCGGGCTTCTCTATCGCGCCGTCGGGCGCGGCGCGGCGGCGGCCGGCATCGATCTCGACGATCCGGTGGCGGCCGGCCGCATCGCCCTCGCGCTGACGCCGAGCGCCCTCGACGACGGAACCCTGCGCGGCCACGAGGCCGGCGAGCTCGCCTCGCGCGTCGCCGCCCATCCGCCGGTGCGCGCCGCGCTCGACGCCTTCCAGCGCGCCTTCGCCGCCCGGCCGGAAGGCGCGGTGCTCGACGGGCGCGATATCGGCACGGTGATCGCGCCGGAGGCGGAGGTGAAGATCTTCGTCACCGCCTCGCCGGAGGTCCGGGCGCGCCGGCGCACCGACGAGCTGGCCGCCAAGGGGCGGGGGGTGGACTACGAGCGCATTCTCGCCGAGGTGCGGGCTCGCGACGCGCGCGATGCCGGCCGCAGCGTCGCACCCCTGAAGCCGGCGCCCGACGCCCACTTGCTGGACACGAGCGAAATGGATATAGACGCCGCGTTCCGTGCGGCTTGCGAGCTGATCGATCGGTTCCTATCTGGACGGAACGGAGGATGAAGGGCGGTTCTCGCTGAGGACACGCCCTTTTTGCCTATGAACCCCGCCGACGGCCGTTCCACGCGCCGACCGGAGCCCGCCGCCCCGCGCGGCCCGCTTCGGAAGCCCCTCGGGCGCTTACGCGCCGGATCGGGCGGAACGATCGCCCGGCGAACCGAAACGCGAACCCAAGAACGGCGCCCGAGCCTTCCTTCGAGCCGCTAGCCGCCGAGAAGGCTTTCCAAGGAGAACGAATGTCAAATCTGAATCCGTCGCGCGACGATTTCGCGGCAATGCTCGAGGCCTCCTATCACGATCACGACGTCGCCGAGGGCGCGGTGGTCCGTGGCACGGTGGTCGCGATCGAGAAGGACATGGCCGTGATCGACGCCGGCCTGAAGGTCGAAGGCCGCGTCGCGCTGAAGGAATTCGGCTCGAAGGGCCGCGAGGGTGAGCTGAAGGTCGGCGACACCGTCGAGGTCTATGTCGAGCGCATCGAGAACGCCCTCGGCGAAGCCGTCCTGTCGCGCGACAAGGCGCGCCGCGAGGAGAGCTGGGTCAATCTCGAGGTCAAGTTCAACGCCAACGAGAAGGTCGAGGGCGTCATCTTCAATCAGGTCAAGGGCGGCTTCACGGTCGACCTCGACGGCGCGGTGGCCTTCCTGCCCCGCAGCCAGGTCGACATCCGTCCGATCCGCGACGTGACCCCGCTGATGAACACGCCGCAGCCGTTCCAGATCCTGAAGATGGACAAGCGTCGCGGCAACATCGTCGTGTCGCGCCGTACGGTGCTGGAAGAGAGCCGCGCCGAGCAGCGCTCCGAGATCGTCCAGAACCTCGAAGAGGGTCAGGTCGTCGACGGCGTCGTCAAGAACATCACCGATTACGGCGCCTTCGTGGACCTCGGCGGCATCGACGGCCTGCTGCACGTCACCGACATGGCCTGGCGCCGCGTCAACCATCCGACCGAGATCCTGCAGATCGGCCAGACGGTTCGCGTCCAGATCATCCGCATCAACCAGGAAACCCACCGCATCTCGCTCGGCATGAAGCAGCTCGAGGCGGATCCCTGGGAGGGCATCGGCGCCAAGTATCCGGTCGAGACCAAGGTCGTCGGTCGCGTGACCAACATCACGGACTACGGCGCCTTCGTCGAGCTGGAGCCGGGCATCGAGGGCCTGATCCACGTCTCCGAGATGAGCTGGACCAAGAAGAACGTCCATCCGGGCAAGATCCTCTCGACCACCCAGGAGGTCGAGGTCGTCGTGCTCGAGGTCGATCCGGTCAAGCGCCGCATCTCGCTCGGCCTCAAGCAGACGCTCCGCAACCCGTGGGAGGTCTTCGCCGAGAACCACCCGGTCGGCACGATCGTCGAGGGCGAGGTCAAGAACAAGACCGAGTTCGGCCTGTTCATCGGTCTCGACGGCGATGTCGACGGCATGGTGCACCTGTCGGATCTCGACTGGAACCGTCCGGGCGAGCAGGTCATCGACGACTTCAACAAGGGTGACGTCGTCAAGGCGCAGGTTCTCGACGTCGATGTCGAGAAGGAGCGCATCTCGCTCGGCATCAAGCAGGTCGGCACCGATTCCTTCGCGGCGGCCGCCGAGTCCGGCGACATGCGTCGCGGCTCGGTCGTCACCTGCGAAGTGACGGCGGTCAACGACGGCGGCATCGAGGTGAAGATCCTCGACACCGACCTGACCTCCTTCGTCCGCCGCGGCGATCTCGCCCGCGATCGCGACGAGCAGCGCCCGGAGCGCTTCTCGGTCGGCCAGAAGGTCGATGCGCGCGTCGTGCAGTTCGACAAGAAGGCCCGCCGCGTCGGCGTGTCGATCAAGGCGCTGCAGATCGCCGAGGAGAAGGAGGCGGTCGCCCAGTACGGCTCGTCCGACTCGGGCGCCTCGCTCGGCGACATTCTCGGCGCGGCTCTGCGGAACCGTGGCGACGAGGACAACGGCTGATCCTTCGATCCTCGGATCGTCGAAAGAACGGAACCCGCGGCGCCTCGGCGCCGCGGGTTTTTTCATGGGAGGAAAGCCCGCCCCACGGGGCGTTGCTCTCCCCTTACGCGGGTCGGCGAGGTTTCGGCGGCGGGCCGAGCCGTCGCGCCCTGATTCGAGACGGGCAACGGTCGCGCTTCGAAGTCCATGTCCCAGGCAATTCAGTAGACTTAAAGCACGTATAGGTTGTTAAATCTTGTCTTCCGCTGGGTTTCGCTCGCGAATTCCTGGTAATCTCTTGACCGGGCAGCATTTTCATCTGCTCAGTGCATGCGGTGATTGTATCGGGAGCGGATCGGCGCATGGCGTCCATCGATGATCTGATCGACGGATTCTACGACGCGGCCGAATCCCAAGAGCGGCTTGTCGAGGCGCTAACGGCGGCGCATCGCCATTTTCGCGCCCCGGCCGGCGGCCTCTTCGTGCAGAACCTACGGCAGGAGGCCGGGCGCATGCAGGGCGCCGAGGCGGCCATCGCGCTGGGTTACGATCCGGTCTACGGCCAAGCCTATTGGGACCGGTACTACACGCTCAATCCGATGTTCCATGTCACGAAGCAGATGGGCGCCGGGGTCGTCACGCGAGATACCGACACGCTCCGGCTGCCCTCCCGCCTCGTCTTTCAGGAAACCGAGTTCTACCGGGACTGGGCGAAGCCGCAGCATCTCGACCATGTGATGGGCGAGTTCGTGGAGCGGCGGGGCGACGGCGTGCTCATCATGGCGCTCTGGCGCTCGCGATCGGAGGGCGGCTTCGCGGCCGACGAGGCCGTCGCCTTCGCCCGCCTGAACCGCCATATCGCCCGGGCCATCGATATCGGCGCACGGCTGCGCTCCGCCGAGGCTGAGATGGAGACGCTGCTCGGGCGGATGCCCGCCGCCGTGGTGACGCTCGGCCGGGACGGCCATGTCCGGCAGGCCAATGCGCGGGCCGAGGCGCTGTTCGCGCTCGGCATCGCGCTTCGCTGGGAGGCGGGCCGGCTGCGCACGGCGATGCCGCAGGATCAGGCGGCGCTCGACCGGCTTCTCGCCTGCGCGCTCGATCCGCGCTTTTCCGCCTGGGCCGAACATGCCGCCGTGCCGATCCACCGGGCGGACGGACGCCCGCCGCTGACCGCCCGGACGATCGCCGTCGCGCATCGCTTCGACCCCTTCGCGCCCGACCGCGCCGCCTCGGTGATCCTGACCATCGAGGGCTTCGAGGCCGAGACGGAGGCGGTGGAAGCGCGGCTGCGCCGCCGCTTCGGCCTGTCGGCGGCGCAGGGACGGGTGGCGATGCAGCTGCGCGAGGGCAGGTCGCCGGCGGAGGCGGCACAGGCGCTCGGCCTGTCGGTGGAAACGGTGCGCAGCCATCTGCGCGTCCTCTTCCAGCGCACCGGCACGCGGCGGCAGACCGAGCTCGTGCTCTGCCTGCGCGGCGAGGGGGATCGGCCATAGCGGAACGGCCGCCGACCGGCCGCCGGAGGTTTCAGGGGAGAGGGAATGGCGCGCATGATCCCGGCAAGGGACGACATCATCGACGCGATCTACGAGGCGAGCCAGCATTCCGCACCGTGGGACAGGGCCATCGGCCTCGTCCAGGACAGTCTGCGCGCCCAGACGGGCAGCCTCTACGTCCAGAACATCCGCGATCTGACGGGGCGCACCGACAGTCTCGAAAGCGCGATCCTGCTCGGCTACGGCACCAAGGCGATCGCCGATTACGGCGACTATTATCATCGCATCAATCCCTTCTCGGTCCATGCCGAGCATTTCCCGATCGGCCGCATCGGCCGCGACACGGATCTCGACGCGATCGGCAAACTGCCGCGCTTCGAGGCGGGCGAATATTACGCCGACTGGGTGAAGCCGCAGGGCTTGCGGCATGTCATCGGGCAATTCCTGCGCCCGGCCGGCGAGGGGCTGCTGTGCTTCTGTTTCTGGCGCGAGGCGGGGGCGGGGGCCTTCGACGCAGCCGACAGCGCCGCCTTCGAGACCCTGACGCGGCATATCGGCCGCGCGGTCGCGGTCGGCAAACGGCTCGCCACCGCCCAAGCCGAGGTGCAGGCGATCCTGACCCAGCATGCCGAGGCGGTCATGACGATCGGCGCCGACGGGCGGCTGCGACAGGCGAACGCCCTCGCCGATCGCCTGCTGCAACTGGAAGTGGGCCTGAAGGTGCGGGGCGGCCGGCTGCGCACGGCGATGCCGCAGGATCAGGCGGCGCTCGACCGGCTTCTCGCCTGCGCGCTCGATCCGCGTTTCGCCGCCTGGGCCGAACATGCCGCCGTGCCGATCCATCGGGCGGACGGACGCCCGCCGCTGACCGCCCGGACGATCGCCGTCGCGCATCGCTTCGACCCCTTCGCGCCCGACCGCGCCGCCTCGGTGATCCTGACCATCGAGGGCTTCGAGGCCGAGACGGAGGCGGTGGAAGCGCGGCTGCGCCGCCGCTTCGGCCTGTCGGCGGCGCAGGGACGGGTGGCGATGCAGCTGCGCGAGGGCAGGTCGCCGGCGGAGGCGGCGCAGGCGCTCGGTCTGTCGGTGGAAACGGTGCGCAGCCATCTGCGCGTCCTCTTCCAGCGCACCGGCACGCGGCGGCAGGCCGAACTCGTGGTGTCGCTTCGGCAGGCGATGGGCTGAGCGGGGGAGGCTGCTCTCGCCTGCCGCGATTTTCACCCGAATGAGTGAGAATTGCGCGCTCTGGTCGCATACCCATACGTAAGGTTTTGCGGGGCGAAGCAAGAACAAGCGCATGGGGAGCACCTGCGCGCCCGCCCGCTATTCGCGATCGAGGGGCGCCCGCGCCCATTTCTGTCGCATAGGCGCAACGTCCTGCCGATGAAACGACGCGAACCGCGCTTGCGATCCCTTCCGTCATTGTCCGCTGCCTATCTTTCCCGCACATGATAGCGAAATCGCGTGCCGGGAGAGTTGCCGCATGTTCCGTTCCGTCCCCAGCCTGTCTCTTCTCGGGCTCCTTCTCGCCGGTCCGGCGCTCGCCGCCGATCTCGGCGAGGCGCCGGCGCCCGAAAAGCCGGCCGGAACGGACATCGTCATCGAGCTTGGCCTCGGCGGCAAGCTCGTGCCCGAATACGAGGGCGCGAAGGATTACGAGGTCGTGCCCTATCCGATCGTCAGCCTGGACTATCTCAGCATTCCGGGCCTCATCACCTTCGGCAGCATCGACCCGCAGCGCGGCGGCTTCTCGATCGGCCCGTCCTTCGGCTATACCGGCAAACGCGATTCCAACGACTATGCCGATCTTTCCGGGCTGCGCGACGTCGATCCGACCTACGAGGCCGGTCTGAAGCTCAGCTACGAATGGGATTTCGCGGAGATCTATGGCGAGGCGCGCTATGCCTTCGGCGGCGCGGACGGCTTCGTCGGCGATCTCGGCGCCAATCTCGTCGCCCGGCCGACGCAGGAATTGCAGTTCAAGCTCGGCCCGACGCTGACCTTCGCCTCCAGCGACTACATGGAGACCTATTTCGGCGTCTCGGCCGCCGAATCGATCGCGACGGGCGGCCGGCTCGCCGCCTACGAGCCGGACGGCGGCTTCAAGACGGCGGGCGTCGCGGCCTCGGCGCGCTACGAGTTCCGCCCCACCTGGTTCCTCAATGCCGAGGCCTCGTGGAACCGCTTCATCGGCGACGCGCAGGATTCGCCGATCGTGAAGACCGGCAGCGAGGACCAGTACACGGTCGGCCTCGGCCTTTCGAAGCGCTTCTCGCTCGACCTGTTCTGAACGTCCTTGCCCTGGCGGTCAGACGTGCTGACCGCCATTGATGTGGATCTCCGAGCCGGTCACGTAGGACGCCTGTTCGGAAGTGAGGAAATAGATGATGTCGGCGACTTCCGCCGGCTTGCCGAGACGGCGCAGCGGGATCGCCTCGACCAGCTTCTCCGTGCCGGGCGACAGGATCGCCGTGTCGATCTCGCCCGGCGCGATGGCGTTGACGCGGATGCCGGACGGGCCGAAATCCGCCGCCATCTCGCGCGTCAGCGAGGCGAGGGCCGCCTTCGAGGTCGCATAGGCCGTGCCGGCGAAGGGATGGACGCGGCTGCCGACGATCGAGGTGACGTTGACGATCGAGCCCTTGGCGGCGGCGAGTTCCTTCTGGAAGCCGCGCGCCAGCATGATCGGCGCGAAGAAGTTCACCTGGAACACGTCGCGCCAGACATGCATCGGCGTGCGGATCGAATCGAGCCGCGAGCCGCCATCGCTCTTCGGCGAGATCGCCGCGTTGTTGACCAGCGCATGGAGGCAGGAGCCGTTCGCCTCCAGCCGCCGGCGGATCTCCGAGATCGCGAAGCCGACATCTTCCGGGTCGGCGAGATCGACTTGGATATGGTCCTCCGGGCCGGCCGGCCAGGGGCAGTCGGTGGTGAAGGCCTGGCGCGAGCAGGTGATGACCCGCCAGCCCTCGCGCGAGAAGCGCTTCACCGTCGCATGGCCGATCCCGCGCGAAGCGCCCGTCAGCACCAACGCCTTGCGCTTGTCCGTCGCCTCTTCCTGCATCGCACCCTCCTTGCCGCCGTCGCGCCGCGACCGCGATGCGCCGCCCGGCATCGCCTTGCCTCGGCGCCACGTCTTGCACCACATCCCGCGATGACATGGAATGGCATGGCGCGGAAAGCCCGAATGCATAACATAACTATCATACTCAACTTTTTGCACCGCACTCGCGCCCCCCGCGATCGATCGGCAGCCGCGCCGGATACGGGGCCGTGCCGATGATCGAGGCCTTGGCCCGCCTGCCGGTGGCGGAGGCCCTGGCGCCGCTGACGGAGGCTCTCGGCGCGAAGGGCGCCGCCGTGCTGGTGGCGCCGCCCGGCGCCGGCAAGACGACGGCCGTGCCGCTCCATCTCCTGTCCGCGCCGTTTCTCGGCAAGGGGGACCGGATCGTCCTCGTCGAGCCGCGGCGGCTCGCCGCACGCGCGGCGGCGCGGCGCATGGCCGAGCTTCTCGGCGAGGAGGTCGGCGAGACGGTCGGCTGGCGCATGCGGCTCGACACGCGCGTTTCCGCCCGGACGCGGATCGAGGTGGTGACGGAAGGCGTCTTCACCCGAATGATCCTCGCCGATCCCGAACTCGCCGGCATCAAGGCCGTGCTCCTCGACGAGTTTCACGAGCGCTCGCTCGATGCCGATCTGTCGCTGGCGCTCGCGCTCGACGTCAAGGGCGCGCTGCGCGACGATCTGCGGCTGCTCGCCATGTCCGCGACGCTCGACGGGGCGAAGGTCGCGGCGCTGATGCGGGAGGCGCCGGTGGTGACGAGCCTCGGCCGCGCCTTTCCGGTGGCGCTGCGCTATCGCGAGCGGCCGGGGACGCAGACGATCGAGGACGCGGCGGCGGAGGCGGTGCGCGCCGCGCTCGCCGAGGAGGCGGGGAGCATCCTCGTCTTCCTGCCCGGCCAGCGCGAGATCGAGCGCGTCGCCGAGCGCTTGGCGCCGCTCGCCTCGCCGACGCTCGCCATCGCGCCGCTCTACGGGGCGATGGACGGGCGCGAGCAGGATCTCGCCATCCGCCCGGCGCCGTCGGGCACGCGCAAGGTGGTGCTCGCCACCTCGATCGCCGAGACCTCGATCACCATCGACGGCGTGTCGGTCGTGGTGGATGCGGGCCTGCGCCGGCAGGCCGTGTTCGAGCCGGCGACGGGCCTGTCGCGGCTGGAAACCGTGCGCGTGTCGCGCGCCGGGGCCGATCAGCGCGCCGGCCGCGCCGGCCGCACGGCGCCGGGTCTCGCCATCCGCCTCTGGCGGGAGGAGCAGACGGCCGGGCTCGAACCCTTCGACCGACCGGAGATCGAGGCGGCCGACCTTTCCAGTCTGGTGCTCGACTGCGCCGCCTGGGGCGTCGCCGATCCGCGCCGCCTCGCCTTTCTCGATCCGCCGCCCGGTGCCGCGCTCGCCGAAGCGCGGACGCTCCTCGCCGAACTCGGCGCGCTGGATGGCGAGGGCCGGCTGACCGCGCCGGGCGAGGCGATGCGCGCCTTGCCGCTGCCGCCCCGTCTCGCCCGCATGGTGGTGGACGCGCCGCGCGAGGAGCGGCTGACGGCGGCGCGTCTTGCCGTGCTCCTCACCGAACGCGGGCTCGGCGGCACGGATGTCGATCTCGCCGAGCGCCTGCGCCGGTTCCGCGCCGAGCGCGGCGCGCGGGCGAAGGGGGCGGAGGCGCTCGCCCGGCGCATCGCCGGGCCCGGCGCCGGCGAGGAAGCGGGCGAGGTCGGCGGCCTTCTCGCGCTTGGCTTTCCCGATCGCGTCGCGGCGGCGCGGGGCGCGCGCGGCGCCTTCGTGCTGGCCAACGGGCGCGGCGGCGCGGTGGACGCGATCTCGGCGCTCGCCGGCGAGCCCTTCCTGGCGGTCGCCGAACTGCAAGGGGCGGCCCGCTCGGCCCGCATCGTCTCGGCCGCCGCCATCGCGCGCGAGACGATCGAGACGCGGCTGGCCGACCGGGTGACGGAGGAGCTCGTCACGCAGTTCGAGCCGGCGAGCGGCGAGGTGCGCGCCCGCCGCATTCGCCGCGTCGGCCGCGCGGTGCTGGCCGAGCGGCCGGTGCCCGTGCCGGCGGAGGAGGGGGCGAGGGCGCTCGCCGAGGGCATCCGCGCGCGCGGTCTCGCCGGCCTGCCCTTCGGTTCGGACGGGGAACGGCTGCGCCTCCGGCTCGCCTTTCTCCATGCGAGCCTCGGCGCGCCCTGGCCGGATGTCGGGGAGGCGGCCCTGCTCGCCACGCTGGAGGACTGGCTCCTGCCCTTCGCGCCGGGCGCGACGCGGCTCGCGGCGATCGGCGCGGGCGCCGTGCAGGAAGGGCTGCTGGCGCTCGTGCCGCCCGATCTCCGGCGCCGGCTCGACGCCTTCGCGCCCTCGCATTTCGAGGCCCCGACCGGCTCGCGCCTGCCCATCCGCTACGAGGCGGAAGGGCCGGTCCTCGCGGTGCGCGTGCAGGAGCTCTTCGGCCTGACGCGCCATCCCGCGATCGCCGACGGCCGCCTGCCCCTGATCCTGGAACTCCTGTCGCCGGCGCATCGGCCGATCCAGATCACACGCGATCTGCCGGGCTTCTGGGCGGGCTCCTGGCGCGACGTGCGCGCCGACCTGCGCGGCCGCTATCCGAAGCATTTCTGGCCGGAAGACCCGGCCTCGGCGGCGCCGACGGCGAGGGCGAAGCCGCGCGGCTGATTCTCCGGCCTTTACGCCCGCGAGGGTGGAACCGATTGTCGCACTTGTCCCTTTCAGCGGCAAAGGTTCAGAGCCCCGAATGGATCAGATCGCCAACGGCCGGTTCGCCGTCCGTCCTTCCGCCTTCACCACGGATGTCAGCGAGAGCCAGAGGATGCGGCTGGCGACGCTCACGCGGCTGCGCTGGATCTCCGTCGGCGGCCAGACGGCGGCCTGCGTCTTCGTCGCCTGGGGCCTCTGGTGGCCCTATCCGGTCTTCTGGTGTCTCGGGCTGATCGCGCTGTCGGCGGCGCTCAACATCGTCCTCGAATTCTCGCATCCGAAGAGCCGGCGACTGTCGGCGCGGGCGGCGGCGGCGATCCTCGCCTTCGACATCGTGCAGCCGGCGCTCCTCCTCCTCCTCACCGGCGGGCTCGACAATCCCTTCTGCGTCTTCCTCATCGTGCCGGTGATCATCGCCTCGGCCAGCCAGCCGCTGCTCACCACGATCGGCCTCGGCATCCTCGCGGTGATCGCGGTGACGATCCTCGCCTTCTGGCACATGCCGCTGCCCTGGCCGGAAGCGGTCGGCTTCGTGCTGCCGCCTTCCTATATCGGCGGCTTCTGGTTCGCCCTCGTCACGACGCTGGTCTTCGCCGCGATCTATATCCATCGTGTCGCCGCCGAGGGACGGACGCTGGCCGACGCGCTGGCCGCGACCGAGCTCGTTCTCCAACGCGAGCAGCACATCACGGCGCTGGACGGTCTCGCCGCCGCCGCCGCCCACGAGCTCGGCTCGCCGCTCGCGACGATCTCGGTGGTCGCCAAGGAAATGGCGCGCAGCACCGCGCAGACCGATCCGCAGCGCGACGACATCGACCTTCTCGTCCAGCAGACCGAGCGCTGCCGCGACATTCTCGGGCGGCTGACCAGCCTGTCCTCCTCCTCGGAGGAGCATATGGCGCGGCTGCCGATCCTGTCGCTTCTGGAAGAGGTCGTCCAGCCGCATCGCAATTTCGGCATCGAGCTCGTCGTGAACGCCCATCCGGGTTTCGCGTCGGAGCCGGTCGTCCGGCGCAATGCCGGCATTCTCTACGGACTCGGCAATATCGTCGAGAACGGCGTCGACTTCGCCGCGAGCCGCGTCCAGATCGATGTCCAATGGAACGCGTCCGGCATCAAGGTCGCGGTCGCCGACGACGGACCGGGCTTCGCGCATGACGCGCTCGACCGCATCGGTGATCCCTACATGAGCTATCGCAGCCGGCGCGACCGCAATGGCGGGGGCGGCCTCGGCCTCGGCCTCTTCATCGCCAAGACGCTTCTGGAGCGCTCGGGCGCCGGACTTTCCTTCGCCAACCGCTCCGATCCCGAGACGGGGGCCGTCGTCACCATCGCCTGGACGCAAGACATCTTCGCCCAGCAGGACAGCCGGCAAATGGTGGCAACAGATTGAAACATAACCCGTTCGACGTCATCTCTGTGGGTGACGAACTGAGATTTGCAATGCCGCGAAGCGACGCATCCTCCGATCCGAGGCTCCGATGCGCAGGGCTGCGGTGGTCCATGCCCGAGACAGCGAAGGGATCTGGTTCATGCTGATGGAAAACGAAGCCGCGACGCCCGCGCGCGCGCAACTGCCCCAGGGAGACCGCTCCCTTCTCCTCGTCGACGACGACAAGCCCTTTCTGCAGCGCTTCGGCCGGGCGCTGGAACAACGCGGCTTCGACGTGACGACCGCCGACAGCGTGGCCGAGGGCGTCGCGGCGATCCGCGCCAAGGCGCCCGCCTATGCCGTGGTCGACATGCGCCTGTCCGACGGCAACGGCCTCGACGTGATCGAGGCCCTGCGCCAGGCGCGCGCCGATTCGCGCACCATCGTTCTCACCGGCTACGGCAATATCGCGACGGCGGTGACGGCGGTGAAGCTCGGGGCGATCGACTATCTCGCCAAGCCCGCCGACGTGGACGAGGTGATCAGCGCCCTGATGCACGAGACGGGCAACCGCGCCGAGCCGCCGGAAAATCCGATGTCGGCCGATCGCGTGCGCTGGGAACATATCCAGCGCGTCTACGAGCTGTGCGAGCGCAACGTCTCGGAAACCGCGCGACGCCTGTCGATGCATCGCCGCACCCTGCAGCGCATCCTCGCCAAACGGGCGCCGCGCTGAGCGGCGCCGCGATTCGCATGCCGCCGGCACCCGCCGATTGACGGCGGCCGGCCGGACCCGCATGACGGGGGGCATGGATCCGCATATCCCCTGCCGACTGGCGATCTTCGATTTCGACGGCACCCTTTCCGACTCGCTGCCCTGGTTCATCAGGGTGCTGGACGATGTCGCGGCGCGCCATCGCTTCCGCCGCGTCGACGACGATCTGGCGGTTCGGCTGCGGACCATGGAAACGCAGGCCATCCTGAAGGAGCTCGGCATTCCGCTCTGGAAGGTGCCGGCCATCGCTCGGGACCTGCGCCGCCGCAAGCTGGAGGCGGTGCCGCCGGTGCCGCTTTTCGCCGGGGTGCGGGAGATGCTGGAAGGGCTGAAGGGGCGCGGCACGACGGTCGCGATCGTCTCCTCCGATTCCGAGGGAAGCGTGCGCCGGACGCTCGGGGCGGAGATCGCCTCGCTCGTCTCCCATTTCAATTGCAGCGCCTCGATCTTCGGCAAGGCGGCGAAGCTCCGGCAGGTCGCCTCGCAGAGCCGGCAGCCGACGGCCGGCGCGATCTATATCGGCGACGAGACCCGCGACGCGGAAGCCGCCGCCAAGGCGGGCCTGCGCTTCGGCGCCGTCACCTGGGGCTATTCCACCCGCGCGGCGCTTCTCGCCCACCGCCCGGCCTTCGTCTTCGACACGCTCGCCGAAATCGTCGGCGCCCTCCATGGGGCGCAGCGCCCCGAGGCGGCGCGGCTCGTGGCGGCGCGGCCGCTGTTAGCCGCCGAAGAAGTCGCGGAATAGCGAGCGGTCGAGCGGGCGCACCCGTTCCACCGGACCTTCCAGCACCGCGTCGGGCGGCAGCTGGTCGCGCCGCACCAGCCGCGAAGGCCCGCGCGCCGGGGCGATCTCGGCCGGCGGCGCGTAATAGCCGTCGTCCGGCGGCAGGTCGCGAGGGCTGCCATAGACATCGTCCGGCGGCAGCGGCGCGACGCCATAGGCCGGATCGCCGTCGCCATAGCCATAGCCGCCATCGTCCTCCACCGCCGGGCGGCGCCCGTCGTCGCGGCGAATGACGCGGGGCGGCGGGGCGAGGTCCTCGCGGCGCGCGATCTCGCCGGGCGCGGCGCGCGATTCCGGCTGGCCATGGCCTTCCGCCGCCAGATCCGCCGGCGGCGCGATCGCGCCCTCCGCCGTGCCGGGGGCGCCGCCGGCGATCTCGTCATCCGCCGGCAGGTCGCGGCCGTCCATGCCGTTGGAGGCGGTGAGCGGTTCGCCGTGATCGCCGCCGATCACGTAGTCGCCCGGCAGGGGCATCGGCGGCAGGCCTTCATGCGCCGCCGTCATGAACTGGTGCCAGGCGGCGGCCGGCAGCGTGCCACCGGTCACCTTGCGCATCGGCGCGCCATTGTCGTTCCCGAACCAGACGCCGGTGGTGAGATTGGCGGTATAGCCGACGAACCAGGCATCCTTGAAATCCTGCGTCGTGCCGGTCTTGCCGGCCGCCTGCCAGTCCTTCAACGCCGCCTTGCGGCCGGTGCCGCGCGTCACCGTGCCTTCCAGCATGGCGTTCATCATGCCGACGATCTCCGGCTTCACGATCACCGGCGGCACGCCGGCCGGGCGTTCGTAGAGCACCTTGCCGGAAGCATCGGTGACGCGGTTGATGAGATGCGGGCTCGCCTGGTAGCCGCCATTGGCGAAGGGGGCGAAGGCGCTGGTCAGCTCCGCCAGGGTCACTTCCGACGTGCCGAGGGCGATGGAGGCATTGTCGACGAGCGGCGTCTTCACGCCCATGCGCGTCGCCGTGTCGATCACCGCCTTCGGGCCGACCGCCTCGGTGAGCTTGGCGGCCACCGTGTTGAGGGAGTGGGCGAGGGCATCCGCCAGCATCACCGGCCCGCGATAGCGCTGGTCGTAGTTCTGGGGCGACCAGTTGCCGATCCTGGTCGGCGCGTCGTCGACGATGGTTTCCGGCCGCCAGCCGGCTTCCAGCGCCGTCTCGTAGACGAAGGGCTTGAAGGCCGAGCCCGGCTGGCGCTTGGCGTCGACGGCGCGGTTGAACTGGGAATCGGCATAGTCGCGGCCGCCGACCAGCGCCCGGATCGCCCCGGTGCCGTCGATCGCGACGAGGGCGCCCTGGCTGACATTCTGCTTGGCGCCCTGGATCGTGTCGCGGATCGCCTTCTCGGCGGCGCGTTCGAGGCCGAGATCGAGCGTCGTCTCGACCACGACATCGCCGCCGACCTTGCCGACGAGCGTGCCGAGGTCGCGCATCACGAGATCGGCCGCGTAGTTCTCCGCGCCGTTCCAGTAGCTCTTGGCCTTGATCGGCTTCTCGTCGCGCGCCGCCTCGAAATCGGCCTGGCTGATGACGTTCTCCTCGCGCATCGCCTGGAGCACGACCACGGCGCGGGCCTTCGCCGCCTTCGGGTCGTTGGCCGGCGACAGGCGGGAGGGCGCCTTGAGAAGGCCGGCAAGGAGCGCCGCCTCGCTCAAGGACACGTCCTTGGCGCTCTTGCGGAAATAGCGCTGCGCCGCCGCCTCGACGCCGGTCGCGCCGGAGCCGAAATAAACGCGGTTCAGATACATTTCCAGGATCTGGTCCTTGCTGAACTTCTGCTCCAGCCAGAGGGCGAGGATCGCCTCCTGCGCCTTGCGCTTGAGGCTCTGCTCGGGCGTCAGGAAGATGTTCTTGGCAAGCTGCTGGGTCAGCGTCGAGCCGCCCTGGACGGTGGCGCCGGCGGCGAGATTCTCCGTCGCCGCGCGCAGGATGCCGACCGGATCGACGCCCCAATGGTCGTAGAAGCGCCGGTCCTCGATCGCCACCACCGCCTTGGGGATGAAGGGACTCATCTCGGCGAGCGACAGCGCCTCGCCGCCGGTGAGGCCGCGATTGGCGAAGGGCTTGCCGTCGACCGAGACCACCTTCACGTTGGGCGGCCGGTCGGGAATGCTCCAGGCTTCGGAGGGCAGGCTGGCCGCGACATAGGCGACGAGGCCGAGCGCCGCGATCGTGCCCCAGAAGCCGAGGCCGAGCGCCAGCCGGAAGAGATGCGAAAGGAAGCCGCGACGCCGCCGGCGCGGCTCCGCGTCACCGCGTCCCCCGCGACCAGTGCCACCGCCGCCGTTGCCGCCATTGCCGCCGCCACCACGGCCGCCGAAGAAGCGGCGCCGGCCCTCCTCGGCGGCCGGCTGCGCAGCGTCGCTTTCGGCGAAGCGCGGCTCCTCGCGTCCCTTGCGCCCGCCCCGCGCGGCGCGCGGCGCGGCGGCCGCGATCCGGCTCGGGCGATCGTCGGAGGAGATGCTGATCTCGTCGTCGCGGGACGGAGGGCCGAAGCTCGGTTCGACACGGTCGTTCGAATTGCGGCGTCCGGCCATCGGTCCCCTTCTTGCGTCCTTCGCGGAGCCCCGGCACTGCCGGCGGCATCGTCGCAGAAATCTTCGGGCCTCGCCTTCGCCCCCACGCGGCGCGACCGTTCCCCGCCCTTGGTCCGGCCGCAGCCGGCTGGCACGCAGCCCCTTTGCGGGCGACGGTTCTCGACGCCCCGCTTGCAGGCTAAATGCGGCGAATTGACGGGATGTTAATCCTCCTCCCGCCGTCCCGGCGTCAGAGCTGGTGGCGGCCGCGCAGGGCCACCTCATCGATCAGGACGGCGATGAAGGCGTCGAGATCCGCGCCCGGATCGACCGGCTCGCCCGCCTGCGACAGCATCACCGGCACCGCCTTCTCGTCGAGCACGTCCGCGCCCAGCGCCGCGAAGACCGGGCTCCAGGCATCCAGCGCGGCGAAGCTGCGATCCGGGCCGGGCAGGCCGGAGGCGAGGGCGACGAGAAGCCCGCGAAACACGGCGGAGCGCGGGCTGGGGGCCACGGCGCGGGCCGCATGGGCCGCCCAGTCCAGGGCGTTCTTCGGCAGGGGCGCCAGCGAGCCGTTGGCCTCCGGCGCGACGAGCACGAGCGCGTCCTGAAGGAGCAGACGCTCGGCGAGCCGCAACGCCGCCGGTGGCAGCTCGTGGTCGCTGGTCTCGATGTCGAGAACGGGCAGGGGATAGTCCTCGAGATCGAGGACCGTCACCTCCGCCGTGGTCAGCGCCAGACGCTTGGCGATCTCGAAGGCGAGCAGCCGGTTCGGCGAGCCGGGCTCCAGCGTGCCCGGCAGGACGAGGATGCGTGCGGTCAAGCCGCCATGCGCCCCGCCTCGGCCTGCGAATAGATCCAGACGCGGGCCGGCGGGATGTTGTCCCAGATGATCGGCGAGGAGGAGACGCGGAAGCTCCCGTCCACCGGCTTCACCGGGGCCGTCTGGAGATAGGAGAGCTGCGTCAGGTTCGCGCCCGGCATCAGGCGGGTGAAATAGTCGGAGAACAGCGCCTGCCGCTTCTCCTGCGGCATGTGCAGGATCGGGATGGCGAAGAGGATCGCGGCGAATTTCTCGCCCCGGCGCTCGCCGAGCGTGGCGTCGAGATCGAAGCCGTCGCCCCGGATGACGTTGATACGCGGAAAGCGCTGCTGGAGAGTCGCGGCGAAGCCCGGATCGTATTCGACCGAGGTGATGCGCTCCGGCGCCACGCCCTTGTCGACCAGAGCCTGGGTGACGACGCCGAGGCCGGGGCCAAGCTCCAGGATCGGCCCGTCGAGATCGGTGGTGGCGCAGGCCGCCATGGTGGCGCAATATTTCGCCGAGGAGGGGGCGACGGCGCCGAGCTTGATCGGATGGCGCAGCCACATCTTCAGGTAGCGCAGGACATCGTCCCTGCTGCTGGGCGTGCCGGAGACCGCTGCCTTGCGTGCGGACATCTCAGTTCCTCTGCTTCGACCGAATCGGCCTATATCACAGCCTACCCCTATGCCGCACGATGCTCAGAGAGCAAATCGTCGAGATCAATTCTCGCCGAGGCCCTCGAAGAACTCCCGCATGCGCGAGAAGAAGCCCGTCGATTGCGGGGAATTGTCGGAGGAGGAGATCTTCTCGAACTCCTCCAGCAGTTCGCGCTGGCGACGCGACAGGTTCTGCGGCGTCTCGACCGAGACCTGGATGAAGAGATCGCCGGTCTGGGCCGAGCGCAGCACCGGCATGCCCTTGCCGCGCACGCGGAACTGCTTGCCGGTCTGGGTGCCGTCCGGCACCTTCACCCGCGTCGTCGCGCCGTCGAGCGTCGTCACCTCGAAATCGCCGCCGAGCGCGGCGGAGGTCATTGAGATCGGGATCTTGCAGTAGAGATCGGCGCCGTCGCGCTGGAAGAACTCGTGCGGGCGGATGGACAGGAAGATGTAGAGATCCCCCGCCGGGCCGCCGCGCAGGCCCGCCTCGCCCTCGCCGGCCAGCCGGATGCGCGTGCCGTCCTCGATGCCGGCCGGGATGTTGACGGCGAGCTTGCGCTCTTCCGGCAGGCGGCCCTCGCCATGGCACTTGGTGCAGGGATCGGCGACGATCTCGCCGCGCCCCTGGCAGGTGGGGCAGGTTCGCTCGATGGCGAAGAAGCCCTGGGCCGCGCGCACGCGGCCGGCGCCGGCGCAGGTCGGGCAGGTCTTCGCGCCCGAGCCCGGCCGCGCGCCGGTGCCCGAGCAGACGTCGCACTGGATGGTGGTCGGCACGCTGATCTCGGCCGTCTTGCCGGCGAAGGCCTCTTCCAGCGTCACTTCCATGTTGTAGCGCAGGTCCGATCCGCGCTCGCGGCCGCCGGACGAGCGCTGGCCGCCGCGCCGCTGGCCCATCATCTCGCCGAAGATATCGTCGAAGACATCGGCCATGGAGGAGGCGAAGTCGCCCCGGAAACCGCCGGCGCCGCCCCCGCCGTTCTGGAAGGCCTGATGGCCGAACCGGTCGTAGGCGGCGCGCTTCTGCGGGTCCTTCAGGACCTCGTAAGCCTCGCCGATCTCCTTGAACCGGGCTTCCGCCGCCGCATTGCCGGGATTCCGGTCGGGATGAAATTCCATCGCAAGCTTGCGATAGGCGGTCTTCAGGACCTTTTCGTCAGCCGTCCGGCTGACGCCGAGAATCTCGTAATAGTCGGCCTTTACCAAGACTGATCCGTCCGCTCGTGCTGATCGCCAGGGCTTCGGAGGCGGGGGAGACGTCCACGCTCCGCCCCCGGATCGCCGCAATGTGGGGAGCCCGCAGAGCCGTTACCATAGGTTCGCGCCAAAGGAAAACGCCCCGGCCCTCCAGGATCGCGGCGCCGCGCCGGTTCGCAAGGCGCACGGGCCGGAGGTCTGTTCCGTCCCGAAACGCTCCGGAATTCCCGAGACCTTCAGGCGTCACACAGGACTGCCCGACGACAAAAGCCTTGTGGCTCGAAAGTCCCGACGATGTTCGGAGGAAGGATGGAAATGGCGCGCCCGAAAGGATTCGAACCTCTGACCCCCAGATTCGTAGTCTGGTGCTCTATCCAGCTGAGCTACGGGCGCGTGCCGCCGGAGCGCTGCGGCTCCGATGGGCGGCGTGATAGACCGTCCTTTTCCGCTTGGCAAGCCGTCTCGTGACGAAATCCGCATCGGGCCGTCGCAAAACCGTCGTGTCGCCCTGCCCGCGCATGACCCGGGCGGCGGTAAGCGGCGCGGCATCGAAGAGGCGTCAGGCCGCGTCCGGCGGGCCGAGGCGCGCTTCCGGGCGGGGCAGGCGGATCTCGAAGCGGGCGCCGGCGCTCGGCGCGTCGACGAGCTCGATCCGCCCGCCATGCGCCTCGACGATCTCGGCGGCGATGGCGAGGCCGAGACCCGTGCCGCCGGCGCGGCCCGAGCCGCGAAAGGCGCGGAAGAGATGCGCCCGGGCACGCGGCGGCAGGCCGGGCCCGGTATCCTCCACCCGGATGACCGGCGTCCCGTCTGCCGCGCGCTCGGCGCCGATGGTGATGCGCCGCACGAAGATGACACCCGATTCGGCCTCCAGCGCCTGGACGGCGTTGCGGCAGAGATTGTTCAGGGCGCGGAAGAACTGATCGGCATCGACATCGATCTCGAAATCCTCCGGCACCGCGTTGACGAGCTCGATCTCGCTGTCGGGCGCGACGGGCGCCACCTCGAAGACGTCGGCGACGAGCCGGTGCAGGCGGATGCGCCGGCGCACCGGCTCGCTTTCCACCGCCTTGCCGTAGGACATCACCGACTGGGTATAGGAGAGGGCCCGGTCGAGGCTGCGCAGGAGGAGGGGTAGGGCGCGCTGCACGCGGGGCTCCTGCACGTCGGCGAGCCGGTCGGACACCATCTGGGCCGAGGCGAGGATGTTGCGCAGGTCGTGATTGATCTTCGAGACGGCGAGACCGAGATCGGCGAGGTGGCGCTGCTCGCGCAGCGTCGTCGCCAGCGTCGCCTGCATGGAGGCGAGTTCCGCCTCCGCCGCGCCGATCTCGTCCGCCCGCCCGCTCGGCGCGATGATGCGCGAGGCATCCGTCGGCGCCTCGCCGAAGCGCAGCATCGAGCGCGTCATCGCCCGGATCGGCCGGATGAGGAGCGAGCTGATCGCGGCATAGACGAGGCAACCGGCGAAGAGGGCGATCAGCAGCGAGAGAAGAAAGACGTTGCGGGCGTAGACGAGCATCGCCGCGCGGAGCTTGCGCTCGGGAAACACCACCTCGGCGACGATCCGGCCGGTCTCCTCGTCGTCGCCGACGGGACCGAGGACGCGCAGCGTGCGGTTGCCGCCGAAGAGAAGCGTGTCGATCGCCCCGCCGATCAGCGTCGGCCAGCGCGTCTTGGCGATGTCCACTTGGCGGTCGAGCGTCGGGATCGTTTCCTTGCGGGCGAGGAGCCGCGTCGTGCCGCCGCTGGCGATGGCGACGAGATCGGCCTGGAGCGCGTCGAGCAGGGCCGCCTGCTGCCGGGGGCCGAGCACGGCCTCCTCCGGCTCCTTCGGCTGCTCGGCGGTGAGCCCGGCGGCGGCGGCGGTCTCCAGCTTCTGGCGAAGCCATTCCAGGCGGAAATGGGCGACGGAGGGCACGAAGATGAAGATCTCGGCGACCATCACCGACAGAAGCGTCACCCAGAGCAGGCTGACCGAAAGCGGCTTGCGGATGGCGGGCCCGGGGCTTCGCGCCCGCTCCGTCCGCCGCGGCCCGTCGCCGGCCGCCTCCGATCGCTGCTCCGAAACCGTCATGTCCCTCGAACGCCCGCCTCGCCGCAGCCGCGCGAGGAGTAAAGGGCCGACGCGCGCAGGAAGCGATCCCGCAATGCGAAGGATGATAGGTCGGCGCGCGCCGCTTTCCAATCACGGCGAGGGCCGGCAAGGCGCGCCGGAGCGGTTAAATTTCCGGCGCGGCGGGCGAGGAAGCGGCTTTTGCCGGCCCCGGCCGCATTGACTTTGCGCGGGCGATCTTCCTATAAGCCGCCCCACGAGCGGAATGGCGGGTCCATCGCGCGCTTTGCCGCGTCCGTCCCGCTGCCGCATTCCAGACAACGAGGCTCGCGATTTCCTCGCGGGGAACAACACGATGAAACGCACCTATCAGCCGAGCAAGCTCGTCCGCAAGCGCCGTCACGGCTTCCGCGCCCGCATGGAAACGGTCGGCGGCCGCAAGGTCATCGCCGCCCGCCGCGCGCGCGGCCGCAAGCGGCTCTCGGCCTGACAGGCGAAGCGCTGCCGCAGGTCGGGCGCATCCGCACGCGCCCGGACTTCCTGGCCGCCCGTGGGGGCCGTCGCTTGAACGGCCCCTTTTTCTTTATCGAGACCCGCGACCGCCGCGACGGCGGCGAGCCGCGCCTCGGTCTGACGGTCACGAAGAAGGTCGGCAATGCCGTGCTGCGCAATCGCATCCGGCGCCGGCTGCGCGAGGCGGTCCGCACCGTCTGCGCCCGTGAAATGGCGGCGGGATACGACTATGTGATCGTGGCCCGTCGGGAAGTGGCGGATCTGCCCTTCGAACGGCTGACGGACGAATTGTCGAGGCGCCTCGCCAAGGGTGGCGCCTCGCGCGAGGGCGCGCGGCCCCCGGAGCGCCGCGCCGGCCCGCAGACGGAACATGCGGAGCCCGCCGGCTCCGCGGGGAACTGATCGATGGAAAACAACCGCAACTTCCTGATCGCGATGGCGCTTTCGATCGCCGTCCTGTTGGGATGGCAGTTCCTCGTCGTCAAGCCGCGCACGGATGCCCAGCGCGCGGCGCAGGAGGCCGCGGCGACCACAAGCGCCCCGGCGAGCGGCGCCCAGGGCTCGCTCCAGACGCCGCAGACCCCGGCCGGCACGCCGCAGGCCAGCGCCCCCTTGCCCGCCGGCCGCGAAAGCGCCGTACCGTCCAACGGCGCCACCGGCGGCCAGGCCCGCGAGGCGGCGCTCGCCCGCGATCCCCGCGTCGCCATCGACACGCCCACCGTGTCCGGCTCGATCAATCTGCGCGGCGCGCGGCTCGACGATCTCCGGCTGAAGAACTATCACGAGACGGTCGACGATGCCTCGCCGACGATCGTGCTGCTCTCGCCGGAAAGCGCGACGGACGCCGCCGGCCTGCCCATCGGCTATTTCAGCGAATTCGGCTTCGCCGGCCAGAATGTCGGCACGCTGCCCGGCCCGGCGACGCTCTGGCAGGCGGAGGGCAATCCGGTGCTGACGCCGGACGCGCCGGTGACGCTCACCTATACCAACGATCGCGGCCTGACCTTCCGCCGCACCGTCTCCATCGATCGCGACTACATGTTCCAGGTGCGCGACGAGGTGCGGAACGCCGGCGAGGCGGCGGTCTCACTCCAGCCCTATGGCCGCGTCACGCGCTTCTCAAAGCCCGCCGTCACCCCGGCCTGGGTGGTGTTCGAGGGCCTGCTCGGCGTCTTCGGCGAGCAGGGTCTGAAGGAGGCGACCTACAAGAACATCGAGAGCGAGGGCTCGGTGAAGCCCGATGCCGCCTCGCAGGGCTGGCTCGGCATCGCCGACAAGTATTGGGCGACGGCTTTGGTGCCGCAGGAAGGGCGCTCCTACCAGCCGACCTTCCAGTATTCGGCCTCGGGCCGTCCCTTCTACCAGACCGACTTCCTGGCCGCGCCGGTCACCGTCGCGCCCGGCGCCAGCGCCGAGCTGACGCAGCGCAGCTTCGCCGGCCCGAAGGTGGTCGAGCTTCTCGACCATTACGAGAAGGACCTCAACATCCCGCGCTTCACCCAGCTCATCGACTGGGGCTGGTTCTTCTTCATCACCCGGCCGATGTTCACGGCCATCGACTGGCTGTTCAAGTTCACCGGCAATTTCGGCGCGGCGATCCTGCTCGTCACCGTGGCGCTGAAGCTCGTCTTCTTCCCGCTCGCCAACAAGTCCTATAAGTCGATGGCGAAGATGAAGGAGGTGCAGCCGAAGATCATGGAGCTGCGCGAGCGCTTCGCCGACGATAAGATGAAGCAGCAGCAGGCGATGATGGAGCTCTATCGCCAGGAGAAGATCAACCCGGCCGCCGGGTGCTGGCCGATGCTGGTGCAGATCCCGGTCTTCTTCGCGCTCTACAAGGTGCTCTACGTCACGATCGAGATGCGGCACGCGCCGTTCTTCGGCTGGATCCAGGATCTCGCGGCGCCGGACCCGACGAGCCTCTTCAACCTCTTCGGCCTTCTGCCCTACAGCGTGCCGCACGGGCTGATGATCGGCGTCTGGCCGCTGGTGATGGGCGTCACGATGTTCGTCCAGATGCGGCTGAACCCGACGCCGCCGGACCCGACGCAGAAGATGATCTTCACCTGGATGCCGCTGGTCTTCACCTTCATGCTGGCCTCCTTCCCGGCGGGTCTCGTGATCTACTGGGCCTGGAACAACACCCTGTCGATCATCCAGCAGTCGGTGATCATGAAGCGGAACGGCGTGAAGATCGAACTCTTCGACAATATCCGCGACGTCTTCCGCCGGAAGAAGAAGGAGGCCTGACGGCCTCCCGATCAGCATGACGGATCGCATCGCGCCAGTCGAGGGGAACATGCCGGAGGCTTCCGAGCCGGAGCCCGGCACGCGCCGCCTGTTCAGTCGCCCCTGGGTCTTCATCCGCGGCGTGCCGCGCATGGACGTGCTGCCGCCGGAAGGCCCACCGGAGATCGCCTTCGCCGGCCGCTCGAATGTCGGCAAGTCCTCGCTGATCAACGCGCTGGTCGGCCAGAAGGGGCTGGCGCGCACCTCGAACACGCCGGGGCGGACGCAGGAGCTGAACTATTTCGTGCCCGGCGGCTATTCCGGCGAAGGGGCGGACCTGCCGCCGATCGCCATGGTCGACATGCCGGGCTACGGCTATGCCGAGGCGCCGAAGGAGCAGGTCGACGCCTGGACGCGGCTCGTCTTCGACTATCTGCGCGGCCGCGCGACGCTGAAGCGCGTCTTCGTGCTGATCGATTCCCGCCATGGCGTGAAGAAGAACGATGCCGACGTGCTCGATCTTCTCGACAAGGCGGCGGTCTCCTACCAGATCGTCCTCACCAAGACGGACAAGATCAAGCCGCCGGCCGTGCCGAAGCTGATCGCCGCGACGCATGAGGCGATCCGCAAGCGCCCCGCCGCCTTCCCGGACATCCTCGCCACCTCGTCGGAAAAGCATGCCGGCCTTGCCGAACTCCAGGCGGTGATCGGCAGCTTCCTGGCGGGCTGACCGACCGTCATACCGACGCGCTTATGCACTGATCCTTGGCGCCTCCGCCTCAGCTTCGTCATCCCGGGCCCGACCCGGGATCCATGCCTCGGCGAGGCCGCTTGGATAAGGGTGGAGATGGGCGTCCTTCCGCATCGCTTTAGATCGGTCGCGGTTGGCTTGGAATGGATCCCGGCGCGGGGGCCGGGATGACGAAGCGGTGAGGTGAGCGGATTTCCGCGAAGGCGCGATCGTATCATTCCTCGGATCGGGCGAGGGCGCCCAACAGGCCCTGCGGATAGAGCGCCGGCGCGCCCCCACGGAATTCGTCGATCGCGAACCAGCGCGCCCGGCCTTCGGTGCCGTCCGCCTCGTGGAAGACGATCGCCGCATCCTTCGGCAGAACGCGGTCGAGGAGCCGGATCGGCGCGGCGAAGACGATCTCGTGGCCCGGCTGGCCCTCATGCGTGAAGATGTTCTCGAAGACCCGCCAGGGGCCGAGCAGCGCGATCTCCGCGCCGAGCTCCTCGCGGAATTCGCGAATGAGCGCCGCCTCGCGCGTTTCGCCGAACTCGACCGAGCCGCCGAGCGGGCGGGCGCCCTTGACCCTGCCGGCATCGTCCGTCACCTCGGCGGCGAAGAGATGCGGCCCGTCGAGGAGAAGGCCGACGACCTTGACGCGGACCGCCGAAGGCGGCCGCCAGACGCTCACGCCGGCACACCGTAACCGGCCATGAACAGCCGCACCGCCCCGTTCACCGTGCGCTCGATTTCCTCCTCCGCCGGGCTTTCCGTCTTGTAGCCGAAGAGGCGGCAGCGCAGCATGCCGGCGCTCGCCAGCTCGATGAACTGTTTGGCCGCCAGTTCGGTATCCTCGATCCGCAGCGTGCCGGCGGCGACGGCGGAATCGAGATAGGCGGACAGGAGGCCGATCGTGCGCTTCGGTCCGCTCTCGTAGAAGGAGGCGCCGAGTTCCGGCATCCGCTCCACGACGCTCATCACCGTGCGCTGCGCCCGGATCACCTCCTTGGAGGAGAGCTTCGTCGCCAGCCGCGTGCCGTAGATCTTCAGCGTCTCGGCCGGATGGCCGGGATCGGTGAAGATGGCGCTGACCTCGGCGAAATAGCGCTCGCGCTCCTCGGCGATGAGGGCGGTGAACAGTTCCTCCTTCGAGCGGAAATAGACGTAGAGCGTCGATTTCGACACGCCGGCGGCGCGCGTCACATCGTCCATGGAGGCGGCGTCGAAGCCCATGGTCACGAAGACCTTCTGCGCTCCGGCGAGGATCTGCTGGCGCTTGACCGGGTTCTCGCCCGCGCCCGTCCTCTCGCCGCGTTCCAATGTCTGGCTCATCCTGTCCCTTCCGCCCAGCTCGCCGCCATAAGGCTTTCGCAATCCTATGGCAGAAATAATCATCCATTGGGGCGACTGCGATCTTGCAATGCACAAGGATCGCCGTTAATTCAAGGCCGAACTGAACGGTTCGGTTCGAATTTGGTCATGGTTGCCATGTACGACAAGCCTTCCAGCGAACTCGGTGGAACCGCGGGCGGGACGACGCGCCCCGAGGCCGAAGCCAAGACGCCGCCTCTCGCCCCCGACCTGCCGAAGGCCCGGCCGGAACCGGCGGCTGAAAGGCCGGCCCCGGCCGCGCCGCCGCCGGTCGTCAGCGCGCCGCCGGCGCCGAAGAAGCGCGGCATCAAGCGCTTCCTCCTGCCGCTGATCGCGCTCGCCGCGCTCGGCGGCGGTGCCTGGTACGGCCATTACTACTGGGTCGAAGGGCGCTTCCTCGTCTCGACGGACGACGCCTATGTCGGCGCCGACATGTCGATCCTTTCGCCGAAGATCACGGGCTATGTGCGCGCCGTGCCGGTGGAGGAGAATGACCGCATCGCGGCCGGCGCCCCGTTGGTCGAGATGGACGACGGCGACTATCGCCTCGCGCTCCAGGCGGCGGAAGCCAAGATCGCCACCAAGCGCGCCTCGATCGAGCGCATCGGCGCGCAGCGCCGGGCGGCCGAGGCGGCGGTGACGCAGGCCGAGGCCGCCAAGGACGCCGCGACGACGGCGCTCGCCCAGGCCGAGCTCGACCTGAAGCGCGCCACCGATCTGTCGCGCACCGGCGCCGGCACGGCGGCGCAGCAGGACAACGCCCGCAGCGCCCGCGACGCCGACGCGGCGCAGCTGAACGGCGCGATCGCCGCGCTCGAGGCCTCGAAGGCCAATGTCCTGATCTTCGATGCCCAGCAGAAGGAAGCGGCGCAGGAATTGCAGGAATTGCAGGTGGCGCGCGACCAGGCGGTGCGGGATCTCTCCTTCACCGTGCTGAAGGCGCCCTATGACGGCGTCGTCGGCAATCTGTCCGTCCAGCCGGGCGACTATATCGCGCCGGGCAAGCGGCTCGCCGCCATCGTGCCGGTCGACAAGGTCTATGTCGACGCGAACTTCAAGGAGACGCAGCTCGCCGAGATCGTCCCCGGCCAGAAGGTGGAGGTCGAGATCGACGCCATTCCGGGCCGGAGGTTCGAGGGCACGGTGAAGAG
Source organism: Aureimonas endophytica (assembly GCF_014642635.1). Taxonomy (GTDB): domain Bacteria; phylum Pseudomonadota; class Alphaproteobacteria; order Rhizobiales; family Rhizobiaceae; genus Plantimonas; species Plantimonas endophytica. The sequence goes on from NZ_BMIQ01000002.1 coordinate 205,003, forward strand.
CGTCTCGCCGGCCTCCGGCTCGGTGTTCTCGCTGCTGCCGACCGACAACGCGACCGGCAACTTCACCAAGATCATCCAGCGCGTGCCGGTGCGGGTCGAGATCGACGACGCCCAGGATCTCGCCGGCCATCTGCGGCCCGGCCTCTCGGCCGTCGTCGCGGTGGATATCCGCACCACGCCCGACGCCGCCCATGCGACGACCGTGACCGGCACGGCGCCGGCCGCCAGCGTCACCGAGGCGGCGGGGCAGGGCGCCGCCCGCTAAACCTCCCCGAAGGGGTCCCCCGCCCATGTCCTCGATCACGGCCGCGAAGGTTCCGCCGGCGGCGCCGGCCGACGACGCGATTCCCATGCGCAAGATGCTGGCCTTCCTGGCCATGGTCGTCGGCATGTTCATGGCGATCCTCGACATCCAGATCGTCTCGGCCTCGCTGGCCGAGATCCAGGCGGGCCTCGCCGCGTCCGGCGACGAGATCTCCTGGGTGCAGACGGCCTATCTGATCGCCGAGGTGATCATGATCCCGCTCTCCGGCTTCCTCGGCCGGATGATGTCGACGCGCGTGCTCTTCACCATCGCGGCGGCGGGCTTCACCCTGTCCTCGGCGCTCTGCGCCACCGCCTCGAACATCGATCAGATGATCCTCTACCGGGCGATCCAGGGCTTCATCGGCGGCGGCATGATCCCGAGCGTCTTCGCCGCCGCCTTCACCATCTTCCCGCCCTCGAAGCGCGCCATCGTCTCGCCGATGATCGGCCTCGTGGCGACGCTCGCCCCGACGATCGGCCCGACGGTCGGCGGCTATCTCAGCCATGCCCTGTCCTGGCACTGGCTGTTCCTCGTCAACGTGCCGCCCGGCATCATCGTCACGCTCGCCGTCTGGAATCTCGTCGATTTCGACAAGCCGAACTGGAAGCTCTTCGATTCCTTCGACTGGTTCGGCCTGCTCGGCCTCGCCGCCTTTCTCGGCGCGCTGGAATACGTGCTGGAGGAGGGCCCGACCAACGACTGGTTCGAGGACGAGGCGGTGCTGGTCTGCGCCGTCGTCTCGGTGCTCGGCGGGCTTCTGTTCTTCTGGCGCGCCTTCACGGCGAAGGAGCCGATCGTCGATCTCACCGCCTTCGCCAATCGCAACTTCACCTTCGGCTCGCTCTTCTCCTTCGTGATGGGCATCGGCCTCTATGGCCTGACCTATCTCTACCCGGTCTATCTCGGGCAGATCCGGGGCTACGATTCGCTGATGATCGGCGAGACCATGTTCGTCTCGGGCCTCGCGATGTTCTTCACCGCGCCGGTCGCCGGGCGGCTCACCACCAAGCTCGATCCGCGCGTGATGATGTCGATCGGCTTCATGTCCTTCGCGGCGGGCACCTTCATGATGTCGGGCCTGACGCATGACTGGGATTTTCGGGAACTGTTCATCCCGCAGATCCTGCGCGGCTTCGGCCTGATGATGGCGATGGTGCCGATCAACAACGTCGCGCTCGGCACGCTGCCGCCGCAGAAGATGAAGGGCGCGTCCGGCCTCTACAACCTGACGCGCAATCTCGGCGGTGCGGTGGGCCTCGCGCTCATCAACACGGTGCTGACCGACCGCAAGGCGCTGCATTTCGAGCGGCTGGCGGAGGAGGTGCGCTGGGGCCGCGCGGTGGCGGAGGAGCGGATGGCCTCCATCGTCGCCTCGATGACGGCGAACGGCCTCGACGGCGACATGACGGGCGTCCGCCAGATGGCGAATATCGTGAAGCGCGAGGCGACGGTGATGTCCTTCGCCGACGTCTTCACGGCGCTGACCGTGCTGTTCCTGGCGCTGGTCTTCCTGTCGGCCCTGATCCGCAAGCCGAATGCGGGCGTCCGCGGCGGGGGCGGCGGCCACTGACCGGGCCGCGCCCGCCTCAGCTCGCCGCCCTGCGGCCGGCGGCGAGCCGCTCGCGGATGCGCGCCTCGATCCGGCGCAGGACATCGCGATAGGCGTCGAGCACCTGCGCCCGCGAGCCCTCGACGGCGGACGGATCGGGCATCGGCCAATATTCGACGTCGACGGCCTGGCCGCCGGTGAGATCGAGCGCGATGTGATGGGCCTCGGGCGCCAGCGTCACGATCAGGTCGAAATAGCTGTCCGCCAGTTCTTCCATGGATTGCGGCTGGTGCGGCGTCGGGTGGAAGCCCTTCTCCTCCAGCACCTCGGCGACGATGGGATCGGCATCGCCCTTCTTCACGCCGGCCGAGACCGTATAGATGCCGGGAAACAGAGCGCGCGTCACCGCTTCCGCCATCGGCGAGCGGATCGCGTTCATGCCGCAGACGAAGAGCACCGAGGAGAGGGGACGGCCCGGCGCGCTGCTCGGCGTGGTTGGACCGGCCTCGCCCATCAGGACCGCCTTTGCAGGACGCCGATCAGCGTGAAGAGGCGGCGGGCGGTCTCCTTGTCGACCTCGATCTTGCCCGCCAGTCGCTCGCGCAGGAGGTCCGAACCGTCATTGTGGATGCCGCGCCGGCCCATGTCGATGGCCTCGATCTGCGAGGGCGTCGCGGAGCGGATCGCCTCGTAATAGCTGTCGCAGATCAGGAAATAGTCGCGCATCACCCGCCGGAGAGGGGCGAGCGACAGGATATGGGTCACGACCGGCTGATCGTCGGCGGCGCGGATGTCGAAGACGAGCCGGCCGCCATCGGTGGAGAGCCGCAGGCGATAGGGGCCGCCGGGCGCGCCGGCCGGGCGGAACGAGTTCTCGTCGATGAGATCGGTGATCGCCACCGCCCGCTCGTGCTCGATATCGGGCGCGGCGCTGCCGATCGTATGGTCGAGCTCGACGCCGATCAGCCGCTCGCTGGACGGGGCGGGAGAGGCGCTCAAAGGTTCAGCCTGATCGCGACGGAACGGGCATGGGCGTCGAGACCCTCCACCCGCGCGATCTCGATCGCGGCGGGGCCGAGGGCGCGGAGCTGCTCGGCCCCGAGCTTCAGGACGGAGGTGCGCTTGACGAAGTCGAGCACCGACAGGCCGGAGGAGAAGCGGGCCGAGCGCGCCGTCGGCAGGACATGGTTCGAGCCGCCGACATAGTCGCCGATGACCTCCGGCGTGTGCCGGCCGAGAAAGGCGGCCCCGGCATTGCGGATGCGCGCGAAGAGGGCGTCCGGGTCCTCGGTCGCGATCTCCAGATGCTCGGCCGCGATCCGGTCGGCGATCGGCGGGGCGTGGTCGAGGCTCGGCACGAGGATGATCGCGCCGAAGTCCCGCCAGCTGGCGCGCGCCGTCTCGCCGCGCGCGAGGGCGAGAAGCTGCGCCTCGACCGCCGCCTCCACCCGGTCGGCGAAGGCGGCGTCGTCGGTGAGGAGGATCGACTGCGCGGCCGCGTCGTGCTCGGCCTGGGCGAGGAGGTCGGCGGCGATCCAGGTCGGGTCGTTGGCGCCGTCGGCGATCACCAGCACTTCCGAGGGGCCGGCGATCAGATCGATCCCGACCGTGCCGAAGACCTGGCGCTTGGCCGCCGCCACATAGGCATTGCCCGGCCCGACGATCTTCGCCACCGGCGCGATGCGCTCCGTGCCATAGGCGAGGGCGGCGACGGCCTGCGCCCCGCCGATGCGGTAGATCTCGTCGATGCCCGCGATATGGGCGGCGGCGAGCACCAGCGGATTGAGCTCGCCCGCCCGCGCCGGCACCACCATGGCGATGCGCTCGACCCCCGCCACCTTCGCCGGCACGGCATTCATCAGGACGGAGGACGGATAGCTCGCCGCGCCGCCCGGCACGTAGAGGCCGACCGATTCGATCGCCGTCCAGCGGCTGCCGAGCACGGCGCCGAGCGCGTCGGCATAGGTGTCGTCCTTCGGCCGCTGGCGCTCGTGATGGGCGAGGATGCGCCGATGGGCGAATTCCAGCGCCTCGCGCGTCGCGGGCGGCGTCGCGGCATGGGCTTCGGCGATCGCCTCCGGCGGCATGCGCAGCGTTTCCGGCGTCAGCTCCAGCGCGTCGAAGCGCTTCGTATAGTCGATGACGGCCGCGTCGCCGCGCCGGCGCACCTCGGCCAGGATGTCGCGCACCGTCGCGTCGACATCGGGCGAGACCTCGCGCTTGGCGGCGAGCAGCGCCCGGAAACGCGGTTCGAAATCGGCGGCGGCGGCATCGAGCCGGACGGGCAAGGCGAAGTCTCCTCAGCGGGCGCGCGTCAGGCCTCGGGCCGCTCGTGATCCGGCCGGTTCTCGGTCGACCAGCTCGCGGCCTCGTCGGTCAGGCGCGCCTCGATACATTCCACGTCGAGCCTTATCGCGGCGTCGCCGGCAAAGACAAGCTCGATCGTGCCGGCCGGCGCCTCGGCGGGCTGGAAGCGGATGGCGAGCAGCGACAGCACCGCCTCCGGCGCGATGCCGCTTTGGCGCACCGCCGACACGCGGGCGAAGTCGAGAATGGCCCGCCGCCGCTCGTAGTCCCGCTTGGCGAAGAGGCGGCGCAGCACCGGCCGGTCGTCGGCCCGTTCCCAGACGAAGCGGTTCATGGCGAGGACGAAGCGCCCCTCGCGCGGCAGGTAGCGGCAGTCGGCGGGGCGCGTCAGGCCGTCCTGGCAATAGGCGGACAGGATCTGGAGATCGTCCGCGTCGAGGGCGTCGAGCCGCAACAGGCCTGCCATGAATCCGTCTCCGCATCGGTTCGTCCAGCGCGGGAAGTAGCGCAGGCGCCGTCAGGAAACCATGCGCAGCCGCGCCGCGAGGCGCAGGCCGACGATCGCCATGAAGGCCAGCATCCAGACCGGCTGGTTGCGGGCGAAGAGATAGCTTTCCAGAAAGGAGTTCATCAGCACGAAGGTCAGCACCATCATGCAGAAATCGGCGAAGCGCGCGTTCTCAAGGTCCGGCCGGCAGGTGAGATAGTCCTTCACCGGCAGGACGAGCAGCATCAGCGCCGCGACGCCGAGCGCCGGCCAGCCCATGGCGATGGCGATCTCCAGATAGCCGCTATGCGAGTTCACGATGCCGCGCGGGTCCCAGGAGAGCTCGAACGGCCGCTCGCTGCCGCGCACCACGTCCGTGCCCCAGAAGGATTCGAAGCCCCAGCCGGTCCATTGCCGGTCGTGCATCACGTCGAGGGCGAAGCGCCAGAGATCCATGCGGCCGGTGAAGGTCGTGCCGGGCAGGATCGTCTGCAGGATGTCGTTGAGAAGGGGCGAGATCGCCGCGCCGAGCGTCAGGAGCGCCATGACGCCGACGATCGCGACCAGCATCAGCGCCGGGAGGACGCGGCCGCCGAGGCTGCGCCCGCCCGCGACGAGAAGGGCGACCAGCGGCACGAGCCCGGCCGAGGTCTTCGAGCCGGTCTTGGCGACGAAGAGGGCCGCGAGGAGCATCACCAGCCAGCCGCGCCGCCTGGCGCCGCCGCGCAGCAGATAGATGCCGGCGAAGAACAGCCCGGCCATCACCGGCCCGGCGACGTTCTTGTGGCTGTAGATGCCGCGCCAGAGGCCGGCATGTTCCGGCTCGTCGCCGCTCGCCGTGTGGATCGCGAGGTCGGGCAGAAGGACGAGCCCGGCATAGGAGAGGCCGAGCACCGCCAGCGCGGCGATGGCCAGCGCGGCGCGGAAGTCCCGCGCCGTCGGCGGCAGGCAGACCGCGCCCGTCGCCGCCGCCATGGCGAGGAGCGAGAAGAGAACGGCGCGCAGCGAGGCGTCCGGCACCTCGGACTGGGTGACGGAGAACAGCATCCAGGCGGCGAAGACGAGCCAGGTCGGCCGCAGCAGCGCCATGGCGGCGGCGCGCTCGGTGAAGAGCACGTGGCCGACGAGCGCCAGCGCGCCGATCGCGCCATAGCCGAGCTGGTTGACGAGATTGCCGCTCTCGGCCGTCGCGTCGCTCTGCGTCTGGAAGGGCGTGAAGGAGACGAGGAGGATCGTCAGGATCGCCGCCGCCATTCCCGTGCGCAGCGCCTTGGTGACCCGGTCGGCCTTCGGCGCGCCCGGCGCGCGGGCGGCGCTTGCCGGCTCAGTTCTGCTCGGGACGGCGATATTGCTCATTCACCAGCCCGAACTCTGCCATCAGCCGGCCGATCGCGACATTCAGCGGATAGAGGCCGATCACGGCCGAGCGGGTGCGCCAGGCGAGGCCGAGGGCGCGGAGCGGGGCGACCGCGAGAAGCGCGCCGCTCTTGGCGAGCGTCCCGAGACGCCCGGAAAGGTCCGGCCGCGCCCGGTGCTCGATGATCGAGGACAGGGCGCCGTTGCGCAGGGAGCGCGCCTGGAGCCAGGAGAATTCCGTGCGCCGCTGGGGCACCGTCTCGAAGACCGGCGCCTCCTGGCACCAGGCGAAGGTGAAGCCGCGCCGCTTGGCACGCGAATAGAAATCGCTGTCGCCGCCGCCGGTGAAGTTGAAGGCGGGGTCGAGAAACGGCATCGGCATCGCTTCCAGCACTGGGCGGCGGACGAGGACATTGCCGGAGGAATAGAGGATCGGCACCGGGCCGGTGCGGTCGTAATGCGGCGTGAAGACCGGATGCCGGGCGAGGGCGCCGCCCAGAGCGCCGCCCTCGAAGATCGGCAGCTGCGGCGCGCCGACGAGATCGGCGCCGGTCTTTTCGGCGGTCGCGACGAGATGGGCGATCCAGTTTTCGCCGGCGCACTCGTCGTCGTCGATCGACAGGAGAAAGCGCGCCCGCGGAAATTCGGCGAGCGCCGTCGACCAGCCGGCATTGTAGGCATGGCAATTGCCGCGCGCCTCGGCGACGATGGCGAGACCCTGGAGCCGCCCGCCCTCCAGCGCCGCGCGGGCGACGGCGAGGCCCTCGCGCCCTTCGGCGTCGTTCTCGACCACCACCACCGCGAAGCGGGGCGCGCCCGCCTGCGCTTCGAGCGAGCGGAGCGTCTTCTCCAGATGGTCCGGCCGGCGGAAGGTCGGCAGCACGACCACCGCGTCCGGCGCCATGTCCGGCCGGATGGGCGAGCGCGCCTCGATCGTGACCCCGTCCCCCAACGCCGCGCTCCGCTTGCCCGCCCGGACCGCTCCGGGATCGCGCAACATTCAGCCATGAAGAGGTGAAGAAATGCGAAACCCTTGATCGACAAGGACTTCGTTACCTTACGCCAGGGGAGGATTCCGGCAACCATTCGGCTTAGCCGCGCCGAAAGGAATGGGATCGCATGGTCGGGATCGCTTCACGAGACCGACGGCCGGGCCCGATGCATCTTCTTTTCATCAGTTCGATGCTGCCGGAAGACGAACCGCGCTCGGGCTTCGACATCGCGACGCGGGCGATCGCCGAGGAATATCGGCGCCAGGGGGTGCGGCTGTCCTTCGCCGGCTTCCGGCGGCCGGGCAGCGGCACGCCGCGCCCGGGCGAGGTGGCGCTCGGCGAGCTCGCCCCGGAAAATTCCGGCGCGACGCGGCGGCAGAAGGCCGCCTGGCTGCTGCGCGCCCTGCATCTCGGCCTGCCGGTCTCCGCCGCCAAGCTCGCCCTTCTCGGCCGCGACGCCTTGGAGGCGCGGCTGGCGGAAGCCGGGCCTGTGGACGCCTATGTCCTCAACTCGATCCAGATGCCGGCGGCCTATCCTTTTCTCGCGGCGACGAAGCCGAGCGTCTTCGTGGCGCATAATGTCGAGCATCGCTCGGCCGCCGAGAACGCGCTGCATGCCGGCTCGCGCTTCACGGCCGCGCTCTACCGGCGCGAGGCGGCGCTGCTTCACGCGGCGGAGGAGCGGGCCTGCCGCGACGCGCGCATCATCCATACGCTGAGCGCCGAGGATCTGCCGGGCCTCGGCCTCGTCGGCCATCCCGCCGCCTATACGCTGCCGCTGACCATCGGCCGTCCGGCGATCGCCGACGACGGGGTCCGCCGACAGGATATCGGCCTCATCGGCACCTGGAGCTGGGCGCCGAACCGCATCGGCCTCGACTGGTTCCTCGCCGAGGTCGTGCCGCTGCTGCCGGCCGATATCGGCATCGCCGTCGCCGGCGTCTTCGACGGGCGCCCGCCCAAGGCGCCGCCCAATGTCCGCTTCCTCGGCCGCGTGCCGGATGCGCAGCGCTTCGTGCGCGCCTCGCGCGTCGTCGCCCTGGCGGCCAAGGGCGGCACCGGCGTGCAGCTGAAGACGATCGAGGCGCTGGAGGAGGGCATGCCCTGCGTCGCGACGCGCTCGGCGCTGCGCGGCGTCGAGAGCCTGCCGCCCAATGTCGCCGTCGCCGATGCGGCGCCCGACTTCGCGCGGGCGCTCCTCGACATGGTGGCCGCCGCCCGCGCCGGCATGGCGGGCCGCGCCAACGGTCTCGCCTTCGCCCTGTCCCAGCGCCATGCCTTATCCTCGGCGGTGGAGCGGACCATCGCCGATCTCGAAGCGATCCTGCCGCATCCGCCGCGACGCGGGAAGCCGCGCCCGGCGGCCGAGGCGCCGGCTGACCGTCTGACCATGCCGCCGATCGCGGCGGGCCGTTCGTGAGCGCGCTTCGCGCCCATCTGCCGGCCGCCGCGCCGGAGCGCTCGGATCCGCCGCTCGAACGGCGGCGCATCGGCGGGATCGCGGTCGCGGCCACCGATGCCGGCACCGCCATCGGCCTTCTGGAGGAGCGCCTCGACGATCTGCGCTTCACCAAGGTCGCCTTCGCCAATGCCCATTGCGTCAATGTCGCCAGCGACAGCTCGGACTATCGCCAATGCCTCGGCGACTTCACGGTCTTCGCCGACGGCGTCGGGGTCGATCTCGCCTCGAAGCTGCTCTACGGCGTGCCTTTCCCGGAAAATCTCAACGGCACCGACTTCGTGCCGAAGCTCCTGAAGCGGATGTCGGGCCGCCGCCGGGTGGCGCTGGTCGGCGCCGCGCCCGGCGTCGCGGAGGACGCGGCGCGCAATCTCGCGGCCCGCTTCCCCCGGCACGAATTCGTGGTCGCCTCGCACGGCTTCTTCAAGCCCGGGCTGGAGACCGAGATCGTGCTTGCCCGTCTGCGCCGCCTGTCGCCGGACATCACGCTCGTCGCCCTCGGCGTGCCGCGCCAGGAGCTCTTCATCGCGGAGCGCCTCACCCTTCGCGAGACGACGGTCGCGATCGGCGTCGGCGCGCTGTTGGATTTCCTGTCCGGCCGGGTGCCGCGCGCGCCGCCGCTCTGGCGCACGCTCAGGCTGGAATGGGTGCACCGGCTGCTGAACGAGCCCTCGCGGCTCTGGCGCCGCTACATTCTCGGCAATCCGCGCTTTCTCCTCGGCGTCCTGGCCGACTGGAACCGGCGGCGGACCGTAAAGGGCTGACACCATTGCGCACCGCCATCGTCACGGCGAGCTATCGCGGCGATCTGGAGCGCTGCCGGCTGCTCTGCGAAAGCATCGACCGGCATGTTTCCGGCCATACGCGCCATCTGATCCTGGTCGAGGAGCGCGACCGCGCGCTTTTCGCGCCGCTCGCCGGACCGAAGCGCGAGATCGTCGGCGAGCGGGCGCTGCTGCCCGCCTGGCTGCGGCCCGTTCCCGATCCGACGCGGCTCGGACGCCGCCGCCTCTGGCTGTCGCCCTTCGGCCCGCCGCTGCGCGGCTGGCACGTGCAGCAGCTGCGCCGCATCGCCGCCGCGCGCCGGATGCCGGAAGAGGTGATGCTGTCCTGCGATTCCGACGTCGTCTTCGTGAAGCCCTTCGACGCCGCGCGCCTGCAACGGGACGGCGCGGTGCGCTTCCACCGCCAGCCGCGCGGCTTCGACGACATCATCCCGGGCTTTCGCGCCGACCACCGGCGCTGGTCGGCGCGCGCCGCCGATCTTCTCGGCATCGCCGCACCGCGCGAGGTCGCGACCGGCTATATCGCCACCTGCATCGCCTGGCGCACCGACACGATCCGGGCCCTCGCCGAGCGGATCGAGACCGTGACCGGCCGCCCGGCGCTCGCCGCGCTCGCCGCCGACCGGGCGCTCTCGGAATGCACGATCTACGGCCGCTTCGTCGACGAGGTGGAGAACCGGCCGACCCGCCATTTCGCCGAGCCGGAGTCGCTCTGCCGCGTCTACTGGGACGGGGCGGCGATGGGGGAGGGGGATCTCGCCGCCTTCGTCGCGGCGCTCGGTCCCGAGGAGGTGGCGATCGGCATCCAGTCCTTCACCGGCACCGATCCCGATCTCATCCGCCGCGCCGCTAGGCTGCGCTGAGCACCCGGCGCCGCAAGGCCGGCCAGCCGCGCAGGCGGCCGTCGAAGGCGAGATAGGTCGCCGTTCCCGAGGCGAGCCAGAGCGCCAGGAACAATCCGTTCAGCTCGACGATCCACCCGGTGGCCGCCGCGTCGGCGCCGCCGAGCACGAGGGTCAGCAGCGCCGCCTTCAGCGCGCCGACAAGCGCCAGGATCACGGCGCGGATCGCCGTCAGGCCGCGCGCATAGAGCAGTTCGCTGTGATATTCGACGATGTTGCGGAAGGCCGGCACGAGAAGCGCCGCGCCGACGAGCGGCGCCGCGTCGGCGACGTTGCGGCCGAGCGCGTTCGGCGCGATCGCGAGGAGGAGCGCGATCGCCGCGAGGCCGCCGACCGAGACGGCCGCGATGGCGCCCTCGATCAGGCCGCGCCGGCTCCAGCTCGCCAGCCAACCGGGCATCCGCATCAGCCTTTGCACCACCATCGTGTTGAAGGCCCGCACCGGCAGGGCGGTGAGGTCGATGAGCCGCATCAGGATGGCGTAGAGGCCGGCGATCTCCGGGCCGCCGATCGAGAGGACGAGCAGCTTGTCGAGCTCCGACTGGAGATAGAAGACGACCTCCGCCGCCGCGACCGCGAGCGCGTCCCGCCAGCGGGCGAAGGTCACGCGAGCCGCGAGGCGCAGCCGGGTGCGCGGATAGAAGAGCGCATAGGCGAGAAGCATCGAGAGGGCGTTGGCCCCCATATAGGCGAGCGCCCAGCCGGTCAGCGAATGGGTCGCCGCGAACGCGAAGAGGACGGCGGCGAGCGCGCGGATCGCCGTGCCGAGAATGACCAGCATCGCCGCCCGGCCGAAGCGCCCGAGCCCGTTATTGACGATGCAGACGACTTCCAGCGGCCGCCAGAACAGGACCTCCGCCGCGACGACGGCCGCGAAGGCGGCGAGCGGCATGGCCGGCGCGAAGACGGCCAGATAGAAGCTGCCGGCGACGAGCGCGACGAGAGGCAGGGAGACGAGGAAGGCGATAAGGAAGCCGACCGTATAGGCGCCGACCAGCCGGCGCTTCACCGTCGCGGCGCGGTAGAGCGGCGAGACGAAGCCGAAGCCGGCGATGCGCGACAGAAGGACGCCCGTCGCCGAGGCGGTGGCGAAGAGGCCGAAATCGCCGACGCTGAGGCTGTTGGCGATCGAGACGAAATAGGCGAGCGAGATCACCAGCCGCCCGGCCGAGCCGCCGACGAGATGGGCGAAGGCGGTGAGCTGGCTTAACTCGCCGCTAAGCTTTCCCCTCAAGACTCGTCCGAGACCCTGCATGGTCGCCCATTTCCTCCGACGGCGGAACCTCCATGACCGAAGACGGCGAGCCGCGCGGCAGGCGGGAAGTCCCGGCGATCCTGGCGGCGAAGACTAGCGGCGGAAGCTTAACGCGCCGTTCGCTGCTCGCCGGCGGCACGCTCGCCCTCGCCGGCATGCCGATGGCACAGGCCGCGTCGCCGCGTCCGGCGCGGCGCGTGCCCTTCGGCGCGGCCATGCAGGCCGAGCATCTCGGCGATGCCCGCTATCGCGCCCTGTTCCGCGCGCATTGCGACCTCGTCCTGCCGATGAACGAGTTGAAGTTCGGCCTCGTCCATCCCGAACCCGAGCGCTTCGACTTCGCGCCCGCCGACGCCGTCCTGGACCTCGCCCGTGCCGAAGGCCAGGACGCGCGCGGCCATGCGGTGATCTGGTGGAACGAGGTGCCGCCCTGGCTCGCCGCCGTCACCGAGCCGGGCGCGGCCGAGCGCGCGCTGCGCCAGCATGTCGAGACCGTGGTCGGACGCTATGCCGGCCGCCTCGCGAGCTGGGACGTCGTCAACGAGGTCGTGGCGCACGAGGCGCCGCCGGACGCCCCCTTGCGCGACACGGTCTGGCTGCGCGCCCTCGGGCCCCGGCACATTCCGCTCGCCTTCGCGGCGGTGGCTACGGCCGATCCCCAGGCGAAGCTGGTCCTCAACGACTACGATCTCGAATTCGAGGGAGACCGCTACGACCGCCGGCGGGCAACCGTCCTCGAAATCGTCCGCCAGTTGCAGGAGGCCGGACTCCGTATCGACGCGGTCGGCATCCAGGGCCATCTCTATGCCGAGAAGCGCATCGACATCCCGGCGCTGGCGGCCTTCGGCGCGGCGCTGAGGCGGCTCGGCATCGCGCTGATGGTGACCGAGCTCGACGTCATCGACTGGCGGATCCCGGGCGGCGCGGCGGCGCAGGACGCCGCTGCCGCGCGGATCGTCGGCGATTTCCTGGAGGGCGTCTTCGCCGCCGGGCGGCCCGCCGCCGTCATCGCCTGGGGCCTGACCGACCGCTACAGCTGGGTGGACGACGCGATGCCCCATGCCGACGGCACGCCCTCGCGCCCCTTGCCCTTCGACGCGGACTATCGTCCGAAACCCTGGTTCGACCTCATCGAGCGCCGATTGCGGGACGGCTGAGGTCCCGGCCTTCGGCGGCCGGGCGCTTACGCTTCGTTAAGGATGTTTTCGTTTTTCTTCCCTAGGGTCGAGACCTCAAACCCGAGACACCCGCAGCAACCGGCGCGCCTCCATGTTCACCTCGATCGATCCGCAGGGATCGGCCACCGCCGAGCCGAAATCCGCGCCCGACAGCGCCGCCTCGGCCTATCGCGGGCCGGAGCGCCGACGCTCGGTCGCGGCCCTTTTCGATCCGATCTATGTCGGCCGCTTCGTCTGGCGCTGCCGCTGGCTCGTCGCCTCCACGACGCTGGCGGGGCTGGGCTTCGCCGCGACGCTCGCCGTGACGACGCCGAAGGACTATGTCGCCGAGTCCCAGATCCTGGTCGATCCGCGCGACATCAAGGTGGTGCAGAACGAGGTGGCGCCGAACGCGCTGCCATCCGACGCGACGTTGGCGCTGATCGAGAGCCAGACGGCGGTGGTGACCTCCGACCGCGTGCTGTCCGGCGTCATCGCGCGGACCGGCCTCGCCGAGGACCCGGAATTCAACGGCACCGCCAAGGGCAATCTCCTCCAGCGCCTCCTGCCGCAGGGCGCCGAGCCGCCCGCCGGCGATCGCGCCGCGATCGTCAACCAGGCGCTGCGCCGGGCGCTCACCGTCACGCGCGAGCCGAAGAGCTTCATCGTCCACCTGTCGATGAAGACGCAAGACCCGGAGAAGTCGGCGCGCCTCGCCAATGCGCTGTCCGACGCCTTCATCGCCGAGCTTGGCCATATCCAGTCCGACACCGCGCGCCGCGCCACGGTCGCCCTGTCGTCCCGGCTGAACGAGCTGCGCCGCAGCGTGGTCGAGGCGGAAGGCAAGGTGGAGGACTACAAGAACCAGAACGCCCTGATCGGCGTGAACGGCCGGCTCGTCGACGACGACTATATCACCCGCACCAATGACGAACTGGCGCGCGTCCGGGCGACGATCGCCGCCCTGCGCGTCAAGGCGGCCTCGCTGAGGAATGCCAGGCTCGACGACGTGCTGCGCGGCGGCCTGCCGGAGGAGATCGGCTCGGACGCGCTGACGCGGCTGCGCCAGGGCTATGCCGATCTCATGCAACAGGCCTCGAGCCTCGCGGTGAAGCTCGGGCCGCGCCATCCCCAGCGCATGGCGGCGGAAAGCGCGCTCGGTTCCGCCCGGGATTCGATCCGCCACGAGCTCGACCGCATCGTGTCGGCGGGACAAGTGGAGCTCACGCGGGCGGAGGCGACGGAGCGCGACCTGTCGCGGCAGGTGAGCGACCTCAAGGCGAAGCAGGCCGAGACCAGCGGCTCCTTCGTCAAGCTGCGCGAATTGGAGCGCGAGGTCGAAGCCTCGCGCGCCGTCTACGAGGCCTTTCTTCTGCGCGCCCGCGAGACCAGCGAGCAGGAAAGCCTCAATACCGCGAATATCCGGGTGATCAGCGAGGCTGTGCCGCCGCTGAAGGCGACCGGCGCCTCGGTGAAGCTGGTGACGGTGGCCGGCGCCATCGCGGGCTTCCTGCTGGGTGCGGGGCTGGCGGCGGCCCTCGCCATGCTGCGCCTCGTCATCGGCTTCCTGCGCCAGGATCGCCGGGGCGCGGGCGGCGCCGGCCGCGCCATCTGGACGGAGGCCGAGCGGGCCGCCAATCGCCGCGCGATGGCGGCCGCCGCCGCCGCTGAGTCCCCCATGCCGGCCGCCACCGAGAAGTCCGCGCCCGTTCCGCCGCAGCCGGTCGCTCGCCCTGCCGTCTCGGCCCCGATGCCGGTCCCGGCGCCCAGTCCGGAGGATGCGGCACCGCTCGGCCGCGCGGCGCTGCGCGAGCGCATCCGCGCCCTCGCGGCGGCACAGGACGGCGTCCCGCCGCGACAGGAGGGCATGGCGGCCGAGGCGATCCGCCGCCAGCTTCTCGACGTGCGGGATTCCGTCGCCGAATTCAGGCGCGAGCGCCAGGGCGAGGTGCCGCGCCGGATGGGCGGACGCGTCTAGCGCCCGCTTATCCGAAGATCAGAGCCCGAAGACGCTGGCGCCGAGGCTCGCGTCGCCCACCGCCGCGCGGAAGGGCGCGAAAAGCTCGCGGCCGAGACCGAACTCGTTGCCCGAAAGATCGGCCTCCGCCACCGCGCGTGCCGCCAGCACCGCCGGATCGACCAGGATTTCCAGCTTGCCGGTCTCGCCGTCGACGCGGATCAGGTCGCCGTCGCGCACCTTGCCGATCGTGCCGCCGGCCTTCGCCTCGGGCGTCACATGGATCGCCGCCGGGATCTTGCCGGAGGCGCCCGACATGCGGCCGTCGGTCACGAGGGCGACCTTCTGGCCGCGATCCTGCAAGACGCCGAGCAGCGGCGTCAGCTTGTGGAGCTCCGGCATGCCGTTCGACTTCGGGCCCTGGAAGCGCACGACGGCGACGAAATCGCCCGTCAGCTCGCCGGCATCGAAGGCCTGCTTCAGCCCATCCTGGTCGTGGAAGACCCTGGCCGGCGCCTCGATGACGCGGCGCTCGGGCTTCACGGCGGAGACCTTGATCACCGCCTGACCCATATTGCCGGTCATGATGCGCAGGCCGCCATTGGCGGAGAAGGGCTTGTCGGCCGTCGTCAGCACCTTCGGATCGCCGCTTTCCGCCGGCACCGGCACGCGCTCGACCGACTGGCCGTCCGCCCCGAGCCGCGCTTCCACCGTATAGCCCGAAAGGCCGGAACCCCAGGCGGTGCGCACGTCGTCATGCAGGAGCCCCTGGCTCAGCAATTCGCGGATGAGGAAGCCCATGCCGCCCGCCGCCTGGAAATGGTTCACGTCGGCGAGCCCGTTCGGATAGACGCGGGCGAGAAGCGGGGTCACGTCCGAGAGGTCGGAAATGTCCTGCCAGGTGAGGCGGATGCCGGCCGCCGCCGCCATGGCGACGAGATGCATCGTGTGATTGGTCGAGCCGCCGGTCGCATGGAGGCCGACGACGCCGTTCACCACCGCCCGCTCGTCGACGACGAGACCGGCCGGCGTGTATTCGTTGCCGAGCGCGGTGATCGACAGCGCCCGGCGCGCCGCCTCGCGCGTCAGCGCCTCGCGCAGCGGCGTGCCCGGATTGACGAAGGACGAGCCCGGCAGGTGGAGACCCATGATCTCCATCAGCATCTGGTTGGAATTGGCCGTGCCGTAGAAGGTGCAGGTGCCGGGGCCGTGATAGGACTTCGATTCCGCTTCCAGAAGGGCGGCGCGGTCGACCTTGCCCTCGGCATAGAGCTGGCGCACGCGCGCCTTCTCGTCGTTCGGGATGCCGGAGGTCATCGGCCCGGCCGGCACGAAGATCGCCGGCAGATGGCCGAAGGACAGGGCGGCGATGACGAGGCCGGGCACGATCTTGTCGCAGATGCCGAGATAGACGGCGGCGTCGAACATGTCGTGGCTGAGGCCGACGGCGGCGGCCATGGCGATCACGTCGCGGGAGAAGAGGCTCATCTCCATGCCCGTCTGGCCCTGCGTGACGCCGTCGCACATCGCGGGCACGCAGCCGGCGACCTGGGCGGTCGCGCCCATCTCGCGCGCCACCTGCCGGATCACGTCCGGATAGGTCTCGTAGGGCTGGTGGGCGGAGAGCATGTCGTTATAGGCCGAGACAATGCCGAGATTGGCGGTGCGGTCGGCGGCGAGCCGCGCCTTGTCCTCCGGGCCGCAGGCGGCGAAGCCATGGGCGAGATTGCCGCAGGACAGGCGCGAGCGCTTCGGGCCTTCGGCGCCCTTGGCGAGGATGCGGGCGAGATAGGCCTCGCGCGTCGGCAGCGAGCGTTCGCGGATACGTTCGGTGATGGCCTCGATTCGACGGTCGGCGGTCATGGGATCAGGCCTCGTCCGAGGGCAGGGGAGCCCAGAAGATTTGCAACGGAGTCTCGCGCGGCGCGGTGAGCACGGCGCGGACGGGATAGTCGGTGGCGGGGCCCGGCGCCTGCGCCGTCTCCAGCACCTTCAGCTTGGCCGCGCCCTCGATATGCAGCGCCAGGAAGCGGGCATCGGCGATGGCGGGCAGGGTGAGCGTGATGCGCGGCTCGCCGGCGCCGGGCGCGCGCATCGGCAGGACGGTCGCGTGGCAGGCCGGGTCGATCGCCTCGGCCAGGCGGTCGCCGCCCGGAAAGAACGAGGCCGTGTGCCCGTCCTCGCCCATGCCGAGGATCACGGCGTCGAAGGGGCGGGGCAGACGGGAGAACCGCGCCTCGATCTCCGGCAGCACCTCCTCCGGCGCCGGCACGTCCTCGTGCAGCGGCTCGAAGCGGGCGAGCGCCGCCGGGCCTTGCAGGAAATGGCGGCGCAGGAAGCCGGTATTGGAACGCTCGCTCGTCGCCGGCACCCAGCGCTCGTCGACGAGGAGCACGGTGACGCTCGCCCAGTCGATCTCGGCCTTGGCCAGCGTTTCGAGGAAGAGCTTCGGCGTCGAGCCGCCGGACACGACGAGGGTGGCCGAGCCGCGGGTCGCGATGCCGCCCGCGAGCACGGCCGCGACCCCCGTCGCCAGCGCTTCGGCAAGCGCGCCCCGGGTCTCATAGCGATGCAGCATGCCGCTCTCCATCATGCCGCGCCGCTCGTCGATGGCGGCGCGTCCTTCGTGCCAGGATAGGGCGTGGCGGCGCGGCCAAGGGGCCGGGCCGCCGCGCGGATGTCATTCCGGCTCGTGCCAGGTCCGGCCGTCGCGCTCGATCAGCGCGATGGAGCTCGACGGGCCCCAGGTGCCGGAGGTGTAGCCCTGCGGCTTCATCGCGAGGTCTTCCCAGGACTTCAGGATCGGATCGACCCAGCGCCAGGCCGCCTCGACCTCGTCGCGCCGCATGAACAGCGTCTGGTTGCCGCGGATCACGTCCATCAGCAGGCGCTCGTAGGCGTCGGGATTGCGCGCCGAGAAGGAGGAGGCGAAGGTCATGTCCAGCGGCACGTGGCGCAGGCGCATGCCGCCCGGGCCCGGATCCTTGATCATCAGCCATTGCCGGATGCCCTCGTCGGGCTGGAGACGGATGACGAGCTGGTTCTGCTGCACCGCGCCGGCGGAGGCCTCGAAGATCGAATGCGGGATCGAGCGGAAGGTGACGACGATTTCCGACATGCGCTGCGTCAGCCGCTTGCCGGTGCGCAGGTAGAAGGGCACGCCGGCCCAGCGCCAGTTGCCGATCTCCGCCTTGATCGCGACGAAGGTCTCCGTGTCGCTCGGGCTGCCGAGATCCTCCAGATAGCCCTTCACCGCGCCGCCCGCCGAGGCGCCGGCGCGATACTGGCCGCGCACGGTGCGGCTCTCGACATTGCCGGCGTCGATCGGCGTCAGGGCGCGCAGAACCTTCAGCTTCTCGTCGCGCAGCGCGTCCGCCGTCATGGCCGAGGGCGGCTCCAGCGCCACGAGGCAGAGGAGCTGCAGGATATGGTTCTGCACCATGTCGCGCAGCGCGCCGGCCTTGTCGTAATAGGTGACGCGCCCTTCGAGGCCGACGGATTCGGCGACCGTGATCTGGACATGGTCGATATGGGTCGAGTTCCAGATCGGCTCGTAGAGGGCGTTGGCGAAGCGCAGCGCCATCAGGTTCTGCACCGTCTCCTTGCCGAGATAGTGGTCGATGCGGAAGATCTGGTCCTCGCGGAAATGGCGGCCGAGGACGGCGTTCAGCTCGTTGGCCGAATCGAGATCGCGGCCGACCGGCTTCTCGACCACGAGGCGCGTCTTGTCGTTGGACAGGCCCTTCTCGGCAATATGGGTGGCGATGTCGCCGAAGATCGCCGGGCTGACGGCGAGATAGAAGGCGCGGATGCGCTCGCCGCCCGCCTCGTCGAGCAGGGCGCGCAGCGCGTCCCAGCCATGGTCGGACCGGGCGTCGACCTCGCAATAATGGAGGCGCGACAGGAAGCGGGCGACGGCCTCCTCCTCGAGATGCGCCTCGCCGACGTGATCCTCCAGCGCCTTGCGCGCGAAGGTGCGGTAGTCCTCGTCGGAAACGGGGCTGCGCGAGGCGCCGATGATGCGCGACTCCGCCGGAATCTGGCCGTCGCGGTCGCGATGATAGAGGGCCGGCAGCAGCTTGCGTTCCGCGAGGTCGCCGCTTCCGCCGAAGACGACATAGTCGAACGGCTCGACCGGGATGATCTGGCTGGACATCGAACCCTTTCCTGCGAAGCCGAAGCACCGAGCAGCGACTCGACGCTCTAATCTAATCGATTAAAAAACGCCAGCGCTTCCACCGCACGCCTTTCGGTGGTCCTTTTCGCCGGACTGCGGCCTATCGCGCAAGGGCCTCTTGCACCGCAGCGAGAAGCTGGTCGGTCGAGAAGGGCTTTTTGATCGTCCGAATATGCTCCGCGCCGCGCGGCAGGTCGATCTGCTCGCCGTAGCCGGTGGCGAAGACGAAGGGAATCCGGCGCTCGTTGAGATTGGCGACGAGGGGGAAGCTCGTTTCCGAGCCGAGATTGACGTCGAGCAGGGCGAAGTCGATTCGCTCCTCGGCGAGGATCTTGCGCGCCTCGGCGACGCTGGCGGCCATGAAGACCTGCTCCATGCCGCAGCCGGCGAGCATCTGCTCGGCGTCGAGCGAGATGAGCATGTTGTCCTCGACGAGAAGGGCGTTGGTGCCGGCGAGCGAGGGCGCCTCCGTCCGCGGCAGGGCCTCGATCGCGTCGAGAATGTCCGGCTCGCGCCGCCGCGCCGTGCGGTCGAGATGGAAGACCGTCGGCGGCAGCAGGAAGTCGGCTTCGAGGCCGCCGAGCGCGTAGCGCACCCGCGCCTCGCCGTGAAGGTCGTGCGGGATCGAGCGCTCGATGATGGTCGAGCCGAAGCCACGCCGGCTCGGCGGCTGCACCGGCGGGCCGCCATGCTCGCGCCAGGCGATGGCGCAGGCCTCGTCCGCGTCGATCGACCAGGTGACGTCGATCGAGCCGGACGAGTCCGACAGCGCGCCGTATTTCGCCGAATTCGTCACCAGCTCGTGGAAGACCAGCGCCAGCGTCGAGAAGGTCTTGGCCTCGACGAAGACGTCCGGCCCGGACAGGCGCACGCGGCTCGCCTTGTTGGCGATATAGGCCGAGACCTCGGTGGTGATGACGTCGGCGAGGCGGGTCGCCGCCGCGTTGTCGCTGGTGATCTGGTCATGGGCGCGTGCCAGGGCCTGGATGCGCCCGCCGATGATGCGGGCGAAGCCGTCGACCGTGTTGGCGCCGGGCTTGGACTGCGTGACGATCGCCCGGATGAGGCTGAGGATGTTGCGCACCCGGTGATTGAGCTCGGCGATCAGGAGTTCCTGGCGCTGCGTCGCCAGGCTCTGCTGGCGCTCGGTCTCCTCGTTGAAGCGCAGCAGGATCTCGAGGATCGAGACGCGCAGCGCCTCGGCGGCCTTGAGATCGGAATCCGTCCAGGCGCGGCTGCGGCCGCGCACGGTTTCCTGCCAGGCCTCGAAGCTCTTGCGCGGGGTGAGGCGCGGGCCGTTCGGCCCGATCTTCATCTCTTTCGCGGCTTTGGGGTCGCCCGCCCATTTGACGGTGCTGACGAGCTCCTGCCGGAAGAACAGGATGTAGTCGCGCGGCGAGCGCGAGATCGGAATTGCGAGGACGCCGGCGCCGCGATCGGCGAAGTCGGCGGCCGGCGGATAGACCGCCGCGAGCTCGGACGAGGCGTAGACGCGGCTCGCCGCCGCGCGGTTGAGGAAGCGGGCGAGGCCCGGCAGTTCGTCGGCGGTCGGCGCGCGGCCCGAACCATGCGCCTCGCCCTTCGACCAGACGACGAGCCCGTCGCAGGCGATGATCTCGCGCAGCTCGTCGGAGAAGTCGGCCAGCGCCTCCATGCTGTTGGTGGTGGCGACGATCTTGCCGATCAGCCGGTCGTGCAGCTGGCGGACCGCTTCCTCCGTCGTGCGCCGCTCCTTGTAGATCCGGCCCTCGATGATGAGGGCGACCATCTGGCCGAAGAGCTCGGTGGCGGCGCGCAGCTCCATCGAAAGCTGGCGTGGCGCGTAGTGGTGAAGCGCGAAGAGGCCCCAGAGCTTACCGTCGATCACGACCGAGATCGAGAAGGAGGCGGCGACGCCCATGTTGCGCAGGTATTCGATATGGATCGGCGAGACGCTGCGCAGCACCGAAAGCGACAGGTCGATCGGCTGGCCGTAAGGATCGCTCGCCGGGACGATCGGCACGGGCGTCGCGCCGACATCGGCGATGATGCGCGTCTGGTTGCGGATATAGAGCTGGCGCGCCTGGCGCGGAATGTCCGTCGCCGGATAGTTGAGGCCGAGGAAGGGTTCCCGGCCGGAGCGCACGGATTCGGCGATCACCTCGCCCGAGCCGCTTTCGGCGAAGCGGTAGAGCATGACGCGATCGAAGCCGGTGATGCCGCGCAGCTGGCGCACGCTTTCGCGGAAGAGCTGGGTGAGGTCGCCGGTCTTCTGGATCCGGGCGATCATGCTCTTCACCAGCGCGCCGGGATTGACCGTCTGTGTCGTGTCGGTCGGTTCGGCCTCGATGATGATCGAGGCGCCGGAGACATGCACCGCGATGTCGAAGAAGGTGTTCTTGCCGAGAAGGTCGCAGCCGAAGAGCCGCTCCGAGCCGTCATGCGAGGCGATGACCTGGAGCCGGCCGCGGATCGAATGGATCGCCGCCGTCGGGAAGATCGCCGACAGGGGCTCGCCCGGCAGATGGTCGGGCGAGACGTCGAGATAGTCGCCGATATTGGCGGAGACGTGCTGGATCAGCCAGTCCATCGACACGGCGACGAGAAAGCCGAAGGGCTGCACCGTGCCGAGGAGATGGATCGGCTCGCGATCGCAGTTGGACAGATCGACCGGCTCGTCCAGGGGGTGCGGTTCCGCGGTCAAATCACTCGCATTCCGTTCTGAGCCCTGTCGGCGGTCCGCATGGCTTCGAGAAAATAGTCGAACGTCCGGTTCGCGGCGTCCACCGCCCGGTCGCTATCCGCTCCGGTCGCGACGAGCATCTCCGCCGCGTCGAGAAAGGCTCGGAAACGGGTGGGCTGGCCCGCCGCCTCGAGAAAGGACGTCGCGATGGCGGACGGCTTCCCGTCCTCCTCGGCGGCGCGAAGACGTTTCAGGATGAGCCGGGCCCCCAGTCGCGATCCTTCGAGGACATAGGTGACCCCCACCGCTTCGGCAATCGAGGGGCGCGGCAGCGGGAAAGGGGAAACGACGATTGGTCGCAGCTTCATGGCCGCGAGATCGCGGCGCGCGGCCTCGTGGCGGAAGGCCGCCGCGCCGTCGCCGAAATGCCGGAAGACGCCGCTCGCGGCGAGAAGGGGCTCGATCGCGCCGAGGCAGGCCTCGTTGACGATCAGGAAGCGCGCATAGTCACCGCCGCCGCCGTCCGGCTCGCCGATCCGGGCGAAGCCGGCATCCAGACGCTCGTGCGCGAGGCGCGTTTCCAGGCGCAGCCGATGACGGAGGCCCGTCCCGGGCTCGGGCTCTTGGCCACGGGTCGCGGCCGGCGAAGGATCGAACATGAGCCGGCAGTAGCAGTTTTTCCCTGCCGCTTCCAAGGGATGGGGGCGGCGCCGCGTGCCCTCAGAGCCGGTCGCGCAGCGCGAACCAGGACATGGCGAGGAAAAGGATCGGCGCGCGGAGACGCCGGCCGCCCGGAAAGGCGCTGATCTTCAAATCTTCGAGAAGCTTCAGGCGATCGCGATTGCCGGTCACGCGTTCGGCATAGAGCCGCCCGGCGAAGTTCGCCAGCATCACGCCATGGCCCGAATAGCCGCCGATGGCGGTGATGCCGGGCGCGACGGCGCGGATATAGGGCATCCGCTCCATCGTGATGCCGACCGAGCCGCCCCAGGCATGGGTCAGCGGCACGGCGCCGATCTGCGGGAAGATCTCGGCGATCTGCCGGCCGATATCGCCGGCGATGTCGCCGACGGCCGAGGTATAGGTCTCGCGTCCGCCGAAGAGCAGCCGGTTGTCCGGCGTCTTGCGGAAATAGCGCACGACGAAGCGCGAGTCGTCGACGGATTCCCCGCCCGGCAGCACGTCCGTCCCGGCGGGCAGCGGTTCCGTCGCGCCGATGAAGGAGCGGATGGGCATGATGTGGCGCGCCGCCTCGCCGCTGATCGCCCCCCCATGCGCGTTGGTCGCGAGGAGCGCCCGCTCGGCCCTGACCGTGCCGTGCGCCGTCCGCGCCTCGACGCGGCCGCCGACATTTCGCAGCGACAGGACGGGCGTCGCCTCGAAGAGCTTGGCGCCCGCGCCGGCCGCCACCTTTCCCGCGCCGACGAGAAGCTTCAGCGGGTGGAGATGGCCGGTGCCCATGTCGCGCATGCCGCCGAAATAGCGCGCCGAGCCGAGCCGCCCGGCGGTCTCGGCCGCGTCCATGAAGGTCGCATGCGGATAGCCGAAGCGTGTCGCCAGCGCCTCCTGATGGGTGCGATAATCGGCGACGTAACGCTTCTTGTGGGCGACGGAGAGCTGGCCCGGCCGGTAGTCGATGTCGATCGCATGGGTCGCGGCGAAGTCGAGGAGATGGGTCTTCGCCTCCTCGGCGAGATCGAACAGCGCTTTCGCCCGGTCGAAGCCGTAATGTTTTTCCAGCTCCTCCGGCCATTGCCGCTGGCCGGTGCCGAGCTGGCCGCCATTGCGGCCCGAGGCGCCGTCGCCGAGGCGATGGGCCTCGAGAAGCGCGACTGAGACGCCGCGCGCCGCGAGATGCGCGGCCGCCGACAGGCCGGTGAAGCCGCCGCCGACGATCACGACGTCGGCGGCCAGATCGCCCTCCAGCGCCGGATAGGCCGGCCGGTCCGGCACCGAATCCTCGTACCAGGACCGGCCGGGCGAGATGGGGGACTGATAGGCCGCCATCAGACTTGCAGAAGCAGGTATTCGCGCTCCCAGGGGCTGATCACCTGCATGAAGGTCTCGAACTCGCCCCGCTTGATGCCGGCATAGGTGCCGACGAATTCGCGGCTGAAGACGTCGTGGAAGGCGACCTCGGCCTCGAAGGCGGCGACCGCCTCCAGGAGGCCGCGCGGCAGCGAGATCTCGCCGCTCTCGTTCACGGTGCGGTCGGTCGGCTGGTCGGGCTCGATCGCGTTGACGATGCCGAGATAGCCGCAGGCCAGCGAGGCGGCGAGCGCAAGATAGGGATTGGCGTCGGAAGAGGGCAGGCGGTTCTCGACGCGCCGCGCCGACGGGTCGGAGGTCGGGATGCGGAAGGCCGTGGTGCGGTTGTCGTAGCCCCAGGCATTGTTGGTCGGCGCCGACATGCCATAGGTCAGGCGGCGATAGGAGTTCACGTAGGGCGCCATCATCACCAGCGCCGCCGGCACGTAGCGCTGCATGCCGCCGATGAAGCGGTAGAATTCCGGCGAGGGCGAACCGTCTTCCTGCGAGAAGATGTTGCGGCCGCTGTCGATCTCGACCACCGACTGGTGGATGTGCATGGCCGAGCCCGGCTGGCCCTGGATGGGCTTGGCCATGAAGGTGGCGTAGATGCCCTGGCCCATCGCCGCCTCGCGGATGGTGCGCTTGAACATGAACACCTGGTCGGCGAGTTCCACCGGATGGCCGTGGCGCAGGTTGATCTCGAGCTGGGCCGCGCCGTCCTCGTGGATCAGCGTGTCGATCTCCAGACCCTGCGCGTCGGAATAATGGTAGATGTCGTCGATGAGCTCGTCGAACTCGTTGACGCCGCCGATCGAATAGGCCTGTCCGCCCTGGATCTGACGGCCCGAGCGGCCGATCGGCGGCACGAGCGGATAGTCGGGATCGACATTCTTCGAGACGAGATAGAACTCGATCTCCGGGGCGACGATCGGCCGCCAGCCGCGCTCCTCGTAGAGGGCGAGCACCCGCTTCAGCACGTTGCGCGGCGTATAGGCGACCGCCTGGCCCTGCGTGTCGACGAGGTCGCAGATCACCTGCGCCGTCGGGTCGGTCTCCCAGGGCACGGCCGAGAGGGTCGAGAGATCGGGCACGAGCTTCAGGTCGCCGTCGTTCGGCGAATAGCGGAACTCGCCCGATTCCTCCGGATATTCGCCCGAGATCGTGTGCATGAAGAGGGCGGAGGGCAGGGCGAGCGAGGTGTTGCCGGTGAATTTCTTGGCCGGCATCATCTTGCCGCGCGGCACGCCTGCGAGATCGGGCGTGATGCATTCCACATCCTCGATGGCGCGCACGCGCAGCCAGTCCGCCGCCTCGTCCATCGAGCGCACGCCGCGCCGGGAATCGAGGAAGCCGCGCCGCTCGTCCGCCGCCGGCAGGGCGGGCGCCGGATCGCGCTTCGGATTGGCGGCCGTGCCGACCGGCGTCGCCTCCTTGGCGGGCGGCGGCGGCATCGGACCCTTCGGACGATCGATCCTGCCCGGCGACTTCGGGCGCGACGACTTCGGTCTCGACTGGTCGGACATGCAATCCTGCGTGACATGGTGGTGCGCGCGAACCATAGCCGAGCCCCGATCGCGAGGAAAGGCGGCCGTTGCGCCATGCTCGCGCCATGCCGCCTGTGTCTGCCGCTTGACGCGCGGCGTTCCGAAGCGCAGGCCAGCGCGCAAAACTTGAGTGAAAGCGACGAAGATGGACCAACGGGTTCAACAGAAGGCCAAGACGCAGGGGATCGAGGACACGATGTCGGGCGGCAGCGCTGTGGCGCGGGCCGTGATGCGGATGGTGGAGGGCGCCGAGCGGCTGAACCTGCGCCATTCGGCGATCGGCAACCCGCCGGTCTATCCGACCGACACCTTTCCCTGGGCCCGCGAGGTCGAGGCCGAATGGCGGCTGATCCGGGCCGAGCTCGATCGCATCCTGGTGCGCCGCGAGGAACTGCCGGCCTTCCACGAGATCTCCTCGGAAGTGCGCTCGATCTCCTCCGACCGGAACTGGAAGACCTTCTTCCTCTGCGGCTACGGCATCAAGTCGGAGGAGGCGATCCGCCAATGCCCCGAGACCTGGCGCATCCTCCAGAAGATTCCCGGCCTGAAATCGGCGATGTTCTCGATCTTCGAGCCCGGCAAGCATCTGCCGCCGCATCGCGGCCCCTATAACGGCGTGCTGCGCTTCCATCTCGGCCTCATCGTGCCGCCGGAGCCGGAGAAGATCGCCATCCGCGTCGAGAACGAGCTCTGCCATTGGGAAGAGGGCAAGGCGCTGATCTTCGACGACGCCTACGAGCACGAGGCCTGGAACCATTCGGATCAAGTGCGGGTCGTGCTCTTCGTCGATTTCGAGAAGCCGCTGACCTTCCCGGCCAATCTCACCAACAAGGCGATCCTCAACCTCGCGATGTTCACGCCCTTCATCCGCGAGGGTTACAAGGCGCACAAGTCGTGGGAGAAGATGTTCTACGGCGCGGGTCGCATGCATCGCTGACCCGGCCGCCGGGCTTTGCGGGGGAGGGCGCGATGGAGGAGCCGGTCTGGCGCGAGATGCGGGACGCCGATCTCGCAGGCGTGGAAACGCTCGGCAACCGCATCCATCCCGGCCTGACCGAGCGGCCGGAGGTCTTCGCGGATCGGCTCGCGCTCTTTCCGCAGGGCTGCCAGGTCCTCGCCACGGCGACGACGATCGAGGGCTATGCCATTTCCCACCCGGCGCGGCTCTTCGATCCGCCGCCGCTCGACACGGTGCTCGGCCGCCTGCCGGACGATGCCGACGGCTACTACATCCACGACGTGGTGGTGGCGCCGCATCTGCGCGGCGCCGGCCATGCGCGCATCGGCGTCTACCATGCGCTGGATGCCGGCGCCGCCTTTCGCGAGACGGCGCTGATCGCCGTCTACGGCACGATGCCCTTCTGGCAGCGCTTCGGCTTCGCCGACCGCACGGGCGGCATCCGGCCCGAGAAGCTCGCGCCCTACGGGCCGGAGGCCCGCTACATGGTCCGGCGCAAGAGCGCGGTGGAGTTCACGCCCCGGGCCGGCTGAAGGCGAAGGCGCGGGCCGGCGGGTGCCGCCGCCCTTCTCCCGGCTTTTATGCTAGCCGGTTGCCGATCGGCGGCGCGCCCGAAACGCGGCGCGGCGCGGCGAAGGGCGTCCTTCGCGCGACGATCGCGACGATCGATAGGTTGCTGTGCTTCAACGGCTAAGAGCTAAGTCGTTGTATTCGCATGCTGTGATGTCTGAATGCCCGGAGCCGACATGCGGAGGGCCGTCTCATGATCACGACGAGCGACGATGACGCTCTTTCGTCGGCCGCGACGGTCATCGATCGGGAGAAGCCGTCGCGGAAGAGCATGCTGCGCGGCAAGCGCATCCTGATCGTCGAGGACGAGTTCTACATCGCCGACAGCCTCGCGATGGACTTCGCCGATCTCGGCGCCGAGATCGTCGGGCCGGCCGCCTCCATCGACGAGGCTTTCGAGCTTCTCGGCACGGGCGAGACGGTCGACTGGGCCGTGCTCGACATCAATGTCCAGGGCGCGATGATCTACCCGCTGGCGGCGGCGCTGCGCCGTCTCGGCCTGCCCTTCGTCTTCGCCACGGGCTATGATCACTGGATGATCCCGGCCGACTACCAGTCCGTGCCGATCTGCCAGAAGCCGGTCGATCCGGCGAGCGTCGCGCGGCTGCTCGCGCGCTGAAGGGCGCGCGGGCGCCTCAGCTCTCGATCGGCAGGTCGATGGTGCAATGCACCCCGTCGGGACCGATCTCGTAGGTGGTCTCCGCCTTCAGCTGGTAGGGAAGCGCGCGCTCGATCAGCTCGCGGCCATAGCCGCCGCCCTCGGCCGGCGCGTTCGGCATCGGCAGGCCGGTGACGCCGCTTTCGATCCATTCCACCCGCAGCCGCCGCTTCTGGCTCGCGGGATCGGTTTCCACGCGCCAGTTGACGGCCAGCTCGCCGTCCGGGGCGGCCAGCGCGCCATATTTGGTGGCGTTCGTCGCGAGCTCGTGGATGGCGAGGGCGATGGTCTGCACCGTGGCGGAGCGCAGCCGCACGCCCGCCGGCCCGTCCAGCCGGACGCGGCGCGACTGCGGCTCGGCCAGGGCGCCGCGCGCCGAGAGCTCGGTGTGGACGAGCTCGTCGAAGGTGACCCGCCGCCCTTCCTCCAGCCGGGACAGAAGCGCGTTGACGCGCGACAGCGCGCCGAGGCGCTCGCGGAACTGGAGGAGGAACTCGGTGAAGCCCGGGCTCGATTCGGCGGTCTTCTCCGCGATCGCCCGGACGACGCCGAGAAGATTGCGCGTGCGGTGCTGCAATTCGGCGAGCAGCACGCCCTGGCGCTCCTGCATCTGGCGCATCTCGTCGATATCGGTCGAGGTGCCGAGCCATTCCACAACCTTGCCGTCGTCGCCGAAGACCGGCATCGCCCGCGTCCGGAACCAGCGATAGGTGCGATCCTTGGCCTGGAAGATCCGGCCCTCCATTTCCAGCTGGCCGCTCGTCAGGGAGTCGCTCCAGGCGCGGCGCGCCCGTTCCCGGTCGTCGGGATGCACGGCGTTGATCCAGCCGAAGCCCCGGCTCTCCTCTTCCGACAGGCCGGTATAGAGCGACCATTGCATGCTCGCCCAGGTCCAGGCGCCGTCGCTGGAGCCTCGCCAGACGAGCTGCGGAATGCCCTCGGTGAGGGTGCGCAGCCGCTTCTCGCTTTCCTGGAGCGCCTGCTGCGCCTTTGTCAGCGGCGTGATGTTGGTGAAGGTGACGACGATGCCGCCGATGAAGTTGTCGACGCTGCGATAGGGCAGGACGCGCGCCATGTAGCGGGCGCCCGTCGTGCTCTCGACCTCGCGATCGACGCTGCCGAGCGTGCGCAGCACGCGGCGCACGTCGTCCTGGAGGTCGTCATAGGCGATGCGCGACTTGATATGGCCGATCGGCCGGCCGATATCGGTCTCCACCAGATGGAAGACCTCCGTCAGAGCCGGGGTGAAGTTCATCACCCGCAATTCGTTGTCGAGAAACACCGTCGCGATCTGGGTGCTTTCGAGGAAGTTCTTGAGGTCGCTGTTGGTGCGGGCGAGTTCCTGCACGCGATGCGCCAGCTCGCCATTGACCGTGGTCAGCTCCTCGTTGATCGACTGCAATTCCTCCTTCGAGGTTTCCAGCTCCTCGTTGGCCGATTGCAGCTCCTCGTTCAGCGACTGATATTCCTCGTTGGAGGATTTCAGTTCCTCGTTGGTGCTTTCCAGTTCCTCGACGGTGGCCTGGAGGCGTTCGTTCGCGACGCGCAGCTCGGCTTCCAGGCGCTGCACGCGCTCGTCCTGGCGCGGAAGCTCGCCGCCATCGGCGGCGCCGTCCGCAGCGAGCGGCTCGGCATCCTCCTTGAAGATCACGACGAAGCTGCGGGAGGAGGACTGCGTCTCCTCCACCGGCTCGACGATGATCCGCACGGTGCGCGACTGGCCGTTGGTGCCCATGCGCAGATTGCCGGCCTGCACCGGGCGGTTCTGCTCGGCCGCCTGGGTCAGCGCCATGCGCAGGTCGAGGCGCAGGTCGGGATGGACGAGATTGGGCAGGTTCAGGCTCGCCGCGCCGCCGGCCGGCTCGATGAAGCGGCCGGCGCGCCCGGAGAAATGCAGGACGTTGAACTGCGCGTCGACGATGGCGAAGGCCGGCGCATAGCGCTCGGCGATCCGCTCGGCCGTCCGCGACAGGCCGAATTCCAGCGGCGGATGACGCTTTTCCGACGCGGCCTCGCCGCCGACCCGGCGTTCCGTGGGCGTGAAGGGAAAGTCGGGCAGGATGCGTGTCGCCGTGTCGAGGCGGCGGAAGATGCGGAAGCGCGGCTCGATCGGCACGAAGAGATTGGCGTGGCGCGAGGCATTCTCGGAATTGCCGAGAAAAAGATAGCCGCCGGGCTTCAGCGCGAAATGGAAGAGGGGGATGATCCGGCTCTGCAATTCGGCGTCGAGATAGATCAGGAGATTGCGGCAGGACACGAGATCGAGGCGCGAGAAGGGCGCGTCCTTGATGACGCTGTGCTGGGAGAAGATGCACATCTCCCTGATGTCCTTCACGACGCAGTAGGTATTGCCTTCCTTGACGAACCAGCGCGCCAGCCGTTCGGGCGGGACGTCGCGGGCGATGTCGGCGCTGAAGCGCCCGACGCGCGCCGAGGCGAGCGCGCGCCCGTCGAGATCGCTGGCGAAGATCTGCACCTGCGGCACCTCGTCCAGCGTCGCCATGTGCTCGCGCAAGAGGATGGCGATCGAATAGGCCTCCTCGCCGGTGGAGCAGCCGATGACCCAGACCCGCAGCTGGTCGTCGCGCCGCTTGTCCTGGAAGAGCCTCGGGATGATCTGCGTTTCGAGGAGTTCGAACTCCTTCTTGTCGCGGAAGAACTGCGTCACCCCGATCAGGAGGTCGTTGAAGAGGTTCTGTGCCTCGTCGGGCTGGCCGCGCAGCACCTCGACATAATCGGCGACATCCTCGACCTGCGTCACCTGCATGCGGCGCTGGATGCGCCGGATGAAGGTGCCCGACTTGTAGCCGTGGAAATCGTGGCCGGTCTTCTGGCGCAGGAGCGTCACGATGCTGGCCATGGCGCCGGAGACCTCGCGCGTCAGGCTCTGGCCGGGCTCCCTTTGCCGCGACAGGCGCCGTCCATAGGCCATGACGCGATCGGCGAGCTCGTCGGGCGGCAGAAGGAAGTCGGCGAGCGCGGCGGGGCTCGAGCTCGTTTCCAGTTCGCCGCCGCGATGGCGCTCGGTCTCCTCCGCCAGCGTCAGGCCGCCGAGTTCCTTGATCGCCGTGAAGCCGAGCGTGCCGTCGTCGCCGGTCCCCTCGAACATCACGACGATGGCATGGCCATGTTCCTCGCGGGCGAGCGAGAGGAGAAGATTGTCGATCGTGCCGCGCGCGCCCGGCTCGCCCTCCGGCGGCGCCAGATGGAGCCGGCCGTCGGCGATGGTGGTCAAGACGTCGGGCGGGCTGAGATAGAGCCGGCCCGGCTCGATCCGCATGTCCTCGTGGACATTGACGAGCGTGTGGCCGGCCGCCGCGACGGCCTGCCGGAACGCCGCCTCGTCCAGGGCCTCGCGATGCTGGAAGACGAGGATCGCCGCCAGATGCTCGTCGAGGGACAGGCGGGCGAGGAAGCGCTCCAGCGACCCGGTCGCCGCCGCCGAGGCGCCGAGCGCCAGGATCGGCGTGAGGCCTGGCTCCGCCGCTTCCGATCCCTGGCCTCGGCCCTCGCTGTCCATCACGTCTCCCGCCCTTCGATCTCGCTCGGCGCATCGCGGCGCCGCCCCCGGCGAACACCGCGCGGCGTCCGCGCCTTTTCTGGCCCGCCGGCGGCGACCGTCGGAGCCGGCCCTTCGGCGGGCCGGTCCGAATCCCGCGCCGCAGGATAAAGGCTTCCCCATCGGGAGGCATCAGGGCTTCGGGCCGGTTTGGATAAAATTGATTCCCGGCTAAGGCTCCTCCTCCCCGCCCGGCGGCGCGGGCAGCGAGCGCAGCACGGCACGGCGGATCGTTTCGGCGTAGCGACGATATTCCCGGGCGCGCTCCTCGTACATCTCGGCAACGGCGGGCCGACCCGCCTCGCGACCTTCGCGCGCCATCTTCTCAACGAGTTCGGCGCGCTCGCCGATCACCCGCAGCGCCACCCGCAGCGCTTCGTCCACCGAGCCTTCCTGCTCCTTGGCGAGCGCCTCGCCGGTCAGCGCATGCCCGACCTGGCAGCGGAAGCGAAGCGGCTTGGCGTCGCGGATCGCCGACAGGACACCGCCGCATTGCGGGCAGGTGAGGGCGACGGGATCGGCGAAGCGCCGGAAGGCGTCGGGATCGATCCGCTCGCCGGCCGCGATGTCGACCTCCAGGCGCAGATCCGGCGGCACGGGCGGCATCGGACCGGCCGGCTGGGTGACGAGATCGGACAGGATGTCGCCGATCCGGGCGCTCCGCAGGGCGAAGTCGATCTCCACCGCCCGCATCGCGCCGAGCGGCATCTCGTCCGCCACCGCTTCCGCCGGGTCCTGGACGAGCGCCAGGCCGCCGCATTGCTTGATGGCGCGCAGCCCGGCGGCGCCGTCGTTGAGAAGGCCGCTGAGCAGGACGCCGACGACGCGCGGGCCGTAGCTCGCGGCGGCCGAGCGGAAGAGCGGGTCGATGGCCGGCCGCGCCATGTTCTCGCGCGGCCCGTGGCCGAGCCGGATGGCGCCCGGCTTGAGCAGCAGGTGATGGTCGGGCACGCCGAGATAGACGATGCCGGGTTCGATCGGCATGCCGTCGCTGACGGGCCTCACCGGCAGGCGCCCGGCGGCGGCGGCGACCGTGGCGAGAATGCCGAGGCTGCGGGCCGGAATGTGCAGGACGATGAAGACCGCCGCCGGCAGATCGGCGGGCAGGGCCGCGAGGATCGTCTTCAAGGGCGCCGTCGCGCCGGACGATCCGCCGATGACGACGATGTCGTGATGGGTCATGTCCCGTCCTCCCGAAAGGCGAATCGGCCACGGGCGGGTCGGTTCCGGCGGAAGGCGGGAAGATGCTTGGCCGGACCTTCCGGCGCGCCGGCCGGACGCTCGGCATTCGTACGGGCAGGGGGAGGGCGGCGGCCTTCCGGTCTTGCGTTCTCAGTGCGCCCCGGTGCCGAAGCGCAGGGCGCTCGCGCCTTCGGTCAGGCGGCGCCCGACATGAAGAAGCACCGCCTCGATCAGCTTGCGGGTGGCCGGATCGTCGTCGAGCGCGGTCTCGTCATAGGCTTCCATGAGGGAATTCGCGATCCGCACCAGGGTGTCGACCGACGTCGCCGAGAGCGTGTCGCCGACCAAGGGAAACGACCCTTGCGCCGCGTGCCGCTCCAGGGCCTCGACGAGGGCGTCGCGAAAGGCGGCGTGCAGGTGCGGCGCGAGGTCCTCGAAGCGCAGGAGCGGACGGGCGCGGGCGCGCGCCACGTCGTCGCCCACCAGTTCCCGGCTGGCGGCGATGAGGCGCGGCGGGCCGAGGCCGTCGCGGAACAGGGAGACGTGGTTCTCCACCCAGACGAGCTTGCCGGACGGGCGGACATAGCGCTTGCGGATGACAAAGGCCTCGCCGGTGAGGCGGAGCCGGTCGAGATCGGCGATATTGTGGCCGCGATCCTCGCGATAGGTCACGTCGAGCAGACTGCACGCTGTCAGTTCGGCCGAGGGCATCTGCAGCACTTCGCAGAAATTCGCGTCGACGCTGAGAAAGCGGCCGTCCTCATCCGTAAGGGCATGGCCAATCATGGACGAAACGGACACGGCGCCAGCTTCCCTTTGCTTGGGCCTATAGTCTCGTGCCCCGACGGATTTCCGTCAATCGACGCTAGGATAGTTTTCCGCGCGGACTTTGTCCAAGCCCCCGAACCGCTCCAGAACGCCGTCCGCCCCCAGCCGAGCCTTCCGTCGCGACCCCGTTCCTATTGCGCCAGGAAGCGATTAGGAAAAGAAACGACAGTCCCGATCGAAGAAGCGCGCAAGCCCCGACGGTAAGCGGGGCGATGTCGACTATCGGCGGAGTTGGGAGGAAGCGCTGGCGGAAAGGGGGGGATTCGAACCCCCGATACGGTTGCCCGTATGCCGCATTTCGAGTGCGGTGCGATCGACCACTCCGCCACCTTTCCGGGGCGGACATATCTTCGAAACGCGGGCGTCTGTCCAGATGCTTCCGCAACATTCTCGTCATTTCTTCGCGGGCGCCCCCGCCGGGGCGCGCCGCGTTGACGTTTCGTCGCGGCTGCGGTATCGCACACGCGGCCATTCGTGGGTCCGGCGCTCCTCCCTTCGCGCGCTCCGCCCCGGCCAAGCAAAACCATAAGAAGACGGCCCGGAACCCCTGTTCCGAGAGTCCGTGAAAGGACCGTAATGTTCGCAGTGATCAAGACGGGCGGCAAGCAGTACCGCGTCGCCGCCAATGACGAATTCACCATCGAGCGCATCGCCGGCGAGGCGGGCGACAGCGTCTCCTTCGCCGAGGTGCTGATGGTCGGCTCGACGATCGGCGCGCCCTTCGTGGCCGGCGCCACCGTCACCGCCGAGATCGTCGAGCAGACGCGCGGCCCGAAGGTGATCTCCTTCAAGAAGCGCCGCCGCCAGAATTCCAAGCGCACCCGCGGCCATCGCCAGGACCTGACGCTGGTCCGCATCGGCGAGATCCTGACGGACGGCCAGGCGCCGACCGCCAAGGCGAAGGCCGCGACGACCGAGGGCGCGGCCGAGGCCGGTGCCGACGAGGCGCCGCAGGCCGCCAAGCCGAAGGCCGCCCGCAAGCCGAAGGCCGAGGCTGCCGAGGCGACCGAGAACTGATCCGCGCCCCCAGGCGTTCCGACCCCTCCGCGGAGCGGGTCTTCACCGAGATTGAGCGAGCGCGTGCCCCGGCTTCGAGCGAGGGGCGTCGCGGTTCGAAGGAGACATAGAGATGGCACACAAGAAGGCAGGCGGTTCGTCCCGCAACGGTCGCGACTCCGAGTCCAAGCGCCTCGGCGTCAAGAAATCGGGTGGCCAGGCGGTCGTCCCGGGCAACATCATCGTGCGCCAGCGCGGCACGCGCTGGCACCCGGGCGCCGGTGTCGGCATGGGCACGGATCACACGATCTTCGCCACCGTCGAGGGTACCGTGACGTTCCGCAACAAGGCCAACCGAGCCTATATTTCGGTCATGCCGAAAGCCGCAGCCGCAGAGTGACCGGAGCTTCCCGAGCACCGGTGTCCCGACGACCCGGTGCCTAAGAGGCGGACCCGAACGAGGGTTGTGATCTCCGAAAGGTGCGAAAAGGGGAGGAGGGGCGCCTTCTCCCCTTTCTCGTTGCCCCTGAGAGACCGCAGCCATGAGACACGACCTCGACGATCTGGCGGAAGATCCGCTCGAACCTCTCTCGACGCCGCGGCTGCGGCTGCGCGCGCCGCTGGCCGCCGATCTGCCGCGCATCGCCGAACTCGCCAATGACCGGGGCGTCGCCGAGATGCTGGCGCGCGTGCCCCATCCCTATACGCTGGAGGATGCCGAGGATTTCCTCGCCATCGCCGAGGGCAGCGTCGTCTTCGCGGTGGCGCTCGCCGCCAGCGACGAATTCATCGGCGTCTGCGGCCTGCGGCCGACGGAGCGCGCTCGCACGGCCGATCTCGGCTATTGGCTCGGCCGGCCCCATTGGGGGCGCGGCTATGCCACCGAGGCGGCGCAGGCCGTCGTCGATCTCGCCTTTCGCCAGGGCGGCATGGACTGCGTCCTCGCCGGCTGCCGCGCCATCAACGGGCGGTCGCGGCGCGTCCTGGAGAAATGCGGCTTCCAGTATCGCGGCACGAGCACCTTCGTCTCGCTCGCGGCCGGGCGCGTCGCCGGCGAGCAGTTCGGCCTCGACCGCCGCACCTGGGAATCCTTGAAGGCCTGGGGCCGTCTCGGGGCGGAAGCATGCTGAGGCGCGGCGGCGGGCGGGCGTTTCTCGCCGCCTTCGGCATCCTCGTCGGATCGGCGGCGCAGGCGGCGGATTTCGATCCGCTCAGCTTCTTCGCCGGTCGCGCGACGAGCGAGGGTACGGTGACGACCGCTCTCGTCTTCACCGAGCCGTTCACGGCGACCTTCGAGGGACGGGTTTCGAAGGGGAAGCTGGTGCTCGACGAGCGCTTCCGGTTTCCGGAAGGCGAGCGGCTGCAGCGCTGGCATCTCCGGGCGGCGGGCTTCGAGCGCTATGTCGGCACGGTGGAGACGGCCGGAGCGTCCGGCGCGCTCCACGCGCCCGTGCCGGTGACGGGGCGCATCGAAGCCGGCCGGCTGCGGCTCGACTATCGCGGCTATGCGCCGGGCGGCGACACGCTTCTGACCTTCCGGCACCGCATCGCGCTGCGGCCGGACGGGACGGCCGAGAACCGGGTTCGGGTCTCGACATTCGGCCTGCCGCTCGCCACCTCGCGAGTGGTGTTTCGCAAGGTGCCACGGGGCACGAAATGAGTTAGGTAAAGGCGCGGCGGCAACGCCGGCGGGATGTTGCGACGATGAAATTCCTCGACCAGGCGAAGGTCTATATCCGCTCCGGCGATGGCGGGGCCGGCTCGGTTTCGTTCCGGCGCGAGAAGTTCATCGAGTTCGGCGGGCCGGATGGCGGCGATGGCGGACGCGGCGGCGACGTCTTCGTCGAGGCCGTCTCGGGTCTCAACACGCTGATCGACTATCGCTATCAGCAGCATTACCGCGCCAAGACCGGCATGCACGGCATGGGCCGCAACCGCACCGGCGCCAAGGGCGCCGATGTCACGCTGAAGGTGCCGGCCGGCACGCAGGTCTTCGCCGAGGACAACGAGACGCTGATCTGCGATCTCACCGAAATCGGTCAGCGCGAGCGCATCGCCGCCGGCGGCAATGGCGGTTTCGGCAACGCCTATTTCCGCTCCTCGGTGAACCAGGCGCCGCGCCGCGCCAATCCCGGCCTCGAAGGCGAGGAACTGACGATCTGGCTGCGGCTGAAGCTCATCGCCGATGCCGGCGTCGTCGGCCAGCCGAATGCCGGCAAGTCCACCTTTCTCGCTTCCGTCACGGCGGCGCGGCCGAAGATCGCCGACTATCCCTTCACCACGCTCCATCCCAATCTCGGCGTCGCGACGGTCGACGCGCAGGAATTCGTCCTCGCCGACATTCCCGGCCTGATCGAGGGCGCGCATGAAGGCGTCGGCATCGGCGACCGTTTCCTCGGCCATGTCGAGCGCACCCGCGTGCTGCTCCATCTCGTCGCCGCGACGGAGGCGGACGTGGCGAATGCCTATCGCGTCGTGCGCGGCGAGCTCGAAGCCTATGGCGCGGGCCTCGGCGAGAAGCCCGAGATCGTCGCCCTGTCGCAGACCGACGTGCTCGATCCCGAGACGAAATCCGAGAAGCTGCGCGAACTGGCCTCGGCCGCCGGCGGTCCGGTCCATGCGCTGTCCGCCGTCAGCCGCGAGGGCATGACCGACGTGCTGCGCGCCTTGCGCGACGCGATCGCCCGCGAGAAGCAGACGGAAGAGGCGCCGGAGCCCGATCCGCGCTGGGAGCCGGCGGCGGCGGAGCGCGGGCGGTGACGGCGGAAGCCGCACTGCGCGGCGCCCGCCGCGTCGTCGTCAAGATCGGCTCGGCCTTGCTGGTCGACCGGGCGAGCGGTCTGAAGCGCGACTGGCTGGCGAGCCTCGTCGCCGACGTCGCCCGGCTGGCGGCCGAGGGGCGGGAAGTCCTCCTCGTCTCCTCCGGCGCCATCGCGCTCGGCCGCAGCGTCCTGAAGCTGCCCGGCGGTCTCCTGCGCCTGGAAGAGAGCCAGGCGGCGGCGGCGGTCGGCCAGATCGCGCTGGCGAAGGCCTATGCCGATATCCTGGAGCCGCACGGCATCGTCGCCGGCCAGATCCTCCTCACCCTCGGCGACACGGAAGAGCGGCGCCGCTATCTGAACGCCCGCGCGACGATCGGCACCCTGCTGCAATTCGGCGCCGTGCCGGTGATCAACGAGAACGACACGGTGGCGACGGCCGAGATCCGCTATGGCGACAACGACCGGCTGGCGGCGCGCGTCGCGGCGATGATGTCGGCCGATCTTCTGGTGCTCCTGTCGGATATCGACGGTCTCTATACGGCGCCGCCGGCGCTTGACCCCGAGGCCCGGCACATCCCGCTCGTCGAGCGCATCACGCCCGAGATCGAGGCGATGGCGGGCGCGGCGGCCTCCGAATATTCGCGCGGCGGCATGCGCACCAAGATCGATGCCGGCAAGATCGCCACCGATGCCGGCGTCGCGATGATCATCACCCAGGGCCAGCGCCTGTCGCCGCTCGGCGCCGTCCTGTCCGGCGCCCCGGCGACGCTGTTCCGCCCGACGGCCAGCCCGGTCATGGCGAGGAAACGCTGGATCGCCGGCCATCTCAACGCCGCCGGCCGTCTCGTCGTCGATCGCGGCGCGGTGCGGGCGCTGCGCTCCGGCAAGAGCCTCCTGCCGGCCGGGGTGCGCAAGGTGGAAGGCGAGTTCGGGCGCGGCGACGCGATCCTGGTGCTGGACGAGGAAGGGCTGGAGATCGCGCGCGGCCTCGTATCCTACGATGCGGGCGAGGCGCGCGCCATCATGGGCCTGCGCTCCACCGCCATCGAGGCGGTGCTCGGGCGCGGCACGCGCAGCTGCATGATCCATCGCGACGATCTCGTGGTGGCGCGCCATTTCGATGCGGCGGAGGAGGCCGCATGAGCATGCTGGACATGGTGGACAAGGTCGAGGCGCTGATGATGGATCTGGGCGCCCGCGCCCGGCTCGCCGCCCGCGCGCTGGCGACGGCGCCGACCGAGGCGAAGGACGCGGCGCTCCGCGCGATGGCGGCGGCCGTCGCGGCGGACCTGCCGGCGATCCTTGCCGCCAATGCCGAGGATCTCGCCCGCGCC
Source organism: Aureimonas endophytica (assembly GCF_014642635.1). GTDB lineage: Bacteria > Pseudomonadota > Alphaproteobacteria > Rhizobiales > Rhizobiaceae > Plantimonas > Plantimonas endophytica. The sequence goes on from NZ_BMIQ01000002.1 coordinate 242,777, forward strand.
CGTGAAGCGGGCCTCGCCCCCTCCTTCATCGATCGGCTGACGCTGACAGAAACGCGCGTCGCCGCGATCGCCGAGGCGCTGCGCGAGGTGGCGACGCTCCCCGATCCCGTCGGCGCCACGATCGCCGACTGGCAGCGGCCGAACGGGTTGCGCATCCGCCGCGTCCGCACGCCGCTCGGCGTCGTCGGCGTGATCTACGAGAGCCGGCCGAACGTCACCGCCGATGCCGGCGCGCTCTGCCTGAAGGCCGGCAATGCCGTGATCCTGCGCGGCGGCTCGGATTCGGCGAAATCCTCGGCGGCGATCCATGCGAGCCTGCAGAAGGGCCTCGCCGCGGCCGGTCTGCCGGTCGACGCGATCCAGCTCGTGCATGTCAGCGACCGGGCGGCGGTCGGGCACATGCTCGCCGGCCTCGGCGGCGCGGTGGACGTGATCGTGCCGCGCGGCGGTCGCAGCCTGGTCGAGCGGGTGCAGGCGGAAGCGCGCGTGCCGGTCTTCGCCCATCTCGAAGGCCTCTGCCATCTCTATGTCGACGGCGCCGCCGATCTCGGCATGGCCGTCTCGCTCGCGGTGAACGCCAAGATGCGCCGCACCGGCATCTGCGGCGCGGCCGAGACGCTGCTGGTCGATCGCGCCTGCGCCGCCACGCATCTGGCGCCGATCCTGGCGGCGCTGGCCGAGGCGGGCTGCGAGATCCGGGGCGACGCGGACACGCGCGATCTCTATCCGCAGGCCTTGTCCGCGAGCGAGGCGGACTGGCGGACGGAATATCTCGACGCGATCCTCTCCGTCGCGGTGGTCGACGGCGTCGAGGGCGCCATCCGGCATATCGAGCGCTACTCGTCCCACCACACCGAGGCGATCGTCACCGAGGACGCGGCGGCGGCCGAGCGCTTCCTCAACGGCATCGACTCGGCGATCCTCCTCCACAATGCCTCGACGCAATTCGCCGATGGCGGCGAGTTCGGCTTCGGCGGCGAGATCGGCATCGCCACCGGCAAGATGCATGCGCGCGGCCCGGTCGGCGTCGAGCAGCTGACGAGCTTCAACTACCGGGTCCTCGGCACCGGCCAGACGCGGCCGTGAGCGGCGTTTCGTCCCGCGACAAGGCCGGCCGTCGGGTGTCGTCTTCCGGGTCGGGCGAGGGGCCGGCGAGGAGGGACGTGGCCGCGCGGCGGCGGCAGGTCGCGGACACGCGCTGATGGCGGCAAGATCGTGATGAGGGACGCTGCGTCGCTCGCGCCGGACCCCTCCCTGCGCATGCCGCTCGCGCTGCCGGGAATGCGGATCGGCCTATTCGGCGGTTCCTTCGATCCGCCCCATCCCGGCCATCGGCTCGTCGCGGAGACGGCGATGCGGCGGCTGGAACTCGACCGGCTCTGGTGGCTCGTCTCGCCCGGCAATCCGCTGAAGCGGCATGATGGGCTGCGCCCCCTCGCCGAGCGGCTCGCCGCCTCGCGCGCGCTGATGCCGGAGCGGCGGATCGACGTCACCGGCTTCGAGGCGGCCCATCGCCTGCGCTATACGGCCGATCTCATCCGCCTTCTCGCCCGGCGCCGGCCGCATGTCCGCTTCGTCTGGGTCATGGGCGCCGACAGCCTGCGGAGCTTCCATCTCTGGCAGGACTGGCGCGACATCCTGCGCATGGTGCCGGTCGCGGTGGTGGATCGGCCGGGCGCGACGCTGGCGGCGCTGCATTCGCCGATGGCGATCGCCTATCGCGCCGCGCGTCTGGCGGAAGCGGACGCCGCGCTGCTGCCCTTCCAGAAGACGCCGGCCTGGGTCTTCCTGCACGGGCCGCGATCGCCGCAATCCTCGACGGCGCTGCGCGCTTCATCTTCACGCAATTAAGGCGTTACTATCATTCTTTCGGGCTAGGACCGGCACCGCTTCTTGAAAGCGTCACCGTTCGGGCCCTATCTTCATCCTGTGGGAGAGGGCATCCCGCCCTTTCCCGACTCTTGAGGGAAAAGGAAACCCCCTGCTGAGAACTGCCACTCCGGCCGAAGACGCCATGCTCTCCGGTTCGACCGACGGGGACGCCGGCAAGTCCGGCTCGTCCATCGTCGCCACCGTGCTTCGCAGCCTCGATGATTCCAAGGGCGAAGACATCTTCTCCATCGATCTGACGGGCAAGTCGCCGCTCGCCGACCATATGGTCATCGTGTCGGGCCGCTCGAACCGCCATGTCACGGCCGTCGCCGACCATCTCCTGCGCGACCTGAAGGATGCCGGCTACGGCAACTGCCGCGTCGAGGGGCTGCAATCGGGCGACTGGGTGCTGATCGACGCCGGGGATGTCATCATCCACGTCTTCCGCCCCGAGGTCCGCGCCTTCTACAATCTGGAGAAGATGTGGTCCGTCGGCGAGGCGAAGGACGGCACCCTCCACTGAACGGGCCTTCGCCAGGTCGCGCGGATGGGCCGGTCCGGCCCCCGCGCGGCCTCGTTCCGCCCTTGTGCCCGCTCCGCCGAGACGCTAGCCGAGCGCTGCGTCTTTCGGAGGAGCGGGTCATGGAGCGCGACGCATGCGGGTGACGGTCGCGGCGGTCGGCCGGATGAAGGCCGGGCTGGAGCGTGAACTGGCGCAGCGCTATTTCGACCGGCTGGCCAAGGCCGGCGGCGCGATCGGGCTCGACTATGCGGGTCTCCTGGAGGAGACGGAGTCGCGCGCCCAGACGGTGGCCGAGCGCAAGCGCGACGAGGCCGGGCGCCTCCTCGCCGCCCTGCCGGACAAGGCGGCGCTCTGCCTTCTCGACGAGACCGGCAAGACCTTTTCCTCGGAGGAGTTCGCCAACCGCCTCGCCACGATCCGCGACGAGGGCCAGCGCGATCTCGCCATTCTGATCGGCGGCCCGGACGGGCTCGATCCTGAACTGCGCGCCAGGGCGCGCCTCGTCGTCGCCTTCGGCGCCATGACCTGGCCGCACCAGATCGTCCGCATCCTTCTCGCCGAACAGCTCTACCGCGCCGCGACCATCCTCTCCGGCCACCCCTATCACCGCGCCTGACCGGCCGGCCTGTGGCTCGCCGGCCACGCCCGGCCCGCTATTTTCGTCGTTTCGCGCGTCGGCCATGCCCCGGCCATGCTCAGCCCCGATCAAGCCACACGCGCTCCGATAGGCCTGGGCAAAAGGTTGAGCGCTTGTTAACGAGAAGGCGCTAAGCGAAGGCAAGGAAGGCGCGCGGCGCCGGCCGAGGCCGATCGGCGCATGGCGGCGCGGCGTCTTCGCGAAAGGATTTTGGGTTCGTTGCGAAACGGCGGGGCAGGGCGGGCGCGAGGCCCAGGCAGGGAGTGGGTCCGCCGCTCGCTGGCCTGTCTCGCGCTTCTGTCGCTCCTGCCGCCCCTCGCGCGGGCCGAGGACCTGCCGGTGGTGCCGGTCGTCGCCGCGCCCGAGGCCGAGCGGAGCGCCGCCATCCAGGCGGAACGGGTGCGCACCGCCGACCAGCTCGCCGCCCTGTCGGCCACCATCTCGCTGACCAAGGACGGCATCGCCAAGCTCGATGCCGAGATCGCCGCGCTCGCCTCCGACCGCGACCGCCTGCGCCAGGCGATGATCGAGGCGGCCGCCGCGCAGAAGGCGCTGGCCCGCGACGTCGCCGAGACCGAGCGCCGCATCGATGCTCTGGCAGGCGACGAGGCAGGGCTGAAGGCCTCGCTCCGGGCGCGGCGCGGCCTTCTCGCCGAGGTGCTGGCGGCGCTGGAGCGCATGGGGCGCAAGCCGCCGCCGGCCCTGCTCGTCAAGCCGGACGATGCCCTCGGCTCGGTCCGCAGCGCCATCCTGCTCGGCGCCGTCGTGCCGGGCATCCGCTCCGAAACCGAGAAGCTCCTCGGCGATCTGACGCAGCTCGCCTCGGTGAAGACCGAGATCGCCGCCGAGAAGGCGCGCTATGTCGCGAGCCTCACCCAGCAGCGCCAGGAGGAGGAGCGGCTCGCCCGCCTCTTCGCCGAGAAGGAGAAGCTGGAGGAGGGGAGCCGCGACCGCCGCGCGGCGGAGGAGAAGCGCGCCGCCGAACTCGCCGCGCAGGCGACGAATCTCCAGGAGCTGATCGCCGCGCTCGACCGCGACGCGGCGAGCGCCCGCGCCGCCGAGGAGGCCGCCCGCCGCAAGGCGGAGGCGCTCGCCAAGGCCGAGGCCCTGGCGAAGGCCGAGGCGGCCAAGCCGCTTTCGCCCGACGAGCGGGACGGCGACCGGCCCGTCGCCGAAACGCCTCCCGCCGGGACGGCTCCGGAGGCCGAGCCCGGCTACGACGTCGCGTCACTTCGCCGTGACATGGCGCGCATCGCCCCCTCCGCCCCATTTTCGACACTGAAGAACCGTCTGTCGCCTCCGGTGGCCGGCGAGGTCGCGACGGCGTTCGGGGCGAGCGACGGGATCGGGCGGCCGAGCGCCGGCATGGTCTTCCTGGCCAAGCCCGGCGACGTGGTGACGGCGCCGGCGGACGGACAGGTGCTCTATGCCGGACCTTTCCGCTCCTACGGGCAGCTATTGATCCTTGACGCCGGCGACGGCTATCATGTTGTTCTGGCGGGCATGAGCCGCTCGGATGTCGAGGTTGGGCAAAGCGTCTTGGCCGGGGAGCCCGTGGCCGTGATGGGGGCCCGCAGGGTCGCCAGCGCATCGGGTGCCGAGTTCGAGGCGAGCGAGCCCTCGCTTTACGTGGAATTTCGCAAGGACGGGAAACCGGTCGATCCGTCGCCATGGTGGGCGGGACGGCCTTCGGGAAGGACCAGGAATGATACGTAAGCTCTCGCTTCTCTTCGCCGGGGCGTTGATGGGCGCGACGGCGATGACGGTGATCGTCGGCCAGCAGGCCGGCGTCGCCAACGCCGCCGGGTCCGACACCTATCGCCAGCTCGCCATCTTCGGCGACGTCTTCGAGCGCGTCCGCGCCCAATATGTCTCGGTGCCGGACGACCAGAAGCTGGTCGAGACGGCCATCAACGGCATGCTCACCTCGCTCGATCCGCATTCGAGCTACATGAACGCCAAGGAAGCGGCGGACATGCGCACCGAGACGCGCGGCCAGTTCGGCGGCCTCGGCATCGAGGTGACGATGCAGGACGAGCTGGTGAAGGTCGTCTCGCCCTTCGAAGGCACGCCGGCCGACAAGGCGGGCATCCTCGCCGGCGATCTCATCGCCGAGATCAATGGCGAGCAGGTGCGCGGCCTGACCCTCTCCGAGGCGGTGGAGAAGATGAAGGGCGATATCGGCTCGTCCGTCACGCTGACCATCGTGCGCGACGGCGCCACCAAGCCGCTGCGCATCTCGCTGAAGCGCGACGAGATCAAGGTGCCCTCCGTCCGCCACGAGGTGAAGGACGATGTCGGCTATATCAAGCTGCTGAAGTTCAACGAGCAGACCACCGTCGGCATGGAAGAGGCCATCGCCGACATCGAGAAGAAGGTCCCGGCCGACAAGCTGAAGGGCTTCGTGCTCGACCTGCGCCGCAATCCGGGCGGCTTGCTCGACGAGGCGGTCTCGGTTTCCGACGCCTTCCTCGAATCCGGCGAGATCGTCTCCACCCGGGGCCGCAACCCGGAGGAGACCCGCCGCTACAATGCCCGCTCCGGCGACGACATCCACGGCAAGCCGCTGGTCGTGCTCGTCAATGGCGGCTCGGCCTCGGCCTCGGAGATCGTGGCCGGCGCGCTGCAGGACCAGCGCCGCGCGACGGTCGTCGGCACGCGCTCTTTCGGCAAGGGCTCGGTGCAGACCATCATCCCGCTCGGCGGCAACGGCGCCCTGCGCCTGACGACGGCGCTCTACTACACGCCGTCCGGCCGCTCGATCCAGGGTCGCGGCATCGATCCGGACATCGCGGTCGAACAGCCGCTGCCGGACGACATCAAGAAGCAGATGGGCCTCGATTCCAACGACGAGGTGACGCGCGGCGAATCCTCGCTGCGCGGCCATATCACCGGCAAGGAAGAGAATGCCGAGGGCTCGGGCTCGCTCGACTACGTGCCGCCGGACGCCAAGGACGACATCCAGCTGAACTACGCGCTGGACCTCCTGCGCGGCGTGAAGACCGACGCCGCCTTCCCGCCGAAGTCGGAAAAGCGCGCCGCCAACTAAGGGCCGCTTTCTCCGCAGCATCCGAAAGCCCCGGCGGGTCCGTCCCGCCGGGGCTTTTTTATCGGCACGACCGTCGTGCCGCGTCCCCTCTCCCGAGCCGGGAGAGGGTGCCGGCAGGCGGGTGAGGGAGCCGTGGGGCGCGGGCGTCGCCGCCGGACAGCGAAACTGCTCTGCGGCCGAAACGCGGATCGCGAAGCGCCCGTTATTCCCTCATCCGCCTGCCGGCACCTTCTCCCGACTCTGGAGAAGGAGGACGCTGCACGGCCTTTGCCTCCTTCGTAAAGAAGCGGTCGAAGCTGCCAAGTCGGTCGACGGACGAGCGCCCTTCCTCTCCCCTGCGGGGAGAGGGTGGCCGCGAAGCGGCCGGGTGAGGGGCATGGGGCGGTGGAGAATGACCAAGGCGGCTCGGCTTCGCCGACCCCTCATCGCCTCCCGGCACTTCTCCCCGCAGGGGAGAAGAAGGCGGTGGCGCGGCTTCGTCCCGGCCGACACCGCAGAAGCAGCCGATCCGAACGCCCGGCGGCGGCGCCACCGCGTCCCTCTCCCGAGCCGGGAGAGGGTGCCGGCAGGCGGGTGAGGGAGACGTAGGGCACAGACGATGACATTCGCCATGGGGTGCGGATGTCGGCGCTCTATGGCTCCCTCATCCCGCTGCCGCGACCTTCTCCCGACTCGGGAGAAGGAGGAGGCTTTGCGACCTTCGCCTTCCTTGGCGCCGAAGAAGCAGAATGACGGCAGAAGGAAGGGCGCCCTTCCTCTCCCCAGCGGGGAGAGGGTGGCCGCGAAGCGGCCGGGTGAGGGGCCTGCGGCGGTGGAGAATGACCAAGGCGGCTCGGCTCCGCCGACCCCTCATCGCCTGCCGGCACTTCTCCCCGCAGGGGAGAAGAAGGCGACCGCAACGACGGTGCGATCCTCTCTGCCGGACGACAATCCAGCGCGGCAAAACGAAAGTCCGGTCGAGCCACGCTCCAGCCTCGTCTTCTAGGCTTCGGCCCGATGGACGATCTTTACCGACCGCTCGGCCTCGACAGTCCCCACCGCGCCTGGCGCCTGCCGGCGGTGAGGCTGGATCGGCTTGTTCTGATGCTGGCGGTCGGCGGCATCCTCGGCGGCTCCGCCGCGATCAGTCTCGACCGGCCGGTGCTGCGCCAGGTCGATGTCTTCGCGGAACAGGCGGAGCGCGAGGCGGCGGCCGAGATGGCGGCCGCGCTGCCTTCGCCGCCGGAGCCGGCCGTCAAAGCCGCGCCGCTCCAGCCGCTCGGGCGCAGCAGCGCGCCGGAGGACAGCGCCGACCCGAACCTGCCGACGGTCAGCTATCCGCCGAACCTTTCCGGCGACTACGGCCGGCTCGTGCCGGTGCGCGACCCGGGCTCCCTGCGCCAGGCGCCGGGCGAGGCCGACAAGGTGGACGAGGCGCTGACCGAGCCCGGCGAGGAAGGCCCGCTGCCGGTCCGCGCCGCCGATGGCCGCCGGCCCTTCGACGTCTATCAGGCCGAGCCGGCCTCCGATCGCGGCACGCGCATCGCCATCGTCGTCGGCGGGCTCGGCATCAGCCAGACCGGCACGATGCGGGCGGTGGAGCAATTGCCGCCGGCCGTGACGCTCGCCTTCGCCGCCGCCGGCAACAGCCTGGACCGCTGGATGCGGCAGGCCCGCCGGAGCGGCCACGAATTGCTGCTGCAATTGCCGATGGAGCCCACCGGCTATCCCGACGTCTCGCCCGGCGCCCATACGCTGACCGCGAAGGACGCGGCCGGCCGTCGCTGGCGTGATCTCGACTGGTCGCTCGGCCGCCTGACGAACTATGTCGGCGTCATGAACTATATGGGCGCGCGCCTGACGGGCGACGCCGAGGCGATGCCGGCTCTCGCCACCGAACTCGCCCGGCGCGGGCTCCTTTATCTCGACGACGGCACCTCGGCCCGCAGCCTCGCCCGCGACGCGGCGAAGCAGGCGGGGGCGGTCTATGCCGGCGCCGACATCCTGCTCGACGCCCAGCAGGACCCGGACTCGATCCGCCGCCGCCTTGATGCGCTGGAGCGGACGGCGCGGGCCGGCGGGCGGGCGATCGGCGTCGCCTCGGCCTTCGAGAGTTCCATCGCCACGCTCGGGGCCTGGATCCGCGAGGCGGAGGGGCGCGGCATCGTCATCGTCCCCGTCTCGGCCCTTGCCGACGATCCCGAGGCACGATGACGGGATCGCCTCGGGAACCATCCTGCCACTGAGCATATTCTAGGCGCGGTGGCGCGCCCCGTCGTGGCGCCCGACGGGACGAGGCGTCAGATGAGCACGGTGGCGATGGACCTTCCGGCCAAGGCCGGAACGGCGCGATCGAGGTCGGTCAAGGCGCTCGGCGCCGTCAATTTCTTTCTCGCCGACGTGCGCGACGGCCTTGGTCCCTTTCTCGGCATCTTCCTCGTCGGCCAGGGCTGGGACACGGCCTCCATCGGTCTGGTGATGACCATCGGCGGCATCGCCGGCATGCTGGCGACGACCCCGCTCGGCGCGCTGGCCGATGCTTCGAAGGCGAAGCGCTTCATGGTCGGCTTCTGCGCGGCGCTGACCATCGTCGCCTCGCTCGCCATCCTGTTCATCCCGAGTTTCGCCTTCGTCGCCGCCTCGCAGATCGCGACCGGCATCGCCGGCGCGGCGATCGGCCCGGCCCTTGCCGGCCTGACGCTCGGCCTCGTCGGCCAGAAGGGGCTCAGCCATCAGCTCGGCCGCAACGAGGCCTGGAACCATGGCGGCAATGTCGTCGCGGCGGCGGGCGCCGGCTTCTTCGGCTATGAATTCGGCCTCACCGCCGTCTTCATCCTGATGACGCTGATGGCAGCCGGCTCGATCGTCGCGGTGCTGACCATCCGCGCCGAGGATATAGACCACGACGTGGCGCGCGGCCTAGAGCGCAAGGGCGGCGAGGAGAAGGAGGCGCCGTCCGGCTTCAGCGTGCTCTGGCGCTCGACGCCGCTCCTGATCCTCGCGGCGACGCTGATGCTCTTCCATTTCGGCAACGGCGCCATGCTGCCGCTGCTCGGCCAGCAGGTGGCGGCGGAGGCGAAGGCGGGCGACGAGGCCGCCGATCCGCTGACCGCCAGCGGCAATGCCGCCGCGAGCGACGCGGCCGCGCCGACGACCATCGGCCCGACGGCCGCCGCGCCCGGCCAGCCGGCGGCGCAGCCGGCCCGCCAGCCCTCGACCCTCCAGCAGCTCCTGTCCGACCCGGTCTCCTACACGGCGGCGACGGTGATCATCGCGCAGCTCACCATGATTCCGGTGGCGCTGCTCGCGGCGGCCTTCGCCGGGCGGCGCGGCTATTTCCTGCTCCTTGTCGCGGCCCTCGTCGCCCTGCCGATCCGCGGCCTCATCGCCGGGCTCTGGCCGAGCCCCTATGCGCTGGTGCCGGTGCAGATGCTGGACGGCGTCGGGGCGGGCCTTCTCGGCGTCGCCGTGCCGGGCCTCGTCGCGCGGATGCTGAAGGGCACCGGCCATGTGAATGCCGGCCTCGGCGCGGTGATGACGGTGCAGAGCGTCGGCGCCTCGCTGAGCCCGGCCATCGCCGGCGCGATCGTCACTCAGTTCGGCTTCTCGACCGCCTATCTGGCGCTGGCGGGCTTTGCGGTCTGCGGTCTGGTTCTCTGGCTGATTTCCGCGCCGAAGCTCGTTTCCGCTTGCTCCGGCGAATAGGGGCGGCGAAAGCTTCCCGGTCGTCCCGCCCCGCCACGGTTTTTCCAGAGTTCCCATGTCCGTCCTGAATTCGAACGACCTCACCTGGGCGATCTGCGCCTTGGCGGTGGCGGGGGTGATCCTGCGCCCCTTCTCGGTGCCGGAATGGATCTTCGCCGTCATCGGCGCGGCCCTTCTCCCGGTCCTCGGCCTGTTGCCGCTACGCGAGGTGGGCACCGGCATCGCGTCGGGCACCGACGTCTATCTGTTTCTCGCCGGCATGATGCTGCTGGCCGAAGTGGCGCGGCGCGAAGGGCTGTTCGACTATCTCGCCGCCCATGCGGCGCGCTCCGCCAAGGGCTCGCCGCAGCGGCTTTTCGTCCTCGTCTATCTCATCGGCACGATCGTCACCGTCTTCCTGTCGAACGACGCGACGGCCGTCGTGCTGACGCCCGCCGTCGCCGCCGTCGCCCGGGCGGCCTCGGTCGCGACGCCGGTGCCTTACCTTCTCATCTGCGCCTTCGTCGCCAACGCGGCGTCCTTCGTCCTGCCGATCTCCAATCCCGCCAATCTCGTCGTCTTCGGCGAGGACATGCCGCCGCTCGGCGAATGGCTGGCGCGCTTCGCGCTGCCCTCGCTGCTCGCGATCGTCATCACCTTTCTCGCGCTGCGCTGGACGCAGCGGAACGACCTCCAGGGACGCACCAGCAGCGAGATCGCCATTCCGACCCTGTCACGGGGCGGGCGCATCGCGGCGGCCGGCCTCGTCGTCGCGGCGCTCGTGCTTCTCCTCGCTTCCGGTCTCGGCTTCGACCTCGGCTGGCCGACGGCGCTGGCCGGCGCCGCGACGGCTCTCGCCGTGGTGCTCGGCGAGCGCTCGAACCCGCTGGCCCTCGTGAAGGGCGTGTCCTGGGACACGCTTCTCCTCGTCGCCGGTCTCTTTGTCATCGTCCGCGCGCTGGAGCTCAGCGGGTTGCAGACCCTCCTGACCCGCTCGTTCGAAGGCCCGCTCAACGCCGCGCCGCAGCTTGGTGCCCTGATCGCCGGAGCGGTGGCGGCCTTTGGCTCGAATGTGACGAACAATCTGCCGCTCGGTCTCGTCGCCGGCTCCTTCACCACTTCGGCGCATCTGCCGGGGCCGGTGGTGGACTCGATCCTCATCGGCATCGATCTCGGGCCGAACCTTTCCGTCACCGGCTCGCTGGCGACGATCCTCTGGCTCTCGGCGCTGCGACGCGAGAACCTGTCCTTCGGCGCGCTGCGCTTCCTGAAGCTCGGCCTTCTCATCATGCCGGCGGCGCTGCTGCCGGCGCTCGCCGCTGTGATCCTCCAGCCCTGGCGCTGAATCCGGGCTCCGCGGTTGCCTTCGGCCGGTGCCGCGCGATAGTCCATCGCCACAACAGGAACGGATGGCCGCCATGATCGCCCCGATCGAGTTCGAGACGCTCCCCTATCGCCCCTGCGTCGGCATCATGGTGCTGAACGCCGAGAACAAGGTCTGGGTCGGCCGGCGGCTGGTCGAGCCGAAGGGCGAGATGGAGGGCGCGACGGCGCTCTGGCAGATGCCGCAGGGCGGCATCGACGAGGGCGAGGACCCGCTGCCGGCGGCCAAGCGCGAGCTCTTCGAGGAGACCGGCATCCAGAGCGTCTCGCTCATCGGCGAGAGCGAGGATTGGGTGACCTACGACCTGCCGCCGCAACTGGTCGGCATCGCGCTGAAGGGCCGCTATCGCGGCCAGCGCCAGAAATGGTTCGCCTTCCGCTTCGAGGGCGAGGAGAGCGAGATCCAGATCGACCCGCCGCCCGGTGACCACCCGGCCGAATTCGATGCCTGGGCCTGGAAGCCGATGGACGAAGTCCTGGAACTCGTGGTCCCGTTCAAGCGCGCCGTCTACGAAGTGGTGATCGGCGGCTTTCGGCGCTTCGAGCTGGTCTGACGAGGCGTTCGACGCCGTGCGGAAGTGCAGGGGCCGCGTTTGGGACGCGGCCCGTTTGGCGCGTGAGCCGCGCCGCCCGGCTGTTCAGCCGATGGTGAAGTCGATGCGCTGCAGGGTCTGGCCGTTCAACGACAGGCGGACGCGATAGGTGCCCGCCTGCCAGGCGGCGCCCGGGCGGGGGAGGGAGGCCCGCACCCGGCGGCCCACCTCGCCGACGCGCAGCGCCACCTGATCGATCCTGAAATTCGGCGGGTTGTTCGGGCCGGTGTCGAGCGCGAGCCAAGTCACGGTGACGATCGAGCCCGGCGCGACGTCGACGAGATCGGCGCGCATGAAGATTTCCGGCGTATCGAGGGCGAAGCTGCCTTGCGTCGGCGCGCCGTCCTCCGCCGTGGAAACGACGACGTTCTGGACGCTGGCCGCCTCCGCCAGGAGCGGCGCGAAGCTGACCATGGCGAAAGCCAGGAAGGCGGCGCGAAGAATGGAGCGCAAGACGGGACCTCGATCGGATGCGGTGCGGGAGTCTCAGCGCCACGCGGCGGGCGGGAGCGCCGAATCGCCGCGTCGGGCTTCCCCGTCTTCAAAGCACGCCGAATGCGACGAAACCGTGCCGTGCGGCCGCTGTCCAAAAGAAAAGGCGGGCCGAGCCCGCCTTGGTCGCCTGCGACAGGACAATGCCGCGCGGATCAGATGCCGAGCGCGGCGCGGGCATCCTTGAGGTTGGCGAGCTTGCGCTCGGCCTTGAACTTGTCGTCCGGGTTCGAAGCGTCGCGCACGTCTTCCTCGGCATCGCGGATCTGCGCGTCGAGGGCGGCGCCGTTCAGCTCTTCCACCGGCGTCGCGTGTTCGGCGAGAAGGGTGAAGCCGTCCGGTGAGATGTCGGCGAAGCCGCCCTGGACGAAGAAGCGCCGTTCCGTGCCGCTGGCGAGGGTCGCGGTGACGACGCCCGGCTTCAGCGTCGTCATCAGCGGCGCGTGGCGGGCCATGACGGTCAGATAGCCCTCGCTCGCCGGGGCGATCACCGCCGTCACGCTTTCCGAGACGAGGAGGCGTTCCGGGGAGACGAGTTCGAACGGGAAGCTGTCAGCCATGGGTCTTGGACCTGTCGAGTGCGGCCTCGAAATGCTCGACGGCCGTCTGGAACTTGTCGCGGCAGCCCGGATTGCAGAATCCGACCACCGCGCCCTTGTAGAGGGTGAGGGAATCCGGCGCGACCGGCTTCCCCGACCAGGGACAGGTCTCGTTCACGGCAGCCGCGAGGTCGAGACCCGTCTCCGTCATGGCTCAGCCCTGCGTCAGCTTCTTGGCCTTCTCGATCGCCTGATCGATCGAGCCGACCATGTAGAAGGCGGCTTCCGGCAGGTGATCGTACTCGCCCTCGACGAGGCCCTTGAAGGAGCGGATCGTGTCCTCCAGCGGCACGAGCTGGCCCGGCGAACCGGTGAAGACCTCGGCGACAAAGAAGGGCTGGGACAGGAAGCGCTCGATCTTGCGGGCGCGCGCCACCGTCAGCTTGTCCTCTTCGGACAGCTCGTCCATGCCCAGGATGGCGATGATGTCCTGCAGCGACTTGTAGCGCTGCAGCGTCGCCTGCACCTTGCGGGCCACCTCGTAATGCTCCTCGCCGAGGATCATCGGCGACAGCATGCGCGAGGTGGAATCGAGCGGATCCACCGCCGGGTAGATGCCCTTTTCCGAGATCGCCCGGTTGAGCACGGTCGTCGCGTCGAGATGGGCGAAGGAGGTCGCCGGCGCCGGGTCGGTCAGATCGTCGGCGGGCACGTAAATGGCCTGCACCGAGGTGATCGAGCCCTTGGTCGTCGTGGTGATGCGCTCCTGCATCGCGCCCATGTCGGTGGCGAGCGTCGGCTGGTAGCCCACCGCCGAGGGGATGCGGCCGAGCAACGCCGACACTTCCGAACCCGCCTGGGTGAAGCGGAAGATGTTGTCGACGAAGAACAGCACGTCCTGGCCCTGGTCGCGGAAATGTTCCGCGATGGTGAGGCCGGTCAGCGCGACGCGGGCGCGGGCACCCGGCGGCTCGTTCATCTGGCCGTAGACCAGCGCGGCCTTGGAGCCGGCGGCCGAGCCGTTGTTCTCGTGCGGGTCCTTGTTCACGCCCGACTCGATCATCTCGTGATAGAGATCGTTGCCCTCGCGGGTGCGCTCGCCGACGCCGGCGAAGACGGAATAGCCGCCATGCGCCTTCGCGACGTTGTTGATCAGTTCCTGGATCAGCACGGTCTTGCCGACGCCGGCGCCGCCGAACAGGCCGATCTTGCCGCCGCGCGCATAGGGGGCGAGGAGATCGATGACCTTGATGCCGGTGACGAGGATCTGCGATTCCGGCGACTGCTCGATATAGGGCGGAGCCGGCTGGTGGATGGCGCGCTTCGTCTCCGACTGGATCGGGCCGATCTCGTCGATCGGCTCGCCGATGACGTTCATGATGCGGCCGAGCGTGGCGTCGCCGACCGGCACCTCGATGGGCGCGCCAGTGTCGACGACTTCCTGGCCGCGCACCAGACCCTCGGAAAGATCCATGGCGATGGTGCGGACGGTGTTCTCGCCGAGATGCTGGGCGACTTCCAGCACGAGGCGATTGCCGTTGTTGTTGGTTTCGAGCGCGTTCAGGATCTCGGGCAGATGGCCGTCGAACTCGACGTCGACGACGGCGCCGATGACCTGCGCGACGCGGCCCTTCAGCTTGGAATCGGTTCCCTGGCTTTGGGACATCGTGAAGGTGTCGGACATAAGGATCGTTCCTTCCGGTCTCGTCAGAGCGCTTCCGCGCCCGCGATGATTTCGATGAGTTCGGTCGTGATCTGGGCCTGGCGCTGCCGGTTGTAGGAGATCGACAGGCGGTTGATCATGTCGCCGGCATTGCGGGTCGCATTGTCCATGGCGCTCATGCGCGCGCCCTGTTCGGAGGCGGCGTTCTCCAGAAGCGCGCGCAGGACCTGCACCTTGATGTTGCGCGGCGCGAGATCGGCGAGGATCTCGGCGGGATCCGGCTCGTATTCGTAGACGAGCGAGGGACCGCGCTGCGCGTCGGCCGCCGGCGCCTCGACGGCGGCGGGAATGACCTGCCGCGCCGTCGGGACCTGCGTGATCACGTTCTTGAATTCGGAGAAGAAGATGGTCGCGACGTCGAAGCCGCCGGCCGCGAAGCGGTCCAGCACCTTCTCGGCGATCCCCTCGGCCGTGTCGAAGCCGACCTGCTTCACGTCGCGCAGCTCGATGCGGTCGACGATCTTGCCGCCCTGGTCGCGGCGCAGCATGTCGTAGCCCTTGCGGCCGACGGTGAGGATCTCGACCTTGCGGCCCGCCGCCTCGAGGCGACGGACATGCTCGCGCACGAGGCGCACGATCTGGGCGTTGAAGCCGCCGGCAAGGCCGCGATCGGAGGTGAAGACGACGAGGAGGTGGCGATCCTCCTTGCCGGTGCCGGCCATGAGGGCCGGCGCCTCGCCTTCCGTGGCGCTCGCGATATTGGCGATGACGGAGGCCAGGCGGTCCGAATAGGGCCGCGCGGCCTCGGCCGCCTCCTGCGCCCGGCGGAGCTTGGCCGCCGCGACCATCTGCATGGCCTTGGTGATCTTCTGCGTCGCCTTCACGGAGGCGATGCGATTGCGCAGGTCCTTTAGGGACGCCATCGGCGGCTGGTCTCCGGTATCTTCGCGTCGGTCTTAGGAGAAGGACTTCGCGTAGGAGTCCAGAGCGGCCTTGAGCTTGGCGCGCGTGTCGTCCGAAAGCTGCTTCTCGCGGGCGATCGTCTCCAGGATCTCCTTGTGCTCCGTGCGGAGCGAGGCGAGGAGACCCTGTTCGAAGGCGCCGACTTGGTTGACGGCGAGCTTGTCGAGATAGCCCTGCGTGCCGGCGAAGATCACCGCCACCTGCTCTTCCGTCTTCAGGGGCGAGAACTGCGGCTGCTTCAGCAGTTCCGTCAGGCGCGCGCCGCGGTTGAGGAGGCGCTGGGTCGCGGCGTCGAGATCCGAGCCGAACTGCGCGAAGGCCGCCATCTCGCGATACTGCGCGAGCTCGCCCTTGATGGAGCCGGCGACCTGCTTCATCGCCTTGACCTGCGCGGCCGAGCCGACGCGCGACACCGAGAGGCCGACATTCACCGCCGGGCGGATGCCCTGGTAGAAGAGGTTGGTCTCGAGGAAGATCTGGCCGTCGGTGATCGAGATCACGTTGGTGGGGATATAGGCGGACACGTCGTTCGCCTGCGTCTCGATGACGGGGAGGGCGGTCAGCGAGCCGGCGCCGAGATCGTCGTTGAGCTTGGCGGCACGCTCCAGAAGGCGCGAATGCAGGTAGAACACGTCGCCCGGATAGGCCTCGCGGCCCGGCGGACGGCGCAGCAGCAGCGACATCTGGCGATAGGCGACGGCCTGCTTCGACAGGTCGTCATAGCCGATCACGGCATGCATGCCGTTGTCGCGGAAATACTCGCCCATCGCGCAGCCGGCGAAGGGGGCGATATACTGCATCGGCGCCGGGTCCGAGGCGGTGGCGGCGACGACGATCGAATATTGCAGCGCGCCGCGCTCTTCGAGCGTGCGCACGAACTGCGCCACCGTCGAGCGCTTCTGGCCGACCGCGACATAGATGCAGTAGAGCTGGTCGCCGGTGCGGCCCTCGTCATGGGCCGGCTTCTGGTTGAGGAAGGTGTCGAGCAGGATGGCGGTCTTGCCCGTCTGGCGGTCGCCGATCACCAGCTCGCGCTGGCCGCGGCCGATCGGGATCAGCGCGTCGATGGCCTTGAGGCCGGTCGACATCGGCTCGTGCACCGACTTGCGCGGGATGATGCCCGGCGCCTTCACGTCGACGCGGCGGCGCTCGGCGCCCTCGATCGGGCCCTTGCCGTCGATCGGATTGCCGAGACCGTCGACCACGCGGCCGAGCAGGCCCTTGCCGACCGGCACTTCCACGATGGCGCCGGTGCGGCGCACGGTGTCGCCTTCCTTGATGCCGCGGTCGGAGCCGAAGACCACGACGCCGACATTGTCGTGCTCGAGATTCAGCGCCATGCCGCGCACGCCGCCCGGGAACTCGACCATCTCGCCCGCCTGGACGCTGTCGAGCCCGTAGACGCGCGCGATGCCGTCACCGACGGAGAGAACCGTGCCGACCTCGGAGACTTCCGCCTGATTGCCGAAGTTCTTGATCTGATTCTTCAGGATTGCGGAGATTTCCGCGGCGCGGATTTCCATCAGCGGACCTCTTTCAGCGCGAGCTTGAGCGAATTGAGTTTGGTGCGGAGCGACGTGTCGATTTGCCGCGACCCGATCTTCACGATCAGGCCGCCGAGAATCGCCGGATCGACGGTCTCACGCATCGTTACGGTCTTCTTGGCGTAGGCGCCCAGCGTCTCGCCAAGCTCCCGACGCTGGTTGTCGTCGAGGGGCTGGGCGCTCGTCACCTCGGCCTCGACCTCGCCGCGATGGGCGGCGGCCATCTGCTGAAAGCCGCGAATCATGCCGGGCAGCGCGAAGAGCCGCCGGTTTGCCGCCACGACCTTCAGGAAATTGCCGGTGAGCGGGCTCGGCCGGCTGGACTCCACGATGGCGGAGACGGCGGCGACCTGATCCTCGGCCGAAAAGAGCGGGCTTTCGACGAAAGCCTTCAGCTCGGAATTCTCGTCGATGGCGCGACCGAACTGGGTCAGCTCCGACTCGACGCTGTCGATCTGGCCCTCGTCGCGGGCGAGTTCGAAAAGGGACAGGGCGTAGCGTTCTGCGACTCCGGAAACCGGAGAGGATGATGTAGCCACGGAGACGCGCTTCTCTTCCTGCTGCGTTCGAGCATCAGGCAGGGTGCGACTGCCAAGTGCTTGAATCGTTTGCTGATCCTCCCAGCGGACGTCGCGCCGCCGGCCATCCCTTCCTAAGGGCACGGCCCTCCTAGCATAGCCCTTTCGGCTCGACAACGCCGTAAGCTGGCTCCGCGCCAAGCTTTTGCCGCTTTCTGCGAGGCGGCACGGCCGGTCAATTGGGGATGAGGTTAAAGGCCGCCGCGAGCGGCATGGCGGCGAGCGCCAGCTGAAGAAGGAGGAGGAGGGCGTTGAGGATCGTGCCGCCCTTGTCCGACAGCATGGCGACCAGCCGGCCGAAGGCCGCAAGCGCCCAGGCGCCGCCCAGCATCAGCTGCACATAGGGCTGGTCGAAGAGCAGCATCGTCATCAGCCCGTTGCCGATATAGAAGCCGCCGATGATCGAACGCGCCTCGCCGGCGCCTTCCGGATGGAGCGGCGCCGCCTGGAGGCGCAGCGCGCGCAGGAAGGTGCGCGGCAGGAACAGGGCGAAGACGCCGATCAGCGCCGTCACCGCGCCGGCGACGAAGGGCAGCAGTTCGGCATTGGTTTCGGGCAGGGCGAGTTCCAGCATGGCGCTCTCTTCGGCAGGAGGCCGCTCCCTAGCGCGATCGCCGAATCGGGTAAACCGTCCGTTGCGCCTCGGACGGGTCTTCCGTCAGGCCGGGCGGCCGGCGGCGCGCAGCTTCGGCGCGGGGCGCGGGCGCGGATCGCGCAGGAGGCGGCCGAGCGGGCGCTCCAGAACGTACCAGCAGACGACGCCCGATGCCGTCACCAGCGCGACGAGGACGAGAACGGCCAGTTCGAAGGGCAGGATGCCGAGCCCGAGCTTCGCCATCACCTTCGCCCAGCCGGGCAGGGCGAAGACCTGGAACAGATAGATCGAATAGGAGGCGTCGCCGAGAAGGCGCAGGAGCCGGCCGCCGGCATGGCGCGGCAGCGGGCGGTCGTAGAGGGCGAGCACCACCAGCATCGCCGGAAAGCCCCAGGCGAGAAAGCGCGCCGGTCCCGCCTCGTGCGGCGGCCAGTAGACGGTGACGGCGAGCGCGAAGAGGCCGAGACCGAGAAAGGCCCGGCGCGTCAGGGGATCGAGCCGCCCGCCCGCCAGCACCCACCAGGCGATGGCGACGCCGCCGAGGAAGTCGAGCAGCAGCCAGCTCGTCAGAAAGGTGAGCGTCGGATGCGTGGGCCGCAGGATCGTGCCGGCGATGACGAGGGCGCAGAGCACGGCGCCGAGGCCGAGGAGGCCAGGTTTTCTCGGCATCAGCAGCGCGACCGCGAAGAGGCCGTAGAAGAAGAATTCGTAGTTGAGCGTCCAGCCGACGCCGAGCACCGGCGAGATCGGACCCTCCGGCGAGGGGAGGGGAAGGAAAAGGTAGGAGCCGGCGATCCAGGCGAGGTCGAGGCCGCCGCGCGGATGGCCGAAGAGGTCGGGGCCGGCGACCAGGAGCGCGACGCCGAGCGAGGTGAGGAGCCAGTAGATCGGGGCGATGCGCAAGACGCGGCGGCGTAGGAACTCGCCGACCGCGCCGGCCTTCCCGAAATCCCCGGCATGCACATAGAGCATGATGAAGCCCGAGATGACGAAGAAGATATCGACCCCGGCATCGCCGAAGGTCCATTGATTGCCGCGCATCGTCAGAAAGAGCGAGCCGCCCGCCTTGTCGGGAAAGGTGACGGAGATCCGGGTGATCGAATGGATGAAGACGACGGCGAGGGCGGCCAGGGCGCGGAGCAGCTGAATGCCCTCGAGCCTGCCGGCCGAGGCTGATCCGCTGGGTTTCATCGCGCTGCTCCCGGTGGCTCGGCACTCCGACTGACGCTGTCAATAATCATAGGTGGTGGTGAAGAGTCAAAGGCAAAGGGGGCGGGATTACTCAAGCGATTTCAGCTTGAGATTAATAAAATCATAAGTGTCCTAAAGGAAGCTTTGGGGGTCGACGTCGATCTGCACTTGCACGGTGCCGCGCGGTGCCGGCGCCGTGGCGAGCATCGCACGCAGGAAGCCCTGAATGCGGGCCTGCCGGGTGCCGAGCACCAGCAGGCGGTAGCGGTGGCGCCCGCGCACCAGCGCGAGCGGCGCCTCGGCGGGTCCAAGCACCTCGATGCCCGCATCCTGCGGCGCGGCGCGGCGCAGCGCCCGCGCATGGATCTCGGCCTCGCGCTTGGCGTCGGCGGAGACGATCACCGCCGCCAGCCGGCCGAAGGGCGGCAGGCCGGCCCGCTCGCGCTCCAGCGTCTCGCGCTCGTAGAAGGCGCCGGCCGAACCGCTGGCGATCGCCTGCATCACCGGATGCTCCGGCTGATAGGTCTGGATCAGGCCGCGGCTCGGCAGGCCGGAGCGCCCGGCGCGGCCCGTCACCTGATGCAGCAGCTGGAAGGTGCGCTCGGCGGCGCGGGGATCGCCGTTCGACAGTCCGAGATCGGCATCGACGGCGCCGACCAGCGTCATCTTCGGAAAATGGTGGCCCTTGGCGACGAGCTGCGTGCCGATGACGATATCGGCCTCGCCCTCGGCGATGGCGTCGAGCTCGCGGCGCAGGCGGCGCGGCCCGCCGGCGAGGTCGGAGGACAGAAGAATGGTGCGCGCGTCCGGGAAGGTCTCCAGCATCTCCTCGGCGATGCGCTCGACCCCCGGCCCGCAGGCGACGAGATGGTCGAGCGTGCCGCAGGCCGGACAGGCTTCGGGGCGCGGCCGCGAGAAGCCGCAATGATGGCACTGAAGCTGGCCGCGCAAGCGGTGATCGACTAGCCAGGCCGAGCAGTCGGCGCATTCGAAGCGATGGCCGCAGGAGCGGCAGAGCGTCAGCGGCGCGTAGCCGCGCCGGTTGAGGAAGAGAAGGGCCTGTTCGCCGCGCAGGACGGTCTCGCGGATAGCCGTCCGCAGCACCGGCGAGACGAAGCAGCCGCGCTCCGGCGGATGGCTGCGCATGTCGACGAGGGCGAGGTCCGGCAGCGCCGCCTCCCGGAAGCGCGCGCCGAGCCGGACATGGCCGTAGCGGCCCGCGGCGGCATTCACCCGCGTTTCCAGCGAGGGCGTCGCGGAGGCGAGCATGACCGGAAAGCCGCCGATATGGCCGCGCACCACCGCCATGTCGCGCGCGTGGTAGAAGGTGCGGTCCTCCTGCTTGTAGGCGGGGTCGTGCTCCTCGTCGACGACGAGGAGGCCGAGCTCGCGGAACGGCAGGAACAGCGAGGAACGCGCGCCGGCGACGACGCGCACCTGGCCGTCCGCCACCTGCCGCCAGACCTTCTCGCGCGTCTTCGGCGGCAGGTCCGAATGCCATTGCGCCGGCTCCGTGCCGAAGCGGGCCTGGAAGCGGTCGATGAAGGCCTGGGTCAGCGCGATCTCGGGCAGGAGGATGAGCACCTGCTGGCCCGCTTCGAGCGCCGCCGCCACCGCCTCGAAATAGACTTCCGTCTTGCCCGAGCCGGTGACGCCTTCGAGCAGCGTCACCGAGAAGCCGCCGGCCTTCGCCGTCGCGCCGAGAGTCTCGGCGGCCGCGCGCTGGCTGTCGGACAGCGCGGCGCGGCCGTGCCGGAGGTCCGGCGGCGCGACGACGGGCGGCGGCGGCAGGCGCACCGCGCGAAAGGCGCCGAGCTTCACCAGCCCGTCGACGACGGAGGCCGTGACCCCCGCCGCGCGCGCCAGGCCCGGCCGCGACCAGGCCTCCGCCTCGGCGGCCGTGTCGAGCACGCGGGCGCGCGCCGCCGTCAGCTTGTCCGGGCGCGTTCCGGTCGGCTCCAGGCCCTCGATCCAGGGTTCGGGGTCGAAGGCGGTCGGCGCGCGCAGCGCCATGCGCACCACGAGGCCGGGCGGCGAGATCGTATAGTCCGACACCCAGTCGATGAAGCGGCGCATGTCGGGCGTCAGCGGCGGGCAGTCGAAGACATGGGTGATCGCCCGGAGCTTCTTCGGGTCGATCGCCTCCGGCGGCAGGGCCTCGTCCCAGACGACGCCCGCGACCTGCCGGGGCCCGAGCGGCACCTGGACGATGGAGCCGGGCTCCACCGCCATGCCCTCCGGCACGACATAGGAATAGGGGCGATCGGTCGGCAGCGGCACGAGCACGGGCACGACGCGCGCCGGCCCGAACAGGTCCTCCATGATCGATGGTTCGTGTCGCTCGTTCACGTCGCCGCCGCTTCGGCCTATGTCCCAATCCGCCGGCCCGGCGCGGGCCGCTAGGTCTCCATAGCGGATCGGAGGGAAAGACGCATGGTCACGAAGGTTGCCTTGATCGTCGGCGGCGGCAGCGGCATGGGCGCCGATGCCGCCCGCAAGCTGCGGGCCGACGGCTTCGAAGTGGGAATCCTGTCCTCGTCCGGCAAGGGCGAGGCCTTGGCGACGGAGCTCGGCGGGATCGGCGTCACCGGCTCGAACCGCTCGGAGGCGGATCTCCAAGCGCTGGTCGACGGCGCCTTGCGGCGCTGGGGCCGGATCGACGCCCTCGTCAACAGCGCCGGCCACGGGCCGCGCGGCGCGCTGACGGAGCTGTCCGATGCCGACTGGCACGAAGGGCTCGACACCTATCTCCTGCCGATGATTCGGGCGACGCGGCTGGTGCGCCCGGCGATGGAGGCGCAGAAGGCGGGCTCGATCGTCAATATCTCGACCTTCGCCGCCTTCGAGCCGGACCCCGCCTTTCCGACCTCGGCGGTGTTCCGGGCCGGCCTCGCCTCCTATGCCAAGCTCTTCGCCGACGCCCATGCGGCGGCCGGGCTGCGGATGAACAATGTCCTGCCCGGTTTCATCGACAGCTTTCCGGCGAACGAGGCGCGGGTGCGGCAGATCCCGATGGGGCGCTACGGCCGGGTCGGGGAAGTGTCGGAGCTCGTCGCCTTTCTCGCTTCGGACCGCTCCTCCTACATCACCGGCCAGAACATCCGCATCGACGGCGGCATCACCCGTTCGGTTTGACGACGAACGAAGCGCCGGGCGCCCGCCGCTTGGACGACGCCCGGCATGGTGCTAGAATCCCCGCCGTCCAGGATGGCTGCGGGAGGCGGCGATGAAGGACGTGAGTTTCGCGGGGCCGATCCCCGAGGTCTATGCCCGGCGGCTCGTGCCGCTGTTATTCGAGCCCTATGCGCTCGATCTCGCCGCCCGGGTGGCCGAATCGGCGCCTCGGGACGTGCTCGAGACGGCGGCCGGCACCGGCGTCGTCACCCGCGCCTTACGCGCCCGGCTGCCGGACACTCGCCTCGTCGCCACCGATCTCAACCAGGCGATGCTCGATCAGGCCCGGGCGCATGGCGCGGCGCCGGCACGGGTCGTCTGGCAGGCGGCCGACGCCCTGGCGCTGCCCTTCGAGGCGGCGAGCTTTGACGCGGTGGTCTGCCAGTTCGGCACGATGTTCTTCTCCGATAAGGTGGCGGGGCATCGCGAGGCGCGCCGCGTGCTGCGGCCCGGCGGGCGCCTCTTCTTCAGCGTCTGGGCGGAGCTTGCCGCCAACGACTTCGCGCGGACCGTTCACGAGGCGGTGGCGGAGGTCTTTCCGGGCGATCCGCCGCGCTTCATCGCGCGCGTCCCCCATGGCTATGCCGAGCCCGATGCCATCCGCGCCGATCTCGAAGGCGCCGGCTTCGAGGACATCGCCATCGAGACGGTGGAGGCGCGCAGCCATGCGGAGAGCGCCCGCGACGCGGCGCTCGCCTTCTGCCAGGGCACGCCGCTCCGGGCCGAGATCGAGGCCCGCGACGCGGCCAAGCTGGACGAGGCGACCGACTGCGCCGCCGAGGCGCTGGCGAAGCGCTTCGGCACCCATGCGATCGAAGGGCGGCTGCGCGCCTTCGTCGCGACGGCGCGCCGCTAGCGGCCGGGCGCCGGATCGCGTCGGGCCGGCGGCGTCAGACGCGCCGCTCGACCATCATCTTCTTGATCTCGGCGATGGCCTTCGCCGGGTTCAGCCCCTTCGGGCAGGTCTGCGTGCAGTTCATGATCGTGTGGCAGCGATAAAGGCGGAACGGGTCCTCGAGCTGGTCGAGGCGCTCGCCCGTCGCCTCGTCGCGCGAATCGATCAGCCAGCGATAGGCCTGGAGCAGCACGGCCGGGCCGAGATAGCGCTCGCCGTTCCACCAATAGGAGGGGCAGGAGGTCTGGCAGCAGAAGCAGAGGATGCACTCGTAGAGGCCGTCCAGCTTCTCGCGGTCGGCATGGCTCTGGCGCCATTCCTTTTCCGGCTCCGGCGTCTCGGTCTTCAGCCAGGGCTCGATCGAGCGCAGCTGCGCATAGGGCACGGACAGGTCCGGCACGAGATCCTTGATCACCGGCATGTGCGGCAGGGGATAGATCTTGATGGCGCCGGCCACCTCGTCCATGCCCTTGGTGCAGGCCAGCGTGTTGCCGCCGTCGATATTCATCGCGCAGGAGCCGCAGATGCCTTCGCGGCAGGAGCGGCGCAGCGTCAGGGTCGAATCGACCTTGTTCTTGATCCAGAGCAGCGCGTCGAGCACCATCGGGCCGCAATCGTCGGTGTCGACATAGAACGTGTCGAGACGCGGATTCCGGCCGTCGTCAGGCGACCAGCGATAGATCGCGAATTCGCGGACGTTCTTGGCGCCCGCCGGTTTCTCCCACACCTTGCCCTTGGTGATCTGAGAGTTTTTCGGAAGGGTTAGCTCGACCATCTGAGGATTAACCGGCTCGCAGTTTGGAACGGGTCCAGACATAGAAGGGTGCGATGCAAAACGGAAGCGGCAAAGCCGCGCAGCGTTCCGCGCGAATCGTTTGAAAGCGGACCTTCGCCGGAAACCCCGCCGCGTCCGCCTTCAGCCCTGCCATAGCCGGACAAAGGGAAATTTTACGTTGCTGTGCAATGAGCATTTGCAGCGCGACTCGGCGAATGAAGGCTCGTGAGAAAAACCATCCGACTGACCTTGCCGCGGGACGGCGATCTGCGGGCCGGCCTCGGCGGCCGGCTCGCTTTGGCCTCCGCCGCCATCGCGGTCGGCCTGCTGCTGCTGACGGCGGGCGCCCTCGCGCCCGTCTGGCAGGCTTTTTCCGACGCCGGCCGGGACTTCGAGGATCTCGGCCATTTCCGCCATGTGCTCGAAGCGGTGAACCGGATCTCGGTCGAGCGCGGACCCGCCAATCGCGCCATGTCCCTCGGGCCCGGGCATCCCGAGGCCACGATGCGGCTGGCGGAGGCTCGGACGGCGACGGACCGGGCGCTGGACGATCTCGCCGAAGCGGAGGACCGCATCCACGGGGCGCGGGGCGACGACGCGACGACGCGCCGGCTGATCGAGCTGGCGCGCATGGTGCTCGCGAACGGCCGCCGCGAGGTCGACCGGGTCGCCGCCGCGCCGGACGGGTGGCGCACCAGCGCCGATCTCCGCTTCGCGATCGGCGGCATGTTCGCGGCCTACGATGCCTTCCGCCAGGTCGTGCAATGGGAGATCGGCGCGCTCGGCCGGCGCAATCCCGATCTCGTCGGCCATGCGATGGTCACCGACGCGGCGAGCGAGATGCGCGAATATGGCGGGCGCCTCGGTTCGCTCGTCGTGCCGTCGCTGGCGCGGCGCGAGCCGCTGGCGGCCGCGCAGCTGACCGCCATCGCCGAAACGCGGGGCCGCCTCAGGGAACTCTGGGGTCTCTTGCGCCAGCAGGCGGCGCTGGGGCCCGGCTCGGCTTTGGCGCCGCTCGCCGAGGCGATCGAGCGCGACGCGCTGGAAAAGGGCCTGCCGCTCATCGCCCGCCTCGTCGCCGAAGGCACGGGGCGCGCCGACTATTCGCTCGACATCGACGGGCTGACCGCCACCTATGTGCCGACCCTGAAGCCGATCGAAGACCTGCGGCAGGCCTATCTCGACCTGATGGTCGGCGAGGCGGCGGCCAAGCGCCATGCGGCGCTGCGCTATCTCGTCCTGGTCGGGCTCGGGGCCGGCGGCGTCCTGGCGCTGCTCGCGGCGCTGCTCGTCTGGCTGCGGCTCGGTGTCCTCCAGCCGCTGCTCGCGGCCCATGCGGCGGTGATCGCGCTCGCGGCGGGCGACGCGCCGGAGGTCGGCCCGATGGCGGCCCGTCGCGGCGAGCTGCGCCATCTCTTCGCCTCGCTCGGCGTGCTGCGCCAGCGGCTCGCCGAGCGCGAGGCGGCCATGGCCGAGCTTCGGCGGCAGGCGGAAACCGACGCGCTCACCGGCGTCGCCAATCGCCGTTCGCTGGATCGGCGCGGCCTTGCGGTCGAAGCGGGCGCGCCGGTCGGCGCCTGCCTCGTCATCGCCGATGTCGATCACTTTAAGGTGGTGAACGACACCTATGGGCATCAGGCGGGCGACGACGCCCTGCGGCTGGTGGCCGGCCTTCTTCGGCAGGCCGCGCGACCGGGGGACATGGTGGCGCGCTTCGGCGGCGAGGAATTCGCCATCCTCCTGCCCGGCGCCGAGCCCGCCTTCGCCATGCGCGTGGCGGAGCGGCTGCGGCGCGCGCTCGCCGCCCAGCCCTTCCGCATCGCGGACGGCGCCGTCGACGTTCCGCTGCGCGCTAGCTTCGGCGTCGCGGCCGGGCGTCTCGGCGCGCCGGACTGGTACGAGCTGATCGCCGCCGCCGACCGCGCCCTCTACCGGGCCAAGCGCGACGGGCGCGACTGCACGCGCTTCGCCGGCCCGATCATCGAGGCTCCGGCTTCCGAAGGCGCCGCGAAGCCTCTAGGAGAAGGGGTGGCGGCCGCCGCCTGAGGGCGCCGCATTTCGAAGCCGAGGAGGCCGGCCATGGACGCAGCGAAGTTTCTGGGGCGGGCGATCGAGGCGGGGCAGGGGACGGCCGAGGCCGATCTCGTCCTGAAGAACGGCCACTTCCTCGATCTCGTCACCGGCGAACTCGTCGCCTCCGACATCGCGGTGGTCGGCGAGCGCATCGTCGGCACCTTCTCGACCGACTATCGCGGCGCCCGCGAGATCGATGCCGGCGGCAGGATCGTCGTGCCCGGCTTCGTCGACACGCATTTCCATGTCGAATCCTCGCTGATGCCGCCGCAGGAATTCGAGCGCTGCGTGCTGCCGCGCGGCGTCACCACCGGCATCTGCGACCCGCACGAGATGGCGAACGTGCTCGGCACGGCCGCCTTCGACTGGTTCCTCGCCAATGCGGAGACCATGGCGATGGATCTGCGCGTCCAGCTCTCCTCCTGCGTGCCGGCGACGGACCATCTCGAAACCTCCGGCGCGCGCATCGGCGCCGAGGATCTGAAGCCCTTCATGGACCATGCCAAGGTGATCGGCCTCGCCGAGTTCATGAACTTTCCGGGCGTCCTGATGCGCGATCCGGGCGTCATGGCGAAGCTCGCCCTCTTTCACGGCCGCCATGTCGATGGCCACGCGCCGCTGCTGCGCGGCGCCGCGCTGAACGGCTATATCGCTGCCGGCATCCGCACCGAGCACGAGGCGACGGGCCCGGACGAGGCGATGGAGAAGCTGCGCAAGGGCATGACGGTCCTGATCCGCGAGGGTTCGGTCTCGAAGGATCTCCACGCGCTCGCGCCGATCCTCACCGAGCGCACCTCGCCCTTCCTCGCCTTCTGCACGGACGACCGCAACCCGCTCGACATCCACGAGGAAGGGCATTTCGACTTCATCATCCGCACCGCGATCCGCCTGGGCGCCCCGCCGCTCGCCGCCTATCGCGCCGCCTCCTGGTCGGCGGCGCGGGCCTTCGGGCTGATGGATCGCGGCCTCGTCGCGCCGGGCCAGCGGGCCGATCTCGTCCTTCTCGACGATCTGGAGGATTGCCGCGTTTCCGGCGTCGTCGCCGGCGGGCGGATGGTGGAGGACGCCCTCTTCGCGGGCCGCGCCGCCGTCGCGCCGATCGGGCGGCGAAGCGTCAAGGCGCGCCGCGTCGGGCCGGAGGACTTCCGGGCGAAGGGCTCTGGTCCCTCGACCCCGGTGATCGGCGTCGTGCCCGGCAAGATCATCACGCTCCGCCACGACATGCAGCTTCCTTATGACAATGGCGAGCGGCGGATCGATCTCGACCAGGACGCGGTGAAGGTCGCGGTGGTCGAGCGCCACGGCGTCAACGGCAATATCGGCGTTGGCTTCGTCCATGGCTTCGGCATGAAGCGCGGGGCGATCGCCTCCTCGGTCGGCCATGACAGCCACAATATCACGGTGGTCGGGGCCGACGAGGCGGACATGGCCGTCGCGGTGAACGCGCTCGGCGCGATGGAGGGCGGCTTCGTCGTGGCGGAGGGCGGAAAGGTGCTCGCCTCGATCGCCCTGCCGGTCGCCGGCCTGATGAGCCTCCAGCCCTACGAGGAGATCACCGCGACGCTGGTGACCCTCCGCCACGCCGCGAAGAGCCTCGGCGTCGTCCTGCCCGAACCCTTCCTCCAGGTCGCCTTCCTGCCCCTGCCGGTGATCCCGCATCTGAAGATCACCGACAAGGGGCTGGTGGATGTCGACCGGTTCGAACTCGTGGAGGCCTGAGGCGCGGTGACGCGGTCGGCGCCCACGGCCGCCGGGAGATGGTTTCGGTGCGAGGGTCCCCGGTCGTGACGGCTCCGATCGAGGCCTTCGATACCGACATCGCCCTCCTGCCGGTCACGCAGGCGACGCGGGCGATCTTCACCGATCTCTACATCGAGCGAAGTCTCCTGGTCTTCATTCGAACCGGGTCGAAGCGGATCGTCTGTCCCGTCGGCGGCGAACTGTTCGGCGAAGCCGGCGACGTGATGATCTTCCCGCCGCATTCGATGGTGACGATGGAGAATCGTCCCGTGATGAACGACGGCTACCGCGCCGAGGGCCTGAGCTTCCCGCATGCCCTGGCCGACGCGGTCTTCGCCGGACACAGCGTCCGGTCGAGCCGAAGCGGCGTCCAGATCCTGCGCTCGGACCCGCACCGGCCGGAGACCGTCCTCGCCCTGGTCAAGGAAACGCTGGCGGACCCGACCCTGCCGGCCGCGATCCGGCGGCATCGGCTTCTGGAGCCGCTGGTCTGGCTGCGCGAGGCGGGGGTGCGCCTGTCGGCTGGAGACGCCGATCTTCCGCTCGCCCGGGTGCGGCGGCTGATCGAGGTCGATCTGTCTCGTCCCTGGCGCCAACCGGAAGTGGCGGCGCATTTCGCGATGAGCGAGGCGACCTTCCGCCGCTGGCTTGCCCGATCCGGCTTCGGCTTTTCCAGGATTCTGTCGAATACCCGTCTGGAGCGCGGGCTTGCCCTGCTCCAGACGACCGCCGTGCCGGTGTCGCGGATCGCGCTGGAATGCGGCTTCAAGACGCCGTCTCACTTCTCCGAGGCCTTTCGGGAGCGGTTCGGCATCACGCCGCGTCAGATCCGGTCGACGCAGGATTGAGCGTTTCCCGATAGTCTCTGAGCGGTGGGCGAAAGCGCCCGCGTGGCCGGGGCGCTATGCCTCGGGTGCAGCGACCTGCACCCCTGACCAAGAGGCCCATCATGTTTCGCACCACTTTTCTCGCGGCGCTGGCATTTGCCGGCGCGATGACCGGCGCCGCCGGCGCCGAGGACTTCAAGCTCACCAGCACGTCGGTCGCCGAGGGTCGGCCGCTCTCCTCCGATCAGGTCTTCGAGGGCTTCGGCTGCAAAGGCGGAAACGTCTCGCCGGACCTCGCATGGTCGGGCGCCCCCGTCGGCACGAAGAGCTTCGCGATCACCGCCTACGATCCCGATGCGCCGACGGGTTCGGGCTGGTGGCATTGGAACGTCGTCGACATTCCGGCCTCGATCTCCTCGCTGGCAGCGGCGGCGAGCGGCAAGGGCGCGATGCCGGCCAAGGCCCTGGAACTCGCGAACGACTATGGCGCCAAGGGCTTCGGCGGCGCCTGCCCGCCGGCGGGCGAAGTGCATCGCTACGTGTTCACGATTCACGCGCTGTCGGTCGAGACGCTGGATCTGCCGGCGAACCCGAGCAACGCGCTGGCGGGCTACATGATCGGCGCGAACACGATCGCCAAGGCCCATATTACCGCGGTCTACAGCCGCTGAGCCTGTCGGGCGTGAGGATCGGGACCGGTCTCTGACCGGTCTCGATCTTCGATCCGCAGGGCTCTCCCGGAAACGAAAACGGCCCGCTTTTGCGGGCCGTTGGCGTTCGAGGCGAAGGCTTCAGTACACCCGCTTCTTCGGCTTGATGTACTCGATCTGGTTCGACAGCGTGTAGGTATGCACCGGCCGGTCGTCCAGCGTGATGGTCTTGTTCACCGTGTCGCAGAAGGACAGGGTGTGCTTCATCCAGTTCTGGTCGTCGCGGTCGGGGAAGTCCTCGCGGGCATGGGCGCCGCGCGATTCCTGGCGGGCGAGGGCGGAATCCATGGTCACGACCGCCTGGCTGATCAGGTTGTCATATTCCAGCGTCTCGATGAGATCGGTGTTCCAGACCAGCGACCGGTCCTTCACCGCGATGTCCTCCGAGCCATGCCAGACCTCGTGGATCTTGGTATGGCCCTCTTCCAGCACCTCGCCGGTGCGGAACACGGCGCAGTTCGACTGCATCGTGCGCTGCATCCGGTCGCGCAGCTCCGCCGTCGAGGTGCCGCCGGAGGCGTGGCGGAAGCGGTCGAGCCGGGCGAGGGAATTGTCGCCGGCATCGGCGGGGAGGGGCTCGTGGCTCTCGCCGGCCGCCACCGTCTCGGCGCAGCGCAGCGCGGCGGCGCGGCCGAAGACGACGAGGTCGATCAGCGAGTTGGAGCCGAGGCGGTTCGCGCCGTGCACGGACACGCAGGCCGCCTCGCCGACGGCCATCAGGCCGGGCACCACGGTGTCGGCATTGCCGTTCTTCTTGGTCAGCACCTCGCCGTGATAGTTCGTCGGGATGCCGCCCATGTTGTAATGGACCGTCGGCAGGACCGGGATCGGCTCGCGCGTCACGTCGACGCCGGCGAAGATCCGCGCCGATTCCGAAATGCCCGGCAGGCGCTCGGCCAGGATCTTCGGATCGAGATGGTCGAGATGCAGGAAGATGTGGTCCTTGTTCTTGCCGACGCCGCGACCCTCGCGGATCTCCATGGTCATGGAGCGCGAGACGACGTCGCGGCTGGCGAGATCCTTGGCGGAGGGGGCGTAGCGCTCCATGAAGCGCTCGCCCTCGGAATTGGTGAGATAGCCGCCTTCGCCGCGCGCGCCCTCGGTGATGAGGCAGCCCGCGCCATAGATGCCGGTCGGGTGGAACTGCACGAATTCCATGTCCTGCAGCGGCAGGCCGGCGCGCAGCACCATGGCGTTGCCGTCGCCGGTGCAGGTATGGGCAGAGGTCGCCGAGAAATAGGCGCGGCCGTAGCCGCCGGTGGCGAGGATGGTCTTCTTCGCCCGGAAGCGGTGCAGCGTGCCGTCGTCCATGCAGAGCGCGACGACGCCCCGGCAGGCGCCTTCCTCGTCCATGATGAGGTCGATGGCGAAATATTCGATGAAGAATTCCGACGAATAGCGCAGCGACTGGCCGTAGAGCGTGTGCAGGATGGCGTGGCCGGTGCGGTCGGCGGCGGCGCAGGTGCGCTGGGCGGCCGGGCCTTCGCCGAATTCCGTCGTCATGCCGCCGAAGGGCCGCTGATAGATGCGCCCGTCCTCGGTGCGGCTGAAGGGCACGCCGAAATGTTCGAGCTCGTAGACGGCGGCTGGCGCCTCGCGCACCAGATATTCGATCGCGTCCTGGTCGCCCAGCCAGTCCGACCCCTTCACGGTGTCGTACATGTGCCAGCGCCAGTCGTCCTTGCCCATGTTGCCGAGCGAGGCGGCGACGCCGCCCTGCGCGGCGACCGTATGCGAGCGGGTGGGGAAGACCTTGGTGATGCAGGCGGTCTTGAGGCCGGCCTGGGCGGCGCCGAGCGTGGCGCGCAGCCCCGAGCCGCCGGCGCCGACGACGACGACGTCGAAGGTGTGGTCGACGAACTGATAGGCCTTGGCCTGCGGCAGGACGGTGCGATGCGGCTGGCCGCCGCTCGGCGTGTCGGACTGGACCATGGTTCTCAGGCTCCGAAGGTCAGCTTCACGATCGCCATGAGCGCGACGGCCGCGACGACGATGGCGAAGAACGTATTGAGGATCTGCAGCGGCACCCGGAGATGGCCGTGGATGTAGTCCTCGATGATCACCTGCATGCCGAGCCGCATGTGGAAGGTGGCCGAGACGATGGTCAGCGCCATCACCAGGGCGACGAAGGGATGGCCGAGCGCGGCGCGCACATCCGGATAGGTGCCGTCGTGCAGCGCCACGAGGATGATGACGAACAGGGTGAGCAGCACGGCGTTGGAGATGCCGCTCAGGCGCTGGTGCCAGAAATGGCCCGTGCCGTCATGGGCGGCGCCGAGGCCGCGGACACGGGAAAGGTCGGTGCGCATCCTCATGGATGACTCTCCTCAGAAGATCGCGACGGCGAGCCAGAGCAGGACGGTGAGACCGGCCGAGCCCGCGACATTGGCGAGGGCGAGCTTGGTCGAGGTCTCCTTGGCGAGCCCGTGCCCGGTATCCCAGATGAAATGGCGGATGCCGCCCAGCATGTGGTGGATCAGCACCCAGGAATAGACGAAGAGGACGAGGCGGCCGAGGATCGAGCCGAAGAACCAGGACGCCCAGGCGAAGGCCTCGGGGCCGCTCGCGGCGGCGGCCAGCCACCAGACGACGAGGATCGTGCCGAAATAGAGCGCGCCGCCGGTGATGCGGTGAATGATCGACACCGCCATGGTCGGGCGGAAGCGGTAGACGGTGAGGTGCGGCGACAGGGGGCGTGTCAGTTTCGCGTCGGACATGAAGGCTCCTCGGGACGGCCCGTGGCGGAGCTCTTGCCGCGGCGCACCCTACGGCAAGGTAAAAGGTCATCGCGCGCGCGAATGCAAGAGCTTGGAATCGGTCAAATGTAGGGAGGGCGGCCAAAAATCGATTAAGCCGCACGCCGCCGGAAGAGGCCGGTCCGGCGGATCGGACGGGCGCGGGGCGCGGCGCGGCGGCGGGAGCGGTCCCGGCGAATCGCCGCAGGCCGGGCATCGCAGCCAAATCTTGACGATTCGCCCGTAGAATTCGTCGCGGCGCTTCTCTGTCAGTTGTTCCCATGCTCGCCCCACGCCGCATCCAAGGCCAGCGACTTGTCCGGGCGATCGCCGTGGTGATCGCTCTCGCGATCGTCGTCACCTCGGGCATGACGATCCTCGCCGGACGCCAGGACGCGCTGCGCGACGCGCAGGAGGATCTCGACAGCATTTCCAGCGGCGTCGTCCGGCACATGCGCAACAGCATCGAGCTGTCCAACGCCATCCTCACCGGCGTCGCCCGCTCGCTCCAGAAGAGCGACGGCACGATGGACCAGATGAAGACGGTCAGCGAGGACATCGCCGCCGTGTCCGCCGCCACGACGCGCATCCGCGAGATCCTCTTCGCCGAGAGCGGCGGCTGGGTTCTGGCCTCGTCCCTCGGCGAGGCGGGCCTGCACCGCAATGTCATGCGCGAGCCTTTCTTCCGCCGGCCGCTCGCGCGCGACGCCGAGCCGTTCGGCCTGACGAAGACGACGGCCGTCGAGCCGAGCATCGTCGTCAGCCGGCGCGTCGAAGGTCTCGACGGGATCGAGCGGGGCGTCGTCGCCGCCACCATCCCGGAAGCCTATTTCCGCCAGACCTACACGACCTTCGACACCGGGCGCGGCATCGAGGTCGAGCTGCGCGGCGAGGACGGAGCCTCGCTTCTGCGCTATGGCGGCTTCGACCCCGCCGCCGCCTTCGAGGGTCTCAGCATCGAGCGGCGGGTCGAGCCGCTGCCCTATCGCCTGATCGTCCGGCGGCCGAACCGGCTGATCCTCAGGGAATGGTCGTCGCATCTGCCGCTGCAGGCGCTCGCGACGCTGGCCCTTCTCGTCCTCGTCTTCGCCGTCGCCCATCTCGTCGCGCGACTTTTGACGCGCGGCCGGATGGAGCAGGAGGCGCTGGCGCGCCAGGCGATGACCGATCCCCTGACCGGACTCGGCAACCGGCGCGCCCTGATCGAGGGCATGCGCGCCGCCATCCTCGCCGCCGCCGAGGGGCGGTCGTCCTTCGCGGTGCTCCTGATCGATCTCGACCGCTTTAAGGCGATCAACGACGTCCATGGCCATCTGGCGGGCGACGCGGTGCTGGCGATGGTGGGAACGGCGCTGCACGACGTCATCGGCCGCGACGGCCTGATCACCCGGCTCGGCGGCGACGAGTTCGCCGCCGTGGTGCCGGGCCTGTCGCCCGCCGAGCTTCGCGCGACGCTGGCGAATCTGGCCGAGCGCATCCGCCAGCCGCTCGACTGGCAGGGAAGCCAGCTCAATGTCGGCGTCAGCATCGGGGTCGCCCTCTGCCCCGATCACGGCACCGATGCCGACACGCTGCTGCAGGGCGCCGACCTCGCGATGTACCAGGCCAAGCACGGCCGGGACGGCTGCATCCGCTTCTTCGCCGCCGATCTGGAGGATCGCGCCCGCGCCCGCCGCAAGCGCGAGGCGGAACTGAAGCTCGCCATCGAGCGCCAGGAGATCCGCCCCTATTACCAGCCGATCGTCGCCTTCGCCGGCGGCGAGCTCGTCGCCTTCGAGCTTCTCGCCCGGTGGCATCATCCGAGCGACGGCGTGCTGGCGCCGGCGGAGTTCATCGAGCTCGCCGAGGAATGCGACCTCATCACCCCGATGACCCTCGCCCTCCTGCGGCAGGCCGTCGCCGACGCGGCGGACTGGCCGGCTCATATTCGTCTGGCGATCAACATCTCGCCGCGCCAGCTGCGCGAGCCCCTTTTGGCCCATCGCCTCATCGAGGCGGTGCGGGCCGGCGGCTTCGATCCGCATCGCCTGGAGGTCGAGCTGACCGAGGACGCGATCCTCGACGACTACGAGCTCGCCAAGGCCGCCATGTCGGTGCTGCGGCTCAACGGCGCGACGCTCGCCCTCGACGATTTCGGCATGGGCTATTCCAGCCTGTCGCATCTGCGCGAATTGCGCTTCGACAAGCTGAAGATCGACAAGAGCTTCGTCCAGGCCCTGCCGGGCAATGCCGAAAGCCGCAAGCTGGTCGACGCGATCTTGCAACTGGCGTCGAGTTTCGGCATGCGCGTCACGGCGGAAGGGGTGGAGACCGCCGAACAGGCGGCCTTTCTCGCCGGGCGGGGATGCCAGCGCGGGCAGGGCTATCTCTACGGCCGGCCGGCCGACGCGGCGGCGACGCTGCGTCTCCTGTCGGGCGGCGCGCCGCGGCAGGGCGCGACGGCCGAGCACCGCAGCCTCGGCTGAGCGCCGGACGCCATTCCCTCCGGCGGCGCGGGCGCCAGATCGCTCGCGGAAGGAGACGCGGCCTTGGCGAGCGAAGACCCGATCATCACCGTGCTTCGCCTCGTCGACGAGATCGAGGAGGACGATCCCGAGGAACTGGTGCGCCGGTTCCGCAAGGCGCATCCCGATCTCGACCGTCAGGCCTTTCTGGACGCCTGTACGGTGGCGCTCGACATCATCGACACGCGGCCGAAGCGCTTGCACTGAACGCCCCGCCCGACCTCTGGCGCGAGTTCCGATGGGCTAATGCGAAAGGGCTAGGCAGTTCCGTTCGAATGCTGAATAGTGAGGCGAACCCCGAAGGGGACGACCCGAGTCGAAACATCGGAACTCTCATGCACAAACGCCTTCTGGTCAGCGCCGCGGCTTTCGCGCTCGCAATGTCGACGCTTGCGGCATCCGCGCAGGAGAAGGTCCTGCGCATCTTCAACTGGTCGGACTATATCGAGCCGTCGATCCTGGAGGACTTCAAGAAGGAGACCGGCATCGACGTCGTCTACGACACCTATGATTCCAACGAGATCCTGGAGACCAAGCTTCTGGCCGGCGGCACCGGCTACGATATCGTCGTGCCCTCGGCGGACTTCATGTCGCGCCAGATCCAGGCCGGCGTCTTCCAGAAGCTCGATAAGTCGAAGCTGACGAACCTTCCGAATATGTGGGACTTCGTGCAGAAGAAGGTCGCCGCCTACGACCCGGACAATGCCTATTCGGTTAACTACATGTGGGGCACGACCGGCATCGGCTACAACAAGAAGAAGGTGGCCGAGCTCCTGCCGAACGCGCCGGTCGATTCCTGGGCGCTGGTCTTCGATCCGAAGAATGCCGAGCCGCTGTCGAAATGCGGCATCGACATGCTGGATTCCGGCTACGAGGTGATCACGGCGGCCCTGCGCTATCTCGGGCTCGATCCGAATACCAAGAGCCCGGAGGACTTCAAGAAGGCCGAGGAGCTTCTGGTGAAGGTGCGGCCCTATATCCGCAAGTTCCACTCCTCCGAATATGTCAACGGCCTCGCCAATGGCGACATCTGCGTCGCGGTCGGCTTCTCGGGCGACGTGCTCCAGGCCAAGAACCGCGCCGAGGAGGCCAAGCAGGGCGTCGAGATCGCCTATTCGATCCCGAAGGAGGGGGCGCTGCTCTTCTTCGACCAGTTCGCCATTCCCTCCGACGCGCCGCATGTCGACAACGCGCTGACCTTCATCAACTACATGATGCGGCCGGACGTGATCGCGAAGGCCTCGAACTTCGTCCATTACGCCAATGGCAACAAGGCCTCGCAGGAATTCGTCGACAAGGCGATCCTCGAGGATAAGTCGGTCTATCCCGACGAGGCGACGCTGAAGAACCTCTTCACCAAGCAGGCCTACGACGCCAAGACGCAGCGCCTCGTCACCCGCGCCTTCACCACGGTGAAGACCGGCCGCTGAGCCGCGTTCTTCCGCCGTCCGCCCGGTCGCCGCAGGGTCGGCGGCCGGGACGATCATGCCCGTTCCGCCTTGTCCGCGAAAGCCGTCGATGGCCGTCCAAGCTCAAGTCAAGTCCCTCGGCAATATCCGCCGTCAGTTCGAGCCCTGGAACGATCCCGCCGAAAGGCCGCTCATCGAGGTGGCCGGCGTCACCAAGCGCTTCGGCACCTTCACGGCGGTGGACGACCTGTCGCTCGGCATCTACCGCCGCGAGTTCTTCGCGCTGCTCGGGCCGTCGGGCTGCGGCAAGTCCACGCTCCTGCGCATGCTGGCCGGCTTCGAGGAGCCGACGAGCGGCGACCTGCGCCTCGAGGGCCAGAGCCTCGTCGGCGTGCCGCCGCACAAGCGGCCGGTGAACATGATGTTCCAGTCCTACGCGCTCTTTCCGCATATGAGCGTCGAGAAGAACGTCGCCTTCGGTCTCAAGCAGGACGGGATGGCGAAGTCCGAGATCGCCGACCGCGTCGCCGAGATGCTGAAGCTCGTGAAGCTGACGCCCTTCGCCAAGCGCAAGCCGCAGCAGCTTTCCGGCGGCCAGCAGCAGCGCGTGGCGCTCGCCCGCTCGCTGGCCAAGCGGCCGAAGGTGCTCCTCCTCGACGAGCCGCTCGGCGCGCTCGACAAGAAGCTGCGCGAGGAAACGCAGTTCGAGCTGATGGACCTGCAATTCGAACTCGGCCTCACCTTCGTGATCGTGACGCACGACCAGGAGGAGGCGATGGTGATGGCCGACCGCATCGCCCTGATGCGCGAGGGGCGGATCGCCCAGGTCGCGACGCCGGCCGTGATCTACGAGGCGCCGGTCAGCCGCTATGTCGCCGACTTCATCGGCAACGTGAACATTCTCGACGCCACGGTCGAGAGCCGGAGCGACGGCCGGCTGCGCCTCGCCGGTCCCGGCGGCGCGATCGAGGTGGAAACGCCGCTCGCCCTGAAGCCCGGCGCCAAGGCCGGCATCGCGATCCGCCCGGAAAAGATGCGGATCGGCCGCGACCGGCCCGCCGGCGCCGTCAATGCCTTCGAGGGCGAGATCTACGACATCGCCTATCTCGGCGACGTGACGCTCTATGTCGTGAAGCTGAGGACGGGCGAGCTCATGCGCGCCACCGTCATCAACGCGGCGCGCGGCATCGAGGCGCCGCTCACCTGGGACGAGGCGGTCTGGCTCTCCTTCGCGCCGGATGCCGGCGTCGTGCTGGTGGACTGACGGCCATGGCGGAGGAGCGTTCCCAATCCGCCCATGGCGGGCGGCTCTACAAGAGCGTGGTCGTCGGGGTGCCCTATCTCTGGCTCCTCGTCTTCTTCTTCGTGCCCTTCCTGATCGTCCTCAAGATCTCGCTCTCGACGACGACGATCGCCCAGCCGCCCTATCTGCCGGTCTTCGATTTCGATCTCGCCTCCGTCCTCGCGGGCGTGAAGGAATTCGTCCCCGACAATTACGGCTTCCTCTTCGGCGACCCGCTCTATATCGACGCCTATCTGTCGAGCCTGCGGATCGCCGCGACCTCGACGGCGCTGGCCCTTCTCGTCGGCTATCCCTTCGCCTACGGCATGGCGAAGGCGCCGGCCGGCCTGCGGCCCGTGCTCCTGATGCTGACGATCCTGCCCTTCTGGACGAGCTTCCTCATCCGCGTCTATGCCTGGATCGGCATCCTGAAGAACGAGGGCCTCCTCAACCAGTTCCTGCTCTGGACGGGGCTGATCCACGAGCCGCTCTCGATCCTCAACACGGAAGTCGCCGTCTATATCGGCATCGTC
Source organism: Aureimonas endophytica (assembly GCF_014642635.1). Taxonomy (GTDB): domain Bacteria; phylum Pseudomonadota; class Alphaproteobacteria; order Rhizobiales; family Rhizobiaceae; genus Plantimonas; species Plantimonas endophytica. Next base: position 280,719 of record NZ_BMIQ01000002.1, read on the forward strand.
TATTCCTATCTGCCCTTCATGGTGCTGCCGATCTATTCGAGCCTGGAGCGCATGGACCACCGGCTGATCGAGGCGGCGAACGATCTCGGCTGCCCGCCGGCCAAGGCCTTCTGGCGGATCACGCTGCCGCTTTCGCTGCCCGGCGTCCTCGCGGGCACCTTCCTCGTCTTCATTCCGGCGGTCGGCGAATTCGTCATTCCCGATCTCCTCGGCGGCTCCGACACGCTGATGATCGGCAAGACGCTCTGGGACGAGTTCTTCAACAATCGCGACTGGCCGGTCGCCTCGGCGGTGGCGGTGATCCTGCTCCTGGTGCTGGTGATCCCGATCGTCTTCTTCCAGCGGTCCCAGGCGAAGGTCGAGCGATGAACCGATCCTGGAGCCCCTTCAACATCGCCTGCGTCGCGCTCGGCTTCGCCTTTCTCTACGTGCCGATCGTGATCCTGGTGATCTATTCCTTCAACGCCTCGCGGCTCGTCACCGTCTGGGGCGGCTTCTCGACGCAATGGTATGTCGCGCTCTGGCACAATACCCAGATGCTGGAGGCCGCCTGGGTGACGATCCGCGTCGGTCTCCTGTCCGCGACGCTGGCGACGGTGCTCGGCACGCTCGCCGCGATGGCGCTGGTCCGCTTCGCGCGCTTTCCGGGCCGGCTGGTCTTTTCCGGCTTCATCTCGGCGCCGCTCGTCATGCCGGAAGTGATCACCGGCCTGTCGCTGCTGCTGCTCTTCGTCGCCCTGGGCTTCGATCGCGGCTTCTGGACCCTGACCATCGCCCATGTGACGCTGACCATGTGCTTCGTCGCGGTGGTGGTGCAGTCGCGCCTCGTCTCCATGGACCGGCGCATCGAGGAAGCGGCGCAGGATCTCGGCTGCCCGCCCTGGAAGACCTTCTTCGTCATCACCCTGCCGCTGATCTGGACGGCGGTCGCCTCCGGCTGGCTCCTCGCCTTCACCCTGTCGATCGACGATCTGGTGATCTCGTCCTTCACCACGGGACCCGGCGCCACGACCCTGCCGATGCGCATCTACAGCCAGGTGCGGCTCGGCGTGACGCCGGAGATCAACGCCGTCTGCACGATCCTGATTGCCGTCGTCTCGGTCGGCGTCGTGATCTCGGGGATCGCCAGCAAGCGGCAGGTGATGCGCCGCGAGCGCGACGAGCGCATGGCCGCGGCCGCCGCCGCGACCGAATAGGATCCCGCCTCGCCCCTTACGGGGCGCAGGTGCATTCGGCGGCGTGGGCGGTCTCGATGTCGTCCAGCGTCCGGTGCAGCGCCGTCGCGACCGGATCGGCGGCCGGCTCCTTCGCCTCCAGGAGATAGGTGAGCATTTCCAGATCGGCGAAGGCGGCCAGCACCTTCAGCCGCGCCGGCTGGTCCTGGATCAGCGGCCGGGCCGAGACGACATAGGGCTTGACGCTCGCGAGCTTCGCCAGGACCGGATGGGCGGCCGGATCGATCGGGGCGGGGGCCGGCTGGGCCGCCGGCGCGTCCTGTTCGACCACGAGATGGGCGGCGCGCGCCTGCGCGACAAGGCCGTCCACGGCGGCGAGCATGTCGCCCGGCCCGGCGAGCTGCGCCGGCAGCGGCGGCGGGACATCGGCCGGGGCCGGATTGGCGGCGGCGGCGTTGGTCGCGACGGGCGCGGCGGTCGGCGGCGCGGCCTCGGCGCCGGGCGGCGGCACGGGCGCCGCCGGGGCGATCGAGCCGGTGACGACCGGCTTGCCGCGCCGGATCGCCTCGGCGGCGGCGACGAGGGCTCGCTCGGCGGATTTTTGCTGCGTCGCGATCCAGCGGGCGCGCTGGTCGGGCGCCGGGCCGAGCTTGGCGGCGAAGCTGCGCAGGGTGCGCAGATAATCGGCGACGCCGCTGCAGAGATAGGGCGTCGGTTTCTGGTTCAGGTAGTCGGAGAGATCCTCCCGCAGCCGCGCGGCGATCGGCCCCTTGTCGCTCGTCACGACGGCGGCGGAGCGGCCCTTGCTGCGCGCCAGGGCGACGGCGGCGGTGAGCGCGCCGATCTCGGCCGGCGAGCGCGGGCGCGGCTGCGCGACGAAGAGCAGCGTGCCCGGCAGCGACGGATCGCCGATCTGGGGCTCCGGGGCCGGCGCCGCTCCGGCGGGCGCCGCCTTCGCGGCGGCCACGATCGGCCCGAGATCCTCGGCGCCGATTCGCTTCAGCGCGGCGCCGTAGCGCGCGGCGCATTCGCCGGCCGCCGGCTGAACCGCGCCCGCCTTCGTCTTCGGGGCGGACACGTCCTCGGCCCCGGCGGGAACGGCGGCGAGCGTCGCGGCGGCGAGCACGAGGAGGGCGGCTTTGGACATGGATGCGGGAACTCTCGGCGGTCGGGCGGCTTCGATCGCCGCATTCTTCGGCATCATCGTGGCAAGGGGTTGCCTCTGCCTTGAGCGGCGGCGCGCCGAGCGCCCTGAAGCGCCGCTCGGCGCGATTGATCGCGTCGCCGGCTCGTGCCACCAGGGAAGGACGCAACGGGGAGCGGTGTCATGAATGGGCGCGTGCTTTGGACTCCTTCGCCGGCGAGGATCGCCCGGCAGCCGCTGACGCGCTTCGCCGAGGCCGCTCGCGCCGCGACGGGGCGCGAGCTTGCCGATTATGCCGCGCTCCATGCCTGGTCGATCGAGGATCGCGACGCCTTCTGGTCGCATGTCTGGGATTTCTGCGAGGTGGTCGGGGCGAAGGGCGGGGCGGCCCTTCGCGACGAAGGCGACATGCGCGACGCCCGCTTTTTCCCGGAGGCGCGGCTGAACGTCGCCGAGACGCTCCTGCGCCGTTGCGGGCCGGAGGAGGCGATCGTCTTCCGCAGCGAGGACAAGGTCGAGCGGCGCCTGTCGGGCGACGAATTGAAGGCCCTGGTCTCGCGCCTGGCGCAGGGCCTCGCGGCGGCGGGTGTCGCCTCCGGCGACCGCGTCGCGGCCATGCTGCCCAACATGCCGGAGGCGGTGGCGCTGATGCTCGCCTGCGCCTCGCTTGGCGCGATCTTCTCCTCATGCTCGCCGGATTTCGGCGAGCGCGGCGTGCTGGACCGGTTCGGGCAGATCGAGCCGAAGCTGTTCTTCGCCTGCGACGGCTATCACTATGCCGGCAAGGTGATCCGCGTCGCCGACAAGCTCGGGCCGATCTCGCGGGCGCTGAAGCCGGAGCGCACGGTGATCGTGCCCCTGATCGGCGAGGCGGAGGCGGTGGCGGCGGGAACCTGGAACGGCGCGACGCTCGACGCCTTCCTCGCCCCCTTCGCGCCGGCGCCGCTCCGCTGCGAGCCGCTGCCCTTCGCCCATCCGCTCTTCATTCTCTATTCCTCCGGCACGACGGGCGTGCCGAAATGCATCGTCCATTCCGCCGGCGGCGCGCTCCTGCAGCTGATGAAGGAGCACCGGCTCCATTGCGGCATCACGCCCGGCGCCCGCGTCTTCTACTTCACCACCTGCGGCTGGATGATGTGGAACTGGCTGGCCTTCGCGCTCGGCTCCGGCGCGACGCTCCTCCTCTACGACGGCTCGCCCTTCCATCCGAACGGCAATGTCCTGTTCGACTATCTCGCGGCCGAACGGGCGACGCTGTTCGGCACCTCGGCGAAGTTCATCGACGCGGTGCGCAAGGAAGGGCTGCGGCCGATCGAGACGCATGACCTCTCCGCGATCGAGACCATCACCTCCACCGGCTCGCCGCTGTCGCCGGAGGGCTTCGACTTCGTCTATGACGGCATCAAGCGCGACGTGCATCTCGCCTCGATCTCCGGCGGCACCGACATCGTCTCCTGCTTCGTGCTGGGCGTGCCCTGGCTGCCGGTCCACGAGGGTGAGATCCAGGGGGCGGGGCTCGGCATGGCGGTGGACGTCTACGACGACGACGGCCGGCCGGTGCGCGGCGAGAAGGGCGATCTGGTCTGCACCAGGGCCTTCCCCTCGATGCCCGTCGCCTTCTGGAACGATCCCGGCGGCGAGCGCTATCGCGCCGCCTATTTCGAGCGCTTCCCGAATGTCTGGTGCCATGGCGATTTCGCCGAATGGACCGGGCATGACGGCATCGTCATCCATGGCCGCTCGGACGCGACGCTGAATCCGCAAGGCGTGCGCATCGGCACGGCGGAGATCTACAACGTGGTGGAATCCCTGCCCGAGATCGCCGAGGCGATCTGCGTCGGTCAGGATTTCGACGGCGACGTGCGGGTGGTGCTCTTCGTGCGCCCGAAGCCGGGCTTCGATCTGGACGAGGCGCTGACGCGGCGCATCCGGGACGAGATCCGGCGCAACACCTCGCCGCGCCATGTGCCGGCCAAGGTGCTGGCCGTGCCGGACATCCCGCGCACCAAGTCCGGCAAGATCGTCGAGCTCGCGGTGCGCGAGGTGATCCATGGCCGCCCGGTGAAGAACAAGGAGGCGCTCGCCAATCCGGAAGCGCTCGACCATTTCGCCGACCGGGCCGAACTGAAGGATTGAAGCGACGGAAGGGAACGGGCGCGGGCGCCCGTTCCGGCCGGACCCTGGCTCATACCGACGCGCCCTTGAATTGACCTGTTTCGCCGGAGCGGCCTTCGTCGTGGACAAGGAGGGCGACGGGAGTGGCCTTTCGGCCACGACCTGAGCCCGACGACGCTCCACGGCGGAGGAGGCCCGGCCCTTCGGGTGGGCCTTGGACGCCGTCCGGAGTGCGTCGCGGAGCTTGGCCATGCCCCCGGCACGCCCGGCGCACCGCTCCTTCCCGGACGACGTCCAAGGCCCACGAAACAGGTCAATTCAAGGGCGCGTCGGTATCAGTCCACCAAAACGCGCTGCGCCGGGAAGGCGATCTCCACCAGCGTGCCTTCGCCGGGGGTCGAGCGGATGGTGAACCTCGCCCGGTTCGCCTCGGCCATGGCCTTGGTCAGCGGCAGGCCGAGGCCGGTGCCCTGGCCGCGCTCCTCGCCCGGCTGATGCACCTGCTGGAACGGCGTCAGGGCGATCTCGATCTCGCGCTCCGTCATGCCGATGCCGCTGTCACGCACCCGCAGCAGCACGTCGCCCTCCGCCGTATAGGCGGTGGAGGCGATGATCTGGCCGCCGGCCGGGGTGAAGCGTACCGAATTGGAGAGGAGATTCAGTGCGATCTGCCGGATGGTGCGGCGGTCGGCCACCACCTGCGGCACGGAGGGCGGCAGGTTGGAGCGCACGATCACCCGCTCGCGATTGGCCTGCGGCTGCATCACCGAGACGACCTCGGCCAGCACCTCGTTCAGCGAGACGGGCTCGAAGGTCAGCTCCATCTTGCCCGCCTCGATCTTGGAAATGTCGAGCAGGTCGTTGACGAGATCGAGCACGTGATGGCCCGAGCGCTTGATGTCGCCGAGATATTCCAGATAGCGCTCGTTGCCGATCGGCCCGAAACATTCCGAGGCCATGACGTCGGCGAAGCCGATGATGGCGTTCAGCGGCGTGCGCAGCTCATGCGTGATATTGGCGAGGAAGCGGCTCTTGTGCAGGCTCGCCGCTTCGGCCGCGCGCCTCGCATTGACGAGATCCTCCTCCACCCGCTTCCAATGGGCGATGTCGCGGATGACGACGCACCAGCCGCGCCCTTCCGACAGGGGGCCGATCGTGATGAAGAGCGGGATGAGCCCGCCCTGCGCGACGCGGCCGGTGACCTCGCGCCCGTCATTGAGGACGGCGGCGATGCCCTTGTCCTTCAGGGATTCCAGATAGTCCTGCACCGCGCGTTGCGAATCCCCGGCGAAGAGGCTGGCGAGCGGCTTGCCCTCCATCGCCTCCGGCTCCTGTCCGAACAGTGCCTGGGCCGAGCCGTTGACGGTGCGGATCTGCGCCTCGGCATCGACCAGGATGACGCCGTCCGTCGCGATGTCGAGCACGGCGCGCAATTCGGCGATCCCCCGCCGCAGATCCTCGGCTTCCGTCCGGTCCTCGACCTCGGCCTCAGCCTCGGCCGGACGCGGCGCGGGCTCGAAGGTCATGAGAAGGGACGAGCGGCCGCCGAAGCTGATCCGCTGCATGCGCACGCGAGCCGGCACGGTCGCGCCGTCCGCCCGGCGCAACGCCATCTCGGCGCCTTCGGTCTCTTCCGGCCGCTCGGCGAAGAGCGCGTCGAGACCCCCGGCGGCATTGAGGGCGGCGATGTCGGCATGGCCCGCCATCTCCAGGAAGGCGGCATTGGCATAGACGATCTCGTCCCGGCCCTGCACCAGGAGCGGCAGCGCGAGCGCGCCGAGAATATTCGTCTCGTCCGCCGAGGGCCGCAGCGCGGCGCCCGCCTCGGGCGCTGCCGCGCCGGCTTCCGCATCCGGTGACGGATCGGCGATGCGCAAGGCGGGCGGAATCTCGGCGCCCGCATCCTCGCCAAGCTTGGCGCCGATGGCGCGGAAGGCGGCTTCCTCGGTTTCGGACAGCATGCCCTCGCGCGCCCGGCGGCGCTCGCCGAGACGCACCACCTTCGGCTCGCCCGCATCCGCCGGGGCGGGCGGCGCCTGCCGCCGGCCGAAGGACACGCCGGGAAGCTCCGCCTCGAAGCTGCGCAGCGTCAGCCCCGTCGCCGGCGACTCGATCACGGGCGGGGCGGGGGGCGGCGCCGGCTCGCCCGGCCGGACGGCGAAGGGATCGCCCATCGCGAGGGCGAGGCCGATGGCCTGCGGGTCCTTTTCCGCATCGGTGGCGCGCAGGATGCCGAAGCCGCGAAAGCCGTCGAAGCTGCGGTCGCGCGCATAGGTCGGCAGAGCCGCGAGATCGATCGGCACGCGCCGGTCCGTGCCTTCGACCGGCCAGGTGATCGTCCGGCCCGACCAGGTGTCGCGCCGGTCGAGCAGGCGGCGGATCTCGCCGCTCGCATCGAGGTCGAAGGCGGTCGCGACATCCACGAAGCTGCGGCCGATGACGTCGGCGGCGCGCGGGCCGACCACGCCGGCGAATTCCGGCGACAGCGAGCGGAAGCGGCCGTCGCGATCGATCTGCCAGACGAAGCGCATCGGCGCGCGGGAAAAGTCCGGCACGAAGCCGGAGGGCGTCGTCCGGGCGGCGGCGGGCGGGGCGGCGGCGGCCGTCTCGGTCGGCTGCGCCGGCACGGATCGCTCCTCGGTGCCCGGAACGAGTTCCTCGGCCTCCGGCCGCTCCTCGTTCTCGACGAGCGGCGCCTCGATCTCCTCCGCCGCGTCCTCGGGCAGATCCGGCAGCGTCACGACATGCGGCTGGTCGGTCGGCTGTTCCTGCGGGGCGCGGGGCGCTTCCGGGTCCTCCGTCGGCGTCGCGGGCCGGTTCTCGGAAGGAGCGTCGCCCGAAGCGACGGATGCCGGCGCACCCCAGAGCGAGCGTAGGGGCTGCTTCAGGCCGCTGGCCGGATCGGCCGGATCGGCCGGACCGTCGCCCTCCCGCCGGCCCTGCCAGCGCTCCACCATCGCGGCGATGTTCGGCGCCGCCGGCTGCGCCGGTATTTCAGGGTTCGCCTCGCCGGGCGGCGCTGGCGGGACTTCGGCCGGCCGCTCGCTCCGTGCGGAGAAGAGGGCGAGAACCAAATCGTTCTCGATGCGCAGCAGCCGGACATCGCTGGATTGGGTTGCGAAGCGGCGCTCGCTGCCGTCCTCGGCAAGGAGGGCGCGCGCCTCGCCGGCCAGCGCCTCGTCTTCCGCGGGAGCGGTCGCGGCGAGACCCGTGCCGGCCGCGATCCGGCCGCCCGCGTCGAAGAGCGCCGCCGGTGCGGCCGAGAGGCCGAGATCGGCGAGGCGGCCTCGGGGATCGGGTTGCGTGTCGCCGGGGGCGAGAGGCGCCGTCAGCAGCGCGGCCCGCGTCTCGCCGTCGGAAAGGCCGATCAGCATGGCCGCGAGGGGATGCAGGCTGCGGCCGGCCGCGACGCTGAGGAGCACGGAGACAGCGCCGCCCTCGGCGACGCGCCGGGCGCTGGAGCGCAATTGCCGCGCGAGGAGCGGGGGCAGCGTTTCGCCGTCGGCACCGAGGCCGAAGGCGCGCCGTCCCGCCGCGTCGCCGAGAAGGATGCGCGTCAGCCCGGCATCGAGCAGCAGCCACGCGCGCCCATGCCGGGCCGAACGTGATTCGGCACTCGCCAGAAGCTCGGGGAGAATCGATCCGGGCGCAGAACTCATCAAACCATACCGCCAAAACACGGCGACTCGCGCAAGCCGCGTTCATTAACAATCGATTAATAACGGCGAGGAAAGGGCTAAGCCAGGAGGTCTGTCATGTCGGCGCGAAATGGTTACGGTAAAGGTTAATCGCCGGCTGCAACGAAGTCGGATGGCGTATCGTTGCTGAGGCGAGAAGGGGCGGCGCCGATTCGGGCGGTCGCAGGCAGGCTATCGAAGGGAGAAGACCATGTCGGATACCGATCAGAATCATGAGACCCCGATGGATGACATGCAGCGCACCGCCGAGGACGCGTTCCGCAACGCCCAGAGCGCGCTCGGAATGGACCCGGCCAAGATGACCGAGACCTTCCGCAACATGACGCAGAAGTCGATGGAACAGTCGCGCGAGGCCTATGGCCGGATGAAATCCGCCGCCGAGGACGCGACCCGCACGCTCGAATCGACCATGGAAAACGCGCATCAGGGCTCGCTGCAGATCTCCAAGCGGGCGATCGACGCGATGCGCCGCAACGCCGATCTCGGCTTCTCGCATCTGGAAAAGCTGATGTCGGCCAAGTCCTTTGCCGAGGTCATCGAGTTGCAGACGAGCTATGTCCGCCAGCAGATCGAAGCCGCGACCGACCAGGTGAAGGAAATGCAGGCGCTGACGCAGTCGCTGGCGCAGGACATGCTGAAGCCCGGCCGCGAGGCCTTCCAGCGCGCGACGGAAGCGACGCGGAACCTCTGATCCGCCTTTGCCGTGGATTGAGGCCGGCACCACGCCGTGCCGGCCTTGCCTTGCGGCGCGAAAAGCATTACTGCGAGCCCCGGAGACGGACTGATGTCCGCATGCGGTTGTAGCTCAGCTGGTTAGAGCGTCGGATTGTGGCTCCGAAGGTCGGTGGTTCGAACCCACCCAACCGTACCATTCCCATTCATTCAGATGACATCGGTCGACCGAGGGCGAAGCCGGTTTCGGTGGTCGAACGGTGAGCAGCATGCTGCCGGCTTGTCGGGTCTGATCGGTGGATCGGCGCGTTCGCAAGTCGGGCTGGCGCGTGCCGAGGCTGGGGGAAGCATCGAGTAAGCCTCGTTCAGAAGGCTTCGCGGAGACCTTTTCCGAGAAATATTGATCGCCTAATGGTTGTAAATGGCTTTGCTCTACCATCCGCAACCGGGCGCCATCGTCCGCGTCGACCTCAACGAAGGTTTCGCCCGCCGGAAATGGTCAAGCGGCGGCCCTGTATCGTCGTATCGCCTAAACTCCCCGACCGGGACAAGCTCTGCACGATCGTCCCGTTGAGTACCACCGCGCCAGCCAAGCCGCGTGCCTATAACTGCGAACTCGTATTGGATCCGCCTTTGCCTGCCCCCTACGATGCGCCGAGCATGTGGGTGAAGGCGGATATGCTGCAGACGGTCGCCTTCCACCGCTTGGCCTTGCTCACCCGAGGGAAGGACGGATCGGGCCAGCGAGTTTACGATACTCGTGTGCTGCCTGCGGATAAGCTGGCGGAGATCCGTGCCTGCATCGCCCATGCTCTCGGCTTCGACGGTTGGTGAGCTTGACACACTGACAGGTAGAACTTATCTTCAAGCCCGGCCCGAGGTTGCACCTCGGATTTAAGTCCTGTCGGTATCGGCAGGCCTCCGTAGATGGCGAAGCAAGCTTTGTACGGTGACAGATGAGGGCCTCGCTTCGGCGGGGCCCTTTTCGTTTCGGGTCTATGTTGCTCTGGCACTATCGTGGCATCGGACGCCGCACCTTGCGGTGTTCATGCCGCGAGGCATCGATCGATTCCCCTGTCCCTCACAAAGGCAGGCTGAATTGCAGCGCGGGCGTTTCCGCCTGCGCGTCGGCGAGGGCCGAGAGGGTGATGCCGAGCAGCCGGACGCCCTTCGCCACCGGCATCAGCGGCTGGAGCAGGCCGAGGCCGAGCCGTTCGAGTTCCGCCCGGTTCGAGACGGCGAGGGGCACGGACTGGCTGCGGGTGATCTGCTGGAAATCGGCGAACTTCACCTTCAGCGTCACCGTGCGGCCGCGAAGGCCGCTCGTCTCGCAATGGCGCCAGACCTTGTCGAGGATCGGCTGGAGGGCGCTCGCCATCGCCTCAAAGGCGAAGAGATCCTCGCTGAACGTGTTCTCCGCCCCGACCGACTTGCGGATGCGGTTCGCCCGCACCGGCCGCTCGTCGATGCCGCGCGAGATCCAGTAGTAATAGGGCCCGGCCTTGCCGAAGCGCTCCTGCAGGAAGGGCAGGGACTTCGCGCGCAGGTCCCGGCCGGTCTGGAGACCGAGCCGTTCCATCTTGGCGGCCGTCGCCGGGCCGATGCCGTGGAAGCGCCCGACCGGCAGGTCCTCCACGAAGGCGGCGCCCATCGCCGGGGGAATGACGAAGAGCCCGTCGGGCTTGCGATGGTCCGAGGCGAGCTTGGCCAGGAACTTGTTGTAGGAGACGCCGGCCGAGGCGGTGAGGCCCGTCACCTCGCGGATGCGCTGGCGGATCGCCTCGGCGATGGCGGTGGCGGACGGGATGTCCTGCAGATTTTCGGTGACGTCGAGATAGGCCTCGTCGAGCGACAGAGGCTCGATGATCGGCGTATGTTCGGCAAAGATCGCCCGGATCTCGGCCGAGACGGCCTTGTAGACCTCGAAGCGCGGCTTGACGAAGACGAGTTCCGGGCAGCGGCGTCTGGCGGTCACCGAGGGCATGGCGGAGCGCACGCCGAAGACCCGCGCCTCGTAGCTCGCCGCCGCGACGACGCCGCGCTGCGACGAGCCGCCCACCGCCACCGGCCTGCCGCGCAGCGAAGGATCGTCGCGCTGTTCCACCGAGGCGAAGAAGGCATCCATGTCGATATGGATGATCTTGCGCGGCCGCGCCGGAGCGGACGCGGCTTCAATCCCGCCGGCCGGCAAACTGCCGGGCCGCTGCGCCGCGTCCATCGCGCTTTCACCGTCCCGCAGCATCATCGCCGGGTGTCCGCCCAAGCCCTTCGTCCCTCCCGTTCCGCCGCGCGGCGCGCCAGCTCGATGCCGGATGGGGCCGACTCGACCAGGAACGGATTAGGAACATAGCGCCAAGCGGCGCCGCATCCAAGAGCGGGACGGGCCGGGATCAGCCGGCCTTCAGGGTCGCGTCGGTGCCCGTCACGGTGCCGAGGCCGTTGTCGCCCGCCTCGATGGCGGTGATCGTGCCGAGACCCGTCACGACCGAGCCGACCTTGATGCGGACGAGCTTCAGCCGGGTCGCCAGGATCGCCTCGTTCTCGAAGATGGAGACGATCGCGTAATCGGCCGGTTGCAGGGGCGCGGCGTCGGTCAGCACGGCGACGGCGAGCGGGCCCTTGTTCTCCTTCTTCGCGGCGGCATGTTCGGGGGCGGGGCTTGCCTCAGAGGCGGTGCCGAAGGCGAAATAGCCGCCGGCACCGGCGCCGCCTGCCAGAACGAGGGCGGCGGCGGCCGCGATGATGCCCTTCTTCTTGCGCGATCTGGCGGGCTTCGCCTCGCCGCCGTCTTCCGGCTTCGGCTCGGCTGTCTTCGCTTTGGCCACGGGGCAACCCTCCTTGCGGATGACGGAGCCAACATGGCGGGCGGGCATGGAGATCGGGTGCAGGAAAAGCCTAAACTTCGAGGCGATTCGCGAGAATGAATTCGGGAAGCCGTCGGGCAGGGGAGAGGGCGCCATGCGAGGGAAAGCGATCTCGACCGGGGCGACCGCGCCAGCGCCGGCGCCAGCACCGGCGGCGGCGGTCGGTTTCGGCGAGGCCCTCAGGGTCTGGATCCGCATCGCCTGCCTGTCCTTCGGCGGGCCGGCCGGGCAGATCGCGCTGATGCATCGCATCCTGGTCGATGAGAAGCGCTGGATCGACGAGGCGCGCTTCCTTCATGCGCTGAATTTCTGCATGCTCCTGCCCGGCCCCGAGGCGCAGCAGCTCGCGACCTATATCGGCTGGCTGCTCCACGGCACGAAGGGCGGCCTGGCCGCCGGCATCCTCTTCGTGCTGCCCGGCGCGGTCTCGATCCTCGCCCTCTCGCTCGTCTATGTCGCCTATGGCGATGCCGGCCTCGTCGCCGGGCTGTTCTTCGGCCTGAAGGCGGCGGTTCTCGCCGTCGTGCTCGAAGCGGTGCAGCGGATCAGCCGGCGGGCGCTCCGGAACGGCGCGATGCGGGCGATCGCCGCCTTCGCCTTCGTCGCGATCTTTCTCCTGCACGTGCCCTTTCCGGCGATCGTCTTCGGCGCCGCGCTGGTCGGCTGGCTCGGCGGCCGCCTCGACCATCCCGCCTTCGCGCCGGGCGGGGCGGAAGCACCCGCCGGGCCGGACATCGCGCAGGCGCGCGCCGGGAGTCTCGAAGCCTTCCGGCTCGGCGCGATCCTCCTTCTCGTCTGGCTCCTGCCGGTGGCGGCGCTTCTGGCGCTTCTCGGCCCGGGCGACACCTTCACCGCGATCGGCCTCTTCTTCAGCAAGATGGCGGTGGTCAGCTTCGGCGGCGCCTATGCCGTCCTCGCCTATGTCGCGCAGCAGGCGGTGGAGCATTACGGCTGGCTGCGGCCGGGCGAGATGCTGAACGGGCTGGGCCTCGCCGAAACGACGCCGGGGCCGCTGATCATGGTCACGCAATTCGTCGGCTTCCTGGCCGCCTTCCGCGACCCGGGCGGGCTGAACCCCTATCTCGCGGGAATCCTCGGCAGCCTGCTCACCACCTGGGTCACCTTCGCGCCCTGCTTTCTCTGGATCTTCCTCGGCGCGCCCTTCGTCGAGCGGCTGCGCGGCAACCGGGCGCTCGCGGCGGCGCTCGCCGCGATCACCGCCGCCATCGTCGGGGTGATCCTCAATCTCGCCGTCTGGTTCGGGCTGCATGTCCTGTTCCGCGAGCTGCGCGTCGCGCGGCTCGGACCCTTCGCCCTCGACCTGCCGGTGCCGGGCAGTCTCGATCCGGCGGCGCTGCTCCTGGCGCTCGCCGCCGGCCTCGCGCTGTTCCGCTTCAAGCTGGGCGTGGTGCCCGTGCTCGTCGGCTGCGCGGCGGCGGGCGCGCTGCGCGTTCTTCTCGCCGGATAAGAAGAGCGGCTAGAACAGCGAGCCCTGATCGACCTTGACCGCGCCGCGCTTGCCGCGCGGCGACTTGGCCACGCTCGGGCGCGGCGCGGCCGTCGTCAGCGCGCTGCGCCGCCCGTCGGCGAATTCCAGATCGAAGGCCATGCCGGGCGACAGGGCCTCGGCGCTGGTGATCGGCGCGTCCTTCGCCTGCGGGTCGCGCACGATGGCATAACCGCGTTGCAGGACTTGGCGCCAGTCGAGGCTCGCCGCGACGCGGGCGATGGCGGAGAGGCGATCGGCGCGGCGCGCATGGCCGTGGGCGAAGGCCCGCTCCAGCCGGTCGGCCAGCACGTCCAGCTTCATGCGCCCTTCCTGGCTGCGCGTGGCGATGCCATGCGGCCGAAGGTCGGAGACGGCGCGCTCGAAGCGCTGCCGGCGCCGCGCCAGGAAACCGTCCAGCGCATGGCGGCTGCGCGTTTCGCCGAGCCGCAGATCGTTGCGCTTGTCGCGCAGGAGCGCATCCAGCCGGTGCGGCGCCAGCCGGCCGCCGGCCTCGCCGAAGAGCCGCCGCTTCTCGCCGACCGCGACGCGGAGCGAGCGGCCGAGCTGGCTCGACGCGTCGTCCAGGCGCCGGCGCGGCAGGGCGAGCAGCATGTCGATCGAGGGAATGGCCCGGGCGAGGCCGGCGACCAAGCGCCGCCCGTCGCCGAGCCGGCGCGAGACGCCGGTGCCGAGCCGCGCGTTGAGGCTGGCGAGCATCAGTTCGAGCTCGGCCTTCACCGGCACCGCCATCTCGGCCGCCCCGGTCGGCGTCGGCGCCCGGCGGTCGCTGGCATGGTCGATCAGCGTCCAGTCGGTCTCGTGGCCGACGGCGGAGATCAGGGGAATGGCGGAAGCGGCCGCGGCGCGCACCACCGCCTCGTCGTTGAAGCCCCAGAGGTCCTCGAGACTGCCGCCGCCGCGCGCGACGATGAGGAGATCCGGGCGCGGGATCGGCCCGCCCTCTTCCAGCGCGTTGAAGCCGGCGATCGCCGCCGCGACCTCGGCGCCGCAGGTCTCGCCCTGGACGCGCACCGGCCAGACGAGGAGATGCAACGGAAAGCGGTCGGCGATGCGGTGGCGGATGTCGCGGATCACCGCGCCGGTCGGCGAGGTGACGACCCCGACGACGCGCGGCAGGAAGGGCAGGGGCCGTTTACGCTCCGCCGCGAAGAGGCCTTCCGCTTCCAGCCGGCGCCGCCGTTCGTCGAGAAGCGCCATCAGCGCCCCGGCGCCCGCCGGCTCCAGATGGTCGATGACGATCTGATATTTGGAGGAGCCGGGATAGGTCGTCAGCTTGCCGGTGGCGATGACCTCCAGCCCCTCCTCGGGCTTGAAGGGCAGCTTCGCCATGGCGGTGCGCCAGACGACGGCTTCCAGCCGGGCCTTGTCGTCCTTCAGGGCGAAATAGGCGTGGCCCGAGGAATGCGGGCCGCGATAGCCTGAAATCTCGCCGCGCACCCGCACATGCTCGAAGGCACTCTCGACCGTGCGCTTCAGGGCGCCCGAGAGTTCGGAAACCGTGTATTCGGCGGCGTTCGATCCGGAAGGCGCCGCATCGGCGAGAGCGCTCAAGCCCGTCACCAGCCGGCGAGCGCGAAGCCGCCGCGCTGGCGCTGCGCCTTGCCCCGCGCCTCGCCGGCCCGCAGCGACGGCTCCATCAGCGTCGGCGCCCCGAGATTGTTCTGGAGGCTCTCGCGGATATGGGCGATCAGCGCCTCGACCACCGGCCGGTCGGCATTCTTGCCGCGCAGCATGCCGATCTCGGCGTCGCGCAGCGTCGGAAAGCCGTCCGCCTCGGTGAGGACGCGCATGCCGGAGCGCAGCGCGCATTCCGGCAGCACGCTGACGGCGAGGCCCGCCAGCACCGCCGAGGCGACGATCGTCGCCGACCAGGAGGTGAAGAGGACGCGGTGCTCGCGGCCGATGCCTTGCAGGGCCTCGATGCACTGCTTGCGCCAGATGCAGTCGGCCCGGCCGATGGCGAGCGGCAGGATGGGCTCCTCGTGTACGCAATGGGCGGCGGAGGTGACGAAATGCAGGGGCTCGCGCCGCACGATCTCGGCATTGCCCGCCTTGCTCGGACAGACCAGCACGACGTCGAGCTGGCCCTTGTCGATCTGCTCCATCAGATTGACCGAGGGCTCGCAGGCGATCTGCAATTCGACGCGCGGATTGGAGCGGGAAAAGCGCGCCATGATCTCCGGCAGGAGGCGCTCGGCATAGTCGTCGGGCAGGCCGATCCGCACATGGCCCTCGATCATGTCCTCGTCGAAGGCGGTCAGCGTTTCGAGGCTGAGGCTCATCAGCTTCCGGGCATAGCCGAGCAGGCGGTCGCCGTCCGGCGTCAGCTTCACGCTGCGCCCGGTGCGCTCGAACAGGGCCGTGTCGAGCCGCTCCTCCAGCTTGCGCATCTGCATGGAGACGGCGGACTGCGTCTTGAACACTTCCTCCGCCGCGCGGGTGAAGCTGCCCGTGTCGACGATGGCGAGAAAGGTGCGGAGCTGGTCGAGATCGAGAGGCGTCGGCATCGCGGCAATCCATCATCCACGGTGATGGACAGTATAAGCAACATTCGTTGGTTTGATCAATCACCGAGGCCTATCTTGGGATCATCGAGACGAGCCGACCGCTGACGGCGCCGAAACCCTCCCGTTCCGGCGAAGGGCGGAGCCTTGTCCGACGAAGCCCGATGAGAGGAGTCCGCCCCCGTGTCCCTGTTTCCCAGAACCTTCGCCGACGAGGTGCTGTCCGGCCTGCCGCGTCCCGATCTCAGGCTCGCCGCCGCCGCGCTCGGCGCGATGGTCCGCACGTTCCGCAACCGCCGCGCCGCCGACCGCGTCGCCGATCTGCCGGACTATCTCCTGACCGATATCGGCCTGAAGCGCGACGACGTCCACGAGGCCCTGTCCCTGCATTGGCGGGAAGACCCGACCTTCCGGCTCGCCCTTCGGGCGGCGGAGCGTCGGCGGGGACGATGAATGCCGACAAAAGCGACATGATCTGAACGGCCCGTCCTCACCGGCGGGCCGTTTTAGTTTCGGGCTCTGGAATCCCGGCCGTCAGAAGGACGTGCCGCCGTCCTCGTCCTCGTTCGCCGCCTCGCGCCGCCGCTCGGCGAGGATCTTGTCGATGCGCCGCCCGTCGAGATCCACGACCTCCAGCCGCCAGTCGCCCCAGTCGGTGCTTTCCCCGACATCCGGGATATGGCCGAAGCGGTCCAGCATGAAGCCGGCCAGCGTCTCGTAGTCGCGATCCTTCGGAAATTTCAGCGGCGCCAGCGTGCGCTCCACCGCGTCGATCGGCAGGCCGGCATCGATCAGCCAGGAGCCGTCGGTGCGCTGGACGATGGAATAGTCCTCGTTCTCGCCTTCCGGCAGCGAGCCGCCGATCGCGGCCAGAATATCGGTCGGCGTGACGATACCCTCGAAGGAGCCGTATTCGTCGAGGACGATCGCCATATGGAGATTGGCCGAGCGGAAGCGTTCCAAGAGCTTCAGGACCGGCATCGTCTCGTTGACGAAGAGCGGTTCGCGGATCGCGGCCGACAGGTCGACCCTGCCGTTGTTGCGCACCTGTTCCAGAAGGTCCTTGGCTTGCACGACGCCGACGATGTCGTCGGAATCCTCGCCCATCACCGGGAAGCGCGAATGGCCGGCCTCGCGGATCTCGTCGAGGATCGTGTCGGCCGAATCGCCCATGGCGAGCCAGTCGGCATCGGGGCGCGGCACCATGATGGAGCGCACGTTGCGGTCGGCGATGCGCAGCACGCCTTCCAGCATTTCGCGCTCCTTCTCCTCGAAGACGCCGGTCTGCGTGCCCTCGGCGATCATCGCCTTCACGTCCTCTTCCGTCACCATGTTGCTTTCCTCGGTCGAGGTGCCGAAGAGGCGGGAAACCGCGACGGTGGAAACGGTGAGGAGCCAGACGACCGGGGCGCCGATCGTGGCGAGGCCGCTCATCACCGGCGCGACGAAGACGGCGATCGCCTCCGAGCGCTTCAGGGCGAAGCCCTTCGGCACGAGCTCGCCGAAGATCAGCGACAGATAGGTGATGACGACGATGACGATCGCGAAGGCCAGCGCGTTGGCCGAGGCGGCCGTGATGCCGGGCATCGTCTCGAGGATGGCGGCGAGCGGCTCGGAGAAGACCGAGCCGCCATAGGCGCCGGCGATGATGCCGACGAGCGTGATGCCGACCTGGACGGTGGACAGGAAGGCGGTCGGGTCCTCGGTCAGGCGCAGCGCCGTCCGCGCCCGCTTGCTGCCCTCGTCGGCGAGCTGCTGGAGCCGGGAGCGCTTGGCCGAAACGAGGGCCAGCTCCGACATCGAGAAGAAGCCGTTGAGCAGGATCAGGAAGATCAGGATCAGCGTGTTGACGAGAAGCATCTAAAACGAGGGGTTGTGGAGGAGAAACGGTCCGCGGGCGGCCGTGGGGCGAAAGAAGGGGCGGGGAGGCACGGAGCCCCCGTCGGTATGATGGGCCCGCGCGGGGCGGGGTGTCGGCAAAGGGTGACGGCCGTCGAAGCGGCCGGGCGTTCCGCTCATCGCATTGCGCTTTGTGTCACCGATCCGAACCGTCCATTCCTGTTTCGCAGAGGCGGAGATAGCACAAACGCGAGGGCTTTCGACAGGGGAACCTGTCGGCGGGGCGGTCGATCCCGCCGCGCCGGCCTCGAAAGGGCGCGGCGCCCGTCAGCCGTTCGCGGCTCCCTTGTCGGAAAAGCGGTCGAAGAGCGCGGCCATTTCCCGCGCATAGTCCTCCTGCATCCGCCGGCCGGTCTGCAGGAAATTGCCGACGAGATCGTCCTCCGGCCGCGGCGGCCGGCTGGCCGCGCCGGGGGCCGGCTGCGGCAGGGGCAGGCGCGTCGCGTCCGCCGCCGCGCGCATGCCCTTGGCGAAGGCGTCGAACATCATGGCGAAGGGCGTGACGGGGTCGGCCGCCGGCCCGCCCCGCGCGGCGAAGCTCGCCGGCGGCGGCGCGACGGGCTTCGCCACGCCGGCCGCCTGGCCCCAGAAGTCGAAGCCGCTGCGCATCGCCTGCGCGAAAGCGTCCGCGAAGAAATTGGCGGGCATCGGCAGCGTGGCGCCCCGCGACGGGCGGCCCTCGTCGGAAGGGCGCGTCAGCGCCTCCACGGCATTGGCGCCGCGCCGCATCATCTCGGCCGTCGCCGCGCCGAGATCGCCGCTGGCGAGCCCCGCCGGCTGCAGCCGGCTCCATTCGGCGAGCGCGCCGCGCATCATCGCCTCCATGCCGATCGTAGCCATCTGCGGCATCATGCGCGACAGGATGTCGGGGGCGATGCCGGTCAGCGCCGCCGCCTGGCGGGAGACCGCGTCGCGCAGGCCCGGCGCGCCGAAGATCGCGCCGAGAAAGGTCTCGCCCGCCGCGCGGGCCGAGGCGTCCGGGCGCGGGGTCATCGCCATGAAGGCCTTCGAAAGTTCCGCCCAGCGCGCCGGGCTTTCGAGCGCCTGGCGCATGCCGAGCGCGAAGGCGGGCTCCAGCGCGGCGCGGGCCTTCTCGAACTCGGCCTGGGTCAGCCGGTAATGTTCGGCGAGGCGGTCGGCGACGAAATTGCCGTCCTCGGCCGCCGGCCGCTCGTCCTGATTCGTCATCCCGCCGTCCACGCGCCTCGCATCCCGTCAGAATGACGGCAGGCGGGCGAGGCTTCAATAGGTCAGATGGCGAAACAGCTCGGGAATGCGCTTTTCCCAGCGGCCGTCGAAGAGCCTGACAAGCTCCTCGGCCGGCGTGCGGCCGCGCGCCAGTGCCTCTTCGAGCGGGGACAGGAAGACCGTCTCGTCGAAGCCCTCGTCGTTGAGCCGGGCCCGGGCGGCCAGACCCTTGCGGGCGATGGCGACCGCCGCCCGCGCCAGTTCGAGCACCGTCCCGTCGCGGAAGCGCGTCGAGAAGCCCTCGCGCGGCACGGCGGCGCGCAGGGCCGCGACCTCCTCGAAGCGCCAGTCCTTCGTCAGGTCGTCGGCTTCGGCGAGCGCCGCGTCGTCGTAGAGGAGCCCGACCCAAAAGGCCGGCAGCGCGCAGATCTCCCGCCACGGGCCGCCATCGGCGCCGCGCATCTCCAGGAAGCGCTTCAGCCGGACATCCGGGAAGAGGGTGGAGAGATGGTTGGTCCAGTCGCCCATCGAGGGCGGCTCGCTGCCCAGCCGATCGGCCAGCGCCCCGTCGAGGAACTGGCGGAAGGTGACATGGGTGGCGTCGATATAACGGCCGTCGCGGATGACGAAATACATCGGCACGTCGAGCGCCCATTCGGCATAGTCGCGATAGGAAAAGCCCGGCTCGAAGACGAAGGGCAGGAGCCCGGAGCGCTGGTTGTCGACATCCGACCAGACCTCGGAGCGCCAGGAGACGAGCCCGTTCGGCCGGCCCTCGGTGAAGGGGGAATTGGCGAAGAGCGCCGAGGCGACGGGCTGGAGCCGCATGCCGATGCGCATCTTGCGCGCCATGTCGGCCTCGGAGGAGAAGTCGAGATTGACCTGGATCGTCGTCGTGCGGAACATCATGTCGAGGCCGCGCGTGCCGACCTTCGGCATGTAGCGGCGCATGATCTCGTAGCGCGACTTCGGCATCATCGGCGTTTCGGCGAGCGTCCAGAGCGGGCTCGAACCGATGCCGAGAAAGGCGATGCCGAGCGGCTCGGTCACCGCCTTCACGTCGGCGAGATGCCGGTTCGATTCGGCGCAGGTGCCGTGGATCGATTCGAGCGGCGCGCCGGAAAGCTCGAACTGGCCGCCCGGCTCCAGCGAGATCGCGCCGCCGCCGGAGCCGCCGGCCAGCCCGATCAGCCGCCCCTCGTCGAGGATCGGCTCCCAGCCCGTGCGCTCCTGCATGCCCTTCAGCACGGCCTCGATGCCGCGCGGCCCCTCGTAGGGCACCGGCGCCAGCGTGTCGCGGTAATAGCCGAACTTCTCGTGCTCGGTGCCGATGCGGAAGGCCGCCTTGGGCTTCTCGCCGTCCCGCAGATGGCCGACGAGGTCGTCCATCGAGGCGATCGGGGTCAGATCGGTCGTATCGCGCGCCATGCCTCTCCTCGACCGGTCGCTGCCGACGCGGCTGTTCCGGATGCGTGTGCTGTCTGCGGCTTTTCCGCGGCGCGCGCAAGGCGGGCGCCGGTGAACAGGCCGGTCATTCCGCCCCGCCTCCATCACGGGCGCCCCAGTCGCCGACCGCCGCCTGGAGCACCGCCAGCGCCGCGACGGCGGCGGTGTCGGCGCGCAGAATGCGCGGCCCGAGCGAGATCACCGTGACGAAATCGCGCGCCCTGAGCATCGCCCGTTCCTCGGCCGAGAAGCCGCCTTCCGGCCCGACGAGAAGATCCGCCGGGCCCGCCGCCTCGGCCCGCAGCACCTCGATCGGGCTCGCCGCGTCCTCGCGCTCGTCGCAGAAGACCAGCCGGCGCCCGGCCGGATAGGCGGCGAGAAGCTCGCCGAGCTTCACCGGCGGATGGCATTCGGGAACATGCAGGATGCCGCATTGCTCGGCCGCCTCCACCGCGTTCGCCCGCATGCGCTCGAGATTGAGGCGCGAGGCCTGGACATGCTGCGTCATCACCGGCTGGAGCCGGCGGGCGCCCATCTCCACCGCCTTCTGCACCATGTAGTCGAGCCGGGCCGATTTCAGCGGCGCGAAGAGATAGCCGAGATCGGGGGCGGCGGGCTGCGGGCGCAGAGGCGTCTCGACATGGAGGAGGACGCGCCGCTTGCCTTCCCGGCCGAGCCGCGCCCCCCATTCGCCGTCGCGGCCGTTGAAGAGGAGCACGCCCTCGCCGTCGCCGAGCCGAAGCACGTTCGCGAGATAGTTGGCCTGCGCCGGCTCGGTCTCCAGAACATGGCCGGCCTGAAGGTCGCCCATCACGAACAGCCGGGGGGTGCGGAAATCATAGGTCGGCATCGATTCGTCACAGCATGGCTTCGGCGGAAACCTAAGATGTTTCGCCCCGTTGTCACTCGCAACGCAACGCGGATGAAGGCACGACCCATGGATCTCGGCATCAAGGATCGCGTCGCGATCGTCACCGGCGCCGATGGCGGCATGGGCCTCGCGACGGCCAAGATCCTGGCCGGGGAGGGCGTGAAGCTCGTCCTGTCCGACAAGGCGACGGCGGGTGTCGAGGCCGAAGCCGCGCGGCTTTCGACCGAAACGCTCTGTGTCGCCGCCGACGTCACCGACCAGGGGGCCGTCGACGCGCTGGCCCGGGCGGCGCTCGACCGGTTCGGCCGGATCGACATCGTTGTCCATACGAGCGGCATCACCGGCGCCAAGGGCGATCCGCTGGACCTGTCCGACGAGGACTATCGCGAGGCCTGGGACACGGACTTCTTCTCCGCCGTGCGGATGGCCCGCGCCACCTTCCCGGCGATGCGCCGGGGAAAATGGGGGCGCTTCGTCTGCATCGCCTCCGAGAACGCCGTCCAGCCCTATTGGGAGGAGGCGACCTACAACGCGGCGAAGGCCGCGCTCGCCGCCTTCGTGAAGAACCTTTCTTACCGCTCCGCCTCGGACGGCATCCTCTGCAACACCGTCTCGCCCGCCTTCATCGCGACGCCGATGACCGACGAGATGATGGGGAAGCGTGCCGAGGAGAAAGGCGTCTCCTTCGACGAGGCGATCGCAAGCTTTCTCGACGAGGAACGGCCGGGCATCGCCCTGAAGCGGCGGGGCCGGGCCGAGGAGGTGGCGGCGGTGATCGCGCTTCTCGTCTCCGAGCGCGCCTCCTTCGTCAACGGCGCGAATTACCGGGTCGATGCCGGTTCGGTCCTGTCCGTCCAGAACTGACGGCGATCGCGGGAGCGGCGCCCCTGGCGATCGGGCGCGCGAAATGCAGATAGTGCGCGCTCGCTTCCGGGGACCGCATGTCTGATTTCCTTCTGTTCCTACTCGTCGGCGGTCTCGCCCAGCTCGTCGACGGCGCCCTCGGCATGGCCTATGGCGTGATCTCCTCGACGGTGCTGATCGCCTTCGGCATTCCCCCGGCCCAGGCCTCGGCCTCCGTCCATGCGGCGGAGCTCTTCACCACCGCCGCCTCGGGCACCGGCCATATCGTCAACCGCAATATCGACTGGAAACTGTTCTGGCGCCTCGTGCCCTTCGGCGTCGTCGGCGGCGCGCTCGGCACCTTCGTCCTCACCGGCATCGACGGCGAGGTGATGAAACCCTTCGTCGCGCTCTATCTCGGCCTGATCGGCCTCTTCCTTCTGGTGCGGTCCTTCCGCCGCGCGCCGCGCCGCCAGATCGGTCCGCGCGTCGTGCCGCCGGTCGCGCTCGCAGGCGGCTTCCTCGATTCGATCGGCGGCGGCGGCTGGGGGCCGATCGTCACCTCAGGCCTGCTCGGGGCCGGCGGCCAGCCGCGCTATGTCATCGGCACGGTGAACACGGCCGAGTTCCTGGTCGCGCTCACCGTCTCGCTCTCCTTCGTCTTCGCGCTCGTCACCGGGCATTGGGAGGACGCGCCCGATCTCACGGCCAATCTGACTGCGGTCGGCGGCCTCGTCGCCGGCGGCATCGTGGTGGCGCCGGTCGCCGGCTATCTCGTGCGGATCATCCCGGAGACGTGGCTCCTGCGGATCGTCTCCGTCCTGATCCTCTGCCTTTGCGGGACGCAGGTCTGGGGCTTGGTGAAATAATCGTAATCTTTCGTGAGCCGGGAACAGGATGACCGCCGCCTCGTTTCTTCCCCGACACCGCGCGAATGAGCGACGCGGACCAGGATGTGAGGTAGGAACCATGGCGATCGAGAAGGAACAGGCCTCGGGCGGTCTCAAGGAAGTCGGCGGCAAGATCAAGGAAGCGGCCGGCAAGCTCGTCGGCAACGAGCGCCTCGAGGCCGAAGGCAAGCTGGACCAGGCCGAAGGCAAGACCGAGAAGAATTACGGCAAGGTCAAGGGCGCCGTGAAGGACCAGCTCCACTAACCGGTTCTTATCCTTGTTGCGTCGGACGGCCGCCTTCGGGCGGCCGTTTCGTTTGGGAAAAGCCTCCCGCGCTTGCGAAGCACGGCGCCGGCATGCCAAAGCGGCGGCCAGCGAAGCTTGCGAAACGGGCGCTTTCCCATGGCCAACACGCGGCGTGAAACCGACACCTTCGGCCCCATCGAGGTCGAGAGCGACAAGTATTGGGGAGCGCAGGCGCAGCGCTCGCTCGGCAATTTCAAGATCGGCTGGGAAAAGCAGCCGCTGCCGATCGTGCGTGCGCTCGGCATCGTCAAGCGCGCCGCCGCCGAGACGAACATGGCGCTCGGCCGCCTCGACCCGAAGCTCGGCCAGACGATCGTCGCCGCCGCGCAGGAAGTGATCGAGGGCAAGCTCGACGCGCATTTCCCGCTCGTCGTCTGGCAGACGGGCTCGGGCACGCAGTCCAACATGAACGCCAACGAGGTGATCTCGAACCGGGCGATCGAGATGCTGGGCGGCGAGATGGGCTCGAAGAAGCCTGTCCATCCGAACGACCACGTCAATATGAGCCAGTCGTCCAACGACACCTATCCGACGGCCATGCACATCGCCTGCGCCGAGGAACTGGTGCACCGGCTGATTCCGGCGCTCCAGGTGCTGCGCAACGCATTGAACGACAAGGCGCAGGGCTTCGCCCATATCATCAAGATCGGCCGCACCCATACCCAGGACGCGACGCCGCTGACGCTCGGCCAGGAATTCTCCGGCTACACGACGCAGGTCGAGAACGGCATCGCCCGGATCGAGCAGACGCTGCCGGCCCTGATGCAGCTCGCCCAGGGCGGCACGGCGGTCGGCACCGGCCTCAACGCGCCGATCGGCTTCGCCGAGAAGGTGGCGGAGCACATCGCCGCGATCACCCAGCTGCCCTTCACCTCCGCGCCCAACAAGTTCGAGGCGCTCGCCGCCCATGACGCGATGGTGTTCAGCCATGGCGCGATCAACACGGTGGCGGCCTCGCTGTTCAAGATCGCCAACGACATCCGCTTCCTCGGCTCCGGCCCGCGCTCCGGCCTCGGCGAATTGCAGCTGCCGGAAAACGAGCCGGGCTCCTCGATCATGCCGGGCAAGGTCAACCCGACCCAGTGCGAGGCGATGACGCAGGTCTGCGTCCAGGTCTTCGGCAATCACGCCGCCCTGACCTTCGCCGGCAGCCAGGGTCATTTCGAGCTGAACGTCTTCAACCCGGTGATGGCCTACAACTTCCTCCAGTCGGTGCGGCTCCTGGCCGACGCGGCGGTCTCCTTCACGGAGAACTGCGTCACCGGCATCGAGGCGCGCGAGGACAACATCAAGGCGGCGCTCGGCCGCTCGCTGATGCTGGTGACGGCGCTCGCCCCGACGATCGGCTACGACAACGCGGCCAAGATCGCCAAGACCGCGCACAAGAACGGCACGACCCTGAAGGAAGAGGCGTTGGCGACGGGCCTCGTCTCGGAAGAGGACTACGACCGCATCGTCGATCCGGCGACGATGACGCGGCCGGGCTGATCCCCGTAGCACGCTTCTCCACGCCGCCATGATCGAGCCATCTCGGATCGTGGCGGCTGGAGGACGTCGTATCGGGCAAACCGTTTGCCGCAAAATAATTTGCCGTCTAACGAACGATCGGGATATTTGGCGCGAGGCGAGTCGCGCCGATGGTTTCTCGTTCCGAGTTCCGCAGATTGCAGCGTATCATCTCGCTTTCGACGATCCCGCCCCGTTTCCGGCTGATCGAACCGACCCTGCGAAGCCTTCTCCGGCAATCCATGCCGGCCGACGAGGTCAGGCTCTACATTCCCCGCTCCTACCGCCGCTTTCCGGACTACGATGGCAGTCTGCCCGATCTGCCGCCGGGCATCACGCTCTGCCGCCCGGCCGAGGATCTCGGACCTGCTTCGAAGATCCTCTTCGCTGCCGACGAGCTGCGTGAACGGGACTGCCAGATCCTTTTCTGCGACGACGACCGGATCTATCAGCCGGACTGGGCTCGATTTCTTTTCGAGCATCAGGCACGCCGTCCGAGGGAATGCGTCAGCCTCGTCGGCAAGCCCATCCATCGGCCGAAGACCGCTGCGGGCCGACGCCGCCGCCGAAGAGAGGAACGGCGGTCGCCGCAAAAGGCGGGCTTCGCCAAGCCGCTGCTCAATCCGCGCCGCGCCGCTCTCCATATCGCTGATTTCTTTGCCCGAACTTGGAAGCCGGCCGATGCCAGGGTGCTGCAACGCTCCCGCATCTATCGCGCCGGCCATGCGGAAATCCTGCAAGGCTATGGCGGGGTGGCGGTACGGCCGCATTTCTTCGATGCGAGCGCGAAGGTCATCCCGGACATCATCTGGGCCGTGGACGATTACTGGTTGTCCGGTCTCCTCGCCAGTCGCAACATTCCGATCTGGCTGCCGGCGCACGCGCCGATGCCGCTGAAATCGGCGACGTCGGGTGTCGAATCGCTTTTGGAAAGCGAGATCGACGGCAGCGGACGCACGGAGGCCAACCAAGCCTGTATCGACTACATGCGCGCCCGCTACGGCATCTGGAACTGACGGGGGACCGGCGGCCGGCGCATTGCGCGCGGCGCCTGTCTCAGCGGGGAAGGGTCGAAAAGCGCCGCCGAACCTCGTCCGCCGTGTCCGCCTCCACCGCCTCGCGCGATTTCCTTGCCATCAGGAGGCAGGCTTCGGATCGCAGGATCAGCCCGTCCGAGAGGATCTTCAGCCGGTTGGCCTTCAGCGTCGAGCCGGTGGAGGTGATGTCGACGATGATGTCGGCGGAGCCGGCCGCCGGCGCGCCTTCGGTGGCGCCGAGGCTTTCGACGATCCGGTAGCTCTGGATGCCGTGGCGCCGCGTGAAGAAGCCCTGGCTCAGGCGCCAATATTTCGTCGCGATGCGCAGGCGGCGGCCGTGCCGGGCGCGATAGCCCGCCGCGACGTCGCCGAGATCCGCCATCGTGTCGACATCGACCCAGGCCTCCGGCACCGCGACGATGACATCCGCCGCGCCGAAGCCGAGCCGCGCCACGAAATCCAGCCGCGCCTCCGGCTCGGCGATGGACTCACGGATGAGGTCCTCGCCGGTGACGCCGAAATCCACCGCGCCGTCGCGCAGTTCGCGAGCGATCTCGGAGGCGGACAGAAGCAGGACGTCGAGCCCGTCGATGCCGGAGACGCTGGTGCGATAGGAGCGGGCGTCCGCTGCCGGCTCGACCCGGATGCCGGCGCGCCCGAGCGCGGCGACGGCATCGTCCTTCATGCGGCCCTTGGAGGGAATGGCGAGAGTCAGCGTCACCGGCGCGCTCCGATGCGGTCGAGCCAGAGGGAGAAGCCGACGGCCGGCACCGGCGCGCTCGCGCCGAGATAGGCGAGAAGATGGTCGTAGCGCCCGCCGCCGGCGACCGGTTCCGGCGCGCCGGGCGCCCGCGCCTCGAAGACGAGGCCGGTATAGTAGTCGATCGCCCGACCGAAGGCGGCGCGGTAGCGGATGCGGCCGAGCGGGACGCCGGCCGCGCCGAGCGCCGCCGCCCGGGCCTCGAAGAAGCCGAGCGCCCGGCCAAGATCGATGTCGTCGCCGCAGACGGCGGCGAGCCGGCCGGCCGCCGCGTCGAGCGGGCAGTCGATGGCGAGGAAGTCGCGTAAGCGGCGGAGCGAGGCCTCCGACAGGGCGGTGGCGGCGAAGGCGACCTTTTCCACGAGCCGCGCCGCGATCTCCGACGCCATGCGCCCGGAATGCGGCGGCAGCCCGCCTTCCGCCTTGAGCCCGTCGATCGCCTCTTCCAGCGCGGCCATGTCGCGCCGCATCGCCAACCGGCGGAGTTCGGGATCGAGGCCCTTCAGCGAGCGCCCGTCATGGCGCGCGAGGTCGTCGAGCGCCGCCTTCAGCGCCGCCTCGTCGCCGAAGGTGCGGATCAGCCGGCGCTGCCAGCTTTCCGGCAGGCCGAGGCCGGCGAGAAAGGCCTCGAACAGGCCCTGGTCGCCGAGGACGACATCGAGGCCGTCCAGCGCGAGGCCGCAGGTGGCGAGCCCTTCCAGCGCATCGGCGAGGACGCGGGCGTCGGCCGCCGCCTTGTCGGCATGGCCGAGATCCTCCAGCCCGGCCTGCCGGAATTCCGGCACGCCCTCGCGGCCCTGGCGGAACACCGTGCCGAGATAGGAATAGCGGCGGGGCAGGGGATTGGTCGCCGCGATATGGGCGAGACAGACCGGAATGGTGAAGTCGGGGCGCAGGCACAGGACCTCGCCCGCCTCGCCGCGCGTCAGGAAGATGCGGCGGCGCAGCGCCTCGCCGGTGGCGTCGAGATAGGGCTCGGCCGGCTGGAGCAGCGGCACGTCGACGGGCCGCGCGCCGAGGCGGTCGAACAGCGCCAGCAGCGCGGCGTCGGGTTCGGCGCTCACGGAAATCAGGCGCCGGCGCGCCGCGCGAGGATGCGGCGCACGGCGTCCACCAGCTCCGCTTCCGGCACGAGGTCCTGGCCGGCGCGCATCGCGCGCCATTCGGCATTGTCCTCGACCCCGGCGGAGAGTTCCTTGCCGAGCGCCAGATCCTTCACCTGCACTTGGCCGGCCGCCTTCTCGTCGCCGCCCTGGATGATGACGCAGGGCGACTGGCGCCGGTCGGCATATTGCAGCTGCTTGCCGAACTGCTTCGGATTGCCCTGGAACACCTCGACCGGCACGACCGGCCGGCCCGGCGCGTTCAAGGCGTTGCGCAGGAGCGTCGCCATCGCCTGGTAATCGGCCATGCGGTCGCGATCCATGACGGTGACGATGACCGGCCCCGGACGCTCCGCGACATCGAGGCGGCCGAGATTCTTCAGCGCCGTCATCAGGCGCGACACGCCGATGGAAAAGCCCGTCGCCGGCACCGGCTGGCTCATGAAGCGCGAGACCAGCCCGTCATAGCGCCCGCCGCCGCCGACCGAGCCGAAGACGACCTTCTCGCCCTTCTCGTTGACGACGGGAAAGAGCAGTTCGGCCTCGAAGACGGGGCCTGTGTAATATTCGAGCCCGCGCACGACGGATGGGTCGATCTGAATGCGTCCTACATAACCTGCTGCAGAACAATAAGCCGCAATCTCGGAAAGTTCTTTGAGCCCTTCCCCAAAACGGCCATCACGGATTTTTCCTTGGAATATCTCCCATAACTCTCCGATCTCTGGAGTATTGAGAAAGCGAACGAGTGTTTCGATGGCGTCTTGTTGGAGCTCCGCGCCCTTCGTGAAGTCGCCGCTCTCGTCCTTGCGGCCGGCGCCGAGCAGCAGGCGCACGCCGTCCGCGCCGAACTTGTCGAACTTGTCGAGCGCGCGCAGCACGGTGAGGCGGCGCGGCTGGTCGCCTTCGAGGCCGATCGCGTCGAGAATGCCGTCGAGCACCTTGCGGTTGTTGACGCGGATCACGTATTGGCCGCGCGGAATGCCGAGCGCCTCCATCGTGTCGGCCATCATCATCGCCATCTCGGCATCGGCCGAGACGTTCGGCGCGCCGACGATGTCGGCGTCGAACTGCATGAACTGGCGGAAGCGGCCGGGGCCTGGCTTCTCGTTGCGGAAGACATAGCCCGCCCGATAGGAGCGATAGGGCTTCGGCAGGTCCTCGAAATTCTCGGCGACATAGCGGGCGAGCGGCGCGGTCAGGTCGTAGCGCAGCGACAGCCATTCCTCGTCGTCGTCCTGCAACGAGAAGACGCCCTCGTTCGGCCGGTCGCTGTCGGGCAGGAACTTGCCGAGCGCATCGGTATATTCGAACATCGGCGTCTCGACCGGCTCGAAGCCGTAGGTCTCGTAGACGCGCCGGATGACGCCGAGCATCCGCTCCTGTGCAATCAGATCGGCGGCGGTGCGGTCGACGAAGCCGCGCGGCTGACGCGCCTTCACTCGTTGAGGCTTCTTGGAGGCCATGATTGCCCGTGTCTACTCGGAACCGGCGGGGACCGTCGAAGAGGCGCCCGGAGCCGGTCATTGGTGATCAATCTGCGCGCGTCGTAGCCGATTTCGCCTCGTCAGGGAAAGGGTGACGACGGCGCCGCCGCGATTCCTCTCCCCGGCGGGGAGAGGGTGGCCGCGCAGCGGCCGGGTGAGGGGCCTGCGGCGGTGGAAAATAAGCGCCGGTGCCGCCGCTACGCGCCCCTCATCCCCTGCCGGACCTTCTCCCCGCAGGGGAGAAGAAGGCTGATCGTCCGTCGTCTGCGCCAGCGGCGCGACGGTCGTCCGTCGAGAACCACCAAAGAGCTTCGAAGGACCTTTGTTCCTGTGAGCTTCAGGAACCGGGAGCGCCGCCGCGATTCCTCTCCCCGGCGGGGAGAGGGTGGCCGCGCAGCGGCCGGGTGAGGGGCCTGCGGCGGTGGAAGATAAGCGCCGGTGCCGCCGCTGCGCGCCCCTCATCCCCTGCCGGACCTTCTCCCCGCAGGGGAGAAGAAGGCTGATCGTCGGCTTATGGAGCCCGGGAAGAGAAGGCGTTGCCGTCGCCACCGCGTCCCTCTCCCGAGTCGGGAGAGGGTGCCGGCAGGCGGGTGAGGGAGCCGTGGGGCGCTGAAATCAGTGATCGGCGCCGTCGGGCGCCCTACGCTTCCCTCATCCCCCTGCCGGGACCTTCTCCCGACTCGGGAGAAGGATGCGGCTTTGCCGCTATGCCCTCACTTCGGGCGGATGAAGGCTTCCCGCTCCGCCTCGCAACCGGCCCGGCAGAAGCAGGTGTCGAGATGGTCGTTGACGATCCCCTCCGACTGCATGAAGGCGTAGCAGGTGGTCGGGCCGACGAAGGCGAAGCCTTTCGCCTTCAGCGCCTTCGACAGGGCGGCCGAGCGCGGCGAGATCGGGTTGGCGCGCAGCCAGTCCGCCGTCATCGCGGCGGGGCGTTCCTCCGGTGGCGGCTCGAAGCTCCAGGCGAGCGCGGCGAGGCTCTCGCCCTTCTCATGCATGGCGCGCAGCGCCCGCGCATTGCCGATGGCGGCGAGGATCTTCGCCCGGTGCCGCACGATGCCGGGATTGCCGAGCAGGCGCTCCACCTCCGCCTCGCCGAAACCCGCCATCCGCTCGGCCTCGAAGCCGGCGAAGGCCTCGCGGAACCCCTCGCGCTTCCTGAGGATCGTCGCCCAGGAGAGGCCCGACTGAAAGCCTTCGAGACAAAGCTTCTCCAGAAGCTTCGTCTCGTTCCCCTCCGGCCGCCCCCATTCGCGGTCGTGATAGGCGAGATAGGCCGGCTCGCCATTCGCCCAGCCGCAGCGCGCCGGGGCTTCCGTCATGGCATCATCCATCGCGGTCGATTCGTCCCTAACCCTTCGTCAACCATAACCGAAGCTTTCCGAAGATGGTTGACGGATCGCGCCCCGTCTTCACCATTCGCTTGCCGTCCCGGTGCCACTTTTGGCTCGGCCCGCTGTCCAGGCGGGCGACTTGCCGAGAGGGTCCCCTGTCCGCCATGTCGATCGCCGCCTTCCGTCTTCGCCGCCCGGCCCCCGCGCTGCTTGCCGCGCTTCTCCTTCTCGCCGCCGCGCCGCCGAGCCTCGCGCGCGACCGCGCCGGTGCGATCACCGGCGTCCAGGTCGCGCCGGACCTCGAACGCGAATGGCTCTTGCAACTCGCGCCCGGCAGCGGCGTCGTGCCCGGCTATCGCCGCCCCGAGCTCCGGCGCAATGCCGGCTATGCCGATCCCTCGACCATCCGGGGCACGGTCGGCTATTCCCGCCTGCCGGAGATGCAGGCCTCGATGGCGAGCCCGGCAAAGGCGCGCGATACGGCGGAACCGCCCGTCGCCCGCCCGGCCGCGACGCCGGTGGCCATGGCCGCCCAGGCGCCCGTGCGCGCCGCCAAGCCGGCGAAGGACGGCGCGGGACGCGGCCTCGATCCGCGCTTCCTGCCGCAGGATGTCGATTACACGTCGCCCGAAAGGCCCGGCACGCTGATCATCGATACGAATCAGCGCTTTCTCTATCTCGTCCAGGGCGACGGCAAGGCGCGGCGCTACGGCGTCGGCGTCGGCAAGCCGGGCTTCGAATGGGCCGGCCGGCATCAGGTGACGCGCAAGAGCGAATGGCCAGTCTGGACGCCGCCCGAGCAGATGCGCGAGCGCGAGCGCGCCAAGGGCCGCATCCTGCCGGTGCGCATGGAGGGCGGCCCGGAAAACCCGCTCGGCGCCCGGGCGATGTATCTCGGCTCGACGCTCTACCGCATCCACGGCACGAACCAGCCCTGGTCGATCGGCAAGGCGGTGTCCTCCGGTTGCATCCGTATGCGCAACGAGGACGTCATGGATCTCTATGGGCGCGTGCCGGTCGGCACGACGGTGATCGTGCTCTGAGGGCAACAGTCGCGTCCGAAACGCATCGGGTGGCGATCACAGCTCGCGGAGGCGCGCGCCGATCGTCCACGGGCGCCTTGCCGAAAGGGTGAGCGCGGCCAAAGCTTTGTTCATGACGGCCGAAAGGGTGACAACCCCATGGAGCCGATCCGCGTATGAGGAAAAGAGGGGACAATCGCATATGAGGACGTTGCGAATCACGCTTGCGCTCGTCGCCGGGCTGGCCGGCCCGGCGCTGCTCGCGCCCGCCGCCGCCAAGGCGGAGGAGATGCGCTACAACTATATCGAGAATCGCTGGGAGCCGGCCTCGGCCGCGCAGCGCCGCATGTCCTCGGCGATGATGCGCAAGCCCGCCAAGGAATTCATGCGCAAGGAGGTGCGGATCGGCACCAACGAGGCGCCAGGCACGATCATCATCGATTCGGAGCGCCACTTCCTCTACTTCGTCGAGGGCAACGGCCGGGCGACGCGCTACGGCGTCGGCGTCGGGCGCGAGGGCTTCGGCTGGTCGGGCACCGCCAAGGTCGGCCGCAAGGCGGAATGGCCGGACTGGTATCCGCCGAAGGAGATGATCGTCCGCGAGCGCGTGCAGAACAAGCGCGAGATCCCGGCCTATATGCCGGGCGGCCCGGACAATCCGCTCGGCGCGGCGGCGCTCTATCTCTACCAGAACGGCCGCGACACGATGTTCCGCATCCATGGCACCAACCAGCCCTGGACGATCGGCCAGAGCATGTCCTCCGGCTGCATCCGCATGATGAACCAGGACGTGCAGGATCTCTACACCCGCGCCGGCCCGGGCACGAAGGTGGTGGTGATCGACGCCAACGGCGCCGGCCGCAACGCCGTCTATGCCGAAGCCGGCCCGCGCGGCATCCTCGACGCGATCTTCGGCGGCTGAATCCGCCTCCCGGAACGGACAGGACGAACGGCGGCTTCGGCCGCCGTTCCCGTTATTCGGCTGCGACCGGCATCGGCTGCGGAGCGAGGCCGGCCAGCGCGGCCGGGCGCTCGCCGCCATAGGCCCAGTCGAGAAGCTGCACCGTGTGCAGCACCGGCAGGTCGAGGCCCGACCCGATCTGCGTGATGCAGCCGATATTGCCGGTCGCCACGCAGTCCGGCGCCACCTTCTGGATATTCGCCACCTTGCGGTCGCGCAGCCGCGCCGAGATGTCCGGCTGAAGGATATTGTAGGTGCCGGCCGAGCCGCAGCAGAGATGGCCTTCCGGCACGTCGCGCACGGTGAAGCCGGCGCGGGCGAGCAGCGCCTTCGGCTGGCGCGTCACGCGCTGGCCGTGCTGCATGGAACAGGCCGAGTGATAGGCGACGACGAGCCCGCCCGGCCGCTCCGGCGCCGGCGGGTCGAGCAGCGCCAGATATTCCGTCACGTCCTTGGCGAGCCCGGCGACGCGGGCGGCCTTTTCGGCATAGGCCGGGTCGAGCCGCAGCATATGGCCGTAATCCTTCACCGTCGTGCCGCAGCCCGACGTGGTGACGAGGATCGCCTCGATCCCCTCCGCCTCGATCAGCCGCGTCCAGGCATCGACATTGCGGCGCGCGAAGTCGAGCGCCGCCGTCTCGCGGCCCATGTGATGGACCAAGGCGCCGCAACAGCCCTCGCCGGGCGCCGGCACGATCCCGACGCCGAGGCGCCCGAGCAACCGCGCCGTGCTGGCATTGATCTCCGGGTCGAGCACGCGCTGGGCGCAGCCGCCGAGAAGGGCGACGCGGCGGCCGGCCTTGGCCGGGACGGCCTCCGGCGCCGCCGCCACCGGCAGGCGGCCGGGGGCGAGGCGCAGCATGGCGGCGAGCGGGCGAAGCGGCTTCACCTTATCGAGGACGGGCGCGAGCGGCCGGGCGAGACGGGCAAGGCCGAGGCTGGCGCGAAAGCGTGCCGGATAGGGCAGGACGGCGGCGAGCAGCGCCCGGATCAGCCGATCGGGCAGGGGGCGGCGATAGGTGCGCTCGATATGGGTGCGGGCATGATCGACGAGATGCATGTAGTTCACGCCCGACGGGCAGGTCGTCATGCAGGACAGGCAGGACAGGCAGCGGTCGACATGCGTCACCACCGTCTCGTCCGCCGGCCGGTCGTTCTCCAGCATGTCCTTGATCAGATAGATCCGGCCGCGCGGCGAATCGAGCTCGTTGCCGAGCGTCACATAGGTCGGGCAGGTGGCGGTGCAGAAGCCGCAATGGACGCATTTGCGCAGGATGCGTTCGGAATGCGCCACCTCGGGGTCGGCGAGCTGGTCCGGCGAGAAGGTCGTCTGCATGGCGTGCCGAGGATCATGTCGAAGGGACGGGGCGGACAGGGTCGCGCCGCGCCTGGAATTCGAAGGGTTCGAGCGGCGATCCTAGCACCAAATTAACGCTTGTGGCCTCCAATGGCGCATATTCCCCGCGAACGAGCGCCGAGGCGACCATGGAAAATGTGTCTTCCGCCATTTTCAACGCTCAAGACACTTTTCGCGCGAGCGTTTCCCTTTACATTCAACCGGGAACGCGGATCGGGAGAAATGCCATGCAGGCGAGAACGGATACTGACGAAGACGTGCGTCGCCTCGCCTATTTCCTCTGGGAGAAGGCCGGGCGCCCGAACGGCAAGGAACATCACTTCTGGGCGGAGGCCTCGCGCGAGATCGAGGGCGAGCTGAAGTCCAAGGACGCCCCCAACGGCGTCGAGCGGCGTTCCGTCGCCCGCTGAGACGAGAGCCGGCGGCGCGCCTTATGGCTTGCCGCCGATCCTTGGGGCCGCCTTTAGCCTTTGCGCACGGCGTCGAGGCGCTTCATCGTGTCGAGGAAGCCGGGCATCCAGTCGAGCGGCAGCATGTTCGGCCCGTCGCTCGGGGCATTGTCCGGGTCGTCATGGGCCTCGACGAAGAGGCCCGCGACGCCGACCGCGACGGCGGCGCGCGCCAGAACCGGCGCGAAGCGGCGATCGCCGCCCGACGAGCCGCCCTGGCCGCCCGGCTGCTGCACCGAATGGGTGGCGTCGAACACCACCGGATAGCCGGTCTCGGCCATGATCGGCAGGCCACGGAAATCGGTGACCAGCGTGTTGTAACCGAAGGAGGCGCCGCGCTCGCACAGCATGATGCGCTCGTTGCCCGAGCCCGCGATCTTGGCCGCGACATTGGTCATGTCCCACGGGGCGAGGAACTGACCCTTCTTCACGTTGATCGCGCGGCCCGTCTCGGCGGCGGCGACGAGAAGGTCGGTCTGGCGCGACAGGAAGGCGGGGATCTGCAGGATGTCGATCACCTCGCCGGCGGCCTTGGCCTGCGGGATGTCGTGGATGTCGGTGAGGACCGGGCAGCCGAAGGCGTCGCGGATGGCTTCCAGGATGCGCAGGCCCTCGTCGAGGCCGATGCCGCGCCGGCCCTTCAGCGAGGTGCGGTTGGCCTTGTCGTAGGAGGCCTTGAACACGAAGGGCACGTCCGCCGCCCGCGTCATCGCGGTGAGGCGTTCGGCCACCATGAAGGTATGGTCGCGGCTCTCGATCTGGCAGGGGCCGGAGATCAGCACGAACGGCAGCGCATTGCCGAAACGGATCTCGCCGACCGCGAAGTCCTTCGCCTCTACCGTCCCGCTCATGTCTCGCCTCCCTTCGGCCGGAAGGGCCGCTCGGCGCGGGCGTAACGGCTCACCGGCGCCAGCGCAAGCCGGGGGCGGGCGGCAGAGCTTCTCCCGATTTCTGCTCGGTGCGCAGTTCGAGCCGTTGTCGATCTTGCGCGAAAAGGGGATTGCAGCGTCGAGATGCCGCTTTTCCTACATCGAAAGCGATGTGGGGCACCCACGCCGGAGATTGGCCTGATCTCCCCCCTTGAGGGGGGATGCCGGCAGGCATAGGGGGGTGCGAAGGCGCAAGCCTTCGATCGTCGCGGCGGTAGAAAAGGGGGGCCTCGCTATCGCTCGGCAGCCCCCTCTGGGCTGCCGCCCATCTCCCCCTCAAAGGGGGGAGATCACGCAGTTTTGCGGTCTCGCAATTCCTGCGTCCGAAGCAATGCCAGGCGCTACCCTCCGCGTAACGCTCAGGCCTTGACGATCCGCGCGCCCGTCAGCCCTCGTCGTCCCAGCGCGTTGCGGGTGTCGACGACGAGCGGCGCGGTTCTGGCGACGAGGGCGTAGTCGACCGCGTCGTGATCGGTCGCGATCAGCACCGCGTCGCAGGCGCTGAGCGTCGCCTCGGTCAGCGGCTCGGAGCGCCGGCCGGCGAGGCGGGGATAGGCGCGGGTGCGGCCGATCACCGGCACGTGCGGATCGTGATAGGAGACCGCCGCTCCGCGATCGTCGAGGATGTCCATCAGCCTGAGCGACGGGCTTTCGCGCGTGTCCTCGATATTCTTCTTGTAGGCGAGGCCGAGGACGAGGATGCGCGCGCCCTTCAGGCCACGGCCGCTGGCGCGGTCCAGCGCCTCGGCCAGCCGATCGACCACGTAATGCGGCATGCCGGTATTGATCTGGCCGGCGAGTTCGACGAAGCGCGTCGTCACGTCGAACTCGCGTGCCTTCCAGGTGAGGTAGAAGGGGTCGATCGGCACACAATGGCCGCCGAGACCCGGCCCCGGATAGAAGGGCATGAAGCCGAAGGGCTTGGTCTTGGCGGCATCGACCACTTCCCAGATGTCGATGCCCATCTGGGCGTAGATCACCTTCAGCTCGTTGACGAGCGCGATATTGACGGCGCGGAAGATGTTCTCGGTCAGCTTCACCGCCTCGGCGGTCGCGGCCGAGGAGACCGGCACGGTGCGCTGGACGAGGGCGTCGTAGAGCGCCAGCGCCAGTTCGCGCGCCGGCCCGTCGTCGGCGCCCACCACCTTCGGGATGGACGAGGTCGAGAAGTCGCGGTTGCCGGGATCCTCGCGCTCCGGCGAGAAGGCGAGGAAGAAGTCGGTTCCGCAGATAAGGCTTGAAGCTTCGAGGCGCGGCCGCACCACTTCCGCCGTGGTGCCGGGCCAGGTGGTGGATTCGAGGACGACGAGATGGCCGCGCCTCAGGCGCGGTGCGATCGTCTCCGCCGTCGTCTCGACATAGGAAAGATCGGGCTCGCGCTGGCGCGACAGCGGCGTCGGCACGGCGATCAGGATGGCGTCGACCTCGCCGAGGCGATCGAAATCGGTGGTCGCGACGAAACGGTCATTCGCCGCCGCCTCGGCCATCGCCTCGGTCGGGATATGGCTGATGACGCATTCGCCGGCATTGATCTGGGCGACGCGCGCCGCGTCGATGTCGAAGCCGGTGACGCGGAAGCCGGCGCGGATCGCCGTCAGCGCCAGCGGAATGCCGACATAGCCGAGGCCGATCACGCCGATGGCGTAGTCGCGGCGGGCGATGCGGCGGATGAGGTCGGCGGCGAGGGCTTCGGTCATGCCGTCCCTTCTAATGCAGGCCGGCGAAAAGGGCAGGGGCCCTCACGCGAAGGGGCGGGTCCCGAAAGACCCGCCCCTCCGTCTCGCGAAACCAGCGTCGCCGGGCCTCAGCCCCGCGCGTAGACGTCCTCGATGCGCACGATGTCGTCCTCGCCGGTATAGGAGCCGACCTGGACCTCGATGATCTTCAGGTCGATCTTGCCGGGATTGTGCATGCGATGGACGCAGCCGATCGGCAGATAGGCTGCCTCGTTCTCGTGGTAGAGCTTGACCTCGCCGTCGATCGTCACCTCGGCCGTGCCATGGACGACGACCCAATGCTCGGCGCGGTGATGGTGGCGCTGCAAGGACAGCGTCGCGCCGGGCTTCACCGTGATGTGCTTGACCTGGAAGCGCGGGCCGATGTCGATGCGCTGATACCAGCCCCAGGGCCGGTGGATGCGCAGATGCTCGCTCGCCTGCGGGCGCTTCTCCGCCTTCAGCTTGGTGACGAGATCCTTGACGCTGGCGGCGCGCCGCCGGTCGGCGACCAGCACCGCGTCATGCGTCGCGACGACCACGACATCCGACAGGCCGACCACCGTCGTCAGCATGCCTTCCGAACGCACCAGCGAATGGGTGGTGTCGAGCACCGCCGCGTCGCCTTCGAGGACATTGCCCGCCGCATCTTGCGGCTTCACCGCGTGGAGCGAGCCCCAGGAGCCGATATCGGACCAGTCGAAGGCGGCGAAGAGCACGCCGGCCCGCGCCGTCTTCTCCATCACCGCATAGTCGATCGAGATCTTCGGCGCGGCGGCGAAGGCGGCGGGGTCGAGGCGGATGAAGTCGAGATCGCGCACGCTCTTCTGCACCGCCGCCTCGGCGGCTTCGACCACGGCAGGCGCCAGCCGCGTCAGCTCCTCCAGCATCGCGCCGGCGGAAAAGGCGAAATTGCCGGAATTCCAGACATAGCCTTCCGCCAGATAGCGCTCGGCCGTCGCGCGGTCGGGCTTCTCGACGAAGGCGTCGAGGACATAGGCGTTGTCGCCGATCGATTCGGCGCCGACGCGCACATAGCCGTATTCGGTGGAGGGCTCGCTCGGGCGGATGCCGAGCGTCATGATGCGTCCGTCCTTGGCGAGGCGCGCGGCGGTGCGCGCATCGGCGACGAAGGCGGCCGCGTCGCGGATCAGATGGTCGGCGGCGAGCGCCAGGCAGACGGCCGCCTCGTTGCGGGCCTTCGCCAGCACGGCGCCGACCGCGACGGCCGGCGCCGAATCCTTGCGCTCGGGTTCCAGCACGATATCGGCCTCGACGCCGATCGCCGCCAGCTGCTCGGCGCAGATGAAGCGGAAGTCGTTGCTGGTGATGACGATGGGGCGGCCGAAATCCGCCCCGGTCACGCGCCGGATCGTCGCCTGGAAGGTCGACTCGCCCCCTTCGAGCAGGGAGATGAACTGCTTGGGCATCGTGTCCCGCGACACCGGCCAGAGCCGCGTTCCGGCGCCGCCCGCCATGATGATCGGTATGATCTCGCCTGCCATGCCACCCTGCCGCGAATCGTTGACTGCTTGTCGCTCTCTTTACGGCAGAATGGCGGTAAAGTCCTAGCGAGCCCCGACAATCCTCGGCTTAGGCTTAACCGCGCCGCCCGGCGTCGGGGCCTCGCGGCTTCAACCGAGTGTTGCGCGATCGGTGACGCGCCGCCAGGCGGCTCCGTCGGAAAAGGCCAGAACGGCGCCGCCCACCTCGTCCGACACGAAGATCACCGCGCCGGCGCCCGTCGCCGCCGCGTCCGGCAGCGCCGCCTTGGCATAGCGTCCGACGCGCACCGGTCCGGCGACGTCGAGCGGAGCGGTCGGGTTCGTCGTGCCGAGGCCGAGACGCCCGGTTCCCGGTTCCACGAACAGCGCTTGCCGCCAGGTCGCGCCATCGGCCGAGACCTTGACGCTCAGCGCCTCGTCGCCCGCAAGGCCAATCTCGGCCCGGCCGGAATAGTTTGTCTGGAAGACGAGGCTCGCCGTGTCGCCGGCCTTCGCCTTGTTGATCGCGACGCGGGAATGGTCGCCCTCATGATCGAAGAGAACGGCGCGGCTGGCGACCTCCAGCCGGTTGTCGCCGCTCGCCGCGCGGGTCTCGCCGATCCCGAGCCGTTCGGCCCGGCGCAGCACCGCGTCGCGCCAGGCGGTGCCGTCATGGACGAGGCCGAGACGCTCGCTTTCCAGCCAGAGCGCCCAGCCGGCGCGGGGCTTCAGGAACTGCCAGGCCTCGCCCTGGCGCAGCGCGATCTCGCCGCCATGCCCGGCGAACTCGCCGCTGGCGGACGCCGCGACCAGCAGGCGGTCGCCTTCCACCGGCGCGGCGGGCGGGGCGGCGGCGCGATCGCGGGCGGCGAGATGGACGAGCGCGTCGAGGGCGAGAAGCGCCTCGTTATGGGTCAGGTGCTTCTGCGCCTGGGACGGCATCAGGAGCGGCAGGGCGAGGCGGCTCGTTTCTTCGGTCATCGGCGGGCTCCGGTTCGGGTCGGAGCCAAGCTAAGCCGGTCGGCGCCGGCGGGGATAAGTTCCGCCGCTCAAGCGACCTCGAAGGCGCTCGGACAGATGCCCGCCAGGACGCAGCGGTCGCAGGCGGGCTTGCGGTGATGGCAGACCTTCTGGCCGTGCAGCATCAGGATCTCGTGATTGTCGTAGAGCTCCTGCGCGCCCCAGTCGGCCGGGAGCTGTGCCCTGAGGACGACATGCGAGGGGCCGACATCGACTTCGGGGCCGATCAGCCCGAGGCGCTGGGCGACGCGGTGATGGTGGCTGTCGACCGGCAGGGCCGCCATCCGCAGCACGGAGAAGGAGAGGACGGCGGCGCTGGTCTTCGGTCCGATGCCGGGCATCTCCTGGAGCCAGGCCCGCGCCGCCTCGACGCTCATGTCCTTCAGGAAGTCGAGCGACAGGCGGCCGGTGCGCTCGCGGATGGCGGCGAGCGAGGCCTGGATGCGCGGCGCCTTCTGTTCCGGCCAGCGCACGCCGGCGATCGCGGCCTCCACCTCTTCGGTCGGCGCGTCGATCACCTCGCTCCAATCGGGAAAGCGGGCGCGCAGGGCCTTGAAGGCCCGGCCGGAATCGGCGTTGCGCGTGCGATGCGACAGGAGCGAGGAAACGAGTTCGCTCAACGGATCGAGCGAATGGAAATAGGGGATCGGACAGCCATAGACCGGGCAAAGCCGGTGATGGATCTCCAGCGCCTTCTCGGCCAGCGAGGGATCGGCGGCGGGAGCCGGGGCGCGGCGCCGGGCCGGGCGGGGTTCGAGCGGCAGCGAGGGGTGAAGACTGGCCATGGAGACCCGAATCCACGGCGATTCGGCGGGTTCCGCTTCCCCGGCCGGGCCGGCTGCGGCATTTCAGCCGGCGGGCTCCTCCAGCCAGCGCGCGAGGCCCATGGCCGCCGCGCGCCCGGTGGCGAAGCAGGCGGTGAGCAGATAGCCGCCGGTCGGGGCCTCCCAGTCGAGCATCTCGCCGGCGGCGAAAAGGCCCGGCCGGTCGCGCAGCATGAAGTCCGGCGTCAGGCCGGCGAAGTCGAGGCCGCCCGCCGAGGAGATCGCCTCGTCCAGCGGGCGCGGCCGCAGGACGTCGAGGGGCAGCGCCTTGATCGCGGCCGCGAGCTGGACCGGATCGGGCGTGGGCGCGCCGAGCACCTCGCGCAGCAGCGCCGCCTTGACGCCGGCAAGGCCGGCCCCCTTGCGCAGCCGGTTGGCGAAGCTCGCCTTATCGGGCTGGCGGGCGAGGCTTCGCTCCAGATCCGCCTGCTGCCGGCCGGGCGCGAGGTCGAGCGTGAGCGCGGCCGCGCCGTCGCGCTCCAACCGGTCGCGCAAGGCCGCCGCATGGGCATAGACGAGACTGCCCTCGATCCCGTGCCGGGTGACGACGAATTCACCCTGGCTCCGGCCGGCATCGGAGAGGGCGGCGACGGCCTTCACCGGCTCCCCGGCGAAGCGGGTGGCGAAATCCGCGCTCCAGTCGCGATCGAAGCCGCAATTGGCGGGGCGGAACGGACGGGCCGGGATGCCCTCCGCCGCGAGACGCGGCAGCCAGGCGCCATCCGAGCCGAGGCGCGGCCAGCTGGCGCCGCCGAGCGCCAGGAGGACGGCATCCGCCCGCGCCTCGATCTCGCCCTCCGGCGCCTGGAGGCGCAGCGCCCCCGTCTCGGTGAAGCCGAGCCAGTGATGGCGCGGGCGAAGGGCGACGCCGAGGCCTTCGAGGCGCCGCAGCCAGGCGCGCAGCAGCGGCGAGGCCTTCATCGCCGTCGGAAAGACGCGGCCCGAACTGCCGACGAAGGTCTCGCTGCCGAGGCCCGCCGCCCAGGCGCGGACATCCTCCGGCGTGAAGGCGGCGAGCGCCGCCTGGAGCCGGGGCGAGGCGGCGCCGAAGCGCGTCGCGAAGCGGGCGAAGTCTTCCGAATGGGTCAGGTTGAGGCCGGACTTGCCGGCGAGCAGGAACTTGCGCCCGAAGGTCGGCATCCGCTCGTAGACCGTGACGGCATGGCCGATCTCGGCGAGCCGCTCGGCAGCCGCGAGGCCCGCCGGGCCGCCGCCGACGATCGCGACGCGCCGCCCGGTCAGCTGGCCGGCGACGCGGTCTCCGCCGGCGCGGGGCTGGCCAGAAGGTCCAGAATGACGGTCACGTCCTTGCCGAGCCATTGGGCCGTCCCGTCGTTTCCTGTGCCGAGGCCGAGCGCCAGCCGGTCGAGGACCGCCTTGCCCGCGACATGCGCCTTGCCATTCTCCTCGGCAAAGGTGAAGGGCACATCGACCGGCACCGTCTTGTCCTTCACTGTCAGCGTGCCGTGCCCGACGAAGCCGGCACCCGCCGCCTCGAACCGGTCGAGCGCCAGCGAGACGGTCGGATGGGCCGCGACGTCGAAGCCGTCCGGGCCGGGCACGTTCGAGGCGACGAAGGGATCGTCGATCGCGATCGAGGCGGCGTCGACCGTCACCTTGGCCGAGCCGGCGGCCGGGTTCTTCGGGTCGAAGAGGATCGCCGCGTTCCAGGCGCCGATCGTGCCGCCGACCGTCTTGCCGGAGAATTCCACCTCGTAGCGCAGCGTCGAGGCCGCCTTGTCGATCGCCCAGCCGGACGGGCCGGCGCTCGCCGCCAGCCCCGCGCCGGAGCCAGCCGGACCATGCGCCTCGCTCTGGCCGATCGCGACGCCGCCGCCGAGGAAGACGGCGACGAGCGCGACGGCGAGCGGGATGGCGACGAGCGCCGTCGACTGGCGGTGGAGATGGCCGGCGGGCAGCATGCGCGAGAAGGAGGGCACGCGGTCGATCATGGAGTGCTTCGCCGCGCCCGCGACATGGAGGACGAGAAGCCCGGCCGTCGAATAGGCGAGCCAGGCATGCGCCAGCGAGGCGTAGCGCTCCGGCGCTTCCCCGACCCAGCCCACCGGCAGGGGGAGGTGCGGCCAGGGCAGCGTGGCGGACATCGCGAGAAGGGTCGGGATCGCCGTCGGCGAGACGGAAACGAGCAGCCAGCCGGACAGCGGCACGGCGAGCATCAGGACATAGAAGAGGAAATGGACGAGATGGGCGAGGCCGGTCTCGACCGTCGACATCGGCGCATGGGCCGGCGGCGGGTTGAAGACGCGCCAGGCGATGCGGGCGAGCGTCAGGGCGAGGACCAGGAGGCCCACCGTCTTATGCCATTGGAAGAGCGGGAAGCGCAGGCCGTCCGGCAGGATGTCGAGCCGCATCATCGCAAAGCCGAGGACGAGCTGGAACAGGATCGCGAGCGCGATCGTCCAATGCAGCAGCATGGCGCCGGCATTGTAGCCGCGGATATCGCGGGTGCGGATCATCGGGACCGTCTCCGGCTGTCGCGGCAGGCGAGGGCGACGGTTCCGCCGCCCTCGCGCCAGGGCTTATTTCGGGGAGAATTCGGTCTCGATGGTCAGCTTCACCTCGTCGCCGACCGGGCCGACCAGCGCCGCGACGCCGAAGTCGGAGCGCTTGAACGAGCCGGTGGCCGAGAAGCCGACGACCGGCTTCTTCGACATCGGATGCGGGTTCAGCGCGGCGTTCATCTTGACGTCCAGCACGACGGGCTTCGTCACGCCGTGGAAGGTCAAGTCGCCGGTGATCTTGCCGGTATCGTTGCCGGTGGTCTCGATCTTGGTGGAGACGAACTTGATCGTGTCGAACGTCGCGGCATCGATGAACATGTTGCTCTCGATTTCCTTGTTGAAGTCCTTGTCCTTCGCCGGATAGTTCGTATCCACCGAGGCCGG
The DNA here is from genome assembly GCF_014642635.1 of Aureimonas endophytica. Lineage (GTDB taxonomy): Bacteria > Pseudomonadota > Alphaproteobacteria > Rhizobiales > Rhizobiaceae > Plantimonas > Plantimonas endophytica. The sequence continues at coordinate 323,736 of NZ_BMIQ01000002.1, forward strand.
GTCGATCGTGGCGGTCAGCTTCGACTTCGCCGGCTCCTTGGCGTCGAGCTCCAGCGTCGCCGCGATCTTCGAGAAGCGGCCGATATAGTTCGACGTGCCGAAATGGCTGACCGTCCAGAGGACGTTGGTGTGGAGCGGATCGGCGACATAGGTGCCGGAGGGAACGCCGACGGTCTGCGCCGAGGCGGCGGACAGGCCGAGGAGCATGCTGCCGGCGATGACGAGGGACTTCAGGGGCGACATTGATCTTCCTTCGCTTCCGATCTGGAATGCGCAGGACCCTAGACAGCCGTGCGGCGCCGCATAATCCCCCATGCTGCGACGCACTGTTTACCGAAAGCCGCCTTATCGGCACCGTCATGGTGAACGGTCGCGGTGCCGAGCAATGGTTTCAGACTGAACGCGTCGCCCTCAGTCTTCACTAACTCGTTTCAGTTTCGTCATCCCGGCCTTGAGCCGGGATCTATGCCTCGACGGTGCCGCTTCGCTCAGGACGATAATCAGCGTTCGTCCGTACCGCTTACCGCCTGTCGTCTCTGGCTTGGAATGGATCCCGGCTCAAGGCCGGGATGACGAAGCGACGAGGTGGCGGATTATACGAAACGGTGCAACAGTCTCAGCGGTCGATCATCGCCATCATCTTCTCGGTATAGCGCGGCCCGGAGGTGCGGCCGGGACCGAGCGCCTCGTCCAGCTTCGCGAGATCCTCGGGCGAGAGGGAAAGGCCCGCCGCCGCGACGTTTTCCTCCAGATAGCTGCGGCGCTTGGTGCCCGGGATCGGCACGATGTCCTCGCCCCGGTGCAGCAGCCAGGCAAGGGCGATCTGGCCGGGCTTGGCGCCGCGCTCGGCCGCCAGCGCCCGCACCGCCTCGGCGGCGCGCATGTTGGCGTCGAAATTCTCGCCCTGGAAGCGTGGGTCGCTGCGCCGGAAATCGCCTTCCGGATAGTCCTCCGCCCGCTGGGCGGTGCCGGTGAGAAAGCCGCGCCCGAGCGGGCTGAAGGGCACGAGGCCGATGCCGAGCTCGCTGAGGAGCGGCAGGATCTCCTCCTCCAGATTGCGCTCCCATAGCGAATATTCGCTCTGGAGCGCGGAGACCGGATGCACGGCATGGGCGCGCCGGATCGTCGCGGCGCCGGCCTCCGACAGGCCGAAGAAACGCACCTTGCCGGCCGCGACGAGATCGGCGACCGCGCCCGCCACGTCCTCGATCGGCACCTTGGGATCGACGCGGTGCTGGTAGAAAAGATCGATATGGTCGGTCTTGAGCCGCCGCAGCGAGGCATCCGCCACGGCCTTGATATGCTCCGGCCGGCTGTCGGTGCCGGACGACTTGCCGTCCCGGATGTCGAAGCCGAACTTGGTGGCGATCAGTACCTTATCGCTCCGGTCGGCGAGCGCCCGGCCGAGGAGTTCCTCGTTGGTGAACGGTCCGTAGACCTCGGCGGTGTCGAAGAAGGTGACGCCGAGCTCGATCGCCCGATGCAGCGTCGCAATGGATTCGGCGTCGTCGAAGCTGCCATAGGACTGGCTCATGCCCATGCAGCCGAGACCGAGGGCCGAGACTTCGAGGCCCTGTCGGCCGAGCCTGCGTTTCTCCAGCATGGCGATTCTCCCGCGTGTCGTGGCGAGGCTGCGATATACGCCGCCCGGCGGCGAAGGGAACGGGCCGGCCGGCTGTTCCGGGGCGGGAAGCGCTCGGCGGCTACGCGTTTCTAGTCATTCCGCCGGCTGGACATGGGGCGCGGCTTCGCGCGGCTTTTGCCTCGCCGAGCCGCCGACGCGGCGCTTCAGCCATGTCTGGAGCCCGTCGAGATAGAGATAGATCACCGGCGTCGTGAAGAGCGTCAGCGCCTGGCTGACGATCAGGCCGCCCACCATCGCATAGCCGAGCGGCTGGCGGATCTCGGCGCCCGTGCCATGGCCGATGGCGAGCGGAATCGCGCCGAGGATCGCCGCCATGGTCGTCATCATGATCGGGCGGAAGCGCAGGATCGCCGCCTCGCGCACCGCTTCCGCCGGCGGCTTGCCCTCCTTTTCCAGCATGATGGCGAAGTCGACCAGCATGATGCCGTTCTTCTTCACGATGCCGATGAGCAGGATCACCGCGATCATCGCGATCAGGCTGAACTCGTAGCCGAAGACCATCAGCGTCGCGAGCGCGCCGACGCCGGCCGAGGGCAGGGTCGAGAGGATGGTCAGCGGATGGATGTAGCTCTCGTAGAGGATGCCGAGGATGAGATAGACGGCGACGAGCGCGGCGACGATGAGGAGCGGCACCGTCGCCAGCGATTTCTGGAAGGCCTGGGCGCTGCCGGAGAAGTCGGTGCGCAGCGAGGAGGGCAGGCCGAGCTTGGCCACCGCGTCCTGCGCGGCGCTTGTCGCCGTGCCGAGCGCGACGCCGGGTGCGAGGTTGAAGCTGATCGTCGTCGAGGGAAACTGGCTCTGATGGCTGATGGTCAAGGGCCGGACCGGCACCATCGACCATTGCGCGAAGGCCGAGAGCGGCACCAACGCGCCGCCTTCCGCCTTCACGTAGAGCTTGTCGAGCGTCGCCGCCTCGCCCTGGAGGTCGGGCAGCACTTCGAGGATGACGTGATAGCTGTTCAGCTGCGTGAAATATTGCGCGATCTGCCGCTGGCCGAAGGCGTTGTAGAGCGTCGCGTCGATCGCGTCCGGCCGGATGCCGTAGCGCGCCGCCTGGTCGCGGTCGATCGCCAGCGTCAGGGTGGTGCCTTCGGTCTGCTGGTCGGAGGCGACGTCGGCGAGTTCGGGCAGCTGGCGCAGCGCGTCCAGCACCTTCGGCGCGGCCGCGTTCAGTTCTGCCGTTTCCGGCGTCGTCAGCGTCAGCTGGTACTGCGTGCGCGATTGTCGGCCGCCGACGCGCAGGTCCTGCGCCGCCTGGAGGAAGACGCGCGCGCCCATCACTTCGCCGAACTTGCCCTGCAACCGGCGGATCACCTCGTCGGCGCTGGCGTCGCGCTCGCCGCCCGGCTTCAGGGTGATATACATCGTGCCGACATTCAGCGCGTCGCCGCGCCCGCCGACGCCCATGGCGACGGAGGCGACGGCCGGATCCTCCTGGACAATGCGGCCGACCTCCTCCTGCTTGGCGCTCATCGCCGCGAAGGAAATATCCTGCGCCGCCTCGACCTTGCCGGTGATGAGGCCGGTATCCTGCTGCGGGAAGAAGCCCTTCGGGATCGCGACGAAGAGCACGACCGAGGCGGCGAGCGTCGCGAAGAAGACGAGAAGCGTCGCGAGCCGATGGCGCAGCACGAGGTCGAGGCCGCGCGCATAGCCGCCGGCCATCGCGTCGAACATCCGCTCCGACCAACGATAGATCCGGCCCTGTTCCTCCTTCGGCCGCTCGGGCCTCAGGAAGCGCGAGGCGAGCATCGGCGTCAGCGTCAGCGCGACGAAGGCCGAGATCAGGATGGTCATCGCCAGCACCACGGAGAATTCGCGGAACAGGCGGCCGATGATGCCGGTCATCAGGAGAAGCGGGATCAGCACCGCGACGAGCGACAGGCTGATCGAGAGAATGGTGAAGCCGATCTCGCCGGCGCCGCGAAAGGCGGCCTCGCGCGGCTTCATGCCGTTCTCGATATGGCGCTGGATGTTTTCGAGGACGACGATCGCGTCGTCGACGACGAAGCCGACCGCGATGGTGAGCGCCATCAGCGAGAGATTGTCGAGCGTATAGCCGAAGCCCATCATGGCGGCGCAGGCGCCGAACAGCGCGAGAGGCACGGTGACGCTCGGGATGATCGTGCCGCGCAGCGTGCGCAGAAAGGCGAAGATCACCGCGACGACCAGGGCGACGGTGATAAGGAGCGTCAGCTGCACGTCGGCGACCGAGGCGCGGATCGTCTGCGTCCGGTCGCTCTGCGTCCAGAGTTCGATCGCCGGCGGCAGGCCCTCCTTCAGGCGCGGCAGTTCGGCGTTCACCCGGTCGACCACGTCGATCACATTGGCGTTCGGCTGCTTGAAGACGATGAGATAGACGCCGCGCTTGCCGTCGACCCAGCCGGCCTGTTTCGTGTCCTCCGGGCCGGACACCGCCTGACCGACGTCCCGCACCCGGACCGGCGCGAGATCCCGATAGGTGATGATCGTGTCGTTCCAGCCCTCCGCCTCGGTGAGCTGGTCGTTGGAATAGATCGTGAAGCTGCGATGGGTGCCGTCGAGCGAACCCTTCGGGCTGTTCGAGGTCGTGCCTTCGAGGCCGAGGCGCACGTCTTCCAGCGTCATGCCCTTGGCATGGAGCTTGGCTGGATCGAGCTGGACGCGCACGGCCGGCTTCTGCTCGCCGCCGACGATGACCTGGCCGACGCCGGCGATCTGGCTGAGCTGCTGCGACACCTTCGTCTGGACCGCATCGTCCACCTCGGTGAGCGGCATGGTGTCGGAGGTCGCGGCGAGGATGAGGATCGGCGCGTCGGCCGGGTTCACCTTGCGATAGGTCGGCGGGCTCGGCAATTCGTCCGGCAGGTCGCCGCCGGCGGCATTGATCGCCGCCTGCACGTCGTTGGCTGCCGCGTCGATGTCGCGGCCGAGATCGAACTGCAGGGTGATGCGGGTCTGGCCGAGCGTCGATTCCGAGGTCATCTCGGACACGCCCTCGATCTGGGCGAATTGCGTCTCCAGCGGCTGGGCGACGGAGGAGGCCATGGTCTCCGGGCTCGCGCCCGGCAATTGCCCGGTGACCTGGATCGTCGGGAAATCGACCTGCGGCAGCGGCGCGACCGGCAGGAAGAGATAGGAGACGATGCCGACGAGAAGGATGCCGATCGACATCAGCGAGGTCGCGACCGGATAGCGGATGAAGGGACCGGACAGGCCGCCCCGCGCCGCCGCGCCGCTTGAAGAGACGCCCGACCGGTCGGGCTCGCGCGTCGCCTCGGTCATGGCGGGTTTCACTCCTTGGTCGTCGCGGCCGGCTGGCCCGGCTCCGCCGCCGAGGCGATCTTGTCGCCCGCCGCCTTGCGCTCCTTTTCCTTCGGGTCGAGCAGCGTTCCCGGCTTCACGCGATACTGACCCTCCACCACCAGCTTCTCGCCGGGCCGCACGCCCTCGCGCACCATGGTGAGGCCGCCATAGGTCTCGGCCGTCGTCACTTTCCGCATCTCGGCCTTGCCGTCGCCGCCGACGACATAGACGAAGAGCCCGTCCGGCCCGCGCTGCACGGCGAGTTCGCTGATCACCACCGCCTGCGGCTCGGTCTTGAGGAGAAGGCGCGTCGTCACCGACATGCCGGGCCAGAGCACGCTCTTCTCGTTGTCGAAGACCGCCTTCAGCCGCACCGTGCCGCTGGCGGCGTCCACCGTGTTGTCGAGGAGGCGGAGCGAGCCCTTGGCGAGTTCCCGGTCGCCGGCCGTCGTCAGCGCGGCGACCTCCGGCCGCCCTTCGCCGAGCGAGGCGGTCAGCGCGGCCAGTTCGCGCTCCGGCTCGGTGAAGACGACGGCGATCGGCGTCACCTGCTGGATGGTGACGATGCCGCCCGTATCGGACGGGCCGACGAGATTGCCGAGATCGGCGAGGCGGAAGCCGACACGGCCGGCGATCGGCGCGCGGATCGCGGTATAGTCGAGCTGGGTGCGGGCATTGTCGATCGCCGCCTTGTCGCCCTCGATCTGGGCGTTCAGCTGGTTGACGGTCGCCTGCTGCGTCTCGAACTGCTGGCGCGTCGTGATCTGCTGCTGCGACAGGGTGCGGTAGCGCTCGAGGATCGTCTGCGCGTCGGCAAGGCTCGCCTGATCCTGCTGGAGTCTGGCCTCCGCCTGGTCGAGCGCCGCCTGGAAGGGGCGGGGGTCGATCTCCACCAGGAGATCGCCGGCCTTGACGATCTGGCCCTCGTGAAAGGCCACCTTCGTGATCTTGCCGGAGACCTGGGCGCGGACGGTGACGGTGTTCAGCGCCTCCACCGTGCCGAGGCTTTCTCTATAGACCGGATAATCGCGGCTTTCCGCCGTTTCCACCGTCACCGGCACCTTGTCCGGCGCCTTGGCTGCGGCCTCCGCCGGCGCGCCGCCGGGGCCGAAATGCCGCCAGACGGCATAGGCGCCGCCGCCGAGCGCGGCGACGAGGACGAGGGCGATGACGGCGCGGCGAACAGGGCGGCGCGGCGGGACAGTCGGCATGCGGGCGATCTCCGTCGACCGCCATGAACGGGCGGAAGCGCCGCTTCGTTCAGTCACGACCGCGCGACCGATGGACGCTCCGAAACGGAAACGGGCGGCCCCTCGGCCGCCCGCGTCGCCTCGTTTCGAAGGATCAGCCCTGGCGGTCGGGGCGGACGAGCTGGGTTTCGGCCAGATGCTCGGCGATGAACCAGACCTGCGGCTCGTTGGCGCGGATCACGTCGCTGACGAGAAGGTCGTTCGTGCCGTCGTCGCCCGACTCGTCGGCGGCATCGGCGCCCTCGTGGGATTCGCGCAGCACGATCTCATGGGCCTCCAGGAGGCGGGCGAGCTGCGAGGGCACGTCCTCGCGGCCCTTCGGCGGGCGCGGGATCTTGGTCAGCTCGACCACGTCATGCGGCATGGCGATGGAAATGCCGCCCAGCGCCATGATGCGCTCGGCGATCGTGTCGACCAGAGCCGACTGGATCTTGAAATGCTCGTCCAGCAGGAGATGGAGCTGGTAGAAGGTGGCGCCCGACATCTGCCAATGGTGCTTCTTGTACATGTCGCGCAGCGTCATCGTGTCGGCGAGGACCTGGTTGAGGATCTCGATGCTCTGCTTGCGGGCATTGTCCTCCAGGGCCAGCGGAAGCTGCTTCAGCGTGCCATAGGGCTGAATCTCCCTGTACTCGACATGGTACTGCGGCTGCGCAACGGATTCCGGCTTCTTCGCCATCGAATGCTCCTTTGACCTCGGCATCGCTCGAACGGTTCAGCCGCCGCCCCGTTCCTTCGCAGCCGCGAAAGCTCCGCGGAAATCGCCGCTAGAGAATGGTCGCGGGACGCGGCTCCGCCGCCCGTTCGAGACAGGCGAGGAAGCGTCCGACCGCCTCCGCCACCGCGCCGGAATTGTCGATGCGGGTGACGCGGCAGAAGCCGTCCGGCGGCTCGACCGGCACCTGGCGCGCCAGCCGGGCGGCGACCTCCGCCGCGCTTTCGCGGCCGCGCGCGGCGATCCGCTCGGCGAGAAGGCGCGGCTCGGCGCTGATCTCGACGATCTCGATCGGCCCGAAGGCGCGCGCCGCGTCGCCGAGCGCCCGGCGCGACAGGTTGGCGACGACCGTCAGCCCGGCCGCGAGCTCGTCGCGGCAGGTGGCCGGAATGCCGTAGGCGAGGCCATGCGCCCGCCAGGTGAGGGCGAAGGCGCCCGCCGCCTCGGCGGCGGCGAAGCCGGCCTCGTCCAAGGAGTCGTGGTCCTCGGCGCCCGCCTGGGCAGGGCGGGTGACGACGCGGCGGGCGAAGCGCACGGCGGAATGGGGGCCGAGCGCCCGCTTCGCCCCGTCGAGCACCGTGTCCTTGCCGGCGCCGCTCGGGCCGACGACCGCGACGAAGAGCCCGGCGCGGTGCGTCTCAGGCAACGCGGCGGCCCTCGCGATAGACGGCGCGCACCAGCGGCGGCTCGCCGGCCGGCGCCTCGACCCGGACGAGATCGGCGCGGCGGCCGATCGCGATCGCGCCGCGATCGGCAAGGCCCACCGCCTCGGCTGGATGGGTGGCGACGAGGCGGATGGCGGCGGGCAGGTCCGCGTCGCCACGCTCCACCATCAGGAAGGCCGCCTGAAGCAGGCTCGCCGGCACGTAGTCGGAGGACAGGACGTCGAGCACGCCGGCGCGCATCAGCTCGATCGCCGAGACATTGCCGGAATGCGAGCCGCCGCGCACGACGTTCGGGGCGCCCATCAGGACATGCAGGCCCGCCTCGCGCGACAGGCGCGCCGCGTCGAGCGTCGTCGGGAACTCGGCGACCGCGACGCCGAGCGCGATGCTCTCGTCCACATGGGCGGCGGTCGCGTCGTCATGCGAGGCGATGGCGATGCCGGCGGCGTGGCATTCGGCGGCGATCGCCCGGCGATGCCTGTCCGAATAGGTCTCGGACTGCTCGATGCGCCGGGCGCAGAAGGCGGCGAAGACCGGGTCCGTCATGCCCTTCTTGCCCTGGTAATAGACGCGATAGGCGTCGAGGCTGGCGAATTGCCGCTGGCCCGGCGCGTGATCCATCAGCGAGGCGAGGCGGACGCGCGGATTGTCCTTCATCGCCAGGAAGCATTCCAGCGTGTCGGGCGCGGAGACCTCGCAGCGCAGATGGATGAAATGCTCGGCGCGCAGCCGGTCGGCGGCGACGGCGGCGGCGATGGTGCGGCCGAGTTCCGCCATCTCGCCCGTGTCGTCCGCCTCGTCCTGGCCGACGCGCAGCGCGTCGAAGACGGTGGTGATGCCGGAGCCGGCGATTTGCACGTCATGCGCCTGGAGCGCGGCGGCCGGGTTCCACTGCACCTTCGGGCGGGGGCGCGAATGGTTTTCGATATGGTCGGTATGCAGCTCGACGAGGCCCGGGATCAGATAGTCGCCGCCGAAATCCTCGCCGCCCGTCGCCGGACCCTCGCCGATCTCCGCGATGCGCCCGTCGCGCAGGAGAAGATGCCCGTCGAGAATGCGGTCGGCGAGCACGATCCGGGCGTTGCGGAAGAGGGTCTCTGAAGGCATGAGGCGCGGACTTTTCGAAGCGATGGCGGAGCGGGACGGGCGGCGGGCGATCAGGTGGCGAAGCGCCGCAGGCGTTGCGACAGGAGATCCAGGAGCGTCACCGACAGGATGATGATGATCAGAAGGGCGGCGGACTTGCCATAATAGAAGCCCCGGATGCATTCGAACAGGACCTGGCCGATGCCGCCGGCGCCGATGACGCCGAGAATGGTGGCCGAGCGAATGTTCGATTCCAGCCGGTAGAGCGAATAGGAGATCCAGAGCGGCATGACCTGCGGGATCACGCCATAGACGATCTCCTGGAGCTTCGAGGCGCCGGTGGCGCGGATCGCCTCGACCGGGCGCGGATCGATCGCCTCCACCGCCTCGGAGAAGAGCTTGCCGAGGACGCCGATCGTATAGACGAAGAGCGCCATGACGCCGGCGAAGGGTCCGAGCCCGACGGCGACGACGAAGAGCACGGCGAAGACGAGCTCGTGCGTGCCGCGAAACACGTCGAGCAGGCGCCGGACCGGATGGAGCACGTACCAGGGCGCCATGTTGCCGGCCGAGAGGATGCCGAGCGGCACGGAGAGGACGACGCCGAGAAAGGTGCCCCAGAGCGCGATCTGGATCGTCACCACCATCTCGGACAGGTAGTAGCGCCAGTCGCTGAAATCGGGCGTCAGGAAGCCGGCGAGATAGTCGCGCATATTGCCGGCATCGGTGAAGAGATAGGTCCAGCGGCCGATCTCGACCGGCCCGGCGCTCCAGGCGAGGACGAGCACCAGGGCGAGAAGCCCGGCATAGCGCAGGAGCGGCCCCGACCGGTCGCGCTCGGGCAGGGCGGTCTCGGCATTCGCGGCGGCGTCGGTCATGGTCGCACTCCCCTCGCGGAAAAGCGAAGGGCACGGCGGTCCGGCCATGCCCTCGCGATCGGCGGTCGCCTCAGCCCTGGGCGGCCTTGGCGAGCTTCTCCGACAGGTCCTTCTTCTGCGCTTCGAGCTTGGCGATCTCGGCCGCTTTGTCGGCCTCCGACTTGTTCGCGTCCGCCTTCACGGCGCTGATCTTCTTGCTGATCTCCATGACGCGGATCGGCAGGAGCTGGTCGTCGCCGGAGGCCTTGAACGGCGCCCATTGCAGGCCGGCGAGCACCTTCTTCTCCGTCGCCGCATCGCCCTTCGACTTTTCCGTGCCGTAGGTGAGGAAGAAGGTCTTCAGCTTCTCCTTGGTGGCGGCCGAGAGATCCTTGCGCCAGACGATCGGATCGGACGGGATCAGCGGCGATTTCCAGATCACCTTGATCTTCTTGAACGCCTCCGGAGCGTTCTTCTCGATCTTCGCCAGGTTCTCGGTATTGTTCGCCGCCGCGTCGACCTGCCTGTTGGCGACCGCCATCGCGTTGGTCTCGTGATTGGCGTTGGTGACGGTCTTGAAGCAGGACTTCGGGTCGATGCCGCGCTCGCCGAAGACGAAGGTCATCGGCACGAGATAGCCCGAGGTCGAGTTGGGATCGCCGAGACCGAAATTCAGCGACTTGTCGCATTTCAGAAGGTCGTCGAGCGAGCCGAGCTTGGAATCGGCCGGCGCGAGGATCAGCGAATAATAGCCCGGCTCGCCATTGGCGGCGACGGTCTGCACGAAGACCTCGCCATCGGCGCGGTCCACCGCTTCCATGGCCGACTTGTTGCCGTACCAGGCGACCTGCACCTTGCCGAAGCGCATGCCCTCGATGACGCCGGCATAGTCGGAGGCGAAGAACGGTTTGATGTCGAGGCCGGTCTCCTTCTTCATGTCGGCGATGAAGGGCTCCCAGACATTGCGCAGATTCGACTGCGACTCGGTCGAGATGATGCCGAAATTGATCTCTTCGGCCTTGGCCGCGGCGGGCAGCGCGGCGCCGAAGGCGAGCGCGACGGCCGCGAGCTTCAGAAGGGACTGCATGGCGGATCTCCGGTTCGATGGGAGGGAAGGGGTGTTCAGGTCGAGGCCAGGACGGCCGGCGGGGCCGCGATCCGGTCGGTCGGCCGCTCGGCGCGCGCCGGCTCCGCCGGACCGTCCGGCAGGATCAGCTCTTCCGACGCCGTGCCGTAGAGTTCGCGCAGGAAGGCGTTGCTGAGGGCCTGCGACGGCCCGTCGAAGACGATCCGGCCGTCGCGCAGCGCGATGGTGCGCCGGCAATAGCGCCGGGCATATTCGACCTGGTGCAGCGAGACGACGGCGGTGATGCCGTCGAGCCGGTTGATCTCGGCGATCGTGTCCATCACCCGCCGCGCCGAGGACGGGTCGAGCGAGGCGATGGGCTCGTCGGCGAGGAGGATGCGCGAGCGCTGGACGAGGGTGCGGGCGATGGCGGCGCGCTGCTGCTGGCCGCCGGAAAGGGTGGAGGCGCGCTGCCAGAGCGTCGCCTCGATGCCGACGCGGCGCAGCGCCTGCCGCGCGAGATCCTTCTCGGCCTTCCGGAACAGGCCGAGCGTGCCGCGCCAGCGTGGGATGCGGCCGAGAAGACCGGTCAGGACATTTGTCATCACCGACAGGCGGGCGACGAGATTGAACTGCTGGAAGACGACGCCGATCTCGCGGCGCAGCTCGCGCGCCCGGGAGCCCAGCATCCCGTTCTGCTGCATCGGCCGGCCGAGGATCTCCACCCGGCTGCCCTGGTCGCCGAGTTCGAGCCCGGCGACGATCCGCATCAGGGTGGACTTGCCGGAGCCGGAGGCGCCGATGAGGGCGACCATCTCGCCCTCGCCGATCTCCAGCGAGAGCCCGGCGAGGGCCGGTCGACGGCCGAAGGTCTTGGTGAGATCGGTGACGCGGATCGCGGACATGGGCCTCTCCGCCGCTGGTCGATAACCGTTGCTTAAGACCCGCCGATGTGATCGCGATGACGGGTCGGTGACGATTGGGTAACGATGGAAAGAGACGGCGGAATAGAAACTTAGTCGGCGTGGCGGGCGAGGAACTCGGCCGCGTCGAGATGGCGGAAGTCGTCCAGCGCCGCCCGCAGCCGGTCATGCGGCCAGTCCCACCAGGCGAGGCGATCCATGCGCGCGCCGAGCTCGGCCGAGAAGCGCTCGCGGATCAGCCGGGCCGGCACGCCGCCGACGATCGCATAGGGCGCGACATCCTTCGAGACGACCGCGCCGGCGCCGACCACCGCGCCGTTGCCGATCGAGACGCCGGGCAGCACCGTCGCGCCATGGCCGATCCAGACGTCGTGGCCGATCGTCACGCGCCGGGCGCGGCGCGCGGCGAAGAAGGGCGCCTCGTCCTCGGCATCGTCGAAATAGTCGCCGGCGCGATAGGTGAAATGGTGCAGCGTCGCGCGCTCCACCGGATGGTTGGTGGCATTCAGCCGCACGGTGGAGGCGATGTTGACGAACTTGCCGATCGTCGCGCCCCAGACGGCGCAATTCTCCATCAGATAGGAATAGTCGCCGAGCTCGCTCTCGGCGACGCGGCAGCCTTCGGCGATCTCGACATAGCGGCCGAGCCGGCAGTCGGTGACCTTCGCCGTCGTATGGATCTGCGGCGTTTCGGAAAGCTTCGGCATCAGGCGGCGTCCCTGCGGGCGGAAAAGGCGGCGACGTCGATGATCCGCGTCGCGACGCGGGCGCGCACCACCTCGTCGTGGAAGATGCCGAGGATGGCCGTGCCCCGCGCCAGCTTCTCCTCGATCATGCCGGCCACCGTGTCGCGGTTCTCCGCGTCGAGCGAGGCGGTCGGCTCGTCGAGGAGCAGGATCGGATGGTCGGTGACGAAGCCGCGCGCGATGTTGACGCGCTGCTTCTCGCCGCCGGAAAAAGTGGCGGGCGGCAGGCCGAACAGAGCCTCCGGCAGGCGCAGGCGGTGAAGAAGCGCGGCGGCGCGCCGGCGTGCCTCGTCCTGGCCCAGCCCGCGCTGGAGAAGCGGCTCGGCGACGACGTCGAGCGCCGGCACGCGCGGCACGGCCCGCAGGAACTGGCTGACATAGCCGATCGTCGTGAAGCGCAGGCGCATCACGAGGCGCGGATCGCCGGAGGCGAGATCGGCCGCCTCGCCGCCCTGGCGCACCAGGATCGCGCCCCGGTCGACGGCGTAATTGCCGTAGACCATGCGCAGGATCGAGGACTTGCCGATGCCGGACGGGCCGCCGAGCACGGCGCATTCGCCGGCTCCGAGCTCGAAGGCGACATTCGCCACCACCGGCAGTTCGAGCCCGCCGCGCAGGTGCAGCGTGAAGCTCTTGGCGACGTCGCGGACGCTGAGGAGAGGGGTGTCCGGCATCTCAGCTCTCCGGGATCGAGGCGACGAGCAGCTGCGTATAGGCATGGTGCGGGTCGTCGAGGACGCGGTCGGTGAGCCCGCTCTCGACCACGCGCCCGTCCTTCATCACGATCATGCGCTGCGACAGGAGCCGGGCGACGGCGAGATCGTGCGTGACGATCACCACGGCGAGGCCGAGATCGGCGACGAGGCCGCGCAGGAGATCGAGGAGACGGGCCTGGACGGAGACGTCGAGCCCGCCGGTCGGCTCGTCCATGAAGACGAGACGGGGATGGGTGACGAGATTGCGGGCGATCTGGAGGCGCTGGCGCATGCCGCCCGAAAAGGCGAGCGGCCGGTCGTCGATGCGCTCGCCGGCGATCTCGACCTTGCCGAGCCAGTCGCCGGCCGTCTGGCGGATGCGGCCGTAATGGCGCTCGCCGACCGCCATCAGCCGTTCGCCGACATTGGCGCCGGCCGACACGCGCATGCGCAGGCCGTCGGCGGGATTCTGGTGGACGAAGCCCCAGTCGGTGCGGGCGAGAAGCCGCCGTTCCGCTTCCGTCAGATCCTCGATATCGCGACGGGCCCCGTCGCGCATCCGATAGACCACCGCCCCGGCCGAGCGCGGCAGGCGGCCGGAAATGCAGTTCAGCAGCGTCGTCTTGCCCGAGCCGCTTTCCCCGACGATGGCCACGACCTCGCCCGGATAGACCTCGAAACACACGCCCTCGCAGCCGACCCGCGCGCCGTAGCGCTTGCCGAGATCGCGGACGGAGAGGAGGGGCTGGTCAATTTCCAGCGCGCTCATTTCGCCGTCTCCCCCTGGTCGCCGACATGGCCGGCGGCGCGGCGGGTTTCGCAATGGTCGGTGTCGGAACAGACGAACATGCGGCCGCCCCGGTCGTCGGTCACGACCTCGTCGAGATAGACGCCGCGCGCGCCGCAAAGCGCGCAGGGCTTCTCGAAATGCTGCACCGTGAAGGGATGGTCCTCGAAATCGAGGCTCCGCACCGCCGTGTAGGGCGGCAAGGCATAGATGCGCTTCTCGCGGCCCGCGCCGAAGAGCTGGAGCGCCGGGGAGCGGTCGAGCTTCGGATTGTCGAATTTCGGAATGGGCGAGGGGTCCATCACGTAGCGGTTCTCGACCTTTACCGGATAGGCATAGGTCGTGGCGATATGGCCGTGGCGGGCGATGTCCTCGTAGAGTTTCACATGCATGAGGCCGTATTCCTCGAGTCCGTGCAGGATGCGCGTCTCGGTCTCGCGCGGCTCCAGAAAGCGCAGCGGTTCGGGGATCGGCACCTGGTAGACGAGGGTCTGGTGCGCCTGGAGCGGCGCTTCCGGGACGCGGTGCCGCGTCTGGATGATCGTCGCCTCCTCCGTCCGCGTCGTCGTCGCGACGCCGGCCGTCTTCTCGAAGAAGGCGCGGATCGAGACGGCGTTGGTCGTGTCGTCGGCGCCCTGGTCGATCACCTTCAGCACGTCGTCCGGGCCGATGATCGCCGCCGTCACCTGCACGCCGCCGGTGCCCCAGCCATAGGGCATCGGCATCTCGCGCGAGGCGAAGGGCACCTGATAGCCGGGAATGGCGATCGCCTTCAGGATCGCCCGGCGGATCATCCGCTTCGTCTGCTCGTCGAGATAGGCGAAGTTGTAGCTCGGCAGGGCGCTCATTGCGCCGCCTCCCGTTCGGCCGCGTCCGGCGCGGTGTCGTGATGGCGCCGCATGCGCCGCACGAGGTCGAGTTCGGCCTGGAAGTCGACGTAATGCGGCAGTTTCAGATGTTCGACGAAGCCGGTGGACTGCACGTTGTCGGCATGGGCGAGGACGAATTCCTCGTCCTGGGCGGGCGCGTTGCGCTCCTCGCCGAACTCCTCCGCCCGGAGCGCCCGGTCCACCAGGCTCATCGCCATGGCCTTCCGTTCCGACTGGCCGAAGACGAGGCCGTAGCCGCGCGTGAACTGCGGCGGTTCGCTGGCCGAGCCCTTGAACTGGTTGACCATCTGGCATTCGGTGAGGCGCAGCTCGCCGATGGCGACGGCAAAGCCGAGTTCCGGCAGCTCGACCTCCACGTCGACGAAGCCGATGCGGATCTCGCCGACGAAGGGATGGGTGCGCCCGAAGCCGCGCTGGGTCGAATAGCCGAGCGCCAGGAGAAAGCCCTCGTCGCCGCGCGCCAGCGCCTGGAGCCGGAGGTCCCGCCCGGCCGGAAAGT
Organism: Aureimonas endophytica; assembly: GCF_014642635.1. GTDB lineage: Bacteria > Pseudomonadota > Alphaproteobacteria > Rhizobiales > Rhizobiaceae > Plantimonas > Plantimonas endophytica. Next base: position 338,845 of record NZ_BMIQ01000002.1, read on the forward strand.
CGAGCGGCTCGCGCGTCAGGTCGCCCGGCTCCTCGCCGTTGCCGGAGCCGTCCGGCTCGATCAGGCCCTCGGCGCCGAGAATGTCGGTGACGCGCGGGCAGGCCATTTCCGCCTCGTCCACTGCGCGCCGGGCGCCGGGCTCCACTGCCGCGTCGCCGGCCATCGCCGGATCGATCAGGCGATGGGTGTAGTCGAAGGTCGGGCCGAGAAGCTGGCCGCCCGGCAGGTCCTTGAAGGTCGCCGAGACGCGCCGCTCGATCCGCATCGCTCCGGTGTCGAGCGGCACGGAGGCGCCGAAGCGCGGCAGCGTGGTGCGATAGGCGCGCAGGAGGAAGATCGCCTCGATCAGATCGCCGTGCGACTGGCGCACCGCCATCGCGGCGAGATCGGTGTCGTAGAGCGAGCCCTCCGCCATGACGCGATCGACCGCGAGGGCGAGCTGGCCGGCGATCTGCTCCAGGGTCAGGGCCGGCACGTCCCGATCGCCGCGCCGGCGGTCGGCGAGCAGGCGATGGGCATGGGCGATGGCGGTCTCGCCGCCCTTCACCGCGACATACATGTCAGGCCCTCCGGATCTGCGTCGTGCGCGGCAGGGCGAGCGCCCGCGTGCCGCAGGCGAGGATCACGTCGACGCCGCGCGGGAAGAGCGCCTGGTTGATCGCCCAGTCGGCGAGAAAGGTGTCCGGCAGGCCGCGCGGCGCGAAGCGGGTCGTGGTCTCGATGCCGGGGCCGGCGAGGAGATAGGGCGCGCCGCCGTCGAGCGCGGCGATGCCGAGGATCAGCGTCGTGGAACGGTCGGGATAGGTCGCCGTGCCGATCGCGAAGCTGCTGAGCGCCGGCAGGTCGGCCCCTTGCGGCACGAGGGCGAAGCGCGAAAGCTCCGGCCGGTCCATCACCACGGCGCCGGTCTGGAAGGCGATCCAGCCCCGGACGGTCTCGCCGCGCAGCGCCTCGTGCAGCCAGAGCGGCGTGTCGTAGTCGGCGAGCGTCGCCAGGAGCGCGGCGGCGGCCGGCTCCAGCGGCGCCGGAGCGCCGAGGCGCTCGCCGAAATCGACGATTGTGCCGGGGCGGGAAAAGGCGCGCATCGCCCGGTCGAACACGGCCTGCGCATCCGTCACCGGGGCGCGGAAGCCGCGCAGCATGTCCTTGTCGTCCGGGGATGCCATCAGTCCTCTCCGCGCACCAGGGTGAAGAAATCGACCTTCGTCGCCGCCGTCTCCTCGGCGCGCGCCCGGCGCGCCGCCGCGCGCTCGGCCAGCACCGGCGCGACGAGCTCGGCTTCGATCGCCGCGCGCTCGGCCTCGCCCTGCCAGGCGGCGTCGAGACAGGCGGCAAGCCGCGCCTTCTCCGCATCGCGGCCGAGCACCATGGCATGGCCGAGCCGGCCGTCGGCGAGCCGCACGCTGGCGCGCGTCACGCTCGCCTCGCCGAGATTGAAGGGCGCGCCACCGCCGCCGATCCGGCCGCGCAGCATGACAAGGCCGATCTCCGGTCCCCGGACGAGGTCGGCGGCGAGGCCCGCCCCCCAGCGGTCCCAGGCCGCGGCGAGGCGCGCCGTCCCGGCCGCCGCGAAGGCCTCCATCGCGCGCCGGCGCCCGGCTTGATCCTCCGCCACCCTCTCGCTCATACCGTCGATCCTTTATTGTCTATTTGTGTAGACAAATAGACCTTATGCTTGATACTTACTCCCGTCGCGGTGACAGAACAATGACGCCGCCGGAATTTTTCGAAGGGGCGCGCATGATCGGCGGAGAAGACGGGATCGCGCGCTGGCGCAGCGTCGCGGACGGCATCCGGGGAATGATCGCCGAGGCCGGCGGCGCGCTGGAGCGCCTGCCGGTCGAGGCGGAACTCGCCGCGCGCTTCGGCGTCAACCGCCATACGGTGCGCCGGGCCATCGCGGCGCTCGCGGCGGAAGGCCTGTTGCGGGCGGAGCGCGGGCGCGGCACCTTCGTCGCCGCCCGGCCGCCGCGCCTCTCCTATCCGGTCGGCCCGCGCACCCGCTTCTCGGAAAATGTCGCGCGGGCGGCGCGCCGGCCGGGCGGGCGGCTGATTCGCGCCGATCTGGTGCCCGCCGACGCGGCGCTGGCGGGGCTTCTCGATCTCAGGCCCGGCGCACCGCTGCACCGCCTCGAAACCTTGAGCGTCGCCGATGGCGTGCCGCTTTCGGTCGGCACCGGCTGGTTCCCGGCGGAGCGCTTTCCCGCCATCGTCGCCGCCTATGCCGAGACCGGCTCGATCACCCTGGCGCTGAAGGCGCATGGCATCGAGGACTATCGACGGCGCGAGACGCGCGTCACGGCGGAACGGCTGTCGCCGGCCGATGCCGAACTGCTAGCCTCGCCGCCGGACGGTCTGGCGCTCGTGTCGCATGGCGTCGATGTCGATCTCGGCGGATGCCCGATCCAGGCCAACCGGACGCGCGCCCATGCCGATCGCGTCGAACTCGTCTTCGACCACGCCCCGCCGCCGCGTGAAGCGGGGTGAGGGGACACGCATCAGCCGGCGAGGCGCAGGCCGGTGTCCTTCCGCGCCGAACGGGTGGCGGCGTCGAGAAAGATGTCGGCGCAGAGTTCCCAGCTGAAGGCGCGCGAGCGCTCCAGCGCGTCCTCGCGCCGCAGGGCGAGGGCGCCGAGGCAGGCGGCGCGCAGATCCTCCGACAGGCAGCCGGCCTTCGTATCGGCGATGACGTCGAGCGGGCCGGGCACCGGGAAGGCCGCCACCGGCACGCCGCAGGCCAGCGCCTCGATCAGGACGATGCCGAACGTGTCGGTGCGCGAGGGAAAGACGAAGACGTCGGCGCTCGAATAATAGCGTGCCAGCGCCTCGCCGGTCTGGAGGCCGGCGAAATGCACCTTCGGATAGCGCTCGATCAGCGCGCCGAGCGACGGGCCGGCGCCGACCACGATCTTCGAGCCGGGCAGATCGAGATCGAGGAAGGCTTCGAGATTCTTTTCCGGCGCGACGCGCGAGACCGTCAGGAAGACCGGCCCCGGCAGGCCGTGGTCGAGCGGCGGCAGCGGCTTGAACAGCGCGCGGTCGACGCCGCGCGTCCAGACCGCGAGATTGCGGAAGCCGCGCGTCTCGAGCTCCTGGCGGATGCTGTCCGTCGGTACGAGGCAGGCGCTGGCCGGCGCGTGGAAGCGGCGCAGCAGCGCATAGGAGAAGGCGTCCGGCACCGGCGCGCGCTTGCGCAGATATTCGGGAAAGCGCGTGTGGAACGAGGTGGTGAAGGCGAGGCCGCGCTGCATCGCCGCCTTGCGCGCCGCGATGCCGACCGGGCCTTCCGTCGCGATATGGATCGCGTCCGGCCGGAACTCGTCGACGACGCGCCCGACCCGGAAGGCGGTGGCGAGCGCGAGGCGGATCTCGGGATAGGTCGGGCAGGGAATGGTGCGGAAATCCTTCGGCGCCACGATCCGCACCTCGACGCCGCGCTCGGCCAGTTCCTGGCAGAGGCTGGTGAGGGTGCGCACGACGCCGTTGACCTGGGGCTCCCAGGCGTCGGTCGCGAGGAGAAGGCGCATCAGGCGGCCTCTTCCAGCGCCGGGACGCCGAGCGGGACGGAGCCCTGACGACGGCGCGTGGTGGGCACGCTGACCGGCCGCGTCCAGCGGATCAGCTCGAAGGAGCCGTCCTCGCGCTCGCCGATCGCCGTGCAGCTTTCCACCCAGTCGCCGGTGTTCACATATTGGATGCCGGCGCGCTCGGCGATCTCGGCATGGTGGATATGGCCGCAGATCACGCCGTCGCAGTCCTGGCGCCGCGCCTCTTCCGCCAGCGCCGTCTCGAAGGCGCCGATGAAGGAAACGGCGTTCTTCACCTTCAGCTTCGCCCAGGACGAGAAGGACCAGTAGGGGAAGCCGAGCGCCCGGCGCACGCGGTTGAAGACGGAATTGATGGCGATCGCCGCGTCATAGGCCCAGTCGCCGAGATAGGCGATGAGGCGGGCGTTGCGCACCACCACGTCGAACTCGTCGCCATGCATCACCAGGAAGCGCCGGCCGTCCGCCGTGTGGTGGATGTCGGAGACGCGCACCTCGATGCCGCCGAAATGCTGGCCGGGAAAGCCGCGCATGACCTCGTCGTGATTGCCGGGAATGTAGATGATCCGGGCGCCCTTGCGGGCCTTGCGCAGCAGCTTCTGCACCACGTCGTTATGCGTCTGCGGCCAGTGCCAGGAGCGCTTCAGGCGCCAGCCGTCGAAGATGTCGCCGACGAGGTAGATCGTCTCCGCCTCGTGCACGCGCAGGAAGTCGATCAGGAGGTCGGCCTGCGCCGCCTTCGATCCGAGATGCACGTCCGAAAGGAACAGCGTGCGGAACTGCCGGATGTCGTCTGAAGGATGCATGGCCGCTGACCCCACTGCGGATGACAAGCCAATGCACCAACACGATTTCAGTCGTGTGACAGTCGCGATGATCCGGGATTTTCTTCGCCTGTCATGGAACTGTCTTGGCTTTCCGCTATGTTCCTTTTCGAGCAAAGGGTCCGGGTGCTGCCCGGTGTCCGACCCGCCCTGCGGTGCGCCGGACCCCTGCTCAACCCCCGGACCGTCCCGGCCGGTGCTCTGGCGCCGCTTCCTCGGGCCGCCGCGGGCCGCCTCTATTTCGGCCACCGGCACCGCTCCTCCGCCTTCCGTTCCGCCTTCGCCTTTCCGTGAGGTCCCTACCGGTCGCGAATCCCTTTCGTCCCTGCCGCGTTCAGCGGCCGACGAGTTGCGAAAGGACGAGCGCCATGGATCATCGCTTCCGGCCGAGCCGCCGGGGTCTCCTGCAACTGGCCGGCACCGGCGCGGCGGGGCTTCTCGCCGCCTCGCGGGCCTCGGCCGCGTCCTATCCGGCGCCGACGCCCGTGGATGTCGGGCAGGTCGAGAACGGCAAGGTGAGCTTTCCGAACTGGCGCGCGCCGGCCGATACGCCGAGCGGTCCGCCGCCCGCGCCCCTGCCGCCGGAACAGCGTGTCGGCTTCGCCATCGTCGGCCTCGGCCGACTGGCGCTGGAGGAGATCCTGCCGGCCTTCGGCGAGGCGAAGAAGTGCCGGCCTGTCGCGCTTGTCTCCGGCACGCCGGACAAGCTGAAGGCGGTCGCCGCCCAATATGGCATCGCGCCGGAGCGCTGCCATTCCTACGCGGATTTCGACCGCATCGCCGAGGATTCGGCGATCCAGGTCGTCTATGTCGTCCTGCCGAACGGCATGCATCGCGAATATGTCGAGCGCGCCGCCAAGGCCGGCAAGCACGTGCTCTGCGAGAAGCCGATGGCGACGAACGCGGCCGACGCGCGGGCGATGGTGGCGGCCTGCCAGGCGGCCAGGCGGCATCTGATGGTCGCCTACCGCATCCAGTACGAGCCGCACAACCGCCGCGCCCAGCGCTTCGTGCGCGAGGGCACCTTCGGCCGGCTGGTCGGCATGAGCGCCACCAATGTCCAGACCGTGGCGGAAAACGGCACCCAGCAATGGCGGCACAAGCGCGCCCTGTCCGGCGGCGGCTCGCTGCCGGATATAGGCCTCTACTGCCTCAACACGGCGCGCTTCCTCACCGGCGAGGAGCCGGTCGAGATCTATGCCACGCAATATGCGCCGCCGAACGATCCGCGCTTCGCCGAGGTGGAGGAGACGATCGCCTTCACTTTGCGCTTTCCCTCGAACTTCATCGCCAATTGCTTCGCGAGCTACGGCGCGCGCGACGACAAGCACCAGCGGCTGAACTTCGAGCGCGCCAGCCTCGACATGCCGAACGCCTATTCCTACGAGGGCCAGCGGCTCACCGTCACCGCCCGTCAGGAGGACGACACCTCGCAGAACGAACTCGTCATCCCGCGCCGCAACCAGTTCGCCGCCGAGATGGATCACATGGCCGACTGCGTCCTCGCCGATCGCCGGCCGCGCACGCCGGGCGAGGAGGGCGTGCAGGACCATGTGCTGATGGAGGCGATCTATCGCGCGGCGGCGAGCGGCATGCCGGTGCGCCTGGAGCCGGTGGCCGGCCTCGACGCCTTTCGCGGGCCGCCCCTCGCCGCCGATTAGGACGGGGGAAGGGGCGGCTCCGACTTTGTCAGGCGGGAAGCGCTGCCTCCGCCAGGGCCTCTCCCGGCTCCTCCACCTTCGCCCGGCAGCGGTCGCCGGAAAAGGCGAAGACCTCGATCGGGCCGCCGATGCCCTTCAGCGGGAAGGCGCCGAGGCTTTCCAGCACCTTCTGGCAGCCCGCCATCTCGGCGAAGGCCTTCGAGACGAGGACCGGCCGGCCGACCTCCTTCGTCAGCGCCTCCAGCCGGGCGGCGGTGTTGACCGCCGGGCCGATCACGGTGAAGTCGAGGCGCCGGCGCGAGCCGATATTGCCGTACATCACGTCGCCGACATGGATGCCGATGCCGTAGCCGAGCGGCTTGCGGCCCCGGCGCACATGGTCCTCGTTGAGGAGCGCCATGGCCGCCTGCGCCTCCGCCACGGCATGGAGCAGGTCGAGACAGGCATTCGGCCGGTCGAGCGGGAAGATCGCGAGCAGCCCGTCGCCGACGAATTTCAGGATCTCGCCGCCATGGCGTTCGATCGGCTCCGACATCGCGTCGAAATAGCCGTTGAGGAGCTCGATCACGTCGTCGCGCGGCCAGAGTTCCGAGATCGTGGTGAAGTCGCGCAGGTCGCAGATCAGGATGGCCGCGCCGACCGTCGCGCCGCTGCCGCGCGTGATCGCGCCGGCCAGGATCTCGGCGCTGGCATGCGGGCCGACATAGGTCTCGAGCAGCGTGCGGGCGAGGCGGTTCTTCAGGCGGATCTCGCTGACGAGGGCGAGCGCCGGCAGGAGATCGCGCAGAAGCCCGATGTCGCCCTCGTCGAAGCCGCCCGGCCGGTCGGCGGCGAAGGTCACGACATGGCGGCGCCCGAGCGTGTGCTCGATCGGCCAGGCGACATAGTCGGTCATGCCCTGATCGCGCAGTTCGTCGTAGAGCGGATAGTCGTAGTCGCTGCCCGTCGCCGGCCGGTCCAGCCGGCGCCGGATCTCGCCGGCGCCCGCCAGCACCGCCTTGATGGGGCTCGTCAGATAGCTGACATTGTCCATCGTGCCGTGCTCGTAGGTCTCGATCTCAGCCTCCACCAGCCCGACGCGCCAGCGCATACTGGCGCCGAACCATTGCGGATGCTGGATGCGGAAATTCAGCGTGGCGCGGCCGATCGGCACGCCCGCCTCGCGCAGCCGCTCGCAGAGCTGCACCAGGATATTGTCGATGAAGCGCTCGCCGCTCGTCTCCAGCATCAGCCAGTCGAGGATGGCACTGCGCCGATGCGGCCAAGCGCCGCCGGTCACGGAAGCGGCGGGCCGCTCCGACGTGGAAGGCAAGAGTTGCATGGGCTCGCTCCGTCCTCTTCCCCAGCCGCGACGGGGCCGGACGGCGGCTGTCCTCGCGGGGAGGCGGCGGTCGTGGCCCGGGCGGTCCGTCTTAAATGGGGGCGGGCGGCCCGACAATCCAGCCCCTGGAATCTCCTCGAAAAATCCTATGCGTAGCGCGCGACGGCGAGGTCCGCCGCCTCGATCTCCGGGCTGCGGCCGGAGACGAGATCGGCGACGAGCCGGGCGGAGCCGCAGGACATGGTCCAGCCGAGCGTGCCATGGCCGGTGTTCAGAAACAGACCGTTCACCCGGGTCGGACCGATCACCGGCGTGCCGTCCGGCGTCATCGGCCGCAGCCCCGACCAGTAGTCGGCCTTCGCCAGATCGCCGCCCGGAAAGAGATCGCAGACGGAATGTTCGAGCGTCCGGCGCCGCGCCTCCGGCCGGTCGGTGGTGAAGCCGGAAATCTCCGCCATGCCGCCGACGCGGATGCGCTCGCCGAGCCGCGTGATGGCGATCTTGTAGCTCTCGTCGAGGACGGTCGATTCCGGCGCCCGCTCGGGATCGAGGATCGGGATGGTCAGCGAATAGCCCTTCACCGGATAGACCGGCAGGCGGATGCCGTGCGGCGCGACGAGCGCCGGCGAGAAGGAGCCCATCGCCACGAGAACGGCATCCGCCGCCTGGAAGCCGCGATCGGTCTCGACGCCGCTCGCCCGCCCGTTCTCGACGCGGATTCCCCGGATCGTCCGCCCGTAGTCGAAGGCGACGCCGCGCGCCGCCGCCAGCGCCGCCAGCGCATTGGTGAACTTGAAGCAGTCACCGGTCTCGTCCTTCGGCGTCAGCAGGCCGCCGGCGATGCGGTTATGGGCATGGGCGAGCGCCGGCTCGACGCGCACGCAGCCGGACGGGTCGAGCACCTCGAAGGGAACGCCGTCCTCGGCGAGCGCTTTGACGTCTTTGGCCGAGGCGTCGAGCTGTTCCTGCGTGCGGAAGAGCTGGAGCGTGCCCTGCATGCGCTGGTCGTATTCGATGCCGGTCTCGGCCTTCACCTCCGCCAAGGCGAGGCGGCTGTATTCGGCGACGCGCAGCATCCGGCTCTTGTTCAGCGCATAGGCTTCGGCCGTGCAGTTGGCGAGCATGCGCGTCAGCCAGGACAGCATGGCGAGATCCGGCTTCGGCTTCAGGATCAGCGGCGCGTGCTCCATCATCAGCCATTTGAGCGCCTTCTTCGGAATGCCCGGCGCCGCCCAGGGTGAGCAATAGCCGAAGGAGACCTCGCCGGCATTGGCGAAGCTCGTTTCCAGCGCCGGCCCGGGCTGCCGGTCGATCACCGTGACCTCGTGCCCGGCCTTCGCCAGATACCAGGCCGAGGTGACGCCGATGACGCCCGCGCCGAGAACCGCGACCTTCATGCCGAAACTCCCGCTTCGTCTTCGAGATAGTGCCGCTCGAACCGCGATCCGAGCCCGGTGAGGATCTCGTAGGAGATCGTTTCCGCCGCCTCGGCCACCGCGTCGAGGCTCTGCGCTGGGCCGATCAGGTCGACGAGATCGCCAGGCCGGAGCTCGGCTGCGCCAGCGTCGAGGATGATCGAATCCATGGACACGCGCCCGACCATCGGCAGCGCCGTCTCGCCGATATGAGCGGCGATGTGGTTGCCGAGCCGGCGCGGCCAGCCGTCGGCATAGCCGAGGCCGAGGGTCGCGAGCCGCATCGGGCGCTCGGCAGTGACGGTATGGCCATAGCCGATGCCGGCGCCGGCCGGCACGTCGCGCAGCTGGATCACCCGGCCCTGCAGCCGGACGACGGGGCGCATTGGGTTCGGCGCCGGGTCGGCGAAGGGCCGGCCGCCATAGACGGCGATGCCGGGCCTTGCGAGGTCGAAGCGGAAATCGGGGCCGAGAAATAGGCCGGCGGAATTGGCGAGCGAGCGCCGGGCCGCCGGCAGCAGAGCGGCGAGCCGCCGGAAGGCCGCGAGCTGGGCGGCGTTGGCCGGATGGTCGGGCGTGTCGGCGCAGGCGAGATGGCTCATCACCAGCACGGTCTCAAGACCGAAGAGACGCGTCGGATCGGTGGCGATACGCTCCACCTCCGCCGGGGACAGGCCGAGGCGGGACATGCCGGAATCGACCTGGATCGCGGCCGGCAGGCGCCGGCCCCGGCGCACGCCCTCGCGCGCGAAGGCCTCGATCTGGGCGAGGGAATTGAGGACCGGCACGAGGCCAGCCTCGGCGCAGGCCGGCTCCGCGCCCGGCGCCAGACCGTTGAGGACGAGGATCTCGGCCTCCGGCAGCGCCTCGCGCAGCGCTAGCCCCTCGGCGAGATGGGCGACGAAGAAGCTCTCGCAGCCCTCCCGCGCCAGCCGGCGCGCGACGGGCACGGCGCCGAGCCCGTAGCCGTCCGCCTTGACGACGCCGGCGACCTTCGCGCCGCCGGCGAGCGCCACGAGCTGGCGATAGTTCGCGGCGAGCGCGCCGAGATCGATCGTCAGCACGCCGCCGCCCGGAATCTCGCCGCGATCGGGAACCGTCGCCGTCCGCCAGCCTTCCGTCCAAGACAGGTTTGCCGAATGCGCGCCCATTTTTCGCACTCCGTCCAATCCTGCTCATGATCCTCGAAGCATCGCCGAATGTCCGCGCGATCTGCCGCAGGATATGCGAATATAGCGCTCCTTCTTCGACGTTCCTGCGACGGAGCCGCATTTTTGGCAGACCTCGACAAGCTCGACCGGGCCATCCTCAAGGTGCTGCGGCGCAATGCCCGGATCAGCAACGTGCAGCTCGCGGCCGAGGTCGGCCTGTCGCCGTCCGCCTGCCTGCGCCGTGTCCAGATCCTGGAGGAGGTGGGGACGATCCGGGGCTATACGGCGCTCGTCGCGGGGGCGCGCGACGCGCATGTGGTGATCGTGCGCATCAGCCTGGAGAAGCAGACGGAGGAGGCGCTGAACCGCTTCGAGGCGGATGTCCTGAAGCATCCGGAGATCCGCGAATGCTATCTGATGACCGGCGAGGAGGACTATCTCCTGCGCGTCGAGGCGAACGGGGCGGGGGACTACGAGCGCATCCACAAGGAGGTGCTGTCGCGCCTGCCCGGCGTGTCGCGCATCAATTCGAGCTTCGCCATCCGCAGCGTGCTGTCGGCCGCCTCATGAGCCGAGGCGGAGCGCCCGCCGTGTCCGGTCGACGCCGACGCCGATGACGGTCAGCATCGCGGCGCGCGTCGCCCGCTCGTCGCCCGCCGCGATGGCGTCGACGATCGCCAGATGGTTCGCGGCGCATTCGGAGATCAGCACCGGGTCGGAGGCGGGCGAGCTCAACTTGAAGGAGATCGCCAGCGCCGCCTCGATCAGGCTGGAGATCGACAGCATGAAGGGGTTCTTCGACACCTCGGCGATGGCGAGGTGGAATTCGAGATCGACCTTGGCGATGCTCGCCTTGTTGTGGGACGGATCGGCGAGGCGCCGGGCGATCTCGTAGAGCCGGGCGACGTCGGCGGGATCGGCGCGGCGCGCGGCGAGCGCTGCGGCCTCCGGCTCGAAGGCGGCGCGGATCTCGCCGAGATGGACGAGGAGGTCCTCGTCCAGCCCCGCCTCGAAGCGCCAGGCGAGGACGTCGCTGTCGAAGAGGTTCCAGCGGCTCTTCTCCAGGATGCGCGTGCCGACGCGCGCCTTCGGCTGGACGAGGTTCTTCGCCGCCAGCGTCTTCATCGCCTCGCGCAGGACCGTGCGGGAAAAGCCGAAATGGGCGCAGAGCTCGTCGTCGCCCGGCAGGATCGAGCCGACCTCGTAGCGGCCGGAGACGATGGCGCGGCCGAGCTCGTCCACGACCTGGGCATGGCCGTTGCCGCGCCGCTGGCCGGCGATCGTGGTTTCGAGGAGACTCACCGCTCGCTCATGCCGTGATCCGCGCCTCGCTCGCCCGGCTCGGCATTGGCCGCCGCGCCGAGAGCCAGAGCACGGCGCGCTGCAGGACGATGAAGGCGAAGAGGAGGATGCCGATCACGATCTTCGTCCACCAGGAGGAGAGGGTGCCGTCGAACACGATATAGGTCTGGATCAGCCCCTGGATCAGAACGCCGATCAGCGTGCCGAGCACGAAGCCGGAGCCACCGGTGAGCAGCGTCCCGCCGATCACCACCGCCGCGATGGCGTCGAGCTCGACGCCGACGGCCGACAGCGAGTAGCCGGCCGACGTATAGAGCGCGAAGACGATGCCGGACAGGCCCGACAGGAAGCCGGAGAGGGCGTAGATGCCGATCGTCGTGCGGGCGATCGGCACGCCCATCAGCTCGGCCGACTGGCTGTTGCCGCCAAGGGCATAGACATTCGTGCCGAAGCGGGTGCGTTGCGCGACGACGGCGCCGACGACGAAGGTGGCGAGCATCAGGAGGCCGACGAAGGTCAGCCGCCCGCCGCCGGCCATGCGGAAGTAGAGGCTCTGCAGCGTGTCGAAGAAGGGATGGGAGATCGGCACGGAATCGACGGAGAGCATGAAGGCCATGCCGCGCGCGAAGAACATGCCGGCGAGCGTGACGATGAAGGCCGGCATCCGCAGATAATGGATGATCGCGCCCATCAGCGCGCCGTAGCCCGTGGTGACGGCGAGCGCGAGGGCGAAGACGACGAGCGGGTGGAGGCTGGTCTCGCGCAGGATCACGGCGATGAAGACGCCGGTGAAGGCGATCACCGAGCCGATCGACAGATCGATGCCGCCGGACAGGATGACGAAGGTCATGCCGACGGCGGCGATGCCGAGAAAGGCGTTGTCGGTGAGGAGATTGCCGACGACCCGCGTCGAGGCCATGTTCGGGAACTGCGCGATGCAGGCTGCATAGGCGAGGACGAAGATGACGAGCGTCGTCGCCAGCGGCAGATATTTCGACTTCAGGCTCATTCCGCCGCTTCCCTGGTACGGATCGCCGGCTCGCGCCGCCGGGGCGCCAGAAAGGCGAGGACGGTGCGGCTCGCCGGCGACTGGATGACGAGGATGAGGATGATGATCCCGGCCTTGATCACCAGATTGAATTCCGGCGGGAAGCCGGAAAGGAGAATGCCGGTATTGACCGCCTGGATGATCATCGCCCCGATCAGCGAGGCGAGGATCGAGAAGCGGCCGCCGAAGAGCGAGTTGCCGCCGATGACGACGGCGAGGATGGCGTCGAGCTCCAGCCAGAGGCCGGCATTGTTGGCGTCGGCGCCGCGGATGTCGGCGGTCGCGATCGTGCCGGCGACGGCGGCGCAGACGCCGCTCGCCGCATAGGCGGCGAAGAGGATGACCACCGCGTTGAGGCCCGCCAGCGTCGAGGCCTGGCGGTTGATGCCGACCGCCTCGATGAGGAGGCCGAGCGCCGTGCGGCGGACGATGAGCGTCGCGAGCAGGCCGAGGCCGAGAAAGATGAGGACCGGCAGCGGCAGGCCGGCGAAGGCGCCGCTGCCGATGAAGGCGAAGCCCGGATCGTTGAAGGTGAGGATGACGCCTTCCGTCACGAGCTGCGCGATGCCGCGCCCGGCCACCATCAGGATCAGCGTCGCGATGATCGGCTGGATGTCGAGGACGGCGACGAGGAACCCGTTCCAGAGGCCGCAGACGAGGCCGAGGCCGAGAACGGCGGCGAGCGTCGCGAAGAGCGGCGTGCCCTCCGCCACCAGCGACGCGCCGACGGCGCCGCAGATCGCCATCACCGCGCCGACCGAGAGGTCGATGCCGCGCGTCGCGATGACCAGCGTCATGCCGATGGCGAGAATCGCCACCGGCGCGCCGCGGTTGAGGACGTCGATCAGGCTGCCATAGAGCCGGCCGTTCTGGACGACGACGTCGAAGAAGCCGGGAAACAGGAGGCCGTTCAGCACGAGCACCGCGCCGAGCACGGCGAGCTGGGGCCCGAGCCGGCGCAGGCCGGGGGCGAGACGTCCCATCATAGCGCCGCTTCCTTCGCTTCCGGCGCGGCGATCGCCGCCATGATGCGGTCCGGCGTCACCGCCTCGCCGACAAGCTCGGCGACATGCGCGCGCTCCGAGCAGACGACGATGCGGCGCGAATAGGCCGCGAGCTCCTCCAGCTCGGAGGAGATGACGAGCAGCGCCATGCCCTCGTCGCAGAGTTCCTTGATGAGGCGGATGATCTCGGCATGCGCCCCGACATCGATGCCGCGCGTCGGCTCGTCGAGGATCAGGAAGCGCGGATGGGTGACGAGCCAGCGGGCGAGCAGCACCTTCTGCTGGTTGCCGCCGGACAGGAACTTGATCGGCTTCTCGCGGTCGGAGGTGCGGATGTCGAGCGCCCGGATATAGCGGTCGGTCAGTTCGACCTGCTCGGCCCGCGACAGGGGCTTCGTCCAGCCGCGCCGCGCCTGGAGGGCTAGGACCAGATTCTCGCGCACCGAGAGATCGGCGATGATGCCGTCGGTCTTGCGCTCCTCCGGGCAGAAGCCGAAGCCCGCCGCGATCGCGTCGCGCGGCGAGTTCAGCGCGACCGTCCGCCCGTCGACGCTCGCCTCGCCGGAATCGGCCCGGTCGACGCCGAAGAGGAGGCGCGCGGTCTCGGTGCGGCCGGAGCCGAGCAGGCCGGCGATGCCGACGACCTCGCCCCGGCGGATGCCGAGATCGAAGGGCTTGACGCTCGTGCGCCGGCCGAAGCCGCGAAAGCGGATCTCCGGCTCGCCCGCCGCCACCGGCGCCGCGCGCGCTTCGGCGAGGGTCTCCTCCTTCAGTTCGCGCCCGAGCATCATCTTCACGATGTCGAGTCGCGACAGGCCGGCGATGTCGCGGCTGCCGACGCCCCGGCCGTTGCGCAGCACCGTGACGCGGTCGGCGACGGCGAAGACCTGGTCGAGGAAATGGGTGATGAAGACGATCGCGAGGCCCTGGTCCCGCAGGGCCCGCATCACGCCGAAGAGCCGCGCCACCTCGGCCGCGTCGAGCGAGGCGGTGGGCTCGTCGAGGATCAGAACCTTGCCGGAAAGTTCCACGGCGCGGGCGATGGCGACGAGCTGCTGCACCGCCACCGAATGGGCGGCGAGCGGCGTCGCGGGATCGAGGTCGAGACCGTAGCGCGCCAGGATCTCGCGCGTCATCTTCCGCATGCGGCGGATGTCGGTGAGGCCGAAGCGGCGCGGCTCGCGCCCGAGCAGGAGGTTCTCCGCCACCGAGAGGTTCGGCAGGAGATTGACCTCCTGATAGACCGTGCCGATGCCGAGGGCCTGCGCCTCCTCGACATGGCGCGGATCGATCGGCCGGCCCTCCAGGGCGATCTCGCCGCCGTCGCGGCGATAGACGCCGGTGATGATCTTGATCAGCGTCGACTTGCCGGCGCCGTTCTCGCCGAGCAGCGCGTGGATCTCGCCGCGCTGGAGGGTCAGGTCGATGTCGCTGAGCGCCGCGATGCCGAGAAACGACTTCGAGACGCCGGAAACGCGCAGAAGGGGATGTTCGGAGGGCATGCCGTCTCCGCTGACTTGGCAGGCGGGGAGGCCGCCCCCGGGCCGGTTCGGCGCGGGGGCGGCGGAGCGGGTCGTCAGTAGCCGAGGCCCTTCTTCTCCTCGTAGACCTTCATCGGATCGTCGGCCTGGGTATAGAGCTTGGACTCGGTCTGGATCCACTTGGCCGGCGCGGCCTTGTCCTTCTTGTACTTCTCGAGCGCGTCGAAGGCGGGGCCCGCCATGTTCGGCGTCAGCTCGACGGTGGCGTTCGCCTCGCCCTTCGCCATGGCCTGGAAGATGTCCGGCACGGCGTCGATCGAGACGACGAGAATGTCCGTGCCGGGCTTCAGGCCGGCTTCCTTGATCGCCTGGATGGCGCCGACCGCCATGTCGTCGTTATGGGCGTAGAGCGCGCAGATGTCCTTGCCGCCATTGGAGGACTTGATGAAGCTCTCCATCACTTCCTTGCCCTTGGTGCGGGTGAAGTCGCCGGTCTGGCTCTTGACGATCTTGACGTTGTCATGGCCGGCGAGCGCCTGCTCGAAGCCCTTCTTGCGGTTGATCGCCGGCGAGGAGCCGGTCGTGCCCTGGAGTTCGACGACGTTGCAGGCCTTGGAGCCGACCGTCTTCACCAGCCAGTCGCCGGCGACCTTGCCCTCGTGCACCTGATCGGAGGTGACGGCGGTGAGGTAGAGCGAGTCCGGCGCGTCGATCTGGCGGTCGAGCAGCACGACGGGGATCTCGGCTTCCTTCGCTTCCTTCAGCACCGCGTCCCAGCCGGTGGCGACGACGGGCGCGACGAGGATCGCGTCGACCCCTTGCGCGATGAAGGTGCGGATCGCCTTGATCTGGTTTTCCTGCTTCTGCTGGGCATCGGCGAATTTCAGGTCGACGCCGCGCTTCTTCGCCTCGCTCTTGGTCACCGAGGTCTCGGCGGCGCGCCAGCCGGATTCGGAGCCGATCTGCGAGAAGCCGACCGTCATGTCCGCCGCATAGGCGGACGAGGCCAGCATGGCGGCCGCCATGGCGACGCCAACCCGGAACTTCCAGGATGTCATGAATTATCCTCCCAAGACCTTCGCCATCGGCCTCCCAGCCGATGCTGACCCTATTCATAATATCGTATGACTTTTTCCGTCCAGCTTGTTGCGATGCGGCAATCGCTGCCCGGCAAAGGATGTTCCTTGGGAACACGGTCGGGGCGGCCACGCCCGCGCGGCCATCCGGGAAATGCGCGAAACGGCAGGCGGGGGAGGCCGATCGCGACGGTCGGCCGGCGCGCTCAGGCCCCGGCTTCGGCCGCCGTTTCCGTCGCGGCCTCGCCGCCCTTCTTCTTCCGGCGCCGCTCGCGCTTCGCCGCCGGCTCGGGCGAGGGGCTCTCCTCCGGCTGGCCGCGCTCCTTCAGGGCGAAGTCGTGCAGGCGGTCGGCCTGTTCCGGATCCTTGGCGGCGCCGCTCGTCAGCGCGTAGAAGGCCGCCCGCACCACGTCCTTCTTCGAGATGCCCGGATGCCGCTCCTTCACCGCCGCGATCAGCGCCTTCGGCTTCATGCCGGGGGCGGCCAGGGCGCTCACCGTGATCGCGACTTCCTGCAGGCGGGACATTCCGAACTCCATATTCACTGAACCATCATGCCCTTAGGGCCTGATCCTGTCACAAACAAACGGGCCACGCCGTAAAACAGGACATGGCCGCTCTGCAAATTCGCCGGGGCGGGCCTCGGCCTCCTTCGCGGCGCCCGCTTGCCGCCACCGGGCCTTGTCACATTCTTGCAATCCAAACCGCGCATCCCCTTCGTCGGACCTTGAGGAGACCCGGCCATGACGGACGAGACCCAACGCAGTTCCGCCTTCGAGTTCGACCGGCTGCGCGAGGAGATCGCCGATTCCTTCGACGAGGAGCTGGAGCTTTCGCTGGACGAGGAGACGCTCGACGAGCTCTCCTCCGCCGAGCCGGGCAGCGGCTTCGACCGCCGCCTCTATTTCCGCGAGCTCTTCCGGCTCCAGCGCGAGCTCGTCCGCCTCCAGGACTGGATCCAGGCCAAGGGCCTGAAGGTGGTCGTCCTGTTCGAGGGGCGCGATTCGGCCGGCAAGGGCGGTGCGATCAAGCGCATCACCCAGCGGCTCAATCCGCGCGTCTGCCGCGTCGTCGCCCTGCCGGCGCCGAGCCCGCGCGAGCGCAGCCAATGGTACTTCCAGCGCTATGTCGCGCATCTGCCCTCGGCCGGCGAAATGGTGCTGTTCGACCGCTCCTGGTACAACCGCGCCGGCGTCGAGCGGGTGATGGGCTTCTGCAGCGAGGACGAGGTGGAGGAGTTCTTCCGCTCCGTGCCGGATTTCGAGCGCATGCTGGTGCGCTCCGGCATCGTCCTTATCAAGTACTGGTTCTCGATCACCGATGCCGAGCAGCAGTTCCGCTTCTCCATGCGGATCAACGATCCGCTGAAGCGCTGGAAGCTCTCGCCGATGGATGTCGAGAGCCGGCGCCGCTGGGAGGACTATACCCGCGCCAAGGAGTCGATGCTGGAGCGCACCCATATTCCCGAGGCGCGCTGGTGGCTGATCGAGGCGAACGACAAGAAGCGGGCGCGGCTCAACTGCATCGCCCATCTCCTGTCGCAGATCCCCTATGCCGAGGTCGAGCAGGAGGCGGTCACCCTGCCGCCGCGCGTCCATCACGCCGACTATGTCCGCCATCCGGTGCCGCCGGAACTCTACGTTCCGGAGACCTACTGACCGGACGGCGCGGTGCGCTTCCTTCGCGCGCCGCGCCGGGACTTCAGAAGGCGCCGGCGACTCGCGCCTGCAGGTCGCGGGCCGGAGAGCCCGCCATGCGTCGGTCGCCCGGGCGGGTGCCGTGGCCGGGACCGCCGAGCTGGAACTTCGCCAGAAGCGCGTTCAGCGTGCTGACCTCCTGGAACAGTTCGTTGCAGGCGGCCGAGGATTCCTCCACCATCGCCGCGTTCTGCTGCGTGCCCTTGTCCAGCGTGCCGACGGCGACATTGATCTCGCCGAGGCCGGAGGCCTGCATGCGCGCCGCCTCGACGATCGCCTCGACATGGCTGTTGATCTCGGCGACCTTCTCGACGATGCCGCCGAGCGCCGAGCCGGCCTTGCCGACGAGTTCCACACCCTCTTCGACCTGCGCCGAGGAGGTCGAGATGAGATCCTTGATCTTTTTGGCGGCTTCCGCCGAGCGCTGGGCGAGCCCGCGCACTTCCTGCGCGACGACCGCGAAGCCCTTGCCCGCCTCGCCGGCGCGCGCCGCCTCGACGCCGGCATTCAGCGCCAGAAGGTTCGTCTGGAAGGCGATCTCGTCGATGACGCCGATGATATTGCCGATCTTGCCGGACGAGGCCTCGATCTTGCCCATCGCCGCGACGGCCTGGGTGACGATATTGCCCGACTGCTGCGCCTCGGTCTTGGTGCGGGCGACGAGATCCCCGGCCTCCTCGGCCCGGCGGCTGGAGCGGCGCACGCCTTCCGTCATCTCGGCGAGCGCCGCCGAGGTCTCCTCCACCGCCGCCGCCTGCTGTTCGGTGCGGCCGGCGAGGTCGTCCGAGGCGGCGCGGATCTGATCCGTGCCCGTCTCGATCATCCGCGCGTTCTGCTCGACCGTGCGCATCGCGTTTTGCAACGTCTCGACCGAGGCGTTGAAGTTCATGCGGATCGGGTCGAGGGCCGGAATGAAGCGCTCCTCGATCCGGCTCGCCAGATCGCCATGGGCGAGCGCGTCCAGCGCCTGGCCGAGCCGCTGCACGGCATGGACGCGCGGCGTCACGTCGGAGGCGAACTTCACCACCCGGTCCACATTGCCGTCGAAATCGAAGATCGGGTTGTAGGAGGCCTGAATGAAGACCTCGCGCCCGCCCTTGCCGATGCGCTTGAACTCGTCCGCCACGAACTGGCCGCTCCGCAGCTTCGCCCAGAACGCCTCGTAATCCGCCGAATTGGCATAGGCGGTCTCGACGAACATCCGGTGGTGCCGGCCGGCGACCTCCTCGGCCGTATAGCCGAGGGCGCCGAGGAAATTGGCGTTCGCCGCGACGATCGTGCCGTCGATCTTGAACTCGATCACCGCCTGCGCCCGGTTCACCGCATCCATCAGCGCCGCGTTGCGGACCTGCGAGCGCTTGGTCTCGGTGATGTCGTTGCAGAACTTCACGACCTTGACGACGCGACCGCGTCCGTTGCGGATCGGGTTGTAGTTGCCGCGAATGAAGACCTCTTTGCCGTTCTTGCCGATGCGCTTGAACTCGCTGCATTCGAATTCGCCCCGGCGCAGCTTGTCCCAGAAGGCGGTATAGGCGGGCGAGCGAGCCTCCTCGGGATCGACGAAGATCCGGTGATGCTGGCCGACGATCTCCGCCGGCGCGTATTCCATAAGATCGCAGAAGTTCTTGTTGGCGGAAAGGATCTTGCCGTCCATGTCGAATTCGATGGTCGCCATCGAAAGATCGAGGGCGGCGAGAATCTGGCGGGAATCCGTCGATAGGAGATCGAACATGGTCCTTGAATCGCCCTTCCTTAACCACGATGGCTCGAGGTAGGAGGAGATTACGCTCAGTGATTTAAACAATCCTCAATGCCGGAACGGACTTCGCGCCGATGTCAACATGAAATGCAGCCCGTGCGGGCAGGAGATGACTGCCATTTGATTGGCTGGATAACTTGACTAGTAAAATCATATTATGGAAAGGGCAGCGGCGCCGCCTCGGCGCGATACCATGAGAGGTGACAGGATGAAACTGCGCAAACTCGGCCTGACCGGCGCCCTGGCGCTGGCGACTTCGGTCGCGGCCCTCATCGGAGGCCGGGCCTTCGCGGAGGAGGGGATCACCGTCTACAACGCGCAGCACGAGAGCCTGACCAAGGCCTGGGCCGAAGGCTTCACCAAGGAGACCGGCATTCCCGTGACGCTGCGCAAGGGCAGCGACACCGAACTCGGCAACCAGATCGTGCAGGAAGGCGCCAATTCGCCGGCCGATGTCTTCGTCACCGAGAATTCCCCGGCGATGGCGCTGGTCGATCGCGCCGGCCTCTTCGCTCCCTTGAGCCAGGAGACGCTCAGCGAGGTGCCCGAGCAGTTCCGTCCCGTCGACGGCCATTGGCTGGGTGTCGCGGCCCGCTCGACGGTCTTCGTCTACGACAAGCGCAAGCTGAAGGAAGCCGACCTGCCGAAGTCGATCCTGGATCTGGCCGGCGACAGCTGGAAGGGGCGCTGGGCCGCCTCGCCCACCGGCGCGGACTTCCAGGCGATCGTCGCCGCCATGCTGGAGCTGAAGGGCGAGGCCGCGACGCTCGACTGGCTGAAGGCGATGAAGGCCAATGCCAAGCCCTACAAGGGCAACAGCGTCGCCATGAAGGCGGTGAATGCCGGCGAGGCCGAGGGCGCCGTGATCTATCACTACTATTATTTCGGCGATCAGGCGAAGACGGGCGAGAATTCGGCCAATGTCGCCCAGCATTACTTCCGCAACCAGGATCCGGGCGCCTTCGTCTCCGTCTCGGGCGCCGGCGTTCTCGCCTCCAGCAAGAAGAAGGCCGAGGCGGAGGCCTTCGTGAAATGGGTCGCCGGTCCCAAGGGGCAGGAGATCCTGAAGACCGGCACCTCCTTCGAATATGCGATCGGCAACGGCGCGGCGTCCCATCCCGCCCTCGTGCCGCTCGCCGAACTGCAGGCGCCGAAGGTCTCGCCGGACAAGCTCGACAACCGGAAGGTCGTGGAGCTGATGACGGCCGCCGGCCTTCTCTGACGATGGCGATTGCGGTTCGCCGCCGGGGCCGCTAGGCGGGGCGATGAGCGTTTCGACGACATCGCCAGGCCGGACGGCGGCCGCTCCCGCGCGCGCCGGCTTCCGGGCAGGCGGGCGCCGCCGCCTGCCGGCCTTCCGCCTCGGCCTCTACGCGGCGGCGGGGCTGGTGTCGCTCTTCGCGCTCCTGCCGCTCGGCTTCGTTCTCGTCGCCGGCGCGGCGACCGGCTGGACCGTGGCGGTGAACCTCCTGGTGCGGCCGCGCGTCGGCGAGCTTCTGATCAATACCCTGCTTCTCGTCGGCGGCGCGCTGCCGCCGACGATCGCCGTCGCCGTCGCGCTCGCCTGGCTGACGGAGCGGACCGATCTCAAGGGCGCCCGTCTCTGGTCCTTCGCGGCGGCGGCGCCGCTGGCGGTGCCGGCCTTCGTGCAGAGCTATGCCTGGATCTCGGTCATGCCGCGCATGGACGGCCTGACGGCGGCAATCTTCCTGTCGGTGATCGCCTATTTCCCGTTTCTCTATCTGCCCGTCGCCGCGCAGCTGCGGCGCCTCGATCCGGCGCTGGAGGAGGCGGCGGCCGCGCTCGGCCTGTCGCCGGCGCGCGTCTTCCTGCGGGTCGTCCTGCCGCAGCTCCGCCTCGCGATCTGCGGCGGGGCGCTGCTCGTCGCGCTGCATCTCCTCGCCGAATACGGCCTCTATGTCATGATCCGGTTCGACACCTTCACGACCGCGATCTTCGACCAGTTCCAGTCCTCCTTCGACGGGCCTTCGGCGACCATGCTGGCGGGCGTCCTGATCCTGCTCTGCTCGCTTCTCGTTCTCGGCGAAGCCCGGCTGCGCGGCACGCGGCGCTATGCGCGGATCGGCTCCGGCGCCCCGCGCGCGCCGCGCCGGGCTGGGCTCGGCCTCGCCCAGCCCCTCTGCCTCGCCTTTCACGCCCTCGTCGCCGCCCTGTCGCTCGGCGTTCCCGCCTATACGCTCGGCCGCTGGCTCTGGCTCGGCGGGGCGGGAGCCTGGACGGATGGCGGCGTCGCCGGGGCCTTCGCCACGACCTGCCTCCTGGCGCTTGCCGGCGGCCTTCTCGCGGTGGCGGCGGTGTTTCCGCTCGCCTGGCTCTCGATCCGCGCGCCCGGCCGTCTGGTGCGGCTCTTCGAGCTGGCGCATCTCTATGTCGGCTCGCTGCCGGGCGTCGTGATCGCCCTCGCGCTCGTCGCGATCACCGTGCGGGTCGCCCTGCCGCTCTACCAGACGATGGCGACGCTCGTCCTCGCCTATGTCCTTGTCTTCCTGCCGCGCGCCCTCGTCGCGCTGCGGCCGAGCCTCGCCCAGGCGCCGGCGCAGCTCGAAGAGGCGGCGCAGGCGCTCGGCCGCACGCCGGGCGAGGCCCTGCGGCAGGTGACGCTGCGGCTCGCCGCGCCGGGCGCCGCGGCCGGCGCCGTCCTCGTCGGCCTCGGCATCGCGACCGAACTCACCGCGACCTTGATGCTCGCGCCGAACGGCACGGAAACCCTCGCGACGCGCTTCTGGACGCTGACCAGCGAGATCGACTACGTGGCCGCCGCGCCCTATGCGGTTCTGATGGTGATCGCCTCCTTGCCTCTGACCCTGCTTCTGATCGCCCGCGCCGGCATGGGCTCCGGCCGATGAGCTTCCTCGAACTCGACTCCGTCACCAAGCGCTTCGGCGCGGTGACCGCGCTCGACGGCGTCGATCTGCGCGTCGAGCCGGGCAGCCGCACGGCGGTGGTCGGCCCGTCCGGCTCGGGCAAGAGCACGCTGATGCGGATCGTCGCCGGCTTCGAGGCGCCCGACGAAGGCCGGGTCCGGCTCGGCGGAGCGCTGCTCTGCGACGGCCCGGCCATCGTGCCGCCGCATCGCCGGCCGATCGGCCTCGTCTCGCAGGACGGCGCGTTGTTTCCCCATCTCGACGTCGCCGAGAATATCGGCTTCGGCCTGGATCGCCGCGCGCCGGACCGCCGGACGCGCGTTCTCGCCCTTCTCGACATGGTGGAGCTCGACCGGAGCATGCTGCACCGGCGGCCGCACGAGCTGTCCGGCGGCCAGCAGCAGCGCGTCGCGCTCGCCCGCGCCCTGGCGCGGCGGCCGAAGCTGATGCTGCTCGACGAGCCCTTCTCGGCGCTCGACACGGGGTTGCGCGAGGCGCTGCGCCGCACCGTCGCCGAGCTTCTGGCGAGCGAGGGCATCGCCGCCATCCTCGTCACCCACGATCAGGCCGAGGCGCTCGGCTTCGCCGACCAAGTGGCGGTGATGCGCGACGGGCGGCTCGTCCAGACGGGCGCGCCGCGCCAGCTCTATCTCCAGCCGCGCGACCCGGCGACGGCGGCCTTTCTTGGCGACGCGGTTCTTCTGCCGGGGCGCCTCGACGGCGGCTTCGCCCTGTGCGCCCTAGGCCGGATCGCGGCGGAGGGCGAGGGCGCGCCGGGGGCCGTCCGCCTGATGCTGCGGCCCGAGCAGCTGCGCGTCGCCCCCGCCGCCGAGGCGGGGCCGGACGCCGTGCGGGCGCGCGTCGTGGCGATCGAGTTCGGCGGGCCGGCGAGCGAGATCCGCGTCGCGCTTCTGGAGCCCGGCGCGGCCGGGCCCGTGCCGGACATCCGCCTCAAGGTGCCGAGCGCCGCCGCCCCGGCGATCGGCGATGTCCTGGCCCTTCGGGTCGAGGGCGCCGCGCGGATCTATCCGGCCTGATCCCGTCAGGCCCGCAGCCGCGCGCGGGTCTCCTGCGCCGGTACGGCGGGCCCTTCGCGCAGCGGCGCCGGCCGGCCGAAGCGATAGCCCTGGAAGGTCATGCAGCCCGCCGCCTTGGCGAGGGTGAAATGCGCCTCCGTCTCGATGCCCTCGGCGACGATTTCCAGATCGCATTCCCGCCCGATCGCGGCGACCGCCGAGACGATGATGCCCGCCACGGGGTCGCTCTCCAGCGCCTGGATATAGCTGCGGTCGATCTTGATGCCGTCGACGGGGAGGGAGCGCAGCGTGGCGAAGCCGCAATTGCCGCTGCCGAAATCGTCCAGCATCACACGGGCGCCGAGATCGCGCAGCGCCTGGAGGCGCTGGAGCACCGCCGGCGTCGCGGCCAGCGCGACGCCCTCGGTGATCTCGAAGGCGAAGCGCTCCGCCGGGCAGCCGGTCTCGGCGAATACCGAGGTGACCGTGGCCACGAGCGCGTCGCGCCGCAGCTGCGCGCCCGAGATATTGACGTTGACGATGCCGGCCGGCAGCGCGGCCGCGTCGCGGGCGGCGCGCCGCAGCACCCATTCGCCCAGCATGTCGATGAGGGTCGACTGTTCGGCGATCGGCACGAAGTCGTTGGGCGGGATCATGCCCCGCAGCGGATGACGCCAGCGCACCAGCGCCTCGACGCCGAGCGTCCGGCCGGCGCCGTCGACCAGCGGCTGGTAGTGCAGCTCCAGCTCGTCGAGCAGGATCGCCGCCCGCAACTCGCGCTCGATGAAGCGCTGATGCCGCTGCTCGCGCATCATCGCGCCTTCGAAGGCGGTGGCGCAGCCGCGCCCGCGCCGCTTGCTCTCGTAGAGCGCCAGATCGGCGCTGACGATCAGCTCGTCCACGAAACAGGCATGGTCGGGCACGGCCGCGAGGCCGATGGAGCAGCCGAGGCTCATCGGCCGCCCGGCGATCGTCGCCGGCCGGCGCAGCCCGGCGAGGAAGTCGGCGGCATGGCGCAGGCCGGTCTCCAGATCGCCGTCCGGCATCAGGATCGCGAATTCGTCGCCGCCGAGCCGTCCGATATGGGCTTCGGGAAAGCTCTCGCGGGCGACCGCCACGATATGGCGCAGCACCTCGTCGCCCGCCGCATGGCCGAAGCCGTCGTTGAAGCTCTTGAAATGGTCGACATCGACCAGGAGCAGCACCGCCTTGTCGGTGGCGCGCGGATAGACGATGCCCTGCAGCCGCTCGATGAAGGCGTTGCGCGAAAGGGCGCCGGTGAGGGTGTCGCAGCCGATCAGCCGCAGGCGCTCGCGCTCGATGATCTCGCCGGTCCTCACCTTCTCGGCCAGGACAAGACGGGCGCGAACCAAGACGATCAGGCCGATCAGCGCAAGTATACATACGACATAGACGTATTGTGGTTCGATGATTCCAGTAGAATTCAGGGATGCGATCGCGCTCAGGCAGATCGCAAGGAAGACTGCCCCTGCGGCATAGAACGAAATCTTGCTATCGTGAGCTGCGGGACGGGGCGGCATATGCTATGACCTGTTGGGCGCGCGCATCATCCCCTCCAGGCCTTAATATTCGCTAAGAGAAATGTGAATTTAATCTGACAAGCTATTGCCGTCACCTATGGCGGGTCTTGGGGAAGCGCCGGCGCTTGATGTCAGGCCAGCGGATTGGGAATCGCGTCATAGGTGGCGAAGGTGCGCTCCTCGTCGGCCTCGACCAGACGGACGCCATAGCCCCAGAGATCGGCGAGGTGCTGGAGGACGCGCCGCGCGTCGCCCGCGTCGAGGCGCACCCCGTCCGCCACCTGATGGCGCAGCAGTAGGCGGCGGTCGCCTTCGAGATCGACATCGACGATCTGGATGTCGGGATCCTGGCGCGAGACGTCGTAATGGCGCGACAGCGCGTGGCGGATCTCGCGATAGCCGCGCTCGTCATGGATGGCGGACACCGCGATCTCGTCCGACGCGCCGTCGTCGACGAGGCGGAACAGGCGGTGCTTGCGGATGAGGCGCGGGCTGAGGAACTGCGCGACGAAGCTCTCGTCGCGATAGTTCGCCCAGGCGTCGCGCAGCACGGCATAGGGCTCGCCGCAGCCGGCGATGTCGGAGAAGAGCCGGCGGTCCTCCTCGTCGGGGGCGGTCGCGATCCGCTCGATCTCCTCCATCATCGAGAAGCCGAGCGCGTAAGGGTTGATGCCGCCATAGCGCCGGTCGTCGAAATCCGGCTGCATCACGACATTGGTGTGCGAATGGAGGAATTCCATGAAGGCGCCGTCGGTGATGGCGCCCGCCTCGTGCAGCCGCGTCATGATGCGGTGGTGGACGAAGCTGGCGCAGCCCTCGTTCATCAGCTTGGTCTGGCGCTGCGGATAGAAATATTGCGCGATGAGCCGGACGATGCGGATCACCTCGCGCTGCCAGGGGGCGAGGCGGGGCGCGGTCTTTTCGAGGAAATAGAGGACGTTCTCCTCCGGCAGGCCGAGCAGGGCGCGGCGGCGGCCGTCCTCCTCCGAGGCGCGCGGCGCCTTCTTCGCCACCGGCACGGTGCGCCAGAGATCGTTGAACAGCCGCTCGCCATGTTCGCGCCGCTCGCGCTCGCGCCGCTCCTCGCTGCGCAGGTCGAGCGCGTGGCGGCCCTGGTAGCGGTGGACGCCCTGGTTCATCAGGGCATGGGCGGCGTCGAGCACCTTCTCCACCGCCTCCACCCCGTGGCGTTCCTCGCAGGCGGCGATGTAGCTCTTGGCGAAGGCGAGATAGTCGTGGATCGACCCGGCATCGGTCCATTGCCGGAAGGCGTAGTTGTTCTTGAAGAAATGGTTGTGGCCGAAACCCGCATGCGCCAGCACGAGGGTCTGCATCGTCGCCGTGTTCTCCTCCATGATATAGACGATGCAGGGATCGGAATTGATGACGATCTCGTAGGCGAGGCTCTGCCAGCCCTTGCGATAGAGCGTCTCGTCCCGCAGGAAGCGCTTGCCGAAGGACCAGTGCCGGTAGAAGAGCGGCATGCCGGTGGAGGCATAGGCGTCGAGCATCTGCTCGGAGGTGATGACCTCGATCCGGTTCGGATAGATGTCGAGCCCGAGCTCCTCGGTCGCGATCCGCTCGATGGCGCCGTAGACGCGGCCGAGCGTGTCGAAGTTCCAGTCGGAGCCGGTGAAGAGCGGTGCCGCCGGCCTCGTCGCGATCGCGCTCATGCCTTCGCCCGGCTCCCCGTCTTGCGCGCGAAGAGTTCGCGGAACACGGGATAGATCTCCCGCGCGTCGCCGACCTTGCGCATGGCCATCGGCACGCCCTCGCCGAGCACGCCGTCATAGGCGCGCCAGAGGCCGGATTCCTGCACCGGGCGGCCGAGCCGCTCGCCGTCGCCGCGCCCGACCTGGAGATAGGCGTAATATTGGCACATCGGCAGGATCGTCCCGCGCAGGAGTTCGGCCGAGACGGGATTGTCGACGGAGACATTGTCGCCGTCGGAGGCCTGGGCCGCGTAGATGTTCCACTGGTCGGCCGGATAGCGCGCCCGCGCGATCCGCTCCATCTCGCGCAGCGCCGTCGAGACCACGGTGCCGCCGCTCTCGCGGCTGCGGAAGAACGTGTCCTCGTCCACCTCTTGCGCCTCGTGCGTGTGGCGGATGAAGACGATGGCGACGCGCTTGTAGCGGTGCGACAGGAAGATATAGAGCAGGCTGAAGAAGCGCTTGGCCAGATCCTTCATGTGCTCGTCCATCGAGCCGGACACGTCCATCAGGCAGAACATCACCGCCTGGGCCGTCGGCTCGGGATGGATGTCCAGCCGGCGGAAGCGCAGATCGACCGGATCGATGAAGGGAATGGTGCGGGCGCGGCGCAGGAGCTGTTCCAGCTCCGCCTGGAGTTCGGCGAGCCGCTTCGGCTCGCGGCCGCTGCGCTCCAAGGCCTCGATCTCGGCGCGCAGCCGGTCGAGCTCGCGCCGCTCCGGGCGGCCGAGCGCGATGCGGCGCGACAGGCTGCGGCGCAGCGTGCGCGGCACGGAGAGAGCCGCCGGCGAGCCGGTGGTGCGAAAGCCCGCCGGGTGGCGCGCTTCCTTCTCCTCGCCCAGCACCTGGCGCTTGGCCATGTCCGGCAGTTCGAGATCCTCCAGGAAGAACTGGAGGAACTCCTCGCGGGTCAGGACGAAGCTGAACTGGTCCTCGCCCGAGCCGTCGGCCGAGCCTTCCGATCCCTTGCCGCCGCCGGAGGGCGGGCGGGCGATGCGGTCGCCGGCGACATAATGCTTGTTGCCGGGCAGGATATAGTCGCGCCGGCCGCCCTCGGGGCTCGCATGGAAGCTCGGCTCGTGGACGCTGCCGGCCGGGATCGAGACCGCGCCGCCCTCGCCGATGTCGCGGATCCGGCGGGCGGCGGCGGCGTCGCGCACCGCCTGGCGCACGACGTTCTTCGCCCGGCGGATGAACCGCTGCCGGTTGGCGAGGCTCTTGCCGCTGGCATCCAGACGACGGTCGATGATGCGCATCTGCGTTCCGTCCCCGCCTTCAGGCGGCCTGTCTGACCCGCATGTACCATTCCACGAGGCGTCGCACCTGACGCGGCGTGTAGCCCCGCTTCGTCATGCGCTCCACGAACTCGCCATGCTTCTTCTCGCTGTCCGAATCCTTCTTGGAGCCGAAGCTGATCACCGGCAGAAGGTCCTCGACCTGGCTGAACATGCGCCTCTCCACGACGTCGCGGATCTTCTCGTAGCTCGTCCAGGACGGGTTGCGTCCGCCATTGGCGGCGCGGGCGCGCAGCGAGAACTTAACCACCTCGTTGCGGAAATCCTTCGGATTGGCGATGCCCGCCGGCTTCTCGATCTTGGAAAGCTCCTGGTTGAGAAGCTCGCGATTCATCAGCTGGCCGGTATCGGGGTCCTTGAAGTCCTGGTCCTCGATCCAGGCATCGGCATAGGCGACATAGCGGTCGAAGAGGTTCTGCCCGTAGTCGTGATAGGATTCGAGATAGGCCTTCTGGATCTCGTTGCCGATGGATTCGGCATAGCGCGGGCCGAGATCGGCCTTGATGAATTCCAGATAGTTGTTCTCGGTCTCCTCCGGGAACTGCTCGCGCCGGATCGCCTGTTCGAGCACGTACATGAGGTGCACCGGATCGGCGGCGACCTCCTCGGTGTCGTGGTTGAAGGTCGCCGAGAGCACCTTGAAGGCGAAGCGCGTCGAGATGCCGTCCATGCCTTCGTCGACGCCGCCGGCATCGCGATATTCCTGCATGGTGCGGGCGCGCGGATCGACCTCCTTCAGGTTCTCGCCGTTATAGACGCGCATCTTGGAGTTCAGCGAGGAGTTCTCGTGCGGCTTCAGCCGCGACAGCACCGCGAAGCGCGCCAGCATCTCCAGCGTCTCGGGCGCGCAAGGGGCGTCCGACAGCTCGGAATTGCGCAGGAGCTTGTCGTAGATCAGCGTCTCCTCGTCCACCCGCAGGCAATAGGGCACCTTGATGACGTAGATGCGGTCGATGAAGGCCTCGTTGTTGCGGTTGTTCTTGAAGCTGCGCCATTCCGCCTCGTTGGAATGGGCCATGATCATGCCGGTGAAGGGGATCGCGCCGATATTCTCCGAGCCGACATAGGAGCCTTCCTGCGTCGCGGTCAGCAGCGGGTGCAGCATCTTGATCGGCGCCTTGAACATCTCGACGAATTCGAGAACGCCCTGGTTCGCGCGGTTGAGGCCGCCCGAGTAGGAATAGGCGTCGGGATCGTGCTGGGCGTGCATCTCCAGGCGGCGGATGTCGACCTTGCCGACCAGCGAGGAGATGTCCTGGTTGTTCTCGTCGCCCGGCTCGGTCTTGGCGATGCCGATCTGGCGCAGGCGCGAGGGGGTGATCTTGGCTACCTTGAACTTGCGGATGTCGCCGCCGAACTCGTCCAGCCGCTTCACGCACCAGGGGCTCATCAGGCCGGTGAGCCGGCGGCGCGGGATGCCGTATTCCTCCTCCAGCGTCGGCGCCATCGTCTCGGGATCGAACAGGCCGAGCGGGCTCTCGAAGATCGGGCTCAGCTCGTCGCCCGCCTTCAGGACATAGATCGGCTGCGCCTCCATCAGGAGCTTGACGCGCTCGGCCAGCGACGACTTGCCGCCGCCGACGGGCCCGAGGAGGTAGAGGATTTGCTTGCGCTCCTCCAGGCCCTGCGCCGCCTGGCGCAGGAAGGCGACGATGCGCTCCACCGTCTCCTCCATGCCGTAGAACTCGGCGAAGGCCGGATAGGCGCGGATGGTGCGGTTCATGAAGATGCGGCCGAGCCGGGCATCCTTCGACGTGTCGATGAATTGCGGCTCGCCGATCGCCGCGAGCAGGCGTTCGTGCGGCCCGGCATACATCAGCGGGTCCTCGCGGCAGCCCGCGAGATAGTCGCCGAGGCTCATCACCGTCTGGCGGCGGGTCTCGTAGGCTTGGGAATAGGATTCGAACAAGTGGCTCGACATGCTGCCTCCGTTTCAATCCATGCTCGCGTCGGCCTGTCGGTCGAAGCGGAATCCGATCGGTCGGGCGGAAGTTCCGCAGACGGTCCTTGGTCGCTCACAGAGCGTGATCGAAGACGATCAAAGTGACCGGCAAATGGCATCGCGTGAAGAGGCTTCCGGCGACCTCGCAGGTAAGGGTAGTCAAACTTATTTGATGGGCGAATTCAAACTTCTAACCCATAGGATATCTTTGGCGAGCAAGCTGGTGCGACGCTTGCGTGGGCAGAGGGCGCTTCTGCCCTCTCACGCGGCACCGCGTCGCTCGCCCATCTAGCGGTTGTGCCGCCGGCCTTCGAGAAGGTCAAGCAGCGCGTTGGCCGCCTCGACCACCGGCGTGCCCGGGCCGAAGACGGCGGCGACGCCGCTCTCCAGCAGGAATTCGTGGTCCTGCGCCGGAATGACGCCGCCGCAGATCACCAGCGCCTCCTCGCCTTGCGCCCGCAGCGCCGCGACGAGTTGGGGCAGGAGCGTGCGGTGGCCGGCGGCGAGCGAGGACACGCCGACGGCGTCGACGCCCGTCTCCGCCGCCAGACGCGCCGCCTCGGCCGGGGTCTGGAAGAGCGGCCCGATCACCACCTCGAAGCCGATATCGCCGAAGGCGGAGGCGATGACCTTCGCGCCTCGGTCGTGCCCGTCCTGGCCGAGCTTGGCGACGAGAAGTCGCGGCTTGCGGCCGAGCTTTTCGCCGAGCGCGTCGAGCCGGGCGCGCAGCACCGCATAGTCCGGCTCGTCGCGATAGGCCTCGCCATAGATGTCGCGGACGAGGACGGGCGTCGCGGCATGATCGCCGAAGACCTCGCGCAGCGCGTCCGAGATCTCGCCGACGCTGGCCCGCGCCCGCGCCGCCTCGACGGCGGCGGCCAGAAGATTGCCGGAGCCGCTCCGCGCCACGTCCCGCAGGGCGGCGAGCCTTGCCACCACGTCCTCGGCGCCGCGCCGGCGCCGCGTCTCGGCGAGGCGGCGGATCTGCGCCGCCCGCACCGCCGCATTGTCGATGGCGCGGATGTCGAGCGCCGCCTCGCTGTCCGGCCGGTAGCGGTTGACGCCGACGATCACCTCCTCGCCCTTGTCGACGGCGGCCTGGCGGCGGGTCGCCGCCGCCTCGATGCAGCGTTTCGGATAGCCTTCCGCCACGGCCTTCGTCATGCCGCCGCGGGCCTCGATCTCCTCCATCAGGGCCCAGGCCTTGTCGGCGAGCTCGGCCGTCAGGCTCTCGACATAGTAGGAGCCGGCCAGCGGATCGACCACCTTCGTCACGCCCGTCTCGTGCTGGAGGATGAGCTGCGTGTTGCGGGCGATCCGCGCCGAGAATTCTGTCGGCAGCGCGATCGCCTCGTCGAAGGAATTGGTGTGCAGCGACTGCGTGCCGCCGAGCACGGCGGCGAGCGCCTCGTAGGCGGTGCGCACGATGTTGTTGTAGGGGTCCTGCGCCTGGAGCGAGACGCCGCTCGTCTGGCAATGGGTGCGCAGCATGCGCGAGGCGGGCTGTTTCGGCTGGAACTCGTCCATCACCCGCGACCAGAGAAGGCGGGCCGCTCGGAGCTTGGCCGCCTCCATGAAGAAATTCATGCCGATGGCGAAGAAGAAGGACAGGCGCCCGGCGAAGGCGTCGACATCGAGGCCCCGGGCGAGGGCCGCCCGCACGTAGTCGCGCCCGTCGGCCAGGGTGAAGGCGAGCTCCTGCACCAGCGTCGCCCCGGCCTCCTGCATATGGTAGCCGGAGATCGAGATCGAGTTGAAGCGCGGCATCTCGCGCG
Organism: Aureimonas endophytica; assembly: GCF_014642635.1. Classification (GTDB taxonomy): domain Bacteria; phylum Pseudomonadota; class Alphaproteobacteria; order Rhizobiales; family Rhizobiaceae; genus Plantimonas; species Plantimonas endophytica. The sequence goes on from NZ_BMIQ01000002.1 coordinate 370,295, forward strand.
CCGTGTAGTCGATGATGTCCGCGACGATCCGCATCGAAGGCTCGGGCGGATAGATATAGGTGTTGCGGACCATGAACTCTTTCAGGATGTCGTTCTGAATGGTCCCCGACAGGCGGGCGCGCGGCACGCCCTGTTCCTCGCCGGCGACGATGAAGGCGGCGAGCACCGGGATCACCGCTCCGTTCATGGTCATCGAGACGGACACGCGGTCGAGCGGAATGCCGTCGAACAGGATCTTCATGTCCTCGACGGAATCGATGGCGACGCCCGCCTTGCCGACATCGCCCTCGACGCGCGGATGGTCGGAATCGTAGCCGCGATGCGTGGCGAGGTCGAAGGCGACCGACACGCCCTGCTGGCCGCCGGCCAGCGCCTCGCGATAGAAGCGGTTCGACTCCTCGGCCGTCGAGAAGCCGGCATATTGGCGGATCGTCCAGGGGCGGCCGGCATACATCGTGGCGCGCGGCCCGCGCAGGAAGGGCGCCTCGCCCGGCAGCGAGCCGAGATGGTCGAGGCCTTCGAGATCCTGGGCCGTGTAGAGCGGCTTCACCGCGATGCCCTCGGGCGTCGCCGAGACCGCCGCCTCCGGCGCGGCGCCGAGCTCCTTCTCGGCGCGGCGGCGCCAGGCGTCGAGATCCGGCTTGTCCATCAGGCGAGTTCCAGGATCAGGTCGTCGGCGGCGAGACTGTCGCCCGCCTTCACCGCGACGCGCTTGACGACGCCTTGGCGCTCGGTGCGCAGCACGTTCTCCATCTTCATCGCCTCCACCGTCGCCACCGCCTGGCCTTCCTCCACCGCGTCGCCTTCCGAAACGGCGAGCGCCGTCAGGATGCCCGGCATCGGGCAGAGGAGAAGCCGCGAGGTGTCCGGCTTCACCTTCGGGCGAAGATGGCGCGTCAATGCGGCGACATGCGGCTCGCGGACATGGAGGTTTAGGTCGATGCCGCGCCAGCGCAGGCGAAACCCGGACCCGGCACGGTCGATCTTCACCGTCAGCGTCTCGCCCGCGATCTCGAAGACGCCCTGCCTCCGCCCCGGCAGCCAGTCGCCCGCGATGGCGAGCCGGCCCGCCGGACCGAAGTCGAGTTGGAAGCCTCTCGGCGCCGGCTCCAGCGCGACGGGAAGAGAGGCGCCTCCTCCCTGCACGACGAAGGCGCGGCCGATCAGGCGCCGATGGTTGTCGATCGTGCCGGAAATCGCGGCGGCGCGCGTTTCGATCGCGTGCCGCGCGAAGACGGCGACCGCCGCGAGGCGCAGGCGCTCCTCCGCCCCCGGCGCCACGCCGGCGAATCCGTCGGGAAATTCCTCGGCGATGAAGGCGGTGGAAAGGCGTCCGGCGCGAAAGCGCTCCGAGCCCATCACCGCCGCGAGGAAGGGCAGGTTGTGGCCAATGCCCTCGACCTCGAAACCGTCGAGCGCCTCGGCCATCGCCGCGATCGCCTGGGGACGATCCGGGCCGAAGGCGCAGAGCTTCGCGAGCATCGGATCGTAATGGACCGAGACCTCGCCGCCCTCCGCGACGCCGGAATCGTTGCGGATCAGGGTCCCGTCCGGCCGGGCGCCCTCGGCCGGCGGCCGATAGCGCGTCAGCCGGCCGATCGAGGGCAGGAAGTTGCGATAAGGGTCCTCGGCATAGAGCCGGCTCTCGATCGCCCAGCCGGAAAGCCGCACATCGTCCTGGCGCAGCGCCAGCGGCTCGCCCGCCGCGACGCGGATCATCGCTTCCACGAGATCGAGCCCGGTGACGAGTTCCGTCACCGGATGCTCGACTTGGAGCCGCGTGTTCATTTCGAGGAAATAGAAGCGGCGGTCGCGATCGACGATGAATTCCACGGTGCCGGCCGAGTGATAGCCGACGGCCTTGGCGAGGGCGACGGCCTCGGCGCCCATCGCGGCCCGCGTCTCGGCGTCGAGAAAGGGGGAGGGCGCCTCCTCGATCACCTTCTGGTTGCGGCGCTGGATCGAGCATTCGCGCTCGCCGAGATGGACGAGATGGCCGTGCCGGTCGCCGAGCACCTGGATCTCGATATGGCGCGGCTCCTCGATGAACTTCTCGATGAACAGGCGCTCGTCGCCGAAGGCGCCGCGCGCCTCGTTGCGCGAGGCCCGGAAGCCCTCGCGCGCCTCGGCCTCGGTCCAGGCGATGCGCATGCCCTTGCCGCCGCCGCCGGCCGAGGCCTTGATCATCACCGGAAAGCCGATCGCGGCGGCGATCCGCGCCGCCTGCCCCTCGTCCTCGACGATGTCGATATGGCCGGGCACGGTGGAGACGCCGGCCGACGCGGCGAGCCGCTTCGAGGCGATCTTGTCGCCCATGGCGCGGATCGCGGCGGGCGGCGGGCCGACGAAGGCGATGCCCGCGTCTTCGAGCGCCTCGGCGAATTCCGCCCGTTCCGACAGGAAGCCGTAGCCGGGATGCACGGCATCGGCGCCGCTGTGCGCGACGGCGTCGAGGATCGCCGGGATCGACAGATAGGACTGGCCGGAGGGCGCCGGCCCGATGCGCAGCGACTCGTCGGCCTCCCGCACATGCAGCGCGTTGCGATCGGCGTCGGAATAGACGGCGACGGTCGCGATGCCGAGACGCTTCGCCGTGCGCCTGATCCGGCAGGCGATCTCGCCGCGATTGGCGATGAGGAGCTTGGAGAAAAGCGGCAACTCGAACGATCTCCGGCGAAACGCGGCTGTTACTCGGCGGCTTCCGCCGGGGGGACGGCGTCAGCCGCCCGCCATCCGGCGAGCATGCCGGCAATGCTCAGGTCCTCGTCGAGATCGGGCCAATGGATGCCAGTATACATCAGCTGCATATTCGCGCGCTGCGCCGGCCCGGCGGCGGCGAGCGCCGGATACCACCAGAGCGGCGTGGCGATCTGCCGGCCGTCCCGCAGCCGGACGTACAGATCGTGGTCGTCGCACCACGCGTCGACCGGTTGGCGGCGATCCAGGTCAGTGTCCGAATTGCTCATGCCAGATCTCCAGAAGCGAGGCGCGTTCCTCGGCCGTCTTGGCGAGCAGCGCCCGCATCTCGCTTCCCGTGTAGCCCTTGTTGAATGCGATCGAGAGGCCGTGCAGCCAGATCTTGCATTCCTTGTCGTCCCTGAAGATGTGGACATGCGGCGGCTCGCGTCCATCGGCAACGTACCAGAAGAAGCGATTGCCTTTCCAACGCAGCACCGTGGGCACGCGACGCTCTCTCCGCCGATCGTCACAAGGGAATCGTGTCGTGCTTGCGCCAGACCCGTTCGCGGCGCTTGCCGCGCAGCGCCGCGAAGGCGCGGGCGATGCGGCGGCGCGAGGAATGGGGCATGATCACCTCGTCGATGAAGCCGCGCTCGGCCGCGACGAAGGGATTGGCGAAGCGCTCCTCATAGGCGCGCGTGCGGGCCGCGATCGCCTCCGCGTCGCCGAGCTCGGACCGGTAGAGGATCTCGACGGCGCCTTTCGCGCCCATCACCGCGATCTCGGCCGTCGGCCAAGCATAGTTGACGTCGGCGCCGATATGTTTCGACGCCATCACGTCATAGGCGCCGCCATAGGCCTTGCGGGTGATCAGCGTCACCATCGGCACGCTCGCCTCGGCATAGGCGAAGAGCAGCTTCGCGCCATGCTTGATGACGCCGCCATATTCCTGGCCCGTGCCCGGCAGGAAGCCCGGCACGTCGACCAGCGTCAGGAGCGGGATCTCGAAGGCGTCGCAGAAGCGCACGAATTTCGCGCCCTTCCGGGCCGAGTCGATGTCGAGGCAGCCGGCCAGCACCATCGGCTGGTTGGCGACGACGCCGACCGTGCGCCCTTCCAGGCGGATGAAGCCGGTGACGATGTTGCGGGCGAAATCCTTTTGGAGTTCGAAGAAGTCGCCCTCGTCGGCCAGCGCCAGGATCAGCTCCTTCATGTCGTAGGACTGCGCCGAATGGTCCGGCACCAGCGTGTCGAGGCGCATCTCGATCCGGCCGGGATCGTCGAAGAAGGGGCGGGCCGGCGGCTTGTCGCGATTCGACAGCGGCAGGAAGTCGAAGAGGCGGCGCACCTCCTCCAGCGTCTCGATATCGTTGTCGAAAGCGGCGTCGGCGACGGAGGAGCGGCGCGTATGGGTCTCGGCGCCGCCGAGCTCCTCGGCGCTCACCACCTCGTTGGTGACGGTGCGCACCACGTCCGGGCCGGTGACGAACATGTAGGACGTGTCGCGCACCATCAGGATGAAGTCGGTCATGGCCGGCGAATAGACGGCGCCGCCGGCGCAGGGCCCCATGATGACGGAGATCTGCGGAATGACGCCGGAGGCCTCGGCATTGCGGCGGAAGACCTCGGCATAGCCGGCGAGCGAGGCGACGCCTTCCTGGATGCGCGCGCCGCCGGAATCGTTGAGGCCGATCACCGGCGCGCCGACCCGCATCGCCATATCCATGATCTTGCAGATCTTCTGGGCATGCGTCTCGGAGAGCGAGCCGCCGAGCACGGTGAAGTCCTGCGAGAAGACGAAGACCTGTCGGCCGTTGATCGTGCCCCAGCCGGTGACGACGCCGTCGCCCGGCACCTTGGTCTCGGCCATGCCGAAATCGACGCAGCGATGCGTGACATAGGCGTCGTATTCCTCGAAGGAGCCGACATCGAGAAGGACGTCCAGCCGCTCGCGCGCCGTCAGCTTGCCCTTGGCGTGCTGGGCGGCGACGCGCTTCTCGCCGCCGCCGGCCCGCGCGGTGCGCCGCCGTTCCTCCAGCTCCTCGATGATGCGAAGCATGTCCTCTCCCTCGGCCGTCCCGCGCCGAAGATAGCGCTCCCGCCGGCCGGCGCGAAGGCATTTCGGCCTCTTGTCGTGGCGCCGGCCCGGCCAACATGCGACAAGCGGCACGCAGCCCATCCTTCGACACGGCAGGAACGCCATGGCCATGCTTTCGGGAAGAAACGCCCTCGTCACCGGCTCGACGAGCGGCATCGGGCTCGCCATCGCCCGCGCCTTCGCCCGCGAGGGGGCCAATGTCACGATCAACGGCTTCGGCGAGCCGGCGGCGATCGAGGCGATCCGCGCCGGGATCGAGGCCGAGTTCGGCGTTGTCTGCCGCCATAGCGCCGCCGACATGACGAAGGGCGAGGAGATCGCCGCCATGGTGCGCGAGGCGGAGGAGGCCTTCGGCAGCCTCGACGTGCTCGTGAACAATGCCGGCATCCAATATGTCGCGCCGATCGAGGAGTTTCCGGACGAGCGCTGGGAGACGATCATCCAGATCAATCTCGTCGCGGTGTTCCACGCGGTGAAGGCGGCGCTGCCGGGCATGAAGGCGCGCGGCTTCGGCCGCATCATCAACACCGCCTCCGCCCACGCGCTGGTCGCCTCGCCCTACAAGTCCGCCTATGTCGCGGCGAAGCACGGCGTCGCCGGCCTGACGAAGACGGTGGCGCTCGAAACCGCCCGGCATGGCATCACCGTGAACTCCATCGCGCCCGGCTATGTCTGGACGCCGCTCGTGGAGAAGCAGATCCCCGACACGATGAAGGCGCGCGGCCTGACCGAGGAGGAGGTGAAGCGCGACGTCCTCCTCGCCGCCCAGCCGACGAAGGAATTCGTGACGGTCGAGGAGGTCGCCGGCATCGCCGTCTTCCTCTGCTCCGACGCGGCCCGCCAGATCACCGGCACGACGCTCTCCGTCGATGGCGGCTGGACGGCGCAGTAGGGTTCCGGGTGTTGCCGACGGTGCCGCCGCGTCCCTCTCCCGAGTCGGGAGAGGGTGCCGGCAGGCGGGTGAGGGTGACGTAGGGCTCAGACGGCTGCATTCGCCACGGGATGCGGACGATGGCGCTCTACGTCTCCCTCATCCCGCTGCCGCGACCTTCTCCCGACTCGGGAGAAGGAGGAGGCTGCACGGCTTCTGCCTGTTTTCGGCAGCGAAGAAGCCGCATGCCGCGAGAGGAAGGGCGCCCTTCCTCTCCCCTGCGGGGAGAGGGTGGCCGCGAAGCGGCCGGGTGAGGGGCACGCGGCGGTTGAGATCATCCACGGCCCCTCGGCTGCGCCGGCCCCTCATCGCCTGCCGGCACTTCTCCCCGCAGGGGAGAAGAAGGCGGTGGACACGGCTGCGCCGTCTTTCAGCCGGATAGAACAGGCGGGGACGGGGGACACCGCGTCCCTCTCCCGAGCCGGGAGAGGGTGCCGGCAGGCGGGTGAGGGAGCCATAGGGCGACCACATCGAAGCCTTGACGCTCGTCGCCGTTCGAAACGGACGGCTCGGCGCTCGACGTTTCCCTCATCCCCCTGCCGGGACCTTCTCCCGGTTCGGGAGAAGGCGCGGCTGCTGCGTCGGCGCCTTCCGGAGGCGCCCTTCAGCCGAGCGCCGCGAGCTTTGCCGCGACGAAGTCTTTCGTATGCTCGAAGGAGATGACGCCGGCATCCGAGCCGAGGCCGCCGGCGACGAGGGCCGCGACGCCTTGGGCGAAGCGGATGCCCGTTTCCGGGTCCATCCGATGGTGCAGGGCGGCGATGAAGCCGGCGTCGAAGGCGTCGCCGCAGCCGGTCGTGTCGACGACGTCGATCCGATAGGCCGGCACCTTCAGCCGTGTGCCGTCGGCCCCGGCATAATAGGCCCCGTCGCCGCCGAGCGTGAAGACGCAGGTGCTGGCCCCCTGGTCGAGATAGAATTTCGCGCAGTCCTCCGGCCCCTTCTGCCCGGACATGTCCTGCGCCTCCTCGATCGAGGGCATGAAATAGTCGACATAGGGGAGAAGCGGCAGGACGAGCCGCGCCGTCTCGGCGCTTGCCGCGATGAGGTCGAAGGTCGTGGTCCGGCCCCGGCGCTTGGCCTCCTTCAGGATCTCGACGCTGCGCGGCCCGTCGAGCCGCTTCAGGAGGCCGGTGCCGCCGAGATGGACGATCGGCGCGTCGAAGGCCTTGTCGGCGAGTTCCGCCGTCAGGTCGAAATGATCCGAGGCGCCGCGCTGATGCAGCGCCGGCCGGTCGCCGTTCGGCCGGACGTTGAGGATCGTCGCCGAGGTCGGGATGCCGTCGAGCCGCTGCATGGCCGAGGTGTCGATGCCGAGCCGGTCCATGGCGCCGATGACGAAATCGGCCTTCTCGTCCTCGCCGACCGCGCCGACGGCGAGGCTCTTCAGGCCGAGCTTGGCGGTGTTGACGACGACGCCCCCGGCGGTGCCCGCCACCGTCAGGCGGATCTCGTCGATGAACTCGACATTGCCGCGCTCGGGGATGCGCGTCACCGGCCGGCCGAGAATGTCGAGGATGTAGAGGCCGATGACCGAGACATCGTGACCGGTCGTACTCATGGCGAGAAGCGCTCCCCGTTGCGGAAGATGGCGAGGCGCTCGACCGGCACGGTCAGATGCACGGTGCCGCCGAGCGCGGCGGGCGGCCGCCGGTCCGTGTTCACCTTCACCTCGATCTCTCCCAGCCGGACCTTCGTCAGGTAGCGGCCGGCGATGCCGATCGCCTGATCGGTGAGGACGGCCGGCACCGAGCCCGTCTCCGGGGCGCCGGTCATGCGGATCAGTTCCGGCCGGATGCCGAGCGTCAGCTTGCCGTCGCCGGGAAGGCTAGCCGGCTTGGCGAGGGGCTCCGCGAGAAGCGGCGAGCGCAGCGTGCCGCCCGCCGCCTCGGCCGGCACGAAGTTCATGCCGGGATTGCCGAGGAACCAGCCGCCGAATTCCGAGCTCGGCTCGTCATAGAGTTTGTGCGGCCGGTCATATTGCAGGATGCGGCCGGCCTGCATCAGGGCGATGCGGTCGGCCAGCGTCATCGCCTCCGTCTGGTCGTGCGTCACATAGACGATGGTCTGGCGCAGCCGCTGCGTCACCAGCTTGAAGGCTCGGATGAGGGCGAGCTTGGCATTGACCTCGACATTGGTCGTCGGCTCGTCGAAGAGCACGATCTCGGACTGGCGCGCGACGGCGCGGCCGACCGCTACCTTCTGGCGGCTGCCGGCGTCGAGCTCCTCGATGAAGGCCGTCGCCTTATCGCGCATGTCGAGGACGTCGAGCACTTCCGCCACGCGCTTCTCGCGCTCGGCCGCCGAGACGCTCCGGTCATGCACCATCGGCAGGCCGATATTCTCGGCGACGGAGAGCGTCGGGTACATGACCGGATATTGGAAGACCATGCCGACATTGCGCTTGCGCGGCGGCAGCGCCGTCACGTCGCGCCCGCCGAAGAGGATGCGGCCGGAGGTCGGGCGTTCCAGGCCCGCCAGCATGCGCATCAGGGTGGTCTTGCCGCAGCCGGAGGGGCCGAGCAGGCAGGCAACCTCGCCATCGGCGAAGCGCATCGCGATGTCGCTGACGGCGGTGAAGCTGCCGAAGCGCTTCGTCACGTGATCGATGACGATCTCGGCCATCAGGCGGCGCTCCCGGCGAGGCGGATCTCTGTCGCGGCGTCGAAGAGAAGGATGTCGGCGGGATCGACGGCGAGCGCGGTGCGGCTGCCGATCTCGGGCGGGCGTCCGCCGGAGATCGGCAGCGTGGCGGTGAGGTCGCGCCCGGCGGCTTCGAGATAGATCACCGCCTCGCCGCCGAGATTCTCGACGAGCCGCACCTGCGCCTCGATCCTGAGGCCCGGCGCCGCGCCGAGACGGATCGCCTCCGGGCGCAGGCCGGCGATCACCTCGCCGTCGCGCGCCGCGACCGCGCAGCGCAGCGGTCCCGCTTCCAGCATGCCGTTCGCGACGCGGCCGGAGAGGAGATTGGCATGCGGGAAGCCGACGAGATCGAGCGCCCGCGCGTGGCGCGGATCGTGATAGACCTCCGCCGCCTCGGCATGCTGCACGACACGGCCGCGATCGATCACCACCAGACGCTGCGCCATCGTCAGCGCCTCTAGGCTGTCGGAGGTCGCATAGAGGAAGGTCGCCTTCAGTTCGGCGCGCAGCGCCTTCAACTCGTCCATCAGCCGCTCGCGCAGCTTGTAGTCGAGACCGACGAGCGGATCGTCGAGCACGAAGATCTCGGCATCCTTCAGAAGGCCGCGCGCCACGGCGACGCGCTGCTTCTCGCCGCCGGACAGCTGGTCCGGCGTCTTCTTCAGGAGATGGGTGATCGACAGGATGCCGGCGGTGCGGTCCACCCTTCGGGCGATCGCCTCGCGCGGCGCGCCGGCGAGCCGCATCGGATAGGCCATGTTGTCGGCGACCGTCAGATGCGGATAGAGCGCGAAGCTCTGCGGCACGTAGCCGACCGGCCGCTCGGCCGGCGGCGTCGCCGTGATGTCGCGTCCGGACAGGAGGATGCGCCCGGCATCCGGCTTCTCCAGCCCGACCAGCAGGCGGAAGAGCACCGACTTGCCGGAGGCCGGCGGCCCGCAAAGGACGGTGAAGCTCTGCGGCTCGACCTTGAGATCGAAGCCGTCGAGGGCGGGCTTGCCCTTGTAGCTGCGCGAGAGGGTCTGGAACTCGACGCTCATGCGCTCAATGCCCGAAGCTGGCGAAGGTCGGCACCAGGAAGATGCCGAGTGAGAAGATGGCCGCGACGATCAGAAGCACGACGGCGATGAAGCGCAGGCTCCGCGCGACGGAAGCGTCCTTGGCGAGATTGCCGACGGCGATCTGCAGGATGGTCGAGACGACGAGGATCGACAGGCCGATCTTATAGAGCGTCAGGTCGTAGCGCTGGGCGATGAGGAGGATGCCGAGAAGCAGCCCGACGATCAGCGTGGTTTCGAGGACTTCCGGGAAGGAGCGGGAATGTTTCGTCGCCATCGCCTCAGACCTCGCCGCGCACCGTGCCGAAGGTCATGCCGACTAGCAGGTATTTCTGGAAGAAGAAGATGAATGCGATCGGCAGGATGATGTAGATCGACGTCATGGTGGAGATAAAGGTCCAGTTCACGCCGCCATCCGCATAGGTGCCGACGGCGAGCGCATAGGGAATGTTCTGCGTCGTCACCCCGCCGATGATGAAGTTAAACAGGAACTCGTTCCAGACGAAGATCATGTTGAAGATGAAGGCGGCGATGAGCCCCGGCCGGACCTGCGGCAGCACGACCTTGAAGATGACGTGGAACCAGGAGCCGCCATTGACGATGCCGGTCTCGTCGAAGCGCGTCGAGACGCCGTCGAGAAAGCCCTTCAGGATCCAGACCGAGAAGGGGATCGAGAACATCGCGTAGAAGAGCATCAGCCAGAGATGCGTGTCCTTCCAGCCGAAGGCGACATACATCAGGAAGACCGGCAGGATCACCGCCGGGCCGGGCAGCATGCGGATGGAGAGAAGCAGGAACATCAGGAAGTCGGTGCCCTTCGGCCGGAAGCGCGAGAAGCAGAAGGCGGCCAGGAAGGACACGAGCACCGCGATGATCACCGCGCCGAGCGACAGGAAGATCGAATTAGCGAGCTGGAGGAAGATGCCCTGCCGGTTGAAGAGCTCGACATAGTTCTCGAGCGTCGGCGTGAAGAGAAGCTTCGGCGGCACCGCCAGGATGTCGGCGCGCGTCTTGAAGGAGGCGAGCACGATCCAGGCGATCGGCGCGAAAAACAGGAGCGAGATCGCCCAGAGCGCCGTGTAGTAGAGGCCGCGTTTCAGGGATTCGGTCGACATCGGGTCAGCCTCCGCGCCGGCGGCGCAGGTTGAGCACGAAGATGAAGGCGCTCGTCATGGCGATGGAGATGAGGAGGAGCAGCACCGAATAGGCCGAGGACCAGCCCATGTTGAAGCTCTCGAAGGCCTGCTTGTTGAGTTCGAGCGCGACGAGGCGGGTCTGCTGGCCGGGGCCGCCCTTCGTCATCGGGATGACGAGGTCGAGCGTCTTGAAGCTGTCGATGGTGCGCAGGAGGATGCCGAGCATCAGGATGAACTTGCCGTGGTGCCAGATCACCAGCGACAGGCGCTTGTGGAAGGGAATGCGGTCGATCTCCGCCGCCTCCAGCTCCGCCTTCGGCACCGAGCCGAGGGCGGCCAGCGTCATCAGCGTCATGAAGGGCGTCCACATCCAGCAGTCGACGGCCAGCACCGACCAGAAGGCGATCTTCGGATTGCCGAGGAAGTCGATCGGCCCCCAGCCGAAGAGGCCGCCGGTGATGGCGTTGAGGACGCCGAAGGTCGGATCGTAGATGAAGCGGAAGAAGGTGCCGGTGGCGACGGGCGTCAGCACCATCGGCGCGAAGAGCAGCGTCAGCGCGAGGCGCCGGCCCGGCATGTCCTTCGAGCCCCAGAACAGGAAGCCGAGCGCCGCGCCGAGAACGGTCTGGATGCCGACCCCGCAGAGCACGAAGGTGAAGGTGCGCGACAGGTCGAACCAGATGGCGTTCTTGGAATTGAAGATCTGCACGAAGTTGCGGAAGCCGACATAGTCCGGCGGCAGGCCGTTGGTCAGCGAGAAATTGTAGAAGGACAGGCCGAGCAGCCAGAGCGTCGGAATCGTGTTGAAGACGACGAAGAACAGGAGCACCGGCGCGAGCAGCGCCGGCACGAGCAGCCTGCGGTCGTCGAAGAGGCGGGCGCGGCGGCGGCCCGGCCTGGCCGTTGCGGACATGGCGATCCAATCCATTGTGCGAGGAACGAGGCACCGGGCCGGTCTCCTCGCCGTGTCCGGCGAGTCCTCCGTCGCAAGGCCCGTGCGGGCGCTTCGCTCTCGACCTCGTCATCCCGGGCTTGACCCGGGATCCATTCCAAATCGTTCGATGCGGTGCGGGCGGGGGAGGAGAAGCTCCATCCTCCGACCGGTCTGGCGATGGCCCCGCCTCGGCATGGATCCCGGGTCAAGCCCGGGATGACGAGGCGGGGGTGCTGGCTACGACACCTCGCTCAGAGCGAGGTCGTCGCGCACATGTCGGAGGGGGCGATCTTGGACGTGCCGGAATCGTTCAGGATCTGCTGCTGCTGGCAGGCGATGTAGTCGAGCACCTGCTTGGGGTCCGAGGACTGGCCGGTGACGAAGGCCGAATAGCCCTCCTGCTGGACCGCCAGCATCTCCGAATATTTCGGATCGTGCCAGAAGTCGCGGCTGCGCCCGTCCTCCAGCATGTATTTGAAGGTGCGGTTCCAGGGATTGATGTCGTTGAAGTCGGCGCGCGACAGCGTGGTCTTGTCGCAAGGGTTGCCGCCGCGCTTGGCGAATTCCAGGGCCGTGTCCGGCTGGTACCACCAGTTCATGAAGTCGATGGCGACGCGCATCTTCGTCTCGTCGTTGAAGGCGTTGACCACCCAGGGCTGGCCGCCCATCGAATAGACGCGCTTGGCGGAGGCGCCGCTGCCGTGCTTGGGCGGCGGTACGACCAACACCTTGCCCTTCAGCTCGTCGGTGATCATGGCCGGGCCGACGGCGGCCCACTGGATCTGCGAGAAGACCTTGCCCTGCGTGAAGATGTCGATGCCTTCGGCGATGCCGACATTGGTCGAGCCCGGCGGGCAGTATTTCAGCCAGTCCTTGAAGGCCTGGAGCGACTTGGCGTTCTCCTCGGTGTTGAGGATGCCCTCGATCTGGCCGGTCTTGGCGTCCCAGATCTCGCCGCCGCGGCTCCAGAGATAGTTGTTGAAGGCGCAGGTCGCGAAGTCGTAGACGCGGCTATATTGCTGCGAGAAGCCCCAGCGCTGCTTGTCGGGCTGGGTGAAATGCGCCGCGACCTTCTCGAATTCCTCCATGGTGAGGTTCTCGAAATCCTCGAAGGTCTTGGGCAGCGGCTTGCCGTGCTGGGCCTGGAAGGCCTCGTTCTCCTTCGGGTCCTCCAGCCAGTCCTTACGCACGAAGAGCGCCTCGACATCGCCCTCCTGCGGCAGGCCCCAGATCTCCTTGGTGCCGTCCGGATAGGTCATGTAGGTGTCGATGACGGTCTGCGAGTACCAGTCGAGCTGGAGATTCTTGTTCTTCGCGATGGTGTCGTTGAGCTTCAGGATCCAGCCGGGTTTGGCCAGCGCGCCGAGCCACTGCGAGTCCGAGATGATGATGTTGAATTCCTGGCTCTTGGTGACGAGCGAGGTCGCCGCCTTCTGGAAGAGGTCGGAGAAGGGCGCCTCCTGGAAGCCGAAGGAGACGTTGTAGCCGTATTTCTCCTTCACGAAGTCGGCGAAGAGCGGCGACATCTTCACGCCGAGCGACGAGGGCACCCAGCCGGCGATGCCGAGGATGTTCATCTCGATCGTCTTGCCCTTCAGCGGATGCGCTTCCTGGGCGTGCAGGCGGTTGATGAAAGGTGCGCCGAGCGCCGTCGAAAGTCCGAATGCTGCGGCGCCACGCAATATGGTGCGGCGCGGCACAATAAGCCCGCCGGTCGTCTTGGACGTATCCGTCATTTCTCCCTCCCGATCTGTCCGACGAACCCAGTCTACTTCCGGTAGATGGTTCCCGGCGCGCCGGCACTCGCATCGGTCGGAGAAGCTCTCCCAAGCTTCTTTGATTCCGGCGCGCGAATACTGGTTGGCGACATTATTCAGATCGGCTACAACAAATGTCAATATGTCCTCGGCGACCTCGACCCCTCTCCTGTCCGCTTCTTCTGCGCCCGGCTCCGCGTCCGGCGGGATGGCGCTGCATTTCCAGGACGATCCGCTGCTCTGGGCCGGCTGGCTCTATGCCTGGGACGGGATGACCCAGGGCGACATCGCCAAGGTCATGGGCGTCAGCCGCGCCACCGTGAACGGCTATCTCGCCGAGGCGCGCAGCCGCGGCATCGTCACCCTGACCATGGACGCGGCGCGGCTGTCGGAGCTCTCGATCGCCCAGGCGCTGAAGCGGCATTTCGGCCTGGAGGGCTGCGTCGTCATTCCGCCGGGCGACGGCGAGCGGCCGCTGACCGAGCGGCTCGGCATCGCCGGGGCCAAGGTGCTGCAACAGCTCATCCGGCCGGGCGACCGGGTCGGCGTCTCCTGGGGGCGCACCGTGATGGCGGTCGCCCGCACCATGCCGCCCTTGCGCGTGCCCGATGTCGAGGTGGTGCAGGTGACGGGCGGGCTGACGGCCACCTTCGACTTCTCGCCCGAGCTCTGCATCTCGCGCCTCGCCCAGGCGCTCGGCGCGCGCTCGATCAACATCACCGCGCCCTTGATGGTGTCGAGCCCGGCGGTGCGCGACGTCCTGATGGCGGAGGCGATGCTGGCCGACCAGATGCGCCTCGCGCGCGGCGCCGACCGGCTGCTCTTCGGCATCGGCTCGACCCGCGAGGGGAGCCTCGCCTTCGAATCGCATCTCATCACCCCGCAGGATCTCGAGGCGGCGCATGCCACCCATGCGACGGCGGTGCTCGCCGGGCGGCTGATCGACGATCGCGGCCGGCCGATCGCGGGCCCCCTGGAAGGGCGCACGATCGGCCTGACGCTGGAGGAACTGTCGCGCATCCGCTCGCGCATCGCGGTGGCCGGCGGCTCGGACAAGGTGCAGGCCATCCTGTCGACGCTGCGCGGGCGCTACGCCACGGTTCTCGTCACCGACGCGGTGACGGGGGCGGGCATCCTGCAGGCCGAGGGCGTGCCCGAGGCGCCGGGCGGGCTGCGCGCCGTGAAGAAGGCCAACAGCCAGGGAGGGACGGCCGTGAAGACCAAGAAGCTGATCAACGATCCGGCGAACATCATCGAGGAGATGCTGGAGGGCATCGTCAAGGCGCATCCGAACCATATCCGCGTGGCGCCCGGCCATCCGCGCGCCGTCGTCGCGGTGGACGGGCCGCGCGAGGGCAAGGTCGGCATCGTCGTCGGCGGCGGCTCGGGCCACGAGCCGACCTTTCTCGGCTTCGTCGGCAAGGGGCTCGCCGATGCCTGCGCCGTCGGCAACGTCTTCGCCTCGCCGCCGCCGGACCCGATCGTCGAATGCACCAAGGCCGTCGATGGCGGCGCGGGCGTCCTCTATCTCTTCGGCAACTATGCCGGCGACGTGATGAATTTCGAGATGGCGGCCGAGCTCGCGGCGCTCGAGGATCACGAGGTGCGGATCGTCACGACGACCGACGACATCGCCTCCGCGCCGCTGGCCGAGAAGGAGAAGCGGCGCGGCGTCGCCGGCAATTTCTTCGTCTTCAAGATGGCGGGCGCCGCCGCCGACAAGATGCTGTCGCTCGACGAGGTGGAGCGCGTCGCCAGAAAGGCCAATGCCGCGACCTTCACGGTCGGCGTCGCCTTGTCGCCCTGTTCGCTGCCGCAGACCCGCCGGCCGAATTTCGAGATCGGCGAGGACGAGATGGAGGTCGGCATGGGCATCCATGGCGAGCCGGGCATCAAGCGCGAGCCGCTGAAGCCGGCCGATGCCGTGGTGGACGAGATCATGGAGCGCATCTTCGCCGAACTCCCGAAGGAGACGAAGAGCGTCGCCGTGCTCGTTAACTCGCTCGGCTCGACGCCGCCGATGGAGCTCTATGTCGTCAACCGCCGCGTCCATCAGCGGCTGGAGCGCAAGGGCATCGCGGTGCACGCGACCTGGGTCGGCGGCTACTGCACCTCGCTGGAAATGGCGGGCATGTCGGTGACGGTGACGGCGCTGGACGAGGAACTGACCGAACTCCTCGACCGCCCTTGCGACTGCGCGATGTTCCGCGCCGGCTGAGATTTCGGACCAGAAGAAAGGGGAGGAGAGGATGGGCGAGGTTTCCGCGCGGGACCTGACCGGCATGTTCGAGGCGGTGGCCGCCGCGATCGATCGCGAGAAGGACCGTCTCAGCGAGCTCGACGGGGTGATCGGCGATGCCGATCACGGCGTGACGATGGATATCGGCCTCAAGGCGGTGGTGAAGGCGCTCAGCGCCGAGGGCGCCGCCGCCGACCCGATGACCGTCTTCTCGACGGCGGCGAAATCCTTCCTCAACGCCGTCGGCGCCTCCTCCGGGCCGCTCTACGCGACGGCCTTCCTGCGCGCGGCGGCGGTCGCCAAGGGCCGCGAGACGTTGGATGCCGAGGCGATGACCGAGATCGTCGCCGCCATGGCCGAGGGCATCCGGCATCGCGGCAAGGGGGAGCGCGGCGAGAAGACGATGCTGGACGCCTGGCTGCCGGCGGCGGAAGCCGGACGGGCGGCGCGCGCCGGGGGGCAGGGGCTCGCCGCCTCGCTCGCCGCCGCCGCCACGGCCGCCGAGGAAGGGGCCGAGGCGACGAAGGACATGCTCGCCGCGCGCGGCCGCGCCTCGCGGCTCGGCGAGCGCGCCATCGGCCATATCGACCCCGGCGCCGCCTCCGCCGCCCTCATCCTGCGCACCATCGCCGACCATTTCGCCGGCCGGGACTGACGCGAGGGGCGGCCGGGCGATTTTCGACGCGCCGCCATTCGCGACAGGCCTGAATCCCGCTTGAGGCGAGATCGCGGCTTGGCGGTCTCGCACTTCCTGCCCCCGCCGCGATGACGGGCATCACCGTCCGAGATCACGCAGCGTTACGGTCTCGTTTCGTCTCGCATCTCCCGGCACCGGAGCCTTCACCCGCCGTCGCGCAGGCGGACGAAATAGTCGTCGCCGCCGACCTGGCCGCCCTTCATGGCGAGTTCCAGCCCGTCGAAGGCGGGGTCGAGGCTATGGGCGAGGGTGACGGGCGAGCCGGGCGTCTGCGGGAAGGGCAGGCGCACCGTCAGCGCGAAGACGCCGAGCGCCTGGAGCGCGTGGCTCGACGTGTCGCCGCCGGCGATGACGGCGCGGGAGAGGCCCGCCTCCCGCACGAGTTCCGCCTCGATCCGCCCGAGCGTCGTGCCGATCCGGTGCCGGGCGCCGGCGACGCGGTCGATCTCGGCGCCGAGATCGCTCTCCGGCCCGAGCGCGGTATGGACGAGCGGGCTCAACCCTTCGGCGAGCGCCCGGCGCGCCGCCGCGAGGGCCGCCTCGCTGGCCGCCGTCTCGCCGCCGGCCAGCGCCCGCGCGTCGACAGGCACGAGGACGAAGCCCTCGCGCTCGGCGTGGCGGATCTGGCGCTCGGTCGTCGGCGAGCAGCTGCCCGAGACGATGGCGAGACGCGCGACCGGCGCCAGCGGCGAAAAGCTCCTCGGCTCGTCCAGTGGAGGAATGAGCGCATATTCGACGCCCGACGAGCCGATGACGAAGCGGTGCCCCGCCGCGGCGAGACGGCGGAGATGCCGGCCCGCCGCCGCTTGGCTCGCGGCCTCGGCGACGTCGATGAGAAGCCCGCCCGGCGTCTCGACGAGAAGCGCGTCCAGCCGTCCCTCGGCATCCGGCGCCAGCGTCGCGGCGAGGTCGAGAAGCGCGATCGCCAGCGTGGTCTGCTCGGCGAGATGCAGGCGGAGATCCGCCTCGCGCATCGGCGTCACCGGATGGCGGCTCATTACCGGATGGCGGTCGATGCGATAGGTGGCATCCCGGAAGGCGGCGAAGAGCTGGCCGAAGGCGGTGTAGCGGCGCAGCTGCGGCGCGCCGACGACGAGCGGCACCGCCTTGTCGCCGAAGACGCGGCGGCCGATCTCCAGCGCCCGGCCGATCGAGCCGATGCCGGGGGCGGAATCGAAGGTCGAGCAGACCTTGTAATGGCAGAATTCGGCGCCGGTCGCGGCGAGCCAGCCGAAGATCGGCGCCAGATGCTCATCCATCCAGGCCGGCGTCTCGCTGCGGCTCGTGCCGGCGATGCCGATCGCGCGGGCGGCCGGAAAGCGGGCGCGCTCCTCCTGCGTCGGCACGCCCGTGAAGAGCACGCTGTCCAGCCCGCGCAGGGCCAGGGCTTCGAGGACGTCGGTCGAGCCGGTGAAGTCGTCGCCGTAATAGGCGAGGAAGGGTCGTTCGGACATGGCGGTCTCACGCATGCTTGCCATCGGCGAATTTCTCGATCGCGCGGGCGAGGTCCGGATGGTCCGTGGCATAGATGCCGAGATCGATGCCGGCCACCGCCGCCTCCCAGGCCTGGCGCACGGCGCGCACGCCGGCCGCCGGGCCGCCCGGATGGCTGACGACGCCCCCGCCGCAAAGATAGAGGAGATCGGTGGAGCCGCCGGTCGCCGCATAGGTGTCGGGCGCCTGACCGCCCCATTGCCCGGAGCCGACCACCGGCAGCGGCCGGTCGTCGGGCGAGAAGATCGGCTGCTGCAAGGCCTTGAAGGAGCGCACGAAGCTCTCGTCCGGCTCCCAGTATTTCACGCGGATGCCGTTGATCTGGAACTGGTCGATGCCGGACAGGCGCCAGAACGGCTCCCAGGCGGCGAAGTCGAAGCCGAGCGCGGCATGGCGCGTGAGGATGTCCCAGCCGTTGCGATGGGCATGCAGCACGAGCTTCGAGCGCTTGCGCAGGAAGGTGAGGCCGCCGAGCCCGACCGAGGCGATGTTGATCACCGCCGCGTTGCCGCCGGCCTCGGCCACGATGTCATGGTTGCGCATCATCGTGTCGGGATCGGCGGCCGAGATGCCGAAGGCATACATCACCTTCTTGCCCGTCTTCTGCTCGTGGTCGAGGATCACCGGCATGATCGCCTTCACCCGGTCCTCCAGGCTGGAATAGGCCGGGCTCATCAGCTTCTCGTCGTCCTTGATGAAGTCGACGCCGGCCTCCACCAGCTCCTTCACCATCGCCGCCGTCTCGTGCGGGCGCAGGCCGAGCGCCGGCTTGACGATGGTGCCGACGAGCGGCCGGCCCTCGACGCCGGTGAGGCGCCGCGAGCCGGCGATGCCGAATTGCGGGCCGGGATAGGCGCCGGCGAAGCTCGCCGGCAGGCGGATGCCGAGAACGCGGATGCCGGAAAGCTCCCGGATCGACCAGACACCGCCGATCGCGATCGTCATCAGCGCCGCGAGATCGGTGCCGACCGCCTCCACCGGAAAGGCGATGTCGGCTTCCGCCCGGTTGAAGCGGCTGCCCGTGGCGAAGGCCGGATGGTCGCGGCCGAAGCCGGGCTCCGCGACCGGCTCCAGCGGCCGGAGCGCGATCACCCGCGCCGCGACGCGCGCCTTCACCTCTTCCGTCTCGCCGGGCAGGGCGACGAAGGTGCCGGTGGACTGGTCGCTGGCGATCTTGGCGGCGACGCGCTCCGGATCGCCGGGCGTTTCGATGCGATAGGTGACGATGATCGCGTCCTGCATCACGATGCTCCCGAACGGAGAAGAGGCGAGACAGGCCGGGGCATGGCATGCGCTCGCGAAGAGGTATAATGATTGTTCCAGTCGGCGCCCAGCCGGAGAGAGCCATGCCGATGCCGACCGAGCAGATCGTCCGCCGCAAGCTGTCGACGGAAGTCTACGAGCGCCTCCGGGCGATGATCACCTCCGGCCAGGTTCGGCCGGGCGACCAGATGCCCTCCGAGCGCGAACTGATGGAGCGCTTCGGCGTCGGCCGGCCGGCGATCCGCGAGGCGATGCAGGCGCTGGAGAAGAGCGGGCTGCTCGCCATCCAGCATGGCGAGCGGGCGCGGGTGACGGAGCCGACGCCGCGCTCGCTCTTCGGCCAGCTCGACGACGCGGCGCAGATCATGCTCTCGACCTCGCCGGGCGCGCTCGGCCATCTGAAGGAGGCGCGCATCTTCTTCGAGCGCGGCATCGCGCGCCGCGCCGCCGAGACGGCGACGCCGGCCGATGTCGCGGCGCTCGGCGAATTGATCGAGGCGCAGCGCCGGGCGCTCGGCGAGGCGGATGCCTTCATCGCGGCGGATATGCGCTTCCACGTCCGCATCGCCGCGATTCCCGGCAATCCGATCTTCGAGGCGATGGCCGAGGCGATGCTCGGCTGGCTGAAGGAATATCACACCGAGATGCTGATCTGGACCGGCAAGGAGCGCTTCACCCTTGCCGAGCACGAGCGCATCCTGGAGGCCATCGCCGCGCGCGACGCCGAGGCGGCCGAACGGGCGATGGTCGAGCATCTGGAGCGGTCGGCGGCGCTCTATGTGCATCAGGGCGTCGAGGCGGTGAGCGCCCCTTCCACTCGGACGACCGCATAGGGGCCGAGCGTGAGGTCCGGTCCTGCCGCCGCGCCGCGCTGCCAGCCGGCGGCGCCGGCCTCGAGCCGCGCCGTCTCGGCCGAGCCGAGGTCCGGCAGAAGGACCCGCTGCGGCTCGGGCGTCAGATTGGCGAGCCAGAGGCACACCCGTCCGTCGCCGGTCTCGGCCGCGACGCCGTCGACCCGCGAGGCGGCGGCGGACCGGAGCGCGAGGCGGGGCAGGCCGGACAGCGCCGCCATGCCCTCCGCCACATGGAACAGCGGATGGCGCCGCGTGTCGTCGCCCTGCCGCGCGATAAGGCCGCGCGGGCCGGCGAGCGTCGCGCCGGTCCAGGCCTCGATCCCGGCCCCCGCCAGCCGCGCCGCATAGCCGACCAGCCAGGCGGCGGCGAAGAGCCCGCGCCCGCGCGGGTCCTCGGCCGCCATGGCGATGCGGCGGTTCTCCGGGTTGGGCATGGTGCGCGAGCCATAGGGATTCTGGCGCATGCCGATCGTCACGGGGCCGAGATGATAGGGCTTGTCCCGCCCGATGATCGCCCGCGTCGAGCGGGTGATGAAGGGGATCGCCTCCAGGCTCTGCATCACGCTGAGATCGTCGGCGGCATGGACGATCGGGCAGGTCGCATGAGTCACGTAGTCGAGGAGGCCGACCGGCGGGCGCTTGCGGTTCAGCTCGGTGAAATAGCTGAACATGCCGCCGCCGAGCCGCAGGCCGGGAAAGGCCTGCCGGGCCGCCGCATAGACGGCGTCGAGCGGCGGGCAGGGCGGCCAGGCGCTGCCGGGCGGCGTCGACTGGCGATCGACCGAAGGGCCGACCGTGACGGCGCTCGGATCGAGGCCGCTCGCGGCGACGAGCGCGGCGCTCTCGCGAAGTTCCGCGCCGGGATCGCCGATGCCGGGCAGGACGCATTCCAGCATCGCCTCGGCGCCGGGCGCCAGCGCGCGGACCGCCGCGAGCCGTGCCAGTTCCGCCGCGCCATGGCCGGCGGTCGGATCGAAATGGAACAGGAGATGCCGGGGCGCGAGATCGCGGAGGGCGTCCGGAGCGGCGAGGATGTCCCCGGCCTCGTCCGGGGCGACGAGCAGGCCGAAAGCGGGAAAGCGCTCGCCGGTCGTGGGTCCGAGGCCGAGCCTCACCGGACCGGCGCCATCGGCGGCGACGGCCGGCACGTCGCGCCCGCCCTCGATCTCCAGGACGATGCGCTGGCGCATGGTCGCGCCGACGGGCAGGCGATAGGGCCAGGGCAGGGCCAACGGGCGGACATAGGTCTTGTAGGACGCGTCGGACCAGGCGCGCTGGTCCTCCATCTCGAAGACGTCGCCCTCCATCCGGCAGAGGGCGGCAAGGCCCGGCGCCGGCTCGTGGCGGATCGCCGCGATGTCCTTGAACGGCTGCCAGGGCTCGATCAGATCGGGAAAGCGCGCCGTCTCGACGCTGCCGTCCGTATGGACGACGCGGGCGAGCCGGCCGGCGACGCCCTCGATCGGGTGCAGGATGCAGAAGCCGCAGCGATTGGTCTCGAAATCGCCCTCCGGGCGGGCGCTCGCCTCGAAGACCAGCCGGCCCGAGGCCTCGCCCCGGATCGTCGCCTCGATGGCGAGCCAGGCGCCGTCCGGCGCGGTGCAGGCGGCGCGCCAGGCGACGGTGAAGCCGGCCGCATCCTCGGCGACGGTCGGCGCGTCGATGCCGAGATCGTAGGTGCCCCAGTCGCGGTCGCGCACGACATAGGCGATGGCGCGCAGCACCTCGTGGCCGGCGAAGCGGATGGCGCGGAGATTGCCGGCGACGAGATCGGCCTCCAACCGCCCGGCCCGCAGGCGCCGATGCGGCGCGGGCGGCTCGTCCGTGCCGTAGAGGGCGAGGCGATCGTCACTCATGTCGGTGGATTTCCTCGAAGGGCAGGGGCCTTCCGGCGTGTGACGGGCCGCCGCTCGTGTCGTTCCGCCGCCGCGACGAGCGAAATCCATCGCCGCGATCGCCCGGCTCGGCTCCCGCGAAAGACGAGACCGGGCCGGTCGCGGACGAAGCGGCCGGACGCATCACTGCGCGTCCGGGTCGAGCGTCAGCCCGCCTTTCGCGGCGCTGGCATAGGCGGCCTCGACGAGGGCGAGCGTCTTCAGGTTGTCGCGGCCCGAGGTTTCGGGCTCGCGGCCGGCGCGCAGGGCTTCGACCCAGTGGCGCTGGATCGCGGCGACGCTTTCCTGGATGTTGTGCCAGGGGCGCGACGCCCAGGGAAGGAGCGGCGGCGAGACGTCCTCGTGCCGCGTGTCCCCGCCGCTCGTGACGGCGAGGCGATAGTTCGCCCCGAGCCGCAGGCTGCCCTCCGTGCCGTCGATCTCGATCAGCGTCTGCGGAAAGAGCTCCTCTTCCAGCCGCGTCGCATAGGAACAGTCGACGACGCTCGTCGCGCCGTCCTTGTGGGCGAGGAGCATGGTCGCGACATCCTCGCCCCTGATCCTCGGATTGACCCGCTGGATGCGGGCCGTCATCGCCGAGGCGTCGCCGAGGAGGAAGCGCGCGATGTCGAGCGCGTGGATGCCGAGATCCTCGATGATGAAGCGCTCGCCCTCCGCTAGATAGGGCTGGCCGGCATAGACGTCATAGGCCGAGCGGAAGGAGACGCGGCCGAAGAACGGCCGGCCGATCGCGCCCGAGCGCAGCGCCCGGCCGACCGCCTGGATCGGCGACTGCCAGCGGAAGTTCTCGTGCACCATCAGCGGCACGCCCGCTGCGTCGCAGGCCTCGACCATCGCCCGCGCGTCGTCGAGCGTCGGCGCGAAGGGCTTCTGGCAGATCACCGGAATCCGCAGCGAGGCGGCGAGCTCCACCAGGGCGCGATGGCTCGGCGCGGTCGTCGCGATGTCGACGAAATCCGGCCGGACCTCGCGCAGCATCGTCTCGGCGTCGCCATAGCGGCGCTCGATGCCGAAGCTGTCGCCCATGGCGGCGAGCCGCGCCGGATCGCGGTCGCAGATCGCCGCGATGGCGACGCCCTCGATCCCGGCCCAGCCATGCATCTGGTTGACGGCGAAGAAGCCGCAGCCGATCAGCGCCCCGCGCAAGTCGCTCATGACGACGGCCTCAGGTGATGCGGCGGATGGAGGCCGCGAGCTCTTCCGGCTCGAAGACGCGCTTCCAGTCGTCGCGCATCAGCATCGGCTTGCCGAATTCGATCGCCTTGTTGCAGGCGTCGGAGAACACGCCCTGCGTCTCCTCGAAGATCACCGAGCCCAACACGTTCATATGGCCGAGCAGGAAGTCGCGGGCGGCCTCCTTCGGCACGCCGCGCCGCACCACCTCGTCCATCGCCTCGCGCATGGCGACGAGCAGGCTGGCGCAGACGGTTTCCGACAGGCCAGGTTCGAGAAGCGCCATCTGCTCGACGGTGACGCGGTGCGAGCGCATCACCGGCGCCCAGATCACCTTCGCCACCTCCTCGCCCAGCGCATAATGCTCGTCCGGCCCCTGCATCAGGGCGGAGACGATATGCTGCTTGGCCGCGATGCCGCCGAAGAAGTCGCGCTTGGCCGCCATCTCCGTCTCATCGTTGAAGATCGGCGGATGGCAGGGATGGGTGACGAAATAGGTGAGATCCGGCCGCTCCGGCAGATGGCCGGCGAAGGGGGCGGCGGCGTCGAGGATGACGACGATGGTCCCGGGCTTCAAGCTCTTCTCGATGCCGGACGAGACCTTGCCGATCAGCGTGTCGGGCACCGCGAGGATCACGACCTCGGCGCCGTCCAGCGCCGCCTCCGGCTCGACGCAGTCGAAGCCGAGGCCGGTCTTCAGGCGCTCGCGGCCGGCGGGGCTCAGCTCCACATGGCGCACCTCGAAGCGCGAGGCCTTCAGGTTGCTGGCGAGGCGGTAGCCCATCTTGCCGCCGGCGCCGAAGAGTGCGACTGCCGTCATGACAATCCCTTTCCTTGTCTGATCTTGATCTGCCGGCCGCTCAGCGGCCGAGCGCCGCCTGGCGCTGCAGCGCGAGCTTCTGCTGGAGGCGCTGCTGGAACTGGTCGACCACCACGGCCGCGATGATGACGAGACCCTTGATGACGGTCTGCCAGAAGGAGGAGACGCCCATCATCACGAGGCCGTCCGACAGGATGCCGATGACGAAGGCGCCGACCACCGTGCCTCCGATCCGGCCGCGCCCGCCGGACATGGAGGTGCCGCCGAGCACCGCCGCCGCGATGGCGTTCAGTTCGAAGGTCTCGCCGGTCGCCGGATGCGAGGCGACGAGCTGCGAGGCGATGATGATGCCGACGATCGCCGCGCAGAAGCCGGAGAACATGTAGACGAACATCTTGACCCTGGCGACCTTGATGCCCGACAGCGCCGCCGCGCGCTCGTTGCCGCCGACGGCGTAGATATGCCGGCCGAGCGGCGTGCGGGCGGCGAGATAGGCGGCGCCGAGCCCGACGACGACAAGGACGAGGATCGAGACCGGGATGCCGGCGAGCGAGCCGGCGCCGATGAAGGGGAAGCTCGTCGTGCCCCATTCGGCATTGCCGGAGAGATTCGGGAAGGTCGCGCCGTTGGAGGAGAGCAGCGCCATGCCGCGCGCCACGTAGAGCGTGCCGAGCGTCGCGATGAAGGGCGCGACGTTGAGCCGGGTGATGAGCAGCCCGTTCACGACGCCGATCAGGACGCCGACGAGGAGCGTCAGGCCGACGATCTCGAAGGTGTTCAAGAAGATCGTGTAGCCGGTGAATTCGAGCGTGACGCCGTTGAGCACGAGATAGCCGGCGACCATGCCGCACAGGCCGACGATCGAGCCGACGGAGAGATCGATGCCGCCGGTGATGATGACGAAGGTCATGCCAATCGCCAGAAAGGCGTTCAGCGCCACGTGCTCCGACATGATGACGAGATTGGCCGTCGACAGGAAGTTCGGCGCGGCGAAGGAGAAGAAGGCGACCACCGCGATCAGCGCGATGAAGGTGCGCGCCTTCAGGACGAGAAGGGCGAGGGAGAGATCGCCCGCCGGCTTGGGCGCGGTCATCGCGTCGACGCTCATCAATGCAGCTCCCGGCGGGTGTCGCTCGTCTTCGAGGAAGGGGCATGGCCGAGGAAGGACAGGGCGACGACCTTCTCCTCGCTCGCCTCGCGTCGGTCCATCTCGCCGGTGATCCGGCCGTTCGACATTACGACGATGCGGTCGGAGAGCTCCATCACCTCCTCGAGGTCCGAAGTGACGAAGAGGATGCCGAGGCCCTGGCTGGCGAGCTCGCGCATCACGCGGAACACTTCCGCCTTGGCGCCGATGTCGATGCCCCGGCTCGGCTCGTCCATCAACAGCACCTTCGGCCCCGTCATCAGCGCCTTGCCGATGACGATCTTCTGCTGGTTGCCGCCGGAGAGCGAGGAGACGGGCGCGTCGAGCGAGGCCACCTTGACCGCGAGCTTGCGGACGAATTCGGCGACGCCGCGCTTCTCGCGCTTCACGTCGAGATGGAAGCCCGTCGTGAAGGCCGAAAGGCTCGACATCGACATGTTCTCGCAGACCGAGAGGATCTGGACGAGACCTTCCGCCTTGCGGTCCTCGGGGATCAGCGCGATGCCGCGCTTGATGCGGCCATGGATCGAGCGCTCGGCGAGTTCCTGGCCGGCGAGCGTCACGCGGCCCTTCGCGCCGGAGAGGCGGCCCATGATGCAGTCGAAGAGTTCCGAGCGCCCGGCGCCCATCAGCCCGTAGATGCCGACGATCTCGCCGGCCCGCAGCGACAGCGACACGTGGTCGACGGCGAAGCCTCCGCCCTTGCGCGGCAGGGTCATGTCCTCGACGGCGAGGATCTCCGCGCCGAAATCGTGATGGATGGTCTTGGCGAAGTCCTTGGAGGCCGAGCCGATCATCGCCCGGACGATCCAGGGCACGTCGACCTCGCGCATCGGCCGCGAGCCGGTGATCCGCCCGTCGCGCAGGACGGTGATGTGGTCGCCGATCCGCACCAGCTCTTCCAGGCGGTGCGAGATATAGACGATGGCGACGCCCTGCGCCTTCAGTTCGCCGATGACGCGGAACAGGATCTCGACCTCGGCGGCCGAGAGCGCGGAGGTCGGCTCGTCCATGATGATGATCCGCGCGTCCTGGCTGAGGACCTTGGCGATCTCGACGATCTGCTGCTCGCCGATGCGCAGGTCCCCGACCGGGGTCGCCGGATCGTTGGCATGTTCCAGCCGTTCGAGCAGGCGCTTCGCCGCCGCGTTCTGCGCCGCGCCGTCGATGTCGACGCCGCCGCGCGTCTTCTCGCGGCCGATGAAGATGTTCTCGGCGATCGTCATGTTCGGAAAGAGGTTGAGCTCCTGGAACACGATGCCGATGCCGTGGCGCGCCGCGTCCGCCGTGCCGGCGAGGGTGACGCGCTGGCCGCCCATCAGGATCTCGCCCTCGGTCGGCTGCTCGACGCCGGCGATGATCTTCATCAGCGTCGACTTGCCGGCGCCGTTCTCGCCGACCAGGACGTTGACGGCGCCCCGGCGCACGTCGAAATCGACGCCCTTCAGCGCCTGCGTGCCGGGATAGACCTTGGTGGCGCCCCGGACGGACAGGACGATCTCGTCCCTTTCGGCGGGGGCGCTCACGATTGCGGGCTTTCGAGGCGAAGGGTGACGGGGGTGAAGAGCAGCTTGTCGGACGCGCTCTTCAGGGTGAAGACGCCCGCCGCCACGATCTTCTGGCCGACGAGCCGGTCGCGCGGCAGGTCCTTCAGCGCCGTGTCGTAGGCGGCGGTGTTGAAGCTCTTGGCGACATCGGCGAATTCGATCTGGTTCTTCACCTGCGTGAAGGAGACGAAGGGCAGGGCGTCGCGGATCGAGGTGCCCTTGATGACCGGGCCGAGCTGCACCGTCACGTCCGGCTTGCCGTCGCCGTCGAGATCCACCTCGGCGGTGGCGGCGCGCGATTCGGTGTTGGCGGCGGTGACGGTGCCGGCAAGGCGCGTGACGAAGTTCCAGGGCGCGCCTTCGCCGGCCTCTCGATAGCCGTATTTCGCGCCGGCGCCCGCGAGATCGGCCTTGGCGGCGGCCGCGACCTCGGGGAAGGGGGCGGCCTTCTCCTCGACATAGGGCACGACCTTGGTCGCCCAGAGGCCGGTCGCGTTGGCGGCGGCGCTCGGCTTGGCGGCGGCCGCGGCGCGGGCCGCCAGCTCCTCGGTCTTGATGATCTTGCAGCCGGCCATGCCGAGCGCGAGGGCGGCGAGGGAAACGGAAATCAGCGCGTGACGGACCATGCCGCGGCTCCCGGAGCGTCGGGTGGAAAGGCGGCGCCGCGAGGGGCGCCGCCGGCGGGGACGGGATGGCGGCCGCGCGGCCGCCGCCGCCGTCACTCCTTCATCGCGAAGGTTTCGAGCTTGTCGGCATTGTCCTTGTTGATGAGGATGCAGTCCATCAGCTGCTTCTCCTCGGCCCCGGTCTTGCCGTCGGCGAGATAGGCCTTGGCCTGCTCGACCGCGAGCTGGGCCTGGCGATAGGCCGGCTGGAGCACGGTGGCCTTGATGCCGCCCTTCTTGATGGAGTCGCGCACGTCGTTCGAGCCGTCGAAGCCGACGACGATGACGTCGGTACGGCCCGCCGCCTCCAGCGCCGCCCAGGCGCCCATGGCCATCGTGTCGTTGCCCGAGATGACGCCCTTGATCTCCGGATTGGCCTGGAGGATCGTCTGCATCTTCTCGAAGGCCTCGGTCTGGCTCCAGTTGGCCGACTGCTGCGCCACCATCTTCATGTCGGGATACTGGTCGATCACGTCGTGATAGCCGCCGGAACGGATGCCGGCATTGGTGTCCGCCTCGCGGCCGACGAGCTCTGCATAGGGGCCTTTCTCGCCCATCAGCTTGACGAATTCCTCGGCGCCGAGCTGGGCGCCCTGGTAGTTGTTCGAGACGATCTGCGAGACGGCGATGCCGCTCTCGTTGATCTCGCGGTCGATGAGGAAGCTCGGGATGCCGGCGTTCTTCGCCTTCTGCACGGCGGCGGTCGTGGCGGCGGCCCCGGCATTGTCGAGCACGATGGCCTTGGCGCCGCGCGCGATCGCCGTGTCGAAGAGCTGGTTCTGCTTGTTGGCGTCGTC
The DNA here is from genome assembly GCF_014642635.1 of Aureimonas endophytica. Taxonomy (GTDB): domain Bacteria; phylum Pseudomonadota; class Alphaproteobacteria; order Rhizobiales; family Rhizobiaceae; genus Plantimonas; species Plantimonas endophytica. Next base: position 398,125 of record NZ_BMIQ01000002.1, read on the forward strand.
GTCATGGACGAGGATCAGGGGCTCGAACCCGAGCTCCTTGGCTTTCGCCGCCGCGCCCTCGGCTTCCGCCTTGAAGAACGGGTTGTCGTGGCTCGGCGTGATGATCGCGATCAGATCCGCCGCGAGCGAGACGCCGGGCAGCGAGACCGCCGTGACGGTCGCGAGCGCAAGGGTCCGCAGGAAATGCTTGAGCACGGCTTCCTCCCTGATGCCGAGAATGATGTCGCCCGTCGCCGACCTCCTTCGGCGATGCGCGAGGTGTTTGTAATCGACACTCAGATACTGATCAACTGGTATGATGAGTATTTGTTTGCGCGGCCTTCGGTCGTGGGCAAGGGTTTCGACGGCCGGGAAATTGGGGCGATCCCGCGCGTTCGGCGCTTGACGAGACCGTCGGACAATCCATAAATCTTATAGACGTTAGGGACTCGGCGGAGCCGCGATGCTCACGATGAAGGGGAAATATGGCCTCAAGGCCATGCTGCATCTGGCGTCCGTGCCGCCCGGACGGCTGACGCTGTCCGAGGAGATGGCGAAGGCGAACAACATCTCGAAGAAGTTCCTCGACGCCATTCTCGGCGAGTTGCGCAATGCCGGCTTCGTCCATGCGCGCAAGGGGCGCAACGGCGGCTACGGCCTCGCCCGTCCCGCCGGCGAGATCCGCGTCGGCCATGTGCTGCGCGTTCTCGACGGACCGCTGGCGCCGATCTCCTGCGCCAGCCGCACCGCCTATCGCCGCTGCGACGACTGCACCGACGAGGAGCGCTGCAGCGTGCGCCTCGTGATGCTGGAGGTGCGCAACGCCATCTCGGCCGTCCTCGACGGCAAGACGCTGGCGGAACTGAAGGAGATGCCGGCGCTGGCCGCGCTCGCGGAGGACCATATCGCGTCGAGCGCCTGACGCGACGAACCCGAAACCTCGACCCCTGAAGGAGTGCCGTATATGCGAGACAAGCGTGTCGTCATCGTCGGCGGAGGGGCCAGCGGCGTCATCCTCGCCGCCCATCTGCTCCGTCTTCCGGGCCGGGACCTCAGGGTCACGCTGATCGAGCGGGCCGGGACCATCGGGCGCGGCGTCGCCTATGGCACGCCCGAGCCGAGCCACATCCTCAACACCCGCGCCGCCTCGATGAGCGCCTTCGCGGACGATGCCGACCATTTCTGGCGCTGGCTGCTGCGCTCCGGCGCCTCGGCCGACACGCGCTGCTCCGATCCCTTCTGCTTCGTGCCCCGCCGCGTCTATGCCGACTATCTCGGCGACCTGACGCGGTCCTGGCGGGCGGGGGCGGGCGACGGGCGGCTCGACGTCGTGACCGGCGACTGCGTCGGGATCCGCGAGGTGCAGGGCGGCATCGCCGCCGAGCTCGCCGACCGGACGGTGCATGTCGGCGACGTCGCGGTGCTCGCCACCGGCCACGACCTGCCCGAGCCCGCCGCCGACAGCCCCTATGTCAGTCCCTGGATGGTGCCGCGCGAGGCGGGAATTGCGCCGGCCGACCGCGTCTTCGTCATCGGCACCGGCCTGTCGATGGTCGATGCGGTGGTGGGTCTCGCCAATTCCGGCCATCGCGGCCGCATCACCGCCTTGTCGCGGCACGGCAAGCTGCCGCTCGCGCATCAGCGCACCACGCCGATGCGGATCGACGCGGCGGACGTGCCCTTCGGCACCGACATCTCCTATCTCCTGCGCTGGTTCCGCCGCACGGCGGGCTGGGTGGCCGAGCGCGGCGGCGACTGGCGCGACGTGATGGACGGGGTGCGCCCGCATGTCGCCGAGATCTGGCAGTCGCTGTCGCCGGCGGCGCGGCGCCGCTTCCTGCGCCATGCCCGCACCTTCTGGGAGATCCACCGCCACCGCATGCCGCCGGAAAGCGAGCTGCGCCTGCACGGCGCGATGGCGACAAGCCATCTCGATCTCGTCGCCGGCCGCTTTCTCGGCATCGAGCCGGACGGGGCGGGGGTCCGCGTCCATTTCCGCCGGCGCGGCGCGGCGGCGCCCGAGAGCCTCGTCGTCGCCAAGGTCGTCGACTGCAAGGGCATTCTCCGCGATCCGGCCGAGGCTGGCGCCGGTCTCGTCAGGACGCTGATCGACAAGGGCGCCGCGCGGCCCGATCCGCTGCGCATCGGCCTCGATGTCGACGGCGCCTGCGCCGTGGTCGATCGCGACGGCCGCGCCTCGCCGCGCCTCTTCGCCATCGGCCCGGTGACGCGGGCCCGTTTCTGGGAAGTGACGGCGATCCCCGATATCCGCGTCCAATGCGCCCATCTGGCGCAGCGGCTGGCCGAGACGCTGACCCGCGACGGCGCCGCCGCGCCCGGCGGCCTCACCTCGCTGTCGATCTACTGACGGAGCGCCTCCGGCGCCGCCGTTTCACGAAGGGCGGAACCCGGAGCCGTGATTTCCGCTTATCGTCTATCGAAATAGTATTGTTTTGCTCTGTCAGGCGCGGAGCGGCGGCTAGGCTCTCATCATCGAAACCGCGACGCCGAAGGGTTCTCGCCATGAAACGACGTCATTTCCTCGGCAGCCTCGCCCTCGCCTCGCTGGGCCTTGCCACCGGCCTGCCGATCATCGCCCGGGCGGAAGGCCTCACCCGGTTCAATATCGGCTTCCAGAAGAACGGCGTCCTCGTCGTCGCCCGCAACCAGAAGCTCATCGAGACGGCGCTGGCGCCGCAGGGCATCGAGGTGAACTGGATCGAGTTCCAGTCCGGCCCGCCGCTCCTCGAGGCGATGAATGTCGGCTCGGTCGATTTCGGCACGACGGGCGACACGCCGCCGATCTTCGCGCAGGCCGCCTCGGCCGACATCGTCTATGCGGCGGCGTTGCCCTCCAAGGGCCGGAACTCCGCAATCCTCGTGCCGAAGGACAGCCCGATCAGCACCCTCGCCGACCTCAAGGGCAAGAAGCTCGCCTTCACCAAGGGGTCGAGCGCCCACAATGTCGCGGTGGTGGCGCTCGAAAAGGCGGGCCTGTCCTATGCCGACATCCAGCCGGTGACGCTCAGCCCCGCCGATGCCGGCGCCGCCTTCGCCACCGGCGCGATCGACGCCTGGAGTATCTGGGACCCGTTCTATGCCGGCGCCGAACTGAACCAGGGCGCCCGCGTCCTCGCCAAGGGCGACGAGCTTCTCGGCGCGACGAATTCCTTCTTTCTCGCCAATGGCCGCTTCGCGAAGGACCATGCCGATGTCCTGAAGGCGGCGATCGCCGCGCTGGGCCAGGCCGGCGACTGGGCGAACACGCACAAGGACGGCGTCGCCGAGGCGCTGGCCGCCGCGACCGGCGTACCGGTCGAGATCCAGAAGCTCACCGCCGAGCGGGGCGAGTTCACCGTGACGCCGGTGACGCCGGAGATCGTCGCCACCCAGCAGGCGGTCGCCGATCGCTTCGCCACGCTCGGCCTCATCCCGGAGCGGGTGGAGATCGCCGCGCGGGTCTGGACCGCGCCGCAGAGCTGATCCCCTTATCCGAAAGGCTTTTCCGATGAACACCCATGTCTTCGTGAAGGATCGCCCGCTGGATTTCTTCTGGTTTCTGCCGACCTCGGGCGATGGTCGCTATCTCGGCTCGGCGATCGGCAATCGCGAGCCGGACAATGCCTATATGCGCGAGATCGCCGTCGCCGCCGACCGGCTCGGCTATGATGGCGTCCTCCTGCCGACCGGCCAGTTCTGCGAGGATTCCTGGATCACCGCCGCTTCCGTCGCGCCCTTCACGCAGCGGCTGAGATATCTGGTGGCGATCCGGCCGGGCGTCGCGACGCCGGCGCATTACGCGCGGCAGGCCGCCGCGCTCGACCGTCTGACCAACGGGCGCCTTCTCCTCAACGTCGTCGTCGGCGGCGAGGCGAAGGAGCTCGCCGTCGACGGCGTCGGTCTGGCGCATGACGAGCGCTATGCCCATGCCGCCGAGTTCCTGACCATCTGGCGCGGCCTGATGGCCGGCGAGACGGTCGAGTTCCAGGGCGACCATCTCTGGGCGAAGGGCGGCCGCAACGTCTTCCCGCCAGTGCAGCGCCCCCATCCGCCGCTCTATTTCGGCGGCTCCTCGGACGCCGCCGTCGAGCTCGCCACCGATCAGGTGGAGATGTATCTCACCTGGGGCGAGCCGCCTGAGCAGGTGAGGGAGAAGATCGAGCGGGTGCGCGCGAGCGCCAAGGCCAAGGGCCGCGCGCTGCGCTTCGGCATCCGCCTGCACCTCATCGTCCGCGAAACGGAGGCCGAGGCCTGGGCCGAGGCCGAGCGCCTGATCTCGCATGTCACCGACGAGGCGATCGCCGCCGCGCAGAAGCGCCTCGAGGAGGAAAGCGACAGCGTCGGCCAGAAGCGCATGTCGGCGCTGCATGGCGGGCGTCGCGACCGCCTGGAAGTCGCGCCCAATCTCTGGGCCGGCATCGGCCTCGTGCGCAAGGGCGCCGGCACGGCCCTGGTCGGCGATCCCGAAACGGTGGCGGCGCGCATTCGCGAGTATCAGGCGCTCGGCATCGATACCGTGATCGCCTCTGGCTATCCGCATCTGGAGGAGGCGCATCGCGTCGCCGAGCTGCTCTTCCCGCAGCTCGGGCGCATCGCCGGCAATTGGGGCCGCGTCGAGCGCTCGCTCGACGGCGACCGGGCCGGCTTCGCCTCCGAATCCGGCATCGGCGCGGCGCGCGCCCTATGAGCCGGCTCGTCGCGACCCGCAGCGGCGCCCATGCCGAGCGCCTTCTGCCCTATCTCCTGCCGGCGGCGCTTCTCGTCGCCTGGCAGCTTTCGGCCAGTTTCGGCTGGCTGCCGAAGAACGTGCTGCCGTCGCCGCTCGGCGTCCTCGCGGCGGCGGTGAAGCTCGGCGGCAATGGCGAACTCGCCGCCCATCTGTCGGTCAGCCTCTGGCGGGCGCTGGGCGGCCTTCTGATCGGCGCCTCGATCGGCTTCGCCCTCGGCCTCGCCAACGGCCTGTCGCGCCTGTCCGAGACCGTCCTCGACACCAGCCTCCAGATGGTGCGCAACGTGCCGCATCTGGCGCTGATTCCGCTCGTCATCGTCTGGTTCGGCATCGGCGAGGAGGCCAAGCTCTTCCTCGTCGCGCTCGGCGTGTTCTTCCCCGTCTATGTCAACACGTTCCACGGCATCCGCTCGGTCGATCCGCAGCTGCGCGAGATGGCGCGGGTCTACGGCTTCACCCGCCCGGAACTGTTCACGCGCGTCGTCCTGCCAGGCGCCATGCCCTCGATCCTGGTCGGCCTGCGCTACGCGCTCGGCATCATGTGGCTGACGCTGATCGTCGCCGAGACCATCTCGGCCTCGGCCGGGCTCGGCTACATGGCCATGCAGGGGCGCGAGTTCATGCAGCTCGACGTCGTGGTGCTCGCCATTCTGATCTACGCGCTGCTCGGCAAGCTCGCCGATGTCGTGGTGCGCCTTCTCGAACGGCGGGTGCTTGCCTGGCACCCCGCCCATGCCCGCTGATCCTGGACGGAGATCCTTCATGGACGCCGCCTTCTTTCCTTCCGTCTTCCGCCGCGAGGCGCTGCCCTTCGGCCCGGGCGTGCGGCCCGAGGCCGAGCGCCAGGCCGTGTCCGACCGGCGCGTTGCCGGCCGGCGCCCGTCCGGCGCCCCGGCGGGCGGTGCGGCGCTGTCGATCGAGGGCGTCGGCAAGCGCTTCGGCGACAAGACCGTCCTCGCCGGCATCGATCTGAAGGCCGCGCCGGGCGAGTTCGTCGCGATCGTCGGCCGCTCGGGCTGCGGCAAGTCGACGCTTCTGCGCTTGGCTCTCGGTCTGGAGAGGCCGGAGGAGGGGACGATCGCCATCGACGGCAAGGCGCCTGGCGCCGGCGGCGAGGCCGATGCCCGCTTCGTCTTCCAGGAGCCGCGCCTCCTGCCCTGGGAGCGCGTCGTCGACAACGTGGCGCTCGGCGCGCCGCGCCACCTCAAGCCCGCCGAGCGCCGGGACCTCGCCGAGGCGACGCTCGCCCGCGTCGGGCTTGAAGGTCGCGGGGCCGAGCGGCCGGCGGTCCTGTCCGGCGGCCAGCGCCAGCGCGTCGCCCTGGCGCGGGCCATCGTCAGCCGTCCCCGGCTGCTGGCGCTGGACGAGCCGCTCGGCGCGCTGGACGCTCTGACCCGCATCGAGATGCAGCGCCTGCTCGAAACCGTCTGGCAGGCGGAGCGCTTCACCGTGCTTCTCGTCACGCACGATGTCGCCGAGGCCGTGGCGCTCGCCGATCGCGTCGTGCTGATGGAAGACGGCAGGATCGCCTATGAGGAGGCGATCGATCTGCCCCGGCCGCGCCGGCATGGCGACGCCGAAGCGGGGCGGATCGAGCGCCGCATCCTCGACCGTCTCCTCGCCTGAGCCGGCGGCCGCGCGCTTACCGCGCGCCGAACAGCGAGGCGAGGCGCGAGATCGGGTTGTTGGACATGCGCTCGACCACCACGAGGCGGCGCACGTCGCCGCGCTTAAAGGCGGCGAGGAAGCGGTTGTAATCCTTGAACGATACGCAGCCGTTCGAGTCGCCGCGCTTGCCCAGCATATAGGTATGGGCGAGCAGGCCGACGCGGTTGTAGATCTGCCGCTCGCCGCCGATCGGATGGAGGCGGATCGCCTCGACGCCGTGGAATCGGCTCTCGCGCATCGTCAGATTGTAGGTATGGGGCGGCGTCGGACCGCGCATCTTCTGATGGACGAAGCGCGGATTGTCGCGCATCGCGCCGAGGCCCGAATGCGCCTCCAGCCGCTCGCCATTCGGCATGTAGACCGTGGCGGCGCTGATATCGTAGACGGCCGTGCCATTGCCGACGCGCGGCGCCTCGAAGGGCGCGGCGCGGCGCGGCGCCACCTCCTCGTCGCCGGCATCGGGCCTCGCATAGGCCAGCGCGTTCTCGGACGGCAGGGCGGCGCGGGTCTTTTCCGGCACGCGGCTGCTAAAGATCGGGCGATAGGCGGGCCGCGCGCTCGGCGTCGGCACGAGCGCCGCCTCGATCGCCTCGCGCGCCGTGGCGGCGGGCGGCACGAGGGCGGGCTCGGGCTCCGGGGCAAGCGAGGCGAGTTCGACCGGCGCGGGCTGCGGCACGGGCGGCTTCGGCAGGGCGGCGGCCAGCGCGACGGCCGGCACTTCGGCCGCCTCGCGCGACATGAAGCGATCGGCCACCCGCTCCGCCGCGAGCGGCGTCAGCGGCTGGAAGGCCGCGACTTCGAGAAGATGCGGCTCGGCGAGAAGATGAGACGGCCCGGCTGCGGCCGGCTCGACGGGGCGCGCCGGCTTCGGCAGGCGGGAGCGGCGTTCCGGGCCGGCTTCGGCCAGATGGCGCGGCTGCTTGGGCGCCGCCGTCTGCGGCACCGCGACGGCCGGCGTGAAGACCCGGCCGTTGACGACGAGGGCGTCGGGCGCCGCCGCGACGGGCAGGGGCTCGGCGACGCGCGATGCCGCCGGATGGCCGAGGCCGGGCATGCCGCCCGTCATGGCCCCCGCCGCGACCAGAAGGCCGGCGAAGCCGAGAATGCCGCAACCGAACCCGATGGCGCCGGTCGAGCCGGCCCGCCGGCGACGCGCCTTCGTCGGCCGCGCGACGCAGGCGGGAACGGGAGCGGGAATTCCACGGGTGATGCGCGTCGCGCCGACGTCGGTCATGGATGGGCCGGGCCTTGCGTAAAAGGGGTGTCGAGCGGCGAGCGGCGCGATCCCCTCGCGCCCCCGCCGTCATCCTGAAGAAAGGATGGCAGCTTATGGTTACTGATTCGTATCGAACCGGTCGCGGGCGCGAAAACCGCCCTCAACGCCGCTTCAGCGCCTCGGCCAGCGCCGCGCCGAAGGCGCCCTGCGAAGCGGCGGGCGCGGCGGGGCCGCGCTCGCGCCGGGGCTCGGGCGCGCGGCCGGGCTGCGCCTCGCGCGCTGCCGGCGCTCGGGTCGCGGCGGCCGGCTCGGCCTCGCGCTTCATCGACAGGGCGATCCGCTTGCGCTTCGTATCGACCTCGACCACCCGCACCGTCACGACCTGACCGGCCTTCACCACCTCGGCCGGGTCCTTCACGAAGCGGTCGGCGAGCTGCGAGACATGGACGAGCCCGTCCTGATGCACGCCGATATCGACGAAGGCGCCGAAGGCGGCGACATTGGTCACCGTGCCCTCCAGGAGCATGCCGGGCCGCAGGTCGGAAATCTCGTGGACGCCTTCGGCGAAGCTCGCCGTGCGGAAGGCCGGGCGCGGGTCGCGGCCGGGCTTTTCCAGTTCGGCGAGGATGTCCCTGACCGTCGGCAGGCCGAAGCCGTCGCTGACGAACCGCGCCGGATCGAGCCGCTTCAGCGTCGCGCTGTCGCCCATCAGGGCGCGCACGTCCTTGCCGGCCGCCGCGACGATCTTCTTCGCCACCGGATAGGCTTCCGGGTGGACGGCCGAGGCGTCGAGCGGCTCCGTCCCGCCCTGGATGCGCAGGAAGCCGGCGCATTGCTCGAAGGCCTTCGGCCCGAGGCGCGGCACCTTGAGAAGCGCGCGGCGCGTCTTGAACGGGCCCTCGCTGTCGCGATGGGCGACGATCGCCTCGGCCAGCGCCGGGCCGATGCCGGAGACATGCGACAGAAGCGCGGCGGAGGCCGTGTTCACCTCGACACCGACGGCGTTCACCGCATCCTCGACCACCGTTTCGAGGGCGCGGGACAGGGCGCCCTGGTCGACATCGTGCTGGTACTGGCCGACGCCGATCGCCTTCGGATCGACCTTCACGATCTCGGCGAGCGGGTCCTGGAGGCGGCGGGCGATCGAGGCCGCGCCGCGCAGCGAGACGTCGACGCCCGGCATCTCGCGCGCGGCGAGTTCGGAGGCGGAATAGACCGAGGCGCCGGCCTCGCTGACGACGACCTTGGTGGGCTTTCCCCCCTTCAGCGCCGCGATCACCTCGCCAGCGAGCTTTTCGGTCTCGCGGCTCGCCGTGCCGTTGCCGATCGCGACGAGCTCGACCTTGTGCTTCTCGATGAGCCGCGTCAGCGCCGCCATCGCGCCGGCGATGTCGTTGCGCGGCTGGAAGGGATAGACGGTCGCGGTCTCGACCAGCCGGCCGGTCGGATCGACCACCGCCACCTTGACGCCGGTGCGGATGCCCGGATCGAGGCCCATCGTCGCCTTCGCGCCGGCGGGGGCGGCGAGCAGGATGTCCTTCAGATTGCGCGAGAAGATGCGGATCGCCTCGGCATCGGCGCCCTCCTTCATGGTCAGCATCATCTCAGCCGAGAGATGGCCGTGGATCTTCTGCCGCCACGCCCAGCGCGCGACGCCCATCAGCCAGTCGTCGCCCGGCGTGCCGCCGCTCGTGCGCACGTCGAACTCGCGGGCGATCATCGCCTCGACCGGCTTCACCGGCGCCGGATCGTCGGCATCGACCTCGATCTCCAGCCCGACGACACCCTCCTTGGCGGCGCGCAGGAGGGCCAGCACGCGATGGCTCGGCGCGCTCGCCCATTTCTCCTCATGGTCGAAATAGTCGGAGAACTTCGCGCCCTCCTCCGCCTTGCCCTTTACGAGACGGGCGCGGATGCGGGCTTTCGCGACGAGATGGCGGCGGATCGCGCCGACGAGCGCCGGCCGCTCCGCCATGGTCTCCGCCAGGATGTCGCGCGCCCCTTCGAGCGCGGCCTTCGTATCCGCCACCTGGTCGTTGAGGAAGCCGGCCGCGAGCTTGGCGGGATCGAGCGAACGGTCGGCGAGAATGCGCTCGGCCAGCGGCGCGAGGCCCTTCTCGCGCGCCGCATCGGCGCGGCTGCGCCGCTTCGGGCGGAAGGGCAGGTAGAGGTCTTCCAGCGTCGCGCGGGTCGCGGCCTGGGCGATGTCGCGGGCGAGCGCCTCCGTCAGCTTGCCCTGGTCGCGGATCGAGCGGAGCACCGTGTCGCGCCGGGCTTCCAGCTCGCGCAGATAGGCGAGGCGGGTTTCGAGAGTGCGCAGCTGCGTGTCGTCGAGGCCGCCCGTCGCTTCCTTGCGGTAGCGGGCGATGAAGGGAACGGTCGCGCCGCCGTCGATGAGGGCGACGGCCGCCGTCACCTGCTCCGGCCGGGCGCCGATCTCGCCGGCGATGATCGTCTCGATGCTCGGGCGCGCAGCCGTCATTCCTGGGGTCCCTCGGTGTGGGGCGGCCTCTAGCGGGGCGACGCGGCGGCATCAAGGTGACAATGCGGCATAAAATGCGACCGGGCCGCCCGGCATGATGCGGGGCGGCCCGGCAAGTCGCGGAAAGGCTTCGGGAAAGCCCGCCGGTGACCTTACTCGGCGGGAACGGCGAGGAGACGCTCGTCGCGGGCCCGCTGCGGCTCGCCGGCCAGCGCCCGCTTCAGCTGCGCCTCGTCCAGCTCGCCTTCCCAGCGGGCGACGACGAGGGTGGCGACCGCGTTGCCGATGAAGTTGGTCAGCGCCCGGCATTCCGACATGAAGCGGTCGACGCCGAGGATCAGCGCCATGCCGGCGACCGGCACGGAGGGAACGACGGAGAGCGTCGCGGCGAGCGTGATGAAGCCGGCGCCGGTGATGCCGGCCGCGCCCTTGGAGGAGAGCATGGCGACGAGGAGGAGCAGGATCTGCTCGCCGAAGGAGAGGTGGATGCCGGTGGCCTGCGCGATGAACAGCGCCGCCAGCGTCATGTAGATGTTGGTGCCGTCGAGATTGAAGGAATAGCCGGTCGGAACGACGAGGCCGACGACCGACTTCTTGGCGCCCGCCTGTTCCATCTTGCTCATCAGCGAGGGCAGGGCGGCTTCCGAGGAGGAGGTGCCGAGGACGAGCAGCAGCTCTTCCTTGATGTAGCGGATGAGGGCGAAGATCGAGAAGCCGTTATAGCGGCAGACGGCGCCGAGCACGACGACGACGAAGAGCAGCGAGGTGGCGTAGAAGGTGCCGACCAGCATCGCCAGATTGACGACCGAGCCGATGCCGTACTTGCCGATGGTGAAGGCCATCGCGCCGAAGGCGCCGATCGGGGCGGCCTTCATCAGGATCGCGACGAGGCGGAAGACCGGCGCGGTGACGGCCTGGAAGAAGTCGAGCACCGGGCGGCCCTGCTCGCCGACCATGCCGAGCGCGATGCCGAAGAGGACGGCGAGGAACAGGACCTGGAGGATGTCGCCATCGGCGAAGGCGCCGACCATCGTGGTCGGGATGATGTTCATCAGGAAGCCGGTGATAGTCGAGTCATGCGCCTTCTGCGCATATGTCGCCACCGCGCCGCCGTCGAGCGTCGCCGGATCGATGTTGAAGCCGGCGCCCGGCTGGACGACATTGGCGACGAGGAGGCCGACCGCCAGAGCCAGCGTCGAGAAGACGAGGAAGTAGATCATCGCCTTGCCGACGACGCGGCCGACCTTGGCGAGGTCGCTCATGCCGGCGATGCCGGTGACGACGGTGAGGAAGATCACCGGGGCGATGATCATCTTCACGAGCTTGATGAAGGCGTCGCCGAGCGGCTTCAGGCTGGCGCCGAGCTCGGGATAGAAATGGCCGAGCGTGATGCCGGCCGCGATGGCGACGAGCACCTGCACGTAGAGCTGGGAATAAAGCGGCTTGCGTGCCCCGGCCTCGGCCGCTTGGGCATGGATCATGGTAGCCATTCTGGCGTCTCTCCCTTGCCGGCGCAGCGATGCGGACCTTGGATGTCCTCTCCCTCCGGGACGACCACCGGCAACGGCCGCCCAAATCGATTGATGACAGGGGCTCTGCAAGGAGCGTGCCAGATGCGGCCCGCATTGCTGCCATGCCGTCCGCGCAGGGCTTCGCCCCGGCTAGGCCGCCCGCGCACCGGTTGCGATGTGTGATTTTCCGCTCGCGTCGAGAGGCTTTCGTGCGGTATTCCGCACAGGATGACGGAGATGCCGAAGCCGGTCGGGACGGATCGCCTGCGCCTGCCGGCCCTTGGCCGGCCTGTCGGCCGGGGGCGCCTCGTCGCGGCGCTCGGCGTGGCGCTGGTCTGCGCGGCGCTGATCGTCGCGGCCGGCCGGATCGCCCGGGACATCGTCGCCGAGGACCTCCGGGCGGAGGCCGCGACGCGCCTCCCGGCGGCGGCGGCGGCCCTGCGCAGCGAGCTCGAGAAACAGAGGGCGCTGCCGCAGATCCTCAAGGAAGACCCGGCGATCGCCGCCGCGCTGTCGACGCGCGATCCGGCGCGGGTGGCGGCGGTGAACGCCAAGCTGGCGCGGCTCGCCGCCGCGACGCGCGCCGCGGTGATCTATGTCATCGATCCGGCCGGCCTCGCGATCGCCGCCTCCAACTATCGCGAGCCGGTGAGCTTCGTCGGCAACGACTATCGCTTCCGCGACTATTTCAACCGGGCGGTCGCGGTGGGCGCTGCCGAGCAATATGCGCTCGGCACGGTGAGCGGGCGGCCGGGCGTCTACTTTTCCGCCCGGATCGACAATGGCGCCGCCGCCCCGCTCGGCGTCGTCGTCGCCAAGGTGGAGCTCGACGCCGTCGAAGCCGACTGGCGCGACGGCGGCCAGCCGGTCTTCGTCGCCGACGCGCATGGCATCGTCCTGGCCACCAGCCAGCCGGCCTGGCGCTTCCTGGCGCTGCGGCCGATCGCGCCGCTGGAAGCGGCCGGCATCCGCGAGAGCCTGCAATTCGGCACCGCGCCACTGCGGCCGCTGGGCCTCCAGGCCGATCCCGACCTCGAAGGCTTCGTGACGCTCGACGCCGGCGAGGGGCGGCGGCGCTTCGCCTTGGCCGAGGCGCCGGTGCCGGGCGGCCTGCCGGGCTGGCGGCTGCATCTCCTCCTGCCGGCCGGGCGCGATCTCGCCGGCAGCGCCGGTCTCGCGCGGCTCGTCGCGGCGCTGGTCCTGGCGCTCTTCGTCGGCGCCGGCCTCTTCCTTCTGCGCCGCCGCCGGCTGGCGGAAACGCGCCGGGCGCAGAAGGAGCGCGCGGCGGCCGAGCTGGAGCGCCGGGTGATCGAGCGCACCGCCGATCTCGCGGCGGCCAATCTGCGCCTCACCGACGAGATCGTGACGCGCGAGGCGGCGGAGGCGCGCGTCGCCTCGCTGCGCGACGATCTTGCCCTCGCCAACCGTCTGGCGACGCTCGGCCAGGTGACGGCTGGCGTCGCGCACGAGATCAACCAGCCGCTCGCGGCGATCCGCACCTATGCCGAGAATGCCCTTCTCTTCCTCCAGCGGGGCGACGCGGCGAAGGCCGGCGGCAATCTCGACACGGTGGTGCAGCTCACCACCCGCATCGCCGCGATCACCGACACGTTGCGCAGCTTCTCGCGGCGCGGCAAAGGCGCGCTGGAGCCGCTCGCCGTCGAGGAGATCGTCGACGGCGCGCTCCTCATCCTGAAGAGCCGGCTGAAGGAAAGCGGCACCCGCCTGGAACGGCGGGCGAGCGGCGGCGCGGCGACGATTCTCGGCGGCCGCATCCGCCTCGAACAGGTGCTCGTCAATCTCCTGCGCAATGCCGTCGAGGCGCTGGAGGGGCGCGGCGACGGCTGGATCCGCATCACCGTCGCCAACGAGGCGGAGGAGGTGGCGATCGAGGTGCGCGACAACGGCCCCGGCATTTCGCCCGAAGCGATGGCGGCCCTCTTCACCCCCTTCCGCACGACCAAGCCCAAGGGCACGGGGCTCGGCCTCGTGATCTCCTCCGACATCGTCACCGAACTCGGCGGCACGCTGCGCGTCGCCAGCGACGCGGCCGGCACCGCCTTCACCATCCGCCTGCCGAGCGCCGCCCGAAAGACCGCCCCATGAGCGACACGAGCCTGCCCGTCGCCTTCGTCGACGACGACGAGGACCTGCGCCTCGCCAATGCCCAGACCTTGGATCTCGCCGGCTATGCCTGCCTGCCCTTCGCCTCCGCCGAAGCCGCGCTCGGCGCCGTGACGGCGGAGTTCGCTGGCGTCGTGGTGACGGATCTGCGCATGCCGGGCATGAACGGGCTGACGCTGTTCCGCGAACTGAAGAAGCGCGATCCCGACCTGCCGGTGATCCTCATCACCGGCCATGGCGATATCGAGCAGGCCGTGGCGGCCTTGCAGGAGGGCGTCTACGACTTCATTCCGAAGCCCTATGCCAACGAGCGCCTGCTCGCCGCGATTGCCAGGGCGGGCGAGAAGCGCCGTCTGGTCATCGAGAACCGGCGCCTGCGCCGCGCGGCCGAAAGCGGGGCGGAGGCGACGCCGCTCCTCGGCGAGACGCTGGTGATGGAGCGCCTGCGCCGCACCATCCGCCAGATCGCCGGGGCCGAGGTCGATGTTCTCGTGGAGGGCGAGACGGGCACCGGCAAGGAGGTCGTGGCGCAGCTCATCCACGATCTCAGCCCCCGGCGGGCCGGGCCCTATGTCGTCCTCAATTGCGGCGCGCTGCCGGAAGCGATGATGGAAAGCGAGCTCTTCGGCCATGAGCGCGGCGCCTTCACCGGCGCCGACCGCCGCCGCATCGGCCGGATCGAGCATGCCGATCGCGGCACGCTGTTTCTGGACGAGCTGGAATCGATGCCGCCCGCCTTGCAGGTGAAGCTCCTGCGGGTGCTCGAAGCGCGCGAGGTCGCGCCGCTCGGCGTCAACGAGACGCGCTCCGTCGATCTGCGCGTCGTCGCGGCGGTGAAGGTCGATCTGTCCGATCCCGCCGCGCGCGGCGATTTCCGCGAGGATCTCTATTACCGCCTGAACGTCGTGACGCTGCGCATTCCCCCGCTGCGCGAGCGGCGCGAGGACGTGCCTCTGCTTTTCTCGCATTTCCTGCGCCGGGCCGCGCTCCGCTTCCGCCGCGAGGCGCCGCTGCTGACCCCTTCGCTGCGCGACCGGCTGCTGGCGCATGACTGGCCGGGCAATGTGCGCGAACTCGTGCATTTCGCCGAGCGCGTGGCGCTGGGGCTGGAGCCGGAAAGCGAGGCGCCGGCGGGGGAGGGCGAGGGAGGCCTTGCCGAGCGCGTCGCCCGCTTCGAGGCCGGGCTCCTGCGCGACGCGCTCGCCCGCCATCGCGGCGACATCCAGGCCGCCACCGACGAACTGCGCCTGCCGCGCAAGACCTTCTACGACAAGCTCCAGCGCCACAATCTCGTGCCGAAGGACTTTCGCTGAGCGGCCGTGAAACCGCGCTTCCCCTGCGAAGGATCGCGTCCGCCGCCGTCCGTTCAGCCCAGCGCCTGCGCCACCCAGGCTTCGATCGCCGCGACATCCATGGGGCCGGTGGTCTCCACCACCCGGCGCGGGCCGGCATCGAAGGGTTCGGCGCGCTCGGCCAGCGCGATGAGCTCCGGCACGTAGTCGGCGCCCGGATGGCCGGGCCGGCGCCCCGCCGCCCGCGCCCCGTAGCGGGCGCCGATCGCCTCGGCCGGCGCCGTGCACCAGAGTTCGGCGATCCGGTCGAGGCCCGCCTCGGCGATCAGCCCTTCGACGAACTCCCTCGGCTGGAAGCCGAACCAGGCATCCATGATGGCGGTCGTGCCGGCCGGCGCCTCGGCGAGAAGCGCGAACATCGCCTTCATGCTGGCGCGGCCGAGCTTGCGGTTGAACGGGCGGTCGACCCCTTCGATCTCGTCGAGAAACGGGTTCTTCACCGTGTCGAGCGACAGGAGGGGCCAGCCGGTGGCCTGGCTCAGCGCCTTCGCGACGCCGCTCTTGCCGCTGGCCGGCACGCCGTTGACCATGACGAGCCGCTTGCCCTTTTCGCCCTTCGGCAGGCTGGCAAGCGCCGCGCCGATCACGCCGGCATCGTCGCCCAGGGCCGCAGGCGCGATGCGGCTCTCGTACCAGGAGCGCGGCGCCTCCACCCCTTCCAGCGCGGCGGCGGCGGCCTGGCCGAGCCCGCCGCCGAGAATGACGACATCCGGATCGAGGACGGCGACGAGATCGTCCACCGCGATGCGCAGCGGCGCGGCCCAGGCGCGCAGGATGCCGGCCGCGACGGCGTCGCCCGCGTCCCGGCGCGCCAGGAGCTCGGCCGCCGTGGTCGCGGCGGGCAGGCCCGCCTCGCCGATATGCCGGCCGAGCGCCGTGCCGGAACTCACCGTCTCGACGCAGCCGCGCTTGCCGCAGACGCAAGGCCGGCCCGCGGGGTCGATCGAGACATGGCCGAACTGCCCGGCCGTGCCGCGCGCGCGGACGATCCGGCCGTTCTCCATCGCCGCCCCGCCGATGCCGGTGCCGATGGTCAGCATCACGATATTGCCGGCGCCCTTCGCCGCGCCGACCGCGCTTTCGGCGACGAGCGCCATGGAACAGTCGTTGTCGATCGTGACGGGACGGGCGAATTCCCCCTCCAGCCGCGCGGCGAGGTCGATCTTCGACAGGTCGACATAGCCGCCGGACAGGACCTTCCGCCCCGCGAAATCGACCCGGCCGGGCACGCCGACGCCGATGCCGGCGACGCCGGCATCGTCGATCTCCGCGACGAGCGACGCGATCCGCGCCAGCACCGTTTCGGGATCGGCGGCGCTGGCGGCGCGGGCCCGGGCGAGGATGCGCCCCTCCGCGTCGACCCGGGCGGCGCGCAGATGCGTGCCGCCGATATCGATGCCGATCGCCGTCGCCCGGGGGATCATGCGACCTTCAGCGCCGGCGCGCGGTGCCGCGCGATCGCGGCCTGGATCTCCTTCAGACGCGGCACGGCGACGGTTTCCAGCCGCTCGCGCGTCACCGCGCGGTCGAGCGAGACGCAGTCCTTCCAGAGCGAGCGGCCGGCGATGACGCCGGAGGCGCCGTTCGCCATGGCGGTTTCCACCTGGCCGATGAAGGTGGCGTGGTCGACGCCGGCCGAAAGCACCGCCCAGGGCACGTCGCCGGCGAGCTCCGTCACCGCCGCGCAGGCCTCCGCCGTGCCCGGATAGGGGATCTTCAGCACCTTGGCGCCGTGTTCGAGGCAGATGCGCGAGCCGCCGACGATCAGTTCCGGGATCTTCGCGGCATAGGCTTCCTTCGTTTCGCCTTCCAGCGCATAGGTCAGGAACTCGACCACGAGGAGCAGGTCTTCCTTGGCGAAATCGGCGATCACCTGATCGAGGATCGCGATATTGTGCGTGTTGGCGGCCGGCGTGTCGGAGCGCAGATAGACCATGATCTTGCCGCCGGTGCCGCCGAGCTCGCGCACGCGCCGCGCCGTGACGCCCTCGCAGAGCTTCGACAGGCGATAGCCCTCGGGCGAGGTGTCCCAGCCCGAGGCGTCGAGGCCGATCAGCAGGGCCGTGTCGCGGGCGATGACGCCGTCATCGACGAGATGGGGCACGGCGCAGACCGGATCGACCAGGACGCAGCTCGCCTGGCTCGCGAGATAGCGGGTGATGTCCGCCTTGGTCTCGCCGAGCACGTCGTTGCCGATCTTCGCCTGCTCGGCTGGATCGCTGGCGAGAAGCGTGCGCATGCCGCCGCGCTGGTCGCAGGCGATCACCATCATCGCCCCGTCCGGGCCGCAGATCTGATGGTAGCCGCGCAGTTCCGAAGTGGTCATGCGGGTCATGGATCGTTCCTCCCTTCAGCCATGCGCGCGCCAGGGCCCGCCCGGCGGGACCCCGCCCGGGCTGCCGGGAAACGGCGATTGCATGCTAACGTGATCTCCGGCTATCCTGTAACATATTGCTGAAAGGAATTGCAAGCTGCCCACGCCGCCCGCCTCCGACCAGGCCGCCTCGCGCGTCCTGCTGCACACCGTCGCCAAGCTCCATTACGAACAGGAGATGAGCCAGGTCGACATCGCCAAGCGGCTCGGCCTGTCGGCCGCCACCATCTCGCGACTCCTGCAGCGGGCGCGGGCGGAAGGGATCGTGCGGATCGAGATCCGTGATCTCGTGGCGCCGGACGAACTGGTGCGCGATCTGAAGGAGAGGCTCGGCCTGAAGGACGCGGCGGTGGTGGAGACCGGCGGCATGGTCGACGCGCTGGCGGCGCCGGTCGGCGAGATGCTGCGCGCCGCACCGCTGCGCGAGGGTTCGGTGCTCGCCATCGGCTGGGGCCGGGCGGTGCGGGCCGTGGTGGAGGCCGGGCTACCGCCGATCCCCGGCGTCCTCACCGTGCCGGCGACGGGCGGCATGCAGCAGCCGGCGCCGCATTTCCAGGTGAGCGAGTTCACGCGGCTCGCCGCCCGCCATCTCCAGGGCGCGCCCTGCTTCATCCACGCGCCCTATCTGCCGACGGCGGCGGCGCGGGCGGCGCTTCTCGCCGATCCGACCATCGCGGCCGGCGTGGCGCTCTGGAACCGGGTCGACGCGGCGCTGGTCGGCATCGGCCTGCCGCATGCGAAGACCGCGCCCGACGCCAGCCCCGCGACGCCGGACGAGCAGGCGCTGGCCGAGGTCGCAGGCGACGTGATCCGCCATTACTTCGACGCCGCAGGCCAGCTCGCCGACTGGGAGGGCGAGCGGCGGATGATCGCCATGTCGCCGGACCAGCTGCGCCGCACGCCGCTGGTGATCGGCGTCGCGACGGGCGAAGCGAAGGCGGCGGCCATCCTCGGCGCCATCCGCGCCGGCTTCGTCTCCGCCCTCGCCACCGACATCCGCACCGCCGAGGCGGTGCTGGCGCTGGTGTAAGGGGAGGGCGGGCGTCGGCGGGGTGGCGATGTGTCGTTAGGTGGTCTGCGCGCTGGCGTTTCGGTTTTTACCCACGCGTCCGCAGGGGACACGACCGATCTGCACGACGGTCCCGAGTGCGACCGCCATGTCTCGACCCACGCGTCCGCAGGGGCGGCCGCGACGAGATGAACGTCATCACGCAGGCTGGATCGATCCAGTTTCTACCCACGGCGATGCGACGCCGGCAATCTATTCGGAAAAGCCGCGTGACGCGACTGAAAGAAGGGCGAAGGCGTCGAAGCTTCGCCTTCTCCCGAGTCGGGAGAAGGTGCCGGCAGGCGGATGAGGGAAACGTCGGGCACCCACCCGGGCGATGTTTCCCGACAGGCCGGCGCGCGTCATTCCCTCACCCGACTGCTTCGCAGCCACCCTCTCCCGACTCGGGAGAGGGGGAGGCGGCGGCACCCTTCGCGGTCGTTCGATGACGGCTGGCGGAAAGAATTCAGCCTGCATTGCCCTGGTCTTTCGGCGCGCAAACTTTCGCCTTTCCACAGTTCAATGAAACCGGCATGATCGTCATCTCGGGCCGGCTACTGCCGCAAGGCTCGCCGCGAAGGGCTGCCGAGACGGGCTCGCAACCCTTTCCACACATTTACGAAATCCCCTGAAATTGCTTTCAGCAAAAATTTGCACTTGACGGGCGGCTAGGCGTCAAGGAAATCATGGTGTCGGGTGAGGCGCCTGGAAGCAGGCCCCGGTGAAGCATGTGTGGGAGCGCATGCCGGGATCGCTCGTCAACGGGAGGAAGAGATGGAGCGTCGTTCTATTCTGAAGGCGGTGGCGGGAATCGTCACGGCCGCGTCGATCGGTCTGGCGGCCATGCCGAGCCAGGCGGCCGACAGCGGCAAGAAATACACGGTCGCGCTCATTCCGGGCCTGACGACCGACGCCTTCTACATCACCATGCGCAAGGGCGCCCAGGCCGCCGCCGACGCGCTCGGCGTCAATCTCGTCTTCCAGGGCGGGCCGGAATTCAACCCCGTCGTCCAGGTGCCGGTGCTCGACGCCATGATCGCGCGCAAGCCCGACGCCATCCTGATCGCCCCGACCGACACGACCCAGCTCGTCGAGCCGCTGCGCAAGGCCAAGGATGCCGGCATCGCCGTCATCACCGTCGACACCTTCATCGGCACCGGCAAGTACCAGTCGGGCGCCGGCGATGCCGATTTCCCGCTCGCCTATATCGCCTCCGACAACGTGCTCGGCGGCCGCATGGCGGCGCGGGCGCTCGCCACCGCCATCGGCGATGCCGGCGGCAAGGTCTATGTCTCCAACGTCAAGCCGGGCATTTCCACCACCGACCAGCGCGAGGCCGGCTTCAAGGCGGAGATGAAGGAGAATTTCCCGAAGATCACCGTGCTCGAGACGCAGTTCAACGAGAACGACGCCAATAAGGCGGCGAGCCAGCTCCAGGCGGTCTTCGCCCGCAATTCGGACCTGAAGGGCGTGTTCGGCGCCAATCTCTTCTCGGCGCTCGGGGCCGGCAACGGCGTGCAGCAGGCCGGCCAGACCGGCAACGTGAAGGTCATCGCCTTCGACGCGCCGGGCTCGATCGTCGACAACATCAAGTCGGGCCTCGTCGATGCGGCGATCGCCCAGCATCCGGCCGAGATCGGCTATTACGGCGTCGTCTCCGCCTATGCCCATCTCACCGGCCAGTCGATCCCGGTCGCGATCGGCACGGGCTTCACCGTGATCGACAAGAACAACGTCGCCGATCCGAACGTCGCCAAGTACGTCTACTCGGAATAAGCGCCGGCCGGCTCCCCGGCTTTGGCCGCCGGGGAGCCCGTCGCCCGTCTCCTGAGGATTTCCCGCAGCCATCACGAGCGGCTCCGCCGCCGGGCAGGTGACCTATGACCGCATCCGCAACCGAGGCGCCGGCGGCTTCCGGCCCGGCGAGCTCCGGCCATGTGAAGCCCGAGGCCGACCATGCCGACCGCGCCAAGACGCTCGTCCAGCGCATCGCCGATCTCAGGGCCTGGCTGTTTCTCGCCGCCCTGATCGTCGGCTTCGAGATCTGGGCCCGCAGTGCCTTCGGCGGCACCTTCATCCTCAACCCGTTCAATCTCCAGTCGATCGCGATCTTCGCCGTTGCGCCGCTGCTTCTGGCGACGGGCCAGACCTTCGTCATCATCTCCGGCGGCATCGATCTCTCGATGGGCTTCGTGATGGGGCTTGCCGCCGTCGTCGCGGCCCATGTGATCAACGCGGCGACGCCCGGCCTCGGCATGCCGCTCGCCGTCCTCGTCGGGGCGCTGGTCGCCGTCGCGGTCGCCGCCGTGCCCGGCACGATCAACGGCCTCCTCGTGTCGCGGCTGCGCGTGCCGCCCTTCATCGGCACGCTCGGCATGTTCGGCGTGGCGCGCGGCGTCGCCTTCCTCTTTGCCGGCGGCACGACGGTGCCGATCAGCAATTCCTTCTTCGCCACGATCGGCAACGGCCGCATCGCCAATATTCCCTATATCGTGCTGATCACCGCCGCCTTCGTCCTGGTGATGGCCTATCTCCTCAGCCAGACCCGCTTCGGTCAGCACAATTACGCCATCGGCGCCAATGTGCAGGCGGCCCGGCGCTCGGGCATCGACATCAAGTCGCATCTCCTGCGCCTCTACATCCTCTCGGCCTGCTGCGCGGGTCTCGCGGGCGTCCTCTATTCGGCACGCTTCAATGCGGGCGCCGCCCAGGCCGGCGAGCCGCTGCTTCTCGACTGCGTCGCGGCGGTGGTGATCGGCGGGGCGAGCCTCTTCGGCGGCTCGGGCACCATTCTCGGCACGGTCGCCGGCGCCTTCGTCATCGCGGTGATCCAGTACGGCCTCGTCTTCGTCAATGTCGAGCCGTTCTGGCAGTTCATCAGCGTCGGCGTCGTCATCATCATCTCGGTTCTGATCGACCAGGCGCAGCGCCGGTTCAGCGGAGGTCGCATCGATGAGTGAAGGGGCGCAGCCGATCCTGGAGATCAGCAATCTCTCCAAGCATTTCGGCGCGGTGCGCGCGCTGAACGACTTCTCGATGACCATTCGCCCCGGCGAGGTGGTGGCGCTGGCCGGCGACAACGGCGCGGGCAAGACGACGCTGATCAAGTCGATCTCCGGCGTCTTCCGCCCGACGGGCGGCGAGATCCGGCTCGACGGCAAGCCGGTCAGCTTCGGCACGCCGCAGGAGGCGCGCGCCAGCGGCATCGAGACGATCTATCAGGATCTCGCGCTCGCCGACAATCTCACCATCGGCGGCAATATCTTCCTCGGCCGCGAGCCGATGACGCGGAAATTCGGCTTCCTGCCGGTGATCGACCGCAAGAAGATGGCGGCGGCGGCGCGCGACACGATGGCGCTGCTCGACTTCCACGTCTCGCGCATGGATGCGCCGGTCTCGAACTTTTCCGGCGGCCAGCGCCAGGCGGTGGCGATCGGCCGGGCGGTCTACTGGAACGCGCGCATCCTGATCATGGACGAGCCGACGGCGGCGCTCGGCGTGCCGGAACAGCGCAAGGTCATCTCCCTCATCCACCAGCTGAAGGCGCAGGGGCGCGGGGTAATCTTCATCTCGCACAATCTCCAGGACATCTTCGCCGTCTCCGACCGCATCGTGGTGCTGCGGCGCGGCGTCATGGCCGGCGAGCGGCGCATCGCCGAGACCACCCATGACGAGGTGGTGAAGCTGATGGTCGGCGGCTGAGGGCACGCAACCTCTCGCTTCCGGACGCCGGGACTGCCATCTATGGGATGGGTCTTTGCGATGGCGGAGGGCGCGGCATGCGCCGGAAGATGATGATCACCCTGGACGAGGCCGTCTATGACGGGCTCGCCCGCAAGATGGCCAGAGGCGAGATGAGCCGGTTCATCGAGGATCTGCTGCGTCCGCATGTCCTCGATGCCTCCCTCGATGACGGCTATCGGGCCATGGCGGCCGATGGCGCGCGCGAGGCCGAAGCGCAGGAATGGTGCAACGGGCTCTCCGGCGACATGGCGAATGAAGCGCGGTGAGGTGTGGTGGGTGGAGTTCGATCCCGCCGTCGGGAGCGAGATCCGCAAGACCCGCCCCGCCGTGATCGTCAGCAACGATGCCGCCAACCGCCATCTCGCCCGCGTCGTCGTCGTGCCGCTGACGAGCAGCACCGGGCGTCTCTATCCCGGCGAAGCTCTCGTCACGATCGGCCAGAAGGCCAGCAAGGCGATGGCCGACCAGATCATGGCCGCGGACAAGTCGCGTCTGAAATCGCTTCTCGCCACCTTGACCGATCACGACCTCCGCGCCGTGGAGCAGGCGATCGCCACCCATCTCGCCCTCCACGCCTGACGGCCTTCGCTCGACCTGCGCTGCCCGGATCGGATCACGCCGAAGCGCGCAGCACGAGTTCGCCGGGAATGAGGCGATGGTCGGGCGGGCGGTCCTGCGGGTCCTCCGCCGGGGCTTCCAGCCGGGCCAGCAGCATCTCGATGGCGATCCGGCCCATCTCCGCCGTGTTCTGCTGCACGGTGGTGAGCGGCGGCCACATGTAGTCGGACAGCGGCTGGTTGTCGTGGCCGGCGACGCGCATATCGCAGTCCGGCCCGATGCCGATCCTTCGCCCCGCCTGGTTCAGCGCGGCGAGGACGCCGAAGGCGAGGCGGTCGTTGGCGCAAAGGACGATGCGGGTCGGAAAGCCCTCCGTCGCAAGGAGATGGCGCGTCTCCTCGAAGGCGTAGCGCTCGAAATCCCAGGTCAGCGAGGGGCGGAGCGGCACGAAGACGGGGTCGAGCCCGCGTCGGCGCATCGTCGCCTCATAGGCCGCGCGCCGCGCCGGCCCGTTCGGCGTCACCGGCGGCATGTCGAAATAGCATGGCCGGTCGCCGAAGCGCGTCAGATAGTCGGTGATGAGGCCCATCGTCTGGCCGTTGTCGGTGCCGACGAAGGCCTCCTCCGCGTCGAAGGCGGAATCGACGAAGACGATCGGCATCGTCCGGGCCAGCGCCTTGACGCGGGCGCGATGCGCCGCGTCGCCGCCGACCGGCGCCATGACGACGCCGGAGGCGTTGAGCCGCGCCAGGGTTTCCAGCGCCTCGGCCTCCAGCTCCGGCCGGCCGTCGGAGGAAAAGGCGAAGGACAGATAGCCGCTTTCCGTCGCCTGCGTCTCGATGCGCCGGCGCAGGCCCATGTAGAAGGGATCGAGCGAGTTCGGAAAGATCAGGCCGACGATCTTGCTCCGGCGCCGGTTGAGATTGACGGCGAAGAGATTCGGCCGGAACCCCGTCGCGGCGAGGCCCTGCTCGATCCGGGCACGGATCTTCGGCCGTACCGAGCCGGCATCCTGGAAATATTTCGAGACGGTCGGGCGCGACAGGCCGACGGCGAGGGCGAACTCCTCCATGGTCCGAACGCGCTTCGTCATTCCCGCTCCGCTTCGCCCCGCATCGCCGCCGTCGCGGCCGGGCGCGACCCAACGCCAGGATGCGCGGATTTTCGCGCGCCGCAAGCTTCATCTTGACGTGCAATAAGCGAAAGGCCGATCCTCCGCCTCGCGCCGACGCGACGGGTGGATCGGCGGCGGGCAGATTCGGGACGGCTTTCCATGCGAACCTTACGCGACATCGTCGAGGCCAATCGTGGCGGCGAACGCTGTGCCATCCCGTCCTATTGCACGGCGCATCCCGAAACGCTGAGCGCCATCTTCGCCGCCTATCGCGACGACGCGGCGCCGATCCTGGTCGAGGCGACCTGCAACCAGGTGAACCAGTTCGGCGGCTATACCGGCATGACGCCGGCCGATTTCCGCCGCTTCGTCGAGGCGCTGGCGGAGCGGGAAGGCGTCGCGCGCGACCGTCTCATCCTCGGCGGCGACCATCTCGGCCCCAATCCCTGGAAGGCCGAGCCGACGGCGGCCGCCATGGCGAAGGCGCGCGACATGGTGGCCGCCTTCGTCGAGGCGGGCTTCACCAAGATCCATCTCGACGCTTCCATGGCCTGCGCCGATGACGGCCTGCTCACCGAAGCCGTGATGGCCGAGCGCGCCGCCGATCTCTGCGCGGTGGCGGAAGCGAAGGGCAAGGGCGACCTTCTCTATGTCATCGGCACCGAGGTGCCGATCCCCGGCGGCGAGACGGAGGCGCTCGACACGCTGGCGGTGACGCCGCCGGAGGCCGTCGCCCACACCTATGCGCTGCATCGCGAGGCCTTCGCGGCGCGCGGGCTGGAGGCCGCGCTGGAGCGGGCGATCGGCATCGTCGTCCAGCCGGGCGTCGATTTCGGCAACGATCAGATCTTCGCCTTCCAGCCGGACAAGGCGACTGCTTTGTCGCGCTCGGCCGCGGCGCTGCCGGGCCTCTGCTTCGAGGCGCATTCCACCGACTACCAGTCGCAGGACGCGCTGGCGGCGCTCGTCGCCCATCATTTCGCGATCCTCAAGGTCGGGCCGGAACTCACCTTCGCCTTCCGGCAGGCCGTCGCGGCGCTCGCCCGGATCGAGGCGGAGATGGATGTCGCCGAGCCCTCCCGCATTCTCGACGTGATCACCGAGGAGATGCGGGGCAATCCGCGCGACTGGCGCGCCTATGTCGCGCCCGGTCCGCGCGAGGCGGCGATGATGCTCTACGGCCTGTCCGACCGGGTGCGCTATTACTGGCCGCGTCCCGCCATCCAGGCGGCGCTGGCGAAGCTCGGTGCCAATCTCGCGGCGGCGCGGCCCGAGCCCGGCCTCGTCGCGCAATATGCCGGCGCGCTGGTCGACGGGGCGGTCGATCCCGCGACGCTGCCCCAGCATCTCGTGCGCCGCATGGTGGGCGATGTCGTCGCCAAATATCGGGCGGCCGCCGCATCCTGAAGACAAAATTTACGCGGGGAAAAATCCGAATTGACAGGCCGAAGCCTCGGCGGCAGTCTCTTCTCATAAGCATATGCGGCACGCATCTTTGGGA
Source organism: Aureimonas endophytica (assembly GCF_014642635.1). Lineage (GTDB taxonomy): Bacteria > Pseudomonadota > Alphaproteobacteria > Rhizobiales > Rhizobiaceae > Plantimonas > Plantimonas endophytica. Next base: position 423,525 of record NZ_BMIQ01000002.1, read on the forward strand.
GGAGAGGCTTCGTGCGTCAGGATCTGTCGGGAAAGGTCGCGCTCGTCACCGGCGCGAGTTCGGGCATCGGCCGCGCCATGGCGCGGGCGGTCGGCGAGGCGGGAGCGAAGGTCGTGCTGGTCGGCCGCTCGGCCGAGCGTCTGAAGGCGGCGGAGGAGGGGATCGGCACCGAGAGCCTCGTCCTCGCCGCCGATCTCACACAGCCCGCCGAGGTCGATCGCGTCGCGCGCGAGGCCGTCGCCCGCTTCGGCGCGATCGACGTGCTCCTGCCGAATGCCGGGCTCTATATTCCGGGCGATGTCGCCGAGGGCGATCCGAATGCCTGGGACGAGCTCCTCGCGGTGAATGTCAACAGCGTGTTCCGGCTGGTGCGCGCGGTGCTGCCGCAGATGATCGAACGCCGGAGCGGCGACATCGTCATCACCTCCTCGATCTCCGGCCATCAGGCGATCCAGTGGGAGCCGGTCTATTCGGCCTCGAAACACGCGATCCAATCCTTCGTGCACGGGCTGCGCCGGCAGGTTTCGGCCTCCAACATCCGCGTCGGGGCCGTGGCGCCCGGCATCGTCCTCAACGAGCTCTGGGGCTACAAGGACGCCGCGACGATCGAGGCGAAGGTCGCGGCGCGCGAGGGCCTGCGCTCGGAAGACGTGGCGGATGCGGTGCTCTTCATGCTGACGCGGCCCGCCAACGTGACGATCCGCGATCTGGTGATCCTGCCGCAGAACCAGGACATCTGAGCCGTGGAGCCCTACGACTATCTGATCGTCGGGGCGGGCGCGGCGGGCTGCGTCCTCGCCAACCGGCTCAGCAAGGACGGCACGAAGCGCGTCGCCCTCATCGAGGCCGGCGGCGACGGGAATGCGGGCAAGGCCATCGTGCGCATTCCGCTCGCCATGGTCACCTTCATGGCGCCGGCCCTCGCCTTTCTCGGCGGGCCGAAATTCATGTCCTGGTTCGAGACGGAGCCGGAGCCCGGCCTGCAGGGCCGGTCCATCGCCCTGCCGCGCGGCAAGGGCACGGGCGGCTCCACCAATGTCAACGGCCAGATCTTCATTCGCGGCCAGCGCGAGGATTTCGACGGCTGGAAGGCGGCCGGCAATCCCGGCTGGGGCTATGACGATCTCCTGCCCTATTTCCGCAAGCTGGAGCGTTTCGAGCTCCTCGCCGACCCGAAGGCCGGCGATCATATCCGCTTCGGCGCCCGGCCGCTGCGCGACCAGATCGACGGCCGTTACCACGGCACCGAAGGGCCGCTGAACGTCGCGCCGCTGCGCAGCGTCAATCCGATGGCGCGGGCCTATCTGGAGGCGGCGCAGCGCGCCGGCCATCCGCTGAACGCCGATTTCAATGGGGCGCGGCAGAACGGCGCCGGGCTCTATACCTTCACCCAGAAGCGCGGCGAGCGCGTCACGGCGGAAGGGGCCTATCTCGATCCGGTGCGCCACCGCCCGAACCTGACGGTGATCCCGGACACGGTCGCGACGCGCATTCTCTTCGAGGAGCGCCGGGCCACCGGCATCGCCGTCCGGCGCGGCGGGGAGGAGGGGGTGATCGCGGCGCGCGAGGTGATCCTTGCCGCCGGCGCCTTCGTCTCGCCGCAGCTCCTGATGCTGTCCGGCATCGGTCCGGGCCGCGACCTCGCCCGGCTCGGGATCGAGGTCGTGGAAGACCTGCCGGGCGTCGGTCGCAATCTCCAGGACCATCTCGACGTGACGCTGGAATATCGCGCCAAGTCGACCGCGCCCTATGGCCTGTCGTGGAAGGCTCTGCCGCGCAACGTCCTCCATGTCGGCGACTGGCTGCTGCGCCGGCGCGGACTGTTCTCTTCCACGACCGGCGAGGGCGGCGCCTTCCTGTCGACCGATCCGGCGCGCGAGCGGCCGGACATCCAGCTCTTCTTCTGCACGGGCCGGGCCAATACGCAGGCGGCCTCCGGCTTCACCGGCCACGGCTTCCTGATGCATGTCTGCGAGCTTCGCCCCGGCAGCATCGGGCGCGTCGCGCTGACGAGCGCCGATCCGGCGGCGAAGCCCTCGATCCTCTACAATTTCTTCCGGGGGAACAGCGACATGGCGGTGCTGCGCGCCGGCATCCGCGCCGCCCGCCACATCATGGCGCAGCAGCCCTTCGCGCCGCATCTCGACGCCGAGGTCGATCCGGGCCCGGAGGTGCAGAGCGACGGGGCGCTCGACGCCTTCATCCGCGAGCGCGTCGGCACGCTGTTCCATCCGGTCGGCACCTGTGCCATGGGGCGCGGCGAGGCGGCGGTGGTCGATCCCGAATCGCTGCGGGTGCATGGGGTGGAGGGCCTGCGGGTCGTCGACGCCTCGATCATGCCGAGCATCGTGTCGGGCAACACGGTCGCCGCCACCTATTGCCTGGCGGAGCGGGGCGCGGACCTGATCAAGGCCGAGCGTCTGCCCGTGCGGCGCGCCGCCTGAGAACGGGCCGGCCGGGAGGATAAAACGGGCATGAGCGATTTCTCGGGCAAGATCGCCCTCGTCACCGGCACGACCGGCATCGCGCGGGCGAGCGCCCTGCATCTCGCCGCCGAGGGCGCGCAGGTGATGGCGCTCGGCATCGACGCGGCGGGCAACGCGGCCCTGGCGGAAGCCGATCCCCGCATCCATGTCCGCCGCACCGACGTCTCCGTGTCGGACGAGGTGGGAGCGGCGGTGGCGGAACTCGCCGAGCGCTTTGGCGGCGGCCTCGACGTCATCGTCAACTCGGCCGCGATCCATCCCTATGGCGACGCGGTGACGACCGATCCCGCGACCTTCCTGCGCTGCCTCGCCGTCAATGTCGGCTCGATCCATCTCACCGCCCATCACGGCGTGCCGCTGATGCGCCGGCGCGGCGGCGGGGCGATCGTCAACGTCTCCAGCGTGCAGGGCCAGGCCTGCCAGGCGGGAGTCGCCGCCTATGTCGCCTCGAAAGGGGCGATCCATGCCCTGACCCGCGCCATGGCGCTCGATTTTGCCGGCGACAGGATCCGCGTCGTCTCGGTCAGTCCCGGCTCGGTACGCACCCCGATCCTGGAGCTTGCCGCACGTACCTTCGACGGGCCGGAGGCCGATATCGAGGCGGCCTTCGCGCGCTTCGGCGCCTCCCACCCGATCGGCCGGATCGGCGAGCCGGAAGAGGTGGCGGCGCTGATCGGCTTCCTCGCTTCCGACAAGGCGGGCTTCATCACCGGCTCGGACCACCGGATCGACGGCGGCCTTCTCGCCGGCATCGGGGTGCGCTGAGCGGGAAATCGCTTGCGGCGAAAGGCAGGGCCATGGCAGCCCTCCGCCACCTCATGCCCCTGAACGGAGACCGACCGATGGAACGCTGGACGCTGGAATGGGATCGCGGCCGCGCCGAGGTGATCTCGATCGGCGCGATGCTGCACGATCTCGTCTTCCGCCTCGACGGCGGGCGCGAGGCGCGGCCCTTCGCCGAGGCGCCCTGGCGCGACGACGCGGAGATCCAGGCCGATGCGAGCCTGCCGGCGCATCTGCGCCAGCTCGGCGGCGACTGGGCCTGCGTGCCCTTCGGCACGACGGAATTCGACCCCGCCCATCACGGCCATGGCAGCAATGCCGACTGGCGGCTGGTGGCGCGGGACGAGGCCTCGATCACGCTCGCCTGCGACTTTCCCGAAGGCCATGCCGTCGAGCGGCTGGAGCGCACCGTCCGGGGCGTCGCCGGCGAGGCGGCGGTCGAGATGGCGGTGACGGCGCGGGTGCGGCGCGATTGCCGCCTGCCGATCGGGCTGCATCCGATCTTCCGCGTGCCGGAGGGGAACCGCCGATTGACGGTGGAGCCGGGTGCCTTCGGCGCGGGGCAGGTCTTTCCCGAGCCCTTCCTGCCCGGCCTGTCGCGCCTCGAAGCCGGCGCGCGCTTCGCGACGCTCGGCGAGGTGCCGCTCGCCGAGGGCGGCTCGGTGTCGGTCGCGACCCTGCCGGCGCCGGAACTCGCCGAGGAGCTGGTGCAGCTCTGGCAGACGGACGGCACGATCGTTCTCCGCGATGCCGAGGCCGGGGCCGAGTACCGCCTGACCTGGGACGCCGAAGCCTTCCCGCATTGCCTGCTCTGGATCAGCAATGGCGGGCGCACGCACCGGCCCTGGAACGGGCGCTTCCGGGGGCTCGGCATCGAGCCGGTCGCGTCCGCCTTCGATCGGACGGATCTCGCCGACCTGTCCCTGTCGCGCGAGGGCACGGGCCAGGAGTTCCGCGCCGGCGAGGCCTGGACGACGTCCTATCGGCTGGAGGCGCGCTGAGCCTCACAGGAGGAGTCGCAGGAGGACGGGCGCGAGGAGCGAGGTGACGAGCCCGTTCAGCGCCATGGCGAGGCCGGCGAAGGTGCCGGCCAGACCGTCCACCTGGAAGGCGCGGGCGGTGCCGAGCCCATGCGAGGCGAGGCCCGCCGCGAACCCGCGCGCGGCATAGTCGCGGATGCGCAGGGCGTTCATCAGCGGCGTCACGATCACCGCGCCAACGATGCCGGTCAGCATCACGAAGACGGCGGCGAGCGCCGGATCGGCGCCGAGCTGCGCCGCGATGCCCATGGCGATGCCGGCGGTGACGGATTTCGGAGCGAGCGCCCGGGTGATCGCTTCGGGCAGGCCGAAGAGCAGGGCGAGGCCCACCACCGAGACCACGCCGGTCAGCGAGCCGACGAGAAGCGCCGCGCCGACCGGCGCGAGGCTGCGCAGGATCAGGCGGCGATTGCGGTAGAGCGGCACGCCGAGCGCGACCGTCGCCGGCCCGAGCGCGAAATGCACGAACTGCGCCCCGGAGAAATAGACCGGATAGGGCGTGTCGGTGAGGCGCAGCAGCGCGACGAGGGCGACGATCGACAAGAGCACCGGATTGGCGAGCGGCGGATTGCCGAGCGCCTGAGCGGCGCGGCGGGCGACCAGGAAGACGCCGATGGTGAGCGTCAGCCAGAGGAGGGGGCTCGCCGCCAGATAGACCCAGAGCTCGGCGAAGCCGGACGGCCCGGTCATGGGCGCTTCTCCCCGGCCACGCGGCGCAGCAGGCGGAAGGTCGCGACCGTCGCCACGAGCGTCGCCACCGTCGACAGGGCGATGGCGCCGAGAATGGCGAGGCCGTGCTGCATGATGAGTTGGTAGGACTGCGCGACGCCGACGCCGACCGGCACGAAGAACAGGCCGAGCACGCCGAGAATGCCGTCCGCCGCCTGTCCCGCCGGCGCGTCCGGTTCCGAGGCGTCGCCGGCGCCGAAGCGGTCGGCGAGCGCCAGATAGGCGAGGAGCAGGACGAGGCCGGCCACCGGGCCGGGCACCGGCGCGGCCAGCAGCCGCATCGCGCCTTCGCCGACGAGCTGGCAGGCGAGAAGAACGAAGAGTCCCTGAAGCATGGCGCCGATCTCCTGACGACCCGATCCCCGCGCTAACCGGTCCTGCCTCCGCGATAGACGAGGTCGTCGTCGACGGCCAGCGCCTGCCGGTGCATCAGCGCCGCCGCGCCGAGCGCCGGACCCTCCGGCCCGAGCGGCGAGCGGGCGAGGCGCGGCAGCGGATGGCCCGGCATCAGATGCGCCCGGAGGGCGGCGAGGACCAGGGCCTCGCCCGGCTCGAACAGCGCGGCCACCGGGCCGCCGAGCACGATCTCGGCCGGATCGGACAGGGCGGCGATCATCGCCAGCGCCCGGCCGAGATGGTGGCACCAGTCGGCCAGCGTGCGCCCGGCCGCCGGCTCGCCCGCCGCGATCCTCGCCAGGAGGTCGGCGAGACCCTGCCCCTCGCCGCCATGGAAGCGGTGCCGCGCGAGCACCGCCTCGCGGCCGACGAAGGATTCCAGCGAGCCCGGCAGGACCGGCGGCTCGACGAAGCCGCGCTCGCCGAGCGGCAGATGCCCGAGCTCGCCCGCATAGCCATGGGCGCCACGTCGCAGCCGGTCCTGCGAGAAGATCGCGCCGCCGATGCCCGCATCCATGAAGACATGCACGGCCTCGGCCGCCCGGCCGTCGCCGGCGCGATAATGCTCGGCCATGGCGAAAGCATTGGCGTCGTTCTCGACCGCCAAGGCCTCGATCGCCGGAAAGGCCTCGCGCAGGCGCGACAGGAGCGGCAGGCCGGACCAGCCGAGGATCGGCAGGCGCACGACCGTGCCCTCGCCATCGACGATGCCGGGCACGGTGGCGCAAAGGCCCTGGAGCCGCCGGTCCGGCCCGAGCGTCTCGCGGAAGGCGGCGACCAGCGCGACGAGGCGGGCGATGGCCCCGTCCGGGCCGAGCGCGGCCGCGTCGAAGGCCTCGGCATGGCGGGCGATCACCCGCGCCTCCAGATCGAGGGCGACGAGCTGGAAGCGGCCGACCCCCATATCGGCGCCGACAAAGGCGGCATGGCCGGCATTCAGCCGCACGAGCGTGCCGAGCCGCCCCGTCGCGGCGCCCGCCCCGGCGCGATCCACCGTCTCGCCTTCGAGCGCCAGCCCCTCCGCCACCAGCCCGGCGACGATGCTGCCCGCCGTGGAGCGGGTGAGGCCGAGCTCGCGCGCCAGCGCCGCGCGGCTCATCGGCCCGCGCCGGAACAGCGCGGCCAGCGCTCGCTGCTCGTTGATATGGCGCACGGCCCGGGGCATCGACATCGCAACCCGCTCCTTTCCGCCCGGCTTGACGCCGCGCGCGGCATAGTGTTTGTTTTGATCACAAACAAATGGCGCGGGATAGGGGCGCCATGCGGTTTTCGGGCTCGAGTCGACAGGGCGGGAGAGGCGAGGTGACATCGCGTTTGCAGCCGGATCGGCATGGCGTCCATGCGTCGGAACACGGCTTGCTCGTCTCCTGCGGGACGGGGCCGATGGCTCGACAGAAGAGGCCTTGCCGCCGTGCCGCTCGAAGGCTTGCGCCTTCGCACCCCCCTCTGCCTGCCGGCATCTCCCCCTCAAGGGGGGAGATCAGGCTAGTCGCGGGAGATAGTGCGCGGCATCGCGGCGGCGACAAGAATTGCGAGACCCCAACGCTGCAATCTCCCCCCTTGAGGGGGAGATGGGCGGCAGCCCAGAGGGGGGTGCCGAGCGACAGCGAGGAACCCGGCCGCCGTTTCGCCCGGTCCCCATCGCCTCCGGTCTTCTCCGGGGCCGGCCCTTTCCCGTCCGACGCGACCGCCCGGTCCTCGTCCGAACTCATCCGATCCGACCGATCGCCAAGGAAAGCCTGATCCATGCCCAAGAAGGAAGCGCGGCGCCTGCGCGTCGGCGTGCTCGGCGCCGGCCAGATCGCCCAGTCCGCCCATTTCGAAAGCTGCACCAAGGCGGCCAATGCCGATCTCTTCGCGATCTGCGACGTCGCCGACGACCTGCGCGAGCGCATGGTCGTGACGCATGGGGCGGAGAAGTCCTTCGCCGATTACGACGCGATGCTGGCCGACCCGGAGGTCGAGGCGGTGATCATCGCGACGGCCGACGCCTTCCATGTTCCCGCCTCCCTGCGGGCGCTGGCGGCCGGCAAGCATGTGCTCTGCGAGAAGCCGGTGGGTCTCACCGTCGAGGAGGCGGAGGAGCTGAAGCGGGCCGTCGACGTCTCGGGCAAGGTCTTCCAGGTCGGCCATATGAAGCGCTACGATGCCGGGCTTCAGGCGGCCAAGCAGTTCATCGACACGGAGATGGGAGCCCTCGTCGCGCTGAAGGCCTGGTATTGCGATTCCACCCATCGCTATCCGATGACCGACGCGGTGCAGCCGCTGATCGTGACGAGCGCCAATGCCAGGAAGCCCTCCGCCAATCCGAAGGCGGATCTCCAGCGCTATTACATGCTCGCCCATGGCTGCCATCTGATCGACACGGCCCGCTATTTCGCCGGCGACATCGTGGCGGTCGAGGCGCGGCTCTCGACGCGCGGCGGCATGTGGTGCTGGTTCGTGGATGTCGAATTCGCCAGCGGCACGCTCGGCCATCTCGATCTCACCGTCGCCGTCCGCATGGACTGGCACGAGGGCTTCCAGATCTATGGCGAGAAGGGCAGCGTCCTCGGCAAGACCTTCAACCCCTGGTACTACAAGTCGAGCGAGGTCGACATCTTCCGCGAGGCGGACGGCGCCTCGCATCGGGTGCTCGGCGCCGACGGCCATTTCTATCGCCGCCAGCTCGAAGGCTTCGCCCGGAGCGTTCTCGACGGCGCGCCGATGACGGGCGCCGACGTCGACGACGGTCTCGCCTCGGTGCGCGCCATGGTCGCCATCGCCCGCTCGGCGGAATCCGGCGGCAGGCGCGTCGCGCTCGCCGATGTCGAGGGAGGCGTCTGATGCGGCTCGGCATCTTCGCCAAGACCTTCGAGGGCGGCGACCCGGCGACGGTTCTCGCCGCCGCGCGCGCGGCGGGCTTTGGCGCCGTGCAGTACAACATGGCCTGTTCCGGCCTGCCCCCGATGCCGGACGCCCTGCCGCCCGGCGCGGCCGAGGCGGTGGGCGCGGCGGCGCGGGCCGGCGCCACCGGCATCGTCGCCCTGTCCGCCACCTACAACATGATCCATCCCGACCCGGCGGTGCGCGAGGCCGGCCATCGCCGGCTCGAAGTCCTGGCGGCGGGCACCGGCGCGATGGGCACGCGGCTCCTGACGCTCTGCACCGGCACGCGCGACCCGGACGACCAGTGGCGCGGCCACCCGGACAATGCGACGCCGGACGCCTGGCGCGATCTCCTCGCCGCCATGGAGACGGCGCTCGCCATCGCCGAGCGGCACGATGTCGATCTCGGCATCGAGCCGGAACTCGCCAACGTCATCGATTCCGCCGCGAAGGCGCGCCGCCTGATCGACGAGCTCGGCAGTCCGCGGGTGAAGATCGTGCTCGATCCCGCCAATCTCTTCGAGGTCGCGCCCTTGCCCGAGCAGCGCCGGCTCGTCGCCGAGGCCGCCGACCTTCTCGCCGACCGCATCGCCATGGGCCATGCCAAGGACCGGACGCCGGACGGCGGCTTCACCACGGCCGGGCAGGGCGTTCTCGACTATCCGCATTATCTCGGCTGCCTGAAGGCGGCCGGCTTCGACGGTCCGCTCGTCACCCACGGCCTGTCGGCGGCGGAGGCGCCGGGCGTCGCCGCCTTCCTGAAGGCCGCGCTCGCCGAGGCGGGCATCGGGGTCGAAGCCTGATGCAGCGGGGTGTCGTCACGCCGGACGGCGTCCGCCTCCATCTCGACGATGGCGGCGGGCCGGGCCTGCCCATCCTCTTCCAGCATGGCCTTTGCGGCGATGCCGGCCAGACGCGCGAGGCGGTGCCGCCCGATCCGCGCTGGCGCCGCCTGACGCTGGAGATGCGCGGCCACGGCCGGTCGGAGGCCGGCGATCCGTCGCGCTTCTCGATCGCCGCCTTCGCCGACGATCTCGCCCGCCTGATCGAGACGCTCGACCTCGGGCCGCTGGTTCTCGGCGGCATTTCGATGGGCGCGGCGATCGCGTTGCGTCTCGCCGTCCGCCGGCCGGATCTCCTCACCGGTCTCGTCCTGGCGCGGCCGGCCTGGGTCATCGATCCCGCCCCGGCCAACATGGCGCCGAATGCCGAGGTCGGCGCGCTTCTCGCCGCGCTGCCGCCCGAGGAGGCGAAGGCGCACTTCCTCGCCGGGGCGACGGCCGAGCGCCTGCGCCGCGAGGCGCCCGACAATCTCGCCTCGCTGCAAGGCTTCTTCGCGCGCGAACCGCTCGATGTGACCGCGGCGCTGCTCCAGGCGATCTCCGCCGACGGGCCGGGCGTCACGCGGGAGGAGGTCGCCGCGCTCGACCTGCCGGTGCTCGTCATCGGCCACAAGCGGGACGAGGTGCATCCGCTCGCCCATGCCGAGGCCCTGGCCCGCCTGATCCCGGGCGCGCGTCTCGTCCAGATCACGCCGAAGGCGAGCGACAAGGCCGCCTATGTCTCGGATTTCCATCAGGCGCTCGGCGCCTTTCTCGAAGGGTTCCTGCCATGACCGCCGCCCGCCAGCCCGAATGGTTCCAGCGCCTGCCGGGCGACCGGCTGATCGGCGAATATTCCGTCTGGTCGGCCGATCTCGTGCGGCTCGCCGACGACATGGCCCGCATCGAGCTCCATGCCGACATGCTGCATGTCGACGTGGCGGACGGTCACTTCGCGCCGGCCTTCCTGTTCTTTCCCGATCTCGTCGCCGCGCTGCGCAAGGTCTCGACCAAGCCGATCCATGTCCATCTGATGGTGGCGGACGCCGTCGTCCTGCCGCAGATCGAGCAGTTCGCCGAGGCGGGCGCCGATCTCATCAGCATCCACCTGGAAAACGGCAGCGTCGCCGACGCCGCGCTCGACCGGCTGGAGGCGCTCGGCGTCGCGGCCGGCATGGTGCTGCGGGTGGAGACGCCCATCGCCGATGTGGCGCGCTTCCTGCCGCGCCTGCATTTCCTGACGCTGCTCGGCACGGCGATCGGCGTGAAGGGCCAGGGGCTGAACGAGGCGGCCGGCGACCGCCTGCGCGAGGCGAAGGGTCTCATCGAGAACAGCGGCGCCGCGCATCGCATCGTGCTCGCCGCCGATGGCGGCATCCGCGAGCATACCGTGCCGCTCCTGCGCGCGGCGGGCGCGGAAACGGTGGTGCTCGGCTCGCTCGCCTTCAACGCCCCTGATCTCGCCGCCCGCACCGCTTGGCTGCACGGCCTCTGACGGCGACGGCGCGACCCATGGCTCCGCTCGCGATCGGCATCGATGTCGGCGGCACGCAGATCCGCGCCGCGCTCGTCGCGGCGGACGGTGCCGTGCTGGACCGCCTTGCCGTGCCGACCCCGGCGACGGAAGGGGCGGCTTTCGTCGTCGCCCGCATCGCCGAGGCGGCGCGCTCGGTCGCGGGCGATGCGCCCGTCATCGGCATCGGCCTCTCGGCGCCGGGGCCGCTCGACGCGGAACGGGGCATCGCGCTGGCGACGCCGACCATCGCCGGCTTCGTCGACTTTCCGCTCGCGGCCGAGGTGCGGGCGGCGACGGGGCTTCCCGTCGCGCTGGAGAATGACGGCATCGCCGCCGCGATCGGCGAATGGCGCTTCGGCGCCGGGCGCGGCCTCGCCAATCTCGTCTATGTCACGGTCTCCACCGGCATCGGCGGCGGCGTGGTGGTGGACGATCATGTGCTGCGCGGCCGCAAGGGCATGGCCGGCCATATCGGCCATATGACGGTGATGCGCGGCGGCGAGCTCTGCGCCTGCGGCCATCACGGCTGTTTCGAGGCCCATGCCTCCGGCACCGCCTTTCTCGCCCGCGCCCGGCGGCTGGCGGCGGGGCGCGCCGGTTCGGCCCTTCATGCGCCGGGCCCGGCTCTCTCGGGCGCGGCGGTCTTCGCGGCGGCGGCGGCGGGCGACGCGCTCGCCGAGGAACTGGTGGCGGAGGAGGCGGAGATGCTCGGCCTCGGCTTCGCCAGCCTTCTCCACCTCTACAGTCCCGATGTCCTGGTGATGGGCGGCGGCATGTCGGCGCAGTTCGCGGCGCTCGGTCCGCGCATCGAGGCGGCGGTGCGGCGCATCGCCATGCCGCCCTTCCGCGACGTGCCGATCCTGCCGGCGGCGCTCGGCGACAATTCGGGCCTTGCCGGCGCCGGCGCGCTGGCCTTCGAACGGTTCGGCCCCGGCGCCGGCTGAGCCCGCCGGCCGAAGCGGTCGCGCCCGTCTCCTGCCTGTCGACAAATTGTATTGTATCCCCGGGTGCGATAGGAGGAAGGACGCGGCAGGGGCCGCGCGAGAGGCCGGACCGGACATGGCGAAGACGGGTGGCATGAAGGCGGGGAGCGAGCCGGCGGAGAGCGATCGCGGCGAGGAGGCCGTGCGCGTGCGCGGCTCCGGCGCGCGCCTCGTCCACGCGGCGCTGCGGGGCGAGATCCTGGCGCTGCGGCTGTCGCCCGGCAGCCCGCTCGACGAGACCGGCCTGTCGGAGCGCTTCGGCATGTCGCGCACGCCGATTCGCGAGGCGCTCCAGCGGCTCGTCGCCGAAGGGCTGGCGACGGCGCTGCCCAATCGCAGCACGGTGGTGACGCCGATCGACTTCGCCGGACTGCCCGCCTATTTCGAGGCTCTGTCGCTGATGTATCGGGTGACGACGCGGGGCGCCGCGCTGCGGCCCGTCCGCGATCTCGCCGCCGTCCGCGCCTCGCAGGCCGCGTTCGCCGCCGCCGTCGCGGCCCATGACGCGATGGCGATGATCGAGGCCAATCGCGAGTTCCATGTCGCGATCGCCGCGATCCACGGCAACGAGCATTTCATCGCGCTCTTCTCGCGCCTGCTCGACCAGGGGCGGCGCATCCTGCGCATCTACTATTCGACCTTCGACGACCGGCTGCCGCGCCAATATGTCGAGGAGCACGAGGCGATGATCGCCGCGCTGGAGGCGGGCGACGCCGAGCGCGCCGATGCGCTGGCGAGCGCCCATGCCCGGCAGATCGTGCGGCAGATCCAGGATTTCATGGCGCGCGACGTCACGGCCTCGATCGATCTCGCCGAGGCCGACGGACAGAAGGAGAGGCTTCATGGACGCTGACGTCGCCATCGTCGGGGCGGGCGTCGTCGGCCTCGCGACGGCCCATGCGCTGCTCGCCGAGGGGCGGCGGGTCGTGATCGTCGAACGCGGCGAGGTGGCGAAGGGCGCGAGCTTCGGCAATGCCGGGGCGCTAGCCTTTTCCGACGTCATGCCGCTCGCCTCGCCCGGCATCATGCTGAAGGCGCCGCGCTGGCTGATGGACCCGCTCGGGCCGCTCAGCGTGCCCCCCGCCTATGCGCTCGGCATCGCCCCCTGGCTCTTCCGCTTCTGGCGCGCCAGCTCGCGGCGCGCCAGCCGCCATTCGATGCTGGCCCAGGCCAAGCTGATGCGCCTGGCCCGCGCCGAGACCCTCCGCCTCATCGAGCGGACGGGCCTCGGCGCCATGCTGGTCTCGGACGGCGCGCTCGAACTCTACGAATCGAAGGCGGAACTCGCCGCCGCGCTGCCGGGCTGGGAAGCGCGGGCGCGCGAGGGCATCGAGTTCCGCCATCTGGAGGGCGCGGAGATCGCCGCCCTCCAGCCGGGCCTCTCGCCGCGCTTCACCCACGCGACCTTCGTGCCCGGCTGGCAGTCGGTGTCCGATCCCTATCTCTACGCCCTGGCGCTAGCCGAGGCGGCGCGTGAACGCGGCGCGGCGATCCGCCAGGGCGAGGTCACCGGCTTCGAGACGGCGGGGGAGACGGTGACCCTGCGCCTTGCCGACGGCGCCCGCGTCACGGCGCGCCAGGCGGTGATCGCCTGCGGCGCCTGGTCGAAGGCGCTGGCGCGCGGCCTTGGCAACGACGTGCCGCTCGACACCGAGCGCGGCTACAACACGACGCTGCCGCCCGACAGTTTCGACCTGAAGCGGCAGCTGACCTTCGGCGGCCACGGCTTCGTGGTGACGCGCCTGTCCACCGGCATCCGCGTCGGCGGCGCGGTGGAACTCGGCGGCCTGGCGCTGCCGCCGAATTTCCGCCGCTCCGAGGCGATGCTCGCCAAGGCGAAGGCCTTCCTGCCGGGCCTCAGGACCGAGGGCGGACGGCAATGGATGGGCTTCCGGCCCTCGATGCCGGATTCCCTGCCGGTGATCGGCCGCTCGGCCGCCAGCGGCGATATCGTCTATGCCTTCGGCCACGGCCATCTCGGCCTGACGCAATCGGCGGCGACCGGCCGCCTCGTCGCCGATCTCCTCGCCGGGCGCGATCCGGCGGTGGATGTCCGCCCCTTCAGTCCCGACCGCTTCCGATAGGACGAGCAAGCTCCATGGCACGCCATACCTTTTCCTGCATCGACGGCCATACCTGCGGCAATCCGGTGCGTCTCGTCTCCGGCGGCGGCCCCCATCTCGCCGGCGCGACGATGATCGAGAAGCGCGCCCATTTCCTCAGCCATTACGACTGGATCCGCACCGGCTTGATGTTCGAGCCGCGCGGCCACGACATGATGTCGGGCTCGATCCTCTATCCGCCGACGCGGCCGGATTGCGATGTCGCGATCCTGTTCATCGAGACCTCCGGCTGCCTGCCGATGTGCGGCCACGGCACGATCGGCACGGTGACGATGGCGCTGGAGAACGGCCTCGTCACGCCGAGGGAGAGGGGCGTCCTGAAGCTCGACACGCCGGCCGGCCTCGTCACCGCCACCTATCGCGAGGAGAACGGCTTCGTGGAGGAGGTGCGCCTCGTCAACGTGCCGGCCTTTCTCCATTCCGAGGGGCTCGAGGTCGAGTCGCCGGCGCTCGGCACGCTTCATGTCGACGTCGCCTATGGCGGCAATTTCTACGCCATCGTCGACGGCCAGAAGAATTTCCGCGACATGGCGGACTTCACCGCCTCGCAGCTCGTCTCGATGTCCGGGCAACTGCGCACGGCGCTGAACCAGCGCTACGAGTTCGTCCATCCCGAGAAGCCGGAGATCCGGGGCCTCAGCCACATTCTCTGGACCGGTGCGCCGACCGTCGCCGGCGCCCATGCCCGCAACGCCGTCTTCTACGGCGACAAGGCCATCGACCGCAGCCCCTGCGGCACCGGCACCTCGGCCCGCATCGCGCAATGGGCGGCGAAGGGCCGGCTGAAGGTCGGCGACGACTTCGTCCACGAATCGATCATCGGCTCGCTGTTCAAGGGCCGGGTCGAGGCCGAGGCGCGCGTCGGCGACCGGACGGGCATCGTGCCCTCGATCGCCGGCTGGGCGCGCCAGACCGGCATCAACACGATCTTCATCGACGACCGCGACCCCTTCGCCCACGGCTTCCAGGTGATCTGAGGCGGACAAGTGATCTGAGGCAGGAAAGCCTATCGCCGGAAGGGCAGGCTCTCGGCGATAAGGCGTAGGCCGAGACCGCCCATCACCGCGCCCGCGAGGCGATCGACCGAGCGCTTCGAGCGCAGATAGGCCGATCGCGGGCGCGGGGCCGAGAAGGCGAGGGCGACCACGGCGTACCAGCCGGCCTCGACGAGGAACACGGCCGGCGGCAGGGCGGCGAGGAGCCAGACGGGCGCCCGCGCCGGCAGGAGGGCGGCGAAGATGCTCGCATAGACGACCGCCGTCTTCGGATTGCTGAGCTGGGTGAGGAGGCCGATCCCCAGCGACCGGGACACGGACGGCGATCGAAGAACCGGCGCCGCGACCGGGGCGAGAGGCCGGGCGGCGCCCCGCCAGATGCGAAAGCCGAGATAGGCGAGATAAAGCCCGCCGACGAAGCGCAGGCCGAGATAGAGCCATTCGACCCGCATCAGGAGGGCGGACAGGCCGAAAACCGCGAGAAGCGCGAAGACGGCGCCGCCGATCCCCATGCCGAGCGCCGCGGCGAGGCCATCGAGGCGCGACGAGCCGGCGGCGATGCGCGAGACAAGGACGAAGCTCGGACCCGGACTGATCGCGCCGATCAGCAGCGCGCCGAGAATGCTGAGCAGAAGCACGAATGCGGACATGGAGCGGCTCCGGTGACGAGGGAGTGCCCAGGCGCGCGGCGAGACGGATCGGCCGCGCTCCCCGATGGTGCTTGATCCGATATCGCCAGTCGCGCGACCCGACCCAGGATTGTCCGGGCGTGGCCATTTGGCAAGAGTGACGCTGGAAAATAACGCCGACCGCGCGCGCGAGATGCGGGTCGCAGCACGCGTGCGGCCGCCGAGGGGGTACGCCACCTTCCCCGTAACAGACGTCGGTCTAAGCCGACCTCCAAACCGGACGTGCGAATTTCCCGTTTGTCACGACGGCCGCCGGCACAGCCTGGTCGGCGTCTAACATGATTGCAAGTGCCGGTCGGCTCTCTTCGGCCTAGCATCATGCGGTCTCGTGCCTTTGCCGGCGCCATTCGGAATACCGGCTATTGACGTTCGTAATTTCAGAAATTACTGAAATTACGAACGTTACGCCACGGCGTGACGCATCGATTGGACAGGTCCATGTCGCTCTTCTCGGGGCTCGACGCCCTTCTCCTGGCGCGGGCGCAATTCGCCTTCACCATCTCGTTCCACATCGTCTTCCCGGCCTTCTCCATCGGCCTCGCCAGCTTCCTCGCGGTGCTGGAGGCGCTCTGGCTGAAGACCGGGCGCGAGCTCTATCTGAACCTCTTCCGCTACTGGACGAAGATCTTCGCCGTCGCCTTCGCCATGGGCGTCGTGTCCGGCATCGTCATGAGCTACCAGTTCGGCACCAACTGGTCGGTCTTCTCCGACAAGGCCGGGCCGGTGATCGGGCCGCTGATGGCCTATGAGGTCCTGTCCGCCTTCTTTCTCGAAGCCGGCTTTCTCGGCGTCATGCTGTTCGGGCTGAACAAGGTCGGGCCGCGCCTGCATTTCCTGGCGACGCTGATGGTGGCGCTCGGCACCTTCTTCTCGGCCTTCTGGATCCTGTCGGTGAATTCCTGGATGCAGACGCCGCAGGGCCATTCGGTCAATGCGGCGGGCCAGTTCGTGCCGGAGGACTGGTGGGCGATCGTCTTCAACCCCTCCTTCCCCTATCGCCTCGTCCACATGCTGCTCGCCGCCTATCTGACGACGGCGCTCGTCGTCGGCGCGGTCGGCGCCTGGCATCTCCTTCGCGAGAACGGGAACAAGGGTGCGCGTAAGATGTTCGGCATGGCGCTCGGCATGCTGGCCGTCGTCGCGCCGCTCCAGATCCTCGCCGGCGACGCCCATGGCCTCAACACGCTGGAGCACCAGCCGGCCAAGGTCATGGCGATGGAGGGTCATTTCCGCAGCCACCCGGACGGCGCGCCGCTGATCCTGTTCGGCCTGCCGGACCCGGCGGCGGGGGAGGTGCGCCATGCGATCGAGATCCCGAAGCTCTCCTCGCTCATCCTGAAGCACGATCCGAACGCGCCGCTCGCCGGGCTGGAGACCGTGCCGCGCGAGAACTGGCCGCCGGTGCCGGTCGTGTTCTGGTCCTTCCGCGTCATGGTCGGGCTCGGCATGCTGATGCTCGGCCTTGGCCTCTTCGGCCTCGTCGCGCGCTGGCGCGGCACGCTCTACACGTCGAAGGCGCTGCACCGCTTCGCGCTCGCCATGGGGCCGGCCGGCTTCGTCGCGGTGCTGGCCGGCTGGGTGACGACGGAGGTCGGGCGCCAGCCCTTCACGGTCTACGGCCTGCTGCGCACGGCGGATTCGGCCTCGCCGCTCGCGGCGCCCGCCGTCGCCGCCTCGCTCCTCGCCTTCGTCCTTGTCTATTTCGCCGTCTTCGGCGCGGGCGTCCTCTACATCCTCAAGCTGATGGGCCATGCGCCGCATCGGGGCGAGCCGGATCTCGAGATCGGCCTGCCGATCCGCACGGCGGGCGTCACGCCCGCCCCGGCCATCGATCCCGCCCGCATGCAGCCCGCCGAGTGACCGCCATGGGATATGCTCTCGACCTTCCGACCGTCTGGGCGCTCGTCATCGCTTTCGCCGTCTTCGCCTATGTCGTCATGGACGGCTTCGATCTCGGCATCGGCATTCTTTTCCCCAGCCTGAAGCCGGGCGAGGAGCGGGATGCGGCGATGAATTCCGTCGCGCCCGTCTGGGACGGCAACGAGACCTGGCTGGTGCTCGGCGGCGGCGGTCTCTTCGCCGCCTTTCCGCTGGCCTATGCCATCGTCATGCCGGCCCTCTACGCGCCGATCGTCGCGATGCTGCTCGGCCTCGTCTTTCGCGGCGTCGCCTTCGAGTTCCGCTGGCGCGATCCCGGCCACCGACCCTTCTGGGACATCGCCTTCTGCGCCGGCTCGCTGGTCGCGACCTTCGCGCAAGGGGTGGCGCTCGGCGCGCTGCTCCAGGGCATTCCGGTCGCGGGCCGCGCCTATGGCGGCGGCTGGTTCGACTGGCTGACGCCCTTCAGCCTCCTGTCGGGCCTCGGTCTCACCACCGGCTACGCGCTGCTCGGCGCCACCTGGCTGGTGATGAAGACGGAAGGGTCGGCGCAGGCCCATGCCCGGCGCATGGCGAAGCATCTCGGCCGCGCGACCGTCGCGGCGATCGCCCTCGTCAGCGCGGCGACGCCCTTTCTCGACGGCGCCTATGCCGCGCGCTGGTTCGCCTTTCCGAACGTGCTCCTGACGGCCCAGGTGCCGCTTCTCGTCACGATCGGCTCGGTCCTCTTCTTCAGCTCGCTCGCCGCCGGGGCGGAGCGGCGGCCCTTTCTCCTGGCGCTCGCTTTGTTCGGCCTGTCCTTCGTCGGGCTCGGCATCAGCATCTTCCCGGATGTCGTGCCGGGCGCCATGACGATCTGGCAGGCGGCGGCGCCGCCCGCGAGCCAGCTCTTCATGCTGGTCGGCGCGGCCGTGCTGATCCCGGTGATCCTCGCCTATACCGCCTATGCCTATTGGGTGTTTCGCGGCAAGGTCGGGGCGGAGGGCTATCATTGAGCGCCGCCATGCCTGGACCCACCCTCGCGCGCCGGCTCGGCTGGTTCCTGGTCCTTTGGCTCGCCGGCCTCGCCATGGTAGGAAGCCTGGCCTTCCTGATCCGCCTATGGCTCAAGGTCTGAACCCGCCGATGCATCTGCCGCCCCTCGTCCAGACCTTCGTCCTCCATTTCGGGGAGATGGGCTCGCGCTGGGGCATCAACCGCACGGTCGGGCAGATCTATGCGCTGCTCTTCGTTTCGGAGCGGGCGCTGAATGCCGAGGAGATCGTCGAGAAGCTCGGCCTGTCGCGCTCCAACGTCTCGATGGGCCTGAAGGAATTGCAGGGCTGGAACCTCGTGCGCCTCCAGCATCTGCCGGGCGACCGCCGCGACTATTTCGCGACGCCGGAAGACATCTGGCAGATCGTGCGCACCCTGGTGGAGGAGCGCAAGAAGCGCGAGGTCGATCCGACCCTGACGCTGCTCCGCGAGATCCTGATGCAGGAGCCGCGCACGGCGGAGGAGCGCCACGCGCAGGAGCGCCTGAAGGAGATGCACGATCTCTTCGAGCTCTTCGCCGACTGGTACGGCGAGGTGCGCCGCATGGAAACCGAAAGGCTCGTCCAGCTGCTCCGCCTCGGCGCCAAGGTCCAGAAGATCCTGGAGATGAAGGACAAGCTGCGCCTCATGCCCGGACCGAAGCGCGACGGCTGATGCGCTCGTGTCGCGGCGCCGAACAGGCCGATACAAGCGCCGAAGCCTGTGGCATGCTCCGCATGGCGGATTCTCGGACGAACCGGGCGGGCCGCCATGAAATTGCCGGCGTCGCAGCCATGACACGACCCGCGTCGTAGATGGCGCGACCATGTTCCCTCGGAGGAGTGCAATGCGGCTCGTTGGCCTCGCGGTTCTGGGTCTGGCCCTGGCCATGCCGACATGGGTGTCCGCGGCGGAGAAGATCTCCGGCCGGGCGCAGGTGATCGATGCGCGCACCCTCGCGGTCGACGGCGCGAAGGAGCGCGTGCGGCTCTTCGGCGTCGACGCGCCGGACAGGAAGCAGACCTGCAGCAACTGGGCGAACCTGAAATATCGCTGCGGCGTCAACGCCACCCATGCGCTCGCCGCCATCGTCGGCCGCAACGGGCAGGTGACCTGCGAGGAGCAGAGCCGCGACAAGGACGGGCGCGTCTACGCCATCTGCAAGAAGGGCGACGACGATATCGGCGCCGAGCTGATCCGCCGGGGCTGGGCGCGCGACTATGTCAAATACAGCCATGGCCGCTACGCGCCGCAGGAGGCCGAGGCCAAGCAGGCGCGGCGCGGCGCCTGGGCCGGCAAGTGGAAGGCGCCGTGGAAATGGCGGGACGAGCAGCATCCCGCCGTGCAGTAGACCGTCTCAGACGATCGTCGCGGCCGGTGGGGTGAACCATTCCGGCCCCGCCTCGGTCATGTGGACATGGTCCTCCAGCCGGATGCCGAAGCGCTCCGGCACGACGATCATCGGCTCGATCGAGAAGCACATGCCGGGTTCGAGCGGCGCATCGTTGCCGCGCACCATGTAGGGCGTCTCGTGGATCTCGAGCCCGAGGCCGTGGCCGGTGCGATGCGGCAGGCCGGGCAGGCGATAGTCCGGCCCGAGGCCGCCTTCGCGAAGGACCTCGCGCGCCGCCGCGTCCACCGCCGAACAGGGCGCGCCGAGCTTCGCCGCCGCGAAGGCCGCATCCTGCGCCGCGCGTTCCAGCGCCCAGAGCCGGGCGATCTCGGCCGGCGGCGCGTCCAGCATATAGGTGCGCGTCAGATCGGAATGATAGCCGTCGAGCCGGCAGCCGGTATCGACGAGGATCAGGTCGCTCGCCGAAAGCTCCTGGTCGCCCTCCGCCCCGTGCGGCAGCGCCGTCGCCGCGCCGAAGGACACGATACAGAAGGTGGAGCCCCCGTCGGCGCCGCGCCGGCGATGCGACGCGTCGATGAGCGCTGCGATCTCGGAGGCGCGGACCCCCGGCCGCATCGCGGCGCGCGCCTCGTCCTGGACGGCGAGGGTGATCGCCATGGCGTGCCGGATGAGGGCGATCTCGGCCGGCGACTTGCGCCGTCGCAGCGCCGCGACGAGCGCGCCGCCATCGGCGAGGCGATCGGCGCCGAGCGCCATGGCGAGGCGATGATAGGCAAAGAGCGGCAATTGCTCGTCGAGCGCCAGCCGGCCCGTCGGGCCGAGGAGCCTCGCCACCAGGGCGGCCGGGTCCTGCTCTTCCTCCCAGGTGGCGATCTCGCCGGGAAGGCGCGGCAGCGTCTCGACCTTCGAACGCTCGAAGCCCGGCACGACATAGGTCAGCGCGTCGCGCGTCACGAGGGCGCCGCAGAAACGCTCGCTGCCATGCCAGACGAGGCCGGTGAAGTAGCGCAGGCTCTCGGTCGAACCGAGAAGCAGGCCGGCGAGGCCCTTCGCCTCCAGCGCGGCGCGCAGCCGGTCGAGACGCTCGCGCCGCTCCGCCTCGGCGATCCGCGGGACCGGATGGGACCAGGACGGGGAGGACGAGGACATGAGGCGGCTCCGCGAGGACGATCGGGCCGGGCGGAAGGGGGCCGCCGGCCGCTCCTTCTAGCCGAGTCGCGGCCCGGACGGGGAGGGGGCAGATGCCGCTTTCGGGCCGAGGCGGGGTGGGGCGCCGCGCTCTGGCGAGGACACTCGTTCTGCGATCGTGCGAGAGATCGCGCGCCGCAGGCGCGGCGACGCCACGTCACATCTTCACAGGCGCGGACGGTGCGCCTAAAGCCGGTGGATGCCGGCGGCGTTCTCGACCGCCACGCCTCCGCGCGAACGGGTTCCGGTCCATGACGCTTCGTATCGCCTATGTCTCCGAACTCGCCGAAAGCGTGTCGCGGACCGATCTCGATGGCATCGTCCGGCATTCGGCCGAGGCGAACGAGGCGCGGGGCGTCACCGGCGTCCTCGGCGTGGAGGGCGCGCGGGTCTGCCAGATCCTCGAAGGACCGGAGGAGGAGGTGACGCGCCTCTTCGAGCGGATCCGGGCCGATGCCCGGCACCATCATGTCGTCGAGATCGACCGGCGCGCCGTGGCGGCCCCGCATTTCGGCCGCTGGGGCATGGTGCGCCGCTCGATGGTCGACATGCTGATGCTGGCGCTGACGCAGCCCTGAGCTTCAGTTCAGGCGCCGGCCGCTGTCGCCGGCGAAGAGATGCAGGCGCTCCGCCGGCAGGGCGAGGGGCACCGTGTCGCCGGCCTTCAGGGCGCTGATGCCGGCGACGAAGGCCTTCACCGCCACCGGCCCGTAGCTGCAATGGACGATCGTGCCCATGCCGGTTGGCTCGACCAGATCGACCGGACAGGCGGCGCCGATGCCGCGCGCCGCCTCGCCGAGAAGCACATGTTCGGGACGGATGCCGACGGAAAGCTCGCTTCCCTCCGCCGCGCCGGTGCCGGCCGGCAGCGCCAGGCGCCGCCCGCCGCCGAGATCGAGGACGGGCGCACCGTCCTCGCCGCGCTTCACGCGGCCGGAAACGAAATTCATCGCCGGCGACCCGATGAAGCCGGCGACGAAGCGGCTCGCCGGCCGCTCGTAGAGATCGAGCGGGGTGCCGATCTGCTGGATCTCGCCGCCATCCATGGCGACGATCCGGTCGGCCAGGGTCATCGCCTCGATCTGGTCATGGGTGACGTAGATCGAGGTCGCGCCGAGCGACTGGTGCAGCTTCTTGATCTCGGCCCGCATATGCTCGCGCAGGCGCGCGTCGAGATTGGACAGCGGCTCGTCGAAGAGGAAGGCCTGCGGCTGGCGCACGATGGCGCGGCCCATGGCGACGCGCTGGCGCTGGCCGCCGGACAGCGCCTTCGGCCGGCGGTCGACCAGCTTGGCGAGGCCGAGCTTCTCGGCGGCGCCCGCGACGGCGCTGGCGATCCGCTCCTTCGGGGTTTTGCGCAGGCGCAGCGCGTAGCTCATGTTGTCGGCGACGCTCATATGCGGATAGAGCGCGTAGGACTGGAACACCATGGCGAGGTTCCGGTCCTTCGGCGGCAAGTCGTTGACCGGGCTGCCGGCGATGGCGATCTCGCCGCCCGTCACGTCTTCCAGGCCGGCGATCATGCGCAGCAGCGTGGACTTGCCGCAGCCGGACGGGCCGACCAGCACGATGAACTCGCCCGAGCGGATCGAGAGATCGATGGATTTCAGCACCTCGACCGGGCCATAGGCCTTGTGGACGGCGCGGATGTCGATGGAAGCCATGGCTTTAAGACCTTTCAGCCCTTCACCGCGCCGGCCGTCAGGCCCTGCACGAGGAAGCGCTGGATGAGGAGGAAGAACAGGATCGCCGGGATGAGGGCGAGGACGCCTGCCGCCATCATCTGTCCGAAATCGACGCCGAACTTCGAGACGAAGGTGAGGAGCCCGACCGGGAAGGTCGAGGCGTCGACCTTGGAGACCAGCATCAGGGCGAAGAGCAGTTCGCTCCAGGCGGCGGTGAAGACGAAGCCGAGCGTCGCCGCCATGCCGGGCAGCGTCAGCGGCACGATGATCTCGGCGAAGGCGCGGAAGCGGCTGGCGCCGTCGATCTGCGCCGCCTCCTCCAGATCCTTCGGAATGCCGTCGAAGAAGCTCTGCATCAGGAAGATGGCGAAGGGCACGTTGAAGGCGGTGTAGACGAGGACGAGGCCGCTTAAGGAATTGGTCAGGCCGAGCGGCGAGAGCATCTTGAAGATCGGCGCGATCAGCATCACCAGCGGAAACATCTGGGTGACGAGGAGCAGCCCGGTGATCCAGAGCTTGCCGCGAAAGTCGAAGCGCGAGAAGGCATAGCCGCCGAAGGCCGAGACCACGGTGACGATCGCAGCGGTGGCGAGCGAGACGATCACGCTGTTGCGGAAGAACAGCGGGAAGTTCGAGTTCTCCAGCACGAAGCGGAAATGTTCGAGGCTGGTGCGCGAGGGCCAGAGCCGCACGCCTTCCGAATACATGAGGTCGTTCGGCGTCACCGCCACCTTCAGCAGCCAGAAGAGCGGAAAGAGCGCGAAGAGGATATAGGCGAGGATCGCGAGACGGTGGGCGATCGTCGGCAGGAGGCGGCGGCGCATGGCGGCTCAGCCCTTCGAAAGCAGCGTCTGGCGCAGGCTGACGAGCAGCAGCGAATAGACGAGGAGGAGGGCGAGCAGCACCAGCGAGATCGCCGAGGCATAGCCGAAATCGAGCTTCCGGAAGGCGGTCGTGAAGATGTAGCTCGCGACGATCTGCGTGCGGTCGGCCGGGCCGCCGCCGGTCATGACGACGATGAGGTCGGCGAAGTTCGCCACCCAGACGGTGCGGAGCAGGATGGTGATCGCCATGGTCGGGGCGAGGAAGGGCAGGGTGATCGAGCGGAACTGCTGGACGCCGCTCGCCCCGTCGATCGAGGCCGCCTCGTAGATGTCGCGGGGGATCGCCTGGAGCGCCGCCAGCATGGTGATGGCGAAGAAGGGAATGCCCCACCAGACATTGGCGACGATCGGGCCGATGAGGGCGAGCTGCGGATCGGCGAGGATGTTGGTCGGCGCGGACAGGATGCCGAGCGCGGCCAGCCAGTGCGGGATCGGCCCGACCACCGGATTGAACAGCCAGGCCCAGTTGAGGCCGGACAGGAAGCTCGGCACCGCCCAGGGCAGGAAGCAGAGCGCCTGGGCGAGGCCGCGTCCCCGGAACGGGCGGTTGAGGAGCAGCGCCAGGACGAGACCGAGGCCGAATTGGAGGATGACGGAGGAGGCCGTCCACCAGACCGTGTTGTTGAGCGCCGTCCAGAAGTTGCGGTCCTTGGCGAGCGCGTAGAAGTGCTTCAGGCCGACGAAGCCGCCGCCGAAGGGGTTCAAGAGCTTGATGTCGCGAAAGGCGTAGGAGACGCCGATGCCGAGCGGCACGAGCATGACCGCGACGATGAGGATCAGGGCGGGCGCGGTATAGAGATAGGGCTCGGCGCGATGCGTGAAGCGCGCCATCGGGCTCTTCCGGCGCTTCGGGGCGCTGATCTCTGCGGCGGTGATGGTCACGGGCGAGGGCGTCCGGATGGGGAAATGAGGAGAGGCGGTCGACACCGCGTCCTTCTCCCGAGTCGGGAGAAGGTGCCGGCAGGCGGATGAGGGAGCGCGGGACACAGGCGTTTCCGCCCTACGGCTCCCTCACCCGGTTCGCTGGCGCGAACCACCCTCTCCCGGCTCGGGAGAGGGGAGGGCGCTCTTCCGCGAAGGTTCGCGGAACGGCTCGTCCCTTACTGCTGGCCGCTCTTGAACTTCTGCTGGGCGGCGGTGAGGTATTCGGCCCATTGCTTGGCCATGTCCTCGGCCGAGATCTCGCCGAGCAGCGCCTGCTGCGAGGTGGTCGGCACCATGCTGTCCTTGAAATAGGCGAACTCTTCGAGGTAGCTCGGCAGCGAGGTCGGGACGGTGTTCGGGTCCTTCAGTTCGTCGAACCAGCCCTTGAACTTGTCGGTCGCGTAGAACGGGTCCTGCTCGGCCGATTTCAGCGCGGGCAGCGCGCCGGTGCGCTTGTTCCAGGCGACATTGCCCTCCTTGCCTTCGAGCGTCTCGATCAGCTTCCAGGACAGCTCCTTGTTCTGGCTGTTGGCGAACATCGACCAGCCGGCATAGCCGATCACCGGAAAGGCCTTACCGGCTTCGCCCTTGGGCAGCGGCACGACGCCGTAGTCCTCGGACTTCATCTTCTCCTCGATCGCGATCAGCGCGTCCGGGTCCTGGTTCAGCATGGCGCAGGTGCCGGAATAGAAGCCGGCGACCGTCTCGTTGAAGCCCCAGGAGATGGAGTCCTTCGGCGCGAGGCCCTTCTTGTAGTAGTCGACATACCAGGCGATGCCCTTCACCTTGTCCGGGTCGGCGAAGGTGGAGGTGCCGTCCTCCTTGAAGAAAGTGTTGTTGCCGGCGATCGCATTGGCGAAGACGGTCCAGTCGTTGAGGCCGCCACGGCCGCCGCGCAGGCAGTAGCCGTATTTGCCGGGCAGCTTCGACACCTTCTCGGAAGCCTGCTGGAATTCGGCGATGGTCTTCGGCGGCCCGGCGACGCCCGCCTGCTCGAACAGCTTCTTGTTGTAGAACATCGCGCCGAGATAGAAGCCGTAGGGCAGCATATAGGCGGTCTTGCCGTCGGTCTGCCGGCCGAACTGGAGCGCGCGCTCGTTGAGGTCGCTCGCGCCCTGCCATTTGGCGAGATAGGGCTCCAGGCTCTCCAGCGCGCCGTTCTTGGCATAGAGCGCCACCCAGGTGTCCGGCATCTCCATCACGTCCGGCGTCTCGCCGGCCGAGACCATGGTGGCGAACTTCTCGAAGGCCTCGTTCCAGGGCAGCGAGGTGATCTCGACCTTGGTGCCCGGATTGGCCGCCTCGAACTTGGCGACGATCTCCTTCAGCGTCTCCGTGCGGGCCGGCGAGGTGATGACCTCGGTCAGCTTCAGGGTGGTGTCGGCGAGCGCCGTGCCCGACAGGAGCAGCGTGGCGAGGGATGCGGCGAGAAATGTCTTCGTCATGATCGTCAGTCCTCCGGTTGTCGGGATGGGGTTCAGGCGGCGAGCGCCGCGCCGATGGCGGTTTCGAGATCGGCGATGAGGGAGGCCGCGCCTTCGAGGCCGACATGCAGCCGCACCGAGCGCGGCGAGATGCCGAAGGCATGGCCGGAATTCGGCCCCTGGTTCTGCGACAGGACGACCTGGCCCGGCACGCAGAGGCTTTCATGCCCGCCCCAGGACACGCCGAGCTTGAAGAGCCGGAGGGCGTCGGCGAAGGCCGGCACCTTCACCCCGTCGCGGAAGGTGAAGGAGAACAGGCCGGACGTGCCGGTGAGGCCGGGCGGCAGGGCATTGGCGAGGCCGGGATGCTGCACCGATTCGACCTCGGGGCGATCCTTCAGCCAGCGGGCGACGGCGAGCGCGTCCGCCTCGTGCGCCTTCATGCGCAGCGGCAGGGTCCTGAGGCCCCGGACGAGCAGCCAGGCGTCGAAGGGCGACAGCTTGCCGCCGAGATAGGGATAGGTCTGCGCCCGGATCTCGCGGATCAGCGCCTTCGAGCCGGCGACGACGCCGGCGACGACATCCGAATGGCCGCCGAGATATTTCGACGCCGAATGGATGACGAGATCGACGCCGAGGGCGAGCGGGCGCTGGAAGACCGGCGTCGCCCAGGAATTGTCGATCATGGTCATGACGCCGTGGCGCTTCGCCAGGGCCGCCAGCGCGCCGACATCATGCGCCTCCATCACCCAGCTCGTCGGGCTTTCCATGTAGAAGAGCCTCGCGCCGGGCAGCGCCTTCGCCACCGCCTCCTCGTCGCGGCCGTCGACATAGGTCACCTCGATCCGCATGCGCTTCAGGAGGATCTCGAACAGGCGATAGGCATCCGGATAGACATGGCGGACGGCGACGATCCGGTCGCCGGGCGCGGCGAAGGCGAGAACGGCGGAGGAGATCGCCGCCATGCCGCTGGCGAAGCCCATCGCGTCCTCGGCGCCCTCCAGCGCGGCGAGCTTCTCCTCGAACAGCCGCACCGTCGGGTTGAGGCCGCGCGTATAGGTCGGCCGCACCTTCCGGCCAAGATAGGTCTCCTCCATCTCGGCGAAGGAGGAGAAGGTGAAGAGCGAGGTCTGGGCGATCGGCGGCACCACGGCGTCGAAGGCGTGGGGGCCGTCATGGGCGGCGATCAGCGAGAAGGCCTCGGCGCCGAGGGCGTCCGTCATTGCGACATGTCCTTGATATCCTCCTCGACGATCGCGAGGATGGCGAGGGTCTTGTCCCGCGCGAGGGCGCCGTCGCCGCGGGCGATGGCGTCGAAGAGCTCGCGGTGGAAGGGAAAGGACCGGCGGGCGAAGTCCGGCCGGTCGAAGGGCTTGGCGAAGAAGCGCTCGAAGGCCTCGCGCATCTGTTCGAGCAACTGCCCGAAGAGCGGGTTATGCGTCGCCTCGTAGATCGACAGGTGGAAGGCGAGGTCCTCGCGGCCGGCCGTGCCCTTGTCGAGATGGACGCGTTCCATCTCGGCGAGCGTCGCCGCCATCCGCGCCACGTCCTCGGGCGTCGCGCGCAGCGCCGCGAGCGCGCTCGCCTCCACTTCCAGCCCGCGCCGCACGTCGAGCGTCTGGAGCAGCGCGTCGCGCAGGTCGCTCGCGTCGATCGTCAGCGGCATGTGGACGCTGGAGGCCGAGACCGGCCGCTTCAGATAGGAGCCGCTGCCCTTCTTCGTCTCGACGAGGCCCAGCGCCTGCATCTGGCGGATCGCCTCGCGGATGGTGGAGCGCCCGACGCCGAGCGCCACCATCATCTCGCGCTCGGCCGGCAGGCGGTCGCCGACGGCCACATTCGCCTGCCGGATGAAATCCGACAGGGCGTCCAGAACCTCGCGATTGCGGTCGATGACCGGCAGTTTCGTCAGCAACGAACCCTCCGCCGACCGACTTCAATTGGTCTGACATCCTGCAAATTTGTGACGAGGATGCAAGTCGTCCCGCTGCCTGAAATTCGCGCATTGACGAGCGGAGACCGGCGAGCCGGCACTGGCGTCGTGGAAGGGAGTGGCGGGAGAGGAAGGAGCCCAGTTCGGCTCCTCCGGGCTACTGGAAGCGGCGCAGCGCCGGATAGAGCTCGCGCCAGAGGGCGTAGCGCTCGGCATAGGCGGCGGCCGTCATGGGGTCCGGCTCGTCCACGGCGGCGACCGGCGGGGCGTCCATGCAGCGCGCGGGCGCCTCGCCCGCCGCCATGGCGCCGAGCCGGGCCGCGCCGGAGGCGCCGGCGAAATCGGCGTCGGCGACGAGATGCAGGGGCTCGTCGAGGACGGTCGCGATCACCCTCCGCCAATAGGCGCTGCGGGCGCCGCCGCCGATCAGGCGGATCGCGCCCGTCGCGGTTCCCGCCGCGCGCATGAGATCGCGGCCCTGGCGGAGCGAGAAGGCGACGCCTTCGAGCACCGCGCGGGCGAGGTCCGGCGCTTCCGTTCCGGCCTCGAGATTGAGAAAGGCGCCGCGCGCCTCGACGTCGTTGTGCGGCGTGCGCTCGCCGCGCAGATAGGGCTGGAAGAGCACGCGGCCGGGGCCGGGCCCGAGCGCCTCGGCGCGGCCGAGCAGGCCCTCGACGCTCGGCTCGCCACAGAGCCGCGCCGCCCAGGCGAGGCAGCTCGCGCCGTTCAGCATCGCCGCCATCTGGTACCAGCGCCCCGGCACGCAATGGGCGAAGGTGTGGAGCAGCGAGGCCGGCTCGGGCCGGTAGCGCTCCTGCACCGAGACGAGGATCGTGCCCGTGCCGAGCGAGACGAAGCTATCGCCGGCCGAGACGCAGCCGAGGCCGAGCGCGCCGGTCGCCGCGTCGCCGCCGCCGGTCGCGACGGGAATGCCGGCCGGCAGGCCGAGTTCGGCCGCCAGCGCCCCCCGCAGCCGGCCGGCCGGCGCCGGTCCTTCGAGGAGGCGCGGCAGCACGGCCCGGTCGAGGCCGATCGCGCCGAGCACGGCGTCGCTCCAGTCGCGCGCCGCCTCGTCGAGAAGCTGGCCGCCGGCCGCGTCCGAGACATCCGTCGCCCATTCGCCGGTCAGCCAATGGCGCACATAGTCCTTGGCGAAGCCGACCCGCGCGAGGCGCCGCATGTCCTCCGGCGCGTGGCGCGCCAGCCAGAGCAGCTTGGCGGCGGAAAAGCTCGGCATCGGCAGGACGCCGGTTTCCGTGCCGATCGCGGGCAGTGCTTGCGCGAGATGGGCCGCCTCCTCGACGCCGCGCGCGTCATTCCAGAGGATCGCCGGCCGGAGAAGCCGGTCGCCCGCGTCGAGCGTGACGATGCTGTGCATCTGGCCGGACAGGCCGATGGCGCGCGTCGCGGCGAAGGCGGCGGGGGCGGCGGCGCGGATCGCCGCCAGCGTCTCGCGGCAGGCGGCGAGCCAGAGACCGGGATCGATCTCGCTGACGCCCGGCCGCGGCTGGTCGACCTCGTAGACGCTGGTCGCCGCCGCGACGCGGGCGAAGGAGGCGTCGAAGAGGGCGGCCTTCGTGGCGGTGGTGCCGATATCGATGCCGAGAAACATGGGAAACGGCCCTGCCGAAAGGGGGATCAGGCGCTCGCGAGAAGGGCGCGGGCCGCGCCCTCGTCGGTGACCAGCGTGTTGCAGCCGAGCCGGCGGATGGCGGCGCGGATCGGACCGGCGCGATGCGCCCCGCCGCAGGCGAGGACGAGATGCTCGGCCTGGGCGAGATGGGCGAGGTCGATCGACATCACCCGGTCGTTCACCGGATGGGGCACCGTCCGCCCTTCGGCGTCAAGGAAGTTGCACATCACGTCGCAGATCGCGCCGGCCGCGACCACGTCTTCGTAATCGGCCTTGGAGAGGAAGTTGCGCGAGAGCGACGTGCCTTCGAGGCCGATATCGCCGACGCTGACGACGGCGAGATCGAGCCGCTCCGCCAGGGTTTCCAGACGATCGAGACCGCAGCGCTCGCGCAGCGTCCGCTTGGTTTCGGCCGAATCGACGAAGAGCGGCGCGGGAAACAGGAAGCAATCCGCGCCGATCGGGCTCGCGAGGCGCCAGGCATAGTCGGCCGGGTTCTCGAGCCGCGTTTCCATGATGCCGCCGAGGAGCGAGACGACGGTGACGTTCTCGCGCCGGGGCGGGCGGAAGCTGGCGAGCGAGGCCGTCAGCGTGCGGCCCCAGCCGACGCCGATCCGCATGTCGTCGGCGATGGCCTCCGACAGGAAACGCCCGAGCGCCAGCCCGACCGAGCGGGCCGTGCGGTCGATATCCGGCGCCTCCGGCACGACGATCGCCTCGTCGAGGCCGAGCTTTTCTTCCAGGCGAAGGGCGAGCTCGGTGCAGTCGCGATCGCCGCCGCCGATCCAGATCTGCACCTCGCCGCGCTTCAGCCCCTCGTCGAGGAGGCGGATGACCGTGGTGCGGCTGAGACCGAGCTGCTCGGCGATCTCCTTCTGCGTCCGGTTGTGGTTGTAATAGAGCCAGGCCGCGCGCAGCCGCAGCGACGGATCGTCGGACAGGGTGTTCTGGGCGCGTCGAAGCTTGGCCATCGGATCCGCTGGGTTTCTGTCGGCAAGCCCTCAGCTTGCGCCGGGTGCGAGAAAGCTGGCAATCCACTCGTTGACGCGCGGCGCGCTTTCCACATGCGGCATATGCCCGGCCGCCGGCAGGATGTGCCGCGTGCCGCCGAAACGGACGAGCCGCGCCTCGTCGAGCGGATTGATGCGGTCTTCCGCGCCCCAGATCACGAGGCGCGGCAGGTCGGAGGCGGCCACCGTGGCGACGGCCTCGCCGAGGGCTGCGCCATCCTCCAGGAGGATGCGGGCGACGCCGGCCAGCGCCTCGCGCCGCTCGGGGTCGCCGAGCTGTTCGAGGACATGGCTCACCATGTGGCGGTTGATGAGGCGCGGGCGCGTCACGAGGCGCTGAAGCAGCGCTTCGGTCTCTTCCGCCTGCGTCAGCTTCGGAAAGCTCTCAAGGAAATCGGCGTCGACGCCCGCGCCGAGCCCGGCCGGCGCGATCAGCACCAGGGCGCCGACCTTGTCCGGATGGTTCGCGGCGAGGACGAGGGCGATCGCCGCGCCGAGCGAATGGCCGACCAGCGTCGCGCCCTCCAGCCCCGCCGCGTCGAGCCCCTCGGCCAGCGCGTCGGCCAGTTCGGCGAAGGAGCGCTCGACGAGCGGTTCGCGACCGTGGCCCGGCAGGTCGAGGGTGAAGACCTGGCCGCTGGCGGCAAGGGCTCCCTGATTGGCGAGCCAGCTCAGGCGGTCGGCGCCGAAGCCGTGGACGAGGACGATCGGCCGGCCCGTGCCGCCTTCCGGCTTCAGCGCGAGACGGCGGGCGAGGGCCTCGCTCATTCCTCGATCGTGCCCAGCACCTCGCCGACGATGGCGAGATTGTCGGCCTCGACGAAGATCTCCTTGAGGATGCCGGAGGCCGGCGCCTCGATCTCGATCGTGATCTTCGGCGTCGTCACGGCGACGAGCTGGTCGCCCTTCTCGACGCGGTCGCCGATCTTGACGAGCCATTCGTCGATCTGCGCCTCCTCGATCTCGTTGCCGAGCTGGGGCATCAGGATCTTGTGGTCCATGGAAGTCGTCCTGGGGTTCAGAGCGCGAGGCGCGCGAGTTCGAGGTCATCCCAGACGCGCACGCCGCGCCGGTTGCTCTTCTTTTCGGGATAGAATTCGCCGGTGACGATGTCGATGATGTCGCCGACCTGCGGGAAGTAGGTCGTCTCCATCTCGGCGCCCGGCACGATCCAGTTCGGCGAGCCGAGGACGCGCGGCGGCGCCTTCAGATGCTTGAAGCCGAAGCGGGTGAGATTGGCGGCGAGCGTCATCGGGAAGCTGCCGCGCTCGCTCGCCTCGGAAACGATGAGGAGATGGCCGGTCTTCTCCAGCGAGCGCAGCACCGGCTCGTAGTCGAAGGGCACGAGGGTGCGCGCGTCGATCACCTCGGCCGACAGGCCGTGCGTCTCGGCGAGCTGGTCGGCGGCGGCGATGCCGGCATAGAGCGAGGGGCCGATCGTCAGGATCGTCACGTCGCTGCCCTCGCGCTTCACGTCCGGCGCGCCGAACGGAATGCGATAATAATCCTCCGGCACGCCGCCTTCGCGGAAATGCTCGGTCACGTCGTAGAGCCGCTGGCTCTCGAAGAAGACCACCGGATCCTCGCTGGCAAGCGCCGAGGCCATCAGGCCCTTCGCGTCGTAGGGCGTGGCCGGATAGACGACCTTGAGACCCGGAATATGGGCGACGAGCGCCGACCAGTCCTGGCTGTGCTGGGCGCCGTATTTCGAGCCGACCGAGCAGCGCAGCACCACCGGCAGGCGGAGATGGCCGGCCGACATCGACTGCCACTTGGCCATCTGGTTGAAGATCTCGTCGCCGGCGCGGCCGATGAAGTCGCCATACATCAGTTCGACCAGCGCCCGGCCGCCCTCCATCGCGTAGCCGACGGCGGTGGCGACGATCGCGGCTTCCGAGATCGGCGAGTTGAACAGGCGCTGATAGGGCAGGAGGTCCGACAGGCCGCGATAGACGCCGAAGGCGCCGCCCCATTCGCGGCATTCCTCGCCATAGGCGATCAGCCGCTCGTCGTGCAGCATGTGGTGCAGCACCGCCTCGAACAGGCCGTCGCGCAGCGTGATGGCGCGCATCGCCGAGAGCTTCTCGCCCTCCGCCCCGAGGCCGAAGCGGCTCTTCTTGGCGTTCTGGCGCACGCGCGCCGTCGTCTCCGGCGCCTTCACGTCGGGCGCCAGCGTCTCCGGCAGGCTCGTCTCGGCATGGCTGAACATCAGCCGGCCGATCAGCGTCGGGTCGGCCTCGATGTCGACGATGGTCGCGGCTTTCGGATCGACGGCGGCGGCGGTGACGATGCGGATCTTCTCCGCCACTTCCGCCTTCATCGCCTCGACCGCATCGAGCGCCAGGACGCCGGCCTCCACGAGGCTGGTGGCGAAGGAGGAGATCGGATCATGCGCTTCCCAGGCGCTCATCTCCTCGCGCGAGCGATAGACATTGGCGTCGGTCGTGGAATGGCCGCTGAGGCGGTAGCATTCGACGTCGAGCAGCGCCGGCCCCTTGCCTTCGAGAAGCAGGGCGCGCTTGCGCGCCACCGCGTCGGCGACGGCGAGGGGATTGGTGCCGTCCACCGTCTCGGCATGCATGCCGTTCTTGTTCACCGCCGCGCCGATGCGCGACAGGCGGTCCCAGCCCATGGTCTCGCCGATCGTCTGGCCGCCCATGGCGTAGAAATTGTTGGTGAAGAAGAAGAGCACCGGCAGGCCGCCGCGCTTCGCGTCGGTCCAGAGCGTCTCGTATTGCGCCATGGAGGCGAAGTTCATCGCCTCCCAGACCGGGCCGCAGCCCGTCGAGCCGTCGCCGGCATTGGCCACCGTGATGCCCGGCTCGCCGGCGAGCTTGCGGCGCAGCGCCGCGCCCGTCGCGATGCCGGCCGAGGCGCCGACGATGGCATTGTTCGGATAGGCGCCGAAGGGCAGGAAGAAGGCGTGCATCGAGCCGCCCATACCGCCGTTGAAGCCGTTGCCGCGCATGAAGATCTCGGCGAGGAGGCCGAAGAGCAGGAAGTTCTCGCCGAGCGCCTTGCCCTCGCCGCCGATATGGGTCTCCACGGCCTTCAGCAGCGCACCCTTCTCGTGGCCCTCCATGATCGCCTGGAGCGCTGCGGGCTCCAGCGTCTCGATCGCCGCCAGGCCCTTGGCGATGAACTCGCCATGGCTGCGGTGGCTGCCGAAGATGTGGTCCTCGGGCTTGAGCGCCAGGGCCGCGCCGACCGCCGCGCCCTCCTGGCCGATGGAAAGATGGGCCGGGCCCTTGTAGTTGAAGGAAATGCCGGCATAGGCGCCCGTCGCCTTGAAGGAGCCGAGCATCGATTCGAACTCGCGCACGATCATCATGTGGCGCAGCACCTGCACCAGCCGCGTGTCGCCGCGCGCCGCGCGTTCCGCCGCGATCGTGCCCGAATAGGCATGGACCGGAATGCTCGGGAAGGCGAGGGTGCCTGCCTGCTTGAAGAGCGACGGATCGACTAGCAGTTCCTTGGGCAATTGATCCTCCCGAATTCCATCCCGCGACCTGCCGGTCCCCGACGAGGGGTGGCGGCATCTGAACGACATATGCGTTTCTTGGAGTGCAAATGTCAATCGAACATTTGCTGTTTGAGATAGGCAAAAGTCGTTGACAAGCTATCGAAGCTCGGTGCTAATCGCCGGCATCGGTCCTCGGGAGATGCCGGTCGCGCCATGCGCCGGGAGGAGGGCCGTCCAAACTCTGGGAGGTTTCGCATGCCGCAGGTCGTCACGAAGCGGATCGGATCCGCACGCGCATCGCTCGCCGCCGGGATCGCCGGCCTGTCGCTCCTCGCCGCCCTCGTGGCCGGTGCTCCGGCGCGCGCCGAGGAGCCGATGGTGGTCGGTCTCATCACCAAGACCGACACGATCCCCTTCTTCGTGAAGATGCGCGAGGCGGCGACCGAAGAGGCCAAGAAGCACGGCGTCAAGCTCGTCGCGAGCACCGGCAAGTTCGACGGCGACACCGAGTCGCAGGTCGCGGCGATCGAGAACCTCATCAGCGTCGGCGCGAAGGGCATCCTGATCACGCCGAGCAATTCCACCGCCATCCTCTCGGCCGTGAAGGAAGCGCGCGCCAAGGGCATCGTCGTCATCGCCCTCGACACCCCGACCGAGCCCGCCGACGCCGTCGACGCCACCTTCGCGACGGACAATTTCAAGGCCGGCGAATATCAGGGCGCCTATGCCAAGCAGGCGCTCGGCGGCAAGGCGCCGAAGATCGTGATGCTCGACGGCACCTCCGGCTCCAGCGTCTCGGAACTGCGCCATGACGGCTATCTGAAGGGTATGGGGCTCGCCAAGGGCGATCCGGCGATCCTCGGCGCGCAGTTCACCAATGGCGCGACGGACAAGGCCCAGGCCGCGATGGAGAATCTCCTCGCCGCCCATCCCGACATCAACGCCGTCTATTCGATCAACGAGACGGCGGCGGCCGGTGCCTATGCCGCGATCAAGGCGGCGGGGCTGGAGAAGGACATCGTGCTGACCGCGATCGACGGCGGCTGCGCCGGGGTGAAGAACGTCCATGACGGCAAGACCGCCGCCACGGTGATGCAGTTCCCGCGCAAGATGGCGGCGCTCGGCCTCGCGGCGATCGTCGAGGCGGCGAAGGGCGGCAAGAAGCCCGCCGGCTTCGTCGATACCGGCGCCGAGGTGATCACCGACAAGCCCGTCGAGGGCATTCCCTCGAAGGACACGAAATTCGGCGCCGAGGCCTGCTGGGGCTGATCCCTCCGAACGGAAGGTCCGCCGGTTCCGCCGGCGGACCGCAAGGCTCGTCAACGTTTCGGGGCGCCCGTCATGTCCACCATCGCCAAGTTCAAGCCAGGGGTGCAGACCCCGGTTCTGCCGTTCTGGAAGAGCGCGCTCCTGATGCCGAGCGTCGGCCCGCTGGTCGTGCTTCTGCTCTTCTGCCTGTTCTTCGCCTTCACCACCGAGCATTTCCTGACGCCGCGCAACCTGTCGCTCGTCATGCAGCAGAGCGTCATCCTCGGCGCGCTGGCCATCGGCCAGACGCTGGTGATCCTCACCGCCGGCATCGATCTCGCCGCCGGCGGCATCACCGTCCTCGCCATGGTGATCATCGGCCGCTTCGCGCTCGAAGGGCTCGATCCGGCGCTCTGCATCCTTCTCGCTCTCGCCGTGGCGATCGTCCTCGGCGCCGTGTCCGGCACGCTCGTCAGCCGGCTGCGCCTGCCGCCCTTCATCGTCACGCTCGGCCTGCTCGGCATCGTGACGGCGGCGACGCGGCTTCTCTCGATGGGCAATTCCTATCCGATCGAGAACGATCT
Source organism: Aureimonas endophytica (assembly GCF_014642635.1). GTDB lineage: Bacteria > Pseudomonadota > Alphaproteobacteria > Rhizobiales > Rhizobiaceae > Plantimonas > Plantimonas endophytica. Next base: position 459,176 of record NZ_BMIQ01000002.1, read on the forward strand.
CGCCGCCTTCTTCGGCAACGGCTTCACGCTGTCGGGCGCGCGCGTCACCTATGGCATGCTCGCCCTTCTCGGGCTCTATGCCGCCGTCGCCTTCGCGCTGCACGAGACCTGGTGGGGCCGGCATGTCTATGCGGTCGGCAACAGCCCGGCCGCCGCGCGCCTCGTCGGCATCAACGTGCCGCGCATCCTGCTCTCGGTCTATGTCGTCGCCGGCCTCATCTACGCCTTCGCGGCCTGGCTCGCCCTCGGCCGCATCCCGAGCGCCGATCCGAACGCGCTCCAGACCGCCAATCTCGATTCGATCACCGCGGCGGTGATCGGCGGCGCCAGCCTCTTCGGCGGCCGCGGCGGGGTGATCGGCACGCTCATCGGCACGCTGATCATCGCGGTCCTGCGCAACGGCCTGACCCTTCGGGGCATCGATCCGCTCTGGCAGGATCTCGTGACCGGCGTCCTCGTCATCCTGGCGGTCGCGGCCGACCAGCTCTATCGCCGGAGGTGGTGATGCGCATGTCCCAGCAAGGCTCCGATCCGCGCCTCGTCTTCGAGGGGCGTGGCCTCACCAAGCGCTACGGCCATGTGACGGCGCTCGACGGCACCGATTTCGAGCTGCGGGCCGGCGAGGTGATCGCGATCATCGGCGACAACGGCGCCGGCAAGTCGACGCTGATCAAGGTCCTGTCCGGCGCGATCCGCCCGGACGAGGGCGAGTTGCGGCTCGACGGCGCGCCGGTCCATTTCAAGGGGCCGCTCGACGCACGGGCCAAGGGCATCGAGACCGTCTATCAGGAACTCGCCGTCGCCCCGGCGCTCGACATCACGGCCAATCTCTTCCTCGGCCGCGAATTGCGGCGCAAGGGCGCCCTCGGCCGCGTCCTCGGCATGCTGGACAAGCGGGCGATGCGCGAGAAGGCGGTGGAGCACATGGAAACGCTGCGCTTCAACATTCCCGCCATCGGCAATCCGGTCGAGGTCCTGTCCGGCGGCCAGCGCCAGGGCGTCGCCGTGGCGCGCGCCGGCGCCTTCGCCAGCAAGCTGGTGATCATGGACGAGCCGACGGCGGCGCTCGGCGTGCGCGAGTCCGGCCAGGTGCTCGATCTCATCCGCACCATCCGCGATCGCGGCTTGCCCGTGATCCTGATCAGTCACAACATGCCGCATGTCTTCGAGATCGCCGACCGCATCCACATCCAGAGGCTCGGACGGCGCGTGGCCCTGACCTCGCCCAAGGAGCATACGATGCAGGAAGCCGTCGCGATCATGACCGGAGCCGTTCCCGCGCCGACACCGGCGGCCGCCGCGTGACGGCGCCCGCGATCCTCTGCTGCGGCGACGCCCATATCGACATGGTGCCGCTGCGGCTGCCCGACGGGATCGTGGCCTATCGGCCCTTTCCCGGCGGCTCCTGCTTCAACATCGCCGTGGCGCTCCGCCGGCTCGGCGTCCCCGCCGGCTTCGTCGGCGCCCTGTCCACCGATTTCCTCGGCGACCTCCTGCGCGAACGCTTCGCCGCCGAAGGCATCGACATCTCGCGGGTCACGACCGGCGAGGAGGAGACGACGCTGGCGCTGGTCTCGGCCGAGGTCGCCGCGCCCCGCTATGTCTTCTACGATCAGGCGAGCGCCAGCCGGCATTGGCGGCCCGCGCCGGGCCTCGCCGATCTCGCCGGCATCGAGGCCGTGCATTTCGGTTCGGTGACGCTGATCGGCGAGCCGGCCGCCGGCCGCTACGAGAGTTTCGCGCGGGAGGCGCGGCGGCACTGCCTCGTGACGCTCGATCCCAATTGCCGGCCGAGCCTCGTGCGCGACGCCGCCGCCTATCGCGCCCGCATCGACCGCATGGCGCGGGGAAGCGACATCGTGCGCATGTCGGACGAGGATGCCGACTATCTCTATCCCGGCCGCTCGGCCGCCGCGATCGCCGCCGATCTCCGGGCCAGCGGCGTCGCGCTCGTCGTCGTCACGGCGGCGGCGGCGGGCGCCACCGCCTTCGCCGCCTCCGGCGAGCGGCATGTGCCGGCGGCGCCCGTCGACGTCGCCGATACGATCGGGGCGGGAGACACGTTCTTCGCCGCCTTCCTCACGGCCCTGCGCCAGGCCGGCCGGCTGTCGCGCCCCGGCCTCGGCGCCCTGGCGGGCGAGGACCTTGCGGCGGCGCTCCGCTTCGCGGCGAAGGCCGCCGCCGTCACCTGTTCGCGCCCCGGCGCCGATCCGCCGCGCCTCGCCGAGCTCGAGGCCGTCCTGACCCCCGCCTGAGGACCGGACCGGATTGCCTGAGAACCCGGAGCGCCGCAGGGCGCCTCCGGGTCGTGGCGTTGGCGCGGTCCCGCCGGCCCACGCGCTGCCGGCGGTTTCCCGTCGATGCGGGATCGCTTCGACAGCAAAACTTGCCCGGCGAACAAAGTGCGGTCGCCGAAACCTCAGTCATCGTCCTCAATCTCCAAGCATATCCCGCGCGGCTAATCTTTAGCCGTCGACCGCGTTCGCCGAAGCAGGGCCGGAACTTGCCGATGTCCTTCAGCTTTCAGTCGGCATCCACGGTTTCACAGGGAATGCTCAGCTCATGGCCGCGAAGACGCTTGCCGATGCTTTTCATGAAACGTTGAAGGACGTCTATTACGCCGAGAAATCCTCCGTCCGTGCTCTGAAGAAATCGGCGCGCGCGGCCAGGGCGCCCGAGCTGAAGCAGGCCTTCGAGCGCCATGCCGAGGAGAGCGCCGAGCAGATCGAGCGCCTGACCCGCGTCTTCGAGATCATCGGCAAGTCGCCGCGCGGCAAGACCTGCGAGGCGATGCAGGGCCTGACCGCCGAGATGGAGGAGGACCTGGAGGATTTCGGCGATACCGAAGCCGGCGACGACGTCCTCATCGGCTGCGCCCAGGCGATCGAGCATTACGAGATCGCCCGCTACGGCCTCCTGAAGAGCTGGGCGACGAAGCTCGGCTACGCGGACGCGGTCGGCCTCATCGAGGAAACCCTCGCCGAGGAGAAGAGGACCGACGAGCTCCTGACCCGGATCGCCGAGGATATGCCGACCGCGAAGGCGGCGGCCGCCTGACCTTTCCATTTCCTGATTTCGCAGAGGAACGAGACCCATGTTCTATACGGACGGCAAGCTGCAATTCCCGGTGCGCGTCGAGAAGCCGAACCCGCTCTTCGCCAAGGCGCTGCAACAGGCGATCGGCGGCGTCGAGGGCGAGATCCGCGTCGCCATGCAATATATGTTCCAGGCCTTCGGGGCGCGGGGACCGGCCAAGTATCGCGACCTTCTTTTGAACACCGCGACGGAGGAGCTCGGCCATATCGAGATGCTGGCGACCGCCGTCGCCCTCAACCTCGAAAAGGCGCCGCTGTCGCTTCAGGAGGACGTCTCGGCCGACGCGGTCGGCGGCGCGGTGCTGAACGGCATGGACATGCGCCATATCCTGTCCACCGGCCTCGCCGCCCTGCCGGCCGACTCGAATGGCGTGCCCTTCGACATGTCGCATATCTATGCCTCGGGCAATCTCGCGGCGGACATGTATTCCAATGTCTGCGCCGAAAGCACGGGCCGCGCGCTCGCCGTCCGGCTCTACAACATGACGGACGATCCCGGCATGAAGGAGATGCTGGCCTTCATGATCGCCCGCGACACGATGCACCAGCAGCAATGGCTGGCGGCGCTGGAGGACATGGGCGGGGCGGAGGCCAATCTGCCGATCCCCAATTCCTTCCCGCAGTCGCAGGAGAACCAGAAATATTCCTATGCCTATTTCGGGCATATGGTCGACGGCTCGATCCCGCAAGGGCGCTGGACCTCCGGGCCTTCCATGGACGGCAAGGGCGAGTTCACGGCGGTGAAGTCGCAGCCGATGGGCGGCGAGCCGAGTCTCGCCCCCGCCCGGCCGGACGGCGGCGCGCAGCTGCCGCAGAGCTCCAAATCCGGGACGACCGGCATTCTCGGCAAGGTGGAAGGCGCGATCGAGCGCAATCTCTGAACTCCTCGCTTCGGAGCCGCCGCCCGGGCGGCTCCGGTCCTTGCGCTCGGGCGCTCCCGCCGGCCATGGTCGCCGTCTCCGGTTGAACGAGGGCGGCGGGCGGAATGGGGCAGTCGAGGCAGGATCGTGACCGGGGCGGGCTCGCGTCGCCCGTTCCCGCGCGGGCGACCGGGCGGCCATGAGCTTCACGCTCCGCCAGCTTCGCTATTTCATCGCGGTCGCCGAAGGCGGCACGGTGTCCGGCGCCGCGCAGATCCTCTCCGTGTCGCAGTCGGCGGTGACGGAGGCGCTGAAGGATCTCGAATTCGATCTCGGCGTCCAGCTCTTCGAGCGCCATCGGCGCGGCCTCACCCTCACCCACAAGGGGCAGCAATTCTATCGCCACGCGCTGCGCGTGCTCGATGCCGTGGCCGATGCGCGCCAGAGCTTCGCCGAGGAAAGCCGCTCGGAGCCCGGCAGCCTGAATTTCGGCGTCACCTCGCTCGTCGCCGGCTATGTCCTGTCCGACATTCTCGCCCGCTATCGCCGCGCCTTTCCGCTGGTCGAGACCCGGGCCATCGAGGACAATGGCGACTATCTCGAACATCTTCTCATCGGCGGCGAACTCGATGTCGCGGTGATGGTCATCTCGAATCTGAAGGACCGCGTCGCCCTCCAGTCGCAGGTCTTCGAGCGCTCGCGCTATCGCCTCTGGCTGCCGAGCGGCCACCCGCTGGCCGAGACCGAGGTCGTCGACGTCGCCGCCATCGGGCGCGAGCCGCTGATCATGCTGACGGTGGACGAGATCGAGGAGAATATCGGACGGCTCCTGGCGGCGCTGGGCGCCAAGCCGAACGTCGCCTTCCGCACCCGTTCGGTGGAAGCGGTGCGCAGCCTCGTCGCGACGGGCGCCGGCATCGCGCTCCTGCCCGATCTCGTCTATCGCCGCTGGTCGCTGGAAGGCGACCGCATCGAGAACCGGCCGATTTCCGGCGATCTGCCGATGGTCGAGGTCGGCATGGTCTGGCGGCGCGGTTCGGCCCTCGGCCGCGCGGCGCGCGACTTCGTCGCCATGGCCGGGGGCGAGCCGGGCCGGGGACGGTGATCACTCGCCGTCCGTGCTATCGGTTTTTCCGAAATCACCTATCGGACGAATGCGTTTGCGGGGATTTGAACGCCGTCTAAGCTGCCCTCCGACCCGCCGCCGCCGCGACGGGCCTCGTCACCGGAGAGGCAGGATGAAGCAGACGCTCAAGACTTGCACGGCGCTCGCCATGGCCGCCCTGTTCTGCGGGCAGGCGATCGCGGCGGAGGCGATCACCAAGGTCGGCGCGGGGGAGGGGCAGGTGAATATCGTCGCCTGGCCCGGCTATATCGAGCGCGGCGAGACCGACAAGGCCTATGACTGGGTATCGGGCTTCGAGACGGAGACCGGCTGCAAGGTCAACGTAAAGACCGCCGCCACCTCCGACGAGATGGTGACGCTGATGAATGGCGGCGGCTTCGACCTCGTCACCGCCTCCGGCGACGCCTCGCTCCGCCTCGTCGCCGGCAAGAAGGTGCAGCCGATCGACACCGGTCTGGTGCCGAGCTGGGACAAGGTCGATCCGCGTCTGAAGGACGGCGCCTGGTTCACCGTCGGCGGCAAGCATTACGGCACGCCCTATCAATGGGGGCCGAACGTGCTTCTCTATTCGACCGAGGTCTTCAAGGAGGCGCCGAAGAGCTGGTCGGTGATCTTCGAGCCGCAGAACCTGCCGGACGGCAAGCCGAACAAGGGCCGCGTCCAGGCCTATGACGGGCCGATCTATATCGCCGATGCCGCCAACTACCTGATGCACAAGCAGCCCGAGCTCGGCATCAAGGACCCCTACGAGCTGAACGAGGCGCAATATGCCGCCGTTCTCGACCTCCTGAAGGGCCAGCGCCAGCTCGTCGGCCGTTATTGGCACGATGCCGCCGTGCAGGTGGATGACTTCAAGACGGAGGGCGTCGTCGCCTCCTCCTCCTGGCCGTTCCAGGTCAACACGCTGACCGCCGACAAGCGGCCCGTCGCCTCCACCATCCCGGCGGAAGGCGCGACGGGCTGGGCCGACACGACCATGCTCGCCGCCGACGTCCAGCATCCAAACTGCGCCTATAAATGGCTGGAACATTCGCTGTCGCCCAAGGTGCAGGGCGACGTCGCGGCCTGGTTCGGCTCGGTGCCCGCCGTGCCGGATGCCTGCAAGGCGAGCGATCTTCTCGGTCCCGAAGGCTGCAAGACCAACGGCTTCGACAATTTCGACAAGATCCGCTTCTGGCGCACGCCGACCGCCAAATGTTCCGATGGCGGCACCTGCGTTCCCTATTCGCGCTGGGTCTCCGACTACATCGCCGTGATGGGCGGCTGATCGGGATCGCGAGGCCGCGAAGCGGGTCGCGGCGCCGGAGATTGGCATCTTCTCCCCGATGGGGAGAAGACAGCGGCGGCCCTGTCCCGTTCTAACCATCAAAGGATCGCCGTGACTGCCATCCCCGCCGTTTCCCTTGCCGAGGTCTCGCGTGTCTTCGGACCGGTCACGGCGCTGGCCGGCATCGATCTCGAGATCCGGCCGGGCGAGTTCTTCGCCATGCTGGGGCCGTCCGGCTCCGGCAAGACGACCTGCCTGCGCCTCGTCGCCGGCTTCGAGCAGCCCTCCACCGGCCGCATCGCGATCTTCGGCGAGGACGTCACCGGCCGGCCGCCGCATCGCCGCCCGGTGAACACGGTCTTCCAGGACTACGCGCTGTTTCCCCATCTCGATGTCCTCGACAACGTCGCCTATCCGCTGATGATCCGGAAGGTGCCGAAGGCGGCGCGCCATGCCGCCGCCGAGGCGGCGCTGGAGCGCGTGCGCCTTGCCGGCTACGGACGGCGCCGGCCCGGCCAATTGTCCGGCGGCCAGCGCCAGCGCGTCGCCCTGGCGCGCGCCATCGTGGCCGAGCCGAAGGTGCTTCTCCTCGACGAGCCGCTCGGCGCGCTCGACCTGAAGCTGCGTGAGGACATGCAGGAAGAGCTGAAGGGCTTGCAGCGCGCGCTCGGCATCACCTTCGTCTTCGTCACGCACGACCAGAGCGAGGCTTTGTCCATGGCCGACCGCATCGCCGTCTTCGGCGCCGGCCGCATCGAACAGGTCGGCACGCCCGAAGAGGTCTATCAGCGGCCGCGCAACCGCTTCGTCGCCGATTTCGTCGGCTCGTCCAACGTCCTGCCGCCGGATTTCGTGGAGAATCTCGTCGGCCGGCGGCGCTGGGCGAGCCTGCGGCCGGAGGCGGTGCGGCTCGCGCCGGAGGCGGCGGCGGATTTCCAGCTCGCCGGGCGGCTCGTGTCGAGAAGCTATCTCGGCGCGACGGTAAGGCTCGGCATCGAACTCGGCAACGGCCTCGCCCTCCATGCCCTGCGTCCGGCGGGCGAGGTTCCGCCGTCCGGCGAACGCCTGACGATCGCCTTCGCGCCGGACGCGCTCCATCTGATGGAGGAGGGGACGTGAGGGCCCGGCTTCCGTCGTATCTTCAAGGACGCGAGACCGCCGAGCTTCGATCTCCCTTGAGGAGGACATGGGCGGCAGCCCGGAGCGGGGTGGCGAGCGCCAGCGAGGCCCACCTCTTCCACCGCCGCGTCGTTCGAAGGCTATCGCCTTCGCACCCCCCGCTACCTGCTGGCATCTCCCTCTCAAGGGGGGAGAGCATGCCAATGGCGGAGGATGGTGTTCAGCGTCCCTGTGAAGCGGAGAGGAGAGAGTCCGTGATGCTGCGGTCCTTCCTGGACCCGGCATTCGAGCCCGACGCGGAAGGCGTCCGCCGATGAGCGCGCTCGCGGTCGCGGCGCCGCGTCGCGGTCTTGCCGGTTCGCTGGCCGATGGACTTTGGCGGCGGCCGGCGCTGTTGGCCGTCCTTCTGCTCGCCCTGCCGCTGCTCTGGCTGGTCGTCGTCTATCTCGGCTCGCTCGCGGCGCTTCTCGTCCAGAGCTTCTATTCGCTCGACGACTTCTCCGGTCTCGTGGTCGAGGACTTCACGCTCGCGACCTATGCGCAGCTCTTCACCGCCGCCAATCTCGCCATCATCCTGCGAACCGTGGCGATGGCGGCCTGCGTGACGCTCGCCAGCATCCTCGTCGCCTTGCCGATCGCCTATTACGCGGCCCGCTACGCCCGGGGCGCGGCCAAGGCCTTCTTCTACATCGCGGTGATGCTGCCGCTCTGGTCGAGCTATCTCGTCAAGATCTATGCCTGGAAGCTGATCCTTGCCAAGGAAGGCATCCTCACCTGGGCCTTCGCCAGGCTGGGTCTCGCGCCCGTGCTGGACGCGGTGCTGGCGCTGCCCGGCATCGGCGGCAACTCGCTGTCGGTCAGCTATATCGGCACCTTCCTCGTCTTCCTCTATGTCTGGCTGCCCTACATGATCCTGCCGATGCAGGCGGCGCTGGAGCGCGTGCCGGCGAGCTTTCTCGACGCTTCCGGCGATCTCGGCGCGACGCCCGCCGCCACCTTCCGGCATGTGACATGGCCGCTCGCGCTGCCGGGTGTCGTCGCCGGCTCGATCTTTACCTTCTCGCTGACGCTCGGCGACTACATCATCCCGCAGATCGTCGGCTCCTCGCGGCTCTTCATCGGCCAGGCCGTCTATACCCAGCAGGGCACGGCGGGAAACATTCCGCTGGCCGCCGCCTTCACCATGGTGCCGATCGTCATCATGGGCTTCTATCTCTGGGGCGCCAAACGCGCGGGAGCCTTCGATGCGCTCTGACGCCGCGCCGCTTTCGCTGAAGGTCGCCGCCGGCGCCGGCCTGCTCTTCCTGCTCGGGCCGCTTCTCCTGATCTTCGTCTACGCCTTCACGACGGAGGAGCGCAGCTTCGTCTGGCCGCCGCCGGACCTGACGCTGCGCTGGTTCGCCGTGACCTGGGACCGGCCGGACGTCTGGGCGGCGCTCGGCCTGTCGCTGAAGGTCGCGGCCGTCGCGACGCTCGCCGCCCTCGTTCTCGGCACGCTCGCCGCCGCCGCCGTCAGCCGCGCCCGCTTCTTCGGGCGCGAGGCGGTGTCGCTTCTCGTCATCCTGCCGATCGCCTTGCCCGGCATCGTCACCGGCATCGCGCTGCGCTCGGCCTTCGGAATGCTGGAGATCCCGTTCTCCTTCTGGACGATCGTCCTCGGCCACGCGACCTTCTGCATCGTCGTCGTCTACAACAATGCGGTGGCGCGCTTCCGCCGCCTCGCCGGCTCGCTGGTCGAAGCCTCGATGGATCTCGGCGCCGACGGCTTCCAGACCTTCCGCCACATCGTCCTGCCGAACATCGCCTCGGCGCTGCTCGCCGGCGGCATGCTGGCCTTCGCGCTGTCCTTCGACGAGGTGATCGTCACCACCTTCACCGCCGGGCAGCAGCAGACCCTGCCGCTCTGGATGCTGGAGGAGCTGATCCGGCCGCGCCAGCGGCCGGTCACCAATGTCGTGGCGATGGTGGTGGTGCTCGTCACCTTCCTGCCGATCCTCCTCGCCTTCTTCCTCACCCGCGACGGCGACCAGACCGCCGGCGCCGGCAAATGAACCCGCAACCCGGAGACATGCCCATGGACACCGCGATGCTGATCGGCTCGGCCTTCGAGGCGGGCACCGAGGCCGAGGAGACGATCCTCGATCCGAAGACCGGCGGCACGATCCTGACCCTGCCCGAGGCCTCGCTCGGCCAGATCGACCGCGCGGTGGCGGCCGCCGAACGGGCCTTTCGCGGCTGGTCGCGCACGACGCCGGCGCAGCGCTCCGCCTATCTCCTGAAGATCGCCGACGCGATCGAGCGCGAGGCGGCGGACTTCGCCCGGCTGGAGGCGCTGAACTGCGGCAAGCCGATCAATGCCGTGCTCAACGACGAGATCCCGGCGATCGTCGACTGCTACCGCTTCTTCGCCGGCGCGGTGCGCGTCCTGCCGGGCCAGGTGGCGGGCGAGTATCTGCCGGGCCACACCTCGATGATCCGGCGCGACCCGATCGGTATCGTCGGCTCGATCGCGCCCTGGAACTATCCGCTGATGATGATGGCCTGGAAGCTTGCCCCGGCGATCGCCGGCGGCAACACGGTCGTCTTCAAGCCGTCCGAGCAGACGCCGCTGACGGCGCTGAAGCTCGGCCGTCTCCTCGCCGACATCCTGCCCGAAGGCGTCGTCAACATCGTCCTCGGCCAGGGCGGCACGGTCGGCAACGCGCTGATCAACCATCCGAAGATCGACATGGTCTCGATCACCGGCGATATCGCCACCGGCAAGAAGGTGCTGCAGGCCGCCGCGAAATCGGTGAAGCGCACCCATCTGGAGCTCGGCGGCAAGGCGCCGGTGATCGTGTTCGACGATGCCGATCTGGAAGCCGTGGTGCAGGGCCTGCGCGCCTTCGGCTTCTACAATGCCGGCCAGGACTGCACCGCCGCCTGCCGCATCTATGCCGGTCCGAAGATCCACGACCGGCTGGTCGCCGATCTGTCCGCCGCCGCCTCCACCATCCGGTTCGGCGAGGCCGACGACACGGCGAACGAGATCGGCCCGCTGATCTCCCGGCGCCAGCGCGACCGCGTCTCGAGCTTCGTCGAGCGCGCCGCGAGCCAGTCGCATATCGAGGTGACGACGGGCGGCAAGACCGGCGGCGAGGCCGGCTTCTTCTTCCAGCCGACGGTGATCGCCGGCGCCCGGCAGGAGGACGAGATCGTGCGCCGCGAGGTCTTCGGCCCCGTCGTCTCGGTGACGCGCTTCACCGAGGTGGAGGATGCTGTCGCCTGGGCGAACGATTCCGACTACGGGCTCGCGTCCTCCGTCTGGACGAAGGACGTTTCGCGCGCCATGGCGACGGCGGCCGAGCTGCGCTACGGCTGCACCTGGATCAACACCCATTTCATGCTGGTCAACGAGATGCCGCATGGCGGGCTGAAGCAGTCCGGCTACGGCAAGGACCTCTCCACCTATGCTCTCGAAGACTACACCGCCGTGCGCCATGTGATGATCGCGCACGGCTGAGGGGAGGGGGTCAGGCTCGGCCGAGGAAGCGCTCGGCCGTGCGCAGCGACAGGGCCATGATCGTCAGGGCCGGATTGGCGACGAGCGCGCTCGGGAAGACCGAGTTGTCGCAGATCCAGAGATTATCGACCGTGAAGCTGCGGCCGTCGGGATCGACCACGGCGCGGTCCGGATCGGTCCCCATCCGGCAGGTGCCGATCGTATGGGCGCTGCGGGCGAGGACCTTGATGTCCTTGCCCCCGGCCGCCTCGACGATGGCGCGCATCACGCCGGTGGCATGGCGGTCGATGGCCTTCTCGTTCTCGCCGAAGCCGAAGCTCACCTTCGCCTTCGGCATGCCGAAGGCGTCAAGCTCGTCGGAAAGTTCGAGCCGGTTGCCCTCGTAGGGCAGGCATTCGGTATTGATGCCGACGCCCGCCATGAAGCGATAGTCGTCCATCGCCGCGACGAGGCGCTCGCCCCAGAGCCCGGCGCCGCGCGCCATGGTGGTCGCCAGCGTCAGCGGCATGACGCCGAGACTCTGGATCAGGTAGCCGCCGGCAAAGCCGGCATCCTTCGGGCCGCGCATGTCCTCGGTGATGAGCGAGGACGGATAGCCGCGATAGCCGCGCATCTCCGTCTCGAACCGTCCCCAGACCTGCGTCGCGCCATGCGCCATGAAGTTGCGCCCGACCTGCCCATTGGCATTGGCGAGGCCGCAATGCAGGAGGAGGCGCGGCGTCTCGACGCCGCCGGCGCTGAGGAAGAGATGGGCGCAGCGCTGCCGGCGGTCGATGCCGTGCCGCCGGTAGACGACGCCGGTGACGCGGCCCGTCCGATCGCGCTCGATGCCGTGCACCCGCGCGTCCGGCCGGATCTCCGCACCCCTGGCGACGGCGAGCGGCAGATAGGTCGTGTCCATGCTGGCCTTCGCCGTGTTGCGGCACCCCTGGTGGCAGGAGCCGCAATTGACGCAGGCCTGGCGCGCCGCGCCGCCCTCCTGCGCGAAGTCGCGCGAGACGAGCGCCGCCGGCGCGTCGGTGGCGCGCAGCCCGAGCGCCTCGCAGCCCCGCAGCATCATGTCGGCCGAGGCGTTGCGCTTCGGCGGCGGCAGGGCGTAGCGGCGGCCGGGATCCCAGGGATAGTCGGCGGGGCCGGACACGCCGATGAAGGCCTCGACCTTCTCGATATAGCGGACGAGTTCGGCATGGCCGATCGGCCAGTCCTCGCCCTCGCCGGTGGTGGTGCGGAGCGTCAGGTCGGCCGCGTCGGGGCGCGGGGCGAAGGCGCCCCAATGCAGGGTCGAGCCGCCGACGCCCTGGCCGCTATTGTTGGGGCCGAAGGCGGTCGGCGTCTCGCCGGCGCTCAGCCGCTCCTCCATCCAGTTGATGTCGCAGCCCTCGATCTCGTCCGGCACATGGTCGCCGGGCGCGAAATTGGCGCCGGCCTCCAGCGCCACGACCTTCAGGCCGCGCGCCGCCAGCATGGCGAGAAGCGGCGCGCCGCCGGCGCCCGTGCCGACGACGACGGCGTCGACCACCTCGTCCTCGCCGTAATGGCGCATGGCGTCGAGCCTCATCGCACGCCTTCCATGGCCGGCTCCCATCCCTCGCGCTCGCCCGCGGCGAGCCGTTCGAAGCCCTGCTTGCGCGGCCCGTCGCCGCCATTGGCGAAACCGTCGAAGCCGATGCGCGCCATGGTCGCCGGATGGGCGAGCCATTGCCGGACGAGATCGGTGCGGGCATCCGCGAACCAGCCCTGCATCTGCGCCGCCGAAAGCCCGCCGGCCGCCGGCTCGAAGGTGCCGGCGACGAGCGCGGCGAGACGGGCGTCCTGTTCCGCTTCGCCGAGCGCGCCGAAATCGGCGAGCCCGTCCAGCGCGGCGCGATAGGCCTCGACATCCGGCGGCAGCGCCGCGAGGCGCCAGCCGTCGCCCTTGCCGGAGGCGAGCCCGGCCTCGACGCGGGCGGCGAGGTCGATCGCGGCGCCGCCCATGTCCTGCGGCACGGTCCGGGCCGCGACGGCCCGCAGGGTGTCGAGCTGCGCGGTCGTCAGCGCCTTCGGCCGGTAATCGGGATCGTCGGCCAGAGCCCGCCGGGCGAGGATCGCACGGCTGCGCGCGCTCACGCGGTCGGAGGCGATCAGCCGGGCGAAATCGGTCGGAATGCGCGGTCCCGCGCCGGCCTCCCGGCGCCAGAAGCGCAGGATCGCCTCCGCCACCTCGGCGGGCCGCTCCAGCGGCAGGAGATGGCCGGCGCCCTCCAGAACCTCGAACCGGGCGCGCGGATAGACCGGCCCGTTGACGCGGCGCTGGCCGTCCGGCCCGAGATCGCCGTCTTCCCCGCCCGCGAGGACGAGCGCCGGCAGGTCGAGACGGCCTGCTTCCGCCGACCAGTCCTCGCGGCTGCCGCGCTCCAGCCAGGCGAGCCAGGCCTCGCGCGTCGTGCGCAGAAGATCGCGGGTCGCCAGCGCCTCGTGGCGCGGATCGAGCGCGGCGCCGACATTGCCGTCGATGAACTCGCGGGCGGCGGCGGGGTCGAGCGGGCCGGCGCTCGCCCAGCCGAGCATGCGCTCGCGCCGCGCCTCGTCCATCGGCTCGGGCGAAGGCGGCGAGCCGGCGAGAAGCACGATGCCGGCGAGCCCGAAAAGGCCCGCATCCCCGGCGAGCGCCCGTGCCGCGACGAGCGTCGCGACCTTGCCGCCCATGCTGTGGCCGGCGAGCAGCCAGCGCGTCGCGCCATGGGCGCGGATCGCGCCGGCGACATGGGCCACCATCTCGGCCACCGACAGGCCAAGGGCGGCGGGCGCGTCGCCGAAGCCGGGAAGATCGATGCCGACGACCTCGAATTCCGCCTCCAGCCGCGCGCCGACCGCCTCGATCGCCCGGCGGCTGGAGCCGAGCGCATGGAGATAGAAGAGGACCGGGCGAGGCGGATTGTCGAGACGCTGCAGCATTCGGACACGCGAGAGGGTGGATCGGCTGCCAGCTAAGGTTAGCGGGCGAACTTCGTTCCGCCACGACGTGGAACATTGTGCCGCAAGGGGACGGGACATGGCGCCGCGCGGGCCGGCATCGCGCCGGTGCTCCACGCTCGGACCAGCCTTACGGCATGCGGGGGGCGGGCCGGGCGAAGATCGGCCCGGCGGTGAGACCACCCGGCGACCGTGGGCAACGCTGCGCCGGCCTCCTTTGCCGGGTATCTAAGTGTCTGGATTCCAATTACGAATCCTTCAGGCTGGGCCGCTAGTCATTGGATGACAGCAAAGGCTCGCCGCCATGACTCCAGGTCCTACACGCCGATTCGTCCTTGCCGCCGGTCTCGGGCTCGGCGCCGCCGCCGTCCTGCCCCCGTCCCGCGCCTCGGCGCTGCCGCTTCCCGGCGCCAAGCCGATCCTGCGCATCGGCGGCCGCATCGCCACCCGCAATGAGGGCGAGGAGGCGGTCTTCGATCTGGCGATGCTGGAGGGCCTCGGCACCCGGCGCCTCGTCACCTCGACGCCCTGGACGCAAGGAGTGATGCAATGGGACGGCGTGCCGCTCGCCACCTTGATGGCGGCGGTCGGGGCGGAGGGAACCACCATCCGCGCGACGGCGCTGAACGACTATGTCGCGGACGTGCCGATGGCCGGCCTCGCCGAGGACGGCGTTATCCTGGCCAGCCGGCGGGAAGGCAAGCCGATGCCCGTCAGCGACAAGGGGCCGCTCTTCATCCTCTATCCCTTCGACGACGACCGGCGCCTCCAGCAGCAGAGCTACTACATGCGCTGCGCCTGGCAGATCGCCCGCCTCGACATTCTCTGACCGCGACGATGCCGCAGCGGGAGGATCGCTGGGAGATTCCGCTTCTCGTCCTGACGGCCGGGCTCGGCCTCGCGGCGATCTGGATGCTCTTCGCCAGCGTTCACTACATGCAGCGCATCTCGCGCTCGGCCGAGAACAACGTCGTCTACGAGGTGCTGACGACGGCGCCGGAACTCGCGCGGCTCCAGGCGGCGCTCGCCCAGCGCTTCCTGCCGGGCTCGCAGGTCGGCGACGACGATGTCGCGCTGCGCTTCCAGATCCTCCAGAACCGGACGGACCTTCTCGCCAATCGCGAATCCAGCCGCGTGCGCGGCGACACGCCTGAAGCGCTGCTCCTGATCGATCAGATCCGCCGGGTCGTCGCCGAGGTGACGCCGCGCATGGAGGCGCTCCGCTCGGCGGGAGACGCGACGGCGGTGCTGCATGCCTTCGAGCCGCTGAACGCCAAGGCGGCGCGGCTCGCGGCCCTCACCACCTCCGCCACCGCCGACCGCATCGCGACCAACGAGGGCAAGCTGCGGGACATCTTCTGGCTCCTGCTGCTGGAGATCGCCGGGCTTCTCGCCTGCGGGCTGACGCTCGTCACGCTGCTGCGCCGGGCGCGGCGGCGCTCGCGCGATCTCGCCGAGAAGGACACGCTGACCGGGCTCGCCAGCCGCCTGTCCTTCAACGCCGTCCTCGCCACCGAATTCGAGCGGCGGCGCGGGCCGGGCCGGCTCGCCGTGCTGATGTTCGATCTCGACCACTTCAAGCATGTGAACGACACGCTGGGCCATGCGGCGGGCGACCGGCTGCTCGTCGCCGTGGCCGAACGCCTGCGGCCGGCGCTCGCCGACGCGGCGCTCTTCGCCCGGCTGAGCGGCGACGAATTCGCCGCGATCTTCCTGAGCGACGGCGCCGAAGGAGAAGCGGAACGGGCGGCGATCCGTATCCTCGACGCCTTCGTCCCGCCCTTCGAGATCCTGGGCACGACGATCTCGGCCTCGGCCAGCATCGGCGTCGCCGCGCTGGAAGGCGGGGAAGGGCAGCCGGAAGAGCTTCTGAAGAATGCCGACCTCGCGCTCTACGACGTGAAGGCGAACGGCCGCTCCGGCCTGCGGCTCTGCCATGCCGAGCTGAAGCGCGGCTATCTGGCGCGCCAGACGCTGGCCGCCGATCTCGAACATGCCCTGCGGCGCGAGGAGCTCGGCCTCGCCTTCCAGCCGATCCTCGCCCTGGAAACTTTAGAGACCCGCGGCTTCGAGGCGCTCCTGCGCTGGCATCATCCCGAGCGCGGCGCCATCTCGCCGGCCGAGTTCATCCCGATCGCCGAGGAAACGCGGCTCATCCTTCCGATCGGCCGCTGGGTGATCGACGAGGCCTGCCGCGTCGCCGCCGAATGGCCGGAAGAGATCGGCATCGCGGTCAATCTCTCGGCCCGCCAGTTCGCCGATCCGCTGCTGCTGCCCGGCATCACGACGAGTCTTCGGCGCCACGGCGTCGCCGCCGGGCGGCTGACGCTGGAAATCACCGAATCCGCCTTAATCCGCGACGACGGCGCCGCGCGGGCCATGCTGGACGAGATGCGGGCGCTCGGCATGCGGACGGCGCTCGACGATTTCGGCACCGGCTATGCCTCGCTTAGCTATCTGACGCGCTTTCCCTTCGACGTCATCAAGATCGACCAGAGCTTCGTCCGGGGCTCGGGCCCGCGTTCGAACGACGCCACGATCATCGAGACGATCTGCGATCTGGCGCGGCGGCTCGATCTCGTCATCGTCGCCGAAGGCGTGGAAACGGAGGAGCAGCTGGCGATGCTTCGCGCCGCCGGCTGCGACAAGGGGCAGGGCTATCTCTTCGACCGGCCGCTCGGCGAAGCGGCCTCCGCCGCCCGGCTGGCGGCCGAGCGCCTGAAGGCGACGCGGACCGCGCTGCACGCGTCGGCCTCGGATCAACGGCAGGGCACGGCCGGCCGCTGACGGGCCGGCCGGCGCGCGGCCTCAGAGACGGGCGAGACGCTCCTGTTCCGTCTTGCGGGCGGCCAGCGCCGCCTCCATCGTCACGGCCTCGAAACGCACCGGCTGATGCGGCTGCAACTGGCCGATGAGGTCCATGTCGGCGGAGATCACCGTGCCGATCATGAAATAGCCGCCGCCCGACACCGCGTCGCGATGGAGCACGATCGGCTCCGTGCCGCCCGGCACCTGGATCGAGCCGTAGGGATAGCAGCTGTCGACGATGTTGGAGGGATCGGAGCCGGCGCCGAAGGGTTGCTCGCGCGGCACGAAGTCGAGCTTGCGCCCGCCCCGGAAACGGTAGCCGATGCGGTCGGCCTCGGGCGCCACCTTCCAGGTGTCCTCGAAGAAGCCGGCCTGGCTCTCCTCCGTGATGCGGTGCCAGTAGAGACCGGGCAGGGCGCGCAGCACCTGGCCGGTGCCGCCGACCGGGCGGCGAAGCTCGGAAGGCGTGCTGGCGCCCTCCCGGCCCGTTCCGGCCGCCGCGCCGAGCGGCAGGCGGTCGCCCGCCTTCAGGGCGCGGCCCTCGAAGCCGCCGAGCGCGCCGAGCGCGTAGGTGGAACGCGAGCCCAGCACGTCCGGCACGTCGATGCCGCCGGCGATCGCCAGATAGGCGCGGGCGCCCGCCTTCAGGAAGCCGAAGGACAGGACCTCGCCCGCCCGGACGCGGAAGGCCGTCCAGCCCGGCTGCTCGGTGCCGTCCAGCTTCGGCGGCATGTCCGCGCCGGTGACGGCGACGAGCGCGTCGGCCTCGAAGCGCAGTTCCGGGCCGAGAAAGACGATCTCCAGCCCCGCCGCGCCGTCCGGATTGCCGACGAGGCGGTTGGCGGCGATCAGCGCGAAGCGATCCATGGCGCCGGAAACCGGCAGGCCGAGATGGTAGTAGCCCGGCCGGCCGAGATCCTGCACCGTCGTGGCGAGGCCCGGCTTCAGGACCTCGAACATCTGCGCGCTCTCAGCCATGCAGCGCCTCCAGGAGCTTGGCATTGGTGCCTTGGGGATCGGCGAGGAAGGCGTCGAGCGAGAAGCTGACGGGACGGATCTTCGGCTCGTAGCGGCCGGCCTCGACCTCGGCCACCGCCGCGTCATAGGCGGCGCGGTCGATGACGCGGAATTTGATGATGTCGCCGGGGCGGAAGATCATCAGCTCCTTCAGATAGCCGATCTCGCCCTTCGGATCGTAGATCGGCATCGGCGTCACGCCGAACATCTGGTAGCCGCCGGCGCCGCGCACCGAATAGATGCAGCCGAAGCAGCCGCCATGGCCGACGGTGAGCTTCGGCGTGTCGGTGCGGGGCCGCAGATATTTCGGCACCTCGATCTGCTTCTCGCGCTCGACGAGCTGGTAGATGAAGGGCAGGCCGGCGACGAAGCCGACCATGGAGACGAACCAGGGCGTGCCGGAATGGGCGGCAATGAACTCGGCGACGCTGCCATAGCCGTTCACCCGCGCCGCATATTCGAGATCGGTCGAGCCCGGGTCCTGGTGGCGCTCGCGGAAGCGCATCAGCGTCTCGCGCGTCCAGGGATCGTCGTAGAGGACGGGAATCTCGATGATCCGCGTCTCGATCGTCTTGGCGGCGCCTTCCGCCGCCGCCTCGAACTCCTTCAGCGCCGCGAGCAGCGCGTCCGGCGCGATCACGTCGGGATCGAACTTGATCTGGAAGGAGGCGTTGGCCGGGCAGATCTCCGTGATGCCGGCAATGCCGCTGTCCCGGACGGCATTCGTCATGGACAGGCTCTTGAAGAAGGCCTCCAGCGACATTTCCTCGTCGACCTCGACGAAGATGTGCTCGTCGCCGCCGAATGAGTAGCGCGTCTTCATCGGTTCTCCCTCGTTCAGGCGGATGGGGCGGCGGGTGCCAGCGGATGGGCGGCCAGCCAATCCTCCAGCCAGCGGGTGTGGAAGGCGCCGGCGCGCACGGCCTCGTCGCCGGCGAGCGCCAGATGCAGGTCGCGCGTCGTCGGCAGGCCCTCGACGCGCAGTTCGCCGAGCGCGCGGGCGAGCCGCGCGATCGCCGCGCCCCGCGTCTCGTCATGGGCGACGAGCTTGCCGAGCAGGCTGTCGTAGAAGGGCGGTACGCCGTAGCCCGGATAGAGCATCGTGTCGAAGCGCACGCCCATGCCGCCCGGCAGTTCGAGGCCCGTCACGGTGCCGGGGCTCGGGCGGAAGTCGGCGACGGGGTCCTCGGCGCAGATGCGCGCCTCGACCGCATGGCCGGACAGGCGCACCTCGTCCTGCGCGAGCGTCAGTGCCTCGCCTCCGGCGATGCGGATCATCCAGCGCACGAGATCGACGCCCGTCACCATTTCCGTCACCGGATGCTCGACCTGGATGCGGGTGTTCATCTCGATGAAGAAGAACTCGCCCGTCGTCTCGTCGAAGAGATATTCGAGCGTGCCGGCGCCGCGATAGGCGACGCGTTCGGCGAGCCGCACCGCCGAGGCGCAGAGCGCCTGCCGCTGTTCCGGCGACAGGCAGGCGGCCGGCGCCTCCTCCCAGACCTTCTGGCGGCGGCGCTGGAGCGAGCATTCGCGCTCGAAGAGATGGATGGCGCGTTCCCCGTCGCCGAGGATCTGCACCTCGACATGGCGCGCCCGGCCGATGAAGCGTTCGAGATAGAGACCGCCGTCGCCGAAGGCGGCCTTCGCCTCGGCGCTGGCCTGCGGGATGAGCTGGAGCAGCTCGGCCTCGTCGCGGGCGACGCGGATGCCGCGTCCGCCGCCGCCGGCCGCCGCCTTGATCATCACCGGATAGCCGATCGCGGCCGCCGCCTCGCGCGCCGCCTCGACGCCCTCGACCGTGCCTTCGCTGCCCGGCACCGTCGGAACGCCCGCCGCCATCGCCTCCTGGCGCGCCCGCGCCTTATCGCCCATGGCGCGGATCGTCGCCGGCCGCGGGCCGATGAAGACGAGCCCGGCCGCCTCGACCTTCTCGGCGAATTCGGCGTTCTCCGACAGGAAGCCGTAGCCGGGATGCACCGCGTCGCAGCCGCTTTCCACGGCGGCGCGCACCATCGCCTCCTTGTTGAGATAGGATTTCGTCGCATGGGCCGGGCCGACGGCGACCGTCTCGTCGGCGAGCCGCGCCGCCAGCATCGCGCCGTCGGCGGCGCTCACCGCCTGCACCGTGCGGATGCCGAGTTCCCGCGCCGCCCGGATGATCCTGACGGCGATCTCGCCGCGATTGGCGACGAAGATCTTCGAGAGTCCCATGGCTCAGACGTCGAGATCGTAGAGCGGCTGGCCGGCCATCACGGCATCCTCGTTCTCCACATGGAAGGCGAGGATCGTGCCGGCCTCTTCGGCGAGGATCGGCGTGAAGGACTTCATGACTTCGATCAGGCCGATCGTGTCGCCGACCGCCACCTTGTCGCCTTCCGACTTGAAGACGGGCTCGCCCGGCGCGGAGGAGCGGTAGAAGGTGCCCGGCAGCGGCGCCTGGATCGTCTTCGCGGTCATGGGAAACTCGTCGCCCTTTTGGATTTCGGAACGGTCGGCGGAGAGTTGCAAAGGACGGCCCGCCCGTAAAATCGCAATTTGAAATCCGCCCCATCTGTTTTTCCGATAATGTTCGCGGCGAAGCTGCCGAATCGGAGGAACGGAATGTCGGTTTCGCTGAAGCAGATCCGCTATTTCGTCGCCGCCGCCGAGACGGGGCGCATCGGCCAGGCGGCGGTGGAGCTGAACGTCTCGCAATCGGCCGTGACGGCGGCGATCCAGCAGCTGGAGGCGGTGCTCGGCACCCGGCTGCTCGACCGCACGCCTTCGGGCGTCAACGTGACGCTCGAAGGCAGCCGCTTCCTGTCGCAGGGCCGGCAGATCCTCGCCGCCGTGGCCGAAGCCGTGCGCGGCCCGCGCGTTTCGGCGACCCGCATCGCCGGCACGGTGCGGGTCGGGCTGACCTATACGGTCGCCGGCTATTTCCTGCCGCGCCACCAGATCCGCTTCCAGGCGGGCTTTCCCGGCGTCAGGGTCGAACTCTTCGAGGCGCCGCGCGACGTGCTGGAGCAGGCCCTCATCGACGGCGCGCTCGACATCGCCGTCATCCTCGTCTCGAATCTGCGCAACGGCGAATCCCTTGCCAGCGAAGTGCTTGCCCGGTCGCAGCGCCGGCTCTGGCTGGCGCCCGACCATCCGCTGACGGGGCGTGAGCGGCTGCGCCTCGCCGACGTCGCCCGCCATCCCTATGTCATGCTGACGGTGGACGAGGCGAAGCACACCGCGCTTCGCTACTGGTCGGCGGCCGGGCTCGAGCCGCAGACCGTCTTCCGCACCTCGTCGGTCGAGGCGGTGCGCTCGATGGTGGCGGGCGGCATGGGGGTCACCATCCTCTCCGACATGGTCTATCGCCCCTGGTCGCTGGAAGGCCAGCGGATCGAGACGCGCATTCTCGACGACGACGTGCCGAGCATGGATGTCGGCCTTGCCTGGCGGCGCGAGGCCGCGCTACCGGCGCCGGCCGAGGCCTTTCGCGACTTCCTGCGCTTCGCCGTCGCCGGGGCGGGCCCCGGCAGGCCGGCGACGGCGGCGGCGGCCGGGGAAGGCGGCCCGGACCGGACATCGGTTTTTGCGATACCGGCTTCCGCTTAATACGATTTGACCCGGAGGGCGCCCCGCCGCCACGCTTGGCCCATCAGGGTTCGGCGAGGGGATGCGACATGGGCGTCGTGATCAATTGCGACATGGGCGAGGGCTTCGGCCTTTATCGCTGCGGCGACGACGAAGGCATCATGCCGCATATCCACATCGCCAATGTCGCCTGCGGCTTCCACGCCTCCGATCCGGTGGTGATGCGCCGCACGGTGCGGCTCGCCGCCGAGCACGGCGTCGCGGTCGGCGCGCATCCCTCCTTTCCCGATCTCCAGGGCTTCGGCCGGCGCGAGATGGTGATGGGCCGGGACGAGCTCTCCGCCTGCCTTCTCTACCAGATCGGCGCGTTGAAGGCCTTTCTCGACGTCGCCGGACTGCCGCTCAACCATATCAAGCCGCATGGCGCGCTCTACGGCGCGGCGACGCGGCACGAGCATGTCGCCCATGCGATCGCCGACGCGGCGGAAACCTATGGCGTGCCGGTGCTCGGCATGGCCGGCACGCTGCACGAGACGGTCTATCGCGAGCGCGGCCTGCCCTTCATGGCCGAATATTACGTCGATCTCGACTACGACGCCTCCGGCAAGCTGATCATCACGCGCGAGCACGACGCCAAGGACCCCGCCGAGGCGGCGCGCCGCGCGGTGCGCGTGATGACCGAGGGCAAGGCGACGGCGATCGACGGCTCGGATGTTCCGATGCGCTGCGACTGCGTCTGCGTCCATTCCGACACGCCCGGCGCCGTCGAGCTCGCTCGCGCCGTCAACGAGGCGCTGCGGCCCTATTTCGCCTGAGACGATGCGCCTTCTGACCGGACCGACGACGCCCTTCGGGCGCATGGTGGAAGTGGCGGCGCTGGAGGCCGGCATCGCGCTCGACATCGAGGTGATCGCCGTCACCGGCGCGGCCTTTCTCGACGCGCTGAACCCCTTGCGCCTCATTCCGACGCTCGTCGCGGCGGATGGGACGGCGGTCTATGACAGCCGGGTGATCTGCCGCGTCCTCGCGGAGGAGCGCCCGCAGGCGGGCCTCTTCCCCGCCGGCTTCGACCGCGCCTTCGAGACGCGGCTCGCCCTCGTCTGCGGCATCATGGATGCCGGCGTCGCCCGCCAGGGCGAGGTGACGCGGCTTGAGGCGGCGCGGAGCCCGGAGGTCATCGCCCGCCTGGAGGCGCGCCTCTGGCGCGGGTTCGCCCGGCTTGAAGCCGAGATCGACAGGTTCGACGGCGCCTTTCCGCGTCTCGACGCGCTCGGAGCGGCGGTGCTTCTCGACTATGTCGATTTCCGCGTCTGTCGCGACTGGCGCGCCGAGGCCCCGCGCCTCGCCGCCTTCCTCGCCCGCGAAGGCGAACGGCCCTCGATGGTCGCGACGCGCTTTCCGCGCGCCGCGTGACGCCTCACGCCACCAGTTCGCCCCAGCGGCGGACGAGGTAGTTGTGCTCGTCCATGGTCGTGTTCCACACGGCGATGTTCGAGGCGCGGTTCCAGTAGGAGCCGCCCGAGCGGCGGGCGCCCTGGCGGATCGAGACCTCGCCGTCGGGATCGGGCAGGTCTGCCGCCGCTGGCCGGCCCTCGTACCAATAGGCCCATTCGGCCGGCGAGAGATTGGGGCGCACCCGGTCGACCACCGACATGTAATAGCCCTGGCGCGCCACGACGGCGCCCGGCCAGCCGGACAGCCACCAGTTGAGATAGGCATAGGCGATGTCGAGCTGGCGCCCCGACAGGCGGCGCGACAGGCAGAGCCCGCCATGCCAGGCGCGATAGCCCTCCTTCGGCACCGCCTGGCGCACCCGGACGCCCATCCGCTTCAACGCGGCGATCGAGGGCGACCAGAGGCTGCCGATGGCGAAGCGGCCCTCGGCCATCTGGGCCGTCGCCTCGGCGGCGGTGCGCCAGCAGCCGGCGAAATGCCCGGCGCGCTTCCTTTCGGTGAGGAGATCCAGCAACCCGTCGATCTCCTCCGGCGCGAGATTGCCGATATCGCCGAAGCGCATCAGGCCGGCGGACTGCGCCGCCAGCGCCACGTCGAAGA
This sequence comes from Aureimonas endophytica, assembly GCF_014642635.1. GTDB lineage: Bacteria > Pseudomonadota > Alphaproteobacteria > Rhizobiales > Rhizobiaceae > Plantimonas > Plantimonas endophytica. Next base: position 482,547 of record NZ_BMIQ01000002.1, read on the forward strand.
TGCCGATCGCCGGCTCGTCCACGAAGGCGACGCGGCCGTGCCATTCGGGATCGAGCAGGGCCGCCCAGGAGGTGACGCGCTCGTGGCTGAGGCCCTCGACGCCCTCGTCGAAGCCGAAGCTGTCGAAATTGTGCACCGTCGGCAGCATGGAGATGAAGCGCGAGGGCTGCGGCCCGAGCGACTGGTCCGGCTGGACATAGAGCTTGGTCACCGGCGCGTCGCCATGGCCGATCGGGGCGGAGGGACCGATCGTGCCGACGCGGCTGAGGCTCGACACCTCGTCCCAGAGCTCGATCCGCGCCGTGTCGATCGCCTGGACGGCGCGCCAGTACCAGACGATGTCGAGATTGTGGAAGCACTGGTCGTAGATGTCGAAAGCGTCCGGCTCGCGCGCCGCCTTGCGCTGGGCGTTCAGGAAGTCGTGGTTCTCGAAGACGATCCTGATGCCGAGATCGGTCTCCGCCGCGAGGCGCAGCTGTTCGAGAAGCGTGATCTCGGTGCCGAGAACGCGCAGCACCGCCTTGCCGGCCGTCTGCACGGCCGGGGCGGCGAGCTTGCGTCTGGTGCGGAATTCCCGGCCGGAAGCTTCGTTCACCGGGCCTCCACAAGGGCCGGCCGCGAGCCCTCGGCCATCGCCGGCTCGCCGAGCGCCATGAAGGCGGCGAGCGAGGCGCGGATGCGCGGCTCCGACAGGCCGTCGACGATGAAGACGAGGCGCGACGAGCGCTGCTCCGTCGGCCAGGCCGCCATATGGGTCGGCGGATGGACGAGATGCTGCACGCCATGGACGGCGACGGGCCGGGTCTCGCCGACGAGATCGAGAATGCCCTTCACGCGGAGAATGCGGTCGCCGTGGCGGTTGAGCAGCATCGACAGCCAGATGCCGAAGCCGGTCCAGTCGAGCGGGCGGTCGAGCGTGACGGCGAAGGCGCGGATCGTCTCGCCATGCCGGTTCGGATCGTGGCCGTGATGATGGTGGTGGCCACCGTGCCCATGCCCGTCCTCGTGGCCGTGCGCGTGGTGCCCGCCATGATGGTCGTGATGGGTTTCGTGATCCTCAGTCTCGGCGCTCTCGACCATCAGCCAGCCGGCGTCCCAGGCGGCGTCGTGGACATCGACCACGGCGGCAGCCGGGTTCAGGGCGGACAGGTGGCGGCCAAGCGCGGCCTGCGCCTCCGGCGCCACGAGATCGCCCTTGGTGACGACGATGCGGTCGGCCGCCGCCACCTGCTTCGCCATTTCCGGGCGGCGCTCGAACTGATCGGCGGCGTTCACCGCATCGACGGTGGCGACGACATTGCCGAGGGTGAAGTGATGCGACAGGACCGGGTCGGCCCGCACCGTCGACAAGATGGGGAAGGGATCGGCGAGGCCGGTCGATTCGATCACCAGCCGGTCGAAGGCGGGGACGAGGCCGCGTTCGCGCCTCGACAGGAGCTCGCGCATCGCGTCCGACAGCTCGCCCCGGATGGTGCAGCAGACGCAGCCGGACTGAAGGAGCACCGTCGTCTCGTCGATCCGCTCGATCAGGTGATGATCGAGCCCGACCTCGCCGAATTCGTTGATGAGGACGGCGGCGCCGGCGAGCGCCGGGTCCTGGAGGAGGCGGTGGAGAAGGGTCGTCTTGCCCGAGCCGAGAAAGCCGGTCAGGAGATTGACCGGAATGAAGGGCGCGGCGCTCATGCCTCCCGCTCCAGCCGGGCGAGAAGCCCGTCGTCCAGGGGATCGAAGGGGCGGCCGGCGAGCTTCTCGGCCGTCGGCCAGAGATGGGCCAGCGTCTCGATCACCTCGGTCTTGCCCGTGGCGGTGGCCAGGAGATAGGCGCGGCCCTGGAAATCCGACAGCGTCAGGCGATAGGCGCCGAGCACGCGGTTGGCGAGGCGGATGCGCCGGGCGCGCTCCAGCTTGCGCTCGCGGGCCGCCTCGTTGCGCGAGAAGACGCCGGGCCGGGCTACGGCATCCGTCCAATGGGTCTCGACGCCGAGCACGCCGCAGAGCGAGCACATGGCAGTTCCTCTCCCGATGCTGGCCGGGCGGCGCGCGCCGCCCGGCCGCTCTGTTATGCTATTACTTGGCGCGCGGGAAGCGCGCCGCGAAATCGTCGGCCATCTCGTTCATGGTGACGAAGCGCACGCCCTCGTGGCCCTTCATGTACTCGAAGAGCCGCTCCAGCATCAGGAGCACCTGCGGCCGGCCCGACACGTCGGGATGGATGGTGATCGGGAAGACGGCATAGTCCATCTCGCGATAGACCCAGTCGAACTGGTCGCGCCACATCTCTTCGATGTCGCGCGGATTGACGAAGCCGTGGCTGTTCGGCGCCTTCTTAATGAACATCATCGGCGGCAGGTCGTCGAGATACCAGTTGGCCGGGATCTCGATCAGGTCGGTCTCGTGGCCGCGCTCGAGAGGCACCATCCAGTCCTTGGGCCGGCCGGCATAGTCGATCTTCGTCCACTTGTCGCCGACGCGCACGTAATAGGGCGTGAAGTCGTCATGCATCAGCGAATGGTCGTACTTGATGCCGCGCTCCAGGAGCAGCTCGTTGGTGACGTTGGAGAATTCCCACCAGGGCGCGACATAGCCGGTCGGCCGCTTGCCGGACAGCTTCTCGACGAGGTCGATGCACTTGTCGAGGACCTCGGTCTCCTGCTCGCGCGTCATCGCGATCGGGTTCTCGTGGGTATAGCCGTGGATGCCGATCTCGTGGCCGGCATCGGCCACCGCCTTCATCTGGTTGGGGAAGGTCTCGATCGAATGGCCGGGAATGAACCAGGTCGTCCGGATGTCGAGGCGCTGGAACAGCTTCAGGAGGCGCGGCGAGCCGACTTCGCCGGCGAAGAGGCCGCGCGAGATGTCGTCCGGCGAGTCCTCGCCGCCATAGGAGCCGAGCCAGCCCGCGACGGCATCGACATCGATGCCGAAGCCGCAGAGGATTTCCTTTGCCATGGTCAAGTGTCTCCCTTGGTTCTTGGCGTGGAGAAGGGCCGCCCTCAGGCGGCGATGACGGAGGAGCGCTCGGGCGCCCAGGACAGGACGACCGCGTCGCCGGGACCGGCGGCCAGCGTCTCGAACTTGTCGACATGGGCTTCCACGGCGACGGGCCTGCGGCCGGGCAGGGCGATCTGGAGATGGCCGATATGGCCGACCACCTCGCGCGAGAGCACGGTGCCGGCGACATGGTTCAACGGGCCGGCGCCCTGCCAGCCGGCGGGATGGACGTCCAGCGCGTCGGCCGGCACGGCGATGATGGCGCCGCGCCCGGCGAGCCCTTCGCCGTCGCCGGTGCCTTCCATCGGGCCGAAGGCCGTGTCGAGCCGGCAGCGCCCGCCGGAGGCGCCGCTGGCGGCGACGCCCTCGAAAATGGCGTTCGCGCCGATGAAGCCCGCGACGAAGGGCGTCGCGGGACGCGTATAGAGCTCGCGCGGCGCCGAGATCTGCTCGACCTTGCCGTTGCTCATCACCACCACGCGGTCGGACAGGCCGAGCGCCTCCGATTGCGCATGGGTGACGAAGACGAAGGTGATGCCGAGTTCCTTCTGGAGAAGCTTCAGCTCGTTCTGAATGACGCGGCGCAGATTGGCGTCGAGCGCGCCGAGCGGCTCGTCGAGAAGCAGGATGTCGGGCTCGACGACGAGGCCGCGCGCGAGGGCGATGCGCTGGCGCTGGCCGCCGGACAGGCGATCGGCCCGCTTGTCGGCGAGGGCCGAGAGGCCGAGCTTCTCCAGGATGCGGCCGGCGCGCTGCCGGCGCTCCGCCTTGCCGATGCCGCGCACGGCAAGGCCGTATTCGACGTTCTGCCGCACGTTCATATGCGGAAACAGGGCGTAGTTCTGGAAGATCATCGAGGTCGGCCGCCGCTCGGGCGGCAGCTCGCTGACATTGCGGCCCTTGATCAGGATGTCGCCATGCGTGATCGTCTCGAAGCCGGCGATCATGCGCAGCGTCGTCGTCTTGCCGCAGCCGGAGGGGCCGAGAAAGGCGACGAACTCGCCCTTCTCCACCGAAAGGTCGAAATCGGCGACGGCGACCGTGCCGTCCTCGTAGGTCTTGCCGACCTGGATCAGTTCGAGATCGTGCAGCATGCGGTTCTCCGGGAACGGGCGAAAGGACTGCGGCGCAGAGGGCACCGCGGTCCGAAAAGCCGGATCAGGCGTTCAGGAACTCGTCCCACTTCTGGATGAGGTAGTCGTATTCCGCCGGCCACTGGTGCCAGTAGGCGACGTTGGCGGCGCGGGTGGCGAGCGAGCCGCCGTCGCGGAGGTCCCCCTCCTTGATGCCGCGCTCGGCGGCGCCTTCCCAGGGCTTGCCCTCGTACCAGAAGGCGTATTTCTTCGGGTCCATCACGTCCTTGATATTGGTCGAGGGCGAGTAGTAGCCCTGTTCCGAGACGGTGATGCCCGGCTGGCCGGAGAGCCAGTAATCGGCATAGGCGGCGACGGCGGCGGCGTTGGGCGTGCCCTTGATCATGGCGGGGCCGATGGCCCAGGCGCGGTAGCCTTCCTTCGGCACGGCGTAGCGGCAGGCCTTGCCCTGCGCCTTCACCGCCATCACGGCCGGCTGCCAGGCGTCGCAGACCACCATCTCGCCGGAGGCGAGGAGATTGACGAGCTCGCCGAAATCGCCCCAGAGCGCGCGGAACTGGCCGCCCTTCTTCTTGGAGACGAGGAACTTCGCCGCCTCGTCGATCTCGGCCTGCGTCGGATTGCCGGGATTGGCGACCTTGGACAGGCCGAGTGAGTTCATGGCGAGGATCGCCTGGCCGAAGGCGATCAGCGGATCGGTGTTGAGGCCGGACTTGCCCTTGTACTTGTCGTCGAAGATCGCCGTCCAGGTATTGGCTTCCTCCTCGGACAGGACGTCGGGATTGTAGCCGATGGAGTCGTAGTTGTAGACGGCCGGCACCATCCAGAGATTGGACTGGCTCTCGTCGGTCCAGATCTGGCCGACGATCTGGGCCGAGCGGTCCCATTTCGGATCGGCCTTGGTGAAGGTGTCGCGGATGTTCGACCAGTTCTTGAGCTTGGACGCCTCGATCGGCTCGGCATGGTCGGTCATGGTGATGGCCGGCAGGCGCTCGCCGATCACTTCCCAGCAGTCGTAGTCGGTGGCGCCGGACAGGATCTTGGTCTGGGCGTCGGGGAAGGTGGCGGCGGTGCCGGAGGTCGAGCCGACGCCGGACGCCTTCTTGAAGTCCTCCAGGATGCGCTCCTGCACCGTCACCGACAGGCCGGTGGTGCGCAGCGCCTCGGAGGCGAGGGCGCTGCCCTGGGCATGGGCCGCGCGCGAGGAGAGGAAGGGCGTGCCGCCGCCGAGCGCCAGCGCCATGGCGCCGGCCGTGCCCTTCAGCATCGTGCGTCGATCGAGGTCTTTGCGGATCATGCGTCTCGGCTCCATTCGAGGGACGGGCGGAAGACGAGCGCCGGCGCCCTCGGCCGGCGGCTCGGAAAGGGTCAGTAGCGGCCGACGAGCAGGCCGCCGTCGACGGCGATCACCTGGCCGGTGAGGTAGCGGGCGCCGTGCGAGGCGAGGAACAGGATGACGTCGGCGATGTCGGAAGCCTCGCCGAGCCGGCCCATCGGGATGAAGGCGGCCGCCTTCTCGGCGCCCTCGGGGCCGAGCGAGTTCTCGGCCGAGAGGAGCTGGGCCGTGCGGATATAGCCGGGCGCGACGCCGTTGACGCGCACGCCGTCCTTGGCGAGCTCGACCGCGAGGCCGCGCACGAAGCCGACGACTCCGGCCTTGGCCGCCGAGTAATGCACATGCTCGTCCCAGCCATAGGCGACGCCCATGATGGAGGAGAGGCAGACGATGGCGCCGCCCTTTGCCCGCATCTTCGGCAGCGCCGGGCGGATGACGCGCAGCATGCCCTTCAGATCGACGTCGAAGGTGTGGTCCCATTTCGCGTCGGTCATGGCGGCGATCGGCACGCGATGGGCGATGCCGGCATTGGCGACGATCACGTCGAGGCCGCCATGCCGCGCCTCGATCTCGGCGACGAGCGCGTCGGCGCCTTCGGTCGAGGTGACGTCGAGCCGGCGGAACTCGGCCGAGCCGCCATGGGCGCGGATGCCGGCGGCGACGGCCTCGCCTTCGGCCGCCAGGACATCGGTGACCACCACATGGTCGCCCGCCGCCGCGAAGGCTTCGGCCGTCGCCTTGCCGATGCCGATGCCGGCGCCGGTGACGAGGACGATGCGGGGGGAGGAGGCTTCGGTCATGGCAGGCAATCCTTCAGAGCATCACGTCGCCGGAATTCGGTCCGAGCGTCTGGCCGACGAAGATCGCGGCGTCGGTGGAGGCGAGAAAGGCGACGGTGCCGGCGACGTCCTCCGGCTCGCCGAAGCGGCCGAGCGGCAGTTCGCCCCGCTTCTTCGCCTGCCAGTCCTGCGACAGGGCGCGCACCAGCGGCGTGTTGATCGGCCCCGGCGCGACCGCGTTCACCCGGATTCCCCTGGCGGAGACCTCGCGCGACAGCGCCTTGGTGAGGCCGATGATGCCGGCCTTCGCCGCCGAATAGTGCACGAGCTCGATGCCGCCGATCTGGCCGAGCTGCGAGGCCATGTTGACGACGATGCCGGAGCCCGCCTCCAGCATGGCCGGCAGCGCGGCCCGCGTCATCAGGAAGGTGCCGCGCAGATGGACCGCGATCATCCGGTCGAAATCGGCGGCGGCGAGATCCTCGAACCGCGCCTGATGCACATGGCCGGCATTGTTGACGAGAAGCCCGACCGGCCCGAAGCGCTCCGCCGCGAAGGCGACCGCGGCCGCGGCCGAAGCCTCGTCGGCGACGTCGCAGCCGGTGGCGGCGGTGACATGGCCCGAGGCGTTGAGCCTCGCGCTCGCGGCCTCGGCCTTGGCGGCGTCGAGATCGGCCAGCACCACCCTCGCGCCGTCCGCCGCCAGCCGCTCGGCGACGGCGAGGCCGATGCCGGAGGCCGCGCCGGTGACGAGGGCGGTTCCCTGGAAGGCGGTCATCAGGCGGCCTCCGCCGGCACGCGCTTCGCCCGCCGCACCGACTGCGTCATCAGGACGGCGTAGACGGCGAGAAGCGCGAAGGAGAAGAGGGTGGTGAGGACACCGAAGGCGAAGACGTTCGGATGGATCTCCACGGCGAAGGTGCCGTAGATCGCCAGCGGCAGGGTGAGCTTCGGTCCCGAGGTGAAGAGGGTGCGCGAGAACTCGTCATAGGAGAGCGTGAAGGCGAAGAGCATCGCCGACAGGACGCCCGGGAAGATGACCGGGAAGGTGATCTTGCGGAAGGTCGTCGTCGGCGAGACGCCGAGCGACCAGGCGGCCTCCTCGATCGAGCGGTCGAAGCGGTTGAAGATCGCGAGCATCACCAGGAAGGCGAAGGGATAGGTATAGACGACGTGGAGGACGAAGGCCGTGCCCCACCAGGCGCGGTCGATGCCAAGGATGTTGGACAGAAGCGCCGTGCCGAGGCCGACGAGGACGCCCGGCACCATCATGCCGAGGACGATCAGATAGAAGACAGGGCCGGAGCCCTTGAAGCGCTGGCGGAAGCCCTGCGCCGAGGCGACGCCGAGCAGCGTCGAGACGACCATCGTCATGAAGGCGAGGGTGAGCGAGCGGATCAGGCTGTCGCCGATCGGCAGCGGCGCGATGCGCGACGGCGGCACGAGGCCGAAGAGGTGGCGATACCAGTAGGTCGACCATTCGACGATCGGGAATTGCGGGCCGCCTTCCGGCCCCTGCTGGAAGGACAGGATCGCCAGCACGACGAAGGGGCCGTAGAGGAAGGCGATGAACAGCGCGGTATAGAGCGCGAGGACGGGTTTCAGGACGCCGGTCTGCATGGGGCTCAGCTCCTCACAGCTCGTTGCGCAGGTTGACGACCTTCAGGAAGGCGGCGATGACGACGCCCATCAGGAGGGTCAGGATCACGCCGGCCACCGCCGCGAAGGCCCATTTCAGCGAGCCGACTTGGCTGACGATGATATTGCCGAGCATGTTGGTCTTGCGGCCCGAGAGGGCGGCGGCCGTCGCGAATTCGCCGAGCACCATGACGGAGACGAAGATCGCGCCGACGACGACGCCGGGCAGCGACAGGGGCAGGATGATGGTGCGCAGGATGCGCCAGAAGCCGGCGCCGAGATCGCGCGCCGCCTCGATGACGTTCGGATCGATGCGGCCCATCATGAAGGTGATCGGCCCAACCATGAAGACGCAGTAGATCTGCGTCATGCCGATCAGCACCGAGAGTTCGGAGAAGAGCAGCGCGTCGATCGGCTGCGAGATGAGGCCCGCCTTCATCAGGACGATGTTGATCGCCCCTTGCGTGCCGAGCATCGGCCGCCAGGCGAGGACGCGGATGAGGAAGGACGTCCAGAAGGGAATGACGCAGAGGACGAGCAGCACCGTCTGCAGCGTCTTGTTGCGGACCATCAGGCCGATGAACAGGGCCACCGGATAGCCGACGACGAGGGTGGAGGCGAGGACGAGCAGCCAGATGCGCACCGTCGTCCAGAGCGCGTCGAGATAGGTGGAATTGGTGAGGAAGCGCACCCAGCTCGCGAGCGTCAGCGTCGGCTCGACCTTGAAGGTCGTCTGCGTCCAGAAGGAGACATAGACGACCATCAGGAGCGGCAGGACGAGGAACAGCGTCATCCAGAGGATGCCGGGCGAGAGCAGGAGCCAGGACAGGCGGCGCGCCTTGGCCGCCTGGCGCTCGGCCGCCGAGGCCTCGCGTCCCGCAGGACTCATCGCCGTGCCCGGCGCTTCGATCGTTCGCGACATGGGGCGGGTTCCGTTCAGGCGTAGACGAGGGCGCTGGCGCGCTTCCAGGCGAGGCCGTAAGGCCGGTCGGCCTCCAGCCGCCGGGGCTCGCCGAGGCTCAGATGCTCCTCGACCTCGACGATCTGGCCGTTGTCGAGGGCGAAGAAGGAGAGGACCGAGGCGCCGCCATATTCGCTGGCGATGAACTTCGCCGGCACCTGCACCTCGTCGGGGCCGGGCGCGGCGCCCGCCTCGCGCACGCTGATGCGGTCGTGGCGAATGGCATAGACGCCCTCGCCATGGCGCAGCGCCGGCGCGTCGAAGGCGAGGGGACCGATCTCACTGACGAAGAGCTCGTCCGAGCGCGCGCCCTTCAGGAGATTGTAGGCGTTGAGATAGCGCGCGACGCCGGGCGAGGCCGGGGCGGCATAGAGATGCTTCGGCTCGTCGAACTGGCCGATGCGGCCCTCGTCGAGGACGATCAGCCGGTCCCCCATCGCGAGCGCCTCGGTTTCCGAGCCGGTGACATGGAGGAAGGTGACGCCGAGGCTGCGGCGGATCTCGCGCAGTTCCAGCCGCATCCGGGCCCGCAAATGCGCGTCGAGCGCGCCGAGCGGCTCGTCGAGCAGCACGAGCTTCGGCCGCGTGACGAGCGTGCGGGCGAGGGCGACGCGCTGGCGCTGGCCGCCGGAGATCTGCGTGACCGAGCGGCGGTCGAGACCCTTCAGGCCGACGAGCTCGATCGCCTCGTCGACGCGCCGGTCGATCTCCGCCGGGTCGGTCAGCGGCGCCTCCGCCCGGTTGGCGAGGCCGAAGGCGACGTTCTGCCGGACGTTCAGATGCGGAAAGAGCGCGAAGTTCTGGAAGACGAAGCCGATGCCGCGCCGATGGGCGGGCGTGCCGTCGATGCGGTGGCCGTCGAAGGTGATCGAGCCGGTCTCCGGCTCCTCGAAGCCGGCGATGAGGCGAAGCAGCGTCGTCTTGCCGGAGCCGCTGGCGCCGAGCACGGAGATATAGGAATCGGCCGGCACGGCGAGGTCGACATGCGCCACCGCCGGCTTGCCGCCATAGGATTTCGACACGTCGGACAGAATGAGGACTGACGACATCCGGTGCTCGCGGAAAGGCCTCGGGACAGGGCCGTCATGTCGCCGAGGCCCCGCTTCCGCCTTTCGGCTCAAGGGCTTCCGACGGCCGTGCCGGCCCGATGACTTGGACGCTAACAGCCGCGTTTTCTGTATGCAATGATCTTTTCATCGCCCTCAAGTTGCGGATTCATGGCCGCGCAGTGAGCTTTGGCCGTCATGGCTTAGATGTTGTGCAGTGCAGCCGATTTTGCGTGCAAATGCGAAGTCTTGAACGCCCGGATGCACGGGATGTTACAGATCAATGGTTTGAGCGTGCATTCCATATGATCGACCAAGTGGCACTCCGCGAAGGACCCCTCGCATCTGGCGCAAAACGCGGCGGCATACCGCGCGCAAACTGTGCAATTGCAAAAGCGTACACAAAAAACATTTTGTAGCCGACCTGCGAAAGCATGGGCTTCGTGCTATGCGGGACGACCTGGACCCGTTCGGCACGCCGAGTCGCCTTCGCCTGGAGCCGCCATGGGATCGTCCGCTCCCCCGTCCTCCACCCTGCCGCGCCGCTACGAGGTCGTGGCCGAGACTTTGCGCCGCAATCTCGCGGAGGGCCGCATTCCCGGCGGCACCGTCCTGCTCGAAGGCCCGGTGGCCGATCTCTTCCGCCTGTCGCGCGCGCCGGTGCAGCGCGCCTTGGCGCAGCTGGAGGAAGAGGGGCTGATCCACCGCTTCGAGGGGCGGGGCTATCTCGCGGGCGATGCCAACCATCCGGCGCCGCGCCGGCGCGTCGATCTCGCCAGCCTCGATCTCGTCCTCCCGAGCGAGGCGGACGAAGGCTTCGGCGAGCGCCAGGCGTGGCGGCGCATCTATGCCAGCATCGAGTCGGAGATCACCCGCTGCCTCGTCTTCGGCCGCTACCGTGTGGTGGAGACCGAGCTCGCCGAGCATTTCGACGTCAGCCGCACCATCATCCGCGACGTGCTCGGCCGGTTGCAGGAGCGCCGGCTGATCGGCAAGAACGAAAGCTCGCACTGGATCGCCGGCCCGCTGACCGCCCGCTCGATCAAGGACCAGTTCGAGCTGCGCAAGATCCTGGAGCCGCCGGCGCTGCTCTCGGCCGCCGGCGTGACGGAGCGCGAGCGGCTGGAGGGGCTCAGCCGCCGGCTCGGCGCGGCGGAGGCCGGCGCCGGCCGCGAGGACGAGGGTGAGGTGGACGAATTGTCCGGTCTCTTCGTCGAGACCGTGGTGCTTTCGACGCCCAATCTCAGCCTGCGCGATCTCGTGCGGCGCAATCTCCACACCGTTCTCACCTCGCAAGGGGTGCTGCGCCAGCTCGGCCTGCCGCAGGACCGCGCGACGCTCGCCGAACAGCGCATGATCGTCGATCTCCTGCTGCACGGCGCGACCAGCGCCGCCGCCGCCATGCTGACCACCCATATCGAGGCCGAGCTGCGGCGCACCGTCGCCCAGATGAAGATCGTCGCCGTCATCCCGCAGCCGATCTCGCTCGCCCCCTATCTGCGGCCGGCCGACCAGCCGGCCGACTGACCGTCCCGAAGGAGCATCAATGCCCAGGATTCAACTCGTCACCACCGGCGGCACCATCGCCTCCAAGGCCGGCGCGGCGCGGCCGGGCGGGGCGGATGTCGTCGCCTCCGTTTCCGGCGCGGATCTGCGCGCCACGCTGCACGATCCGCTGGAGGGCATCGAGCTGAGCATCGACGATTTCTGCCGGGTCGGCAGCTTCGCGATCGACCTGCCGCTCGCCTTCGCGCTGGCGGCGCGCATCGGCGAGCATCTCGCCGATCCCGCCTGCGACGGCGTGGTGGTGACCCATGGCACGGACACGATGGAGGAAAGCGCCTTTCTCGCCGATCTCCTCGTCGCCTCCGACAAGCCGGTGGTCTTCACCGGCGCGCAGCGCAGCGCCGACGCGCCGGACACCGACGGGCCGCGCAACATCGCCGAGGCCGTGCGGCTGGCCGCCGCGCCGGCGGCGCGCGGGCTCGGCGCCATGATCTGTTTCGAAGGCGACTTCCACGCCGCGCGCGACGTGACGAAGACCCATACGTCGCGCACCGACACGTTCCGCTCGGGCGAGCACGGCAAGCTCGGCGAGGTCGACGGCGCCGTGGTCACGGTCCAGCGCCTGCCCCTCCTGCGCCGGCACTTCGCGGCGCGGCGCATCGAGCCCGAGGTCGAGCTCCTGCGCCTCGCGATGGGCGCTTCGGACCGGCTGATCCGCTATTGCGCCGCGAGCGGCGCGAAGGCGATCGTGCTCGAAGGTTTCGGCCGGGGCAACGCCCCGCCGGCGGTGACGGCGGCCGTCGCCGAGATCGTCGCCGGCGGGGTGCCGGTGATCGTCGCCTCGCGCTGCCCGGAAGGCCGGGTGAAGCCGGTCTACGGCAATGGCGGCGGCAAGGATCTGGAACGGGCGGGCGTGATCTTCGCCGGCGACCTCACCGGCCAGAAGGCGCGCATTCTCGCCGCCGTCGTGCTCGGCACCGAGGGCGCGGACCTGCGCGAGGCCTTCGCCGCGCTCGGCGGCTGAAAAACGAAGCGCGGCGGGATCGCTCCCGCCGCGCGCCTGTCGGAGTTTCGATCTCAGAAGTCGAAATTGTTGATGTCGGTCTTGGTGAAGACCTTCGGCGCGCCGAGCAGGATCTGGCTCTGGTTGACGATCTGGAGATCGCCGAGGCGGCCGGCCTTGAACGTCGTGTCGCCCGGCTTCAGCGTGCCGTCGGCGACGGCGCGCATGGCGAGGCCCGCCGCGTAGCCGAGATCCACCGTCGACCAGAGCACGGTCGACTTGATGCAGTCGTTGTTGATGTAGGGCTTCATCGCGTTGGGCAGCGCGAGGCCGACGACCGAGACCTTGCCGCAGAGCTTGTTCTGCTGCACCGCCTCGGAGGCGGCCGGCGTCGCGACCGAGGTCATGCCGACGATGCCCTTCAGCTCGTCGCCATATTTGTTGATCAGCGTCTGCGCCTGGTTGAAGGAGAGGATGTTGTCCTCCTGCGCCTCGACCGTCTCCAGGAACTTCAGCTTCGGATGGCACTTCGCCGAATAGGCGGTCATCTCGGCGATCCAGCGCGCCTGGTTCGGCGTGGTGAAGGTCGAGGTGACGATGGCGAAGGAGCCTTCCTCGCCGATCTCGGAGGCGAGCTGGTCCATCAGCGCCTTGGCGACGCCGTTCGGCTGGGCCTGGTTGACGAACCACTGGCGCGCATCCGCCTCGGCATCGGCATCGTAGCCGACGACGTTGATGCCGGCTTCCAGCGCCCGCTTCAGCACCGGGGCGATCGCCACCGGGTCGTTGGCGGCGAAAAGGATGCCGTCGACGCCGGAGGTGATGTAATTGTCGATGAAGGTGATCTGCTCGTCGATATTGGCCTTGGTCGGACCGTCGGTGGTGACGGTCATGTTGCCCGTCTCCTTGGCCGCCGACTGGACGCCCTGGGCCGTCGAGTTGAAGTAACCGACGCCGACGAGCTTCGGAATGTCGACCACCTTCAGCGCCTTGCCCTTGCGGTCGGGCGCGCCGGTCGGCGTGCCGCCATTGTAGTCGCCGGGCGGCACGGGCGTGACGCTGGCATCGCAGGCGAGCGGGCTCGTCGCCTGGTCGTCGCCGCCGGTCCAGGTCGTCTGGGCGAAGGCGGCCGGGCTGGCGAGCAGGCTGCCCGACAGAAGCAGGGCGGAAAGGATACGCATGGGTGGAACTCCTCCGTGGATGGTGTTGGATTGCCGCCGTCCGGCCTCCCGCCGGACCGGGGTCTCGCTCAGTCGTCGGTGAAGCGGCTGAGGAAGTTGGAGACGAGGACGGCCGCGATCAGCACGACCCCGATGATGACGATGGTGCCGTCGCCCTTGACGCCGGAGAGAGCGAGGCCGTTCTTCAGCACCTGGACGAGGCAGAGGCCGATCAGCGTGCCGATGACGAGGCCGCGCCCGCCGAAGATCGAGGTGCCGCCCAGCACCACGGCGGTGATCACGTCGAGCTCGATGCCGGAGCCCATGTCGGAGCGCGTCGTCGAGACGCGGCTGACGAAGACGATGGCCGCGAGCGCCGAGACAAAGCCCGAGGCGGCATAGATCATCAGCTTGGTGCGCGTCACGTCGAGGCCGGAAAAGGCGGCGCCCGCCTCATTGTTGCCGATGGCGTAGGTCGCCCGGCCGAAGGCCGTGTAGCGCAGGATGAAGAAGCCGACGAGCGCGACGAGGGCGAGGAGCCAGAGCTGGGTCGGGATGCCGAGAAGATTGCCCTGGCCGAGCACGAAGAACCAGGACGGATAGCCCCGGATCGACTGCGCCTGGCTGATGCCCTCGGCAAGGCCCCGGTAAAGGGCGAGCGTCGCCAGCGTCGCGATGAGCGGCGGCACGCGGAAGCGCGTGATGATGAGCCCGTTGACGAGGCCGGCCAGCGTGCCGACGACGAGGACGAGCACCATGGCCAGCGGCAGCGGCAGGCCGAGCGTCTTCCAGAACACGCCGACGAGGATGGCGCAGAGGCCGAGGATCGAGCCGACCGAGAGGTCGATGCCGCCGGTGATGATGACGAAGGTCATCACCACCGCGATCAGTCCGACCTCGGTCATCAGCCGCCCCTGGTTGAGGAGATTGGCGGCGGTGAAGAAGCGGTCGTTGTCGACGGCCAGCAGCGCGAGGGCGAGGACGAGGATCAGGCCGAGGATCGTCTCGTGCCGGAGGAGAAGCGAGCGGAGGGACATGGGAAAACGCTCCTTCAGCCGGACCGGCCGCGCCGCGCCATGTCGGCGAGGACCGTGACGAGGATCAGGATGCCCTGCACCGCGCGCAGCCAATAGGCGGAGACGTTGAGGAAGATCAGCGAGGAGCCGATGGCGGCGAAGAGGATGGCGGCGAGCGTCGAGCCGACGACCGTGCCGATGCCACCGAGGATCGAGACGCCGCCGACGACGGAGGCGGTGATGATGATGAGCTCCAGCCCGTTCGGCACGGTCGACTGGATGACCTGGAGCTGCGTCGCGAAGAGGATCGCGGCGATGCCGGCAATGAGGCCGTGGATGGCGAAAACCTTCACGATCGTCCGGCGATAGGGAATGCCGGCGGCTTCGGCCGCTTCCGGATTGCCCCCGACCGCGTAGATCGACCGGCCGAAGGCGGTCGTCCGCATCAGGAAGGCGGCGGCGATCGTCATCACCACCATGAACCAGACGGGGGCGGGGATGTCGAGGAGACGGAACTGCGCCAGCTGGTAGCCGGCCGGAAGCCCCGAGATCCAGGCGCCGCCGGTCAGCGTGATGAGGCCGCCGCGCAGGATCGAGAGCATCGCCAGCGTCGCGATGATCGAGGGCACCTTCAGATAGGCGATGAGGGCGCCGAGCGCCCCATTCACCAGGCCGCCGACCAGGACGGGCAGGAGCCAGGCCACCCAGATAGGATAGCCGTTCGTGACGAGAAGGCCCGAGACGGTGGCGAGCACGCCGATCAGCGCGCCGACCGAGACGTCGATATGGCCGGAGATGATCACCATCGACATGCCGATGGCGGCGACCGCGATATAGGCGTTGCCGACGAAGATCGAGGTGAGGTTGTTGGCCGCGAGGAAGCGCGGATTGAACCAGCCGACGGCCAGGAACAGGACGGTGATCGCCACGACGAGCAGGATCTCCTGCCCGGAATTCGACAGGCGGCGGGACAGAGCCGGCGCCTTCATGCCGCGTGCCCGCTCATCATGGCCGCGCCGATCCGGTCGGGCGTCGCCTCCGCGCGGGACAGGATGGCGGAGGGCCGTCCGCCGTTCATCACCAGCACCCGGTCGCTCATGCCGAGCACCTCGGGCAGCTCGGACGAGATCATCACGATCGCGATGCCGGTCCGTGCCAATTCGTTCATCAGCTTGTGGATCTCCGTCTTGGCGCCGACATCGACGCCGCGCGTCGGCTCGTCGAGAATGAGGATGCGCGGCTCGGTCGCCAGCCATTTGGCGATCACCACCTTCTGCTGGTTGCCGCCGGACAGCTGGGCGACGACCTGTCCCGGTCCCCGCGCGCGGATGGCGAAGCGCCGGATCGCCTCGGCCGCCAGCACCTTCTCGCGGCCGGTATCGACCACCGAGCGGCGGGTCAGCCGGTCGAGGATCGCCATGGAGACGTTCTCGCGGATGGTCTGCGGCCGCACCAGGCCGTGCTGGGCGCGGTCCTCCGGCACATAGGCGATGCGATGGGCGATCGCCTCGCGCACGCTGCCGACCTTCACCGGCTTGCCGTCGATGCGGATCTCGCCCTCGGTCGCGGGGGTGATGCCGAAGATGGTCTGGGCGAGTTCGGTGCGGCCGGAGCCGACGAGGCCGGCGATGCCGAGGATCTCGCCGGCCCGCACCGCGAAGGAGACGTTCCGCACCTTAGTGCCGTGAGACAGGTTCTCGACCTCCAGTACCGTCTCGCCGATCGGGATCTCCTCCTTCGGGAAGAGCTGGTCGATCTCGCGCCCGACCATCATGGAGATCAGCGAACCTTCGGTGACCTCGCCCGTCGGCTTCGTCGCGATGGTCTTGCCGTCGCGCAGCACCGTGACGCGGTCGGAGATCTCGAAGATCTCGTTCATGCGATGGCTGACATAGACGATGCCGACGCCGTCGGCCCGGAGCGAGCGCGTGACGTCGAGGAGGCGGCGGACATCGGCTTCCGCCAACGCCGCCGTCGGCTCGTCCATGATGATGACGCGCGCCTCGCGCGACAGGGCGCGGGCGATCTCGACGCGCTGGCGATTGGCGACGGAGAGGCGCCCGACCGATTCGTCGACATCGAGCTCGGGGCAGTCGAGCCGGTCGAGAATGGCGCGGGCGCGCTCGCGCATCGCCCCCCAGTCGATGAGGCCGCGGGCGTTCTTCGGCGCATGGCCGAGAAAGATGTTCTCGGCGACCGTCATCGCCGGAAAGAGCAGCAGTTCCTGATGCACCACGGCGATGCCGAGATCCTGCGCCTCGCGCGGGCCGGCGAGGCGCAGCGCCCGGCCGTCCACCTCCACCGTGCCGGCATTCGGCTGATGCGCGCCGGACATGAGGCGGATCATGGTCGACTTGCCGGCGCCGTTCTCGCCCATCAGGGCATGGACCTCGCCGGCGCGCAGATCGAAATCGACGCCGCGCAGCACCTGGACGGGGCCGAAGGCCTTCGAGACGTCCTTCAGCGCGAGAATGGGCGAGGAAGCGTCAGCGGCCAAGGAAGCCTCCGAAGGTTCGGATGGTCGCGCGCGTGCCGCGCGTTGCGGTTGCGCATTTCCTGCTGCCGCCGCGATGCCGGAGGCCGCTATCCGCGACGGGGCCGCTTCCCCGCTTCGCGCGGACGGCCGTGGCTTCGACGTCGCGCGCGCCGTTCGACGCGGTTGCCGGTGCCGGGCGCGATCGCTCGCCGGCGCTCCGGGCGAGCGCCGTCCCTTCGTGAAAACTCATCGTACCCTTCTCCCGAGGTGACGATCGAACCTGTCCGATTCGGGCAGAGCGCCGGAATCATCCCCCAATCCCGTCGCCACCATAGCCGGCGGCACTCCCGCCGCCAGCGCTAAGTTCCGGCCGCCTCTGTAAAATTCACAGCAGGGCAGCGTGAACGACCGCGATCACTCGGCCGCGTGCAACTGGAGGATGGGCAGGCTTCCGGCCGGCTTCCGGCGGCGCGCCTCGGCGAGCGCGCTGGCGGTCCAGATCGCGTCGGCGACCTTCTGCGCGGTCAGTTCGACCGGCACGGCATAGATGACGCTCGCGGGCGCCATCGCCGCCTCGCCGACCTTGGCCATGTCCTCGGCCGAGACCTCGCCGAGGCCGAGATCGCCGAGCGTCGTCGGCAGGCCGAGATCCTCGCAGAAGTCGAGCGCCTCGAAGAAATCGCTCGGCGGCCGGTTCTCGAGAACGAGGAGGCAGAGCACGCCGAAGGCGACCTTCTCGCCGTGGAAGAAGTGATGCGTCGGCTCCAGCACCGTCAGCGCGTCGTGGATGCCGTGGGCGCCGGACACGCCGCAATTCTCGAAGCCGAGGCCGGACAGGAGCGTGTTGGCCTCGATGATGTTCTCGACCGCTGGGATGAGCCGGCCGCCCTTGGCCGCCGCATGCGCGGCGCGCCCGTCCCGCATCAGGATCTCGTGACAGGCCTTGGCGATCTGGTAGCCGGCGACCGTCGCGCCATAGCCGTCGCCGATATAGTTGCGCGAGCGCGATTCGATGTTGGAGCGCGCCTCGTAGAAGGTGGAGAGCGCGTCGCCCATGCCGGCGACGAGGAAGCGCGCCGGAGCGCGGACGATGAGCGCGCTGTCGACCAGCACCACGTCCGGGTTGCGGCCGCAGCGCACGACGCGCTCGTAGACGCCCTCCGCCGAATAGATGACGCCGAGCGAGCTCGTCGGCGAATCGGTGGAGGCGATGGTCGGCACGGTGACGATGCGCGCGCCGATGGTGAAGGCGGTGATCTTCGCCGTGTCGAGCGCCTTGCCGCCGCCGATGCCGATGACGCTCGCGGCGCCGACCGCGCGGCCCTCCGCCACGCATCTTTCGACCTCGGCATCGGTCGATTCGCCGCCGAAGCGCAGGAAATGCGCCTTGACGCCGGCGGCGGAAAGGCTCGCCTCGATCTCCGGCCGCAGCGAAGTCCAGAAGAAGCCGTCGATGACGACGAGGGCCGTCGCGCCGAGCGGGGCGGCATAGCGGCCGAGATCGGCGACGACGCCGGGTCCCTGCACGTAGCGGAGCGGTCCGCCATAGGCTCGCTGGGTCATGTCCTTATCTCCTCCCTGCCTCGGTCAGCGCAGCGTCAGGCCGCCGTCGACCGTATGGATCTCGCCCGTGGTGAAGGAGGCCGCGTCGCTCGCCAGATAGACGACCGAGCCGGCCAGCTCGTCCACCGAGCCGATCCGGTTCATCACCGCGCCCTTCGCCCAATGGTTCTCGACGACGTCGGGATGCTCGCGCAGCACCTCCTCCGTCAGCTCGGTCATGATGTAGCCGGGGGCGAGCGCGTTGACGCGGATGCCGTGCTCGGCCCACTCGGTCGCGAGGCACTTGGTCAGCATGTGCAGCCCGGCCTTCGAGACATTGTAGGCGGCATGGCGGAAGGGCCAGTTGACGATCCGGCCGGACATCGAGCCGATATTGATGATCGAGCCCTTCTTCTGGCGAATCATCAGGCGGCCGAGCGCCTGGCTGACGAGAAAGACGCCGTCGAGATTGACGCTCATCGTCTGGCGCCAGGCGTCCAGCGGAAAGTCCTCGGCGGGACCCGGCAGCACGATGCCGGCATTGTTGACGAGGATGTCGCAGCGCCCCCAGCGGCTCTCGACCTCCGCCGCGAGGCGAGCCACGTCGGCCGGGTCGGACACGTCCGCCTGGATGGCGAAGCTGTCGCCGCCGCCGGCATTGAAGCCGGCGACGAGCTCCTCGGCGAGGCCGAGCGTCGAGCGCACGACGATCGCGACATCGGCCCCTTGCGCGGCGAGCGCCTCGGCCAGCGCCTTGCCGATGCCGCGCGATCCTCCGGTGACGACGGCCTTGCGGCCCGTCAGATCGAATAGGCGTGCGTAGTCGCGCTGCGGTGCAGCCATGGTCTGTCCTCCCCCTGGAATGCTTGCGATCTTCTTCGGCGTCAGGCGGCGTCAGGCGGCGTCAGGCGGCGACCGGCTGGCGCTCCGGCTGGACGGGCGGCGCGGCGGTGACGGTCTCGCCCAGTTCCTTCAGGATGTGCTCGCTCGTGCGCAGCGCCTGCGCCACGATGGTCAGCGACGGGTTGAAGCCGGTGGACGAGGGCAGGAAGGAGGCATCGACGACATAGAGATTGTCGACGTCCCAGACCTTGCAGTTCGGGTCGAGCACCGAGGTCTTCGGGTCCTTGCCGAAGCGCGCCGTGCCGCATTGATGCATCGAGACCTTGATGTCCATCTTCTGCGTGATGACGATCGGATAGCCGAGCGCCCGCATCTGCCGCGTCCAGACCGCGACGAGCTCCTGATGCGCCTTCAGATTGTTGGCGGTATAGGCGAGGCGGATCGTGCCGTCGCTGTCGACGGAGACGCGGTTGTTCGGGTCGGGCAGGTCTTCCGACATCAGCCACCAGTCGACCGAGCGCTCGGCGAAGAGCGCCATCAGCCGCTCCGGCGCCCATTTCAGATTGGCGGTCAGCATGCCGGACTGAAGCTTGCCGAGGCCTTGAATATTGCCGAGCGGGTAGGGGCGCTCGGCATTGGCGAGATAGTAGTCGTTGATCGCCATCGTCTTCTGGAAGACGACGCGGTTCTTGCGGAAGGGCGAGACCGCCATCATCGCCGTGTTGTTGTGCGCCATGTAGTTGCGGCCGAGCTGGTCGGACGTGTTGTTGCCGAGCCCGTTCGGATGCTTGTCGTTCTTGGAGCGCAGGAGCAGCGCCGAGGAATTGATGGCGCCGGCCGAGGAGACGAAGATCCGCGCCGAGACGGTGCGCACCTCGCCGCCATGCTCCAGCTCCACCGCGACGACGCGGCGGCCGGTCGGATCGGTGACGAGACGGCGCACGAAGCTCTCGGTGATCAGCGTCACGCCGCCCTTGGCGAGGGCCGGATTGACGAGGCGCACTTCCGCGTCGCCCTTCGCGCCGATCTTGCAGGCGAAGCCGTCGCAGGTGGCGCAGCGGGCGCAGGCGCCGCCGTCGTGATAGTCGATGGCGATCGGCAGCGGGAAGGGATGGAGGCCGCGCGCCCGGAGCTTCTTCTCGAAGGCGGCGATCTCCGGCTCGTGGCCGATGGCGGGATAGGGCATCGGGCCGGAGCGCGGCGGCTCGATCGGATCGAGGCCGGCCTCGCCATGCGTGCCCATCAGCCGTTCGGCGCGGGCGTAATAGGGCTCGAACTCGGCATAGGCGACGGGCCAGGCCGGGGCGACGCCGCCCTCGTGCCGCAGATCCTCGAAATCCTCCTTGCGGAAGCGCACGGTCGCCGCGCCGAAGAACTTCGAATTGCCGCCGACATAGTAGTAGGTGCTGGGGCTGAAGAGCTGGCCGTCGCGGTCGCGCCACTGTTCCTTGGTGGCGTATTTGCGCTTGTGGAAGACGGCGTCGACGCTCCAGTTGTCGGGCTCGCGCGGCAGGCGCGGGCCGCGCTCGATCATCAGGATCTCGCGGCCGGGCGCGGCGAGGCTGTTGGCGAGCGCGCCGCCGCCGACGCCGGCACCGATGATGACGATGTCGTAGCTGTCTTTGAGTTCAGTCATGTCATGTCCTCCCGCGAAGGTCCCGGCGCTCCTCGGCACCGGGCCTTCCGCTTTTCGTCACATCACGGCGCCGACCTGCCAGGGCACGAATTCGTTGTCGCCGTAGTCGAAGAGTTCGCTCGCCGTGCGCTGGCCGGAGGCCGTCGCCAGGATCGCCGCGAAGATGCGCTGCCCGACCTCCTCGATCGTCTCCTCGCCGGTGACGATCGTGCCGCAATTGACGTCCATGTCCTCGCGCATGCGCTCGTACATGGTCGTGTTGGTGGCGAGCTTCAGCGAGGGCGCGGGCTTGAAGCCCGAGACCGAGCCGCGCCCGGTGGTGAAGCAGATGAGGTTGCAGCCGCCCGCCACCTGGCCGGTCACCGCCACGGGGTCGTAGCCGGGCGTGTCCATGAAGACGAAGCCCTTGGCCTCGATCGGCTCGGCATATTCGTAGACGGCGTTGAGCCGCGACGCGCCGCCCTTGGCCACCGCGCCCAGCGACTTCTCCAGGATGGTGGTGAGGCCGCCCTGCTTGTTGCCGTGCGAGGGATTGTTGTTGAGCTCGGCCTCGCCGCGCGTCGCATAGTCGCGCCACCAGTCGATGCGCTGGAGGAGCTTTTCGGCGACCGCCGGCGTCGCCGCGCGGCGGGTGAGGAGATGCTCGGCGCCGTAGATCTCCGGCGTTTCGGCGAGGCAGGCCGTGCCGCCGTGCCGCACCAGGAGATCGGCGGCATAGCCGAGCGCCGGATTGGCGGAGATGCCGCTATAGCCGTCCGAGCCGCCGCATTCGAGCGCGAGCGTCAGGTGCTCGGCCGATTCGGAGGTGCGCTCCAGCCCGTTCAGCGCCGGCAGCATCTCGTCGATCGCCGCGATCGCCGCCGCGATGGTGGCGCGCGTGCCGCCCGTCGCCTGGATCGTCATGGTGCGGAACAGAGGCCCCTCGGACAGGCCCTGCCGCTTCAGCAGAAGCGGAATCTGGTTCGTCTCGCAGCCGAGCCCGATCATCAGCACCCCGCCGACATTGGGATGGGTGGCATAGCCGGCGAGCGTGCGCGCCAGATAGCGATAGCCCTCGCCCTCCGTGTTCATCGCGCAGCCGCCGCCATGGGTGACGGCGATGACCCCGTCGACATTCGGGAAGGCCTCGAGCCGGCCGGTGGCGGCGGCGTAATGGGCGGCGACGGCGCGCGAGACGGTCGCCGAGCAGTTCACCGAGGAGACGATGGCGAGGAAGTTGCGCGTGCCGACGCGCCCGCCCGGCCGGCGATAGCCCATGAACCGGGCGCGCTCGGCCTCCGGCACGTAGTCCGGCTCCTCCGCTCCGGCGCAGAACTCGTGCTTGAGGTCGAGCTCGGCCATGGCGAGATTGTGCGTATGGACATGCTCGCCCGGCTGGATGTCGCGGCTGGCGAAGCCGATCGTCTGGCCGTATTTCGTCACCGCCGTGCCCGCGGCGATCGGGACGAGCGCGACCTTATGGCCCTGGCCGATGCGGTCGCGCACCGCCAGGCCGTCGACGAGCGGCGTCGCCGCGGGGTCCACCGTGCGACGGGCGATCGCCACGTTGTCGGCCGGGTGGAGCCGGATCAGGGGCGAGATGTCCCGAGGAATATCCAGCATCGATCAGTCGTTCCTCCTGAAGAATTGCCCGTCCTCGTGCATCGCGCTCATCACCGCGAACGAAGCGTCGAGGTGGATCTTCATCGCGAGTTCGGCCTGGTCGGCATTCCTCCGCTCCAGCGCGCGGACGATGGCGGCGTGCTGCTCGGTGACTTCGGCCAGGTGGCCCGGAACGGGGGCGCTCAATTGGCGCATCCGATCGAGATGCGCCTTCATCAGGTTAATGAATTTCCAGATGCGAGGGAACCGGCTGATCTCGGCGATCGTCGCATGAAAGGCGTCGTCCACCTCGATATAGTCGGTGAGGGCGTCGCGCCGCAGGATGTCGCGCATCTCGGCGATGAGCGCGTCGAGGCGGCGGATCTCGGCCTCCGTGACGAAGCGCGTGGCGCGGCGGATGCTCTCGATCTCCAGCGCCCGGCGGATGACGAAGCCCTCCTCGGCCACCTCGTAGGAGATCTTCGAGACATAGGTTCCCGAATGCGGAAACACGTCGACGAGGTCCTCCTCGGCGAGGCGCTTCAGCGCCTCGCGCACCGGGGTGCGCGACACGCCATATTGCAGGCAGAGCTCCTTTTCCGAGATCGCCGCGCCCGGCACCATCGCCAGACGGACAATGGCCTGGCGCAGCAACCCATATATTTGTTCTGCCTTCTGTAGCGGCCGCTCACCGGTCATTTCCGGTGCCTCCTGGGCCGCGACGCCTTTTCGCATACGGTTTCCGCCGATTTCGAAGGGGAGTTGACATCGCCAGTTTGGTCTGGCTTCAATAACTCATATATCAGTTGGCGGCGCAAGCTGCAAATCGCGATCGAGCCGGAAGGTCCGCTGGAGGGCGGGCGGCGCGGTCGGATCGGCAGGACAAGCCGAAACCCGGAGGACGATTCCCCCATTCGCGGCGCCGCGCGCCGCCTGCCGTCCGGCGACCCGTGCCCCGGGGCGCGGGACGGCGTCTCATCCCGAGTCGTTCCGCCGCGGTCCGGCAACGGGCCGCGCACGGTCCTGCTCGTCCCGAAAGTCCCGAAAGCTCGAAAGTCCGGCCCGCGATGGCGCTCATCACCTATCTCACCCGCATCGAATTCGACGAAGGCGCGGTGGCCCGCCTGCCGCAGATCCTCGCCGATCTGAAGGTGGCGCGCCCGCTTCTCGTGACCGATCGCGGCCTCGTCGCCACCGGCCTCGTCGAGCGCGTCGCCGGCCTTTTCTCCGCCGCCCCGGCGCTCTTCGCCGACACGCCCGCCAATCCGACGGAGGAGGCGGTGCTCGCGGCCTTCGAGACCTATCGCGGCGGCGGTTGCGACGGCATCGTCGCGCTCGGCGGCGGCTCCTCGATCGACCTCGCCAAGGCCGTGCGGCTTCTCTCGGGCCACGAGGGACCGCTCGCGCAATATACGGCGGTCGAGGGCGGCGCGGCGAAGATCCACGGCCGGATCTCTCCGCTCGTCGCCGTGCCGACCACGGCCGGCACCGGCTCCGAGGTCGGCCGCGCGGCGGTGATCATCACCCGGGAAGGGCGCAAGCTCGGCATCGTCAGTCCCCATATGCTGCCCTCCGTCGCGCTCTGCGATCCCGAGCTGACGCTCGGCCTGCCGCCCGGCCTCACCGCCGCCACCGGCATGGATGCCCTGTCGCACTGTCTCGAAACCTACATGGCGCCCGCCGTGAACCCGCCCGCCGACGCGATCGCGCTCGACGGCCTGAAGCGCGGCCTCGGCGCGATCCGCACCGCCGTCTCGGAGGGCGCGAACCGGCAGGCGCGCTGGGAGATGATGATGTGCGCCCTGGAAGGGGCGATGGCCTTCCAGAAGGGGCTCGGCGCCGTCCACGCGCTCACCCATCCGCTCGGCGCGGTGCGCGAACTGAACCTCCATCACGGCACGCTCAACGCCGTCCTGATGCCGGCGGTGCTGCGCTTCAACCGTCCGGCGATCGGCGGCAAATGGGACGTCCTCGCGCAGATCCTCGGCGGCGAGCCCGACCGCGTCGTCGCCGATCTCTGCCGGGACATCGGCATGCCCTCCGGCCTTGCCGCCATGGGCGTGACGGAAGCGATGATGGAGAGCGTCGCCGGCGAGGCGTTGAAGGACCATTGCCACGCCACCAATCCCCGCCTCGCCAGCCGCGAGGACTACCTCGAACTCATGCGCCAGTCGCGCTGAGGCGCGCCGGCCCCATCGCGGACCGGTCGGGAGATCCGGTCCGCCCATCCGAACCCCCGGGAGGACATGACATGACCCAGAACGACGACACCACCATGGACGGCGCCGGCTTCGGCCTCAGCCGGCGCGGCTTCCTGAGCGGCGCGGCGGCGATGACCGTCGCGGCGGCGCTCGCCCGGCCGAACTTCGCCTTCGCCCAGGACGCGCAGTTCTGCGCCTCGCTCGGCTGGACGGTCTGGGAATCCGGCCGCCACATCGTCAGCGGCTATCAGGACGCGATCAAGCGCCTCGGCGGCACGCTGACGATCGCCGACGCCAATTACGACGTGAAGAAGCAGGCCGACCAGATCGCCGCCTTCGTCGCCTCGAAGCCGGCCGCGATCTTCATCACGCCCGCCGACGCCGCCGCCATCGCGCCGGCCGTCCAGGCCGCCGTCGCCTCCGGCGTCCCGATCTTCTGCGGCGATTCCTACGTGCCGAACACCACGGTCACCTCGACCGCCATGTCGAACAATTTCGGCCTCGGCGCCTATGGCGCGCAGTACATCGCCGATCGCCTGAAGGGGAAGGGCAAGGTCGCCCTCGTCTCGCTGCCCTCCAACGAGTCCTGGGACCAGCGCACGCTCGGCGCGAAGTCCGTCTTCGTGCGCTATCCGGACATCAAGGTCGTGTCCGAGATCGCCTTCGCCCTCGGCGGCACCACGACGCCGCGCCAGGTGGTGGACAACATCCTCACCGCCAATCCCGAGCTCGACGCCATCTGGTGCGCCTGGGACGGCGCCGCCTCGGAAGGCACGCTGGCGATCAAGGCGGCCGGCCGCGAGGTCTTCATCACCGGCATCGACGGCGGCCAGCAGTCCTTCGAATATATCCAGGCCGGCTCGCCCTTCGCGCTGACGCTCGCCCAGAGCTTCTACGAGATGGCCTATATGAACGCCTTCTACGCGCATGAGGTGATCGCCGGCCGCAAGGCGCCGCGCTTCGTCATCACGCCGTCCTATGCCGTGACGCAGCAGAGCCTCGCCGAGATCGACATCCCGGACACCTACGACCAGCCGGGCGAAGCCGCCAAGATCGGCTGGACGCGCGTCCTCTAAGGACCTCCGACCCGTCCTACGGCATGGCGGGGGCGATCCCCGCCATGTCCTTTCCCGCGAAGGAGGCCCCATGGCCAAGATCCTGCGGATGCAGGCCATCCGAAAGCGCTTCGGTCCCGTCCAGGCGCTGTCCGGCGTCGATTTCGATCTCGAGGCCGGCGAGATCCATGCGCTGCTCGGCATCAACGGCGCCGGCAAGTCGACGCTGATCAAGATCCTGTCGGGCGTCTATACCAAGGACGAGGGCACGATCGAGATCGGCGGCGCGCCGGTCGAGCTCGGCAGTCCGCGCGCCGCCATCGAGGCCGGCATCGCCACCGTCCAGCAGCATCCCGAACTCGTGCCGGACTGCACCGGCGTCGAGAACATCTTCCTCGGCCACGAGGGCGCCAAGCAGGGCCTCTTCGCCCGGCTCGACCGGGCGCGCATGCGCCGCGCCGCCGAGGCGCTCCTGAAGCGCTTTCCGATCGAGATCGACCTCGAGGCGCGCGTCGGCGAGATGCCGGCGGTCGATCGCGAGATCGTCGCCATCCTCCACGCGCTGCGCCACGAGGACATCAGGATCCTGATCCTCGACGAGCCGACCTCGACGCTCACCGAGCGCGAGAAGGCCTCGCTCTTCCAGATGATGCGGACGCTGCGCGCCGCCGGCATCGCCATCATCTACATCACCCATCGCCTGGAGGAGGTCTTCGAGATCGCCGACCGCTTCACCGTCTTCCGCGGCGGGCGCAATGTCGCGACCCTCACCTCGAAGGAGGCGGCGACGCGCAATGTCTCGATCCCCGAGCTGATGCTCGACGAGGCGGCGGTCGACCTCTTTCCGCCGCGTGACGGCCGGGCGGACGGCGAGGTTCTCCTCGAGGCGAAGGGCCTCGGGCGCCACGGCCTCTTCTCGGGCGTCGATCTCGAAGCCCGGCGCGGCGAGATCCTCGGCATCTTCGGTCTCGTCGGCTCGGGCGTCGACGAATTGTCGAAGGCCCTCTACGGCGCGCTGCGCGTCGATGCCGGCACGCTCAAGGTCAAGGGCCGCGAGGCGCGGTTTCGCGGCCCGCACGACGCGCTGAAGGCCGGCGTCTTCCTCGTGCCCGGCGATCGGCGCACGGAAGGCCTGACCATGACGGCGGACGTCACCTTCAACACGACGGTCGCCCATCTCGGCCGCGCCTCGGCCGGCGGCCTCCTGCGCTTCGCCGCCAATCGCCGCGCGACCGAAAAGCTCGCCCGCGACGTCGGTCTCCAGCCCTTCGAGCTCGACCGGCCGGTCAGCGGCTTTTCCGGCGGCAATCAGCAGAAGATCGTCATCGCCAAGGGCCTCTATCGCGAGGCTGACATCTACATCTTCGTCGAGCCGACGGTGGGCGTCGATATCGGCGCCCGGGCGAAGCTCTACGCGCTGATGCGCGACCTCGCCAAGCGGGCCGCCGTGATCGTCATGTCCTCCGACTGCGACGAGGTCCATGGCCTCGCCGACCGGGTGATGGCCCTCTACAAGGGCCGCCCGGTGGAGGTGGCCGATGTCCGGGCCTCGCGCGACCAGCTTCTCGCCGCCGGCATCATGGGAGCGCGCGCCGCATGAGTTCCGCCACGACCCGCCGGACGAATCCCTTCGTCCTCCGTCTTCTCGCCTTTCTCGGGCTGCTGGCGCTGCTCGCGGCGGTCTTCGCCAGCCTGACGCCCGTCTATCTCACCGGCAACAATATCGGGGCGCTGCTCCGCCACATGTCGGTGCAGGGGCTGGCGGCGCTCGGCCTCACCTTCGTCATCGTGGTGCGCCAGTTCGACCTGTCCTTTCCGGGCGTCGCCTCGCTCGGCGCGATGACGCTCGGCTGGCTGATCGCCGCCAAGTACGGGCTCGCCATGGGCATCGTCGGCGGCCTCGCCGTCGGCCTTCTCTGCGGCCTCGTCAACGGCATCGCCGTCGCATTTCTGCGCCTGCCGGACATCGTCGCCACCATCGCGACCGGCGGCGCGGCGGTCGGCCTCTCCTATTTCTATTCGAACGGCACCTCGCTCTCGAAGAACTTCTTCTCCTCCGGCATTCTCAACCTCAACGATTCGAAATGGTTCGGCATCGACGGGCCGGTGGTGATCCTCGCGCTGGCGGCGGCGCTCGCCGCGCTCGTGCTGCACGGCTCGCGCTTCGGCCGCGCCTTCTACGCGACGGGCGAGAACCGCGTCTCGGCGGTCTATTCCGGCATCCGCGTCCGGGCCTATGTGCTCGCCGCCTTCGCCATCTGCGGCGCCGCCTCCTGCCTCGCGATCACGCTACTCGTCGCCTCCTCGGGCGCGGCCAATGTCACGGCGGGCAACCAGCTCCTGATGCCGGCCTATGCCGCCGTCTATCTCGGCGCCGCGCTCTTCGGCGCGCCCTCGGTGCCGGCGACGCTGGCCGGCACGCTCCTGATGTCGGCGATGCTCAACGGCTTCACGCTGATGGCCGTGCCGTATTTCTATTCCGACGCCATCGTCTCCACCGTCCTCATCGTCGCGATCGCCGCCTTCGATCCGAAGGTCGGGGCGGCGCTCCGCCGGCTGCGGCCGGCGCGTCAATCGAAGGAGGCCCGCGCATGAGCGCCATGTCGCATCCGCTGCCGCGCGCCGGGCGCCCGCCCTTCGACCTCCTGCGGCTCCTCGTCCGCATCGGGCCGTTCCTGCTCCTCGCCGGGCTCGTCCTCGTCTTCGCGCTGGCGCGGCCGAGCTTCGTCAGCGCTGGCAACATCACCGACATGCTGCGCTCGGCCTCGATCTCGGCCATCATGTTTCTTGGCCTCACCTGGATCATCGCGGCGGGCGAGATCGATGTCAGCTTCATGTCGGTGGCGGCGCTCGGCACGATGATCGTCGCGGGCCTCGTCCAGGCGGGGGCGGGCTGGCCCGTCGCGGCGCTCGCCGCGCTCGCGGTCGGCGTCGCGATCGGCAGCCTCAACGGGCTGCTCGTCGCGGTGCTGCGCCTGCCGGCGCTCGTCATCACCATCGCCACCGGCGGGCTCGCCGGCTCGGTCGCGGCGGCGATCGGCAAGGGCACCTCGATCCCGCTCGCCTCCACCGATTTCGTCGGCGCGCTAGTGAAGGCCAATCTCGGCATCGTGCCGCTGATCGCGGTGCTCGTGGCGCTCCTCTACGGCGCCGCGCTCTTCCTTCAGGACCGCACGACCTTCGGCCATTACATCTATGCGATGGAGCAGAACCGCGCGGCCGTGGTGGAGGCGGGCGTGCCGGCCGAGCGGCTTCTCTTCCTCCTCTACGTGTTGTCGGGAAGCCTTTCGGCGGTCGCCGGCGTGCTTTTGGCAGGCGACCTTTCCTCCGGCCAGCCTTATATAGGCACGTCCTACTTCATCGACGGGCTGACGGCGGTGCTTCTGGGGGGAATGGCGTTGAAGATGGGCAAGCCCAATGTCGTCGGCACCCTGGTCGGCGTCATGCTTCTCGCCGTGCTTCTCTCCGGCGCCGCCCTGCTCGGATGGACGGATTCGCAGCGCCAGATCGTGCGCGCCGCGCTGCTCATCGCCGGCGTCGCGCTCGTCGTCTGGACCCGCCGCAAGACCCGAGCCCATCTCTGAACCCAGAGGAAGATTCGTGAAAGCCTCCGACAAGAAGCGCCTCAAGCGCGCCGATATCGAACTGACGCTCATCGGCATGGGCACCGCCCCGCTGGGCGGCCTCTACGCCCCCGTCGCCACCGCCGACGCCAAGGCCGCCATCGCGGCGGCCTGGGATGCCGGAATCCGCTATTTCGACATGGCCCCGATGTACGGCCTCGGCCGCTGCGAGCATCTGTCGGGCGAGTTCCTGCGGGAGCAGGACCCCGATGCCTTCCACATCTCCACCAAGGTCGGGCGGCTGATGACCTTCGAGCGGCCGGGCCGCACCCTGCCGCCGGAACCGCCGAAGAACGAGTTCGATTCCGGCTGGCACAACGGCCTGCCGTTCCGCGAGCTCTTCGACTATTCCTATGACGCGATCCTGCGCTCCTACGACGATTCGCGCCAGCGCACCGGCCTCGGACGCCTCGACATCCTCTTCGTCCACGATATCGGCCGCGTCACCCATGGCGCGCTGCACGACCATCATTGGGGCGCCCTCACCAAGGGCGGCGGCTTCCGCGCGCTGGAGGAGCTGAAGGCGTCCGGGCTGATCGCCGGCTTCGGCCTCGGCGTCAACGAATGGCAGGTGATCAGCGACGCGATGGAGGAGACCGATCTCGACTGCTGTCTCCTGGCCGGGCGCTACACGCTGCTCGACGGCGACGCGGCCGAGACCTTCCTGCCGAAGGCGCTGGCCCGCGACGTCGATCTCGTCATCGGCGGCGTGTTCAATTCGGGCATCCTCGCCTCCACCTCCGGCCGCCGCAAGTTCAACTATGTCGACGCGCCGGAGGCGATCGTCGCCAAGGTCGAGAAGCTGGAAGAGGTCTGCCGCCGCTTCGACGTGCCGCTGCCCGCCGCCGCGATCCAGTATCCGATGCGCCATCCGGCCTCGACCTGCGTGGTGATCGGCGCGAAGACCGCCGCCCAGGTGAACGGCAATGTCGCCTGGTTCGAGCAGGCGATCCCCGACGAACTCTGGCGGACGCTCGAGGCCGAAGGCCTCATCCCGCCGCTCTGAAAACCCTCAAGACGAGACGCCCATGCTGAAATCGATCCATCCGCTCCTCAACGGCCAGCTCCTGGCGCTGCTCGACGACATGGGCCATGGCAACGAGATCGTCATCGCCGACGCCAATTTCGGCGCGGCGAACGTGGCGAGGCGTCTCGTCGACCTGCCGGGCGCCAGCGCCACGGATCTCGTCGACGCCATCCTCTCGGTCCTTCCGCTCGACGATTTCGTCGCCGAGCCGATGGCCGTGATGGTGGCGCCGCCGGAAACGCGCCCGATCTACGACGCCTTCCAGGCGAGCGCCGACAGGGCGGAGGGCCGCGCGATCGGCATCGCCGAGATCGAGCCGGGCGATTTCGTCGCCCGCTCGCGCGAGGCCTATGCGGTGATCGCCAGCGGCGAGCGCCGGCTCTACGGCAACGTGATCCTGCGCAAGGGCGTGATCCGGCCATAAGGCCCGGACGCGGGGAGGGGACGCCATGATGATCGACGCCCATCAGCACTTCTGGAAGATTGCGCGCGGCGACTATGGCTGGATGGGCGAGCATGTCGCCCCGCTCCTGCGCGATTTCCTGCCGGACGATCTCCGCCCGCTGCTCGCCCGCTCGGGCATCGCCCGGACGATCCTCGTCCAGGCGGCGGAAACGGAGGCCGAGACGGAATTCCTCCTCGAACGCGCCGAGGCGACGGACTTCATCGCCGGCGTCGTCGGCTGGCTCGACATGGACGACGACGCCTTTCCGGACCGCTTGGCGCGGTTTCGCGAGAATCCCTGGTTCGTCGGCCTCCGGCCGATGCTCCAGGGCCTGCCGGAGGACGACTATATCCTGCGCCCGCGCGTGCTGAAGCATCTCGGCCTCGTGGCGGAGGCGGGGCTGCCCTTCGACATCCTCACCTTCACCCGCCACCTGCCGCATGTCCTGCGGGCGCTGGAGGCGGTGCCGGGGCTTCGCGCGGTGGTCGATCATCTCTCGAAGCCCGAGATCGCGGCGGGCGGGCTCGACCCCTGGCGCGAGCATGTCGCGGCGGTCGCGCGCTTCCCGAACGTCTCCTGCAAGATCTCCGGCATGGTGACGGAAGCCTCGGCAGACTGGGTGCTGGAGGATCTCCGCCCCTATGTCGACCATGTGGTCGAATGTTTCGGCGAGGACCGCCTGATGTTCGGCAGCGACTGGCCGGTGGCGACGCTCGCCGCCTCCTATGCCGAGGTCTGCAACGCCGCTCATGTCCTGCTCGGCCGGCATTTCGGTCCGGCCGGGATGGCGAAGGTCTTCGGCGGCAACGCGGCGCGCTTCTACGGGGTCGAAGGGCGCTAGCGCCGCCGCCCCGCCGCGCCGCCCGCCGCCGCACGGTATAAACCGCGTCGTTACGACCACTTGCCTCGCAATGCCGGGCTTGCCGGGAGGTCTTCGAAGACGGCGAAACACCGGAGGGGGCGTGGTCACTGACCATATGCCGAATACTATTTGAATCAATGTATACCGGTTTGTAAGACCTCAAGCACATTCTGACGCCGTTGTTCGAGGAACGGGGTTCGGCAGAAATGGTGCGGGGAAATATCGAGCTCGCCACCACCGAGGCGATTCAGGGCTGGATCTTCACGGAAGACGGCAAGGTGCGGAACCGGACCGTGCTCGCCTTCAAGGGTGATCTCTGCGTCGGCGCCGGCAAGGTCGATTCCTTCCGGCCGGATCTCGCCGATGCCGGCATGGGCGACGGCTATCTCGGCTTCTCCTTTCCGATCTCGGTCGCGCCCGGCGAGGCCGGCGCCGTGGTCGTCAAGCTGGAAGGCAGCGACGCGATCCTCCTTCAGCACGGCGCCTTCGTCACCACCGGCGCGACGCCGGTCGAGGGGCTCGACCGCGCCACGGTGCGCCGCCGTCTGGCGGAACTGAAATGGGCGCTGAAGCACGGCCGCATCGCCCAGGCCGATTTCGACTATCTGCGCATTCTCTGGTCGCTCGGCGTCTACGAGCGCGGTCTCGTGCGGCGCAATGCCGGCGAGGAGGCGATCGTCACCGACAAGCCGGCCGCGGCGGCGGCGGCGCTCCTCGAATCCTATGTCGAGATGGATACGGAGATCGAGGCGATCCGCGTCGAGAGCGCCGAGGCCTTTTCGGCCGAGCTCGCCGAGCTCGCCGTCGGCGAGGTGCCGGTGGCCGCCGTCCATGCCGGTCACCGTGCGGTGCTGCGCGTCCTCGAAGGCTCGCATGTCGCCGATGCCTCGGGGCGCGGCGCGCCCTTCGTGGACTATCCGCTGTCGGCCGCCAATCTCGTGATGCTCGACGCGCGCGCCACGGTGGAGCTCGTGCTGCCCGAAGGCGGCGCGGTGGACATCTTCGTCGCCCGGCCGGCCCAGTCCTGAGCCGATCCGCTTCGTTCAAGGGTTCCCGCCGCCCGGCCTGCCCGAAGGCTGACGCAACGCCATGTCGCATTCCGCAAGCCCTTCCGATCGTCCTCGTGCCGTGCCGGGCCTGTCCTGGCGCGGCCTGGTGGAGCGCTTCGACCCGCTCGCTGGCATCGAGGGCTGGGCGCTGGCGGAACACGCGCCGGACGCGCCGGTCGAGCTGGAACTGACGGTCGGCGGCGACGCCTTCGCGCTGGCCGCGACCTATCCCGATTTCGCCGAGTTCGACGGCCGGCCCGCCGGGCTCGGCCTGCCGGGCTTCCGCTTTCCGCCCGAGATCTTCACCCGCCTCGCCAAGCTTTCGGCGCGACGCCGGTCGCTGCCGGTCGCGATCCGCGTCGCCGGCACCGATGCCGTGCTCGCCACCGCCACGGGCCGGCTTCCGAGCGTCGGCGAGCTGGCATCCGCCTGGCGCCGGGCGCTGCTCGGCGCCGCCGCCGCGCCCGAGCCGAGGATCACCAAGGGCGACCGGCTCCTGGCGCGTCTCGCCGCCTTCCGCGCCGAGGCGGAGGCGACGGCGCTGCTCCCGCTCCGCCCCTTTTCCGACAACGAGATCGGCCAGATCGAGGCCCTGCATCTCGCCGGCGAGGGCCAGGTCTGGTTCGTCGGCTGGATGAAGCGCGGCGCCGAGCCGGAATTCCCGGCCGTCATCCTCGACCGCCAGAAATATCCGGCCGGCATCGCGATCCTGCAATACGAGCGCGCCGACCTGCCGGCGAGCGCCATCGGCGTGATCGGTCTGATGGAGACCGGCTGGGCGCCGCCGCCCGCCGCCAGGGACGGCTTCGTCTATGTCGGGCGCCAGGGGCAGTACCATCTGCGCTACGGTGCCCAGACCAAGCTCCTGCGCGCCGAGGCGCTGCATGCCGCCTTCGCGCAGGTGCAGCCCGTCGCGCTGGGACCCGTCGCCGAGGCGCTCGGCCAGCTCGTCGGCGCCGGCTCGAACTGGCTGCCCGGCAATGCGGCGGCGGCGGGCATGGTGGCCGAGGGCGGCATCGACCGTCTCCTGATGCTGCCGGGCTTCGGCTGTCTCGCGGAAGGCTGGGCGGTCAGCCCCGCCAAGCGGATCGAGACCTTCCATCTGAAGCTCGGCGACTGCGCCATGATCGCCGACGAGGCCTCCACCGCCTTCCGGCCCCGGCCGGATCTCCAGCCGGTCTTCGGCGCGGCCTCCGTCACGGCGCGGGCCGGCTTCGTCGCGGCCCTGCGCGGCGCGCTGCCGGCCAATGCGACGGGCGCGCCGCTCCTGCGCATCGTGCATGACGACGGCTCGATGGCGGTGCAGCGCGTCGAGCCGAAAGCCCTGCGGCGGCTCGACCTTCTCGCCGATGGCGAGGAGGTGCTGCGCCTGTTTCCGGCGCTGCGCCACGAGCCCTTCTATCCGGCCTTTCTCGACGCCGCGCGCCGGCGGATCGACGAGCGCACGCGCGAGCCGGCACCGCTCTTCCAGCCGGCGCCGGCGCTTCGCGTCCTGGTGCTGCGCCTGCCCGGCGAGCCGGCCAATCTGCGCCTCGCCTTCGACCAGCTGGCGCGCCGCCTGCCATCGGCCCCGGCCGGCACAGGCGTCGCCCTCGTCGCCGACCAGGGGCCGGGTCGCGGCGAGGCGAAGCTGCTCTTCCGCGAATTGCAGGACGCCGTCGCCGCGCCGCTGTCGCTTTTCGGCACCAGCCACGAGGAAGACATTCTCGGCGAGCTGCCCTTCATCCTCGAAGCGCTCGGCGCCGAGCGCTTCGTCCATGTCGGCCGGGGCCTCGTCCCGACCGGGGAGGGCTGGGACGGGGCCATGGCGAGCCTTACGCGGCGCGGCCACGGGCTCGACCGCTTCGAGATCGTCGACGATACCGGCCGCCCGGATCGCGTCGACGGCGCGCTCTCCTCCGTCTGCTTCGGCTGGAGCACGGTCGGCTTTCTCGGCTGGAGCCGCAGGGCGCCCCGCTTCCTGCGCGGCGCCTATCGCTTTGGCGGGTTGCCGCGCCCGGCGCCCGGCGACCGGGTGATCGGGACGGCGGCGATCCGGCTGGAGCGGCCGCGCCCGGCGCGCCTCGCCGACATGATCGACGAGGATCTGATGCGGATGTCCGGGGAGGGCGGGCTATGAGGATCGACCCCGTTCCGCGCTTCGGCCGCGCCCGCCGTCTCCTGCCGGAGCGGATCGCCATCGTCTCCCATTCCCATCCCTCGCTGTCGAAGGGCGGCGCGGAGATCGCCGCCTATTCGCTGTTCCGGGGCCTGCGTCAGATCGGCATCGACGCGATCTATATCGGCGCATGCAATCTCGCCGATCGCGGCAGGCTCGCCTTCGCCGACGAGTTCGAATTCGCCGTCTTCTACGAGGGCGAGCGCTACGACCATTTCTACCATGTCGCGCCGCGCGGCGTGGAAGCGCAGCTCGTCCGCCTCCTGACCGAGGAGCGGATCGGCCTCGTCAACTTCCATCACTTCTTCAATCTGGGGCTCAACGCGCTGCGCGCCGCCAAGGCGCTGCCCGGCATCGCCGCTTTCCTCACGATCCACGAATTCCTGGCGATCTGCCAGAACCACGGGCAGATGATCACCAAGGGTGCAGAACTCCTCTGCGAGCGGGCGACGAACGAGGCCTGCGGCACCTGCTTTCCCGAAGTGCCGCGCACCCGCTTCGCCATGCGCAAGGAAACGATGCTCGACGCGTTCGGCGACTTTTCCGGCTTCGTCTCGCCGAGCCGGTTCCTGGCCGAGCGCTTCCTCGACTGGGGCCTGCCGCCCGAGCGCATGACGGTGATCGAGAACGGCCTCCTCAACCTGCCGGAGCACCATCGGCCGGAAAAGGCGGGCGATACCTGGACCTTCGGTTTCTTCGGCCAGATCAACCCGTTCAAGGGCGTCGACCTGCTTCTCGACGCCGCCGAGATCGTGGCGCGCGACAAGGAGCTTTCGGCGCGGCTGCGCATCCGCATCCACGGCAATCTGATCGGCCAGTCGGCGGCCTTCACCGAGCGCTTCGAGGCGGCGGTGAAGGCGCATCCCTTCCTGTCCTATGCCGGAGCCTACAACAACGCCTCGGTGCACCGGCTGATGGGCGAGTGCGACTATGTGCTGATCCCTTCCAAATGGTGGGAGAATTCGCCGGTCGTGATCCAGGAGGCCTATTCGGTCGGCGCGCCGGTGATCTGCACCGGCATCGGCGGTATGGCGGAAAAGGTGCGCGACGGCGTGTCGGGCCTGCATTTCCGGCTCGGCGATGCCGGCGATCTCGTCCGCGCGATGCGTCTCGCCGCCGATCCGCGCAATGCCGCGACGCTGAAGGCCGGCATTCCGCCGGCGCCGTCCTCGGCCGCCATGGCGGAGCGCTATCTCGCCTTCTTCGCCGCGATGCTCGCCGCCCGCGCCGCGCCGGCCATGCCCGCATGATCCGGGGCCATATCGACTTCGTCTCGCGCAGCCGCGTCGAGGGCTGGATCGCCTGCCCGCGCCTGCCGCTGACCGGGGCGCGCGTCCTCGCCTTCGTCGACGAGACCTGCATCGGCGGCGGCACGGTCAATCTCTTCCGCCAGGACCTTCTCGATGCCGGTTTCGGGGACGGCGTCGTCGGCTTCGGCTTTCCGATCGCGCCCGAGCCCTGGCACGACACCCGCGTCCTCGACGTGCGGCTGGAAGGCGGCAGCACGATCCTGAAGCAATCGCGCGCCTGCCTGGTGCCGCGCGAGGCGGTGGGCGAGGATCGCCGGCGCCAGGGGCGCGACCCGGCCTCGCTCGCCTGGATGCTGGCGCGCGGCTGGCTGAGCCAGGCGCATTTCGACGCCTTGCGCGTTCTCGGCGAATTCGGCGTCCACAGCCAGGCGCTCGCCTTCCGCTCGCCCCCCGATCAGGTGACGGCGCGCTGCGACGAGGCGGCGCTCGCCGCCGCCGATCTCGTGGAGATGCACATGCTCCAGCCGGCCGAGCTGGAGATCCGCGACACGCTGACGCCCGGCGATCTCTCCGGCATCCGCCGCGAATTGCGCAACGCCTTTCCGCATGTGCCGCCGGTGATCGGCCTCTGGGCGGCGCGGGAGCATGTGATCGACGTCGTGGAAGGCGCGCACCGGCCGGGCGCCCAGGCGCTCGCCGGGGGCGGCGTCGAATATGTGTTCGGCGGCCGGCATCTGATGATGCTCGATCTCGACGGCGACTTCTCCTTCGCGCGCGACGGCGAGGCCGGAGGCTTCTCCGCCTTCGTGCCCTGCCGGCCCTGACATGCTGTGCGAGAACCCCCAGCCGCTCGCCGGCGCGCTGATGGCGACGCGCATCTATTCGCCCTTCGCCTATCCGATGCCGCGCCGCGAGCGCGTCGTGCCGGCGGTGGCGGTGGAAGCCGAGCGGCTGGCCGGCGCCTTTCCGCTCGTCTGGCGGCGCGGCACCAACGGCGCCGAGCTCGTCGTGCTGCGCAGCCTTTTGGAGGACGGGTCGGGCTTTCCGCCGGAAGCGGAGCGGGCGCTTGCCCTCCTGCCGCTTCTCCTCCAGGCCTATCCCTTCGTGCTGCCAGCCCATGTCCCCTTGGCGGAGAGGGACAATCCGCGCCTCTTCGACGCGGCGATCCCCGACGCGCCGACCGATGCGGGCGCGGCGATCGCCGGGCCGGACGGGCGCCTGTCGCGCGGCGCCGAACTGCGGCTGCGGGCGCTCGCGATCTTCGAGCGCGACTTCGCCGCGACAATCGGCATCGGCCGCGCCCTGGAAGAGGAGAAGCTGCTGGAGCCCTGGCCGCTCGACTTCGATCTCGGTCATGGGAGGCGCGCCCGCGTCGACGATCTCCTGGTGGTGGCGCCGAAGGCCTTCGAAGGGCCGCGCCTCGCCGCGCTTCTGTCGCGCTTCGGCGCGCCGGCGGCGCGGCTGCTCGGGCTGCACCGCCTGTCGCTGTTCCGGGCGGGAGCCCTGCTCGGCGCGGCGCGCGGCGCGACGGCCGCGATGCGCGCGGGCGCGCGGCCATGAGCGAGGCCGGCCCCGTTCCCCTCGCCAGTCTGGCCGACCGCCGGCTCGAACCGCTCGCGCGCTTCGACTTCGCGCCGAGGCTCGGCTGGATCGCGCTGAACGATACCGAATTCCACCTCTCGGCCCAGCATCTGCCGCTCGCGCTGCGTCTCGTCGGCGGCTTGCCGCGCCTCGGCGCGGTGCTCGACCCGTCGCTGCTCGCCAAGCCCCAGGTCGGCGGCGAGGGGCGCTGGCTCGCGCCCTATCTGCCGATCGCGCTGCGCACCTTTCCCTTCGTGCTCGCCGGCCGGCCGTCGGAACGCCCGATCGACGAGATCCTCGTCCTGCCCGGCACTCGGCGCATCGGCACGCGCGGCCAGCCGATCTGCCTCGATCCGGCCACGGGCACGCTCGCGCCCGAGATGCAGGCCATCCGCAACACGCTGCATATGCTGCGCAAGGGCGGCGAGCGGCTGACGCGCGCCCTCGACCTTCTCGGCATCGCCGGCATTCTCGCGCCGCTCGGCCGGCCGGGCGGCGAGGCGACGCCCTTCCTCACGATCGATCCCGAGCGTTTCGCCGCGCTGGATCCCGGCGCCGTCGCGGCGCTCGCGCACGAATCCTTCCTGCCGCTCGACCTCGCGACGGCGATCCTGTTCTCGCGCCGGGCGCTCGCGCCCGGCTGCGCGGCGCTCCAGCCGGCATCGGGCGCGGCGGAGACGCAGACGGGCGCGCCGCGCGCCGATCCGCTCGACTTCATGTTCGCCAATCTGGAAACGCTGAATTTCGCGCTCGACCCGAGCGATCTCTTCGAGGCCGATCCGGCCGAGGTCGACTGGCACGATCTTGCCCCGCCCCCCTTGCCGGCGATGCGCCATGTCGAGGGCTTCGCGCCGTGACGTCGCGCCGCGTCCTCAATGTCGGCAGTGGGCCTCCGGGCCTGTCCCGCCTGCATCCGGTGTTTCGCGATCCGTCCTGGCGGGCGGTGCGGCTCGACATCGATCCGGGCGTCGCGCCAGACATCGTCGGCGACATGGCGGATCTACGCGCGCTCGTGCCCGACATGAGCTTCGACGCGGTCTGGTCCTCGCACAATCTCGAGCACCTGCCGGCGCATCGGGTCGGCGCGGCGCTCGGCGAGTGGCGGCGCGTCCTCGCGCCGACAGGCTTCGCGCTCCTCACCTGCCCGGATGTCGAGGCGGTGGCGCGGCTCGTCCTCGACAAGGGGCTCGACGCGACGGCCTACGAGTCGCCGGCCGGGCCGATCACGGCGCGCGACATGCTCTGGGGCCATGGCGCCTCCATCGCCGGCGGCCATGGCTTTATGGCGCATCGCACCGGTTTCACGGCCGAAAGCCTCGGCGAGGCGGCGCTCGCCGCCGGCTTCGCCGAGATCCGCGTCGCCCGCCGGCATTTCGCGCTCTGGGCGCTCTGCCTGATGCCGCGCGCCGTCTTAGGCGTGATCGAGACGCTGTTCGAGACGGCGGGCGAGGGGGCGCTGTTTTCCGCGCCGGACGACGAGGCCACGCCGGACCCCGCCTGGGCGGCGCCGTGAAATATCTCTTCGTCCACAACAACTTTCCCGCCCAGTTCCGGCATGTCGCGGCCCGTCTCGCCCGCGATCCCGCCAACGAGGTGCGGGCGATCGGCGCCGAGAACGCCCGGCCGCTGAAGGGCGTCGTCCTGCATCGCTACGCGCTGGCGCCGGCCTCCGTCGCCCATACCCATCCCTTCGCCCGCAGGTTCGACCTGGAATGCCGGCGCGCCGAACAGGCGCTCTATGTCGCGACCATGCTGGCCGAGACGGGCTTCACGCCGGATGTCGTCGTCGCCCATTCCGGCTGGGGCGAGACCCTGCCGCTGCGCGCCGTGTTTCCGCAGGCGCGCATCTTCGCCTATTGCGAATATTTCTACCGCGCGGAAGGATCGGACGTGAATTTCGATCCGGAATTCCCGGCCCTCGGCGTCGACGGGCTCGCCGGGCTCCATGCCCGCAACGCCGCGAGCCTTCTGGCGCTCGTCGAGGCCGATGGCGCCATCACCCCGACGCGCTGGCAGAAATCGACCTTCCCGGCCGAGTTCGCCGACAAGATCGCGATCGTCCACGAGGGCATCGACACCGCGCTCGTCGCGCCCGATCCGGCGGCCTCCTGCCGGCTGGACGACGGCCGCGTCGTCACGCGCGAGGACGAGATCGTCACCTTCGTCGCCCGCAATCTCGA
Organism: Aureimonas endophytica; assembly: GCF_014642635.1. Lineage (GTDB taxonomy): Bacteria > Pseudomonadota > Alphaproteobacteria > Rhizobiales > Rhizobiaceae > Plantimonas > Plantimonas endophytica. The sequence goes on from NZ_BMIQ01000002.1 coordinate 522,586, forward strand.
ACCCCTGCGCGGCTATCACGTCTTCATGCGCGCCCTGCCGGAGCTGATGCGGGCGCGGCCGAAGGCGCGCGTCGTGGTGGTCGGCGGCTTCGGCGTCTCCTATGGCCAGCGCCCGCCGAGCGGCGACACCTGGCACCGCATCTTCCTCGACGAAGTGGCGGACCGCATCGACCTGTCGCGCCTGCATTTCCTCGGCCATCTGCCCTATGCCGATTATCTCGACGTGCTGCGCGTCTCCTCCGTCCATGTCTATCTGACCTATCCCTTCGTCCTGTCCTGGTCGTGCCTGGAGGCGATGGCGGCGGGCTGCGTCATGGTCGCCTCGGACACCGCGCCGGTGCGCGAGGCGATCGACGGCTCGACCGGCATCCTCGTGCCCTTCCACGCGCCCGCCCGGCTCGCCGAGGCGCTGATCGACGTCCTGTCGGATCCGGCGCGCCATGCTGAGAAGGGCCGCGCCGCGCGGGCCCGCATCATCGAACGCTACGATCTGGAGAGCGTCTGCCTGCCGCGCGCCACGCAACTCCTCGCCGGCGCGGCCAAGCCGAGGCCGATGCTGGAGCCCGGACTTCTTTCCGCCTTCTGAGCGGAGCGATCCAGAGAGTTTTAATCGTTCTGAGCGATGGTCGGAAACGAATTCGTCACGATGACGCCGCGAGGGACATTGGTGCGATGCGCGCTGCACTGGTGAAATATTCGGGGCGTCGCCTCAACAATCACGAGGCCGTCTGGTTCGACATGCCGTTCCAGTCGACGCTGGAGGCCTATTACAATACCGGCGACATCTGCGTGTACGATTCGACGCTGCGTCTCGTCGACTACAGCGAGGGCCATCTCCTCAATATCGACGAGCCGGTGACGGAAGAGGGGGTGCGCCGCATCAAGTCCTCCTGCGACTTCATCATGCTGCGCGGCTCCAACTATATCCACGAGGAGATGGAATGGGGCCATTTCATCGACTGGATCGAGGCGCTGGACCTGCCGGTCCTCGTCATCGGCGTCGGGGCGCAGGCCGAGAAGGAACGGCCGATCATCCTGCCGAAGGAGGGCCGGCGCGTCTGGCAGGCGATCGCCGACCGCGCGCCCGTCATCGGCGTGCGCGGCGCCTTCAGCGCCGAGACGCTGCATCGCAACGGCATCCACAATCTGGAGATCGTCGGCTGTCCGTCGATGTTCCGCGGGCTCGACCGGACGCTGACGCTGCGCCATGCGCCGGGCGGTCCGCGCCGCGTCACCTTCAGCCTGCGGCGCGAGGTCGGCACAACCTATGCCGTCGATCCGGCCGAGTTCCAGCGCACGCAGAAGCGCATCATCGCCAAGCTCGCCCTCGTCGCCGACCTCTATCTCTCCTGCCATGGCGAGCCGGAGGAGAAGGCCTTCTTCTTCAAGGCGCCGCGCCATATGGAGGCGGCGGCGGCCAAGCTCGTCGCCGAGGGCTGGTTCGACGAGGTGACGGGCCGGCTCCTGCGCGGCCTCTACGAAAGCCGGCTCTTCTATGTCGGCGCGCCGGGCGACTACGACGTCTATGCGCCGCAATTCGACGCCGCCCTCGGCTACCGGGTCCATGCGGTGCTGCCGGCGGTGGCGGTCGGCGTGCCGGGCGTGCTCTTCGCCTATGACACGCGCTCGACCGAGCTCGCCGAGACCTTCGACCTGCCGATCTACAGCCCCGAAGCCTTCGAGCGTCAGACCCTGGCCGAGGCGCTGGCGCCGGAACGCTTCGGCCGCTTCCAGTCGCTCTTCGCCGAGCGCTACGACCGGATGAAGGCCTTCATCGAGCGGAACGGCGTCAAGAGCCGGATGTAGCGAAGCGGCCGAAGGGCCGATTCGCGTGAAATTCTCCTTTTAAATCGAGCTTTACCCGCCTCTGCCATCTTCTTAGGCAAGGGGGTGCGAAGGCCTGACGCTTGCGGCGGCGGGTCCTCGGCCAAAACCCCGGCGGCAAAGGGGACACGAGACTGGTGGGAGGGGTCCGGCACGGATCAGAGGGCGGAAGGCGGCGGCGGGATTCGCGCCGCCCGGCCGGACGTCCGTATCCTTGCGCCCCGCCACGGCGCTGGGGTGTCGCTTCCGCATGAAGCCGCTCGCCTCCTCGCCGCTTCTCGGGCTGTTCCGCGACTTTTCCCAGGGCTACGCGGCCCTCTTCGCCTTCGGCTTCGTCCTGCCCTTCCTCTATATGGCGATGTCCTTCATCCCGATGGGCATCATGGAGCGCGTCGGCACGAGCCGCAACGCCTCGACGCTCGTCATGCTGATCGCCATCGCCGCCGTGGTGACGATCACCTACACGCTGCTGGAGATCGTGCGCGCCCAGGTGCTGGAGCGGATGGGCACGGTGATCGACCAGAAGCTGACGCGGCTCTGCTTCGACGCCTTCAACCGCGAGAAGCGCGGGCCGGGCGGAACCCCCGCCCAGGCGCTGGCCGATCTCCAGACCGTGCGGCGCTTTCTCTGCGGCCCCTCGCTCTCGGCCCTTGTTGACGCCTTCTGGTCGCCGCTCTTCGTGATCGTGATGTTCGCGATCAGCCCGGCCTTCGGCGTCCTCATCCTCGCCCTTCTCGCCTTTTCGGGCGCCGCCTCCGTCGCGACCCATTATCTCGCCGCCGGGCACCTGAAGGCGGCGCAGCGCATGGAGGCGGAGGCGAACGAGTTCGGCCTCGCCGTGTCGCGCAATGCCGAGGCGCTGCGCGTCATGGGCATGCTGCCCTGGCTGACGGAGCGTTGGTACAACCTGCATAGCGAGGGCGTCGGCTGGCGCGTCGCGGCGCAAGCCCGCGCCGCCCGCATCGGCCTCCTGCCGCGCATCGTCCAGAACGGCCAGATGATCATCGTCTACGGGCTCGGCGGCTTCCTGTTCCTGCAGGGCGACATCCATATCGGCGTGCTCTTCGTCGTCCTGATGATGATGATGCGCGCGCAGGGGCCGCTCCAGCACATCATCACCAACTGGAGCGCCATCCAGTCCTTCTGGCTGGCGGCCAAGCGCCTCGACGGTCTCCTGCGCGGCATCGACGGGCGGACGAAGCATCTCAGCCTGCCGGCGCCGAGCGGGCCGCTCGTCGTGTCCCGCCTCGTCGGCGGACCGCCGGAGACCGAGAAGCCGATCGTCAACGACGTGTCCTTCACGCTCCAGCCGGGCCGCATCCTCGGCATCGTCGGGCCGAGCGGCGCCGGCAAGTCCTGTCTCAGCCGGCTCGTCGTCGGCATCTGGAAGGCGCGGCGCGGCCAGATCGTCTTCGGCGAGCAGGACCTGTCGCACTGGAACCAGGACGAGCTCGGCCGCCATATCGGCTATGTGCCGCAGGACGTGGAATTCCTGCCCGGAACGGTCGCCGAGAACATCGCGCGCTTCGATCCGGACGCGACGAGCCAGAAGATCCTCGCCGCCGTGGAACTCGCCGGCATCCACGACATCGTGCGCCTCCTGCCGCAGGGCTACGCGACGCGGCTCGGACCCGGCGGCCACACGCTCTCCGGCGGCCAGCGCCAGCGGCTGGCCCTGGCGCGGGCGGTCTACGGCCTGCCGCGCCTCGTCGTCCTCGACGAGCCGAATTCCAATCTCGACGCGGCGGCCGAACAGGTGCTCGGCCGCTCGATGCAGGCGCTGCGCGATGCCGGCGCGGCGGTGATCGTCGTCTCGCACCGCATCAGCCTTCTCGGCTATTGCGACGACATCCTCGTCCTCAACGAGGGCGCGGTGCAGGCGATCGGCGCGCGCGAGCAGATCTTCGCCCGCCTGCCGCGCCTCAAGAACCCGGCGCCCACCATGCCGCCGGTGCTGAACCTCGAGGCGGCGCGGGCCTCATGAGCGACGCGCCGCTGACGCTCGCCGCGCCGCCGCCGGTCAATACCGACTGGCGGGCCTCCTTGCGCCTCGGCTATCTGGTGCTGGCGCTCGGCGTCGGCCTTTGCGGCGGCTGGGCGGCCTTCGCCCATATCGACGCGGCGGTGGTGGTGAACGGCAGCTTTGCCGTGGAATCCAACCGCAAGACGATCCAGCATCTCGAAGGCGGCATCGTCGCCGAGATCCTGGTGCGCGACGGCGACCGCGTCGAGGCGGGCCAGACGCTGCTGCGGCTCGACACGACGCGCATCGAGGCGACGGCGGCGGCGGCGGCGAAATCGCTGGCGACGGCGCTGGCGACGGAAGCGCGCTACGGCGCCCAGCGCGACCTGAAGGACTACATGGTCGTGCCGGAAGAGGCGCTGCGGCTCCTGCGCGGCTATGCGCCGGACGCGATCGAGGACAATCACCGCGAGTTCGAGACGCGCCGCCAGGTGCTGTCCGGCTCGATGGAACTCGTCGACGCGCAGGTCAAGCAGGCGAAGAACGAGATCGCTCAGAGCCGGCTCGACATGCAGTCCGCCGCCGACCAGATGGCGAGCGTCGAGAAGGAACTGGCGAGCGTGCGCCCGCTTCTCGCCAAGGGGCTCGTCGCCATGAGCCGCGTCACCCCGCTGGAGCGGCAGAAGGCGCAATTCGAGGCGCAGATCAAGAAGGCGCGCAACGACGCGGTGAAGGGCGAGGACAAGATCGCCGAACTGGAACTGCGCAAGGAGGCGGTGAGGAAGGACTATAGCCAGGAAGCGGCCAATGCCCTGATCGAGATCGGCCGGCAGGTGGCGAATTTCCGTCAGGAGCGGCAGATCGCGCTCGACATGCTGTCGCGCACGGATCTGCGCTCGCCCGTCGCCGGCACGGTGCAGCAGATGCGCGTCTTCACGATCGGCGGCGTCATCCGCCCCGGCGAGCCGGTGCTCGACGTCGTGCCGGATTCCGACGTCCTCACCGTCAAGGCCAAGATCCCGCCCGCCGATATCGACCGCGTCCACGAGGGCATGGCGGTGGAGATCCATCTGGCGAGCCTGATGAAATATCGGCGCGAGGCGATCCGGGGCACGCTGCGCTTCGTCTCGCGCGACGTGGTGAGCGAGTCGGGCGCCAGCACGCCGCCCTTCTATCCCATCGAGGTCGCGATCGAGGCGGCGAGCATCCCCGACGACGTCCGGCCGAAGCTCGTCGCCGGCATGGAGGCGAGCGTGATCCTGCCGACCGAGGGCCGGAGCGTCCTCCAATACATCACCGCGCCGGTTCTGGAGAACCTGGCGGAATCGCTGCGCGAGCGCTGAGCGATGCGGGCGCTCGTCATCGCCCATGGCCATGTCGGGGCCGGGATCGGCGGCGGGGAACTCGCCGCCGACACGCTGTTCCGCGCGCTCCGCGCCGATCTGGCGGTGGAGGCGGCGGCGCTTCTCGCCCGCACGGGGCGGGAGGATCTGGCGCCGGGCGCGATCGCCGCCGTCGCGCCGGGCGAATTCCTCTGGCGCCGCCGGACGGGCGACTGGTTCCAGCATTGGGGGGAGGGGGGCTCGCTCGACCGCTTCCACGTCTTCCTGCGCCGCCTCGCCCCCGATGCGGTCTTCGTCCACCATTTCGCCCATCTCGGGATCGAGATCCTGCCGGAGATCCGGCGCGCTCTGCCGCAGGCGGCCCTGATCCTGACGCTGCACGACTATGCCGCGCTCTGCCACAATGCCGGGCTCCTGACGCGGCCGGACTTCGAGCGCCGGCCCTGTTCCGGCCCGTCGCCTAAGGCCTGCCACGCCTGCTTTCCGGACCATGCGCCGGAGGCCTTCGCCGCGCGCCGCGAAACGCTGCTTGCCGCCTTCGCGGCCGTCGACCGCTTCGTCGCGCCCTCGCGCTTCCTCGCCCGCCTCTATCGCGATTGGGGTCTCGAAGCGGAGCGCATCGCCGTCGTCGCCAACGGGCTGGCGCCGCTCGCGCCGCCCCCGACGCCCCGGCCGGCGGGTCGCTTGCGGCTCGGCTTCTTCGGCCAGGTCCGGCCGGAAAAGGGGCTCGACGTGCTGCTCGCCGCCCTGCATCGCCTGTCGCCGGACGAGCGCGCCCGTCTCGCCGTCGAGGTGCATGGCAGCCGGCTGGAAGCGCAGTCGCCCTGGTATCGAACGCTGGTCGAGTCGCTCCGCGCGCCGCTTCTCGCGGAGGGCGTCCTCACCTGGCCCGGCGCCTATCGGCGCGACGAGTTGCCGGCGCGCCTTGGCGGCGTCGACTGGACGATCGTCCCCTCGACCTATGTCGAGAACGCGCCGATCGTGATCCAGGAAGCCTTCGCGGCGAAGCGGCCGGTCATCGGCGCCGGCCATGGCGGCATCGCGGAGATGATCGAGGACGGGCGGAACGGGCTGCTCTTCGCGCCGGGCGATGCGCTAGCGCTCGCCGCGCTCCTGCGCCGCCTTCTCGCCGAGCCGGATCTCGGGACCCGGATCGCTGCCGCGACCTCCCCGCCGCCCGGCCCGGCCGCGATGGCGGAAGCCTATCGCGCCCTTGTCCGCGCCGTCCCGCCGAAACCGCTTGCCAAGGCGCGGCTCGGCGCGGAAGAGATCGTGGCATGAGCCTGATCTTCGTCCTCAACGGTCCGAACCTCAATCTCCTCGGCAAGCGCCAGCCCGAGATCTACGGGCGCGAGACGCTGGCCGATGTCGAGCGCGACTGCCGGGCGCTGGCGGAAGAGCTCGGCCACGCGATCCGCTTCCACCAGTCGAACCGTGAATACGAGCTGATCGACTGGATCCACGAGGCGCGCGACGCGGCCGCCGGCATCGTCATCAACCCGGCCGCCTTCACCCACACGTCGGTCGCGATCCTCGACGCGCTGAACGCCTTCGAGGGGCCGGTGATCGAGGTGCATATCTCCAATGTCCACAAGCGCGAGAGCTTCCGGCACCATTCTTATGTCAGCCTTCGGGCGGATGGCGTGATCGCCGGGCTCGGCACGGAAGGCTATCGGCTGGCGCTGCGCCGCCTCGCCTCGCTGATCGGCCCCGGCGCCTGATCAGGCCGGCGACCGGGCGGGCGTCGCCGGGCCGGCATCGGCATACCAGACGCCCAGCCGCTCGGCATTGGCGAGCAGGCAGTCGACATAGGCGCGATGGTTCGCCTTGGCATCCGCCTTCGGGGCGACGAGGCAGAGCGTCGCCGACGCGACGCCGTCCGGCCGGCGCACCGGCACGGCGAAGCAATGGGTATAGCTGTCGACGATCGAATCGAAGGTGAAGAAGCCGTCGCGCGTCGCCTGCCGTACCTCGGCGAGGAAGGTCTCGGGCGCCAGCCATTCGCCGGAGGGCAGGCGGAAATCCTCCGCCGGCACGAAGGCGAGGATCTCGGCGTCGCTGAGATGGTCGAGCAGCAGCCGGCCCGAGGCCGTCCAGGGGATGGGCGTGCGCTCGCCGACGCTGGAGGAGATGCGGAAGGGGCGCGAGCTCTCGCGCATCATGGCGACCGTATACTTGTCGCCGTCGAGCAGGCAGAACTGCGCCGTTTCCCGAACGTCCTCGACGATGCGATCCAGCACCGCCGCCGCCTCGCGCATGATGTCGGAGCGGTCGGCATAGGCCTGGCCGAAGAGGAACAGGCGGCGGCCGAGAAAGACGCGGCCCTCGCCGCCGTTCGGCTCCAGGATGTCGAGCCGAGTCAGCAGGCCGACCAGCTCGTAGACGGTGGAGCGCGGCGCGCCGAGCGCCGTCGCGATCTCGTTCGGACGCATCGGCCGGCGCGCGTCGCGCAGGCAGTCGAGAATGTCGAAGGCGCGTTCGAGGCCCCGCGCCCGGCGGTTCGCGACCTCGTCGACCGGCTTGTCCATTCTCGCGTCCCCGTTGTGGAAAGCCGCTTATTTCCGGCGATAGGCCACGCAGTCAATCTCCACCTTGCAATCCACCATCATGGAGGACTGCACGCAGGCGCGCGCCGGCGGATGATCCTTGAAATACTGCGCGTAGACGCCGTTGAAGCTCCAGAAGTCGCGCGGATCGTCCAGCCAGACGCCGACGCGCACCACGTCCTCCAGGCCGTAGCCGGCCTCCTTCAGGATGGCGACGAGGTTCTCCATCGTCTTGTGCGTCTGCGCGACGATGCCGCCGGAGACGATCTCGCCGTTCTCCATCGCCACCTGGCCGGAGACGTAGAGCCAGCCATCGGCCTCCACCGCGCGGGCGAAGGGCAGGGGCTGCTTGCCGGCACCGGTCTCGCCGGCGCCGTATCGGATGAGGGACATGCTGTTTCCTTTGGCCTTCAATCGAAGCGGGAGGATTTGAGGAAGTCGGCGAGGCGCTCGGTCTTCGGCGCGGCGAACATCGCCTTCGGGTCGCCCTCCTCGCCGATCCGCCCCTGATTCATGAAGATGACGCGGCTCGACACCTCGTAGGCGAAGCGCATCTCGTGGGTGACGAGAAGCATGGTCATGCCGTCCTCGGCGAGGCTGCGCACGACCTGGAGCACTTCGGCGACGAGTTCGGGATCGAGGGCCGAGGTCACCTCGTCGAAAAGCATCAGGCGCGGGCTCATGGCGATGGCCCGCGCGATGGCGACGCGCTGCTGCTGGCCGCCGGAGAGCTTCGACGGATAATGGTCCTTGCGGGCGAGAAGCCCGACCCGGTCGAGCCAGGTCTCGCCGAGGCTGCGCGCCTCCTCGTCCTTCAGCTTCTTCACGAGCTTCAGGCCGAGCGTGACGTTCTCCAGCGCCGTCATATGCGGGAAGAGGTTGAACTGCTGAAAGGCCATGCCGGTGAGCGCCCGCTGGCGGGCGATCTCCTTTTCCGGCTTGCGGCGGCGCTGGCCGCCCTTCGTCTCGAAGCCGATCTCCTCGCCGTCGATGCGGATCGTGCCGCCCTCGAATTCCTCCAGCATGTTGACGCAGCGCAGCATGGTCGTCTTGCCGGAGCCCGACGAGCCGATGATCGAGATCACCTCGCCGGGCTTCACGTCGCAATCGACGCCCTTCAGCACCTCCACCTGGCCGTAGCGCTTGTGGAGGTCGCGGATTTCGAGCAGGTTCGCGGTCATGAGTGGCCGCTCCTCAGGCTAGGCTCGTTCGACGCTCGACATAGCGGCCGAGACATTCGATGGCGTAGTTGACGATGAAGTAGAGCAGCCCGGCGAGGAGATAGAATTCCAGGCTCTTGAAGGTGCGCGAGATGATCTCCTGGCTGCGCAGCAGGAGTTCGGCGACGCCGATGACGGAGAGGAGCGTCGAGGCCTTCACCATCTCCGCCGCCGTGTTGATCCAGGCCGGCAGCGCGAGGCGCAGCGCCTGCGGACCCAGCACATGGCGGAAGGTCTGGCCGAAGGTGAGGCCGATGGCCTTGGCGGCCTCGTTCTGCCCCTTATGGATGGTCTGGAGCGCGCCGCGCGTGATCTCGCCGACATGCGAGGCGCAGAACAGCGTCAGCGCCAGGACGCCCGCCTGGAAGGGCGAGAGGTCGAGCCCCACCGTGCCGAGGATGTAGTAGCTCGCCAACACCAGGACGAGCACCGGCGTGCCGCGGATGAAATCGGTATAGGCGCGGGCGAAGAAGCGGGTGACGCGGTTGCCATAGGCGAGGGCGAGGCCGAGCCCGGTGCCGAGCACCGTGCCGCCGAGGATCGCCAGCGCCGAGATCGCGATCGTCGTGCCGAGCCCGTAGAGGAGCGGCCAGCGCGCCAGCCAGACGAGGTCGAGGAAGGAGGGAGGAGCGCTCATCGCATCATCTCGAAACGGCGAGCCGCGCCTCGATCCGCCGCAGGATGGCGGCGAGGAGGGAGCAGGTCGCGACATAGAGGCCGCTCGCGACGATCCAGGTCTCGATGACGCGGAAGGTCTCGACATTGATCTTGCGGGCCTCGAAGGTCAGTTCGGGCACCGCGATGGCGGCGGCGAGCGAGGTGTCCTTGAAGAGGCCGATGAAGGTGCTCCCGAGCGCCGGCAGCACGGCGCGGATCATGATCGGCAGGACGATGCGCCGCCGGATCTGCCCTTCGGTGAGGCCGATCGCCAGCCCCGCCTCGCGCATGCCCTTCGGCACGCCAAGCAGGCCGCCCCGGAACACCTCGGCGAGATAGGCGCCCGAATAGAGGGCGAGCGCCAGGACGAAGGAATTCGTCTTCGTCAGCCGGAGGCCCATCTGCGGCAGGGCGAAGAAGGAGAAGAGGACGAGGACGAGCAGCGGCAGGTTGCGGAAGACCGTGACGTAGAGGCCGGACAGGGCGCGCAGCACGCGCGAGCGCCCGATCCGCCCGAAGGCGAGGACGAGCCCGATGAGGCAGCCGATGCCGATCGCGAAGACGGCCAGGACGAGGCTGAGGCCGAGGCCCCAGAGCAGGTGATCGAAGTTCCGCCAGACGGCGGCGAAGTTCAGCGTATATCCCATCGGAGCGCTCGGCGAGGGGAAGAAGCCCCGGCGCGCCAAGACGCCGGGGCGGGCGGGCTTACTTAAATTCGACCGGGAAGCCGATCGCCGGCGGGGCGAGGTCCTTGCCGAACCACTTCTTGAAGGAGGCGGCATAGGTGTCGAACTCGACGCCGGTCATCGCCTCGTGCAGCGCGGTGTTGACGAAGTTCAGCCAGTCCTGGTCGCCCTTGGCCACGGCGCAGGCATAGGTCTGCGGGCTCCAGCCATAGCCGGCATCCTTGTACTGGCCGGGATTCTGCGTGACGTACCAGGCGATGGAGGACTGGTCGGTCGCCGCCGCGTCGGCACGGCCCGACTGGAGCGCCTGATAGAGGAGGTCCTGCGCGTCGTACTGGTCGACCTTCGCTTCCGGCAGCGCCTTGTGGACGAGTTCCTCGGCATAGACGTTCTGGAGGACGGCGATCGTCACGGAGGAGCCCGCCGCCTTCAGCGCGGCATAATCCGCGTAGGAGCCGCCTTCCTTCAGCATCAGGCCGACGCCTTCGCGGTAATAGGGAATGGTGAAGTTGACCTGCTGGGCCCGCTCGCCCGTCACCGTCATGAACTGGCAGGTGATGTCGACCTTGCCGGTGGTGATGTTCGGGATGCGGGCATCCGACGACTGGTTGACGAACTCCACCTTCTCCGCATCGCCGAACAGCGCCTTGGCGACGATCTTCGCCATGTCGATGTCGAAGCCCTGCAGCGTGTCGCTGACATCCTTGAAATGCCAGGGCGCGTTGGTCGAGCCGGTGCCGACGACGAGCTTGCCGCGCGCCAGCACGTCTTCGAGCTTGCCGGCCTCGGCGGTGCCGGCGGCAAGGACGACGGAACCCGTCGCCATGAGGCCGAGGATCAGGGACTTCACATCCATTGCCGCTCTCCAGTTCGGGCGCTCCGGCCCGTTGATATTCGATTGTCCGTTATAATGGACATATGCCTCAAATAACGGATTGACCTATTTGTGAGCCTGCTGCATTTCTTGTCAAGCGGCTTTTCGGAGACGATCGTGACCGACCCATTCGACACCCCCGCCGTGCTGGTGGATCTCGCCGTGGCGGAGAACAACATCCGCCGCTTCCAGGCGCATGCGGCGGCGGAGGGCCTTGCCGCCCGCCCGCATGTGAAGACGCACAAGCTGCCTCAGCTCGCCCGGGCGCAGATCGAGGCCGGGGCGGTCGGCATCACCTGCCAGAAGATCGGCGAGGCGGAGGCGCTGGTGGCGGCCGAGCCGGTGATCGCCGACGTGCTCCTCACCTACAACATCGTCGGCGCGGCCAAGCTGGAACGGCTGAAGGCGCTGGCGAGGCGCGTCCGCCTGTCGGTCGTCGCCGACAGCGCGGCGGTGGTGAAGGGCCTGTCGCGGGCCTTCGCCGGGGAGGAACGGGCGCTCGGCGTTCTCGTCGAATGCGATACCGGCGGCCAGCGCTGCGGCGTCCAGACGCCGGAGGCGGCGCGCGATCTGGCGCAGGCCATCGCGGCGGCGCCCGGTCTCGCCTTTCGCGGGCTGATGACCTATCCGGCCGCCGGCGGCGCCGGGGCGGCGGCCGAATTCCTGCGCGCCGCCAAGGCGCTGATCGAGGCGGAAGGGATCGCGGTGCCTGTCGTCACCTCGGGCGGCACGCCCGACATCTGGCGGTCGGCGGCGGACGGCATCCTCACCGAATACCGGCCCGGCACCTATGTCTACAACGACCGCTCGCTGATCGCCCGCGGCGTCGCGACGGAGGCCGATTGCGCCCTGTCGGTGATCGCGACCGTCGTTTCGGTGCCGACGCCGCATCGCGCCCTGATCGATGCCGGCTCGAAGGTGCTGACCTCCGACCTTCTGGGCCTTTCCGGCTACGGCCTGGTGCGCGGGCGCCCGGACATCGCGATCGACCAGCTTTCCGAGGAACATGGCCGGCTGGTGAGCGAGGGGCCGATCAGGCTCGAAGTGGGCGACCGCGTCTCGATCGTGCCGAACCATGTCTGCGTCGTCACCAACATGGTGGACGCGGTCCATGTCCGGCGGGCCGACGGCAGCCTGGAGCTCTGGCCGGTCGTGGCGCGCGGCAAGGTCCTATAGCGCCGGGGCTTCCACCCGCCGCCCGTCGAGCAGCAGCAGGAGCCCGGCGCCGAGCAGCGCCGCCACCGCGCCGAGATGGGCGGTGCCGGGATAGTCGCTGATCGTCGTGCCGAGCGCGAAGAGCCCGGCCGAGACGCCGCCGCTGAGGAAGAAGGCGACCGAGATCAGCGAGCTGCCGAGGCCCGGCCGCCCGCGCATCAGATCCTGGAGATAGGTGATCGGGATGCTGATCAGCGCCGCCGCGCCGAAGCCGCTGATCGGCGTCAGCGCATAGCCCTGCCAGGGTGCCGAGGCGAAGCCGATGAGCACGAGATAGAGCGCGTAGACGGCGGTGCCGAGCGCCAGCGCCGTCACCTTCGTCATATGTCGCTGGAGCCGCGCCCAGACGAAGATGAAGACGACCTCCAGCAGCGCGACGATGCCGACATTGAGGCCGATATCGGTGGTCGTGCCCTTCGCCGCGCCAGTGAGGATGAGCGGCAGCACGGCGGCGTTCACATGCAGCGTCGAGCCGATCAGCGCGAGCGCCACGAGCCGCACGGTGACGCGCGGCGACAGGACCTCGCCGAAGGACAGGCGGAAGGAGACCGACGGCGCCGCGTTCGCCGCCAGCCGCTCCTCCGGCGGCAGCAGGAACAAGACGAGGAGGACGCAGGCGAGCGCGCCGAGGCTGGCGATCAGATAGGCCGGCAGCATGCTGTGGCGGCCGGCGAGCGCCACGGCGACGAGGCCCGGCACGACGACCCAGGACAGCGAGATCGCCGAGCGGACGGTGGAATTGACGAGGCTCGCATCGCCATGGCCCATCCGGTCGGTGGTGCTGCGCACATTGGCGAAGAGCAGCGAATTCACCGAATGGTAGATCGGCAGGAGAAGCAGCGTCGCCAGCACGAAGCTCGCCTGCGAGGGCAGGACGAAGACCAGGCCGTAGCCGGTGACGCCGAACAGCGTCACCGCCAGGATCAGCGAGCGGTAGCGCCCGATCCGGTCGGCGAGGATGCCGATCGAGACGCTGACGAGGACGTTCACCGTCGCGGCGAGGAGGATGAGCGCGGCATAGAGGCCGTTGCCGAGACCGAGCTCGGTGATGCCGACGACCGACTGATAGGGCGCGGTCGCCGCGCCCGAGAAGCCGTAGAAGAAGATCGTCAGCATGCTCGCCCGGATCACCGGGTTCTGCAGGGGCAGGGCCAGCGCGGACATGGCGGGAAGTCTCGAATGAGGGCGGAGGAACGGCCTTTCGCGTGGGCCGCTTCGCCTTATGAGTCGCTCCAGCGCGCCGAGAGCCGCGCCTTCGGCGTGAAATCGAAGCCGCGCTGGAAGGGGAACTTCTGCCCCTCCCGCCGCTCGTTGGCAAGGCTCAGAATGTCCTGGTTCACGACGCCCTCGGTCAGCGCCATGAGATTCGGATTGGCGAGCGGCGCGAGCTCCGGCGACAGGTAGCCGGACTTGACGACGAGCAGCCGCACGGCCTTCGGATCGAGGCCGAGCCGGGCGAAATCGGCGAGGTCGTGATAGGGCCGGCGCTTCGCCGCGAGGACGAGCGTGATGCCGCCGATCGCGACGACGGCCTGCCGGTCGCTCGGCGCGCCCGGATCGTCGAGGCGCAGCACCTCCGCCTCCGCCTCCACCGGATCGCTGGAGATGTCGAGACTGCCGCCGATCCTCAGCCGCGCCCGCGCGCCGAGGCCGGCCGCGAAGGCGGCCTCCACCGCCGGCCGGTCGGCGATGCCGGCGACGAGCGCGCCCTGGAAACCACGCCGGATCAAAGCGGCGAGGACGTCCGCCCGGTCGCCGACGCCGCCGCCGGTCGGATTGTCGCCGGAATCAGCGAGGATCACCGGCCGCGTTTCGCTCGCCTCGGCGAGGTCGAGCATCTCGGGCAGCGGCCCCGTCACCGGGCCGAAGCCGAAATCCTCGCGCGCCGCCCAATAGGCGCCGGCGATCTCTTCCGCCGCCGCCCGCGCCGCCGCCCGGTCGAGCCCGGTGACGATGGCGGCGGCCGTCGCGCGCGGCTCGTCGGCCCAGACATAGCCGACCATCAGATTGGCATCGAGAATGCCGGGCCGGGCGTCGAATTCCGGCAGGCGGGCATAGAGGCCCTTCGCCGGCTCGTCCTCGGTCGAGGTACATTCGCCGGGCAGAAGCACCGGCACCGGCGCGAAGGCGACGCCCGGACGCGGCGCGCCGTTCAGGACATCGACCAGCATCGTGAAGGCCCGCACCATGGTCGAGCGCACGTCGATATGCGGCGCGGTGCGATAGGCGGCGAAGATGTCGAGCTGGTCGACGATGCGCTGCGAGACATTGCCATGGAGATCGTAGCTCGCCGCGACCGGGCAGTCGGCGCCGACCACGTCCCGCGCGGCGGCGATCCAATCGCCCTCCGCGTCGTCCATGCCCTCCACCTTCATCGCGCCATGCATGGCGAGATAGAGCCCGTCGAGCGGCAGCGCCGCTTCGAGCCGCGCCAGGAACTCCGCCTTGAAGCCCTCATAGGCGGCGCGCGCCATCGGCCCGCCGGGAATCGCCCGCGCGTGGAGGAGGGGCAGGATCTCGATCCCGTCCGTCGGCAGGAAGTCGAAATACTCGGACGCGAGAAGGTCCGCGCCCTTCAGGACGCGGAAATCCTCGCTCCGCGCCAGGACCGGCGAATAGGTGCTGCATTCGGTATGGATGCCACCGACGGCGACGCGCATGGGAAGTCTCGATCTCAGAGCTTGGGGCAGAGGGGAACGATCGCGGCGAAGCGATGCCAGTCCTTGTTCTCGCGCGGCGTCCAGGCCGCTTCCGCGACGATGGCGAGGCGCGGAAAGACGAGGCGGTTGAAATAGGCGCGCGACAGGAAATGCTCCGTCCAGATGCAGGCCTGGACGCCCTTCAGCCGCGACAGCAACTCCTCCGGGAAATCGCCGGCCGCCTCGTAGGCATAGCTATGCGCGGGCGGCACGGTGCCGGCCCAACTGGCGCCCGGCTCCTGCCATTCCTCGCCCTGCACCATGTCGAGATAATAGGCCTGGCCCGGCGTCATCACCACCTCGTAGCCCGCCTTGGCGAGCTCGATGCCGACCTCCGGCTTCTCCCAGGCCATCAGCAGCGTGCCCTCCGGCGGAACGCCGCCACCATGGGCCACCTCGTTCCATCCGGCGAGCTTCCTGCCGCGCCGCGTCAGCATCGCCTTCACCTTGCCGAGGAGATGCGACTGGAGCCCGAACGTGCCGGAGAGGCCTTCTTCCGCCATCAGCTTCTTGGCGAGCGGCGAGGCCATCCAGGCATCGTGCGCCACCTCGTCGCCGCCGACATGGACATAGGGCGAGGGAAAGAGCGCCACGACCTCGTCCAGCACCTTTTCCAGGAACTCGTAGGTCAGCGGCACGGCGGGATTCAGCGCGTTGTTCGCGAAGCCCTGCACCGAATGATAGCTGTCCGGCGCCTCCTGGCCGTCGGTCAGGTCCGGCAGCGCGATGAGCGTCGCGGCATTGTGGCCGGGAATCTCGATCTCCGGCACGACGTCGACATGAAGGGCGGCGGCATGGGCGACGACGGCCCGGACGTCCTCCTGGCTGTAGAAGCCGGACACGGCGGTCGCGCCGTTGCCGAGCTGCGGACGGAGCGGCGTGTCCGGGCCGCGCGTCGCGCCGATCGTGGTGAGTTCCGGATAGGCCTTGATCTCCAGCCGCCAGGCCTCGTCATCCGTCAGGTGCCAGTGGAAGACATTGAGCTTCAGCCAAGCCATGATGTCGAGGAGGCGCAGCACGTCCGCCACTGGATAGAACTGGCGCGACACGTCGAGATGGCAGCCACGCCAGCCATGGCGCGGTGCGTCCTCGATCGTGCCGCTCTCGGGAAAGGTGAAGGTCGCCGAAGCCTCGCGTGCGCCATGGAGGAGCTGGGCGAGGCTGACGAGGCCATAATGCCGGCCGGCGGGCCCGCCATAGGCGAGCGTAACGGCGTCTGCCGCGAACGCGATCTCGTAGCCGTCCGGCGCGAGCCGGTCATCGGATGCGAGGCGCAGCGCCCGCCCTTGCGGATCGGCGGCGAAGGAGAAGGGCGCGTGACCGGCCGGGAAGAGGCGCTGGAACAGCGCCAGCACCGTATGGATGGCGCGAAGATCCTCCAGCGCGGTGCCGGGCGCCGGATGGAGCGTCACCGGCAGCGTCTCGCCGGGCTCGGCCTCGATGGCGCGCGGCCAGGGCTGCAAGGCGAAGGGCAGGGGAAGGGCCACGTCGGGAAGAAGCACCGGCGGCGGCTCGCTGACGCGGCCTTCGAGCGCGAGGCCGGAAATCGCGATGTCGACATGCGAGCCGTCGGCCAGCGTCAGATAGGCCGATTTCGGCCCGTCGGTGCAGTGCCGGGCGGGGCGGTGCAGTCCGCCCACCTCGAAGCGCCACGTGGCGCCGGGCGCCAGGGCGAGGCCGGCCGGCGGGGCGAATTCGTGATAGTTCGCGTCGCGCCGCACCAGCCGCGCATTGCGGCTCGCCTCCGGCTCGATCACCCGCGTCAGCGCCGTATAGACGAGGCGGAACTCCGCGATCGTCTCCGGTCCGAGATTGAGAAGCTCGAAGACGAAACGGCCGTTGCCCGTGCCCTCGTCCCTCCAGAGGCTGCTCAGGCGAAAGGAAGCGCTCGGCATGGTCCCCTCCATTTTTCTGTCGTCCGCTGCGGCCAGATCGACCGATGGGTGCTAGGATCGGCGATCATTCGCGCCGGTGGCTCCACGAAGGCGCGCGCGATCAGGAGAGGATCATGGACGTGATCAGTCTTGCCGAAGCGCAGGCCCATCTTGACGAATTGGTCGATCGGGTCGAGGCCGGCGATACGATCGAGATCACCCGGCGTGGTCGTTCGGTGGCGCGGTTGAGCACCGTCGAAATCCCACGCAAGTGGATCGACCTCGCGCTTCTGCGATCTCTGACCGCAGCCCAGTCGCCGACAAGGATCGAAGCGGCCGATCTCGTCCGAGCCATGCGGGACGATGAAAGGTTCTGATGAACTACGCCGATACGTCTCTGATCGTCGCTGCTTTGTCGAACGAACGGGCGACTGTCTGCGCGCAAGATTGGCTTGCGGCGCAGGAACCGGGAGGCTTGGCGATCAGCGACTGGATACTCACTGAAACATCTTCCGCCTTGGCGATCAAGCTCAGGACAGGCCAGATGACGTTGGACCAGCGAGCGAACGCCCTGGCGTTGTTCAACAGGCTGGTCTCGGAAAGCTTCACTCTGCTTACCGTGGCGACCAGGCATTTCCGCCTCGCGGCGACCTTCGTCGATCAGCCTCACCTGAACCTCCGCGCGGGTGATGCCTTGCATCCGGCGGTGGCTGCCGATCACGGCGCCACGCTCCATACGCTCGACCGGCGCCTCGCCGAGGCCGGGCCGCTCATCGGCGTGCCGACATCCCTTCTCGCATGAACGGGTCGCCGACATCGCCTGTCCCGCCCGTCAGGCGGCCGCCGCCTTCATGATGGCGAAGTCGACGTCGGACAGGTCGACCCGGCGCTCGAAGGCCTGGCCGTCCTCGTCGAAAAGGTGGCAGTCCGTCGCGCGGATGCCGGCGGGGATCGCCTCGCCGGGCCGCACCGCCGCCGTGCCCGGCAGGACGGCGCAGAAATTCTCGCCCTCGCTGCCGCCGAGCGCCGCATAGGCGACGGTATTGGCGCCGAGGCGCTCGATCACGCTCGGCACGACGGTCAAGGATATGTCGGCCGGGCCCATCAGCAGATGCTCGGGCCGGATGCCGAGCGTCAGGCGGCGGCCGGCGAGGCCGGCGCGCGGCGCGACGGGGATCGTCGCGCGCTGGCCCTCGTATTCGACCTCCACCCCGGTCTCGCCGACGCCGACCGCCGTGACCGGCAGGAGATTCATCTTCGGATTGCCGATGAAGGTCGCGACGAAGACATTCGCCGGCTTGTGGTAGAGTTCGAGCGGCGCGCCGGTCTGGGCGATGAGGCCGCCATTCAGCACCACGATCCGGTCTGCCATGGTCATGGCCTCCACCTGATCGTGGGTGACGTAGATCATCGTCGCCTTCAGTTCGCGATGCAGCTTGGCGAGTTCGATCCGCATGTCGGCGCGCAGCGCCGCGTCGAGATTGGACAGCGGCTCGTCGAAGAGGAAGATCTTCGGCTCGCGCACGATGGCGCGGCCGATGGCGACGCGCTGGCGCTGGCCTCCGGACAGCATGCCCGGCTTCTGCTGGAGGCGCTGGTCGAGATGCAGGATGCGCGCGGCATTCTCCACGCGGGCGCGGAGCTCGGCTTCCGCCATCTTCTCCACGCGCAGGGGAAAGGCGATGTTCTCGAACACCGTCATATGCGGATAGAGCGCGTAGGACTGGAACACCATGGCGATGCCGCGCTTCACCGGCGGCAGGTCGTTGACCCTCTTGCCGTCGATGGCGATGTCGCCGGAGGTGATGTCCTCCAGCCCGGCGATCATGCGCAGCAGCGTGGACTTGCCGCAGCCCGACGGGCCGACGAAGACGACGAACTCGCCATTGCGCACGTCGAGATCGACGCCTTTGATGATCTCCAGCGTCTCGTAGGATTTACGGACCTGTCTGAGGCTGAGCTGTCCCAAAGGGCTCTCTCCGGCGGCCGGGATCGGCCCGGCCCTTCGCAGCGAAAAGGGGAGGGCGCCGCGCGAGGAGTCGCGCGGCGCCGGAACGTCACTTGTACTGTTCGATCTCGCCGGCGGCCTTCTTCAGCGCCTCTTCCGGCGTCGCCTTGCCGGCGACGACCGACTGGACCATCTCGATCATGGCGTTCTGGAAGCCCTTGTAGTCGGTGAAGAGCGGCTCCGGGCCACCGAACTTGATGCCCTCGATGAAGGGCTTCCAGGCCGGATGGTCGGCGACGAACTTGTCGACATTGGCGGAGGGACGCAGCGGCACGAGGCCGTCGTCGCCCTGGAGCTCGTATTCCTCCTGGCGGTCCGGCGCGGTCAGGAACTTGGCGAATTCGATCGCCTTGTCCTCGACGCCGGTGCCCTTAAAGATCGCGAGGCTGTCGGTGATCAGCAGCGTGCCCGGGCCCTTGGCCTCGGGGCCGAGCGGCAGGTTGGCGACGCCCCAGTTGATCTTGGTCTTCTCCAGGCGGGTGATGGCGCCGGTCGAATTCTGGATCATGCCCGCCTTGCCGTCGAGGAAGATGGCGCGCACCTCGTTCTGCTCGTAGGCGGTCGGGCCTTCCTCGGAATAGGGCGTGATGTCCTTCACACCCTTCAGCGCCGCGAGGTTCTGCGCGCTGTCGAGCGTGACGTTGCCGTCCTTGTCGGTGATCGTGCCGTTATTGGTGTAGACCCAGTGCAGGTACTGGTGCAGCGTGTTGTCGAAGGTCTTCGCCACGAGGCCGTAGCCGGCGATGCCGGTCTTTTCCTTGATCTGCTTGGCGAAGGCGATCTCCTCCTCCCAGGTCTTGGGCGGGGTTTCCGGGTCGAGGCCGGCCTGCTTGAAGAGATCCTTGTTCCAGAACAGCGCCTTGGTCGAGAAGGCGATCGGCACGCCCCATTGCTGGTTCTCGAAGGTGACCGTGTCGACGATGTGCGGCTGGTAGCTCGCCTTCTCAGCATCCGTCATCGGCACCGGAACGATGAGGTCATTCTGCGCGAACTGCTTCAGCGTGCGCGAGCCGACATAGGCGAGGGCGACCGGGTTGCCGGCGGCGGCGAGCGTCGTCGCCTTGTCCTGGCACTGTTCCCAGCCGACGAGTTCCGGCGCGATCTTGTCGTCCGGGTTCTTCTCGTTCCAGGCCTTAAAGGCCTTGTCATGGACCGGATTGATCTTGTCGCCGCAGTAGATGAAGCTGATGTCCTTGGCGGAGGCCAGCGTCGGCAGCGCGGTGCCGGCGAAGAGGGCGAGGGTTCCGGCGAGAAGCGAGAAACGTTTGAGCATGGGATTTCCCTGTTGCTGGAGGTCGTGGCCGCCTTCAGGCGGTCATTGCTTCACGGCGCCGGCGGTGAGGCCCGCGACGAGATAGCGTTGAAGAAGGAAGATCACGAACATGGCGGGGGCGATGCCGACGAAGCTCGCCGCCATCAGCTCGTTCCACACCACTTCCTGCTTGCCGAAATAGGCGAAGAGCCCGACCGGCAGCGGCATGTATTCCGTCTTGGAATTGAAAGTCAGCGCATAGATGAACTGCTGGGCATAGGCGCCGATGAAGGTGGTGATCGTCACGACGATGATGCCGGGCATGGCGATCGGCAGGATCACGCGGCGGAAGGTGTAGAAGCGGCTGGCGCCGTCGACATAGGCGGCCTCTTCGAGTTCGCGCGGGATGCGCAGCATGTAGGTCCTGAGCAGCCAGACCGCGGTCGGGATGAGGAAGGCGACGCCCGGCACGATCATCGCCAGATAGGTGTTGAGGACGCCCATCGCGCGCATCAGCCGGTAGAGCGGAATGAGAAGCACCGCGCCCGAGAACATGTTGACGGCGAGGAAGCTCGCCAGCAGCGGCCCGCGTCCCCGGAAGGCGAAGCGCGAGAAGGCATAGGCCGCCGGCACGGCGAGAAACAGGACGACGACCGTCGCCACGGTCGAGATGAAGAAGGAATTGAAGATGTACCAGCCAAAGCCCGGCACGCTTTCCCACATGGTGCGGTAGGCGGCGAAGGAACCGTTCTCCGGCCAGAAGCGATAGGGCGAGGAGAAGAGCAGCGACAAGGGCTTCAGGGAAACGAGGAAGCCTTCGAGGAACGGCGCGAGGAGGAAGGCCAGGAAGACGAGGATGCCGGCATAGATCGCGATGATCTCGTACCAGCGGTAGCGGTTGATCGAGGGCGTCGTCTTCATCGGGCCGGCTCCGTCGACAGGCGGCTCGTCAGGCGGAAGTAGAACAAGCAGAAGACCGACAGGAAGAGGCAGATCAGCACGGCGCGGGCGGCGCCCTCGCCATATTTGTAGGAGCCGATCGCGGTCTTGTAGGTGTCGATGATCATCGTGGTGGTCGAGCCGGACGGGCCGCCCTTGGTGAGAATCCAGATGATGTCGAAGGAATTGAAGGTCGAGATCAGCGAGATCATCGACATGGTGATCAGCGCCGGCACGATGAGCGGCAGGGTGATGCGGCGGAAGCGGTAGAAGCGCCCGGCGCCGTCCGTCCAGGCCGCCTCGTAGAGATCGCCCGGAATCGCCTGCATCGCGGCGAGGAGATAGAGCGTCACGAGCGGCACGCCGATCCAGACGTCGGTGACGATCGTCGCCCAGAAAGCGCTGTTGCCATAGGCGAGGAAGGCGACCGGGCCGCTCGCGAGGCCGAGATTCTGGAGGACGCCCGAGATCATGCCGAACTGGCCGTTATACATCCAGCCCCACATGAAGATGCCGATGGCCATCGGCACGATCCAGGGCGGCATGGTGAGAAGGCGGAACAGCGAGCGGCCGGGCACGGCGGAATTCAGCAGCACCGCGCCGAACGTGCCGATGATCATCTTCAGGAGGACCGAGAAGAAGGTCCAGACGAAGGTGCGCAGGATCACCCCGGCGAAGGTCTCGTTGAAGATCTTGTCGTAGTTGGCGAATCCGACCCAGGCGGTCGTGCGCTTCAGCGATGCGTCCGTGAAGGACAGGATGCCGGTCTCGACCAGCGGATAGGCGACGATCACCGCGATATAGAGGATCGCCGGAAGAAGCAGCGCCCAGGCGAAGAGCGTGGCGCCCCGCTTGTCGAACACCGGGCCGGCTCCCGTCAGGCCGCGCGGCGCGACTGGAGCGCCTCGTCGAAGCGGTCCCAGAGCGGGCGCATGTCGACGACGGTGCGCTTCGTGCGCGCCTCGTCCATCGAAAGGGCCAGAAGCCCGGCTTCCAGCGCGTTGAGGGTGGAGACCGGCAGCGGCGCGCCGCCCTGGAGATGGGCGAGGATATCCGCCGCCATCTGCTCGTCGGCGCCGTAATGATGCGAGAGGGTGGTCTGGCGCGAATATTCGTTCGCCACGACCTTCTCGCCGCTCAGGACCTCGTGGACGTTTAGATAGGCGCGGACGAAATCGCCCTCCGCCATGCCGCGCGTGCCGATCACGCAGAAGCGGCGGAATTCGTCCGGCACGTTGAGATTGGTGTGGAAGTTGAGGCCGACACCGTTGGCATATTCGACGATGGCGACCTGATAGTCGATGATGTCGGCATCGGAATCGAACACCTTGTCCGAGCCCATCCAGCCGCTCGGCTTGCGGTGGAAGACGTCGAGATCGTTGACGCCCGCCTGGGCCGGGTCGTTCGCCGGCACGAAGCTCTTGCGGCCGCCGAAGCTCGCCACCCGCTCCGGCCGCGCGCCGACGACGCCGTTATAGAGATCGAGGTCGTGGCAGCACTTCTCCAGCATGAAGCTGCCGGCATAGCGCTCGTAGCGCCGCCAGTCGCGCATGAAGAAGGCGCCGTGATAGGGGGCGATATGTTCGGAGGCCTCGATCGAGACGACGTCGCCGAGAAGCCCCTTGGCCTGCGCCGCCAGGAGATCGCGATACATCGGCGAATAGCGCAGCACGAGCCCGACCGCGAGGCGCTCATGGCCGTGCCGCGCCATCAGGGCGGCGAGTTCCAGGCTCTGCTCGATCGTGGTGACGACCGGCTTCTCGCAGAACACCTTCAGCCCGGCTTCGAGGCCGATGCGGATATGGTCGAGATGAAGATGATTGGGCGAGCCGATCATCAGGAGATCGAGCGCCTCGTTGCGGATCAGCTCTTCCGGCGTCGCATAGGCCTTGCCGGCCGAAATGCCCTTTTCGAGAAGGCCCGGCAGGCCGGCCGGCTGCGGATCGACATAGCCGACGATCTCGAAATTCTCCTCGACCGTGCTGAACACGTGGCCGAGATAGCCGAGGCGAAAGCCCAGTCCGATGATGCCGACGCGCATGCGTATCCGGTTCCTGCTCGATGGCGAAGCTGATGGGCGCAAGATTGGTACAGCTTTGGTCCGGCGTCAACAGGCCGCTGGCCGCTTCCTGCCGCAGACGACAGGCTTTCGCCGCCTTCCGCAAGCGCGAAGCCTGAGCATGCTTAACTCCTGGGCAGGGAATTCTCCGCTGTTTCAATCGACTCGCGCAGGAGGGCGATCGCTGCCGCGCTGGTTGCAAAAATCTGTTCGGGGGCAAATCCCCAGCGGGCGAGATCGGGCGCGGTCGGGGCCGCCGCGCGGGCGGAGGCGTGGATCTCATGGGCTCCGGTGCGGCGGAGGATTTCCGCCACGGTCTCCGGCCGGACGCCGCTGCCCGGCATGATCGAAATCCGCCCCGCCGCCCGCTGCCGCAACGCGGCGAGGACCTCGGCGCCGGCGAGCGCGTTCGGCGCGCCGCCGGAGGTGAGGATGCGCTCGAAGCCGAGCTCGATCGCGAGATCGAGCGCCGCGAACGGGTCGGGCACGAGGTCGAAGGCGCGGTGGAGCGTGCGCCCGAGACCGGCCGCTTCCTCGCAAAGCCTTGCCAACAATGCCGCGTCGAGGCTCCGGTCGGGACGCGAGGCGCCGAGCACCACGCCGGCGAGGCCGGCGGCGCGCACCGCCGCGATCTCGGCCCGCATCGCGTCGATCTCCGGCGGCGAGAAGCTGAAATCGCCGACGCGCGGCCGAATCATCGCATAGACCGGCACGGGGGCGGCGGCGGCGAGCGCGATCAGGCCGGGCGAGGGGGTGAGACCGCCGAGATCGAGACTCGAACAGAGTTCCACACGGTCGGCCCCCGCCGCGACGGCCGTCGCCAGACCCTCCGGCGAATCGACGCAGATTTCGAGAAGCACGCGCGGCGCGGAGGCGGTCATCGGGCGGATCCATGCGGCAGGAACGGGCAACCCGCCATTGCGGGACCGGGCTCGCCAATGCTCTAACCGGCCGATCCCCGGTCGGAAAGCGCCGCCGAAGCCGCGCCCCCGTCTTCCCCAACATGAGAGCATGCCATGGCGTCGCCACCGATCGTCCTTCCCGAGGCCTATCGTCCGAAGGCTGTGCCGGCGGGCGGCGTCGCGGGTGTCTGCGCCGATATCGGCGGCTCCTTCATCAAGGCCTCGCGCCTTGCCGCCGACGGTGCTCTCCAGCCGGAGATCCGCGTGCCGACCCCGGCGGCCGATTGGCCGGGCTTCTGCGAAGCGCTCGGCGCCCTCTGCGCCGGGCTGCCGGCGGGCGTGCCGCTGTCGCTCTCGATCGCCGGCGTCTTCGATCCCCGGAGCGGCATCGCCAAGGTCGCCAATATTCCCTGCATCGACGGGCGCCGGCTCGGCGCCGATCTCGAAGCCGCGCTCGGCCGGCCGGTGGCGATCGCCAACGATGCCGACTGCTTCGTGCTCGCCGAGGCGCTGCTCGGCGCCGGCGCCGGCCATCCGGTGGTCTTCGGGGTGATCCTCGGCACCGGCGTCGGCGGCGGCCTCGTCGCCGGCGGGCGGATCGTGGAAGGGGCTGGCGGCGTCGCCGGCGAATGGGGCCATGGCCCGGTGATCCGCCCGGCCGCGCCCGGCGCGCCGCCGGCCCCGGCCTTCGCCTGCGGCTGCGGCCAGACCGGCTGCATCGACACGGTGGGCAGCGCGCGCGGCCTGGAGCGCCTCGACCTGTTTCTGCATGGCGAGGCGCGCGACAGCCGCGTCATCGTCGAATCCTGGCAGGCCGGCGAGGCGACGGCCGGCGCCGTGGTGGCGCTCTGGCTGGACCTCCTGTCGGGGCCGCTGGCGATGATCGTCAATGCGACCGGCGCCTCCGCCGTGCCCGTCGCCGGAGGCCTCGCCAACAGCGCGGAACTCCTGGCGCTGCTCGACGGCGCGGTGCGGCGCGGCATCCTCCGCCGCATGGACCAGCCGCTCGTCACCGCCACCCAGCTCGGCCCGAATGCCGGACTTCTCGGCGCGGCGCTGCGGCTCGGCTCGACGGCCGGCTGATCGCGGCGATGCGCGGCGCAATTTTGTGCAGCGCATTCTGGAAGTTCACTTGACAGGCAGTCGGAGGTCCAATCCAATACCAGTACCGGCGGGTTCTGTTTGGATCCCGCGGCTCCGGTTCCGCCGTCAGGGAGATCGATCATGTCCTGGAAGACCCTCGCCCTCTCCGCCACCCTTCTGTCGGGGCTCGCCCTTGGCCCGGCCCGGGCCGAGACGATCACCATGTTCTGCGGCGCGACGGATTACGACCTCTGCGTCAAGGCCTCGAAGAACTGGGGCGAGAAGACCGGCAACGTCGCCAACATCAACAAGATGCCGGCCAATCTCGACGACGCGATCCCGCTCTTCCAGCAGCTCCTCGCCGCCAGGTCGCCGGATGTCGATGTGCTCTTCCTGGATGTCATCTGGCTCGGCATGTTCAAGAACAACCTGATGGATCTCGGCCCCCTCGTGCCGAAGGAGGAGCAGGCGCAGCATTTCAAGGCGACGCTGGAGGCGGGTCTCCTCGACGGCAAGCTGATCTCGATGCCGATGTATATGGATGTCGGCCTGATGTATTATCGCAAGGACCTCCTCGACAAATACGGCTTGCAGCCGCCCAAGACCTGGGACGAGCTGGCGAGCGAGGCCAAGACCGTGCAGGACAAGGAGCGCGCCGCCGGCCAGGGCGATCTCTGGGGCTATACCTGGCAGGCCAAGAGCTACGAGGGCCTGACCTGCGACGCGATCGAGCTCGTCGCCTCGCATGGCGGCGGCACGATCATCGACCCGGACGGCAAGGTGACGATCGACAATCCGGCCGCCGCCGAGGCGATCACCAAGGCCAAGGGCTGGATCGGCACGATCAGCCCGGAAGGCACGCTGAACTATGACGAAGAGGCCTCGCGCGCCGTCTTCGAGGCCGGCAATTCGGTCTTCCACCGCAACTGGCCCTATGTCTGGGGCACGTCGAACGGCGAGGGCTCGAAGGTCGCCGGCAAGGTCGGCGTGATGCCGCTGCCGGTCGGCAAGGACGGGCAGAAGTCGAGCGGCTGTCTCGGCCCGATGTATGTCGCGATCTCGAAATATTCGCAGCATGCCGAAACGGCGGCGAGCTTCGTGCGCTACATCACCGGCCCGGAAATGCAGAAGATCCGCGCCGTCGAGGGCGCCTACAATCCCTCGATCGCCGCGCTCTACCAGGACCAGGACATCCTGGCCAAGCTTCCCTTCCTGAAGGACACGAGCGCCGCCTTCGCCGATGCCGCGACGCGGCCCTCCGGCTATGCCGGCGCCAATTACAACCGCGTCTCCCAGACCTTCTATCGCGGCGTCCACGACATGCTGACCGGCGGCAATGTCGAATCGGGCCTGAAGGCGATGGCGGGCCGCATCGAGAAGCAGAAGGACGCGCGGTGATCCGCGCGGCGCGCTGAGGGCGATCTTCCCATGGCCTCCGTCGAGCTTCGCGGCGTCTCGAAGAGCTTCCACACGATCGACGTCATCCGCGACGTCGATCTTCGGATCGAGGACGGCGAGTTCGTCGTCTTCGTCGGGCCTTCGGGCTGCGGCAAGTCCACATTGCTCCGCATGGTCGCGGGGCTGATCCCGGTGACGCGCGGCGAGGTCGCGATCGACGGCGAGGCGGTGACGGACGTTCCCGCCTCCGCGCGGGGCGTCGCCTTCGTCTTCCAGTCCTATGCGCTCTATCCGCATATGAATGTCGAGCGGAACATCGGCTTCGCGCTGGAAACGGCGGGGCAGCGGAAGGAGGCGATCCGCGCCAAGGTGAAGGAGGTAGCCCGGCTCCTGAAGGTCGACCATCTCCTCGGCCGGCGCCCGCGCGAGCTCTCCGGCGGCCAGCGCCAGCGCGTCGCCATCGGCCGGGCCCTCGTCCGCAAGCCCGAGGTCTTCCTGTTCGACGAGCCGCTCTCCAATCTCGATACGGACCTGCGCGCCGAGATGCGGGTGGAGATCGCCCGGCTCCACAAGGAACTCGGCACGACCATGATCTATGTGACGCACGATCAGGTGGAGGCGATGACGCTCGCCGACCGCATCGTCGTCCTCAATGCCGGGCGGATCGAGCAGGTCGGCAGTCCGAGCGAACTCTATCACGCGCCGGCGAGCCGCTTCGTCGCCGGCTTCATCGGCTCGCCGCGCATGAACTTCCTGAAGGTGCGCGACGAGGCGGGCGTCCTCACGGGCGCGGGCGGTCTCGCCCTGCCGGTCGGCCTGCCGGGCGTCGCCGAGATCGGCCTTCGGCCGGAGGCGCTGCGGCTCGTGGCGCCGGGCGAGGGGGCGATCTCGGGCCGGCTCGAACGGATCGAGGATCTCGGCCACGAGCATCATGCCTATGTGCGCCTGTCCGACGATTCGGTCGTCGCCCTGCGCCTGCCGGGCCGCGTGCCGGCGGCGACGGTGGACGAGACGGTGGCGCTCGGCTTCGACCGCGACGATCTCTATCTCTTCGCCGAGGACGGGCGGCGGCTCGCGCCCGCCCTTCGCCAGGGCGCGGCGGCATGACGACGCGGCTCGAACGCCGCGAGCATCGCGCGGCCTGGCTCTTTCTCTTCCCCATGGCGGCGGCGATGCTGCTCGTCGCCCTCTGGCCGCTCGGCCGCACCTTCTTCTTCTCCTTCACCGACGCCTATCTCGACGACCCGACCACCTATGGCTTCGTCGGCTTCGAGAACTTCCTGGAGGTCGCGCGCGACCCGTCCTTCTGGCTGGCGGTCAGGAACACGCTGGTCTTCACGGTTCTGTCCGTCTCGCTCGAAACCCTGCTCGGCCTCGGCATCGCGCTTCTCATCAACGAGGCGATCCCGGGGCGGGGACTGGTGCGGGCGGCGATCCTCGTGCCCTGGGCGATTCCCGTCGTCGTCTCCACCAAGATCTGGGACTGGATGCTGAACGACCAGTTCGGCATCGTGAACAAGGCGATCGTCGGCCTCGGCCTCGCCGAGCACGGCATCGCCTGGACCTCCGGCTCCTGGCTGATCATGGGCGTCACCATCTTCATCGACATATGGATGACGACGCCCTTCATGGTGCTTCTCATCCTCGCCGGCCTGCAATTGCTGCCGGGCGAGATCTTCGAGGCGGCGGAGGTCGACGGCATTCCGGCCTGGAAACGCTTCTGGTCGATCACCCTGCCGCTGCTGCGCCCGGCGATCGGCGTCGCCGTGCTCTTCCGGGTGCTCGACGCGCTGCGGATGTTCGACCTCGCCTATGTGCTCTCCGCCAGCAACGAGAACATCATGACCATGTCGATCTATGCGCGGAACCGGCTGATCTCGTTCCAGGAGCTCGGCATCGGCTCGGCCGCCTCGACCTCCGTCTTCCTGATCGTCGCCCTCGTCGCGATCCTGATCATCGGCGCGCTGCGGCTCGACCGGGCGGCGGGAGAGGTCTGATGGACGCCGCCCTGCCGCTCTCCTCGCCGGCCTCGCTCGCCCGCCGCCGCGCCGCGCTGCGCCACCGCCGGGCCCGGCGCGTGAAGCGCGGCCTGATGATGGCCGCCCTGGCGCTCGCCCTCGTCTACACGCTCTTTCCCTATTACTGGGCGATCGTCTCCTCGACCAAGCAGGGCGACGCGCTCTTCGACCGGGCGCTCCTGCCGGCGCTCGATCTCACGAACTACCGGCTGCTCTTCGCCAATCCGGTCTTCATGCGCTCGCTCGCCAATTCGGTCTTCGTCGCGACCTCGACGACGGCGATCTCGCTGCTCCTCGGCGTCAGCGCCGCCTATGCGCTCGGCCGCATCGAGTTTCCGCAGCGGCGGGCGGTGTTGATCCTCGTCCTGATGATCTCGATCTTCCCGCAGGTCGTGGTTCTCTCCGGCATGTTCGAGCTGGTGCAATGGCTCGGCCTCTTCAACCGGCCGAGTTCGCTCGTCCTCACGTATCTCCTCTCCACCGTACCCTTCACCACCTGGATCCTCACGAGCTTCATCCGCGAGTTTCCGCGCGAGCTGGAGGAGGCGGCGGTGATGGACGGCGCCTCGCACTGGCGCATCCTCACCCGCATCCTCCTGCCCCTGATGGGGCCGGCGCTCGCCTCCACCGGCATCCTCGCCTTCATCCTGGCCTGGAACGAGTTCCTCTTCGCGCTGACCTTCATCCTCACCGACGAGAACCGCACGGTGCCGGTGGCGATCGGTCTCATCTCCGGCGCCTCGCGCTACGAATATCCCTTCGGCCAGATCATGGCGGCCTCCGTCACGGTGACGCTGCCGCTGATCGTCCTCGTCCTCCTCTTCCAACGCAAGATCGTCTCCGGCCTCACCGCCGGCGCCGTGAAAGGCTGATCCGATGTCGCTCGACATGCTCGTGAAGCTCTACGACCTCGCGCCCGATCCGGCGCTCGACCGGCGCCTCGCCGAAGGGGGCATCGAGATCCGCCGCGCGCTGCCGCCGGAACTCGTGCTGATCAACCGCTGGATCGAGCCGCGCTTCGGCGCCGGCTGGGTGAGCGAGACGACGGTGGCGATGGCGCGCCAGCCGCCGGCCTGCTTCCTGGCGGTGAAGGGGGGCGAGCTGATCGGCTTCGCCTGCTACGACGCGACGGCGCGCGGCTTCTTCGGCCCGACCGGCGTCGACGAGACGGCGCGGGGCCTCGGGGCCGGCCAGGGCCTGCTCCTCGCCTGCCTCACCGACATGCGCAACCAGGGCTATGGCTATGGCGTGATCGGCGCCGCCGGCCCGCAGGACTTCTATCGCCGCTGCGTCGGCGCCATCGGCATCGAGGGCTCCTCGCCCGGCATCTATCGCGGCATGCTGCGCGACGCCGAGCCGACCTACAAGGAGCACTGAGCCTCCATTTGGATCCTGGCGCGCTTATGCCTTGATGTTTGGCGAAACCGTCTCAGCTTCGTCATCCCGGCCTTGAGCCGGGATCCATGCCTCGGCGAGGCAGCATGGGTGGGGACAAGAAAGGGGTGCCCTTCCGCATCGTTCCCGGCCCGCCTTGACCGGCTTGGCATGGATCCCGGCTCAAGGCCGGGATGACGAAGGGCAAGGCGAGCAGATCGCTGCCAAGGCGCGATGAGATCAGATCCCGCCGAAGAAGGCGAGGCTTTCCGCCGTCTCGCCCGGGATTGCGGATGTATGGTCGCCGGCGACGATGCC
This sequence comes from Aureimonas endophytica, assembly GCF_014642635.1. Lineage (GTDB taxonomy): Bacteria > Pseudomonadota > Alphaproteobacteria > Rhizobiales > Rhizobiaceae > Plantimonas > Plantimonas endophytica. The sequence goes on from NZ_BMIQ01000002.1 coordinate 552,838, forward strand.
GTGCCGGACCTTGCGGCCGGCCGCCGTCGCCCGCTCGGCGGTGAGGCGGATCGCGTTCTCGGTCCGCAGCTCCTTCGAACCGTGCAGCATCAGCACCGGGCATTTGAAGCTTCCCGCATAGCAGACGGCCGAGCGCATCTCGAATTCGCGCGGATCGGCCGTGTCGAAGCGGATGTCCTCGGCGAAACGGCCGAAGAAGGCGCGGGCGTCGGGATTGGGCGAGAAGGCCGCCGCCGCCCGGAAGAGCGGCGAGGCGAGGGCGGCGAGCAGCGTCAGCGTGCCGCCGACGCTATGGCCGGCGAGGAACAGGCGCGAGGTGTCGACGCCCGGCACGGCGCGCAGGGCTGCCGCCGCCGCCAGGACGTCGGCGGTCTCGTCGTAGAAGCCGGAAAAGGCGCCGGGCTGGCCGTTCTCGGCGCGGAGCGCCGGCATCAGCGCGACGAAACCCTGATCGCGATAGGGCTTCGTCAGATCCCAATGGCCGTGCCAGAGCGCGTTGCCGCCGTGCAGGAACAGGATCGCCGGGCGTGTCTCGCCCGCCGGCACCGGTTCGGACAGCCAGGCGGTGAGGTCCAACCCGTCGGAGCGATAGCGGATGCGGCGCGCGCCGGGCGGTGCGTCGAGCGACTCGCCCTCGTCCGGCGCCGGCCCGCGCCGGAGAAGATGCGTCGCGAAGCCGCGCCGCGCCGCCGCATAGTCCTCCGCGAAGAGCGGCGGCGCGGCATCGTCCGGATAGGGCTGGCGGGCGGGGGCGGGTTCGGCCCCGAAGGCGAGGCGCGGCGCCGCGCCGAACGCCAGGCCCGCGAGAACCATCCTTCGATCGAGGCCCATGACCGCCCTCCGAAGCGCCCGTCCACGATGGGGAACATAGGCGGGGCGCGGCCGGCGACGACCGCGCCGCGTCAGACCGTCTCGGTGACCTTGCGCAGGCCCCTGGGATTGTCCGGGTCGTGGCCGCGCGCCCGCGACAGGGCCTCGGCGAAGCCGTAGAAGGAGAGGATCATCGACAGGGGCTCGGTCAGCGGGTGGCCGGTCGGCGCATGGGGCAGGGCGGTCGGCCGGTTCGCCTCGCCGCCGATGGCGAAGAGCGCCGCGCCGCTCTCGGCGAGGCGCCGGCAGACGTCGATCATGCCGGGCCGGGCCGCGTCGTCCGGCATGAAGACGAAGGCCGGAAAGCCGCTCTCGACCAGCGAGACCGGACCGTGGATCAGTTCGGCCCCCGAGAAGCATTCGGCATGGAGGATCGAGGTTTCCTTGAACTTCAGCGCCGCCTCGCCCGCCATGGCGAGGCCGGGACCGCGCCCGACCGTATAGAGCGAACTCGCCTGCCGGCAGGGCTCCAGCGCGGCCGACCAGTCCATGGCGAGCGCCCGGGACAGGGCGTCCGGCAGGGCGGCCAGCGCGGCGAGCAGGGCCTCGTCCTCCGCCCAATGGGCGACGATGCCGAGCGCCGCCACCGCCGAGGTGACGAAGCTCTTCGTCGCCGCGACGCTGCGCTCCGGCCCGGCCGCCAGCGGCACCGCCCGCCCGGCCTCGGCCGCCAGCGGCGAGTTCTCGGCATTGACCAGCGCGATCGTCTCGGCGCCGGCCTCGCGCACCCGGCGCATCAGGGCGACGATGTCCGGGCTCTGGCCGGATTGCGAGATGCCGATGCCGGCGGCGCCCGGCAGGCGGAGCCGCGCGCCGTAGACGGAGGCGAGCGAGGGGCCGAGCGAGGCGACCGGAACGCCGAGCCGCAGTTCCGTGACATATTTCAGGAAGGTCGCCGCCTGGTCCGACGAGCCCCGCGCGACGGTGACGACGACGCGCGGATCGAGCCGGCGGAGCAGCGCGCCGGCCTCCCGCATGGCGTCGCCCGAAGTGCCGAGCAGCCGCTCCACGGCGGCCGGCGCCTCGTCGATCTCCTGGCGCATCAAGGAAGGCATGGTCATTCCGGCTCAGCTCCTGGAAGAAACGGTGAGTTCGGCGACGAAGTCGTAGGCGTCGCCGCGATAGTGCGATTGGGTGAGTTCGACGGGGCGGCCGCCGGCATCGAAGGCAACGCGCACCATGCAGAGCGCGGCGGCCCCTTCGGGCAGGCCGAGCAGGGCGGCATCCTCCGCCCCGAGATTTTCCGCGCTGATGCGCTGGAGCGCCCGGACGGGGCGGTGCCCGAGCCGGTCCATCGCGTCGTAGAGCGAGCCGTCCACGGCGGCGGGATCGGGCAGGAGGGCGGCGGGCACGCAGGCCCGCTCGACCACGATCGGCGTCGCGTCCGCGCGGCGCATGCGCGACAGCCGCGCCACCGCCTCGCCGGGCGACAGGCCGAGCCGCAGCGCCTCTTCCGGCGTCACCCGGCCGATCGAGCGGTCCAGCCATTGCGAGGTCGTCGCATGGCCGCGCGCCCGCATGTCCTCGGTGAAGGAGGTGAGATGCGACAGGCCCTGCTGGAACTTGCGCTGGGGCGGGGCGACGAAGGTGCCCGAGCCGTGGCGCTGTTCGATGAGACCCTCGGCGACGAGGCCTTCCAGCGCCTTGCGCACGGTGACGCGCGACACGCCGACGCTCGCGGCGAGCTCGCGCTCCGGCGGCAGCGCCTCCAGCGGCTTCAGCGCGCCGTCCAGCACCGCCTGACGGATCTTCGCCTGCAGGCGCAGGTAGAGCGGACCTTCGTCAGAAAGGAAGCCGTCCGGTCCGAAGATCGTGTTCATCGCCTGTCCGAGCAAAAACGACGCGGTGGGGGAAGTGGTTCGCTTCATCCAATACCAAAGAAGTCCAGGCGCTTGCAATGGACCACAGCGAATTCCGTCGATCGCCGCGCAAGATCGCGCTGCGACTATCCCGATATCGGAAGAAACATTAGCAAAAACATACGTCTAGACGGCTGAGCGCGCAGGTTGTCGAAGGCTTCCCCTTCCAATCGATGCGCCCGCCCGTTCGTGACAGTATTGGTACTTATTTGGTTCTGTCAATGAGTCCGAGGCGCAGCCCGACCGGCATGGATTCCGTCGCGGCTTTTCCCTAACTACCGGCGCGGCGGTGCGACCGCCAGGGCGAACGGGATACGGGGGCCGACGTGGCGAAGCTCATTCATTCGATGATCCGGGTGCTGGACGAGGCGCGGTCCGTCGCCTTCTATCGCACGGCCTTCGGCCTCGAGATCGCCGACCGGCTGGATTTCGACGGCTTCACGCTGATCTATCTCGCCAATGACGAGTCCGGCTTCGAGCTGGAACTGACCGTCAACAAGGGGCAGGCGGAGCCCTACGACCTCGGCAAGGGCTACGGGCATCTGGCTGTATCCGTCGCCGATCTGGAGGCCGAGCATCGCCGGCTGGCGGAGGCCGGCCTCCAGCCGAAGGACATCAAGGAGCTCGCCCATACCTCCAGCGGCGGCATGGCGCGCTTCTTCTTCATCGAGGACCCGGACGGCTACAAGATCGAGGTGCTCCAGCGCGGCTGGCGCTTCCGCTAGGGCGCGGCCGGGGCCGGCGCGGCTCAGCCCGGTCCGTCCGTCACCGCGCGCACATTGGCCGCTACCTCCTTCAGGCTGACCTCGCCCTTGGTCATGACATGCGAGGCGGATTCGAGCCGCACGCGCTCGGCGGCGGTGAGATCCCGCGCCGAAAGGACGATGACCGGGATGTCGCGGTCGCTCGGCCGGCTGCGCAGCGCATGCAGGAAGCTGAAGCCGTCCATCACCGGCATCGTCAGGTCGAGCAGGATGACGCGGGGCGGGGCGGCCGCGACGCGGTCGAGCGCCTCCTGGCCGTTCGCCGCCTCCACCACCGTCCAGCCGTCGCGCTCGAGGGACGAGCGCACCCGCTCGCGCGCATCCGGATCGTCGTCGACGACGAGCACGTCGCCGACATCCTCGCGGAAGCGGTCCATCACCTCGCGGAAGCGCTCCCAGCGCACCGGCTTGTCGACATAGTCGGCGGCGCCGAGCGAGGAGGCGAGGCCGCGCTCGCTGACGAAGGTGACCATCACGACCGGAATGCTGGCGAGATCGGGATCGGCCTTCAATCGGCCGAGCACCGTCCAGCCGTCGATGCCGGGCATCATCACGTCGAGCAGGATGGCGCGCGGCCGCAATTCCTTGGCGAGCGTCAGGCCCGTCGCCCCGTCGGCGGCGGTGACCGTCGAGAAGCCCTCGCGCGCGAGAAAGCGCGTCATCAGTTCGCGCTGCGCCGTGTCGTCGTCGATCACCAGCACCACCTTCGCCGGATCGACATCCGGGACGACCGGCACCTGCGCTTCGAGTTCGGCCTCCTCCGGCGCGGGCTCGGGCACGGCGAAGGGCAGGGTGAGGGTGAAGGTGCTGCCCCGGCCCGCCTCGCTGGTCACCGAGACTTCGCCGCCCAGCATGGCACTGAAGGCCTTGGTGAGGGCGAGGCCGAGACCGGTGCCGCCATATTTGCGCGTCGTCGAGGCATCGGCCTGCTGGAAGCGCTGGAACAGACGCTCCAGCTGCTCGGCCGTCATGCCGATGCCGGTGTCATGAACGGTGAAGACCATCGCCTCCGCCCGCCGCTCGACGCCGAGCGTGATGGTGCCGTCCTGCGTGAACTTCGCGGCATTGCTCAGGAGGTTGAGAAGGATCTGGCGCAGCTTGGTGACGTCGGAATGGAGCGTTCCGACCGCCCCGGCGAGACGCAGTTCCAGACGGTTGTTCTTCTTCTCCACCAGCCGCTGGGCCGTCGCCGCGACGTCCCGCACGATCTCGGCGACGTCGAAGGTCTCGGCATAGATGTCCATCTTGCCGCTCTCGACCTTCGACAGGTCGAGCACGTCGTTGATGAGGCTCAGGAGATGGCGGGCATTGCTCTCGATCTTGGCGACGTCGCGTGCGAGATCGGCGGGAGCCGCGCCGTCCTCGGCCTCCTCGATGATCATCTCGGCATAGCCGATGATCGCCGACAGCGGCGTGCGCAGCTCGTGGCTCATATTCGCCAGGAACTGGCTCTTGGCGATATTGGCCTCCTCGGCCGCCTGCAGCGCGTCGGTCGCCGCCCGTTCGGCGAGGATCTGGTCCGTCGTCTCGTTGCAGGCGCAGAAGAGACCGGTGACGGTGCCGGTGTCGTCGTAGACGGGCGTGTAGGAAAAGGCGAAATGCGCCTCCGCCATCGTGCCGTTGCGTTCGACATAGAGGGTGATGTCGTCGAAATGCACCGACTCCCCGTCGAAGACCTGAAGGACCAGCGGCTCGATCTCGCTCCAGATCTCGGCCCAGACCTCGCGGAAGGGATGGCCGAAGGCGGAAGGGTGCTTGCTCTGCAGCAGGCCGCAATAGGCGTCGTTGTAGAGCATCGTGCCCTGCTCGCCCCAGGCGAGGAACATCGGCTGGCGCGAGGCCAGCATCAGGCCGACCAGCGTCTTCAGCGCGCGGGGCCAGGTCGAGGGGGCGCCGAGCGGGGTCGCGACCCAGTCGAAGTCCCGGAAGCGCCCGGCCATCTCACCCTTGCCGCTCAAGAAGCGGGACGTCACCATGGCCGATCGCCCTCCTGCCGGCCGCCGCGCCACGCGCCCGGCCGACCGTCGAGCCTACCTAAGCTTCGATTGAGCACCTGACAGGGGGACATCATGTCCCGGAGAAAAAAGGGAAATCGCGATGGCTGAAAGCTGGCGGAAGGGTCTAGAAAACCAAAACGCCCACCGGGGGAGGACCGGTGGGCGTTGGTTTCAGCCCTCGCCTGGGAGGAGGAGAGCGAGGGCATCGCGGCGGGCGGTGGGAGGAACCGCCGGCCTATCCGCATCGCCCTGGGAGGAGGTGGGCGCTGCGAAACTCTGATGCACTGAACATACGGATTCGCGGGTCCTTGGAGAAGTTCCAATTTCGCATGGCCGCCTTGCCGATTTGCGGGGGCTGAGCCGGCGGCCGGATGCTTCCTGCCCCCGGAAACGAATGAGGCCGCTGCCCTCCCAAGCAGCGGCCCCAAGAAGCTCAGGAGCAATCGCTCGACCAAGCCGGTCTTCTGGATAGCGGGGAAAGCCCCCGTTCGTCTAGACCGTCATCAATCTGCTTCGTAAATATTCACCCCCTGCCTTCCGTAGCGGCGACCGGGACCATCGGCGCCGGTCGTCTCCGCCGGTTCCGACGGATCGAATCGAGACCTCCGCAGTTCCACGGCGAAGGAACGGCGAGGCAGGCATGGCGGCAGACTTGAGGATCGCGTCACCCGAGGATTTTCCCGAAGCGCTCCGCGCCTTCGGGCCGGAGCCGCTTATCGTCTGCCATAACGACGCCGACGGACTGTCAGCGGGGGTGATCCTGAAGAAGGCGCTGGAACGGCAAGGCCGGCATCCGGCGATCCGCATCGTCGGCAAGGGCGAGAACGCCTATTCGGACGCCTTCCAGGCCGAACTCGCGCCGCGCCGCCGCGACGGCGTGATCCTCGCCGATGTCGGCACGTCCTCGGCGCTGCGTCCCGCCGGTCCGGCGATCGTGGTGGACCACCATGTGCCGACCGGCCTCCCCGCCGGGGCCACCGTGATCTCCGGCATCGAGAACCGCCCCGTTCCGACCTCCAGCCTCATCGCCTATCGCGCGGCGCGGGCGCTCGGGCCGGCGGAGGATCTTCTCTGGCTCGCCGCGATCGGCCTCATCGGCGATCTGGCGGAAGGGGAGGGCTTTCCGGAAATGGAAAGCGCCCGCGCTCTCGGCATTACCGCCCTTCGCAAGGCGGCCTCGCTCGTCAACGCGCCGCGCCGCACGGCGAAGGGCGATGCCTCGGCCGCCTTCGCTCTCCTCGACAAGGCGGAAGGGCCGAAGGCGGTCCTGTCCGGCGCCCATACGGAAACGGCGGCGCTACTCGACGCCAAGGCCGAGGTCGCGCGTGAACTCGATGCCGCGCGCAAGGCCGCCCCGAAAATCGTCGGCGACGTCGCGATCATCCGCTTCCATTCGCCCTGCCAGATCCATCCGCTCGTCGCCCAGGCCTGGCGGGGCCGGCTGAAGGGCAAGATCGTCATCGCCGCCAATACCGGCTACCGGCCGGGCTTCGTGCATTTCGCCGCCCGCGCCGAGGGCGAGCGCGACCTCATCGCCTTCTTCGCCGCCCATCGCCCGCCGGGCGCCGACGAACAGTATGGCAACGGCCATCGTCTCGCCTCCGGCGGCGCGCTGCGCCTGCCCGACTGGAACCTCTTCGTCGCCGATCTCGGCTTCGGCGCCGAGATGGGGCTCGACGCCCGGGAGGCGGCATGAGCGCCCGCCTGTCGCGGCTCGGCTTTCCGGTCAAGGTGATGGCGCGGGACGACCTGAAGAGCAATGACAGCCGCCGCGCCGCCAGCGACCCGCATCTGAAGGTCTCGCTCGGCTATCTCGACCAGATCCTCGACCATCTCGACCGGCACGACATCCGCATGTACCGCATGTCCTCGGACATCGCGCCCTATGCGACCCATCCCGACATGCCGCAGTTCCACGCGATGGTGAAGGAAAGCGCCGCGGAGCTCGCCGCCTTCGGCCGGAAGGCGAAGCAGCTCGACATCCGCCTGTCCTTCCATCCCTCGCAATTCGTGGTCCTGAACAGCCCCGACCCGGACCTCGTCGCCAAGAGCGCCTGGGATCTCGCCAGCCAGGCCGAGATGCTGGACCTGATGGAGCTCGGGCCGGAAGCGGTGCTCGTCATCCATGTCGGCGGCACCTATGGCGACGTTCCGGCCAGCCGCGAGCGCTGGGCGCGGACCTGGCCGACCCTGCCGGAGCCGGTGCGCCGCCGCCTCGTCCTCGAACATGACGACCTGCGCTTCTCCGCCGAGGACGTTCTCTGGATCCACGAGCGGACGGGCGTGCGGCTGATCTTCGACTATCAGCATTTCTGGTGCCTCAATCCCGAGCGCGCCGATCTGCGGCAGACGCTGGAGCGCGTTCTCGCCACCTGGCCGGAGGGCCAGCAGCCGAAGCTGCATTTCTCCTCGCCTCGCACGGAGCTGCGCGAGCAGGTGCGGATCGACAAGGCGACGAAGAAGAAGAAGACCGTGCATGTCGCCCCGGTCTTCACCGGACATGCGGATTTCTGCAATCCGTTCGAATTCGCCACCTTCATGCGCGTGGCGGAAGGGCTCGACTTCGACGTCATGCTGGAGGCGAAGGCGAAGGATCTCGCCCTTCTGCGGCTGCGCCCCGATCTCCTGCGCTACGCGCCGGATGTCGCGGCCCGCTTCGGACTGGAAGCGCAGGACGCGCCGGCGCTCGAAGCCGAAGAGGAGGAGGCGGTGGAGGAGGAACTCGTGCCGGGCGGCGCGTGACGCCCGCCCGCCAGGCAAGCCGCGAGGGGAGGGGCATCCCGTCATGGTGACGCAGAAGGAACGCATGCTTGCCGGCGAGCTCTACAGGGCGGACGATCCGGAACTCGGCGCCGCCTACAGCCGCGCCCAGACGCTTCTCGCCGCCTTCAACGCGACGCGCGGCGACGATGTCGAGCGGCTGACCCGCATCCTCGGCGACCTCCTCGGCCATCTCGGCGAGGGCGCCATGATCAAGCCGGCCTTGCATTGCGACTATGGCGCGAACATCTCGATCGGCGCCCGCAGCTTCGTCAATGTCGGCTGCGTCCTTCTCGACTGCAACCGGATCGTCATCGGCGAGGAGGTTCAGATCGCGCCGGGCGTCCATATCTACACGGCGACCCATCCGCTCGACGCCGCGACCCGCCGGGCGGGCTGGGAGGCGGCGCATCCGGTTTTCATCGGCGACGGCGTCTGGCTGGGCGGCGGCTCGATCGTCTGTCCCGGCGTGACCATCGGCGAGAACACGGTCGTCGGCGCGGGCAGCGTCGTCACAAAGTCGCTGCCGGCGAACGTGCTGGCGGTCGGCAATCCCTGCCGTGTGCTGCGGGCCCTCGACGGGACCGACCCGGAGGGAGGCGGAAGCCGTTAACCGATGCCTCGGCCATCACATCTTGCGTGATCAGCCACTTCGAACCGCAATCGGCGGCATTCGGTCGCGGCGCGAGCCGCGGCCGTTAGGAATTGATGATGCTGCCCTGGATTATGCTCGCGCCACGACCCGTGCCCGCAGGCTGCGCCCATGGACCTTCATACGCTCCACGTGGCGAGCGCGCTGACCAACGTCACCTGCGGACTCGTTCTCGCCGTCGCCTGGTTCGTGCGAAACGAAAGGCCCTGTCTCGGCTGGTGGTCGGCGGCCTTCATGGTCTTCGCTCTCGGCCTTCTCCTGCAGATCGAGGGATCGACCCATCCGGCCGTCGGGGCGCTGACCTACGGGCTCCTCGTCGCCGGCTCGCTCCTGATGCTGTCCGGCTTCCGCAGCTTCGACGGCCGGCGGGCCTTCTCCAACGGCATGCTCCTGTCGCTGCCCCTGCCGCCGGCGACGCATGTCCTCTTGCGCGCCGCCTTTCCCGACACGGAATGGCCGGAGCTCGTCACCTTCGTCGTCAGCTGCCTCCTCCTCATCCAGGTGCCCTTCTACGTTCTCGCCGAGAATCGCGACCGCCTCGCCTTCCGCCGGCTCGCGGGCGCGACCATGGCGGCGCAGCTCGCGATCACGATCTCCGTCGTCGTCTGGGGCTCGGCCCTGGTCTCGCCGGAAAATGTCGCGCTGGCGATCTCGCTCTCCGATCAGGTCTGCAGCACGATCATCATCGCCTGCGTGCTCGGCGTGGTGATCGAGCGCGACAACCAGCGGCTCGGCCGGCTGGCCCATCGTGACGGGCTCACCGGCTGCCTCAACCGGGCGGGCCTCCTGGCCTATAAGGCGACGGCCTCCGGGGCCCACGGCGTCCTGGTCGCCGATCTCGACCATTTCAAGCGCCTGAACGACCGGCACGGGCATTCCGCCGGCGACGAGGCCCTGCGCGAATTCGTCCGCCGCGCCGAGGCGAGCCTGCCGATGAACACGATCCTCGCCCGCTCCGGCGGCGAGGAATTCGTCGCCCTCCTGCCAAGCCGCTCAGCCGCCGAGACGGAGGCCGCCGCGATCCGCCTGAAGGAGGCGGTGAACGCGCGTCTCGTGGATTTCGAAGGCGCCGGCATCGCCCTGACGGTGAGCGTCGGCGTCGCGAGCGTTTCGCCGGGCGAAGCCCTGCGCGACGGTATCCGACGGGCCGATGCCGCGCTCTACCGGGCGAAGGGCGCGGGTCGAAACCGCGTCGCGGTCTACGAGCCCTCGATGCCCTCGGCCGAGTCCGCGATCGCCGTCGCCTGAGGGAAAGGGACGGGGGCGCATCTTCGGCGGCATGCCGGGGGAAGGGCCGCGTGAAGGCGCTCCGGGACGTCGCGAGACCGCGGACGGGACGGCCGCAGTGCTGGCGACCCTTACGAACGTCGCTTCGCCGGAAGGGGGCGATAGAGGAGGATCCTCCCGGTCGGCCGCATCTGGAGGAGAATGTCGAACTCGGCCGCATTGGCGGTCAAGAGGGTCAGTCCCAGTTTCTCGGCCTGGAGGAACAGGACGCAGTCGTGCAGCGCCTTCATCCTGGCGTCGTCGCCATAGCCCTGCGTTCGGCTGAGGATTCCGGCATAGACCGCGGCCCGGCCCATGACGTCGGAATCCGGCGTGAACTGGCGGTGCGCCGGCATTCCTCGCACGATCCGCCCGATCGCCGATCTCGCTGCCGCCGTGCGCGGATCGTCCCCGTGCTACGCTCCGAACGCGAATATCAGTCTCAAGGCGCGGTATCCTCCGCTGCCCTTCCGACCGATCGTCAGCCGGTGACCGAACCCGTCGCCCCTTTTGCGGAACGCCGCGCGGCGGGCGGCCATTCCCGCCGTGAGGGTCGCGCCTCCAACCCGCGCGGCCAGACCAGCCAGGGACGGGACCCATGTCGAACTTTCCGCCGCAGCATCAGAACCATTCGCCGGGGCGCGAGCACGAGATGGATCCGGCGCCCGACTATGCGCCGCGCTATCCGGGCTCCGGTCGGCTCCAGGGCAAGGTGGCGCTCGTCACCGGCGGCGATTCCGGCATCGGCCGGGCGACGGCCGTCCTCTTCGCCCGCGAGGGGGCGAAGCTCGCCATCGTCTATCAGGAAGAGCATCGCGACGCGGAGGACACGAAGGCGCTGATCGAGGCGGAAGGCGGCGAGGCGCTGCTCCTTCCCGGCGACGTGCGCCAGAAGTCCTTCTGCATGAAGGCGGTGGCGGACACGGTCTCGCGCTTCGGCAAGCTCGACGTGCTCGTCAACAACGCCGCCTATCAGGAGGAGGTCGAGGACCTGCGCGATCTCTCCGAGGACCAGCTCCGCCGCACCTTCGAGACCAACATCTACGGCTATTTCTTCATGACGCAGGCCGCGCTCGACCATCTGAAGGAAGGCGCGTCGATCGTGATGACCACCTCGGTCAACAGCTTCAAGGGCAACACGACCCTCATCGACTATTCGGCGACGAAGGGTGCCATCACCGCCTTCGTGCGCTCCATGGCGCAGAACCTCGTGGAGAAGAAGATCCGGGTGAACGGCGTCGCGCCGGGCCCGATCTGGACGCCCTTCATTCCCGACACGATGCCGCCGGACAAGGTGGCGAGCTTCGGCAGCCAGGTGCCGATGAAGCGGGCCGGCCAGCCGAACGAGGTAGCCTCCTGCTTCCTGTTCCTGGCCTGCGAGGACGCTTCCTACATCACCGGCCAGGTGTTGCATCCGAATGGCGGTACGATGGTCGGCGGCTGAGCCGCGTAAGGCGCGAGCGCGAAAAGAAAACATGGCAGTCATGCAACCTCCGCATGGCTGCCATGCGCGTCTTCGGGGCTCGCTTGTGCCGGCCTCCGCCGGCCGAACCCTTCGAATTTTCCTTGAACTCCTTTCAAACTGCGCGCTGGCCGGCGCTCGCCGCGTCGGCCGGAGGACGGCGGCGAGATAAGCGCCGCTCCGCCGGGCCTTTGGTCGCGTCCTGCCGCCGCGCCGCCATTTGCCGCATTCGATTCCCTCGAGGCTTGCGCAATCCTTAAAGGCGGGAGAGTAGTCGCCTTGAGTGACGCGCCTGGATGCACGGGGTAAGAAATCGGCCATTGCCGGATGCGCCCGTTCTGTGCATGCAGGCGGCAAGCGTTCAACGGAAGATCGGCAGGCAATGACGGTTTCGCACGGTTCGAGAGCCAGGCGGCTGCTCACGCTCCTCGGCATAGGCGCGGCGGTGCTCCCGCTCTCGTCCTGCATGGGGATTCTCAATCCGGAAGGGCCGGTGGCCGAGGCGCAGCGGCGCATTCTCGACAACGCCACCTGGATCATGGTCGTCGCCGTGCTCATCCCGGTGATGTTCATCGTCGTGTTCTTCTCCTGGTGGTACCGGGCGAGCAACACGAAGGCGACCTATCGGCCGAACTGGGCCTATTCCGGCGCGGTGGAACTGGTGGTCTGGGCGATCCCGGTGCTCATCATCCTCTTCCTCGGCGGCATCACCTGGATCGGCTCGCACGAGCTCGATCCGCGCCGGCCGCTCGACGACGGCCGCGAGCCGCTCGACGTCCAGGTCGTGTCGCTCGACTGGAAATGGCTCTTCATCTATCCGAGCCTCAACGTCGCGAGCGTCAACGAACTGGCGATGCCGGTCGGCCAGCCGGTGCGCTTCCACATCACCTCGGCGACGGTGATGAACGCCTTCCAGATCCCGCAGCTCGGCAGCATGATCTATGCCATGAACGGCATGGAGACGCAGCTGAACCTGATGGCCAACAATGTCGGCGAGTATCACGGCCAGTCCTCGCACTATAGCGGCGACGGCTTCTCCGACATGTACTTCAAGGCTCGCGCGATGAGCGCGGGCGACTTCAGCGACTGGATCGGCCGGGCGCGCGAGACGGGCGAGGTGCTGGACACCGCCGCCTACGAGAAGCTCGTCCGGGAAAGCAAGGACGTGAAACCCTATACCTATCAGGCCGTGCAGTCCGGCCTCTTCAATTCGATTGTCCTGCAGACCGCGCCGCAGGCGCCCGGCCCCCAGAAGGGCGAGCCGAGCGTCGACGTGTCGCCTCGCTCGGAGGGCTGAGACCCATGCTCGGCAAACTCTCCTGGGATGCCATCCCGTTCCATGAGCCCATCCCGCTCATCACGTCCGGCCTCGTCGGCCTCATCGGCGCGGCGATCCTCGCCTGGATCGTGCTGAAGGGGCACTTGCCCTATCTCTGGCGCGAGTGGATCACCTCGGTCGACCACAAGCGCATCGGCATCATGTACATCATCATGGCGATGGTCATGCTGCTGCGCGGCTTCGCCGACGCCATCATGATGCGCACGCAGCAGGCCGTCGCCTACGACGCGCCCGGCTATCTGCCGCCCGACCATTACGATCAGATCTTCTCCGCCCACGGGACGATCATGATCTTCTTCGTCGCCATGCCCTTCGTCATCGGCCTGATGAACTACGTCCTGCCGCTGCAACTCGGCGTGCGCGACGTGGCTTTCCCGACCTTCAACTCGGTGTCCTTCTGGCTCACCGCCTCGGGCGCGCTGCTGATCAACGTCTCGCTGGTCATCGGCGAGTTCTCGCGCGCCACCTGGCTCGCCTATCCGCCGCTCTCGGAGCTGAAGTTCTCGCCGGGCGTCGGCGTCGACTACTATCTCTGGGCCCTGCAGATCTCGGGTCTCGGCACGCTGATGTCGGGCGTCAACCTCGTCACCACCATCCTGAAGATGCGCGCGCCGGGCATGACCTATACGCGCATGCCGATCTTCTGCTGGACCTCGCTCGCCTCCAACCTCCTGATCGTCGCGGCCTTCCCGATCCTGACCGCCACGCTCGCGATGCTCATCCTCGACCGCTACCTCGACTTCCATTTCTTCACGAATGACGGCGGCGGCAACATGATGCTCTACATGAACCTCATCTGGGCATGGGGGCATCCGGAGGTCTACATCCTCATCCTGCCGATCTTCGGCGTCTTCTCGGAAGTCATCTCGACCTTCTCCGGCAAGCCGCTCTTCGGCTACCGCTCGATGATCGCCGCCACGATGGTGATCTGCATCCTCTCCTTCATGGTCTGGCTGCACCACTTCTTCACCATGGGCGCCGGCGCCAACGTGAACGCGATCTTCGGCATCATGTCGATGGTCATCGCCGTGCCGACGGGCGTGAAGGTCTTCAACTGGCTCTTTACCATGTATGGCGGGCGCATCCGCTACACGACGCCGATGCTCTGGTCGGTGGCCTTCATCATCACCTTCACCATCGGCGGCATCACCGGCGTGCTCCTCGCCATCCCGCCGGTCGACTTCGTGGTGCACAACTCGCTGTTCCTGGTCGCGCATTTCCACAACGTGATCATCGGCGGCGTGCTCTTCGGCGCCTTCGCCGGCTATACCTACTGGTTCCCGAAGGCCTTCGGCTTCAAGCTCGACGAGCGGCTCGGCCGCTACGCCTTCTGGTGCTGGGTGATCGGCTTCTACCTCGCCTTCATGCCGCTCTACGTGGTCGGCCTGATGGGCATGACGCGCCGCATGCAGCATTTCGACGTCGCCGCCTGGTATCCCTGGATCCTCGTCGCGGGCGTCGGCGCCTTCGTCATCCTCGCCGGCATCGGCTTCCAGGTGCTGCAGCTCGTCTATTCCATCCGCCATCGCGAGAAGCTGCGCGACATCTCGGGCGATCCCTGGGACGGCCGCACGCTGGAATGGATCACGACCTCGCCGCCCCCGGTCTTCAACTTCGCGTCCATGCCGGACGTGCGGGGCGAGGAGGTCTATTGGGGCATGAAGCAGGCCGCGATCACGCAGGCGCAGCTCTCGCAGATGCCGAAATACGAGCATATCGAGATGCCGCGGAACTCGCCGACGGGCTTCGTCTCGGCGGTCTTCTCGACCATGGTCGGCTTCGCGATGATCTGGCACATCTGGTGGATGGTCATCGTCGGCCTGATCGGTGCCTTCGGCGTGTTCGTGGTCTTCGCCTGGCGCGATCACGACGAGTATGAAATCCCGGCCGAGGAGGTGGAACGGCAGGACGCCGAGCGTCGCCGGCAGAAGGCCGCCCTCCTGATCCGCGAAGGGGTGAAGGCATGAGCCACGCAGCCATTGGCAATCCCGCCGACCCGTACATGCTGGGGCACGGCTCGCACGACGCGAGCCGGCACGGCGACCCGCACAATGTCGGGCATGGCGGCGAGTCGGACGCGCCGGGCCATGGCGCCGGCGGCCCGGCGCCCAAGCGCATCATCGTCGGCTACGGCTTCTGGATCTTCCTCCTCTCCGACATCATCATGTTCTCGGCCTTCTTCGCGGCCTATGCCGTGCTGAGGGACGCGACGGATGGCGGCCCGACGGGGCGCGAGCTCTTCGACCTGCCCTTCGTGGCGGTCGAGACGGCGCTTCTGCTCCTGTCGAGCTTCTTCTGCGGCATGGCGGGCCTCGCCATGGCCCAGAAGAACCATCTCTGGTTCCAGCTGATGATGGCGGTGACCTTCGTCTTCGGCGCCGGCTTCCTCGCGATGGAAATCTACGAATTCCACCATCTGGTGGAAAGCGGCGCGGGGCCGTCGCGCAGCGCCTTCCTGTCGGCCTTCTTCGCGCTGGTCGGCTGCCATGGCGTCCACGTCGCGGGCGGCAGCCTCTGGCTGCTCACCATGATGGCGCAGATCTTCGTCAAGGGCTTCAACCAGAACATGGAGCGGCGCTTCCTCTGCTTCAGCCTGTTCTGGCACGCGCTGGACATCATCTGGGTCGCCGTCTTCTCCATCGTCTATCTCATGGGAGCCGGGGCATGAACACCTCGACCACCTCCGAATACGATCCGCACGGCAAGGATGTCGCGCCGGGCGACGACAGCGCCGAACACGGCTCGCTGCGCGACGGCATCGTCAACTACGTCATCGGCCTCGCCTTCGCCGGCATCCTCACCACCGCCTCCTTCCTGGTGGCGGGCTCCGGCTCGATCTACGGGCCGGGCGTCCCGGTGGCGATCCTGGTGCTGGCGGTGGCGCAGATGGGCGTCCATCTCGTGTTCTTCCTCCACATCACCACCGGGCCGGACAACACCAACAACGTCCTGGCGCTCGCCTTCGGCGTGCTGATCGTCGTACTGATCGTCGCCGGCTCGCTCTGGATCATGGCGAACCTGCACCAGAACATGGTGCCGGCGAACCCGATGGGCGCGATCTACAACGCCCCGCTCTGAGACTCGGACGGCCCGCCTCGCGCGGGCCGTCCGCCGTGACGATCCGGCGCATGGCGGCGCCGGGCCGTCCTCCTAGCTTTCGGCCGGTCCGCAACGGAGCGTAACCCGGTCTTGATCCCGCTTCATCCCCTTGCCGCCGCCTGGCGGCGGCGTCCCTGTCGCGAATGCCGCCTCGCCCGCCTCGCCGGCCGGCCCGCTCGCCGATGAAGCCCTATCCCCGCACGGGCGAGATGCCCGACCGCCGGCGCCTCGCCGGCCTGCCGCTGGAATCCTATGCCGCGCTCGGCGATGGCCGTTCCGTCGCGCTCAGCGGCGCCGATGGCTCCATCGACTGGTGGTGCGTGCCGAACATGGATTCGCCGCCGCTCTTCGACCGCCTCCTCGCCGAGGAGAGCGGCGGCTGCTTCATCGTCGCGCCGCGCCAGCCCTTCACCGTCGCGCGCGGCTACCGGCCCGGCAGCAATGTCTTCGAGACGGTCTTCACCACGGCGACCGGCCGGGCGAAGCTGACGGAATCGATGAATTCCGGCCATGCCGGGCGCCTGCCCTGGTGCGAGCTGGCCCGCCGGATCGAAGGACTGGACGGAACCGTCGATTTCGAGCTGCGCCTCGTCTTCGGCACGCGCGCCGACACGATCTGCCCCTTCCTCGCGCGCAACGACAATGCGACGACCTTCAATGCCGGCGAGGTGACCGGCCTTCTTCGCCATAGCGACGGCGTCACGCTCGATTTCGAGGACGATCTGGAGATCCGGGGGTCCTTCACTTTGCGGCCCGGCGATCGCGAGACGGTGGCGATCATCGCCGGCGAGAACGAGCCGCTGATCGCCGCGAGTGTCGAGGAGATCGACCGTCGCATCGACATCGCCGATGCCGAATGGCGGCAATGGTCGGACGATATCGGCTATAGCGGCAAGTTCGGCGAGGCGGTGAACCGCAGCGCGCTGGCGCTGAAGCTGCTTCTCTATTCGCCAAGCGGTGCCATCGCCGCCGCCGCGACCACCTCGCTGCCGGAGGGCTTCGGCTCGGGCAAGAACTACGACTATCGCTATGCCTGGGTGCGCGACGCCTCCTATACGATCAAGGCCTTCCTGCGCATCGGCGCCAAGGCGGAGGCGAAGGCCGCCTTCTCCTGGCTGATCAAGTGCCTCGACACCCATGGGCCGCATGTCTGCTACGACCTGCAGGGCGGGCTCGCCGAGGACGTGCGCGAATACGACCTGCCGGGCTATCGCGGCGAGCGGCCGGTGGTCGCCGGCAACCAGGCGGCCAAGCAGCACCAGCACGGCATCTTCGGCGACATCTTCGAAACGGCGGCGCGCTTCGTCGGCAATGGCCATATTCTCGACCGGCGCAGCGGCGCGGTGCTGGCGAGCCTCGCCGATCTCGCCGTCGAGAGCTGGCGCACGAAGGATTCCGGCATCTGGGAGCTTTCGGAACTCCGCGATTACACGATGTCGAAGATCTCCGCCTGGCAGGGCTTGGCGCGGGCGGTGGAACTCGCCGATGGCGGCCATATCCCCGCGACCTGCCGCGATCGCTGGGCACGCGGCCGCGACCGCATCGCCGCCTGGATCGACGCCAATTGCTGGTCGGAGGCGAAGCAGTCCTATGTTTTCCATCCGGGCTGCGACACGATCGACGCGTCGCTCGCGCTCGCCGTCCGCTTCGGCTTCGACGGCCGCGACCGCCTGGAGAAGACGATCCGGGCGATCGACCGCGAGCTCGGCGCCGGGCCGTTCCATTACCGCTATGGCGGCGTCGAGAACGACGAGGGCTGCTTCCTCGCCTGCACCTTCTGGGTGCTGGAAGGACTGGCGCTGCTCGGCCATCGCGATGAGGCCGAACGGCGCTTCGCCGAGGTGCTGGCGGCGCTCGACACGGGCTGTGGCATCTATGCCGAGATGGTGGCGCCGGACAGCGGCACCTATCTCGGCAACTTGCCGCAGGGCCTGACGCATCTCGCCCTGATCCAGACGGCCGCGACGCTGTCCGGGCAGGCTTTGAGCTGAGGCGGGTTTCGCGCCTTCCGCCTACATCCGGCCCGGATTGAGGATGCCCTTCGGATCGAACTGCGCCTTCAGACGCGCCGAAAGCGCGGCAAGGGCGGGGGCCTGCGGCTGGAACACCGGCACGGCCGCCCGGACGCTCGTCGGCGCGCGCACCAGCGTCGCATGGCCGCCGCCGTGCTGCGCCACGATCGCGCGGATGGTGTCGGCCTCCGGCTCGCCGTCGAGGCGCAGCCAGACGAGCCCGCCCTGCCAGTCGTAGAAGGCCTCGGCCGCCATCCGCATGCGGATCGCCATCACGATGGCGGGCGCGCGCGTCGGCGTCACCGACAGGCGCCAGACCGGGCGTTCGGTGCCGTCGGCGAAGGGGCGCGCGTCGCGGATGTCGCGCCAGAGCGCCGCCGAGGCCTCCGCCTCGTACCGCTCCAGCCGCGCGACGCGGGACAGGGCCGGGCCGAGCGTCGAAGCGCGGGCCGCGACCGAGGGGCCGAAGCCCTCCAGCCGGATCAGCGTCGCCGGCTCGTCGCCGAGCGCGCCGCCCGCCACGCGGCCGGCGACATAGGCCGGTAGATGCCCCGCGCCCGAGACCTCCGCCGGAGAGCCCATGGCCGCCGCCATCGCGCCCGCCGCCGCATCCTCTTCCAACCCGCGCAGCACCAGCGTCACTTCCGTTTCCGCCCGGGGCAGGACCTTGAAGGTCACCTCGGTGAGGACGGCGAGCGTGCCATGCGAGCCGGCCATGCCCTTCGACAGGTCGTAGCCCGTGACGTTCTTCACGACGCGCCCGCCGGAGGCGAAGGCTTCGCCCCGGCCGGACACGGCCTTGACGCCGAGGACATGGTCGCGCGCCGCGCCTTTCGCGATGCGGCGCGGGCCGGCGAGATTGCAGGCGAGGAGGCCGCCGATCGTGCCGAGACCGGGGGAACGGCCGTGCAGCGGGCCGTAGTCGATCGGCTCGAAGTCGAAGCGCTGGCGGTTCTCGCCGAGCAGCGCCTCGATCTCGGCGAGCGGCGTGCCCGCCTTCGCCGACAGCACCAGTTCCTCCGGCTCGTAGAGTGTGACGCCGGCGAGCCCGCCGAGCGACAGCGTCCGCGCGGCCTGGACGGGACGGCCGAGCCCGGCCTTCGACCCAGTGCCCTCGATGGCGAGCGGCGCTTCGTCGCGAAGTGCGTCCTGCACGAGGTCCACCACGTCCGCCGCAGAGGAAGGACGGAGCGGCGTCGAACCGGCCGGCAGGGTTACGGCAATGCTCATCGAACGGGAGTGCCCTTATAGAGGTCGCCGAGCCGGCGATCGAAACCGAATTCCGGCAGGGCGATCCGGTCCTCGATCGACCGGAAGACACGGCCGCGCCAGCCATCGGCCCGCGACCAGACCTCGGCACAGGCTTCCGTCTGATGAAGGATCAGGACGTGGAGGCAGTCCGGGGCCCGGGCATAGAGCTCGCGCTTGCGGCCGATCATTTCCGACGTGTTCGACGGCGACAGAACTTCGGCGGCGAGATGGAAGTCCCGAGCATAGTGGACCCTCTCGACGGAGCCGCCGACGACGGCGACATCCGCGATCGGCCGGAAATCGTCCAGCCCCTCGATCATCAGGCCGATCTCGATCATCGCGAAGAGATCGTGCCCTGCGCCTTCGAGCGCATCGTTCAGATGCCGGGCCAAGTTCAGCGAGATGCGCTGATGCACGAGGGTCGGCGGATTCATCATCAGGAAAGGTCTTCCATCGATCAGCTGCCACCGCTCTTCGTCCGGGCGATCCTCGATCGTCGCCTGGAACGTCTCCGCCGACAGTCGGGCGGCCGGCCATCGCAACGCGGGTTCGGGGAGAGCGCTCATCACGATGCCTTTTCAGAACCTCGGCAGTTCGGGGAAGGGCAGGGCACCCTTGTGCACCTGGAGCCGCCCCAGCTCGGCGCAGCGGTGCAGCACCGGGAAGACCTTGCCGGGATTGAGGAGGTGCTTCTCGTCGAAGGCGCATTTCACCCGCTGCTGGTGGCGCAGGTCGTCCTCGGAAAAGACCTCCGTCATCAGGTCGCGCTTCTCGATACCGACGCCGTGCTCGCCGGTAAGGACCCCGCCGACCTCGACGCAGAGCCGCAGGATGTCGGCGCCGAAGGCCTCGGCGCGCTCGAACTCGTCGTCCCGCGCCGCGTCGTAGAGGATCAGCGGGTGGAGGTTGCCGTCGCCGGCATGGAAGACATTGGCGACGCCCAGCCGATGCTTTTCCGACAGCGCCTTCATGCCGGACAGGACGCGCGGCAGCTCCTTCCTCGGAATGGTGCCGTCCATGCAGAGATAGTCGGCCGAGATGCGGCCGACGGCCGGGAAGGCCGCCTTGCGCCCGGCCCAGAACAGGGCGCGCTCCTCCTCGCTGCGCGAGATGCGGCATTCGGTGGCGCCATGGGCGAGCGCGATGGCCTCGACCTCCGACAGGAGGAAGTCGACCTCCGCCTGCGGCCCGTCGAGCTCGACGATCAGCAGCGCCTCGACGTCGCGCGGATAGCCGGCATGGACGAAATCCTCGGCGGCGAGGATCGCCGGCCGGTCCATCATCTCCATTCCGGCGGGGATGATGCCCTTGGCGATGATCGCGGCGACGCAGGCGCCCGCCGCCTCGCTGGTCGGAAAGCCGATCAGCACGGCCCGCGCCGTTTCCGGCGACTGGAGGATACGCACCGTCACCTCGGTCACGACGCCGAGCAGCCCTTCCGAACCGGTGAGGAGGCCGAGAAGGTCGTAGCCCTCCGCGTCGAGATGCTTGCCGCCGAGCCGGATCACCTCGCCCGCCATGGTGACGAACTCGACGCCGAGCACGTTGTTGGCGGTGAGGCCGTATTTCAGGCAGTGCACGCCGCCGGAATTTTCCGCGACATTGCCGCCGATCGAGCAGGCGATCTGCGAGGAGGGATCGGGCGCGTAGTAGAAGCGCTGATGCTCCACCGCGCGGGTGATGCCGAGATTGGTGACGCCCGGCTGCACCACGGCGCAGCGATTGTCGAAATCGATCTCCAGGATGCGGCTGAACTTCGACATCACCAGAAGCACGCCGTCGGCGAGCGGCAGCGCGCCGCCGGACAGCGAGGTGCCCGAGCCGCGCGGCACGACGGGGATGTTCTCCTGGTGGCAGTAGCGCAGGACGGCGGCGACCTCGGCCACCGTTTCCGGCAGCACCACGGCGAGCGGCAGCTGCCGATAGGCGGTGAGCCCGTCGGTCTCGAAGACGCGCATGGCGGCGGGCGCGGAAACGGTGCCTTCGCCCGGCACGATCGCCCGCAGGGCTTCCACCACCGCCTCGCGCCGCGCGAGGATCGCCTCGTCCGGCTTCGGCATCAGGATGGCCATGTTTCGTCCTCCCTGTTCCTCTCGGCCGGAACCTATGAACTGCGGTGGGCGATGTCCATCGCGCAAGCTGGCTCCATCCCCTCCCGAAGCTGCTATATTGCGCCGCGGCCGGGATCGGCGCGGCCCGGAGATCGCCATGTCTCTGTCTCTTCCCCTCGAAGGCGGCTGCCGCTGCGGCGCGGTGCGGTTTCGCGCCGCCGCGCCGCCGATGCTGACCATGGCCTGCCATTGCACCGGCTGCCAGCGGATGACGGCGAGCGCCTATTCGCTGAGCGCCGCCTTTCCGAGCGAGGCTTTCGCGGTGATCGCGGGCGAGCCGGTGCCGGGCGGGCTGAAGCGCGCCGATATCCACCATTTCTTCTGCCCCTCCTGCCTGTCCTGGCTGTTCACGCAGCTCGAAGGCGTCGACAGCTTCGTCAATGTCCGCGCGCCGCTCTTCGACGACACGTCCTGGTTCTCGCCCTTCATCGAGACCTGGACGGCGGAGAAACTGCCCTTCGCCTCGGTGCCGGCGGTCCACAGCTTCGCGGCGCTGCCGGCGATGGCGGATTACGAAGGGCTGGTGCGCGCCTATGGCGAATGGGCGGGCGCGGCATCGTCGCCCGGCTGAGGCGGTTCCGCGCCGGAACGCGGTGAGATCGTGCTGGACGGCGGCGCGGCCGCATGGCTTGCTGCGGATGTCGCACAACCGAAAGTGACGCTCCATGCCGGTTCCGCTCGATCACTTCCTCGCCTTCGCCCTGTCCAGCCTGGTGCTAGTCGCCATTCCGGGACCGACCATCGTGATGGTCGTCAGCGAGGCGCTCGCCCATGGGCGGCGCATCGCGCTGGCCAGCGTCCTCGGCGTCGCGCTCGGCGATCTCCTGGCCGCCAGCCTGTCGCTGGTCGGCGTCGGCACCGTGCTCGCCGCCTCCGGCCTCGCCTTCACGCTGCTGAAATGGCTGGGCGCGGCCTATCTCGTCTTCATCGGCCTCAAGATGTGGCGGGCGCCGGCGCCGGACTTCGCGCCACCCGAAACCGGATCGGTGCAGGTCGCCTCGCGCCGCATCTTCCGCGATTCCTTCCTCGTCACGCTGTTCAATCCGAAGGGCATCGTGTTCTTCATGGCCTTCGTGCCGCAGTTCATCTCGGCCGAGAGGGCGTTCGCGCCGCAGGCCGCGCAGCTCGTCGCGACATTCGTCGTGATCGGCATGGTCAATGCCTTCGCCTATGCCACGCTCGCCTCCGGCGCGCGCCGTCTCGTGCGGCGGCCACGCGTCCTCAAGGCGGCGACGCGCACCGGCGCCGGCTTCCTGATCGGCGCCGGCATCGCCTCGCTCTTCGTTCGCCGCGCCGCCGCTGCCTGAATCCGGCGGCGGAACGGCGGCCCGCCCATCCCGTTCTCCCTCGCAAGGCACGAATTCGTGACGCATGAAGGAGACCAAGATGTCGAAGCTCAGCAACGGGACGCCGATCGAGCCGCTCTACGGCAAGAACGCTCCGGCGCCGGAAGTGCGCGCCGATCCCGCCCCGGAAGGCCGCGAGGACCCGCAAGGATCCGTGATGGACGACGAGGAGAATCTCGACGAGGCGATCGAGGAGACCTTCCCGGCCTCCGATCCGATCTCCCCCAGCCGGATCGACGGCCCGAACAATTGAGGCTCAGAGGATCGCGGCGCCCGCCGCGTCCAGCCGCAGACAGGTGAGGCGTCCGGTCCGCACCGCGCCGGTGTCGATGCCGATCCGGTTCGGCCGGAATTCCGGTTCCTCCACCGGCGTATGACCATGCACGACGACGGCTCCGAGCGGGCCGTCGAAATCGAGAAAGTCGTGGCGGATCCAGACGAGATCGGTCGGGCTCTGCCGCTCCAACGGCAGGCCGGGCCGAAGGCCCGCATGGACGAAGAAGTAAGGGCCTCGGCGGACGAAGAGCGAAAGCCCTCGCAAGAAAGCGAGATGATCCTGCGGCAGGTCGAGAAGATCGGCCTGCCGATAGGCGCCGTCCTCGTCCGGCTCGATGCCATAGGAGGCGAGCGTCGCGTCGCCGCCATTGTAGAGCCAGGCCTCGATCGGCAGCTTGCCGTCCAGCGCGTCGAGCAGCATCGCCTCGTGATTGCCGAGGAGGCAGATCAGCTCGGCCTCGTCCATCCGCCGGCGCAACCGCGCGATCACCTCGGCGCTGTCCGGCCCGCGATCGATATAGTCGCCGAGATAGATCTCGGTGCACCGGAGCCCCGGATGCTCGGCCCGGTCCGCCGCGATCCGGTCGATCATGCGCTCCAGAAGATCGGCGCGGCCGTGGATGTCGCCGACCGCGTAGACGACTTCGCCCTCGGCCAGCCCCGGATAGGTCATGCTCGCATCCTCCATTTTTAGGAGATAAGCGCCTCGCGGCGCGGCGCCATGGCGGGAAAACGGAAAAGGGCCCGGCGATGCCGAGCCCCTTCCTCATTTCCTGGCGAATGGCCGGACGTCTTAGAAGTCCATGCCGCCCATGCCGCCCATGCCGCCGCCCGGCATGCCGGCCGGAGCGCCCGAGTCCTTCTTTGGGGCCTCGGAGATCATGGCCTCGGTGGTGACAAGAAGACCGGCGACGGAGGCCGCGTCCTGGAGCGCCGAGCGCACGACCTTGACCGGGTCGACGATGCCGGCCTGGATCATGTCGCCATACTCGCCCGACTGGGCGTTGTAGCCGAAGGTCACCGAAGCGTTGTCGAGCAGCTTGCCGACGACGATCGAGCCTTCGCCGCCCGCGTTCGTCACGATCTGGCGGATCGGAGCCTGGAGCGCCTTGCGGACGATGGCGATGCCGGCGTCCTGATCGGCGTTCTCGCCCTTGAGTTCGAGCGCGTTGGAAGCGCGGAGCAGGGCGACGCCGCCGCCGGCCACGATGCCTTCCTCGACGGCCGCGCGGGTCGCGTTGAGCGCGTCGTCAACACGGTCCTTCTTCTCCTTGACCTCGACCTCGGTCGCGCCGCCGACGCGGATCACCGCGACGCCGCCGGCCAGCTTGGCGAGGCGCTCCTGGAGCTTCTCGCGGTCGTAGTCGGAGGTGGTCTCCTCGATCTGCGCCTTGATCTGGCCGACACGGGCCTGGATCTGGGCGGTCTCGCCGGAGCCGTCGACGATCGTGGTGTTCTCCTTGGTGATGGAGACCTTCTTGGCGCGGCCGAGCATGTCGAGCGTGACGTTCTCGAGCTTGATGCCGAGGTCTTCCGAGATCACCTGGCCGTTGGTCAGGATCGCGATGTCCTCGAGCATGGCCTTGCGGCGGTCGCCGAAGCCCGGAGCCTTGACGGCGGCGATCTTCAGGCCGCCGCGCAGCTTGTTGACGACGAGCGTGGCGAGCGCCTCGCCCTCGACGTCCTCGGAGATGATGAGGAGCGGCTTGCCCGACTGCACGACGGCCTCGAGGACCGGCAGCATGGCCTGGAGGTTGGAGAGCTTCTTCTCGTGCAGGAGGATGTAGGGGTCCTCGAGCTCGGCCACCATCTTCTCGGCATTGGTGACGAAGTAGGGGGAGAGGTAGCCGCGGTCGAACTGCATGCCCTCGACGACTTCGAGCTCGGTCTCGGCGGTCTTGGCTTCCTCGACCGTGATGACGCCCTCGTTGCCGACCTTCTGCATCGCGTTCGCGATCATCTGGCCGATTTCCTTCTCGCCATTGGCGGAGATGGTGCCGACCTGGGCGACCTCGTCGGAGGTCTCGATCTTGCGGGCGGAGGAGACGAGCGCGTCGACGACCTTCGCGACGGCCGCGTCGATGCCGCGCTTGACGTCCATCGGGTTCATGCCGGCGGCCACCGCCTTGGCGCCTTCCTTCACGATCGCCTGGGCGAGAACCGTGGCGGTCGTCGTGCCGTCGCCGGCCTTGTCATTGGTCTTCGAGGCCACTTCGCGCACCATCTGGGCGCCCATGTTCTCGAACTTGTCCTCGAGCTCGATCTCCTTGGCGACGGAAACGCCGTCCTTGGTGATGCGAGGAGCGCCGAAGGACTTGTCGATCACGACGTTGCGGCCCTTCGGGCCGAGCGTGACCTTCACGGCGTCGGCGAGGATGTCCACGCCGCGCAGCATGCGCTCGCGGGCGTCACGGCCGAACTTGACTTCTTTGGCTGCCATCTGGGTTTCTCCTCGATGCGCTTCCTGGGGAAGGCCACATCGTTTTCGAGATGAAAAGGTTTAGGTCGGGCGTCGCTTCGAGGCGATCAGGCGGAGATCACGCCCATGATGTCGCTCTCCTTCATGATGAGGAGATCCTCGCCGTTCACCTTGACCTCGGTGCCGGACCACTTGCCGAAGAGCACGCGGTCGCCGGCCTTCACGTCGAGGGCCTGGACGGCGCCCTTGTCGTCGCGGGTGCCCGGGCCGACGGCGACGACTTCGCCTTCCTGCGGCTTCTCCTTGGCGGTGTCCGGGATGATGATGCCGCCGGCGGTCTTCTGCTCGGACTCGACGCGACGCACGACGACGCGGTCGTGCAGCGGACGGAAGTTCAGAGTGGCCATCGTCTGTTCCCTCAGCTTTCGTACTTCGCCGACGACCCGGAAGGGTGCCGGCGGGAAAGGTTGGCACTCGCTGTTCGAGAGTGCTAGCAGCGGCGAGATAGGCGGTGGAGGGCGAGGCTGTCAAGAAGCGGGCGGATCGGACCCCCGCGAATTTTTCATGACGCGGACCGTCGCGGCCGGGGTTCAGATGCGGTCGCCCCCGGCCGGGCGCAAGGGGCGGGCGCCGCGATCCCCCGGCATTCTCGCCGATGGTGAACGCGAAAGGCCGCAGGAATAACGGGTTGCTTGACGCGGCCGGGCGCGGCTTCTATCGCCCGGAAGAGGGCGAGCGCGCTCCATCGCCATGGCCCTCGAAGCGGATAGCAGCGAGAATCGATGAACGCACCCGAAGCCATCGCTTCCCTGGCGGCCGTCGCCCCGGCCTACAAGGCGATCTTCTGCGACGTCTGGGGCGTCGTCCATGACGGCGTCGCCAAGCATGCGGCGGCGGAGGCGGCGCTCACGGCCGCGCGCCGCGCCGGCTGCCATGTCGTCCTCCTCACCAATTCGCCGCGTCCGAACGAGGGCGTGCGGCGCCAGCTCGACGGTCTCTCCTTCTCGCCGGAAGCCTATGATGCGATCGTCACCTCGGGCGACGTGACGCGGCGCCTGATCGCCGAGACCGGCCGTCCGCTCCTGCATGTCGGGCCGCAGCGCGACCTCGACCTCTTCGCCGGCCTCGCCGCCGAATTCGTCGACGAGGCGCGGGCCGAGGCGGTGATCGTCACCGGGCTTCACGACGACACGACCGAGACGCCGGCCGATTACGCGCCGCTGCTGGAGCGCCTGAAGCGCCGCGACCTGCCGATGATCTGCGCCAATCCCGACGTCGTCGTCCATCGCGGCGAGCGGCTGATCTTCTGCGCCGGCGCGATCGCCCGCGACTACGAGCGGCTCGGCGGCCGGGTCGCCATGGCCGGCAAGCCGCATGCGCCGATCTATGCCGAGGCGCAGCGCGTCGCGGGCGTCGCCGGCCCGGCCGAGGTGCTGGCCGTCGGCGACGGGCTCAACACCGATATTCGCGGCGCGAACGCCTATGGCGCCGACGCGCTCCTGATCATGGCGGGCGTCCATCGCGACGAGCTCGGCGGCTTCGACGTCGCCGGCGAGGTGCTCGGCGCCCATCTCGGCGGCCAGGATCTCGCCGCCCGCTTCTTCATGCCGCGGCTCGTATGACGGACGGCTCGATCCGCCGCTTCGGCCCGGCCTCGACGCTTGCCGGAATGTATCGCGGCGGCGTCGTCGCGATCGGCAATTTCGACGGCATCCATCGCGGCCATCAGGCGGTGCTCGGCGCGGCGACGGATCTGGCTGAGAAGGAGGGCGCGCCGGCGCTGTGTCTCACCTTCGAGCCGCATCCGCGCAGCGTCTTCGCGCCCGACCGTCCGGTGCCGCGCCTGACGCCGCCGCCGGTCAAGGCCCGGCTTCTGGAGAAGCTCGGCTTTAGCGCGGTGGTGGAGCAGCCCTTCGACCGCGCCTTCGCCGCGATGACGGCGGAAGAGTTCGTGTCCGAGATCCTGGTGCGCGATCTCGCCGCCCGCCACGTCGTCGTCGGCTTCGATTTCCAGTACGGCGCCAGGCGCCAGGGCAGCGTCGCGACGCTGCAGGAGGCGGGCACCCGCCACGGCTTCGGCGTCACGGCCGTGCCGCCCTTCGTCGCCGAGGGCGGCGAGCCGGTCTCCTCCAGCCGCATCCGCGCCGATCTCGGCCGGGGCGACGTCGCCGGCGCGGCGGCGCTGCTCGGCTATCGCTGGACGATCGAATCGATGGTGATCGGCGGCCAGAAGCTCGGCCGCCAGCTCGGGTATCCGACCGCCAACATGGCGCTGTCCGAGGGCGGGCTCCTCGCCCACGGCATCTATGCCGTGCGCTTCCGCCGCGAGGGCGGGGCGCTGCACGACGGCGTCGCGAGCTACGGGCGCCGGCCGACCTTCGACAACGGCGCGGCGTTGTTCGAGACCTATCTCTTCGATTTCGAGGGCGATCTCTACGGCGAGACCTGCGACGTCTCGGTCTTCGCGCGGCTGCGCGGCGAGGAGAAGTTCGACGGCATCGAGGCGCTGATCGCGCAGATGGACCGCGACGCGGCCGAGGCGCGGGCGCTTCTGTCCGGCGTCCAGCCGCTCTCGCCGCTCGACCGGTTGCTGGCCTTCTAGGAGAGCGACGCTTTTCTTGGCGGTCCCGAGTTGCTAGAGCCCGTCCCCATGACGATCCCGCGCGCGCTCACCGGCCTTCTTCGAATTAGCCGCCCGGCCTTCTGAGCGGCCCGCCGCCGCTCGAAGGTCGGGATGCGTTTCACGCCGACACCCTTTCCTCCGATCCGCGCCGTGTCGAGCCTTCCACGGCGCCAGGCCTTCCGAGATCCATGAGCGACACGCCGAAGACGACCGACAAGCCCGCCGGCACCGACTATTCCAAGACCCTCTTCCTGCCGGAGACCGCGTTCCCGATGCGCGCCGGCCTGCCGCAGAAGGAGCCGGAATGGCTGAAGCGCTGGGACGAGATGAAGCTCTACGACCAGCTGCGCGAGGCTTCCAAGGACCGGCCGAAATATGTGCTGCATGACGGCCCGCCCTATGCCAACGGCCATCTCCATATCGGCCACGCGCTGAACAAGGTGCTGAAGGACGTCATCAACCGCTCCTTCCAGATGCGCGGCTACGACGCCAACTACGTGCCCGGCTGGGACTGCCACGGCCTGCCGATCGAGTGGAAGATCGAGGAGGAGAACTACCGCGCCAAGGGCAAGCCGAAGCCCGATCTCAACGACGCGTCGGCGATGGTCGCTTTCCGCAAGGAATGCCGCGCCTATGCCGAGCACTGGGTCGGCGTCCAGTCTGGCGAGTTCCGGCGCCTCGGCGTCGAGGGCGATTTCCGCAATCCCTATCTGACCATGGCCTATGAGGCGGAAAGCGTCATCGCCGGCGAACTGATCAAGTTCGCGATGAGCGGCCAGCTCTATCGCGGCTCGAAGCCGGTCATGTGGTCGGTGGTCGAGAAGACCGCGCTCGCCGAGGCCGAGGTCGAATATGACGACTACGAGTCCGATACGGTCTGGGTGAAGTTTCCGGTGCGCGGCGAGGGACCGCTCGCCGGGGCCTCGGTCGTCATCTGGACGACCACGCCCTGGACGATGCCGGCCAATCGCGCGATCACCTACAGCCCGAAGATCGCCTACGGACTCTACGAGGTCACGGCGCCGGAGGATGCGGACAATCCACGCTGGGCGAAGCCGGGCGAGCGGCTGATTCTCGCCGATGCGCTGGCCGCCGATGTTCTCGCCAAGGCCCGCGTGCCGGAAGGCGGCTTCCGCCGCGTCGCGGCCGTCCTGCCGGACGAACTGGCGGGGCTGGTCTGCGATCATCCGCTGAAGGGGCTGGCCGGCGGCTACGCCTTCGCCGTGCCGCTGCTCTTCGGCGCGCATGTGACGGACGATGCCGGCACCGGCTTCGTCCATACCGCGCCCGGCCATGGCCGGGAGGACTTCGAGGCCTGGGTCGACGCGCGGCGCGCGCTGGAGGCTCGGGGCATCGACCCGGCGATCCCCTTCGCGGTGGACGACGACGGCTTCTACACCAAGGACGCGCCCGGCTTCGGGCCGGAGGCGGAAGGCGGGCCGGCGCGGGTTCTCGACGACAAAGGCAAGAAGGGCGACGCCAACAAGCGCGTCATCGAGGCGCTGATCGCCGCCGGCAATCTTCTCGCGCGCGGCCGGCTGAAGCATCAATATCCGCATTCCTGGCGCTCCAAGAAGCCGGTGATCTATCGCAACACGCCGCAGTGGTTCGTCCATATGGACAAATCATTGTCTGACAACACAATCGATCTGAGCGCCATCTTCTTGGGTTGGTTAGGACCCGCCGCTCCTCCGCAGCCCCTTGTTGAAGATACGCTGCGAAACAGGGCTATGCGGGCAATTGCAGACACGCGCTTCGTGCCTGCCGCCGGCCGCAACCGGATCGGCGGCATGATCGAGACGCGGCCGGACTGGGTCCTGTCGCGCCAGCGCGCCTGGGGCGTGCCGATCGCGGTCTTCGTCGACGAGGATGGCGAGGTGCTGAGGGACGAGAGCGTCAACGCCCGCATCCTCGCCGCCTTCGCGGCCGAAGGGGCGGATGCCTGGTTCGCGGCGGGCGCCAAGGAGCGCTTCCTCGGCAACGCGCATGACGCCGCGCGATGGACCATGGTCCGCGACATCCTGGACGTCTGGTTCGATTCCGGCTCGACCCACGCCTTCTGCCTAGAGAAGCGGCCGGATCTCAAATGGCCGGCCGATCTCTATCTCGAAGGCTCCGACCAGCATCGCGGCTGGTTCCATTCCTCGCTGCTCGAAGCCTGCGGCACGCGCGGCCGGGCGCCCTACGACGCGGTGCTGACGCATGGCTTCGTCATGGACGAGGACGGGCGCAAGATGTCGAAGTCGCTCGGCAATGTCGTGACGCCGCAGGAGGTGATCCAGCAGTCCGGCGCCGACATCCTGCGCCTCTGGGTCGTCTCGTCCGACTATTCGGAGGATCTGCGCCTCGGCAAGACGATCCTCCAGACCAATATCGACAGCTATCGCAAGCTGCGGAACACCATCCGCTGGATGCTCGGCACGCTGGCGCACGATACCGGCGAGACGGTGCCGCTCGCCGAGATGCCGGAACTCGAACGGCTGATGCTGCATCGCCTCGCCGAGCTCGGCCGGCTGGTGCGGAAGGCCTATGACGAGTTCGACTTCAAGCGCATCGCCCGCGCGCTGCTCGACTTCATGGTGGTCGAGCTTTCGGCCTTCTATTTCGACATCCGCAAGGACGCGCTCTATTGCGACGCGCCCTCGTCGAAGCGCCGCCTTGCGGCGATGGAAGTGGTGCGGCAGCTCTTCGACCATCTGGTCACCTGGCTCGCCCCCATGCTGCCCTTCACCATGGAGGAGGCCTGGCTGGAGCGGCACCCGGACAGCCGCTCGGTGCATTTCGAGCAGATGCGCGAGCCCGATGCCGCCTGGGAGGATGCCGAGCTCGCCGCCAAGTGGCAGAAGATCCGGCAGGTCCGCCGCGTCGTGACCGGCGCGCTGGAGGAGGAGCGGCGCGAGAAGCGCATCGGCTCCTCGCTGGAGGCCGCGCCGATCCTCTTCATCGAGGAGGCGGATCTGCGCGCCCTCGCCGAGACGGTGGATTTCGCCGAGATCGCGATCACCAGCGGCCTCGCCATCCGGCCGGGGCCGGCACCGGAGGGCGCCTTCCGCCTGCCCGACGCGCCGGGCATCGCCGTGCTGCCGGAAAAGGCGAAGGGCACGAAATGCGCCCGCTCCTGGCGCGTCACCGACGATGTCGGCTCCGATCCCGACTTCCCGGACGTCTCGGCCCGCGACGCGGCGGCGCTGCGGGAACTGCGCGCGCTCGGGCGTCTCGGCGCCTGAGACGGGCGGTCGGCCTCCAGAAAACGGTGGGCGAGGCGGCTGTGGCCGCCGCGCCACGCCGGCCGTTTCTTGCGCGGCGCGCTACGATCCTTTAAGAAACGCCCGGAATTCGACAGATTTGGGTGGGATCGCGCAGGTCTTGGGGGCCGCGCGATGCAACTGTCGGGCTCGCAGGGGAAGTGGACCGGCAAGGGGGCCGTCACGGCATGAATCTTCGGAAGATGCGCGCCGCCACGGCGCTCGGCGTCGTCTTGGCCGGTCTCGGCCTTTCGGGCTGTCTCGGCCCGACCTACGGAACCGGAAAATCGGCCGGCGCCCAGCTCTTCAGCGATATCGACGGCATGCTGGCCCTTGGACCCAAGGAGCGGGACGAGATCGACTATTCGCCGCGCGCCGAACTGGTGCGCCCGAAGGACAAGTCGGTCCTGCCGGCGCCGCAGGCGAGCGTGGATGCCGCGAGCGGTGGCAAGTGGCCGGAATCGCCGGAACAGCGCCGTGCCCGCATCCGCGCGGCGGCGGACGCGCGGGATACCGGCGGCGTCGTCCAGCCCGGCGAACTCCTCGCCGACAAGGAAGGCGTGACCGAGGACGAGAAGGCCCGCAACACCTGGGCCGGCGCCCGTCAGAATCAGGTGAAGGGCATCCTGACCCCGGACGAATTGAAGTCGGGCCGCGAGGGCTTCATGCAGCGCCTCGCCGAATCGAAGCAGGGCAGCCCGACGACCCGCAAATATCTCTCCGAGCCGCCGATCGCCTATCGCCAGCCGTCCTCTTCCGCGCCGGTCGGCGATCCGGGCGAGGACGAGGACGTGAAGCAGAAGCGCATCGACGGCAAGGACGAGACCTTCCTGTCCAAGCTGAAGAGCCTCAATCCCTTCTGATCGTCCGTCAGTCGCGCCGCGCGGCGAAGAAGTCGCGCAGGATCTCGCCGGCCTCGCGGCCGGCGATGTCGGAATAGACATCCGGCGCGTGATGGCAGGTCGGCTGGGCGTAGAAGCGGGCGCCATGCGCCACCCCGCCGCCCTTCGGGTCTTCCGCCCCGTAATAGAGCCGGCGCAGCCGCGCGAAACTGATCGCCGCCGCGCACATGGCGCAGGGCTCCAACGTCACGTAGAGATCGGCGCCGACGAGGCGTTCCTGGCCAAGCTCCGCGCAGGCGGCGCGGATCGCCAGCATCTCGGCATGGGCGGTCGGATCGTTCAATTCTCGCGTGCGGTTGCCGGCCCGGGCGACGACCGCGCCGCCGAGCACCACCACCGCGCCCACCGGCACTTCGCCGCGCGCCCCTGCGGCGCGCGCCTCAGTGAGCGCCTGTTCCATATAACCGCTGCCTGGCTGCTCCGGCACCACCTGTTCCCTCGCGCCTGTTCGAGCGACCTGATAAGCAGCGCCTGATTCGAAGGCAAAGACGATGAGCGATAAAAGCGACGGCGACGACAAGAAACGCGGCGGCAAGTTCGGCCCGCGCAAGAGCGGGGGCGGGCGCCCGGGTTTCGACAAGGGCGGCGACCGGCCGCGTTCGCGGGCGCCGCGCGCCGCCGAAGGGGGCGAGACGCCCTATCGCGGCCGCGCCCAGCGCAAGGATTCCGGCGCCGAAGGCGGCGCCAAGCCCTTCCGCAGCCGTGGCCCACGCCCGGAAGGCCAGACCGCCGACGACGGCGGCAAGCCGTTCCGGGGCCGCGCGCCCCGGACGGAAACGCGCGGGGAGGGCGGCGCCAAGCCTTTCCGCCCCAGCGCGCCGCGCGGCGACGACCGCGCCACCGAGGGCGGCGGCGAGCGCCCGCGCCGCAGCTTCGGCAAGGATGGCGAACGGCCGCGCGCCTTCGCCAAGCGCGAGGAAGGCGGCGAGGAGCGCCCGCGCCGCAGCTTCGCCAAGGATGGCGAGCGCCCGAGCGGGCCGCGCCGCGAGCGCGGGACCGGCGACGACAAGGCGACCGCCCGGCCGCGCCGCGCCGCCGAGGACGGCGAGGAGAGCGGCGGCGCGATGCGCATCGCCAAGCGCCTCGCCCGCGCCGGCATCGCCTCGCGCCGCGACGCCGAGGGCATGATCGCCGACGGACGGGTGCGGCTCAACGGCCATCTGGTCGAGACGCCGGCCGTCACCGTGACCATGGCCGACCGGATCGAGATCGACGGCGAGCCCTTGCCGGCGGCCGAGCGCACGCGGCTCTGGCTGTTCCACAAGCCGGCCGGCATCGTCACCACCAATCGCGACCCGGAAGGCCGCCCGACCGTCTTCGACCGCTTGCCGGACGACCTGCCGCGCGTCCTCACCGTCGGGCGTCTCGACATCAACACCGAAGGCCTCCTGCTGCTGACCAATGACGGCGGCCTGTCGC
Organism: Aureimonas endophytica; assembly: GCF_014642635.1. Taxonomy (GTDB): domain Bacteria; phylum Pseudomonadota; class Alphaproteobacteria; order Rhizobiales; family Rhizobiaceae; genus Plantimonas; species Plantimonas endophytica. Next base: position 586,510 of record NZ_BMIQ01000002.1, read on the forward strand.
GCACGCTGGAACTGCCGGCCACCGGCTGGCTGCGGCGCTATCGCGTGCGCGCCCATGGCAAGATCGATCAGGCGCAGCTCGACGACCTGAAGCACGGCATCGCCGTCGACGGCGTGTTCTACGGCGCGATCGAGGCGACGCTCGATTCGCAGAAGGGCTCGAATGTCTGGATGACGCTCGGCCTGCGCGAGGGCAAGAATCGCGAGGTGAAGCGGGTGCTCGGCCATCTCGGGCTCGAGGTGAACCGGCTGATCCGTCTGTCCTTCGGCCCGTTCCAGCTCGGCGACCTGCCGGAAGGGGCGGTGCGCGAGATCAAGGGGCGGACGCTGCGCGACCAGCTCGGCGAGCGCCTGATCGAGGAATCGGGCGCCGACTTCGATTCGCCGATCCTGAACCCCTTCACCAACGAGGTGGTGGAGCCCGGCACCCGCCGCGCGCCGTCCGCCCCGACGAAGGCCGAGCCGGCCGACAAGCCGGCCTCCCGCCGGTTCGACGCGCCGGCGACGGACGAATGGGTGTCCTCCAAGGTGGAGGCCAAGCCGAGCCGCAAGGCCTTCGGCCAGGCCAAGCGCGAATCCGCCCTGTCGCGGCTCGACACCAAGCCGCGCCGCGAGGCGGGCGGCGCGCGCCCCTTCAAGCCGAAGCGCCCGCGCGAGGACGAGGCCGAGGCGGCGCCGGCCCGGCCGAAGCCCGGCGCCCGGCGCAATGCCAATGTCTGGATCGCGCCCGGCGGCCGGCCGCTCGGCGAGAAGAAGGCGGCCGAATTGAAGGCGCGCGAGGCCGAGCGCGCCGAGGGCGGCGACAAGCCCTTGCGCTCGCGCGGTTTCCGCGACCGGCCGGACGGCGCCCCGGCTTCGGCCGATGGCGACAAGCCGCGCCGCTCGGCGGGCTTCCGCCAGCAATCGACCGGCCGCTCCTTCGGCGAGCGCGAGGAGCGCGGCGGCAAGTCCGGCTTCAAGCCGGGCGGCACCGGCCCGAAGGGCGCGGGGGGCAAGCGGCCGGGCGGCGGCGGCCGGCCGCGGCGCGACGGTTAAGTCTTGCGCATCGTCGGCGGCCGCCTGCGCGGGCGCGCGCTCTCCACGCCGAAGACGGACACGATCCGTCCGACCACGGACCGGGCGCGCGAGACCCTTTTCAACGTCATCGAGCACGCCCATGCCGGCGTGCTGGACGGCGCGCGCGTGCTCGATCTCTTTTCGGGAACGGGCGCGCTCGGCCTCGAAGCCCTGTCGCGCGGCGCGCGCTTCTGCCTCTTCGTCGAGGAAGGGGTCGAGGGCCGGGGTCTCCTGCGCGCCAATATCGAGGCCTTCGGCCTCACCGGCGCCACCAAGGTCTTTCGCCGCGACGCGGCGGCGCTGGGTCCGGTCGCGCCGCTCGAAGCCTTCGATCTCCTCTTCGCCGATCCGCCCTATGGGCGGGGCCTCGGCCACCGGGCGCTCGCCAGCGCCCGCGACGGCGGCTGGCTGAGCGAAGGGGCGCTTGCCATCGTCGAGGAGGCGGTCGGCGCTCCCTTCGAGCTGCCGGAGCGCTTCGAGCTCCTGGACGAGCGGCGGATCGGCGACACGGTCTTCCGCTTCGCACGCTTTTCCGCCGGCCCGCCCTAACGAAAACGTAAATTGCGCCTGTCATGGCGGCGGACTACCTCCCCGGAAACGGGGCTCGGCCTAGTTTGAGCCCCGTCTTCGTTTTCAAGGACCGAAGGACAAGCTGCCGATGATCTCGATGTCCCGCCTGGCCGGCGCGTCCCTTTTGGCCCTCGCCCTCGGCTTCGCCCTGCCGGCTCTGGCCGAGGCGCCGCAGAAGCCGGCGACGGCGGCCGAGCGCATGGCGGAAGCCGAGGCGAAGCGGCCGAAGATCGAGAGCTTCACGCTCGCGAACGGCCTCGCCGTCGTGGTCCTGCCGGATCATCGCGCGCCGATCGTGACGCAGATGGTCTGGTACAAGGCGGGCGCCGCCGACGAGGTGGCCGGCACGTCCGGCATCGCCCATTTCCTCGAACATCTGATGTTCAAGGGCACGAAGAACCACAAGGCCGGCGAGTTCTCGGCCGCCGTCTCCGAGATCGGCGGCGAGGAGAACGCCTTCACCACCTCCGACTACACGGCCTATTACCAGCAGGTGCCGGCGAGCGCCCTCGAAGAGATGATGCAGTTCGAATCCGATCGGATGGAGAATCTCATCCTGTCGGACGAGGCGGTGCTGCCCGAGCGCGACGTGATCCTCGAGGAGCGCCGCATGCGCGTCGAGAACGATCCCGCCGCCAAGCTCGGCGAGGCGATGGATGCCGCGCTCTACCAGAACAGCCATTACGGCATTCCGGTCATCGGCTGGCGGCACGAGATGGAGAAGCTGTCGCGCGAGGATGCGATCGCCTGGTACGACCGTTACTACACGCCGAACAACGCCACGCTGATCGTCGCCGGCGACGTGACGGCGGAGGAGGTGCGGCGCCTCGCCGAGAAGACCTTCGGCCAGGTGAAGCGCCGCGCCGAGCCCGGCGACCGCGCCGCCCGCCGCGCCACCGAGCCCGAGCCGAACGCCGCCCGCAGCGTCACCCTGAGGGACCCGCGCGTCACCCAGCCCTCGATGCAGCGGAACTATCTCGTGCCCTCGGACGTGACGGCGGCGCCGGGCGAGGCGGAGGCGCTGGACGTTCTCGCCGATATTCTCGGCGGCGGCACGACGAGTCGGCTCTACCGCTCGCTGGTGGTGGAGCAGGGCCTGTCGGCCGGCGCGGGCGCCTTCTACCAGAGCGGCCGCCTGAAGGAGGCCGAGTTCGGCGTCTACGGCTCGCCGCGCGGCGAGGCGGACCTGCCGAAGGTGGAGGCGGCGATCGACTCCGAGCTCGCCAAGCTCCTGAAGGACGGCATCACGCCGGACGAGCTGGAGCGCGCCAAGAACCATGTGCGCAAGGGCGTGATCTACGAGCGCGACAACCAGGCGGCGCTCGGCCGGCGCTACGGCGCGGCGCTTTCCATCGGCCGCACCATCGCCGATGTCGATTCCTATCCCGACCGGATCGAGAAGGTGACGGTGGAGGCGGTGAACGCCGCCGCCCGGAAATATCTGGACCGCAAGCGCTCGGTGACGGGCTATCTCCTGCCCGAAGGGCCGGCGCCCGAGACCCGTTCCTGAGCCTTTCCCGTCGAAGGACCGCTTTGATCGTGACCGCGATGTTCCGCCCGCTTCCCCGCCTCGCCGCCGTTCTCGGCTTCTCGCTCCTTTCCGCCTTCGCGCTGCCGGGCGCGGCGGGCGCGGTGGAGATCAAGGAGATCACCAGCCCCGGCGGCATCCGCGCCTATCTGGTGGAGGACTACACGAACCCGCTCGTCGCCGTGAACTTCGCCTTCAAGGGCGCCGGCTCCGCCGCCGATCCGGCGGGCAAGGAGGGCACGGCCAATCTTCTCACCGGCCTCCTCGACGAGGGCGCCGGCGACATCGAGAGCCGCGCCTTCCAGGACAAGGTGGACGAACTCGGCATCGGCCTCAGCTTCGATGCCTCCTACGACAATTTCACCGGCTCGTTCCGCACCATCGTCGAGAACGAGGACGAGGGCTTCGACCTCCTGCGCCTCGCGCTCAACCGGCCGCGCTTCGACCGCGAGCCGCTGGAGCGCATCCGCGGCCAGATCATGACCGGCATCCTCGCCAACGAGAACGATCCCGGCGACCTCCTGACCAAGGCCTGGCGGCGGACGACCTTCCCGGACCATCCCTATTCGCGCCCGCAGGAGGGCACGAAGGAAACGCTCGCGGCGATCGGACGCGAGGACCTGCAGCGCTTCCGCGACAAGGGCTTCGCCCGCGACAACCTCGTCGTCGGCGTCGTCGGGGCGATCGACGCGGAGGCGCTGGGCGCCGAGCTCGACCGCGTCTTCGGCACCCTGCCGGCCAAGGCCGAACTGCCGAAGGTGGCCGACGTGACGCCGACGCTCGCCCGCCGCGAGGCGGTGGCGCTGGACGTGCCGCAGACCCTCATCCGCTTCGCCCTGCCGGGCGTGAAGCGCGACGACAAGGACTTCTTCGCCGCCTATCTCATGAACCACATCTTCGGCGGCGGCACCTTCACCTCGCGTCTCTTCCAGGAAGTGCGCGAGAAGCGGGGCCTTGCCTATAATGTCGGCTCCTTCCTCGCCTCCTACGACCATACGGCCGCGATGACCGTGTCCACGGCGACGCGCTCCGACAAGGCGCAGGATTCGATCGACATCATCAAGGCGGAGATGAAGCGCCTCGCCGCGACCGGGCCGACGTCGGAGGAACTGGCAACGGCCAAGGCCTTCGTGAAGGGCTCCTATGCCATCCGCAATCTCGATTCCTCGCTCGCCATCGCCTCGACGCTGGTCGGCATCCAGCTCGACGATCTCGGCATCGACTACATCAACCGCCGCGAGGCGCTGATCGACGCCGTGACGCTGGAGGACGTGAAGCGCGTTGCGGCCCAGCTGCTCGGCGTCGAGCCGACCGTCGTCACCGTCGGCCCGAACGGCGCCTGATGGCCGCCGAGGCCTCGATCGGCCTCGCGCTCGGCGGCGGCGGCGCGCGGGGTCTGGCGCATATCCATGTCCTCGAAGCCTTCGATGATCTCGGACTGAAGCCGGCCGCCATCGCCGGCTCCTCCATCGGCGCCATCATCGGCGCCGGCTATGCCTTCGGCATGAGCGGCGCCGAGGTGCGCGACTACACGCTCGCCTCCTTCGCCTCGCCCCGCCATATCGGCGGCATCCTCTGGGCGAGCCGGCCGACGAGCTTCGCCGAGTTTTTGGCTGATGGCGGCTTCCGCTTCGGCCAGCTCAATGCCGAGCGGCTGCTCACGGCCCTTGTCCCTCATATGGCGACGGTGGAGTTCGCCGAACTCGTCATTCCCCTGTCGGTGACGGCGACGGATTTCTACGCCCGGCGGTGCCTCGCGATCGAGACCGGCCCGCTTGTCAGCGCGCTCGCCGCCTCGGCCGCGCTGCCCACCGTCTTCCGCCCGGTGCGGCGCGAGGGCGCCGTGCTGATCGACGGCGGCATCTATGAGCCCTTGCCCTTCGAATGGCTGCGCGACAAGGCGGCCGGGGTCGTCGCCGTCGACGTCAATGGCGGGCCGGAGGGCGATCCGCGCCGCCTGCCGAGCCCGGTCGAGGCGATGGTCGGCGCCTCGCAACTCATGCAGCAGTCGATCATCGAGACGAAGCTGCGCCTCGCGCCGCCCGATCTCCTGTTCCGCCCGCCGGTCTCGCGCTTCGGCGTCCTCGATTTCCTGAAGGCCCGCGACATCCTGGACGAAACCGTCTCCCTGCGCGAGGAGGCGAAACGCGGCCTTTCCGGTCTCCTGGAGGCGAAGGCGGGCGCCGGGCGGGCGGATCTCGCCGGTGCCATTTCCGACGCGCTCTGACCGTCAGCTCGTCGCGACCTCTTCCAGGAAGCGCATCAGGCCTGTCTCCTCGCGCGTCAGGCCCTGGCGCGGCTTGCCCTTGAGCAGGCCGGGATCGAGCCGCCCCGCCTCATAGGCGCTGACGATCTCGGGATGGACATAGGAGGCGCGCGCCACGGCCGGCGTGTTGCGCAGCCGCTCGCTGACGGCCCGCATCGCCTTGCCCACCGCCCGCTTGCGCTTGGCCTCGGTATCGGCGCCGAGCGCCGTCTCCTCGGCGAGAAGAAAGCGCAGCGCCTCGGCCGAGCCGTGGAAGGTGCGGAAATCCTTGGCCGAGATCTTCGAGGCGGCGGCGTCGCGCAGGTATTCGTTGAGGACCGGGGCCGTCAGGTGGCGCTTGCGCTTGCCGTCCTTGAAGGCGAAGAGGCGCTTCGCCCGCTGCTCGCGGAAGCGACCGAGCGAGGAGAGAAGCGGCTTGTCGCCGACCTCGATCTCGTTGACCTTCGAGGACTTGCCGAGGAAGCGCAGGGTCCCGCCGGCCTTGCCGAGCTTCAGGTCGCGCCGGGTGAGGGAGGCGACGCCGCGCCCGCCATCCTCGGCATATTTCTCGTGGCCCGGCCGCATCGCGGCCAGATCGACCAGCCGGGCGGCGGTGGCGCAGGCGCCCCGCCGGTCGACGGTCTTGCGCCGCATGTCGCGCGCGATGCGCTTGCGCAGCTTCGGCAGCGCCTTGCCGAAGCGCAGGAGGCGCTCCGTCTTCACGGCATTGCGCACATTCACCCAATGTTCGTGATAGCGATACTGGATGCGGTCCTTCTCGTCCCGGCCGATCGCCTGGATATGGCCGTTCTCCTCCAGGCAGATCCGCACGTCGCGCCAAGCCGGCGGAATGGCGAGGGCCTGGATCCGCGCCTTCAGTTCCTTGTCGATCGGGCGTTCGTCCTCGGTAAAGCAGATCGAATGGCCGCGTCCGTGTTTCCGGCGCTCGATCAGGAACTCCTCCGGATCGACGAGAAGGAGACCGAAGCGTTCGGCGTGAAAGGCGAGGCGTTTGTCCATCGAACTCGGGGCACGGCAATGGACCATACGAACGGGCGCCGGCTGTCCGGGTTCCCGTGGCGCCTGCGGCGAAACGCGCCACGGTCGCCGCGCCCCGGAACGGAACGCCGCCGCCCCGCCGCGCTTCCCCTGCCAGAAGCAACGGCCAGGAACAGGAGCGCCGGCGATGGACAAGTTCAAGCGCGGCCAGGAAGTCGAATGGAAATGGGGGAAGAGCAAGGCGTCCGGCAAGGTGACGCAGAGCTTCACCTCCGACGTCACCCGCACGATCGAGGGCAAGGAGATCTCGCGCAAGGCGGATGCCGACCATCCCGCCTATATGATCAAGCAGGAGGACGGCGCGCGGGTCCTGAAGAAGCATTCCGAGCTTTCCGCCAAGCACTGACGCCGTTCCCGGCGATCACGAGGCCGCGCTCGCCAGCGCGGCCTTTTCCTTTGCTTGCTGGCGGGCCTGGGGCACCATAGATGGGGGCGGGGCAGCGAACCGGACGGAACCATGATCGACGCCAATCAAAGCCTTCTGGACAGCGCGGCCCGCCTCGTCGAGGCGGCGCGGCGGGCCGGCGCGGATGCGGCGGACGCGGCCGTCGTGCGCTCGCGCTCGCGCGGGGTCTCGGTGCGGCTCGGCAAGCCGGAAGAGGTGGAGGCGTCGGAAAGCGAGGACATGTCGCTGCGCGTCTTCGTCGGGCGGCGCAGCGCCTCCGTCTCGGCCGATGCGCGGGTGGAGATCGGCCCCCTGGTCGAACGCGCTTTGGCCATGGCCAGGGTCTCGCCGGAGGACCCCTATGCCGGCCTTGCCGACCCCGCGCTGCTGGCGCGCGGGTCGCAGGAGGCGCTCGATCTCTTCGACCCGTCCGAGCCGTCCGGCGAGGTGCTTCGCGAGGAGGCGCTGGCGCTGGAGGATGCGGCGCGCGCCGTGCCGGGCGTCACCAATTCGCACGGCGCCTCCGCCGGCTACGGCCATGCCGGACTGGTGCTCGCGACCTCGGACGGCTTTTCCGGCGCGCGGACGCGCTCCTCCTTCTACCGCCAGGTGTCGGCCGTGGCGGGCGAGGGCGTGCGGATGCAGCGCGATTCGGATTTCGATTCCCGCCTGCATCTCGCCGATCTCGACAGCTGCGAGGCGATCGGGCGGAGCGCCGGCGAGCGCACGGTGCGGCGCCTCGAACCGCGCATGATCGCGACCGGCCGCTATCCCGTCATCTTCGACCGCCGCATCTCGCGCGGCAAGATCGGCAATCTCCTCAGCGCCATCAACGGCGCGGCCATCGCCCGCGGCACGAGCTTCCTGAAGGACCGGATGGGCGCCGCCATCCTGCCGCGCGGCATTTCGGTGATCGACCGGCCGCTCCTCGCCCGGCGGCCCGGCTCGCGCGACTTCGACGGCGAGGGCGTGCGCGGCGAGGATCTGGTGCTGGTCGAGGATGGCGTGTTGCGGAACTGGCTGCTCGACAGCGCGACGGGGCGCGAGCTCGGCCTGCCGACGAACGGCCGCGCCTCCCGCTCCTCCGGCGGCCTTTCGCCCTCGTCCACCAATGTCGAGGTGACGCCGGGTCCGATGACCCTGGAGGCGCTGCTGCGCGACACCGGCCACGGCATCTATGTCACCGACACGATCGGCCACGGCGCCAATCTCGTGACCGGCGACTATAGCTGCGGCTTTTCCGGCTTCATGATCGAGAATGGCGAGCTCACCTTCCCGATCTCCGAAATGACCATTGCCGGGCATCTCGCCGAGATGTTCCACTCCATGGTGCTCGCCGACGATCCGGACCTGCGCTTCACGGTGGCGGCGCCGACGATGCGCTTCGAGGCGATGACGGTGGCGGGCCGGTGAGCGCGGCGGCCGGCGCCGATCTCGACCTCCTCCTCGCGGCGGCGGCGGAGGCGGGGCGGGTCGCCCAGCGCTTCTTCCGCCAGTCGCCGCAGGTCTGGTGGAAGGAGGGGCATTCCCCGGTCTCGGAAGCCGACTTCGCCGTCGACACCTATCTGCGCCAGACGCTGCTCGCCGCCCGGCCCGACTATGGCTGGCTGTCGGAGGAGACCGAGGCGGTGCCGATCACCGGCCCGGAGCCGGACTGCTTCTTCGTGGTCGATCCGATCGACGGCACGCGCGCCTTCCTGCGCGGCGAGGAGACCTGGTGCGTCGCCCTGGCGGTGATCCGGCGCGGCCGGCCGGTGGCGGCGGTGGTCGATGCCCCGGCCAAGGCGGAAGTCTTCCACGCGACGCGGGACGGCGGCGCCTTCCTGAACGGGGCGGCGCTCGATCTTTCCGAAAGCCCCGGCGAGCGACCCTTCGCCGTCGCCATGCCGGACGGCATGCGCAAGGCGCTGACACCGGACATGCGCCGCGATCTCCGCGCGACGCCGAGCGCGCCCTCGCTCGCCTATCGCATCGCGCAGGTCGCGGCGGCGCGGATCGACGGCACGCTGATCCGGCCGAGCGCCAGCGACTGGGACATCGCCGCCGCCGATCTGATCCTCGCCGAGGCCGGCGGGCGCCTCGGCGACATCGAGGGCGAGGAAAGGCTTTACAAGCTCGAAGGCAGGAGGCATGGCCTGCTCATCGCCGGTGCGCGGCACGCCTGGCCGACGCTGCAGGCGATCGCCCGGGCCGCCACATCCATCTGAGGGATCGACGGACATGGTTGCGGAACAGGAACCCAAGCAGCTCCTGCATCTGGTCTTCGGCGGCGAGCTCGCCAATCTCGACAAGGTCGAGTTCGCCGATCTGAAGGCGGTCGACATCGTCGGCATCTATCCCGACTACGCGACCGCGCTCACCGCTTGGCGCGGCAAGGCGCAGCAGACCGTGGACAATGCCGCCATGCGCTATTTCATCGTCCATATCCACCGCCTGCTCGACCCGGAACGCGGTTGACGGCCGACGGCCGGCCGGGAGCGGCACCGCGGGATTTCATGAGCGACGAGGACGCCGAGCGGGAGGCACCGAAGCCACGGCAGAGGCGCAGCCTGACCAAGCGCCTACGGCTGCGGCTGCGCCGCCTGATTCGCCACGACCGGGCGATGCGGCTTCTCGCCTTCCTGGTGGAACAGGCGCTGACCGTCATCGTCGCGACGCAGAGCCGGCTGGCGCCGCGGACTGAGAGCGACGCGGCCCTGCGGCGGCACGGTCCCGTGATCGTCGGCTGCTGGCACGGGCAGCATCTTCTCGCGCCCTTCTTTCGGCCGAAAGACATGCGCTTCGTCGCGCTTCTGTCGAAGAATGCCGATGCCGAGGTGAATGCGCGCGTGGTGGAGCGTCTGGGAGTGGAAACGGTGCGCGGCTCCGGCGGGCGGGTCCCCGGCAAGACCCTGGAAAAGGGCGGCGCGCGGGCGCTGATCGCCCTGCGCCGCCGCATGGCCGAAGGGGCGAGCGTCTTCATGATCGCCGACGTCTCCAAGGCGACGCCGCGTCAGGCCGGTCTCGGCATCGTGACGCTCGCCAAGATCAGCGGCCGGCCGATCATGCCCTGCGCCGCCACGACGAGCCGCCGCCATGTGGTGCGCCGGTCCTGGGACAAGACGACGATCCCGCTGCCCTTCGGCCGCATGGCCGTCGTCGTCGGCGATCCGATCTTCGTGCCCGCCGATGCCGATGCGGCGCTTCTGGAGGAGAAGCGCCGCGAGGTGACGGCGGCGATCGAGGGCGCCAATCGCCGGGCGCTCGAACTCGTCTCGGCGGAGATGGCGGCGTGAGCGGGCGCTGGGCGCGCACCGCGCTGACCGCCTATCGCCTCTTCGGCGCCGTCGCCTATCCGATGCTCGGCCCCTATGTCACTTGGCGGGCGACGCGCGGCAAGGAGGAGCTGGCGCGCCGGCGCGAGCGCTACGGCTTCGCCGGCGTCGAGCGGCCGGACGGGCCGGTCGTCTGGGTCCATGCGGCGAGCGTCGGCGAAAGCAATGCGGTCATCCCGCTGGTGCGCGAGATCGTGGCCGAGCGGATCGGGGTCGTGATGACGACCGGCACCGTCACCTCCGCCGGCATCGTGCGCGAGCGTCTCGGCGACAGCGTCATCCATCAATATGTCCCGCTCGACTTCAAGCCCTCGGTCGCGCGCTTCCTCGACCACTGGCGCCCCGATCTGGCGCTCGTCGCCGAAAGCGAGATCTGGCCGATGACCATGCTGGAGCTGACGAAGCGGCGCATTCCGCAGGTCCTCGTCAATGCCCGCCTGTCGGACCGCTCCTTCCGCCGCTGGAAGGCGGCGCCCTCGGTCGCCGAATCGCTTCTCGAAAACCTCGCCCAGGTCGTCGCCCAGTCGGATGTCGATGGCGAGCGCTTCCACGTCCTCGGCGCGCGGGCGGTGACGGTGGCCGGCAATCTGAAGGCGGAGGCCGGCCCGCCCCCCTTCGACCCGCAGGTGCTGCGCATCCTGTCCGGGGCGATCGGCGACCGGCCCGTCTGGGCCGCCGTCTCGACCCATCCGGGCGAGGAGGCGACGGCGGCGGATGTCCACCGCGCGCTGCGTCTCGCCCGGCCCGAACTCCTCACCATCGTCGTGCCGCGCCATGTCGAGCGCGCCGACGCGCTCGCCGCCGAATTCGCGCAGCGCGGCCTCAGCGTCGCGAGGCGCAGCCGGGGCGAGATGCCGGACAGGACGACCGACATCTATCTCGGCGATACGATGGGCGAGATGGGCCTTTATCTGCGTCTCACCGAGATCGCCTTCATCGGCCGCTCGCTCGCCGCCCATGGCGGGCAGAATCCGCTGGAAGGCGCGATGCTCGGCACGGCGATCCTCTCCGGCCGCTATGTGCAGAACTTCCGCGACATCTATTCGCAGCTCCTGCGGCGCGGCGGGGCGCGGCTCGTCAAGGATGGCGAGAACCTGCGCGACGCCGTCGCCGAACTCCTCGACCGCCCGGACCGGCGCCGCGCGATGATGGCGGCGGCCGGCGACACGGTGGCCGAGATGCAGGGCGCGCTCGACCGCACGCTTCAGGCGCTGGAGCCGTTCCTGCGCCCGCTGAAGCTCTCGATCAGCCTCGACGACAGCCGGATGCGGGCCGGCGGCGGAGGATGATGGCGGGAGAGACGCCCGGTTTCTGGTGGCGGGAGGCCGGCTGGCAGGCGAAGCTTCTCGGCCCCGCCGCCGCGCTCTATGGCACGGTCGCGGCGCGGCGCCTCGATCGCGGCGAGCGGGCCGAGACCGGACTGCCGGTGCTCTGCGTCGGCAATTTCACCATCGGCGGCGGCGGCAAGACGCCGACGGCGATCGCCCTGGCCGGCGCGGCGCGCGCGGAAGGGCTGGTGCCGGGCTTCGTGTCGCGCGGCCATGGCGGGACGGCGCGCGAGGCGGTGCTGGTCGATCTCCACCACCATCATGCCGGCCTCGTCGGCGACGAGCCGATGCTGCTCGCGCGCCACGCGCCGACCGCCGTCGCGGTCGACCGCAAGCGCGCCGCCGCGCTGCTCGCCGCGCAAGGGGTCGATTTCCTGATCATGGACGACGGCTTTCAGAGCGCGCGGCTCGCCGTCGATTTCGCGCTGATCGTGATCGATGCCGGGCGCGGCCTCGGCAATGCCCGCGTCCTGCCGGCGGGTCCGCTCCGCGCGCCGCTCGGCCCCCAGATCCGCCATGCCGACGCGCTCCTGGTCATCGGCAAGGGGTCGGCCGGCGACGGCGCCATCCGCCGCACCGCCAAGGGCGGCAAGCCGGTTCATGAAGCGGTGCTGCGGGCCGAGACCGTCGAGCACCTGCGCGGCCGGCGGCTCTTCGCCTTTGCCGGCATCGCCGATCCCGGCAAGTTCTATCGGACGATCCGGGAACTCGGCCTCGATCTCGCCGGGCGGCGCGACTTTCCCGACCACCATCCCTTCACGCTGGAGGACATGGCGGATCTGCGCGAAGAAGCGGCCCGCGCCGGGGCGCGGCTCGTCACCACCGAAAAGGATGCGGTGCGCCTGGAGGCACGCGGCGCCGAGGGGCGCGCCTTTCGGGCCGAGATCGAGGTGCTCGGCGTCGCTCTCGCCTTCGAGCCGGCGGGGCTCGGGCGACGTTTCGTACGCGAGACGCTGGCCGCCTTCAAGCGCCGGCGCCTTCGCTGATCAGCGGCCTTCAGCGGCCGGCGACGGCGGCGAGCCTGGGATTGGCCTCGAGTTCGCGCTGGAGCGAGACCGCCGCGCTCGCATAGGGCTCCTGCCGCGCGACGCTCCAGTAGCGCAGCATGTCGAGGGGGATCGCCTCGCCCGTCACCGCGCAGCGCACGAAGGCGCCCGGCTTCAGCACTTCGAAATCGCCGTCGATATAGCGAAGCCGCGCCTCGCCGCTCATGTCCATTCGGTTCATGGCTCTCAGATAGAGCATCGCCCCGCGAAGCGGAAGCGCTTGCCGTCGAAGCCAGCCTTTCGGGGCGCGATTATCCGGCCGTCAGCGACGGCCGAACAGGCGCTCGATATCGGCGAGCTTCATCTCGACGAAGGTCGGCCGCCCGTGATTGCACTGGCCGGCGCCGGGCGTCGCCTCCATCTGGCGCAGCAGCGCATCCATCTCCTCGCCGCGCATCGGCCGCCCGGCGCGCACCGAACCGTGGCAGGCCATGCGCGAGGCGATGGCATCGACGCGCTGGCCGAGCCCTTCGCCGCTTTGGCCGTCGGCCAATTCGTCGGCGAGGTCTCGCAGCATGGCGCGCGTATCGACGTCGCCGAGAATCGCCGGCGTCGCGCGCACGGCGACCGCGCCCCGTCCGAAGCGCTCCAGCTTCAGGCCGAGCCGGTCGAAGCTCGGCGCCGCCTCCGCGAGGCGGTCGACATCCTCCTCCGGCAGGTCGATCACGTCCGGGATGAGGAGAAGCTGTGCGGCGAGCGGCGCCCCGTGGATCGCCGTCTTCATGCGCTCGTAGACGAGCCGCTCATGGGCCGCGTGCTGATCGACGATGACGATGCCGTCGCGCGTCTCGGCGATGATGAAGGCCTTGTGCACCTGGGTCCGCGCCGCGCCGAGCGGAAAGGCTTCCGCCTCCGGCCCGTCCGGTTCGGGGGCGGAAGCGGCTTGGCGCGCGGCGGGGGCGAAGCCGTCCCAGGTCGCGGGACCCTCTTCGGCGAAACCATAGGCCGGGGCGGCGGCTTGCGCCTCCGGCTCCAGCGGGCGGAAGGGCGAGCGCGCCGCCTCGAAGGGCGTTCGCGGCGTCTCGCTGCGGTGATAGGCGGGCGAGCGCGCCCCGTGCAGCGTCGAATGGCGGAGCGCCGGCTGGAGTGGCGCCGTGGCGGCGGCCTGGCGGAAGGCGCCCAGCATGTCGGCCGCGCCGCGCGTCGAGCCGCGCAGGCCGGATTCGCCGAGCGCCTGCCGGATCGCGCCGATCACGAGACCGCGCACGAGGCCCGGATCGCGGAAGCGGACATCGGCCTTGGCCGGATGGACATTGACGTCCACCTCCACCGGATCGATCGTCAGGAACAGCGCGGCGACGGGGTGGCGGTCGCGCGCCATCACGTCGGCATAGGCGCCGCGCAGCGCCGAGAGCAGCATCTTGTCGCGCACCGGCCGGCCGTTGACGAAGACATATTGGTGCAGCGCATTGCCGCGCGCATAGGTCGGAATGCCGGCATAGCCGCGCAGGACGACGCCCTCCCGCTCGGCATCGACCTCCAGCGCATTCGCCATGAATTCGGAGCCGAGCACGGCGGCGAGGCGCGCCGGCAGGTCGCCCGGCTCGAACACGGTCTCGCTGCGGTCGCTGCCGGACAGTTCGAAGCGCACCGGCGGAAAGGCGAGGGCGATGCGGCGCACGACCTCGGTGATGGCGCTCGCCTCGGCGCGCTCGCCCTTCAGGAATTTCAGCCGCGCCGGCACCGAATGGAAGAGATCGCGCACCTCGACCACCGTGCCGCGCGACAGGGGCGCCGGGCGCGGCCCCTCGCAACGGCCGTTGCCGACGAAGACCTCCGCCGCCTCCGCCGCGCCCTCCGCCCTGGAGCGCAGCGTGAGGCGCGCCACCGAGCCGATCGAGGGCAGGGCCTCGCCGCGAAAGCCGAGCGTCTCCACCAGGGAGATGTCGCCGCCGAGCTTCGAGGTGCAATGGCGGCGGACGGCGAGCAGCAACTCGTCCGGCGGAATGCCGCAACCGTCGTCGCTGATGCGGATCAGCGTCTTGCCGCCGCCGGCGGTCGCGATGGCGATGCGCCGCGCCCCGGCATCCAGCGCATTCTCGACCAGTTCCTTGACGACGCTCGCCGGCCGCTCCACCACCTCGCCGGCGGCGATCTGGTCGATGACATCGTCGGGAAGCTGACGAATGGGCATGGCGTCACCCCGCCTTGCGCGGCCGGCCGCCCTTGCGCCCGTTCTCGCGCGAGGCCGCGACCTTGGCGGGCGGGCGCGACTGCCCGCCGCGCCGCGCCGCCTCCATGAAGCGGGCGGTGCCGAAGATCCCCGCCATCAGGCCCTTGATGGTGAAATCCGCGTCGAGCGTTTCCCAATGGAGACCCGTCTCGCCCTGGATCTCGACCTCGGCGAGTTCGGCATCGCTCGCGTCTTCCAGGCCCTGCAGCGAACGGGCCGGCACCATGAAGCTCGATCCATTGGCGAAGTCTATGACGATCCGCCCCGACGCCGCGTCGTAGCGCGCGGCCTGCGGCAGCGGCATGGAGGCACGCTCCTCCTCGCCGCGCCGAACCGCACGCTCATAGTCCTCGTCCGTCACTTCAAACCGGGCCATGACTCTTCTCCCAGCGTCGGATGAGAAACTCCTGATGCCGTTCGGCCAAACGGATTGGGTGGAACAGCAACCACGCCGACGTCATCAGGCTCCGAATGTCGCCAGTCGCCGCCAGATCGATCCACAGGCATTCGCCGCGTTCAAAGACGCGCATCGGAGCCGGCGACGGTCATTCTTTCGGATGACAGGCGCCGACCGATTTCTCGGACGGATCATCATCCATCGATAGCCCGAGGTCTTGGATTCAGGCAAGCCGGCCTTGATCACGCTTGTTCATGTTTCCACGACGATCAGCACCGCGCGCGCCGGCACCACGAGTGGGTGGTCGGAGGCGAGGGGCACCGGCTCGGCATCCGGGCGGTCGGAGCGCAGTTCGAGGACGAAGCCGGTCTTCGTCTCGGGCAGCCGCGCCAGCACCTCCTCACGGCCCGCATTGAGATAGACGAGCGCGCGGGCGAGGCGGCCATCGCCGTCCGGCGCCGTGAGATCGAGCGCGAGGACGCGGCGCCCGTCCTCCTGCCAGTCCCGCACCTCCATCTCCTCGCCGTCCTCGCGCCGCCAGACGGCGTCGCGCGCGGCCCCCGCCGTCACGGGCTCGCCCGTCAGGAAGGCGTCGCGCGCCAGCGCCGGATGGGTGCGGCGCAGCCCGGCGAGCCGGCCGACGAAGGCGACGAGCTCCCGGTCAGCGCGCGGCCAGTCGATCCAGGTGATCTCGTTGTCCTGGGCATAGGCATTGTTGTTGCCGCGCTGCGTGCGGCCGAGTTCGTCGCCGGCGGTGAGCATCGGATTGCCGCGCGCGACGAAGAGCGTCGCGAGCAGCGCCCGGACGTCGCGAGCGCGCGCTTCCAGGATCGCCGGGTCGCCGGTCTCGCCCTCCGCGCCGTTGTTCCAGGAATGGTTGTCGTTATGGCCGTCGCGATTGTTCTCGCCATTCGCCTCGTTGTGCTTGCCGGCATAGGCGACGAGATCGGCGAGGGTGAAGCCGTCATGGGCGGCGAGGAAGTTGACGCCGGCCGAGGGGCGGCGCCCGTCGGTGGCGAAGAGATCGGCCGAGCCGGCGAGCCGCGTCGCCAGCGCGCCGACCATGCCGGCGTCGCCGCGCCAGAAGCGGCGCACGTCGTCGCGGAAGCGGTCCTGCCATTCGAGGAAGGGCGGCGGGAAATTGCCGACCTGATAGCCGCCCGGCCCGATATCCCAAGGCTCGGCCACATGGATGCGGTCCTTCAGCACCGCATCCTCTGCCACCATGGCGAAGAAGGGCGCCTTGCGGCTGAAGCCGGTGTCCTCGCGGCCGAGCACCGTGCCGAGATCGTAGCGGAAACCGTCGAGTCCGGTCTCCTCCACCCAGCGCCGCAGCGTGTCGCGGAACAGGCGGACCACCGGCGCCCGGTCGGCGGCGAAGGTATTGCCGGTGCCGGTGTCGTTGACGAGCCGGCCGGCATCCTCGCGCGCATGGCGATAGTAGAGCGCGTTGTCGAGGCCGCGAAAGGCGATGGTCGGGCCGAACTCGTCGCTTTCGCCGGAATGGTTCAGCACCACGTCGAGAAGGACGCGGATGCCGCGATGGTGCAGCGCCTCGACGGCGGCGCGGATCTCGGGAAAGCCGCCCGGCGCGAGGCGCGGGTCGGGCGCCATCAGGGCGATGGGATTGTAGCCCCAGGCATTGGTGAGGCCGAGCGCGGCGAGATGGCGCTCGTCGAGCGAGGCGGCGAGCGGCATCAGCTCCACCGTCTCGACGCCGAGCCGCGTCAGATGGTCGAGAAGCGGCGCCTCGCAGAGAGCGGCGACCGTGCCGCGCAGCCGCACCGGAAGATCCGGCCGGCTCTGCGAGAAGCCGCGCACCAGGAGCTCGTAGGTGAAGCCGGGCGGGGCGAAGGGGAGGGGGCGGGCGCCGGTTTCCGGCGGGAGCGCCAGGGCGCGCGGCACGAAGGGGCCGCTATCGAGGCCGCGCGACGGCGGCGCGGCGAGTTCCGGCCGCCAGACGAAGGCGCGGTCGAGACGCCGCGCGTAAGGATCGACCAGGAGCTTCGAGGCGTCGAAGCGATGCCCGCGCGCCGGATCAAAGGGTCCGCGCGCCCGGAAGCCGTAGCGCGCGCCCGCCGCCATGCCGGGCGCGAAGCCGAAGCGCACATTGCCGTCGCGGCCCGGCAAGCGCAGCCGCTCGGTCTCGCGCGTGCCGAACTCGTCGAAGAGGCAGAGCTGCACCTCGTCGGCATTCTCGGAATAGACGGCGAAATGCACGCCGTCCTCCGTCACCGTCGCGCCGAGCTCGGCGGGCAGGCCGCGCTCGGCCGTCAGAAGCGTCGCCATGGCGGGCCGCTCCCGTCCGGCGTCAGGTGATGACGTCCGGCGCCTCGCGGCCGGTCCATTTGCGGATCTCGCCGACGGCTTCCGCCGTCTCGATCAGCTCCTTCAGCGCCTCCGCCGGGGGAAGGTCGTGAAGATCCGCATGGCCCTCGAAGCGCTCGATATAGACGCGCAGCGTCGCGCCCTTCGTGCCGGTGCCGGACAGGCGGAAGACGATGCGCGAGCCGCCGGAGAAGACGATGCGCACGCCTTGGCCGGTCGAGATCGAGCCGTCCACCGGGTCCTTGTAGGAGAAGTCGTCGGCTTCCGAGACGACGAGCGTGCCGAAGCGCTGGCCGCTCATCGAGGCGAGACGGTCGCGCAGGGAATCCATCAGGCTGTTGGCACCCTTGGACTCGACCTCCTCGTAGTCGTGGCGCTGGTAGTAGTTGCGCCCGAATTCGCGCCAGTGCTCGGCGAGGATGTCCTTCACGCTCTTGCCGGTGGCGGCGAGGATGTTCAGCCAGAGCAGCACGGCCCAGACGCCGTCCTTCTCGCGCACGTGGTCGGAGCCGGTGCCGGCGCTTTCCTCGCCGCAGATCGTCACCTTGCCGGCGTCCAGGAGATTGCCGAAGAACTTCCAGCCGGTCGGCGTCTCGTAGATGCCGAGGCCGCGCTTCTGCGCCACGCGATCGGCCGCCTGGCTGGTCGGCATGGAGCGCGCGATGCCGGCGATACCCTTGGCATAGCCCGGCGCCAGATGGGCGTTCGCCGCGAGGACTGCGAGCGAATCGGAGGGGCTGACGACGATGCCGCGCCCGACGATCAGGTTGCGGTCGCCGTCGCCGTCCGAGGCCGCGCCGAAATCCGGCCCGTCCGGCGCCATCAGATGGTCGATGAGGTCCTTGGCATAGACGGCGTTCGGATCGGGATGGCCGCCGCCGAAATCGGGGAGCGGCGTGCCGTTGACGACCGTGCCGGCGGGGGCGCCGAGCAGGCCCTCGAAGATCGCCTTGGCATAGGGGCCGGTCACGGCATGCATCGCGTCGAAGCGCATGCGGAAGCCGCCGGCCAGCATCGCCTTGATCGCCGGGAAGTCGAACAGCGCCTGCATCAGCTCGGCATAGTCGGCGACGGGATCGACGATCTCCACCACCATGTCGCCGAGCCGCGTCTCGCCGATCTTGGAAAGGTCCGGCGCCGGCTCGCAGACGATCTTGTACTCGGTGATCTCCTTCGTGCGCCGATAGGTCGCCTCGGTGATCTTCTCCGGCGCCGGGCCGCCGTTCGAGATGTTGTACTTGATGCCGAAATCGCCGTCCGGTCCGCCGGGATTGTGGCTGGCCGACAGCACGATGCCGCCCGAGGCCTGCCGCTTGCGGATGAGGTTCGAGGCGGCCGGGGTGGAGAGGATGCCGTCCTGGCCGACGATCACGCGGCCATAGCCGTTCGCCGCCGCCATGCGGATCGCGAGCTCGATCACCTCGCGGTTGAAGAAGCGGCCGTCGCCGCCGATGACGAGCGCCGCGTCCGCCGGCCGTTCCACCACGTCGAACAGCGACTGGATGAAGTTCTGCGCATAGTGGGGCTGCTGGAAATGCGGCACCTTCTTGCGCAGACCGGACGTGCCGGGCTTCTGATCGTCGTAAGGGGTGGTCGCGACGGTCTCGATCATGAGGCTTCTTCTTTGAGGAGATCCCGGTAGAGATCGGCATAGCGCGAGGCGCTCGCCGTCCAGCTCACATCGGTAGCCATGCCACGCTTCTGCATCGCCTGCCAGAGCGCCGGCTGGCGATAGAGCTCGGCGACGCGGACGACGGCGTCGTGCAGCGACTTCGCCGTGACCGGCGCGAAGATCGCGCCCGTCGCGACATTGGAGATGACGGCGGCGTAATTGGCGTTGATCACCGTGTCGGCGAGGCCGCCGACGCGGCTGACCACCGGCACGCAGCCATAGCGCAGCCCGCAGAGCTGGGTGAGGCCGCAGGGCTCGAAGCGCGAGGGGATGAGGATCGCGTCCGCCCCGCCCTGGATGCGGTGCGCCAGCGCCTCGTCATAGCCGATCTTGACGCCGACCCGCTGCGGATGGCGGCCATGGGCGGCGAGAAAGGCGCCCTCGATCATGCGGTCGCCTGAGCCGAAGATGGCGAGGCGCACGCCGCTCGCCACGATGTCGTCCACCGCTTCGGCGAGGACGTCCATGCCCTTCTGCCAGGTGAGGCGGCTGACGACGCAGAAGATCGGCCCGTCATCCGAGGCGAGGCCGAACTCGGCTTCCAGCGCCCGCTTGTTGAGGCCGCGCTGGTTCAGCGCGTCGATGGTGAAGCGGGCCGGCAGGTCCGGGTCCGTCGCCGGGTTCCAGGCCTCGGTGTCGATGCCGTTGACGATGCCGACCAGCCGGTCGCCGCGCCCGTGCAGGAGCCCGTCGAGGCCCATGCCGCCTTCCTTGGTCAGGATCTCCTCGGCATAGGTGGGGCTCACCGTCGTGACGACGTCGGCGGCATGGAGGCCGCCCTTCAGGAAACCGACGCTGCCGTAATATTCGACGCCCTCCAGCGACCAGGCGGTGCGCGGCAGGCCGAGCTTGGGAAAGATCTCCGCCCCGAAGGCGCCCTGGAAGGCGAGATTGTGGATGGTGAGGAGGCTCTTGACCCGCCGCGCGCCGGAAAAGGCGAGATAGACGGGGGCGAGGCCCGCCTGCCAGTCATGCGCGTGGAGGATGTTCGGCTGGAAGCCCTCGACGGCGCCGCCGGCGACGAGCGCCGCCGCCTTCCCGAGCGCGGCGAAGCGCGCCCAGTTGTCCGGGTGGTCCTGGCCGGTCTCCGTGATGTAGGGGCCGCCCGGCCGGTCGAAGAGATGCGGCGCGTCGAGAAGAAGGAGGTCGAGCCCGGCCTGCCGCGTCGCGAGGAGCCGCGCCGGTCCGCCGAAGAGATCGGGGATCGCCAGCACCTCCGCGACGGGCGCGTCGCCGAGCTTCGCCAGCACCGGCCGATAGGCCGGCATCAGGCTCTTCACCTCGAGCCCGAGTTCGGTGAGGGCGAGCGGCAGGGCACCCGCGACGTCCGCGAGGCCGCCCGTCTTGACGAGGGGATAGATCTCGGAGGCGACCGCGAGGACGGTGGGGTTCATCGATAGCTCAACCGGTCGATCATCGGCTGGGTGACGAGGCAGATGCCGTTGCTGGTGCGGCGGAAGCGCTGCGCGTCGAGGTCCGGGTCCTCGCCGATCACCAGCCCGTCCGGGATCTGCACGCCGCGGTCGACGACGACGCCGGACAACCGCGCGCCGCGCCCGATATGCGTATGCGGCAGAACTACGGCATGGTTCAGCTGCGAATAGGAATGCATCCTGACGCCGGTGAAGAGCAGCGAGCGGCGCAGCGCCCCGCCCGAGATGATGCAGTCGCCCGAGACCAGCGAGGAGATCGCCATGCCGCGCCGGCCGTCGTCGTCATGGACGAACTTCGCCGGCGGGGTGATCTCCGAATAGGTCCAGATCGGCCAGTCGCGGTCGTAGATGTCGAGCGGCGGCACCACGTCGGTGAGGTCGATATTGGCCTGCCAATAGGCGTCCACCGTGCCGACGTCGCGCCAATAGGCGTCGGTCTCCTGGGCCGAGCGGACGCAGGAGCGGTTGAAGGAATGGGCCTGCGCCCGCCCGTGCTTGACGATATGGGGAATGATGTCCTTGCCGAAGTCGCGGCTGGAATTCGGGTCGGCCGCGTCGCGCCGCAGCTGGTCCATCAGGAACTTGGTCTCGAAGACGTAGATGCCCATCGAGGCCAGCGCGTAGTCCGGGCGGCCCGGCATCGGCGGCGGGTCCTTCGGCTTCTCGATGAAATCGGTGATGAGGCCGGTCTCGTCGACATGCATCACGCCGAAGCCGGTTGCCTCCATGCGCGGCACTTCGAGACAGCCGACCGTCACGTCCGCTCCCGAATCGACGTGATTCTGGAGCATGATCTCGTAGTCCATCTTGTAGATGTGATCGCCTGCCAGGATGATCATGTATTTGGGGGCGTAGTCCTCGATGATGTCGGCGTTCTGGTAGACCGCGTCGGCCGTGCCGGCATACCACTGGTCTTCCGACACGCGCTGCGAGGCGGGCAGGACGTCGAAGCTTTCGTTGCGCTCGGGCCGCAGGAAGTTCCAGCCGCGCTGGAGATGGCGGATCAGCGAATGGGCCTTGTACTGCGTCGCGACGCCGATGCGGCGGATGCCCGAATTTAAGGCATTGGACAGCGCGAAGTCGATGATGCGGGTCTTGCCGCCGAAATAGACCGCCGGCTTGGCGCGCGTGTCGGTCATCTCCATCAGGCGGCTGCCGCGACCGCCGGCAAGGACATAGGCCATGGTATCACGCGCGATCGGCGCGTGGCGCTTGCGGTCCGTCATCCTGTTCCTCCCGAGACTCGACGCGGCTCTTGTTCGCCGCGCCAAGGCAGGAACGCGGCTTTTGCCTATGGTTGTAGCAGCTTCTGCCGTTTCGGGAAGCGCGGCACAGCGGCCTTTCCGCAGCATTTCGAGGCAGGCCCCGCCATCGCCGCCGAGGGCGGCGCGACGGGGCCGCGCCGGTCACGCGCCGGTCGGCGCGCTCCAGATGTCCTTGGCATATTCGCGGATCGAGCGGTCGGAGGAGAACCAGGCCATCCGGGCGGTGTTGTGCACCGCCTTGGTGCCCCAGGCGGTCGGGTCCTGCCAGACGGTGTCGAGCCGGCGCTGGGTCTGCCAATAGGCCTCGAAATCGGCCGCGATCATCCACCAGTCGTTGCCGTAGAGATTGTCGATCAGGTTGGAGTAGCGGCCCGGCTCGGAGAAGACGCCATGGCTGATCGAGTCGAGCGCGCCCTTCAGGATCGGCGAGTTCTCGATGATCTCGCGTCCGCCCTGGCCGTTGGCCCGGCGCGCCGCCACCTGCTCGGCGGTGAGCCCGAAGATGAAGATGTTGTCCTCGCCGATATGCTCCAGCATCTCGACATTGGCGCCATCCAGCGTGCCGATGGTCAGCGCGCCGTTCATCGCGAACTTCATGTTGCCGGTGCCCGAGGCTTCGAGGCCGGCGGTGGAGATCTGCTCCGACAGGTCCGCCGCCGGCATGATCTGCTCGGCGAGGCTGACATTGTAGTTCGGCAGGAAGACCACCTTCAGGAGGTTCTGCACCGAGGGATCGGCATTGATCACCCGCGCCACGTCATTGGCGAGGTGGATGATCTGCTTGGCATTGGCATAGGAGGGCGCCGCCTTGCCGGCGAAGATCTTGACGCGCGGCTGCCAGGCGATCTCGGGATGCGAGCGGATCTGGTCGTAGAGCGCGACCGCCTCGATGATGTTCAGGAACTGGCGCTTGTATTCGTGGATGCGCTTCACCTGCACGTCGAACATCGCATGGGGATCGACCGAGATCGCCAGCCGTTCCTCGATCGTCTTGGCGAGGCGCTGCTTGTTCCGCAGCTTCACCGCCATGAACTTGTCGCGGAAGCCGGCATCCGTGGCGAGGGCGTCGAGGCCCTTGATCTTGGTGATGTCGTCCTTGAAGCCGGGGCCGATCGCCTCGGTGACGAGGGCGGTGAGATCCGGGTTGCACTCCATGATCCAGCGGCGCGGCGTCACGCCGTTCGTCTTGTTCTGGATGCGCTCCGGATAGAGCTCGTGCAGGTTGTGGAACACCGTCTTCTTCATGAGCTCGGTGTGCAGCGCCGAGACGCCGTTGATCGCATGGCTGCCGACGAAGGCGAGCTGGCCCATGCGCACGCGACGGCCCGAGCCCTCGTCGATCAGCGAGATCGCCGCGATCTTGCCGCCGTCGAGCCCGCTCTGCGTCGCCTCGCGGATGATCTGCGCGTTGATCGCGTAGATGATCTGCATCTGGCGCGGCAGGAGACGCTCGAAGAGATTGACCGGCCAAGTCTCCAGCGCTTCCGGCAGCAGCGTGTGGTTGGTGTAGGAGAAGACCTTCTTGGTGATGTCCCAGGCCTGATCCCAGCCCATGGCGTGGACGTCGATCAGGAGGCGCATCATCTCGGCGACGGACACGGCCGGATGGGTGTCGTTCAGCTGGATCGCCACCTTGTCGGGCAGGGTGGTGAGATCGCCGTGCCGCTTCAGATGATGGCGGATGATGTCCTGGAGCGAGGCCGAGGAGAAGAAGAATTCCTGGCGCAGGCGCAGTTCCTGGCCGGCGAGATGGGAATCGGCGGGATAGAGGACCTGCGTGATCGACTGCGCCCGGTTGGCTTCCAGGAGGGCGCCGATATGGTCGCCCGAATTGAAGGCGTCGAGCAGGATCGGATCGAGCGCCCGCGCGCTCCAGAGGCGCAGCGTGTTGACGCGCGCGCCGCGCCAGCCGACGATCGGCGTGTCATAGGCGACGGCGAGGATGCGCTCGGCCGGGCGCCAGACCTGGCGCGGCGGCTTGCCGGCTTCCTCGATCATCGTGACCTTGCCGCCGAAGCCGATCTCGAAGGCGCGCTCGCGCCGCTCGAATTCCCAGGGGTTGCCGTGTTCGAGCCAGGTTTCCGGCAGCTCGACCTGCTGGCCGTCGACCACTTCCTGGCGGAA
The DNA here is from genome assembly GCF_014642635.1 of Aureimonas endophytica. Taxonomy (GTDB): domain Bacteria; phylum Pseudomonadota; class Alphaproteobacteria; order Rhizobiales; family Rhizobiaceae; genus Plantimonas; species Plantimonas endophytica. The sequence goes on from NZ_BMIQ01000002.1 coordinate 610,432, forward strand.
GAAGCCGTGGACATAGCGGATGCCGTAGCCGAAGCCCGGCACGCCGGTGGAGGCCATGGATTCCATGAAGCAGGCGGCGAGGCGGCCGAGACCGCCATTGCCGAGCGCCGCGTCCGGCTCCAGGAGCTCGATGAGGTCGATCTCGACGTCATAGGCGGAAAGCGCGTCGCGGATGGCCTCCGACAGGCCGAGATTGTTGATCGCGTCGCGGAGCAGGCGGCCGATCAGGAATTCCATCGAGAGATAGCAGACGCGCTTGGCGCCGCTCGCATTGTTGCGGGCATTGGAGGCGAGCCAATGATCGACGATGCGGTCGCGCACCGCGAGGGTCGTCGCCTCCAGCCAGTCGTGCCGCCGCGCCGTCGCGGGGTCCTTGCCGATCGCATAGGTCAGCTTCTCGGCGATCTCCTTGGCGAGGGCGGCGCTGTCGTTGCGCCTCGGGGCCGGTTTCGGCGCCGCCATGGCGACGTCGTCGACCCCCTCGAAACTTGCCTCGCTGCGGCTGGACTTCTCGACGGCGGAGCTCATGGCTTCAGGTCCTCATGTGTCGGATGACCTCCACGAGGCCAGCCGTTGATCCATCATGTCCTTGCGTGCCCGTCTCGCCGGTGACGACCGACAGCAGGCTTGTCGCCAATTCCTTGCCCAGTTCGACGCCCCACTGGTCGTAGGAGTTGATGCCGAACAGCGCGCCCTCGACGAAGACCCGATGCTCGTAGAGCGCCACGAGGCGCCCGAACGTCGCCGGATCGAGAAGCTTGTACAGGATCATTATGGACGGCCGGTTACCGGCGAATTCGCGGTGCGGCGCGATCCGTTCCGCCTCGGCGGCGTCCGCCCCCTTGTCGAGGATCTGCTTGCGCGCCTCCTCCAGCGTGCGGCCGCGCATCAGCGCCTCGGCCTGCGCCAGGCAATTGGCGAGGAGAAGGTCCTGGTGGTGCTTCAGCGCCGGCTCGTGGCTGTTGGCGCCGACCATGAACTCGCAGGGGATGACGTCCGTGCCCTGATGCAGCAGCTGGTAGAAGGCGTGCTGGCCGTTGGTGCCGGGCTCGCCCCAGACGAGGGGGCCGGTGACGGTGCGGGTCGGCTCGCCGTCGAGGCCGACATGCTTGCCGTTCGATTCCATGTCGAGCTGCTGGAGATAGGCCGGCAGGCGCAGGAGCCGCTGGTCGTAGGGCAGGATGGCGCGGGCCGGATAGCCCTGCGCGACGCGGTGCCACCAGCCGACGAGGCCGAGGATGACCGGCAGGTTCTCGGCGAGCGGCGCGTGGCGGAAATGCCGGTCCATCTCGCGCGCGCCGGCCAGGAACTCGCGGAAGCGCGCCGGCCCGATCGCCAGCATCACCGGCAGGCCGATCGCCGACCAGACCGAATAGCGCCCGCCGACCCAGTCCCAGAAGCCGAAGACCCGCGCCTCGTCGATGCCGAAGGCCGCCACCTTGTCGAGCGCGGTGGAGACGGCGGCGAAATGGGCGTTCACCGCCGCCTCGCCGAGCCGCTCGGCGATGAAGCGCCGCGCCGTCGCGGCATTCGTCATCGTCTCGATGGTGGTGAAGGTCTTCGAGGCGACGATGAAGAGGCTGGTCTCGGGATCGAGCAGCTTCAGCGTGTCGTGGATATGGGCGCCGTCGACATTGGAGACGAAATGCGCGCGCGGCCCGTCGTGATAGGGGGCGAGCGCCAGCACCGTCATCACCGGGCCGAGATCGGAACCGCCGATGCCGATATTGACGACGTCGGTGATCACCTTGCCGGTCGAGCCCCGGATCTCGCCGGAGCGGATGGCCGAGGCGAAGGCGCTCATGCGGGCGAGGACGTCCTCGACCTCGGCGCCGACCGGCTTGCCGCCGGTCGCGAAACCGTCCTCCGGCAGGGCGCGCAGCGCGACATGCAGCACCGCGCGGCCCTCGGTGGCGTTGATCGGCGCGCCGGCGAACATCGCGTCGCGTTTCTCCTCGACGCCGGCCTTGCGGGCGAGTTCGACGAGGGCGTCGAGATCGTCGCGGCCGAGGGCACATTTGGAAATGTCGAGCAGCATGTCGCCGAGCCGCACATGCATCGTCTCGAAGCGCTGCGGCTCCTTGGCGAAACGTTCGCGGATGCCTTCCGCCTTCGCCGCCGCCCCGCGCTGGCGCATCGCCGCAAAACCGTCGTTCAAACCTGTCTCGGGCATGAGACCCCCCTCGATCCGACCGGATTCGTTTCCGGCCGAGACTTATCACCCCCTCGTCCCCGGTCGATAGGCACAAGGCGATTTTCCTGCACCTCCCGATCGGCGGGCGAGACGGCAGATTTCACCCGGAAGGCAGGGAACGGCGGCCCTTCCCGCTCATTCGACAGCCGAGCCGGCCGCGTTTCTCGCTCCAGTCCACCGGCCGCCGAGGCTGTTCCATGCGCAAGACTCCGATCGCCGCCCTTCTTCTCGCCGCCATGCTCGGGAGCGCCGGCTGCGTCTCGGCCGGGCCGGGCGACCCTTCCAGCCGCTATGTGATCAATGTGGTGACGCCGGCCGAGGTGGCGATCGGCAACGACGAAATGACGCGCAGCGTCAACCGCAACACCTTGCCGGGCACGGTGGAGCGCACCGTCGCCGCCAATCCCGGCCTCGGCGAGGCGCTGGCCCGCAACCGCGTCGATCTCAGCCGCGTCGCCGCCATCCGCGTGCGCCCGTCCGGCGTGGCGGACGTCTTCCTGAAATGAGCCGCGCCGTCTTTTCCTCCCGTTTCGCCGCCTTCGCCGCGCTCCTCGCTCTCGGTGGCTGTCTCGCGCCGGCCGCCGATCGGGGCGATCCGGCGGCGCGCTACACGATCAGCATCCAGCGGCCGAACGAGGTGCTGACGGGCCGGCCGGTCCGCAACCTCGCCGTCGGACGGAACGCCAATCGCGGCGAGGTCGAGCGCACGCTCGCCGCCAATCCGGGCCTCGCCGAGGCGCTCGTCCGCAACGGCGTCGATCTGCGCATGGTCACCGCGCTGCGCGTCGGCCCGACCGGCGTGGTGGAGGTCTATACGCGCGGCCGCTGAAACCGGCCGCGCCGTCTCAATATTCGTGCTCGTAGAAGATGCCGACCTCGCCGCCGCCCTTGGCGGTGACGGCGCCGCTCGCCTTCAGTCCCTTGCCGATATCGATGTTGATCGAGGCGCGCCCCGTCGAGTCGACGCCGAGATAGGTCCGGTCGTTCAGATATTTGCCGACGCCGACCGCCGTCTGGCCGTCCGCCGTGGTGCGCAGGTCGAGATCGTCAACGCCGATCTGCGAGCGGAGGTTTTCGAGAAGGCCGGTCGAGCCGCCGACCCCGGCGAGCTGGGCCGCCGCTTCCGCGAGCTGCGCGATCTGGAGCGGCGAGAGATTGGTCGTGCCCTGATTGAAGATCAGCCGCGCCAGCACCTCGTCCTGCGGCAAGGCGGGCGAGGAGGAGAAGCTGAAGCTCGGATCGTTGGCCGGTCCCGTCACCGTGACATTCACCGTGACATCGCCGGAATCGGAGGTCGCGACGAAGTCGAGCAGCGGGATCAGGCCGCCTGTGAAGCCGAGCCGGCCGCTCTGGAAGTCGAGCCGCTTGTTGAGGATCACCAGCCGGCCGCGCGTCAGGTCGAAGCCGCCGGTGATCGAGGGCGCGGCGGCCGAGCCCTGGATGCGTAAGGAGCCGCCCATCTGCACGTCGAGGCCGCGCCCGCGCACGAAGATCTCGCTCGGCGCGTTGAAGGCGATGTCGAGATCGATGCCGCCGCCACCGCCGCCGGCCTTCCGCGGCGGGAACAATTCGCGCTGCTGCTTGGCGACGCGCGGCGGCGCGTTGCGGCGCGTGACGTCGATCCGGGCGAGCGAGGTCGGGAAGCGCGAGGGCACGAGGATGTCCATGCGCTTGACGTCGATCGAGCCGGCGAGGCGCGGCGTGCCGGTCAGCTGGCCGGTGATCGTCAGCGCCGCGTCGAGCCGGGCCGCGACGAGCTCGCCATCGGCATAGCGTCCGTCCGCGACGCGGATCGAGAGATCGGCCGGGAAGCCGTTCGAAAGGCCGAGCGTGCCGCCGGCCGTGATCGTGCCGCCGGCCGCGAGATTGGCGCGGAAGCTCGAAATCGTCGCGGTCTGGCCGGACAACGTGATCGTGGTCGCGATATTGCGGACCGAGACATTGGCGCCGGTATCGGTGAAGCTCGCCCCGGCGGTCGAGATCGTGCCGTTGACATTGGGCGCGGCGGCCGTGCCCGTCACCGCCACATCGACCCGCACCGTCCCTTGCGCCGAACGCCCGCCTTCCGCGAGAATCCGGTTGGCGAGGGCGAGGGGGGCCGTGCCATTGGCGCGCAGGTCGAAATCCGGCGTGCCGGCAAGGCCGACCGTGCCGTTCGCGCGGAAGTCGAGGCCGCCGCCGCCGGAGAGGACCGTGTCCAGCCGCAGCACCTTGTTGGCGAATTCGCCATTCGCCCGGATGGCGAGCGGGCCGATGCCGGCATCCCGCGTCTGGGCCAGGGTGAGGCCGGCGACATTCAGATCGAAGCGCGCCTGCGGATCGGCGGCGGGGCCGGTCGCTCGCGCGCTGCCGTTGATCGTGCCGGTCGGATCGATGCCGGAGGCCGCCGCGCTCGCCAGCGAGGCCGGCAGGTTGCGGATCGCCACATCGAGATCGAGCTCGCGGCCCGCCCGGCCGGTGAGCTCCACCACGCCGCCGCCCACGGTGACGCGGCCGGTCTCGATCTCGACATTGCCGTTCTCGAAGCGGCCGGCGGCGACGGCGTTCAGGGCCGGCGTCCTGGCCGCCCGCGTCTGGCGGGTGGAGACGGTCTCGGCGCGAAGGTCGAAGCGGGCCGAAGGGGCGCTCAGCGAGCCCTCGGCCCGCGCCGTGCCCGACAGGGTGCCTTCCACCCCGAGATCGGCGACGAAGGCATTGGCGAGCGCCACGGGCACGCGGGCGAGCGTCGCGTCGATCGAAAGACGTTGTCCGACCGAGCCCTTGGCCTCGATCGTGCCTTGGCCGGCCGCGATCCGCGCCGTGCCGATCTCGGCCGTGCCGTCCGCATAGCGTCCCGAGAGATCCAGGCTGAGAAGCGGCAGCTTCGCCGCCTTTGCCTTCTCGGTGGTGATGGAGCGCCCTTCGATCTCGAAGGTCGCCTCCGGCGCGGCGAGGCTGCCGCTCGCCTTGGCGCTGCCGGACAGCCGCCCGCTGGCGCCGAGCCCTTCGACGAAGCCGTTGGCGAGGGCGACCGGCAGATCGTCGAGCGCGAGGTCGAGATCGAGCCGGCGGCCGACCGTGCCGCTGAGGCCGAGCGTGCCGCCGCCGATCGCGACCTGACCGCTGGCGATCTCGGCGCTGCCCTGCGCATAGCGGCCCGCGACATCGAGCGTCGCCGGCTTCAGCGAAGCCGCCTTCAGCTGGCGCGTCGTCAGGCCCGCGCCGGACAGTTCGAAATTCGCCTGCGGATCGGCCAGGGAGCCCGTCGCCCGCGCCGTGCCCGACAGGGTGCCGGCGGCGTTGAGATTCGGCACGAAGGCATTGGCGAGTCCGACCGGCAGGCGCTGGATGTCGAGTTTCAGATCGACTACCTCGCCGGCCGTGCCGGTGAGGTCGAGAAAGGCGTCGCCGGTGGCGAGGCGGCCGCGCTCGATCGTGGCCGTCTTATTGGCGACGCGGCCGGCGATGTCGAGCGTCAGCGGCGCGATGCCGGAGGCGCGGATGCGCTCGGCCGTGATGTCGCGGCCCGTCAGGTTGAAGGTCGCGTTCGGGTCCTGGAGCGTCCCCTTCGCCATGGCCTCGCCCGACAGGGTGCCCCGCGCCTCGAGCCCCGGCACGAAGGCATTGGCGAGGCCGACCGGGAAGCGGCCGAGCTGGACATCGAGATCGAGGACGCGCCCGACCTTGCCGCTGGCCCGCAGGGACGCCTCGCCGAAATCGAGCACCGCCGTTTCGAGATCGGCCGTGCCTTCGGCGAACCGGCCGGCAAGGCGAAGCTGCCCCGGCGCAATGCCGGATTGGCGCACCGCCTCGGCCGTGATGCCCGAGCCGGAAAGATCGAAGACGGCATTCGGCTGCGCCGCCGGGCCGGTGACGCGCGCCGTGCCGGACAGCGAGCCGGCGGCCTTCAACCCGGAGACGAAGCCGTTGGCCAGCGCCACCGGCACGTCCTGCAACCGCGCCTCTAGGTCCAGCGTCTCGCCCGCCGTGCCCGTCGCCTCGACGAAGGCATTGCCGATCGTCGCCCGGCCTTGGTCGAGACGGAGCGTCGAGCCGGCATAGGAGCCGGCGAGCGCGAGCTCGATCGGCGGCACGCCGGCATCCGCCACCTCGCGCGCCGTGATGCCGGTGCCGGCAATGTCGAAGCGCGCTTCCGGCCGGGCCGGCGTTCCGGTGGCGCTCGCCCGGCCGGAGATCGTGCCCGTCGCGTCGAGGCCGGAAACGAAGCCGTTGGCGAGCGCGACGGGGAGCTTGTCGAGCGTGGCGCGCAGATCGAGGAGATCGGCACCGACGCGGCCCTCGGCGGCGAGCGAGCCGCTGCCGAGTTCGGCGCGGGCGGTGGCGAGCGTCAGGATGCCGCCTTCGTAGCTGCCGGCGCCTTCCAGGCGGGCGGCCGGCAGCCGGCCGGCACGGGTCTGGCGGGTCTCGATCGCGTCGCCCGAGATGCGGAACCGCCCCTGCGGCGCGGCGGCGCTGCCGGAAAGATCCGCTTCGCCGGTCAGAGTGCCGGAGGCGTCGAGACCGGTGACGAAGGGATTGGCGACGGCGAGCGGCACCCGGTCGAGGACGAGGTTCAGGGCCAGCGTCGCGCCGGCCGTGCCGCCGGCGCGCAAGGAGCCGGCGCCGATGCCAAGCTCGAGCGGCGCGATCGTCGTCACGCCATTGGCGATCGTCACGCGCGCGGGGCTCTTCAGCGCCACCGCCGCGTCGCGGATGTCGGCACTCAGTCGGTCGAGCGCGACCGAGGTCTCGGTCGGGGCGATCGCCGCGACGCCGCCCGCTTCGATCGGCGCGCCATTGGCCCGCGCCTTCAGGTCGAAGCGCGTGCCCTGTCCGGCATCCGACAGATCGATGACGAGGCCCTCCACGGCGATGCCGCCCGCCTGGAGACCGTCGGCGCGGACCGTGCCGCGCGGCAGGGGCTTGCCGAGATAGTCGGCGATGGCAAGCTTCAGGCTGGCGCCGGTCAGCGTGTTGCCGGCGGCGAGAAGCCGCGTGGAGGTGAGATCGACCGCCGCCACCGGCCGGTCGTCGCCCTCGACCTTCAGGTCGATCCGGCCCTTGAGATCGCCGCTCGCCTGCTGGAGCGCGAGGGCGGCGAGCGGCCCGACATCCTCCACCGCCACGTCGAGCCGGCCGGTTGGCACGGCGCCGGTGGTGATGGTGAGATCGCCCATGACGGTGTTCGGCCCCTGGCGGATGGCGAGATCCGAGATGCGGCGCTCGCCGGAGGGGAGAGTGGCGAGACGGGCGCCGCCGGAAAGCGGCGCGCCGTCGAGCGTGCCGGAGATTTCGACCTTGCCGGCGGCATTGGCGCCGGTGAAGGTGCCGCGCGCCGAGGCGCGCAGATCGGCGAGCTCGCGGCCGTTGACCCTGAGGCCCTGGCTGTCGAGCATCAGATCGACATCCGGCGCGGCGGACGGGCCCTTGGCCTGAAGCGCGAAATCGGCCTTGCCGCTGACGGCGGCCTTGTCCGATTGCGGCACGTCGACCGTGCCCTTCACATCCGCCTCGACCGTGCCGTCGCCGAGCCGCGCGGAGCCGGCGATCGTCAGGCCGCTGCCTTTGACGCTGAGATCCTGGGCGGCCAGCGTGCCGTTGGCGTCGCGCAGGACGCGGCCGGACAGGGCGGTGCGCTCGCCGGCGAGCGGCACGAGGGCCGCGGACAGCGCCAGCGTCTGGAAGTCGCTGGTGAGCGTCAGGTCGAAGGTCGAGAAGTCGAGTGCCGCCGTGCCCTTGATCCCTGCCGTCGCGGCGCCGGTGGTGATGCGCCCATTCGTCAGGCTCAGGCTGTTGGACCCAAGCGCACCGTCCGCCGCGATCGCGACGCGCCCCTGCGTGAAGCGGGCGCCGACGCCTTCCGGCATCGCCACCGAGGCGGCCTGGGCTTCGACCTGCAGGGGGCCGGCGAGATTCGAGAGGTCGAAGCCGCGTGTCGTCAGTGCCAGCGTCAGGTCGCGCGCTGCATAAGACCCGTAGCCGGCCTGCGGCAGATTGGCCGAAAGGTCGATATTGGCGGCGGCGAGCGCGCCGGCGAGCTTGCCCTGGAGGCGGGCGACGTCGATCACCGTCTGGCCGGTGCCCGAGCCGAAGCGTAGCGGCACCGCGCCGCCATCCGGCGCGTCGAGGGCGAGGTCGAGCACGGTCTGCGGCCCGGCGCGGTCGAGCGTGCCGGTGGCCCGCAGCCGCACCGCCTGGCTGGCGAGCTGCGCCTCGTCGATGCCGAGAACGCCGTCCGGCCGGACGAGCACGTTGGCGTCGAGCTGCGCCCCGCCGCGCAGATAGGGCCGGGCGATCTCCGGCGCGAAGCGCTCGGCGGCGACGCGCAAGGAGGCCGAGACGCGCCGGCCCTCGGGCGTGTCGCCGACTCGCGCCGTCAGCATCGCGGCATTCTCGCCGCCGACATCGAGCGCGCCATTGGCCATGAAGTCGCTGAGCGGCCCGGCGCCGTCGATGGTCAGCTGCACCGGCGGCGCGCCGGGCAGTTTCAGGAGCGTCGCGACGAGCCCGCCGGCCGGCTCGCTGGCCGCGACCTTCACGTCCAGCCGATTGTCCGCCGGGGCGAAGAGAATATTGGCCGAAACGCGCCCCGGCTGGTCGAGCCGCTCGATGTCGAGATTCGTCTCCAGCCGCGTCGGATCGGCGGCGAGCACGAGCTTGGCATTCATCGACAGGCGCGCCCGCGTGCCGGCGATCGCCTCGCCGAGCACGAATTCGGTGATGGCGAGGCGCTGGATGTCGGCGGTGATGTTGGGCAGGCCGCCGCCGGATTGCGCCTGATCCTTCGGCGAGGGCGGCAGTTCGGGCAGGCGCTCCAGCACGATCTGCCCGGCCGTCAGCGACTGGACGGAGACGTTGGAGCGCACGATCGCCAGCGGCGACCAGTCCATGGCGAGGTCGCGGGCGGTGAGGAAGGTGCCCTTCGGATCGGCGACCGTGACGCTCGCGATGCGCAGGTTGCCCGACAGCGCGCCGGACAGGCCGTCGATCTTCACCTTCAGCGAATCGGTCGAGACGAGATTCTCGATCTGCCGCGCGATGAATTCCTGCGCGCCCGCCCGCTCCATGCCGAGGCCGGTAAAGGCGAGGCAGAACAGGAGAAGGGCGAGGACGGGGCGGAAGGCGCGCATCATGTCAGAAAGCCTGTCCGATGCCGGCATAGATCTGGAAGCTCTGGTCGCGGTCGCTCGGCTGGGCGGGGAAGCCGACATCCACCCGGATCGGGCCGAAGCTCGTGAGATAGCGCGCGCCGATGCCGTAGCCGATCTTGAAGTTCGAGAAATCGGGCACGATGTCGGTGCCGACCGTGCCGGCATCGACGAAGGGCACGATCTGGATGTTCTCCGTCACGCCGATGCGGAATTCGAGATTGGCCTCGAACAGCGACAGGCCGCCCTTCGGCGTGTCGTTGAAGGAGGGATCGCCGGTCGGCCCCGTGACGTTCGGAAAGAACGGGCCGATCGTCTGGAACTGGTAGCCGCGCACCGAGCCGCCGCCGCCGGCATAGAAGCGCCGGTCGTTCGGGATGTCGAGAAGGTCGCCGCCGAGGATCGAGCCGATGCCGAGCCGGCCGGCGAGGATGAAGCGGTTGTTCTCGGTCAGCGACAGATAGGTCGAGGCCTCCGCCTCGGTCTTGATGAAGGGCACGCCGCCCTGGATCTCGTAGGAGGGCTCGGCGGTGAGCTTGGCGAGGAGGCCCTTCGTCGGGTTCAGCTTGTTGTCGCGCCCGTCGAACGTATAGGTGATCGGCACGGAGGCGATGAGATATTCGGCATCGCCCAGATAGTCGGTGATCGTCTCGTATTCGCCGCGCAGCCGCGCTTCCAGCGTCTGGCGCTCGTCGATCGCGTATTGCACGCCGCTCGTCACCGCGAAGGAATTGCGGTCATAGGCGAGGGGATGCTCGCTCACCGCCTCCAGCGAGCCGACATAGACCGAGTCCGGCCCGAGGACGCCCGGCTTCTTGAAGACCAGCGAGGCCTTGTAGTCGAGATCCTCGGTGTTGCGCACCGTGTCGCTGTCCGAGAGGCTCGCGCCGATGCGCGACACGGAGGCGTCGAGCCGCAGGCTTTCCGCCCGGCCGAAGAGGTTGCGATTGCCGATATAGCCGGAAATGCCGGCGCCGTCGGTGTTCGAATAGGTGGCGCCGATGCCGTAATAGTTGAACTTGCGCTCGGCGAGATCGACCTCGACCGGCAGCGTGCCGTCCTCCTGCTGCGCCTTGCCCTCCTTCACGCTGACGGAGGAGAAGACGTCGAGCTTCACCAGCCGCTCGCGCGCCTTCTTGAGATCGGCGGGCGAGAAGATCGCGCCCTTCTCGATGCCGGTCATATAGGCGACGAAGCCGGGATCGACGGCCTTGGTGCCGTCCACGAAGATGTCGCCGAAGGGCACCGTCTCGCCGGGCGAGACGGCGAGCCGGTAGTCCAGGCGATGCGTCGCGGAATCCGCCACCACGTCGCGCGTCGTGATCGCGACGAAGGGCCGCCCCTCGTTGCGCAGCGCCTCCAGGAGCTTGGCCTCCTGGTCGAGGATGCGGGTCGAGGCGGCCGAGGAGCCGGGCGCCAGATCGTAGGCCTTCGGGTCGATCGGCACGCCGTTCGCCCGGATATCGACATTGCCGATGGTGAAGGGCTGGCCCGGCTCGACGATGATCTGCACCGGCACGGGGCGCGAGGTGTCGAAGCTCGCGTCCGGGGCCAGCGTCGCGATGTCGCGCCCCTCGATCAGGATGGTGACGAGCCCGTCATAGCGCGCGTTCTCGTAGAGCGCCGCGACGAGGCGCTTGCGGTCGGTCTTGGCCTTCGACAGGAGGCCGAGCGAGCCGGAGACCGGCTGCTTCTCGTCGGTGACGAGCGAGGAGGCTTGGTTCAGCGCCTTGGAAAGATTCTCGTCCGCCGGCGTCACCGACAGCGTGACCGTATAGTTGATCGGGTCGATCACGCCGACGTTCGGGTCCTTCGGGTCCTCGAACAGCTTGAGGCCGAAGATCTCCAGAGCCTCTGCCGGCCAGGGCGCGGCGCCGGCAAGCGCCGCCGCCAGAAGGGCGGCCCGGCCGAGCGCGCCGATCCGGCGGCCCGCGGTTTTCGGGTGACGGGAACGCCCCCGATCGGCTGCCGCTGTCAAACGCTCACTCCGGCCATGCCGTCAGTTCCATCCCTCGGACGCCGGATTCGCGAGGGCGGGGCCACTGTTCCAGCCGCCGCGCCTGCGGGTCGGCTGGAAAGATGCCCGAAAATCCTGCCGGAACAACACGGCAAGCTTGTCGCAGCCTGACATTCGCGTCATCGCCGGACGATTCCGCGACGCCCTGTGCCCCGCCCGTCACAGGTCGTGGCGGGGGCAAGGCGCGATATCCAAATGGATATTGCGACTGGAATCGTTCTAAAAACCGCTTGCTGGCGGGGAAAGGCCGGGGCAATCTTCCGGGCGAAGCGCCGGCACGGCCGGGCGCGACGACGGTCGACGAGGGAGCGCCGACCGGCAAAGATCATCATCGGGAGGCGATCATGACCGAAGTGTCCATGACGGTGAACGGCCGCGCCCTGCGCGCCGACGTCGAGGACCGCACGCTGCTGGTGCATCTCATCCGCGACCAGCTCCATCTCACGGGCACGCATGTCGGCTGCGACACCTCGCAATGCGGGGCCTGCGTCGTGCATGTGGACGGCAAGGCGGTGAAGAGCTGCACCATGCTGGCGGTGCAGGCGTCGGGCGCCGAGGTGGTGACGATCGAGGGCATCGCGCCGAGCGCCGCCGAGCTGCATCCGGTCCAGGCGGCCTTCCGCGAGCATCACGGGCTGCAATGCGGCTATTGCACGCCCGGCATGATCATGACCGCCGTCGACATGATCCGGCGCCATGACGGCAAGCTGGACGAGAAGACGGTGCGCGAGGAGCTGGACGGCAATATCTGCCGCTGCACCGGCTATCACAACATCGTCAAGGCGATCCTCGCGGCGGCCGGCGCCATGTCGGCCGGCGCCGCGCCGAGCGAACAGGAACTCGTCGCCGCCGAATAGGCGGAGCCGCGTCGCGATCAGGGAGCCGGACCCGCGCCATGGGAGGCGGCGGCCGGCATGTCCGAACGGAACTGGGAGGTTTTGCGGATGGGTATCGAGGGAATCGGCGCGAGCGTCCTGCGCAAGGAGGACCGGCGCTTCATCACCGGACGGGGCCGCTATGTCGACGACATGGTGGTGCCCGGCATGAAATATGCCGCCTTCGTGCGCAGCCCCCATGCGCATGCCAGCTTCTCGTCGATCGACAAGTCGGCGGCGCTCGCCATGCCGGGCGTCATCGCCGTCCTGACCGGCGAGGAGCTTCGGGCCGACGGCATCGGCAATCTGATCTGCGGCTGGGCCGTCACCTCCAAGGACGGCTCGCCGATGAACATGGGCGCCTGGCCGGCGCTCGCCGTCGGCACGGTGCGCCATGTCGGGCAGGCGGTGGCCGTGGTGGTCGCCGAGACGCGCGGACAGGCCCGCGACGCGGCCGAGGCCGTGGAGGTCGCCTATGAGGAACTGCCGGCGGTGACGCAAGCCGTCGCGGCGCTGGGCGAGGGGGCGCCGCAGCTCCACCCGGAAGCGAAGAACAATCTCGTCTTCGACTGGGAGCTCGGCAACAAGCCGGAGGTGGACGCCGCCTTCGCCAGGGCCGCCCATGTCACGAAGCTCCACATCGTCAACAACCGCCTCGTGCCGAACGCCATGGAGCCGCGCGCGGCGCTCGGGCAATACGACCCGGCCGAGGACCATTACACGGTCTGGACGACCTCGCAGAACCCGCATGTCGCCCGTCTGGTGATGAGCGCCTTCTACAATGTCGCGCCCGAGCACAAGCTGCGCGTCATCGCGCCGGATGTCGGCGGCGGCTTCGGCTCGAAGATCTACATCTATCCGGAAGAGATCGTCTGCCTCTGGGCCTCCAAGCGCACCGGCGTGCCGGTGAAATGGACCGCCGACCGCACCGAGGCCTTCCTGACCGACGCCCATGGCCGCGACCATGTGACGGAGGTGGAACTGGCGCTCGACGCCGACAACCGCTTCATCGGCCTGAAGGTCGACACGGTCGCCAATCTCGGGGCCTATATGTCGCTCTTCTCCTCGGCGACGCCCACCTATCTCTACGGCACGCTCCTGTCCGGCCAGTACGACATTCCGGCGATCTACGTGAACGTGAAGGCGGTCTATACCAACACCGTTCCCGTCGACGCCTATCGCGGCGCCGGCCGGCCGGAAGCGACCTATGTGGTGGAGCGCACCGTCGAGACGGCGGCGCGCGAGCTCGGCATCTCCCCGGCGGAGCTCCGGCGCCGCAACTTCGTCCGGTCCTTCCCGCATCAGACGCCCGTCATCATGTGCTATGACGCCGGCGACTTCGAAGCCTCGCTGGAGGCCGGCATGCAGGCGGCGGACGTCGCCGGCTTCGAGGCGCGGCGCGCCGAGGCGCAGGGGCGCGGCAAGCTGCGCGGCCTCGGCATGAGCTGCTATATCGAGGCCTGCGGCATCGCGCCCTCCAAGGCGGTCGGCTCGCTCGGCGCCGGCGTCGGCCTCTGGGAATCGGCGGAGATCCGCGTCAATCCGGTCGGAACGGTGGAGATCCTCACCGGCTCGCACAGCCATGGCCAGGGCCACGAGACGACCTTCGCCCAGCTCATCGCCGAACGCTTCGGGCTGCCGGTCGACAATGTCCAGGTGATCCACGGCGACACCGACAAGGTGCAGTTCGGCATGGGCACCTATGGCTCGCGCTCCGGCGCGGTCGGCATGTCGGCCATCGTCAAGGCGCTCGACAAGGTGGAGAAGAAGGCGAAGAAGATCGCCGCCCATCTCCTCGAAGCCGACGAGGGCGATATCGAGATCGCCAATGGCGAGGTGCGCGTCGCCGGCACCGACCGCAAGCTCGGCTGGCACGAGGTGGCGCTCAACGCCTATACGGCGCACAACCTGCCGGACGGCATGGAGCCGGGTCTCAAGGAAGGCGCCTTCTACGATCCGCAGAACTTCACCTTCCCGGCCGGCTGCTACATCTGCGAGGTCGAGGTGGACCCGGAGACCGGCGGCGTCGAGATCGTGCAGTTCGTCGCGGCCGACGATTTCGGCACGGTGATCAACCCGATGATCGTCCATGGCCAGGTGCATGGCGGCATCGCGCAGGGCATCGGCCAGGCGCTGCTGGAAGGCACCGTCTATGACGGGTCCGGGCAGCTCGTGACGGCGAGCTACATGGACTATGCCATGCCGCGCGCGCAGAACCTGCCGAGCTTCCAGGTCTCGACCACGTCGACGCCGAGCCCCTCCAATCCGCTCGGGATGAAGGGCTGCGGCGAGGCGGGAGCCATCGGCTCGCCGCCGGCGGTAATTAACGCCATCACCGACGCCATCGGCAACAACGATCTCACCATGCCCGCGACCCCGCAGAAGGTGTGGGACGCGATCCGGGCCGTCGCCTGAGCGCCGAGAGGGAGGACGATCCATGTATCAGACGAGCTATCACCGGCCTTCGTCCCTTGCCGAAGCGGCGGAGGCGATCGCGGCGGCGGGCGGCGAGGGCAAGTATCTCGCCGGCGGCATGACGCTGATCCCGACGATGAAGCAGCGCCTGGCGAGCCCGAGCGCGCTGGTGGACCTGCGCCATATCGGCGACATGAAGGGGCTTGCCGTCGAGGGACGGCAAGTGCGGATCGGCGGCGGCATCACCCATGCCGAGATCGCCGCCTCGGAGGCGATCGGCGCGGTCGCCCACGGCTTCCGCGAACTCGCCGGCCTGATCGGCGATCCGGCCGTGCGCCATATGGGCACGATCGGCGGCTCGGTCGCCAATTTCGATCCCGCCGCCGACTATCCGGCGGCGCTGCTGGCGATGGGCGCGACGATCCGCACCGACAAACGCGAGATCGCGGCGGAGGACTTCTTCCTCGGCCTGTTCGAGACGGCGCTGGAGGAGAACGAGATCGTCACCGGCGTTTCCTTCGAGGCGCCGGAAGCCTCCGCCTACGAGAAGTTCCGCAACCCTGCCTCGCGCTATGCGATGTGCGGCGTCTTCGTCGCCCGGCGGGGCGGGGAGGCGCGGGTCGGCGTCACCGGCGCCTCGCAGAGCGGCGCCTATCTCTGGCGCGAGGCGGGCGAGGCGCTGTCGGCGAACTTCGCGCCGGAGGCGCTCGACGGCTTGAACGTGGCGGCGGGGGATATGCTCTCCGACATCCACGGCTCGGCCGCATACCGCGCCAATCTCGTGAAGGTCATCGCCAAGCGCGCCGTCGCCAAGGCGCGCTGAGCTCCGTCCTCCGACGAGATCGACGTCATCGGCAAGGGCCTGCGGCCCTTTCCGACCCTCCGCCGCCGTCACGGCCGCAACCGCTTATGCCCGGCCACCCCGAGGCCGCGCGAAGCGTTGCTCCAGCACCTCGCGACCCCATTGCCGTCCCACGCGTTCCTCGACGCAGCGGAAGCCGTGGGCCTCGTAGAGATGCCGAGCCGCCGCCAACCCGCTGAAGGTCCAGAGTTGCGTTTCGGCGAAGTCCTGCGCGTCGGCGAAGGATAGGGCGGTGCCGAGCAACTCCCGGCCGATACCGGTGCCGCGCGCGCCGTCATCGACGATGAACCAGCGCAGATGCGCGATTCCCTCGCCCAGATCCTCGCCGTCGATCGCGACGGAGCCCACGATGTCGCGGCCAT
Organism: Aureimonas endophytica; assembly: GCF_014642635.1. Classification (GTDB taxonomy): domain Bacteria; phylum Pseudomonadota; class Alphaproteobacteria; order Rhizobiales; family Rhizobiaceae; genus Plantimonas; species Plantimonas endophytica. The sequence goes on from NZ_BMIQ01000002.1 coordinate 626,284, forward strand.
CGAGGGCGGCCCAGACGGCATTTCGTGGATGCGCGAGGCGATCGCAAAAGGCGGCGAGACCGCCCGCGACGACGGACTCGAAGGCCTGCCCGAAATCGGCGGTCCGCGCGTAATAGCGCGCATGCATTTCGGTGACGCGCCCGATGAGGCCGGACCGATAGCCGCGCGCGATCCGGATCGCCTTTGCCGCGTCGCGGCCATCGCGACGGCCGGCGAGGGCGCCGGCATAGAGGCGCAGGCCCTCCATCACGGTACGGTCCTGACCCGGAGCAAGGTTCGTCAGCGCACCGGCCACCTGGCGGCGGGCATGGGCATGGATCGCCGCCGTCCGGGCCTGGCCGGACTTGCTCAGAAACAGCTTCTTCGCGCGGCTGTCTGTCGCATCCACCTCTTCCCGCAGATCGCCGGCCCGGACCAGCTTGTCGAGCAGGCGGCTGACGCTCGACTTTTCCAGTCGGAGAGCCTCCGCCAGATGTCGTGCCGTGAGACCGGGGCGACAATCGATCTCGATCAAGGCATGGACGGCGGAGGGCGACAATGCGGTTCCGGCGAAGGCGCCGCCCAGGAAACCCAATTCGCGGACGAGATGGCGGGATGCCGCGCGGATGGGTTCGATGAGATCGCCGTCGTCCGTCATAGCCAAGGCCGAAATGGTTGCATGATGCAACCATATGCGCGAACGAAGATCGGCGCCAGAGGGTCTGGCGCCGATCTTCGATGGTATCGCGGACGACAGTCGCCCCTATTCTGATCCGATCGCGTTCGATCGTGCCGCCTGTCTCAGAGGCGGCAGAGGTGCCGATAGCCGTCGTATCCGACGAAGGTGTTCGTGCGGTAGTCGTAGGTCCGATAGCGCGCCGCACAGGCATCCGCCCGGCTGTAGCCGCGATAATAGGCGCGCACCGGCCGGGCCTCGCGATAGACCGGCACCGCCACGGGACCCGGACGATAATAGACGCGGCGCTCGACATAGGCCGGGCCTTCGACGATCACGTCCGGCCGCCCGTAATAGCCGCCACCGTAATAGCCGTTGCCGTAATAGCCGCGCCCGTAGAAGCGGCCGTCATTATAGGGCCGATCGCTGAGCGCCGTGCCGAGCAGCGCGCCGACACCGAGGCCGATCGCGCCCGCCGCCAGGGCGTCGCCGCCATGGTCGCGCCAGCCGCGCCGATAGCGCCAGCCGTCGTCGCGCCAACCGCCACCGTGCCAGCCGCCGCCATGCCAGCCGCGACCGCCCCAGCCGGGACCCCAAGGATCGGCCGCCGCCGATGTCGCGCTGGCGCCGATCATGCCCGCCGCCAGCGTTGCGGCGGCACCAAGGGTCAAAAGAAGCTTCCTCATCCCACACCTGCCGAAGGTTCGAACATCGCCAAGCCTTGAACGCAACACCGCGAGGAAGGCATTTGGAATTGCGGAGGAAACAATCTCCGCTCCGATTCCGTTCCCGTCGCGGGAAGGTTGCGGCGGCGAAAATGCCGCATCCCGATCCACAGAGAGTCGCTAAAGCGGTTCGCCTGAACGGAACATGAACGCTATATTCACCGCATGGCCAGTCTCAGCTTGAAAGAAAAGCTCGCGATCCTGTCGGACGCGGCGAAATACGATGCCTCCTGCGCGTCCAGCGGCACGTCGAAACGCGACTCGCTGAAATCCGGCGGCATCGGCTCGACCGAGGGCTCGGGCATCTGCCACGCCTATGCGCCGGACGGGCGATGCATCTCGCTCCTGAAGATCCTGATGACGAATTTCTGCGTCTATGACTGCGTCTATTGCGTCAACCGCTCGTCGTCCAACGTGCAGCGCGCCCGCTTCTCGGTGGAGGAGGTGGTGCGGCTCACCATGAACTTCTACAAGCGCAACTATATCGAGGGCCTGTTCCTCTCCTCCGGCATCATCCGGAGCTCCGACTACACGATGGAGCAGATGGTGGCGATCGCCCGCAAGCTGCGCCTGGAGGAGAACTTTCGCGGCTATATCCATCTGAAGACGATCCCCGACGCCGCGCCGCAGCTCATCGAGGAGGCGGGACTCTTCGCCGACCGCCTGTCGATCAATATCGAACTGCCGACCGACCTGTCGCTCGTCGCTCTGGCGCCGGAAAAGGATGCGCGCGACATCCGCCGCTCGATGGGCCATCTGCGGGCGAAGATCGAGGAACATGCCGGCGAGGCGAAGGACCGGACGAAGCCGCGCCGCTTCTCGCCCGCCGGCCAGTCGACGCAGATGATCATCGGCGCCGACGCCTCGGACGACGACGCGATCCTGTCGCGCTCGGAAAATCTCTACGGTTCCTACGGCCTGCGCCGCGTCTATTATTCGGCCTTCTCGCCGATCCCGGACGCGTCGAGCCGCCTGCCGTCGAGCCGCCCGCCGCTACTGCGCGAACACCGCCTCTATCAGGCCGACTGGCTGATGCGCTTCTACGGCTTCGAGCGCCGCGAGATCGTATCGGGCGGAGAGGGGGGCATGCTCGATCTCGCCCTCGATCCGAAGCTCGCCTGGGCGCTGAAGAACCGGCACCGCTTTCCGGTGGACGTCAACCGGGCCGATCGCGAGCTTCTGCTGCGCGTGCCGGGCCTCGGGACGAAGGCGGTGAAGCGCATCCTGTCCACCCGCCCGCACAAGCGCCTGCGGCTGGAGGATGTCGGCCGGCTCTGCCAGTCGATCGAGAAGGTGCGGCCCTTCGTCATCGCCGAAGGCTGGTCGCCCAGCCGCTTCGCCGACCGCGACGACCTGCGCGACACGATGGCGCCGCGCCAGAAGGCGAAGCAACTGAGCCTCTTCTGAGGATCAGGCCGCCCAGGGATCGAGAATGCGGCATCCCGCGATGCTGGCGAAATCGGCGACGTTGCGGGTGACGAGGGTCAGATCGTGAACGAGGGCGGTCGCGCCGATGAGGGCGTCGTTGCGCGGGCGCGGGTTCGGTATGCTGATCGCGGCGCAAGCCATCGCGACGTCTTCGGTGATCGGCAGGACGAGGCCGGGGCGGAGGGCGTTACGATAGGCGGTGAACCATTCCCGGAGGATGTCGCTCTGTTTCGGATCACGCCGCTGGCAGAGCAGGATGCCCTGCTCGATCTCCATGATCGTCATGACCGACACGAAGGACGCGTCGCCGGGAAGGGCGTGCAGCCTCTTCAGGATATCCGGTGCGATCCGGTCGGGGCGGCGAAGCGTCGAGACGATATTCGTATCGAGAAGATAGCCCGTCATCCGAAATCGATCGGCGTTTTTCTGTCGGGAATTTCCTGTCTGGCCGGCGGTTCGAAATCGAAATCCGCTTCCGGGCGCATGTCGGCGAGCATGTCGACGATCGATGGTCGCTTGAGCCGCAGATAGTCCTCGTGGGTCATCAGGACATAGGCCGGCTCGCCGTTCTCGGTCAGAACGACGGGACCGTTCGCGGCGGCCTGCGCCGCCGGTGCGATCTGATCGTCGGCGGGCGGCATGGGAAATGTCGATCTGGCTGCGTTGGACAAGATCGCGCCCTCCACGATGACGGATCGCCAGCATAGCGTCCCCGATTTCCATGGTCCACGCGACGGTGAACGGATCGCCGAGGATCGGCGTTGCCTCTCGATTTCGCCGGTGCCGCCACCGCCATATCCCCAAGGAGCCCATTCCATGTTCGTCGCCCGTCTCGCCCACCCCGCCGATTTCGAGGGCTGGCGCGCGGCGGCGCGGCGGGCGGTGGCGCTCGGCATCCCTCCGGAGGAGATGAGCTTCGTCACCGGCGAGGAGGCGCCGAGCCTCTTCGCCGAACCCCTGCCGGAGGAGGGGGAGGCGCCGGAGCGGACCGTCACCGTCGCGAAGGCCTTTCCCGATCTCGCGCGGCACGTCCTCTGCCACCAGGACCCCGAACGCTTCCTTCTCGCCTATCGGCTGCTCTGGCGGTTGCAGACCGAGAAGGGCCTCCTGGAGATCGCCTCCGATCCCGATGTCCTGCGGGCGGGGGAACTGGCGAAGGCGGTGCGGCGCGACGCGCATAAGATGACGGCCTTCGTCCGCTTCCGCGAGATCGAGACGGCCGATGGGCGGCATTACATCGCCTGGTTCGAGCCGACGCACCATATCGTCGAGCTGACGGCGCCCTTCTTCATGCGGCGCTTCGCCGGCATGGTCTGGACCATCCTCACCCCGCTGCGCTCGGTCCATTGGGACGGGGCGGACTTGAGCTTCGGGCCGCCGGGCTCGCGCGAGGATCATCCGGCGGAGGACGATGCCGAGGCGCTCTGGCTCACCTATTACGCCTCGATCTTCAATCCGGCGCGGCTGAAGGTGAAGGCCATGCAGGCCGAGATGCCGAAGAAATACTGGAAGAACCTGCCGGAAGCGGCGCTGATCGAGCCATTGGTGCGCGGCGCCGAAGCGGCATCGCGGCGCATGCTGGAAACCGCCCCGACCCTGCCGAGTTTCCGGCACGAACGGGTGATGGAGCGCGGCGAGATGGCAAGGACGGCGAAACTCGCGGCGGAGCCGCGACACGGCAACCAGCCGCGCACGCTGGACGAGGCGCGGGCCGAGGCGCGCCATTGCAAGGCCTGCCCGCTCTGGGAGCCGGCGACGCAGACCGTCTTCGGCAAGGGACCGGACCATGCGCCGGTGATCTTCGTCGGCGAACAGCCGGGCGACCAGGAGGATCTCGCCGGCGAACCCTTCGTCGGGCCGGCCGGCAAGGTCTTCGACGCGGCGCTCGCCGAGGCCGGCATCGACCGCGACCAGGCCTATGTCACCAATGCGGTGAAGCACTTCAAGTTCGTGCCGCGCGGCAAGCGGCGCATCCACCAGAAGCCGAGCATGGGCGAGGTGAAGGCCTGCCGCTTCTGGCTGGAGATCGAGCGCGATCTGGTGCGGCCGAAGCTCGTCGTGGCGCTAGGCGCGACGGCGGCGGCGACCGTTCTCGGCAAGGCGGTGACGATCCGCGACACGCGCTCGCGGCTGATCGATCTGGAGGAGGGGGCGAAGCTCCTCGTCACCGTGCACCCGGCCTATATCCTGCGCCTGCCGGACCCCGAATCGCAGGCCCGCGAGACCGAGGCCTTCCATCGCGACATGGATCTCGTCCGCGCCACCGTTCCCGAGATCGCGCTTGCAGCCTGAGGGGCGGACTTGTCCACAGACCCGCAAATCTGTGGAAGGCGGGCGGGCCGTCCGACTCCTCGCACCCCCCGCGTGCTAGCGCTGTCGTTCGGTAAAATTCGTGGAGAATCCTGGGCATGAAGGTTGCCGTCGATCTCGGGACGAACGCGGCGGGCGAGCCGGCCGAGCTCGATCTCGAGGAGCTCCTGTCGACGCGCCTTCTCGTCCAGGGCAATTCCGGCTCCGGCAAGTCGCATCTCCTGCGCCGCCTCCTGGAGCAGAGCGCGCCCTTCGTGCAGCAGGCGATCGTCGATCCGGAAGGCGATTTCGTCTCCTTCGCCGATCGCTTCGGCCATCTGGTGGTCGATGCCGACCGCACGCCGAACGAGTTGCAGCGCATCGCGCAGCGCATCCGCGAGCACCGCGCCTCGGTCGTCCTCAATCTCGAAGGGCTCGATGCCGAGGTGCAGATGAGCTGCGCGGCGGCCTTCCTCAACGGTCTCTTCGATGCCGAGCACGCCTATTGGTTTCCCATGCTGATCGCGGTGGACGAGGCGCAGCTCTTCGCTCCGGCGATCGCCGGCGAGGTGTCGGACGAGGCGCGCAAGCTCTCGCTCGGCGCGATGACCAATCTCATGTGCCGTGGCCGCAAGCGCGGCCTCGCCGGCATCGTCGCGACGCAGCGCCTCGCCAAGCTCGCCAAGAACGTCGCGGCCGAGGCCTCGAACTTCCTGATGGGCCGCACCTTCCTCGATATCGACATGGCGCGCGCCGCCGATCTTCTCGGCATGGACCGCCGCCAGGCCGAGCGCTTCCGCGATCTGGAGCCCGGCCATTTCGTGGCGCTCGGCCCGGCTCTGTCGCGCCGGCCGGTGGCCATCCGCATCGGCTCGGTGGAAACGCGCGGCCGCACCGGCCGGCCTTCGCTGATGGCCCTGCCGGAGCTCGCCCAGGCCGACATGCGCGATCTGATCTTCGCCAGCGCCGAGGACGAGGCGTTCACGCCGCCCCCGCCGCGCGAGCCGGCGGCGCCGCGCGTCTCGACGCACGAGCTCCTCGGCCGCGTCGCCGCGGGGCGCGAGAAACCCGTTGCCGCGCCGGAGGACGAGGATTCGCGCAGCGAGGACGAGCGCCGGCTGATCGTCGAGGAGATCTTCGCCGAGATGCTGGCCGATCCCGACGCCGCCTTCCGTCCGGTGCCGGTGCTGTTCCAGGACTTTCTCACCCATTGCCGGCTGAAGCGCCTGCGCGGGGCGGAGACCGACATGGCCGCCTTCCGCCGCCGGCTGTCGCTGGCGCGGGCGGGCGTCACGGAAGATGTCGCCGACGAGAGCTGGCAGGCGGTGATCGCCGCCTCCGACGCCCTGCCGGAGGACATGCAGGGCGTGTTCCTGATGCTGGCGCGGGCCGCCCGCGACGGCGCCGACTGCCCGACCGACGAGGCGCTGGCCCGCGCCTATGGCAGCCATTCGCCCTCGCGCGGGCGCTTTCTCCTCGGCTTCATGGCCGAGCGCGGCCTCGTCAAGGTCGAGCAGGACTTCAAGGGCAATCGCGTGGTGACGATCCTGCCGACCGGCTGGCGCCTCGTCCAGCGCGGCAAGCCGGTGAAGGTCGACGAAGCCCGCGCCCGCCGCGCCGCCCGGCTGACGACGAAGGTCTGAAGGAACGGCGCGGGCGTATCACCGCGTTCCTTCTCCCGAGCCGGGAGAAGGTGCCGGCAGGCGGATGAGGGAGCCGTAGCGTGCCGACGGCGGCGCCCTACGCTTCCCTCACCCGACCCTTCGGGCCACCCTCTCCCGACCCGGAAGAGGGAGGGGCGCCTATTCCTGAACGGGCCGTCCTTCGCTACACCGCCACGCCCACCAGCCGCAGCGTGCCGATGATGAAGCCGTCATGGGCGCCGAGGCTGACGGCGATCTCGATGGCGACGACGATCGCGAGGATGGCCGGCCAGGCGAGCCAGGGCATCGCGCCGGCGCCGGCGAGGGCGAAGAGCGTGTCGCCGAAGGAATTCAGCAGGCTGTCGCCGGAATAATGCGGCGCATTGGCGCCGCCCGAGAAGACGCCGATGATCCAGGGTGTGTTCTCCGCCACTTCCCAGATCGAATGGCCGAAGAGCACGGCCAGCAGCATATCCGTCCGCGACCAGTGCGGCCGCAGATACCGGACGAGGGCGAAGAGGCCCATGCCGAAGGCGATGTGGAGGAGGGAGAACCAGTCGGCGAATTGCTGCGAGTTCTCGGCCGGATCGGCGCCGAACTGCCAGAGCGTGACCTTGCCGCAGGGGCAGACCGGATCGCGCCCCATCAGGAGAAGGATCGCCGCCATCGCACCGAGGATGCCGAGGGCCGTGGCGAGCCGCGCCGAGGCGGCCCTGGGGAAGGGGCTGCGTTCGTCGGCCGGCACGGGAGGGGTCAGAGACGACATGGTCCGTCCTGAACGTACCGCAGCGAAGCGGGTTGCGTGTCCGCGCGCGGTGCATCGCCCGCCTGCGCAAAAAAGCGCGGCGGCCGGGCCGCCGGCATCGCCGCCGCCGGTCCTGCCGCTATCTTCGTCGGCGATGGCGCGCTTCGTTCTGATCCCATCCCCCTTCGTCAGCCATATCCGCGTCTTCGAGGCTCTCGCGGACCGCCTCGTCGCGCGCGGCCATCACGTCGCCTTCCTCGTCAATGACGGCGTCAGGCGCCATGTCGTCGCCAATGCCGAGCTGCGCTCCGTCCGGGAGGAGGGGCGAGGCGGCCTCGAGGCGATCGTCCGGCGCGCGGCGCGGCCGAGCGGACCCTTCGGCATCCTGCGCACCGTGGCCGATGTCGCGGCGCTGACCGACGCGCTCTGCCGCGACGGACCGGCGATCCTCGGCGCGTTGAAGCCGGACATGCTGGTCGGCGACGAGATGGAGCCCGCCACCGGCCTCCTCGCCGAGCATCTGCGCCTGCCCTATGCTTCGGTCGCCGCGGCGCTGCCGATCGATCCGGCGCCGGGCATTCCCTTGCCCTATCTGTCCTGGTCCTTCGATCCGAGCCCGGACGGGCTGAAGCGCAATCGCGGCGGCGAGACGGTGGCGCGCCTGTTCCTGCGGCGGCAGCGCCGCGTGATCGAAGCCTGGGCCGGACGGTTCGGCCTCGCGCCGCGCGGCGGCGTCGAGGACTGGCTGTCGCCGACGCTCCGCATCGCCCAGACCGTGCCGGGCTTCGACTTTCCGCGCCCCGCCTCGCCGATCTTCCACGCGGTCGGTCCGATCCGGGCCGAAAGCCCGCTCGCCCCGGCGCTGCCCCTCGCGATCGAGCGCGGACGCCCGCTGGTCTTCCTGTCCTTCGGCACCATGCAGGGGCATCGCCTCGGCCTGTTCCGCCGTCTGGTGCGGGGCGCGCACGACCATGGCGCGCAGGTGCTTCTCGCCCATTGCGGACGCCTCGGCGCGAAGGACGCGGCGAGGACCGGCGCCGACCATGTCACGGATTTCGTGTCGCTGCCGGCCGTCATGCGCCAGGCGGCGCTCTGCATCACCCATGGCGGGCTGAACACGGTGATGGACGCGCTGGCGGCGGGCGTGCCGCTTCTCGTCGTGCCGATCGCCTTCGACCAGCCGGGCGTCGCCGCCCGCGTCGTGCATCACGGGGTCGGCGAGGCGCGGTCCCGCGTCATGGTGTCCTGCGGTCGCGCCGAGGCTTCCATCGGGCGGCTCCTCGCGTCATCCACGGCCCGGGCCAAGGCGGCGGCGATCGGCCGCGAGATCGCCGAGGCGGGCGGAGCGGAACTGGCGGTGGACCTCATCGAGAACGCACTGAAGCCCAATGCGGTCGAGCGGCAGGTCGCGCTTGCCTGAGCGCTTCGATCTCGTCCTTGTCGGCGGCGGCCTCGCCAACGGGCTCATCGCCTGGCGCCTGCTCGAACGGCGCCCCGACCTGTCGCTCCTCCTTCTCGAAGGCGGCGAGGCGATCGGCGGCAACCACACCTGGTCCTTCCACGAGCACGACCTGACGCCAGCGGAAAATGCCTGGCTCGCACCCTTCCTGTGCCATGCCTGGCCGGATTACGAGGTGCGCTTTCCGGCGCGGCGCCGGCGGATCGCCACCGGCTATCGCAGCGTCGCCTCCGACCGCTTCCGCGATCTCCTGACGGGCCGCCTCGGCGCGGCGCTGCGCCTGCGGGCACGGGTCGCCGGGCTCGCGCCGGAGGCCGTCACCCTCGCGGATGGCCGGCGCATCGAGGCCGGCGCGGTGATCGACGGGCGCGGCCATGCGGCGAGCCCGCATGTCGATCTCGGCTATCAGAAGTTCCTCGGCCAGGAACTCCGCCTCGCCGCGCCGCACGGTCTCGTCCGGCCCGTCGTGATGGATGCGACAGTGCCGCAGGAGGACGGCTATCGCTTCGTCTATCTCCTGCCCTTCGGCCCGAGCGACCTCCTCGTCGAGGACACCTATTATGCCGACGGCGCGGCGCTCGACCGCGCGGCGCTGCGGCGGCGGATCGCCGATTACTGCGCGGCGGCCGGCTGGCGCGTCGCCGGGGTGATGCGCGAGGAGGACGGCATCCTGCCGATCGCGCTCGACGGCGACATCGCGGCCTTCTGGGCGGCGCGGGCGGGCGTGCCGGCGAGCGGGCTCGCCGCCGCGCTCTTCCATCCGACGACCGGCTATTCGCTGCCCGACGCCGCGCGCCTCGCCGACCGGATCGCCTCGGCGCCCGACCTCTCGGCCCCGGCGCTCTTCGCCCTTTGCCGCGACTGGTCGATGGCGCGCTGGGAGGAGCGTCGCTTCTTCCGGGCGCTGAACCGCATGCTCTATTTCGCCGGCGAACCGCGCCGCCGCTTCGAGATCCTCCAGCATTTCCATCGCCTGCCGGACGAGCTGATCGCCCGCTTCTACGCGGCACGGCTCACCGGTCCCGACAAGCTGCGCGTCCTGGCCGGGCGTCCCCCCGTGCCGGTCATGGGGGCGCTCGGCGCCCTCGCGCGCCCGCGCCCCATTCGGAAGGAACACGCCTGATGCTGGACCGCACGCTGCCCGGACGGCGCGCCATCGTCGTCGGCGCCGGCTTCGGCGGCCTCGCCCTCGCCATCCGTCTCCAGACGGCGGGGATCGCCACGACGCTCCTCGAACGGCGCGACAAGCCGGGCGGGCGGGCCTATGTCTACGAGGATCAGGGCTTTACCTTCGATGCCGGACCGACGGTGATCACCGACCCGTCCGCGCTGGAGGAACTGTTCGAGGGGGCGGGGCGGCGCCTTGCCGACTATGTCGAGCTCCTGCCGGTCTCGCCCTTCTACCGGCTCTGCTGGGAAGACGGCTACAGCTTCGACTACGTCAACGACCAGGCCGAGCTCGACCGACAGATCGGCGCCAAAAACCCGCGCGATCTCGCCGGCTATCGCCGCTTTCTCGACTATTCGAAGGCGGTCTTCGAGGAAGGCTATGTCAAGCTCGGCACCGTGCCCTTCCTCCAGTTCCGCGACATGGTGCGGGCGGGACCGCAGCTCGCCCGGCTCCAGGCCTGGAAGAGCGTCTATGCCAAGGTCGCCGAATTCATCGAGGACGAGCAGCTTCGCCAGGCCTTCTCCTTCCATTCGCTGCTGGTCGGCGGCAATCCCTTCGCGACCTCCTCGATCTACGCCCTGATCCACGCGCTGGAGCGGCGCTGGGGCGTGTTCTTCCCGCGCGGCGGCACCGGCGCCCTGGTGCGCGGCATGGCGAAGCTCTTCGAGGATCTCGGCGGACGAGTGGAGCTGAATGCCGATGTCGAGCGCATCGCGCTGGAAGGCGGGCGGGCGACGGGCGTCGTCCTGAAGGACGGGCGGCGCTTCGACGCCGATCTCGTCGCCTCCAACGCCGATGTCGTCCATACCTACGAGACGCTACTGAAGGGCACGGCGCGCGGCGCGGCCGAGGCGCGGCGGCTGCGGCGCAAGAAGTTCTCGATGTCGCTCTTCGTGATCTATTTCGGCCTGAAGCGGCACCGGCCGGAGATCATGCACCATACGGTCTGCTTCGGGGCGCGCTATCGCGACCTCATCGCGGAGATCTTCAACGGCCGGACGCTGCCGCACGACTTCTCGCTCTATCTTCACAACCCTTGCGCCACCGATCCCTCGCTGGCGCCGCCCGGCATGGGCAGCTTCTACGTGCTGGCGCCCGTGCCCCATCTCGGCAATGCCGCCCTCGACTGGGAGAAGGAAGGGCCGCTCTATCGCGACCGCATCCTGGCCTATCTGGAGCGGCACTATATTCCGGGTCTCAGGGACGATCTCGTCACCTGCCGCATCTTCACGCCGCAGGATTTCCGCAGCGAGCTCAACGCCCATCTTGGCAGCGCCTTCTCGCTCGATCCGGTGCTAACGCAGAGCGCCTGGTTCCGGCCGCACAATCGCGACGACGCCATTCCCAATCTCTATATCGTCGGTGCCGGCACGCATCCGGGAGCGGGCGTTCCGGGCGTCGTCGGCTCGGCCAAGGCGACGGCGGCGCTGATGATCGCGGATGCCGCCCATGTCCGCCCCTGACGCCGGCGCGGCGGCCGACCGCGCCGAGGTGCTGCGGCTGGCGGCCGGAACGATCGCCAGGGGCTCGCAGAGCTTCGCGGCGGCGGCGCGGCTCTTCGAGCCCGAGACGCGGGCCGACGCGATCCTGCTCTATGCCTGGTGCCGGCACTGCGACGACGTGGTGGACGGCCAGTCGCTCGGCCATGGCGGCGCGGCGCCTCCGGCGGCGGAGGCCCTGGCGCGCCTCGCCGAGCTGGAGGAACAGACGCGCGCCGCCTTCGCCGGGGCGACGCCGGCCGACCCGGCCTTCCGCGCCCTCGCGCTCGTCGCGCGGCGGAGGCGTCTGCCGCTCGCTCTCGCCCTCCATCATCTCGACGGCTTCCGCATGGATGTCGAGGAGCGGCGCTACGCGACGCTGGAGGATCTTCTCGAATATTGCCACCGCGTCGCCGGGGTCGTCGGCACCATGATGGCGCGGATCATGGGCGCCAGCGATCCGCTCGTCCTCACCCGCGCCGCCGATCTCGGCCTCGCCTTCCAGCTCACCAATATCGCCCGCGACATCGTGCCGGACGCGACGGTCGGGCGGGTCTATCTGCCGGAGGACTGGCTGCGGCAGGCGGGCCTCAGCCGGGAGGATCTGACGGACCCCGAGGCCCGCGAGCGGCTCGCCCGCCTCGCGCGCCGGCTGGTGGAGACGGCCGAGCCCTTCTACGCCTCGGCCCGGATCGGGATCGACGCGCTGCCGCGCCGCTCGGCCTGGGCGATCGCGACGGCGCTCGGCGTCTATCGCCAGATCGGGCTCGACGTGGTGGCGCGGGGACCCGGCGCCTGGGACGGCCGGGTCGCGACGAGCGGCCTCGCCAAGCTCGGCCATGTCGCGAAGGGCGCGGGCGTCGCGCTCAGCCGGCGGGCGGGCGCTCCGCCGCCGCGCCCGGCGGCGCTCTGGGCACATCGCTGGATCTGACGGCCTCGCGCTCGGCCCGGCGCTCGCGTTCCACCGCGCCGGAGGCCTTCAGCTGCGCGTTGAGCCGGTCGATCGGCGGGGCGTAGAGGAAGCCGAAGGACACGCCGTCCTCCTTGCCCTTGACGGCGTGGTGCAGCCGATGCGCCTGGACGAGCCGCTTGGCATAGCCCTTGTGCGGAATGGCGCGGAACGGCCAGCGCTGATGCACCAGCCCGTCATGCACGATGAAATAGAACAGGCCGTAGAGGAGGATGCCGGTCGCGAGCGCGGTGACGAGCGGATAGCCGTAGGCGCCGACCGCGAAGAGCACGATCGACACGCCGGCGAAGACCAGGGCGTAGAGGTCGTTCTTCTCCAGAAGCTCGTCATGCGGCTCGTGATGCGAGCGGTGCCAGCCCCAGCCCCAGCCATGCATCACGTATTTGTGCGTCCACCACGCGACGAATTCCATGCCGAGAAAGGTCGCCAGCGCCACCAGGATGAGCACCGGCCAGCTCGTCAGCTCCATCGATTCGCTCCGTTGCGGCCCCGGCTCACGCCAGGCCGACTTCCCTTTCGCCGGCGCCGGCTTCCGCCGGGCGCGGCGCCCGTTCGGCCGGCATCGCCGCGCGAAGTGTCGCGCCGATGGCGAGGTCGACCAGACCCTGCATGCGGCTGCCCGGGCCGAAGACGCAAGCCAGCGAACGCTCGGCGGCGCTCGCATGGCGCTCGATGCGGCGCTGCACGGCCGCCGGTCCCATCATCGCGACGATGGTCGACTTGTTGCGGTCCTGCCCGACATCCTTGCCGAGTTCGGCCGCCGCCGCCAGCTGGTCGAGCAGATCGTCGACGAGCTGGAAGGCATGGCCGAGCTCCTGGGCGAAGAGCCGCAGTTCCGCCCGGTCCGGCTCGCGCGCGCCGGCGATGACGCCGCCGATCTCCACGGCGGCGCTGAAGAGCGAGCCGGTCTTCAGTCCGTTGGCGGCGGCGATGCGGGCGACGGGCCGCTCCGCCGCTCCGCCGCGCAGGTCCTCGAACTGGCCGGCGACGAGGCCGCGCACGCCGACGGCGCGCGACAGGATGGCGATCGCCTCGAGCCGCGCCTCGGCGCCGAGATCGGGAATCGTCGCGAGCAGCTGGCTGCTGCCGGCCAGCGCCCCGATCGCGACGAGCACCGCCACGTCCTCGCCATGGCCGATATGCACCGCCGGCAGGCCGCGTCGCATGGTCGCATCGTCCATGCAGGGCAGGTCGTCGAGGACGAGCGAGGCGGCATGCACCATCTCCACCGCGCAGCCGGCATCGATCGCCGCCTCGGTGGCGCCGCCGAGATCCTCGGCCACCACCACCGTCATCAGGGGGCGCAGGCGCTTGCCGGGCGCCAGCACGCCGTCGCGCAGCGCCTCGGTCAGCGCCGTCTGGCCGGCCAGCGTCTGCGGCAGCACCGCTTCCAGGCGCAGGTCGATCCGTCTTCGGATGGCATCCAGGCTTGTCTTGAGGTCTGGCGTCATGCCGCAGCGATCGCTTTCCAAGGCCGGTCGAAACTACGGCTTGACGCCGCTCACGGCTTCGTGCCGCATTATGATAGTTGTTGCGATTGAATCGGGTGCCAAGTGGCCGTAGTGCCGCAAGGGCGATTTCCGACAAGTTTGCGGGAGTGCAACCTCTTGTCGATGCTCGAGCGGACCAGGGACGGCAGCGGGATCGGAGCGCGCAAGAGCGACCATCTCGATATCGTGCTGTCACCGCGATTTGATGCCAAGCGGGCGGAAGCCGGCTTCGCCGCGATCCGCTTCCGCCACGAGGCGCTGCCGGAACTCGACTATGACGCGATCGACCTCTCGACGCGGTTTCTCGGCCGGCCGCTGAAGGCGCCGCTCCTCATCTCCTCCATGACCGGCGGTCCCGACCGGGCCGGGCGGATCAACGCCCATCTCGCCGAGGCGGCCGAGGCGCTGGGCATCGCGCTCGCCGTCGGCTCGCAGCGCATCGCGATCGAGGGGCGCGGCTCGGCCGGGCTCGACGCGTCCCTGCGCCGGCTCGCGCCCTCGGTGCCGATCCTCGCCAATCTCGGCGGGGCGCAGCTCGTCGCCGGCTACGGCGTCGCCGAGGCACGCCGGGCGGTCGACATGATCGAAGCCGACGGCCTCATCGTGCATCTCAACCCGCTGCAGGAAGCGGTGCAGGAGGGCGGCGACCGCAACTGGCGCGGCGTGCTCGCCGCCATCGAGCGCCTCGTCCGCGAGCTCGGCCTGCCGGTGATCGTCAAGGAGGTCGGCGCCGGCATCTCGGGCGCGACCGCCCGGCGGCTTCAGGAAGCGGGCGTCGCGGTGATCGACGTCGCGGGCGCCGGCGGCACGAGCTGGGCGGCGGTCGAGGCCGAGCGCACGAGCGATCCCGACCGCGCGGCGACGGCGCTGCTCTTCGCCGATTGGGGCATTCCGACCACCCGCGCCATCATGGAGGTGCGGGACGCCTGTCCGACGATCCCGATCATCGGCTCGGGCGGGGTGCGCAACGGGCTGGACGCGGCGAAGGCGATTCGGCTCGGCGCCGATCTCGCCGGGCAGGCGGCGGCGGGTCTCGCGGCGGCGCAGGGCTCGGCGGAGGCCGCGACGCGGCATTTCCACGCCGTGATCGAGCAATTGCGCATCGCCTGCTTCTGCACCGGCTCGCGGGACCTTTCGGCCTTGCGCCAGGCGCCGCTGCAAGCCTAACGCGGCTCTGCTGACGCATCCGCTCCGAGGAGGACGCCGTTCCATGGCCCTGACGCTTGACGATTTCCTGACCGCCGCCGCCGAGGCGCGGGCCGAACTGCGGCCGGTGGCGGAGACGATCCGCCATTTCGCGGCGGCGGCCGTCACGGTGCAGGCGACCATCGCCGCCGGCGGGGCGGGGGACGATCTCGCCGCCGGGCAGGACCGCCAGAATGCCGGCGGCGACATGCAGAAGGAACTCGACGTCGTCGCCGACCGCGCCTTTCTCGCCGCCGCCAAGGCCTCGCCCGTCGCCTTCTACGGCTCGGAGGAGCAGGACGAGGCGGTGGCCTTCGGCGACGGGCCGCTGGCGCTGGCGATCGATCCGCTCGACGGCTCGTCCAATATCGAGACCAACGTCTCGATCGGCACGATCTTCTCGCTCCTGCCGGTGGAGGCGAGCCATCGCACCGATCCGGCCACGGTCTTTCGTCAGCCGGGCACAAGGCAGCTCGCGGCGGGCTTCTTCATCTACGGGCCGCAGCTCCTCCTGGTCGTGACGCTCGGCCAGGGCACGAAGGTCTTCCTCCACGCGCCGGGCGCGGAAGGCTTCGTCGAATTCGGCAAGGCGCCGGCCATCCCCGAGGACGCCAAGGAATATGCGGTGAACGCCTCCAACCGGCGGCACTGGGCGCCGGGCGTCCGGGCCTATGTCGAGGATCTCGACGCCGGCCGGGACGGCCCGCGCGGCCGCGATTTCGGCATGCGCTATGTCGGCTCGATGGTGGCGGACGCCTATCGCATCTTCCGGCGCGGCGGCGTGTTCTTCTATCCGGGCGATACGCGCAAGGGCTACGAGCGCGGCCGGCTGCGCCAGCTCTACGAGACCAATCCCATGGCCTTCTGCATCGAGCAGGCCGGGGGCGCGGCGACGGACGGCGCGAGGCGCATGCTGGAGATCGTGCCGGACGGCCTCCATGCCCGCACGCCCTTCGTCTTCGGCTCGAAGGCGGAGGTCGAGGCCGCCAAGGGATATTTCACCAAGGCGGGCTGAGCGCGCGCGAGGCTGGTGGATTTGATGCGAATGGCGCGTTAAAGCGTCGGGCGGCTCGGCCGGTCATCTCCCGGCCAGCCCGTCCGCCGGTCCGAGGAGGGTCCGGGGCGCCCCCATCAGCGGAGAGGTTCGCATGTCGCAAGTCGCCACCAAGCCCATGGATGCCACACCCGACCGCGACTCCCGCGACATGGCGAACGCGATCCGCGCGCTCGCCATGGACGCGGTGCAGAAGGCCAATTCCGGCCATCCGGGCATGCCGATGGGCATGGCGGACGTCGCCAGCGTCCTGTTCCGGGACTTCATCAAGCTCGATCCCGCCCGGCCCGACTGGCCGGATCGCGACCGCTTCGTCCTGTCCAACGGCCATGGCTCGATGCTGCTCTACGCGCTGCATCACCTCGTCGGCTATTCCGACATGACGATCGACCAGCTGAAGAACTTCCGCCAGATCGGCTCGAAGACCGCCGGCCATCCCGAATACGGCCATGCGCTGGGCATCGAGACCACCACCGGCCCGCTCGGCCAGGGCATCACCACCGCCGTCGGCATGGCGCTCGCCGAGCGCATGATGAACGCCCGCTACGGCGACGATCTCGTCGACCACTATACCTATGTCTTCTGCGGCGACGGCTGCCTGATGGAAGGCATCAGCCACGAGGCGATCGACCTCGCCGGCCATCTGAAGCTGAACAAGCTCATCGTCCTCTTCGACGACAACGGCATCTCGATCGACGGCAAGACCGATCTCGCCACTTCCACCGACCAGGTGAAGCGCTTCGAGGCGGCCGGCTGGCACGCCGAGCGCGTCGACGGCCATGACGCGGCGGCGATCCGAGCCGCGATCGAGCGCGCCCGCAAGTCCGACAAGCCGGCGATGATCGCCGCCAAGACCATCATCGGCTACGGCTCGCCCAAGCTCGCCGGCTCGGAGAAGAGCCATGGCGCGCCGCTCGGCCCCGACGAGATCGCCGCGACCCGCGAGAAGCTGGTCTGGACGGCGGAAGCCTTCGCGATCCCGGACACCATCCTCCAGGGCTGGCGCGAGATCGGCAAGAAGGGCTCGGCCGCCAGCGCCGAATGGGACAAGCGCCATGCCGCCTCGCAGAAGCGCGCCGAATTCGACGCCGCAATCAAGGGCGAACTCGGCGCCGACTTCGCCAAGGTGATGGCCGACTATCGCCAGAAGCTGTCCGACGAGAAGCCGAAGCTCGCCACCCGCAAGTCCTCCGAGGCGACGCTGGAAGTGGTGAACGCCGCGACCGAGCTCACCGTCGGCGGCTCGGCCGACCTCACCCATTCCGTCTTCACCCTGACCAAGGGCATGGGCGACGTGCAGGCCGGCCATTACGACGGGCGCTACATCCGCTACGGCATCCGCGAACATGCGATGTCGGCGGTGATGAACGGCCTCGCCCTCCATGGCGGCTTCATTCCCTATGGCGGCACCTTCCTCGTCTTCTCCGACTACATGCGCGGCGGCATGCGCCTTTCGGCGCTGATGGGCCTCCGGGTCGTCTACGTCCTGACGCATGATTCGATCGGTCTCGGCGAGGATGGCCCGACGCACCAGCCGATCGAGCATCTGACCATGCTGCGCGCGACGCCGAACATGCTGGTCTTCCGCCCGGCCGACGCGATCGAGACGGCCGAGGCCTGGGAAGTGGCGCTCACCGCGCACCGCCCCTCCGTCTTGTCGCTGTCGCGCCAAAACCTGCCGACGGTGCGCGCCGGCGACATCGCCGAGAACCGCACGGCGAAGGGCGGCTATGTGCTGCGCGAGGCCGAGGGCGAGCGTCAGGTGACGATCATGGCCTCGGGGTCGGAGATCGAGATCGCGCTGGCCGGCGCCGACAAGCTGGCGGCGGAGGGCATTCGCGCCGCCGTCGTCTCCATGCCGAGCCACGAGCTCTTCCTGGAGCAGGACGCGGCCTATCGCGCCAAGGTGCTCGGCACCGCGCCGCGCGTCGCGGTCGAGGCCGCCGCCGGCATGTCCTGGGATCGCTTCATCGGCACGGAAGGCCGCTTCGTCGGCATGCGCTCCTTCGGCGCCTCCGGCCCGGCGCCGAAGCTCTACGAGCATTTCGGCATCACGCCGGAGGGCGTGGCCGAGGCGGCCCGGGAGATCCTGCGTTGACCGCGCTGCCCTCGATCGACGGCGTGGACGTGAAGGGCAAGACCCTTCTCATCCGCGCCGATCTCAACGTGCCGGCGAAGGACGGCAGGGTGACGGACGCGACGCGCCTCGAGCGCTTCGCGCCCACCGTCCAGGAGCTGGCCCGGAAAGGCGCGCGGATCGTCATCCTCGCGCATTTCGGCCGGCCGAAGGGCAAGCCCGACCCGGAATTCACCCTGAAGCCGGTGGCCGACAAGCTCGGCGAGATCCTCGGCGCGCCGGTCGCCTTCGCGCCTGACTGCGTCGGCGAGCCGGCCAAGGCCGTGGTGGCGGGGCTGAAGGACGGCGATGTCGCCGTCCTCGAAAACCTGCGCTTCCATGCCGAGGAGGAGAAGAATGATCCGGGCTTCGCCAGGGAGCTCGCGGCGCTCGGCGACATCTATGTCAACGACGCCTTCTCCTGCGCCCATCGCGCCCATGCCTCGACGCATGCGCTGGCGACCGTGCTGCCGGCCTATGCCGGGCCCTCGCTCCTCGCCGAGGTCCAGGCGCTGGAATCGGCTTTGACCGAGCCGAAGCGCCCGGTCGCGGCGGTGGTCGGCGGCGCCAAGGTCTCGACCAAGATCGGCGTCCTCGAATTCCTCGTGCCGAAGATGGACCATCTCGTCATCGGTGGCGGCATGGCGAACACCTTCCTCGCCGCCCAGGGCTTCGACGTCGGCAAGTCGCTCTTCGAGGCCGATGCCAAGGGCACGGCCCAGCGGGTGATGGCCATGGCGAAGGAATCGGGCTGCACGCTGCACCTGCCGACCGACGTCGTGGTGGCGCGCGAGTTCAAGGCGGGCGCCGCCAACGAGACCGTCGAGATCGAGACGATCCCGGCGGACGCCATGGCGCTCGATGTCGGACCGAAGACGGTGGACGCGATCGTCGCCGCGCTCGGCACCTGCAAGACGCTGCTCTGGAACGGCCCGCTCGGCGCCTTCGAGATCCAGCCCTTCGACGCGGCGACCAACAAGGTGGCGCTCGCCGCCGCCCGGCTGACGAAGGAAGGCCAGCTCGTCACCGTCGCCGGCGGCGGCGACACGGTGGCCGCCCTCAACGCCTCCGGCGCGGCCGACGACTTCACCTATCTGTCAACGGCCGGCGGCGCTTTCCTCGAATGGCTGGAAGGCAAGGAACTGCCGGGCATCGAGGTGCTGCGGAAGGGGTAAGGCCCCTGCCGCCCGACGAGCAGGCGCCATTCCTCTCCCCTGCGGGGAGAGGGTGGTTCGCGAAGCGAACCGGGTGAGGGGCATGCGGCGATGGAGATGATCCGACGGCCGCCCGGCTTCGCCGACCCCTCATCGCCCTGCCGGGCACTTCTCCCCGCCGGGGAGAAGAAACCCGGTTTCGAAGCCGCGTCCCATTCCGAACAGGGCAAATCCCATGTCCCATCCCCTCGTCATCGCCCCCTCCATCCTGTCCGCCGATTTCGCGCGGCTCGGCGAGGAGGTGGCGGCCGTCGACGCGGCCGGGGCGGACTGGATCCATCTCGACGTGATGGACGGGCATTTCGTGCCGAACATCACCTTCGGCCCGCCGATCATCAAGGCGCTGCGCGGCGCCTCGTCGAAGCTCTTCGACTGCCATCTGATGATCGAGCCCTGCGATCCCTATCTCGAAGCCTTCGCGGAGGCCGGCTGCGATCTCATCACGGTCCATGCCGAGGCGACGCGCCATCTCGACCGCTCGCTCCAGGCGATCCGAGGGCTGGGGAAGAAGGTCGGCGTCGCGCTCAACCCGGCGACGCCCGAGACGGCGGTGGAACATGTGCTCGACCGCGTCGATCTGGTGCTGGTGATGACCGTCAATCCCGGCTTCGGCGGCCAGGCCTTCATTCCGGCCATGCTGGAGAAGATCCGGCGCCTGCGCCGGATGATCGGCGATCGCCCGGTGCGGATCGAGGTGGATGGCGGCATCGCGCCGGAAACCGCGCCCCTGGTCTTCGCGGCCGGAGCCGACACCTTCGTCGCCGGCTCGGCCGTGTTCAAGGGCGGGCCGACCGCCTATGCCGGCCAGATCGAGGCGCTGCGCAAGGCCGCGACGCGCCGCTGACGCCGCTTAGCGGCTCTCCGGCGCCGCTCCGAGCGCGGCCTGTGCCGCGTGCTCGATGAGATCCTCCTCGTCCTTCAGCCGCGTGCCGCTGAAGCCGAGCGCCGTGGCGCGGGTGAGGAGCCGCGCGAGCTTCGGCGCGGCGAGGCTGGGGGGCAGGCCGCCCTCGCGGATGTTCGACACGCAGTTGCGATCGGCATCCGTGGTGCGGCCGGGCTCCGGCGCGAAAGTGAGATAGGCGCCGAGACTGTCGGCCGCCGAAAGGCCGGGCCGCTCGCCGATCAGCATCAGGACGAGACGCGCCTTCAGCGCCGCCCCGGCGGGATCGGACAGGGCGACGCGCGCCTGCGAGGCGACGAGGATCGGCGCGACGCGCCAGTCGCCCGGCAGGAGGCGCAGGACATCCGCCGCCACGCCCGCCGCGTAGAGATTGGCCGCATGGGCCGAGAGCCCGTCGGCGGCGATCAGCGCCAGATCGAAGGGACCTTCGCGCCCCGCCGCTTCCAGCGCCGCCTGCGCGGGCTCGCCGAGCCGCCGGCCGAGATCGGGACGGCGCAGATAGGTCGGGCGGTCCGGCGCGGCGCTGGCGATGCGCAGCACGGCGCGGCCGGTGCCGAGAAGTTCGGCCTCGATCGCCTCGGCGGCGAAGCCGGCATGCACCGCGTCGCGCGCCCGCGCATGGGCTTCGGCGAAATCGAGATGCGCGGCGGTCGGCAATCCGGCGCCGGCCCGGCCGAGGCCGATCCGCGCCGCCGTATGCCGGCGCAGCGCCGCGATCGGATGGGACGGGGGAGGGGCGCGGTCGGCGCTCATGTCAGGACGCCTCCAGGAGATGCGTGCGGTCGAGGAGTTCCAGCGAGCGGTCGCCCTCGGCCGGGGCGAGCATGCCCTCGGCGTCGAAGATGCCGAAGCCTTCCGCCCAGGCCTCGAATTCCGGCGCGGCCCGGAGATCCAGCGTGCGGCGGATATAGGCGGCGTCGTGGAAGGAGGTGGACTGATAGTTCAGCATGATGTCGTCCGAGCCCGGCACGCCCATCACGAAATTGACGCCGGCGACGGCGAGCAGCGTCAGGAGGTTGTCCATGTCGTCCTGATCGGCCTCGGCATGGTTGGTGTAGCAGACGTCGCAGCCCATCGGCAGGCCGAGCAACTTGCCGCAGAAATGGTCCTCCAGCCCGGCCCGGATGATCTCCTTGCCGTCATAGAGATATTCCGGGCCGATAAAGCCGACGACGGTGTTGACGAGGAGCGGCGAGAACTCGCGCGCCACGGCATAGGCGCGCGTCTCCATCGTCTGCTGGTCGATGCCGTGATGGGCGTTGGCGGAGAGCGCCGAGCCCTGGCCGGTCTCGAAATACATGGCGTTGCGGCCGACCGTGCCGCGGTTCAGCTCCGCCGCCGCGTCATGGGCTTCCTTCAGCATCGCGAGATCGATGCCGAAGGAGCGGTTGGCGGCCTGGCTGCCGGCGATCGACTGGAAGACGAGATCGACCGGCGCGCCGCGCGCCATCACCTGCAGGGCCGTCGTGACATGGGCGAGGACGCAGGACTGGACCGGGCAGCCGAGCCGGAAGCGCAGCTCCTCGATGAGCTCGAGCAGGCGGATCATCGCCTCCGGGCTGTCGGTCGCCGGGTTGATGCCGATCACCGCGTCGCCGCAGCCGAATTGCAGCCCGTCGACGATCGAGGCCGCGACGCCCTTCGGATCGTCGGTCGGATGGTTCGGCTGGATGCGCACCGACAGCCGCCCCGGCAGGCCGACCGTGGTGCGGAAGGCGGTGACGACGGGACGCTTCCTCGCCACGGCGACGAGATCCTGATTGCGCATGATCTTCGAAGTGGCCGCCACCATCTCGGGCGTCAGGCCCCATTGCAGCGCCGCGATCGCCTCCCGGCTCGCCGCGTCGGACAGGAGCCATTCGCGGAACTCGCCGACGGAGAGATGCGCGATCGGCGCGAAGGCCTGCGGATCGTGCCGGTCGAGGATCAGGGCGGAGACCTCGTCCGCCTCGGGATCGATCAGCGGGGTCGCCAGGATCTCGGCGAGGCCCGTATCGGCGAGCCGGCGCTGCGCGGCGACCCGCGCCTCGGCGCTTTCCGCCGCGATCCCGGCCAGGAAGTCGCCGGAACGCGCGGGCGAGGCCGCCGCCATCAGGCTCTTGAGGTCCTCCGGGGTCACGTCTCGTCTCCGCTTCGCATCGTGGCGCATGAAAGGGCAAAGGCCCGCAAAGGTCAATTTCGAAGCATGATTCGATCGCCGCCAAGGAATGGCGCCGCAGCCGCCGCATCGCGAAAGTCTTGTTGCAGTGCATCCAAGCGAATCTCGATCGTCTTGGCATTCGAATGGCCTGCTGGCGCGTATCGCTCCATGGTCGGCTCGATTTTCGTCGATCGTGGCTGCGGTGAATTCGCCCACCATCCGGAAAGAAGGCTTGGCGATCGTTCCGGTTGTCGCCTATTCAGGAGCGTATTGCCTGCGGCGGGAGGCTGTTGCTGCGGCGATCCTTGGGAGAGAACCGATGAAGAAGACGCTGCTGGCCGCGCTCGTGCTCGGCCTGCTTTCGGGCCCGGCCTTCGCCGAAACCGAAAGCTACATCATCATGGCGCCCGCTTCGCCGGGCGGCGGCTGGGACCAGACGGCCCGCGCCATGCAGAGCGTCCTGCAGGAGGCCGGCATCGCCAAGGATGTCGAGGTGGTCAACGTGCCGGGCGCCGGCGGCACGATCGGCCTCGCGCAGTTCGTCGCGCAGAAGAACGGCGATCCGTCCGCCCTTCTCGTCGGCGGCTTCGTCATGGTCGGCGCGATCCTCACCAACCAGTCGCCGGTGACGCTCGATCAGGTGACGCCGGTCGCCCGCCTCACCGGCGAGGTCGAGGCGGTGGTCGTGCCGGCCGCCTCGCCCTTCAAGACGATCGGCGATCTCGTCGCCGCGCTGAAGCAGAATCCCGGCACCGTGTCCTTCGCCGGCGGCTCGGCCGGCGGCACCGATCACATCGCGGCCGGCCTCATCGCCAAGGCGGCGGGTGTCGATCCGCGCGGCATGAACTACATCGCCTATTCCGGCGGCGGCGAGGCGCTGGCGGCGATCCTCGGGCAGCAGGTCGCGGCGGGCATTTCCGGCTATGGCGAGTTCGAGGCCCAGATCAAGGCCGGCCAGCTCCGGCTCCTCGCCATCACCAGCGAGAAGCGGCTCGACGGCGTCGACGCGCCGACGCTGAAGGAATCCGGGCTCGACGTCGTCCTCCAGAACTGGCGCATGGTCGCCGCCGCGCCCGGCATCTCGGACGACCAGAAGGCGCAGATCACCGCCGACGTGAAGAAGATGGTGACGAGTGAACAGTGGCAGGCGGTGCTGAAGCGCAACGGCTGGGACGACGCCTATCTCGAAGGCGAGGCCTTCAAGACCGAACTCGCCAAGAACATCGCCGATACGAAGGCCGTCCTCACCGATATCGGCCTCGTGCAGCAATGACCGAGACCTCCTCGCCCGAAAGGGAGCGCCGCCCGGACTGGGCGGCGGCCGCGATCGGCCTCGGCCTCGCCGTCGTCGCCGTCGTCGTGGCCTGGAACGCCTATTCGCTGCGCGGCGGCGCCTACGCGACCGTCGGCCCGAAATCCTTTCCCTATGTCGTGGCCGCGGCGCTGGCGATCCTGTCGGTCTGGACGCTGGTGGAGGCCTGGCGCGGCGATTTTCCGAAGCGCGACCATGACGAGCTCGGGCCGATCTTCTGGATCGTCGCGGGTCTGGCGGCGCAACTCCTGCTGCTGAAGCCCGCCGGCTTCTCGATCGCGACCGGGCTGCTCTTCGCCTGCGCGGCCGCCGCCTTCGGCAAGCGCCGGCTGTGGCTGACGATCCCGATCGGCATCGCGCTCGCCTTCGTCATCTGGATGGTCTTCACGCGGCTCCTGAAACTGGCGCTGCCGGGCGGGCCGCTGGAGCGGCTGGTCTTCTAGCGGGGAGGGCACGAGATGGACACATTCGCCCTGCTCGGGGACGGGCTCCTGACGGCGATGCAGCCGATGCATCTCCTTTACGCGCTGATCGGCGTGACGCTCGGCACGGCCGTCGGCGTCCTGCCCGGCATCGGCCCGGCGCTCACCGTGGCGCTGCTCCTGCCGGTGACCTACCGGCTCGATCCCGCCGGCTCGCTCATCATGTTCGCCGGCATCTATTACGGCGGCATGTATGGCGGCTCGACGACCTCGATCCTCCTCAACACGCCGGGCGAAAGCGCCTCGATCGTCACGGCGCTCGAAGGCAACAAGATGGCGCGGGCCGGACGCGGCGGGCCGGCGCTCGCCACGGCGGCGATCGGCTCCTTCGTCGCCGGCCTCATCGCCACGCTCGGCCTCGCCTTCATCGCGCCGGCGATCGTCAGCTTCGCGCTGTCCTTCGGGCCGGCCGAATATTTCGCCCTGATGGTGCTCGCCTTCGTCACCGTGTCCGCCGCCTTCGGCGATTCTGCGCTGCGCGGGCTCACCGCCCTCGCCATCGGGCTCACCCTCGGCCTGATCGGCATCGATCTCCAGACCGGCCAGACGCGCCTGTCCTTCGGCATCCCGGAGCTTCTCGACGGGGTCGAGGTGACGACGCTGGCCGTCGCGCTCTTCGCCATCGGCGAGACCCTGTCGGTGGCGGCGGCCGGCCACCGCACGCCCGATACGGTGGAGGCGGTGCGCGGTTCGCTCTGGATGAGCCGCGAGGACTGGGCGCGTTCCTGGAAGCCCTGGCTGCGCGGCACCGCGATCGGCTTTCCGATCGGCGCGATGCCGGCGGGCGGCGCCGAGATCGGCACCTTCCTGTCCTATGCCGCCGAGAAGAACCTGTCGAAGCGGCCGGAAGAGTTCGGCAAGGGCGCGATCGAAGGCGTGGCGGGACCGGAGGCGGCGAACAACGCCTCGGCGGCCGGCACCCTGGTGCCGCTCCTGACGCTCGGCCTGCCGACCTCGGCGACGGCGGCGATCATGCTGGCCGGATTCCAGCAGTTCGGCCTGCAACCGGGGCCGCTGCTCTTCGCGACGCGGCCGGAAATCGTCTGGGGCCTCATCGCCAGCCTGCTCATCGCCAATTTCATGCTGGTCGTCCTCAACCTGCCGCTGATCGGGCTCTGGGTGCGCCTCCTCACCGTGCCGCGCCCCTGGCTCTATGCCGGCATCCTCGTCTTCGCGACGCTCGGCACGATCGGCGCCAATCCCTCGCCGGTGGAGCTCGGCATGCTTCTCGTCTTCGGCCTGATGGGCTACGGCCTGCGCCGCTTCGGCTATCCGATCGCGCCGGTGGTGGTGGGGCTGATCCTCGGGCCGATGGCGGAACAGCAGCTGCGCCGCGCCCTGCAGATCAGCCAGGGCGATCCGACGATCCTCGTCCATTCGCCGCTGGCGATCGTGCTTCTCCTTCTCGCGCTGTCGGCGCTCGTCGTGCCGATGGTGCTGCGGGCGCGCGGGCGCGGCCAGATGCTGGAACAGCTGGCCGCCAACGAGGATTGAGACGGCGGTCGATCGACCGCCGCCCCTTGCCCGTCCTGGGGGTTTCCACGTACGGGCAGGGGCGCGAAGCGCGTGCAAGGGGGCGTTGAATGGAATTCCTGACCGTCGAGTCGCTGACGGCGCTCGCGCAGATCGTCATGATCGATCTCGTGCTGGCCGGCGACAATGCGATCGTGATCGGCCTCGCCGCCGCCGGCCTGCCGAAGGAGCAGCGGTCGAAGGCGATTCTCGTCGGCATCCTGGCGGCGACGGTCCTGCGCATTCTCTTCGCCGCAGGCACGCAATGGCTGCTCGGCTTCGGCGGCTCGCTGCTGATCGCGGGCGGCCTCCTGCTGCTCTATGTCTGCTGGAAGATGTGGCGCGAGCTGCGCCACGCGGCGGCGGAGGCGGCCGGCGAGGCCGCTCTCGAAGGCGCCGAGACCGGCGCGCCGCGCAAGACCCTTGCGCAGGCCGTCTGGCAGATCGTCGTCGCCGACGTCTCGATGTCGCTCGACAACGTGCTGGCGGTCGCGGGCGCGGCCGGCGAGCATCTCTGGGTCCTCATCATCGGCCTGACGCTGTCGATCGCCCTGATGGGCCTTGCCGCCAGCTTCATCGCCAAGCTGCTCCAGCGCTATCGCTGGATCGCCTATATCGGCCTCGCGATCATCCTCTATGTCGCGGTCGAGATGATCCTGAAGGGCATCGAGCAGGTCTGGCCCGGCACCATCCCGGCCTTTCTGATCTGAGCGGGACAGACGGGATGGAAAGGCGGTCCGGCGGGCCGCCCTTTTCGCGAGGTCCCGCGCCGAACTCCGGCCTTGGGATAAGGCGCAGTCAAGACAAAGCCCGCGGACCTTGCGGTCGCGGGCTCGGGTCTTCGGAAATGTGATCCGCTGGAAGCGGGGTCTCAGCGGCGGCCGATGAGATCCCAATGGCGACCGTCGATGCCGACGGCGCGCAGCGCATGGTTCGAGGGGCGACGGCCAGCCTCGGCGGCGCTCGCGCAGGAATTGGCACCGTCGATCATGGTTGCGATCGACGCAAGCGTCGAGCGCATCGAGCGGATCTTGGCGGGGCCGGCGGTGGTCATCACGATCTCCTTTGTCGTGACCCTGATATGCCCTTTCGCACCGGCGAAAAGAAGGGACGGATTGGCAGCGCTGCCATGCGCGACGCGCATGTCTGATTCACCGGTTTTTAGACAATTGCCGCTATCGTCTCGATTCCCTCCACCAAAGCTCCGCGATGGCGCACGACCTCGCCGGCCAAGCCATGCGCCGAACGGGCGGCATCGGCCGGCTCGCGCCCGCAGAGCCGCGCCGCGAGATAGGCGGCGGAGAACGAATCGCCGGCCCCCGTCGTGTCGACCGCGTCCTCCACCTGGCGCGCCGCGACGGCAAGGCGCGTTCTCCCAGCGGCGACGAGGGCCGGGCCGCCGCCGTCCTTCACCACCACTTCCGCCGCGCCGAGCGCAAGGTAGCGTTCGGCGGTCTCCTCGGGGGAGGCATCGCCGAAGGCTTCCGCCTCGTCGGCGAAGCTCGGCAGCGACAGGCTCGCGGCCCGCGCGCCCGCCTCGATCGCCGCGCACATCTCCGCCTTGTCGGCCCAGAGGCGCGGCCGGATGTTCGGATCGAAGGCGACGATGCGTCCGTCCGCCTTGGCGCGGCCGAGACGGGCGAGGAGCGCCTCGCGATGGGCGGGCGAAAGGATCGCCAGGGTGATGCCGGAGAAATAGAGCGCGTCGGCCGCGTCGATCGCGGCCTCGAGATGCGCCGGATCGGCGGCGAGCTCCTTGGCGGCGCTGGTGTCGCGCCAATAGGTGAAGCTGCGCTCGGCCCCGTCGAGACGGATCATGTAGAGGCCGGGCATGCGGCGCGGCACGCGGCGGACGAAGCCGGTGTCGATGCCGGCGCCGGCCATGAAGGCGAGCATCGCCTGCGATTCGGCATCGTCGCCGACGCCCGACAGATAGGCGACGTCGAAGGCGGCGGGCAGCAGGCGGCGCAGATACCAGGCCGTGTTGAACGTGTCGCCGGCGAAGCCCTTGCGGTAGAGCCCGTCGGCGCCGAGCGCCAGCTCGATCATGCATTCGCCGATGGCGAGAACCCGCCCCCCGGCGCCACTGCCCCGCATCGCCATGAAACCCGCCTCCGCCATAGCCTTTTCCCGTGGAAACGCTATGCGTTCACCATGGGCGGACAGGCAAGGATGTTTCCATGGAAAAGTCGATCGAACGGCTGCGCGGCGACACGCCCGGCACCGAATGGCGCTTCGCCGTCCTCTCCTTCGGCGATGGCGAGACCGGGGCGCCCAGCGCCTATCTCCAGGCGGCCCTCCATGCGAACGAGCTGCCGGGCGTCGTCGCGATCCATGCGCTGGTGCCGAAGCTCCTGAAGGCCGAGGCCGAGGGGCGGATTCCCGGCCGCATCACCATCGTGCCGCATGCCAATCCGATCGCGGCCGGCGAGCATCTCTTTCTCGAACATATGGGCCGCTTCTCGCTCCATTCGCGTACCAACTACAATCGCGACTTCCCGCTGCTCGGCGACGGCGACGCCTCGCGCCTGCCCGGCGACGAGGCGCCGGTCTCGGCCGAGAAGCGGCTGAAGGCGCGGCTGGTGAAGCTGATGCTCGGCGCCGATCTCGTCCTCGATCTCCATTGCGACGACGAATCCCTGCAATATTTCTACGCGCCCAAGCCCTTCTGGCCGCATATGGCGGATCTCGCCGCCTGCCTCGCCTGCAAGGCGGTGCTGCTCTGGGACGAGTCCTCGGACGGCGCCTTCGAGGAGGCGGCCTATGCGCCGCATCGCGGCCGGCCGGCGGAGGACGACAGCTGGGCGCGCCGCGCGGTGACGACGGTGGAGCTGCGCGGCCGGGCCGATGTCTCGCCGGAGCTCGCCGAGGCCGATGCCGAGGGTCTCTACCGTTTCCTCGTCCTGCGCGGGGTCGTGCGCGACACGGACGTCGCCGCGCCCGCGCCCTTCGCCGGCACGGTGACGCCGCTCGAACAGGTGGAGATGATCATGGCGCCGGCCGGCGGTGCGCTGCTCTACCATGTGGGACCCGGCGACCGCGTCGCGGCGGGCGACCGGCTGGTGACGATCCTGACGGCGCCCGGCGAGCCGGAGGGCGAGGTGGTCGTCACGGCCCCGCAGGCCGGGCTGATCCTCACCCGCCGCGCGCATCGCTCGACGCGGGTCGGCGAGGCGCTCCTAAAGCTTCTGGGCTCGCGTCCGTCGGAAGGGGCGAGGAGCGGCGCGCTGGAGGCCTGACCCCGCCGTCTCGACCGGCTCCCGGGCCGGAAGGCAAGCGAAAAGGGGCCTCCCGCGCCCCTTTTTCGGCCAGTCGGGAAGCCAAAATTTTCGGCCCTTCCCAAGCGCCTGATCCCTCGGCGCTTTCCGGCGACCGCCAGTTTCGGGCAAGGTCCGCGACCTTGTTCCACCTTCATGGGACTCCACCTTGCGACCCGGGGCCGAAGAACGAGGGGAACCGCGATGTCGCAATCGCTGACGATCATTCTTGCCGACTATCTGACGGGGCGCATCTCGACCATCGAGGCGCTGCAACGGTCGAACTGCCAGGCGGTGGACGATCTCGTGCGCGCCGCCCGCAGCGAGGGCGACGAGATCGACGAATATGCCGCGCAGCGGCGGCGCGATCTCGTCCGGCACGCGGCGGCGGGCCGGGTGCAGCGGCTGTGAGCCGCAAGGCGGATTAAGGAACCGCTTACCTTCGCCTGCGAAGACTGCTCCCGCCAGTTTCAGAAAGGAGCAACCATGAGCGACGACGTTTCGATGGCTTCGGGTGGCCGCATCCGGTCCTTCGTCGAGCGGATCGAGCAGCTCGAGCAGGAGATCGCCGATCTCAACGAGGGCAAGAAGGAGGTCTTCGCCGAGGCCAAGGGCGAGGGCTTCGACGTCAAGATCCTCAAGGAGATCATCAAGCTGCGCAAGCAGGACCAGGACGAGCGCGACGAGCACGAGACGCTGCTCGACCTCTACATGAAGGCCATGGACGAGGCCGAGGCGCCGATCGCCAAGGCCGCCTGACAAGGGTCCGCCGGTCCGGCCCCGCTCTCGCGAGCGGGGCCTTTTTCTTTACCCGTTTCGGTCATGTCGTTGACGACGGGGGGGCGCAAATCTAACCCTCCACCTCGGCTATCAGAGGAGGCGGCAATGAGCGACGCAAAGGCCGATATCGGCGTACTCGGCATGGGCACGATGGGGGCGATGCTCGCCCTCAACATCGCGGAGGAGGACTTCGAGACGGCCATCTTCAACCGCACGACGGAGAAGGCCTTCAAGGTCCGCGACGACAATCCCGAGCTCGCCGCCAAGCTGCATCCAGAGAATTCGCTGGAGGAGTTCGTCGCCGCGCTGAAGACGCCGCGCGTCGTCCTCATCATGGTCAATGCCGGCAAGCCAGTGGACGAGCAGATCGAGCACCTGAAGCCGCTCCTCGAGAAGGGCGACATCGTCATCGACGGCGGCAATGCCGATTTCAACGACACCGTCCGCCGCAACAAGGCGATGGAGGGAACGGGCATCCATTTCGTCGGCATGGGCGTTTCGGGCGGCGAGCTCGGCGCGCGCCACGGACCCTCGATCATGGTCGGCGGCGACAAGGCGGTGTGGGAGCGCCTGAAGCCGATCCTCCAGCCGGTCGCGGCGCAATATGACGGCAGCCCCTGCGTCGCTTGGCTCGGCACCGACGGCGCCGGCCATTTCGTCAAGACGATCCATAACGGCATCGAATATGCCGACATGCAGATGATCGCCGAGATCTACGGCATCATGCGCGACGGCCTCGGCATGGCGGCGCCCGACATGGCCAAGGTCTTCGCCGACTGGAACACGCGGGGGCTCGCCTCCTATCTCGTCGAGATCACAGCGGCGGTGCTGGCCGAGACCGACCAGGAGACCGGCAAGCCGCTGGTCGATCTCATCGTCGACGAGGCCGGCCAAAAGGGCACGGGCCGCTGGTCGGTGATCGAGGCGCAGAAGCTCGGCATCGGCGCGACCACGCTGGAATCGGCCGTGTCGGCGCGCGGCATCTCGTCCCGCCGCGCCGAGCGCGCCGACGCCGCCAAGGTCTATGCCGACCTGACGCTGCCGGCGAGCACCTTCGCCTCCGGCACCGAGGGCCTGCGGGAACTGGAAGAGGCGCTGGAGACGGCGAAGATCATCGCCTATGCGCAGGGCTATGCGATCATGGCGGCGGCGAGCCAGGAATTCACCTGGAACCTGCCGCTCGGCGACATCGCCCGCATCTGGCGCGCCGGCTGCATCATCCGCTCCGACTTCCTGGACGACATCGCTAAGGCCTACGAGACCGGGGAGACGGTGATCAATCTCCTTCAGACGCCGACCTTCTCCGGCCGCGTCGCCAAGGGGCAGGCGGCGCTGCGCCAGGTCGTCTCCAAGGCGACGCTCGCCGGCGTGCCGGTGCCGGCGCTGGGCGCGGCCCTGTTCTATTTCGACGACTATCGACGGGCGCGCGGCACCGCCAATCTCGTCCAGGGCCAGCGCGACCTCTTCGGCGCGCATACCTTCACCCGCTTCGACAAGGACGGCGTGCAGCACCATCATTGGCCGGCGGTCTGATCCGCCGTCCATCGAACCCCGTCCCCGCGCCATCTCGCGGGGACGGCCTCAGCCATAGGCGAGGGCGGCGGCGATGAGGCCGAGGCCGAGCATCATCCAGGCGACATAGTCGCCGACCATGCCGGAATGCACCGCCTGCAACGCCTGGAACGGGCGCCGTTCGAGCTTGGCGAGCCGGCGAGCGAGAGGCGTCACCGGGCGCCGGCGCAGCAGCGAAGCGCCCGTCAGCGCCAGCATCAGGACGAAGGGCGCGATGCCGGCGAGCGACAGCTCGGCCGGCGGCAGCAGCACCTCGCCCGCCTGATCGGGCGCGAGGAGGCGCGGTGCCGCGCGGCCGAGAAAGGGCTCGACCAGCGCGGGCGGCACGAGCGCCAGCGCCAGGACGAAGGCGCAGGGCAGAAGCATCAGCCAGAGCGGCCGGTTGGCCTTCTCGGTCTCCCGCTCCGTTGGGGCGAAGGCCTCGACGCCCGGCGCGCCGCTGAGCCCGGCGAAGATCCGCAGCGCGGCGCGCAGCACGGCGGCGCCGGTGAGCGCCGTCGATAGGATCACCGCGACGTCGAGAAGCGGCGAGCGCGTCTCGACATGGATGAGATGCGTCGCGCCGTGCAGGAGGCCGAAGGGCAGGCCGCCGAGAAGGAGGCCGCCGAGCCCCATGGCGAGCCCGGCCGGCCAGAGCGCCTTGCTCTTGCCGTGCAGCGCGATCTCGTCCGCCGAATGGCGCAGCGCCAGCAGCATGCCGGCCGTCATGAAGAGGCCCGCCTTCACGAGGCCGTGGCCGAAGACATAGAGCAGCACGCCCCCGGCGCCGACCGGTGTGAGCGTCGCCACCCCGACCAGCATGATGCCGAGATGCGAGATGGTGGAGAAGGCGAGAAGGCGCTTCAGATGCGTCTGCGCCCAGGCCATCAGCGCGCCGAGGATCGCCGTGCCGAGCCCGAGCCAGGCGAGCCCGCCCCGGACGAGGCCGACGATCCGGTCCTCGTGGGCGAAGACCTCCGCCGTCAGTTTCAGCAGGGCGAAGAGGGCGAGGCTGACCATCGCGCCCGAGAAGATCATCGAGACCGGGCTCGGCGCCACGGCATGGGCATCGGCGAGCCAGAGATGGAAGGGCAGGATGGCCGCCTTGGTGAGCAGCGCGGCGGCGAGGAGCGCGAAGCCGCCGAGAAGCACCGGATCGTCGCCGAGCCGGGCGCCGGCCGCGCCCATCGCGGAGAAATCGAGCGTGCCGGTTCTCGAATAGAGGAGGCCGATGCCGGCCAGCATCATCACGCTCGCCAGGGTGTTGGTGACGATGAAGTTCAGCGCCCCTTCGAGCGAGCTTTCGCCGAGCGGATAGGCGGTGAGCGCGAAGGCGGCGACGCTCATCAGTTCGAACCAGACGAAGAGGTTGAAGAGGTCGCGCGTCAGCGAGAAGCCGGCCATCGCCGCGAGGAAGAGCAGCATCAGGATATGGAAATGCATGCGCACCGCGTCGAAATAGCCCCAGGCGAAGACGAAGGCGCAGGCGAAGAGCATCCCGCAGAAGCCCGCCATCGCGGCGCTGGCCGGGTCCGCCCGGAAGCCGATGCCAAGAACGACGCCCGGCCGGCCGGCGGCGTCCGGCGTCCAGCCGCCGAACCAATGGGTGATCGGCCCCTCCAGCGCTTCGTCCGCCAGCCAGAAGGATAAGGCGGCGACGGCGACGGCGGCGGCGAAAGCGACGAGATCGCCGAGGCGCGGCGGCAGGATATGGGCGAGCGCCAGCATCACCGCGCCCGTCGCGAGCGGCAGGAGGACGGGCAGGGGGAGAAGGCTTTCGGCAAGGCTCACCGGTGGGCCCTCAGCGGCTTCAGGCTATGCGGATCGAGCGTCCCCCGCCGCTTGTGGACCTGGAGCGAGATCGCGAGAAGCAGCGCCGTTACCGCCGCCCCGACCACGATATCTGTGAGGACCAGCGCCTGGACCACCGGATCGACCGCGCGGGTGCCGGGCGGATGGTCGTAGAAGATCGGCGGGCCGCCGCCCCATTCGTAGCCGATGGCGAGAAGCAGCACATAAGTCGAGGACTGGCAGACCGACAGGCAGGCGATGAGATGCACGTAATGGCGCGAGGTGGCGATGCCGTAGAGGCCGATGCCGAAGAGCCAGGCGGCGACGAGCCAGGGAAGGACGCCCGGCATGCGCTAGCGGTCCTCGTCCTCGGGCGGCGGATCGTCGCCGGCGACGCGCGTCTCCTCCATGAATTCCAGGAGCATCATGCCGAAGCCTCCGGCGACGGCGAGCGCCACGGCATGGTTGCCGACGAGCATCAGGCCGCCCGAGAACAGGTCCTTGTAGGTGCCGAGCGGCAGGAGATTGGTGAGGGCGGCATGGCCCCCTGCCAGCGGCAAGAGCGCGGCGAGGGCGAAGACGAAGGCGCCGCCGCCCTCCAGCGCCGCGAGCACCGGGCTCTTCGTCAGCCGGCGCCAGGCGGCGTAGCCTTCGCCGAGATAAAGGACCGGCAGACTGGACGCTATGATGACGCCGCCCTGGAAGCCGCCGCCCGGCGTCACCGTGCCATGCAGGGTGACATAGAGGCCGAAGAGGAGGATGGCGCCGGCAAGGACCCGGCAGGTCGCGACCACGGCCTCGGCCCGCTCCTCCAGGGCGCGGCCCGGCAGCCGCCCGGCGCGGTCGCGCTCGCCTTCGCCGCGCGTGCCGCGCAGGAGAATGACGGTGCCCGTCACCGCCGCCACCATCATGAATTCCTCGCCCAGCGTGTCGATGCCGCGAAAGTCGAAGTTCACCGCCGCGATCATGTTGGAGACGTTGCGCAGTTCCGGACCCAGCGCGTTCACCGCCGCGCCATAGGGCGAGGAGGCGGCGCCGAAGGGCGGCATGGCGCCGATCACGGCGACGAGGCCCGGCAGGGCGAGCAGGAGGGCGAGGCCGAGAAGGGCGAGGCGGAGAGACACGCTCAAGGCCGGCCCCGGTTGATCGCGACGGCCGCGAGGGTGACGAGGAAGAGCAGCGGCGTGACGATGGTGCCGACGGCGATTTCCGACAGGGCGACGTCCGGCGCCTGAAGCGCGAAGAACAGGAGGCCGAGCACGAGGCCGTTGGCGGCGAGGGCGAAGACCTGCCGCTTCGGATCGCGGACAAGCACCACCAAAGTGCCGGACAGGGCGGCAAGGATGAGGATGCCGGTCAGGAGCGCGCTCATCGCCGCCGCCCTTCGCGCAGGAGAATGGCCCGCGCGGCCGCATGGGTCGCCACCGCATTGCCGAAGAGGACGAGGAGGAGGATCGCCAGCGCCTTCAGGGCGCGGGGCGTGACGCCGTCGGCGAGACAGGCGGCGAGGACGACGGGCAGGGTGCAGGCGACGGCGACGAAGCCGCCGGCATGGAGACGCTCCAGCGGGCGGGCGAGCCGCAGGCAGGCGGCGGCGCCGAGAAGGGCCGCGAGCGCGGCGAGACCGAGAAGGATCGCGACGGGCAGAGTCATAGCCAGCGCTCGTAGAAGAGCGCGACGAGGAGGCCGGCCGGCGGGCTGAGAAGGGCGAGGGCGAGCGCCAGATCGATCGCCGAGGCCTGGTCGAAGGCGAAGCTGAGGGCGAGAAGCGCGACGATCGCGAGCGTGCCGAGGAGTTGCGCGGCGCCGATGCGCGCCGCGACGGTGCCGCGCGCGCAGGCGAGGCAGCCGAGCGCCAGGGCCGGCAGAAGGGCGAGCCCGAAGAGCGACCAGACCTCGCTCACGGCCTCGGTCCGTTGGCGGCGGGCGTCAGCCCGTGGATCTGCATCCGGTCGCGCCCCTCCTGAAGGCGCAGGACGAAGCTGTCGGGCGAGAGCGACCCGGCGAGAAGGATCGCGGCCCGGCGTCCGGCCGCCGCGCCGTCGCGCTTCTCGCCGATGGGAATGTCCTTCAGGCGGATATGCGCGCCGAGCTCGCCACGGGCGAGCCCGCCCGCCAGCGCGCGGCCGGTGCGCCATGTGCCGGGAAGGATGGGCGCGAGGGCGCCCGCCACCCGCGCCGCGTCGGCGATCGCGAAGCGGAGCGGCCGCCTTGCGACCCGCAGCAGCGCCTCCATCCAGAACGCGGTGCCGGCCGCGGCGGGCAGGGCGACGGCGATCTCATGGGCGGACAGGCTGCCGGCGAAGAGCAGATAGAGCGGGACCAGAGCCGAAGTAATGATGACTGCCCGCCGCAAGGTTCCGCTTCCCCGATGCTTCCATCCGTCACGGGGAAGTGTCCCGCGCCCGGCGGGCGGCAAGGGGGCTCAGAACGGGCTTTCGTAGCCGAAGACCTCCTGCGGCTCGGCGATGCCTTTCAGGGCGAAGAATCCGAGCGGCACGGCACCGGCGCCGCAGCGCTCGGCGAAGGGGCGCGACAGGACGAGATGGCGCCCGAGCTCGTCGCAGAGCTCTTCGAGGCGGCTCGCGAGATTGACCGCCGGGCCGATCACGGTGAAGTCGAGCCGCCGCGCCGCGCCGATATTGCCGTAGAAGACGGTGCCGAGATGAAGGGCGATGTCGAGCGCGACCGGTTCCGCGACCTCGGCGTTGAGGGCGGTATTGGCGGCGAGCGCGTCCCGCGCCGCCTGGAGCGCCCGGGCGCAGGCTTCCCGCGTCTCGGCGGGATCGGCCTTCAGCGGAAAGACCGCGAGCAGGCCGTCGCCCATGAATTTCAGGATCTCGCCGCCGTTCTCGGCGATCGGCCGGTCGAGGAGATCGAAGCGCTGCCCGAGCAGGGCGACGATCTCCGGCGGCGACAGGCGTTCGGACAGGGCGGTGAAGCCCTTCAGATCGGCGAAGAGAATGGCGGCATCGATCGCCTCGCCCTCGCCGCGATGCACGAAGCCGTCGAGGATGCGGTCGCCGGTGCGCGCCCCGACATAGATGCGCAGCATCTCGCGCGCGATGCGCGACAGCTCGATCCGATAGACCGCGAGGCCGATCGCCGGCAGGATCGCGTCGATGAGACCGTGATGCGCCGCGCCGAAGCCGGCCGCGTCGTCGGTCGCCAGACCGAAGGCCATGCCGCGGATCTGCGTCTCGTTCGGATAGCCGATGATCTTCACGAGATAGTGGCGCCCGCCTTCGGCGGCGATGGCGCCGAGGAGCGGAAAGGCTTCGAGTGCCGCTTCGTCCGCGAGGCACCAGGTCTTTTCCAGAAGGCCGAGCTGCAGGATGTGCTGGATCGGCGAGCGGCGCATGCGCTCCTCGCCCTCGCTGCCATGCGGTGCCCATTCGGTGTACATCGCGCCGCCGCGCTGCCAGACGAAGCTGGCGCCGCGAAGATTGGGGTCCAGCGAGGGGACGTTCACCGACAGCCGCGTCAGCGGCAGAAACGGGGCGAGCCGGGCGGCGAGCCCCGCGACGAAGGCCTCTTCCGAGAGAGCCGAAAGGCCCTGGTCGATGATCCAGTCGCGCAGTTCATCGGCCGGGCCCATCGGGGGTGCCCCTAGCGCTTCAGCCGTTCGGCATGCCAGGCGAGATGGTCCGCCATGAAGGTCGAGACGAAGGCATAGGAATGGTCGTAGCCTTCGCGCATGTTGAGGGTGAGCGGAATGCCGGCCTTGTCGCAGGCCTCCTTCAGCAGCCAGGGGCGGAGGCCCGTCTCCAGATATTCGTCCTTGTCGCCCTGGTCGACCAGGAATTCCGAAAAGCGCTTGCCGTCCTCGATGAGAAGGGTCGTGTCATAGTCGCGATAGGCCATGGTGTTGTGGCCGAGATATTTCGCGAGGGCCGGGCGCGACCAGTCGGCGGTGCTCGGCTGGACGATCGGGGCGAAGGCGGAGGCGCTGCGGAAGCGCTCAGGATGTTTCAGGGCGATGGTGAGCGCGCCATGGCCGCCCATCGAATGGCCCATGATCGCCTGCCGGCTGAGATCGGCCGGGAAGTTCACCGCGAGATAGGAGGGCAGTTCGTCGGTGATGTAGGAATACATGCGGTAATTGGCGTCGTAGGGCGCCTCTGTCGCGTCGAGATAGAAGCCGGCGCCGGAGCCGAACTGCCAATTGTCCGTCTCGTCCGGCACATGCGGGCCGCGCGGGCTGGTATCCGGCAGGACGATCATCAGGCCGAGCTCGGCGGCGGCGCGGCGATATTCCGCCTTGTCCATCGCATTCTGGTGCGTGCAGGTCAGGCCCGACAGGAACCAGACCACCGGCACCTTGGCCGTCGCGGCCTGGGGCGGCACGAAGACCGCGAAGGTCATCGGCGTGTCGGTGCTGCGGGAATAGTGGCGGTAGACGCCCTGGATCCCGCCATGGGCCTTCGCGCTGGAAAGGGTTTCCATCTTCTGTCCGGTCCTGATTGTCCTGGAACTGCTTGAGGCCGAGCGGATCGCGGGCGGGGCGTCAGCCCGCGCCCTTCTCGATCCATTCGCGAAGGGCTTGGTTGACGCGCGTCTGCCAGCCTCGGCCGCTGGCGCGCAGGGCGCTGGCGATGTCCTCGTCGAGGCGGAGCGTCACGCGCTGCTTGGGATGGGCGACGGGCGGGCGCCCGCGCTGCACGAGCCGGCCGTTCTCATGGATGTCGGCCCGTTCGAACCATTCGTCGTCGAGTTCCGGCGCGTCGTCAGGATCGACCCAGGCGGGCGCCGTATCGTGCTTGCTCGCGGTCATTCGCTTTTCTCATCGAGATGATGTGTCGCGCGTCGCCGCGCTGCGTCCAGACGACGACCATCATGCGGCTGGCAAGATAGCCTACGGTGATGATCCGCGTCTCGCCATAGGCATATCGATCGTTCTCGCCGTCGATCGTCACGCCGGCGAAAACCTCCACCGCATCGGCGAAGTCGAGACCACGCTCGGCCAGGGTCCAGTCCCGCTTCGCCGGATCGAAGGTGATGCGCATCACATTAAATGTGCCGACATTTATTCACGTCAAGCCTGTATGGCCGGGTCGGCGCATGTCGACATGCTCGATGCCGTCCTCGAGATAGGGAAGACCCTCCGCCTCAAAGCCGTGCCGGGCGTAGAAGGCCTCAAGACGGCTCTGCGCCGACAGGACGATCGCATGGCCGGGTGAGCCTTCGGCGGCGAAGCGCAGCGCCTCCGCCATCATCCGATGGCCGAGGCCCGTGCCGCGCTGACCGGGGCCCACCGCGATGCGGCCGATCCGCCAGGCCGGCTCCTCGGCGCTCGGGCCGAAGAGCCGCAGGCAGCCGGCGAGTCCGCTCGCCTCGAAACCCATCAGATGATGAGCCTCGGGGTCGCGCCCGTCGATCTCGGGAAAGGCGCAGGCCTGTTCCACCACGAAGACGTCGCAGCGGAGTTTCAGGATGTCGTGCAGTTCGCGCGCCGTCAGCGCGTCGAAGGCCCGCCAGCGCCAGTCCGTGGCCATCGTGCGATCAGAAGGTGACGACCGAGCGAATCGACTTGCCCTCGTGCATCAGGTCGAAGGCCGTGTTGATCTCGTCGAGCGGCATCACGTGGGTGATGAGATCGTCGATATTGATCTTGCCCTCCATGTACCAGTCGACGATCTTCGGCACGTCGGTGCGCCCGCGTGCCCCGCCGAAGGCGGTGCCCTTCCAGACGCGGCCGGTGACGAGCTGGAACGGCCGGGTCGCGATCTCCTTGCCGGCCTCGGCGACGCCGATGACGATCGATTCGCCCCAGCCGCGATGGCAGCATTCCAGCGCCTGACGCATGACGTTCGTGTTGCCGGTCGCGTCGAAGGAGAAGTCAGCGCCGCCGCCGGTGAGATCGACGATCGCCTGGACGACCTTGTCGTTGCCCACCTCGTTCGGATTGATGAAGTCCGTCATGCCGAACTTCCTCGCCATCTCCGCCTTGGCGGGGTTGAGGTCGACGCCGATGATCCTGTCGGCCCCGACCATGCGGGCGCCCTGAATGACGTTGAGGCCGATGCCGCCGAGGCCGAAGACTACGACATTGGCGCCCGGCCAGACCTTGGCGGTGTAGATCACCGCGCCGATGCCCGTCGTCACGCCGCAGCCGATATAGCAGATCTTGTCGAAGGGCGCGTCCTCGCGCACCTTGGCGAGCGCGATCTCGGGCAGCACGGTGAAGTTCGAGAAGGTCGAGCAGCCCATGTAGTGGAATACGGTCGCGTCGTCGCAGCGGAAGCGGCTGGTGCCGTCCGGCATCACGCCCTGGCCCTGCGTCGAGCGGATGGCGGTGCAGAGATTGGTGCGGCGCGACAGGCAGCTCTTACAGTTGCGGCATTCCGGCGTGTAGAGCGGGATGACGTGATCGCCGGGCTTCAGCGTCGTGACGCCCGGCCCGACCTCGCGCACGATGCCGGCGCCCTCATGGCCGAGGATCGCCGGGAACTTGCCCTCGGAATCGAGGCCCGACAGCGTATAGGCGTCGGTATGGCAGACGCCCGTCGCCATCACCTCGACCATCACCTCGCCCGCCTTCGGGCCCTCGATCTCGATCGTCTCGATCGTGAGCGGCTTCCTGGCTTCCCACGCGACCGCGGCTCTCGTCTGCATCGCCCGTCTCCCCGATGATCATCGCAATTCCGGCCCTCTCATGGACGAGAGCGCCGGGGTCGCGCAAGGCTCGTTCAGCGGACGGTGGCTTCGGCCGTGGCCAGACCCCATTCCAGGAGCTCGCGCGCCTTCGCCTCGCTGCCCGCCTCGACATAGCAGCGCAGCTCCGGGGCGTTGCCGGAAGCGCGGAAATGCACGGTCGCGCCATCGGCGAGAAGCACCCGCACGCCGTCGAGAGCGTTGACCTCGCGGACGATGCCGACGGGGGCGAAGAACGCTTCCCGATAGGCCGCGTCGCTCGCGAGCCGCGCCAGGAACGGGCCGCTTCGCTCCGCCGGGACCTCCTGCAGGCGATGCGCCGCCGCGTGGCCGGCGTCGAGCCCGTCCACCACGGCGCCGAGCGACTGGCCCTTCGCCTTCGCCTCGGCGAGAGTGGACAGAATCGGCAGCATCGCGTCGCGCGTCGCGAGCGCCGGCAGATGCCGGCCGCCGCGCGCCACGTCCGAGAAGAGAAGCAGTCCGCCATTCGCCTCGAAGCCGACGATGCCGGTCTCGCCGGCCTGCGCCGCCTCGACCATGCCCGCGATGACGAAGGGCGAGCCGACCTTGGTGCGGCGGACCTTCGCGGCGATGCCGGAGGCTTCCACGGCGGCGCTGGAGGTGACGGGCGTCACGATGGTGGAAAGGCCGAGATGCCGGGCGGTGACGAGGCCGATCACGTCGCCGCGCAGGATGCGGCCGCGCTCGTCCGCCACCAGCGGCCGGTCGGCATCGCCATCCGTCGAGACGATGGCGTCGAGCGTGCCCTCGGCGGCCCAGCCGGCGACGGCCGCGATGTCCTCCGCGCGATGCGCCTCGGTATCGACCGGAATGAAGCTGTCCGAGCGGCCGAGCGCCACCGGCACCGCGCCGAGCGCGGCGACGAGGTCGGCGAGGACGTCGCGCGCCACGGAGGAATGCTGGTAGACGCCGATGCGCAGGCCATCGAGGGCGGCGGGGCCGAAGAAGTCGAGATAGCGGCGATGATAGGGGCTGATCGCCTCCAGCCGCTCGGCCTCGGTCGAGGCGATCGCGGCGGGCCGGCCCTCGGCCTCCACCTCGGCGAAGCGGGCCAGGATGCCGGCCTCGTCCGCCTTGGTGATCTCGCCCTCGGCCGAGTAGAATTTCAGGCCGTTGCGGTCGTCGGGAATATGGCTGCCGGTGATCATGATCGCCGGGCTCGCCGCCGAAAGCGCCGCCAGCGCCAGGGCGGGCGTCGGCAGCGCGCCGCAATCCACCGGCCGGAAGCCGGCGGCCCGGGCGGCGGCGATGCAGTTCTGCGCGATCTCGGGGCTCGATCCGCGCAGGTCGCGCCCGATGAACACCCGGCCGGGCGTGCCGACATGGCGCAGGAAAGCCAGCGAATAGGCATAGCTCGGCCAGCCGACGAGATCCGTGACGAGGCCGCGCAGGCCGCTCGTGCCGAATTTGAGCGAAGACATTCGGTGCCCTGGCCTTTCGAAGGTTTTTTGTGCCCACGGGAGGGACGGTAACTTCGTTTCTCCTATCTTGCCCGCACGCGCAAACGCGAATCGGCGAAAAGGGCGAAGATGGTTGACACGCACCGGATAGAGGCCAGCGGCATCTCGGCCGTGGTGACGGCGGAGGGAGCGGAGCTGACAAGCGTCCGCGACGGCGCCGGCACCGAGCTGCTCTGGCAGGCGGGGCCGGAATGGCCGCGCCACGCGCCCGTGCTCTTTCCGATCGTCGGGCGGCTCGCCGGCGACGTCCTGCGCCACGCCGGCCGCGACTACACGCTTACCCAGCACGGTTTCGCCCGCGACAGCCGTTTCGAATGGGTGGAGCGCTCGCCTTCCAGGGCGGTGCTGCGCCTGTCCGACAGCGCGGCAACGCGCGAGCGCTATCCCTTCGCCTTTCGGCTCGACCTGATCTACGAGGTGGCGGAGCGGAGCCTCGCGGTCACCTCGCGCATCACCAATACCGGCGACGACGTCCTGCCCTGCGGCGTCGGCGCCCATCCGGGCTTCCGCTGGCCGCTGGTCGACGACTGCCCGAAGGATCGGCACGAATTGCGGTTCGAGGCCGAGGAGGAGGGGCCGGTCCTG
Organism: Aureimonas endophytica; assembly: GCF_014642635.1. Taxonomy (GTDB): domain Bacteria; phylum Pseudomonadota; class Alphaproteobacteria; order Rhizobiales; family Rhizobiaceae; genus Plantimonas; species Plantimonas endophytica. The sequence goes on from NZ_BMIQ01000002.1 coordinate 668,352, forward strand.
TCCGTCGAAGGCGGCCTGCTCGGCGCGCCGAAGCCGGACATGCCGATCGAGGGGCGCGTCCTGCCGCTGCGCGAGGAACTCTTCGCCCGCGACGCGCTGGTGCTGCCCGGCGTAAAGAGCCGCAGCGTGCGCTATGTCGCGCTCGGCGAGGACGGGGCCGAGCGCCGCGCCCTCACCATCTCCTGGGACGACTACAAGGATCTCGGCGTCTGGTCTAAGCCGTCCGGCGCGCCGTTCCTCTGCATCGAGCCCTGGTATTCGATGGCGAGCCCGGTCGGCTGGGACGGCGAGATCGCCGAGAAGCCCGGCTTCCTCCGCCTGTCGCCCGGCGACAGCCGCGACTTCGTCTGGCGCGTCGCGGTCTGATCCCATCGCGCCTTCGCAAGGACTCGTCCGCCTTGCCGCGTCGTCATCCCGGCCGCCGAGCCGGGATTCGTGCCAAACCGGTTCGGCAGGCGAAGGGCGGTATGAAAGGACGCTACTTATCCGACCTTGTCGGTGCGTTTCCGCCGAGACCTGATTTCAGGCCAAACCCGGGATGGCGACGCCGACATGAATCAAGGAGATCAACGGACAGAGACTGTCATGATTCTATAACCCGGCTGCGGTGATCTCCGGACCAGTAGAGTCCGATTGTCTTTCCGGATCTGTTCTGCAAGCCGATATGGAGGCCGGGACGGCGCGAGCTTAGTTTTGTTCGGCTGGGATCAGGACGACCCTTTCCGCAGCGAAGAGGCGGATGCGTGTATCCGTGACTACGGCCGCCCTTTTTTCCGAAGGTATCGAACGCGCTTCAAATCACCGATGTCATCGGTGAAATGACGCGCGCTTCCACCTGCTTCGAGCAAGGCGGGTCCATTAGCTGTCTAAACATCAGGCGCGTCCCACGACGCTCGATCTGAAGGAGGTCAGCCCGTGCTTTCCGGAGTGAACAACGCAGCATCGAACAGGCCGCCGCAACTGCCGGAGCGCCGAAGCGACGACGGAACGAACGCATTTCCGAAGGATGCCGGAGCGGCTGCGGACCGCAATCCTGTCACGACCTCCGCTCCTCGGAGCAACAGCCTCTTCTATACATCGATCAAAGCCAACTTCGATGCCTGGATGCGCGAATACCAAGCCGATGGCGCTGGCGAGACGGCTTTGACTCTCGTCGGCAATGCCCGATCCTCCTATCGCGACATCGCCCGCCATGCCGCGGACGAAGGCGGTTTCGAAAATGCCCGCGCCTTCGTCCAATCGCTTGGAACGGACCAATTGAAGGCGCTGCAACAAATCCACCGGCTCGCCGATCCCATCGACCCGTCAACCTTGACCGAGGAAGGCGCGTTGAACCTCCTCCTGCCGAAGACCATGGCGCGGGACATCGATGGCGACGGAATGGTGTCGGAAGGCTCATCGAAGGGGATCATCTTCCCGCCGGGCAACGCGCCGCAGGCCGTCAGGGATGCCTGGGCCAAAACGACGGAGGGAATGAACTTCGCCACCAAGCTGCACCTTGAGATGTCGATGTTTCTGGCACGGAACACAAATGTATCCGGGGGTGACGGAATGTCCGGCGCGGCGGACTTCTCGTCCTGGATCGACCGGGCGATCCAGAGCGCGACGCGCAACGTCGGTGCCCAGCGCGCCGACAATAAGGCATTCGCTCTCGAAATTCTGAATGGCCTCAAGCTGTTTCGGGCGAACCTCTCGTCAGATCCGGCGTGACGTTCAACGGCACTCAAGGCCAGGACGTGTCTTCCAGCCTATACTAGCCGCCGGACCACCCGAGAGTTTCCGACCAGAGTTATAGCTAATTCGCCGGCTGCTGCGGAAGGGCGCCCGGCGGGATCACCGGCGTGGTGTTCGGATCGGGGTCGGGCGCCGGGGCTTGGATGCTCGTATCCGCGGTGGCGGGCGGCGTCAGCACGCCCTTGCAGTCGGCGAGCTTGCCGGTGAGGTCGCCCTCGGCCTGCTGGGTGCCGGGTGCGGCCGCGCAAGGATCGGTCGGGCGCGCCTCGGCGCCCGGCGCCGGCTGTTCCTCGCCGGGCTTCGACGTATCCGGCCCGCTCGGCTGGGCGGCCGCCGGCAGGGACAGGGCGAAAAGCGCGGCGCCGAGAAGGGCGCCGGCGCGTGACGGGCGGTGGAGGGACATGGGCGGGCCTTCGCGTCTGATGTTCGAAGGATCAACGCGCCAGGACGCCGGGCGCTCCCGATCGCCTCAGGGCCGGATCGCCGCCCGCGAATGAAGCGATCACGGCCTCGGCCGCCGCCTGGCCGGTCAGATAGGCGCCGTGCGCGGTGGAGAAATGCGTTTTCGACACCGCCTCGCCGGCGAAGAAGACCCGGTTCTCGACCGGCTCGGCCAGACGGGCGCGCATCGCGGCCGCGCCGGGGCGGGCATAGGAATAGGAGCCGCCGGCGAAGGGATCGGCCTGCCAGAGATGCATCGGCAGCGGCGCGATCCGCCGCGCGAAATCGCCGCCGAGGCGGCCGACGAGCTCGGCCCTGGCAAAGTCGAAGAAGGCGGCCTCGCCCCCGCCGGCCAGCTCGGCCGTCAGCGGTCCGCCGAAATAGCATTCGATCAGCGGCCGGCCGAAGGGGCGGAGATGGTAGGCGGCCGTGTCGGCCCTGTCCGTCGCGCCGAAGACGCGGCTGTCGGCGTCGAATTCCTCCGCCCGTTCGAGCCGCAGATAGAGCTTCTCGGCAAGGCCGAGCGGCAGGGACGCGGCGGCCTCCGCCTTGTCCGGCAGGCCGGGGCGGAAGCTGACCCGCTCCTCGGCGAGAAGCCGCGTCGGCAGCGTGACGATCAGCCGCTCGGCCGTCAGGCTTCCCCGCGTCGTCTCGATCCGCAGCCGGTTGCCGGCATGATCCACCGCCTCGACCGTGGTGCCGAGCGCGACGGGCAGGTCGGCGCCATGGGCGGCGATCGCCCGGCCATAGCCCTCGACCACCCGCCAGTTGACGCCGCTATCCTCGTAGAGATCGAGATCCTTGGCGGAGATCTCGGCGGCCTTCGCGCCGCTGTAATAGGTGCTGATCGCATCCATCAGCCCGTTCCAGCGATTGCCGGCTTCGAAGAAGGCGGCGACCGGCGCGTCGGCCGGCGCGTCGCGCACCGTCGCCAGCCGTTCCTCGAAATCCGCCTGCGCCGCCTGGAAATCCGCGAACTCGGCCTCGCTCAAGCCGTCCAGCGCCGAGTTGCGCGCCCAGGGCGGCCGGCTGCGATCGATCCGGAAGCCGAGGGCTTCGACGATCGGGGCCAGCGGATTGCGGTCGGCGGAATGAAGCCAGCCGCAGCCGAGATCGAGCCCGGTCCCGCCCGCGAGATCGCGCGTCAGGGCGCGCCCGCCGAGCCGGTCGCGGGCCTCGACGAGGAGAACGTCGATGCCGGCCGCCCGCAGCGCCCGGCCCGCGCCGATCCCGGCGGCGCCGGCGCCGAGCACGAGGACTTCCACATGGTTCTTCATCGGCGGGGAGCTGGAACGCCGCCGGCTTCCGGCAAGATGTCCATGCTCCACCGGGTGTGACTACGGATTGGAACGGTTGCAGCGACTGGCGGATTGCTCAGGCAACCACCGGAGAGATTTCCCATGACCTTGCCAGCCCCCATCCGCTATTCGCCCGCTGTCGAGGATCGGCGGGAGGATGAAGCCGAGGTCGTGCACGATCTCAACGAGACCTTCGACACGATCCTGAAGACCACGGCCGAGGATTACGGCCATGCGGTGCGCTCCGTCCATGCCAAGGCGCATGGCATCCTGGAGGGCACGCTGAAGGTCGCGGACGGCCTGCCGCCGGACCTCGCCCAGGGCCTTTTCGCCACGCCCGGCGAGCATCGCGTCTTCCTCCGCCTTTCGACCAATGCCGGCGACATCCTGCCTGACGCGATCTCGCTGCCGCGCGGCCTGGCGCTGAAGATTCTCGATGTCGAGGGCGAGCGCCTGCCCGGCGCGGACGGGCGCACGCAGGATTTCGTCATGGTCAACGGCCCGGTCTTCCAGACGAAGAATGCCAAGCAGTTTCTCGGCAATCTGAAGATGCTGGCCGGCACCACCGACCGGATCGAGGGCACGAAGGAGGTGATGTCGACGGTCCTGCGCGGCGTGAACAAGGCGCTGCAGGCCGTCGGCCTGGAAAGCCCCAAGATCCAGTCGCTGGGCGGCGCCCCGAATGTCGATCCGCTCGGCGAGACCTATTACAGCGTCACGCCCTTCCGCTATGGCGACCATATCGCGAAGTTCAGCCTCGTGCCGGTCTCGCCCGACCTGACGCGGCATACCGGCCAGGAGATCGACGCGAGCGACCGGCCGGACGCGATCCGCGAGACGGTCCAGGCCGAGATGCAGGGCGCCGTCGGCATCTGGGAGTTCCGCGTCCAGCTCTGCCGCGATCTCGACAAGCAGCCGGTCGAGGACCCGACGGTGGAATGGAAGGAAGAGGACAGTCCCTTCCAGACGGTGGCGACGATCACCGTCGGCCATCAGGACAGTTGGGACGAGGACCGGGTGCGGGCGGTGAACGAGGAGATGCGCTTCAGCACCTGGACGGGCCTTGCCGCGCACCAGCCGCTCGGCAACATCAACCGCGCCCGCCGCGATACCTATCGCCACTCCTCGGACTTCCGCCAGGGCTTCAACCGCTGCCCGATCCACGAGCCGGCGGAACGCTGACCGCCACACCGAACCGCCCCGTGCTCATCGAGAGGCGCGGGGTGGGGGTGTAATGCAAAAAGGAGAAACGGGCGGTCGCGAGGTGCCTGCCGCGAAGGGCAGGGGCGGTGGCGAGGAGGAGTTCGTTCGGGGCAGTCTGTCAGCGATGGCTGGGGCGCCAGGATTCGAACCTGGGAATGGCGGTACCAAAAACCGCTGCCTTACCACTTGGCGACGCCCCATCGCGGCCGTTTCGGCGTGGGGCTCTATATCGTCTGGCGGAAGCCGACGCAATCCGCGCTGCCCTGGATGTTGCCGTCGGACTCTTCCGAAAGAAAACCGATGGAATCCGCTTGCAGGCCCACCGGAGCCTCGCTATAAGGCCCGCACCGCAGCAGCGGAGTGTAGCGCAGTCTGGTAGCGCACCTCGTTCGGGACGAGGGGGTCGCAGGTTCAAATCCTGCCACTCCGACCAGCCGCCTCCAAGGAAATCAAAGGTTTCGGGACACCCCCTCCGGGGTCGTCGGGGCGCGCCAACGATACCGCCAACGATACGTGCCATTCCGTTGGCGGAGACGGTCGGCTCCAATGCTGACGCCGCCCGGATTTCGACCCACGGCGTGGGCCGGATCATGGGTCGAGAAGGCTGATTCGCGGGCTCAAACCGCGGTCCGGCCCCCCGCCTGCGCCGGTCGAAGCTACCGGAATTCGTAGTCCCGATGCGACGGCAACAGCGTCCCCTTCGCCGTCTTGCCTACCTCGCTCTGCAGAGCCTTCAGCGCCGTCGAGAAGCCGCAGGTCAGGATCTCCTTCGCGACGTTCGGCTTGCCGTCCTTGACGAAGGGTCTTTCGGTCCGGAACGACGACAGCTTGGCCAGCGATGCCCCTTCGACCTTCCCACCGTTCGCGACCGGTGCGTGCCACAGGATCCGCCAGTCGGAGATCCCGCCGTAGCCTTGGTTCCGCAGGTTCCGCTCGCGCTGCTCGACATCGACGCACGTGCCGATCTTGACGAGCCGCGCCGACTTCGAACCAGCGACGTATACGATCCCGGGATCGCTGTGACGGGCCGCGAAGGCAAGCTTCTTCGTGTCGCATTGGCAGCAGTGTCCCGCCCGCGTCCTAAGCCTGTGTCCGGCGGCAGCGCAGGGACTGCCGAGGACGACCGGCTTCCCCTGCGCCTTCGCGACGGCCTTCCAAGCAGCGGAGGTCATCCCGGCCGCGATCAGAACATCAGATGCAGAAAGCCCTTGGGTTTTCAGGAATGCGAGTTCTTCATTCGTTAGGCTCATCATCCACCTACAAGTCGACGATCTTCAATAACGCGGAGAGAACGAGACCTACGGACCCGCCGCCTCCGACTTCAGTTGCCGGCGGCCGCCATGAGGATCTGCACGACCGACAAAAGCAGTCCCGCAATTCCAACGACGCCGGCTAGAGTTGGAGAGCGCAGCAGGCGCATGATCTCTGGCCACAGCGGATCAGGGGTATCGACGAGCAATTCGGCCGCGTCTATGAGCGCCATCGCGTTCGCCGTTCGTGCATTCGAGAGCTTGGCGGATGAGACGACTGATCTCATTTCCTGAAGCAGTTGTTTCAGTTCGGCCCGCTGCTGGCTCGAAAGGTCGTACCGACCAGTCCAAACTGCGCTGTCGATGGCGCCTGGTATGCTTCCGGTCTGGGCGGCATCGATTCCTGCGGCAGTGATCTGGAAAAGTCGGCCACCCTTGATCTGGTACATCTGACGGGTCGTCACCAAGCCCATCGTTTCGAGGTCATCCGTCAAAGTCAGGATGTATTGGTTCGAAGCCCCGATTCCTGTCGCTTTGGAGATCGTCGGTATCGTGCAGTACCTCTGATCCCCGGATGCAAGACGAGAGTGCAAGTAGTCTAGGATCCGCTTCTGATCGCTTCGCGCAGTCACTTGCTGTTCCGTCCCATGTACCGTTCGCGACTAGCTCGCTTCCGCGTTTTCTTTAGGCGCTACCGGATCATTTCGAGTCTGTCGATGTCGGCCACCTCGCGGTCTGCCGCCCGCAGCTGTCCAAGAGTCAGGGAACGCTGACCGACCCAAGATGCCGGCAGCCGCTTGACGGCCATCGCTTCCGGGCCGTTGAAATCGACTATGCCGGTCAGTGTCTCGACGTCCAGGCTGAAGAAGATGAGATGGTCTGCCCTTGTCTCGACCATCCGGAACGCCGCGCCGCGTCCGCTCGCGCTGGCCTTGACCTGCACCGAGCGTCCATCGCTGGCGTGACCGTCGATCCCGGTGACACTGCGACCCACAAGGACGATGCCGAAAAGTTCCGCGGCGAGCGCCTCGCCCAGATCGCCCAGAAGATTGCCGTCGAGGGTGAACGACAGGCCAGACGCTCGATAGTGGTCGCGCAGGGCGTTCCGAGCCTTGACGAGGTCCTCGATGATCGGCGGCAGTTCGAAGCTTCGGTTCAACGGCGCCGCCCCCTCGGGGCCGGCCGTTCCGGCTCGGCGACGTGACGGCCGGAGGGGCAGATGACCTCCAGGCCCTCGAAGTACTTCAGGAAGTCGTCCTCGTTCGCCGTCAACAGAGGCGCCTGTTCGGTCCTTGCCACGGCACCGATGAGGAAGTCCGGCAGCATGGTGAGCTTGGTGCCGCCGTTCTCCCGATATCGTCGGAAGACCTTCGACGCCAGAAACAGGGCCTCCGGCGTATGGCCGACGCGCTCGATCTCGAGCTCCTCGATGATCGCCAAGACGTCGCCGACCTGGTTCTGGTCGTAGCAAAGCTCCGCGAAGACCAGATCGGGAATGAAGAGCGCGCCCTCGGCACGTGCCGCATCGATCTGCTCCACTGCCCATTCATGGTGGGGCTCCTCTTCCCGAAGAGCCGCGAAGATCGTGCTGGTGTCGATGAAGGTCGTCATTTCTCCCGCGTGATCCTCATCAGCTCGTCAGCCGACATGCGCGGTCGGATCTGCCGCTCCTGAAGCCGTAGCATCGCCTCCTTCGTCTTGGATCGAACGAACCGCTCGATGTCGAAGTTCGCGAGTTCCTCCTCCCCTATGACCTCGAAGCCGGCCGCGTAGCGGGCGAGCAGGGCGCAGGACCGCGGGATGCTCTTCAGGATTGTCCGGTTCTTGGGATGGATGGCGCCGACGACGTGGTCCGTCGCGCTCAGGAATTCCTCGACGTCCGGCACCCGCTCTTCCGTTCGCCTGGCAACGGCTTCGTCGGAGAACCGCTCGCGACCGCCGCAGACTTCGTAGAGAAGCACCAGGTGCCTGACGGCCATCTCCTTCTCGAGCGTTCGACGACCGGTCAGCTGGATGAAGTGGTGGCGTTCGAGGAGAGACGCATACTGGTCCGAGGCCGTGACCTGCCGATCCAGAAGTCGATCCTCGATGATGCGGTCCAGGGCGAGGAACAGGGCGTCCACCCACCAGCGCTCGATGCGGCTGCGTGGGAAGTCCCTGATGCGGCCCTTGTCGAAGATGAAGTTGAGGTTGGTCGCCAGCTTCCCGACGGTCTCGCCCTTGTACCTCTCGTCCTCGCCGACGAACGTCGCGATGTCCGAAGCGCTGATGCGGCGGGTATCCCATGCGAACTCGCGGTCGATGTGCTCCCGGATGTAGGCGTTGGCCCACATCGCCGGACGCCGCTGGGTCGGATTCGCTCTCTTGAACTTTCCGGCGAAGCTCAGGAGGAACGTGAACATAGCCAGCTTGTCGAAACGGGCCGAATGGGGCGCGCTGAGTGCCTGGAACACCAGCTCGTCGGCGACGATGTAGTCCTCCCCCCGGCTCTGACGGGTGAAGAGGAAGTAGTTCATCGGGATGTAGTCGGGCCTGTTCCGCTTCGAGATGCGTGCGCGGAACTCCTCCCTTGGCACGTCCTCCATCCGTTCCGCGAACCCTATCCGGATCGTTTCGTGCAGCTCCTCCAGCCCGGCTGCGTCGCGTCCCCAGGAGAAGTTCTTCGTGAAGCTGCCGGGCCTCCACTCCTGCTTCTCGTCAGCCATCGAGGTCGCATCCACCCCACACGGCTGCGCACGATCCGAGGTGGCCGTCGCATCGACTTGCGGCTACCATGCGGCACGCATCATCGGGTCAAGTTTCATCATGTTCGACAGTCTGATCGATCGGGGCTTCCAGGTCGAGATCCACTCGCATGCGAAGGCGATCCTCAGCGTCGACTTCCCCGATGCGGTCGCCGACATCGAGACGGCGATCGGCGGCCTGTCCATCCCGATCCAGGAGATCATCGGGGGCGGCGGCGGCGAGACGCAGGGCACGCAGCGGCTTCGACGTGCATTGGCCGACCTCGGCTGGCGCAAATTGAACTTTACGGTCGAGAAGAGGATCAACGGGGTCGCCCGCGAGGCGATCTCCCACGAAATCGATCACGTGAAGACGTTCGACGCGGGCGTCGTGGCTCTCGAGATCGAGTGGAACAATAAGGACCCGTTCTTCGACAGGGATCTCGAGAACTTCAAGCGCCTGCACGCGGACGGAGCGATCTCGGTCGGCATGATCGTCACTCGGGGTCGGTCGATGCAGGACGAGATGAAGGCGATGGTGCTGCGCTTCGCCCGCGAGCGGGGCATCGCCTCGAACGACGATCTAAGGGCTATCGGACTTGTCCCCACGCCCCGGCAGCAACGGGGCGTCGAGACGAGGATGAGGGCGTCGGGCGTGGATTTCGCCGAAGCATGGTCCGCGCTCTTCGTCGCAGACAAGTACGGAGCCGCGACGACGCACTGGTCGAAGCTGGAGGACCGGGTCCACCGAGGCGTTGGCAATCCGTGTCCCCTAGTCCTGATCGGTCTGCCGTCGTCGATCGTCACCTTCGGCGAGAAGCTGGACATGGACGATATCGCCGCTGCCGAGGAGAAACTGGAGGCGGAAGGCATCACCTCCGCCGCGTGATCATTCCGCGGCGATGCGGTCCGTCGCCGAGTTGTGGCCGTACGTCTTCCAGGTCGGTTCGTAGGTGTCGTCGGCCTGGTTGCCCCATGTCGACCAGCCGGTCCGGACGCCGCGGCCGAACATCTCCAGGTACGGACCCGGCGAGCAGGACTCGATGAGAGGATACTGCTCGTCCGGCTTCCGGCTGTGTTCCCGCTTCCGGCTCGAGATGTAGTTCACCTGCGATCGGCCCGGCGGCAGGGTTCGGGCGTTCTTCCCGCGAGTCCCGAAGAGGATCAGTTCGGTGACGTTCCTGAAGTAGAATCCGACTCCGCGACCATCCGATCCGCCGTCCTTGCGCACCTTGTGCCAGACGATGTTGGCCTTGTAGGTGAAGCCCCACGCTCGGAGCACTTCGATGCCCTCCGGCAGAAGGGCGTTAGGAACCCACAGGTAGAGGTGGGACGTGGGCGCCGCGACCTTGGAGACCGGCAGTTCCTTGATCGACGGCAGGTCCATCGTACCGTAGCGCGAGAGACGCTTGTGCTCAGGCGCGACCTTGCCGGTGCGGTTCATGAACTGCCACGGCGGGTCCGCCATGATCGTAGCGAACCTCCGACCGTCGGCAAAACCGAGCAGATCGTCCGCTGGTGAGGGAGCATCGGGACGCGGTGACAAACGCTAATTCCAGTATGGGACTCGTTGATCGACACTGTAGATCGAAACGCTAACCATTCCCACCACCGACGGGAGGCCGCGTCTCTTTCGCATGAGGTAATCGGGCGGATGTTCGGCGTCGGAGCCTGAAGGTGAAATGGCCGCCGGCTTCCTTCGCCCGCGGCCATTCCGTATTTCCTCGCACGCCATCCATGGCAGCGGGATCTCGCGTCGGCCTCTATCGCCTTCTTTTCATACGACGACCCTTCCTCGATCGCCGCTTGCCAAGAAGCTATGCCCCGAACCTAGGACCTTCAAGCTCGGACTGCGATCGTCACTGCGGTTCGGTTAATGGAGCCGCCCACCGCCAAAGTCTCGCCCTCCACACATGCCGACTTATCCACAGAAAAGAACGAAACAGGAACAAATCCTCGACTCTGGATCGGTCTCGGGTCACTCTCGGCGCAACGCTTCAGAGGATGACCTCAATGTCGAGACTGCCCGATCGATTCGTCGACCTACCACTTACCGATGATCTGGACGCGGCCGTCGACGCTGCCCTCGCGACGGCAGGAGGCGATCCCCGCGTCGCGATCCAGAGCCTGATCCTCGGGCAGAAAAACCTGATGCAGGCGTACGACGCCAGGCTCTCGGCGGGCTACGTGCGTCGGGGCATCGACCGGCGATGATCCGGGACCGCGACCCCGTACTCGACGCGGACGAGATCGGGATCCAGGCTCTGATGTTCGTCGCAAGCCACGACGACCTGATGAACCGATTCCTCGATCTCTCGGGCCTCCAAGCGGACGGCGTCCGTGCAGCGGCGGCTGACCCGAGCTTCTTCGTCAGCCTTCTCGACTTCATCCTGGCCCGCGAGGAAGACGTGATCGACCTCGCGAGCCAGCTGCGGGTCCGGCCTCAGCTGATCGGGCAAGCGAGGAATGTCCTCGCCAAAGCGACCGGCTTAGACCTCGTCGACCTGCCTACCTGATTTAAGAATCGGCCGCTGTCGATCGGAACGTCAGTCTTCCGCCTGGCGGCGGCGAGCCGCTTCGATCCGTTCCTGCAGGCTCGGGCGCGGCATCGGCTTTTTCCGGCCTTCCAGGGTGACCACGAAGCGCTCGACGAGAGCCTGGTCGGGCGTCGAAAGGGCCGAGATGCGTGCTTTCAGACAGCAGGATTTCTCGGTCACGACAAAAGCCGGAGACCGCGGTCGTGGGCCGCGACGAGGATTTCGCCGACTTCGTCGTCGCCGCCCCGTTCGGCCGCATCGAGCGCGTCGAGGAGATCGCGGTCGGAGGCCTCGGCGACGCGGTTGCGGACGATCTCGACGCGCAGCGAATCCAAGATCGCAGCGCGCACGTTCTTCCGGATCGTCGCGTCCGTCTCGGTCTCGGGATCTCCGAGATGGAACTCCGCGACCTCCATGATGCCGAGCCGGGCCCGGAGCTGGTACGCCCCTTCGCTGACCTCGTCGCACCGGGTGATGCAGGATTCGTCGATCCCGACCAGGAGCCTCGAGGCGGACTGGCGACGGCGCTCGAGGTAGGGTTCGAGGACGGCGAGGGCTTCAAAGGCCAGCTTTTCCGGCGTCGCGGTATCGCGCTCGCCGAGTTCGGCGATCTCGACGAGCTTGTCGCGGACGAATTCGAGATTGGTCATGCGGTCTCCTGTTCGGTTGCGCCCCGGACCATGCCGACGGCGGAGGAAAGAGAGGACGGAAGGAAGATACCGAGCCGCGACATCCGGACCTGGATCGCGCCCGGCGTGCGTCCCATCGCTGCGGCGATGTCCTCGACGGAGCGGCCGGCGGATCGGAAGGAGCGGAGGACGGCGTCGTCCCTTCTCGTCCAGCGGCGGCGACGGCTCGAGGCGCCGAGCAGCCGGGCGCGCCATTGCACCGCGGATGGGGAGCGTCCGAGCAGAGCGCCGATCCGGTCGTGACGGACGCCGTCGCAGGCGAGTGCGTAGAGGTGCTCGTCCTCTACGTCGGTCCACCGCCCGCTCACGACGGAATCCGCCCGGTATAGAAGTCGACGGCCTCGACGGGGACCTGCAGGCGCCGGGCGATGCGGCTCGACGCCCAACCCTCCGCGGCCAGATCCCGCATGCGCTCGCGGGTCGGCGCGAGGATGCTGTCCCATGAGGCCACGCCGAGCCGGGAGGCCATCGTCTGGACGCCCGTGACGGGGCGGCCGAGCGCCTCGGCGGCGTCGCGCACCGTGCGGCCGACGCGCAGCATGTCGCGCAGCTTCGTCTTCTCTTCTTCCGTCCACGTCGGGCTGAACCGCCTGTCCATCTTTCCCCGAAACAATCGTTTCGGGGAAAGATAGGCATGGTAAGTATGCCGAGCAACTCGAAAGATAACTTCTTATCGTTCGCGCTCGGATCGAGAAATCAAATCCTTTCAACGAGAAGGATATAGATCGTTCGAATTTCGAAGGATTCCAGACGCGCTGAAAAAGGACTTCGGGAAAACTTTCTTTACTCCGTCCTATGTTCCGGTCATGAACCGAAGAAAGGAAGTCCCATGCGTGCAGCCCTCGCCAAGATCCTGTCCTCCGTCGCGAGGATCGTATTTCTGCCTGTGGAAATCGTCGTGAACGGGGTCCGGCACGTGATCCAGATGCTCGTCCCGGCACGAAACACCGAGTCGCTGGACGTCGCTGAGGACGTCGTCGGGGAAGAGGTCCCGGCCGAGCAGCTCCAGATGATGGCGGCGGCAAGGGAAGCCCGGAAGGCTGCCGCGGAGGTCCGCAGGTCGGAGCCGATGCGCATCCGCATGGCGGCGAGGGAATTGTCCGAAGGTCGGTCGGTGTCGAAGGCCCTGTTCGATCCGGCCGTGCCGGACGAAGCCGAGGTCCTGGACTGGATGCGGGATCTGGGCGCCTTCCACCTCGGGCTCCTCATGAACGCGACCGACGAGGAGATCGAATGGCACCTGCGCGGCGACCGCTACCGTTCGATTCCTCTCCTGCCTGCGGACGAGGCTCGGGCGGAGGAATTGCGGGAGGCGAACCGCATGCCGGACGAGATCGAGTGGATCCGCATCCTCATCGATCGCAGGAAATCGAACGGCGACTATCCAGACGGCGACCAGATGGACGATCTGATCGCCGAAGCCCGGCAGCTGGTCGAGAGCCGTGCACGCGTCGGCGACCACCTGCCGAGGCGGGTCAGCGGGGGTTCGCGCTACGACGAGGCCGCGTGATCTGCGCGGCTTCGAGCTCGGCGATGCGGGCGAGCGCCCACTCGAGTTCGCCGGCGAGCGCCTTCGAGATGGAGCGCTCGCGGCGCAGGGCACGCGTCATGAGATCGAGAGCCTGCGGGGCGCTGCGGTCGATCTGACGCTCCTGCTGCGCCGCGTTGAACGCCGCCATCGCGAGGGCCTGAATCCCGCCTTCGAGCGAATGACAGAAGCGGGTCGGGTTGTAGGTCATCGGTCCATCTCCGGCGGGACGAGGCCGGCCGGTGCCGAGAACGTCTCACGGTCAGGATAGGAGCACAGAATGACGAACGAAGGGTTAACGGAAGGCCGCGTTCCCCCGAAATTCCGCACTCGAGAGGAGCGCCGGCGGCAGGCCGAGTACTCCGCCCGCCATCGAGCCGCGCACGCCGACGAACCGGACATGCGCGTCGTCGACCGTGCGCTCGTCGAGGCGATCGGTCTCTATATACAAGCGCTGCCGCCCGAGCAGGCCAAGGTCGTCGCACCGGCCCTGGCGGCGAGCGCGATCGCGGGGCTGGAGTATGCCGGTTTCGGCAGGAAGGCGGCGAAACGGGCGGTCGGCCGGCGCGTGCTGTATTTCACCTCCGAGGCATGCCAGGGCATTGTAAAAGCTGCGAAATACCGTGCGAGTGCGGCTTCCGGAGATCTCACGGCGTGAGACGATAACTAGGCCGGCACCCCCGTTACTCCTTCATTCTCCGTGAGTGATCGAGCCGCCGCATAACGCATCTCACACAGCCGCCGCGGATCCCCTCCACGGCGGCTTATTCATGCGATCCTCCCGCAGGTATTTCGGCTTCTCTCTTTCGTCCCCGGACCCGATTTTCGCGTCAGACGGCGCACATCCCACGTGCCGATGGAGACCCAGATGCTGCACCGGAGCACCCCCCAGACCGCCGACGCAGAGGAAGCAGCCCGCCGCCGCGCCGTCCGCCTCGTCGCCATCCACGTCACCGGCATGTCGCCGGCAGGTCACGGTGACACGCACGCACGGCTTCGCGCCTCGCTCTCCGGCGCCGGCGCGGCGTGGTTCGACGACGTGCTCGAGACGGCTGCCGTCACCGCGGCGTGCGAGATCAATCCGAGCGAGTGGGACGTCGGGGGTCTGCCGCCCGTGACGGAGGCCGAGCTCGCGGCGCTGGTCGATGCCGGGGTGATGGAGGCCCTCGAAGACGAGGACGCGCCCGAGCCTGCGTTCGGTTCCGGGATGCGGATGTGATGGAGGGAACGATGATGGACGAGAACGAGATCGACGAGGTGACCGAGGCGACGGACGACCCATTCGCGGGTCTCGAGGCCGAGGAGCGCGAACGCGCCTCCCGCATGCGTTCCGGGTTCGCCAACGCCGTCTCGGCATGCGGTCTGAGCACCGAAGAGACGATGTCGTACCTCGGTCAGAGCCGGTCCACGGTCGAGAAAAAGAGGGCGGGCAAGCTGCCGATGACCGCCGCCGACGGAAAGGCGCTCTCCGGGTTGTGGCACAGGATCCGGAGCGGCAAGGTCCAGGACCTGCCGCCGGGTCCGTTCGGGATGGCGGTCACGATGCTCGTCCTGTCCGGGAGACACGTCCCGCAGCAGACGAAGCGGGGCCGACCGAGGTACGTGCCGACGGACGCTACGGCCGACGAACCGTCGTGACCGATGCGGGTCCGTCCGGCGTCGCTCGGGCGATCCGCAATGCAGGACAAGCGGTTGCGCCGTGTGCGGGGCGCTGCCGAGATCGAGATAAGTGATTCCGGGATCGAGATCGGCGCTACGGACCTCGACATAACGCTTCCGGCGGCGACCCCGGAGGCGAATATCCTAACAGTGATAGGTATTTAGCGGGAAAATCGGCCCTTGCCGCAGGCCGGCGGATCTGCCTATTTTCTGTCCTGAAAAGCGAAAAGGGCCCGCCGGCAAGCGAGCCCTTTTCAGACAGAAACCTGGCCGGTGAGGGACAGGGCATTCGGATGGGTCGATTATAGCGTTTCGGCGCGTAAGCGGCAACCCCGATCCCCCATCCGGCCCTACGTGGATCGGGTAGGGAATTGAGCTTCGAAGACAGGCCGGACGGGATCGTCTGGAGGAACAGCTGGGACGAGGACCGGTTCGGCGACGACCCGGCGATCGGCAACCCGTTCACGGGCGAACAGGCCACGATGGCGGCCCGTTGGGACGTCCGGACCTGGTGGCGCGAGATGGCGCGCCGGTACGGGCTTACCGAAAACGAGTCGATGATCGCCGTCGAGCTCTGGGCCGAAGCCGTGGGTCTCGGCCGGTGGACGAACTACTCCCGCAGCGACGAGCACTACGCCAAGTTCCCGAAGAGCGTGTTCTACACGAAGCGTCTGATCTGCTCGGGCGTCGACGGGCTGGAGAGGAAGGGTCTCGTCTGGAACTGGCGGCAGGTGCCGTACGGATTCGGGTGGCAGAGCGCCGTGAAGGCGACGCCCGAACTGGTCGCGATGGTCCAGGCCGTCATCGACGCCATCGGCCGTCCCTATCCCGCCCGACCGAAGAGCGTACTCGTCCTCCGCGACGCGGACGGCAAGCCCATGCCGATCCGCGAGACCGGCGAGACGAGGCGGATGACCGTGGATCTCGAGGACTACAACAACCTCCTGCGCTCCTCGACCGTCGACGGAGAGCACGCCACCTGTGTCCGGCGCGTCTTCAACGAGACCATCAAGCAGGGCGGCCGGCACTACTGCATCGGCCTGTCGTACCAGCGGAAGCCCTTCTTCGAGCGGGCCCGGATGATGATCAACGGTCGGAGCGTCGTCGAGTACGACTACGGCAGCCAGCATCCGTGCCTGCTCTACGCGATGGCGGGACTGCCGATCCCGGAGGACGCCTACGACCTCGAATGGTGGGATCGCGATCTCCAGAAGGTCGCCTTCCTCGTGATGATCAACTGCAGCGATCCGGACGTGGCGTTGCATTCGATCGCCGGGAAGCCTGCGATGGGCAAGGTGGCCGAGCCGGGCTCCGAGGAGGCCCTGCGCGTAGCGTCGGCGCTCTATGCCGAACTCGCCGATCGACACAGAGCGATCGCGCACATGTTCTCGACCGGCATCGGACGGGTGCTGCAGCGCAAGGATTCCGACATGATGGCGGAGGTCCTGAGAGAGATGACGAAGGCGAAGCGGTTGGCATTGCCCGTCTTCGACAGCTGCATTGTCGAGGAAGCCGATGGAGACCTCCTGGCGGACGTCATGCGCAGGGTCGCGATCCGGGCTAAGGTGGAGGGAATTCGGATCGAGAAGGTCGTCCCGAAGAAGGATTCTTCCGTAACGGAAGATTTCGACGAATTCCCAGTGCAGGAAGGGCGTGCAGCGGAAACGTCACGTCTTATGCCTGCTTCTTCCCTTCCTTCTTCCTCTCTCTCTTCCTCCCCCTTCCAGGATCAGGCGCTGGAGCTGAAAGCTGCGTCGCGCCGAGCCGTAGGCGAGGCGCTGCGGACCGAGGCCGAAGGCCGACCGCCCCTTCCTGAATCCTTCCTCTCCGTCTCGGACGCCTCCGCAGAAGCTCCCACGGTCGATTCCGTTCTCGATCCGTCCGGATATGCCATTTTGGTCGAATCCCCCACAGGATCGCCTGACGTCGAACCCCACGACCATTCCTCCTTCCGCTCCAAGTCGCACTCGCTGCCGTGGAATAGATCTTCGATCCTGGCGTCCCTGGACCTGCTCCGACACGACCGTGCCGTCGCCGCCGCCCGTGCCGTCGCCGGTCCCGCTGTCTCCCCCGACCTCGACTGGACTGCGACCGTCGGCTTCGGTCTCGCGCAGAACACCGATCGTGGGTCATGCTGGACCTGGTCGCAACCCGGCCGGCGGGAGTGCGTCGTCCATCTCGTCAACGCCGCCGCCGAGACGGTCCTCGCCGTCGTCGATCAGGCCGCCGCGGGAAGGGTCGTCGAGGCCTACCTGCGGTCGCTCTCAGGATCCGGTCCTCGGCTGCGCATCGACGTGTCGTATGCCGGCCGCTACGATCTCGGCGTGTCGCCCGAGGAGAACTCCTTCCGCTTCGAGCCCGTCACCGACGTCCTGCGCCGTCCGTCGCTCGTCCCCGGCGCGCCCGACGTCGAGGACGACGAGCCGCCGTTCGTGACGGACGAGGCGTGGTTCGACGACGAGGACCTGCCACTCGCCGCCTGAACCCCGGGGATCTCCGTGGACGGGCTCGACTACCGTGCCGGCCGTCCTCGCCCCGGAGCCCTGCATGCCGTCCCGCGACCTCGTCTCCATCCGCTCCCGCGACCTCGATCATCTCGCCCGCCGCTACCGCGAGCTCTCCGTGGACTTCGGCCGATCGATGCAGGGCACTCTGAACGAGGTCGCCACGTCCTCGACGAAGCGCATGAAGAGCCGCTTCGAAACCGACATCGACGGCGGTCCGACGAAATGGACGGCCATCAAGCCGGGGAGCACCTCGGGCTCGGTCGTCACGCGGAAGGGAACGTACGACCCGAACGCCTCTGCGATCTCGTCGAAGATCGAGGTCTCGCCGAACCAGTCGCGCTACCTGAAGTACCTCCTTGGCGTCGAGCGGGAACGGCGCGCCGGCGACACGGGCGCCGCCGACGAATGGAACTTCATCCCGGTCGCGGACGCCTATCCATACCTGGACGAGCAAGGGGTGGACCCGGTCTACGGTCAGAACCTCCGCCAGAAGACGATCTCCCGCCTGATGAAGCGGGCGGCGGCCCAGCAGAAGAAGCTCGACGACTATCGCGCCCGCGGGAAGCCGGTGCAGGACACGGGGCCGCTCCGGTTCGGCCGGATCTTCTTCGGGCGCATCGGCCGTACGACCGGCTTCTTCGAGCGTCCGGTCGGCCGGCCGAGGGACATCAAGCTCCTCATCCTGGCGCAGAAGATCAGCCGGTACGACCGCTCCGACGGCTACCTCGTCCCCGCCTGGAACGACTCGGTGCTCGCCGCAGCGAGGACGATCCCCATGCGCATGGAACGTCGCCTGAACGAGGCGCTCGCGGCGCGTAACGGCGGGGGTGGAGGATCCGGCGCGGGCGGGCCACCGTGACGATGCCGTCCGTGGCGCGTCAGGAAGGCCGCTGGAGGGCGGAACGCGGAACCGGCATCGGACGTGATTTCGGAAACGTGCGACGTGCGGGCGGCTGCGTCGGCTACGGACACTCACGCCGTGAGACGAGCGAGGACGGCCGCTGAAGGGAGGAAGGGCGCGGCCGTGTACCTCCACGGGCCCGCTGCCGGTTCGGGCTGCCGCCGCGGGGCCGCCGCGCCGCCGCCGCCGGCCGCCAGGCCCCGGGGGGCCCCAGGGGCTGCAGCCGTAGGCGGGAGGTTCGCGCAGGACCCTCGCGTACGTGCTTACGGAAGTTTCGAACCGGCCCCAGCAGGCCAGCAGGGCCTCCACGGCGGCTCCCCCGGGAACTCCGGGGACGGGAACGGGCAGAACCTGACGGGTCGACACCCGTCCGGAGCCCCGAAGTGAGCCGATCCTCCCGCCGCCGCGACCCCCTCCGTCGCCGCGACCCCGCGGCCGCCGTCGAGGACGCGGTCGAATCGGCCGAGCGCTCCGACCGCGTCGTGTCCCTCAGCCGGGCGGCCGTCCTCCTCGGCCGCAACCGGGAGACCCTGTCGGCCTGGATGGCCAAGGGCATGCCGGTCGAGGGACGCGGCGGTACCGGCGAGGCCGTCCTCGTCGACCTGAAGCGGGTCGTCGAATGGCTCGAGGCCCGGGCCCGCGAGGACGAGCGCCGGAAGTTCGCCCGTCCGGACCCCGGCGCCGAGGGAGACCGCCCCCTGACGACCAGGGAGAAGATCGAGCTGGCGAAGCTGGCCGGCCAGACGATGAAGAACGGCAAGGACGCCGGCTACCTGGTGCCCCGTCCCGTCGTCGAGGCGGCGTTCGAGCGGTGCCTCGGCATCGTCCGGATCTCCGTGATGGCCGTCCCGGAGCGCCTGGTGCGCGAGATGTCCGGATTCCCCGAGGACCGGAAGGCCGTCTGGCGGAAGAAGGCCATCCGGTCCTGCGCCGCGTCCCTTGAGGAGGCCGCCGAGAGCATCGCCACGGCCATGTCGACGTTCGATCCGGGCGCGGACGCCGCCGACGAATGAGCCTCCTCGACGATCCCGGCTTCACCAGGGACTGCATCGAGCTCACCCGCACGGGCGCGGGCGCCTTCCTGGCCGCCCTCGGGAAGGGTGCGCAGGCGCTCGTCCCGAACGAGCCGATGGACATCGTCGAGTGGATCGAGTCCCACGTCGTCATCCCGCCGGAGGTGTCCGAGCGGGCGGGTCCGGCCGAGGTCACGAAGCTCCAGGCCGGCATCCTGCGGGCTGGACAGGACCACCGCACCCGGCAACGGACCTTCAAGAAGCCCGTCCGCATCGGCTCCTCGCTGATGACGGCCTTCGAGATCCTCTACTACGCCTTCCACGAAGGGCAGCCGTGCATCTACTACGAACGCAGCGACGGCGCCGCGCAGGACTTCCACGACAAGGTCCTGATGCCGCTGATCCTGGCAAGTCCGAAGCTCGCCCCGCTGCTCCGTCCGCGGACGAAGGCGGGGGTCCAGGACGCCTGGTCGGACATCATCCTGCGCAACGGTGCCCCGATCCAGATGCGTTCGGCGTCCAACAACTCGTCGTTCCGCGCCATCAAGGGCTCCAAGGTCTTCGCCGACGAGGTCTCGTCCAAGGAATGGCGCGACCTGTCCAAGCACTCCGAGGGTTCGAAGCTCGGTCTCGCCCGGAACCGCGGCCAGCAGTTCGCGAACTTTCTCCTCGGCGTCGGCTCGACCCCCACGAACGCCGGCGAGTGCGTCGTGTCGATCGAGCTCGCCCGGTCAGACCGTCGCCGGTTCCACGTTCCGTGCCCGCACTGCCAGGTCATGATCCCCTTGCTGCCGGACATCCGCCGGTCGGAGAGCCGTTCCATGAAGACGGGCGGCGGGCTGCGCTGGACCGAGACCGACGACCGCGTGGACGACGCCTGGTACGAATGCCAGGAGTGCGACCGCCACATCGAGGAGGTCCAGAAGCTCGACCTCCTGGACAAGGGCGAATGGGTCGCCACCTCCACCACCGGCGAGGAGGGCCACGCCGGCTTCGAGATCTGGGGCATCTACTCGTCCGACCCGCGCTCCGGGTTCCTGGACATCGCCCGCGACCACCGGAAGGCCCAGCACGACGCCGGGGAGATGCCTCGGTTCGTCAACACCGTGCTCGCGCAGGAGTTCTCCCGCTCGCCCGTGGCCGAGGTAGACCCCGCCTCGCTGGACGCCCGGAAGGTGGCCTACAAGCTGGCCGACGGGACGCCGGCGGAAGGTCCGTCGTGGGCGATCGGCGCCTGGGCGGGCATCGACGCCCAGCAGGGCAGCCTCGACGACCAGACGCGTCCTCCGCGCCTCGAGATGACCATCCACGTCACGGGCCCGAACCGGCGCCGCGCCGTCGTGAAGCACCATGTGATCGCCTTCCGGGAGGTCGTCGACCGCTTCACCGGCGAGATCGAGGAGGTCCCGGTCGAGCCCTTCACGGCCGCCTGCGCCGACATCGTCTGGGAGATCCTGGAACGGGGCATCCTGCTCGAGGACGGCCGTCGCCTGCCGATCAAGAGGTGCGCCGTGGACAACGGCTGGCGCACGGACGACGCCCAGAAGTTCTGCATGCTCCCGAAGTCGAAGGCGCTCGGCATCGTGCCCGTGCGCGGCGCCTCGTCGGAGCGGGCGGGCAACCGTGCGCCGCTCGTCCCGGCGAACCTGATGGTCGCCAGGAGCCCCAAGAGCGGCAGGCAGTACCTCTGGGTCGGCACGCAGACCGCCAAGGACATCATCCGGCGCATCCTCTCGATCCCGGTGCCGGGTCCGGAGAGCGTCGAGTTCTCGGCCGACCTGCCCGAGGACTACTTCCGCGGCCTCCTGCAGGAGCGCCTGGTCGAGATCCGGCCGGGCGTCCGCATGTGGCGGCCCATCGACCCCAAGATCACGGCCGAGCCGCTGGACTGCCTGGCCTACTCCCTCGCCATGGAAAGGATGGACGTGCGCAAGAACCCGAGACTGAGGAAGGCGATCGACGAGATCGCTCCGGAGGCCGTCGAGGCCGCCCTGGTGGCTCAGGCGGAGGCCGCCGCGGCGCCCGTCGACCCGCCGCCCGAGCCGCCGGCCGACGCATCCCCCGGGAAGTCCGGGGAGGCCGAGGGGCAGGCTGGCGACCAGACGTCGGGTGGCGTCCGGTTCCGCATCGTCCAGCGCGTCGTGCCGCGTCCCGTCCCGCCCGTCGAGACGGAGCCGGCGAAGGCGCAGAAGGTGCGGCGCCGTCCGAAGCAGACAGGCGGGATCGGCTGGTGATGGACCTCTTCAGAAGCCTCGCGGACACGGCCGCCGACCTGAAGACGATGCGGGCCACGCTGGACATCCGGACGACGGAGCGGGACGCCGCCCGGGCCGAGACCGCCCTGGTGGCGCGGGACCGCGCCGCCTCCGTCGCCGCCCTCGAGACCGAACGGACCCGCGCCGTCGCGGCCGAGCGGAAGGCAGCCGACCTGCGCATCCGGATCGCCCGCGACGTCGGCACGGACCGCGACGGGCCGACCGCGCCGGTGCTCCGGGACGTCCTGCGTGCCATGCGGGAGGGAGCCCGATGAGGAACGGTGAGGCACTATCGTTCGCTTTCCTGGCATCGCTCCTCGGCGGCTGCGCGGCCGGTCCCGCGACCGTCGTGCGCACCCCACTGGCCGAGAGGATCCCGGCTTCGCTGACCACCTGCGCCGCCCGTCCGGAGCCCGGCGCGGCGGATCGGCAGTCAGACGTCGCGGCGTTCGTCGTCGAGCTGGACGCCGCCGGCGAGGACTGCCGCGGGAAGGTCGACGCCATCAGGAAGATCGTCGCCGAGGACACCGGGAGGACGGGATGACGACCCCTACGCCTCCGCCGCCCGGTCCGCCGCCACCGCCCACACCGCCGCCCGGTTTCCTCGCCAGCCTGAAGGCGCGTGTGGACGCCATCGGCGGCATCGTGACCGTCCTCGGCGCCACCGGCACGATCGTCGTCGCCGGGGTCGGCACGACGCAGGGCTACGTCCAGAAGGCCTACGACTATTTCGTCACCGCCGAGAAGACGACGAGCCAGGTCTCGGCCCTGGACGAGCGCCTGAAACTCGTCGAGGCGGAGAAGACGGTCCTTCAGAAGGACCGAGCAGAGGTCGCCCGGATCGCCTCCGAGCTGAAGGCCACGGCCGACCGCCTGGCGCAGACCGGCGTCGACGTCACGACCATGCGCGAACTCCTTCAGCGCCTCGAGGTGAAGCTCGCAACTCTCGACGGCGTCCTCGACGGCATGCGGGACAGGAGGCGGAAATGACCCCCCTCATGAGGATCGCGCTCGGCGCGGCCGCGGCGATCGTCGGGGTCGGCGTCTGGCAGGCGTCCCGCGACCCGCAGGTCTACTCCGCGCCCTCGGACTACCGGGTCGAGCGCCGCATCATCGACGGCAACGAACGCGTCGTCGTCTATGCCGCCGTCACGAAGCTGCTCGACTGCGACCTCGACCGAGGTGACGGGCCGTTGTGGATCGAGTTCGAGAACGAGGGCGAGGACGTGCCGCCGATCAGCGCCTTCTATCGGCCGGACGGCACGCAGTCGGGATCGAACGCGATCCGGGGCGGCCAGAGCATGGTGCTCGACGGCTACTCCGCCACGATACCGAACCGGATGCGCGGCTTCGGCGGCACGTTCACCGTCATGATCCCGTGCCAGCTCTGGACGGACGGTCCCGGCGGCACGCGGCAGTGGGGTCGGAACGTCTTGGCGACCTGGGGACCGATCGCGGTGCCGCCGCCCGGCATGTCCGTGACCAGCGTCGGCGCCAAGTTGACGTTCACGGCCCGGGCGGCGGCCGCGCTTCCGCAATAGCGGCAACGCCCGCATCTTCCGCAACAACGGAAGGGTCCGTTTCCGTTGTTGCGGAAGGGCGCCGGTCCCGACTTCCGCTTATCGGAAAAGCGTGCATTTCCGCATTTGCGGAAATAGTGCTTGATTTCCGTAAATGCGGAAATATGCTGTCGGGACTGATGGAGGTCCCGATGACGAATGCAGCAATCCTCGAGCAGATCGGCAACGCTCTCTACGGCGGGCGCTGGAAGTCCGACCTGGCCGGCGATCTAAGCCTGTCGGCGCGCATGCTGCGTCTCTATGCGTCCGGCTCGCATCCCGTGCCCGACGCCGTCGTCGATCGTGCGCGTGATCTCGCGAGAACACGGGCGGAGACGCTCCTCGCGCTCGCCGGCGACGCCGCACCGGTCGCCGCCTCGGCCGCAGTCGGTCGCCCGGCGGGCGTTCCGCTGGACGGCGATGCCTACCTCGCACTCGCGAAGCGGCTCGGCAGCCAACGTCCATCGGGCATGTCCGCGGGAGAGTGGGCGGCGCGGAACGCGTCGACGCATCATGTGCGAAGCCGCGATACCGGCTCCGATCTGCAGCTGAGGGGTGTCGGGACGTTCGATCTGCAGATCTGGGGCGATGTCGGCCGGATCGAGGCAATCAACCTCCGCGTCGAAGCGGATCGGCTCGCGCTCGCCGACTACACGTTAATCGAACCGGCCTGACGATACCCGCCGTTAACCGGCAATTTCGGGAACGCTGGACGCCGGCGCCGGTCCTGGCCTAGCCTTCCCTCAACGCCTCACGGCGCCTTTCGCCCCGTCGGGGCGGTTTCGCATGCCGACGGGCACGTCCCGTCATCGAGATCACCGTCGCCCCACGGGGCGGACCACCGGACCTCGCACGAGGTCCTCCCTTCGTCCTCTGCGGGGACGGGGTCGGTCCGCCTGGGCGCTATTCCTCGTCGCTCTCCGCCAACCGGCTCAGCTCCTCGCGTTCGCGTTGCGGGAGCATTTCGTATGCCCGGATGACCGTCTTCACATACCTCGGCACCTCGCTGCCGAACTGCCCGCGCAGCTGACGGCTGACGGTGTTCGGCGCGACGCCGAGCAGCGCCGCCAAACGCTTCTGCGTCAGGCCCGCACGCTTCGCTCTCTGCTGCCACGGTTCGTCGTCCATGGCGACGAGGAGTATCCGGCCCGGCTCCGGAGCGCAAGAAATCAACGTCACGTATAAAAATCCTCTTGCATTCTAATCAACGTCGCGTAGATTTTAATATACGTCACGTCGATAGGCAAGGACGTTCACCGGCAAGGCCCCGAGGGGCGACGCCAACGAGAAGGAAGAGAATCATGGCCCAGTTCACCACCCCCGTCGTCGCCCGCGCCTGGAACGCCGAGAAGGACGCCGCCGCTGCTGAGACCCCGATCGAGGTCGGCCTCGGATACTGGAGCGGCATCGACGTCGACGGCGGTCTCCGCGTCCTCGAGCTCGACGCCGGCGCCGGCCGTCCGCTGGAGTTCGAGACCCACAAGCGCGGCAACAACTGGACCGCCGTGCTGACGGGCAAGAACGCCGCAAACATGAGCCGCGAGTTCCGCCGCTATCAGAACCGTCACTTCGATTACTCGTCGTTGTCCGTCGGCGACGCGCTCGAGGTCGGCGCCGACTACGTCACGTCGGGCGGCAACAGGAAGCCGTGCCGCTACTACGTGCTCGCGGTCCACATCGACGACGACCGCTTCGGCTTCGTCCTGTTCGACACCGCCGCGCAGGTCATGAAGGCCGCCCGGACCTACCGACAGAACGTCATGATCGAGCACGGCGAGGATCCCCGCGTCGCGGCCAAGGCCGCCTGACCCCGCCTGGGAGGGGCCATGGTCCCTCCCGCCGTCCTTCCGGAGATCGTCATGTCCAAGATCACGCTGACCCAGACCGAGAACGGCCACGCTCTGTCGTTCCGCTTCAATCCCGTCCTGAATTCGCTCGTGAAGAAGACCTTCCCGGGCGCCGCCTTCTCCGCCGCCGACAGGGGCTGGAGGATCCCGCACGCGGACCCCCGCACGCTCGCCGTCTTCGTCGATTTCGCCGAGGAGACGCTCGCCAAGGAGGACGCCGAGCTCGACGCCCAGCGTGCCGCCGTCGAGGCCTGGCGCGAAGGCGAGCGCATCGCGAAGGAGCGCCGCGACGCGGAGTTCGAGGCCGGCCAGAAGGCTTTCTTCGAAGCCGCCCAGGAGCGCGACCGCCTGCGCGGCGCCGGCAGCTTCCTGACGCTCGACGCCTCGATCCGGAAGGGCGACGTCATCCAGCGCGACGGGCGCGACGTCCTCGTCCTCGACGCCTGGAAGTCCCCGTACATCTCCGGTCCGGAAGCCGTTCGCCGCGGCACGCCCGAGTTCGCACGCACCAGCCCGTTCTTCGTGAAGTTCGAGACCGCGACGGCCGAGAACCTCGCGGAGCGCGATGCCGAGCGCGAGTTCGCCCGCGTTGCCGCCCGCCGGCTCGAGATCCTGCAAGAGGCCTCGCAGTCGGACGACATTCCCGTCGTCGAGGGTGTCATCGGCGGCCGCGTCATCGAGCCGGCAGGACGCGGCTGGAGGTCGTCGATCTTCCGCCTCGACGACGCCTGGCTCTGGCACGTCCTCGACCACGGCTGGACGGCCGACGACGGCGACGCGGCGTTCCGCCCGACCTTCAACTACGGCCACTCCACCGCCCGCCGCATCCCGGCGACGGACGAGATCCGCGCCCTGTTCGCCGAGGTGGCGGCATGACCCGCATCGATCTCGCCCGCGTCCTCACGATCCTCCTCGCCGCAGAGCCAATCGTCTGGCGCCGCCGCGTCGTCCAGGGCGACGTCGCCGAGCTGTCCGATTGGATCGCCCGCAAGGGCCGCGTTCCCGCGTTCCGGTGGAACGGCGACAAGACCGAGAACGCCCTGTCCATGCGCCTCCACGCCTACGCCGTCCGCCTCGCGAACGAGGACGGGATCCCGTCGCCGGAAAATCCCATGATCGCCGCCCGGTCCGAGTGCTCGACGCCGCGCCACCTCCGCCCGTCGCCGACCCGCATCGTCGAGCGCCGCCGCACGGACGAGGCGCGGCGGCGCATCGCGGCGGAGGACGCCGATCAGTCTTTCTGGCCGGAGGGCTCCGCATGAGACGGACGCTGACGAAGCTCGACCGCCACGTCGTCAAACTGGAAGCCCGCGTCCGGGATCTGGAGCGCGAGAACGAATGGCTCCGGGCGATGTCCTCGTCCGGCTTCGCCCGCGGGTTGATCAAGCCCGCACCGAGCATCGAATGGACGCCCGCCGCCGAAGAGGAGGACCTGCTGTAGGGCTGACACGGGTGGTTGAACGAACCCGCTTCCGCGGGATGGGCGGCGGCTTCGTCGTTTGGGGAATGATGCGAGCGCGTTGCGCTGATTGAGCGACGCCCGGTTGCGGGCGGACGATCCCGGCTCCTTCACCCGGACGGAGCCTTTCCATGACGACCTCCCTCGTTCCCGCCGCCACCTCGATAAGTCCGTTGCGGCAGCGCCTGATCGCCGACATGACGATGCGGCGCTTCTCGGCCGAGACGCAGCGCAACTACCTGCGCGACGTCGGACGTCTCGCCTCGTTTCTCGGGCGCTCACCCGACACGGCCAGCGCCGAGGATCTGCGCCGCTTCCAGATCGCCCTTCAGGAGGCTGGGCTCGGCGTGCCGACGATGAACGCCATCGTCTCGGCGCTGCGCTTCTTCTTCGTCCACACGATCGACCGACCCGACCTCGCCCGCAAGCTGGTGCGGCTGCGCTATCCCCGCAGCTTGCCCGATGTCCTGAGCCCCGACGAGATGCGTCGCCTGCTCGGCGCCACCGTCTGCCTGAAGCATCTGGCGGCCCTTTCGGTTGCTTACGGCGCAGGGCTGCGCGTCGCCGAGGTCGCGAGCCTCAAGGTCGGCGACATCGACTCCACCCGCATGTTGCTGCGCGTCGAGCGCGGCAAGGGCGGGCGCGACCGCAACGCCATGCTGTCCGCCGACCTCCTCGCTCTTCTGCGCGAATGGTGGATCGAGGGCCATCGGCAGGGCATCCTGCATCGCGAGGGCTGGCTGTTCCCCGGCCAGAGCTGGGATCGGCCCATCTCCACCCGCCAGCTTCACCGCATCGTCGTCGAGGCGGCGCGGGCGGCCGCCATCCCCAAGCGGGTCGGTCCGCACACGCTGCGCCATTCCTTCGCCACGCACCTCCTGGAAGACGGCGTCGACATCCGCGTCATCCAGGTTCTGCTCGGCCACGCCAAGCTCGACACCACCGCGCTCTACGCCAAGGTCGCCGTGCGCACGGTGCGGGCCGTGGTCAGCCCGCTCGACCGGCTCGCCCTGGTTCCCCGCGAGGAGGCCTCGCCCGGCTGAGCCGATGGGCGCCTCGATCGAGGTCGCCGACATCCTGCGTGTTGCCGGGCCCGCGTTCCGGGCGAGCCGTGCCGGGCACGTGAGCCTTTCCGAGCTGAAAGTCATGTCGGCGATCGAGCACTGCCGCACCGCCGCTCTCGGCGGCCATGTCGAGGGCTGCGACGATTGCGGCCATCTGCGGATCGCCTACAACTCCTGCTGCAACCGGCACTGTCCGCGGTGCCAGGGCGCGGCGGCGCGCGATTGGCTGGCCGAGCGACAGGCCGACCTCCTGCCGGTCGGCTACTTCCACGTCGTCTTCACGCTGCCCGCCGAGATCGGCGCGATCGCCTTCCAGAACAAGCGGGCCGTCTACGACCTCCTGTTCCGTGCCTCCACGCAGACGATGACGACGATCGCCGCCGATCCGAAGCATCTGGGTGCCCGCATCGGCCTCACGGCCGTCCTCCACACCTGGGGCTCGGCCATGACCCATCACCCGCACATCCACATGATCGTGCCCGGCGGCGGCCTCTCGCCGGACGGAACGCGCTGGATCACCTCGCGTCCCGCCTTCCTCCTGCCCGTGCGGGTGCTCGGCGCCCTGTTCCGACGCCTCTTCCTCGAAGGCCTCGCCGCCCTCTACCGTGCCAACCAACTTGCCTTCCATGGCACAATGGCGAACCTCGCCGATCCACGCGCCTTCGCCCGCCATCTCGCCCCAGTGCGCCGCAAACGCTGGGTCGTCTACGCCAAGCCGCCCTTCGCCGGGCCAGAGGCCGTTCTGGCCTACCTCTCGCGCTACACCCACCGCGTCGCCATCTCGTCGCGGCGCATCACCGCCTTCGACGGCTGCACCGTCACCTTCCGCGTCAAGGACTACCGTCAAGACGGCGCCGCCCGCCACCGCACTCTGACGGTGGAGGCGGGAGAGTTCATCCGCCGCTTCCTGCTCCACGTTCTGCCTCGCGGCTTCCACCGCATCCGGCACTACGGGTTCCTCACCGGGCCGAACCGCAAGGCCGGCCTTGATCGCATCCGCGAGCTTCTCGGCGCCCCGCCCGTGCCCGAACCTGCCACCACCGAGGTGCCGGACCCGCCCGACATCCGCCCGACTTGCCCGTGCTGCGGCGGAGAGATGCGCATCGTCGGCATCCTCCTGCGCTGGCATCAGCCGCGAGGGCCGCCGCCACGCTCGCCACCGAACCGGGAGCGATCACCATGACCCGGCATGGCACGGCACCGCCATCCGCCCGAGACCATGTGCTCCGGGGCGCGGTCCCGTGCGGCCCTATGAAGGGAAAAGCCGTCGGTAGACGGTCTCGGATCGGTTCCTCGCCCGCCTCGACGACGTCGCTAACGCCAAAACGGGCGGCGTGCCATCGGCATGCTGTACCGTCTGGCGGTCGCGGCCCTTTGCCCCTGCACCGCCGTCAGAAGAAAACCCCATAGCTCACTGACCGGCATCCCGCGGGTTCATTCTTCCGCGACTTTCGTACGCCTCGGGGCGCCCGAAACTCTTCAGGATAGCTGTCAGTCCGCTCTGGAGACGCAGGTACGGACAGCCGACATTGTCGGTCTTACTGAAGCTGTACTCAGTGAGCTCCGGCAGCGCATTGGATGCTCGCCCGCCCGCCGCCCGCGGCGACGTCGTCCAGCATCTCGCCGACGAGAAAGAGGAGCACGACCGTCGCGGCCTCTTCCTCGGCGTCGATGAAGACGGTGCCTATGGCGGCAATGCTCATCAACGTCTGAGGGCGTCCGGCACCCGATCCGCCAAGCTAACGGGCGACAACAGGCGCACCGCGGAGGCGGTCGCCGCAGGCCTCGGCATCGAAGGGCGCGCCGACCTCTTACCGCAGAACAAACAGCGCATCGTGCGCGAGCTTCAAGCGGATGGCTTCACGGTCGCCAAGATCTGCGACGCCATCAACGACGCACCGGCGCTGGCTGCCGCCGAAACGGTATCGCAATGGGCGGCGGAACCGACTTCGCGTTGCAGGCGGCCGGCGCGGCCGTCCCGCACGGACGGCTTCAAGACATCCACGACATGATCGCACGGTGGAAGAGCATCATGGGCAACATTCGGACGAACATCGCCATCGCGCTGGGCCTGGAGATGGTGTTCCTCGTCACCACCGTCGTCGGCATCACGCGCCTCTGGCCGGCCATCCTAGCCGACACGGGCGCGATCCTCCTTGCCACCGCGAAGGCCATGCGCCTTCTCGGCTGTAGGCCCGGTTAGCCACGCCAACCAAACCCTGCGGTCGCTCCGTTTGTGGGTCAAGGCCTTCGCTGGGCGCTGACACCAGCGGAGAGGGCATTGCCTCTACGGCCGATGTGAGGACTAGGCAGGGTCGTCCTCGACGGCAGCGGTCGATCCGACGGCGGAACCGCCGCCCCCGCCCATGCCACCCCCTGCGCTGCCACCTCCGCCACCGCCGCGCGCGCCATCACCCCTCTCCCGATCTCCTTTGCTCCGTCCGCCCGAACCCGACGGGTGGGCCGGACCTTGCCGCGGCAGGACAAGACCGACCGGGACCGGATCGAGATCGAGCGCTTCACGGATGAAGTCGCGCAGCGATGCCACGAGCCTGTGCGTATGGGCGGGGCGCCCGGCAACCAACTCGCGGGCCGCCTTCTCGGCGAGCCTGACATGCTCTTCCGTCCCGAGCAGGATGATGTCGGCGAGCGAAGCCTCCACCGCGTCCCGGATCCGACGTCCGCGGTCCCATGCTGTCGGGTCCACGATAACGACGTCGGCCGTTCCGGCACCCATGGCTTCTCCTGCTGAAGCGCTCTGGCGCATCAAGTCGCAGAGATGCCGGGGATCGACCGTCAGGGTACCCGTGAAGGATCCTCCGAGCACCTTGTAGGCCGCAATCAGGGTGCGCAGGCGCTCGTTGATCTGGCGGTTCAGGCGCTCGCGCTTCTGCTGAACCGTCAGCATGACCAGCAGTCGGATGCCGACACCGACGAGCGTGACAAGCGCCAGACCGAGGAGAGAGACGAACAGGCCCTGCCGAACAAGAGGTCGACGTTGCGCAAGGAATTCTCCTGTCAGCTTTCTGGTGCAATGCACGAACGGCTGACGAGACGTTTATGGGCCGGCTCAGGCACAATCTTTTGGTCGCCAGGGCATTCATCCGTTCACCCTCGATAGGCAACGAGGATCGCTCCCGCGGCTATGAAGGCAACGCCCAACCAGTTCGGCGCGGACAGTCGCTCGCCGAGGAAGACGACGCCGAACACCGCGACAAGGACGACGCTCAGCTTGTCGATCGGCGCGACCCGGGCGGCGTCGCCGAGCTTCAGGGCACGGAAGTAGCAGAGCCAGGATCCTCCCGTCGCGATCCCCGAGAGCACCAGGAACAGGTACGTTCGCCCCGAGATGGATCCCGGCGACTGGAACTGGCCCGTCATCGCGAGGATCGCGCCGAGCACGATAAGGATGACGACTGTCCGGATGAAGGTGGCGAAGTCGGAGTTGACGTTCTCGATCCCGATCTTCGCGAAGATCGCCGTGAGGGCCGCGAAGGCCGCGGACGAGAGTGCCCAGAACTGCCAGGAGGCGACGGCGAACTTCATCGGGATTGCTCCATTTTGAGAGGCGACAGCGGCGGAGGTGGTTGCCGCCGGTCGCGTCCGGGAATGCCAGTGGACTTCGTCATCCGATCTGCGGAATGGGGCCGGCTGCCCCATCTTCTGCGACGGTGGTCTCCTCAAGGGACTCGTCACCCTCTCCGACCGTCCAGTGCTCGATGTGCTTGAACACGATCACCTTGTCGCGGAGGAGCGAGCCATGCTCGCGGCAGAAGGTCTCGAGCACCGGACGGTGCCCGACCAGTTCGACACACATCGTCAGCTCCGGATTGGAATACTCCCCGCTCGGCTCCTGCGCGACGCCGTGGTTGCTGTAGCCGTAGTGGGTGTGGTGGGCGATGGCGTTCATGATCCCGGCCTTCTTGGCGAGGAGCACGAGCTCGCGGTAGAGGGGCTTGCCGCCCCACAACGCGAACCGCCCCGACCCCGACGCCTTGTCGCCGGGCTTCAAGTAGATCCGGAGCATCCCGATGTCGCTCGGGCTGAGGTGGTGCGAATGGGTCATGTCGGTTCCTGTCGAGGGAGTGAAGGAGAGTGGTTCGGCAACCCGGGCTGCCCGACGGCGGCCAGGCAGGGAGAAGTCGGGCGTCGGCCTGCCGATGGTGCGCACCTCCCGCAGCGAGACGTCGGGCGGCAGGAAGCCGTGGTCGATCTTCGGCACGCCGACGCGCTGGGATAGGTAGATGCCGGAGTGGCCGCTGAAGACGTAGGCGAGGAAACAGGCCGTCGCGATGTAGACGGCGTTCTCCGCGCCGAAGAGCTCGATGCCCATGATGGTGCAGGCGATCGGCGTGTTCGAGGCGCCGGCGAAGACGGCGACGAAGCCGATCCCGGCGAAGAGGTCGACGGGCGCGCCGATCGCATGGCCGATCGCGCTGCCGAGGCCGGCTCCGATGAAGAAGAGCGGGGTGACCTCGCCGCCCTTGAAGCCGCAGCCCAGCGTCACGACGGTGAAGAGCAGCTTCCACGCCCAGGCCCACTCGTTGGACCGGGCAGGATCGAAGAAGCCGGAGATCGTCGCGTCCGCCGGGTTGGGGGACCAGACGCCGAGGCCAAGATACTCGCGGGTCCCGAGGACGTAGACGAGACCGATGAGGAGGAGGCCGCCGAGGACGGGACGCAAGGGGGCGAAGGGCAGGATGCGCTTCACGAGGCCCTGCACGGCGTGGAGGCTCTCGGCGAAGAACTGGCTGACGAGGCCGAAGGCGACGCCCGCCAGCGCGACCTGGGCGAATAGGAGGATGTCAAGCCTGAAGCCTTGCATCCCGTCCCCGAAGCCAATGAGGAAGTGGGTGTGCTCGATGCCCCATTGCAAGCAGACCCAGTCGCCGACGACGGCCGCGACGAGGCAGGGCACCAATGCCTCGTACTGGATGCGACCGACCGTCAGGACCTCAAGCGCGAAGATCGCGCCGGCGATTGGTGTTCCGAAGACCGCGCCGAAGCCTGCGGCGATGCCGGCCATGAGGAGGAGGCGGACCTCCTTCTGTCCCAGCCGCATCGCCTTGCCGAAGGCGGACGCAAGGCTGCCGCCGAGCTGGACCGCCGTCCCCTCGCGTCCCGCCGATCCGCCGAAGAGGTGGGTGACCACCGTTGAGACCAGGATCAGCGGCGCCATGCGCAAGGGCACGCCGCCGCCCGGCTCGTGGATCTGTTCGACGATCAGGTTGTTGCCGCCCTCGGCCGACCGACCGAACCAATGGTAGGCAAGGCCAACGGCGAGACCGGCGACGGGAAGCCAGTAGAAGAGGTCGGGGGTCTCGAACCTTGCTTTGGTGGCGACGTCGAGAGCCCAAAGGAACAGGGCGCAGGCCGAGCCGACGGCAGCGGCCATCGGCAGGACGAGCAGCACCCACTTGGCGAGGACGATCGCCTGGAGGGTTCGGGTGGCAAGGGCATTCGGCGGCATGATCTGGCTCCGGTGCGGGCGGAGCGATCAGGCAGTCTGCATCGGGTGGGATGCGGGCCGGACATCACTACTCGCCCGCCATGTTGCGGGTGGAGTAGGAGTCATCAGCCCATCGGAAGGCGGTTCGGCACGAGGCCCGGCAGAATCCATTGCCGTCCCGGACGTCTACGCGATCGTCGCGAGCGCTGTCAACTAGGGTTTCATGTGCCGTCGGACACGCCTTCAGGGAACTGGTGATCGAAGGGAATGTTGCTCTGTTTCATGCAACTTACTGCCTTGGAGATGTCACGATGCCCACAAGACGGACCGTGCTCCAAGGAGCGAGTTGCCTCTTGGTGACTCATACGACATGGTCCACTTTGGCTGCTTCGGCGGCCACCGCTGCACCGACCGAGCCCGCCAGCGACCTGCTCGTCCACAGCAAGCTTCCTTTGAACGCCGAGACGCCGATCGCCAAGCTCCGGTCCTCCTTCGTCACGCCCCAGGCCGATTTCTACATCCGCGACCACGGCACCGTGCCGAAGATCGACGAGACGGGCTACAGGCTGAAGATCGGCGGCAAGGTGGAGACGCCCGTCGAACTGTCGCTTTCGGATCTCAAGTCACGCTTCCCCGAGCGGAATGTCATGGCCGTCATGCAGTGCGCCGGCAACCGCCGGGCAGACATGGTCGATGTCGGGTATGTCGAGGGTGACCTCTGGGGCCCCGGCGCGATCGGCAATGCGGAATGGACCGGCGTCTCGCTAGCTGACGTCCTCAGCGCCGCAGGCGCCGAAGACGGCACAGGGCTCCATGTGGCGTTCTTCGCGCATGACGAGGTCGTCATGAAGGATGATCGTTTCGACTACGGCGTCTCGATCCCGCTCGAGAAGGCGATGACCCCGGATGTTCTCCTCGCCTGGGCCATGAACGGCGAGCCCTTGATGGCCGAGCACGGCTTTCCCCTACGCGTCGTGGTGCCCGGCTACGCCGGAACTCGCAGCCCCAAATGGTTGGCCTCGATCATGGTGCAGGACGAAGAGGCCGATACCCCGATCCAGCGAAAGGAGTATCGGCTCTTTCCTCCGACGACGACGAAGGAGTCGGCCGACAAGGATCCGAACGTCGTCATCAACGACATGCCCTCGAACGCTGCGATCTGCATTCCGGCTGCCGGGGCGACGTTGAAGCCGGGAACGACGAAGATTGAGGGCTACGCGATCGGGACGCAAAATGGCGTCGCCAAGGTCGAGGTCTCCTACGATGGTGGCGAGATTTGGCACGAGGCTACTATCGACAAGCAGGCTGATACCCAGTGGGCGTGGATCTTCTGGTCTGTCGTCCTCGACCTACCGACCGGACAGCACCAGCTCGCCGTCCGTTCCTTCGACGGTGTCGGCGGTTCGCAACCCGACGACATCGCGAAGATCTGGAACTGGAAGGGTTATCTCGCCTATTCGTGGCATCGCGTCTCGATCAGAGTCGGCTGAGGCTTCGCAAAGGGACGAAGGCCGCGAACGCGTCCGATCGGCTAGCGCACCAACACGTCCGATCGTTTCTGCGGTTGGTCGATGATGCGAGCAGATGAAAGGCGGGATTGCCATGAGCAAGCAGCATGGACCGGAAGATACAGACGAGCTGGAGATGGAAGAGCTGGCCCAAATCGAAGATGGGCCATCGAGCGCCAGAGATGTGTCGAAGGCTCGCGACTCAGGTCTTTCATGGGTTCTCATCGCAGGTGCGTTGCTGGCCGTCTGCGTCGTCCTGTGGAGCACGCTTGGCTAGCAACGCAACTCTGGACCCAGCCGTCTCTAGCGGCTGGTGAGGACCGGGCTGGCCGTACCCTTCAGACCCTCGACCACGACCAGCCGCGGCTCCTTGCCCGCCGCCGGCTCCCCCGGGGCGCCGATCGTGCGCACCGGGCCGATGCTGGAGGCCATGCCGGCGCCCTTGTCGTTGGTCTTCAGCACCACGACGGGCTCGTCCTGCCCTTCGAAGAACACGCCGTATTCGGTCACCGGCTTCAGCTTGGCGAGGCTGACGTCGATCGCGTCAACGAGGCCGAGATTGCGCGAGACGACCATGCCGGAACCGTCCGCGCCCTCGGGCGCCTTCAGCGATAGCGTCAGGTTCTCTGGACCCGCCTTCAACGGCACAAGGTTTTCGGTGCCCGCGCCCACGGGAACCGCGCCTGGCA
The DNA here is from genome assembly GCF_014642635.1 of Aureimonas endophytica. Lineage (GTDB taxonomy): Bacteria > Pseudomonadota > Alphaproteobacteria > Rhizobiales > Rhizobiaceae > Plantimonas > Plantimonas endophytica. The sequence goes on from NZ_BMIQ01000002.1 coordinate 703,665, forward strand.
CGAAGACGAGGGCCTGCGGGGCCTGTCCGGTCGGGATCTCGGCCACGACCTTCTGCTCGGCCGTGTCGATCACGTCGACCTTGTCGCCGTTCTCGAGCCCGACGAAGATCCGGCTGCCGTCCTCCGAACCCCAGATGCCGTGTGGCAGCGCCCCGACCGAAATCGTTGCAACGAGCTGCGTCTTCTCGCCGGGCTTGTAGACCTTCACGACGTTCTCGCCGCCGATCGTGACGTAGACCAGCGTCTCGCCGTCCACCGTTCCGAAGCCGAGATGGTTGGAGATCGGCCCGCTGTCGATCACCTCCTTCACCTCGAGCGTCTTGGCATCGACGCGCGTGACCTTGCCGACGTCCTTGTGCGTCAGCCAGACGTTGCTGCCGTCAGGGCTCACCTGTACGAAGGGCACGAAGGGCGAGATGACCGGGATCCGCTTCACCAGCGCATGGCTCGCGACGTCGAAGACCTCGAGCACCGGGTTGAACGAGTTGGCGACGAAGGCGAGCTTGCCGTCGCGCGAGAACTTGGTCATGCCGGGGCCGCTTGTCGTCGGGATGCGGCCCGTCTCCTTGAAGGTCGTGGCATCGATCACCGAGAGGTAGTCCTCTCCGCGCACCGTCGCCCAGACTTCCCTCCCGTCCGGCGTGAAGAAGGCCTCGTGCGGGTTGCGCCCGACATAGGTCGTGCCCTTCACGGCATTGGTCGCCGTGTCGATGAAGGTGACGGAGTTCGTCACCGTCGAGACGACGACGAGCGTCTTGTGGTCCGGCGAAAATCCTAGGCCGTGGACGTTGACCTCGCCCTTGTAGAGGGGGCTCAGAACGTCCGGCCGCGGATTGCCGAGCCGGATCTGGCCCAGCAGCTTGTTGGCGACGGGGTCGATGACCGAGACCGTGTTGGAGTTCTGGTCGGCGGTGTAGACGCGGTCTGAGGCGGCGGGCAGCGCGAAGGCCGACGTCGAGACGAGGAGCGCGGCGGCGAGAATGGCGGTGCGGGTCATGGGGTTGTCTCCGGAACGGGCTTTGGTTTGTCGGCAGATGCGGCGAGCATCGAGCGCATCAGCGTAATCTCGTAGGTCTGTTCGGTGATGATGGACTGCGCGAGGTTGCGGATCGCCGGGTCCTCGGTCGAGCCGAGGACGGCCTTGGCCATGTCGATCGCGCCCTGGTGATGCGGGATCATCTGGGACAGGAAGTCGTGCTCGGGATCGCCGGTCACCGGGGCCGACATCATACCGGCGTGCATCCTCTCCATCGCCTCGGCGGTCGCTTCGGCATAGTGTGAGCCGTCGGGTGTGGCCGGCACCATCGCCGAGTGCTGATGAGCGGGCGCGTCCTGCGCCTCTGCCGAGGAGAGTGACGCCCCGGCGAAGGCCAAGGTCAGGAAAAGCGTCTTCAGCATGGAATCACAGGGTCCTCGAAGTACGGGTTCGACAAGAAGACGCGTGCGGATGCCTTTCATTCCCGTGGCAGCAACATTTATTCGGGGCGAGGCGCCTGAAGCATCCATCGCCCCCATCGATCGGAATGACCAAAACAACGCGTTGGATCGAACGATTGCAGTGGCGCATGGTTCGGACAGGATAAGGACCCGCCAATGACCTTCGAACAGATGCGTGCCGTCACCCTTGGCCTCCAACCGCTGTCGCGCCTCGACAGCCCTCGCGAGGTCGTGCGCCAGTTCACCCCGAACTGGTTCGCCGCCACGATGGGTACCGGGATCCTCGCGATTGCGCTGTCGCAGTTCCAGGCTGACGTGCCGATGCTGCATCCGGTGGCCGAGGGCCTCTGGATGTTCAACATCGCGCTCTTCGCGCTCTTCGCTGGGCTCTACGCTGCCCGCTGGATCTTCTTCTTCGACGGGGCCAAGCGCATCTTCGGCCATTCCGTCGTGTCGATGTTCTTCGGCTGCATCCCGATGGGCCTCGCCACCATCGTCAACGGCTTCCTGATCTTTGGCCTGCCGCGCTACGGCGAAGTGGCGGTCGGGATCGCAGAGACGCTCTGGTGGATCGACGTCGCGATGGCGGCGGCCTGCGGGGTCGCCATTCCCTTCATGATGTTCACGCGCCAGAGCCACACGATCGACCAGATGACCGCGGTCTGGCTCCTGCCGGTGGTCGCGGCCGAAGTCGCCGCCGTCTCCGGGGGACTGCTCGCGCCGCATCTCGTCGACCCGCATTCCCAGCTCGTGGTGTTGACCCTCTCCTATGCGCTCTGGGCGCTGTCGGTGCCGATCGCGCTCAGCATCCTCGTCGTGCTCCTCCTGCGCATGGCCGTCCACAAGCTGCCGCACGCCAACATGGCGGCGTCGAGCTGGCTGGCGCTCGGGCCGATCGGCACTGGCGCGCTCGGGCTCATGACGCTGGGCGGCGCGGCGCCCGCGATCCTTTCCGCCAACGGGCTGGAGCGCTTCGGCGCCTTCGCGGAAGGGCTCGGCCTCTTCGGCGGGCTGCTGCTCTGGGGCTACGGGCTCTGGTGGCTGGCGATGGCCGTGCTCGTGACGCTGCGCTACCTGCGCGACGGCCTTCCCTTCAACATCGGCTGGTGGGGCTACACGTTCCCCCTTGGTGTCTATGCCGTGGCCACGCTGAAGCTCGGCACCCTCCTGCCGCTCGCTGCCATCCACGTCTTCGGCGCGGTGCTCGTTGCGGTGCTGGCGGTGCTTTGGGTGATCGTCGGAACGAGGACGGTGCGCGGTGCCTGGAGGGGCGATCTCTTCGTCTCGCCCTGCCTCAAGGCCGATTGAGAGAAGTAGGGGCAACCACTGGCGGTCAGTCGTCGAGGAAGGCGGTGACGCCGGCCCGGAACCGGATGGCGCCGCCCTGGGCGGGGTGGCGCACGTAGGTGGCGGGGATACCGAGCCCGTCCGCCGCACGCTGCGCCATCCGGCCGATGCAGAGGATTCGGCGCGGCGCGAAGATCGCGACGATCATCTCCAGCACCTTCCGATGTTCGGCGATCTCGGTCCGCGTCGGCGTCCGGTTGCGCAAGGGCAGAACGCCGCGATGGGGATGGAAGAGCACCGCGTTCCAGAACAACGGCAGCGGGTCGGGCACCGCGTTCCAGATCTCCCGGGAGGTTCCAGACTCCAGTGTCGGCAGGGTCCCGCGGGTCGCCCGCGCTAGCGGCGGATCGAGGCCGAGCCGCTGCGACAGGTCGGCGAGACGCCCGTCACCCGTGAACGGCACGCCTGTCCGACGCGCTCCAAAGCGCGAGGGTGCTTCGCCGAGCCAGAGGTCACGGACGTCGCGATTCGCCATAGCGGCGAGATAGCGCCCGAGATTGCGACGGCGAGTTACCGGCGCGTCCGCGCCCTCGATCTCCGCGTCGAACCCGGCATACGGGTTGAACAGGTTGGCCTTGCCGGGCAGCGCCGAGAGACGCTCGACGATCGCGTCGACTGAATGTCGTCTGGACGTGGTCGATCCATCGATCACGCCCGCGGAACCTCGATCGTCGGCAGCTCGGCCAGAAAGGCGGCGACGGCGCGGCTCGGGTGACGGTCCCTTGCCAGCACCGAATGGAACCCGCGCGACGGCAGGTCGAAGGGCAGCGCCACCAGCTTCCCCGTGCGAAGGCCGGCATCCGCAACCACTGCGGGGAGGATCCCGACGCCGGCGCCCGCCTCGATCGCCGCGCGCACGGCCTCGTTCGAGGGCAGTTCGAGTTCGACCGAAAACGCGGTGGGATCGACACCGAAGGCTTCGAGCGCGCTTTCAAGGATCGCGCGGGTGCCCGAGCCCCGTTCGCGAAGCACCCAGCGCGCCGACACGAGATCTCCGGTTGCGACGGGAAAGCCGGAGCCCACGCGCATGGATGCCGCGACCAGAATCAGCCGGTCGTCGGCGACGCGTTGCGTTCCCAGCCTGGCATCGCCGAGTTCGTCCTCCACGAAGCCGAGATCGGCCGTGCCATCCAGCACCGCCTCGGCCGTGCGCGCCGTGTTGGCGATGCTCAGCCGAAGTTCGATGCCGGGATGGCGGGCCTTGAAGCCCGCGAGCACCGGCGGCAGCCAGTGGTTCGCCACCGTCTGGCTTGCGACGATGCGGAGACGACCCCGCTTCAGTCCGGCAAGTTCGGAAAGCATGAGGCCGGCATCCTCGGCCCGCGCAAGCACCGCGCGGGCCTCGGGCAAAAACAGGCGACCCGCCTCGGTGAGTTCGATCCTCCGCCCCACGCGGTCGAACAGCCGGACGTCGTGGCGCTCCTCCAGTGCGGCTATGGCGGCGCTCGTCGCCGACTGCGTTAGGTTCAGCGACTTCGCCGCCTCCGTCACGTGCTCGCGTTCGGCAACGGCAACGAAGATGCGAAGCTGATCGAGCGTCACAGCGTACCGCCTGAGAGGCCCGGGGCGGGGCGGTTCAGGCTGTCGTAGACGGCCGTCGCCACCTGCATCAGCCGTTCGCGCGGCGCCTCGGCCGACACGACGTAGCCAAGGCCGGCGTCGCGCCAGAAGAAGGCTGAGATGCCGTTCTCCTCGACGAACTGGAACGACGTCTCGTCCTTCTCGTCGGTCTTGATGAACAGCGTCAGCCGCGTGCCCTGGTCGTCGTCGTACATCAGCATCGCAGCGGGACCCGCGCCCGCAGGCAGGAGGCGCCCGCCCATTAGCCGATAGCCGAGCCCCGTCAGGTCCGGAGCCGACAGCCGCGTTCCCAGCCGCTTCGATAGCCATTGCAGGAGATGCGCCTCCTCGTCGGCCCGCACTTCGACGGGATGGACCACCTCGACCACGAAGGTGCGATGCGCCGCGATCGCCTCGTCGGCCATGACCGCCACACGAGCCATCTGCGGCGGCACGCGCAGGACGTCGTTCGCCAGCCACCCGCCGGCGCTACCGAGGATCAGCCAGCCCATGACGGCCGCGATGCGCAGACGTGTGGCCGCGAAGCGACCGCGACGGGCCTCGCGGATGTTTGCCATGCGCAACCGCGCGGGAATCGGCTCCTCGGCCTTGAAGGCAAGCCGTTCGCGCAGTGCCCGGGCGATCTCGCGGTCGCGAGCGAGGGCCGCGGCGATCTCCGGTCGCTCCGTGAGATAGGCTTCGACTACGGGCAGCCGCTCGGCCTCGAGCCGTCCGTCCACATAGGCTTGCAGGTCGTCCTCGCCGACGGGCGTGTCCCTGCGCCTCATTTGACTCTCCTCAAGGGCGCGCGGATCCCGGTCTCCAGGATGGCGCGCAGCTTCTCGCGCGCCCGCGACAGGCGCGACATGACCGTGCCGACCGGCAGCCCGATCACCCGCGCCGCCTCGTCGTAGCTCATGTCTTCGACGCCGACGAGAAGGAGGACGGTGCGGTGCTCTTCACTCAGCGCATCGAGCCCCGCGAGAACGTCGCGGAGCCCGGCGCGACCGTCCTGGTCGCCATCCACCGCCGGCGGCGAGGCCATCTCGTCGAGCGCCACGTGGGGCCCACGCCGCTTGTGCTGGCGCAGGCCCGAGAGGTGGAGGTTGCGCAGGATGGCGAACAGCCAGGCGCGCAGGTCGCCGTCGGGCCGGCGTAGGTGCCAGCGCCCGACGGCACGCTCCAGGCAGTCCTGGACGAGATCGTCGGCGGCGTCGCCATCGCGCACCAGCGCATAGGCATAGCGCCTCAGGCCCGGAATGAGCGGTTCGATCCGCGCCGCGATCTCGTCGGTCGACATGCTTTACTTCGCCAGCGTTGGGTCGATCTGCCAGATCTCGTCGGTGAGCTTGCCGTCCCGGAACATCATGACGTAGCGCACCGGGATCTTGTTGTCGTTGGCGAAGACGACATCGGCGACGACGGTGGCGCCCTTCGGGTTCATGCTCTCGCGCATCTCGACGACGGTGGCCTTGAGGCCGGTCTGCGCCTTGGCGAACTTTGCCCAGGTCGCGGCGATCTCGGGGCCCGTGTAGGTGCCATCGAGCGGACCGCCGACCCAGTGAAGCGTTGCGGACGGGGCATAGGCGGCGGTGACCGCGGCGCTATCGCCCTTGGTGATCGCTTCGATATGCGCCTTCGCCATGTCGCCGGCGGGACCCGCAAGCGCGGTCGAAGCCCCGGCGGAAAGAATGGCGATGGCTGCAAGGAGGGTCTTCATGGCTCGGTGTCCTTCGGTTCGGCCGCGATTGGCCAACGGAAGACGTCCGGGAACGGCGCTTATTCCCAAAGGATTGAAAATTAGAGACGAGCAGGTTCAGTTCGGCGTCCAGACGGAACGTCCGCTAACGGCGCAAGCTGAAAAGGCACCAAAGGGCTTCGTTGGGTCGATAGCAGTCACTCGTCGCCGTACGCCTCATAGATGCGCTTCGGTGCCACGCCCGGGCACGCTTCCCACGACGACGACCACGACACCCGACCCGGCTCAAGGTCGAAAATCCCGAAGGGCCGGCCCTTCCATTCCCCGACCGCGATCCCGGACACGACGCCGGCCGGACCCATCACCGCGCTGCCCAGCTCCGCCGTCGTCGTGAACGAGCATGCCGGCACGGCGTCGAGGACGGTCGGGTCGGTCGCGGTCCAGCGGATCGTCCAGCCGCCGGAACGAGGGACGATGTCGAGCTCGCAGACGAGGTCGCCGCACTCGGCGGAATAGCGGCCGCTGTATCGGTCGGGCTCTGCGTGCGCGGCGATCGGCGTGGTCGAGACGAGCAGGAGGGTGGCGAGGGCGATGCGCATGCGGGGTCTCCTGGGGTTGAGGTGTCAGTCTTCGTCGCGGCGCCGTGTGGCCTCGACGAGATCGTCGGTGCTTCGGCCAAATTCGGCGAGTGCCTCGGCTTCGACGGCCAGACGCCCGAGTTCGGCGGCCGCCGCCTCGGCCGCGGCGAGGCGCACGCGTCGAATCTGCACGCCCGACAGCCCCATGCGATCGCGGAGATCGTCGAGGCGCAGGTCGCCGTCGAGCCAGGCGCCTATGAGGTCGGCGTCCGTCATGCGTCGCCTCGGGCGGCCGATTCGATCGCGGCGATATCGTCCGGCGAAAGCCCATGATTCTCGAGCGCGAAGTCGATGAGTTCGTCGTCCGTCATGGTCGCGGCCATCAAGAGATCGCGGTGTGCGCGTTCCTGGCGAGCGGCGCCGTCTCGTCGACGAGGGTGCAGCCGAGACGGCGGGCGTGGCGGAGGACGTTAGAAGCGGATTCGCCGGCGAGCCAGAGACGGAGGACTTCACGGTCGAGGAGTGTCATGCGTCGCTCCTGGTGAAGGGGATGCCGAGACGGCCGGCGAGGGCTGGTAGGTCGCCGGGCGGGACGTCGAGGATCTCGGCCGCCATCCGCGACGAGGTACCGCCGGCGGACCAAAGCTCGAGGACGGCGCGGTCGATGTCGAAGGGGACGGGGTCGAAGGTCATCTCGATCCACGTCTGTCGGTGGTCCTCCCGACGAAGCGCGGCCTTGGCGGCGTTCCAGAGCTCGGGCGGGACCGCCTCCGGCCACGCGACCGGCTGCGGGCGCATGCGGTGGTGAACGAGCGCGACGTCGACGTACCCGACGCCGTGTCGCGACGCGATCTCCGTGAACGGGCGGACGGCGGCGAGGTCGGCCTCGACGAGGCGGCGGGTCTCGTCGTCCATCAGCCCGGCTCGCGGCCGAACGGCCACTGGAAATCGTTCGGACGATCGATGGCGATGTCGAGGTTCGCCCCGGTCGCGAGCGGACGGTGGTCGTCGGTGTCGATGACCAGTGCGGGATCGAACGCCGGGTTCTCGATCTCGGCGGGGCGGAAGCGGCCGGCGGCGGCGCGGACGTAGCCGCGGGGGTTGGCGAGGATTCGCGTGCCGGCGAGCTGGTAGTCGCGGCGTTCATGAATGTGACCGTGCAGCCAGAAGTCGGGGTTGTAGCGGCGGACCAACGGCTCGAGGTTCGACGCGTAGCTCGCATCGAGGGGCTCCGTGCAGCGCCCGCCGAGGAGGCTGCGGCCGCTCGGGGCGTGGTGCGTCATGACGATCGTCGCGCCCGCGAAGGGGATCGTCAGGCGCGCCTCGATGAAGGCTCGGTAGCGCTGGTGCTCCTCGGCGAGCATCCATGTGCGCAGGCGGCGCTGGTAGGAATTCGTGCGGATCATCCGCAAATCGTTCATGTACTTCGTGGATTCGACGTGCGCGGTGTAGGCGTCCGAGTAGATCTCATAGTCCGTCCAGAGCGTACCGCCGAGGATGCGGCAGCCGTTCAGGACGATCTCGTCGCCGTCGAGGAGGTGGATGCCCTGCTCGGAGCCCAGCCGATCGCGAAAACGCCCGATCTCCGTGTCGAGGGACGAGCGCCAATAGTCGTGGTTGCCGGCGCACAGGACGATGGGCAAGCCCGTACGGTCGCGCTGGCGCATGAGCCAACGGAGGCCGCGGCGGCTGAGGCGGCCCGCGATGTCGCCAACGCAGAGGATCGCGTCGGCGGCGAGACCGGCGGGGATGTCGTAGCTGGCGCCGCTCGCGGAGCTATAGTCGTCGTGGATGTCGGATAGGAGGTGGAATCGCATCTCCGTTGCTTCCCTAGCGGTGTCCCACGATGCGGCAGGGGCCGCGGCGGGTACGTGTCTCTTGTAGCATGCGAATGGTCGACGGCGGGTGGACGAGATAGGTCCAATTCGAGTTGTCGGCCGATTTCCTTCGCTGCCTCGGCCTCGCGGCGCTTCCGGACACGATCGTCGAGGACGCCGAGGAGATACGCGGCCGCCGGACCCCAGTCGCGCACTGGGTCATTCATTCTGGGCGTCCCCGATGCGGGCGAGGACCTCGGGCAGCGTGACGGGACGGTAGCCCCACGCATCGACCCCGACGTCGCACGACCGCCCGACGCCGGCGCGGCGCCCGTGTACGTGGCCGAAGAGGTGGACCGACTGCCGGAAATACGCCTTCCACTCCAGGAGCGGGTAGTGGCACAAAATCACGCGGACGCCATCGACTGCGATCTCGCGGAGGTCCGAGACCGACTGCCAATCCATGCCCGTGCAGATCGTCAGGCTGTCGTGATTGCCCGCGATCAGGTGCTTGCGGCCGTTCAAGCGGTCGAAGACGTGGCCGGCCTCGGCGGCGCTCGCCTTGTACGCGAAGTCGCCGAGGTGCCAGACCTCGTCGTCTGGCGCGACGACGGCGTTCCAGTTGGAGATCAGGACCTCGCGCATCTCGGCGACGCCTTCGAAGGGGCGCTTGTTCATATGGATGACGTTCGCGTGCCCGAAATGGGTATCGGCAGTGAACCAGGTCGTCATGCGGCACCTCCACGGAGAGCGTCGAGGAGGCGCTCGACATAGCCTGGCGACAGCTCGCGCAGGCCGGCGGCGACGGCGATCGGGACGGACTCCTCGCGGCGGAGACCGTAGACGCGCTCGGCCTCTAGCAGGTCCTCGGCGACGTGCTGCGGCAGGATGGCTTCGACGTGCATGGTGGTCATCGACGACCCAACTCCTTGTATGCTTCCTCTCTGACGTACCGAGACATCTGCATGAACCAGCGGATCGCCGCCTCGACCACCTCGTCGTCGGTCCGCTTGTCCTCGCCGCTCATGAGGAGGACGTAGCCGGCGACGACGAGGGGCAGGTCGAATGTCGCCCGGACGTCGCCGTCGATCATGACCGGCTCCGGCGATGGCGCTCGACGAGCATTCCTAGCGCGCATTGTCCGAGCCGATGGCGCTCGTCGGCGTCGAGCATGCTGAAGACCGAGACCGCGAGGTGCACGATCTCGAGGTCCGGGACACCCTCCGTCTCCTCGATCGAGCGGAGGCGGGCGGCGACGTCGGGCGGGAACGCGATGACCATTGTGTCCGCCCCTCTCACTGCATCGTCCGCGAGCGGTCGCGGTGATCGAGAGCCGCTTCGACGGCCGTGCGCAACTTGCGCAGCGACCCGCCGCCCCAGACCTTCCCGACGACCTCGACCTCGTCCGGCGCCAGCCCCTCGAAGAAGCGCAGGGGGATCCCGCGCTCGTCGTGGACGTCCATCGCGATTCCGTCGACGAGGCTGTCGAGGTGCTCGAGGCCGGGGTTCGGCATGACGACGACGCGGAAGCGGTCGCGGAGCGGGGCGGGAATCCCGTCTAGGCTGTTCGCGGTCGCGAGGAATGTGACGGCCGAGAGATTCACGTTGGTCTCCAACGCGGTCTCGAAATACGTCTCGGCCGAATGGCGCTCGAGCATGGGCAACAGGGCGTGCAGGAGCGAGCCGTTGTGGCTCGACGTCCCCGTCTTCTCGAGCTCGTCGAGGACGACCGCCGGATTTGCGATCTTGTTCGAGCGGATGAGCTCAAGCGGGACCGAAGCCCGGCGGGTGCTCCACTGCGCGGGCGTGCCGCCGAACGAGCCGTCCGCGACCGATGCGCAGGGGAACACGACCGACGGCAGGCCGAGGCGACGCGTCAGAGCCGCAAGGAGGCGCGTCTTGCCGGATCCCGGATCGCCGACGAGGAGCGTGGGGCGAAGGCGCACGGGCTGACCGGGGACGACGTCGGCAAGTATGCGGCGGACGACGTCCCCGGCGTGCGGCCACACGCGGGCGAGATCGCGTGCGATCGGCTCGACGTCGGGCGCGACGACAAGCGGAACGCGGAGCAGAGACAGCTTCGCGAATTGCCCCATGAAGCTCTTCTGGTCGGCGGTTCCGGCGACTTCGAGCTTCGGGACGACGGCGAGCTTCGGCTGCCCGAGCAGTTCCGAGATCGATTGGCTCGTCGGAGCCTGGGCGGCCTCGATCGCCCGGCGCTCCTTCTCCTGACGGGCGGACTCGTCGAGGCGTGCGGCTGCCTCGTTCTGGAAATATTCCTCCTCCGTGAAGAAGGCCGGATGCGGATTTTCAGGAGGCGCCGCGGCCGAGACCGGGTTGGCGAGCGCGAAAAGCTCCTCGCGCTGGAGCTTGCCGCTCGTGAAGCGCATGACCGCTGGATGGTTCTCGCGCAGCCAGTCGTTCGCTTCCGTCAGCGCGGCGAGGCGGCGGAGGACGATATGCCCTTCGGCCGACGTCGAATTCTGCCATCCACGCGTCCAGCCGTCGGTCCCGTACGGAAAATCCTGGCGGAACTCGAGGCCGAGGCGGTAGCAAAGGCGGCGGAAGTCAAAGCCGACGTACATAGAGAACAGGAGATCGCGCAGGCGGCGGTCGCCGAAGACGGCCGCGTACCATGCAGCGCGCTGTCGCACCGCTGCGATCTCGACGGAATCGGTCGCGAGGTCGATCGGCGCGACGGCGTCATGGATGCGGACGGCGCCGGCGAGAGACGGCCATACGCCGAAATCCTTGAGGTCCTCTCGGAGGGGCTCGGGAAGCGGCGAGACGGCGCGGGAACGGGCGACGTAGACCTCGACGTCGGCGGCGAGGAGGTCGCGGAAGGGCGCGTGGCCGTCTAGGAGCTGCTGCACCGAGGGATAATGGTCGCCGCGGCGGATCTTCTCGTCGAGCGCCTCGAACATCTTGTGCTCGCGGGCATAGCCCTTCGCGAGCTCGGCGACGTTCGCTTCGGAATCGCGCCATTCATGGTCGGAGAAATTGAATGCGGTCACTGTGGATGGCCCTTGCCATCTGCGCTTCCCGTCGCGGCATCGGCCGGCAGGGGATAGCTCTCGAAATCGTCCGCGGATGCGGGGTCGATCCCGATGACGCTGTTCTATCAGCAATCCTGCGGAAATGGGTTAACGCGACGTGTAATTCTGTACTAAAGCCGGTTTTCCTTACTCGCGGACCGGCTCGGGCTTCGGCGGCGGTGCGTCGCTGAGCTTCTTCGAGTACTCCCGGATGTGCATGCGCAGGAGGTTCTCGGGCACGCCGTCGGCTTTGAAATCCTCGACGACGGCGTCGAGCTCGGCGTCCAGCTCCTTCATCAGAGGCTGAAGGCGCTCCAGCTCGGAGATCACCCTCGGCGGGAACGTCGACGACCCGTCCAGCCACCGCTCCGCGTTGCGCTTCGAGACGCCCAACCAGCTGACGAGGCGGTCCGGGGCGAGCGAGCCGAGCACGGAATGGACGAGGACGAGCAGGTCGTCGAGCGGGCGGTCGTTCTCGCGGCGAGGGCGCGGGTTCTTGTCGGTCATAGGCGGCATTCCTCGCCGTTGTGGACTCTCGGCACCATCCGCCAATGGCGTTAACCAAAGCTGAATTATTGGCTGGACGAGGTGCCCTCCAGGTCCGAGAACTCCATCACGGACTCCGGCGAAAAAGGCCGGGACCGCACCCGACGGCGCACGACGAGGCGCCGGCACGCGAGGAGCAGCTGGATGCAGCAGACGGAGTCCGCCCGACCGGCGGCCAGATACATGCTTGTCGTCGGACGTTGGGAGCCGCCCGACCTGTCGGACTGCGCGCCCGACCGTCTCCTGACGCTCGACGAGGCGCCATGGCTGCCGGAGCTCGGTGGCCATGTGACCGTGAAGATGATGCGGACGGCGATAGAGGCCGGCCGACTGCCCGCGACGCGACTGGGACGGACGCTGTTCGTCACCCGGGACGGTGTCGAACAGTGGAGAGAAGAATGCCTCGTGAAGCGAAACCCGCCCGCCTCTGGCTCCGTCCCGCCCGGAAGGGCAAGGGTGGCAAAGGCGGCCGCCCCGCCGTCTGGGTCATCCTCGACGCTGGACGCCAGATCAGCACTGGATGCGGCGCGGGCGATCGCGGCAAGGCTGAGAAGGCCCACGCCGAATACATGATCGGCAAGGCGACCAAGGCGGTCGTCAGGCAGTCGAATCGCCGGCCGGCGCACGAAGTGACGATCGCGGAGGTCCTGGCGCGGTACATGACCGTGAAGGCCGACAAGGTCGCCCGCCCCGACGAGCTTGCCCAGCACGTAGAGCGCCTTCTCGAGTTCTGGGGAGAGCGCACGTGCGACGACATCAACTCCGTGACGTGCGACGAGTACGTGCGGAGCCGCACGGGCGTTCCGTGGAAGTCATCGCGTCCGGAGAAGACCGGCAACAAACCTCGTCTGACGACGTCGGCCGGGGCCCGCCGCGACCTGGAGGATCTCCGAGCCGCCCTGAACCGTGCGGTGAAGGACAAGATTCTGGCTGAGTTCGTGTCCGTCGAGCTGCCGGACGAGAACGGCGAGCGCGACGTCTGGTTGACCGTCGAAGAGGTCGAGGAGATGTGCCGAATCGCTCGCGAGACGACCGAGGTCCAGACCCGCCATCGGGGAGCCGCGAAGGGACAGGTCCTGGCGACGAAGAAGCGGCCGCTCGCCCACGTCGAACGCTTCATCCGCGTCGGCGTCCAGACCGGGACCCGTGCCACCGCGGTCTGCGAGGCCTCGTTCGAACGCGAGGAAGGACGGCCGTGGGTCGACCTCGACAACGAACTCTTCTTCCGTCGGCCGCCCGGCGCGAAGGATAAGGCAAACAAGCGCTACCCGCCGGCGCCGCTCGCCCCCCAGCTCGTCGAGGAGATGCGCGGGTGGAAGGACTCCGGCGCCAGGTACGTCGTCGAGCGGGACGGGAAGCCGGTGGACTGCCGGAAGGGTTATGAACGCGTCGTCGAGATCCTCGCCCTCGACCGCCACGTCGTCCGCCACACGCTCCGCCACACGGCGGCCACCTGGATGATGCAGGACGGCGTGGACTTGGCGGAAGCCGCCGGATATCTCGGCATGACTGTCGAGACGCTGACCCGGCGGTACGCGCACCACCACCCGGCGCACCAGAAGACGGCCGCCGCAACGCTCGCCAAGCGCATGAACCGCGCCAACGCTTCGCCAACGAAACGGCGGGAAAAAGCGGGAAACGACGAGGACGAGGAGGAGCCGGAAGCCGCGTAGCGCAGGGGCTTCAGGATCGAGCCACAACGTTCGGGACGAGGGGGTCGCAGGTTCAAATCCTGCCACTCCGACCACGGATCTCCTGAAATCTTCGATCATGCATCATTGGCCGATATGCTTGCGCATGTGGCCGGTAGGAGCAGCGAATGAGCCGGTCCATCGTAGGGCAGGGTTCGTCGGCCGGCCCGCCGTGTCTCGGCGCAGTCGCCCTGGGCCCGCCTCTGTTTTGAATGAGGCTGGCGATCCACTGCGGTGCATTATCCGTGATGAAATCGTCTAAGGGCGCAACGGTCCGAGGGCGATCGTGCCGGCCCGCGATCCGCGACGAAGCGCTGGAGCCACCGACGCCAGAGAATCGATTGCTTTCCGCGTTTCGATGCTGCCATGCGCGGCGCAGGGCAGAAGCGGAAAGGCGCAGAATACTTCGCGTGTCTCGGTCAGCGATCGGCGCCGGACGCGACGTTTCGAGATGGAAGTCTGGGAGGAGTGGTGCCGCTTGCGTGACTCGAACACGCGACCCCATCATTACGAATGATGTGCTCTACCGGCTGAGCTAAAGCGGCCCGTCGTGGCGGTGAACCGCCCGTCGACTGGTGGGCGTATTACCAGAACCGGTGAGGGATGCAAGCCGTCCTCCGCCGAAAAGCGGGGTGAGGCTCGCCTGGGGCTTGCGTCGGCGGAAAGGGAGAGGGTGGGGCGCGCCCTTTTCCCGACGGCGCGCCGGCATAGTTTCGTGCCCAGGAAACGACCGGAACCTCGACCTTGCGATTTCCCGCGCACGCGGCCCTTGGCCTCAGCCTCGCCCTGTCCGTCTTCGCCGCGCCCGGCGCGCGTGGGGCGGAGCCCGATCCGCAGGCCTTTCGCGCCGCCGTCGACGCGGCCTGCCGGGCCGCCGGCGCGGCGGCGCTGGACGAGATCTCGGCCACGGTCGATCCCTATGGCTCGGATCATTACGGCTTCGCGCTTCTCTCCGGCATCGAGAAGGGCACGCGGGCGACGCGCTCCATGCTCTGCGCCTATGACCGCGCGAGCCGCCGCGCCGAGGTCGGCAGCCTTCTCGATCTCGCCGGTGCCAAGGAGGCGCTGTCCGACTTTCCGGTCGGCCGCGAAGCCGCCCCGGCGGGCACCGCCGCGACGCTGATCTATCCGAACGCGCCGAGCTGCGGCCAGGACTGCCTCGCCCATTGGACGGCGCTGTCCCTCGCCGATCAGAACCAGTTGACGGCGCTGCCCGAGCAGGTGCGGCGGACGCTGGCGGAGGCGAAGCCGGCGGGCGAGCCCGCCGATCTCGCGGCGGCGCGCGCGGCGGCGGTCTCCACCGTCGCGGCGGCCGGCGGGCGGCCCGATGGCGAGACGGCGGCCGATCTTGTCGCCGTTCCGGCCGGCGACCGGACCTGCGAGATGCTGTGGTTCGGCTATATGGGCGAGCCGTCGCGCAAGGTCGCGACGGACCGCTGCCGCGTCGATCGGCTGCCGGACGGGGCGCTGTCCGTCACGAAGACGAGCGGCGAGAATCTCACCGTCCTCGTCCGCATGCTCGGCACGGGCCTTGCCATCGTCGGCGGGCGCGACGCGCCGGCCGGCCCGCCGCCCGGCGGCTACGATCTCGCGCGGCCGAACGATCCGGTCGATCCGCATTATGGCAACAAGGTCGGGCTCGCGGTGGCGCGGCCGGATGGCCGGCTCTTCATCGTCTCGATCGAGGAGCGCGGCATCGAGCCGCCCGATCCGAGCTTCTTCGAGGTGATCGCGGTCGGACTGCCGAAAGGCAAATGAGCCGCATCGCGCGGCGCTTGAAACCGGAGGCGCGCCGCGCGACATCGCCAGCACCATGTCGGATCTCTTTCCCCCGCGCGCCCGCACCCTGCCGCTCTTTCCCGAAACGCCGCCGCATGTGGTGCGCGTCATCGATGTCGAGACGGCCGGGCAGCGGCTCGAAGCCGATGCCGTGATCGAGATCGGCTCGGCCGATCTCGATCTTCTCACCGGCGAGATCGGTTCGGCGATGGAAACGCTGGTCGATCCCGCCGGCGTGGAGATCAATCCGCATGCGCGGCGCGTCCATCAGATCTCGGACGAGATGCTGGAAGGGGCGCCGCCCTTCGCCGAGGCCGTGCGGCCCTTCGCCGGGGCGCCGGTCTATGCGGCGCAGCGCGCCGAGTTCGACCGCTCGCGCCTGCGCCTGCCCGGCCGCTGGCTCTGCACCTATCGTCTGGCCCTGCGCGCCTTTCCGGGCGTGCGCGCCCATGGGCTGCAATCGCTCGTCAAATATCTGCCGCTCGATCTCTCCGACGTCCGGCCGCGCCTCGAGGCGCTGCATCCGCATCGCGCGCTCTACGACGCGCTCTGCACGGCGGTGCTCCTGCGGGAGATCGCCCGCGTCCTCATGCCGCGCTGCGCCGATCTCGCCGATTTCCTCGATCGCGCCGAACGGGTCTCGGCCGAGCCGGCGCTGCTGACGAAGCTGCGCTTCGGCAAATACAAGGGCGTGCCGCTCGGCGAAGTGCCGGCCGACTATCTCGAATGGCTGATCCGCGAGCCGGGCATGGAGGCGGATGCCGTCTTCTCGGCCCGCTACCATCTCGACCATCCGAAGATCCGGGGCCTGCGCGCCGCGCCCGACCTGCCGCTCGCGTGAGGCGCCCCGGGACGGCGCCGGCCCGCGCCCTATCTTCCCGGCGAAGCCCGCAAGCCTGTCCTCCATGAAGCGTTTCGCCGAACTCCTCGACCGTCTCGTCCTCACCCCCTCCCGCAACGGCAAGCTGCGCCTGATGGAGGACTATTTCCGTAGCGTGCCCGATCCCGAGCGCGGCTATGCGCTCGCCGCGATCACCGGCGAATTGGAAATCCGCAGCGTCAAGCCCGCCATGCTGCGCGCCCTGATGACGGCGCGGATGGACGAGGTGCTCTTCGCCTATTCCTACGACTATGTCGGCGATCTCGCCGAGGCGATCGCCCTCGTCTGGCCCTCGCCGCATGACGGCGAGCGGCAGGGGCGCAACGACGTGCCGACGCTCGCCGAGATCGTTGCGGCGCTGGACCGCGCGACGCGGGTGGAAGGGCCGAAGCTCGTCGAGGAATGGCTCGACCGGCTGGATTCCTCCGGCCGCTACGCCCTCCTGAAGCTCGTCACCGGCTCGATGCGGATCGGCGTGTCCGCCCGCCTCGCCAAGCAGGCTCTGGCCGAGTTCGGGGGCAAGGACGTGACCGAGATCGAGGAGCTCTGGCACGGGCTGCACCCGCCCTATGGCGATCTCTTCGCCTGGCTGTCCGGCGACGGCGAAAAACCCGTCTCGGCGGCGGCGAGCCCCTTCCGCCCGGTGATGCTGTCGCAGCCGCTGGAGGAGCCGGATTACGGGCGCATCACGGCCGAGGATTACGCGGCCGAATGGAAATGGGACGGCATCCGCGTCCAGGCGACGCGCGAGCGCGGCGTCGCCCGGCTCTATTCCCGCTCGGGCGACGATATTTCGGGCGCCTTTCCCGATCTCCTCGACCATATGGATTTCGACGGCGCGCTCGACGGCGAACTGCTCGTCGCCCGGCCGGCGGTCCGGGGCGAGCCGCTGGTGGCGCCGCATGGCGCCGGGCCGGTCGAGGACGACATCGTCGTCGGCACCTTTTCCGATCTCCAGCAGCGCCTCAACCGCAAGACGGTCTCGGCGGCGGTGATCCGCCAGCATCCGGTCTTCCTGCGCACCTACGATCTCCTCCAGGACGGGGCGGAGGATCTACGCCCGCTGCCCTTCGCCGAGCGTCGGCGCCGCCTCGACCGTTTCGTCGCGGCCCTCGACCGCTCGCGCTTCGACGTCTCGCCCTTCGTGCCCTTCGCGAGCTTCGAGGATCTCCGGCGCCTGCGGGCCGCCCCGCCCCATGCGGTGATCGAGGGGCTGATGCTGAAGCGCTGGGATTCGGCCTATGTGCCGGGCCGGCCGAAGGGGCCCTGGTTCAAGTGGAAGCAGGACCCGCATGTGATCGACGCGGTGCTGATGTATGCCCAGCGCGGCCATGGCAAGCGCTCGAGCTTCTATTCGGACTATACGTTCGGCGTCTGGTCCGGTCCGGCGGACGACCCGGTGCTGGTGCCCGTCGGCAAGGCCTATTTCGGCTTCACCGACGAGGAGCTGAAGCAGCTCGACAAATATATCCGCGACAACACGATCGGCCGCTTCGGCCCGGTCCGCTCCGTGCGGGCCGAGCCGGACCACGGGCTCGTCATCGAGGTCGCCTTCGAGGGGTTGCAACGCTCCGGCCGGCACAAGTCCGGCGTCGCGATGCGCTTTCCCCGCGTCTCGCGCCTGCGCTGGGACAAGCCGGCCTTCGAGGCCGACCGGATCGAGACGCTGGAAGCGATGCTGGGCGACTGAGGCGGCGCCTCAGCCCCGCGCCAGCGCCGTGCCGGAAAGGTCGCGCTCGATGGCTTCCAGCGAGCGGCCCTTGGTCTCCGGCACGAGGCGCAGGGTGAAGACGATCGCGGCGAGCGTGAAGGCGGCGAAGAGCAGGAAGGTGCCGGCCGCGCCGAAGCCGGCGATGAGCAGCAGGAAAACCTGGCTGACGACGAGATTGGCCACCCAGTTCGCCACCGTCGAGACCGCCATCCCGCGCCCGCGCACCGCCAGCGGGAAGATCTCGGAGATCAGCAGCCAGAAGACCGGGCCGAGGCCGATGGCGAAGAAGCCGACATAGGCGGCGACCGAGAGCATCGTGACCCAGGCGAGACCCCCGCTGGTGCCGATCGCGAAGCTGGCGGCGAGGACGAGCAGCATCGCGGCCATGCCGGCCATGCCCCAGAGGAGCAGCGCGCGCCGGCCGACGCGATCGATCAGCTGCAAGGCGACATAGGTCATGATCACGTTGACGAGGCCGACGCCGGCGGTGGCGAGGATGGCGACGGAGGTCGAGCCGAGACCCGCCTGCTCGAAGATCGTCGGGGCGAAATAGATCACCGTGTTGATGCCGGTAATCTGCTGGAAGATCGCGAGGCCGACGCCGATGATCAGCGGCATCCGGCCGCGCCCGGAGAAGACCTCGGACCAGGGCGCGCCCGCCTCGTCCTTTCGCGTCGCGCCCCGCAATTCGCGCAGTTCCGCCTCGACATCGCCGCCGGCGCCGATCTTGCGGAGCGCGTCGCGCGCGGCCTCCATGTCGCCCTGGCCGGCGAGCCAGCGCGGGCTGTCCGGCAGGGGCAGCATGCCGAAGAAAAGGACGATGCCCGGCACCGCGCCCGCCGCCAGCATCCAGCGCCAGCCCGCCGTCACGTCGGCGAGGAGATAGTCGACGACATAGGAGAGAAGGATGCCGGAGGTGATGCACATCTGATTCAGCGACACCACCGTGCCGCGCTTTTCGGCCGGCGCGATCTCGGCGAGATAGAGCGGCGTCAGCATGGAGGCGACGCCGATCGCCGCGCCGACGACGAAGCGGCCGGCGAGCAGCATCGGGAAGTCCGGCGCCACGGCGCAGAGGATCGCTCCGGCGACGAAGAGCAGGGCGACGACGAGAATGACGCGCTTGCGGCCGAACCGGTCGGAGATCGAGCCGGCCGCCGCCGCGCCGAGGCCGGCGCCCGCCAGCGCGATCGAGACGACGAGGCCCTGCTGGTTGAGATCGAGCGCCAGCGCGTCCTTCAGGAAGGGCAGGGCGCCCGAGATCACCCCGGTATCGTAGCCGAAGAGCAAGCCGCCGAGCGACGCCGTGGCCGCGACCTTCCTGAAACTCATCACATCTGACCTTTGCGGGAATCGATGTCCGGCGCACTACCAGAACGCGGACGAAACGGAAATCTCCCGTCGCCGTTGCGGAGCCCGCGCTCTTGCGGTTCGGCGGGCGCCCGCTTACCTCGATCCCATCGAGGCTTGAAAGGGCGGACATGGTCGATCGCGTGTCGGATTTTCTCGGAGGCTCGCCGCTCGGCGTGCTCGTGCGCCTTATCGTCCTGTCGCTGGTCGTCGGCTTCGTCCTGTCCTGGCTCGGCTGGAGCCCGCGCGAGATCCTGTTCTGGCTGGAGGACACCGTGCGGGACGTGTGGCGCGGCCTGTTCGGCTCGATGGACCGGCTCGTGAACTATTTCCTGGTCGGCGCCGCGATCGTCTTCCCGTTGTTCCTCCTGTCGCGCCTCTTCAAGTCCGGGCGGCGCTGAGCCGCCTCAACCGAATTCCATCGCCACGCGGTGGAGGATGGTGTGGCGGCGGGCCAGGGCCTCGATGTCGCGCGAATAGCCGCCGCCGATGACGCCGGCGACCGGGATGCCGCGCTCGCGGAAAAAGCCGATGACGCGCCGGTCGCGCTCGGCGAGGCCCGCATCGCTGAGAGAGAGGCGCCCCAGCCGGTCCGCCGCATGCGGATCGACGCCGGCATTGTAGAAGACGATGTCCGGCCGCGCCTCGGCGAGCGCGCGGCGGAGCACCGGCGCCAGGATCTCGAGATAGGCTTCGTCGCCGAGCCCGTCCGGCAGCGCGATGTCGATGTCGGAAGGCGGCTTCACGTCCGGATAGTTGCGCTCGGCATGGATCGACAGGGTGAAGACCCGCGCCGAGCCGGCGAAGATCAGCGCCGTGCCGTCCCCCTGATGCACGTCGCAGTCGAAGACGAGGACGCGCCCGACCTCGCCCTCGGCGAGCAGCACGCAGGCCGCCACCGCGACATCGTTGAAGACCGAGAAGCCGGCGCCGCCGTCGCGCCGCGCGTGATGGCTGCCGCCGGCCGTGTTGCAGGCGAGCCCCTGGGCGAGGGCGAGCCGCCCGGCGAGCACCGTGCCCGCCGTCGCGCAGCGCGAGCGGAGCGCGACGCGGTCGTCCACCCGATAGCCGATCGCCTTCTCGATCGGCGCCGGCACGCTCTGCGTCAGCACCGCCTCGACATAGGCCCGCGAATGGGCGAGCGTCAGCCAGCCCTCGGGCGCGGGATCCGGCACAGCGAAGCCGTCGCCCGCGACGATGCCGTCCTCGACCAGGATCTCGGCGAGGCGCGAGAATTTCGACATCGGAAAGCGGTGCTTCGCGTCGAAATGCGCGTCGAAGGCGGGATGGTGGACGATCGGGGGCGGCGACATCGCGCCTGAACTAACGCGGCGCCCGAGCGCTGGCGAGGGGCGCGACGCCGGCCGTTCACCGCCGCGCGACGAGTTGGACGAAATGGCCGCCGCGCCGCGTCACCTCGTCGATGACCATCGGCAGGAGTTCCACCGTATGGCGCTGCACGTCGTGCAGGACGATGATGCCGCGATCGGTCTTGTCGAGCCGCTCCCGGAAGCGCGCGAAGCTTTCCGCCGCCGGCTGGCCGCGCCAGTCCTCCGGCGTGATGTCGGCGAAGACGGCCGTGGCGCCGAGGCCATGGACGTAGTCGCGCAGCTCCGGCGTGCTTCCCAGCGCGGAAAGCGGAACAGGCGCCCGCCGCCATCCGCGCCGCCCGCCGCCGCTTCCACCGCCTCCATGCCGGACAGGACCTCTGCCTTGGCCTTGTCGATCGGCAGTTCGGGCAGGCTCTTATGCCAGTAGGTATGACTGCCGATGGTGAAGCCGCCGCTTCTGATCGTGCCGACGATCATCGGAAAGAGCCGCGCGCTGATGCCGAGCATGAAGAAGGTCGCCGGCACGCAGCGCGACTTCAGGATGTGGGCGATGTGCGGGGTCGTCCACGGCATCGGGCCGTCGTCGAAGGTCAGGGCATATTCGTTCGGGCCGAGCCGGAAGTCGGTCGGCAGGTCGCCGCCGATGGTGGACAGCGTCCCGGTATCGACGGGGACGACCGCCTCGCTCGGCGGGCAGGCGATCGCCGACAGGTCGTCGCCGCCGATCGTCAGCGTCACGATATTGCCGGAAGGCGCCGGATCGACGGCGAGGAACAGCGCGAAGGGCACGGCGAGAACCACCGGGGCGAGAGCCACGACGATCCATCGTCGCCTGCCGCCGCCCTTCGGCGACGCCTCCACCGGCCGGCTCAGAAAGGCGAAAAGCGTTCGCGCGATCTTGGAAATCGGTTGCATGGAGCGAGTCGCATAAGTTGTAATCTTGCGGGCCGATGCATCCTATAGTGGTGGTGCCGCCGACGTAAAGGCAGTTCCGCCGGCGGCGGCGATCCTTCGCCGGCGGGGCGCGATACGCGGCTTCGTTCCGTTTTCCCGAAGCGCGTCCTTGGCCTCTCCCTCCGCCGTTGAAACGGGGATAAGGAAATCGGCGCCGCGAGCCTCGCCGCGCAGGAGTCCGGGCCGATCATGACCGACGCATCCCTCAGTCCGCCGCGCCCCTTCGAGGTGACGAATCGCGAGGTGCTGCGCATCGCCCTGCCGATGACGCTCGCCTTTCTCACCCAGCCGCTGCTCGGGCTCACCGACACGGCGGTGATCGGCCGGGTGGGGGACGCGACCATGCTGGGCGGCCTCGTGGTCGGCGCGCTCGTCTTCGACTTCGCCTTCCAGACCTTCAACTTCGTCCGGGCCGGCACGACCGGCCTCACGGCGCAGGCCTTCGGCGCCGGTGACGAGACGGAGATGCAGGCCGTGTTCTGGCGCGCCTTCCTGCTCGCCATCGGCATCGGCCTCGCGTTGGTTCTCGCCGAGCCGCTGGTCATGGCGCTCGGTCTCCTTGCCATCGCCCCGGAGCCGGGGGTGGCTGACGCGACGCGGATCTATGTCTTCTGGCGCATGCTGGCGGCGCCGGTCTCGCTGCTGAACTTCGCGATCCTCGGCTATGTCCTGGGGCGCGGGCGCAGCACGCTGGGGCTCCTGCTTCAGATCGTGATCAACGGCGCCAATATCCTGTTCTCGATCCTCTTCGGCCTCGTGCTCGAAGGCGGCATCGCGGGCGTCGCGCTCGGTACAGTGACGGGCGAGGCGATCGGCGCCCTGGTCGGCCTCGCCACCGTCCTCTCCGGCTTCGACCGCGCCCACCGTCCGGCGCTGCGGCGCGTCCTCGACCGGCGGGCCTTCGGCCGGATGATCGGCGTCAATCGCGACATCATGATCCGCTCCTTCTGCCTGCTCGGCGCCTACGCCCTGTTCACGCGGCTCGGCGCCGGGCTCGGCGCGCTGACGCTGGCGGCGAACGGCGTGCTCCTCAACCTCTTCATGGTCGGCGGCTATTTCCTCGACGGGCTCGCCAATGCCTCGGAACAGCTGGTCGGACGGGCGGTCGGCGCACGCTGGCGGCCGGCCTTCGACCGCGCCCTGGTGCTGAGCATCCGCTGGGGTCTGATCCTCGCCGGGGCGCTGACGCTGTTCTTCCTCGTCTATGGCGAGGCGCTGGTGGCGCTGCTCACCACCGACGCGGCGGTGCGGGCCGGCGCCGTGCCCTATCTCGGCTGGGCGGCCTCGGCCTGTCTTGCGGGAGCGCTCGCCTTCCTGATGGACGGCGTCTTCATCGGCGCCACCTGGTCGGCGACGATGCGCAACATGATGCTGGTCTCGACGGCGCTCTTCGCGGCGCTGGCGCTGATCCTGGTGCCGCGCTTCGGCAATCACGGCCTCTGGCTGGCGCTCGAAATCTTCCTGGCCGCGCGCGGCGTGACGCTTTTCGCCGCCATGCCGGCCCGGCGGCGCCGGACCTTTTCCTAGCCCGGCCCGTCGGCGAGCACGGCGTCGGTCCGCCGGTCGCGCAGCTCGGCGATATGCCCGGCGCCGTCGCGGTCCAGATAGGCGCTCATGCCGGCGAGGATGCGGGAGGGCAGCGTCCAGCCGCCATAGACGAGCCCGGTATAGAGCTGGAGGAGATCGGCGCCCGCCTCGATCTTGGCGATCGCCCGCTCGGCGCTGTCGATCCCGCCGACGCCGATCAGCGTCACGTCCGGGCCGAGCGCCCGGCGGAAGGCGGCCAGAACATAGGTCGAGCGGCGGAAGAGCGGCCGGCCGGACAGCCCGCCCGCCTCGTCGCGATGGGCGAGGTCCGCCGGCAACCCGTCGCGGGTGATCGTCGTGTTCGAGACGATGAGCCCGTCGATCCGGTGATTGGCGACCGCATGCGCGATCTCGGCGATGTCGTCGCGCTTCAGATCCGGCGCCACCTTGACGAAGAGCGGCTTCTTCGCCGTCGCGGTCAGGGCCGCGAAGCCGTTGCGCGCCGCGATGGCCGCCGCCAGCAGGCGGTCGAGATCCTCGCCGGTCTGGAGCTTGCGCAGGCCGGGCGTGTTCGGCGACGAGATGTTGATGGTGAGATAGCTCGCCACCGATTCGAAGCGGTTGATGCCGGCGACATAGTCGGCGACGCGGTCGGCCGAATCCTTGTTGGCGCCGATATTGACGCCGACGATGCCGGCTTTGCGCCGCCGCGCGTCGAGCCGCTCATAGGCGTCGGCATGGCCGTCATTGTTGAAGCCGAGCCGGTTGATCAGCGCCCGTTCCTCGACCAGCCGGAAGACGCGCGGCTGCGGATTGCCCTTCTGCGGCAGGGGGGTGAGCGTGCCGACCTCGGCGAAGCCGAAGCCGAGGCGCAGCACCGCGTCCGGCACCTCGGCATCCTTGTCGTAGCCGGCGGCGAGACCCAAGGGGTTGGGCAGCGACAGGCCCGCCGTCGCGACGCGCAGGCGCCCGTCGATCGGGGCGTCGACGCGCGGCACCAGCCCGTGCTTCAGCGCATGGATCGACAGGCGATGCGCCTTTTCCGGCTCCATGCGGAAGAGCAGCGGGCGGGCGAGCGAATAGGCGCGGCTCATGCGATCTCGTCCGGGAAGACATGGGCGCCGTCGGCGCCGAGCGGCAGCGGCCGGACGCTCGATGCCGCGGCGGTGGCAAGGGGCGCGTAGAGATGGGGAAAGAGGTCGCCGCCGCGCGAGGGCTCCCAGCGCAGCGCCGCGCCGAGCGCCGCTGGATCGACCGCGACGAGGAGGAGCCCGTCCTGGCCGGCGAAGTGGCGCCGCGCCGTCTCGCGCGCCTGCCGGGCCGTCGAGAAATGGATATAGCCGTCCGCGAGATCGACGGGCGCGCCCAGGAATTGCCCGGACCGCTCGGCGTCGCGCCAGAGTTCGGCCGGGACGATCTTATAGATCGGCGAAGTCATGGGCCGAGCCGTGCCAGAGGCCCCGCGCCCCGTCAATCGCCGGCCGTGCGGAAGCTGTGAGTCGCGGGAAGCGGCCCGATTGTCGCCGTTCTCCTCCGGCAGGAAGGAGCCTCTTCTCTCCAGCGAACGAGGCCGAGATGAGAACCGCCGCGACCCTCTTCCTTCTCTGCCTGGCCGCGCCGGCCGGCGCGCAGAGCCTGATGCCGGGCCCGGCCTCGCCCGGCCGCTACGAGATGCAGCCGATCGAGGGCGGCGTCGCCCGGCTCGACACCGTCACGGGCGAGGTGAGCCTCTGCCGGCTGGAGCGCGGCAACCTGAACTGCCGCCCGGCCGACGAGAGCGACGAGGCCGCGCCGTCCTCGCCGGAAGGCCGTCAGGCCGCGCCGTTGGAGGACAGCCGCCGCGACGACGAGGGCGACGATGCGAGGGATGCGAGGACCGACGCGGAGCTCGACCGCGCCATCGGCTGCGTGAAGCGGGTTTTCCGGGCCTTCCGCGATCTCGCCCACGAATTCGAGGACGAGGATCGAGACCGCCGGGGGACGGCGGACGAGCCGGGGCCGGATCGCACCTGAGCGAATTTAACGCGGCGGAACGGCGGCTTGCGCATTGTCGTGCGGGGAGGGGCGTGCCAATTGGCCCCTGGGGCGTTGGCGCGCGCGAACACCCCCCGAACCCGCTCTACCGTCCCGAGAGGCCGATGCAGTTCATCGAAACGCTGTCGATCCGCACCAAGCCGCGCTCGATGCTCGACATCTCCTCGACCGCGCAGGAACGGCTGACGGCCTTCGGCGCGGGCGACGGACTGCTCACCGCCTTCATCCGCCACACCTCGGCCTCGCTCACCATCCAGGAAAACGCCGATCCCGACGTCCAGGCCGATCTCCTCGACGCGATGGACCGCCTCGCGCCGGCGGGGCCGTTCTATCGCCATTCGGTGGAAGGGCCGGACGACATGCCGGCCCATATCAAGACCGTCCTGATGCAGACGAGCCTCGCGATCCCCGTGCTGCACGGACGGCTGATGCTCGGCACCTGGCAGGGCCTCTATGTGGTGGAGCATCGCGGCCGGCCGCATACGCGCGAGGTGCTCCTACATTTCTCCGGCACGCGGGCGCCGCAGCCGGGCAAGCCCTATCTGCCGAGCCGGGACTGAGCGACGGGCGCAAGTTTTCGCCCGGCCTTTCTGCTTCGCCCGCCGCCATCCACAACTTACCCGCCGCGCGGCGTTGCCGGACGGCGAATGTTTCCTATTCCTTGAACCTTGCGTCATCCGGCGCGGGCGACGGAGGAATTCTTCATGCTGAAGGAATTCAAGGAATTTGCCCTGAAGGGCAACATGGTCGATCTGGCGATCGGCATCATCATCGGCGCGGCCTTCTCGGGCCTCGTCCAGTCCCTCGTGCAGGACATCATCATGCCGATCGTCGGTCTGCTCACCGGCGGCTTCGACTTCACCAATCTGTTCTATCCGCTGTCGAGCCGGGTGAACGCCACGACCCTGACCACGGCGCGCGAGCAGGGCGCGGTGCTCGCCTATGGCAACTTCATCACCCTGGCGATCAATTTCATCATCGTCGCCTTCGTCCTCTTCCTCGTCGTCAAGGCGATGAACGCCCTGAAGCGCAAGGAGGAGGCCAAGCCCGACGAGGTGAAGGAAGTGCCGAACGAGGAGAAGCTGCTCGGCGAGATCCGCGACCTTCTCGCCAGCGGCCGGGGCGCCGTGCCGCGTGGGCCGACGCCGGGCGGCAGCCCGATCTGACCGATCCGGGTTGACGAGGCGGCGCCGACGGGCGACGTGCGGGGAAGAAGCTTCGGAGACCCCGCATGTCCCCTCTCGACCGTCTGCACGCGCGGGCGCTCTCGGCGCCCGAAAGCGGCATCGTCGCCGTGATGAACTATGGCCGCGGCCTCGACGGCGTCATCCCGCTCTGGGCCGGCGAGGGCGACCTGCCGACGCCGGCCTTCATCCGCGACGCGGCGGCGGCGAGCCTCGCGGAAGGCGAGACCTTCTACACCTGGCAGCGCGGCATTCCCGAACTGCGCGAGGCCCTGGCGCGCTATACCGAGACGCTCTACGGCCGGCCGAACCGGTTCGACCGCTTCTTCGTCACCGGCTCCGGCATGCAGGCGATCCAGATCGCCATCGCGGCGCTGGCGGGCGAGGGCGACGAGGTGCTGTTCATCGGGCCGGCCTGGCCGAACTTCGCTGCCGCGGTCGGCGTCGCGGGCGCGACGGCCCGCGAGGTGACGCTGGACTGGACGGAGGCCGGCTGGACGCTCGATCTCGACAAGCTCCGCGCCGCGATCGGCCCGAAGACGCGGGTGCTCTTCGTCAACACGCCCTCGAACCCGACCGGCTGGACCGCCTCCCTGGAGACGCTGCGGGCGATCATGGGCATCGTGCGCGAGGCCGGGCTGACGCTGATCGCCGACGAGATCTACAGCCGCTTCCACTATGCCGGCGGCCGGGCACCCTCCTTCCACGACGTGATGGAGGAGGACGAGCCGATCTTCTTCGTGAATTCCTTCTCGAAGAACTGGGCGATGACCGGCTGGCGCGTCGGCTGGATCGAAGCGCCGCCGCTCTTCGGCGGGGTGATCGAGAACCTCATCCAATATTCGACCTCGGGTGTCGCCGCCTTCATGCAGCGCGGCGCGGTCGCGGCGCTCGAAGGGGGCGAGAGCTTCGTCGCCGAGCAGGTGGAGCGAGCGCACCGGGCGCGCGACATCTTCGCCGGCCGGCTCATCGAGACGAACCGCGTGTCGCTCGTGCCGCCGGCGGGCGCCTTCTATGCCTTCTTCGCCATCGACGGGGTCGAGGACACGACGGCGGCGGCCTTCCGGCTCCTCGACGAGACGCGCGTCGGCCTCGCGCCCGGCACCGCCTTCGGCCAAGCGGCGCCGCGCTTCATGCGCGCCTGTTTCCACCGCCGCCTCGACCAGGTCGAGGATGCGGCGGACCGGCTGGCGGATTGGATCGGCAAGCTCTGAAGGCGAAGGGCCTTCGGCCGGCGGTCAGCCGCCGGCCGGCGAGACGAGCAGCGACAGGACCGTGTTCTCCGCCTCGCGCTTCAGCCGCGACTCGGCGCTGCCGAAGGGAATGCCGAGCGCCTGCCAGGTTTCCACCAGCGCGGCGCGCAGCGACTCCAGAAGGCGATCGTCATGAAGCGGCGTCGGCGTGATCCGCAGCCGCTCCGTGCCGCGCGGCACGGTCGGATAGTTGATCGGCTGGATATAGATGCCGTGCCGCTCCAGGAGCCGGTCGCTCGCCCGCTTGCAGAGATCGGCATCGCCGACGAGAAGCGGCACGATATGGGTGGCGGACGTCATGACCGGCAGGCCGGCCTCGGCGAGCACGGTCTTGGCGCGGGCGGCCTGCCGCTGCTGGCCCTCGCGCTCGGTCGCGCTCGCCTTCAGATGCCGGATCGAGGCCGTCGCGGCGGCGGCGAGCGCCGGCGGCAGGGCCGTGGTGAAGATGAAGCCCGGCGCATAGGAGCGCACGGCGTCGATCACCGCGCGCGAGCCGGTGATATAGCCGCCGAGCACGCCGAAGGCCTTGGCCAGCGTGCCCTCGATCACGTCGAGCCGGTGGGCGACGCCGTCCCGCTCGGAAATGCCGCCGCCGCGCGCGCCGTACATGCCGACGGCATGGACCTCGTCGATATAGGTCATGGCGTTGTAGCGTTCGGCGAGATCGCAGATCGCCGCGATCGGCGCGATGTCGCCATCCATCGAATAGACGCTCTCGAAGGCGATGAGTTTGGCGCGCTCGCGCCCCGCCGCCTTCAGGAGGTCCTCGAGATGGGCGAGATCGTTGTGGCGGAAGATCTGCTTCTGCGCGCCGGACTTGCGGATGCCCTCGATCATCGAGGCGTGGTTCAGCTCGTCCGACAGGATCAGGCAGTTCGGCAGGAGCTTGGCGATGGTCGAGATCGCCGCCTCGTTCGAGACGAAGCCGGAGGTGAAGACGAGGCCCGCTTCCTTGCCGTGCAGGTCGGCGAGCTCGCCTTCCAGCTCGACCAGCGGATGATTCGTGCCGGAGATGTTGCGGGTGCCGCCGGCGCCCGAGCCCATGCCGGCGGCGGCGGCGCACATCGCGCCGATCACGGCCGGATGCTGGCCCATGCCGAGATAGTCGTTGGAACACCAGACGGTGATTTCGCGGATGTCGCCGTCATGGCGCCAAAGCGCCTGTGGAAAACGGCCGGCGATGCGTTCCAGGTCGGCGAAAACGCGGTAGCGCCTTTCGGCGTGCAGAGCTTCGATGGCGGTTTCGAAGTGGCTCTGATAATCGGTCATATGCAACTCCTGACGAGAAGAATTCTAAAGTCTCGTCCAGGACAAGTCCATGCGTGTCGGCGACCGCCAGGTGCCGGCCGCGATTGATCGGCGGGCCGGCCATCTCGCGACCCGCGACGACGATCGTACGAAGGAGAGCAATCGGATGAGCGTGCTTGTGACGGGGGGCGCCGGCTATATCGGCAGCCATATGGTACTCGGTCTGGTTGATCGCGGCGAGGATGTCGTCGTTCTGGACAATTTCACCACCGGCTTCGACTGGCTGATCTCGCCGGCCGCCACCGTCGTCACCGGCGACATCGCCGATGGCGAACTGGTGGGCCGGATCGTCAAGGAGCATGCCGTCGACGCGATCGTGCATTTCGCCGGCTCGGTCGTGGTGCCGGATTCGGTGCGCGATCCGCTCGGCTACTACTTCAACAACACGGCGAAGACGCGCGATCTCATCGAGACGGCGGTGCGCCACGGCGTGCCGAACTTCATCTTCTCCTCCACCGCCGCCGTCTATGGCGAGGCGGGAACCGAGCCGGTCTCGGAGGACAGCCGGCTGGAGCCGCTCTCGCCCTATGGCCGCTCCAAGCTGATGAGCGAGATGATGCTGGCCGACGCCGCCGCCGCCCATCCGCTCTCCTATGCGGCGCTGCGCTATTTCAACGTCGCCGGGGCCGATCCGCAGGGCCGCACCGGCCAGTCGACCAGGGGCGCCACCCATCTCATCAAGGTCGCCAACGAGACGGCGATCGGCAAGCGCGCCGCGATCGAGATCTTCGGCACCGATTACGACACGCCGGACGGCACGGCGGTGCGCGACTATATCCATGTGACGGACCTGATCGGCGCCCATCTCGCCGCGCTCGACCATCTGCGGCGGGGCGCCGGCAATCTCGTCGCCAATGTCGGCTACAGCCGGGGCTTCTCCGTACGCCAGGTGCTCGACGTCGTGCGCGAGGTCTCGGGCGTCGACTTCGCCATCCGCGAGAGCGGCCGGCGCGCCGGCGACAGCCCGAGCGTCGTCGCCAATTCCACCAAGCTGCGCCAGACGGTCGGCTGGGTGCCGAAGCACGACGATCTGCCGGAGATCGTGCGCCACGCGCTCGACTGGGAAAAGCATCTCCTGAAACGCAATGCCGGCTGAGGCTCAGTCCTCGCGCGCCGCGTCCGCATCCGGATCGCCGGCCTCGGCCGGCGCGTCCTCGCCCGGCCTCGCGCGCCGGGCGCGGGCCTGTTCCTTCCGCCGGCGCAGGTTCTCGCGCAGCTCCTCCTCCAGCCGGGCGCGGCGCGCCTCGGCCCTGGACGGGGGCTCGCCGCTCACGTCCACCCTCCCGCCCCGTCAAGACGGCTGACCGCCCATGTCGCTCGCGCTGAAGCGGCTTCTCGATATCGTCGCAAGCCTGTTCGGGCTCCTCGTCCTCGGTTGGCTGGTGCTGCTGTTCGCCTGGATGATTCGGCGCGAAACGCCGGGCCCCGGCATTTTTCGCCAGGAGCGCGTCGGACGCAACCGCGTGCCCTTCACCTGCCTGAAGCTGCGCACCATGGCGGCGGGCACGGTCTCCGCCGCGACGCATGACACGCCGGCCAGCGCGGTGACGCCGCTCGGCGAAAAACTGCGCCGCACCAAGCTCGACGAGCTGCCGCAGCTCTGGAACGTCCTGAAGGGCGAGATGAGCCTCGTCGGTCCGCGCCCGAGCCTGCCGATCCAGACCGAGCTCGTCGCGGCGCGGTCGCGGCGCGGCGTCTTCGCGCTGCGGCCGGGCATCACCGGCCTCGCCCAGATCGAGGGCGTCGACATGTCCACGCCCGAACGGCTCGCCGAGCGCGACGCCCATTATCTGGCGACGCGCAGCTTCCTCGGCGATCTGCGCATCATCCTCGCCACCGTCTTCGGCGCCGGCCAGGGCGATCATGTCGCCTGACGGCGCCGGGCGGGAGGAAGGGGGAACCCTCCGTCTCGTCACCTGGAACCTTCATGGCGGCGTCGGCGCCGACCGGCGCTGCGACCTCGAACGGGCGCTCCGCGCGCTCCAGGGCTTCGACCCCACCGTCGCGGCCCTTCAGGAGGTCGACGGCCGCACCCATCTCGGCCGGCGCTCCCATGCCTTCGAGCGCGCGCGGGATCTTCTCGGCGGCCATTTCGCCGAGGCGCGGCTGACGGGCCGGGGCGCGACGGCCTATGGCCATGCGCTCTGGAGCCGCTGGCCCTTCGCGCGGCTCGACATCCTGCGGCTGCCCGGCGGCCGGATCGAGCCGCGCGCCGCGATCGACGCGCTCGTGGAAACGCCTTTCGGGCCCTTGCGCCTCATCGCCACCCATCTCGGCCTCGTGCCGGCCGACCGGCGGCGCCAGGCGGGCTTTCTCGCCGAACTTGTCGCCGCGCGCGCCGAGCCGACCGTCGTCCTCGGCGATTTCAACGACTGGCGGCTCGACAGGGGAGCGGTGCATCGCGCGCTGGCGCCGATCCTGCCGCGCGTCGCGGCGCCGAAAACATGGCCGGCGCGGCGCCCTTTCGTGCGGATGGACCGGATCTACGCCGCCGCCGCGCTCGGCCTCGAAGCGTCGCGGACGGCGGATGAGGCCGCCGGCCTGTCCGACCATCGCGCCCTCGTCGCGGAGCTTCGCCTGTAGAGCGTCCGTCAGGCCCCCTTGGCCGGACGCGGCGCCAGGATGGCGGCGATGAGTTCGTCGTCGTCGAAAGGCTTCAGGAAGACGCGCTCGGCGCCCCAGACCTCGGCGAGCGAGCTCATCGTCTCGATCGTCAGGCGCGGGCCGCCGCCGGTGACGCCGAAGACGCGCATCTTCGGCCGCGTGCCGCGAATCTCCTTCAGGAGCCGCAACCCGTCCATTTCCGGCATCCACATATCGGTCACGAGCACGTCGAATTCCCGCTGGCCGAGGAGGTCCAGCGCCTCGCGGCCATTGCCGGCGCTCGCCACCTCGAAGCCGGCATCCTCCAGCGCGATGGCGAGCGATTCGCGTACGGTCGGCACGTCATCCACGACCAGAACCGTCGGCTTCGGGCGGGAATTCTCCATTGTCTTCCTTTCGGATCGGAAACAGGATCGTGAAGGTCGTTCCAAGACCTGGGGTCGAATCGATCGCGATCCAGCCTCCATAATCCTGAACGATCTTCTGGACCACATAGAGGCCGACGCCGCTGCCGCGCCCGTCGGTCTTCGTGGTGAAGAAAGGTTGCAGGGCCCGGCGGCGCACATCCTCCGCCATGCCGGCGCCGTCGTCCGAGACGGTGAGGCGCGCCCCTTCCGGCGCGCCGGCCAGGGCGACGGTGACATGGCCCCGGCCGTCCATCGCATGAACGGCATTGGACAGGAGATTGCCGACGACCTGAAGGATGTCGCCGACCTTCACCGTCGGCTGCTCGACCTCGTCGGTCACGACATCGATGCGCACGCTCGCCGGCAGCGCCGGGCGCACCGCCTCGACGCTATATTCGACGGCGAGCGAGATCGGTCGCTGGATGTCACTCCAGCGCTGGTCGCGCGTCGAGCGCAGGAGTTCCGACACGACCTTGGCGGCCTGCCGGCTCGACAGGTCGATCAGTTCCACCAGCCGCATCGATTCGGCGTCGGCGATGCCGGCGAAGCGGTTGCGCAACCGCTTGGTGAGATTGACGATCGGGTGGAGGAGGTTGTTCACCTCGTGGGCGACGCTGCCGACGAGCTGGCCGAGCGCCAGGATCTGCTGCTCGACGGCGCGTCGGCTCTCGCGCTCGATCTCCTCGGTGACGTCGCGAATCACCCCGCGATAGGCGACGGCGTTCTTCGCGCCGGCATCGCCGATCGCCCGGCCGCTGAGACTGACCCAGACGTCGCGCTCGCCATTGGCGATTTTGATGCGCCGCTCGTCGAAGGGCAGCCCGTCGGCGACCATCTGGCGGATCGGCCGCGTGTAGTCGGCCGAGGAGAGCTCGGCGAGACGGTCGAGCAGCACGTCGCCGACCGCGAGGCGGGCGGGGCCCACCACCTGGCCGGACAGGAAGGTCAGGCGGCCGCTGGAGTCGATCTCCCAGAAGCCGTCGATCCCGATCTCGGCGAAGCGGCGGAAGCGCTCGGCCTCGTCCGCCACCTGGCGCAGCAGGCCGCGTTCGCGCTGGCGGATGTCGAGGGAGGCGAAGGCGGCGAACAGCGCGAAGGAGGCGCAAAGGCCGAAGAGGCTGCCATTGCCTTCCGCCAGATTGTCCGAGAAGGCGCGCGGCACGCCGATGCCGAAGCCTTCGAGCGCCATCGGCACCAGCGCCGGCAGCCAGCAGAGGGTGAAGGCGGTGGCGCGGCCGTTGCGCCGCGTCGCCGCCTTCGCCGCGAGAAGGGCGATGCAGGCGAAGCTCGCCACGGCGGCCGGCGCCGCGAAGCGGAGCGCCGGATCGCGATCGAACAGCGCGACGACGGCGAGCGCGCCGAAGAAGCCGATCGGCAGCCAGACGAGGCGGCCCCACCCTTCCGCGCAGCCGCGGATGCGCAGGAAATCGGTGGTGAAGCCGATCAGTGCCGCCTGGAGGGCGAAATCGGCGGCGAGACCGAGGCCGAGCGAGAGATGCACGGCGCCGGGCATGATCTGCGTCTCGAAGACCGCGCTGGCGCAGGCGATCTGCACGAGCTGCGCCCCGATCGCGGCGGCGAACCAGAGATTGGTCCCGTCCTCCAGCGTCGAGCCGAGGGCGAGCATGTAGATCAGCACCGCCAGAAGGAAGCCGATGGTGAGCGACAGGGTCGTCGTCTCGGCATTGTAGCCGCCGAAGAAGCTCTGGAAGTCCGACAGCCAGACCCGGCCCGTGAAGCTCCGCTCCGGCACGATGCGCATGAGAAGGGCCTTGCCGGCGATCGTCGCGGGCTCGACCACCACGAGCGGGAAGCGATAGCCGTTGCCGCCGAGCCGCCGGCTGTCCTGCCAGTCCCAGCTGCGGATCTCCAGACTGTCCGCGCCGAGGACGAAGAGATCGACGTGATGCACGGCGGCCTCCTTCACGACGAGCGAGAAGGTGCGCTGCCAGCCGGCCGACAGGAGCGTATCGACATCGGGCGTCGGGATGCGCAGCCAGAGCGCCGCGCCTTCGGGCAGGGACCCGATCGCCGCCGGCGGGGAGGGGGCGAAGAGGCTGTCGGCCCGGGCCCGCACCTCGTCGATGCCGAGCGCGCCCGTCGCGTCGACGAAGCTCGCCGTGCCCTTGCCGATGAAGAGCGCGTTGTCGTCCGTGCGTCCCGTGCAGCCGGACAGGAGCGCCGCCGCCAGAAGGGCGACGACGAGAAATAGCGTTCTCGGAGCGTCGCCGAACACCCTGTCGATCCCGAAAGCCCGTCGCGAAACCTCGCCTCGGCCTGATGCCGACGCGGTCCGCCGCCTCTTAAAGGCAAACGCGGTCGCTGAGAACGCCCCGGCGCCTATTCCTTCTGCGTTTCCGCCATCGTGGCGCGGATCGCGATCTCGAGACCGGTGGCGAGGCTTTCGCGCTCCGGCCCCGACAGCGATTCCAGCGCCTCGGCGATGTCGCGCAGCGGATCGCCGGCGAGCAGCGTCCGGCCGTTGTCGGTGAGATCGAGCTGCTCGGCGCGTCCGCGGCCGATCGTCCCGGCCTTCACGATGAGGCCCTTGCCGATCAGCGTGCGCACCGTGCGCGCGACCGCCCCGGAGGCGAGGCCCTGGAACCGGGCGAGGTCGATCGCGGTGCGCAGCTGCGGCGGCGCGGCATGAAGATAGCGGATTGCCGCCCACTGCGCTGGGAAGAGATCGGCGGCATAGCCCTGGCTGTGAATGCGCCGCGCCACCTGTTCGAGCAGGCTGGCGAGGGCGGAGGCGGATATGGCCTCTCTGGTCAAGGGTGAATCACTGCGGTTGCCGTCTCCTTCGAACCGGCTCCTCGGGCTTCCGGCGCAAGCCCCCGGCTCTTGGCTTGGAACTTACCCGCTCGCTGCGGCAAGGCAAGACGCAGGAAGCGACACAAGCGGCGCGCGAATGGTGGAAGGCCATGATTTTGACATGAAAAGTCGTTGCCGCCCAACGAATTCCAGGTGACATTGAACTGTCATCCAGCGGTGCTAGTCGCCGCGGCGCAAGCGGCTGCGCCGATATCCGACCCCCGCCGCACCGGTTTTCCCGAAGGATCGAGCCTCATGAACACATCGTTGCTGCGCGCCGCTTCCGTGATCGCGCTATCGGCCTTCGCGGTAAATCTCGCCGCCTCCGCCGCCGCCTCGGCCCAGTCGATGGACGAGCTCGTCGCTGCCGCCAAGAAGGAAGGACAGCTCACCACCATCGCGCTTCCGCACGACTGGTGCGGTTATGGCGCGGTGATCGACGCCTTCAAGAAGAAATATCCCGAGATCACGGTCAACGAGCTGAACCCGGACGCCGGCTCGGGCGACGAGATCGAGGCGATCAAGGCCAACAAGGGCAACAAGGGCCCGCAGGCGCCGGACGTCATCGATGTCGGCCTGTCCTTCGGCCCGACCGCCAAGGCGGACGGCCTGATCCAGCCCTACAAGGTCTCCACCTGGGACGAGATCCCGGCCGAGGCGAAGGATGCCGACGGCTATTGGTACGGCGACTATTACGGCGTCATGACCTTCATCGTGAACAAGGATGTCGTGAAGACCGTGCCGACCGACTGGGCGGACCTCCTGAAGCCGGAATATGCCAATTCCGTCGCGCTGCCGGGCGATCCGCGCACCGGCAACGAGGACATCCAGGCGATCTTCGCCGCCGGCCTCTCCACCACGAAGGGCGATGTCGCCAAGGCGGCCGAGGCGGGCCTCGACTTCTTCGCCGAGCTGAACAAGTCGGGCAATTTCGTGCCGGCCGCCGGCAAGACCAACGCGCTCGCCCAGGGCACGACGCCGATCGTCTTCAAATGGGACTATAACGCGCTCGCCGCCCGCGACACGCTGAACGGCAATCCGGAAGTCGAGATCGTGGTGCCGAAGACGGGCGTCGTCGCCGGCGTCTACGTCCAGGCCATCAGCGCCTTCGCGCCCCATCCGAACGCCGCGAAGCTCTGGATGGAGCACCTCTATTCCGACGAGGGCCAGATCGGCTGGCTGAAGGGCTATTGCCATCCGATCCGCTTCAACGCGATGTCGAAGGCCGGCAAGATCCCGGCCGACGTCCTCGCCAAGCTGCCGGACCCGGCCTCCTACGAGAAGGCGGTGTTCCCGACGCTGGAGCAGCAGAACCAGTACAAGGCCGCCATCGCCTCCGGCTGGGACAAGGTCGTCGGCGTCAAGGCGCAGTAAAGCCGATCGACGAATGGCGCGGCCCGGCCTTTCCGAAGGCCGGGCCGCAGATTGGGTCCGATCTTGCGGCAGGTGCGATTGAGCGCTCATCCCGTCGAAACAGAGATGATGCCCGTCGCCGCGATCGGCGGCCAGCGGCTGCCGCGCCTTCGCCTGCGCGGGGCGCCGCTCGCCTGGCTCGGGGTGATTCCCTTCGTGGTCTTCGCCACGATGTTCCTGATCCTGCCGACCCTCTACCTGCTCGTCGGCGCCTTCCAGGACGGCGAGGGCGCCTTCACCCTGCGCAATCTCGGCAATCTCTTCACGCCCTCGATCCTCGCCGCCTATCGCATCAGCATCGAGGTCTCGCTCGCCTCGGCGCTGCTCGGCGCCTTCTTCGGCTTCTTTCTCGCCTATGCCCTGTCGAAGGGCGACCTGCCGCCCTGGGTGCGCTCGGTGCTGACCACCTTTTCCGGCGTCGCCTCGCAATTCGCCGGCGTGCCGCTCGCCTTCGCCTTCATCGCGACGATCGGCCGGGTCGGGCTGGTGACGACGCTCCTCAACGATCTCCTCGGCTTCAACATCTATCGCTACGGCTTCAATCTCCTGAGCTTCTGGGGCCTGACGATCACCTATCTCTATTTCCAGCTGCCGCTGATGGTGCTGATCATCGCCCCGGCCATCGACGGCCTGAAGCGCGAATGGGGCGAGGCCTCGCTCGTGCTCGGCGCCTCGCGCTGGCAATATTGGCGCATGGTGGCGCTGCCGGTGCTGGCGCCCAGCCTGTTCGGCTGCTTCCTGCTGCTCTTCGCCAATGCCTTCGGCGCCATCGCCACGGCCTATGCGCTGACGGGCTCGTCGCTGAACATCGTGCCGATCCTCCTCTACGCGCAGATTCGCGGCGATGTCCTCCACGACGCCAATCTCGGCTATGCGCTCGCCTTCGGCATGATCGTCGTCACGGGCCTGTCCAACGGCTTCTACATCTGGCTGCGCAGCCGCGCGGAGAAGTGGCAGAAATGAGGACCTCCCGCCTCGGCCCCTGGCTCGTCGTCCTGTTCGGGGCGCTGTATTTCCTGCTACCGCTCGTCGCCACCTTCGAATTCTCGCTGCGTATGCAGCGCGGCCTCTATTCCTTCCGCGCCTATGAGGTCATCTTCGCCGATCCGCGCTTCCGCGAGACCTTCTCCTTCTCGGTGATGGCCTCGCTCGCCACCATCGTCGCCGGAACGCTGCTCGTGGTGCCGACCGCCTATTGGGTGCGCCTGCGCCTGCCGGGCTTCCGCCCGATCATGGAATTCGTCACGCTCCTGCCTCTGGTGATCCCGGCGATCGTCATCCTGTTCGGCTATCTCAGGATGTACAATTCCTCGTCCTGGCTGCCGCTGGCGGGCACCGAGGCGGGCACCAACGTCCTGCTCCTCTGCGGCTATGTCGCGCTGTCGCTGCCCTATATGTACCGCGCGGTCGATACGGGACTCTCGGCGATCGACGTCGCGACGCTGACCGAAGCCGCCGAAAGCCTCGGCGCCTCGAAATGGCGCATTCTCGCCAGCGTCATCCTGCCCAATATCCGCTCCGCCGTCCTGTCCGGCGCCTTCCTGACCTTCGCGATCGTGATCGGCGAATTCGTCTTCGCCAGCCTTCTCAACCGGCCGGGCTTCGGTCCCTATCTCCAGAATGTCGGCGCCAACCGCGCCTACGAACCGGCGGCGCTCACCATCGTCGCCTTCGCCGTCACCTGGGGCTGCATGGGCGCCCTCCAGCTTCTCGGCGGCCGCGCGCCGAAGCGGAGCCGGTGATGGACAAGCTGCTTTTCCGAGGAATCACCCGATGAGCTTCCTGACGCTGAAGGGCGTGCGCAAGAGCTTCGGTCCGCAGACCGTGGTCCACGACTTCGACCTCGAGATCGCGCGCGGCGAGTTCGTCACCTTTCTTGGCCCTTCCGGCTGCGGCAAGACCACGCTTCTGCGCATGGTCGCCGGCTTCGAGACGCCGACGGCCGGCACGATCGCCATCGACGGGCGCGACGTGACCCACCTGCCGCCCAATGCGCGCAAGGTCGGCATGGTGTTCCAGGCCTATGCGCTCTTTCCCAACATGACGGTGGCGGACAATGTCGCCTTCGGCCTGAAGGTGGCGGGCCGGCCGAAGAGCGAGATCAGGACGCGGGTCGAGGAGATGCTCGCCCTCATCAAGCTCGGCCATCTCGGCGCGCGCTATCCCTATCAGCTGTCCGGCGGCCAGCAGCAGCGCGTGGCGCTCGCCCGCGCGCTCGCCGTGCGCCCGCAGGTGCTTCTCCTCGACGAGCCGCTCTCGGCGCTCGATGCCAAGATCCGTCTGTCGCTGCGCCAGGAGATCCGCGACCTCCAGCGCAAGCTCGGCATCACCGCGATCTTCGTCACGCACGACCAGGAGGAGGCGCTGTCGGTCTCCGACCGGATCGTCGTGCTCAACGAGGGGAGGGCCGAGCAGATCGGCACGCCCTTCGACATCTACAACCATCCGCGCACGCGCTTCGCCGCCTCCTTCATCGGCACGCTGTCGCTGCTCGAAGGCGAGGCGGCCGGCGGCAACCGGATGCGCGTCGAGGGCCAGGAGATCGCGGTGCCGGCCGAGGCCCATCCGGCGGGCCGGCCGCTGACGCTGGCGCTTCGGCCGGAAGCCCTGTCGCTCGCCCCGTCGCCGGCGCGGACCAACCGGCTGGAAGGGACGATCGAGGATGTCGACTTCCTCGGCTCGGTCGTGCGCATGCGCGTCCGGCTCGGCCAGACGACGCTGCTGATGGACAATTTCAACGATCCCTCGACGCCGCCGCCGGAGCGCGGCGCGAAGGTCGCGCTGCATTTCGCGCCGGGCGACGGGCAGATCCTCGACGCGCCGCTCGCCGCGGCCGCCGAATAGGGCCTCAGCCGCGCTCGTAGAGTTCGAGCGGCAGCGCGTCGGGATCGGTGAAGAAGGTGTAGCGCCGATCGGTATGGGGATCGACGCGGATCGGCTCGACCGCGACGCCATGCGCTTCGAGATGGGCGACCGCCGCCTCGATATCCGCCACCTCGAAGGCGAGATGGCGCAGGCCCAGCGCCTCCGGCCGCGACGGGCGGGGCGGCGGGGCGGGGAAGGAGAAGAGCTCGATCTGCGCCGCGCCGACCTGGAGATCGCATTTCCACGACTCGCGTTCGGCGCGATAGACCTCGCGGATCACCGGAAAGCCGAGGATCTCCGCATAGAAGCGCTTCGAGCGCGGATAGTCGGCGGCGATGATCGCGATATGGTGGATCGCTTCGAACATGATCGATCTTCCTGCGGCATGAGGGGCGAATCGACGGGCCGCGAGCCGCGCCCGCGGTTGCGCTCGATCCCGTTTCGCATGATATGAGAGCCCGATGACAGAGCCGGGCACCGCGATGCCGGCCTTTTCCTGTTGCTTGTCGAGCCGCTTGCCATGGACGATCTCAATTCCGCCGTCGCCCTCGAAGGCGCGGGCGCCATCCGCGACGCCGAGCTCTTCTCCGCCGATCGCGGCCATCTGAAGCGCCGCACCTTCGCGATCATCTCGCACCCGGACGCCGGCAAGACGACGCTGACGGAGAAGCTCCTGTTCGAATCCGGCGCGATCCGTCTCGCCGGCCAGGTGAAGGAACGCGGCGAGCGCCGGCGCACCCGTTCCGACTGGATGGAGATCGAGCAGAAGCGCGGCATCTCGATCTCGTCCTCGGTGATGACCTTCGAATATGACGGGCTGGTGCTGAACCTTCTCGACACGCCCGGCCATGCCGACTTCTCGGAGGACACCTATCGCACGCTGACCGCCGTCGATTCGGCGATCATGGTGATCGACGCCGCGAAGGGCATCGAGGCGCAGACCCTGAAGCTCTTCGAGGTCTGCCGGCTGCGCGACATCCCGATCATCACCTTCGTCAACAAGATCGACCGCGAGGGGCGCGACCCGCTGGAGATCCTCGACGAGATCATGTCCTCCCTGGCGCTCGACGTCGCCCCGATCACCTGGCCGATGGGCATGGGCACCGATTTCCGCGGCATCGTGCAGGTGGCGGGGGAGGGGCCCGTCACGCTGACGCGCAACACGCGCGAGCGCGAGAGCTTCGACAGTCTCGAGGCCTTCGCCAGCGATCCGGCGCTGGCCGGCGATTCGGTCTTCGGACCTTCGATCGAGGGGCTGGAGATCGCGAGGTCCTCGCTGCCCGCCTTCGATGTCGAGGCCTATCGCGCCGGGCACCTGACGCCCGTCGTCTTCGGCTCGGCGATGCGCGAGGTCGGCGTGCGCGACCTCCTCCAGGCGATCGGGACTTTCGCGCCCTCGCCTTTGCCGCAGCCGGCGCTGCCGGCGCCGATCGAGCCTTCCAAGAAGGAAGTGTCCGGCTTCGTCCTGAAGATCCAGGCGAACATGGATCCCAATCACCGCGACCGCATCGCCTTCGTGCGCCTCACCTCCGGCGTCTTCAAGCGCGGCATGAAGCTGAAGAACGTGCGCACCGGCAAGGACATGAAGATCGCGAGTCCGATGTTCTTCTTCGCGCGCGACCGCGAGATCGCCGACGAGGCGGTGGCGGGCGACATCGTCGGCATTCCGAACCATGGCACGCTGTCGGTGGGCGACACGCTGACCGAGGGCTCGGCGCTCACCGTCACAGGCATTCCGAGCTTCGCGCCGGAACTCCTGCGCCGCGTGCGCCTGCCGGACACGATGAAGACCAAGCAGTTGCAGCGGGCGCTGAACGATCTGGCGGAGGAGGGCGTCACGCAGGTCTTCCGGCCGGTGATCGGCTCGTCCTGGCTGGTCGGCGTCGTCGGCGCGCTGCAGCTCGAAGTCCTCGTCTCGCGTCTCGCGGTGGAATACGGCGTCGAGATCATGCTGGAACCCTCGCCCTTCGACACGGCGCGCTGGGTGGATGCCGACGACGCGGCCGAACTCGACCGCTTCGTGAAGGCCAACCAGGGCGACCTCGCGCGCGACCGCGAGGAGCGGCCGGTCTTCCTCGCCCGCAATTCCTGGGAACTGTCCTACGCCCAGAAGAACTACCCGGCCGTACGCTTCTCCGCGACCCGCGAACGCCACGCCGCCTGAGGCGGGGTCTCGCCTCAGGCACCACTCCCGGCGGGCTCGCGCAGATGGACGGAGAACCCGGCTTGTCCGGGCTCGATCGACGGCTGCAGCTCCATGCTCGGAATGAGGTAATCGCCGCCGTTCTGATGGCGATAGGGCAGAGGGACGGTAGTGAAGAGGGTGCGCATCCGCTCTTCGAGCCTCTCCGCCGCCGCGTCGAAGCCGGCGGCGTCGAGGCGATCGGCGCGATAGGTGACGAAGGGCGGCAGAACCTCGTAGCCTGGATAGAACAGCATGCCGTGCTGGATCGGGAACAAAAGGTCGTCGATCGGTCCGTTGATCCCGCGCGGCCCGTAATGCGTTTCCCATCCGCCGGACGTGACCATCAGCATCGCCCGCTTGCCCGCCAGC
This sequence comes from Aureimonas endophytica, assembly GCF_014642635.1. Lineage (GTDB taxonomy): Bacteria > Pseudomonadota > Alphaproteobacteria > Rhizobiales > Rhizobiaceae > Plantimonas > Plantimonas endophytica. The sequence continues at coordinate 745,343 of NZ_BMIQ01000002.1, forward strand.
ATTCCTTCGCCGTAGCGATCGCCCCAGCGCCGGTCGCTATGTTCGCCGACGCCATAGGCGAAGCCATGGGAATAAACCCTGTCGATCCAACCCTTGAGGATCGCCGGCATCGAGAACCACCAGAGCGGGAAGGCGAGAATCAAAGCATCCGCCGCGCGGAGCTTCGCCTGTTCGCTCGCGACATCCTCGGTCAGCGTGCCGCTCGCGAACGCCTCCCCTGAGGCGGCCGGGACGCGCAGGCGCGTCTCGGCGGCGAGCGCGGGAAAGTCCTCGCGGTCCACGACAGCCTTCCAGCCGTCGGCATAAAGGTCGGTGACCATGGTTTCGTGCCCTTCGGCGCGAAGCGCGTCGACCGCGACACGGCAGAGCGAGGCGCTGAGCGACTGGGGCTCGGGATGGGCGAGAACGAAGAGGACCTTCATCAGGAGCTTCCGGTTTGCGAAAGAGTGGCCGTCCCTCTAGCAAGCATGCCGGTCTCTCGATATTCCGGCGGAATGGATATCAATCTGCCGAAACATGGATAAGTCGCTCGTTACTCTGGAGCGGATGCGCAGCTTCATGCGTGTCGCCGAGCGCGGAAACCTTTCAGCGGTGGCTCGCGAATTCGGTGTCGGCCAATCCACGATCACGCGCCAGCTACGCGAGTTGGAGGAGGGGTTGGGTGTGCGGCTTGTCAGCCGAACGACACGCAGCGTCTCGCTGACCGACGAGGGCGCCCGCTACCTTTCGGAAGTCGCGGAGATCCTCCGCCTCGTGGACGAGGCGAGCGACCGATTGTCCCGATCCGGCGGCCGGTCGGCGGGCCGGGTGCGCGTTTCCTGCACGGCGGCGCTCGGCGTGCGCCATGTCTGCCGACACATCTTCGCCTTTCAGGATCGCGAGCCCCAGATCGAGGTCGATCTCGGCCTGACCGACGAACGGGTCGATCTGGTGCAGGAGGGTGTCGATCTCGCGTTGCGCCTCGGCCCCCTGGCCGACAGTTCGATGCTGCGACGGACAGTGGGTTTGTCGCGCCGCGTCCTCGTCGCGGCCAAGGACTATCTGGCGGCTCATGGCCGTCCGACGACGGCAGCGGAACTGGCGGCCCATCAGGGAATCCGCATGACCAATGTCGCCGGCAGCGGCACCTTGGTTCTGGAAAGTCCCGACGGGCAGCGGCATTCCCTGGCCTTCGGCGGTCGGTTCCGCACGGATCACGGCCTTGCCGTGCGCGAGGCACTGGTCGCGCGGCGGGGCATCGCGCCGACCCATCTCTGGTTGGTGGACGATCTGCTCGCGAGCGGCGAACTGGAGGTGATCCTGCCGGATCATCGTCTGCCTCCGGTCCCGATCAGTCTTCTGATCGTGCCCGAGCGCAGTGCGGTCGCGCGCGTGCGGCTGCTGATCGATCATCTCGTCCAGGCCATCGCCGGCATCCCGGGGATCGAACGCTGACAAGCCGGCGACCGTCCGCGCCATGGTTCAAGTCGAGGCGCGAGCCAACACGAAAACCCCTCGCCCCGGTCGGGGAGAAGGGTTGACGCTTGATGCAGGTGTCCGGCGACGGGCGAGGTCGCGGGGGAGGCTGCCTTAGCGGCGGCCGCCGCGTTTGCGGGCGCCCATCAGGGCGGCCTGCTCGGCGATCATGCGCGCGATCGGGTCCTTGGCGAGCTGCGCCTGGCGCTCTTCCTCGGCAAGGCGCGCGGCCTCCTCTTCCTGGCGCTTGCGCTCGGCCTCGGCGGCGCGGCGCGCCTCTTCCTCCTGGCGCACACGCTCGGCCTCGAGGCGCTTGGCCTCCTCCTTGGCGCGCCGTGCCTCGGCGCGCGCCTGCCGTTCGGCCATGCGCGCCTGGACGGCCGGATCGGACTCGCCAGGCTTCGCCTTGAACTTGTCGAGCAACGCCTTCTTGGCATCGAGGGCCGCCTTGCGGCGCTCGTTGAAATCTGTGTCCTTCGGGGTTTTCAACACAAGCCTTGGTCGTTCGAAGTGGGGCGGTTCGTCGCTGCGGGATATAAGCATCGGGCGCGCCGCCAACAACGCGCGCGGATGCGGAAAGAGGGCATCGACGATGCCGCTCGCTTAGTCCGCCCCGGCGGAAAATGCAAGAACAAAGGCGCGTCATCCTTTCGAGAGCACGAAGACCTGTCGCGAGACTGGTCTCCAAGACGGGCTTCTGCTAAATACGACTGGATTGGTAGAATTAAGCGGCTTTGTCGCCGGCCTTGGATGGCATGATTTCCCAACGTTCGCGTTACGCGCTGCGCGCGCTTCTGTTTCTGGCGCGGGAGGGAGGGCGCTCCTTTCCCGTCGCCGAGATCGCCCGCTGCCAGTCGATTCCCCGGAAATTCCTCGAACAGATCCTCCTGGAACTGAAGCGCGAGGGCATCGTCGACAGCCGGCGCGGCAAGGCCGGCGGCTATGTGCTCCAGCGGCCGGCCGATACGATCACCTTCGGCGAGGTGCTGCGGCTTCTGGACGGCCCGATCGCGCCGCTGCCCTGCCTCAGCCGGATCGCCTATCAGCGCTGCGAGGATTGCGCCGACGAGGGCGCCTGCGAGATCCGGCGCGTCTTCGCCCGCGTCGCCAATTCCGCCCGCGATATCCTCGACCGCACCACCATCGCCGATGCCGGCGCGGGCGCGAACGGACGGGGGCCCCTAGATCTTCTCGACCTCTCCTCCACCTCCAAGGCGACGGAGGGCGCTTGACAAGCGCCGTCCCTCCGGTCGAGTTTAATCACGACTGAATTGGTCGATATTCGGAGGACAGGCATGATTGGTTCGCTTCGACGCCTCGCCGTCGCCCTCGCCCTGGCAATGTCCGTCGCCGCGCCCGCGCTGGCCGACCAGACCCTGCTCAACGTTTCCTACGATCCGACGCGCGAGCTCTACAAGGATTTCAACGCCGCCTTCGCCAAGCACTGGAAGGAGGAGGGTGGCGAGACCGTCACCATCCGCCAGTCGCATGGCGGCTCGGGCGCCCAGGCCCGCAGCGTGATCGACGGCCTGGATGCCGATGTCGTGACCCTGGCGCTCCAGGCCGATATCGACGCCATCGTCAAGCGCACCGGCAAGATCGACGCCAACTGGCGCGCCCGGCTGCCGAACAATTCCTCGCCCTATACCTCGACCATCGTCTTCCTCGTCCGCAAGGGCAATCCGAAGGCCGTGAAGGACTGGGGCGATCTCGTGAAGGACGGCGTCGAGGTGGTGACGCCCAATCCGAAGACCTCCGGCGGCGCCCGCTGGAACTATCTCGCCGCCTGGGCTTGGGCGGACAAGCAGAATGGCGGCGACGAGACCAAGGTGAAGGCCTATATGGCCGATCTCTTCAAGCATGTGCCGGTCCTGGATTCCGGCGCGCGCGGCGCGACGACGACCTTCGCCCAGCGCGGCATCGGCGACGTGCTCCTCGCCTGGGAGAACGAAGCCTTCCTGACGCTGGAGGAACTCGGGTCCGACCAGTTCGAGATCGTCGTCCCCTCGCTGTCGATCGTCGCCGAGCCGCCGGTCGCCGTCGTGGACAAGAATGTCGATGCCAAGGGCACGCGCAAGGCGGCGGAGGCCTATCTCCAATATCTCTATTCGCCGGAAGGCCAGGCGATCGCCGCCAAGCACTTCTACCGGCCCTTCAAGCCGGAATCGGCCGCGCCGGAGGATGTCGCCCGCTTCCCGAAGCTCGAACTCGTGAAGATCGACGATCCACTCTTCGGTGGATGGGCCAAGGTGCAGCCGCAGCATTTCGAAGACGGCGGCATCTTCGATCAGCTATACAAGCCCGCGAAGTAAACGAAACGTCACCACGGGCGCCATGCAGCACCGCCAGATGAAAGCGACTTGATGGCCGCATCGGCAAGGCGTGCCGTCTTTCGGCAGCCGAGCGTCGTCCCGGGTTTCGGGCTGGCGTTCGGCTTTACTCTGATCTACCTGACCCTCCTGGTGCTTTTGCCCCTGGCGGGTCTCCTCTTGCGGGCCTCCGGTATCGGCTGGAGCGAGTTCGTGGCCATCGCGCTCGACGCGCGCACCCTGGCGGCGATGCGGCTCACCTTCGGCGCCTCCTTCGCCGCCGCCACGATCAACGCGGTCTTCGGCCTGCTGCTCGCCTGGGTGCTGGTGCGCTACCGCTTTCCCGGCCGGCGCTTCGTCGATGCCGCGATCGACCTGCCCTTCGCCCTGCCGACGGCCGTCGCCGGCCTGACGCTCGCCGCGCTCTACAGCCGCGCCGGCTGGGTCGGGCAATATGCGACGCCCTTCGGCCTGAAGATCGCCTATACGCCGCTCGGCGTCGTGGTGGCGCTGACCTTCGTCAGCCTGCCCTTCATGGTGCGCACCGTGCAGCCGGTAATCGAGGAGATCGACCGCGAATACGAGGAAGCCGCCGCGACGCTCGGCGCGACGCGCTTCCAGACCATCACCCGCGTCATCCTGCCCTCGCTAATTCCGGCGATTCTCACCGGCTATGCGCTCGCCTTCGCCCGCGCCATCGGCGAATACGGCTCGGTGATCTTCATCGCCGGCAACCAGCCCTATGTCTCGGAAATCGTGCCGCTGCTCATCGTCTTCCGGCTGGAGGAATACAACTATGCCGGCGCGACGGCGATCGCGACGCTGATGCTCGCCGCGTCCTTCGCCATGCTCCTGGTCGTCAATCTCATCCAGGCCTGGAGCCGCAGGAGGTTCGGTCATGGCGCTTGAGAAGAGCTTCGAGGCCGCGCCCCCCGCCGGGCGCGCCGCCAAGCCGCGTCCCGTCACGTCCGAAACGGCGCTGACGCGCGGCCTCCTCATCGCCGCCGCGCTCGCCTTCCTCGCGCTCTTCCTGGCGCTGCCGCTCGTCTCGGTCTTCTACGAGGCGCTGCGCGACGGCTGGACCGGCTATTGGGAGGCGATCACCGAGGCGGACACCGTGGCCGCGATCCGCATGACGCTGACCGTCGCCGCCATCGCCGTGCCCTGCAATCTCGTCTTCGGCGTCGCCGCCGCCTGGGCCATCGCCAAGTTCGAGTTCAAGGGCAAGAGCCTGCTCATCACGCTCATCGATCTGCCCTTCTCGGTCTCGCCCGTCGTCGCCGGCCTCATCTATGTCATCATGTTCGGCGCGCAGGGCACCTTCGGCCCCTGGCTGGAGGCCCATGGCATCCGCATCGTCTTCGCGCTGCCGGGCATCGTGCTGGCGACGATCTTCGTCACCTTTCCCTTCGTCGCGCGCGAACTCATTCCGCTGATGCAGGAACAGGGCACCGGCGACGAGGAGGCCGCCGTCTCGCTGGGGGCGACCGGCTGGCAGACCTTCTGGCGCGTCACGCTGCCGAACGTGAAATGGGGCCTCCTCTACGGCGTCCTCCTGTGCAATGCCCGCGCCATGGGCGAGTTCGGCGCCGTCGCCGTCGTCTCCGGCCGCATCCGGGGCGAGACGAACACCATGCCGCTCCAGGTGGAGATCCTGTCCAACGAGTTCCCGGTCTCGGCCGCCTTCGCCGTCGCCTCGCTGCTCGCGCTCCTCGCCCTGGTGACGCTCTGCCTCAAAACCTTTCTCGAATGGCGCTATGCGGACGAGATGTCGGCGTCGCAGCCCGGACATTGACGAGTAGCTCGCCCATGGAAATCTCGGTCCGCAGCATCCGCAAGGAATTCGACCGCTATCCGGCCCTGCACGACGTCTCGCTCGACATCCGCTCGGGCGAGCTGATCGCGCTGCTCGGCCCGTCCGGTTCCGGCAAGACGACGCTGCTCCGCCTCATCGCCGGGCTCGAATTCCCGACGAGCGGCCAGATCTTCTTCGGCATGGACGACGCCTCGGCGAAGAGCGTGCAGGAGCGCAATGTCGGCTTCGTCTTCCAGCACTATGCGCTGTTCAAGCATATGACGATCGCCGAGAATATCGGCTTCGGCCTGTCGGTGCGCCCGAAGGCGACGCGCCCGGCCGCGGCGGAGATCCGGCGCCGCGCCTCCGAGCTCCTGGAGCTGATCCAGCTCCCCGGCCTCGACAAGCGCTTCCCGCGCCAGCTCTCCGGCGGCCAGCGCCAGCGCGTGGCGCTCGCCCGGGCGCTCGCCATCGAGCCTCGCGTCCTCCTGCTCGACGAGCCCTTCGGCGCGCTCGACGCCAAGGTGCGCAAGGATCTGCGCCGCTGGCTGCGCGAGCTGCACGACAAGACGAAGCACACGACCGTCTTCGTCACCCACGACCAGGAAGAGGCGCTGGAGCTCGCCGACCGCGTCGTGGTGATGAGCCAGGGCAAGATCGAGCAGGTCGGCACGGCGGACGACATCTACGACCGCCCGGCGACGCCCTTCGTCTTCTCCTTCATCGGCGAATCGAGCGAGATCCCGGTCATTGTGTCCGGCGGCCGCGTCAGCTTCGAGAACACGCTGCTCGGCATCGACGCGGAGGGGACGGCGGACGGCCCGGCGCGACTGTTCCTGCGGCCGCACGATCTCGAAGTCGTCGCCAACGGCGGTGGGGCGATCTCGGGCGAGGTGATGGTGGTGCGCCGCGCCGGCCCGGTGCGGCTGATCGAGATCGAGGTCGGCGCGGCGCGCCACCGCATCGAGATCGAGCTTCCGGCCGACGACGGCGAGCATCTCTCCGGCACCGTCCATGTCCGGCCGCGCCGATGGCGCCTGTTCCCGGCGGGATGATCCGCCGGACCGGGGAAGTCCCGTTCAGGAAGCGTTGAGCCTGCCACGCGATCCCGTGGTTTTCCGGTGCTCTCGCGCAATGCCTGTGGTATCGGCGCCCGGCCCAACCCTGGCTTGAGGAGCGTATGTCATGAGGACCCGCCACGTCATCTTCGATACCGATCCCGGCGTCGACGACGCGACGGCGCTGTTGTTCCTGCTGGCCGATCCGCAGATCGATCTTCTCGGCGTCACCAGCGTCTGGGGCAATGCCCATATCGAGACGACGACGCGCAACGCCTTGTTCCTGAAGGATCGTTTCGGCTTCGCCGCGCCGGTGACGCAAGGGGCGGCCGGCCCGATCACCGGCGCCGAGCCGGAGATCGATCCCTCGATCCACGGCGGGAACGGGCTCGGCGACATCGAGCTTCCGGGCGGGATCGCCGCGCGACCGGACCCGCGCCCGGCGCATCGCTTCATCATCGACACGGTGCGCGCCCGGCCTGGCGAGGTGACGATCCTGGCCGTCGGCCCGCTGACCAACCTCGCCCTCGCCCTGCGGGAAGACCCCGACTTCGCCCCCCTGGTGAAGGACGTGGTGATCATGGGCGGCGCCTTCGGCTTCAACGGCCATCTCGGCAATGTCACGCCGGCGGCGGAGGCCAATATCTGGAACGACCCGGAGGCCGCCGACGCCGTCTTCGCCGCCGACTGGCCGCTCGTCGCGATCGGGCTCGACGCGACCATGGAGACGATCATGCCGACGCGCTATCTCGCGGACCTGCGCGATGAGGCCGGCGCGATCGGCGAGTTCGTCTGGGACATCACGCGCGCCTATGCCGGCTTCTATCATAAGGTGATGGGCGTCGACGGCATCTTCGCCCATGATTCGCTGGCGGCCGCCTATCTGACGGCGCCCGAACTCGTCTCGACGCGCTCCGGCGCGATCCGCGTCGTGCTGGAGGGCTTCGCGCGCGGCCAGACAATCCAGCGCCCGGATTCGCGCAGCTTCGGAACGGACGGCTGGGAAGGGCGCCGGTCGCACACGATCGCGACGGATGTCGATGCCGAAGCCTTCCTGGAGTTCTACCGGCAACGGATGGTCGAACTCGCGCGCAAGTAGCGACGAGCAGTCGGAACAGCGCATGTCTCTCCCGGCAACGAGCGTGGTTTCCCGCGCTCGTGCCCTCGATCGTAGAGGGCTGGAAGGCGGGCGGCATGCCGGATCGTGCGGCCCGTGGCATCCGGCGCCCGGCATCCAGCTCCCGAGGTTCGGCGATCCGGCCGGGACGTGTGGCCGGGGCGGCGTCGTGGAACGCGGATAGGGAGAACGGCGCCAGTTCCTCCTTCGTCCGGCCGATCCTCTTCCCCCCCCATGGTCGGACCACGTCGACATTGCGTCGTGGCGCGGAGCTTTTTATCAAGGATTCCCGATCGTTCCCGGCCAGGGCTCCTCATGACGCTTCCGACCGCCGTCATTCTGTTCGTCGCGATCGTCGCACTCGGCGCCCTGGCGCAGCCGGCCGCCTTGCGCCTGCGCATTCCCGCCTCCGTCGTGCTCGCCTTCGTCGGCATCGTGGTCGGCTTCGCCAGCCATTACTCGCTCGCCCATCCGGGCGCGATCCTGCCGCTCGAATTCGCCGAGGCGATCACCAACCTGCCGATCGGCTCCTCGCTCTTCCTCTATGTCTTCCTGCCGACGCTGATCTTCCAGAGCGCGCTGCAGATCGACATCCACCGGGTGCGCGAGGATCTTCTGCCGATCCTGATCCTAGCCCTCGTCGCCGTGGTGGTCGCCACCTTCGGCGTCGCCTTCGCCATCGCGCCCTTCGCCAATGTGCCGCTCTTCGCCTGCCTGATCCTCGCCGCGCTGGTCGCCACCACCGATCCGGTGGCGGTGATCGGCATCTTCAAGGATGTCGGCGCGCCGGAGCGTCTGACGCGGCTCGTCGAGGGGGAAAGCCTCTTCAACGACGCGGCGGCGATCTCGCTCTTCCTCGTCTTCACCGGCGCGCTGCTGGAGCCCGGCGCCTTCCGCCTGTCGGAAGCGCTCCTGTCCTTCGTCGTCATGCCGATCGGCGGCGCGGCGCTCGGCTTCGTCCTGTCCTGGGCGCTGCTCTTCCTCCTCCGCTTCGTGCCGGACGACCGGCTCGCCGCCATTTCGCTGTCGCTGGCCGTGCCCTTCGTCGCCTTCTGGGTGGCCGAGCACGAGTTCCACGTCTCGGGCATCATCGCCCTCGTCGTCGCCGGCATCACGCTCGCCTCGCTGGCGCCCGGCCGGATGACGCCGGAAATCTGGCGCTATCTCCAGGACATCTGGGAGCAGCTCGCGGCCTGGTCGGCGGTGCTGATCTTCTTCATGACGGCGCTGCTCGTGCCGAAACTCGTCGCCGGGGCGCAATGGTCGGATTTCGGCCTTCTGGCGATCCTCTTCGTCGCGGCGCTCGCCGCGCGGGCCGTGATCCTCTACGGCCTGTTTCCACTCCTGTCGCGGCTCGACCTGACGCCGCCGCTCACCGCCCCCTTCCGGCTCGTGACGCTCTGGGGCGGCCTGCGCGGCTCGATGACCCTGGCGCTGGCGCTCGCCGTCACCGAGAACCCGGCGATGCCGCCCTCCATCGCCGCTTTCGTCGCGACGCTCGCCACCGGCTACACGCTGCTCACCCTCTTCGTGCAGGGCACGACGCTGCGCTGGCTGATCCAGCGCCTCGGCCTCACCGAACTGCCGGGCGTCGACCGGGCGGTGCGCGACATCGCGCTCGACGCGACCTCGGCGCGCGTCGCCGCCCTGTCGCGCGAGATGGCGGAGCGCTTCGGGGCGAAGAGCGGCGAGGCCTGCGCCGCACCCGAGACCAGCCTGGACGGGATGCGCGCCGATGGCGGGGCGGAGGGGCTGAGCGCCGAGGAGCGCGCGACGCTCGCCCTCATCTCGCTGACGGCGCGCGAGCGCGATCTCATCCTCAGCCATTTCGCCCGGCGCACCGTCTCGCCCTCCATCGCCCGCTGGCTCGTTTCCGACGCGCGCCGCCGGCTCGACGCCGTGCGCGCCTCCGGCGCCGCCGGCTATCGCGAGATCACCGCCGACGAGACCGCCTTCATCTGGCTCGACCGCGTCGCGGTGACGCTGCAGCGGCGCTTCGGCATCAACCGGCCGCTCGGCCGCCGCCTCGCGGCGCGTTTCCAGAAGCTGATGGAAACGGTGCTGATCCTCGACGATCTCCTGTCCTTCGCCGAGACCGGCGTCCAGCCGGTGCTGGGCGCCGAGGCGGCGGAGGCGGCCCGCGCGCTGGTCGCCGAGCGGCGCGAGCAGCTCGACCGCGAGATCGCGGCCGTGCGCCTGCAATATCCGCAATATGTGCGCGAACTGGAGCGCTGGATCATCGACCGCTCGCTCCATGCGCTGGAGCTCGCCGAGATCGCCGACATGCGGGCGACGGGCCTCATCAACCAGGAGGTCGAGCGCGATGCGCTGAAGGGGCTGAACGACCGGCGCGGGCCGGCGCTGCGCAGCCCCGATCTCGATCTCAGCGTCGATTCCCGCGAGCTTCTCGATCAGTGCAGCCTCTTCGCGCCGCTCGGCGAGGCGGACAAGACGGAACTGGCGCGCCTGCTTCGGCCGAGCTTCGAGGTGCCGGGCATTCCGATCATCACGCGCGGCGAGCGCGGCATGGACGCCTATTTCATCTCGTCCGGGGCGGTGGAGATCGATACCGGCACCGGCCGGCACCGGCTGGGGCGCGGCGACTTCTTCGGCGAGCTGGCGCTGCTTTTCGACGTGCGCCGCACCGCCACGGTGCGGGCCATCGCCTATTCCACCATGCTGCGCCTGTCGAAGGTGGATTTCGACGCCTTCCTCGCGACACATCCGGACCTGCGCAAGAGCATCGAGGCGATCGGCCAGAGCCGCCTCGCCGAGAATGCGCGCACCGATCCGGTGGCGGCGGAATAAAAACCGCGACCCGCCCTTGTGGTCTGAAAGAGGCGTTCCCATATCGGGTTCAACGCGCTCCGGCCCGCAAGGGTCTTGTCGAGTGCGATGAGTCCCCGATGCCGCCCGACCACGGATGTACTGGCGCGGCGAGGGTCGGGGACGAAGAGAAGCCGCCGGATTTCATTCGGCGGCTTTTGCTTTTTCCGGAGCGCTCCGTAGCGTTCAGTTGAGGCCGAGCTTGCCGCGCAGCGTCGAGAGATCCTCGGCCAGCGTGTTGACATTGGCGGCCAGCACCTTGCGGTCCTCGTCCGTCAGCTTGTCATAGGTGGCGAAGCCTTCGCCCTGGCGGTATTTGGCCAGCGTCGTGTCGACCGTCGTGAAGCTCGTATCGACCTTCGTCACGAAGGCGGCGTCGTTCTTCTCGATCAGCGGCCGGACGAGATCGAAGATCTTGCGCGAGCCGTCGAAATTGGCCTTGAAGTCCCAGAGGTCAGTATGGCTGTAGCGATCCTCCTCGCCGGAGATCTTGGTCGCCGCCACTTCCTCCATCAGAGCCGCCGCGCCGCCCACCACCTTTTCCGGCGGCAGAGCCAGCTCGCCGATGCGCGTCTCGAGATCGGCGACATCCGCCATCAGCTTCTCGGCGACCGGCGCCAGGCCCTCCGTCGAATTCTCGGCGAAGAGACCGTGCTCGAGCTTGTGGAAGCCGATGAAGCCCGGGTCCTTCTCCGCCTGCTCGTGATCGTCGGCGCGCGAGTCGATCGAGGCGTCAAGATCGCTGAACAGCTCGGCGATCGGCTCCACCGCCTCGTAGCTCATGCGCGTCGGCGCGAAGAGCGCCTTCGCCTGGGCCAGGTCGCCGGCCTTGACCGCATCGGTGAAGGTCTTGGTATCCTTCGTCAATTGCTCAAGTTTTTCGGCAACGTAGATCTTATATTCGGCCACCGGCTGGACGATGTCGAGCGGCGACACCTTGGCCATCGCCAGTCCGGGAAGCGCGACGAGGGCGAGGAGGGCGGTGCCCGTCTTCAGGCGCTGCATCATCGGCATAGGCTCCTTTCAGGATTTGGCCGCCGCCGCGTCGAGCAGCGTCCGGCCGAGGAAATCGGTCTCGTCCCGCACCCCGGGCAGGGTGAAGAAATACCCGCCGCCGACAGGCTTGATGTATTCCTCCAACGGCTCGCCATCGAGCTTCTTCTGGACGGCGATGAAGCCGGCCTCCAGATCGCGCTGATAGGCGATGAAGAGGAGGCCCTGGTCGAGCTGGCCGTTCTTCGTCACCCCGTTCGAATAGTTGAAGGGGCGGCGCAGGATGAGATGGCGCTCGGCTTCGGCGTTCCGCGCGTTGGCGAGGCGGATATGGGCGTCGAGCGGCGTCGCGGCCTCCGGCGGCTCGGCGGCATAGTCGGGCGCGTCCGCCTCGGTCCGGCCGTGGAAGGGGGCGCCGCTCGCCTTGCGCCGGCCGATGATCCGCTCCTGCTCGCCGAGCGGCGTGCGGTCCCAGCGCTCGACGAAATTGCGGATGATCCGCACGGCCTGATAGGTGCCGCCCGTCGCCCAGGCGGGTTCGGAGGCGTCGTCGCGCCCGACCCAGACGACGCGCTCCATCACGGCGCCGTCGGTCGAATCGGGATTGGCCGAGCCGTCGCGGAAGCCGAGGAAGTTGCGGGCGCTTTCCGGCGGCGCGCCGGGCTTGCGCTGCAGGATCGGCACCGCGCCTTCCTGCTTCCAGCGGATGACCAGGAGATCGGGCAGCGTCTTGATGATGTCGCGCAGCGCGTGGATCGTCGCGTCCGGCGTGTTGGCGCAGATCTGGATCGAGAGATCGCCGTGGCAGAGCTCGGCATTCAGCGCGTCGTTCGGGAATTTCGTCATCCGCTGCAACGTCGCCGGCTTCAGCGGCGCCAGCCATTCGCGGCCCGTGAAGAAGGACGCGCCGAGCGACAGGGTGACGGTGAGATTGTCCGGCGCGATCACCGGGCCGAGAATGCCGGAATCGGCGGGGGGCAGGCGGGGATCGGCCTCCGGCACCGGCCCGCCCGCCATCAGGAAGCGGAACCGCTCGGTCAGGCCGCGGAACAGCCGTTCCACCTCGGCCGGGCTCTTCGCCAGGACGTCGAAGGCGGCGATCATGCCGGCGGCGGGGCGCGGCGTCACGATGCCCGGCTGATGCTCGCCGAAGAAAGGCTGGACCCGCGCCGCCTCGTCGCTTTCCGGCGCGTTCGCCACCTGGCCGCCGCGCGGCGCGGCGGCGCCGGCGGGCCGAAGCGTCATTGCCGCCGCGCCGCCGGCGGCGCCGAGAAGCAGGCCCCGGCGGCTGGTGCGGAGCGGGGAGGGGCTGTCGGTCGCCATCGTCAGGATGCCTTGGCTTCGTCGCTCGACACGGCCTCGCCGAGGGCGGTCAGCGCGTCGGCAAGGGCGCGGGCCTTCTCGGCCAGCGCCGTGCGCCGGCCCGTGTCGATCGTGTCATAGGCGGGGAAGCCGGCGGCGCCGCGCAAGCCGGCGACCTCGGTCTGGAGCGCGGCGAGACGGGTCTCCACCTCGCCGAACTTCGCTGGCGCATTCTCCGCCGCCACGGGCTTCAGCAGCGCGACGATCTTGGCGACGCCGGCAAGCTCGGCCTCGAAATCGGCAAGGTCCGTCTTCGCATAGAGCGCCTCGCCGGCGGGGATGCGCGTTTCGGCGAGAGTGGCGAGAACGCGGACCGCGCCGTCGAACATGTCGCTCGGCGCGAGCTTCGTCGCGCGCAGCCGGTCCTTCAGGGCGGCGGCGTCCGTGATGAGCTTCGCGGAGACGGTGTCGAGGCCGGTGAGGTCGCCGGTGCCGAAGAGGCCATATTCGATGTGATGGAAGCCGGTGAAGCCGGCATCCGCCTCGCGCTTCTCGAAATAGGCGGCGACGGGATCGATGGCGTTCTCGAGATCGGCGAAGCGGGTGGCGACGGGCGCGAGATGGAGGAAGGGCGCGCGCGCCTCCGGATAGAGCGCCTTGGCCCGCTCGGCGTCGCCGGCCTTGATCGCCTCGCCGAGCGCCGCCGCGCCCTTCGCGAAATTGCCGGCCTCCCGCGCCAGATAGACCTGATATTCCGCGAGCGGACCGATGAAGGCGACGAGGTCGGGGCGCGCGGCATCGGGCGCGGCGGCGGAGGGCGTCACCGTCAGCGTGCCGCGCGGATTGCTGAGCAGGCCGCAAGTGATCGCATAGGTGCCGGGCTTCAGCTTGGCGCCCATCGCCTGGGTGAGGCCGGGCGCGATGTTCTCGCGCTCCTCCACCACCATCACGCCGTCGAGAATCTCCCATTCCACGGCGCGATCCGTGGCATTGACGATGCGGAACTCGGCGCGGCCGGCCGGCACGGTGAGCGCGTTCGGCTGGCAGGCGCCGTCGCGAAGCGTCACGGTGACGGCGCCTTGGCCGTCGCCCTTGGCGGCGCCCGCCTTCAGCGAGGCGAAATAGAAGGCGCCGCCGCCGGCGAGCATCAGCAGCGCCGCGCCCGCGACGGCGAGGCCCATGAAGCGGCCGGGACCGCGGCCCGCCGCGCCGTTCCGATCAGGAGAAGACATTGGCGATCGTCCTCAGCGCAGGGCCGGCGCGGGCGTGGCGGAGCGCGGCGCCGCGCTCTTCGCCGCCACCGGGCGCAGGAACAGGAACAGCGCACCCGCCAGGAAGGCGAGATAGGCGAGGACCTCGCCGAGGCGCGGATCGTCCATATAGCCGAAGAGGCCGGACAGGATCGTGCCGGCGGTGCCGTCTTCCGGCAGCACCGCGCTGAGATCGGCGACGACGGACTGGAGATGGTTCCAGAGCCCGGCCTCGTGCAGATGGCGGATCGAGCCGGCGAAGAGGCCGGCCGCGACGACGAGGATGAAGATGCCCGTCCAGCGGAAGAAACGGGCGAGATCGAGCCGGACGCCGCCGACATAGATGCCGTAACCGAGAAGACCCGAGACGGCGATGCCGGCGAGCGCGCCGAGCGGCGCCGCCGCGCCGGGGCTCTGCTGGAACAGCGCCAGAAGGAAGAAGACCGATTCCAGCCCTTCCCGCGCCACCGCGAAGAAGACGAGCCCGACGAGAGCCAGACCGCGCGTGCGCGAGCCGGACAGGGCCGCGTCGATCGAGGACTGGAGCTGCGCCCGGATGGAGCGCGCCGCCTGCCGCATCCAGAGGACCATGGAGGTGAGCATCGCCACCGCGACGAAGCCGACAATGGCCTCGAACAGTTCCTGCAGGCGCTGCGGGAACTCGGCGCTGACGAGCTGGAGCCCCGCGCCGACGAAGAGCGCCAGCGCCACCGCAAGAAAGATGCCGATCCAGACCATCGGCATCCAGTCGCGGCGGCCCGTGCGCGCCAGATAGCCGGCGACGATGCCGACGATCAGCGACGCCTCCAACCCCTCGCGGAGCATGATGAGAAACGGAACGAGCATGGAGGCGGCATCCACAACGGCGCGCGAGGACGACGAAAACTTGTTGCGGTTTCCTTAGTCTCTTCTCAAAAGACCAGCAATAACAATGTTTTAGAACATTTCTAAGTTATGCGTCGCGTCTGGAAAAGCTCAATGATTGCCGTATGTTGAGCAGAAATATCCGAATTTCGGCCCCGAGGCGGCCGATCGCGGCGCTCTGGGGCGGCCCGGATTTCGCCGGCCGACCCTGTGCACTGCACACCCAGCCTGGCGCCAGCCTGGAGGATCAGGATCGGCAGGATCGCAGCCGGAAGTTGATCGCAAGGCCGTGATTGGCGGAATCGGGAACCGATCCCGATATGGAAACGTAAGCATTTATCGAAAAATTCGGGGGCCGACCGAAAGTAAATCGCAATGGCTAGGATGCATTATCAGGGCTGGGACCACAGCCACAGGACATCGCACATGATCATGGCGCAGGAACATACGGCTTCCGGCGACCGTTTGACGGGAAGTGTGATCCGAATTGCGGCGGTGGCCTTTTGCGCGACCTTCTGGGTGGGCGTCGCCATGTGGCTCCTCTAAGGTCAATCGGAATTCACCATCCCGCTCTATCGGCTTCGGCCGTCGGTTCGGACCCTTCTTCCTGTGCCGTCGAGGGCGGGTTGAAGCGGCCATAGGGGCCGACGTCGATCCGCGACCGGATGACGCGGGCCGGATTGCCCGCGACGAGGCTTCGCGCCGGGACGTCCTTCGTCACCACGCTGCCGGCGCCGACCACGCAGCCGTCGCCGATCGTCACGCCCGGCAGCACGATGCTGCGCGCGCCGATGAAGCAGCATCGCCCGATGCGGGTATGGCCGTAGAGGCGCCGCGTCGTGTCATGCGTGAGGATCGCGGCGTCGAAGGCGATATAGCTCTCCGCCCCGACATGGATGCCCTGCGGATAGGTGCGGTCGAAGCGCGCCGCGAGGGAGAAGGTCGCCCGCGGATGGATGTCCATGCCCCAGAGGCGTGTCAGATAGAGCCGCTTCGCTTCAACGAGAACTTCCCTTACGCCAAGAAGGCGGTTCAGACTGGGCATCGGCGGCCTCGCGGAAGATGACGCGCCGCTTCGACGCCCCTCGCCGGACGGGATATAGTGGAGTCGGGCGTCGCGGCCCGCTCTCCGAAACGGAAGATTGTCGTGGCTTTTACGAAAATCCTATAGGACAAGCCCGACGTCCCGAGAAAGCGGGCGGGTCGGGTGTCGAGGCGGACGGCGTATGCGGACAGTTGAAGCGCTCTACTTGGAAGAGCGCCCGCGACCTTCGGATGTGTCCTGGCGGAAGTTCGGGCGTGGCGTCCTGCGTTTCTTTCTGTTCGCGGTGCTGCTGGTCGGGCTCGTGCCCTTCGGTGCCACCGGCCCCTTCGCCATGCCGATCATGGGCCTGTTCGCGGCGAGCGCCGCGCTTCTCTCGCTGCCGCTCGGCCATCCGGGTCGCCGGACCCGGCTCCTGGAACTGCTCGCCATTCTCGTCGGCGGCGGCCTTTGCTTCTATGCGATGCTGCAGGCAACGGGCTACGGTGCCGTGCTGGCGCCGCACCCGGTCTGGGCCGAGGCTTCGGCCGTGCTCGGCCGGCCGCTGGACGCGGTCGCGTCGATCGCGCCGTCGCTGACCTATTCCTCCCTGTCGGTCCTCCTCGCACCCTTTCTCATGTTCGTCGCCGGATTGCGGGCCTGCGGCAACGACGAGGACGCGCTCGCGATCCTGCGGGCGCTCGCACTGATCGGCGGCGGCGTCGCCTTTTTCGGCGTCATCCAGTTCGCGGTCGCGCCGTCCTCGCTGCTTCTTGTGGAAAAGACCGCCTATCTCGACAGTCTCACCGCCGTCTTCGTCAATCGCAACAGCGCGGCGACCTATCTCGGCGGCACGGCGCTCCTGGCGCTCGCGCTCATCCGCCACGAGCTGCGAGGGATCGGCCTGCGCGCCTCGCTGAGCGCCATCGTCGCGCCGGCGCGGCGGGTGCGCCGCAACTGGTGGCTGCTCGTCTATCTCGGGGTGCTCGGCTTCGCGCTGCTCGCGCTTCTCCAGACGAAGTCGCGGGCCGGTCTCGCCTGTTCGGGTCTGGGGATCCTCGCCTTCGTCACCATCGTCGCCTTCCGCAAGGGGCGCCGCCGCGCCGTCCTCGGCTCGTTCGGCGCGCTGATCCTCGGCAGTCTGGCGCTGGGCGCGCTCGTCGCCGTCTTCGGTCGCCAGACCTGGTACCGCATCGAGGTCAAGGGTCTGGACGACGCGCGTTTCTGCGTCTTCCCGAACATCTGGGAAGCCGCGCGGGCCGCCTGGCCTGTCGGCACCGGGCTCGGCACGTTCGAACTCGTTTTTCCCGCCTATCGCGATCCGGCCTGCGGCATCTACGAAGTCTGGGACCGGGCCCATAATTTCTTTCTCGAAGGCATGATCGTCCTGGGGGCCGCCTTCTGGGCCGCCCTGGCCGCGACGCTCGCGATCCTCGTCGGCGTCTTCCTCTTCGGTTTGCGGCGGCGGCGGCGCCTGCGCTTCGCTCCGGCTCTCGGCCTCGCGATGCTGCTGCTGCTCGTCGCGCATGACACGCTGGACTTCTCGCTGCAGATCCCCGGCATCGCGCTCAATGCCGCGCTGCTCTTCGCCGCCTGCTGCGCCATCTCGCTCCGCCGCCGAGTCGCGGCTTAGTATCCGAAGCAGACAATTCCCTTAAGATTTGTATAAATGGCGGGGGCCGAATCTTACGTCGCTTCAGGACGGGAGGGCTAGCCTTCCCTCATCGAGTGTTTCGGGCTTGGTGAGATGCCTTGGTCTAAATCAATTCTGCGCAGTTTCTGCGCCGTCGCGACGTTGCTTCCGCCCACGATCGCGGCAGCCGCGCCTGTCGGCCTGGAAGGGCTGCGCGCGGGACGGAGCCTGATGGAGGCGAGCCAGCCGACCCTCGCGCCCTTCGCCCATGTCATGTTCTGCAAGCGCAATCCCGCCGACTGCCAGGCGGACGGGCGCGGCGACGTTTCGGTTCAGGCGACGCCCCAGGCGCTGCAGACGATCCGCGCGATCAACGGCGAGGTCAATCGCGCGATCCGGGCGGTCAACGATCCGCCGGGTCCGCTCGGCGACGTCTGGACACTTGCGCCGAAGAAGGGGGACTGCGACGATTATGCGGTGACCAAGCGGCATCGCCTGATCGCGGCGGGCATTCCCGTCGCCGCCCTCCGGCTGGTCGTGGCCCGCACCCGCAGCGGCGAAGGCCATGCCGTGGTGCTGGTGCGCACCAACGACGGCGATCTCGTCCTCGACAATCGGACGAGCAAGATTCGCCCCTGGGGCGAAACGGATCTTACCCTGATGAAACTGCAGTCGGGCGAGGATCCGCGACGCTGGGTGGCCCCCGATCAGGCGCTCGCGCTGCGACGATAATCTTCGGTCTTATGACTCAGATGTTGAGCGAAGCCTGGATGCAACGCCGTGTCGTATTTAGGCAACATCCGTTTACCATTTTCGCTAAAATTCGCGGCTTCGGTTACGAAATCTGACACAATCCAGCTTCGCGACTGCTAAGAGGGCGACACTTAGGGGTTTGAGCGAGCATCATGGTCCTTGTGTCCAAATCTGTCACCGTCTCGGGTCTCGCCCTGCTGTTAGGGCTGGCGGGCTGCAGCACGCTGCCGCGAGCCGGGCCGGACGAGAGGGCGATCGAGAGTTCCGCCGCCATCAAGGTCGGCTACGGCCAGGGCGATGCCAAGAAGGTCGGGCTCGACTATGTCCTCGTCGACATGAACCGCCAGCTTCTGCCCTTCTTCCAGACGGCGCCGCGCAGCTCGATCAGCGAGGGTTTCGGCGGTCGCGGCGGTGCGCCGGACACGGTGATCGGCGTCGGCGACATCGTCCAGGTCTCGATCTTCGAATCGTCCTCGGGCGGTCTGTTCATTCCGTCCGATGCGGGATCCCGTCCGGGCAACTATATCACCCTTCCGTCGCAGACCGTGGACAGTTCCGGCACGATCTCCGTGCCCTATGCCGGGCGCATCCGGGTCGTCGGCCGCACCCCGCAGGCCGTGCAGGGTGAAATCGACAACACGCTGGCCAATCGCGCCATCGAGCCGCAGAGCCTCGTGACGATCATGGAGAATCGTTCGCGCCAGGTGGCGGTGCTCGGCGACGTGAACCTGCCGGCCAAGCTCGACATTAATCCGGCCGGCGAGCGCGTGCTCGACGTGATCGCGCGGGCCGGTGGCCTCGCGACCCCGGGCGTCGAGACCTATATCACGATGCAGCGGCGCGGCCGCGAGGCGACCGTTCTCTTCTCCGACCTGATCAAGAACGCCAAGGAGAACGTCTTCGTCGCGCCCGGCGATACGATCTATGTCAATCGCGAGCGGCGCACCTATCTCGCCTTCGGCGCCGCCGGCCTCAACGGCCGCATCGATTTCGAGGAATCGAACCTGACGCTCGGCGAGGCGCTCGGCAAGGCCGGCGGTCTGCTCGACGGCCGGGCCGACCCGGCGCAGGTCTTCCTGTATCGCGAGGTCGACCGTTCGACGCTGCGGCAGATGAATGTCGATGTGTCGCGCTACAAGGGCGATCGCATTCCGGTCATCTTCCGGGCCAATCTGCGCGATCCGGCGATGTTCTTCGTCGTCCAGCGTTTCCCGATGTCCGACAAGGACATTATCTATGTCTCGAACTCCGACTCGACCGAGGTCTCGAAGTTCCTCAGTATCATCACCCAGGTGACGGGTTCCGCGTCGACGGTGGCCAGTGACGTTACGGTCACACGGCGCGGGTTTTAACGAGTTCGTCTCGGCTGAGTAGTGGTCGAGACAAGTCGCGGTGGTCATATTGCGCCGCGATGGGAAATGGATGGTGTCGATGGTGGGAGACATGGGTCTGCATTCGTGCGTCCGGCATTACCGGTTCGGATGTGGTGCCGCACTGGCGCTGATGTTGATGGCGGGAACCGCTCTGGCGCAGGCTCCGGCGCAGCCCGAAGCTGCGGCGCCGAGCTCGGTTCCGATGGCGGGCGGCGGCGCTCCGGCGGCGAACGATGCCGCCGCCGCGCCGTCGGCCGTTCAGCCGGCTGCGCCGGCCGCCGGCGAATCGGCTGCGGCGGCGCCCGCCGCCGCCGCGACATCTCCGGCCGATCCGGCGCTGGCCGCGGCGCAGCCGTCGGGCTGTTTCGTGCCTCCGGCCAAGCTTTCGGATCGTGAAGTGTCGGATTTCCTGGCGCGTCCGGCTTCCGTCTTCGAGGATTACGGCAGCAATACGCTGAGCCTTTCCAATCGTTTCCGCGCGCTGGCCGGTTCCGACCGCCGGACGATCGATCCGATTATTGCTCTTGCGAACGGCGCGAGTGCAGTGCAAAAAGCAGCCATCGGGTCTGGTCTCGGTCGCGCCGCATTTGCGTGTTCGAAGGTCGACGCGGTCTATGCGGCGGATATCCAGTCGAAGGTTGCCGATATTAATCTGCCGGAATTGCTGACGGCCTTCGTGACGGCGTCCAACGACATCCAGGTCGCGGCGATCGGTGCCGGCGGGGGTGGGGCGGCGGCAGGCGCCTCGGGCCTTTCCGGGGGTGGTATCGCCGGACCCGGCTCGGCCGGACTCGGCGGCGACGACGTGGTGCCGACGACTTACAGTCTTCCGGGGCCGCGGAATGCGATCCAGTATATCCGCGTTGGGGACTCGGGCGGCGATTCATCGGATTCGAGCGTTCCGAGTCCGTCCAGAAGTGGTGGTTAGGCCGACGCCCACTGATTAGCGCGTCCGGCAAATGTCCGTAGAGGGTTCATGCTGCAAGACGCGCGATCCGTAGCCAGTCGCTCCTCTCAGGAAGCGGAGATCGCTGGGCCGGCGAGCCCCGAATTCATCGATTTCGATCGTTTGCTGGCCGCCGTCCGGCGCCAGTGGCGGCTCGTCGCCGTGCTCGGCCTCATCGGCCTTCTGCTCGGCATCGCCTATGTGATGACGGCCGTGCCCCGCTATACGGCCTCCAGCAACTTGCTGATCGACCAGGGCAGCAACCGTATCGTCGACGAACTGTCGACCAGCGGCGGCTCCATCGAGGATGAGTCCGGCATTCTCAGCCAGGTCGAGCTGCTGAAATCCGATCAGATCGGCAACAAGGTCATCGACGCCCTGCATCTGACGAGCGACGAGAGCTTCATGCACTCGTCGGTCTCGCTGCTGCGGCGCGTCAAGCTCGCCGTCGTGTCGGTGGTCGACATCTCCTCCTGGTTCCGCGCGCCGGAAGAGGAGGCGGACGACGAGGCCGAGAAGCGCCTGACGGCGCTGGCTCTGCTCGGCAACGATCTCGACGTGGCGCGCGTCGGGCGCTCCTATGTCCTCAGCATCTCCTATACTTCTCCCGATCCGGTGATGGCGGCGCGGGTCGCCCAGGCCTTCGCCAATGCCTATCTCGCCGACCAGCTGGATTCCAAGTACGAGGCGACGCGCCGGGCCAGCAGCTGGCTGCAGCAGCGCATCGACGAGCTGCGTCAGAAGTCGCTGGAAACCGATCTCGCCGTGCAGCGCTTCCGGGCGGAGAAGGGCCTGATCGCCGCCGACGGCCGTCTCGTCAGCGACCAGCAGCTGACCGAACTGAACAGCCAGCTGACGCTGGCCCAGGCCGATGTCGCGACGGCGCGGGCCAAGATGGACCGCATCCAGTCCCTGCTCGAAAGCGGCGACACGAACTCGGTCGTCAACGACGCGCTCGCCAGCACCGTGATCAACGAGCTGCGCACCAAATATCTCGATGCCGCCAAGCGCCAGGCCGAGATCTCAAACCGGCTCGGCAACGACCATGCGCAGGCGGTCCGGCTGCGCGCCGAAATGGAAAACTACAAGCAGCTGATGTTCAGCGAGCTCGGCCGCATCGCCGAAAGCTATCGCAGCGACCTGCAGGTGGCGCAGGCGCGAGAGGCCGCCGTTCAGCGCAGCGTCGCCGACGCGACGAGCGTCAGCGCCGGCGCCAACGAGACGCAGGTCCAGCTCCGCGAGCTCGAGCGCGAGGCCGAGACCTATCGCAATCTCTACCAGACCTTCCTCCAGCGCTATCAGGAAGCGGTCCAGCAGCAGTCCTTCCCGATCACCGAGGCGCGGGTCATCACCGATGCCCAGGTGCCGACCGCTCCGAGCAAGCCGCGCAAGCCGCTCGTGCTGGCCATCTCGCTGTTCATCGGCCTCGCCGCCGGCTCGGCGCTCGGCGCCTTCCGCGAGTTCCGCGACCGCTTCTTCCGAACGGGCGATCAGGTGCGCGAGGAACTCGGTCTCGCCTATCTCGGCTCCGTGCCGCACGTGAAGGATAAGGCGCTCGCCATCCCGACGCAGAAGGCCGGGACGGGAACGGAAGCCAGCGACCGCTATCTGCGCGCCAACAACGCGGTGGCCCGCTACGTGCTCGACCATCCGCTCTCGTCCTTCGCCGAGACGCTGCGCAGCGCCAAGATCGCGGCCGATCTCGCGATCAGCCACCAGAAGAAGATCATCGGCGTCATTTCCGTGCTGCCGAGCGAGGGCAAGTCGATGATTTCGGCCAATCTCGCCGAACTGATCGCCTCCCACGGCTCCAGCGCCATCCTGATCGACGGCGACATCCGCAACCCCGGTCTGACCCGGGCCGTCGCCCGTCACGCGACCGCAGGTCTCCTCGAGGCGGTGATGGACGAGCGGCCGCTGAAGGACTGCATTCTCGTCGATCCGGAAACCAAGCTCGCGCTGGTGCCGGCGGTCGTGAAGCATCGAGTGCCGCACACGGCCGATCTCCTGTCTTCGGTCAACATGACGACGCTTCTCGACGAGGCCAGCAACGCCTTCGACTATGTGGTGCTCGACCTGCCCCCGCTCGGACCGGTCGTCGATGTGCGGGCGATCGCGCCGCGGATCGACGCCTTCATCTTCGTGGTGGAATGGGGCAAGACCGCCCGCCGGGTCGTGCGCTCGACGCTGGCGGCCAATCCGCAGATCGCGGAAAAGACCCTCGGCGTCATCCTCAACAAGGTCGATACCGAGAAGATGAAGCTCTATCGCGACTTCGGCTCGGACGAATATTACACGTCGCGCTATTCGTCCTACTACCATCAGGGGAAGTGACCTGCTCCGCTGGCTGACGAGACTGCTCACGGGCGCGGCTCTCGCCGCGCTCGGCATCGTCGGATGTCTCGCCTCGGGCCGGCAGTTGCAGGAGGCGGTGGCGGCGGCGCATTTCAGCGGTCTCGCCGCCCGGATCGAACACGGCGAGCCTTTCAGCGCGGAGACGCTGGCGCGCCGCATTCCGACCGCCTGGACGGCCCTCGATCGGGTCTGTTCCGACGCCGTGGGGCGGGCCGCCATCACGCTTGCCCTACGCGACATGAACGATCGCAATCCGGCGGCGGATTTCGAGGGCTGGTCGACCGCGCTCGGCGGCACGGAAGCCCTCCTGCGCCGCATGGCCGCCTGCTCGCCGAGCGACGGCAATGTCTGGGCGCGTCTCGCTCTGATTGAGCGGGTGATCGTCATGCCGATGCCGGTGATCGTCGCGACGATGCGCCTGTCGGAAAAACTGTCGCCGGCCGAATACGGCCCCTTGCTGGCAAGGCTGGAAGTCGCGCGACTCGCCGATCCGGCCCTCGCGGCGGCGACGGCCGAAATCACCGATCGCGATCTCGATCGCTTTCTGGCACAGGCGCCGGCCTACCAGTCGTTGGATAGCTTGCGGTGGCTCCGGGCGCAGCCGCGTTTCGACTTCGACCGCCGCGTGGCGGCGCTGCCGCCGGAGCGCTACGATACGTTCAAACGGGCCGGCGTCTTCGACGAAGCGAAAAAGGACGAGGGCGACCCGAAGCTGTTTCAGCTTCCCGAAGCGCCGCCCCCCTGGCTCGGTCCCTGAGGGCCGGGGCCATCGCGCCTTTCACGGGAGGGGTGTCGGGCGAGCCGGCGATCGGCCTTTCCCCCGCGACCCGCCGAAGAAAGCCGATCGGGACGCGGGGCGCATCGGCTTGCGCGCCCGCCGAACATCGTTCCCGGCATCGATGACGTCATTCCGCCATGCGGTCGGACGCCGAGCGCTTCGCCCGGCGATCGCGGCGATCAACCGCCGCGGCGCCGACCGTCGCTATGCCCTATCGCGCGCATTCGGCGTAGAGCTGGGCCAGCATCGGCAGCACGACCTTGTCGCTATAGGCGGTCTCGACCCGTCGCCGCCCGGCTGCCGCAAGGCGATCGCGCAGCTCGCCGTCGCTCAGCAGCCGTCGCAAGGCCTGCGAGAGGGCCGATCTGTCGCCCGCGTCGAAAAGGAGACCGTGCTCCTCCGAGGTGATGAGTTCGGGAATCCCCCCGACGCGCGTCGTGACCACGGCTTGGCCGGCGGCCATGGCCTCCAGCACGCTCATCGGCAGTCCTTCGTTATGCGAAGGTAGGACGTAGACGGCGCTCTCGCGCACGAGACGCTGCTTGGCGGCGCCGTCGACCCAGCCGGCGAGCCGGATCACGCCGTCGAGCTGGAAGTCGCGGACGAGATCGCCCGCCTTCTCGGTCTCGCCATTGCCGCCGATCGTCAGACGCGCCGCCGGTTCGGCCGCCGCCACGTCGCGAAAGGCCTCGATGAGATCGAAGGCACCCTTGCGCTGTCCGACGAGGCCGAGAAACAGGATGCTCTTCTCGCTGCCCGGCTGCGGCTGAATCTCGGCCGGGACGGTGACGTAGTTCGGGACGACGGTGATCCGCGCGCGGGGCGCGATCGCCGAGACGAAATCCTCCCAGCTCTTCGACAGCACGACGACGCGCGTCGCCCGTTCGAGCCGTCCCCGGATCAGCCTCTGAACGAAGGGCTTCTGCGAATTGTAGAAGGTCTTCATTTCCGAGCCGTGGAGATGCAGCACGACCGGGATGCCGAAGCGGCGGGCGATGGCCGCGAAGAGACTCTTGCGCCAGAAGCTGCCGCGCATGGCCGCATGGCAGTGGACGAGCTCCACGCGGTTCCGCGCCAGGCAGAGAAGGAAGGCGAAGATGGCCTGGACGAGCACCCACTGGCGCTTCACGACGCCGCCATCGACATAGGAATGGATCAGGCGGACGTCCTGATCGGCAATGAAGCCGTCGCGCTCATAGGCTTCCACCACGCTGCGCATGCCGCCTCGGGCCGCGCACCAGATCATGACCTTCACATCGACCTCGTCGGTTGGACTGTGTCGTCGATCCGGCCGCGCCGCCTGTTCCGGCGCCGGCCTGCCGTCGTCCGGCGGAGGGGAGGGCTCGGCCGGAAGGCCCGCCTTCATGGCATGGCCGGGCGGACAAGGGAAGTCGAGGCTTCGCGCCTCGGCGGATGCGCTGCCCGAGCCGAGGCGTCCCGACGGGATCGCCGAACGGCGGGGGCGATCCGGCCGGGCGATGCCGCCGGCTTTCGCGAGAGCCGCTAATCCCGGCCGCGCGAGGTCAGGAACGAGAAGGCGCCGCCGGCGAGCCGCAGCGCGGTCAGCCGGCCGGTGATGAAGACGCCCGTGTCGATGCCGATCCGGCCATGCTGCAGGATCACCGCGTCGGTCGGACTATGGCCGTGCACGACGTTGAGCGGCAATTGCGGGCCGCGCGACAGGAAGGGCTCGCGGATCCAGAGAAGATCGCGATCGGTCTGGGCTTCCAGCGGCACCGAGGGGCGAAGACCGGCATGGACGAAAACGGTGGTCCCGCTATGTACAAGGGCCGGAAGCGAGCGGAGAAAGTGCTGGTGCTCTTCCGGGATGCTTTCCGCCAAATGGCGCCGCAAGGCGTTCCGGTCCCGGCGCGCCAGCCGATGCATATGGTCGAGGTCGATTCCGTAGGAGACCAGCGTCGCCCGCCCGCCGACATCCGGCCAATGGCTGTGTTCCGCCGGATCGTCCAGGTAGTTCAGCATCATCTCCTCGTGATTCCCGCACAGGCATAGCCGGTCGAAATCTCCGTCGAGGGGCTGGAGAAGATGGGCGATCACCTCGGCCGAGCGCGGGCCGCGATCGATATAGTCGCCGAGAAGAATCACGATCTTGCGGCCGTCATAGCGTCGGCCGTCCGCCAGGATCAGCTCTTCCAGCCGCCGGAACTCGTCGAAACATCCATGGATATCGCCGATGGCGTAGAGCACGCCCTCGAAGGTGCCGAGATCGATCCTCGGCCGGGGCGGCCCGGTCGGAGTCTGGCGGCGAAGGGGGCGGAGGATGTCGATCAAGGATGCAACTCGGTGAGAGATTGGCGCCCTGAAGCGGCTCACGCCATGAGAGATAACCGGTCTCGCGCCAAGCTGGAAACGGCGCCGCGCGGCGCGCCTTGCGGATCGAACGCCCAACGAGCCCGATCCGATGCGAGACCCGATCATCGGGCCGCATGGTTTCCATCCGGTTAAGACCGCGACGCGGGGCGTCTCACGCCCCGCCGATCAGGCTCTTGAGCCGCAATCCGAGCCGAGGCGAGAGAATGCAGACCAGGCGATACAAGGTCCAGCGGCTGAAGCGAGGCCGATCGTAGTGGCGGGAGAACAGGATCCGCAGCGCATCCCGGCGCCGGCCGGCCATCGCGGCGTCGAGCGCCGCGCCGGTCGCGATGCGGCGGAGCAGCCCGTTGCGCGCCTCGTCTTCCCGGCGCAGCGTCTCGTCCCGAGACAAGGACATGAAGAACATGTCCTGTCGGCGATTGATCGTGGGCGAGCGCGCGATCGAGCCGGGCGTCAGGCGATACTTGCAGATGAAGGCGTCGACGAACACGAAGTCGCCGGGGGCCAGCCCCTTGGCGGCCTCGATGATGAAGTCGGCATCGACGGCATGGCCGACCTCGCGCTCGTGCTTGTAGCCGATCTCGCGGGCGAGGCGGCTGTCGATCAGATAGCCGTCGTTCGGCACATGCTGCCAGAGCGCGGCGCGCAGCGGCGAGGGCTGCGGACCGGCATGGTCCGGCACGCGCCGGTCGCGTGCGTTCCACGCCGCCGACCGTTCCAGAAGCACCGTGCCGCCCGGCGCGATGACATATTGCAGGCCGTAGACGCAGCGCGCCGAGGGATAAGTCGCAAGCGCCGCGAGAAGGAGATCGAGCCCGCCGGGACACATCAGATCGTCGTCGTGGATCAACAGGAGATAGCGGCCCGCCGCACGGTGGAACAGACGGTTCACGTTGCCGGACTGTCCCAGCCGCTCGCGATTGCGCTCGTGCCGGATCACGATCCCTTCGGGCAGGGGAAGTGAGCGCACGAGATCCTCGGTTTCCGAGGTGCGCGAATCGTCGCCGATCAGGATTTCGATCGGCCGATGGGTCTGTGCGAGGCAGCTCGCGATGGTTTCTCGGATAAGTTGCGGCCGTTCGAATGTCGGTATGCAGATCGATACGAGCCCGTCGCTTCCCGCAGGCTCTTCTATGCCCCCCTCCAAGATCTGCTCCCTGATGGAATCGAAGTCCGTTCTTTTGCTTGAACGGTTCCAAGATTCCTATGGGTAATGCAACCTGCCGGAGCAGGTAAATATTTTTCCGACTGGAGGAACGCGGCAGCCTGCGGCATTTTGTCCACAGACTGTGCAATCGTATCGCCTCAGGATTGCTTTGCCGAGACTTACACTCGTAAAAGATGTAGTCGTCAGGCGCGAAAGGCTCACCGATTCAGAGGCGCCGAGGCTTCGATCTACATGCTGCGGACGGCATCCGACGACGGAACTCCGTCGTTACACGCCGCGCTCCGACCCAGTGAGGGAATGTTTCGGGCGGCGACGACCCTTCGCCGGCGGCGAGGCCGCGGCAGGCTCGATGGATGGGAGCGGTCGGTGCGAGAGGCGGCCGTTTCCGCGGACCCGGCGGCAATGGCCGGTCGCCCGCGCCGTTTCTCGGCGTGACGGAGGGCGGTCTAGGTCGCCGGATCCTTCCACGATCCGGCCGGCAGGGGGCGAGGGCCTATTTCTCGCGGAAGGCGCGGGCGATCTGATCGCTGAGCGGCTGGATGAGATAGGCGAGGGCGGTGCGGTCCTGCGTCTTCACGAAGGCTTCCACCGGCATGCCCGGCACGGGGCGCACGCCCTCCATCCGGTCGAACTGCGACTTCGGAATGACGATCCGCACCATGTAGTAGGAGGCGCCGGTGCGCTGCTCCTGCGAGATGTCGGCGGACACCTGATGGACGTCGCCGTCGAGTTCCGGCGTCGTCCGCGAATTGACGCCCGAGAAGCGCAGCCCCGCCGCCTGGCCGACATGGACGTCGTTGATGTCCTGCGGCGAGATGCGCGCCTCCACCACGAGTTCGTCGCCGAGCGGCACGATCTCCATGATCGTGTCGCCGGGCCGGATGACGCCGCCGACCGTATGCACGTCGAGCTGATGCACGATGCCGTCCTGGGGCGCGCGGATGTCGATCCTCGCGAGCTGGTCCTCGGCCGCCGTGCGCCGCTCGCCGAGTTCGGCGAGCTTGCCGCGAATGTCGGCGAGGTCCTTCGAGACCTCCGAGCGCATGTCGTGATCGACCTGGATGATCTGGAGTTCGGCCTCGGCGATGCGGCCGTGGGCGCCGGCGATGCTGGCGACATATTGGCCGCGCTCGCCGCGCAGCGCCGCCTTGTCGCGCTCCAGCGCCGCGAGCCGGGTGAACTGGACCAGCTTCTTCGTGAGGAGGTCGTTGACGCCCGCGAGCTCCTTGTCGATGAACTGGAGCTGCTGATCCTTGGCGGCGATCTGCTCCCCGAGGCCGTTCACCTCCTGGCGGAATTCGGCGATCTTCTCGCGCAGCTGCGCCTTCTGTCCCTCGCGCGCCTCGCGCCGGATGCCGAAGAGCTTGTCCTCGCCTTCCATGATGCGGGCGACTTCCGGATCGCTCCGGCGCCCGAGGAGATCCGCCGGATAGGTCACGGTCGTCGCGTCGGTCTGTTCGGCCTGTTCGCGGGCCTGCCGGGCGAGCAATTCGTCGATCTGCTTCAGGACGATCTGCAGATTGGCCTTGGCCTGCGTCGCGTCGAGCCGCACCAGCACGTCGCCGGCATTCACCCGGTCGCCTTCCCGAACCAGAAGCTCGCCGACGACGCCGCCGGTCGGATGCTGGACCTTCTTGAGGCTGGAGGCGACGACGAGCGTGCCATGGGCGATCACGGCGCCGGACAGCTTCGCGGTCGCCGCCCAGGTGCTGAGGCCGCCGGCGAGGAGGAGGCAGAGCGAGACGCCGACCGTCAGGTGCCGGCGGATCGAGCGCAGCGACGGCGAGACGGCGGCGGAGGCGAGCGGGACAGGGGGCATCAGGCGGCTCCGGCGACGGTCGGGGCGAGCTTCGGCGGCTGGCCCGCCGCCACGCTGTCATTGGTCGGCACGGGCCGCAGCAGCACGCGGCCCAGCACCTCGTCCTTCGAGCCGAAGGCCTGGACGCGGCCATCCTGCATCATCAGCACGAGATCGACGGCGATGAGGGCGCTCGGGCGATGCGCCACGACGACGGCGATGCCGCCGCGCTCGCGCACCGCGAAGATCGCCTTGGTCAGCGCGTCCTCGCCCTCGGCGTCGAGATTGGAATTCGGCTCGTCGAGCACGACGAGGAAGGGATCGCCATAGAGCGCGCGGGCGAGGCCGACGCGCTGGCGCTGGCCGGCGGACAGCGCTTGGCCCGCGTCGCCGACATTGGCCTCGTAGCCGCCGGGCAGGCGCACGATGATCTCGTGCACGCCGGCGACCTTCGCCGCCGCGATGATCTTCTCGGCCGTCGCCTCCGGGTCGAAGCGGGCGATGTTCTGGGCGATGGAGCCGGAAAAGAGCTGCACGTCCTGCGGCAGGTAGCCGATATGGCGGCCGAGGCGGTCGGACGTCCATTGCTGCAGCGTCGCGCCGTCGAGACGGACCGCGCCGCGCACCGGCACCCAGGCGCCGACCATGGCGCGGATGAGCGAGGATTTGCCCGACGCGCTCGGACCGATGACGCCGAGGCCCTGGCCCGCGAGCAGCCGCAGCGAGGCGTCCTGCACGATGAGATTGCGCCCGCTCGGCGCGGCGATGGCGACATTCTCCACCGTCAGCATCTTCTCGGGCGCCGGCAGGTCCAGAACCGCGCCTTCGGCGGGCAGGCTGCGCAGGACCTGATCGAGCCGCGCCCAGCTCTGCCGGGCGGAGATGAAGCCCTTCCACTGCGCGATCGCGAGCTCGATCGGCGCCAGCGCACGGGAGGTGAGGATGGAGCTGGCGATGATGATGCCGGCCGTCGCCTCCTGGTTGATGACGAGATAGGCGCCGACGGCGAGGACGCCGGACTGCAGCACCATGCGCAGCATCTTCGAGGCCGAGCCGAGCGCGCCCGTCACGTCGGCGGCGCGCTGCTGGGCCGATTTGTAGGCTTGGTTCACCTCGCCCCAAGCGCGGCCCATCCGGCCTTCCATGCCCATGGCGCGCAGCACCTCGGCATTGCGGCGATAGGCTTCGGCGAGGCCGTTGCGCTGGGAGGCGAGGAGGGAGGCCTCCTTCACCGACTTGCGCGTCAGCCGTTCGGTGAGCAGCGTCAGCACGACGAGGATGACGCCGCCGGCGATCGCCGTCCAGCCGATCGCCGGGTGGAAGGCGAAGCAGATCCCGAGATAGAGCGGCATCCAGACGAGATCGAACAGCGCCGTCGGGCCGAGACTGGACAGGAAGCCGCGCACCGTATCGAGATCGCGCGAGGGCTGGATGCTGTCGACATTGCCGGCGAGAAGCGGCAGCCGCGTCACCGCCTGGAAGGCGCGGGCGCCGAGCGCCTCGTCGATGGCGCCGCCGATCCGGGTGAGGATGCGGCCGCGCAGCGTGTCCACCGCGCCCTGGAAGAGATAGAGGGCAAGCGCGAGGATCGCGAGGCCGATCAGCGTCGGCACGCTGCGGCTCGGCAGCACGCGGTCATAGACTTCCAGCATGAAGAACGAGCCGGTGAGATAGAGCACGTTCAGCATGGCGCTGAGCAGACCGACTCCGATAAAGGCCGAGCGGCAGGTGGCGAGCGCCTGGCCGAGTTCGCTCTTGCCGTCGGGCGCGGCCGACATGCGCGGCGGATTCATCACGAATGTCTGCTCCAACTGACCCCAACGGATGACGCCGTCCCCTCTCGGCTTCGCAGCCGGCAGGGGGTGCCACGAGCCGTAAGCTAGCGGCAGATGCTTGAATAAATTGTCAAACTCGTGACGCGCGGACAGGTGCCGAATCACCGCGCGCGGCGAGCGCGCAAGCCGGCCACGCGCCGGCGGGGCCGGCTTCGCCGCATCTTCGCATGGCCGGAGAGGTCGGTCGAGACCGGCGCGATGGAGCTGGCAGCTTCGAACGATGCCGAAGGGCGGCGCGGCCGATGGCCGGGGCGCCGCCGCGCCCGCCCGTCACACCAGGGCGGGGCTTTCCGCGCGCCAGCGGCGGATGGCTTCCGCCAGATCCGTCTCGTAGCGATAGCCCGCCGCGTTCAGGAAGCCCGGCTCGACATTGGTCGAGGTGACGAGCTTGGCGATGCGCTCGCGATCGATGCCGTTGCGCAGCCCGAGCTTGGACACGATCTCGAAGGGCACGGCGGCCGTGTTCATCAGCGGGTGAGGCATGACGCCGCGCGGAGCGGGCAGGCCGGCGACCTCGCCGAAGGTGTTGCAGATGTCCTCGATCGTATAGTCGCGGGCATAGCAGAAATTATAGAGGATCGAGCGCTCCGGCATCGTCATGACGAAGTCCATCGAGCGCACCAGTTCGCCGACATAGCCGCAGCTCTTCACCGTGTCGCGCCGGCCCGGATACAGGAACATGCCGCGCTTCAGCGCCCCGGCGAGGCGGGTGAAATTGCCGCGCTCGCCCGCCCCGAAGATGACCGCCGGCCGCACGATGGCCAGCTTGC
This sequence comes from Aureimonas endophytica, assembly GCF_014642635.1. GTDB lineage: Bacteria > Pseudomonadota > Alphaproteobacteria > Rhizobiales > Rhizobiaceae > Plantimonas > Plantimonas endophytica. Next base: position 777,076 of record NZ_BMIQ01000002.1, read on the forward strand.
GCGCCCCGTCGGCCTCCTGCCACTCGCGGCGCACATGCTCGGCCAGAAGCTTCGAGCGGCCGTAGTCGGAGGTCGGCACCGGCGTCGTGGTCTCGAGCTTGCGATCCTCGCCCGGGCCGTAGACGGCGATCGAGCTGGTGAACAGCATCTCCGAGAGGTCGTTGCGCCGCGCGAAGGCGCAGGCGTTCACGGCGCCGGCGACATTCGTCTCGTAATATTCGTGCGGCTTGTGGCCGGGCGTCCGATGCACCGCCGCGAGATCGTAGATCCGGTCGATGCCGGCGGCGAAACGGTCCGGGATCGGTGTCCGGATGTCGTGGATCACATATTCGACCCCGGGAACGCTGACGCCCGGCGCCACGATATCGACACTGACGAGGCGGAGCGGGGCTCCGGACTCCGCCAGGGTCCGCAAGAGATGGGTTCCGATGAAACCCGCACCGCCAAAGACGATCGCACCCTTCACAAGACTACCTTATGCTTGCAAATCCACGCAGAACAGACAGTGACCGGGAATGAGACCGGCACCACCGCCGGCTCGTGCGGATTCATATCGGCGAGCGTACGAGTTCCGGTCAAGCGACAATCACCCCGCACTGCATCATACGAAATGTCGGATGTCCTTCGCAACGCAAAACAATTCGCTCCGCGCATTACCACGTTCTGCTCAGACGATAGTTGTATAGCTACCGGAGCGGAGGAAAGGGAATTCGAAAGCTCTGCGCATTTCGCGATGCTCCCATGCAAAAGATGCATGCCCCTGGGGCACGAATTCTCTTGCCGGGTATCGCGTAATGCCCGCTGCGAGTGCCTTTCCGCAGGATCGAGCGGAAGCCTGCTTCGCGAGCTGCTGGCTAAACCTCTGGAACGTCATCACATTTCACAATGCCTTCGCGTATTCGGCCATTCCACTTGCGGTTCAGCGAATTTTGTTCCCAGAATTTTAATCATCCTGTATCAATAACCATGACATCCGATTTACCTTTTTGAACAGGCTTTAACCCTATTTCGCGGTTGCACAAAAACGTGGACGGCGATATTCGATGACGTGCTTAAGGTCGGGTTAATGAGTGAGGCAGGAATGTCGGCGACTGAAGCCTATGTAAGTTCACCCTCGGTGAGCGAAAGCAGTTCGGCTCCGGTCGGTGGCGCTGCGAAGCGCGTCTTCGATGTGGTTCTCGCCAGCCTTCTGCTCGTGTTCTTCGCGCCCATCCTGATCGTGATCGCGCTGGCGGTCTGGATCAGCGATCCCGGCCCGATCTTCTTCGGCCACACGCGCATCGGCTATGACGGCCGGCGCTTCAAGTGCCTCAAGTTCCGTTCGATGGTGGTGAATTCCGCCGAGGCGCTGGAGAAGCATCTGGCGGCGTCGCCCGCGGCCCGCGCCGAGTGGGAACTGACCCACAAGCTGAAGGACGATCCGCGCATCACCGGCATCGGTCGTCTGCTGCGCGTGTCCAGCCTCGACGAGCTGCCGCAGCTTCTCAACGTGATCCGCGGCGAGATGAGCCTCGTCGGTCCGCGTCCGATCGTCCAGGAAGAGGTCGAGCGCTATGCCGACCGCATCAATTTCTACACCGCCAGCCGCCCGGGTCTCACCGGTCTCTGGCAGGTCAGCGGCCGCAGCGACACCTCCTATGCGCAGCGCGTCGAACTCGATTCCACCTATGTCCAGACCTGGCGCATGCGGAACGACGTGAAGATCCTGGCCCGCACCGCCGTGGTGGTGCTGAAGCGCGAAGGCAGCTGCTGATCCGACGATCCGGATCGGCGCCGGCCGTCGAGGTCGGACGATTGTTCAATAACGGGCGCGACGAGCGAAGAGCTCCGCGCCCGTCGTCATTTGCGGGCCCGGTTGCCGGCCCGCGTCGAAAGCGCCTTTCGGAAGGCTCGATCGGGCGACGCGGCGATGTGGTGAGGGCGAGGGCGGTGCTGCCGGCTGGTCGCGCCCTCTCCGGGGATTGCGACGACGGGACGGTGGTGGAAGGGAGCGGCGTCGACGCGCGGCCGGGCGGGGACATTCCCCTCAGCGCGGGGCGCCGAGCGCGGCGCGGACGGCCGTCGCCACCGGTCCGCGTGCCAGGTCGTTGCCGCGCGCGTTGAGATGCGTGCCGTCGACCGTGACGCGCCCGGCCGCGAAGGACCAGCAGGACGTCTCCTGCGGATAGCCGGCTTCCAGCACCGTGTTGACGTCGATGACACCGTCCAATCCGAGCAGCGGATGCCGGCGGCGGATATGGCCGTTGACGATGCCGCGGCGGGAATCGGCGCCGCCCCAACCGTTGCGCGGCGTCTGCGCCGGTCCGCTCCAGTCCTTCGCGGCGCTGTCGGAATCCGGCGTGATGCAGAAGCCGAGAAGCCGACCCGCCGGCAGGTCCGCCTTCAGCAGCGCGTTGAAGGCCGCCATCCGCGAAAGGCAGAGGAGCGCGCTGTAGTCGTCGCCCTTGCGGCCGTCGCCGACGAACTGCCAGCGGACATCCCCGTCGAGCGGCGGGATCTCCGTCTCCGCCGGCCTGTCCCGCCCCGAGACGCCGCCCGCGACGCAGGCATAGACCCGCCCGCCGAGGCGCATCGCATCGCCGGCGCGATAGGTCCTGCCTCCGGCCCAGCCTTCGACCGGCATCGGCTGGCTGATGTCGTTATGGCCGTTCATGTTCACCGTCAGCGTCGGCGCGGCGAGCTGGCGAAGGGCGCGGCGATAGCGCGAGGCGATCGGATCGAAGAGATATTTGTTGCCGTCCGAGCCGCGCCCGAGATTGACGAAGTCGACTCGGGCGTCGTGATAGAGGCCGGCGTCGAGCAGGCCGAAATTGCCTTCCGCATCGCCTTGCGTGTCGCCGAACGCGTCGCTGCCCGGGCCGCCGGAGCCGACCCCCTTGGCGATGCTGTCGCCATGGATCACCACGCATTCGCGGCTATCCTCCCCCTCGATCAGGAGCATGGCCGGGGTGAAGAACGGGATGGCGCCCGTCTGCCGCTCGCCGAAGCCTTTGATGGAGGAATTGGCCAGGGCGGCGTCGCTTTCGCCGCCAAGCGCGGCGATGCGGCTCGTCGCAGCATATTCGACGCCGCCATGGCGCTGGACGAAGCTGCTGCCGGTCCAGGAATAGGGAAGCGTCTTCTCCGCCGCTTCGCCGAGCCGTTCCACCGTGGTCCAGAGGCCGAGCTTCGCGCGCGGGGGAACCAGGAGGCCGAGATCGATCGGATCGGAAAGGATGTGGCCGACCGCCTCGTCCCAGCCCTCCCGCTTGTAGAGCGCGAAGTTCCGTCCCTCGAAGGTCACCGGAATGCGCGGGGCGATGCCGTCGAACGCGTCGCGGAAGGGGAATTCGATGCCGACCTGGAAAGCGAGGTCCGATCGCGGGCCGTCGAACAGCCGATCCACGATCGGCCGTCCCTCGGACGAGAAGACCGGCAGGACGACGCGGAGGCGCCGGAAGGCATGGTTGCTGAAATGGCAGCTGCGCGACGTGCCCGAGCGAAGCGCGCCGTCGACGAAGCCTTCGACGAGGCGCATGCCTTGGCCATGGCCGCGCCAGAGGCGGCGGGAGGGCGCGAAGGACACGGCGACGGCGGTCTCGACCCGCGCCGCGCCGTGCCGCTGGCGGATGAGCGCCTGCACCGTCTCGCCGCAGCACGGCGCGGAGCCGCGCACCAGCCGGCCGGCCGCATCGAGCGCGAGGGCGCCGTTTCCGCCGATCAGTTCGCGCGTCTCGCCGGGCGCGAGCGGCGCGAGGTCGAGGGCGAGCGCGCCGGCCTCGGCCTCGGCTGCGAGGACGCCGATGGTCGGGCCGGCGGCGAGAACGGCGAAAGGCGGAAGGAAGCGTGTCATCCCGAACCCGGTCGATCCGGCCGCGTCGCGCCGGCCTCAGTCGAAATGAACGAGCGGCGGCTTCTTGCCGCAGAGATCGACGCGGTCCTTATAGGCCGATTTCTCGACATATTTCTTCACCGGCACGGCCGTCGGCCGCTTGCGCTTGGGCGGCTGCGTGAAGACGGCGCGGAAGGTGAAGATGCAGCTGTTGTAGATGTCGTCGACCTTCAGATCGATCTGGTCGTTCGGCTTCAGCGGGGTGAGGATCGAGCTGTAGGTGCGCGGCACGAGTTCGGTCGGCCAGATATAGAGCTTGTAGATCGGATTGGACGTGTTGTTCTTCACCGAAACCGTGCGCGTCGCCGCCGCCGAGGCGTCCGACGCGGTCGCACCGAGGAGGGCGATCGCGAGAAGCGCGCGACCGAGTCCTCCGAAACGGCGATGGGTCATCGAAGCCTCCTCCGAACGTCCTGCCATGGCCGCGCTGTTCACGACCGGTCCGCGAGCCGCTTCGTCACCAGGCACGCCTTGGCGCAGCGGGCCCGCGTCGCCTCGACGATGCGTGCCGCGAGACGGGCGAGCGGCAGCTCGACCAGCCGATGATAGGCGAGACCGGCGCCGCCGGCGAGAGCGGCGAGCGCGATCACGACGACTTCCAGCGGAACCGCCGTCAGCCGGAGGGTGTGCGAGGCGATCTGCACCAGGAAGGACAGGGCGACCGGGTGAACCAGATAGATCGCGTAGGAGGCCGCGCCGAAGAGAGCGAGGCCGGGAGCGAGGCGGAGCGGATGGCGCCGCTCGATCTCGACGGTGCCGAAGACGAAGGCCACCGCCGCGCCGCCGAAGGCGAGCCGCGCGAGGAGCGGATTTTCTTGGATATGGACCGCGAAGAGGGTCAGCGCCAGGAAGGCTCCGGCCCCGCCGACCGCCAGGAGCCAGGGCGCCGGCATCGCCCGGCGGCGCAGCAGGAGCGCCGCGCCGACGCCCATGATGAATTCGAGATTGAACGGGCTGAGCACGAAGGAGAGCGGAAAGGGCAGTTCGCCCGCGCCGGAAGCGGCGAGGATGGCCAGCCCCCAGATCGGCAGCAGCCAGAGGGCCGGACGCCCGAACACGATCACCGCGCCGAAGACGGCATAGAAGAAGATCTCGTGCGTCAGCGTCCAGGCGACGCCCAGCACCGGCTGCACCGTGTTGGGCAGGAGGAGAATGGAGGTGACGACGTTCAGCGGATCGTGCTGGCTCGGGATGCCGGCCTTCGGGAAGAGGGCATAGAGAAGGATCAACGGCAGCACGACGCCCCAATAGGGCGGATAGATGCGCAGGAAGCGCTTCAGCGCGTAGCGCCCCAGCCGGGCGCGCGCGCCGATATCGGGCCAATGCACCCAGGCGATGATGAAGCCGCTGAGAACGAAGAAGAAGTCGATGCCGACATTGAAGTTCTCGAGATGGCCGCCGAAGGGCACGGCATCGAAGAAGCGCGGCTGCGCCACGATATTGCCGGCGTGATGCAGGACGACGAGACTGGCGGCGACGCCGCGGCCGATCTCGAGGACGCCGAATTTCAGCTTTCGTGCTTCAGCCATCGCGCCCCGCCTTCCTTTCCGACGCTTCGAGGACCGTTCTGAACAGATCGGCATATTGCGCTGCGCAATGGGCGACCGTGAAAGCGTTGCCCCGGGCCCGGAGCGGCGCGGGATCGCGCGGCTCCCGCAGCGCCTCCGAGAGAGCGGCGCCGAGGGCCTCGGCATCGCCCACGGGAACGAGGCGGCCATGGCGGCCGGCTTCCAGGATCTCGGCGGGGCCGTGCGGGCAATCGGTGCTGACGACGGGCGTGCCGCAGGCCAGCGCTTCCGCCACCACGTTGCCGAACCCCTCGAAGCGCGAGGAGAGGGCGAAGAGCCGCGCATGGGCAAGAGCGGCGAGAGGGTTGGCCGTGAAGCCCGGCAGGGCGACCCGCTCGCCGAGGCCGAGCGCGGCGATCTGCGCCTCCAGCGCGCCGCGCAGCGGTCCCTCGCCATGGATCACGAGGCGCGCGTCCGTCGCCGCCGCCACCTTCGCGAAGGCGGCGACGAGCGTCGCGAAATCCTTCTGGGCCACCAGCCGGCCGACGCCGAGCACCACCGGGCGCGCCTCGGCGAACCAGGGGTGCTCCGGACGGGCGCCCGCCCGCTCGGCGAAGTCCTCCGTCACGACGCCGTTGTGGATCACCGTCATGCGGTTCCGGTCGAGGCCGGTCGCCGCCGTCAGGTCGTCCGCCACGCCGGCCGAGACCGCGACGAGGCCGGCGACATGCGGCATGGCGAGGCGATAGACCCGAGGCAGCGCGCGCCATTGCCAGGAGGGCCGCTTGACCTGCTCGGAAAAGGCGTTGTGCTGCGTCGCGACGATGCGTGTCGGCACTTTGGCGAGGCGGCGCGCCAGCACCGCCATGACGTTCATGTGCTCCATATTGGCGAGCAGCACGTCGGGGCGCCCGCGCTTCAGGAAGGATACGAGCTTCGGCAGGGCCTTGATCTGGCGGTCGGCGCCGAGCGCCACGATCCGGCAGCCGGCCGGCACGGCCTCCATCAGTTCGCCCCTGGCGCGGTCGAGCAGCAGCGTCACCTCGAAGCCCTGGTCGAGGAGATAGGGCGCGAGCCGCACATGCAGCCGCTCCGCGCCGCCGCCGCTGAGATCCGGCAGATAGACGGCGAGACGGATCGGACGGTCGGACCGGCGCGTCATCAGCGCCGCCCCCGCCGCTGCCGTTCCTCGGCGGCGATGCGCATGATCTGCTCGGCACGGTTGCGCCAATTGTGCTCTGCCGCCGTCGAGCCGGGGTTGCGCCGCGTCGCCGGGTCCTGGCGAAGGCGGTCGATCAGGGGGCCGACCTCGGCCGGCGATGTCACGACATGCACGCTGCCGCCGAAGTCGCGGGCCTTCGGGATGTCGGTGGAGATCACCTCCATGCCGGAATTCAGGCAATGATAGAAGCGCAGCGGGTCGATGAAATAGGTGAGGCGGTTGTTGGTGCGATAGGGGGCGAGCGTCGCCGGATAGGCGCCGAGAATCGCCGGCAGGTCCTCGTTCACATAGGCGCCGCGATAGGAGACGTTCGGCGCGGCCGCCGTCAGCGCCTCCAGACCCGCCGTCACCACCGGATTGTTCTTCGACACATGGCCGAAGATGTCGAAGCCGAGATGCGGATTGGCCTTCGCCACGTCCCGCACGAAGTCGAAGTCGAACCGCCCGTCGAGGCTCGCCAGGATGAGGACGCGGCTCCAGTCCGGCGCCGGGCGCTCGATCGGCCCGAGCGACGAGGCGTTCGAGACGTGATGCGACGTGGGGAACAGTTCCTTCAGCGTCGGCGGCCCGTGCACAATGAAGTCGGCCCCGCCGAGAAGCGTCCGCTGGGCGATCTCGGCCCGCCGGCGGCGCCAGCCGGTCGCCTCGTAGAGGAGATCGTCATGCATGTCGAAGCACCAGAGCCCGCCGCACAACGCCCGCAGCACGCGGCTGAGGCCCGGAAAGACCAGATTCGTTGAATTGATGAAGAGGAGCGGATCGGCGCCGCGATAGGTCCGGCGCGCATGGCGGAGGAACCCCGGCAGCGAGAAGCTCCGCGCCTTATCAGGCGCGGACATCTCGACCACGGTCGGCCGGCGCTTAAGGAAGACATAGGACACGTCATGGCCGAGAGACTGCAACTCTTCGGCGAGGACGCGACGAAAGTCGGTCTTCGGATCGCGGCAGGTGAGCAGGACGATTCGCCAGCGCTGATTGAGATCCACCACGTCGGCCCGCATGCTCGTCCTTCGTCCGGCTTCTTCGGGGGAGCGTTGCATGGTCGCGCTTGCAATCGCAAGTGGTGTCGTCCGCAAAGCCCTGCCTGCCTCTTCATAACCGCTAAGCGGGCGGAAATGCCAGCCTTCGCGACGTTCATTTCGCATTTGCGAAAAAGTGAAGCCGGAGAAACGCCGCCTCCCGAAAGTTGACGTAGCGAGAGGATCGCGGCTCCGGCGAGGTCGCGGAAAACTTATCCCCGCCTTTCCCCCGGCTTCTACTCTGCCGTCGCGCAGCAAAAGGGGACCCGCATGCAGTACTTCTTCGAGACCTATCCCGACAACAACGGACGCACGCAATTCGCGCCGCCCTTTCCGGCCTATGTCGAGGACGTGGTCCTCGCGGCGGGCGTGCTGACGCGGCTCGCCGTTCCGGCCGGCGCGCGCTACGCGCTCTTCAGCTTCGACGGCGACGTGCGGGTGAAGCTCGGCGACGCCACCACCAGCTTCAGCCTGCCGAGCGTCACCGGTTCCGGCGGCGCGGGCAGCGAGCTCAACCCCACCGCCCGCCGCATCGCCGGCCTGCCGGGCTTCTCCGGCGCGACGACGCATCTCTGCCTTCTCGCGGGCTCGGCCTGCACCGGTTCGGTGAGCTTCTTCGGATGAAGACGTCCTTTTCCGGCTATGGCCGCCCCAAGGGCGGCGCGATCGGCCTGTCCGCCGCCGACGTGGACGAGACGGCGGCGCCGGGCACGGCGATCGGCACGCTTCTGCCGCCGCCCGGCAGCGGCTGGAGCTTCCGCCTCGCCGACGATGCGGGCGGCATGTTCGCCCTGTCGGGCGGCAGGATCGTCACCGGCTCGGCCAAGCTCAGCCACGACGCCGCCCCGTCGCCCAAGCTGCTCGTCGCCGCGACGAACGGCGAGCGGGCGAATGCCGCGCTTCTGCGCCTGAACGTCCGCCGGCCGCTCGCCGCGCTGCCGCGCCCGGCCGCCGCCCGGATCGCCGCCATCGGCGACAGCCAGATCGGCTACAACAACTATGGCGGCGTCAACGACGTCGCCGGGATCGCGGCGAACAAAGCCGTCTCCACCTTCGCCTACGGCTTCATCGAGCAGGCGCTCGCCATCGATCCGCGTTTCGACTTCGACAGCTGGTGGGATGCGGGCGAGCCGGGCGGGCGTGGCATCGCCGGCGCCAATCAGGGCATCTTCGGCGACCATCTGACCGATCTGCAGGGGGCGGGCATTCTCGGCCGCCTGCCGGCGGTCCTGGCGCGCCGGCCGGATCTTCTGATCCTCGAGGGCGGCACCAACTCGCTCAACAGCGGCGACGGCGGCAATGGCGTGCCGGCCGGCGCCGATTTCTGCATCGCCCAGCTCAACCGCGCCCTGGTCCTCTGCCGCAACGAGGGCGTGCCGGTGATCCTGACGACGCTCCATCCGCGCGGCGACTGGCCGGCGGGCGACGCGCGCTATCAGGCGCTGGCGCAGCTGAATGCCTGGATCCGAGCGCAGGCGGGGCGGAACGGCGTCGCCGGCATCCTCGATGCCGAGAGCCTGCTCGCGCCCGGCGGCACGCTCGACACGACGCTTTATTTCGGCGATCTCGTTCATCTCAACCAGCGCGGCGCGGTTCTCGTCGGGCGCGATCGGCTGCTGCCCTTGTTGCAGGCGGCGGTGGCGCCCGGGACGGTCTTCAATCCCGATCCGACCGTCGCCAATCTCCTGCCGGCCGGTCAGGCGAAGCTTCAGGGCGCGACCGGCACGAAGACGGGCGCGATCGTCAGCGGCGACGTCGCGGCGGGCGTGACGGTCACGGCCTCGCGCAACGCGAGCGCGATCCTCTGCTCGAAGGCGATCGTCGCCGACGATCTCGAAGCGCAGGTCCTGGACATCACCCCCGCCAATCTCGGCGGCACGAGCTATGGCGACCTCGGCATCACGCTGCCCTCGGCGACGAGCGGCCTGCCCAATGCCGGCTCCTGGGTGAGGGCGGGCCTCCTCCTCGAACTGAACGAGGTCGAGGCGCTGTCGATGGCGCGGCTGAACGTTCAGATCGCGCAGGGCTCGGCGACGAAGGCGCAGACCTTCGCGATGAACGGCTATTCGTCCGAGTTCGACAAGCCGGTGCCGGCCGGGCGCGGCTGGTGGATCGTGACCAAGCCGATGCAGATCCCGCCCGGCGAGACCTTCGACCGCCTGCGCTGGACGCTGCAGCTCTATTGGGCGAAGAGCGCTGCGCCGTTCCGGATGAAACTGTCGCGGCCGTTCCTGCGGGCCATCGCCGATCCGCGCGTCGCCTGGAACTACTGATCGACCCGGCCGGGGGCGCCCTGGTGCTCCCGGCCGGCCGGACAACGCCCCTCGGACAGGACCTCGACCAGACGCGGCACCATGATGGCGCTCGCTGCCTCCGGCTGCGGATGCGCGCCGTCCGGGATCATGCGGGCAAGGGCCGCGTCGCTGAACTCCGCCCAGAACGGCCGGAAGTCGATGAAGCCCTGCCCGAGGCCGGCCGCGATCCGCCGGTGCGCCTCCACATAGGAATCGAGAAAGGGCCGCATGAGGCCGCGCAGGCCGTGGATCGGGTTCATGGCCATGGAGAAGACGCGGGCGTCCGGCAGGCCCTCCCGCAGCCGGCCGAGCACCGCCGCCATCGCCGCGCGGCTGCGTCCGGGCGTCGTCAGGCGATCGAGCGCGGCATCGTTCACCGAGAATTCAACGAGCACGATGTCGGGCCTCGCCGCGACGACGGTCTCGACATTGGCCAGCGCCCAGGCGGAGGTCGAGCCGCTCCGCGCCACGGTGGTGATCGCGACGTCGCGGCCAAGACAGGCGGCCAGCGCCTGCCGCAAATCCGGCTGCCAGCCGCCGCGCGCCGTCAGCGACGTGCCGAAGGCGACGATATGGAGCGGCGGCGCTTCGGCCTTCGCCTCGTTCATGGCGGCGAAGGCGAGTAGGGCAAGGGCGAGGCGTCGCCGACCGCCGGCCGGTGCGGATGGGCGTCGCGGGGGCGTCGCGGCGGGCGCGATCCGGCGGAAATCCGAGCTTGGTCGCATCGAACCGTTCCAGGCAGGAGTTCCGCGCCGCTACTGCCGAAGCCGCGCGATCCTCGCGCCGCGCTTCTGCAATTCGTCGAGGACCATCGCCAGCAGGGCCGGGGTGTTCGACTGCCCGTCGTGGAAGACGATCACGCCGCGATCCTTCAGCCCGGCGAAGAGCCGCCTGAAGCTTTCCTGCGGCGGTCCGTTGCGCCAGTCCTCGGGGCTGAAGTCGTAGCCGGCGATGGTGAAGCCGGCCGCCTCGACGTCGTGGACGAGATCGTCCGGCAGGATGGCGGGCATGTTGGCCGAGCCCGGCGAGCGCACCATGCGCGGCGCTCCGGCCGGGCCGGTCTCGCCGACGGCGTCGGCCAGGGCCTTGGCGCCGCGCTTGAACTCGGCCAGCCGCTGCTCGGGCGTCATCGGCCCGAGATCGTGGTGGCTAAAGCTGTGCGAGCCGACGCCGTCGCCCTCGGCGAGAACCGCCTTGACGAGGTCGGGGTGCTTGCCCGCCTTCCAGCCGATGAAGAAGAAGGTGCCGGAAACGCAGCGCTCCTTGAGAATGGCGGCGAGCTTCGGCGTCGTCGCCGGCTCCGGGCCGTCATCGATCGTGATCACATATTCGTTGGCCTCGAGCGGCAGAGGGGACAGGCCCTGCACACCGCCGAAGCCGGAGCCGGCGGCCGGCACGGCGATGTCGCGGCCGGTGAGCGGTCCCTCGCAGGCCCGCGCCGGATCGGCGAAAGCGCCGGCGAGGAGAAAAGCCAGGGCGGCGAGCGCCGGGCGCGATCTGGCGGGGAGGACGGGGATCGGCATCGATGGCAGGCTCCGGCCTTGCGGGCGATTCGCAAAGGGTCATCCTGCGGACAAATTCCGGCGGAGAAAGGACCCGCCCGCAGCCGCGAAGGGGATAAGCTTGATTCGATCTCGGCCCAGCCCGTCCGATCCGTTCCGCCGATGCCGCCCCGCGACCGGGAGACGGGGATGATCGGCCGGCGGCAGTTCCTGGCGGGAGCCGGAGCCTTAGCCCTGGCGGCGGCGCGGCCATCGGCGGTGCCGGCGGAGGAAGACGGGGAGGCGAGCCTTGCGACGCGCGCCCGGCGCAAGGGGCTCAGCTTCGGCACCTCGGTGAGCACGGCCGAGCTCCGCCTGCCGGCTCTCCGGGCGGCGGTCGCGCGCGAGGCCGACCTGATCGTCGCGCAGAACGAGTTGAAGTGGTGGAACACCGAGGCGCGGCGCGGCCAGCCGACCTACGGCGCGGCCGACGCGATCATGAACGCGCCGGAATTCGAGGCCCTGACGCGGCGTGGCCATACGGCCGTCTGGTATCGCAGCATTCCCGACTGGGCGAAGGCCGAATTCTCCGCCGGGCGGGGCGAGGCCGCGACGCTGAAGCGGGTTCGTGACATCGTCGCCCATTATCGCGGGCGCATCGTGGAATGGGACGTGGTCAACGAGGCGGTCTGGCCGGCGGACGGCCGCCCGGACGGCTTGCGCGACACGCCGCTGGCGGCGGCCGGCGGCCTGGATCTCATGGCGGACTGTTTCCGCGCGGCGCACGAGGCCGACCCGGACGCGCGCCTCTACTACAACGACTATGCGGTGGAATATGCGAGTCCCGGCGAGGACGAGCACCGCGCCGCCATCCTGACCTTCCTGGAGGCGATGAAGCGCCGGAACGTGCCGATCCACGGCTTCGGCGTGCAGGGGCATCTCACCGTGGGCAATCGCTTCCGCGAGCGGGTCTTCGCCCGCTTCCTGGCCGATCTCGCCGCGCTGGATCTCAAGATCCGCATCACGGAAATGGATGTCAGCGACCAGCGCCTGCCGGCCGATTTCGCCTTGCGCGACGGCAAGGTCGCCGACCATGCGCGGCAGTTTCTCGACGTCGCCTTCGACCAGCCTGCGGTGGTCGGGCTCGTCACCTGGGGCCTCGCCGATCCCTCGCCCTGGCTCGACGCCGAACGCGCCCGGCCCGACCGGCTGCCGCAGCGCGCCCTGCCGCTCGATCGCGATTTCGCCCGCAAGCCGCTCTGGACGGCGATCGCGCGCAGCCTGGACGGCGCGGCGAAGCGCGGCTGAGGCTCGCCTTCCGGCAAAGGCGAAAGGGGCCGCGGCCCGGCGCCGCGACCCCTCGCTTCGGTTCGACGATCGTGCCGGCTCAGATATGCAGCACGTCGTGATGGAAGAACTTGAAGTCGGCCTCGGCGAGGGCTTTGGGAGCGACGTTCTTGATGAGGATCGTATCGGTTGGGGAAAGTGTGATGAGGGTATCGGCGCCCTTTTGGGTGATGAGGGGAAGGAGATGGGCGTAGTCGGCGACGAGGTCGGCCTCGATGGCGATGATGTCGTGACCGCCTGTGGTGCTGGCCTGGAAGCCTGAGACGGTGTCCTTGCCGAACTGTGCGGCGAAGACGAAGGTGTCGCTGGCCTTGCTACCGACGAGGGTGTCGGCGACGCCTTGATGGGAGGCGAGGGTGCTGCCGACGAGCGCGGTCTGGACGTGGGAGCCGTCGGCCTTGGTGAGGTCGGTCCACTGCTTGACGTTGTTGGCGCCGTAGTGGTCCTTCTGGACGCTTGTGGGGTCGGCCGCGCCCTGCGCCGTCGCCGTTGTTTTGGCGGCGAGGCTGGCGGCGAGGGCGGCCGGGGCGGTGGCGTAGGTGAAGGCGAAGGTGTCGCGCGAGCCGTCGCCGGCGACGAGCACGGCGGAGACCTCGCGGCCGGCGGTGTCGTAGCTGTGGGTTTCGGCGGTGCCGTCGCTGTGCACGATCTGGTCGAAGGCCAGCGTTCCGTCGGCATAGGCGCGCTTCATTTCCAGAAGCTGGCCTTTGGCGTCGTAGGTGGCGATCTGGGTGGCGTAGGGCTTGTTGGCGACGGCGTAGTTGGCCTCGACGCGGGTTTTGTCGGCGGCGATGGTGATGGAACTGGTTTCGAGGCCGGTCTTGGGATCGAAATAGTGCCATTCGCGCGCGCCGTCGGCCTTGCGCAGTTCGGCCGAGAGCTGGTGGCCGGCGGCGTCGAACTGGTCGATTTCGGCGGTGCCGCCGTTGGCGCCGAGCTTGGTGAGGGTCATGGTGCCGTTGCCGGCCCATTGCTTGACGATCTGGGAGCCGTCGGCGGCGACGGTCTGCTCGAAGGCGGGCTTGCCGTCGGCATAGGCGCGCTTCAGCGTCAGAAGCTTGTCGGCCGCGTCATAGGTGGCGTCCTGCGTCGCGTAGGCCTTGCCGCTCACCGCAAGGCTCACCTCCTGCCGAACCCCGTCATGCAGAAGCGTCTGGCTCACAACCTTCCCGGATACGTCGTAACGGTCCGTCTGCTGATTGCCGTTCGCGGCATAGGTGACGCGCTGGGCGATGCGGCCCGCGGCGTCGTAATCCTCCGTCGCGATCAGCTTGCCGGTCGCGCCGTACTTGTCGACATGCTGGTAGACGGTCTCCTTGCCGGTCGCGAACTTGACGACGCTCGTCGTGCCGTCGGCGGCCTTGATCGTCACGCCGATCTTTTGGCCGGACCCGTCATAGGCGTAGGTCTTCGTCTCGCCGGCGGCCGGCGGGACGCTCGGCTGCGTGCCGGGATCGGTGATCGTGTTGCCGGCCTTGTCGTAGAAGGCCTTGCCGGTCACGTTGCCCTTGGCGTCGTAGGAGATGGTCGAGGCGACCTTGTCGGTCCCGGAATAGACGGTCGCGACGGTCGAGGTCTTGTCCGCGAACTTGATCGTCCAGCCGGTCAGCGCGCCCTTGGCGTCGTAGGCGAAGGTCTTGACGGCCGCCTTGGCGCCGAAGGTCTCCTCGGTGAGGAGGTGGCCCGCGGCATCGTAGCGGTCGCGCGTCGTCATGGTGCCCGACGCGCTGGTATAGCTGATCTGCGACGTATAGCTCTGGCCGGTGATGCCGAGCACGCCATCGGCGCGGCTGCCGTCGGCGGCGATGAGGGTGAAGCCGGTCTCCACGCCCTTGGCGTCGTAGCTGTGGCTCGCGCTGCTGCCATCGGCCGCGAAGGTCTTGGCGAGGATCTTCGTCCCGGCATCGTTGAACCGCTCCTGCGCGATCATCTTGCCGGCCTTGTCGAAGGTGAAGGCCTGTTTCGTGTAGTTCTGGCCGGTGATCCCGAGGGTGGTCTCGACGCGCTCGCCGTTCGGCTTGTAGACCTTCGTGCTGGCGATGGCGCCCGCCGCATTGTAGTAGTCGAGCTCCTTCGTGCCGTCGGCCGCGATGGTCTGGACGAAGACGGTCTTCCCCTTGGCGTCGAACTGCGTGTAGTTCGTCGTCACGCCGTTCTTGATCTCGGAATAGTCCGAGGTGCCGTCCGACTTCCAGGTGCGCAGGGTGCGGGCCGTGTCGCTGAGGATCGTCTCGTCATAGATCAGCTTCGAGTCCGAGTAGCGTAGGCGCTCGGTCAGGATGCCCTTCGAATTGTAGGCTTCGTCGATGCGGTCGTAATACTGGCCCGTCACCTTGCTCGTCACGAGGAAGGAATAGTCGCCGGCGATCTTCGCCATCGTGGCGGCGTAGGACTTGTTGAAGATGTTCATCTGCGTCTGCGACGCGACGGTGAGGACGCTCGTGTCGGTCAGGACGATCGTCGCCAGGCCCGGGTCCTTGGCGATCGTCTCCAGCCGGGCGACGATGTCGGCCGCCGTGCTGATCTCGATGCGCGTCGGCACCGCGTTGATGCCGTCGCGCCCGGTCGCGTCGGTCGCCTTGACGCTGAGAAGATGGGTGCCGGTGCCGGTGCCCTGGATCTTCGTCTCGAAATGGCCGTTGGCGTCCACCTTCGCCGTGCCGACGACCTTGCCGTTCTCGGTGAAGGTCACGGTCGTGCCGGCCTTGGCGCTGCCGCTGAGGCTGACGGTGCGCAATCCGTCCTTGCCGGCGGCCGAGACCGCGTCGACCTTCACGACCGGGGCGTCGATGAAGCTGCCGGCGGCCGGGAACTTCACCGCGTCGCCCGTCTTGATCGTCAGATCCTTGTAGGTCGCCGCGATGGTCTCGGTGGCGTTGGAGTGGCGGTAGATGCCTTCCTTCCAGTAGACGCCGTTCTGCTGGACATAGCCGAGCGGCCCCGAATAATCGACCAGCGTGACGCCGTCGCGGGTGACGACCAGACGGCCGTTGCCGTTCGGATCGAAGACCGCCTTGACGTCGAGATCGTAGAAATGGCCGCGCTGGATGTCCGCGACATCGGTGAAGATGTTCTTCGAGACCGGATTGCCGTTGGCGTCGCTATAGCTGATGAAGACGCCGAAGCGCTCGCCTTCGAGCGAGAAGCTGAAGGGCGGGGCCCAGGGCAGGGCGCCGGGATAGTTGTCTTGGTGGAACTGGCCGAGCGCCATGAAATAGGCGGTGTTCGGCGCGCCGGGCTCCAGGTTGAAGCCGTAGTTCAGCTCGACCGCGGTGCCGTTCGGGATGACCTTCTTGTCGGAGAGTTCGGTGCGCTCGGCGGAGGAGCCGACGGAGGCGTCCCAGCCGAACGTGTCGCCGTCGCGCAGTTCGAAGCGGATGGCATTGTTGTCGGGGGAGGAGATGCTCCAGCTTTTATTGCCGGTTTGAATCTCGAACAATTCGCCAGCTAAGCTGATTGCAAGATTGCCCGGTGTATTCGGCTGCCATTCGTTAGGCTGCAGGACTTTGAGCGCCATGGGAAAGGTCTCGTGATCAGTTTCCGTGAGTATTCAATACCATCCCCCGAATTAAACGCCGCAAAATGGGTGGCCTACACTTTGTATCGTATGATCATAAGATCATCCGATCACGGGTATATGTTGATTAACCAACATTTCGTGAGGCTGGATCGATTGCGAATCTAGCCGCCTCCAACCTCCTGAAATTGCAGGACCTGAAATCTTAAGGTCTGAAATCGGGGATCGGTCGCCTCGGCGCTGGCCGACGGAGGGGCGATCGCCGCTCACGTCCGGGAAAGGGCATCGGGCTCGCCGGGATCGGCCGGTCGGTCCGCGCGGGCGTGCCCGCCGCGCCGGCCATTGCATTTATGTTGCAGTGCCAATAAGCATTTCGAAATTCGAAAGGTCCGGTTGAAGCCTCGCGATAAAGTCCGGTTCCACGTTATCGCAAGGATAGATGCCCGAATTCGGGGACGAGTCTTGGTAAACCTCAACAAATTCCTGAAGGTTCGCAGGTTGCTGGTGCGGGGAAAGTGGCTTGTCCTCACCCGCTTCTGGGGCATGGACATCGATCCCACGGTCGAATTTTCTCTGAGCGCGCGATTCGACAAGACCTTTCCGAAGGGTATTCATATCGGCCCGAAGACCTATGTGGCGTTCGACGCCGCGATCCTGGCGCATGACCGGACGCGCGGCTATTACAAGCACACCCGGATCGGCCGGAACTGCTTCATCGGCGCGCGCAGCATCATCATGCCGGGAATCACGATCGGCGACGAATGCATCGTCGGCTCGGGCGCCGTCGTCACCAAGGACGTGCCGTCGCGCAGCATCGTCGCGGGCAATCCCGCGACCGTCATCAAGAGCGGCATTCCGCTGAAGGAATACGGCTCCTACGAATCCGCCGACGAGACGCGGCGGCTGTTTTGGGAACAGGACGCGGCGAACGGGGGTGCGGCATGAGCGACGAGCCGGCGGAAGGCGTGATCCTGTTCGCGCAGGTCAATCGGTTCTCCAACACGAACGACGCCCTGGAAGCCGCGCTGAAGCGGCATCTGCCGGGGACCGAGCTGC
Organism: Aureimonas endophytica; assembly: GCF_014642635.1. Taxonomy (GTDB): domain Bacteria; phylum Pseudomonadota; class Alphaproteobacteria; order Rhizobiales; family Rhizobiaceae; genus Plantimonas; species Plantimonas endophytica. The sequence continues at coordinate 794,391 of NZ_BMIQ01000002.1, forward strand.
GGATCTACCGGGCCTATCCGGCCATCCGGAAGAATCCCGTCCTCCTCACGGCCTGTCTGCTGGCGGTTCTGTGGTCTTACGGCCCGAAGGCGGCGTTCGACCCGAAGAGCATCAACCAGAGGCTGATCAAGACGCCGTTCTTCTTCTGGCTGGCCAGCCGTCTCGTGCGGCGGCAGGCGCGCGCGACGCCGGGCCTGCGCGCCGTCCTCCAGACGCAGGGCCTCTTCAACGGCAAGACCGACCGGCTGCCGCTGTTCATCTATACGGACAACACGCTGCTCAACCGGATCAACGGCGTGGTGACAAAAAGCCCGATCCTCGCGCAGGAAAAGGTGCTGTACCGCGATGCCGACTACATCGGCGTCAGCGCCTCGCATGTCGTCACCTCGCTGATCGAGGATTACGGCGTCGCGCCGACGGTGCCGGAGAACGTTCTCATCGGCGCCAACAGCCCGGTTCCCAAGGATGCCGGTGAGGCCCGCTATCGGAGCGGCCGGATCCTGTTCGTCGGGATCGACTGGGAGCGCAAGGGCGGTCCCGAACTCGTCGCCGCCTTTCGCCGGGTGGTGCGGAAATTCCCGGAAGCGCGGCTGACGATCGCGGGCAGCAAGCCCGAGATCGCCGATCTGCCCCAGGCGACGGCGCTCGGCAAGATTCCGCCGGAAAAGGTCGGCGAGCTGATGCGCGAGGCCTGCCTCTACTGCATGCCGAGCCATATCGAGCCGTCGAGCGTCGCCGTCGTCGAGGCGGCCTCTTCGGGTCTGCCCATCGTCGCGACGGCGGTCGGCGGCTTTCTCGACAGCGTCAAGGACGGCGAGACCGGGCTGCTCGTGCCGCCGGGCGATGTCGAGGCGCTGGCCGACGCGCTCGAACGGCTGCTGGCCGATCCCGAACTCTGCGCCCGCTACGGCCGGGCCGGACAGGCGCTGATGAAGCAGTTCCGCTGGGATACCGTGTCGGCGAAACTGGCCGCGGGAATGACGGCGCGGCTCTGAGCCGCGCCGCGTCCGCCTCCGGAAGCCGTCTCGTCGCTCGCGCGACCGTCCGGGCCCCGGCGGGGCCCGGCGCTCGTTCGCTTCGGTTCAGGCGCTGAGCACGTCGTGATGGAAGAACTTGAAGTCGGCCTCGGCGAGGGCTTTGGGAGCGACGTTCTTGATGAGGATCGTATCGGTTGGGGAAAGTGTGATGAGGGTATCGGCGCCCTTTTGGGTGATGAGGGGAAGGAGATGGGCGTAGTCGGCGACGAGGTCGGCCTCGATGGCGATGATGTCGTGACCGCCTGTGGTGCTGGCCTGGAAGCCTGAGACGGTGTCCTTGCCGAACTGTGCGGCGAAGACGAAGGTGTCGCTGGCCTTGCTACCGACGAGGGTGTCGGCGACGCCTTGATGGGAGGCGAGGGTGCTGCCGACGAGCGCGGTCTGGACGTGGGAGCCGTCGGCCTTGGTGAGGTCGGTCCACTGCTTGACGTTGTTGGCGCCGTAGTGGTCCTTCTGGACGCTTGTGGGGTCGGCCGCGCCCTGCGCCGTCGCCGTTGTTTTGGCGGCGAGGCTGGCGGCGAGGGCGGCCGGGGCGGTGGCGTAGGTGAAGGCGAAGGTGTCGCGCGAGCCGTCGCCGGCGACGAGCACGGCGGAGACCTCGCGGCCGGCGGTGTCGTAGCTGTGGGTTTCGGCGGTGCCGTCGCTGTGCACGATCTGGTCGAAGGCCAGCGTTCCGTCGGCATAGGCGCGCTTCATTTCCAGAAGCTGGCCTTTGGCGTCGTAGGTGGCGATCTGGGTGGCGTAGGGCTTGTTGGCGACGGCGTAGTTGGCCTCGACGCGGGTTTTGTCGGCGGCGATGGTGATGGAACTGGTTTCGAGGCCGGTCTTGGGATCGAAATAGTGCCATTCGCGCGCGCCGTCGGCCTTGCGCAGTTCGGCCGAGAGCTGGTGGCCGGCGGCGTCGAACTGGTCGATTTCGGCGGTGCCGCCGTTGGCGCCGAGCTTGGTGAGGGTCATGGTGCCGTTGCCGGCCCATTGCTTGACGATCTGGGAGCCGTCGGCGGCGACGGTCTGCTCGAAGGCGGGCTTGCCGTCGGCATAGGCGCGCTTCAGCGTCAGAAGCTTGTCGGCCGCGTCATAGGTGGCGTCCTGCGTCGCGTAGGCCTTGCCGCTCACCGCAAGGCTCACCTCCTGCCGAACCCCGTCATGCAGAAGCGTCTGGCTCACAACCTTCCCGGATACGTCGTAACGGTCCGTCTGCGAGGCGCCGTCCGTCGCGATCGTGGTCCGTGACGCGACGAGGCCGTCGGAGCCGACGAAGAAGACGACGATGCTCTTCGAGCCGTCGCTCGCGATATCCGTATAGCCCGTGGCCTCGCCGCTGGCGGGATCGTAGCGGGTGAGGCGATGGCCGCCGTCCGGCGCGGCGACGTCCGAGCCGACGAGCCTGCCATCCGCGTCGTAGCGATAGGTGCCGACATATTGCGCGCCGTCGGCGAGGGTCTGGGTATAGCCGCTGACGATGCCGCCCGCGCCGATGGCGAAGACGGTGTGCGAGCCGTCCGGATTCCAGGTCTCGGACGTCAGCAGCACGCCATCGGCGGAATAGGTGGCGAGCGCGACGAGCTTGCCCGCCTTGTCGACGACGCTCGCGCGGATGGCATAGGGCTCGCCGGTGATGCCGAAGACCGTCGTCCTGACCGAGCCGTCGGTGGCGGTGAAGACGGAGGAGGTCTCGACGCCCGCCGCGTCGTAGTAATGCGCCTCGCCGCTGCCGTCGGCATGCGAGCTCTGGGAGAAGAGCTTCACTCCGGCCTTGTCGAAGCGCTCCTGGAGGATCAGCTTGCCGGCGGCGTCGTAGCTCAGCTCCTTGCGGACATAGGACTGGTTCTGGATGTTCAGCGTCACCGCCAGCTTCGACTTGTCGGCATGGATGACGGTATAGCCGCTCTCGATCCCGGTCTTGGCGTCGTAATTGTGCTGGATGCCGGAGCCGTCGAGGCCGCGCTCCTCGCGATAGGTGACGATCCCGCCGATATTGACCTTCTCGACCAGCGCGACGCTGCCGTCGATGCGCAGGATCGAGATGTCGTGGCCGCCCGCCGCGTTGAGCGAGTCGATCCGCGACGTGCCGTCCTTGTTGAAGGTCTGGGTGAAGATCGCGGTCGAGCCGGAATAGCGGGTCCGCTCCGTCAGGAGGCCCGTCGAATCGTAGGCTTCCGTCTGGAGATCGTAGGCCTTGCCGGTCACCGGCACCTTTACGAGGAAGGAATAGGGACCCTTGATCGCCGCGAGCGCCGTCGCGTTGCTCTTGAGGAGGGCGTTCAGCTCGATCGCGGAAGAGAGGACGAAGACCGGATTGTCGGTGAGGACGATCGCGCCGAGCGTCGGATCGCGGGCGAGCGCCGTCATCTCGGGCAGAAGTTCCGCCGTCGTGCCGACGCGCACCTTCACCGCGTCGGCGAGCGCGCCGGTCCGCCCGCTCGCCTCGTCGACGGCCATCGCGAAGAGCGAGGAACTGCGGGCGGCCGCCGGCACGGCGACCTCGCCGGCATAATGGCCGGACGCATCGGTGGCGAAGCTGGCGACGAGCGTCTGCCCGTCATAGATCTGCACCACCGTGCCGGCCTTGGCGGTTCCCGACAGGCTGACGAGGCGCGTCGCCGCGTCGGCGCCGTTCGTCACGGCATCCACCGCGAGGCTCGGCTTGCCGATGAAATCCGCCTTGTCGGGGAAGGTCACGGCATCGCCGGTGGCGATCTTCAGGTCCGCATAGGTCGCCGCGATGGTCTCGGTGGCGTTGGAATGGCGATAGATGCCTTCCTTCCAGTAGACGCTGCTCTGCTGGCTGTAGCCGAGGGGGCCCGAATAATCGACCAACGTGACGCCGTCGCGGCTGACGACCAGGCGCCCGTTCTCGCCGGTCGGATCGAAGACCACCTTGATATCGAGATTGTAGCCGTGGCCGCGCTGGATGTCCTGCGCATCGACGAAGACGCGCTTGGAGACCGGATTGCCGTTGGCGTCGCTATAGCTGATATAGATGCCGAAGCGCTCGCCCTCGAGCGAGAAGCTGAAGGGCGGGGCCCAGGACGGGGCGCCGGGATAGTTGTCCTGGTGGAACTGGCCGAGCACCATGAAGTAGGCGGTGTTCGGCGCGCCCGGCTCCAGCGTGAACTTGTAGCTGAGATCGATCGGGACGCCGTTGGCGTAATTCGTCTGGCCGGCCACCTCGCTTCGCTCGGACGTGGCGCCGCTATAGCGATCGTAGGAAAAGACGTCCCGGTCGCGCAGCTCGAAGCGCAGCGTGTTCTCGTCCGGTGCGGAGAGGCTCCAGTCCTTGTAGGAATTCTGGACCCAGAAGGTCTCGTCCGCCGTCGCGATGAAGAAGTTGCCGTAGTGGATGGCGTTGGCATCCGCCGAAGTGCCGATCTCGAACTTGCCGGGATTGGCGGCGCTGGCCTGGAGGAATCCGGACGGGTCGCTCGACACGGCCGTCACCGAATGCGTTCCGAGCCCCTCCACCGGGACCTTGATCGCATAGGTGCCGTCGCTCCTGGCAAGGGTCGTGCCGACGACCGTGCCGTCGATATAGAGATCGATCTTCGACAGCGCCGCGGCTTTGCCCGACAGGGTGGCCGTGAAGGCGCCGGCGGCATCGGCATCGACATTGTCGAGCGACAGGGTCGGCTGGTCGATGAAGGCGAGCTTGGCCGGCAACGCCACCTGATCGCCGGTCTCGACCGTCAGGTCGTGATAGGTCGCCGCAACCGTCTCGCGGGCGAGGACCGGACGCGACAGGCCCTGATGCCAGCCGAGCTCCGCCTGGCCGTCGAAGCCGAGCGGGCCGGAATAGTCGCCGACGGTCCGGCCGTCGATCTTCAGAACCAGGCGGCCCGCGCCCTTCGGATCGAGCACCGCCGTCACGTCGATCGCATGGTCGCGGCCGCTCACGATGTCGACCGGGTCGACATAGATCTGCTTCTCGATCACGGCGTCGCCGACGCCCGCGTAGCGGATGCGTGCGACGAGATGATCGCCGACGAGTTCGAGGGAGAAAGGCGCGGGCGCGGCCGTGTCGGCCGCCGCGATCCGGCCGAGAACGAGGGCGGAGGCGTCGTTGCCCGTCGGCAGGTCGAGGCTGAGGCCGAAGGCGATATGGAGCGGGGTGCCGAGGGCGAAGTCTTCGTCGAAGGCCATTTCGGAGCGCTCGACCTGTCCGGCACCGGCTTCGGAACTGGCGGGAATGTCGCCGTCCCGCAGCTCGAAACGGAACGCGCTGTCGCCTGTGGTGGCGAAGCTCCAGTCCCGGCCGGCATTGTCCGTACTATACTCGTTCGTCTCAGACATCGCGAGCCTTCGGCCAGGAAGCCAAGCATCCTCGAGCGGATCGGAATACGCGGAGCGGCTGCCTGTCGCGACGGCTCTCGCCGCCGCTGCGGCAGCCTCGCGGGCATTCCAGGATTCGATCCGAGCGGACGCTCAACGACAGCTTAATCGTTTTCTTCGAATGCGATCATAGCGTCGCGTCCGGCGAGGGTCAAACAACCTACTGCAGTGCAACACAACTAAAGCGCGGACCCGGCGGGAGAATCTAAGGCGCAGCTGGTTTTTCCGCTGCCATGTGGACGAAGTGTCACAAGCTCTCGCTGAGGATTTCGCCGAGGGCGTCTCTCGTTGCCCTTCAACATTCCTTCTCGCGCCAGCCGATCGAGAAGAAGGCGGGGAAAGGCGGGCTCGGTTACTCGGGATCTATCACGTTATGCGTACAGATCGACAGTGTTTTCAATGCGCGCCGCTTGGTTTCGCGGGCTTTCTCCGACATCCGCCTTGCTGAGGCAGAGCAGCCGGGTGTTGTAAATCGGAACTGGCTGACGTATTGCGAAGAGCAACGCGTCTCCCATGAATCGCTCCGAGGTCCGATTACCGTCGGCCGCCAAGTCGTTTACAGTTTCAGCAAGGATTGATCGCGCGATGGATGCTCGTTCCAGGGAGCGAAGTCAGTTTCTCGTCGTCGTCAGGACGCATTATATTGACGAAGAACTGATCAAGTTCGTTCGGCGGATCGAAAGCGCGAACTGCGACATCGTCATCGCGGCCGAGGAAGGAAAGCACGAATGCATCGTGCCGGCGGACCTGCGGAAGGTGTCCCTCAACGCGGAAAGTCTGAGCCGTCTGAGGCTGTTCTTCAAACCAAATGCCGAGAACACGATCGGCGATGCAGGCTGGCGCTGCGGCGATTACAGCCTCTACGCGGCGCGCGAGGCTTTCCCCGATTATCCGCACTATCTGCTGATCGAACCCGACGTCGAGATTCGCACGGCGGATCTCGCGCAGTTCATGGACCGGCTGGCGCGACAGGCCGATCGGGACTTCATGGCCTGCAATCTTCGGCTCGCTCCGAAGCGGTGGTTCTGGGCGAAGACGATGGAGGCGTTCGGTCAGCCGGTCTGGCGCTGCATCTTTCCCTTCGTCTGGGCCAGCGCTGCGGCGCTCGATCTGGCACTGTTGCGGCGTCAGGAGCTTTCGCTGAGGGCCGCAAGCGACGAGACGATCGCCGAACATTGGCCGAACGACGAGGCTTTCGTCGCGACGACCCTCTGCAATTCCTCGCTGCAATCCGCCGATTTTTCCCAGATGGCGCCGCAGCCTTATGACGAAAGCACCGTCTCGTTCCATCGGCCCTTCTCGCGCGCGCTGCTGAGGAGCGGGCGGCCCGATGAGAAGCTCTACCATCCGGTCCTCGCGGACGAGCAGTTCACGCGCAAAGCGGAAAAGCTTCTGGCGGTGGCGGCAAGTCGAAAGCGGCTCGCGGCCTATCATATGTTCACGCCGGACTTCCACGCGGCGTTGCGTGCCGAATGTGGAGACGAGGTCGCGCGGGACTTCACGCGTCGGCTCGAAGCCGAGCTGCGCGCGATCGGTCGGAGCCGGACAATTCTCGCAGGCTTCCTGCTGGCTCGCAAACTCTACCACCGCGTCGTTCCTTCGGCGGAATAGCGCCACAGCCATCGCTCTTTCCATTCGGACGAGCCGGATTCGGCCTTTATCGCATCGCACATTCGTCGAAGCCTTCGACAAAGCGGGCGGTCGCCGTCGTAACGATCCTGGCCGGGAAGAGAGATGGCGGGCGGGTTCGGCCGCCGGCCCGGCCAGCGCTCTAGCGGCGGGAGCGCGAAACCGGGGCGCCAAACCGACGCCCCGGGCCGGAATGTCGGCGGCTTGCGCCATGGCCGTGGCGGGTTTTCACGGCCGGGCCGGTTCCGCAAGATTCCATCATTCCTTGAAATCGGCTAAAGCTCGACTCGGTGCGATAGCCGCCTCTTTTTGGCCGATAACGCAGTCCAGGGAACCTTCATGCTGTCGCTGCCAAGACCTGTTACCAGCGTTCCTCCGCCGACATCCTTGGAAAAGATCATCGTCCTTCTGATCATCACCTTCCCGGTGATGGGCGTGTTCTTTGCCCCGGAATCCTATTTCGCTCCGCAGGGTTACTCCATCGCGAATGTGAGCGGCAAGGAGCTGGGCTTTCCGTTCGGCCGCATCGCCTTCATCATCCTTTTGATTTGGCTCGTGCCGCAATATCTTCGAATGCCACGAACGATGGGGATGGCATTGCTGCGCTCGGGCCTGCCGGTCCTGTTCGTCTGCCTGATGGTGGTGAGCGGTACCTGGACGGCGGATCCCGGCCAGTCGATCAATCGCAGCTTCCGCACGCTTCTCCTTGTGCTGATGGCCGTCTATCTCATTGAGCGCTACGATTGGCGCGAGCTCTATCGGTTCTTCGCGATCGCGGGCGTGATTGCCATTGTGGGCTCGACTTTCGCGGCGCTCGCGATGCCGACATACGGCCTCAGCGATCTCGAAGGTTACCGCGATGCGTGGCGCGGCGCGCTGCAGCACAAGAATTCGCTCGGCGCCCTGATGACACTTCTGTTGCCGATCGCCTATCTCGGCTGGCGCGACGGCGCGTTGAAGCGGCCGATGGCGCTGTTTCTTCTGTTCGGCAGCGCCGTCCTCGTGGTCAAGTCGCGCTCGGCCACGTCCATCGTCACCTATGCCGCGACGGCTGGGCTGCTTGTCGCCATTCCCTTCTTCAACCGGCTGCACAGTCGGAGTGTGAAGCTCGGCGTCGCCTTTCTCGCGGTGGCCCTGGCCTATCCGCTGATGCAGATGAAGGTGCTTCTCGACGACTTCCTCGGCGCCATCGGCCGCAGCACCGACTTCACGGGTCGCCAGCCGATCTGGGACATCGTCAACGCGATGAGCGACCTACGCCCGGTCTGGGGCTACGGCTCCGGCTTCTGGGCGATCGACAGCCTCGATCGCGACTATATCTGGAGCGTGATGAACTGGGCGGTCCCGCACGCCCACAACACCTTTCTCGATATCCGCTTCCAGCTCGGCTATGTCGGCCTGGCGATCGCGGTCCTCTTCTTCGGCATCGCGGCGCTGCGCATGATACGGGGCTTCGCCTATGGCATGCCGACGCTGGCATTGCTCTGGCCCCTCATCATCATCACGACCTTCATTCGTGGCTCGACCGAGACCTATATCGTCGAGCCCGGCTCCGGCGGTCTGTTCTGGTTCGTGCTGTCCTATGCCGCGCTCGGCAAGCTCGCCGCCAACGCGCCGCAAACCGGCACGGTGCCGGTCACCGGTCTCGGCCGCTGGACCGGCTCGCCGAAGGTGCCGAAGCGCTTCGGCCGGACGATGCCGGAAGGCCCGTTGCAGCCTCGCCAGGCCTGAAGCGGCCGTCGCGCATCCAAGCGATCGGCCGCATCGCTCCGGAGGCGGCCGATCGCGCCCGGTTCGCGACCGGAGGAGCAAGATCACCCGGGCGCCGGCCGGCGCGGGGATGGCGCGGCATCCGAAGCCCTCGGCCCATACGAAACGAGAAAAGCCCGCGCGGGGGTCCCCGGCGGGTTTTTCTGCGTTCGGAGCCGTCTCGATGCCGGCGGTCGCGCCGGCCCGCCTGTCGGTTCGCGGCCGAAGATCCGGGATGCTCGGCGATCCGATGCCAGCCGATCGCCGGCGGGGCGATGCCGGCCGGCCCGTCCGGCGCGGTCAGCGGTCCTTCTTCACCAGGCTCTGGGCGAAGAGCAGGTTGTCCTTGGCGAGGTTCCAGCCGACGATCGCATAGGTGAGGACATAGCCGAGCACGAAGCTGCTGCCCATGATGATCGCGCGAAGGATCGTGTTGTCCGGCAGGGACGACACTTCGTTGCGCACCGCCAGGGATAAGGCGAAGCCGGCGATACAGGCGAGGAAGGGAATGCCGAGCGGCCGCACGACCGCCTTCCAATCGAGCTTCAGGCCGCGCAGCGTGACGAAGAAGTCGATGGGCGTGATCGCCAGGAGGCAGAGCGCATAGAAGTCGGCGGTCGCCGCGACGCTGTCGAAGCGGATGAAGTAGAGCGGCGGCAGAACGACGAGGGCCTTGACGATCGTGACGTTGAGCAGCGTCTGAGGCCGGCCGACGGCGGTGAGATAGGCGCCGTTGATCGACTGCGTGCAATGGATGCCGCCGATCAGCAGCAGGGGGATCATGACGCGATCGGCGCCGGCCCATTTCTCGCCGAACATCAGATGGTTCACTTCCGGCGCGATGGCCGCGAGGCCGACGAAGACGGGCGTGCCGAAGCTCGTGCAGATCGAGGTGCTGCGGATATAGAGGCGCCGCACCCGCTCCAGGTCGTCGGAGATCTTGGCGAGCATCGACAGGACCACGCTCGAAATGCTCGTCGACAGGAGCTGGAGCAGCAGGAGATAAAGGCGCGAGGCGACGGTGAAGAGGCCGAGCGCGGCGGCGCCGTAGACGACGAGGATGATGAAGTCGACGCTCTTGCCCGTCGCGAAATCGACCACGAACTTCGTCACGACGCGCGAGCCGAAGGCGCCGATCTCCATCGCGCTCTTCGGATGGAGTTCGAGCGAGGGCTTCCAGACGGGAGCGTGCCACACCCAGATCGCGCCGACGATCGTCTGGGCGGCGAACTGGCAGATCAGCGACCAGGTGCCGAAGCCGGCGAAGGCCATGCCGACGCCGACGATGCCGCCGACGATCGTGCCGAGAATGGTGCGCACCGCCAGCTGCCGGAACATCAGCGCGCGCCGATACATGAATTCCTGGAAGGAGGTGAAGGTCATGAACGGCGTGATCATCGCCGCGCCCCGCAGATAGGGGGTGAGGCCCGGCACCTCCATCAGGCTGGCGATCTGCGGGGCGAAGATCACCATGCTGGTCGCGAGCGTGGTCGAGATCGTCATCGCCACGTAGAAGGGCAGGTTGACATCGGCCGGGCGCAGGTCCCGGCGCTGGACGATCGCGTCGGAACAGCCGAATTCCGCGACGAGATTGAGCAGCGTCATGATCAGGAAGGCGGAGGAGGCGAGGCCGAAATCCGCCGGGTTCAGAAGCCGCGCCAGAAGGACGAAGACCAGAAGGCTGACGACGCGGCCGCCCCAACTCTGGATCGACGACCAGAGGAGCGCCGATGCCGCCCGGCGCCGAAGGCTGATGGAATCGCTCACGCGGGTTATCCTTCAAGCGGGCGCCGCGCCGCGCACGAAGCGCGACGGGGGCCAAGCGAATGAACGTGTGACGGCGAGGCCGGGCGGGAGCGGCGGGCGAGCCGGCGCCGGGCGCCGCGGGGAGATCCCGCCACGGGCCGCGGCCTGCTCGCGTCCGAAACGGCCTCGGTCCGTGCAGCCTTGTTCCATAGAGACGGGTCGGCGCTTTGACAACGCGCCGTCGCGCGGCGCGATCGCAGGCCGGCGGCGGAGCATTGCGCGCGGCCGGCGCCGCGAGGGACGCCGCCGGGACCGAATGCGCCGCGGACCGGCGCTGGCGCCCCCTCGCTTCGACGGGCGGGCGCCGCGCCCCTCAACCGAGTTGCTGTTTGACGAAGTCGAGGAGCTGGATGCGCTTCGCCTCGATATCCGGGGTCATGATCGCGGGCGCCAGTTCGCCGGCCAGCAGCGTCCGCAACTCGTCCTTGGTTTCGGCCGCATGGATGCCCGCGCGGTGGCGCAGCTGCGAGATCGTCGCGAGCTGATGATCGTTGCGGTGCTCGCCCAGCGCCGCCCGGCGCGGCACGAGGATGATGGGCTTGTGATATTTATAGGCCTTGAGGACGGTGCCGATGCCGGCATGGGCGACGATGACGCTGGCGTCGCGCATCAGGGCCTCGAATTCCTGCGGGCCGATATTGGCCTGATGCCGCACATTCGTCGGAACATAGCCGCTGATGCCGGTCTGGGCGAAGACGGGGGTCGAGAGCTCGGGCGCGAGCTCGTCGATCATCTTGATCAGGCGGTCGAACGGCAGCTGCGTTCCGACGGTCACCACGATCAAAGGAGTTCTCCGGAATAATGCGGTCCGCTCGGCTGGGCGAGATGCGACCATTGCGTCAGCCAGGTATCGGCGAAGAAGCGCGCCATCTTGCCCGACATCGACAGCTTCTCGACATTGGCGAAACTGTCGATCCAGATGGTCTTGGCGCCGACGAGGCGGCCGAAGGCGAGGCAGATGAGGCCGGGCGCGGCGCCGGTGGAGATCACCACCTTGGGGCGGATGGAGAAGACCAGCTTCGCGCATTGCCGGACGCATTGCATCGTGTCGCCGATCCGGTTGCGATTGCAGTCCTTGACCACGACGCCCTTCAGCCCGGCCTGATCCAGCAATCCCTGCTTGGTCGTGACGAAGAGCACCGTCTGGCCCTCGAAGGCGGCCGAAACGATTTGCATCTGTTCCCAATGGCCGCCGCCCGAGGCGACCGCGAGCACCGTATCGGATCGTTTCGCCATGTCAGTCCTGTCCGAACAAATCGCGCGTGAAGACCTTCTCGCGGACGTCGCTGAGCTCCGCCGACATGCGGTTGGTCACGATGACGTCGGAAACGCGCTTGAATTCCTCGAGGTCGCGCATGACCGGGGAGCGGAAGTACTGGTCCGCCTCGAGAGCGGGTTCGAACACGACGACCGGCACTCCCTTCGCCTTGATTCGTTTCATGATGCCCTGGATCGAGGACTGCCGGAAATTGTCCGAGCCATGTTTCATCGTCAGCCGATGGATACCGACGATTTGCGGCGAAAAACTCAACACCGCGTCGGCGATGAAGTCCTTGCGGGTGGAATTGGCCTCGACGATGGCGCGGATGAGGCTCTGCGGCACTTCGCGATAGTTCGCCAGCAGCTGCTTGGTGTCCTTAGGCAGGCAGTAGCCGCCATAGCCGAAGGAGGGATTGTTGTAATGGGTGCCGATGCGCGGATCGAGGCACACGCCGTCGATGATCTCGCGCGTGCTGAGATTGTGGGTCGCCGCATAGGTGTCGAGCTCGTTGAAATAGGCGACACGCATGGCGAGATAGGTGTTCGAGAAGAGCTTGATCGCCTCGGCTTCGCTGGAATCGGCGAAGAGGATCGGCGCGTCCTGCCGGATCGCTCCCTCGCGCAGGAGGTCCGCGAAGCGCCGGGCGCGCTCCGAATGCTCCCCGACGATGATGCGCGAGGGATGGAGATTGTCGTAGAGCGCCTTTCCTTCCCGCAGGAATTCCGGCGAGAAGATGACATTGTCGGTCGCGAGGCTGGCGCGGACGCTCTTGGTGTAGCCGACCGGCACGGTCGACTTGATGACGATCGTCGCCTTATCGTTGACCGCCATGACGTCGCGAATCGCCGCCTCGACGAGACGGGTGTCGAACGTATTGGTCTGCGGATCGTAATTGGTCGGTGTCGCGACGATCACGAATTCGGCATCGGAATAAGCCTCGACGCGATCCAGGGTCGCGCGAAGCATCAGCGGCCGGTTGGCAAGGTAGTCCTCGATTTCGGGATCGACGATCGGAGATGTCCTGGCATTCAGCATCTCGACTTTCGCCGGAACGACATCGAGAGCGACGACTTCATGATGCTGCGCGAGCAGAATTGCATTCGAGAGGCCGACATAGCCTAGTCCCGCCACTGCAATCTTCATCAATCCCACTCCATGCTTCACTGCGGGATCGTAGTCTTCCGATTCCTACCCATCATTACTTTTTTTGCGATGCAACATTCAAGGCCGGAAAGGTTGCACCAGCCGCTGCAGGCCGCCGCCGCGTCGCGGACGATCGGTTTCAAGGGCGGCCGGCGGACGCCCGGCGGCGTTAACGCGCTGGAAACAGACGGCTTCGGATCCGGCGTTCCAGGGACGGGCGGCCGCTGCGGGCGAGCACGATGCGCGGTCGAGGACGGTCTCGTCCGGCGCGTCGATGCCGCCTCGCGGCGAACCGGGGCCTTGTACGGCGAATCGGGATCTGGTGATTCGTTGGGGATGCCCAAGCCAATCTGGCGCTCGCGCTGGAGCGGGACGGCCGGCGGGGTCCGTCATTGGGGGCTATGTGGTCGCGGTCATGCCGACGAAGGCAGTGCGGGCATCCCCGCACCTGCCCGCTCGCCGGCTGTTGGACCGGCGCACCTATCGGCCGTTCCTTGCCGGTGCTTTTCGAGCTTCATGCCTTGGCGCAGTCGCATCGATCGCAGGCGAGTGTCAATCCGAAACACGCTCCGCTTGCCGCGACGGCCCCGGGGCGGGGCGACGAAGCGGCAGGGCGGACGGGACGGGACGGAGGCGCGACGAGTCTTACTCGTCGTTCTCGTCGATCCGGCTCGGCCATTGCTGACGGTCGGCCGCTTCCGTCAACCATTCGGCACAGAAGAAAGCGGCGATCGCGAAGACGACGAAGGGCGTTGAGATGATGCGCATCGGCGGATACCCAGTCGGGCGTGGAATTGCCCTACTATAATCGACGGAGTCCAATTATCGCACTAAACATATTGATCGATTTCAACAGGTCGTTTGATCACGCCCGCGTGACCGTAAGCGAAATGGATCTCCGATCCGGTAATTAGCCGAGTACGAAACTTGTGGTAGATTGCGGCTATCCATGCGTCATAGCGATCGGCGGGTTCGTGATGGTGGCGAAGCAAAGGGGGAGGGGCACTGGCAGGCGCTTCCCGGGCTTGGCTGGATTGGCGGAACGAGAAGGCTTCCGGCCGTCGGCGAGCGCGGTGAGCTCCTTGGCGCGGCGCCGATCGCCGCGAGACTGGGTGGCGAAGTCGGATCTCGTGACGTTGGAGTTCGGAGCGCCTGTCCGCGCGAAAGACAGCGCAAGCAGCCGAAGCGGCCGCATCAAGCAATCGATGCCGGCATCCATGATGCGGCAGACGATCGATCGCCGAGAAGGAAGGAAGATGGGAGATTCAGATGGTGGGCGTGACAGGGATTGAACCTGTGACCCCTACGATGTCAACGTAGTGCTCTCCCGCTGAGCTACACGCCCATCTGACGAGGCGGGATAGACCATATCCGCCGCGTCCTCGTCAAGCGCCTTTCTTGCGAAAAGCGCGGCGGCCATGCGGCCGCCGAAAGCCGCTGTCAGGCGGCGTCCTGCAGCATCTTGCCGACCTCGTCGACGAGTTCGCGCAGGTGGAAGGGCTTCGACAGGATCTTGGCATCCTTCGGCGCCTTGGAATCCGGGTTCAGCGCCACGGCGGCGAAGCCGGTGATGAACATCACCTTCAGATCCGGGTCGAGCTCGGTGGCGCGGCGCGCCAGTTCGATTCCGTCCATCTCGGGCATCACGATATCGGTGAGGAGCAGCGAGAAGGGTTCCTCGCGCAGCCGCTCGTAGGCGCTGCCGCCATTGTCGAAGGACACGACGTCGTAGCCCGCCTTTTCCAACGCCTTGGCCAGGAACCGGCGCATATCGTTGTCGTCTTCGGCGAGAAGGATTTTTGACATTTCAAGTTAACCCGGTTCCACGGCGGCGGGTCCGCCGCGCAAAGCTGGCCTATCGCCGCATTCCCTTAGCAGATCGCTTCACAATTGCCCATGTGGAATACATGGACCCGGCGCCTAGTTTGCGGCATGCTGAATGCCGGAAGACACGCGGACAGGAAGACTTGTCAGACCCTGCGACCCTTCAGACGCCGACCGGCCCGATGCCGGCCTTCGAGACGAGGGCGCCCGCGTTCCAGACGATCCCCTTCGTCTTCTGCTCGCCTCATTCGGGCCGCGCCTATCCCGAAAGCCTGCTCGCCGCCTCCCGGCTCTCGGCCTCCGATATCCGCCGCTCGGAGGACCTCTTCGTCGATCACCTCTTCGACTTCGTCCCGGCGATCGGCGCCCCCTTTCTCGTCGCGCATTTCCCGCGCGCCTATCTCGACGTCAATCGCGAGCCCTATGAACTCGACCCGCGCATGTTCCGCGAGCCGCTGCCGCCCTTCGTCAATTCCAGCTCGGTGCGCGTCGCCGGCGGGCTCGGCACCATTCCGCGCATCGTCGCCGAGCGCGAGGAGATCTATGCCGAGAAGCTGGCGCTCGCCGAAGGGCTGGAGCGGATCGAGCGCATCTACAAGCCGTTCCACCGCAGCCTCGAAAGCCTGATCCGCCTGACGCGGGAGCGCTTCGGCACCGCCATCGTCATCGACTGCCATTCGATGCCGGGCTCGGTGCGGGCGATGCCGGGCGGAAGGCGGCCGGATTTCGTCGTCGGCGACCGCTTCGGCACCAGCGCCTCCGGCGTGGTCGTCGCCCAGGCCATCGGCGCGCTCGCCGCGCTCGGCTACGACGTGATGCGCAACAAGCCCTATGCCGGCGGCTATATCACCGAGCGCTACGGCCGGCCGGAGGCCGGAATCCATGTCGTGCAGATCGAGGTGAACCGCTATCTCTATGCCGACGAGAAGCGATTCGAGCCCAACCGCAACTTCCTGGCCTTGCGGGACGACCTGATGCGCTTCGCGGTGACGCTCGCCGCCGCGGTGGACGGCGAATTCAACCAGAGGGCGGCCGCCGAATAGGTCGCGAGACGAAGCATGGCGATGAACCCGCAAGCGCTGCCGGATGCCGAATTCCTGTTCCGGCTGGCCGAGGCGGCCGATCGCGAGACGCTGCCGCGCTTCCGCCAGAGCGGGGTCGTGGACAACAAGCGCGCCGAGAGCTTCGACCCCGTCACCGAGGCCGACCGCGAGGCCGAGCGGGCGATCCGCGCGCTGATCGCGGCCACCTATCCCGAACATGCGATTCTCGGAGAGGAACATGGCGCGGTCGGCGAGGGGCCGCTGCGCTGGGTGATCGATCCGATCGACGGCACGCGCGCCTTCATTTCCGGCATCCCTGTCTGGGGCACGCTGATCGGCCTTCTGGTGGAAGGGCGGGCGCGGCTCGGCATCATGAGCCAGCCCTTCACCGGCGAGCGCTTCTGGGCCGACGGCACTGCCTCCTTCCGGCAGGACCGGACGGGGCGCCAGCGCAACGCGGTGCGCCCGACGACGCGGCTCGAGGCGGCGACCGTATTCACCACCTCGCCGCGCCTCTTCCAGGGCGCGCTGCTCGACCGCTTCCTCGCCATCGAGGCGGCGGCGCGGCTCACCCGCTTCGGCACCGACTGCTATGCCTTCGCCATGCTCGCCGCCGGGCAGGTCGATCTCGTGGTGGAAGCGGGGCTCCAGCCCTATGACATCGTCGCGCTGGTGCCGATCATCGAACAAGCCGGCGGCATCGTCACGACGTTCGACGGCGGGCGGCCGGAGAACGGCGGCCATATCGTCGCGGCGGCGACGCCGGAACTTCATGCCGAGGCCCTGCGGCTGATCGGCTAGAGCACGTCCTGTTTATTCCGGTTCGTAGCCTGCGGCGGCGAAGTAGTTGGCGCATTCGGTTGGCGTGAAGACGGGGACGA
>NZ_BMIQ01000003.1:0-63156 GCF_014642635.1 Aureimonas endophytica
CGTCGCCTCCCCAAAGGACAACGTGAATCACGAACCAGCCCAGCCGTCACCACTGAAGCGACTCCGAGTTCAAAAAACCTGCTCTAGGTTCGCGGGAGAACCCTTCTCCATCGCCGGACGATCCACGTCTCTCGGCAAACACGGCGATGGTCGTCGCGTCCTCCGCGATCTCGCTCGAGGCCGCGCGCGACCTCGCGATCCGCCAGGGATTTCCAGCTTTCATCCTCTCCGATTGCATCGAGGGCGAAGCGCGCGACGTCGGGAACGTACTCGCGGCGATCGCCCGCGAGATCCGCAGTCGGAATCGTCCTTTCAAGGCGCCAGTCATCCTCCTTTCGGGCGGCGAGACGACGGTGACCGTCCGAGGCTCGGGCAAGGGTGGGCGCAGCACCGAGTTCTTGCTTGCATTTGCCCTAGCGATCGACGGACTGAAGGGGATCTACGCCCTGGCGGCCGATACGGACGGGATAGACGGGTCCGAGGACAACGCGGGCGCTTATGCAGATGGTACGTCGGCCGCCCGGATGCGCGCTCGCGGGTTGGATCCGCTGCGGCTGCTGGCCGAAAATGACGCTTGGAGCGCGTTCTCGACGATTGGCGACCTTATCGTCACCGGACCGACTGGAACCAACGTCAACGACTTCAGGGCGATTCTAATCGAGGCCTGACGCAACGAAGCGAGCGGGCCGCTGGAAACGACACCTGCCCGCATCTCCTGCGAGTTCCGTAAAGACCCTTTTTGGAGGTATCGAGTATAGGTGAGGGATCTGTTCCGTGAGGTTTCCAGCTTCGGATACCACTATGGCTATTCCAGCTGCGGGCCGATAGCTAACCGTCCGCTTCAGGCGAAAGAAGGCCAATTAGCAGACGTTCAGTTGTCGACGCTTTCAAGACGTTGAACGATGCTGCGCGCGACACCGAAAGCGGACGTTCAAGCGAGTTCGGGCGGTTGGCGACTATATCACGCCATACGGACGGGCCCAACGCGGCAGGCACTCAGCACCATTTGCAATTTCGAGACCATCTTGGTTTCAACTCGAGCCCGGTTGCTCGGTCCGTGCCCAAATATCCAATGCGATGTCTCGCATTTGCATTGACTCCGCCCAGCGCTCTGTCGTGTCCTCACCATCTCGATTGGTGATCGCGTAGGGTCGTGGACCGAGTTCGCAGGTAAAGCTCATGATGTCGCCAGTTTCAGCCCGGCGGCGCCAGCTCCGAAAGCCGTAATCCCACCAGCCGCGGAACAATTCGATCCAGGGAGCGTGGTGCGGAAAGGAGATTTCGATCTGGACCTGCTCGCAGGTGCCGACGCGACCATGGAAGGCCCAGGAGTGCTCGAGAATCCGCTCGATCATGGCTTGGTTCTCGTCGGACACAGGAAGCTCGATCTCACGTCCCACCAGATAATGCGAGAGATCGGCGAGCAGGGGCATATCCGGGATCTCATCCAGAAGGTCGAGGGTAAACAAAAGGTCGTTCGTAAGGCGGCCGCGATGCGTCTCGATATAGACTGGGAAGTCCACCTCCTCGGCGAGCCGCATCCAGCCCTCGACAAGACCGACGGCCTCGTTGAGCCGGCGCGGCCGCACGTCCGGCTGAATGTTTAGATGATGAACGGGAAAGAGCGAAGCCGTCTCCAACGCCGGTTTCAAAGACTCGACACTCGTCGGGAAGCACATGCCCTCCACGGCCGTGATCCCCGATTGGCGCATGGCGTCCACAATGGGACGTACCGCTGCGTCGTCGTACCAATGCGCGCTCAGACCGTCGAAGCCTGCTCTCGCAATTCGCTCGACGCTCTCCTCCAACGGCGGCTCGAAGCCATCCGGGTGGCGACGTTCCATGGACCAGAGCGACTGAAGGACGATCATCGACTGCATCGGGAAAAGCTCCGGAACGTCAGGAGGCACGGCGAGTGTCACGCGGCCGTCGCTAGAGCAGGCGATGAGGTGGCAAGCAGCGTCTTCAGCTTAGCGCCCGGGTCGGCCAAGGCTGCGGGATCCGGTGCGAGGCGCCGCGCGATCATCATCTCTGCCAGTTTGACGTCACGCGCGACGACATTGCCGAGGCCGATCGCGCTGAGAGCGACGAGCCGTCCCGCGTCGTCCAAGTGAAAGAAGAAGGACGCCTCGGCACTCTCGCGTCGCACGATCCGATTTCCGGCATCGGCGAGGCCCGCGACCTGTAGGCCGAGATCGTACTGATCCGACCAGAACCACGGCACGGCCGCGTAGCACTCCTCTTGCCCCAACATGTTGCGAGCGGCCAGCGCCCCCTGATTCTGGGCGTTGCGCCAAGCCTCGAGGCGCAGTCGCCGGTCGCCATAAAGCGGATGCGGAAAGGCACAGCAGTCGCCGGCCGCAAAGACATGGGCATCGCTCGTGCGAAGCGTGCCATCAACCCGCACGCCGTTCTCGACAGCAAGGCCGCTCGCCTGGGCAAGCGCCGTCTCGGGCACTGCACCGATGCCGGCAACGATGAGATCGCAGTCAACCGCCGTGCCGTCCGCGAGTCTGACCGCCCAGCCATCGCCCTGTCGCTCGATCCGGTCGATCGCAACCCCGGTCAGGATACGCACGCCCGCCGTCTCGTGCCGTGCCTGCACGATCTCCGCGACCTCCGCCGGAACGCCGCGCATAAGGATACGTGGTGCCATCTCGATGAGCGCGACCCCACAACCGCGCTCGACGGCGCCGGCCGCGATCTCGAGACCGATGAAACCACCGCCGATCACCGCCAACTGGCTGCCAGGCTTCAGGCGCTCGCGCAGCGCCAGCGCGTCAGCAAAGGTACGAAGGTAAAGGACACCTCCGTCATCGGCGCCCGGAAGCTTCAGCCGGCGCGGACTTGCCCCCGTGGCGATCAGGAGTTTCGCGTAGGGAAAAGCGCTGCCGTCGTCGAGCAGCGCAAGGCGCCTCTCCAGATCGAGGCGGGACACGCGGCGGCCGGCGAGGTGATCGATACGAGCCTCGGCCAACCGGTCGGCGTCGAGAATCGAAGGGGGTCCGTCCAGGCTTTCCGCCGTCATCGCCGCCTTCGACAGCGGCGGACGCTCGTATGGAGCATGCGGCTCATCGCCGATCAGCGTAACTGGACCGTCGTAACCTGCCTCGCGGAGCGTCGAGGCGGCCCTCGCGGCGGCTTCTCCCGCGCCGACGATCACCATTCCCGATCTGGCCATCGCGCTCACCCGAGATCGACGAGGACGCGACCGCCCTCGACCCGTACCGGATAGGTCTTCAGATCGGCGCAGATCGGCGCACCTTTGCCCCGTCCCGTCTTGTAGCTGAACCGGCCGTTATGCTTCGGGCACTCGATCACGTCGCCCAT
Source organism: Aureimonas endophytica (assembly GCF_014642635.1). Taxonomy (GTDB): domain Bacteria; phylum Pseudomonadota; class Alphaproteobacteria; order Rhizobiales; family Rhizobiaceae; genus Plantimonas; species Plantimonas endophytica. The sequence continues at coordinate 3,331 of NZ_BMIQ01000003.1, forward strand.
CACCAGCCCGTCCGCGAGGTGGACGCGTTCATGCGTGCAAAGGCCATCCGTCGCGAAAAACTCGTCCTCCGGCGAGCGGAAGATCGCGAATGTGCGTCCCTCGTGGTCGAAGCGGATCACATCCTCCTCCTCGACGTCGTCCGCGGCGCAGGCCTCGACCCAGTTCGACATATCGTCCTCCCATGCAAGGAATTGTCCTCGATCCGGGCTGCCGTGCCCCGGACCTGTTCGGGCTTACTCGGCCGGCACGGCCAGCGGGTCGATGTGGAATTCCTCCCGGTAGGGCTTGGCAGTCGGGGGAAGTTCGCGCTTCAGGAAGTAGTCCTCATTGCGCATCTGCCGGACGAAGGCCGGGATCATCTCGCGGAAGGCCGACAGCATCGAGGGGTTGGGTGCCGGTAGGTCGTGCTTGATTGCCTCGTGCAGCTTCGGCAGGGCATGGTAGGGCACCATGGGGAACATGTGATGTTCCACATGATAGTTCATGTTCCAGTAGACGAAGCGACTGACTGGGTTCATCAGCACCGAACGGCTGTTCAGCCGGTGGTCGATCACGTCGTCGGCGAGCCCACCATGTTGCATCAATCCGGTGAGGAGCTGATGCCAGCCGCCGTAGAGGCGCGGCAGGCCGACGAGCATCAGCGGCAACCAGGAGCCGAGCGCGACCGCAAGGCCGATGACGGCGGCATAGATCACCAGCCAGATGCGGGCGACGAGGATCATCTTCGATTGCTCGGATTCCGGCACGAAGATCCGCTCGTCTTCGCTGACGTTGCCGGCCGCGTTGCGGACCATGTCCGTCGCTGCATGCCACACATCGATCAGGCCGAAGAGGTTCAGAAGAACGCGGAGGAAGTCTGGCGGCCGCATGATGTTGATCTCGGGATCGCGGCCGACGATCACCGTATCGGTGTGGTGCCGGGCGTGACTCCAACGCCAAGTCACGGGGTTGCGCATGATCAGGAATGAAGCAATCTGATAGACTATGTCGTTCAGCCAAGCCGTCTTGAAGGCGGTGCCATGGCCGCATTCATGCCAGCGGGAATCCGAGGCCGACCCATAGAAGACGCCATAGGCGAGGAAGAACGGAACGCACCACCAGGTACCCCACAGCAGAGCGCCGGCGGTGCCCAGTACCAACATGGCGCCGAACCAGATGGCGGTATCCCGGATGGCGGGTCCGTCGGAACGTTTCATCAGCTCCTTCATCTGCTTGCGTGGCAGATCGGTGTGGTACCACTCCGCCGCCGCCAGACCGCTTTCCACGGCGCGGGACGCATTCGCGCCGCGCAGGCTGTAATCGCGTGATGATCTCATCAAAGGGGCATCGATCGACACGTGGGTCATGGGCTCTTTCCGAGCTTGGCACTGGAGACGGTGGTATGGGCTGGATGTGCGGGAACCTTCCCGCATTGCGCATTCTTTCGCAATATGTTTGACGCATTTTCTATCATAACTTATCATTCTCTTGGCATCGTCTGATGCTCGGAGGACGTGATGGTGAAGCGGGCGACGGTCGCGGACGTGGCCAAGGCGGCGGGCGTGAGCGTCGCGACGGTCGACCGGGCGCTGACGGGGCGCTCGGCGGTGCGGCCTGATACGGCGGAGCGGATCGCGGCGGCGGCAAGGGACCTGAACTTCCATGCCGCGCCGCTGCTCGCCGGCCGCGTGGAGCGGAGGATCGCGCGCTGCCGCATCGGCATCCTCCTTCAGAGTCCCGAAATCCCCTTTTACAGTCTACTGGGCGAGGCGCTCCGCGACGCCGTCACCGCGACAGACCGCTTCGCCGGCGCCGTGACGCTGACGCACTGGGGCGAGCAGGACCCCGGCGAAATCGCCGCAGCCGTCCGGCGCCTCGCAACGCGCTGCGATGCCCTGGCCATGGTCAGTCCGGACCACCCGACGGTGACCGCGGCGGTCGGCGAGATCGTCGCCAGCGGCAAACCCGTGTTCTCTCTGCTTTCCGACTTCGCCGTATCCGCTCGTACTGCCTATATCGGCGTCGACAGCCGCAAGGCGGGTCGGACCGCCGCCTGGATGATCGCCCGCGCGGCTCCCCGGGCTGGCAGAGTGGCCGTCTTCATCGGCAGTCACGGCTTCCATGGTCACGAACTGCGTGAGGTCGGCTTCCGCTCCTACTTCCGCGAACACGCGCCGGAGTTCACAGTGATCGACACCCCAGCCAACATGGAGTCTAACGTCCGGTCTCGCGAGATCACCCGGGAGGTTCTCGCCGCCTATCCCGATCTCGTCGGCTGCTACGTGGCGGGCGGCGGTATGGAAGGCATCATCGCCGCCCTTCGCGAAGCGCCTGCCGGTCCGCGGCCTGTAACAGTATGCTCTTCACTGACGAGCGAGAGTCGCGCGGCCCTGCTGGACGGCACAGTAGCGTTGGTCGTCGCCGAGCCTCTCGACAGAATCTGCGATGACCTAATCTCCCACGTCGCGGCTAGCCTGGAGGGCAAGGTGACCGAATTCAATCCATCACCGATCGAGTTGGTCTGCCCGGAGAATCTTTGAGATTGGAGGAGCTCCGCAGTTCGTCAGCCACTATCCATCAAAGAAGCAGATGTCTTCGAACTCATATGCACCTTCAATCAGGAGTATTGCTCTCATAGATCTTTTAGAAGCAGCCAGACGTCACTGAAATGCAGGTCCGCTTGCCCGGAAAACACTCCGCGAAGCAGTCGGTCGCCTTTCGACCCGTTGTCGTCGTTCCGCGCGGTAAATAGCCTAACTTGAAAACCGACGATCGTCAGACGTCCCAACCCGCGCATTGGAGTACGACCCTATACCCATCGGGGCCCTCAAATGTGCGGCCGAGCCGATCCCAGTACGGATTAAACGCCGGAACGGCTGGAAAGCCGGCCCCCTCCATCCGTTCGACCGCCGCTCGCCACACCGTTGGATCGGGAAGGTAGAAGACCAAGAGGTTTTCTCGGGTTGGCGCGCGGCCAGCCACATGTCCATGCGCTCTAGTGAACTCGAAATGGTAAGGCGCTCTCGGGGAGCCGAGCATGACGCCATCAAATCCTTCATGGTCTTCGAATTGAAAGAGGATACTAAGTCCAAGTCCATCGCAATAGAAACGAATCAACGCCGTAAGGCCATCGGTCGGGCGTGCTACGCGAAGCTGGGGTATGGTCACGGGAACTGCTTTTTCCAAATCAACAATGGCAGCTAACTTGACCTGCTAGCTCCAAAGCGGCCTGACAGCAATCCACCCTGCCCGTCTATTCGAAACGAGTTCCGGCTCGGGCCGAAAGCGGTCCGTCTGCTAGCAGCGAAAGCAAGCCGAAAAGCTGTCATGCCGCTGTTAACGCTCTGAATACTTCCCGAGAACGGGGGCGACTACGCGATGCCGTCGATGGAACTGCGCCTCGAGGCGGCCTCCACCGACCTTTCGGTCCTCGGTGCCTATCGCACGATGGATCGTGCGTTCTTTCTTCGGAGCGCCTAGCCGAAGTCAATCAGCCCCTAAACGCCCAACGCTCACTCTCGCGGTGGGGATGATGCATCCGCCTCCCTCGCCCAACCGTTTGTCGAGGGTTTAAGGCTGGCTAGAAAATCGGCCGCGCTTTCCCTGTATTCGGCCTTCTTGGAGCCGCTGAAACGGTTCCAGGTGGCATACATGTTCCGCATGCGGGGGTTGCCGACGAAGCGCTTCTCATGCCGCGCCAGAAAGTCCCAGTACAGCGCGTTGAAGGGGCACGCATCCGGACCGGTCTTCTTCTTCACGTCGAAGCGGCACTCGCCGCAGTAATCGGACATGCGATCGATATAGGCGCCGCTCGCCGCGTAGGGTTTCGAGGCGATCGCACCGTCGTCGGCGAACTGGCTCATGCCAACGACGTTCGGCAGCTCGACCCATTCGTAGGCGTCAAAATAGACGACCAGGAACCAGTCCGAGAGAGCTTGCGGATCGACGCCGGCGATCAGTGCGAAGTTGCCGAGCACCATCAGCCGCTGGATGTGGTGAGCATAGGCCTCGCGCTTCGTCTGCCCAACACTTTCGGCCAGGCAGCGCATGTCGGTATCGCCGGTCCAGTAGAAGTCCGGCAGCGGTCGTGTGGCGGCAAGCGCCTTGCGCGTCGCAAAAGCCGGCATGTCGCGCCAGTACATGCCGCGCATGTATTCCCGCCAACCGATGATCTGGCGGACGAAACCTTGCACCGAATTGATCGGTGCGTCGCCCTTTTCGTACGCCTCGACGGCCGCCTGGCACACCTCGAGCGGGTCGAGGAGACCGAGGTTGATCAGAAGCGACAGGCTGCTGTGGTATAGATAGTCCTGCCCGGCGACCATCGCGTCCTCGTAGCGGCCGAAGTCCGGTAGCGCCGCAGTGATGAACTGCTTGAGCGCTCGCAAGGCCTGCTCGCGCGTCACTGGCAGGGCGAACGGCTCCAAGTCGCCGAAATGCTGGCCAAAACGCGCGGCGACGAGCTTCAAGACCTCGGTCGTGATCGCGTCCGGGGCGAAACGCTCTGGCGCCGGATAGTTCAGGCCGCGCGGCGGCGTTCTGCGGTTGTCGTGATCGAAGTTCCACTGCCCGCCGACTGGCATGCCGCTGTCGGTCATCAGCAGGCCAGTCTTGCGCCGCATATCGCGGTAGAAATATTCCATCCGCAACTCGCGGCGCCCTCTTGCCCAGGTGAGGAAGGCAGGAATGGTGCAGATGAAGCGGTCGTCTTCCAGGATCTCGACCGGCAGACCGGTGCGCTCGGCCCAGGACTCCTGTTCCTGTCGGACACGATATTCGGCACCCTCGACGACGCGCACGAAGGTCGCGCCATGCCGCCGAGCGGCTCGCTCCACCTCGCCGCTAAAGCTCTGCGTGTTGCCCTTCGCGTCGAGCTCGATGTAGTCGACCGTCCAGCCGTCGGAGCGCAGGGTCTCGGCGAAATGGCGCATCGCCGAGAAGATCAGGGCGATCTTTTTCTTATGATGCCGAACGTAGGTCGCCTCGTCCCACACCTCCATCATCAGGACCACCACATTGCTTCGATCGACGCCAGCCAAACTGGCGAGCTGCAACGACAGTTGGTCGCCCAGCACCGGGATCAGCAGCGCGCCCTGCTGAGCCGCAGGCCTTGGCTGACCGAGTTTGGTTCGGGGCAAGGGAATGCTCACGCCTGCACGAGTGTCGGTTTGCGTCATACTGCGGAACCATGCCGGGTCGCGAAGCCACGTGTAAACGGTCCGCACCGTCGCAGTGAACGTTTCGTCGATGTCAGGTGGATGAAACCCGACTTTCCTTTGATCGACGAGGCCGATGCGGAGCGAGGATAGCGCGAGATGCTCTTTTCTTCGATCGCACGCTACGCCGAGGCTACGAGCCTAGAACCGCTGGAGGAAGTAGCCCCCATCCAACTCGCGCGGACAACCATGTCAGTTTCGGAGATTCTGGGCCCAGAACCGGACCGACCGCCAACCACTTAATCGGACCGCAAAGCGGAGGCGTGACAGGGCCGAAAGTGGCCTTTCCGCTTTCAAGACGCTCTTGCGGAGGTTTTCCATTTCCACGTTGGATAACGACTCAATGTTTGGCGAGGACTGAAGCCACCCGTTCTCGGCATGATATGAGCGTACAACCCAAGAGGCATGACGCCCCCCCGATCGCTGTGGCCGGTGTTCCGGGCAAGACATTCGCAAAGCGATTCGGCGGGCGGAAGTCCGGGTAATACAATCCCCAAAATCGATGGGATGCGCCGTCCCTCCAGCTTTACGCCAGCTTAACTTCCGACAACTGCGTTCGAGCAGTTTTCAGGAAAGGTAAAGTCATGTCCTCGACCGTTCTCGAAGCCACTCGGACTGACGACGCTGAGAAGGAAGCCTTGGCGGCCTCGATGATCGAGGTTTCGAAGCTGACCCGTGATTTGCTCGCGATGCATCTGGCAACCATCGCCCTATCGCCGGGTGAAGACGACTACCTGCTTGCCTTAAGCACCCGCGAGCCTACCGACCTCCTTGATGCGGCTGAGGAACTCGGTGTCCGTCGGCTCGCCGCCGCAAAGGCCTATGAAAGGCTGTCTGTCCGGAACTTGGTCCAGATCGATGGCAGCAAGATCACCCTGACAGACTCCGGCAACGCAAGCCGCTCGCTGATCTCGACCGTCTACCGCATGGTTGGCGAGGACATCGCCGGTAAGTTGAGCACCAATACGATCGAAGTCGTGAAGGGTGCGCTCGCCGAAGCCAAACGCAACATGACGCGCGCGCTGAGGCAGAAGAGGCAGGGTCACTAGCAGGCCGCGAAGAGGTCGAGCCAGACTGTGTCTCCAATGCGACTAGAGGCCGATAGCGGAAAGTCCGCTTCGGGGACGCCGCTGCGGAGAGCTACGTTCGGCACTCGAACGATTATGGACGATAGTCACTTCGTCAGGCCGCAGCTGACACCGGACGCGGGACGAGCCAATTGCGCGTCCGGCCAAAGTCCTCTCAAGCCAGCTACGCTCGCAGGCGACGGTCCGGCTGACGACCGCCGCCTGCGGGTGAGAAACCCTAGGGGCGAGCTTCGACCGTCACGTGCGGCGGCGTCTCCAGTTGATCTGCGACGTTCTGCCAAATGTCGGCGAAGCGACCGTACGCGGTCTTGATGTCGACGCCGACGGGGAGTTCCGGGCATTCGTTCTCACCGTTCGAGCCCCAGTTCACCCAGCCGGATTGCCGGCGCTGGACGATCTGAAAGGCGCCGGAGGGCGCAGAGGTCCACCAGACCATCGCCCGGCCGGAAGCCTCGTGGAATTCGACCGTCTTCGAGGCCGGTCCCGGAAAGATCGTCTCGTGCGGAACCGCCGAGACGTCGACGGGCCTGTCTGTCAGGATCCAGGGGCGTTGGTCCGGGTGGTCGGCCAGAACATGCGAAGCAGCACGCACCCGCGCCAGGCGATCGCGGATCTCGTCCTCGCTGAGTACCTTTTCCCAGGCGCAGAAGAGGCGCCAGTAGAGGTCCCAATGCGCCGACTCGATGTCGGCGAGCTGCGCGCGGAACTCCTCGAATTTCGGGTTCTGGTTCTGCGAGTGAGCCACCGTGTCGCCGACCATCGCCACGAGTTCGCCGGCATAGGGATCGCCCGAGCGGTAGCGCGTACCGCCATAGGCCTCGAAGCGATCGAAGACCAGCTCGCCGACACCGCCCTCGAACTCGTCGCCCACGGTGATCTTGTTCGTAACCGCCCGGCCGTTGATGACTGTCTGGAAGTCGTCCACCACGTAGCGGCGCTGGAAGAAGGGCGTGCCATGGGTGAAGCGCCAGTCGATCGTGAAGCTCTTGCCCTTCAGTTCGTCGAGGAGTCCGTCCGGGATCGTGCCGTGCATGCGGTAGTGGTGCAGCACAGGTCCACGCTCGATCGTCTCGATCCTGACCACCGTGTGCTCCGGCGGATTGATCAGGCCGTTCTCCGGCGTGAAGAACGGGCCGTAGAAACCGCCGATGGCATTGTTGCCCGATGGCAGGAGCTCGAACCCGTCCCCCAGCGAGCGAAAATGGCGCAACCCCCACTTGGACGAGCCGAGGCCGCCCGCCGTCCCGGAGCACATCTCGAGGTCGAAGGCGCCCGTGTCCAGTCGTACGAAGCAGTCCTCCTCTCGTCCCTTCATTTCGCGAATGCCGGCGAGCGTTGCGACACCTTCCTCGACCGGCGCCTCCAGCGTCAGAGCGACGCTGCCCTCGAAGCTCAGGCAGGCGACGAGGCGCGTCTTGCCGGGTTCGCTCCCCTCGCTCAATCGCTGGCAGAGGACGCGCTCCCCCCTGTCGGTCCGCGCCCACCAAAAGGACGCGCCGAGGTCTTCGTCGACGGAAAAGACGATCGGCTCGTTGCGGCGGATGCCGGCGATGGGATCAAAGATGCGGATGGCCTGGGTCATGACGGCTCGCAAGGGAGAAGGGAGCGGGGCGCGCAAACCCGGAGAGGCCTGCACGAAGTTCATGCGGGAGGTTTCGGTCGATCAGGCCTTGCCGGGGCCGGTGCGGCGGCCGAAGCGGAACGAGCGCTGCTTTAAGCTGTCGATCGCGACCGCCAGGATGATCACCACGCCCTTGATGAGGAGTTGGGTGAAGAAGGGCACGTTCATGAGAATGAGACCGGTCGAGAGGACGCCGAGGATGACGGCGCCGATCAACGTGCCGACGATCCGGCCGCGCCCGCCGGCAAGGCTCGTTCCCCCAAGGACGACCGCGGCGATCGCGTCGAGCTCGTAGCCGGTGCCCGCAGTGGGCTGGGCCGAGATCAGGCGGGCGGCGAGGATCACGCCGGCCAGACCCGCCGCGATACCGGCAAGGACATAGACCGATGTCACGATGCGGCTCACCCGCACGCCCGCCAGGCGCGCCGCCTCGGGATTGCCGCCGACGGCATAGACATGCCGACCGTAAAGCGTGCGCTCGAGCAGGAACCAGGCCGCGGCGAAGACGAGAACCATGACAATCACCGGGATCGGCAGGCCGAGGAGATAGCCGTTTCCGAGATCCCGGAAGTTGAGGTCGCTTGCCACGATCGGCTGGCCTGCCGTCATCGTATAGGACAGCCCCCGCAGGAACGTCATGGTGCCGAGCGTGACGATGAACGGCGCCAAGCCGAGATAGGCGGTCAGCGCGCCGTTGATCAGCCCGCAGATGCCGCCTGCCGCCATGCCGGCGGCGATCGCCGCAGGCGCCGGCAGGCCGGCCATCGCGCCGAGCACCGAGACGACGCCAGAGACGGCGACGATGGAGCCGACCGACAGATCGATGCCGCCCGTCAGGATCACGAAGGTGAGGCCCGCGGCAAGGATCGCGTTGACCGAGATGGAGCGGGCGATGTTGAGGAGATTGTCGACGCGCGCGAAGTTCGGCGCGATGACGGCCATCAGCACGACAAGGGCGACGAGCACGACCAGGATCCCGACGCGGTCCCACCATTTGGCGAAGTCGAAGGGCTCCGGGGCCAAAGCTTCGGCGGCCGGACCCGCCTTCGGGGGGTTGGGGGCGATCACGGCGTTGCTCCTTGCGTGGTGGCGTTGGCTTGCGGCGCCGCGCCCGTGGCGTGCAGCATGACCTCTTCCTCGGTGGTATCGGCGGAACTGAGTTCCTTCACGATCCGCCCACCACGCATCACGAGGAGGCGGTCGCTGATCCCGATGGCTTCGGGCAGGTCGGAGGAGACGACGAGGACGGCCTTTCCGGCACGCGCGAGCCCGTCGATGACTTCGTAGATCTCGCGCTTGGCACCGATGTCGACGCCGCGGGTCGGCTCGTCGAGGATTAGGATAGCGGAATCGCGCAAGAGCCAACGTGCCAGAGCCGCCTTCTGCTGGTTGCCCCCCGACAGCGCGCGCACCGGCAGGGCGAGCGCGTTGAGGCGCAGGCGGAGGCGTCGCATCTGGTCAAGAACGGCCTCCCGGGCCTTGCGCGCCCGAACGACGCCGCCCGGCGCGAAGCGGCCGAGGGTGGAGATCACGACGTTCGCCTCGACGGAATGGTTGAGGAAGAGGCCCTGCGCCTTACGGTCCTCGGGCACGAAGCCGAAACCGTCGTGGATCGCGGCATGGGGATCGGCGGGCCGGCTCGAACGGCCGGAAACGCGGACCTCGCCTCCGCTGCGGCGGTCTGCGCCGAACAGGAGGCGAGCGACCTCGGTGCGTCCGGACCCGATGAGGCCTGCCATGCACACGACCTCGCCCGCATGGACGCGGAAGCTCACTGGGCCGATACCTTCCCCCGAGAGGTTCTCGACATCGAGGACGGGGTCGCCGGGGCGGCGGGGCTCGTGCCGATAGAGGTCGGCCACGGGTCGGCCGACCATCATGCGCACGACGTCGCCGGGCGCGAGGTCGGCCATCGCGCCGGTGCCGACATGGGTTCCATCGCGGAACACGGTGACGCGGTCGGCGAGCTGCCAGACCTCCTCCATGCGGTGCGAGATGTAGACCATCCCGACGCCCGCAGCGCGCATCTGCCGGATCAGCGCGTAGAGCGCCTGGGCCTCGGCCCGCGACAGCGCGGCGGTCGGCTCGTCGAGGACGAGGATGCGGGCGTTCTCGCTGACGGCACGGGCGATCTCCACCATCTGCTGCATGCCGATGGAGAGGGAGCCGAGCGGTCGGCGCGGATCGATCGCCGCGCCGATGCGGGCCAGCTTCTCCCGTGCCTCGCGAAGGACGCGGGCGCGGTCGAGCGTTCCAAGCCGGGTCCGCGGTTCGGCGCCGAGCGACAGGTTCTCGGCGACGGTCATGCCGGGAACGGTGTTGAGCTCCTGATGGATGATCGCGATCCCGTGAGCGCGGGCGTCGCGTGGCGAGCGGATGTCGACCTCGCGGCCGTCCACCAGGATCCGGCCGCTGTCACGCTCGACATTGCCGGCGAGGATCTTCATCAGCGTCGACTTGCCGGCGCCGTTCTCGCCCATCAGGGCGTGGACCTCGCCGGCGCGGAGGTCGAGATGGACGTCGTTCAGCGCCAGCGTGGCGCCGTAGCGCTTGCTCACGCCCTCGAGACGCAGGAGGGGCGCCGCCAAGGTGTTCATGGCTCGGCCTGCCTTTCCGGGACGCGGGAGGCGGGCTTGCCGCCTCCCGTCTTGAGGATGGATCGGACTGCGCGGCGACTTACCAGCCGGGGTACTGGCCGACATTGTCGCGGGTGACGAGAACGCTTTCGATCAGCACCGTGCGCTCCGTCGGAGCCTTGCCGGCTGCCATGCCTTGCGCGATGCGGATCGCCTCCTGGACCATGCCGCCGGGATTCTGCGTCGCCGTGCCGATGAAGGGCGAGCCCGCGCGCTTGAGCTCGGCGACCGCCTCGGGGCTGCCGTCGACGCCCGTGACCTTGATCTGGGAGGATTTTCCCGCCTGCTCGACCGCAAGAACGGCACCCAGCGCGGACGGATCGTTCATGCCGAAGATGCCCGTCACGTCGGGGTTGGCCGTCAGCATGTCCGTGGTGACGGCTAGGCCCGAGGCGCGGTCGTTCTTCGAAGCCTGCTGGCCGACGATCTTGATGTCCGGGAACTTGGCGGCGACGTTTCGGCAGCCCTGAATGCGGTCGATGATGGTCTGGATCGGCGTACCGTCGACGAGCAGCACCTCGCCCTTGCCGCCCATCTGCGTGAAGAGATACTCGCAGGAGCGCTCGCCCGCCTGGACCGCGTTGGTCATGACCACGGCATCGGCACCCTTGGCGGGCGTGTCGACGGCGATCACGATGATGCCCGCCTCCTTGGCGCGCTGGATCGCCGGCTCGAGGCCAACCTCGTTGACCGCCGAGACGACGATCAGGTTGACGCCCTGCTGGATGAACGTGTCGATCTGGTTGTTCTGGGTGGCCAGATCGAGCTGCGCGTCCTGCGTGTTCACGCTCGCGCCGATCTCGGCCGCAGCCTTCTGGGCTCCCTTGTCCATGGCCGAGAAGAACGGGTTCGACATGTCCTGCACCAACAGGCCGATCTTCTCGATCTTCTTCGGGGCAGTGCTCTGCGCCATCGCCGGCAGCGCGATCACCAGCGACGCGAGCGCGATGGTCGATGTAAGTATCATATGGATCTTCATGGGGTTTCCTCCTCCCGTTGCCGTCGGCCGACTGCGGCGACGGATTGTCAGATGTGCCGCGGACCCACCCGCAGCCTCTCCTTCGGAGCCCGAAACCGGGCATCCAAAACGTTTATGTTGACGGACACAGAAAGACCCCGCCGCCCGCCCCTCCCGCCGTCAGCAGCCGCAGGAGCGGCGGATGACGAGTTCGGCCTCGACCTGTTGAACGTCCTCATCGCGATAGGTCGGCTGAGCGGGAGCCCCGCGCCGTTCGGCCTCGCTCTGGCCGTCGATGATCCGAGCGAGCATCGAGGCGGCGCGGTGGCCGATCTCCTCGCTTCGCTCGTTGAGAACGGTCAGCGGCGGATCGATCAGCCCCGACCAGGCGAACTCGTCGAAGCCGATCACCGCGATGTCCTCGGGAATGCGCAGAGCCTTCTCGCGCAGAAGACGCAAGGCACCGAGCAGCAAGGGGTTGTTGCCTGCGACGAGGGCGCGGGGCAGCGAACGTCCCTCGCCGAGCCGCTCCGCCATGACGGCATGAGCGGAGTCCGGGTCGTTGCCGCTTTCCAAAACCTCCAGCCGCACGCCATGGATCTCGGCGGCTTCACGGATGCCGCGCTCGCGCTCGAAGCGCGTCGACCAGCGCGAAGGATAGATGAGGAAGAGCCAATCCTCGTAGCCATGCTCGGCCAGATGACGCCCGACCTCACGGCTCGCCTTGTAATTGTCCGTGGTAACACTTGGAAAGGCGGCCTTTCCCTTCGGCGGCGCCGAGTCGACGAAGACCAGCGGTATGTCCCAGCGCGCCAGCAGCGCCGCATTGGCAGGCTTGAGCGCAAGCGTCGAGATAACCCCGGCGGTACGGGTCTCGATCAGGCGCCGGACCGTGCGCTCTTCGAGATCGGGATCGTAGACGCCATCAACCGCCACGTCCGCCATGACGACCGTCCAGTTCGCCGGACGGAGGGCCTTCTGGATCCCGGACATCAGATCGAGATAGTAGCTATTCGAGGTACTGGCGGTGATGACCGCGACGGAATCGCGGCTGACCTTCCGGAGATCCTGGGCTGCCCGGTTCGGGATGTAACCAAGTTCGTCGGCAACGCGCCGAACCTGCATACGGCTCTCGTCCGACACGCCGTCCGCACCGCTGAGCGCGCGCGACACGGTGAACATGGACAGGCCGGTGACGCGGCTGACGTCGCGCATCGTCGACTTCTTCAAGCGCAGACCTCCCTTCCGCACCTTCGCCCTAGCGGACGACCTAAACGATTATTCTTCGGTCATAAACGATTAGGTCCGGGTGGGCAAGGGCAATTCGCTCGCCTCATATGTGGGTGTCTATAGCTCAGCCCTTGAGTTCTCGCTTCGGCAGTTTTGATTGTCGGCCTGACGTCAATCGTGTTCGTAAGTTCTTCGTCTGGAGCCCCCTCCCCGGTCGTTGAAGTTACTTCTCGAACGGGCCGATTGCGGAACGTCGGGGGCGGCGTCCGCTTCGACGAGGCGGGTCGCGAGATTGATGGTGATGCCGGGATGGCGCGCCAGGAAATCCGGCAGGCGCGGCGCCAGCCAGCGCGTGCCGAAGGTCGGCAGGATGGCGAGGTTGAGCGTGCCGCCGAAGGGATTGGCGCGCAGGTTGAGCGAGGCGGCGGAGATGCGCCGCAGCGCCTCGCGGATGTCGCGGGCATAGGCCTCGCCCGCCGGCGTCAGCCGCACGGTCTGGCGCTCGCGCAGGAAGAGCTCGACGCCGAGTTGCTCCTCCAGCGCCCGGATCTGCCGGCTGATGGCGCTCTGCGTGAGATTCAGCTCGCGCGCCGCCGCCGTGAAGCTCCCCGTCCGCGCCGAGGCCTCGAACGCGCTGAGAAGGCCGATGGAGGGAAGAAGCCGACGCGGCGTCTGCATCGAGCCATTCCAGAATGGAATGGGGGCGTTGGCAACCGGTTTCGGCGCGGGCGCGGGGAGCGCCGTTACATGAAGCCCTCATAGCGGCGCCGGCGCACCGCCGCCTGCACCTGGTCGATCATGGTGATGAAGTCGAAGACCGGTCGCCCGGTCGCCGCCTGCACCGCATGGGCATAGGGCGGCAGGTCGCTGCATTCGAGGAGGATCGAGCCGATATCGGGATGGTCCGCGACGAGCCGGGCCGCGACCTCCACCACTTCCCGCTCGATGCCGGCCGAATCGAGCGTGCCCTTCTCCTCCAGGATCGCCTCGCGGAACTCCGTCATTTCCTGCATGCCGGCGATGGCGACCGGGATCTCGTCGGAAATGCGGCTCGCCCGCATGTGGCGCGGCGTGAGAACGGCAGAATTGGCGGTGACGATCCCGACCCGCCGGCCGGTGATCGCATGCATGAAGGGGATCTGCATCAGGCTCGACAGGAAGACGGGTACGTCGACGGCGTCCGCGACCTCCTCCTGGAAATAGGCCATGAAGCCGCAGGCGCCGGTGATCGCCTTCACGCCGCGATCGCGCAGTTCCACCGCCGCCTCGACGAAGGCGTCGCGCAGCGCCGGGTCGCGTTGGTTCAGCAGCCGGTCGATCGAGGCGCCGCGCACTTCCTGGAAACGCACCGGATAGGCATAGGTCGTGGCGTTGCCGACATTGCCGGGAATGCAGGGATAGGCGGCGTCGAGGATCAGGATGCCGATCGCCTCGCCATACCACGACTGCGACTTGCGGGAGATCGAATAGAGCGTCATGCGGCGGCACTGGGCTGACAGGCGGGCGGAACGGCGGAAGAGCCGGGGCGTCCCGCCGATCCCGGCTGGGCCCCGGCGGGAGGTCCGGCCTTGGCTATTCGACGAGACGCGGCTCGCCGACTTCGGCGGCGGAAGCGTCGAGCTTGTGCTTCTTCAGGATCGAGGCGATCGTCCCGTCCTTGTGAAGCGTCGCGATATCGGCGTCGAGCGCCTTACCGAGGGCCGCGTTGCCCTTGGTATAGGGCAGGCCCGCCTGGGCCGCCTTCACGGTGGCGCGCACACGCTCGTCCGGGGCGCTGACCTCGATCTTCAACCCTTTGAAACCGCCCTCGGTCCGCGCATAGGCGCCGCTCGCATAGCCGTCGACGCCGACTTCGAGGCGGCCCGCCTCCAGATCCTTCGAGAGGCCGGAGGAATTCGGATAGAGCTTCAGCTTGGCGCCGAGCACCTTCTGAAGGTCGGCCACCCAGAGATAACCCTGCACGGTGCCGACGGACTTGCCCTCGATCTCCTTGACGCTCTTGTAGCCATCCTTGGAATAGATGCCCATCTGGTCGGTATAGAGCGGGCCGGACAGGCCGACGACCTTGGCGCGCTCGGCGGTGCGGTACCAGTCGCCGGTCGAGAGATCGGAGCGGCCGGTGAGGATGTATTGAATGGCGGCGCTCGGATCCGTCGCCACCGCCTTCACCTTCAGGCATTCGAGCTTGGCGATCGCCTCCACGATGTCGCCGTCGACGCCGCCGACGGAGCCGTCCTTGTCGACATAGGAGAAGGGCGCGTAGGTCGTGGTGGAAACGGTGAGAAAGCCCTTCTCCACCGTCTCGAAGGCATGGGCGGGCTTGCAGTCCTGCGCACTCGCGGCGGTGCCAAGGCAGCAGGCCGCAAGGGCGCCCGCGGTCATGGCCAGGATATTGCGCTTCATCGTCCGTCACTCCTTCGGCGGGTGGGGTTCATGCGTATTGCGGGATGCGCGCCGTTTCAGCGGCTGTGGCGGTCGAGCCGGTGTTCGAGGCGCGAGACGAGAAGCGTCGCCGGGATGCAGATCGCGGCGAAGAGCAGGCCGGCCAGAATCAGGATCGGCATGTAGCGGAAGGTGTTGGAGCCCACCGCATAGGCTTGGCTCATCAGCTCGGGCAGCGCGATGGCGTAGCAGAGCGAGGTGCCCTGGAAGATGAGGATCGAGAAGCCGAGCAACGGCGGCACGGCGATGCGCAGGCCCTGGGGCAGGATCACGTAGCGCAGTTGGTCGAGCCGGCTGAAGCCGATCGCGACGGCGGCCTCGCGCTGGCCCTCGGCCACCGCCTCCAGCCCCGCGCGGATGATCTCGCTCGTATAGGCGCCGGTGCAGGCCGCGAGCGCGACGACAGCGGCGCCGTAGGAATCCAGCGTCAGCCCGGCGGAGGGCAGGCCGTAATAGGCGAATTGCAGCAGGATCAGCGCCGGCGTGCCGCGCCCAATCTCGACGAGGACGAGCGCCACGCTGCGCAGTGCGGCGGATCTCGCCTGCACCGCGAGGGCGAGGGCGAGGCCGAGCGGAATGCCGAGCGCCAGGCTCGCCGCCGTCACCTCCAGGCTGACGACGAGGCCGTCGAGGAGCGTCGGCAGCCATTCGCGCCAGAAGTCCAGGATCTCGCTCATCGGGCGACCCTCGCGCGCAGGCTGAGATCGGTCCAGCGCGCGAGCGAGGCGATGGGCAGGCTCAGCGCGATATAAAGAAGGGCGGCGACGGCGAAGGTGCCGATGCCGGAAAAGCTGCGCTGCGCCAGCGCGTTCACCTCGAAGGCGACGTCCTGCACGCCGATCAGCGAGGCGACGGCCGTGTCCTTCAGAAGACCGATGCCGAAGGTCGCCGCGCTCGGCAGGGCGATGCGGATCATCTGCGGCCCGACGATGTCCTGGAAGCGGTGGCGCGGCGAGAAGCCGAGCGCGACCGCCGCCTCGCGCTGCCCGGCATGAACGCCGGCGAAGGCGCCGCGATAGATCTCCGCCATGTTGGCGGCGGTGATGAGCGACAGGCCGATCGTCGCCGCGACGAAGGGCGAGAGCTGCACGTAGCCGAAGCCGATGCCGAAGAAGATGATGAAGAGCCAGAGGACCGGCGGCACCGAGCGGAGCGTCAGGATGGCCGCGGTCGCGGCGGCGCGCGCCAGCGGCGCCGGCGAGAGCCGGAGGGCGCAGAGCCAGAGACCGCCGAGCGCGCCGAGGAGGAAGGACAGGGCCGTGAGGGCGATGGTCCAGGGCACGCCGCGCGCGAGATCGGAGAAGGCCTCCATCTTCAGCGATCCCGCACCGCGTGGAGGAAGCGGTTGGTGCGTTCGGCCTGCGGATTGCGCATCACCTCGGCGCTCGGCCCCGTCTCGATGATCTTGCCGTCCGCCATGACCACGACACGGTCGGAGACGTTCTCGGCGAAGCGCATCTCGTGAGTCACGACGATCATAGTCATGCCGGATTCGGCCAGCTCGCGCATCACGGCGAGGACTTCGAGCCCGAGTTCGGGATCGAGCGCCGAGGTCGGCTCGTCGAACAGCATCAGTTGGGGATCGAGCGCCAGCGCCCGGGCGATTGCGATGCGCTGCTGCTGCCCGCCGGAACAGCGGGACGGATATTGGTTCGCCTTCTCCGCCAGGCCGACGCGAGCGAGCAGCTGCATCGAGCGCTCGTCGGCCTCCTTGCGGCTGCGCCCGGCGACGCGCTCCTGCGCGATGCTGACATTGCGCAGGACGGTGAGATGCGGAAACAGGTTGAACGACTGGAACACCATGCCGACCGTCCGCCGCAGTTTGTCGAGTTCGGCGCGCGGGTGGTCGCGGCCGCCCTCGAAGCGCTGGCCGCCCACCGTGATGCAGCCGCCATCGGGGCGTTCGAGCTGGTTGACGCAGCGCAGCAGGGTGGACTTGCCCGACCCGCTCGGACCGATGATGGCAACGACCTCGCCGCTGTCGAGATCGAAGCCGACATCGTCGAGCACCACATGGTTGCCGTAGCGCTTGACGAGATGCTCGATGCGCACGAGCGGCGGGGCCGGAAGCCGCGCGCCGGGCACCGTCTCAGCGCCCTGCCAGAAACCCTGCTCCATCTGTCGGCTCATCCGCATCAAAGGCTGGCTCCTGCGGCCATGGGCTGGGAAAGGCGGGGCGCGTCGGCGTCGGCGTCGTTGCCGGCGTCGAGCGACCAGACGGTCTCGGCCGCGTCGCGCACGGCAGCCGTCACGTCGCGCGGCAGCTTCGCGTCGCCGATGCGCCGGACGTCGACGCCCTTCGCCCTCAGCTCCGCCAGGAGCGGCGTGTGGCTGACCGCGCCGATGAGCGAGACCACGGCCTCGACGCCCTCGGCCGCCGGACGGTTCTCCTCGAAGACGCCCTTCAGGACGGCCCGGCCCGCCTCGACCCGCACCAGCTTCGCCCGGTCGACGATCTCGACGCCGAGCCGCCCCAGAGCGCGGACCAGCGTATAGGCGGTGGTGATGCCCTCCCCCTCGCCCGGATGCATGGCGGAGGTGACGAGCGTCACCTTCTTCCAGGTCGCCGCGAGACGCTCGGCGGTCAGCATCGCGGCGAGCCGGCCCATCTCGTCGCGGACCAGGACATGGCCGCCGCCCTCCGGCACGTCGTAGGGGCCGTAGGTGGGCGTGCCGCCGAAGGCGATCTCGCGATCGGCGATCGGCGCCGAGCCGGTCGCAAGCAGCACGACCGAGGGCCGGCGTCGCAGGATGTCACCCGCCTCGGCGGGCGCGCCGAGCTCGAGCCCGACACCGAGCCGGGCGAGCTCGTCCTCCCACCAGCGCAGGATCTTGCGGAATTCCTGGCGGGAGGCGGTGCGCGACCAGCGGTCCATCTGCCCACCGAGCCGGTCGTCCGCCTCGACGAGCGTGGTGCCGAAGCCGCGCAGGGCGAGCCGCCGCGCCGCTTCGAGCCCGGCCGGGCCGGCGCCGACGACCACGGCCGAGCGCGCCGCGCCGATCGGCCGGTCGATCGTCGACGGCGGCCGTCCCACTTCCGGATTGACCATGCAGGTCAGCGGTTTGTGGTCGAGCAGGGAATTGATGCAGACATTGGCGCCGATGCAGGGCCGGATGGTCTTCGGCGCCGCCGCCAACGCTTTCGGCAGGAGGCGCGGATCGGCGACATTCGCCCGCACCATGCCGACGAGATCGGCGTCGCCGGCGGCGAGGATCTCCTCGGCGAGATCCAGCGTCGTCACCCGCCCGACGGTCGCCACCGGCACTTCGACCGCTTCGCGCACGGCGCGCGACAGGTGGCGGAAGGCGCCGAAGGGCGCCGGCGTCGGCGGCCAGTGATCGACGCGGGCCAGCTTGCGCGTGTTGTTGCCGGCGGTGACGCTGACATAGTCGACCATGCCGGTCGCGACGAGGCGGCGGGCGATCGACGCGGCCTCGGCGGGACCGATGCCGTCCGCCAGCATCTCGTCGCCCGGAATGCGGATGCCGACGATCGCCCCCTCGCCCATCGCCTCGCGCACCGCCGCCAGAACCTCGCGGGGGAAGCGGGTGCGGCCTTCGAGACCGCCGCCATAGCCGTCCTCGCGCCGGTTCATCAGCGGCGACAGGAAGCTCGCGAGGAGCATGCCATGCGCCATCGTGACCTCGACGCCGTCGAGATCGCCCTCGCGGCAGCGGCGCGCCGCGGCGCGGTAGAGACCGGCGATCTCCGCCAGCTCCTCCGCCGTCGCCTCGCGCGACATCTGATGCGTCAGTTCGGACCGCTCCCAGGAGGCGGAGACGATGGCGTCGCCCGTCGTTTCCATCGCGCCGACATGGGCGAGCTGCGCGAGCATCAGCCCGCCTTCGTCATGGACGGCCCGGGCGAGCTCGCGATAGCCGGGAATGATCCGGTCGTCGATATTGACCAGCGTCAGTCCGTCGGCCCAGACTTCGGACCAGAGGACCGGCGTCGCGCCGGTGATCTGCATGCCGAGACCGGCCTTCGCCCGCTGGCGATGATAGTCGATATAGCGTTCACCCGGCAGGCCCCCATCGGCGAGGCCGGGCTGGTGAGCCGGCAGGTAGACCCGCGCTCGCAGGGCCTTGCCCCGTAAGGCGATCGGGGTTGTGACATTCGGGAATGAGGTGTTCGACGCTGGCGTCATGGAACCTCCGCCGCGCAGTGACTAAACTCTACGCGCTGCTCTCGATTGCCAAGATAATGACCAGTTTCGAACGGTTGGAAATCGACTTTAGCTCATGACATCATGAGTTCACGGAATGGGTTCCGCGTCAATTTGGCGAATTCGATGGTTTTCAGGGCTCATCGCGCGGCGTCCCGTCCAGCGGATCGGCGCGTCGGTCGGATCAACGGGAACCGGCCCCTTTACGCGGTCGCTGGTGCGACGGATGCTGTGCGGCGCGTGAGGCTGCGTCCTTCCGCGGCCGAGCCCTTTTTTATCCCGACGGCTGGCCCCGTCCGGCACGACAACCTTCTGAGCCCGCGATGATCCTGATCGACGCCGACGCCCTTTCCGCCACCCTGGACCCGCGCATTCTGGTCGAGGCCCTGCGCGCGGGCCATCTCGGGGAGGTGCCGGCGGTGGAGCGGCTTTACCTGCCCGAGCCCGGCGCCGAGAACGATCTCCTCGTCTGGAGCGGCTGGCGCCGGCGGGAGGGCGTCGTGGTGAAGGCGGCCACGGTCTTTCCAGGCAATGCCGCGACGGGGCGCCAGAACATCCATTCGGTGGCGCTGCTCTTCGACGGCGAGGCGGGCGCGCCGCTGGCGGTGATCCATGGCGAAGCCTTCACGCGCATGAAGACCGCCGCCGATTCGGCCCTGGCGGCCGATCTCCTGGCCCGGCCGGACTGCGAGACGCTGACCCTGATCGGCGCAGGCGGGCAAGCGGAGACCCATGCCCGCTTCCTTCTGGCCATGCGCCCGACGATCCGCCGGGTGACGATCTGCAACCGCACCCCGGCCCGCGCCGAAGCCGTGGCGGCGCGGCTCGGCGTGCTCGGCATCGAGGCGGAAACCAGCGCGGATGTCGAGACTGCGGTGCGACGGGCGGACATCCTGTCCTGCCTCACCGCTTCCGCCGTCCCGGTCTTCGAGGGAGATTGGCTCGCGCCCGGTGCCCATGTCGATCTCGTCGGCGGTTTCACGCCGCAGATGCGCGAGGCCGACGACACCGCGATCCGTCGCGCCCGGCTCTTCGCCGATACGCGGCGCTTTACGCTCGACACCTGCGGGGATTTCGCACAAGCCATCGCGGCAGGCGCGATGACGCGGGACGGCGTCGCCGCCGACCTCTTCGAACTGGCAGAGGACCCGGCACGCGGCCGGCGCGGCGCCGAGGAGATCACGCTCTTCAAGAATGGCGGCGGCGGCCATCTCGATCTGATGGCCGCCCGCGCCCTCTTCGACCTCGCCGCCTCCTCTGCCGGCAGATGAGGGACGCAGGACTGTGCGGCGGCTTCGTCTTCTGCCAAGTCGGAGAGGCCCAATCTGAAACCGGCCGCGGTCCGTCCGCTATTGGAGACAGATGCCGAAAAGCCGACCGTCCGTTGTCGACCGATCACCGCCGTCCACTGCCGCGGCGAGGTGCCCTCGGAAGCGGACGTAGCCGTGCGACATGGGCCGGGTGATGATCGGTTCGGCGCAGGGCGATCGTGAGCCTACCTACTGCAAGAACACCGCGCGCAGACAGCCGTCTTCCTTATGCTTGAACATATGATAGCCGGTCGGGCTGTCTTCGAGAGAGAAGCGGTGCGTTGCCAGAGAGGCGGGCGTCAGTTCCCCCCGCTGGGCGTATTCGAGCAGGCGGGGAACATAGGCTTGGCCATGCTGCTGAGCGGTTCTGACGGTGACGCCCTTGTTCATCAGCAATCCCAGCGGAAACTTATCCATCACCCCGTAGACGCCGAGGATCGACAGCGTGCCGCCCTTGCGGACCGCCAGCATCGCCTGCCGTAATGCGGCCCCGCGATCCGTTTCGAGGTAGAGGGCCTGCTTCACCCGGTCATAGGCCTGTTGAAGACCCGTGCCGCCAGCTTCCATACCGACGGCATCGATACAGGAATCGGGGCCACGTCCGCCGGTCATCTCCTTCAGCGCCTCGATCACATCGACGTCGGTATAGTCGAGCGGAATGGCCCCAAACGCCTCGGCCTTCGCAAGCCGCTCGGGGTACCGGTCGATGGCGATGACCCGTTCGGCGCCGAGGATCATCGCGCTCTGCTGCGCCATCAGGCCGACGCCGCCGCAGCCCCAGACGGCGACGACGTCGCCGCGATGGATGTTGCAGAAGTCCGCCCCCATGAAGCCGGTCGGCGCGGCGTCCGAGATGAAAAGGGCGGCCTCGTCGGAAACGCCGTCCGGGACCTTGAAGCAGTCGGTATCGGCGAAGGGCACGCGAACATATTCCGCGTGGGCGCCGGCATAGCCGCCGAAGGCGTGCGAATAAGCGTAGATGCCGGCTGTCGGATAGCCGAGCAGCGGCTCCTGCAACTCGGGTTTCGGATGGGTCGTATCGCAGAGCGAGTATAGGTCGTGCTGGCAGTACCAGCACTTGCCGCAGGAGATGAAGGAGGGCACGACGACGCGGTCGCCCTTCGTCACCTTGGTGACGTCGCGCCCGACATCGACGATCTCGCCCATGAACTCATGTCCGAGCACGTCGCCCTCCCGCATGGTCGGGATGAGGCCGTCGATCAGGTGGAGATCGGAGCCGCATGTGGTCGAGAGCCGGACCTTGAGGATCACGTCGTTCGGGTTCAGGATTTCGGGATCGGCGACGGTTTCGACGCGAAGATCGTTCACGCCGTTCCAGCAGAGCGCGCGCATGGGCCTGTCTCCTAGCGGTCCGCACCGCCCTTGCGGGCGGCGGGCTGGGGGTCGGTGGTCGGGATTTCGCCAGTGAGGGCGATCGCGCGGAACCGATAGAGCGCCGTCCGCACGATCTCGTGCGGCGCAATGTGGAATAGCTTGCTCAAGGCCTGCCCGATCGCGCCTCCCGGCGGATCGAACCGGACGTCGAGATGCAGCTCCGTGCCGCGGTCGCCCGGAGCGGGCTGAAAGGATAAAACGCCGACATTCGGCACGTCGGCGCCGTCCTCCGTGGTCCAGCGCACCGCATCCGGCTCCCCATCGCCCGTCGCCGTCCGCCAGCGATACTCGCCGCCCGCGGGACCCCGCGCGACCCATTCGGCCGTTCGATCGCTCATCGGCGTGACCTTGGCGAAATGCGCCCATATCCGCGACTGGATATCCGGTTGCAGCCAAAGCGCTCGGAGTTCTGAAGCGGGCTTGCCGATCGTTATGGAAGCGGCGGTGGCCGCATCGGCCTCGGATTCGGCGGCGCTCATGGTTCACCTCCATTTCTTGTTCGACATCTTGCCGGTTCAAGTGCGCAAGATCTGCGGATCTCGCTCGTACGCAGCGGCGGCCATGCCCGCGCCAGCCATCCCCGACAGCGGAACGCCCGGACGTTTGAAGCCCTGCGAAAGGTCGTCGACCATGCGTTCAGGTAACCGCGCGGCGCCCCGTCGGGCACCCGTAGGATCCCTAGGTAGACTTCCGCTTCGCCCAGTTCTCATCGGCGGACGGCGCCACTCCGGCCGCAAGGGCGATCTGAAGTAGCTCGGTCAGGCTTGCCGCGTTCAACCGGTTCATCACCTGGGCACGATGAAGCTCGACGGTGCGCGGGCTGATGCCGAGCTTCTGTCCGATGACCTTGTTCGTTCCCCCGTCGACCAGGCCGATCAGGACTTCGCGCTCGCGTGGCGTCAGACGGGCGATACGTGCGCCGGCATTCTCGTCGCGTGTCGTCGGACGCACCGAACCCTGACATTCGGCAATGGCGCCTGCGAGCGACGCGGCGAGTGAGGCGTCGTCTTTCACAATGACGTAGTCCAAGGCGCCGGCCTTCATGGCCGCGACCGCCGTGTCGACGTCCGCTCCCGCCCTGTCGAGCGCCAGGATCGGCAAGGTGATCGACCGTGCCTTCAGCTCGCGAGGGACTGTCAGCACCTCGTCTTTATGGATGCGCAGATCGAGAACGACGCAGCCTGGCGCCAGCACCGAGGCGATGTCGATCAAAGCGGCGGCGTTTTCGAAGGTCCGGGCACGGTAGCCCAGTCCCCGGATCACGTTGGCCAGCTTCCGCGCCTCCGCTGCCCTGCCGCTGACGATATAGACGTGATGCACATCCTCCTGCGTCAGGTCCTCGACGATCCCGCCGATCTGGGCAACGCTTCCGCTATCGTCGAGGATTGGGAAGCTCGTATCGCGGAGCCAACGGATCGATCCGTCGCTCGGCCGGATGAGCCGATACTCGAACTGCGCGACGTCTCCGGCCGCCACGGTCGCCAAAGCGTGCTCGACATGCGCACGGTCGTCGGGATGGACATCCTTGATCCATTGCGAGAGTTCGTTCGCCCCCTCCTCGATCGCGATGCCCCAGATCCTCTCGAAGGCGGCGCTCCGGTAGGTAATCGTGCCCGCCGCCGGATCGCCGATCCAGATCAGGTTGCTGGTGTTGGCGGCGAAACTTCGGAACTGGGCTTCGCTCGCCCGGATGGCCGCTTCGGCCCGACGCTGCGTCGTCACCTCAATGGCCGCCCCGACGAAGCCGATCGCGCGTCCTTGCGCGAAGGTGGTTCGCCCGGCGGTCGCGATATGGCGCAACACGCCGTCGCGCCCGATAACCCGGTATTCCAGATTGTAGAGGCCGCTGCCGGCCGGATCGATGCAGGCGGCGATCGCCTGGCGGACAAGCGGCAGATCGTCCGGATGGATTCCCGCCTCGTAGACCTCCATATCGACCGGGGCGTCGATGGGAAGCCCCCACATGGCGCGGAGCCGCTCGTCCCAGTCGAGCGCGCCGGTGACCGGATCCCAGGCATAGATGCCGATGCCGACCAAGTCCGTCGCGGCCCGGAGCCGCGCCTCGCTTTTGCGCAGGGCTTCCTCCATCGCGCGGCGCTCGCTGGTATCCCGAGAGACGCCGACCACGAGATCGATCGTCCCGTCCTCACCCCGGACCGGTCCCCAGAGATAGGCGAAATAGGCGGCGTGCCCGGTCGGACTGCGAAAGAAGACCTCGTCCTCGATGGTGACGCCTTCGGCGAAGATCCGGTCGATATGGCCGTTCATAAGGTCGGCGAGATCGAGCGGATAATCGAGATCTTCGAACGTCCGCCCTAGCATCTGCGGCGCGGAAAGGCCGAACAGGGCGAGCATCGCGGGGTTCGCATAGGCGAAGCGCCGCTGCCGGTCGAACGCATAGACATAATCCGGGATCGAGGAGAGGTTCGCCTCCAGAAATCGAGCCCGGCTCACCTGCGCCGCGTCGGCAATCTCATTCCTGTCGGTAAGGTTCGAAGTGGCCATCGGCGTTGGCGCCTCCGTCATGTCGTCGGCTCTCCCCAAGAACCCCAGACGGCGGTCGGCCACCCCCTCGGGATGTCCCCTAGGAATAGTCCGAGTGCGCTCTTTGGCGACCGGAACTTAGGTAGACGCTCCACAACTGAGGGAGATCGGCATGAGAGCGCTCGTCTGGCACGGCAAGGAGGACATCCGTTGCGATACGGTGTCCGATCCGGAGATCGAGCATCCGCGAGATGCGATCATCAAGGTCACGAGCTGCGCAATCTGCGGCTCGGATCTCCACCTCTTCCACAATCTCGTGCCTGCCATGCTGCCCGGCGACATCATGGGCCATGAGGCAATGGGCGAAGTCGTGGAGGTGGGAAGCGCGGCCAAGAACAAGCTGAAGAAGGGCGACCGCGTCGTCATCCCCTTCACCATCCAATGCGGCGAATGCGACCAGTGCCGGCGAGGAAACTTTTCGGTCTGCCAGCGAACGAACCGCAAGGGCGATCTCGGCGACAAGGCCTTCGGTCATCGGACCGCGGGCCTCTTCGGATATACGCATCTCACCGGCGGCTATCCGGGGGGGCAGGCCGAATACCTGCGAGTGCCCTTCGCCGATACGACGCATGTGAAGGTGCCGGAGGGGATCGACGACGAGAAGCTTCTGTTCCTGTCCGACATCCTGCCGACCGGCTGGCAGGCGGCGGTCCAGACGGACGTCCAGCCGGGCGACACCGTCGCGATCTGGGGCTGCGGACCGGTCGGCCAGATGGCGATCCGCTCCGCCATCCTCCTCGGCGCCGAACAGGTAATCGCCATCGACTGCCTGCCCGAACGCCTGTCGATGGCCGCCGCGGCCGGCGCCATCACCATCGATTTCGAGAAGGAGAGCGTGGTCGGTCGGCTCAACGAGCTGACCAGCGGCGAGGGCCCGCACAGGTGCATCGACGCAGTCGGCACCGAAAGCCATGTCAGTTTCGGCCAGCCCGACACGCTGGTCGATCGCGCCAAGCAGATGATGATGCTGGAAAACGATCGGCCGCACGTTCTGCGAGAGATGATCTATGTCTGTCGGCCGGCCGGCGTCATCTCGATCATCGGGGTCTATCTCGGCCTCGTCGATAAGATCCCGATGGGGCAGGCCATGAACAAGGGTCTCACCTTCCGCATGGCGCAGGCCCATGTTCCGCGCTGGACGGGCGACCTTCTACGCCGGATCGAAGACGGCCAGATCGATCCGTCCTTCGTGATCACGCACAAGGCGGACCTGTCGAAAGGCCCCGAGATGTACGCCAAGTTCCGCGACAAGGCGGACGGCTGCATCAAAGTCATGCTCCAGCCCTGACGGAGGCATTCCATGCTCTCGACCAATCTTTCCGGCATCGCTCGCTCCAAGGGTGATCCCCGTGTTCAACGCAAAGGTCCGAGTTCCCTGTCGGGGGCCGACAAGCTGGCACGCGCCCTCGGTTGGTTGTCGATCGGGCTCGGCATCGTCGAACTGGTGGCCCCGGGACGCCTCGCCCGAACGCTGGGCCTCGATGGCAAGGAGGGTCTGATCCGCGCCTATGGCGCTCGTGAACTCGCGAGCGCGATTCCGACCCTTTCCGTGGACCAACCCGTGGGCTTGGCAGCGCGGATCGCCGGCGACGCGCTCGACATCGGCACGCTTGCCACGGGGTTCCATCGCGAGAACCCAAAACGGGACAACACTGCGATTGCGCTCGCCCTCGTCATCGGGATCACCCTTCTGGACCTGACCGCCTACAAGGCTGTCAAGATCGTGCACCGTCGCAGTCGAGGGACCAACCGCGACTATTCGGACCGGAGCGGCTTGCCGAAGGGCGCCGAGGCGTCTCGAGGCCTCGCCCGGAAGGACTTCGAGATTCCACCGGACTACAGGGCCGAGGGCACAGTCGCCGACGCGCTGCCGATGCAACCGTCCTGAAGCGAACGGCGAGGAACGAGGCGCCGTCCATGACGATCGAACAAGCCATCGGGGCAGCGCTGATCCTTCTGTTCCTCGCCGACATATTCCTGACCGTACTCTATGCCCGCGCCGGCACGGGGCTCTTGGCGCCCTATTGGAACCGCATGGTGTGGGCCTGCTTCCGGACGGCCGCGCGCTCGTCGGGCAAGTGGCGCGGGACAATCCTGTCGATTGGCGGTCCCTTCATCGTCGTCTCGCTCATCGGCTTCTGGGCGCTGGGCCTGACGATCGGCGCGGCGCTCGTAATAAGGCCGGAGCTCGGCACGACGATCCGACCTTCAAGCGGAGGCACGCCAACCGATTTCGTCACGGCCTTGCTTGTCGCCGGCAATAGCCTGTCGATCGTCGGTGGCGGGGACTATGCACCGCATTCCACCGGCACCCGCATCCTCTTCCTCGCCAACTCGCTCATCGGTGCGTCCGTCCTGTCGCTGGTGCTGAGCTACCTCGTGCAGGTCTATGCGGCGCTGCGAGAGCGGAACGCGCTGGCGCTCGCCATCGATCTCATGACCGACGGCACCGGGGACGCGGCGGTGATGCTGGCGAGACTCATCCCCGGGGGCGATCCCGGCAACGCCTCCAGCCAGTTGAGCAACCTCGCAGGGTCGCTCGCCGCGACCAAGGAGGCGCACCACTTCTCCCACTTCTATACTACTTCCGCTTCGAGGAGCCCGTATACGCGGTCTCGCGCTTCTGCTTCGTTCTCCTGGATCTGGTCTCGCTGATCGAGACCGCGCTCGATCGCGAGCGCTATGAAGGCCTGATCGCGTCCGCGCCCGTGGCCTCGCTGAAACGCGGAACGAGACTGCTCCTCGAAACAACCGACCGGAGCTTTGCATTTGCGACCGCCGATGGGGGATCGGATCGCCGATCGAGGCGGAGCTGTGCCGCCGCCATGGTGACGCTGGAAAGCGCCGGCATATCGGTGCTGCCGGACTGTGCCGAACGCTACGTCCCTGCGCGTCGAGAGTGGGAGCCGCTCGCCCTCCGTACCGCCCCAGCCTTTGGCTACGACATGACGGAAGTCGATCGGAGAACGCCGTCAGCGGTCGGGTAACTCGAAGTTCCGGTGCCCACTGGATGGTCAAGCTCAGTCCAGAAGACCTTTCCTCGCGGCGCCGCTCAGCAAGGTGATTGCCCCTCCAGGGAACCCGCCGGAAGGAGTCCCTCCTTCTTTCACGGCAAGCCGTTCTGCTTCCGACACGAGCGTTCGCCGCCCCACGAAACGAGCGCGTCGGTCAACGTCGGAATATCGCCGGCACGATGGATAGGGCTCACCGCCGTTCACGAGGCAGTGGGCCGCTCGACGAGAAGACGCGGTCGGTCGAAGCCAATGCGCTCGGGATTGGCGACCCGCGCATGCAGCAGCCGCAGCCGGCGGGATGGGCCGCCTTCACGGATTCTCGGCTGTTCGTACGAGCTTCACTCGCAGCGAAGGCGCTGCGCTGGATCGGGTTCAGGCCGGCAATGGCAGGTGCACTGAGGATGGCTCGCGGCACCATGCCGCCGCAGGTCGGGCAGGCGCATGGCTCATGGAATTCTGCCATAGGCCGCATCGCGGTGAACGGCCCGCAGGTCGGGCAAGCGTAGTCGTAGTTTGGCATTGAGGTCTCGATGCACGGGGAGGAGGACGGCGGAGTGGCAACGGAAGCTGCCGCCCCGCTTCGATCCGTCACGCGGCGGTCTTGAGAACCACCTTAGTCCAGCCATCATCGCGCGTGTCGAAATGGTGATAGGCTTTCGGAGCCTCACCCAATGGCAGCTCGTGCGACACGATAAAGGAAGGCTTCGCCCGGCCGGTCGAGATCAGGTCGCGCAATTGGCGATTATAGGCCTTCACGTTGCACTGTCCGGTGCCGATATGCTGACCCTTGAACCAGAACAAGCCGTGGTCGAAGACGATCTCGCCTTGCTCGTAGAGTTGGTCTTGGGGCGCGGGATCCTGCGGAACGAAGACACCGACGACGCCGATGCCACCTGTGAACTTCACCGACTTCACCAAGTCGTTCATGGTCATGTTCGGGCGCTCTTCGCCCCCCGGGTCGTGCACTTGGTAGCCGACGCATTCGCAGCCACGATCGGCGCCGACGCCATTCGTAAGCTCCATCACCTGGTCCACTGGAGAACCCTTGGAGTCGTCGATGGTCAGAGCGCCTATCGAGGCCGCCAGCCGTAGGCGATCGGGATGCCGATCGACGACCATGACCATGCCGGCGCCCTTGATCATCGCGGAATAGGCCGCCATGAGACCGACCGGCCCGGCGCCGTAGATGACGACGGACTCGCCGGGGCGCAGTCCCGCGAGTTCGGTGCAATGCCAGCCGGTGGGGAAGATGTCCGCCAGCATCACGTAGTCGTTCTGCCGCTCTTCCGCATCCGGCGGCAGCTTCAGGCAATTGTAATCGCCATAGGGAACGCGCAGAAGATCGGCCTGTCCTCCCCGATATGGCCCCATATCGGCAAAGCCATAGGCGGCGCCGGCCATGTTCGGCATGACGCTTCGATCCGCGGTGGTGAGGCAGAAGGCGCTGAGGCCGCGCTCGCAGTTCTTGCAGAACCCGCAGCCGATGTTGAAAGGGATGGCGACCCAGTCCCCGACCTTTACACGGTCGACGCCGCTGCCCACCTCGACCACCTGCCCAAGGTTCTCATGGCCAAAGACGCCACCCTGCGGGAAGTCGGTCCGGCCCTCGTACATGTGCAGGTCGGAGCCGCAGATATTGGTGCTCGTAATCCGGACCAAGACGTCGGTCGGCCTCTCGATCGTCGCGTCCGGGACGTTCTGCACCGCAACGTCACGCGGTCCGTTGTACACTACCGCTCTCATGTCACTCTCCCACTAAAATCTTCTTGGCGGGACCGAGGAGTGGCATGCTCGTTGGTTTCGGCGGATACGGGCGCTTCCTAAGGGGTATTCCCAGGATCGCGTGCTCGGTATTTCGGCGATGAGCTGGGATCGCCGCTGACGAGATCGAAGCGAGTAGCAATGGCATCGGCGAAAGGGGTCGAGACCTTCTCAATCTCCTCCCAACCCGGCCAGGCCGAGCAATAGTGTCCGAATTTGCAAGTTTTTCCGTTGGAGCTGGACTGACCGCTTTCCGCTCCATCCGGTTTCAGGGGCAGTGATAGTCGACGCCCGGAAGCGGTCGGATGAATTTTGACTTCGTTCGTCACGCCGATCGTGCACACCGCTTCAGCAACGGGGCGACCTTGCGGCAACAGAACATCGACCTGTCGCAGCTTGGCGACGATCTCTTCCGGGCTCGGCTTCTTCCTCGGTATTCTCTGCATCCTCCAAAGGCGCAAAAAACCTATTCCGGGGAGGGTCACTCTTCAGGGGGCAGACCAATAGTCATCGTCATGGCCGCGTTCGGCGCCCTTCTCGCCGGGCACTTCTCGGTGAAACAGCCGGGCAACGAAACTCGGGCGGAACATCGTTCAGGCTTCGTCGTATCGCCTTTATGGCCTTTCCTCGCTCCGACGAGCAATCCATGTCCTTTGCATCGACGCAACCGACTCTTCGCACGAGAGACGGAGGACATGGCGTTCACGCCTTCCTCGCATCCTTTCCGGTCGTCTGCTTTACGCTGGCGCTCTTCACCGACATCGCCTTCTGGCAGTCGGGGAATATCATGTGGCAGAACTTTTCGGCTTGGCTGCTCTTTGCCGGGCTGGTCGGCGGCGGACTCGCAGTGATTGCCGGCCTTGTCGATCTTGTCATTCGGCGGCGAGGCAGCGGACGGCGGAGATCCTGGCTGCATTCGGTTGGCTCGTTTCTCGTCCTCGTTCTCGCCTTCATCAATAGCTTGGTCCATGCCGGCGACGGATGGACGGCCGTTGTCCCCTATGGTCTCGCCCTTTCCGCCGTGACCGCCGTTCTGATGCTGCTGACCGCCTGGATCGGACATTCGCTGACGAAGATCGAGGAGGGCCGCCGCAATGTCTGACTCCCGCCCCTTACCCTTCGCCCTCCGGGCAAGCGCCGTCACGGTGCTCCTGGCTCTTGGTGCCTGCAACGGCTCCAACGAATTCGATGCTTCCCAGCAGATCGGCACCGACCCGGTCCTGCCCGAGCCCGAACAATCTCTCCTCCCCGATCTCAAGGTCGCGGAGGTCGTCGGCTGGAGCGGCGACGCCAAGCCGAGCGTGCCGGACGGCCTCGCCGTTTCCGCCTATGCTACCGATCTTGCCAATCCGCGCACGGTCTACACTCTGCCGAACGGGGACGTCCTCGTCGTCCAGTCGCGCGGTCCTGGGGGAGAACCGGTCTCCCGGCCGAAGGATCTCATTCGCGGCTGGATCATGTCCATCGCGCATGGCGGGGGAGACAAACCGCAGAAAGAAAGCAACCTCGTCACGCTCTTGCGCGATACCAATCGCGATGGGAAGGTGGATGAACGCCACGATATCCTCACCAAGCTGTCGTCGCCCTTCGGCCTCGCCTGGTTCGATGACACGCTCTACGTCGCGGCGACGGATGGTGTGCTCGCCTATCCCTATCGGTTAGGTGAGACGGCGATCACTGCCGCGCCTCGCCTGCTGACGCCGCTTCCCGGCGGCCCGATCGACCATCACTGGACCAAGGATCTTGCGCTCAGCCCCGATGGTCGTTTCCTCTATGCCTCGGTCGGCTCGAACTCCAACATCGTCGAGAACGGCCTCGAGGCCGAAAAGGGTCGGGCGGCGATTTGGCAGATCGACCGGCAGACGGGCGCCGCCCGCGTCTACGCCTCGGGCCTCCGCAACCCCAACGGGCTGACATTCCGGCCGGGGACCAACACGCTCTACGCCGTCGTCAACGAGCGCGACGAACTCGGGCCGAACCTTGTGCCGGACTACATGACCTCGGTGAAGGACGGCGCCTTCTACGGTTGGCCCTGGAGCTATTACGGCACACATGTCGATGCGCGAGTACATCCGTCTCGGCCGGATATGGTGGAGCGGGCGATCGCGCCCGACTATGCCCTGTCGAGTCATGTCGCGGCGCTCGGCCTCGCCTTCTCGCAGGGTTCGGCACTGCCGGAGCCCTTTGCAGACGGCGCGTTTATCGGCGAGCACGGAAGCTGGAACCGCAATACCTATAACGGCTACAAGGTCGTCTTCGTGCCGTTCCAGGACGGCAAGCCCTCCGGCAAGGCCGAGGATGTCGTGACCGGTTTCATCGACGGCGACAAGGCCCATGGGCGACCGGTCGGCGTCGGCATCGACGGCACCGGCGCGCTGCTCGTCGCGGATGATGCAGGCAATACGGTCTGGCGCGTCGCCTCTGCGGATGGTCGCGTCTCACCTCGGCCCATTGGCTCGGATCCGGTGCAGGGCACCCATGCCGCCGCCACTATCACGTCGCCGGCACCAGCGACGCCGGCATCTTCGAGCCCGAGGACGGAGGGGAGCAATGCTGTTCCGTCGCCCTCCGTCGATGAGCAGTTGACGGGGCAGGAGCCGAGCACCCCATCCTCGACATCGACGAGTTCAGAGCCCGGACAGGGCGATATTGCGCCGGCCGTTTCGTCTCCGGCAGTCCAGCCGCCCGCCAGTCCGTAAACCGACCAACGCCGCCGCGCGATTGGGCAAGGAACTTCGTGCCCTTGAAGCCTCGCTTATCGCCCCGGGGCTTATTCGGCGCGACGCTGACGGCCTGCGTTGATGACGGTCCTTGCCGCCGTGGCTTCGTCTTTCTCGACTGTAACCGCAAGTATCGCCTTCGGCCGCCGGAGCTTCGGGCCTGGCGCAGCCGTCATGAAGGCCCGACAAGATCGACTTGAGTTCCTACGCGCTTGGATCGTTGGCGAGAGCAAGACCTTTGGCGCTCCCGTTCTACGCAACGAGCGATCGCCAAACGGCGACGAAATGGATCGCAGCGGCCGTGAGCACGAAGCTGTGCCAGATGGCGTTTTGAAACCGCAGCCGTTCCCAGACATGAAATAAGACGCCGAGTGAGTACACGACGCCGCCAGCAAGGATCAGAACGATCACGGTCGAGGAGAGCGTCTCGGTGATCCGGGTGAACATGAAGATGCCGCTCCAGCCGAGGGCGAGGTAGAGGCCGATTGCCGACCGGTCGAACCGCCCTGGGCAAAGCAGTTTCAGGGTGACACCGGCGAGCGAGATCGCCCACACGCAGGACAGCATCGCGTAGGCCTTCATCTCGATCATGAACGGCGTATAGGTGCCGGCGATCAGCAGGTAGATCGCCGAATGGTCCAGGCGACGAAGAAGCCATTTGGTTCGGGAGACTGGCCAAATATTGTAAGCGGCCGATACGCCGATCGAGAGCATCAGCGTCGCGAGGTACACCACTGCCCCTGCGGTCTGAACCCTGGTCATGTGACCGACGGCGAAGGTCAGAAGAGCCATAGAGCCGGTGATCGTCAGGATAACGCCGAGCGCGTGGACCACACCATCCGCCCACAGTTCAGCTATCGAATAAGACCATCGGAACTCGTCAGGTCGGTCGGTCTGCATCCGTGTTCCGTCCCAGTCCGCATGATTACGCGGTAGCGAAGGTAGGAGGGAACCGGTGGCGATGCGAGGACGGAGTGGCCGAACTCGTCGATCGTCGCGACACCGACCCCTCAGCCCATCGGTAGATAATGCCGTGCCTCCGCCAGCGCCGGGTCGTGCTTTCCGAACGCTCGATGCGAGATCACATTTCCTGTGGCGTGTTTACGTGAGCGTCGCGCATCAGAAACGGGAGAAGACTGGCCGTTTGTGTTGGCTGCCCTGCTGAGCCGCGCTCGAGCGAACATCCCACGCAGATCGCCGTCCAAGCGATTCTTCCCCAAGGGAATATCTCTGCTATTGTCCAAACGGCCCGACGGGCCAAAGAGGGAGGATCGACAATGCGGAGGATTCACGTACTTCTACCAGTGCTCTTGTTCGCTCCGCCAATCCTGATGACGGGATGTATGCAATCCACCAGGATGGCGAGCTCCGATACCGTCGTGTCGACACGCCCCACGCTTGAATCCATGGAGGGAATGGGCGGGAAGTCGGTTCTGTATGACGACGGGAAGTGCCCGTCCGGCGAGATCGCTCAATTCACCAAGCGTGGTGGACGGACGCAGATCAATCGCGTCTGCGTCGCACGCCCCACCTGACGGCCGGAACGATCGACTGACATTTCTCGATCTCGATTTCGCGACAACGCGGCGCAACCCCTTCCATGAGGCTCCGCGTTGCAGCATCGCTCGTGGATACGAAGCCGCGCCACGCCCTCTCCTCTTCTTCAGGTATGAACGTCCAGAAGGGTCTTCTCAGGCGGATATCGACGCGACGTCCCGAATTTGATCCAGCCCGGCGCGACGTCTTGGACAGAGATCACCCTTGCGACCTATGCCGAGGCTCCGCTCATCGTAAAAGAGCGGATCGGTGAGGCGGAAGCCGTCTGATGAGGCAGAGTTGTCGTAGACTCGCGACTTCAGCCTTCGGCGAATGCCGGTCAGCGCGGTCCGACCATCCTGGAAGCTCCGACTCGTCGCCGCCCTTCGGCGCTGACGATGACCGCGCCGGCATTCCGCTCGACGAGCCCCAAGCGTTCGAGATGCGTCATGAAGTTCGGCGCCATGAAGCGAGCGATGGAATGGTCGCTGCACATAGCCGCCAGAGCGCGATGCTCGTCGGGCGACAAATGGCTCTCGGTCATCTGCGCAATCTCGGTCTGGCCTCGGCGCATACTGAAGCGGAGGTATCAGGAACGAAGGTCGCCCGAACACGGCGATCGGCATAAGAGACGAACTGCAGGCTGCCAGACGAGCCTGACACCAGACTTGAGCATCGCGCCGGCCGGACGGTTCAACGCAGCGTTTTGCCGAACCCCGCGGGTCAGGCTACGCTGCCGCCATGATGACACCTGCCGAATGCCGAGCCGCCCGTGCCCTTCTCGAATGGTCACAGCTTCAACTCGCCGAGGCATCCGGTGCCGATGTCGCCGCGATCCGAGACTTCGAAACGGGTCGTCTGCCGCCTGCCGAAGCCAATGTCGCGGCGCTCAAGGGCACTCTTCAGAATGCCGGCGTCGAGTTCGTTTCCGAGATCGGCGGCGGGTCCGGCGTGAGGCTTCGGTAGGAGCGGTTAGGAATGAGCGACGATACGGTCGCGATCCGTCATATCCGCGAAGAGATGCGGTTCGAGGTCGATGTTCTCAATTCGCGCATCAATGCGCTCATCAGTGCCGAGGCATTCCTGACGATCGCTTTCACCATGGCTTTGGGGGAACAAGGATGCCGGTGGAGTTGCCCTGATCCTGGCTGTGCTCGGCTTCGTGCTCGCTGTCCTGTCCTGGTCGGGAGTGAACACGGGCGTCAGGATCGCCAACGAATGGAATACTCTCTTGATCGCAGCGCTTGCAGCCGCTCCGGAGGCAACCCGTGCGATGTGGCGCCCATCGATCTTCAGCGAAGCCAGGGGGCGTTCGGATCGGGCGCACCGGAGAGGAATGGTGTTCGCGCGTTCCATGCCGATCCTGTTCGCGGCTGCATGGACACTGCTTTTCGGCATCGCTGTTGGCAAGCTGTGATCGACCGCCCGCTTGCCCACATCAGCCAGTGATGTCCGCTCTTGGTTTCGTCTGCGATAACTCATCGCGTGCCCGCTCGGCTTCGCCGGGAGCCAGGCCGGCCGATCCGGCGAAGTCCATCAGATCGCCGTCGTTCGCCAGAAGGAAGTCGAACAGGCCGACGAAGAATGCCGGCTTGACGGCTTCAGTGCGGAGTTGTGCGACCTTGAGACCCGTCAGGTCCGGAAATCGACGCATGAGTTCGTCGCGGCCGGCGAACGACATCGCTCGACGTCGAGAGTTTGTTCCTCATATGCTCTTGTGAGCGTGGACAACCGGACGGCAGGACGATGGTGCAGCGGGTTCGAGATTTCGCGGAAGCGACGCGCAAGAACCTCGGTATCGGCGTGACCTGCGACTGCGGCAAGCGCTGCGTCTTTCCGGCTCGCAACTTCTCCGGCTTCATCGCGCCGGGCGCGGATATCGCAGCGCTTACCTGGCGCTGCACGTGGTGCCGCGGGGCGGCTACGGCGCGGTATGTTCTTCTGAATATCGTGGATCGGGAGAGCTTGGCGCAGTGGACGCCGCCGGCTGGGATGCGGCGGCGCCATTAGCAGATCGGATCAGGCGAAATCGTTGGCGACCGTGCCGCCTGGCGCGTCATCGCCTGGGACAGGATCGTTCAAGGGTTCAGGCAGATCGGACCCGATCCCGTCGTCGTCGCCCAAGGGTTCGCCGATCAGATCGTCATCGAACTCTTCATCCGGGAGAGGCTCCTGTGCGTCCGCGTCGGGCAGTGTCGGCAGGTTCGACATGACATTCTCCATGTTTGGTATGGAGACGTAAGCGATCGGGCGAGCGCCTGTTCCTATGCGGCGATGCCGCGGACGGAGACGCTGATCGAGCACGCCTGTCGCCATGCCACCGCGCGATCTCCGCAAGCGCCGGGTGAAAGCGGGGCGTGGTTTGCCGCCCTGAAAGGTCGGCCGCACGCGAGATTCCCTGCATATGCCTTTGAGCGCTATGCGAGAAGTCCTGTGCTGCATATGCTCGCGAAAAGCTTGGCGATCGGAGAAGCGAGACCGTGCACGAAACGCAGTTGATCGCCACGCTTGCCATCGGCTTCGCCCTCGCTTTTATGCTCGGTTATATTGCCAGTCGCCTTCGCCTCCCCCCACTCGTGGGCTATCTCGTCGCGGGCGTTTTCGCCGGCCCCTTCACACCCGGTCTCCAGGCCGACGCCTCGATGGCGAGCCAGCTTGCCGAGATCGGCGTAATCCTCCTGATGTTCGGGGTGGGCCTGCATTTCTCGATCCCCGACCTGATGGCCGTGCGCCGCATCGCCGTTCCGGGCGCGCTCGGTCAGATCGTGCTCGCGACCCTTTTCGGCATGCTTCTGGCAGCAGCTTTCGGCTGGGGAATCGGCGCCGGTCTCGTCTTCGGCTTGAGCCTGTCAGTGGCATCCACCGTGGTTCTGCTGAAGGCATTGGAAGACAGCAATCGGCTGGATACTCCAGCCGGGCGCGTCGCAGTCGGTTGGTTGATCGTCGAAGACCTCGCCATGGTGCTGGCGCTCGTTCTTCTGCCGGCGGCAGCTGAGGCGCTCGGCGGCCACGCGCTCGGCGCCGATGCAGCGCACCACGCGGCTGCAGCGGCAGGGAAGAGCGGCGGTCTCGTCGCGGAGCTCGCCCTGACGCTTGGCAAGGTCGCAGCCTTCGTCGCGCTTGCCATGCTGGTCGGCCCGCGCCTCTTGCCCTGGCTTCTCGGCGAGGTGGCGCGTACCGGTTCGCGCGAACTCTTCACCCTGTCCGTGCTCGCAATCGCCGTCGGCATCGCGGTAGGTTCGGCCGAAGTCTTCGGCGTCTCCTTCGCGCTCGGTGCCTTCTTCGCCGGTGTCGTTCTGTCGGAGTCGCATTTCGGGCACCGGGCCGCCGCCGAGTCGCTGCCCCTCCAGGACGCTTTCTCCGTCCTGTTCTTCGTCTCGGTCGGCATGTTGTTCGATCCGAGCATCATCCTGCGCGAGCCGTTGGCCGTCGTCGCGACGCTTCTCGTCATCATGTTCGGCAAGGCTGCGATCTCGCTTTTGATCGTCGCCGCGTTGCGCTACCCGCTCGAAATGGGCCTCCGGATCGCGGCAAGCTTGTCGCAGATCGGCGAATTCTCATTCATCCTCGCCGGTCTCGGCCTCAGTCTGGGCCTTCTCCCGGCGGAGGGGCGTGATCTGGTGCTGGCTGGCGCGCTTCTGTCGATCACGCTCAACAAAACCATGACGCTGGGGGCCGAGCGCCTCACCGCCCGCTGGACAAACAGAGGCGGGGCAATGGCCGGCGTTTTCGGGCACGAGAAACTGGCGCGGTTGGAGGCGGATCTCGATGCCGGCCGGCAGCGCGCCGAGACAAGGCGCGAACAGCGTACGCTGCGCATCGAAGCCTTGCTTGCGACCTTTCCGCTCCTCGCCAACGTGCCGGCCGAAGATCGGGACGCGCTACTGCTTCTGTTCCGGCCCCGCAACGCGACACCTGGAACGCGCGTCATCCGGCGAGGAGATCGGCCCGACGGCATGTATTTTCTAGCGTCCGGGCGCGTCGAGGTAGAAACGGAGTCCGGCAAGATCGATCTCAACGCCGGCGCGATCTTCGGCGAGATGGCGCTTCTCGACCATACGCGACGCACCGCTGACGTGACCGCGGTCGACTATTGCGAACTTCTCATCCTGGAACGGCGTGACTTCGACCTGTTCATGAGCCGTCAACCCACGATCGCGGCGCTGATCCGCCAGACAGCAGCCGAGCGCCAGTCGATGAATATCAAACAGGACGTCGCAACAGACTCATTGCGCGACTAAGGACGACTCCACATTCATTTCAGCCCCAGGTGGATTGGTCCTACTTCTTCGGCACGGGCTGTGCGGCTTGATCCTGCGCCTGCTTGCGAGCTTCGACCTTGGCACGGTGGTGACCGATGACGCATCCGACGGCCGCGCCCGCGACCGCATGGCCCTTGCCGACGAAATGACCGCCGACGCCGCCGACGGCGGCGCCCTTGAGGCAGCCGGCGGCATAAGATGGCCCGGCGGCGACCGTCAGAATGGCGACCAGGGCGATTGTGGCGGTCTTGCGCATCGAAGCCTCCGAATGCAACGCAATATCGATCTTGTCGATCGTCCTCTCGTCCTGAGCCGCACGGCTCGGCGCCTTTGCTTCAGGCCGAGCGTTGGTCAGGCGCGGGATTGGCGGCGTCATAACTCGCGCGGTACATGTCCCGTTCCCGGATCTGCCAGACCCCCTCATCAGGCCTTGTTGAAGGGTTTTGCTTTATGATGTCAGCCTCCGTCGAACCGGAAAACCGTTTCAACCGTCTCGCCAGGACGGGCATGCTCGAAAGCGGGTGGCCGGCCTCCACGATCTCCCTCAATCGATGCGGCGGCCGTCATTCGGGTCGAAGAGATGCGCATGTTCTTTTCGGCCGGCCACCGAAACGCGCTCTCCGACGCGGATCGTGCTGGTTCGAGGGAACTCCACCGTGATCGTCTGGTCCCGGCCGATGTCGAGATAGCCGAAGGTCTGGCTGCCCAAGTGCTCGACGACCGACAACTCGCCCGTGAACCAAGCCGCGTCGGGCGAACAGATGTCGAGATCTTCGGATCGAATGCCGAGCGTGAGGCGTGTCAGGTCGTGGGACGCCTCCGTCGACGGCAGATCGGCATCGCCTGCCGGCATCCGGAGCCGAACGCGACCTTCGCTTCTCTCCACGATGTCGCAGTCGAGGGTGTTCATCGTCGGGCTGCCGATGAACTTCGCGACGAAGAGCGTCTTCGGCCGCCGATAGAGTTCGAGCGGCGGCCCGACCTGTTCCATATTGCCGCCGTTCATGACGACGATCCGGTCGGCCAGTGTCATCGCTTCGACCTGGTCATGGGTGACATAGACGGTCGTCGCCTTGATGCGCCGATGAAGCTTGGCGATTTCGAGCCGCATCTCGACGCGCAGCGCGGCGTCGAGATTGGAGAGCGGTTCGTCGAAGAGAAACGCCTGCGGATCGCGCACGATCGCCCGGCCCATCGCCACGCGCTGTCGCTGACCGCCGGAGAGTTGGGCCGGCAGACGATCGAGGAACGGCTCCAGCTTGAGGATGCCCGAAGCGTTCCTCACCTTCCCGGCGATGTGGGCCGGCTCTTCGTTCCGCATCTTCAGACCGAAGGCCATGTTGTCCTCGACGCTCATATGCGGATAGAGCGCGTAATCCTGGAACACCATCGCGATATTGCGTTCGGCCGGAGGCAGATGGCCGACGCTGCGCCCACCCATAACGAGGTCGCCGCCGGAAATCTCCTCTAGCCCCGCGATCATGCGCAACAGCGTCGATTTTCCGCAGCCCGAAGGCCCGACGAGGACGACGAACTCGCCGCTCTCGATGTCCAGATCGATATGCCGAATGACCGTCACGCTGCCGTAATCCTTCCGGACGGCCTTCAACGAGATGGCTGACATGGGTCCTCCCGAACCGCTTGACTTTTGGCTATTATCAATAATGATATCGATAATGACAAGGCAGGAGCGCGAGATGAATGGGCTATCGGCTCGGGA
This sequence comes from Aureimonas endophytica, assembly GCF_014642635.1. Classification (GTDB taxonomy): domain Bacteria; phylum Pseudomonadota; class Alphaproteobacteria; order Rhizobiales; family Rhizobiaceae; genus Plantimonas; species Plantimonas endophytica. Next base: position 42,930 of record NZ_BMIQ01000003.1, read on the forward strand.
CGAGCATCGGCGGGGCGGAAGCGATCGCATGCCCTCGGGCAAGTCCGCCGCTGCCTTCGTTGCCCTGAAGCGCGAGATCATGCTCGGCGAACTTTCTCCCGGACAGCCGCTGGTCGAACTCGAACTCGCCACCCGTTTCGGATGCAGCCAGGGGACGGTCCGCGAGGCGCTTCTCCAGCTCCAGGACGAAGGCCTCGTCCTGCGCCAGGGCTATCGCGGAACCCAGGTCTCCGATTGCACGGTCGACGAGGCCGTCGAACTCTTCCGCATCCGCCAGTCCATCGAGTGCCGGGGTATCGTCCACGTCCTCAGCCATCCGAGCCGAACGCTGGTCGCCGACCTGAAAGCCCTTCTCCACGACATGACGGCGGCGGCCGAGCGAGGAGACGAACTCGAGCTGGCCTCGATCGACCGCGAGTTCCACGGGCGCATCTTCGCCGATGCCGGCCTTCCCGCGCTCGACCCGATCCTGCGCCGCTGCCTGATCCACAATCACCGCTTCAAGATCTCGCGCTCCATGGAATCGCGCGATCTGATGCAGACGGCCCAACGTCACCTGCCCATCGTCGCCGCCATCGAGGCGCGCGACCTCGGCGCCGCCTCCACCGCCCTCTTCCATCATATCGCGACGATCGTCGATTTCGGCCCGAACGTATTCCCGGATCAACTCCAGTGAACGTCTTGGCGCCGCTCTCCGATTTCTCCATCGAACTCGCGCCCGAAATGGCGGAACTCTCCGCCCGCGTCCTCGCCGAGGAGGGTCCGCAACCCGATCCGACGATGTTGCCGCCCGAAGAGGGACGCCGCGCGGCGGCGATCGGCAATCGGCGCTGGAACGTGTCCATGCCGGGAATGGAGCGCGTCGGATCGGCCTGCGTTCCGGCGGACGAGGCTCTCGGATCGAGCGACGTCCGGCTTCTCGTTCTCGTGCCGCCGAATGCGCGCGAGGGTGCTATTCTCTTCGTCCATGGCGGCGGCTTCGCCTTTTGCAGCCCGGAAACGCACGAGCGCTGCGCGCGGGTTCTGGCGGTCGAGACGGGCTTGCCCGTCATCCTGCCGGACTACCGCCTCGCGCCCGAGCACCCTTTCCCCGCCGGCCTTCTCGATGTCGTGGCGTCCTGGCGCGCAGCCTTCGAGGTCGCCGCAGACCTCGGCCTGCGCGAAGGCCCTCTGATCCTGGCCGGCGACAGTGCCGGCGCGGGGCTCTGCGTTTCAGCGATGCTGCACCAGCAAGGCGGTCTCCGGGCGGACGCGGCTCTGCTTTTCTACGGGGTCTACGATGCCGATTTCGACACTCCGTCCTACCGCACATTCGCCGACGGCCCCGGCCTGACGCGTGCGAAGATGCGGCGCTACTGGGACTTCTACGTCGCGGACGCGCCGGCCCGGCGCAACCCTCTCGTCGCTCCGCTTCTGGCGGACGACGCCGCTCTCGCGGCCCTGCCGCCGCTTCACCTGATGGCGGCCGGCATCGACCCGCTCCTCAGCGACACGCTGAACTTCGAGGCGCGGCTGGCCGAGATCGGCCGAACGGAACGCACGAGCGTCGTGCCGGGCGTCGTGCACGGGTTCCTGCAGATGAGCAACGAGTTGCCGCAAGCGCGGGAGGCGCTGCGGCAGGCCGCCGGCTTCGTGAAGAGCCGTCTCTAAACGATAGGATTGGGAGGGAACACCATGACACGTTCGAAGATGCTTGCCGCCGCGCTCGGTCTCTTCACCGCGCTCGGCGCCTCCGCGTCGCAGGCCGAGACCGTCCGCTTCTGGTACCATTTCGACAATCCGGAAAATCCGATGTCGGCGCTGGTCCAGAAGTTCGAGGCGGCCAATCCCGGCATCGAGATCGAGGCCGAGAACGTGCCGTGGAACAGCTATTACGACAATCTCTACACGGCGCTCGTCGGCGGCAACGCGCCGGATGCGGCGATGGTGAAGCTCTTCGCGCAGCCGCGCCTCCTCGAGATGGGTGCGCTGGAACCGCTGAAGGAGCGGATCGATGCCTGGCCCGGCAAGGCCGAGCTTCTGCCCGATCTGCTGAAGCTGAATGCCGGCCCGGACGGCGACAACTACTATCTGCCGATCCAGTACGTCGTTCTCTACCTCTATTACCGCACCGATCTCTTCAAGGCCGCCGGCCTGGAGCCGCCCAAGACCTGCGAGGAGTTCCGCGCCGACGCCAAAATCCTCACCAAGGCCCCCGACACCTACGGCTTCGGCTTTCGCGGCGGCAAGGGCGGCTGGGACCAGTGGGGAACCTTCGTCTTCTCGCGCGGTGCCGAGCTGAAGCCGGGCGGTCTCGACAACAGCCAGGCGATCGCGGCCAACGAATGGCTGGTCGACATGTTCACCAAGGACAAGTCGATCCCGCCCTCCTCGCCCAATGACGGGTTCCAGGAGATCATCGGCGCCTTCAAGTCCGGCAAGACGGCGATGACGATCCACCATATCGGCTCGTCGAAGGACCTCGTGGCGGCGCTGGGGGACAAGGTCTCGGCCGTGCCGGTGCCGAAATGCGACGGCAAGGCCTGGACCTCCTATGGCGACGAGTCGCTGGCGATCTTCGCGAATTCCCAGGTGAAGGATGCCGCCTGGAAATGGGTTTCCTTCCTGGCGGAGCCCGGGAACAACGTGGAGTTCGTAAAGGCCACGAACCAGCTCCCGGTGACGAAGACGGGATCGGCCGGCTGGACCGGCCATGAGAAGCGCTTCGTCGATGCGACGCTGGCATCCCTGCCCTTCGCGGCGGTGCTGCCGCAATCCTCGGCCACGGCCGATTTCGTCAACACCGAGTGGCAGGCCTCGATGCAACAGGCCATGACCGGCCAGATCACGCCGGCCGAGATGATGCAGAAGCTGCAGGGCCTCTTTGCGCAGTAAGCGTCTCAGACAGACCTCCGGGCGTCGGGAATCCGGCGCCCATTCCCTCGGCGAACCCGAAGGCGCGGTTTCCTCATGTCCACTCTCGAAGATCTCGCAGCGCTGGAAGGCATGCCGAAGCGGCGCCATTCGCGTGCCTGGCTCGTGCCCTACACGCTTCTGGCGCCGGCCGTCCTCGTCGTCGCCATCGTCGTCTTCCTGCCGATGGCGGAAGCGGTGGTCACGAGCTTCTACGAGCTGATCCTCTTCCGTCCCAACGCCAGCCGCTTCGTCGGCTTCGCCAATTACGTCAAACTCTTCGCCGATCCCGTCTTCTGGGAGGCGCTCGGACATACCGCCCTCTGGATCGGCCTCACGGTTCCCCTGCAGATGGGGCTCGGCCTCCTCACGGCGATTCTCCTCAACCGCGAATTCGCGTGGCGCGGCCTCGCCCGCGCGCTCGTCATCATCCCCTGGGCCTTGCCGAGCGTCGTGATCGCGCTGATGTGGCGCTGGATCTACGATCCGAACATCGGCGTCCTCAACGACCTCCTTCTCTATCTCTCGGTCATCACGACGGCGGTCCCCTGGCTCGCCGATCCCGGCATCGCGATCTACGCGATCATCGCAACCCTGACCTGGCAGGGCTTCCCCTTCTTCGCGGTCATGATCCTCGCCGCCCTTCAGGGCATCCCGAAGAGCCAGTACGAAGCGGCCTCGATCGACGGTGCCAGCGCCTGGCGCCAGTTCCGCCACATCACCCTGCCGGGGATCGCGCCGGTGCTCGCCACCGCCGGGCTCCTCCGCGTCATCTGGGTGGCCAATTCGATGGACGTGATCTTCGTCATGACCGGTGGCGGTCCGGGATATGCGACGACGACCCTGCCGCTCTACGCCTTCGTCAAAGCGCGGCAGAATCTCGATTTCGGCTACGGCTCGGCGATCGCCGTGACCTTCACTCTGATCCTTGGAAGCGTCGTCGCGATCTACATCGCGCGCACGATGCGGGAGGTCGAACGATGAGGCGGCAGAGCGTCCTGAAGCGTCTTCTCACCACGCATCTGCCGGTCGCGCTCGTCGTCCTCCTGGCGATCGGCCCCTTCGCCTGGATGATCCTGACCTCGCTCACCCCCTCGGCCGAGATCGTGGCTCAAGGCGTTTCGCTCGGGCCCTCCGGCTGGAGCACGGACAACTACACGCGCCTGCTGCGCCAGACGTCGTTCCTCGACAATATGGGCCACAGTTTCATCGTCGCGCTCGGGACGGTGGTCCTCGGCCTCCTCGTGTCGGTGACGGCGGCCTATGCCTTCTCCCGGTTCCGCTTTCCGGGCCGACGGGTGTTCATGTTGCAGTTCCTCCTCGTCAACATGTTCCCGATCGTTCTCCTGATCCTGCCGCTCTTCGTCATGATGCGCCGGCTCGGCATCCTGGACACGCATCTCGGCCTCATCATCGCCAATGCCACGACGGCGATCCCTTTCGCGGTCTGGATGCTGACGAGCTATGTCGGCGCGATCCCGAAGAGCCTCGACGAAGCGGCGATGATCGACGGCTGCTCGCGGCTCGGCGCCATGCGCCGCGTGGTCCTGCCGCTCGCTCTGCCGGGCATCATCTCCACCGGCATCTACATCTTCATCACCGCCTGGAACGAGTATCTCTACGCCCTGACGCTCGGCGGCCGGAACGTTCGCACCGTCACCGTCGCCATCCAGACCCTGATCGGCGAGTTCCAGATCGAATGGGGGCTGCTCGCGGCCGGTGGCGTCGTCGGCGCCCTCCCCGTCACCGTTCTGTTTCTTTTCGTCCAACGCCGGCTCGTCGGCGGCCTCACGCAAGGGGCGGTGAAGGGCTGACCAGCCCGGACCGTCCCGATCCCTCGTCACAGCGCCAAGGAACGTGTTTCCATGAACCCGGTCGGGTTGATCTCGATGCAATATGCCAGGCCCTTCACGGCCGAGCATTTTCCGCTCTTCCGCAAGATGAAGGCGCTCGGCTACGACTTCGTCGAGCTTCTGGTTCCCGAGCCCGGCGAACTCGATCCACACGAGACGGCCAGGGCGCTCGAAGATGCCGGCCTCGGCGTCGTCCTCGCCGCGCGCGTCAACCTGCAACGAAACCTCTCCTCGGCCGAACCCGTCGCCTGGCAGGGCGGAGTCGATTATCTGCGCTACGCCGTCGACTGCGCTGTCGCACTCGGAGCGACGATCGTCGGCGGTCCGCTCACCGGCAATCCCCTGGTTTTCGCTGGCCGGCCGCCGGCCCCGGTGGCCGAAGACGAGCGGCTCGCCCGCAAGGCGCGCTGCGTCGAGGGCCTGAAACTCGCCGGCGCCCATGCGCAAGGAACGGGTGTCACCCTTGCCGTCGAGCCGCTGAACCGCTTCGAAAGCGACGTTCTCTGCACCACGCGACAGGCGATCGAGCTTCTGGACGCCGTGGACCATCCGAGCGTCCGGCTGATGCTCGACACGTTCCATATGGCGATGGAGGAGGCGTCGATCGCGGAGGCCATCCTCCTCGGCGGCGCGCGCATCGCCCATTTCCAGGCCAACGAGAACCATCGCGGCTTTCCCGGAACCGGCTCGGTCGACTGGGTCTCGGCGTTTCGGGCGCTCCGCGCCGTCGATTATCGCGGCCCGGTCTCGCTGGAACCCTTCCGCCGCGACGACGATCGCTTCGGCGTTCCCTTCGCGCAATGGCGTCCGCCCCATGAGGACGAAAGCGAACGCCTCGCGGCCAGCGCCCGGTTCATCAAGTCCCACATCGCATTGACGGAGTTCAGACGATGACTCTTCGGATCGGCTGGATCGGCTGCGGCGTCCATGCGACGCAGATGCTGCTGCCGCAATTGCTGCGCCACGATGTCGAGATCGTCGCCCTCTGCGACATCGATGCCGATCGGCTGGCGCAGGCGGGCCGCCAATTCGGTGTCGCGCGTCTGACATCGGACGCGCACGAACTCATCGCATCGCGCGGCCTCGACGCGGTCGGAATGGCGGTGGGTCCGGACCAGCACCTCGCCTTCGGCAAGGCAGCACTGGAAAAGGGCCTGCCCGTCTTCATGGAGAAACCTCCCTCCGGCTCGGCGGCGGGGGCCCGAGAGCTCGCCGAGGCCTCGCGCCGCTCCGGCAAGCCGCTCCTCCTCGGCTTCATGAAACGCTATTCGGTCGGCAACAAGATCGCCCATAACGTCCTGAAATCCGGCCGCTTCGGCGACATTCTCGGCCTCACCGGATACTACATGACGGCGCCCGGCTACTTCGCCGGCAATGTCGATTATACCGGTTTCCTGCTGCATCACTGCGTGCACTACATGGATCTCGTCTCGCATCTCGTCTCTCCGGTGACGCGGATCTCCGCCCGCAAGGTCGAGAAGACGCCAGGCCGCATCCTCTTCCATGTCGGCTTCGACTTCGATTGCGGTGCGATCGGAACGATCGTCATGGGCACCGTCCAGTCGCGCGGGACGCCCGTCGAGCGCCTCGAGATCATGGGCGATCACCAGCGCCTCGAGATCGAGGACGTGGTCGAGGTGCGCTGGCACCGCAACCCGCCCTTCAAGGTCGCCGACCCGGCGGCGACGCTGTCGGATGCCGAGGACTCCCTCACCTGGAAGCCGAACTTCACGGCGGCCGCCAACGAGGACTACAAGGGCTATCACGCGCTTCTGGCGGACGTCGTGCCGGCTCTGCGCGGCGATCCAACACCGGCTCCCACCATCCAGGACGGCGTCATCGCGATGGAGCGTCTGGAGGAGATGCGGCGACAACTCGCGATCTGACATCCGAGCTCATAACAATCGATCCTCGGCCCGAACTGCCGTCGGCCGCGACGCGGGCGTTCCGTTTCGCGACTTACACCGGCGTCCTCCCCGCCACCGATCGGCGCGCCTATCGGTCGGCCGCGATCGTCGCCATTTCGGCTGGTGGTCTGCCCCCTGAAAAGTGGCCCTCCCTGAAGTAGGCTTTTGAGCCGATGGAGGATGTCGAGAATGCCGCAGAAGAAGCACAAGCCTGAAGAGATCGTCGCGAAGTTCCGGCAGGTCGACGTTCTGCTGTCGCAAGGTCGACCCGTTGCCGAAGCGATCCGTGCGATCGGGGTGACGGCGTTCACGTATTATCGCTGGCGCAAGGAGTTCGGCGGGCTGAAGTCGGATCAGGTGAAGCGTCTGAAGGACCTCGAGAAGGAGAACGAGCGCCTTCGCAAGGCGGTCTCCGACCTGACGCTGGAGAAGCTGATCCTCAAGGAAGCTGCATCGGGAAACTGGTGAGCCCCTCCCGCCGTCGCCAATGCATCGACCACGTCGTGAAGAAGTTCGATGTGTCGGAGCGGTTGGCGTGCCGGGTTCTGGGGCAGCACCGATCGACGCAGCGCAAGGTGCCGAAGGGGCGAGTTGACGATGCGGCGTTGACGGCCGACATCATCGAGCTGGCGGCGCAGTATGGGCGCTACGGGTATCGCCGGATCACGGCCTTGCTTCGCGACGCTGGCTGGCTCGTCAACGTGAAGCGCGTCGAGCGCATCTGGCGCCAGGAAGGTCTGAAGGTGCCGGCCAGGCAGCCCAAGCGCGGGCGGCTCTGGCTGAACGACGGCTCGTGCGTTCGGCTTCGACCAGAGCGTCCCAACCACGTGTGGTCCTATGACTTCGTGGAGGACCGCACTCACAACGGCCGCAAGTTCCGCATGCTGAACGTCATCGACGAGTTCACCCGCGAGGGCTTGGCCATCCGGATCGACAGGAAGCTGCGGTCCACGGACGTCATCGATGTTCTGTCGGACCTGTTCATCCTGCGCGGCGTGCCGGGGCACATCCGCTCCGACAATGGCCCGGAGTTCATCGCCAAGGCGGTGCGCGAGTGGATCGCAGCGGTCGGAGCCAGGACTGCGTTCATCGAACCGGGCTCGCCTTGGGAGAACGGCTACTGCGAGAGCTTCAACTCGAAGCTCCGCGACGAGCTTGTGAACGGCGAGATCTTCTACAGCCTCGCCGAGGCTCGGATCGTCATCGAGTGCTGGCGGCACCACTACAACACCAAGCGTCCACACTCGAGCTTGGGCTATCGTCCACCCGCTCCAGCCGCAGTGCCATGGCCGGCTGCGCCACCCAAACCCGCTCCGCCGGCCACCTCAGACGTCGCCGACAAGCCAACCATGCATTAGATTTGCACCGGGCCACTTAACGGGGGCAGGCCATTGGGGAGGGGATGGGAGAGGCGAAGCTTTCTCCCTTCAGCGCGGTTGACCGGTCGAGCCGGTCAGTCGCGCTCGCTGGCGCCAAGGGAACCGCGAGCCGGCGGAGGAAGGCGCGGTCTCGCGGCGGGTCTTCATGTCGGCCATCATCTGACGGCGGACAGCGTCAATCGCCCTTGCGACCGTATCTGCGATCGAAGCGACGGGCTGCGATTTCGGCGGCGATGAGGCCGACCATCGCAACGACCAAACCGAACAGGCTGATAATGACAAGCGGGTCGACGCTCTGCATATCAATTCTCCGCCTTCATCTTTCCAACAATATAGATCGCAACGATTTCGAGGACAAAGCCTGCGGCTACGGCGAGCATGATGTGCTGCCCGTCAGGTTTAGCAGCGGCTGGATCGAACATATACTGAAGTCCTCCGACACTAAGGATGGCAAGCGCCAAGGCCTGATTGGACGAGGCGGAAAGTTTCAGGCGCTCGTTGAGACGCTTGGCTTTCAGTTTCCGCTTTTCGACCTCGCCTTTAATGAACGGCGGAAGACGTTTATTCGCGGTCATGGATAGCTTCGTTAGGAGGGCGTGAAATCGGAGCCTGCGCAGGGCCGCCTGCGGCGAGTTTTGTCTGGATGAGGCCGCCGTCAGGCGATGCCCGGTGATGCGAATGCTGGTCTGCTCGTGGAAGCGATCGAGGACCGCATAGAGCCCGTCCATGCCGGCGCCGGGGATGCGCGCCGCGACCAGCATGTCATCGTGGATCGAGAACCAGGTTCCGCCGCCCTTCGCTCCGGTGAAAGTCTCCTGACATTCACCGGAGCGAAGGGAGGGGGGGGCAGCCCCCCGAGAGGCCGCGGCCGGGACGCTCAAGGGGTTGGCGGCCGGGAAAAGCGGAAGGTTCGGCGCAAAGCGCTGAAAGCCGTTTTCCTCGGATGAGGCCGAAGGCCGATCCGACGCGGGCTCGCCCGCGCTTGCCCCTTGAACGGCACGTGCACGTGCGCTTGGGACGATCCGAAACAGCCAGAATGCTGGCCAGCGACAGCTCGTCGTCCCTGCCGACGTCGCGCGCCTGCGCGCGCCCTTCCCGAGGCCCCCGGCCCCGGCCCGGCGCCGCCCGAAGCCCCGCATCGCCCTGCCTTCGGGCCGTCCCGTGCCGAGGCATTCGCCCGCGTGAGCGATCGTCACCCGAAGGGCCGAGACCCGCACGGGGCTCGGGGAGCGAAGCGAGTAGAGCGCGATCCAAAAAGGCACGCCCGATTGCTCGCAATCGAATTCGGCCTGGCGGTCGTCACACAGCTTCCGAAGGAGCATTCCCCGTCGGGATCGGGATTGCCGCAAGGCCGATGCCCATAGCTTTCATGACCTTGAGAACCGTTGCGAACTCGGATTCCCGCTCTCTTCGAGAGATCGGTAGAGGCTTTCACGAGAGACTTTGGCCTCTTCGGCGACGGCCTTCATTCCGAGGGAACGCGCGACGGCTTGGAGTGCCTTTCGGATGATGACGGGATCACCGTCCTTTATAGCCGCCGAGACATAGCCTGCGCGATCCTCAGGCGTTTTAAGGAAGTCGGCAGCATCGTATTTCTCGAGTTCACTAATTTCGACCATACCTAATCCTCCAAGTCGGCGGCCAATTCCTTGGTCTTGCGGAAATAGCTCTGTTGGATGCTCTTGTCACCTCCACAAACCAGAATGACGACTACGTTGCCTCGCTGGCTATAGTAGACACGGTATCCGGGTCCGAGGTCGGAACGCAATTGTGAAACACCGTCCCCAATGCTTTTGTGATCGCCGAAGCGGCCGTCATCCATTCCCAATATCGCCGCGAGCCTGTCGTTCCTCAATCTCCATGCGATCGCGGATATCAGCCATGTCGCGGACATTGAGAACATGCTTCGGAACGCATTTCCCGATGATCTCGACATCATTCGCGATACGGTTGTGGCCGTTCATTCTATTCACGTCGGCATCATGCGTGAGCTCGACTTCCATTGATCCGATAAACGTGCTGCGGCATCGAAGAGTTGTGCGATGATTACCGTCGTGGAAGCGGAGACCGTCCGGCAACTCGATGATGCCGCAGCCCTGCGCTACAGCCCTGCGCTACTCGGCCTTCATTGACGGGGGGCCGAAGGCTGGCATTTTCAACCACGCAGCACGTGAAATCACCCCATTCGATCTGCTCGATCGCACCCGGAACCTCGTGGCCTATGCAGGCGGCAAACCGGTCGGGACGATGCGGATCGTCCTGCCGGACGCCAGGCAGTCGGCTCGTGAAGGCACACGCTTCAATCTCCCGATGGAACAATCGCTGCATTTTCGAGAAGTGCCGGAGGGCGCCCGCATCGCTGAAGTCGGCCGTCTGGCGATCCATGTAGATCACAGAGGCAGCGATGTTATCCGCCTGCTCTATAAGTCGGTGCATCGGATAATGTCGGAACACGACATCCGATACTACGCGGGCAGCTCGCTGACGGGCGCAAGTCGCATAGAAGAAGCGATATCCTATTATCGGACGTTACTCAGCCATGGCTTCGCGTCCAAGGATATCATCGCGGAGCCGAGGTCGTGCAGCGATACCGACGACCAGCATGAGCCGATTTTTAGAGCTTCCTCTCGGTGATACTGACCATGCAGAGGAGACGCGTGACATGGGGTCGCTGCCGGCCTTGATCAGATACTATGTCCGCATCGGACTGCTTACCTGTGGTAGACCGTTCTACGATCCTGAATTCGACGAATGCTTCCTGCCGTTGGTTGGAACGCCGGACACCCTGCTCACGGTCAAATTCTGCGGCAGGACGATCAAAGAATAGCATACGCCCATGCAGTCAACGGTCTTGGTTACCGATGAAGATCCACATACGGTCTTGCTGATTAAATTGGCTGTTCAGACCACCAGTCTACCTGTCGACTTTCGCAGTGTTACGAGAAGAGGCGACTACGTTGCCAGCCTGTCGCAGCCATCCCCGGACGTATTGATAACTGAGCTTTCCCTGCCGTGGGGCAATGGCTTTGGCGTTGCCGGCAGATATCGACAGGCGGGTTTTTCATGCCCGATCATCATGCTCACCGCCGTTGGCGACGAAGAGGTTGCCGTCAACGCGATCAAGCGGGGTTTTCACGACTATATTTACTTCGCATCCGATTGGGAGCGACTGCTGCCGCGCGCTATTGAGTCCGCTATCCAAGGTCTCCCAAGCCCATTTTCGTGATTCAATGCCCAGCGCTCCTCGGCCCATGACGCTCAAACGAGGTGCTGAAGGCCATGCTTTTGGACTAGGGAGAGCAGCTTGAGCGCTAGGCCACTTGGCTTCTTGGCGCCTGTCTCCCACTTTTCGACGGTGCTTTCGCTCGTGTTGAGGTAGCGGGCAAATACAGGTTGGCTTACGTTGTTCGCCTCGCGGAGTTGCTTGATCTGCGCGGGCTCGATCTGAGGCGGGACGGTCAGGTACGACTCGTCAAACCGGCGCATTGTCGCTTTGTCGATGGTTCCTGCCCGAAGCATGCCTGCGGCGCTGCTATGGATCGCCTCGAAGGCATCGCTCTTGTATTTATGGCTTTTGCCCATGGCATACTTTCATTAATTCGTTGGCCGCGAGTTCCATACCGATGTCTTCATCGGAATTGGCTGCATAGAGGCCAGCCAGTTTACAAAGGCGTCTAATTCATCGGCGCCTATGTCCCACCTGTCCTTTTTCGCGAACAGGCATGCATAGACCTAATATTCCACCCTGCGCCAGAATGATGCTGCGGCTCCTGTTCTTGTTGAGACGTTTCTTGAAAACGACTCCACCTAAGTCGTCCGTCTGCCCCTTCATGACCTCTGCTATCGCCTCACAAAGTTCGTTATCCGCGATGAGCGCCTTCTTTGCCGCCTTGGCGAACTAGCGGGTTTTGAACATACGCGCGGTTTCCTGAGCTTCGAGCATGTTCGTTATGTAGCACCAGGTGCTATTGACCTCAAGGTGTCGACATGGCGGGTCCCGCCCGAAGCATTGAAGGCCGTTTTCGCGATGGCGTCTCCTCGGCCGTCCCATGATCTGAACGAGACGGAAGTCGCGAGCATCATGCGAATTCCTCGAGCATGTCGCCGAGATCTGCTCGCAACCGCTTTCGCAGCGCCTCCTTCCCCTACGTTCGACAGAGCGGCCCCAACGGACAGCATCGCCTCGATGCCTTCGCCGCAACCAAGAACACGACCGATGCGGCCGAACCTGACGGCGTTACCATAGAGGGTGCCGAGGACGCGCTTGGCCTCCTTGATGTCCGCCACGGCTCCGCGATCGGTATCGAGCCAGCAGCGCGCCACACCGGTGATCTGCCCGGCATTGTCGGTGATGCGAGCCAGCAAGGCCGGCAGTTCCCGCAGTTCGTTCGTCTCGTGGTCCCGAAGATAGGCGGCGGGATGGAAGGCAAGAGCGGAGCCGAACCGTTCGATGTCGCGATTGCGAAGATAGCGCTCCGCGACGGTGCCGGCGATCGGCTTGGCGGCGTAGAACAGTCAGGCCGCCTTCTCCTGGTTCGACATGTCTCGCTTGCCCTTGCCCATCGGCGCCGCCGCCGGCGTCACGCGGATCAGGTCGGGCTTGCGAAGGAAGCTTCGCGCATGACCTCGGCAAAGGAGCGTGCGCCGGTGACGTGCGGAATGAGATCGAGGAGATCGCCGCGCTGGCCGGTGGCATAGTCCTGCCACTTGCCCGCCGGTCGATTGCCCTGATCGTGGAGACGCACGGCTAGGCTGCCGCCGCGGGCGCCGGTCACATCTCCGACCTGCCAGAAATTTCCAGCCGGTCGCCCGGCGGGCAGGTAGGCCCGGCAGAAGCTCTCGGCATGCGCGCCGAGCTCGCGCGCGTTATCGCTTGCGGTGTCCATGTTCTGAAATCCCCTGACACGTCCGACAGCGTAGGAAGGCGGAGGCGCGGCGGCCTCCGGCCCTCTCTCGACCGATGGTTCGGTCACGCAGCCAGCGTCTGGCTCTCGCTCTCCGCCTGCGGATAGCTCTGGATCAGGCGTTCCAGGGTTTGAACGCTCTTCGCCAGCGGGACGAATACCCGCGTCTGCCACGGGATGATCTCCGTCACGCATCCGAGCTGCTTCAGGAGTTGCACGTGCGACGGGTGGAACCCTACCACCTCAATTCGAAACGCGCCCATAATCCGGGAGCGGCGAATGCGGAGTCTTTCGACGAGATCGACGGTCATGCCGCGATCCGTGACGGCATCGGCGATTTCCGGAGCGGTAAGACGGACCTTGCAGGTGATGCCGAGCTTGGCGAACAGCCTTGGGAGATCGGCGGGTGCGATAAGGCGACCGATGATCCGCTCGCCGTCCTCGGTCTGGAGCCGGTAGACGCACGCATTGTAGGAGGGAGGGCAGCTTGTCCCAGATCGGGAGCAGCAGGCCGGAGATGACGGTGATGGTCGACACCTTGAACTCCGGCACCTGATCGACCTCGGCTTGCCACGCGGCCTCGAAGGGAAGGTCGCGCGCCGGTTTCCAATGTGTTTTCTCGAACTCGCGCTCGAGCATGACCTCGATCTGCATCGGTCGGACGAGCTGTACGCGCGGAAGGATGGCGCCATCCTCGTCCATTGTCGACGAGGCCGGCAGGACGAGCGCGGCGCGCCCCGGTTGCTCGTTGATGTTGAGTTCGCCCTTCATCGCCAGCGCCGGCTTGGTGGCAAAACCGAACTCCTCCGGCATATGCGCCGCCGTCAGCCGCTCACGATCGCCCGTCCAGGCCTTCGGCAGATACAGCGCACGGTCGATGAAGGCATGGCCGCGCCGCGAGGCATAGGCCGCAAAGACCCCGATCTGGCAATTGGTGATCTTTCCCGCCGAGCCGCTGTACTGGCGACCGACACAGCAGGACGCGCTCACGTGCTTCAGGAACCCGGTCTCATCCAGTACGAGCGCCGCATCATCGTTACCCAGATGCTTAACGACGTAATCCCGTACGATGTCGCGCAAGGCACCGGCACCCCAGCGACCCCGTCCCAGGGTGGCCTGTTGTCGCCAAGGCCCAAGGGTCCCCCGCCGCCTCCGCCCGCCTCCACGCGGTCTTGCGCCGTTCCTCGCCCAGCAAGCCGTCCAGAAACTGCCCCGCCGAGGCCACGACGCGATCGTGGGTGAACAAAGGCCGCATCTGCCCCTTCAGGTCCCGCAGCGACGACGCTCAAAACTCCGGTGTCTCCTCGATCGATGCCACCATCGCCCTGATCTCCATCCACTGTCATGACACCCTGTGGATTTAGACCGGAAGAAAAAACGCAACTATAGCGCTAGCTTGGGCGATCTATCGCTTGATCCAGGCCTGGTCGCAGCCGTTTGCAATGTCTCGTTGCGGCGACTGCAGGAACTGCTCAGCGAGGAAGGCCACAGCATCTCCGATTGGATCTGGGAGCGGCGCCTCGTCAGAGCATCCACGATGCTGCGAGATTCTACCTTCGTAGATCGGCGAATCAGCAACGTCGCCTTCGCTCGTGGTTTCGTCAACCACACGCATTTCTCAAGCCGTTCCAAGGCTCGTTTTGGGGTCTCGCCGCGCGGCTTCCGAGCGCGAGAAACTCAAGCTGTTACCGGGGGTTGGAGAAGTGGATGCCCCCACAAACAGCTTGCCTAGAACTCGTCCGAAATGGATCGAGTGATCGGCTCAGCCCGATCGATACACGCGCTGGAGCGCATGACGCCGCGCCACGAACTCGCGCATCAGCGGCAGGAAGAAGGCCTTGCTGAAGTGTCCGAGCGGCGGCTCCGGCTCGAGATAGAAGGAGCGGCCGACGATATCGACGTTGTACTCGTCGAGGACGATCCAGAGCTGCAAATCCGTGTCCAAGCCAGCCCGGCGCTTTTCCATCGCCGGGATTTCCTTGGCGAAGCGGCCTTTCTCGGGCGGCTTGGTCGTGATCGGGAAGATGAACAGCGCATCGCCGGTGGGCCGCGCCATTCGCACCCCGACGGCGACGGGCCGCATCTTGCGCCCTTCCGTTTCGCCTCGGTCGGCCTCGCGCGCCCAGAGGTATGGATAGAGGATGACGCTGGCAGTCTTGAGCTCCTCGAACGTCATGACCGGTCCTCGCCGCCCTCTCCTCCGTAGGCTTCGACCGCCGCCTCGAACTCGTCGAAGAGATCGTCGGGCATGGTTTCGAGCGTTCCGGCGCGCCGCGGATCGCGGTTGCCATTGAGCTTGTGGAAATGGTCGATGCTCATGAGAACGAACTTCGGCTTGTTGCGCCGGGTGATGAACACGGGCTCCCTGATGGCCGCTTCCGTGACTTCCCCGACCTGCTTGTTGAGATCCGCGGTGCTGAATGAGCGCATGAGACGAGCCTCCGATCCATGAAATCCATATAACATGGATTTCATGGATATGGCGCCGGGCGCGCCGCAGCCCTCATCGATATGGTGCCTTCGAATGTCCGGCGTCCCGACGGCCCGCCCCAGTGCGTCGACATGCGAACCCGCACCGGCCGAGTATCGGCCAGCTGCGCCAGGCGCTCGATCGTCGCCAGCTCCTCGTCGTTCGCCTTGCCGAACACCTCGATGTCCACCCAATGGCCGCTGCGGCCGACGTGGCTGTCCCGCAGACGGTGGTTTGAGGAGGTGTAGAAGCTCTCGTTCGGCTCCTTGAGGCGACCTATTTCGGCATCATCCGGGACAACGGGCGCCTTGAAGCCGTGCTCGATGTGCTGCAGGAGATCCGCGGGCATCGTCTAACGGCGGCCATCGTCGGCAGCGTGGCTGATGGAGCTGCGCCCTATGTGACGACGATGCGGGCCCGGGCGGAAGCGCTCGGTGCCACGCTCCACCTCGACGCCGATCCGATCACGGTCGCGGAGATCCTGTCCGCGTCGAAACTGGCTTTCCTGCCCTACGAGGATGGAATTTCGTCCAGGCGCGGGACGGCGCTCGCCGCCATAGCGAATGGAACGCTCGTCGTGACGACGCCACCGCGAGCGGCCGCGGATGATCACTTCCGCGATCTCTGCGTGCTGGGCGAGAACACGGAGGAGCTGGCGAGGCAAGTCGAAGCGGTCCTCGTCTCCGCCGATTCCTTCGAAGGGATGCGAGCGGCGGCGCAGGCCTTTGCCCGAAGCCAGGACTGGGCCTCGATCGCGGAGCGCTATCGGGCGATCTTACCCTCCGGATGAAGGATCGAGCCTTGGGTGTGATCGGTCGAACGACGTACCGAATTCCCCTGACCGGCGCTATCGAGCTGGACGCACGTCTGTCTGGCGAAAATCCTCTCCTACGTAAAGGAGAGCGGCGCCGCGCTCGTGCGCCAGGGCATAGGCGAAACAATCGCCGAAGTTCAGCCCGGCCGGATGAAGGCCCTTGCCCTATCGCGCATAGGCGTCGGCCACATGCCGCGCCGCCGCCGGCGTGATGCTTTCGATCTCGAACCCAAGGCCGTCGAGAAGGCGGCGCAATTCCACTCCGAGGCCGCGGCGATCGGTGACGATCAGCGCCTCGGCCATCGTCCCCGCCGAGATCATCAGCGCCTCGGCAGACTCCAGCACGTCCATGCAGGCGCCGGCTTCCGGCTCGTCGAACAGGATCGCCATCAGCGCCGACGTGTCGACCACGATCATCGCGGTAGACCGTCCTGACCATAGAGCTCTTCCTGGCTGCGGGCAGCGCCGGCACCGGCTGTCGCTTTGGCAGATCCGGTCCGGCGCAACTCTTCCATCAGAGCGCGCCGCTCGGCCGCTCCCGGTTTGCGCTGCACCGGCACCAGTCGGACGGCGGCCCGGCCATGCCGCGTCAGCACGATCTCGTCGCCAGCCTCAGCCCGGCGCACCAGATCGGTGAGCTGCCCTTTCGCGTCTGTTATGGAAACCAGCACGGTTCGTCCTTCCGGTCTGCATCAAGGCGTTGGGAAAAATTAGACCGCTCGATGGTCCATCACAACGCTCGGCAATCAGGCCGCGGACTTATGGTCGGGAGCGTCACGAGCAGCATTTCAACATGACGGGCAGTCGAGAGAAACACGCGCTCGTGGCTTGCTATAGGCCGTCGCTCCAAGATCTGCGGCCTCCGACAGGAGTTCGTCGAAGGCAGAGAATTGATACTCGTAGCTCGCATCGATGATGATCAGAGCGGTTCCGTCTCGCCTGTTCAGGTCATCTGGAATTTTGACATCGGACCCTTTGTCGAAACGTGCAAGGCGAGCGTTGCTGGCAATTGACCACTTGGTCACGGAGGCTTCCGATTGGTTGAGGGTAACAGCACTGACCCTCAATCCCATCCGATCATCGCTGAACGGCGCCATCATCGAGAACCGCACTTCCAAGGGGTCCTTCAGATCGTCGACGGTGACGTCATGCATATGCGCGACGATATCCGCGATCGCGTGCGCAGATTGGTTGAGACGACGGGATGTTGCGAATGCGAGCCGCCGATCAGCATAGCATATATTGCGGGGGCGGCAAAGTCAGCTATCACGCGAGCGGCGACGGCAGATATCTGCGTGGTGCATTGGAGATCTGGTATCGCAATGGCGACGAGAAGCCAGACCGCGGGCTCGTCGCCGCCATTTGCCGATATGCGGCGCAGACCTGGCCGGCGTTCCGCATTTCCTCGTTTCCGAAGCGATCAGCGCACCGGTCGAACCGGTGCCGGTGCCATCCGACTATGCCGAACTCAGAGCTGGAGGGGCTTCATGACCAAGGCTCTCACCAACCCGTTGGCGGCGATCGTCAAGGCGGCAGCCCAATCGCTCCCGGCGACGTCCGGCGCAACGGCGCGCGAGGCTGAGCGCCTCGCCCGGGAAACGAATGCGCTGGTGATCCTGGCTGATGTGTCACTGTCGAAGAACGAACGAGCTGGCGGCCGCCGGCGCATCGACATCCTGACGGACGCCCTCACCCACATCCTGCCGGACTTGCCAGAAGCGCACCGTATCGTCTTTTCCGGCGCGCCGCGTGCTCTGGCGCCGACGGAGGCGTTGCCCGAGCCGCACGGGGGAACGGCGATGCATCTGGCGATCGAGGCGGCCGCGCGCCACCGGCCGATGAAAACGGTCCTGATCACCGACGGCGAGCCGGACGATCGGCAGAGGACGCTGACCGCCGCCACGACGCTGACCGGAACGATGGACGTGATCTATTGCGGTGACGACGGCAACGCGGACGCGATCGGCTTTCTCCGCACCTTGGCCGCGCAGGTCGGGGGACGTGTTGTGGTGCACGATCTGAGCCGCACCTCGGCCAAGGCAGGCGCAAGACTCCTCGAGCTCTCCATGCGCGCGACGCTCGCGTTGCCGGCGCCGGCGGATAGCTGATGGACAGCCTGGTCCACATCACCCTCAACACCGGCCATCGCCGCCAATCGCCACGGAGCGAGGCAACCCAACTCGCGGTCGATTCCGTTGCCGTCGAGCTATCGCGAGCGCTGCGCGACGGCGAGACCTCCATCCTTCTCGGCAACTTGACCGATGCCCCCCCGCATTATCGTCTCAAGGCCTCGGCCGTCGGCTCGGCGCTGCTTTGCACGGTCTTCGCGCCGATCGGCGCGCCCCTCGTGACGTTCGGTATCGCCAAGCGCTCCCTGCACAGCGCGAAGCTGTGGGAATTGCTGCACAAGACCATCGATCATGCCGAGACGAGCGCCGAGCGGCCACCGCCGACGCCGTGGCTCGGCGTCAGGATCGAGCCTACCATCGCGTTGGATCTCTCGGCGATGTCCTGGCTCGGCGATTACGAGCGGATCGTCGCCTGGGCTTGGATCGAGCGGCGAGGCGGGGGGCGACGCGCGTGATATGATCGTACCCGTTCGCTCACGTATCGATGCCCTCCCCTTGCGGCCAAGCTGGCCCATTTCGTGGTGAGCCCCCGTAGAGAAGCCCACGCCTTACGGACCGCCGACCTTGATAGGACTCCCCTGCCTTGCCAGTTCAGGGTTTGAGCTCAAGCAAATCGCCTTGAACTGCCGATGCTGGCTCCTCTTCGCGTGCCGGCAAAGGTGGCTGCTCGCCGCGAAGACGATCGATTTCGGCGAGCGCCGCACGAGCCTCACGGATCGGACAGTTCACCCAAGCCACTTCGTTGTATTTGTAGCGATCCACGCGGGTGCGTAAGCTTTGGATCATACTTTCTCGGTCAGACGTTTTCGCATCCATAGTTATCGCGACCTCCGAGGCAGGCGGAGAATAGATAAAGTTCGAACGAGTAAAGCGTCGCTATAGCGCTTCCTGCCATGTCTGGCCGACGCCAGCGAGGCGCTCGTACTGGCCGACGCCAGCGAGGCGCTCGTACTGGCCGACGGTCGCGTTCTCGCGGTCAAGCGCGCGGCTGTCTCGGGATCAAAAAGCGGGGCGTCGGGACTGAGGCTCATTTCGCCATCCCCTCCAGCTCGACAGTAGGGGCCGGCATATTGTGAACGATGGCGCCGATCGCGGCGTAGAGCAGCGCATAGTCCGCGATCGGTAGAGACGAAAGCGCATGGCGTTCGCCGGTGATACGCCATGTTTTCATAGGCCCTACCGCAACCATGGGACCGCAGATGACAAGGGAGCGATAGTCGTCCTCGGAGCATTTTCGCGCGTCGATCACCGTCGCGCCGGCTTCGATAGCGGCCGGGAGGAGCTGATCCACCTCAGCAAGCGAAAAGCCTGACCAGGTCCTGTCGGCGTTCACCGTCGGCATGTACAGAACCGCGCTCGAACCGGGTCCGATCTTCAACAGCACGTCCGGCTGCATGATGCCGTCGAGGATCTCGGCGTCCACGAGAGGGAAGCGTGCGGGGTCAAGGGCCATGTCGATCTCCGTCGACGGGCCGGGAAAGCCTCGCTCTCCCCCTTCAAGCCCGTCGAAGCGGGCTCGCCTGTCTTTCCCTCTCAGCATCAATCCGCGGAGCTCGACTTGCCCCAATTGTCATTAGCTTGGTGATCAAATTTCCCGTTCATTTAAACGATTGTGGCTCAAATTCACTCCCACTGTTCCCCAGCGGTATGCAACCTCACGACGCTTTCGCGTTCCTGAGATTAGCCATGCCAGACTCGCTCCTCGCTTCGTCGATCCCGCTGACTGTAGGGTTGGACGTGCTCGAGGCCTCGGCGGGCCAGCCGTTGCTGGTGCGGGGAACATCCTCGACCTTGAACGTCGAAGACCGCCTGACGGGCGGCAGCGAGCACGATGTGCTGTCGCTGACCGGCTCGGGCTCGTTCGATCTCTCGAAGCTGG
>NZ_BMIQ01000003.1:63254-692434 GCF_014642635.1 Aureimonas endophytica
AACCCTCACCGAGGCCCAGCGCGACCAGATCTTCTCCGGCTCCGTCGAAACCATTCAGGACAGCTCGGGGACCTATCAGAACCCAAAGCTCTCGGGCCTGGTTCTCACCGCCCAAACCGACACGATCAAAACCTCCGCCGAGCACGCGATCGTATTCGGCCAAGCCTCGACCTTGAACGCCGAGGACCGCCTGACGGGCGGCAGCGAGCACGATGTGCTGTCGCTGACCGGCTCGGGCTCGTTCGATCTCTCGAAGCTGGCCGCCTTCTCGGGCTTCGAGGAGGTGCGGCTGACGAACGCCACCTCCTCCTCGGCATCGCTGGTGCTGCGCGACGGGGTGGACCTGAAGGTGGTGCTCGGCAACGGCTCGGCGAGTTCTTACAGCTATCCTTCGACCGGTAGCATCTCGGTGTCGCTCGGCACCGGGCACACGGACCTCCAGGGCGGCAACGAGTCCGACTACATCTACGTTCGCGCTCCAAGCAGTCTGAAATCCGGCGATCAGATCGACGGGGGCGATGGCATCAATTACCTCCGCCTACAGGGCGAATCCAAGGTTGTTTCTGGCGGATACGACCCGACAACCGGAACTTGGGCTGAGCAGGTCTATGGAAATGTCGAGTATGATCTGACGAACGTCAGCATCAAGAATATCTACTATCTGTACGTCGAGACATTCACCTATGGAAGTGCGATGACGACGATTAAGGTCGACAGCGCTTCGCTTTCCGGCATCCGCAACATCTACGGGCCCGACTATCGTTCCAGCGCACTTGTCACCGACGCGGCGACCCTCGATCTCGGCGGCGTGAGCGTCACCGGAACGCTGATCGAAAGCTTCAACACTTCCGGCACGGTGTTCACGACGAGCAACATCCAGACGGCGATGCAAATCGTCGGCGGCACCGGCCAGGACAAGGTCGTCGTCATCGGCGCAACCCTCACCGAGGCCCAGCGCGACCAGATCTTCTCCGGCTCCGTCGAAACCATTCAGGACAGCTCGGGGACCTATGCCAACAACCTGACCTTCAAGGCACCAGCCCTCAGCGCGCCCATTCTCAGCGGGACCGGGAATGGCAGCCCGACCCTTCCCGGCACGGCGCCGGTCGGGTCTTTTGTGTCCCTTTATGACGGCTCGACCCTTATCGAAACCGTACAGGCCGATATCCGCGGCAGATGCTTGTTCAATCTCTCGCTTCTGCCAGCGGGTGACCACCAACTCACCGCCGTCGCCGCAACCAGCGATCAGGAGCGCGCCAGTCCGCCTTCGAGCCCGCTATCGGTTTTCAGCGGCACGGGTGCTGAAATCGTCGCCAAGCTCGCCGATTTCGCCGCTCGCTCCGTTCTGCCGGCGCTTCTGATCACCGAGGGTTCGGACCTGCCCTTCGCCACGAAGGCGGCTCTTGACGCGGCGCGTGCGAGTTATGGCGCTGTGCTCGGCAAGATCGCCGGGACCTATACGCTGAGCGTCGTCACGACGGATGCCTCGGGCGAGACGTCGACGGTCTACGGCCCGGACGGCATTCTGCAGAAGGTGGTGTTCGAGGGGACGGACGGCAGCCTGAAGACGGACCGCTATGCCCCGGACGGCACGAAGCTCAGCCAGACCTACATCCATGACGGGGTGCGCGAGGAGCACAATTACGTCGTGACGGGCAAGCCCTATGCCCGCCAGGACGCGGTCTACGACGCGAAGGACAAGCTGATCTCGATGGAGCGGACCTATGCCGACGGCAAGCCGGCGCTGAACCAGGTGGTGCGCCCGGACGGCAGCCAGGCGGTGACGCAATGGACCTCGGACGGCACGAAGACTTCGCTCGCCTTCGACACGGCCGGGCGGCTGACGACGATCGAGACCGAGACCGCGCAGGGCGTGCGGACGCTGTCGGAGACCCGGGCGGCGGACGGCTCGAAGGAAGTGCACCACTTCAGCGGCGTGACGGGCAAGGAAATCAGCTCGCTGATCGTCCATGCCGACAAGAGCCAGGTGAAGACGCAATACGTCGCGAACAAGCCCTATGCCGATCAGACGCTGGTCTTCGACGCCAAGGGCAAGCTCGTGTCGGTGGAACGGCACTATGGCGACGGCACGCTCAATCTCTCGACGCAATACAAGGCGGACGGAACGGCCGAGGTCCACGGCTACGACACAGCGGGACGCGAGACGGTACGGATCGTCGGCAACCTGTCGGGTGAACGCGACACGTTCGAATACAGCTATGCCGGCACTTCCAAGACGCCCGCCACCACGACACAGAC
This sequence comes from Aureimonas endophytica, assembly GCF_014642635.1. GTDB lineage: Bacteria > Pseudomonadota > Alphaproteobacteria > Rhizobiales > Rhizobiaceae > Plantimonas > Plantimonas endophytica. The sequence goes on from NZ_BMIQ01000003.1 coordinate 65,514, forward strand.
CCATTACGGCACGGGCAATGTGAAGCTCTGGAGCGACCAGACGGCGGCGGACGGCAGCCACAGCCAAGTCGCCAAGGCCGCAGGCGCGGTGCTGGTCTCGCATGCGGGCGTCGCCGACACCTTCACCGGCTTCAAGGGCGGGGCGGATACGTTCGTCTTCGGCCAGGGCTTCGGCAAGGACGTGGTGAAGGGCTTCGAGGCGGGGTCGGGCATGGGGCATGACGTGCTGACCCTCGACGACCGCCTCGCCTCGAGCTTCGCCGAGCTGCAGAGCCACATGACGAAGCTCGGCGGCGATACGCTCATCGCCTTCGGCGCCGACACGATCGTTCTGAAAGGCGTCGCGCCAACGGCCCTTACCGCCGACAACGTTCACTTCGTCCATCACGACCTCCTCCTCGCCTGACGGCGGCGGGGCGGGTGCGACGAAGCGGAACGGCAAAGCGGGCGCCGGGCATCCGCTCGGCGCCCGCGTCTCGTTCATGCCGCCAAACAGAGGAGCTTGGCGCCGGGCTCTCTCAGCGAGCCATCGCCGTCGAGGAAGAGGGAGAGCGTCGCGTCGCGCCCACACCACCGGTTCCGCGAAAGTGGACTCGTTCGATCCCATGTAGACATGAGCCGAAAGCAGCCTCCCGAACTTGCAGCGTCGAACGTCGGCTACGCGCCAACATACGCCGTTGGCCGAGATGTGCGGGAACGTCGGCTTGTTCCGAGACCCGCCGTCCGGCGGAGATCAATCTGCCGGACGGCAATATGCTCCAAGAATTGCCGTTCAATAGGCTGATCTCTGCTCCCAAAAACTGCCGCCGAAGTGGTCCGAGATGAGGTCTATTCTCACCATGTAGCGAACGCTGCTACCATTTCTCTAGCTGCGGTCGATCCGGCTACCGCCGGAATGGCGAGGACCATGAGCCCGCCAGTGCGAATATCATGGCTCAACCGCGATCCTCGCTCTTGCGCGTTTCGCTTGAACGCGCGAGCGATCATTTGCATATCTGGGGGATAGCAGAAGAGGGGACCAGTATCGACACCGAGCATGGCTCGAGCCCGGCATCGCGCGGTGCGGCCGGCGCCTATATCGAGGGCGAGCTCGGCGCGCTCTACCTGCTGGCGCTCCTGACTGGCAATAGGGCGCCGGGGCTGCCCGATGCGCGCGTCACCAGCGTGCGCTTCCAGGGTGTCGAGCAAGGTTTCAAGCTCGACGACGTCATCATCAAGGGCGTCGGCGCCAGTGGGGATGCGCTGCTCGAAATCCAATCGAAGCGCGACATCCAGTTTTCGCCAAAGGACGCGGTCTACAAGGACGTCGCCCATCAGATCGCCAGCAGCACGATTGGCGACGTACCGGCGGAGCGCCATCTGTTCGGGATCGCCACGCAGCGGACCAGCCGCAAGATTTCCGGCGCCTATCAGGATGTGTTGGGCTGGGCACGCAGCGCAGAAACAGCGTACGAATTCTTCACCCGTCTGAGTGCCAAGGGCGTGGCGAACGGCGACATGCGCGCGTTCGTCGCGACGACGCGCGCGCATCTGGTCGCGGGCGGTGTCGCCGATGAGGATGAGGCGATCTGGCGGCTGCTTCGTCGGATGCTGATACTCGAATTCGATTTTGAGGCAAGTGCGCCGATCGCGCGGAATTATGGTCTGGCGCTTGCGCGGATGGCGCTGGCCGACGAGCAGGTCGCACGCGCCGAGGCGCTGTGGAGCCGGCTGGTCGATCTCTCGATCCAGACGGGCGCGCGCGGGGGCGAAATCGACGCCGCCGCGCTCAAGACCAATCTCGCCGAGGCAGATTTCAAGCTCGCCGGTGAACGCGATTATGGCCCGGCACGCGCGCGGCTCGACGAACTCGCGCATAACACGCTCGCGCCGATCGGGACGAGCGTCGCGGGCGTGACGCTGCCGCGGCTGGTGGCGGTTGCGGCACTCGACGAGGTCGCGGAGACGCAGCGCTTCGTCGTTGTGCGCGGCGATACCGGTGTTGGTAAGTCCTGGGTGCTGCGCCACTATGCCGAGCGCGTCGCCGCGCGCGCGCCGATCATAGTCCTCGATCGTGAGGCGACACCGCCGAGCGGCTGGCTGTACCTGGCGAACGCGCTCGGAATCCCCGGATCGGCCTACGCCTTCCTGACCGATCTGGCGGCGAGCGGCGGGGCGTATCTCTTCATCGACGGCATTGACATGATCGACGATGTGGGGCGCCAGCGCACGATCAGCGAGTTGCTGCGGGCAGCTTCCGCTATTCCCGGCTTCACGGTGATCGCGACCGCGCGGCGGGGAGGCGCCAGCGACGCCATTCCCTGGCTCGACGCGGGAGTCGCGACCGCGCTTGGCGGGCTGCATGCGGTCGAGGTCGAGGCACTGTCGGACGAGGAAGTCGCGATCCTTGTCGACCAGGCACCCGAGCTCGGCATGCTGCTCGATGCCAGCCATCCCGCGGCCCAGCTTGCGCGCAATCTCTACCGTCTGTCGCGATTACTCCGCGAGCCGCGAGCCGCGTCGGTGCGGACCGAAGCCGAACTCGCGCAGCTGTGGTGGACCAGTGCCGATGGCGCGCCTGCGGCCGAGGTGCGCGCAGCGCAGCGCATCCTTGAGGCGCTGGCGACCGCCGCGCTCAAGGGCGAGGCCGGGATCGATCTCGCCGAGGATTCGCCGGCACGCGACCATCTGCTGACCGCGCAGTCGGTCCGCGAAGCCAAACGCGACCGGCTCGTTTTCTACCATGACGTGCTGCGCGACTGGGCGATCGGGACCTATCTTGTCGAAGACCCATCCCGCCTGGCCGGGTTCGATCTGAGCGGGCCTGTATCGCCGCGCGTCGCCCGTGGCGTCGAGATCGCCGCGCGGCTCCTCCTCGAGACGGGCAAGGATGCGAGCGCCTGGCTCGACCTGCTTTCGCATCTCTCGCCGCCGAGCGCGCACGGGTCGTGGCGCCGCCAGGCGATCCTTGCACTCGTCCGATCCGAAGTCGCCATGGACGTGCTCGATAAGGCGAGCGCCTCGCTCCTCGCCGGGGGAGGCGCGCTCCTCGCTGAACTCTCCACGACGATCGTCGCGGTCGAGACGCAGGCGGTGGCAGACGTCATCGCCCTGCCTGATGGATCGAAGGTCGATCTGCCACGGTCGTACCGGACCGATGTGACGGGATCGTCGGTCCTGGTGCTGCGCTGGGTGCTTGCCCATGCCGCCAAAGTGCCAATGTCCGCGATCGGCGCGGTGGTCAAACTGGTCGAGGTCCAGACCTTCTTCCTCAAGATGCTCCCCTCGCTCGCCGAGCGCACCGCCCGGCTGCTGTTCGGCTGGCTCTGCCAGCTCGATCTGCGCGACACCCCGGTCACGATCCCGGGAATGGACGGTGGCGCGCGCTGGGCGAGCGACGCACGGCGGCAGACGATCGACAAGCTTCGGCTGATGACGATGCTGCTCGGGTCCTTCGCGCCGGACGCGCTCAAGGCCTATCTCACCGCGATCACGAGCGACGGCGACCATCACAAGATGGAGAATCTGCGCCAATTCTCGAGCGTAATCGCGCCGGTCGCGCCGGCTGAACTAGCAGCGATGGTCCAGGCGACCCTGATTGAGAAGAAGGACAGCCGGCGCCGGCGGGACCGGGCGATGGAGCGCGCCTTCAGCTTTGCCGACAGCGACTATCTGCCGCCGTCGCCCGCGCAACCGCCGTTTCTCGACCTGCTGAATGCCGCGCCGGCTGAAGGACTGGCGCTGATCCGGGCACTGGTCGAGGAGGCGATCGCGTTTCGCACCGACAGGCGCGAGCCCGGCGACGATGGTATCGCAGTCGATTTTGGCGAGGGGCTGCGCTTCTTCCCCTGGGCCTGGAGCTATGGCTGGTCGCGGGGCCACGGCGATGAATATGCGGCCGCCTCCGGGCTTCTAGCGCTGGAGGCGTGGAGCCAGAAGCGGCTCGATGAGGGCGATCCGGTCGAGGCGGTGTTGGCCGACATTCTCGGACCCGAGGGTAGCGCCGCCGCCTATCTGCTGATCGCGATCGATGTTCTTCTGTCGCACGGCACGATCGCGCGCGTCCCGCTCGCGCCGTTCCTCGCCAGCCCGCAGTTGCTCGCCGACGATCGCACCCGGCAGATCCATGATCAGATGGGGTCGGGGCTCGACACGCTTGGGCTGCAGGAAGAGCCGAAGGGTCTGGTGCGCATGGCCGATCTGCGAGCACGCCCCTCGCGCGGCTATTCGCTGATCGACACCCTGCCGAATTTCCTCGCCGATGAGCCGGTCGGCAACGGGTTGCGGACAGCGCTCGCAGCCGCGGTCGAGACGCTTGAGCCTTATGGCGCGCACGCGACGCTGAGCGACCCGGAGCTGGCCGGACGGAACGCGCTCAACCTCCTCACCCGGGCGAACTGGTTCGAGCGGGACGACGGCAATCTCGAATATCGCTCGCCGCCGGACGAGGCCGCGCATTTCGCGGCGCTCGAAGCCAAGCGCGACGTGTCGGTCCAGGCAAGCGGCATGGAAGCGCGCATTTCGATGGCCAGAGAGGGCGGCGACTACGCGACTGCCGACACCGCGCGCGACGCGGTCGCCTATGCCGAGGGCGGCGTGCCCGATGGCAGCGATACCGACGTGCTCCAGTCACGCTCGACACGGCTAATCACGACGGCGCTGCTGGTCGCGCGCGACGGCGACGACGCGCTGCTCGCGGCGAACGAAGCCTGGGTTCGGCAAGTGATCGCCATCGCGCTTGAGGAGAAATCTGATCGCGGCGGCGGCTCGCACGATACGCTGCGCTTCAACCGCCCGGCGATCGCGATCCTGGCGCTGATCCATCTCTGGGCACGGCAGGGGCAGACCGCCGACCGCGATGCGCTGGTCGCACTTGCGACACGACAGGACCGGGCGCCGGCCCCCGCGGTGGCGGCGGCGGTCCAGCGCATCTTCGAAATCGAGCCAAGCCTCTTCAAGGCGATGATGCGCGCGGCTTTTGCCAGCATGACGTGGCGCTGGAAAAGCTACAAGCCGGAAGACGAGGCGCCCCACGCGGCGTTCGAAGCGGAACGGGCCGCCGGGATCGGTGCGGCCGTGGCGGCCGAGCTGGCCTGGCTTGACGGCGGTGTAGAACCGGACTGGCCAGCCTGGCCCGACGAGCGTCCGATCCTGCGCCGGGCTAGCCGGATGCGAGTGCCGGGACCGGTCACGCCGGAGGAGTTCGACGCCGACGACGCGCTCGAGACGGCGATCGACGCGTCGCCGGCGATCCTTCATGCCGATCATAGGGCGGCGGCCCAGTGGCTTGCGATGATCCAGTCGGCGCCTGCCGGCACGATCGGCTGGCGGCAAGAGATCGTCTCGGCCTATGCCGAGTGGACAGGGCGAATGAACGGGCTGGGCTATGCGGCAGATGCCGAGGTCAGCCGCGACCTGAACGACTGGAATATGCACTATTACGCCTTCTACGCCGAGCGGCTGCTCGACGGGGACGATGCGGCGTTCGCGGCCGACTTGGCGTTCGTGACCGAGCTGCCAGACGCGCCGTTCGGCGAAGTCGCGCAAACGGTGCAGCATGCCGCCGACGCGCTCTATTTCAACGACAGCGGCCGTGCGGCGGCGCGACCGGTGGCGCTGCGCGAAAAGCTGGTCGGCCGTGTGATGATCCTCAACCGGTGGCAGTATGCCCGCGACCCTGCCGAAGCGCGGATCGACATGGAGAGCGGCGGCGTCATCGCGAAGATGATGTTCAACACCTATGGGATCATCAACGGGACGCACAGCTACTTGCCGCGCGCCCTGTTCGACAGGGTCGATCCGTTTCTGCCACTGCTGCGCCCGATGTTGCCTGGCGGGCAGACCGTGTTCGTGGCGCGCTGCGCGATGAACCTGTTGCTGGTTGCGCCGCGCGCGCGGCATCTCGACTTCCTGCTCGACGCAGCCGAGGCCTGGTTCGACCGCACGACATCGCCGGGCCTCTGGATCGCGGCGGGCGTCGGCCGTCAGGTCGTGAAATGGTTCGAGGCGGCGGTGGTCGAGGACCCTGGGTTGCTCGCGCCAGCGCATCCGGCGCGTGCGCGCATCGATCGGGCGCTGGGGCGACTGGTCGCGGTCGGTGTCGCCGAAGCGCATGACCTGGAGGGCCGTGTCACGGCGGCGGCCGAAGCCGCGGCCGTGGCGCTCGTTCGCCGCACCCCGCCCGGTTGAGAGTCGGGTGACCTCGTCCGCTTTGACTGACCTGGTAACGAAAGCTGTCAGTCTCCTTGCCGGCCAGTCCTGCGAATTCCAGGAACGATCATAAGTGCTTCAGGGATGGCAGGTTTGGGTGGTCAACGGACAGTCCGCTTTTCGGCATCCACGTTGATAAGCGGACTCTCCGTTCCGGGCATGCATTATGTATGAGCGCCGTTCGGCATGGGTGGTGACTCTGGGTGTGGTTCTAAGCGGGCCGGGTAGGGCTTTAACGGAAAAGAAATCCCTCGGGAGCGGCATGAACATCATGCCGCGGCCGCGATCACCCTTCCCAGGACCTCGACGATCTCGCCGATCTGCCCCCGCTCGATGACGAGCGGCGGGGACAGCGCGATGATGTCGCCCGTCGTGCGGATGAGGAGGCCCTTCTCGAAGCAGTCGACGAACACGTCGTAGGCCCTCGCGCCGACCGCGCCGTCCCGCGGGGCCAGCTCGATGCCGGCGATGAGGCCGATGGTGCGGATGTCGGTGACGTGGGGCAGGCCCTTCAGCGAGTGGATCGCCTCGTCCCACTCCGCCTGGATCTCTGCCGGGCGGGCGAACAGGCCCTCGCTCTCGTAGATGTCGAGCGTCGCGATGCCCGCCGCGCAGGCGGCCGGGTGACCTGAGTACGTGTAGCCGTGGAAGAGCTCGATCGCGCCCTCCGGGCCGTGCATCAGCGCGTCGTGGACCTTTCGGCTGGCGAACACCGCGCCCATCGGAAGCACGCCGTTGGTGAGGCCCTTGGCGGTGGTGACGAGGTCGGGGACGACGCCGAAGTGGTCGGTGGCGAAAGGCGAGCCGAGCCGTCCGAAGCCGGTGATCACCTCGTCGAAGATCAGGAGGATGCCATGCTTGTCGCAGATTCCCCGAAGCCGCTCGAGGTACCCCTTCGGCGGCGGCAGGACGCCTGTCGAGCCGGCGACTGGCTCGACGATGCAGGCGGCGATCGTCTCCGCCCCGTGGAGGGCGACGAGGCGCTCCAGGTCGTCGGCGAGCTCGGCGCCGTGCTCGGGCTGGCCCTTCACGAAGCCGTTGCGGACGGGATCGAACGTGTGGCGCAGGTGGTCGGTGCCGGGAAGCTGCGGGAAGACGCGGCGGTTGTTCACGAGGCCGCCGACCGAGATGCCGCCGAAGCCGACGCCGTGGTAGCCGCGTTCACGGCCGATGAGGCGCGTCCGCGTGCCCTGTCCGACGGCGCGCTGGTAGGCGATCGCGATCTTGAGGGCGGTGTCGACGGACTCCGACCCCGAGCCGGTGAAGAAGACGCGATCGAGCTTATGTCCGTCCGGCCCCGGCGCGATCTTCGCGAGGCGCTCGGCGAACTCGAAGGCGATGGTGTGGCCCATCTGGAAGGACGGGGCGTAGTCGAGCGTCATGAGCTGGCGCTCGACGGCTTCCGCGATCTGTCGCCGACCGTGGCCCGCGTTCACGCACCAGAGGCCCGCGGTCCCGTCGAGGACGGTGCGGCCGTCGTCGGTGGTGTAGCGCATGCCCTGCGCGCCGACGAAGAGGCGCGGCGCCTTCTTGAACTGGCGGTTGGCGGTGAAGGGCATCCAGTAGCTGTCGAGGGACGGCAGGTTGGGGCGCATGGGATGTGTCCTGGAGTTGGAGCCGGTCAGGCGAGGATGCGGGACGAGGTCGGGTCGTACATCGGCTTCAGCGACGCCTCCGCCGGGACGCGGACGCCCGCGATCTCGATCTCGTAGGTCGACGCGAGGAGCTCCTCCTCGCCCTGGTTCTCGCAGGGGACGTAGCCCATGCCGATCGCGCCCCCGAGGTGGTGGCCGTAGTTGCCGGAGGTCACGATCGACACGATCCGCCCGTCGCGCACCACGGCCTCGTTGTGGAAGAGCAGCGGCTCCGGGTCCTTCAGGCGGAACTGGACGAGGCGGCGCTTCAGCCCCTCCTCGCGCTTGCGCAGGACTGCGTCGCGCCCGATGAAGTCGCCCTTCTTCGTCTTGACCGCGAAGCCGAGGCCCGCCTCGAGGACGTGGTCCTCGTCGGTGATGTCGTGCCCGAAGTGGCGATACGCCTTCTCGATGCGGCAACTGTCGAGCGTGTGGATGCCGCAAAGCTTCAGGTCGAACTCGCGGCCGGCCTCGCGGATCGCCTCGAAGGCGTGGGCCGCCTGGTCGCTCGGCACGTAGAGTTCCCAGCCGAGCTCGCCCACGTAGCTGATGCGGTGGGCCCGGGCGAGGCCCATGCCGAGCTCGATCTCCCGGGCCGTGCCGAACGGGAACGCCTCATGCGACAGGTCGTCCGGCGTGACGCGCGACAGGAGCTCGCGGGAGCGCGGTCCCTGCACCACGAGCACGGCCTCGCCGGCGCTGACGTCGGTCAGGACGGCGAACTCGTCGCGGAGCTGCTTGCGGAGCCACGACAGGTCGCGCGTGAAGGTCGCGACCGGGACGACCAGTAGGTAGGCCGTCTCGGACAGGCGCGTCACCGTGAGGTCGCTCTCGATGCCGCCCCGCTCGTTCAGCATTTGGGTGTAGACGATCCGGCCGACCTTCACATCGACGTCGTTGGCGCAGACGCGCTGGAGGAAGCGGCAGGCGTCACGCCCCTCGACGCGGATCTTGCCGAACGAGGACATGTCGAAGAAGCCGACGTTCTCCCGGACGGCCTTGTGCTCCGCCGCTTGGTTGCCGAACCAGTTCTGGCGCTTCCAGGAGTAGCGATACTCGCGCTCCTGCCCGTCGTTCGCAAACCAGTTCGGCCGCTCGAAGCCCGCGACCTCGCCGAACACGGCGCCCTCGTCCTTCAGGACGGCGTGCAGCGGGGACCGGCGCACTCCGCGGGAGGTCGCCATCTGACGATATGGGAAGTGGTCGGCGTAGAGGAGGCCGAGCGTCTCGGACACGCGGTCGCGCAGGTAGCTGCGGTTCTTCTGGAAGGAGTGGGCCCGGCGGATGTCGACCTCCCAGAGGTCGAAGGGCGGCTCGCCGTCGTTCATCCACTGGGCGAGCGCCATGCCCGCGCCGCCGGACGAGACGATGCCGATCGAATTGTAGCCCGCGGCCACCCAGTAGCCCTTCAGCTCCGGCGCCTCGCCGAGGTAGTAGCGGTCGTCCGGCGTGAAGCTCTCCGGGCCGTTGAAGAACGTGTGGATGCCCGCCGACTCCAGCATGGGCATGCGGTTGATCGCCTTCTCGAGGATGGGCTCGAAGTGGTCGAAGTCGTCGGGCAACTGGTCGAAGCAGAAGTCCTCGCGGATGCCGCCCATGCCCCAGGGCTTGGCCTTCGGCTCGAAGGCGCCGAGCAGCATCTTGCCCGCGTCCTCCTTGTAGTAGGCGCACTCGTCAGGGACGCGCAGGACGGGCAGGCGCTGGAGCTCGGGGATCGCCTCGGTGACGATGTAGAAGTGCTCGCAGGCATGGAGCGGCAGCGTCACGCCCGAGCGCGCCGCGAAGTCGCGTCCCCACATGCCGCCGCAGTTCACGACCATGTCGGTCTCGATCGTGCCGGATTCGTTGCCGTCGGTCCACGAGACGCCCGACACGCGCCCGTCGCGCTGGTGGACCTCCGTCACCTTCACGTCCTCGACGATCCGGGCCCCGCGCTGGCGAGCGCCCTTGGCGAGCGCCATGGCGATGTTGGCCGGGTCGCACTGGCCGTCGAGCGGCAGGTGCACCGCACCGACGACGTCGCCGATGTTGAGGTGCGGGTACATCGCCTTGGCTTCCTCGGGCGAAATCTCCGCGACGTCGACGCCGAATGCGCGGGCCAGCGTCGCCTGGCGGTAGATCTCCTCCCGGCGTTCGGGCGTGAGGGCGACCGTGATCGAGCCGCACTGCCGCATGCCCGTCGCGACGCCGGTCTCCTCCTCCAGGCGGACGTAGAGGTCCGCCGAGTATTTGGCGAGGCGCGTCATGTTCTGGGACGCGCGGAGCTGGCCGATGAGGCCGGCGGCGTGCCACGTGGTGCCGGACGTCAGCTTCTTGCGCTCGAGGAGGACGATGTCGGTCCAGCCGAGCTTGGCGAGGTGGTATGCCACCGAGCAGCCGGACACGCCGCCGCCGACGATGACCACGCGGGCCTTGGAGGGAAGGTTGGTCATGCGCGGATTCTTTCGTTGTTCGGGTCCCATAGGGCCTGGTCTGCGGCGACGGTCGCCCGGAAGGGCGTCCCGAAAATCTCCACCTCGACGACGGTGCCGGGTTCGGTCAGGTCGGCCCGGAGCATGGCGAGGGCGATGGAACGGTCCGTGCGGTAGCCGTAGCCCCCGGACGTCGTCTCCCCGACGACCTCCCCGCCGTGGCGGACCGTCGACATGTACGGGGCGTCGTGTTCCCCCGGCTCGAGCACCAGCGTGGCGAAGCGCCGGGACACCCCGCGCTCCCGCTCGCCAAGCAGCGCGTCCCGCCCGAGGAAGTCCGGCTTGTCCCATTTGACGAAGCGCTCGAGCCCGCCCTGGAGGACGCTGTAGTCCGTCGACAGGTCGCCCTTCCACGTCCGGTAGCCCTTCTCGAGACGGAGCGAGTCGAGGGCGAACATGCCGAAGGGCTTCAGCCCGTGCGGCCGGCCCGCGTCCCAGACGGCGTCGAAGATCGCCGGCGTGTCCTCGACCGCGGAATGGATCTCCCAGCCGAGTTCCCCGGCGAACGAGACTCGGACGAGGCGGCATGGTTTCCCGGCGATCCGGGCCTCCTGGTGCGTCAGCCATCCGCGGGACAGGTCCGCCCCCTCGACCACCGACGCGAGGATCTCCCTCGAGCTGGGCCCGGTCAGGATCTGGCAGGTGAACCTCTCGGACACGTCCTCGATGCGAAGAGAGCCGTCGGCCGGCAGGTGGCGGACCAGCCAGTCGCGGTCATGCCACTGCGCGACGGCCGCGGTCACCAGCAGGAAGGCGTCGTCGGCAAGGGCGAGGACCGACATCTCCGTGACGATGCGCCCGCCCTCGTCGGCGAAGTAGGCGAGGCCGAGCCGGCCTGGCTTGGGGACGGCGCCAGTCGTCATGCGCGCCAGCCAGTCGCGCGCGCCCGCCCCCTCCAGCGTGAAGCGCGAGAAGCCCGGCAGGTCGAGGATGCCCGCGGCGTCGCGCACCGCGAGGCACTCCTCGCGCACCCGCCGCTCCCACGGGCCGTCGCGGCGGTAGGTCAGCGTCGATTCCTCGGAGGTGTCGTCGCCCGGGGCGGCGTACCAGTTTGCCCGTTCCCAGCCGTTGTACGGACCGAACTGGCCGCCGAGGGCCTCGATCCGGTCGTGAAGCGGGGAGTGACGGCGGCCGCGTCCGGCGGGCCAGACGTGCCGCGGGAAGTGGATGGCGTACTCGTGCCCGTAGACCTCCATGCCCTTGGCGACGCAGTGGTCGTCATCGGTGTAGGCGGTGAAGCGGCGCGGGTCGCAGGACCACATGTCCCATTCTGTGCGCCCCTCCGTCACCCACTCGGCGAGCACCTTCCCGGCGCCGCCGCCTTGGGCGATGCCGAAGGTGAAGACGCAGGCCTCAAAGGCGTTCGGGACGCCCGGCATCGGGCCGATCAGCGGATTGCCGTCGGGCGCGTACGGAATGGGTCCGTTGATGACCTTCTGGAGGCCGGCCGTGCCGAGGATCGGCACGCGCTCCATGGCGTCGTTGAGATGCCATTCGAGGCGCTCGAGGTCGTCGGGGTAGAGCTGGAAGGAGAAGTCCGCCGGCATCGGGTCGTCGGGCGTCGTCCAGTGGGCCCGGCAGTTCCCCTCGTACGGTCCGAGGTTCATGCCGTTCTTCTCCTGCCGGAGGTAGTAGGAGCTGTCGACGTCGCGCAGCAGCGGCAGCTTGTGCCCCTGCTCGCGGGTCCAGGCGGCGATCTCCGGGATCTCGTCGAACAGGATGTACTGGTGGCTCATGACCGTCATGGGCACGTCGCGGCCGAACATGCGCCCGACCTCGCGCGCGCGGTAGCCGGCCGCGTTCACGACGAACTCGCAGCGTATCTCGCCCGCCTCCGTCTCGATGACCCAGTCGCCGTTCTCCCGGCGGGCGCCCGTCACCGGGCAGAACCGCACGATCCTCGCACCCATCTCCCGCGCGCCCTTGGCGAGCGCCTGGGTCACCTGCGCGGGGTCGATGTCCCCGTCGTTGGGATCGTAGAGGGCACCTTTGAGGTCATGGGTTTCGAGGAACGGGTAGAGCCGCTTCAGCTCGTCGGCGCCGAGCACCTCCATGGCCATGCCCTGGTGGCGGCCCATGCCCTTGGCGCGGCGGAACTCGAGCATCCGCTCGTCCGTGTGGCCGAGGCGGAGCGACCCCGTGACGTGGTAGTTGATCGGGTAGTCGACCTCGGCGCCGAGCCGCTTGTAGAGTTCGGTCGAGTAACGCTGCATGTTCATCAGCGACCACGACCCCGAGAAGGTCGGGCAGTTCCCGGCCGCGTGCCAGGTCGAGCCGGACGTCAGCTCGTTCTTCTCGAGGAGGACGCAGTCGGTCCAGCCCGCCTTCGCGAGGTGGTAGAGGGACGAGACCCCCACGATGCCGCCGCCGATGATTACGACGCGCGACCTTGTCGGTAGTTCGGCCAAGTCCATGCCTCCCGGTTCGTTCCTCGTTCCGTCGACGCCGTCGCCCCGTGCGGTCAGAGCTTGCGGGCGAGTTCGGGCAGCGCCTCGAAGATGTCCGCGACGAGGCCGTAGTCCGCGACCTGGAAGATCGGCGCGTCAGCGTCCTTGTTGATGGCGACGATGACCTTGGAGTCCTTCATGCCGGCCAGGTGCTGGATGGCCCCAGAGATGCCGCAGGCGACGTAGAGGTCCGGTGCCACGACCTTGCCCGTCTGCCCGACCTGGAGGTCGTTGGCGGCGTATCCCGCGTCGACGGCCGCGCGGCTGGCGCCGACGGCGGCCCCGAGCTTCTCGGCGAGCGGCACGACCAGTTCGTCGAACCGCTCGGCGGACCCGAGCGCACGCCCCCCGGACACGACCACGCGCGCGGACGCGAGGTCCGGACGGTCGGACGACGACAGGGCTTCCGATACGAAGCGCGACAGCCCCGGGCCACCCTCTCCGGCCAGGACCTCGACGGGGGCCGAACCGCCCTCGCCCGTCGCGGCGAAGGAAGCGGTCCGCACCGTGACGACGCGCCGGGGGCCGGTTGCCCGGACCGTCTGGATGGCGTTGCCCGCGTAGATTGGACGCTTGAAGGTGTCGGGGGCGACCACCTCGACGATCTCGGAGACCTGGGCGACGTCGAGCAGCGCGGCGACGCGCGGCAGGACGCTCTTGCCCGTCGACGTGGCGGCCGCCATGACCGTCGCGTAGGCCGGCGCGAGCCGGACGACAAGCGCGGCGGTGGGCTCGGCGAGCTGGCCGGCGTTGGCCGCGTCGTCCGCGAGCAGCACCTTGGCGACGCCCGACAGGCGGGCGGCCGCATCGGCGACGGCGCGCGCGCCGTTGCCCGCGACGAGGACGTGGACGTCCTCACCGATCGCGAGGGCGGCCGTCAGCGCCTTGGCGGTCTGCTCGGACAGGGTTGCGTTGTCGTGGTCGGCGAGAAGCAGGGTCGTCATCGTTCCGTTCCTTTCCGGCCGTTCAAAGGACGCCGTCGGCCTTGAGCCGCTCGACGAGTTCGTCGACCGACGCGACGCGGACGCCGGCCGAGCGGGCGCCCGGCTCCTCCGTCCGCAGGACCTCGAGCATCGGGGCGGTCGAGACGCCGTAGTCGGCGGGGGAGCGCGTCTCGAGCGGCTTCTTCTTGGCCTTCATGATGTTCGGCAGGGACGCGTAGCGCGGCTCGTTGAGCCGGAGGTCGGTCGTCACGACCGCGGGAAGCGTTAGCTCGACCGTCTGCGATCCGCCGTCGACCTCCCGCGTCACCAGCGCCTTCCCGTCCGCGACCTCGACCTTGGACGCGAACGTGCCCTGAGCCCATCCGAGGAGGGCGGCGAGCATCTGGCCCGTCTGGTTGCTGTCGTCGTCGATGGCCTGCTTGCCGACGATGACTAGGCCGGCCGCCTCCGCCTCGGCGACGCCCTTCACGATCTTGGCGACGGCGAGCGGCTCGACCGGGTCGTCGGTCTGGACGAGCACCGCGCGGTCCGCCCCCATGGCGAGCGCGGTCCGCAGCGTCTCCTCGGACTTCGCGGGTCCGACGGAGACGACGACCACCTCCGAGGCGATCCCCTTCTCCTTCAGACGGATGGCCTCCTCGACGGAGATCTCGTCGAACGGGTTCATCGACATCTTCACGTTGGCGAGGTCGACGCCCGATCCATCCGGTTTCACGCGGACCTTCACATTGTAGTCGATGACCCGCTTGGCGGTGACGAGCACTTTCATGGCTGCATGTTCCTTGTCAGGCGTCGGCCGGGGCTTTGGCGAGCCGCTGCTGACGCGCTTGGAGGGCGTTGGCCGTCAGCATCAGGGCCGCGGCGAAGACGATGAGGAGGGTGGCGACCGCGGTGATGCTCGGGCTGATCTGCTCGCGCAGGCCCGTCCACATCTGACGGGGCAGCGTGCGCTGGTCCGGCCCGGACACGAACAGGGCCACCACGACGTCGTCGAACGACGTGACGAACGCGAAGATCGCGCCGGACACGATGCCGGGCATGATGACCGGCAGGGTCACGAGGCGGAACGCGGTGACCGGGGACGCGCCAAGGCTCGCGGCGGCCCGCGTGAGGCGGTGGTCGTACCCGGCGAGCGTCGCGGCCACCGTGATGGTGACGAACGGCGCACCGAGCGCCGTGTGCGCGAGGACGAGGCCGGTCAGCGTGTTGAGGAGGCCGATCCCGGCGTAGAGGTAGAAGATGCCGACCGCCGCCACGACGACCGGAATGACGATCGGCGACACGATCACCGCGGCGATGAGCTTGCGCCCGGGGCACTCGGGGCGCGTCAGGCCGAGGGCGGCCATGGTGCCGAGCGCGGTCGCGAGGACGGTCGAGCAGATCGCCACGACGAAGCTGTTGCCCGCAGCGAGCTGCCACACGGGCGAGGAGAACAC
This sequence comes from Aureimonas endophytica, assembly GCF_014642635.1. Lineage (GTDB taxonomy): Bacteria > Pseudomonadota > Alphaproteobacteria > Rhizobiales > Rhizobiaceae > Plantimonas > Plantimonas endophytica. Next base: position 80,635 of record NZ_BMIQ01000003.1, read on the forward strand.
CTCCCGGTACCATTGCAGGGACAGCCCCGGCATCGGGTAGGTGAAGAACGGCTCGGAGTTGAAGGACAGCGGGACGATGGCGAGGATCGGCGCCATCAGGAAGGCGAGGACGACCGCCGAGTAAACCCGCAGCACCTTGCGGGCGACGGGGGTGGGCGTCCGGGTAGGTTTCGCGCTCATCGGGCCGCCTCCTTCTGCCGGGCGGCGAAGGCAACGACGAGCGCCACGTAGAAGACAGCCACGATGGAGAGGAGGACGACGGAGAGCGCCGCGGCCATGCCCCAGTTCGACTGGTTCACGAAGTAGGCGATGAACGAGCTGAGCATCTGGTCGGTCGGGCCGCCGACGAGTGCCGGGGTGATGTAGTAGCCGAGCGCCAGGATGAAGACGAGGAGGCCGCCGGCCGCCACGCCCGGCAGCGTGAGCGGCAGGTAGACGTGGACGAAATTCCGCACCGGGTTCGCGCCGAGCGACGACGCAGCCCGCCAGTAGGCCGGGGAGATGCCCTTCATGACGGCGTGGATGGGCAGGACGACGAACGGAAGGAGGATGTGGGTCATCGCGATCAGCACGCCGAGGCGGTTGTGGACGAGCTCGAGGGGGTCGGAGACGAGGCCGACCCAGCGCAGGGCGGAGTTCACCACGCCGTTGCTCTGGAGGAGCACCAGCCAGGCGGTCGTGCGGACGAGGAGCGAGGTCCAGAACGGCAGCAGGACCAGCATCATCAGCCAGCGGGCGTCCCGCTCGGACGAGGACGCCAGCATGTACGCCAGCGGGTAGCCGATCAGGAGGCACAGGAGGGTCACGGACGCGCTGGTCGCCAGGGTCCGCAGGATGACGGCGACATAGATTGCGTCGTCCTGCGCCGCGCCGACCGCCCCGTCCCCGTCCCGCGTCAGGTCGAGCGCCTTCAGGAGGTAGAAGTCCGTGAGCGACGACGACGAGCGGCGGATCAGGTCCCAGGTGGCCGGCTGGCCCCAACGCTCGTCGATCGACACCAACTGCGCTTGGGCGGTCGCCGGCTGGACCTCGTCGATGTCGCGCATCGTTCGGTTCAGGAGGGTCCGGAACCCCGGCTCCACGTAGTTGAGGCGCTTCGCCACCTCCGCGACCTCCTCCTTCGGCCTGTCTCGTAGGTCCGACGCGAGGGCGGAGAAGGCCTCGTCCCGCGGAAGTTCCCCGGCAGCGGAGCCTGCCAGAGCCTCCACCGTCGCCGGCAGGACGGAACCGACCTGGCGGTTGTCGACGGACTGGAACAGGAGGAGCCCGATCGGAAGGATGAAGGTGACGAACAGGAACAGGAGGAGCGGCGCGACGAGCGCCAGGGCGGCGAGGCGGTTCCTGCGCGACGCGCGCGAGAGGCGCCTCCTGAGGTCGCTGTCGACCGTTCCGCTGCCGACGGACGCCCCGTGATCGCCCGGCGCGGCCCGGGTGGCTGTTGCATGCATGGCTGGGGCTCCTCCTCCTCGGCGTGTCCGGGCGATCCGCCGGATGCCGTCGGCACCGGCGGATCGCGTGGTTCTGCCGGACGCCGCTACTTGGCGAGCCAGGTGTTGAAGCGTTCGGTCAGCTCCTCGTCGTGGTCCGCCCAGAACTCGGCGGAGATCGAGAACGAGTTCTTCGCGTTCTCCGGGGCCGTCGGCAGGTTTGGCAGGATGTCGGCCGGCACCATCTTCGCGGCGTCGACGTTCGAGGGGCCGTACGGGATGTACTTCGTCTGCTCGGCGAGCTGCTCGGGCTTGCTCGCGAAGGCGACGAACTGCTTGGCGAGGTCCTCGTGCTTCGCGCCCTTCGGGATCGCCCACATGTCCCAGTCGAGGCCGGCGCCGTCCCAGACGATCTTGAACGGCTTCCCGTTCTGCTTCACCGCGTCGTAGATGCGGCCGTTGTAGGAAGTGGTGATCGCCACTTCGCCGTCCGCGAGGAGCTGGGGCGGCTGGGCGCCCGCGCCCCACCAGACCTTCACGTTCGGCTTGATGGCGTCGAGCTTCGCGAAGGCCCGGTCTACGCCCTCCTTCGTCTTCAGCACGTCGTAGACCTCGGCCGGCTTCACGCCGTCGGCGATGAGCGCGAGCTCCAGGGTGGACTTCGGCGACTTGCGCATGGAGCGCGCGCCCGGGAACTTCTGGACGTCGAAGAAGTCCGCGGCCGTCTGGGGACCGCCGTTCGGGAACTTGGTCTCGTCGTAGGCGATGACGTAGGCGAAGGCGACGTTGCCGACCGCGCAGTCGAGGGCGGCGCCGGGCAGGAACTTGTCGCGACCGCCGAGGGAGTCGTAGTCGATCTCCTGGAGCCAGCCCTCGTCGCAGCCTTGCAGGGCGTGGCCCGGCTCGACGTCAACCACGTCCCAGGTGACGTTGTTGGTCTCGACCATGCCCTTGAGCTTGGCGGTCTCGCCGCTCCACTCGTCGGTCAGGATCTTGGCGCCGGTCTCCTTCATGAACGGCTGGAAGAACGCCTTGTCCTGGCTCGCTTGGTACGCGCCGCCCCACGAGGCGATGTTCAGGCTTTCCTGGGCGCTGGCGCCGCCCGCGAGGAGGACGAGCGAGGCCCCACAGAGCCCGAGGGACCGGACGATGCGGCGGAGGGAGGCATGCGGATGCGTCTGGCTCATTTCCATTCTCCTGTTTTCCGTTCGGTTGCTGGATGCTTGCCGGGAGGGTGACTCAGTTGTCCGGCAGGGCGCGGCAGTCGCGGGTGTTCCAGCCGATCGAGATCCGTTGGCCGGGCTCGAAGCTGGACGGGGAGCCGACGCTCGAGGGCAGCTTGACCTCGACGCTGTCGCTGCCGAGCGCCGCCACGCGGACGCGGATGTGGTCGCCGAGGTAGATCACCTCGCGGACGGTCGCCTCGGCGGACGCGTCCGTCGCGGGAGTCGGGGAGATCGTCAGCCGTTCCGGCCGGATCGAGAGGGTGGTCGCGGCACCCTTGGACAGGCCTGGGACCGCCGACGCGCGGACGAGTTCCCGCCCCTGCCCCACGCTCACGGTGCAGGTACCGGCGTCTAGGTCGACCACCTGCCCGCGGATGGCGTTGTTGTCGCCGATGAAGCGGGCGACGAAGGGATTCGACGGCCGCTCGTAGATCTCGGTCGCCGTGCCGAGCTGCTGGACGCGGCCGTCGTTGAAGACGGCGATCCGGTCGGACATCGTCAGGGCCTCGCCCTGGTCGTGGGTGACGTAGACGACCGTTACGCCGAGGCGCTCGTGCAGGTGCTTGAGCTCGATCTGCATGTGCTCGCGCAACTGCTTGTCGAGCGCGCCGAGCGGCTCGTCCATGAGGACCAGCGCCGGCTCGAAGACGAGGGCCCGGGCGAGCGCGATGCGCTGCTGCTGCCCGCCCGAGAGCTGCGCCGGGCGGCGGTCGGCGAACTTGCCCATCTGGACCATGTCGAGGGCCCTTGCGACGCGCGCCGCTTTGTCCGAGGCGCCCAGTCCCCTCATGCGCAAGGGGAACCCGACGTTGTCGGCGACGCTCATGTGAGGGAACAGGGCGTAGTTCTGGAAGACGACGCCGATCCCCCGCTTGTGCGGCGGGAGGCGTTCGATCGGGCGACCGTCGAGGAGGATCGTTCCCGCCGTGGGCGTCTCGAAGCCCGCGAGCATCATCAGGCAGGTCGTCTTGCCGGAGCCGGAGGGCCCCAGCATCGTCAGGAACTCGCCGCGGCGGATGTCGAGGTCGAGACGCTTAACCACGATGCTGACGCCATCGTACGTCTTCTCGACCCCGTCAAACCGCACGAGCGTGTCGCTCCGCTCCTGGAGCGGCTTGGCATGCGGTTCCGCCATGAAGGACGACCTCCTGTCGCAGCCCGCCATCTTTGAGGACGGGCGCACGGGTCCGGCGCCGTCGCCGGGGCGACCACGGGGATCCACTGCCGTCCGCGCGGTGGCGGAGCGTCTGTTGCTAGAAACTTCCTTCCCCCAACCAACGGACAGCTTCCGTCACGGCCGAGTGGATTTCACAGGTTCGCTGCACTTGCGGACAAATGCATTCCATACAAAAAATCATTTTACAAGCATGAAAAAATAATGCCTACTTTTCACGCACCGCAGCATTGATTGAAGCGGCGCGGCGATCTTCCACAAGCAACGGAGGCTCTGATGAGCTAACGTCGGACGTTCCCGCCGGAGCACCCTTGAAGGATACGCAATGCCCTCCCTCAGCCTCCGCCGCGCCACGCAGACGCCCGACTCCGACCTGTCCGAGCTGGACGAGGCCGCGATCGGCGGTCAGATCCGCGAGCTGCGAAAGGTGAAGGGAATGACGTTGCAGCAGGTTGCGGAGGCTGCGGACGTCTCGGTCGGCTACCTCAGCCAGATCGAGCGCAACCAGAGCAAGCTCCCGATCGGCGTCCTGAAGCGGATCAGCAACGCGCTCGGAATCCAGATGAGCTGGTTCTTCCATGCAGCCCCCGACGTCCCTTCGGACGAACGGGACTGGATCGTGCGCGCCCACAACCGGCGCAAGTTCTCGTTCACGGGTATCGGCATCCTTGAGGAGCTCCTCACGCCGAACCTCAGCGGCCCGCTTGAGCTCCTGATGAGCACGATCGAGCCGGGTGCCGACAGCGGCGACTACAGCCACGACGGGGCCGAGGCTGGCCTTGTCATTTCCGGGCGCCTCGACCTCTGGATCGCGGGGCGGTTCTTCCAGCTCGAGGAGGGAGACAGCTTCTCCTTCAAGAGCACCGAGATCCACCGCTGCGCGAACTCGGGCGACGTCCCCGCCAAGGTCGTCTGGGTGATCACCCCACCCCACTACTGACCGGCGGCGCCCCGCGCGGGCGCGGCTTTCCCTCCCCAAGACCACATCCCCCGCCGTCGTCGACGGACGGGGAACGCCCTCCCTTGCCTTGCGCCTATTTCAGGAGCCGCCGCCGTGCCCCAAAGGTTCATTCTCAACCTTGCGTGCGAAGACCGCCCCGGCATCGTCGCCGGCGTGACCACCGAACTCGCCGCGGTCGGCGCGAACATCGTGGAGTCGGGTCAGTTCTGGGACACGCTGACGAACCGCTTCTTCATGCGGATCGCGTTCGCGGCCCCGGACGGCCTGTCGAAGGACGCGGTCGAGCGGGCGCTCAAGCCGGCCGTCGAACGCTTCGGGCTCAAGGCGACGCTGACCGAGTCCGCAAGGAGGCCGCGGATCATCATCATGGTCTCGAAGTTCGACCATGCCATGCTGCACCTCCTGTACCAGATTCGCGTCGGCTGGCTCGACGCCGAGGTGGTCGCGATCGTGTCGAACCACGAGGATAGCCGGAGGACCGCCGAACTGGAGGGCATCCCCTTCCACTGCTGGAAGGTCGACAAGACCAACAAGGCGGAGCAGGAAGAGCGTCTGCTGGAGCTCGTGCGCGAGACGGGCACAGACCTCGTCGTGCTCGCCCGCTACATGCAGGTGCTGTCGGACAACCTCTCCAAGCGCTTGTTCGGCAAGGCGATCAACATCCACCACTCCTTCCTGCCGAGCTTCAAGGGCGCGAAGCCCTACCACCAGGCGCACGAGCGCGGCGTGAAGCTGATCGGAGCGACAGCCCACTACGTGACGAGCGACCTCGACGAGGGACCGATCATCGAGCAGGAGACCGAGAGGGTGAACCACTCGATGACGGGCGACGACCTTGTCGCCACCGGCCGCGACGTCGAGAGCCGTGTCCTTGCCCGGGCGGTGAAAAGCCACCTCGAGGGGCGGGTCATGCTCAACGGACACAAGACGGTGGTGTTCGCGTGAGCGCGCTCCATGAGCCCGCCGCCCGCGGTACGGCACGGGTGATCGACGGTAAGGCGACGGCGTCCCGCGTCTTGGAATGGGTGACCGCGAGGGCCTCCGAACTCGAACGAGCCGGGACGCGTCCGGGCATCGCTGTGGTGATCGTGGGCGACGACCCCGCGAGCAAGGTCTACGTCGCGTCGAAGGCGCGCGCCGCCGAGGCCTGTGGTTTCCATTCGATCACGCACCGCTTGCCGGACGCAACGGCGCAGGCTGACCTCCTGGCGCTCGTCGGACAACTGAACGGCGACCCGGCGATCCACGGCATTCTCGTCCAGCTCCCGCTGCCGGGGCAACTCGACGCCTCGCGGGTCATCGGCGCGATCTCGCCGGAAAAGGACATCGACGGATTCCATGCCTTGAACGCCGGGCGGCTCTGGAGCGGAGGCGGAAGCGACGCCTTCGTGCCATGCACCCCCGCCGGAGCGATGTTGCTCATCGAGCAGGTCCACGGACGTGAACTCGCCGGGCTCGAAGCGGTGGTCGTCGGACGCTCGAACATCGTCGGCAAGCCCATGGCCGCCCTTCTCCTCGCGGCGAACGCCACCGTCGCGGTCGCTCACAGCCGCACGCGGGACTTGCGCGAGGTGTGCCGCCGCGCGGACATCCTAGTCGCGGCTGTCGGGCGTCCCAGACTGATAGAGGGCGACTGGATCAAGCCTGGTGCCACGGTCATCGACGTCGGCATCAACCGCGTCGAGGCGCCGGAACTCGGAGACGGGCGGACGAAGCTGGTTGGCGACGTGGACTACGCGGCGGCCGTCGACGTGGCCGGTGCGGCGACACCCGTGCCGGGCGGCGTCGGTCCGATGACGATCGCGATGCTCATGGCGAATACCCTTGCCTCGGCAGCCCGCTCAGTGGGACTGGCCACTCCGCGCTTCGCTGCGGGAGCTAACGTGCTGTAAACCGTCAAGGCGAGGTCGATCGGCGGACAGTTCTTACGGCTTCGCCACTCCGACGAACGCCTGCAACCCGGGCCAGCGATCCATTTCGTTGCCTTCGCAGGAAACCCTGAGTGTATGAGGTCCACTGACGCGGAAGCAGCCGCTGTCAGGCCGATGGATGGAGCCTCGTGTCTAGCGCGAACCGCTGCTGGTCCCGGACCGTGTAGGTCCCTCCGCCACCGGAAAGGAAGAGGAGGTTCCATGATCTCCTCGACACGACGGAGGGGAGGACAACGAACCGGTGGTTCGCCAGGAGTTGGTCGCCGAACGCCTGCTGCCCAGGCGACACGTGCCCGGGCACCAGCCAGTTCGGGTTCGGCACGTCGGCCGGCTGGACGACATGCACCTCCGACGGATCGGGGACGACGAACTCGGTGAGGACGTGGGGTACGGTGTCGAGGTGTGGGAAGCCAGTGTGGACCGCGACCTCGACGATCGCGGTCGCCGGGTCCAAGGAGCAGTAAACGGCCTTCCGGCCCACCGAACTCCACCGTCCCCCCACGCGGAAGGATCCCTCCCCAGAGTCCCAAGTGGCCGCGTACGCGTCGCGGTCTATCCGCCACGCGACTAGCTCGGCGCCGCCGAGGGCGCCGGGGAGCGGAACCATCGCCATGTCAGGCGTAGACGCCGAACTCTATGCGGGTCAGCAAGGTGCGGACCATCTCGGTGCCGGGAGGCGTCGAGAGCAGGTCGATGGGCTTCGCCCCCTCGAGGGCGGTCGCCGGAGTCTCCAACCAGCGCTCGGCTGCTTCCTGCGTGCCGAAGACCTCGGACGCGTGCGCGAGGGTCTCGGCGAACTGCCAGGCCTTGCCACTGGCCTCGACGCTGAGCGTCTCCTCCGGTTCTGACTTGAGGCGCTGCTGGGTGCGCAGGGACATGCCGAGCGCCCCGGAGAGCACGGTCCGGTCATGGACGACCACGAGCGAGTCGAGCAGGTGCGTGACCGAGCGTTTGGGAAGGCCGTGCGAGATGACGTGGTGGGTGTCCATTGGGGAGGTGATCTCCCGCGGGATCACTTCCTTGCCGCCAAGGAAACCGACGACGCGTTCGACCCGGTGTCCGTCCAGGGAATAAACGTGCACCTCGGCGGCTACCTTGCCCGCCTCGCGCACCGTCCATTCGCCGCCCTTCCGCGACTTTCCCGCGGGTGCGTTGGCTTCCATCGCCCGAGCCGCGCGTTGAACAACCGCTTCCTTGATGATCTCTTCCTTCACGTCGTCCTCGCCATTTGTCGCAATTAATGTGCCATCTGGCGTCAAATGTTTCAAGGGTTAGGGCGACGTGCCCGACCACGTACCAGGCCGCAGCGCGACGCCGGGTGATCCGGCAGTCCATGCTCATGACCCTCGAACCTCCGGTTTCCTTGGTTTCGCCGCCGCGGAATCCTCTTGGGTATTGCTCGACGAGCGGCGGGCCCGGGGTGCCTTCGTTGTGGGCTCGCAGTTGGCCAGGAACCTCTGGGTGTAGGCAAGCGAAGCTTCCGCGACCGCTCCCCTGGTAACCAGGAACGACCAACCGAGGACGAGGATCAGCAAGGGGACGCAGACGAAACGGTGGGACCATCGAGAGAGCAGCGGCCATGGCGGCCCACGCGAGCACTCGGACGACGCAACTGCACGACCGTCTGTCCGATGAGGTCACTCTCGACGAGGTTGAGCGTATTCAGATCTAGTGGATGGAGTCCACTGCCCCTCCGTCTACCCGGAGCCGTTCAGCAATGCATATTGCTGTCAGGGCGCGGGACATCAGTGAAGCCGCCGGTCAAGGCATGACGATTGATGTCCCGGGAGGGTTGATCACGTAGTCGAAGCTGACCTCGTCTCGATCCGCCCCGCGCGTGTCGTCCTTGATGCCGAAAATACGTGCGGCGAAAACGGCACCTTCTTGGTTCTCCACGAGGAAGCCCTCGCCGACATGGACGGTGTAATGACCCGAGGTGGTGTCCAAGGATTCGATGGAGATCGCCTCGCCACTAGCATAATTCTTGACCCTCGCGATCCTCCGCGTGCCGCTGCGTTTCACGACATGAATGGCGGTGTTGCTGCCTTTGGAGAAGGCAAGCGTGAAAAGGAGACCCTCACGTTCAAGCCGCATCTGGCCATCGTGAGTCGAGTAGTCGAACGTTTCGCGTCCCGCCGGACGGGACGAGGCTCCGCCATAGAAGGTTGTAGTCGACGCCGGGATTGTTACGTAGGCCGTACCTCCGGAGATGTTGATGTACGGCCCCGAGGAAGCGCCCTGGATCACGCTGTTCGCCGTTGCCTCGGCTGCTCCCACATCCGCCACCAGTTCCTGGGGTGCCTCCATCTCCTCCAGCAACTCCTGCAAGCTCGACAGCCGGAGGGAGCGGCCGCCGGACCTTCGGCGGTACTCGTCCACAAGTTCCGGTCGCGGGTAGAGGCGCCTGCCGCCCGAACGGACGAACCAATCGGCCTTCTCCTCGCCGGTTACGAAGACGAGATCCTTCTTGTGGGTTTCGCCAAGATTGAGGAGGGACAGCCAGATCAGGACATCGCCTACGCCTTGGTCGCCCTTGCTGGCGTCCTTGTAACCGGGCGGCACCTTGTGCCGGATGCCGTACTCCAGGAGCTCAACCACCTCCTTTTCCGAGACGCCGGGACCCACCATCCGCTCGGCGCCGAAGATGCTGGCGTAGAGGGTCATTATGGGATCAGTTCCCCGCCACGCTCGCATATGCTTCGCCAAGCCCTTAAGGCGACCGGAGTATTCCTTCACCGCCTCCTTGTAGGATCGCTCCGCCCGAAGGAGTTCGTCACCGTCGGCGAAGCCCTCTAGGAACAGGGGACTGACGGGAACGCTCAGTCCTTGCAGCCTGGAGATTTGGTCCTCCAAGGCCTTCACCATGTCGGCCAGCTTCGTATCGCGGTGCTTGATGAACTCGCGCGGAACCTGCTCGGGCAGGAAAAGGCGATCTTCTCGGGCGATCTTGGAGTAAACCCCGGCCAATCCTGCCAAGTCGCCCGTGTTCATTTGGTACGGCAGCAGGAGGGCGTTCGTGTCGAACGATACAAGGACATCGGGAGAGTTCATGTCGACCGCGGCCGTCGGTTGGAAGACGCCGTGAGCATCCGGATAGAGCCGGCTAAGCCAGAAGTGGTCAGGAGCGTTGGCTGGCGGCTTCGCGCCGCCTTTCGGGCGGTCCTTTTCGGGCGCCGCCTGCGGCTTGAGACCGGACTCCGAATTCGGTTGTGCTCGCTCCGTGTCGACTTCGTCCAATGCCCTCTCCTGATTCATCGGTAGCACCCGATGACATAGGTCAGGCACCTGCTGGCTCCAGCCGCAGTGCCTCGCTGCCGATTCGGGATCGACGCCGTCGTGCCGAGGGAACGCGAGAGCGCTGCCCCGACGTGTCCTGGTCAGCGGGGCCCCACACGCTGACGTTAGCGCTCGACCTCCACGCCGTAGCGGTCTACGAGCTCCACATCGCCTGCCTCGTAGTCTTGGAAATGGCTTGTAGGCATCCGGTAGGCGATCACGACGCCGTAGCCCGTCGCGCCCTTCTCTGCCTCGGTCAGTTCGACGTCGCCGTCATAGGCGTCGTAAAGGGCACATCGAGGCTCTGGATCGCGTCCTCCATCTCACCGTTCCTGCGGATGCCCGCTTCGGCCACGATCGTGCCGTTGCAGAGCGTCAGCACCACGTTCGGTTCATCGGCGGTGCGGAAGATCTCGGTCTTCACGGCCTCGATCTGCTCGTCCGTCACCTCGTCAGCGATCAGCCATTCCGAACGCATCGACTTCACCGAGAGGTCGATGTCCACGCCGCTGTAACCGGACTGTAGGCCCATCCACTCCCTCAGCTCGGCGACCGAAGTGATCGGGCCCAACTCAACGTACTTCGTTCGCATATCCATCCTTCCTGGCACCGTTTCCGAGCCGGAGCCCGGTCACGAAGATGGGTGTCGTCGTCCGCACCGCGGTGCAACTCCGCCCCCGACGCAAGCCCCGGGAGTCGTTGGTGGAATCGTTGACAGGACTGGTTGTCAGCAGCCGTTCAGAAAGTGGACCCGCTCCACTGGGAGGGTGCGGGCCCGCATGAGATCGAGTGGCCTTCGTCGAACCGCCGACAGGACTCCGTCACACGCGCGCCAAGGCCACCGCGATGCCTTGGCCGACCCCGATGCACATCGTGGCGAGGGCTCGGCGCTTGCCCGTGAGGGAGAGCTCCAGCGCGGCCGTGCCCGCGATGCGCGCGCCCGACATGCCGAGCGGGTGGCCAAGCGCGATGGCCCCGCCGTTCGGGTTCACGCGGGCGTCGTCGTCCGCGATGCCGAGGTCGCGCAGCGTCGCGAGGCCCTGGCTGGCGAACGCCTCGTTCAACTCGATCACGTCGAAGTCGGTCTGGGTGAGCCCCAGACGGGCCATCAGTTTCTTCGAGGCGGGGGCCGGCCCGAAGCCCATGATGCGGGGCGCAACGCCCGCCGTGGCACCTCCGAGGACGCGGGCGATCGGCGTCAGGCCGTGGCGGCGCGCGGCGTCCTCCGACGCCACGATCAGCGCCGCCGCGCCGTCGTTCACCCCGGACGCGTTACCCGCCGTCACCGTGCCGCCCTTGCGGAAGGGCGTCGGGAGCTTGGCCAGCGTCTCGATGGTCGTCGCGCGCGGATGCTCGTCGCGGTCGACGACGACGGGGTCGCCCTTGCGCTGCGGGATCGTCACGGGGACGATCTCGTGTCCGAGGCGGCCGTTGCCCTGTGCCGCGGCTGCCTTGTTCTGCGAGCGGACGGCGAAGGCGTCTTGGTCCTCGCGCGAGACGTGGAAGTCCTCGGCGACGTTCTCCCCGGTCTCCGGCATGGAATCGACGCCGTACTGGGCCTTCATCAGCGGGTTCACGAAGCGCCAGCCGATCGTGGTGTCGTGGATCTCGGCATGGCGGGAGAAGGCCGTTTCCGCCTTCGGCATGACGAAGGGCGCGCGGGACATGGACTCGACGCCGCCCGCGATCACCAGCTCAGCCTCGCTCGACTTGATGGCGCGCGCGGCCGTGATCACCGCGTCCATGCCTGAGCCGCAGAGGCGGTTCATCGTCGTGCCGGGGACGGTCTCGGGCAGGCCGGCCAGAAGCAGGCTCATGCGGGCCACGTTGCGGTTGTCCTCGCCCGCTTGGTTGGCGCAGCCGTAGATCACCTCGTCCACAGCGCCGAAGTCCATAGACGCATGACGCTCCATCAACGCCTTGAGGGGCACGGCCCCGAGGTCGTCGGCCCGGACGGACGCGAGTGCCCCGCCGAAGCGACCGATGGGCGTGCGCAGGTAGGCGCAGATGAAGGCTTCGCTCATTTCAAAGCTCCGGAACGAGAAGGTCGGCGACGGGGCCGGGTACGAGGAGCTCGGCGCCCGTTTGGGCTTGCAGGTCGTCGACCGACAGGGACGGCAGCTTCTCGAGCAGCACGAAGCGCCCGTTCTCGATGTCGATCACCGCGAGGCTCGTGTAGACACGGGTGACGCAGGCGACGCCCGTCAGCGGCAGCGAGCAGCGCTTCACGAGCTTGGGTTTGCCGTCCTTCGTCACGTGGTCGGTGATGACGGCGACGCGTTTGGCACCGTGGACGAGGTCCATCGCCCCGCCGACGGCCGGCACGCCCCGCGGCCCGGTGGACCAGTTGGCGAGGTCCCCGGTCTCGGCGACCTCGTAGGCGCCGAGGATCGCGACGTCGAGATGCCCGCCGCGCACCATGGCGAACGAGTCCGCGTGGTGGAAGAAGGCGGTGCCGGGCTTCAGGGTCACGGCCTTCTTGCCGGCGTTGATGAGGTCCCAGTCCTCCTCGCCCGCCTTCGGCGCCTCGCCGAAGCCGAGGATGCCGTTCTCCGTGTGGAAGATGGCCTCGCGCCCCGGGGGCTGGAACTTCGCCACCATCTCCGGGAAGCCGATGCCGAGGTTCACATAGGCACCGTCGGCGATGTCCTGGGCGGCGCGCCAGGCGATCTGGGTGGAGGAAAGCTTGGAGCTCATGCGGCCCTCGGAGGGTAGACGGCGTTGGCGCGGTTGAGGTCTTCCTCCTGCGCGGGATCGGCGACGGCGACGACCCCCTGCACGAAGATGCCGGGCGTCACGACCGCTTCGGGATCAATGGTCCCCGGCTCGACGATCTCGGTGACCTGCGCGACCGTCACCGCGGCGGCGGTCGCCATCAGGGGGTTGAAGTTGCGCGCCGCCTTGTTGAAGACGAGGTTGCCGAGGCGGTCGCCCTTGTAGGCCTTGATCAGCGCGACGTCGGCCTTCAGCCAGTTCTCGCGGACGTACGGCCGTCCGTCGAACTCCTCGACCGGCTTCCCCTCGGCCAGGTCCGTGCCGTAGCTCGTCGGCGTGTAGAAGGCGGGGATGCCCGCCCCGCCGGCCCGAATGCGCTCGGCGAGCGTGCCCTGCGGCACCAGCTCCAGCTCGATCTCACCGGCGAGATACCGCTCGGTGAAGACCTTCGGGTCGGCCGAGCGCGGGAAGGAGCAGATGAGCTTGGCGACCATGCCCTGCTCAATCAGCGCGGCGAGGCCCACATGGCCGTTGCCGGCGTTGTTGTTGACCACGGTGAGGTTCTTCGGCGCGCCCGTCGCCACGAAGCGGTCGATCAGCGCGTGGATCAGCTCGATCGGCGCGCCCGAGCCGCCGAAGCCACCGATCATCACGGTCATGCCGTCCTCGACGACCGCCACCGCGGTCGGCAGGTCCGAAACTGTCTTGTCCATCGGCTTCGTCTTCCTATCGCAGATTGGCGTCCGGCGCGGGCAAGCGTTCCGAGCCTTCTGGCCCGGTGTCGGGCACGAGCACGAAGTCGAAGGGCGAGCGCCAGTTCGTGTCCCCGTCCTCGACGCGCTCGAAGGGAGCCACCAGGGACCGCTTCACGCCGAACACCGTGTCGGAGTCGAGGTACTCGTCGTCCCCGACGAACGTGTGGGTGACGACCTTCTGGAAGCCGGGCGCCGTCACGAGGTAGTGCATGTGCGCGGGGCGGTAGGGGTGGCGGCCGAGCTGGCCGAGCATCTTGCCGACCGGCCCATCGTCCGGGATCGGGTAGGAGACCGGCTTGATCCCGACGAAGCTGTAGCGGCCGTCGGCTCCGGTGACGAAGATGCCGCGGTTGTTCCACTTCGGCTGGATGTCGGGCTGCTGCACGTCGTAGTAGCCCTCCGCGTTGTCGGACCAGACATCGACCCGGGCGCCCTCGACCGGGTTGCCCTGGAGGTCCACCACACGGCCCTCGAAGAGGCAGCTCTCCCCCTTGCCGTCGAGCGAGATGTTGGCGCCCATCTCACGCACTGGCGCGTCGGCCACGTGGAAGGGACCGAACACCGTGTTCTCCGTCGCCCCCTCGGGGCGGCGGTGGTTGATGGCGTCGACCAGCATGGAGAACCCAAGCGTGTCGCTGAGGAGGATGAACTCCTGCCGCTCGCCCGAGCACATCTTGCCCGTCGTCGTGAGGAAGTCGATGCCGACCTCCCACTCCTCCTGCGTGAGCTGCGTCTCCTTCGCGAAGGCGTGGAGGTGCTTGACCAGCGAGGCCATGATCTCGGCGAGGCGCGGGTTCGCGTCCGGCGTCATGCGGGCATTCACCGCATCTACGGAGCCTTCCTCGGTGAAGTAGGGGGTCATCTCGTTCTCTCCCTCTCGGCGTCGGGCCATGTCTTCAGCGAGCGGCGGGGGCGACGGTCGGGTGCCGTCCCCGGCGCTCACGATCGGTCAAGGCCGAACGCTAAGGATCTTGGGTGTCAGGGCTGGGGCTGGGCGCCCTCCCAGGCGCGTTGCAGGAGGGCTCGCAGCGGCGCCGCCTCGATCGGGCGCGGGTTCCAGTACGGGTTCGACAACGCGATCTCGCACGCCCTGTCGAGATCGGACTCCTTCAAGCCGAGGTCGCGCAGCGCCGTCGGCATCCCGAGGTCGGACGCCATGCGGTGAAGGCCGACCGGCGCGTCGGAGGCGCCGATCGCCCGCGCGATCCTGTCCATGGCCTCGGGCGTCGCCGGGCTGTTGTAGGCCAAGGCATGCGGCAGCACGACCGTGTGCGTCTCGGCGTGCGGCAGGTTGAAGCTGCCGCCGAGCGTGTGGCAGAGCTTGTGGTGCAGGGACATGCCGACATGCCCGAGCACCGTCCCGCAGAGCCATGCGCCGTAGAGGCAGAGCGACCGGGCTTGCCTGTCGTCGGACGCCTCAGCGATCCGGGGCATTCCTTCCGCGAGGGCGCGGATGCCCTCCTCGGCCATCAGGGACATCACCGGGTTGCCGTCCCGGGCGTAGAGTCCCTCGGCGGCATGGGCGATGGCGTTCATGCCGCTGACGAGCGACATCCCCAACGGCAGGGACATCGTCAGATCCGGGTCGTAGATGACCGACCGCGGCAGGACGCGCGCGTCCTTGCCCGTCTTCTTGAGGCCACCCTCCGTGATGCCGTAGATCGGCGTCATCTCGGAGCCGGCGTAGGTAGTCGGGATCGCCACGATCGGGATGGTCGCCTCGAGGGCGATCGCCTTGCCGAGGCCAATCGTGGACCCGCCGCCCACGGCGACCGCGCAGTCCGCTCCGAGCTCGGCCGCCAGCTCCCGTGCCTTGCGCGCGCTCTCGATCGGCACGTGCATCTCGGCGCCGTCGTGGATCCCCGCGAGACGCGAGCCGAGCAGGTCCGCCACCATCTCGGCCTGCGCCCGCTGCGGCGGCGTGCAGAGGACGAGAGCCCGGCTCGACCCTACGGCCTCGACCTCGTCGCGGACGGAAGCGACCTTTCCCGACCCGAAGACCACCCGGGAGGGATGCGCCGTGTAGAGGAAGTCCTTCATGGCATCGATCCTGGAAACGGGGTCAGGCGGCGGCGCTGGCCGCGGCGTTGCCGGCGACCGCGTAGTCGACCTGGTAGCGCGCGATCCGCATCTGCCCCAGCTCGCCCTTCACCCGCAGGTGGGCGGGGTGGGTCGCGTAGGCGTCCAGGGCCTCCTGGCTCTCGAACTCGGTGTAGAGGACGACGTCGCAGGCGTAGTCAACGCGGCTGTGGTCGAGGCCGACCTCGAGGTGGAGGAGGCCGGGCACCTCGTCGCGCAGCGCCTCGAAGCGGCTCCGCAGGAACTCCGCGGCCTCGGAGCGGGCCTCCTGCGTCTCGCCCGCCATGTTCCACATCACGATATGCTTGATCATAGTTCCACTCCCATGAGGGGCAGGATGTTGCAGCTCGGACGGCGGGCCCGATCCGACGTGGTCAGAGCTGGGCCTCGGCGCCGTTCTGCGAGGACGACTGGAAGAGCGCCTCGAGGATGCGGTTGATGTTGTGGGCCTGGCTCGCCGGGACGTTCGAGGGGGCACCCATCCGCAGGGAATGCGCGAAGGCGTTGGCCTCTCGGTCGAAGTAGACGGGGTTCCCGATCTCGGCGATCTCGGGCGAGTAGACCGTCTTCCGGACCGCCCAGATCTCGGGGAAGCTGGTCTCGTTCCACTCGGTCCAGCCCTCGGGAAGCCCGGCCTTGCCCGTGCTGTAAAGCTTGTAGGACGCCGGAAGCGGACGGGAGTGCATGACGCCCTCCGTGCCGTATGCCGTGATGTCCCAGCTCTCCGTCCACGGCAGAGGGTCCCACGACATGAAGTCGACCGTGATGATCTTGTCGGGATAGTTCAGGATCGCCCCGACCGCGTCCTCGCGGGCGTTCGGCGTCATCACCCCGTCGAACTTGGTGATGCGGGCGTTCACCGACGTCGGCATCCCGAAATGCAGGAGCAGGCGGTCCATGGTGTGGCAGCCGATCACGTAGAAGGCGCCGCCGATGTCGCCTGGCTGGCGCATGTGGTCGGTGTCCGCCTCGTGGTGCGAGCAGCCCGCGTGGGCGCGGACCTGGAGCACCTTGCCGAGCTGGCCCGCCTTCAGGACCTCCTGCATCCGGTCCACCGACGGCGCGTAGCGCCAGCAGTAGCCGACCTGGAAGAGTCGGCCCGTCCTCTCGACGGCCTCGACCAGACGCACCGTGTCGACCGATCCGCGGCCGGCGGGCTTCTCGCACAGGACGGCCTTGCCGGCCTCCATCGCCTCTATGGCCCAGTCGGCCATGAGGTAGCTCTTCGGGTGGATGAGGACCGCGTGAACGTCCGGGTCGGAGAGGATCTCCTCCTTGGTGCGCTTGGCGATGCCCATGGCGTCGACGAACGGGTCGAGGAGCGGGCTGTTGTCGAAGGCGCCGAGCACCTTCGCGTTCGGCATCCGCTGGAACGCCTTCACGCGTCCCGAGGTGTGGGGATGCGTGATGCCGAGGCAGGCGATCCCGAGCGGGGCGTCGTTTCCGATGGCGTAGGTCATGACGGTCTTCCTCCCATTCTGCTTGTCGTTCACACAGTGACGGCGCGACCCGTGCGGACGGACTCCACCGCGCACTCCGCCAGGCGCAGCGCCAGGACGCCGTCGCGCACGGTGGTCGGCATCGGCTTGCCGTCTGCGATCGCGTCGACGAACGCGTTCATCTCCGCCCGGTAGGCCTGCGCGTAACGCTCCAGGAAGAAGTTCAGGAGCGGCTCCTGCGCGTCGGTCATCTCCGCCGTCGTCAGGCGCATCGTTGTCGGGCGAAGGTTGTCGTGCGTCAGCAGGCCGGTCGAGCCCAGCACCTCGACGCGCTGGTCGTAGCCGTAGACCGCCTCGCGGCAGTTGTTGATGACCGCCTGCTTGCCGCTCGCGGTCTGCAACGTGACCATGACGGTGTCGTAGTCGTCGTACTGCTCGAGCAGGGGCGCATCGACCAGGCGCGAGCCGATCGCGCTGACGAGGACGGGCTCCTCGCCCAGCAGCCAGCGGGCCATGTCGAGGTCGTGGATCGTCATGTCCCGGAAGATGCCGCCCGAGGACTTCACGTAGGCGGCCGGCGGCATCCCCGGGTCACGGCTGGAGATGACGACTTGGCGGACCTCGCCGATGCGCCCGGCGTCGATCGAGCGGCGGATCTCGGCGAAGGTCGTGTCGAAGCGACGGTTGAAGGCGAGCATCACCTTGCCGCCCAGTCGCTCGACGTTCGCCGCGGCCTTCTCGCTCTCGGCAATGTCGAGGTCGATCGGCTTCTCGCAAAGGACCGCCTTGCCGAGCTCGACCGCCCTCGTCATCAGGCCGACGTGCGTGTCGGTCGGGGTACCGATGACCACGGCGTCGACGTCGGGGCGGGCGATCGCCTCCATGGCGTCGGTCATCGCGTCGGCTCCGTGCGCCTCCGCGACGGTGCGAACCGCGTCCCCGAATGGATCCGCGACCGCGACCAGCTTCGCCTTGGGGTTGGCCGCGACGCTCGCCGCATGGATCTTGCCGATGCGGCCTGCGCCGAGAACTGCGATTCTGACCATTTTGGATTCCCTGGTGTTCGGCAACGGAGCCGGCAGGCTCCGAAAGGTGTCGTCAGTCGACGGGCAGCGTCACGGACTGGAACTGGCGCATGGTGGTGTCGAAGGCCTTCTGCGCGGCCATCTCCAGCGGCAGGTAGCGGTGGTAGGCCGAGATGACCTCGATGCCCCAGTACCCGCGGTAGCCCACGTCCAGGATCGCCTGGACCTGCGACGCGATGTCGATCGAGCCCTCGCCGCAGAGGCGGCGGTAGTGGGTGGAGTCGTTGAACAGGTCACCAATGACCTCGGGACCCGCGTCGTCGAGCTCCACGGCCTTCAGGAGGTCCCGGGGCATCTGGCGGATGTCGTCGGCGGTCATCCCGCCGCGCTCGATGTGCCACGTGTCGACGAGCAGGCCGCCGTTCGTGGTGCCGAGCCCGTCGAACAGGGCTACGCCGCGCTTGATGTTGTTAATGCTCGCGAAGGGCAGGAACTCGATGACGATGTCGATGTTCAGCGGCGCGGCCCGCTCGCAGATCTTGGTGAGGGCGGCCCGCATGGCCGGAATATCGGGCTCGCCCTCCTCGAACACGCCGCCGCCGAGCTTGATCTTCTCGACGCCGAGTTCGGCGCCGATTTCCAGCTTCCGGTCGAACATGGCGTCGGATGCCACGCGCCGCGCGTCGGCGAGGTGCCAGTCCACCAGGAACTCGAGTTCGACGTGGCGGATGCCGTTGTCGGAGAAGATGCGCTTCACGGTCGGAAGGCCGTACGTCTCGATCGCGGCGTTCATGTCGTCGAGGACGAAGCCCATGCCCCGCCAGCCGATGCGCCCGCAGACCTCGGCACGCTCCTGGAGGGAGAAGGGGCTGACCTCGGTCGGGGAGCCGGGCCACACCGGCCCGGCGACCGTCCAGTAGCTTGCGCAAAGGTCGATGTCGTCGATCTTCATGTCGGTTGCCCTTGTCGTGTCGCTTGTCCCGCGTCCCCGACGTGGCAACGCCCGGGACGCCAGGGGTATCAGAAGCTCTGGTGTCCGGTCGCCCGTTCGATCAGCTTGTCGATCGAGACGGCGAGGACGAGCAGGAGGCCGGTGACGATCAGTCGGACCTCGTTCTCCACGCCCATCAGGTTCAGGCCGTTGCTGACCGTGCCGATGACAAGGGCACCGAGTAGCGCTGCGTGGATCGATCCCCGGCCGCCGAAGAGGCTGACGCCGCCGATGACGGCTGCCGCGATGGACTCCAGCAGGAGGGTGCCGCCACCGACGCCGCCGCCGGAGAACACGCCGACGCCGAGGGTGCGGGAGGCCGCGATGACACCCGCCAGGGCCGCGATGCCGCCGGCGATGGCGAAGGCGGCCATCTTGATCCGCGGGACCTTGATGCCCGCGCGTCGGGCCGCTTCCTCGTTGTTCCCGACGGCGTAGAGGTACAGGCCGAACCGGGTGTTGTTGAGGATGTATCCGCCGATGCCGAGGAGGACCGCGAAGATCAGGACGATCAGGGGGATGCCTTGATGGGCGGACAGGATCGCCACGACCACGGCTCCGAACGCGGCGGCGGAGGCGATCGGGACCACGACGGCGTTCATGAGGGAGACCTCGAGGCCGTTCTTCCGGCGACGGGCGACGTTCGATAGCACCAGGCCGGCGAAGGCGGCGATGCCGATGGCAAGAGCGAGCCAAGCCCAGACGCCGCTGATGTTCGTGAGCGCGATCTTCTCGATGCCCGTTTGCTGCAAGCCGTAGCGTGCGGTCGGAGGGAGTAGGATGAGTTGCAGGCCGTTCAGGGCGAGGCCGAGACCAAGCGTCACGACGAAGGACGGGACGCCGACGAAGGTCACCCAGCGCGCCGAGCAACTGCCGATGGCGGCGCCGACCAGGATGGCGAGGGGGATCGCGATCCACGGGGACAGACCGAACTCGACCACGAACTTGGCCATGAGAACCGAGGTCACGCCGTTGATGGCGGCGATCGAGAGGTCGATCTCCTTCACGAGGAGGACGAACATCAGACCCAGGGCCATGATGCCCACCACCGTGCTCTGAAGCAGGAGGTTCGAGAGGTTCCGGGCGGTGAGGAACACGTCGCTCTGGGACGCGAAGAATATGCCGAGCGCGACTAGGCCGATAACGATCGGAAGGGCGCGAAGGTCGTTGGCGAGCAGTTCACCGAAGCTCCGGCGCGGACGCTTCGCCGGCGCATCGAGGGTCATGGTAGTGGACATCGGATTTACCTCGAAATGGGAAGCCGCGGTCAACCCGCGAGGTTGACGCCTTCGTTGCCGCCGACCATCGCGTTGACGACCTGCTCGCCGGTGACGTCCTTTGACTTGAAGCTGGCGCAGTTGGCGCCAAGGCGCATGACCTCGATGCGGTCGGTCGCGTTCACCACGAAATGGTGGATGTCGTGGCTGACGATGACGATGCCGAGCCCTTGGTCGGCCAGCGTCCGGATCAGCGTCGACACGCCTTCCGCGGCGGAGTGGCTGAGTGCTGCCGTCGGCTCATCAAGGATGACGACCTTGGGCGTCTCGAGGATCGACCGGGCGATGGCGATGTTCTGGCGCTGGCCGCCCGACATCGCGCCGACGGGCCGCGTCAGGGAGAGGTTGCCGAGGCGCATTCGGGTGAGGAGCTCGCGGGCGCGGACCTCGCATTCCGCGCGCTTGATCCGTCCGCCGCCCCACCACGAGCCGGTCACCTCGCGCCCGAGGTACAAGTTCTGCACGGCGTCCAGGTTGCTGCAAAGCGAGAGGTCCTGGTAGACCGTCTGGATGCCGAGCGCGGTTGCGTCTGTCGGTTTCTTCACGGTGACGGGCTTGCCCTCGAACAGGTACTCGCCCGAGTCCGCGGCATGGACGCCCGCCATCACCTTGACGAGGGTGGACTTGCCGGCGCCGTTGTCGCCGACGAGGGCGACGATCTCCCCCGGGTAGACCTCAACGGACGCGCCGCGCAGTGCGTGCAGGGAGCCGAAGTGCTTCTGGATGTTGCGGAGCGAGACAAGAGGGGTCCCGCGGCCCTGCGAAGCGGCAGGCCGTTCGGCGGTGAGTGCAGACATGATCGATCCTCCCGAGATCCGGAAGGGCGGACGGCGGGGCCGTCCGCCCCCGTTGATTACATGTTCGCCTTGCAGACCTCGGTGGTCTCGATGCCCTGGCAGATCTCCTTCCATGTCCAGACACCCTTCTTGACCACCTCACCGAGGTTGTCCTTCGTGATGTTCTCGACGGGCAGGAGAATGGCCGGCACGTCCATGTACTGGTTGTTGACCTTGCCGTTGACGAGGTCCGCGGGGACGCCCTTGCCGTCGAGGACGGCGGTGGCGACCTTGGCGGCCTCCGTCGCCTCGACCTTGAGGTCCTTCAGGACCGAGTTGTCCTGCCACCCTTGCGCGACGTAGCGGAGCGCCTCCACGGTCGCGTCCTGGCCGCCCGTGACGAGCTTGTCGCCGGGCTTGAAGCCCTGGCTAAGGAGGGCCGCAACGGAGCCGCCCGTCGTGCCGTCGTTCATTCCGATGAAGACGTCGACATCGCCGCCGTTCTTGGTCAGGCAGTCCTCGGCGAACGACTGGGCGAGCGTCGGGTCCCAATTCTGCGTGTACTGCTCGCAGACGACCTTGACCTTCCCGGAGTCGATCAGCGGCTTGAGAAACTCGTTCTGGCCTTTCTCGTACTGCCCGGTGCCGTACTCACCCTGGTTGCCCTTGACGCGGGCGACCTTGACGGGGGTTTTGTCCATCTTCCCGATCAGCTCGGCGGCGCGCTTGCCCTGGGCCTGGCCGACCGCGAGGGAGTCGAACACGACGTGCGCCTCGGCCTTCCCGCCGACGGCATCGTGGTCGTAGAGGACGACCGGCACGCCGGCCGCCTGGGCCGCGGCCAAGCCGCCGGCCACGAGGTTGGCGTCGGCCGAGGTCAGGAGGATGAGGTTCGCGCCCTGCGTGATGGCGTCCTCGATCTGCTTCTGCTGCTGCTGCGGGTCGCCCTGAGCGTTCTGAACGGTGATCTGCGCGTCCGGGCGCATCTCATTCATCGCCGCCACGAAGAACGGCGCGTCACGGCTCTCGAAGCGGATCGTCGTGGTGTTCGGAAGAAGGAAGAAGACCTTCTCCGCGGCCTGCGCGTGGACCGCGCCGGCCAATGCAGCTGTCGAAACCAGGAATGCGGTGAGTAGGCCCTTCATGACATCATCCTCCCAGTAGAATGTCGGTGATCGGCAGATCGTGGGCCACGGGACGTGGCGACACGGATTGCCTAACATTCACTCTACGTGAGACAAAGAAGCCGATCTGGGAAACATTATTGCGCCAAACGCAAAAAGCGTCAGGCCGTCCAAAGGGTCTCGAAGTCGTTCAGACGGAAGCGCTCGACGAGGAAGTCGATGAAGAGCCGCGTCCTTACGGGGACGAAGGACTTGCTGGGATAGGCGACGTTCATGGTCAGCCGCGGCAGGTCCCAATCATCGAGGACCCGTACCAGCCGCCCCGCGTCGAGGTCGTTTTGGATGATGTATGTAGGCTGAGCCAGGATCCCGAGCCCGTCACGGGCGGCCTGACAGATCAACTGCCCGTCGTTGGCGACAATCGCACCTTCGACTTTGACTGCGACCGTCTCGTCGGCACGGCGGAAGCTGAACTCGTTCCAGTTGTCCGCCAAGGTGTAGAGGATGAGGTCATGATTGACGAGATCGCGTGGGTGTTCAGGCGCGCCCCGTTCGGCAAGGTAGTCCGGCGAAGCGGCTAGGAGGCGGCGGGTTTCTCCCAAGCGTCGGATCGTGATCGAGCTGTCGGCCTCCACCCTGCGGGTGCGGATTGCAAGGTCGAGCCCGTTCTCGATGATGTCGTAGTAGCGGTTCGAGGAGACGATCTCGATCGACAATGCCGGGTAGAGCCGCCTGAACTGTGCGACGACAGGCATCAGGTGCAGGAGAGAGAAAGACAGGGACGCCCCGACGCGGAGCCGTCCAGTTGGGGCATGCGAGCGGGCTGTGACATTGGCTTCCGCAGCCGCCCAAGTCGAAAGGAGATCTCTTGCATCGGAGAGAAGGGCTTCACCTTCGCTCGTCAGGCTTAGTTGGCGGGTCGATCGTTGGATAAGCCGTGCACCAAGGCGCGACTCGAGGCTCATGAGGTGCCGGCTGACGCCGGATACCGAAAGGTCAAGCGCATTCGCCGCCTGCGTCATGCTCCGCTCTTCGGCGATCGCGACGAAAACCTGAAACTCGGTCCAGCGATCCATTTTCTGCCTTCAAGGGAGATTTGTCTTTGGCCTCAGTTTCTATCCTCATCTACAGTGCAGCAAGCGAAACGTAATCCATTCAATAGCTCGCATCGCACGACCACCGTCATCCGATGTTCTGGATCGATCCGGCTGCATACTACACGTGAGGATTGGGCCGGAAGCTGCCTGTCCGCTTCGAGGACACATTGGCGGAAAGCTGACGTTCGGCAAACGACCCTTCTGCGCCATTGAAGCCTCTCTGAACGCTTGCCTGAAGCGGACATCGGCACCGCAAGCCCATCTTGATGCGGAACTCATCCGAGAACTCAGAGACACCGGCCTGTATCGTTCCCAATAGGAGGCGAGGCTGGTTTTCAGCCCGTAGCGCTCCAACTGTGTCGCATGCCAGATGATCGGCTTTGTTGGATCGGGTGCGAGCTGAGTTGGCTCGCGTCGAGCGAGCGACAGACGCCCATGTGGCCAAGCGCGATTTCTGCCTCGAGCACTCGCCGACCGTCGCGGACATCAGGCAGTGGGTGGATACCAGGTCAACCTCTGCGAGCAGTGTCTGCGCGTCGTCTTTGGTAAATTTCGCGCCGACGACGAGTTGGACAACCGCGGCATATGACAGCGGCAGCATACTGGCTGCACGGCGGATCGCCTGAACCGAGTTCAAAGCACCCGCGTTCGCGTAACCAGCCCTATCATGTGCTTTGTCTTCGGCTGCTGCGCATTTCGGAACCCTTCCGAGAACTCTCGCTTGTCGTTGAAGGCATGCCCCGCCACGCACTGCGAGGGCCGGGAAGATCCGGAGACAACGCGATGACCCGTCCACCCCTTCCCTTCAGCCCTGACGTCGAGCAGCCGAGCGAGGGCGAGCAGAAGACGATCGACGGCATCATCCAGGGGATGACCCAGCAGTCCGAGACGGTAGAGGACCGCGAGCACCATGCCGTGCGCGCCAGCCACGCCAAGTCGACGGCCCTTGCCGTGGGAACGCTGGAGATCCCGGAGGATCTGCCGCCTGAGTTAGCTCAGGGTCTGTTCGCCCGTCCCGGCATCCATCCCGTCGCGGTTCGCTTCGCGCAGGGCCCAGGCGAGCGGCTCGGCGACCGCGTGTCGACGCATCGTGGCCTGTCGATCAAGGTCTTTGGCGTGCCCGGCGAGAAGCTGCCCGACCACACCACGGAAACACAGGACTTCGTTCTGGCCAGCGGCACAACCTTTCCATCCGGCACGGCAGAGGGCTTCCTGCGCGACGGCACGATGATCGGGAAGGCTACGGGGTTGCCAGAAGGGGCTAAGAGCGCCGTCGCCTCCCTGGCGCGCAATTTCAATCGTGTGCTGCATGCCTTTGGCACCGAAAGCGCAAAGGCGGACTTCTTCGGCCATCCCTTCTCGCATCCGCTGGCCGAGCCCTATTACAGTCAGGCGCCGATCCGCTTCGGCGATTATGTCGCCAAGCTCGGTGCCTTCCCGGTCTCGCCGGCGCAGGACGCCTTAAAGGACTGGCGGCTCGATCCGAAGGAGGACGAAGATGGTTTCCGCCACGCCACCGTCGACCACTTCCGAACCAACGAGGTCGTGTTCGAACTGCGGGCCCAGCTCTGGCGCGACGCCGACAGTCAGCCGATCGAGGATGCCTCGGTGGAGTGGTCGGAGGACACAAGCCCCTTCGTCGCCGTCGCCAGGATCCGCCTGCCGGCACAGGACGCTTACAGCGCCGCACGCCAGCGGTACTTCGACGAGGCGATGACCTTCCGCCCGGCTCACAGCCTTGCGGCCCACCGGCCGCTCGGCTCGGTGATGCGAGCCCGTCTCCAGGTCTACCAAGCGCTGTCCGAGTTCCGGCACCGCGAGAACGGCATCCCGGAAGAGAACCCGGCAACGATCGACGCCATCCCTGTCTGACGGCACGGGGCCTATCGTGTTGGCGCTGCCGTTCTTCTGGAGTGGCGTCGTAATCGGCGCTCGGCCTCCTATGACGGCCGCCGTCATACAGGAACTTGGTCAGGTGGGCGTCGTTCATCGGCTCAGTGCGCCACTGACCGCAATGTCAGTGCCACAGGAACCTCACAGGACCATCGATGACCTTATCCAATCGCAGAATCGCCATCCTCGTCTCGCCGCGTGGCACGGAGGATCCAGAGTTCGCCAAACCCAAGTCGGCGGTGGAAGCCGCAGGCGCAGCCGTCACGGTCATCAGCCTGACGAAGGACGACGCCAAGACCGTCAACAACGACCTTGATCCCGGCTCGACCTATACGGTCGACAAGGCGATCGATGAGGTGTCGGCCGCCGACTTTGACGGACTGGTCGTTCCTGGCGGTTGCGTCGGTGCGGACACGCTGCGCGGCGATGCAAAGATTGTCTCGTTCGTCCGGGACTTCTTCGCGGCAGGCAAGCCGGTCGGCGTCATATGCCACGGACCGTGGGTCCTCGTGGAGGCCGGCGTCGTCAAGGGCCGAACCCTGACGGCATACCCGACGCTGAAGACCGACATCGAGAACGCGGGCGGCACGTTCGTCGACCGAGAGGTCGTGACAGATCAAGGCCTCGTGACGAGCCGCAACCCCGACGATCTGCCCGCCTTCTGCGCCAAGATCGTCGAGGAGTTCGAGGAAGGTCGGCACCCGGCCCAGGCGAGGAGCGCCTGATGTCAGCCGCCATGTCGAGGTTTCAAGGCAAGGTCGTTGTCGTGACTGGCGGTGCGTCCGGCATTGGTGAAGCGGTTGCCAAGCGCTTCGCCTCCGAGGGTGCGAGCGTCTTGCTGGCCGACAAGGATGTCGATGGCTTGAAACGGGTGGCCGGGGAGATCGGCGTGCACGCCGCAACGCGAGAGACCGACGTTTCGGATGAGGCAGCCTGCGAGGCGCTCGTCGCCTTCGCAGTGGAGCGCTTCGGCCGGATCGACGTTGTCGTCAACGATGCCGGTGTCGACCACTTGGCCCGGATTGACGAGGGTCCTTTCTCGGACTTCACGAGGGTCATCGAGACCGACCTCTACGGCGTCGTCCACATAAGCCGGGCCGCCATCGCCGAACTCCGAAAGACGAAAGGCACGGTCATCAACGTGTCCTCCGCGTCCGGTCTCGGGGGCGACTGGAACCATGCGGCCTATTGCGCGGCCAAGGGCGCCGTCACCAACTTCACGCGCGCCTTCGCCATGGACGAGGCCAAGAACGGCGTGCGGGTCAACGCGGTGAACCCCTCGCTGACCTACACGCCCTTTACCGAGGGCATGAAGGAGCAGCCTGACCTCGTCGCGAAGTTCGAGGAACGCATTCCCATGGGACGGGGCGCCGAGGTCGATGACATCTCGGGCGTAGTCGCGTTCCTGGCAAGCGAGGATGCTCGTTATATCACGGGCGTGAACCTTCCCGTGGATGGTGGCCTCTCCGCCTCGAATGGCCAACCGGCCTTGAGCTGACATCCATCAGGGCCGGCTTCGGTCGGCCCTCTCCTCGTATACCCATGGCGACGTTCTCGCCGATGTTTTCCCGGCCAACAGGAACCTCGCAGCTCACCACGCCTTCTCCCTTTCGATTTTCAGAAAGGCTCAAATTCATGGTCGTTGCCCCACCCGTTCGTTTCTCGTCGTCCGTCGAACGGGTCCTGCCCGACGAGGCCGAGACCATCGCCAAGCTGAACGAGACGTTCGACACGATTTTGGAGACCACCGCCAAGGACTACGGACACGCCGTCCGCTCGGTCCATGCGAAGGCGCATGGTATCCTCGAGGGGACGATGCGAATCGAGAGCGGCCTGCCTCCAGAGCTTACACAGGGCCTCTTCGCCAAGCCGGGCGAGCACAAGGTCTTCATGCGCATCTCCACTAATGCAGGTGACATCCTCCCCGATGCCATCAGCCTTCCCCGCGGCCTGGCGCTCAAGGTACTCGATGTCGAGGGCGAACGGCTGCCCGGCGCGGAAGGCACGACGCAGGATTTCATCATGGTCAACGGCCCGGTTTTCCAGGCCAAGACCGCGGCCGACTTCCACGGCAATCTCAAGATGCTGGCCGGCACCACCGACAAGCTGGAGGGGACGAAGACGGTCATGTCCTCGGTTCTGCGCGGCGTGAACAAGGCCTTGGAAGCGGTCGGGGTCGAAAGCCCGAAGCTACAGTCTCTCGGCGGTGCTCCGAATGTCGACCCGCTGGGCGAGACCTACTACAGCGTCACACCCTTCCGATACGGCGACTACATCGCCAAGTTCTCGATCGCGCCCGTCTCGCAGGACCTCACCGAACTGACTGGACGCGAGATCGACGCGAGCGAAAACGAAAACGCCATCCGCGATACCATCCGGGCTGAGATGCAGGGCATCCGTGGGCGATGGGAATTGCGGGTGCAGCTTTGCCGCGACCTCGAGAAGCAGCCCGTCGAGGATCCGATGGTGGAGTGGAAGGAGGACGAAGCGCCGTTCCAAACCGTCGCCACCATCACCGTCGAACCGCAGGACAGTTGGGCACCCGAACGCGTTCAAGCGGTCAATGAAGAAATGCGCTTCGGCATCTGGACCGGGCTCGCCGCCCATCAGCCGCTCGGCAATATCAACCGGGCTCGCAAATCTCCCTACAAGCATTCTGCCGAGTTCCGGGAGCGATTCAACGGTTGCCCGATTCACGAGCCGTCGGCCAGGAAGATCGGCGCGTGAGTGGGTCTCGTCTTCTTGGTGCCATCGCGGGAGGGGTGACCGCAGGGATCGGCATCACGGCCTTGCTGGTCGCGGGCGAGCGCAAGAGCGGTCAGCCGTCCGAACTCGCCGCTTTGGAACGCGCATCCGAGGCGAGCCTCGGATTGCGACTTCGGGACCACAATGCCTTGCCCGGCGCGAGCGAGCAGGCATTCATTCAAGGCGGTCACCTGCTTCTATCCGCCGTTGCCGGCGCGACCTACGCGGTCGTCACGGACGAGGACTCGGGCGTTCTCAAATCTGGAATCATGTTCGGTCTGTTCTTCTATGCAGCCATGCACTGGGTTGTCGGACCCATGCTCGGGGTGAAGAAGCCGGAATGGCGGTCGGATGCCGCGACGATCGGCATGCACACGGCGAACCATATTCTGTTCGGGCTGGCGACCGCTGCCGGCGCCAAGTTCTTCAGTCGCCGCTGACGTGGGGCTCTTCGACATCCGTCGAGCACCCTTCCGAGACGCAAGGAAGTAACCGATGCAGCCGTTCGAAGTGAACTGGTCGGAAGCGGACGTTGAAGCGGTCCTGGAGCGCGTGCGCACCTATCGCTTTCCCCCGGCGCCAGAGGGTGAAGGGTGGAAGTACGGCTGCGATGCCGCCTACTTGCAAGACTTCTGCGGCTACTGGAGCGCATCATACGACTGGCGCGGCGCCGTCCAGCGCCTCAACCGCTTCCCGCAGTTCGTTGCGGAGATCGATGGTGTCGACATCCACTTCGTTCATGTCGTCGGCGAAGCGGACGGGCGACGTCCTCTTCTTCTGTCGCACGGTTGGCCGGGCTCGCATCGCGAGTTCTGGAAGGTCATCGAGCCTCTGGCCTTCCCGTCGCGTTTCGGCGGACGCACGGAGGATGCCTTCGACGTCGTCGTACCGTCGCTTCCGAACTTCGGCTTCTCCGGAAAACCAACGACGACAATCGACCAGCGCCAGACCGCGCTTCTCTTCGATCGTCTGATGCGGGATGTTCTCGGCTACGCGCGCTACCACGCTCATGGCGGCGACTGGGGGGCGCTCGTGACAGGCCTCCTTGCGTTGGAGTGTCCCGAAAGCCTGCACGCCATCCACCTGACCATGATGTTCCCCGCTCCGTCCGCAGAACCCGAAACATCGGAGGAAAAGGCCTGGGCGGAAGTGATGGCAGCGATCGAGAAGCAGAAGGGCGGCTATCGACATCTCCAGGGTTCGAAGCCGCAGAGCTTGTCCTGGGCGGTCGGAGATAGCCCCGTGGCGCAGGCGGCCTGGATCCTCGAGCGATACCACGAATGGTCGGACCGCCGAGAGCGTCCCTTCGAGGACGTGTTCGATCAAGACGAACTCGTCGACACGATCATGATTTACGTCATGACCGGCGCGTTTCACTCCTCGATCCGCTACTACTCGGCGGCGCAGGAAGCCAAGTTGCGGAACCTGCCCGACAGGCGGCGCGTCAAGGTGCCGACCGCCTTCGCGCGCTTCCCGGATCCGTTGCATCCCTGGCCGCCGCGCTCCCTGGCCGAGAAAGGATACGCTGCGATCACGCGTTGGACCGAGATGCCGCATGGCGGGCATTTCGCGGCGCTCGAGGCGCCGGATCTTCTCGTCGACGACCTTCGGGCTTGGGGACGGGCACCGGATCCTGTCGGCTGATTTGGCCAGTTATGCTTCGAACGCGAACGGCACAACGTAGGTCATCGGAAAGGCAAAACATTCGCTCTGCGGCATCACGTGCAGCTGAAGAAACCCCTTGGGCCGGAACATAAGTTGCCGTCCATGACTTCATCGATCTCTCCTTCAAAGGAATTTCCATGAAGATCATGTCTCCGCTCGTCGCAGCGCTTGCTGCCGCGACCATCATGTCGACCGCAGCCTTTGCTCAAACCGCCACCCCTACACCGGCGCCTGCAACTGAAATCGCAAACCCCGCGATGGCGCAGCCCGCCCCCGAGATGAAGGCGGTCCTCGATAAGCTGAAGGAACTCGGCGCGAAGCCAATCGGCACGCAGTCCGTCGAGGAAACGCGCAAGGGTCCGACCCCGGCCGACGCCGCGATGGCGGTCATGAAGGAAAAGGGCATTCAGCCCGACGCCGCCGTCAAGGCCGTAAAGACTAAGGACATGATGATCCCGGGTGCGGCTGGCGAGATCCCGATCCGGATCTACACTCCCGAAGGCTCGGGCCCGTTCCCGATCGTCGTTTATTTCCACGGTGGTGGTTGGGTGATCGCAGACATCAACACTTATGACGCATCGGCGCGAGGCATCGCAGCGGGCGCCAAGGCCATCGTGGTGTCTGCCGACTATCGTCACGCGCCGGAGCACAAGTTCCCAGCCGCCCATGACGATGCCAACGCAGCCTACAAGTGGGCCGTCGAGAACTCAGGCTCGTTCAACGGCGATGCGAAGAAGGTCGCGCTTGTCGGCGAAAGTGCCGGCGGCAACCTGGCGGCCAACGTCGCCATCACGGCCCGCGACCAGAAGCTGACGGCACCGCTAGCTGAGGTCTTGGTTTATCCCATCGCTGGCAAGGACATGATGACGCCGTCCTACGTCGAGAACGCCGAGGCGATGCCCTTGTCGAAGAAGGCAATGGAGTGGTTCGTCTCCAACGTCTTCGCGAGCAAGGATCAGGCCGCCGACCCGCGCATCGATCTTGTCAACCGGAGCGATCTCGCTGGGCTACCGCCGACCACAATTATCAACGCGCAGATCGATCCGCTGCGTTCGGAGGGTGAGATGCTGGCCGACAAGTTGAAGGCGGCGGGCGTCACCACCGAGCAGAAGAGCTTTGCTGGTGTGACCCACGAGTTCTTCGGCATGGCGACGGTAGTGCCGCAGGCGAAGGAGGCGACGGACATGGCGGTCGCCGCGCTGAGGGAAGCGTTCGGAAACTGAACCATCGTTGCTCATGACCAAAGAAGCCGCCAGCGCCAGTTGGGGCCGGCGGCATACGACCCAAGTTCGCCGAACACGCGATGGATACGGAAGCCCATTAGCGGACATTCCACTCCAATGTGCTCAATCCGTAGCTGGGTTACGAATGGACCTGCGCGGCGATGTCGTTGAGTGCCGCGATGATTCCATTCGGGGGATAGGGCTTGGCAAAAAACAGGCCGTTCTCCGGCATGTCGTCCTTGCCGACCTTGAGGCGACCGGAGGTGATGATGATGGAGACCGGCGGCCAGCGATCGCGAACAGCGCGGGCGAGCTTCAGCCCGTCCATTGTCCCCGGCATCTCGACGTCGGTGAACAGGACCCGGATGTCGGAGTGACGCTCCAGCATGCGAATGGCCTGGTCAGCGTTGCGCGCCTCATAGGTCGTGAAGCCAGCGTCCTGGCAAAGGTCAACGGCTTCGGCGCGCACAAGGGCGTCATCCTCGACGACGAGGACTGCGTAACGCTTGGGATCGAAGGACTGGCCCATGGTCTGCGGTCGGTCTCTCAGGCGAGGCATGCAGGACGAGCGGGCGCCCCGGTCAGGGTGAAGCGGATGCCTGCGGGATCGAAGTCGATGTGACCCGCACCGTCGAAGTAGCTGGCGACGATGCGCTCAATCAGCTTCGATCCGAACCCACGGCGTGTCGGCGGCGTAACGGCGGGGCCGCCGGTTTCGATCCAGCGGAACTCGAACGCACCGTCAACGAGCCCCCACGACATGGCGACACGACCGGTCTCGTTAGAGAGCGCGCCATACTTTGCCGCATTGGTAGCGAGTTCGTGGATCGCGAGGCTGAGACCAAGCGCCTGCTGCGCGGTGAGCCCCAGGCGCGGCCCGTCGGCCTCGATGCGGTGATCCTTAGTCTGGTGCGGGCCGATCGCCGCATTGACGACCTCGCCGATGTCGGCCTCCTCGAAGTTCGACCGCGTCAGGATGTCCTGTGTCCGAGCCAACGCCGAGATGCGCGTGAAGACCGCCTCATTGGCCTCCTCCAGCGAGCGGGCTTGCCGCATCGTCTGGGCCGTGATCGCCTGAACCATTGCAAGCAGGTTTTTCATGCGATGCGAAAGCTCCTGGTTGAGGACCGCACGCGCTTCTTCAGACGCCTTGAGCTCCGAGATGTCCCGCGAGACCGACAGGATGCGTTCGGGTCTGCCGTCCACTCCGCAGATCGGCGAGACCTGGACGTCCCAGTAGCGGCGCGTGCCCTTCATCGTGTCGGCGTACCCTTGGAACGCTGCGGGCTTGCCGGCCAGGGCCGAGGCGATGGCCTCCTTTGCCGCTACATTGCCCTCACCCTGCCAGAAGTCCGGCCAAGGACAGCCGGCGATGGCGTTGAAGTCTGAGACGTCCATCACCCGCTGCCCGCCCTCGCTCATGAAGACGATGTTGGCGTCGAGATCGAGCACCTTGATGCAGTCGCTCGACGAGGCCAGCACGCTGCGCATGAAGGCCTCATTCTCGCGCAACTCCTCCTCGGCACGGCGGCGTTGGATCGCCGTGCGTGTCCGCCCTGCGGCATCAGCAACGAAGGCGACCTCTTCCGGCAGCCACTCTCCCGGCTCGTCGTCGTTCACGTAGAGGACGGCGACCGTTCGCCCGTTCTCAACTATCGGCAGATTGATGAGGCGACGGACCGAGACGCTTTCGAGAGGCGCTGTATCGGATGCCGTGCGGGGGTCCAGACGGATGTCGGGAATGACGACGGTCCGGCCCTGCCGCAGGTCCTCGGCATAGCCGCCATAGTCGTCCATCCGGTAGGTTCCGGCAAGCGTCGGGTAGCCCTCAGCGGTCCAGTCGTTGGGCACGGTGAAGGCCTCGCCGTCAGTCCCCACCGTGCCGTAGCCGACCCTGCCAACGCCAAGAGCTTGACCGATGATGCGAGCTGCTGCGGCCGACATCTCGTCGGGCGCGGTCATGGCCGACAGGGCCTGCGAGAGGTCGGCCATGGCCTCACGGCGCGCCTCTGCTCGGACCCGGTCCGTGACCTCGAGGAACAGAACTGTGAAACGATCGTCGCCGATCGGCTGGCAAACACCATCGTACCAACGACCGAGGCTGCCGACCTGCCGCGTGAAGCGGATCGTCTCGCCACTGTCGACGACGACCGCGAACTCGTTGACCCATTCGTCCTCGATACCGGGGAAGACCTCGCGGATCGTGCGCCCTGCAGCGGACTTTGGGGATATCCCGACGAGGTCGCCCCAGGCCTGGTTCACCTCTTCGTATCGCCAGTCGGTTACCCGACCCTCTGCGTCGCGGACCACCTTACCGAGGATGAAGCCTTCCTGAAGTCGCTCGAACAGGCTGCGCCACTTGCGCTCGCTGTCGGCTAGGTCTGCTGCGACCCGACGGCGATCCGTCACGTCCGTGAAGAGGATCGCGACGTGGTGACGGTCCGGGACGCCGACGCGGTGGGCCTCGACCTCGAACATCCGGTTGCCGAGCCCCGTCGCCCCCAGCTCGAAACGGGCGGGTTCACCGCTCAGAGCTACGTGGCCGTAAGTGTCGAACCAGTGCGGTTCGAGGCCGGGCGCGACCTCGGTGACCCACTTGCCCACCGAGCCATAGAGCCCAGTGTGCCGCTCGTAGGCTGGGTTGCCGTCGACGATACGGTAGTCGATCGACTTGCCCGTCTCATCGAACTTCATCTCGACGACGCACATGCCGACGTCGACGTTCTCGGCCAAAGCTCGATACCTGTCTTCGGTTTCCCGCAAGCGGCGGGCGCCGAAGATGCGTTCGGTGACGTCGACGCCCTCGACGAATATGCCAACGACCAATCCGTCCGCGTCCCGGATCGGCTGGTAGACGAAGTCGAGATAAAGATGCTTGGCGGGGGCATTGGGGCCAGCTTGGAGGGTGATCGGCGTATCCGTCGCGTGGTGTGCCAGACCCCGCCGGTAGACGTCGTCCAGGAGATCGACGAACCCTTGGGCCGCCGCCTCGGGCAAGGCTTCTGCAACTGTCCGTCCCACAACGTCGCGTCCGCCGACGAGTTTCGAGTAGCCAGGGTTCACCCGTTCGAACCGATGCTCGGGCCCGCGCAGGAGCGCCATGAAGGACGGCGATTGCGAAAAGATTGCCTCGAGTTGCTCTTGGTCGTCGCGGCGCGCCCGTTGCGCCACCGTCTGCTCGGTCCGGTCGCGAAGGACCTTCACGAAGCCCGTGTGCCGATCCTCTTCATCAAGCAGCGGCATCATCTCGCCGCTGGCCCAGAAGGGACTGCCGTCGCGCTTCAGGTGCCAGCGCTCGTCAAGGGCGCGCCCCGTTTCCAGCGCAATCGCCATCTCCTTGAATGCCCGTCCGCTCTCGCGATCCTCGGGCGTAAAGAACAGTTCGGCCGTGCGTCCAACCATTTCCCAAGCCGACCATCCAAGGATTTGCTCGGCGCCCGCGTTCCAGTCGGTGACGATGCCTTCCCGGTCCGTGGCGATGATCGCGAATTCGGTGATGCTCTGGATGATCTGCCGATCGCGGGCCGGACTGTACGAAGGTTCGTCGCGTCTCATTTTCAGATATCCGGGATCGCATCTCGATCGCTCGCGGACGATTGATCTCGCACGACCTATGCTTGGTACAGTTCTCACATTCAAGAATCAGAGTGTCGCGGGCCGCCTTTGTTCAGCACGCTCGATCAACGGCAGGGCAAATGCCTCTGCCTGAAGCCGTAGAGCATGTCCGCTTCGGCTTGACCGCAGCCTAAAGCGGACTGGAAGCTTTCCACCCTCCCCGGCTGTTCAAGACGCGTTCCGGATCGGGCCGAAAGGAGAAGGTCGGCTTTTGGACGTAATGTCCGAAAAGCTGCCGTTCCGTTGTCGACCCCTCATCGTCGTTCCGCGGCTTTCGGAGCTTTCCCGAAAGCGGCCGTTCCGCAACTCTGAACCGCCCCGGTGACGCGAGCGATCTGTCCAGCTCCAGTCACCAGGATGTCGCGGTCGCGAAGCAGACGGTCGACGATCGGCGCTAAGGG
Source organism: Aureimonas endophytica (assembly GCF_014642635.1). GTDB lineage: Bacteria > Pseudomonadota > Alphaproteobacteria > Rhizobiales > Rhizobiaceae > Plantimonas > Plantimonas endophytica. Next base: position 115,450 of record NZ_BMIQ01000003.1, read on the forward strand.
CCACCTAGGAGACATGCTGAAGGCAATGCGCTCGGCTTTCGAGGAGGCGCGCAAGCATCCGCCCTCGCTCCTGTTCGTGAGCGAATTTGACTCGGTCGGCAGCCGCGACGAAGGCATTACGCCCGACGCGTTCCGCAGGGACGGCGCGCGGGCCGCTGCGGGGATCACTGCGCCCTGACCGCCGGGTGCTCACGGAACGGCATGCCGGCAGCGCGCCTTGGATCTGCGGGCCGCTTGACGTCTTCTCGAATCCGAGGGCCGCATGTTCCACCTGAACTTCTCGGTCCCGTGCCTCTACGTGCTGGCACGGTTCCTCCTGCCGCTTCCCTGGTCGACCCGGTCGAAGCTTGCCGCCGGAGCCCTCCTGCTCTTCGCCTCCCAGTTCCACCTCTGGAACCGCCTGTCGTCGGGCTCCGTCTACTCACCCGAGTTTCCACAGGGGGTGGTGGTCGCCTTCAACTGGGCCTTCGGCACCATCCTGTTCCTCGCGATCCTCCAGATCGCGCTCGACGTCGTCGGCCTCGCGACGCTTCCCTTCCGCCGGCCCGCCGCGATCGTCTCGACGAGGGCGCGGTACGCGGCGGCCCTGACCGCAACGGTTCTTGCCGCGGTCGCCGTCCACCAGGCGACGCGGGTGCCCGAAGCGAAGGACGTGGAAGTCGCGATCAAGGACCTGCCGCCCGCGTTCGACGGCTACCGACTCGTGCAGCTAACCGATCTGCACCTCAGCCGCCTGTTCCAGGCAGATTGGGCACGCGCAGTCGTGGAGCGCGCCAACGCCCTCGACGCCAATCTGATCGTGGTGACGGGCGACCTCATCGATGGCTCGGTCGAGGCGCGCCGCGCCGACGTCGAGCCGCTTGCCGACCTCCGCGCCCCGGACGGCGTCTGGATGATCCCCGGCAATCACGAGTACTACTTCGGCTACGACGAGTGGATGACCCGCTTCGGCGAGCTCGGCCTTCAGGGTCTCACCAACCGCCACACGGTCCTGCGTCGCGACGGCGCGGAACTCGTCCTGGCCGGCCTTGCCGACCTGCGGGCGCCCGCGAACGGGCACGACGGCCCCGACCTCAACGCGGCCCTGGCGGGCGCCCCGGCGGGCGCGCCCGTGATCCTCCTCGAACACCAACCCCGCAACGCCCCGGAGCGGGCCCCGCATGCGCATCTCCAACTTTCCGGCCACACCCATGGCGGCATGATCCGCGGACTGGGTTTCTTCGTCGCCCGCGCCAACAACGGGTTCGCGTCGGGCGCCTACCGCGTCGGCGACATGACGCTCTACCTCAGCAACGGCACCGGCCTGTGGCCGGGCTTCGCCCTGCGCCTCGGCAAGCCGCCCGAGATCACCCGCATCACGTTGCGCACGGCTCCGTGAGAGAGCAAGCGTCGGAGCCCAACCCCGCCGCTGACGTCAGGCCACCTCCGGCATCTCCGCAATGAGCTTGTCGAGCGTGATCGGGTAGTGGCGGACGCGTACGCCCGTCGCGTTGTGGACGGCGTTGGCGACGGCGGGTGCCACTCCGGTCAGCCCGAGCTCGCCGATGCCCTTAGCCTTCACCGGGGAGATCACCGGATCCAGCTCGTCGACGAACAGGACCTCGAGGTGCGGCACGTCCGCGTGGACCGGCACCTCGTAGCCGGCGAGGTCGTGGTTGACGAAGAAGCCGACGCGCTTGTCGACGGCCATCTCCTCCATGAGGGCCGCGCCGATCCCCATCGTCATGCCGCCGATGACCTGGCTGCGCGCGAGCTTCGGGTTGAGGATGCGACCGGCCGCGCAGGCTGCCAGCATCCGCCGGACGCGGATCTCCCCGGTCCAGGCGTGGACGCCGACCTCGGCGAAGTGGGCGCCGAACGTCTGGATGGCGAAGCGCTTGGAAAGGTCGCCGAACTCGATCGCGTCCTCGACGACGACGTCGCCGCCCTCCGCCGCGGCCGCCAGCGGCAGGCTACGGTTGCCCGACCGCACCATGCCGTCCGCGAACTCGGCATCCGATGCGTTGAAGCCGAGGCGGCGGGCGACCTCGTCGCGCAGCGCCATGCACGCCGCGTAGACGCCCGCCGTCACCGAAGGGGCGCCCTGCTGGCCGCCCGAGCCGGGGGTCTGCGGGAACGAGGAGTCCCCGAGCCTGACCACGACACGCTCGAGGGGCACGCCCATCATCTCGGCCGCCGTCTGCTGCATGATCGTGTAGGAGCCCGTGCCGATGTCGGTCATGTCGGCCTCGACCGTCAGCATGCCGTCGCGCCCGAGGTGGACGCGTGCGCCGGCCTTGGCGATCGGCGCGGCGCGGATCGCCCCCGCCATTCCCATACCGACGAACCAGTCGCCGTCCCGCACGCGCCCCGGCGTGGCGACGCGCGTGTCCCAGCCGAACCGCTCGGCGCCGAGGCGCAACGCGCGGACGAAGGGACGCGACGAGAACGGGCGCCCGGGGTTCTCCGGATCGACCTGGGTGTCGTTGAGGACGCGGAACTCGATCGGATCGATTCCCAGCTTCTCCGCCAGCTCGTCCATGGCGACCTCGAGCGCCATCAGGCCCGGCGCCTCGCCGGGGGCACGCATCGCGTTGCCCTCGGCGAGGTCGAGCGTCGCGAGATGGACGCGGGTCATCCGGTTGGGGCCGGCGTACAGCGCGCGGGTCGACAGCGTGGTCGGCTCGGTCCGTCCGCCGTCGAGGTTGCCGGACCAGCTCTCGTGGCCGACCGCGGTCAACATCCCGTCGCGGGACGCCGCGAGGCGGACGCGCTGGATGGTCTTGGGGCGGTGGATCGTCGCGTTGAACATGAGGGCGCGCTGGAGCGCGAGCTTCACCGGACGGCGGGCGGCACGCGCGGCAACAGCGGCGAGCGCGAGGTCGGCCTGCACCGTACCCTTGCCCCCGAAGCCGCCGCCGATGAAGGGGGAGAACAGCCGCACGTTCTCGCGCGGGATGCCGAGGATCGCGGCGAGGTCGCGCGTTCCCCAGTTCATCTGTTGTATCGACGTCCAGCAGGTCAGCCGGTCGCCGTCCCAGCGGGCGATCGTGGCGTGCGGCTCCATCATGGCGTGGGCCTGGTCGGGGACCGAGTAGGTCTCGTCGACGAAGAACTCCGCGTCCCGGAAGGCGGCCTCGAAGTCGCCGACCTCGGTTTCGGTGGGGCCGCCGAACGGCATCTGCGGCGCGACCGGCGCGTTGCCAACGGCGGCCTCGAGATCGAAGCGTCCCGCGAACCGGGTGTACTCCACGCGGACGAGCGCGGACGCGGCGCGGGCCTGCTCGAAGGTTTCCGCCACCACGACGGCGACCGGCTGGTGGTAGTGGTCGACATCGGGAGCGGCGAGCATGCGCTGGACGTAGAACTCGCCCGTCCCCAGCCGGCCCGCGTTGCGGTGGGTGACGACGGCGACGACGCCCGGCGCGCGTTCCGCCTCGCGCGTGTCGATCGAGGCGATCCGGCCCTTCGCGACGGCGGCTCCGAGGATGTATCCGTAAGCGGCATCGGGTCCGACGTCGCGCTGCTCGTGCGCGTACGTCGCCGTTCCCGTCGTCTTCAGCCTGCCCTCGTAGCGGTCGACGGGCCTGCCGACGACGGTCATTCGGTCGATGGGATTCATGCCGGCGGGCGTGTCGAACTTCATGGCCATCGACTCCGTTGTTTGGGGACGCCCAGCGGGCTCCCGGCGGCTGGCCGCTCCTGGAGCGCGCGGGGCGCCGCGTCCCGTGCCGCCCCGCCCGGCGCATCGATCGTTGAAGGGTTTGCGAGCTTAGATGGCGCCGCGCCGACGGAGGATTACCCCGCCCGACGCGAATGGAGACATGAGCGCTTCTCACAAGTCTCCGTCGGCACCCGGCCGCGTGGCGTCAACGCCGCCGAACGTCGGCCGACGCAAGGGTCGCACGGTTGAGGGTCCACGCGGATAGGGCGGACACTACGACGGCTACCTGTCCGCCGACGAGGGCATGCCATCCCGCGATGTCCCACAACGTGCCCGCCAGCAGCGAGCCGATCGCGCCGCCGGTGAAGTTGCAGACGACATAGGCGGTGTTCACCCGGCTCCGGGCCTGCGCGGCCAGGGAGAAAAGGCGCGTCTGGTTGAGGATGGCGATCCCTTGGATGGCGACGTCGACCAGCAGCACCGCCGCCAGCAGCAGCACGATCGACCTCGCGCCCGCGGCCGCCAGCGCGAGCGAAGCGAGGGCCAGGACGAGCGCGGCCCCGGTCGCCCGCGAGGACCAGCCGAGGTCGTGCAGCCTGCCCGCCTGCCTCGCCGCGAGGGCGCCTGCCAGGCCGACGAGGCCGACGAGGCCGATGCGCGCGAGCGAGTAGGAGAAGGGCGGGGATCTGAGCAGGAAGGTCAGCCCCGTCCAGAACATCGTGAACACGCCGAAGGAGCACGCCCCGATGAACAGCGTGACCCCGATGGCCCGGTGCGCGGTCACGGTCGTGACGATGGAGGCGAGCAGCCTCGGGTACGACATACCCCCGTGCCGCTCCGTGTCCCGGGGGAGCTTCGCGGCCACGACGACCGCGAGGATCGCCGTGGCGGCCGACGCCAGGACGTAGATGGCCCGCCACCCGAAATGCTCCGCGACGAAGCCGCTGACCGTGCGCGACAGGAGGATGCCGACGAGGATGCCGGAGGCGATCGAGCCCACCACCCGGCCGCGCTGGTCGTCACGCGAGAGGTCGCCTGCCAGGGGGAGGAGCAACTGCCCGGACACGGCCGTCGCCCCGGTGGCGAGGAGGCCGGAGACCAGCAGTCAATAGCCCGGTGCCGCGGCGCATGCGAGGAGCGCGAGCGCCGACAGCGCCAGCATCGCCGGGATCAGGCGCCGACGGTCGAGGGCGTCGCCCAGGGGCACCAGCAGGAGCACGCCGCAGGCGTAGCCGACCTGCGTCGCCGTGATGAGCGCCCCGGCTGCCGCCAGGGAGACGCCCAGGGAAGCGGCGATCTCGGCGAGCAGCGGCTGCGCCCAGTAGAGGTTGCCGACTGCGGAGCCGCCGGCCAACGCGAACAGGAACGTCATCCCGCGGGACATGCCCGGCGGTACCGAATGCTTGGTCATCGCATGTCCTCGCGGAGGGCATCCCGCGGGGTCGGCCGGCCGCCGGCCCGGCATCGGCGGGAGCGTCCGGCATCTAGGCCCGGCAGGACCGATCGCCAAGTCCCGTCCGTCCCCCCTCCCCGGATCGACGGTGCGATCGATCGACAGGACTCATGGGTCCTATGGCCCCGCGCAGCCTAATCCGCGCGTCGGAAGGATCCATCTGGGAGGGACACGCGAACCGCGCAAAAGGACCGTCCCATGAATCTTCTCGCCGCCGCGCTCTCGATGTCCGTCGCCGGGCTCGCCCCGGCCCTTGCCCAGGAGGAACGGCGCGCCCGCGTCGCGCCGTCCGTCACCGCCGCCGACGTCGAGGCCGTTTCCCCGGTCCTCGCGAGGCACCTCCGGGGGACCCTGCTGGGCGAGGTGTGGTCGCGGCCCGGCATGTCCGCCCGCGACCGCAGCGTCGTCACCGTCGCCGCGTTGGTTGCCCGAAACCAGGCGACGGAGATGCCCTTCTACTTCGGCAGGGCGCTCGACAGCGGCGTCACCCCCGCCGAACTGTCCGAGATCATCGCGCATCTCGCCTGGTACTCCGGCTTCCCGAACGCGGTGTCCGCTGTGGCGGCCGCCCGCGACGTCTTCGCGGAACGGGGCGTCGAGGCGGAGCAACTCCCGGCGGCGTCGCCCGAGCCCCTGCCGCAGGACGAGGCCGCAGAGGCGGCCCGCCACCGCTCGGTCAGCGAGAACGTCGGTCCCGTGTCGCAAGGGGTCGTCGACTACACCGACATGCTCTTCGACGACGTCTGGCGCAGGCCCGGCCTCGCCCCGCGCGACCGCAGCCTCGTCACCCTGTCCGCCCTCGTCGTGTCCGGCCAGTCGGCGCAGGTGACGTTCCACCTGAACCGCGCCATGGACAACGGGCTGACCCGCGAGGAGGTGTCCGAGACGCTCACCCAGCTCGCGTTCTACGGCGGGTGGCCGAACGTCATGTCGGCGGTGCCGGTCGTGAAGGACGTCCTTGCCAAGCGCGGGGGCTGACGGCGAGCGCCAACTCCTCAGCCGCGGTAGCGCAGAGCGTCCAGCACGACCTGGAAGGCCGCGGTCGGCTGGCGCCGGCTCGGGTAGTACATGTGGTACCCCGACCATTTCGGACACCAGTCCTCGAGGACCCGGACCAGCCGCCCCGCGTCCATTTCCGGCTTGGCGAGCTCGAGGGGCATGTAGGCAAACCCGTATCCGTCGAGCGCGGCGGCCAGGATCTGGCGGACCCCGTTGAAGGTCGCGCGTCCCTCGACGCGCACGCGCAGTTCCCGGTTGCCTCGCTCGAACTCCCAGACGTAGTTCCCGCCGTGGGTGGGAAGCCAAAGGTTGATGCAGTCGTGAGCCGTGAGGTCTTGCGGCACGACCGGAGGCTCGCGCCCCTCAAGGTAACCCGGCGAACACACTGTGGCGAAGGCGAAGTCGGGTCCGATCCGCGTCGCCACCATGCCGTCGGCCACCGTCTCGCCGAGGCGGACGCCGGCGTCGAACCGCTCGGACGCGATGTCGGTCAGGCCGTAGTCGGTGATGATCTGGATCTCGATCGCCGGATGGTCGCGCAGGACGTCGGACAGCCTCGGCCAGATGACGGTGTCGATGGCATAATCCTCGGCAGTGATGCGTACGGTGCCGGCCGGGCGGTCGCCGAGCGCAGCGACACCGGCCAACTCCTCCTCGATCTCCCTGAACCGGGGTTCGAGGCTCGCGACCAACCGTTCCCCGGCAGGGGTCGGATTGACGCTGCGGGTCGTCCTGATGAGGAGCCGGACGCCCATCCTCTCCTCGAGTTGGCGCACGGTGTGGCTCAGGGCGGATTGCGACACCCCGAGCTGGGCGGCGGCACGCGTGAAGCTCCGCTCGCGGGCGACGGCCAGGAAGTAGAGGAGGCTGTTGACGTTCTCTCGCAGCATTCATGACCTCCGCTCATGGCACCATGCAGGTTTCGGCACCCAACGGCAACGCGCGGACCGTCCAAGTGCATGCCCGCGGCCGATCGGGCCGCCCACCGACGGAGACGAACATGAGAAACTGGACCGAAGGGGAGGTCCGGAGGATCGTCCCCGCCGACGACCTGCACGTCGCGCCCCTGCGCGACGACGGGTTCACCCACGGCATGCCGAACCGGATATGGGCCGTCGTCCTCGACGGCAACCTCTACGCACATGCCTGCAACGGCACCGCCTCGCGCTGATACGGGGCCGCGCTCCGACAGCGGGCCGGGCGCGCGTCGGTCGCCGGATCCACCTTCGATGTCGCGTTCGGGCCGGCGGACGTAGAAACCGCGGACCGCCTCGACGCGGCCTACCGCGGGGAATACCGGGGCAACCCGTACCTCGACTCGATGGTGTCCGAACGCGCGCGCTCGGCCGCCGTACGGATCGATCCCGCGCCCGTCGACGGGTGACGCCAGGGCTTGCGAGGAGACGGGCTTGGCCTGCGGATTTATCAAGCCGCCTCATGTGTCCCATGAGCGCTCCGCTCCCTGACCGCGGGTGCGCGGGACCATACATGGAACGAGTTGCGGCGGCGCGCGCCGCACGAGAAAGGACACACTCATGGACATCACCAGGAACGGCTCAAATCCCTCCGGCAGGGGTCCGGCGGAATGGTTCACGGGCACGGTCAGGATCGACCCGCTCTTCGCCGCGAACGACGCGCGCCGGGGCGCGGCCTCCGCGGTGACCTTTGAGCCGGGGGCCCGGACGGCATGGCACACCCATCCGCTCGGACAGACGCTGGTCGTCACGTCGGGGCTCGGGCTCGTGCAGCGCGAGGGCGGCCCCGTCGAGGAGATCCGTCCGGGCGACGTCGTCTGGTTCGAGCCGGGCGAGAGGCACTGGCACGGCGCCTCCCCGACTGTCGCCATGACCCACGTCGCCATCCAGGAGCACAAGGACGGGAAGGTCGTCGACTGGCTGGAGCACGTGACCGACGAACAGTACGGCGCCCGCTAGCCGCGGCGAACGGAAGGGAACGACAGATGCCACACGTGAACGTGAAGCTCGCGACCGGGCGCTCGGAGGAGCAGAAGCGGGAACTAACGCGCCGGATCGTGGAGGCGGTGACCTCGACGGTCGGGTGCGACGAGGACGCCGTCTCCGTTGCCATCCAGGACGTCCCGATGGCCGAATGGAACGACGCGGTCTACGTGCCGGAGATCGAGCCGTCCCTCGACGGGCTCTACAAGAAGCCGGGATACGGCCGCCCCGGATGACGGCCTCGATGGCGGTCGGTGGCGAGGCGGCGACCGCCCGAGCGGCCCGGCCCGACGCCGCCCGACGCACGGTTGGGGCACCGCCGTTCGCGTCGCGGCGCCCCGTATCCATGAGCGGACCTCATAACGGCATTCAGTCGCGGGACGGTAATCGCTTCCGCGGTTTGGACTAGTTGTAAACAGGATCGGACGGGCGGTTGGCTCGGGCCTCGGCGCCCGCCGCCGCGCCCTCCGCGCGAGCGGCGACGCCCGGCGCGCCGCCGACGTCCCCAAAAGACCTGCGGAATGGGATCGCCATGACGAGATTTCCGGAATTCACGATGAACCGCCGCGAGCTGATGGCCAGCGCCTCCGCCTGTGCGGCCGCCACCGTCTTGCCGGCCGCCGCCATGGCGCAGGCCGCCTCGGCGGGTGCCGCCGACACGCCCGTCTTGTCCACGGTGTCCCTCACCGTGAACGGCACCGCGCGCGAACTCGAGCTCGACCTGCGCACGACGCTGCTCGACGCGCTGCGCGAGCACCTGGACCTGACGGGCACGAAGAAGGGTTGCGACCACGGCCAGTGCGGCGCCTGCACGGTGATGGTGAACGGCCGGCGCATCAACTCCTGCCTGACGCTCGCCGTCCTGCACCAGGGCGACGAGGTGACGACGATCGAGGGCCTGGGCACGCCGGACGACCTGCACCCGATGCAGGACGCGTTCGTTCGCCACGACGGCTACCAGTGCGGCTACTGCACGCCGGGCCAGATCGTGTCGGCGGTCGCTGTCCTCGACGAGGTGAAGGCGGGCATCCCGAGCCACGTGACCGCCGATCTTGCCACGGCGCCCGAGGCATCCAACGTCGAGCTCCGCGAACGCATGAGCGGCAACATCTGCCGCTGCGGGGCCTATTCCAACATCGCCGAAGCCATGGCCGAGGTCGCCGGGAGGCCCGCATGAGATCCTTCACCTTCGAGCGGGCGACGAGCCCGCAGGCCGCCGCACAGGCCGCCGCCGCCAACCCGGACGCGAAGTTCATCGCGGGCGGCACCAACCTCCTCGACCTCATGAAGCTCGAGATCGAGACGCCGCGGCACCTCATCGACGTGAACGGGCTCGGCCTCGACACGATCGGGGCGACCGACGACGGCGGCCTGAGGATCGGGGCGCTGGTTCGCAACACGGACATGGCCGCCGACGAACGCGTACGCCGCGACTACGGCGTGCTGACTCGGGCGGTCGTGGCAGGCGCGTCCGGCCAGCTCCGGAACAAGGCGACCACCGCCGGCAACCTCCTCCAGCGCACGCGCTGCCCCTACTTCTACGACACCAACATGGCCTGCAACAAACGCCAGCCCGGTTCGGGCTGCTCGGCCCTGGAAGGCTACTCTCGCCAGCTCGGCGTCGTCGGGGTGAGCGACGCATGCATCGCCACCAATCCGTCGGACATGAACGTTGCCCTCCGGGTGCTCGACGCCACCGTCGAGACGGTGAAGCCGGACGGCGAGACGCGCGCGATCCCGATCGCCGACTTCCACCGTCTTCCGGGCGACACGCCCGAGGTCGAGACCGCGCTGGAGCCCGGCGAATTCATCACGGCCGTAACGCTCCCTGCGCCGGTCGGCGGCCGGCAGATCTACCGCAAGGTCCGCGACCGCGCGTCCTACGCCTTCGCGCTCGTTTCGGTGGCGGCGGTGGTGCAGCCGGACGGCTCCGGGCGCGTCGCCGTCGGCGGCGTCGCGCACAAGCCGTGGCGCGTTGCGGAGGCCGACGCGGCTCTGGCGCAGGGCGCCCGGGTGGCAGCCCAACGCCTCTTCGCCGATGCCCGGCCGACCGAACACAACGCCTTCAAAGTCCCGCTGACCGAGCGCACGCTCGCCGCGGTCCTGGCCGAAGCGGGGAGATGAGGCCATGAAGTTCGACAGCCCCGCAGCTACCAACCCCATCGACCGCATGCAGGTGGTGGGCCAGCCGCACGAACGCATCGACGGCCGCTTCAAGGTCACGGGCACTGCCCGTTACGCCTACGAGCACAACGACCTCGGGCCGGACACCGCGTATGGCTACGTCGTCGGCAGCGCCGTCGCGAAGGGTCGGATTGCCCGCATCGATTCCTCGGAAGCCCGCCGCGCGCCGGGCGTGCTGGCGATCGTGACCCACGAGAACGCGGGCAAGCTCGGAAAGGGACGCCTGAACGTCGCTCGCCTCCTGGCGGGCCCCGAGGTCGAGCACTACCACCAGGCGGTCGCGCTCGTGGTCGCTGAGACGTTCGAGCAGGCGCGCGCCGCCGCCGCCATGGTGCGGGTCGACTACGAACGGACGGACGGCAGGTTCGACCTCGCCGCCCTCGCGTCGGGGGCCCCGCTCGTCGGCGGCAACAGCGACGAGGGCAGCGCATCCCCGCCCGAGGAGCGCCTCGGCGAGTTCGAGCGCGCCTTCGCCGACGCGCCCGTGCAGCTTGACGAGACCTACACGACACCGGACCAAAGCCATTCCGCCATGGAGCCGCACGCCTCCGTCGCCCGGTGGGACGGGGACGAGCTGACGGTCTGGACGTCCAACCAGATGATCGACTGGGGTCGCAGCGACCTCGCGGCGACGCTGGAGATCCCGAAGGAGAAGGTCCGGCTCGTCTCGCCCTTCGTCGGCGGAGGCTTCGGCGGGAAGCTATTCCTTCGCACCGACGCGCTCCTCGCCGCACTCGGAGCCCGGGAGGCAGGCCGGCCGGTGAAGGTCGCGCTGGCCCGGCCCCTGATCGCGAACAACACGACGCACCGTCCCGCCACCATCCAGCGCATCCGGATCGGCGCCGGCCGCGACGGGAAGATCGCGGCCATCGCCCACGAGAGCACGTCGGGCAACCTTCCCGGCGGCGATCCCGAGACGGCCGTCGCGCAGACGAAGCTCCTGTACGCGGGCGAACACCGACTGGCGGCCATGCGCCTTGCCGAGACCGACCTTCCGGAGGGCAACGCCATGCGCGCGCCCGGCGAGGCGCCGGGGCTCATGGCCCTCGAGATCGCCATGGACGAGATGGCCGAGAAGCTCGGCATGGACCCGGTGGAGTTCCGCGTCGTCAACGACACGCAGGTCGACCCGATGAAGCCGGAGCGCCGCTTCTCCCAGCGCCAGCTCGTCGAGTGCCTCCGCCAGGGAGCCGACCGCTTCGGCTGGAGCGCCCGGGGCGCCGAACCCGGCCAGGTGCGGGACGGCCAGTGGCTGGTCGGCATGGGCGTCGCCGCGGCCTTCCGCAACAACCTTGTCCTTCCCTCGGGTGCGCGCGTCCGGCTCGGGCGGGATGGCGTGGTGACGGTCGAGACCGACATGACCGACATCGGCACGGGCTCCTACACGATCATCGCCCAGACGGCCGCGGAGATGATGGGGTTGCCGCTCAGCCGGATGCAGGTGGTCCTCGGCGACTCCGACTTCCCGGTCTCGGCCGGGTCCGGCGGCCAGTTCGGCGCCAACTCCTCGACGGCCGGCGTCTACGCCGCTTGCGTCAAGCTGCGCGAGGCGGTCGCCGCCAAGCTCGGCTTCAACTCGGCGGACGACGTCGAGTTCACCGGGGGCGAGGTCCGCTCCGGCAACCGTGCGGTCCAGCTCGCCGACGCGGCCGCCGACGTCGAGCTCGTCGCCGAGGACAGGATCGAGTTCGACAAGGACTTCATCGACGCCGAGCAGCAGTCGACCTTCGGCGCCCATTTCGTCGAGGTCGGCGTCGACATGGCGACGGCGGAAGTGCGGGTGCGGCGGATGCTGTCCGTCTGCGCGGCCGGCAGGATCCTCAACCCGGTCACGGCCCGCAGCCAAGTGATTGGTGCCATGACCATGGGCGTTGGCGGCGCGCTGATGGAGGAACTCGCGGTCGACACGCGACACGGCTTCTTCGTCAACCACGACCTCGCCGGCTACGAGGTGCCCGTCCATGCCGACATCCCGCACCAGGATGTCGTCTTCCTCGACGAGATGGATCCGCGCTCCTCGCCGATGAAGGCGAAAGGCGTGGGCGAGCTCGGCCTCTGCGGCGTCGGTGCGGCGGTGGCGAACGCGATCCACAACGCGATCGGGGTGCGGGTCCGGCACTACCCGATCACCCTCGACAAGCTGCTGACGGGCCTTCCCGCAACGGCGTGAACCCAGGGGGTGCCGGATCGGACGAGCCGCAAGGCTCCCGTGCAGATGCGCGTCCGGTCCGCCGTTGCCCCTCGACCACCAGAAAGGAATTCGCCATGGAAACCCGCACGCTCGGGACAAACGGTCCGCAGGTCTCCGCGCTCGGCTTCGGCTGCATGGGCTTGTCGTTCGGGTACGGCCCGTCCATGGCCAAGGCTGACGCGGTCGCGCTCATTCGCTCCGCCCACGACCTAGGCGTGACGTTCTTCGACACCGCGGAAGCCTACGGCGCGGACAACGAGGAATGGCTGGGAGAGGCCGTGGCCCCGTTCCGGGACGGGGTCGTCATCGCCACCAAGTTCGGCTGGAAGGACGGCAACCCGAGGAAGGGCGAGCTCGACAGCCGTCCCGAGCGGATCCGGCAGGTCGCCGAACAGTCCCTGAAGCGGCTGCGGACCGATCGCATCGACCTGTTCTACCAGCATCGTGTCGACCCCGCCGTCCCGATCGAGGACGTGGCCGGGGCGGTGAAGGACCTCGTCGCCGAGGGCAAGGTCGCCCACTTCGGCCTGTCCGAGCCCGGCGCCCGCACCGTCCGCCGCGCGCACGCGGTGCAGCCCGTCGCCGCCGTCCAGAGCGAGTACTCGCTGTTCACGCGCGACCCCGAGGCGGAGATCCTGCCGGCGCTCGAGGAACTCGGCATCGGCTTCGTGCCGTTCAGCCCGCTCGGCAAGGGATTCCTCACGGGCAAGATCGACGCCTCCACGACGTTCGGCGAAGGCGACATCCGCAACGTCCTGCCGAGGTTCCAGGGCGAGGCGCGCGCGAACAACCAGAAGCTCGTCGCGGCCATCGGGGAGATCGCCGAAAGGAAGGGCATCACGCCCGCGCAGGTCGCGTTGGCGTGGCTCCTCGGACGAAAGCCGTGGATCGTGCCGATCCCCGGCACCACCAAGCTCCACCGCCTGGAGGAGAACGTCGGATCGGTCCCCGTCGTGCTCAGCGATGACGAGGAGCGGACGATCGCGGACATCCTGGAGCGGATGCCGATCCAAGGCGAGCGTTACGGCGAGCAGGGAATGAAGCTCCTGGACCGCTGACCCTCGGGCGCGGGACGCTTGGGCTACGGCGCGACATCCCGCGCCGCGGCACCCGTGTCGTGTATGGCGCGCGGCGGGACCGCCGCCCGTTCCATGCCGTCAGCGCCCGCGACCTGCTTCGGCCAGTACGCGGTCGATGCGCTCGTCGATCTCGCGCTTGGTCTCCGCCCAGACCGGCACCGTGTCGAGAAGGCGCTGCTGCCACGCGACGAGATGCGGGAACTCGTGGAAGGGGATCCTCGTGCGGTGGGACTGCGAGAAGGGTGCCGCGACGTCGATGTCGGCAAGGGTCAGTCGGTCGCCGACGATGAAGCTGCGGTCGGCCAGATGCGTGTCCAGCACGGCGGCGGCTGCCCGCACGTTGCGCTCGACGAGTCCCACGATGCTCGGATCCTCGGCTTCGCCCATGACGCTCTTCACGATGCGCTCGTTGAAGAGGGTCGTGGCGAAGACCCGCCACTGCTCGCCCGACCAGAACATCCACTGGAGCACCTCGTAGCGCTCCCGCGCCGTCGTGCCGAGGAGGTCGGAGCCCACTTTCTCCGCCAGGTAGACGTTGATCGCGGCCGCCTCGTAAAGCACCGTGTCGCCGTCCACCATCACCGGCGTAAGCCCGTGCGGGTTAAGCTTGAGAAACTCGGGCGTGTGGCTGTCGCCCTTGAACAGATCCATGTTCACGTACTCGAGCTCGATCCCCATGAGAGCCGCTGCGGTCGTGACCCTGCGGCGGCTACCCGATCCCGGATCGCCGTAGAGTTTGATGGCCATGCGCTTTTCCTCTTCCAACTTCGGCCGGAGGCCGGCGTCGCTTCTGTTGGAAGGCAGGTAACGGCTCGCTGTCGCCGACGGCAGGCTTCCCGTCGGCATCCTTCCCATTCCAGGGATGAATGAGTGGCAGCGGGAACGGCGGAAGGTGGCCCTGCAAGTTCACGCGCCTCGGGCGCGCCCCGGGGGCCGCCAGACGGAACGTGTGGTCCTACCGGACCCCTGTCCTAGGGGCGCAGTTCCGCCACGGACGCGCAGACCTCGGCCAGGAAGTCGACGAAGAGACGGACCCGTGCCGGCATGCGTCGCCCGGATGCCGTCACCGCGTGGATCGGGAACGGGTCGGGCGCGTACTCGGCGAGGATCCGAACCGCGTCCCCTGTGGCGAGCGCGTCGGAGAACAGCCAGCTTCCGCTGTGCGCGATGCCGAGGCCGGCGAGCACGGCGCCCCGCAGGTGCTCGGCATCGTTGGTCCTGAAAAAGCCGGATGGATCGACGGTCAGCTCGCCCTCTGCCGTCTTGAAGCCCCAGCCCATCGTCTCGCCGTGGAAGACGTAGCCTATCGTGTCGTGTCCGAAGAGGTCGGCGGGCGCGTCGGGGACGCCGCGCTCGCGGAGGTAGCCGGCGGACGCGACGGTCATCATCCGCATGGTGCCGATGCGCCGCGCCGTGAGCGAAGAGTCCGCGAGCCGTCCGATGCGGATCGCGACATCCACCCCTCGGCCGACCAAGTCGACTTGGCCGCCCGCAACGTCCAGCTCGATCGACACGCCGGGATTGCGGGTCCGGAACTCCGCGAGCCGTGGAACGACGAACATGCGCGCGAACGCCGGCGATGATGCGACGCGCACGAGACCGGAAGCCGTGACCTGGCCGCTTGTCGCGCGCTCCTCTGCCGCCGCGAGAGCGTCGAGAACGTGCCGCGCGGACTCGAAGTAGTCCTGTCCGGCGGGCGTCATCTTGAGCATACGGGAGGTGCGGGTGAGGAGTTGCACCCCAAGCCGTGCCTCCAAAGCTGCGACAGTCTTGCTTACCGTTGGTTGGCCGATGCCGAGATCGCGTGCCGCCTTCGAGAAGCTGCCGCTCTCGACCACCCTGACGAACACGCGGAGAGTCTCGAATCGATCCATCCTGCATCTCACCGGGGAAGGAACCCGCTGTCGAGGTGCCTCGCAGTTCTCGCCGCAGCACGATTGTCGGACGGCCTCGCGGCTGCGGCCAGCGCAACGCGAGCAGTTTCCGCGGCAGCGGGATTCGCCTTCGGACCCGCGTGGCCTTTCCAGCGCTGGCTCGGAACCGTTTGCGCACCCGCGGATGGCACGCCGGTGGACCGAGCGCTAGTCGAGGTACTGCTCGTCGGTGACGTGCTCCATCCAGACGGCGTTCCTGCCGTCGACGCTCTCCGTGACGGCGACGTGGCTCATCGCCGAGCCGTCCGTGGCACCGTGCCAGTGCTTGACCCCGGCCTTGGTCCGGATGACGTCGCCGACCCGTATCTCGTGCTTCTCGCCGCCTTCCTCCTGCACCCAGCCGGTGCCCGAGGTCACGATGAGCGTCTGGCCGGCGGGATGCGAGTGCCAGGCGCTGCGGGCGCCGGCTTGGAACGTCACGTGTCCGCCACTCGTGCCGGAATGGTCGCCCGCGGGGAAGAGCGGCTTGACGGAGACCTCGCCGGTGAAGTTCTCCGTCGGCCCCGGACGCGGCTCGATGGTGTCCGAGCGGTCGATCGTCTGCGCGGAGCCCGCGGACGGAAGAGCCAGCAGGAGCAAGGCGGCGGCGACGGTTCTCATGGGACGGTACCTTCCTTGAAGCGTTGCGGTTCGGGTTCATGCCCGTGGGTGTGCCGGGGCGGCGCGGTTGCCGCCCGGCGGGCCCGTTGCCGGGAACCTCCGCCGATGGCCACGCGGGGGCTCGCTCCCGCCACCGGGAATGGCCGTCGGCGACCGTGTGCCTTCGGGATCTCGGGGCCTCGCCGCGCTGCCGCGAAGCCCCGATCGCCTCATGCCGGGACCGGCGCCCGCGCGTCGATGAGGCTCCCGTCGCGCAGCTCGGCCCAAAAGGCCCCGGGAATCGTCACGGCGAACGCGGCCGCGTTCTGGCGCACCTGGTCGGGATCGCTCGCGCCGGGGACGAAGCTCGAGATCGTCGGGTTGGCGTTCAGGAACTGGAGCGCGGCCACCCTCAGGTCGACGCCGTGGTCCGCGGCGACGCGCAGCATCCGGCTCCGCTTCTCCGCCATCTCGGGCGGGATCTGCGTCCGGGCGTTCCAACGGTCCTTGCCCGCGAGGAACCCGCCGTTCAGCGGCGTGCCGACCATGATCGACGCGCCCCGGGCCTGGAGAGCCGGGACGATGCCGTCCAGGGCCGCGGAGTGGTTCGCGAGCGAGTACTGGCTGGCGGCGAGGATGATGTCCGGATCGGCGACCTCAAGAGCCGCGAGGATCGACTCCGGCTCGTTCAGCCCGAGTCCCCAGGCCTTGATCAGCCCCTCGTCCCGCATGCGGGCGAGTGCCGGGAACGCCCCCGTGCGTGCGACCTCGAACTGTGCCCGCCAGTCGTTGTTCGGGAAGTCGGGGGTGCTGGGCCCGAGGTCGTGGACGTAGACGATGTCGAGCGAGGCGAGCCCGAGCCGCTGGAGACTGTCCTCGATCGAACGCCGGACTCCGTCCTCCGTGTAGTCGAAGACGTGCTGGAAGGGCGGGGCGTCGGCCCAGATCGCGACGGTTCGGATGCCGGCGGCCGGATCGGGGCGCAGGACGCGGCCGATCTTCGTCGAGACGACGAACTCGTCGCGCGGCTTGCCGCTCAAGACCTGCCCCATGCGCCGCTCGCTGAGGCCGAGACCATAGAAGGGCGACGTGTCGTAGAGACGGACGCCCGCGTCCCAGGCGGCGTTCATGACGTCGACCGCCGTCTCGTCGGCGACCACCTTCGAGAAGCCGTTGCCGAGCGGGACGCCGCCCAGCCCCAGCCTGTGCGGCGGCCGCCAGCGACCGCCGGACGTGAGATCGTTCATTGGCAGGTTGCCAACGGCGGGGCTGGCCGCGCCGGGCGCCGGCTGGGCGGCCAGGACGGAAGGAAGTGCGGCTGCCCCCAGTGCGCCGAGCGCGGTGGCGGCAAGGAAATGTCGTCGTGTCGTCATCGTTGGCTCCAGTCGGGTTGAAGGGTGGGTGTGGGAGGTCTCAGGCGCGTTCCGCCCGGCGCTTCAGGAAGTCGAGGTCGAAGGCGTCCGGATCCGGGCCTCCGCGCGCGCCGTCTCCCAAGCCGTCGATCGCGGCCATGTCGGCCTCGGACAGCTCGAAGCCGAAGACGTCGAAGTTCTCGGCGATGCGCGCCGCGTGCACGGACTTCGGGATGGCCGAGTGGCCGTGCTGGAGGTGCCACCGGAGCACGACCTGAGCGGGCTTCCGTCCGTGGACCTCGCCGATGCCGACGATGACGGGATGCTCCAGAAGGCGCGTCACGGCCTCGGGATCGGAGGGATGGTTGGTGTAGACGCCGCCGATCGGGGACCACGCCTGCGTGACGATGCCGCGGCGGGCGTTGGCCTCCCGCACCTCGGACTGACGAAACAGGGGGTGCAGCTCGACCTGGTTGACGGCCGGGACCACTTCCGTCCGCTCCGCAAGCATATCGAGGTGGTCGGGGTTGAAGTTGCAGACGCCGATCGCGCGAACGCGTCCGTCGGCGAGAAGGCGCTCCGCGGCCTTGTAGGCCGCGACCGTCGCGTCGAAGTTCGACGGCGTCGGCCAGTGCAGGAGGTAGAGATCCAGGGTCTCGAGCCCGAGCTTGCCCATGCTGACGTCGAACGCCCGGAGCGCCGGGTCGTAGCCGTAGTCGGAGATCCAGAGCTTGGTGGTGACGAAGAGCTCGTCCCGGGCGATCCCGCTTTGCGCGATGCCCTCGCCGACCTGCTGCTCGTTCCCGTAGGCCGCGGCGGTGTCGATCAGCCTGTAGCCCGTTCCGATCGCCTTCCTGACGGCGGCGCCGGTCTCCTCGGGCGGGCTGAGGTACACGCCGAGGCCGATCTGGGGCATCCGCACGCCGCCGTTGAGGGTAAGTTCGGGTGACCGTGTCATGGGTTCTTCCTTCTTGGTGGTGAGGGCCGTTCGTCCACCACAAGGGGGAGCCGAAGGGCGTGTCGCGTGCGGGGCCGCGCCGGGGCCCCCGGCCTCACTTCGCCATGTATCCGCCGTCGACCACCAAGGCGTGGCCGACCATGAGGCTGGGGGTTTCGTGGGAGGCCCAGAGGACGGCGGCGGCGACCTCGTCGGGCCGGCCGAGGCGTCCGATGGGCTGGTCCCGCAGCATCTCCCGGATCGCATCCGCGTCGCCCGCGGCGCCCTTCTGGCTCATGTCGGTGTCGATCATGCCGGGGCAGACCGCGTTGATGCGGATGCCGCGCTGGATGTACTCGAGCGCCGCCGTCCGCGTGATCCCGATGATCGCGTGCTTGGAACCCGCGTAGGGCGCGTGGTCGACCGCGGCCGACAGACCGCCGATCGACGACAGGTTGACGATCGTGCCGTCCCCCTGTGCGGTCATCTGGGCCAACTCGGCCTTCAGGCAGTTCCACAGCCCTCCGACGTTGGTGGCGACGATGCGCTCGTAGTCCTCGTCGGGCGTCTCGAGCAGCGGTGCGGGGTCGTTCATCACCGCCGCGTTGTTCACGGCGACGTCGAGCCTGCCGAAGGCCGCCACGGTCCGTTCGACCAGCGCACGGACCTGTCCCCGGTCGGAGACGTCGCAGGCCATCGCCTCCGCTTGCGCTCCCGCGGCGCGCAGTTTGGAGGCGGCCGCCTGCACGGACCCTTCCTCGAGGTCGGCGAGCATCAGCCGGGCGCCGGCGGCGGCGAAGGCGTTGGCCACAGCCAGCCCGATGCCGCGGGAAGCTCCGGTGACGAGAACGGACTTGCGTTCGAACGACAGGTTCATGGAAGGCTCCGATGGAATGCGAGGCGAGGCGGACGTCCGGCGGCGAATGCCCGGTCGGTTCCGGATCCGCGGTCAGCGCGCGAGGTAGCCGCCGTCGGGGGCGACGACCTGGCCGATCATGAAGCCGGCTCCCGGGCTGCACAGCCACAGGACGGCGGAGGCGATCTCCTCCGACGAGCCCATGCGCCCCATGGGGATGTCGTCGATGACGGCCTGCATCTCCTTGGGATGGTCGCGCATCGCCTTGGCCACCATCGGGGTGTCGGCCGTGCCCGGGCAGAGCGCGTTGATGCGGATGCCGCGCCGCGCGTATTCCAGCGCGGCCGCCTTGGTGAGGCCGATCACGCCGTGCTTGGAGGCGGTGTAGGCGCCGAGGCCCCCGATGCCCGCAAGCCCGCTCTGCGAGGAGCAGTTCACGATCGCCCCGCTGCCCCGCTCCCGCATGTGACGCAACTGGTGCTTCATGCACAGCCAGACGCCGCGCAGGTTGATGGCGATGACGCGGTCGAAGTCCTCGGCGAGGGCGTCGGCCGTTTCGACGCTCGGCGCGTGAAGGCCGGCGTTGTTGTAGGCGGCGTCGAGCCGGCCGAGCTCGGCGACGGTCCTGTCGACGGCGGCCGCGACCTGCGCCTCGTCCGCGACGTCGCATCGGATGCCGATGGCGCGGTGCCCGGCGCGCGCGAGCCCGTCGGCGGCCTCGCGAACGGCGTCCTCGCTCACGTCGGCGAGGGCGACCGCCGCCCCGGCCTCGGCGAAGGCCCTCGCGGTGGCGAGGCCCAGCCCGCCCGCGGCGCCGGTCACGAAGGCGACCTGGTTGGAAAAGTCGAAGTTGGGGGACATCGTGGTTCTCGTTCGTTCAGGATTCGTCGGAGGGGCGGCCGTTCGTGACCCGGTAGCGAAGCCACATCGCCCCGCCCGGGAGCTGCCGGTGGCTCACCAGCTCGATCGAGCGCAGCGGGGCGCGCGCGTCCGGTTCGGAAGGGCCGGAATGGAAGACGCTGGCGCCGCCGCTCGCGCCGTCGACCGCCGGGAACAGGAGCAGGCTGATCTCGTCGACGAGGCCCGCGCGGAGGAAGGCGCCGTTGGTCACGCCGCCCCCCTCGACGCGCACGAGGCGCACGCCGAGGTCGCCGAGCTTCTCGAGCAGGAGGCCGAGGTCGAGTTCGCTCCGTCCCGCGAACAGGTAGGAGACCCCCTCGGCACGCAGCCCGGCGAGGTGCGCGTCGGAGACGTCCTCGCGGAGGACGACGAGGATCGGGTCGCCCTCGATCTCCCGGCGTCCCCAGGCGATCTTGCCGAGCGGGTCGAGGATCACCGCCCAGCAGGCGGCGTCCCCGCGGGCGAACCAGGATTCGCGCGGGAAGGTCTGGTCGGTCGCGTCGGGATACGCCAGGCCCTTGGCGTATTCCTCGCCCGTGGTGCGCCCGACGATCCAGGCCTCTCCGCCGAGTTCCCCGTAAACCTGGGCGAACAGGCCGTCGGCGACGCAGTCCCGGGGTTGCCAGCGGCTCAGGAGCGCGCGGCCGTCGATGCTGGACGCGGTGTGGCAGAGGACGTGCGGCTTCATGACAGGCTCCCGGCTTGCTGGCTGCCCGCGGCGAAGTCACCGGCCCGTGCGGTCTCCGGACGACCCGGGCGGGAGCGTATGCCCTTCGCGACGAGGGCGGCGGTGATGGCAAGGAGCACGCCGCCGAACAGCACGGGGCCACGCGGTCCGGTCATGTCGACCACCAGTCCGCCGAGGGCCGCACCGACGGTGTTCGCGACCTGGATGGTGGCGACCTGGAGACCGCCCGCGTTCTCGGCGTCGTCGCCGAGGTGCCGCGTGACCCAAGTCGACCAGCCGACCGGAACCATGCCGAAGAGGAAGCCCCAGATGGCGATGGTGCCGACCACGGCCGCCTGCATCTCGCCGAAGGCGACGAGCGCGGAGGCGCAGACCGCGAGCACGAGCGGCGCGGTGCAGAGCGTCGCGCGAAGGCCCGCGCGCAGGGCTACCGAGGACAGCGACGTGCCGACGAAGTTGGCGATGCCGAACACGAGGAGGACGGAAGAGAGGCGCGATACGCCGAAGCCGGACACCTGCTCGAGGAAGGGACGCAGGTAGGTGAAGAAAGCGAACTGGCCGGCGAACACGGTGAAGATTGCGGACATCGCGATCGGCACGCCCGGACGGCGGAGGATGGCGAACACCGCGCCGACGTTGCCGCGTCCGTTGGACGGCAGGCTCGGGATCGAGACGGCCTGCCAGACGAGGCATGCCACCCCGAGACCGGCGGCTGCCATGAACACGCCGCGCCAGCCGACGACGGCGCCGAGGAACGACCCGAGCGGGGCCGCGATCACCATCGCGACGGAAACGCCGCCGAACACGATGGATAGCGCCTTGGGCACGTCGGCCGGCGGCACGAGGCGCATGGCGAGGGACGCGGCCATCGCCCAGAAGCCGCCCAGCGCGAAGCCGAGCAGGACGCGGCCGACGAGCATGGTGGCGTAGCCGTTCGCGAGGGCGACGATCGCGCTCGAGGCGATGAGGAGGACGGAGAAGCCCATCACCACGAAGCGGCGGTCGATGCCGCGGGTTACCGTGGTGACGAAGAGGCTCGAGAAGATGGCGGCGAAGGCCGTCACGGAGATGGCCTGGCCGGCCATGCCCTCGGAGACGCCGAGGTCCTGCGCCATCGGCGTCAGCAGGCTGACCGGAAGGAACTCGGCCGTGAGGATGGTGGCGACGCTGATGGCGATCGCCAAGATCGCGCCCCAGCGCGGCGCCTCGACGGCGGGACCGCCGTCGGACGCAAGGGGTGTGTCGGGAGACATTCGGGTACCGATGGTTGCTTGGACTGCCATGCGGGACGAAGAACTCGATCCGACACGGCCACTGACGGCAAACCTAGGCAGGAGCCATTCCTGCGACTACATGCCGTTATCCGAATGGAGCTGTGAGAATCACTCATCAATGCCGCGGACCAACATCGACGACCTGGCGGCGTTCATCGCGATCGTGCGGGAGGGCAACTTCACGAAGGCGGCCGGCAAGCTGGGCGTCACGCCCTCGGCCCTCAGCCACACGATGCGCGGCCTGGAGGAACGCCTCGGGGTCCGCCTGCTGGCGCGGACGACGCGCAGCGTGACGCCGACGCCGGCGGGCGAGCGCCTCCGCGACACGCTGGAGCCCATGCTGGAGCGGATCGACGAGGAGCTGTCCTCGTTGAGCCAGTTCCGGGACAGGCCGTCCGGCAAGGTCCGCCTCACGGCGTCGGAACACCCGATCGACACGATCCTCATGCCCGTCGTCTGCCGCCTGCTCGTCACCCATCCCGACATCGAGGTCGAGCTGGTGGTGGACTACGGCCTGACCGACATCGTGTCGGAGCGGTTCGACGCCGGGATCCGACTGGGCGACGTCGTCGCCAAGGACATGATCGCCGTCCCGATCGGTCCGGACATGCGGTCCGTCGTGGTGGGGTCGCCGGAGTACTTGGAACGGAACGGCAGGCCGGAGACCCCGCAGGACCTGACTAGCCACCGCTGCATCAACCTTCGCCTGCCGACCCACGGCGGGCTCTACGCCTGGGAGTTCGAACGGGACGGGCGGGAGCTGCGCGTGCGCGTCGAGGGACAGCTCACCGTCAACAGCATCGCCCCGATGATGCCCGCGGTGCTCGGCGGCGTCGGCCTCGCCTACCTGCCCATGGACCGGGTGAGCGGCCAACTCGAGAGCGGAGAGCTCGTGCAGGTCCTGGACGAGTGGACCCCGCCCTACGCGGGCTACTTCCTCTACTACCCGAGCCGGAGGCAGCCGACGCCCGCGTTTACGGTGCTGGTCGACGCGCTGCGGCACCGAACGCGGCGGGACGCCGACACCCGGCTTGGCTGACCGCGCGCCTAGCGCCCTCAGCTCTTTCGGTCGCGGGGACGGGCCGCCCGGCGACTTGCGGCGATCCGGCCCCGGGCCTTGCCTGGAACGACGGCTGTGGATCGGCGCCCGGCTTCCATGCCGATCGGCGCGCCAACCTGTTGAGCGTGCTGATGTCGACGAGGTCATGACATGGAGCCGCTCGACAAGCGCGTGACGATCGCCCATCGCCTCTTCCATCCACAAGCGGATTGGCAGGATCCCGCCTGTTCAGTTTCGGACGGCCGTCGAAGCGGGCGTTCGAACGGGATCCTTCCGCTTTCGACCCATTCTTGCGACTCCACCACTGACTCTGGCGGGCCGAAAGCAGTCCGTCTGCTATCGGAGGCTCGGCCGGAGAAAGCAGACGTTGTTGAACGCTGCTGGCAAGCGGCGGCTTCCGACCAGCTTAAGACATTCAGCGGCGGTGATGCGAGCGTCGGCTTTCGCTGACACCCGCCATTTCCGGTACCGCAAATGGGCCGGTCGGCTTTGCGCCCTAATTCCAGTCGTTCGTCACCGCGAATGTTGGTCCCGAAAGCGGCCATTCGTCGAGGCCGATGAAAAAGTCGAACTCACGCCAACCGATCAGCGTATTCGGTCCGTCTTGCGGGCTTCCGTGGTCCCACTAGAACGGGGAGATGCCCCGAAAGATTAGCGTGACCACATCCCTGAGCCCGCCCGCAACCGCACGCGAAGTCCTCCACGAAATGCTGCGCACGTGGGAACCGGCGGCCGGTCCAACCGGCTTCGAAGGCTTGGTCGCAGACGCGTTGGTCGGCTTTACGGGATTCACGTTCAGGCTCGCCAAGTCGGGATTGCAGTTCGGCCGGGACGCCGCGACGACGTCGAGCCGATTCGCGATCGCGATGGAGGCAAAGCGCTACACCAACTCCGTCCCGCTGCAGGAACTCGTCGGCAAGTCGACGCTCGCCGCCTTCGCGCTGGCAGAGGGCGTGGACCTCTGGGTGCTCGCGGCTACCGTCGAGGTCGGTGAGACGACCGAACGGCAGCTCGAGCAGATCCTCGACAAGGGCGGCATCAGCCTTCTCACACTGGATTGGACGGCGGCCGGTCTGCCGCCGCTCGCCGTCCTGCTCGCGGCGGTGAGGGAACGGGTTGAGGCATTCGCAAAGCTGCATCTCGATCCGTCGAAGCACGCCGCCCTTGCCGCCGGCCTCGCCGACATCGCAGCCGATCCGGGGTTCGACGCCAGCCTCGCCGAGATCCGCGACAAGCTATCGCCCGGCCTGCTCGGGTTGGACGCCTGCCGCCACGCCAACACAGCATGGGCGAACGATACGCTCGGAAGCCGGCGGCTCGCCCAGCGCCAGTTCTCCCAGTTCTTGGTGCCGCTGGAGAACCGGGCGCTCACCGCCGAACGTCCGACGCTGCGGCACTCGATCGGCGAGGCGGTCGACCATGCGCGCACCGACGCGGCAGGCGACACGCTCGTGCTGGTCGCGGGCGGCGAGGGCTCCGGCAAGACCTGGGCGGTCACGAACTGGTGGCTGTCGGCAGACCCGCGCCCGATCTTGTTGCTGTCCATCGGGCGGATCGCGGAGCAGCTCTCGCCCGGGACCGAGCCGGTCGAGATGCTCGCGCGGCTGGCGGCGCACCAGTCGGGACCGCGCGACGCCACCGCGGTCGCACGCTGGCGGCGACGGATCGAACGATGGTCGCAGGGCGGCCGGTCCCGCGATGCGTTCGTGCTGGTGGTCGACGGCCTCAACGAGACCAGCGGCAAGGCCTGGGCGTCGATCCTGCGCGACCTGCTGCCCGCCGTCCGCGATCTGGGCGGCGTCCTGGTCGCCACCTGCCGCGAGCAATACTGGAGCCGGGAGGTCCGCGACCGCCTGCCACGCTACGTTACGACGATCCGCGTCCAGGTGAACGACTATGACGACGTCGAGTTCGCCGACGTCCTGCGAAGGAACGGCGTCGATCCGGGCGATCTGAACCCGCGCCTCAACGCGTTCATGCGCAATCCGAGGATCTGCGCGCTAGCGTTGACGATCCTGCCCCGCCTCACCGGCATCCAGGACCTGAGCGTCGAGCGCCTGCTCATGGAGTTCTGGCGCCACCGGCTCGAGGAGCGCGAAGACATGATCGCGCACAACGACACCGACTTCCGCGACTTGCTCGTCCGCCACGCGCGCGAATACCGCGAACGCCAAGGCGCCGCCTTCAACCGCGACGAGTGGCGCTCCCGCTCGGGCGCGGCGGCCCGCGATGATGGCCGTGACATCAGGAACGACCTCACCGAGATCGAGGAGGGGCGCTTTTTCGACGGTGCCAGCAGCACCTACCAGTTCCGGCCCGAGAGCCTCCAGTTCGCGCTCGGCCTCCTGATCTCCGACGAGCTGAAGGGCCACATCGACGCCGGGGACGACCTCGACCAGGCCATCGCGCCCATCATCGATCCGATCCGCGGCTTCGACGCGGCCGCCGACGTCCTGACCGCTGCCGTCGCGGTGAGCGTGATGGACGCCGGCTACCCCGACGCGGGGATCGCGGCGCTCGTCGCCGTCTGGATCTCGCTGCAGAACCATGTCGAGGATGCGTTCGACGAGCTGATGCCGCACATCGCCGCACGGCCCGGCCCGTTCCTCGACGCCTATGAATTGCGGGACACCGACCGTGACGATGGACGCTTCCTGCGCTTCATCCTCGAGGCCGCCGCCGAACGGGAGAGCGTGCGGGCAGCGCTGGAACAGCGCGTCGTCCGCTGGCTCGGTAGCTGGACCCGGACGCTTCCCGAGAGCGCCGATGGGCCGGAGCGCGAACGCCGACAGACCGAACGGAACGAACAGATCGATGCCCGCCTCGCGTCGCTGACGCCCGACGAGCAGGCCTGGTTTGCCGCGAACTGCCCCGAACTCGCGAGGCCGAGCGGCCTGGCGATGGCGGCGACGCTGCACCTGGCCGGCCGGGCGCAGACGCCGTTCGCACCCGGCCTGGTCGCGTTCGCGTTCGCCTACAAGGTCGGCGGCACATACAATTCAGCTTACGACGAGCTCGCTTGGGTGCTCCGGCTCAACCGGATCGATCCGGCCGAATTCGCGGCCGCGGCGCGGAACGAGGTCGCACGCTTCGTCGCGCCCGGTTCCTCGGCACTCGCAGGCCAGGCCGTCGCGTTCGCCCTGCGGCTGATGGGGACCGAGGCCGACGAGGACACGGCCGAGGGACTCGCGCCGAGGCCCTCGCCGACCATCATGGGCGGACCCGAGCCCGACGCGCTCGACCCCGCTACCGATCCGCCCCCCGGAGTCGCGGAGGTGGCCGCACGCATCGCGGCGATGGACCCCACCATCATCTGGAACCACATGAGCACCACGGTCGAGGACCACGACCTCGAGCGGACCATTGAGAGCCTCGTCCGCTTCGAGTTCGAGACACTGCGGGAATTCCTCGACCGGGTCGCTCGGACCATCTCCACCCGGACGGGCCTCCCGCTGCGGCAACTCGCGTGGCACCTGCCCTGGCTCAGCCCCATCCTCGACGCCGAGACCATCGAGGCGATCGACCAGCGTGTCGCCGAAATCGGGGCCGACCCGTCGCTCGCACCCGCGGACGACGCCGACTGGATCACGGGCACTATGGTCGAGAGCGTTCTGCCCACTCGAGACGGTGCCGCGCAGCTCGACGTCCTACAGTCGCTGCCCAGCGACGCGCCGTACTATTTCCGATACTCGCGCGTGGCCAAGCCGCTGACGGGCGACGACGCCGCGAACCGGCTGGCCGCTGTCATCGACGGCGATCCCAACATCCTCGAACGGACCCTGATCTTCCTCTCCGACGGCGCCGTGCAGGTCACGCCGGCCCTGCGGGATCTCGTCATCCGCTGCCTTGGCAGTGCCGAGACCGAGGTGGTCGCGGCGGCGGCCGAGTTCGCCAGAGCGCACGACGATCCCGACATCGACGACGCCGTGCTCGCGCTCCCGCGTCCCGCCGACGTCGATCGCACATGGCGGGCGGGGACCGTCTCCGCCGCGATCTCGGTCGCGATCGCGCGACGCGGCCGCGTGGATCTCGTCGAGGACATTCCCGTGGAGCACCTGGATTGGGTCGCGTCGCGCATGCCCGCGGCACTCGACCGCCTGGCGGACACGATCGAAGCTACCGTCGAGATGCTCACGGGCGAGATCGACATCGCACCGCCGACCGACGCGATCCTGACACTCGAGGTCGATGAGCCGGAGACTGCGGCGCGCATCAGCCTAGAGGATCGGGGAGAGCAGTTCGACGACCCGTTCGAGGGCCTGAACGCGGCGATGTCGGACACGACAGGCGCACGCTTCGCGAACCGGCGCCGGCTCCTCGGCCAGCAGCTCGAGCGCTTCCTTGATAGCCTGGCGAGCGCCGGTGCCCTCGTTGTCGCCCGCCGGCCGTTCGCGATCGGGCTCGACGCGCTCGCGCGATCGCAATCGGACAGATACGCCGGATGGCTTCGCGGCATCCTGGCGACCACCGACGACCGTGCATTGCGCAATCTGCAGAACGTCGGTTTAGCCCTCGCACAACACTACGCCGAGATCGACGCCAACCTCTCTGCGAGGACCTTCGCCCATCTCTGGCGCATCGACCCGCATGTGACGGTGACGATGGGCCCGGCCAAGCATCCGATACGTTTCACGTCGCTGTTCAGCGCGGTGTCGTCAGAAGAGATCGACGCGTTGAGAGGCAAAATGCTGGAGCAGGCGTCCGACGATGGCCAGCTCGAGACCGTGGTGCTCGCGGCGGAGGCCGCGGGCGCTGGTGTATGGCTGGATGACCACATCGACGGGCGGCTCGCCTCCGCCACGCCGGCCGATCAGGCATTGGGAATAACCGCGGCGTCGATGCGCCCCGCCAACCCGCATTCCGATGGCGTGCTCGATCGCGACTGGAAGCGCGGCTTCCTCGGGGATGCGGCCCGCGCGGGACGCACCCGCTATGCAAGGTCGCGACATTCCGACCACTGGTTCGACTATGCGGTCGCGGCCACCCATCCGCACGAGCGCTGGCGCTACCTCGAGCTCGCGATCGCGGCGGCCGATAGGCGGCAGCTGATGGAGACCGCACGGCGCGTCACCCCGGACCTGAGGCTCATGGGCGGCGAGGTCGGCGAACGAATGGCGAAGGCGGCCGAGAAGGCCAACACCGAAGGCAAGAAGACGCTGTTCGGGTGGAGGAAACCCGACAGCCTGCTCCAGCAGATCCTACGCTAGCGGAAGGTCCCAGTTCGCCGCCCTTTCAAGCGCCTCGCATCACCGGCCGCTTCGGCAGGTCCGTCGGTTCGGGGATCCGGATGCCGGTCGCCTGCTCGCGCGCCGCGAGGAAAGCCTCGTTGAAAGCCGTCGTGATGCGGCTCGCCATCTGCCACGCGTCGAACAGACGCTGATGCGATTGCTCTAGGTCCGCGACCATCGCGTCCCGGCCCTCCGCGGTCGCGATCGCGTAGTTGTGCCGTTCGAAGAAGCCGTGGTTAACGCGGTTCCGGCAGTTCAGCGCCGTGGCGAAAAGGTCGGTGAGATCATCATCGAACAGGAAGGATTCGCGCAAGTTGGCCAGCAGCCCGCCAAGCGTCTTGCGGTCGATGTCGAGCAACAGCCGCCTCGCCGCCTCGCCGTCAGGCTCGGCGTGCCAGCCCTCCTCTAGCCCGCGCACGCAGAGGATCAGCGTGCCGAGTGCGGTTTCGAAGAGCTGCGCCGCTTCGGCGGTGACGCCGAACTTCGCGTAGAGCTCGTCCCGCGTGGCCATTTTAGGCCTGCCACCAAGTCGCGGACACAGGAACGTCGGCGGCGTGCAGCTCGGTCACGAGCCGCCGTTGCCACCCATCCTGATTATCCAGCGGGACGTAGACGACGCCGTCGTAGTCGGACGGGCACTCGACGCCCGGCGAGACGAGCGCACACACCCTCTCCACGCCGAGCTGTCCGATGAAGAAGCCCATCTCGAAGAGCACATTCTGGCGCGGGCGACGGACCGCGACCGGTGCGGCCTCGCCGGCGGGGACGAGCTCGGGCCGGAGATGGCCGAGGTCGTCACCGGTGAGAAGGACGACGGCGAACGCCGCCCCGTCGGCCTCCTCGCGGAACTTGGTGAGGATCGAACGACCGCGGTTCGGCCGTTCCGAGAGTATGATCACGTCGACGGCTACCCGGCGCTCGAGGAACCGCGCGACCGCGTGCTTTGCCGCCTCGTCCCGACCATGGACGAGGGACACCTTGGCCGGCCTGACCTCGACCGCGGGAGCGACGGGCTCGGGTTCCACCTCGGGAGCCTCGGGGGCGACCGCGCCGATCAGGCCGTGCTCGCGCAGGATGACGAACAGGTCGCCGTCCTTCACCGCCCAATGGGTCCGACTGAACTCGAAATCCGTTAGTTGCAGGTCCCAGCGGACTTCCTGGATCGCCTCGTCCGTCAACGGGGGGATGGAATTGTCGAACTCGAAGATGACACGGATGTCGCTGCCGCGCTGCTGGATGCGGCGGATGTGCCCGATGCGCGGGACGCCGTCAGCCGATTGTTCATACATGAACAGCGTCGGGAGCTTCGCCAATTCCTCTAGCACCGCGGGCGTAAGCGCAAGCAGCGGCGCCCGGATGTCCTCGGCGGTGTGCTCGAGCACCCGGCTACGGTCCCAGATATAGGCGCCTTCCTCCCAAGCGTTATCGTTGGCCGTGACCATCACGTTGAACATGCCGCCTCAATCCCCTCCGTCGGTCGGCGCCGCGGCGTCCCCGGCTCGCACCGGGAAAATCACACCATCGCGTGGCGTCTCGTATTCGCCGAGGCCATCCATCACGAATGCGCGAGAGATGCCAGCCGCGTCCCGGCCGACGCGCAGCGCGATCCTGGTCTCGGTCCATTGCGCCATCAGGATCGCTAAGCCGCCACCACCGTCATCGTCGACGTCGTAGCATTGGACTTCGAAGCTGGCGCCGCCGACAACGAAGCCTCGTTCAACGAGGCCGTCGAGCAGCCT
This sequence comes from Aureimonas endophytica, assembly GCF_014642635.1. Lineage (GTDB taxonomy): Bacteria > Pseudomonadota > Alphaproteobacteria > Rhizobiales > Rhizobiaceae > Plantimonas > Plantimonas endophytica. The sequence continues at coordinate 145,504 of NZ_BMIQ01000003.1, forward strand.
TTTCGCCTCGAGTTCCTGCATGACCTGGTCGACGGGGCGCAACGCGCCCTCGATGGCAGCGACCGCCTCGCAATGCTCCTGGAACAACTGGATAGAGCGGGCGTCGTCGATGCTGTCCAGTTCGCAGAACCCGAAGTCGATGTTACGACCCCGGCGGAGCAGGCCGACCAGCCCTCGGCCAGTCGTCATCCGGTCGAGCGGCACGTGCGGCTGATCAGCTACCGATCCTGCCGAGCCGAGCTCAGACGCGGGCACGCCGAGAGCAGCCGCCAGCGAAGCGAGCGACGCCGCAGCGATCGTGCGCCCCGCCTCGGCACGCTGCACGGTCGCGATGCCGACACCCGCCGACGCGGCCAGATCCTCCTGTGTCATCGCCCGGGATGCGCGAAGCGCCCTGATGTTCTCGCCGACGTCCATGTTTTCGATCGCAATCATACCGCTTCTCCCATGTCGATGGGATTCCACGCGGACGCCACATCAGGCCACCCCAGCCAGATATCACCGAGCCATCACCGGCCGTGCCACTGAGTTCGAAACCTTGGCAAAGTGTCGAAGGCGCCGCCGTACGCACTTCCCTGGCATGCCCTTTCCTGTAAGATGCAGTGGCGCTCTCAGGTAGGAGCCAGCCGCCCGCCAGGAGCGAAGCTGCAAGCAGCACTGCCGATGATTCTGATTGGACTTGTCTCTCGGGCTCGAGGGGCGGTTGGCGGGCGACGCTTCGACACGAGCTGGAGAATGGCATGTCGGACAACACCGTTCGGCCGTCAACGATCGACGGCATCAAAAGCCTCGCCAAGAACATCAAGCGCGAGCAGGGTATCAAGCACGCCGAGGCGTTGGATCGGGCCGCTGTCGCTGCCGGCTTCGCGAACTTTGCGCACGCGAACCGCGCGATCGCGGACCGCCCGCGCCACGATCTGTGGATCACGGCGCGATGGTTCGACCGCGGAACCAAGGCGAGGGGACAGGAAACGCTCAGGATCGGGCTCGGCGCGACCTACGCGGAATTGCTGACACCCGCCCAGGCGCGGTGCGACCGATACCTGGGCAACGTGCGGGCGGAGGCGCCCGACCACCTTGTGCTCATGTCGATGTCGGAGGACGCCGAACTCGCGCGTCGGCGCATCTGCGAGGTAGCCCGCACGCTGCAGTTCATCGAGGCGACGGGCCTGAAGCCGACTGATTCGAGACGAACATATCCGAACGGCCGCATCAACCACCGCGTCCCCGGACAGGACCACAGTGCCGTCTGGTGGGATCCGGCGAACCGCCGGCACATCCGCACCGACGAACCCTACGTGGACCACGATGAGCCCGTCAGCGCCGAGCGCGTCGCGTGGGCCGAGCGTCACGGCTGGCAGATCGTGAAGCCGCGGTGGGGCGGCATCTACTGGCCGGACCACGGTTGCTCGATCTTCCTGATGGCCGACCGGGCGAAGGGGCCGAGCATCGCGGATCTGGCGGCGGCGCTGGACAAGGCGCCGCGTCCGGTGACCACGGCACGTTGGACCGGGACGTCGGGTGAATACTACGCTGCGGTGGATACGCCGGGGACGCGCGCCGCCGAGGATGCGAAGCGTGTTGCCCAGCCAAAGAAGCGGCGCCCAGCGCGAAAGCGGGCGTCAGTCCCATACAACATGACCTTCGTGGGGCGGCGACTGCGACCCGATGCGCGGATGCCGATCGAGGCGCACCAGGAAGTCGGCGCGCTGCTCCAGTCGGTGATCGCCGATGCCCGCAAGCGCGACGGCGCGCGGAACCGCGCAGACCGCATCCGAAGCGACCTCGACGAATGGGTCATGCGCGAATACGACACGATCGAGCTCGACCACGAGACCTTCTCGAACCTTTACTACCATAAAAAGGGAGACGGCCTCGTGCCGACGGCGGATCGCGGCGTCATGGTCGCGCGGCTCGAGCGCGTGAAGACGATCCTCGCGCGCCACTATCCGGACTGCCCGCCGCTCGACGAGGTCATGGGTCAGGCCGATCGGGCGATCCGATCACTCCGCAGCTGGAGTGCCTGACCGTCGTCCCGGGCGTCGCAGGATGGCATCGGCGCTTGCACGCCGACGGTGCCGATGCCATCCTGCCCGCGGCTGATCCGGCCATGCCGTCCACGTTGGCGAAGCCCGAGGGCAGGAGATCATCGCCACCGACGGACCTTCCAGGGTGCGCGCGGGCCCAGTGGACACGCCTCGACAAGCACCGCGGAGTGGTTCGATGCGGATACCCTCAACGGCACCGGGCGGCCTAAGGCCGCAGCCAAGCTCATCGTGCGGTCGGTCAGCGGGATAAGGTTGAACGAGGCGCAAGACGCAATCGCCAAGGCGACGGGTCACCGCGACTGGCACGACCTCGCCAGCGCGCCGATGGAAGCGAACGGGCAGGTCGATGACCAGGCTGCGATCGCCTGCGTCATCGCCGTCTCCGACGCGCTCGGCATCGGAACCGGCGCCGTCCAATACGCCCTGACCAAGTCGCGGGTGCTGACCGGCATGACGCTGGAGCGATCGCTCTCGATCCAGGCCCGAGCATGGCGCGAGCGCCTGTTCGGCGCAGGCGGACGTGGGCGTCCCGGCACCGTCGTGCGCGTGCGGTCGCCGGGCGAGAACCAGCCCGGCTATCTGCTTCGTCAGGGCCGTCCGACCTACGTGATGCTCGATGGCGGCGTCGGCATGCGCGCCGACTTCGAGGTCAAGACACCCCGGCAGGCGTTGGCCGACTTCGTCCCGAGCCGGCTATGGCTGCCCTACGGGTTCTGGACACTGGCCGACGGGGCGGTCGTCACCTTCTCGCGCGACTACATGCCGATGTGGCGGTCGGCGAATGACGGGACCGAGCGGATGGACCCCTGGCTCCGCATTGAGGATATCATGTCCAAGACGCACTTCTCAACTCAGGCGGGAACCGTCGACTGGGCGGGCGGCAGGGCGCGGGAGATGGCCCTCGCCCATCTCGACGAACGGCGCATCACCTGCCTTCCGCGTCTTGTCGACGTGATGGGCGAGATGCTGGCCCCGTTCGTCGAGACGGTCGGCGACGCCGTGGCTCGGCTCCGGGGAGCCACGGCGGAAGCGGCGTGAGGCGTGTCAGAAGCGCAGGCGGCGCCCTCCCGGGTGCAGGGGTGACTGTCATGTTCGGGGCGGGCTGAACGAAAGAGAAAACGGAGAGCATGATGGCGTCGATTGCCGGTCCAACATTCAACTTCGACCCGGCGGAGGGCATGTCGCCGTTCCTGCGTCCCGTCTACTTCGACCGGCACGTTCTGGTGAAATACCTCTTTGACCCGCGCATAGCGGTGGACTTCGCCAGCGAAACCTACGGAACCGTCTTCGGCGTCGACTGGCAGATATCCTTCGGGCTCAACGCGAAACGCTCGGTCATCACGTGGCTAGGCGACCTCGAGGACCTTCCCATCGTCGAGCAGCACCACTGGGCGGGGTCCAACGTCCCGTCGGATCACGACATACGGTCCGAGTTCTACGATGCGCAGATCAATGTAGTTTTCACCGAGCCACCAGTAGGAGTGCGCGCGCTCAACTCCCTGGCCAGATGGAACGACGCCTTCGCCGCGAAGCACGGATCCACGCTCTACCGCAGCCGCGACCTCGACCAACGGCTCGAGGACGTCCGGCGCTACCGGTCGCTCATCATCAACCGCGAGGACGACTTCGTCCGTTACGTCAGCGAGCTCAACGAGACCATCAACGAGGATGTGGACAATAAGTCGGTGCGGGCCTTCCTCGCGTCGACGTCGATCACGGTGCCGCCCGACACGAAGGGCAACAAGCTGCTCGGGTTGGTCTACAAGTACTTTCTCGGCGATACCGCAAACGCGATTGCGCCATTCTTCTATCTATACGACCTGCGGCTCTGGGCCGACCATGCGATGGGCGACAAGAATCTGCTCGACGTCGCCGCGAAGCTCGGGGTCGGCAATCCGCGCGACTACGAAACGATGATGACCGCGCTCCTTGCGGCGTTGGAATCGAGCGCAACCGATCTGAAAAAGCGGTTCGGATGAACCATGCGGCGAGGAACTCAAAACGTTCGCGTTACCCGCACTCCGAACTGGTCGTTCGCGATGACATAGTCGTGCCCCGACGGCCGCGCGGCACCGGCGCCTGAGATCGTCTGCCGGGTCCCAACCGCGAAGCCCGCGGGGTCGAGCCAGGTCACGGTTCCATCGCGAACGATCGGACGCACGGTATACGAGGCGCGCGAACCGGTGACCCTCCTCAGACCGGCGGCCACCGTCACCGCTGGCGGGACGATCGCTCGCGGCCGCGCCTCCATCCAGGCGAGGAAGAGCTGCGGGTCAATCCGCTCCTCGGCCGTGGAACGAAAGTGCGGCTCGCTAGCCAGGCCTTGTGCTGCCGCCTGTGCCACCGACACCCGCTGGCTTCACAGACCCGCCTTTGACTAATTGTCTGGCCGCTTCCTCTTTTATCGGGCCAAGAAGTGGTTTGACCGCAGCCGGACCCGTTCGCTCGATTAACGTTCGACTGCCGGATTCGCATGGCAGCTTTTGCCAGTTCAGCGCCAGAAGCCGACAGTCGGAAGTCTGGCCAGCTTCTGACGTTTTGAGGGGCTTGTCGGGCAAAAATTGAACGTCGGCTTTTGACAAGAGCCGCCGTTCGACACGGCGCAGGCGAACGGCAGCCAAGTCCCAATGCCAGTCGTTTCGACCGCCGGTAGGAGCTTCGTTCACGACCGGCTGGTTTCAGGATCGCGAAGGATCACTCCGAACGGCTAAGATGGGCGCTAAGCTGCCGAGCGGAATTGGTCGAGAGAACGTAAACAAACGTTCGGTCAGCCCTCCCCTTTCTGCTCCGTTTCGACCTCTCTCTTTCCTTCGTCACGTGCCCTCTGAATGGTCTGCCGGCTGACACCAAGATCGCGTGCGAGCTTCGAGACCGAAGCCCCCTCCCCTAGCTTCTCGCGGACCGCCTGCTTCTGCGCATCCGTCAGGCTCCGCGGGCGGCCGAGCACCCTGCCCTGATCCTTCGCCCGCATCAGACCGGCATGCGTCCGCTCGATCAGGAGATCGCGTTCGAACTCGGCGACGGCGTTGATGACGCTCATCGTCATTCGCCCCGTCGAGCTCGTCAGATCGACGCCGCCGAGCGCCAGACAATGAACCTTGACGCCCATGCCGGCGAGAAGGTCGACTGTCGCGCGCACGTCCATCGCGTTGCGGCCAAGCCGATCCATCTTGGTGACGACAAGGACGTCGCCCTCCTCCATTCGGTCGAGCAGCCGGGTGAACCCTTCGCGCTCCTTCGCGGCGAGCGAACCCGATACGGTTTCGGAGACGACGCGCCGGGCGTTGACATCGAAACCGGCGGCGCGGATCTCGCCGATTTGGTTTTCGGTCGTCTGGCCGTGGGTGGAGACGCGGACATAGGCGAAAGTTCGGGACATTCGGGCTCGAAACCGACCTAAAACGCGCCGATCTTATAGGGCATGTCCGATAAGCGCGACAGCTAGATTTAGCACCACCCTGCTGCTGGATGACCTAAAACGATCGGTTGTGGTCATGATCAGCAACCTCATGTGACAACAGGCTGCATTGCCCCTTTCGAACTCCTATTCATCGCATAGCATTTGATGGCAGCGGAGTTTTGGCATTGCCTCCGTTATGTCAACAATGCCATTATGGCATGAAATGGGATTGATAAGGAGACGATGTTGTCTGCAACGCAGCATGTCACCGACGTTCGTGTTGGTGCTAACGGGCGTATGGTACTGCCGTTATCGGTGCGGAAAGCCATGGGACTGTCCGGCGAGGCTCGGGTGATCATCACCGTGGAAGGTGATGAAGTTCGCCTTTCTCCTATCAAGCATGTGGTCTCGCGCCTTCAGAGCCTATACCGCGAGCATGCTAGCAATGATGCCGGATCAGAGGCCTTTCTTGAGGAGCGCCGAGAGGATGAAGGCAAGCCGGCATGAGTGCCCGCATTGTCTTTGACACTTCAGCCTTGATTGCTCTCCTTCGTAACGAGCCTGGCGCTGACAAGGTGGCATCATGGGTGGGTCAGGCAGCCATGTCGGCAGTCAATTTGCAGGAGCTGGTCAAAGGACTTCTAAAGCGAGGTTTGCACCTGTCTGTCATTGAGGAGATCGTCGACGACTTACGCCTAGAAGTTCACGATCATGATCGCGATGCAGCCTTCGCTGCCGCCACGCTTGTCGAGGCCACCACGCAATACGGTAGCGGCCTAGGCGATCGGTCTTGCATGGCGTTGGCGATCAAGCTGGGTATACCTGTTTTGACCACAGACAAGGCCTGGGGGAAAGTCGTTGTCGAGGGGCTGAAAGTCGAAGTCGTACGGTAGCGACAAGCCGATCTGAACCGCGCCGAGTTTCCCGGGGGCTCCAATTCTTAAGAGGATGGAGCCATGACGAAGAGAACCCACCCTACTCACATGAGGTCCGCGAGCGGGCTGTCCGGATAGTTTTTGACCACCAAAAGGATTACACCCTGCAGTATGAAGCCATCCGTTCGATTGCCGCGAAGATCGGCAGATCGGACGAGACGCTGCGCACGGCATCTGCTCGAAGACACACGGCGGCATAGCTTTATCGCATACTGCAGATGGAACGGGTTTTCTCGCCGATTGGAATCGGTGCGAGCATTCGCGCGGAGTTTGATCATCAAACGGCCGTTTGGTGAACATTTAATAGAATGACATTCACACTAGAAAGGCGGGTCTGGATCAGCCACTTAGCCTGAGTGTAAATACGCCGATATTTTCGCCCATTTATCCCCTGTCGTAACCACCGTCCATATGCCATCATCCTAAGCAATATAGCCGGAGATGGAGGACATCTATGGACGCAGATAGAATAGGACCTATGCTGCTTGGCGCTGCCGTTGGCTGGATGGTCTACTATTTCATGCGGCGCTTCAAAATAGCAGATCCTGCTGTACTAGCGGCTACAATAGGGGCAGTACTTGGCGGTCCCGTGATCAAATTTATAGACAATCTAGCTCAATTTTCCTCTGGAGCCAATCTACAGTCATTCTATTTTTTAGGACTTGGACTTGGATTTTTTGGGTATGCATTTTATGTTTTTAATCTGGTAGTGCTGTCGGCATTTGGGTTAATTCCTCGCAGAGACTTCGAATTTATGGCTCGATGTGGTCCAGAGCCGGGAGAATTGGAGTTCTCCGAACTCGTTTTTGTACTTGAGGAGTGGTCAGAGGGAAGAATTAGCGAAGAATTCCTGAGACAACGTGTAAAAGAGTTGGGTCTAACCAGACGGAACTATGAGGAAAGGAAACATCTCGCGGAAGACGACATGAAAGCAATAATCTCTGAGTTTGAGCAAAAGGGCTTAGTCAGAGAACTTGCTGGAACACCAGCTCGCCCCGGACGCGTTCGCCGTAAGCGCCGCGTTCCCGCAGTTTAGCATTTCGTTTTCACCACTGTATCATGTTAAGCAATCAATCACCGCTGTACCTTGAAAAGCTGCTTGGGAATTGAAGCCCTTTCAGTTGAAGCCGTGACGTGCTTCCGGAAAATTGAACCGTTTTGAGCTGGAATTTTCCACTTATGATCCCGGAGCCAGGACGAGGAGAATTCCTTGAAGAAGTCGAAGTTCACCGAGGCGCAGATCGCGTTCGTCCTGAAGCAGACCGACGAGGGAACGGCTGTCGCTGAGGTCTGCCGGAAGGCTGGGATCTCGGAGGCGACATTCTACAACTGACGCAAGCGGTACGGCGGGATGATGCCGTCCGAGGTGAGGAAGCTGCGCCAGATCGAGGAGGAGAACGCGAAGCTGAAGCGGCTTGTCGCGGACCTGTCGCTGGACAAGACGATGCTGCAGGACGTGCTTTCAAAAAAGCTCTGAGGCCTGCTCGCGGGCGCCAGTTGGTGGACGAGGTTCTCCGTCGGACGCCCGACGGCGCTCGCCATGACCGAGTAGCGGTTGTTGTCGCAGCGCACGAGGCAGATCTTTGACACCGAGACGGGCAAGGCATGGAAGCCGTCAAAGCGACCCCGATAGGGAACAAGGCTCGGTCGCTCGGCTTCGAACGCCTCCCACACCGTCCTGTCTCGCAGTTCGGGATGGCGGTGCGCCTTGGCGAAGGCGACCGTCCTGTCGAGCAGCCAGGCGTCCAGCTCCTCATAGCTCTTCACCCGAAGGCGGGGCGTGAAGAAGCGCTCGCGCACCAGCCCGACCTGGTTTCCGACCTAACCCTTCTCCCAGCCCGATGCCGGCGTGCAGGCGACCGGATCGACGAGGTAGTGCCCGCACATCTGGAGGAAGCGCTCGTTGTAGGCGCGATCGCGGCCGACGAAGATCGTCTCCACCGCGGTCTTCATCGGGAAGGCTTCGCGTTGTGACGATCTCGCGCCGGCGGTGGCTGGCTCCGGCCAGCGATGCCGCACGCATCAGGTGAGCGACGCGCTTGCGGCCGACGAGGATGCTTTCGGATCTCAGTTCAGCATGGACGCGAGGCGCACCATAGGTGCCACGCAAGCCTGCATGAATGTTGCGGATCCGGCGCACGAGATCGGCGTCGGCCGTCGCCCGAGCCGAAGCCGGCGTGTTGCACCAGGCATAGAAGCGCGAAGCGGAGACCCTCAGGACGCGCGTCATGACGCGGACGGGAAACCGGGCCTGATGCGCGCTTATGAACCGGTAGACCCGCTCGGGGTCGCTCGGCTTTCCCACGCGATACCCAAGCCGCCGCCTTTGCCAGGATGTCACGCGCCTGGCGCAGTTAGCGGACCTCACGACGAAGCCGAACCAGTTCCTCGCGCTCGACGCTGGTGGGACCGTCGCGTCGTTTGCCGGCATCACGCTCGGCCTGGCGAACGAAAGTTCGCAATCGTCTGCGCGCTCGGCGCGAACTCTCGTGACAACTCCTCCGGCGTGCGACCGGCATGAACGAGATCGACAATCTGTCGTCGAAACTCGACCGAATATGGTGGACGCGTCATCGGCATCGGAACACCTCCTTCTCAGTGAAAAGGCGTCCACCAAATCAGATCAACTCTAGTTTGTGGGCCCGGCTCAAGGAGTGACGCACTGTGGCCACCCGATACGAGAAGACCACCACAAACTTCCTCAGCGTACTCTGCCTCGTCGCCGCTCTTCTTGAAGCAAACGCCAACAGGCTTCAGTCAACTTGAGGTCGAAATTTCTCTTTGTTTACCAAAGGGAATGCAGTAAGCTCATTGAAAAGGGTTGGTATCGGGTAGGAGCTCCGGCATGCCCACAGGATCATACACGCACCCCTTGCTTGGTAAGGTGACGTTCGAGACCGAGCATCGTTTTTGGGTACGGGGCGATCCGATCCGCTTCACGTCCGGCTTCGATCCGGACATTGAAGTAACATCGGTTCTTATTCCGCAACTGCACGACGTACCGGGCTCCAATCGAGGCAAGCTACGCTTCCATCGCAAAGGCCATGCCCAGCTTCAGATGGCTTTCGCCGACATCGAGCGATTGGGCATGATGAGATTCATTCGAACTTGTTCCGGAGCGTTCTATGCCCGCCTTCGCAAGCCAACTAGTGGCGTTCTTAGCCGGCTGCCATCCAATCATTCCTTCGGCCTCGCCATCGATCTGAACGCCAACGACGGCTCCCTCGGCGGTTCGGTCTCACCTGTGGCCCCGGTCTTTGAGGCGCACGGGTTTAAATGGGGCAAGGAGTTCAACGACCCTATGCATTTCGAGGTCGAAGAGTTCGTCGGTTCTCCAGTTGCCCTTTCCGAAGATATTGCCGCTCTGATGAAGTGAGGCTGGCATGGCGAAGAACCGGATTGCACGGGTGGCAAAGCCGCAAACCGTAACCGTCTTTTTTGCAACGAACCGCATGCCGATTGCGGAGAAGGGCAGTGACCGTATCATCGACTTCGGTCCCGATCTCGGCCCGATCGACGGAACGGCAGTCCGGTTCGGCAGCGCGGTGGCAACGATCGAGGGCGATGGCGCGCAAGTCAATATGGAGACGCTTTGGGTCTCGCCGGAAAAGCTTTATGGCGCGGACCAGAAGCGCGGCAGCCGGGATATTTTCGAGCAGTTGCGCGCTGACATGAAGGGAAATGAGCGGCCGACATTGGTGCTGCTGCACGGCTTTTCGAACAGCTTCCGTGATGCGCTTGAGCGCGCGGCTTGGATCAGCGTATTTTACGGGATTGAAGCGAACATCTTCGTATTCAGTTGGCCTTCGATCGGGCGCAACCTGCCGACCCCTTTGCCTTATGCCGACTATGCGCATGACCGCTACACGGCGCGAGCCTCAGGCGTCGCGATCGCACGGACGTTGCAGATCCTCTACGACTTCATCGATGGCCTGGATCCAAGTGCGACGTGCCGGCAACCCTTGCATCTGATCGCTCACAGCATGGGTGTGTTCGTGCTGCGCCAGGCGGTTCAGGCTCTCATGCGGCAGGCGCCGAGGCCTCCAGCGGGCTTGGCCGACCCTATGAGCGATCAACTCATTTTCGACGCGGGCACCCGCAACCTGACGGGCATTCCGACCGCGAGCGCCGACCCGAACCGATTGCGCCGCACGTTCGGCGAAGTCGTGCTCGCCGCTGGCGATGAAGACGAAGATTCTTTCGAAGACGCAAACGAACTGCGCTACCTGCCACGGATCGCGCGCCGCGTCTCAGTCTATCACACGCCCTCGGATTGGATCCTCTCCACTCTCAGTCGCGTCACAAAATTTAATGGCCCTCGATTGGGAATGGACGGTCCGGAAAACATGTCCATAATCAGCGATAAGGTGACGAGCATTGATGTGACCGACGTTCTCTCCAGCGCTGACGACCTGCAAAGCCATCAGTATTATAGAATATTTCCCCGCGTACGCGACGATATCGTCGCTGTATTGCGAGGAGAACCACAAGAAAAAATTGTCAAACGACGAAGCCTGACTCCACATCGCTATTGCCTAACTTGACACGGCACGATTTGTTATGACGAAGCCGACAGAAATCACGACGCATGCCGATGGCACGGCCTCTGCCACAAAACCAGAAAACATATCGCCTCCAACTTCAAACGGGGATCTTGCTGCCTTAATCGGTAGGAACGGCCTCACGGTTATAGGGGCCGTCACGTTCCTCCTTTCGATACCTGCCAACACGCTACCGGCTGATTTTGCGAAGATTCCGATCTTCTACGGCTACGGTCTCGTCGGTATCATAGCGGTTTGCGGCTACGTGGTCCTCGGCGGGTTCGAACGGATTGACCGGAAATCCATCGCGGGCTTCGTGCTGCTGGTGGCAGTTGCGTGCATATTCGCGACTCCACCCCTTTTCTCCATCTGGGACTCGGCACGACAGAGAGCGCCCGACGCGTCCCTGGCTCCGGCCTCGGTGACGCTACCTGACTCGGCCAATGCCCATGCCACGCCTACCCCAAGTTCCAATGCGAACACGCTCCAACCATTCTCCCTGGAGATCACCCAACGATGAAATTACCGACATGGGTGCTTGCCTTCGTTCTAGCTGGAACTCTCCTCCACAGCATCGTTGCGCAGGCCCAGCCACAGTCCCCGAACAGTCAAACGGTCCAGATCGAAGCCAGCACGACCAACTGCCGCGACGCGATCACGAGCGAGAAGGACGTATGCGCTCCCGAAGGATGGAAACTACAGGAAGGTGCCCCAGTGTATCTTTCGCAGAACGGTCGCAGTCGGATCGAGGCACAGCGCACTAGGTGTTTGGTCCCAGCATGTCATGGCGCGGCATACGAACAAAGAGCTGCGGAGTTGTCTCACTGATCTGCCGGATGGCTTCGAACGGGGTCTTGAACCGTAGCGCCTTGAGCTGCTTGGCGTAGTTGTAAGCCAAGAGCCAGTCTCGGACGTGACGACGCAGATCGGTGATCGAGGCGTAGTGGAAGGATTTGACGGTGGCGTCCTTGATGGTCCGTACCATCCGCTCGGCCTGACCATTGGTCCAGGGATGGTAGGGCTTCGTCTGGCGGTGTTCGATGCCGTTGGCGGCACAGACGGCGCCGAAGATATGAGCGACGAAGCCGCTCTCGCTGCGTTTGTCGTGCTGGACGAACTGGCTGCCGTTGTCGGTGAGCACCGTGTGGACCCGGTAAGGCACGGTCTTCACCAGCGCCTTGAGGAAGCCCGTTGCCACAAGCTTCGTCGCTTTGCGGTAGATCCTTGCGAACACAATCTTCGATGTCCGGTCCACGGCCAGGAAGAGAAAGGCCTTCCCGCCTTCGTAGCGCAGTTCCGCGATATCGATGTGGAAATACCCGATCTCATACGCCTTGAAGCGCTTGGGCTTTTTCTGGTCGGCCTTTGGCAGTCGAGAGATGCCATGGCGTTGCAGGCAGCGATGCAGGCTCGAGCGGGACAGGTGGGGGATGACGTCCTTCAAGGCGAGAAAGACGTCGTCGAGCGGCAAGCGCGCCTGGATGCGCAAGGAGGCGATCGCAGCCTCCTCCAGCGCCGACAGCACGGTGCTTCTGCGCTCCTTCGGACCCATGGCCGCATCCTCGACGGTGGGTCGAGACCGCCATTTCCTCACGGTCTTCTCGTTGACCCCGTACCGCCTTGCGAGTTCCGCGACCGAAGCCTTCGATCGCTGTAGCTCTGCTCGAACGGCGTGCGTGGTCTTGGCGCTCCCGTGGAGAAATTGGCCCATAGCGCGTTCCTCTGCCATGGCGTCAACGCTACGCCATCACACTCCGGGACTGAACACCTAACTCAGATCAGCACACGCTCGACCTCGTCGAGCGTAATCGCGTCGGCTCGACGGTCGTAGAGCTGAGTGGTGCGGGTTGAGGAATGGTTCGCCATAGCAGCGGCCTTCTCCAACGTACCGCCGTTCTTGAGGTAGGTCGTGATGCCCGTGGCGCGGAACGTGTGGTTGCCGATCGCGGTGTGGATGCCAGCCGCAAGCGCCCGGCGCCGGATCATCATGAAAGCGTTGGCTTGGGGCAGAGGGGTACGGGTCAGATTGCGCGTCCCGCGTCCGATGGTGCGAAATAGGGGCCCCCTCCGGTCCTCGGCGACGCCGGTTCCGTTGAGATAGGCGTGGAGGTAGACTTCGAGGTTATGATGGCAGGGCATCTCGTGCCGCTTGCCGCCTTTTTCATGCAGTCGTACCCAGAGGCGTCGGTTCTGCACGAAGACGTCATCGACCTTCATGGCGAGCGCTGCGCCGATCCTGGCGAAAGAATAGACCATCAACCCGATGAGCGCGCGATCGCGCAGCCCCGCCGGCGTCGAGACGTCGATCGCGTCGAGGATCTGGCGGGCTTCCTGCGGGTCGAGCACCGGTGTCCTGCCGCGCTTCACGCTGTGCGAGGGGCCACGCACGGACGCGGCCGGATTCATCGGCACGATCTGGCCGACCACCAGCCAGTCGAACAGCATGCGGATCGCGGCAAGCCGCTGCTTGGCCGTCGGCGCCGATCGCGCACGCGTCAATTCCTCGATGTAGCCAGCGACGTGCAGCGGCTGCACTGCCGATATCGACGGGACGCCATGTGCCTCGCACCAAAGGAGGAACTCGGCCACAGCCCCGCCGTAGGCGCGCCGCGTGTTCGGATTGCGAATGTGCGAAGCGAAGAACTCGAGAAAGCGGATGGAAGCCCGTTCGCCAGCGGATACGACGAGAGCAGAGGCGGGAAGCGTGCCGGCGATAACGACCTGGCTCATTGCCACTTCTCTGCTTCCGACAGGAGGCGACGCAAGTTGGCCCTGTCCTCTTCCGCAACAGCGACGCCGACGAGTTCGTATTCGGGATGCCAGAAATCGCGTTGGCGCCCTTCGGGAAACAAAGGCACCAGAAGTTGGAACGCCGGATTGAAGCGCCGCATGGGCCAATTCGTCCCGGCATGCAGCTCGGCGGCATCGCCCGTATCATTCGCGAGCATCAGGCGTGCGAGGTCGATCGCATCGGCCGTTGGGCTCCAGCCTATTACGAGCGGGTCGAGAGCCGCGTAGGCGGCCTGAACGAGAACGACCCGCCAGTCCCCGATGGGAGTTTCAACTCGCACAAGGCCGAGCGCCTGAAGATCATATGCCGCGCCTTCGATGGCGCGCGGATCGGTATCAAGCAGCTCTCCCTGAAGATCCTCGATCTCATAGCGTCGGTCTGCCAGCCCATTCGGGCAATCTCGGATCATGAAGGTGACCAACTGCTCCGGCAGACCGTCGAGCATGACCGTTGGCGCCAGCATGTCGTCTTGCCGGTCAAGCTGTCTGGCGTGCTCGTTCACTCGGGCGGTGACTGCGTCGAACCAAGCCGCCTGTTGTCGGGCAGCCTTCGACGGATGGGTGGTCTGGTAGATCCGCGCGAGCGCGCCGGTGATCGGGTTGGCTCCGGCGATAGCCTCCACGATCGCTCGGAACGCGTCGCGCTTCGAATATGCCGCCGGTGCGACGAGAGGGGCTTTTGGGTTGGTTCGCTCATTCATGTTGACACCATCAGGCAATCGGCCCGAACAGACGCTCCAGAACGACGTCGAGCGAGTCCAGCACCTCGAAGCGTCCGCGCGGCACGACGCGATGGTTTGGCCGTTCGGTTTTCGTGCCCTCGGCGTTGCCCTTGGTATGCTTGGCGGTTCGGAACTCGTTCAAGTCGGGCAGCGGTTCGCCCGGCTCGCCTCCGAACCACAGGAATGAGTGCAGCGTCAGATCCGGCGTTACGATGATCCAGAGGACGCAGCCGCTCGGTTTCGCCGCGAGCTTGAGGCTGAGCTTGGTGTTGGCGGCCTTGCCTCCAAGGGACGTCGTCTTGAACTGGATGTGCCGCACCACCTTGCCATGGCTCATTACGAGATCGTAGCCGCCGGCATCGAACTCGGAGCGCAACACCTCGACGTCGGTGACGCCGCGCTGCCAAAGCCGGCGCAGGGCAGCGCCGACGAAGACGTGCTCGACGATGCGCTCGCGCAGCGTCGAATGGATCGAGTTCAAGTTTGGCTCGTCTGCTTCGGTTAGAGTGTCATTCGCATCCAACATCATAGTGATGCAAACATAGCTTCCACATCGGCCACTGGTGTCTGGTTGTCGAAAGCATGGAGCATCGGTCCGGACTGCGTCCGGTTCCTGACTTCGATTTTCTCAGTCTTGTGGTTGTACGCGACGGCGTACCGCGAATTTCCGACTTCGAACCAAAGCACGTTGGCCAAACTGCCATCGTACTGTTTGATCTCGATCGATCCCGCCTCCGCACGCCAGATGATCCCACCAAGCAGTGCCAAAGCTATAGCCTTCACCTGACCGGCGTGATGATCCGCACGCCCCATGACGCCGGAGGCGTACTCTTGAAGCGTTTTAACGTCTTGCGCCGTAATCGGCATGACTATCTCCCATACATTCGATAAAGGACATTATCATATATATGGCACGGAACACGTTTATGACGACGATGGTCAGTTTTGTGCATATGCTGCTCCTATCGTGTCACTCAGTTCGATCTCGAACGCGGACGTTCGTTCGAAATTAGCGTGCTGGCAAAGGGCGAGCCAGTCAGGCTGATTTCCTTGCCATTCCCCACGAATGCATTTTCACTTAAACACAATCAATTGGACAATCATTGCTAGCATTGCCGGGTTCCGCGACCTCGCATGTTGAATGAACCAAGTGGAAACCGGTTGATGGATTTTGATTTCAGGACTTTCTCAACGCGATCATTCGAACGGTTCGCGCAGGCGCTTGCGGCGCATGTACTTGGGCCAGGCCTGATGGTATTCGGCGACGGGCCGGACGGTGGTCGCGAGGCAGTGTTGGATGGAGCACTCGACTTCCCGACAACTGCCGACCCTTGGAACGGCTACATCGTCATGCAGGCCAAGTTCCTGCAGGTGCCAAAGACCTCCGCCGAAGACGCTAATTGGTTGGCAGCTCAGCTCGACGTCGAATTACAGAAATTCGTGGCGCCGGGCAGCCGATTAAGGAAGCCTCGGTACTACATCCTAGTCTCCAACGCTCGCCTCTCACCTCAACCCAGTTCCGCTAGGGGAAAAGGAGGCATTGCCAAGGTCGACGCAGTCTTCTCCAAATACCGAAAGCGACTCGGCCTCGTAGGCTGGCGGGTGTGGCATCTCGACCAACTTGCGACCTACCTTGCTGGCGCCGATGGGTTGCGACGAAGCTACGCAGCATGGCTCTCGTCAAGCGACGTAATATCCGACCTCTTGGAGGAGGTTGGCAGTCGCCACCGCGCCGTAGGAGAAGCGCTCTACCGATATCTCGCAAGAGAACTAAGAACGCATCAGCCCGTCAGGCTTCAGCAGGCGGGTCACTCCGGCGAGGCTGCAACTATGATCGAGGACGTCTTCACCGACCTCCCGTTCAAACCTATGAACAGCGCGCCTTCCACTACGGACCTGCCTCTACTCTCAGCGCTACTCGATCGTTCGCGCGACCGGCTCGACCGGGAGAGCGTAGATGCGCAAGCGCGAGAAATCACCGGGCGGCCCGAGAGAATCCTGCTAATTGGCGGCCCTGGCCAGGGCAAGTCGACAGTGTCGCAATTCATGGGCCAGATGATGCGCGCCAACGTATTGAGATCAGACCGGTCCGGCCGTTTGCCGGCTGACATAAGTCGGATCGTAAACGGCACGCTAGCGGCGGCCACGTCAATCGTTGGCGACCAACCGCTTCCTCGGAGGATTCCCTTCAGAATCGATTTGCCGAGTTTCGCTGACCGTCTTTCTGAAGCAGCAGAGGGCCGTCTCACGCTGCTGCGTTATTTGGCGGGTGAGGTGGCACGTATTGCTGACGCTGATATCAACGTCGAGGATATTCGCCGCTGGATCGTGGAGCAGCCGACCGCCTTCGTTTTGGACGGCCTAGATGAGGTGCCACCGAGTGCGAACCGGACGGCGGTCGTGAATGCGATTGGTGAGTTCTGGGACGAGGCGCATACAGCAGACCTACAGATGGTCGTAACAACCAGACCCCAAGGCTATAACGACGACCTCGATCCAACCCTTTACGTTAAATACGAGATGATGCCGCTCGGTCCAGACCAGGCGGTCGCCTACGCCTTGAGGCTCGCAAAAAATCGGCTTTCGGATCACGTTCAGCGCGAGAGGGTCGTTGGGCGAATGCGGGAGGCTGCGCGCAGTCCAACGACGTCACGTCTTATGGTGAGCCCGCTGCAGGTCGCCATCCTCTTGGCCCTGATCGACCAGCGAGGAGATGCTCCGAGTGACCGCTGGACACTTTTCGATAAATATTTCGCGGTCGTTCTCGAACGCGAGCAAGGGAAGGTGGGCCCCGTCGGCGAAGCTATGAGGGTGTGGAGCAGGCAGATTGTGTCGCTGCATCATAGGGCTGGCTTCCTGCTGCACGTCGATGCAGAGACCCGCGGCAATTCCGAAGCTTACCTAGTCGATGCCGAGTTGCGCGATTTGGTGCGCGACCAGTTGGCCGAGGAAGGGTTCGAAGGGTTGGAGCTTGATCGGATCACGTCCGACCTCTTGGCCGCATCCACCCAACGGCTGGTACTGCTCGTCCAACGTGAGGAGGGCAGGTTTGGCTTTGAGGTCCGCTCTCTCCAAGAGTTCATGGCAGCAGCTCACTTGATGGCCGGGTCGGAGGCTCTCGTGCAGCGGCGACTGGAGACAATCGCAAATCGAAGCCATTGGCTGCACGTATTTCAAATTGCCTCGAGTAAGTGCTTCGCGGTCCCTGACTCTCAGCATCTACGCGACACGGTTGTAATGATATGCAGAGCGCTAAACGACGCGGGTGATGAGCTTGACCGCTATTTGCGCACTGGATCGCGCCTTGCGCTGTCATTATTAAACGACGGACTAGCCTTCGATGCTCCACGGTACCGGCGCACTCTGGTAGCGCTTGCCATTGAAATCTTAGTGAGGGGTCCGGAGGCACTCCCGAGCACTTTGAAAAAGCATTGCGCATCAGATTTTACCCGCTCAACTGGCAACATCCGGCCCCACTTCACCTCCACTTTAGAAAAGCCGCGCTTGGCGGCGTGGCTACTTTTAATGAGGCTGGCCGCCGATGGGTGTGACTGGGCTCTCGACTGGCTGTCCCGCGAAACCCCTAGGGATGAGGAAAGCTCGGCGATATTGATTGCCCTCGCAGAGGCGACGCCTCATAAAACCGCGTTGGACGCCTTTCTGAGAACGACTCTTGAACAGGCTCCCCCTAACGAGATCGCGAGGCAGTTCGACAGACTCGAGAGGGACAAATCCGAGCGGCGGAACCGCATTGTTAACAAGTCGCCCTGCCTTCGCATCTTAACGCAGCGGGCGGACGACATCGTGCCCTCCCTGATCATCAGCCAGCCTACAGAACTTTCGCTGCCACTAGCTTCGATAGAAGTTGGGCCAAAGTTTAGGGAAGTTTACGCCGACATCCCCGCCACCCCAGCTTGGGAAGCCGTTCGGGCGGTCGTCGCGTTCCACCGGAATCCGTCCGCCGCTGAGCTTGGCTCGCTATTAAACGTGATCAAGGAAAGGGGGTGGGACAAGCCACTTTTGTCGATGAGATTGTATCTACCTTGGCCACTTGCGACCGCTCTCATGATAGGCCGCCTCTCGGGTGACCTTAACGCGGTCGCGGCACACGTTGCCACTGGCGGCTTCGGCGATCTAGCGGATTGGAGGCAGGCCGAGGTTCGCTGGCGCGAAGACGGTGTTACTCAGAACGACATCGAGCGTTGGAGGGATGGGGAGTTCTTTGGTCCCGATGTTGGCCAGGTAGGTGCTCCCTGGACGTCACTCAGGCTTACTCATTCGGACGCAAAGCCAGTTTGGGTCGACTGGCTATTAGAGCTTGCAATGCGATCGGCTGGTGCCGCCCGAGCCCATTTGCAAGCTATGACAACATTCGTCGTCAGCCTTTACCCGCCCTGCACCCCCCTCAATGCCACTGAAGCGGCGTTTCTGCTCGAAAACGGGCATGGGCGGGAAGGGGACGCACGGCTCGATCCGCGTCTATTGGCAGCATTTCCAGAGGATCTACTTCGCGACATTACGATCTTGGATCTGCTCGACAGTTGGGGCAAGGAACGCCACGTCTTTCTTGACACTGAACAAGAGGGTTGGCGCGAAGCGGTGGTTCGCGCCCTCGCAGGAGAGCTAGACTCCCGCCCCGGGCTCCTGGCCTTCGTCGGCAGCGCTCTCGCAGTATCATCGACGCCGCTTGAATGGGCGCAGATTCCTCGACCGACGCTGGTGGCCTTAGCAAAGAGCGCCGTTCCGGTCATTGAGGGCTATGCACGTGTCCTACAGACGATATTCGGTGATCTTCGTTCAGAACACATCGATCGAGTAATAGATATCGGAAAAATAGACTATTTCCCGCCAGCACTACTGCACCGCTTCTTGGAAGATAATAGGATCGACCGAGATCTTCGTCATAACATTGGTGAACTTGTCGCGGGTCGCCTAAATAAAGGCGACGATGATATAGAGATAAGTTTTTTCGGAGTGCTGACTATGATTGCTGATCAAAGGTTGTCACCGTTTGGGCAGGAGGTATGCTGGAACTCACTTGCGCTCGGCGAAGCTCTCTTTAAGCTCGTTGGCAAGCGCGGACGATCGGAGGCCGTTTGGCGAACTGGGTCGTCAGTATCAGTGGATAGCGCCTGAGGCATCCCCAACTGCACTGTAAGGTACACAGAGCCGTGCACGTCCGTCTCGTTGATGACCCTAGGCTCAGGACTCATTGATCAGAGCCAGAAGATAACGGTGGCGGCGATACAGATGGCCGAGAAGAAGGTGTGGGCGCATCGGTCGTAGCGGGTTGCGACGCGTCGCCAGTCTTTCAGCCTGCCGAACATGATCTCGATCTTGTGGCGCTGCTTGTAGAGGATGGCGTCGTGCGGAACCGGGTTCTTCCGCTTGGCTCGCGACGGGATGCAGGCTTTTATGCCGCGCTCGGCCAGTTCCTTGCGCAGCCAGTCGGCATCATAGCCCTTGTCCGCCAGCATCTCCCTGGCGGGCGGCAGGTGCGCCAGCATCAGGCGAGCCCCACGATAGTCGCTCGTCTGGCCCTCGGTGAGCGTCATGACGAGAGGGCGCCCTTGCCCGTCGCAGACCGCGTGCAGCTTGGAGTTCAGGCCGCCCTTGGTGCGTCCGATACGTCGGGGAACATCCCCCCTTTGAGAAGGCTGGCCGCCGTGCGGTGGGCCTTCAGGTGCGTGGCGTCGATCATGAGGCGCTCGGGCCTTGGCCCTTCACCGGCAAGGGCCGCGAAGATGCGGTTGAAGACCCCGAGCCGAGACCAGCGGATGGAGCGGTTGTAAAGCGTCTTGTGCGGCCCGTAGCCGCTTGGTGCGTCCTTCCACTGCAAGCCGTTGCGGATCACATAGACGATGCCGCTCACCACGCGCCGATCGTCCACCCGGGGAACGCCATGCGACAACGGAAAGTGCGGCGCGATCCGCCCCATCTGACGCTCGCTCAACAGAAACAGATCGGCCATCGGAACCTCCTTCCAATGCCGAACTGAATCACGCCTCGATCCAAATTAATAGGTCCTGAGCCTAGATTAGTTGCCCTTTACATGTTCAAGGGAACTGATGTTGGGTATGCCGAATCATGTAATTTTTGTCATGAACCACAGGGCTGAACAATTGGCACTCGCAGCAGCGTAAGTATAAGCCTGAACCGAACAGCTTAAAAACGGACCGGGATAAAACCGGGCCGTTCCGTGCTAACGCAGAAAATCCGCTTGGAACGCCATCAAGCGAAACAATTACAATCGTAGATTATCTTGCTTCAGAAGGATGATACAAGCAGACAATGAATGAATATAATATCATTGGTGAACAAAATCTGACTAATCCGTACTGGCATGAGGCTTACAAGCCTCACCTTGTTGACAGGATTGAGGTTCGGCTTCTCTGCTTTGAGATAAATAACATTGTCTCTGCCAGCATGAGTCAGCAGAGATCTGGCGATTTATTGGATGAAGGAGAGGAAAAGCCTGACTTTTCGCCATTAGAAAGACTTTGTTATGCCATGGCTGAGACGGAGTTATCAAAACGCCTCTTGCGCATGGCGCTGTTGGTTCGGACGTTTGACGACACGATGCTTCGCTTTGAGCAAGCAGAAGCATACGAAGCTCACAAGCGAGACATTGAATTACGGCATATCGGCTTTGGAGCTACATTAAAAGGCAAGGAAGATATAACGAATACGATCCGAGAATGCTGCAACAAAATCATTCACGCTGATGATGTTCGTCCAGTGTACAAGACAGAAGATGATCGTTACGACGCCAAAGCGCGTTGGGGGATGGAGGGAACAATCGAATTTGAAGGCACTCAAGGCAATTCAGAATGGCAGATATCCATTTTCATCCTCGAATTGCTTGAGGGGATAATTGAGCTTATCGAGTTTGGAGAGAAGCGCTCGTAACAGCTCACTGAATTTCCCCATTTTTGATCGGACACACAGCCTGACAGGAAGGCTGAAGGCTATCCTTGAGGACAAGCTGGTGTCCGAACAGTACCAGTGGATCTCGCTGATCAAGGGAATGGGCTCGTCGACTTCACCGTTAAAGGGTAGTGCCTCACGACAACGGTCTTTTTGCGAAGTCTTATCGCGTCGCTCTCTCCAAACCGCGACATGCATATACGCCATTGACGCAATACGCCAAAGGCGTATAACGTCACAATGAGAATTATCCGCCTTAGGCCATATCTGCGCGCGATGGATCGCATGGGGATGGATGATGCGGCCATGCGTAAAATCGAGCGCAACTTGGTCATGGCGCCCGAGGCACATCCCGTCATCCGGGGTTTGCGTGGCGTTCGCAAAGCGCGTTTCGCTTTACCCGGGCGCGGAAAAAGCGGCGGTGGTCGTGTCATCTATTATGTCGCGGTCGGAACCGCGATCTACCTTATGACAGCCTACCCGAAAAACGAAGCTGACGATCTCTCACCCGAGCAGCGCAAGCGTATCCTCGCGGTGATTGAAAGCCTGAAAGGAGAGAATTCATGAGCCGAGTGGGCGAAGACCTGATCGAAGCCTTCGAGGAAATGGCGGCCGATCTTCGGGGTGATACGCGGGCTGAAAGCTACGAGATCCCGGCCGACGTAATGACACCGGAGCGCATCCGTGCGCTACGCTCCAAGCTAGCGACAAGCACTCGTGCCTTCGAACAGGAGTTCGCCATTCCGGCGCGAACCATGGAAGCCTACGAACAAGGACGACGTCGGCCGGATCGCGCGACAATCACGCTGTTGCGGGTGATCGAGCGGGAGCCGGATGCGGTGCGCCGTGCCTTAGCGCCGTAAAAAGATGCCGAACGTCATCCATCTCCTGGCGGTCGCCGAGAAGATTTCGGTTTTCGCGGAAGAGCTCGAGTGACGAGATCCTCTCAGCCCATCAAGAAGTCGAGTGATTAAAAGATAATAGCTGTCCCTCTTGAAATGGTTGTGGATTATGCTCGAGATCTGCCGACCCCAGCCCTCCGCTTCTTCTCAGTCGCCGAACGCGGCAACATGGCGTAAGGGCGGATCAGGACCGAAGCCGGGATCTGTAGTTCAACATGAAGCCGGTTCGCGACGGCCATGGTCAGCCCCCGTTTGCGGTTCAGGAACTCCGACAGACGCGATTTCGAGCCAAACACCGGCACAAGCTTCTCGCGCGAAATATGGCGATCAGCCATGATGGTCTTCACCGCGTCCACGGCATCGGGCGCCTCGATCGGCCACGCCTTCGCTTCATAGGCCTCGATCAGGGAGGACAACACGTCGAAGCGATCGGCTTCCTCGGTGCCCGGCTCGGGCTCGTGGACGAAATACTGCTCCACCTCGGCCAAGGCCCAATCGTAATCGGCTTCGGTGCGGATCGGGCGGATATCCATCAGACGGTCTCCGGATTGATGCGGTCGTACTCGGCATGCGTCCCGACGAACTTCACCAGGACGCGGCGAAATCCGTAGGAAACGTGGACGATCAAGCGAAACTTGTTGCCACCGATTGGAGGCGTCCTCGCTCGGCAACGGACTCTCCAGAACCAGTTTAACGCTGGAACGCAGCGTTGGCGTATGCTATTGTCATACACATGGCCCAGCCCTCCGTCACCTCCATTCTCAGCGTCCGCATCAGCCCCGACGAACGCGCCCTGCTCGAGAACGCGGCCGAGCAGGCGCATACCAACCTGTCGGACTTCGTCCGCCGCAAGGCGCTCGAGGCGGCGGAGATCGACGTCCTGAACCGCAACGTCGTCACCATCCCGGCCAAGGACTGGGAAAAGTTCGAGGCCTGGATCGAACGACCCGCGACCAAGGTCACGGCGATCGAGCAGCTCGCCGCGCGGACGCCCAGCTGGGAACGCTGACGTGACGGCGGTCGATCCGCCGCGTCCCCTCGCCGAGGAAGACGACCGCGAAGCCTTCGACTGCGGCCGCGACGCTCTGAACGCCTGGTTCCGCCGGCATGCCTGGAGCAACCATTCGGCGGGCATGTCGCGGGTCAGCGTCCTCACCGCCCGCGATAGCAGGACACTCGTCGGCTACGTCACCCTGAGCGCGGCGCATATCGAGCGCGCCTTCCTGCCGAAGCCGCAGCAGCGCAACCGCCCCGACCCCATTCCCGTCACGCTGCTCGGCCAGCTCGCGGTCGATCGCGCCTATCATG
Source organism: Aureimonas endophytica (assembly GCF_014642635.1). Classification (GTDB taxonomy): domain Bacteria; phylum Pseudomonadota; class Alphaproteobacteria; order Rhizobiales; family Rhizobiaceae; genus Plantimonas; species Plantimonas endophytica. The sequence goes on from NZ_BMIQ01000003.1 coordinate 169,077, forward strand.
GCCAGGGGCACGCCACCTCGCTGCTGCTCTACGCGCTCCGCACGGCGCTCCGGGCATCGGAGAGCATCGCCAGCGCCGGGGTGCTGACCCATCCGCTCGACGACGTCGTCCGCGGCTTCTATGCCCGCTGGGGCTTCGAGGATCTGCCGCACGACCCGCGGCGCGCCATGCTCGTCCGCATGGTCGACCTGCGGGTGAGCCTCAGCCCCGAGGGTTGAGATCCGCATGTGCAATCTCTACTCGCTGACGAAAGGCCCTTCGACCATTCTCGAATTCACCCGCGCCCTACGGAGCGAGGTCGGTAACCTCAAACTGCTGCCGGGGATCTTCCCCGACATAGCGGCGCCTGTCGTGCGGACCGGAGCCGACGGCACCCGGGAGCTTGTGCGTGCCCGCTGGGGCGTGCCGACGCCAAGATCAACCTCGATGGTCCCGATGGTCCGACCTTCGTTTGGGCGAAGGGAATGAACCATAGTGAAAGGCACCGAGCGCTCGGCCTTGTCATCGAAAACCGGGGAATGCTGCGCCAGCGTTGAAGGGACATTCATGGAAGCTGAACTCTCGGACGCCGAACTCGACGCCGCCGACGAGCGCGGTCGCAAGCTTGAACGATCGACGCCGCAGGCGACGGGCGCCCGCTACGATGCGGAGACGGATCGGCTGGTGATCGATTTCGCCAACGGCTCGACGTTCATGGTGCCGCCTCGGCTCCTGCAGGGCCTTGAGGACGCGAGTTCGACCGAACTGGCGGAGGTCGAGGTTCGATACGGCTACGCGCTTCGCTGGCCGTCCCTGGACGTGGATTTCACGGTTCCTGGCGTCGTCGCGGGGATCTTCGGTACGGCGAGCTATATGGCTGCGCATGCCGGGCGGACGCGCTCGGCCGCGAAGGCGGCTGCGTCCCGCGCAAACGGCAAGAAGGGTGGCCGACCCCGCAAAACCGCTTGAGGCAGCGCTATCACCAACGCTTTGTCTGCATCCGGTTTCCGGAAGACACGACGGTACGGCCGCCCCGACCGGAGCCCTCCATAGCGAAGGGAGGGGTGGCCCGGATCGCAGCCGCCCTCCCCCTCGTTCAGCTTAGGCGGCGTCGCACCGCTCGATCTCGGCGAAAACGGCAGGTCGATCCGCCTGTAGAGCGGCAGATGACTGCGGACTTCGTCGTGAAGCCTAAGGCCAGGCTTTTGATCCATGCGGATCAGTTCCAGGACCCGGCCGACGTTGAGCTGATCCGTGCCATAGGGCTTGGCAGGATCGATGATCCAGCTCTGTAAGGCCTCCGCGAGCGCACCGTCTTCCCGCCGATGCTTGGGACGCCCGTCGTCCGGATCGATGCCGAGTTTTCGACAGGCCATCCTGGCGTTCGCACTCCGTCTCCTACCACTCCTGCCGGACCGCAATGCCGGAACGCCGGCGGATTGGCTGCGAGCCCATCGTGGCGTCGAGACGATCGCGCGTGATCGCGCCGAGGTCTTTGCCGAAGGCATTCGGGCGGGCGCGCCCAAAGCGCGGCAGGTCGTCGATCGGTGGCATCTGCTTTGTAACGTCAGCGCCGCATTCTAGTCGATTGCTGCCGGGCACCATCGCCAGATCAAGGAAATTGCCGAGACGATCCGCTCGAGCGCGCAGGGGGCGAAGGCACCGAGATAGCCTCACCATGCGCACGCCGACGGCCGCGGAACGTCGAAGTCAGCTGCGTCATGAACTGCGAGCCGAAGCCTATGCCGAGATGGAGCGGCTTCTGGCCGCCAGCAGCAGCCAGGCCGGCGTGCCGCGAGCCCTCAGCCTGGATCGCAAGACCGTCAGGCGCTGGATCCCGGGCCGTGGACCGCCGCGGTGGAAGAAGCCTGAACGGCCGACCGTCCTTGATCCCTATCGGGATCATCTCGAGCAGCGCTGGCGCGAAGGCTGTCGCAACAGCGCCGAGTTGGCTCGCGAACTGCAGCGTCAGGGCATTACCGTTCATTCCCATGTCGTTCGCGAGTGGGGGACACGTCGACGTCGCGAGGGTGCCGACCGGCTCGATCTCGATCGATTGCGACCGGGCTGCCGCTGGCGCCCGCCCTCCACCGATCGTACCGCACGGCTTCTGCAATCCGACGTCGATACGCTCGGCGACAAGGATCGTCGGTTCGTTGATCGCCTGAGAGAAGCGGTTCCCGATCTGTCGAACGTTGTCGACCTGGTCGGGCGCTTGAACAGCCTCTTGCGCAGGCAATCGACCGAAAGCTTGGCCGCTTGGTTTGTCGGCGCCGCAGCCACGCCGTCGGCACGATTTGCCGCCAACTTTCACCGCGATATCGACGCGCTCGCCGCCGCGATTGACACGCCGTGGACGATCAGCCCTGTGGAGAGCCAGATCAGCCGTCTCCAGATGATCAAGAGGACGATATACAGGCGCGCCGGCTTCGACCTACTGCGCGAATGCGTCATGGCGTCACGATGACCGCTCCACATAAAGTGCGGGAGAACCAAAATTCAGCCGGCATTGACACGGCCCCGCCATGCAAGTTTTCCTACGGCAGCTCAGCCGCTCTACAGCATCGGCATGCCACCCGTTACCGGGATCAGCGCACCGGACATGTAACTGCCCTCCCGTGACGCTAACAGCACGTAGGCCGGCGCGAGTTCTGCCGGCTGGCCAGCGCGGCCGAGCGGTGTTTTCTCGCCGATCGAGGACAGTTCCTCCGGCTTTTTGACGATGGGCTGAATGGGTGTCCAGATCGGACCCGGCGCCACGCAGTTCACACGAATGCCCTTCGGGGCGAGCAGGTTGGAGAGCGAGATGGTCAGGCTCGCGATCGCCCCTTTCGTCGCCGAATAGATCAACATCTTCTCGCCCGCGACCTTCGCCTGGACGCTGGTCGTGTTGATGATCGTTGCGCCCGGCTCCATGTGGGAAACCGCTGCCTGTGCGAGGTAGAACATCGCGAAGACGTTGACCCTGAAGGAGTTCTCGAGATCCGTCGGCGTGACGTCGTCGAGTTCCTCGTTGACTACCTGCGCGGCCGCGTTGTTAACAAGAACGTCGATCCGGCCGAGCTGTCCCACCGTTTGAGAGACGAGGTCCCGGCAGTGCGCTTCGTCCGCGAGGTCACCGGGCAATAGAATGCAGCGCCGTCCTGCCTTCTCGACCCAGCGAGCCGTCTCTTCTGCGTCGGACTGCTCAACAGGCAGGTAGGAGATCGCGACGTCGGCGCCCTCACGAGCATAAGCGATCGCGACGGCACGGCCGATACCGCTGTCGCCGCCAGTGATCAGAGCAACGCGATCCGTCAGAAGCCCTTTGCCGATATAACTCTCCTCGCCATGGTCGGGGGCTGGCGTCATTTTCGACGTTAAGCCGGGCTTTTGCTGCTGCTGGTCGCCGGGGAAAGGAGGGCGTGGGCCAGCTTGGCGCGGATCGACGGTCATGGGGAATCTCCTTCGTCAGTTGTCGTCGAACTAGGAGACATCGCCGTTGGAGATAGCGAGGCAGGACGTTTTGGCGCTGACAACTCCCAGCGCGGCCCCCAATGATGTTGAAGCCCTCTGAAGGGTCATAAGCGGATCGGCGACTTTAACACGGCCGTCTCCGAAAACCGGACCAACATCAAATGGCCATTCACGTCGTCGCTCTCGCAGCGAACTCGATTAGGCTACGTGACATTGTCTCAGCTCAGCGAATGAGCCTCGCTTCCAAGCTTTCTTTTCAAATCAGACCTCTGATCAATTTTGGGCACGCGCAAAATCGAAGGATTATGGACGAGAAGGCGGACTTGATTTGGTATAAAATCGATACTGCATCTACCGAGGCGCTAGGGTATATTTCTATCGAATGGCTGCGACGCAGCTTGTGAGGCAGGAGGCCCGTTGATGGAGAACCGGCATGTGGTGCCAGTGGCAGCAAACGGGAGGATGAACCTCCCGTCTGCCATTCGGTCAAAGCTTGAACTTGAGGGGACCGGAAAGGTCGTCTTTATCGAAAAGGAGAATGGAGAGATCGAGGTCACAACCCTTCGCCGCTCTCTCAAGCGCGCTCAGGATCTTGTGCGACAGTACATACCAAATGGCGAGGGCATCGTAGATGAGCTGATAGCAGAGCGCCGCGCTGAAGCCGCGCGCGAACTGCAGGATGATGAGAGCTCGCGCTCCCCATCGAAGACGTCCGAAGCGAAATGACCGCAGTGGTTCTCGATACGTCCGCGATCCTTGCTTTCCTATTGGAGGAGCTAGGCGGCCGTGACGTCGCCCTGATGCTTGAGGGGCGAGCCTTGGTGTCTGCGGTCAATATGCAGGAGTTGTTGGTCAAGCTCATTGTTAAAGGCATGAGCCCGCATCATGCTCGACTGACCGTGCGCTCCCTCAACCTCGAATGCCATGCTCATTCGATCGATGCTGCTGAAGCAGCGGCCGAACTTTTCCAGCATACAAAGGGCAAGGGGCTGAGCTTGGGTGATCGAAGCTGCTTGGCCCTGGCGTCGAAGATGACCATGCCGGCTGTCACAGCGGATCAAGTTTGGTCCGAAATCGCGGACGCGATTGGGGTAGAAGTCGTCCTCATCCGATAGAATGAGAACATTCCTGCTAACCCTAGCCATCGTTTGAAAGCAGGACAGGCGGCCGCAATTCATGACGTGTTCGATCTGCACCCGAGCGGTGGCACTCGAAGCAGATCGCTAGCGCGGATCGACATTCAGGCTTTTTCGATAGTCTGATCGCTGATTCATAGTCCTGCGTTCTGAGACGCGGGACGGATGATGACGGTCAAGCGGTACGAACTGAGCGATGGGCAGTGGCTGCGGATTGCCTCGCTGTCGCCCGGCAAGGCGAGTGATCCCGGACGCTCCGGAGCGGATAACCCCTTGTTCGAGACGGTGCTGGCGCGCTGCATCGAGGAGGGGTTGGTTGGTGGCGAAGGCTTTGCCGTCGACGGTAGTCTGATCCGGGCGGACGCCAGTCGGCAGAAGGGCGTCGAGCCCGCGGACTGGTCGGCACCATCGGAACCCAGCCGAGCGGTTGAAGAGTATTTGGCCGTTCTTGACGACGCCGCCTTCGGTGCCGCGACGCCTGTCGTGCCAAAGTTCGTCTCACCTGTTGATCCCGCCGCCCGTTGGACCGGTGCTGACGGCGGCCTTGCCTACTTCGCCTACGAGACGAACTACCTGATCGATCTGGACCATGCGATCATCGTCGATGTCGAGCCGACCACGGCGATCCGCCAGGCCGAGGTCGAAGTCGCCAAGCGAATGATCGAGCGCACACGGGAGCGCTTCGACCTCTATCCAGCACGCCTTGCCGCCGACGCGGGTTACGGCTCTGCGGGCATGCTCGGCTGGCTGGTTTATGATCAGGGTATCGAGCCGCACGTCAGCGTGTTCGACAAGTCGGCGCGGCGGGACGGCACCTTCCAGCGCGACGCCTTCACCTACGACCATCAGGGCGACGTCTACTTCTGTCCGGCGGGCAGGATGCTGACGACCAAGGGCACCCTCGTGAACGATGGGGCGACGCTGATCTACCGGGCCAGCAAGCTCGATTGCGACGCCTGCGACTTGAAGGCCAAGTGCACCCCGCACCAACCGGCCCGAAAGGTGCCACGCTCGATCTTCGAGGGAGCCCGCGATATGGCGCGCGACATCATGAAGAGCGACGATGGGCAAACCTCGAAGCGGCAGCGCAAGAAGGTCGAAATGCTGTTTGCGCACCTCAAACGCATCCTGAAGCTCGATCGGCTGCGACTAAGAGGAGCTTGTGACGCCCGCGACGAGTTCCATCTTGCCGCGGCCGCCCAAAACCTTCGAAAGCTGGCCAAGCTGATCCCGGCTCCGGTACCCAAGACCGCCTGAGGAAGAAGCAAACCGCTTCATCTCCACCAACAGGCGCAAGGGCTCGCCGACCCTTTCCGCCTCAACGACGCGTTCTTCAACGGAATACATTAGAATCGGAAAGGTTTTCCGATCCCGTGCCGACGCCATGATCAGATCTGATCATGGCATGCCGGGCGCGGCCGACGAGCGCCTTCTATCCTCACATCGCACCATGACGCGGGAGGAGAAGACCAATGGCCCAGTGGATCGAGGCGTGCGGCGCCGACGACATCGACGAGGAGGATGTGGTCCGGTTCGACCATGGCGCGCGGACCTTTGCGATCTACCGCAGCCCGGACGACCGCTACTTCGCCACCGACGGGATGTGCACCCACGAGAAGGTGCATCTCGCCGACGGGCTCGTCGTCGAGCACACGATCCAGTGCCCCAAGCACAACGGGCGCTTCGACTACCGCACGGGCGAGGCCCGCGGCGCGCCCGTCTGCGTGAACCTTCGGACCTACCCGGTGAAGGTGGAGGCGGGGAAGGTCTTCCTCGAGGTCGAATGAGCGTGTCAGAGCGGGGCATGGTCATCGTCGGCGCCGGGGAATGCGGCGTGCGCGCCGCCTTCGCGCTCCGCGAGGCGGGCTACGAGGGCCCGGTGCATTTGGTCGGCGATGAGCCTCACCTGCCCTACGAGCGGCCGCCGCTGTCGAAGGCTTCCGACGACGGTCCGTCGCTGAAGGTCATTCGCGACGAGCAGGCCTTCCGCGACCACGCGATCCGACACATGCGCGGCCAGGCCGTCGCCCGGATCGATCGCGACGCGCGCGAGGTCGAGTTCGCCGATGGGACACGTCTCGGCTACGACGCGCTGCTCCTCGCGACGGGGGCACGGGCTCGGCGCCTGCCGATGGCGGCCGGCCTCTCCCGCGTCCATACCCTGCGCTCCTACGACGACGCCCTCGCCATGGGCGCACGACTTCGGCCGGGCGGCCACGTGACGGTGGTCGGGGGCGGGTTCATCGGGCTGGAGTTTGCCGCCCTGGCGCGTGGCCGCGGTGTCGCGGTGACGCTCCTCGAGGCCGCGCCCCGTTTGCTGATGCGCGCCGTCCCCGCCGAGGTCGCGGAGGCCGTGCAGGCCCTCCACGAGGCGAACGGCGTCGACCTGCGCCTCGGCGCGGCGATCTCGGGCATGACCGAGGACGCGGACGCAGTCCACATTGGGTTCGCGGACGGTACGTCCTTCTCGGCCGACGCGGTCCTTGTCGGCATCGGCGCGGAGCCGGCGACCGAACTGGCATCCGCGGCGGGTCTCGTCGTCGAGAACGGCATCCGGGTCGACCGTCACCTGCGCACGTCGGACCCCTCGATCTTCGCCGCGGGCGACTGCTGCTCGTTCCCGCTCGGGCAGGACGGCACCCATGTCCGGCTCGAGTCCTGGCGCAACGCGCAGGAGCAGGGCGAACTCGCCGCCAAGAACATGCTCGGTCACGGCGTCGAGCACAGTGCGGTCCCATGGTTCTGGTCCGACCAGTACGACCACACGCTCCAGATCGCGGGTATGGCGACCGGCACGGCGCGCACCGTCCGGCGCGAGATCGGCGACGGCGCGTTCCTCCTGTTCCACCTGGCCGAGACCGGCCGGCTCGTTGCGGTCAGCGGCTTCGGCCCCGGCAACTCCGTCGCCCGCGACGTGCGCCTCGGCGAGATGATGATCGCCCGGGGGCTGTCGCCGGACCCCGATCAGCTAGAGGCCCCCGCCACCAAGCTCAAGTCCCTGCTCGCGGCCTGATCCTCCCCTTGCACGCGAGCCCAGAGGGCCCTCGCCATGGAAGCCATGGCGAGGGCCTCCTGCCATCTGTCGGTGGTGTCGTTCCCGTCGCGCCCGGTGATCGCGTAGGGCTTGGGGCCGAGCTCGCAGACGAAGGCGAGCGTGTCGTCCGCTCCGGCGCGTCCGCGCCAGCTCCTAAAGCCGTAGTCCCACCAGTCGAGGAACAGGTCGACCCAGGGGCGGTGGTGCGGGAACGAGATCTCGATCTGGACCTGCTCGCGACTGGCGACACGGCCATGGAAGGCCCAGGCGTTGTCGAGGATGCGGTGGACCATCGCGTGGTTCTCCTCCGCCACGGGCCAGGCGAACTCGCGGCCGACGAGATAATGCGAGAGGTCGGCGACGAACCGCAGGTCGGGCATGCGGTCGAGGAGGTCGAGCGTGAAGAACAGATCCGTCGTCATCCGGTCCCGATGGGTCTCGACATAGACCGGAACGCCCGCGTCCGCCGCGATCCGCTGCCACCACTCCAGGAGCGGCAGGCAGTCCTCGATGTGGCGGGGCCGGACGTCGGCCTGAAGGCACACATGCAAGAACGCATACTCCCCGGCGAGGGCCACGACGGGCTCGAGGTCCGCGACGGTCTTCGGGAAGCACTGCCCCTCCATCCGCAAGCCGTATCGTCCGAGCTCGGCGGCGAGGCACTTCACGTAGGCCGGATCGTATCCGTGGGCGCTCACGCCATCGAATCCCGCCGCGGCGATCATCGCCACGTTCTCCTCGAGCGACCTCTCCATGCCGTCGGTGTGACGGCGCTCCATCGCCCAGAGGGACTGAAACACGTCGAGCCGTTGCATGTCGTTTCCTTCCGCGACGCCCGAAGGGGTGTCCATGGACGACAGGATAGCCGCGGGGACCACGGGTTCGCCGGGGCCCGCCTGATCAAATCACATCACGCTTCCCGTCGCATGGTTCCGGGCACGGTCGCTATCCTCGCCCCGTCAGATTAAAGGAGGAGGAACCCCGATGGACGACGCCCTCTACGGTAAGCGGGACAAGCGCGGCGACTGGAAGCCGTCGAAGGTCCTGGAATATCCGCCCGTGTTCGTATGGCCGGCCCGTCCGCTCCAGTTCCTGAAGTGGTTCTTCGGCTATCCCGGCTACCTCGCGCCTTGGAACCTGTTCTATGCCGCCGTCGGCACGCTGCTCTGGCTCTACGCCACGCCGTCCTTCGAGACGACGAGGGAGTTCTCGGTCGGTTGGATCGCCTTCCTGCTGGTACGCAACGCCGCGCTGGTGTTCGCCTTCTTCGGCGCCTTTCACCTGCGCCTCTACATGCAGCGCAGCCAAGGCACGTCCTTCAAATTCAACGGCAAGTGGCCGTCGACCGACAACGACGCCTTCCTCTTCCGCAACCAGAACATCGACAACGTCATCTGGACCTTCGCCAGCGCGGTGCCGATCTGGACGGCCTTCGAGGCGCTGACGCTCTGGGCCTTCGCCAACGGCATCATCCCGTACGTGAGCTGGGCCGAGCACCCGATCTACTGCGCCGCGATCATGCTGCTCATCCCGACCTTCCGCGACCTGCACTTCTATCTCGTGCACCGCCTGATCCACTGGCCGCCGCTCTACCGCGCCGTCCACAAGCTGCACCACAACAACGTCAATCCGGGGCCGTGGTCGGGGCTCGCCATGCACCCGGTCGAGCACCTCCTCTACTTCTCGGGCGTCCTGATCCACTGGATCGTGCCTTCGAGCCCGCTCCACGCGATCTTCCACCTGACCCACGCGGGCCTTGCCCCTGCCCCCGGCCATGCGGGCTTCGACAAGGTCGTGCTGGCCGACGGCAAGGCGATCGACGTCCACTGCTACGACCACTACCTCCATCACAAGTACTTCGAGTGCAACTACGCCGACGGCGTGATCCCGCTCGACAAATGGTTCGGCACCTTCCACGACGGAACGCCGGAATCGCAGGAGCGCATGGACAAGCGCTTCATGGAGCGGGCCCGCAAGCAGGCTGCCAGGGAAGCCGAGAGATCCGGGGCTGCCGGCTGACAGCCACCGCGACGGGGCGATAGTAACGAGGGGCGACCGGAAGGATCCGGCCGCCCTTTCGCTGCTGTTTATCCGCTGGGAGGCGGGACCGGGGCGGACGGCAAGGGGCGCGAGGAGGGCGATCCGCGGCACATGGGCAAGTCGACCTTGAAGGATGTCGCCCTGGAGGCGGGCGTCGGGACGGCGACCGTCGAGCGCGTCATAAACGGGCGCGGCGGTGTCTCCTACGAGACCGCCGAGCGGGTTCTCCGGGCCGCCAAGAAGCTGAAGTACGGATTGCGGCCGGCCGAGCGGCTTCGCGGCACGATCCGCATCGAGGTCATCCTGACGCGCCCCGAGTCGGAGTTCTTCTCGCGCCTCGCCAAGGCCTTCGAACGCATTGCCGCCTCGCTCGACCGGAGCATCGTCGTCCACCGGACCTTCGTCGCCGAGAACGACCCAGCAGCGCTCGCGCTTTACATCGAGAACCCGAGCTTCCGCCGGTCGGGGCTGGTGATCGTGTCGACACGCGACCGGCGGGTCGAGGCGAGCCTCGCTAAGGTGCGGGCCTCGGGGGTCGAGGTCGTGCAGGTCGTGACGCGCTGCGCCGACCCGGACATCCCCTATGTCGGTATCGACAACTACGCCGCCGGCCGCTCCGCCGCCTTCTACCTGTCGCGGATGCTGGCCTCGGTCGAGGGCAGTCTCGTGGCGCTCTGCCACAGCGGAGCCTACGACGTGCACCGAAGCCGGATGCAGGGTTTCTCCGACTATCTCGCCGAGCATCCCGACCCCTCGCACGACTTCCCCGTCGTCATGCTCGGGCTCGACGACGAGCGGCGCTCCGAGGATCTCCTCTACGAGACGCTGTCGAAGCGGAAGGGCATCATCGGCCTCTATACCGCCGGTGGCAACAATGCCGTCGCGGCCGCGGTCCTGAAGGGATGCAAGCTCGCCGGACGGGTCTTCTGGATCGGCCACGAGCTCGACGACCATACGCGCGCCCTTCTCAAGGACGGCACGATGACGGTGGTACTCGACCAGGCGCCGGAGGTTCAGGCGAGGCGCTCGCTCGACATCGTCATGAAGCGTCTCGGCCTGATCGAGGTCGAGGTGAGCGAGGAGCCCGTCCGCTTCTTCACGGTGACGCGGGAGAGCGTCTGAGGTTGCTGCCCTCCTCGAACATGGTTGTCTTCTTGATCAGATCTGATCTTCGAAGTCCCTATTTCGAGACGTTCCAAAACGTAGTCTCCCAAGGCGGCCAAGGAGGAAACGGCCGCTCAAGATTTTCGGGAGGAATTCATGAAGTCGTATCTCGTGGCCGCCGCATTGGCGCTGTCCTGCTCGGCCAGCGCGCAGGGAGCCGAGCGGATCGGCGTAGTCATGGGCATGCTCCAGACCAACTTCCAGTCGCTGATCGTCAACGGCATGAAGGACCATGCCGGCAAGATTGGCGTTGACCTCCAGATCGAGGACGCGGCCAACGATGTGAACCGCCAGGTCGATGCGGTGCGCAACTTCGCCACTGGCGGCGTGTCCGCGATCATCGTCGACCCGATCGACTCCGACAGCACCGCTACGATGAGCAAGATCGCCGCCGATGCGGGCATCCCCCTCGTCTACGTGAACATCCAGCCCTCCGACCTCGCCTCCCTCACGGGCAAGCAGGCCTTCGTCGGGTCCGACGAGAAAGAGTCCGGGACGTTGCAGACCAAGGAGGTCTGCCGCCGCCTCGGCGGCAAGGGCGACGTCGTCGTCATGGTAGGAGACCTGACCAGCCAGACCGCGCGTCAGCGCACCGCGGACATCCACGACGTCCTGAAGACGCCGGAGTGCCAGGGCATGAAGGTCGTCCAAGAGCAGGTGGGCAACTGGGGCCGTGTCGAAGGCTCCGACCTTGTCTCGAACTGGTTGACCTCGGGCGTATCCTTCGATGCCGTGATCGCCAACAACGACGAGATGGCTCTTGGAGCGAGCAACGCGCTCAAGGCGGCCAACGCCTCGAAGGACATCCTCGTCGCGGGCATCGACGCTACCCCGGACGCGCTGACGGCGATGAAGGCTGGCGATCTCCACGTCACCGTGTTCCAGGATGCCAAGGGGCAAGGCGTCGGCGCGATCGACACGGCGCTGAAGGCGGCGCGCGGCGAGAAGTTCGAGAACGTCGTCTGGATCCCGTTCGAACTCGTCACGCCCGAGAACATGCCCGAGTACGAAGCGAGAAACTGATCTGGCGCTCTCGGCAACGGGACGGCCGCATCCTGGCAAGCGAGCGTGCAGGAAGCGGCAGCCGCGGCCGTGATCGATCCATGCCGCCGCCGCAGGTAGCGGTCTCGCTGGAGAGTGCCGCACCAGCCGGCTCATGCCAGGCGGCGGCAGCCTCGCGGTCGGGTCTCACGATCGCGTCCTCCGGGAGCAGTTCCTGCTTCCGGCATGGCGCTCGTTCGATCTCTCGAACCGATCGACGGACATCCCGACACCGCATCAGCCAGCGTCCCGGGGACGCGGATGACAGGAGAAGTGCCCATGAAAACCCGAGCCGCCGTCGCATTCGAGGCCAAGAGGCCCCTCGAGATCGTGGAACTCGACCTCGAGGGGCCGAAGCCCGGCGAGGTCCTCGTCGAGATCATGGGGACGGGCATCTGCCACACCGACGCCTACACGCTGGACGGCCTCGACTCCGAGGGCCTGTTCCCCTCCGTCCTCGGACACGAGGGTGCGGGCATCGTCCGCGAGGTTGGGGCCGGCGTAACCTATGTCGAGCCCGGCGACCACGTGATCCCGCTCTACACACCCGAATGCCGCCAGTGCAAATCCTGCCTGTCCGGCAAGACCAACCTCTGCACCGCGATCCGCGCCACACAGGGCAAGGGCGTAATGCCCGACGGCACGACCCGCTTCTCCTACAAGGGGGAGCCGATCTTCCACTACATGGGTTGCTCGACCTTCTCGAACTTCACCGTCCTGCCCGAGATCGCGGTCGCCAAGATCCGCAGGGACGCGCCCTTCCGCACCACCTGTTACTGCGGCTGCGGCGTGACGACGGGCGTCGGCGCGGTCACCAAGACCGCCAAGGTCGAGCCGGGCTCGAACGTCGTCGTTTTCGGCCTCGGGGGCATTGGTCTCAACGTAATCCAGGGTGCCCGGATGGTCGGGGCGGACAAGATCGTCGGCGTCGACCTCAACAACGACAAGGCCGAATGGGGCCGCCGCTTCGGCATGACCCACTTCGTCAATCCGAGGGAGATCGAGGGCGACATCGTCCAGCACCTCGTAGCCCTCACGGATGGCGGCGCCGACTACACCTTCGACTGCACGGGCAACACCACGGTCATGCGCCAGGCGCTAGAGGCCTGCCACCGCGGCTGGGGCGTATCGGTCGTGATCGGAGTCGCGGAAGCGGGCAAGGAAATCTCGACGCGTCCGTTCCAGCTCGTGACGGGCCGCGTCTGGAAGGGCTCGGCCTTCGGCGGCGCGAAGGGCCGCACGGACGTCCCGAAGATCGTCGACTGGTACATGAACGGGAAGCTCGAGATCGACCCGATGATCACCCACACCCTCAGCCTCGAGGAGATCAATAAGGGCTTCGACCTCATGCACGAGGGCAAGTCGATCAGGTCCGTCGTCGTGTTCTGAGGATCTGTTCCGAAGTGATCGTCCATCGCATGGGTCGCATGGCTGCTCGGCCGGAAGGCCGACCGAGGTCCGTCGTTCTCAGGAGGTGCCCCGGCATCACGTCAGTGCCAACCCAGCCGACAGGACGTCCCTGACCAGGTTTGGCGCTCGCCCCGAAGGTCGCAGCCTTCCCAAACGTGTCCGCAAGACGTCTCGGCTCATTCATTAGCTGCGTTAATGGGTTCATCCACGGTCCGCCATCTAATCGCGTAGAGTGAGCCGGGCTATCTTGTACCTCATTGAATAGGGTGAGCGGCGCAGTCGCTCCCCGGAGGTTCAGGAACCCCGTCATGAAAGCGCGCGCCCTAGGCACCACGGGCCTCGAAGTCTCCGCGATCGGACTCGGCTGCATGGGACTGAGCTTCGGCCTCGGCCCCGCCATCGACAGGGCCGAGGCCATCGAGGTCATCCGCACGGCCGTCGACCGCGGCGTGACCCTCTTCGACACGGCGGAAGGCTACGGCCCGTTCGTCAACGAGGAACTCGTCGGCGAGGCCCTTGAGCCCGTTCGAGACGAGGTCGCCATCGCGACGAAGTTCGGCTTCAAGATCGCTGACGACGGACAGATCGTCGGTCTCGACAGCCGCCCCGAGCACATCCGCGAGGTCGTCGAGGCCTCGCTGGAGCGGCTGCGCACGGACCGCATCGACCTCCTCTACCAGCATCGCGTCGACCCGGCCGTTCCGATGGAGGACGTCGCGGGCGCGGTGAAGGACCTCATCGCCGAGGGCAAGGTGAAGCACTTCGGACTCTCCGAGGCGAGCGTCCGGAACATCCGCAAGGCGCACGCCGTCCAGCCCGTCGCGGCCATCCAGGACCATTACTCCCTGTGGATGCGCGAGCCGGAGACGACCAAGTTCGGCGTATGCGAAGAACTCGGCATCGGGCTCGTCGCCTGGGGTCCACTCGGCCAGGGCTTCCTGACCGGAGCCATTACCCGCGGCATGCGCTTCGACGATCCGAATGACCTCCGTCGGGACTTCCCCCGCTTCACGCCGGAAGCTCTCGAGGCGAACTTCAAGGTCGTCGACTTCCTGAAGGATCTCGGGAGCCGCAAGGGCATCACCCCGGCCCAGATCGCGCTGGCCTGGCTGCTCGCGCAGCGGCCGTATGTCGTGCCGATCCCCGGCGGTACCCGGGTAGCGCACATCGAAGACAACCTGCCGGCCGCCGATGTCGAGCTGACCGCTGCCGATCTCGCCGAGATCGACGAGGCCTTCGCGACGATCGACATCAAGGGTGCACCGCTGTCGGAAGGCCTCGACGCCGCGATCGACCGCTGAGCCCGCAGCAGGGACGCTACCCTCGTCCTCGCATCTGCTTCCTCCATTCGGAAAGCCGCCACCATGAAGACCCGCACCCTCGGCCCGCTCTCCGTCAGCGAGATCGGCTACGGCACCATGAGTTTCGCGTCATACTATGGCGCGTCGCCGGAGAAGGCGGAGGCGATCCGCGTCATCCGGGGCGCCCACGAGCGCGGCGTCACGCTGTTCGACACGGCCGAAGCTTACGGCCCCTGGACAAACGAGGTCCTCGTCGGCGAGGCGCTCGCCCCCGTGCGGGACGAGGTGATCATCGCCACCAAGTTCGGATGGAACATCGACCAGGAGACGGGCGAGCGCCGTCCGGGTCTCGACAGCCGGCCCGGGCAGATCCGCCGCGTCGTCGACGGCATGCTCAAGCGGCTCGGCATCGAGACGATAGATCTCCTCTACCAGCACCGGGTCGACCCGAACGTTCCGATCGAGGACGTCGCCGGGACGGTGAAGGAGCTGATCGCGGCGGGCAAGGTGAAGCACTTCGGCCTGTCCGAGGCCGGCGCAGCCACTGTCCGCCGTGCCCATGCGGTCCAGCCCGTCGCCGCCATCCAGAGCGAGTACTCGCTGTGGACGCGCGAGCCGGAGCCCGAGATCCTGCCGCTCTGCGAGGAACTCGGCATCGGCTTCGTTCCCTGGAGCCCACTCGGCGCGGGCTTCCTGACGGGCAAGGTCGACGCGCTGGCCGTGGCCGACGCATCCGATTTCCGCTCCGCGTCCCCGCGCTTCGCGCCGGAGGCGATGGCGGCTAACCAAGCGCTCGTCGACCTCCTCGAGCGCATCGCCGCGGACAAGCAGGCGACCGCCGCACAGGTCGCGCTCGCCTGGCTCCTTGCCCGGAAGCCGTTCATCGTGCCGATCCCCGGGACGCGGCGCCTCGACCGCGTCGAAGAGAACCTCGGAGCGGCGGACGTCGACCTGACCGCGGCGGAGATGAGCGAAATCGAAAAGTCGGCTTCGGAGATCGAGATCGTCGGCGACCGCCTGCCGAAGGCGATCCTGGAGCTCTCCTACCGCTGAACGCGCCTCCATGGTGGCCACCCGGCCGCCGAGCCCAGCATCCATGAAACGGACGGTGCCGTCCTCCCTCGCCGGGAGACGGCGGCGCCGTGTTGGCGGACGCGCCCCGCGCCCAGCCGCAGACAAGGCTGAACCCATGATCCCCGACAGTCCCCGCATCGCCGCGAACCGTGCGGCCATTCTCACGATCATCCTCGTCAGCTACGTGATGATCGTGCTCGACACGTCCGTCGTCCTGACGGGTCTGCCGAAGATTCAGGCCGAGCTCGGCTTCACCGCCGCAGGCCTGTCCTGGGTGCAGAGTGCCTATACGCTGACCTTCGGCGGCTTCCTCCTCGTCGGCGCACGCGCGGGCGACATCCTGGGCCGCAGGCGCATGTTCGTCCTCGGCCTCGGCATCTTCACGCTGGCTTCCCTCGCGATCGGCGTCGCCCAGTCCCCCGGCTTCCTGATCGCCTCCCGGGCGATCCAGGGCGTGGGGGCCGCGATCCTCGCGCCGTCCACGCTCGCCATCCTCCAGACGAACTTCCCGCAGGGACCCGAGCGCACCCGTGCCGTCGCCTACTACGGCGCTTCGGCAGGGATCGGCGCCAGCGTCGGCCTCGTGCTCGGCGGCATCCTCGCGGATTGGACCTCATGGAGGGTCGGGTTTTTCGTCAACCTGCCGATCGGCATCGGCATGATCCTCGCGACCTACCGCTACATCTCCGAGACCGAGCGCCGCCCGGGCCGTTTCGACATCGTCGGCGGCGTGACTTCGACGCTTGGGATGACGGCCCTCGTCTACGGTCTCGTCCGGTCCGCGGAGAGCGGCTGGAGCGACGCGATGACCCTGTCGTCGTTAGGTGCCGGCATCGCATTCCTCGTCGCTTTCGTCCTCAACGAGGGACGGGTCTCGCAGCCGATCATGCCGCTCCGGCTGTTCGCCAACCGGGAGCGGATCGGTGCCTACGTGGCCCGCGTCCTGTTCCTTGGCGCGATGATCGGATTCTTCTTCTTCACCACCCAGTTCCTGCAAGGCGTTGCCGGGTTCGACGCCCTCCAGACCGGCGCAGCGTTCCTGCCGATGACGGTGACGAACTTCGTCCTGGCCATGATGGTGCCACGTCTCACCCAACGCTTCGGAAACTCCCGGCTGCTTGCCTGCGGCCTCGCCGTCACGGCGGTCGGGATGGTCTGGCTTAGCCGCGTCTCGATGGATCCGTCCTACTTCCTCGACATCGCACTGCCGATGGTGCTGGTCGGTTTCGGACAGGGCATCACGCTGAGCCCCCTGACGGTCGCCGGCGTGAAGGACGTGGCGTCGGCGGACGCGGGCGCCGCGTCGGGCATCGTCAACGTCGCCCACCAATTTGGCAACTCGCTGGGGCTCGCGGTTCTGGTCGCCGTGGCGGGGGTCGGCGCAGGCTCCCTCGGAGGCCGCCAACTCCTGGCCTACAGGGCGGAGACAGCCCTCGAGGGCAGCTCGGTGATGCTGGTCCTGGCGCTCCTCGCGGTCCTTCTGCTGATCGTCCGGCCCACGCGAAACCCGAGGACGTCGACGCTTCCGGAAGAGACGTTCGCGCTTCCGGCCGTAGCACCGGAAGCGACGTCGCGGTGAACCCGCGCCATCGAAGTCCGTCCGTGGCCACCGCCGGCCGGAACCCGAATAAGGGAACATTCCCCATGACCCCGAGAAAGAGCACCACGCGGCTCGTTCACCTCACCCTCCTGTCGGGACTGCTCGCGTTTCCGATCGGGGCCTTCGCCCAGGACGCGCGTAAGGTCGAGCCGCTTGTCATCGCGGAGCAAGGCAGCTTCGCGGTCGGTGGAACGGTTTCCACTACACCGGGGACCTTCGATCCTCTTAAGCCGCTGGTTCCGGCCGGCCAGACGTATCACGGCGATCATGCCTATGCGTTCTACCAGATCCCCGTGAACCCGAAGCCTCTTCCCGTCGTCATGTGGCATGGCGCGGGCCAGTTCTCGAAGACATGGGAGACGACGCCCGACGGTCGGGAGGGCTTCCAGAACATCTTCCTCAGGCGGGGCTACTCGACCTACCTCATCGACCAACCGCGTCGCGGCAATGCGGGGCGCAGCACGGTCGAGGCAACCGTGGGCCCGACACCCGACGAGCAGTTCTGGTTCGGCCAGTTCCGCGTCGGGATCTGGCCCGACTACTTCGACGGCGTCCAGTTCCCGCGGGACGCTGACTCCCTGAACCAGTACTTCCGGGCGATGACACCCAACACGGGGCCGTTCGACATCGGCGTCATCTCCGACGCCGTGTCGGCCCTGTTCGACCGGATCGGGCCTGGCATCCTTTTCACCCATTCGCAGAGCGGCGGGCCCGGTTGGATCACGGCAATCAAGAATCCCAACGTCAAGGCGATCGTCGCGTTCGAGCCCGGCAGTAACTTCGCGTTCCCCGAAGGCGAGATGCCGGCCGACATTCCCAGCAGCTTCGACACGGTGAAGGGGTCGCCGGTGCCGATGGACGACTTCATGAAGCTCACCCGGATCCCGATCGTCATCTACTACGGGGACAACATCCCGGACGAGCCGACGGCGGTCCCGACCCAGGACGCATGGCGCGCGCGTCTGGAGATGGCGCGGGAATGGCGCGATGCCGTGAACAGGCACGGCGGCGACGTCACCGTCGTCCACCTGCCAGAGATCGGGATCCGCGGGAACACGCACTTTGCCTTCTCCGACCTCAACAACGTCCAGATCGCGGACCTCGTGTCCAAGTTCCTGGCGGAGAAGCGTCTGGACTGAGAAAAGCCGCCTGCGGCAGGCCGGCGCATTCTCCGGGAACGAGCGAGCCGAGTGCGCGCGGCTCGCCAACCTCCGGGACACGCTGCCGTCGACCTCGGCCTTCGACGATCGAACCGGAGACATCCATGACCAACGTGCTGATTCTGGGCGCCAACGGGCAGATCGCCCGCGTAGCCACCAAGCTGTTCCTCGAGACGACGGACGCCCACCTCACTCTCTTGCTGCGGAAGGCGAGGCGTCTTGGAGCGGTCGATGCCGGCCGCGTCGACGTTGTTGAGGCCGACGTTCTGGACGAGCGTGCCCTGGCTTCCGCGATGCAGGGGCAAGACGTCGTCTACGCTAATCTCGCGGGCTCGCTCGCGGAGCAGGCGCGGGCAATCGTTTCGGCGATGTCTGCCGCCGGGATCAAGCGCCTGCTCTTCGTCAGCTCGATGGGGGTCCACGACGAGATTCCCGGCGAGCGTCATGGCGCGATCCTGGATCCCTACCGCAACGCGACCCGGATCATCGAGGCCTCCGATCTCGACTACACCATCCTGCGTCCCGCTTGGCTCAACGACCGGGACGAGGTCGCCTACGGCACCACGCAGAAGGGTGAGACGTTCAAGAACCCCGCGGCGACGGTGTCGCGGAAAAGCGTCGCCGACATGGTGGTGAGGTTGGCGACGACCCCTGGGTTGGAGAACCGTCACAGTATCGGCATCCACCGGGCTTGATGCCTTGGGGCGCAGGGGTGCAGCCGTCGCCTGACTGAAACCTGCGGACGGCATCAGGATCACTGCGAGAGATACCTGCCCGTCGGTCGCTTCGGCGGTAGATGGGAGCGAAGTCCGCAGCGCGGGGCTGGACGACATGCACGCCTTTGAAGCCATCTTGGCGCTTCTCATGGGAGCGACGATCCTGTCCTCGTTCGCCAAGCGCGTCGGGGTGCCATATCCCACGATCCTCGCGGTCGGCGGCGCCGTCCTCGCCTTCATCCCCGGCGCGCCGCGCATCGAGCTTCCGCCGGAGCTGATCCTCGCACTTTTCGTCGCCCCGGTCCTGCTCGACGCCGCCTACGACGCCTCGTTCCGAGACCTGCGCGCCAACTGGCTGCCCGTGGGCTCGCTGGTTCTGGTCGCCGTCGGCCTGACGACCATGGCGGTGGCCGTCACGGCCCGTTGGTTCTTTCCCGACATGCCCTTGGCGGTCGGCATCGCGCTGGGTGCGATCCTCGCGCCACCGGACGCGGTCGCGGCGCTTGCGGTCCTGCGGCAGGTCAGCCCACCCTATCGCATCCGGGTCATCCTCGAGGGCGAGAGCCTCCTGAACGACGCCTCGGCCCTCCTGATCTACAGGCTCGCCGTCGGAGCGGTGACGGCGGGAAGCTTCAGCGTAACGGACGCCGCCCCGACCTTCGCCGTCGTGGTGTTCGGCAGCATCCTCGCCGGCTGGGCCCTTGCCTGGCCGATCGGACGGGCGACCGCACGGATTCAAAGCGCGCCGGAGTCCGTCGTCCTCCAGTTCGTCGTCACCTTCGGCGCATGGCTGCTTGCCGAGCGGCTCGGCCTGTCGGGCGTCGTGACCGTCGTGGTGCTCGGACTGACGCTCGCGCGCAAGAACACCGCCGCCCTGACTGCACGCATCCGGGTGCCCTCGTTCGCCATCTGGGAGACCGTCACGATGGTCCTCAACGTCATGGCGTTCACGCTGGTCGGGCTGGAGATCGGGCCGATCGTGGACAACGTGAGCGGTGCCGAGCTCAGGGGTCTTCTGGTCGGATCGGTGACCGTGCTCGGCGTCGTCATCTTGGTGCGACTCGCCTGGACGCTGACCTACGAGGTCGCGCTCCGGATCGGCACCTCGGGACGTGATGCGCGCGAACCCCGGGGACGGGCCGTCCAGCCCTCCGCCAAGACGGCCCTCGTCGTCGGATGGTCGGGCATGCGCGGCATCGTCACACTGGCGACCGCGCTCGCTCTACCCTCCGACTTCCCCTATCGCGATTTCATCCAGCTCACCGCCTTCGTGGTGGTCCTGGGCACGCTGTTGATCCAGGGGCTGACCCTGCGCCGTCTTCTCGCTTCCGTCGGCCTGCCTCCGGAGGACACGGTCGAGCGTGAGATCGACATGGCCCGCCGGGCCTCGCTGAAGGCTGCGCTCACGGCGTTGGAAGGAGAGGACGACGCCGCGGCCGGCCGCCTGCGCGAGGAGTACCGCGAGGCCCTGGCTTGGCTGAAGGCGGGCGAGGACCTGCGGGACACGCGCGAGAACGGGTTGCGGCTCCGGATGGTGACGGCCGCGCGCGGGTCGATCGCCGACCTCAGGGATACGGAGGCCATCGGGGACGAGGCCTACAGGCGCGTGGAAGAAGAACTCGACATGCTGGAACTCAGCGCCGAGGCCGCGGGGCCGACCGGACCGGCGCGATGACCGCGTCCAGACTCTCCGGGGGCATCGTCATCCGGCCGGCGCGATCGGCTGATGCGCCCGCGCTCGGAAAGCTGGGCGCGCTGCTCGTGCGCATCCATCACGAGTTCGATCCCGACCGCTTCTTCGGGACGACGCCCAGGACCGAGGCGTCCTACGCCGGCTATCTCGCGAGCCAGCTCGAGCGCGACGACGTGCTCGTGCTGGCGGCCGAGACGCGTGGGGTGGTCGTCGGCTACACCTATTCGGGCATCGAGGGCCCCGACTACATGGCCCTGCGCGGGCCGGCCGGGGTGATCTACGACCTCGTGGTCGATCCGGCCCGGCGACGCGAGGGCATCGGAAGGATGCTCATGGAAGCGACCCTCGCCGAGTTGGAAACTCGCGGAGCGCCTCGCATCGTCCTCTCGACCGCGGCACGCAACGGGACGGCGCAGCGCCTGTTCGCCGCCTGCGGCTTTCGGCAGACGATGATCGAGATGACCTGGGAGGTCGATCGCGGAACCGGGGATGCGAAGCCGGATCCCTCCGAGAACAAGTGAATCCTCCTCCGCAGCCGTGATCCGCTCAGGGCTCGCTGTGTCGCACGAGCCGGAAGCCGATGCTGATGCCGCGGTAGTCGGGATCGTATGGCTTGCGGAACGCCGACCTCCAGCTCGTGGAGGTCTCGTGCCAGCTCCCGCCGCGCACCACCCGTTGCGATCCCGTCGCCGGTCCCGAAGGATTCACCGCGGATGAGGTAGTGCCGTACGGGCCGTAACGGTCGGCGACCCACTCCCAGACGTTGCCGTGGACGTCGTGAAGGCCCCATGCGTTCGGCAGCTTACCGCCGACGGGATGGTGCGCACCGGACGCGAAATCCTCCCCGAACCAAGCGTACTTCCCCAGCAGGCGCCGATCGTCCCCGAAGGAATACGCCGTCTGCGTACCCGCACGCGCGGCATACTCCCATTCCGCCTCGGTCGGCAGCCTGTAGATCCCGTCGCCCTCGCGCTCGTTGAGGCGGCGTATGAACTCCTGGGCGTCGTTCCACGACACCGTGACCGGGTGGGTCGGGCCGGTGAGCCGTGCCGCCATGCCCGGAAGGTCGTAGTAGGGATTGGAACGGGCCTCGCTGTAGGCAGTAGAGCCCATGACGGCTTCCCACTGGGACTGCGTCACTTCATGGGCCGCGATCTGGAAGGGCCGGGTGATCGTCACCTGCCTTCCCGGCAACTCCGAAGCGAAGGCCTCCGTGTCGTCCGCGCGGGAGCCCATCAGGAACGTGCCCGCCGGGACCGGGACGAAGTGCATTCCGAGGTCGGCCGCGGCGCTGCCCTCCCGTGCCGGGCTGCCACCGTTCGGCGGCGCGTATTCCGCCAGGGCAGGAAGGCTCACGGAGGTCAACCATAGGGCAATCGCCGGCAGGGCGCCGTTTCGCAGCATGAACGTATCCATCCAGGGTAGGTTGTCGTGAACGACCGGCATCGAGCCGACGACCCTCGTCCAAGCGCCTCCGTGCATACGGTGTTCGAGGTCGCGCCGCCCAAGGGGAAGTCCGCCGACCGGGCTTGAACCGATCGGCGGACAACGGCCGGCGTCAGGCGACGTCCGGCAGGTCGCCCAGGAGCTTGTCGAGCGTCATCGGATAGGTCCGCAGCCGCACCCCCGTCGCGTTGTGGATGGCGTTGGCGATGGCCGCCCCGACGCCGCAAAGGCCGAGCTCACCGACGCCCTTGGCCTTCATCGGCGAGGTCGTCGGGTCCATCTCGTCGAGGAAGATCACCTCTTGGTGCGGGATGTCGGCGTGGACCGGCACCTCGTAGCCGGCGAGGTCGTGGTTGACGAAGAAGCCGTGCCGCTTGTCGACGGCGAGTTCCTCCATCAGTGCGCCGCCGACGCCCATGGTCATCGCGCCGATCACCTGGCTGCGCGCCGTCTTCGGGTTGAGGATGCGGCCGGCCGCGCAGACGGCGAGCATCCGCCGGACCCTCACCTCGGCCGTCGCCATGTCCACCCCGACCTCGACGAAGTGTCCGGCGAAGGTGGACTGCTGGAAACGCTTCGACAGGTCGCCGAATTCGATCTTGTCCTCGACGCCCACCTCCCCGTCCCGGGCCGCATCCGCCAGGGGAACGCGGCGGTTTCCAGCCACCACGTAACCATCCAGGAATTCCGCCTCGTCCGAATTGAAACCGAGCTTCCGGGCGACTTCGTCGCGCAGTTTCGCGCAGGCCGCATATACGCCGGCGGTCGAGGATGCGGCGCCCCACTGCCCCCCGGAGCCGGCGGCCGCCGGGAAGCTCGAGTCCCCGAGATTCACGGCCACCCTGCTGAGGGGAAGCCCCATCATCTCGGCAGCCGTCTGGGCGATGATCGTGTAGGACCCCGTCCCGATGTCGGTCATGTCGGTCTCGACCGTCACGACGCCATCACGGTCAAGACGCACTATCGCACCGGAGGTCATGGTCGGCGCGTCGCGAAAGCCGACGGACATGCCGATCCCCACCATCCAGCGGCCGTCGCGCCGCGCGCCCGGCGCGGGGCTGCGTGCCGACCAGCCGAAGCGCTCTGCACCCTGGCGAAGGCACTCGACGAGCTGGCGTTGGGAGAAACGCCGCTCCGGGTTTTCGGGATCAACCTGGGTGTCGTTGAGGATGCGGAACTCGACGGGGTCGATCCCGAGCCTCTCCGCCATCTCGTCCATGGCGATCTCGAGCGCCATCAATCCCGGTGCCTCGCCCGGTGCACGCATCGCATTGCCTTCGGGAAGGTCCAGTGTCGCGAGCCGCGTGCGGATGAGGCGGTGGTCACCGGCATATAGCAGGCGCGTCTGGTCAGCCGCGTTCTCGGGCTTGCCCTCCGGAAGGTTCCCGGACCAAGTCTCGTGCCCGATCGCCGTGATCCGTCCATCCCGGCTCGCGCCGATGCGGATCCGCTGCATCGTTGCCGGACGGTGGGTCGTGTTGTTGGCTACGAGAGGCCGCTGCAAGGCGACCTTGACCACCCTCCCGGTCTGGCGGGCGCCTATGGCCGCAAGGACGGCATCGGCACGCACGAACAGCTTCCCGCCGAATCCTCCCCCGATGAACGGAGAGATCAGGTGCACCTTCTCCGCGGGCATGTTCAGCGACTTGGCAAGCTCGCCTACTCCCCAGTTGACCATCTGGTTGGAGGTCCAGACCGTGACGCGGTCATCGTCCCAGACCGCCATCGAGGCGTGGGGCTCGATCATCGCATGTGATTGGTCGGGGGTCGTGTAGGTCTCGTCGAGCTTCACGGAGGCAGCATCGAACGCGGCGTCGAAGTTTCCGACGTCGGCGTCGGGGTTTCCGCTCTCCGGCTTCGTGGCACTATGCCTCGACGCTGCCAAATCGAAGGACCCGGCCGCTGTCTCGTAGCGGATGGCGACGAGAGATGCCGCGGCCCGTGCCTGTTCGAACGTCTCCGCCACGACCAGTGCAACGGCTTGATGGTAGTGGTCCACCTCCGGGCCGGCGAGGAGCTTGGCGATGTTCCAGGTGCCCTTTCCGAGCCGCCCGGCGTTCTCCGCCGTAACGATGCGCAGGACCCCGGGAGCGCGCCTTGCAACCGACAGGTCGATCGACGCGATGCGGCCCTTGGCGATCCCGGCGCCGACGACATAGCCATACGCGGGGTTGGCGACGGCCTCGTGGTGTTCGTAGGCGTAGGGCGCGGTACCAGTCGTCTTGAAGCGACCGTCGATGCGGTCGTGTGGCTGACCGACGACGCGCAGTCGGTCAATCGGGTTGGTTCCGGCTGGAGTGTCGAACTTCATCGGATCAGCTCCTCGCCTCGGTGAGGACCGCGGCGAGCGTGCGCTCGGCCAGCGGGACCTTGAAGGCATTGTGTTCGGTCGGACGGGCGTCGGCGAAGAGGCGTTGGGCTGCGGGACGGGCGCCCTCGCCAAGCGCGGCGTCGGCCTCCGGGACGCGCCATGGCTTGTGCGCGACGCCGCCCACGGCCACCCGGCCCGTCCCGTCCGGCTGCACGACGGCCGCGATCGAGATCAGCGCGAAGGCATAGGACGCGCGGTCGCGGACCTTGCGATAGATGTGCCGGCCGCCGAGCGGGGCCGGCAGCGCCACGGCGGTGATCAGCTCGCCCGGTTCCAAGGCTGTCTCCACATGCGGCGTGTCGCCCGGAAGGCGATGGAAGTCCGCGATCGGAATGGCCCGCGTCGCGCCGTCCGGCTTCACGGTCTCGACGCTGGCATCGAGGACACGCAGCGCGACGTTCATGTCGGACGGGTTGGTCGCGATGCAGGCGTCGCTGACGCCGACGACGCCGAGCTGGCGCGAGTAACCCTCCAAGGCCGAGCAGCCCGAGCCGGGCTGTCGTTTGTTGCAGGCCATGTTGGTGTCGTAGAAGTACGGACAGCGCGTACGTTGGAGAAGATTGCCCGCCGTCGTCGCCCGGTTGCGGAGCTGACCGGAGGCACCGGCAACGACCGCGCGCGTCAGCACGCCGTAGTCGCGCCGCACCCTCTCGTCGGCAGCCATGTCCGTGTTGCGCACCAGCGCGCCGATGCGAAGGCCTCCGTCCGCGGTCGCCTCGATCCGGTCGAGCCCGAGGCCGTTGACGTCGATCAGATGGCGCGGCGTCTCGATCTCCAGCTTCATGAGGTCGAGGAGGTTGGTGCCGCCGGCGATGTACTTCGCGCCCGCCTTTCCGACCGCCGCTGCGGCTGCGGCCTGCGGGCTCGTCGCGCGTTCGTAGGTGAAGGACTTCATGCGGGCCTCCCGGCGACTTCGGCCATGGCGTCGGCGATGTTGGAATAGGCGCCGCAGCGGCACAGATTGCCGCTCATGCGCTCGCGCATCTCCTCGGGCGTCGCCTCCAGCGTTGCGGTCAGGTCGGCGGTCACGTGGCTCGGGATGCCGGCCTTGACCTCCTCGAGCACGGCGACGGCCGAGCAGATCTGCCCCGGCGTGCAGTAGCCGCATTGATAGCCGTCGTGCTTCACGAAGGCGTCCTGCATGGGATGCAGGTCGTCCGGCGTGCCGAGGCCCTCGATCGTCGTGATCTCGCCCCCCTCGTGCATGACCGCGAGCGACAGGCAGGAATTCATCCGCCGTCCGTCGACCATCACGGTGCAAGCACCGCACTGGCCGTGGTCGCAGCCCTTCTTGGTGCCGGACAGCTTCAGGTGCTCGCGCAGCGCGTCCAGCAGCGTCGTGCGCAGGTCGAGCTCCAGCTCGCGCCGTTGACCGTTCACGGTGAAGGAGACCCGGGACACGACGGGTTCGGCAACGTCGCCGACCGCTGTGACCCCATCCTGGGCGAGGGCGGCAGAGTGCAGGACGCCGACCGCAGTCGTGGCGGTGGCACCCACCAACAGGTCACGGCGGTTGAGTTCCAGTATGCTCGGTATCGGCATGGCCTTGGTTCCTTCTCGGGCGTTGTTTGGTCCGGGATCAGCGAGCCGCGTATTCCTTGTCGGTGACTTTCTCCATCCATTCGACGGCAGAGCCATCGACACTCTCCGCGACGGCGACATGGGACATGGCCGAGGACGGTGCCGCTCCGTGCCAATGCTTCACGCCAGGCGGGATCCAGACGACGTCACCGGGCCCGATCTCCTGGACGGGGCCACCTTTCTTCTGAACCAATCCAACGCCCTGCGTGACGATCAATGTCTGGCCGAGCGGATGGGTGTGCCAAGCGGTCCGCGCACCCGGCTGGAAGGTCACCGTGCCCCCGCCGACGCGGGCGGGTTCCTCGGCCTGGAACCGCGTCGCCACGCTCACCTCGCCCGTAAAATAGGACTCGGGGCCGGGCGCAGCCGGGTTCGCGCCGGCCTTCGTGACCTTGATGTCCTGTGCGGCCGCGGACGCGGCGACCATGGCGCCTGCGAAGATGGTGGTTGCCAGGAGCGGCATTCGGAAACCTCTCGTTCGTGAAGGGAGCTTTGGGACGGTCAGGCCGGACGGTCGTCGAAGACGGACTTCACGACGGGGACGGCCGACATCGCGTTCGGCCAGCCCGTGTAGAAGGCTAGGTGGGTCACGACCTCTGACACCTGGTCGCGCGTCAGGCCCGCATCCATTGCCCTTCCGAGATGGAAGGGAAGCTGTCCGGACTTGCCTCCGGCAATCAGGGCCGCGACCGTCACGAGGCTACGGTCGCGGGGAGCGAGTTGGGGACGAAGCCATAGGTCGGCGAAGAGGACCCGGTCTGTGTAGTCGGCGAGCGCGGGCGTCGTCGGACGCACGTTGGCATCGACGGATGCGGCTCGGGCCTGCTCCTGAGCTTGATCGATTGCCAGCGGCGCCGTCGCGTTCGTGAGAAGGGCGTCGGCTGCGATGCCGCGTGCAGCGAACACCTCGCGCGCCACCGTGACGGAGGACATGGCGTTCGGCCAACCCGCGTAGAACGCGAGATGGGTGATGGTCTCGCCGAGTTCTACGGGCGTGACGCCGTTGTCCAGCGCACGACCTAAATGGCCTCGCATCTGGGCGGTGTGGCTGCCCGCCATGAGTGCGGCGACAGTGATGAGGCTGCGGTCGCGAGGCGACAACCCGGGACGTGCCCAAACGTCGGCGAACAGGACCTCGTCCGTGTAGTCCGCCAGCGGCGGTACCGTCTCACGGACGACATCCGGCGCCACCCGGGGGACGGCCTTTCGTTGATCCTGTGCCATGGCGGCGCCTGTGATCGACACCATCGCCAAGGTAGCCGTTACGAGGATATGCATTCTGCCGCTCCGATGCTCCGGCGCCGACGTTGCCGGCGTTTGGATTGAATGGGCACGCCTGTCCGACGAATCCTGTCGCGGGCGCCGTCGGGCACCGGCTTGGAAAAGTTTTCGACTTCCAGAACCTAAGGCTGGGCAGCGGGTCGAATTAGACGTGGTGGGCTGCATGCCGTCATAACGACGACTAATGAATGGGAGGCCGTGACGGTCGAACACTCAAGTAACAAGCCCCGCGCTACCCTTTCACCGGCCCTGGCCCTGCGAACGACCCTGAGCGGCTCCGGGCACACCCAAGACAGGTTGGTGGTCGTGCCCGACCAAATGTTCGCCCGCGCGCCCTACGGGTCCGTGTCCGCCGCCTACCGGATCCGCGGCTTCAAGTGGAACCCCAGCAACCGCATCGGATCGCGGCCAGCCCTCACCCTGTGCCCCTGGAAAGCCCGAGATCACTCTCATCGTGCGGGGGGGCGGATGCCTAGGAATGCCACCTTCTCCGTCCGACGCCAGACGCGAGGATCAGGCTCGATGACGCAGGGCCTCCACAATCAAGGAGAAGCCCGAAGAGGGCTGGCGGCGGCTTGGGTAGTAGAGGTGATATCCAGCGAATGGCGCACACCAGTCGTCGAGGACCTGGACAAGCTTCCCGCTGTCGAGGTGGTCGCGGACCATATCCTCCATGACGAAAGCGAGCCCGTAACCATCCAGGGCGGCAGTCAGCACCTGGTTGCTGGAGTTGAAGGTGAACTGTCCGTCGACGCGAACCCGCATCTCACGTCCATCCCGCTCGAACTCCCAGGCATAGAGGCCACCGTATGTAGGAAGGCGAATGTTGAGGCAGACGTGGTTCGTCAGGTCCTGCGGCGTCGTCGGGGCAGCGCGCCCTGCGAAGTAGGACGGCGCACCGACCACGAGCATGCGAAGGCTCGGGCCGATGCGCACCGCGATCATGTCTTTCGCGACCTGCTCCCCGAGGCGGACGCCGGCATCAAACCGATCTGCCACGATATCCGTCAGCGAATTGTCCGACGAGAACTCGACCCGGATGTCTGGGTATTCGTGAAGCACGGCTGAGAGCTTCGGCCATAGCACGGTCTCGATGGCGTGCTGTCCCGCGGTGATGCGGAAATTCCCTGCGGGCCGGTCACGCAGGTTGCCAAGCGCCGACAGGCCGTCCGAGATAGCGTCGAACGCGGGCCCCAACGTCTCGAGCAAGGCTTCCCCCGCTTCGGTCGGCGACACGCTGCGCGTCGACCGTGTCAGGAGCCGGATGCCGTGCCGCGTCTCCAGGCGACGCATCGCTTGGCTTAAGGCGGATTGCGAGACTCCCAGCTTCGCCGCGGCCCGGGTAAAGTTGCGCTCCGACGCCACCGAGATGAAGGCGAGCAAATCGCCGAGTTCCTCGCGCTGCATCCATTAGCCTCGCTAATCGGTCCATGCATCCAATACCGCCTAATCCAAATAGCTGGATCGGATTATCTTTTCCGTCGAGGCGGCATCACGTCTTCGGGATGCGGCAAGAACCAAGGAATGCAACGATGAAGACCATGGGCTTCGCAGCCATCGACGCCGACAGCCCGCTCGAACCCTTCAGCTTCGAGCGCCGCGAGCCGCGCGAGAACGACGTCGTCATGGAGATCCTCTACTGCGGGGTCTGCCACTCGGACCTGCATTGGGCCCGCAACGATTGGGGCTGGACGACCTACCCGGCCGTCATGGGCCACGAGATCGTCGGGCGGGTGATCGAGGTCGGAAGCGGCGTCACCCGCTACAAGGTCGGCGACCACGTCGCAGTCGGCTGCATGGTCGATTCCTGCCAGCATTGCGACCAGTGCCGCAAGGGCGAGGAACAGCTCTGCCGCGAGGGAAACACGGGCACTTATGGGGGAACCGACCGAGTGACGGGCGAGCCGACCAAGGGCGGCTATACCAAGCACCTCGTGGTCCGTGAGGAGTTCGCGCTCCGGGTACCGGACGGCCTTGACCTCGCGAAGGCGGCTCCACTCCTGTGCGCGGGCATCACCACCTACTCACCGCTCCGGACATGGAACGTCGGGCCCGGCAGCCGCGTCGGCGTGATCGGCCTTGGCGGACTTGGTCACATGGCAGTGAAGCTCGCCTCCGCCATGGGCGCGCACGTGACGGTGCTGAGCCGCACGCCCGACAAGCGCGCGGACGCGCTGGAGTTGGGTGCCGACGCGCTCCTGATCTCGACGGACGAGGCGGCCATGGCGTCCGCCGCGTCGTCGTTCGACCTGATCGTGGACACCGTCCCCGTCAGGCACGACCTCGATCCCTACCTGCCGCTCCTCGACGTGGACGGCACCCTGGTGATCGTTGGCCAGATCGGACCCATGGGAGCGATGAACTCGGTCCCGCTCCTGCTCGGCCGCCGGCGCGTAGCGGGCTCGCCTATCGGCGGCATCCGCCAGACGCAGGAGATGCTCGATTTCTGCGCCAAGAAGGGCGTCGTGCCGGACGTCGAGATGATCCGCATGGACGAGATCAACGAGGCCTACGAGCGGATGGAGCACTCCGACGTGCGCTACCGCTTCGTGATCGACATGGCCTCGTTGGAAGCCGCCTGAAGAATTGAGGGAGTCCTCCCCGGATCGCTCTGCGGACCGGGGGGCTTCCCTCGTCGACTACTGCGCGCGGCACGACGAGCATCGCCAGCCCCGCTTCATCACCGCCGTCGCGTCCCGCCCGATAGGAAGCC
Source organism: Aureimonas endophytica (assembly GCF_014642635.1). Classification (GTDB taxonomy): domain Bacteria; phylum Pseudomonadota; class Alphaproteobacteria; order Rhizobiales; family Rhizobiaceae; genus Plantimonas; species Plantimonas endophytica. The sequence continues at coordinate 199,273 of NZ_BMIQ01000003.1, forward strand.
CGGATGCGACAGTGGCCCCGAAAAGGAGTAACACCATGGACAAGAGAACACTCAGCAAGAGCGGCCTCGAGGTGTCCGCACTCGGCTTCGGCTGCATGGGACTCGACTTCGGCTATGCGAACAAGGTGACCAAGGACGAGGGCGTCGCCCTGATCCGAAAGGCGGTCGACCGTGGCGTGACGTTCTTCGACACCGCGGAGGTCTACGGCCCCTTCACGAACGAGGAGATGGTCGGCGAGGCGCTCCGCCCCGTCCGCGACCAGGTCGTGATCGCCACTAAGTTCGGTTTCAAGATCCAGGACGGCAAGCAGGCCGGCCTCGACAGCCGCCCCGAGCATATCAAGGAGGTCGCCGACGCTTCGCTGAAGCGGCTCGGCGTCGAGGCGATCGACCTCTTCTACCAGCACCGCGTCGACCCGAACGTTCCGATCGAGGATGTCGCGGGCGCGGTCAAGGATCTGATCGCGGCCGGCAAGGTGAAGCATTTCGGCCTGTCGGAGCCGGGCGCCGCGACTGTTCGCAAGGCGCACGCGGTCCAGCCGGTGACGACCTTGCAGAACGAGTACTCGCTCTGGACGCGCGGCGTCGAGACCAACGGCATCCTCGAGACCTGCGAGGAGCTCGGCATCGGCCTCGTGCCTTACAGCCCACTCGGCAAGGGATTTCTCACGGGCGCCATGAGCAAGGACACCAAGCTCGGAGAGGGCGACTTCCGCAGCATGCTTCCCCGCTTCACGCCGGAGGCCATGGAGAAGAACCAGGCGCTGGTCGACCTCCTGAAGCGGATCGCCGACGGCAAGGGCGCAACGCCCGCGCAGGTCGCGCTCGCGTGGCTCCTCGCGCAGAAATCATGGATCGTGCCGATCCCGGGAACGACCAAGCTCCATCGCCTGGAGGAGAACCTCGGCGCCGTTAACGTCGAGCTGACGACCGCGGACCTCGCTGAGATCGAGACGGCCGCCTCCGCCATCCAGGTCGAGGGCGAGCGGTATCCCGCCCACCTCCTGGCAACGACCGGTCGCTGAGCGAAGCGGCGGGGGCGCAGCGTTGCGCTCCCGCTCAGGGTTTCCATGCCAGCAGGCCGCGGACGGGATCCATGCGAAGTGGAGGCACTCCATGAAACCGACCACGACGCTTTCACGCCGCCAGGCCCTGAAGGGCACCTTGGGACTGTCCCTGGCTGCGAGAGAGGTAGCCAGCGTCATAGAGGCGCGGGCGGCGACCTCGACGGCCGGGCCGTCGACGCTGGTCGCGTACTTCAGCCGCACCGGGAACACCCGCTTGATCGCGACCCAGATCGCGCGGGCCTGCGGGGCGCGGCTCTTCCGCATCGAGCCGAGGGAGGCTTACCCGGAGGACTACGAAGAGCAGGTGGAGCAAGCGGAGGACGAGCGGCGACGTGGCCTCCTGCCGCCGTTACAGGCGAGCGTGTCCGACTTCGATGCCTTCGACACCGTTTACCTCGGCATCCCCATCTGGGGGACGACGGCCCTGTCGGTGGTCCGGTCGTTCCTGCGAACCCACGACATCTCGGGCAAGACGCTGGTGCCGTTCATCACGCACGGGGGCTATGGCCTCGGCAACAGCTTGGCCGTCGTCGCCGAGCATGTCCCGGGCGCCCGCCTTCTCGACGCGTTCTCCAAGCAGTGCGATCAGGAGTTTCAGACGCTGCGGGAGGTGACCGAATGGCTGCAAGCCGCGGGGACAGGACGGTAGCGGTTGCGACAGAACAATCGTCTGCTTCTTGGGCGTTTTGCTCCGAAGCTGACAGTCGCCTTTCCACCCTGTCGAGCCCCTCGTCGCAGAAGAAGCGGACGCCCGGAAGCGGTCCGCCCGCTCTCGACCCCTTCGAGTCGTTTGAGTCTCTCAGGATGCTCCGAGTATAGCGGACGTTTCCTTGTCCCTTAAGCGAGCCTGCTGATGACCCCTCCTCCCCACCTCGCCGGAGCTGAGTGCCGAGGCGCCCTCGCCAAGAGGGGCGGCCGTTGATTCCTTGGGTGCCGCTTGGAACCGCACCCGTTCCGGGCGGCGGCGAACTGCGTCTCATGCGGCGCGGCTCGGAATATTCCATCATGATCGGCGGGACCGAGCTGATGAACAGCCGCCTCAGCGGCTCGGAGGAGGCCCTCGCCACGCTGGCGGCAGAGCGGATCGGCCCGCGTACAGCCGCGCGTGTCCTGATCGGCGGTCTCGGCATGGGCTTCACGCTACGTGCCGCGCTGGCGAGCCTCCCGCCGAAGGCCAGCATCACCGTCGCCGAACTCGTGCCGGGCGTCGTGGAATGGGCGAAGGGGCCGATGGCCGATCTCTTCGGCGAAGCGCTGTCTGATCCCCGTGTCGCCGTTGCCGTGGACGATGTGGCGGAGATGATCGGCCGGGCACGCGGTGCCTACGATGCCATTCTCCTCGACGTCGACAACGGGCCAGGCGGCCTGACGCGGAGCGGCAATGATCGGCTTTATGGGCCGGCCGGCCTTGCCGTCTCCCTGCGGGCGCTGACGCCGGGCGGCATTCTTGGCGTCTGGTCGCAAGGGCCGGACCCGGCCTTCACCCTGCGCCTCGGCCGCGCCGGCTTCCAAGTGGAGGAGTTGCGTGTGAAGGCCGGACGCGGGCGCGGGACAAAGCATGTGCTCTGGTTCGCCACGAAGGCAGCCCGTCAGACTTGAGCATCATTCCCGCAGATTCTCTTACCGGGCGGTTCAAAGACCGAGGGCACCTCAACAGCCGAGCCCTTCGAAGCATGAGGATCGGACGTCCGGAAAGCGGCCGATCCGCTTTTGATCTTCTCCGCCGCTGCCTGGTTTGTCTCGCTTGGGCCGATAGCGGAAGGTCCGCTTAGGCGACAGGAGGCCAATAAGCTGCCGCTCCGCAAACGGCCCTTTGCGGCGCACCGAATTCAGACCGTCAACGACATGGTGCTGGCAGACGGCATGCAAAGGTCTTGCAGCAATGCCGCCGCCGTTATGACCGACTGGGCTGTCGCGGTGTTGCCGTTATCGAGTTTGTATCCTCGCGCCGGGTCGACAAGGGGAAGATATGTCAAACCGCAATCCGACCTTCTGGATCGCGATGATCGCTGTCAGCGCCTCGTTCGGTGTGCTCTACGAGATGCTGCTGGACGAGGACGGCTTGTCGGGGGTCGGAATCATCTATGGTACATGTATCGGCGGGTTGGCGATCACCTATGAGCGCGGTGCCTTCCTAGCCGAATACCGGGCCCATTTGCGCCGCCTGCCGACCCTTGCCTATTTCGCCACGGCGGAAGCCAGCCTGCTCGCCGTGGTGGTCTGCGGCATGATGCTCGCCGGCGCGCTGGCATGGGCGCTGGGCCTTTCGAACAAGGAACTGCTCGAAGCCGTCGTTCCCAGGCCTGTCCCGTTGCTCTACTCGATGGCGGTGTCCGCGCTGCTCGTCTTCGTGCTGCGCATCCGTGACCTGATCGGGGCCGAGACCTTCCTCAACCTTCTACTCGGACGCTATCATCGCCCGGTCAGCGAAGAACGCGCCTTCCTGTTTCTCGATCTCGTCGGATCGACGACCTACGCAGAGAAGCACGGAGACCTCGCAGCACAAGAGTTTCTGAAGGCGGTCTTCGCAGCGATCGCGGAGCCGGTTCGCCGGCATCGCGGTCAAGTCGACGACTATGTCGGCGATCAGATCATCATCTCCTGGCCGCTCGCTCGCGCCGTCGAAGGGGCGCGGTGCGTCACTTGCATCTTCGCGGTTCGCGAAACTCTACGATTGGATCGCGAGTGGTGGATGTCGCGTTTCGGACTTGTTCCTGAACTGCGGGCTGCACTGCACGGCGGCAGCGTGGTGACTGCGGAAGTTGGTGTCGACCGGCACAAGATTGCCTACTTTGGCGATGTCATGAACGTCACCGCGAGATTGGAAGGGCTCTGCCGCGAGACGGCGCGGCCAGTGCTCGTTTCGGACGCCATCTTGGATCGCATCCTGCCTCTCCCCGAAGGCATCCTGTCGGAAGCGCTCGGCCGCTATCATCTGCGTGGCCGGAACGGGACGATGCTTGTGCATGCACTTGCGGAATTGCGTCCACCTGCGATTGAAGCGAAAGGTGATTCACTCCTGCGACCTATGGGCGAGTTCACAAAAGCCAGCCGGGAAGCACGTATCGGCTGAAATCGGCTCGCGCTATGGAGGTTCGGGCATCGGCGGATCGCTGTGTGTCAGTTTCTTCTGTTTTATCCGAAAGCTGTACGACCGCTCCCTCGCCCTGAGGGAAACCCAAATAGAACCAGTGGGATGGAGGGCGGTCTGGCAGCTATCGGCAGCAAGACGTTAGAGAGCGGACTTTGTGTTGTCGGTCGCAACGGGATCGAAAGCATTCGATCACGAAGGGTTGGCTACCGCAAACCGGTTCGACTGATTCGTCCGACCCGTGCTCGTTTTCTTGTCTCACGCGACGGATTGCCGCACCATGTCGGCGAGGAACCGCTTCTCGAAGGCTGCCGTGGTCATCGGCCGCCCGAACAGGTAGCCCTGGCCGTGCGCGCAGGCGTTGCCGAGCATGAACGTGGCTTGTTCAGACGTCTCAATGCCTTCAGCGATGACGGCGAGATCGAGGTCGGCGGCCAGTTTCGTGATTGCGCTGACTATGGCCTGATCCTTTCGATTGTCCCCAATATTGGAGACGAAGGACCGGTCGATCTTCAGCCGAGTGACAGGGTATTCCTTCAGCATCGTCAACGACGCGTAGCCCGTGCCGAAATCGTCAAAGGCGATCCCAACGCCCATGCCACGCAGCTCGGTCAGCTGCGCGATAATGCTTCGCGCGTTGCTGAGGATGATGTTCTCCGTGACCTCGAGCTCCAACGCTTCTGCCGGCAGATCGAAGTCGCTCAGTGCCCTTTGAACGATCGCGGCGAGGTCGTTGCCACGGAACTGGGCGGCGAAGAGGTTGACGCCAATGCGGAAATCGCTGTGACCAGCTTGGCGCCAGCGGGACGCCTGCTCGCACGCCGTGCGCAAAATCCACTCCCCGACCAAACCGGCAAGGGGACTGGTCTCAAGGATTGGCAGGAACGCGCCCGGCATGATAACGCCGACGTAGGGATAGTTCCAGCGGATCAGGGCTTCGGCGCCCGTCAGCCTCCCGTCGGAGAGACGCACCTGTGGCTGGTAGTATAGCTCGAATGCTCGCCCGTCCCACGCCTCACGAAGCTGCTGGCTCGTGTCGCCCCTCGTCAGCGCCTTCGATCGCAGTTCTGGGGTGAACAAATGCGTGCATCCTCGGCCCTCCGCCTTCGCGCGGTAAAGCGCGAGGTCCGCGTTGCCGAGCAGCTGTTCCGCGCTCCATGCTTTCGCCGCCTGTACGGCGATGCCGACGCTGGCGCCGACATGGATGAGATCGTTGTCGATTTCGATCGGCAAACTTACCGTCTCGATCATCTTTTCGCCGAGGGCGCTGGCCGCAATCGGATCGGCAGTGCCAGAGAGGAACACGACGAACTCATCGCCTCCCAGTCGGGCAAGCGTATGTTCGATCTCAACGGTGTTCCGCAAGCGTTCGGCGACAACTTGGAGTACGCGGTCGCCAACGACATGACCGAGCGTGTCGTTGATCTCCTTAAAGCCGTCGAGATCGAGAAAGACCACCGAGGCGGGTTCGTTCTTGGCGCAGGTCTCGCTCAGTCGTGCGAACAGGGTGATGCGGTTGGTCAAGCCAGTCAGGTGGTCGAACTCGGCCGCTCGCTTCAGCTTCGTTTCGTTCTCCCGGCGTCCGGTTACGTCGCGAATGATCGCACCGAACTGCGGTGCGCCATTCTCATGCCAGCGAGACAGCGACAATTCGATCGGGAACTCCGAGCCATCCTTGCGAGAGGCGGCGAGATCGACCGTGGTGCCGAGAAGACGTGGGGCCTCGCCTCGGGCAACGCGTGCTAAGCCCGCTGTGTGCGCGGACCGCATCGCCGGGGGCACGATCAGGGCGAGCGACTGGCCGATCGCTTCGCTGGCGGAGTAGCCGAACATACGCTGGGCGGCAGCGTTCCATGAGGTGATGCGGTTGTCATGGTCGGCGGTTACGATCGCGTCGGGTGAGGCGGCCGCAATGTTCGCCGATCGTTCGACGCCATCGGCGGCCACTTGCTCCAGACGACGCAACTCCATGCGGTCCATGGCGAGAGCAGCAAGGTTCTGGAGCGTGCGCCGGTCCTTTGCTGAGAAGTTCAGGCGCGGCTTCGTGTCGATGATGCAAAGCGAGCCAAGGCGATGTCCTGACGGCGCCATGAGCGGTGCGCCGGCATAAAAGCGGATGAAGGGCTCACCGGTAACGAGAGGGTTGTCCCGAAAGAGGATATCAAGAGCCGCATCGGGCACGACAAACACGTCGTCGCCGAGGATCGCATGGGCGCAAAACGAAGCGTCGCGTCCGGTCGAGGCTGCGGCTAGGCCGCTCCGCGCCTTAAAGACCTGCCGATCGCTTGTCACCAAAGATACGAGCGCGATCGGAACGTCAAAGATTGCGCCTGCCGTCTCGACGATGCGATCGAACTCCTTTTCGGGTGGCGTATCAACAATTTTGAAGGAATTGAGCGCCGCGAGGCGTTCGGCTTCGTCGTCAACAACGGTAGCGGAAACGCTAGGCGGCATGGAAATCGTTGGGTCCTTAGGTCAACGCATAGTAGCCACGCAACGTGTGACGATTGTCTTACGGCACGCTGTCAATCGATGTGGCCAAAGGCTGAATTGCCAAACTGGCAAGCAGCGTCGTGAACGAAGGTTGAAGGCCGATCCCAAGTCGCAAGAGGGTCAACACGACGGAGCCGGCACGCTCTACGCCGTCGACCTCTCCGAAGAATGTCCGCTTTCGGCTATGAGGCTGCTGCGTGTGTATGGCGTGGAAGGGCGCAAAGCGGACTACGTGAAAGCGGTGATCGAATAACCGCTTTTCAACCGGTCGAGCCAATCACTGCCGCAGGAGCGGAAGCCTGGACGCGGTCCCTCCGCTTCTGCTCGCTTGTTCGGGCGGCGATGCCGGCTCTGGAGTGTGCTGCGGAAGTGTCGGCAGGTTCGACATGACATTCTCCATGTTTGGTATGGAGACGTCAGCGATCGGGCGAGCGCCTGTTCCCGCAACGACCGGTCTTAGGCTTCATAGCGCAGCACATCGATATTGGTGTGATGGGCTGCTGTCCACGTGGCATATAGGCGAAGCGACGATGCTCCATCCTATCGGAGATCGTTATGCGCGAGGCGCCAAGATGGCGGATGGCGCTGGCTAAAATGTTCGCCGATCTGGCCTACCCAGCTCGGCATTGTCTCCGTTCCGTCTCTACCCTTATGAATTACTAGCGGGAGCATGTTCGGGGCGGGGGGAATTTGTCAGACTTGAAAGCGGATAGCCCGAGAACGCTTGCGCGCTCTTGGCTTTCCTCCCTGCGTGCGCGCCTTGTCCTTTTGACGCTCGCCTTGCTTGTTCCAGCTCTGATAGCAGCCGGGTCTGCCGTCTACGCGGGCTACCTCAACGATCGGACGGGCGTCGAGAAGCACCTGCAGGAGACATCCCGTGCGCTTTCCCTCGTTGTAGATCGGCAGTTCGGACAGGCAGAAGCGTTGCTCTGGGCTTTGTCCACGTCTTCGCAGCTGCGAGTGAAAGATTATCTCGCGTTCGACGCGCGAGCACGAGCGGCCATTCGTATCCCGGGGACCTGGGTCGTCGTGGAAGACGAGCGAGGCCAAGTCGTCAATACCCTGCTACCGCCAGGAAACGCTCTGCCTGTCCTCAGCAGCCGCGATCATTGGAAGGGCGCGGCCGAAGGCACCGTCAGGATCAGCAATCTCTTCACCGGTCTCGTTGCTAAACGCCCGGCGGTCGGCGTTGATACCCTAATCACGACCGCCGACGGATCACGGCTCTTCGTCTCCGTGGTTACGCGAGCTGACACAATGAGCCAGATCCTGATCGATCAGAGCCTTCCGCAAGATTGGATCGGTGCGATCCTTGATCGCAACGGGACAGTGGTGGCCCGGAACAAGGATTCCGATCGCTTTGTTGGCCATCCGGCAACCCCGGAGAACGTTAGGAGAGTTCAAGCAGGCGTCAGTCAGGGCGTTTGGGAGGGGATTTCTCTGGACGGCGTTCCGACAGTGGTCGCCTTGTCCCGGTCTCCCAGCTCTGGCTGGTCGACGATCGTTGCGGTACCGCAGGCGGAGATCACGGGGCCCGCCGGACGGACAGCTCTCTACCTTGCGGCAACGGGTGCAATGCTCCTCGCCAGTGGTACTTTGATCGCCTGGCGTGTCGGACGGAGCATCGCTGCGCCCATCGAGAGACTTGCGCTGGATGCCGAAGCGCTCGGCCGCGGCGCCCCGCTGGTCGCGAGACGAAGCGGGGTAGCGGAGGTCGACAGGGTGGCCGGGACCTTGTCTTCTGCTTCCGCGGAGCTTCGCAAGCGCGAGGCAGCTCTGCGTGCCAGCGAGGAGCGCCTTCGAGCAACGCAGGAGAATGCGCCGGTCGCCATTGCCGAGATCGGAAGTGATGGCCGGTTTCTTTCAGTCAACGAAGCGCGATGCCGTTTGACGGGACATACGAAGGACGAGCTGATCGGGCAGCATTTCGCCCATGTCACGACCGAGGGCAGCCTGGATGAGGACCTTGCGCTCTTTGCAAAGCATGTCTCCGGCGAACTCGACGCGTACACAACGGAGAGCGAGTTCAAGCTGAAGGACGGTCGCCGCGGCTGGGCTCGGGTGACCAGTACCGCCATTAGAAACGATCACGGGACGTTTCGCTATGCGGTGAGAGTCGTCGAGGACATTACGGAACGTCGTGCCGCCGAAAGGCGGCAGAAGCTGATGATCAACGAGTTGAACCACAGGGTGAAGAACACGCTTGCCGTGGTCCAATCGATCGCGGCGCAATCGTTCAAAGGCGAACTTGATCCAAAAATGGCGCTTCGGGCTTTCCAGGGACGTCTGCTGGCCCTCTCCGAAGCCCATAACCTGCTGACCCTGGAGAACTGGGAAGCGGCTCCGCTGGAGCGGATCGTCGAGAACGCGCTTCGGCCGTTCGCGGGCGGCAATCGCTTTGAAACCGAAGGGCCAATGGTTCGGGTCGGGCCAAAGGCTGCCGTCGCCCTTGCGCTCGCGTTTCACGAATTGTGCACGAACGCCAGCAAGTACGGCGCCCTCTCCACCGAGGAAGGCCGCGTGCGTATCGCTTGGTTTCTTGAAGGCGAACTCCGAGATGTCCTTCACCTTCGGTGGGAGGAAATTGGCGGCCCGGAAGTGCAAGCTCCCACGCGCTCCGGCTTCGGCTCGCGACTTATCGGGCGCAAGCTTGCGGCTGAATTCGAGGGTGCCGTCGAACTCCGTTTCCCCGTCTCGGGTGCCGTTTGCGAGATCACAGCGCCGCTCGCCATCATCGAGAGCCGCTGAAGCGGCTCGATGCGTGGGGCGACGGGGGTCGAGCGACGCGTTCGCCGATCGCCTCGCGTTCTCATCGCGTCCATTTGGGGGCGACGGTCAAGGCCCCGCCGCCGGCGATGGCCTGAAGGAGTTCTTCTTATGTAACGGCGCGCTCGGCAGATTGCTGCCGCGCTCGACCGCAACCCATGATGGAGTCCAAAAGCTCGTCGCGCTGGACGCGTTAGCGTAAGACGACGTCGCCGAACTCAGCCCGCATCTGTTCCACCGAGCGCACCGCCTGGCCATCGAGAATAGCGCCGGCGAGATGCGCGAGAGCGCACTTCTCATCAATCCTTACGACCGACGTCGGATCCAACGCAAAGTGAGCGGCGCCCCTTCCGCCGTTTTATTATCTGATGCTGCCCCGCAGCCGGACGGACGCGCTACCGCCGGCAGCGAGCACACCAGGTCGTCCATGGTGCAAGACTGAAAGCTGGCAACCCGATCGAGCAAGATGCCTATCTGCCCTTCTCAGCTTCATCGTCGTAAGCCACTCAAGGGCTGCTTTGCCGCATCTGGGCGTTCCGCACTCTCTGCTCGGCAATCCGCGCCTACATTCGGCGTTCAGTGAGCCTCGCATAGGGTGTGGGCTCGGCTTTTCGCTGCGGTCCCATGGTCCATACCGGCTACAATCCGGCACTTGTCCTCCTATCAATTGCGATTGCTGTCTTTGCGTCCTATGCCGCGCTGGATCTTGGCGCCAGGGTCAGGCGAGCGACCGAGGGTCCGCGTTGGTCTTGGATTGCAGGGGCAGCAATTGCCATGGGCGGTGGCATTTGGGCGATGCATTTCGTCGGCATGCTCGCTTTCGAGATGGGCCTGCCAGCGGCATACGATCTTAAAATTACGCTGCTTTCGCTCGTCATCGCAGTTGGCGTGACGGCCGGCGCCTTCGCGTGGGTCGCCGCGAAAGGGACGGGCATAGGTTCGCTGCTCGTTGCCGGCCCGCTGATGGGTGTCGGCGTTGCGGCAATGCATTACACCGGAATGGCGGCGATGAGGGTAGCGGGCAACTTTGCTTACGACCCGGCGATCGTCGCAGTGTCGGTCGCGATTGCGGTGACCGCCGCAACCGCGGCTTTATGGTTGGCCTTCCGCCAAAACAACGTTTGGCAGAAGCTACTCGCCGCCTGCGTCATGGGGTTGGCGGTTGCCGGCATGCATTATACAGGCATGGCGGCAGCAACTTTCACAGCCCAAGCGGCAGGTGCTCAACCGGCGCATGCCACTGTCCTCGGCGCCAATCAAGCGAACCTTGCTCTCTCCGTGGCGGGTGTGACTTTCGTCATTCTCTTTCTGGCGATGATGGCTGGCTCACTGGACCAGCGACGGACGCAACGCCGCCTGCATGTTAGCGAGGCTCGCTTTCGTTCCGCAGTGCAGGCCGTCCGCGGTGTGATGTGGACGGCAGATGTAAACGGGAACTTCATCGAGGAGCAGCCGGGCTGGGAGGCAATCACCGGTCAGGCCTTCGACGAGTATCGCGGTGACGGTTGGCTGGCAGCCGCTCATCCGGACGATCGTTCGATCATCGAGAAAGGCTGGGCGGAGGCGGTACGGACGGGCACTCCCTACATCGCTGACCAACGCCTGCGCTCGTCCGACGGCATATGGCGGCACTATCATGTGCAGACGATTCCGGTACGCGATCCGAATGGTACCATCCGCGAATGGGTGGGAGTCCACGAGGACGTCACAGAGCGACACGCCTATGAGACCGCGCTGCGCGAAGCCCGCGACGATGCTGAGGAGGCGAGTCAGGCGAAGAGCCAGTTTCTCGCCAACATGAGCCATGAACTGCGAACGCCGCTGTCGGCCATCATCGGTTATGCCGAACTGCTGCTGGAAGAAGTCGAGGACGGGGCTGCCGCCGAGGATCTGACGGTCGACATCAAGAAAATCGAGGGCAATGCACGGCATCTTCTCGGACTGATCAATGACGTCCTCGACCTATCGAAGGTTGAGAGCGGGAAAATGGATGTCTATGCCGAGACCTTCGACGTTGCGAATGTCGTCGAGGACGTCGTGGCAACGGCAAAGACCCTGGCGGAAAAGAAGGGAAACCGGCTCGTCCTCGAAATCGCGGCTGACGCCGGGTCGATGAACACGGACATCACCAAGCTGCGCCAGATCCTCCTAAATCTTCTCAGCAACGCCGCCAAGTTCACCCAGGATGGCAAGATCACGCTGACGATGACGCGGCAGGGGGAGATGGCGCTTTTTCGCGTCTCGGACACCGGCATCGGCATGTCGCCGGAACAGCTCGAACGCCTGTTCCAACGCTTTAGTCAGGCCGATGCCTCGACCACCCGACGCTTTGGCGGCACCGGGCTCGGATTGGCCCTGACGAAAGCCTTCAGCGCCATGCTCGGTGGCGAGGTCACGGTAGAAAGCCGGCAGAACGAAGGAAGCACCTTCACCTTGCGGCTGCCGGTGGTCTACGCCGAGCCGGCCTCCGCTCCGGCGGAGGTGCCCTCCATCGCCGCGCAGCCACCCGCCGACATGGAGGTCGAGCCCGGTAAGGCTGTCCTTGTCGTCGACGACGACCCGGCGCAGCGCGAACTCATGACCCGTTTTCTCGCTCGCGAGGGCTTCGCCACGCTGACGGCAGGCGACGGCGAAACGGGTCTGGCGATGGCGAAGGAGATGCGCCCCCGGGCCATTCTCCTCGACGTGATGATGCCAGGGATGGACGGATGGACCGTCCTGTCGCGCTTGAAGGCGGACCCGGATCTGGCCGCTATTCCGGTGGTCATGGTAACGCTCGTCAACGAACGCTCGCTGGCTTCCTCACTCGGTGCTGTCGACTATGTCCCGAAACCTGTCCGCTGGGAGGAATTCCGGCAGGTGATGGACCGCTTCCGCGACGAGGCTGGTGATGTTCTCGTCGTCGACGACGACCAGGATGCGCGGGATCGCGTGCGGCACGCGCTGGAACGGGACGGCTGGACGGTCGCGGAAGCAGGTAATGGACAGGAAGCGCTCGATAAGGTCGCCATCGCGCCGCCGCGCGTGATCCTCCTCGACCTCACCATGCCGGTGATGGACGGGTTTACGTTCCTGCATTCCTTACGCGAACGCCCCGGCGGACGGGACATTCCGGTGATCGTCCTATCCGCGAGAGCGTTGACGCCGCAGGATCGGCAGAAGCTCCAAAGTGCGGTGAAGGTCATTGCGAAGGGAGCCGTCAGCCTGCGGGACGTGGCGGTAGATGTAAGAAACGCGGTCAACTGAATTGCATTCCAGGCACGCGGGTGTACGCGCCCCATCAGAGGGCACGTTCTGCAAGCCTGTTAGGCACAATGGTCGGCTTGCGAAAATGGATTTGAACGTCGGAGTGGTCGTGAGCCGTCAGACTATGCTGCCGACCCGGGTCGGCTAGGACACGGAGCGGTTTATCGAAAGTCTCGCGTTTTCACGCGGATCTCGTCCACGACGTGGCCGTATGGGTCCGACATCGTCTCGGCGGGCGGCATCCTTGGCGGCGCCATTCCGGTTGAGATCGTTGCATCGACAACGCCTTCAGCCTTTCCGCGTCGCGCCACGCTTGCGAACTCCTTCGACAGGTCCGTCAGGGCATGGGCGATGAGATGCACGACCTCCCCTTCCCGCTGGATCCGCCCTTTGACGCCCATCATGCCGGCGCCGAGCACTGTCCGGCGGTTGGCCTCGAACACCTTCGTCCAGACGACGAGGTTCGCAACGCCCGTCTCGTCCTCGATCGTGATGAACATGACACCCTTCGCCGAGCCGGGGCGCTGCCGGACGAGAACGACGCCGGCGACTTCGACCCAGCGCTTGTCGCGCGATGCCATGGCCTCGGCGCAGGTGATATGACGACGTCTGACAAGTTCGGCTCGTAGAAACGATACCGGAAGCCTGGCGTCAGTGTCGTCGAGGAGTTCCTCCAGGAGAAACGAGCTGAAGCTGCGCGTGAGAACGAGCACATCACATCTCCGAGCGAAGCGTCGGACACGTGACAGCTTGTGATCGATCCCCCGGCCATTCTGGCCTATGCGGTTGCCGAAAAAGGCGCGACGAAGATCGAGAGATGGATTTAGCATGGAGCTGCGGTTTCCGCACTGACCGTCCAGGAGACGATCTCAAAGCTCTGCCAGACTGGAATGAGCTTGGAAGAGGCGGAGAAACTGGTTCGCGCCCTCAGATTAGAAGTCCATGCTCTCGATTTCGGTCTCGCGGTGCGCGCGGGGGCATGTTCGATGTCACCAAGCCTTTCGGCTTGAGCCACGATGATCGTGCGTGCTTGGCGCTGGGCCAGAAGCTCGAACTGGCGGTCGTCACGGCTGAGAAAGCGTCGTCCAAGGTCGCGCGCGATGTCGGCCTGCATATCGAACAATTCAGACAAACTTATCCATGGCCGACAGGCGCCATGGATCGGGTTTGCTGGAGAGCCAGCTTCCGATCGTGTCGTCGATAAAGCGACCGTCACCAATCCGATCAATCCCACCAGCGGATTTGCAACCGAGTTGAGTGGATTCCTGCGGGTCCGCCTTTGGCAGTTGCGATACAGAAGCGGACATCGCCGTATGCTGCATGGTGCGAAATTAAACGTCAGCAGTAGAACCCGCCCGAAGCCACCATGCGATCGCCAGTGATCCACGCGGCGTCGTCGGACGCAAGGAACGCGACCGCCCGGGCGATGTCCGCGGGTTGCCCAAGCCGTCCGAGCGGCGTCCGGCCAACCATGTCGCCTTCAAACGGGCTGCCGATGAAGCCCGCGCTCTCGATGCCCTCGGTGTGGGTACCTCCAGGCGCAAGCGTGTTGACGCGGATGCGGCGGGACCCGAGCTCAGCGGCGAACGCCCGCGTCAAGCAGTCGAGCGCACCCTTCGTGGCCGAGTAGACCGCCATGCCCCGGACCGCGCGCACGCTATCGATCGAGCCGATGTTGATGACGCTGTTGCCCGCTGGCCCGAAGTGCAGGGCTGCCTCTTGGATCGTTTGGATGACGCCAAGCACGTTGATGTCGAAGTGCCGGTGGAACTCGTCCGGTGTAATGCCGCCGAGCGGCGTCGGACCATAGACGGCCGCGTTGTTTACGAGAATGTCGAGCGAGCGGTATGCGGACATTGCCTGAGCGAACAGGCGCTTCACATCCTCGCCGTTCGCAACGCTTGCCTGCACGGCGATCGCCTCGCCGCCATCGGGCGTGATCGCCGCCACGACGTCGTCGGCACCCTCGCGGCTGGAAGCGTAGTTCACGACCACGCGGGCTCCCCGCGCTGCCAGTCCTTTGGCGATTGCAGCACCGATCCCCTTTGAGGCCCCGGTCACGACGACCGTCTTGCCTTCCAGGTTCTTCATGGCGTTCCCCCTCATAGCTGTGTCATGCCGCCATCGACGACGAGGTCCGTTCCCGTCGAGAAGCTGCTTTCGCCGGATGCCAGGAAGAGCGCCGCGGCCGCGAGTTCCTCAGGACGGCCGATGCGGCCGAGCGGCACGTGCGAGGCTGCCTGCCTGCGGAATTCCGCTGCTGCTTCCGGTGATCCGACCTGTCGCTCGATGATGGGCGTGTCGACCGGACCGGGGCTCAGGGTGTTCACGCGAATGCCCCGTGCCACGAGTTCGGCCGCCGCGGTGCGCACGAGCGACCGGACCGCCGCCTTGGTGGCGTTATAGACGCTGTGACCGGCCATGCCCTTGGTGGAAAGGCATGACGACACGAGGACGATCGATCCGCCATCACGCATGAGCGGCAGCGCCTTCTGCAACGTGAAGTACGTGCCCTTCACGTTGATGTCGAACATGCGGTCGAAATGCTCTTCCGAGGCGGTCTCGAACGGGCTGGATGCAATCACGCCGGCGTTGGCAACCACGACGTCGAGCCGTCCCTCCGCCTGCCGAACGGTCTCGAATAAGTGGTCGAGGCTGCCGAGGTCGGCGACGTCGCCCTGAACGACCTTTGCCTTCTCGCCGAGCTGCGTGCCCGCCGCTTCGAGTTCGGCATGTCGGCGCCCGGTGATGTAGACCGTCGCTCCTTCCGCAAGGAAGCGTTCGGCGATCGCAAAGCCGATGCCGCTGGCGCCCCCCGTCACGATGGCGACCTTGCTGTCGAGCTTGCCCATGGAATTCCCGTTCGTTTGTCCCGTTGGGGAGCGCTGTGCGATACTGCACGCCAGACGCCCACACGCCTGCTTTGCGGGAAGTTTGGTCGCGGGAAAACTGGCGAAGAACGCACATTGCTCGTGAGAAAACGCACCATGGATCATTGGGACGAGCTTCGCATGTTCCTGGCCGTCGCCGAGGGTGGCACCGTCCGAGCGGCCGCCGACGCGCTCGGCGTCAACCACGCCACGATCATCCGCGGCATCGGCCGCCTGGAGGAACGGCTCGAGACCAAGCTTTTCGATAAGCCGTCGACTGGATACAGACTGACGGATGCGGGTGCCGATGTTGTCGATCTGGCCCGGCAGATGTCGAAGGCGTCGTCACAGTTGGAGGCCAGAATCTTCGGGCGGGACCAGAGCGTGTCCGGCCCCCTGCGGCTGACGCTTCCTGTCTCGTTTGCGACCGATCTGCTGATGCCGACGCTGGCGACGTTCCGCGCAGCCTATCCCGACATCGCTCTGGAAATCATCGGCTCAGGTGCGGTCGCGAATCTCGGCAACCGAGAGGCGGACATCGCCTTACGCGTCGTCGTCGGCGACAAGTCCCCGCCCGACAACCTCTATGGCACGCGGCTCGGCGCGTTCCACACAGGCTACTACGTCCATCGTAGTCTGTTGGAGGACGGTGCACCCGCAGCCGCATGGCTGCTGGGAGCTGACGAGATGGCGCCTTCGGGTTGGCAACCGGGAGCAGGGCTTCAGATGGCGGCGACACCGATCCGCTTCGCGGAGATGCGATCGCAGTTCGAAGCGGCTCGTGCCGGCATGGGGATCACGCATCTGCCGTGCTTCCTCGGCGATGCCGATCCGGATCTCATCCGCGTGCCAGGAGTCCCGATCGCCCACGTCGGCGACATCTGGCTCCTGACCCACGCCGACACGCGGCAGACGAAGCGCGTGCGTCTCCTGTGCGACCATATTCGCGGCGTGATGCGCGGCCTTGCCGGAAAGCTGGCGGGCCAGAGTGAAAAAGGCGACGTCGAGATCGCTTGAAGGTCGCCGAGAGGCTAGCGGCTGTCCTGAAGGTCAGCTTTCGAACCGCAGAATTTTGACGCGGAACAGCTTGGTTAGGTCGACAACGGAAGGTCCGCTTTCGGCCTTCCTTCTCCATAGCGGACGGACCGCTATCGGCCCGGCTTTCAATCTCACCTCACGCATCGTTCGCTCAGTCGCACAGTCCCATCGGCCATGTCGGCGCTGGGAGAACGACGATGGGACGTTCGACATTTGATCCGGCAACGAGGACGGGAAGAGCCTGGAACGCAGGGCGCGTCTTCGGCGAGAAGCGAGCGTCGAAGCCAGAACATGTCTGTGCGATACGCGTCTGGCTCGACCATGAAGGGCGCCTGCGCGACAGAGCGTTGTTTGATTTCGCCATCAACAGCACGCTGCGTGGCTGTGACGTCGTGAAGGTGAAGATCGGCGACCTTGTTTCGGGTGGACGCATTCGAGCATGTACCATCGTGGTGCAGCGTAGGACGAAGCGACCCGTGCAGTTCGAGCTTTTGGAGGCAGCACGTTCAAGCCTACTTGCTTGGTCGAGAGACGTAACGGAACGATCGATGATTATGCTTTCCCAAGCCGCATCGATCACTCAACCCATCTCAGCACGCGGCAGTATGCCCGCCTCGTCAATGAGTGGGTGACGGCAATCGGTCTGCGGAAGGAGGACACGGCACGCATTCGCCGTGCCGGACGAAAGCTTCCATCATCTAGAAGGCAACTAGCAACCTTCGGACTGTCCAGATCCTGCTTAGCCACACCAAGATCGAAAGCACGGTGCGCTATCTCGGTGTCGATGTCGAAGATGCGCTGACGCTCTCTGAGGACATCGAGGTTTAATGCTCGCCTCGGGCACAGAACGTCAATCCAGAGCGGCCGCGTGCGGGCTACAGCGGCGGCCGTCCTGACAACCGGACGCATGGAAACCTGACGGTCTCCTCGTGAGCGACTGCCCGAGAAAGCAAACCTTCCTCTGGCGCTGGAGATCCGCATTTTAAGATGCGGATCTCCAGCGCAGCGTTAACGGATGTCTTGGGCAGCTCTCAGGAAATCTCTGCCATTACGGCTGCAACGGCCTCCGCGGTCTTCTGGACGATGGTGTCGGCTTCCTTCCGAGTGAGGCAGAAGGGGGGTGCGAAGCCGAGTATGTCGCCTTCGGGCATAGCACGGGCAATGACGCCCCGCTCCAGAAGCGCGGCGGAGATGCGGGGACCGATCTTTACGGACGGTTCGAAGAAGCGCCGGTCGTCTCGGTCGGCGACGAACTCCACTGCGGCCAGCAATCCTTCGCCCCGCACTTCGCCGACGTAGCGATGATGGCCGAGCGCAGCTTCAAGGCTCGAGCGGAAATGGGCGCCGACCTCGCGCACATTGCCCAGCAGATCCAGTTCGTCGATGAGGTCGAGGTTGGCGACCCCGGCGGCGGCACAAAGCGGATGGGCTGAATATGTCCAGCCGTGGCCGATAGGACCGAGTTCGTCGGATCCCCGAACGAGGATGTTCCAGAGCTTTTCCGAGACGATGGTCCCGGAGAGCGGCGCATAGGCCGAGGTCAGACCTTTGGCGATGGTGATGAGGTCCGGCTTCATGCCGTAATGGTCGGAGCCAAACATCGTGCCAAGCCGCCCGAAGCCCGTGACGACCTCGTCAGCGATTAGCATCACGTCGTAGCGAGCGAGAACGGTCTCAATCTTGTCCCAGTAGCCGGCCGGTGGAGGCACGATGCCGCCCGTGCCGAGCACCGGCTCGCCGATCATAGCCGCTACCGTCTCGGGACCCTCCGCAAGGATCATTTCCTCCAGCTTGTCGGCACAGAACTGGGAGAACTGTTCCTCGCTCATGGAGCGGTCAGGGCGGCGGAAATAGTAGGGCGCTTCAGTATGCAAGATCGGGGCACGCGGGAGGTCGAAGGCGTTGTGAAACAGCTTCAGGCCCGTGAGCGAGCCGGTCATCACACCCGAGCCGTGATAGCCGCGCCAGCGCGAGATGATTTTCTTCTTCTCCGGTCGCCCGAGAATGTTGTTGGCGTACCAGACGAGCTTGATGTTGGTCTCGTTGGCGTCCGAACCGGAGAGGCCAAAGTAGACGCGGCTCATGCCCGCCGGCGCTCGGTCGACGATCATCTTCGCAAGCCGGATCGAAGGCTCCGAGCCGTGCCCAACATAGGCGTGGTAGTAGGGGAGCTTCCGGGCCTGCTCGGCGATCGCTTCCGCAATCTCCTTGCGTCCGTAACCGACATTGACGCAGTAGAGGCCGGCGAAAGCGTCGAGGCTTTCCCGCCCGTTGCGATCGACGATCGTGCAGCCTTCGGCGCTCGTGATGACGCGGGTCGGCGTTTCGCCCCTCGCATGCATGCCCATATGCGTCGAAGGATGGAAGAAGTGGTCGCGGTCGAAAGCGGTCAGGTCGTTGGAATGGTCGAGCATCGCGGCTCTCCTTGGAAGGTGAATGGGGTCAGCCGCGGTCTAGGCAGACGTACTGAATGTCGGTGAAGGCTTCTAGGCCATGGCGCGAGCCCTCGCGCCCGAGGCCTGACTGCTTGGTGCCGCCGAACGGGATCGGGGCGCCAGTGATCTTCACGCGATTCACGGCGACCATGCCGTAGTCGAGAGCGGCGCTCATGCGTGACGCGCGGGCGCCGTCCCGCGTGATGAGATAGGCGACGAGGCCGTATTCGGTATCGTTGGCGCGGGCGAGGACCTCCACTTCCGCGTCGAACGGCGCGAGCGCCGCCACCGGCCCGAAGGTCTCCTCGTGCATGATCGCGGCATCCGGCGGCACGTCAGCTAGAACCGTCGGCTGGAAGAAGAGCGGACCGGCCGGATGGCGCCTGCCGCCGCACAGGAGGCGCGCGCCCTTGGCCAGCGCGTCGGCAACGTGCGCTTCGCATTTGGCGACCGCCCGCTCGTGCATCAGGGGTCCGATCTGGGCTCCCTCGTGAAGCCCCGATGCCACGGCGAGGGCCTTCGTTCGCTCGGTGAAGGCGATGGCGAATGCATCGTATACCGGACGCTCGATGAAGATGCGGTTGGCGGCGAGGCAGTCCTGGCCGGACGTTGCGAACTTCGCATCGACGGCGATCTCCACGGCGCGGTCGATCTCGGCATCGGCGAAGACGATCAGGGGCGCGTGGCCGCCGAGTTCCATCACCAGCCGCTTGACCGTCGGCGCGCACTGCGCCGCTATCAGTCGGCCGACCTCGGTCGATCCGGTGAAGCTGAGGGCGCGCACGCGCGCGTCCTCGCACAGCCGCCCGACGATCGTGGCAGCATTGCCGGTCACCACGTTGAAGACACCCGGGGCGAAGCCCGCGCGGCTGGCGAGTTCGGCGAGCGCCAGCGCCGACAGCGGCGTATGCGCAGAGGGGTGGGCGACCACTGTGCAACCAGCGGCCAGCGCGGCGGCCGCTTTTCGCGTCAGCATCGCGGACGGGAAGTTCCAGGGCGTGACGAGGCCTGCGACGCCGACCGGGCGGCGCGTGAGCCGCAAGTCGGCGCCCGGCAGATGCGAGGCGACGCCCTCGACGCCGACGCGCTTCGCTTCTTCCGCGTAGAAGGCGACGAAGGACGCGGCGTAGTCGATCTCGCTCCGTGCCTCGGCGAGCGGCTTGCCCTGTTCGAGGGTCATCAGCAGCGCGAGGTCCTCCCGCATGGCGATGATAGCCTCGTTCCAGCGCATCAAGACGGTCGAGCGTTGCTGCGGCAGGAGGCCGGCCCAGGCCGGAAAAGCGGCGTGTGCAGCGTTGATGGCCCGAGTGGTCTCGTCAGCTCCGAGCAAAGCGACATGGGCGACGGTCGTCCCGTCCGCCGGATCGGTGACCGCGAAGCGTTCGCCCGCCTTGCTCGGCATCCAGCCCCCACCGACGAAGGCATCTTGCCGCAGGAGGCGAGGGTCGGCAAGGCGCTCGAGAGTCTCGTGCAAGCGGCTGCGGGCCGGGTGTGCGTTCATCGGGACCTCCCTCGGGTGCGCCCCGAAGTTAGCCCCGAGACGCCGGAGGATCAGTCCGAAACGGACAGGACGCAGAGACGGGCCCTCTTTTTACGCCACCGGCGAAGGAGGATTCCTCTCGTCCGATGTCCGGCCGACAGCGAAGAGGTCCGCTGGCGGATCGATGCCGTCCTTTACGACCTTGGTCACGACGTAGGTGAAGTAGCGCTGGATACCGATCTCGCGTTCCAGCCATCCGTCGACCAACCGCTGAT
The DNA here is from genome assembly GCF_014642635.1 of Aureimonas endophytica. Taxonomy (GTDB): domain Bacteria; phylum Pseudomonadota; class Alphaproteobacteria; order Rhizobiales; family Rhizobiaceae; genus Plantimonas; species Plantimonas endophytica. The sequence continues at coordinate 220,034 of NZ_BMIQ01000003.1, forward strand.
AGGCTTCGACGTCCCGCGCCACGACCTTCAGCACGTAATCGACTCCGCCTCCTGTCGACCAGCATGACACGACCTCAGGTTCCGTCCGCATCGCGCGTTCGAATCGGTCGAAATCCGCCTGCCGATGGCCGCCGAGCGTGACCTCCACGATCACCGTGGTGATCGGAGCCACCAGCCGCCAGTCGATCCGGGCGTGGTAGCCCGCGACAATTCCCGCTTTTTCCAGCCGCTTCAGCCGCATCCAGCATGGGGTCGCGGACAGGCCGACGCGTTCGGCGAGCGCTGTCTTGGCAATCCGGCCTTCGCGCTGGATCTCGGCCAGGATTTTGACGTCGATTGCATCAAGCTGGTGCATGGCTGCCCGAAAAAAATTTGTTGCGGACGCCAACAATGCGACGTCCTCTTGTCGAATGTCATGATTTCAGGAAACGTGCATTCATGACAATGTGGTTCATCGATCAGACTGCCCTGAAGCGTCCCGTCTACCTGTCGCTGGCCGACCAGATCAATCGGGCTATCTCCGACGGTCGGCTGGCGGATGGAACGCGCCTGCCGCCGCATCGGGTTCTTGCCGACAGCCTGAACGTATCGGTCCAGACCGTGAGTCGCGCCTATGAGGAACTCATCCGGCGCGGTCTCCTGTCCGGCGAGACGGGGCGTGGAACCTTTGTCCGGCGCGAGGAGCCGGTCGGCCAACTTCCCTATATTCCCGAGCGGTTCGGCGAGGTTATCGACCTGTCGATCCTGAAGCCGGTGTGCGAGACGATGCATCTCGACCGGATGAAGTTGGCGCTTGCCGATCTCTCGAGCGACCTGCCGCCGAGCGTCGCCCTGTCGTTCCGGCCGAACGTGATCTTTCCCCGACACAGAGCGGTCGCGTCGGACTGGCTGCGGCTGTGCGGGCTAGACGTCTCGCCACAAAACGTCTGTCTAACGAACGGTGCCACGGCGGGCATGACGATCGCGCTTATGAGTGTGGTGCAGACCGGCGCCGTAGTGGCGACCGAGGCGATCGGGCATCATACGCTGACGCCGCTGGCCGCCTATCTCGGGCTGAAGCTCGCCGCGGTCGAGATCGACGACGACGGGATCGTGCCGGACGCCCTCGACGCGTTGTGCCGCACCGAGGGGGTGCGGGCGGTGTTCGTCCAGCCCTCGGGGATCAATCCGACCGCGGCGGTTATGAGCGTGGGACGGCGCGAGGCGATCGCAGCGGTGGCCCAAGCGCACGACCTCGCGATCATCGAAAACGACGGGCTCGGCCCCCTGGTGGAGGATCGTCCTCCGCCGCTCGCCGCGTTCGCACCGGAGCGAACGCTCTACGTGACTAGCTTCACGAAGATCGTGATGCCTGGCCTGCGCACCGGCTATCTTGCCGTGCCCGACCGGATGTTAGCCGCAGTGACCAACCGCCACCTTGTGACCAACTGGATCGCGACGCCGCTGATCGCCGAGATCGCAACGCGTTGGGTGGCAGACGGCACCGCGATCGAACTCGTGCGCTGGCAGCGTGGCGCATTGCGCCGGCGCCAGGCGGTAGCCGCCGAGATGCTGGTGGGCATCCCCTATCGATCCCACGCGCAAGCCCTGCATGCCTGGATCCCGCTGGAGAGCCGAGCGGCGGAGGATCTGCTCGTCGCACAAGCGCGCCTAAGGGGTGTTGCCATTGCGCCTGGCAGATCGTTCCAGACGGGAGCGACGGAGCAGCCTGCGGTGCGTATCTCGTTGGGATCGACGACCGAAGAGGAGTTGCGTTCGGGACTTCGGATCATGAGCAATCTGATCCGTAGCGATCCAGAGCCGCTTCTGCTTGCCATCTAGGCACGGCATGCTGCGGTAATCGTCAATGCACGCATAATTGTCATGAGATTATTTTCTAAATTGACATGATTTAGGTTGAGCATCATCGTCGGTGCATCGAACGGAACCCAGAAGGGGACGCCGTGATCGCTCCGATCATCCGAATCCAGGACGTATCCAAACGCTTCGGCGAGCTGACGGTGCTCGACAAGCTCTCGTTCGACGTCGCGCCTGGCGAGAAGCTGGCCTTGATCGGCCCGTCCGGTTCGGGCAAGACGACGATCCTGCGCCTCCTGATGACGCTGGAGACGCCGACGGACGGCCTCGTGCTGGTCGATGGTGAACCGCTGTTCCACAAGCGCCAGGGCGATGCGCTGGTGCCGGCGGATGAGCGACATCTCCATAGGATGCGCGAGAAGATCGGCATGGTCTTCCAGCACTTCAATCTCTTTCCGCACAAGTCCGTCTGCGAGAACGTCTGCCTCGCTCCGGTCCTGACGCAAGGCGTGAAGCCGGCGGACGCCAAACGTCGCGCGATGGAGCTCCTCGACATGGTGGGCCTGTCGGCCAAGGTCGATGCGATGCCTGCCCAGCTTTCCGGCGGCCAGAAGCAGCGGGTGGCGATCGCTCGTGCGTTGGCTCTCAGCCCAAAGATCATGCTGTTCGACGAAGTCACATCGGCGCTCGACCCGGAGCTGGTCGAGGAGGTGCTGAACGTCATGCACATGCTCGCCCGCGAGACGGACATGACAATGCTTCTCGTTACCCACGAGATGGGTTTCGCCCATGACTTCGCCGACCGCGTCCTCTTCTTTGATCGCGGCCGGATTGTCGAGGAGGGGGCGCCCGAGGAGATATTCAAGAACCCCCGGCAGGAGCGTACCCAGACCTTTCTTCGAAAGGTCGTCGCGGCCGGGCATCGCCTCTGACACCAGTTCCATTTCAGCCAAGAGGAAGTTCATCATGCGCCTGCATCGCCTCGCCCGCCCCTTGTTTCTTTGCGCATCGCTGAGCCTCGGCCTTGGCACCGCCTCCGCTCTCTCTGCAGATCTCGACGCACTGAAGGAACAAGGTTTCGCCCGCATAGCGATTGCCAACGAACCGCCCTTCACGGCGGTGAAGCCGGACGGCACCGTGTCGGGTGCCGCCCCGGACGTCGCGCGGGCCGTCTTCAAGCGCCTCGGTATCGCGGACGTTGTTGCCTCCATCTCCGAATACGGCGCGATGATCCCTGGCCTTCAGGCCCGTCGCTTCGACGCGGTGACCGCTGGCCTTTTCATGAAGCCCGAACGCTGCAATGCCGTCGCTTATTCCGAACCGGTCCTATGCGACGCCGAAGCCTTCGCCCTGAAGAAGGGCAACCCGCTCGGTCTCAAAAGCTACAAAGACATCGCGGACAATCCGAACGCCAAGATCGGCGCGCCGGGTGGCGGCACGGAGGAGCGCCTCGCGCTGGAGGCGGGCGTGCCACGTGACCGCGTCATCGTCGTGCCCGACACGCAGAGCGGCATGACCATGCTTCAACAGGGCCGCATCGACGTCTATTCGCTGCCCGTCCTCTCGATCAACGCGGCAGTCAAGACGGCGGAAAATCCAGAGATCGAGGTCGTGGCACCCGTTCAGGGCGCGCCTGTCTATTGCGACGGGGCTGCCTTCCGCAAGCAGGACACGGCGCTGCGCGACGCTTTCGATAAGGAACTGGCCGCGATCAAGGCGTCGGGTGAGTTCGCCAAGATCATCGAGCCCTATGGCTTCTCGGCCGCCGCGGCAATGTCCACGACGCGCGAGAAGCTCTGCGCCGCGAAGTGATCTGACGAACGGACAGACGGCGGGGCAAGTGCCCGCCGTCCCCGGTGGCAAGGCGATCATGGACATCTGGCTCGGCTATCTCAGGCTCATCCTCGATGGTGCCCTAATCACGGTGCAGCTCACCATCTACGGCTGCGCCTTCGCTCTGGTCATGGCGTTCCTCGCTGGGCTCGGACGGACCTCCACCATCGCCCCGGTTAAGTGGATGTCTGTCGCCTACATCGAATTCTTCCGCGGCACTTCGATCTTCGTCCAGCTCTTCTGGGCCTATTACGTGCTGCCGCTGATGGGGTTGGAACTCTCACCGATGCAGGCGGGTGTCCTGGCGCTGGGGCTCAATGTCGGTGCCTATGGTGCGGAAGTCGTACGTAGCGCAGTCCAGGCGATCGGTCGCGAGCAACGCGAGGCGTGCGTCGCCCTCAATCTCACTCGCACCCAGTCGCTGCGCCACGTCATCCTGCCCCAGGCGGTCGTCGTGATGCTGCCGACGTTCGGCAACAACGCAATCGAGCTCCTCAAGGCGACGGCGATCGTCTCCCTCGTCTCGCTCGCTGACATGACCTTCCAGGCCCAGGTCGTGCGCTCGCAGACTGGCTCGACAGCCTTTCCGTTCCTGACGATCCTGGTTCTCTACTTCATGATGTCCGGCGTCATCACGCTTCTCGTGCGCGCCCTGGAGCGGCGCATGTCCCGCGGTTTCGAGGGGACGCGCGCCTGATGGAATGGGATTGGGATTTTGTCTGGCAGATCCTGCCGCAACTCCTCGACGGCGCGAGGATCACGGTACTCGCGACGCTCCTCGGCTTCGCCTTCGCCGCCGTGTTCGGTCTCGCGCTCGCCGTCCTGCGACGTTCGCGGAACAGACTTCTTTCTTGGTCAACAGCCTCCTTCGCTGAGTTCGTGCGCGGCACGCCGCTTCTCGTGCAGCTCTACTTCCTGTTCTATATCCTGCCTGATCTGGGGATCACCCTGTCGCCGTTGACGGCCGGCGTGATCGGCCTCGGCATCCACTACGGCACCTACACGGCCGAGGTCTATCGCGCCGGCATCGACAACGTGCCGCGCGGGCAGTGGGAAGCGGCTAGGGCCTGCAATCTCACCGCGGTTCAGGCTTGGCGGCACATCGTCCTGCCGCAGGCGATTAAGCCCATGGTGCCGGCGCTCGCCAACTACTTCATCGCCATGTTCAAGGAAACGCCGCTTCTGTCGGCGATCACCGTTCTGGAACTCATGAACCAGGCGCGCTCCATCGCCAACTACAACTATCGATACATCGAGCCGATCACGATGGTAGGCGCGTTCTTTCTCTTAATCAGCCTTGCGTCGGTGGTGCTGATCCGTCTGATGCAGCGCCACTGGGGCCGGCTCGGCCGGCTCGGGTCTGTCCGGCGCGAAACCGTGATGCCCTCATGAACCCACACATCCTGTCCCTGCCGCTCGCCTTCGACGCGCGGGCGATCGAGAAGCGCGTCGGCCTAATCCTCTTGGCGACCGACCATTCGACAGAAGCAGATTTCGCCCGTCTCGTTGCCGGGCCGCGGATCGGCCTGTTCGCGACGCGCGTCGAATATGCCAACCCGGTGACACCCGAGAACTTGCGTCGCATGGAGCCTCGCCTCGGTGCGGCGGCTGCGTTGCTCCTGCCAGACGAATCTCTGGATGCAATCTGTTTTTCCTGCACCTCCGCCTCCGTCGCCATCGGCGATGCGGCGGTGGAGGCGGCGATCACGGCCGCCAAGCCTGAAGTGCCTATCATCACGCCGCCGGACGCGGCTGCCCGCGCTCTCACGCAGTTCGGAGCGCGGCGCATCAGCCTCCTGACGCCCTACACAGTCGAGACCACGGCTGGCATGGCTAACTACTTCGAAGCCCGGGGTTTCGATCTCGCCTCCGTCACCTGCCTCGGGCTCGAGGACGACCGAGAGATGGCCCGCATTGCCCCAGCGTCGCTGGTCGAGGCGGCGGTCGCGGCGACAGATCGTCAGGCCGAGGCGCTCTTCGTTTCCTGCACCGCCCTGCGCTCCGCCATGATCGCTTCGAACGTCGAGGCGCGTATCGGCCGGCCCGTTGTCACCAGCAATCAAGCCACCGCGTGGGCTTGCCTCGGCCTATGCGGTGTCGCTCCTGCGCTGAGGTTGAACGCCGGGCGTCTGTTCGACCTGCCCTTCGGTCAGGCGGCCTAATCCGATGCCCGTCGTGCCTCTTGCCGACATCCAGCGTGCGGCCGAGCGGATCCGCTCGTCGGTGGTGCGCACCCCGCTCGAAGCCTCGGCGAGCCTGTCGCGCCTCGTGAGCGTCCCGGTCCATCTCAAGATGGAGCATCGGCAGCGCACTGGCGCCTTCAAGCTGCGCGGAGCGGCCAACGCCGTCCTCTCGCTTCCGCCCGGCACCCGGGGCGTCGTCGCTGCCTCCACCGGGAACCACGGCCGGGCGCTGGCCCATGCCGCGCGAGAGGCCGGGCTTGCCTGCACCATTTGCTTGTCGCACCTCGTGCCCGCCAACAAGGTGGCGGCCGTGGAGGCGCTCGGGGCGAGAGTTCATGTCCACGGCGCCAGCCAGGACGATGCGCAGCGCGAGGCCGACCGTCTGGAACGCGACGAGGGTCTGGTCGCCGTTCCGCCTTTCGACCACGCGGCAATCGTCGCTGGGCAGGGAACGATCGGCCTCGAGATCGTCGAGGACCTGCCGGACGTCACCGCCGTTCTCGTTCCCCTCTCCGGCGGTGGGCTGATCGCCGGAGTCGCCGCCGCAGTGAAGGCCCTCGCGCCCGATGTCCGCATCGTGGGTGTCTCGATGGAACGCGGCGCCGCCATGGCTGCGAGCCTTCGGGCCGGCCATCCGGTCGAGGTCGCAGAGCTGACGACGCTGGCCGACTCCCTTGGCGGCGGCATCGGCCTTGCCAACCGCTGGACCTTCGACGCCGTGCGCGAGCTGGTGGACGAGGTGGTTCTCCTGACCGAGGCAGAGATCTCCGCTGGCGTCCGCTACATCTATCAGGAAGAGCACGAGGTCGTGGAGGGGGCGGCGGCCGTCGGCGTCTCCGCGCTCCTGTCCGGCCGCTTCCGGCCACGTGGGGCGACGGTCGCGCTTCTGTCGGGCCGCAATATCGATCCGGCTCTTCATCTTCGCATCCTGAACGGCGCGGACGCTTTGGAGGTAGGCGCCTGATGCCAACGATCCGCATCCTCACCGAGACCGACCTGCGCGCGCTCGTGCCGCTCGATCTCGCGGCCATTTCCTGCGTCGAGGAGGCCTTCGCCGCGCTGGCGACAAAGCCAGTCATCATGCCCCCGATCCTGCGGCTCGACATTCCCGAGCATCGCGGCGAGGTCGACGTGAAGACGGCCTACGTGCCGGGACTGTCTGGCTTCGCCATCAAGATCAGCCCCGGCTTCTTCGACAACCCAAAGCTCGGGCTCCCAAGCCTTAACGGCATGATGGTGCTGTTCTCGGCCACTACGGGTCTCGTCAATGCACTGCTCCTCGACAACGGTTACCTCACCGACGTGCGCACCGCGGCCGCCGGTGCCGTGGCGACCCGTCACCTCGCCCGTGAGGAGGCGGGCGTCGCCGCGATCCTCGGTGCGGGAACGCAGGCCCGGCTTCAACTTAAGGCGTTGACCCTCGTTCGTCCTATCCGCGAGGCACGCATCTGGGCCCGCGACCGCGCAAGGGCGGAGCATTCAGCAGCCGAACTGTCCGCCGAACTCGGCATCGCTGTCACGGCTATGTCCGATGGGCGCGCCGCGGTGCGAGAGGCCGATATCGTCGTCACCACCACGCCTGCCGAAAGCCCGATCCTGTTCGCCGACTGGATCGCGCCCGGAACGCATGTCACCGCTATTGGCTCAGATGCCGAGCACAAGAACGAGATCGATCCGGCACTGGTCGCCCGCGCCGCACCTTACGTCGCCGATCGCCTGTCGCAGACGCGTCGGCTCGGCGAACTGCACCACGCCATCGCGGGCGGCATGGTCGATCCGTCCCGAGACTTCGCCGAACTCGGCGCCGTCATCGCCGGCCTAGCGCCCGGTCGTATTTTGGCGGATGCGATCACCCTCTGCGACCTCACCGGAACCGGCGTCCAAGACACTGCCGTCGCGACGCTGGCCGCAGCCCGCGCAGAGCGGAACGGCGCCGGCGCCCCCTTCACCACCTGATCCATCACTTGGGAGACACGAAATGAGTGGACCCGCTCTCAACTTCACGCGCGAGGAATATGCCGCCCGCCTCGCCAAGACCCGGCAGGCCATGCAGGCGAAGGGCATCGAACTTCTGTTCGTTTCCGATCCATCCAACATGGCCTGGCTGACTGGCTACGACGGCTGGAGCTTCTACGTTCACCAGGGCGTGCTTGTCGGCCCGGACGGCGAGCCGGTCTGGTGGGGCCGCGCGATGGACGGCCACGGCGCGCGTCGCACCGCCTATCTCAGCCACGACAACATCGTCGGCTATCCCGACCACTTCGTGCAGTCCACCGAGCGCCATCCGATGGACCACCTGTCTCGAACCATCGAGGAGCGGGGCTGGGATAAGCTCGCGATCGGCGTCGAGATGGACAACTATTGGTTCTCGGCGGCAGCCTTCGCCTCGCTCCAACGACACCTGCCGAACGCTCGGTTCCAAGACGCCACTGCACTAGTTAATTGGCAGCGCTCGATCAAGAGCCCAACCGAGCTCGGCTACATGCGCATCGCCGGGCAGATCGTGACGAAGATGCACGAGCGGATCTTCGAGAAGATCGAGCCGGGCATGCGCAAGTGCGACCTCGTCGCCGAGATCTACGATGCGGGCATCCGGGGCACTGGCGAGCATGGCGGCGACTATCCCGCCATCGTGCCGATGCTTCCCTCGGGCGCCGACGCGGTCGCTCCGCACCTGACCTGGGACGATCGGCCGATGAAGGCGGGCGAAGGCACTTTCTTCGAGATCGCTGGTGCCCACAAGCGCTACCATTGCCCGCTGTCGCGCACCGTCTTCCTCGGCCAGCCGACGCAGGCATTCCTCGACGCCGAGAAGGCGACGCTGGAGGGCATGGAGGCCGGCCTCGAAGCCGCAAGGCCTGGCAACACGTGCGAGGATATCGCGCTAGCGTACTTTGCCGTCCTTAAGCAGCACGGCATCGTCAAGGACAGCCGCACCGGCTACCCGATCGGCCTTTCCTATCCGCCGGACTGGGGCGAGCGCACCATGAGCCTGCGTCCCGGCGACAAGACCGAGCTGAAGCCCGGGATGACCTTCCACTTCATGACCGCGCTCTGGGCTGAAAACATGGGACTGGAAATCACCGAGACTCTGGCAATCACCGACACGGGCTACGAGCTTCTGGCCGACGTGCCACGCAAGCTCCTTGTGAAGGGCTGACGGCATGATGGCGACCCTCAGGCAATCGCCGATCGCGGCGACGATCGCCTTCGACGAGGACGGCGTCCGGCACGGTTTCCTACGCCTGCCCTATAGCCGAGACGATTCGGCCTGGGGCTCGGTCATGATCCCGATTACGGTTGCCAAAAATGGGGAAGGGCCGACCGCGCTCCTAACCGGCGGCAACCACGGGGACGAGTACGAGGGACCGATCGCGCTGTTCGACCTCGCGCGCTCGCTGAAAACGGAGGACGTTTCGGGCCGCGTCATCATCATTCCGGCCATGAACTACCCCGCCTTCCGCGCCGGCACGCGCACCTCGCCCATCGACAAGGGCAACCTCAACCGCGCCTTTCCCGGCAGCCCGGACGGCACGGTCACGCAGAAGATTGCCGACTATTTTCAGCGCACGCTGCTGCCGATGGCCGACATCGTGCTCGACTTCCATTCGGGCGGACGCACGCTCGATTTCGTGCCCTTCGCCGCCGCTCACATCCTGTCGGACAAGAACCAGGAGGCGGCGAGCTTCGCAGCGGTCGCAGCCTTCGGCGCACCTTTCTCCATGCGCATGCTCGAGATCGACGCAATCGGCATGTACGACACCGCCGCGGAGGAGATGGGTAAGGTCTTCATGACCACCGAGCTCGGCGGCGGCGGCACTGCGACGGCGCTGACCGCCGGTATTGCCAAGCGCGGCGTCGCTAACGTACTGCGACACGCGGGCATCCTCCACGGTACGGTGGAGGCAGCGGAGACGCGATGGCTCAACATGCCGTCGGGGGAGTGCTTCACCTTCGCCGAGGACGAGGGCCTGATCGAGCCGCTCGTGGATCTCGGCCAGCCGTTGCGCCGCGGCGACGTGCTAGCGCGTGTCCATCCCGTTAGCCACACGGGCGCGGAACCGATCGTCTTCCAGACAAAGCTCGACGGCATCCTCGCTGCCCGCCATTTTCCGGGCCTCGTGAAGGCGGGCGACTGCATCGCCGTTGTCGGCGTGACTGAATAGTCGAGGTTGACGATGCCTGGCCCTGGTTCGGATAGGTCGGCGAGTGGGCTTGCCTTGTCCCGGTACGATCTCCTGGCGCGCGTCGCGCCAGGAATTTTCCTCGTGTTCTGGGCGTCGGGCTTCGGGGTCGCCAAGATCGGCTTGAGGTATGCCGAGCCGTTGACGTTCCTCAGCTTGCGGTTTGGCCTCATCGTCGCATTGCTCGTGCCAGTCTTCTTGGTTCTGCGCCCTTTGGTTCCGTCGAGCCGGGCCGGCTGGGGACGCCTCGCCATCGTCGGCTTTCTGATCCAGTCGGTTTACTTCGGGCTTGCCTACCTTGGCATGAGCCTCGGCGTCTCCGCCGGCACGGCCGCGGTGATCGCCTCGCTCCAGCCGCTTCTCGTTGCGATCGCAGCGCCGCTCGTCTCGAATGAGCGGATCGGTCGGGGCCGCTGGGCAGGGTTCGCGCTTGGCGCGGTGGGCGCCCTTCTGGTGGTTACGGCTGGCGAAGGCTTCCAGGCCTCCTTCGACGCGGGCGTCTGGCTCTGCGTCGGCTCGGCCATCGGCATGGCCGCGGCAACGCTCTACCAGAAGCGGTTCCCTGTTGCCGCTCATCCGGTGACAGTCAACCTCGTCCAATACGTCGTCGGCTTCGCCACCGTCGCGCCACTGGCGCTCTGGCTCGAAACAGGGTCGATCGACTGGACGGCGGAACTCGCGTTTGCATTGGGATGGTTGATCGTGGCCAACTCGATCATCGCCGTCTCGCTCCTGATCTTCATGGTCGGGCGCAGCGAGGCCGCTCGCGTCTCGGCGCTATTCTTTCTCGTGCCGCCCGTCGCCGCCCTATTCGGTTGGTTGCTTCTCGACGAAGTCATCGGCGTCCAGTCTTGGTTTGGTATTGGCATGGCGCTTGTCGGCGTGCGTCTCGTTTCACGCTGACGAAGCTGCGCTGGCGTCTTCGCTGAGTCTTCAAGAGCATCGCACTCTTTGGCGCAGGCTGGTGTGGGATTACCAAATGAAGTTTGCGGTGCAGCAGGACGTTGGAGATGTCTGTTTTTGAGCGTCCGACCGGTCCTGCTAGCGGTCTTTCATGGGTCGGTCCCTGTCGTTCACGCCTACTGTGGCTTGCGAGCAAGGGGCGAAGTCACCGAGATCAGCTCGCCGCATGACGTTTCGCGATATCTCGACGCGCTGTCGGGTTTACGGTTGCCCGGCCAACATCCCGATCCAGATTGGAACCGTTCGAAGACTTCAGAACGGGAACGACGATGACAGACATTTCCGCGCCGGACCGCGGCCATGGTGGCGAGACCCATCAAGTTGCGGATGCCGATCATCCCGTGCTGACCACCAATCACGGAACACCGGTCAGCGACAACCAGAACCAGCTCAAGGCCGGCGCGCGGGGCCCCGTGCTTCTGGAGGACGAGGTCTATCGCGAGAAGATCAACCATTTCGACCACGAGCGCATCCCGGAACGCATCGTGCATGCGCGCGGCTCGGCGGCGCACGGCTATTTCGAATGTACCGATAGTCTCGCCGACATCACCCGCGCCGACCTCTTCCAGAAGAAGGGGCAGCGGACCGACGTCTTCGTCCGCTTCTCGACGGTCGCTGGCGGGGCGGGCTCGGTAGATACGCCGCGCGACGTGCGCGGCTTCGCCGTCAAATTCTATACCCGCGAGGGTAACTGGGACCTCGTCGGCAACAATATCCCGATCTTCTTCATTCAGGACGCGATCAAGTTCCCAGACCTGATCCATGCCGCCAAGATGGAAGCTGACCGGGGTTATCCGCAGGCGGCCACCGCCCACGACACCTTCTGGGACTTCATCTCCCTGATGCCGGAATCGACCCACATGGCCCTGTGGATCATGTCGGATCGCACTCTGCCGCGCACCTTCGCCAATATGGAGGGCTTCGGCATCCACACGTTCCGGCTCATCAACCTGGAAGGAAAGTCGACCTTCGTCAAATTTCACTGGAAGCCGAAGGCGGGCCTTGCTTCGACGATCTGGGACGAGACCGTCAAGGTCGCCGGCGCCGATCCGGATTTCCAGCGGCGCGACCTCTTCGAGCGCATCGGGCGCGGCGACTACCCGGAATGGGAACTCGGCGTCCAGCTTTTCGACCAGGCCTTCGCCGACAGCCAGCCCTATGACGTGCTCGACGCCACCAAGATCATTCCGGAGGAGGTGCTGCCGGTGCGCATCGTCGGCCGGATGGTCCTCGACCGCTATCCCGACAACTATTTTGCCGAGACTGAGCAGGCCGCCTTCGTGCCGAGCCATGTCGTGCCCGGCATCGGTTTCTCCAACGATCCGCTGCTCCAAGGGCGGTTGTTCAGCTATACCGACACGCAGCTTTCGCGCCTCGGCACGGTGAACTTCCACCAGATCCCGATCAATCAGGCCAAGGGCCGCCCGGGTGGCTGCCCCTTCATGAACCAGCAGCGCGACGGGCATATGCAGATGCAGGTGCCGAAGGGCCGAGCCAATTACGAGCCGAACAGTCTTGCCAAGGTCGGCGAGCCGGCGGGCGCGCGCGAGGACCCCGAGAACGGCTATCGCACCTATCCCTCGCAGGAGGAGGGCGAGAAGCTGCGCATCCGTCCCGAGAGCTTTGCCGATCACTATAGCCAAGCGCGGCTGTTCTGGCGGTCGATGGATCCGGCCGAGCAGGCCCATATCGCGTCCGCCTTCGTGTTCGAACTGTCGAAAGTCTCGATCGAGCATATCCGCGTGGCGATGATGGCGAACCTGCGCAATGTCGATGAGGACCTCGCCCGCCGTGTCGCCGAGGGTCTTGCCATGGACTTGCCGGGGGCCTCACCCACGAAGGCGCCGATCATCGAGATGGCGCCGTCCCCAGCGCTGCGCATCGTGCGCGGACCGCTGGAGAAGCACACGCTGGAGGGCCGCACGGTCGGCATCCTTTTTGCCGACGGCTCGGATGCCAAGGAGTTGAAGGCGCTGAAGGATGCGGTGAAGGCGGCGGGCGGCCATCCCATCACCATCGCGCCGAAGGTTGGCGCCGTGCCGCTCTCGGACGGCAGCCGCGTCAAGGCCGACGCGCAGCTCTTCGGCCAGCCTTCGGCGACCGTCGACGCCTGCGCTGTGGTGCTGAGCGAGGATGCCTGCGCCAAGCTTTTAAAGGAGGGCGCCGCCGTGCAGTGGGTGATGGACGCCTTCGGTCATCTGAAGGCGATCGGCCACAACGCCGCCGCCAAGCCGCTTCTCGACAAGGCGGGCGTGGAGGCCGACGAGGGCGTGACCGATCTGGCTGGCTTCGTCGAGGCCGCCAAGAAGCGCTACTGGGACCGCGAGGCGAAGGTGCGCACGCTCGCCTGACATCCGTATAGCGATGGCCGCCTTTTCAGGCGGCCATCATGCCGATGTCGAACACGATTGCCGATACGTCACAGCGACCCGGTCAAGCACGCCGTTACCGCGGATCGTTCCACGCTCGTCATCGATCCAGAGACGATCAGGACGTCCCCAAGAAGGGCCCTCGTTTCCAGGCTGGCGGAGGCGACATCTTTGTTCGGATGCTTCATACGGACCATCTATGCTTTCTCCGCTTCGAAGTCCTACCTCTGGCGAAAGGCCTGCAAAACTGACTCCTAATCGGAGTGGGCCCCTCCCCCGTACAGAAAGCTTGCATAAGATCTGACAACGTACAGCTTAACGCGCCGAACTTAGTCGCTCCGTTCGTGCTCGGCCTGATGCTCGCTTAATTGAGCGAGAGTAGTCCCAACCTCACGCGTGTGACCGTGGCGACCGATCGTCTTCGGCATGCGCGAGCGCGACTTCGTTCAGGTAAGCACACCGATGCCGACATGAGACGGCGGCGTGCTGCGAACTTCCGCCGTCAGCAGTACAGCTTCCTCCGCAGGGCCCGCAAAATGCAAAAGCCCCTTCCCGACAAATTACAAGGAAATTGACTCAAAGCTTTACATCGCAACGTTTCGCGGGGTTTTGGATATGTTCAAGATCGTTCCTTTGAGACCATTCATGCGAGCGTTGTGGCGTCAGGCATTGACGAACATCCTCGCGCCCGCCTGATGGCCATTCACTTGGTTCACCGCTAGAACTTTGGCAATAACACATTTCTTTATATTGACCGCAATGATCGCAGGACAGGCTGATGATACGAGTCAACGTTTTGCCGAATGGCCGTCTAGTTCTTCCAATCGCTTCGTAAATCACTCGGTGTCGAGAAGGGCGGTCAGATCATGGCCGAAGTGGTCGATGGCGAGGTGAGGCTGAGCACGCCTGACGCGACGCTCGATCGCGCACGAGCATTGTTCCGCAAATATGTCCCCGCCGGATCTTCGGTCGTCGATGAAGTCATCGCCGATCGTCGGGCGGAAGACGCCGAGGACGGATCGGCTGGCGAAAGCGACCGGGGGGAGCCCTGATGGCCGGTTGCGTCATCGACACCTCCGCCGTCTTCGCTGATCTCAACGAAGAGGCCGGAGCAGCCGAAGCTCGGCGCTGGTTGCGGGATGCCGCTATCTCGGCCGTCAATTTTCAGGAGATCGTATCCAAGGCCATCGAGCGAGGCGTGCCGCCCGAAGAGGTTCCTCCTCTAATGGACGCCCTCCGGCTCGATGTCAGGCGACTCGATCGCGAACTTGCGCTGTCGGCGGGAGCGATGTGCGCCGCAACGCGGCGGCTCGGACTGAGCCATGGCGACCGAGCCTGTCTGGCACTGGCTAAGGCACTTGCGCTACCCGCCGTAACCGCCGATCGTGCCTGGAATGAGATCGCCGAAGAGATTGGGATGAAGGTCGTTCTGATCCGTTAAGGACTTCTGCGGTTCGGCTGGCCATCGACCGGTTCACCCCGTCGCCGCGACCGAACACTATGCTGCGAGCGATTTCACGCCGAAGAACTGTTTCCGGGTGCGACGATTACTGCGCGCTGCTGGCCAGGGCAGTCAGCCGGAGAAAAGGGCGAGGCACGGATGCCGATCAAGCCTGAGCTGCGCGGCTTCTACCCGCTGGATTGGGCCGAACTGTCGCATTCGATCCGCTTCCGCCGCGCCAAGGGCCGCTGCGAGCATTGCGGGCGACCGCATGGCCGGGTGGTCTGCGCGCTGTCCGACGGGCGCTGGTTCGACGAGGAGCTCGGCCGCTGGCGCGACGGCAAGGGTCGGGTCCTACGCACCAACCTCCCCGCCCCGTCCGATCTCGCGCCGGGCTTCGGCGAGGTCTGGACCAAGGTCGCGATCGCCTGCGCTCATCTGAACCACGACGTGGCGGACAATGCCGGGCACAACCTCGCGGCGCTCTGCCAGCGCTGCCATCTGATCCACGACCGGCCCGAGCACCTGCGCCGCCGCCGCGTCACTTATCTCCTGCGCCGCGCCCTCGGCGATCTCTTCAACGGACCTTATCGACGTTGATCCCCTTTGCGCGACGCCCCTTCTGAAACGGTGGAGTCCGGCCCTCAAACCTCAAAGACATGTCGCTTGCCTTTCAAAGGCCACTCCCGCGAATTCGGAAAGACTACGTTGCTGGATGCCGCACTCCGGCTTGATGGGCTCTGGATCGCGAAGAGAAGACGATCGCCAGCATCTTCGCGTTCGAAGCCCCTCTGCCATGGATCGACTGGCATGCCGCCTAGCTGAGTTCCCACCGATCGTGGTCAACGCTGTAGCGGACCGGATCGAAAGCTTTCGTCCCGTTTGACAGTTGAGGACAGCTGACGGCCTTTATCAACAATCCGTACGAGCCCTTTTAGATGTCTGGCACGGGCCGATAGCGGTCCGTCCGCTATCGAGACGGAAGGCCGAAAAGCGGACCTTCCGTTGTCGCCCCATTGTTGTCATCCGAAGGATGCTCCACCATGCCCCTAAAACGGACACTTCAAGCTCTCGGAGCCAAGGAGAAAGTACGGGGGTGAAGTGTCACCGAGCGAGTTGCACCGCCCCCGCCTTGGTGCCGGTATTGAAAAGGAGGACGCCGAGTTCAATTAGCGCTGCGACCAGCAGGAGTGTGAGCAGTGCTGAAGGACCGAACTGCACCAGCACCCAACCGCCGAGCACCGGGAAGCCGAAAAGACCGACGAAATAAGAGAGGACGAACCATGTCAGGGCGGCATGGCGGTCCTGTTGCCGGGTTTCGTTCACCGCCCAGGTCTGGATGACGGGGTAGACCAAACCGTAGCCGATGCCGGCCAGCGCTGCCGAAAGGATTTGAAACCCCGGATGCAGCCGGACGCCGAACATTGCGAGCACGCCGAGGCTCAGGATCAACAGGAGGCCGACGGCGAACGGGCGCTGCGGCAGGGTCGCGAGGCGCCGTGCGAAGGCCAGTCGCATACCGACGACGGTCACGGCATAGACGGCGAAGTAGGTTCCGGGCACGCATCCCGTGCCTTCGACCAGCGAGCCCTGAAAGCTCATGAGGCCCGAGAAGACGCAGGCGCCGAGCCCCACCATAGCGATCGGGCGGATGGAAGCCGTCTTCGCGATCCGCCCGATCGACCGCACCCAGGTTCTCGACCGAAGCCGACGGTCCGGCAGAGGCTCGCCCAGCTTGAAGAGGAAGAGGAGCACGGCCGAAAGGGCGGCGCAGGCCGCGACGGCGGCGAAGACGGCCCGGAGACTCCATCCGGCCGAGGAGGAGAGGAGGCCCACGACGACCGGCCCCCCGCCGATCCCCGCCATCTGAAAGGCGCCGAAGCGGGTGAACCAGGCGCCGCGCTCCGCGTCGCTCACCCGCTCGGACAAGGCCATCGGCGCTCCGATATAGAACATGCCCCAGCCAAGGCCAATCAGACCCGCGGCCAGACGCGGCCATGGTGATGCGATGTCGTGCGCCAAGCCGAGGATCGCGAAACCGCAGGCGATCGCCCCACCTGCAAGCGCGGCCATGGCGGCGGCATCGAGGCGCCCGGACAGCCAGCCGACGAGCGGCACGCCGACGAACGTTCCGAGCATCGCCGCGCCGAAAGCAAGCCCGGTGTCGATGTCGCTCCCCCCGATCGCATGGAAGTAGGCGGAGAAGAGAAACGTGGCGCCATAGCCCGCGGCCGCGAGGATCGTGCCGCCGAAGAGAGGGACAGCAGAGGTCGAACGCATAAGATGAAGGCCTTTCCTCTTGCGAAGTGGCCCACTTTTATGACCTGTTCTGAGCTTTTAGGAGAGCCACTTGCCGCGCCTCTCTCGAGCCACTCGCACCTTCGAGGCCCCCGCGATGAAGCGCCGCGAAAGCCCCGCCGCGTCCTTTCGGCCGGCGATCGACCGCACCTTGACGATATCGGCGACGCGTCAGCTCTACCTTGCCCTGCGCGATGCCATCATGACCGGGACGCTTCGGCCGGGGCATCGACTCCCTTCGACGCGCCTCGCCATGCGCGAATGGGGCCTGTCGCGCGGGCTCGTCGCCGAGGCCTATGAGTTGTTGATGGCCGAAGGCTATGCCGAAGCCCGGCACGGCTCCGGGACCTATGTGGCGGCCGACTTGCCGGAGGCGCTGCCAGGCGCGCCGTCGATTGCGAGGAAAGCCGCGGCAAGTCCGCCGCGCCGCTTCGCGCCGCAGGCCGAACGCCTGCTGCGATCGCCCGGTCCGCCGGAGCGCCGAACCCTGCCGTTTGCTGCCGGGCGCGTCCTTCACGACAAGCGCACGGCCAACCTTCTGCGGCGGATCGCGGCCCGTCACCTCGACTTCGGCTCCGACGGCTACGGCGATCCGCAAGGGCTTCCCAGTCTCAGACAGGGCATCGCCGACTATCTGGCGGCCTCGCGCGGGGTGCGCTGCACCGCGGCCCAGATCTTCGTCACGGCCGGGACGCAGCAGGCCCTCGACCTCGCCTGCCGCGTCCTGATCGCGCCGGGCGACGCGGTCCTGATCGAGGACCCCTGCTATCCCCCGGCACGTGCTGTCTTCACGCTGAATGGCGCCCGGTTGATCGGCCTGCCCGTCGATCAGCACGGCCTGCGGATCGACAGCTTCGATAAGGCGGCGGAGCGACCCGCCGCCGTCTACGTCACGCCCTCCCATCAGTACCCGCTCGGAGCGACGCTCTCCCTGCAGCGCCGCCTCCAGCTTCTCCAGCTCGCGCGAGAGACGGGCTGCTGGATCATCGAGGACGACTACGACAGCGAGTTCCGCTACGAGGGCGCCGCCATCGCGTCGTTGCAGGGCCTCGACGGTGATGGCCGCGTTCTCTATGCGGGTACGTTCAGTAAGGCGCTCCTGCCGAGCATCCGGCTAGGCTACCTCGTCGTTCCCTCGGACCTCGCGCCGGCTTTTCGAGCCGTACGCCCGGCTCTCGACGTCTTTCCTCCATCACTGCCACAGCGCATCGTGGCCGACTATCTTGGCGAAGGCCATTTCGCCGCCCATCTCAGACGGCTGCGGGAGAGCTTCCGTGCCTCGCGCGACGACTTGGTCGGGCGACTGAAGGACAGCCTCGCTGCCCACCTGATCGCCGATGCGCCGGAGCAGGGCATTTTCCTTACCGCGCGAAGCACGGGCACTTGGACGGACGACGTGCGATTGGCGAAGGCGGCCGAGGCAGCGGGCGTCGTCGTCGTGCCCGTCTCGCCGATGCATATCGCCGCCCCAGCGAAGGATCACCTGATCTTCGGCTTTTCCGGTCTGTCGCGGGACGAAGCGGAAGCGGGTATCGAACGCTTGGTTCAGGTGTTCGATCAACGTCCCGCCTCTGCAGCGCCGAGTGTTCGAACTCAGCGAATATGAGGTCCATCGAACGGCAGCTTTCCGCCTTCTTCATACCCAAAACGGACCGGCAGGAAACCCACCCACCCCGGCTGTTGAAGTCAGTTCTCGAACGGGCCGGAAGCTGAAGGTCCGCGTCTCGCTTATGGAAGCGAGACGCGGACCTTCAGGACACGATGCTTAGGAGGAGTAAGGGCGAAACCTGCGTCGAGCCTTGCGGAAACGTAAGAGCGACAAAACGAACTCGGCCTCGAGCTCTTTCCTTCTGCTTTCGAACCGCAATCTTCTGAGCGTCCAATTCGGCAGCGAACGCAGCGGCCGGACGCCCGGCGGAGCGATCAACCCAGGCGTCGACAACCGGGTCGCCGGTTTTGCCGAAGAACGCGTAGGGCGAATGGAGTAGAAGATCCGCCGCGGTGAAACGGTCGCCCATGAGATAGGGTCTATCGGCCAGCGCCATAGCAAGGCGGGCCTTGACTTCGGCAGTGCTGCGGAATGTGGAGCGCAGCACTGCATGATCCAACCCCGCAGCTTCGATCGCCATCGTCGGCTCGACCACGCCCGCGTACCAGGCGAACCAGCTCAGATACGCACCACATTGGGGATGGCCGTGCGGAATGCTCATCCCAGCTTCCGGGAAGAGGTCTGCGAGGTGCAGCATGATTGCGCTCGACTCCCAGACGAGGAGCCCGTTGTGGTCGAGCAGCGGCACCTTGCCCTCTGGGTGAGGATTGCGTGGATCGCGCTCCCCGGTGCCGTCCATGCGCTGCACACGCCCAGAGTCTGCCTGGCAGTCACTCTCTCCGCCGGTCCTCATTCTTTATTCGAACTACAGGACAGGATGTGGACGCCGCCGCCGAAATATTCGCGCTTGCGCTCCGTGTCGAAGACCGTTTCGCCAATGCGACAGGCCCGAACCGGACTCATGACGTCCCAGGTCCGCACCTTACCGTCCTCGCCCGCGGTCACCACGCGATCTTGCTGCCGTGCGACTCCGAGGCGCCAGCTCGTTCCCGCGTGGCCAGGGATCGGCGGCGAAAGCCGGCGCTGTGTCGCGACGTCCCAGAAATGCAGGCTTCCGCGACGGTCCACCACCGCGAGCGTCGCGTCGTCAGCCATGAAGCCGATGTCGACCGCGCCGCCGCTGTGACCGGCGAGACTCGCCTTCTGCTCTCCCGTCACAGGATCCCAGAGCGACACCACCTCGTCGCTGGATCCGACGGCGAGGAGCCGTCCATCCGCGCTCCAGGCGACGCTCCAGGCGATGTCATGCAGTACATCGAGATCTCGGATGAAGCGATTACCGGTGAGATCGAAAAGCCGGACCCGCCCGTCAATCGTGCTGATGGCGAGGCGCGTTCCGTCGGGCGACACGGCGCCGCGCGTCATCGCTACGTCCTCGCTCCGACCAAGTTCGGTCGTCGTGTTCGCCGCGATGTCGAGGACATCGATCCCGGCGTCGCCCGCCTCGATCAGACGTTTGCCGTCCGGCGTGAAGCCCAGCCACCAGACGGCGCCGGGCCGGCCCGGCCGGGACATCGCCAGCGTCCGACCCTGCAGGTCCCAGATCCGGACCTCGCCGCTCCTGTCGCCGGATGCGAGCGTGCGCCCATCCGGTGCAATCGCCACCGCCCAGACCTGTTGCCGGTGGCCGTCGAAAAGGCGCGGAACGGCCTCGTCCCGCCGCCACACGTACACCATGCCGGCCGCGTCGCCAGCCGCGACGAGCTGGCCGTCGCTGCTGATCGCGACACCCTTCGCGGGCGCTCGAGTGGAACGGTCCAACGTCATTGGGATCGGCGCCGATAGCGTCCAGAACCGCACCGTCTGGTCCCGTCCGAGGCTGGCGAGGAGCAAACCGTCGCCGCTGATCGCGAGGTGAATGATGCGGCCGATATGTCCGATGCCGGAGATCGACGTGGTGCTGCCGGCGATGAGATTCCAGACGTGGAGGCGGCCATCCTCACCGCCACCGATCAGATTCTCGCCGGTGCGGGTGAAGGCGATGCTGTGAATTAGAGTTCCTGGCTCGAAGGCACGTCTCAGGTAGCGCCCTTCTGGATAAGTGAATAGCGCCGCCGATCCGTCGCTGCTGGAACTCGCGAAGTATCGCGCGGTCGGTGAGAAGCGAATGTCCCAGATGTCGCTCGTGTGGACATCGCGGATCGTCGGCATCGAACGCTCCCGGCGCTCGATGCTCCAGCGGTCGATCGCACCGGTCGCCGTACCGACGACGATGCTGCGACCGTCGGGGCTGAAGGCGAGGCTTCGCGGGTCGTAACCACCCTTGACGAGAAGGGTCCCGTCGGCACCGCCGCGCGCGTTCCACAGGCGTACGGTCTGGTCCTCGCTCGCGGTCGCCAGCCAGTTGCCCGTCGGATCGAAGGCGACGCTCCATCCGACATCGCCGAGCTTGGCCGCAGCGGCGGCAGGTTCGATCGACCCGTTGTCGCGCAGGGCCCAGGTCCGGACCGCCGCGTCATTGCCGATCGTCGCGAGCAGGCGTCCGTCCGGGCTGAATTCGAGGTGCTCGATACCGCCCTCGTGAGCGGCATAGGACGTGCCGGCAAATTGCCGCGTGCCCGTGTCGATCATTCGCACGGTTCCGTCGCGGCCGCCGACGGCGAGCAGCCGGCCGTTCGGACTCATCGCGATCGACAGGGCGTCGCCGACCGAAACCGGGCTGCCGAGCGGCTGCGGCGTTTCGTCGGAAAGTTGCTGGCGTGCCGCGATCATCGCCACGCGCGCGTCAAAGCCGGGAGGGTCGTCACCGGCGCGCAGCACGGCCTCGCCAGCGAGAAAGAGCGCGAGCCGCGGGTCCTCGCGCGCGAGCCCGGCGCTGATCGCCCCGAGCGCGGTCGCAAAGCGCGCCTCGGACTGACGGGTGGCCGCCGCTGCCTTCTGTTCGTTCAGATGGGCCTCGCGGTAGCCGAGATAGGCGGCGACCGATGCGACGCAGGCGCCGGCCGTCAGGACGGAAAGCATGGCGACCGCAGCGATGCGGAGCCGCCGAAAACGGCTGAGCCGCTGCTGTTCGGCGGCCTCGGCTCCGAGCTTCTCCGTCAGCGACGCGTCGATGAAGGCGCGCGTCGTCGCGCTGCCCTGGTGCGGGTTGCGGCTCTGCCAGTCGCCGGCCGCCAGCAGCGACGTGCCGCGCAGAAGAAGGTCCGGGTCGCCGCCGGCCGCTTCCCACTCCTCCGCATGGCGAATGACGCGCTGGCGCATGCGCAGGTCGTCCCGCGCCTCGTCGATCCATTGCCGAAGCCGGGGCCAGGACCGCAGCAGCGCTTCGTGGGCAATCTGCACGGATCGCTCGTCGACGGTCAGAAGCCGCGCGTTCGTCATCTGCTCGATGACATTCGCGGTCGTTTCCGATCCGGCGCCGTCGACGAGTTCACCCCGGTCGACGATGCGCCTCGTGTCGCCCGCGCCCTCGCCCGGGGTAACGAGCTGGAGGAAGAGTTGGCGCGCGGCGTCCCGCTCGGAATCGTTGAAGCGGCTGTCATAGATCGCGCCCGCGGTCTGCGCGATGGCAC
Organism: Aureimonas endophytica; assembly: GCF_014642635.1. Taxonomy (GTDB): domain Bacteria; phylum Pseudomonadota; class Alphaproteobacteria; order Rhizobiales; family Rhizobiaceae; genus Plantimonas; species Plantimonas endophytica. Next base: position 242,223 of record NZ_BMIQ01000003.1, read on the forward strand.
CGGCAACGCCGCCAGCGGCCCGGTAGCCTTCGAGCGTCAGGGTCGCTCCCTTGCGGCGTGCCCAGGTTTCCACCAGCGCATGCGCGACGAGCGGCAACGAGCCGTCCTCCTGGCCCGCCTCCTCGACGATGGCGTCGACGAGGTTGCGCTCGAGATGCAGGTTGGCGCGCCGCGCCGGCTCGCCGATCGCACGGCGCAGCTCGGCCGAGTTCATCGGTCCGACGAGAACCTGGTTCTGGCTGATACATTCGGCGATCCATGGCATTCGCGCGCAGGCCGCGTAGAAGTCCGCCCGAACGGTCAGGACGATCCTGACGCGGCTGTCGGCCGGGTCGGTCATCGCCGACAGCGCCGCGACGAAGGCATCCCGCTGGCCGGGCGGGCTCAAGGTGAAGAGTTCCTCGAACTGATCGATGCAAAGCAGGAGGGGCGCTTCCGTGCCGGCGGGGTGCGCCAGCCGGCGGGCGAGACCCGGGCGCGCCGCGAAGGTCGCCGTATCGATCACGGGACTGGCGGGGCTCAGCGACTGCGCGAGCTGGAAATAGAGTTCCGCCATGGCATCTCGCCCCGGTGTCATCAGGGCGAAACGCCAGATCGCACTGTCCGGCAGCGCGCCGCTCCGCAGGGCCGGAAGCAGCCCGGCGCGGACGAGGGACGACTTGCCGCTGCCGGACGCGCCGCCGACCACGAGGACGTTCCGCATCCGCATTCGGCGGACCACATCCTCCACCAGCGCCTCGCGTCCGAAGAACCTGTCGCCGTCCTCCGGCTGGTAGGCGTTGAGACCCTTATAGGGGCAGTCGACGGCGGCGGCCGCGTTCGGTGCCGCGCCCCAGGTCGCGGTCCCGTCCGCAGCGGCAGCGGCGAGCACGTCGCTCGCTTCCGCACGCCAGGCCTCGACCGAGTCGAAGCGATCGGCCGGGTCGAGAGCGAGGCCGCGCCGCATGAACTCGTGCCAACGTTCGGGCAGGCGCGAAATGGCCTCGGCCATCCGCTCCGCCCGGACCGGCCGCGCTCCGGCGATCAGGCGGTACAGCACGGCGGTCGCCGAGTAGATGTCGGCGGCGGCCGTGACCGGCCGGTCCGGATCGAGCTGCTCGGGCGCCTGGTAGGCGGGCGTGCCGCCGACGAGCGTCGCGCCGGGATCGCCATATGCGAGATCCTTGGCGATCCCGAAATCGCCGACGAGAATGCGCGAGCGGCGGAACAGTTCGGCGGCGCCGGGAGCCGCCTGCGGCCCGTTTGCCGCAGTTTCGGACGGAGCGCCATAGGGAAATGTCGACTGGAGCAGGATGTTCGCCGGCTTGATGTCCCGGTGGACGATGCCGGCGCGATGCACGGCGCCGAGCCCCTCTGCCAGCGCGTCGACGAGAGGGCCGAGCGCATGCGCCGCCACGGTGGACGTGCCTTGCGCAGGAGAAGGCGGCTGCCTGCCGAGCCAGTCCTCCAGCGTGCCGCGATCGGCGAAGTCCATGACGAAATAGGCGCGGCCGTCGGCGAGATGCCCGACGTCGTGCACGGTCACGACGTGGTGCGAACGGATCCGCCTGAGAAGCCGCGCTTCCTTGACGAAGCGTTCCTGCATCGCCTCGCCGCCGCCGCCATCGAACGGGGCGAGCAGCTTCAGCGCGACCGCGCAGTCGAGTTCCTCATCCCAGGCGAGAACGACCACCGCGAAGCCGCCGCGCGCGATCTCGTGGCGAACCGCGTACCGCCCAACATAGGAGGGCAGCAGCACGGCAGCGGCGTCACTTCACGAGATCGGCGACCGAGCGGCACTCGAAAAGGGCCGGATCGATAATGTCGTGGTTGCGGTCACCGGCACTGACGCAGAGCGTCGTGGCATTCCGCCGCTCCTTCATCGAAGCGCCGCTCTGCGTGACGTAGACCGGATATTCGTCGGTCGGGTGCCAGACGCCACGCTTCACGCCGTAAAGGGTTTCGGCATTGTTGCTGACCTGCTTGACGTCGAAATTGTCGCCCCACCACACGTGAATGTGGTTCTTCGACATGTCGGGCTTGAAATTCGCCTCGAGCGTCAGCCTCAGTTCGCCGTCGGCCTTCTCGACGGACACGAAGTGAATTTGGCAACCGTCCACCGGGCAGGCGTTGACGGCAGGCTCGGCGGTGACGGACCCTGCCGAAGCCGCGAAGGCCACGACCGCTGCGGTCAAGATGCGGCAGTCTGACGATCCACTGATACGCTTCATCGGCCACTCCTCGAGTGTGATTCAGCTCGATGAAACTAGCTCAGAAACTGTCTTCGACGCAATGCTTGTCGACACGTAAACTTCGTTGCATGATCACGACTATTGCTTGAGAGAATCGGGACGGCAAGCAATGCGGCTCGCCATGTTCGAGGCGGCGGTCGATCGATCGTTGCTTCTGGCCGACATCAGCGGCAGCACGGCGCTTTACGACACCGTCGGCAACGAGGAAGGCGCGCGCCGGATCCACGCGTGCCTCGACGCCATGCGCGACGCGATCCTTGCGGCCGGCGGCCGTTTCGTCGGCGCGAAAGGTGACGATGTCCTGGCGAGCTTCGATGCAGCCGACGCCGCGCTCACCGCGGCGCGGTTCATCCTGGACGCCGTTCCCACAGGCGGTCTCGCTGTCCATGTCGGACTGCACTTCGGCTCCGTCGTGTCAGCCCGGAACGACATCTTCGGCGACGCCGTGAACGTCACCGCACGCCTCGCCGGCGCTGCCAATCCCGGCGAGGTGCTGATCAGCGAGGATTTCGTCGCCCAGCTCCTGCCGGAAGGGCGGGCTGCATTGCGCCCGCTGGCCCCGATGTCCCTTAAGGGCAAGCCACTCCCGATGGGGGTGTATTCCCTCGGTCAGGACACCAGGATCTTCGAGATGGCGGGGCGCGGCGCGGCCGGTCCGCCGGCGCCCCTGCCGGCGAGCATCGCTTTCCGCTTCGAGGATCGCGAAGTCCGTCTCATGGACGCGCAGAACGTCGCGATCGGCCGAGCGTCGGACAACGCCTTCGTGGTCGACAGGCCGTGGGTGTCGCGCCGACACGCGACGATCGCCGTCAGCGCCGGCCGCGTCCAGTTCACGGACCACAGCTCCTACGGCACTTGGCTGACGCTTGACGCCACTGCCGAATTCCTGGTCCGCCGGGAAACGGTCCTGCTCGTCGGCCGTGGCCGCTTCTCTCTCGGCATCACCGCAGCGGACGAGGACGCAGCGGTGATCGAGTTCGAGGTCGGAAGCTGAGGAATAGTTGTATTCGTGTTCCGGTCACACGCCCTTCACCTCGCTTCCCATAAGAGAGACAAACCCACTTCTGGAACGGAGAAGGATCGGAGCGAACAACCACAGTGATGAATGCTTCGAATGGAGTTGCTCTAGGAAAGTGGAGAGCTCTCCTGAAGGAGAGAGGAGCATTTCATGGGCAAGCCGCAGCGCCGGTTTGGCAAGGAGTTCGAGGCGGAGGCCGTTCGTCTGGTGGAGACGAGCGGGCGCACGCAGCGTGAAGTCGCCGAGGATCTCGGCATCGGGCTTTCGACGTTGGGCCGCCGGCTCGACAAGCGCCGGGAGCGCGATCTGGAGACACCGCCTCCCGAGCGCCAGGAGGACATGGCGACCGATTTGAAGCGGATGCGGCGCGAGAACGAGATCGTTCGCCAGGAGCGCGAGATCCCGAAGAAGCCGGCGACTTTTTTCGCCAAGGAGGAAAGTCGATGAGGTTCCGCCTCATCGATGCGGCATCGATCAGAGTTCCCAGTCCAGCGCCTGTGCAAGGTCCTTGGCGTCAGTCCGAGCGGCTACTTCGCCTGGCAGAACCGCCCAGCCTGTCATCGCCAGTGTACAGACCTGATGCTGCTCGCGCATGTTCGCGCGGCCTTTGCCCTGTCGAACGAGACCTATGGCAGTCCGCGTATGGTGCACGAACTGCGCGGCGGCGGTTTAGCGATCGGACGCCGGCGCGTTGCCCGCCTGATGCGCCAGAACAACACGAAGGCCCGACAGAAGCGACGGTTCAAGCGCACCAACGACAGCCTCCATGCCTTCCCGATCGCGCCGAACCTACTCGACCAGGACTTCACGGCGACCAGGCCGAACCGGAAGTGGGGTGCGGACATCTCCTACGTCTGGACGCGGGAGGGCTGGCTGTACCTGGCCGTCGTCCTCGACCTCTTCGCCCGGCGCGTCGTCGGCTGGGCCACCAGCGACCGCCTGCACAAGGAACTGGCCCTGTCGGCCCCGCGTCGGGCCATTGCCGTCCGGCGTCCGCTGGCCGGGCTGATCCACCACGCGAAACGCAGCAGCCAGTACTGCTCCCTGAACTATCAGGCCGAGTAGCGTCGCAACGGCATTCGGATCTCGATGTCGGGCAAAGGGAAGTGCTTCGATAACGCCATGGTCGAAACCTTCTTCAAGACGCTGAAGGCCGAATTCGTCTGGCGCACCGTCTTGCAAAGCCGGGCCAAGGCAACGGCCGCGATCGCGCGCTACATCGACGGCTTCTACAACCCAGTCCGGCGTCATTCGGCGCTCGACTTCGTCAGCCCGCTTCAGTTCGAAAGGCGGGCCGCGTAAAGCCGATAGCGCTCTCCAAAAATGCGGGGCAAGTCCAGCCCGCTGCTTTTGAACATATGGATCGCGGCCCCTTCGGAAAGGTCGTGATCGATGCGAGAGAGGCCTCTGCAGATGGGATTCGGATGGACACGCCCCTTTCACCGTTGCAAGTGAGGGCATGAGCATGAACCCGACAAGCAAGATCCGACCGACCGGGGCTACCGCCAGCATGGGGCGCTCCGGCTTCCCGCAGGTCGTCTCGGCGACGGGTGGTGAAATCACCATTAAGACCGGCGCTTCCGAGGCCGGGTTCAACCCGCTCGACCTCCTCTACGCATCCCTATCCGCCTGTCTGGCGATGAGCGCTCGTATCGCGGCCGGTCAGCTCGGCGTCTCGGACCGCCTCACTGGCGTCGCCGTCCGCGTGACAGGCGAGAAAGCCTCGGAGGGGCTCTCGCGGATCGCCCGCTTCGCGATCGACATGGAGATCACCGGCGATTTCGACACGGCAATCCGCGACGAGATCGCCCGTCTCGCCGAAGCCGAGATCTGCACGGTCAGCAACACGGTCAATGGCGGGGCGGAATTCGTGCTGGCGGTGCGCGCGCCACATCAGGATTCCAGCGCCTCGTAGCGTGCGACGAGACCGGCGCGGTCAAGCCGTTCGGTGATCTCGCCGGCCCGCATGACAGCCGCGCGGTCGCACATATGCGCCACGACGCCCGGATCGTGGCTGACCAGCACGAAGGTCATACCACGCGCGCGCTTCAGATCGTTGAGGAGGTTCAGGACTCCGGCTTGCACGAGGACATCGAGTGCCGAGGTCGGTTCATCGAGCAGCAGGAGATCCGGCCTCGGCGTCAGCGCCCGGGCGATCGCGACGCGCTGGCGCTGCCCGCCAGACAGTTGGTGCGGATAGCGCTCGGCAAGATCCGGAGAAAGGCCAACCTGCCGCAGGGCTTCGGCCACGTCGTGCGCCACTTGCCTGGAGCCGTGGATGACCAGCGGCTCGCCCAGGCTGCGGCCAATCCGGTGACGCGGATGCAGCGAGGCATAAGGGTCCTGGAACACCATCTGCACCCGCCGGCGCAACGCGCCGGACATCCGACGATCCGGCCGCAGCCGTTCGCCGAGCAGCGTCATCTCGCCCGTCCAACCGGACTTGAGCCCCGCGATGGCGCGCAGCACTGTCGTCTTGCCGCAGCCGGACGGACCGATCAGCCCGAAGCTTTCGCCCTCGCGCACGTTGAGTTCGAGATCCCGTACCGCATGGACGGCGCGTGAGGCGACCGAATAGCGGATGTCCAGATCCCGGATGGCGACGGCATCCGTCATAGGGCCTCGTCGGCGGTCGGCAGCCTTCCGCCATAGGTCTTGGCCGATGGCCGGGCGGCCCAGAGACCGCGGGTGTAGGCGGAACGGGCATCGGCGAGCTCATGCGCTGCGAGTTCCTCCTCGATGCGTCCCTGGCGCATCACGATCACCCGGTCGGCGAAGCGCGCGACCTGGACGAGATCGTGGCTGATGAGCAGAAGCCCCATGCCGAGATCGACCGTCAGGCTGCGCAGGAGAGCGAGGATCTGGGTCTGGACTTCCCGATCGAGCGCCGAGGTCGGCTCATCGGCGATCAGGAGCCGCGGGCGATTCACCAGCATCGCCGCCATCATGGCGCGCTGGGCCATGCCGCCCGAGAGTTGACGGGGATAAGACCGGTGGATCCGCTCGGCATCGGCGAGGCCGAGACGGACCAGCATGTCGAGCGCCGCCTCCCGCCTTTCTTCCTTGCGCAGGCTGGTATGAAGAAGAAGCGTCTCCTCGATCTGCACGCCGATCCTCTGGCCTGGATTGAGCGACATCTTCGGATCCTGCGGCATGAGTGCCAGCAGCTTGCCCCGGCGCCGCGTCCATTCGCGCTCGGTCAGTGTCCGGAGATCGTCACCACCGCAGGTGAGGCGGTCCGCCGTGGGGCGGGCTCGCGCCGGCAGAAGGCCCATGATGGCCCGCGCCGTCAGCGACTTGCCGGAACCTGAGCCGCCGACTAGGGCGACGATCTCCTGCCCGACGTCGAAGCTGACCGACGAGACGATGGTGCGCCAGCCGGCGTCGTCCGGCAGGGCGACGCTGAGATTGCGGACGTCGAGAATTGGCTCAGGCATGACGCGGGTCCAGGACGTCGCGTAAGCCGTCGGCGAGGAGGTTGAAGCCGAGCGAGGTGACGAAGATGACGGCGCCCGGGACGGCGGCGATCCACCATTGGTCGAAGATCACCTGTGTGCCCTCGGCCACCATCGAGCCCCATTCCGCCGTGGGCGGCCGGACGCCGAGACCGAGGAAACCGAGGCCGGCGGCCGCGAGGATGATGCCCGACAGGTCGAGCGCCAGCCGGATCAGGGCGGAGGGCAGGACCATCGGCAGGACATGGCCGAAGACGAGGCGGCCGTTCGAAATTCCCAGCATGGCGGAGGCGGCGAGATAGTCCCCTTCCCGCAAGGCTGCGGCCTCGGCCCGTGCCTGGCGCGCATAGGCCGGCCATAAGGTCAGCGCCAGAGCAAGCGCGCCGTTGACGAGACCGGCTCCCAGAAGGCTGACGAAGGCGAAGGCGAGGAGGATGCGCGGAAAGGACATGACGATGTCGGTGATCCGCATCAGGACACGCTCGACGAGGCCGCCACGGAAGCCTGCGATCGTGCCGATGGTGACGCCGAGCGGCGCCATCAGAAGGATGACGATCGCGACCAGAACCAGGCTCGACCGCGCCCCGTAGAGGATACGCGACAGGAGATCGCGGCCGAAGGCGTCGGTGCCAAGCCAGTGCATGCCATCCGGCGCGGCGAGCCGGTTCGTCGTATCCTGAACATAGGGGTCGAAGGGCGCGACGATCGGCGCGGCGATCGCGACGAGAAGCACGAAGAGGATGATCAGTCCGCCGATGACCGCCGAGGGCGAGCGCAGCAGCTTGCGACGCGCGCCGCCCCGGGAAGTCGGATGCGCGCTCATCGTCGGCGATCCCGCTCGATACGGCCGACCGCCAGATCTGTTGCCGAGTTCAGGAGGACGATGGCGGCGCCGACGATGAGCGTCGCGCCCAGAATGGCCGGCATGTCACCGGAGAACATCGCCGTCGTCAGATAGCGGCCGATCCCGGGCCAGGCGAAGACGGTCTCGGTGAAGATGGCGCCCTCCAGGAGGCTGGCATAGGCGAGCGCGAGGATGGTCAGCAGCGTTCCGGCGATGTTCGGCAGGATATGGACGAAGACCACCCGGACGCGGCTGGCGCCCTTGGCGCGGGCCGTCATGGTATAGTCCTGGCCAAGTTCCACGAGTATGGCGGCGCGCGTCAGCCGGGCGATGCCAGCCATGCCGTAGAAGGCCAGCACCAGGGCCGGAAGGACCAGATGCCCGGCCGCATTCGCGAAGGCCGCCCTGTCGCCGGAAAGCCAGGCGTCGACCAGGCCGAAGCCGGTCACTTGATCGACCGTATAGGCATAGGCGACATCCAGCCGCCCCGGTCCCGGCGCCCATTGCAGCGTCGCGTAGAACAAGAGCAGCATCAGAAGGCCGAGCCAGAAGATCGGCGTCGAATATCCGATGAGCGATACGAGCCGCGCCAGCACGTCCAATGCGCTGCCGGGCTTCAGAGCGGCGAGAATGCCGAGCGCGAGGCCGAGCCCCGCCGCCAGCATGATCGCGGCCGTCGCGAGTTCCAGCGTCGCCGGGAAAGTGCGGAGGATGTCGCGGATGACGGGCTGGCCCGTGCTGATCGCAGTGCCGAAATCGCCGGAGACGGCGTTGCGGAGGTAGATCAGGAACTGAACCGGGAGCGGTCGGTCGAGGCCGAGTTCCAGCCGGGCGGCGGCATAGGTGGAGGCGCTGGCGTGATCGCCGACCATTTGAAGAGCAGGATCGACCGGCGACAGCCGCGTCATCGCGAAGGTGGCGAGGACGAGGCCGAAGAGCGTCAGCCCGCAGGACAGGACCCAGCCAAGGCCGCGCCGCGCGCGCCCAGGCTGCCGCCGGCCTCCCGGCCAGCGGGATCTCATCCCATCGCTCTCGACGCTTCCAGCCGCGTCTCCCTCGGCAATCGTCACTTATTTCGAGACTTGGTCGTAGTAGACCTGATCGGCATTGAGTCCCTGCGCATAATCCTTCACGTTCGTCCCGAGAACCACTTGATCGGCGCCCTGATACAGGAAGACGAAGGGGGATTCGTCCTGAATCTGCTTCTGGATCGTCGCATAAAGCGCGGCTCGCTTGGCGGGATCCTGCTCCTTGACGGCCGCGAGCGTCTCGTCCGTGATCTTCGGGATCACCCAACCTGCCTGCTTGGCGACGGTGTTGGACGAGTTGTCCCGGTTGATCGCGAAGGCTGAAGCGTTGGAATGCGAGTCGAAATAGTCCGGAATCCAGTAACGCAGCGTGATCTGGAACTTGCCGGCACGAGCCCGGGCATAGACGTCGCTGGCGACGCCCGGCTGGATGTCGAGCTCGATGCCGGCCTTGGCGAAACTCGCCTGCAGCGACTGGGCGACCGATAGGAAGGGCTGCTCGTTGAAGACCGGGAACTCGACCTTTACCGGCGTCTGAATGCCGCCCTCGGCAAGGATCTGCTTGGCCTTCTCCACGTCGAGCTTGTAGGGATTGTCGGTCAGGGCCCCGGGCAAGCCGACCGGCAGGAAGGCCTGATGGACCTGGCTTTGCCCGCGCAGGAGGTCACGCGTGATGCCATCGTAATCGACGAGGTAGCGCGCGGCCTTCCAGAAGGCGGGCTTGCCGAGCGTCTCGTTCGCCTTGGAATTGATCAGCAGATAGTCGGATCGAGCGGAGGGAACGGCATCGACCACAAGCTTGCCCTCCGTCTTGATCGCATCCACCTGATCGGCCCCGAGACCGCGAGCGATATCGGCATCACCCTGCTGGATCTGGAGGCGGCGCGCACCGGCATCGGGCACGTTCTGCAGGATCACTGTCGAAAGCTTCGGCGGGACCGCTGCCTTCGGATTGGCCTTCAGCACCAACGCTTCGTGCGGCTGATACTTGGCGATGACGAAGGCGCCGGAACCGGCCGAATTGGCCTTCAGCCAGCTATTGCCGAAATCGCCATCGGCGACATGCTCGGCCACTACCTTCTCGTCGACGATCGAGGCGATGGGCGCCGTCAGAAGCGCGAGGGCGAAGGCGGGCCCCACATCCGCGGTCCATGTCAGCCGGACATGGCCGTCGTCGACCTTCACCAGCCCGGCATCGACGGTCTCGGCCGTCCAGCCGAGCTCGTTCAGGATGAAGGCCGGCGACTTGTTGAGCTTCACGGCTCGCGACAGCGAGAAGATCACGTCTTCCGGCCGGACGGGATTGCCGGATGCGAAGCTCGCGCCGGGTTTGATCGCGAAGGTCAGGCTCTTGCCGTCCTCGCCCGGGGTCCAGGATGCCGCGATCGCCGGACCGATACGGGTGCCGTCCTTCCGATCGGATTCGACGAGACGCTGATAGACATTGTTGAAGGTTTGGACAGTGGTGAGCTCGAAACCCTCGGCGGGGTCGAAGCTGACTGCGTCGTCGATGGATTGCGCCACGACCAGGGCGTTGGCGGGCGTCGCGGCCTGCGCCGCCTCACCGGAACCGAGGCTTGCGGTCGTGAGGAGCACGGCGAGAAGCGCAGCTTTGCGCCGGGGGAACGTCATGGGAATTCTCCAGGGTCGGAAATAAGGGGAGCGTCGGCGACGCGGGTCAGGAGGTGGGTTCGAGAAAGGCGACGAGATCGTCGTCCGGTTCGGCCCGCACGACATTGGCGAAGAGGGTGGTGGCGACCATCAGTCCGGCGAAAGCAGTGAGGTCGACCAGGACCGTCTGGTCGAAACGCCCGGCCAGTTTCTCCCAGAGCGCGTCGGAAAGGGCATGGGCGTCCTGGCCGAGAACGGTGCCGAATTCTTCGAGCAACCTTTCCTCGTCCGAAAGCTCGAGATTGTCGGCATCAAGGCCGAGATGGTCGAGCGCGCGGCGGAAGAAGCCGACCGGTATGGGCGAGCGCTGGGCCTTCGAGATCGCGAGCGAGAATATGAAGATCGCGCGATCGGAAAGCCGCGCGCTAAGCGCCTCCTTCAACGCGAACCATTCGCCGTAAACCCGGAGGACAACAGGCGAGCGGGCTTGAATGAGCTTCAACCTGGTCAGCCGGCCCCGGCGTCGCAATTCTTCGTCGAGCCCCTCTTTCGCGGGTCCGGACGCGGTATCGTAGGAGATGGGAGAAAGGCGTGTCATGTCGGCCTGCATCGATCGCTCGCGAGTGTAGCCCATCGGCAGGCGGGACAGGCAGGCGCGTTCAATCCACTAGAATGGTGGAATATGAACGATTTTTGCGCGGTCTCGCGAAACGAGACGCTTTCGATTTCTCTCGGCAGCCTATCGCTGGCGAAACACCATAATGACGCTGCATCACCGCGGTCTACGATCCTGAGTGGTACTGCGCCAGGAAACTGGTCTGGACGAAGTGAAGACTTCGGGGCACGATTGCTCCCTGAAGGGGGAGAGACCATGCCCAAGAAACAGTTCATGAACGAACAGGTTGCCTGTGCCCTACGGCAGACGGAGAGCGGCACGTTGATGACGGAGATCTGCCGTAAGATGGGGGTCGCTTAGGCAACGTTCGATCGATGGAAGTAGTCCACGCCGGAATGAGCATGTCTTCGATCCGGAGCTTGAATCAACTCAAGGAGGGGAATGCCGAGTTGAGGCGGCTGGTCGTGGATTTCCAGCCCGGATAAGACGATGCTGCGGGATCCCTTGCAAAAAAAGGGGGAAGCCTGTCAGGCGCCGCGAGGCGAGTCCGACACTTCCAGGCGACGTTCGCCGTGTCGGAGTTCCGGGCCTGCCAAGCCAGCCCGTACAAGTCCTGCCGCCATCCGCCTCTGCTTATGTGGTTGATGCGTCTTGTCGCGAGGCGGGTTTGCTGCGGGTAGGGCCGCCTGCATATGCTTCTTCCGCGAAAAGGCCGGGTCGTGAACCGCCAGCGCGTGTGCCTGTTCGGCGCGCTGCGGCACACGAGTGTCGCTTTGAGTTTGGAGGGGTACTCCCTCGTGGGAATCGACGGATCCCGAAATGCAGCCGCCGCCAGGGCGGGTCGTTAGTACTGCTCGAAGCAGGTCGGTTCTGCAAATTTGCGCGGCATCGGGACCAGTCCGTTCCATCTGAATTCGGTGCGCGAAATTCCTTGGCATTTGGGACTATGCGCCGCTGGTCAGCAGCCGCGCTGGAATTCCGAAAGCCGCCGCCAGCGCCTTGACCTCGTCTTGGCGCGGTATCGCGCCGCCCTCCAACGAATGCAGCCGGCTACTGACGATGCCAGTGCGCTCCGAAAGACCGGTGATGCTCTGCTGGCTATGCCGGCGGAAGGCACGGATCGCCGCGACGCCGTTTGTCATCTGTTCGACAATAGCATTCGGCAGTTCATAGGTTTCGATCATGCATCGTCCTCGAAGTGAAAACGGGTTCGTGCGGGCTCAAGGCTTCATATGCCGTCACGCGCAGCGGTCTGGCGTAGGGCCAGATCGATATCTGAGACCCGACAGCCGAGTTCGCGCTGGATGAGATCGTAGCTCCAACCTTCGTCGATCATCGCGACGATCAGACGCCGGTCGGGCGGGGTGGGCCGTCGCTCGCGCCACAAGCCAAAGCGGCGAGTGGCCCAACCCAGGAATTTTCTTCGCACAATGACCGCTCCTGTCTGCGCCTGCGTTTCGGAGGTCATGCTAACGGGCGCCCGAGGAGAGTAGAAAGAACAGACTACTAAAAAGATAGATTTATTGGGAAAAACGCTGCACCCAGATGGCTTCGGCACTTGCGGGACGTCCTACTCAGATCTCCGCAACGCAGCTTGGAACACTGGGATTCACAAGCTCGCTCGACGCGATGTCGGCAATCGGCGCTTCAGCTTGGTCGGCAACCAGCAAAAGGTGATCCTCGCGCGCTGGATCGCGCTGAAGCCGACACTGCTCAACGTCGAAGAGCCGACGCGCTGGGTGCCGGCATGCGGACACACAGGCCGCCGAGTTCCTGAAACGCACGCCGACCGCCTTTGCGCAAGGAAGACGCTACAGCATACGAAGGGCCGGCTTTACGATGACGCGGTGGCCGACTTTGTCTCCAAGGCCCCCTTGTTTGATTGGGCCAACCGTCCGAAGACTCTCACTCGGTAAGCCCGAAGGGTAGCGACCGGGCAAGCCGCCCGTCACGGCCCGCTTATGCCGAAACGTGAACGTCTCCAGCCGGCAAAGCACTGGGAACAAACAATCTCTCGACGCTCGCGGCAACGAAAATTTTTGTCTACAAAATAAGTGTATTTAGTGTTCCCCTGCGCATTCCGGATGCGTGGAGGCCAGCATGCCTAAGACCGAATCGAACGCCGTAGCCCTCGGCATCAAGGCGCCTCATTTCTCGCTTCCCGCACCGGGCGGGCACGAGGTCGCCCTGTCCGACTTCGCCGATCGCCCGGCTCTTCTGGTCGCCTTCATCTCCAACCGCTGTCCCTTCGTGGTGCTCCTGCGCGAGGAACTCGCCGCCTTCGCGCGCGACTATACCGCCAAGGGCCTCGCCGTGATCGCCATCAATTCGAACGACGCCGAGGCTCATCCGGAGGAGACGCTGGAGAGGATCGAGGCGGAGGTGCGCGAGCAGGGCTATACTTTCCCTTATCTCAAGGACGCCTCGCAGGAGGTTGCCAAGGCCTATGACGCGGCCTGCACGCCCGACTTCTTCCTCTTCGATGCCGACCGGCGGCTGGCCTACCATGGCCAATTCGATGACGCGCGGCCTGGAAACGGCAAGCCGGTCACGGGCGCCGATCTGCGCGCGGCGGTAGACGCCATCCTCGCCGGTCGGGCGCCCGCCGCGCGGCAGACACCCTCGATCGGCTGCAACATCAAATGGGCCGAAGGCAATGGTCCGGGCGTCGTACCGGCTGCGGCCTGACGCGGCGGTTTCAGGGAACGTCGCATGGCCTCGACGCCTAAGAAACGATCCTCCTTCGACGGCGAGCGCCTCGCCTGCGACGTCCTCGTTGTGGGCGGCGGTCCGGCCGCAGCCTGGGCCGCCCTGTCGGCAGCCGAAGCCGGCGCTGGCGTCATTCTCGCCGACAAGGGCTACTTCGGCACGAGCGGCGCGACGGCGCCTTCCAATACCGGAACATGGTGCGTACCGCCCGGTGACGGACGGCAGGCGGCCGTTGAGGCACGGTGGAAGCGCACGGCCGGGCTCGGCGACCGACGCTGGATGCTGCGTTGCGTCGACCAAAGCTACGAGAATCTGACCCGACTGGTGGAATGGGGCTATCCGTTCCCGAGCGACGACGGCGGCACCCTCTATGTCGCGAACCTGCGCGGGCCAGACTACATGCGCTTCATTCGGGCCCAGGTGGCCAAGCGCGGGGTGCGCATTCTCGACCATCACCCGGTCCTCGAGCTTCTTGGCGACGGCCATGCGGTGGCCGGCGCCAACGGCATGTCGCGGCGAACGGGCGCAAGCTTCGAGATCCGGGCGGGCGCGGTGGTGCTGGCGAGCGGCGGCTGCGCCTATTTCGAGCGTATCCTCGGCGGCACGGGGCTCACGGGCGACGGACACCTCTTCGCCGCGGAAGCGGGCGCCAGCCTGTCGGGCATGGAATTCACCGGCAAGTACACGCTCGCCCCGCGCGGCTCCTCGCTCAACAAGGGCCTGCCCTTCCGTTGGGCGAGTTTCTACCGGCCCGACGGCACGCCTCTCACCGGGCCGGACGGCGAACCCGTCACCAACGGCATCGGCGCGGCCGAGCGTCATATCGCGGAAGCGCTGGCGAGGGGCGAGGTGTTCGCGCGCCTCGACCTCGCCGACGCCTCGATCGAGGACGCGCTTCGGCGCGGCCAGCCGAACTGCTTCACGCCCTATGACCGCATGGGGATCGATCCCTTCCGCGACCTCTTCCCGGTCGAACTGAAGTTCGAGGGCACGGTGCGCGGCACCGGCGGCATCCGCATCGTCTCGTCCGACTGCTCGGTCGGCATTCCCGGCCTCTTCGCCGCTGGCGACGCGGCGAGCCGCGAGAATGTGACGGGCGGCGTCTCCGGCGGGGGCGCGGTCAACGCATCCTGGGCGATGGCGAGCGGTTGGTGGGCCGGGCGCGGCGCGAGCATGGCGGCTCGCCGTCCCGCCGCGCAGTCCGGGCGCAGCCTCCTGCCGCTCGGCGGTGCCGGGCTTCGGCCGACCGGCGAGGCGCGTCCGCTGGATATCGATCGCGCCGCCGCGCTGGTGCGCGCCGAGATCGCCCCGCTCGGCCGCAACTACCAGCGCGACGGCGCGACGCTGGCCGTCGGTCGCCGCAATGTCGAGGCTGTCTGGCAGGAGATCACCGCCCATCTCCAGGCTGACGGCGCCGCTCGTCTCGCGGCCCGGGAGCTCGCGTCCGTCACCGCGGTCACGCGCTGGACGCTGGCGGCGGCGGAGCTCCGCACGGAGAGCCGCGGTGCTCATCGCCGCAGCGACCATCCCGAAACCGACCCCGCCATGGCGCGGCGCATCCTCGTCGGCGGCCTCGGCGCGGTCCGCGCGGAATGGGATGCCGAGGTGGAAACGCTTCTGGAAGGAGCCGCATCGTGATCGAGATCGTGTCCGAGGAGCGCTGCATCCGCTGCGACATCTGCGAGCGCATCTGTCCGGCCCTCGTCTTCGATCGCGACGCGGCGGGGCTGCCGATCATCGCCCGGCAGGACGACTGCCAGACCTGCTACCTCTGCGAGATCTACTGCCCGACAGACGCCCTTTTCGTCGCGGAGCGCGCCGACGGGCCGACCGGCGTCACGGCGGCCGAGGTCGAGGAGCGCGGCCTCTTCGGCGTCTATGCCCAGGCGCTCGGCTGGCGACGCGGGCGTGCCGGAGGCGCCGACCAGGACCCCACCCATCGCCTGCGCGCGGCGCAGAACTGATTCCTCGGAGGAGCGCATAATGGACCGCATCGACGTCAGCGACCTTCGCAAGACCTTCCGGCTGAAGCCTGGCCAGAGCGTGACGATAGAGGGCCGACGTAGCGACCGCGTCGATGTCCTTGGTGGCGTCGACCTGTCGATCCGCAAGGGCGAGTTCATAACCCTCGTCGGGCCCTCGGGCAGCGGCAAATCGGTGCTGCTCGACGTGATCGCCGGGCTCACCGAGGCCTCGTCGGGCGTCGCGCGCATTGATGGAAAGCCCGTCACGCGCCCCCATGCGGGCACGGCCTACGTCTTCCAGCAATACGCTCTCTTCCCATGGCGCACCGCGCTCGAAAACATCGAATATGCGATGGAGGTGCGGGGCGTCGGCCGCCGCGAGCGCCGGGACAGGGCCCGCGGACTTCTCGACCTTTTCGGGCTCGGCGGCTTCGAGGACCGCTATCCCGCCCAGCTTTCGGGCGGCATGCAGCAGCGCGTGGCGATTGCCCGGGCGCTGGCTAACGACCCCGAAGTTCTTCTGATGGACGAGCCCTTCGCCGCGCTCGACGCCCAAACGCGCGACATCCTCCAGACGGAACTCCTGCGCATCTGGGAGACGATCAAGACCACCGTCGTCTTCGTCACCCATTCCATCGACGAGGCGATCTTCCTGGCCGACCGGATCGTGGTGATGACCGCCCGTCCGGCTCGCGTGAAGGAGATCATCGAGATCGACCTGCCGCGCCCCCGCGACATCGACCTGCGCAACGGGGACGACTTCAACCGATACCGCGCCCGCGTCTGGGAGGCGCTGCGCGACGAGGTGCGCAAGGCGCAAGGGGATTGGTCCCTCGCCGCGCGGCTCGCGCATTGAAAGGACAGCGCTCATGACCCTCGTTTCGTCCAAGCCCGTCCCAGCGCCGTTCGTCGGCCCCCGGCTGCGCTTCGCGCCGATCGCCCCGCGCCTTCGCCGCGCGGCTGCCGGCATCGGCCTCGGCCTGCCGGCGCTTCTCGCCTTCGCCCTTCTCTGGGAGGCCGCGCCGCGGCTCGGCTGGATCAATGCGCTCTTCTTCCCGCCGCTGAGCCGCGTCCTGTCCGCGCTCTGGGACATGATCGCGAGCGGCACGATGGCCGAGCATATCGGCATCAGCCTCCAGCGCGCCGCGCTCGGCTTCCTGCTGGCCATCGTGGTGGCCGTGCCACTCGGCCTGATCATGGGGCGCTACACCTTGTTCGAACGGATGAGCGACTTCCTCGTCCAGACGCTGCGCAACACCTCGCAGTTCGCGCTGATGCCGGTCTTCATCCTCGTTCTTGGGATCGGCGAGGCGTCCAAGATCGCCATCACCTTCTACGCCGCCGTCTTCTTCCTGCTCGTCAACACGATCGTCGGCGTGAAGTCGGTGGACCCACTCCTCCTGAAGGCCGCGCGGTCCATGGGAACGTCGGACTGGGACCTTTTCAAGAAGGTGATCCTTCCGTCCGCCGTGCCGTCCATCGTCGCGGGGGCGCGGCTCGGCGTGAAGACCTCGCTCTTCTCGGTGATCGCGGCGGAGATGCTAGCGGCGCAGTCCGGCATCGGCTTCCTGATTCAGCACTCGTCCCTGATGCTGGAGACCGACCGGATGTATGCCGGCATCCTGACCCTGACGATTACCGGCCTCGTCCTGAACTATCTCCTCGTCGCCCTCGAAGCGCGCGCGACGCGCTGGAAGATCAGCGAGGGCGCCGGCCCCGCCTGAGCCGGGCCATGCCGTTCCATCCATCTCATGCCCGCCCGGCCGGATGGCCGCGTGGATCGACGACACACGCCCCTCGACAAGGACCCGTCCCATGCCCCTCGCATCCCTGCGTCGCCGCGAGCTCCTTCGGCTCGCCGCCCTGTTCCTCGCGCTCGGCGTCATCGGCAGCAGCCCGGCCGAGGCGCAGGAGGCCAAACCTGAGGTCATCCGCATCGGCTCGACCGCGCCCGGCCACCTCAAATTCATCCTTTTCCGCAACCAGAAACTCTTGGAGAAGGAGTTCGAGAAGGACGGCATCAAGGTCGAACTCACCACGTTCGATGGCGGCTCAGCGGCCTCCGTCGCCCTCGGCTCGGGCGCGATCGATGTCACCTATATCGGCAACAACCCGTCGCTGCGCCTCGGCGCGAGCGGGGCCGATGTGAAGCTCGTCGGCCTGTCGAGCTGGGTTCCGTCCAACGAGACCCTCGTCGTCGTCCGGCCCGACTCGCCCGTGAAGTCCCTCGCCGACCTCAAGGGCAAGCGCGTCGCCTACCTGTCCGGCACGGTGCGCCATTCGACCTTGGCCAAGGCGCTGGAAGCCGAAGGCGTATCGATCAACGACGTCGAGAGCCTGAATATCGGGATCGAGAACTCCGGTCCGGCGCTTGCGCGCGGCGATGTCGACGCGATCGCCGAAAGCACCGGCCCGGCGCAGAAGCTGGTCGAAGCCGGCCAAGCGCGCGTTCTCTTCGATGCCGGCCTGTCAGGGAAGCCCGAATGGGCGGTGCCGCATCTCATCAGCGTCAACGGCACGTTCGCCCGCACCTATCCGCGGATCGTCGAACGCCTTCTGAAGGTGGATATCGAGGCCGCGCGCTGGGCGGATGCCCATCCGGACGAGACGATTGCCATCTTCGTCAAGGAGACCGGCAACAGCGAGAAGGCCGTGCGCTCCACCTATGCCGACGGCAGATTCCATCAGAACCCGGAGATCACGCCCCAGGCCATCGATGCCCTCAAGGGCGAGGAGCATTTCATGGCGGAAGCCGGGCTTCTGAAGGGTAAGGTCGACTACGACAACTGGGTCGACCGCAGCTTCTACGAGGCGGCGGCGGCACAGGCGACTACCAGCAACTGAGGCCATTATGGCTTCCGTCGGGAGGGATCCGGGCGCAGAGTGCCCGGGCCCCTCCTCCTTTGCATGAACACAGGTTCCCCCATTTCATGACCGCCGTGGCTCCGGGCCCTTCCGTTCTCCACCACCCCCGGCTGATGGCCGGTATCGTGGCGGTCTCCTTTTTCATGCAGGCGCTCGACGGCACGATCATCGCCACCTCGCTGCCTGCCATGGCAGCCGACTTCCGGACCGACGTCGTCGACCTGAACGTCGGATTTACCGCCTATCTCCTTGCCATGGCGGTCTGCATCCCGCCGGCCGGCTGGCTTGCCGACCGCCTGGGCGCGCGCAACGTCTTTCTCGGCGCGATCGTCCTATTCACTCTATCCTCGCTCGCCTGCGCTCTCGCCGAGGGTCTCTGGAGCTTCGTCGCCGCGCGCGTCGCGCAGGGCGTCGGCGGCGCGCTGATGACGCCGGTCGGACGCCAGATCGTCCTGCGCAACACGCCGAAGTCCGAACTCGTCAACGCCATCGCGCTGATCACCTGGCCAGCCCTGATCGCCCCGGTCGTCGGGCCCGTGCTCGGCGGATGGATCACGACGCATGCCGGTTGGCGGTGGAACTTCCTCCTGAACCTGCCGATCGGGGCACTTGGCGCCACCCTGACCATGCGGTTCCTCGTCGGCGGCGAACGGGAGAAGGCGCGGCCCTTCGACGGGCTCGGCTTTCTCCTGACAGCGGGCGCGCTGGCCCTGGTCCTTATTGGCCTCGAACTCTTGTCGCAGGAGGCGGGCCGGAGGATGGCCGGCCTCGTCGTCCTTGGCCTGGCGGTCGGCTGGCTGGCCATGCGGCACCTGCGTCGCGCGCCGCATCCGCTGGTCGACCTGCGCGTCCTCTCCACCCAGACATTCGCGCTCGCCTCCCTCTCGACAGGGACGGCGGCCCGCATGGTGATCAACGCGACGCCCTTTCTCCTGCCGCTTCTGTTCCAGGTCGGCATGGGTTTGAGCGCAGTCGAGACCGGCTCGCTGATGCTGGTCTATTTTCTCGGCAACCTAGCCATGAAGGCGGCGACTACGCGGACCTTGCGGCATCTGGGCTTCCGAACGCTTCTGGTGATCAACGGCATCCTCGCCTCTGGGGCGGTGGCGGCATTCGCGCTGGTCGACGCATCGACGCCGCGCCCCCTCCTCCTTGCGCTTCTGTTCGGTGCCGGGCTGACGCGATCCATGCAGTTCACCGCCCTCAACACGATCACCTTTGCCGACATCGAACCGGCGATGCGCAGCGCGGCGACGACCTTCTCCTCCATGACGCAGCAGCTCTCCGTGCTCCTCGCCGTGGCGATGGCCGCCTTGACAATCCGCTTGAGCGTTCTCGCACGAACCGGCACGGCGGACGCGGCGGCCATACTGCCCGACTTCCACGCGGCGCTGGCGATGATGGGCGGCGTCGGCATCCTCGTGTCGCTACGTTTCCTGACGCTGCCGCGCGATGCCGGCGCAGAGGTCTCCGGCCGAGGCCCGGCTTCGCTCCGGGCCGCAGAATCGAAGCCGCTTGGCTGACCCCGTCGGGCGGTTCGGGGCAAACGAAGACGACCTCCGCCGTTTCGACGGCGAGATGGCGGCCGGGCTCAGAGGCCCCCGACTGCCCGATGGCCAACCGGCCTCACGCAGGAGGGGCGCTGTCGAGGGGACCACCCCGTGAGAGAACTCGCCATAGGGGCACGGATGCATGGTTCCAGGTTCGGATCGGCGCCGCTCACTGTGTCCCGATGCAAGACGCCGTCGGCGACGCTGCCGCGACCGCTCGTCGCGACGCCGACGACCACGGTTTTTCTAGAAAATGTCTATAGAATGAATGGATATTTCTGTTGAGGCTCGCCATTCCTGGCATAGGCTTCGTCCAACCCCGTCGCGAAGAGAATCGCCCCGGCGGGACATCGCGACTCCGGAGCCCGTTCCATGACTCGACCCGTCTTCCGCCTTTCAGGGCTCGTCGCCGGCATCCTCGCCCTCCTCTCGGGATCGGCGACCGCGGCCGATCTCTCGGAGATCACCGTGGATTGGGCCACCTACAACCCGGTGTCGATCCTCCTGAAGAACGAGAAGCTGCTGGAAAAGGAGTTCGAGAAGGACGGCATCACCGTCAAATGGGTCCAGTCGGCCGGTTCGAACAAAGCGTTGGAGTTCCTGAACGCCCGCTCCATCGACTTCGGCGCCTCCGCCGGCGGCGCGGCGCTTGTGGCACGCATCAACGGCAATCCCATCCGCTCGGTCGGCGTCTATTCGCTCGCCGAATGGACGGCGCTCGTCGTACCGGAAGGCAGCCCGATCACCAAGGTCGAGGATCTGAAAGGCAAGCGCATCGCGGTCACGCGGGGGACGGACCCGCACATCTTCCTGGAACGAGCGCTCGCCGATGCGGGTCTTTCCGACAAGGATGTGACCCTCGTCCTCCTCCAGCACGCCGACGGCAAGCAGGCCCTGTTGCGCGGCGACGTCGATGCCTGGGCCGGCCTCGACCCGTTGATGGCCTCGGCCGAGCTCGAGAACAAAGCGGTCCTTCTTTTCCGCAAGCCGGAATACAACAGCGGTGGCGTCATCAGCGTGCCGGAGGATTTCGCGACCGAACATCCCGACATCGTCCGCCGCGTGCTCGGTGCCTACGAGGCGGCCCGGAAGGATGCCCTCGCCCGACCGGACGCTCTCAAGGAGGCCCTCGTCGCTGCGACGAAGCTGCCGCCGGACGTGATCGAGCGCCAGCTCGAGCGCACGCGACTGACGACCACCAGCATCGAGCCAACCGAGCGCAAGGCGATCGTCGAGGCGGGTCTCGCTCTGCAGAAGGTCGGGCTCGTCACGGCCGATATCGATATCGCCGCCGTCACGGACCAACTGATTGACCGAAGCTTCGCGCCGCCGAGCCAGTGAGCGTCGATGACATCCTCCGTCAAGGACGCTGAAAGCGAGGTGACATGAGCTCGACGGCCCGCATCGCCGCGCGCCCGGAAACCATCGAGAAAGCCGAAGAACGGGGAGCGGGCCGCACCCATCTCGCTCTTCCGATCGGCTGGATCTTGCCGACTGTCCTGGCTGTCGCGTGGGAGCTGGCGGTTTGGGCAGGAGGGATGAGCGGACGGCTGATGCCGCCGCCGTCCCGCATCGCTGAGACGCTGTGGACGCTCGCCGTCAGCGGCGAGCTGTACGCTCACGTCGTCGCCACGTCCGTGCGCGTCGCCTCGGGTTTCGTGGCGGGCGCGACGGTCGGCATCCTCGCGGGCGCCCTCACAGGCGCCGTGCCGTTGGCACGCCGCCTTCTCGACCCGACGATCCAGGCGCTGCGCGCCATCCCGTCGATCGCTTGGGTGCCGCTCTTCATCCTTTGGTTCGGCATCTTCGAAACCTCGAAGGTCATATTGATCGCCGCCGGCGTCTTCTTTCCCGTCTATCTCGGTGTCGCCAGCGCCGTGCTTTCGGTGGACCGGCGTATCGTGGAGGTTGGCCGTGCCTTCCGCCTGTCGCGACCAGCGCTTGTGCGCCGCGTCCTTCTTCCCGCTATTCTTCCTCAGACCGTGACGGCACTGCGCACGGGTCTCGGCCTGGGCTGGATGTTCGTCGTCGCAGCGGAGTTCATGGGAGCCTCGGAAGGGCTGGGATATCTCCTCGTCGACGGCCAGCAGCTCGGCAAGGCCGACCAGATCGTCGCCGCCATCCTCGTCTTCGCCGCGCTCGGCAAGCTCAGCGACGCTTGCCTGGCGGGAGCATTCGAGCCGCTCCTACGGTGGCAGGACCGCCACCAGGACGGGATCTGACAGCATGCTCGTTGCCGCAAATCTCACCCGGACCTATCGCAACGGCACGACGGCGCTGAGACAGGTCTCGGCGGAATTTCCGCCGGGCAGCATCACCGTGATCGTCGGCGGCTCGGGCTGCGGAAAATCGACCCTGCTGCGCCTTCTAGGCGGCCTTGATCGACCGGACACCGGTGAGGTTCTGTTCGACGGCCAGCCCATCCACCAGCCCCACCCGGCCATCGGCATCGTTTTCCAGGAGCCACGGCTGATGCCATGGCTGACCAATTCCGGCAACGTCGAGTTCGGCTTGTCGAACCTTCCCCGCGCCGCACGACGCGAACGAGCGGCCGCTGCGCTCACGCGTCTGCGATTGGACGGGCTGGGTGCCCGGTGGCCGAAGGAACTGTCCGGCGGGCAGGCCCAGCGTGTCGCTATCGCCCGCGCGCTGGTCGCCGAGCCTTCGGTTCTTCTTCTTGACGAGCCCTTCTCGGCGCTCGACAGCTTCACCCGATCCAGTCTGCACAATCATCTTCTCGATCTATGGAGGGATAGCGGCTTGACCCTGGTTCTTGTGACCCACGATCTTGACGAGGCGCTTGTGCTTGCCGACCGAATTCTCGTCATGAAACCGGGGCCAGGCCAGATCGCGGCGCGCTTCGATGTCAGCCTCGATCGCCCCCGCAGGCGCAGTGTCCCTGCCTTCGAAGCCCTGCGCGAGAAGATTGCCGACATCATCACGAGCACGGCTGAGCCCGACCATCTTGCAACTTGTACGGCGGTGGCGTCATCGCCTAGGTAGGGGACTCACCTAAGCCATTGAGTGACCGTTGCGATCAGGGCGATGGCGGAGAGATAATTGACGGCGAGGCGGTCGTATCGGGTCGCGATGCGCTTCCAGTTCTTCAGCCTTCCGAACATGCGCTCGATGACGTTGCGACGACGATAGGCTTTGCGGTTCAGCGGATAGACCACGCCGCGTGCTGCCCGTCCCGGGATGACCGGCTCAATCTGCCGTTCGATGAGCCAGGTCCGCAGCTTATCGGCGTCGTAGGCTTTGTCCGCAATCAGGCGCTGGGCCGGTCTCATGGCCTCCAGGAGCGGAAGAGCCATGGTGATGTCGGCGATGTTGCCGGGCGTCAGGGCAAGAGCGACGATCCGGCCACAAGCATCGGCCAGACAATGGATTTTCGTTGTTCGGCCGCCACGCGAGACGCCGACCGCTTGGCTGAACTCCCCCTTTTCCGCCCGACGCTGAGCGGTGCGCCTTCACATGAGTGCTGTCGAGGCAAAGCTCGTCTGGAACAGTACCTGCGGCTGCAACCTTGGCGTAGATGCGCTGCCAGACGCCGTGCCGTGCCCAGCGGGCATAGTGGTTGTAGATCGTCTTGGCCGGTCCATACTCGGGCGGCACGTCCCGCCAGCGACCGCCGGTCTTCAGAATATGGAGGATGCCCGAGATCACCCGCCGGTCATCAACACGCGGCTTGCCGGGTTGGTTCTTCGGCAGGTGCGGCTCCAACACCGCCCACGCCTCGTCCGACAGCCAAAACAGATCACGCATGATCGCCTCCATCCAAAGGCCCCAATCCCGGATGGAATCGGCCAATTCTGGCAATATGTTGATTGGGCCCCCTACCTAATCGGACCCGAAAGCGAAGCGGTCGAAGAAGACCAAGCACTGAACGCAAAAGGCGGCGCCGGCCGAAGCCGAAGCCGCCTCTGATCGCTGGTTCCCGGGAGATCGAAAACCGAGACGGACAAGGAGACCTGACGCGCGCTTGTCCGAAACCGCGACGCCGCCATCGGCATTCTCATCCCGGTGACGATCCAACGGGGCGCCTTTTACATGAGCAACTGGGACACGATGATCGATGCCGCGCGTCAGGGCGTCCTACCATCGATGTTCCCGGCCGACTTCGAGCTTCCGATGGTGGCGCCAGTTGACCTGGGCAAGGAAGCCGCGTCGCTGTTGCGGCAGGCCCCCGAACACACGGCGACATCCCATACCGAAGGCCCCGAGCGTTACACACCCCGAGATGTCGCGCACGCCTTCGCCGCAGGACTTGGCCATCCGGTAGACGTCGCCGTCACACACCGAGCGGAATGGGTCGATACCTTTCGAAAGCTCGGTTTCTCCGAGAAGGCTGCATGTTCCTTTGCAGGCATGACGGCTGCCACTCTCGACGGAGGGGCGGACAAGCCGTTCCATGCAAAGCAAGGGCAGACGTCCCTCGCGGACTACATCGGCAACCTTATCGGCAGGATGGAGGTGAACTGACACTTGGGCAGCAGTCCGGTCGAACACTCCCATGCCGGAAGCAAACCGGCACGAAACACTTCAACTCGGCTGCAAATCAGTCTGGACCTTCGTCGAAAAGTAGGACGCTCTCCTGACGGAAAGAGCAGAACTTCAGAGGCAAGGCGCAGCGATCCTTCCGAAAATGTCCGCATCTCGACCGGCGTCGCCGAAAGCCGGCCGACCGATTCCCACTCTCTCCAGCTTTTGATCGGGTGCTTCCGCTTCTCCCACAAGCGGCGGCGCGTCGGCTTCGAAGAAGAGGCGAGCGGATCGCTGCTGTTACGGATGGACCGCTCCCGGACGACGCGCCTGGCGCGGTCAGGCCGCGAAAGGCCGAGGGCAGGCTGCTCGCGACCGCATGCTTACCGAGGCATCGGCCGGTTGAGGCGGGCAAAACCTTCCTGCCGATGATAGGGAAAATGCGGATAGGGCGCGGCGACGGCGCTCGCGGCATCGAGTTTCGCCGTCTGCTCTGGCGTCAGCGACCAGCCGACGGCATCGAGATTCTGGCGAAGCTGCGCCTCGTTGCGGGCGCCGAGGATGACGGAGGAGACCGTCGGCCGGCCGATCAGCCAATTCAGCGCCACCTGCGGCACGGTTCTTTCCGTTGCCGCCGCGACCTCATCCAGGGCATCGACGACGCGGAACAGATACTCGTCGTCCACCGGCGGTCCGAAGCTCGCGGTGTCATGCAGACGGCTTCCGGCAGGCCATGCCGCGCCACGACGGATCCTGCCGGTCAACCGGCCCCAGCCGAGCGGGCTCCAGACGAGGGCGCCGAGTCCCTGGTCGGCGCCGAGCGGCATCAGGTCCCATTCATAGTCACGGCCGATCAGCGAATAATAGACCTGATTGGCCACGTAGCGCGGCCAACCATGGCGGTCCGCCACCGCCAGCGCCTTCATGATCTGCCAGCCGGAAAAGTTCGAGACGCCGACATAGCGGACCTTGCCGGCGCGCACGAGCGTGTCGAGCGTCGACAGAACCTCCTCCATCGGCGTCGCCGCGTCGAAGGCATGCAGTTGCAGAATGTCGATATGGTCGGTGCCGAGCCGGCGCAGCGCGGCCTCGACGGCGCGGACGAGCCGAAAGCGCGAAGAGCCGGCATCGTTCGGGCCGTTACCGGTCGGCAGGCTGGTCTTGGTCGAAAGCAGGACCTCGTCCCGTCGTCCCTTGATCGCCGCGCCCAGCACTTCCTCAGAGGCCCCGTTCGAATAGACGTCAGCCGTGTCGAACAGATTGATGCCGGCTTCGAGACAGATATCGATCAGGCGGCGCGCCTCGTCCGCATCCGTGTTGCCCCATGCGCCGAACAGGGGACCGATGCCGCCGAAGGTGCCTGCGCCGAAACTGAGGATTGAGACGTTGAGGCCGGAGCGGCCGAGGCGACGATATTCCATGGAAAGACAGCCTTGCGGAGGAAGAAGCAGCTTGGATGAGCCGTTGGCGGACAGCCGGGCCGCAGCGCGTTTATCCGGTCGGCTCCGGCACGGGGCGCGGAAGCTCGGCGATACGGTCCGGCTCCCTGCATCGGTCCATGCGCCAGAAATAGACGGGGCTGCGCTCGTGCTGTAGCCATCCGACAGGAACAGCACTTGTGAAGCGGCGGCATCATGGCACAAGCGGCGATCAACCGCCTTGGCGAGATGGAGGTCTTCGCGCGCGTCGTCGAACAGGGCGGCTTCTCGGCAGCGGCACGGGTTCTTCGCCTCACACCCTCCGCGGTCAGCAAGCTCGTCGGCCGGCTGGAGGCGCGATTGGGCACGCGCCTCGTCAACCGCTCGACGCGGGCATTCCAGCTCACGCCCGAAGGCTGCGCTTTCTACGAGCGGGTGCTGCGCATTCTCGCGGATGTCGCGGAGGCCGAGCGTAGCGCGAATGCGGGGGAGCGACCGGTCGGCCATATCCGGGTGAACACCAGCGCGTCCTATGCCGCCCATGTGCTGATCCCCCTGCTGCCCGAATTCCTCCGCCGCCATCCTAGTGTCACGGTCGATCTCACGCAGACGGATCTCGTCGTGGACCTTCTGGCCGAACGGAGCGACATCGCGGTCCGCGCCGGACCGTTGAAGAGTTCGAGCCTTATCGCCCGCAAGCTCGGCGATACGGCGATGATCGTGGTCGGGGCTCCTTCCTATCTCGAGCGATCCGGCCGACCGCGAACGATCGAGGATCTCGAACGGCATGAGCGGCTGGGCCTCGGCTATGTCCGCGCGGTCAACGGCTGGCCGATGCGGCGGGACGGCGGAACCGTGGTCGTCCCGGTGGTCGGCCGCGTGCAGGCGAGCGACGGCGAAGCGCTGCGCCGGCTGGCGCTCGCCGGCGCCGGGTTGTCACGTATCGCCGCCTTCACCGTGCGGGACGACATCGCGAACGGCCGGCTGGTGCCGGTGATGGAAGACTTCAACCCCGGCGATCGCGAGAGCTTCCACGCCATCCATGTCGGGCAAGGCGGCCCGCTGCCGGCGCGCATCCGCGCCCTCCTCGATTTCCTCGCCGAAAAGGGCAGGATCGACGGCTGACCTCGCGTCCGATCGGGGCCGAGTGCGGACGGGCGGCTTTCAGGTGCGGTGAGCAGGAAAACAGCCGTTCAACAGCGACCTTCAGCCGCCCCGTTCGGGGTCGTGTCTTGCGCCCGCAGGCCCAAACGGACCGAGGGCATCCATTGCGAGGTCATTCCGGTGGAGCTATAGTTCCCATGTCGGAAAAGGCAGACTTGGTTTGGTAAGCCCAAGTCCTTTCGGTAACGGAAGCTCTGGTCTTTGGCCTCGCGCCGGAGATCCCCACGACGAACGAAAGACGCGGCTTGCGCGTCTCAGCGTTCGTCCGTGTGGGTTTCGGGTTCGGGAAACGCTCCGGTCGAACATCGACACGAGGAGCCCCGACCATGCGTCCCACCCCGATCCATCTCCATGACGTCGTGATCTCCGGCGCAGGCCCGGTCGGCCTGTTTCTCGCCTGCGAGCTGCGGCAGGCCGGCTGCTCGGTGCTGGTGCTCGAAGCGGCGGGAGACCCGTCTTCGCCGCTGAAGCATCCGCCATTCGGGGTGCGCGGCCTGACGGTGCCGACGATGGAGAGTTTCGACCGCCGCGGCCTTATGGATGCCATCAGGGATCGCGCCACGGGCCGCGACACGCTCGGAACGGCACATTGGAGAAAGCAGCCGCGGAGGCCCGGCGGTCACTTCGCCGGCATTCAGTTCTTCCACGACCAGATCGACGGCGAGCGCTGGCCCTATCGCCTTCCGGGCGAGGTCGGCAGTGTCGCGGCTGACATGGCGAGCATCGAGGCCGTCCTGACGGCTCGCGCGGCAACGCTCGGCATCGAGATCGAACGGGGCCGCGAGGTGAACGGCTTCGATCCGTCCGACGAGGATGTCGTCGTGCGTGCCGGCGGCGCGACGTTCCGGGGGCGCTGGCTCGTCGGCTGCGACGGGGCGCGCAGCGCGGTGCGCAAGGCGGCCGGGATCGGCTTCGCAGGCACCGATCCCGAATTCACGGGCTACTCCATCCAGGTCGAACTGGCCGACCCCGGCGTGCTGGAGCCCGGTCGCCACTACACGGCGACGGGCATGTACGTCTTCACGCCGCCCGGCACGATCGGGTTGGTCGACTTCGACGGCGGCGCGTTCCATCGCGCCGCGCCGATCACGCGCAGCCATGTCGAGGCCGTCCTGCGCAGGATCTCCGGGACCGACGTCACGGTAACGGCGCTCCACCTCGCCACGACCTGGACCGATCGCGCCTTCCAAGCCACCGAATATCGCAAAGGACGTGTGTTCTTGGCGGGCGATGCCGCGCACATCCATTCGCCGCTGGGCGGACAGGGCCTCAACCTCGGCCTCGGCGACGCGATGAATCTCGGCTGGAAGCTTGCCGCCACCATCCATGGGCATGCGCCGCCCTCCCTCCTTGACAGCTACGCACAGGAACGCCAGCCCGTCGCGGCGCAGGTCCTCGACTGGTCTCGCGCGCAGGTCGCCCTGATGCGGCCCAGCCGAAGTTCTCGCGCGCTCGAGACCATCGTCCGGGATCTCCTGGCAACGCGCGACGGAGCGACCTACTTCGCCGAGCGCATCTGGGGCCTCTCGCTCCGCTACGATCTCGGCGACGGACATTCGCTGGTGGGGCGCAGCGCGCCGGACTTCGCGCTGGCAGACGGCTCGACGCTGAACGAGCAGCTTCGAAGCGGCCGGGGTGTGCTGCTCGATTTCGACGGACGCTCGGCGCTACGAGACGTCGCGGCGCGCTGGCCCGACCGGCTTCTCCATGTCGCGATGGATGCCCGCGATCGATTGGGCCTCGGCGCTGTGCTGGTGCGTCCCGACGGCATCGTCGCCTGGGTCCATGCCGATGCGGCGCTTGACGAGACCGAACTTGCCGATGCCATCTCGCGCTGGTTCGGCGCAGCATGAGATCGCTCGGCAGCACCATGCGACCGACATGCGCTGGCCCTGATGTCGGCAACGGCGCTGAAGGCGGATATCAGGAGGAGTGTCATGCAGGAACGTCGTCTCGAGGGGCGCGTCTGCGTCGTGGCGGGTGCGATGGGCGACATGGGTGAGGCGGTCGCGCGACGCTTCGCCGATGAAGGCGGCATCGTCGTCGGCATCGACCGCCGCCCGCATGCGGTCGGTGAACTGTCCTTGATGGCCGACCTGACCGACGAGGATGCCGTCGCCGCTGCCTATGCGAGCGTGGCCGAAGGGTTCGGCCGCCTGGATGTTCTCTACAACAATGCCGGGCCGCTCGATCCAGATGATCATTCGGCGCTCGATACCACGCTGGAAACCTGGAACCGGGTGATGGCCTTGATCCTGACGGCGACATGGTTGAGCTGCAAGCACGCGATCCCGCATATGGGCAAGGGAGCGTCGGCCGGTTCGATCATCAACACCGCCTCGTTCCTGGCGGGCATGGGCGCGGCTACGGGCCAGATGGCGTTCAACGCCGCGAAGGCTGGTGTGGAACAGCTGTCGCGCGACCTCGGCGTTCATCTCGCCCGCCGCAACATCCGGGTGAACGCCCTCGCCATCGGCCCGATCGAAACACGGCAGATCAAGGCGACGTTCGAGCGCCTCGGACCGGAACAGGCTGAGCGTCGCTTCACCCACATGCCGATGGGACGGTTCGGGACCTTGGCGGAACTGGCCGCAACGGCCGCTTATCTCGCAAGCGACGATGCAGGCTTCGTGACGGCCGCATCGTTTCCGCTGAACGGCGGCATTCCCGGTGCTTTCACCGTCCCGGATCTGCCACCCCGCCAGCGCTGAACCCGTGCCTGAAGGCACCTGCCTGCCGCAACACCCAGTGTTCAGCTCCGGCAGCCGGCCATATCCATCCCAGCCGGCTATCCGGTCGATCCCCCTTCCGGGCCGGAACCGGAACGTCGGCTTTTGGTTCGAACGCCGGAAAAGCTGCCCTTCCGCTGTCGACCCGTTCGAGACGTTTGAACCTTTTCCTGATGGCCTCAAAAGCGGACGCCGGCATTTGCTACCTCGTCAACGCTTGTTCGAGGTCGGCGATGAGGTCCCCGACCGCCTCCAGTCCGACGTTGAGACGGACGAGGCGGTCGCCGTGCGATCGGCTAGCCGAGCCGGCACCGAGATATGCCATCACGAGGCTCGTCGTGCCGCCCCAGCTATAGCCGATCCGGAACAGCCGCAGCGCGTCGACGAACCGGCCGATGCGCTTCGCGTCCCAGTCTTCCGCGAACACCACCGAGAACACACTGGCTGAACCGGTGAAGTCGCGCCGCCAGAGCGCATGCCCGGGACAATCGGCAAAGGCTGGATGCAACACGACTGAGATCTCCGGCCGCCCCTTCAACCACTCTGCGACTGTAAGCGTCGAGCGTTCGAGCGCGTCGAGCCGGACTGCAAGCGTTTCCAGTCCGCGCAGGGCCAGCGCGCAGTCGTCCGGCGAGACCGCGAGCCCCAGGAGGCGATGCATGGCGCCGACGCGCTCGTACGCAGCCTCCCGAACGGAGACGGTGCCGAGCAGAAGATCGCTATGGCCACCGACATACTTGGTCAGCGCTTGCAACGACACGTCGACGCCTGCTGCGAACGCATCGAACAGCACGCCGGCCGCATAAGTGTTGTCGAGCGCAACTGGCACGCCGCACCTATGCGTCGCCGCAACGATAGCAGGGACGTCTTGCACTTCCATCGTCACCGAGCCGGGACTCTCGCACCAGACGAGCCTAGTTTCCGGACGGATGAGACCGGCAATGTCGCTGCCGAGCGTCGGTGAATAGGTCTCGACCGTGATGCCGAGGCCTTTCAGCAGACCGTCGGCCAGCTCGCGGTTCGGGCTATAGGCGCTTTCCGGCACGAGGGCGTGCGATCCGGCGGTACAGAAGGCGAGGTAGACGAGGACGATGGCCGCCTGCCCGCCGGGCACAACGAAGCTGTGGTGGGCGCCTTCAAGATCGGCGATGCGGGCGGCAAGTTCGAGCACCGTCGGCGTGCCGTAGAGGCCGTAGGTGTAACGATCGCCGCGCCAATCATCCTTCGCGTCAGCGAGACGCTGGAACACGACGGTCGAGCCGCGATGCACGGCAGGCGCCAGCGACATGAAGCCCCCGGGAGCCGCAACGTCTGGCTGCACGATCCGTGTGCGCCAGTCCCGGCGGCTCGCCGCTCGTTCGTCGTCGTTCGTCATCCGCTCACTTCGCCCCTCGCTTCGGCCAGGATGCTGGCAGCCGCAGTCTGATCAAGCAAGCCGGACTTCCCGTGGCGAGGCCGGTCGACGTCTCCAACTCCTTCCAACCCTGTCTCGCCGCGCTGACGCAAACATCCGACAATCGGAATCTTCGATCACCGATCCGATGGATGACAAGCGAAGCGATGCCGAACGCGCGACCGCAGGCTTTCCGCTTCTTGCGGACACCGACCAAAAGCGGACAGACCGCTTTCCACCCAAGCCGGCTCCTGATTACCTGACTCCATTCGACCCTTCGCAGCCCTTGGTGGCTCAATGGCTGCGTCTCGATGGCGGACACGAATCTCGCGCCGAACGCGGGTTCGTCTCCGAAAGGAAGCGTCGCAGGCTTGTGCGGCAGGCCGGCTGAGATGCGCATCCGGGATCGTCTTGATCTTGTGCGGGTGGCGCGACTGAGGCCATATCCTTCGTCATGGGACAGGTCCTCGACAGAACGATCGGCAGGGAGCCGCATCGCCAGCCATGCGGAGCGTGCGGCCAGTGCGACGTGCGCACGATGGCGGTCTGCGCGGCGCTGGAGGACGACGAGGTCGGAGCCCTGGAGCGCATCATGACCTCCCGCCGCCTGGGTCCGAACGAGACGCTCGTCGAGGAGGGCCAGGCCAGAACGCGGGTCTTCACGCTGACGGCCGGCATGTTGCGGCTCTCCGTCGCCCTGCCTGACGGGCGCCGCCAGATCACCGGCTTCCTGATGCCCGGCGACTATCTCGGGCTTGCCGACGACGAAGTCCACTCCGCCAGCGCCGAGGCCGTCGAACCCTCGGCTCTGTGCGCCTTCCCGGTCCGGCAGATGGAGGCGCTGACCGAGCGCTTCCCCAAGCTCCGGGACCGGCTGCATCACTTCACGCGCGCGGCGCTGCGGCAGGCGCGCGAACATCAGCTCATCCTCGGCCGCCTTGCGCCGGTGGAGAAGCTGGCAAGCTTCCTCGTGCTTCTCTCGGCGCGAACCGTCGAGCACCGTCTCGCTCCGAGCCCCGTCCGCCTGCCGATGGGGCGGGGCGACATCGCCGACTATCTCGGCATGACGGTCGAGACGGTGAGCCGCTCCTTCACCAAGCTGCGGAACCAGAACCTGATCGCCATGCCGGACCCGCACGCGATCGAGATCGTCGACGCCCGCGCCCTCAAGGCGGTGGCGGGCCTGCCCGATCACGGTTCCTGAACCAGTCCGCCGTTCACCAGCTTGAACGTGCGGTCGAAGGCGCCGGCCGGCAGGTCGGCATGGGTCGCGAGCACCACCGTGCGGCCGGCGCAGGTTGCCGCGATGTCGTCGAGGAAAGCCGCCTCCGTCTGGCGGTCGAGGCCGCTCGTTGGCTCGTCAAGGACGAGGATCTCCGCCGGAGAGAGCAGGACGCGGGCCAGGCAGAGGCGCCGCGCCTCGCCGGCCGAGAGCGTGCGGCCGGCTTCGCCCAGCGGCGTGTCGAGGCCGAGCGGCATCGAGCGCACGAGCGGAGCCAGGCGTACCTGCTCGAGCGTGCTCCAGAGCTCCTCGTCGCGGGCCTTGGGGCAGCCGAGCAGCAGGTTGCCGCGCACCGTGTCGAGAAAGACCGGCGCGTCCTGCTCAAGGAAGGCGACACGAGAGCGTAGGGCGGACAGGCCGCAACGGCGAACGTCGATGCCCGACACGAGGACGCGCCCGCCCTGCGGGTCCGACAAACGCAGGAACAGGTGCAGGAGGGCGGACTTGCCCGAGCCGCTCGGACCCCGGATCGCGACATGCTCGCCGGTGCCCACCGTCAGGCAGACGTCGCGCAGGACCGGCCGGGCGGGGTCGAAGCCGAAGGTCACCCATTCGCAGGCGAGCGATCCCCCTTCGGGCAGGCAGGAAGGCGCGGCCGGCTCCACGATCGCGGGCAGACGGTCGGCAAGATCACGCAGACGCCGGGCTGCCTCTTGCGCCTCGCCGAGGCGGGAGGTGCCGCGAAGGATCAGCGCGCTCCCCTCGAAGCTGCCGAGGACGGCGAGCACCAAGCCGGCGAGCAGCGGACCGCCGATCGTGCCGCTCTCCAGCGCCGCAAGGCCTGCGAGGAGCACGCCAAGACCCGTTGCCCCGGCGAGGAACTGGACGGCGGCCGATCCTATGGCTGCCCGCCGACACTGTCGCCTGCGCAGGGCACCGAGGCGCCCGGCGCGGGCGGAGACGTCGGACGCCGCCTCGTCGGCGCGGCCGAAGGCGATCAGGTCGGCATGACCATCCACGCCGTCGAGGGCGGCGGCGCGCAGGTCGGCCGAGGCCGCCCGGATCGCCGCGCCGCCCGACCGCCCCACGATCGCGAGCCCGAGCGGCACGAGCAAGCCGGCCGCGAGCGATCCGGCCGCGTAGATCGGCGCGGCTTGCGGCAGGAGGTGGTGGAGCGCCACGAAGAGCCCCACGCCGACCGCGAGACTCGCGAGGAGCGGCCCGATTGCCAACAAGAACACGGTGTCGAGCGCGTCGACGTCGGCGGTGAGGCGCGAGACGAGATCGCCGCGCCGGACGGCGCGGTCGGCGGGAGAGACGCGCGGCAGCATTCGACGGAAGGTCCAGGCCCGGATCGTGCCGAGGGTCCGGAGCGTCGCGTCGTGGCCCGCGAGCTTCTCGCCGTAGCGTGCGCCGATCCGCAGGAAAGACAGGCCCCGAACGGCCGCCGACGGGCCGAAGAGGTTGAAGGCGGCGCCGAGCGTCGTCAGACTCGCGGCGGTGAGAAACCAGCCGGAGACCCCGAGGAGAAGGATGCCGGCGCCGACCCCGACGATCGACAGGACGAGCGCGAGGAGGAAGCCGCGCGCATGGGGCGCGAAGAGCGGGCGAAAGGCCAAAAGCGCGCTCATGCGGCGGTCTCCAGATCGATGCGCGGTTTCGGCACGGGAACGAGACGACCGTCCCGGAAGCGCAGCGACGTCCCCAGCATGCGGGCGACGCGGGCCGAATGGGTGGCGACGAGCAGCGTCCGCCCTGCGGTAAACTCCAGGAGGCCACGCAGCACCTCGGCCTCCGTCGCCGGATCGAGATGGGCCGTCGGTTCGTCGAGAAGGATCAGCGACGGGTCGCGCAGGTAGAGCCGGGCCAGCGCGACGCGATGACGCTCGCCGCCCGACAGTCCAAGCCCGTTCTCCCCGACCGGCGTGTCGAGGCCGAGCGGCAGCTCGGTCGCGAAGGCATCGACGCAGGCCCGCGCCGCGGCCGCCTCGACCTCGGCGTCTCCCGCACCTGTCCGCCCGAAGCGAATGTTGTCGCGGATCGTGCCGACGAAGAGATGCGGACGCTGAGGTAGGAAGGCGACGCGCTCGCGAAGGGCCGCCTCTCCGATCCCGGACAAGGCAACGCCGCCGAGGAGCACGGTTCCCTCGCCTGCCCTGAGGCCTGCGAGCCGCTCCAAGAGCGTGGACTTGCCGATGCCGCTCGGGCCTTCCAGCGCGACACGGGCTCCCGGAGCGATGGACAGGTCGACATCCCGAAGGATCCTACGCGCGCCGTCGGGCGTCGAGACGACCAGCCCGCCGGCGGTCAAGCCGAGCGGGCCTTCCGGAAGCCGACCCGTTACGGCCGGCTCCTCCCGCTTCGCGCCGAGATCGGGCAGCGTCCCGAACAGCGTCGAGAGTTCGGCCACCGCAGCCTTGGCGCCGGCGCGGTCGTGGTAATGGGCCGCCATGGTGCGCAGCGGCTGATACACGTCCGGCGCCATCAGGAGGCAGAACAGGCCGGCCTGCAAGGTCAGGCCGTGGGCATGAAGGCCGACCAGGCCGAGATAGGTGAGCCCGACATAGAGGGCGACGCCGGCGACGCCGAGCGCGGCGAAGAACTCCAGCACCGCCGAGGAGAGGAAGGCGATGCGAAGGACGCGCAAGGTTCGGCGGCGCAGCTCGTCCGTCGCGCTCTCGGCGCGCTCCGCCTCGGCTTCGCCGCGCCCGAGAAGGGCCAGCGTCGTCAATCCGCGCAGCCGGTCGGCAAAGTGGCCGGACAGGCGCGCGAGCGCGCTCGCCTGCGCTTCGGCCGCGCTCTTCGCACCCCAGCCGGCCAGCGCCATGAAGACCGGGATCAGCGGTGCGGTGAGAAGGAACAGGAGCCCGACGACCCAGTCCACCGCCATCGCCGCGACCGCGAAGGCGAGCGGCAGGACGGCGGCGCCGACCGCTGCCGGGAGGAAGCGCAGGAAGAAGCCGTCGAGCGCCTCGACGTGATCGACGAGCGCCGTGCCGAGCGCGCCGGACGGGCGGGCGGCGCTCCACGCCGGATGCTCCGTGAGGAGCCTATCGAAGAGGGCACGACGCAAGGCGAGCTTGATCCGCTCCGCCCCCGCCGCCGCGCCGACCTCCCCGGCGAGCCCGAGGAGGATGCGGGCGAGAAGCAGTCCGCCGAAAGCCATGACGTCGCCCCCGAGGTCCGAGACCGGGACCCCTTCGCCGATCGCACGGCCGAGGAGACGCGACAGGAGGAATGCCTGGCCGAGGAGAAGAATGCCCGAGACGAGCGGCGCGCCGAGCGCCAGCGCCAGGGGCCAGCCGCCGAAGCGCCGAAGCCCCGCCATCCAGCGTCCCTGCGCGCGTTCCGCGGATATGTCCATCGCCATCGCCGTCCGCCCTTGTGACCGATGGGCGTGGCTTAGCGGGCGGGTTCACGCGGTGCCTTGATTCAAATCAAGGCGCCCGGCGAAGCGCGGGCCTAGAGGATTCGGGGACGGCCGGCGGGGTGCCGGCTTCAACTTCCGGGTGAACGATCATGATCGACATGACGGTCGTCGACCTGTCGCGGCTCCAGTTCGCGGCAACGGCGATGTACCACTTCCTCTTCGTGCCGCTGACGCTCGGCCTGTCCTTCATGATGGCGATCATGGAGAGCGTCTACGTGATGACGGGCCGCGAGGTCTGGCGGCGCATGACGCTCTTCTGGGGCACGCTCTTCGGCATCAACTTCGCCATGGGCGTCGCCACCGGCATCGTCATGGAATTCCAGTTCGGCATGAACTGGAGCTACTATTCCCACTATGTCGGCGACGTGTTCGGCGCGCCGCTGGCGATCGAGGGCCTGATGGCCTTCTTCCTCGAGGCGACCTTCATCGGCCTCTTCTTCTTCGGCTGGGACCGCCTGAGCCGCGTCGGCCATCTCGTCGTCACCTGGCTGGTCGCGCTCGGCGCCAACTTCTCGGCGCTTTGGATCCTGATCGCCAACGGGTGGATGCAGAACCCGGTCGGCGCGACCTTCAACCCCGACACGATGCGCATGGAGATCACCGACTTCATGGCGGTGATCTTCAACCCGGTCGCCCAGGCGAAGTTCGTCCACACGGTGTCGGCCGGCTATGTCACGGGCGCCATGTTCGTTCTCTCCGTCAGCGCCTGGTTTCTCCTGCGCGGCCGGCACGTCGACCTCGCCAAGCGCTCGATCGCCGTCGCCGCCTCGTTCGGCCTCGCCTCGTCCCTATCGGTCGTCGTCCTCGGCGACGAGAGCGGCTATGCCGCGACCGAGCACCAGAAGATGAAGATCGCGGCGATGGAGGCGATGTGGCACACCGAGCCAGCCCCCGCCGGGTTCAACCTCTTCGCGGTGCCGGGCGACCGGGAGAACTCCTTCGAGGTGCAGATCCCCTATGCGCTCGGTCTGATGGCGACGCGCTCCCTGTCGGGCGAGATCCCGGGCATCCTCGACCTCGTGGAAACCGCCGGCCAGCGCATCAAGAACGGCATCGTCGCCTACGAGGCCCTCCAGCGCATCCGCGCCGACGGCAAGGACATGGCGGCGCGCGAGACATTCTCGGCCGGCTGGCGCGACCTCGGCTACGCCCTCCTCCTCAAGCGATATCGCGACGATGTGGAGAACGCGACGCAGGAGGAGATCACGCAGGCCGCCTTCGACACGGTGCCGGGGGTCGCGCCGCTCTTCTGGAGCTTCCGCCTGATGGTGGCCTGCGGGCTCTATCTCATCGCCTTCTTCGCGGTGGCCTTCGTCCTCGCCTCGCGCCATCGCATCGGCGAGAGCCGCACGCTCCTCTGGATCGCGCTCCTCTCGCTGCCGACGCCCTGGATCGCGATCGAGGCCGGCTGGTTCATCGCCGAGTACGGGCGCCAGCCCTGGGCGGTGGAAGGCGTGCTGCCGACCTTCTACGCGGCGTCCGGTCTCGGCCTCACGGACCTCGCGATCAGCCTCGGCTTCTTCCTGACGGTCTATTCGACGCTCGCCGTCGTGATGGTGGTCCTGATGCTGAAGGTCATCAAGGCAGGCCCCTCGAAGACCGACGTGCTCCTCGACGGCGTCGGTGGTTCCCGGACGATCCCCGTCGGCGCGGCCGCCGCGCCGGAAACGCGCTGACCTCGATTCCCAAGGCAATGGACATGACCCACATTCCCCTCGACTACGAGACGATGCGTCTCGTCTGGTGGGCGCTGCTCGGCATCCTCCTGATCGGCTTCGCCGTCATGGACGGCTACGATCTCGGCGTCGGCACCCTCCTACCCTTCGCGGCCAGGACCGACGAAGAGCGGCGCATCCTCATCAACCTCGTCGGCCCGACCTGGGAAGGCAACCAGGTCTGGCTGGTGCTCGGAGGCGGCGCGGTCTTCGCCGCCTGGCCGGCGCTCTACGCCGCGAGCTTCTCCGGCTTCTACCTCGCGATGATCGCGATCCTGCTCGCCCTGATCCTGCGCCCCGTCGGCTTCAAGTTCCGGGGCAAGGTCAAGGATCCGCGCTGGCGCGAAACCTGGGACTGGGCGCTTTTCGTCGGCGGATTCGTGCCGGCGCTGATTGCCGGGGTGGCGGTCGGCAACGTCCTCCTCGGCGTGCCCTTCGGCCTCGACGCGACGCTCCGCGCCTCCTATTCGGGAAGCTTTTTCGGCCTTCTCTCGCCCTTCGCCCTTCTGGCGGGCCTTGTGAGCGTCGGCATGTGCGTGGCGCAGGGTGCGGCGGTGATCGCGGCGCGATGCGAGGGTCCGGTCGCGGCCCGTGCACGCCTCTATGGCGGCCGGGCGGCGCTGCTGACGGCCGCGCTCTTCGCGCTCGGCGGGCTCTGGGTGGCCTTCGGGCTGGAAGGCTACGTCGTCATCTCCGCCCAGGACATGGCCGCTCCCTCCAATCCGCTCGGGAAGACGGTGGCGCGTGAGGCGGGCGCCTGGGTCGCCAATTACGGTCGGCACCCCTGGATGCTGATCGCCCCGGCCCTCGGGCTCCTGGGAAGCCTCGCGGGCTTCGCCGGCCTCCGGCTCGGACTGAAGGTGCCGACGATCCTGGCGACCAGCGCGGCCATCTTCGGCATCATTTCGACGGCCGGCCTGTCGCTCTTCCCCTTCCTCCTGCCCTCGTCCTCGACGCCGAACGCCAGCCTCACGGTCTGGGACGCTTCGTCCAGCCACCTGACGCTCTTCGTGATGCTGAT
Organism: Aureimonas endophytica; assembly: GCF_014642635.1. GTDB lineage: Bacteria > Pseudomonadota > Alphaproteobacteria > Rhizobiales > Rhizobiaceae > Plantimonas > Plantimonas endophytica. The sequence continues at coordinate 280,688 of NZ_BMIQ01000003.1, forward strand.
CGCGACCGCGGTCTTCCTGCCCCTGATCCTCCTCTACACGACCTGGGTCTACCGCGTGATGCGCGGGCCGGTGACCGCCGCCTCGATCGGCCGCAACCCCAACGCCTACTAGGAGCATCCGCGCATGTGGTATTTCAGCTGGATCCTCGGCGTCGGCCTCGCTTGCGCCTTCGCCATCCTCAACGCGATGTGGTTCGAGATGCGCGAGGACCGGCGTCTGTCGGCACTGGCCGGCGACCCTGCCGGACGGCCCGGTGCGGGAGATCCCGCCCGATGACCCTCGCCCGGCACCTCGCGGCGGCCCGCGTGCCCCGCTACACCTCCTATCCGACGGCGGCGGACTTCACCTCCGCCGTCGGGCCCGAGCAAGCGGCGCGCTGGCTCGGGGACGTGGCAAGCGACGAGCCGGTCTCGGCCTATATCCACATCCCCTATTGTCGGGACATCTGCCACTATTGCGGCTGTCACGCCAAGGCGGCGCGCCGGGAGAGCGTCATCGACGCTTTCCGATCTACGCTTCTGGCCGAGATCGCGCTGGCCGCCCGCCATCTGCGGGATCGCGTAGCAATCGGCCGGATCAACTGGGGCGGGGGCACGCCATCGATCCTGGGCCTCGATGGGCTCGCGTCCGTCCTGTCCGAACTCCGCGACAACTTCGACCTCGGCGCGCTTGCCGAGCACGCGATCGAGCTCGACCCACGCCTCGTCGACCCGGGCTTTGCCCTCGGCCTGGCGGCTCTCGGCGTGACGCGAGCGAGCCTCGGCGTCCAGGATCTCGACCCCGTCGTGCAGGAGGCGATCGGCCGCTTCCAGCCGCAGCGCCAAGTCCAGCGCGCGGTGGATGTCCTGCGGGCGGCGGGGATCGGACGCCTCAACTTCGACCTCGTCTATGGGCTGCCGCACCAGACCGAGGCGAGCCTCCAGCGCACGCTCGAGAGCGTTCTGGCAATGGCGCCGGACAGGATCGCCTTCTACGGCTACGCCCATCTGCCGTCACGTCGGGCCAACCAACGGCTGATCGACGAGAGCGCCCTGCCGGGCCCGGAAGCACGCCTGGCCCAAGCCTCCACGATCGCTCGCAGTCTCGAAAAGGCTGGCTTCGAGCGGATCGGCATCGATCACTTCGCCAGGCCCGACGATCCGCTGGCCGTGGCGGTTCGGCAGGGGCGGCTCCGTCGCAACTTCCAGGGTTACACGGACGATCCCAACGACGTTCTCATCGGTTTCGGCCCATCCGCGATCTCGAAACTGCCCGGCGGCTTTGCGCAGAATGCGAGCGACATCGGACATTGGCGCGCGGAGGTCACGGCTGGCAGGCTCGCGACGCGGCGAGGCCATGGCTTCAGCGGCGATGATCGGAACCGGGCGCGCGTTATTGAGCGCCTCATGTGCACCTTCTCGACGGAGTTGGAGGAAACGCATCATCGCTTTGCCGACGAACTAGCCCTACTCAGGCCCTTCGCTAGGGAGGGTCTGATCGAACTGGAGGGCGGACACCTGAAACTGACGGAGAACGGCCGCCCGTTCGTGCGTCTCGTCGCCGCTGTGTTCGATCGCTTCCGTACGGAAGCGGAACAAGCCTTCAGCGAAGCGGTCTGAGCGAGCACGTGCGACGATCACCGACTGGGGATACGAACGGTGCTGCATAGCCTCCCCTGCCTGAATCGAGGTCTTGTCCGCTTCACGCCTGCGATCACCCGGAAGCGGACAGTCCCCTTCCCTACCCGGCTGTCCAAGTCAGGTCCCGAACGGGCCGATAGCTGTGCGTCCGCCATCGGGAAAAAGCACCGAAAAGCGGACGTTCCGCTGTCGACCCTTCCCAGGCATACAAACGGGCAGGGTTCAAATCCCGAAAGCCGACGCCGTTTCGCGTCGATATCCGCCAGCGCAAAGGGATGGCCACTCAGTCGATCCGTCGATCTCGGCGAGAGGATCGCCTGGCCCGGAGGCTGTCCAGCGCGTCCGAGTTCACCCGCCCCCATTCGTAGAGCTTCTCGACAGGCTCGACGAACCGCTGCCCGAGGACGGTCAAGCGGTACTCGACGGCGGGTGGAATCGTCCCCTGGACATGCCGCGTGACGAGTCCGCTCTCCTCCATCTCGCGCAACGTCTGCGTCAGCATCTTCTTGGAGATGCCAGGCAGGCTGCGCAGGAGAACGCCGGTGCGTGCCGCGCCCCCATGTCGGACGTGCAGCGTGTGTAGAACCATGCTCGTCCACTTCGTGGCGAAGAGTTCGAGCACGCGGCGCGGCGCGCAGTCCTCCCGCCAGTCATCGTCGGGCGTTCCCGGTCGCATCGATGGATACCTCTTGGTGCCTATGTCCCCAAATGGTGCCGTCTGGACGCCTCCCGCAAGGCCTCCTAGCTCGTGATGCAACGAGAAGGACAACGGCATGACACGGACGGCATTGGTGGTGGGCTCCAGCGGCATCGTCGGCAGCGCGACGGCGGCTTTTCTTCTGGAGAACGGCTGGACGGTGCACGGCCTTGCGCGGCGCCCCGTCGAGCATCCGGGCGTCATTCCCGTCGCGGCCGACCTCCAGGACACGGCCGCCACGGCGGCGGCGCTTCGCGACCTGAATCCGGACGCGGCCTTCATCACGACATGGCTGCGCCAGGATACGGAGGCCGAGAACATCCGCGTCAACGCCGCCATGGTCCGCAACCTTCTCGATGGGCTGCGGCCGACGGGAACGGTGCGCCACGTCGCTCTGGTGACGGGCCTCAAGCACTATCTCGGCCCGTTCGAGGCCTATGGCAAAGGCACCCTGCCCCAGACGCCGTTCCGCGAGTCCCAAGGCCGCCTCGACGTCGCGAACTTCTACTACGCGCAGGAAGACGAGGTCTTCGCCGCCGCCCGCCGCGACGGCTTCGCCTGGAGCGTCCATCGCCCGCATACGGTGATCGGCAAGGCGGTCGGCAACGCCATGAACATGGGCACAACGCTCGCCGTCTATGCGACGCTCTGCCGTGAAACGGGCCGTCCCTTCCGCTTTCCGGGCTCCGCCGCGCAGTGGAACGGCCTCACCGACATGACCGACGCGCGCCAGCTCGCCCGGCAGCTCCTCTGGGCGGCGACGACGCCGGCGGCGGCGAACGAGGACTTCAACATCGTCAATGGTGACGTCTTCCGCTGGAACTGGATGTGGGGGCGGATCGCCGACTGGTTCGGGCTGGAGTCCGCGCCCTTCGACGGCACTGTGCTCCCGTTGGAAGAGCAGATGAAGGACGACGCGCCGCTCTGGCGCCGGATCGCCGAGCGCGAGGGCCTTGCCGAGCCGGACCTGTCCCGCCTCGCCTCGCCCTGGCACACGGATGCCGATCTTGGCCGGCCCATTGAAGTGGTCACCGACATGAGCAAGAGCCGGCGTCTCGGTTTCACCGCCTATCAGGCGACGGACGAGGCCTTCTTCGACCTCTTCGCGCGTCTCCGCGCCGACCGCCTGATCCCGTGAAGGACGCCGGAGCCTCGTGTCGATCCGAAGTTCGAGGCGCAGCCATGATCAGCCGGCGGCACGTCCTGACCCTGTTCGCGGCGATGCTCGTGCCAGGAACGAGGAGCCGGGCCGCGCCGAGCGAGCTCCTGGCTCTCTGGCCGGGCGTGGCGCCGGGCGGCGGCGGTCCTTCCGGCGAGCCCCTGCAAGCATCCGGTGGCGCCCTGCGCAACATCGCCGTTCCGGCGATCGAGATCGTCCGGCCGGCAAGGCCGAATGGCAGCGCCATACTTGTCGCCGCTGGCGGCGGCTATCGGCGGATCGAGATCGGGAAGGAGGCCCGCCGGGCCGCCCTTTGGCTCGCGGCGCGCGGCATCACGGCCTGCATCCTGCGCTATCGTCTGCCGGCGGAGGGCTGGGTCAACGGTCCGCTCGCGCCGCTTCAGGATGCGCAGCGTGCCCTCCGGCTGCTTCGCGGCGGGCGCGTGCCGGATATCGATCCGGAGCGGATCGGCGCGCTTGGCTTTTCGGCGGGCGGCCATCTTCTCGGCATGGCCGCAAGCTGCGCGGCCGAGTCAAGCTACGAGCCGGTCGACGCGGCCGACCGGCATTCGGCCCGTCCAAGCGCGCTCGCCCTCCTCTATCCGATCGTGACGCTTCTGCCGCCCTATGACGACACGTCGACGCGCCGCATCCTTGTCGGGCGGCATCCGACGCGGTCGCAAAGCGCACGCTGGTCGGTGGAAACGCATGTCCACGCCGATTGTCCGCCGTTGCTCCTGGTCGAGGCCCTGGACGATCCGATCGCCGCTCCCGCCAACGGCGCCCTTCTCGCGCGAGCCTGCCGCGATGCCGGCGTCGCGATCGAGTGGCATCGGCTCGCCAGCGGCGGTCATGGCTTCGGCATGGGCCGGCCGGGCGAGCCTAGCGCGGCTTGGCCGGGATGGTACGAGGCCTGGCTGAGGCGGCAGTCCTTCCTGCCGTAAGACCGAAAGATGCGGCCTTGCTTCGCGTCCGACGGAATGTCGGACGAAGCCGAGGCAGCGGGGTCGGTCGGCACACGCCGTCATCTTGCCCCGGCATTCGGCGCCGGCTCCTCCGTCGAGATCGCGTCGGTGGTGCGTCCCGGCGCTTCCGGCGAACCGTCGACATGTTCGATGGTGATCTGCACCTTGCCGGGTTCCATCTCGCCGAACGGCCAGGAAAAGGCGATCTCGGCCGCGTCGCGCCCGACGCCGATCCGCACCAGCCCGTCGAGATTGGCTTGCCGCGTGCCGTCGAACAGCCACCAGCGCCCGTCGAGATAGGCTTCGAACACGGCATGGAAGTCGCTCGGCTCGAGCCCATAGGCATAGCAGCTGACGAAGCGCGCCGGGATGTTGAGCGCCCGGCAGAAGGCGATGCCGATATGGGCAAAGTCGCGGCATACGCCGGCCCGCAGCAGCAGGCTCTCGTCGGCGGTGGTCTGCTCGTTCGAAGCCCCGCGCCGATAGTCGATATGGTCGTAGAGCCAGTTGCAGATGGCCGTCACGCGCGAATGGCCCTGTTCGAGATGGCCGAACTCGCGCTGCGCGAAGGCGGCAAGGCGGTCGGAGGACACGAAGCGCGAGGGTAGGAGAAAGGGCATGATGTCGAGCGGCAATTCGGCGACCGGCGTTTCGCGGATCGTCGCCGGGTCGGCGCGGTAGACATCCAGCGTCACCTCCGCCTCGTAGCGCAGTTCGAGGGGTCCCGCCCCGGCTTCCAGGCTGAAATAGCGGTTGCGGACATCCGGCACCGTATAGGTGCGCAACGGCCGGTCCGGCTGGATCGTCAACCGCTCGACGAGATCGATGTGCCGCCGCAGCTTGGCGACCTCCAGATTGAAGATGAAGACCGTCGGGCCTTTGATCTCATAGGTCAGCTCGCAGCCGAGCTTGTAACGGACGGTCATGGGCGGCTCTTTCCTCGCGCTGGCGGTCGGGCCGAGCCCGCTCACGCCGCGCCGAACCAGCCATTGAGCTTTTGGTTCCCGAGCGAGACCTTTTGATCGTAAAGCCCGTCCACGCGGGCAGAGTGCGAAGTGACCGCCTCGTGGACGAACCGCCCGACCTCACAATTGTCGGCAGGCCACATTCTGACCGACCGATCATGTCCACAGCCATGCGTGACGTCTCTCCACTGAAGCCGACCCGCTTGCGCGAGTTGTGGAACGTCGGCTCCGAGATCTCTGATTTCTGGCAGACTTCAGCGCCGGCCATTCCCTTGGGCAGATCCTCATCGCACGAGTTCGACGGTAGAAGGCTCGACTCCCGCACGCCCTTCCCAAATTGACGTCTGCTGAACGGCCGTCAGCCTTCGGCGCGACGGTTTCGGGCGATTGGGGAGGCTTTCGAATGAATCTTGGCACGCCGGCGGCGTTGACGGAGCAGCCTTCCATCGTCGTCCTCGGAGACCTCGTGGAGGGCTGGCCGGCGCACCAACACAGTGCCGAGACGCTGGACGAGCGCGCGAACGAATGGCCCGAGCGGCTCCTGCGCGAACCCTTCGCGCCTCATGGTTCCGAAGCTCTCGATGTGGAACCCGTGCGCGTGACCGGCGGGTATCTCGAACGCCTTCCCCTGGCCTGCGTCCATGCCGGGATCGTTGAGACCTGCGAGATCTGGCACCACAGCCGCGCCGCCGAGCCGCCGCCGCTGCAGCGTGACAGCGCTCATCTCGCGCGCCGCGTGTTCAGGCTCGACGTGGAGGACGCACCCTTCGCCTCGCGGCACATGCTGCGCTTCATCGAGACCGTCGGTGCGCCTCATATCCTCGTGGTTCTGGGGCTTGGCGTGGACGAGCGTATCCTGGCCGCCTGCGAGCGTAGCTTCAAGGTCTACAATTCGATCGACGCGCCCTCGCTTCGCGTGCCTCCCACGGTGAGCCGCCATTTCGACCTTGTTCTGACCGGCGCGCAGTGGCAGTCCGACGAGGTCGAGGCGCGCCATCCCGGCATGGCCACCGCGATCATGCCGATCGGGCCGGAATTCGCCGACGACGAGACGTTCCGTCCGCTGGGCGGCGAGAAACCCTACGATGTCGTCTATGTCGCGGCGGCGCAGCCCTACAAGCGGCACGACATCCTGTTCGACGCGCTGACCCATGCGCCGCGTCGCCTGCGGGCGCTTTGCGTCTTCGGCTACGGCGAGATGGCCGAGACCCTGCGAGCGCAAGCCGCCGAGCGCGGCCTCGACATCGACTTCGTCGGTCCGCCGGGCGTGCCCTTCGCCGAGGTCAATCGCCTGATGAACCTCGCCAAGATCGGGATCGTCTGCGGGCAGGACGACGGCGCTCCGGCGATCCTCACCGAGTACATGCTCGCCGGACTGCCGGTCCTTGCCAACGAGCGCCTCGCCTGCGGTCTCCAGTTCATCACGCCCGAGACGGGGCGGACGGCGCCCGCCGAGCGGTTCGGACAGGCGATCGTCGCGATGCTGGACACGCTGCCGAGTTTCCGGCCCCGCGAAATCGCCCGCGCGCGCTGGACCTGGCCGCACACGGTGGGCCGTTTCCGTTCCCTGCTACAGGAACAGCCCCGCTTCAAATCGCCCTATCGCGGAACGATGGCGTAATCGGCTAGTTCAGCTGCCACGACGCGAAGGGGTGGCCATGACGCCGGAGTTACCTGCGGTTTCCGGATCTCCGGGAGCAAAGTTCGGCGATGGCTTCAAGCAACCTCAAGACGACGCTCCCATCATCTGCTTTTCGCATCTGCGCTGGGACTTTGTGACCCAGCGACCGCAACATCTTATGCGACGCTTCGCACGTGATCGGAAGGTGTTCTTCCTCGAGGAGTTCATCCCTTGCGATCATCATTTGCCGTTTCTCGAATTCCATCCTTTCCCAGAGGATGGGGTCATCGCGCTTCGGCCTCGCCTGCCGCATTGGTGGAGCGTGCCTGAGCGCGAGGCCGGCCTGGCGCAGCTGTTGGGCATGCTGATCGATACCGCGACCACAGCGGCCCCTGTGCTCTGGTTCTATACGCCGATGATGTTCGCCTTCGCCGGCGGCGTGGAGGCCGCGGCGGTCGTCTACGACTGCATGGACGAATTGACCGCGTTCCGTTTCGCGGATCCTCGGCTCGTCGAGCTCGAGGAGCGGCTGATCGCGCGGGCGGACGCCGTATTCACCGGCGGCTGGAGCCTCTACGAGGCCAAGCGCCACCGGCATGCCAATATCCATCCCTTCCCCTCGGCGGTCGATGCGACCCATTTCGGGCAGGCTCGGGAGGGGCGGCTTCGTCCCCCCGCCGATCAGGCGAGGCTCCCCGGTCCGGTGCTCGGCTTCTACGGAGTGATCGACGAACGCCTGGACCTCGACCTTCTGGCCGAGGTGGCGTCGCTTCGTCCCAACTGGACCATCGCCATGCTCGGCCCGGTCGCCAAGCTCGACGCCGCCGACCTGCCGCGCGCGCCCAACATCCACTGGCTCGGCGGGAAGGCGTATGACGAGCTCCCCGCCTATCTTTCGGGCTGGGATGTCGCGCTCATGCCGTTCGCCCTGAACGAGGCGACGCGCTTCATCAGCCCGACCAAGACGCCGGAATACCTGGCGGGCGGACGCCCCGTGGTGTCGACCCCGATCGCCGACGTGGTGCGCCACTACGGCGAGCTTCACGGGGTGCGCATCGCCGCCGACGCGGCCGGCTTCGTGGCGGCCTGCGAGGCGGCGCTCTCCCTTAGGCGCGACGGGCCCTGGCTCGCCGAAGCCGACGCGGTGCTCGCCGGCATCTCCTGGGACGCCACGCATCGGCAGATGGCCGCAATCGTCGGCGAAGCCATCCTGGCGGCAAGGCATGCGGCGACGCGGGCGGCCAACGACGAGGCACCGGCCGCTCCTTCTATCGGGGGAGCGTCGAGGTCGGAACGCTTCGATGCGCTCGTCGTCGGCGCCGGGTTCGCCGGCGCGGTGCTGGCCGAACGGCTTGCCAGCCAAGCCGGGCAACGCGTCCTCGTCATCGACCGGCGCGACCACGTCGCCGGCAATGCCTACGACCACTTCGACGCCGCGGGCGTCCTCGTCCATCGCTACGGCCCGCACATCTTTCACACCAACAGCCAGAGGGTCGTCGACTATCTTTCGCGTTTCACCGACTGGCGCCCCTACGAGCACAGGGTGCTGGCCAGCGTCGAAGACAAGCTCCTGCCGATGCCGATCAACCGCACCACGGTGAACGGCCTCTACGGGCTCGATCTTCGCAGCGACGCCGAGGCCGCCGCCTTCCTGGCCGCGCGCGCCGAGCCGGTCGCCGAAATCCGCAGCGCGGAGGATGTCGTCGTCTCGGCGGTCGGGCGCCATCTCTACGAGACGTTCTTTCGCGGCTACACCCGCAAGCAGTGGGGTCTCGACCCTTCCGAGCTCGACCGATCCGTCACGGCGCGCGTGCCGACGCGCGTGGACACCGACGACCGCTATTTCCTGGATCGCTTCCAGGCGATGCCCGCCGAGGGCTACACCGCCATGTTCGAGCGGATGCTCGATCACCCGGGCATCACCGTCAGGACCGGCACGGACTACCGTATGGTGCGGGAGCGGATCGAGGTCGGCCATACCGTCTTCACCGGGCCGGTGGACGAGTTCTTCGACCATCGCTTCGGCAAGCTGCCCTATCGCAGCCTGGCCTTTCGGCACGAGACGCACGACCGACCGCAGTTTCAGCCCGTCGGCGTGGTGAACTACCCCGATGCCGCCATCCCCCACACCCGGATCACCGAGTACAAGCACCTGACGGGACAACGGCACGCGAAGACCAGCATCTCCTACGAGGTGCCGTCCGAGGAGGGCGAGCCGTACTATCCCGTACCCCGTGAGGAAAGCCGCGCGATCTATCGGCGCTACGAAGCCCTGGCCAACGCGATGCCGAACGTCACCTTCGTCGGTCGCCTTGCCACCTATCGCTACTACAACATGGATCAGGTCGTGGCGCAGGCGCTGGCGACCTTCGAGCGCATGGGCTCCGCTGGCGGCCGGGCGAGCGCGGCGGCGGCCGGGCCGGCGATTTGACGGACCCCGGCGGAACCGGACGCCGCCTTCGCCTGATGCTTGCCACCGACAGTCTGGTGCCGTCGGGCGTCGGCGAGCACATGCTGGCGCTGGCGCGCGAACTTTCGGGGAATTGGGACGTCGTCCTTGCCAGCGATCCGCGCGCTTGGCTGGGCAGGCGAGCCCTGCGCGCCGGCCTCGCCGCGATCGACTTCGACGCGAGCGATACCGCCTCCTTGGCTGAGGCGCTGGAGCGGTTGCGCCCGGACATCCTGCACGTCCATGCCGGAATCGGATGGGAGGGACATGACCTCGCCGCGGTCGGGCGGCGCGCCGGCATCGCGGCCATCCTTCGCACCGAACATCTGCCGTTCGTCCTCACGGATCCGACTGAGATCGCCGTCCATCGACGCGCCGTTCATGACCTCGACGCCGTCGTGTGCGTTTCGCGGACGGCCGCCGAGAGCTTCGTCGCCGCAGGGGTCGATCCGAATTTGATCCACGCGATCGCGAACGGCGTCCACCCGCGCCCGCCGGGGCGCAGCCGCGCCGATTCCCGACGAAATCTCGGCATCGCGCCGGAAGCGACCGTCGTCCTCGTCGTCGCCCGGCTGACCGAGCAGAAGGGGCATGCCGTCCTCCTGGATGCCCTTGCCGCCGATCGTCCGTCGGTTCCGGGCTTCGTCTGCCTGATCGCCGGCGACGGCCCCCTGCGCATGCCGCTGGAGCGGCAGGCTCGGACTGCGGGACTCGGGCAGACGGTGCGTTTTCTGGGCGAGCGCGACGACGTGGCGGATCTCATGGCGGCAGCCGACTGCCTCGTCCTCCCTTCCCTCTTCGAAGGATTGCCGCTTGTAGTTCTGGAAGCCATGGCGGCCGGGCTTCCCGTGGTCGCAACGCTTATCGGCGGCACGAGCGAGGCGGTGGACGACGGTGTCACCGGCTGGCTCGCCGAGCCGGGCGATGCGGCCGCCCTCGCCGCGACGCTGCGCTCGGCGCTCGCCGATCCCGTGGCGCTGGCCCGAGCCGGCGCGGCCGGGCGCGAGCGCTTCGAGGCGAAGTTCCGGGCCTCCGCCATGGCCGAGGCCACCGCCGACCTCTACCGCCGGCTCGCCGGTTCCACCCACGCCGAAACGCAGGACGCGCACATGAAGACAATCCGGATCGGCTTCGTCGGGGTCGGCGGCATCGCCCAGCGCCATCTCGGAATTCTCGAACATTTCGACGACGTCGCGATCGTCGGCTTCGCCGACCCCGACCGCGCCAGGGCGGAGGCCGCCGCCGTCCGCTTCGGCGCGCGCGCTTTCGACGATGCGAGCGCCATGATGGACGCCTGCGACCTCGACGCCGTCTACATCTGCGTGCCGCCCTTCGCCCATGGCGCGCCGGAACAGGCCGCGATCGAACGCGGTCTGCCCTTCTTCGTGGAAAAGCCGGTCTCGCTCGATCTGGCGACCGCCGAGGCGATCGCGGCGGCCGTCGCCGAAAAGGGCCTCGTCACCGCCGTCGGCTACCATTGGCGCTATCTCGATACGGTGGACGAGGCGCGCGCGCTTCTGGCCGGAAACCCGCCGCAGCTCCTGTCGGGCTATTGGCTGGACTCGACGCCGCCGCCGCAATGGTGGTGGCGCGAAGACCGGTCGGGCGGGCAGATGGTCGAGCAGGCGACGCATCTTCTCGACCTCGCCCGCTTCCTCGTCGGCGACGTGGTGCAAGTCTACGGCCGCGCCGCCCACAAGGATCGGCCCGAATTCCCCGACCTCGACGTGCCCACGACCACGACCGCCAGCCTGACGTTCGCCAGCGGCGTCGTCGCGAACCTCGCCTCGACATGCCTTCTCGGCTGGAACCACCGCGTCGGGCTCCACATCTTCGCCGACAAGCTGGCGATCGAACTGACCGACCATGACATCATGGTCGATGTCGGTCGCGGGCGTCCCGTGCGGGGCGCGGACGGCGATCCCGTCTGGCGGGAGGATCGCGACTTCATCGACGCCGTGGCCGGCTTGGAGAACCGCATCCGCTGCCCCTATGCGGACGCACTGGCGACCCATCGCTTGGCGCTCGCCGTGGTCGAGTCCGCGCGCACCGGCGAGGTCGTGAGCCTGCCGCCGGACGCGGCGCCACGCGTCGACCCGGCGCCGCTCCGGTTTCTCCCGCGCCCGGAGCCCGGCCAATTGCCGCCCGGCCACCGTCATGTCCGGTCTCTCGGCATCGAGCGGCCCGGCGAAGCCTATCACTTCCAGTACGAGGAAGGGCCTCCGGGCGAAGGGCAGGTGCGGCTCGACACGCTCTATTCCGGCTTTTCCGCCGGCACCGAGCTGACCTTCTTCAAGAACACTAATCCCTACCTCCATTCGCGCTGGGATGGCGGGCGCGGCGTCTTCGTGCCGGGCGAGCCCGGCCAGCACTTCCCCCTGCCCTTCCTCGGCTACATGGAAGTGGCGCGCGTCGCCGAATCCCGCGCGGCCGGGTTCCGTCCGGGCGAAATCGTCGCCTCCACCTATGCGCACAAGAGCGGTCACACGGCCGACCCGTTCCACGACCTTCTCGTCAGCCTGCCGGCGACGATCGATCCGATGCTCGGCATCTATGTCGCGCAGATGGGACCGATCGCCGCCAACGGCCTACTCCATGCCGACGCCGAGCTCGCCGGCCCCCGTGTCGAACGGCTGGGACAGAGCGTCGCCGGGCGACCGGTCCTCGTGATCGGCGGCGGTGTCGTCGGTCTCCTGACCGCCCTCTTCGCGGCGAAGGCCGGCGCGTCCGAGATCGTCGTCGCCGATCCCTCGTCCTTCCGTCGCGGGCGTATCGAGGCGCTGGGCTTCACCGCGATGGACGAAGACCAGGCCTGGAACCATGCCAAGGCGACCTGGCACCATGGCGGCGGCGATCGGGGCGCGGACTTCGTGTTCCAGACGCGGGCCGACGCCCGAAGCCTCCATGCGGCGCTTCGCGCGCTGCGCCCGCAGGGCACGGTGATCGACCTCGCCTTCTACCAGGGCGGCGCGGATGCCGTGCGCCTCGGTGAGGAGTTCCACCATAACGGCCTCGCGATCCGCTGCGCGCAGATCGGCCGCGTGCCGCGGGGTTTGGGCTTCGAGTGGAACCGCCGCCGGCTGGCGGCCGAGACGATCGAGCTTCTCGCCGCGCGCGGGCCCGACATCATCGACCACATGATCACGCATGTCGTCGATTTCGAGGAAGCCCCCGCCTTCCTCCGCCATCTCGTGGAAGAGCGGCCGGACTTCCTCCAGGTCGTGTTCAAGGTCCGCGACTGATGCGGGACGGTGCCGATAGCGGCGGGGAGCCGGTCCGCATTCTCTTCGTCTTCGCCTGGCTCGTGGTGGGCGGCGAGGAAACCGAGGTGCGGCTGCTCGCCCGGCACCTCGATCCGCGCCGTTACCGCATCGATGTCGTCGCCTGCTTTCGCAAGGAGGGAATGCCGGAGCAGACGCACCAGCAGCTCGAAGCCATGGGCGTCCATGTCGATCGCACGCCCTATACGCTCTCCTTCGAGGACACGGTCAGCTATCTCGCGGGCAAGCTCGCGGCCTACGATCTCGTCGTCTCCTGCCAGAACGTCGCCGACATCTATCCCGCGCTGGAGCGGCTGCGGCTGCGGCCGCCTTTGATCGAACATGGCGGGCTCGTGTCGGAAGCGCTCGGCGGTCCCAAGCACTTCACCAGCCGCTATGTCGGCGTCTGCCGCTCGATCCGCGACGCGGCAGCCTCGCGCATGCCGGGGCGCGAGCACCATGCGGTGGAAATCCCTTCCACGGTGGATCTCGGCGCTTTCGACCCCGCCGCGCGGGCGCCGATGCGTCTGGCGCTGGGCGTCTCGCCGGACACGCCGGTCATCGGCTGGGTCGGTCGGCTGGATCCGAAGAAGCGCGTCGAGGATTTCCTCGACGCCGCCGCCATCGTTCTGAGGACACGCCCCGATGCGCGCTTCCTGGTGATCGGCGGCCCCGACGCCTTTCTGCCGGACTATGCGACGGCGTTGCACAAGCGCGCGGTCTCGCTCGGTCTCGCCAATGCCGTCCGCTTCCTCGGCGACCGCGCCGATATTCCCGAACTCCTCTCGGCGCTCGACATCTTCGTCTGGCTGTCGCGCGGGGAAGGAATGCCGCATGTGGTCGCGGAAGCCGGCGCCGCGCGCCTGGCCGTGATCGCCACCGCCGACAACGGCACGACCGAGCAGATCGAGGATGGAGTCAGCGGCCTCTTCGTGCCGCACGAAAGCCCGTCTTCCGTCGCGCGGGCGATGCTCACGCTGATCGACGATCCCGCACGGCGCGCGAGCCTCGGCGCCGCGCTGCGGGCCAAGGTCGAGCGGGACTATGCGGTTCCGGTGGTCATCGCGCAATGGCAGGCGCTGATCGACGAGGTGCTGGCCGAGAGCGCGCCGCCGGTGCATGTTCCGGGTCTTTTCCGCTCCTTCTTTCAAGGGGGCTTCGAGTCGTCATCCCACCGGCGCGCGCATGATCGCCAGCGCATCGACATGATCGCGGCGAGCTACCACGACCGCTTCGCGCGGGAGGATTACGCGGAACTCGCCCATCATGGCATCCGCACCGTGCGCGACGGCTTGCGCTGGCACCTTATCGAGCCCGAGCCCGGCCGCTACGACTGGTCGAGCCTGAAGGCGCAGCTCGAAGCCGCCGAAGCGACGGGAACACAGGTCGTCTGGGACATCCTCCATTACGGCTGGCCCGACGATCTCGACATCTGGCGCCCCGAATTCGTCGAGCGCTTCACGCGCTTCGCGGTCGAAGCCGCCCGGGTCATCGCTGCGAAAACCAACGGCGCGCCCTTCTACGCGCCGGTCAACGAAATCTCCTTCTTCGCCTGGGGCGGCGGGGATGCCGGCTATCTCAACCCCTTCGCCCATGGCCGGGGGCACGAATTGAAGGTGCAGCTCTCGCGCGCCGCGATTTCGGCGATGGAGGCGATCTGGCGGGTCGATCCGCGTGCCCGCTTCGTGCATGCCGATCCGGTCATCAACGTCATCACCGATCCCTCCCGCCCGCACGACGCCGCCCATGCCGAAGGGCACCGGCAGGCGCAGTTCCAGGCCTGGGACATGATCGCGGGCCGCGCCTGGCCCCAGATCGGGGGGCGCGAGGCGCTGCTCGACATCGTCGGGGTCAATTACTACTTCAACAACCAGTGGATCCACGGCGGCCCGCCGATCGACATCGGCCACCCGCTCTACAAGCCCTTCCGCACGCTCCTCACCGAAACCTATGCACGCTACGGCCGCCCGATCTTCATCGCCGAAACCGGCATCGAAAGCGACAGGCGGGCGGAGTGGCTGGCTTATGTCGGCGCCGAGACGCGCGCCGCCATGCGCCAGGGCGTGCCCGTCGAGGGCCTCTGTCTCTATCCCGTTCTCGACCATCCCGGCTGGGACGACGGGCGCTACTGCCCCAACGGTCTCCTGCGCTTCTCCGAGGAGCCGCGCGAGCGGGTCGCCGATCCGCGCCTTGCGGCGGAGCTGAAGCGCCAGCGGGCGCTGATGCAGGGTGCCTGACTAGGGGCGCTCGGGATGTTCCGCTCCTTTCTGCAGGCCGGCTTCGAGTGCGGACGTCTGGAATGGCAGGGAAACTTCTGCCTTCTGACCGGCACCGGCCATCTGCCGGATGCGAAGATGCGGGCGCATTACGACATCGCGCTGGCGCACGGCATCCGAACCGTGCGCGACGGCCTGCCCCCATGGCTGCCGATCGAGCCTCGCCTTCGGGTCGCGCGGGAAAAGGAGATGGAGGTCATCTGGGACCTCAACCATTATTGGCGCCATTCCGATCCGGAAGGCTATGCGAACCGAGTGGCCGAGGCCGTCCTCGCGGTGGCGCCGGACGAAGACTTCTGGTGCTGCTTCAACGAAACGAGCTTCCACCCGCGCATGGTGCCGGGCGAAAGCACCGCCTTCGTGGTCGATCAGGCGCGTGCCATCTTCGCGATTCTGAAGCGCCGGCTTCACCGGCTGCGGCTCATCACCTCGGAGCCGGCGCACCGCCCGCACGAGATCGGCGCTCATGCCTTGGCGGACTTGGCCGACGTCGTCGGTATCAACGTCTACCCCCACAACCTGAAGCGCAGCATCGCGCGTTCGCTGCGCGACGCGGCGAAGCGCTACGGGAAGCCCGTGATGATCGCGGAGACCGGCCTGCACAAAGGCCATCACCGTCGATGGAAGGACATCGACGACAAGGGGGACTGGCTTCGACACGTGACGAGCGAAGTGGAGCGCTCGCGCGTCCGCGTCGTCGGCCTTTGCCTCTATCCGATCGTGAACTCGCCCGCCTGGAACGCGCCATATCGCCATCGCTGGGACCATGGCCTCATCCGCGAAGACCTGACCGTCGATCCGAGCTTGTCCGCGGCCATTCGGCAAGCGACGCCGATCGCGGCGACGCGATAGGCGCTTGCCCGAGGCGCTGGCCACGATATCGACGGGCGCACCGGCTGGAGCCTGAACCCGATCCCGGGCGGCTCCGTCGGCGAATGCGCGGCAGCCGCTTCGATCGATGCTTCCGGTCGGTTCAGTCGGCCGTTGCCGCGCGCCGGGGTGGCGAACCGCCGGCCATGGCCTGGAACACGCCGTCGCGCCGGACCAGCGCGTGGAACAGCGCCGCCGCGATATGGGCGAGGATCAGCGCGAAGAATGCGAAGGCGAGCGCGCGGTGGGCGTTCCAGAGCAGGCTATGCAGCGCGGGACTCGGCGGCAGGATGGCGGGCAGGTGGTAGCCGCCGAACAGCTCGATCGGAAAGCTGGCGGCCGACAGCATGCCCCAGCCGAGAAGTGGCATGGCGATCATGCAGGCATAGAGGAGGACGTGGCTCAGCTTCGCGGCGAGCTTCATCGGCTCCGGCAGATCGCGCGGCAGCTCCGGCGCGCCGGCCTTGAACCGCAAACCCAGGCGAAGCACCGCGAGAACGAGGATCGCGATGCCGAGCGGCTTATGGAGGGAGACCAAGGTCAAGTACCTCTCCGTCACCGTCGAGACCATACCGACGCCGATGAACAGCATGGCGAGGATCGCGGCGGCCATCAGCCAGTGCAGGAGGCGTTGCATCGGCGTGAAACGCGTGCGGGCGATGCTCATTTCGCAGCCTCCGTGGGATGGCGCGGATAGTCGGCGGCTTCGGCGGTGCGTCGGTTGTAGGAGACCGAATAGGCGGCCGAGCGTGCGGCCGGAAACGGATCGTCCGAGGTCCGCATCCCTGCCGGCAACACGGTCGGGTCGAAATTGAGGTCGCGGCACGGCCCGTCCGGCTCGGCGATGATGCGGTCGACGACGAGCGTGCCTGCCGCGACGGCGCGGCGACCGTCCGGCCACGCCTTGCTCGGATCGGCGGTCACATCGCCCGGCTCGGCCACGGTGACCTCCAATGTCCAGCGCTGCGGCTCGCTGGCGACGCGGGTCGTGATCTCCTGTGCGAGAAAGTCAGGCCCCTTGGCTTTCAGGTCTTCGGCCGAGACGGGCGCCGGCTGGGCCGCCGGCACGAGCGACCAGCGCACGGCATGATCGGCGCCCGATGCGTCCGTGAAGACGAAGCTGTTGATGCCGTTGTAGCGCTCCTCGGCATAGCTCGCCGTGAAGGGGGCGTCCTTCGCCCAGGCGCCGAAGGCGGCGATTTCGGGATGGGCGGCGGCGAAGGTCTTCATCGCGTCGGGATCATCCTTCTTCGCCGACGCCATCTGCAGATCGTAAAAGGCCTGCGGCGTCGCCACGGGAAAGAACGGCACATCGATCATGGCGCTGCGCCATTCCTGCCCGTCTGGCGTCCTGATGGCCAAACCGATGCCGCGCACCCGAACCGTGGCATCCACGACCGTCGGGTCGGGCGTGCCGAGATTGAACCGGCCGATGGCGGGATAGCGGCCCGACGCGAAGACCTGCGCCTTCGAGAGCGCCGTGCCGGCGCCGTTCGCCTCGAACGTCCCGGTGAAGCAGACGCCCTTCGCATGATTGCGCCGATGGCCGGGCGCGGGGCCGCCCGGCGGCGCGAGAGCATCCACCAGCTTGGCGGGCGTCAGTCGCCCCGGCGAAAGCCAGCCCGCGGTATAGGCGAAGGCCGCCGCCCCGCTGCCGACCACCGCCGCGATGAGAACCAATGATCCGAGGGTGGAGCGTGTCACGGGCAGCGGCATGGAGCGATCCTCAATCGGCCGAAATGCGATCGTCGGGAAGCATCCTAGCTAGGGCTCCGCCGCTCGACGGCCACGGGACGCCGCTGCGTCAGATTCCGAAGCGGTCGATGAGATGATCTTCCGAGGAATGCTTTGCGCTCGCCCGACACGGCAAGAAAGTCTTCCCCCCATGACCCCTTGCGTTTCTTATGCTTGAAGCAGACAAGTAATGCGAGCGGCTTGGACGGCGTCAGGCGCTCGAGGGCGCCGGCTTCGGCGCCGTCTTCTTTTCCAGCCCTCGCGCCTCTCGCATCCTTGCCAGGTGGAGAGCGACGAGATCGTTGACCGATGGCCACGGGAGAGCGCGGATGTCGGACTTCGTGATTTCGCTGGCGATCGGCATCGTCTTCACGACGGTATCGATCGCATTGGTGCTCGGGGTCTATTTCGCGTCCCGAGCGGCCTTCGGGTCGCCGCAGGAGGGTGACCGCACGCACGAAGCGGCCATCAACGTGGCGACGGGAATCGCGGCCTTGCACGGGTTGATCCTTGCCCTCGTCTATGCCCAGGAGCTCGACGACTACAAAGGCATTCGCAGCGACCTCAGCAAGGAAGCCATCGCGATCTCGGACGTCTTCAACGACATGCGGCGCTATGGGGGTTCGGATGTCGCCGCCGTGCAGCAGGGACTGGCGGACTACATCGCCACGGTGGTCGATGGCGAATGGGCCTCGCTCGGTCGCGGCGAAGGATTGTCGACGCGAGGCTGGCTGCAGTGGAACGGCGTCTACGAACGGATTCTCGATCTCGAACCGATTACCGAGCGGCAGCGCTTTCTGGCGGAGCGGATGCGCGAGCGGATCGCGGTCGTGGCCGAGTTGCGCCAGACCCGCGAAGCGACCGCGACCGGTCGCTTCAGCAGCCTGTTCTGGGGTCCGGCCATTATCGGGCTCGTGCTTCTCTCGGTACCGCTCTACGTCTACCGGCCGAACCGAACGTACCTCATGCTGTTCGCCCTGTTCGGCGCCTATTCCGGCGTGATCCTGTTCTTCATCTACGGCTTCGCCAATCCCTTCTCGAACCCCGGCAAGCTTGAGCCGAAGCCGTTCCTGCATCTCCTCGAAGGCGATATCGGCAAGAGCCTTGCACCCCCGAACCCTGTCGGCAGCGACTGACGCTCGATATGGCGAAGGGCCGCCTCGGATCGGGGCGGCGGGAACTGAAGGTCCGTGATCGCACTTCGGCGAGAGCTGGCTCGGACGTTCGACAAGGGTCGGCCTCTTGAAGCCCCATATCCGAAGGGAGACCCTATTGATGGCCGATCTGACGCTGCACGATCTGTCCAAGCGCATGCAGGGCATCGATTTCGCGATGTTCTCGACCAAGACCGAGGGCGGCGAGATCGCCAGTCGGCCGATGAGCAACAACGGCGATGTCGAATATGACGGCGACTCCTGGTTCTTCACCTACGAATCCTATCGTACCGTTTCCGATATCGAGCGCGATCCGAAGGTCTCCCTGTCGATGACCGGGTCGAAAGGCCTTCTCGGCAGACCGCCCTTGTTTCTGTCGATCGAAGGCCATGCCGAACTGATCCGGGACAAGGGCCAGTTCGAAGCGCATTGGACGAAGGAGCTCGACTACTGGTTCGAGAATGGCGTCGACACGCCCGGCATCGTCTTGATCAAGGTGCATGCCAAGCGCATCCACTACTGGGATGGCCGGGACGAAGGCGAGATCGTGGTCTGAGATCCGGCAAGCGCCGAACCTCTCTCGCCTTTCGCGTTCGGCACAATTCGGGCCGGACCATCGCGGCGACGCCGTCAGGTCGACGGGAGCCGCGAGGCTCGCAGTCGCCGGATCGGGCCGCCGCGACATGCGAGCGAAGTCCTTCGACTGATCCGTGTCAGGTCAGCTGTCCGCCGTCGACATTGAGGATCGCGCCGCTGATGTGCCGGGCGGCGGGGCTCGCGAGAAAGGCGACGGCGGCGGCGACATCCTCCGGCGTGCCGTAGCGCCCGAGAGGGATGAGGCTGCGCTGGAAGTCGGAGAAGGGCCCGTCGGCGGGGTTCATCTCCGTGTCGGTCGAACCCGGCTGAACGAGATTGACCGTGACATCCCGGGGACCGAGCTCCCGGGCGAGCCCCCGCGTGAAGGACTGGAGAGCCGATTTCGTCATGAAATAGATGGTTCCGGTGTCGCCGACGATGCGGTCGGCGCCGCCCGAGCCGATCGTGACGATGCGGCCACCCTTCGGCAGGTATCGCATGGCGGCCTGCGATGCGAGGATGGGACCGCGCACGTTGATCGCGAACAATTCGTCGATCGTCTCCGCGCTGACCTCGGCGATCGTCGCATAGGTCGCGATGGCGGCATTGTTGACGAGAATTTCCAGCCCACCCAGCGCCTCGACCGCCGTCTCGATCGATTGCCGGATCGCCGCCGGATCACCCGCATCGGCCTCGATCGCCACCGCCTTGCGCCCCTTCGCTTCGATCGCTCGGACGATGCCGGCGGCACGCTCGGCGGACCGCCCATAGGTGATCGCGACATCGGCGCCCCCGTCGGCGAGGGCAAGGGCGATCGCCGCGCCGATGCCGCGCGAACCGCCGGTCACGAGGGCCCTTCGGCCTTGCAGTTGCGTCATGGGTTCGTCTTTCTGTAGTGATCGATATACAATCAACTAGGCAACTTGCCGGAGCGCGTCAACGAAATTAAATAGCGGTCGATGCAGAAATCGGACGACTCTGGACATCACGCCGATCCCGAACCGCGCCGACGGGGGCGGCCTCGCGCCTTCGATCGCGATGCCGCGCTTGCCAAGGCAGTGCGGCTGTTCTGGACGCGCGGTTTCGAAGCGACCTCGATCACGGACCTGACCGCGGAACTCGGCATCGGCGCGCCGAGCCTCTATGCCGCCTTCGGTTCGAAGGAGGCGCTCTATGCCGAGGCGCTGCAACGGTATGCGAGAGACAACGAGGCCTATGTCTGGGCCGAGTTCGGCGCGGCGGCGACGGCGCGCGAGGCGGTGCGCTCGCTTCTGTCGAACTCGGCCGCCGCGCTGACCGGCTGCGTCGCCGACCTGCCGCGCGGCTGCATGGTGACGCTGTCGCAGGTCGGGAGCGAGGGGCACGAGGCGCTCGGCGAACTCGTGCGCGCGGCACGCGCCGTGACGCTGGAGCGCTTGCTCGCACGCCTGGAGACGGCGAGTGCTGCCGGCGAGATCCCGGCCGCCGCGGATCGTCGCGCCCTCGCCCGCTACGTCCAGACCATTCAGGTTGGCATGTCCATTCTCGCCCGTGACGGCGCCACCGGTGACGAGCTGCAAGCTGTCGCCGATGTCGCCATTGAGGGATGGGACGCCAGACTGGCATCCTGCGAGAGCACGCCGGACTGATGGCGGGGGCGCCCCCTGCCCTTCCGACTGCCTCAGAAGCGCTTGCGGAAGATCCGAATCCGGCCGCCAGAATGAGTCCGGGCCGTCGATGCCGTCTTCGCGGAATCGAGGCTTGGAACGCCTTCGCCTCGTCATCGCCGCACCAAAGCCCCTCGGGTTCGGATCATCATGGCCCGAAGCCGGACGATCGTCGGTCATTCGTCGCGCCTTCCCGCCGACCGATCAGCGCCATCAGCACCGGTCCCAGAGAGAATTCGCCTGTCTTCGCTTTGCGTGTGAGCGCGCGTAGATAGCCGCCCGGTGAGGAGATCGCCTCCGACCGCTGCAGGATGGCCGCGAGAACGACCGCTGCCTCGCTGTCTCCCATCGTGGCGCGGGCATCGTCCCAGGCGTCCGGACTGACTCCCAGCATGGGTCGGATCAGGGCGGCCGTCGCCAGCAGGTCGCGCCAGCTGGCGATTCCGTCTCTGGCATAGTCGGCAATGTCGGGGCAGGCCTGCATCACCAGTCCCAAGGGGTAGTTCTTCAGCGGCACGCTCGGCCTTGCCGGTTCGGGCACGCCCGGTCCCCCCGCGCTTTCTCGAAAGCCAGGTTCAAGATCAGGACAGGTTTCGGTATTTGAATTCTGTATGTGACGCTCATCCCGGGACTCATTGCCGCTCAGATTCTGGCTTTTCGCATGCGCTTCCAACAGCTTGGCGATGCGATCGGCGAGATCGGTCAATTGCCCGGCGATCGGCTCCATCTGGGAAAGACGCGCGGAGCGTGGCAGTCGGGCGAGCACTGCCCGATAAAGGCTCTCGACATCCGACCAAGAGCGAAGGTCATGGCCGAGCCCATGGACCGGGATGTTCTCGCTCGATCCAACCATGATCATCTTTGCGATGTCCCGTCGGCAGAGCGTGATGCGTTCGCGGACGAGCTTGTGAGCCCGCGCCTCGTCGGCGACCTCGGCCGCGAGGCCCTCGAGTTCCTCGGCGCGCACGACCAGCGGCGCGAGGTCGAAGCCGAATGCAAGGGCGATCTCACCCCCCCTCCCCTTCCGCACGTAGCGTTTGCCGTTCGGGCTGTCGCGCCGGATGATGATGCCGGCATCGACGAGCGCGGCGAGACTCCGCCGCAAGGTGGCCGGGGCCATCCCATGCGCGCGCAGCGCCAGCTGCTGGTTGGATGGCCAGACGACGAGTCCCTCGCCGCCGAGATCGGATTCGGGATGGAAGGTCAGAAGTGCGTCGAGAACAGCGAGCGGCCGCTCCGACAGGCCAAGGCGCGTCTTTGCTGCGCACACGAAGCGGAACACCGTCCACTTGTTCACGGTCTTATCGAGTGGGCGCGCCTTCGCGGCCGCGTGACTCGCCATCTGGGCAAGCGACGACGTTCGCCGCCCGAAGGGCGTCGTTGACTGGTACGGCTGCATATCCTTGCCTTTCGTCAGGCAAAGGAAATCCGCTCGCCGGAACGGCGCAAAAATCGCGTCGAGACTCTTGACGGCGATTCGCGGAAGTGGGATTCTCCAAGTCGCCAAACCATAGAGAAGGGCTTCCGAGACGTCGGATCTCTCTCCTGTTGCGTTTCGGTTCAGTCCCGGCCGGCCGCGTCGCGACCGGCCAAGCTCGTCAGGCCGCGGAATCCCCGGCCTTGAATTCATCGTAGAGCTGCTGCAATCGGCTCTTCACGAAGTCGCCGAATTGCGGCGCCGTCCGATCGTCGAAGGTCAGCGTCAGCCGCCGTCCGGACCGTGCGATACGAGCGGCCTGCGTTCCGTCGGCCGCGTTCCACGCCTCGGCCTTTTCCCGCGTCTGGCCGCTGCGCAGTCGGCGCAGCACCTCCTCGAACCGCCTGTCGGAGTCGAGATCGGCGAAGCCGGCTTCCGCGACGATTTCGCTGGCTCGGCGCCGGTTCTCGGCTTGATCGACAAGGTCGATGAGTTCCTGCCACCGGACGCGACCGAATTTCGGGGCCGGTCCGATCGCCTCGATGACATCCGGCGGCAATCGTCGCGCGGCGGCGATTAGCCGCGACAGAGCGGCCTTGTCGACATTCAGCGCCGCCATGATGGTTTCGCGGGTGAAGTCGTGGTCCTCCAGTCGGGCGGCGAAGCGTGCCCGTTCGATGAAGGTCAGATCGGTTCGGCCGCTATTCTCCTGGCCCTGCGCGATGACGAGCTCGTCATCCGTCAGGGGGCGCACGACGGCGCGGACCTTGATGCCGAGCTCGCGCGCCGCCCGGAGGCGGCGATGGCCGAAGGCCACCTCGAACCGCCCCTCGGTCGATTTCGGCCGGACGAGAATGGGCACGTTCTGTCCGTGCTGACGGATCAGTTCGCGGAACGCGGCATTCTGCTCCGGCGACGCCTCCATGCGATCCGACACGAAGGAATTGTCGATCAGCGCCGGATCGATCTCGATGATGACCTGCCCTTCGATCAGCTTCTGCTCGATCTCGTCGGCCCGCTTCGCCCGGTCGGACAGGCCGCCGAGCGATTTGGAGATCGTACCGAGCGCGCCGGACGGCCGCGCCAGGCGTTCGAGCCCCTTCAGCGGCCGGGAGGCGGACGCGGATTTCACGGGAACGTCCGCCGCGGATGGCGTCGTCGCGGCGGCATCGGGTTCGAAATTGATCTTACGCGCCATGATCAGCCTCTCCCCCAGACCTGCTTGATCAGCGTCTCGATCTCCGCATTGACCAGATCGAGGGATTCGATCGCCCGATCGTAGGTTCCCCGAGTGAACTGGCTCCGCTCGACTTCGTAGAGCGTCTGCTTGGTCAAGCCGGCATCCGAGATCGCCGTGCTCTTTAACATGGGATTGGTCAGGACACGGGATTCGAAGATCGACCGCATCAGACCGACCATGGTCGTCTGCGGTCCGTCGCTCGGCTCGTAGCGTGTCACGAGATAGCGCATCCAATCGTAGTTGGTGGCGCCGCCGGCATTCGCGACGACATCGAGAAGACTGCCGGTCATGTTCAGGAACTGACTGAGCACCGCCGTGGCGGCACAGAGCGCCGACAGGGTCAGGAAGCCGAGTTGAGGCGGACAGTCGATGACGACGACATCGTAGATATCCCGGACTTCGGCGAGCGCGTCGCCGATCCGGGTGAAGAAGAGCGGATCGCCGTCCTGCCGAGACATCAGCGCCTTCGGAGTCTCGTGCTCGAACTCCATCAGCTCCAGTTGGCCGGGGATCAGATGCAGGTTCGGGATATACGTGCCCCGAACCACGTCCGCCATGTCCCGACGTTCCTCGTCGTAGCGGATGACGCCATAGATCGTCTCGTTGACTGGCCTGCGGATCGAGGTCGATGGCCAGCACCCGATAGCCGCGGAATGCGAGATATTCGGCAAGATGGGCGGTCGTGGTCGTCTTGCCGCTGCCGCCCTTGAAGTTCATCACCGCGATGATCTGCAAGGCTTCGCCTTCCCGACGATGCGGCAGGTAGCGGCGACCGCCCTTGCCCGTCAGGTCCAGATCGGCGCGCAGCGCTTCGATGTCGTCGATCGAATAGGTCCGGCGATTGTTGGCCTGCACCGGCGGGCCCTTCCCTTCGGCGGCAAGCTGGCGAAGATAACCTTCGGCGATGCCGATGAAGCGAGCGGCTTCCGAAGCGGAAAACCGGCGAAGCGATTTCTCGGCGGAGGGCGGAAAATCGCGCCTTTGCTGGGCTTGCAGCCGCATCGACAATTCCGCCGCGTCCGCGGTAATCAGCGAACGAAGATCCGTGATCGAAGGGCTATCCTTGCGGGCCGTCTGCGTGATCATTCGCCATCTCTGATTCAGCGCGCAGAGCGGCTGGATCGCCCAATATGCGCTGATTGCATTAAGGCGCGATTCTTTCGGCGAATGCAAGTCGCTGTTAACAAGTCTTCAAGGTTGGGGATAGGCCGGGAACCAAGGAGAAAGATCGGCCGTTGGAAGCTTCGGGCGTTGTACGCGTACAACGCGGCGAGCGGTGGATAGGCATTCGGTGCTCGGCAACGGCGGATCGACGTGACCCCAATCGATCACGCCTGCTCCGATCTGCGTTGTACGCGTACAACTCGATCCTGGGCGTAGACGGCGAAGCCGTTCCGCCAAACTCGATGTCGCTTACGAAGTCAGGCTTAAGCGATCGTATCGACAACGCCGCCGTCGATGCGCAGGGCAGCGCCCGTCGTGGCAGATGCTTGCGGCGAGGCGACGTAAACGCAGAGATTGGCGACCTCCTCGACGCTCGCCGCACGCTGAATGATCGAGGCTGATCGATGCGCCTTCACAAAGTCGGCGGCGACATCCTCGATCGACTTGCCGGTCTTCTCGACCTCGCCCGCCAGCATCTCGGCAACGCCTTCGGAAAGGGTCGGACCGGGCAGGATCGAGTTCACGGTTACGCCGGTTCCGGCCATGCGCTTCGCGAGGCCGCGCGACAGGGCGATGTCGGCCGTCTTGGTGACGCCGTAATGGATCATCTCGACGGGAATGTTGAGGCCGGACTCCGAGGAGAGGAAAAGGACGCGTCCCCATCCCTTGTCCCGCATGCCGGGGAGATAGGCGCGGGACAGACGCATGCCCGACATGACGTTCACCGCGAAGAAGCGCTCCCACTCCTCATCCGGCGTCTCGAAGAAGTCGCGCGGGCCGAAGATGCCGGCATTGTTGACGAGGATGTCGACGAGAGGAAGCGCGGCGGTAATCGCGTCGCATCCGCCCGCCGTGCCGACATCGCCCGCGATGCCACGCACATCCGCTCCGATCGCTTCGCCTTTCAGCTTCGCGACGGCGGCCTCCGTGCGCGCGGCGTCGCGGCCGTTGACGACGGTGGTGGCGCCCGCTTTCGCGAGCCCGCGCGCGATGGCGAAGCCGATGCCGGCGGTGGAGCCGGTGACGAGAGCGGTCTTGCCGGTGAGGTCGATCTTCATCGCATGTCTCCGAAAGGGCGCCGGGATCGGGAGCCACGGCTCGCCGGCTCGCCGCGGTCCATTTAGAGGCGAACATCGCCAAGGTAAGGCAATCGAACCCGATCCCGCGCCAGCTGTCCGACAAAGAAGCCGCGAGCTTTACCGCGCGCTTCCCGGTGTATCGGACATGATTACGAACCGACGAGGCGGACAGCCGAGCTCGCTGTGCAACGTGGTCGGCGGCTCAGAACGGCGCCTCCGGACGGCGCAGGATGAAAAAGTCGGTCTCGCATCGGTGATCTGCATGCGCCAGAGGCGGCGCGTTCGGCGATCGTATCTTGCGTGGCGGCGAGCGACTCGACGTTCAGCCAAGGCTTGCCGCGCGCAAGAACCAAGGGTCTGCTCGTGCCGTCAGCGTTCGGCGCCAGCGGGCTCCCGCGAGATTGCGTTTGGAGATGATTGAAGGATAGACCGGAAGTCGCTGGATGAGCCCGGACCAGGCTGGCGCGACGCCGAGCGCCAGCCGTCGTCCGTGCGCCGTCGTAATCGGACGGCTTGCTCGGCCGGTCGTCGTCGGGTTCGGAACCGTGACACTCGGCGAGGGCAGTGACAGCAGCTTTCCCATGATGGCCAGTCGGAGGGTGCCGATCGCAATGGCGGCGACCACCAGATTGGCGGCGGCGAAGAGCCAGGATGCGAGCAGCGCGACGGCGCCATGGTCGCGATGCTCGATCAGACGGATCGCGGCGGCGGCGAGGGCGGTCGCGCCGAAGGTGAAGGCCCAGTAGGATGGCGCAAAGCCGGCCTCGGCGATTTAGGGCAGCATTCGTGCCAAGAGCAGCGCTTGGAGCCGGGCATAGCCGAACAGGGCATGCGCGAGGATGCCCGGCGCTCCGCCAGTCACCGAAAGATAGGCGACGGCGCCGACGGCGGGCGGCGCCAGTTGGATGCCGAGCACGGGGCGCAGCGGCGGCGGCAGAACCGGTCCGGTATAGAGCCGGTGCAGCAGCACGGACTCGATGGCGAGCCAGGAGAAGAGGGCGGCACCGAAGGCGAGCTCGCTCCAGTCC
Organism: Aureimonas endophytica; assembly: GCF_014642635.1. Classification (GTDB taxonomy): domain Bacteria; phylum Pseudomonadota; class Alphaproteobacteria; order Rhizobiales; family Rhizobiaceae; genus Plantimonas; species Plantimonas endophytica. Next base: position 307,608 of record NZ_BMIQ01000003.1, read on the forward strand.
GGCGCGCCGAACAGCGCGGCCGTCGTGCCGGTGACGAAGCCGCCGGCGATGGTCGGCAGGTAGAGAACGGGCGTCGTGGACCCGGCCTCGCGCCCGCCGCGCCAAGGAAACCCGGTCCGCCAGAGGGCGAAGGTGAGGGTGAAGCTCGCGCCGAGGCCGAAGAGGAGGAAAGCCAGAGGACGCCGATAGGGGAGGAGTCCTTGCGCGACGAGAAGCGTCGCGACGCCGGCAAGGCCGATGAAGCAGCATTGGACAGCATGCTCCGCCTCGGCTCTGGCCTCGTTCGCGGCAACGACCCATTTGGCCGCATAGAGGACCGTGACGGCGAACCAGACGACAAAGCCGAGCAAGGTCAGCGCCTCGCCGACGGCCGCCGGCAGGCCCAGACGACATGAGAGGCGCGCCACGCATTGGCCAATCCGGCGATGCCGAGGATGATGCCGAAGAAGGACGCGGGCAGGGAAGGCAGGCGACGGAAAAGCGGAGAGCGCGCTGTCATGTGCGTCTCGTGAAGAATCTCTGACCGACGGTCCGGGTGATGCGGCGCCGATGGGGACCGGAAGCAGGCGCATCGGCGAGTCACGCCGCGAAGGTGAAACAGGTCGCCGTATCCGACTAGCGAGTGCCGTCCGCCGAGCCGTTTCGTTCGCCCGGCGCTGCGAGGCGACCTTCCTCCGCCTTATGATAATATTGGCTGGCGACGAGCCATCCCTTCAGCGGACGCAGCGGAAGGATGCAGGTGAGCACGATCAGCGGAACGGAAATGAAGGCGTGGAACCAGAACGACGGCTCGTAGGCGACCTCCGCATAGACGGCGAAAAGGACGGACGGGATGCACGCGAAGCAGATGACGAAGAAGGCCGGCCCGTCGGCCGGATCGGCAAAGGAATAGTCGAGCCCGCAGTGATCGCATCGGGGCGCCAGGGTCAGGAAGCCGCTGAAGAGCCGCCCTTCGCCGCAGCGAGGACAGCGCCCGCGCAAACCCACCCGTGCCGGCTCGAGCGGCGGCCAATCTCTGCGGTCGTCCACGATGTCTCTCCATGGCTCGATCGGCCGTCGCTTTGGCGGACAGCCCATCCTGTATCGTCATCTCCTAGCATATGAGCTATGTGTATGCATGCAATATCGCAAATTGTATGGGTTAGGTGACTGATGGTCGAGATGGCTAAGCCATGGATGCCGATGCTCAGCGGCACTGGACCGATCTATCAGCAGATCGTCGAGGCGATGGTGGAAGCGCGCGCGGCGGGTGTGCTGAGACCCGGCGATCGCCTTCCGCCTCAGCGCGTGCTGGCCGAACGACTGGGGGTCGACCTCACCACCGTGACGAGGGCGCTGTCGGAGGCTCGCCGCCGGCATCTCGTGGATGCGGCGGCCGGGCGCGGCACCTTCGTGTCCGCCCGGGGCATGGAGGAACCCATCCTCGACCTCGGCATGAATATTCCGCCGTCGCCGGCCGGTCTCGCCTTGCCAGCATTGATCCGGTCCGGGATCGACGCGCTCCTCAAGCGCTCCAGCGCCGAGGCGCTCCTCTCGTACCATCCCGGGCCCGGCTCGCCCGCCGAACGGGCGGCGGCCGCCCTCTGGCTGGAACCGGCGGCCGGAGGCCGGATCGCCTCGGATCGCATCGCCGTCGGTGCCGGCGCCCAATCGCTGCTCGGCGCGGCACTGGCCACCCTGGTGCGGGAGGGCGAGGCCGTTCTCGCCGACGACCTCACCTATCCCGGCATCATCGGCTTGGCGCGGACGCTGCGGCTGCGTCTCGCGAGTGTCGAGGCGGATGCAGAGGGTCTGTTGCCCGACCGGCTGGAGGCATCGGCCGTCCGGCACGGCGCACGGCTTCTCTATCTCAACCCGACGCTCCACAACCCGACGACGCTGGTGATGCCCGAGGCGCGACGGCGCGACCTCGTCGCCGTCGCCCGGCGCATCGGCCTCACGATCCTGGAGGACGATCCGTATCGGGCGCTTCTGGGGGAGGGGGCTCCGGCTTCCTTTCTCGCCCTCGCGCCCGAACTCACCTTCCACGTCGCGACCCTGTCCAAGAGCCTGTCGCCGTTTCTTCGCACGGCGTTCCTCGCGGCGCCGAATGGCGAGGCGCTGACCGAGATCGCCGGAAATCTCCGAAGCCTGACCCTGATGGCCCCGCCCTTGATGACGAGCCTCGCCGCCGACTGGATCCGGAGCGGTACCGCCGCCGAAATCGTGGCGGGCGTGCGGGTGGAAGTGGCCGCGCGGCATGCGCTCGCCCGCCGCCTCCTGCCGGACCACGTGAAGATGCATCCCGCCGGCCTCCATGCATGGCTGGAACTGAAGGGCGGACGCCGGACCGCCGACGTTGTCGAGGCGGCGCGAAGCCGGGGCCTTGCCGTCAGCCCGGCGATCGACTTCGCGATCGGAGGGCAGGCCCCCGACGCGATCCGCATCGCCCTCGGGGCCGTCGAGAACCGTGACAAGCTGACGGATGCGCTGACGCGGCTGGCAGCCATGATCCGCGAGCCGGAAGCGCGGCGGGCGGCGCTCGTGTGAGGAAGAGGCCCCCCGCCGTCGCAGGCGGGCCGCCGGTCATCCCTGCCGCCGCGATCAATGGGCCCGCGAGCTCGCCTCCGGCCCTGTCGCGACCGCCCTCGCGACGTGCCGCAGCTTGTCGGGATTGCGGGTGATGTAGATCGCGGTGATCCGGCCGTCCTCGACCGCGAGCGCGGTCGTCTGGAGGATCTCGCCCCGCTCGCGGCTGACATAGCCGGGCAATCCGTCGATCCAGACAGGCTCGACCATCACGGCCCAGCCGTCTCCCCACTTTCGGCGCACGCCCTCGAACATGCGCAGCAGGCGGTCCAGGCCGGCGATCGGGTTGATGAAGGCGAAGACCTTGCCGCCGCCGTCGGAGCGCAGCACGGCATTCTCCGCGAGAAGCGTGCGCAGGGTCGCGGTGTCGCCGCTGGTGGAGGCGGCGAAGAAAGCCCGCGCGATCCGCTCGCCCTCCTCGCGCGCCACCGGAAAGCGCGGGCGCGCGGCCTGGACATTCCGGCGCGCGCGAGCCGCGAGCTGGCGCACGGCCGCAGATTCCCGGCCCAGCGTATCAGCCACCTCGCCGAGCGGCACGCCGAAGACGTCATGAAGAAGGAAGGCCGCCCGCTCGAGCGGCGACAGGCGCTCGAGCGCCATCATCAGCGTGAGCGTCAAACCGTCTTCGTCCACACCCTCCTCCTCCGTCTCCATCAGCGGCTCGGGCAGCCAGGCGCCGACATAGGTCTCGCGACGGGCGCGGGCCGACTTCATCTCGTCGAGGCAGAGGCGCGTCACGATGCGCGCGAGAAACGGATAGGGAGCGGAAACGCCGTCCCGCTCCGTCGCGGCCCAGCGCAGCCACGCGTTCTGGACGACGTCCTCCGCCTCGCTGCGCGAGCCCAGCATGCGATAGGCGATGCGCAGGAGGCGGGGCCGATGCGTCTCGAACGTGGCCGTGGCGGTTTTAGCGGGAGGCATGGACCCATCCATCGGACCGAAATCCGTCGCGCGACTGTCTGACACCATCGAGGATCCTCGCCGCGATGGACAGGCCTGCCGTCCCGACCGATCGCCTTGAGCAGCACTCAGGCATCGGCGATCCAGGTGTCGAACCTCGTCGATCCGAGGCGGGCGGCGGCGGATAGATCCGGAACGAGCGAGCCCTTCTCCAGCTTCGCGCCGAAATAGCGCGCCTGCCGGTCGGCGAAGACCTGCCGCTCGTCGCCGGCTTTCGCGGCGCGCCGGGCAATGAAATCGCGGAAGGGCCCGCGCTCCGGCCCGGCGATTTCGACCGTCGCGTTGCGCGGCGGAGCGACCGCGACCTCGGCGAGGGCTGCGGCGACATCGGCGGCTGCGATCGGCTGAAGATCGGCATCGGGCACCACCAGCCGATCGCCGGCAGCGGCGGCTTCGGCGATAGCGCCGAGGAATTCGAAGAACTGCATCGCCCGCACGATCGTGTAGGGAAGGCCAGAGGACTGGATCAAGCTTTCCTGCGCGAGCTTGGCCCGGAAATAGCCGTTCTCCTCCAGGCGGTCGGTGCCGACGACGGACAGCGCGACGTGGTGCTGCACCCCGGCCTTGCGTTCGGCGGCAAGGAGGTTGCGGCCGGAGCGTTCGAAGAAGTCGAGCACGGCGGCCGCCTCGAAGGAGGGCGAGTTCGACACGTCGACAACGACGTCGCTCCCGGCGAGAATATCGGGAAGGCCTTCGCCCGTCAGGGTGTTCACCCCGGTGCTGGGCGAGGCGGCGACGGCCTCGTGTCCCGCGCGGGCGAGTGCGGCCGTCAATTGCCGACCGATCAGTCCGCTTCCCCCTATGATCACGATCCTCATGGCATCCATCTCCTCGTCCGGGAACGGGCGGGGCGGCCCCATGCCGCTGGTGCGCGCCCGTTCGAAGACAGGACGAGGGGGCGAGCCCGGATGTGACATGGGAGATGAAAGAATTCGTCGTGACGCGGACCTTCGCCCGGGCGGCGGCGCCACGTCATCCGACCGAGACCGGCCCCGCTCGGCATGGACCGATCCGTCCGCGCATATTCCGTCAGACGGGCATCCCATGGCCGGCTAGTGGTTCCGGGACTTGCTCTCGTCGCGTCGGAAGCCTAGCCCGTCGGCATGCTCGACAGTTCCCAAGTCCGACGGCCGCTCGTTCTCGGCACCGTCATGGCGTCCATGGCGATGATCGCGATCGAGGCGACCATCGTCTCCACCGCGATGCCGCAGATCGCCAGCCAGCTCGGCGACCTCCATCTCTATTCCTGGGTCTTCTCCTCCTTCCTCCTGACCCAGACCGCGCTGACGGTGGTGTTCGGCAAGCTCGCCGACCTCTATGGCCGCAAGCCGGTCCTGATGTTCGGCTGCGGCATCTTCGTCGTCGCCTCGATCCTGTGCGGACTGGCCTGGTCGATGCCGTCGCTGATCGTCTTCCGGCTCCTGCAAGGGATCGGCGCCGGCGCGATCCAGCCGGTCGGCATGACCGTCGTCGGCGATCTTTATTCGGTCGAGGAGCGCGGCAAGATCCAAGGCTATCTCGCCAGCGTCTGGGGCATCTCCTCCGTCGTCGGTCCCTTCGCCGGCGGTCTCATCGTGCAGCATCTGAGCTGGGCCTGGGTGTTCTGGATCAACGTCCCGATCGGGCTCCTCGCCATGGCGGGCTTCCAGCTCTTCCTCCGAGAGACGATCGCGCCGGCGCAGCGGAGCGTCGATTATGGCGGAGCGATGCTCTTCACGCTGGCGATCGCCGCGCTGATGATCGCGCTGACGGAAGCGGGCACCGCCGGCGGGGCAGGCGTCGCGCTGGCCGGCGCGCTCGTCTTCCTTCTCGCCGCCGGCGCCTTCGTCGTTCAGGAGCGGCGGGCCCGCGACCCGATGGTGAGCTTCGCCTTGTGGTCGCAGCCCGCCATCGCCGCCGTGAATGCGGCGACGCTCTTCAGCGGCATGTCGGTAATCGGCCTCACGACGTTCCTGCCGATGTATGTGCAGGGCGTCCTCGGTCAGACTGCGCTGATCGCCGGCTTCACGCTGACGGTGATGGTGCTCGGCTGGCCGATCGGCGCCACCATCGCGGCGAAGGTGTTTCCGCGCTTCGGCCTCCGCCGGACGCTGATCTTCGGCGCGAGTTTACTGCCGGTCGGCGCCATACCCTTCGTCCTTCTCCATCCCGGCATCTCGCCAGCCGTCGCGGCGCTCGGATCGGTCGTCATGGGCCTCGGAATGGGCTTCCTGTCGGTGAGCGCCCTGGTGATCGTTCAAAGCGCGGTGGAGTGGCGCGAACGCGGCGCGGTCACGGCCTCGAACATCTTCGCGCGCAATCTCGGCAGCACGCTCGGGGCGGCGGCGTTCGGAGCCGTCGTGAATTTCGGCTTGTCGCGGGCCAGCGCCGGCGGCGCGCCGGTCGACTTCGACCGGGTACGGCAATTGCTCGACCGGGCGGATACGGCCGTCGTCGATCAGATGACGAGAGACGTCCTCGCATCCTCCCTCCATCTGACCTTCTGGGCGATGTTCGCGATCGCCGTTCTCACCCTGGTGCTCGCCTTCTTCGTTCCGGCGATCCGCCAGGGGGCATCGAGCAAGCCGGCCGAAGCGATGGCCGAGGCGCTGTAGCCGCCTCGAAAGTCGGCCGGGCCACCGACCGCCCCTCAGCTCCGCCTCAGATCAGCTTGGCCGCATCCGAGCCCCCGCCAACGGTGGAATAAGCGGACGAGACGTTCTCCGCCGTCACCGCCAGTCCTGGAACGACGATCCATGACGGCACGTCGAGACCCGCGAGGGCAAGGACGGCGGCGGCAGCGGCGGCCAAGCCTTGGGCGAAGGGCTGCTGCGCCGCAACGCCGCGCAGGATCCGGTTCTCGCCGAGGGCCGCAGCAGCGGCGGCCCCCAGATCGACCGTCGTCAGCGCCGGCGGCTTCTCGCAGGCGGCGAGAACGGGAAGGGCCGCGACGGCGGGCTCGTCCCAAACGATGAAGATGCCGTCGAGATCCGGTTCGCGGGCGAGATAGGCCGCAACCGCCTCGCCCGCGCGGCCCGGCGCCTCGAACTTCAGATGATCGAGCCGGATGTCGGGCCGTTCGCGGCGCATCCATTTGTCGAAGGCGATCTCGCGCTGGGCCGTGGCGAAGAAGTCGACCGTATAGGCCGCGACGCAGACACGCCCGCCGGTCCGCACATGCGGCGACAGCAGCTCGGCCGCGATCTGGCCGAGGCGGAAATTGTCGCAGGAGACCGCGCTCGCATAATCGCGCTCCGGCAGAAGGCCGGGCGGAACATTGTCGAGAAGGACAAGGCGGATGCCGGCCGCCGCGAGGCGTCTGAAGGCCTCGGCGACGGCGCTGCCGCCGACCGGAATGGCGATCACCGCATCCGGCCGCGCCGCGATCAGCCGATCGATCGCCTGTGTCTGGGCGAGCGGACTGAAGTTGCAGTCGACGATCTCCGAGATCCTGGCGCCCGCCTCCGCGAGCCCGGCCTCGATGCCGGCAATCTGCCGTCGCGACCAGTCGGACGAGCAGGTGTGGAGCAGAACGGCGACCTCGAAGCCGCGCGCCCGCGCCGCCCGCCGGGTCTCCGCCGGCATCATTACCAGATCGGACCCGACGGCGCGTTCGCCATGCGGGCCGAGGCCGGCCGTGCAAGCGGCCGGTCTTCCTTCCGCCATCGTCATCGCCGTGCAGCCTCCCGCATCGCCGTCCGCCGCCCCCGCCAGCGAAGGCCGAGACTAGAGGAGCGACCGGCCGCTGGAAACAGCCCGCTCATGCCGCGCTCGCGGCGGTCTGGAGGAAGGCGAGGGTGGCGGGATGGGCCAGGGGCGTTCCGGCGGTGATCCAGCCTTCCAGGAAGGCGGGCCTGAACAACTCCTCCACCGCCACGGCCGCCGCGCCGACAAGGCCGGCGGAGCGGCCCATTCGCGAGCGCAGGATGCCGAGATCGCGACTGGCCAGCGGCTGGGCATGGCGATAGACGCCCTCGCGGATCGCGGCGAGGCAGATGTCGCCGGTCTGGGCAAGCTCGCCGCCGACGACGAGCGTCGCGGGATTGAGCAGATTGACGAAGCCGGCGAGCGCTGTGCCGATCAGCTGCCCGGCCTGCGCCAGGATGTCCGCCGAGAACAGGTCGCCGAGGCGCGAGGCGGTGCCGATATCGGCGACGGTCACGGTGCCGGTCCGCTCCAGGACGGCGGCGAGGGCGGGGCTGCGCCCGTCTTCGGCCGCGCGCCGGCCTTCGCGCGCGATGGCGGCGCAGCCGACGATCGTCTGGAGACAGCCGACATTGCCGCAGCCGCACACGAGCATATGACCCTCGCCGGCATGGATATGGCCGATCTGACCCGCGATGCCCTGGGCGCCGCGGAGCAGCCTGCCGCCGGAAACGATGCCGGCCGAGAGGCTGGTGCCGAGGTCGACGAAGAGCATCTCCGCGCCGCGCTCGGGCGCCAGAACGGTGATCTCGCCCATGGTCGCCGTCTGCACGGCGCTGCGCACGAAGGCCGGGGCGCGGAAGCGGGCGGCGAGGCGCTCGACCACCCGTGCCGCGTTCCATTCGGGAAGGGCGGGAAAGCGCGGCACCGACAGCGGCGCCTCCGGCTCGACATCGACCGCGCCCGGCACGCCGAGCGCCAGTCCCCAGAGCGGCATCACGCCATCGCCCAGCGCCCAGCCGAACAGCGCTTCCAAACGTTCGAACAGAATATCGCCGGCAAGGTCCGGCTCCACGTCTTCGTAATGTTCGAGCAGCAGCTGGCCGTTGAGATCGGCAAGGCCGACGCCGATGGTGCTGCCGTCCATATTGGCGACCAGCAAGCGCCCGGCCTCGGCGCGAAAGCGCAGGAGGCGCGGGGCGCGCCCGCCGATCGAACGCCCGACGCCGCCCTCCTCGACGAGGCCGAAAGCCGCCAACGTCGCGAGCCGGTCGGCGACGACCGCGCGCCCGAGATGGGCCTCGCGCTCCAGATCGAGCCGTGTCGCCGGACCTTTCGTCCGCAACGCACCGAGGATCGCGACGAGACTCTGGCGCTCGGCCTCAAGGGCGCGGATGCGCTCGGCCCCGAGCGCGACGGGCTCGGCGCCGGTGAATGGCTCGGATCCTGCGCGGCGGCTCGACAAACGGGTCTCCTTCGCCCGGGACCATGCCTCAGTCCATCAAGGCGGGCAACGACTTTTGCTGATCGGATGGCATATCGCGTTGACTTCTGCATTTTAGCAGCATAACTCTTAGCTCATCAGACGAAAGCGTCGGCCAGCGTCGGGGAGGACGAGTTGACCGCTTGGAAGATGGCGTATCACGCCAATTGCTGGGGTGCGCTCGGCGGTGATGCCGTCGGCGTCACCTCGATCGGACGTCTCGCCTATCGCACCTTCGGCGACATGGACCGCGCGGCGCGCGAGATCGCGGCGGCCGGCTACGAGGGCATCGAGTTCTTCGACGGCAATGTGCTGGATGCCGAAGCGGAAGACTTCGCCTCGCTGCGCCGCCTGCTCGACGAGACCGGCCTTGCCCTCGTCGCCGTCTATAGCGGCGGCAATTTCATCTTCGCCGACATCCTGGAGGAGGAGCTGGCGCGGATCGAGAGGGCGGCCGACGCGGCCAGGGCGCTCGGCGCCGAACATCTCGTCGTCGGCGGCGGCGCGACGCGCCTTTCGGGCGTCAGGGCGGGCGATCACGACGCGCTCGCGGCGGCGCTCGAGAAGGTAGTCGGCCTCGCCGAGCGGCGCGGGCTGAAGGCGCAGTACCATCCGCATCTCTCGACCATCGTCGAGCGGCCGGAAGAGATCGCCCGCGTCTTCGCCAAGACGTCGATCGGCTTCTGCCCGGACACGGCCCATCTCGCCGCGGCCGGCGGCGATCCGGCGGCTTTGGTCGCCGAACATGCCGGACGCATTTCCTATGTCCATCTGAAGGGTTGGCAGCGCGAGCCCTTCGCCTTCGTGCCGGTGGGCCAGGGCGATTGCGACAACGGCGCGGTGATCCGCGCCCTGCGGACGATCGGCTACGAGGGCTGGGTCTGCAACGAGCTGGATGCCTGGCCCGATCCCGCGGCGGGAGCGCGGGAAAGCCTCGCCTTCGTGAAGGCCGAGGTCGGCAAGGGCTGAACGGGTGGCGCCATCGGCGCCGGATATGACTCTGGGAGGAGAACAAGCATGCGCACCACCAAGCTTCTGCGCCCGGCGGCGCTCGCCGCCGTCCTGGCGCTTTCGGTCTCGCCGGCCGCGCTGGCGGCCGATCCGGCACAGGCGCTGGCCGAGATCGGCAAGTCCGTCATGAGCCTCGGCCCGAACGGCGAAAAGCCCGAAGCGGCCTCCGTCGTGGAGCTCAGCGCCGACGAGCTCGCCAAGATCAAGGCGATGAACGCCAAGGCCGCCATCGTCATGCACTATGCCGGCAACGACTGGAGCCAGGCGCAGATCGAGGGCCTGAAAGCCGAGTTCGAAAAGATGGGCATTTCCGTCGTCGCCGTGACCGATGCCGGCTTCAAGCCCGACAAACAGGTCGCCGACATCGAGACGGTGCTCGCCCAGAAGCCGAACGTCATCGTCTCGATCCCGACCGATCCGACCGCGACCGCCGCCGCCTACAAGGCCGCCGCGGCCGCCGGCGCGAAGCTCGTCTTCATGGACAACGTGCCCGCCGGCTTCAAGGCCGGGGCCGATTACGTCGCCTCGGTTTCGGCCGACAATTACGGCAATGGCGTCGCGACCGCTCATCTCCTCGCCCAGGCGCTCGGCGGCAAGGGCGATGTCGGGCTCGTCTTCCACGCCGCCGACTTCTTCGTGACCAAGCAGCGCTACGACGCGGTGAAGAAGACGCTGGCCGAGAACTACCCGGACATCAGGATCGTCGCCGAACAGGGCATCGGCGGTCCCGACTTCGCGGGCGACGCGGAAAAGGTGGCCGGCGCGATGCTGGTCTCCAACCCCACGATCAAGGGCATCTGGGCGGTCTGGGACGTGCCGGCCGAGGGCGTGATCAATGCCGCGCTCAACAACGGCCGCGACGATCTCGTGGTCGTCAATTGCGATCTCGGCGAGAATGTCGCCATCAACATGGCGAGCGGCGGTCCGGTGAAGGGACTGTCCGCCCAGCGGCCCTATGACCAGGGCGTGACGGAAGCGAAGCTCGCCGGCTACGGCCTTCTGGACAAGAAGGCTCCCGCCTATGTCGCGCTGCCGGCCCTGCCGGTGACCAAGGCCAATCTCGCCGAGGCCTGGGAGCAGGTCTATCACAAGCCCGTCACGGACAAGATCAAGCAGAGCATGGAATAGGGCCCGGCCCTGCCGCCCTCCCTGGAAGAGGAGGGCGGCATCCTCCGCCCTTTCTCGTCCCGCGCGCCGAGGCTCCCATGAACACCGCAACGCCCGACGCCGTCCGCATGCGCGGCGTCTCCAAGCATTTCGGCGGCGTGCGCGCCCTGGAAGGCGTCGATCTCGACATCCGTCCCGGCGAGGTCCACGCGCTGCTCGGCGAGAACGGCGCGGGCAAGTCGACCATCCTCAAGATCCTGCGCGGCGTGCAGTCGCCGAGCGCCGGCTCGGTCGAGATCGGCGGCGTGGCCATGACCACCTTCACCGCCGAGACCGCGCGGCGGCTCGGCGTCGCCATGGCCTTCCAGGAAATGAGCCTCGTGCCGACGCTCACCGTCGCGCAGAACGTCTTCCTCAACCGCGAGATCAGGTCCGGCGGCTTCATCGACGACCGCGCCGCCGCCGAGGAAGCGCGGCGGCTCTTCGCCCGCATGGGTGTCGCGGTCGATCCCCTTGCCAAGGCGGCCGACATTCCGGCCGGCCATCGCCAGCTGACCGAGATCGTCAAGGCGACCTCGCAGCCCTGCAAGGTTCTCGTCCTCGACGAGCCGACGACGGCGCTGTCCGGCAATGAAGTCGAGCGGCTCTTCGACTATGTCCGGCAATTGAAGTCGGAAGGCGTCGCCGTCGTCTATGTCTCGCATCGCATGGACGAGATCTTCCGCATCGCGACCCATGCGACGGTCCTGCGCGACGGACGCCATGTCGTCACCGGCCGGATGGCGGATTTCACGCTCGACAGTCTGATCGCCCATATCATCGGCCGCCGTTCGCGCGGCTTCTCCGATGTCGTGCGTGAGCCGGCGGTGATCGGCGAGGCGCTTCTGGAAGCGCGCGGCCTTGTCGGCGCCGAGAAGCCGTCGGGCGTCGACCTGACGCTTCGGCGCGGCGAGGTGGTCGGCATTGCCGGCCTCCTCGGCAGCGGGCGCTCGTCGCTCGCCCGGATCCTTGCCGGCATCGCGCCGCTTCAGGCCGGCGAGATCCGGGTGAAGGGCAGGGCGGTCGCGATCGCAAAACCCGCCGATGCGATCGCCGCCGGCATCGCCCTCGTGCCGGAGGACCGCGCGCGCCAGGGCTTCGTCGCCTTCCACAGCGTTGAGAGCAACATCGCCCTGCCCAATCTCGGCGCCCTCTCGCGGGGCGGCTTCGTCGACCGCGCGAAGGCGGCGGGGCTGGCCGACGCCTCGATCGGGCGCCTGCGGATCAAGACCGACGGGCGGCGCGCGCCGGTGCGCTCGCTGTCCGGCGGCAATGCGCAGAAGGTCGTCATCGCCAAGTGGCTGGCGACGGAGCCGGACATTCTCATCCTGGACGAGCCGACCGCCGGCATCGACATCGGCTCGAAATCGGAGATCGTCACGCTGATCCGCCAGCTCGCCAAGGCCGGCAAGGCCATTCTCGTCCTCTCCTCCGAACTTCAGGAGCTGCTCGCCGCCTGCGACCGCATCCTCGTGATGTCGGACGGACGGATCGTGCGGGACGTCGAGCGCGCGGCGCTCGATCCCGGCGACGGGCGCGCCGAGGCGGAGGCGCTCGGCCATGCCGAGCAGACGCTCAACACCCTCATGCAGCAAGCCCGTACCGAAACGCCGACAACGAGGGCCCGATGAGCGACCCGACGACATCCTCGCCGCGCAGCACGCCGGCCTTCCTCGCCAATTGGCGCGACTCCATCATCTATATCGGCTTCGTCGCCATCTTCCTGATCTTCGCCGCGACGCTCGGCGACCGTGGCTTCCTCGATCCGAACAATCTTCTCAACATCATCCGCCAGACGGCGATCATTGCGATCGTCGCCGTTTCGATGACCTTCGTGCTCGGCGCGGCGGAGATCGATCTCTCGGTCGGCGCGGTGGCGGGCCTCGCCTCCGTCGCCACGGCCATGGGCATCGACCAGTTCGGCATTCCGGGCGGCATTCTCTACGGCCTCGGCACGGGCTTCGCCTGCGGCGTGGTGAACGGCTGGCTGACGACCATGGTCGGCATCCCGTCCTTCCTGACGACCCTCGCCATGATGGGCATCGCGCGCGGCGTCGCGATGTGGATCTCGGGCACGGCCGCGATCCCGATCCTCTCCAAGCCCTATGCCGCCGTCTTCGGCGCCGGCAATCTGGGGCCGGTGCCGAGCCTCCTTCTCTGGGTCGTGGCCGTGGGCATTCTCGGCCATGTCGTCCTGCGCCGCACAACCTTCGGACGGCGGGTGCTGGCGACGGGCGGCAACGAGACCTCGGCGCGCTATTCCGGCATCGACACCGCCTCGGTCAAGTTCAAGGTCCTGCTCTTCTCCGCGCTCGCGGCCTCGCTCGCCGGCATGCTCTATGCCGGGCGCCTGCGCTCCGGCCGCTTCCAGTTCGGCGAGGGCGACGAGCTTTCGGTGATCGCGGCGGCCGTTCTCGGCGGCACCAGCCTCTTCGGCGGCGCCGGCACCGTGGTCGGCTCGATCATGGGCGCCCTGATGATCGGCCTCATCAACAACGGCCTCGTGCTGATGGGCCTCGAATTCTCCCAGCAGCTCATCGCGCGCGGCGCGATCATCATTCTCGCCGTCGCCATCAGCCAGGCGCGGCGGCGCTAGCGACCGCGACAAAAGGGGCGGCTTCCCGCCTTTCGAGAAAGACGATGCGCGAACAGGGACTTCTCCAGGGACGGAACCGATGACCAACACCTTCTTCGACGCGCATGGCCGCGCGACGATCGAGGCCGCGATGGCCCGCATCATCCCCTCCGACGACGGCACGCCCGGCGCGCGCGAGGCCGGCTGCATCGACTTCGTCGAGCGCTACCTTTCCGGCCTCGACCACATCTTCGCCAAGCCCGACGGCTCCGGCTTCGAGGTGCTGGAAGGCCGCGTGGCGGAAGCCTGGATGCGGCGGATCGAAATCATGCGCGGCAAATATGCCGACGGCATCCGCGATCTCGACGCCCGGTCCCGCAAGCACTTCGCCGCGCCCTTCAAGGACCTGTCCTCCGCCGAGCAGGACGAGATCCTGCGGGCCGTCGAGTCCGGCGCCTCGGGCGAGCCGACGACCCTGACGGTCTCCGATGGCCTCGCCGGGCCGCTGGGCGAACCCGCCCTGCAGCAGACCTCGACCGAGATCGAGCTCGATTTCTTTCCGCTCCTCGTCGCCCATACACGCCAAGGCTTCTACGCGGACCCGATCTACGGCGGAAACCGGGGTCAGGTCGGCTGGCAGGTCATCGGCTTTCCCGGACCCGCCTCGCTGAAGGACGTACACGAGGGGCGCTACACGACGCTGCAATGGTTCGCCGAAGGCGAGGCCGAGAAGGTCAGGGAGTTCCACGATGGTCTCTAACGGCAAGCCGGCGCGCTGCGACGCCGTGATCATCGGCGCCGGCGCCTCGGGCGCCGCCGCCGCGAAGGTGCTGTGCGAGGCGGGAGTGAAGGTCGTCGCGCTCGAAAAGGGGCCGTGGCGGAAGAAGGAAAGCTTCGGCGGCGACGAGCTCGCCAATATCAACCGCTACAATCTCTGGCCCGACCCGCTCCTCAATCCCCGCACCTGGCGCGAAACGGCGGAGGACGATGCGCGTGTCGACCTCTTCTGCCCCGTGCCGCAGATGGTGGGCGGCGGCACGGTGCACTGGCAGGGCTGGCTGCCGCGCTTCACGCCGAACGATTTCCGCATGCGCACGGTCGCCGGCGATCTCAAGGGCGCCTCGCTCGCCGACTGGCCCATCACCTATGACGAGCTGGAACCCTATTACCAGAAGGTCGAATGGGCCTTCGGCGTTTCGGGCGAGGCCGGCGCCAACCGTTTCGAAGGGCCGCGCTCCGGCAGCTATCCCTGCCCGCCGATGCCGATGTCGCGCTACGCGCAGAAATTCCACGAGGGCTGCGCGGCGCTCGGCTGGAATTCCTTCCCGACGCCGCAGGCGGCCCTGTCGCGGCCCTTCAACGGACGCAGGGCCACCGTCGTCAGCGCCTTCGCGCAGCAGCATGGCGATCCGACGGGCACCCGCTCCTCCGCCCTCAACGTCTTCGTGCCGGACGCGGTGGCGACGGGCAATTACGAGCTGCGCGCCGATTCCTATGTGCGCGAACTTGTGCTCGACGGGGCGGGGAAGATCCGTGCTGCCGTCTACGAGGACGCGGCGGGAGAACTCTTCGAGCAGGAGGCCGATCTCTTCATCCTCGCCTGCGGCGCGGTGGAGACGGCGCGGCTGATGCTGCTCTCGAAATCCGGGCGCTTCCCGAACGGGCTCGCCAACGGCTCCGACCTCGTCGGGCGCAACGTCACTTTCCACGAATATTCGGCCGCCGTCGGCACCTATGCCGATCCCGTCTATGCCTGGGCCGGAGGCGGCTATGTCAGCGCCTCGACCTTCGAGCATTACGAACATGACGAAAGCCGTGGCTTCGTCTCCGGCGGACATATCGCGGTCGCCGGCGTCGGCATCCCGCTGCCGATCAACTGGCGCCTGCCCGGCGCGCCCTCCTGGGGCGCGGAGGCCAAGCGCGTCGACCGCGAGCAGTTCAGCCACAGCCTCGCCATCGCGATGGTGCTGCACGACATGCCCCAGCACGACAACCGCATCGATCTCGACGATAAGGTGACGGATGCCTGGGGCCTGCCCGTCGCGCGCGTCACGCTGAAGCCGCACGAGAACGACCTCGCGCAGGGGCGCTATCTGATCGATCGCGGCGGCGACATCCTGGAGGCGAGCGGCGCGAGCTCGATCACCAAGGTCTATGCCGACCGCATTACCGGCAACTGCTCGCACCAGCACGGCACCGCGCGCATGGGCGACGATCCGGACAGCTCCGTCCTCGACCGCTGGTGCCGCGCCCACGAGGTCGAGAATCTCTACGCCGTGGACGGCTCGCCCTTCCCGACTGGCACCGGCGCCAATCCGACGCTGACCATCATGGCCAATGCCTGGCGTGTCGCCGACCGCATCATCGCCGAAAGGGGACGCGCGAGGCCGTAGGCTCTCGTCTCCATCGCCTGTCCAGGATCGATGATCGTCGGCGGCATCGGATCGGCTCGCCCTGGGCCATGCTCGACATCCGCCTTTTCCTGTGGCCTCGTCGCCAAGGATATGCGGCGCCCGCCGATGAAACGCGCCATGATGGGCGACGGATGTCGAGGGAATCGCCGGACGTGCCGACGCTCGTTTTGGTTCATGGCTGGTGCGGGGAGCCGCTCGGATGGCGCTTCCAGATGGCGGCCCTGGCGAAGTGGCGGCCGGTGGCGGTCGCGCTCGTGCCGGAGGCAGGGGCTTGCGAGCCGCGCGACGCGGCGCCGTCCATCGCGTCCTGCGCCCGGCATGTGGCGGACCATGTCCGAAGACATATCGCGGGGCCGGTCGTGCTGGCCGGGCATTCCCTCGGCGGTCCCGTCGCCCTGGAGGCGGCGCTTCGCCTCGAAGGGCGGTGCTCGGCTCTGATCGGCGTCGACAGCTTCACCGACCGGCGCTTCTATGGCGGTCACGGCGAAGCGGAAATCGCGCGCCGCCTCGCCGCTTTCGAGGGGGATTTCGAAGGCGAGATCCGGCGGATGCTCGCGAGGATCGTCGCTCCCGGCGTTTCTCCGGAACTGGCGAGCGAGATCGCGGACTCCATGCTGCGCGCCGACCGGCGCCAGGCGCTCGCTCTTCTCCGCTCGCTCCTGGCCTACGACATCCGGCCGCGCTGGCCGAGGCTCGCGGTGCCGGCCTATGCGATCAATTCGGCTTGGCTGGCCTCGCCGCAGGACGATCTCGTCCTGCCGAACCTCGAACTGCACGCCATCGAGACGGCCGGCCATTTCCCGATGATGGAAGCGCCCGAGCGCTTCAATGCCATGTTGGCGGGGCTCCTGACGCGGATCGCCCTGCGTAGCGCCTAATCGCCCACCGCCTGCGGCAGGCCGGCGATGAAGTCGGCCATGTCGTCGCCCAGAAGGTTGACATGGTCGAGCGCCGCCTTGAAAGCCGCTTCCGCGTCCGCCCGCTCAATGGCGTCCAGAATACGGTCATGTTCGCCGATCGTCGCCGCCATGCGGCCGGGCTGATGGGTGACGGAGCGGCGATAGGCGGCGACGCGCCGCCGTAGATTACGGGTCTGCGAGGCGATGAACTGCGCATGGGCCGCGTCGTAGAGCAGCTCGTGAAATTCGAGATTCACGGCGTAGAAGCGATCGGGATCGTTGTTCGACAGGGACTGAATCAACCGCTCGTGGATCTCGCGCAGCGCGCGGCGCTCCGCGATCGTCGCCCGGCGGGCGGCGAGCTTGGCGCAGAGGCCTTCCAGCGCCGCCATCATCTGGAACATTTCGAGAAGGACGGGGATTGAGATCGTCGCCACCGTGACGCCCTGCCGGGGGCGCACTTCCAGAAGCCCGGTCGCGACAAGGGCCTTCACCGCCTCGCGGACGGGCGTGCGCGAGACCTTGAAGCGCGCGGCGAGTTCCGCCTCGTCCAGGCGCTCGCCGGGCTGGAGCGCACCCGAGACGATCATCTCTTCCAGCGCGACGCGCAACTCCTCCGATAAGGTGCCGCCCGAAAGAGGGCGAGGGCGCACGTCCTCGGCGGCCAGCGCCGGGGCGTGCCCTGTCATGATGCTCATCCGTCCGTCCGTCTCAAAAAGGCGGCGCCTTCATGGGTCTCCAGTTTAGAGACCCGGCAAGCGCCGGCAATCGTGATTTCAACCCGAAATTGTCAGCCGCGCCAAGCGGGATCGACCCGGTCGAGCAGGCGGATGAAGGCCGGCCATTCGCGCGAGCCGGGCGCGCGGATATCGCCGTGATGATCGTTGAACTGGCGCGCCGTCAGCTCGGTCACGGCCGCGTCCGGCAGGGTGACGCGCGCCCCGCCGGCGCCGGCGGCCTGGGCGAGCAGCTGCACTCGCGCCGCCTTCTCGAAATAGTACATGAGGATGAAAGCCTCCTGGATGGTTCGGCCCACCGTCAGCACGCCGTGATGGCGCAGGACCAGGGTGTTGTGCGGCCCGATATCGGCCACCAGACGTTCGCGCTCCCCCATGTCCATGGCGACGCCCTCGTAGCCGTGGAAGCCCATATGGCCCTGGTAGCGCATGGCGAACTGGCTGATCGGCAGGAGGCCTTCGGCGAGCGCCGAGACGGCGGTCGCGGCCTCCGAATGCGTGTGAAGCACGCAGAGCGCATCGTCCCGTCCGGCATGGATGGCGCTGTGAATGACGAAGCCGGCGCGGTTGACCGTGAAGTCCGAGGGCTCCACCAGAGCACCATCGAGGTCGATCTTCACGAAACAGTCGGGCGTGATCTCGGAAAAGAGGAGCCCGTAGGGATTGATCAGGAAGTGGTGGTCCGGGCCGGGCAGGCGCATCGAGATGTGGTTGTAGATCAGGTCGTCCAGCCCGTAATGCGCGACGAGCCGGTAGCAGGCTGCGAGTTGCAGGCGCAGCGCCGCCTCGTCGCTCGCGCCGATGAGAAGGGCGGGATCTTCGGTCGACATCCTGTTCATCTCCACCAGACGAGTTTGCGGTCGAGCGCGACGAGCAGGCCATAGAGGACGAGGCTCGTCAGGGAGGCGACGAGAACGCCGGCCCAGACCGTGAGGGAATCCATCATCGCGGTCGCCTGATAGATGACCTGGCCGATGCCGGCATAGGCGCCCATCATCTCCG
Source organism: Aureimonas endophytica (assembly GCF_014642635.1). GTDB lineage: Bacteria > Pseudomonadota > Alphaproteobacteria > Rhizobiales > Rhizobiaceae > Plantimonas > Plantimonas endophytica. Next base: position 326,027 of record NZ_BMIQ01000003.1, read on the forward strand.
CCACGATGACCGCGATCGTGCTGCGCGCCAGACCGACGCGCAGGCCCGTGACGGTGAGCGGCAGGGCGGCCGGCCAGCGCAGGCGCAGGAGGATGCCGACCCGCGAGGCGCCGAAGGAGCGCAGGAGGTTGATCGCGTCGGCCTCCGGCCGCTTCAGTCCCTGCAGCGTGTTGAGAAGCACCGCGACGGCGACCGCGAAGGCGGCAAGCGCGATCTTCGACGCCATGCCGAGGCCGAACCAGAGGAGGACGAGCGGCACGAAGGCGACCGACGGCACCGAGTTGAAGGCGATGACGAGAGGCACGAGCAGGGTCTCCAGCGGCGGGATCAGCACCATCAGGAGGGCAAGGGCGATGCCGATCAGGGCTCCGAGGAGAAAGCCCGCCACCGCCTCGAGCGCCGTCACGCCGACGGCGGCGGACAGGAGGTCGGCCTTGGCGACCATGGTCGAAAGAATGCCGCCGGGGCGCGGCAGGACATAGGCCGGAATCGCGAAGACGAGCGCCGCGATCTCCCAGACGAGCAGCAGGGCCGTGAGCGCCGCGAGGACGGGAAGCGCGCGGCCGAGCGCGCCGGCAAGGGCGGGGGTCAGTCGGCGCGCCACCAGACGAATCTCCGTTCGAGAAGGGACAAGGTGCCGTAGAGCAGGGCGCCCAGCAGGCCGCAGGCGACGATGAGCACCCAGACGCGGGTCGCCTGCTCGAAATAGAGCGCCTGAAGCAGCAGCACCCCGAGCCCCACCGTGTCGCCGAACCATTCGCCGACGATGGCGCCCGCGAGGCTCAGCGAGACGCCGAGCTTCAGCCCCGTCATGATGACGGGCGCGGCCGAGGGAAGGGCCAGGGTCAGGAACAGGCGCCATTTCCCGGCGCCGAAGGAGCGCAGCAGCGCAACGCGCTGCGGATCGACGCCGGACAGGCCGCGCAGCGTGTTCACCGCGACGGGGAAGAAGGCGAGATAGAGGGCGATCACGACCTTGGAGAGGATCGTGTTGCCGAACCAGATCACCACGATCGCGCCGAAGGCGATGACGGGGACGCTCTGAAGCGCCACGAAGAGCGGGAAGACCGAGCGCTCCAGCAGCCGGACCGTGGCGAAGGCCGTGCCGCAGGCGATGCCGAGGACGGCGCCCGCGAGAAAGCCGAGCAGGGTCTCATAGGCCGTGCGCAGGAAGCCGGCGGACAGGTCCGGCCAGAGGCGCGCGGCTTCGGCCGCGACGGCGCCGAGCGGCGGTAAGTAGCGCGGGCCGATGCCGAGCGCCGGCACGGCGGCGAGCCAGACGAGCGCCACGACGGCGAGCGTCGCGAAGGGGGAGGTGAGGGCGCCGCGCAGCGTCATGGCGCGGTCTCGCCGGCCGCGCCGAAGGTCTTGAGGCTCTCCTCCTCGACGCTCGCGAGAAGCCGGCGCTTAATCTCGATGAATTCGGGTGTCGTGACGACCGACGGATCGCGCGGGCGCGGCAGGTGGATCGGCTCGGCGAGCTTGATCGAGCCGGGTCGCGCCGACATCACCACCACCTTGTCGCCGAGGAAGATCGCCTCGTCGATATCATGGGTGATGAACAGCACCGTGCGCCGGTGGCGGGCCCAGATGTCGAGGAGCCAGCGCTGCATCATGGCGCGCGTCAGAGCGTCGAGCGCGCCGAAGGGCTCGTCGAGCAGGATCATGTCGCGCTCGAACAGGAAGGTGCGCATCAACGCCACGCGCTGGCGCATGCCGCCGGAGAGCTGGTGCGGATAGTGCGTTTCGAAGCCCTTCAGGCCGAATTCTGGAAAGAGCGCCATGGCCTTTTCGCGCGCCCGGCGGCGCGGCACCCCCTCGACTTCCAGCGCCAGCGTGGCGTTGTCGAGCACGGTGCGCCAGGGAAAGAGGAGATCCTTCTGCGGCATGAAGGCGATCTTGCCGAGAAGCTCGCCATCCCGCTGCGGCTTGCCCGACAGGAGAATGGAGCCGTCGGGATCGGGGGGCAGGAGCCCCGCGATCATATTGAAGAGGGTCGACTTGCCGCAGCCCGAGGGGCCGATCAAGGTGACGAACTCGCCCGGCTCGATCGAGAGATCGACCTTCGACACGGCGACCGTCTGCCGGGACGCCTCGCCGAAGCGCTTCCACACGTTGACGAGCTGGAGATGGGGCAGAGGCGGATGGGTGTCAAGGCGCGTCGCGGGCGCGCCTCCGTGAGGAAGCCGGGCGTGCATCATCGACCTCAGAGCGTCTTGTCGCCGGCGGGAACCTTCTCCCAGAAGCTCGGATCGAAGGTCGCCTTGAGGTCGACCGGACCCTTCAGCCCCTTGAATTCGACAAGGCTCTTCTGGACCTTCTCGATCGAGTCCATGTCGATGGCGCCGAGGCCCTTCTCCTTGGCGATTCCCGCCACCATCAGCTTCTCGATCTCGTCCAGCATCAGCTCCTGGTGCCGGCGCTCGAGGCCGGACCCGGCCGCGAGAACGATATCCACCGCCTCGGCCTTATGCTCGAAGGCGTATTTCCAGCCCTTGAGCGTGGCGTTCAGGAAGGCCTGAACGACTTCGGGCTTCTCCTTGATGACCTTCTCGGACGTGACGATCGCGTCCTGCTGGGTGGTGACGCCGGAATCGTCCGGGCGGAAGAGCTTGATGTTCTCGATGCCCTGCTCGCGCAGCGTGTTCAGCTCGTTGTAGAGCGTGACGGTCGCGACCTGAAACTGCTTGTCGATGAAGGGCTGCATGGAAAAGGGCTGCGAGACGATCTGCACGTCCGACTGCGCGATGCCCTCATGCGCGAGGACCGAGAAAAGCGTGTACTGGGTGCCGGTAAACCAGGTGGCGACCGACTTGCCCTTGAAGTCATTCACCGACTGGATGCCGCTGTCGTCGTAGGCGACATAGGCATAGGGGGTCATCTGCTGGGACATGGCGATGCAGACGAGGGGCAGGCCGCCCTCGCGCGCGTTCAGCATGCCCTCCGTGCCGCTGACGACGCCGAACGTGTCGCTGCCGGAGGCGACGAGCGTCGCCGCGTTGAGGTTCGGGCCGCCCGGATTGATCGTCACGTCGAGTCCGCCTTCCGCGTAGAAGCCCTTGGCCTTCGCGACGTAGAGACCGGCGAACTGCGCCTGAGCCACCCATTTCAGGCGCACGGAGACCGGTTCCGCGGCAAGGGCGGACGGAGCGGTCGCCAAGGCGGCGATGGCGAGGGAGAAGGCCGCGGCCATTCCCGTCTTCACATGCTTCATCATCATGGGAGCCTCTCGTTCGTATGCGAGAACGGCCTTGCAATATACGTGCCAAGCCAGCTGCGGATGCAGAAAGCCGAGAGTATGGAAGGTTTTTGTAGGAGGTGATCGTCTCATCTCTCCACCGATTTCGCCGAAACCACGTTTTAACCCGCCAATTCCGTCTGATTAATATGCACTCAAGCCTAACATTTGGGCATTGAATATGCAGGAATCCGTGTCATGTATAACGGAACGCATGACGGGGATTTTCGGAAGGCCGCGCAGCATGTCGGACAATCTCGCCTTCTCTTCCTTCACTGGCCTCGCCGACGCCCTGTCCTCCGGCGCCGTTTCGCCGGTGCGGCTCGTCGAGACGATGCTCGACCGCATCGGCCGCCATGACGGTCGGCTCCATGCCTATGCCCATGTGGCCGCTGAGGGCGCGCTCGCCGCCGCGAGGCGCGCGGAAGCCGAGATCCGATCGGGCGGGTGGCGCGGGCCGCTCCACGGCGTTCCGCTCGCGGTGAAGGACGTCTTCTATACCGAGGACATGCCGACCCGCTTCGGCAGTCCGGTCCACGCCGATTTCGAGGCCCCTCACGAATCCACGGCGACGGCGCGGCTGCGGGCCGCCGGCGCGATCCTGCTCGGCAAGCTGACGCTGACCGAGGGCGTCTATGCCGATCATCATCCGAGTGTCGTTCCGCCGGTCAATCCGTTCGGCGCGGCGCACTGGACGGGAACCTCCTCCAGCGGCTCGGGCGTCGCCGTCACCGCCGGTCTCGCCTATGGCACGCTCGGCACCGACACCGGCGGCTCGATCCGCCTCCCGTCCTCCTGCTGCGGTCTCGTCGGCATCAAGCCGACCTGGGGGCGAGTCAGCCGCCACGGCGTCTTTCCGCTGGCCGAATCCCTCGACCATGTCGGCCCGATGGCGAGGAGCGTCGCAGACGCCGCGGCGCTCCTTTCCGCCATTGCGGGCGCGGATCCGGCCGATCCGACCAGCGCGCCGGTGCCGGTGCCGGACTATGCGGCAGCGGCACGCGAGGCGCGCGTCGCGGGTCTGACCATCGGCATCGACTGGCGCTATCTGCGCTCGCGCGCCGACGACGCGGTTCTCGCCTCGATCGAGGCGGTGCTGGACACGCTCGCGCGGCTCGGCGCGACGATCGTCGAGGTGTCATTCCCCGATCCCGACGCGATCCTGCGCGGCTGGGCGGTGCAATGCGCGGTCGAGGCGGCGCTGGCCCATCGCGCGACCTATCCGAGCCGGCGCGCCGAATACGGTCCGCGTCTCTCGGCGCTTCTCGATCGGGGCGCCGCCTTCTCGGCGGCCGATCTCGCCGAGGCGCTGCAGGACAGGCGCGAGTTCAACGGCCGTGTCGCCACCGTCTTCGCCGGCATCGACCTCCTTCTCGTGCCAGGCCTGCCGGTCGCCGGCCCGTCGCTCGCCCATATGGCCTCGCTCGGCGAAGACCCGGAGGCGATCCTCGCCATCGGTCCGTTCACCGCCCCCTTCGACGTCTGCGGCTATCCGACGATCACGCTGCCCTGCGGCGCGAGCGGGGAGGGGATCCCGATCGGCTGCCAGCTCGTCGCCCGGCCATTTGCCGAGGATGTCCTGTGCGGGGCCGGCGCCGCCTATCAGCGCGTCACCGACTGGCACGAGCGCCGCCCCGCCCTTTGACGACAACGCCCCTCCGCCGGGAAGGAGAGATCATGAGCCAAGCCGCCGATCCGATCCGTACAGCGCCGGCCGACATGGCCGACATGCCGGTGCAGCATCCTTCCGCGCCGACGAGCCCGGCCGAGGGCCGCGCCCGCTTCTTCAATTCCGGCAATGCCTTCAATCTCAAGCTGCCGCCCGTGCCGGCGCGGATCTTCGCCGACGAGGCGGATCGCGCCCTGGCGCTGGAGGCGACGGGCTTTCTCGCCTGCGACCAGGCCGGCGCGATCGCCAGCGCCTTTCCCGCGACGACGCCCCTCATGCTGGCGCGCTATGCCGCGATCCGCCCCGGCGAGCGGCTGGACGCCGACTTCGCCGCCACAGGTGTGATCTGGTACGTGATGGCCGGTTCGGGCGAGGCGCGGCTCGCCGGCGAAAGCCTCGCCTTCGCGCAAGGCGACGTGATGCTGGCGCCGGGCGGCCCCGCGGCGCTTTCCGCCGGGCCCGAGGGGGCGGTTCTCTGGCTGGTGACGAACGAGCCGCTTCTCGCCTTCGACGCCGCCCGGCCCGATCCGGCCCAGCTTCCGCCCCCCGTCCACTATCCCGCCGCCGAGATCGAGCGGCAGCTCGCCCGCGTGACCGAGGCCAGCCGGAACGAGACGACCTCCGGCATCGCGCTGATCTTCTCGACCGAGCGCCAGGAGGGCAGCCGCAACATCCTGCCGAGCCTGACGCTGTCGCTCAACACCGTTCCCACCGGCGAGCAGCAGCGCGCCCATCGGCACAATTCGGCGGCGATCACGCTGATCCTGCAAGGGGAGGCGGCCTATTCGCGCGTCGCGGGCCAGCGTTGCGACTGGTCGCGCTTCGCCACGCTCGTGACCCCGGCGGGCGATCCGCATTCGCATCACAATGACGGCTCGGCGCGGGCCGCCTTCCTGATCGTCCAGGATGGCGGGCTCCACTATCACGCCCGCACCATGGGCTTCTCGTTTCTGGAGACCGCCTGATGAGCGCCCCGCGCCCTCGGCAGATGCATCTCGGCCTTTTCATCCTCGGCACCGGCAGCCATGTCGCCGGCTGGCGCCAGCCGGGCGCGGTGACGAGCTTCGAGGACATGGCCGCGATCCGTGAGATCGGCGCCACGGCCGAGCGCGGTCTGTTCGACCTGATCTTCATGGGCGACAATCTCTATGCCGATCCGGCCGCCCATCCCTCCTACACCTCGCGGCTGGAACCGCTGACCATGCTTTCGGCGCTCGCCATGTCGACGAGCCGGATCGGACTCGGCGCCACGGCCTCCACCACCTATGGCGACCCGTTCAGCGTGGCGCGCGCCTTTGCTTCGCTCGACCATATCAGCGCGGGCCGCGCCGCCTGGAACGCGGTGACGACGGCCAACGCCGTCTCCGCCGCCAATTTCGGGCGCGACCATCCCGACCATAGCCAGCGCTACGCCATCGCGGAGGAATTCGTCTCGGTCGTGCGCGGGCTCTGGGACTGCTGGGACGACGATGCCCTCGTCGCGGACGCGGCGAGCGGCCTCTATATCGATCCGGCCAAGGTCCGCTCCCTCGATCACGACGGCGCCTTCTTCCAGGTGAAGGGGCCGCTCAACATCTCGCGCGCGCCGCAGGGCCAGCCGGTCATCCTCCAGGCCGGCGGCTCGGCCCCCGGCCAGCGGCTCGCCGCGCGCACGGCCGATGTCGTCTTCTCCGTCGTGCAGGATCTCGGCGAGGCGCAGGCGCAATATGCCGCGTTCAAGGCGCAGCTCCCCGCCTTCGGCCGGCGTGCAGAGGACGTGACCATGCTGCCCGGCGTCATGCCCGTCGTCGGACGCACGGAACGCGAGGCCTTTGACAGGCTCGCCGCGCTGCAAGGCTTCCTGTCCGACAGCAACGCCCTCCAGCTTCTTTCCGATCGCTTCGGCACGGATATGAGCGTCTACGATCTCGATGGTCCCGTGCCCGACATCGCCCTGCCGGACAGCTATCATTCCTTCGCCGGCGTCATGCTCGCCAAGGCACGTCGCGAAGGCCTCAGCCTGCGCGACGTCTATAATCTCATGGGCGCGGCGCGCGGCCATTGGGTGCTTTGCGGCTCGGCCGAGCAGGTGGCCGACACGCTCCAGCACTGGTTCGAGAGCGGCGCGGCGGACGGATTCAACGTCATGCCCCCCTTCTTCCACGAGGGCTTTTCCGACTTCGTGGATCTCGTCGTGCCGATCCTGCAGGAACGCGGCCTGTTCCGCGCGGCCTACGAGGGCGCGACGCTGCGCGACCATCTCGGCCTCGACCGCCCGGCGCGCGGCGTCTGGCCGGCGCGTCTTGCCGCGTCCTGATCTCCGATCCCGGCGCCCTCCGGGGCGCCCCGCTTTCTTTCCCTTTCTGACAGGAGACTTCCATGGATCTTCGCCTCGGCGGCAAGACCGTGCTCATCACCGGCGCCTCGCAGGGCATCGGCGCGGGTCTGGCCCGCGCCTTCGCCGAGGAAGGCTGCCACTTGATCCTCACCGCGCGCAGCATCGACAAGCTGGAAGCGCTGCGGGCCGAGATCGCGGCGAGCCATCCGGCCTCCGAGATCCGCCTCGTACCCTGCGACCTGACAGAGACCGGCGCGGCCGAGAGGCTCTGCGAGATGGCCGGCGACATCGACATTCTCGTCAACAATGCCGGCGTCATCCCCTCCGGCTCGCTGTTCGACGTGGACGAGGCGAAATGGCGGGCCGGCTGGGAGTTGAAGGTCTACGGCTACATCAATCTCTGCCGCCTCTACTATCCGCGCATGAAGGCGGCGGGCGGCGGCGTCATCATCAACAATATCGGCAATGGCGGCGAAATCTCCGACCCGCGCTACATCGCCGGCGCCGTCGGCAATGCCAGCCTGATGGCTTTCACGCGGGCGCTCGGCGGCTCCAGCCTCGACGACGGGATCCGCGTCGTCGGCGTCAATCCCGGTCCCGTCGACACCGACCGCATCTACAACATGCTCAAGAAACGCGCGGTCGATCTCTATGGCGACGAGGCCCGGTTCGGCGAACTCGCCAAGACCTATCCGCTCGGCCGGCCCGCGCATGTCCACGAGATCACCGATCTCATCGTGTTCCTCGCCTCGTTCCGCTCGGGCTATACGAGCGGCACGATCATGACCGTGGATGGCGGCATCGCCTCCCGCCGCTCCATCGTGTGAGCCGGGCCATGGCGAGGACGCGCCCCTTTCGTCTCGGCATGCTCGCACCCTCCTCCAACACGGTGCTGGAACCCGAGACGCAGAAGCTTCTGCCCCCGGACGGGTCGGTGACGACCCATGTCTCCCGCCTTCGCGTGCGGGAGATCTCGGCCGACGCCGCCTCGCGGCGCCAGTTCGACCTTTCGGGCATGGTCGAAGCGGCCGAACTTCTCGCCGATGCCGAGGTCGATCTCATCCTCTGGAACGGCACGGCCGCGAGCTGGCTCGGCTTCGACCGCGACCGGGCGGTGATCGAAGCGATCGAGGCGGCGACGGGGATCGCCACGACCACGGCCGTCGTCGCGATCAATGCCGAGCTTGCCCGGCTTGGCGCCCGCCGCATCGGTCTGGTGACGCCCTATGTCGGGGCGCTCGAAGCCAGTATCGTCGAGAACTATGCCGGGATCGGGATCGAGGTGGGCGCCGCCCGGCGGCTCGACCTCACGGTGAACACCGACTATGCCGCCATCGCGCCGGAACGGCTGGCCGCGATGACGCGCGAGGTCGCGGCAGCCGGCGTTGAGGCTGTGCTGATCCTCTGCACCAATCTCGCCGGAGCCTCCATCGCGCCCACCCTGTCGCGCGAGCTCGGTCTGCCCGTGCTCGATTCCGTCCGCGTCGCGGTGGAACACAGTCTGGCCCGCCTTCCCGCCGGACCGAGGGCGCGGGCATGATGAGCACGGCCGTTTCGGCGGTCGCCGATCCGAGATCGCCCGTCGACCCGTCGCAGTTCCGCGAGGGCATGTCGCGCCTCGCCGCCGCCGTTAGCATCGTCACGACACGGACGGCGGAGGGATGCTTCGGTTTCACCGCGACGGCGATCTGCAGCGTCACCGATACGCCGCCGACCCTTCTCGTCTGCCTCAATCGCGCGGCGTCGGTGTTTCCGATGTTCGAGACGGCCGAGCGGCTCTGCGTCAACACCCTCTCCGCCGGTCAGGGCGAGCTGGCCGCGCTGTTCGGCGGCCGGACGCCGATGGCCGAGCGCTTCGCTGGGGGAGGCTGGACCACGCTCCTCACCGGCGCGCCGGTGCTCGATGAGGCGGCCGTCAGCTTCGACGGTTGGATCGCCGACCGCCGATCCATCGGCACGCATGACGTGCTCTTCTGCGAGATCGCGGCGATGCGCTGGAGCGACGCGCCCTCGGGCCTCGCCTATTTCCGCCGTGCCATGCGGCCGCTGACGGACGGCTGAAGGCAGCGCACCGCCCCCGTCGGAGTGTCGATCGCGAGGAGTCCGCGTTCAGGGTGCCTTCGGCAAGCGGATCGCGACCGCCAGACCGCCCGGCTCGGCCTGTCCGAAGGTGATCGTCCCCTGGTTCAGCGTGACGATCTCCCGGGCGATCGCTAGACTGAGACCGGTGCCCGGCATCGTCTCGTCCAGCCGGCGGCCGCGCTCGCCGATCGACGCGAGGTCGTCCGGCGCGATGCCCGGCCCGTCGTCCTCGATCCGCAGCTCGACCGTCATGCCATCGACCCGCGCCTCGATCGAGATCCGCGAGCGGGCCCATTGCGCGGCGTTCTCCAGGATCACGCCGACGAGCTCGACGAGGTCGTCGGCGTCCATGTCGACGTCGAGCGCCTCGGCGACATCGACCCGCCACTCGCACCGCTCACCCTGCTGCGTCCGTTGCAGCACGGCGACCGCGCGGCACACGATCCGGCTGAGCGGCGCGGTGAAGGAATGCAGGCGCGTCCGCTGGCGCAGCCGGGCAAGGCGCATCTGGTAGTCGATGCGCTCGCTCATCTCGCGCGTCAGTTCGGCGATCTGCGCCGCGATCGCGTCTTCGCCCTTCTCGCCAAGTTCGTATTCCAGCGTTCCGAGGACGGCGAGCGGCGTCTTCAGGCCATGCGCCAGATCGGCGGCGCGCGCCCGCGCGAATTCCATCGACTTGCCTTGGGAGACGAGCAGTTCGTTGACTTCGCCGACCAGCGGCAGGACTTCGGACGGATAGGCGGCGCCGACCGAGACGGCCGCCCCCTTGCGGATCGCCTCCACGTCCTGGCGGAGCCGGCGGAGCGGCGCGAGCCCGAGCTGCACCTGTAGGAGGGCCGCCAGGGCGAGCACGAGGCCGAGAAGGAGGAGGGCGACCGCGAGCTCGAAGCCGAAGCGGCGGATCGCCCCGTCGAGGCTCGCGCGGTCCTGCGCCACGACGACCTCGTAGCGCCGCTCGCCGTTCGCGGCCGGGAAGCGGGCGAGGAGCGACAGGGACAGGAGCGACTGCCCGAGCGGACCGTCCACCGTCGCGAAACGCCGACCCTCGTCCTCCGGCCCCGTTGCGAGAACATGGTCCCAGAGCGAGCGGGATCGCGTCCTCGCGCCGCTGCCCAGATCCGTCACCTGCCAATAGATGCCGCTCGCCGGCGTCTCGTAGCGCGCATCCGGCAGGGCACCCGTCAGGACGGGGGCGCCGGCGGGCGCGTCGGGATCGATCAGCGCGACGAGGCGGGACATCGTCGCCGAAATGTCGGCCCGGACGTTGCGTTCGAGGCTGTCGGTGAAAAGATAGGCGATGGCGGCGCCCGCGAGGACCAGCGCCGCCGCGATCCAGACGGCGGCGCCGAGCACCAGCCGGAAGCGAAGCGAGCGGAACCTCAAGCCTCGCTGCCTCCAAGCATGTAGCCGAAGCCGCGACGCGTGACGATGATGTTGGCGCCCAGCCGCTTGCGCAATCGTCCGATCAGCACCTCGACGGCGTTCGAAGCCCGCTCGAAGTCCTGGGCATAGAGGTGCTCGGTGATCTCGATCTGCGACACGACGCGGCCGCGCTGATGCGCCATGAAGACCAGAAGCCGGTATTCCTGGGGCGTCAGCGCCACCGGCAAGCCGTCGCGCATCACCTGCATGGTCCGGGTGTCCAAGAGGAGATCGCCGATCTCGATCTGCGAGGAGGCGAAGCCGGCGGCGCGGCGGACGATCGCGCGCATCCTCGCCACCACTTCCTCCATGCGGAAGGGCTTCACCACATAATCGTCGGCGCCCGCCTCGATCCCCTCGACGCGCTCGTCCCATTGGCCGCGCGCGGTGAGGATGAGGACGGGGGCGCGGCGGTTCGCGCGGCGCCAGCGCTTGAGGATCGTCAGCCCGTCCAGCACCGGCAGACCGAGATCGAGGATGATCGCGTCGAACGGCTCCGTGTCGCCGCGAAACCAGGCATCCTCGCCGTCCGTGGCATATTCCGGCACGAAGCCGGCCGCCGACAGGGCCAGCCCGAGCGCCGCCGCGATCCGCCGGTCGTCCTCGGCGATCAGGATCCGCATGTCAGCGCACTCCCATCAGCTGCCCGGTGCGGGCATCGAAGGAATAGCGGCGCACGTCGCCATTCGCCTCCAGCACCTTCAGCTCGTATTCGAGCATCTTGTCGACGAGTTCGAGCCTGGCATCGATGATCTCGCCTTCGGTCAGGTGGCGGGCGGCGGTAACGATCTGGTCGAGCGGCAGCGCCTCGTTCGCCTGGACGGCTTCGAGCGCGCCTTCGGGTCCCCGCACATAGCGTCCGATATCGGCGGAGGGCGAGGGGCTCGGCGAGGCCGCCGGCGCGCCGCTATCGGGCCCGGACGGCGCTTGCCCCCCAGCCGAGTCGCGGCCGGGTGCCGAGGCTCCCGTGCCCGGACCGCTGGAACCGCCGCCCTGGCCGCCGCCCGGATCTCCGCCGGGACCCCCACCGCTCGCTCCCCCGCCCCCGCCGGGCGACTGCGCCTGTGCGATCCCCGTCAGCGGCAGCAGTAGGACCGCGACACAGAAAACGACCTTGAGGGGAACGAGGCTTCTCACGCGTTCTCCTTATGCGGACGAAGCTGATAAATCGCTGACATCGGCCTCACGGGCCTGTCAGCCGCGATTGGATAGACCCCTCGTCATCGGGCCGAACACGCTCGATGAGAGAAAGGAACGATCCATGACGAAGCAGAAGCTTCTCACGACATTGGCCGCCGGTCTCCTGATGGCGAGCGCGGTGGCGGCGAATGCCCAGGGTCCCGGCGGGGGCGGTGCCGGCGGCAGCCATGATGGCGGGAGCCATGACGGCGGCGGCGCCGGCAGCCATGGCGGCGGCTCGAACGGCGCCTCGTCGGCGAGCGGCTCCACCGGCCGGAACGGCGGCATGGCCGAGACCGGCACGAGCGGGAACGCCGGGGCGCCGAGCACCGGAAACGCGGCGAACGCCGCCCGCCCGGATGCCGGAGGCGTCGCGGCCCCGTCCTCCGGCTCGAACGGCAACGGCGGTCAGGGCGGAACCCGCACCGAGGGCTCGCCCGGCTCGCTCGGCGCGGATCTCCAGTTCGACACGTCCCACGAGGCGGCGACGACGCGGCCGAGCGGAACGACGGCGACCGGGACGGCCGCGACGATGACGGCGACGGACGGCGAAGCCTCGCAATCCGCCGACGGCGCTCCCGGCGAATACGGGGAGCCGGGTCAGTACGGCGCCCCGGGCCAGTACGGCGCGCCGGGTCAGTATGGCAAGCCCGGCGAATATGGCGAGCCCGGACAGTATGGCGCGCCGAGCGACACCACGACGACGTCGTCGACTACGACCGAGTGACCGGTTGGCGCGCCCCGCGATCCCCCGGGGCGCGCCGCCTCCCGATGCCATCGAAGGACGAACGCCATCATGGGCACTCATGCCGAACCGACCGAACTCGACACCATCGCGCTGGACGCCATCGCCGCGATGGAACGCGCGCTCCAGCAGGCGATGATCGAACTGACGCAGGACAATTGGTCCTTCGTTCCGATCGACGAGGTCACCGTTCTTCGGTCGCGCACCCAACCCCCGAGGAATTGAAGGCGATCGACCAAGGCGAGCGCATCCCGAGAATTATGTCGATTCATTGACAGATCGCTTGACGACGCCCGGCTTTTTGCTTCGTCATGGGAAGGCGGAGTCGCGGTGGCCATGTCGGCACCCGACGACCAGGAGCATCGCGGAACACCGTGGAGGCTCGATCCGCTCTCGTGAGGTCGAACGGAATGAAAGCCTTGCGCCATCGCGGTTGGTTCACGCAGGAACGCATCGTTCTCGCCTTCGCGGTCGTGCTCTTCGTCGCGTTCAGCGTCACGCTGAACGGCTTTCTCGCCCCGAACAATCTCGTCGGAATTCTGCGCTCGATCGCCATCCTCGGCATTCTCGTCGTCGGCATGGGCATCGTCGTCATCGGGCGCGGCATCGACCTGTCGATGGTGGCCGTGATGGCGATGGGCACCGCCTGGCAGCTCGAACTGATGAATTCCGGCCTTGGGGCGCTGAGCGCGACGCTCGTCGTCCTTGCAGGGGTCATCCTCGTCGGCGCGGCCAACGGCTTCCTCATCGCCTATGCCGACGTGCCGCCGGTCTTCGCGACGCTCGCCTCGGCGAGCTTCGTCTTCGGCGTGGTGCGCTCGCAGCTGATCGGGCAGGACGCCGTCGCCGTGCCGCGCGACGCGAGCTTTCTTCTGGAGCTCGGACAGATCCGGCTGGCCGGCCTTCCCATCGAGGTGGTGATCTTCGCCGCGCTCGCCTTCGTGGCGGCGCTCGTGCTGCGCTTCACGCGCTACGGGCGCTATGTCTATCTTATCGGCGACAATGTCGAGACGGCCCGCACCATGGGCATCCCGCTCCGCCCGATGATCGTCGGGCAATATGTCGTCAGCGCGCTGCTCGCCTGGTCGGCCGGGCTCGTCACCGCCGCCGGGCTGCAGAGCATCAACACGCGCGTCGTCAACTCGACGCTTCTCTACGACGTGATCCTCGTCGTCGTGATCGGCGGCATCAGCCTGTCCGGCGGCAAGGGCGGCATGAAGAATGTCGTGGTCGGCGCGCTGCTGATCGGCATCATGCTGAACGGCATGACCATCCTCAACCTGCCGAACATCTACCAGAACCTCATCAAGGCCTCGATCCTGCTGCTCGCCCTGATCCTCGACAGCCGGCTGAACCCGCGCGACGAACAGACGGGCCAGCAGGGCGACATCTGAACCCTTCGAAGACGACTGTCCGGGCGAAGCCCGCGACGATGGGAGACGGACGTGAAAAAGCTTCTGACCTTCGTGCTCGGCACCTGCGCCGCCCTTTGCCTCGCGGCCGCCGCCCCGGCGCAGGAAACCGGCGATCCCGGCCCCGCGGCCTACAAGTCCGCGCTCGATGGCAAGCGCGTCGTCCTCGTGCCGATGGCCATGGGCTTCGATCTCGCGCAGGGCTGGGCGCATTACATCGGCAGCGAGGTGAAGGCCTTCGGCGGCACCTTCGAGACGCGCGACCCGAACTGGGACATCGCCGCGGGCGCGCAGGCGATCACCGACCTCATCTCCTCGGCCGAGAAGCCGGACGTGATGATCGTCCACGCCCCCGACCTCCAGTCCTATACGCGCTTGTTCAAGCGGGCGCAGGAGGCCGGCATCTACGTCTTCCAGATCGACAACCGCACGAACTACCCGACCGACGCCTTCTTCGGCTCCGACTGGTACCGGCTCGGCCAGCTGGAGGCGGAGGCCGTCGTGAAGGGCTGCGGCGCGAAATCCACGAAGAAGATCGGCCTCATCCAGGGCGATCAGGTGAATTCCTCCAGCCTCGACCAATATGCCGGCATCCAAAGCGTTCTGAAGGATCATCCCGACTTCAAGGTCGTCGGCCAGCCCGATTCCAACTGGGACACGAACACGGCCCGCAGCGTCGCGACGACGCTCCTCCAGCAGAATCCGGATGTCTGCGGCGTGATCGACTTCTGGGACGGCACGGCGACGGGCACTGCGGCGGCGATCCGCGACGCCGGGCTCTTCGGCAAGGTCTTCCTCGTCACCACCGGCGGCGGCGAGGCGGCCTCCTGCAAGGCGATCGAGGACGGCACCTATGGCGCGGTCGTCATGACGGAGGTGAAGAACCAGTCGCGCGACGTCGTCGCGACGCTGAAATACATGCTTCAGAGCGGCGTGAAGCCGGGCGCCGCCAAGACCTGGGTCTATACGCTGGAAAAGGCGACGACGAAGGCGGACCTCAAGCCGGACAGCTGCTGGAGCCTCAAGGACATCCAGGCCGAGCAGGCCGCCGCCAAGTAAGGGCGCTTCTTCCGTCCGAGGCCGGCGGGGCGCGCTCCGCCGGCCTCGGCTCTGTCCGCATGGCTCCTCCCGCCGCGAGTTTCCGATCGATGCGAGTTCCCGAGGCCCTGTCGCGCCTTCGCTACAATGCCGTGCCCGATCATCTGATCGGCGAGGTCTTGACCAAGCGCTGGACCGACAACCTCGTCCCCTTTCTCTTCCTCCTCGTGGTGCTCGCCGTCTTCGGCAGCGCCATCAACGGCTTCTTCTCGCCGGGCAGCCTTCTCGACACGGTGCGCCAGCTCGGCGAGTTTCTGATCGTCGTCGTCGGACTGACCGTCGTCATGCTCGGCGGCGGCATCGATCTGTCCGTCGGCTCGATCTACGCGCTCTCCGTCTTCGCCTCCGTCATGACGATCTATGTCGGGGAGGCGCCGGCCTGGGCGGCCTGCCTCGCCTCGCTCGCCGTCGGCACGGCCTTCGGCGCGGTGAACGGCTTTCTCGTCGGATACCTGCGCCTGCGCGCCTTCCTGACGACGCTGGTGACGCTGATCATCGGCCGCTCGCTCTTCGACATCCTGATCGTCGCCCATGGCCGGTCCATGCAGATGTCGTCCGTGATGAACGACGGCTTCGACTGGATCGGCACCGGCTCCTTCGCCGGCCTGCCCGTCAGCGCGCTCTTCGCCGCCCTCTTCGCGGCGCTCGCCCATGTGATGATCAGCCGCTCGCGCATCGGCTGGCACATCTCGGCGGTCGGCGGCTCGCGCCGCTCGGCCTACAATGCCGGCATCCATTTGCGCCGCACGGTCTTCCTCACCTATGTCTTTTCCGGCTTCTGCTGCGGGCTCGCCGGCTTCCTCCTCGCCGCGCGCCTGTCCGGCGTCGGGCCGGGCACGGGGGCGGGGCTGGAGCTGATGGCGATCACCGCCGCCGTCGTCGGCGGCAACAGCCTCGGCGGCGGGCGCGGCTCGATCGCCAAGGGCCTGATCGGGGCGGTCGCCGTGCTGGTCACGGTGAACGGCCTCATCCGTCTCGGCTTCGGCACCGGCTCCAACCAGATGATCCTCGGCCTGATGCTGGGCCTTGCCGTCGTGCTCGACATCCGCTGGCTGAAGAACCGCCACAAGGTGTTGGCGGAGGTCTATGTGGCGCCCGTCCACCACCGCATGGGCGCCGCGCCCTCGGCCGAGCCGGGCTCCGGCACGCCCTATGCGCTGGACGACCGGCTGGCCGGCGCCGAGGCCATCGCGCTCGGCACGGTGGAGGGACCGGAAGACGTCATTCTCGACGCCGAGGACAATCTCTATGCCGGCACGCGCCATGGCGAGATCCTGCGCTGGCTGGCGCCCGACTATACGCGGCAGGAGGTCTTCGCCCATATCGGCGGCTTCCCGCTCGGCCTCGCCATGGACAGGGACGGCTCGATCAAGACCTGCGTCGGGGCGATGGGCCTTTATTCCATCGCGCCCGACCGCACGGTGACGCAGCTTTCCACCGAGACGAAGCGCTCGCTCCTCTCGGTCGTCGACGACGCGCGGTTGCGCGATCCGAACGACTGCGACATCGGGCCGGACGGGCGGATCTGGTTCACCGATTCCACCACGCGCTACGACGCGCATGACTGGGCGCTGGATTCGGTGGAAAGCCGCCCGACCGGCCGCCTCCTCGTCTACGATCCGAGGTCGGGGCGCACCCGCACGGTGCTGAAGGGCCTGCGCTATGCCAATGGCGTCTGCCTCGCCCATGACGGGCGCTCGATCCTCATCGCCGAATCCTGGGCCTGCTCCATCCATCGCTACTGGCTGGAGGGGCCGAAGGCGGGCCGGCTCGAATGCGTCATCCGCGACATGCCGGGCTATCCCGACAATATCAACCGCGCCTCGGACGGCACCTATTGGATGGCCTGGCTCGGCCTGCGCACGCCGAGCTTCGACCTGTCGCTGCGCCATCCCGCCTTCCGCAAGCGCATGACGCGCCGCCTGCCGCCGGACGACTGGCTCTTCCCGAACATCAACACCGGCGGCGTCGTGAAGTTCGACGAGAGCGGGCGGATCGTCGACACGCTGGCCGATCTCACCGGCCAGAGCCACCCGATGGTCACCTCGATGCGCGAGCACAAGGGCTATCTCTATATCGGCGGCATCCTCAACAACCGGATCGGACGGCTGAAGCTGCCGGGCGCCGACCCGGCCTGGACCGGCATGGCCTCCTACTGGAAGGGCGCGGCATGAGGGCGCTCGACCGGGTTCTCGATCTCTTTCGCGGCCGCACCGTCACGATCCCGCCGCTCGACGGCGCCTTCAAGCCGAACCGGGCGCTGGACGAGGCGGCGCTCCTCGCCGAACTGAAGGAGCCCGACAGCCTCGCCGTCACGGCGGAGGGCACGCTCCTCGTCGCCTCGGGACCGGAGGTGGTCGCGCTCGGCGGTGGCGCGCCGGTGCCGGTCGCGCGGTTCGCCGCGCCCGTGACCGCGCTCGCCGCGCTGCCCGAGGGCGGCTTCGTCGCGGGGCTCGCCGATGGCACGATCCGCTGCGAGGGCGGGCCTCGTCACGGCTGGCATCTCTCCGCGCTCGGCGAGGAGGCTTGGCGTTGCCCGACCGCGATCGTCGCCGGGGCCCCGGGCGTGATCTTCGTCGCCGAGGGCTCGCGCCGGCACGGGCCCGGCGACTGGGCGGTCGATCTCATGGAAGGGCGCGCCGGGGGCTCGGTCTGGCGGGTGGAGCTTTCCGGCGGCGCGCCGTCCCGTCTCGCCGAGGGCCTCGCCTGGCCCGCCGGCCTGCTTCTCGATCGCGACGGGAGCCTGATCGTCTCGGAGGCCTGGCGGCATCGCCTTCTGCGCCTGCCCGCGACGGGCGGGGCGGCGGCGCGGCCGGTGCTGGAGCGCCTGCCCGGCTATCCCGGCCGGCTCGCGCCGGCGGCGGGCGGCGGCGCCTGGCTCGCGCTCTTCGCCCCGCGCAACCGGCTGGTGGAGCTCGTCCTCACCGAGCCCGCCTATCGCGACGACATGCTGGCCAGCATCGATCGCCGCCACTGGATCGTGCCGGCGCTGCGCTCGGGCGCGAGCTTTCTCGAACCGCTGCAGAGCGGCGGCGTCGTCACCATGGGCGTGAAGAAGCCCTGGGCGCCGAGCCGCTCCTACGGCCTCGTCGCACGGCTCGGATCCGATCTCCAGCCGGTGGCGAGCCTCCACAGCCGCGCCGACGGCACGCGCCACGGCGTCACAGCGGCGGTGGAGGCCGGCGGGCGGCTCGTCGCCGCCGCCAAGGGCGGCGACGCCGTCCTCGATCTCGGGCCTGTGGGAGACGCGCCATGAGCGCCCTCGTCGAGATGCGCCGCATATCGAAGAGCTATCGCGGCAATGCCGCCGTGAAGGACGTGGATTTCGATCTTCGCGAGGGCGAGGTCCATGCGCTGCTCGGCGAGAACGGGGCGGGCAAGTCGACGCTGACGAAGATGCTGGCGGGCGTGGTCGAGCCGAGTTCGGGCGAGATGCTGATCAGCGGCGAGCCGGTGCGCTTCGCCGGCCCGGCCGACGCGCTGCGCCGGGGCATCGCCATGGTCTTCCAGGAAACGAGCCTCGTGCCGTCCATGACGGTCGCGCAGAACCTCTATCTCGGCGACGAGCGCTTCCTGAACCGCCTGCGCGGCGTCACCATCGCCGCGCAGCAGTTTCTGCAATCCTTGAACTTCACCGTCGATCCTTCCGCCACGGTCGCGACGCTCGGCGCCGCCAAGCGCCAGATGGTGGAGATCGCCCGCGCCGTGCGCCTGAAGGCGCGCGTCATCATCTTCGATGAGCCGACCGCGACACTGACACCGGAGGAGAAGCGGCATTTCTTCGCGCTCGTCCGCCGGCTGAAGACACGCGGCGTCGCGGTCGTCTTCATCAGCCACGCGCTGGAGGAGGCGCTGCACCTCTCCGACCGCATCACCGTGATGCGCGACGGCGAGACGGTCATGACCGGGCCGACCGCCGGCTTCACCCGCCAGTCGATCGTGCAGGCCATGGTCGGCCGCACCCTGTCCGAAAAAGGCGGGGCGGAGAATACCGGTGCCAAGCGCGGGCCTGACGGGCATGTGCGCCCGCCCGGCCGCAAGATCCTCTCCGTCCAGGACGTGTCCATGGGCGCGATGGTGAAGAACACGTCCTTCTCCGTCTTTGAGGGACAGGTGACGGGCATCTTCGGCCTCGTCGGCTCCGGCCGCACGGAAACGGCGAAGATCGTCGCGGGCGTCCTAAAGCGCGATTTCCTGCGCGGCGGCGAGATCGAGTTCGACGGGCGGCCCGTGCGCTATTCGACGCCGCGTCCGGCCATGCGCGACGGCATCGTCTACGTCACCGAGGACCGGAAGCTCGAAGGCTTCTTCGAGACCATGTCGATCGCCGAGAACCTCTATTCCGGCCTGATGGCGGCGGGCCTGAAACGCTCGACCTTCGTCAGCCGCGCCGAGATGGCGGCGCTCGCCGAGGACTGGGGCAAGCGCCTCGCCATCCGCTCCATTAACGCCGATGCGCGGGTGGTGGAACTGTCCGGCGGCAATCAGCAGAAGGTGGTGATCGGCAAGGGCTTGGTGCAGCGGCCGCGCCTCGTGATCTTCGACGAGCCGACGCGCGGCGTCGACGTCGCGGCCATCGCCGAGATCCACGCGCTGATCGAGAAGCTCGCCGATGACGGGCTCGCCGTCGTCGTGATCTCCTCCTACCTGCCGGAGATCATGACCCTCTCCGACCGCATCCTCGTCGCCCGGCAGGGACGCGTCGTCGAGGAGTTCTCGCCGCAGGAGGCGAGCGAGGAGCGGATCATGTATGCCTCCGTCCATTGAGACGATGAAGGGAAGACGCCGATGGCGACCGCCAAGCTCTGGACCGATGCCGAGGTGGAGGCCTCGCCGCGCGTGAAGGCCGTGTTCGACGACATCCGCGCGACGCGGAACTCGAATTTCGTCAATAATTTCTGGCGGGCGCTGGCCGGCCAGCCCGAGGTGCTGGAGCGGACCTGGGCCTCGCTGAAGGCGGTGATGATTGCGCCCGGCGAACTCGATCCCCTGACCAAGGAGCTCGTCTATATCGCCGTTTCCACGATCAATTCCTGCCCCTATTGCGTCCATTCCCACACCGCCGCCGCGAGGGCCAAAGGCCTGACGGACGGCCAGCACGGCGAGTTCCTGGCCGTGCTGGCGATGGCTTCGCAGACGAATGCTCTCGTCACCGCTCTTCAGGTGCCGGTCGATCCCGAATTCCAGGTCGGCTGAACGCCGGAAGCCGCGACGAAACATGAGGCCTGCATCATGCATCGCTGATTGTTTGAAATTCGACAGATCGGCTGTATGGATGCGAGAATGAAAAGCCCGCTTCACGAGGGACAGGCGGCGGACCCGGCCGCTCCGTCATCGCTCCGCGATCTGCTGACGCACTCGGACCTGCGCTTCACGCCGTCGGAGGAGAAGGTCGTGCAGGCGGTGCTCGCCGACTATCCCGTCGCCGGGCTCGGCACCGCGACCAGCCTCGCCCGCCGCGCGGGGGTGAGCGACCCGACCGTCGTCCGTCTCGTCGCCAAGCTCGGCTTCGACGGGTTTTCGGCCTTTCAGGCACGGCTTCTGGCGGAGGTGGAAGCGCGCCTCCAGTCGCCCCTGCTAATGATGGAGGCGAAGCGCGACAGCCTGAGCGGCGACAGCGGCGTCACACGCTATCTGCGCTCCGTCGGAGCCGCGCTGGAGCGGACGGAAAGCCTGGTGCCGATCCAGCTTTATGACCGCGCCTGCCGGCTGCTCTTCGAGGCGAAGGGCGAAGTCTTCGTGCTCGGCGGGCGCTTCAGCCGCAATGTCGCCGGCATGCTGGCGAGCTATCTCGTGCAGCTTCGCCCCCGCGTCGTCGATCTCGGGCGGCTGACGGGCGACGAATTCGACCGGCTCGTCGATCTCGGGCGGCGCGACCTTCTGATCGTCTTCGACTATCGCCGCTATCAGTCGGACGTCGTCGCCTTCGCCCGGCAGGCGGCCGGCCGGGGCGTGCCGGTAATCCTCTTCACCGATCCCTGGCGCTCGCCGATCGCCGAGGTCGCGGAGGTGACGCTGATCGCCGAAGGGGAGGCAGGCTCGCCCTTCGACACATTGGCGCCGGCGGTCGCCCAGATGGAGGCGCTGGTCGCCCAGGCCCTCGGCCATACCAAGGGTCAGGAGCGGCGGCGCATGGAGGCGCTGGAGCGCGTGCGCACCGAGAACGGGGTGACGATCGGCGCCGGCCCGCAGAACGAAAGAATGGAACGGGACGATGGCATTTGAGGCGACGCGACGCGACGCACCCTTCGCGAAAGGCGCGACGGCGCTGCTTCTCGTCGACATGCAGCGGGTCTGGCTGGAGCCGGGCCTGGACCCGGACCATGCCGACTGGGGACCGGACCATTACTTCTACCGCGAAACGCGCGAGCGCGCTGTGCCGAACGCGCGGCGCCTGCTCGACGCGGCCCGTGCCTCCGGCGTCGAAGTGCTGCACACGATCATCCGCAGCCTCACCCGCGACGGGCGCGATCGCTCGCTCGACCACAAGCTGACACCGATCCATCTCGGCCCGGACGCGCCGGAAGCCCTGCCGGTGGCCGAACTCGCGCCGGTCGGAGACGAGATCCTCCTGCCGAAGACCTCCTCCGGGGTCTTCAACTCGACCAATCTCGACTACCTTCTGAAGAATCTCGGCATCCGCCACCTGGTCGTTGCGGGCGTCCTCACCGACCAGTGCGTCGACATGGCGGTGCGCGACGGGGCGGACCGCGGCTATCTTGTCACCTGCGTCGCCGATGCCTGCGCCGCGCCCTCGCCGGAGCGGCATGCGCACGCGTTGAAGGCCTTCGGCGGCTATTGCTGGCTCGCCGGCACCGACGAGGTCGAGAAACGGTTCCACCGCCTGGCGGACGAGGTCGCGGCATGAGCGACGTGCCGGGTCTGGCGACGCTCGTCACCACCGATCTCGCCGCGATCACGCGCGGCCGTCCGGTTTCCGAGGCGCGGCTGGCGCGCGGGGGCGGCACCGGCATCGGCTGGGTGCCGGCCAATCTCTGTCTCACCGCCTTCAACACGATCGCCGATCCCAATCCCTTCGGCTCGATCGGCGATCTGCGCATCCTACCCGATCTCGCCGCACGCTATGCGACCGATAAGACGTCGAGCCCGACGCGCTTCGACCTCGTGATGGGCGATATCGTCACTCTCGACGGCAAGCCCTGGGACTGCTGCCCAAGGCAGTTCCTGCGCGAGGCGCTGGCCCTCCTGAAGGCCGAGACCGGGTTGTCGCTCCTCGCCGCCTTCGAGCACGAGTTCCAGCTCGACGGCGCGCAGTCCGGCGCGGCGAACCACGCCTTCTCCTTCGCGGCCCTGCGCGAGGCCGATCCCTTCGTGCCGCGTCTCCTTGCCGGCTTGGAGGAGGCGGGCGTCGAACCCGAACTCGCCTTCGCCGAATATGGCGCCAATCAGTTCGAGGCGGTGCTCGCCCCGGCGGACGGGCTCGCGGCGGCGGACCGGGCCGTGGTCCTGCGCGAGATGGTGCGCGAGCTTGCCCGCAACCTCGGCCGCCGCGCGAGCTTCACGCCGAAGCCGGGGCTGGACGGCGTCGGCAACGGCGTCCACATCCATATAAGCCTCGTCGATGCGGAGGGCCGGCCCGCCGGCTTCGATCCGGCGGGACCCGGCCGCCTGTCGGCCCGGGGCGGTGCCTTCTTCGCCGGAATCCTCGCCCATCTGCCGGCGCTGACCGCCGTCACCGCGCCGGCCGAGCCGTCCTACTACCGGCTGAAGCCGCATAACTGGAGCGCGTCCTATACCTGGCTCGGCGAGCGCGACCGGGAAGCGACGCTGCGCATCTGCCCGACCGTTTCCTTCGGCGGCCGGGACCCCGCCGGCCAGTTCAATGTCGAGTACCGGGCGGCCGATGCGCTCGCCAACCCCTATCTCGCGCTCGGCGCCCTCGTGCGGGCGGGGCTGGAAGGGCTGCGGGCGGGCCTTCCGGCCCCGCCCGTCGTCGCCGGCGATCCCGCCGAGATGAGCGAGGCCGAGCGCGCGGAGAAGGGGCTCGCCCGCCTGCCGGAGAGCTGCGCCGCCGCGCTCGCCGCGCTGGAAGCGGACGAGGTGGCGCGCGGCTGGTTCTCGCCCGATCTCCTGGCGAGCTTCCTTGCCGTCCGCCACGCGGAACGCGCCGCCGTCGCCGGGCTCGATCAGGCCGCCGTCTGCGAGACCTATCGGATGCTCTACTGATGGCGGCACCGGGCGCCGGAGACGCGATCGCGCCGGTGGAGAGCCTGAACGAAGGCGGCTCCAGCGACATCGTGCTCGTCTGCGAACATGCCGGCAACCGCCTGCCGCCCGGCTACGGCACGCTCGGCCTGCCGGCGGCGGAGTTCGAGCGCCACATCGCCTACGACATTGGCGCCGGCGCGCTGACGGAAGCCCTGTCGCGGCGCCTGGACGCACCGGCCTTCTTCGGCACGCTGTCGCGCCTCCTCGTCGATCTCAACCGTCCCTTCGGCGTGCCGTCCTCGATGCCCGTCCTGTCGGAGGCGACCGAGATTCCCGGCAATCGCGACCTTGACGCCGAGGAGCGGGAGCGCCGCCGCCGTCTCGTCTTCGCGCCGTTCCACGATCGGCTCGCCCGCTTTCTCGACGCGCGCGACGCCGCCGGGCGCAGAACGCGGCTCGCCGCGATCCATTCCTTCACGCCCGTCTTTCTCGGGCGATCGCGGCCTTGGCATGCGGGCGTCCTGTTCGAGCCGCCCGAAGCCTATGGCCGTACCGTCCTCGACGCCCTGCGGGCCGAACCAGACCTCGAGATCGGCGAGAACGAGCCCTACCGGATCGATCGCGACGAGGACTACGCCATTCCCGTCCACGGCACGGATCGCGGCTATCCGGCCGTTCTCGTGGAGGTGCGCAACGATCTTCTCGGCTCGCCCGACGCGATCGCGCGCTGGGCGGAGCGTCTGGCCCACGCCCTCACCCTTCCCCTGACCACCGACGAGGTGTCCCATGTCCGCGCCTGAAGCATCCCCCGAGATCCTGGCCGCCGTCATCGCCGAGATCGACCGGGAGCCGGATTTCGTCACCGGCCTGACCGCCGAACTCGTCCGCATCCCGACCGTCAATCCGAAGTTCCAGGCCGATCCCGCCATCAATCGCGAGGCGGAGCTGCAGGCGCATCTGGCGCGCGTGCTCGACGCCGAGACCTTCTCGACGCGGCTGTCCGAGGCGCTGCCCGGCCGGCCGAACCTCATCGCGGACCGGCCGGGCTCGGAGGAGCGCAGCCTCATCCTCTGCGGCCATGTCGACGTGGTGCCGGTCGGCGAACGTAAGCGCTGGACCGTCGATCCCTTCGGCGGCGAGATCCGGGACGGGCGTCTCTATGGTCGCGGTTCGATCGACATGAAGGGGGGACTTGCCGCCTGCGTCGCCGCGGCCCGCGCCATCCGCAAGGCGGGCGTCGAACTCGATGGCCGCCTCGCCATCCATGCCGTGGTGGACGAGGAAGCCGGCGGTTTCGGCGCGATGGCGGCCGTGCGCGAGGGGCATCTCGCCAAGGCCGTGCTCGTCGCCGAGCCGACCTGGGGCGACGTCCTGCCGGCCGAGGGCGGGCTGGAATGGGCGCGCGTCACGATCCGCGGCCGCGCCGCCCATTCTGCCTGGCGCTACAACGAGATTTATCCGCAGGCGGCGACGCCGGGCCGGCTCGACCCCGGCACCAACGCGATCGAACTCGCGTCCCGCTTCATCGAGGCCTTGCGCCATTACGAAGCCGGTCGCACGCGGGCTCGCTCGCATCCGCTGCTGCCCCCCGGCATGAACACGATCAATGTCGGCGTGATGCGCGCCGGCGCGGGCCTCGGCGAGGACGGGCTGCCGCTGGTGATGACCAATCCGGCGATCATCCCCGACATCGCGGTTCTCGATCTCGACATGAAGTTCCTGCCCGACGAGACCTCCGCCGAGTATCGGCGCGACTTCGAGGCCTTCGTGCACCATTTCGCGCAGACGGATGCCTGGCTGCGCGCCCATCCGCCGACGATCCAGTGGGAGCTCGGCGGGTTGCATTTCCCGCCGCTCGACACCCCGCCTGACCATCCGCTCGTCGCCTCGCTGGTCAAGCGGAAGTCCG
The DNA here is from genome assembly GCF_014642635.1 of Aureimonas endophytica. Classification (GTDB taxonomy): domain Bacteria; phylum Pseudomonadota; class Alphaproteobacteria; order Rhizobiales; family Rhizobiaceae; genus Plantimonas; species Plantimonas endophytica. The sequence goes on from NZ_BMIQ01000003.1 coordinate 351,267, forward strand.
CCTTCGGCAAGGCGCCGGAGATCCGGGGCTTCGTCGCCGTCTGCGACGCCGCGCATTATGCGGGAGCCGGCGTCGACGGCGTCATCTTCGGACCCTCCGGAGACGGCTTCCACGGGGACGACGAATATGTCGACATCGCTTCGCTCCGGGAGACGGCGAAGGTGATCGCTGCCAGCGTTCTCGACTGGTGCGGGGTCAGGTAGGTCGCATCAGGCGGCCGGCGCGCCCGGCCGCCGCCTTGACGAGGCCGGCGAGGCCCGCCGGATAGGCCAGCATCACGCCGATGATGAGAAGGGCGACGATCATCGGCCGCCATGCGCCGAAATCCGCCATCGCTTCCGAAAACAGCGTCAGCAGGAACGAGGCGAGGATTGCGCCGTAGATCGTTCCGGTGCCGCCGAGCAGCACCATCGACAGGATCACGGTCGACAGGCTCATGCCGAAGACGTCGATCGAGGCGTTGCGCTGATAGGCGGCGTAGAAGGCACCGGCCGCGCCGGTGAAGAAGGCGCTCGAGGCCATCGTGACGAGGCGCAGCCGCGCGACGGAGAGGCCGCGCGCCACGGCATAGTCCTCGTTGTCGCGCAGCGCGACGATCGCCGCGCCGAAGCGCGAGCGCACGACGAGGCGCAAGACCGCCGTCGAGGCGGCAAGGAGCCCGAGCGCCAGATAGAAATAGGCGAATTTGTTGTCGCGGATCATGTTGTGATCGCCGAGCGTCAGCGAGGGGATGCGCACGATGCCTTGCGTGCCGCCGGTGAGGTCCGACTGGCTGAGGATCACCTGCATCGCGAGCTGAGCGAAGCCGAAGGTGACGAGAATGATGAAGATGCCCTTCAGCCGCAGGATGGGCACCGTCACGAGCACGGCGGCGAGTGTCGACAGGACCCCCGACAGGGCCAGCGCCGCCCAGGGCTCGATCCCGGCGAGCTTGGTCAGGAGGGCATAGGCATAGACGCCGATGCCGAAGAGCGCGAGATGGGCGAAGTTGAAGATGCCGCCATAGCCGAGGCTCAGATCCCAGTTCGAGGCGACGACGGCATAGATGAACGCCATGATCAGGACATGCCGTCCGTAGGATCCGCCGACGACGAGCGGCAGGAGGGCCAGGAGCGCGAAGCCGGCGGCGAAGGCCAGCGCTTCGAGATGGGCGGGAAATCGTCCGGGCGCGCGCGGCAGCGACGTGGCCGACGCCGGAGGCGAGACGAGACCGAGGGCGCTCATGCGAACCTTCCGATGCGCGGCGCGAAGAGCCCTTCGGGGCGCACCATGAGGGTTGCGATCAAGACGGCGAAGAGGATGGCCGGCGTCCAGTAGAGGCCGAAGGCGTAGTTGGAGAAGGCTTCGAGGAAGCCGATCAGATAGGCCGCGAAGATCGGCCCGGAAATCGAGGAGATGCCGCCGAAGACGACGACGATGAGCGCCTTCAGGAGCGGATCGCCACCCATGGCCGGCGACATGAAGCGATAGCCGCCGATGAAGATGCCCGCGAGCCCGGCAAGGCCCGCCGAAAGGGCGAAGGCGAGGCCGTAGAGCGCCGTGACGTTGAGGCCGACCAGCCGCGCCGAGTCCTCGTTCTGCGCGACCGCGCGCAAGGCGAGCCCGAGCCGCGTGCGCGTCAGGAACAGCCAGAGGGCGAGGAGGATCAGCGGCGTGGCGACGATGATCGCGAGCTGATGCAGCGAGACGCCGATCGGGCCGATCGTCATGCCGCCCTCGATCAGCGGCGGCAGCTGTTTGGATCGCGGCCCGAAGGCTTGGAGCACGCCGTTCTCGACGAGCGATCCGGCCGCGAGCGTCGTGATCACCACGACGAGGACGAGGTTCGGCCGCCCGATCAGCGGGCGCACCACGCCGGCCTGAAGCAGCCAGCCGGCCCCGCCCATCAGGACGATCGCGCCCGGGAGCGCGAGGACGAGCGGCGGCCCGGCCGCCGTCAGCGCCCAGGCGAGATAGGCGCCCAGCATCATCAGCGCGCCATGGGCGAAGTTGAAGACCCCGATCGTCGTCCAGACGAGGGCGAGGCCGACCGCCATCATGGCATAGAGCGAACCCTGGAAGAGCCCGCCGAATACGATCTCCGCAAGCGGCTGCATGGCGTCCCCTAATGCCCGAAATACATGGCCATGATCGCGTCATGGCCGATCGTCTCGCCGGGCCGGATCTCCGCCCCGACCGCGCCGTGATTGATCAGGAAGAGATGGCTGGCGAGACCGAGCAGCAGCTCGACATCCTCGTCCACGACGATCAGCGGCACGCCGGCCTCCGAGATCGCGCGCACCGCCGCCGCCAGTTCCTCCTTGAGCTTCGGCGAGAGGCCGAGCGTCGGCTCGTCTAGGAGGAGAAGGCGCGGCGCCCCCATCAGGCCGGTCGCGATCGAGACCATCTGCCGCTCGCCGCCGGAGAGCGTGCGCACCGGCTGGCGCCAGCGCTCGGCAAGGCGCGGGAAGATCGCCGCCGCCCGTTCGCGGTTCTCCTTCTCGCCCGCCCGCGCGCGCTTCGTCCAGGCGCCGAGCGCCAGGCATTCGGCGATGGAGAGATCGGGGAAGAGCCGGTTGCCCTGCGGCACATGGATCAGCCCACGCTCCACGATCGCCCGGGGCGAGAGCGGCGTGATGTCCTCGCCGAAGAAGCGGATGCGGCCGGCGCGCGGGCGCACGAGGCCGGACACCGTGCGCAGAAGCGTCGTCTTGCCGTGACCATTCGGGCCGAACAGGCCGACATTGCCGTCAGGGCCGGCTTTCATCGACAGGCCGTTGAGAACGCTGACACGCCCGTAACCGGCGACGAGGTCCTCGATCTCGAGCGGCGCGGCGCTCATGCCGCGGGCCTGCGCGTGCCGAGATAGGCCTCGACGACCTTGGGATCGGCGATGACGCTGCGCGGGCTGCCGCTCGCCAGCACCCGCCCGCCGTTCAGGATCACGAGATGGTCGGAAAGGCTCATGAGGAAGGTGAGGACGTGCTCGATGAGGACGATGGTGACGCCGCTGGCTGCGATACCCTGGATGAGGCCGATCGAGGCCTCGATCTCGGGCCGCGTCAGGCCGGAAGCCGGCTCGTCCAGAAGAAGGAGCTTCGGCCTCATGGCGCAGGCCGTCGCGAGCATCAGGCATTTGCGTTCGAAGACCGAGAGCTCGCCCGCCAGGCGCGGGAAGGTCGCGGGCGCGAGGCCGACGAGCCCGAGCGCGTTCGCGGCTGCCTCGCGCGCCGGGGCCGAAGCCTTCCGCCGGCCGCCGAATGTCGCGCCGACAAGGGCGTTCTCGAAGACCGTCAGACCGTCGAAGCTCGTCTCGCGCTGAAAGGTGCGGGCGATGCCGGCCTGCGCGATCTCATGCGCCGGCAGGCGCTCGATCGGCCGGCCCTCCAGCCGCACCGTCCCGCGATCTGGCCCGAAGGGAATGCCGGTGACGAGGTTGAACAGCGTGCTCTTGCCGCTGCCGTTCGGCCCGGCGATGCCCTGGACCCGCCCCGCCTCGACGGCAAGCGTGACGCCGTCGACGGCCTTCAGTGAGCCGAAGGCCTTCGCGGCGTCCTCGATCTCCAACAGCGCCACGCGTCTATTTCGTCCAGGGCTGGGGCTGGAACGCGTCCGTCGCATAGGCGGGCGGCGAGATCAGCCGACGCTGTCCGTCGAAGATCTGGAAGAAGGTGAGGGGGATGTAGTCGTCGCCCTGCATGGCGAGATGCGTCGCCGGATCGAACTTGAGGCGGCCGGCGACGGTCTGCTTGTCGGTCTCGGCGATCGCCTTCATCACGGCCGCGTGGTCGGCCGGGTCGCCGGCCTTCTTCAGCGCGTCGAAATAGACGTTGACGATCTCGTAGAGCGCGACGCCGTAGGTGCCGCTCTCGACGCCGTAGGCCGCCTTGAACTTCTCGGCGACCTCGGCCGCGCGCGGGTTCTTCGGCGTCGTCAGAGGACCGCCGAGCAGATTGTAGATCACCCCGTCCGACTTCTTGCCGGTCAGCTGGACGAATTCCGGCACGCTCGGGGCATATTGGAGGAAGACGAGGCTCTTCGTCGGCTGTTCCAGGAACTGGTTGAGGAAGGAGGCCGAATTGCCCGGCAGATAGTCGGTGTTGATCACGATATCGGGCACGTCGGCCCGGATCTTCGCCAGGATCGCGCGCCAGTCGGTCACCTCGCCGAAAGGAACGAGCTCGTCCACGGTCAGAGTCCAGCCCTTCTCGGCGAAGGTCTTCTTCATGCCTTCGGAGATGGTCTTCGAATAGGCGTTGTCGGAGGAGACGATCGCCACTTTCTTGGTCGGCAGCTGGACCTTGCCCTCCGCCGCCAGCGTCTCGACGAAACCGGGAACATCCGTGTTGTAGGCGTCGAAGGACGGGGTCCAGGACCAGCAGCAGGCATAGTCGTCGGGTTTGGGCGCGATGATGTCGCGCGTCTGCTGCGACGTGGCCGCGAGGATGTAGGGCATCTCCGCCTCGGCCATGTTGTCGATCTCGAAATTGGTGAGGCTCGCATAGCCCGTCAGCATGAAATGCACGGCGGGGTCGCCGAGCAGACGCTCGACGGCGCTCGTGACGTTGCCGGCCGACTGATCCTTCACGTCGCCGACGGCGAGTTCGAACGTGTTGCCGTTCAGACCGCCGGCCTTGTTCATCTCGTCGATGGCGAGCTGCGCGCCGCGCTGGAATTCCTGGCCGTCGGCGCTTGCCGGGCCGGTGAGCGGCGCAAGGAGGCCGATCTTCACCACGGCGGCGCCCGCCGGCGCCGCCAAGGCCGCGAGGAGCGCGGTGGTGGCGAGGAGGCGGTTGACGAAGCTTGGCATGGCGGTCTCTTCTCCTCGTTGAACGGCGCCGCGCTTCGTCGGCATATCGACAAGCTAACCTCATTGCATACGATCTGAAAAGATTATTTCATAAGCACGCCTGCCGGATCGGCAGGTTTCGAAGCACGATGAGGGACAAGCGGAATGGGCCAAACTCGGATGGTGGACACGAGCCACGGGGCGATCGCTCTGCGCGACACGGAGTCGGACGGCCTGCCGGTGCTGATGATCCATGGCAATTCATCGTCCGGCGCGATCTTCCGCAACCAGCTGAAAGGACCGCTCGGCCGGCGTTTCCGGCTCATCGCCCCGGACCTTCCGGGTCATGGCGATTCGGCGGATGCCATGGCGCCGGAGCGGACCTACCGCATGGAGGGCTATGCCGAAGCGATGGTGGAGCTTCTCTCCCTGCTCGGGATCGAGCGGGCGGGCGTCTTCGGCTGGTCGCTCGGCGGCCATATCGGCCTGGAGATGATCTCGCGCTATCCCGGCCTGCTCGGCCTGATGATCACCGGCACGCCGCCGGTAAACACGGCGACGGTCGGGCAGGGCTTCATCCCGAGCCCGCATATGGGCCTCGCCGGCCAGGAGGTCTTCACGCCGGAGGATGTCGAGACCTATGCCCGCCATACCTGCGGCGAGCCCTTCGAGCCTTTCCTGCTCGATGTCGTCGCGCGCACCGACGGGCGCGCCCGGCGCATGATGTTCGAGGCCTTCGTGGCGGGAACCGGCGACGACCAGGAGGCGATCGTCGCGACGTCCGGCCTGCCCTTGGCGGTCGTGAACGGAAAGGACGAGCCTTTCGTCGATCTCGCGCATGTCGCGAGCCGGCCCTATGCCAATCTATGGGAAGGCCGCACGATCGCGATCGATCATTCCGGTCATGCGCCCTTCTGGGACCGGGCGGACGCCTTCGACCCGATCTTCGAGCGCTTCTTCGCAAGTCTTTCGGCACGCTGAACGGACGGGCTCCGTCACGCCGGCGCCCGCCCGCCTCAGGCGGCGAGACGCAGGCCCGTCTCGGCCGCAAAGATCCGGGCATCGGCAGGATCGAAGCCGAGATGCACCGGCTGGCCGGGCGCGAGCGAGCCGAGGCGGTCGACCTTCAGCACCAGCGTTTCGCTGGCCGGCGTCGCGACATGGATATGGGCGTTCTCTCCCATATACTCGACCGCCGCGACCGTGCCGGCGACGATGGCCGCCTCCGGCGCGGCAAGCCGCAGTTTTTCCGGGCGTATGCCGAGCTTCAGCGGCGCCCCGACACCGCCCATCCGGCCGAGCGGACGCGGCAGGGCGAGACCGAAGCCGCCGGCGAGCGTCAGCCAATCCCGCGATACGCTGCTGAAGGTAGTAATGCGCCATGATCAACGCGTCCCTGATGGCATGGCATAAGAACGGCAGCGAATAGCGAGGGCCGAGATACTCGTCGGCATGGGGCATACGCACGCGGTGCAGCGTGGATCGCAACTGGTCGTCGCTCCAGCGCAAAGGCTCGAGGGCACTCCCGCGCGGCTTCTCATTCCGACGCGGCCGGAGGCGAGAGGACGAGGTCGCAGATCAGCGGAAATCCGAAGCGCCCCGTCGAACTGCTATGCCGTGTCGGCAACCACCGTGTTGCGGTCATCGACCATGTTTTCCGAGAGCGGAAACTGGGATGCAATCGTCCTAACGGCGCCGTCCATGACTGCGCGCATCAGGCGTCGAGGCGATCAGGCGTGGCGGGGCGGCGAGGCCGGAGGGGAAGGAGGCAGGGCCTCCGAAGGCTGTGTCGGAATAATAGCGGTTGGCCGCCGTATTCCGGACCCGCAATTCGATCTCGAATTCCGAGCCCAAGTCGAGCGGCAGGGCGAACGAAGCGTCGCCCGCGATGTGGCGGCCGAGCGGAACGCCGTCGACGCGTAGATCCGCTGTTTCATGCACCTTGGGAAGAGAGAGGCGCCAAGCCAGAGGCCTCGCCGTTTGCGGCAGCAGGACGCTCCTCCGATAAAGACCGGTGCCCGAAAAGCCTGAGAAGCCCTGCTGTTCCCAGCCTCGATCGACCATAATCGGCACCGGATCGCCGCCGGCGATCTGGAGCGTCCATCCATCGGCGAGAACGAGTGAGACAAGCTCCGCGGGAACCGTCACGGGGCTCGTCGGTGTTTTTCGCCCCTTTTCGTGGCGCACGCCCTCGCGGATCGTGAGGCAGAATGCGCGCTGAGCGCCGATGGGAAGCGAGAACCCGGTGCCGTCGATCGCCGGCTCGACCGCCGCGAGACCCTCTGCCGCATCCGGCGCCCAGATGGAAACTTCGAAAGACGCAACGCCGGTTTCCACGAACACATGACGGAGCGTCGCCGCATCGTTGAAGATTGCGATCCGCCAGGCGTCGCCGCAGAGGGCGACCGAGCACCGCGTCGTATCCCCGTCTTCGAAGCGGACCTCCGGCCGGACGCGCGGCAAGGCGGCGATGCAGGCGGTGATCGCCTCCACCGAGCTGTCGGGGTAGCGGATGAGGCCCTCCCGATCCGAGGCGAGCCAGGAAGCGGGCTCCGATGGTTCGGCCACGGCATCCCGTCCCGCCCGCGCGCAGGTCCGGCCGGAGGCGAGGATGCGGCCGCCCCGCTTCGCGAAGCCGGACATCGATTTGATGGCCGCCGACGACGCGAGCGATGTGACGGCCGGCAGGATCAGCGTCTCGTAGCGGCGCTCCGGTTCGAGGGCGGCGGCAAGCGTCGCTTCGTCGACGATGTCGTAGCCGATCCCCGCATTCGCGAGCGCCTGCGCCCAGCGCCCAAACACCTCGCCGCAAGGATGCGCCGGGCCTTCTGCGCGGATGGTGTCCAGCGGATAGAGCAGCGCCACGGGTCGGAGTGGTTCGCCCTCCTCCAGGAAGGCCGAGAGCCGGGCGAGCTCGGCGAAGATCGCCGGGCAGTCCTCCCACCAGGGCTCGAAATTGAAGGCCGGAGGAAAATCGAAGCGCGGATTGGCGAGGAGGCGGTCGTCGTCGTCGAAGCCGTCGGTGACGTTCACCGCGTGAAGCACGATGCGGCGGGCGCCGGTCAGGATGTGCCGGATCGCCTGCGCCCGGAAACGCTCCGGCGTCAGTCCCCATTGGCCGGCCAACGCCGGCATGCCGGTGTCGCGCCCGGTCGAATATTGCTCGACCGTGCAGCGCTTGCGGCCGTTCGCCCGCGCCACGCTGTCGCCGAGCCTGGCGCTGAGTTGCGGCGCGTAGTCGGCGGCGTCTGCCGCGGTTTCCGTGCGGTAGGCGTCGATGCCGAAATAGTCGACCCCCGGCATCGCGCGGGGATCGAACCCTTTCAGGCCGCCATGCAACGTCCAGCCGCCGACATGGGTCAGGAGTTCGTGGCCCGTGAAGCCGACGCCGCGCTCTCCGGTCCAGCGCGACAGGGTGCCGAAGAAGGCGTCGTGCATCCGTCGCGAATAAGTTTCGAGGAGGCCCGCCCGCAGCGATGCCGTGCGCGGACCGACATCGCGTGCGAGCGACAGAAGAGCGGCGGCATCGTCAAAGGCGGCAGGCAGTCCGTCCGACAGGAGGCTGTTGCCGAGATTCCCCGCGTGCTCGTTCCAGACGTAGAAGCCGGCATGGGGATGGTCGAAGAAGACGCTTTCGGCGGCTCCCCCAGCGGCATCGAGGAGGGGCGCATAGACCGTTTCGGCGAAGCGGGTCGCGGCGTCCGGGAGAAGATAGTTGACGAGGCGCGACGTCCGGCAACGGGCGGAGGCGAAGACGGTGACCAGCCAGTCGTCGGGAACCTGCGCCGGCTCGACGGCGATGCGGCAGGACGCGGGCCCGATCGTCTCGATGCGGACGACATTGCCGAGGACGCGGATGTCGCCTTCGTCGGCGATCGTCCTCGGATGCGCGACGGCGAGCACCGATCGCCAGTCGTCCCATCGGGGCATACCGCCGTCATAGAGCCAATCCCGGCCGAGGTCGCCGAGAAACTCGAAGAAGGGCGCACGGATGTCGGTGATCGTCAGGTCGGTGGCGGGATGACCGCTCGTCCAGAACAGATGGCGCTCCCGCAGATGGTCGGCGCCTTCCACCGTTCGCCCGCCGCCATGGCCCGACATCCAGCCATACTCGTCGTAGATCGTGATGCCGAGACCCTGCCGGCCTGCCTCGACGCAGGCTCGTCGGTAGGCGGCGAGATAGGAGTCCGACAGGTAGGCGCGGCGGTCGAGCGCGGGCCGCGCCTGGATCATGATCGCGCCGATACCCTTGTCGCGCATGTCCGCGAGTTGCCCGACGATCTCGCTCTCCGTCGGAATGCGATGCCAGAACCAGAAGGCGGCGGTGCGGAACGGCCGGGCGGGCTCGCGGAACCAGCGTGCCGGTCGATCCGTCATGACGCGGCTTCGGGCGCGAGATGCCAGTCGAGGCGCGATCCGGCCGCGATGCCGGCGAGATCGACGATGCGGCAGTCGTTCTCGATCCGCGTTTCGATCTCGCGTCCGGCAAGGCGGGCGGCGATGAAGCGGCTCGACGGCTCCGGGCCCAGCCGGAAGAGGGCGCCGGCCTCCTGGCTGTCCGCCAGAGTCACCGAGACGATCGAGCGCTCGACGAGGACGCGGCGCAACCGTCCCCTGGCCCCTGTCGCGAACAGGAGCCCGGCCTCCGTCGACAGCGTCAGAAGGCCGCCATCCACCGTTGCGGTCACCGGCCCGACAGGGCTCTCGACAGGCCCCAGCCGGGCGGGCACGCCGTCGTTCACGAGTTCCCAGCCGTTCCAGGGGCTGATGTCCATGACCTGCGCCACCGCCATCAGCGGCAGCATCGCGCCCCAGATGTAGAACGGATCGTTGCCCGGCCGATCGTCGATCTCGCCGGTTTCCGCGCCGTAGTTCTCGCCGCAGAGCCGGCGCTCGTCCCAGGACTGCCGGAACAGCGCGAAGCTCTTCGCGGCGAGATCCGCCGCCTCGGCCTCGAAGCCGTAGCGGCGCAAGCCCTGCCAAACGAGAAAGTTCACGTTCGGCCAGATGCGGCCGCGCCAGTAGATCTGCTCGCCATAGGCCGGATCGACCCGCGCCACGTTTGGCAGCGGCAGGGCGCCCCCGAACATCGCCGGATCGGCGAGATGATCGAGAAGACGTCGCGCCTGGGCGGCGTCGGCCGCACCGCAGAGAAGCGGAAAGAAGCTCGTCGGCGAGACGCTGCGCACGAAGCCGCCGCCCCGCTGGCGGTTGGCGAACAGGCCGCGCGTCTCGTCCCAGAGCTCGGTTCGTATGCGGGTGCGCGTGTCCTGGCCGAGCGCCGCGAACCTCGCAGCCTCCGTCTTTCGCCCGAGTTCGTCGGCGATGAGCCCGAGCATTTCCGCATCGAGCGCCAGCGCCGAGTTCAGCCCGACGTCGAATGTGGAAAGACTGCGCGATGCGGGATCGTAGACGGCCTCGTCATGGGTCGGCGAATTGTCCATGCCGGTCTCGTTCCGCGCCCCGAACGCCGTGCCCTTGTACATGGCGTCGCCGACATCGGAGGTTCCACAAGAGACGAGCCCTCTGCCGTCGGGATCGCGGGCCTCGCGCCACCAGAGCTGGTTGCGGGCGAGCGGATCGAACATTTCGGCGAGAAAGGACCGGTCGCGGCTGCGCAGGTACATGGTCCAGGCGATGAAGGCGCCGTGCGGGGCCTGGCTACGGTCGACCCAGGCATCCTTCGGATTGACGAGGCAGGCGATATTGCCCTGCGGCGTCGCGCTGCCCATCGCGACCGAAAAGTTCCGGCGGCCGAGGGCGGGGTCGAGCATGCCCGCCATCAGGGCCGCGAAGCATTGGTCGTTGTACCAGACGGCGTCGCCGAGGTTCCAGATGCGGCTCGCCGCCGTGGTGACGCGGCGGCCCGCGCGGTCGTAGACCGTGTTCCAGCCGAGGACGTCGCGCACGGCGTCGAGCGCGCCGGCGAAACGGCCCGCCTGCAGGGGCGCCGCCTCGGTCGCCGGCGGCGCGGCGAGCGCGGCCCGCGCCTTGGCGACGGCGAGTTCGCGGCTGTCGGCGACGGCCGCCGCGAAGCGCTGGTTCGGCATCATCTCCAGATTGAAGCGGAGCGCGAGAGTTTTCGCCGCCTCGCTGCGGCTCGACTTGTCGAAATAGCCGTTGGCGTCCATGTCGGCCACGAGATCCGCGACGCTGTCGTGGCCGGTCACCAGCGCCGGCGCATCCGCCGAGGCCAAGGCGACGAAGCGGCCCCCGACCTCCACCACCGCCGCGCCGGCCGCCGCGTTGTAGCGGATCGTCGCGCCGTCTTCCGCGCTCATGCAGAGTACGACCCAGTAGCGCAGGCCCCATTCCCCGGCCTCGCGACGCTCCCAGCCGCCGCGAAGCACGAAGGCTTCGGGCCGCTCGCAGGCGAAGGCGAGGCGGGTATCCGCATGAACCGTCTCGAACTCGATCCGCCCGCCGCCGAGATCGTGCTGTCCGAAGCGGATCTCGCTCGGCGGACAGATGGTGGTCGCATGTTTCGCCTTCGCCGAATAAAGCACCGGGGCGATCCTCACTCCGAGCGGCAGGAACACCATCTCGGCCGGCCGGTCGGACCATGTGTTCCAGGCGCTCGCGAGGGGAACGTTCTTGTCGAGGAGCATGCGCGTCGGTCCGAAAGGGGCGGGAAATCAGGAATGCGGAGCGGTTCTCGCGGCCGCTACAGCCGCGGGCAGCCCGCGCCAGGACGGCTTGTCCGGGGCGAAGCGCGCCCGCAGATAGTCGATGAGATCGGCGATCGCGCGATCGTCGAGAGCGGCCCCGAAGGCCGGCATCGCCTCGCCCGGCGTTCCGGAATGGGCCGGCACGCCGCCGAGGATCGCGCGGATCGCGTTGTCCGGGCTGTCCGAATGGAGGGCGGTGTTGAGGGCGAGCGAGGCGATCGGCGCTCCGGAGGTGTGGCAGGCGGCGCAGGCGCCTTCGAACGTCCGTGCGCCGCTCGGTGCCGCGAGCATCGCGCCGCTCTTCGCCGCTTCGGACGCCGCCACGGTTCGAGCGGCAGCGGCCGAGGCCTCGTCGGCGCTCGCGGGGGCCTCGGAGAGGGTCGCGAGATAGCGGGCCATGGCCCGGATGTCCTCGTCGGGAACGGCTTTCAAGGATTCCACCACATGCGCCATCGGGCCCGCCGCCGATCCGTGCTCGGCGGAGTGGCCGGTGCGCAGGTAGTCGTACAACGCCTGGCCGGTCCAGGCGACGGGCGCGGGGCCACCGCGCAGCGAATGCGCCTGCCAGCCGTCCACGACGCCTCCGGTCAGATGCGCCGCGCCCTTCACCTCCGCGCCGAGCGCGTTGCGGGGAGAATGGCAGGCGGAGCAGTGGCCGAGCCCTTCCACGAGTTCGGCGCCCCGGTGCCATTCGGCATCCCGGCCGGGCGCGGCGGGCACGGGCGCGGACGACAGGAAGAGGGCGTTCCAGCCTGCCATCAGCGGGCGGATGTTGAAGGGGAAGCGCAGATTCGTTCGCGGCACCTCCGCGCCGACCGCCGGCTGCGCCATGAGATAGGCATAGAGCGCCTGGAGATCGCGCTCGCTCGCCTTGGCGAAGGACGTATAGGGATGGGCCGGATAGAGATGGTGCCCGTCGCGCGACACGCCCTGGCGCATCGCTCGCTCGAAGGCGGGGTAGCTCCAGGCGCCGATGCCGCTTCCGACATCGGGCGTGATGTTCGATGCATAGACCGTGCCGAAGGGAGTAGCGAGCGACCGGCCGCCCGCGAAGGGCTGGCCGTCCGTTCCGGCATGGCAGATGTTGCAGGCCCCCGCCGCCGCCGCGATCCGCCCTTCTTCGATGGTCGCGGGCGAAAAGACGCCGGCGGCCGGGCGCTCCACCGGCGGAATGGCCGAACGAAACGGCAGGACCGCCGCGCCGGCGGCGAGCGCCCCCGCGAGGGCGCCGGCCATCGGCCGGAACCAACGCCTCTTCGCCGGCCTCGGCGATTCCTGATGTCGCATCGGCGCGGGGAGGGGGTTCAGCGCGGCCCGCACCTTTTCCGGCGTCAGCGGCAATTCGCGGAAGCGGATGCCGGTCGCGTCGAAGACGGCGTTGCAGATCGCGGCCGCGCTCGGAACCGAGGCGGATTCGCCGGCGCCGAGCGGCGGCTCGTCGGGGCGCGGGACCATCAGGACGTCGATCTCGGGGACGTCCGGGAATTGGAGGATCGGATAGGCGCCCCATTCGAGCGCGGCGACGCCCGTTTCTGAAAACCGCACTTCCTCCTTCAGGACGCGGCTGGTCGACTGGATGACGTTGCCGTGGATCTGGTGGCGCACGCCGTCGGGATTGACGACCTGACCCGTGTCCTGCCCGCAGACGACGCGCGTGACGGCAATCTCGCCCGTCGCCCGGTTCACCGCGACATCGGCGACCCAGGCGGCCCAGGCGGCGGCCGTGCCGGGGAACTTGCCGTGGACGTAGACGGCGTAGGCGAAGCCGCGCCCGTAAAGGATGTCGCCGTCCCCTCCATGCGTGCAGGGTTCGGCATGCGGCCGCCATTCGGCCCGCGCGGCGACGGCGCGCACGAGATCGATCGCGCGCGGATCGGTGAGGTAGCGCAGTCGGTATTCGATCGGATCGACCTTCGCCGCGGCGGCGAGTTCGTCGATGAAGGATTCGTGCGCGAAGGTGTTCGGCATCGCCGAAACGCCGCGGAACCATGACGCGCGGGCGATCGGCGGCATGTCGTGGACGGTGACGCGAAGGTTCGGGAAGCTGTAGGGCGGGATCGCGGTGCGGTCGCCCATCTGCGCCACCTCGGCCACCGGCGGCACCTTGCCGGTGAGGATCAGCGGCAGCGTCGGGGCGAGATTGGACGGATAGCGCGTCTCGAAATCGTAGAATGCCGGGCCGCCCTCCTGATCGAGGCCGCCGCGCACGTCCACCACCTGACCCGCGCCCTTCGGTTCCCAGCCGTGCTCCTGCTCGCGCGTCAGCTGCACGCGCACCGGCCGGCGAACCGCGCGCGACAGGAGCGCCGCATCGGCCGTCACGTCGTCGGCGCAATTGCGCCCGTAGCAGCCCGCCGCTTCCAGCCGCTCCACCACGATCCGCTCCTCGGCCAAGTCGAGAAGGCGGGAAAGGTCGGCGCGCATCGGGTAGGGGTTCTGCGTGCCGGACCAGACGGTGAGGCCGTCCTCCCGCCAATCGGCGACGGCGCAGGACGGGCCGATCGAGCCGTGCATCTGGTAGGGCCAGACATAGGTCCGGTCCATCGCCTGCGTCGCGCCGGCGAGCGCCCGCTCGACGTCGCCCTCCTCGGCCAGCCGGCGGGCCGCCGCCGGATTGTCGCGCAGCGCCGCTTCCGGGCGGTTGAGGTCGGGAATGCGCGGCGGCTCGCGCCAAGTGACGTCGAGACGCCGCATCGCCTCGATCGCCTGTTCCTCGCGCGTCGCCACGACGCCGACGAAGTCGCCGACGACGACCACCGCGACGAGGCCCGGCAGTCCGGCGACGGAAGCGTCGTTCACCGCGACGAGGCTGGCGCCGACATGCGGCCCGACATCGAAACCCGCATGGGGCGGGCGCACCACCCGGCCGTGCAGCATGCCGGGCAGGCGGACGTCGTGAACATAGGTGAAGGTTCCGGTCGCCTTGGCGGGGATGTCCGTGCGCGCCTGCGACCGGCCGACGATCCGGTGGGCGGAGCTCGGCTTCAGCGGCACGTCCGGATCGATCGCGATGCGCGTCGCCGCGCCACCCGCGACGAGGTCGCCGTAGGCGACGAACAGATTGCTACCCTCTCCCACCGAGACGACGCCGTCCTCGACGGCAAGGCTTTCCGGCGGAACGCCGAGCCGCGCCCCCGCGAGGCGCAGGAGATGAGCCCGCGCGGTGGCCGCCGCCCGGCGCAGCGGCTCGGCAGTCACCTGGATGGTCTCGCTGGCGATCGTCGCGCCCTGGTTCGGGGCGGCCGCGGTGGAGCCCAGCACCATCCGCACCCGCCCGAACGGCACGTCGAGTTCTTCGGCGACGATCTGCGCGAGCGCCGTGCGGATGCCGGTGCCGAGGTCGACATGGCCGTTGAAGGCCGTGACGCCGCCATCCGCGGCGACGGCGAGAAACAGTTCGTCACGGCCGGCGAGCGGCCGGACCACGGTCAGCGTATCCGGCGCCGCGAGCCAGTCCGCCGCCGTTCGATCGCACGGCACCGTCATCGCACCGCCTCCGTGTGCACGGTCGCGGCGGCGCGCACGGCCGCGAGGATCTCGACATGCGTCCCGCATCGGCAGAGATGGTGGCGCAACGCCTGCCGGATGGCGCTCTCGCTTGGGCGGGGATCGCGGCGCAGCAATGCGACGGTGGCGATGATCATCCCGTTCAGGCAGTAACCGCACTGGGCGGCCTGGGCGGCGATGAAGGCGGCCTGGACGGGATGCGGCGCCTCCGGCGTGCCGAGCCCTTCCAGGGTCGTCACTTCGCGGGCGCCGAGCGCCGACAGCGGCAGGACGCAGGAGCGCACCGACCGGTCGCCGACGAGAACCGCGCAGGCGCCGCACTCGCCGAGGCCGCAGCCGTATTTCGGACCGTTCAAGGCGAGATCGTTGCGCAGCACGTAGAGGAGCGGCGTATCCCGCGCTGCTTCCACCTCGACGCTGCGACCGTTGACGCGGATCGCGACCGAAGCGCGAGGATCAGCCAACCGACGCCTCCCCGCTGGCCTGCGCCGCGATCAGGGAGAGGGATCGAGCGCCGCGACGATGCGCAGCGTATGGAGAAGCGCCATGCGCTCGGCCGGGTTGAGATTCTCCATGGTCAGTTCGGTGATGCGCCGGGCACGCGGGATCATCTCGGAAAGAAGGTCCAGTCCCGTCGGCGTGATCGCGGTGATGACCTTGCGCGCGTCGGCGGGATCCTTCGAGAGGGCGATCAGTCCGCGTGCCTTCAAACGGTCGACGATGCCGCGAATGGTGGCCTGGTCGATTCCCGTCACCTTCACGAGATCGCCTTGCGACTGGGGACCGTTGTCCTTCAAGGCGCAGAGCGTCGAGAACTGCACCGAGGTGATCTGTGCCTCGCCGCTTTCGGCCTGAAAGATCGAGAGATGGCGTTGATAGGCACGGCGCAGCAGATAGCCGACCTGCGACGTGAGATCGTAGGCATCGTCCGCCTCGGTCGCACCCTCGCGCGCGGCATCCCGCATGTCCCGTCTCCGTCGGCGCTGCAGGCTGAGGCCCCGCCGCACCGAAGACAGGGCAGAACCGGTCTAGGCCGCGCGGCCGGGCGACCGCAAGGGCCAAGGGGAATCGCGACCGGACCGGCTCCGTCCGATGCGGCAGAGAGGAAGAGAGATCCGGATCCTTCATCGGCGCGGTCCGCGTTTCTAGCGTATGCACTATGTTCGAGAGAAAGACTTTGGTGTCAAGAGCCAGCTTCAAGGCACAAAAGCTGTATATTTGTGCATTGCGGCAATAATTTTTGCAGCGATCGGCGAAAGATTCCACTTGCATTTATAGCGTACGCGCTCAATCATCCTTCTCGTCCGATCGAACGGTCATAGCGGTCTCCTTCGCAGGAAGCTTCGAACAATGCCCAACGCATCTCGTATCGCGATCGTGGGAGCGGGCCTTGGCGGCGTCGCGGCGGGCGCATTGCTGCAGCAGGCGGGCTTCGTCGTCGACATCTTCGAGCAGGCTCCCGCTTTCGCGCGGCTCGGCGCCGGCATCCACATGGGCCCCAACGTTCTCAAGATCTTCCGCCGCATCGGCATCGAGGACGCGGTGACCGCGATCAGCTCGAAGCCGGACTTCTGGTTCTCGCGCGACGGCGCCACCGGCGAGTATCTGTCCCGAATTCCGCTCGGCGACTACGCCTTAAAGACCTATGGCGCGCCCTATCTCACGGTGCATCGCGGCGATCTCCATGCCTTGCAGGTGGAGGCGCTCCAGCGCGGAACCCTCCATTTCGACAAGCGCCTGACGAGCGTCGAGGACGACGGCTCCGGCGTCGACCTGACCTTCGCCGACGGCACGCGTCACCGCGCGGACATCGTGGTCGGGGCGGACGGCATCAATTCGCGGATCCGCGAAACGCTGCTCGGGGAAGAAAAGCCGAACTACAGCGGGTGGGTCGGCCATCGGGCTCTCATCGATCGCGACCGTCTCGCCCGGACGGGCTTCACCTTCGAGCCTTGCGTCAAGTGGTGGTCGCGGGATCGGCACATGATGGCCTACGACACGATGGGGAACGGGCGCGAATACTACTACGTCACCGGCGTGCCGCACCCGGCCTGGGACTTCGACGGCGCGTCCGTGCCGTCGAGCCGCGACGAGATGCGCGAAGCCTTCGCCGGCTACCATCCGACCGTCCAGGCGCTGATCGAGGCGACGACCGAAGTCTCGAAATGGCCGCTCCTCAACCGCAACCCGCTGCCGCTCTGGAGCCGGGGGCGCATGGTGCTTCTCGGCGATGCCTGCCATCCGATGAAGCCGCACATGGCGCAAGGGGCCGCGATGGCGATCGAGGACGGCGCCATGCTGGCGCGCTGTCTCGGCGAGACCGGCCTGTCGGACTTCGCCACGGGTTTCCGCCTGTACGAAGCCAATCGTCGCGAGCGGGCCTCGCGGGTCCAGGCCGTATCCAACGCCAATACCTGGCTGCGCACGCAGGAGGACCCGGCCTGGGTCTTCGGCTATGACATATTCGAGGCGCCGCTGCGCGGCGAAGGCGAGGCGGCATGAGCGGCACCTTTCCCCACGGCTTGAACGTCCGCGCGAACGGCATTCGCCAGCACGTCCTGCACTATCCCGGCAAAGGCGGGCCGCTGGTGCTCGTGCCGGGCATCACAAGCCCGGCGATCACCTGGGGCTTCGTCGCCGAGCGGCTGGCGGAGGCCTTCGACACCTATGTGGTCGATGTGCGCGGTCGGGGCCTGTCCTCGACCGGACCCGGCCTCGACTACGGACTGGACGCGATGGCCGCCGACCTGTCGGCGCTCCTCCCGGCCCTCGGCCTGCGGAACGTCACCGTGCTCGGCCATTCGATGGGCGCGCGCATCGCGATCCGCGCCGCCTCCGGCGAGGCCGCCGGCATGGAGCGGCTCGTGCTGGTGGATCCGCCCGTTTCGGGTCCCGGTCGCCGGCCCTATCCCTCGAAGCTGCCCTGGTATGTCGATTCGATCCGGCTCGCGACGGAAGGCATGGACGCGGAGGCCATGCGCGCCTTCTGCCCGACCTGGACGGACGAGCAGCGGGGCTTGCGCGCCGAGTGGCTGCACACCTGCTTCGAGCCCGCGATCGTCACGGCCTTCGAGGGCTTCCACGCCGACGACATCCACCGGGATCTGCCGGGCCTTTCCGTGCCCGCCGTCCTGATGATCGCCGGGCGCGGCGGCGTGATCGAGCCGGACGACGAGGCGGAGATCCTGCGCCTCAACCCCTCGATCCGCACCGCCCGCGTGCCGGAGGCCGGCCACATGATTCCCTGGGACGACTTCGAGGGCTTCTTCCGCGCCCTCGACGCGCTTCTCGGCACCTCTCTCGCGCGGGGCTGATCCATGAGCACCCGGACCTTCCGCATCGGCCAGATCGTGCCGAGCTCCAACATCACGATGGAGACCGAGATCCCGGCGATGCTGGCCGCGCGTCAGCTGATCAGGCCCGAGCGCTTCACCTTCCATTCGGCGCGGATGCGCATGAAGCATGTGACGAAGGAAGAACTCGCCGCGATGGACGCGCAGTCCGACCGCTGCGCGCTCGAATTGTCCGACGCGCGCGTCGATGTTCTCGGCTATGCCTGCCTCGTCGCCATCATGGCGATGGGCCATGGCTACCACCGCGAAAGCCAGGCGCGCCTCGCGAAGGTGACGGAGGAGAACGGCGCTCCGGCGCCCGTCGTCACGAGCGCGGGCGCGCTGGTCGAGGCTCTCGGCATCCTCAAGGCGAAGCGGATCGCCCTCGTCGCGCCCTACATGAAGCCGCTGACGAAGCTCGTCATCGACTATATCGAGGCGGAAGGGATCGAGGTCGTCACCCATCGCGCCCTCGAAATCTCCGACAACCTGAAGGTCGCCGCGCACGATTCCGCGAACCTGCCGGCCATCGTCGCCGGGCTCGATACGAGCGGCGTCGATGCCATCGTGCTCTCCGCCTGCGTCCAGATGCCGTCCCTTCCCAGCATCGCCAGGGTCGAGGCGCTGACGGGCAAGCCAACGCTCTCGGCCGCCGTGGCCACAACCCATCGGATGCTGGACGCGCTGGGACTGGAGCGCGTCGTGCCGGGTGCCGGCGCGCTTCTCTCCGGCGCCTATTGAGGAGCGAAGCCATGGAACAGGCCGCATCCGAGAACTACAAGGGCGTCTGGGGGCACCGCATCGGCTTCGGCACGAGGCCGGCGCTTCTGGTGATCGATTTCATGAAGGCCTATACCGTTC
This sequence comes from Aureimonas endophytica, assembly GCF_014642635.1. GTDB lineage: Bacteria > Pseudomonadota > Alphaproteobacteria > Rhizobiales > Rhizobiaceae > Plantimonas > Plantimonas endophytica. The sequence continues at coordinate 370,403 of NZ_BMIQ01000003.1, forward strand.
CCGGCGCGCCGCTCTTTGCGCCGGGCGTCGTGAAGGCGGTCGCCGAAACGCCGCGCCTGCTGGCGGCGGCGCGCGGGCTCGGCGTGCCGGTGATCCACACCAACATCCTCTATCACGCGCCCGGATGCGCCGACGGCGGGGTGTGGGTGCGCAAGGCGCCGGTGATGACGGCGATGGTGGCCGGCAATCCGCTGGCCGAATTCTGCGAAGGGGTGGAGCCGCTGCCCGGCGAGCCTGTCTTCACCAAGCAATATGCCAGCGCCTTCTTCGGCACGAGTCTGGCCCCCATGCTGCATGCGCAAGGGATCGACACCGTGATCCTCGCCGGCTGCTCCACCTCGGGCTGCATCCGCGCGAGCGCCGTCGACGCCGTGCAGCACGGGTTCCGCACCATCGTGGTCAGGGACTGCGTCGGCGACCGGCACGAGGCGCCGCACGAAGCCAATCTCTTCGACATCGATTCGAAATATGGCGACGTCGTTTCGCTGGACGAGACGATCGCCGAACTCGGGCGCGCGACGTCCCTACCGGCGACGGCGTGACCCTGTCCGAGCCGCGACCGGCGAGATCCCGACTGCAAGGAGAACGGCCATGGATCATGCGAGCTTCACCGAAATCTGCCTGCATCAGTTGAAGATGTCGGGCGTCCACGAGGGCGAGAAGCTCGTCGTGCTGACGCAAGGCAGCGATCGTCTCGACTATGCCGACGCCTTCATGGCCGCCGGCCAGCGCCTCGGCGCGAAGATGTACCACATGCGCCTGCCCGCGCCCCCGCCGGTCGGCGCCTGGGCGGTCGGCCAGACGGGCCTTGCCGCGATGCCGGACGCGGTGGAGGCGCTGAAAGCCGCCGACATGCTGATCGACTGCATCTTCCTCCTCTTCAGCCCCGAGCAGATGGCGATCCAGGCGGCCGGCACGCGGGTGCTGACGGCGGTGGAGCCGCCGGAACTCCTCGCCCGGATGCTGCCGACCAGGGAACTGCGCGAGAAGGTCGAGATCGCCGGCGAGATCCTGGCGAAAGCCAAGTCCATGCGCATCACCTCGCCGCACGGGACGGACGTGACCTACAAGCTGAACACCTATCCGACCGTCACCGAATATGCCTGCACCGACGAGCCCGGCCGCTGGGACCACTGGCCGTCCGGCTTCGTCTTCACGGGCGGCGACGACGATGGCGTGGACGGGCGGATCGTGGTGGCGCCCGGCGACATCCTTCTGCCGCAGAACATCTATGTGCGCGAGCCGATCACCTACACGATCGAGAAGGGCTGGGTGACCGACATCCGCGGGGGTCTCGAGGCCGAACTCGTGAAATCCTACATGAGCGGCTTCAACGATCCGCGCGGCATGGGCATGAGCCATGTCGGCTGGGGCATGAACCCCGACGCGAAATGGCACGGGCTGGTGCCAGGCGAATTCCCGGGCGGCATGGGCATGGAGCCGCGCTCCTTCTGGGGCAACGTCATGTTCTCGACCGGCCCGAACAACGAGCTCGGCGGCCCGAACGACACGGCCTGCCATCTCGACATCCCGATGCGCGGCTGCTCCCTGTTCCTCGACGACGAGCCGGTCGTGATCGACGGCGACGTCGTGGTGAAGGAACTGCGCCGCCCGGCCTGACGGGTCGGATCGAAGGGAAGGGACGGCGATCCGCTGCCAGCTTCCCGCCGAATGGGGCCGGAGGCCGAAAGGCCTCCGCATCGCAGGTCGAAATGGATCAAGCCAGCGCATACAACCTCACGACATCCAGAGGGAGAACGACCATGCACAGTTCGAGACGCGAATTCCTGACGATCATGGGCGTGGGGGCGCTCGCCGCGAGCGGTCTCGGCACGCTCGTCCGCCCGGCGCGAGCCGCCGGCACCGTGACGGTCCTCAACTGGCAGGGCTACGGCACGGACGAGAAATGGGCGATCGAGGCCTTCACGAAGAAGACCGGCATCGAGGTCATCAACGACTATTACAACGCCGAGTCCGAGATGCTCACGAAGATCCGGACCAATCCCGGCACCTACGACGTCGTGGTGGTGAACAGCGCGCGCACCCAGCAGGCGCTGGCCGAGGACCTCCTCGAAGCGGTGGACTTCTCGACCATTCCGAACGCCGACGGGCTGCTGGCGAAGCTGAAGGACCACCCGAACTTCACCGTCGACGGCAAGCACTACGGCGTGCCCTGGGTCTGGGGCATGAACGCGCTGGCCATCCGCGACGGCAAGCCGAAGCCCGACAGCTACGCCGCGCTGGCGGACGCGGCGTACAAGGGCAAGGTGGGCCTGTTCGACGACGCCGTGACGGCGGTCGCCATCGGGGCGCTGATGACCGGGCAGAACATGAACGACCCGAAGGACCTGAAGCCGATCGGCGACTGGCTGAAGGCCCTGAAGCCGAACGTGAAGACCATCTGGACCAGCGAGGACCAGTGGAACAAGGCGTTCTCGGCGAACGAGTTCGACCTGTCGGTCTACTGGTCCGGGGCGTCGGTCCGCTCGCAGCGCAACTTCAAGCTTCCCCTCGAATTCGTGGTGCCGAAGGAAGGCGCCGTCGGCTGGCTCGACACCCTCGCGATCCCCGCCTCCAGCGAGAACAAGGAGAACGCGGCGGCCTTCATCGGCTACATGATCGACCCCGAGTTCTATTTCGAGTGGGCGACCAAGGTCGGCGCGCCGGCCTCCGCGAACGCCGCCGCGATGGACAAGCTGCCCGCCGATGACCTGAACCGCAAGGTCCACGATCCGAAGTACCTCGACTCGATGACGCTCATGGCGCCGCTGCCGGACGACCGCCGCGAGGCGTTCAACAATCTGTGGCAGGAAGTGAAGGCGTCCTATGCCGGCTGAGGCCGCGAAGATCGCCACGACCGCATCGGGCCGCGCGACCAGCGCGGCCCCTGCCGGGGGGCGCCGGCTGCCGCCATGGATGGCGACCGTCGCCATGCTGCTGCCGACCTACGGCTGGCTGACGCTGGCCGTGCTTCTGCCGCTTCTCGCGATGCTGTGGTTCAGCTTCCTGACCGCGACGCCGCTCGGCAAGAAGGAAGTCGCCTTCACGCTGAAGAACTACCGCGCCTTCGTCGACCAGCCCTATCTCGTCGGCGTCGCCTGGACCTCGCTGCTGATCGGCCTCTGGACGACGGCGATCTGCGCCGTGCTCGGCTTCCTCGCCGCTCTGGCGCTCATCCGCGCCACCGCCGGCCGCGTCCGTGAGACGCTCCTTGTCCTAGTCATCCTGCCGTTCTGGACGAACGGTCTCGTGCGCGTCTTTTCCTGGACGATGGTGATCCGCGATGGCGGCTTCCTCGACAGCGCCATCCGCACCTTCTGGGCCGACGCGCCGTCGGCGGGTTTCCTTTATTCGCTGCCGGCGATCGTGCTCGGCCTCGTCCACGGCTATCTGCCCTACATGGTGCTGACCTGCTACGTCGCGCTGGTGACGATCGACGAATCCATCGTCGAGGCGGCGGCCAGTCTCGGCGCCCGCTGGTGGACGATCCTCTTCAAGATCCTCGTGCCGATGGCCGCGCCCGGCCTCGTCTCCGGCTCGATCCTCATCTTCGTGCCGGTGATCGGCGCCTTCATGGAACCGCGCATCCTCGGCGGCACGCGCGGCGTGACGCTCGGCACGGTGATCGAGGAGCAGTTCACGGCGGCCTTTAACTGGCCGCTCGGCGCCGCCCTGTCCTTCACCATCCTCGCCGTGGTGCTGGCGATCTTCGCGACCTTTTCCGGCGTCCTGCGCCGCAACATGGCCAGTTGAGGAGCACGCCGGATGAAATTCGCCGCACGCACCTATCTCGTCGCGATCCTCGCCTTCCTCTACCTTCCCATCGCGGTGCTCGTCGCGATGGGCTTCAACGAGTCGCCGCTCTACGCGCTGCCGTTCCACTTCACGACGCATTGGTACGAAGCGCTCGGCGAGAACACGCGCCTCCTCAGGGCGAGTTGGAACAGCGTTCTCATCGCGGCGGTCACCGCGGTGATCGCGACCACGCTCGGGACGCTCGCCGCCGTCGCCCTGTCGCGGCGCGAGTTCCACGGCAAGACGTTGCTGCGCATTCTCCTTCTGCCGCCGATCGCGATCCCCTGGCTCATCACCGGCACGGCGATGCTCGTCTTCTTCTTCTGGACGGGCATCGGGCGGGGCACGCACGCGATCCTCATCGGCCACGTCGCGCTGGCGATCCCCTATGTGGTGCTCGTGGTCGGCACGGGCCTCACGACCGTACGGACCGATCTGGAGGAAGCGGCGATGAGCCTCGGCGCCAGGCCGGCGGGCGCCTTCTTCCTCGTCACGCTGCCGCTGCTCCTGCCGAGCATCGTCGGAGCGGCGCTCTTCGCCTTTGCCGTTTCGCTCGACCAGTTCGTGGTGTCCTACTTCCTCGCCACGCCCGGCTCCTCGACGCTGCCGGTCGAGATCTATTCCGCCATCCGCAAGGGCTTCACGCCCGAGATCAACGCGATCTGCACGATCCTTCTCGGCGGGTCGATGTCGCTCTTCCTTCTCTTCGCCGTGTTCAGCAGACCAGGAGCGCCCCGTGACCGCCGTTGACGTCTCCGCCGTTGCCAAGAGCTATGGCAAGATCGAGGTCCTGTCGGACATCACCACCCATTTCGCGGAAGGATCCTTCACCAGCCTGCTCGGGCCGTCCGGCTCCGGCAAGACGACGCTGCTGAGGATCATCGCCGGCTTCGTCATCCCCGATCGAGGCCAGGTGATGCTCGGCAGCCGCGACGTGACGCAGGTTCCGGTCTGGGCGCGCAATATCGGCATGGTGTTCCAGTCCTATGCGCTGTTTCCGCATATGAGCATCGCGGACAACGTCGCCTTCGGCCTCGCGCGGCGCGGCATCAAGGGGGCAGAAGCGCGCCGCGAGATCGACCGCGCGCTCGAACTCGTCCGTTTGCCGGGCTTCGCCGATCGCAAGCCGAAGCAACTGTCCGGCGGCCAGCAGCAGCGGGTGGCGCTGGCCCGTGCCATCGTCACGCGGCCGAGCGTGCTCCTTCTCGACGAGCCGCTTTCGGCGCTCGACCGGCGGCTGCGCCAGGAGATGCAGGTCGAGCTCGTGCGCATCCAGCGCGAAAGCGGGCTGACGACGATCTTCGTCACCCACGACCAGGAGGAAGCGCTGACCTTGTCCGACAAGGTGGCGATCCTCGATCGCGGCCGCATCGTCCAGATCGGCGCGCCGACGGAGGTCTACGAGCGGCCGAGAACGCGCTTCGCCGCGGAATTTCTCGGCGACACCAACTTTCTCGACGGCACCGTCACGCCGGACGGCGTGAGGATCGCGAACGGCATGACGATCGCCAGCGCCGCCGCGCTCCCGCCGGTGGGCGACGCCGTGACGCTCGCGGTCCGGCCGGAAAAGATCGAGATCGAGACCGCCGATGCCGGCCGTGCGGACGACCGGGCGAACCGCATCCCGGCCACGATCACGACCTCCGTCTATGCCGGAACGGCGCTGACCTACGAGGCGGAAGCGGCGGGCCAGCGCTTCAAGGTCTTCGCGCAGAACCGTGACGCGCGACCGCTCGCGCCGGGCGCGGCCGTAACACTGTCCTGGTCGCCGGCGCATAGCGTGCTTCTGCAGGGCGGGCCGTGAGGAGCGCCGGGTCGATGATCGGTCCGGACGCCGTCCATCTCTGCATCGACATGCAGCGCATGTTCGCGGAGGAAACCAAATGGCACGCGCCGGCGCTGGCCGGCATCGTTCCGAACGTCGCGCGGATCGCGCGGGCCATGCCGGAGCGCACGCTTTTCGCCCGGATGAGCGTTCCGGCGAATGCCGGGGAGGCACAAGGGAGCTGGCGCGACTATTACCGCCGCTGGGCGAGCATGACGGGCGATCGCATGCCGGCGGGCCTCGTCGAGGTCATCGCCGAGCTCGCGGAATTCGCCGCGCCCGCGCGAACCTTCGACAAACCGACCTATTCGCTGTTCGGAAATGCGCGGTTCGCCGATCGTCTCGCCGCCCTGTCACCGGGCGCGCTCGTCTTCACCGGCGTCGAAACGGACGTCTGCGTGCTCGCGACCGTCTTCGACGCGATCGATCGAGGCTACCATGCGATCGTCGTCGCCGACGCGGTGACGAGCGCCTCGCTCGCCTCGCACGAAGCCGTTCTCTCGCTGCTGCTGCCTCGCCTGCCGGAACAGGCCACGGTCACCGACACCGCCGGCCTGCTCGCGAGCCTCGAAGGCCGCGCGTGATCGTCGGTTTCGGCTCCGTCGATCCGGATCTCGCAACCGCAGCCGCTTGCATTCCGCAGCCGGGGAAGACCCTCATCGGACGCGGATCATCGACGGTGCCCGGCGGCAAGGAAAGCCTCTCGGGCGCGCGCCGGCCGCGCTGATCGCGGAGGACACCGCCGAACCGCTGCACGCGAAACGACAGTGGGCCCGCCGCGAGGGCCGGCGACTGGAGGGACGCATTCGTCAGCGGGCGGACGCGCGAGCGGGCGGATGCGAAGCCGTCAGGCCTGGATCCCTTCCGAGCCGGCGCCGCAGACGAGCGCGCAGACCTTGGCGCCGGGCGGCAGGTCGAGCCGTCCGGAGCGGATCGCGGCGAGTGCGGCGGCGCCGCTGAGATCGGCCGCGAGCCCCATTTCCCGCCACAGCCAGCGCGCGGCCTCTAGCATCTCCTCGTCTTCGACCAGGACGATCTCCGAGATCGCCCCGCGCGCGATCTCGAAGACGATTTCCTCGGTCTTGCCGCAGGCCATGGTGGCGACGCGCGTCGTCACCGCGTCGAGCCGCGTCACCGCGCCCTTCTCCAGGCTGGCGCGGAGTGTCGGCGAGCCGACGGGCTCGATGCCGACGATCCGCACCGCCGGCTTCAGCGCCTTCAGCACGGAAGCGATGCCGGCGACGAGACCGCCGCCGCCGATGGCGACGAGGATCACGTCGAGATCCGGCAGCGCCTCCAGAATCTCCAGCGCCACCGTGCCCTGGCCCGCGATCACGGAGGTATCGCCGAAGGGATGGATGTAGACCGCGCCGGTCTCGGCCGCGAAGGCCCGCGCCGCGACATTCGCCTCGTCCCAGACCGCGCCCTCGAGCCGCACCGTCGCACCCCAGTCGCGCAGCTTGGCGAGCTTCTCGGCCGAGATCGTCCGGGGGACGAAGATCGTCGCCGGAACCCCGGCGAGCGCCCCCGACCGCGCGACGGCCAGGCCATGATTGCCGCCAGACGCCGTGGCGAGGCCACGCGGCAGGTCCTCGGCGGGCGTCAGGAGCAGGCGGTTCGTCGCGCCGCGCACCTTAAAGGAGCCGGTCGGCTGGAGGCATTCGAGCTTCAGGAAGAGTTCGGCCGTGGAGACCGGCTCGCGCAGCGCCGTCGCCGCCAGGAGCGGCGTGCGGCGGATATGGGGAGCGATGCGCCGGGCGGCGGCCTCAATGTCCGAAAGGGCGATCATCCCGCGCGAACTCCTTGCCGATACCCTGTCGAAAGGGCTACGTAATCGATTGCGTTTCTGCCTAGCGCCGTCCATCCCGCCGCACAAGCCCGCCTTTCAGATGTCGACCATCACCTTCTACGATCCGCGTCTCGGACCCCATGCCTGGTTGAGCAACCTCCATCCGCGCCCGCTCGAGTTCGAGGGGCGCGTTTACGCAAGCGCGGAACATGCCTTCGTCTCCCTCAAGGCGAGGGATGCCGCGACGGCCAATTGGCTCGCCGCCGCCCCGACGCCGGAACTCGCTGCCGCCGCCGGCCATGCGCTGCCCGGCGAGGACACCCGGCCCGACTGGGCCGAGATCCAGCTCGCGACGATGCGAGCGGTGCTGAAGGCGAAGTTCAACGGCGCGTCCGACCTGCGTGAGCGGTTGATCGGCACGGGCACGGCCCGCCTCGTCGAGGACTCGCCGGAGGACGGGCCGATCGCCCGCTTCTGGGGCGAATGGCGCGGCGAGGGCGAGAACTGGCTCGGCCGGCTGCTCGCCGACCTCCGCGCGGCCTATGCCGCGCCGATGGAATAAGTGCGGATGGCGTTGTCGCGATAGAAGCGGCGCAGCTCGGCCTCCGGCACGCCGGCAAGGCATTCGTCCAGGACCTCGATCCAGCGCGTATAGGAGGCGGCGAGGTTGACGACCGGCCAGTCGCTGCCGAAGAGGCAGCGAGCGAAGCCGAAACAGTCGAGGCTGTGCTCGACATAGGGGCGGATGTCCTCGACCGTCCAGGCCTCGGGGTCCGCCTCCGTCACGACGCCGCTGACCTTCAGCACGACGTTCGGCAGTTCGGCGATCGCCCGCATCTCGGTTCTCCAGGGCTCGCGCCCGCCCTCCGCGATCGGCGGCTTGGCGATATGGTCGAGCACGAAGGACACGTCCGGGCAGCGGCGCACGAGCTCGGTGGCGCTCGCCAGCTGCCAATGGCGGATGCAGAGATCGAAGGTGAAGCCGGCGCGCCCGACCTCGCGCACACCAGCGACGAAGTCCGGCGCGAGGCAATAAGCCGGATCGGCATGGCCCTGGATCAGGCGGCGCACCCCCGTGACGCGGGGCAGCGTCCGCAGGCGCTCCAGGTCCTCGGCGACGGCCGCGCCGCGCTCCACCGGCGCCGAGGCGACGATCGCCCCGATCCGCGCGTCTTCTTCCGCGAGTTCGGCGACAAAACGCGCCTCGTCGAGCTCGCGGCCCGGCGCGGCGTCGACCTCCACGAAGACGAGGCTCTCGACCGCGACCGGCCCCCGCGCCGCGTCGAAATCCGCCGGCAGGAAGGCGCCGTCGATGGCCGGAACCGAAGCCAGCCAGGGATAGGCGATCCGCGCCGGGTCGTAGAGATGCACATGCGCGTCGACGATCGGAAAATTCGGCACGGGAAAAGTTCCTTCAGGCAGGAGGACAGGATGCGGTGCTGGCGCGCAGGATCAGCGTGGTCTCGAGAACGGCGCGGCGCGGCGCGGCGCCGGGCCCGTCCGCTTCCAGCACCTCCAGGAGCCGTTCGGCCGCCGCGACGCCCAGTTCGAAGACCGGTTGCGCGACGGCGCTGATCGCCGGCCGGAAGATCGGAAACCAGTCCATGTCGTCGAAGCCGAGCACGGAGATGTCCTCCGGAATCCGCAGCCCCGCGTCGAGGAGAGCGGTGATCGCGCCGGCGCACATCAGATTGTTCGTGGCGAAGACGGCCGTCGGTGCCGCCGCGAGCAGCGTCCGCGTCGCCCGCTTTCCCGCCTCGAAGGTCGAATCGCCCCGCGCGACGAGGCTCGGGTCGAGCGCCAGCCCCCGCTTCGCGAAGGCGCGCCCGACGCCCGCGAGGCGCTCGCGATCGAAGGAGGCTTCGAGCGGACCGGTCAGCACCGCGAGGCGGCGATGGCCGAGATCGAGGAGATGGCCGGCGGCCTCCTCGGCGGCGGCGGCATTGTCGATGACCACCGCGTCGAGGGGAAGGTCGGGATATTCCGTGTCGGCCAGCACGATCCGCGAGCCCTTGGCGAGTGCCTCGCGGATATGGGCGCCCGACCCGCCGGCGCTGGCGAGGATGATCGCGTCGACCTGCTTCTCGCGCATGACGCGCAGCAATTGCGCCTCGGTCTCGACCGAATTGCCGGAATTGGCGAGGAGGAGGCTGTAGCCGGCGCGGCTGAGCACGCTTTCGACGCCGCTCGCCAGACGCCCGAAGAACGGATTGGCGACATCGGCGAGAATCAGCCCGATGGTCGAGGTCTGCCGGCTGCGCAGGCTGGAGGCGACGGCATTCACCACATAGCCGAGATGGCTGGCGGTCCGGCGCACGCGCTCGGCCGTCGCCTCGGAGGTCGCGCCCGGCACGCCGGCGAGAACGCGCGACACCGTCGCGGTGGAAACGCCGGCCAGTTCGGCGACGCGCTGCATCGTGGGCGGCTTGGTGCGGGACATCGAGGGCGGTCTGAGCGGCGGTTCGGGACGGCTCGTCACGAAGACCGGCGGGCTTCCAAGCCATCCGCTCCGTCGCGCTCGTCGCCGATGCCGTCGGCACCGGGCGCATTGCGTCTCGCAGCGGGACGAAGATCCCTCGCCAGCCCTCGAACGAGGACTCCCGAACAGTCTCTAAGCACGGGCAAGGGGTGGGCGCAATCGATTGCATGGCCGTTCCGCACCCTTTTGGATTGTGATCACCGGATAGGCACGAGCTGCCGAAACTATGGTCTTGCTCCCGGAGAAAAAACGGAGTTGCATTACGCAATCGATTTCGTAAATCGTTTACGGATGGACGCGATGGCCGAAACAGACTCTCCGTCGCTCGCCGACGTCGCCGCCCCGCCGGCGCTCGAAGCGCGTGCCGTCACCAAGCGCTTCGGCGCCGTCGAGGTGCTGAAAGGGGTTTCCATGACCTTCCGGCGCGGCGAGATCACGGCGATCGTCGGCGACAACGGCGCCGGCAAGTCCACCTTCATGAAGGTCCTGGCAGGGGAATACCGCCCGGACGGGGGCGAGCTTCTCGTCGACGGCCGGCCGGCCACCTTACTCTCGACCAAGGACGCGCAGCGCTTCGGCATCGAGACGGTCTATCAGGACCTCGCGCTGGCGCCGGATCTGACGGTGGCCGAGAATGTCTATCTCGGACGCGAACTGGTCGCGCCGGGCCTCGCGGGCCGGCTCGGCGTGCTCGACCGGCCGCGGATGACCGCCCGCTCGCGCGAGATCATGCTGGGTCTCGGGGCGCGGTTGAAATCCTATGCCGTGCCGGCGCAGAGCCTGTCCGGCGGCCAGCGCCAATGCGTCGCCATCGCCCGCGCCCTCAACTGGGCGCGGAACGCGGTGATGCTGGACGAGCCGACCGCCGCGCTCGGCGCCCGGCAGCGCGAGATGGTCTATGGGGCGATCCGCGGCGCGGCGGCCCGCGATCTCGCCGTTCTCCTCATTTCCCACGATCTGCCCCAGGTCCTCGAGCTCGCCGACCGGGTAATCGTCCTGCGCCAGGGCCTCGCCGTCGCCGATCTCGCCCCGCGCGACGTCGGCGTGCGCGACGTGGTCGACATCATGCTCGGTGCCGGAAAGGCCGCCTGAATGACCCCCTCCACCCTCGACGACGGCGCCCTCGCGGCCGCGACCGACGAACGCGAACCCGGCCTTCTCGGCCGGCTCGGCGGCGCCACCGCCTTCTGGATGGCGCTCGTGCTCTTCGGCCTCGTCGCGCTCTTCTCCGCGATCTCGCCGCAGAACGCCTTTCTGAACGTCGGCAATTTCTTCACGATCGCGCTGAACGCCTCGCAGCTGACGCTGCTCGCCCTCGGCATGACCTATCTCCTCGGCGCCCGGCAGCTCGACCTGTCCATCGCGGCCAATGTGGTGCTCGCCTCGATCCTGTCGGCGAAGACGATCACCGCGCTGATGCCGGCGCCGGGCGGCAACGCGCTCGGCGCCATCCTCTGCGGCATGGTCGTCGCCCTCGTCGCCGGCACGCTCTTCGGCCTCGTCAACGGCCTTCTGGTCACGCGGCTGAAGCTCAGCTCCTTTCTCGCCACGCTCGCGACCTCGACGATCGGTCTCGGCGCCGCCCTCGTCATCACCAGCGGCGCGAACGTGCCGGGTCTGCCGCGCGTGCTCCAGACCTCCTTCGGCATCTATCGCATCGGCGGCGTCGTGCCGGTGCCGGTGGTGATCGCGCTCGCCGCAGCCGCCGTCCTCTGGTTCTTCCTCGCGAAGACGCGGTTCGGCGTGCGCACCCTCGCCATCGGCTCGGCGCCGGAAGCGGCGCGCCGGGCCGGCATCGCCGTCGACCGTCAGCTCATGACGCTCTTCGGCATGATGGGCTTCCTCTGCGGCCTCACCGCCATCCTCGACATCTCCCGCTTCGCCACGACCAATATAGGCGGCCACCAGACCGACGCGATGCAGGCCATCGCGGCGGCGGTGATCGGCGGCACCAGCCTCTTCGGCGGCTCGGCCTCCGTCGTGGGCGCGGTGATCGGCGCGCTGATCCCGGTGGTGCTGGGCACGGGCCTCGTGATCATGCGCGTCGACTCCTTCTATCAGCTGATCGCCGTCGGCCTGATCGTCATCGTCGCCGTCGCGATCGACCAGCGCCGGCGCGCCGGCCAGGCCTGATGCGCGATCCGTCCCCGTTCCGCGCCTTCCCGCAAACCCCACCCGTCACCAGAGGAAAAGCCATGCCCGCGTCCCCCCGCATCACCGCCGTCGCCCTTCTTTTCCTCGCGCTTTCGGCGGGCTCGGCGCTCGCCCGCGATAAGGTGGAGATCGCCTTCCTGCCGGGGCAGGTCGGCATTCCCTTCTATTCCACGATGCAATGCGGGGCGCAGAAGGCCGCCGCCGAGTTCGACGTCACCATGAGCTGGGCCGGCCCGGCGGACTGGGACGTGGCGTTGCAGCAGCCTTTCATCGATGCCGCCGTGCAGCTGAAGCCGCAGGGCATCGTGCTCGCGCCGACGGATGGCGGCGCGCTGATCACCCAGGTGCAGGAGCTGGAGGCGAAGGGGACGCCGGTCATCACCGTCGACGCGCCGCTGAACGAGCCGGTGGAGACGCAGAACATCCAGTCGAACCACCGGCTGGGCGGCGAAGCGGCGGCCGGGGCGATGGCCGAGGTCGCGGGCGACGAGGGCTCCTTCCTCGCCATCGGCATGCGGCCGGGCCTGCCGGACATCGACGCGCGCGTCGAAGGCTTCGTCGAGACCTTCAAGCGGGCGCATCCGAAGGCGAAGCTCCTGCCGATCGCCTATCCCGAGACGAGCTCGACCAAGGCGGCCCAGCAGGTGGCCGCCGCGATCCAGTCGACGCCGGATCTGAAGGGCGTCTACGTCACGCATTCCGCCGCCGCGACGGGCGCGGCGGCCGCCATCCTCGAAGCCGGCAAGCGCGGCGACATCAAGCTCGTCTCCTTCGATGCCGATCCGCAGCAGGTGAACGACCTGCGCGACGGCGTCTACGACGCGCTGATCGTCCAGCAGCCCTATCAGATGGGCTATGACGCGATCCGGACCCTCGCCGGGCTGATCCGCAAGGAGATCCCGCGCGCCTCCGTCGAGCACGATCACTTCCTGCCCTTCGTCGTCGTCACCCAGCGGAACATGGACGATCCGGCAGTGGCCAGATCCTTCTATACGACGACCTGCAACTGAGCGGACGAGACGGACGCGGCCGAGCGGATCGCCCCGCCCGGCGCCGCGAGCGGTGCGAAGGCACCAGGCATATTCGGAGCATTCCATGGCAAGGCAGTTGAACGGCCGCATCGCGCTGGTCGTCGGGGCGGCGCAGGGCATCGGCGCGGGGATCGCGCGATGTTTCGCGGCCGAGGGCGCGCAGGTCGTCCTCGCCGATCTCGATGCGCGGAAAGGCCGGGCCGTCGCGGCCGAACTCGGCGAGGCCGGGCTCTTCGTCGAGGCCGATCTCGCCGATCCGGCCTCGCTGGAGGCGCTCGCCGCCATCGTCCTCGAACGCTTCGGCCACCTCGACATCCTCGTGCAGAATGCCGGCATCTATCCCGAGGCGCCGCTCGAGACCATGTCGCTCGCCCACTGGGAGCGTGTGCTGCGCGTCAATCTCACCGGCAGCTTCCTCGCCGTCCAGGCCTGCCTGCCGGCCTTGAAACGGTCGTCGGCGGGGCGGATCGTCCTCACCTCCTCGATCACCGGCCCGCGCGTCGCTGCGCCGGGCACCTCCGCCTATGCCGCATCGAAGGGCGGGATCAACGGCTTCATCCGCGCCGCCGCGCTGGAACTCGCGCCGCACCGGATCACGGTGAACGGCATCGAGCCCGGCAATATCATGACGGAGGGGCTGGCGAGCGGCCGGAGCCCCGAATTCATCGAAGGCATGCGGCGCGCCGTGCCGCTCGGACGCCTCGGCCTCGCCGAGGACGTCGCGGCCGCCGCGCTCTATCTCGCCTCGACCGGCGCCTCCTATGTGACGGGCACGACGATCGTCGTCGACGGCGGCCAGATCCTGCCTGAGAGCGCCGACTGCATCCCGACGACCTGAGGTTCGCGACACGGCGGTTCCGGCGCATGCAAGACGGTGCGGGAAGAACTGGACGATTCGGAAAGTCTCCCACCCGACCAACCGCTGGAGCCGAGCGGCTCGGGCGGCTGACCGTAAAAGGTCAAACCAAGTGGCGCACGGCTATGCCGAACGTGTCGCCGAAGTCGTGTCTCCAACTGTCGTCATTGCTATAACGGGTTTAACATCCGTTTGAACGAGGTGCTGGGTGAGGTCGAATACACGCTGACCCGTCAGCGAGAGGCGGAGATCTTCGCAGGACTCGGTCCTGCCGGGGCGCTCGATGTGACTCATCTACGGCGATCCATCGCCACATCTTCCCAAACGCTCACGAATGGATAGATATATCTGCAAAGAGCGACCCGTCGTCGACAGCCAGCGGGTCGACCCAAGCGGCATGCTTGGCCAGGGCAGTTGCGTCAGCCCTCTTTCTTAGACGCCTGCGGTGCTTGACGCGCCATTTCCCGTGCCTGGATTCTTTCGTAAAATGGCCGCAACCTTGGGTCAGTGAAACTCACCTCCACGGTCGTCGCACCGTCTAGAAGGGCTCTGACGAGCCTGTCGAGCGCTGCCCGCTCACAGGGGTGGACTGGCGGACCCGGCAACACCGTGTAGACCAGTTCAGGCTCGCTCCGGCCCTTGACGGCGATCCGGTCGACGAGGACGGGGCCCAACTCGGTTTCGGTCTCCCGGGCCGTTTCAGCGCCGAGGAGAAGCGGCACGCCGCAGAGTTTCGAAGCGCCTTCCAGGCGCGACGCGTAGTTGACGGCATCACCGAGCACCGAATAGTCGAACCGCTTCTCCGAGCCGAAATTCCCGACGACGCAAAGCCCGGTATTGATCCCGACGCCGATCGTGAGACGCGGCACTTCCGCCGGGTTCGCCACCTCGGCGCGCAATTCTTCGTTGAGCCGCTCCACCGCCGCCAGCATCGCCAAGCCGGCGCGGACCGCGTGAACGGCGTGCTGTTCATCTTCGATCGGCGCGTTCCAGAAGGCCATGATGCAATCGCCGATGAACTTGTCGATCGTTCCGCCTTGCGCGAAGACGGCTTCCGACAGCGGCGTCAGCAGCCGGTTCATCAGAAGCGTGAGCTTTTCCGGCTCGTCCTTCAGACCTTCGGCCAGAGGCGTGAAGTTGCGCACGTCGCTGAACAGAATGGTGAGCCGCCGCGTCTCGCCCCCCAGTTTCAGCGCCTGCGGCTCTGCGACGAGCCGCTTCACCTGTTCCGGCGCCAGATAAAGCGAGAAGGCCTTGACGATCTCCCGCCGCCGCCGCCGCTCCTCGGCGAGGTCGCGCGCGCCGATGGCGACCGTCGCCAGTCCTCCCGCGAGAGCCGGGGCGAGCGGTGGCAGATAGAAGCGCGTCGTCTTGAGAAGAGCGAAGGAGACCGCAAATAGGCCGATGAAGAGGACCAGCGCCAGAACACCCGTCCATCGATCGGTGGGGCGCCAGGCGCAGGCGAAGCCGAGAAGCGCGGCGAAGGCGATGGTCGCAGCGGCGAGCGCCGGCGAGGCGGCTGCGATCACGAGATCACGGCGCAGCGTCTCGATGATCGTCGCATGCACTTCGACACCCGGCACGAGCGCACCGGATCGCAACGTGAACGGCGTCGCGAAGCTGTCCGGACCGCCGCTTTCGGCCGAGACGGCGCTTTGCAGGCTGCGTCCCACCAGAACCAGCTTATCCTTGAACATGTCGGGCGGCAGGAAGGCCGCAGGGTCGAGGGCTTGGTAATAGGATACGGTCGGGATCGTGCGGGCGGGACCGAGCGCCTGAACGAGAAGGGTCTCGGCCCGCGCCGGTCGATCGGCGGCGCTCTGATCGATGATCCGGAGCAGCGCGCGAGCGAAGGCGTCAGATTCTGCCGGCAGACGGCGCAGCGTCCCATCGGCGTCGAGGGGCAGCGTCGCAAAGCCTACGCGTGCTCCGCCGGTCAGCAGCGCCGCGAGGGGCTCCGTTCGAACGAGCTGGCTCATTTGCGGCGTTTCGATGAGGCTGCGGTCGGCGGCCAGGACCACGTCCGGTCCGAGACTCGCCGCGAGGGCAAAATCCTCGTCCGCCTCGGAGGGTTCGGCGAAGATAAGGTCGAGCCCGATCGCCTTCGCGCCAGCGGCGCGCAAGGAACGGACGAGGTCCGCATGCAGGCTTCGCGGCCAGGGCCAGCGCATTCCGATCTCGGAAAAGGACGGCTCGTCGATCGCGACGATGACGGTATCGTTCGGGCCGCCGCTCGCGACGGCCGGCGGCCAGGAGGTCGACAGGACGTCGAAAATCCGGCTCTCGATCTCCCGGAATGGCGGCCACAGCGAGAGAGCGAGCGCGAGAGCGGCCGCCAGAAGCGCCGCCGCCCCGCCGTCGATCATGCGGCGACGGTTCAAAAGCGCGCCTTGAGGGTCGCCGACACCGTGCGTCCGGCAGCGGGAACGCTCGGCGCCACTTCGATCGCCTCGCCGAAGATATTGAAGACACCGGCTTCGATCGCCAAGTGCCGGTCCGGCGTTTCCCAGCTCGCGCTGACATCCGTCACGAAGGCGTCATCGAGCATTCGCCCGGCGACGTTCGACGTCCGCTCGCCGATATAGGTCTCCGCCACCGTCAGGCGCAGCCGCTCGGGACTGACGAAAGTCAGGCCGACCTTGGCCAGATCGTCGGGCAGAAACGGCAGACGGTCGTCGGTGCCGGCCAGATCGCCTCGCGACCAAGCATGCGAATAGCTGGCGAAACCGCCGAAGCCCCCGCCGATCCAGAGATTACCGGTGACGGTCAGCCGATCGATCGTCGCATTGGGCACGGTGACAGATTGGAGGTAGACGGGAACTGACAGATCCAGCCCGTCGATGCTCTGGTGCTGGTATTCCGTCGCGGTGAAGAAGCGGCTCGTCCATTGCGAGTCCCAGCGCAGGATCGCGGTGTCGACCTTGCCTGATGCACTGGGCACGGCATCCGGCCGCAAGCCGAGAACGTCGACCGGTGCCAACGTGTTCAGTTCGGCCGTCGGCTCGGTGCGCAGGAAGCCAGCGCGCAGATATTGCCCTTCGATCGGCGCCCAGGCCATGGCGATGCGCGGGGACAGACGGGTTTCGTCATCCTCCTCCTCGAAGTCGCCGGAAACGGCACGCTCGGCGAACAGCGCGCCTTCGACGTCGAGACCCGGCGCGAGGCTGGCCCGCGCATCTAGCCAGACCCGGCCGACGCCTCCGTCCTTCTCGCTGTCGGTCGGACAGTTGTTCGGCTGCGAGGCCGGATCGAAGAGGGACAGAAAGGCGAAGAGATCACTGAGGCTCTGGCTGGCGCCGAGCGCGGCTAGCCTTTGCGTGACGGCGGCGAAGCAGGCGCGGGCCCGAAGCGCGGTGGTGGGATCGGTCAATGCCAGGTCGCCGAGCGACTCGCTCGTCGCGCGTTCGAAGCCGAACTCGCCGCCATAGCGTAGCACGATGTCGTCGCCGATCCCAAGAAGATGCGACAGGCCGGCCTGGATCCGGCGATCCTTAGTGCCGCCGTCGAGATCGTAACGAAGATTCGTATCGGGGAAGAGATCGGGAAAGAACGGCGCATCGATCAGCGACGCGTCGAAATTCGACCGATCGACGACCGTGCCGAGAACGGCGGCGTTGAGGACGTTCCGATAGCCGAACGTATGGCTCCAGCCGAGAAGCCCGGTAAAGGTATCGGAGTTCTGCGTATCGAACCGCGTCGTCGCGATCCCTGGAAAGGCCGCGCCGCCCTCGCCATGGGCTCCGACGAAGGAACCGATGACGCGGTCGTAAGGGCCGGCCTGGACACCGAAGAGCGCGGCGCCCGCGACGTTCTCCACCCCTTGGGAGGCGAAGGTTCGGTCGAGCGAGCTGTAATTGGCCGACAGGCTCAGCGAGTAGGGCAGAGGATCGTAGCCCAGCGATTGGAAGCTGGCGCTGCCATTCCCGCCGATATCGCCGCCGACGGCGGTGACGCCGCCGCCGATTTCGAACTCGTTTAAAGGGGAGCGGATGAAGCTCGGGCGGAAATTCGAGCTCGCAAGGGACAGAGGATCGAGCAGGAAGCCCTGAATGGCGGAGGCGAAGCCGGACGCTCCATCCGGAACAGGATCCGGCCCGACCGGACTCGGCGACGTGAAGAAGGGGACGAGTCCGCCGGACAGCGCCTGATCGAAATAGCTCGACGCCGAGAAGGGATCGAAGACGCGGTCGCCATAGTAGCGTGCCCAGGCATCCAGCGACAGGAAGCGATAGGCGGCTCCAAGCGTCGTGCCGGCGTCGCGCGTCGATTCGATCGGGGTGTAGTCGCCACCTCGCGTCCGCGTCCGCTCGATCGAGTCCTGCGCGAAACGGATGGCGTCGTCGGCTTCGTACTGGTCGAGGGCAAGGGCCGAACGGAATTGCGCGATTGTCGGGTTGCGCGGGTCGAAGCGGTCGGCGAGTTCCAGCGACTGCCGTCCGGCGATCACGTCGCCGGATGACACATAGGCGCCGCCGAGAACCGCCAGGCCGTCGCCATAGGTCGGATTGGCAGTCGTCGCGCGCAGGAGGCTATTAATCCCGGCCTCGGTTTCTCCGGCCTGGAACTGCTGCGTGCCCTTGGCGAGATAGCCGATGTCGAACGCGGGATCGAGCGCCAAGGCCTTATCGCTTTCCGCTTTCGCCTCGGCATTGCGGTTCTCCCCCAGAAGGAAGATTGCGTAGTTCGCGTGACCGACCGGGTCTTCGGGATCAAGCGCGATGGCCTTACGATAGGCTGTCTCTGCCTCGCGCTTGGCGCCGCGCTCGGCTTCGAGACTGGCCAGCGCCGCCCAGGCATTGGCGCTTCCGGGCGTCTGCCGGACCACCTCGCGGGCATCGGCGAGCGCGCCGCGGATATCTCCCTTGAATCGCGCCCGATAGTGGGCACGCGTCGCGAGAACGTCCGGCGATGCCGGATCGAGGGCTTCGGCCTTCGCCAGGGCCGCTTCGCCGGTCGCGTCGTCATCGACAAGAAAGGCGATGTCGGCCAGGCTGGCCTGGAACTCCGGATTGTCGCCGAAACGCGGCTCAGCGGCCTTCAACAGCGCCAACGCATCGCGCGGCGACCGCAAGAAGGCCACTGTCACCGCTTCGCCGATCAGCGCCGTGAGGGAACCTGGATCGGAGGCGGGTGGCGTCGCAGCACGGCTCGGGTCGGCGAGCGATCGGGCATAATAGGCAAGATAGCGTGCTTTGACGCGCCGCTCGCCGGTGAGCTTCGGCTCGGCTCGCTCGAACAGCCTCACCGCCTCGCGGTAGCGTCGCCCATAGGCTGCGAACTGGCCATCGAGAAGGAGAAGACGGGCCTCCTGCGCCGCCGTCAGCCGACTTCGGCGCGCCTCGGCGATGGCGGCGCGGGCGGCTTCGCGCCCGTCGCGCTCATACGCGATCTCGGCGGCCGAGACGCGATCCTCGGCCGTGCGCCGATCGAGGGGAACGTCGGCGAGCCGCGCCGCTTCCTGCGCCGTCGCGCGCTGATCCAGTGAGGAGGAGGGAAAGAGCTCGAACGCATTGCGCAAGGACAGGTGGAAGAGCGTCTGCTCGCGGATGTCGCCGCCTGAAATCACGACCTTGGTCGGGGCCGAGCCGAGCGTCGCCGCCGCAGACTCGCCTTCTCGCACCGTCACAGCCCCTTGCGGATTGCGGAGTTCGACGACGCCTTCGATCACCGACAACGTCGTGCGGCTGCCGGCGACGCTCATCGTCCAATCCGTGCCACGGATCGCGGCCGTGGCGGCGGCAGTTTCGATCGAGACGCCTGTACCCCCACGCGTTGCACGCGCGAAGATCTGTCCGCCCTCCAGGCCGAGCGTCACGCCGCCGTCCGCGCGGACGTCCTTAACGACAAGCACCGAATTGCGCGCGACGCGCACCTGCGTTCGATCGGCAAAGAGAAGAGCGATCTGGCCATAGGCGTTGGTGCGAATGACGTCACCCGCCTTCACGTCCTGTCGGATCTCGACCACCCGCGAAGCCGGTGATTCGACCAGCTCGATCTCTTCGCCGCTGCGGATCTGCACGACTTGGCCGGAGATGGTCGGCGTCCGTGGAATAGGATCGGCATCCGCACTCTCGTCCGCCAGCACGATCGTCGAAGCAAGGAGGGCGGCGAGCGCTTTGGATCTTGGCCGGAACATGGGCATACCACAAGGGAAGGTGATGCCGATTTCTGTTGAAGCCTCGTCGTCCTGTCAAACCGAAAGCAGTTTCGCGGAGCGATGCTGCTTTGTTTCCTATCGACGGTGGCGAACAAGCTACAGAGAGGCTGGTCGCTCCGCCGCCGTAATGTTCCGTCCACGGGGAACTATCGTGCAGGTAGTGTTCTATATCGTAAAGGGGCCGAAGACACGGGAAGCAGGTTAAGGTCTCCCGTTTTCAAGCGGCTGCCTCGCGGATACCGGAGCCGGGCTCCTCGGGCTCCGAGACCTCTGGCTTTTACACGCTGCGCGTTTCCTTCCAGTCGACCGGGTTGGCTGGGGCGCGAGCCTCTAGGAGATCGCGCGACAGCGCGGCGCCGGACATGCGTCCCGACCCGGGCGGGACGATCGACGGCGGAAGCCATCGAACCGTTCTCAAGTCGAGCGGGGTGGAAGGGCGTCCGTGTGTGGCGGTCACCGATGGACGAGCAAACCGCCCGCCGGATCTCGGCAGGCATCGTCGTCAGCCCTCCAGCGCCGGCAGGATGTCCGGCGAGATGGCCTCGTCCAACGCCCCGGAGGCGATGAGATCGCACGCCCTGCCCAAGTCCTCGGCCATGTAGCGGTCTTCCTCCAGCGACGGCACGACGGCGCGCAGCGCCGCGGCGGCGCGGCTCAGCTCCGGGCTGGTGGAAAGCGGCGCGCGTAGTTCCACGCCCTGCACGCTTGTCAAGGCCTCGATCCCCAGGATGAAGAAGAGATTGTCGGTCATTGCGGTCAACCGGCGAGCGCCGTGGCAGGCCATGGAGACGTGATCTTCCTGATTGGCCGAGGTGGGAGTGGAGTCCACCGAGGCCGGATGGGCCATCTGCTTGTTCTCCGACATCAGCGCCGCCGAGGTCACCTCGGCGATCATCAGGCCGGAATTCAGCCCGGGCTTCTTCGCCAGGAAGGCCGGCAGACCGTAGGACAGAGCGGGATCGACGAGGAGCGCGACGCGGCGCTGGGCGATGGCCCCGATCTCGCAGATGGCGAGGGCGATCTGGTCGGCGGCGAAGGCCACCGGCTCGGCATGGAAATTGCCGCCCGAAACGACGCTGTCGTCGCTGAGCACAAGCGGATTGTCGGTCACCGCATTGGCCTCGATCCGCAGCGTGCGGGCGGCCTGGCGCAGAATGTCGAGACAGGCGCCGTCGACCTGCGGCTGGCAGCGGATGCAATAGGGGTCCTGCACTCTCTCGTCGCCCTCCACATGGCTCGCGCGGATGGCGGACCCGTCCAGAAGCCGGCGCAGCGCCGCGCCGGCATCGATCTGGCCCTGATGGCCGCGCAGCGCGTGGATCTCGGGATGGAATGGGGCGGAGGAGCCCATGGCCGCGTCGGTCGACAGAGCGCCGGTGACGATCGCGGCGCGGGCGGCGCGATGGGCGCGGAAGAGACCGGCCAGCGCCAGCGCGGTGGAGGCCTGCGTGCCGTTGATCAGCGCCAGCCCTTCCTTGGCCGCCAGCACCACCGGCGTCAGCCCGGCGGCCCGCAGCGCCTCGGCGCCGGGCAGGCGCGCGCCGCCATGGAATGCCTCGCCATGCCCCATCATCACGGCCGCGAGATGCGCAAGCGGCGCGAGATCGCCAGAAGCGCCGACGGAGCCCTTTTCCGGGATCACCGGCGTCACGCCGCGCTCCATCATCGCCTCGATCAGGCGCACCACCTCCAGCCGCACGCCGGAGGCGCCGCGGCCGAGCGAGACGAGCTTCAGCGCCATGATCAGCCGCACGACGTTTTCGGCCAGCGGCGCGCCGACGCCGCAGCAATGCGACAGGATGAGGTTGCGCTGGAGTGTCGCGACATCGGCGGCGTCGATCTTGATCGAGGCCAGTTTGCCGAAGCCGGTATTGATCCCATAGACCGGTTCGTTGCCGGCGGCGATCGCGGCGATGCGTTGGGCGGCGCGCGCGATGCCCGCGTCGAAGGCGGGATCGAGCCGGACGCTCTCGCCGTCCCAATAGATGCGGGCGAGATCGGTCAGCGAGACCTGGCCGGGATGGAGGATCAGGGTCATGGCGCGGATCTTATCCCTTGACGATGCGCAGATGGAGCGGCCGGGCGCTCGACGGTCCGAAACGTAAGAGTCACCTGACGTCTTAACATTCGACGGTGAAATGTATATACATAACACGCGGTTGAGCAAGGCTGCATTCGGTCGAACGAGCCGGACCCGCGCCGGGCGACGTCCGGAGCGCGACGTCTGGAGCGCGGCATCCGCTTCCGCCGAAATCCGAAACATTCTAGATCAGAGCGAGGCCCCGCGGCGCGGCGGTGGGAAAGGGCAGTCGATCGTGGCGGAAGACAGCGGCAGGGACCGGACCCTGCACCAGCGCATCCTGGGCGACATCGAAAGCCGCATCGTCTCGGGCGCCTGGCCGCCGGGGCACCGCCTGCCCTTCGAAGTGGATCTGGCGACGCAATATGGCTGCTCGCGCATGACCGTGAATAAGGTGATGACGCAGCTCGCCAAGTCCGGTCTGATCGAGCGGCGGCGCAAGTCCGGCAGTTTCGTCACCCAGCCGCAGGCGCAGTCCGCCGTGCTGGAGATCAACGATATCGAGGCGGAGGTGCGCTCGCTCAATCTCGCTTATGGCTTCCGGCTGACGGAGCGTGTCCTGCGCAAGGCGGGCGAGGAGGATCTGCGGCTGATCGACGTGCCGCCAGGCGCGCCGCTCCTAGTCTTGTCCTGCGTGCATATGGGCGGCCCGCGCCCCTTCTGCCGGGAAGAGCGGCTGATCAGCCTCGCCACCGTGCCGGAGGCGGACAGGGCGGATTTCTCCGCCACGCCGCCCGGGCAATGGCTGATCGGACAGGTGCCCTGGAGCGCGGCCGAGCATAGGATCCGCGCCGTCAATGCCAGCGCCGACATGGCGGCCACGCTCGCCATCGCGAAAGGCACCGCCTGTCTGGTCGTGGAGCGGCGGACCTGGAGCGGGCAGGGCGCCGTCACCCATGTCTGCCTGACCTATCCCGGAGACAGCCACACACTGATGGCCCGCTTCACCCCGGCCTCGCAATAGGCGGCGGCGCGAAGAGACGCTCTCAGCGGCCGGTCACCGCCTTCAGCGCGCCGAGGAACTGGTCGTTCTCCCGCGGTGCGCCGATGCTGACGCGCAGGAAGCGCTCGAAGCCGGGCTGCTTCCACGGCTTGACGATCACGCCCTTCGCCAGGAGCCGCTCCGCCAGCGCTCCGCTCTCCTCTTCGCCGCCGAAGAAGAGGAAGTTGCCGAGCGAGGGCGCGATCCTAAAGCCGAGCACCGCAAGGGCCGCGCGCAGCCGTTCGCGCTCGCCGACCGCCAGCTCGACCGAGCGGCGGAGATGATCCCGATCTTCCAGCGCGACGAGCGCGGCGGCCTGGGCGATGGCATTGGTGTTGAAGGGCGTGCGGGAGCGGTCGAGGAAACCGGTCAGCGCGGCATCGCTGACGATCCCATAGCCGATCCGCAGTCCCGCCAGACCATAGGCCTTGGAGAAGGTGCGCAGCACCGCCCAGGAAAGGTCGCTGCCTTCGAGCAGCGCAACGGCGGAGGGACAATCCGCGCCGTCGGCATATTCGGCATAGGCCTCGTCCACGACGAGAACGGTCTCGGGATCGATCGCCGAAAGCAGCGCGGCGAGACGCGACGACGTCAGCCAGGCGCCGACCGGGTTCATCGGATTGGAAAGCATCAGCAGGCGCGGCTTGCGGCGGGCCGCGGCGATAAGGGCTTCCATGTCCACGTCGAGATCGGCGGTAACGGCGACGCGCTCCACCCGGCCGCCCATCAGCACCGCATAGTCCTCGTGCAGCGGGAAGGAGGGGTAGAGCGTCGCCATGACGTCGCCCGGCCGCAAGATCGTCCGGCAGAGCACGGCGATCAGATCTTCCGATCCATTGCCCAGGACGACGCGATCAGCGGAAACGGCGAAGTCCAGCGCCAGCCGGACACGGAGCGCGCGGCCCTCCGGATCGGGATAGAGCCGGGCGAGCTCGCCGATATCGGAAAACAGGTGGCGCAGCGCCGGCGCCGGCCCCAGCGGATTCTCGTTGGAGCCAAGCTTAGCGATCTCCGTCACCGCATATCGGCGCCGGACCTCCTCGATCGTCAGGCCCGCATTATAGGGCGCGATCGCGCGGATTTCGTCGCGGACGGGGCTTGAAGGCAGGGACATCTTGCATCTCCATGCGGCTCTTCGCGCGGCTGGCGGGGCGATCCGCGTCGCCGGCACCATACGCCGATTATGTATAGACATGAAAGCGCGAAGATGATGGTGTCACTTTCGGGGTGACGTTTGGGGGCGAGCGACGCATCCGCGGTCTCGCGCGTCGGCCGCAACGAAGAGGGGAAGTCCATGGAAGAGAGAGGCGTGAGCCGCCCGATTTTCGACCTCGACGGCCGCAAGGCGCTGGTCACCGGCGCCAGCCGTGGCCTCGGCCGCTCGATCGCTTTGGCGCTCGCCGAAGCGGGCGCGGATGTGGCGATCACCGCCCGGCGGATCGGCGGCCTGGACGAGACGCGGGATCGTCTGGCGGAGACCGGCCGGCGCGTCGTCTGCCTGGAACAGGACGTGCGCCTGGTGGAGACGGCGCGCGGGGTGGTCGATCAGGCCGCCAACGCCCTCGGCGGACTGGATATCCTGATCAACAATGCCGGTTTCGAGGAGGTGCGGCCCTCGCTCGACGTCGACGAGGTGCTTTGGACGCAAGTCCTCGACACCAATCTGAAGGGCGCCTTCTTCTGCGCCCAGGCGGCGGGCCGGCGCATGGCGGCGGAGGGCGGCGGCGCCATCGTCAATCTCTGCTCGCTGACCTCCTATGTTGGCATTCCCACGGCCGCGCCCTATGGCGCCTCGAAATCCGGTCTGCTCGGCATCACCCGGGCGCTCGCCACCGAATGGGCGCCGCATGGCATCCGCGTCAATGCGCTGGCACCGGGCTATTTCCGCACGGCGATGACGGAGGTGTTCTACGAGGATGCCGACTGGCAGACCCGCATGCTGGACAAGATCCCGCAGCGGCGCTTCGGCCGGGACGAGGAGATCGGCGGGGCCGCCGTCTTCCTCTGCAGTCCGGCCGCCGCCTATATCACCGGCCACTGCCTGCCGGTCGATGGCGGCTATCTCGCCTCCATCTAGAACCCGCATAGTCGAAGCGCGCCGATTCCGCCGGCGAGTGAGTTACACCCGCATGTCGGGTGTTCCGCTTCAAATTCGGCTTATGCCGCATGCCATTGCGACGATGCGAAGCGGAATGCGTGGGCGTCTGCGGCAAATGCCTTGCGCAAGAAGCGGGGGAACGCCAGAAACGGAAAGCGCTGATCGATCGCTGTTCAGTTGCGCAAAGTTTGATCGTTTTCGCAATGCGACGCGAAAATAACCAAACTCCATTGACCACCTTGGTGGCGATATGTATAGACAAAATCCCGCAGGGATGTCTGCTCCATGCGGAGCGGGATAAGAAGGGCTTCGCCGTATCCACGGATCGGTCGGGGCTTGGGGAAGGGGAATGTCATGGAGCTCGCTGTCGCCGACCGCCGTCCGCAGGAAGTCGCCGGCGAAATCGCCGTCTCCGTCCAGAATGTCGGCATGGTGTTCGGCGAGGTCCATGCCGTCGACAACGCGTCCTTCGACCTGCCGAAGGGTCGGTTCCTGACCATTCTCGGCCCCTCCGGTTCCGGCAAGACGACGCTTCTGCGCATGATCGCCGGCTTCGAGCGCCCCACCACCGGCGAGATCGTCATCAACGGCCAGCGGGTCAGCGCCGTGCCGGCCCATCGCCGCTCCATCGGCATGGTGTTCCAGAAGCTGGCGCTGTTTCCGCATATGACGGCCGCCGAGAATGTCGCCTTTCCCCTGAAGATGCGTCGCCACGATGCGCGCACCATTCCGGATAAGGTCGAGCGCTATCTCAACCTCGTGCGGCTCGGCGGCTATGGCGATCGCCGCATCAACGAGCTTTCGGGGGGCCAGCAGCAGCGCGTGGCCATCGCCCGCGCTCTGGTGTTCGAGCCGGATCTCCTCCTTCTCGACGAGCCGCTGGCCGCGCTCGATCGCAAGCTGCGCGAGGAGATGCAGCTGGAATTCCGCCGCATCCAGAAGGAACTCGGCGTCACCACCATCAATGTGACGCATGACCAGCGCGAGGCGCTGGTGGTCTCGGACGAGATCATCGTCATGAATGGCGGCCGCATCCAGCAGAAGGCGAGACCGGTCGAGGCCTATCGCGCGCCGTCCAATGCCTTCGTCGCCCATTTCATTGGCGTCACCAACTTCCTGGAGGGGCGCGTGAGCGAGGCGGCGGGCGGTCGCGTGACCGTGGACGTGCGCGGGCAGCGGCTTCCGGGTCACATGGGCGGCAGCGGGCTTGCGGCCGGCGGCGCCTGCGAGGCCGCCTTGCGCGCCGAGCAGATCCGCATCGCGCCCGAGGCGGCCCGGCTTGACGGGCTGGAGACCTGTGTGAACGGCCGCGTCACCGATTGCATCTTCGAGGGCGAGCGCGTCGTCTACGAGATCGCCGTGCCGAGCCTGTCCGACGCGCCGCTGCGCGTGTTCGACCACGATGCGGAATCCCATCAGCAATTTTCGCCGGGCGAGGCGGTCCGCCTCGGCTGGAACGCGCGCGACATGCTGGTCTTCGCGCGATGAACCGCTATCCGACCCCCTTTATCCTGCCATGATCCGGCAGATTCCGAGACGGTCCAGCCAGAGGAGAATGCCCGATGTCGCATGAAAAGATCCTGTCCGCTCCGATCCGCCGCCGGACGCTTCTGACCTCGATGGCCGCCATGGGCGCGGCCGCCGGCCTGCCGGCGCTCGGCGTGCGCGGCGCCTTCGCGCAGGAGCCGGAGAAGCCGGCGGAAATCATCGTCCGCGCCTGGGGCGGCAGCTGGGTGGAGGCCCTGAAGGCCGGCGTATCCGACAGCTTCACCAAGGCCACCGGCATCGCCGTGCGCCACGATCTGACGGAGGACAACGAGATCCAGCCCAAGCTCTGGGCCGCCGTCGCGCAGAAGCGCGTGCCGCCGATCCATGTGAACTGGGACACGACCACCAACGCCACCAAATCGGCGCTGCGTGGCGTGACGGAAGACCTGTCCGACCTGCCGAACCTGAAGAACGCCACGGATCTGGCCAAGCCCGTCGGCCTGGACGGCTATCCGATCGTCAACACCTACGGCTATGTCTATGTGCTGGCCTACCGGCCCTCGGCCTTCCCCGATGGCGCGCCGAAGAGCTGGAAGGACCTGCTCGATCCGAAGCTGAAGGGCCGCATCGCGCTCTATAACGACGGCATCGGCTTCCACTTCCCGGCCCAGGTCGCCGGCGGCGGCAAGCTCGAGGACATCCCGGCCAACATGCAGCCGGCCTGGGACTTCATCTCCAAGATCAAGGCGCAGCAGCCGTTGCTCGGCGAGGACCCGGATTTCACCACCTGGTTCCAGAAGGGCGAGATCGACGCGGCCTGCACCATCTCGACGAATGCCCGCGAAGCCAAGAAGAACGGCATCGACATCGCCTGGGTCGTGCCGGAGGAGGGCGCCAAGTTCGACACGGACGGGCTGTGGATTCCCAAGGGTCTGCCGGAAAACGAACTCTACTGGGCGAAGCAATATATCAATCACGCGCTGACCAAGGACGCCCAGCAGATCTGGCTGGACGGTCTGGGCCTGCCCGGCGTCGTGCCCGGCATCACGCCGCCGGCCGATCTCGTCGGCAATCCGGCCTATCCGACGAAACCCGAGGATTTCTCGCATCTGATCCGCGTCTCCTCGAAGGTGCAGGTCGAGAACGAGAGCAAGTGGTTCGCCAAGTTCAAGGAAATCATGCAGGGCTGATCGGCGCCCGCGAACGGCGCGGGACGGGCCGGCCGATTGGCCGGTTCGAACCGTCCCGTCCGCCGCCCCAGGCTCGAAGCGCGTCCCGATCTTCCGGACCCGCGCGCACTTCGAGCGTCCCGTCCGACAGGGTCTGTCGTCGCGAGGCCGCCTTGCGGCTTCCGACGATCGATGTCGGGGCGGCGCTCCGCTTTTCTTGCTGAAACAGGATCGGTCTCATGCGCACCCCCCGTGCCGCCTATCCCCTGACGTGGCGCGTCATGGATGGGCTTGAGCGCCTTGCCGCCTGGGCCTGGCCCGCCCGGTTCGATAGGGGCCTGCCCTATCTCATGCTCCTGCCGGCGCTGGTTCTGGTCGGGCTTCTGGTGCTCGGCCTGATCGAGATCGGCGATGCGAGCCTGCGCACGCTCGATACCGAGACCTTCCTGATGTCGGAGAGCTATACGCTCGCCAATTATCACCGCGCCGTCGCCGAGAACTTCTTCGCCGTCGTCGCCGGCCGCAGCCTGATGGGCGCGGTGATCGTCACGGCGATCACGCTGCTCTTTGCCTTTCCCTATGCCTATCTGATGGTGCGCACGCCGTCATCCGCGTTGCGCAAGCTGCTGCTCGTCGCGCTGTTCCTGCCCTTCTTCATCGGGCAGGTGGTGCGCGCCTATGGCTGGCTGATCATTCTCGGCAACCAGGGCATGGTCAACGAGGCCTTGGGCCTGGTCGGCGTGCCGCCGGTGCGGCTGCTCTACAACTATCCCGCCGTGCTGTTCGGTCTCGTCCAGTACATGCTGCCTTTCGCGGTGCTGATGCTGGCCCCGGCGCTGACCGCGATCCCCGGCGAGCTGGAAGCCGCCGCAGCCTCGCTCGGCGCCGGCTGGATGCGCACCTTCCGCCATGTGGTGCTGCCGCTGGCGCGCCCGGGCCTCGTCGGCGCGGGTCTCGTCGTGGTCACGCTGTCGCTCACCGACTTCGCCATTCCCGCCATCCTGGGCGGCGGCACGCAGGATTTCATCGCCAACGCCATCTATGACCAGTTCTTCCGCACCTCGGACCAAGGCATGGGCGCGACGCTCACCTTACTGCTCGTCGCGGTCGGCTCCATGCTGGTCGGCGTCGTCTTCCTCCTCTTCGGCGCCGGCACGCTGGCCATGTCGGGAGAGCGCAAATGAACGGCAGCCGCACCAAGAGCGTGATCCTCTGGGCCTTCGTCGGCGCGGCCCTTCTCATGCTCTCGGCGCCGACCGTCGTCGTGCTCGGCGCCTCCTTCACCGCCGGCAACATCATCACCTTTCCGCCCGAAGGCCTGTCGCTGAAATGGTACGGCGCGATCGCCCAAGCGAGCGGGCTGAAACAGGCCTTCGGCCGCTCGCTGATCGTCGCCGCCATCTGCACGCTTGTGGCGATCCCCGTGGGCACGCTGGCCGGGCTGGCCCTCGCCAAGTACCGCGTGCGCTTCGCCCGCTCGATCCAGATCTATCTGCTCCTGCCCTTCACCATTCCGCTGATCGGCTCGGGGATCGGCATGATGCTTGTCTTCGGCAGGCTCGGCGCGCTCGGCCAACTCTGGCCGGTCGGCATCGCCTGTTGCGTCATCAACCTGCCCTTCATGATCTGGGCGGTGACGGCGAGCGCCAGCAATCTGTCGCCCGATCTCGAACTCGCCGCCGCCAATTGCGGCGCGCCGCCGTTGCAGCGCTTCCTCTACATCACCCTGCCGGCCGTGCTGCCGGGCGTCATCACCGGCTCGCTGCTGATGTTCATCCTGGCGCTCAACGAATTCCTGGTCAGCCTGCTTCTGGTGGATGCGCGCAGCGTCACGCTGCCGGTGCAGATCTACAATTCGATCCGCTCGATCATCACGCCCGATCTCGCCGCGATCTCCGTGGTCTTCATCGCCTGCGCCGCGCTCGCCATCGCGCTGCTCGACCGCCTCGTCGGCCTCGACATCTTCCTGAAATCCAAATGATCCCGCGCCGGGCCTGACCCCGCGCCGGTGCCCATGCGCCAAGCCTCGAAGGACGAGACCATGACCGACGTGTCTTTCCACGACTATGCCACGCTCGACGCCGAGGCGAAGGCCGCCCTCCTGCGCCGCTCCGAGACCGATCTTTCCGGTTTCATGGACAAGGTCGCCCCCATTCTGGAGGCCGTGCGCACGGAAGGCGACGAAGCGCTGGCCCGTTTCGGCCGGACGCTCGACAAGGCGGATGTGACTGCGGCCGGTCTGAAGGTGACGGAGGCCGAGTTCGACGCCGCCTTCGCGCTGGTGGACGACAGCGTCAAGGAGTCGATCCGCTTCGGCATCGACAATATCCGCCGCTTCCACGAGGAACAGAAGCCGGAAGCGATGTGGCTGAAGGAGATCCGGCCCGGCGCCTTCGCCGGCGACCGGTTCACGCCGATCCAGTCGGTGGCGCTCTACGTGCCGCGCGGCAAGGGCTCCTTTCCGTCCGTGACGATGATGACCGCCGTGCCGGCCGTGGTCGCGGGCGTGCCCCATCTCGCCATCGTCACGCCGCCGGCACCCGACGGCTCGGTCGATGCCGCGACGCTCGTCGCGGCGCGGCTGGCGGGCGTCGAGACCGTCTACAAGGTCGGCGGCGCGCAGGCCGTGGCGGCGGTCGCCTATGGCACGCAGACGGTGAGGCCCGCCCTGAAGATCGTCGGACCCGGCAGCCCCTGGGTGGTGGCGGCCAAGCGGCTCCTGTCGGGCGTGATCGACACCGGCCTGCCGGCCGGGCCGTCCGAGGTGATGATCCTCGCCGACGACACCGTGCATGGCGGCCTCGCCGCGCTCGATCTCCTGATCGAGGCCGAGCACGGGCCGGATTCCTCGGCCTATCTCGTGACGCATAGCCGGCGCGTCGCCGAGGAGGCGCTGGCCGCCCTTCCGGACCATTGGGCAAAGATGAGCGAGCAGCGCGTCGCCTTCTCGAAAGCCGTTCTAACCGGCAGGACCGGCGGCATCGTGCTCACCTCCTCGATCGAGGAGAGCTATGCCTTCGTCAACGCCTATGCGCCGGAACATCTGGAACTGCTCTCCGAGGAGCCCTTCCTCCATCTCGGACATATCACCGAGGCGGCGGAAATCCTGATGGGGACGCACACGCCCGTCAGCATCGCCAATTTCTCGCTGGGCCCGAACGCCGTCTTGCCGACCAGCCGCTGGGCCCGCACCTTCGGCCCGCTCTCGGTCACCGATTTCGTCAAGCGCAGCTCGATCGGCTATGTCACGGCGCCGGCCTATCCCGAATTCGCCAGGCACTCCCACAATCTGGCGCTTTACGAGGGCTTCTCCTCGCATGCGCTCGCCGTCTCGCCCCTGCGCGCGCGCTACCTCAAGAAGGGCGCCTGAGCGATGCGGGCCGTGCGGCTCCACGATGTCGGCGATCTCCGGGCGGAGACGGTGGCGATGCCGCCGCCACCGCCGCCGGGGTTCGTCACCATCGCCGTGCGGGCCGCCGGCATCTGCGGCTCGGACCTGCATAATTTCCGCACCGGCCAATGGATCTCCCGCCGGCCGTCGACGGCCGGCCACGAGGTCTGCGGACGGATCGCGGCACTCGGCGAGGGCGTCGAGGATCTCGCGCCCGGCGACACGGTCGTGGCGGATTCGCGTGTCTGGTGCGGGAACTGCCCGGCCTGCCTCGGCGGCCGCCGGCATCTGTGCGAGAGCCTCGGCTTCGTCGGCGAGGTCTGCGACGGCGGCTTCGCGGAGGCCCTGCAACTGCCGGCCCGGCTGGTCCACCGGCACGATCCGGCTCTGGAGCCGGAGATCGCCGCGATGGCCGAGCCGCTCGCCGTGGCGCTCCATGCGGTGCGGCGGCTGCGTGCGGCGGCCGGCGAACCGGTGCTGGTCACCGGCTGCGGCACCATCGGCGGCCTCGCCGCCCTTCTCCTGTCGCGGCTGCATGACGGGCCGTTGCTGGTGGCCGATCTGAACGCCGAGAAGGCGGCGCTGGTCGGCGAGGTCACGGGCGGCCGGGCCGTTGCGCTGGACAGGGCGGCACTCGATGCGGCCCTGGCGGGCGGGCGGCTGCGGTACGCGCTGGATGCCACCGGCGCGATCGCCGCCATCGCCCGCACGCTCGACCTGATGGCCGGAGGCGGCACCCTGGCTCTGGTCGGCATCGGTCACGGCCGGCTGGATCTCGATCCCAACCTCCTGGTCGAGCGGGAAATCGCGCTGGCGGGCTGTCATGCCTTCGCCGGGGAACTGCCCGAGGCGATCGCGCATCTGCCGGAGCTTTCGGCATCGCTGACGCGCTTCGTCGAGATCCTGCCCGATCTCGATTCCGTGCCGGAGGCCTATCAAAGGCTTCTCAGGGGCGAAGGTCGGGCGCTGAAGACCATCATCCGCGTGGCGGGCTGACGCGGGCCGGCGGGTCCCGCCCGTAACGCCATGTTCCAGATCGCGGCCGGTCTTGCATCGGCAGCCGATCCCTCCCAGGCGGCTTGTGCCGCCGCCGCCCTCTTCGCCTCGGAAAAGACCGATGACTGACGCACCGAGCCTCCGTTCCGACCATCCCCTCGGCCCGCCGAAGAGCCAGACCACGAGCCGCACCGCCGAGATCCGCCGGCTTGCGAAGGCGCGCGACGGCCGCGCGGAAGCCGAGCTCGCCGCCCTTCTCGGCGACCTCTTCGCGATCGAGGCACGAAATCTCGTCATCAATCGTGATCAGTACAGCCTGAATTCGCTGAACGGCTTCTTCGAGACGGGCGACGGCGCCTTCTTCTTCAAGTTCCATCAGGAGGAGGGCGAGGAGGCGATGAGCGGCGAATATTACCGTGCCGATATCCTGGCCCGTGCCGGCCTGCCGGTCGATCAGCCGATCCTGATGTCGGTGCTGCCGGGCGAGCAGATCCTGGTCTATCGCCGCCGCAGCGATCCCCGGTTCTCCGACGTGCTGCGCGCGCTGGATCTGGAGGACGCGCCCGAAGCCCGCCGGGCGGCGGTGGCCGCCGAACGCGCGCTGAACGAAGCCGTCCTGAAGGTCATGCTCGACACGCTGCATCCGGTGACGGCCGAACAGGTGGCGGCCGAACCCGTCCACCGGCTGTTCACCGAGCGGCTGATCGATCCCGCCACCGGCGCCTATCCGGGCGGACGGCTGGCGAGCTTCTATGTCGGCGAGGAATTCGCCTTGCCCGGCCTCACCCTGTCCTGGGACCGGCTGTCGCGCTGCCGCTTCTCCGTCGACGGCATCGAATACCGGGAGACGCTGGCCGCGCTGTTCGACGCGGCCCATGACCGCTTGTCCCCCCGGCGGATGGCCGATGCCGGTGGCGTCACCGCGCATGGCGACGCTCACAATGCCAATGTCTGGTACGAGACGGCAGGGGAGGGCGCGCGGCTCGCCTTCTTCGATCCCGCCTTTGCCGGCGAGCATGTTCCGACGCTCCTCGCCGAGGTGAAGACCACCTTCCACAACATCCTTGCCCATCCGTTCTGGCTCTACGATCCGGCGATCGCGACCGAGCGCTTCGAGGCAAGCGTTGCGCTCGACGGCGATGTGCTGCGGGTCACGAGCGATTTCGCGCCGAGCCCGGTGCGCGAGGATCTTCTGCAGGTGAAGGCGGATGCCATGTGGCGTCCGCTGCTTCTCACGCTCAAGGAGCGCGGCCTTCTGCCGGCGGATTGGCGCCGCGTCCTTCGGCTCGGCCTGTTCCTCTGTCCGACGCTCGTCATGAATCTGCGCGCCGGGGCCACCGGCCACACGCCCGTCTCTTCGCTGATCGGCCTCTCCATGGCGGTCATGGTCGGGTCCGAGCCGGTGTCGGGAACGGACCGCGTCTCGGTCTTCCTCGACGGCATCGACCCGGAGCGAGGCTGAGATGGCGCCCGTCAATATCGAGGACCACCGCCTGCGGGCCCGCCGACGCCTGCCGAGAATCTTCTTCGACTATATCGACGGCGGCGCCTTCGAGGAGGAGACGATGCGCGCCAACCGGGCGGACTTCTCCCGCTACGCGTTGCGCCAGACCGTTCTCGTCGAGCCGCAGCCGCAGGATCTGTCGACGCATTATCTCGGCCTGCGGCACCCCTTGCCCTTCATGCTCGGCCCGGTCGGCTTTCTCGGCCTCTATGCCGGCCAAGGCGAGGCCAAGGCCGTCCGCGCCGCCCATGCCGCGCATATTCCCTTCTGCCTCTCGACCTTCTCCATCGCCTCGCTCGCCGATTTGAGGGCGATCACGCCGGGGCCGCTGCATTTCCAGCTCTACGTCCTGGAGGACCGGGCGCTCTGCGAGGAGTTCATCGCGCAGGCGGAGGCCGCCAAGGTCGAGACGCTGTTCGTGACCGTCGATACGGCGATCACAGGCATTCGCGAGCGCGACCTGCACAACGGCTTCCGCTCGTTGACGCGGGTGACGCCATCGCTCCTGGCCCGGTTCGCGCTGAAGCCGCACTGGCTCTACGACGTCGCCCGGCATGGCGTGCCCTCGGTGCGAGCCGTCGAGCAGCGGGCGGAGTTCGGGCGCGGCGCGCTGGAGCAGGCGGCCAATCTCTCGCGCCGCATCGACAAGACGCTGTCCTGGGCCGACATCGCCTGGCTGCGCGAGCGCTGGGCGGGCAGGCTGGTGATCAAGGGCATCCTGGCGCCGGGCGATGCGGTGCGGGCCCGCGACCTCGGCTGCGACGGCATCGTCATATCGAATCACGGCGGCCGGCAGCTCGACGGCGCGCCGAGCACCATTGCCGCGCTGCCGGCCATCCGAGCCGCCGTCGGGCCGGAATTCTGCCTGATGCTGGATGGCGGCATCCGGCGCGGCGCCGACATCGTCAAGGCGCTGGCGCTCGGTGCCGATGGTGTCATGCTCGGCCGCGCCTATGCCTATGGCCTCGCGGGGGGCGGGGAGGCCGGGGTCGCCGACGTGATCGCCATTCTCGCGCGCGAGCTGTCGATCAGCCTGACGCTGATGGGCATCGCCTCCATCGACGCGCTGAAGGAGGCGGGCCGTGACGCCGTCTTCCCGCGCGCCTGATCCTCCGCCGCGTCGACGAGGGGATCAGGAGCCGCTTTCCAGCCGGTAGCGCGTTCCGGGATAGAGCAGCCGGACGGTGGACACGAGCCCGGCGTCCGACCATGTGCGCCGGCGGACCAGGAGGCAGGGCTCCGTCTTTCCGATGCCGAGCAGCTTGCTCTCCCACAAGGCGGCCGTCACCGCCTCGATGAACTGCCGGGCCCCGACGATGGGTGCGACCATCGACAGGAAGCTGTTCGGCGTGATCGTCGTGAAGTCCTGCGCCATGTAGTCCGGCGCCAGACGCGGATTGACGAAGCGGTCCTCGATCTGGATCGGCAGGTCGTCCTCCCGGTGGACGATGACCGAGTGGACCACGCGCGACCCGATCTCGATTTCCAGATCCTCGGCCAGGTCCGGTCCGCAGATCTCCTCCTGCAGCAGAACGATCCGGGCGGAATGGGCACCGCCTCGCGCGCGGATCTCGTCGGCGATGTTCGGAACGCCTTGGAACAGCGAGCTGCGCTTCTTCGCGGCGACGAAGGAGCCCTTGCCCTGGATCCGCACGACGACGCCTTCGGCGGCGAGCTCCCGCAATGCTCGGTTCACGGTCATCCGGCTGACGCCCAGCATCTCGACGAATTCGTTCTCCGACGGCACGCGATGGTCCGTCTGCCATTCGCCCGTCTCGACGCGGTGGCGGACATAATCCTTCAGCGTCTCATAGAGAGGGCGCTGCGGTTCCGACCGGCTTTCGTCATTTCCCCTGGCCGACAGTTCGTGGTCCTCCGGCTGCGCGTCTTCTTTCGGGATATAGAGACGACTCGGCGTCGTTTCGCCAGCACCGGCTTGCGATCGGTGCCAAAGTCGGCAATGTTGTATAGGCAACTTCCGCCGCGCTGGAGTCTCCATGTCGTCGCCCGTTTCGCGCTTCTCCTGTCCGATGGCGCTTCTGCCCGATGGCTGGGCCCGCGATGTCGTGATCGATGTGGGAGGGGATGGTCGGATCGCCTCCCTCGCTTCGGGGCCGATGTCGGGTGAAGGCGAGCGTCTTTCGGGTCCTGTCGTTCCCGCCCTCGCCGATCTTCATTCCCATGCCTTCCAACGGGCGATGGCGGGCCTCGCCGAGCGGGCGGGACCCGGCGACGACAGTTTCTGGACTTGGCGCTCGCAGATGTACCGCATCGTCGGCCGCATGACGCCGGACGACGTCGAGGCGATCGCGGCCAAGCTCTATGTCGAATTGCTGAAGGGTGGCTTTTCGCATGTCGCCGAGTTCCACTATCTCCATCACGGCGCCGGCGGCGTGCCTTACCGCGATCCCGCCGAAACCTCGCATCGCATCCTGGCGGCCGCCGCGAGGACCGGGATCGGGCTCACGCATCTGCCTGTCTTCTACGCCCATTCGAATTTCGGCGGCGCGGAGCCCGGCGAAGGGCAGCGGCCGTTCCTGCACGACGTGGACGGCTTCCTGTCCCTTCTCGAACGTCTCGCCCCCGCCTGCGGCACGGCTGGCGCCACGTTGGGGCTGGCCCTTCATTCGCTGCGGGCCGCGACCCCGGACGAGGTGAGGGCCATCCTCGGTGCCGAGACGACGGGCGGGCCGATCCACATCCACGTCGCCGAGCAGGAGCGCGAAGTGGAGGAGTGCCTGGCCTGGTGCGGCCGGCGGCCGGTGGAATGGCTGCTGGACGAAATGGACGTCGACCCGCGCTGGTGCGCCATTCACGCCACGCATATGACGCCGGACGAAACGGCGCGCCTTGCCGCCTCGGGCGCGGTGGCCGGCCTTTGCCCGGCGACCGAGGCCAATCTCGGCGACGGCATCTTCCCCGCGACCGCCTACCGGGCGGCCGGTGGCCGGTTCGGGATCGGCACCGACAGCCATGTCGCGACGAGCGTCGCCGAGGAGCTCCGCCTTCTGGAATATGGCCAGCGCCTGCGGGATCGCCGCCGCAATCGGCTCGTCGCCGGGCCGGGTGCCTCCGTCGGACGCACCCTGTTCGAAGCGGCCCTCGCCGGCGGCGCGCAGGCCTGCGGCAGGGCGGTACACGGTCTGCGCGTCGGAGCTCCCGCCGACCTCGTCGTTCTCGACGGCAACCATCCCTTCGTCGCGGCCGCCGCCGAAGGGGAGGGGGAGGACACGCTGCTCGACCGCTGGATCTTCGCCGCCCCCGATGTCCTGCGCGACGTGCTCGTCGGCGGACGCGTCGTGATCCGCGACCGTCGTCACGCCGACGAAGATGCGATCGACGCAGCCTTCCTGAAAGCGCTCCGGAGGCTGCAATGAACGCTGCGTCCGAAACCGCCGCTGCCGCCGCGATCGCGATCGACGGCCCGCTCGCTCCAAGCGATGTCGCGGCCGTGGCGCGCGGGGCGCGGCTGACGCTTTCGAACGCGGCCCGCGAGCGCATCGCCGAGGCGCGGCGGATTGTCGTCGCCCTCTCGGATCAGGGTATTCGGGGCTACGGCATCAACACGGGCGTCGGCGCGCTGTGCGACGTCATCGTCGATCGCCCGTTGCAACAGGCCTTGTCTCGCAATCTCCTGTTCAGCCATGCCTGCGGCCTCGGAGACCCCCTGGGGCGCGAGGCGACGCGCGCGGTGATGGCGGCCGAGATCAACGGCTTCGCGCACGGCGCCTCGGGCGTCAGGCTGGAGGTGGTGGAGGCGCTCGTCGCCCTGCTGGATGCGGACATCCTGCCGATCGTGCCCTCGCGCGGCTCGGTCGGCTATCTCACCCATGCCGCCGCGATCGGCCTGGTGCTGATCGGCCAAGGCGAGGCGATGGCGCGGGGCGAACGGATTTCGGGGCGCGAAGCCATGGCGCGCATCGGGCAGGCGCCTCTGGTTCTCGAAGCCAAGGAAGGGCTCAGCCTCGTCAACGGAACGCCGTGCTCCACCGGCTTGGCCTGCCTCGCGCTGGCGCGCTTCGCCGAGCTTCTCGACTGGGCGGACGCGGCGGCGGCCATGACCCACGAGAATCTCGGAAGCCAGATCGGCACCTTCGACGAGGCGACCTTGGCCCTGCGACGGTCCGAGGGATTGCAGGCGGTGGGCCGCCGCATGCGCCGCCTCCTCGCGGGCAGCGCGCTGCTGGATGCCAGGATCGGGCAGCGCACGCAGGACCCGCTGAGCCTGCGCGCGGTGCCCCATGTCCACGGCGCAGCGCGGGACGTCTTGACCAATGCCGAGATCGTGGTGGCGAACGAACTGGCGAGCGTCACCGACAATCCGGCGGTCGCCGGCACGGTGGAGCGGCCCCTGGTGCGATCCGAGGCCCATGCGGTCGCCGCCGCCTTGGCCCTGACGCTCGACGGGGTCGCCACGGCCGCCGCCGAGGTCGCGGCCATCGCCGAGCGGCGGATCGACCGGCTGGTGAATCCGCTGGTGAGCGGCCTCCCAGCCTTTCTCGCGCCGGAGGGCGGCATCTTCTCCGGCTATATGATCGCGCAATACGCGGCCGCGGCGCTCGTGGCCGAGAACCGGCGCCTCGCACAGCCCGCGAGCCTCGACGGGGGCATCACGTCCGCGCTTCAGGAGGACATGCTGCTCCATGCGACGCCGGCGGCGACGAAGCTCCTGGCGATCCTCGACAATCTGCGGGACGTCCTCGCCGTGGAACTTCTCGCGGCAAGCCAAGCCTATGAGCTGCAGCCGATCGAGGGCCGCGCATCCGGCACCGAAGGGCTCTACCGGCGCGTCCGGGCGCTCGTTCCCGCCTATGCCGACGACCGACCGATGAACGCGGATATCGCCGCCATGGCGGCGCTTCTGGCCCTTCCGGCTTTCGCAGGAGACCGTTCATGACCCGAGTTCTGACGAATGCGCGACTGGCCACGCTGGCGGAAGGCTCCGCCGGGCTCGGCCTCGTGGAGGATGGGGCGGTTCTGATCGAGAGCGGACGCATCGCCTATGCCGGGCCGCAGGCGGGGCTGCCGCCGGCGGCGGGCGCCGAGCGGCTCGATCTCGGCGGACGCTGGGTGACGCCCGCGCTGATCGACTGCCACACGCATCTCGTCCACGGCGGCAACCGGGCACGGGAGTTCGAGATGCGCCTGGCGGGCGCGACCTACGAGGAGATCGCCCGTGCCGGCGGCGGCATCGTCGCCTCGCTGGCGGCGACGCGCGCGCTCTCCGTCGCGGAGCTCGTCGAGACCGCTCTCCCCCGGCTCGACGCGCTGCTCGCCGAAGGCGTCTCGACGGTGGAGGTCAAGTCCGGCTACGGCCTCGACATCGAGACCGAATGCCGGATGCTGGAGGCGGCGCGGGAGCTGGAGACGCGGCGCCCGGTGCGGATCGCGACGAGCTGGCTCGCCGCCCATGCGGTGCCGGCCGAATACAAAAACCGCAAGGCCGACTATCTCGCCGAAGTGGCGATCCCCGGTCTGCGCGAGGCGCATTCGCGCGGTCTGGTCGACGCGGTGGACGGCTTCTGCGAGGGCATCGCCTTCTCGGCCGAGGAGATGGCCGAGGTCTTCGCGGCGGCGCGGGCGCTCGGCCTGCCGGTGAAGCTTCATGCCGAACAGCTGTCCCATTGCGGCGGCGCCGCGCTGGCCGCGCGCTCCGGCGCGCTCTCGGCCGATCATCTGGAATATGCGACGGCCGAGGACGCGGCGGCGATGGCGGCAAGCGGCACCGTCGCGGTGCTTCTGCCGGGAGCCTATTACTTCATCCGCGAGACCAGGACGCCGCCGGTCGATCTCTTCCGCCAGGCGGGCACGCGGATGGCGCTCGCCACCGACTGCAATCCCGGCACCTCGCCGCTGACCTCGCTGCTCCTCACCATGAACATGGGCGCCACGCTGTTCCGCCTGACGGTCGAGGAATGTCTCGCGGGAACGACGCGCGAGGCGGCGCGCGCCCTCGGCCTCCTCGCCGAGACCGGCACGATCGAGGCCGGCAAGTCCGCCGATCTCGCGGTCTGGGATGTCGGGAGCCCGGCCGAGCTCGTCTACCGCATCGGCTTCAACCCGCTCCATGCCCGCGTCTTCCGGGGCGAAAGGATCTGATCTTGTCTGTCGTCGAGACCTCTTCGGGCTCCTCGCCCGTGATCCTCGCCTTTCCCCATACCGGAACGGCGGTGCCACCGGACATCCTCGTCCGGCTGAATGCCGAAGGGCGCCTGCTGCGCGACACCGACTGGCATGTCGAGCGCCTTTATGACGGCCTCCTCTCCGAGGCGAGCGTGGTGCGCGCCACTTTCCACCGCTACGTGATCGACGCCAATCGCGATCCTTCGGGGGAAAGCCTCTATCCCGGCCAGAACACGACCGGCCTCGTTCCGCTCACCGATTTCGACGGCCAGCCGATCTGGCGCGAGGGCGCCGAGCCGGACGCGGCCGAGATCGCCCGGCGGATGGAAACCTTCCACGCGCCCTATCACGCGGCGCTCGCGGCCGAGATCGAGCGGGTGAAGGAACGCCACGGCGTCGCGATCCTCTACGACTGCCACTCGATCCGCTCGACCATCCCCTTCCTGTTCGAGGGACGATTGCCCGACTTCAACATCGGCACGATGAACGGCACCACCTGCGCGCCGGCGGTCGAGGCCGCCGTGGCCGGCTTCTGCACGGCGGCGGCGGACTATGCCACGGTCGTCAACGGCCGCTTCAAGGGCGGCTGGACGACGCGCCATTACGGCCGGCCGGAGAGGGGCGTCCACGCCATCCAGATGGAACTGGCGCAGGCCTCGCATCTCGCCGAGGAAGTGCCGCCCTTCGCCCTCGATACCGCCAAGGCCGAGCGCCTTCGCGCCGTGCTCGGCGCGATCCTCGCGCGCCTCGCCGACCTCGCCCCCTCCCTGAAGGAAGTCCGCCCATGAGCAATCCGCGTCACAACATCCGCGAGGTGCGCGCCGCCACCGGTCCCGAGATCACGGCCAAGAGCTGGCTGACCGAGGCGCCGCTGCGCATGCTGATGAACAATCTCGATCCGGCGGTCGCCGAGAATCCGAACGAGCTCGTCGTCTATGGCGGCATCGGCCGGGCGGCGCGCACCTGGGACGATTTCGACCGCATCGCCGCCACCCTGCGCGACCTCGAGGCCGACGAGACGCTGCTCGTCCAGTCCGGCAAGCCGGTCGGCGTGTTCAGGACCCATGCCGACGCGCCGCGCGTCCTCATCGCCAATTCCAATCTCGTGCCGCATTGGGCGACTTGGGACCATTTCAACGAGCTCGACCGCAAGGGGCTCGCCATGTACGGCCAGATGACCGCCGGCTCCTGGATCTATATCGGCACGCAGGGCATCGTGCAGGGCACCTACGAGACCTTCGTCGAGGCCGGGCGCCAGCATTACGACGGCAGCCTGAAGGGCAGGTGGGTGCTGACCGGCGGGCTCGGCGGCATGGGCGGCGCGCAGCCGCTCGCCGCCGTCATGGCCGGCGCCTCCTGCCTCGCGGTCGAATGCAACCCGGATTCGATCGAGTTCCGCCTGCGCACCCGCTATCTCGACGAGAAGGCCGAGACGCTGGACGAGGCGATGGCGATGATCGAGCGCTGGACGGCGGCCGGCGAGGCGAAATCGGTCGGCCTCCTCGGCAATGCCAGCGAGATCCTGCCGGAGATGGTGCGGCGCGGCATCCGTCCCGACATCGTCACCGACCAGACCTCGGCCCATGACCCGATCAACGGCTATCTGCCGGCCGGCTGGACCATGGCGGACTGGAAGGCCAAGCGCGAGAGCGATCCGAAGGCGGTGGAGAAGGCGGCGCGCGCCTCGATGCGCGCCCATGTCGAGGCGATGCTCGCCTTCCACGCGGCCGGGGTGCCGACGCTCGACTACGGCAACAATATCCGCCAGGTCGCCAAGGACGAGGGCCTGGAGAACGCCTTCGCCTTTCCGGGCTTCGTGCCGGCCTATATCCGGCCGCTCTTCTGCCGGGGCATCGGGCCCTTCCGCTGGGCGGCGCTGTCCGGCGACCCGGAGGACATCTACCGCACCGACGCGAAAGTGAAGGAGCTTCTTCCCGACAACGCCCATCTCCACCGCTGGCTCGACATGGCGCGCGAGCGCATCGCCTTCCAGGGCCTGCCGGCGCGCATCTGCTGGGTCGGCCTCGGCGACCGGCACCGGCTCGGCCTCGCCTTCAACGAGATGGTGCGCAACGGCGAATTGAAGGCGCCCGTCGTCATCGGCCGCGACCATCTGGATTCCGGCTCCGTCGCCTCGCCCAACCGCGAGACGGAGGCGATGCGGGACGGCTCGGACGCGGTTTCCGACTGGCCGCTCCTCAATGCGCTCCTGAACACCGCGTCGGGCGCGACCTGGGTGTCGCTCCATCACGGCGGCGGCGTCGGCATGGGCTTCTCGCAGCATTCGGGCATGGTGATCTGCTGCGACGGCAGCGAGGACGCCGACCGGCGGCTCGCCCGCGTCCTTTGGAACGACCCGGCGACGGGCGTCATGCGCCATGCC
Organism: Aureimonas endophytica; assembly: GCF_014642635.1. Classification (GTDB taxonomy): domain Bacteria; phylum Pseudomonadota; class Alphaproteobacteria; order Rhizobiales; family Rhizobiaceae; genus Plantimonas; species Plantimonas endophytica. Next base: position 412,703 of record NZ_BMIQ01000003.1, read on the forward strand.
GATGCCGGCTACGACATCGCGCTGGATTGCGCCAGGGACCAGGGTCTGCGCCTACCGGCCATCCTCGGCAACTGACGAGCGGAGGGCCGGCGCGAAGCTCCGGCCGCCCCTCGGGACGGAGAGACGGAATGCGCGTTCTCAGAAGCGTCGATCACCGGCGCATGGCCTGGAAGAACGGCGGCGGCGAGACGGTGGAGATCGCCGTCCACCCGGCGGAGGCGGATCTCGCCGGCTTCGACTGGCGGGTCTCGATGGCGCATGTCGCGAGCGACGGTCCGTTCTCCCGCTTTCCCGGCATCGACCGTACGCTGGCGATCCTCTCGGGCGCCGGCCTTCGGCTCGACATCGACGGTCTCGGCCGCCATGATCTCGCGCCGGGCGACGCGCCGCTGGCCTTTCCCGCCGATGTCGCGACGACGGCCGTCCTCAAGGACGGGCCGATCACCGATCTCAACGTGATGACGCGGCGCGGCGCTTTGCGCCATCGCGTCGAGCGCCGGACCGTCGCCGATGCGCTCGCGCTCCGTGTCGCGGCGCCCTGGATCCTGCTCCTGCCCCGCGACCCGCTCACCGTGACGGCCGAAACCGGCATCCCCGTCGCGCTCGCGGCCGGCGACGCCCTCCTTCTCGAAGGCGATACCGGCCCGCTCACGCTCGCCGCCGAAAGGGCGGCGCTCTTCGTGGTGACGATCGAGGGCGCGTGAGGCTCAGCGCCCGGTAAAGCGCGGCGTCCGCTTTTCCGCGAAGGCGCGCATGCCCTCGGCCCGATCCTCGCTCGCCGCCATCAGCGCCGACAGGGCGCGCTCGAAGGCGATGCCGGCCGACAGCGGCGTCTCGAAGCTCTGGAGCACCGCGCGCTTGGCGAATCGCGCGGCCAGCGGCGCGCGCTCGGCGATCCGCCCGGCGAGCGCCAGCGCCTCCGCTTCCGCCGCGCCCGCCTCGACCAGGGTGCTGGCGAGGCCGAAGCGGCAGGCCTCCTCGGCGTCCAGGCGGCGCCCGGCCAGGATCATCTCCATCGCCAGCGACTTGCCGACCGCCCGCACGAGGCGCTGCGTGCCGCCGGCGCCCGGCAGCGTGCCGATCGCTGCTTCCGGCAGACCGAAAACCGCACCGCGCTCGCAAACGACGATGTCGCAGATCAGCGCCAGTTCCAGGCCGCCGCCCAGGCAATAGCCGGACACGGCCGCGACGATCGGCGTCTCGATCGCCGCGACGGCGTCCCATTGTTCGCTGAAGCCGCTGCGATAGAGCTCCATCGCGCTGGCCTCGCCGAGCGCGCCGATATCGGCGCCGGCGGCGAAGGCGCGCGGCTCGCCGGAGATCACCGCGGCGCGAATGTCGGGATCGACGTCGAAGCCGCGCAGCGTCGTGACGAGACCGTCCAGCATCGGCCAATCGAGGGCGTTGCGCTTGGCCGGGCGGTTGAGGACCACCTGGGCGACCGCTCCATGGCGGCGCGAAAGAATCGTCGCTTCGCTCATGCCCGGCGTCGCTCGGTCAGAAGGGTGACGATCGCGTCCCGTTCGGCCTTGGTGGCGGTGCTCGCCTCGTCCGTCCATTCGTAGAAGCCGCGTCCGCTCTTGGTGCCGAACGCCCCCTCGCCCGCGAGCCGGGCGACGAGCGGCGGCACGCCGCCATCGGCATGCAGGGCCGGCATCAGCACGGCGGCGACCTTCGCCACCGTGTCGAGCCCGGCAAGGTCCATCAGGCGCAAGGGGCCGGCGGCGCACCAGCGCGGCGCAAGCGTCGTCTCCACCGCCCGGTCGACATCGCGGATCGTCGCGACGCCGCTCTCGACGAGGTGCAGCGCCTCGCGCAGGATCGCATATTGCAGGCGGTTGATCACAAAGCCGGGCAGGTCGGTCGCGACCTCGATCGTCTCCTTGCCGATCGCTCCGCAGAGGGCGCGCGCCCGCTCGACCACATGTTCGGCGGTTTGCGGCCCGCGTACGATCTCGACCAGGGGCATGACGGCGGGCGGATTGAACCAGTGCAGCCCGACGAGGCGCTCCGGACGTGTCATCTCCGCCGCGATCGCGCCGATCGGCACGCTCGACGTATTGGTGGTGAGAAGGCAATCGTCCGGCACCTGCGCCTCGATCCTGGAGAAGAGCGCGCGCTTCAGCTCCAGCTCCTCCGCGACATTCTCGCTGACCGCGCCCGCGCCTTCGAGGCAGGATTCGAGCTCGGTCGAGAAGCGGATGCCGGCGGCCGCCTCGCCGAGCGCCTCGCGGGCCTTATCCAGCGTCGCCGCGCTTCGCGAAAAAAGCGCGACCTCGTAGCCGAGCCGGGCGAAGACGCCGGCGATGCCGGCGCCCATCGTGCCGGCACCGATCACCGCGAGCTTCGGAAGATCCGTCATGCTCCGTCCCCTTCAGATGACGCCACGAGCCTTGAGGCCCGCGATCTGGTCGTCGGTCAGCCCGAGTTCGGCGGCCAGGACCGCCGCCGTGTCGGCGCCGAGCGCGGGCGCGGCAAGATCGCCCTCCGGCGCCGCGCCGCTGAAGCGCACCGGCTGCGGCATGACGCCGAGGACGGCGCCGTTCGGCTGGCGCGTTTCTCGCAGAAGACCGCGATGGCGGGCATGGTCGCTCGCCAGCATCTCGGAAAGCGTCCAGATCGGCGCCGCCGGAATGCCCGCCGCGGCCATGGCCGCGACGATCGTCTCGACGCTCCGCTCTGCCGTCCACGCCTCGATGGCCGCATGGAGAGCGTCGCGATGGACGAGGCGCCGCGCATCGGTCGAGAAACGCGGATCGTCGGACAGGTCCTTCCGGCCGATGGCCTCGGCGAGCCGCAGGAACAGCGGATCGTTCGCCACCGCGATCACCACATGGCCGTCGGTGCCAGCGAAGGAATCCATCGGCGCGCTGACCGGATGGGCGTTGCCGAGGCGTCCGGGCGAGGGCAGGCCGCCGGCGATCTGCGACAGAGTGACCATCTGGAGCGAGGCCATGGCGTCGAGCATGGCGACGTCGACATGCTGGCCGGTCCCGGTCCGGTCGCGCTGCAGCAGCGCCGCCAGCGCGCCGAAGGCGCCGTAGAGCCCGGCGACGACGTCGCCCACCGCGTCGCCGATGCGCGTCGGCGCGCCGTCCGGCCAGCCGGTCACGCTCATGATGCCGCCCATGGCCTGGACGATGTGGTCGTAAGCCGGACGCTGGGCGAGCGGCCCGTCCTGACCGAAGCCGGAAATGCTGACATAGACGAGGCGCGGGTTGAGGAGCCGGGCGCGTTCGTAGTCGAGGCCGAGCCGCTGCGTGACGCCGGGGCGAAAATTCTCGATCAGGATATCGGCGCCCGCCACGAGCCGGCGGACGATCGCCAGCCCTTCTTCCGACTTCATGTCGAGTGTGATGCTCTTCTTGCCCCGATTGACCAGCATGAAATAGCAGCTCTCCCCGTCGAGAAACGGGCCGAAGGCGCGGGAATCGTCGCCGCGTCCGGGAATCTCCACCTTCACGACCTCGGCGCCGAGATCGGCGAGCATCGAGGCGCAGAGCGGTCCGGCGAGGACGCGCGACAGGTCGAGCACCTTCACGCCGGCGAGCGGCGCCGGCACGGCGGCGGGAGGGGTCATGACGGTCTCCTCGGTCATTCGGACCGGATCGCGGCCGCGACGAAGGCCTGGAGGTCGCCGCCGTCGATCAGAGCGCGCACGGCGGCCAGATCGGGCGCCATCACCCGATCCTCGAGGCGGCGCGGAACGCGCGAGCGGATCGCGTCGCGGGCGGCCGCTGTGCCCCGGCCGGGGCGAAGCGGCGCATGGAGGTCCAGCGCCTCGGCCGCGCAGAGCAGCTCGATCGACAGGATGTCCGCGAGGTTGTCGGCGGCCTTGCGGGCCTTCAGCGCCGCCGAAACGCCCATCGAGACGTGATCCTCCTGCCCGGCGCAGGTCGAGACCGTATGAACGCTCGCGGGGGCCGCGAGCGCGCGATTATCGCCGGCCAGTCCCGCCGCGACATAGGGCGGGATCATGAAGCCCGAATGGGCGGCGCTGCCATCGGCGAGAAAGGCCGGCAGGCCGCTGAGATGCCGGCTCGTCAGGCGGTCGGAGCGTGCCTGCGAGATGGTGGAGAGCGCCGCGATCGCGATGGCCAGATGATCGAGCGCCAGCGCCGTGGGCGCGCCATGGCCGTTGCCGCCCGGCAGGGCGACGAGTTCGTCGTCCTCCAGCGTGAAGACCGGATTGTCGGTCACCGAGTCGATCTCGATCTCGATCACCCGCCGGACATGTTCGAACGTGTCGCGCGCCGCGCCATGGACCTGGGGAATGCAGCGCAGGCTGAGCGCGTCCTGCAGACGGTGATCGCGGTTCGCGGCGAGGATCTCGCTTCCGTCGAGGAGCGACAGCAGGCGGTCGGCCGTCGCGATCTGGCCGGGATGCGGACGCAGGCGATGCAGACGCGGATCGTAGCCGCGCGTGTTGCCGCGCAGGGCCTCGAGGCTCATCGCGCCCGCGAGATCGGCCAGCGGCAGGAGCGTCTCGATCCGGGCGACGGCGAGCGCGCCGAGCCCGGTGATCTCGCAGGCATTGCTGATGAGCGAATGGCCCTCGCGGGCGCCGGGCTGGTGAAGGGGAATGCCGGCGCAGGCCAGCGCCTCGCCGCCGGGCAGCCGCTCGCCGGCGAAGAAGGCCTCGCCCTCGCCGAAGATGGCGAGGCCGATATGCGAGGTGGCGATCAGATAGCCGACCGAGCCCGCGATGGGCGCGACAGGCGTGACGCCCCGGTTCAACATGGCGGTCATGGTGACGACGAGATCGGGCGAGACGCCGCTCGCGCCCTTGAGGAAGGCCTCGACCAGGACCGCCATGATGGCGCGGGCGCCCGTCGCGTCGAGCGGTTCGCCGACGCCGCTCGCATGGCTCCGCAGCATGTTCATCTGGGCGCGGGAGAGTTCGTCCGGTCGCAGCGCGACCGAATAGAGATCCCCGACGCCCGTGGTCAGGCCATAGATGGCGCGCCCGCCGGACACCGCCTCGCCGACCCGCCTGTGCAGATCCGCCATGCGGGCGAGCGCCGCCTCGTCCAGAACGACCGTCGCGCCCCGGGCGATCGCGGCGATGGCGCGGGCGCCGACGGGCGCGCGGCCGAGGATCACCGGTGCGGGCGAATCGGAGAGGGATGGCATGGCGCAGTCTCAGAGTGAAGGCGGAAAGGACCGGCGAGCGACCGCCGGTCCGGTTGTCGGCGCGGGAGGTGCGCGGTCGCCGGTCAGTTCAGCTTGTGCTTGGCCAGCCAGTCCTCGGCCACCACATCGAAGCTCTCGTGGTCGGCAAGGCGGCCGTTCATCACAATGAGGTCCTCCGTGGTGAGGGCGGCCGACACGGCATCGAGCGCCTTCGTCACGGTATCGTCGACCTTGGCGGCCGCGATCACCGGCACGATGTTCTGGGCCGGGAAGAGATTCTTCACGTCTTCCAGCGCGACGAGATCGTTGGCGGCGATGGCCGGATCGGTGGAGGTCATGTCGGCGGCCTGGACCTGACCGTTGAGCAGGGCCGACAAGGTCAGCGGTCCGGCGACGTCGAGCGTCTTGAAGGACTTGAACTCGAGGCCGTAGACGTCCTTCAGGCCGACGACGCCTTCCTTGCGCGTCTTCCACTCCGGCGGACCGCCGAGCACCAGTTCATGCGCATGCGGCTTCAGGTCGGCGATGGTCTTCAGCTTGTACTTGTCCGCCGTGGCGCGCGTCACGGCGAGGATGTCGGAATCCTGCGCCGGCGAGGGCGTCAGCATCGAGACACCCTTCGGCAAGGCCGCCTTCAGCGCCTTCGCCACATCGTCGGGCGCATGGGCCGTGGCGGTCTTGTCGAGATAGCTCAACGTCGCGCCGGCATATTCCGGCAGGAGATCGATCGAGCCGTCGAGCAGCGCCGGCATGTAGACCTCGCGGCTGCCGATATTGAGGCGCGTGTCGACATTCATGCCCTTGGCGGCCAGCGCCTTCGCGTAGATCGTGGCGAGGAGTTGGCTTTCCGGGAAGTCGGCCGAGCCGACGACGATCGCCGTCGCGTCGGTGCGGGCAGGGGCGTCGCCGGCGAGCGGATCGTTCGCGGCGGCGGGCAGCACCGCCAGGGCGAGAAGCCCCAGGGCGCCGAGGGCGGGAATCAATCGGAATGCCATGCGAACTGCTCCTGTGGGTGGGGAAAGGATGGCGGCCGTCAGACGGCGCGGCGCGGGATGCGGCGGGTCAGGCCGGGCGAGACCGCGAGGCGTGACAGGAGGCCGATGAGGAGATCGACGGCGAGGGCGAGAAGACCGACGAGCACCGCCCCAGCCGCCATCTGATAGTAGTCGTTCTGGGCGCGGCCATCGATGATCAGGCGCCCGAGCCCGCCGAGCGAGACATAGGCGGCGATGGTGGCGGTGGAGACGATCTGCAGCGTCGCGGCGCGCAGTCCCGAGAAGATCAACGGCAGGGCGCAGGGCAGCTCCACCCCGAACAGGATGCCGAGCGGCCGGTGACCCATGCCGCGCGCCGCGTCGACCGCCGCCGGATCGACCGCCGCGATGCCGGCATAGGTCGAGGTCATGATCGGCGGCACCGCGAGAAGCACGAGCACGATGAGGCTCGGCACGACGAAGGCGAGATCCGAGGCGAAGATCGGTCCGAACAGGATCACCAGAAGCACGATCAGCCCGAGGCTTGGCAGCGCGCGCAGAGCGTTCGCGAAGCCGGCGACGAAGATCACGCCGCGCCGCGTATGGCCGACATAGAGGCCGATCGGCAGGGCGATCAGACAGGCGAAGGCGAGTGCCACCGCGCTATAGGCGAGATGCTGGGCCAGAAGGACGGGAACGCCTTCCTCGCCCTGCCAGTGATCGGGAGTGAGGAACCAGTCGAGCATGGTCAACGCGCCTTCGGCTGCCAGGGCGTCAGCCGACGAGCCACGAACAGCACCAGCCCGTCGAGGCAGGCGGCCAGCACGACGCAGAGGACGATGCCCGCGACGATCGGCGTCAGGAAGCGCAGTTGCAGACCTTGCGTGAAGAGAAGGCCGAGCTGCGGCGTGCCGACCAGGGCGGCGACGGATACGATACTGACATTGGAGACGACCGCGACGCGCAGGCCCGCGGCGATGACCGGGACGGCGAGCGGCAGTTCCACGAACAGGAAGCGTGGCAGGGCGCGATAGCCCATGGCGCTCGCCGCCTGCAGAACGTCGGGCGAAACGGAGTCCAACCCGTCGCTGACCGTCCGCACGAGCAGGGCGAGAGCGTAGAGGGTGAGGGCGGCGACGACGTTGATCGGATCGAGGATCTTCGTGCCGAGCACCAGCGGAAGGAGCACGAAGAGCGCGAGAGAGGGGATCGTATAGAGAAGCCCGGCTGCTCCGAGAAAGGTGGAGCGAAAGAGACCGGAGCGCTGCGCGATCCATCCGAGGGGAAGCGCCAGGAGAAGGCCGATCAGCACGGGAAGGACGGAGAGACCCAAGTGCCAGAGAAACAGATCGGCGATGCGCCCGGACTCGCGCCAGAGCCAATCGAACCTCATGCGCGCGCCTCCGAGCGGGTCCGCCGGGCGCCCTCGACGGCGGCGACGACGTCCGCCAGCGTCGCCGTTCCGACGAGCTCGCCGTCCGGCCCCACGACGACGCCGCGCCCGGACGGGGCGCTCAAGGCCGCGTCCATGACATGCCGTAAGGTGCTGCCCTGCGGCGCCAGCGTGCCGCTGAGGTTGAGATCGCCTTCGCGGACGGGACCCGCCAGAGATGTGCTGTCGACCCAGCCGAGAGGGCGACGCGCCGCATCGACTACCAGCACCCATCGGTCGGTCGCCGCCGCGCGAACCGCCTCGGGCGTCGCCCCGAGCGGCACCGTCGGCTCGGCGCAAAGCGGCAGCGCGGCGTCGAATTCGGCGAAGGACAGATAGCGATAACCCCGATCGCGACCGACGAACTCGGCCACGAAAGCGTCCGCCGGCCGAGCCAGCAGGGTCTGCGGCGTCGCGATCTGCGCCAGAGTTCCGCCCGTCCGCAGCACCGCCACCTGATCGCCGAGCTTCAAGGCTTCGTCGATGTCATGGGTGACCATGATGATCGTCTTGCCGATCTCGCGCTGGAGGCGGAGGAACTCGTCCTGCAGCTGCGCGCGCACGACGGGATCGACGGCGCTGAAGGGCTCGTCCATCAGCATGAACTTCGGATCGGAGGCCAGGGCGCGCGCGACACCGACGCGTTGCTGCTGTCCGCCCGACAGCTGCCACGGGAAGCGGTGCGCGAAGGCCTGGGTCAGCCCGACGCGCTCCAGCAGTTCATGAGCGTCCTTGAGAGCCTTCGGCTTGGCGATGCCGTTCAGGCGCGCGGTGGACGCGATGTTCTGGACCACCGTCAGATGCGGAAACAGGCCGGCATGCTGGATGACATAGCCGATCCGACGCCGGAGCAGGGCGACATCCATCCGGTCCGTCGGCTCGCCGTCGAGGAGAATGGACCCGGAGGAGGGAGCGATTAGCCGGTTGACCATGCGAAGCGACGTCGTCTTGCCGCAGCCCGAAGGTCCGACGAAGACGGTCAGCTTGCCGTTGGGCGCTTCCAGCGAGAGCCCGTTCACCGCGGTCGTCGCGCCCGGATAATGTTTGCTGACATTGTCGAAGACGATCATGCCGGCCACCGATGCTGCGCATTCCGGTGAGCGCTGCGGAAAGACAGGCCGCTTGATGAAACCTCGAACCACATGGTGCCTCGCCACCCACTTGTCTATACATGCTGGCACGATCCTTCGGGATGAGCAAGCGCCTATGGCTACAAAGAAAGCGGGAAAGCTCTATGGCGCTAATTTAAGCGGGCTGAGCACTCGCTCACTCGATCCATAGTTTCGACATGAGCCTTGGGCATGGTCGGCGGGTCACGTCGCCAGCGGCCCCGAACGATGCGGAACCTTCGAGCCATCATTGTTCTCGCCGTCCTCGCGGCGCCGTGTGTCGCCGGTGCGGCGGATGCCCCTGGTAGCGCGGCGGACACGGCGCCCGGCTGGATCGCGACGCTCGGCTTCAGCGCCGAAGTCGCGACGGGCGGCGATTACTCGGTCCTGCCGTCGACGTTCGATCTGCGCCGCGCCGACGAGCCGGAAAGCTTCGGCGCGCCAGACGACGCCTTCGGCTTTTCGCTCCTCGACTGGAACGGCCTCGCTCTCGGCCCGGCGGCGGACCTGCGCTTCGTCGGCCATCGTCTTGCCGTCGACGGCGGGGCCTATGCCGAATATTGGCCGATCGAGAATCATCTACGGCTGCGGGCGGAAGCCCTCGCCAATGTCGGGGAAGGCGAGGGGGCGCATCTCAGCCTCGGCGGCGACATGGTGCTGCCCGCCGACGGTGTCACGGTCTCGGCCGGCCCCCGGCTGACGCTCGGCACCGACCGTTATTTCCGGACCGGCGCCGACGCGGAGGCAGCAGTGCCCGCCTCGCGCCGCTTCTATGCGGGCGCGACCGCCGCCGTGAAGCTGCCGGTGACGCCGGCCGTCTCGACCACGCTCTACGACGAATATCAGACGCCGCTCTCCGGCGCCGGCCGGCGCGACGGCAATCCGGAAAACACGATCGGCCTCGAACTCGACTATTCCTTCAAGGTCGGCGGCTGACCGGTCAGGCCGCCACGACGCGGGCGACCACGATGCCGTGCTTCTTGATGCGGTGCCAGAGACTGCGCTCGTTGATGCCGAGAAGCTTGGCCGCCTCGACCTGCACGCCGCCGCTCTCGCGCAGCGCCGCGACGATCCGCGTCCGCTCGAACTCATCGAGCGCCGCGTCGAGATCGATCGGGAAGGCCGCCGCGTCGCGCGGCGCGGCGGGCCGCTGCGTCACGTAGGGCGGCAGATCCTCGACGCCGATCGAGTTGCCGTGCGAGGAGATCAGCGAGCGCTCGACGCAGTTCTGCAATTCGCGGATGTTGCCCGGCCAGTCGTAGCGCATCAGCAGGGCCTCGGCCTCCGGGCTGAAGCGCACGTCGCGCCGTCCGACCTGCGGCCCGATCTCCTCGGCGAAGCGTTTCAGGAAGAGCGGGATGTCGCTTGCCCGCTCGCGCAGCGGCGGCAGGCCGATCGGGAAGACGGCGAGGCGATAGAACAGATCCTCGCGGAACGTGCCCTCCGCCACCATGCGCTTCAGGTCGCGATTGGTGGCGGCGATGATGCGCACGTCGACATGGCGCGTCTGCGAGCCGCCGACCGGCTCGAACTGGCGCTCTTGAAGCACGCGCAGGATCTTCGCCTGGAGCGCCAGCGGCATGTCGCCGATCTCGTCGAGAAACAGGGTGCCGCCGTCGGCCTGGGCGAAGCGGCCGGCGCGATTGGCGGTCGCGCCGGTGAAGCTGCCCTTCACATGGCCGAAGAATTCGCTTTCGAGGAGCGGTTCGGGAATCGCCGCGCTGTTCACCGCGACGAAGGGCCGGCGCTGGCGCGGGCTGTTGAAATGGATGGCGCGGGCGATGACCTCCTTGCCCGTGCCGCTTTCGCCGGTGACGAGCACGGTGGTGCGCGAGGCCGCGACCTCCGTCACCGCCTTCAACACGTCCTGCATGCGGGGCGAGGTGCCGACGACGCCGTCCAGCCGATGCCGCCCTTCCAGCTCGCGATGAAGCCGATCGTTGTCGCGCAGCGCGTCGTGAAGGCGCAGCGCGTTCGCCACCGCCGCCTCCAGCTCGTCGAATTCGATCGGCTTGCCGATATAGTCGAAGGCGCCCTCCTTGATCATCTGCACGGCGTCGCGCAGCGTGGTGAAGGCGGTCATCACCACGACGGGCAGGATGGGATGGAGGCGGCGGATCTCGGCGAGGAGGTCGCGCCCGCTCATGCCGGGCATGCGGAGGTCCGTCAGCACGAGATCGACCGTCTCGCGTCCGAGCTGGACGAGGGCGTCCGGCGCGCTCGCCGCCGCGAGGACCTGATAGCCGAGGCCCTCCAGCATGCCGCCGAGCACGTCCAGAAGCCGTTCCTCGTCATCGACGATCAGAATGCTATGCGCCATGGCGAACCGTTCCGCCGGCGGGCGCGCCGGCCAGGGGGAGCGTCAACTCGAAGGCCGCGCCGCCGCCCGGCGCGTTGCGGGCCTCGATCCAGCCGCCGTGACTTTCGACGATCGCGAAGACCGTCGCAAGGCCGAGCCCAGTGCCGGTCTGCTTGGTGGTGACGAAGGGATCGAAGATCCGCTCGAGAAGATCCGGCGCGATGCCGGGCCCGTTGTCGGTGACGGTGACGGCGAGAGCCTTGTCGGGTGCCGGAGCGATCGCGATTCGAAGGCGCCCGCCAGCCACCCCGGCCATGGCGTCGAGCGCGTTGAGGATGAGGTTCAGGAAGGCCTGGACCATCTGGTCGAGATCGACGGCAAGGCGCGCCTCGCCCGACCGGTCCTCCACCTCGAGCGCCACGCCGCGCGCCGCGATCTCCTCGCCGCAGAAGCCGAGGACGCGGGCGACGAGCTCGGCCGGCCGGATCTCGCTCGTGCGCTGCGCCGGCCGCGCGAAGATCAGGAAGTCGCGGATCAAGCGGTCGATGCGGCGCACCTCCTCGGCGACATAGCCGAGCCGCCGGGCATCCGCCTCGCTGAGATGGGGACCCCGCTGGACGAGCTCGGCCGTCGTCTTGATGATGCCGAGCGGGTTGCGCACCTCGTGGGCGAAGCCGGCGGCGACCTCGCCGAGCGTCGCGAAGCGCTCCTTGCGCCGCAGGCGGGCCTGGAGCAGGCGATAGTCCTGGAGCTGCGCCGCCATGGTGTTGAAGGCGAGCGCCAGCCGGTCGAGCTCGTCGCCGCCGGTGACGGGGATGTGCTGGCTGAAATCGCCCCGCGCCACCGCGTCGACGCCCCGTCCCAGCCGCCCGACGCGGCGGGTGAGGAAACCCGACAGGGCGATGCCGGCGACGACCGCCAGCGCCATGCCGGTGGCGAAGATCGTGCCGAGAAGCAGCCAGGGCGAGCCGAGCAGCGGCCGGCCGCCGAGATCGATGTCGAAGGAACAGGCGACGACGCCGACCAGCCGGTCGCCGGCCTTGATCGGCGCAAGGACGCCGATGGCCGAGCCGGTGCCCGACCAGGGGGAGTCGAGATAGCGCCCCGGCGGCAGGGCGGCGAGCCGGGCCAGCGTCTCGGCGTCCGGCACGGCCGCATTGCCCTTGCCGCCGGAATCGTAGACCGCGCGGAAGGCGCCGTCGATGTCGTAGAACAGCGTCAGGCCGAGCGAGCCGATCGTGTTGATATCTTCGATGAAGGCGGCGTCGAGGAAATTGCCGACGAAGACCTCGACGGGGCCGCCGGCGCTGTCGACCCGCTCCTCGCCGCCGGTCGCGAGGATCAGCTGGCCGCCGCCCCGGAAGAGATACACGTCGCGGCCGTTCTCGAAGGGCAGGCGCGTCAGGCTGTCGAAGGGCCGGCTCGTATAGAGGAGATGGCCATCCGGCTCGCGCACGGTGAGGATGTCGTAGCCGAGCGCATCGAGAAGATGCGGCTCGTCGCGCGCCGGCGCCGACCCGGCGCGCGCCGCCGCGACGATCCGGTCGAGATGGTGCCGCGTGACGAAGCCCCGGATCACCGGCACCGCTTCGTCGCCGCCGCGCGCGATGCTCGTCGTGAAGAAGCGCGTGATCTGGAACAGCCAGGATTCGACATTCTCCGTATAGGTCGCGGAGACAGCGGAGGCGGCGATCTGCGAGGTAATCAGCATCGGCACGACGCTGACGGCGACGAGCACCGCCACTAGCTTCCAGCGCAGGGACTCGCGCCAGAGCCGCCAGAGCCGCCAGAGCCGGGCAAGACTCACGTCGCCTCGTTTCCCATCACGACGAGGCCGGCGAGGATTAGAAGGATGCCGGCGCCGCGCGCCGGGCCAACCGCCTCGCCGAAGCCGAGAACACCCGCCGCGACGATGGCGAGGGCGACGACCGCGCTCATCGGAAAGCCGCGCGACAGCGGCACCTTGTCGAGGATCGCCATCCAGGCGGCGAAGGAGCCGAGATAGCCGAGCGCGCCGACGATCACCCATGGCTCGGCGAGCGCCGCGCGCAGGAAGGCCGCGCCGAAGGGCAGTCCCGCCAGCCCCTCGCCCCCCGCCTTCATCGCCGCCTGCGCGAGCGTCTCGCAGGCGACGAGCGCCGCCCAGGCGGGGAGCATATGCAGGAGAGAGAGCGTCGGAGCGCGGTCGATCCCTGCCTCCTTGAGGGGCGTCGAGCCTTGCGGCGGTGGCCCTCCTTGCCGGTGCTCGGCACCGTCCTCCGGGCTGCTGCCCAGCTTCCCCTCAAGGGAAGAGCGCACCGCGTCGGGAGGCGCCACCGCCGCGAGCGGGGCGGCCGCTCGGCCGCTCATGCCTCCGCCTCGACGAGTCCGGCAATGGCCGGATCGAAGCGGTCGAGCCGGACGAGGCGGGCGATCTGGAGGAGGATGGTGTTGATCACCGGATTTCGATGCCGGAAATACTGCGCGTTGGGCGACAGGCGGCAGCCGAGCTTCAGCTTCGGGCCGTAGAAGGCCTGACCGCTCTGATAGACCGGCCTGCCGTTCTCGATGCACCAGGCGACGTTGACCATCCAGCTGTTGAAGTAGAAGTTCAGCTTGCGCGCCACGGCGTAGTCCATGCCGACATATTTGTCGATCAAACGGTCTTCCGCCTCGATCACGAAATTGAAGCCGAACAGCCGCTCCTCGTGGAAATAGAGGATCACCGCCGCATGCGGCGCCAGATGGCGCAGCACCGTCGGGAAATAGTCGCGCGGCAGATATTCGAACTGCAATTCGCTGTTCTCCACCGTCTGGCTGTAGAGGGCATGGACCTCGTCGGCCACATCGTCGATGGTCCGGCGGCGCTCGATGCGGACCGCGGCGAAGGCCTTCGCCTTGCGCCGCAGATCCTTGCGCGTCGCCTTGCCGAGGCTGGCGAGATAGGCGTCGAGACTGGCATAGGGCAGCGGCAGGCTGGCGGTCGGCAGACCGGGCAGGAGCGCGAAGCCCGCCCCTTCCGCCAACGGCTCCCAGAGGGCGCGGTCGGCCTCGGCGGCGTCCTTCACCGCGAAGAGGCCGTAACCGCGCGCCGCAGCGAGTTCCCGGGCCTCGTCGACGAGCCGGGTGAGATGCGCCGCCCGGCTGCCCGGCGCGACACGCGGCGCGAAGCCGACATGGCAGACCTCGGCGACCGGCGAGCCGAGCGCGAAGAGATCGAGTTCCATCAGCCGGGGCAGATGCCGGTGCAGCCGATCGGATATGCGGCGCAGCGGTCCTTGGAGTGTCGTGTCGACGCGATAGCGCGTGCCGAAGGCCGGCACGATGGCGAGCGGCCCGTCTCCGTCGGCGAGAACCGCGTAGAACCAGGTGAAGCCCGGCGGACCGGCGAGCTCGCAGGCGCGGTAGAAGTCGTAATTCTCTGCCTCGCGCGGAAAACAGGCCTCCCAGGCGGTGCGGCCGATCGCCTCGATGCCGGGCAGAAGCGCGACGGCGGCGCTCATGCCAGCGCCTCGACGAGCGGCGCGACGGCCGCGATCCCGCTCGGCGCTCCATGCCGGCGCAGGAAGGCGAGGGACAGGTCGGCGACGCGGTCGCGCTCCCGGTCGACGGTGATCATGTGATAGCTGTCGTGGAGGAACTCGATCTCCGCCGGGCCGCCGAGCCGTCGCTGGAGATAGCGGGCATTCCTCGGGCTGCTGACATCGTCCTCCACGGCCTGGACGATGAGGCTCGGCACGGCGATTGCCGGCAGACGCGCCTTCACCGCCCGGATCAGCTTCAGAAGCTGGTGGAGGCTCTGGCCCGGCGTGTCGAGAAGGCCCGCCTCCTCGCTCCGGCCCTTAGTCATCGCCGCGACGATCCGCTCGCGCAGCCGATCGTCCTTCAGCCCGTAGGGATGGGCCTCGCGGAACCGATAGAAGCGCCCGAAGCCGAGCGCCAGCGCCGGCGGCAGCAGGACATGGCCGCGCGGGATGCTCCAGCCATCGTAGAAGAGGGTCGGCGAATAGAGGAGCGTGCCGCGCAGGGCCGGCCCCAGTTCGGCGGCGGCGTGAAGGGCGAGGAGCGCCCCCATCGACAGTCCGCCGACAAAGACCTTCTCGTGGCGGCGCGTCAGCCGCTCGGCCGCCGCGACGGTGGCCTCCGCCCAGTCCGTCCAGCGCGTCGCCAGGAGATCGGCCTCCGTGCCGCAATGGCCCGGCAGCTTCAGGCCGTGCACGGTGAAGCCCGCCTGGGCGATGCGCCGGCCGACGAGCTTCATCTCGGCCGGAGTGCCGCCGAGGCCATGGACGAGGAGAAGGGCGGCATCGCCGCCGGGAAAGGCGAAGCCGTGGCCGGACAGGATCGCGTCGTGAAGGGGAGCGTTCATGCGCTGGCTCCGACAAGGGCCGCACCGGCGGCGATGAGAAGGGTGGCGAGAAGGCGCCGGCGCGGCACCGCCTCGCCGAGAAGGAGGCGGCTGGCGATAAGGACGCCGCCATAGGAAAGGGTCGCGAGGGGAAAGGCGACGGAGAGGTCCGCGCGCGACAGGACGAAGAGCCAGGCGACGAACTCAACCCCATAGGCGAGGATGCCGAGGGCGATCACCGGCGAGCCGAGGACGCGGGCCGGAAGGCCCGTCTGCGGCGCCCGGTCGAGTCCGAGCTTGAAGAGGATCTGGCCGGCGACGTCGAGAAGGATGGTGAGGCCGAGCGCCAGCGCCGTCGCACCGCTCATTGCAGCGCCTCGAAAGCGCCGATGAGGACGCGATTGGTCGCCGCATTGCGTTGGAGTCCCCGTTCCACGGCCTGCGGCGTCGGGCGGGGCGGTTGGTCGAGGACGGCCTCGGCGAACTTCATCGGATGGCGATGGGCGAGCGTCGCGTATTCGCCGCAGATGTCGGCGCCGACGATCTCGCAGCGCGCGGCGATCTGCGGCAGCGCCGCGAGCAGATGGGCGAGCGGCATCCGGCCCTGGTCCCAGTTGGTGAAGGCCTCGTCCGGGGCGAGCACGTCCTTGTCGATGGTGATCCAGACGCGACGCGTCGGCAGGGCGTCGAGAATTTCCGCCAGCGCGGCGGCGAAATCCTCCTCGTCGAGATTGCGCCAGAGGATGGCGCCGTTCCGGTAGCGGTGGCCCGGACCGTCGGCGACACCGCGCCGGGTCTCCGTCGGGGGCCGGCGCCAGGCGAAGACCTGATGGCGTCCTTCGGAAAGCGCGGCGAGATTAGCGCCCTTGCGGTCCGGCCGATCGAGATCATCGCTGCACGGACCGATCGTCACGACGCGGTGCACATGGTTCTCGGCGAGCGCCATGTTCACCCAGCCACCGCAATGACGGGTGGGAAAGCAGCGGCACCAGTCCGGGTGATTGTCGAAATGAAGGACCGAGAGCGGTCCCGTCGCGCGGGCGATGAGCGCGGCGGAGACATGGTGATAGTCGCCGGAGCCGACGAGGGTCAGCGGAAAGCGCGCCGCCGCGCCCGCCGTCGCGGTCTCGGCCTCGGCGAGCGCTTGTTCCAGCCGCGACCAGCTGCGCCCGTCCGACCAGAGGCGCAAGGCGCGGCCGAGGCCGGAGAGGTCGAGGCGGACGGCGCTGCCCTCCGCCAGCCGCGCCGCGAGCATCGGCTGCCCCGGGAGGCTGCCGTCGAGGTCGAGAAGGCGGAGCGACGGGGCGTTGCCCATCACGCCGCCTCCGTCGCGGCCGCCGGGTGCCGCGACCGGTCGCCGAGAAGCCGCATCGCCACCGGCAGGAGGCCGGTCAGTTCCGCGAAATCGCCGAAGACGAGATGGCGGCGTCCGGTCCGGGCGCAATGGGCGGCGAGCGCCTCCTTGGCCAGCACGAGATCCACGGCGGCGCTGGCGCAGAAATCCGAACGGCCGTCGCCGATCAGCACGGTCGGCCGCGCCGACGCGCGGATCGCCACGGCGCATTTGCAGGTGCCGGAGGCGGCGCGGCACCCGGCATCGGCATGGGGACTTTCGAGCCGGTAGCGCCGCTCGCCCTCGGCGACCAGCCGGTTGGCGACGATGTCGAGGCCTCGAAGCCCATGACGCGCGAGAACGCGCCGGATCGCGTAGTCGATGCCGTCGCTGACGATGGTAAGGCGAATGCCGAGCCGCGCCGTCGCCGCGAGGAAGGCAGGAAAGCCCGGATCGATCTCGACCGCGTCGAGCGCCGCGTCGAGCGCCGGCCGCGAGGCCTCAATCAGCCCCACCTGCCGCGCCATGCATTCGCGCGAACCGATGGCGCCGGCTTTCCACAGGCGTTCTAGGTCCTCCCAGCCCGGCAGGGCGAGGCGCTCGAGGAGATGGTCGGTGACATCCGTCCGGGAAACGGTGCCGTCGAAGTCGCAGAGAATATCGAATGCCATGGCGAGATGTCCCTGGGCGAAGCGTCCTTGCACGGCGCCGGCCCGTCCGGCCCTCGCCCGCCCCTTCCATGGCAAGCGGCGTGCCAGACCGCTCGCGCCCCTTGTTTCACGACGTCGCGCCGCGATCGCGCTCCGTCCCGCCCCGGCAGCGTCCTCCAAAATTTGGAGGCGCCCGGCCGTGACGGCGCCGTGGAACCGTTGGCGCCCCCGCGAAGCCCCGTCACGCCGGGCCTTTGTCCCCGTCCTCCAAAAATTGGAGCGTCCCTCGCGTCTTGGAGGCGCCGCGCCGGGGTCCCGCCGGTCATTCCGGCACCAAGGCCCGCCGCGATGGGACTTGGGCGAGTTGGCACGGCTCTTGCGGATTGGGTGGCGGACCGGTCGGGCCCTGTGCAGCCCGCCTTCGCCTGGAGACTTGCCGTGAACATCGCCCTGAAGCTCGACCGCCGCACGCTGGCCAGCGCCCAGCTTTTCGCCGACGCCCAGCGCGTCATTCCCGGCGGGGTCAATTCGACGGCCCGCGCCACCTGGTCGGGCTGGGAACCCTATCCGATCTTCGTGGCGAGCGGGCACGGCGCCCATGTCGTCGATGTCGACGGCAACGACTATGTCGACTACCTGCTCGGCCTCGGGCCGATGATCCTCGGCCACCGGCCGGCGAAGGTGACGCGCGCCGTGGTGCGGCAGATCGAGGAGGTCGGCACGGTCTTCGCCCTGCCGGCGGCGGCCGAGGCGGAGCTCGCCCGCAAGATCGTCGCCGCCGTGCCGAGCGTCGAGATGGTGCGACTATCGAATACCGGCACGGAGGCCGTGCTCTACGCGACGCGTCTCGCCCGCGCCTTCACCGGGCGGCGCCGGATCGTGCGCTTCGAGGGCATGTATCACGGCTTTTCGGACGCGGTTTACTGGAGCAAGCATCCCGATCTCGCCAGCGCCGGGCCGGACGAACAGCCGGTGCCGGTCGCGCAAGGGCCGGGCCTGCCGAAAGGTGTCGAGGACAATCTGCTGATCCTCCCGTGGAACGATGTCGAGGCATTGCGCGAGGCGATCCGCGTCCATGGCCACGAGATCGCGGCCGTCCTCACCGAGCCGATGATGTGCAATACCGGCTGCATCCTGCCCCGGCCCGGCTATCTGGAGGCCATGCGCGAGCTGACGGCGGCGGCGGGCATCCTTCTCATCTTCGACGAGGTGATCACCGGCTTCCGCCTCGGTCTCGCCGGCGCCCAGGGCGTCTTCGGCATCACGCCCGACCTCTCGGTCTTCGCCAAGGGCCTCGGCGGCGGCTTCCCGGTGGCGGCGGTCGGCGGAAGGCGCGACGTGATGGCCCTCGTCTCCGACGGCACGGTCTCGCTCGCCGGCACCTATACGGCGAACGGCATCGCGGTCGCGGCGGCGAACGCGACGCTGGACGAGCTCGCCGTCCCCGGCGCCTACGACCGGCTCTACGAGACCTCTGATCGGCTGCGCCACGGCCTCGCCGAGATCTTCGCCCGCAGCGGCCTTCCGGCCCATGTCGTGGGGCTCGGCCCGGTCTTCCAGGTCTGGTTCGCGGACGGCCCGATCCACAGCTATCGCGACGCGGAGCGCCGGGCCGACCAGGCGATGTTCCGCCGCTGGTGGCTCGGCATGATCGAACGCGGTGTCCTCTTCCATCCGGGTGCCTACGAGAATCTCTTTGTGTCCTTCGCCCATACGAAGGCGGATATCGACGTCACCCTCGCGATCGCCGCCGAGGTCGTCGCGCGGCTCCGATAGTCCGAACGACGGAAGCGTCCGGCGCGCGGACCAGGAGAGCGGCGCTCCGACGTCTCGGGGCGGTCGCCGTGTCTTCTCCCTTGATCGCCACACCAACTGACGCCATATTGCGTCAGGCAACATGGCAGATACGACTGGAACGCGCCCGATGAGCCTGATCCGCTATGCCGACGAGGGGTTCTTCGCGCCGGCTAAGATCGCGGATGTCTTCCGGACCACCCGCGAGGAGATCGCCCGCAGCGCGGGCCTGGGCCGCGACGCGGTGCAACGCAAGGATCGTGTCCGGTCGGACCGGACGCAGCGCCGTCTGCGCGAGGTCGTCGAGATCGTCAATAAGGTGGAGCCGCGCTTCGGCTCGGCCCTCCTCGCTTATGCCTGGTTCCGGTCGGAACCCCTGGCCGGCTTTTCCGGCCAGACCGCGATGCAGCTCGTCCGAAGCGGCCGGGCGGAAGAGGTGCTGGACTATATCGACGCGGTGGATGCGGGCATCCACGCCTGACCGGCCCCGCCATGCGCTATCGCGGTCTCTTGTTCCGCGCCCTCAATCCCGTCTTCGCGCGCGAGCCGCTCTCGGGCCGCGGCGCCGAGATCTATGGCGGTCGCTTCAACCCGAAGGGCATGCCGGCGCTCTACGCCTCCCTGTCCATCATGACGGCGCTGCGCGAGGCCAATCAGGTCGGCAGCCTGCAGCCGACGGTGCTCGTCTCCTACGAGGCCGCGATCGAGCGCGTCTTCGACGCGACGGATGCCGGACTGCTGCAAGCGGCGGGCCTCGACCCGGCGGCCCTGGCGGACCCGTCCTGGCGGGACGAGATGAAGAGCCGAGGCGAAGCCGCCACCCAGGCCTTCGCGCGCCGGCTGTTCGCCGAAGGGTTCGACGGCCTTCGCGTTCGAAGCTTCGCGCCGGGGGCCGGCGCCAAGGATCTGAACCTCGTTCTCTGGCGCTGGGGAGCCTTCGGCACCTCGCGCCTGACGCTGATCGACGACGAGAACCGCCTATCGCGCTAGGCGCCGGCAGCCTGCGGCACCAGGCAGCGGCCGCCGCCCCCTTGACGGTCGTGTCCGCAGGACTTGCTAACCCTTAGATGAACGGCCGCGTCCGGACCGGGAACGCCCCTGCGGGCGCCACCGGTCCGGCCTCGGCCCCGGATCGACATCTCGAGACGCCCTCGGCGCGTCGGCTGGACTTCTTCGTCTTGCCGGAGGCGCGCCTTCCGGAGAAAGGGATCGGCTGCATGAGCGAAGCACCGGCGCAAGGCTTCGGGACAGAGGCCAGGATGATCACGCTCGCGTTCTGGAAATCGCCCCAGCGCAACAAGATCCTTCTCCTGGCTCTGGCGCTGGTGTTCGTCGTCGGGGCGGTGGCCTATGCCCAGATCTGGCTGAACGCCTGGAACCGGCCCTTCTACGACGCCCTGGCCCGGAAGGACTTCCCGGCCTTCGTGCGCCAGCTCGGCGTCTTCGCGGGTCTCGCCAGCGTCCTTCTGGCCCTCAACGTCGCGCAGCTCTGGCTCAACCAGACGGGCAAGGTGGCCCTGCGCGAGGGGCTGGTGCACGATCTTCTCGACGAATGGCTGAAGCCCCTGCGCGCCTTCCGGCTCTCCAATGCCGGCGAGATCGGCGCCAATCCCGATCAGCGCATCCACGAGGATGCGCGACATCTCACCGAGCTCTCGGTCGATCTCGGCATCGGCCTCCTGCAGGCGACGCTGCTTCTCCTCAGTTTCGTCGGCGTCCTGTGGAGCCTGTCGCGCAGCCTGGTGCTGCATATCGGCGGCCAAAGCTTCACGCTGCCGGGCTACATGGTGTGGAGCGCACTTCTCTATGCCGGCGCGGCCTCGCTCCTGTCCTGGTGGGTCGGGCGACCGCTGATCCAGCTCAACGCCGCGCGCTATGCCCGCGAGGCCGAACTGCGCTTCGCCCTCGTCCGCATCAACGAGAGCGTGCGAAGCATCGCCGCCTATGGCGGGGAGGGGGACGAGAGGGCGAGGGTCGAGACGATCTTCCAGACCGTGCTCGCGACCTCGCGCCGGATCGTCGGCGCGGTCACCCGGTTGACCTGGGTGACGGCGGGCTATGGCTGGTTCACCCTGATCGCGCCGATCCTGGTGGCCACCCCGATCTACTTCAACCCCAATGCCAATTTGAGCTTCGGCGAACTGATGATGATCGTCGGCGCCTTCAACCAGGTGCAGCAGTCGCTGCGCTGGTTCGTCGACAACTTCTCCGTCATCGCCGACTGGCGGGCGACGCTGATCCGCATATCGAGCTTCCGGCGCACGATCCTGGCCATCGATACGCTGGGACGCACCGAAGGCCGGATCACCTTCGAGAAGGACGGTCCGTGTTTCCGCTTCGAGAATCTTTGCATCGCGGCGCCCGAGTGCTGCCGGCTGAAGGAGACGGCGGTCGAGCTCAAGCGCGGCGAGCGGGTGTCGGTGGTCAGCGAGACCGGGCAGCAGCATAGTCTGCTGTTCAGCACCCTGGCCGGCCTCTGGCCCTGGGGTAGCGGACGCATCGTCCACCCACCGCGCCGGTCCGTCATGTTCATGCCGGCGCAGGCCTATATGCCGCCCGGCACGCTGCGCGCGGCGATCACCTATCCCCATTCCGAACGGACGCAGGACATCGGCAAGATCGCCAAGGCATTCGAGGCTCTCGGGCTCGAACGCCGGCTCGGCGCGCTCGATAAGGTCGATCGCTGGGACCAGCTCGGCAATGACGAGCGCCAGCGTCTGGCCTTCGTGCGGGTGATCCTGCAACGGCCCGACTGGCTGGTGCTCGACGACGTGCTAGATCCCTTGGAGGACGAGACTCGGGCCCGGGTCGAGGCGCTGTTCGACAACGAGCTGAAGGATATGGGCATCATCAGTCTCGGGGATGCCGAGCCCGACAAGCTGTTCACGCGGGTCCTGCATCTGGTGGCGAACCCGGCCGGCGAGTGCTTCGAGCCGGTCGCGAGCGCCCAGGCGGCGGCGAAGGCGGCGGTGCAGGAGCCCGAGCGGTCGGCGCAGCAGACGGTGCCCGCGCAATGAGGGGAGACGGCATGCCGCAGGCAGGAGCGCAGAAGCGGGGGACCATCGCGCGGGGCGGCACCCTGACGGACGGGCAGCTGCTCGACCGCGTGCAGCAGCAGTCCTTCCTTTACTTCTGGGAGGGCGGCCATCCCGTCAGCGGCCTGGCGCGCGACCGCATCCCGCGCGACGGGGTTTGCGAGGACGATAAGGTGGCGATCGGCGCCTCCGGCTTCGGCGTCATGGCGATCATCGTCGCCTGCGAACGCGGCTGGGTGACGAGAACCGAGGCCGTGGCCCGCATCGGCCGCATGCTCGACCTTCTGACCGAGGCGCCCTGCTATCACGGCCTCTTCCCGCATTTCATGAACGGCGCGACCGGTGCCGTAATCCCGTTCGGACGCAAGGACGACGGCGGCGATCTCGTGGAATCGGCGCTGCTGCTCCAGGGCCTCCTCTGCGCGCGGGCCTATTTCGACGGCGAGACGGATGGCGAGCGGCGCCTGCGCGGGGCGGTCACCTATCTGTGGAACGACGCGGAATGGAGCTGGTACACGCAGGGGCGCGAGGTGCTGACCTGGCATTGGAGCCCCACGAACGGCTTCGCGCTCAACCATCCGGTGCGGGGCTGGAACGAGTGCCTGATCGCCTATGTTTTGGCGGCTTCCTCGCCGACCTTTCCGATCGCGCCGGCCGTCTATCATCGTGGATATGCGGAAGGGCGCTTCTTCCTCAACCGCCGCATGCAGGAGGATATCGAACTGCCGCTCGGCCCCGATGGCGGCGGCCCGCTCTTCTTTGCGCATTACTCCTTCTGCGGCCTCGATCCGCGCGGCCTGCGCGACGCCTATGCGGACTACTGGGAGCAGAACGTCCGCCACACCCTGATCAACCGCGCCTACTGCATCCGCAACCCGAAGGGCTTCAAGGGCTATGGGCCGAACTGCTGGGGCCTGACCGCCAGCGACTCGATCGGTGGCTACGACGCGCATGCGCCGGACCACGATCTCTCGGTGATCAGCCCGACGGCCGCCCTATCGAGCCTGCCTTACGCGCCGGCCGAGGCGATGGCGGTGCTGCACCATCTCCACGACGATCTCGGCGACCGTCTCTGGGGCCGCTACGGCTTTCTCGACGCCTTCAGCGAGGAGCATGGCTGGGTGGCGGACTGGTTCCTCGGCATCGACCAGGGGCCCATCGTCACGATGATCGAGAACCATCGCAGTGGGCTGATGTGGCGTCTCTTCATGAGCGTTCCGGAGGTGCGGACCGGCCTCGCGCGATTGGGCTTCCAGTCCCCGGCGCTCTCGGCATGACCGATACCGACACCGATCTCGACGGCTGGATCGCCGGGCAGGCCGAGATCGCCGCGACGGCGATGCTGCGGGCCATCTCCGCCACGGACCTGGTGAAGCATCGGCCGGGATTCGGGCAGACGGTCGTTCCCCTCCCGGGTTCCGTGCTGGCCTCGCCGGTGCCGGCCTCCTACGACCCGGATCCCGACTATTTCTTCCACTGGTACCGCGATTCCGCCATCGTCATCGACGCGCTGCGCGTGGCGCGGATCGAAGACCTCGTCGGCGATGTCGCCGAGACGCGCCTGCGGGAATTCGTCGAATTCACGCTGTCCCTGGATCGGATGGACCGCGACGGCCGTCCCGCCCATGCGAGGTTCCGGCAGGGCACCACGCCGGACTTCCTGCGCTTTGTCCGCGACGAGGCCGAGATCGGCCGCTGGACGGCGGATTGGGTGCGCGGCGAGACGCGCGTCAACCCGGACGCCACGCCGGACTTCACCCGCTGGGACCGCCCGCAAGCCGATGGCGTCGCCTTGCGGGCCATCGCGCTTCTGCGCTGGCCGAACGGCGCGGACGAGGGCCTGCGCACCGGCCTGCGGGCGGTGATCGAGGCCGATCTCGCCTTCACCCTCGCGCATGGCCGCGAGCCCTCCTTCGACATCTGGGAAGAGGAGCTCGGGCACCACTACTATACGACGCTCGTCCAGGCCGAGGCGCTCGGCCTCGGCGCGGCCTGGTTCGCCGAACTCGATCGACCCGTCGAGGCGCGGGCCTGCGCGGTGGGGGCCGACGAGCTCGCGTCCCGGCTCGGCGAGTTCTGGGACGGGAGGCTCGGCTTCATCCGCTCGCGGCGGGGCGTTTCGGGCGGCTCGGAGCGGAAGGCGCTCGACGCCGCCACGCTTCTCGCAGTGATTCATGCCGGCCGGGCGTCGGGGCCGCACAGCATCCTCGATCCCCGGGTCCAGGCGGGCGTCACGGCGCTCGAATCCCTGTTCGAGACCGCGTACGCGATCAATCGCGACCGGCCGGCCGACCGGGGACCGGCGCTCGGCCGCTATGCCGGCGACGCCTATTACAGCGGCGGCGCCTATTATTTCTCGACGCTCGCGGCGGCCGAGTTCTACTATCGGCTGTCGGCGGCCTTGCGGGACGGCGCGGACCTGCCGGCCGCCGCCGAGAACGGGCGCTTCCGCGAGCGCCTTCCGGCGGGCCGCGACCGGCCGGCGAGCGCGGCGGCGGCCTTGCGCCAGGGCGATGCCATCATGGCGACCGTCAGGGCCTACACGCCGGCCTCGGGCGCGATGTCCGAACAGTTCGACCAGGGGACGGGCGAGCAGACCTCGGCCCGGCATCTCACCTGGAGCTACGCGGCCTTTATCACGGCGGCGGCGGCGCGTTCGGCCGCGACAGGTCGCCGTCGAGCCTGAGGTCCCGCAAGGGCGAAGGCAGACACGGCACTCGCTCGCGCCGGCCGAACATCCGGCGAAGGCCGAGCGCGTGGCGGACGAGCATGTTTACGTAGAGCGCCGGTCCGCTCGAATAGATGCGCCAGCCGCCGTCGACCGCGATCGTGCCCTCGCGAACGCGCCCCCATTCGGCGCTCGCCTGATAGCGGTCGCGGAAGGCGGCGTCGCTGCTGGAAAAGTAGGTGTTGCGTTGCCGCAGCGCGGCGTGGCCCAGGCGGTCGGTCACGGAGATCGGGTTGACCACCGCCAGCGCATCCCACAGCGCCTGCGGCTCGCCGAGCATCGCCATGGCTTCGGCATAGCGCAGATGCGAATGCGTATACATCAGCCCGATTTCCCGGCCGAAGAAGGCCGCCGACTCGGCGCGCCGGAAGATCGTCTCCGGGCCGCCATGATAGGCGAGCGGGCGCTCCATCAGCCGCACCCCGTCCGGAAAGGCGAGATGCTCGTGGATGAGATCGCGATGATGACGCGCCTGTTCCGGCGTGAACAGCCCGCCGATGATGCCCTGCGTCATCGGCAGCAGGGAGGCGCGCAGGCCTGTGCGCCGGTCGGCCGGATGCAGCAGGAGTTCCGGCTCGCCGCCGTCCGGCGGGAAGATCGCGTAGCCCGCGACCGTGCCGTCGCGCATCAGGAGGCGCTCGAAGTCGGCGTGCATCCGGTCGCCGAGCGCCGCGAGGCCCGCGGCCCGCTCCGCGTGGCCGGCGCGGCGCTGGATCTCGGCATAGCGGCTAACCTGCTGGGCGAGAAGCGCGACGGTCCAACTGCTGACCATCCGGTCGCGCAACTCGGGATCGACGGGCTGGAGGGAGTCGTTCCAGTCGCCGTGGCCGTAGCGGATGAGCGCGGTGCCGGGCACGAACCGCTCGCCTACGGCCGCGAGCAGCCCCTCGACATGCGCCGAGACCGGGGTGACGGCTCCGATCGGCCGCGCCGCGTCCTCGCGCCGCCAGGGCACCGGCTCGTCCAGGATCGCCAGATCATTGGTCGCCTCGATATAGTCGCACAGCGCCTTCAGCGGCCAGACGATGACGTCGCCATGCGCCTCCCGGCCCCTTATCTCGGCATAGGGTTCCAGCATGAACCATTGCGGCCAGTCGCGGGCCGCCTCGTCCTGCTGGGCGAACAAAAGACGCAGGATCTCCTTCACCGGGGCGTCGTGCTCCAGCGCCAGGAGAAGCTCGACCGGCCCCTGGCAGACGTCGCGCGTGCCCCAGGCGGCTCCGGTATATTGCTCCAGCCCGTGCGGAACGGTCAGATGCACCATCGCGTCATGCACGAGCCAGGGGAAGGCGGTGTTGACGGCCTCGACATCGGCGTTTCCCGAAATGCCGCCGAGACGAAGATCCCGGCTCACCTGCCGCCAGAAGCCGCCCGTCTTCCGGCGCGTGGCCGCCTCGTCGCCGTCGCGCGCGACCCGATCCGCCAGCGCTTCCGCTGCCGCCGCATCCGTCAGCGAGCCGGTGACGGCGAAGGCGAGCGCATGGGTCGGCACGGTGCGGATCGCCGCGTAGCCGCCGCTGCCCCGGAGGCCCTCCGCGTCGAGCAGTTCGTCCCCGCCGAGCGCGTCCACACAGGCCGGGTCGGCGACGACCAGCCGGTAGCTGGCGTCCGGATAGGTGCGGCCCCACAGATCCTCCGGGTCGGGCCGGAACGTGAAGCACCGGGCGGAGCGGTCGACGGCGACGCGCCCCCGATGCGCGAATTCCCGCGATCCGAGCACGAGACGGCCGAAGACGAGGAGGCGGCAGGGCGCTCCGTCGACAGCGACACGCCAATGCAGCGCGGGCTCGTCGGCCGAGATCACGGCCGATACCGTGACCGTGCGACCGGGTGTCCGGTAGATCCACCGGCAGTCCCCGAGCCCCATCTCGAAGGCGGAAGGCACCGCGAGCAGGCGCCAGCCTTCCTCGGTTTCGATCAGCATGCGCAGCCCGCCGTCGCGCAGGATGTTGAACGGATCGCGCGAGACCGAGAAGAGCTGGTGAAACGAGGTGTTGCCGATGGTGAGCTGGGCGCCGAACACGCCGTGCATCCAGGCGGTCGCGCTGAGCGTCGCCTCGTCCGGCAGCATGGCCCGCCCGCTGCGCAGGATCGCGCCGTGGCGCCGGGCCACCAGAAGCTCCTTGTCCCGCAGCACGACATGCCGGTCGTGGCCGTCGCCCGGGACGAAGAAGGACAGAAGGCGTCCCTCGCGATGCTCCTCGTGCCGCCGTTCCGGATAGAGCGCCGCGATCGCTTCCGCGTCCAAGGGCTCCGAACGAAGCGCCAAAGCATCCTGAAGGAGGTTCCGTCGCGGCGTCGCGGTCGGAACCTCGCGCGGGACGAAGGTCGCGCCCGCCCGTTCGGCCATGGCCACGACGGCGAGATCCGCGTCGCCGGAAGCCGCGGGGTGATCGGGCTGGTAGAGGCCGAAGAAGGTCCAAGCGGCACTTTCTCCCGGCGCTATCGTCGCGGGCCGCGACTGGAGCGCGGCGCAAGCCGTCTCGGCCTGCAACCGGACGGAGGGCAGATCGCTGCCGAAGCCGGCCTCCAGTTCGTCGGCATCGCGGAAGGCCGGTCCCATCACCTGCCGGGCATCGGTGGCGAAGGCCGCCGCGCCGTCGAGACAGCCATGCGCCGCCCAAGGATGGGTCTCCCCCGAGCCGACACCGGCTTGCGCGAGATTCTGGCGGGTCATGAGCACCGGCCCGATCCGCTCGTGCCGGGCGACATGGTGATCGAGATATTGCGAGGCATAGGCCTCGTTGCCCATGAGAAAGCCCTGATCGCCGAGACCGAGGTCCTGGACGAGGACGGCGTCGCAGGAGAGGGGCTCCGCCGAGCCGTTCTCGACCTCCACGCGCCAGAGCCAGAGCGCGCCGGACGGCGCGAGCGACAGGGTCAGGCGATAGGCGAGGCCCCGATCCTCGCCCTCCCAGACGGCGCGGTCGCGATCGACCCCGAAGCGGCCGCGCGCGCGGGGTCCGCAAAGGTCGAGCTGCCGGGCGTCGGGACCACCGATGCGCAGCGTGATCCGTGCCAGCCCGCATCCGAGGGGCGAGCCGAGGACCTGCCCGATGAGGATGCGGTGTCCCCCGGCCTCATGCGCGAGCCCGAAGACGGTCCCGTTCGGCAGAAGATCGCAGACCAGGCCGCCGTCACCGGCGATCCGGCGCAGGCCGAGTTCGTCCTGCCGAGGTGTCGAGAACGATGCTGAAGGGACCTGCTCCACGACCGCGTGCTCCGAAATTTACGCCTTCGCATGATGTAGGGCGCCACTGGGGGCCGCGCCCTAGCGCGGCATGCCAGCTTTTTGCGATGAGGCATCGCCGCGCCGCCCCTGCGGCCGCTTCGGGGAACGCGCGCTTCGAGATAGGGTGCGACGGATGAGGAGAGCCGCATGATCGCGTCGTCGACGATTCCCCTGTCGGCCAATCTGGGCTTCCTGTGGGGCGAGCTGGCATTGCCCGACGCCATTCGCAGCGCCAAGCGAGCGGGCTTTGCCGCCGTCGAATGCCACTGGCCCTTCGAGACCGATCCGGCCGCCGTGGCGGACGCGCTCGCCGAAACCGGCCTTCCCATGCTCTCGCTCAACACGCGGCGCGGGAAGCCCGGCGAAAACGGGCTGGCCGCTCTGCCGGGGCGCGAAGGAGAAGCGCGCGACGCCATCGCGGAGGCGGTCCGGTACGGCGCGCGGATCGGGGCGCGCTCGGTCCATGTCATGGCGGGGGCGGCCCGTGGGCTGGCGGGCGCGGAGGAGACCTTTCTGGCCAATCTCCGCTTCGCCGCCGATCTTGCGGGCGGCAACGGCATGGGCGTCCTCGTCGAACCCCTCAATCCGAGAGACGCGCCGAACTATCTCCACGCGACCGTCGAGGAGACGGCCGCGCTTCTCCATCGCCTCGACCGGCCCGAAGTGCGCATCCTCTTCGACTGCTATCACCAGCAGATCATGGGCGGCGACCTTCTCAGGCGCTTCACCGCCCATCGGCACCTCATCGGGCACGTCCAGTTCGCGGCCGTCCCCTCGCGCGCCGAGCCGCATGGGGGCGAGGTGGCCTATCCCTGGCTCTTTCGAGCCTTCCGGGAGGCTGGTTACGAAGGCCATTTCGGCGCCGAATACAGGCCCGCCACCACAACCGGGGCGGGCCTTGCATGGATGCGAGAATTCAAGGGCTGACGGCGATCCGCCGTCTCGCCCCGCGGAAGATCGGCAGGACGGCATTGGGCAATCAGATTTCCGATGCCAGCGCTCGCAGCGCCTGCTTGTCGGTCTCGAGGTCGAGAGCGAGTTCGGCCCGCTCCAGGGCCAGGCGCGCGTGCCGCCTTGCGGCATCCGCGAAGCCGGGATGGTCGAGGCGCGATAGCGTGCGCAGCGCCTTCTGAAGGCGGATGCCGACCTCCACCACGCCCGCGCCGTCCCGGCCGACCGCCAGGAACGCGTCGTCGAAGAGATCGTCGACGCGAAGCGGCGGCACGAAGACATTGTCGATCGCGCCCTCCTCGGCATCGGTCGGCGCGGCCCAGGCGGCGAGAACGCGCAGCAGGCGCCCGATCACGTCGACCGCCGTGCCGAGATCGTTGGTGGCGGGCGACAGAGCTCGGCTGGCGACCTCCGTCAGGACACAGATGCCGAAGCGCGGGTCCTGATCGAAGGATCGCCGGTCGCCGATCGTGAAACATGCCGAGAGCGCGGCCTCGTCGGCCGGTCCCCCGTCCACCGCGAGGATCGGTTCGGTCGGATCGGCCAGCTCGCCGGGAAGCCGGAGCACGAAGAGGCGGGCATCGGCGGCGGCGGCGAGTTGCGACAGGGCCTCGACATCGATGTGCTGCACGTAGCCGATGGCCCGCGAGGCGACGAGCCTGGCGCCGGAGGGCAGCCCGGCCCGCCGGTCCGCCAGCGGCCGGCAGCCGAGATAGGGCGTGCTGCGGCGCTCGCGGATCGCCTCGATCGCCGCTTCCTCGACCCTCTGCGTCGTTTCCGTCACCCGGCCGAGGCGCGAGAGGTGGTCGATCCAGCGCAGCAGCGTCACCAGGATGAAGCCGATGACGAGGATCGTGACGCCGAAAAGGACAACGCGCCCCTCTTCGCCATAGATGCCGGTGGACAGAGCGATGATGCCGACGAGGCTGAACAGGAAGGAGCCGATGAAGGTCGACAGCACGTTCTGGGTGGTCGAGTCCTCCATGATGAGGACATTGGCGCGGGGCGTGACGTTGCTGGTCGCGGCCGAATAGGCCGAGACCATGGTGGAGAGCGAGAAGGTCGTCACCGTCAGCATCGAGGAGGCGAGGATGCCGAGGATGTTGTCCACCGCGTCCGCTCCGATCCTGGCGGAAAGGCTCCACGAGATGTAGGGACTCGCCCAGGCGCCCAGCAGGGCGGTCGCGATGGCCAGGGCCGAGAACAGCCCGGCGCGGAACCAGATCCGCCGGGTCAGTCGGCGAAGGAGCCAGCGCCAGCGCCCGAGCGTCATGCGGTCTTCTCCATCTCGTCGGTCCGGCGGCGGCGCAGCACGTCGGCGACGTAGTTGCGCGACAGGCTGTGATAGAGCGGCCCGCCCGACACGAGGCGGGCCGTGCCGAAGCCGATGAGCGAGGCCAGCATCACCGGCACGACATTGCCCTGGTTGCCGGTCATTTCGAGGATGATGACGAAGGCGGTCATCGGCGCCTGGACGACGCCGGCGAAATAGCCGGCCATGCCGAGCGTGGCGGCGATGCCGGTGCTGCCCCCGAGCACGAGGCCGAGGGTCGAGCCGAGACCGGCCCCGACGGAGAGCGAGGGCGCGAAGATGCCGCCGGGAATGCCGGACACCATCGAGGCGAGCCCGGCCGCGAACTTGGCGAGAAAGAAGAAGGCGGGCAGGGGCGTTCCCTCGACGGCGGCGCGCGCCTGCTCGTAGCCCGTGCCATAGGTCGTTCCGCCGGTGAAGAGGCCGATCAGCGCGACAACGAGACCGCAGCCGGCGGCGATGCCGACGATCCGACCGGGCGCGCCTTTCGTCCAGCGCCGGATCCGCCGGATCAGGCTGAGGGCGCCGGCGCTGAAGAGCGCGCCGAGCGCGCCGCCGGTGATTCCGCAGAGGACGACCAGAACCCAGCCGCTCGCCGAAGCGACGCTGGCCTCGCTGCGACCGAAATAGGTGTAGTTGCCGGTCAGCGCCAACGAGGCGAGGCCGGCCAGGACGACGGCGGACAGGACAAGACCGTTGGTGCGCGCCTCGTAGGCGCGGCCCATTTCCTCGATCGCGAAGACGATGCCGGCGAGGGGCGTGTTGAACGCCGCCGCGATGCCGGCCGCGGAACCCGCCAGGATCAGCCCCCGCGCCTGCGCCATGCCGCCGAGGCGGCCCGCCGCCAGCATGATGGCGGCTCCGACCTGCACCGTCGGCCCCTCGCGGCCGATCGAGGCGCCGCACAGGAGGCCGACGAGGGTAAGGACGATCTTGCCGGAGGCGACACGCAGGGACAGAAGGAGACCGCGATCCTCGTCACGCTCCAGATGGCGGGCGGCGATCGCCTGTGGAATGCCGCTTCCCTGAGAATTGGGGAAGAAGCGCAGCGCCAGATAGCTCGACAGGGCGAAGCCGAGCGGCGGCAGGAGAAGCGCCGCGATCGGTCCTTGGGAAGCCTGCGCGTGCAAGGCGGCGAAGACCTGCTGCGCCCAATCGGCCAGCCTGGCGAAGACGACGCTGACGAGCCCCACCGCCAGGGCGCCCGACCAGAAGACGAGACGCGGGCGCCAGAGGCGCTTCGACATCCAGACCGCGCGGGAGCGCCGCAGCATGGGGACGCGCCCGAGCCGGCGTCCCGGCGATCGTCGATTCATCTTCTGCACCGGGCGGGACCATGGCTTCCAGACGGAACCCGTGATGGCGAAACCGGCGGCGATTGTCGAGCGGGATCGGCGCGGGCAGTTCGATCTCGTTGCCGATGGCAGTCAGCGTCAGCGTGAGCCGATCAAACCCTTTTCCGAGACCCCGGACCTTGCGCCGGGTCTCGGCGTCGGCGCGCCCGGCGCCGGCTTCAGGCCTCGCCGCCGGTGCCGGTCCTCGCCCGGACGGATTGGCTTCGCGACGCCCGCGCCGCGCCCCGCCGGTCCTCCGACCGCAACAGCCGCAGGGCCTCCCGGCCCGCTGGCGTCAGCCGGAACCAGCAGGAATAGCGCCAACCGATATCGAAGCGCACGAGATCCTTGCCGACCAGACGCTCGCAGACGGCGATCTGATGCGCGGTCAATTCCTCGGCTTCGAGGCCGACCGCGTCCTCGGCCGACCCGTCGTTGAGAAGTTCCAGCATGACGCGCTGAGGCTTCGTCAGGGCGCCAAACCGCCATTCGCTGTTTCTCAAGGCCGGATATCCTTTATTTCGGTGCTCGGTTGATCGCAGACAGCATTCCGACGGGCGATCAGGAACTCCGCGCCGGCCGGGCGACCTTCGGCTCGGCCCGCTTCGGCGCCGGCAGAAGACCTTCGCGCTGCGCCAGCTTGCGCGCCGCCTTGCGGCTGCGGCGGATGGCTTCCTGTTTCTCGCGGACGCGCCTTTCGGACGGTTTCTCATAGGCGCGCCGTGCCCGCATCTCGCGAAAGACGCCTTCGCGCTGCAGCTTGCGCTTGAGCGCGCGCAGCGCCTGCTCGACATTGTTGTCGCGAACGTCGACCTTCATTCGGTCTCTCCTGCCTTTGTCTCTGGTTCGGTCGGGCATGCCGGCGCAGGTGCCCGCGGCTCGCGGAAACCGATCGCCGGCGTCCGAAACTATCGGCGAATGAGGCGCGTGGCGGCCGAGGGGCGCATCGGCTTCGCGCGCTCGGGTCTGACGACCCCGTCGCGCTCCATCCGCAGCGCCTTCAGGCGGGCGGTCTTCTCGTCGTTGGCCTTGGCCTCCGCACTCACGAGGAGCGCGGCCAGGCCTTCGCCCGTCGTGTCGGGCTGCGGACGAAAATGCCGCTCCGCCAGATCGCGGAGATGAGAATTGCTGTGCATGAATGACTTTCGTTCGCCGGCGTTTCGCTCGACCACGGAAGGGTGGGAGTGCCGGCTGGATTTTCCGGCTCCGACAGTCGGAAACCGGGATCGCCGTGGATGGCGAGAGGAAGATGATGCCGCACCGGTTTGGCGCGGCATCCGTCCATCGAGCTTCGCCCCGCCAGTACATCCGTGGTCGGCGCGAAGACGATGGAATTTCAGAGCGTGACCGAGCCCGCCTCGACGACGAGCCACGGTCGGACGCTTGTCAGGCTCAGGCGGCCTGGAGATTGTCGGCCGACTGCTTGCCGGTGCGCCGATCGGCGACGAGGTCGTAGGAGACCTTCTGACCATCGTTCAGGGTCGTCAGACCCGCGCGCTCGACCGCGCTGATATGGACGAAGGCATCCGGACCGCCATTGTCCGGCTGAATGAAGCCGAAGCCCTTCTGGGCGTTGAACCACTTCACGGTTCCCATAATCATCGGGAGACCTTTCTCACGCATAGGTATATCGTCGGCGCGCACGAGTTGCGAACCGCTCAAATCGAACAAAAGGTGGGAAGACAGAAGAACAAGCACCATTCCGATGGTGCGAGGCCAAATGATCCGGCCGAATATCGATTTCTACAACATATGGACATGGCTCGTCATATGCAAGGACCGGAAGGAATTCATTTTGGTTTCATGGAAGAGAGCTGACGACGGCGGGAGGGATTTCGAGGCGACGCTTCGTGATCGGGACCGCCGCGCGAAATCGTCCTCGCTCCGCACGTCGTCCGGGAGCGGCCGTCGATCCGACGTCGTCGCGACGACGCGCGTCGATCCGGCAGGCGGCTGACCATTAGCGGGCGACCGGTGTCGGACCGGATCGGGACCGTCGCGTTAACGGATGGACGGAGCCCGACCCGCGAAGGGATCAAGTCGATGAAGTCGCTCGTCCTCGCTCTCTGGCTGGTGCATTCCTGGTATCCGCTCGAATGCTGCAGCGATCAGGATTGTCATCCGCTGGCCGAGGCCGAGAAGGTCGACGGCGGATATCGGGCGGAGGGCATCTTCTATCCTTCCGCCATCGTGAAGCCCTCGCCCGACAACCGCTTCCATGCCTGCTACGCACCGAAGACAAAGAAGGCCCTCTGCTTCTTCGCGCCGCTGGCCGTCTGACAGGCGCCGTGTCGAAGGACCGATCCGGACGGACGGCGTTCGATCGACGGAAGAGGTATGGGTGAGGCGTCTTGGCCTTCACGCCCGCCTAACCGCTGCCGGCTATCCTCGGCGCCATGACCGGTTGGCTCTCTTCGGCGAAACGCTGGGCGCGTGCGATCAAGCGCGACGTCGTGGCGCTCTGGATCGCCGCGCGCGATCCCCGGACGCCTGCCGCGGCCCGGATCGTCGCCGCCATCGTCGCCGCCTATGCGCTTTCGCCAGTCGATCTCATTCCCGATTTCATTCCGGTCCTCGGCTATCTGGACGACCTCCTGATCGTGCCGCTCGGCATCCTATGGGCGGTGCGCCTGATTCCCGCGCCGCTGATGGAGGAGTTCCGCGCCCGGGCGGTTCGGCGGACGGACCGTCCGACGAGCCGCGCCGGACTGATCGCCATCGTCGCGATCTGGCTGGCGGCCGCGATCGCGGCCGCGCTTCTGGCCTGGAGCCGTCTCGCGGCCCGATGACGGCGGTCCGCCGAGATCGTGGCCGTGACGGGACCGGGCGGGCGAGAGCGTCGGGCACGCCCGTCCCGTCACCGATCAGGCGGCGAAACCGGTGGAGCGCGAAACGCCGTCCCAGGCGGCGAGCTCGGCCCGCATGGCCTCCAGCTTCCGCGTGACCAGCCCCAGCGCATCCTCGCCGAGGAACAGCCGTGTCGGCGGGTCTTCGGCCGCGACCAGCGCCAGCAGCACCTCTGCGGCCCTGGCCGGATCGCCCGGCTGATGGCCGCTCTTCGCCTGCCGCGCCGCGCGAATCGGATCGATGACGGCATCGTAATCCGCGATGCTGCGCGGCGTGCGGTCCATCGACCGGCCGGCCCAGTCGGTGCGGAACTGGCCGGGCGCGAGCGCCGTGACCCGGACCCCGAAGCCGGCGACTTCCTTGCCGAGCGCTTCCGAAATGCCTTCCAGCGCGAATTTCGAACCGCAGTAGAAGGCGATCCCCGGCATGGTGATGAAGCCGCCCATCGAGGTGACATTCACGATATGCCCGGACCGGCGCGCGCGCATGCCCGGCAGCACCGCCTTCATCATCGCCACCGGCCCGAACACATTGGCCGCGAACTGGCGCTGGAGGTCGTCCATCGACGATTCCTCCACCGCGCCTTCATGGCCATAGCCGGCATTGTTCACGAGGACGTCGATCGCGCCGACCCGCCGCTCGACCTCGGCCAGCGCGTCCGGGACCGCATCGTAATCGGTCACGTCGAGCACGATCGGATGGGCACGCCCGGGCGCGAGCGCGGCGAAGAGCTCGGCATCGCCGGCGCGCCGCACCGTGCCGATCACCCGGTGGCCGGCCTCCAGGGCGCCGATGGCGAAGGCGCGTCCAAGCCCGGAACTGACGCCGGTGATGAGAAATGTCTTGGCTGCATCGGCGACCATGATCAAACTTCCTTCGATCGTTTGTTTATATCATGATATAGATAATGGCATGGCGGATCGCAAGACGAGATCGAAGGGAACGGATCCCATGCCGGCCAGCCGAGGCGAGCCGGTGCGCCAGCGCGTCATCGACGCGGCGGAACGATTGCTGCGCGACGGCAAGGCCGACTTCTCGATGCGCGATCTGGCCGCCGGGGCGGGCGTCAGCTTCGCCACGCCCTTCAACCAGTTCGGCAGCAAGGCGGCGATCATGCACGCCCTTTCGCAACGGCGGATCGAGGCGATGACCCGGCGGCTCGCCGGATCGCCGGTGCCGCCGGACGCGGCGGGGCGCATCTTCCTCGCCGTCGACATCGCGGCGGCCGTGATGTGCGAGGAGCCGGCGGTCAACCGGACCGTCATGTCCTGGATCGGGACCGCCGGGCCGACGCCCGGCCGGGCCTGGGAGCGTTCGACCGCTCTCTGGGCTCTCGCGCTCGGCGCGGGCGAGGGGCTGGCGCAGTCGCGACGGGACGAGGCGCTGCGCCGTCTGCCCGGTCAACTCGCCTTCGCCTTTCGCGGTGTCCTGTCCTTCTGGACCGCGGGCGAATTGCCGGATGACGAGCTGGCCCCGAAGGCCCGCGACATCGCCGGCACGTTGCTGCTCGGCTATTCCTGAGGACGGTGCGACAGCGCGCGGGACAGAACGCGGCGAAGGAAACCGGCGCAGCTGTCGCGACGCGCGGGTATCATCGGCCCCCGGGCGAGCGATAGGTCAGGCGCGCAGCCGTTCGGCCGGCGGCGTGACGATGGCCTGAAAAAGCTCGGGATCGCCGAAGGCGCGGGCCGACAGGAGCGCGCCGTGGACGGTCGCCATCAAGACCTGGGCCTCCTCTTCGGCCTTGCCCGACAGGCGCAGCGAGCCCTGTTCCGCTCCCGCCGCCAGGGTCGCGGCCAGCCATTCGACCAAGGCCTGAAAGTGGAGGCGAACCTCGGCGGCGACGGATGCCGGCAGCGAGGGCAGCTCGCTGGCCAGCATGGCACAGACGCAGAAGGGCTGCGTCGCGTCCTGAACGCATTTGCGCCAATAGCCGAGATAGGCATCGAGCTGCGCGGCCGGCCCCGCGACATGCCGTCGGATGGCCGAAAGGCCGGCTTGCGTCTGACCGACATAGCGGCGGACCAGGGCCGCGACGAGGTCCGCCTTCGTCGGATAGTGATGGTGAATGCTGGCTTTGCGGATGCCGACGACCGCCGCGATGTCGGCATAGCTGAAGCCATGATAGCCGCCGGCGATCAGCAGCGACTGCGTCACGTCGAGGATGCGGTCGGCGGTCGAGGTTTCCATGGGGCAGGGCCTAGCTTTCGAAGGCGAGGAGGACAAGGGGCGTGGAACCGGTTCTCGCGCCGACGGGTTGACGGCTCAAAATCTACCAACTAGTAGGTAGATACTTCAAGAAAGGTCAACCAATGCCATCGTCATTTCCCTCGCAGTCCCACTGGCTGCGGTCCTATTACTACGCCCGGACGGTCTTCTCGGTCGCTTGGGTGGCGGGCGCCATCTTGGCGGCCGACAATGCCTTTGCCGTGGCGCTTCTCCTGGTGCTCTATCCAGCGTGGGACGCCGTCGCGAACTTCGTCGATGCGCGGGTCAGCGGCGGTCTGGCCGCGAACAGGAGCCAGAGCCTGAACGTCATCGCCAGCGCCCTGACAGCGGTCGTCGTCGCGCTCGCGATCCTGCGGGACATGCACTCGGTTCTCGCCGTCTTCGGCATCTGGGCCGGACTGTCGGGCCTTGCTCAACTCGTCACGGGCTTACGGCGCAGGCGCTCCGAAGGCGCCCAATGGGCGATGATCCTGAGCGGAGGCCAGTCCGTCCTCGCCGGCGCGCACATGATCCAGAAATCGCTCGGCGCGGCGGCGCCCTCGATCACCGACATCGCTCCCTATGCCGCCTTCGGCGCCTTCTACTTCCTGCTATCCGCCCTGTGGTTGACCGTCGCCGCCTTCCGCGGATCGGGTAAGGTCGCGTGACGAGCGGCCATTCCAGGGGCGGCGCGCCGATGCCGCCCCGGTCGGCGCGGTCCGTGCGGCACCGAGAGGCTTCTCACGGGCTCGCGGCCTCGTCCGGTCGCGGCCCGACATAACGCGCCCGGGGGCGGATCAGGCGTCCCGTCTGCACCTGCTCGAGCGCATGGGCGATCCAACCGGTGCAGCGGGCCGTGGCGAAGATCTGGAACGGCGCGTCCTCGGGGAGGGCGAGCCCCGTCGTGAGCGCGGTCAGCGCGTAGTCGATATTCGGCCGCTGGCCGCTCGCCGCCTCGACCGCCCGGCGGAGGTCCTCGAAATCCTGCGGCGGCGCGAAGGCGGACAGAAGCGCCCGCGCCCTCGGATCGCCGTCCGGATAGAGCGGATGGCCGAAGCCGGTGAGGGCGAGCCCATCCGCCAGCCGATCCCGCACCGCCGTCTCCGCGCCCTTGCGACGCGCCTCGTCCAGGAAGCCGCGCAGGCGGCCGGCGATGCCGCCATGCAGGGGGCCGGACAAAGCGGCGAGCCCCGCCAGCGCGCAGGCGGCGAGCGAGGCGCGGGTCGAGGCCGTCACGCGCACCGCGAAGGTCGAGGCGTTCAATTCGTGGTCGGCGAGAAGCACGAGGCTACGCCGGAGAAGATCGGCGCCCTCAAGGTCGCAGCTCCAGGCTTGCGCCAGCCGCGCATGGATCGGGCCGGTGCCGGGCCCGCCCGCCACGGCGTCGACGAGGAGGTCGAGCACGGACGCGGCTTCGAGATAGAGCGAGCGCGCCGTGCGCGCGCCCATCACGCCGTCGCTCGCCGCCTTCGCGGCCAAGGCGCCGAACATGCGCTGCTTCGCCGAACCCGCCGGCACTGGAAGATGCAGGGGCGGGAAGGGCGCCTCGCCGCAGGCCCAGAGGAGACGGGCGACATCCTCCAGGCGCGCCGTCTCGGCCAGCACGGCGGCGTCGTGCCCGCGATAGCAGAGCCGTCCCCCGGCAACCGTGGTGATCGCCGAGGCGAGGACCGGCTCGCCCCAGTCGATCGCATCCTCGGCGATGGCGGCATCGCGTCGCCCGCGCGCCTTGCGGTGCTCCAGGCGCATCACATCCGCCGCCCGGTAGAGGCTCCGCCGTGGATCGGCCTCGTCCGGCCGTGCCTCGATCCGCCCGCGGCTGGCATAGGCGTAGAGCGTCTGCGGCTTGAGGCCGAGCCGAAGCATCACGTCGCGAGCCGTCAGCCATTCGCTCATCGGACGTTGATTATATGTTTCAAGATTGATCGTCATCCCGATCCTGCCCATCGATTGCGCGAAGACGCAAGGGAGCAGACGATGATGACGGACGGTCTCGACGGCGTGGTGGCGGCCTCCACCATTCTTTCCGATGTGGACGGCGCGGCGGGACGCCTGGTGATCCGGGGTCGTTCGCTCGACGAACTGGCAGGCCGGACGAGCGTCGAAGAGGCGACGGCGCTGCTTTTCGACGGCTTCTTCGACGACAGGCCGTCCGGCGGCGAGTGGCGCGCGCATCTAGGCCAGGCGAGGCACGCGGTCTTCGCGGAAGTCGCGGCGTTGGATGAGCGGCTGATCCGCCATGGGCCGCTCGAAGCCGTGCGCGCGCTGGTCGCGCGGCTGGCGGATGGCGAGGATCTCGCGACCGCCCTGCGCCTCGTCGCGGCCCCGGCGGTGTTTCTGCCGTCTTATCTACGGCTGCGCGCCGGCCATGCGCCGGTGGCGCCCGATGCCTCGCTCGGCCATGCGGCGGACGTCATGCGCATGCTGCGCGGCCAGCCGGCGTCGAGCGTGGAGGCGGCCGCCCTCGAAACCTATCTCGTCACGGTCTGCGACCATGGTCTCAACGCCTCGACCTTCGCCGCCCGCGTCGTCGCCTCGACGCAGGCCGGGCTCACATCGGCGGTGCTGGCGGGTCTCGGGGCCCTGAAAGGCCCGCTGCATGGCGGAGCGCCCGGTCCGGTGCTGACGATGCTGAACGATATCGGCGAGGCCGGCGACGCGCGCGCCTGGCTGGAAGCGGCGCTGGCGCGGGGCGAGCGCCTGATGGGATTCGGCCATCGCATCTACCGCGTCCGCGATCCGCGCGCGGACGCCCTGAAGCGCGCCCTCGCGACGCTCGGCGTCGAAGCGGGACGGCTTGCCCAGGCGGAGCAGGTGGAGGCGGCGGCGCTCGCGGTCCTCAAGGATCACAAGCCGGGCCGGAGGCTGGAGACGAATGTCGAATTCTACACCGCCGTTCTTCTGGACGCCCTCGGCTTTCCGGCCGACAGCCTGACCTGCGTCTTCGCCATGGGGCGCAGCGTCGGCTGGCTGGCGCATGCGCGCGAACAGGCGACGAGCGGCAGGCTGATCCGCCCGCAATCGCGCTATGTCGGCCCCGCGAGCTAGGCGCCGGCCTTCGGGCTAGATCTTGGGCTGATCGGCCGTGACCGGCATGTCGATGACGCAATGGATGCCATCCGCGCCGAAGACATAGCTCGTCCGCGCCTTCAGCTGATAGGGCAAAGCCTTCTCGATCAGCTGGCGACCGAAGCCGCCGCCCTTCGCCGCCATGTCGCCCGTCGGCATGTCGGGCACGCCGCTCTCGCGCCAGTCGACCAGCAGGCGCCGGCCGCCGCTTTCGCTCCGCACCTGCCAGCGGATCGTCAGATGTCCGACATCGGACGCCAGCGCCCCGTATTTGACGGCATTGGTCGCGAGCTCGTGCAGCGCGAGGGCGAAGGTCTGGACGGTCGTCGAGCGCAACCGCACGCCGGTCGGCCCCTCGAGCGTCAGCTGGCGCGCCGCGCCGTTCTGCAGAAGGCCATGGGCCGAGAGTTCGGCGCGCAGGAGTTCGTCGAAGGTGATCTTCTCGCCGCTCTCCAGTCGCGACAGGAGGCCGTTGACGCGGGACAGCGCGCCCAACCGGTCGCGGATGCTGGTGCGGAACTCGTCGGCGGAGGACGAGGCTTCGAGCGTCCGCTCGACCAGCGAGCGGACGACGCCGATGAGGTTGCGGGTGCGATGCTGGACCTCGTGGATCAGGACCATCTGCCGGTCGAGCAGCTCGCGCTTCTCCGTCGTGTCGATCATGGCGCCGACCATGCGGATTGGGCGGCCCTCCTCGTCGTAGAAGAACTTGCCGCGCGCCGCGCACCAGTGGATCGCGCCGTCCGGAAGGAGGGTGCGGAACTCATGGACATATTCGGTCCGGCTGTCCCTGGCGCTCCGCAGCGCGGCCTCCGTCGCCTCGCGATCGTCGGGATGGAGCCTGCTGGCCCAGGCCTCGTAGCTCGGCACGACCTCGCCAACCGCATAGCCCTCCATGCGGAAATGCTCGTCCGACCAGTGGATGCGCTCGGCCACCATGTCCCAGTCCCACAGCCCCACCCTGCCGACCTCGACAGCACTTCGCAAGCGTTCCTCGCTCGCTCGGAGCGCCTCCTCGATCCGTTTCAGCTCGGTCGCGTCATGGCCGACGCCGCCGATGCTGGTGACGACGCCATAGTCGTCGCGGATCGGGAAATCGGTGTTGCGCAGCCAGCGCACCTCCCCATCCGGCCGCCGGATCCGGTAGTCGAAGCTCGTCCGCTCGCCGGCACGGACCCGGCGAATGGCGGCGAGCGCCTCGCCGCGATCGGCCGGCTCGACCAGCTCGACCCAGCGCCGGAAGTCGTTGCCATGGAGCGCCGCCTCGCGGCCGATGCCGTAGATCGTCTCGAAGGCCGGCGTCAGATAGGTCCATTGCAGCGTTTCGGCATCGCGAATCCAGAGGACATCCGTCGAGGCTTCGCCGAACTGGCGCAGCCGCTCCCTGCTCGTGCGCAGCGCCTCCTGCGTCTCCTTCTGCTCGGTGATGTCGAGATGAGCGCCCACGAGACGCGTCGGCCTGCCGTTTCCGTCCCGCTCGATATCGGCACGGGCATGGATCCACCGTATCGCGCCATCGCTCGGCCGGACGATGCGATACTCGCTCTCATAGCCGCTTCCGCCGCCCTCCAGGGCCGCGAACAGGGTACGCTCCGCCGCCTCGCGATCGTCAGGATGCACGCGTGCCCGCCACTGCGCGTGGGTCTCTTCCGAGCCGGTCGCCGACAGGCCGTGAAGCCGCAGATATTCCGGCGAGCGCTTGCTGCGCAGCCCATTGGCGATGTCGATATCGAGACCGCCCACCTCGCCGATGCGTTGGACCCGCGCGAGGTCGAGTTCGCGTTGCCGGAGCAGGGCCTCGGCGCGCGCGCGCTCGATCGCGGTCCAGGTCCGCGCGGCGACTTCCTCGACCAGCTCGATCTCCGCCGGCTCGAAGACATGGGGACTGGCGTAGTTGACGCCGAGAAAGGCGACGAGGCGGCCCTGCTTCAAGACGGGCACGTTGAGCGAGGCGGCGACGCCCGCCTCGGCGAGCCGTCGCTTCTGAGTGCCGTCGAGCGTCGCGTCGGCCTGGATGTCCGGTTGGATGCGCAGGCGCCCGGATTGCAGCTGGTCGAGAATGTCGGGTCCATAGGCTTCGTATCGGAACTCGCCGACGATCTCCTGCGTGCCGTCCACGAAATTCGGCGCGACCGCGAATGTCGCATCCTTCGGCCGGTGCTCGGCATAGGCGACACGGTTCGCGCCGAGATGCCGTCCGAGCATGGTCGTCGAGGTCGTGCGGATCTCGTCCGCCTCGCCAAGGGCCCGAATGGCGTCGCTGAGTTGCAGGAGAAAGGCCTGACGCCTCTCGCTCTGCCGGAGCATGCCGAGGCTGAGCACCTTCGCGGTGGTCTCGGTGGCGATCGACAGGAAGCCCGCGACCTCTCCGCTCGCCTCGCGCAGCGGCGTCCAGGAATAGGTGAAGTAGCTCGGCTCGTCCTCGCCGCGACCGGCGAGCCGCACCGGCTGGTCCTCGAGATAATGCGCCTCGCCGGCCATCGTCCGCGTGACGATCGGCTCGTAGTCGGTCCAGACCTCGGCGAAGACCTCTCGAAACGACCTGCCGAGGCTCGCCGGATGTTTCGCCCCCAGAATCGGGACGATGCAATCGTTGTAGAGCGAGACGGTCTCCGGCCCCCAGCCGAGGAAGACGGGCTGGCGAGCGGCGACCATGAACCCGACGACGGTGCGGAGGGTGGGCGACCATTCGGCGATCGGTCCGAGCGAGGTCTGCGACCAGTCGAAGGCGCGGATGCGTTCGGCCATCTCGCCGTCGCCCGGCAGCCAGGATCGGAAGACGCTTTCGCTATCCATGCATTCATTGGACATGACGCCGTTGCCCGCCGAAAGCCTGATGTTGATGCCAACCTAAGGAGCCCTGCCATCGACATCTGTCGAACAGCCTCCGAAGCCCTGACAGAACCTGTGGGTGGAGGAGGGGCTCTTCGCCGCCGTCAGGCTCGGGACGCCGAAGATCTGCGAGCGACGGACGGGCGGGACCGCCGGCCGGATCAATCGGCGGGCGTGGGGAAGGCCACGCGGATCAGGAGGCCGGGATCGTTGCCGAGGGCTTCGATCCGGGCCTCGTGGAGGTCCGCGATCGCGGCGGCCATGGCGAGGCCCAGGCCGTTGCCCGGCGTCGTGCGGCTGCGATCCTGCCGGTACAGCCGGCGAAAGATCCTCGCATGTTCGCCGTCCGGCACGCCGAGGCCGTCATCGGCGAGTTCCGCCTCGATCGTCCCGCCGGCGCGGCTGGCGCGGAGCGTCAATCGCGTCGCGGTCGCGGCATGCGTCAGCGCGTTTTCGATGAGATTGGCGAAGAGCTGCTGGAGAAGGTCCCGGTCGCCGTCCACGCTGAGATCATCGGCGACGACGAGTTCGAACCGCAGTCCCGCATCTTCGGCGACCGTATCGTAGATGTCGTGGAGTTGCGTCAGGAGTTGCCCCAGATCGAGCCGCGCGAAGCGCGAGCGGCGGGCGCCGGCCTCGATCTGCGCGATGCGCAGGAGGGCGTTGAAGGTCTCGATGATCGTGTCCGCCTCGGCGGTCGCGTCCGCCACGGCCTCCTGAAGGACCCGGACATCGCCCGCCTGGCGCGCGGCGCCGTCGAGGCGCTGGCGCAATCGGGCGAGCGGCGTGCGCAGATCGTGCGCGATATCGTCGGAGACCTGCTTCAGGCTCT
Organism: Aureimonas endophytica; assembly: GCF_014642635.1. Lineage (GTDB taxonomy): Bacteria > Pseudomonadota > Alphaproteobacteria > Rhizobiales > Rhizobiaceae > Plantimonas > Plantimonas endophytica. The sequence goes on from NZ_BMIQ01000003.1 coordinate 456,134, forward strand.
CCATCAGGGCTTCGACGCGCTCCAGCATCCGATTGATGTCGCTGGACAGGCGGTCGAGCTCGTCGCCGCGGCCGAGCACCGGCAGCCGCTGGTCGAAGCGTCCGCCGGCGATCGTGCGCATCGTCGCGGCGATGGCATCGACCCGCCGGGTCGGCCCGCTGCTGACGGCGAAGCCGCCGATCAGCGCCAAGAGGGCGGTGAGGCCGCTGCCCCATTTCAGCGCGTCGAGGACGATCTCCTGAAACTCGCCGAGCAGATAGGAATTGCGCGCGATCATCAGCCGCTCGCCGTCCGGAAGGACGAGGCCGAGCGAGAACAGATGGACCTTATGCTCGTAATTGGTGTCGGAGGCTTCGCGCAGCGCCTCGCTGGAGGCAATCAGCTTCGGCTTCGGCTTCTGCTCGGACCAGCCCTCGCGCCAGAGCTCGCCGGGCAGATTGCCGGCGATGACGCCGCCGCCCGCGTCGAGGAGCAGATAGAACTGATCCGTGGCGGCCGCCATCGTGCGCTCGGCGACGGCGGCCCGCAGGGCGGCGCCGCCCTTCGCCGCCTCCGCCCCGAGCAGCCGTTCCAAATCCTCCGCGATCGTGGAGCGGATCACCGCCGCGACCTCGGAGCGCGCCGCCATGTAGACGGCGCCGAAGATCGCCAGCACCGAGACGAGGAAGAACACGGCATAGCCGACCCCCAGGCGGAAGGAGGTCGTGCGCAGGCGGTCAGGCAGGCGCATTCAGGCAATAGCCGGCGCCTCGGATCGTGCGGATCATCTCCTTGTCGAAGGGCTTGTCGATCTTGGTCCGCAGGCGGCTCATATGGGTCTCGACGATATTCGTCTGAGGATCGAAATGCAGCTCCCAGACCCGTTCCAGGAGCATGGTGCGGGTCAGGATCCGTCCGCGATTGCGCATCAGATATTCGAGCAGGCGGAACTCGCGCGGCTGGAGCTCGATCGCCTGGCCGGCGCGCATCGCGCCGCGCGTCAGGAGATTGAGTTCGAGGTCGCCGACGCGCAGCACCGTCTCCTCGCGCCGGCTCGGCGCGCGCCGCCCGAGCGCGTGGACGCGCGCCAGGAGCTCGGAAAAGGCGAAGGGCTTCAGGAGATAGTCGTCGGCTCCGGCCTCCAGGCCCTCGACGCGGTCGTCGACACCGCCGAGGGAGGTGAGGAACAGGACGGGCACGTCCTTGCGGGCCGAACGCAGCGCCCGCACCAGCGACAGACCGTCGAGGCCGGGCAGCATCCGGTCGACGATCAGCACCTCGTAATCGCGCGTGCAGGCGAGTTCCATCCCGCCCGGGCCGGTCGCCGCGTGGTCGACATCGTGGCCTTCCTCGCGCAACCCGTCGCAGACATAGTCCGCCGTCTGGCGGTCGTCCTCGATCACGAGCAGCTTCAAGTCGCCCCCATCGTCTGCGCGCCGCCGCCGGCGGCACGGTCCGGCACCGCGCGCCGGACCAGCGGCGCCGAACGGATGGCGGCTGCCGCAGGGTGACGGATATCGATCGCGGCCTGCCTAGCCGTCGGCGCGCCGTCTGCCAAGAGGGGCGCCGCGCTCAGGCCGCCAGACGCGGCTGGTCGGACGCGGCGCCGGGAGGGCAGAGGTCCGGGGACGCGTGCCAGACGGACCGGCCGGCGACTATTCTCTTCTCGATGCCGCGCGCCGCGCGCCAGTCTCGGCCGATATCCTCGATGTAATAAGCGCCCATCTCGCCGAGGATCAGGTTGCGATAGGGCGCGACGAAGGCTTCGAGAACCGGATTGAGCCCCCGGCAGAACTGCTTCTCCGGATCGAATTGCGGATCCATCCGCCGCGCGGCGGCGCGGGCGAAATCGCCGCGCAGGAACGAGGGACCGGTGAGGAAGTTCGGCATCCGGACCTTGAAGGGCAGGGCGACGCCGAGCATCCGGCGGCTGCGCTTGATGTAGCAGAACGGCCCCTTGCCCGGAATGTCCCAGTTCTTGTTGGCATGGTTGAAGCTGACCTGGCCGACCGCCGCGTCCGCGAAGCGCGGCAGGATGTCATCTGGCGCGACCGTCCGGCCGAGCAGCCAGTCGTCCTCCAGATGCAGGATCAGCTCCGTGCGGCTGTTCAGCCAGGTCCGCGCGACCGCCGCGGCGAAGCCGCTTGCCTTCGGGCAATAGATCTCCGCATCGGGGTCCAGGTCGCGCAGGATCCGCGCGCAATCCTCGCCTTCGTCGAAGGAGCCGAAGACCGGATCGATATTGGCGATGACGCGACGGATGCGGAAATGGCGGAAGAGGCCCGCCTCGAAGGAGGCCAGCGTCCGCGACAGCACATCCGGCCGCCGGGCGGCGGTGATGCAGACATCGATCTCGGGCAGGATCATTCGCCGGACCTTCGGGTTCCCGCTCCGGCCGGGCTCGTCCAGCGCCCGCCGAAACCCATCCGCCGGATCGGCGGGCCGAGCTATCCCGGCGCCGGAGATCCTGCCTCCGGCATCTTGGGGGCACGTGTCCGGAACTATAATCTTTCGTATGGAAACGAGCCGGAACACCCGGCACGGCCTTTCGATCGCCGTGTCCGTCCCGCATGCCGGGCCACCGCCGACCCTCGTCGGCACCGGCACTCCCGCGCCGGCGCGACGCCGGAGCCCGAGGAACGGGAAGGGGCTTCCGCTCCGTCCGCCTTCCGGCGTATGGTTGCAGGCGTGCTGTGAACGACCCGGCATTAATCCATATGGATCATCATCTTACGCATGGTTGCATAAGTTTCATTATGGAACTTTAACGTCGTATCGAGCCTATATGGCAGCGCTGCGCCAACCCATATTATGGAAGGTTCAACTGGTGAGCGTCAGTCGCACCCCACTCGCCCGAATCTCGGCCGCGAGGTCGTCGGCCGGCGGGCGATCCGTCACGAGATGGCCGATCTTCGGCCAGGGCGCGTAGCGCGACGGGAAGATCAGGCCGAATTTCGAGTGATCGGCGACGACCATCGTCGCGGCGGCGCGCCGTGTCATGGCGGTATAGATCGCGCCGCATTCGATCAGGGCTTCGGTCGGCCCTTCTTCCATCAGGCCGCTCGCGCCGAGAATGGCGAAATCGGCACGGAAGCTTTCGAGGAAGGCCACGGCATGGGCGCCGACGATCGCCCCCTCCAGCGCGTGATATTCGCCCGGGAGCATCACGACCTTGATCGTCGGATTGATGGCCAGCACCGTCGCGACACCGAACGAATGGGTGATCACGGTGACGTTCTTCATCTCGGTCGCGATGCGGCGGGCGACGTGGACGGTGGTGGAGCCGGAGCCGATCATCAACGTATGGGCGCCGGCGAGCGGCCCCATGGCGGCGCGCGCGATACGCTGGCGCTCCTCCTGGAACAGGAGATGGCGCTCGGTCACCGAGGGCTCGGAACTCAAGGGGCGCGTCGCGCCTCCATAGGTTCGATTGAGAAGCCCCTGATCGGTCAGCTCGTCGAGGTCGCGCCGGATCGTCTCCGTCGACACCGACAGGATGCGCGCGAGTTCGGCGACGCGAAGGCTCGGCTGGCCGTCCAGCTCGGCCAGGATGCGCGACTGGCGGCGCGATTTCGACGACGCCATGATGATCCCGGCTCCCCCGTTCGCCCGGCGATTGCGATAGGACGATCGCCCGGAGCAGGCAAGCGCCCCTCAACCGGACGAATGGGCCGCCGCGCGCCGCCGGAGCAGGAGCGTCCCGACCCCGCCGGCGAGGAGGACGAAGGCGGCGGCAAGCGTCGCCATCGTGCCAAGGGCCGGCACCATCGGCGTATAGCCCGCGACCATCTTCGAATAGAGCCATTTCGGCACGGTGGAATCGGCGCCCGCCGTATAGAGCGACAGCGGAAAATTGCCCCAGGAGAGAAGGAAGGCGAAGAGCGCGCCCGACCAGATCCCCGGCCAGAGGATCGGCAGCGTGATCTCCCGCAGGATGAACAGGCGCGAGGCGCCGAGATCGCCGGCCGCCTCTTCCAGCACCGGATCGAAGCCATAGACCTGAATGGCGATGACCAGCGTGACGACCGGGACGATCCAGACGAGATGGGCGATCACCACGGTCTTCCAGCTGGGATCGATGCCGAGCGCGTTGAACCAGAGAAGCAGCGCGAGGCCGAGCACCGGCTGGGGAAAGAAGATCGGCAGGAGGATCAGCTTCTGGAACAGGCGCCGGCCCTTCCAGTCGTAGCGGGCGAAGGCGAGCGCGCCGAAGAAGGCGAAGGCGACCGAGATCGCCGTCACCAGAAAGGCGACGAGGAGGGAGGTCCGCACCAGCTCGTGGATTTCCAGCGACGCCCAGGTCCGGTCCCACCATTCCAGGGAGAATGCGCGCACCGGAAAGGCGAAGTAGCGGCCGCGGGACAGGCCGGCCAGCGCCCCGCAGAGGATCGGCAGATAGACGGCGAAGAGGACGAGCCCCGTCCAGACGCCGACGAACAGATGGCGGCGCGAGCTTGCGATCGAGTTCATGGCCCCCTCACCGCCGTCCGAGGATCGTGTCGAGATCGAGCCGGCCCATGACGAAGAGCGACAGACCACTGACGAGAACGACCAGGATCAGCGCCAGCGCCGCGCCGAGCGGCCAGTTCTGCGCATAGGTGAAAGCCACCTCGATATCCTGCGCGATCGTGATGACCGACTGGCCGCCCAGCACCTTGGACTCGGCGACCGCGCCGGCCGACAGGACGAAGGTCAGAAGCATGCCGATGAGGATGCCAGGCATGGCGAGCGGCAATTCGACCTCGCGCCAGATCATCAGGCGGGATGCGCCGAGATCGCGCGCCGCGTCGACGAGATCGCGAGGCACCATGGCGAGGCCGAGCGTCATCGGGAAAAGCATGAAAGGCAGGTAGACATAGACCATGCCGAAGAGCGTCGCGCCCGGTTTGAAGAGAACCTCCGGCACGGTGCCGAGACCGAGCCAGCTCAGCGTGCCGTCGAGCACGCCGTTCTTGATGAAGAACAGCACCCAGCCGAAGAGCCGGACATTCTCCGAGACGAAGAGCGGAAAGACGAAGAGCACGCTGACGAAGCCGGCGGCGCGGCCGAAAACGCAGGTGAGCCCATGGGCGATCGGATAGGCGACGATCGCGAGGATCGCGACCGTAACGGCGGCAAAACCAAGCGACCAGGCGAAGGATGTCCAGACCGTATTGGCCGGATCGACGATCGCGCGGAAATTGGCGAGGGTGAAGGAGCGGAAGGCATCGTAGCTGCGCGGCGTCGCGAAGGCATAGGCCGCGACCGTGACGAGCGGGGCGAGGAAGCCGAGCGCCAGCAGGACGAGAACGGGAAGAGCGGCGCGCGGACCCGCGCCGAGGCGGAAGCGGCGGAACGATGCGCCCTCCTCCCGCGCTTCGGCGATGGCAGGTCGGGCGGCCGAATCCATGGCGACGCTCATCGCGCCACCACGATCGCGTCGGCGGCGTCCCAGCCGATCCGCACCGTGGCGCCCGTCGGCGCCGTGCCGCCGGCCGGCGCCTCGACGAGGAAGGTGCGTTGCGCGGCGTGGACTCGGTACTGGATGCGCGAGCCCAACGAATAGCGGTTCCGCACCTCGCCGGAGAGGACGTTCTCGGCGCTCGCGGCCTCGCCGACGAAGCGCATGGCCTCCGGGCGCACGACCAGCGCCGCCGTCTCGCCGAAGCGGTCGGCCGCCGGATCGACGGCGAGGCGCCCGGTCTCTGCCGCCGCCCAGCCGCCGGCTTCGCGATGGATGTCGAGAACGTTCACTTCGCCGAAGAACTCGGCGACGAAGCGGTTCGTCGGCCGACCGTAGATCTCGTCGGGCGTGCCGATCTGCGCGATGCGCCCGGACTGCATGACGGCGATCCGGTCCGACATGACCATGGCCTCCTCCAGACTATGCGTGATGTAGACGAAGGTCTTGCCGCTCTCCCGGTGAAGCTCCTTCAATTCCTTTTCGAGGATCTTCTTCAGCTTGTAGTCGAGCGCCGAGAGCGGCTCGTCGAAGAAGAGTACGTCGGGATCGTAGGCGAAGGCGCGGGCGAGCGCCACGCGCTGGCGCTCGCCGCCCGAGCAGCGCGTGACGTTGCGGCCGTAATAGCCTTCCGGCAGGCGGACCATCCGCAGGAGTTCGAGTGCGCGGGCCTTGCGCTCGGCCGGCGGCATCTTTCGGACCTTCAGCGGAAACTCGATATTCTCCCCGACGCTTTTGTGCGGGAAGAGCGCAAGCGACTGGAAGACGAGGCAGGTGGGACGCCGGTCGGGCGGCACGTCGTTCATCAGGACGCCGCGCAGCGTGATATTGCCCTCGCTCGGCCGTTCCAAGCCCGCCAGCATGCGCAGCAGCGTGGTCTTGCCGGAGCCCGAGGGGCCGACGATCGTCAGGAACTCGCCCTCGCGGATATCGAGGTCGATGCCGTCGACGGCGGGCACGTCGGAAAAGATCTTGCGGACGCCGACGAGCTGGAGAACAGGCCGCGCGACCGGCTCGGCAGGGTTCGGATTCATGACATGGCTCCCGGATCGAACGACGGAACGAGACGTCCTCAGCTGCGCTGCCGTTTGGCGTTCAGCATCAGATCCAGCGCCTTATCGTAGTCCGGGACGATGTCGTACTCGGCCGAGCGGGCCATCTCCTCTTCCAGCGTGTCCCACTGGATGGCGTCGAGCTCGTCCTTGGTGAAGAGCGCGAAGCATTTCGGATCACCCATCTGGGCGACGGGATTGAAGGTCCCTTCGGCGAAGGCGACGCGATGGGCGACCTCGGGCTTCTGCACGTATTTGAGGAAGTCGGTCGCCAGCGGCGAAAGCTCGGGATTGTTGACGGTCGAGGTGATCTCGATCCAGGCGATGCCGCCCTTGCCGGCGATCGGCCCCTTCAGCGGCGTGACGGCGCGCATCTCCGGATAGCCGTCGGCGCGGGCGGGTGAGACGGAATAGGTGCCGCCGGTGAGATGCAGGTCGATCTCGCCGGAAACGAGCGCCTGGTTCATGGTGGCGGCATCGCCGACGAGCTTGGCGCCCTTGAAGACGCGCAGCGCCGTCGCCTCGAACTTCGCCATCTCCTCGAGCCCGTGCTCCTTGAAGGGATCGATGCCGGCGACCATGAAGATGTTGAAGACGTTCCAGTCGTCCGATTCGAGAATGCCGTAGCGCCCGGCCATCGCCGGGTCGTTGAACAGGTCCCAGCCCTGTTCCTCGGCCGACGCCTTCGACACCTTATTGGTGTTGACGACGAAGCTGTATGGCCCGAAGCGCTGCGCCATGCCGAGAAGCTCGGAGCCGTTTTCGCTCATCGCCCAGCGATAGGGCGGCTTGAACGCCGGCAGCATGGAGTCGAAGAAGGGCTCGAATTCGGCGCGCGGCAAGGGCTTGATGAGCCCGGCCGGGGCCATGATCTTGCGCGCCCAGGGATTGTTGACGTTGATGAGATCCCAGATCCGCGTCTCGCCGGCGCGCAGGCGATTGATCATGGTCGGATCGTTGGTCAGGCTCTCGGCCTTGACCGTGGCGCTCGTCTCCGAGCGGAAGGGGTCGAGGACCTGCGCGGAATTGTAGCCTTCCCAGCAGAGAATGTTCAGTTCGCCCGTCCGCGCGGCGAAGGCGGCGCCGACCTCGGCGAACGGAGCGGCGGCGGCCGCGGCGCCGATCATCTTGAGAACGGAACGTCTGGAAAGCGCGGTCATCGCTCTACCCCTCGATCTGTCGCGGCCTATCCGTCGATGTGGGGAGACTGTCGAATTATTGTGGCACTTGCAACATGAAAATGGCGCGACTAGCATCGCTCGCGCGCAGATGGATGAATTGCGTAAGATTTCAGCAGATCGCCGAAGCGCAGGGCGATCGAAAGGGTATCGATGTTCATATCGCTGGAAGGAAAGAGCGCGATCGTCACGGGGGCGAGCCGTGGGATCGGTCGCGGCATCGCGGCGGGTCTGGCAGGCGCCGGGGCAAAGGTGCTCGTCGTGTCGCGGAGCCGCGACGAGGCCGGGGCCGTGGCGGAGGCGATCGGCAACGGCGCCGTGGGTTTTTCTGCCGATGTCGCCTCGCCCGAGGGGTGCGGCGCCATGGCGGCGGAGGCGGAGGCGCGCTTCGGCGGCATCGACATTCTCTGTGCCAATGCCGGCATCTTTCCGGCGGCCAAGCTCTCGGAGATGACCGCCGACGATTTCGACCATGTGATGGCCACCAACCTGCGCTCGACCTTCCTCAGCGTGCAGGCCGTCTTGCCGGCGATGGAGCGCGGCGGCAAGGGACGTGTCATCCTCACCTCCTCGATTACCGGCCCGGTGACCGGCTATCCCGGCTGGTCTCATTACGGGGCGAGCAAGGCCGGGCAGCTCGGCTTCATGCGGACGGCGGCGATCGAGCTCGCGCCGCGCAACATCACGGTGAACGCGGTGATGCCCGGCAACATCTTCACCGAAGGGCTGGAGGGCATGGGGGCCGACTATATCGCCCGGATGGAGGCCTCAATTCCCCTGAAGCGTCTCGGCCGGGTCGAGGACATCGCGAACGCCGTGCTGTTCTTCGCCTCCGACGAGGCCGCCTATGTCACCGGACAGGGTCTGGTGGTGGATGGCGGGCAGATCCTGCCCGAATCGCTTGGCGCCCTCGAAGCCATGTGAGGCGGATGCCCGTCGGTCCCGGCGAGGCGCTCAGCGCTCCGCCAGGATCGCGTCCAGCGTATCGGTGAAGAGGGCCGCATGGTCCTCGGCGAAGGGCAGCGGCGGGCGGATCTTCAGCGTGTTGCCGTGGAGCCCGGCGGCCCCGATGAGGATGCCGCGCTCCTTCATGGCGTTGATCACATGGCTGGTCAGCGCCGCATCCGGCGATCCGTCCTCCGCGTCGATCAGATCGAGGCCGATGAAGAGGCCCGCCCCGCGCACCGCGCCGATCGCGGCATGGCGTGGCATCAAGGCTTCCAAGCCCTCCTTCAGGCGCGCGCCGACCACCTGCGCATGGTCGATGAGACCTTCTTCCGCGATGACGTCCAGCACCGCCAGGCCGGCGGCGGCGGCGACCGGATTGCCGCCGAACGTATTGAAATAGCCCGTCTCGGCGCAGAACCGGTCGAGAAGCTCCGGCCGCGTCACGACGCCGCCCATCGGAAAGCCGTTGCCCATCGGCTTGCCCATGGTGACGATGTCGGGGACCAGCCCATGTCGCTCGAAGCCCCAGAACCCGGCGCCGGTGCGCCCGAAGCCGGGCTGCACCTCGTCCGCGACGAAGAGCCCCCCGGCCTCCCGCACGATCCCGGCGGCGTCGCGAAGAAAGCCGGGCGGATCGGCATGGATGCCGTCGGAGGAGAAGATCGTATCGACCACGAGGCCCGCGAAGCCGAGGCCCTGCGCTTCGAGATCCGCGATCGCGGCCTTCAGCGCGGCGGCGAAGCGGGCGCCGACATCGCCGCCGGCCGCGATGTCGGGGGCCGGGATCGTGCGCACATGCGCCGCCGGGCGGCGGCGGAGCAGCGAGGACGGGGAGATTTCCGTCACGGCGGCGGTATTGCCGTGATAGGCGGCCTCCGTCACAACGATGCCCCGTGCCCCGGTGAAGCTATTGGCGATGCGGAGCGCCAGATCGTTGCTCTCGCTGCCCGTGCAGGTCATCAGGAGATTGGTGAGGGGCGCCGGGAAGGTGGCGAGCAGCCGCTCGGCATAGGCTTCCACCGGGCGCGTGAGATAGCGCGTATGGATGTTCAGCGCCGCCGCCTGCGCGGCGATCGCCGCGACCACCTTCGGATGGCAATGGCCGACCGACGGCACATTGTTATAGACGTCGAGATAGCGCCGACCATCCGCATCGAAGAGATGGACACCGCTGGCGGAGACCATCTCGATCGGCCGCTCGTAGAACAGGACGGACGCCGCGCCGAACTGCTCGCCCCGCCGCCGTATCTTGCCGGCAATCGCGCCATCGATCCCGCCGATCCTGCCGGGATCGAAGCGGTTCATCGAGAGAATCTCGCGAGCCGCGCTCATGCCGCGCGCTCCGCCGCGCCGCCGGCGAGATAGCGCTCGGCGAGGGTGACGGTGCCTTGCGTATAGGCGGGGCCGAGGGCCTTAGCGGTCGGGGTCTCGGCATGCGAGGCGATCCAGGCGGTGAGCTGCATCCGGCGCAGCATGACGAAGGCCGGCAGCATCGCCGCCTGCGCCTCGGCGAAGAGCGCGACGCCGCGATAGCCCTCCAGCCAGGCCTCCATCAGCGCCGGCACGATCGGCTCGTGCTCGATGAAGCTGACGGCGGCGGCGAAGTCGTAGCCGAACCACGAGAAGCCGCAATCGTCGAAGTCGATCACCGCCATCTCTTCGCCCTCGACCAGAAGATTGGCGGCGCGCAGGTCGCAATGGACGAGGCCGAAGCGGTCCTCCGCCTCGCCGAAGGCGGCCGTGTCCGCTTCGAGCCGCCGGTGCAGGCGCTCCAGCACCGCGCGGCCCGATGCGTCGAGGCCGAGGGCATCGCGCCAGTCGCCCCAGTAAGCCTTGGCCCCGAGGATCGTCGCGAAGTTCCAGCGCTTGCGCGTGAACCCCGCCGGCCGGGTCCAGCCCCTGGCATGGCGATGCAGGCGGGCGTTGATCGCGCCGAGATGGCGGAACCAGCGCGGCAGGTCGTCCCCCGCCTCCGGCTCGCGCCCGCCCCGATGCTCGAAGGCGACGACATGGCGCCGCGTGTCGCCGTTCTCGAAGGCGACGAGCAGCTTTCCGTCGCGCGTCGGCACCGGGCGGGGCGTCGGCACCACGTCGGCCGCGCGCAGGGCCTCGATCCAGGCAAGCTCCGAGGCGATCTCCGCTTCGGTGTGATAGTCCGGCCGATGGACGCGCAGGATCAGCCGCCGGTCCGGCTCCTTCAGAAGGAACGTGGCGTTCTCGGACACCGTCAGGAGATCGAGCGTCGCATCGGGCGAAGCGCCCCATTCAGACAGTCTGGCCCGCACGGTCTCGGCCAGCCGCTCGATGAAGCCCTGATCGTAAAGCATTCCGATACACCTCGTCGCGAAACTTGGCAGATGCAACACCAAATATGTGTAACTTGCAACACTCGAAGGAGTGGCATTAGCGCCTGCTTTTGATCGGTGGAGGCGGGGCGCTGGCGTCGGCGACCCGCGCTTGCCATGCGCTCGGCGCGCCCGCAAAATCGTCGCTGCAAATTTGATGGAGGCCGCCTGTTGGATCGAAGGGATCTGGATCGCGAACGGATGACAATCACCGGCGATTTGGCCGTCGAAGCCTTTCTGCCCTGGATCGACCGCCACGCCGCCAAGCTGGGACTGTCGCCGACCGTGGTGCGAGCCGTGTCCGACCGGATCGAACTCGACCTGTCCGGTCCGTCCGAACTTCTGGACATGCTCGAGATCGGATGCTGGCTCGGGCCAATCGACGCCATGGTCGAAGGCATCGAGCGCCGGCCTTTGTGACGACGAGGCCGATCGGCGCGGTTCGAGAATCCTTCCGCTCTTGCTTCCAAACGAAGCGCCTCGCGCACGGCTCATGGCTGCCCTCCGCCCAATTGGACGGCCCCTCCACTTCCGCCGCGATCAGTTCACCCATCTTGAGGCTGAGCCACCGCACTGGATCTCGCCATGCGCTTGGGCGAAGCGGTGGCGCGCCGATTGCCGCCGATTTAGGCGATTGCGCATGATTTAGACATGCGTTGCTGTTGTTTAAAGCTTGTGCAGCCCATTGAGCGCCGATTAGATGTGCAGGTTGCGAGGCCCGGCGGTCGAGGCCGTCTGCATGGGGTGCGGAGTGGAATGACGGCTTGCTGGATGCCGATCGCTCTATCGTCGGATCTGCCGGCGGCCAGCGTCATGCCGATCGCGACGCCCGCCGGCGCTCTGGCTCTCTGGCGCAGCGCGTCCGGTCGCCTTACGGCGGCGGCGGATCGCTGTCCGCATCGCGGCATGCGCCTGTCGCACGGCTTCGTGCGGGGCGAGGCGCTGTCCTGCATCTATCACGGCTGGAGCTACGATGCCTCGGGGCGTTGCGTACGCATTCCCGCCCATCCGAACCTGACGCCGGGCCAGTCGATTTGCGTCGCGACGCGGGCGGTCGACGAAACGGGCGGCATCATCTGGCTCGCCGAGGAGCGGCCGGAGGCGCCGGTGCCGCGCCTCGCCGGCCTGTCGCCCGTGCGTTCGCTGACGGTCGACGCACCGCTGCCGGCGGTGGAGGCGGCGGCCGGCGCGAAGGCCGACGCTGTCGGCCATATCGCCCGTACCGACGGGGCACCGGGCTTCCTCCTCGCGGCGCAGCCGGACCGGCGGACGCTCGTCCATGTGCTCGTGGCGGAAGCGGCGGGGCCGGCCGAGCGTGTCGCGGCCTCGCGGGCGGCGGAAGCGCTGCGCCGCGCGGCGGAAGCGATCCGGGAGGAGATCGCGGCATGAGCGCCGATCCGATGCGCGACGAATGGTATCCGGTCGGGCTCGCGAGCCGGCTCCGGCGCGCCGGCCGCGCCACGGCGCTGATGGGCGAGCCGATCCTCGTCTCCGGCGAGGCCGGCGGTTCGGCCCGCGTCACCGATGGAGCAGGCCGCGAACTGCCCGTCCTCATGCGCTACGGCCATGTCTGGACTTCGCTCGGCGCGCCCGAACGGGACCTCTTCGCCCTTCCCGAAGCCGGCCAGCCGGGGCGGCGGCTCGTCGATGTCGGCGTCGTGCGCGTGCGCTGTTCGCCGCTGCGCGCCGTCGAGAACTTTCTCGACATCGCCCATTTTCCCTTCGTCCATACGGACATCCTCGGCGCCGAACCGCATACGGAAGTCGCGAACTACAAGGTCGAGATCCGCGAGGATGTCGACGAAGTCTGGGCGACCGAAGTGGAGTTCTACCAGCCGCAGGCCGCGAAATCGGCCGAAGGCGGCCTCACCACCCGTTACATGTATCGCGTGCCGGCGCCGACCGCCTCGATCCTCTACAAGACCTGCCCGCCGCGCCCGAGCGAATGGGATGTCATCGCGCTCTTCGTGCAGCCGCTCGCCGAGGATCTCTGCGACGTCTGGCCTTGGATGGCGCTGTTCGACGACGACACGCCGATGACCGACCTGATCCAGTTCCAGCAGCTCATCTTCCTGCAGGACCGCTCGATCCTGGAAAACCAGATTCCCCGGCTCCTGCCGCTCGACCCGGGCATGGAGATCCCGACACGCGCCGACCTCACCTCGGTCGCCTATCGGCGCTGGCTGAAACGGCGCGGCTATCGCTACGGCGCGCAGCTGGTGGCGCAATGAAGCTCTACGACTACGTCCTCTCGCCGAGCTGCTACAAGGTGCGGCTGATGGCGGCGCTGGCCGGCGTACCGCTGGAGCTTCGTGCCGTCGACTTCCATCCGGGCGAGGAGCATCTGACGCCGGCGCTTCTCGCGCTCAATCCCGCCGGATCGCTACCGATCCTGGAGGACGGCGAGCTCGTCCTCACGGAATCGGCGGCGATCCTCACCTATCTCGCGGCCAGGTCGGCGCCGGCCTGGCTGCCGGACGGACCGGAGGAGACGGCCCGCGTCCAGCAATGGCTCGGCTTCGCCCATCGTCTCACCGCCTCCCTCGGCGGCGCCCGCCTGCACGAGATGCTGGTGCGGCCGGGCGATATCGACCGTTTGCAGGCGGAGGGCGTCGCGGCCCTGCGCGAACTGGAGGCGGGACTCGTGGAACGGCGCCTTCGCGGCCAGCCCTTCCTCGCGGCCGGCCGGCCGACCATCGCCGACATCGCCTGCTTTCCATATGTCGCGCTCGCGCCGGACGGCGGCGTGTCGCTCGATCCCTATCCGGCCATCCGCCTCTGGTCGCGCGCGCTCCGCTCGCTCGACCGCTTCGTCGAGATGCCGGGCATTCACCGCCTGCACGAGCTAAAGCCCGAGCCCGGCCAAGCCATGGACGCCGCCTGACATGGCCGGACATCTCCTGACGAATTGCGCGGCGGTCATCGCCAATCTGGGCCAGGGCCCGATCGTCCTGCGCGACGTCGATCTTCTGACGGAAGGGCCGGCGATCGCAGCGATCGGTCCGAACCTCTCGCAAGGCGAGCTGCCGCTTGGCACCGAGCGGCAGGATGCCAGCGGCTGGTTCGTCTATCCGGGCCTCATCAACACGCATCACCACTTCTTCCAGTGCTTCGTGCGCAACCGCGCCGAGCTCGACTGGACGAAGCTTTCCGTCATCGAATGGCTGGACCGGATCTATCCGATCTTCTCCCGTCTGTCGGAGGACGGCTTCTATCACGCCTCGGTCACGGCGATGGCGGAACTCGTCAAGCATGGCTGCACCACGGCCTTCGATCACCAATATTGCTTCCCGCGACAGGCGGGCAAACGGCTGATCGACCGCCAGTTCGAGGCGGCGGACCTTTTCGGCCTGCGCTTCCACGCCGGGCGTGGCGGCAACACGCTGCCGAAATCCGAGGGCTCGACCATTCCCGACGCCATGCTGGAGACGACGGACGAGTTCATCGCCGATTGCGAGCGCTTGATTCATACCTATCACGACGGCAGCAGCTTCAGCCTGCGCCAGGTGGTGGTGGCGCCCTGCCAGCCGGTGAACTGCCGCCCCGAGACCTTCGTGGAATCGGTGGCTCTAGCGCGTGCCCACGGCGTGGTGCTGCACAGCCATGTCGGCGAAGGGGAAAGCGCCGTGATCGAGGCGCGCCACGGCCGGCGCACGGTCGACTATTGCGCCGAGCTCGGCTTCGCCGGGCCCGACACCTTCTATGCCCATGGCTGGGAACTGACCCATGACGAGCTCGCCCGCATGGCGGCGAGCGGCACCGGCATCGCCCATTGCCCGGAGCCCGTCTATCTCGTCGGCGCGGAGGTGACGGACATTCCCGCCATGGCCGTCCTCGGCCTGCGCATCGGGCTCGGCTGCGACGGCGCGGCCTCGAACGACAATTCGAACCTGATGCACTGCATCCATTCGGCCTATATGCTGCAATGCCTCGTGGCCGCGACGCGGCGTCGTCCGGTGCCGCCGCCGGCCGAGTTCCTCGCCTATGCGACGAGCGGCGGCGCCGCTCTTCTCGGCCGCAGCGATATCGGGCGCCTCGCGCCCGGCATGGCGGCCGATCTCTTCGCCATCGACACGCGGCGCATGGATTATGTCGGCACGCGCCACGATCCCCTGAGCCTCATTCCGAAGGTCGGCATCGGCACGGCGACGGATCTCACCATGATCAACGGCCGCATCGTCTGGCGGAAGGGCGAATTCGTCGGGCTCGACGAGGCACGGCTCTTCGCCGAGGCGGAAGCGGCCCTCGCCCGCTTGGATCTCTAGACGCTTTCAGACCTTCATGAGGGGAATTGCCATGCCGACCACCATCGCCCGCCGCGCGCTTCTGAAGGGCGCCGCCGCCACCGGCCTCGCCGCGACGCTCGGGGGGCGGATCGCCCGCGCCGAGGCACCGCTCGGCATCACCCTCGTCATCCCCTCTCCCGTCGGCGATGTCGGCTGGGGCCATGCCCTCGTCGCCGGTCTGGAGCCGGTGAAGGCCGCCTATGGCGACAAGGTGAAGGTGACGGTGCTGGAGAACATCCAGGAAGGGCCGGACGCCGACCGCATCATGAACAAGACGGTGGCGGACGGCAACAAGGTGCTGATCGCCGGCTCCTTCGGCTATCAGAACGGCGCGCTCCAGATCGCCCGCCGCCATCGCGACGTGACGGTGCTGCATGCCTCCGGCTTCCAGGTGGCGCCGAACTTCTCGCCTTTCGCGGCGCGCTATTATCAGGGCACCTATCTCCTCGGCATGGCGGCGGCCGCCCTCAGCCGCTCGGGCAAGCTCGGCTCGGTCTCCGCCTTCCCGATCCCCGAGCTGATCACCTCGCTGAACGCCTTCACGCTCGGCGCGCAGGCCGTGCGGCCGGACATCGAGGTCGCGGTCGTCTGGGTCAATTCCTGGTTCGATCCCGCCAAGGAGCAGGAGGCGGCCAAGGCCCTGATCGCGCAAGGCTGCGGCGCCATCTTCTCCAACGCCCAGGACACGCCTTCCGTCATCTCGGCCTGCGAGGCGGCGGGCGTGCCGGTCTTCAATCTCAACTCCTCCATGAAGGCCTACGCGCCGAAGACCTATCTCGGCTGCGTGGCGACGGACTGGTCGCCCTTCTTCAAGGCCTCGGTCGACGCCCATCTCGCCGGCAGCTTCAAGGGCGCGAACGCCTTTCTCGGCGTCGCCGATAAGGTCGTCGCGGTCACCGACTGGAACCCAGCCATTCCCGCCGAGACGATGGTGCGAATCCGGGAGACCGAGGCGAAGATCGCGGCCGGCGGCTTCTCGCCCTTCACCGGCCCGATCGCCAAGGCGGATGGCAGCGTGGGCGTTCCCGCCGGCGCGACCCTCGCCGATGCCGAAATCATCGCGATGAACTGGCATGTGAAGGGCGTGTCGACGCCGCTGCCCGCCTGACCATGTCCGCCCCGCTCCTGTCGCTGCGCGGCCTTTCCAAGAGCTATGGCCGGATCCAGGCGAACCGGGCGATCGACCTCGACGTCGCGCCCCGGTCGATTCATGCCGTTCTCGGCGAGAACGGGGCGGGCAAGTCGACGCTGATGAAGCTGATCTCCGGCGTCGAGCAGCCGGATGCGGGCATGATGGCCTGGAAGGGCGAGGCGCTCGCCCTCGCCTCGCCCGCCGAGGCCCGGCGCCGGGGCATCGCCATGGTGTTCCAGCATTTCTCGCTTTTCGAGACCCTCACCGTCGTCGAGAACCTGCGGCTCGTCATGCCCGGCGGGCGGCGCGAACTCGCCGAGCGCCTGATCCGGCTCGGGCGCGAGTTCGGCCTAGAGGTCGATCCCTTCGTCCACGTCCATGCGCTGTCGGTCGGCGAGCGGCAGCGGGTCGAGATTCTGCGTTGCCTGATGACCGACCCGGAACTCCTGATCCTCGACGAGCCGACCTCCGTTCTGCCGCCGCAGCTCGTGGTGGCGTTGTTCGAGACGCTGCGGCGCCTGCGCGACAAGGGCGTGTCGATCCTCTTCATCTCGCACAAGCTGGAGGAGATCCGCGCCATCTGTGACCGGGCGACGATCCTGCGCGACGGCGCGGTGACGGGCACGCTCGAGCCCCGGCACCACGATGCCCAGGCTCTCGCCCGGCTGATGATCGGCCGCGAGATGCCCCGGCCCGTGCCGGCGGCGCCGCGCGAGCCCGGCGAGACGCGGCTCGAGCTGATCGGCCTCGACCATCGCCCCGAAGACCCGTTTGCAATGCCGCTGCACGGCATCGACCTGAAGGTCCGGGCCGGCGAGATCGTCGGCATCGCCGGCATTTCCGGCAACGGCCAGAACGAACTGGCGGCCCTCGTCTCCGGCGAGACGGTGCTGCCGCCGGAGGCGAGCGACCGGATCTTCATGATCGGCCGCCCGGTGGGCGAACTCGGCGCCCGCGACCGCCGGGCGCTCGGCTTCGCCTTCATGCCGGAGGAGCGGCTCGGCCGCGGCGCCGTGCCGGATATGCCGCTCGCCGCCAATGCCCTCCTCACGGCTCACGCCAAGGGCCTCGTGCGGCGCGGGCTGGTCGACCGCGCGAAGGCCCGCGACTTCACTGCCGCCTGCATCCGCGACTACGACGTGCGCACCCCTGGCGTCGAGGCGGAGGCCGGCGCGCTGTCGGGCGGCAATCTCCAGAAATTCATCATCGGCCGCGAGATCATGCTGGCGCCGAAGCTGCTCTTCGTCGCCCAGCCGACCTGGGGCGTCGATATCGGCGCGGCCGCCGCGATCCGCGGCCGTCTCGTCGCGCTGCGCAACGAAGGGGTCGCGATCCTCGTCGTCTCGGAGGAACTGGAGGAGCTGTTCGAGCTCTGCGACGTGATCCATGTCCTGGCCGGCGGCCGGCTCAGCCCGCCGCTCCAGGCGCGCGACACGAGCGCGGAAGTGATCGGCCGCTACATGATGGGCGCCGAGCCGGCGGAGGCCGCTGCGTGAGCCGTCTTCCCCTCTTGCCGGTCCTCGCGCGCCGCGAGCGCCTGTCGCCGGCAGCCGCCCTTCTCGCGCCCGTTCTGGCGCTTCTCCTATCGGGGGCGTTGACGCTCGGCCTCGCCGTCCTCACAGGACGGGACGCGGCGGCCGTGGCGACCGCCCTCGTTCTCGAACCCTTTCTCTCCTGGTCCGCCTTTTCCGAAGTCCTCCTGAAGACCGGGCCGCTGCTCCTCATCGCGCAGGGCCTCGCCATCGGCTACCGGGCCAAGGTCTTCAATATCGGGGCCGAGGGCCAGTTCATCCTCGGCGCCATCGCCGCATCGGCCATTCCTGTCCACCTGCCGGAAGGCGAGGGCCTGTGGATCTGGCCGGCGATGCTGCTGCTCGGGGCGCTCGGCGGCGCGGCCTGGGCGGCGCTGACGGCATTCTGGCGGGTGCGCCTCAACGCGAGCGAGATCCTCGTCTCCCTCATGCTCTCGCTCGTCGCGGCGCAGGTCCTGAACTATCTGCTGCTCGGCCCGTGGAAGGACCCGAACGGCTTCAACTTCCCGCAATCCGTGATGTTTCCGCTCGACGCGACCCTACCGATCCTCTTTCCCGGCACGCGCGTCAACGTCTCGTTCCTCCTCGCGCTTCTCGCCTCGCTGGCGGCCTTCGTCTTCATGCAGCGCAGCTTCGCCGGCTTTCGGCTGGAGGTCGGCGGGCTCGCGCCGCGCGCCGCCGCCTATGCCGGCTTCGACGAGAAGCGGGCGATCTGGCTGTCGCTCCTCGTCGGCGGCGCGGCGGCGGGGCTCGCCGGCGCGGCCGAGGTCGCCGGCCCGCTCGGCCAGCTCCAGCGCTCGATTTCGACCGGCTACGGCTATTCCGCCATCATCGTCGCCTATCTCGGCGGCCTCCATCCGCTCGGCATCCTCGTCGCCGCCCTGGTCATGGCGGCGATCAGCATCGGCGGCGACAGCGCCATGGTCTCGGCCGATCTGCCGCTCGCCGTCGTGCGCGTCTTCCAGGGCGCGCTGCTCCTGGCCTATCTCGCGGCTTTCGCCTTCGCGCGCTATCGCCTGGAATGGCGGCGTCCGGCCGCGCCGAGGCCGGCATGAACGCGCTGGCCTTCGTCCTCGCGGGCACGCTCGCGGCCGCGACGCCCTTTCTCCTCGCAGCGCTCGGCGAACTGGTGGCGGAGCGGTCGGGCGTCCTCAATCTCGGCGTCGAGGGCATGATGGCGCTCGGCGCGGTCCTCGCTTTCATCACCGTCCGGCATGGCGGCGGCCACGGGCTCGCCTTCGCGGCGGCGGGCGCCGGCGGCGCGGGCCTCGCGCTGCTCTTCGCCCTCTCGGTGCTGGGCCTGCGCACCAACCAGGTCGCGAGCGGCCTGGCGATCGGCCTTCTCGGCCAGGGCCTCGCCGCCCTCTTCGGCCAGAGCTACGAGAGCCAGATTGTGCCGGGCCTGCCAAAGCTTGCCCTGCCAGGCCTTTCCGAGCTTCCGGTGCTGGGCGGTTTCTTCGCGCAGGATCTCGTGGTCTGGCTGACGCTCGCCGTGACGCTGGCGATCGGGACGATCCTCGCGCGTGGCAAGCTGGGTCTCGTCCTCCGGGCCGTCGGCGAGAATCCGAAGGCCGCCCATGCCACCGGCATCCCGGTCGTCGCGGTGCGCCTCGCGGCCATCGCCTTGGGTGGGCTGATGGCCGGCTTCGCCGGCGCCTATGCGGCCACGGTCTACACCCCGCTCTGGGCGGACGGGATGATCGCCGGGCGCGGCTGGATCGCCATCGCGCTCGTCGTCTTCGGCACCTGGCTGACGGGCCGAATCTTTCTCGGCGCCTGCCTGTTCGGCGCCCTGTCGCTGACGGGTTTCGCCGCCCAGGCCGTCGGCGTCAGCCTGCCGTCGCAGTTTCTCGCTAGCTTGCCCTATCTCGTCACCATCCTCGTCCTCGGCGTTATCTCGGCGAACAAGCGCCTGATGAAGCTGAAAGGCGTCGCCTCGCTCGGCGAGCCCTACGAGCGATGAGGCCGCCGGCAGGTCGGCCGGCTTCGTGGCATTGCCGGCTGAAGCCGCCGGAAGACGGGATGAACCTCGGCTTGGAAAGCTCGGTGCGGCCCGCCTTCTAGCTTAAGAGTCCCCTGCCGCATCCTTTCTCTAAACGGTGAGAGGCGCGCGAGGGAATGGCCCCACCGATCCTCCGCCTCTAACCGGGCGGCCAGGGCTAGCAGCAGGTGCTCCCTGTCCAGCGGACCCAGGATTTGCACCGGCAGAGGCAAGCCTTCGCCGCCCTCGCCGAAAGGCAGCGTCAGCGCCCGAAAGCCGGAGACATTCGCCGAGGGGGCGAACGGGGCGCACTCGAGCATCCATTCGAAATGTCGATCGACGTCGTCGTGATCAAGCGGAAAGCTGCCGAGCGGCTTTGGCGGACCGGGGAGCGTGGGCGTGAGGGGGGCGTCGATAACCTCGAAGATCCGCCAAAGATCGGCGCCGACGAGGACCATGTCCCGCATCACGCCTCAGATATTCATGGCGCTCATGGCCTGACCTTATTCGGCGACGCACCGCGTAGTCTTCTCGACCGTCGAAAGATCGAGATTCATCCGGTTTGCCGCCTCGGCGAGGTTGGCGGCGACGATGCCGCCCAAATCCTTAACCAAGGTTGGAACGCTGGCGAAGGGCATCGCCGATCAAGGTCGCGGCGGGCCTCCATAAGATCGGCAGCTTCGATTTCCGCGAATGGGCCTCGGCGCACGAGGTCTACGAGATGGCGACGCTCGGCGCCGCGCGCTCCGGCCTGATGGACGCGGAAGTCGGCTCGCTGGAGGTCGGCAAGGCGGCGGACATCGTGCTCCTCGACCGCACGGCCTGGGGTTTCATCCCGCTGCACGATCCGATCAACCAGATCGCCTTCAGCGCCGCGTCCGAATGCGTCGAGACCGTCATCGTCGACGGCCGCGTCGTGATGCGCGATCGCAAGCTCGCCCGGGCCGACGAGACGGCGATCCGCGAGGAGATCATCGAGGCGGCCGAGCGCTTCCGCCGGGAGGCCTGCCCCGACATGAGCCGCGGCGCCGCCATCGTGCGCCCCTATCTCGAAGCCATGCATTTCGAGACGACGGGCGGGACCGGTCTCGGCCTCGCCGACGAGTCCCGCCGCGTCCGCCCCTCCTGAGCCGATGGGCTTTCGGGGCCCCTCGCCGCGCGGTCTCGGCGACGTCGCCCGGATCGCCTCGCCCGGCGGGGAAATGCCCGGCTTCTACGCCTCAGAAGGTGGCAAGGGCCGAGCGGGTGCGGGCCACGTAGCGTCCCGCGCCCTTCGTGCCGACGAGTTCGCCGTCGCGGATCATCACCTTGCCGCCGACGATCATCGTCTTCGGCCAGCCGGTGATCTCGATGCCCTCGTAGGGGCTGTAGTCGGCTCCGTCATGCAGATCGGCATGGCGGATGGTCCGCTTTTCTGCCGGGTCCCAGATGGCGATGTCGGCGTCCTTGCCGATCGCGATGGAGCCCTTCTTCTCCAGGCCATAGGTGCGGGCATGGTTGGTGGCGGTCAGCGCCACGAAGCGCGGCAGGTCGATCCGGCCTTTCGCGACGCCTTCCGAGAAGAGGATCGGCAGGCGCGTCTCGACGCCCGGAATGCCGTTCGGAATGTGCCGGAAGCTCGTTCTGCCCTTCGGATTCAGCTTGCCTGCCGGGTCATCGTAACGGAAGGGGCAATGGTCGGAGGAGAAGAGATCGAAGACGCCCGCCTCGATCCCGCGCCAGCAGGCCTCTTGCTCGGCCTCGTCGCGGGGCGGCGGCGAACAGACGAATTTCGCGCCCTCCCAATCCATGCCGTCGAGGTCTTTCGCGGTCAGGACCAGATATTGCGGACAGGTCTCGCCGACGACCTTCTGGCCGCGCGCGCGTGCCCGCGCGATCTCCTCCATCGCCGCGCCGTTGGAGACATGGACGATGACGATCGGCACTTCGGTGATCTCGGCCAGCGACAGGGCGCGATGGGTCGCCTCGCGCTCCACGGCGACGGGCCGGGTCGCGGCATGGGCCTTCGGCCGGACCTCGCCCGCCGCCTCGTGCCGGCCGATCAGGTAGCGGATCGCGTCCTCGTTCTCGCAATGGACCATGACGAGCGCACCGGTCCGCCGCGCCGTGTCCATGGTGGCGAGGATCTCGGCATCGTTCAGCCGCAGGCCCTCATAGGTCATGAAGACCTTGAAGGACGTGTAGCCGCTTTCCACCAGCGCCGGCAGCTCCTGACCAAGCACGGCCGGCGTCGGATCGGAGACGATCAGATGGAAGGAATGGTCGGTATAGCAGTTGCCTTCGGCCAGCGCGTGATAGGCACTCAGCGCCTCGCGCAGTGACTGGCCCTTCTCCTGGAGGCAGAAGGGAAGCACGCAGCTATTGCCGCCGAAGAGCGCCGAGCGCGTGCCGCTCTCGAAACCATCCGCCATGACGATGCCGTCGCCCGAGGGCTGGGCGAGATGGACATGGCTGTCGATGCCGCCCGGCAGCACGAGCCGGTTCGAGGCGTCGATCACCTCGGCCGCCTCGCCGAGGCTGTCGCCGATCTGGACGATCGTGCCGTCGCGGATGCCGATATCCGCCTGGAAGACGTCGGCGGCCGTCGCGATCGTGCCGCCCCTTATGACGAGGTCGAAGCTCAAAGCCTCGGCTCCAGCGCCGCGATCAGGCGATCGACCTCCTCCACTGTGTTGTAATGGATCATCGACACGCGCACGACGCCGTCCTGGCGCATCAGTCCATGCTCCTCGACGATCCGGCGCGCATAGAAGTCGCCGAAGCGGATGCCGACCTTCGCCGCGTCGACCGCCTCGACCACCGCTTTGGAACTCTCCTCGCCAACCGTGAAGGAGAGTGTCGAGACGCGGTCCTCGATGGCGGTGGAGCGCCGGCCGATCACCCGGACGGAGTTGCGCGAGGTGAGGAAATCCATCAGCCGCGCGGTGACGATGCGCTCCTGCTCGGCGATGGCCGCGAAACCCGCCTCGATCGCCGGCCGGCCGCCGGAGGCGCCCTCGCGGCGCCCCAGTTCCTCGACATAGTCGACGGCGCCGATCGAGCCCCAGGCCGCCTCGTAATTGATGTTGCCGGGCTCCAGCTTGTGCGGAACGCGGCTCTTGTCGAAGAAGTAGTGATAGATGTTGTCCAGCGCCTCCAGCTTGTCTCGCCGGCCGTACATCACCGCGTGATGAGGCCCGAAGACCTTGTAGACGCTGAAGACGTAGTAATCGGCGCCGAGCGCCTTCACGTCGATGGCGCGATGGGGGGCGTAGGCGACGGCATCGACGACGAGATCGGCGCCGACGGCATGGGCGATCTCCGCGATCTCGGGGATCGGGTTAATCGTGCCGAGAATGTTCGAGGCATGGGTGACACAGACGAGCTTGGTGCGCTCGCTCATCAGGGCTTTCAGGTCTTCGAGATCGAGCTCGAAGGTTTCAGGATCGCAGCGCCACCATTTGATGACCACCCCGCGCGCCTCGTGCTTCAGCCAGGGGCCGATATTCGCCTCATGGTCGACATTGGTCAGGATGATCTCGTCGCCCGGCTGCAACCGGCTCGTCATCGCTTCCGACAGGAAGCGCAGGAGAACAGTGGTGTTCGGCCCTTCGATGATCTCGCCCCGGTCGCAATTCATCATCAGGGCGAAGGCGTCGCGCGTTTCGGAGACGCGCTGCAGGGACAGCTGGCTCGGCGCGTAGCTCGCGCCGGTCTGGACATTCGAGGTCAGCAGGTAGTCGGACATCCGCTCGGCGACGCTGCGCAGCACCTGGCTGCCGCCGGCATTGTCCATGAAGGCCCATTCCCCCGCGAGGGCGGGAAATTGCGAGCGGACGAAGGAGAGATCGAGGGGCATCGGGGGACTTTCGGGAAGGGCCGCGTCAGCGCGCGGCGCGGCGCGCATGATGGGACTCGTAGCGCGCGACGAGACGCACCATCGGCAAGAGGAGCAGTAGATAGATGACCGCCGCGCCGATGAGCGGCGTCGGATTGGCGGCGAGCGCCTGAGCCTGCGTCGCCTGTTTCAGAAGGTCCGGCAGCGCGACGACGGAGGCGAGCGCCGTGTCCTTCAGGACGTTGATCGAATTGTTGGTCAGCGGCGGAATGACGATGCGCACCGCCTGGGGTAGGATCACGTGGCGCATCCGCCGATAGGCGTGCAGGCCGAGCGCGTCGGCGGCCTCGAACTGGCCGCGCGGGATCGCCTCGATGCCGGCGCGGTAGATCTCGGCGGCATAGGCGGCCGAGACGGTGGAGAGCGCGAAGACGGCCGCGACGAACGGTGAGAAGCGGATGCCGAGGAAGGGCAGCGCGTAATAGACGATCACCAGCCAGACGAGGACCGGCAGGGCGCGGAACACGTCGATATAGGCGATGGCCAGCAGCCGGACGGGCTTGGCGGCATAGAGCCGCGCGAGGGCCAGAAGCAGGCCGCCGGCGAGACCGAGGGCGATCGACAGGGCGCCGAGCAGCACGGTCCGACCCAGCCCGTCCAGAAGGAGCGGGAAATAGCGGACGAGCACGCCGAGATTGAAGAAGGTCGATACGATGTCCATCGGTCAGCCGTCTCGCGCCGGAAGAGCGCCGGAGGCCGTGGCCTCCGGCAGGAAGAGCCGCGTCAGAGCTTCGGCATCTCCGCTTCCTTGGCCGTCGAGGTGGAGGCGTCGGGGGCCGAGCCGAACCACTTTTCGTGGAGCTTGGCCAGGAAGCCGTCCTTCTTCAATTCGCCGATCGCCTTCGA
Organism: Aureimonas endophytica; assembly: GCF_014642635.1. GTDB lineage: Bacteria > Pseudomonadota > Alphaproteobacteria > Rhizobiales > Rhizobiaceae > Plantimonas > Plantimonas endophytica. The sequence goes on from NZ_BMIQ01000003.1 coordinate 480,730, forward strand.
GGCCTCCGCCGCCAGCGGCGAATCCTTGGCGAACATCATGGAATATTGCTCGCCGGTCTTGATGCGTTCAACGACCGCATATTGCGGCTTGTCCTTGATGTAATAGGCGACCGCCGGAATATCGGAAATATAGCCGTCGATGCCGCCATTGCCGAGGTCGAGCATGGCGGGCGACAGGCCCTCGAAGCGGCGGATGTCGGCGATGCCGTATTCCTTCTGGTGCTCGGTCGCCCAGATGTCGCCGGTCGATCCGGTATCGACGCCGACCGTCTTGCCCTTCAGCCCCTTCAGCCCTTCGATGCCCGACGATTTGAGCACCGAGAGCGACTGGTCGCTGTCGTAATAGGGCTGGGCGAAGGAAACCGACTCCAGGCGCTTCTTCGTGATGGTGATCGAGGAGATCGCGGCATCGATCCGGCCCGACTGCACCGCCGAGAAGAGGCCGTTGAACGGGATGTTCTCGATGGCGACGTCGTCATAGCCGAGGCGCTTGGCGACTTCCTTGGCGAGTTCGACCTCGAAGCCGACATTCTGCGCCGACTCGTCCTGAAACTCCCAGGGGACGTTGCCGATATTGGCGCCGACCGTCAGCGTCTTGGCGAAGGCCGGACTGACGAGGGCGGCCGCGAGGCCGAGTGCGGCGAGCGTGATGCGGATCATGGAAGCTCCTTCGGTGACAGAGGAACGACGCCGAGCATCCGCACAAAATCCGACCAAGTGGATGCTCAACAATCGTGCAGGCTTATTGCATGCACTTTATGATGCAATCTGTACGGCCGATTTGACGATCCGCAAAGCGAAAACTTCGAAGTCCCGTTAGGATTTTACGGAGGAAGGACGCGGTCTCCCTTTCGGCGCGCGCGGCCGCTCGGCGACGGCCGGGCGCTCGGCCGCCGCATAGGGGCCGAGAATGTCCATGAGATCGCCCCGCGATTGCGGCATCTTCAGGAAGGCTCTCGCCGCCACCTGATCGAGATGGTCGCCCATCAGCGCGGCCGCCGCCTCGCCATCGCCGGCCGTCAGGGCCTCGATGACCGCGCGGTGCTCGGAAATGGCGCATTCGGAGGAATGCGGCCGGCCGAAGGTCGCAAGCGACAGGCTGGATCGGTAAGCAATTTCGCGGACATAGCGGGTCAGCGTCGGCTTGTCCGTCATCTCCGCCAGCTTGACGTGGAATTCCGTGGCGAGGCGAATGGAATTGGCCTCCGGCCCGTCCCGTGCCTGCTCCTCCTCGGTGACATGCGCCTTCAGGTCCTCGATCTGCTTCGGCGAGAGCCGGCCGCACAGCGCGCGCACCACCAGACGCTCCAGCTCGCGACGAATGTCGAATTCGTCGCGCGCCTCGTCGAAGGACGGGGTCGCGACGATCGCGATGCGGTTGCGCCGCAATTCGACCAGCCCTTCCGACGCGAGCTGGCCGAGCGCATGGCGCGCGATCGTGCGGCTGACGCCGAAGCGTTCGCCGAGCGTGTCTTCCGGCAGCTTGTCGCCCGGCGCCAGCGCCTGCTCGAGGATCGCGCGGCGAATGGCGCGGCAGATGATCGCGGTGCGATTGGAGGCATCCATGGAACGGCGTCGGCTTTTGAAGGCGATGGTTGTGGGCACAGCCTTAGCAGCTTGCGGCGGGTGAGTTCAAAGCGTTCTCGCCCCACATGCGGTACGCAGTTAGATGGCCTGATCGCATGCACTTCGCTTCGATCTCGCCCGCGCAACGGTCGCGCGTCCGGCACGAATCATGCATGCTGGCCGGGCATGAGCACTCCCGATCCCGTCCATCCTCTCACGACAGATCATCCGCCCGCCCGCTTCCGGGCGATGGTGACGACGCCGCACCGGCTGGCGAGCGAGGCGGGACTGCGCGTCCTCGAGCGCGGCGGCAACGCGATCGAGGCGGCCGTCGCGGCGAGCGCGGCGCTGTCGGTCGTCTATCCGCATTTCTGCGGTCTCGGCGGCGACGCGATCTGGATGATCGCCGACCGGAAGGGCTTCGCCACCTGTCTCCTCGGCATCGGCCAGGCCGCGCGCCATCTGCCGGAGGTCGACCCGATCCCGGTTCGCGGCCCCTTGTCGGCGCTGACCAGCGCGGCCCTCGTCGAGTCCTGGGACCTTGCTCTGGCGCATTCGCAGCGTCTCTGGAACGGGCGCGAAGGGTTGAGACATCTTCTGGACGATGCCGTCCATCTCGCCGGCGACGGCTTTCCGATGTCGCAGTCGCAGCGCTTCTGGCTCGACTTCCGCGCGACGGAACGCTGCGACTGGCAGGAATTCGATCGGCATTTCCTGGGAAGCCCCGGCGCGCTCTTTCGCCAGCCGGAACTCGCCGCGAGCCTTCGGGCCATCGCGGCGCAGGGGCCGCGCGAGTTCTACGAGGGGGCGCTCGGCCGCCGCATCGCGGAGGGACTGGCGCGCGCCGGCTCGCCGCTCGATGCGGCCGATCTCGCCGCGACGAAGGCCCGCGCGGAAGCGCCGCTCGCGATGCCCTATCGCGGCCTGACGCTTCTCGCGCCGCCGCCGCCGACGCAAGGCGTGACGACGCTCGCCATCATGGGCATCCTGGAACGGCTGTCGCTGTCCGGCCTCGATCATCAGGGAGCGGATTTCCTGCATCTCTGCGTCGAGGCCGTGAAGCGCGCCTTTCTCGATCGAGGCATGGTCGCCGATCCCGATTTCGCGTCCGTGCCGCTGGAGCGCATGCTCGATCCCGCAAGGCTCGCCGCGCAGGCGGCGGGGATCGACCCGCGCGCCGCTCTGCCCTGGCCGCATCGGTTCCGCACCGGCGACACGGCCTTCATCGGCGCCGTCGATGCCGAGGGCCGCAGCGTGGCGCTGCTGCAAAGCCTCTATTACGACTGGGGCAGCGGGGTCGTCGCCGGCGACACCGGCATTCTCTGGCAGAATCGGGGCGCCGCCTTCGATCGCAGCCCCGCCGGACCGAACCGCCTGCAACCCGGCAAGCGGCCCTTCTATACGCTCAATCCCGGCATCGCCCTTTCCGACGGGCGTCCGGCGCTCGTCTACGGCACGCAAGGGGCGGACGGACAGCCGCAGACGCTGGCCGTGCTCCTGGCCCGGCTGATCGACGCCGGCCTCGATCCGCAGGCGGCGCTCGCCGCGCCCCGCTTCCTGCTGGGGCGGACCTTCTCGGACGCCCGCGATGCCCTGAAGCTCGAAGCCCCGGCCGGCGAGGCCTGTTTCGCCGAACTCGCGCGCCGGCGCCACGAGGTCTCGGCCCTGCCGGCGCTGAGCCCGCTCGCCGGTCAGGCCGGCGTCATCGCGATCGATGCCGACGGCCGGATGAAGGGCGCGCACGACCCGCGCAGCGACGGCTGCGCCCTCGGCCTTGCCGTGAACTGAAGGAGACGGGATGGATTTCGTCATCCGCAATGCCCGTGTTCCCGGCCGGCCGGCAGTCCTCGACATCGGCATCGCGGCGGGCCGCATCGCCGCGATGGAGCCGGATCTGGCCTGCGAGGCGCCGGAGCGCGACGCGGAAGGCCGGCTGGTCTTCGCCGGCTTCGTCGATAGCCATATCCATCTCGACAAGGCCTGCATCCTCGATCGCTGCGCGATCTGCGAGGGCACCGTGCAGGAAGCGGTGCGCGCGACGGCCGCGGCGAAGGCGGCCTTCACCGAGGAGGATGTCTATCGCCGCGCCGCCCGCGTGGTCGAACGGGCTGTGCTCCAGGGCACGCTGGCGCTCCGCAGCTTCGTGGAGGTCGATCCGCGCGCCGGCTTCCGGTCCCTGGCGGCGATCCGGCGCGTGAAGGCGGACTATGCCTTCGCCCTCGACATCGAGATCTGCGCCTTCGCCCAGGAAGGGTTGACGCAGGAGCCGGAAACCGAGGCCATGCTGGCCGAGGCTCTGGCCGGCGGCGCGGATCTCGTCGGCGGCTGTCCCTATACCGATCCGCGGCCGGACGAGCATGTCCGGCGCATCTTCGCGCTCGCCGCGCGCTACGGCACGGGCGTCGATCTCCATGCTGATTTCGATCTCGATCCGCACGGATCGAGCCTGCCTTGCATCATCGCCGAAACCGAGCGCCATGGTCTCGGCGGGCGCGTCTCGATCGGCCATGCGACGAAGCTCTCGGCGATGGAGCCGGACGCGGCGGATGCGGTCGGCCGACGGCTCGCCGAGGCCGGCATCGCCGTCACGGTCCTGCCGGCGACAGACCTGTTCCTCACCGGCCGCGACCGCCCGCGGCTCGTGCCGCGCGGCGTGGCGCCCGCTCATCGCCTGAAGCGGCTGGGGGTCTGCGCGACGATCGCGACGAACAACGTGCTCAATCCCTTCACGCCCTTCGGCGACGCCTCGTTGCCGCGCATGGCCAATCTCTACGCCAATGTCGCCCAGCTCGCGCGCGACGAGGAGATGGAGGCCGTCTTCGAGATGATCTCGGCGGATGCCGCCACGCTGATGGGACGCCGCTCCGGCCTCGGCATCGGCGCGCCGGCCGATCTCGTTCTCCTCGACGCGTCCAGTTCCGCCGACGCCGTGCGCGAGATCGCCCAGCCCCTCGCCGCGTGGAAACGCGGCAGGCAGGTCATGGAAAGGGCGGCCGGTCGCATCGTTCGGCCCTGAGCGTCGATACGACCGGGTCGGGGTCGGCGTCCTACGAGAAGCGTTCGCCCACCAGCTCCTCGCTTTTCGCCCAGAGCGCTTCCGCCCGTTCGCGATCCAGCGCATAGGGTCGGACGCCGCCCCGGATGCCTTCGCCGTCCTGGATCTCGGCGACGTGACAATCCTCGCAATAGCGCCCGCCCACGGCCTCGGCATCCGCCACGACCGCCGCCCAGACCGAGGTCGCCGCGCCCTGCGGGATCGTCTTGTACTCGAAGGGCGGCAGACCCGCCTTCGCATGAGCGTCGTTGATCGAAGCGATCAGCGCGGTTTCCTGATCCGCCGTCATGTGGCGGCCGAGCTCGGTGCGGATGCCGCCCGGATGCACCGCCGCCGCGCGGACGCCATGCCCGCGATGACGCCGGTCAAATTCCACGGCGAACAGGATGTTGGCCGTCTTCGACCGTCCATAGCCGACCCACGGGTCGTAGGCCGTCCGCTCGAAATTCATGTCCGGGAGATCGACATCGGCGAAACGGTGGCCGGCCGAGGACAGAGTCACGAGCCGCCCACCGTCGCGAAGCAAAGGCGCGATGCGGTTCACCAGGACGAAATGGCCGAGATGATTGGTGCCGATCTGCATCTCGAACCCATTCGCCGTTCGCCCGAAGGGCGGCGCCATCACGCCGGCATTGGCGATGACCACGTCGAAGGCACGGCCGTCCGCGAGCAGCCGGTCCGAAGCCCCTCGCACGCTGGCGAGCGAGGCGAGGTCGAGCTCGATCAGTTCGAAGCCGCCGCCGCCAGTCTCGGCGGCGTCCCGCACGCCGGCCGTGGCGCGCTCGGCTTTCGCCAGGTCGCGAGCGGCGCCCACCACGTTGGCGCCATGCGCCGCCAGGGCCCGCGCCGTCTCCACGCCGAGACCGGCGGAGGCCCCGGTCACCAGCACGCGTTTTCCTTCGAGCACCGTACCGGCCAGAACCTCGTCCGTGGTCGATGTCGCACCGAAATCCTTGGTCATGTCTTGTCCTCGATCCCGTCAAGCGCGGGCGATCCCGATCGGATCGTTCGCCTCCCGGATATGGCCGGCCCGAGGCGTCCCGGCGCGCCTGTTCGTATCGGCTTCTTGCCTGATCCTATCAGGCTGCTTGCGCTTCGATGGGCGCTGCGCGATCTTCGCCGGCATGCAGGACCTGCTCGACCGCATGACCCGGCGCGTGCTGCGCCATATCGATGGCGCGACGCCGGGAACGCCGCTGCCGCATGTCGGCTTCGGCATGACGCATCGGCCGGGCACCGCCATGTCGACCTTGTACGAGCCGATGGTCTGCATCGTGCTGCAAGGCGCGAAGGAGGTTCTGATCGGCGATCGCGTGCTCCGCTACGATGCCGCGACGTTCTTCGTCGCCTCCGTCGAGCTGCCGGCGACGGGACGGGTGATCGAGGCCTCCGCCGCCCGGCCCTATGTCGCCGCCGGCCTGACGATCGATCGCGACGCGCTCGCGGCGCTCATGGCCGAGCGGCCGGCGGCGGTGCCAGAGACGACGGTCGGCTTCGGCACCGCGCCGATCACGCGGGAGCTGCTGGAGGCCTGGGACCATCTCGTCGCGCTGCTCGATGCGCCGGACGACATTCCCTTCCTCGCCGCCGCGCGCGAGCGCGAGGTCCTGTATCGCGTTCTACAGAGCGGACATGGCGCGATGCTCCGTCAGATCGGGCGGCAGGACAGCCGCCTGTCGCGCGTCCGCCGGGCGATCGACTGGATCCGCCGCCACTACGATCAGACGCTGCGGATCGAAGCCCTGGCCGAGATCGCCGGCATGAGCGTCCCCTCCTTCCATCGCCACTTCAAGACGGCGACGGCGATGAGCCCGCTGCAATATCAGAAGGTGCTGCGTCTCCAGGCCGCCCGCCGTCTCATGGCGACGAATGCCGAGGCCGCTCGAACCGCCTATGCGGTCGGCTACGAGAGCGCCTCGCAGTTTAGCCGCGAATATGCCCGCCTCTTCGGCGCCCCGCCCTCGCGCGACGCCGAACGTCTGCGAGCGAAGGACGGCACGCCCTCGACGCCCCTATGACGTCGTGGATCAAGACGGCAAAGCGAAGCGGGCCGGGAGAGGCCGTATCCGCAACGGGCGCAAGACTCTCGTGCGTCGTCGGCGATGCTTCGTGCCGCCAGCTTCTCCTTCCTGGATGATTCAAACCGGCAAGAGGCTCAGTTCCGAAGTCCCGGCGCTTCCTGGCCCGTGCGCTCGACATATTCGGAATAGCCGCCGCCATAGAGATGCGGGCCTTCCGGTGTGAGCTCCAGCACGCGATTGGACAAAGCCGCCAGGAAATGGCGGTCGTGGCTGACGAAGAGCATGGCGCCCTCGAACCGCGACAGCGCCTCGACCAGCATCTGCTTGGTGGCGATGTCGAGATGGTTCGTCGGCTCGTCCAGAACGAGGAAGTTCGGCGGATCGAACAGCATCCTGGCCATGACCAGCCGCGCCTTCTCTCCGCCCGAGAGGACGCGGCATTTCTTCTCGACCTCGTCGCCCGAAAAGCCGAAGCAGCCGGCGAGCGCGCGCAAGGGGGCTTGGCCGGCCTGCGGAAAGCTGTCTTCCAGCGATTGCAGCACGGTGCGCTCGCCGTCGAGCACTTCCATCGAATGCTGGGCGAAATAGCCCATCTTGACGCTCGGCCCCCGCGTCACCGTGCCGGAATCGGGCTCCGAAGTGCCGGCGATCAGCTTGAGCAGCGTCGACTTGCCCGCGCCGTTCACGCCCATGACGCACCAGCGTTCGCGCCGGCGCACCTGGAAATCGAGCGCCTCGTAGATGGTGCGGTCGCCATAGCGCTTGCAGACGCTCTTGACCGTCGCGACGTCCTCGCCCGAGCGCGGCGCCGGCTGGAACTCGAAGCGCACCGTCTGCTGGCGCTTGGGCGGCTCGACGCGCTCGATCTTGTCGAGCTTCTTCACCCGGCTTTGCACCTGCGCGGCATGGCTGGCGCGCGCCTTGAAGCGCTCGATGAAGGCTTCCTCCTTCGCCAGCATCGCCTGCTGGCGCTCGAACTGCGCCTGCTGCTGCACCTCGGCGATGGCGCGCTGCTGGCGATAGAATTCGTAATCGCCCGAATAGGAGGTCAGCGCGCCGCCGTCGATCTCGATGATCTTGGTCACGATGCGGTTCATGAATTCGCGATCGTGCGACGTCATCAGGACGGCACCGTCGAAGCCCTTGAGAAAGCCTTCGAGCCAGATCAGGCTTTCGAGATCGAGATGGTTCGACGGCTCGTCGAGAAGCATGATGTCGGGGCGCATCAGGAGGATCTTCGCCAGCGCCACGCGCATCTTCCAGCCGCCCGACAGCTTGCCGACATCGCCGTCCATCATCGCCTGGCTGAAGCCGAGACCGTCCAGCACTTCGCGGGCGCGCCCGTCCAGCGCATAGCCGTCGAGCTCGTCGTAGCGGCCCTGCACGTCGCCGTAGCGGGCGATGATCTCGTCCATCTCGTCGGCACGGTCCGGATCGGCCATGGCCGCTTCCAGCTCCGCCATCTCGGCCGCCAGCGCGCTGACCGGTCCGACGCCGTCGATCACCTCGATCACCGCGCTGCGACCCGCCATGTCGCCGACATCCTGGCTGAAATAGCCGATGGTCACGCCGCGATCGATCGAGACCTGGCCCTCGTCCGGCAGTTCCTCGCCGGTGATCATGCGAAACAGCGTCGTCTTGCCCGCGCCATTCGGGCCGACGAGACCGATCTTCTCGCCGCGCTGGAGGGCCGCCGACGCCTCGATGAAGACGATCTGCTTGCCGTTCTGCTTGCCGATGCTTTCAAGGCGGATCATGCGGGAATTCCAGGTCGGCGCGGGGCGGGAGCCGCCTCAAATCATCCCATCCGCCGCCGCGCAAGGGGCGGCGGCGACATAGGTCCGGTTTTGCCGGCGCGCATGCGTCATCGCGCTGAACCGTGGCCGCGGCCGCCCGAGCCGGGTGCCGGCCCGGTAAGGCTCAGACCGGCCCGCAACTGTCTCCCAGGATCAGGGCGGGCTGGAAGACGACGTTTCGCGGCGGCGCCCCGGGGCCTCGCTCGATACGGTCGACCAAGAGCCTCAGCGCCTCGTTCGTCATCTCCGAGATGGGATGCTCCGTTCTCGTCAGCCGTGGGCGCAGCCCTCCGATGCCCGGAATGGTGTCGGTGGAGGCGATGGAGATGTCGTTCGGGCAGGAAAGACCGAGATCGGCGAGCGCCCGCATGACCCCGAGAGCCATCACGCCGTTGGCGACATAGATCGCGGTCGGGCGGTTCGAGCTCGTCAGGAGCTCGCGCGCCACGGAATAGGCGACATCCTCGCGGAAAGCGCCGTTGCGGACGTGTTCGGGCTCAGGCGTCAGGCCGCGCGCCGCCATGCCCTCCAAGAGCCCGTCGAGGCGCCCCCGACCCGTCGACAGGTGCAGCGGACCCGTGATCGTCGCGATGCGGCGATGGCCGAGATCGAGAAGATAGTGGGTGACCTGACGGGCGGCCGAGACGTTGTCGATTGTCACGGTGTCGCAGCGATCGTCCGCGACGAGGCGCCCGAACAGGACGGTCGGGATCCGGCTCCCCTCGCCGTCCCGTCCGTCGAGGCGCAGGCCCGCGTCGATGGGTACCAGCATCAGCCCGTCGCATGAGAGAGCGCGGACGCGCGAAAGGATCCGCCGCTCGTTTTCCGGCTTCTCGTCGCTGTTGAAGAGCACCAGCGAATAGCCCCAATCGGCGACGGCCGCCTCCGCCGCGCAGACGATGCGGGCGAAGAAGGGGTTGGTGAGATCGGAGACGGCGAGCGCGATCAACTGGCTGCGACCCCGCTTCAGGTTGCGGGCGGCCGACATGGGCGCATAGTCCAGATCGCCGATCGCGGCCAGCACGCGCGCCCGCAACGAGGGGCTGACATAGGCGGTGTCGTTGACCACCGCCGACACGGTCGCCGTGGAGACGCCGGCCGCTTTTGCAACGTCGCGGATTGTGGCCAAACGAGCCCCGTAGCTAACCGTTTCACCGAAGCGCCGGAACGCTTTTCGAGGCAAACACCGTTACCTGCCCTCGGACAGACGTCAATGCCACTTGCAAATCATCGGCCGTTTGGCACAGATTGGCAAAACGGTTCGCTCTTGTTCGCCGGGAGGGTGGCAGGAGCCGAAGCAGCCGTGGGAGGATCCGATGAACGCTTCAACGATCGCCATCGTCATGGCAGGCCTGGTCGCGACGCTCTCGCCGGCCGCGGCCGAGGACAAGCCGCTTCTCGGCATCGTCTCGATCTCCGCGACGGAGGCCAACAACGTCCGCTACATCGCCGGCGCGACGGCCGCCGCCGAGAAGGCGGGCTGGCAGGTCTCCGTCATCGACGCCGCCGGCAGCGCCGACCAGGCGAATTCCGCAATCCAGAATTTTGCCGGTCGCGGCGCGGGCGCGATCATCGACATGGTCTTTCCCTATTCCTCGATCGGGGCCGGCCTCGCCGCCGCCAAGGATGCGGGCATTCCCGTCGTCACCTGGGGCGGCGGCCTCGGCTCCTCGGTCGCGGCGACCAACGGATCGGGCGCGCCGATCGCGCAGCCGGTGATCGAGAAGATGATCGCCGATCTCGGCGGCAAGGGCAGCCTCCTCGCGCTCACCTACCGCACCGGCGAGGTCTGCCGGAACCGCGAGGTTCTTCTCGACGAGATGCTGAAGGCGAGCCCAGAGATCACCGTCACCAAGAACGAGGTGCGCATCCCCGGCTATTTCGAGGACGGCGCGCAATATGCGAATGCCTGGCTGGCCTCTCATCCCGCGGGCGACGGCAACCTGGCGATCTGGGGTTGCTGGGACGACCCGGCGATCGGAGCGATCGGGGCGCTGCGCCAGCAGGGCCGCGAGGACGTCAAGGTCTATGGCGTGAACGGCAACGCCCAGGCGATCGAGAACGTGCAGAACGGTCATATGACCGCGACCGCCTGGGAGGACAGCTACACCGAAGGCCGGCGCATGGTGGAGATGCTGGACGAGATCAGGAAGGCCGGTGCCGACTGGACGCCGAAGGCCGCCGAGGTTCCGGCCATCCTGGTGACGAAGGACACCGTCGCGAACTTCGTGAAGCAGCATCCCGAGGCGCTCGGCAAGTGACGCCGCAGGCCGCGCCGCGACCGGCCGAGGGCATGCCCGCGACCGATGGCGCGCCGTTCCTCGTCGCCGAGGACGTCGCCAAGTCCTATGGCGGCGTCCAGGCTCTCAAGGGCGTTTCGCTCACCGTTCGGCCGGGCGAGGTGCACGGGCTCGTCGGGGCGAACGGCGCGGGCAAATCGACCCTGATCCGAATCCTGGCGGGTCTCACGCAGCCCGATCGAGGTCGGATCGACGTCGACGGCACGCCCGCCTCGATCTCGGCGCCCCAGCGCGCGGTCGATCTCGGCATGACGTTCATCCACCAGGAACTCGCCTTCGTGCCCGGCATGACGGTTCTCCAGAACATCATGCTGGGACTGCCCCAAAGGCAGCGCTTCGGCGTCGTGGACTGGCGGTCGATCGCACGCGAAGTCGAGCCCGTGGCGCGGCGGGTCGGCCTCGCCGCACCGCTCTTCTCCAGCGTCAAAGGCCTGTCGGTCGCCGAGAAATGGCTGATCAACATCTGCCGCGCTCTTGTGCGCAAGGCCCGTCTGATCGTCATGGACGAGCCCACCGCCTCCTTGTCGGCAACGGAGGCCGAGACGCTGCTGCGCATCGTCGAGGACCTCTCGCGCTCGGGCGTCGCGGTGCTCTACGTCTCGCATCGGCTCGATGAAATCCTGCGGCTTTGCCACCGCGTCACCGCGTTTCGCGATGGGCGATCGGTCGCGACGATGGAGGGGGCCGGCCTGACGAGACTCGCGCTGGTCGAGGCGATCGTCGGCGGCGCCGTCGAGAGGCTCGAGAAGCCGGCGGGCGACGTCAGGCGCAACGAGGTCGTGCTGGCGGTCTCGGGACTGACGCGCCTCCCCCGCGTGCGCGATGTCGGCTTCGAACTCCATCGTGGCGAGGTGCTCGGTATCGGCGGGCTTGTCGGCGCCGGGCGGACCGAACTCGTGCGTCTCCTCTACGGCGCCGACCGACCCGACGGCGGCGTGATGCGCCTCGACGGCGCGCCCTTCGCGCCGCGCCGCCCCGCCGATGCCGTGAAGGCCGGGTTCGGCCTCGTGCCGGAGGAGCGGCGCAGCGAGGGCCTGGTGCTCGCCAAGAGCGTCGCCTTCAATCTCCATTTGTCCAGCCTATCGCGGATCGTCTCCGGCCCTCTCGTGCCGCTCGTCAGCGCCGCGCGGCAGCGGACGCTGTCGAACGACATGATCCGCGATCTCGCGATCAAGACGCCGGACATGCACGCGCCCGTCGGGCGCCTCAGCGGCGGCAATCAGCAGAAGGTCGTGATCGGCCGCTGGCTGCTGCGCGCGCCCCGGATCCTGATGCTCGACGAACCGACGCGCGGCGTCGACATCGGAGCCCGGGGCGAGATCCACCGCCTGATCCGTGACTTGGCGCGGCAGGGCATGGCGGTTCTCGTCGTCTCCTCCGAGCCGGACGAACTGCCGGACCTCTGCGACCGCGTGCTGGTCATGGCCGAGGGACGCATCGTGCGGGAGCTCCGGGGATCCGCCCTCACCCGCAACGCCATCATCGAGGCGAGCTACGCCGAAGGGCGCAACGCCGGAGACTCAAGCCCATGACCGATGCGAGCGCACCGGCGCGCCGCCTTTCCCCTCAGGCGAAGACCGCCCTCGGCATCTTCGCGCGCTATGCGACCATCATCGGCCTTCTCGCCATGATCGCCGCCTTCGCGATCCTGTCGCCGCGCGCCTTTCCGACCCTCAGCAATTTCACCAACGTCCTCAACCAGGCCTCGCTGACCATGATCATCGCGGCCGGACTCACGCTGGCGGTGGTGGTCGGCGAACTCGACCTGTCGGTCGGGTTCGCGGCAAGCCTGCACGGCATCCTCGTGACCGGCCTCATCGTCTCCTCCGGCCTGCCGATCCCGCTCGCGATCCTGATCGTCCTCTGCGCGGGCGCCCTCATCGGTCTCGTCAACGGGCTGATCGTCACCAAGATCAAGGTCAATTCGGTGATCGCGACGCTCGGGGTCGGAACGATCCTCACGGGCCTTGCCTTCGCCTATTCGGCGGGCGTTCCGATCGTCTCGGGCGTGCCGGAGACCTTCCTCCAGCTTTCGCTGGGACGATGGCTCTTCGGGATTCCGAACAACATCGTCATCATGGCCCTCGTGGTCGGCGGCCTTTGGGTGCTGGTGGAGCGCTCGGCGCTCGGCCAGGAGATCCAGGCGGTCGGCGGCAACCCGGCCGCCGCGCGCCTCGCAGGCATCGACGTCGACCGCATCAAGATCCTGGGTTTCGTGATCTCGGGGGTCTGTGCCGCGCTGACCGGCATCCTTCTCGCCTCCCGCCTGGGCAGCGGCACGGCAAGCGCCGCCGACAGCTACCTCCTGACCGCCTTCGCCGCCGTGTTTCTCGGCTCGGCCACGCTGCGGGACGGCGAGTTCCACATCCTCGGCACGCTGATCGGCGCGCTGATCATCGCCTTCGGCTTCAACGGGCTGAACATCTTCGGCGCGCCCACCTTCTCGCAATATGTCCTGCAGGGCGCCATTCTCATCCTGGCCGTCGGGCTCTCCAGCCTCGGCCGTTCGATCGCGGAAAGCTGAGAGCCATGTCGAACCCTGACGCGCCGCACTGGGACGTTCACGTCATCGAGTTCGCCCGGTCGAAGGACCAGCTCGTGGCCGGGCTCGTGCACGGAGCCTATGACGAGGGCACGGTGGACGTGCCCTTCTCCTTCGTCCTCGCCCGGAGCGGCGAGCACCGGGTGCTGGTCGATACCGGATTCATGAAGGAGGGAAGCGGCGAAGCGATGAGCGAGAAGTTCGGCGTGCCCTTCTGGGTGTCGCCGCTGCGCATGCTGGCGGCGCTCGGCGTCGAGCCGGCGGACGTCACCGACATCGTGCTCAGCCACGCCCATTTCGACCATATGGGCTCGATCCACGAGTTTCCGAAGGCGCGGCTCCACATCCAGAAGAGCGAGCTCCTGTCCTGGATCGAGGCGCTCGCGCTGCCGCGCCAGTTCGGCTACCTCACGGAGATCATCAATCCGGACGACCTGCGCCACGCCTTCGACGCCTCGCTGGAGCATCGCTTGAATCTCGTGGACGGGGATGTCGACGATCTCCTGCCCGGCCTGCATCTGAGGCTCGGCGCCGGCCATACGGTCGGGCAGCAATTCGTGATCCTGCAGACGGAGCGGGGGCGGCTGGTGATCTCCGGCGACTGCGTTTATTCCAAGCGCAACATCTGCGGACACAATCACGACGGCGTCTACGTTCCGCTGGCCAACGCCACGGGCAGCGTCTGGGACCAGCTCAAGACGTTCGACCGGATCAACCGCGAGATTGCGGGCGACCTCGGCCGGCTCGTGATCCTCCACGACATGCAGCGCTGGCCCAACCTGCCGGTCGTCGAGGAGATCGACGGCTTCCGCATCGTAAAGGCGTCCTGAACCGGGTTCGTCGCCTTTCGAAGACTGAGCCGTCACCAATCGCGGGCCGAAAGCAGACCATCAGCGATCGAGTGGCGCCGGTCGCATGGCGATACCGCGCCGCGCCGACATCGGCCATAAGACCGCCCGGCTGACGGCGCTCCGACCGCTGCCCACCGAAGCCATGTGGAAACGCAGGCTCGAGAAGACGAGGCGGGCGCCGAAGTTCAGGCGGTCAGCGTGTCGTCCTCATGCGTCAGGCGCAACTCCAGGAGACGTTCGAGGCCTTCCAGGCGAAGCGGGGCCGAGGCGGGATCGCGGCTGCGGTTGATCCGCTCCTCGGGATCCTCGGCAAGGTCGATGAGGACCGGCGGCAGCCCGGCGAAATGAACGTATTTCAGCCGATCGGTGCGCACGACATGGAGGCTCAGCCGGTTCGGCGGCAGGCCGAAATGCCTCTCTGTCCCGCCGCCGGCGGGGTCGCGGAAATCGAAGCTCCAGAAGGCGGCGTCGCGCCAGTCCGCCGGGCGCTCGCCCCGGCAGAACGGCAGCAGGCTGCGCCCGTCGACATTGGGCGGCGGCTGGAGGCCGATCAGGTCGAGGATCGTCGGCAGGACGTCGATCGACTGCGTGAAGGCGGACACGCGCGTGCCTCGCGCACTTCTGGCCGCCGGTCGCGGATCGCGCAGGATCAGTGGAATATGGGCCGACTGGTCGAAATAGCCGAGCTTGCCGAGGAGGCCGTGATCGAACAGCTGCTCGCCATGGTCGCCGGACAGGACGATCAGCGTCCGGTCCCAGCGGCCGGCCGCCTTCAGCGCCGCGACGATCCGGCCGAGATGGTGGTCCACCTCCGCCGCCATGCCGGCATAGGTCGCCCGCAGGCGGCGCACCAGGCGCTCGTCCGCCGCGACGATCTGCCCCGACAGGCTGGGGGCGAAACGCGACAGATCCACCTGTCCCTGATGGAAGGCGATGAGCGGATGCTGCGCCCCCTCGCGCGCGAAATCGCCCCAGCCGATCGGCAGCGCGACATCGGCGGGATCGACCAGCGAATGGAACGGCTCGGCGACGGCGAAGGGCGGATGGGGCGCGATGAAGGAGAGATGGACGAAGAAGGGCTCGGGCCCGGCGACCGACAGCCAGTCGAGGAACCGGTCCGTCAGGAAGGCGGTCTCGGACTCCTCCGCCTGGAAGACGGCCGGCGCGCCGAACGGCGCCTGCCCGAAGATCGCCTCCCGCCCCTCTTCGGGCCGGGACACGTCGTGGCCGCGCTTCTTGAGATGGGCGAGCCAGGGAACGGCGCGTTCGGTGAGAAGCGTGTCGACCTCGATGCCCGGCGCGAGCCCCTCGTAGTCGCCGCGCGCCGGATCGCCCGGCGCCAGAGCGCGCGGATCGGCGGTCGTGTCGGTATAGCCGAAAAGCCTGGGGCGATAGCCGGCGCGGCGGGCCTCGGAGAAGACGGTCGGATGGCGCGCGTCGAGCGGCGTGCCGTTGAGGATCGAGCGGTGCTTGTGCGGGTAGAGCCCGGTATGGAGCCCGGCCCGCGCCGGGCCGCAGGGATAGGCCTGCGTGAAGTGGTTCTCGAAGATGACGCCGTCCCGCGCCAGCGCCTCGACATTCGGCAGCGCCACCGGCGCGCGGCCCGGACCGTGGTCGGCGCGCCACTGGTCGGCGGTGACGAAGAGGATGTCGAAGCCGCCGCCGGGATCGGCCTTGGTCTCAGAGCGGGAAGACATGCGCGTCGCCGGGTTCGATCGCCACATGGACGCGGTCGCCGGGTGCGAGACCGGCCGTCTCGCGGCTCGGCCAGTCGACGCGCAGGCGCAGCGGTCCCTCTTCGCCGTGGAGCGTGAGGTAGAAGCGCGTCGTCTGCCCCTGGAAGAGCCGCGCCTCGATCTCGGCCGGCTCGCCGCCGCCTTCGGCCCTGCGGTGGACATCCTCCGCCCGCACGAAGATCCCGACGCGCGACACCGTCGCCGCGACCGGAAACTCGATCGCGCCGATCCGGGCGCGCCCGTTTCGCACCGGCAGGTCCAGCCGGTTGCGCCCACCGATGAAGCCGGCCGTGAAGGCGCTGGCCGGCCGGTCGTAGAGCGCGGCGGGGCTCGCCACCTCCTCGATCCGCCCCGCCCGCATCACGGCGACGCGATCGGCCATGGCGAGGGCTTCCGACTGGTCGTGCGTGACGATGATCGCCGTCGTGCCCACCCGCTGCTGGATGCGGCGGATCTCGTCGCGCAGATGATCGCGCACCACGGCGTCGAGCGCCGAAAGCGGCTCGTCGAGAAGGAGGACCTCGGGATCGGCGGCGAGCGCACGGGCCAGCGCGGTGCGCTGCTGCTGGCCGCCGGACAACTGGTTCGGATAATGACCGGCCCGCTCGGACAGGCCGACCAGGGCGATCAATTCCTCGGCGCGGGCATGGATCTTCGCCGGCGCGACGCCCCTCACCTTCAGCGGGAAGCCGATATTCTCCGCCACCGTCATGTTCGGAAAGAGAGCATAGGCTTGGAACACCATGCCGATCGGCCGTTTCTGCGTCGGCATATGCGTGACGTCGCGGCCCCCGAACAGGATGCGGCCCCGATCCGGCAGGGCCAGGCCGGCGATGCAGCGCAGAAGCGTGGTCTTGCCGCAGCCCGAGGCGCCGAGCAGCGCGATCATCTCGCCGGCCCGGATCGACAGGTCGACCATTTCGAGCGCCGGCTTGCCGTCATAGCTCTTGCCGAGAGCTTCGATATCGATCGTGGCGCTCACGGCTTGCCTCCCCGGGCCGGGCCGGCGGGCGGAGACGCGCTCCGGCCGGCATTGGCGTAGACGACGGCGATCGACAGGGCGAGCGTCACCGCGAAATTAATCATGGTCATGACGGCGAGGACGTTGAAATCGGCGTCCGCGCTCTTCAGCATGTTGAGGAGATAGAGCTGGACGGTCTCGAACCGGCTGCCCGTCGTGACCTGGACGATGGCGATCTCGTTGAACGAGACGGCGAAGGCGAGGATGGCGCCGCTGGCAAGGCCCGGCCCGATATTCGGCAGGATCACCCGCCGCAGGATCTGCCCGGTGGTGGCGCCGCAGGTGCGGGCCGCCTCGGCGAGCTCTTCCACCTTCGCCGCCGCCATCGCGCCGTCGACGGACCAGTAGACGAAGGAGAAGGCGACCGCGACGTGGGCGGCGACGAGCAGGCCGAGCGAGCCCTGCACCATGGGTAGATAGTCGCCAGTGGCCCGCAGAAGGCCGAAGGCGATGACGAGAAGCGGCATGGCGAAGGGGATGGCGGCCAGCGTTTCCAGAACAGGTCGGATCGCCGGGTTGCGCACGCGCTGCCAGTAGACGGCGGGAGCGACGAGGAGGATGTCGATGACGGCGACCGCCACCGCGAGCCCGAGGGAGCGCCAGAGCACGCCTCGGAATCGCGCGTCGGCAAAGCCGCCGATCCAGTGTTCGAGCGTATAGCCGGCGGGCAGGACATCCGTCGTCCAGCGCGTCGCGAGGCTGTAGAGCCCGACCGCCACCAGCGGCAGGAGGACGTAGAGCGCGGCGAGGACGAGAAGGGGCATCGCGCTCCAGCCGGCCCGTACCGGACCTTCCACGCGGCGCACCCGTCCGGTCCGGCTCGGCGCGGCGCCGGCGGAAAGGGTCACGTCAGCCATTTCAGACCTCGCCGGGTGAGAAGGCGGAACAGGAGAAGACTGACGATGGCGAAGACCATCAGGATCACCGCCATGACCGGCATGCGCTGGCTGCCGAAGAGCGAACCCTGAAGCGTGCGGCTCATGTCGATGGTGATCAGCGGATAGGCGTTCGGCGATTCCCCCATCAGCGCGACGGGCGTGCCGTACATGCCGACAGACCAGGTGAAGATCAGCAGCCAGGAGGCGAGCAGGAACGGGCGCAGCACCGGCCAGCCGATATGCCACCAGAATTGCGCCCGGCTCGCAGAGCAGCACTTGGCCGCCTCCCACCATTCCTCGCGCAGGAGGCTCATCGCGGGCAGCGAGAAGAGCACGAACATCGGAACGTTCGTATACTCGTAGGCGATGACGAGGCCCCAGAAGGAATTGGCCGGAGGCGGCGCGAGATCGAGCCCGGTCGAGCGGAGCATCAGCGTCACCATGCCATAGGTGCCGAGAGCGGCGACGAAGGCGAAGCCGATGCCGATGCCGCTGAAATTGGCGGCGACGTTGAGAAGGCCGAGATAGAGGGAACGGCTGCCGCGCGCCATGCGCGACAGAACCCAGGCGAGCGGCGCGCCGACGACGAGCGCGATCGTCGCCACGGCGAAGGCGAGAAGCAGGCTGTCGCCGATCGCGGTCTGCGCGCTGCGCGAGCCGAAGACGCCGATCCAGTTGGCGAGCGTGAAGCCCGATCCGGTGGCGGTGGCGAAACTGGCCCGCAGCATCACGAGGCAGGGCGTCAGCAGGAGCGCTCCGGCGACGAGGATGAGGGGCAGCGCCGGCAACCAGTCGCCGAGAAGCCGCGCCAGACGCGAAGGGCGGGCCGCCCCCGCGGACGGGGCGGGTGTCGGGTTGCCGGCGCCCATGGTCTCAGCCTCCCGCGACCTGTTCCTGCCAGACGCCGGCGATGGCGGCGACGTCGAGATCGGCCCAGTTCTTGATGACGTGGACGCCCGCGTATTGCGTGTCGGGCAGCCAGCCGGCCTTCGCCTCGGCCGGCAGGTCGAGATCGCCGAGCACCCAGCGGATCGGGCGGGCGCCGAACTTGGCGAAGGCGATCTGCGCCTCGTCGGAGAGGACGAAGTCGAGGAGGAGCTTGGCGGCGTCCATCTTGGCCGTGTTGTAGCGGTTGATCATCAGCGCGGAGGGCGCGTAGATCGAATCCTTCGGGATCACCACCTCGGCCTTCACGCCCTTGGCCTTCACCTGCGCGGCGGCGGCAAGGCAGTTGAAGTCGTATTTGAGCTGGATCGGCACCTCGCCGCGCTCCAGCGTCTGGGCGTTCTTGGCGGCGGTCGAGAACTGCGGCAGCATCGACCGGGCGAAGTCGGCGCCGGGTTTCAGATCCGTCTCGCTGCCGCCATGCGCATAGGCCCAGGCGATGAAGATCGCGAGATCGGTGCCGCTCATGCCGCCGGCATCGATCGAGCCGATGAGGCCCTTGTATTCGGGCTTGGCGAGGTCGGCCCAGGATCGCGGCACGTTCTTGACCACATCGGTGTTGACCACGAAGGCCGGCACGCCCGTATAGGTCGCGACCCAGCCGCCGTCCTTGCCCCGAAGGCCGGCGGGCAGCTTCCGGGCGCGCGGCGGCATGTAGGGCGGCACCACGCCGCGCGCGTCGGCGACCGGTCCGAAGAGGATGCCGATATCGGCCGAGATCGCCACCGGATTGTTCTTCTCGGCGTCGAACTTCGTGATCTCCTCCAGCGAGCTCATGTCCGTATCGACATGGGTGAGCTGGAAGCCGTTGGCGGCGGCCATCTTCTGGAGGACCTCGCCATAGTTCGCCCAGGAATCCGGCATGCCGTAGGACGTGAATTCCGCCGCCTGCACCTTCGCCTTGGCAAGATCGACGGGCGCCGCCCAGTCGCCTTCCGCCGCGAAGGCGGACAGAGCACCGGGACGAGCGAGTCCGAAGGCTGCGGCGAGGCCGAGCGTGCCGGCGCCGGCGAGGAAGCCGCGGCGATCCACCGCCGGCCGAAGAAGCCTTGACATCGTCATGGATAGGTCCTTTCGAAACGATCCGCCCAAGCCTTCGGGCCGGAAGAAGGAAGAGGTGTCAGGGACGCTCGCCGCGCGCGATCCGCGCCTCGATCGCGTCGATGGCGGGCAGAAGGTCAGCGACGGTGTCGATCACGAGATGCGCGCCGTGGCGGCGAAGAGCCGTGCCGGCGCGCTCGCGCAGCGCCTGCCGCTCACCCTCCGGCAGCGCGGCCAATTCGTCCGGCGCGAGGCCGGCCTCGTTGCCGCTGAGCGCGACGCCGATCGTCCAGCAGCCGGCATGGACGCCCTCCTCGATGCCGACGCCCGTATCGTCCACCTTGACAACCCGCGCCGCCGGCCAGACGCCGAGATCGAGAAAGGTGCGATACATGTTCATCGGGCTCGGCCGCCCTTCGGCGAGATCGCCGGCGCAGACGAGATTGTCCGGCGAGAAGCCCTGCGCCGCGGCGAGCGGCAGAAGGCGGGCCATGATCGAGCGCGTGTAGCCGGTGGTGGAGCCGATGCGGCAGCCGCGTTCGCGAAGGACCGCCACGGCCTCGGCCGCGCCGGCCACGAGAGTCGCGTAATCGGCGACGACCGCCTCGTTCATCGGCACGAAGATCTCGTAGATCCGATCGACGGCCGCCTTGTCGGGCGCCGCGCCCTGCGCCGCCCGCCAGGCCGCCGCGATGCGCGGCTCGGCCAGCATCGCGGCGATATGGTCCCATTTCGGCCGGCCCATCGGGCCGCGCGCCTCGGCGACGGAAACCTCTACGCCGAAGCGCGCGAAGGCTTCCACGAAGACGCCCATCGGCGCGCGCGAGCCGAAATCGATTACCGTCCCCGCCCAGTCGAAGACGACCGCCCTCACCTCGCTCATCGCGCCATCTCCTGCATGCGGAAATCCTGCGGCGCGAGGCCGAAAAGCTCGCCCACCACTTCCTCGCCGAGCGCGAAGCCCGTCGAAGCCCCGGTGCCGCCCGTCACCATCGCGAGGCGCACCTTCGGCTCGGGCGCCTCGACCAGCACCGTGCGGTCGCTCGCCGAGGCATAGGTGCCCGTCCAGCGCTCGCGGACCTGCCGCCCCGGCAGGTCGAGCACGGCGTCGAGTTCGTCGAGGATCAGCGCGTCGACGCGCTCGCTGGCGAAGGGGTCGGGCCGGTCGCCATAGACATGGCTGTCGCCGACGACGAGCGAGCCGTCCGCCGACTGGACGGCGATGAGGTGAACGCCCGCCGCCCGCGCCTCCGCAGCCTCCTGATCGAGCCGCCGGACGAGCGGGACGGCCTCGGCGAGGTCGGCGAAGCCCTCGTAGCGGGCGAAGGACAGATCGGACATCACGGCCGCGTCGAGCCGCACCGGCGCGGCCGGGGCGACGCGCAGCATCTGAAGCGTGCAGATGCGGAGCGCCGCCGCCCGGATGACGTCGGGATAAAGGGTCGAAAGGTCGTCGCCGGGGCAGACGACCACCCTGTCCGCCCGGATGAGGCCGCCAGAGGTCGCAAGACCCTCCGGCCGAACGGCGTGGACGGCCGTGTTCCAATGGAAGGCGACGCCATGGGCCTCGGCGAGCAAGGCGGCGAGCTTGGGCAGGGCCTCGCGGGATTCGACCCGCAATTCGTGCGGGCTGTGGAGGGCGCCGCGCAGACCGGCGCGGCGCAGCGCCGGCAGGCGTTCCGCCGCCTCGTCCGGCTCGATCCGCCGGCAGTCGGCGCCCATCTCGGTGCGCAGGAAGGCGTCGAGAACGCAAAAGGCCTCGGCGCGATAGGCCGGCATGACGAGACCGCGCTGCAACACCGCGATGCCGGCCAGCGGCGCGACCTCGGCCCAGACATCCCGGCTGCGGCGGGCGCGCGCCCAATGGGCCCCTGCCTTCTGGCCGGTGACGGTGACGAAGCCGAAATTGCGGATGGACGCCCCGAAGGCGGCCGGGGCGCGATCGGCGACGACAACGCTGAGGCCTCGCCGGGTGGCCGCGAGAGCCATGCCGAGGCCGACGATGCCGGCGCCGACGATGGCGAGATCATAGGAATGGGCCATCGGCCGTCTCGGTTCAGTGAAGCAGAGCCGCCGCTCGCGGCTGTTGCCCTTTCTTAACCGGACCTCATGACAGTTCTATGACTTTTCATAAATTATAGGAGATACCTATAATTCGTCATGCGTCTCGATAGAGCGATCAGAAGCGCGCGGGCGCCGGTCCCACGACGCCCTCGGCGGCGAGCGCTAGAAAGGCGGCAACGGCGGCGTGGCGGACATATTCGGGCAGCGTCACGAGGTAATGCCCGATATCGGAGCCGGCATCCTCCAGGACGGCGACATCGATATGCTCGTCGGCCTCGACCTCGCCCTCGACGGCGATGGCGAGGCCGATGCCGACGGCCGCCGCCGCATAGGCGACATCGAGCGTCGCGACCTCCATGACCGGGTCGAGCACGATCCCCGCCGCCTCCGCCAGCCGATCGAGGAGGGACCGGGTGCCTGACAGCCGGTTCCAGAGCACCATTTTCTGCCCGTCGAGATCGGCGATGCGGATCGCGCCGGAGGCGAGCGCCGCATGGCCCTTCTGGCCGTAGACGACGATCCGGCAGCGGGCGAGTTCGAAACAGACGAGGCGCGGATCGGGCGCCGGGCGCGAGATCGCCGCCAGATCGAGATCGCCCTTCAGCACCGCTTCGATCAGCTCGGCCGAGGGGCCGCCCCGCGTGACGACCCGGATCTCGCCATGACGGCGGACGAAGGCGGAGAGGATCGGCATGATCAGCCGATGCGCGCTGAAGCCGAGCGACAGACGCCGCGCCGCCGCGCCGCCCTCGCCGCGCATGTCGCGCTCGATCTCGTCCAGGCAGGCGAGCGCGATGCGGATCTTGGCGACGAGCGATTCGGCCTCCGGCGCGACGCGGATCGAATGGCCGTCGCGATGGAAGATGCGGAAGGGCGAGGCGGATTCGAAGGCCTGGACCTGGGCGGAGACGGTCGGTTGGCTGACCCCGATCTCGCGCGCGGCACGCGAGAACTGGCCGGTGCGGGCCAGCGCGTCGACGGCACGGAGCTGGGCGAGAGTCGGCGCCATGGACTGAGGTCTCCGAAGAAGGCGGACGGGATCGAGGCCTGTCGCAGCCCGGACGACGCGCGCCGCCCGACGAAGCGACAAGCCGTGAGGCTTGCCCCGAAACCGGCAAGCGGCACCAGTAGCGCGCGCGGAGAACGAACTCCACAGCACCGACGCCTCCCACGATCCGAGGTCGCGCCGCTTGGGAACGGGACGATCGACTGTCTCAAAGGCCAGCGCGCAATCACCAGCAATTTCAGCGCCGGTCATCGTGGAAAAATCCTACCTTCGGCGCACCGTCTTCGACTGCCATCTCACGCTTGGTGGGTGCTCCCCGAAGGCGGGGATGGAAGAACGCATCTCCGGTTGTCAGATGACCTTCCTGACCTCCACCTCGAACCGCTGCACATGGTCCAACGCGATGCGTTCCGCCTCGTCGGCATCACCGGCGCAGACGGCTTCGAGCATTTGAATCTGCTCGATCAGAACGTGGCCAAGGCTGGACAGGAGGCTGGGGAAGGTCCTCACGGTCACATGGAGAATCCGCAGGGACAGATTGTGATAGTGCTCAAGCGTCTCGAAGAGATAGGGGTTCTTCGCCGCCCGGTAGATGAAGCGATGGACCTGGCGATCCAGCGCCAGCGTATCCTTGAGGTCTAGCGGTCCTGTCACGTTCCTCAGCTTGGCGATCAGGCGCTGAGCCTCTTCGCGCTCGGGTTCCCTCAGGCGTTCGGCCGCCAGCCTCGTCGCCCAGGACTCGATCTTCGCCCGCGCCTCGTAGACGGCCGTCAGGTCGTGCATATTGATCCGGCTGACGAACGTGCCCCGACGCGCGCTGACGAACACGAAGCCGTCGCGCTGCAGGCGCTGAAGCGCCTCGCGGACAGGGGTGCGCCCGACGTCGAGCCGCTCCATCAGCTCGCCTTCCTTCAGCAGCGTGCCAGGCGGCAGTTCCGTGTTGATGATCGATTCGCGCAACCGCACATAGGTGCGCTCGGCCAATGTCTGATCGCCTTCGGGCTCCTCCACCCCGATCGCCAACAAATCCAGCATTTCACCCAATCCCGTCTCATCCGCTGCCCTGCTTTCCAGCTCGTCTGTTCAAAAAACGAGCGATCACAGAGCTGCTTGACATCTGCTCATACTGGAATATCGTCAATATATCACAATATATCAAAGGGGCCGCAGTTCATGAAACGCAGATTCCTCGGGATGTCCCTGGCGCTGACCACCGCGCTGGCGATCGGCTTCGGCGCGCTGGTTTCCGGCTCGCTCGACAAGGCCGCGGCGCAGGAGCTCGAAGTGCTGAAGCCGGGCACCCTCCTGGTCACCGTGCAGCCGTATATGCCTTACACGGCGGTCGATAACGGCAAGCTCGTCGGGTTGGACAGCGACATCCTGGCCGCCGTCGCTGCGAAGCTCGGCCTGAAGATCGAGGTCAACGTGACCGACTTCGCCGGCATGTTGGGCTCGGTGCAGTCCGGGCGTGCCGACATCACGATCGGCGGCATTGCCTGGTCGGATGCGCGGCAGAAGGTCGGCCTGTTCACCGATCCGCCCTACTACTCGCCGCCGGCCATGGCCGTGCATGGCGAGGCGACCTTCCCCGACGTGTCGAGCCTGGAAGGCAAGAGCCTCGGGACCGTGACGGGTTATGTCTGGGCGAAGTCGATCGCTCAGGTCCCCGGAGCGTCGCCCCATGTCTATCCGGCCGCCGACAGCGTGTTCTCCGATCTCGCGTCGGGCCGCCTGGACACGGGCTTCCTCGACCCGCTGCTGATCACTTATCAGCAGCAGCAGCGCCCGGACATGAAGGTGCGCATCGCATACCTGAAGCCGCCCGCCGCCGAAGAGGTCGCCAAGCACCCCGACTACAAATACTTCCAGCCCTACATGACGGGCTTCTACCTGCCCAAGCAGTCGGTCAATCTCGAGAAGGCGATTAGCAAGGAAATCGACGCGATGTACGCGGACGGCTCCCTGGCCGCGCTCGTCAAGAGGTGGGGCGGCGATCCCGCTCAGTTCCTCACCCCGTCGCCGGAGATGACGGCGCAGCGGCGAGGTGTCGATCGTCCCTCCGACTGGGCTCTTCCGTCAATCGGGAAGTAAGAGCGGAGTCGTCCCGTGAACTGGTTCTCTGGTTTGACCGATGCGTTCCAGGTGTCCTGGGGCGACTATGCGAGCAATATCGGCTGGGGTCTGCTTCAGACCCTGGCCTATACTCTGGCGAGCTTCCTCGGCGCGACCGTCCTCGGACTGATCGTCGCCCTGATGCGGCTCAACAGCGTGCGCGGCATCCGCTTCGTCGCGGCCTGCTATACCGAGATCTTCAAGAACGTCCCGCTTCTCGCCATCATCTTTCTCACCTATTTCGGCCTTCCGTCGGTGGGTGTGCGGCTGCCGGTCTTCGAGGCCGGGGTCCTCAGCCTCGTCGTTTTCTATGCGGCCTATCTCTCCGAGATCTTCCGGGCGGCGATCTCCGGCGTCCATCGCGGACAGTTGGAGGCCTCGCAAGCGCTGGGCCTCAAGCGCGGCAAGACCTTCTTCCACGTCACGTTGCCGCAAGCCGTCCGCCTGGTTCTGCCCGGCACCAACACGATGTTCGTCGACCTCATCAAGTCGACATCGCTTCTGGTGACGATCTCGGCCGCCGAACTCATGACGCAGGCCCACCTCATCGCCTCGGAAACCTTTCGGTCGCTCGAAGTGTATCTGGTGATCTCGGTCGTCTACTTCGCCATCTGCTACCCGGTATCCCAGGGACTCCTGCTTCTCGAGCGCAGGATCCAGGCCGGCGTCCCGCTGTCGGTCGGGCGCCGGCGCAGGCTCAAGCTGGCGTCCGCCCTTCTGGCTCAAGGGAGCTGACCGAGGTGCTTCTCATGGAAGATCAATGCTTATCCGCCGATGGTCGGGCTTCCCGCAGCCCCGCCATCAGGATCGCCGGTCTGCGCAAATCCTTCGATGGGCGGATCGTCCTCGACGATGTCGATCTGGAGGTTCCCGCCGGACGGATCGTCAGCATCATCGGCCAGAGCGGCGGCGGCAAGACCACGCTGATGCGATGCGTGAACCTGCTGGAGCGCCCGGACCAGGGGATGATCGCGATCGGGGACGACGTCATCTTTTCCGGCAACGGCGTCGCCTGCACGGATCTTCCGAAACTCCGGCAGCGCGTCGGCATGGTGTTCCAGCGCTTCAACCTCTTCCCGCATCTGACGGCGATCGAGAACGTCATTCTGGCGCAGATCCAGGCCGCCGGCATCGAAGAGGAACAGGCGGTCGAGCGCGCCGTCCGCCTCCTGACGCGGGTCGGGCTCGCGAAACGGGCGATGGCATATCCCGAGCAGATGTCGGGTGGCGAGCAGCAGCGCGTCGCCATCGCGCGGGCCCTCGCCCTCGGGCCCTCGGTCCTCCTGTTCGACGAGCCGACCTCCGCGCTCGACCCGGAATCCACCGGCGAGGTCCTGCGCGTCATGCGCGAGCTCGCCGCCGACGGCATGACCATGGTGCTCGTCACGCACGAGCTGCCATTCGCCAGGGAAGTCTCCGATTGGGTCGTCTTCATCGATGGCGGTCGCATCATCGAGCAGGGTCCGCCCCATCAGGTGCTGGGGTCGCCGCGCGAGCCGCGCACCATCGCCTACGTCTCCCGCTACGCAGCGAGCGCCTGAACGCCCCGACATCCCTCCGACGCTTAGGCGGGGCGCCCGACGCTGGCGGGCTTCGCGCCTGTCCGTCACGCCGCCGAAGGGGCGGTGATCTCCGACAGGCAAGATTGACCCGATGGAACATGTCTCGACCGAAATCGCGATCATCGGAGGTGGCGTGATCGGACTGACGACCGCCTTGCGGCTCCGCGCCGACGGGCACGAGGTGGTTCTGATCGAGCCGAACCAGCCAGGATCGGGGGCCTCCTACGGCAATGCCGGCACGGTCGCCGACTATGCCATCATCCCGGTCGGCACTCCCGCGATCCTCCGGAACATCGGCTCCCTGCTTCTCGACGCGAACAGCCCCCTGTCGATCCGCAAAGCCGCGCTCCCCACCCTGTTTCCATGGCTGATCCGGTTCGCCTACGAGGCCCTTCCCCATCGCTACCGGGACAATACTCGCCGGATCGCGAACCTGCTCTCCGACGCATCCGCCGAATGGACGGAACTGGCCAGCGAAATCGGCGGCTCTCACCTCCTGAGCGGCAAGGGCTGCCTCTATCTCTACTCGACCCCGAAGGCCTTCGAAGCCGCCAAGCGGGTCGCCGCCTTCCGCCGCGACCATGGGATCGCGCAGGAGCTGCTTTCGCCGGACGAGATCGGGCGGCTCGAGCCGAACCTTCCCGCGAGCGAAGGCGGCGGCGTCCTGTTTCCCAAGGCCATCAACCTCGCGGACCCTGGCCAGACGATGGACCTCCTCGCCGCCTCGGTGCGGCGAAGCGGCGTCCCGATCTGCCAGGCTTCGGCGACGGCGATCACGCGCGAGGCCGGCTTCGTCAGGATCACGGCGGCGCCCTTCGACATCCGCGCCAAGACCGTGGTCGTCGCCGCCGGGGCGCATTCGGCCCGGTTCGCGCGGCAGGTGGACGATCCCGTCCGCCTCGATACGGAACGCGGCTACCATCTCGAATTCGACATGGACCGCCCGCCCGTCGAGCGCCCGGTCTGTCCCACCGAATACGGCTTCTACTTCTGTCCCATGAAGGGCCGCTTGCGGATCGCCGGAACCGTCGAGCTCGGCGGCCTCGCCGCGCCCTCGAACCCGCGCCGTCTCGATGTCCTGCTGGCGAACGCCCGGCGGACTTTCCCGTGGCTCGGAACGCCGAGCCGCACCTGGCTCGGGTTCCGTCCGTCCATGCCGGATTCGGTGCCGGTGATACGACCGTCGAAGGGCGGCAAGGATGTCATCTTCGCATTCGGACACGGGCATATCGGCCTGACCCTGGCACCCCGCACCGCCCGCATGGTCGGCGAACTTCTGGCGGCGTGAGGGTGGAGCGAAGTCTGCGAGATTGCGACTCGCCTTAAATTGACGGGCAGCCGAAGGCGGCGAATCCTGAAGAGATCGCTATCCACCCCGCCGCATGGCGATGGCGCAGCGCCGATAGGGCGAATTCCTTGTGCGGACGATCGCAGGCGGCGCCGCCGCCAACGCCTCGGGCGGATCGATCTGGCGCCGAGGATCTTGCACAGGCCCTGGACGGGAAAGTTCGATCGATGCCGCGTCGATGAAGCGAACTCCAGCGACCGCAAGACGCCGAGTGCGGCGCCGACTGCCGGGGGTTCATGCAGCCGGGTTCGCCTCGGTCGGATTCGCAGCACGGCGGAAGATGACGTTCCATATGCCTAACCTGCCCTGCTCGTGACGGCTGAGGAACCATCGGCGGCCATGAGTTCGGGTCCACCGAATCCGAGGCCGACGAGGTCCTCCGAGACGTCCCAGAGCCGCTTGGCGGCATGGATGTCCAGCGAGGCGGCGGGTGGCTTCGCTCGCGTCGGGAAGCCGCGCGTCTCGGCGAGCTTGTCGGGTCCGTAATAGCCGCCACCCCGCACGTCGGGAGATGTGGCCGCCAGCAGCGTCGGCAACGCGCCTTGTGCCGCCGGCTGGAACAGGAACCAGCCGAGGGAGCGCACGATGCCCATCGGGCTGAAACGGCCCGGCGCGTTGTGCAGGAGATCGGTTCGCGAGACCCCGGGATGGGCGGCGAGGCTGGTGATGCCCCATCCGGCTGCATCGCTGCGGCGCTGGAGTTCGAAGGCGAACATCAGACAGGCGAGCTTCGACTGCGCGTAGACGGGCATCGGCCTGTAGCCATGTTCGGCCTGAAGGTCGTCGAAGTCGATGCGTCCACTGCGGGCGGCGACGCTGGAGACGGTGACGACGCGGGCATCGGGTCCGCGCCGCAGCAGCGGCAGGAGCTGGGCCGTCAGGGCGAAGTGGCCGAGATAGTTGGTGCCGAGTTGCAGCTCGAACCCATCGGCGGTGGTTCGCCGCCGGGGCGGCGTCATGACCCCTGCATTGTTGATCAGGATATCGACGCCATCCCGGCTCGTCGCCAAGCGACGGCCGAAGGCGGCAACCGAGGCGAGATCGGCGAGGTCGAGCGCTTCGAAGGCCACCGACGCTCCCGGCGCGTCCCGCCTGATCCTCGCGACGGCCTCGGCGCCCTTCGCCGCGCTGCGCCCGGCGACGATCACCTCGGCGCCGGACCGCGCGAGCTCCAGCGCGGTCTCGAAGCCGAGGCCGCCGGTCCCGGTCACGACCGCCGTGCGGCCGCGCTGCGAGGGCATGTCCTTCGTGGTCCAATGCTCGGTCATTTCGGTGCCTTTCCTTCGATGCGGATGGATGGCCGTGGCTTCGCCGCCGACCTTCCGCGCGGGATTGGATGCGCGCCTGCCGGTGCGGGAAGACGGCCGGCGGACAGGCATCCATGAGGGGACAGTCGGGAGGGTCGGTCCTGCGCTTCGCGAGGGCGCGAACGGAAGGGACCGTGATCGCTCCCTCTTCTTGATGTAACGGATCGTCCGCGGCCCCGTCCGGCGTTTCCCTGCTTGTCCTCGAGGCTCACGCTAACCGGCGACTGTCGCGATCTCGTCCCGGCGATGTCGATGAATGTACGAAATTGTATCAGGTCGCGGGGTCGAAGCCCTCTCGCGCCGGGATCCTGGCACAGGCCGATACACTTTCGTGGAAGCGCCGCGCACGCTCCTGCCGTATGAAGATGAGTGTCCAGCGCTGGAGACCATCGATGGAGAGCGTGCCCCATATCGCCGTCGTCGACGATCACCGCGATATCCGCGACCTCGTCGGCAAGTACCTCCAGCAGCAGGGCTACCGCGTCAGCACCGTCGACGGCGGCGCGGCCTTGCGCCGGCTGCTCGAGCGCGGCGCGCCGGACCTCATCGTCCTCGACATCATGATGCCCGGCGAGGACGGCCTCACCCTCTGCCGCGAGCTGCGGAGCGGCTCGCGGACGGGCGCCGGCATTCCGATCATCTTCCTGACGGCCCGCGCGGAGGAGACCGACCGCGTCATCGGCCTCGAACTCGGGGCCGACGACTACCTCGTCAAACCCTTCTCGTCGCGCGAGCTGCTGGCGCGCATCAAGGCGGTTCTGCGCCGGGTCAACAGCCTGCCGCCGCAGCCGGCCGACCTCCGCAAGAGCGGGACGATCCGCTTCGACCGCTGGATTCTCGATTTCGGCCGGCGCGAGCTTCAAGGCGACGACGGGGTCGGCGTGCCGCTTTCCACCGCCGAGTTCCGCCTCCTCAAGGTCTTCGTCGAGCGCCCCGGGCTCGTTCTCAGTCGCGACCAGCTCCTCGACCTGACCGTCGGCCGCGAGGCCGATCCGTTCGACCGCTCCATCGACAACCAGATCAGCCGGCTGCGTCGCAAGGTCGAGGCCGATCCGAAGAACCCCTCCATCATCCAGACGCATCGGGGCGGCGGCTACAGCTTCATGCCGGAGGTCTCCGCCCCGTGAAACGCCTCCTGACCTGGTGGGACAAGAGTCTGACGATCCAGCTCCTCGTCTCCATGCTGGCCGCCCTGTTCATCGCCCAAAGCATCGGGATGTGCCTGTCCTGGGACCAGTTCCGGGCGGATCTGCGCATCGCGGCCCGGAGCGAGCTCAGCAGCCGCGCCGCCGCCGTGGCACGCCTGATCGAGACCGTCCCCGCCGATCTCCGAACGGAGATCGCGCGCGTCAACAGCACGGACTATACGCGCTTCTGGATCTCGGCGGCGCCCGAGACCGATCTCCGGCCCTTTGTGCAGGAGGCGTTCGAGCGGTTCCAGGTGCCCTTGCGCTCGCTTCTCAACGGCACCGGCGAGCGGGCCTCGGCCGGCGCCCCGCCCGCCCCCGAGCCGGTGCCCAAAGGCACGACCGCCGCGGCCTTTGCCGAAGGGGTCGCCTGGGGCGCGCCGCCGGCGAACCGGACGGACCTTCCCACCCGCGCGAGCTATCTCGACTTCGCGTCGGGCAACGGTGCCGGGATCATCGTGCCGCTGAGCGACGGGCGGGCGCTGAACGTCGCTTTCTATAAGAACTACATGCCTTCGATCTGGGCGACGCATCTTCCGCTCTCGCTCGCCGTGACCGCTGTGCTCGTGTCGCTGGTCGGGGTGCTGACGGTGCAGAGCATCGCGCGTCCCCTGCGCCAGCTCACCAAGGCGGCGGAGACGCTCGGGCGTGGCGAAGCGGTGGCTCCGCTCCATGCCTGCGGCCCCGACGACATCCGGCGTACGGCGGAGGCCTTCAACCAGATGCAGGAACGGCTGCACCGCTTCGTGGAGGACCGGACGCGGATGCTGGCCGCGATCGGCCATGATCTCCGCACCCCCCTGACGACCTTGCGCCTGCGCGCGGAACTGGTCGAGGACCGGGATCTTCAGGAGCGGATGCTCTCTACCATCGACGAGATGCAGTCGATGACCGAGGCGACATTGTCGCTGGCGCGGCAGGATGCCAACGGCGAGCCGACCCGCACGATCGACCTGTCGGCCCTTGTCGAGAGCATTTGCGACGATCTCGCCGAGATCGGTCACTCCGTCACGTTCCACACGGGCCCGCGCATAACCTACCGCTGCCGGCCGGACGGGCTGAGGCGCACGATCCGCAACCTCGTCGAGAACGCGGTGCGCTACGCCGGACATGCCGACGTGCGGCTGGCCGCCGGTGCCTCGACCGTGGAGATCCTGGTCGAGGACGCGGGTCCGGGGATTCCGCTCGACAATGTCGAGGATGTGTTCGCCCCCTTCTTCCGCCTGGAGCACTCGCGCTCGCGCGAGACCGGCGGCGTCGGTCTCGGCCTGTCGATCGCCCGCGCCATCGCCCGCCAGCACGGGGGCGATGTCGTGCTGGCGCCGCGAGCTCCCGGTCTCGCGTCCCCGGGTCTGCGGGCAGCCGTCGTGCTGCCGGCTTAGGAGGCTTCCATGTCCAACCCTGACGGAGGCACGAACATGAAGCGCAGGCTCGCCGCGATCATGGCCGGCGACGTCGTCGGCTACAGCCGGATGATGGCCGAGGACGAGACGGCGACCTATCGCGAACTCCGTTCGATGTTCGACGAGATCGTCGCGCCCGCCGTGCACGGCAACGAAGGCCGGATCTTCAAGCAGATCGGCGATGGCTTCCTGGCCTCCTTCACCAGCGCCCATGCGGCGCTGGAAGCGGCGGAAGCGATCCAGACGGCCCTTGCGGTGCACCGGTTCGAACTGCGCATCGGCATCAATCTCGGCGACGTCATCGAGGAGAACGGCGACACCTACGGCGACGGCGTCAACGTGGCGGCCCGGCTGGAAGCGATGGCTAGGCCCGGCGCCATCTATGTCAGCGACATCGTCCGGCGCAGCGTGGAGCAGACGAGCGAGCGCGCCTTCCGCTCGCTCGGGCGAAGGGCGGCGAAGAACATGCCGACCGATATCGTCGTCTATGAACTCGTTCCGCCGCCGGCGGAACGACCTGCCCCGCGCTGGCGCTGGCCGCGCGCCGTCGTCTCCCACCCGGCTCTGACCGCCCTTGGTCTCGCGCTCGTCCTGGCCGGCTCGGCGGGAGCGATGGGCGGACTGGAGGCCGGATCGCGCTGGATCGCCGACTTGCCGCTCGTCCGCGACGCTTCATCCGACGCCCGCCCCTTCGTCGCGGTGATGCCCTTCAACGGGATGGGCGCCGATCCCTCCCATTCCCAGCTCGCGGATGGATTGAGCGAGGACCTCATCACCGAGCTCTCGCGCTATCCCGAACTCGCCGTGGTGGCGCGCAACTCGACCTTCGCCCTGCGCGGCCAGGCCATGGACGTCCGCACCATCGGCCGGATCCTGCATGCGCGCTACGTCGTTGAGGGCAGCGCGCGGCGGCAGGGAGAGCAACTGCGCATCGCGGCGCAACTGGTCGACACCGAGACGGGGACCCATATCTGGGCCAAGACCTACGACCGCGAGGTCACCGACGTCTTCGCCGTGCAATCCGAGCTCTCGGCCGAGATCGTCGCTTCGCTCGTTCCCTATCTTCGCCGATCGGAAGCGGCTTCGGTCGAACGCAAGCCCACGAAGGATCTGAGAGCCTATGATCTCGTGGTCCGGGCACGGGGCATCCATGCGAAGGGGCATTCCGACGCGGCCGCGCTGACCGCCTCGCAGGACCTGCTGCAACAGGCCCTGGCGCTCGATCCGGATTACGCCGAAGCGCATGCCTATCTCGCCCTCAACCTGATCCAGCAAAAGGTCCTGGGAGGCGGCGGCGACGTCGCCGGAGCGATCGAACGGGCCCGGCGCTCGATCGGCCTCGCGCCGGATCTGGCGCTCGGCTATCGCGCTCTCGGCTATGGCCTCGCCGTCGCCGGCAACTATGCCGACGCGCTACAGGCGACCGAGCGGTCCGTCGAACTCAACCCGAACGATCCCGAAGGACTGGCCGCGCTCGCGAAAGCTCAGCTCCGTTCGGGATCCTACCAGGCCGCCGCCCAGAACGCCGCCCGCGCCCGCGAACTGCACCCCATGGCCCCAGACTATTACGCCTTCATCGAAGGGCAGGCTCTCTACGCCGCCGACCAGCCCGACCAGGCCGCGAACGCCTTGAGAGGCTGCCTGCTTGGCAACCAGCAACGCGCCAACTGCCTGCGCATCGCCGTGGCGACGGACGTTCGTCGCGGCAAGCTCGGTGAGGCGATGGAGGCCATGCGGGAGTTGATGGTGCTGGACCCGGGCTTCACGCTGGAGAAGGAAGCCGGAACGCAGCGCTACGGAACGACGCCCGTGATGCGCCGCTACATCGCCGACCTCCGCGAGGCGCGCCCGCAACGCGCCGCGACGATCGGGACAGCCGGATCGCGCTCCGAAATATGAGCGGAAGGTCGGCTTCGGGGCGCCCTTCGCGGAAAGCGGCTGAAGCGTAGACATCCGGCCGGCGGAACGAATACCGGCTCCGATCGGCATCCGCGTTCGGACCACTGAACAAATTGCCGCTCTCGGGCGTTACGGCTGCCGATCAAAGGGATCGCCACCGATGCGAAGCGCCTGCCAGTCGTCATCCGTCCCGATCGTTCGGCGGGAAGTCGCTCTTCTGTCCGTCGTTCTGGCGGTCCTCGTCGCGCAGGGCTCGGCCTCGGCTGCCGCAACGACCGACACCTCGGGCTCCGCGGTGCCGATTCCCGTCACGGCCGTTGTCGCGAAGACCGGTGAACTCGACCGCGTGATCTACGGCATCGGAACGGTCGCACCGCTCCAGTCCGTCATCATCCGTCCGCGGATCGGCGGCCAGGTGACGGACATCCCCTTCGCGGAAGGCCAGACCGTGAAGAAGGGCGACGTGATCCTCAGGCTCGACGACGCGCAGCTGCGTGCCGATCTGGCATCCGCCGAGGCCAAGAAGGCGCAGGACGAAGCTCAGGTCGCCAATGCCAAGGCCGATGTCGAACGCTATGCGAGCCTCGCCGAGAAGGGCGTCGCTTCGACCTCGACGCTGGAACAGAAGCAAGCCTACAATCAGCAGCTCGCCGCCGCGATCCAATATGACGACGCCGTCATCAAGAATGCGGAAACGCAGCTCGGCTTCGCCACGGTGCATGCGCCCTTCGAGGGCCGCGCTGGCTTCCGGCAGGTCGATGTCGGCGCGATCGTCGATGCGAATTCAACGAGCGGCATCGTCACCATCACCCAGATGGACCCGATCGGCGTGTCCTTCGTGGCGCCCGGCGACCGGTTCGGCGAGATCCGCGAGGCGATGAAGGAAGGGCTCGCCAGGGTCGAGGTGTCGACCACGGACGGCAGCCGTCAACTGGCGACCGGACGCCTAACCATCATGGACAATGCCGTCGACGCCGAGAACGGCTCGATCCATCTGCGCGCCGAATTCGACAATCGCGATGGCCGGCTCTGGCCGGGCTTTCCCGTGGCGACGCGTCTGACGGTGGAGCGCCGCAAGGGCGTCGTGGTGCCCGACAAGGCCCTGGCCCGGGGACCGGACGGTCTCTTCGCCTATATCGTCGGTTCGGACGGCAAGGTGGCGCGGCATGCCGTGGCCTCCGCCTTTGTCACCGACGCCCGAGCTTTCGTGACGGAGGGCATCGCGGATGGCGACCGGGTCGTCATGGACGGCCAGTCGCGCATCGGCGACGGCTCGGCCGTGACGGTCACGCCCTGGACGGGTTCGCCGACCGGGGAACTGGCCGAGACGGGCACGCCATGAACGGGACGCGGCGCGAGTCGAACGCTCCCGAAACCGAAGAGGCGCGCGGCGGTCCCTTCGGCTTCTTCATCGACCATCCGATCGCGACCGGCCTGATCATGGCCGGAATCCTGCTTCTCGGCGCGATCTGCTATCCCTTCCTGCCGGTCTCGGCCCTGCCGCAGATCGATTTCCCGACGATCCAGGTGGAAGCGAGCCTGCCCGGCGGCTCGCCCGAAACCATGGCGGCGAGCGTCGCCCAGCCGATCGAGGAGGCGCTCTCCAAGGTCAGCGGCATCACCGAACTGACCTCGACCAGCTCGCTCGGCACCAGTTCGCTGACTGCACAGTTCGATCTGAACGAGGACATCCAGACGGCGGCCAGCGACGTGCAGACGGCGCTCAGCGAGGCCTCGGGCATGCTCCCCAAGGACATGCCCTCGCTGCCGAGCATCCATAAGGTCAATCCGGCCGACGCGCCCGTGATGCAGCTCTCGGCCACGTCCGACACGCTGACGCTGCCCGAGCTCGACGAGTATATCGAGCGCAACGTCGCGACGAAGATCGGCCAGGTTTCCGGCGTCGCCTATGTCAATATCGGCGGCCGGCAGCGCCCGGCGATCCGCATCGCCGTCGATCCCGGCCGCCTCGCCCAGGCCGGCGTGACGCTGGAGGACGTGCGCGCCGCGATCGGCGATCTCAGCCTCAGCGCGCCGAAAGGCAATATCGACGATCCGACGCGCACCTTCCCGATCACCACCAACGACCAGATCACCACGGCGAGCGCCTGGAACGACGCGGTCATCGCTTATCGCAACGGCGGTCCCGTCCGCATCCGCGACATCGGACAGGCGGTCGACGGCGCCGAGAACGCCAAGATGGCGCATTGGACGAACGGTGTGCGCGGCATCGCGCTGGACGTCTTCCGGCAGCCGGGCGCCAATGTCGTCAAGGTGGTCGATGCGATCAAGGCCGAGCTGCCGGCGCTCCAGGCGTCGCTGCCGCGATCCATCCATCTCGAACTCGTCACCGACCGGACGTCGACCATCCGCGCGTCCGTCTCGGACGTGCAGTTCACACTCATGCTGACGATCGGCCTCGTCGTCCTCGTGATCTTCCTGTTCCTGCGCAATCTCCGCGCGACGCTCATCCCCGCGATCACATTGCCCATCGCCCTTGTCGGCTCGCTCGCGCCCATGTGGGTTCTCGGCTTCAGCCTCGACAACCTGTCGCTGATGGCGCTCGTCGTGGCCGTCGGCTTCGTGGTGGACGACGCCATCGTCATGCTGGAGAACATCAGCCGCCATATCGAGGCGGGGATGCCACCGCTGCAGGCCGCGCGCCGGGGGGCGGGCGAGATCGGCTTCACCATCGTCTCGATCAGCCTGTCGCTGATCGCCGTGCTGATTCCGATCCTGCTGATGGGCGGGATCGTCGGCAGGCTCTTCCGCGAATTCGCGGTGACGCTGACGCTGACCATCGTCCTCTCGGCCTTCATCTCGCTCACCTTGACGCCGATGCTGGCGGCGCGGTTCATCCGCACCGTGCCGGACGAGAAGCGCGGCTGGTTCTACCGTGCCGGCGAGGCGGTGTTCTCGCGCGTGACGGCCCTCTATGTCCGCAGCCTCGTGCCCGTGCTGCGCCACCGCATCCTGACCCTCCTCGTCTTTCTCGGCACGGTCGGCGTCACCGCCTATCTCTTCTATGCCGCGCCGAAGGGGTTCTTCCCGGAACAGGATACCGGCTTCATCGCCGGCCTGTCGCAGGCCTCGCCCGACATCTCCTTCACCGAGATGGCGAAGCTCCAGGAGCGGGTCAGCGAGATCATCCTGAAGGACCCGGCGGTCTACAGCGTCTTCATGGATATCGGCGGGGGCAACGGCGGCAACGCCCTGAACCAGGGCCATGTCAACATCACGCTGAAGCCCCGCGCCGAGCGCGACGCCAGCGCCCGCGAGGTGATCCAGCGCCTCGGCCCGGCGCTCGACGCCCAGCAGGGCATCAAGCTGTTCATGCAGTCGGCGCAGGACATCAATATTGGCGCCCGCCCCGCCAAGACGCAGTATCAATACACGCTGCAGGACGGCGATATCGACGAACTGGCGCAATGGTCGACCAAGGTGACCGAAGCGCTGCGCACGCTGCCGCAGCTTCGCGACGTCGGCAGCGATCGCCAATCCGACGCGCCGACGCTCGCGATCCGGATCGACCGGGCGGCGGCGACGCTCTACGGCATCCTCCCCTCGGCCATCGACCAGACGCTCTATGACGCCTTCGGCCAGAGACAGGTCGCCTCCTATTCGACGCAGACCGATACCTTCCACGTCGTCCTGGAAGTGCTGCCCGACCTCCAGCACCAGATCAGCACGCTGGACCGCCTCGCGGTGCGTTCCGGCGGCGGCACGCTGGTGCCGCTCTCGGCGGTGGCGCGTTGGACGACGGACGAGGTGTCGCCGGTTTCGATCGCGCATCAGGGCCAGTCGCCGGCGGTGACGGTCTCCTTCAACCTCGCCCCGTCCGTGGCGCTGGGCGAGGCCACGCGGGCGATCGAGGGCGCGGTCGCCGCCCTGCATCCCCCGCCCTCGCTGCAGACCAGCTTCTCCGGCAGCGCCGCCGCCTTCCAGGACTCGCTGAGGACGGTGCCGCTGCTGATCCTTGCTTCGCTCGTGGTGGTCTACATCATCCTCGGCGTTCTCTACGAGAGCCTCGTCCATCCGCTGACCATTCTCTCGACCCTGCCGCCGGCGGGTCTCGGCGCGCTCCTGGCGTTGGAATGGGCGGGGTTCGACTTCGGTCTCGTCGCGATGATCGGGGTGATCCTCCTCATCGGCATCGTGAAGAAGAACGGCATCATGCTGGTGGATTTCGCCATCCAGGAGGAGAAGGCGGGCAGAAGTCCGGACGAAGCGATCCTGGAAGCCGCGAAGCTGCGCTTCCGGCCGATCCTGATGACGACCATGGCGGCTCTTCTCGGCGGCATTCCCCTGGCCCTCGGCCACGGCTCCGGCTCGGAGCTGCGCCAGCCGCTCGGCTATGCCATCGTCGGCGGCCTTCTCGTCAGCCAGGTCCTCACTCTCTACACGACGCCCGTCATCTATCTCCTGCTCGATCGCCTCCGAGGCGGTCGACCGGCCGGATCGGGACAAGCTCGAAGCGCTGAGGGCTCGGCGCGTGAGGCAAAGGACGCCCGCGATGAAAAGTTGAGCCCGCAGCCCGAAGCGGCCTGATCAGAAACGCCGCGCTCGGCGACGCGCAATACGGGGCCGCGAGGGCGCGCCGTCATTCGATCTCGGTCTTCCAACCCCATTCCTGGAGTCGGGAGACTTCTCTCATAAAGCGCGCCGGCAAAGCCGACCGAGGTACTGCCTGGCGAGATGGGCTGGTATCAGAGCCGATCCTCGCGAAGCGGCTTCGTATCCTTCGGGATTGGCATCCGATCAACTGGAAGCTGGTCGCGGAGATCGACGCTGGAGCAAACGCCAGCCTGCCGGCCGAGACCGTGCGTCGAACCAAGGCGGGAACGGCGACGCTTGGCTCGATCATCGATTTGCCGAGGGTCGAGGCCGACCCGAACGACGGGCTCTCGCCTCGTCACGTCCGGTCGAATGCCGCCTGTGCGGCGCAAGCCCGGTGCATCTCATAGCGCCTTTTCACAATGTCTAAAAAACAGACAGAACGCTGCGCGTAGTGCAGCGATTCCTACAGCACGTCGCTTCGTTACGCTCAGAGCCCTACCTTCAGCCCTTTCCCCATCTGGCACGCGCCTTGCAATGTGGTTTTTGACCACTTTGCACGTTGCGTGGTTTCGAGAACGGAGATCGGAGCATGAACAGCATGTTGGATCGCAGACGATTCCTGCAGGGCGGCGCAGCCTTGGCCGGCATGGCCGGTTTCGCCCAGATCAATCCGGATTTCCTTGTCTCGTCCGCATTCGCGCAAAGCGCCAAGCCGATGGTGTTCCTGTCGGCCGAGAACATCACGGGAAACTGGGATCCGACAGCCCATACGACTCTCTCGCAGAAGAACATCGAGGGCTTCGTGATGGGTTTTCTGACCCGCACCCCGATGAAGCTGGACGATCCCGGCGCGGTGGTCTACGAGCTCGCGACCGATATCCAGCTCCTCGATCCGCACAAGCTCCAGATCAAGCTGCGCGAGGGCATCACCTTCCACGACGGCAAGCCGTTCAAGGCCGAGGACGTCAAGGCGACGTTCGAATATGGCGCGCGGTCCGACCGCCCGGCGCAGTGGTATCCCGGCCCGACCGAGACGCTGACCATCACGACGCCCGACGACTTCACCGTCGTCATCGATACCACAAAGGGCGGCTATCCCGCCCATCTCTTCATATTCCTCGCGTCGTTCTTGCCGATCATGTCGGCCAAGGATATCGCCGGAGGGCCATCCGGCGTCCTGTCCCAGCGGCTCAACGGCACCGGCCCCTTCAAGTTCGTCGAGCAGCGCGGCAACGACACGGTGCTCGCGGCCTATGACGGCTATTTCAAGGGCAAGCCGGCGATCCCCGGCATCAACTTCACCTTCACCGGCGATTCCACCACGCGCATGCTTTCGCTCATGAATGGGCAGGCCTCGATCGTGGAGCGGTTGGAGCCCGAGCAGGTCGAGACGGTTCGTGGCAATGCGGCGATCGCCATCAACGAGGTCGTGTCGGTCGAGAACAAATACCTCTGGTTCCGCTGCTCCAAGCCCCCCTTCAACGACGTACGCGTGCGCATGGCCGCCTGCCACGCGATCGACCGCGAGATGATCGGCGAGATCCTGGGCTCGGCCGGCCACAAGTCGGCCAACTACGTCTCGCCGGTAAAATTCGGATATGTCGACCTCGAGAACTATCCGGCCTACGACCCGGAGAAGGCGAAGGCGCTGCTTGCCGAAGCGGGCTTTCCGGAGGGCAAGGGCCTGCCGCCGCTCGAATACATCACCTCGGTCGGTTTCTATCCGAAGACCAAGGAATATGGCGAGGTCATCACCGCCATGCTCAACGAGGCGGGTTTCCCGGTGAGCCTCACCGTGCTGGAGCCGGCGGCCTGGAACGAGCGTCTCTACCATCGCCCGGGCGGCGGCCCCGGCCATATGGTGGATTGCGGCTGGTCCACCGGCTCGCCCGAGCCCGACTTGATCCTGCGCACCCACTTCCACTCGTCCTCGCACCGCATCTGCGGCATCGAGGATGCCGAGATCGACGCCAGCCTCGACAAGGAGCGCAACGCGCCGACGCTGGAAGAGCGCAAGACCGTTCTCCAGACCGAGACCATGCCGCTGCTCGCGAGCAAGGTTCCGGCGCTCTCGCTCTTCACCTCGGTGATGATCCACGCGATGCAGAAGGAATTCCAGGGACTCTACATCTATCCCGACGGGTCGATGGACGCCTCGCGCAAGGCCTGAGCGCCTCACGGCCCGCCGTGTTAAAGCGGCGGGCCCCATCTCCTTCCCTCGACCTCAACGCGGAGCCTCGGGCCCGATGTTCGTCCTCAGCTTTCTCGCCCGGCGCCTGGCGCAAGGGGCGGTCATCATCTTTCTCGTATCGCTGCTGATCTTCACGCTTTTGCGGGTCGTGCCGGGCGATCCCGTGCGCCTCATGGCAGGCGGCATGGCGCCGGAGGCGCTGATCGAGCAGATCGCCACGCAGATGGGCCTACGCGACCCGATCCCGGTCCAATTCGCGCGCTATATGGGCCATGTCGTGCAAGGCGATCTCGGCCAGAGCTTCGTGCGCCCAGCCAATGGCGCCGCGACCGGCGGCACGTCCTTCGATGACTCGACGCGCGGCGAGCGCGCGGGCGTCGCCGACCTGATCCTCGAAGCCCTGCCGATGACGCTCCAGCTCGCGGCGCTTGCCCTCGTCTTCGCACTGGTCTTCTCCAGCCTCCTCGGCGTGGCGGCGGGACTGCGGCCCGGTGGCGTCGCCGACAAGCTCGCCTTCTACGTTTCTTCCGTCTTCATCTCCCTCCCGAACTTCTGGCTTGGCATCGTGCTGGCGCTGATCCTTTCGGTGAAGCTCGGCTGGCTGCCGGCCATCGGCTATGGCGGCTTTGCCTATGCGATCCTGCCGGCGATCGTCCTGGCCGTCGAACTCTCTCCCGTTCTGATTCGAACTCTGTCGAGCTCGGTCGCGGCGCAGATGGGTGAGTCCTACGTCGCCGTCGGCCATGTACGCGGCTTGTCGCGCCCGCGCATCGTCGCGCACCACGCGCTGCGCAACGCGTCCGTTCCGCTCCTCAACCTCCTCGGCGTCCAGTTTTCGAGCCTGCTCGGGGGTGTCATCATCGTCGAATACATCTTCGACTATCCGGGACTCGGACTGCTCACGATCAATGCCGTGCTCCAGCGCGACTTCCCTCTGATCCAAGGCATCGCGATCGTCACCAGCGCCATCTTCGTCCTCATCAACATCCTGGTGGATCTCGCGGCCACCTCCATCGATCCGAGGCTCGAATATTGATGAGCGCCATCGACCCAATTCTTGCGGCCGTGCCGCTTGCCGTCGACAGGCGCGCCTCACGCTCACTCGGACGCCGCATCCTGGACCGCGCGGGCCGGTCCACCGAGTTCCGCATCGGCCTTGCGCTCTTCCTGATCCTGGCGCTCGCCGCCGCCATCTATCCCGAGCTCAGCGGCATCGACCCGACCAAGATGGACGTGAAGGCGCGCCTTCTGCCGCCGCTGTTCCTGAGCGATAAATGGAGCTGGGCCCACCCGCTCGGCACCGACCAGATCGGCCGCGACATGCTGGTGCGCAGCCTCGTGGGCCTGCGCTACTCCTTCCTGATCGGTGTCGCCTCCGTCGCCGTCACGCTCCTGATCGGCTGCGCGCTCGGCACGATCGCCGGCTATTTCGGCGGCCGCACCGACACGATCGTCATGCGCATTACCGACGCCCAGCTCTCAATTCCGATGATCATCCTGGCGATCGCCGTCCTCGGCGTCTCGCGCCCAACCATTCCCGCGATCATCCTGGTGCTCGGCCTCTCGAACTGGCCGGTCTATGCCCGCGTCATGCGTTCCGTCGTCATGGCCGAGCGAGGGCGCGAATATGTCCGTGCGGCGCAGGTCTCGGGCGCGGGACATGGGCGAATCATCCTGACGCTCCTCGTGCCATTGCTCGTGCCGCCGGTCCTCTTCACCTCGGTGCTCGATGTCGCGCGCATGATGATCTTCGAGTCGACGCTCGGCTTCCTCGGCCTCGGCGTTCAGCCGCCGACGCCCACCTTCGGCAACATCATCGCCGACGGGCGCAAGTATCTTCTCAATGCCTGGTGGATCGCCACCATGCCCGGCGTCTTCCTCGGCCTGACGCTGGTCTCGATCAACCTGATGGGAGCCGCCTTGGAGCGTGCCCGCAACTCGATCCACGGAGGCATTTGATGGACACGTCCAGCAATGGCTCCGTTCTGTCCGTCCGCGATCTGTCGGTCGGCCTCGCCCTGCCGGGGCGCGAACGCGAGATCCTGAAGGGCATCTCCTTCGACGTCGCCCCACGCGAGATCGTCGGCGTCGTCGGCGCGTCCGGGGCCGGCAA
The DNA here is from genome assembly GCF_014642635.1 of Aureimonas endophytica. Classification (GTDB taxonomy): domain Bacteria; phylum Pseudomonadota; class Alphaproteobacteria; order Rhizobiales; family Rhizobiaceae; genus Plantimonas; species Plantimonas endophytica. The sequence goes on from NZ_BMIQ01000003.1 coordinate 523,231, forward strand.
GACGGTTCTTTCCAAGGCCGTCGTCAACTGGATCGACCCGCCGCTCGCCATCACCGGCGGCACCGCCGCCTTTCGCGGCGAGAATCTTCTCGATCAGTCGCCTGCTGCCATGCGACGCCTGCGCCGCGACATCGGCTATGTCGGCGCCAATCCGATGGGCGCGCTGGATCCGACGCTCACTGTCGGACGCCAGATCGTCGAGAAGCTTCGTGCCGTCAGCCCGGAGACGAGCCGGGCCGAGGCCGAGAAGCGCGTCGTTGCACTGCTCGACGCCGTGCGCATCCCTTCCGCCAAGGCGCGCTTCCACGACTATCCGTCGCAATTCTCCGGCGGCATGATGCAGCGCGCGCTGATCGTCGACGCCATGATCTCCAATCCCGTGCTGCTCGTCGCCGACAACGTCACGCAGCCGCTGGACGTGACCGTCGCGGCGCAGGTCATCCGCCTGATGCGCGAACTGACCGAGCGGTTCGACACGGCGGTGCTGTTCGTGTCCTCCTCGCTGCCGGTTGCGCGGGAGGCGGCCTCGCGCATCCTGGTGATCGACGAGGGGCGCCTCGTCGAGGAGCAGCCGACCGAGGCGCTGATCGAGACGCCGCGCCATGCCTATACCCGCGATCTCGTGACGCAGATCCCTGTGATCTGGAACGCACCGCCGGCCGAGCCGAGGCGCGCCGGCAATGCCACGCCGGAGATGGTGATCCGCCTCAACGACGTGTCGCAGACCTATAAGGTGCGCAAGCGCGGCTCCTTCGGCGCGGTGGACAGCTTGCGCGCCGTGCGCAACGTGACCTTCGACGTAAGGCGAGGCGACAGTTTCGCGGTCGTCGGGGAATCGGGCTGCGGCAAGTCCACCTTGATGCGCCTCCTGTCGCGCCTCGAGAAGCCGGCCGGCGGCGAGGTCCTCTGCGAGGGACGCGACATCGCCAAGCTGTCGGGCTCGGAACTCCTGGCCTTCCGCCGCAAGCTCCAGCTCGTGCTGCAGGACCCCTTCGGCTCGCTACCGCCGCGCACCGCCATCGGCGCCATGCTGGAAGCTCCCTTACGCACCCATGGCTGGCGCGATCCCAAGAAGATCAGGGAGAAGGTGCGCGATGTCATGAACGATGTCGGCCTGCCCGTCGCGCTCTACGACGAGTTGCCGCTCGGCCTCTCGGCCGGGCAGCGCCAGCGTGTCAACGTCGCGCGCGCGATGGTGCTCGACCCCGAGATCCTCCTGATGGATGAGACGCTCTCGGCTCTAGACCAGACCGAGCAGTTCCGTCTCCTGGCTCTTTTCGACAAGCTGCAGCGCGAGCATGCGCTCACCTACATCTTCATCAGCCACGATCTCGCGATGGTGCGGAAAGCCTGCAACCGCATTGCCGTCATGTATCTCGGCGAGGTGGTGGAACTCGCCGACAACGAGCGGCTCTTCTTCGATCCCGGCCACCCTTATACCCGGGCGCTGCTGTCGGCCATGCCGACGCTGGAGGAGCGGCGCTACCGGCCGGAGGACTGCCTTCTGGAGGGCGAGCCGCCGAGCCCGATCGACCTGCCCGAGGGCTGCGCCTTCCGCTCGCGCTGCCCGCAGGCCTTCGAGGCTTGCGCACGGACGAACCCGCTTCTGACGGTGCGCGGTGCCGACGACCTCGCCTCCTGTCACCTTGTGCCGAGCCCGCAGGCGCTGGCGGCACGCGCGGCGATGCTGGCGGGGGCCACGTGATGCTGTTCGAGGACGAATTGCCGGAGCCGATCCTGCATGACAACCATCGTCCGGCGCGCCCGGCCGTCCTCGGCCGCGCGAAGCGGGAGAGAGCATCGCCGATGGGCATCACCGAACAGCGCCAGCAGCTCGTCCTCGGGGAACTGCGCCGGGACGGACGCGTCAACGTCAAGGATCTCGCAAAGCGACTTGGCATCTCCACCGAGACGGTGCGTCGCGACCTGCGCGACCTCGAGATGCAGGGCCACGCCCGTCGCGTCTATGGCGGCGCCGTCACTGACCGCAAGGAGGCCGACCAGCCCTTCGACGACCGCATGCGCGTCTCCCCCCGCGACAAGGCCCGCATCGCCCAGGCGGCCCTGTCGCTGATCGAGGACGGCATGACGATCTTCGTCGACACCGGCACGACGACGCTGGCCCTCGCTCGGTTGCTCGCGGGCCGGCGGGTGCGCATGTTCACCAACTCCGTCGCGATCGCCTCGCTCGCAGCCGCCGATCCGAACGCCCAAGTCGAGGTGTTCGGCGGTTTTTTGAAGCCCGACTACAAGGGCCTTTACGGCCATCGCACACTCCAGGGCATACGCGAGCACGTCTATGATCTCGCCGTCATGGGCATCGTCACCGTCCATCTCCAGCACGGCTTCATGGATATCGGCCAGGAGGAAGCGGCGCTGCGTCGCGCCGCGGTGGAGCGGGCCGGCCGCAGCGTGATCCTTGCCGATACGTCGAAATTCGGACGCCTCGGCTCGGTGCGCACCTTCGCCCTCGGCGACATCCACACCCTCGTCACCAACGCCCCGCCACCACCCGACTTCGCGGCCGCCTTCCAGCAATCCAACGTGGATGTCCGTCATGCCTGATCTGTCCTCGCGCCCCAGCGCCGCCGTCGATGCTGCCCGGCTGGAGGCCATGATGACCGCCGTCTCGGCCTTCGGAGGCGGCGAAGGCGGGGCGATGACTCGCCTGACGCTCTCGGCTGAGGATGGGCAGGCGCGCGACTGGCTCGGCGCCTGGTTCGAGAGCAACGGCTTTACCCAGAAGGTCGATGCGATCGGCAACCAGTTCGGCTTCGTCGGAATGGGCGGACCCAATGCGCCGGTCGTCATGGTCGGCTCGCATATCGACAGCCAGCCGAATGGTGGGCGCTTCGACGGAGCGCTCGGCGTGATCTCCGCCTGCGAGGCGATCCGCGCCGTGCGCGAGGCGTTGAAGGCGCGCGGCGCGCTGTCGGCCTGCGAGTTCGCGGTGGTCAATTGGACCAACGAGGAGGGAGCACGCTTTCAGCCGAGCCTTCTTGGCTCGAGCGTCTTCACCGGCGCCGCGGACCTCTCCTGGGCCCTGGAGCGGCGCGACGGCAACGGCGTCTCGGTGGGCGAGGCGCTCGGCGCCATCGGCTACGAGGGCAGCGACAAGGTCGCCGTTCCCGGCGCCTATGTCGAGCTCCACATCGAGGGCGGGCCTTTCCTGGAACGCGAGAGCACGCGTTTCGGCATCTTCACCCGGTTTTGGGGCGCCACGAAGTATCGCCTCGCCTTCCTCGGCCGGCAGGCCCATACCGGCCCGACGCCGATGGCGGAGCGCCTCGACGCGCTTCTGGCCGGGGCGCATGTCGTGACCGGGCTCAAGGCGCTGGCAGGCGCCTACGGGCTCGATCTCCACACCTCCGTCGGCCGGCTCGAAGTTTTTCCGAACTCGCCCAATACCGTGCCGAGCGAAGCCGTGCTCTTTATCGAGCTGCGCTCGGGCTCGGCCGCCGTCCTGGCCGAGGCTGAGGAGAAGTTGACGGCGATGATCGAGGCCGCTGCCGTCGAGGCCGGCGTCGCTTTCGAAGTGCGTTCGATCGACCGCCGCGTCGCCGCCCCCATGGATGCCGGGCTGATCGCGCTCGCCGAGCGCGCCGCGTCCCGACAGGGCGTGCACGCCCGCCATCTCGACACGATCGGCGGTCATGACGCGGTGAGCCTCGCGGCGGTCTGCCCTTCCATCGTGCTGGCGGTGCCGAGCGTCGGCGGCGTGATCCACCATCCGACCGAACTGACGCGCGCCGAGGACCACGCCTTCGGCACGCAGGTCCTGGCCGACATGCTGATGGCGCTGGCGACCGAGGGCCTTGCTGCCCTCCAGCCGCGCGAGGAGGCGGCCTGACCATGCTGGCCCACGCTCCGGCATCCCCAGAACGGCTGGCCGAAACGGCGCTCGCCGGCGCGCGCGCCCTCGTCGGCGAACACCCGCGCATGGAGCCGGCCCCAGAGGGCGCGGCATCCCCGTCCTATCAGGCCGTCGAATCGAACGGCTTCCTCGTCGCGGCCGAGGGGACGGACGAGCCCGCCTTTTTCCTGAAGGTGAGCGAGTCGGCGCTCGGCGACCTGCTGGACACCGGCCACGCCTTTCGCGCCGCGGCGGCGATCGCCGATCTCGGCCTCGCGCCCCGGCCGCTGCATCTGGCCGAAAGTGAGGGCGCGATCCTCTTCGAAAGACTCGGCCCCTCCTGGCGGCCGGCCAAGATCGACGAACTCGCGAGGCCCGAGACGGTCGCGACGGTGACGCGCGCCTTCGCCGAGATTGCGGCCGGGCCGTGCCTCGGGCGCCACCGCTGCGTCTTCGAGGGAATCGCCGCGATGCGCGCGATCCTCGGTGACGAGGCCGATACGCTCCCGCCGGATGCCTGGTGGCTGTTGGAGGGAGCCTCCGCCATCGAGGCGGCCTTGGCGGCGGCGGGGCGCGACGAGCGGGCACTCCATGGCGACCCGCACGCTTCCAACCTCCTGTTCGACGAGACGGGAAACCTCCGCTTCGTCGATTTCGACATGGCGGGCGACGGCGACCCGCATTACCAGCTCGGCGCCTTCCTGAACGAGGCGTTCCAGTTCGAGGACGACATGCGCGCCGGCCTCGAGATCGCGGAAGGCTCGGTTCGCTCGTCCTCGTTCAACCGCTGCCGGGCCTATGCGGCGGGCGATGATCTCTACTGGGCCCTGCGCGCTCTGGTGCTGGACCGCCTGTCGCCGCGCCGGAGCATCGAATTCCGCAAATATGCCGGCTGGCGCTTCCTGCGCTGTCGGATGCTTATGAACCGGCCGGGTTTCGAGGAAACCCTGCGCAAGCTCGGATGAGGGCGGCATGAAGGCAATCGGACAGGCTTCGACGGCGGCCGAGCATCTGGTGGAGGGTGCGCTCCGGGGCGCCGCGCCCTGGGCCGGCCGGCCGCTGCGCTACATGCCCGTCTCGGGCGGCATCAGCAACATGAACTGGCGGGTCGAGGTCGAAGGCGAGCCGCACCCCTATTTCGTCAAGCTGCCGGGGCGCGGCACCGAGATGTTCATCGACCGCGCCGCCGCGCGTGCGGCCAGCCGGCAAGCCGAGGCGATCGGCCTCGGGCCTCGCACCTTCGATTATCTCGACCATGCCGACATCGAGATCGCCGAGTTCGTGGATGGACGTCGGCCCTCGACGCATCGCGACTTCGCCGATCCCGCGATGCGCGCGGAGGCGATGCGCGTCTATCGCCGCTTCCACGAGGCGCCGCTCCTGCCGCTTACCAAGACCGTGTTCGACATGATCGACGAACACGACCGCCAGATCGAGGAGCTCGGCGGCGCCATGCCGGCCGACCACGCCTGGCTGCGCCGCCAGACGCAGCTCGCGAGGCAGGCACTGGAGGCCTCCGGCCTCGATCTCGTGCCCTCGTTCAACGATCCGATGCCCGGCAACTTCCTGATCGGCAAGGACGGCTCGATCCTGCTCATCGACTTCGAATATGCCTCGAACAACGACCGGCTCTACGATCTTGGGATCTGGAGCGGCGAGATGTTCTTTTCGGAGAATGTGGATCGCGAGCTGATCGAGCTTTATTTCGGGCGCTACGACGAAGGCCTCTACGCCCGCCTCGTCGTCCATAAGGCACTGGCCGACGTCAAGTGGTCCACCTGGGCCCTCGTCCAGAACCGTATTTCCACGCTCGACTTCGACTTCTTCAAATACGGCATCTGGAAGCACATGCGGGCGCGCTCGATCATGTCCGACCCACGCTGGCCGACCTATCTCAAGGCTCTCTGACACGAGCTCCGCCACGCTTGCGATTGCAGAAGTCCTTACGCCCGATCGCGCTTCGGCATGTTCGCAAGCCGGCAGACGCTCAGACTTACAATGTGACGGCGCATCGCCGAAGTTGGCGGAAGGGGTGCGCTATGAGCCGATTTCTTCATGCGGGCGCCAAGATCACGTTCGCCGTTCCAGCAAAGCGACAGTAATCGGAGGCTTCGGTCGCGCGACCCACGAAGCGATACGGGATCGACCCTCGGAGCAGAACACGGATCGGATCGTCCGGGCGACCATCAGGGGCTCGTCCGGCCATCGCACCGTCAGGTCCGCCGAACTCATCTGATGGCGGTCACTCGACTTGGCCGCTTGCGCGGCGGCTGGCAAAGGCGGAAGCTTCCCGCCACCTCATGACGCGGGAGGGCGTGATGATTGCCAAGAACACGATCTGCCTTTGGTACGACAAGGAAGCGGAGGCGGCGGCGCGGTTCTACGCCGACACCTTCCCGGACAGCCGGGTGATCGCCGTCCATCACGCGCCCGGCGACTACCCGTCTGGCAAGGCGGGCAATGTCCTGACCGTCGAGTTCACCGTCGCCGGCATTCCCTGCCTCGGCCTCAACGGCGGGCCGACCTTCCAGCATAACGAAGCTTTCTCGTTCCAGATCGCGACCGACGACCAGGCGGAGACCGATCGCTATTGGAACGCCATCGTCGGCAATGGTGGCCAGGAAAGCGCCTGCGGCTGGTGCAAGGACCGCTGGGGCGTCTCGTGGCAGATCACGCCGCGCACCCTGACGGAAGCGATTGCCGCCGGCGGCGGCGAGGCGAAGCGCGCGTTCGACGCCATGATGACCATGGGCAAGATCGACGTCGCCGCCATCGAGGCGGCGCGGCGGGGCTGACGGGACGCTCCCCGGCCCGCGCGAAGCCGGGCGGTGCGGTTCTTCATGACCGGATGCGCGACACGAAAGTCATCGGCCGATGCCCGTCACCATCACTGCATTCGAGCGATCGCCGGATGGCGGACGGGGACTGGCGCGGGACACGCGCGTGCGCTGGGCCCTCGAAGAGGCGGGTCAGCCCTACGAGATCCGCCTCGTGTCGTTTCGGGCATTGCGGGAGCCCGCTCACCTCGCCCGTCACCCCTTCGGGCAGATCCCAACCTATGAGGATGGCGACCTCGTCCTGTTCGAGACCGGGGCGATCGTTCTCCACATCGCCGAGCGCCATGGAGGATTGCTGCCGGAAGACGCCGCTGCCCGGGCCCGCGCGATCGCGTGGATGTTCGCCTCGCTCAACACGGTGGAGCCGCCGATCCTCGAACTGACAAATGCGAGGCTCCTGGAAGGCGATCGGTCCTGGAGCGGGGAGCGCCTGCCGCTGGTCGAGGATCGTGTTCGCGCGAGGCTGTCGCAGCTTTCCGCCCGCCTCGGCGATGCCGAATGGCTCGACGGCGCGTTCAGCGCCGGCGATCTCCTGATGGTCTCGGTGCTCCTTCGGTTGCGGTCGTCGGGCATCCTCGACGAGGAGCCGACCCTGGCAGCCTATGTCGCACGGGGCGAGGCGAGACCCGCCTACGAGCGGGCTTTCGCCGCGCAGCTGCGCATCAATGGAGGCGGGTCACGAACGGCGCCGCGCGATGGAACGGGAATCGAGCACAACGGTGCGGCGAAGACATGATCTTGGGTTGCAAAACCAAACGTTGAAAAGCCGTTAACTCGCCGCAAAGTTTTCGGGCGCATTGTGAGCACTTGAACCGATCGTCTCGATACGGTGGGAGTCTCCGATGCTGAGCAATGTCAGGATTTCCACCAAGATCATCGCCATCGTCATCGGTGTAGGCTGTATAGGCTTGGCCCTGTCCGGTTTCGCTTCGTTGCAAATCTGGCGAACCAATGCGGAATACGCCTCGCTCGTCAACGATCGGGACACGGCGGTGGTGAAGCTCGTTCGAGCTGGCCGCAACATCAGCGAAATCGGCTATGCCAGCTATAAGGTGGTGGCCTATGACGGTGTGAGCGACGAGGCCCACGACGCGGTCGCGGCCCAGAAGAAGGCGATCGAGGCGACCGCTAAGATGCTGGCGGACGTCCAGGCCGCGTTTCCCGACGACAAGGCGGATATCGATGGACTGACCGCCGACTTCGGCCTCGTCGCCAGCCTCTCCGAGCAGGTCGTCACGGCCGGACTGCGCAACGACGATGCGACAGCCAAGCCCCTCCTCTCTCGGCTGGATCTGACGACGAAGCATTTCGCCGACGGCTATGCCGCGCTGCGCGATCGGCTCCTCGATGAAACGCGGACCGAAGCGACGTCGCTTTCGGCCGGTTCGGTCGCCACCATCGAGACCGTGCTCATCGGCACGATCGTCGGAATGATCGGCGGCATCGCCGTCGCCTCGTTCGTCTCATCGCGAGGCATCACCCGTCCCCTTCAGCTCCTGGCGCAGCGGATGAAGGAGCTTGCGGCCGGGCGGCTCGACGTGCCCGTCGAGGGCGCCGGGCGCGGCGACGAGGTCGGCGTGATGGCGAAGGCGGTCCAGGTGTTCAAGGACGCCGCCAACCAGAACAAGCGCCTCGAAGCCGAGGCCGTCGCGGCCGAGGCGGCGCAGACGGCCAGCCGCGAGCGGCAGGCCGCCATCGACAATGCCAAGGCCGAGGATCTGAAGCTCTTCGTCCATCTGGTGGAACAGGGCTTCGACAAGCTGTCGGCCGGCGACCTGACGGCGCGGATGACCGAGGTCGTGGCGCCGGAATTCGAGCCGATCCGGGCGAAGTTCAACGCCTCGGTGACGCAGCTGGAGGCGACCATCGGCTCCGTCGTCGGCGCGGTCGGCACGATGCGGGTCGGGCTGAATCAGATCACGGTGGCGGCGGGCGACCTGTCGCAGCGCACCGAGCAGCAGGCGGCGAGCCTGGAAGAGACGGTCGCGGCGCTCTCGGAAGTGATGCGCGGCGTCGACCAGACGGCGCAAGGCGCGGACGGCGCACGCGCGGCCGCGGTTCTCGCGCAGGGCGAGGCCGACAAGGGCGGCAGAATCGTCGCCGATGCGGTGGCGGCGATGGCCGAGATCGAGCATTCCTCGGCCGAGATCGGCAAGATCATCGGGGTCATCGACGAGATCGCCTTCCAGACCAACCTCCTCGCCCTGAACGCGGGCGTCGAGGCGGCCAGGGCCGGCGAGGCGGGACGCGGCTTCGCGGTCGTCGCGCAGGAAGTGCGCGGTCTGGCGCAGCGTTCGGCCGAGGCGGCGAAGGAGATCAAGGATCTCATTCACGTTTCCTCCGCCCAGGTCGAGCGCGGCGTCGATCTCGTGTCGGCGACCGGCCGCTCGCTGGAGCAGATCGTCGGCCAGGTCAGCGGCGTCGCGAACAGCATCACGGCGATGGCGCATGCGACCCGCGAGCAGGCGGTGAGCCTGAAGGAAGTGGCGACGGCGGCGGACCAGATGGATAAGGTCACCCAGCAGAACGCCGCGATGGTGGAGGAAACGACGGCGGCGGCGCAGTCGCTGTCGGCGGAAACGCAGGAGCTGGCACATCTGACGGAGCGCTTCCGCACGAAGGCCGGCGCACCGGCCGGAGCCGCGAACCGCCGTCCGTCCGCCGCCCCCGCCCCGTCGCGTCCCGTGGCGCAGCTGCGCACCACCGGCCATGGCGGCGCGGCGCCGAAGGCTGCGGCTGCCCAGGATCATTGGGAGGAGCTCTGAGAGGCGGCTTCCGTTCGGTGCCGAGGCGATCGCTCCGAACGCCGCCCGTCCCGATCTCAGGCAGACGTGATCAGCGCGATCTCGCGGCGAGCTCGACACCGAGCCCCCGGAGCGACGACGAGACGGTCGAGACCAGTTCCGCGTTGTCGGCGGCCATGCGGCCGTCGGGGAGCCAGAGATTGTTCTCGAACCCGACACGGACATGCCCGCCAAGAAGCGCCGCGGCCGTGACGCAGGCCGCTTCGTGGCGACCGAAGGCGCAGACGCTCCAATGTTCGAAGCGCGGCATCTCGGAGGCGAGGAATGGCAGGAGATCCGCCGGGGTCGAGGTCTGGTTCGCGCTGTAGCGCCCGAGAACGTAAAGGACGGAAAGGCGTTCGAACGGGATGAGGCCTCGACGTCGCATGTCCTGCAGACGCACCGCCTCGTCCGGAGCGTAGAGGATGATCTGCGGATCGACCCTTTCCCGCGCCGCCCAGGCCAGGAGATCGGCGAAAGCGCGTTCCTCGCTGGAGTCCGGCACGAGTTCGCGAAGGGCCAGCGACACCGCCTCCGGGCGGACGGCGCGCACCACATCCCTCTGCGCGGCGGGCGTGTAGAGGCCGAGCGCCTCGCTGGTGATCTGGATCGCCATGCGATCGCCGACCGCGCGACGGATCGCCGCGATGGCCGCGCGATAGGCGTCGGCGTCGAGAAGATGCGTGCCGTCCGGCTTGCGGACATGGACATGGATCATCCCCGCCCCCGCTTCCAGGCAGGTCGCCGCCGTGCGGGCGAGTTCGGCCGGCGTCAGGGGGATCGCGGGATGATCGGCCTTCGTGCGCCGACCGCCATTGGGGGCGACCGCGATGCTGACGGCATGGGGGAAGGGGTCGGCGCTCATCGGGTCGTCCCGGCTTAATGATCCAATTGCATCTATATTACATTTCTTGAAACGATCGTTGCAACAGCCTTCGCATCGACCTATGCTTTCCTCATGGAGCAGAGCCCCCTCACCGATCGCATTCTGAAAGGTTTCGAGGCGATGTCGTCGCAGCTTCAGGCGGCGGCGCGCCATGTGCTCGATCATCCGCGCGACGTCGCGCTCCTCTCCATGCGCGAGCAGGCGCGCCGTGCCGGTGTCCAGCCGGCGACGATGACGCGGCTCGCCAAGCATCTCGGCTTCGAGGGCTTCGAGGAGATCCGCGCCCTTCATGCCGATGTCCTGCGGGAGCGCGATCTCGGCTTTGCCGGCAAGGCCGGGGCGCAAGTCACCAGCCAGAAGCAGCATGGCGACAAGGCGCTGGCCGGCGAGATGCTGCGCTCCGCCGCCAGCCAGATCGAACGCCTCGGCCAGGATCGAACGCTCGAACGGATCGTCGCGGCGGCCGAGACTCTGGCCTCCGCCCGCCGCGTCTACAGCCTCGGCCTGCGCTCCAGCCATCCGGTGGCCTGGCACCTGCACTACGTCCTGACGCTGCTCGGCGAACGGTCGATCCTGCTCGACGGAATCGCCGGGACCGGAGCCGACGGGCTGGCGACGGCAACCGGTGAGGACGTGCTCTTCGTGGCCAGCGTGGCGCCCTATACGCGCCTCAGCGTCGAACTCGCCGAGCATGCCGCCGCGCTTGGATTGCGGGTCGTCGCCGTCACGGACAGCGCGGTCGCGCCGCTGGCGCAGATGGCGGCCCAGGCCGTCATCGTGCCGACCGACACCCCGTCCTTCTTCCACACCATGACGCCGGCCTTCCTCGTCGCCGAAATCCTCGCCACGCTGATCGCGGGAAAGGCCGAGGAGGGCGCCCTGGAGGCGCTGCGGCGCATGGACGGCCATCTCGCCGCCCTCGACACCCATCTCAAGCCTAGCCAGACCAGAAAACGGAAATGACCCATATCCTTCATCGCGCCGCCAATGCCGCCATGCCCGTCGCCGTCGGTGGGCGCGGCATCGAACTCTTCGACCGCGACGGCCGGAGCTATATCGATGCCTCGGGCGGCGCGGCGGTCTCCTGCCTCGGCCACGGCCACCCGGATGTCCTCGCCGCGCTGCACGCGCAGCTTGACCGGATGGCCTATGCCCATACCGGGTTCTTCACGACCGAGGTCGCCGAGCGCCTCGCCGACCGGCTGGTGGCGGACGCGCCTGCCGGGCTCGACCACGTCTATCTCGTCAGCGGCGGCTCCGAGGCGGTCGAAGCCGCGCTGAAGATGGCGCGACAATATTTCGTGGAGATCGGACAACCGCAGCGTCGGCACGTCATCGCTCGCCGGCAGAGCTATCACGGCAACACGCTGGGGGCGCTGGCGACAGGCGGCAACGAGTGGCGCCGGTCGCAGTTCAGACCGCTCCTGATCGAGACGCATCATATCGACGCCTGCTACGAGTATCGCCTCCGCGAGACGGGCGAGAGCGAGGCGGAGTATGCCGCGCGCGCCGCAGGCCAGCTCGAGGCGACGATTCTCGAACTCGGTCCCGATCGCGTCATCGCCTTCGTGGCGGAGACCGTGGTCGGGGCGACGGCGGGCGCGGTGCCGCCCGTCGGCGACTATTTCAAGCGCATCCGCGAGATCTGCGACCGCCATGGCGTGCTCCTGATCCTCGACGAGGTGATGTGCGGCATGGGCCGCACCGGCACGCTGCATGCTTGCGAGCAGGACGGCATCGCACCCGACCTGATGACGATCGCCAAGGGTCTCGGCGGCGGCTACCAGCCGGTCGGCGCGGTGCTGCTCTCGGGCCGCATCTTCGAGTCCTTCTCCAAGGGCTCCGGCTTCTTCCAGCATGGCCACACCTATATGGGCCATCCGATGGCCGCCGCCGCCGGCCTCGCGGTGCAGGAGGTCATTCGCCGCGACGGGCTTCTGGCCAATGTCGTCGCCATGGGCGAGCACCTGCGCGCCCGGCTGGAGCAGCGCTTCGGCAACCATCCGCATGTCGGCGACATTCGCGGACGCGGCCTGTTCCAGGGCGTCGAACTCGTGGCGGATCGCCTGACCAAGGCGTCCTTCGACCCGAAAAGCAGGCTGAACGCCGCGATCAAGCGCGAGGCGATGGCGCGTGGGCTGATGGTCTATCCGATGGGCGGCACGATCGACGGTGTCCGGGGCGACCATGTGCTACTTGCCCCGCCCTTCATCATCGAACGGCATCAGGTGGACGACGTGGTCGAGCGCTTGGGCGAGGCGATCGACGCGGCGCTCGCAGCCTGAGGCGCGGCATAGGGGTGCCAGGGGCCCGTCGTCCCTGTCCCTATCGCTGGGTAGGGACGAGCAGAGCCTAGATCGTCACCGCATTGCACAACAACTCACCAGCAAATGCGCAAATTTTCATGGCGACAACTTCGATATAGCATTCTAGATTTGCGCATAGTCGCCACCGACGGACGGGGCGCTGGCTCTTCCAACCAGGAGAACGATCATGCGCAGGTTTGGAATTCTCGCCTCGATGGCGCTCGCCGCAGCCCTTCTCGTCCAGGCTCCGGCCCGCGCCGAGGATCTGGTGGTGGCGACCGACACGGCCTTCGTGCCCTTCGAGTTCAAGCAGGGGGACACCTATGTCGGCTTCGACATCGACCTCTGGGACGCGGTGGCCAAGGACATCGGCGTCACCTATCGCCTCCAGCCGATGGACTTCAACGGCATCATCCCGGCGCTCCAGACCAGGCAGGTCGATGTCGGCCTTGCCGGCATCACCATCAAGGAAGAGCGCAAGAAGGCCGTCGACTTCTCGGACGGCTATTACGACAGCGGCTTCCTCCTGATGGTGCCCGAGGCCTCGACGATCAAGGGCGTCGGCGATCTCGCCGGCAAGACGGTCGCGATCAAGACCGGAACCTCGGCTGCCGACTACGCCAAGGAGCACTTCAAGGGCGCCGAGCTTCGCCAGTTCCCCAATGTCGACAACGCCTATCTCGAAGTCATGACGGGCAATGCCGACGCGGCGATGCACGACACGCCGAACGTCCTCTACTACATCAAGACCAACGGCCAGGGTAAGGTGAAGACCGTCGGCGAGCAGATGATGGCCCAGCAATACGGCATGGCCTTTCCGAAAGGGAGCGAGCTCGTCGCTAAGGTCAACGCCTCGCTCGCCAAGCTGAAGGCCGACGGCACCTACGACGCCATCTACGTGAAGTGGTTCGGCGCCAAGCCGCCCAAGAGCTGATCCCACCTTTCTTCGAGCCGCGCCGGCCCTCCACGCCCGGCGCGGCGTCTCCTGCAGGGAGCGGTTCTCCATGGAATTCGATTGGTCCGTGATCGGATCGGCGATGCCGGAACTTCTTCGCGGTGCCCGGCTCACCATCCTCATCGCGCTGGCGGGTCTCGCCGGCGGGCTTCTCATCGGCCTTCTCGCCGGACTCATGCGCGCCTATGGCAACGCGGTCCTCAACGCGATCGCCTTCGTCTATGTGGAGCTGATCCGCGGCACGCCCATCATCGTCCAAGTGATGTTCATCTACTTCGCGCTGCCCTTGCTGCTCGAAGTGCGGATCAACCCGCTGACCGCCGCCATCTCGGCGATCGTCATCAATGCGGGCGCCTATATCGCCGAGATCGTGCGGGGAGCCTTCCTGTCGGTCCACAAGGGCCTGCGCGAGGCGGGGCTGGCCCTGGGCCTGCCCTTCTGGAAGGTCCTCCTCTATGTTGTCGGCCCCCTCGCCTTCCGGCGCATGATCCCGGCGCTCGGCAACCAGTTCATCGTCAGCCTGAAGGACACCTCGCTGTTCATCGTCATCGGCGTCGGTGAACTCACCCGGCAGGGCCAGGAGATCATGGCGTCCAACTTCCGGGCGGTCGAGATCTGGACGGCGGTCGCGTTCCTCTACCTCGTCATGACCGGCGTCCTGACGATCGTTCTTCGCCTCACCGAGAAGAGGATGCGGATCCTGTGAGCATCGTCGAATTCCGCAGCGTCACCAAGCGCTTCGGCGCCACCACCATCCTCGACGAGGTCGACCTGTCGATCGGGAAGGGCGAGAAGGTCGTCCTCATCGGCCCCTCGGGCTCCGGCAAGTCCACTCTCCTGCGCTGCATCAACGCGCTGGAAGAGATCGATGGCGGCGACCTCGTGGTCGACGGCCATAGCGTCAAGGGCGGCTCCAAGACCGTGCGCCTGATCCGCCAGGAAGCGGGCATGGTGTTCCAGCAGTTCAACCTCTTCCCGCAGATGACGGCGCTTCAGAACGTCGCCTTCGGCGCCCGGCGCGTGCGCGGCACGCCCAGGCGCCAGGCCGAGGAGGAGGCCCGCGAACTTCTCGCCAAGGTCGGCCTCGCCGAACGGTCCGGCCACTATCCGGGCGAGCTCTCGGGCGGCCAGCAGCAGCGCGTGGCGATCGCCCGCGCGCTGGCCGTGCGCCCCAAGCTGATGCTCTTCGACGAGCCGACCTCGGCGCTCGACCCCGAGCTTCGCCACGAGGTCCTGCGCGTCATGCAGGCGCTCGCCGACGACGGCATGACCATGGTCGTCGTGACCCACGAGATGGCCTTCGCCCGCAAGGTCGGCACGCGCCTGATCTTCATGGAGGGCGGCAAGATCACGGTCGACGGTCCGCCCGTCGCCCTGCTCGACGCCCCCGAGAATCCCCGCCTGCGCGAGTTCCTCCAGCATGTCCATTGAGCCCCGGGATCGACTCCACCTGATCGAAGCGGCGGGCTCTCCGCGTGAGATCGGCCAGCAGCTCGGACGGTTCGGCGCCGGCGCCGTCCACGGCCATCTGATCGGCACGCGCGCCTGGGCGACGATCACGGCGCATGCGGCGGACGAGCGCCTCCGGGGCATGGCCGAGATCGTCCGCGTCCGCTTTCCGTCGATCCAGGCCGAACTCGAAGGTCTCGCCGAGGGGCTCGGCCTCCCCTTCGCGGAAGTCTTCGCCTGGAACTGCCGGGGCGATATCTCCGCCATGGCGCCGGACGGCTGCACCACGGTGCAGGTGCCGGGTCCGCGCATCACCATCGCCCATAACGAGGACGGCGACCCCGGCTTTCGCGGGGCCTGCGCTCTCCTGCGGACCCGTCCCGCCGAAGGCATCGGCTTCACCGCCTTCGTCTATCCCGGCTCCATTCCCGGCCACACCTTCGCGGCGACCGACGCCGGGCTGGTGCAGACGGTCAACAATATCCGCTCGCGGGCGCCGGGCGACGGCCTGCCGCGCATGGTCCTGACCCGCGCCGTCCTCGACTGCGCCAGCCTCGACGCGGCGGTTGCGCTGGTGCGGGACGCGCCCCGAGCCGGCGCCTTCCACCTGACGCTGGCGCAGGCGGGCGACCCGCGTCTCTTGGGCGTCGAGTTCACCGGCGCCCGCTGCTCGGTGACGCGGATCGAGGCGCCGGCGCTCCATGCCAACCATCTCGTCCATGCCGCCATGCGGGACGAACCGCAGATCGTGACGGACTCCTCCGGCTCGCGCCAGATTCGTGGCGACGAACTGGTGGCCGAGGGCATCGCTGCCCGCGATCCGCTCGCCACGCTCCGCGATACCGGCGGCGAGGGCTTGCCTATCCGCCGCGACGACCCGCATGATCCGGACGACGAGAACACGCTGGCGACCGCCCTCTTCACGATCGAGGACGGACGGCTCGACGGGTCGGTCCATGACGGATCGGGCGAGCTGGCGCGGTTCCACTGGCGAGGGTCCCGATCGGCGGCGGCATGAAGCATGAGGACGACGGCGGTGCGGCGATCTCCCCTGGAGAGCCGCCCCGCACCATCGAGGCGCTGCGCGCCTTGACGCTCGACATCGGACGCGACGGCGCCTCCGTATCGCTTGGGCTCAAGGCGCACGGCGTCCTCGCCAAGCTGGTCGACATGCCCGAGCAGGCCGCCGTGCGTTCGATCTCCGAACTCGGGCTCCTGCTCGGCGTCAACGCGTCGACCCTCACCCGCCTCGCCAAGCGCCTCGGCTTCGCCGGCTTTTCCGACTTCCAGAGCGTGTTCCGCGAGGCCATCGCCGACGACAAGCGCTACTTCTACAGCCGGCAGGTCGGCCGCCTCCTGAAAGCTGAGAAAGGCCCGGTCGCCGAGATCGAGCCCTTCGAGCGCCTCGCCGGCGAAACGGCGGCCAACGTCCAGAGCTTCCTCGCCCAGCTCGATCCCGCGACACTCGACGCGGCGGCCAAGCTGCTCGCCACGGCGCGCCGCGTGCGGTTCCATGGCATCCGGCAGTTCCACTCGCTCGCGAGCTTCCTCACCTATGGGCTCGGCATGCTGCGCGGCGACGTCGCGCTTCTCGACGCGCCGCGCCTCGGCGTCGCCGAGGCCCTGTCCCAGCTCGCCCCCGGAGATGTGGTGGTCGTCGCGAGCTGCGCCCCTTACACGCGCAGCGTGGCGAAGGTCTCCGAGATCGCCTCATCCTGCGGCCTCGAGGTGATCGCGATCACCGACACCCGGTCCTCGCCGCTGGCCGCGCCGGCGCGGCACGCCTTCTTCATTCCCCACGCCAGCAGTTTCTATTCCAACTCGATGGCGGCCTACGTCGTCTTCGCCGAAGGGCTCCTCAACCTCGTCGCTCGCGAACTGGGCGACGACGCGGCCACGGCATTGGCCGAGCGGGAGAGGCTCATCGCGGAGATGAACGTCGAGATGTAAATCTCGATATGCTGGCAACGATCCGTAAGGTTGATCAATGCCTCGTGGCACCTCGAGACAGGTTGTCGACCAGCGGCCGGAACCGGAAAGTCGAGGTGCTCGAAACCGTTGGATAAGGCCGCGAATGCGTGATGCGGGTCGACGGCGGGAACGATGCCCCGGCGTCACGGGTCCTGATGGCTTCAAGCGGCTGAGCGGCGCTCCCTCGCTTTCGAATCTCGCGTCAGATCCGATAAAACCGCTCCGCATTGCCGCGCAGCACGGCGATGCGTTCTTCGGTCGTCAGGTCGGCAACCGTTTCGCGGATCGCTGCGGCGATGCGAGCGGGCGGCGCGAACAGACTGTCCACCGGTAGGTTCGTGCCGACCATCGTGCGCTGCGCGCCGAAGCAGTCCAATGCATGGCGGAGCAGCGGTCCGAGATCGTCGATCGTCCAGGCAGGACGGCCGAGCCCGAAGCCGCTGAGCTTCACGCTCACGTTCGGCGCCTCGGCGAGACGCGCCAGCGCCGTGCGCCATCCGGCAAGACCTTCCGCGCCGCCATCGATCGGCATGCCGAAATGATCGAGCACGATGGCGGTGTCGGGAAAGGCGCGCGCCAAAGCCAGCGCCATGTCCATCTGCGGCCAGTATATCTGGAGATCGAAGCTGAGGCCGAGAGGCGCAAGCCGCGCGAAACCGGCTCGCCAGGCCGGGCTCGCCATCAGGTCGTAGCGGGGAGCGGAGCGCAGGCGCGGCTCCTCGTGCCAGTTCAGGATCTGGCGGATGCCGCGAACTCGCGGAAAGGCGGCGTGGGCTTCCAGAAGCTGTCCGACATCCGGAGCACCGAGATCGGCATAGGCGACGATGGCGTCCGGCAGCCCCTCGGTCTCGCCGAGATGCGAGAGCCAGCGCGTCTCGTCCAGCGGGTCCGCCGGATTGCGTCCGTTCTGGACATGCACAGCCTTGATGACGCGAAGTCCTTCGATGTCGCGCCGATAGTCGGCGGGTAGATAGCTCCGCCGGATCGGCGAAAGATCGCCTTCCAGCGGCTCCGGCCGGTCCGGATCGAGCCAGGGATAGGCCGCTTCGAGATCCTGGAAATGCTGGTGGGCATCGACGATGCTCCAGTCATCGATGAGGGTCTCAGCGCTCATCCCCGCTTGCGCGTCCACTGGTCGGCGAGAACGGCGAGGATCACGACGAGACCCGAGGCGACATATTGCCAGAAGGACGGCACGTTCATCAGCGTCAGCCCGTTCTGCAGGCCGCCGAGCGTCAGGGCGCCGACGAGCGAGCCCAGCGGATTGCCGACGCCGCCGAAGAGGCTCGCCCCGCCGATCACCGCCGAGCCGATGGCCTGGAGCTCGAAGCCGCTGCCGCCGATCGGCTCGGCCGCGCCGATGCGGGCGATGAGGATGAAGCCGGCAATGCTGGAGAGCAGGCTGGAGAGGGTGTAGACCGTGATCTTCACCCGCTCGATCCGCACGCCCGAAAGGCGCGCCGCTTCCTCGTTGCCGCCGATGGCGACGATCTGCTCGCCGAGCGCGGTGAAGCGCACGAGAAGAAAGGCCAGGATCGCGACGACGATCGCCAGGATCACCGGTGTCGGCACATCGAGAATGCGGCCGGCGAAGATTGCGCGGAATTCCTTGGGCAAGCCGTAGATCGGCTGGCCATCGACATAGATCAGCGCCGCGCCGCGATAGATCGAGAGCGTGCCGAGCGTCACGATGAAATCGGGAAGCTTGAGCTTGGCGATGAGCAGACCGTTCAGGAAGCCGCAGACGAGGCCGACCCCGAGACCGGCGGCGATGCCGATAACGGCACCATGCGACAGCATATCCGCCGCCACCATCGAGGACAGGCCGACCACCGAGCCGACCGACAGATCGATGCCGCGCGTCATGATGACGAGCGTCATGCCGACCGCGATCACCGCGTTGATCGAGGATTGCAGCATGATGTCGACGAGGTTCGACACCTGATAGAAGGTCGAGTTGAGGACTGAAAAGACGAGAAAGAGCGCGATGCAGCCGATAGCGACGCTCGCCTTGCGCAGCGACTCGCCCTGCCAGGCCGAGGACTTTTCGGGCCGAGCGGCGTTCGGGCGCGGAGTGACAGTGGTGGCGTCGGTCAAGCTTCGATCCTCCCTGCGGCGAGCGACATCAGCCGTTCCTCCGTGAGACTTTGGTCATTGTCGCGGATGCCGACGAGGCGCCCGCCCTGGACGACGGCGATGCGATGGCAGATCGAGAGGAGTTCGGGCAGTTCCGAGGAAACGACGACCAACGCTGCCCCCTCCCCCGCCAGGCGCCGCATCAGGGCATAGATCTCGGCCTTGGCGCCGACATCGATGCCGCGCGTCGGCTCGTCGAACAGGAACACCTTCGCACCGGTCGCCAGCCAGCGGGCGATGACGACTTTCTGCTGGTTGCCGCCGGAAAGGTTGCGCATCGCCGCGCCGATCGCGGCGGGACGGATATGCATGTCCTCGACATAGGAGCGGATCGCCGCCCGGCGCTCTCCCAACCGGATGACGCCCTTCGGCGCGTGGCGCAGGTGGTTGCCGAGGCCGAAATTGCGCTCGACATCCATCATCGGCACGATCGCCTGGCCGCGCCGGTCCTCCGGAATGAGCGCGATGCCGGCCGCCATGGCCTCGCGCGGGTCCTTCGGACGAAGGCTCGCGCTTCCGACATGCACCGCGCCGTCGATCGCCGGGTCGAGCCCGAATACGGCGCGCAGGATGGCGGAGCGGCCGGAGCCGACGAGGCCGGACAGGCCGACGATCTCGCCGGCGCCCACCGTCATGTCGATGTCCTTCACGCGCGCCGTCGACAGCTTTTCGAGGCGCAGCAGTGGCGGCGCCATGACGGGCTCGGGCTTCGCCGAGCCGAACTCGCGCGACAGTTCCCGGCCGGCGATCAGCTCGTTGAGGCCGGATTCCGTGTAATCGCCGATCGGCCCGCTCGCGACCACGGACCCGTCGCGAAGCACGGTGACGCGGTCGGAGATTTCGCGGATCTCGTTCATCCGATGCGAGATATAGACGATCGCCTTACCGTCGGCCTTGAGGCGCCGGATGACGGCGAAGAGGTTTTCCTGCTCCACCGGCGTCAGGCTGGACGTCGGCTCGTCGAAGGCGATGATGCGCCCGCCCCGCGCCAGGGTCCGGCTGATCTCGACGAGCTGGCGGTCGGCCATGCCAAGCGCTGCGACCGGCATATCGGTATTGAGATGGGGCGCGAGATCGTCCAGGATCTTCCGTGCCTCGCGGCGGAAGGCGCCGCGCGGCACGAGCTTCAGGCCACGGGTGCGTCCGAGGAAGATGTTCTGCGCGACGTCGAGCTGGGGAACGAGGCTCAGTTCCTGGCTGACGAGACCGATGCCCATGGCGAGCGCGGCGCGCGGCGAGTCGATCCGGACCGGGCCGATGAAGTCGAGGACGGTCCGCCCCTCGTCCGGCTGCACGATGCCGAACATGACCTTCATGAGGGTGGACTTGCCCGCGCCGTTCTCGCCGAGCAGCGCATGGACCTCGCCGCCCCGGATCGCCAGATCGACACCCTTGAGGGCGCGCACGCCCGCGAAACTCTTGACGATGCCGGACAGGAAGAGGGCTGGAGGACGAGCCGTGTCGTCCTCCTCCGCAAGCGTTTGGCGGGTCATGGCCGGCGTCACTGCACCTTCGGATCCGGGAAGTCCTTGACGTTCGCCTTGGTGATGGTGGCCTGCGGCGACACGATCCAGGCAGGGATGGCCTGGCAGCCGAGGAGGCGCAACGCCATCTGGACGCCGAGTTCGCCTTCCTCGAAGGGGAACTCCGCGACGGTGGCGCGCATCTGGCCATCGGCGACCGAGCGCTTGGCCTCGCGGATGCCGTCCGTGCCGACGACCGCGACCTTGTCCGTGCCGCCGGCATTGTTCACCGCCTCGACCACGCCGAGCGCCATGCCGTCATTGTTGGCGTAGACGCCGACGAGGTCCGGCATCTGGCGCAGGATGTTGGCGGTCGCATTCAGTGCGGTCAGCCGGTCCCAATTGCCCGGCTGGCTGGCGACGAGCTGGAGGTTCGAATACTTCGCCAGTTCCTCCTTGAAGCCCTTGATGCGCAGGCGCGCATTCGGCGAGCCGGCCGCGCCCTCGATCTGGGCGACCTTGCCGCCGTTCGGATAGGTCTCGTGGAAGAAGCTCGCCGCCTTGCCGCCGATCGCCACCTGATCGGTGCCGACATAGGTGCTGGCGCCTTCGGTGCGCGCGTCGTCGATGATGATCGTCGGGATATTGGCCTCGCGCGCCGCGTCGACCACCGGCACGAGGTTGGAGTCGGACTGGGGCGACAGCAGGAGCGCGTCCGGCTTCTGCGACAGGACGGTCTGGGCGAGGTTGAGCTGCTCGATCATCGAGGACTCGTCCTTGGCCGCCTGGACGTCGACCTTGATCTTGTGCTTGGCCGCCTCGGCCTTCACGCCGGCCGCGACGTCCTGCCAGAACTCATTGATCAGCGTCTTCGTCACATAGGCGAAGCGCAGTTCCTTCTTGGGCGCCGGCACCGCGCCGAACTCCTTTTCGACGGCGGTGGACTCGATGCTCTTGCTCTTGGCCTCAGGATAGGCCGAGCAGCTTTCAGCGCCTTGCGCTGCGGAGACCCCCACCGCCGCCAAGGCAAGCGTCGTCGAAGCAACGAGAACGTTGCGAAACCGAATGGTCATGTCTTCCTCCCTGACGGCGCGGACCTCCATCCGTCGCCTGGCATTTTTATCTCGCGCGAGCGTCGATACGCCGCCGATCCTCTTGGGATTCGAAGCGTTCGATCCCGCCTCCTCGCGGGCTCCGCGCTTCGGCCGCGCAGTGCGATCCTTCGCTGCGACGAGATTAGAGCCGGCGATCTGTTAGATGCAATTTAGAAGCTTTGCATGACACGTTAGTTTCTCTAAAACTTAGCCGTACCGGACCGTAGTCGCCGGAGAGGGGAAACGCGATACGCGATGCAGCTACCCGTGCGCGCCATTTTCGTCTTCCACGCCGCCGCGCGGGCCGGCAGCATCTCGCGCGCCGCCGAGGAACTGGGCGTCACCCCTTCCGCCGTCAGTCAGCAAATCCATGCCCTGGAAATCCAGCTCGGTCTGTCGCTCATGCACAAGAGCGGGCGCCGCGTCGTGCTGACAGAGGCGGGCGAGCGTTATTTCTCTTCCATCGGCGACGAGATCGGCCGCATCGCGGAAGCGACGGCGGCGATCCGGGGCTACCGCTCCGTCACGGCGCTGACGGTGCGCGCGACGCCGACCGTCTCCAACAAGTGGTTGCTGCCGCGTCTTTCGTCCTTTCTCGACGCCCATCCCGATATCGAGGTCCGCCTCGACGGCACCAACGAGCCGACCGACTTCAATCGCGAACTGGTCGATATCGAAATTCGGCACGGCGACGGTCGCTGGCCCGGTCTTTTCGTCGAGGGGATGGGCGAGGAGAGCTTCGTGCCGGCTTGCTCGCCGAAGCTCGCCGCGCCGGGTAGCCTTGCCCCGGAAGACCTGCCGGACTTCCGTCTGATCCATTCGGTGAAATCGCAGGCGCAGTGGAGCCGCTGGTTCGCTCTCGCGGGCCTGCGGCCCGAGACGCGCTGGCGCCGCGTCCTCTTCGACCGCAGCCACATGGCGATCGACGCAGCCTCGGACGGCATGGGCATTGCCCTGGAAAGCACGATGATGATGGAGCGGGAATTTGCCGCCGGGCGCCTCATCTGCCCTGTGGCAGTGCCGCCGAAGCTCTGCATCGTCACGCAATGGATCGTCTGTCCGCGCGATCATCTTCGCCACAAGAAGGTCCTGACCTTCTTGGACTGGCTGCGCGAGGAGCGGGCGGCGCGGCGCGACCTGCGGCAGGCGCCGGACGAGGTGGCGGGCGCCGAACCTGTTAGCTGACCTAAACGGTCGGCGCGCATTCCTAAATTGCTCTGGCCTGTCGCGGCGATATAGCCTTTCGACCATACCGGCCCCTTGAGCCGGCGCGAAAGACCGGCGGCAGGCCGGCTTCGAGGAAACGTCGGGCAGACACTCGCTTCGCCGTCTTCGACGCGCCGGCCGTCGGCTGGCGCCGCATTCTTGCGGCGTTCCGAGCTTCAACCGCCGACCGGCGCCGCCCTTCGCGTGACGCCAGCCGCCCGATCCACCGAGGATGCCATGAACCTTCATTCCCTTCTCGCCGCGCGCGCTGCCGCCGGCCGTCCGGTGCGTGTCGGACTGATCGGCGCCGGCAAGTTCGGCTCGATGGTCCTCTCCCAGGCGCAGCGCATCGCCGGCTATCACATGGTCGCCGTCGCCGATCTCAATCTCGGCAAGGCGAGAGCCTCGCTGGAGCGTGTCGGCTGGCCGGCGGAACGATATGGCGCGAAAAGCGCCGGTGAGGCGATCCGCGAGGGCACGACATTCGTCACCGACGACGTCGCCGCGATGCTCGCCTGCGAGGAGATCGAATGCGTCATCGAGGCGACCGGCCATCCGATCGCCGGCACGCGCCATGCGCTCGCCGCCATCGAGGCCGGCAAGCATGTCGTGATGGTCAATGTCGAGGCGGACGTGATGGTCGGGCCGATCCTTGCCGAGAAGGCCCGGGCGAAGGGCCTCGTCTATTCCATGGCCTACGGCGACCAGCCAGCACTGATCTGCGAGCTGGTCGACTGGGCGCGTGCCTCCGGCTTCGAGGTGACGGCCGCCGGCAAAGGCATGAACTTCGAGCCGCGCTACCGCTATTCGACGCCCGACACGGTCTGGGGCTTTTTCGGCTGGACCGAGGAAGAGGTCGCCAAGGGCGACTTCAATCCCAAGATGTACAACTCCTTCACCGACGGCACCAAGGCCGCCATCGAAATGGCGGCGGTGGCCAACGGCGCCGGCCTCGACTGCCCGGAAGACGGCCTCGCCTTCCCGCCGGCCGGCCTGCATGACCTTGCGAAGGTCTTCCGCCCCGCTGTGGACGGCGGCCGCATGGCGCGCTCCGGCCTCGTCGATATCGCCGCCAGCCAGGAGCCGGACGGGCGCGAGGTGTTGAACAACATCCGCTACGGTGTCTTCGTCACCTTCAAGGCGCACAACGAATATACCCGGGCCTGCTTCAAGCAATACGGCCTCCTCACCGATCCGTCCGGCTGGTACGGCTCGATGTGGCGCCCCTTCCACATCATCGGCCTGGAGACCTCGATCAGCGTGCTTTCGGCCGTTTTGCGCGGCGAGGCGACAGGCTCTTCGAAGGAATTCCGGGGCGACGCGGTGGCGACCGCCAAGAAGGACATGCAGCCAGGCGAGTTCCTCGACGGCGAAGGCGGCTATGCGACCTGGGCCAATGCCATTCCGGCCGCGCGCAGCCTCGCGCTCGGCGCGCTGCCTATGGGCCTGGCCCATAATGTCCGCTTGAAGCGCGCCATCCGCAAGGACCAGATCGTGACCTATGCCGATGTCGATCTTGTCGACGATCTCGACGTCGCCGCCGTGCGCCGCGAGATGGAGGACCGGTTCCGCCCCGTCACGGCCGTGGCGGCCGAATGACCGGCGGCGACGGGAGGCGTGAGGGTCAGCGATGAGCGCGGAACCGAGCCGAGTCTTTGTCGTGATCGCCGAGTTTCAGGTGAAGCCGGACTCGATGCCGGCCTTCCTGGAAGCGGCAGCTGATGACGCACGTCATTCCCTGGCGGACGAGCCCGGATGTCGGCAGTTCGATGTGGTGGAGATCGCGGGAGGCGACGGCGCCGTCGTCTTCTACGAGGTCTATGACGACCGCGCCGCCTTCGATCGTCATCTGACGACGCCGCATCTGAAGCGCTTCCAGGCGGCCTTTCCCGCCCTTATCGTCGAGGAGCGCCCGGTGCGCTTCGCCGAGCGATACCATCCCCATGGCTGACGCCCCGGCGCTCCGCATCGGCTTCATCGGCACCGGCATCATGGGCGGACCGATGGCGCGCCGTCTCGCCGAGGCGGGCTTCGCAGTCGCCGCCTGGAACCGCAGTCTCGCCAAGACAGCGGCCCTCAGACCCTTCGGCGTCGTGCCGGCCACTTCTCCGCGCGAGGCCGCCGGGAACGCCGACGTCCTCCTCTGCATGCTGAGTTCCGGTCCCGTCTGCGACGAGGTGATCTTCGGCAAGAGCGGTGCGGCCGAAGCGCTGCGGCCCGGCGCGACCGTCCTCGTGATGAGTTCGATCGCGCCGAAAGAAGCGCGGGAGCAGGCGATGAAGGCGGCGGCGCTGGGGCTCGGCTATGTCGATGCTCCGGTGTCCGGCGGCGAGAAGGGTGCGAAGGGCGGCACGCTCGCCATCATGGCGGGAGGGTCGGCGGAGGCGGTGGAGCGGCTCGGCCCCGTCTTCGCCCCGCTCGGCCACGCGACCCATGTGGGCCCTGCAGGTTCCGGCTCGCTCGCCAAGCTGTGCAACCAGCTCATCGTCGCGACGACGATCGGCGCGGTATCGGAAGCGCTGCTCCTTGCCGAACAGGGCGGCGCCGACCCCGCCCGCGTGCGCGAGGCGCTCCTCGGCGGCTTCGCCGATTCCACGATCCTGCGCCAGCACGGCCTGCGCATGGTGACGGGCGACTTCGCGCCCGGCGGCCCGGCGAAGTATCAGATCAAGGATACGGGCGCCGCTCTCGACGCCGCGGCGAGCCTTGGGCTCGACCTGCCGCTGGCCGCCACCGTCGATCGCCTCTTCCGCTCGCTGGTCGAGCATGGCGGCGCCGATCTCGACCACAGCGCCCTGATCCTCGAACTGAAACGCGCCAACGGCTTGGCGGGAGAGAGAAATGGCTTCTCCGCCGGCAGCCCGGCCGTCAGCGGCGATTCCGGCGGGTTTCCGGTGGCCGATCCGGCAAATACCAGGATGGCAGCGGAGCCTTCACCTTGACCCTCACCCGCTTCGCCACCCGCCTCAACTCCTTCGCCTCCGCGCCGCACCTCTTCTGGCCGGGCATCTCCGGCAAGCCGACCTTCATGCAAATGGCCGAGCGCGCCGCCACTGCGAAGGGTCTGACCGATGTCGATCTGAACTATCCGGATCACGTGACCGACGCCCCGGCGACGGTTGGCCGGCGCATCCACGACCTCGGCCTTTCGGTCAACGGCCTGGCCATGCGCTACTACACCAATCCGGCCTTCAAGCTTGGCGCCTTCACGAATCCGGATGAGGCCGTGAGGCGCGAGGCGATAGACATGACGAAGCGCGGCATCGACGCCACGCGGGCCATGGGCGCCGACCTGATGACGCTCTGGCTCGGGCAGGACGGCTTCGACTACAATTTCCAACTCGACTATGCCGAGGCCTGGGATCTCGAGATCGACGGCATACGCGAGGTGGCCGAGCATGATCCGGCCTGCCGGATCTCGATCGAGTACAAGCCGGACGAGCCCCGCGCTCATGCTCTCTTGCGCGATTGCGCGACGACGCTTCTGGCGATCGAGGACGTCGGTGCGCCGAACCTCGGCGTGACCCTCGACTTCGCGCATGCGCTCTATGCCGGCGAGCAGCCGGCCTATGCCGCGCACCTCATCCATCGCCGCTCGAAGCTCCTCGGCGTCCATCTCAACGACGGCTACGCCAAGCGCGATGATGGGCTGATGGTCGGCTCGGTACATCTGCGCTCGACGCTGGAACTGCTGCGCCAGATCCGCCGCGACGGATACGAGGGCGCCCTCTACTTCGACACCTTTCCCGACGCCTCGGGCCTCGACCCGGTCGCCGAGTGCGAGACCAATATCGAGACCGTGCAGCGGCTTCTCGCCGTCGCCGACCGGCTCGACGCCGACAACCGCCTGGGCGAAGCGCAAAGACGCCAGGACGGCGTCGCCAGCCAGAGCATCGTCAATGCCGCGATGATCGCGGCGGCCTGACTCCAACCTCGTGGCCACCGGACAGACTGCCGAAGCCGAGGGAGATGTTTCGATGCATAGGCCCGAGAAGCCAGTCGTCGTCGTCGTCGGCAGCCTTCACTACGACGTCATGATCGACGCACCACACCGTCCGCATAAGGGCGAGACCGTGACCGGTTACGCTTGGTCCCCGAAGTTCGGGGGCAAGGGCGGCAACCAAGCCGTCAGCGCCGCCAGGTCGGGTACGGAAGTGCGCATGGTCGGGGCCGTGGGGGACGACGAATTCGGCCGTTTCCTTCTCGCGGCGCTCGAAGCCTCTAGCGTGGATGGGACGCGGATCATGCGCATGGCCGGCATGGGCTCGGGCATGAGTGTCGCGATCACCGATACCGACGGCGATTACGGCGCGGTGATCGTGTCCGGTGCCAATCTTCACGTCGATACGGTCCCGCTTGCCGAACCCAGTCTTTGGCATCACGCGAAGGCGTTGATCCTCCAGAACGAAATTCCGGACGCCGTCAATCTTGCCGCCGCCAGGGCGGCGAAGGCGGCCGGCGTTTTCGTATGCCTCAACGCCGCGCCTTTCCGGCCGCTGCCGGACGAACTCGCGACTTTGGTCGATATCCTCGTCGTCAACGCTTTCGAAGCGGAGGCGCTTGGCGGCTTGCCAGTGACCGATCTCCCTTCGGCGGCGGAGAGCGCCCGTGCGCTCGCCATACGCTTCTCCTGTGTCGTCGTGACGGCCGGCGGCGAGGGCGTCGCCGCCGCGGAGTGTGCGAACGATGCGCGCATCGCCCTTCCTGCCCGTCCAGTCGAAATCGTCAGCACACATGGCGCCGGCGACAGCTTCGTCGGCGCGCTGGTCGCTGCGCTGGTCTCGGGATCGAGCTTCGCCGAAAGCCTCGCCGAAGCGAACGAGATCGCCGCGCGGCATGTTTCGGGTCTGAGGTGACGTCGGGTTCCATCGCCAGCAACCGCATCGGCGGCACTCGGCGTTCACGCGCCCCGTTCCTGGGCCCCCCAAGTCTCGCTGCCGCTGGTCGAAGCCGGACGGGTCACTACCGGTCAGGCCTTCTCGCAACGGGCCGCAGATCATTGCCTCCGCCCATAGGTCCAGGCGAACCACCGCGACCAGACCGACGAAGACACTGATTGCCTAATCCATAGGCAGGATTACGAAGTCGTCAGCACGCTTGACAGGACGAAAATCCTGCCGCAAGCTGCCTCCAGATACCGGCCCCGTCCGCCGGATGGCAATCGAGCCCCGTCGACCCCCGCATGCATCACGTTGCGCGGGTCACGGGGCTTTTCGTTTTTGGGACTGCCCGCCGCGTGAAGCGACAGATCGAACTCGGCATCCTCTATTCGCGCTCCGGCAGCTACGAGCTGCTCGGCCAGGCCTGCCGCGCCGGCGCGTTGCAGGCGATGGCGGCGGTGAATGCCGATCCGCGCCGCTCCCTCGCCTTCCGGCCGATCGAGCGCGATCCGGAAGGGCGGATCGACGCCTATGCGCCGCTCTGCGCCGAGATCCTGACCGGGACCGGCGCCCGTCACCTTATCGGCTGCATCACCTCCTGGAGCCGCAAGGAGGTGATCCCCGTCCTCGAGAAACATGGCGGCCTGCTCTGGTATGCCGCCCCCTACGAGGGCTTCGAGGCGAGCGACCATGTCGTCTACATGAACGCATCGCCCAACCAGCATCTCGTGCCGCTCGTCGCCCATGTGGCGGCGCGCTACGGCCGGAACGCCTTCCTGCTCGGCTCCAACTACATCTGGGGCTGGGAAATGAATCGCATCGCCCGCGATCTCGTCGCCGATGCCGGGGGCGAGGTGAAGGGCGAGCGCTATCTGCCGCTCGGCGACACCGATGTCGCCCGGCTCATCGAGGAGATCCGCGCCACCCTGCCGGATTTCGTGCTGAACAATCTGATCGGCCCCTCCTCCTACGCCTTCTTCGCGGCCTATGCGGCGCTGGGGCGGGAGGACGCGCGCTTTCGCGCCGAACGCCGGCCGATCGTCTCCTGCAACCTCACGGAACAGGAACTGCCCTCCATCGCGCCCCATGGCGAGGGGCACCTGTCCTGCCTGCCCTTCATCCATAGGGGTGGTCCCGGTCCGCGCTCCAGCTTCGAGGCGGCTGCCCATGCGGCGGTGATCGCGCTCGCCGACACGATCGAGGCCATCGGCACGGACGACCCGGACGCGGTGCGCCACGCGGTCGCGAACCGCGCGATCGACACCGCGCTCGGGCCCATCCGCATCGATCCGCGCACCCAGCATGCGAGCCTGCCGGTGAGGATCGGCCGCATCGCCGGCCAGGGCTTCGAGATCGTCGAGGCGTCGCCCGGCCTCGTCGCGCCGGACCCCTATCTGTCCCGCTACGATCCCGCCGCCAGCTTCCGGCCGGCGCTGAGGCTGGTGCGATGAGCCGGCGCGCGCGCATTCCCGCGCTCGGCGGGGCGAAGGCGGTGATCCTGCATCGCCCGCATGCCGGCATCGAGGCCTTGGCGCGCCAGCTCGCGGCGATCGGCCTCGACACGTCCGAGGCCTGGCCCGAACTGCCGCCCGGCGCGATCGGCGCCGATTTCCTGTTCTTCGACGTCGATCTCGGCTTCGACGAGCAGTTCCCCTGGCCGGCGGGTGAGGCGCCGATGCCGCTCGTGGCGCTGATCGGCTCGGAAGCGCCGGGCCGCATCGAATGGGCGCTCGCCCAGAAGGCGGATGCGCAGATCGTCAAGCCGGTCGGCAATGCCGGCGTCTATAGCGCCCTCGTCATCGCCCGCCGCGCCTTCGACGAGCGGCGGCGGCTCGCCGCCGAGATCGCCGATCTGCGGGCGCGCGTCGCCGAGCGCCAGACGATCGTCAAGGCGGTCGTCGCCCTCGCCGCCGCGACGCGGGACGAGGACCAGGCCTATGCGCAGCTCCGGGCGCTGGCGATGAGCTGGCGCGTCACGATGGAAGAGGCGGCGCGCCGCGTCCTCGATCTGAAGAGCATGGATTCCAAGCACAAGGAGGCCTCCGCTTGAGCGTCCTCATCGGGCCCGAGGCCTCCCTGGCGTCTCCCGCCGCGCCGATCGGCGGCGAAGGCGTGCTGCGCCGGCTCCTGCGCCGCCGCCTCGCCCTTCTCGGCCTCGTCATCATCACCCTCGTCGTCGGCGCGGCGCTTCTCGCCCCGCAGGTCGCGCCCTTCGATCCGAACGAGCAGTTCTTCGACGGCCTCACCCTCGAAGGCGCGCCGCTGCCGCCTTCCGCCACCTATTGGCTCGGCACCGA
Source organism: Aureimonas endophytica (assembly GCF_014642635.1). GTDB lineage: Bacteria > Pseudomonadota > Alphaproteobacteria > Rhizobiales > Rhizobiaceae > Plantimonas > Plantimonas endophytica. Next base: position 553,347 of record NZ_BMIQ01000003.1, read on the forward strand.
TCTTCTCGGCCGCGATCTCCTGTCGCGCCTGCTCTACGGGGCGCGCAACTCCCTCGTCATCGGCGTCGTCGCCAATGGCGCGGCGCTGGTCATCGGCACGCTGGTCGGCGTCGTCGCCGGCTATTTCCGCGGCGTCGTCGGCGCGGTGCTGATGCGCTTCACCGATCTGATGATGGCCTTTCCGGCGCTGCTTCTCGCCATCTGCCTCGCCGCCGTCCTGCGGCCGAGCCTCTGGATCGTCGCCCTCGTCATCGCGCTGGTGAACTGGGTGCAGGTGGCGCGGGTCGTCTATTCCGAGACGCGCTCGCTCGGCGAGCGGGAATTCGTCGCCGCCGAGAAGACGCTCGGCGCCGGCTCGGCCCGCATCCTCTTCCGCCATATCCTGCCGCATCTCACCTCGACCGTGATCGTCTACGGCACGCTCGGCATCTCGACGACGGTGCTGCTCGAAGCGACGCTCTCCTTTCTCGGCGTCGGCGTGCAGCCGCCGGACGCCTCCTGGGGCAACATCATCTTCGAGAACCAGACATATTTTCAGGCGGCGCCCTGGCTGGTCTTCTTTCCGGGCGCCGCGATCCTCCTCCTCGCGCTCGCCTTCAATCTCGTCGGTGACGGCTTGCGCGACGCGCTCGACCCGACCGAGGAAGGGCGCGGCTGATGGCGATCTACCTCCTGCGCCGCCTCGTCCAGGCGCTCCTGATCCTTCTCGGCGTCAGCCTCGTCACCTTCGCGCTGCTCTATCTCCTGCCGGCCGACCCCGCCCGGCAGATCGCGGGCCGCACCGCCTCGGCCCAGCAGGTGGCTGCGATCCGCAGCCAGCTCGGGCTCGACCAGCCCTTTTTCGTCCAGTACGGCCGCTATCTCGGCAATCTCGTCCAGGGCGATCTCGGCCGCTCCTATCTCCAGCGCTCGGAAGTCTCCGACCTCATCGCCGCGCGCCTACCGGCGAGCCTTCTCCTGATGGTCGCGGCCATCGCCTGCGAGCTGGCCATTGGCCTCACGATGGGCGTCGCGGCGGCGGTCCGGCGCGGCCGGACGAGCGACCATCTCCTGATGGTCGGCTCCTTCGTCACCGTCTCGGCGCCGCAATTCGTCGTCGGGCTCCTGCTTCTCTACGTCTTCGCCGTCCGGCTCGGCTGGTTCCCGATCGGTGGCTATGGCAGCGTCTCCCATCTCGTCCTGCCGGCGCTGACGCTCGGGATTCTCGGCGCCGGCTGGTATTCGCGCATGATGCGCTCCTCCATGGTGGACGTGCTCCGCCAGGACTACATCCGCACCGCGCGCGCCAAGGGCCTCCGGCGCTGGACGATCCTCTGCCGCCACGCCCTGCCCAACGCCATCCTGCCCGTCATCGCCATGATCGGCATCGATATCGGCCTGTTCATGAGTGGCATCGTCGTGGTGGAGAGCGTCTTCGGCTGGCCCGGCATCGGCCAGCTCGCCTGGCAGGCGATCCAGCGCGTCGACCTGCCGATCATCATGGGCGTCACTCTCGTCTCGGCCGTCGCCATCGTCCTCGGCAATCTCCTTGCTGATCTCGTCGCCCCCTTCGTCGATCCCCGCATCAAGCTGCAATAGTCTCGAAAGGACACGCGTTCCATGACCTCCATCCTGAAGCGCGGCCTAGCCGCGCTGGCCGTCTCCGCCGCGCTCCTCGCCGCGCCGGGCCTCGCTCTCGCCGCGGGCGGCTCGATCACCGTCACCTACAAGGACGACATCGCGACTCTCGACCCGGCGATCGGCTACGACTGGCAGAACTTCTCGATGATCAAGGCCCTGTTCGACGGGCTGATGGATTACGAGCCGGGCACCGCCACGCTGCGGCCGGGCCTGGCCGAGAGCTACCAGATCTCGGCGGACGGCAAGGTCTTCACCTTCAAGCTGCGCGAGGGCGTGAAATTCCACAACGGCCGCGCCCTGACGGCCGAGGACGTGAAATATTCCTTCGAGCGCACCACGAACCCGAAGACGCAGTCGCCCGGCGCCGGCTTCCTCGGCTCGATCGAGGGCTTCGACAAGATGCAGTCGGGCGAGGCGAGCGAGCTTGCCGGCGTGAAGGTGGTCGATCCGAAGACGGTCGAGGTGACGCTGTCGCGGCCGGACGCGACCTTCCTCTCGGTGATGGCGCTCAACTTCTCCTTCGTCGTCCCGAAGGAGGAGGTCGAGAAATACGGCGCCGATTTCGGCCGCCATCCGGTCGGCACCGGCGCCTTCAAGCTCGCTGAGTGGACGCTCGGCCAGAAGCTGCAATTCACGAGAAACCCGGACTATTATCGCGAGGGCGCGCCGAAGCTCGACGAGATCAATTTCGAGATCGGCCAGGAGCCTGTCGTCTCGCTGCTCCGCGTGCAGAAGGGCGAGGTGGACGTGCCGGGCGACGGCATCCCGCCGGCGAAGTTCCGCGAGGTGATGGGCAACGAGGCGGAGGCCGCCCGCGTCGTCCAGGGCGTGCAGCTTCATACCGGCTACATCACCATGAACACGACCAAGGCGCCCTTCGACAATCTGAAGGTCCGCCAGGCCCTGAACATGGCGATCAACAAGGACCGCATCGTCCAGATCATCAACGGCCGCGCGACCCCGGCCAACCAGCCCCTGCCCCCGACCATGCCCGGCTACGTGAAGGATTTCGCGGGCTATCGCTACGACGTCGCGGCGGCCAAGAAACTTCTCGCCGAGGCCGGCCATCCGGACGGCTTCGAGACCGAGCTCTTCGTCGCCAATGTCGATCCCCAGCCGCGCATCGCCCAGGCGATCCAGCAGGATCTCGCCGCGATCGGCATCAAGGCCTCGATCCAGAGCCTCGCCCAGGCCAATGTCATCGCCGCCGGCGGTTCGGCCGAGGGCGCGCCGCTGATCTGGTCGGGCGGCATGGCCTGGATCGCCGACTTCCCCGATCCCTCGAACTTCTACGGTCCGATCCTTGGCTGTTCGGGCGCCGCCGAAGGCGGCTGGAACTGGGCGAAATACTGCAACAAGACCCTCGATGAGAAGGCGGCCGCCGCCGATGCGATCGTCGATCCGGCGAAGGCCGAGGAACGGGCGACGGCCTGGGGCGAGGTCTACAAGGGCGTGATGGCCGACGCGCCCTGGGTGCCGGTCTTCAACGAGAAGCGCTACACGATGCGCTCGGACAAGATGGGCGGCGCCGACGCGCTCTATGTCGATCCCGTCAACACGCCGATGAACTACAAATACGTCGAGACGAAGTGAGATGTGCCGCGCCTGCGACTACACGATCCACGGCCGACAGCATCATTTCGGCTGGGACAACAGCTTCGAGCCGGCGGCGCGCGTCGCCCCCGGCGCGACGATCGAGTTCGAGTGCCGGGATTCCTCGGCCGGCCAGCTGACGCCCGCCTCCACCGTCGAGAGCGTCAAGGCGCTCGACTTCTCGAAGATCAATCCGGTCTCCGGCCCGATCTTCGTGGACGGGGCGGAGCCGGGCGACGCGCTGAAGGTGACGATCGAGGGTTTCAAGCCGTCCGGCTTCGGCTGGACGGCGAATATTCCGGGCTTCGGCCTCCTCGCCGACGACTTTCCGGAGCCGGCGCTGACGCTCTGGTCCTATGATCCGGACAGTCTCGCGCCGGCGGCCTTCGGCGCCCATGGCCGCGTGCCGCTGAAGCCCTTCGCCGGCACGATCGGCAATGCGCCGGCCGAGCCCGGCCTCCATTCGGTGGTGCCGCCGCGCCGCGTCGGCGGCAATCTCGACATCCGCGACCTCGCGGCCGGCACCACGCTCTACCTGCCGGTGGAGGTGGCGGGCGCGCTCTTCTCGGTCGGCGACACCCATGCCGCGCAGGGCGACGGCGAGGTCTGCGGCACGGCGATCGAAAGCCCGATGAACGCGGTGCTGACGCTCGACCTCGTGAAGGACGCCCGCCTCGCTATGCCGCGCTTCACGACGCCGGGGCCGGTGACGCGCCATCTCGACGCCAAGGGCTACGAGGTGACGACGGGCGTCGGGCCGGACCTGATGACCGGCGCGCGCCGTGCGGTGGCGGACATGGTGGAGCTTCTGGCCGGTCGCTACAACCTCGCCCCGGTCGATGCCTATATGCTCGTCTCGACCTGCGGCGACCTGCGCATCTCGGAGATCGTCGATCTGCCGAACTGGGTCGTCTCCTTCTACTTCCCGCGCACCGTGTTCGAGTGATCGTCTCTCGGCCGGCCTGACCCTTCCGCCGCGCCCGGCGGAAGGGCGCCTCCCCTCTCCCGAGCCGGGAGAGGGTGGCCCGAAGGGCCGGGTGAGGGAGCCGAAGGACGCGGGCGTCGGCGCTCGACGCTTCCCTCATCCGCCTGCCGGCACCTTCTCCCGCCTCGGGAGACGGCGGCGGCTTCCTCGTCGCGCCTCCATCTGCGAGTGGCCATGACCGACCCCATCCTCACCGTCTCCAACCTCACCATCGCCGTCGGCGAGGGCGCGCGGCGCCGGACGCTGGTCGAGGACCTGTCCTTCACGCTGGCCAAGGGCGAGACGCTCTGCATCGCCGGCGAGTCCGGCTCCGGCAAGTCGCTGACCTCGCTGGCGATCATGGGCCTCCTGCCGAAGCCCGGGCCGCGCGTCGAGGGCGGCGCGATCCGGCTCGGCGGCGAGGATCTGACGCGCCTTGGCGAGGGCCAGATGCGCCGGGTGCGCGGCGACCGGATCGCGATGATCTTCCAGGAGCCGATGACCTCGCTGAACCCGGTCCTGACGATCGGCCGCCAGCTCGCCGAGGCGATCGAGGCGCATCGCAGCATCGCGCCCGGCGAGGCGAGGCGGCTGGCGCTCGAGGCGCTGCGTGCCGTCCGCATTCCCGAGGCCGAACGCCGGCTCGGCCAATATCCGCACGAGCTATCCGGCGGCATGCGCCAGCGCGTGATGATCGCCATGGCGCTGGCGCTGGAGCCGGACGTGCTCATCGCCGACGAACCGACGACGGCGCTCGACGTCACCATCCAGGCGCAGGTCCTGGGGCTCCTGAAGGAGATCCAGGCCGAGCGCGGCACCGCCGTGATCCTCATCACCCACGACATGGGCGTTGTCGCCGAGATGGCCGATCGCGTCGTCGTCATGCGGAGCGGAAGGGCGGTGGAGAGCGGCGCCGTCGCTCCGCTCTTCGCCGCGCCGCATGAGGACTATACGAAGGGCCTGCTCGCCGCCGTGCCCCGCATGGGCGACGGTGCGAAGCAGGCCGTGCCGGCCGCCGCGACGGCACCCGTCGCCGAGATCCGCGACCTCACCGTCCGCTTCCCGCTGAAGGGCGGGCTCTTCGGCCGCCTCCAGGCCGAGGTCCATGCCGTCGCCGGCATCTCCTTCGATATCCCCGCGCGCCAAACCTTGAGCCTCGTCGGCGAATCCGGCTGCGGCAAGTCGACCACGGCGAAGGCGATCGCCGGGCTGGTCGCCTATGGCGGCCGTCTCTCGGTCGACGGCCGGCCGGCCGAGAACCTCGCCGCCTCGGCGCGGAAGGCGCTGCGCCGCGACGTGCAGATGATCTTCCAGGACCCCTTCGCCTCGCTCGATCCGCGCATGCGCGCCGGCGATCTCGTCGCCGAGCCGCTCGTCATCCACGCCATCGGCTCGCCGGCCGAGCGGCGCGAGCGCGTCGCGGCCCTGTTCGAGCGCGTCGGGCTCTCGGCGGATGCCATGCGGCGCTATCCGCACCAGTTCTCCGGCGGCCAGCGCCAGCGCATCTGCATCGCCCGCGCCCTGGCGCTGCGCCCGAAGCTGATCATCGCCGACGAGAGCGTCTCGGCGCTCGACGTCTCGGTGCAGCGGCGCGTCCTCGACCTCCTCAAGGAGCTTCAGGCGGAATTCGGCATCGCCTATCTCTTCATCAGCCACGACATGGCGGTGGTCGAGAACATCTCGGACCGGGTGGCGGTGATGTATCTCGGCCAGATCGTGGAGATGGGCACGCGCGCCCAGGTCTTCGGCAATCCGCGCCATTCCTATACGCGGCGACTGATCGAGGCGGTGCCGGTGCCCGATCCGGCGCGGCGCCGAACGGCCTTTCCGCGCCTTTCCGGCGAGATCCCGAGCGCGGTGCGCAAGGCTGGCGATTCGCCGGTCCGCCTCGCGCTCGCCGATCTCGGCGAGGGCCATCTCGTGGCGGCGGAATAGCGGCGGGGCCGATCATCCGGCCTCAGGCGGACGATGGTCGATCCGGCCGGATCGCTCCGCCAGGCCGGTCTCGCATCGCGGCCTCGACCGTCACGCGAATTCGCTGATGTCGCGGGCCGCCGTGTCCAGGATTTCGTCCGACGCGGCGCGGGCGGCCGCGCCGTCGCGCATGCGCAGCGCCTCCACCAGACGGCCATGGACCTCGACCGTGTGGAGATGGGATTCGACCGAGCGGTTGGCGCGGTCGAGCGCGCGGGTCAGCGCCGCGTCGATAACTCCCGAGAGCTGGACGAAGACGCGGTTTCCGCTGGCGCCGAGCAGGATGCGGTGGAACTCGGCATCGGCGGCCGTGAAGGCGTCGTCGTCGCCGGGCTCGGCATCGCGCATGGCTTCCCAGGCGGCGTGCAGCGCGGCGATGTCGGCGAGACTGGCGCGGCTGGCGGCGAGTTCGGCCGCGAAGGGCTCGACCGCGCGGCGCGCCTCCAAGACGGAGGCGAGCAGGTCGGCATCCACCACCGCGTCTCCCATCCAGTCGAGAAGATCGGCGTCGAGGAGGTTCCATTCGGCGCGCGGGCGCACCAGCGTGCCGGCCCGCGCCCGCGAGCGCACCACGCCTTTCGATTCCAGCACCTTCAGCGCCTCGCGCACCACGGTGCGGCTGATCGAGAACTCGGCGCAGAGATCCTGTTCGCGCGGCAGGGTCGAGCCTTCCCCATAGCGTCCCGCCACGATCGCCTTCGCGAGGGCGGCGACGAAGTCGCGTCCGACGCGCGGTCGCGAGCGGCCGCGAGCGGGACGGTCCATGCTGGAGGCGAGCGTCATGCGGCGGGGTTCCGGTCTCGGCTGCCTCCGTTGTCCCCGATTTCCAAGCGTCCGACAACTGACTATATAAGTCATACATTGCAATTGACTCATCAGACTTGTCGGCGCTACCAATCGATCCGCGTCGTGGGAGAACGGACGCGAACCATCCGGGAGGCAGGCATGAGATTCTGGAAACAGGCGCTGTTCGCGGGCGCGACCCTTCTGGTCGCCATCGGCTCGGCCGGCGCGGCGGACGTGAAGATCGGCTTCGTCGTGAAGCAGCCCGAGGAACCCTGGTTCCAGGACGAATGGAAGTTCGCGCAGGCAGCCGCCAAGGAGAAGGGCTTCACCCTGGTGGAGATCGGGGCGGAGGACGGCGAGAAGGTCCAGGCCGCGATCGACAATCTCGGCGCGCAGGGCGCGCAGGGCTTCATCATCTGCACGCCCGACGTGAAGCTCGGCCCCGGCATCGTCGCCAAGGCCGCCGCCAACGACCTCAAGGTCATGACGGTGGACGACCGCCTCGTGGACAGTTCCGGCAAGCCGCTCGAGGACGTGCCTCATATGGGCATCTCCGCCACCAAGATCGGCGAGACCGTGGGTCAGGCGATCGCGGACGAGATCAAGGCGCGGGGCTGGGACATGGCGAAGGTCGGCGCGATCAAGGTCTCCTACGACCAGTTGCCGACCGCGGTGGACCGCGTGACGGGCGCGACCTCGGTGCTGGAGAAGAATGGCCTGCCCGCCGCCAACATCTTCAACGCCCCCCAGGCCAAGACCGATACCGAAGCGGCGCTGAACGCGGCGACGACGGTGGTGAACGCCCATCCCGAGGTGCAGCATTGGGTGGCGGTCGGCCTCAACGACGAGGCGGTGCTGGGCGCGGTGCGCGCGACGGAAAGCGTCGGCATTCCCGCCGCCAACGTGATCGGCGTCGGGATCGGCGGCGCGGACTCGGCCATCAACGAGTTCAAGAAGCCGAGCGCGACCGGCTTCTTCGGCACCGTGATCATCAGCCCCAAGCGCCACGGCTACGAGACGGCCTCCAACATGTACGACTGGATCGCCGAGGGGAAGGCGCCCGAAAAGCTGATCCTGACCAGCGGCCAGCTCGCCAAGCGCGGCGACTACGAGGCCGTGCGCAAGGAGCTCGGCATCCAGTAACGCTCCTTCCGACGCCCTGGCGGCGGGTCTTTCGGCCCGCTGCCTCACCCCTTGGAGCGGGCAAGCCATGGCCTTTCTCGAATTCAGCGGACTGACCAAGTCCTATCCGGGCGTACGCGCGCTGAAAGGCGTCGGTTTCTCGGTTCCCGCCGGCCATGTCCATGGGCTGATGGGCGAGAACGGCGCCGGCAAGTCGACCCTGATCCGCATCCTCTCGGGCGATACGCGCCCCGATGGCGGCACGATCCGCATCGACGGTGCCGAACAGCACTTCACGCGGGCGCGGGACGCCTTCGATGCCGGCGTCGTGGTGGTCCATCAGGAACTCCAGCTCGTCCCCAACCTCTCGGTCGCCGAGAATCTGCGGCTCGGCCGCACGCCGTCGCGCGGCGGCATCGTGCGCTTCCGCACCCTGTTCGACGAGGTCGGGCGCACACTGCGCGAGATCGGCGTCGAGATCGATCCGGCGGCCAAGGTCTCCAGCCTCTCCATCGGCGAGCGGCAGATGGTCGAGATCGCCAAGGCCGTGATGATCGACGCGCGCGTCATCGCGCTGGACGAGCCGACCTCGTCCCTCTCCTCGCGCGAGAGCGAGATCCTGTTCCGCCTGATCGACCGCCTGCGCGCGTCCGGCAAGGTCATTCTCTACGTCTCGCACCGGCTCGACGAGATCTTCCGCCTTTGCGACGGTTGCACGGTGCTGCGCGACGGAGCGCTGGCCGCCCATCATCCGACGATGGAGGGCGTGACGCGCCAGGGTCTCGTCTCCGAGATGGTCGGGCGCGAGATCAGCGACATCTGGGGCTGGCGGCCGAGGGCGGCCGGAGGGGTGCGGCTCGCCGTCGAAGGCCTTGCGGGCGAGAAGCTCCCCACGCCCTTGGGATTCGAGGCGCGGGCCGGCGAGATCCTCGGCTTCTTCGGTCTCGTCGGCGCCGGCCGCTCGGAACTGATGCGGCTCGTCTATGGCGCGGATCGCGCGGCGGTCGGCTCGGTCCGCATCGACGGCGCGCCGCTGCCGCTGTCGGATCCCCGGGCCTCGATCCGCGCCGGGCTCGTCCTCTGCCCGGAAGACCGCAAGGCCGACGGCATCGTGCAAGGGCGCTCCGTCGCCGAGAACATCGCCATCTCCTCGCGGCGCCACCATTCGCCTCTCGGCGTCGTGCGTCCCGCGCGCGAGGCCGAAACGGCCGATCGCTTCATCGAGACCCTGCGCATCCGCACGCCCTCGCGCCGTCAGGACATCGTGAACCTCTCCGGCGGCAATCAGCAGAAGGTCATTCTCGCGCGCTGGCTGTCGGAACCCGACATCAAGGTCCTGATCGTCGACGAGCCGACGCGCGGCATCGATGTCGGAGCCAAGTCCGAGATCTACGAAATCCTCTATGCGCTTGCCGAGCGCGGCATCGCGGTCGTGGTGGTGTCGAGCGAGCTGCCGGAGGTGATCGGCATCTGCGACCGCGTCCTCGTCCTGTGCGAGCGGCGCATCGCCGCCGAATTCGACCGTGGCGCCCTGACCGAGGGCGCCCTTCTCGCCGCCGCCCTGCCCGACCGCGCGACACCCCGCTTCGCCGAAAAGACCTGACCCGTCATGACCGCATCGATCAAACGCATCCTGCTCGGCGAGCAGGGATTGCTCGTCCTCTTCATCCTCGCCTTCGCGCTGGTGTCGCTGACGGTTCCCAACTTCCTGACCGAGCGCAACATCCTCGGCCTGCTCCAGTCCGTAGTGACCATCGGCATCGTCGCCTGCACCATGATGTTCTGCCTCGCCTCGCGCGATTTCGACCTGTCCGTCGGCTCGATCGTCGCCTTCGCCGGCATGGTCGCGGTGATGGTGTCCAACGCGACGGGCTCGATCCCGCTCGGCCTTCTGGCCGCGCTCGCCGCCGGCGGCATCGTCGGTCTGGTGAACGGCATCGTCATCGCCAAGCTTCACATCAACGCCCTGATCACGACGCTGGCCACCATGCAGATCGTGCGCGGGCTGGCCCTCATCGCCTCCGACGGCCGCGCCGTCGGCATCAACGACCCGGCCTTCTATTCGCTGGCGCTCAGCCGTTTCCTCGGCATCCCGACACCGGTCTGGATCATGGCGATCCTCTTCACGATCTTCGCCTTCGTGCTCAACCGGACCGTCTTCGGCCGCAACACGCTCGCCATCGGCGGCAATCCGGAAGCCTCGCGTCTGGCGGGCGTCGATGTCGACTGGGGCCGCATCGGCATCTTCGCGCTGCAGGGTCTCGTCTGCGCGGTGGCGGGCATCCTCCTCGCCTCGCGCATCACCAGCGGTCAGCCGAACGCCGCGACGGGGCTGGAACTCTCCGTCATCTCGGCCTGCGTTCTCGGCGGCGTCTCGCTCGCCGGCGGGCGCGCGACGATGAGCGGCGTCATCGTCGGGGTCCTGATCCTCGGCATCGCCGAAAACGTCATGAACCTCCTCAACATCCAGGCCTTCTACCAATATGTCGTCCGGGGCCTGATCCTTCTCCTCGCCGTGCTCCTCGACAACCTGCGCTCGCGCGCGCTCGGCCGGCGCTGATTGCGGTGGAGACCCTCGCGCTCGCGTCTGACGGGCTGACGGCCCGGCTGTCGACGCAAGGGGGACGGATCCTTTCGCTCGACTGGCGGATGGGCGGGACGACGGTCCCGCTTCTCCATCGCTGCGACGAGACGGGGCCGGAGGCGCGTTCCGCCTTCCCGCTCGTCCCCTTCGCCAATCGACTAGCCGGCAACGCCTTCCGCTTCCGGGGCGAGGATGTCGTCCTGGCGCCCAACACGGCCGATCCCGCCTATCTCCACGGCGACGGCTGGCTCGGGACCTGGGCCGTCGAGGCGGCGGACGGGGCGTCCGCGCGGCTCGTCTTCCGTCATGAGGGCGAGCCCTACCGCTACGAGGCGCGGCTCGGCATGCGTCTTGAGGACGGCGCCGGCCATCTGGCGCTGGAGGTCCGCAATACGGGCGGCCGGCCTCTCCCGTTCGGTCTCGGCTGGCATCCGTTCCTGCCGCGCACGCCGGAAACGAAATTGGAGCTTCGAGCGCACGGCTTTCGCGCGGAACGGCCGGGGCATCTCCCCGGCGAAGAGGCGCCTTTGCCGGCCGATCTCGACTTCGCCTCCGCCGCGCCGCTCCCCGGCCGCTGGGTCAATAATGGGCTGGAGGACTGGGACGGCAGGGCTCGCATCCTCTGGCCGGAGCGGAGCGCCGGCCTTCTCGTCGAAGCCGATCCGCTCTTCGCCCACGCTTTTCTCTTCCTGCCGGATCGCGCGCTGGCGCCCCGCGCCGACTGGTTCTGCCTCGAGCCGATGAGCCATCGCGCCGGCGCCCACCATCATGCCGATCTCGGCGGTCTCCGCGCGCTGGCGCCCGGCGAGACTCTGTCCGGCGCCTTGCGCCTTTCTCCCTTCTCCCTTCGCCAAGGGGCGTCGAACCCGTCATGAAAATCACCAAGCTCACGACCTTCATCGTCCCCCCGCGTTGGCTCTTCCTCAAGATCGAGACGGACGAGGGCATCACGGGATGGGGCGAGCCGGTGGTGGAGGGGCGCGCCCTCACCACCGAGGCCGCCGTCCACGAGCTCGCCGACTATCTCGTCGGCAAGGACCCGTTCCGGATCGAGGATCACTGGAACGTCCTCTATCGCGGCGGCTTCTATCGCGGCGGCGCGATCCACATGAGCGCGCTCGCCGGCATCGATCAAGCGCTCTGGGACATCAAGGGCAAGGCGCTCGGTCAGCCGGTCCACCAACTCCTCGGCGGCCAGTGCCGCGACCGCGTCATGGTCTATTCCTGGGTCGGCGGCGACCGTCCGGCGGATGTCGCGGCCAATGCGCGCGAGGCCGTGGCGCGCGGCTTCAAGGCGCTGAAGATGAACGGCTGCGAGGAGCTCCAGATCGTCGACACGTTCGACAAGGTCGAGCGCGCCGTCGCGGCCGTCGCGGCCGTGCGCGAGGCGGTCGGTCCGCATATCGGCATCGGGGCGGATTTCCACGGCCGCGTCCACAAGCCGATGGCCAAGGTGCTGGCCCGGGAGCTCGAACCCTACAAACTGATGTTCATCGAGGAGCCTGTCCTGTCGGAGAACCGCGAGGCGCTGGCCGAGATCACCAAGCACTGTTCCGCGCCGATCGCGCTCGGCGAGCGGCTCTACTCGCGCTGGGACTTCAAGGGCGTCCTCCAGGACGGTTACGTCGACATCATCCAACCGGATCTCAGCCATGCCGGCGGCATCACCGAATGCCGGAAGATCGCCGCGATGGCAGAGGCCTATGACGTGGCGCTGGCCCCGCACTGCCCCCTCGGCCCCATCGCGCTCGCCGCCTGCCTGCAGATCGACGCGGTGAGCTATAATGCCTTCATCCAGGAACAGAGCCTCGGCATCCATTACAACGAAGGCAACGACCTCCTGGACTACGTCGCGAATCCGGACGTCTTCGCCTACGAGAACGGCTTCGCGTCGATCCCGCAGGGGCCCGGCCTCGGCGTCGAGGTGAACGAGGAGATCGTGGTCCGGCGCGCCGCCGAGGGTCATCGCTGGCGCAATCCCGTCTGGCGCCATGCCGACGGGTCCTTCGCGGAATGGTGAGCGTCATGACGGGACGGCTTCGGGGCAAGCGCATCATGGTGACGGGCGCGGCGCAGGGCATCGGCGCCGCGATCGCCGAAGCCTTCGCGCGCGAGGGTGCGGCGCTCCTCCTCGTCGACCGCGACGAGACGCTTCTCGCCGAGACCGCCGGACGACTGGCGGACAGCGGCGCCTCGCTCGTGCACGTGGCCGCCGACATCGCCGACGCGGAGGCGATCGCAGAGGCGGTGGCCAGCGCGCGGGACGCGATCGGCCCCGTCAACGCGCTCATCAACAATGCCGGCGTCAACGTCTTCGCCGAGCCGCTCGCCTCGACGGACGCGGATTGGGACCGCTGCTTCGAGATCAATCTGAAGGGCGCCTGGAACTGCTGCCGCGCCGTCCTGCCGGGCCTCGTCGCGGCGGGCGGCGGCGCGATCCTCAACATCGCCTCCACCCACGCCTTCACGATCATCCCGCACACTTTCCCCTATCCGCTCGCCAAGCACGCGCTTCTCGGGCTGACGAAGTCGCTCGGTCTGGAATATGCCGCCAAGGGCGTCCGGGTGAACGCGCTCGCGCCCGGCTATGTCGCGACGCAGAAGGTGCTCGACTACTGGGCCTCCTTCCCCGACCCGGAGGCGGCACGGGCCGCGACCCTGGCGCTGCATCCGGGCGGCCGCATCGCCACCCCGCAGGAGATCGCGCTCGCCGCCGTCTTCATGATCTCGGACGAGTGCCCCTTCATGAACGCCGCCTGCCTCACCGTGGACGGCGGTCTCAGCGTGCAGCAGCACCCGGTCTGAGGCCCGGGCCGCGCGCGCCCCGCCCGGCGACCATCGCAACCGACGTCTCGGACCGATGGCGGAGTGCCCGTTCGAGGATGCCGGGTCCGGCATTGTCGGAACCTCGGGGCCGGCCCGCGATTAGCCGGCGATGATCTCGAACGGCGATATCGTCCTCCGGCTCCTGATGGCCGCGGTCCTCGGCAGCCTGATCGGTTTCGAGCGCGAGCGGCTCCTTTGGTCGGCGGGCATCCGCACGCATATGCTCGTCGGCGTCGGCGCCTGCCTTTTCATGATCGTGTCGGCCTATGGCTTCCAGAACGCGACACGGATGGAGCATGTCGTCCTCGACCCTTCCCGTATCGCCGCGCAGGTCGTGTCGGGCGTCGGCTTCCTGGGCGCGGGGGCCATTCTCCTGAAGGGCAATGTCGTGCGCGGGCTGACGACGGCCGCCAGCGTCTGGGCGGTGGCGGCCCTCGGGCTCGCGGCGGGCGGCGGGCTCTACTTCGCCGCGGCGGCGGCAACCTTCATCATCCTCGTCATTCTCGCCGGCATCAAGCCGCTGGAGGAAGCCTACCGGACCCGGCTGCAAGCCTGCATCGTCCAGATCCGCGCCGATCACGGCGCGCTGTCGACGGCCGACGTGAAGGCCGCGCTGAGGCTGCGCGGCGGCCAGATCAAGCGCGTGACGCAGACGATCGGGCCGGACGGCAAGGACGATCTCGTGCTGCACCTCGCCCGCGTCGCGCCGTCGCGCATCCACAACAGCGTCGGCGACCTTGCCGGACGCCCGGGAGTCCACTCCGCCACGGTCGAACGTCCGAACGAGCGTCCGAGCTGACGCCGCACGAGGCCCGGCCGGCGCAAGGAGCGGCTCGCGGGCCTTTGACCGCAGCCTTCCGAGAGGGCCGGGGCATCATCGAGGAGCGTGCGAGAGGCTCAGCCCGGCATCTTCCAGCCGAGAAACTTCATCACCTTGGCATCGAGCGGCAGGCGCACGATCAACGTACTGAGTTCCGGGTCTGCGACGAGATCGGCGGCATCGAGGAGGTTCGCCCAGCGCGCCTCGCGCTGTTCCCGTTCCTTCCACTCGGCGAGCACCGTCTCGACCTTGAGGGCATAGGCGACGACGTCGGTCAGACGGAAATCCGTGCGCGTGCGCCGCCAGTAGCTGTAATGCCCGGCCGCCCGGCGCAGCATCGTGCCGCGCACGCCGGCTTCCTCGAGAGCCTCGATGGCCGCCGCCTTATGGTCCTTCAGCCCCTTCATCGGCCAGCCTTTCGGCACGATCCAGCGGCGCGTCTCGCGCGAGGTGACGACGAGAAGTTCGGGCCGGCCCGCCTCGGACAGGCGCAGCGGCAGCGCGGCCACCTGATGGCCGCTTCGTATGCTGGTCCGGGACGCCACGGCCGGGCCTCAGACCGCCTCGCGCCGCATCAGGCGAAAAGCCCGATCGCGGCATGGACGAGCGCCGCGACGAGGGCGGCGGCCGGCAGCGTGACCACCCAGGCGACGACGATATTGCCGGCGACGCCCCAGCGCACCGCCGAGACGCGCCGGGCCGCGCCGACCCCGACGATCGCGCCGGTGATCGTATGGGTGGTCGAGACCGGAATGCCGAGGCCGGTCGCGAGGAACAAGGTCAGCGCCCCGCCCGTCTCGGCGCAGAATCCCTGCATCGGATTGAGCCGCGTGATCTTCGAGCCCATCGTGTGGACGATGCGCCAGCCGCCGAACAGCGTGCCGAGCGCCATCGCCGCCTGGCAACTCAGCACCACCCAGAGCGGCACGTGAAAATCGTCGCCGAGCCGGCCCTGGCTGAACAGAAGCACGGCGATGATGCCCATCGTCTTCTGCGCGTCGTTGCCGCCATGGCCCAGCGAGTAGAGCGAGGCGGAGGCGAACTGCGCCATGCGGAAGGTCCGGTCGACGGCGAAGGGCGTCTGGCGCACGAAGGTCCAGGAGACGATCAGGACGAGAAGCAGCGCGAGAAGGAAGCCGATCAGCGGCGAGAGGACGATCGCCGCCGAGGTCTTGATCACGCCCGACCAGACCACCGCCGCGAGGCCCGCTTTCATCGTGCCGGCGCCGATGAGGCCGCCGACCAGCGCGTGCGAGGAGGAGGAGGGAATGCCCATCACCCAGGTGACCACGTTCCAGACGATGGCGCCCATCAGGGCCGCGAAGATCACGCGCGGATCGACGATGGCGGCGTCGACGATGCCGGTGCCGAGCGTCTGCGCCACATGCAGGCCGAAGAACAGGAAGGCGATGAAGTTGAAGAAGGCGGCCCAGAGAACGGCGAATTGCGGCCGCAGCACGCGCGTCGACACGATGGTGGCGATCGAGTTGGCGGCGTCGTGCAGGCCGTTCAGGAAATCGAAGAGGAGCGCCACCGCGACGAGGCCGGCGAGCAGCGGCAGGGAGAGCGCGGCATCCATGCTCCGGCCTCAGACGTTCTCGATGACGATGGCGCTGATCTCGTTGGCGACGTCCTCGAACCGGTCAAGCACCTTCTCGAGCTGGCCGTAGATCTCGCTGCCGATCAGATATTTCATCGGGTCGCTCGATCCGTACTGCTTGAACAGCGCCTTCAGGCCTTCCTCGTGCAGCTCGTCGGAGCGGTTCTCGGCCCGGAGCAGCTCTTCCGTCAGCGTGTTCAGCCGATTGGCGTTGGCGCCGACATTGGCGAGCAGCTCCACGGCCTGCGCGACGATGCGCGCGGCATCGACGATGACCGCGCCCATCTCGCGCATCGGCGGCTGGAACTCGCTCTGCTCGAACAGGATCACGGTCTTCACCGTCTTCTGCATCGTGTCGATCGCATCGTCCATGGACTGGATCAGGTCCTTGATGTCGCCGCGGTCGAAGGGGGTGATGAAGCTGCGGCGCACGGCGAGCATGACCTCGCGCGTGATCTCGTCCGCCTCGTTCTCCAGGGCGACGATGGTGCGGCAATGGTCGCGGACCGCCTCGCCGCCGTCGAGAAGGCGCGCCAGGGCCTCGGCGCCGCCGACCACCGTGCGGGCATGCCGGGCGAAGAGATCGAAGAAGCGATCCTCGCGCGGCATCAGCTTGCGAAACCAGCCCAGCATCCGTTGGCGGCTTTCCTGTTCGGAACCGCCGTCATGACGGTTTTGTGACATGGCGCTATATGGGCTGCCGCCCTGCGGCGGCATCCGGTCGCCGTGAGGGCGGAGGTGAGAATTCGTCAGCCGGCACCGGTACTTGGCCGACGTTTTGGTGCGGGCGGGCGCCGTGCCGCTCAAGCCTTGCCGGCGAGCCGCAACAGGTCGTCCCGCGTGCCGGGCGAGCCGGCGAAGACGGGCCCGCCCGCCCGCATGTCGCCCCAGGCGGCCGGATCGACGATCCAGCCGCCGGCCTCCTCGACGAGAAGGAACCCGGCATAGCAGTCCCAGGCGTTCATATGCGGCTCCCAATAGGCGGCGAGCCGGCCGGACGCGACATAGGCGAGCATCAGGGCGCCCGAGCCGTTGCGGATGAACATGCCGCCCTCGTCCAGCAGCTTCTCGACCATGGCGGACACGGTGCGGCTCGGCACGCGATGATTGGCGCCGAGGCCGAGGACGCCGTTGCGCAGCGTGATCCCCTCCGCCACGCGGATCGGCCGGCCGTTCATCGCGGCGCCCTGCCCGCGCCGCGCCGAATAGAGTTCGTCCACCGTCGGCGCATAGATGATGCCGGCGACGATCTCCGATCCGCGCATCACCGCGATCGAGACGCACCAGGCGGGAATGCCGAAGACGAAGGGGCTCGTGCCGTCGATCGGATCCATCACCCAGGTGAAGCCCGAGGCGCCCTCCTCGAGCCCGTATTCCTCGCCGAGCAGGCTGTCGTCCGGGAACGTGTCGCGGATGCGCCGGCGCAGCAGCGTCTCGACCTCCTTGTCGGCGATGGAGACGACGTCCTGGCCGTTCAGCTTCTCGTCGACGGTGAGGCGCGCCCGGTCGCGGAAATAGCCGAGCGCGATGCGGCCGCCCTCCCTGGCGATCGCTTCGGCCAGGGTCTGGCGCGCGGCGATTGCATCTTCGGTTCGCGACGGTTCGGATGATGATGTCAGCATGGGTCTCAGGCCGGGATGAGGGCGACGCCGCGCTGGTGCAGGCCGATGCCGACGTCGCTGGATACGGGGCGGACGCGCTCGATGGCGGGGTCCACGATGAAGAGGCGACCGAAGGCGGTCTCGACCTCGTATTCGATATGGTCGCCGAGATAGGCGGCGCTGGTCACGCGCCCGTCGAGGAAATCCGGATGCCGGTCGCCAAGGAACATGGCGTTCGGCCGGATGGCGAGCTTGGCCGCGCCTTCGCGCGCCGTGCCCGCGCGGATCTCGTGCGTCAGCCCGCCGAGCCGCGCCTTCAGCCGGCCGTCGCCAGCGCGCACCACCTCGCAGGGCACGACATTCGCCTCGCCGATGAAATCGGCGATGAAGGAGGAGGCCGGCATCTCGTAGAGGTCGCGGGGCGAGCCCGCCTGCGCGATCTCCCCGTCCTTCATCACGATGATGCGGTCGGACACGGCCAGCGCCTCCTCCTGATCGTGGGTCACATAGACGGCGGTGAAGCCGAGCCGCTGCTGGAGTTCGCGGATCTCGGTCCGCACATGGCGGCGCAGCCGCGTGTCGAGATTGGAGAGCGGCTCGTCGAGAAGCAGCACCTGCGGCTCCAGCACCAGGGCCCTCGCCACCGCGACGCGCTGCTGCTGCCCGCCCGAAAGCTCGCTCGGAAGCCGCGCGCCATAGCCCTTCAGGCCGACCTGCACGAGCCCCTCCTCGGCGCGCTCCTGCGCCTGGCGCTTCGACATTCCGCCCGAGCGCAAGCCATAGGCCACGTTCTCGGCGATCGTCATATGCGGGAACAGCGCGTAGGACTGGAACACCATGGAGACGTCGCGCTCGTTGGCGGGCAGCGCCGTCACGTCCTTGCCGCCGATCAGGATGCGGCCGGCCGTCGGCTGTTCTAGGCCCGCCAGCATGCGCAGCGTCGTCGTCTTGCCGCAGCCGGAGGGGCCGAGCAGCGTGACGAGCGTTCCCGGCTCGATCTCCAGCGACAGGCTGCGGATCGCCACCACCGCGCCGAAGCGCTTCTCGACGGCCTCGAACCGGACCGATCCCTTGTTCATCGCGGTGTTCATGCGACCTTCCCTTGCGAAAGCGTTGCGGCGGCGATGGGCGCTGCGGCGGCCGGCGCGGCGTTCCGCGTCTCGCGACGCAGCCTTCGCTGGCCGACGAGCAGCTGGAAGGCGCCGATCACCGTGATCATCACGAGGATCAGCACCGTCGAATAGGCGATGGCGACGCCATATTCGCCGTTCTCCGTCAGGCCGACGATGTAGGAGGTCGCCATGTTGTATTCGGCGCTGACGAGGAAGATCACCGCGCTGATCGAGGTGATCGAGCGCACGAAGGAATAGACCAGCGCGCTGACGATGGCGGGCTTCAGCAGCGGCAGGACGACCCGTCTGAGCGTGGTGAAGGAATTGGCGCCGAGCGTCAGCGAGGCCTCGTCCAGGCTCTTGTCGAGCTGGCTCATCGCCGCGATGCCGCCGCGCACGCCGACCGGCATGTTGCGGAACACGAAGCAGACGATGAGGATGACCGCGGTGCCCGTCATCTCGATCGGCGGCAGGTTGAAGGCGAGGACGTAGGAGACGCCGATCACCGTGCCGGGAATGGCGAAGGACAGCATCAGCAGGAATTCCAGCGCCTCGCGGCCGGCGAAACGCTGGCGCACCAGGAGATAGGCCGAGAGCAGACCGATCATGGCCGTCAGCGGCGCGGCGATCAGCGCGATTTCCATCGTCGTCCAGAACGAGTCCCAGGCGACACCCGTCCAGCGGATGCCGTTCTCGCCCGAAGCCACGGAGAAGGCCTTGGCGTAGTGGTCGACGGTCAGCGTGTTGTCGAGCCCGAGGGTGCGCACGAAGCTGCCGACGACGATCATCGCATAGACGACGAGCGTGAAGAGGATCCAGGGCAGGACGAGCGCATAGACGCCCGCCCGCAGCCGCGCGTCGAGGGCGGCATGGCGGCCGGAATCGCCCTTGCCCGTCACTGTCGTATAGCTCTTCCCCTTCAGCCAGAGCCGCTGCGCCATGAAGGCGGAGAGCGTGAAGGCGAGGAGCACGAGCGCCAGGACGGCGGCGCGCGCCGGATCGTTCTGCGCGCCGACGACGGCGAAGAAGATCTCCGTCGACAGGACGCCGTGACTGCCGCCGAGCACCAGCGGATTGCCGAAATCGGCCATGCTCTCGATGAAGCCGACCAGGAAGGCATTGGCGAGGCCGGGCCGCATCAACGGAAAGGTCACGGTCCAGAACGTGCGCCAGCGGTTGGCGCGCATCGTCTGGGCGGCTTCCTCCATGGACGGGCTGATCCCTTCGACGACGCCGATCAGCACCATGAAGGCGATGGGCGTGAAGGACAGCATCTGAGCGATCCAGATGCCGGTGAGGCCATAGAGCCAGCGCCCGCCATCATAGCCGGTCGCGGCGAGGATGCCTTGGGTGACGAGGCCCGAGCGCCCGAAAAGGAGGACCAGGGCGAGGCCGATCACGAAGGGCGGCGTGATGATCGGCAGGATCGTCAGGATGCGCAGGAGCTTCTTGAAGGGAAAGCGCGTGCGCGTCGCGGCGAGCGCGAAGGCGAGGCCGAGAACCGTCGTGCCGAGGCCCGTCATCAGCGCGAGGAAGACGGTGCGCCAAGCGAGGCCGCAGGAGCCGGCGCCCGACAGGCAGGACAGCGACCAGATGGAGGGATCGACGATATTGGCCGAGAAGCTCGTGGCGTCGAACGTGCCGTCGAGCGACTGGAATGCGCCGACGAAGAGGCTCGCCAGCGGATACAGCACGAAGGTCGAGACCAGCGCCACGACGAGCGCGATGGCGAAGAGCACGAAGGCATCGCCGCGCAGCCGTCCCCGCTCCGCGAGGCCGAAGGCGAGGAAAAGCAGGAAGGCGAGCGCCAGCGCGAAGGCGCCGAGCCCGAAGGGCGGCTGCCCTTCGTCCAGCGGGCCGAACAGCGCCTCCAGGCCGCTCCAGTTCCAGCCCTGGTAGCCGACCGACAGGCCTTCGGCGACGAGAAGCGCGAGCCCGGCGCCGCCGACGGCGGCGAGCATCGCGCCCCGCCCCTCGCCCGGCGGCCTGAAGCGGAGAAGAACCGCGCAGAGGAGCGCGAGCGCGACCGGCACGAGCCAGAAGGCGTGACGCAGGGCGATCTGGGCGATGCCCGGAGCGGCCTCGGAGCCGAGCGGCCAGGAGGCCAGCCAGCCTCCGCCCCAGACGCCGCCCTCCAGCCCGTACCAGGGCAGGACGGCGAAGGCGAGGAGCGCGAGCAGAAGCGCGCCGTCGAGCCGGCGAATGCGGGAATCCATCGACATTCCTCCCGAAGGCAGGGATCGGTGGCGGGCGCCCTCCTCGCGCCCGCCGCGCAATCAGTTGGCGGAGGCGCCGATCTCCCGGTCCCACCGCTCCAACAAGCTCTTGCGGGTCGTGGCATTGCCGAACTTAGCGAAGTCGTAGTCGATCAGCTTGATCTCGCCGAGCTTCGGCGCCTCCGGCGGCACGGCGGCGGTCCTGTTCGAGGGCAGCTGATAGGAATCGGCCTCGGCGGCATGCGACTGGACCTCGGCGGACAGGGCCCAGTCGTAGAAGACCTTGGCGTTCTCCAGATTCTTGGCGCCCTTGACGATCGACATTGAGCCGACCTCGAAGCCCGTGCCCTCGCAAGGGGCGACCGTCTTCACCGGAAAGCCCTGCTTCGTCATCGCCACGGCGTCGTGCATGAAGACGATGCCGATGCCGGTCTCGCCGCGCGCCGCCGCCTTCACCGGCGCGGAGCCGGACTTCGTATATTGGGTGACATTGGCGTTCAGCGCCTTCAGATAGTCGAAGGCCTGATCCTCGCCCATCAGCTGGACGAGCGTCGCGAGCGCCGTATAGGCGGTGCCCGACGAATTCGGATTGGCGATCTGGATCTCGCCCTTATACTTGGCGTCCGTCAGGTCCTTCCAGCAGGCCGGCGCCGCGAGCCCCTTCTTGTCCAGGATCTGCGTGTTGTAGCCCCAGCCGAGCGCGCCGGAATAGACGCCGACGGTGCGATAGCCGGAAACCTCCGCCTGCTTCTGCGCCCAGGGCTGCAGTTCGGCGAGCTTCGGCGACTTGTATTCGAGC
Organism: Aureimonas endophytica; assembly: GCF_014642635.1. GTDB lineage: Bacteria > Pseudomonadota > Alphaproteobacteria > Rhizobiales > Rhizobiaceae > Plantimonas > Plantimonas endophytica. Next base: position 574,964 of record NZ_BMIQ01000003.1, read on the forward strand.
GTCAGCTTGTCCTCCGCCGCCTGAAGATGCGGGTCGCCCGTCCCCGCCCACCAGAGATCCGTCTTCGGGTTGCGCGCCTCGGCGCGGATGCGGGCATAGGCCTCGCCCGAGCTCATGCGGACCATGTTGACGTCGATGTCGTGGTCCTTCTCGAACAAGCGCTCCATCAGCTCGCACCATTTGACGTCGGAGGCGCAGATCAGGTTCAGCGAGCCGGCGGCCTTGGCGGGCAAGGCGGACGCGGCGAGACCGACGAGAAAGGTGGTCACGAGGAAAGTCGTGCGCATTAGGGGGAGCCTCCCAGCATCCGTCGTGTTGCACTCGTGTGCAAACTTGCGCGTTCCACTAGGGATGTCAACGCGCTTCTGGACGGCCATTGCGTGCCGGGCTATGAGTGCAAGGCCTTGCACGCGGATCGATGCCTTGGAACGGACGAAAGACGGCGCCCCCCGATCGACGGCCTTTGCCAGCGCGCAGGAAGTGGCGCGCCTCGCCGGCGTCTCGCGGTCGGCGGTGTCGCGCGCCTTCACGCCGGGCGCCAGCATCTCGGAGGATACGCGGGCGAAAGTGGAGGCGGCGGCCGCCAAGCTCGGCTACCATGTCAACCATCTGGCGCGCGGACTGATGCGTCAGAAGACCGGCATCGTCTGCCTCGTCGTGGCGGATATCCACACGCCCTATCTGTCGCGGCTTCTCGATCACCTGTCGCGCGCGCTCCAGGAGGCGGGCAATGTGGTGATGGTGCTGAACGCCGGACGGGCCGCCGGCAATGTCGAGGCGGCGCTGCGCCAGACGCTCAACTACCGCGCCGATGCGACCATCGTCCTGTCGGGCACGCCCTATCGCTCCATCGCACAGAGCTGTCTCGACAGCGGCCAGCGGCTCGTGCTCCTCAACCGCGACGACCATCTGCCCGGCACGGTCAATCTCGCGGTCGACAATGCCCGCGCCGCCCGGACGGCGGCGACGCTGTTCCTGCGCGCCGGCTATCGCCGGCTGGCGCTCGTCAGCTCGGCGATCGGCACGCCCAGCCTTCTGGCGCGGCGCCGGCATTTCCTCGAAGCGGCGAGCGAGAACGGCGTGGCGGTCCGGATCTGGGAAGGCGGCGCCACCGCCTATGACAGCGGCCTTCAGGGCGGCACGGAACTGCTGGCGGCAGACGAGCCGCCGGACGCGGTCTTCGCCGTCACCGATCTCCTCGCCTGCGGCGTCCTCGACGCCGCTCGCCGCCGCTTCGGTCGCCGCGTGCCGGAGGAGATCGGCGTCATCGGCTTCGACGACATCGAACAGGCCGGCTGGGCCTCCTACGACCTGACGACCTTCGCGCAGCCGGTCGGCGAGATCGCGGATTGGACCGTGCGGCTCGTGGCCGGCGGGATCGAGGCCGGCATGGAGGATCGCGTCTTCGAGGCCCCCCTCGTCTGGCGGTCGTCCGTCGCGCGGACGGTCTGACGGCCGAGACCGCCGGCCGGAGCGCGCGCGAGGCCTCCGATCGGCGTCGTCGATGCTTGAGCGCGATCGCTTCGGCGCGGCCTGCGAGGCTGCATGCCTGGGCGCCCCGCGCAATGCAGGTGACGAGCCGCCACGAGCCGGCATCTGACCGAACGAAGCCTCATCCCGTCGGTGGAGGCGAGCCGAGCCGGAGGGGCGTCGTCTTGCCGGCGAGGGCGGCGCCGAAGGTCAGCAGGCGAGGCGCGAGGCGAATGCCGGCCGCGGCGATCGCGGCAAGGGTCCGGTCGGCCCCCAGCCTGGCGAACAGGTCCGCCGCCCTTATGCGGCCGGCGAACTGCCTGCGCCAGGCATCCGCGTAGCGTCGGCCCGCCGCCGCGCGGCCGGCGGGGGTGCCGGCATCGACATCCGCCAGGGCCCGGTCCAGAAGCCAGGCGGACTGGATCGCCATGGAGATCCCTTCGGCGACGATGGGATGGGATTCTCCGGCGCAATTGCCGACGCGGAAGATGTCGTCGGACCATTTCGGCCGGATGCCCGGCCGGATCGGGCCGACGGACAGCCAGCCTCCATCGAGCGCCGCCTCGCCGACAGCTTCGCGCAGGCCGCGACAGGAAGCCAGAAGATGGCGATGAACCGCTTCGGCGATCGTTCTCGCGCCGAACTCGGCACGGATTCTCGACAGCATATCGCGGCGCAGGCAGCAGGAAACGGACAGACGCTCGCGGTCCGCCCAGACGATGCCCCCGTAGCCGCCCGGGAAGACGAGGAGCGGCATGAGATCCGGCTTCATGATGGCATCGCGGAAATAGGCCTTGAAGCCGAAGTGATCGGATGGCCGGTTGCTCTTCGGAAGATGCGTCGGGAGAGGTCCCACATCCCAGGACCCGTGCGCGCCGATGATGACCTGCGCCCATAATGTCTGCTCGCCATTCTCGGCCATCACGCGGACACGCTGCCCGGTTCCGTCGGGCTCGATGGCGACGGCACGACAGGGCTGGAAGATCTCCACGCCCGCGCGGGTCGCGGCGGAGAGGAGAATCATGTCCAGTCGGTCGCGCCCCAGCGCGCGTCCGAAGATGCCTGCCGTCGCGGGCACCGGCGCCTCGACGACATCCGCTCCGGCAAAAAGGGCGAGCCGGCGCACGGCCGGTCCGGCTTCCTGTCGCCAGATCGGGCCGATCCCGAGCTGGTCGAGCACCCCGATGCTCGTGGCGGACAGGAACTCGCCGCAGACCTTGCGCCGAGGGAAGATCGCCTTCTCGATCACCGCGACCTGCCAACCCCTTTGGGCGAGCAGGGTCGCCGTTGAGGCGCCCGCCGGTCCGCCTCCGATGACGATCGCATCGAACCGTCTCATCGTCGCGGCTCGACGGTGGCGACGAAGGCATGGGTGAAGAGCCCTCGCCGACGCTCCTCGATCCGGGCCGGCCGGGTGGCCGGCCAGAGATCGGCGAGTTCGCGGCCCGCGAAACCGGCCCGGACGCTGGCCGGGGCGTCGTGACGCGTGATCCGGCTGGCGCCGACGGCGAGAAGCATTCGGGAGGCGAGATAGGGAACCGGTGCCCGGCGCGGCTCGGTGGCGGCCAGGACCGGCGTCACCCCGGCAATGAGAGCAAGGAGCCGGCGCAGAGCCTCGTCGTCGAAATGGTGCAGGAAGAGATTGGCGATCACGAGATCGAAGGACGAGTCTCGCCGGGTTTCGAGATAGGAGAAGACGTCGGCGACGACGGCACTGACGTGCCAACCCAGAGCGTTGAAAGCATCCAGCCGATGGGAGGATACCAGGTCGAGACGGTCGAGAAGAACCAGTTCGGGGGCCGGCCAATGGGCCCGCATCCGCCGGGCGATGCCGAGCATGAATCGCCCGTCGCCCGCTCCGATCTCCAGGATGCGCCTCGGCGGCCGCGCGATTTCCTGACGCAGAAGACCCGTCATGATCCGAGCCTGGCCCATCAGGATGTTGACGCGCACGAGATCGGCGCGAGACCGGATCGCGGCAGGATCGGCCACGGGCAGTGAATCGAGCAGTTCGGGCACGAGGCGTCGATGGCGGAGCCCGCTCATCCGGCGGTCTCGAACAGCATCGTTTCCGCCGTCAGGCCCGGGCCGAAGGCCATGGCGCAGCCCGGCAGCCCCGCCGGCATGTCCAGCATCTTGCGCAGGACGAACATCACCGTCGCGGACGACATGTTGCCGACGTTCCGCAGCACCTCGCGGGAATGGCGGAGCGCGTCCGCTGGAAGAGCGAGCGCCCGCTCGACGGCGTCGAGCACCGTGCGTCCGCCGGGATGAACCGCCCAGAGCGAGATCTCGTCGACCGGACGTCCGTCGAGAAAGGCGCCGGGATCGGTGCCGAGAGACCGCTGGATCGCCGCCGGCACCCGGCCGGACAGGACCATGTCGAAGCCGTCGTCGCGCACGCTCCAGGACATCAGGTCCCGGCTGTCGGCGGCGAGCATCGCCTTGAAGCGGTCGAGGCGCAGGCCGCCTGGCTCGGCGCTGATCAGCGACGCGGCGCAGCCATCGCCCCAGAGACAGAAGGACAAAAGCTTCTCGAGATCGGTCGTTTCCTTCAGGTGCAGCGTGCAAAGTTCGATATTCACGAGAAGAACGCGGGCGTCGGGCGTCGAGCGGACGATATGGTGGGCGAGCTTCAGCCCGTTGATCGCCGCGTAACAGCCCATGAATCCGATGATCGTTCGCTCCACCGAGGGATCGAGGCCGCAACGCGCTACGATCTCGAGATCGATGCCGGGCGCCGAGAAGCCGGTGCAGGTCGTCACGACGAGATGGGTGATGCTCCCCGCCCGATCGCCGAGGTCGAGCTTTTCCACCGCCTCGACCGCGAGGTCGGGTGCGTCGCGTTCGAACATCTGCATGCGCTGCGCCGTGCCGGGAAAGGCGCCGCGCCGGAACACGCCCTCGACATCGACACTCGCGCCCCTGGGGTCCTCCGAAGGGCGGATACAGGAATAGCGTCGCTCGATCCCGCTCCGATCCGCCAGGCGATTGAAGACGGCCTGACGTCCCGGATCGCCGTCGAGCTGCGAGTTCGCGAAGCCGAGGAAGTAGCGATGCACCTCGTTCGGCGGCAAGGCCGTCGCGATGCGGTTGACGAAGGCATGCGGCACGCGCGGTTCCAATCATCGATCGGTGGGCTTCCGCATATGGTTCGCGACCTCGCGGCGTCCGACGTGTCATATCGCCCCAGACGATCGGCGGATCGCGGCAGCATGCCATTGAAATCACGGATATTTCGATAGGCCGCGACCGGGCTCGGCCGAAACTTCGCCCCCGGCGGGGCGAGAAGCTCCGTCTCATCCCTCGCGCCCGGGCGGAGATGCCCCAGTTCCCGGGCGGGAAGGCCATCGAGGGCGCCATGACAGCCGAACCGAACCCGCCGACCGGTCGCGTCGCCGTTGCGCTCGGCTTCGGCGCCATGTGCCTTGGTATGTTCATGGCGATCCTCGACATCCAGATCGTCGCGACGTCCCTGCCGACGATCCAATCCCATCTCCGGATCGAGCCGGACGACGCGAGCTGGATGCAGACCGCCTATCTGATCGCCGAGATCGTCGCGATTCCCCTCACCGGACCGCTCGAGGCCGTTCTCGGTCTTCGGCGCCTCTTCGCGATCGCGGTTCTCGTCTTCACCCTGGCCTCCTGCGGCTGCGCCGCGAGCGGCGGCTTCGCCGGCCTCGTTTCCTGGCGTGTCCTGCAAGGATTCTCCGGAGGCATGCTGATCCCGCTGGTGTTCGCGGCGGTCTTCATTCTCTTCGAGCCGCGACGACAGAGCGTGGCGACGACGGTTGCCGGCGTGCTCGCCGTGCTCGCGCCGACGGTCGGGCCGATCGCCGGCGGCTGGATGACCAGCACGTTTTCCTGGCACTGGCTGTTCCTCGTCAATGTCGTGCCGGGCCTCCTCGCGACGTTGGGCGGCTGGCTGCTTCTTCCGAGAATGGCGGCATCCGTCCGGGAATGGCGGGAGATCGATCTCGCTTCCGTCGCGATGCTGGGCGGCGGACTGGCGGCGCTCGTGATCGCGCTCAAGGAAGCGCCTCGTCTCGGCTGGACCTCTTCCTCCGTGATCCTCGAATTCTCGGTGGCGGCGGCGCTCGGAGCCAGTCTCCTGGCACGCTGCCGTCGCACCGATCCGCCGCTCCTCGATCTGTCGCTTTTCCGCCAGCGCAATTTCGCGTTCGGCTGCGTCATGAGCTTCGTGCTCGGCATCGCCCTTTTCGGCTCGGTCTATCTGATGCCGGTCTTCCTCGCCTATGTTCGCGGGCACGACGCCTTCGCCGTGGGCCGGATCATGCTCGCGACAGGGCTCGCGCAGCTTCTCAGCGCGCCGGTGGCCGTCGCCCTGGAGCCGCGGGTCGACGCTCGCCTGCTGACCGGGTTCGGCTTCGTGCTGCTGACGCTCGGCCTATGGGCGAGCGGCGGACAATCGGTGTCGACCGATGCGGCCGAGATGGTCGTGCCGCAGGTTCTTCGCGGCACCGCCTTCATGTTCTGCCTTCTGCCGCCGACAAGGCTGGCGCTCGGCAACCTGCCGGAAGAGCGCGTCGCCGCCGCGAGCGGGCTCTTCAATCTGATGCGCAATCTCGGCGGCGCGATCGGCCTCGCCCTGATCGATACGGTGATCTATGGCGGCGCTCCGCGTCACGCGGAGGCGATCGTCAGAAGCTTGCGGGCCGGCGATGCGGCCACGGCGGAAGCGATCGGTCTGCCCGGCCTGCTTTCGACCGATCGAAGCATCGTCATCGGCGAGCGGGCCATGACGTCGCTCCTTCAGCCGCTTGTTCGGCGGGCGGCCCTCACGGAAACGGTCAACTCGTCCTGGCTCCTTGTCGGCGCGTTGACCGCGACGGTCCTGCTGATCCTGCCGTTCGCCCGACCCGTCGCCCAGGAGAGGTCAGACAGGGATCGGCAGGGTGAGCGCTAGCCAGCCGGCGCGGCGATCCCTGTCGTATCTGATCGTTCGAACCCGCTTCGCTCCACAGCGCTTTCGCCCTCCTCCGAAGACCGGTCGCCGCTTCGCAGCAGCTCCGACGCCTGCCGGACGGGCCGGGCCGCGTCGCCCGCGTCGCCGCCGGTCTTCTCGGCGGCGAAGGGCGTCGGAGCGCGGCCCGGGACCGTCAGAGCCCGGCCAGCGCGACGTATTTCAGTTCCAGATATCCCTCGATGCCGTGATGCGAGCCCTCGCGGCCGAGGCCGGACTGCTTGACGCCGCCGAAGGGCGCCATCTCGTTGGCGAGCGCTCCCGTATTGACGCCGACCATGCCCGACTGGAGCGCCTCGGCCACGGTGAGGATGCGCTTCATGTCGCGGGCGTAGAAATAGCTCGCGAGACCGAATTCCGAGTCGTTCGCCATGGCGATCACATCCGCCTCGTCCCTGAAGGAGATGATCGGGGCGAGCGGCGCGAAGGTCTCTTCCTTGGTCAGGATCATGTCCTGCGTGACGCCCGCGACGACGGTCGGCTCGAACATGGTGGGCGCGACATCCGAACGCCGGCCGCCGGTCAGGAGCTTCGCCCCCTTGCCCAGGGCATCCGACAGGTGGCGCTCCATCTTCTCCACCGCCTGCGTGTTGATCAGCGGGCCGAGCGTGACGCCCTCCTCCGAGCCGCGCCCGAGCTTCAGCGTGGCGACGCGCTCGAGCAGCTTGCGCGTGAAGGCCTCGACCACGCCCTCCTGCACGTAGATGCGGTTGGCGCAGACGCAGGTCTGGCCGGCATTGCGGAACTTCGACAGGAGCGCCCCGTCGGCGGCGGCGTCGAGATCGGCGTCGTCGAAGACGATGAAGGGCGCGTTGCCGCCGAGCTCCAGGCTCAGCCGCTTGATCGTATCGGCCCCCTCGCGCATCAGCCAGCGCCCGACCGCGGTCGAACCGGTGAAGGTGATCTTGGCGACGGTCGGATTCTTGGTCACCTCCAGCCCGAAGCTCTTGGCGTCCGTCGTGGTGACGACGGAGAAGGCGCCCTTCGGCACGCCGGCCCGCTCCGCCAGGACGGCGAGCGCCAGCGCCGACAAGGGCGTGAGTTCCGAAGGCTTCAGGACGATCGTGCAGCCCGCCGCCAGCGCCGGGCCGACCTTGCGGGTGATCATGCCGTTCGGAAAGTTCCAGGGCGTGATCGCCGCGCAGACGCCGACCGGCTGCTTCAGGACGAGAATGCGCTGCGCGGGATTGGCGCCGGGTATGATCTCGCCGTCGATGCGCTTGGCTTCCTCCGCGAACCATTCGAGATAGGCGGCGTTCGAGACGACCTCGCCCTTGGCCTCGGCGAGCGGCTTGCCCTGTTCGGCGGTCAGGATGGCGGCGAGGTCCTCGGCATTCTCGATGACGAGCTCGTACCAACGCTTCAGGACGCCGGCGCGCTCCTTGGCGGTGCGCTTCGCCCAGTCCTTCTGCGCGGCCGCCGCCGCCGCGACGGCGCGGCGCGTATCGTCCGGCCCGAGATCGGGCAGGACCGCCAGAAGCGCGCCGTCGAACGGATCGGTGACGGCGAAGGTCCGATCCGACGCGCCGACCCATTCGCCGGCGAGATAGGCCTTCGAAACGAGCAGCGAGGGATCGCGAAGCGCCCGGGCGACGGGGTGTTCACTGGCCGGAAGCATGATGTCTCCTTGCCGCGACGTCGCGGCCATCGCCCTCATCGGACAGGAACTCGGCGCCCGCATGGCAGAGATCGTGCCAAAGGCTCGCGGCGAAGCTGCGCAGAACGATCAGTTCGTAGCGATCGGGCGCGGTGCGGGTGATGTGGACCCCGATATGACCGAACAGGGTCTGCGCCGAGGCGCCGACCGGAAAGGCGCGGTCCCCGAGATCGAGCGCCGTCCCCTTCGCCAGAAGACGTCGCGCGCCCTCGCCCTCCAGCGCGAGGCGGACGCGGCCATGGCTCTGGTCCGACAGGGCGGCGCAAGTGTCGAGGCGCTCGCCCATCCGCGCGAGATCGCCGGGTCGCAGCGGCGCGTCGCCGACCAGAAACCACTGGCCGGGCGCATAGGGGCGAAGGGCGTGCGGCGCGTCGCCGAACAGGGCGGCGAGGCTCGCGGCGGCATCCTCCGCCGCTTCGGCCGGGGCGAGCGCGTGCAGGAGGCGCCCTTCCGGCAAGGGCTCGATCCGCAAGACCCCGCCCGCATGCCCGAGCGGCGCGAAAGGCAGAGCGGGGCGGGAGAGAAGCGCGATTTCAGCCATGGAGCTTCTCGTTCTCGGGGTCGATGAAAACCGGATCGCACAGAAGGGCCGGCGTCGTTTCGCCGTGGAGACCGCTCCATATCACGACTTCCTCGCCATGCCGTTCGGCGCCGCGCTTCACCAGCGCAAGGCCGATGGTCGAGCCGAGATGGGGCGAGAAGCAGGAGGAGGTGACGTAGCCCTCGTCGTTTTCGAGCGTCGCGGCGGCGCCCCTGGCCAGGATATGCGCGCCGGTGCGGAAGGTCGTCCCAGGATCGATCGGCCGGACGCCGACGAGACAGGGCCTGTCCGGCGCGGTCAGCCCTTCGCGGCCGAGCATGTGCTTGCCGATGAAATCGACCTTGGTCCTCGACACCATCCGCCCGAAGCCGAGATCGGCGGCCGTCACCGTTCCGTTGATCTCGTTATGGGTGACATGGCCCTTCTCGATGCGCAGCACGCCGAGCGTTTCGGTGCCGTAAGCGCAGATGCCGTGCGGACGGCCCGCCGCTATGAGCGCGTCGGCCAGCGCCTCGCCGAAGCCCGCCGGCACGGCGATCTCGTAGGCGAGTTCGCCCGAGAACGAGATGCGGAACAGGCGGCCTTCCAGGCGCCCGCCGAACAGCGTCACCTCGCGCGCCGCCAGGAACGGAAAGGCGGCGTCCGAGATGTCCTCGTCGACGATCCCCGCCAGGATCTCGCGCGAGCGCGGTCCGGCGACCGCGATCTGCGCCCATTGGTCGGTGGCGGAGGCGAAGCGCACGTCGAGTTCCGGCCAATGGGCCTGGGCGCAGAATTCCAGATGGTTCATGACGCCCGCGGCGAGCGCGGTGGTGGTGGTCATGAAGAAATGCTCCGCCGACAGGCGGCTCGTGGTGCCGTCGTCATAGATCATCCCGTCCTCGCGCAGCATCAGCCCGTAGCGCGCCCGCCCGACCGGCAGCTTGGCGAAGCCGTTGCAGTAGACGCGGTCGAGAAAGACGGCCGCGTCGCGTCCGAAGATCTCGATCTTGCCGAGGGTCGACACGTCGCAGAGCCCGGCCGCCGCGCGCACCGTGCGCGCCTCGCGATCGACGCTCTGCCGCCAGTCGGCCTCGCCGGCGCGCGGAAACCAGGCCGAGCGGTGCCAGAGTCCGGTTTCCACGAAGACCGCGCCGTTCTTCTCGGCCCAGCCGTGCAGCGGCGAGCGGCGCGCCGGCTGGAACTCGCGGCCCCTCGCGGGACCGGCGAGCGCGCCGAAGGACACGGGCGTGTAGAAGGGGCGGAAGGTCGTGGTGCCGACGGCACCCGGCGACTGCCCCCTCGCCTCCGCCAGGATGCCGATGGCGTTGACATTGGACAGCTTGCCCTGATCGGTCGCCATGCCGTTCGTGGTGTAGCGCTTGGCGAGCTCGACATGGGCGAAACCCTCGCGCACCGCGAGATCGAGATCACGCAAGTGCACGTCGTTCTGGAAGTCGACGAAGGCCTTGCCCTTCGGCTGCCGCACCTGCCAGAGCGTCCGGACCGGACCGGGCGCGACATCGCCTTCCACCCGGCCGAATTCCGCCGGGCTCGCCGCGATGCCGAGATCGGACAGCGTGGCGACGGCCGCCGCCGCGCCTTCCGCGAGGCAGGCGGCGATGGTGAAAGCTCCGTTCGCCGCGCCGGCGAGCGGAAGCGCGCTGCGTCCCTCGGGAGCGAGAAAGGCGCCATGCGCCTCGCTCCAGCGCGGCTTGCCGCCGCGATGACAGGCGAGATGGATGCGCGGAGAAAAGCCGCCGGACATGGCGAGCGCATCGACCTCGACACGCTCCTCGCGTCCATCGGCGCGGCGAAGCCGCAGCGCGCGCAGCGCTCTGCCGCCCTCGGCTCCGGCGACCACGGTGTTCTTCAGGACGCGCGCTTCGATCGTCGGCGTTGCCGCCTCGCCGCGCGCGTCGATCAGCGCCACGACCTCGATGCCGGCGGCTTCGAGGGCGGCGGCCGCCCGCGCGCCGGCCGGGCCATTGGCGAAGACGGCGACCCGGCGGCCGATCGCCACGCCGTAACGCCGCGCATAGGCGACGGCGGCGTCGGCGGTCATCACGCCCGGCCGATCGTTGTCGCCGAAGACGAGCGGGCGTTCCTCGGCCCCGGTGGCGAGGATGGCGCGGCGCGTAGCGATGCGCCACAGCCGTTCGGCCGGCGCTCCGTTCCCCGCACCGACGCGCTCCACCGCGCCGAACACCATGTCGTCGTACCAGCCGAAGGCCGTCGTCCGCGTGAGAAGGCGCACATTGGGCAGGTTACTCAGCTCGGCCAGCGCGTCGCGAAGCCAGGCATCCGCCGGCTCGCCGCCGATCGTCGCGGTCTCGCCGACCAGCGCGCCGCCGATCTCGGCATTCTCGTCGAGGAGCATCACCTCGGCGCCCGCGCGCCCGGCGGTCAGCGCCGCCGCCAGCCCCGCCGGCCCCGCGCCGACGACGAGGAGGTCGCAATGCGCCCAGAGCTTCTCGTAAGCGTCGGGATCGGCGTGGTAGGTCGCGCGCCCGAGGCCGGCGGCGCGGCGGATCAGCGGCTCGTAGACCTTTTCCCAGAAGGCGGCGGGCCACATGAAGGTCTTGTAGTAGAAACCGGCCGAGAGGAAGGGCGACAGGAGACCGTTCAGCGCGCCGATATCGAAATCGAGCGACGGCCAGCGGTTCTGGCTGACGGCCTCCAATCCCTCGCACAGATCGACGACCGTCGCCCGGCTGTTGGGCTGGCGGCGCCCGCCCGTGCCGATGGTGACGAGGGCGTTCGGCTCGGCCGCCCCGGCGCTCACCGGCCCGCGCGGGCGGTGATACTTGAAGGAGCGCCCCATCACCATCCGGCCTTCGGCGAGAAGCGCGGAGGCGAGGCTGTCGCCCGAGAAGCCGACATGCGGCCTGCCGTCGAAGGTGAAGCGCAGCGGCCGGGTCCGGTCGATCCGGCCCCCTTGCGCAAGACGGAAGGAGGTCATCGCGCGCCCTCGCCGAGACGGGCCGAGGCCACGTCGGTCACGGACAGCGTCTCGTGGGTCGCCGTGTCGCGCGTCACCCGCAGCCAGCGCCGGCAGCCGGACGTGTGGTGCCAATATTCGGCATAGGGGCCGCGCGGGTTCTCGCGCAGATAGACATAGGAGAACCACGCGTCCTCGCCGGCGGCGGGCGCCGGGCGGTCGAGCGCCGCGCCCTTCACCGTGAATTCTTCCTTCGGACGTGCGCCGCAATGCGGGCAGCGGATCAGACTGGCCATGGAACGGTGGTCCTCAATGGAGGTTCGGCTGGGCGCCCTGGCCCTTTTCGTCGATCGTCAGGCCGCGTCGGAACCGGTCGAGGCGGAAGGCGCGCGCCGTCTCGTGCGGCTCGCCGCGCGCGATCAGATGGGCGAAGCAATAGCCGGAGGCGGGCGTCGCCTTGAAGCCGCCGTAGCACCAGCCGGCGTTCAGGAAGAGATTGTCGATCGGGGTGCGGTCGATGATCGGCGAGCCGTCCATGGACATGTCCATCACGCCGCCCCAGCTGCGCAACACGCGCACCCGCGACAGGCCGGGGATCATGGCGACGCCCGCTTCCGCGACATGTTCCACGGTGGCGAGGTTGCCGCGCTGCGCGTAGGAATTGTAGCCGTCGATATCGCCGCCGAAGACGAGCCCGCCCTTGTCGGACTGCGACACGTAGAAATGCCCGGCGCCGAAGGTGACGACGCAATCGATGAAGGGCTTCAGCCCTTCCGTCACGAAGGCCTGGAGGACGTGGCTTTCCAGGGGAAGCACCATGTCCGCCATGGCGGCGGTCGCGGAGGAATGGCCGGCGGTGGCCAGCGCCAGCTTGCCGGCGCCGATGAAGCCGCGCGTCGTCTCGACGCCGGTGACGAGGCCGTTCCGGCGCCGGATGGCGGTGACCTCGCAGTTCTGGATCACGTCGACGCCGAGCGCGTCCGCGCCCCGCGCATAGCCCCAGGCCACGGCGTCGTGGCGCACGGTGCCGCCGCGCGGCTGGAGGAGCCCGCCCTTGATCGGAAAGCGGGCGTCGTCGAAGCCGAGAAAGGGCAGCTTCTCGCGCACCGCCTTGGCGTCGAGCAGCTCGGCATCGACGCCGTGGAGGCGCATGGCATTGCCGCGCCGCGTATAGCTGTCGCGCTGCGCGTCGGAATGGAAGAGATTCAGCACCCCGCGCTGGGACACCATCGCGTTGTAGTTGAAGTCCTGTTCCAGCCCCTCCCAGAGCTTCATCGAGAATTCGTAGAAGGGATTGTTGCCGGGCAGGAGGTAGTTCGAGCGGATGATGGTGGTGTTGCGGCCGATATTGCCCGAGCCGAGCCAGCCCTTCTCCAGAACCGCGACCTTGCGGAGGCCGAAGGTCCTGGCGAGATAGTAGGCCGTGGCGAGACCATGGCCGCCGCCGCCGACGATCACCACGTCATAGGCGGGCTTCGGCGCCGGATCGCGCCAGGCGGCCTGCCAATGGCGGTTGCCGCGAAGACCGTTCTTCAGGATGGAAAGCGCGGAATAGCCCATCGTCGGCCCGTTCGCAGGTTCGAATGACGCCGATCCTGCCTCCCGCCGCGCCGCTTGGCTTGCACGAAAAGGACGATTTCTTGTAGATCCGGGACATGAGCGCGCTCAACGACGTTCCCGAACGGCGCATCGGCTTCCTGCTTCTGCCGGGCTTCGCGCTGATGTCCTTCGCCTCGGCGAGCGAGCCGTTCCGGGCCGCCAACATCCTGGCGAACCGGACGCTGTTCCGCGTCGAGACCTTCGCGGAGGAGTCCGGCCTCGTGGCCTCGTCCGGCGGGGCGGCGGTGCCGGCGGCGGCGCTGCCGGGGCCGGGCGCCAAGCTCGACATGCTCTTCGCCTGCGCCGGCGGCTCGCCCGCCGACTGGCGCCGCCCCGCCGTGCACGCCGCCCTTCGCCAGGCCGCGAGCGAGGGCGTCGCGCTCGGCGGCATTTCCGGCGGCCCCTACCTTCTCGCCGAGGCGGGGCTTCTCGCCAACCGGCGCTTCACCATCCATTGGGAACACGCGCCGGCTCTGCGCGAGGCCTTTCCCCATCTCCATCCCGAACAGGCGCGTTTCGTGATCGACCGCGACCGGTTGACCTGCGGCGGCGGGATCGCGCCGCTCGACATGATGCATGCCCTGATCGCCGCGCGCATGGGGGCCGGCTTCGCCCGGCGCGTGTCGGACTGGTTCCTTCACACCGAGATCGAGCCGGGCAGCAGCCCGCAGCGCGGTTCCGTGCCCGAGCGCTACGGCGTCCACCATCCCGCGCTCGTCGCGATCCTGGAGCGCATGGAGGCGAGCGTCGAAGCGCCCTTGTCGCGCGCGGCCATGGCGCGCCTCGTCGCCCTGTCGCCTCGGCAGGTGGACCGCCTGTTCGCACGCCATATGGGATCGAGCTTTCTCGCCCAATATCGCCGGCTGCGACTGGAACACGGTCGCCGCCTTCTGCGCGAGAGCCCGCTCTCGGTGGCCGAGATCGCCTTCGCCACCGGCTTTTCCAGCGCCGGACATTTCTCCCGCTCCTTTCGCGACCTGTTCGGCCAGCGCCCCGGCGAGGCGAGACGCGCCGTGCCCGGCGACATTCTTCGCAGTTGAGTGATTTTCACCGGGAGGATAATTCCTGCGCGATGAGGCGAGCGCTTGGCATGACCGAAACCGGAACCGCGAAACCGAAACGGGGGGCGCCGGACGGCGACGCGGCCGCGTCGCCGCTCCATCAGGACCCGCACGCGCTGCGCGAGCCGAAGGAGAACAACCTGGAAATGGCGATCGGCGCCGAAGTGCGCGCCCGGCGCAAGGCGCTCGGCATCACCGTCGCCGATCTCGCCTCCGCCACGGGTCTGTCGCTCGGCATGCTGTCGAAGATCGAGAACGGCAACATCTCGCCCTCGCTGACGACGCTGCAAGCCCTGTCGCGGGCGCTCGGACTGCCGATCACCGCCTTCTTCCGCCGCTTCGAGGAGACGCGCAACGCCGTCTTCGTGCCGGCGGGAGAAGGCGTCGAGCTGGAACGGCGCGGCACGCGGGCGGGACACCAGTACAAGCTTCTCGGCCATATCCACGAGACCACGAGCGGCGTGACGGTGGAGCCCTATCTCATCACGTTGACCAAGGATTCCGACACCTTCCCGACCTTCCAGCATGCGGGCCTCGAATTCCTGCACATGCTGGAAGGCGAAGTGGTCTATCGGCACGGCGACCAGCTGTTCCACATGCGGCCGGGCGACAGCCTGTTCTTCGACGCCGACGCCCCGCACGGCCCGGACAGGCTGGTGACGCTGCCGAGCCGCTACCTGTCGATCATCGCCTATCCCGCCGGCGGCGGCGATTGACGCGCGAACGGGCAGAGGCGCCGCCGCATATTTGGGCACCTGCCCATATGTTCTTCAGAAGAAATTTTTATTCCTGCAAGGTTGATCTCGGCGCGAAGCTTGGCCTACGCTCTCATCACAACAGATGAGGGCCGCCGCCGATGTGTGGGATCGTTGGACTGTTTCTGAAGGACAAGACGCTGGAGCCGGAACTCGGCGCGCTCCTGTCCGAAATGCTCGTCACCATGACCGATCGCGGACCGGACTCGGCGGGCATCGCCATCTATGGCGGCGAGACGAACGATCTGGCGAAGATCACGGTGCAGTCGGCCGCCCCCGAGCGCGACTTTCCGGGGCTGGAGGCCAAGCTCGGCGAGGCCTCGGGCGGCGCCGCGACGGTGACGGTGAAGAGCACCCATGCCGTGATCGCCGTCCCCTCGGACAGGCTCGACGCGGTTCGCGCCGCGCTGGCGCGGACGGCGCCGGACGTGCGCGTCATGGGCGTCGGCACCAGCGTCGAGATCTACAAGGAAGTCGGCCTGCCGAAGGATGTCGTCGCCCGCTTCGGCGTGGCGCGGATGAGCGGCACGCATGGCATCGGCCATACCCGCATGGCGACGGAATCGGCCGTCACCACCATGGGCGCGCACCCCTTCTCCACCGGCGCCGACCAGTGCCTGGTCCATAACGGGTCCCTGTCGAACCACAACAACCTTCGCCGCGAGCTGGTGAAGAAGGGCATGCGTTTCGAGACGCAGAACGATTCGGAAGTCGCCGCCGCCTATCTCACCGCCGAGATGGAGACCGGCAAGGATCTGGGCGAGGCGCTGACCGGCGCGCTGGACGATCTCGACGGTTTCTTTACCTTCGTCGTCGGCACGAAGTCCGGCTTCGGGGTCCTGCGCGATCCCATCGCCTGCAAGCCCGCCGTGATGGCCGAGACCGACCGCTACGTCGCCTTCGGGTCGGAATATCGCGCGCTCGTCAACCTGCCGGGCATCGAGACGGCGCGCGTCTGGGAGCCGGAGCCCGCCACCGTCTACTTCTGGGACCACGACAAGGCCGCCGCCTGATCGCACCGCCTTCCTTCTCTTTCCCAGGATCCTGCCATGCCCGTCTTCGATCTCGCCCACACGCCTCTGCGTGAACTGAACCAGGCGCTGCACGCCATTCCGGCCGGCGCCAACGACACCGCGTTCGAAGTGGTCAATCCGCGCGGCGCCCATGCGGTGGCGGTCGGCATCGACAGCCCGGTCGCCGTCCAGGTGAAGGGCTCGGTCGGCTATTACTGCGCCGGCATGAACGACGGCGGCACGGTGACGGTGGAGGGTTCGGCCGGGCCGGGCGTCGCCGAGAACATGATGTCGGGCACGGTCGTCATCGAGGGCGACGCCTCGCAATATGCGGGCGCGACGGGTCGCGGCGGGCTCCTCGTCATCAAGGGCAACGCGGCCTCGCGCTGCGGCATCTCGATGAAGGGCATCGACATCGTCGTCCATGGGTCGATCGGGCACATGTCGGCCTTCATGGCGCAGTCGGGCAATCTCGTGGTGCTGGGCGACGCCGGCGAGGCGCTCGGCGACTCGCTCTACGAGGCCCGTCTCTTCGTGCGCGGCGCGGTGAAGAGCCTCGGCGCCGACTGCATCGAGAAGGCGATGCGGCCCGAACACCTCGACCTTCTCGAAGGCCTTCTCGCCAAGGCCGGGGTGGAGGGCGTCTCGCCCTCGGAGTTCCGGCGCTACGGCTCGGCCCGCACCCTCTACAGCTTCAACATCGACAATGCCGACGCCTATTGAGCCGAAACGAGGAGACGGTCGGATGAGCTATCACAACCCGCCCATGCCGCCGAGGAAGTCGGCGACCTTCGACGACCAGACGCTCGCCGAGATCCGCCGGGCGGCGGCGACCGGCATCTACGACATCCGCGGCGGCGGCACCAAGCGCAAGGTGCCGCATTTCGACGACCTCCTGTTCCTCGGCGCCTCCATCTCGCGCTATCCGCTGGAAGGCTATCGCGAGCGCTGCGACACCTCGGTGACGCTCGGCACGCGCTTCGCGAAGACGCCGATCCACCTGAAGATCCCGATCACCATCGCCGGCATGAGCTTCGGCGCGCTGTCGGGCCCGGCCAAGGAGGCGCTGGGGCGCGGGGCGACGATCGCCGGCACCTCCACCACCACCGGCGACGGCGGCATGACCGACGAGGAGCGCGGCCATAGCCAGACGCTCGTCTACCAGTATCTGCCCTCACGCTACGGCATGAACCCGGCCGACCTGCGCCGCGCCGACGCGATCGAGGTCGTGGTGGGTCAGGGCGCCAAGCCCGGCGGCGGCGGCATGCTGCTCGGCCAGAAGATCAGCCCACGCGTCGCCAAGATGCGCAACCTGCCTGAAGGCATCGACCAGCGCTCGGCCTGCCGCCACCCGGACTGGACCGGCCCGGACGATCTCGAGATCAAGATCCTGGAACTGCGCGAGATCACCGACTGGGAAAAGCCGATCTACATCAAGGTCGGCGGCGCGCGGCCCTATTACGACACCGCGCTGGCGGTGAAGGCGGGCGCCGATGTCGTGGTGCTCGACGGCATGCAGGGCGGCACGGCTGCGACGCAGGACGTCTTCATCGAGAATGTCGGCATGCCGACGCTCGCCTGCATCCGCCCGGCCGTGCAGGCGCTCCAGGATCTCGGCATGCATCGCAAGGTGCAGCTCGTCGTCTCGGGCGGCATCCGCTCGGGCGCCGACGTGGCGAAGGCCCTGGCGCTCGGCGCCGACGCGGTGGCGATCGGCACGGCGGCGCTCGTCGCCATCGGCGACAACGATCCGAAATGGGAGGCCGAATACGAGAAGCTCGGCACCACGGCCGGCGCCTATGACGACTGGCACGAGGGCAAGGACCCCGCCGGCATCACCACGCAGGACCCCGAGCTGATGAAGCGCGTTGATCCGGTCGCCGCCGGTCGCCGCCTCGCCAACTATCTGAAGGTGATGACGCTTGAAGCGCAGACTATCGCGCGCGCCTGCGGCCACAACCACCTGCACAATCTGGAGCCCGAGGACCTGGTCGCCCTGACGATCGAGGCCTCCGCCATGGCGCAGGTGCCTCTGGCCGGCACGGGATGGATTCCCGGCAAGACCGGCTTCTAGCCGCCACCTTTCCTTGTCCGGCCGGCTTCGGGGGAGAGGCGGGCCGGACCCACCGCCAGCTTCCGCGCCACACCGATCCGAGGGGACAAGCCGTGACCGTCGATCTCTCCGCCTATGCCGCCGAGCATGGGATCCGCTACTTCATGATCAGCTATACCGATCTCTTCGGCGGGCAGCGGGCCAAGCTCGTGCCGGCCCAGGCGATCGGCGACATGCAGAAGGACGGGGCGGGCTTCGCCGGCTTCGCGACCTGGCTGGACCTCACCCCGGCCCATCCCGATCTCTTCGCCGTGCCCGACGCCACCTCCGTGATCCGGCTTCCCTGGAAGCGGGACGTGGCCTGGGTCGCCGCCGACTGCGTGATGGAGGACAAGCCCGTCGAGCAGGCGCCGCGCGTCGTCCTGAAGCGGCTCGTGGCGGAGGCGGCGGCCGAGGGGCTCCGGGTCAAGACCGGGGTCGAGCCCGAATTCTTTCTCGTCACGCCCGACGGGGCGCGGATCTCCGACGACTACGACGCGGCCGAGAAGCCCTGCTACGACCAGCAGGCCCTGATGCGCCGCTACGACGTCATCGCCGAGATCTGCGACGCGATGCTGGAGCTCGGCTGGAAGCCCTATCAGAACGACCACGAGGACGCGAACGGCCAGTTCGAGATGAACTGGGAATATGACGATGCCCTCGCCACCGCCGACAAGCATTCCTTCTTCAAGTTCATGGCGAAATCCATCGCCGAGAAGCACGGGCTGCGCGCCACCTTCATGCCCAAGCCCTTCAAGGGGCTGACCGGCAACGGCTGCCATTGCCACATCTCGGTCTGGAACACGGATGGGACGCACAACGCCTTCGCCGACAAGTCGATGCCCTTCGCTCTCTCGGAACAGGGCCGGCACTTCCTCGGCGGCATCATGAGCCATGCCTCGGCGCTCGCCGCGATCACCAACCCGACGGTGAACTCCTATAAGCGCATCAACGCGCCGCGCACGATCTCCGGCGCGACCTGGGCGCCCAACTCGGTCACCTGGACCGGCAACAACCGCACCCACATGGTGCGCGTGCCCGGGCCGGGCCGCTTCGAGCTGCGCCTGCCCGACGGCGCGGTGAACCCCTACCTTCTCCAGGCCATCGTGATCGCCGCCGGCCTCGACGGCATCCGCCGCCGCGCCGACCCCGGCCCGCACCGCGACATCGACATGTATCGCGAGGGCCATACGATCACGGACGCGCCGAGGCTGCCGCTCAACCTTCTCGACGCGCTGCGCGAATACGAGAAGGACGAGGACCTCCGCGCCGCCATGGGCTCGGACTTCTCCAGCGCCTTCCTCACCCTGAAGAAGCGCGAATGGGACACCCATTGCAGCCAGTTCACGGCCTGGGAACACGAAACGACGCTCGATGTCTGACGCCATCTCCCCGTCCCGCTTCGTTCTGATCGTCTCCTGCCGCTCGACGCGCGGCATCGTCGCGGCGATCTCCAGCTATCTGGCGGCCAAGGGCTGCAACATTGTCGACTCGGCGCAGTTCGACGATCTCGACACCGGACGCTTCTTCATGCGCGTCGGCTTCCGCTCGGAAGAGGGCGTCGGCCGGGCCGAGCTGGAAGACGGTTTCGCCGAGGTCGCCGCGCCCTTCGCCATGACCTACGCCTTCCATGACGGCGCGGCCCGAATGAAGACCATGCTGATGGTCTCGCGCTTCGGGCACTGCCTCAACGACATCCTCTACCGCTGGCGCATCGGCGCGCTGCCGATCGACATCGTCAGCGTCGTCTCGAACCATCTCGACTATCAGAAGCTCGTGGTGAACCACGACATTCCCTTCCACCACATTCCCGTGACGAAGGAGAACAAGACGGAGGCCGAGGCGCGCATTCTGGCGCTGGCCGAGACCAGCGGCACCGAACTGATCGTGCTTGCCCGCTACATGCAGGTCCTGTCGGACACGATGTGCCAGAGGATGTCGGGGCGCATCATCAACATCCACCATTCCTTCCTGCCGAGCTTCAAGGGGGCGAACCCCTACAAGCAGGCCTATGCGCGCGGCGTGAAGCTGATCGGGGCGACGGCCCATTACGTCACCGCCGATCTCGACGAGGGTCCGATCATCGAGCAGGACGTCGCCCGCATCACGCATGCCCAGTCGGCGGCGGACTATGTCTCGATCGGCCGGGATGTCGAAGCGCAGGTCCTGTCGCGCGCGATCCACGCGCATATCCACCACCGCGTCTTCCTGAACGGCGACCGCACCGTGGTCTTCCCCGCCTCGCCGGGCGGCTACGCCTCCGAACGCATGGGCTGAACACTCGGCTCGTCCGAGGAGAATGAGCAGGATCGCCGGCAAAGCGGCCCGAAGCCTCTTGATGTGCCATAACTTGGCATACCAACATACGGGCATAGTCTGACATGCAGGCCGATGCCGCTCGTGATCCGCACGACCTTGCTGCCAATCGAGACGACCCTGGTGGAAGTTGGGAAAGCGGCGACATCCCCTTCGAAGCTCTTAGCGACCCATCACCGCCAGTCCCACTGCCGACGTTGCGGGCCGACGTCGCAACGCGAAAAAGCATTGCTAGATGGAGCGAAGTCGGGAGGCGGACAGGCCCCCGAAACGTCAGATCACTTGCTATGCAATACGGATGATTAAACGTTTTATGAGACGACATGACATGAAGCAATTAAAAGTTGCATGTCAGTATCAGCTTTGATGCGCTCTCGATCCTATTCGTCGGTTCTGATCTTGATCATCAATCTTGCGATCAGCGGAGCGGTCTCGCTGGGCATCGCGGTCGTGCCTCACAGCCTTCGGATCGCCGTGGTGGTGGCTCCGTGGAGCCCACCTCGACACGTTCTCGATGTGATCGCCGATGCCGGCGGGAAAGTCGTCAGAAGCAGTCAGGTGCCGTGGGTCGCTCTTTCTGAGGGCATGTCACCCGGCTATGTTCAGCGACTGTTTTCGGCCGGCGCGGTCCTTGTTTTCGACGGAAGCTTATTTTCAGCCTACCGAAGGGAAGCCCTTCCATGAGTATGATCGAAACCATGCGTCTGCGCGCTGGGTTCATCACCACCGTCTTGCTTTGGATCAACTTTACTCTGATCCTTCTTCGACTCACGGGAGGGTCAACGGGAGATCCGCTGCTGCTCGTGGGTGGCGGGTTCGCTCTGGCGCTAGTCGGAACCGTAACATGGAAGCTCGACCCTATCGGGCCGACGACGCGAACCATGTCGGGAGTGGTGCAGGCGGCATTGGTCGCACTGCTTCTTTATTCATTCACCGGCTCGCCGCTCCAGTCCGACATCCACCTCTATTTCTTTGCTATCCTCGCGATCTGCACCGCTTGGATCGACTGGCGACCGATCGTGACCTTCACGCTTTTCACCGCGGTCCATCACCTGTTCCTAAGCCTCGTTCTGCCGGCGATGGTGTTTCCGGGAGAGGTCAATCTCGCGCGCGTCCCCATCCATGCCGCCATTCTTCTTCTGGAGGCCGGCGTTCTGATGCTGATCGTCCATGCGCTGCGGAAGGCCTTCCAAGAGACATACAGCGCTATGGAGAGTTCCTCCGCGGCCCAGCGGCAGGCTGCCGAACTCCATGCCGAGGCCGAGAAGGCACGCAACGTCAGCGACGCGCTTCGCTTGAAGCATGATGAGGCGACCGAGGCTCGGCTCACCGCACTGCAAGCCTTCATTGCCGAGATCGAGTTCGGCTTCGCGCAGCTTTCGGAGGGCAATCTGACGGTTCGCCTGAAACAGCCCTGCTCGCCGGAATACGAGCGTATTCAAGTCCTCTTCAATGAGAGTGTCGGTGAGCTGGAGCAGGCATTCGGCGCCGTGGCGCGCACCGTCCGTGCCATTCGTGCCGGATTGAGCGAAATCACGACCGCCTCGAACGATCTCGCGCAACGCACCGAGAAGCAGGCGGCGACCCTGGAAGAAACCGTCGCCGCCCTCGGCCAAGTCAACGCGGCGATCAACGCGACCGCCAGCAGCGTCGGACAGGCGCAAACCTCCGCATCGACGGCCCAGATCAATGCGCAGAAAGGCGGTGAGGTTGTCGGCCACGCCATAGCAGCGATGGCGGAGATCGAGAGGTCCTCCACCCAGATCGCCAAGATCATCGGCGTCATCGACGAGATCGCTTTTCAGACGAACCTTCTTGCCTTGAATGCGGGGGTGGAGGCCGCCAGAGCCGGCGAGGCAGGCAAGGGCTTTGCGGTCGTGGCCCACGAGGTACGGGGATTGGCCCAACGCTCGGCGGAAGCTGCCAAGGAAATCAAGATCCTGATCGCGACATCGAGTGCTCAAGTCGATCGCGGAGTCGGTTTGGTCTCTTCGTCGGGCGGTTCGCTCGAAGAGATCGTCGGGCAGGTGAAGGCCATGGCGGAAGTCGTGTCGGTCATCGCGGACAGTGCGCGCGAGCAGGCCGGGAGCCTCGGCGAAGTCTGCGCGGCGGCGGATCAGATGGACAGAGTGACCCAGCAGAATGCGGCGATGGTCGAAGAAACGACGGCAGCCGCGCAGAACCTCACCTTCGAGACGGATCGGTTGGGGGCCATGATCGAGCGTTTCAAGATCGATGGGGGCACTCCACCAAAATCGTCATCCGTGGACTTCGCTGCGAAAGGGCTCAATCCGGTCTCGATCCCAAACGCCGTTCCCCAATTGCGCAGCCGAGGGTTGGGCGGCGCGGCCCTATCCCAGGCCGCCGACCACGACGACTGGGAGGCATTCTGACGATCGTCATGGGCTTGCGGATCAGTGTGATCGATTCGGCTCGGGACCTGTTGATCTGGTTTGAGGCGCGATTCACTTCGGCATTGAAGGGAGTTTCCCGGCGCATGGGGTTCCCCGGATGGACGACCGTCGCGTGGTGGGCGGCATCGTCTACCTGATCCGCAACGGCTTGCAGTGGAAGGATGCGCCCGTGGACTACGGGCCGCGCAAGACGCTCTACAACCGCTTCATCCGCCGGTCTCGGCTGGGTGTCTTCAACCGCATCTTCGCCGCGCTCGTGGGCGAAGGGCCGAGGCCCGAGCGCCTCATGATCGATGCCACGCACCTGAAGGCCCACCGCACGGCGGCGAGCCTTCTCAAAGGGGGGATGTTCCCCGACGTATCGGACGCACCAAAGGCGGCCTGAACTCCAAGCTGCACGCCGTCTGCGACGGGCAAGGGCGCCCTCTCGTCATGACGCTCACCGAGGACCGGCGCGACTTCGGCTGCGCCCTTCCCCCTCCAGGCCCTCCGTGACGGTCCGCCTCCCGTCACCCGCAGGGGCCGGGTCGACGGCCGGATCGCCGTCGCCCGGATCCAAGGTCAGGAGGGCTCGACGTCCGCCCTCTCCCGCGCCGTCATGGCGCAGAGGATCTCGAAAAGCATCGTCGCCCCCGTCAGGGCGGTGAGGCCCGTCGGGTCGAGCGGCGGCGACACTTCCACGAGATCGGCGCCGGCGATATCGAGGCCGCCGAGCAGGCGGACGAGCATCTGCGCCTCGCGCGTCGTGAAGCCGCCAATCTCGGGCGTTCCCGTTCCCGGCGCCATCGAGGGGTCGATGCCGTCGATGTCGAAGGAAACGTAGGTCGGGCGGTCGCCGACGATGGCGCGCGCTTCCGCCATAACGTCGGCCGGTCCCCTGGCGACGAACTCCTCCATGAAGACGATGCGGATGCCGACCGCCCGCGCCCAGTCGTAGTTCGCGGCATCCGACACCGCGCCCCGAATGCCGATCTGGATCATCCGCGCCGGGTCGAGGAGCCCTTCCTCGACCGCCCGCCGGAACGGGGTGCCGTGGTTGTAGCGATTGCCGAAGAAGGAATCGTAGGTGTCGGAATGGGCGTCGAAATGGATGAGCCCGAGCGGCGCCGCGGGTCGCAGACCGCGCAGGATCGGCAGCGTGACGAGGTGGTCGCCCCCTACCGTCAGCGGACGAGCGCCGCCTGCGCAGATTTGGCGAAAGAAGGTCTCGATCAGCGTCAGGCTTTCTGTGGCGTCCAGCGGATTCACCGGCGCGTCGCCGCAATCCGCGACGCGAAGGGCATCGAAGGGCGACAGCCCGGTCACGTGATGGACGCGGCGCACGAGACTGGACTGGTTGCGGATCTCGCGCGGACCGTGGCGCGCGCCGGTCCGGTTCGTGGTCCCTCCGTCGAACGGAACGCCGACGAGGGCGATGTCGACCTCGTGCGGCTCGGCCAAGGGCAACCGCATGAAGGTCGCGGGTCCGGCGAAGCGCGGAACGGCGCCCGAATCGAGCGGCTGGAACCGATGCGGCGGCGTCCTGGTCAAATTCCGCTCCTCATGCACGATGCTCTTCGGCCTCGGCCGGCCAAGGCGCATGCTGCACGGTTGCGCCGTCAGGTCCACCCCGTCCCGCCGGATCGTGGCGCATGGCGCTCTTGCCGCGTCGATCCTATGCTGGCGGCGGTTCGGCCGGGGCGGTCGATTCGGCGGATCGTCGGGCTGGAGAAACGCGAAATGGATGACCGCAAGCTCGACGCTCTGCGCAAGCGCTATCTCGGGGCCACCGGCGGAGACATCGACGATCCGGACTTCGCCAAGGCCGCCCGCCAGCAGTTCTCCGAAAGCGATCGCCGCAAATGGCCCTTCGCCGATCCGGCCACCTTTCTCGACGCGCCCTTCCGTGCCGATGCGGTCGAAACGAATTTCGAGGGGCTGGACGTCGCGCTGATCGGCGTGCCCATGGATCTCGGCGTCACCAACCGGGCCGGCGCGCGGCTCGGCCCGAGGGCGGTGCGCAGCGTCGAGCGCGTCGGCCCCTACGAGCATGTCCTGCGCATGACGCCGATGGCGGATCGCCGCGTCGCCGATGTCGGCGACGTGCCCTTCCGCTCGCGCTTCAGCCTCGAATCCTGCCACGAGGACATCGAGGACTTCTTCGGCCGCGTCGTCGCGGCGGGCGTCGTGCCGCTGGCCGTCGGCGGCGACCATTCGATCAGCCGCGCCATCCTGGCGGCGGTCGGGCGCGAGCGCCCGGTCGGCATGGTGCATATCGACGCTCATTGCGACACCGGCGGCGTCTACGAGGGCTCGAAGTTCCACCACGGCGGACCGTTCCGGCAGGCGGTGCTGGAAGGCACGCTCGACCCCGAGCGCACCATCCAGATCGGCATCCGCGGCGGCGCCGAATATCTCTGGGAATTCTCCTATGTCTCCGGTATGACCGTGATCCACGGTGACGAAGTGCCGAAGCTCGGCATCGCGGAGATCGTCGACCGGGCGCGGGCGGTCGTCGGCGACGGTCCGACCTACGTTTCCTTCGATATCGACAGTCTCGATCCCGGCTTCGCGCCCGGCACCGGCACGCCCGAGGTCGGTGGCCTGATGCCGCGCGAGGTGCTGGAGATCCTGCGCGGCCTGCAAGGCATTCGCTTTGTCGGCGGCGACGTGGTGGAAGTCGCGCCGCAATACGATGCCAGTTCCAACACCGCCCAATGCGGCGCGCAGATGCTGTTCGAACTTCTGTGCCTCGCGGCGAGCGCACCGCGATAGAGACCGGCTCCCGGCGACCGATGGCCTCTGCCGCCGGCTGCCTGATTTATGCGCATGTCGCGCTCTGCCTTGCGAATTGACATTCGGCGTGTCGGAGGCTGTTATGTCTAGGCATAGCGTCGGCGAACGCGCCGTTCTTCGACCCACCCTTCGTCCAGCGGGAGACCGGCATGAACAAGCGCATCCTCCTTCAAGCCGCTCTCGGGCTGGCCATGGCGCTGTCGGCGCCGGCGATGGCGCATGCGGAGGACGCGCTGGCCCGCGTCAAGGCCGCCGGCGTCCTGAAGGTCGGGACCGAGACCGCCTTCGCGCCCTTCGACTTCATCGACGAGGCGGGCGACCACGCGGGTCTCAACGTCGATGCCTTCGCGGAGATCGGCAAGGAGCTCGGCGTCAAGATCGAATGGGTCGAGCTGCCCTGGGACGGCGTGTTCCCGGCGCTGGAAGCCGGCCAGTTCGACATGGTCGCGGGGCCGGCCACCATCACCAAGGCCCGCACGGAACGCTACCGCTTCCTGTCGCCGATCGCCGAGGCGACGGTGGCGATCCTGAAGGGCGCCAAGGACGACACGATCACCAAGCCGGAGGACATCGCCGGCAAGACGGTCGGCGCCGGCAAGGCGACGGCGCAGCTCGCGCAGTTGCAGGCCTTCGGCAAGACGCTGTCCAAGCCGGTCGAGACGCGCGAATATCCGGCCTTCAACGAAGCCTATGCCGATCTTGCCGCCGGCCGCATCGTGGCCGTCGCCAATTCCCTGCCCAATATCGCCTATGTCGCGTCCAAGCAGCCGGACACCTTCGCCGTGGTGACGCCGCCCTTCGGCCAGAAGAGCTATTTCGGCTTCATCGGCACGAAGAAGCCGGACGATCAGGCGCTGCTCGACGCAGTGCAGGCCGCGCTGGTCAAGATCAAGGGCGACGGCCGGATGAAGGCCATGCAGGAGAAGTGGTTCGGCACGTCCTTCGACACGCCCGACGTCGCGCCCGAACCGGCCTTCTAAGAAGCCGGTCTTCGTCGCGGCCGCGACGCCGCCCGGCGGAAACGCGGGATAGCCCCATGTCCATGCGACTGTTCGAACTGATGCTGACGGCAGCGGGCTACACCGTCGTCCTCAGCTTCGCGTCGATCGCGATCGGCCTCGTGATCGGCATCGCCGTCTGCGCGGCGAAGCTTTCGCCCCGCCCCGTCTTGCGCTGGCCCGCCGCGACCTTCGTCAGCTTCTTCCGAGGCGTGCCGCTCCTCGTGCAGCTTCTTCTGATCTACAACCTCCTGCCGACGCTGGGCATCGGCGTGCCGAGCGTCGTCGCGGCCCTGATCGGGCTGTCGCTCTGCACCGCCGCCTATCAGGCCGAGAACCTGCGCGGCGGCTTCATGAGCGTGCCGCGCGGCCTCATCGAGGCGGCGGACATGGCGGGGCTCACGCCCTGGCAGCAGTTCCGCCGCATCCGCGCGCCGATCGCGCTGCGCCTCACAGTTCCCGCCCTCGTCAACGAGGCGATCCTGATCCTCAAGGCGTCCTCGCTGATTTCGGTGGTCGGCGTCATCGAACTGACGCGCATGGCGCAGAATCTGTCCGCCTCGACCTACCGGCCGCTGCTCTTCTATTCCGTCGCGGGCGGCATCTATCTCGCGATCAACTGGCTGGTCGCGGGCGGCGGCGCCTTCGCCGAGCGGATGATGCGCCGGGGGCGGCTCGCATGAGCTTCGACCCTTCCGTCATTCTTTCCGCGCTGCCGGCTCTTGTGTCCGGCTTGAAGGTGACGCTCTCCATCTGGCTCGCGTCCATGGCGGGGGGCGCCCTTCTCGGCTTCCTCGTCGCGGCGCTGCGCCATTTCGGCCCCACACCCCTCGGCCTCGTCCTGCGGCTTTGCGTGGAGATTTTGCGCGGCACGCCGTTTCTCGTGCAGATCTTCCTTCTCTATTTCGGCGGTCCCTATGTCGGGCTGAAGCTCGACCCGGTTCCGGCGGGCCTTCTCGGCCTCACCGTCTATGCCGCCGCCTATTTCTCCGAGATCTTCCGCGCCGGGTTCAAGGCCGTGCCGAAGGGCCATGTGGAAGCGGCCGAATGCTTCGGCTTCACGCGCGTCCAGACCCTACGGCGCATCATCGTGCCCGAGATGACCATGCTGGTCCTGCCGCAATGCGTGAACATGGCGATCATCCTTCTGAAGGAGACCGCCGTCCTGTCGATCATCGCCGTGCCCGAGATGACCGCCGTGATCAGCGCCCTCGGTTCCCAGCAATATGCCTTCGTCGAGGCGATGTTCCTGCTCGCGCTCGTCTACTGGCTGCTGGTGGAAGCCTGCGGCTGGGCGGGCGGGGCGGCCGAGCGCCGGCTTTCCAAGTTCAGGTTCGCATGACGTCCTCCACCGAGCCCGCCGTTTCCATTCGCGGCCTGTCGAAGAGCTACGGCAAAACCGAGGTGCTGCACGGCATCGACCTCGAGATCGCGCGCGGCGCCACCACCTGCCTCATCGGTCCATCGGGCTCGGGAAAATCGACCCTTCTGCGCTGCATCGCCTTCCTGGAGGAAGCGACCGGGGGCACGATCCATGTCAACGGCCGGCCGCTCGGCTTCGAGGAGCGGCCGGACGGCAAGCGCGTGCGCCTCGGCCCCCAGCGCATCCGCGAGGTGCGCTCGGGCATCGGCATGGTGTTCCAGCAGTTCAACCTCTGGCCGCACATGACGGCGCTCGGCAACGTCACCGAGGCGCTCGTCACCGTGCGGCGCCTGTCGCGCAAGAATGCCGAGGAACGCGGCATGGCCCAGCTCCGCCATGTGGGGCTCGAAGCGCGGGCCCATCATTACCCGTCGGAGCTGTCCGGCGGCCAGCAGCAGCGCGTCGCGATCGCGCGGGCGCTTGCGCTGGAGCCGAAGATCCTGCTCTTCGACGAGCCGACGGCCTCGCTCGATCCCGAACTCACGGGCGAGGTGCTGAACGTCATGCGCAAGCTCGGCGAGGAAGGAATGACGATGGTGGTCGTCACCCACGAGATCGGCTTCGCCGCGACGGTCGGTCAGCGCATCGCCTTCCTCGACCACGGCCGCATCCTCCTGAACGGCACGCCGGGAGAGGTCTTCTCGGACCCGCGCCATCCGCGCCTGACGCAGTTCCTCGAAACCTATCTCGATCGCGGCGCGGCCATGCTGCTGAAGCCCGCGTGAGACCGACGGGCGGCCAGCGGCGATGACATCCGCACCGATCGCGGGCGGGACGCTGTTTTGAGAGCTGGACCCCGGCGCCGACCGCACGTCCTTCCGTGCGACCGCCGCGCGGACGAGGCGAGATGAATCAAGGATCGGACGCTATGGGTGATACGGCGCCCTCTCACGACTCTCCGGCCTGGGCGGAACTCGACGCCCTTTTCCCGGGGCGCATCGAGCGCGGCCACGCGCTGCGGGAGCAGCATGCCGTCGGCGACAGCTGGCATCCGGCCATGCCGCCGGACGCCGTGCTCATGGTAGAGACCACCGAGGAGGTCGCGGCGGCGGTGGCGGCCTGTCACAGGCACGGCCTGCCCGTGGTGCCCTTCGGCGCGGGTTCCAGCATCGAGGGCCAGGTCCAGGCGGCGCGCGCGGGGCTGTCCCTCGACCTGTCGCGGATGACCCGGATCCTGCGGATCAGTCCCGGCGACATGGACTGCACGGTGGAAGCCGGCGTCACCCGGCAGGCGCTGAACGAGGACCTGCGCGCGACCGGGCTGTTCTTTCCAATCGATGTCGGCGCGCATGCGACGCTCGGCGGCCTCGCGTCCACGAACGCGTCCGGCACGATCACGGTCCGCTACGGCACGATGCGCAGCCTCGTCCTGGGCCTGACCGTCGTGCTTCCGGACGGCCGCGTCGTGCGCACCGGAGGACGGGCGCGGAAGTCGTCGTCGGGATACGACCTGACGCGGCTCTTCGTCGGTGCCGAAGGCACGCTCGGCATCATCACCGAGCTGACGCTGCGCCTTCATGGCGTACCGGAAAAGAACACGGCCGCGCTCGCGAGCTTCGACACGATCGACGACGCCACTGAAACGGTGGTCGAGGCGATGCAGTGCGGCCTCGCCCTCAACCGCATCGAGCTTCTGGACGCGTCGCAGGTCCGGGCGATCAACCTCTACAACCGCACGGACCTTCCGGAGAAGCCGAGCCTGATGATCGACATGGCCGGGGCGGCGGCCCAGGTCGCGGCCGACATGGACGTCTTCGGCGAACTCGCCGCCGCGCGCGGCGCCGTCGTTCGTCCGGCGGACACGCCGGAGGACTATAGCGCGCTCTGGAAGCTGCGCCATTCGGCGCTCTACGCGGCGCGGGCGCTGCGGCCGGGCTGCAAGAGCCTGTCCACCGATGTCTGCGTGCCGGTCACCGAGCTTCCCGGCGTGATCCACGCCATCCGGGCGGAGCTCGACGCCGCGAACGTCCTTGCGCCCCTGCACGGGCATGTCGGCGACGGCAACTTCCATCTCGTCATGCTCTTCGACCCCGACAGCCCGAAGGAAATGGACGATATCCGCCGCCTACATGCCCGCCTGATCGAGATGGCGCTGCGCGTCGGCGGCACGATCACCGGCGAGCACGGCGTCGGCCTCGGCAAGAAATCCTACATGGAAGCCGAGCACGGGGAGGCGCTGGACGTGATGCGGCAGATCAAGCGGGCGCTCGATCCGGCAAACATTCTCAATCCAGGCAAGATCTTCGATCTCTGACAGACGGCGGCTCAGGCCGCCGGACTCGCGAAACGGCCGTAGCTCCCGTCGCAATAGATCAGCGGATCGGCTTCGCGCGCTTCGGTCGCGTTCGCGATCCGGGCGACCAGGATCGAATGCGTGCCGTAGTCGAGCCGCGCATCGATCGCGCAGAAGAGCGTCGTCCGGGCTTCCTCCAGCCAGGGCAGGCCGTCGATCGCCTCTCCCGATGCCCGGATCCGCCGCCAGGTGCCGTGCGTGAAGCGCTGCGCGGACGGAGCCTCGGCGATCGCGGCCGCGAGGTCGCGCTGGCTCGATCCAATGATGCCGAGGGAAAACGCCCCTCGTTCGCAGAGAGCCGCGTGCGACGAGGCGGAATGGTTGACGCAGACCAGAAGCGACGGCGGCTCCATCGAAACCGAGCTGACGGCCGTCGCCAGCATCGCGTGGCGCACGGCCCGGTGCTCGGTGGCGATCAGCGTCACCGTCGAGCCGATGCCGCGCCAGGCGCGCCGGAAGCTCTCGGCGTCGCCCGGCCGGAAGGCGGGCGCGGGAAGGTCCGCCTCGCCCGTCGCGTCATACGGGTCCTCGGGCGGCATGCGGGCGGCAACCGATTCCACCATGCTCACGCGCCCCCGCGCGCCGCCGCGTAGCGATTGGGCGGTGTCGAGATGCCGAGATTGGCCCGCAGCGTCGAGCCCTCGTATTCCTCGCGGAACAGACCGCGCCGGCGCAGTTCCGGCACGACAAGGCGCGTGAAGTCCTGAAGGCTCGCCGGCAAAGTCGGGCACATCAGGATGAAGCCGTCGGCCGCGCGGGTCTCGAACCATTCCTGCATGAAGTCGGCGACGTCCGTCGGCGTGCCGGTCAGGCCGTTGCCCGTATGCCGCCGCGCATAGTGCGTGATCAGTTCGCGCATCGTATGCCCCTTCGTCACGAAGTCCCTCAGTTCCTCGAACATCGCCTTCGAGCCCTTGGCCTTCTCCGGCATCCTGTCCATCGGGAAAGGCTTGTCGAGCGCGACGCCGTGGAGATCCGTTTCCAGAAACTCCTGAAGCATCAGGAGACCGACATCCGGGTGCATGAGGTCGACGAGTTCCTGGGCCTTCGCCTCGGCCTCGGCGCGCGTCTCGCCGACATTGATGACGATGCCGGGCAGGATCTTGAGATCGTTCGCGTCTCGCCCGTACCGTTCCATCCTTCCCTTCACATTGGCGTAGAAGGCTCGGTTCTTCTCGATGTTCGAGGCGAGCGAGAACACCATTTCCGCCGTGCGCGCGGCGAGTTCCATGCCCTGTTCGGAGCCGCCCGCCTGCGCGATCACCGGCCGCCCCTGCGGAGTGCGCGCGATGTTCAGGGGGCCGCGCACCTGGAAGTGCCTGCCCTTGTGGTCGAGGGCGTGAAGCTTGTCCTTGTCGTGGTAGAGACCGCTCGCCCGATCGAGCAGCAGCGCGTCATCCTCGAAGCTGTCCCAAAGGCCGAAGACGGTGTCGATGAACTCCTCGCCCCGCTCGTAGCGCTCGGCATGCGGCGGCAGGCCCTCGCGGTTGAAGTTGTAGCCCGTCTCGTCGTGATCCGATGTCACGACGTTCCAGGAGATGCGGCCGCGCGCGATGTGGTCGGCCGAGGCGAAGAGCCGGGCGATGTTGTAGGGCTCGTAATAGCTGGTCGAGGCCGTGGCGACGAAGCCGATCCGGTCCGTGTGCTGAGACAGGGCCGTGATGGCCGTGATCGGCTCGAAGCGGTTCATCTTGGTGGGATTGCGGGCAAGGGCGTCCGCGTCGCCGACCGCGCTCGCCGGACTGTCGGCGAAGAACATGAAGTCGAGCTTCGCCCGTTCCGAGATGGTCGCGCATTCGATCAGGTGGCGAAGATCGTTCGCGCCGCGCACATCGCTGCCGGGATGCAGCCATGCCGCCGGATGGAAGCCGAAGGTGTAGACGAACGTGCCGAGCTTGAGCTTGTCCGATCTTGTCATGCGCTCACCCCGACGGCAGACCCAGTCTTGTGAAGAGCAGTATGCCCGCGCGGCGCCGAAGGCGAAGCGCAGTTTTTCTGCTCCACGATTTAGTTTAGCTGATGGCCTCCGGTCCTGATCCCTCTATCGCAGGGCGTTGCCGGCAGGAGGATTCCCATGCCTTCCAAGCCTCCCTTGAAAGCGTTGCAGGCCTTCGACGCGCTCGGGCGGACCGGCAGCATCGCCCTGGCCGCGCTCGATCTCGGTGTCACGCCGGGCGCGGTCAGCCAGCAGCTCCGCAAGCTCGAGGACGCGCTGCAGGCGACGCTCGTGCACCATGACGGACGGGGCCTCCGCCTGACCCCGCTCGGAACACGATATCACGCGCGGATCCGCGAGGGCTTCGCGGCCTTCGACGAGGCCGGCGCCATCCTGGGGGACGCGGCCGACGACATCATCGTCCTGTCCTGCCTGACGACCGTGCTCGGCAAATGGATCGGCCGCCGGATGCGGGACTGGACGGATCTCGACGCCCATGCCCGCATCGCGCTCGTCGGCGCCGACGAGGAGCCCGACCTGTCGCGGGGCGAGGCGGACATGCGCATCTACTATGGCGGCCGCATCCATCCGCCGCATCGCGTGGAGCTCTTCACCGACCATGTCGTGCCGGCCTGCGCGCCCGCGCTGATCGAAGGGCATCGCCTGTCCGGGCCGGAGGACGTCCTCGGCTTTCCCCTTCTGCATATCGCATGGAATCCGCGCTTCACGGCAGGTCCCGGCTGGCAGGACTGGGGACGGCTCGTCGGCCGGCATCCGCCGTCCGGAGACGTGACATACGGCCTGTCCGGCAGCGCGATCGACGCGGCGATCGCCGGGCAGGGCTTCGTTCTCGCGCAGACGGCCTTCATCGGGCCGGAGCTGGAATCTGGGCGTCTGGTGATTCCCTACGACCTGCGACTGCCCTTGCCCGAGCCCTATCATCTGGCGTGGAACCCCACCTCGCTGGAGAAGCCGGGCGCGCGCGCCTTTCACCGTTGGCTCCTCGGCGAGGGCCGCGCCCAAGGCCTCCTCGCCGCCCCGGCGCGATGAGCGCGCCCGCGAGACGGCGTCGATCTCCTCTTCGGCCATGCCGTCCGGGTTTCGGCGGAACGTCGCCGACGAACTGCCGAAGGGACGTTGTGATTACGACGGGCTGGCCTTGCAGCGTCGCGCCGGACGGCGGCCCGTTGCCTGAGTTCCAGCCGTCGACACGGATATTGCCGCGTCAGACGGGATCATCGAACGAACCGAGATAATCGAGCTTTCCGATCGGAACGCCCGCCTGACGCAGGAGATCGTAGGCGGTCGTGACGTGGAAGAAGAAGTTCGGCAGGGCAAAGGCATAGAGATATTCCTCGCCCTTGAAGACGCGCCGGCGCTCGCCGGAGAACATCGGAACGTCGCGCTCCGCCGCGCCGTCGAACGCCTCCGCCGGCACGGTTCGGAGAAAGGCGATCGTCTTGGCGCAGCGAGCCTGCAAGGCTTCGAGCGATGTCTCGTTGTCGGGAAAGCTCGGGGCCTCGACGCCGGAAAGACGGGCGGCCGACAGCTTGGCGGTGTCGCTGGCCCGTTGAATTTGCCCTGCCAGATTCAGCATGTCCGGCGCGAGCCTCGCCTCGACCAGGGTCGAGGGATCGAGATTTCGCTCGGCGGCATGGCGCATGCCCTTGCCGATGAGGTCGGAGACGATGGTCAGTCCCCGGATGAAGACGGGGATCGTGGCGCGGTGGAGCGTCGAGGTCATTGTGTCGTCTCGCGTCGGGAGAAAGCGGATCGCAGAGCCGCCGCGAGGGCGGCCAACGACAGGAGGATGGTGCCGGTCCCGTAGGCGACGGTCGTCGGAACGAGGCCGGCGATCGGGATCGCGACGCCCGCGATCATCACCGGCGCGCTGAAGGCGACGTAGCTGACGACGAGGAGCGCCGACATGAGGCCGGCGCGGTCGGCGGCGGACACGTTCGAAAGCGTCGTCTTCAACGCCCCGAGGAAGCCGGCGCCGAAGCCGACGCCCGCCACGACCGTTCCCGCCAGCATGATCGCCACCGAGCCGGCGAGAACGCCCGCGAGCGTCGCCGTCACTCCGAGCGCCAGCATGGCGGCGGACACGGCGATGATGCGGTTCGGCGCGTGCGGCCGCGCGAAGAGGATCGAAACGGCGCCGGTCGACGCGAGCGCGGCGACGACCGTGCCGCTGGTCAGCGCCATGGTCGATCCCGTGACGTGGCGGACGATGGTCGGGATCAGCGACAGGTAGAGCCCGCCGAGCGCCCAGCCGGCGATGCTAATCGGCAGCGCCGAAGCCAGGTCGCGGCGGGACCCGGCCGGAACGTGGACCCGCGGCCAGAGCGACCGGAGCGCGCCTGGACGCCGTGGCGCGGTCTCCGGCGCAAGGATCACGGCCACGAGTTCGGCGGTCAGGATCGCGAGGAGCAGAAGGAAGACGAGATGCAGCGGCGCCGGCGCGAAATCGACCAGAGCGCTGCAGCCGAGGGCGCCGGCGGCGAGACCGAGCAAGGGCGCCAAGCTGTTGAACAGCGACGCGCGGGCTTGATCCGCATCGATGAGACCGGCCGACAGCGTGCCCATCGCCGCACCCGTCGCAAATCCCTGCAGGATGCGGGCGGCTACCAGTCCGCCAGGCCCGGCGGCGATCAGAAAAAGGACGACCGAGAGGATCTCCAGCACCAATGCCGCGAGAAGCACCGGCTTGCGGCCGACATGATCGGATAGCGAGCCGACCGTCAGCAGGGCGCAAAGAAGGCTCAGGACGTAGGCGCCGAAGATCGCCGTCAGCGTGGACGGCGGAAACCCCCAGCTTTCCTGATAAAGCCGGTACAAGGGCGTCGGGACGCTGGATGCCGCCATGAACGTCATGAGCGTCAACGCGTAGAGCATGAAGGGCTTGCGTGGCAGCGGCACGGAGCGGCGCGCCATATCGGTGGACGAGGCGATCGACATTCCGGCCCCTCCCGCTTAAGGCTAATCGTTGGCGATAAGCTCCTAAACTCATCCTTCCGTTAAAGCAAACGAATTGCGTTAGAAGACATGCAGGCAAGATCGGCGTCATGATGATCCGACAGGGAATCCGACCCGGCGGACGCAGCGAGCGGGTGCAGAAGGCCGTCCATGCGGCTGTGAAGACGCTCGTCTCGACCGGAGCGGAAGCCGAGGTGACGATCCCGATGATCGCCGCGGAAGCCGGCGTGACGCCCTCGACGATCTATCGCCGCTGGGGAAGCCTGACCGAACTCCTGGCGGATGTCGCGGTGGAACGCCTGCGGCCGGATGCCGACCCGGTGGATACCGGGTCGTTTCGCGGCGATCTCGAAGCCTGGCTGGAGCAATATGCCGAGGAGATCTCCTCCGGCCCGGGCCGGGCGATGATGCGCGACGTGCTGGCGAGCGCCCACGGGCCGCAACTCGCCGGCAAATGCACCAACTATACGGTCGCACATCTCGACCTTCTCGTCGCGCGGGCCGAACGGCGCGGCGAGAGAACGCCCGCCGTGGATCGATTGATCGACGGCCTCGTCGCGCCGATCCTTTATCGCATCCTCTTCGTCGGAGACGAGATCACGGCCGACTACGCCAAGGACCTGCTGCGACGAACCCTCGACGACACGACCGATCCCTGATCGGCGGTCGATCGCGCCGCCATCGCCTCCTGCGGCTACCATGCCAGGCCGACCGGGCGAACCGCTCCTCGGCAGACCTTCAACAGCAGAGGTCGGAGTTTAAGATCAGCGCCGGCCGGCGGGCGGGATGGATCGAAGATGGCACCGTCACCCGTTGTCCCGAGCCCGCCCCTACACGTTCTCACCCGATGAGATCGGCACGTCGCTCGCTGAGTTTGCGCACGGTGCGCAGCACTTCCTGCAGATGGATGCCCATCGATTCCTCGGCGCGTTCCGCATCGCCCGTCCGGATCGCCGCCAGGATGCCCCGATGCTGGGCAAGCAGGCTTTCCAGGTGGCCCGGTTCGGGCAGACTGAAGTAGCGGACGCGGTCCATCTGGAGTTTCACCGTCTGGATGAGGCGCCAGCTCCGCGACAGGCCGGCGCCCTCGCAGAGGCTGCGGTGAAAGGCCTCGTCCAGTTCGAGGAAAAGATCGAGATCGCGCCGGGCGACCGCGTCCTCCTGCCGCGAGAGATTGGCCGAGAGTTCCGCCAGGACGGGCGCCGGACAATCCTTCGCCAGCCGCTTGACGATCGCCCGCTCCAGCGCTTCGCGAATGAACTGCGCCTCTTCCACGTCCCGCAGCCGGATCGGCGCGACGAAGCTGCCCCGCTGCGGCAAGATGTCGATCAGCCCCTCGTCGGCGAGACGGATCAGCGCCTCGCGCACCGGGGTGCGGCTGACACCGAGTTGGAGCGAGAGTTCCTTTTCGCTCAAGGCCTCCGAGGGCAGCATGGCGAGCGTGATGATCGCCCGGCGCAGGCGGTCGTAGATCTGCGGCGCGATCGGCAGCCGGGGATTGACCGGCGCCATCTCGGCCGGCTCGTAATCGTCGCCGCCGCTTCCGCTCGCCACCGCCTTCCGCGTCATTCTCGCCTCTCCTGCCGGCTCGTATCCGGCCATGTCGCAACCTATAGCATCCCGCGTTGACATTCTACCATGGTAGTATTAGAGACAGGCCAACGACGGTCGGGAGGGGTGGGCTGGGCCGCCCGAGCGTTCTTTCCGGATGTCGGGCCGGTCCATGGCGGACCGGCGGCGTCGGGGTCCCTGGGAGGTGGATTTCATGCGCAGATCTCATGTCGCGGCCACCGCCGCCTGTTTCGCCGCGCTTTGCGCCGCCACGGCGCTTTCCGGCAGCGCCTGGGCGGCGGAAGGCGTCGCCACCGGCGACACGAGCGGCAAGAAGATCGCCTTCAGCAATTCCTATGCCGGCAATTCCTTCCGGCAGGTCATGATCAAGAGCTTCGAGGCGATGGGCGAAACGGCGAAGGCCGACGGCAAGATCGCCGGCACCACCGTCGTCAGCGCCAACAACTCGGTCACCGAACAGGCCTCCCAGATCCAGAACCTCATCCTTCAGGGCTATGACGCGATCATCGTCCTCGCCGGGTCCGACACGGCGCTGAACGGCGCGATCAAGGATGCCTGCGACGCCGGCATCACGGTCGTCGCCTTCGCGAGCGGCGTCACCGAACCCTGCGCCTATGTCGTCGACTACAATCTCGATTCCTATGCCAAGGCCGAGCTCGACTTCGTCGCGAAGAGCCTCGGCGACAAGCCGGCCAATATCCTGGAGATCCGGGGCATGGCGGGCGACGGCTTCGACAAGCGCCTGCACGAGGGCGTCGAGAAGGCGATGGCCGCCCATCCGAACTACAAGAAGGTCGGCGAGGTCTATGGCCAATGGACCGCGACCGTGGCGCAGAAGGAGGTTTCAGGCCTCCTTCCCTCGCTGCCGCAGGTCGACGCTGTGCTGACCCAGGGCGGCGACGGCTATGGCGCGGCCCAGGCCTTCAAGGCCGCCGGGCGGCCGCTGCCGATCATCATCATGGGCAATCGGCAGGACGAGCTGGCGCTCTGGAAAGAGGAGCATGCCGCGTCCGGCTACGAGACCTTCTCGCTCGGCGCGACGCCCAGCGTCTCGCAGGTCGCCTTCTGGGTGGCTCAGCAGATTCTCGCCGGCAAGCCGGTGCCGAAATTCGTCGAGGTGCCGCTGCTCCAGATCAACCAGCCGGATCTCGACGCCTGGCTGAAGACCGTCCCGGACGGCGGCGTGGTGAATGCCGACTACCCGCAGGCGCTCGTCGCGAAGATCATCGACGCCAATGCGATGAAGGTGCCGCTGCCGGGCGTGCCGGCGCCGAAGTGAACGCCCGGCGGCTGGAAGACGCGACGCGATGAGCCTTGCCGCAGCAGCGCCCCGGACGGCCGAGGGGACGGAGCGCGAGCCGGTGCCCTATATCGCCATCCGCGGGGCGACGAAGCGCTACGGCGCCGTCGTCGCACTGGCGGGCGTCGATTTCGCCATCCGCCCCGGCGAGGTGATCGGCGTCGTCGGGCATAACGGCGCCGGCAAGTCGACGCTGATGAACGTTCTGTCGGGCGCCGTCAGGCGCACGGCCGGCGAGTTCGCGCTCGACGGCGTCTCCATCGGGGACTGGAGCACCGGGGAGGCGCAGGCGCGGGGCCTGCGCTGCGTCTTCCAGGAGCTCTCGCTCTGCGCCAATCTCTCAGCGGCCGAGAACACGCGGATCGTCCACCGTCCGCTGAAGGGCTTCGGCTGGCGCGGCCGCGCGGCTAAGCTCATCAGCGCCAAGCTCGACGAGATCTTTCCGGGCCACGGCATCGACCCGCATCTGCGCCTCGCCCGGCTGCCGATCGGCGCGCGCCAGATGGTCGAGATCGCCCGCGCCTATACCGAGACCGACATCCCGCTGCGCTGCGTCATCCTCGACGAGCCCACCTCCGCCCTCGGCCACGAGGCGACGGAACAGCTTCTCGCCCATATCCGGCGCTCCGCCGCCAAGGGTATCGCCGCGATCCTCATCACCCACCGCCTCAACGAGATTCTCGCCGTCTGCGACCGCGCCGTGGTCATGGTGGACGGCCGCACCGTCGCCGAGCGCCCGCGCGCCGGGCTGACCCGCTCGGCGCTGATCCAGCTCTCCGGCCATGTCGAGGGCGTGCCCCAGCGCTCCGAGCGGCGGATGGACGCTTTCGCCGGCCGCCCGCCGCTCGTCGATCACGCGGGCCGAACTGCGCGGGATCTCGGCATACGCGCGGGGCCCGGCGAGATCGTCGGCTTCGCCGGCCTCGACGGCCATGGCCAGCGCGAGCGGCTGCGCGCGATCTTCGGCGCGATGCGCGGCGGGACGACCCGCAGCGCCTTTGTCGCGGGCGACCGGGGACACGAAGGGACCTTCGCGCTCTGGTCGATCGCCGACAATCTGACGATCCTCAGCCTCGGCGCGCTGCAACGCGGCGGCTTCCTGTCCGAACGGTCCGCGCGGGATCTCGCGCAAGTCTGGTCCGAGCGGCTGAAGGTCAAGGCGCCCTCGATCGACACGCCGATCGCGGCGCTCTCGGGCGGCAACCAGCAGAAGGTGCTCTTCGCCCGAGCGCTCGCGTCCGATGCCGAGGTGATCTTCCTCGACGATCCGATGCGCGGCGTCGATGTCGGCACCAAGGAGGAGGTCTATCGCCTCATCCGGGCCGAGGCCGAGCGCGGACGCGCCTTCGTCTGGTACACGACGGAACTCGAGGAACTGTCGAACTGCGAGCGGATCTACGTCTTCCGCGAAGGCCGCGCGGCCGTGGAACTCACCGGCGAGGCGATCGAGCCGAGCCGCATCCTCGAAGCATCCTTCGGAGGCGCCGATGAGTGACGCCGCCCTGCCCCGCCCTCACGCGGCGGCGCGCCGCCCCGCCTGGCTGGAGGACGGTCTCGCCGTCGTCCTGCCGGCCGTCGCGCTTCTCGCCATGCTGGCGGTGATCTTCGCCATCCGGCCCTCGGCCATGAGCTATTTCGGCTTCACGCTGCTCTTCAAGCTGGCGGTGCCGCTGGTCTTCGCCGCGCTGGCGCAGATGCTGGTGATCATGCTGGGCGATATCGACCTCGCCAATGGCAGTTTCGTCGGCCTCGTCACCTGCGTGACCGCCGTCTATCTGCCGAGCGCGCCGATGGTCGCGCTTCTCGTCTATCTCGGCCTCGTCCTCGCCTATGCCGGGATCGGCTATCTGATCCATCTGCGGCAACTGCCCTCGATCATCGTGACGCTCGGCCTCTCCTTCATCTGGCTCGGCACCGCCGTTCTCGTCCTGCCCTCGCCGGGCGGACAGGCGCCCGACTGGTTGAAGGCCTTCGTCACCTGGAAGACGCCGCTGATGCCGCTGCCGCTCTGGCTCTCGCTCCTCGCGGCGCTGGCCGGGCATTTCGTGATCACCCGCTCGGCGCTAGGCCCGGTGCTGCGCGGCGCCGGGGCCAATCCGCGCGCCGTGGAGCGCGCGGGCTGGTCGATCACGGCGATCCGCGTCGGGGTCTATGCGGCGGCGGGCCTCCTGACGCTCGTCGCGGGGCTGCTCCTCACCGGTCTCACGACCTCCGGCGATCCGAATGTCGCCCCGGCCTATACGCTGCTCGGCGTCGGGGCGGTGATCCTCGGCGGCGGCTCGTTCACCGGCGGCACCGTCTCGCCGGTCGGCACGGTGATCGGCGCGCTCACCCTGTCGCTCGCCGGCTCGCTCCTCTCCTTCCTCCAGGTGCCGCCGACCTGGCAGATCGGCGCGCAGGGCCTGATCCTCTTCCTCGTCCTGGCCGGCCGCGTCCTTCTGGGAGCCAGACCCTCATGAACCGTTCCCGCCTGCTTCTCGCGCCCTGGGCCTACGGATTCGCCGCCGCCCTCGTGATGTGGCTCGCGACGAGCGTCCATTCCGGCTTCGGCGGCGCCGGCGCCACCCTTTCGGCGGCGCTCGCCTTCGGTGCCTTCAGCGTCGTCGTCGGCACCGGGCAGATGCTGGTGATCGCGTCCGGCCCCGGCAATATCGATCTGTCCGTGCCCTCGGTCCTGACGCTTTCGGCCTATGTCTCGATGAGCGCGATGGCGGGCGAGGATTCCAGGCTCGTGCTCGGGCTCCTCGCCGCCCTCGCCGTCGGCGCGCTCGCCGGGGTGCTGAACTTCCTGGCCATCCTGGCGCTGCGGCTGCCGCCGATCATCGCCACCCTCGCCTGGAGCTTCGTGTTCCAGTCGCTCGCCTTCAATCTCGGCGGCGAGGCGACGCTGAAGCCGCCGGCACTGCTGTCCTGGTTCACGGCGGTGCGGCTCGCCGGCATCCAGGTCATGCCCGTCGTGGTGATCGCCCTGTCGCTCGGCATGGCGCTGGTGCTGAAGCGCCATGTCTGGGGACGGCGCCTCCTCGCCACCGGCCAGAGCGAGCCGGCGGCGGAACTCGCCGGCATCGCGGTGAAGCGGGTGCGGCTCGCCGCCTATGTCGCCTGCGGCGTGACGGCCTCCCTCGCCGGCTTCCTCATCGCCGGCTTCACCGGCGGCGCGGCGCTGAACATGGGCGACGCCTATCTGCTCGAATCGATCGCCGTCGTCGTCCTCGGCGGCACCAGCGTCGCGGGCGGTCAGGCGAACGCCCTCGGCATCTGGGGCGCCGCGCTGTTCTTCAACCTGATGGCGACGATGCTGAACACCTTCGGCATCGAGGTCGGGGTCCGCCTCCTGCTCACCGGCGTCCTGATCATCCTCATCGTCGCCATCGTGCCGCGCCCCCGGACGGCCTGACGCCATGGCAGCGAACCCGGCCTTCTCCGCCCTCTTCGACCGCGACGGCGCGACGCTCGTCGATCTGACGCATCCGATGCGGCCCGGCATGCCCGTCTGGCCGACGCATCCGCCCTTCTGCCAGGAGGTGGCGGAAAGCTACGAGCGCGGCGACGTCGCGCTCAACCACGCGCTCTGCCTCAGCGAGCATTCGGGGACGCATTTCGACGCGCCGCTGCATTTCATCCGAGGCGGCCGCAGCATCGACCGCATGCCGCCGGAGCGCTTCTTCGGCCGCATGGCGGTGATCGACGCGCGCGACGCCGCGCCCTGCGAGGCGATCGGCACGGAGCGCATCGCCGCCTTCGAGGCCGGGCACGGGCCGATCGAGGCCGGCGACGCCGTCTTCTTCCATTTCGGCTGGGACCGCTTCTGGGACGATCCCGCCCCGCAGGACCGGTTCCTCCGCGACTGGCCGGGCCTGTCCGGCGCGGCCGCCGCGCTTCTCGTCCAGCGCGGGGCGCGGATCGTCGGCTCCGACTGCCTGTCGATCGATCGCTTCGGCAGCACCGACTTTCCCGCGCATAACCGCCTTCTCGGCGCGGACATCTTGATCGGCGAGAATTTCGCCAATCTCGGACGCCTTCCCGCCTTCGCGGATCTCGTGACGCTGCCGCTGCCGATCGTCGGCGGCTCGGGCGCCCCGCTGCGCGCCTTCGCGATCCTTCGCCCCGCCTCGAACCCCCATCCGCGGA
The DNA here is from genome assembly GCF_014642635.1 of Aureimonas endophytica. Classification (GTDB taxonomy): domain Bacteria; phylum Pseudomonadota; class Alphaproteobacteria; order Rhizobiales; family Rhizobiaceae; genus Plantimonas; species Plantimonas endophytica. The sequence continues at coordinate 617,190 of NZ_BMIQ01000003.1, forward strand.
CGCAAGCATGAGACATCTCTGGCGCTGGTTCGGCCCCGTCGACAAGGTGAGCGTGCGCGACGCCGCGCAGGCCGGGGCCGAGGGAATCGTGAGTGCGCTGCATCATGTTCCGACCGGCGAGGCCTGGCCGGTCGCCGAGATCCGCAAGCGGCAGGACGAGATCCGGGCCGACGGGCTGGAATGGGAGCTCGTGGAAAGCATCCCGGTCTCGGAGGACATCAAGACGCTGTCCGGCGACTGGAAGGCGCATCTCGCCGCCTGGAAGACCAGCCTCGTCCGGCTCGGCGAGGCCGGTATCGGCACCGTCTGCTACAATTTCATGCCGGTGCTCGACTGGACCCGCACGGACCTGCGCTGGGAAACGCCGGATGGCGCCCGCACCATGCGCTTCGACCTCACCGACTTCGTCGCCTTCGACCTGCATCTTTTGCGCCGCCCGACGGCGGAAGCCGACTATCCGGCAGCGCTCGTCGAGGCCGCCGGACGGCGCTTTTCCGCGATGGACGAGGCGAAGAAGGCCGCGCTGTCGCGCAATATCGGCGCGGGACTGCCGGGCTCGACCGACGGCTACAGCCTGGACGAGCTGCGCGGGGCGCTGGCCCGCTATGCCGGGCTCGACGCCGACCGGCTGCGCGCCAATCTCGTCGCCTTCCTGGCGGAGGTGGTGCCCGTCGCCGAGGCCGCCGGCATGCGGCTCTGCGCCCATGGCGACGATCCGCCCTGGCCGTTGCTCGGCCTGCCGCGCATCCTGTCCACGGAGGCCGATTATCGCGCGATGCTCGATGCGGTCGATAGTCCGGCGAATGGCGTCACCTTCTGCACCGGCTCGCTCGGCGCGCGGCCCGACAACGACCTGCCGGCCATGATCCGCCACCTCGCGCCGCGCATCCATTTCGCCCATCTGCGCAATGTCGCGCGCGAGACGCCGGACTTTCCCTGCTCCTTCCACGAGGCGCATCATCTCGAAGGCGCGACGGACATGGTGGCGGTGGTCGCCGAACTCGTCGCGGAAGAGGCGCGGCGGCGCGCGGCCGGGCGCGACGACCACCGGATCTTCATGCGACCCGACCACGGGCAGGAGATCCTGGACGACCTGACGCGCGGCGCGCAGCCGGGCTATCCGGCGATCGGGCGCCTGCGCGGTCTTGCGGAACTGCGCGGCATCGAGCGGGCGCTCGCCCATCCGTCCCATGGCCGGGCGCCGGCATGACGCGGCTCGGCTCCGCCTCGCTCCTGCCCTCCTCGGTCCGGCGGCCGGCCTATGACCGCGCAGCGCTCCGGCCCGGCATCGTGCATCTCGGCATCGGCGCCTTTCATCGGGCCCATCAGGCCGTCTATACCGATGCGGCCCTCGCCCATCGTTTCGGCGACTGGGGCATCGTCGGCGTCAGCCTGCGCTCGACCGCCATCGTGGAGGATCTCCGGCGGCAGGACGGCCTCTTCGGCGTCGTGACGCGCGGCGCCGCCGGCGACGCGGCGCAGGTCGTCGGCTGCGTCATCGACGCGCTGGCCGCGTCGCGCGAAGGCGAGCGCCTTCTCGCGCTGCTCGCCGATCCCGCGATCCGCATCGTCACGCTCACCGTCACGGAAAAGGCCTATGGTCTCGATCCGGCGACCGGCGGCCTGGACGAGCGACACGCTGCCGTCGCCGCCGATCTCGCCCATCCAGGGGAGCCGGTCGGCGTTCTCGGCTTCATCGTGGAAGGGCTGGCGCGGCGCCGGGCCGCCGGGCATCCGCCCTTCACCGCCCTGTCCTGCGACAACCTGCCGGACAATGGCGGCGTGCTCCGCCGGCTGGTGCTCGCCATGGCGGCCCGGCGCGAGGCGGGACTGGCGGAGTGGATCGCGCGCCACGGCCGCTTCCCGTCGAGCATGGTGGACAGGATCGTGCCGGCCGCGACGGAGGAGACGCGCGGGCGGGCGGCGGCCCTGCTCGGTGCCGAGGACGCCCTCGCCGTCGAGACCGAACCCTTCTCGCAATGGGTGATCGAGGACGACTTCGCGGCCGGACGCCCCGACTGGGAGGCCGGCGGCGCGCTCTTCGTGAAAAGCGTCGCCCCCTACGAGCTCATGAAGCTCCGCCTTCTCAACGGCGCCCATTCCCTGATCGCCTATCACAGCCAGCTCAACGGCGTCGAACTGGTGCGCGACGCGATGCGCGATCCGGCGCTCGTCGCCCTCGTCCGCCGCCAGATGCAGGCGGTCCTGCCGGTGCTCGACCCGGTGCCGGGCATCGACCTCGCCGACTATGTCGAGCGCCTTCTCGAACGCTTCGCCAACCCGGCCATCGCCCATCGCACGGCGCAGATCGCGATGGACGGCTCGCAGAAGCTGCCGCAGCGCATCTTCGCGCCAGCGGCGGCGAGCCTGCGGAGCGGCGGCGATGGCGACGCCTTCGCGCTGACCACGGCGCTGTGGCTCGCCTATCTCGTCCGAACGGAGCGGCCCGACGATCCCCGCGCGGAGGTTCTGAAGCGCGCGGCGGACGTACGGCCGCCCGGCGATCTGACGGCGGGTTTCTTCGCCATCGACGGCTTGTTCCCGCCGGGGCTGGCGGCGGACCGGGACTGGCGCGACCGCGTCAACCGGCATTTCGCCTGCGCCCTCGGTCTCGAGTTCTGAAGGAGCCACCGTCATGGTGACGATCTCCGTGCGCCAGCCGCACGACCTCGTAGTGAGCGAAGGCGAACCAGCCGCGCCCGGACCCGGCGAGGTCGCGATCCGCGTGCGGCGCGCCGGCATCTGCGGTTCGGACCTGCATATCCTGCACGGCTCCAATCCCTTCGCCGTCTATCCGCGCGTCATCGGGCACGAATTCTCCGGCACGGTCGCGGCCCTGGGCAGCGGCGTCGCCGGTCTGACGCTCGGCGATCCCGTCGTCGCCGATCCGGTGATCGCCTGCGGACATTGCCATCCCTGCCGCATCGGCCGTCCGAATGTCTGCGCCAATCTTCAGGTCATCGGCGTCCATCGCGACGGCGGCTTCCGCACGGTCGCGATCGTGCCGGCCGCGAACGCCATTCGCGTGTCGCCCGCGCTCGGCCTCGACGTCGCGGCGCTGGCGGAGCCGCTTGCCGTCGCGGCCAATGTCCTGTCGCGCACCGGCTGCACGCCGGAGGACACGGTGCTGGTCTATGGCGCCGGCACCGTCGGCCTGACGGTCCTGCAGGTCGCCAAACGCCACGGCGCGCGCTGCATCGTCGCCGATATCGATCCGGCCCGCCTCGAACGGGCGTGGGCCTTCGGCGCCGATCGCGTGATCGATTCGAGCCGCGAGCCGGTCCCGGCAACCGTCGCGGACGAGATGGGCGGGCTCGGGCCGTCGGTCGTGATCGACGGCGCGGGCGTGCCGGCCCTTCTCCATGAGGCCTGCCGCGTCGCGGCGCCGGCCGGCCGGATCGGCCTTCTCGGCTTTTCGGCGACGCCGAGCGAGGTGACCCAGGCCGAGATCGTGCGCAAGGAACTCTCGCTCGTCGGCTCGCGCCTCAACCGCCGCTTCATTCCCGAAGTGGTCGGCTGGCTCGAACGCGGCGAGATCCGGCCCGCCGCCATGATCACCCAGACCTTCGCCGCCGAGGAGGCGCGCCGAGCCTTCGATCTCGTGGAAAAGCATCCCGAGCAGGTTCTGAAGGTCCAGCTGGAATTCTAGATCGTCGTGCTTGGAGTCGGACTTGGGTTGTCGGGCGTTCCGGCCGGTCGACCCGCTCTCCGCTTTCGGAAATCGCTCCGGAACGCGCAGAGCGGCGGCAGGCCTGCGAACGCCCTCTCGACGAAACCCGCCGCAAGGCCGTGCTTCATGGATTTGGAACGCTCAGGCACGGACCATGGCGAGGATCGAGTCCTGGTTGAAGGCGAGTCGTTGCGCAAGGGCCTCGGGCGAGGCCATGTCGCGTTCGTAGACGACCGAGCCGGTATGGCGGTTCGTCAGGTAGTAATAGTTCACCGCGCTGATCGTGATGTTGAGCTGGACGGGATCGATCCCCGCGCGGAAGCGGCCGGCCGCCACGCCGCGTTCCAAAATGCGCTCCACGAGCGTCTTGGAGCGGCGCGCTCCGGCCTCGATCAGGGCCGAGCGCTTGAAATGGCGGGCCTCGAAGAGGTTTTCGCTGTTGAGAAGCGTGATGAATTCGGGATGGGCGAGATAATAGGTCCAGGTGAAGGCGACGAGGCGAGACAGCGCCTCCTCGGGCGGCAGATCGTCGAGTTCGAGCGCCGCCTCCGCCGCCCAGACGCGCAGATAGGCATTCTCGACCACGGCCTGGAACAGCGCGTCCTTGTTGCCGAAATAATGGTAGAGCATGCGCTTGTTGACCGTCGCCCGCGCCGCGATCTCGTCGACCCGGGCACCGGCGAGGCCCTTGGCGGCGAACTCCGCCGTGGCCGCCTCCAGAATCCGATCGCGTGTCCGCTGCGGGTCGCGCGGCCTGCCGGCCGCCGGGCCCGTCGCCTCGCCGCGCCTCGTCCTGATCCGCAGCGCGGTCTTGCTCCGCACCTTGCTCGGCGCGGCGCTGCTCGCGCGGCCCTTGCGGTGGCGCGGGGTCGGCCCTCCCTCGTCGGAGATCGAGGTCATCGGGGCGACACGGTTTCGATCGGCACGTCCCGCCAGCCGTTCCGGCGGTCGAGGCGGCGGATCGTGCGATAGCCCGCCGCCGCGATGGCCGCGAGCGAGAGCTCGAGCCCGATCCCAACGGTCTCCGGCCCATGGCTGTCGTCGCCAAGGGTCACGCCGACCCCCATGCGCCGGGCCATGGCGAGGAGATCGGGCAGAGGATAGGGCGGACCATAGCCATTGCGCGCCGGCGCGCAATTGACGTCGAGAGCGCCGCCCGTCGCCGCCACCGCCTCCAGCAGGCGCTCCGCCGCGGCGAGGGCCCTCGGGCCGAAGCGGAAGCCGGCGGGCTCGAACTTGCGCACGAGGTCGATATGGCCGACGACATCGGGCTGCAGCGTCTCGACCATCGTGGTCATCCGCGCGAACCAGGCCAGATGCAGCGCCTCGGCCCCGCCGAGATCGGCCTTGAGCCCCTCGGTCGCGGCGGCGCTGTAATCCACCCAGCGCCCGTCGATGTCGTGGACGCTGCCGACGACGTAGTCGAAGGGATGGGCGCGGCGCAACGCGTCCATGGCATCCGCCCAGCGCTCCGGGGGCAGCATCTCGGTCTCGAAGCCGATCAGGAGTTCGATCGACCCGGCATGGAGCTCGCGCAGCCGCAGGGCTTCCGCCACATAGGCCCGGAAGGCGCTCGCCAGTCCCTCGGTCCCGAGCGCTTCCTCGCCGGGATAGAGATCGACGTCGCGGAAGCGCGGCGCGTGCTCGCTCAGCCCGTAATGGGTGAAGCCCCGCTCCACGGCCGTCCGCACGACGGCGTCGAGCGTCCCCTTGGCATGGGCGCAGAATTCGCCGCTATGGCCGCCATGGAAGCTGAACCAGCTCATCGGGCCGGCGCCGGATAGAGCGTGCCGTTGAAATCCTCGATGAAGAAGGTCTCCAGGTCGGGGATCGGATGGAAGCCGACCGCAACGCCCGTTTCGGAGAGGTCGAGGAGCGTGATCCCGGTCATCGCCGTCCCGCCTTGCGGCGGCATCGAGGCGTCGCGCGTCAGGAAGCTCGTGGCCGGCGTCCAGACGAAGGACGGCCCCGCCTTCGGCAGGGACACGAAGGCCCGGTGCATGTGGCCCGAGACGACGGCGGCGACATCCGCCGAACGGAAGAGATCGCGCAAACGCCGCCGCGCCGCGCCACAGCTCGCCCAATAAAGGCGATCCGCCTCGTCCCAGTTTTTCAGGAACAGCGGCTGATGGGTGAAGAGGAGAACGCGCCGCCCGCCGGTCAGCGCCTCCTCCAGGAAGGCCCATTGCTCCGTCTCCGCCGCGAGGCCGGTGCCGAGGATCTGGCTGTCGATGCCGACGAGCCGCCAGCCGCCATCGAGGTCGCTCAGCCAGAAGTCCGGGCCGAAATGGCGGCGCCAGCGCGCCAGCCGCGCCGGATCGGAGGCCTTGCCGCTTCCGCGATCCGTGTCGCCGACATCGTGATTGCCGGGCACCGCCAGCCAGGGCGTCGCCAGGGCCGCCAAGGCTTCTCGTGCGAAGGCGCAATCGGCCTCCGAATGGGCGCCGTCGAAGGTGAGATCGCCGAGAATCACCGTCAGGTCCGGCGCGCGGGCATTCGCCTCGGCCACCGCGCGATGCCAGTTGCCGACGAAATGCGGCTTTTCCACCCCGATATGGGGATCGGCGATCACGGCGATCTTGGGCATGGGCGGCTCCTTGGCGCGGCGGGTCGGACGATATGCGCCCTTATGCACCGATTCTCCAGTGTAACCAATCGGTTATTTGTTGTTTTCTCCCGAATTTATTCATTTCTTTCAGAGAGTTGTCGCGCGTCTGTCATGCGCTTGTCACGTCGCTGGTGTTAGGGCTGCCGCTGCGCTTCGAGCCGAGGCGCTCCGCCGTCCGGCCCGGCCTTGCCGGCGCGGAGCCACGGCGGAACCGCGCGATATCGTCCACCTCCACCGTCCGGGGAACCGCCATGGCGTCCTTCCATCTCAATCGGCGCGCGTTGCTCCAAGGGGGCGCGCTCGCCCTCGGCGCCACCGCCTTCCAGCTCCCGCTGTCGGGGCGCGCCCTGGCGAGCCCTGCTCCGGCCGCCGATCTCGTGGCGGCGGCGAAGCGCGAGAGGGTGCTGAACACCATCGCCCTCTCGCCCGACTGGGCCTTCGGCAAGCTGATGAAGGATTTCGCCGCGCGCTACGGCGTCGAGGTGAACCCGACCAATCCGGAAGGCAGCTCGGCGGAGGAACTCCAGGCGATCCGCAGCCTGAAGGGGCAGGAGCGGGCGCCGGACTGCGTCGATCTCGCGCCGTCCTTCGCCCGGCAGGCCGTCTCCGAGGGCCTGCTCCAGCCCTATAAGGTCGCCACCTGGGACGACATTCCCGCCTCGGTGAAGGATGCCGAGGGACATTACAACGGCTGCTATTACGGCATCATCAGCTTCGCCGCCAACAAGGCGGTGGTCGGCACCGTGCCGCGCGCCTGGGCCGACCTTCTGAAGCCCGACTATCGCGGCATGGTGGCGATGGGCGGCAATCCGATGCGCGACGGCTCGGCCTTCGCGGCGGTCATGGCGGCGGCGCTCGCCCATGGCGGCAGCTTCGACGACATCGCGCCGGGCGTCGAGTTCTTCGCGCGGCTCGCGGCGGCCGGCAACTACAACCCCGCCCAGACCGACAAGGGCACCATGGTCAGCGGCCAGACGCCGATCGCCCTGCGCTGGAACTATCTGAACCTCTCGATCCGCGACGAGGAGGCGGGGCGGACCGAGTTCGAGGTCGTCGTGCCGAATGACGGCGCGCCCTATGGCAACTATTATGTCCAGGGCATCAGCGCCTTCGCGCCGCATCCGAACCTCGCCCGGCTCTGGCAGGACTATCTGTTCAGCGACGAGGGCCAGCTCGGCTTCCTGGCGGCCTATGCCCATCCGATCCGCTTCGGCCGGATGCTGGAGACGGGCACCGTGCCGGAGGCGATCCTCGCCCGCCTGCCCTCGCCGGAGGCCTATAAGCAGGTCCGCTTCGCCAGCCAGGCGCAGCTCGACAAGGCCAAGCAGGTCGTCGCCGATCTCTGGCCGCGAGAGGTCAAGATCTGACACCGGCATGACCGGGCTCCGCCTCGCCTCGCCGGGCCGCCGGACCGCCGCCAAAAGGCGGTGGTCCGGCCATCTCCGGTCGCCGCTCGTCGCCGGCGCGATGATCATCCCCTTCCTTGCCCTCGCCGCCTTCGCCATGGCGGCGCCCGTCGGCATGCTGCTCCTCGAGGCCTTCCGGGACGCGGCGGGCTTCACCTTCGGGAATGTCGCGGCCCTGGCGCGGCCGGCCTACCGGCTGGCCGCCTGGAATTCGGTGACGCTGTCCCTCGCCTCGGCGCTCCTGTCGCTGGCGGCGGGCGCCGCGCTCGCCTTCGTCGCCGGGCGCGAGGGCTCGCGGCTCGGCACCGCCGTCGCGAGCTTCAGCGCCGTCGCCGCGCATTTCGGCGGCGTGCCGCTCGCCTTCGCCTTCGTGTCCTCGCTCGGCTTCCAGGGGCTCCTGACGCGCGGCCTCAAGGCGATCGGTCTCGATTTCTATGCGATCGGCTTCTCGCTCTATTCGCTCGCCGGGCTGACGATCGTCTATGCCTATTTCCTGACGCCGCTCGCCATCCTCGTTCTCGGTCCGTCGATCCGGGCGCTGCGGGCCGACTGGCTGCTGGCGGCGACAAGCCTCGGCGCGACGCCGGGCCAGCGCCTCCGCCTCGTGATCCTGCCGATCCTCGCGCCGTCGCTCGTCTCCTCCTTCCTCCTGCTCTTCGGCTCGGCCCTGTCGGGCTATGCGACCGCCTATGCCCTGACCTCCGGCAATATCGTGCTTCTCACGACCGAGATCGGCAATGTCCTGAGCGGCGACGTCGCGAGCGCCCCGGGCATCGGCGCGGCGCTGTCGCTGGCCATGATCGCGATCATGACCCTCCTGCTCCTCCTCGCCCGCCGCTTCAACCGCCGCGCCTGGACCCGGCCGCGATGAGGACGATCGCGCGGCTCACCCGGCGGCTGCTTCTCGCCCTGATGCTCGCCTATTTCGCGCTGCCGCTCCTGACGACACTGGTCTTCAGCCTGTCGCAGGGACGCCAGGGCTACGGCTTGTCGGCCTATGCGGCGCTCATCCGGCGCGCCGATCTCCTCGAACCGCTGCTCCTGTCGATCGCGCTCGCCGCGGCGACGATCGCGCTCGTTCTCGTCGTGCTTCTGCCGGCGATGATCGCGATGCATCTCCTCGCGCCGCGCCTCAAGGGGCTGTTCGAGGCGATCGCCGTCCTGCCCTTCGTCGTTCCGGCCATCGCCCTCGTCGCCGGCCTCACCGCGCTCGTTCCAGGGCCGGGCTGGCTGGTCGGCTCGCCGGCCTTTCTCGCGCTGCCCTGTTTCGTCCTGGCGCTGCCCTATGCCTATCGCGCCATCGATGTCGGGCTCGGCCCGCTCGATCTGCCGCAGCTTCGTCTCGCGGCGGCGAGCCTCGGCGCGGGGCCGGTCCGCACCATCCTCTGGGTCGTCCTGCCCAATCTCGGCCCGGCTCTCGTCAATGCCGCGCTCCTGACCTTCACCGTCGTCCTCGGCGAGTTCACGGTCGCCAACATCCTGCTGTTTCCGACCTTTCCGGTCGCGCTCGCCCGGATCGGGAGGTCGCAGCCCGATGTCGCCGCCGCCCTGTCGATCGTCAGCTTCCTCCTCACCTGGGCGGCGCTCTTCGGCGCGCTGCGGGCCGGGCGGCTGGCCGCGCCGAGGGCCGCGAACCGCGACGGAGTCTCCCCATGACGCTCGCCTTCGACAATGTCACCTACACCTATCCCGGCACCAGAACCGGGGTGTTCGACCTCGCCTTCCGGATCGCTCCGGGCGAGCTCGTCGCGCTCGTCGGCGCCTCCGGCTCGGGCAAGACGACGGCGCTCAAGCTCCTGGCCGGCTTCGTCGCGCCGGATGCGGGGCGCATCCGCATCGCGGGCGAGGATGTCGGCGGGCATCCGGCCGAAGCCCGTCGCCTCGGCGTGGTCTTCCAGAACTATGCGCTGTTTCCCCATCTCTCCGCCTGGGAGAACGTCGCCTTTCCCTTGCGGGTCCGGGGTCTGCCCGGCCCGGTCCGACGGGCCGAGGCGATGGCGATGCTGGAACGCGTCGGCATGGGCGCGCGGACGGGCGCGATGCCGCATCAGCTCTCCGGCGGGCAGCAGCAGCGCGTCGCGCTGGCGCGCGCCCTCGTCTTCGAGCCGCGCGGCCTCCTCCTGGACGAGCCTCTGTCGGCGCTGGACGCGGCCCTGCGGGTAGAAATGCGCGACGAGATCCTGCGCGTGCAGCGCGAGGCCGGCATCGCGACCCTGCTCGTCACCCATGATCAGGAGGAGGCGCTCTCGCTGGCCGACCGCGTGGCGGTGATGCGCGAGGGCCGCATCGTCCAGATCGGGGCGCCACGCGAGCTTTACGACGCGCCGGCGGATGCCTTCGTCGCCGGCTTTCTCGGACAGTCGAACCTCTTAGCGGGAACGGTTCGCCAGCCCGGCCTCGTGGAAACGCCGATCGGCTGCCTCGCCTGCGACACCGGCGCCCTGCGGAGGGGCGAGACCGTCACCCTTCTGGTGCGGCCCGAGCGGATCGAGCCGCTCCGCGAGCCGCCGGAGCCGGGCGAAGCCGGGCTCTTCGCCGGACGCTTGACGGCCGACCGCTTTCTCGGCGCCGTCCGCCGCCTCGACTTCGCCGTGGGAAGCGGCACGATCCGCCTCGAAACCCATCGCCGCGAGCCGATCCTCGGGCTGCGAGTCCCGCCGGACGCCGTCCGGCTCATCGCGGGTTGACGCGGCAGGCAAGTCTCGAAGCCGCAAGGGTTCGCTCCTCGCCTTTCCTCGATTGCCTGCCGCGGCATGATATATCGGGACCGAACGCCAGAGCGCCAAGCGCTGCCGAAACGTCGCTGGAGAAACGCTTCTGCGCCGGGTCGGACGGATTCACACCCTGTTGTCGCCCGATGCTCGCCGCGCATTTTCCTGTCGACTTTGGCCGCCCGGCCTCGCGCAACGCGCCAACAGCACGGCGGGCACCGCGACCGCTGCGGACGGATCGTGGAAGCGGATGACGTCGCTGAACGACGGCAGCGCGTCCTTCAACTGGGCGACGCGCGTTCGGAGGCCGGCGACTTCCGCCTCGATGCCTGCCCTGCACGCCTTCGGATCATCCTCGAAACCCATCGCCCGAACTCCTGCGAAACTCGAGGAGTCGTGCCCAAAAATGGTCGCCCGACCCGGTGGCTTTTGCGACCTGATGCCGAAGGCCTGTGTGAAGCGCATCGAGACCGATTTCGCTCGACAGGCGCAAACTCGATGATAGAGTGTATGCAGTAGAGTCGACACTTTAGGGTGGGTTGATCTGCCGCCAAGCCAGTGCGCTGCATGCCACTCCGCCCGACACCGAAAAACGAACCGAATGTCCCGCTCCGAACCGGCGTCCATGCGAAGGAGGCAACCCGCTTTGGATCGACCGCTCGATCGACGCACCATCCTCGGAGAGGCGCCGCTCGACGGAGCGGGAGCACTGGCGCGCGGCGCCGACCGGGCCCGTCTTGTTCGGCTCGGGCCGAACCCGTTCCTTGCGGCGCGCGGCGTCGAGAGCGAGTTGGCCGAGAAGCGGCGCCTCATCGCCGAGCGCTGCCTCAGCTTCCACGCCCAGATCGGCTATCGCGATCCGGCCGAGAGCCGCCGCGCCTATGCCGAAATCCACGACCGCCTCGCCCGGCACGGTGCCGCGCCCGATCGTTACGGCATCTGTCTCGACTGGAGCATGGGTTATCCGGCGGCGCAGCGGCCCGGCCGGCCCTGCGGCACCGGCATGATCCTCACCGGGCCGGAGGATTTCGTCGCGCTCACCGCCGCCGCGCCCGTCGCGCCGCATTTCGGCGACTTCGTCCTCGGCATGCCGGCGGCGGTCGAGAACGCCTCGGCGGCTCTGCTTGCCGGCTCGACGACGATCGGCAATCTCTCGCAATATTTCACCTTCCGCCTGCCGGGCTGGGACGACGATCTCGGCACCACGCTCGCCACCGTCGAGGCGCTCGGCCTCCTGGCAGCGCAGGATGTCCGGATCCTCGTCCATTCCAATCTCGACGACGGCTATGCCGCCTGGTTCGAGGACATGGGCTCGGCCCTCGGCTTCGCCATGGTCGAGCGCTGGATCGTCGAGGAGCTGATCGGCCTGCCGCTCGGCCAGTGCTTCGGCCATACCTTCACCGAACCGGTCAAGCGCCTCGCCTTTCAGCTTGCTCTTTCCCGCGTGAACCCGACGCCCGGGACGATGCTCTATGGCAATACGACACTCTACGGCCCGGAGCCTGTGGCCAATTACGGGGCGCTCGCGAGCTATCTTCTGGTCGACGCCTTCTCGCAATGGACCAACCCGTCCGGCCATGCGCTGACGCCGATACCGGTAACGGAGGCGCAGCGAATCCCGACGGTAGCGGAGATCGTCGAGGCCCATCTCGCCGGGCGCCGCCTGGCCGAGCGGATCGGCGACCTCGCGCCCTTGCTGTCGACGGCGGAGGCCGGGCCTCTCGCCGACCGGCTCGTCACCACGGGCACGCGCTTCCGCGATCGCCTGATGGCGGGGCTAGAGGAAGGCGGCTTCGATCTCGCCGACCCGGCCGAGATGCTTCTGGCACTGCGCCGCATCGGGCCGGCCGAGCTCGAACGCCGCTTCGGCGAGACCGCAGCCGGCGAGGCGGTGGCAAGCTCCTTCGTCGACGAGATCGAGACGCTCGCCCGCCGGGTGCTGGCGGCGATCCCCGAAACGGAGAAGCTGGCGCTCGCCCGGCAACGGCCGCGCATCGTCGTCGCGACGACGGACGTCCATTTCTACGGCAAGCGGCTTCTCACCCTCGTCCTCACCCGGCTCGGTCTCGACGTGATCGACGGCGGCGTCAGCGTCGATGCGGATGTCCTCGCCGAGCGGGCGGCGGCGGCTTCGGCCGAGGCCGTTGCCGTCTCGACCTATAACGGCGTCGCCCTGTCCTTCGCCCAGAAGCTGATGGGCGAACTGTCGCGCCGGAAGATCGCGCCGCGCGTCTTCATCGGCGGACGGCTCAACGAGATCATGGCGGATGCCGGTTCCTCGCTGCCCGTCGATGTCGGCGCCGAGATCCGGCAGAGCGGCGCCCTGCCCTGCCGGACGGTCGAGGAGCTGGTGGCGGCGCTGGTGGCCCGGACGACGGAAGAGGAAGAGGGACGATGACGGATTGCGACGTTCTGGTGCTCGGCTCGGGCTCGGGCGCGCTCGCGGCGGCGCTGCGCGCCGCGCGCGGCGGCCTCTCGGTGATCGTCGCGGAAAAGACGGAGAAGCTCGGCGGCACCAGCGCCATGTCCGGCGCGGGCACCTGGGTCCCGGCCAATGCCATCGCCCGCGCCGCCGGCGTCGAGGATAGCGAGGCGGAGGCACTCGCCTATATCCGCGCCGTCTCTCCGGAAGGCTGGGGCGAGACGGAGGACGAGCTCTGGCAGGCCTTCGTCGCGACCGCGCCGAAAATGCTCGATTTTCTCGGCGAAGCGACGCCCCTCAGCTTCGCCCTCGTCGACGAGCCGGACCCGATCTCGGAAGGAACGGGCGGCAAGAGCTTCGGGCGCATGCTTTCGCCCGGCGCTCTGTCCCGACGCATTCTCGGGGTCCATGCCAAGGCGCTGCGGCGCTCCACCCTGCCCCATCTCTTCACCTATCAGGAAGTCGTCGCCACCGATCCCTATCACCATCCGCTGCGGGCCGGGCTGAGGCTGTGGCCGAAGCTTCTGTGGCGCTGGCTCACCGATGCCGGCGGCCAGGGCACGGCGCTGATGACAGGGTTGCTCAAGGGCTGCCTCGATGCCGGTTGCCACGTCCAGACGGGGCTGCGCGCGGTGGCCCTGTCGCAGGACGCGACCGGCGGCGTCACGGGCGCGGAATTCGAGCGCGCGGACGGGACGCGCCTGACGATCGCAGCGCGGCGCGGCGTAGTCATCGCCACCGGCGGCTTCGAATGGGACGAAGCGATGCGCCGCAAGCATTTTCCCGGGCCCCTCGACCGGCTCGGCTCGCCCCGCACCAATACGGGCGACGGGCAGAAGCTCGCCGAAGCGGCGGGCGCGCGGCTCGACCGGATGGACCAGGCCAATATCCATCCCTGCCTGCCGACGCGCTACGAGGGCCAGCCGCACGGCCTGCCCATGGTCTTCCAGGCCGAGCCCCATTCCATCGTCGTCGACCGGCATGGCCGGCGCTTCGTTTCCGAAAGCGACTTCAATATCGGGGAAGCGATGGATCGGCGCGATCCGGCGACGGGCGAGCCGCTGCATCTTCCCGTCTGGCTCATCGCCGACCGGCGCTTTCTGAAGCGCTCGGCGCCCTTCCGTTGGTACGCCGCCTACGAAAAGGACTGGATCGTGGAGGCGCCGACGCTGCGGGAGCTCGCCGCGCGGATCGGCCTGCCGGCGGAGGCGCTGGCGGAGACGGTGGCGCGCTTCAACGGCTTCTGCGATGCCGGGCGCGACGCCGATTTCCGGCGCGGCGAATCCGCCTGGGAAAGCTATAAGAGCCACGGGCCGGAGGGTAAGCTCGGCCGGATCGAGGAAGGCCCCTTCCTGGCGCTTTCCATGAACCGCTCCATCCTCGGCACCAAGGGCGGGGCGCGCACCAATGCGAAGGGTCAGGTGCTGAGGCCCGACGGCTCTGTGATTTCCGGCCTCTATGCCGCCGGCCTCGCCATGGCCAACCCCTTCGGCACGCGCTCCATCGGCGCCGGCACGACGATCGGGCCGAACATGACCTGGGGCTATATCTGCGCCGAGACCATGCTGCGCGAGAACCGGGGTGCCGGCTGAACGAGCGTCATGCCGCTCAGCTTCCGATACGCAACGGGCCGGATAGACCGCGCAGGCAGGCAAGGACGGAAAAGGCCGTCAGCCGGCTGGTGCGCGGATTGTCGGGATCGGGCATCGCCTCGATCGTCAACGCGACATGGGCCGCGTCCGAGCGGATCTCGACATGATGGACATTGCGCAGGAGGGCGGGATCGGCGACGAGGCGCACGCGCGTCCGCTCCGGCCCGATGCCGGCGAGGGCGAGGGCGGCCGCGACATTGACATTGGCCGGAAAGCCGGCCGCCGCCGCGAGAACATCGCCTTCGAAGAGCGTGAGCGGCGCCGCCAGGCCCTCCAGCGAGACACCCGCCGTTTCCAGATAGGGCGCGCCGCGCCAGGCGGCGGGCGGCTTGCGCGTCTCGATCAGCGCCGCGTCGATCCGACCCTCCGCCGCCGCGCGCACCACGTCGAGCCCGCCGAGCGCGCCGGTCGGCACGAGGATGCGCGCGCCCCGCATCCGCGCCGCCTCGACCAGATCGGGCTGGCGCAGCAGCGCGCCCCCGGAACAGGCAACGAGGAGGCGCCCCCGCGCGATCGCGGCCTCGGCGATCGGGCGGAAGGCGGCGGCCGGTGCCGCCTCGACCACGATGTCCGCCGCCTCGGCCAATGCCTCCGGCCCCGCCACGACGGGCGGCGGCATGATGAGATCTGAGAGGAGACGCCGCGTCTTCTCCGCATCGCGCGACAGGACGGCGGCGAGCGCGACGCCCGGCAGCGCGCCGGCATCGATCCGCCGGGCGAGCGCGAGGCCGATGGCGCCGAGGCCGGCGAGGCCGAGCCGCATCGGGGCGCTTCCGTCGGGTCCCCCGGATGGCGGACGGGCGTCAATCGACATCGAGCCTCTCCCGTTGCGTCAGAGCGTGAAGGCCCCGGCCCGCATATTCTCCATGACGAGTCGGGCGACGAGGTCCGGCGCTTCGAGCTGCGGCATATGGCCGGTGCCGCCCAGCCGATGCAGCGCGACGGCACCAGACAGTCGCAGGGCCCCGTCCGGAGGAATGATCGCATCCGCGAGGCCGACGATCACCTTCACCGGCATGGCGAGGCGCGCGAGATCGGCGCGGATGTCGAAGCCCTGCGTCCCGTCCGGGAAGAGGCTGGCGGCGAGCCGCTCCTGATGCGGCAGGAGGCCGAGCTCCCCCCGCTCCCGCAGCACGGCCTCGGCGAAGCCCGCCGGCAGGAGGGCGGGATCGGCGACCAACCGGGCGAGCCAGGGCCGGAGGCTGGCGGATTCCCGCGCTCGAAGGAAGCCCGACAGGAAGGCGCCATCGATCTCCGGTCCGAGGCCGGCGGGCGCCAGAAGGCTGAGCGAGGCGACGGGCAGGCGTCCCGTCGCCGCGAGCCGCGTGGCGAGCGCGGCGCCGAGCGAATGGCCGAGAAGATGCAGGCAGGGCGCGGCCTCCGCCTCGATCCGCTCGGCGAGCGCGTCGACGATGGCGTCGAACTCGCAGAAGGCGGCACCGTTCGCCCCATGGCCCGGCAGGTCGAGGGCGAGCGGCCGGGCGGCGGCGGCAAGGCGCGGCAGGAGACCGGACCAGGAGAGACGGTTCGCCCCGAAGCCGTGCAGGCAGACGAGGAGCGGCCGCCCATCCGCGCCGCCACGCGCGGGCGTGGAGGCGGGAGAGACGGTGGGCGGAGCGAGGGCGCGCGCCGCGGCCGGTGGCGGCAGATCGCGGCTCTTGATGCGGCCGCCCGGCCCCGAGCCGCGGATTTCGGCGAGGTCGAGGCCGCGCGTGGCCGCGAGCCGGCGCGCGAGGGGACTGGCGCGGATCCGATCCGGCCGCTCGGCGGATTCCGGCGCGGCCCCCGGCGAGGTCGCGGCCGGGATCGCTGCGGCGGCCGGCACCGACGGTTCGGCACCGAAGGCCCCGGCCTCCGCCTCGCCCGGCGCGGCGATGCGGCCGAGCACCGTTCCGATGGCGATCTCGGCGCCGATCTCGGCCAATGGCCCGAGAAGGACGCCGCTGGCCGGCGCCTCGATCTCCGTCGCGGCCTTCGCCGTCTCGACCACCGCGAGAAGGGCCCCCGCCTCGACGCGCTCGCCGGGCTTCGCGCGCCATTCCACCAGCGTCGCGCTTTCCATGTATTCGCCGGCGCCGCCGGTCAGGGTGATGTCGATCGGCATCGGCCGGCCCTCAGCGCAGCGCGCGGCGCGCGGCCGCGGCGATCTTGGCGGCGGAGGGCAGGACCGCCGTTTCCAGCGGCTCCGAATAGGGGATCGGCATGTCCTCGCAGCCCAGCCGCTCCACCGGGGCGTCGAGATCGTCGAAGCCCTGTTCCATGATCGAGGCGGAGAGCTCGGCGCCGTAGCCGCAGAAGCGCCAACCCTCGTTGACGACGACGGCATGGTGGGTCCGCGCGACGGAATCGAGCACCAGCGGCAGGTCGAGCGGGCGCAGGCTGCGCAGGTCGATCACCTCGGCCGAGACGCCCTCCTCCGCCAGTTCCTCGGCCGCCTTGAGCGATTCATGCACCATGCGCGAGGAGGCGACGAGCGTCACGTCCGCGCCGGCGCGGGCGATGCGCGCCGCGCCGATCGACACCACATGGTCGCCGTCCGGCACTTCGCCGCGCAGATTGTACAAAAGCTTGTGCTCCAGGAAGACGACGGGATGCTCGTCGCGGATCGCCGCCTTGAGCAGGC
This sequence comes from Aureimonas endophytica, assembly GCF_014642635.1. Classification (GTDB taxonomy): domain Bacteria; phylum Pseudomonadota; class Alphaproteobacteria; order Rhizobiales; family Rhizobiaceae; genus Plantimonas; species Plantimonas endophytica. The sequence continues at coordinate 634,282 of NZ_BMIQ01000003.1, forward strand.
CCTTGGCATCGGCGGGCGTCGCGGGCGCGACGACCTTGAGGCCGGGAATATGGGCGACGAGCGCGTCGAGGCTCTTGGAATGCTGGGCGCCCGCCCCCGCGCCGCCGCCGCCCTGCGTGCGCAGCACGAAGGGCATCGTCACCGCGCCGTTCCAGACATAGTTGTAGATCGAGGCCTGGTTCATCAGCGCGTCGATGGAGAGCGGCAGGAAGTCGGCATACATGATCTCGAGCACCGGGCGCGTGCCGCTCATCGCCGCGCTGGCGGCCATGGCGGTCAGCGCCTGCTCGCTGATCGGCGTGTCGCGCACCCGGGCCGGGCCGAATTCGGCGAGAAGATCGCGCGTCACCTTGAAGACGCCGCCATAAACGGCGATGTCCTCGCCAAAAAGCCAGACCATCGGGTCGCGGCGCATTTCCTCGATCAGCGCCTCGCGCAGCGCCTCGGCGTAACGGAGCGATGCCATGGATCAGGCCCTCTCGCGATAGGGCGCGCTCGGCGCGTGGGGGACGAAGGCGGGCAAGGGCGCGGCAAGCGCGGCCTCGAAGGCGGCGTCGACCTCGGCCCGCGCCTCGGCCTCCAGGGCGTCGAGCGCCTCGGCTCCGAGAGTCTCCGACAAATACTCGCGCGAGCGCCGGATCGGGTCGCGGGAGCGCCAGGCCTCGATCGTCGCCGGGTCCTGATAGCCGCCGACATCGCTCGTCGAGAAGCCGACCATGCGATAGGTCTTCGCCTCGATCAGCGTCGGCCCCTCGCCCCGCCGGGCCCGTTCGACGGCCTCGGCCGCGGTGCGATAGACGGCCGCGACATCGTTGCCGTCGACGCTCGCGCCCGGCATGCCGTAGCCGGCCGCGCGCCGGACGAGATCGGCCACCGAGGACTGCGTCGAATGATGGGCGGTCAGCCCATATTCGTTGTGCTCCAGCACGAAGACGACCGGCAGCTTCCACAGCGCGGCGATGTTCATGGATTCGTGGCAGATGCCGGTCTGGGCCGCGCCATCGCCGAAGATCACCATGGCGACGTGGTCCTCCCCGCCCGCCGCCCGCCGCATCTGGAGCGAGACCGCCATGCCGGTCGCCGCCGGAATGCCGGCGCCGACGATCGCATTGCCGCCAAGGAGGCCGTTCGCGGCGTCGGCCACCAGCATATGGCCGGCGCGCCCGCCGCAAAGGCCGCTTTCGCGCCCGAAGATCTCAGCGACGATGCCGGGGATCGGCGCCCCCTTGCCGACGTAATGGGCATGGCCGCGATGGGTGCTCGTCAGGAGATCGCCCGGCCGCAGCATGGCCGTCGCGCCGATGCCGACCGCCTCCTGCCCGTCGCAGCGATGGATCGGCCCACGCGTGCGGCCGGCCTTGTGCAGCTCGCCGAGCCGCTCCTCCATGTGACGCACGGCGACCATCAGCGCGTGCATTCGCCGTTCCTCGGCGGGACTGGGCGTGTTCCTCATGCCGTTCGGAATCCGTTCTGGCATGCCCGGCGGCGGCGCGTCGCGCCGCCGGATCGGGCCTTGGCAAAAAATCTCGCCGCAAGTGTCGACACAAGAGCATGCACTATGCAAGTCTGTTTTTCGAAAGCGAGGTCAGCCGCGTCCCCGCCCCGTCCGCCGCCCTTGTCGCCGCGATCGAAGGCGCGGCGCCCGCCGATCCCCCTCGCCCGCCTTCGCCCGGGAGCCCGCCATGATCTTCGACCACCGCGTCTATACCGCCCGCCCGAACCGGCTCGCCGCCTTCCTCTCGACCTACGAGGAGGTCGGTCTGCCGATGCAGCGCCATTATATCGGCGAGCCCTTCGGCTTCTTTCAGACCCATATCGGCGAGTTGAGCCGCATCGTGCATCTCTGGGGTTATGAGAGCCTCGCCGACCGCGAGGCGCGGCGCGAGACGATGGAGGCCGATCCCACCTGGGTCGATTATCGCCGCCGCGTCGTCGCCGAGGATCATCTCCTCGACATGCGCAACCAAATCCTGAAGCCGGTGTCCTTCTTCGACCCGAAGCGCTGATCCGGCCAGCCGCCCGTTCATCCCCACAGGTTCCGCAATGCAACTCGAATTCGCGCTCGGCGGCGAGCGCTGGCAAATCCGCTGCGCGACCGAGCGGGCGCCCCGAACGCTCGCCCGCCTCGCCGCCCATCTGCCGATGGATCTCCAGCTCCACACGCCGAAGATCGCGGGCAGCCACATCTACTGGCACGCGCCTTTCGTGGAAGGGGTGGAAGGGGCGGTGAACGTCCTCGACGCCGCGCCCGGCGCCTTCATCTACTGGCCGGTGCGCCAGTTCCTAGAGATCGTCTTCGCCCCGCTCCAGGCCGAGACCGCCTCGATCACCGTCCTCGGGCAGCTCGAAGGCGGGGTGGAGCGGCTCGCCGCGCTCGGCGCGCGGCTGCGCGAACAGCATGGCCGCCGCCTCTTCGCGGGCATCCTGACGCGCGCCGACGGCGCGGGTCCGGCCGCGCCGGACGCGGACGGAGTCTTGCCCGCCGCGCTGGCGGCGCGGGCGCGCGGGCTATGGCGCGCCTGCTCGGACGAGATCCTGGCGCTGACCCGCTCGCGGGCGATCATGCATCCGGCCGGTCCGCTCTTCATGGCGGAATCGGAGGCGCGCGTCCTGCACGAGACGCTGTTCGAGTTGCGTGAGGCGGCGCTGGCGGGCGGCGGCGACGGGCCGATCCGCTTCGCCGCCGTCCGCGCGCTCGATCGCGCCGGCCGCCGCCTCGCCGATTTCTGCCATCTCACCGAGACGGGCCGGCTCTTCGCCGATCTCGCCGCCCTTCTCGATGATCCCGCCCGGCCGCTTCCGGCCGTTTTGGAGGCGGCGATCCTCGCAAGCGGCCGCACCGCCGCCTGGCTCGATCTCCAGATCCCCTGGTTCGACGTGAACGAGGCCCTGCGGGCGGCGCTGCCGAGCCCGGCCAGGCCCCGGCTCGAACCCCAACCCGGAGAATGATGCGATGGCTGAGGCAGAACGGGAGGCCGGCTTCGTCCTCGGCCCGGAGGACGGCGAATCCTATTGGCAGCCGGTGCCGGCGAACGGCCATGTCGTCAACAAGCTGACGAGCCGCAACTGGTCCGGCGGCTTCTGCGCCGTGGTCCAGGTCGTCGCGCCGCAAAGCTACATCCGCAAGCATATCCACGACCGCCATCACGAGATGGTCTTCGTCTGGCGAGGGCGCGGCAAGGCGCTGGTCGACGGTGTCGAGCACCCGATGGAAACGGGCTCCCTCGTCGCCCTGCCGCCGGGCGTCGAGCATATGTTCGTCAACGAGAGCGACGAGCCGCTCCACCTCTTCGCCGTTCTCGCCCCGGGCGGGCTGGAGGACTTCTTCGCCGAGATCGGCCGCCCGCGCGAGGCGGGCACGCCGGCGCCGGAGCCGTTCGCGCGGCCGGCGAACATCCTCGAGATCGAGGCGCGCAGCGTCTTCAAGCCCGGCTCGACGCAGGAAGTGCCGCTGGCGTGACGAGAGGTCCGGCGCGGCTCGCCGATGGCGGGCATCTCTATTTCGAGGACGAAGGCACGGGACCGCCCGTCGTCCTCGTGTCCGGCCTCGGGGGACTGGCCGGCTTCTTCGGCCCGCTGGCGGAACGCCTGCGGGCCCGCGGGCTGCGCACCCTTCGCTACGACCATCGGGGGGTCGGCGGATCGAGCCCGCTCGGCGGCGCCGAGACCTCGATCGACGCCATGGCGGCTGATCTCGCCGGGCTCCTGGCGGCGCGCGGCATCGAAGCGGCGGCGATCCTCGGTCATTCGACCGGCGGCGCCGTCGCCCAGCGCCTGGCGCTCGACCGCCCGGACCTCGTCCGCCGCCTCGTCCTGTCCGCGACCTTCGCGCGACCCTGCGCCTATATGCGCCTCCTCTTCGCGAGCCGCCTCGAAATTCTCGAAAATCTCGGCCTCGCCGCCTATCGCCGCCATGCGGCCCTCGTCCTCCACAGCCCCACCTTCGTCGCGGCGAATGCCGGGACGATCCTGCGGGACAGCACGGCCGCCCCGCGCCCCGGCGAGGCGGAGACGGTCGCCGCGCGCATCCGCGCCATTCTCGCCCACGATACGCTCGCCGCTCTTCCCGCCCTGTCCGGCCCGACGCTAGTCCTCGTCGCGGAGGACGACATGGTGACGCCGGTCCATCTGTCGCGCGAGATCGCCGCGGCGGTCCCGGAGGCGGAGCTGTGCCTTCTTCCCTTTGGCGGCCATTACGCCCTGCGCGCCGCGCCGGAAGTCTATGCGGACGCGATCCTGCCCTTCCTCCTCGCCGGAGTTCCGAGATGAGCGAGCCCCTTTTCCGCCGCGTCGGCATCGTCGGCTTCGGCACGATCGGCCAGCGCTGGGCGGCCGTCTTCGCCCATCAGGGGCTCGCTGTCGGCGCCTATGATCCCGATCCCGGCCGCGCGGCGGAATTCGCCGCGCTCCGGCCGGGTCTCGAAGCCGATCTCGCGGCGCTGCTCGGGCCCGCCCGGCCCGGCGGGCGCGTCCGCGTCGCGACCGATATGGGGGCGGCGCTGGCGGGCGCGCAATTCGTGCAGGAATGCGGGCCTGAACAGCTGGAAATCAAGCAGGCGCTCCTAGCCGAAATCGAGCGCCATGTGGAGCCCAGCGTCACCATCGCCTCCTCGTCCTCCGCCCTGTCCGTCAGCGCGATGCAGGCGCTTTGCCGCCATCCGGGACGCGTCGTGCTCGGCCATCCCTTCAATCCCGCCCATCTGATGCCGCTCGTCGAGATCGTCGGCGGCGAGGCGAGCGAGGACGCCCATGTCCGGGCCGCGCGGGCCTTCTACGAGGCGATCGGCAAGAAGCCGGTGACGCTGAACCGCGAGATCACCGGCCATCTGGCGCTGCGGCTGATGGGCGCGCTCTGGCGCGAGGCGATCGCCCTCGTCGAGGAGGGCGTCGCGAGCGTCGAGGATGTCGACCGCGCCTTCATCTACGGCCCGGGCCCGAAATGGACGCTGCAGGGCAGCTTCATCTCCAACCATCTGAACGCGGAGGGGATGGAGAGCTTCCTCGCCAAATATGGCGCGACCTACGAGGCGATCTGGGCGGATCTGAAGACGGCGAGCCTCTCGCCCGCAACGCGCGCCGCCGTCGCGGCGGGCACGCGCGCCGCGATCGGGGAGCGCAGCGACGAGGCACTCAGGTCGGCGCGCGACGCCGGCCTCGTCGAGATCCTGAAGACCGTGGCGAGGAAGGGAGCTCTGTGATGGACGGCAAGGGCCGGGCGCTGGTGACCGGCGCCTCGAAGGGCATCGGCGCGGCGATCTGCCGGCGCCTGCGGGCCGAGGGCTACGAGGTCTACGGGCTGGCGCGCGGCCGCCCGGCGCTGGAGGCGCTCGCCGAGGACTGCGGGCTGCGCCCCCTCGTCGCCGACGTGCGCGACCACCAGGCGATCGGAGCGGCGCTCGGCGATCGCGGCGTCGACGTCCTCGTCAACAATGCCGGCCTCGTCACCAGTCTGCGGCCTTTGCAGGCGCAAAGCGCGGCGGAGATCGAGGCGATGGTGACGGTCAATCTCCTCGCGCCCCTCCTGCTCCTGCGGCTCCTGCTGCCGGGCATGGTTGCGCGCGGGCGGGGCCATGTCGTCAACGTCACCAGCACGGCCGCCCATCACGTCTTCGCCGCGACCGCCGCCTATGGCGCGGCCAAGGCCGGGCTTTCCCGCGCCGGCTCGGTGCTCCGCTACGATCTCGCCGGCACCGGCGTGCGCCTCACGGAGATCGCGCCGGGCCGCGTCGAGACCGACGTCTATCTCCAGGCCTTCGCGGGCGACGGCGAGGCGCTGCGCCGCACGCTCTATGCCGACGAGCGACCGTTGCAGCCGGCGGATGTCGCCGAGGCGGTGGCGCTCGCCCTGGCATTGCCCGACCATGTCGACGTGGCGATGATGGAGCTCTCGCCCACCGACCAGGCGACGGGCGGCCACGTGATCCGCCGGCCGAACGCCTCAGTCTGACCCACGCAGCTTGGCGAGGACGGCGGCGCAGGCCGCCTCCCAGGCCGCCATGGCGCCTGCCTCCTCCAAGACGCCGAGACCGCGCTCGGTGATGCCGCCGGGCGTCGCCAGCTCGCCGAGAAGACGCTCCATCGGCGTCTCGCTCTCCGCCACCATTCGCCCGGCGGCGACGAAGGTGAGGGCCGAAAGGCGTCGCGCCGTGGCGGGATCGAGCCCTTGGGCGGCCTGCCAGGTCGCGGCGCGGGCGATCAGAGCCTGCGCGAAACCGTAGACGGCGGCGCTTACCGTCGCCGTCTCGAAATCCGCCTCGCGGGCGAGCGGCAGGATCGGCCCGAGCGGCGCAAGAAGCGAGCGCAGGCGCGGCTCGTCGGGGAAGAGCGCCGTCGGGCTCGCCCCGAGGCTCGCCGCCGTCAGCGGCATGATCCGGCAAAGGCGCGCCGGAGCCGCCGCTCCCCGCAACCGGTCGAGCGGCAGGCCGGCACAGGCCGAGACGAGCAGCTGGTCCTCGCGGAAGGGCAGGCCCGCGACGGCATCCGCGGCGTCGCGCGGGCGCGTGGCGAGGATCACGATGTCGCAGCGCGCCACGAGGTCGCGATTGTCGGCGGCGACCGGAACCGCGAGCCGCGCGCCCAGCGCCGCGCCCTGACCGCGCGGCGAAAGCAGGAAGTCGCCACCCGGCCGCCCGCCGGCCAGCAGCCCTTCGAGCAGCGCGGCGGCGAGATGGCCGACGCCGAGGAAACCGATCATCGTCATGGACAACCTCACGCAACGGAACGGGGAAGCGTCGGCGCCTCGGCGGGGGCTGGCGCCGGCGATCCGCACAGCCTATGGCGGCGGGCGGATCGTGATAGGGATTGGACGGGCGGATTGCGTGCCGCCCCCAGCAAGGACGCCAGCATGTCAGAGGAGAAGCCGAAGCGGAAGACGCCGAGCCTCACCCGCGTCGCGGAACGCTCCGCCGACAGCGCCGAGCGCGCCTATCACGCCATCCGCCGCGAACTCGTCGAGTTCCGCATCCCGCCGAAGGAGCGGATCAACGAGGTCCATCTCGCGCGCGACCTGCAATTGTCGCGCACACCGATCCGCGAGGCGCTGAACCGGCTGGCGAGCGAGGGCTTCGTGACCTTCTCGCCCAATCGCGGCTTCTTCTTCAGGGGACTCGATATCGAGGACCTCATCGACCTCTTCGAGATGCGCATGATCGTGGAGACCGGCGCCTTCGCCCTGCTTTGCGAGCGCGCCGACGCGGAGGGCCTCGCCCGGCTTGAGGCCTTCTGGACCGAGGCGAAGCATCGCTACGCGGCGCGCGATGCCGACGAGATCCTCGACCTCGACGAGAAGTTTCACATCCTCCTGGCCGAGCTGTCCGGCAATCCGGAGATCGTGCGGGTGCTGACGGCGCTCAATGCGCGCATCCGCTTCATCCGCCGCGTGCAGATCGAGCACGATCCCTTGATGTCGAGCCTCGTCGAAGACCATTCGGCCATCGTCGCGGCGGCGCTGGCGCGCGATGGCGCCGGCGGCATCGAGATCCTGCGCCGGCACATTTCCATGACCGTCGCGGACGCCAAGATCGCGTTGAAGGAAGCGCTGCTGCGCCTGTTCACGGCAGAGGCGCCGCGTCCCGAACGTCGGCCGGGCTAGGGGCCGGAACGCGCGCCGCGAGTTTCGCACCATCTGAACGCAGAAATGTCGACACTTGCCTTGACGGACCGCGAAAGGGCTGTTTTCATTCCCTTGCCCGGTGACTGAAGCGGCCGGCGAGGCCGCGCCGGCAAGGGTTCCGCGCTCGGCCGACGCCATGGCCGGAGCCGCGCTCGGGCAGAAGCGAGAAGCCGCGACCGACCGGCTCGAAGGTCGGTGGACCATGGCCTGCGGTCATCCCCACGACAGGCAAGGAAACTGCTTCATGAAGATGCTCATCACCGCCCTTCTCGGTTCCGCCCTTCTTGCCGGCCCCACCCTCGCCGGGGAGATCACGATCGGCATGACGGGACCGCTGTCCGGTCCGCAGGCCTTCTTCGGCACGACCTGGCACAATGGCTTCAAGCTCTATGTCGACGGCCTGAACGCGGCCGGCGGTGTCAACGGCACGACCGTCGCCTACGAGCAGGAGGACGATAAGGCCGATCCGCGCGAGGGCACGCTCGTCGCCCAGAAGCTCTGCGACAACGAGGCGGTCGTGCTCGGCCTCGTGAACTTCAACAGCGGCGTTGCCCAGTCCACCCTGCCGATCTACGAAGATTGCGGGCTGCCCACGATGAGCTTCGCCTCCAATCCGAAGCTGACCCAGCAGGGCTACAAGCTGATGGTGCGCCCCGTCGCCAACGACAATGCCGGTGCTCTCCTGCCCGCCCAATACGCGCTGAAGACGCTCGGCGCCAAGACGGCCGTCGTCGTCAACGACAAGCAGGTCTTCGGTCAGGGCATTTCCGAGATCTTCGCCGACAACTTCAAGAAGGGCGGCGGCGAGGTGCTGTCGACCGTCGCCGTCAATCCGACCGATCTCGACTTCACCGCCGTCCTCACGCAGATCAAGACGCAGAAGCCGGACGTCATCTATCTCGGCGCCGTCATGCCGCAGCTCGCCCTCTTCGCGCGGCAGATGAAGGATCAGGGCGTCTCGGCCCGGCTCATCGTGCCGGACGGCGGCTACACGCCGGAGCTGATCCAGCAGGCCGGCGAGGCCAATGTCCAGGGTGTCATCACCGCCATCCAGGTGCCGCCGATGGATGCGAGCCCGGCGATCAAGGCCTTCGGCGAGGCCTATAAGGCGAAATATGGCGAGGAGGCCGGTCCCTATTCGATCTACGGCTATGTCCAGGGCCAGATCCTGGAACAGGTGCTGAAGACGACGAAGGGCCTGACGCGCGAAGACATGGCAGCGGCGCTGCACGCCGTGAAGGTGGACACGGCGGTCGGCACGCTGGAGTTCGACGCGACCGGCGAGTTGAAGGTCGCGCCTTCCTATCTCTACGAAGTCGACGGCAAGACCTTCAAGCTCGTCGGCTCGATGTAGATCGCGCGGCGCGCCGTCCGTCGCGGCGGCGCGCCCTTCCGTTCTCCATCCTCCCTTTCCCGACGCTCGAGACCGGAGGCGCAGCATGCTCGGCACCGTCGTCCAACAAATCTTCAATGCCTTGACGATCGGCGCGATCTACGCGCTCATCGCCCTCGGCTATACGATGGTCTACGGCGTGCTTCGGATGATCAATTTCGCCCATGGCGAGATGTTCATGCTCGGCGCCTATGCCGCCTTCGCGGGGCTCGCCCTTCTCGCGCCCGGCCTCGGCGGGCTCGGCGCCTTCGTCCTGGCGCTCGCCTTCTTCGCGGCGGTGCTGGTGGTCGGCGGCGTCGGCGTCGGCATCGAGAAGCTCGCCTACAAGCCGCTGCGTGCCTCCTCGCGCCTCGCCCCGATGCTCTCTTCGCTCGGCGTCTCCCTGGTGCTGCAGACCGCGATCCAGATCCTGGCGGGGCCGCAGCCCCAGGCCTTTCCGAGCTTCTTCCCGAACCTGCGCATCGAGCTTCTCGGCGGCTCGATCACGACGGTGCAGATCGGCATCATCCTCGCCGCCGTGCTCCTGATGCTGGCGCTCAACACGCTGGTCAACCGCACGCGCATGGGCGTTCTGGTCCGCGCCGTCTCCGAGAGCCGCGCGACGGCCCAGCTCCTCGGCATCAACGTCAACGGCGCGATCAGCCTGATCTTCTTTCTCGGCCCGGTGCTCGGCGCGGCCGGCGGCATCCTCTATTCCAGCTATTACGGCATCATGACGCCGACCATGGGCGTCGTCGTCGGCCTGAAGGCCTTCACCGCCGCGATCCTCGGCGGCATCGGCTCGATTCCCGGCGCCATGCTCGGCGGCTTCCTCCTCGCCGCCATCGAAGTCGCCGGCACGGCCATCCTGCCGGCGGTGACGAACGGCGTGATCGGCAGCGAATATCGCGACGTCTTCGCCTTCGCCGTGCTCATCGCCGTCCTTCTGTTCCGCCCGGCGGGCATTCTCGGCCAGCCCGTCTCCGAGGAGACGATGGTCTACAAGCGGGAATTCTGATGAGCGACCAGGTCCTTTCGGCCGTCCCCGCCCGGCGTGCCTCGCGCGTTCTCGGCCTTCTCATGCTCCTCGGGGCCGGGGCGGCGCTCCTCGCCGTGCCGCTCCTGCCGAACTACTACGTGCGCATCGCCGACAGCCTTCTCATCTACATCCTGCTCGGCATGGGGCTGAACATCGTGATCGGCTATGCCGGCCTGCTCGATCTCGGCTTCGTCGCCTTCTACGCCGTCGGCGCCTATACCTACGCCCTCCTCGCCAGCCCGCATTTCGGCCTGCACCTGCCGCTCATCCTGATCCTGCCGATCAGCGCGGCGCTGGGCGCGCTTGCGGGCATTCTGCTCGGCATTCCCGTCCTCCGGCTGCGCGGCGACTATCTCGCGATCGTCACGCTCGGCTTCGGCGAGATCATCCGTGTCCTCATCAACAATGCCGATCGGGTGACGAACGGGCCGCAGGGCATCACGCGCCTCGATAAGGCGAGCCTCTTCGGCCTGCCCCTCGCGACACCCGGCGAAATCTATCTCCTGCTCCTGGCGACCTGCCTCCTCACCGGCATCCTCGTCTGGCGCCTCGAAAAGTCGATCATCGGCAAGGCCTGGGCGGCGATCCGCGAGGATCAGGACGCCGCGCGGGGCATCGGCATCGACACGGTGCGGGCCAAGCTGGCTGCCTTCGCCATCAGCGCGATGATAGGCGCGATCACCGGCTCGATCTTCAGCGCCTTCCAGCGCTTCGTCAGCCCGGAAAGTTTCACGTTCCAGGAATCGGTGCTGATCGTGCTGATGATCGTCATCGGCGGCATCGGCAACATTCTCGGCGTGATCGCCGGCGCGGCCGTGCTTCTCGTGCTGCCCGAACTGCTGCGCGGCTTCGACGAATGGCGCATCCTCGTTCTCGGCCTCACCATGATCGTCCTCATCATCGTGCGTCCCCAGGGCCTCGTGCCGCGCAGCCTGTCGCCGGAACGCCTCCTCGGAGCCCTGTTTTCCCGATGAGCCTCGTCTTCCGCGACCTCACCAAGAGCTACGGCAAGCTCGTCGCCATCGACGCCGTCTCGGCGCGCTTCGAACCGGGTCTCGTCTATGGTGTGATCGGGCCGAACGGCGCCGGCAAGTCGACGCTGATCAACATGACCGCCGGCTCCTATGCCGTCTCCTCCGGAACCATCGAGCTCGACGGCCGGCGCCTCGACGGGCGCAAGAAGCACGAGATCAGCCTTGCCGGCGTCTCGCGCACCTATCAGAACATCCGCCTCTTCGATCAGATGACCGTCCTCGAGAATCTCGAGGTCTGCCTCTATCCGCTCGACGCGCCGCGCATCTGGCAGGAGGTCTTCTGGCCGCCGCATGCCCGGCGGCGCGGGGCGGAGCGGCGGCGCATCTGCGAGGCGCTGCTGGCCGATTTCGAGCTCCTTCCCCATGCCGACAAGGCGGCGGCGAGTCTTTCCTACGGGCGCCAGCGCATGTTGGAGATCGCCCGCGCCCTGATGCGCGGCCCGCGCGTGCTGCTGCTCGACGAGCCGGCGGCGGGGCTGAACCATGCCGAGACCGAGGACCTGACCGACCGCCTGCGCCGGCTGCGCGATCCGGAACGCATCATGATCGTCGTCGAGCACGACATGGATCTCGTGATGTCGCTCTGCGACCGTATCCTGGTGCTCCATCACGGCAAGCTGCTCTTCGAGGGGACGCCCGCCGAGGTGCAGGCCGATGCCGCCGTCCAACAAGCCTATCTGGGGACCCATGATGACCTCGACGAGATCCGGGCCGCTGCTGAAGATCGACGGCGTCAGCGCGGGCTGGGGCCGGACGAGCGTCCTGTCCGACATCACGCTTGAGGTCGCCCCGGGCGAGATCGTCGTGGTGCTGGGGCCGAACGGCGCCGGCAAGACGACACTGCTGAACGCCATATCGGGCGTCGCCCGCGTCACCGCCGGGCGCATCCAATTCGACGGGGCCGAGATAACCGGCCAGCGTCCCGAGGCCGTGATCCGCCGTGGCCTCGCCCATTGCCCGGAGGGGCGGCACATCTTTCAGCGCCTCAGCGTCGAGGAAAATCTCGTCGCCGCCCATATCGGGCGCGGCAGCCGGGGGTTCGAGGCGCTGCGCGAAGAGGTCTACACGCTCTTTCCCGTCCTGAAGGAGCGGCGCAACCTGCCGGCGAGCCGCATGTCGGGCGGCCAGCAGCAGATGCTGGCGATCGGCCGGGCGATCATGGCCGAGCCGAAGCTCCTGATGCTGGACGAGCCCTCGCTCGGTCTGGCACCGAAGATCATCCATCAGATCTTCCGCATCGTGCTCGATCTGTCGCGGGCCGGCATCGCCATCCTGCTCGTCGAGCAGAACGTACAGCTCGCGCTCGAATGCGGCGACTATGCCTATCTGCTGAATGCCGGGCGGCTGCGGCTCGAAGGCCCGGCGCGAGGGGTCGCCGCCCAGCCCGATCTCGGCGAACTCTATCTCGGCCAGCCCTCGGCCGCCCCCGCTCTCCACGCCTGAGCCCGGCCGATGTTCGCGATCGATTGGAAGACCCCGCATCTCTGGCGCAGGACCAACGGGGAGCGCCGCGCCGTCGCGCCAGCGCTCGCCGGCGACGTCGAGGCCGATGTCGCCATCGTCGGCGGCGGCTTCACCGGCCTGTCCCCCGCGCTGACGCTCGTGGAGGCGGGCGTTTCCGTCGTCCTTCTCGAAGGCAACGAGATCGGCTCGGCCGCCTCCGGCCGGAATAACGGGCTCGTCATCCCGCATCATTCCAAAGCGACGCCGGCGGAAATGGCGGAAGCGGTCGGGCCGGTCCATGGCGAGCGCTACAACGCCCTCGTCGCGGGCGCGGCGCGCCAGGCCTTCGCGTTGATGGAGAAACACGCCATCGCCGCCCATGGCGTCCAGCGGGGCTGGATGCAGCCGGCCCATACGGAGGAGGCCCTGGCGCGGGCGCGTCGCTTCCATGACGAGTGGAGGGCCTTCGGCTGCGACGTCGAATGGCTGGACGGGGACGCGATGAGTGCCGCGCTCGGCACGCCCTATCGCGGCGGCTGGCGGGCGCGGGAGGGCGGCCATGTGAATCCCTTCGCGCTGGTGCAGGGTCTGGCGCGGGCGGCGGAGGCGGCGGGCGTCCGCCTCTTCGAGAATTCCAAGGTGACGGCGCTCGTCCGGGAAGGAGAGCGCTGGCGGCTGCGGAGCGGGGCCGGCTCCGTCCTCGCTCGCAAGGTGCTTCTCGCCACCAACGCGCTGACGGGCCGCATTTGGCCGAAGCTCGGCGAGGCGGTCATCCCGCTCCAGGTCTATCAGGTCGCGACGAAGCCCCTGTCCCATAATCTCCGGGCGGCGATCCTGAAGGACGATCCCGCCGTCTCGGACATGCGGCGCGACATGCGCTACTTCCATTACGACGCGGATGGCCGGCTCGTGACCGGCGGCACGCTCGCCACCTGGCGCGACGCCCGCCGGCGCGGTCTCGCCCAGAGTTCTGCCATGGTGGGGCGCGTCTTTCCGCAGCTCGGCGAAGCGCCGGAGCTCGAGGACTATTGGGAGGGCGTCTTCGGCCTCGTCCCGGATCGGAAGCCACGTCTCATGCGCCTCGCGCCGGGCCTCGTCTTCGCCGGGATCTATTCGGGCCGCGGCGTCGCGCTATCCCTCGCCCTCGGACGGGAGGTCGGCGCCTGGCTCGCCGAACAGCGCCGCGATGCCGACATGCCGCTGCCGGTGACGGACCTGCGCCGCGTGCCCGGCCATGCCCTGGCCGTCGAAGTCGCCCGGCGCATCCATCCCCTGCACAAGCTGCGCGACCGCCTCGACGGCGTCTGAAACACTCCGCCATGCCCGAAGTTCATGACGCGACGGCGGTTCGAATCAGGGCGGACCGGCGACCGCGATGCCGCTCGTGCGGCGGATGTCACCGGCCTGAGCGGCGGCATCTTCGGCGAGGATGGCGAGGAGGGGACAGCCTCCCCGGGCTCCGCTCCCCGAACGATAACCGAGATCTGCTCGATGCCGATGTCGGGCAGCGTCGGGTCGAAGATATTAGCACCGGCTCGGGCGTCCGATCACCAGAGCCTGCTGCCGGGAATGCCCTTGAACGGGCCGACGATGTCGCTCGTGATCCATCCGCCGTAGAAATCGCCCGGCTGCGGTGTGACCTGTTCACCATCGACCCGGCATTCATCGAACGGCCCGGGATAGAAGGCGATATGCTCGCGTAGAGAAGCGAATGGCGCGGTCGGCTTCGGGTAGCTCCAGGCAATGTCGGTCAGCGTCTCGCCTTCGATCACGACATCGAAATAGGTGGCCTCCCCTTTCCATTCGCAGACCGATCGACGCGCCTTCGGTCGGAGCTTCGCCATATCGATATCCGTCCGGGGAATATAATAGCTCGGCGGATGGCTGGTCTCCAGCGTGCGGACGGCGCGCACGGTGGCGGCGAGGATGATGCCGCGATGGACGATCAGGATGCGTTTCGATGTCGGCTCGGCGATGGCGGGGCGCGGGTAATGCCAGACACTCTCTTGGCCGGGCGAAGCGGGATGCGGAACCGGTTTCATTGCCAGCCCCCTCTCCGCCGGGGACGAAACAGCTTTCCTGATAAGTCGCTGCCGAGAGCAAGGCCGACCGCCAGCGCAGTATAGGCCGCCAGCATCGAACGCTTCGAGAGGACAAGGTCCCAGCCGGGTATGAAGCGGCGTGGCGTCGCCCCGTAGTCGACGACGGCCGCGATCGCCGACATCACGGCGGCGTCGCGCAAGAGTTCAGGCCCCGAACGGGCCGGTCGGCGCCCCAGCCAGAGCTGGAAGGGCAGCGCCCAGAACAGGCACGAGGCGTGGTGCGTGACATAGCCGACCAGAGTGTGCGCAATGTCCATCTTGCGGACTTCGGCAGCGGCGTCCCCATGCAGCCAGTGGCTCGTAGCGTTGAGCGGACGGGCTGCGTCCTTGCTCTCGATGCTCGCGAGCAGGAGGAGCGCTGCTGCGGACACCGCACTTGCGACGCTTCCGGTCGCGAGGATCGACAGGCCGGTCCGTACTCCCGGGGTCATGCGTTCGTCCTCCTCGGTTCCAAAGCGACCGAAAATGCGATGTCGGTCCGACGACGCGTCTAACTATGGCCCGGCTGTCGCTTGCCGAGCCGAGCTTGGTGCGCCCTGTCGCCGCTCCTCCGCAATACCGAACGAAGTCCGTCCGCTGGCGACGGCGCCGCGAGCGCTAGAGCCCGGCAGGCATTCGGTTCCGCCCGGCCGAACAGACGGTCGAGCGGAATCGGAGCGGCGATCAGTTCGCCTCGACGGGCTCCTCGGGGCCGTGATGAGGCGGCGGCGGCGGATCGAGCTCGTCGACGCGTTGATCGGCATGGCGGATGGCGGCGGCATGCAGGAAGCCGTCATGGAAGCGGCCCTGCACCGTCACGGTCTCGTTCGGCGAGACGAGCCGGCCGCCTTCCCCTGCCGGCCCTGTTTCGACGAGCGCTCGCGCCGTGCCGTCGGTCACGACGAACTTGTTGCCGTAGATCTCGGCCACCTGACCCGTGACGCCGACGGAGGAGGCGTCCGCGAGTTCGGCGATGGGGGTCGCGGCGAGATTCGTGTCGAAGGAGAAGTCGGAATGCCGTGAGGCGCTCCAGGCCGCCGCGCCGCTCACCAAGGAGAGCGCCAAGATACCGAGCGCGCCAGCACCGAGCAGGGCGTTGCGCGGCCAGAAGGGTCGGCGGGATTCGCTCGCTCGATGCTCGATCTGCGGCGAGTCGGGGTTCGAGATGTGGTGGTGGACTTCGGTCATGGTTGTCACCGTGTTCGTTGCGATGACCGGTTTTTAACTTCCCCATGGCCTCGGCAGCCTGAACCGCCCGGTTCAGTATCGGTTCAGGGGATACGGACCGAAAGCGGAAGGTCCGCTTCAGTGCCCGCGTCGCAAATAGCTGCCGTTTTATTCACGCCCCGTCTGAGACTTTCACGGCTCGGGCCGGAGTGCCCGGAAGCCGATGGTCCAGGAAAGCCCCGATCAGACGGGCAATCTCATCCGCATGCGTTTCCAATGCGAAGTGGCCGGCATCCAGAAGGTGGATCTCGGCGGCCGGGAGGTCGCGCCGATAGGCTTCAGCACCCGCCGGCAGGAAGGCGGGATCGTGCCGGCCCCAGACGGCGAGGAGCGGCGGTCGATGGTCGCGGAAGTAGCGCTGGAAGTCCGGGTACAGCGCGACGTTGCTCTTATAGTCGCCGATCAGGTCGAGCTGGATCTCCTCGGCGCCCGGCCGGGCCATATAGGCGATGTCCAGCTCGTAGCCGTCGGGCGAAAGACGCGCCCGGTCGGCGCCCGTGCCGTACTGCCAGTCGCGGATCGTCTCGGGCGCCAGCGACGGCCGGCAGGCGTCGCGGTTGGCCTCGCTCGGCTCCTGCCAATAGGCCTCCCAGGGACCCCACTGATCGCTGAAGCCTTCGAGATAGGCGTTGCCGTTCTGCGAGACGATCGCCGAGACGCGCTCGGGGTGGCGCGTGGCGAGGCGCAGACCGACGGGAGCGCCGTAGTCGAAGACATAGAGGGCGTAGCGGTCGAGCGACAGGGCCTCGGTAAAGCCTTCGATCACGTCGGCGAGGCGATCGAACGTGTAGTCGAACACGCCGCGCGGCGGCGCTTTCGTCTGGCCGAAGCCCGGCAGGTCGGGCGCGACCAGATGATAGCGGTCGGCGAGCAGCGGGATCAGGTCGCGGAACATGTGGCTCGAGGTCGGGAAGCCGTGCAGGAGCAGGAGGGTCGGCTGCGATCGGCGGCCGGCCTCGCGGTAGAAGACCTCGACGCCGTCGACGGCGACGGTCCGGTAGCTGACTTCGGTCATGAATGCTCTCCTTTGATGGTATTCGCCGTGGCCGCCGCCCGCAATGCGTGGTTCTCGGCTTCGAGCGCGGCGAGGCGCTCGCGCAAGGGGCGGACCGCATCGGCGATCTCGGCCTCCGTGAAGCGCGGGGTGATGTGCTGCGGGCAGTTCCAGTCGAAGGCTTCGAGCCGCAGCCGGAAGATGCGCTCGATCCGGGCGCGGTAGCCGGGCACGGCGACGCGGTCGGCAAGGGCCGGGTCGGCCGCCGGCGCGACGGTCTCGGCATGGGCGTAGATCTTCAGGCGCGCCCGGCGCGGATAATCCATCAGGAACAGGCAGACGCGATCGTTGGCCGCGAGATTGCCGAGGCTGATATATTGCCGGTTGCCGGAATAATCGGCGAAGGCGAGGGTCCGGTCGTCGATCCGCTTCAGGAAGCCGCGCGGACCGCCGCGATGCTGGACATAGGGCCAGCCCGTCTCGGAAACCGTCGCCATGTAGAAACTGTCTCGCGCGGCGATGAACGCCGCCTCGTTCTCGGTGAAGCGGTCGAAGGCGCGATGGCCCGCAAAGCCCTGCCAGTGGTGGTCGGCGCCCATCGACTGCTGCGCAGCGCGAACGCTCGGTGTCACGGCGATGTCGAGAAAGCCGTAGGACATGGCGGAGAATCCTCCCTGCTGGCGGGTTGGCCCTTCGCCGGGAGAAATGATCCTTTTCACCCGCTGGCAGAATAATGCAAACTCGCAAACCACCTGACCAGAATCTGGAAAGACGGATGGACCGCCTCGAAGCCATGGCCCTTTTGCGGGAGGCGGTGGACCGGGGCAGCCTCTCGGCGGCCGGCCGGGCCCTGCGCGTTCCCGTGCCGACGCTCAGCCGCAAGATCTCGGATCTCGAAACGCGGCTCGGCACCAAGCTGCTCGTTCGCACCACCCGCCGCCTCACGCTGACCGATGCCGGCATCGCCTATCTCGCGGCGGCCCGGCGCATCCTCGACGAGGTCGAAAGTGCCGAGCGCGAGGCGGCAGGCGAATTCTCCGAACCGAAAGGGGAACTCGTGCTGACGGCGCCGATCCTGTTCGGCCGCCTCCATGTCCTGCCGGTGGTGACGGAGTTCCTCGAGCGATTCCCGCAGATCGACGTCCGACTGCGTCTCGCCGACCGCAATGTCCATCTCGTCGACGACCATGTCGACATGGCCGTGCGCATCGGCCGGCTGGCGGACAGCGCGATGGTCGCGACGCGGATCGGCACCATGCGCGTCGTCGTCGCGGCGAGCCCGGCCCTTCTCGCAAAGCACGGCGTCCCTGCGGTGCCGGAGGACCTGCGAG
Source organism: Aureimonas endophytica (assembly GCF_014642635.1). Lineage (GTDB taxonomy): Bacteria > Pseudomonadota > Alphaproteobacteria > Rhizobiales > Rhizobiaceae > Plantimonas > Plantimonas endophytica. Next base: position 652,415 of record NZ_BMIQ01000003.1, read on the forward strand.
GCCTGCCGGTCGTCGCGGTGGAAGGCCCGATGCCAGAGGCGGACTGGCGCTTCCATCCTTCAGGCGGCGCTACGCCCGTCGACATAGCGCTGCGACCACGCCTTTCGGTGACGACGACGGAGGCGGCGGCCGACGCGGCGATCCGCGGCACCGGGATCGTGCGGCTGTTGCACTATCAGGTGGTGGATGGGGTCGAGGAGGGTCGGCTGCGGCTGGTTCTGGAGGACTTCGAGCCGGAACCTGTGCCCGTGCATCTCATCCATGCGACGCGCGGACAGATGCCGCTGAAACTGCGCCGCTTCCTCGATTTCGCCGCACCGGCCCTCCGTCAACGGCTCGGCAAGCTTCCGCCACGCAAGGGTCAGGGGTGACCGATCGGATCCGCGCGGTGACGCCCCTCCTCGATCCGTCCACAGTTCGGCATCGCTGATGCTGTCTTGCCGGTGGCCCCGGATACCGGGCAATCTGGACAAGCCGCCGCATCCCATAAGCGGCGGACCGGATCGGTATGGTTGTCGTCGTGTGGTCGTGCGCCCTGAAACCGGACTTCTGAGTGGAGGCCGATCAGTCCAACCTTGAAAATGAGATTCTCTAGCGCTGTGTGGACTGGATTCACTGGAACCCGAGCGCGCTTCGTGAGACTCCCTCGCTAGAACTCGGTAAAAGAAGTGCGAATACGAGAGTCCCGATGACGACCGATGTCCAGGATCTCTACCTGATCACGCTCGTCGCCAAGCAATATTACTACGAGAACCGGACGCAGGACGAAATCTCGCGTTCGCTCGGCCTGTCGCGCACCAAGATCGGGCGCATGCTGAAACAGTCGCGCGACCTCGGCCTCGTCACCATCCGCATCAATCTCAACCCCTCGGAACTTTCCGATCTCGAGCAGGAGCTGAAGCGCCGCTTCGGCCTGCAAAGGGCGCTGATCGCGCTCGACCACGACGACGAGAACAGCCAGCGCCGCAGCGTCGCGCAGCTCGTCTGCGACAACCTCGCCGAGATCCTGACCGATGGCGCGACCGTCGCCGTCGGAATGGGCCGGAACCTCAGCGAGGTGACGATGCATCTCGGCGGTCCGAAAGGGCGCGACTGTCTTTTCGTCAGTTCGATCGGAGGCTCGCTGCGCGCCGGCGAAGGCTTGAACTCTGACCATATCGCGCGCCGCTTCGCCGCCTCCTTCAACGGCCGGAGCGAAACGCTCTACGCGCCGGCCCATGTCGGGGCGCCGCATCTGCGCGAACTGCTGCTTGCCGACGAGACCGTCCGGCAGACCTTGAACCGCGCCCGCCGCGCCGATGTCGCCCTGATCGGCATCGGCGACTGCAGCGAGTCGAGCTACCTCGTCAAGATGGGCTGGTTCACGACGCCGGAGATCGCCGGCGCCCGCATGAAGGGAACCGTCGCCGACGTCTCGGGCTATGACTTTCTCGACATCGACGGCAATCCCTCGGCGCCGGAACTCCAGGGCCGGGTCATCGGCCTGTCGCACGAGGACTTCCGGCATATCCCCAACGTCATCGCGGTGGCGAGCGAGCGCAGCAAGACCCTGTCGCTCCTGGCTTCCTTGCGCTCGGGCATCATCAACACGCTGGCGACGAGCGCCGGGATCGTGCGCGCCATCATCGAGATCGACGAGGCGCGGCCCCGGCGGCAAGGCTGACGACGCCGACCGTTCAGCTTCGGCGGCGGCGCTGGTTCAGGGAGTCGAAGAGCACGGCGAGGAAGATCACGCCGCCCTGGATGAACTGCACCCAGAAGGGCTCGACATTGTTGAGGGTCAGCCCGTTGTTGATGACGCCGATGAGGAGCACGCCTAGGATCGTGCCGAGCATCGATCCGCGTCCGCCGAAGAGCGAGGCGCCGCCGATCACCACCGCGGCGATGGCGTTGAGTTCCAGCCCGCTCGCCGCGATCGGCTGAGCGGAATCGAGACGGCCCGTGAGGATGATGCCTCCAAGACCCGAAAGCGCTCCCGAGATCAGATAGACGGCGATCAGCGTCCGGCGAACCGGGATGCCCGCCATCATCGCCGCTTCCCGGTTGCCGCCCACGGCATAGACCTCGCTGCCGAAGACGGTGCGGCGCAGGACGAAGGCGCCGAGCGCGAGGACGCCGAGCGAGATCAGTCCGGCGACAGGGAAGTACCCGACCAGGCCGCCGCCGATGGCGTCGAAGGCGTCGTCGAAGCCGAAGATCGTCTGACCGTTGGGGATGATGAAGGCGAGACCCCTCGCCATCGCCATCGCGGCGAGCGAGACGATGAAGGGATTCATGTTCAGATAGGTGACGGAGAGGCCGATGAACAAGCCGCAGCCGAGGCCGACCAGGATGCCGAGAGCGACGGCGAGCGGGATCGGCACGCCGGCATGGAGCGACAGCCCGGCGATGACCCCGGAAAGCGCCACCACCGATCCCGACGACAGGTCGATGCCGCCGGTGATGATCACGAATGTCTGGCCGCAGGCGACGAGCCCGATCAGCGAACTCGCCACCAGGATCGACATGATGTTCGCCGTCGACAGGAAGGAGGAGGTCGTCAGCGACAGGTAGGCGACGATCGCCAGGAAGACGAGGACGATGGCGATCTCGTTGATGTCGCCGCCAAGCCGGCGCCGCTTCGGCTCGGATCTGGCGACGAGGGCATCGTTCTTCGAAGTCATTTCGGTCATCCGACGGCGGCAAGCGACATGATGCGGTCCTGGCTGAACTCGCCCCGCGGCACCTCGCCGACGAGCCGGCCGCCCCTGAGGACGCCGATCCGGTCGCAAAGGCCGAGAAGTTCGAGGAGATCGGAGGACACGATGACGACCGCCGCGCCCTCAGCCGCGAGATCGCCGATCAGGTTGTAGACCTCGACCTTCGCGCCGACATCGACGCCGCGCGTCGGCTCGTCCAGCATGAAGACGCCGGGCGCGACGCTAAGCGCCCGCGCCAGCACGACCTTCTGCTGGTTGCCGCCGGACAGGCGCCGCACCTCCTGCGCGGACGAGGTCGCTCGGATGCGCAGGGCCGCGATGGAATCCTCGGCGAGCTTGCGCGTCGCGCGGGCCGAGACGAGGCCGAACCGCGACAATTTCTTCAGCGTCGAAAGCGCGACATTCTGCCGGATCGGAAAATCGAGGATCAGCCCTTCCAGCTTCCGGTCCTCCGGCGTCAGGACGATGCCCTGCGCCAGTGAGCGGCGGGGCGAATGGGGCAGGAAGGGCTGGCCGGACACGCGGATGGTGCCGGCGCTCATCGGCAGGGCGCCGAAGAGGGTCTTCAGCACTTCCGTCCGTCCGGCGCCCATCAGCCCGGCCAAGCCGTAGATCTCGCCCGCCCGGACCTTAAAGGACACGTCCTCGAAGCGCTTCGGCGAGGCGAGCCCCTCGACGTCGAGAACGACGGCGCCGGGATCGATCCGGCGTTTGGGAAAGAAGCTGTCGATCGGCCGGTTCACCATGGCGCGGACGAGGCCCTCTTCCGTCCAGTCCGGCGTATTGCGCGTTTCCACCGTCCGCCCATCGCGCATCACGGTGATGCGGTCGCAGACGGCGAAGACTTCTTCCAGATGATGACTGATGAAGATCAGGCCGACGCCTGCCGCCTTCAACCGGGCAATCGTGGCGAAGAGGACCTGGACCTCGTGGGCGGTCAGGCTCGCCGTCGGCTCGTCCATCACGATGACGCGCGCGCGGCGCGACAGGGCGCGCCCGATCTCGACGAGCTGACGCTGGGCGAGCGACAGTCGCGACACGCGCATCGAGGGGGCGATGTCGAGCCCGACCTGCGCCAGGATCTCGACTGTGCGGCGGTGGAGCGCCCGCTTGGCGATCATGCCGAGCGTCCTCCGGGGCAGGTTGCCGGCGAAGATGTTCTCGGCGACCGTCTGGTCGGGAAACAGCGACAGTTCCTGATGCACGACGATGATGCCGGCATCCAGCGCCTCGCGCGGCGTCTGCGGCGCGAAGGCCTCGCCGTCGAGAAGGATCTCGCCGCCATCCGGTCGGTGGATGCCGGCGAGGATCTTCATCAGGGTCGACTTGCCGGCGCCGTTCTCGCCGACGATGCCGTGAACCTCCCCGGCGTCCAGCGCGAAGGAGACGCCGGACAGGACCTTGACGCCAACGAAGGACTTCGAAACCTCAGAGATCCGAAGCAGTTGGGGCATCGTCATTTCTCTCGGCCGTTGTCTCGGCTGTCCGGGCGCGGTCAGCCCTTGGCGACCTCTTCGGCCCAGAGGCCGTAGGACTTCACTTCGGCGCTGTCGATATTGTCCTTCGTCAGGAGGATATGCGGCCAGAACTGATGCGCCGGGATGGCGCTCTTGTCGCCGTTGAAGAAGGTATCGACATACTTCACCGCCTGGCTCGCCATGGTCAGCGGGTTCTGCGACAGCGTCGCGTCCATGTCGCCCTTGCGGATCGCGGTCAGCGCCTGCGCCGTTCCGTCGATGCCGATGATGACGATGTGCTTGGGATCGTCGAGAGGCGCGTTGCGCGAGGCCTGCCGGATGGCCCGGAGCGCGCCGACGGCATTGTCGTCATTGCCGTTGAACACGGCGTCGATCTCGGGATTGGCGGCCATGATCTGGCTCATCAGGTTGAAGGCCTTTTCCTGGTCGAACTGGGCCTCCTGCCGCGCGACGAGCTTCAGTTCCGGATTCTCGGCGGCGATCTTGCCGAACTCTTCCATGAAGCCGCGATCGCGGTCGTCGCCCGCCGTGGTGCCGAGAAGGCCGACGAGGTTCACGACATTGCCCTTGATCGAGCCGTAGCGCTTCTTCAGCCGGTCGGCGATGAATTGCGCGCCTTCGCGCCCGAGCGCGACATTGTCGGTTTCGAGGAAGTTCGCCTGGCAATCGCCGCAGGCGGCGCCGCGATCCAGCGTGAAGACCGGAATGTTCTTCTTGCGCGCCTGCTCCACCACCGGAACGATCGAATTGGCGTTGATCGGATTGAGGATCAGCGCGCTGACGCCCTGGTTGATGAGGTCGATCACCATAGTCGACTGCGTGTTCGCGTCGCCATTGGCGTTGGTGTTGAGGAGAGTCATGTCGGGGAACTTCGCGACGGCGTCGACGACCCCTTTCGTCATGCCCTGGAAGAAGGGATTGGCGAGGGTCGCGACATTGTAGCCGATCTTCAGCGGCTGGGCGGCACGCGCGCCCGGCAAGCCTGCGAGAAAGGCAGCGGCGGCCATCGAACCGCCGGCTGCGATAAGTTCACGACGATTCATGGCAAGCCTCCCGAGCATTGCGAAAATGCCGGACGGATGACGATCTCCCCATCAGTCATCCGTGCGTCCGGCGCGCATATGGGATATGCAGACCCGGCCTCCGTCAAGCAATAACCGGCCGTCTAACGTAAATTCCCGTGTCATCTCGGCGGGCGATTGACAAGGAACGCGCGGTTCACGTCTGATGCCTTCGCGCAAAAGAGCATTGAGCGCGCATATGTCCGCGCTCGACAGCCGTGCCGATGAGGGGGACGTCGTGAAAAAGGTCATGAACGCGCCGGTCGACTATGTCGACGAGATGCTGGACGGGCTTTGCGCCGCCCATCCCGGCTATTTCGCCCAGCCCGAACGGCGCGTGATCGCCCGCCAAAGCGGCCCCGTCCAAGGCAAGGTCGGCATCGTCACCGGCGGCGGTTCCGGCCATCTGCCGATCTTCACCGGCTATATTGGGCCGGGGCTGCTCGACGCCTGCGCGATCGGCGACGTCTTCGCCTCGCCCTCGGCCGAGCAGATGGCCGGCGCCATGCGCTGCGCCGATGGCGGCGCGGGCGTGCTCCGCCTCTACGGCAATTACGGCGGCGACGTCATGAACTTCGACATGGCCGGCGAGATGCTGGAGATGGAGGACATCCGATCGACCACGGTGCTGCTCGCCGACGATGTCGCCTCCGCGCCGCCGGCGGAGGCGGCCAAGCGGCGGGGCGTCGCCGGCATGGTCTATGCCTTCAAGGCCGCCGGGGCGCGGGCCGAGGAGCGCGCGAGCCTCGACGAGGTGACGGCCGCAGCGCAGAAGACAGCGGATGCCTGCCGCTCGATCGGCTTCGCCCTCTCGCCTTGCATCGTGCCGCAGGCCGGCAAGCCGACCTTCACACTGCCCGAGGACCAGATGGAAATGGGCATGGGCATCCATGGCGAGCCCGGCATCTGGCGCGACAAGCTGAAGCCCGCCGATGCCGTGGCGGACGAGATGTTCGACCGGCTCCTGGCCGATCTCGGCGCGGGGCGCGGCGAGCGCGTCTCGCTGCTCGTCAATTCGCTGGGCGCGACACCCCTGGAGGAACTCTACATCGTCTACCGCCGCCTCAATGCGCGGCTCGGCGAGGCCGGGATCGGGATCGTCTCGCCGCTCGTCGGCCGCTATGCCACCTCCATGGAGATGGCCGGCGTGACGGTGACCCTGTGCCGGCTGGATTCCGAGATCGAGCACCTGCTTCTCGCGCCCTGCGACTGCCCGTTCTGGACGGTCCGGTGATGGGCGGGACGATCGATCGGGCGGACCTGAAGACGGCCCTTGCCCGCATCGCCACGGCGATGCAGGGGGAAGCGGCGGCCGAACTCAACGCCGCCGACGGGGCGCTCGGCGACGGCGATCTCGGCATCACCGTTTCGCGGGGCTTCGCGGAAGCGGCGGCGGCCGATCTGCCGGCCGATCTCGGCCTCGCCTTCATGGAATGCGCCAAGGCGATGCAGCGCGTCTCGTCGTCGTCCTACGGCACGCTGCTCGCCACGGCCGCGATGTCGGCCGCCAAGGCGCTGAAGGGCCGCGAGACCTTCGAGACGGGCGAATGCCGCGTTCTGATCGAGGGCGCGCTTGCCGCGATGATCGCCCGGGGCAAGGGCTCGCTCGGCGACAAGACGGTGCTCGACGTCCTCGACGCGGTCGCCAAGGCCATGGAGGGGACGGAAGGCGCCGCCCTCTACGACCGGAGCCTTGCGGCGGCGCGCGCGACGCTCGAGGACTTCAAGAGCCGGCCGAACAAGCTCGGCCGCGCCCGGATGTTCGGCGACGGGAGCATCGGCCTCTACGATCCGGGCCAGCTCGCCATGGTGCGGATCATCGAAGGAATGCGATCGTAGGCAAGGAGATCGCGGTGCGGCACCGTTGATTCCCGCTGGCGGACGGGTGTCGCTTCGGCGACGATCGGTGCGGGAACGGGAATTCGAGAAGGACGCGTCCGATGCGGGAAGGGCATCGGACACCGTCGTCGCCGCGAGCGGGAGGCTCCGGGGGGCGACGGCGCGGCAAGCCCCAAGAACAATCGGGAGGAACAGGCATGTCCAGGAAGTTCGCTTACATCGCCGGTGCGGCGGCGCTCGCCGTCACCGCCGTCCTCGGCAGTGCCGAGGCGCAGGACAAGAAATACACCATCGCCACGGTGGTGAAGATCAGCGGCATCCAGTGGTTCAACCGCATGGAGGAAGGCGTCAAGAAATTCGCCGCCGATACGGGCAACAACGCTTATCAGGTCGGCCCCGCCAAGGCCGACGCGCAGCTCCAGGTGCAGATCATCGAGGACGCGATCGCGCAAGGGGTGAACGCCATTGGCGTCGTGCCCTTCTCGCCGGAAGCCGTGGAACCGGTGCTGAAGAAGGCGATGGACGCCGGGATCACCGTAGTCTCGCACGAGGCCTCCAACATCCAGAACGTCCAGTGGGACCTCGAAGCCTTCCGCAACGAGGCCTTCGGCGCGCATTTCATGGAAAAGCTCGGCGCCTGCATGGGCGGCAAGGGCGAATATGCCGTCTTCGTCGGCTCGCTGACCTCGAAGACCCACAACGAATGGGTGGACGGCGCGATCGCCTATCAGAAGGAGCATTTTCCCGACATGAAGCTCGTCGGCTCGAAGAACGAGACGGCGGACGACCAGCAGCAGGCCTATGCGAAGACGCAGGAACTCCTGCGGGCCTATCCGAACGTGCGCGGCTTCCAGGGCAGCGCCTCCACCGATGTCGCCGGCATCGGGCTCGCTCTGGAGGAGCGCGGCATGGCGGACGACACCTGCGTCGTCGGCACCACGCTGCCCTCCATCGCCGGACAATATCTGGAGACCGGCTCGGTCGACATGATCGCCTTTTGGGACCCCTCGCTCGCCGGCTACGCCATGAACAAGCTCGCGGTCATGCTGCTCGAGGGCAAGCAGCCGACCGACGGCATGGATCTCGGCATTCCCGGCTACGAGAAGGTGAAGATCGAGGGCAAGGTGATCTACGGCCAGGCCTGGGTCGACGTCACCAAGGACAACGCGAAGGACTATCCGTTCTAGGCGCGAAGGAACCGCAATCCCGGCCGGGTCGCCACGCCCGGCCGGGCTTTCGCATCGTCTCCTGCCCGCAAGCGTCCCCATGTCCCGTTCTTCGTTCATCCGGCTCGACGCCCTGTCCAAGTCCTTTGCCGGCGTCCAGGCGCTTCGCGGCGTCAGCTTCGCCATCGAAGCCGGCGAAGTCGTGTGCCTGGCCGGCGAGAACGGCAGCGGCAAGTCGACGCTGATCAAGATCCTGGCCGGTGCCGAGAAGCCCGATGCCGGTACGATCGGCATCGATGGCGCAGATGTCGCGGCGCTCGATCCGCGGGCTTCGGTCGCCCACGGCATCCAGGTCATCTTCCAGGATTTCTCGCTCTTCCCGAACCTTTCGGTCGCCGAAAACATCGCCTTCAGCGCGGAACTCGGCTCGAAGCGCCGGCTCGTCGCGCGGCGGCGGATGCGCCGGATCGCCGAGGAGGTGCTTCAGCGCATCGCGGTCGACATTGATCTCGACCGCCGCGTCGAAACCCTGCCCGTCGCCGACAAGCAGCTCGTCGCCATCGCCCGCGCGCTCGCGCTGAACGCGCGCCTCGTCATCATGGACGAGCCGACCACCGCCTTGACTGAGCGCGAGGTGCGCTCGCTGCTCGGCATCATCCGGCGGCTGAAGGCTTCCGGCGTCGCGGTGCTCTTCGTCAGCCACAAGCTCGCCGAGGTCTTCGAGGTCTGCGAGAAGATCGTGGTGATCCGCAACGGCGCGGTCGTCGCCGATGCGCCGGCGACGGAGTTCGATCTCGGCTCGCTCGCCTTCCACATGACCGGCCGCCGTTTCCCGGAGACCTTTCCGGCGCCCGCCCATGGCGGCGACCGCATCCTCGAAGTGGAGGGTCTTTCGCGCGAGGGCACGCTCCACGATGTCGGCTTCGCGCTCCGTCGCGGCGAAGTCCTCGGCGTCGCGGGGCTTCTCGGCTCCGGCCGCACCGCGCTCGCCAAGGCGCTCTTCGGCCTCATGCCGGTGGATCGCGGCACGGTGCGCGTCGAGGGGCGCGAGGTGCGGTTGCGCTCGCCCGCCGAGGCGGTCGCGGCTGGCATCGGCTATGTCCCCGAGGACCGCCTGACGGAAGGGCTGTTCCTGTCGCAGTCGATCGAGCGCAACGTCTCGGTCGGCCGGCTCGACGCCTTCGCCAATGCCGTCGGCGTTCTCGACCGGCCGGCACTCGGGCGCGAGGCCGCCGGCTGGCTCGCTGAGTTGACCGTCGCCGCGCCCGATCTCGGCGCGCCCGTCAAATCGCTGTCCGGCGGCAATCAGCAGCGCGTCGTCCTCGCCCGCTGGCTGGCCGGCCGGCCGAAGATCCTCATTCTCAACGGCCCGACCGTCGGCGTCGATATCGGCTCGAAGGCCGACATCCATGCCGTCATCGCCTCGCTCGCGGCGGACGGGCTTGGCATCGTGGTGATCTCCGACGACCTGCCGGAACTCATCGCCTGCTGCCACCGCATCCTCGTCATGAAGGCCGGCCGCATCGTCGATGAGATCGGCGCCGAACGGATCGGCGAGCAGGAGCTGGCGGCGAGGCTCGCATCGTGAAGGGGAAAGCGTTGATGCGCGTCGATTGGGCCCGCAACGAGACTCTGGTCGCCGCGGTGATCCTCGTATTCTGCGCGGTGGCGACGGCGTCCGATCCGAACTTCCTGTCGCTGACGACGCTCTTCGATCTGCTGCGCAATTCCATCGTCACCGGCATCTTCGCGATCGGCGTGCTGCTCGTCCTCGTCTCGGGCGGCATCGACGTGAGCTTCACCGCCATCGCCGCCTTCGCGATGTATTCGACGACCCTCGTTCTCGTCGGCGCCGGCGTGCCGGTTCCCTGGTATGCCGCCTTCGCGCTGTCGATCCTGATCGGCGCCGCGCTCGGCCTCGTCAACGCCGTCTTCATCGCCGGCTTTCGCCTGCCGACGCTGATCGTGACGCTCGGCACCCTGTCGGTGATCCGCGGCTTTCTCCTCACCTTCGTCGGCTCGAAGCTGATCTCCAACATCCCGCCCGGCATGCGCGACTTCTCGCGCCTGATGATGATCCGCGGGACGACGGAGGCCGGCTATTTCTACGCCCTGCCCTGGGCCTTCGCGGCGCTCGTGCTCGTCGTCGCGGGCACCTGGTTCCTCCTGCACCGGACGCTTCTCGGCCGCCAGATCTTCGCGCTCGGCGGCTCGATGGAGAGCGCGCGGCGCATCGGCATCAATGTCCGCAGCATCCAAGTCTTCGTCTATGTCTATGTCGGCGCCCTGTCCGGCCTTGCCGGCATCATCCACGCCTCGCTGGCGCGCGTCGCCAATCCCTTCGATCTCGTCGGCCTCGAACTGTCGGTGATCGCGGCGACGGTGCTCGGCGGCGCCCGGCTCGCCGGCGGCACCGGCACCATCACCGGCACGCTTCTCGGCGTCGCCCTCATCGTCCTCGTTTCGAACAGCCTGATCCTGCTCGGCATCCCCTCGACCTGGCAGAGCGTGGTGATCGGCGCCCTGATCCTCGTCGGCACGGGGCTTCCGGCCTATCAGGCGCGCCGCGCCGCGTTGCGAGCCGGATAGGCAGGAAACCGGATATGGACAGTTCCGCGCCCCAGAGCGCCCCGCCCTCCCCGCCGCCCGCGACGCGCCGCCGCAGCTTCCTCGCCTCGGATATCGTGCGCCTCTCGATCCTGACCGTCGCGATCTTCGCGCTGATGGCGGCGCTGGCGCCGGCGCGCTTCCTGTCGGCCGGCAATCTCGGCTCGATGGCCTTTCAGTTCCCCGAATTCGCGATCCTTGCCCTGGCGATGATGCTGGCGATGCTGACGGGCGGCATCGATCTCGCGATCATCGGCATCGCCAACTTGTCGGCGATCGTCGCCGCGCTCATCATGGCGGCGCTGGCGGGGCCCCAGGGCACGGGGGCCGTGGCCGGCTTCGCGATTCTCGTCGCGGTCCTCGCGTCGCTCGGCGTCGGCGCGCTGGCGGGTCTCTTCAACGGCATCGCCATCGGCGTCTTCGGCCTGCCGCCGATCCTCGCGACGCTCGGCTCCGGCCTCGTCTTCACCGGCCTCGGCGTCGCGATCACCGGCGGCAGCGCCGTGCTCGGCCTGCCTCCCGCCTTCGCCGTGGTCGGCAACGGCTCGCTTGTCGGCATTCCCGTGCCGCTGATCATCGTGTCCGTGCTCGGCATCCTCGTCGCCCTGATGCTGGAGCGCACGGCGCTCGGCCTGAAAATGCGGATGTTCGGCACCAACCCGTTGGCGGCGCGCTTTGCCGGCATCGACGACGTCGGCTTGACGGTGCGAACCTATCTCATGTCCGGGATGCTCGCGGCGGCGGCGGGCCTCGTCATCATGAGCCGGGCGAATTCCGCCAAGGCCGATTACGGCTCGAGCTATCTCCTGCTTTCGATCCTCATCTGCGTCCTTGGCGGGATCAATCCGTTCGGCGGCTTCGGCCGCGTGTCGGGCCTCGCGCTCGCCGTCCTCTCGCTCCAGTTCCTGTCGAGCGGCCTCAACATGCTGCAGGTGTCGAACTTCGCCAAGGAACTGATCTGGGGTAGCCTGCTTCTCGGCGTCATGGTCGCGAGCAGCGTCCAGTTCCGCCGAAAAGCAGGCTGAGTCTCCGTCTCAGGGCGAGCGGCCGGCCTTTTCGGGGAACAGCCGGGCGATGCCTTCGGGCGAGGCTTCGGCGATGCCGCGCTCGGTGATCAGCCCGGTGATGAGCCGCGCCGGGGTCACGTCGAAGGCCGGATTGCGTGCCGGCGTCAGGTCCGGCGACACGCGCACCTGCGCGATCTCGCCGCCCTCCGTACGCCCCCAGACGGACGAGACCTCCTCGCCCGGCCGTTCCTCGATCGGGATTTCCCGCACGCCGTCGCGCACCGTCCAGTCGATCGTCGGCGAGGGCAGGCCCACATAGAAGGGCACGTTGTTGTCGCGGGCCGCGAGCGCCTTCAGATAGGTGCCGATCTTGTTGCAGACGTCGCCATCCGCCGTGGTGCGGTCGGTGCCGACGATCACCATGTCGATCTCGCCATGCTGCATCAGGTGCCCGCCGGCATTGTCGACGATCAGCGTGTGCGAGATGCCGTGCCCCGCCATTTCCCAGGCCGTGAGATAGGCGCCCTGGTTGCGGGGCCGCGTCTCGTCCACATAGACATGGACCGGAATGCCCGCTTCGGCCGCCAGATAGATCGGCGCGGTCGCCGTTCCGTAATCGACGGTGGCGAGCCAGCCGGCATTGCAATGGGTGAGGATGTTGACCGGCTCGCCGGGCTTCTTGGTCTCGGCGATCCTGCGGATGACCTCCAGCCCGTTGCGGCCGATGGCCCGGCTGAGCTCCACGTCCTCGTCGGCCAGTTCTGCGGCCTTGGCGTAGGCCGCCGCGCGCCGCTCCTCGGGGGGAAGGGCTTTCAGATGGGCCCGCATCGTGTCGAGCGCCCAGCGCAGGTTGATCGCCGTCGGGCGCGTCTCGTGCAGAAGTTCGTAGGCCGCATCGAGCGCCTCGTCGGACGGATCGGCGAGCGTTTGCAGCGCCATGCCATAGGCGGCGGTGACGCCGATCAGCGGCGCCCCGCGCACCCACATGTCGCGGATGGCGACCGCCGTCTGATCGACGCTGGCGAGCGTCGCGACGCGGAAATCGTGCGGCAGCCAGCGCTGGTCGATGATGTCGACCGATTGCCCGTCCTCGTTGAGCCAGATCGTGCGGAAATGCCGGTCGCCGACCTTCATGCGGCATGCTCCTTGCTGATGAGGACCGCCAGGGCGTTCACCTCGTCGATCGAATGGAGGCGGTTGCGGCCGACCGCGATCTGGCGGCCGAAGCGCAGGGCGGGACGCTCGCAGGACGCCCGCCGCGCGGGATCGGCGATGGTCTCGAAATCGGCATTATGCGCGAGCCCGAGAATCCGGCGGTGGATCTCGACGCCGGCGAAGCCGAGGAGATCGACCCAGATGTCGGCGAGAACGCCGTTCAGCGCCTGTTCCGAACCGAGGCTGTCGCCTTGGTCCTCGAAGAGGCTGCGGGGATAGAGGATCCCGTGGCGCTCGCTGTGCCAGAGGCGGGCGAATTCCTCGCGGAACGTCGCCCAGATCTCGTCGATAACGCCGAGGAGATAGGCGCGCATCGCCTCGCGGTCGTCGCCCGTCTCATGGCCGGGCTGCGCGAAGAAGCTCATCCAGAAGTTGGCGAGCAACATGCCGATGTCGAAGGCGATCGGCCCGTAGACGGCGAATTCCGGATCGATCACGCGCGTGTCGCCCTCGGTCACCATCACCGAACCGGTGTGAAGGTCGCCATGCAGCAGCGTTTCGGCCTTGGCCGTAAAGAGCTGCTTCAGCCGCTGGGCCTCGATCTTGAGATCGCGGTCGGCGCGCAGCTCCCGCACCAGCCCGTCGAGCTCCGGCGTCGTATGCCGGTTCAAGGCCGCGTCGAAATAGGGATCGGTGAAGACGAGGCTTTCGGTGATGTCGCAGAGTTCGGCATTGTCCGCGAAGAGCGCAAGATCGGTCTTGCGCTCGCGCGCCGGCATGGAAAAGTCCGAGCCGCGAAACAAGGTGCGCGCGGTGAAGAGACCGAGGTCGCGGCCGATCCGCGGCAGTTGCCGGCCGTCGATCAGGGCGCGGCGCAAGATCACGTGCGGCGACAGGAACTCCATGACGAGGAGGGCCTGCCGCTCGTCGAAATGAAGGACTGACGGAACGGTGCCGGCGCCCGCCCGCCGCTCCTGCCGGATCAGGGCATGATACTCGAAGAACGAGCGCTTCAGGGGCAGCGGCCAGCTTTCCCCGACGAGGCGCACATAGGGCAGCGCCTGTTTCACCACGACCGAACCGACAGGTCCCGAGACGACGAAAACGAGGTTCAGGTTGCCGTCGCCGATCTCGCGCACCCGCCAGTCCGACGCGATCGGCCCGACCCGATCCGCGACGGCCGCGATCCGGCCGAGCCTTTGGCCCACCGTCTCGATATCCAGAGGCTCGAACCGACATGTCATCATGGAATCGTCCACGGCGCGACTTGCTCCCCCATTCCGCTGCCGCCTGAAGTCTTCGAGCCCCCTATTCCATCGGCGTCCTGGAACAGGGTTCGGCGGAACGGCGGGCGCCCCTCCTCGCGGCCGCCCTCGCCGGTCGACGACGATCTCAGCTCAGATGACGGACATCCTGCTTCCCGTAGACGTCTTGGCCAGAAGGGACCGGATGGCCTCCCGGCCCTCGAAGGTGCGGAGATTCCAAGTCGAGGCGACGAGGTCACGCCAGTCGCATTCGTCGCCGAAACGGGCCGTTGCGTCATCCACATCCCGGCGTTCGAGCGATGCCCCGAAGGCATCGATCCACGCCGAGAGGAGATGTCTCGCTCCCGTGACATCCATCAATCCCTCCCTGGCGAGCGAAGCCGCTCACCATATCCTCCAAGTGCCGACTTTCCTTTGCATTTCAGGAAAAGACAAGGTGTCTGCGGCCTGCCACTGCGAGGGGCGCGGATCGAATCGAAGGTACGGAGTTCGCCGAGGCCATGGGGTCGTGAATGCGACGACGCGGTCGCGGGAAGGTCGGCGACGACGAGGCTGGAGCGTCCCGAGGGACGCTCCCAAAGGAGGTTAAGTCCTCCGGCTCAGAACTTGAACTCCTCGACATTTGCGGGAGTCACGATCTTCGCCGGGCCAAGCACCACTTCGCCGGACGGACCGACCTTGTAGTCGCCGAGCCGGCCGGCCGTGAAGGTCTCGCCTTCCTTGCCGGTGACCTTGCAGGAGGCGACGGCCTGGGCGGCATAATAGGTGAGGTAGCCGAGATCCTTGACGTTCCACCAGATGTCCTGGACCGTCCCGGCCTGGATGTATTTCTTGATGAGCGTGGCGGGGGCGAGGCCCGTCAGCTTGATCTTGCCGAGCAGCCCCGCCTGATCCAGCGCCCGCGCGGCGGCGGGCTGGCTGATGCCGGTCGGGCTGATGATGCCCTTGAGATTGGGGAAGGCCTGCGCGAGGCCGAGGGTCTGCTGCTGGCTGACCTGCTCGTTCTCCTGGCCGTAGGCGACCTGGACGAGCTTCATCTTGGCGTATTTCGGGTCCGAAGCCAGCCGCTTCTTCATGAAGTCGATCCAGGCGTTCTGGTTCGAGGCGGTCGGCGTCGAGGAGAGGATGGCGAAGTCGCCCTCGTAGCCGATCATGTCGCCCATCGAAGCCAGCATCATCTCCGCCAGACTGTCGCCGCTCGCCTGGTTGAGAAAGAGTGTGCGCGCCGCTGGCGCGACGTCGGAATCGTAGGATACGACATGGACGCCCTGCTTCATCGCCCGCTTCAGCGCGGGTGCGAGCGCATTGGCGTCGTTGGCCGAGATGGCGATGGCGCCGACCTTCTGCGAGACGAGGTTGTTGATGAACTCGATCTGCGCCTCGGCCGTGTTCTGCGAGGGCGCCTGCTTGATGGCGCTGCCGCCGATCTCCTTCTGCGCCTCCTCCGCGCCGGTCTGGGCGACCTGGAAATAAGGGTCCGTATCGAGCTTCGGCACGAAGCCGACGGTCACCGGCGCGCTGGCGCATTCGGCAGCGGCTGCCGCGCCGCCGGCCAGAAGCAGGCTCGCCAGCGCCAGCGCGGATGCCGATGCGAGGCCCGCCGCCCTTCCTAAAGTTCTTGCCATCTGATCCCTCCCATGGGGTCGTCTTGCGCCGGTTTCTCGTTTCGCGATCGGCGGACCGCCCGGCCTGCGGACCGCCAATTCCGTCATGCGGCGCGCCGCCCCTTCCAGCGTCCGGCGAGCCATTGGCCGGCATTGCCGAGAAGGAGGGTGCCGATCAGAAGCAGGCCGATGGTCATGGCCTGCGCGTCGCCGCCGATCTGCTGAAGCCCGAGGACGTTGCGCACGAGCGCGATGAGCAGCAGCGCCCAGAGCACGCCGCTCAGCCGCCCGCGTCCGCCGAACACGTGGATGCCGCCGAGAAGCACGATGGTGATGACGTCGAGTTCGAGGCCGAGCGCATTGTCGGCGCGCGCATTGGCGACGCGGGCGGTGAAGACGATGCCGGCCAGACCGCAGACGAGGCCGGACGCGACGAAGAGGCCGAACCGGATGCGGTCGATCCGCACGCCGGAATAGAGCGCCGTGTCGGGATTGCCGCCGATGGCATAGATGCGCCGCCCCGTGGCGCTCCGCTGCAGGAGAAGGAAGAAGCAGGGGGCGAGGACGAGAAACGGCAGGATCGTTTCGGGCAGAACCCCGCCGCCCACCGTGTCGATGCCGAAATCGGTGAAGGCGTCGGGAAAGAGATTCACCGAGGCCGGGCCGAGCAGGATGTAGCCGATGCCCCGGAACATCGCGAGCGTGCCGAGGGTCACGACGAGCGAGGGCAGAGCGAGGCGCGTGATGAGCAACCCGTTGAAGGCGCCGCAGAGCCCGCCCGTCGCGAGCGCCGCGCCGAGCGCGAGCGACATCGAGCCGCTGTCCCGCACCACCACGCCGAAGACGACACTGGACAGAGACAGGATGCTGGCGACCGAAAGGTCGATCTCGCGGGCGATGACGAGAAGCGTCATGGGCAGGACGATGAGCGCGCGTTCCGAGACGCCGGCGATCGCCTGGGAGATATTGAACTCGGTCGGGAAGTTGGGCACCGCGACGAGCGCATAGGCGATCAGCGCGAGGCACAGGACTGAGAGAAACGTGTCCCAGCCGAGGAAGCGCAGGAAACCGGGCCGCATCAGGCGATCCTCCGGCCCGCGGCGCCGAGACGCCGCGCGGCATAGGCGTCCACCGTGACGGCGGCGAGGATGACGAGGCCGTAGACCCCCTGGAGCCAGAGCGGATCGACACGGGCCAGCGTCAGGGCGTTCTGGATGACGAGCAGCAGCACGGCGCCGAGCATGATGCCGAGAATGCTGCCCGAGCCGCCGCGCACCGCGACGCCGCCGACGACGACGGTCGCGATCACGGTGAGTTCGAAGCCGATCGCGACGCGCGCGTCGATCGTCGCATAGCGCGATGCCCAGAGCGCTCCGTCGAAGCCGGCGAGAAGTCCCGCCAGGCAGAAGGCGCCGAGCACGAGACGCCCCGCCGCGATGCCGACCAGCGCGGCGCCCTCGGGGTTGGAGCCGACCGCGAAGAGCTGGCGGCCCTTCGGATGGCGCGAGAGAAGAAGGGCGAGCAGCGCCAGGACGACGAGCGCGATCACGATCACGGTCGGGATGCCCGCCAGCCGGCTGCCGGAAAGGTCGAGCCACGCCTGCGGCACCTGGTCGGCGCTGATCTGCCGCCCGCCCGCCCAGATGCTGTTGAAGCCCCGGAACACCGCGAGCGTGCCGAGCGTCACCACGATCGACGGCACGCGGCCGAGCGTCACCACGAGGCCGTTGATGGCGCCGCAGAGAAGGCCTATGGCGCAGCCCGTCAAGATGCCGAGGGCGACGGACGTGTCGGGATAGGCATGCATCACGCTCGCCGAGCCATAGGCGGCGAGGCCGATGACGGAGGCGACCGACAGGTCGATATTGCGCGTCAGCATGACCAGCATCTGCGCGGCGGCTGCGATCATCAATAGCGCCGCATCCATCGTCAGGGCGGTGATGTTGGCGGCGCCGAGGAAATGCGGATTGACGAAGGCCGCCGGGATCGCCACGGCGGCGATCGCGCAGACGAGGCCGAGTTCGCGCCGGGCGAAGATCGAGGCCGTCGCCGAGACCGGCGCCGCCGCCTCGTGCGCGCCGGTGGAAGCGCCCGCGCGGTCGGACACGCTTTCGACGTCGGTCGCGGCGCGGATCACCTGTTCCTGATCGACGCTGCCGGACGCGAAGCTGGCCGTCAGCCGGCCCTCGCGCAGCACCAGGATGCGATCGCACATCCCGATCAGCTCGGGCAGTTCGGAGGAGATCAGCAGGATCGCCATGCCGCGCTCGGCGAGCTCGGCGATCATGGCATGGACCTCGGCCTTGGACTGGACGTCGATGCCCTGCGTCGGCTCGTCGAGAATGAGGACGCGCGGCGCCGTCGCCAGCCATTTCGCCAGCACGACCTTCTGCTGATTGCCGCCGGACAGCGTCTTCACGGGCTGATCGTAATGGTCGAACTTCAGGCGCATCCGCTCGAGCTGTGGGGCGACGCAGGCGATCTCCCGCAGGCGTCGCACGATGCCGCCCGTGCTGGTCCGCTTCAGCACCGGCAGGACGGCGTTGGAAAGAATGGAGAAGTCCATGACGAGGCTCTGCCCCAGCCGGTCCTCCGAGACATAGGCGATGCCGGCGCGCATGGCGTCGTCGGGCCGGCGCAGGGTCACGGGACGGCCGTCGACACGGATCGTGCCGTCATCGGGCCGGTCGATGCCGAAAAGGACGCGGGCGATCTCCGTGCGTCCGCTGCCGACGAGGCCGCCGAGACCGACGATCTCCCCCGCCCGCAGCGAGAAGGCGATGTCGGCGAAGGCGCCCTGGCGCGACAGGCCCTCGACCTCCAGCGCGACCGCGCCGGGCGTGGCGGTGTGCCGGGGATAGATCGAGGTCAGCGGCCGGCCGATCATCAATTGCACCGCCCGGTCGCGCCCCAGGGAGCGGGCCGGCTCCACCGCCGTCACATGCCCGTCGCGCAGGACCGCGATCTCGTCGGCGATGCGGTAGATCTCCTCCATGCGATGGCCGACGAACATCATCGCGACGCCGCGCGCCTTCAATTCGGCGACGACGCCGAAGAGACGATCGACCTCGCGCTGCGACAGGGCGGCCGTCGGCTCGTCCATGATGAGGACCCGGGCGTCGAGCGACAGGGCCCGGGCGATTTCGACGAGCTGCTGCTCGGAAGTGCGCAGCTGTCCGAGCCGGGCGTCGAGATCGCAGCGCAGGCCGACCGCGTCCAGCACCTCGCGCCCATGGCGGCGCATCCGGTCGCCGTCGATCGTGCCGGCGCCCGTCAGCGGCATATGGCCGAGAAAGACGTTCTCCACCACCGACAGATCGGGAAAGAGGCCCGGATGCTGGTGCATCACGGCGATGCCGCGCCGCCGCGCGTCGAGCGGCGACTGAAGATGAATGGGCTGTCCGCCCAGAACCACCTCGCCCTCGTCCGGGCGATGGACGCCGGCGAGAAGCTTCACGCAGGTGCTCTTCCCCGCGCCGTTCTCGCCGAGAAGCGCGAGCACCGAACCGGCTTTGAGATCGAAGGAGACCGACGACACGGCGACGGTGCCGCCGAAGCGCTTGCTGGCCGCTCTCAGGCCGGCAACGGCCGCGCCCGCGGTCTCGGCGCCCGCATCCGCCGAGCCATCATGAGAGGACCGCCTCATGCGGCGCCCTCGGCAGAGGCCTGGAACCAGCGCATCCCGGACTCAAGGGCGTAGCGGAGTGCCGCAGCCGACAGGCATGACGCGTCGCATGCCGAAATCGGCACAGGGCCGCACGGCCATGGCCAATCGCTTTCCATCGATCCCTCCCCAGGGCACTCCCGTTCCCCCCTTCAGATTGCGAAATCAGAAAGAGTTGTCAACGACATTTGTCTATCTGAACCTTCAAATGTGAAAGCTATGCCGACGCGATTAGGGTCTCGATCAGCTCGCAGTTCAACCCCGTCGGATACGGGGCGGAGACAGGCCGTCGGCTCTTGGACGTAACGCCGGCAAAGCTGCCCGTGGAATTCCGAATGGCGAAATCTTCTGCAACTTTAACGAGGCCTGGATCTTCATCGGGAGTCGGAGCCGGCACCAAAACACGCGCCGCCCATATTCCGCCCTCGGCTACAAACCGCCGGCACCCGCCGCTGTGCCGTGGCCGGCTCCGCCACCCCAACCGGCTTCTCCGGCCACCCTGAACGTCGCCGACAAGCCCGCCATGCATTAGCTTTAGCTTTGAACCGGGCCACCTGATGGGGACAGGCCACCATCGGCTCTGACCCGATCGAAGCAGGCACTTGCTCGCTCGATGTCGGGACCATGCGCGAGCGCCCAGGCGCAAAGCGCTTCGAACGGCTGGCGCAACGAGTGACCAAGCGGCGTGATCGCGTATTCAACACCGATCGGCGCTGTCGGCAAAACGGTCCGCGTCACCAAACCGTTGCGCTCCAATCGCTTCAGAGCATCCGCCAGCGCCTTATGCGTGATGCCGTCCAGCCGTCGCTTGATTTCGTTGAACCGCGCCGGCTTGGGACAGAGCACGGTCAGAATCAGAATCGTCCACTTGTCCGCGATCCGATCCAGAATCGGCCGGACGCGGACCATGTCGCCGCATGCCTTTTCCGACAAAAGCGCGAGCTCGGTATCGTCCATCATATCTAGGCTCATCAAAGTGCGTTCTTGCGACTAGATACCCGTCGTATATCTGGATGCCGTCGCTGAACAGGGAGCCTTTGCGATGGCAAGAGTTGAAAACAAAATCGCGCTCGTGGTCGGGGGTGCCAAGGGCATCGGGCTGGCGATCGCGGAGCGCCTGTCGAGCGAAGGGGCAACCGTCTTTCTGACCGGGCGACGGGCCGACGAGGTCGAGGCCGCCGCGCGAGAACTCGGCGGCGATGCTCGCGGTCTTGTCGCGGATGCCGGTGCGCCGGAGGACTTGTCGCGCGTCGTCGCAACTGTGAGGGAAGCGCGGGGGCGCCTGGATCTTCTCGTCCTGAATGCCGGCCTGTCCGAGCCCGCCGCAATTGCGGATCAGACCCTCGAGCATTTCGATCGTCATTTCGCGGTGAACGTCCGTGGAATGGTGTTCGGCCTTCAGGCGGCTCTGCCTGCCATGAGTGACGGCGCCTCGGTGGTCCTGATGGGATCGATTGCGGACGCGATGGGCATCCCGCCCTACAGCACCTATGCGGCCACCAAGGCTTCGGTCCGATCCTATGCTCGCAGTTGGGCCGCCGAGCTGGCGCCTCGAGGGATCCGCGTCAACGTCGTGGCACCGGGCCCGACGGATACGGACATGATGGCGGCTGTGTCCGAAGAAAGTCGTGCGGCGCTGATCGCGCCGATCCCGATGGGCCGCATGGCGCGTCCCGACGAGGTGGCGTCCGCGACGCTGTTTCTTCTGAGCGACGAGGCCAGCTTCATCACCGGTGCCGAACTCTGCGTCGACGGTGGCATGCGACAGGTCTAGCCCGACCGCACCTCTCCGAACGGATCTGCTTCCGACGTCTTCGGCCCGGAAGCGGTCCTCTGGGTACCCACACCGTGGAGCACGTGTCACGAAAGAGGTTGCGGAAACAGGACGTATCTCGGCCTGCCTGCGGCAGGCTTGTTGGAGTGGCCGGCGACCGCGATGTCACTGACGCGGCCGCTCTCTTCGTTTGAGCAGGCGGCTGCTAGGCTGCTGCGGCACGCGCGGTCATGGTCGCTTTGGCCCACCAAACCAGTTCGTCCAACGCAGCTGTCGCCGATGCCAGCAGGTTCGCCTCGATCGTCTCGATCGGCTGCTTACCGAAGTTGGGATGGATCGCCATGAAATCACCTCCACCGATGTGGACGGCCGACTTGGTCGAGACCATTTGCAACTCAATCGCGATCCCGCGCAGATGCTCCAAAGCCCTCGCGGCTCCAGTGCCGCCATAGCCGATTGCGGTGAATGGCTTGCGGTTCCACTCCTTGTAGGCTTGGTCGAGCGCGTTCTTGAGGACGCCGGTGATCGAGTGGTTGTATTCGGCGACAACGAAGATGTAGCCGTCGAACTGCGCGATCCTTTGCTGCCACCGGACAGCCTCGGCGTTTTGACTCGGCGCCCATAGATTGGACGCCGCTTCGTCGAAGAATGGCATGGGGTGGTCGCGCAGGTCCACCACTTCGACATCCATGTCTTCTCGTGCTCGCGCCTGCTTCAACATCCACTGTGCTGGCGTATCGGCGAACCGTGTCGGGCGGGTTGATCCGATGATGAGGGCGATTCTCGGCTTGTTGGCCATCAGTGTCTCGCGTTCAGCAGTTTCTAGAGGTAACCTGCTTACTTCAGGTATTCGGGCGCGAGAAGGAGGCACCTTGCCGACACCAGATAACCACACGGAAACTGCGCCTGCATGCGATGGCGGCGGTAGCGCAGCGTGCGAGCACATCAGCCGGACGCTGGCGCGGATCAGCGACAAATGGTCGATGCTCGTTGTTCGCATGTTGGGGCGAGGACCCTGTCGGTTCAACGCGCTGCGCCGGGAGATCGGCGAGATCAGTCAGAAAGTGCTCGCTTCAACGCTCCGCGACCTCGAGGAGCACGGGTTTGTCTCACGGACGGTCACGCCGGTGACCCCGCCTCAGGTTGAATATGCGCTGACGGATCTGGGTCGCGAGTTCCTCGATCCGGTTAGAACATTGGCGGAATGGGTGATGGCGAACTCATCACGCATGGAGGCGGCGCGCGTCGCCTATGCAGCAAGACGGGCTGGCAACTGATCGCGAAGGAGGATGCGCGATAACGTCCGGGCAGAGCGTACGACGACACCCGCCTGGACGCGGCTATTCCGGAGCGGCCCGGTCGGGGGATCGACATGCACGGCGGTCGCGGAGGATCATGGCGACGGCTGGGCCCGCAATGGACTGGCCGAAGTCGGCGACCTTGACGCAGAAGAGCGGGAGGGCAGAGCGGTCCAGGGTCTGTTCGCTCATAGTTGCGTCCTCGCGTCGTTCAGGATCATCCGTGCCGCCTTCTCGGCGATCATCATCGTCGGCGCGCTCGTGTTGCCGCTCGTAATCGTCGGCATCACCCCGGCATCGACGACCCGCAAGCCCCGGATGCCTCGCACCCGCAGCCGGCTGTCGACGACGGCCATGGGGTCGTCGTCGCGACCCATGCGGGTCGTGCCGACGGGATGGAAGATCGTGGTGGCGATATCGCCCGCGAGCTTGGCGAGTTCCGCATCCGTTTGAAACTCGATGCCTGGTTTCCATTCGATCGGCTTGTAGCGGGCGAGCGCGGGCTGCGAGACGATGGTGCGGATCTGGCGGATACTGTCGGCGGCGACCTTGCGGTCTTCGTCGGTCGCCAGATAATTCGGGGCAATCGCCGGGGCATCGACGGCCCGCCCGGATCGGACGCGCACGCTGCCTCGGCTGGTGGGCTTCAGGTTGCAGACGCTGGCGGTGAAGGCGGGGACGCTATGCAGCGGCTCGCCGAAGGCATCAAGGCTCAACGGCTGCACGTGATATTCCAGGTTGGGATGTGCCCGGCCCTCGTCCGAGCGCGTGAAGGCGCCGAGCTGTGAGGGCGACATGCTCATCGGGCCGCTCCGCCGCAGGGCGTATTCGAGCCCGATCATGGCCTTGCCAAAGAGATTGCTCGCCAGGACGTTGAGCGTCCGGGCGCCCGTGATTCGATACACGGCACGGATCTGCAAGTGGTCCTGAAGGTTCTCGCCGACGCCCGGCAGATCGACGGCGACGTCGATCCCATGGCCGGCGAGCAGCTTCGCCGGACCGATCCCAGAGAGTTGCAGAATCTGCGGCGAACCGATCGCTCCGGCCGATAAGACGACCTCGCGGCGCGCCTCGATCGATACGTTCCTGTCGCCCTGTCGAAACACGACGCCGACGCAACGCAATCGGCCATCCCCACCCCACTCGATCTCAAGTTTCTGGACTTCGGCCCCGGTGCGGACGACGAGGTTCGGTCGCGAGCGTACCGGGCGAAGGAACGCCTTCGAGGTATTCCAGCGCCAGCCCGACCGCTGACTCACCTCGAAATAGCCGACACCCGCCTCGTCGCTGTTGCTGAAGTCCCTGGATCGGGGAATCCCAGCCTCGACCGCCGCTTCGGCGAAAGCTTCCAGGATTTCCCAACGCAGCCGCTGCTTTTCGATCCGCCATTCGCCGCCATGTCCGTGCGTATCCGAGAACCGGCTGTTGCCGCCGGTGGCGGGGTCAGCGCCTCCGTCCAGGCGGTGGTGGTCCTCATGGGCCATGAAGTCCGGCAGGACGTTGTCCCACGACCAGTTGGCATCCCCGGTGACGGCCGACCACTCGTTGAAGTCGTTGGCTTGGCCGCGCATGTAGATCATGCCGTTGATCGATGAGCAGCCGCCCAGCGTTCGGCCGCGCGGGTAGCGTAGACTGCGACCGTTCAGGCCCTGCTCCGGCTCCGTCTGGAACAGCCAGTCCATGCGGGGATTTCCGATGCAGTAGAGGTAGCCGACGGGTATGTGGATCCAAGGATGGTTGTCCCGGCCGCCGGCTTCCAAGAGGAGGACCCGGTTCGCGGGGTCTCGGCTGAGCCTGTTGGCGAGAAGACAACCGGCCGAACCGGCACCGACAATCACGTAGTCGAACGCCTCACCGGTGGTAGAAGAAGCGCGCTTATTCATAGCGCCAACTCATGATGGCCGAGTTGGTGCGGCATCCTCTCGGAGACCGATGCCGCAAGGCCCGCGGCCGGCAAATCCTCTATATTCGCCATCCCTTTGCCTCCCATCCGGGAACGGGATAGCAATCGAGGACGCGACGATCCAATGAGAAACACGTCGTCCCGTTAAAAGCTTGCCTCATACGAGCGCCTTGATTGACATCAGAGCCTTGCGAGCCTTCGTTGCGGTCGCTCGCGAGGGAAACGTCACTCGTGCGGCGAAGCAGCCCGGTCTCAGCCAGCCCGCTGTCAGTCTTCAGCTCAAGCAGCTCGCGGCGGGAACGGAGTCGCCCCGGTTCGTCGCACCACAGGCGGTCTCGAACTCACGCGCGACGGGGCGCTTCTGGCCGCAAAGGCCGAGCAGGTCCCGGCGGCGGCCGCGGATTTCGGGCAGACCACCCGACATCCTACCTCCCAGGCTCGCGGCAAGCTCCGGATCGGAACCATCATCGATCCCGAGTTCACCCAGCTCGGCTCGTTCCTCAATGCGATCGTCGAAAACGAGCCGGGCATCGAAACCGAGCTGCGTCATGGCATGAGCGCCGACGAACCTGGCGCCGCAGAATCGATCTTCCATCTGCCCGAACTCTCGCCTCGCTGCTACCGGCGGCAGTCGCGATGTTCAAGGTGATGCTGGACCTCCTGGCCGATCTCAACGAGCGGACCGTCGCAGCACCATGCCGGCGTGATGGAGCGTGTTGGCGTCGACGAAGTCGCCATCGGCGGTAAACCCCGTGTCGTCCCAATATTCGATATGAGTCCCGGTCACCTCGTAGCGCCCGCGATAGGCGCTCTCGCGCGTGCCTCGCGCCTCATCGTAGCGGTTGTTCGGCAACAGTTCGTGCCGGATGTGGCCGTCGTCGGTGACCCACATACCGACATAGGGGTAAGGCATGGGCGTCATGGCCGTCTCTCCGAAAGCGAAGGATGGAGGTGTCGCGACGAGCGTCGCTGCGGCGAAGATGCGCAGCCGCATCAGTTCGAGGCCCTGGTTGGCCGGACGACGATCTCGTTGACATCGACGTCTTCGGGTTGCTCGAGTGCATAGCGTACAGCCCGGCCGATCGCGTCCGGCTTCAAGGCGATCGAGCGATAGATTTCCATCAATTCCGCGGCCGCCTTATCGGTGATGGTGGAGGCAAGTTCACTTTCCACCACGCCGGGATGGATGCAGGTGACGCGGATGTCCTGGCGTTCCTGGCGCAACCCTTCGGAGATGGCCCGCACCGCGAACTTCGTCGCGCAGTAGACGGCCGCTGTCGGCGAGACGGCGAGCGCCCCGATCGAGGCGATGTTGACGACGTGGCCGGAGCCCCGCGCAGTCATCTCCGGCAGGACGGCCGCAATGCCGTAGAGCACGCCCTTGATGTTCACGTCGACCATGCGGTCCCATTCGTCGATCTTCAGGGAAGCCATCGGCGAAAGCGGCATCACGCCGGCATTGTTGACGATCGCGTCGACACGGCCGAACTTGGCTCGCGCGGCATCCGCAAAGCTTGCGACGTCGGCGCAGTCGGTGACGTCGAGGCGGCGGGTGACGACGGTGGCGCCTGACTCGCGCAACTCGCTGGCCAGCGCATCCAACCGGTCGGTGCGGCGGGCGCCGAGCATCAGCGTTGCGCCGGCCGCCGCCAGTTCGCGGGCGATGCCGACGCCGATGCCGCTCGACGCGCCGGTGACGAGGACGACTGCATTGTCGAGACTGATCATGAGAGCTCCTGGAGATCGTGGATGTGGGAAAGCGGTTGCCGGCGCTTTGCCTCACCAAGGCAGCGTCCGGTCCTGGTAGTCGCGGTATTGAATTGAGCCCGAGCTCCGATGACGCTCGACCACGTCGGGGATGCCTTCGACGCTTTCGGAGAGCTCGATTTCAGCTTGGACCCTACCGGCGAGCGTTCCCATGTCAGCGGCGACCCAGCCGGGATGCAGGAGCAGCACGGTGAGGTTCCGGTCGCGGTTGAAAACCCTGGTGCTCTTCGCCAGCGTGTCGAGCGCCGTTTGCTTGGCCGATAGAGGTCATGCCGCCGTCCTCGTTCAGCGCCAGGCTGGCGCGGTGCGAGGTCGTAACGTCGGCGATAAGGGTTGCGACGGTGTCCGAGGCAAGCGCATGGACCGCTTCGGCGCGGTCGGTCGCGACGATCTTGGCGCCCCGCTCGTGCAGCAGCCTGGTGGTCGCGAGGCCGATGCCGCGCGAGCGCCCGTCACCGCCGCGCCCTTTCGATCGAGGTCCCAGCTCGTCGGTAGAAGCGTCATCGTCGCGTCTTTTCCAGGTGATCTCGCCGAACAGGTAGACGCCGGGGCTTGTCGAGATAAGCTGTCTTCTCGTAACCTCGCTGTTCAGCTGCGCTAACTTATGTCGATCGATCTCTCCGGCGTCGCGGTCTTCCTTGCCGTCGCACAGACCCGCAATTTCCGAGCCGCTGCCGAGCGGCTGGGCGTCACGCGTTCGGCCGTCAGCCAGTCGCTGCGCAAGCTGGAGGACCGGCTCGGCACCGCCCTCTTCCGGCGCACGACCCGCAGCGTCTCGCTCACCGAAGCCGGCCGCGATCTCCATGAGCGTATCGCGCCCGCGATCGACGAGGTGGCGGCGGCGCTGAGCGCGACCGGCGACCGGCCTTCGCAACCCTCGGGTCACTTGCGGCTCGCCGTCTCCTCGATTGCCGAGCGCTTCCTGTCCGGATCGCTCATCGTCGGCTTCGCCAAGGCTTATCCCCGCGTCGAAATCGATGTCACGGTCACCGACGAGGAATTCGACATCGTCGCCGAAGGTTTCGACGCGGGCGTCCGGCTCGGCGAGGTGATCGACGTGGACATGATCGCGGTGCCGGTGTCTGACGACCAGCGGCAGATGGTGGTCGGCGCGCCGTCCTACGTGGCGAGGTTCGGCGCTCCGTCGCACCCGCGCGACCTCGCCGCGCATCGCTGCATCGGCTGGCGACCTTCCCCGACCGTCGCGCCCTATCGCTGGGAGTTCACCGAAGGCGGCCGCGACTTCGACGTGGCGGTAAAGCCGCAGATCACCACGAATGACATGCGACTGATGCTGCGCACCGCGGTTGTGGGCGGCGGTCTGACCTTCGGCATGGAGGAGACCTTCCGCCCCCATCTCGATCGGGGCGAGCTCGTCGCCATGCTGGAAGACTTCTGTCCGCCGTTCCCAGGCTTCTTCCTCTACTATCCGAGCCGTCGCCACATGCCGGCAAAGCTGCGCGCCCTCGTTGACCACGTCCGCCGCGAACGCTCAAGCGGTAGAACGGATTGACTTTCGCGACAGGAATAGAGAGCGCCCTCAGCCGCTTCTCCCGCCCCTCGCCAGTTCGTCGCGTTGCCCGGCGGGCGGACGGGCGTCTCGAAAGCGGACATTCATCGGCCGTCTGGTTGAGTTCGATCCATCGCCGGAGGCAAACAGGCGGCTAGTGAACGCCGCGGACCGTTACACTCGGGTCCGGTTCAGTAGGTCGGCGCTGTCGGACGGGATACCAGAGGCCTCACCTAGCGCACGTCCCGCCCTTGCTGGCATTGCGTCAACGCAGGGCAACAGCGACGCCTTTCGTCTCGGTCGCGGCACGTAGGAGCGGCTTGCCGGGACCCGCGAGCCATTCGTCGAAGCGGGTCAGTTTTCCGAACTCCCGCTCGAGCGCGGCAATGTCCGCGTTCGCGGCTAGCCGGCCTTCATCGAAGAGGTCTGCCAGCCTTCCGAGGAAAGCGTTCTCTTCGAGCAACGCGTCAGGGAAACGGTGGTACTGGATCGGCCGGCCCGCAGCGTGCGTCAGCTTCTCCCCGATGTCCTTACCTGTCAGTTCGTCGCTTGCGATCTCGATGGTCCGCCCGGTGAACCGCTCCGGGTCGGCGAAGATTGCCGCGACGATCTTGCCGATGTCGCGGACGGCGATGACCTGCCCTGCTTGGTCCGGCCGCAGGAAGAAGTTGTAGGCGCCTTCATCCAGACCCATGCCGGGAAGCAGGAGAAGCTCCATGAAGCTCGCCGGACGCACGATCGTGCTGGGCAGGTCGAGATTGCGGACATGGTCCTCGATCTCCAACTTGCTGTCGAAGTGTCCCATCCCGGTCGGCCCCGCTCCAGAGATCGCAATCGAGGTGTAGACGAGATGCCGGACCCCTTCGGCCAACGCGAGGTCCGCCACCGCCTTGCCGTAGCGCACCTCCTGTTCGTCGGTGATTCCATACGCGGCACCCTGCCCTGAGCTCGGCTGAACGCTGAATACGCCGTGGACACCTTTCATTGCGGCCTGGATCGACGTCGGATCCGCGAGGTCGCCCGCAAACAGGGTCACCCCGAGACTTGCCAGATCCTTCGCCTTTCCTGAGGACGGGTCGCGGACGAGCGAGCGAACCGACCATCCGTTGGATAGAAGCGCGGCAGCGACGGCGCCGCCTTGCTGCCCGGTGGCTCCGAAGACGAGTACGGTGCGGCCCTTGTCCCCGCCGGCCGATTGAATCGTCGTGCTTTCGGTCGATGTCGACATCTCGGTCTCCCTTTCGGCTGAGACCAGCTAGGTATACATATGAAACCTGAACGCAATTAGGCACCATCGAGCTACCAGGTTGCCTGGAGTATCCTTTCCATGTCGACCTCGTCGCCCGAAGACCTCGAACTCAACCGAGCGGTGCTGGAGGAGATCACCAGCAAGTGGACGCTGCTCGTGCTCAACGCCCTTTGCAGCGGACCGATGCGCTTCAATGCGTTGCGTCGCGCCAACAAGGGCGTCACGCAGAAGGCGTTGACCCAGTGCCTACGCCGGCTGGAGGCGAGCGGCTTCATCACGCGCCGGGTGGTCAGCACCGCTCCAGTCGCCGTCGTCTACGAGATCTCCCCGCTCGGACGCTCTCTGGAGCCCCATCTCGGCGGTATCCTGGCATGGGCATCCGAGCACAGGCATGAGGTCGTCGCGGCGCGGGAGGCGTTCGCCAAGTCCGCCGGCGGCACCGGATGAAGGCGCCGAGGCCGAACGCGTCCCACATTTTCTGGCTCGCGCCTGGCGGGCTTTGGCCGGTTCGCTCGTCATTCCGCCGTGCGTTGGCCCCATTCGGCAACGTCGCTGCATCGATCGAAGCGCCGAACGGATTGATCTGCCGCGCTATCGAGGGCAGACGGCCGCTCGCCTGCCATTCTCGCGGCCGATCGAGGAACGCCGGGCGATCCGTTCGGACCGTTCCACCGCAACGCAGACGGAATGGGATCCACGCGTCATGGCGAGAACCGCACGCATCTTCGAACTGCTGGTCGTTCTGCGGGCCCGGCGGGCGCCCGTCACCGCCTCCGAACTCGCGCGGGAACTCGGTGTCTCGCCGCGGAGCATCTACCGGGACATCGAGACCCTTCGCGCGATCGGCGCCCCCGTCGATGGGGAGGCGGGCGTCGGCTACCTCCTGAAGCAGGGCTTCTTTCTCCCGGAGTTCGCCTTCTCCATCGACGAGCTGGACGCCTTGGCGCTGGGGCTCGGATGGGTCCAACAGCGCGCCGATCCCGTGCTCGCGCGATGCAGCGAAAGCGCGCTGGCAAAGATCCTCGCCGTCAGAGCCAACGGGCCGCCACCAAACGAAGGCCCACCGGCCATCGTCCCGGCGGCCTCGGTCTCCGAGCGTCTCGACCCGCCACAGGCCGCCGTGCTGCGCGAAGCGATCCGCCGCCAACGCAAGGTCAGAATCCAATACGCCGACGCGTTCGCTTCGCCATCGGAGCGCATCGTCTGGCCCATCGTCATCGTATACTTCGACGACGTGCGCGTCCTTGCGGCTTGGTGCGAACTCAGATCCGCATTTCGCCATTTCCGCGTCGACCGTCTGGAAGTGCAAGAGACGTTGGACGAGCGCTACCCCGGGCGACGACAGTCGATCATGACGCGCTGGCAGCAGCAGGATCGGGACTGGCGCACGTTGCTGACAGTTTCTGACGCGGCGCAAAGCTACCCATCCGCAAGCTCCGTAACGAGCGCTGCCATGTCCAAGGAAAGTTAGATGGTCGCATTCTCGCCCACTGCCTACGACGCCTTCCTCGCGGAAGTCGACGACGCGCCCGTCGTCATGCTGAACCTCATCCGCTTCAGGCCGGACGGCGGCCGGCAGAGGTATCTTGAGTATCTGGAGATGGCGAAGCCGATCCTCGCCCGGTTCGGCGCACGGATTCTGTTCGGCGGCGATGGCCTGCCGGTCCTCACGACCGGATCAGACGACGCTTGGGACGCCGTCGTTCTGGTTCAGTACCCCCGACGATCCGCGTTCAGCGACATGGTCGCCGACCCGGACTATCAAGTCGCATTCAAGGTGGGATCAGGGGCGATCGCCGACATTCATCTGCAGCCTTTGAAAAGCAACCAAGCAGCCGCCTGACGTCGAGGCGCGACGGAAACCAAGCGTCGCCTGTCGCCGACGTTGCACGACGCCCCGCTCCCCTGCCGGACTCGACAGAAAGCAGACTTCCCGCTTTCCGGACAACTCGTTCTCAAAGGCAGAGACAGCGGACATGCAGATGCGGTCGGACGGGTTTCAACGCTCGTGCGCCGCTCGTCGCGCCGCGTTCACTTTCCTAAAGCAGCCGTGCGGATCGATACGAATGCATCAGCCAAATGATGCATTGATCACCTAGTCTATCATACGGCGCCTACCACCTATCGGGCGATCAAACGGCCCTACAGCGTGGGGTCGTCTGCATGGATGGGAAGGTGTGTCATGTCGATATTCGAGGCGAATCCGGGCCCCGGTTCCACCAATGCGTCCGTGGCGGCCGGCACCCAGGCGGCTGTGGCCAACGAGGTCTCAGGGGGCGCGATCCTGGCGGGCGTCACGCTGGCACTCGCCGTGCAGGTGGTCCTGACCCTCATCGGTACAGGGATCGGCGTGACGCCGGCCGCAGGCGACTACACCTTCGGTCGCGGTCGATACTGAACAGGACCCGAAAGCGCGGGACGGCTCTTCCGGCTGCCGCGCAGGGAGGTATCGATGGATAGAAACGTGATCGACGAAGCGGCGCGTTTACGCGCGAAAGTCATGAACGAGGGCGCAAAGGCCGCACGGGAAGGCGGCAGGAGATCGGAGAACCCTTACCCCGCCGACACGGAAGACTGGTTGGTCTGGCGCGACGGCTACGAGCAGCAATCGGCTTGGATGGAACTTGGTCGCGGCGAATACCGGGCTAGCGGGGATGCGGACGTCGCGCCCCGGCATTGACGGGAAACGAGAAGGGCCCACCTCGCACCGGCAATGTCCGGCAGGCAAAGGAAGCGCCATGGTCGACACACTCGACGGCCGAACGGTCGAGCGGCGACAGCTCCAGCAGATCATTGGTGGTCTCAGCGAGGGCGTCATTTTGATCGACCCCGACCAGACGATCAACTGGGCCAACGACGCTGCGCTTCGCATGCACGGCGTGGCGACGCTGGAGGGGTTGGGCCGGACCGTCGACGAGTACCGCCATCGTTTCCAACTGCGATATCGCAACAATCACCCGCTCACGGAGGGCGCCTATCCGGCGGATCGCGTGCTCGCGGGCGAAGTCTTCGCCGATGTCGTGGTCGAAGTTGCGCGAACCGGCGAGGCGGAGCCCGAATGGGTTCACCGGGTTCGAAGTCTCGTTCTGACCGATGGCAGGGACCAGCCAGACTGTCTCGTCCTGGTGGTCACGGATGCGACCGATGAGATCCAAGCGATCGAACGGTTCGAGCGTGCCTTCAACGCCAATCCGGCCCCGGCTCTCATCTGCCGAATCTCGGATCTCAGGTTCATTCGCGTCAACCAGGGTTTCTTGGATATGACCGGCTATGCCCGGGAAGCGATCGTCGGGCGATCCGTCTACGAACTCGACGTGATGAGCGGCGCCGACAAGCGCGAGCTCGGCAAGGAGCGCTTGGCGGCCTGGTCGACGATCCCGCAGATGGAGGCCTGCCTTCCGCTGCCGGAGGCCGAGTCGAAGCTGGTGATCGTCGCTGGCCAGCCGATCGAGATCGGCGACGAGAAGTGCATGCTCTTCACCTTCGCCGATCTCGAGCCGCGCCGGAAGGCGGAAAGCGCGTTGCGCAACAGCGAGGAAAAGTTCGCCAAGACCTTCCGCCTTGCCCCCGTGCCGATGAAGATCTGCACGCTCGATGGTTTTCGCATTCTCGACGTCAACGATGCCTTCGTGAAGGAGACCGGCTGGTCGACGGACGAGGTCATCGGGCGCAGTCCCGCTGAGATCGAGTTGTGGGACGCAGCCTCGACCCGGCGCAAGCTGGAAAAGGAGCTGATCGAGGGCGGCTCGTTCCGCGGCCGCGAAGCGAAGCTGAAGACCAAGAACGGCGCGGTGATCGACAGCCTGGTTTCGGCCGATACAGTGACGATCGGCGGCGAGGTCTGCGTGCTCGACGTCTTCCAGGACATTACCGAGCGCAAGGCAACCGAGATGGAGCTTGTCGACGCCATCGAGCAGGTCATGACCGACACCACCTGGTTCAGCCGCGGCGTCATGGAGAAGCTCGCAACGATGCGCTCGCCGCAACCTGTCGGAACGACCAAAGCCGGCTTGTCGAATCTCACCCCCAAGGAGCGCCAAGTGCTTGGCCTTGTTTCGCAGGGTTTGGATGACGGCGAGATCGCAGAAAAGCTGTTCCTTTCGCGCACCACGATCCGCAATCACGTGGCTCGGATCTATGCCAAGATCGATGTTCACCGACGCAGCGAAGCCATCGTCTGGGCGCGTGAACGCGGCATCGTCGGTCTCGACACCGTTCGCGGCAAGAAGACCAAGGCCGACTAGCCGATCCGCCTAAGCCCTTCAGTCAGCGGAAAGGCGAAGAGTTTCCCGTCATCCTGTGCAGAAAGAACCTGATGCATCAGCTTGCCTGATGCAGACGCTTCTTTGCCGGCTGTCGACCGCTCCCAAATTCTCTCTCGATGACCGGTCGGAGCCCCGCCCAACGCGGAATTGCTTCCAAGACGGGTCGAACGGAACAGGAGCGAAAGATGGACAAGGATCGTATCGAGGGCGCGAAGAAGCAGGTCGTCGGTTCCGTTAAGGAGGCCATCGGCAAGGTGACGGGCAACGAGCGCGTCGAAGCCGAAGGGACGGCAGAGAAGGTTGCCGGCAAGGCGCAAGGCAAGGTTGGCGAAGCCAAGGATGCCGTTCGGGACGCCATCCACAAGTGATCCATGCGATGCCGCTGCCTGGATGGGCGGCGGCATTCCCACGGACGGATATCGATGCCATGACGCCGTTCAATCTCTTTCGCAAAACGACTGAAATCCGTGTTCATTGCGCGGTGCCAGACGGCGGCGCCTTGCCATCGTTTCTCATCGGTCCGGAATGGTCCTTCGAAGGCAAGATCACGGATCTCGTCGACCGCATTCTGGATACGGACAAGCCGTTGTATGAAAGCGTTGTCCGCGAAACAGGATATTTCCTGTTTTCCGTTCCCTAGTATCTATTTGTCGCGCAGTATTGTTGTCGCCGATCCTCGAGTGCCCTGCAGCGCCGCCAACCTAACATTGTCGAATATATCTGCTGACAACTTTTGGAATTTGAAGGCGGACGGTCGCCTTTCCGCTCTCCCCTATTGTTCCGCTCGACATCCTGATGGGGTCGTAAGTCGCCCATTGGCTTTCGGTCTGCCGATCTAGAAAAGCTGCCGTGTGGCTTCCAGTCCATGGCAGCCGTTTCCCAGCAGTTCGCTTCGTTCTCGAAAACGTACGGCTTGATGGATTATCGCCACGGCTGGACTGCATGGCCGCCGAAGATGCGTTCGCGCGGCAGGTCGAAGATGAAATAGGGGTTGAGCTGCGGCGGCGCGCCTGCCGCATCGAGCCGCGCCTGCTGCTCGATGGACAGTTCGACGTCGAGCGAAGCGACGTTCTGTGCGATCTGATCGGGCCGGCTTGCCCCGATCAGGACGGAGGACACGCCCGGCCGCCGGACGACCCAGGCGAGCGCGACCTCCGCCATCGACCGGCCGACCTCGATCGCCACGTCGCGCAAGGTGTCGACGATCGCGAAGTTCTTGTCTGTGAACAACATGCCGCCATAGGGATTGTCGCCGTTGAGACGTCCGTCGCTGCCGCTCGCGCTGTTTTCGCCGGAGCGGTTCGGCAGGCTGCCGGCGGGTCCGGCCTGGTCGAGCTTCTCGCGCCCGTACTTGCCAGTCAGCATACCGAATGCCAGCGGGCTCCATGCGACGAGCCCCAGCCCCAGCGCGACGCCGGCCGGCACCAGATCGAGTTCGACGCCCCGGTCGATGAGCGAGTAAGCGTATTGCAGCCCGATCGGTTCGGGCAGGCCATGCGCACGCGCAAGCGTCGCGATCTGCGCCGCGTACCAGGCCGGCGCGTTCGAGAAACCGTAGTAGAGAATGTCGCCGCGCCGCACCGCGTCGGTGAGCGCCCGCAACACCTCTTCCGGCGGAGTCGTCCGGTCCCAGACATGCGTCCAATAGAGGTCGATATGATCCGTGCCGAGACGTTTCAGCGAGCCTTCCAGCCCGTCGCGGATGTTGCGTGCCGAGTTGCCTCCGGCGAGCGGTGTGTCGTCCCGCCGCGGGAAGCCGGACTTGGTGGCGATGACGAGCTTGTCGCGAAGCTTTCGCTCAGCAACGAAGCGGCCGAGCATCGCCTCGCTCTCACCCCCGGAATAAACGTCGGCGGTATCGACGAAATTGCCGCCGGCCTCGACATAGGCATCGAAAATCGCGCGCGAGCCCGCTTCGTCGGCGCCCCAGCGGCCCGCACCGAAGGTCATCGTGCCAAGGGCCAGCGGGCTGATCGCTAGCCCGGAACGGCCGAGGGTTCGATAGGTCGCGTTGTTCATTGCTGCTTCTCCTTGCAAGATCGGAAGGGAGATAGCGTTGCGCGGCTTACGCCATTACCCGTGCGAAGCGACAAGGGTTTGTGAGCAGGGCACAGCAATGCGGCGCGGAGAACTCGATGACCTGGCAGTGTTCGCGACGGTCGCGCGCGCGAGGAGCTTCACGCGAGCTGCGGCCGAGCTCGGGCTGTCGCCCTCGACGCTGAGTCATACGTTGCGGGGGTTGGAGAAACGGCTCGGCGTGCGTCTTCTCGCTCGCACGACCCGCAGCGTCGCGCCGACCCATGCGGGCGAGCGGCTTCTCCTGTCGCTACAACCGGCCTTGGAGGAGGTCTCGCGCGGGCTGGCCGCCCTCGCCGACTGGCGGGACGCGCCATCGGGCACGCTCCGCCTCACCACTTTTGGCTACGCCGCCCGCGCGATTCTGGCGCCGATGCTCCCGCGCTTCCTTCTCGACCATCCCGACATCGCGGTCGAGGTAATGGTCGACGACCGCTTGGCCGATCTCGTCGCCGGCGGGTTCGATGCCGGCATCCGCTTCAAGGAGAGGGTTGAGCGCGATATGGTCGCGGTGCGCGTCGGCCCTGATCTCAGAACGGTGGTGGTCGGCACGCCGGACTATTTCGCTCGGAATCCGCGTCCCGAAACGCCTGCAGACCTTAAGACGCATACCTGCGTCAACTACCGCCTGATCGGCGGCGGCGGGTTGCTACCCTGGGAGTTCGAGCGAAATGGTCGCGAGGTGAATGTTCAGGTTGCGGGCCAGTTCATCGGCAACGACGAAGTGCTGGCCGCAGCGGCCGTGCGCGCCAGCGCCGGACTGGGCTATATGCTGGAACACGACGTCGCCGACGAGATCGCCGACGGCCGTCTCATCCAAGCCCTGGACGAATGGTGCGTGCCGTTCCCGGGCTGCCACCTCTATTATCCGAGCCGACAAGTCTCACCGGCGCTCAGGGCATTGATCGACGCGCTCCGATGGAAGCCGGAAGAGCCGGCGGGCTGACATGAATATCCGCTGATGTACTCCACCATTAGAGGTGCTTGGCCGCCTTCACCCGGTTCGTGCTTCCGATATCGTTCGGGCCGATAGCGATCCGAACGACATCGGGGAGAGATGCAGGAACGCCGACCTCCCGTTGTCGGTCGATGTCCGATCCTTAAGGAGAGTGGGCTCATCTCTCGGAAGCGGACCCTCTCCGGATGGTCGTCGAGGACATGTCGAGCATGGTCCTACTCCCTCGCTCCAGCCTCGTTGAGGAAGAAGCGAAGCATCTCGCGCGAGGCATCGGGTCCGGCCGGATCGGCATAGGATCCGGCTGCGTCGCCACCTGACCAAGCATGGCCAAGACCCTCGACCCGCCAATGCTCCATCGCAGGGTTCGATCCTTGAGCCGGGCGCCGGATGCGTGTGAAGGCTCGTCCGTTCACCGTGCCGGTGACGGTCTCCGCTCTATCCTGCCGCTCGGTATCGAGGCCCGCGATCCGGTCGCCATTGGCCGGATGGACGGTCGTGTCCCGCACACCGTGAAAGACGATGGCCGGCACGCTCGGTACCACGCCCTGCCCCAATGCTTTTCCGCTGCGCATGACGGCGAGCGCGGTGGCGACATCCCGGGCGCTGGCGTGCGGCAATCCCGAATGGATGCCAACGGCGGCGAACAGATCGGGGCGGGTCGACCCGAGAATGGCGGCCATAGCGCCTCCGGCCGACAGACCCGCAGCAAAGAGCCGGCTGCGGTCAACAGCGTGGCTTCTGGCGATATCTTCGACAATGCCCGCCAAGATCGCCGGTTCGCCGGCATCGCCGTTCTGGTGGGTGGGCTCGAACCAGTTCCAGCAGAGATGGGGATTGGCCGATCGGTCCTGCTCTGGATACGCGACGAGGACGTTTGCTTCTTCCGCGATCTCGTTCATCCGCGTTCCCGTCGCAAAGTCCTCCGGGTTCTGGGTGCAGCCGTGCAGCATCACCACCAACGGACGAGGCCCCCTCGCCTCGGCCGCCGGCACATAGAGGCGATAAGCGCGTCGGCCGGCAGGCCCGGCATGAACAAGATAGAGGAATTCCGCGCCTTGCGGGATCGTCGGCGCAGGCTTGGTGGACCATGTCGGCCGGATCGATGCCTCTGCGGCGAACCGCGGCCGGCTGCGCGGCATGCACCGCGCTTCTCCGGAGGCGACGTCCCCAGCCAGTTCCGCACCATCGGCGCTCAGCTCGATGGTTACGCCGCTGAACGCGTCCGGCGGAGAAGTAAGGGATGGCGAGCGAAGACCGAGCCCCTGCTGAATGAGATCCGTTGCATCCGACAGGCGTTGGGACAGGACGAGGCGTTGCGCCTCAACCATGAACGGTAGGGGGCGAACCATGGGAATTCCTCGTTGGCCTGAGCGGCGGGGCGATCGATGAGTCAATGGATGCGATCGGCCAGAGCAGCCTTGACCGCAGCGCTGGCTTGGAGCGCCCCGAGCACCGTGACCGAGCCGATGGCGTCACGGGCGAGGTCGGGGGGAATGTCGTGGTCGAAGGACGCCAGACCGAGCACGCGAACATGGAGGACTTGGCCCGCCGCCTTTGCGGCTTCAAGATCGGCTCGGGTGAAGCGACGCATGCCGAGATCAAGCGTCAGGCGCTCGGAGGATCGGCGCAGTTCAGCGTCGTGCGCGTCGAGATGCTTGCGGATGGCGGTGCGAATGACGTCGCTGCGATTGGCGTAGAAGCCTTCGCGCACCAGAAGGTCGATCCGGCCAAGATCGACATAGCCGAGATTGAGCGTCAGCTTCTCGCTGTCGCCAAGACGCTCTTGCACCCCGGCCTTCTTCGGCATCTCCAAGCCCACATCCATCGAACATCCAAGTGGATGTTATATGGATACTCCAAACGGGACGTGCAAGGTGGGGTCGAAGCGACTGCTTGGGAAGACGACCTATAACCGGATAGTTCGGCCTGGAGGAGAAGCGCATGCCCGTGACGCGGATCGTTCCCAATATCGCGACGGCCGAGATGGCGCGTGCCCGTGCCTTCTACGGCGAGATCCTCGGCATGACCGTCGGCATGGA
The DNA here is from genome assembly GCF_014642635.1 of Aureimonas endophytica. Taxonomy (GTDB): domain Bacteria; phylum Pseudomonadota; class Alphaproteobacteria; order Rhizobiales; family Rhizobiaceae; genus Plantimonas; species Plantimonas endophytica. The sequence continues at coordinate 690,799 of NZ_BMIQ01000003.1, forward strand.
TCACGGATGGATCGTCACCTTCATGGGCGACGGCCAAGCCGCGCCGCAGATCAGCTTTGCCAGCGAGGGCGGCTCGGGCACCCCGGTGCCCGACCTGTCGCTCGAGGTCGATGATCTCGATACCGTCCACGCCCGTCTTCTTGCGGCCGGTTATGCGATCCAATACGGCCCGGCGCTCGAGCCTTGGGGCGTTCGCCGCTTCTTCGTGCAGGACCCTTTCGGACGGCTGCTCAATATCCTGACGCATGACGCCGAATGAAGGGTAATGAGCGCGAATTTCACCGGGCGCGACGGAACGGCTTCCCGTCACGGCTGAATGGGCCGCCAGACCTCGATGCGCCGCTCAACCTCCAAAAGCGTACCGTGGAGGCGAAAGGCGAGACCTGGGAACTGAGCTCGCGCTCCTTCGATCATCAGGGTTAACGCCTCGGAACCTTCGGCCTGCATCAGCGGATCGAAGTAACAGACGTCCGGATGCCACGCTTCGAGGCGGCGCACCCGTTCGGCTGGATCGGTCTCGTTCGAGACAGCCATGTAGCCGTTGGCGGCATCGAGGGCGGTGCGCATGCGGGTCTCCCGTCGGTTGGAGGCCGTAGGATGTCCGGTTCAGCACTGCCCCGCGATTACCTCGGAGGTCATGGGCAGAAGCCGGCACTCGTGCGAAAACACCGCCATGGCAGCGCCGGCGAACGATACGATAGGGGATGTACTGCGCGACTGGCGACGCCGACGTCGCTTGAGCCAACTCGATCTGGCGTTGGAGGCCGAGGTCTCGGCGTGGCACCTCAGCTTCGTTGAGAGCGGGCGCTTGAAGCCAAGCCGCGACATGCTGCTGCGCTTGGCCGGGCGGCTGGGCCTGCCGCTTCGCGAACGCAACGGCCTGCTCCTGTCCGGCGGCTATGCTCCGGTTTTTGCCGACGGCCCGCTCGACCGTCCAGACATGACAAGTGCAATGGACGCGGTGCGTGCCGTCCTTCGTGCCTATGAGCCCTATCCGGCCCTGGCGGTCGATCGGCGCTGGCGTGGTCCTGACCCGTGAAACTGGTCCGGACCACAGAACAGCAATCGAACCGGGTCCAAACCGTCGATCCGGCGAGGAGCAGAAGGCGGAGAGAGCCCCGCCGTAGCGCGAGTTCAAACTTTCGAGGTGATCTCGGGTAGGATGGAAAAGAGGTCGCCGACGAGGCCGTAATCGGCGACCTGGAAGATCGGCGCCTCCTCGTCCTTGTTGATGGCGACGATGACCTTGGAATCCTTCATGCCGGCAAGATGCTGGATCGCGCCCGAAATGCCGCAGGCGATGTAAAGGTTCGGCGCCACGACCTTGCCGGTCTGGCCGACCTGCCAGTCGTTCGGCGCATAGCCGGCATCCACCGCCGCACGCGACGCGCCGACCGCCGCGCCGAGCTTGTCGGCGAGCGGCAAGACGACTTCCTCGAACATCTCCTTCGAACCCAGCGCCCGGCCGCCCGAGACCACGATCTTCGCGCTGGCAAGCTCCGGCCGCTCGCTTTCCGCCAGCCGCTCCTCGACGAAGCGCGACAGGCCGGGATCGCCCGCGCCCCCGATCCGCTCGACCGAGGCCGAGCCGCCCTCCGAGGCCGAGGCGAAGGCGGTGCTGCGCACCGTCAGCACC
>NZ_BMIQ01000004.1 GCF_014642635.1 Aureimonas endophytica
CGATGAGCGGTTTATAGATCCACCCCGACCAAACTGTCAACGCCCCATCCCACCAAAAATCAAAAAACCGCCAAACCGCCTAACCTACTGTTCCAACTCATCCTTCACCACAGCCCACCACGTCACCCACACGTCACCATGACAATCCCATGCAAAAAAGACGGCAAAATTCTCTCTCCGGATCGGGACGGGCGCGCTTTGCCAGCCGACCTCGTCACCTGCGAGACGAAGGTGAGGGTGGGTTCGCACGTTCGCCTTTCCTCCCCGAATGCAAACGGGAGCGCGCCGGTCCGGCACGCTCCCGTTCGATGCGAATGCCCTCTGATTCGTCGGTCCGCGCCGCTCAGGCGAGACGCGCGTCGAGCGAGACCTCGATCGCGCCGAGCGCCTTCGAGATCGGGCAGCCTTCCTTCGCCTTCTTCGCCAGTTCCTGGAACTTCGCGTCGTCGAGACCCGGCACCTTGGCCTCCAGCGTCAATGCGCTGGACTTCACCGCGAAGCCGCCCTCCGCCTGCTCGACGCTGACGACGGCGCGCGCGTTCAGCTCCTCCGCCGGCGTGCCGTTCTCGGCGAGGAAATGCGAAAGCTGCATGGCGAAACAGCCGGCATGGGCGGCGCCGAGCAGTTCCTCGGGATTGGTGCCCGACTTGCCGCTCTCGTCCTCGAAGCGCGCCTTGAAGGAATAGGGATGGCCCGACAGGGCGCCGGACTGCGTCGTGATCTGGCCCTTGCCGTCGGCGAGCGCGCCCTGCCAGACGGCGGTTGCATGTCGTTTCATGAGAGGCGATCCTCGGCTCTTGCGGACCCTGGCCGCGTTGCGGATGGGCGGGAGTTAAGATTCGCTTCGCATTCGTCCAGCTAGGATCGGCCCGGTTCCGCCGCGCCTCGTCCGGAAGCCCGCATTCGTCATGACCGAAGCCCTGCTCGTCACCGCCGCGCCGCCTCTTCTCGCCGAGAAATCCGCCTGGCTGCGGGCGCTCGAGGAGGAGCGGCGCGCCAGCCCGCATACGCTTGCCGCCTATGAGCGCGACGTGCGGCAGTTCCTCGCCTTCCTCACCGCCTATCACGGCCGCCCGGCCGAGCTCGGCGATCTCGCCGAGCTGCGCAGCACGGATCTGCGCGCCTTTCTCGCCGCCCGGCGCCGCGACGGGGTGGAGGCGAAGACGCTGGGGCGGTCGCTGTCCGGCATCCGCTCCTTCGTGCGGCATCTGGAGCGCCGGGACCTCGCCTCCTCCGCCGGGGCGCGGGCGATGCGCGCGCCGAAGCAGCCGCGCTCCCTGCCCCGGCCGCTCAGCGTGCCGGACGCGCTGAGCGTGACGGAGGAGGCCGGGGCGCTCGCCGCCGAGCCCTGGCTCGCAGCGCGCAATGTCGCGGTGCTGACGCTGCTCTATGGCTGCGGCCTGCGCATTTCCGAGGCCCTCGATCTTCCCGGCGACGCGCTGACCGATGCGACGGCGCGCTCGATGCCGATCCTCGGCAAGGGCATGAAGACGCGTCTCGTGCCGCTTCTGCCGGCGGTGCATGCGGCGGTCGCGGATTATCGCCGGCTCTGCCCCTTCGCGCTGTCGGCCGAGGCGCCGCTGTTTCGCGGCGCCAAAGGCGGTCCGCTCCGGCCGCAGATCGTGCAGCGCGAGATGGCGCGGCTGCGCGGCGCCCTCGGCCTGCCGCCTTCCGCCACGCCCCATGCCCTGCGCCATTCCTTCGCGACGCATCTCCTGGCCGCCGGCGGCGACCTCCGGGCGATCCAGGACCTTCTCGGCCATGCCAGCCTGTCGACGACGCAGGGCTATACCGCCGTCGATTCAGCGCGGCTCCTGTCCGTCTACGATCAGGCCCATCCCCGGGCGCGGCGCGCCTCTTGAGGCCTCGCGGCGAGACCTTCAGCCTTTGGTCGCATTCGCCGCTTAGGCTCCGCCCGAACGCGGAGAAGGACGAGGGCGCGATGCGGAACGGCACGGAGGGAAGCGGCGGCACGCGGCGCCGGCACAGGCGGCGCCTCGCCGGGGCGCTGGCGGTCCTTCTCGCCACGCTGGCGCCGGGCCCCGCCCCCGCATCCGCCGCCGAGCCCGCCTGCCAGCCCGGCACCGACCTGACGCCGAAGCTCGCGGCCGATGGCCGCCTCGCCCGCATCGAGGCGGAAGCCGCCAAGGTGCCGAATGGCGAGGGCCGCTTCTGGCGGGTCGAGAAGGACGGCCTGCCACCCTCCTATCTCTTCGGCACCATGCATCTTTCCGATCCGCGCATCCTCGCCCGGCCTCCGGCGGTGGAGGCGGCGCTCGGCGCGGCGAAGACGGTGGTGATCGAGACGCTCGACGTGCTCGACCAGGGCAAGTCGGATCTCCTCGTCCTCGCCCATCCCGAACTGATGATGCTGCCGGCCGGCAAGAGCCTCGACGACTATCTGTCGCCCGAGGAGAAGCGCGAGTCGGACGCGCTCTTCGCCAAGGCCGGCACGCCCTATGCGGCGGTGCGCACGCTCCAGCCCTGGTTCACGGCGATGGGCGTGATGCTGCCGGGCTGCGAGGCGGCGCGGGCGGCGGCGGGCGCCCATCCGCTCGACATCGCGCTGGCGCTCGATGCCAAGGCCGCCGGCAAGGTGCTGGTCGGGCTCGAAAGCTCGCTGGAACAGCTTCAGGCCATGGCCTCGATGGACATGGAACTCCAGGTCGCCAATCTCCTGTCGATCCTCAGGGTCAAGGACACGATCCCCGATCTCTTCGAGACGCTGACGGATTTCTATCTCGCCGGCCGCATCGGCGCGATCGGTCCGCTCTCCGAGATCGCGACCGAAACGCCGGACAGCCCGCAGGCGAGCGGCGCCGCCTATGCGCAATTCGAGCAGCGCATCGTCACCGATCGCAATCGCCGTATGGCCGAGCGGCTGGCGCCGCAGCTGGCGGCGGGCGGCGTCCTCGTCGCGGTCGGCGCCCTGCATCTGCCGGGCGAGGAAGGGCTCGTGGAGCTGCTGCGCCGCGCGGGCTATCGCGTCACCCGGGCGGACTGATCGCGCCGCGCGTCCAAAATGCCCCTTCCCGGCCGTCGCCGCGCGGCCGAAGCCTGCGTGGCGTCTCGGCACCCTCGGGCGCCGCTGTGGGACTCAAGCACCGGATCGTGAACGCCGGCGCGCTTGCCGGGGCCGGCGGCGGGGCGCAGGTTGCCTGTCTTTCCATGGGAAGGGAGCGCATGGCATGATCCGTAGCAAGACCGCCCTCGCCTTCGGGCTCCTCGCGGCGCTGTTCGCCGCGCCGGCCTTCGCCGATTGTCCCGGCCATGTCTCGGCCGAGGCGAAGGGCACCACGACCACCGCCGATTCCGGCACGCCCCCGCCCCCGCCGCCGCCGAGCGGCCAGCCGGGCTGAGGTCTCCCCCATGAGAAAGGCCCGGCGATCGCGCGATCGCCGGGCCTTTTCGCGAGGTCGGACGCTTACGAGTGGATCGGCTTGGCGAAGGTGGCGAGCGCCGCCTCGCGCACCGCTTCCGACAGGGTCGGATGGGCATGGCAGGTGCGGCCGAGATCTTCCGACGAGCCGCCGAATTCCATCAGCACGGCCGTCTCGGCGATCATGTCGCCGGCGCCGAAGCCGAGGATATGGACTCCGAGCACCCGGTCGGTCGCGGCATCGGCCAGCACCTTTACGAAGCCGTCCGTGTGCAGCATGGCGCGGGCGCGGCCATTGGCGGTGAAGGAGAACTTGCCGACCTTGTAGGCGACGCCCTCCTTCTTCAGCTCCTCCTCCGTCCGGCCGACCGAGGCGACTTCCGGCGAGGTATAGACGACGGAGGGGATGACGCCGTAATTCACATGGCCCGCCTGGCCGGCCAGGATCTCGGCCAGCGCGATGCCCTCGTCCTCCGCCTTATGGGCGAGCATCGGCCCCTTCACCACGTCGCCGATGGCATAGATGCCGTCGACATTGGTTTTATAATGCGCGTCGATCTCGACGCGGCCCGTCTTGTCGCGCGCGACGCCGACCTCGTCGAGGCCGAGCCCGTCGGTAAAGGGCCGGCGGCCGGTCGCGACCAGCACGACATCCGCCTCCAGCACCTCGGCCGCGCCGCCGGCGACTGGCTCGAACGTCACCTTGGCGCGGGCGCCGGTCTTCTCCACCGCCGTCACCTTGGCCGAGAGGCGGAAATCCAGCCCTTCCTTCACCATCAGCTTCTGGAAGGCGGTCGAGACCTCGCCGTCCATCGGACCCAGCACCTTGTCGAGATATTCGACCACGGTGACCTTGGCGCCGAGGCGCGACCAGACCGAGCCGAGCTCGAGGCCGATCACCCCGCCGCCGACGACGATCATCGTCTCCGGCACCTTCGGCAGGGCGATCGCATGGTCGGAGGAGACGACGGTCTCGCCGTCGAAGACGACGTCGACGCCCGGAATGCCGGCGACGACCGAGCCGGTCGCGATGCAGATCGCCTTGGTCTTCAGGCTGCGGCTGCCGGTCTCGCCCGTCACCTCCACCTCGCCCGGCGCCGCGATGCGGCCGGCGCCGATGATGCCATCGATCTTGTTCTTCTTGAACAGGAAGGCGATGCCGTCGACATTCTGCTTCACCGTCCTGTCCTTGTGGCCCAGCATCGTCGCGAGATCGAGTTCCGGCGACACCTTGATGCCGAGCGTCGCGAAGCTGTGCCGCGCCTCGGCATACATTTCGGAGGCGTGAAGCAGCGCCTTGGAGGGAATGCAGCCGACATTCAGGCAGGTGCCGCCATAGGTGGCGCGCTTCTCCACCACCGCGACCTTCAGGCCGAGCTGCGCCGCCTTGATGGCGCAGACATAGCCGCCGGGGCCGGAGCCGATGACGACGAGATCGAAGGAGGCGGTGCTGTCGGACATGGGATGCGAGGTCTCGGAGGGTGGAGGGTCAGGTGAGCTGGAACAGGATCAGGACGATGCCGAGGAGCGACACCAGCCAGACGAGCGAGCGGATATAGGGAATGCCGAAGATGTAGAGCGGCAGATAGACGATGCGGCCGAGGAACCACAGCCAGGCGCCGGCCGTCGACCACCAGCCGAGCCGGCCGGACAGGACGGCGATCAGCACGGCGGCGACGAAGGCCGGATAGGTTTCCTGGAAATTCGACAGCGCCCGCTCGGCGCGCGCGGCATGACGGCCGAGCGGCTTGGCCTCGCCGTCGCGCGGCCCGGCATTCCAGTCGGTGCCGCGCTCGCGCGTCGCGAGCTGGCCCTGCAAGCCGATATGGACGACGAGCAGGACGACCGACCAGGCGAGAAGCGTCAGTTCGATCGGCAGATGGGGCATCGGGAGCATGGGCGCGCTTTCCGTCATGACAGGACTCGCGACCTCAAAGCCCGCCCTGGGGACAGGTTCCCATCGCCTCGGAGAAAGCGCGCGACGAGGCCTCGAGCTTTCCCTTGACGATGCCGAGGGGGTGAAAGGGCGGCTCCGCCTGGATGCCGGGCTGGACGAGCCGCAGCTGGTAGCAGCCGGTGAAAACGCTCTCGCGCCCCTTCACGTCCACGGCCCGCACCGCGACGGGCAGCGTATAGTAGATCGAGCCGGCGGCGCCGTCCGATACCGCCTTGCCGGTGCGCACGGCCGCCCCGGCCGTCTCGGCATAGCCCTTGGCGAAATCGGCGAAGGCCGGCCGGTCGGGCTCGTCGCGGAAATAGGACCAGGCGCGGACATATTCCTTGCGGTCGATCGCGTTGTAGAGCGAGCGGATCACCGCGTCCGGCGTCGAGCGATCGTCAAGATAGTCGGGCTCGGCGGCGGTGGATTGGTCGGCCGGCGGCTGCGGCGCGGCCTCCTCGGCACGGGCGGGCAGCGCCGCGGCGAGCGCCAGGGCGAAGAGGGCCGGGCGAAAGACCTCAGCCATGCATCTTCTCCGTCGCGAGCTTCAGGCCGAGGCCGATGAAGACGAACCCCGTCGCCCGCGTGATCCAGCGGCCGGCGCGGACGAAGGACTGGCGGATGGCGGGAATGGTGAAGAAGAAGGAAACGCCGACGAACCAGAGGATCAGGGCGCTCGCCATCACGAGTCCGTAGCCGATCTTGACGAGCGTCGGCGTCTCCAGGCTGACGAGCGAGGAGAAGAGCGTGAGGAAGAACAGGACCGGCTTCGGGTTCAGCGCATTCGTCAGGAAGCCCATGCCGAAGGCCTTCGCGTCGGACATCGGGCGGGCGCGCTCGGCCGGATCGATCTCCGGCATTTCCGGCACGTTCGCCTCGCGGATCGAACGCCAGCCGAGATAGAAGAGATAGGCGGCGCCGACCCATTTCACGATGTTGAAGGCGAGGATCGACTGCGAGACGATGAGGCCGATGCCGAGCACGGTATAGCCGACATGGAACAGCAGCGCCGTGCCGATGCCGAAGCTGGTCGCGATGGCGGCGCGCCGACCATGGGTGAGCGACTGGCGCATCACCATCGCCAGATCGGCGCCCGGAACCACGATGCCGAAGGAGAAGACCGCCATGAGCGCGGCCAGCTCGAGAAGATAGTGGCTCATGCCGTTTCTCTTTTCAGTTCGCCATCGGCCTTGGATTGTCCCGGCGAAGCCGAGCGTACCGCCAAGGCATAGAGCGCAGCGGCGGCGATTGTGGAAAGCGCGGTTCCGATACTCAAGGCAAAGATCAGATCGAACCACCGGTCGATCACGAAGCCCCAGTTCGCCGCGTCTCCGAAGTCCATCCAATGTTGATACTTCCGGCCGACCAGGAGACCGGCGAAACCAGCGCAGGTCGGTCCGAGGCAGACAGAAAGCAGAAACATCAGGCCCGGAATGGCCTGACGTTTCCGAACGCTCATAAGAGTTTAGAGGTCGAGGACCAGACGCTCCGGATCCTCCAGGCTCTCCTTGACGCGGACCAGGAAGGTGACGGCTTCCTTGCCGTCGACGATGCGGTGATCGTAGGACAGCGCCAGATACATCATCGGGCGGATCTCGATCTTGCCGCCGACGACCATCGGCCGCTCCTGGATCTTGTGCATGCCGAGAATGCCCGACTGCGGCGAGTTGAGGATCGGCGTCGACATCAGCGAGCCGTAGACGCCGCCATTGGTGATGGTGAAGGTGCCGCCCTGCATGTCGGCCATGGACAAGGAGCCGTCGCGCGCCGCCTTGGCGAGACGGCCGAGCTCCTTCTCGACCCCGGCGATCGACATCTGGTCGGCGTCGCGCACCACCGGCACGACGAGACCCTTGTCGGTGCCGACCGCCATGCCGATGTGGCAATAGTGCTTGTAGAGAATGTCGGTGCCGTCGATCTCGGCATTCACCGCCGGGATCTCCTTCAGGGCATGCGTCACCGCCTTGGTGAAGAAGCCCATGAAGCCGAGCTTCACGCCGTGCTTCTTCTCGAACACGTCCTTGTAGCGGTTGCGCAGCTGCATCACCGCGCCCATGTCCACCTCGTTGAAGGTGGTCAGCATCGCGGCGGTGTTCTGCGCGTCCTTCAGGCGCCGCGCGATGGTCTGGCGCAGGCGGGTCATCTTCACCCGCTCCTCGCGCGCCTCGTCGCCGGGGGCGGAGGGGGCGCGGGCGGCGGCGGGCGCCGCCGGGCGCTCCGGCGCCGAGGACGGGGCGCCCTTGGCGAGGGCGGCGAGCACGTCGCCCTTCAGCACCTGGCCGCGCTTGCCGGAGCCCTCGACATCGCCCTCGCCGAGACCCTTCTCGCTCATCAGCTTCTGGGCCGAGGGCGCGGCCGGCATCGCGCCGCCATTGGCGCGCGCCGGCTCGGCGCCCTGCTGTTCCTTCGAAGGCGCGGTGCCGCCGCCGTAATCGGTGGTCTTCGCCTCCGTCGCAGCCGCCGCCGGAGCGGGCGCCGCCTCGGTCGCCTTCCGGGCACCCGTATCGCCGGCGCCCCGGCCCTCGCCGATCGAGCCGAGAAGGCCGCCGGCCTGGACGGTCTCGCCCTCCTTCACGGCGATGTCTTCCAGGATGCCGGCGGCCGGGGCCGGCACTTCCACCGTCACCTTATCGGTTTCGAGCTCGGCGATGGTCTCATCCCGTTCGACGCGGTCGCCGGGCTTCTTGAACCATTGGCCGACGGTCGCCTCCGTCACGGATTCGCCGAGCGTCGGGACTTTGATTTCGGTGCTCATATGGATCTGGATCTCTTGGAAATGGTCGCAATCGGCCTTGGGGCCGGGACGGAAGGGGTGCCCGGCCTCAGCCGAGCGCCTCTTCCAGGAAGGTCTGGAGCTGCGCCTGATGCTTCGACATGGTGCCCGCCGCCGGCGAGGCCGCGGCCGGGCGGCCGGCATAGCGCACGCGCCGGCGATCGGCGCCGATATGGTCGAGCACCCATTCGAGATAGGGGTCGATGAAGCTCCAGGCGCCCATGTTCTTGGGCTCCTCCTGGCACCAAACCATCTCGGCCTGCTTGAAGCGCGACAGCTCGCCGATCAGCGCTTTCGCCGGGAACGGATAGAGCTGTTCGAGACGCAGGAGATAGACGTCATCGACGCCGCGCTTCTCGCGCTCCTCGTAGAGGTCGTAATAGACCTTGCCCGAGCACATCACGACGCGCCGCATCTTGGCGTCCTTCGCCAGCTTGATGGCGGAGTCCTTCTTCATCTCCGCATCGTCCCAGAGCAGACGATGGAAGCTCGTGTCCCCCGCCATTTCCGAGAGGTCCGAGACGGCGCGCTTGTGGCGCAGCAGGGACTTCGGCGTCATCAGGATCAGGGGCTTGCGGAAGTCGCGCTTCAGCTGGCGGCGCAGGGCGTGGAAATAGTTCGCCGGCGTCGTCAGGTTGGCGACCTGCATGTTGTCCTGGGCGCACATCTGGAGATAGCGCTCCAGCCGCGCCGAGGAGTGCTCCGGCCCCTGCCCCTCATAGCCATGCGGCAGCAGCATCACGAGGCCGGACATGCGCAGCCACTTCGCCTCGCCGGACGAGATGAACTGGTCGACCACGACCTGCGCGCCATTGGCGAAATCGCCGAACTGGGCTTCCCAGAGCGTCAGCGCGTTCGGCTCGGCCAGCGAATAGCCGTATTCGAAGCCGAGCACCGCCTCCTCCGAGAGCATCGAGTTGATGACCTCATAGGTCGCCTGGCCCTTGGCGAGGTTGGAGAGCGGCACGTAGCGCGTCTCCTCCTCCTGGTCGTAGAGCACCGAATGGCGCTGCGAGAAGGTGCCGCGCTCGGAATCCTGGCCGGACAGGCGGACGGGATGGCCTTCCGTCACCAGCGTGCCGAAGGCCAGCGCCTCGCCGGTCGCCCAGTCGATATTCTCGCCGCTCTCGATCGCCTTGCCGCGATTCTCCATGAAGCGCTGGATGGTGCGGTGGACGTTGAAGCCTTCCGGCACGGTGGCGAGCTTGGCGCCGATCTCCTTCAGCGCCTTCAGCGGCACGCCGGTCGCGCCGCGGCGCGGCTCGTCCTCGGAGGCCGCGCGGCGCAGGCCCGACCACGCGCCGTCCAGCCAGTCGGCCTTGTTCGGATTGTAGTTCTGGCCGGTCTCGTGCTCGGTCTCCAGATGCTGGCGCCATTCGGCGCGCCGGGCATCGACATCCTCCTGGCTGACCGCGCCCTCGGCGACGAGGCGCTTGGTATAGAGTTCCAGCGTCGTCTCGTGGCCGCGGATGACCTTGTACATCTTCGGCTGGGTGAAGCCCGGCTCGTCGCCCTCGTTATGGCCGAAGCGGCGATAGCAGAACATGTCCACCACGACCGGCTTCTGGAACTGCATGCGGAACTCGATCGCGATCTTGGCCGCGAAGGTCACCGCTTCCGGATCGTCGCCATTGACGTGGATGATCGGCGCCTCGACCATCTTCGCCACGTCCGACGGATAGGGCGAGGAGCGCGAGAAGCGCGGATTGGTGGTGAAGCCGATCTGGTTGTTGATGATGAAATGCAGCGTGCCGGCGACGCGGTGGCCCTTGAGGCCCGACAGGCCGAAGCATTCCGCGACGACGCCCTGGCCGGCGAAGGCCGCGTCGCCATGGATCAGCAGCGGCAGGACGTTGGAGCGCTGCTCCAGGTTCGGCGTCTCGATCTGGGCCTTGCGGGCGAGCTGGTCCTGCTTGGCGCGCGCCTTGCCCATCACGACCGGGTTGACGATTTCGAGATGCGAGGGATTGGCGGTCAGCGACAGATGCACCCGGTTGCCGTCGAACTCGCGGTCCGAGGAGGCGCCGAGATGGTACTTCACGTCGCCCGAGCCCTCGACGTCCTCCGGCTTGTAGGAGCCGCCCTGGAATTCGTGGAAGATGGCGCGGTGCGGCTTGTTCATCACCTGCGACAGGACGTTCAGCCGGCCGCGATGGGCCATGCCGAGCACGATCTCCTGGAGGCCGAGCTGGCCGCCGCGCTTGATGATCTGCTCCAGCGCCGGGATCAGCGATTCGCCGCCGTCGAGGCCGAAGCGCTTGGTGCCCTTGTACTTGACGTCGAGGAACTTCTCGAAGCCCTCCGCCTCGATCAGCTTGTTGAGGATCGCCCGGCGGCCTTCCGGCGTGAAGCCGACGCCTTTGTCGTGGCCCTCGATGCGCTCCTGGATCCACTGCTTCTCGACCGGGTTCGAGATATGCATGAATTCCCAGCCGATCGTGGAGCAATAGGTGCGCTCCAGGATCTCGACCATCTGGCGGATGGTCGCGAATTCGAGGCCGAGGACGTTGTCGATGAAGATCTTGCGGTCGAGATCGCCGTCCTCGAAGCCGTAGGCCTTGGGCGAGAGCTCGTTATAGTCCTCGTCCGGCTGGGCGGCGATGCCGAGCGGGTCGAGCTTGGCATGGAGATGGCCGCGCACGCGATAGGCGCGGATCAGCATGAGAGCGCGCACCGAATCGCGCGTCGCCTGGAGGATGGCGGCTTCCGAGACCTCGGTGCCCTTGGCCTTGGCGACGTCCGCCGCCTTGTCCTTCAGCTTGGTCTCGATGCGCTTCTCGGCCTCGCCCCAATTGCCGTCGAGGGCGGAGACGAGCTCGCCATTGGCGACGATCGGCCAGTTGCCGCGCTTCCAGGAGGCGCCCTCGGCATTCTTGAGGACGATCGCCTTCTCGTCCTTCAGCTCGCCGAAGAAGGCCGCCCAGTCGCCCGCGACCGAGGCGGGGTCCTTCTCGTAGGCCGCGTAGAGTTCCTCGATATAGTCGGCATTGCCGCCATAGAGAAACGAGGTTTCGGAGAAGAAATCGTTCGCGGAATCGCGTGACATGGTCGGGTCTTCGCGGCGCCGGCGCTGCGGCGGCCGCCTCCTCTCAAGGGTCGAGAGCGGGCGCGGGCGCCCGCCGGTTTCCATTCAGCCCTTCAGGACGTCGACCAGGGTCGCGCCCAGGCGGGCGGGCGAGGGCGACACGCGGATGCCCGCCGCTTCCATCGCCGCGATCTTCGATTCGGCATCGCCCTTGCCGCCGGACACGACGGCGCCGGCATGGCCCATCGTTCGGCCCTTGGGGGCGGTGCGGCCGGCGATGAAGCCGACCATCGGCTTCTTGCGGCCCTTCTTCGCCTCGTCGATGAGGAACTGCGCCGCGTCCTCCTCGGCCGAGCCGCCGATCTCGCCGATCATCACGATCGACTTCGTCGCATCATCGGCAAGGAACATTTCCAAAACGTCGATGAACTCCGTGCCCTTCACCGGGTCGCCGCCGATGCCGACGGCCGTGGTCTGGCCGAGACCCTCGTTCGAGGTCTGGAAGACCGCCTCATATGTAAGCGTTCCCGAGCGGGAAACGATCCCCACCGAGCCCTGGCGGAAGATCGAGCCGGGCATGATGCCGATCTTGCACTCGCCGGGCGTCAGGATGCCCGGGCAGTTCGGGCCGAGGAGGCGCGACTTCGACTTGTCGAGCCGGCCCTTGACGCGCACCATGTCGAGCACCGGAATGCCCTCGGTGATGCAGGTGATGAAGGGGATCTCGGCGTCGATCGCCTCGATGATGGCGTCGGCGGCACCGGCCGGCGGCACGTAGATCACCGAGGCGGTCGCGCCGGTCTTCTCCTTGGCCTCGGCGACGGTCGCGAAGATCGGCAGCGTCTCGCCGCTCGCGCCCGTCCAGTTCTCGCCGCCCTTCTTGGGATGGATGCCCGCCACCATGGTGCCGGCGTGATAGGCATTGGCCTGTTCGGTGTGGAACGTGCCGGTCTTGCCGGTCAGGCCCTGCACGATGACCTTGGTGTTCTTGTCGACGAGGATGGACATGGCGTTGCGCGAGACTCCGGATGGGTCGATCAGCAAAGGGCGGAAAGCGGGGAAGGGCCGGCACTCATAGGCGCCGGCCCGCCGTTCCGATGAGGTTACTTGATCGCCGCGACGATCTTCTTAGCCGCGTCGTCGAGATCGTCGGCCGCGGTGATGGCGAGACCCGATTCGTTCAGGATCTTCTTGCCGAGCTCGACATTCGTGCCTTCGAGGCGGACGACGAGCGGCACCTTGAGGCCGACCTCCTTCACCGCCGCGACGACGCCCTCGGCGATGACGTCGCATTTCATGATGCCGCCGAAGATATTGACCAGGATGCCCTGGACGCGCGGATCGGCGGTGATGATCTTGAAGGCCGCCGCGACCTTCTCCTTGCTGGCGCCGCCGCCGACGTCGCAGAAATTCGCCGGCTCCTTGCCGTAGAGCTTGATGATGTCCATCGTCGCCATGGCGAGGCCGGCGCCGTTCACCATGCAGCCGATATTGCCGTCGAGCGCCACATAGGCGAGGTCCCACTTGGAGGCTTCGATCTCCTTGGCGTCCTCTTCGGTCTCGTCGCGCAGCGCCTTCATGTCGTCGTGGCGGAACAGCGCGTTGCCGTCGAAGGAGACCTTGGCGTCGAGCACGCGCAGGCGCCCGTCCTTCATCACGATCAGCGGGTTCACCTCGAGAAGGCTCATGTCCTTCTCGACGAAGGCCTTGTAGAGCACCGGGAAGAGGGCCAGCCCGTCCTCGCGCGCCGCGCCATCGAGCTTCAGCGCGTCGCAGAGCTTGCCGGCATCCGCCGCGGTGACGCCCGTCTCCGGGTCGATCGCCACGTTGACGATCTTTTCCGGCGTGTCGTGGGCCACCTTCTCGATATCCATGCCGCCTTCCGTCGAGACGACGAAGGCGACCTTGCCGACCGAGCGGTCGACGAGGATCGAGAGATAGAGCTCGCGGTCGATATCGGCGCCGTCCTCGATATAGAGACGGTTCACCTGCTTGCCCGCCTCGCCCGTCTGGGCGGTGACGAGCGTGTTGCCGAGCATCTCCTTGACGTTGGCGACGACGTCCTCGACGGATTTCGCGAGGCGCACGCCGCCCTTGGCCTCGGCGCCGAGCTCCTTGAACTTGCCCTTACCGCGACCGCCGGCATGGATCTGGCTCTTCACCACATAGAGCGGCCCCGGCAGCTGCTTCGCCGCGCCCTCGGCCTCCGAAGCCGAGGTGATCGCGACGCCCGAGGCGACCGGCGCGCCGAAGCCCTTCAGGACTTGCTTGGCCTGGTATTCATGAATGTTCATAAGGATCTATCCCGCTTTGGCGCGTCGGTTCAGGCGAGCGACGGCGCGATGCCGCGGCAGGCTTCCATCAGGCCCTGCACGGAGCCGACGGACTTCTCGAACATCGCCTGCTCGTCGCCGTTCAGCTCGATCTCGATGACGCGCTCGACACCCTCGGCGCCGATCACGCAGGGCACGCCCACATAGAGATCCTTCTGGCCGTACTCGCCCTTCAGGTTGGCGGCGCAGGGCAGGACGCGCTTCTTGTCCTTCAGGTAGCTCTCGGCCATCTCGATGGCCGAGGCGGCCGGCGCGTAATAGGCCGAGCCGGTCTTCAGGAGGCCGACGATCTCGGCGCCGCCGTCGCGGGTGCGCTGGACGATCTCCTCCAGGCGCTCCTTCGAGACCCAGCCCATCTTGACGAGATCGGTCAGCGGAATGCCGGCGACCGTCGAATAGCGGGTGAGCGGCACCATCGTGTCGCCATGGCCGCCGAGCACGAAGGCCGTCACGTCCTCGACGGAAACCTTGAACTCCTCCGACAGGAAGTGGCGGAAGCGGGCCGAGTCGAGGACGCCGGCCATGCCCACCACCTTGGCCTTCGGCAGGCCGGAGAACTTCTGCAGCGCCCAGACCATGGCGTCGAGCGGGTTGGTGATGCAGATCACGAAGGCGTCGGGGGCGTATTTCGCGATGCCGGCGCCGACCTGCTCCATGACCTTCAAATTGATGCCGAGAAGGTCGTCGCGGCTCATGCCCGGCTTGCGCGGCACGCCGGCGGTGACGATGCAGACATCGGCGCCCTCGATCGCGGCATAGTCATTGGCGCCGGTCAGGCTGGCATTGAAGCCCTCGACGGGGCCGGACTGCGCGATGTCGAGCGCCTTGCCCTGCGGCGTGCCCTCGGAAATGTCGAACAGGACGATGTCGCCGAGCTCCTTCAGGGAGGCCAGATGGGCGAGCGTGCCGCCGATCATGCCGGAACCGATGAGTGCGATCTTCTTGCGCGCCATGGTGCTCTTCTTCGCCTTTGCGTCTCGGCATTGCGCCGGTTCGTCTTATGCGTTTCGCCGCGCCGGAAGGGACGCGCCGCCATTCTCCCGGCCGCGACGCCCCGAAGGCGCGAGCCGGTATGCCTGCGAGGACCGCGATGCCGATTCTGCCGTCTCGTCATCTCGCGACTGCGAATTCGCGAGCGCTATAGTCCGGCAAAGGTTAACATGCAACCACGCTCGATCCACCTCAGGAATTTCAATCGTTTAAGTGGATTTTCGCTTACGTAAACGTCAATCGATCCGAAGATGCGCGGGTCGTCGCAGGCTTCTCCCGCCTTCGGGGAACGCAGACTTGTCCAGCACCGCCGCCCGCTTCAGGTCGGAGACGATCCCCCGGCCTCGCGGAGACCATAGTCGCCCGAACGCATCTCGATGAGGCGCGACACGGTCCGCTGGAATTCGAAGGCCTCCGCGCCCTGGCGGCCGGAATAGAGCGCCTCCACCGGCCCGTCGGCGGAGATCACGACGCGCCGGCCGGCGTCGTAGAGCGCGTCGATCAGCGTGATGAAGCGCTTGGCCTCGTTGCGCTCCGCCGGGCCCATGCGTGTCACGCCGTCGATGACGACCGTGTGAAACCGCGCCGCGATCGCCAGGAAATCCTCGGCGCCGAGCGGCCGGCCGACGAGGTCCTGAAAGGCGAAGCGGGCGACGCCGTTGCCGGCGGCCGGCACCGGCACGGTGCGGCCCTTGACGGACAGCGAGGCCGGGCGCGGCTTCTCGCCGGCGAGCAGCGTGCGGAAGGTCTCGTCCATCGCCCGCTCGGTCTCGGGTCCGAGCGGCGTCACGTAGAAGGCCGCCTCCCCCACCGAGGCGAGCCGGTAGTCCTGCGGCCCGTCGACCTTCACGACATCGACATGGCTCTTCAGGATCTCGATGAAGGGCAGGAAGTCGCCGCGCTTCAGCCCGTCGCGATAGAGATCGTCCGGGGCGACGTTGGAGGTCGCGACCAGCGCCACGCCTTCGGCGAAGAGCTGCTCGAACAGCCGGCGCAGGATCATCGCGTCGGCGACATCGGTCACGGTGAATTCGTCGAAGCAGAGAAGCTTCGCCTTCTCCGCCAGAGCCTTGGCGACGGGCGGGATCGGATCGCTGGCCTGGACGCGCCCTTCGCGCAGGGCCTTGCGATGCTCGCCGATACGCTCGTGCACCTCGCCCATGAAGGCGTGGAAATGCAGGCGCCGCTTCGGCGCGGCGCTGGCATGGCGGAAGAAGATGTCCATCAGCATCGTCTTGCCGCGCCCGACCGCGCCATGGATATAGACGCCCCGCACCGGCTGCGGCGCCTTGGCCCGGCCGAAGAGCCAGCCGAGCGCGCTGCCCTTCGCCGCCAGCGTCGCGGCCGACAGGTCCTTGTCGAGCCGGTCGAGCCGGTCGGCGAGAAGGCGCTGATTGGCGTCGGGCTCGATCTCGCCGGAGGCGATCAGCCGTTCGAGGCTCTGGCGGACGGAGCCGGGACGCGACTTGGCGGGAGGAAGAGAGGCTGTCATCGAATCTCCGCCATGCCTCCCCTCGCCGCCGTCCCGTCCCCCTCTAACGCGGAAGGACTAAGACCGTCTAAAGCCGGCTAAGATTCGGAGGGAAACGGCGGGCCGGCCCTCCGGGGGCCGGTCCCTGCTCTGGCGGAGATCAGCGATAGAGGCTGATCTGCTGGCCGCCGGTGGTCGAGCCGTCATAGCGCTGGCCGCCGGCCGAGGACAGGTTGGCAACCGTCGAGCCGCCAGAATCCTTCAGCACCACCTGTCCGCCGGCGACGTCCCAGGCAGTGACATCGGCGACCTGACCCGGGCAGCCGCGCGAGGCGGCGCGATAGCCGCCGGTCCATTTGGTCAGGGCCATGAAGATCTGGCAGCTGCCGCCGCCGGTCGAAACCTTCCAGGCGCCGACGAGGCCTTCGCGCTTCACCGGCTCGGCCGAGGCGGTCTGCGCCGGCTGCGCGGCGCCCGAACTGGCCGGCGTGGCGTCGGCGGCGGGGGCGGCCGGGGCCGGCGGAATCGCCGCCTGCTGCACCGGCGGGGGCGGCGGAGGCGGCGGCGGCAGCTGGCTCGACTGGACCGGGCTCGTCGGGGCCGCGGTCAGCGGCGCGGGACGGCTATAGTCAGCGGCAGGCGAGGCGCTCTGGCAGGCGGCCAGCGCCGCAAGGGCCGCCAGCGCCGCGCCCGTCGTCAGGATCTGCTTCATCCACCCGTTCCCCTTGCGGACCCGCGAAGGCGCGGCGCCCGTCTTCGTCCCCGTTCGCGCGCCCGGCGGGCCGCCTTTCGCGAAAGGCGGGTTCGACCGGGCGTTGTCATTGGTTAAAATTAGCACAAAGCCGCGAGGTCAACAGGCGAAGCCGTTCCTCGCGACCAGAAAAGCGCGCGCCGTTGCCGCTTTGCCGAGGGGGCGGCGCCCGCTCCCGTCAGGCCGCCCGCTCGGCGTCGACATTCGGGCGCTGGAAATCGCCGCTCACCGGGTCCATCGCCCAGAGCTCGCCGGTCGAGATGTCGAACCAGGCGCCGTGAATGGCGAGTTCGCCCGCCGCCTCGCGCTCGGCGACATAGGGGAAGCTGCGCAGATTGTTGATCGAATAGCGGATGGAGATGCGCTCCAGCGCCGTCTGGCGCTCGGTCGCCGTCAGGTCGGCGATGGCGGCGACGCCGCGCGCCGGCTCGTCGACGAGGCTCATCCAGCGGCCGATGAAGTCGGCCGGCGACAGGGGATCGCCGCCCTCCGTCAGCGCGGCCTTGATGCCGCCGCAGCGGCCATGGCCGAGGATCAGGATGTTCTTCACCTTAAGGCCGACCACCGCGAACTCGATCGCCGCCGAGGTGCCGTGATAATCGTCGTTCGGCCCGAAGGGCGGCACGAGATTGGCGACGTTGCGCACGACGAAGAGCTCGCCCGGGGCCGAGTCGAAGATGATCTCGGGCGCGGCGCGGGAATCGCAGCAGGCGATGACCATGGTCTCCGGCGCCTGCCCCTCGCGGGCGAGCGCCCGGTAGCGCGCCTCCTCCGCCGCGTAGCGACCGCTCATGAAGGCGTCATGGCCGGCGAGAAGATGGTCCGGAAGCAGGGCCATGGGGTCTCCGTTGAGCGTCACACATGGGAAATGCTCCCTGGCGAGTTAGGCGCGATGCTGCATCGCGTCAAGCGAAGGGCCGTTCGGCGGAGCCGGGAAAACCGGGTGGGCGGCTGGAAGCGGGGCGGCGCAGAATGCGCGTCGCACCTCGTTCGGAGACAAGCCCCATGCGCCTGGAATTCCTCCTGACTTCCCTGGTCGTCGCGGCCTCGCCCGGCACCGGCGTGCTCGTCACGCTCGGCGCCGGCCTGTCGCGCGGTGCGCGGGCGGCGCTCGTCGCCGCCTTCGGCTGCACGCTCGGCATCGTGCCGCACATGGCCGCCGCCGCGACCGGGCTCGCCGCCCTTCTCCATGCCAGCGCCATCGCCTTCGCCGCGCTGAAATATGCAGGCGTCGCCTATCTCCTGTTCATGGCCGTCGCGACGCTGCGGGACGGCGGCGGCCTTTCCGCCGCGCCGGAGACGGCACCGCGCCGGGACCGCGACGTCGTTCTCTCGGCCGTCCTCGTCAATCTGCTCAATCCGAAACTGTCGATCTTCTTCCTTGCCTTCCTGCCGCAGTTCATCGGCGCGGCCGAGCCCGCCCCGCTGGCGCGGATGCTGGAGCTCTCGCTGGCCTTCATGGCGATCACCTTCGCCGTCTTCGCGCTCTACGGCCTTCTGGCGGCCGGGGCGAAGCGGCGCGTCGCGGCGAGCCCCGCCATCCTCGCATGGCTGCGGCGAGGCTTTGCCGCCGCCTTTCTCGGTCTCGGCCTGCGACTGGCCGCGACGGAGCGCTGATCAGACGCGGATCGCGATCGGCAGGCCATGGGCGTCGCGGCCCGGCGGGTCGGGAAAGGACAGGGTCTCGCCCCGCGCGTGCCGGCCGGCGACGAGCAGCATGGCGCAGGCGTCGAGCCGGTCGTCCTCTCCCGTCTTCGCCGGAAGCGCGGCCGACAGCAACTCGGCGGGAAGCGCATGAGCCAGGAGCAGCGTCCGGCGTTCGAGGAGACCGGGCGGATGCGGGCGGCTCTTCATCTTCTTCGGCAGACTCAGGGGGATGCCGCCGTTGAGTTGGCAGAAGGCGAGTTCCGGGTGGCTTTCGATCAGGCGATCCGCAAGACCCGGTCGGGCGCGCAAAAGGCGATCGATCTCGAGAATCTTCGGAAAAAGCATGAAGCCCTGCCGCGACACGCCGCGCGGCGGATCGGAGAGCGTGCGGGCGATCGCATTCGCCCGCGCATGCGCGGCTGAACGGGCGATGTCGTCCTCATGCGGGCCCGGATCGGCTTCGACGGCGGCGCGTGCGGGAATCGAAAAGACGCTCGACTGGCGTCCTGCGAGACATGGCCGAGCCGCCGCCTCCGCGACCCGCCCCGGACCGACGATCCGCTCGGGCAAGCCGATCGGCATGTCGACGGCGATCGCGGCATCTGACGGAAGACTATCGAGCAGCGTTTCGAAACGTGGAAAGACGCGGAGGAACGGTGCCTCGCCGGCGATCGCGATCGCCGCGATCCAGCCCGCCCGGCAGCCGTCGACGCCGGCGAGCGCCCGGCTCACCGGCGGCGGTGCCCCGCCGGACGGCCGAGCTGGCGCAGCTGCACCATGGCCATCGGATGTTTCAGGCTCTCGGCATCGGTTTCGAGCGTCAGTTCGTCGGCGCCGCGCGTCGTGGTGCGCGCGAGAATCTCGTAGACGGCCGCCGTGGTCGTCTGGAGCGCCTTTTCCGGCGGCAGCCCGGCGAGCAGCCGCGCCAGGAACACCGCCGAGGTGAGGTCGCCCAGCCCGTGCGGCGCGTCGGCGATCTCGCGATGCTCGGCGAGAAGGGTGCGGCTGCCGTCGACGAGAAGATTGCCCGTCCCGCCCTTCAGGAGCGAGAAGGCCGAGGTGACGACGACGGTCGAGGGGCCGAGGCCGAGCGCGGCCTGCGTCAGCTCGGCATTGCTGGCGAGCTCGTGCCCGGTGAGGAATTCCAGCTCGAAACGGTTCGGCGTCGCGAGGTCGGCGAGCGGCAGGAGCCGGTCGCGGATGGCCTGGAGCGTCGCTTCCGGCAGATAGAGCCGGCCGCCGTCGCCGGTGACGGGATCGAGCAGGAAGAGCGCGCGCGGATTGGCGCGCTTCACCGCCTCGACCAGCCGCGCCGCCGGCTCCACCTGTTCGGGCGCGCCGAAATAGCCGGTCAGCACCGCTCCGACCTCGCCCAGCCAGGGCGCGCGTTCGAGATCGGCCAGCATGGCGGCGAAATCGGCGGCGGGCGGCACGATGCGCGTCGAGGGTCCGTGGCCGGGATGCCAGGGCAGCGTCACCGTCGGCACCGACCAGACGGGATGGCCGAGCGATTCCAGCGCGAAGACGGCGGCGCGATTGCCGACCGTGCCGCGCACCACATGGCTGGAAATGGCGATCACCGCCGGTTTGTCCCCGCGCGCCGGGGGCTTCGCGTCGCTCATGTGATCGCAGTCAACCCATCATCTGCCAGGCGAGGAGCCCGGCCAAGGCCAGAAAGCCGAGGAGGCCGAGCCCCCGTCCGAACCGCGTGCCGATCACCTCGATCCGGTCGTCCGGATCGGCGTCGCGCGCGCCGAAATGGCCGACGAGATCGGTCATGGCCTGGCCGGCATGGGCGCCGATCTGCGGATCGGTCTCCTGCCGGACGCGCCGAAGGATCGCGGCCGATTCGGCGAGCCGCGCCGCATCCTCTTCGTCCCGCCCCGGCGGCCTGTCGTTCTCGTGTCGCATCCGCGCGCGACCCTGACGCAAAGCTTCGCGAAGGGCAAGCGGCCGCGACCGGTGCTTTTTATCAAGGCATCGCTGCCTATCCTAAGAGCGAATCGCACAGGGCGGGAACCGGGATTCGGGGGCGACGATGATCGAGAGCAGCGAAAAGGCGGCGATCCTCGCCGCCGTCGAAAGCCATCTCTCCGACGCGGCGGGGCGGCGCCTCGCGCCGAGCCTCTTCGCCCGCCCGCCCGCCGAGGATCTGAAGGCCTTTCCGGCGGAAGCCCTCGCCATCGCGGCGGCGCGCGCGGCGGAGGCCCTCGCCCGCCACGAGGCCGGCGCCCATGTCGTGGATCTCGACCGGCCGGCCGGCTTCGCGCGGAGCGACGGGACGGCGCTGGCGCTTCTCACCGTCGTCAACGACGACATGCCCTTCCTTTTCGACTCGGTGACGAACGAGGTCGGGGCGCGCGGCCGGCCGGTCGCCTATGTCTCGCATCCGATCGTCGACGGCCCGGCCGGGCGGCGCGTCAGCCTGATCCAGATCGCCTTCGAGCCGGACCCGGCGCCGGAGGCCGACGCGGCGCTTGCCGAGGCCGTCACCCGCGTCCTCGATCAGGTCGCGGCGGCGGTCGGCGACTTTCCGGCGATGACGGCGAAGGTGCGGGACGCGGTGGAGGTGCTGCGCCACCGCGCCGCGACGCTGCCGCCGAGCGAGGCGGGCGAGATCGGCGAGGCGGTGGAATTCCTCGAATGGCTGCTGGCCGAGAACTTCATCTTCCTCGGCCTGCGCGAGCTCGACTATGCCGGCGAGGCGGAGGCCGAGGCCCTGGTGCCGCGCGAGGGGTCCGGCCTCGGCATCCTGCGCGATCCGAGCGTGCGCGTCCTCGGCCGGCCCGGCGCGCCGGTGCAGGTGACGCCCGAGATCCGCGCCTTCCTCACCGCGCCGGCGCCGCTCATCGTCACCAAGGCGAACACGCGCTCCACCGTGCATCGCCGCGCCTATCTCGATTATATCGGGGTGAAGCTCTACGACGCGGCCGGCGCCTTCCGCGGCGAATTGCGCGTCGTCGGCCTCTTCACCTCCTCGGCCTATACGCGCTCCGTCCTCACCATCCCCTATCTCCGGCCGAAGGCGGAGGCGGTGATCCGGCGCTTCGATCTCGGCCGCGCCTCGCATAGCGGCAAGGCGCTGCTCGCCGTCCTCGAATCCTATCCCCGCGACGACCTCTTCCAGATCGGCCTCGACCGGCTGGAGGATTTCGCCGGCCGCATCCTCGAACTCGGCGAGCGGCCGCGCGTGCGCGTCCTGCCGCGCATCGACAAGTTCGACCGCTTCGTCTCCGTCCTCGTCTTCGTGCCGCGCGAACGCTACGACACGCGCCTCGCCGAGCGGATCGGCTTCCTTCTCGCCGAGCGCTACGAGGGCCATCTCTCCACCTATTATCCCGCCTTCCCGGAAGGCGAGCTGGCGCGCATCCACTTCATCATCGGCCGTCGCGGCGGGCGCACGCCGCAGCCGGATCTTACCGCGCTCGAAGCCGATGTCGCGACGCTCGCCCGCGCCTGGGAGGACGATTTCGCCAAGGCGGTGCTGGCCGAGGGCGGCGAGGCCCGCCTTCTCGACCTCGCCGCCGGCCTGCCGGAAAGCTATCGCGACCTCACCGATCCCGCCGAGGCGGTGGTGGACGCCGCGCGCATCATGCCGCTTTCGGAGGACGGCCCGCTCGCCATCGACTTCTATCGCCGGCCGGAGGATGCCGAGACGGGGCTCGGCCTGAAGATCTACCATCTCGGCCGGGCCGTGCCGCTGTCGACCCGCGTGCCGATCCTCGAGAACATGGGCTTCTCGGTCGTCTCGGAGCGCACCTTCGAGATCCGGCGGCCGGACGGCGCCACGGTCCATCTCCACGACATGGACCTCACCCGCCGGCGCGGCGGGGCGATCCCGCTCGCCGATGGCGGCGAGGCGCTGGAGACGACCTTCGCCCATGTCTTCACCGGCCGGATCGAGAATGACGGGCTGAACGCCCTGGTCCTCGAAGCCGGGCTGGCAGTCGGCGAGGCCAATATCCTGCGCGCCTATTCGCGCTACCTGCGCCAGACCGGCATTTCCTACGGCCAGGACTTCATCGCCGAGGTGCTGCTGCGCCACCCAGGCATCGCCGCCGATCTCTGGCGCGCCTTCGCGGCGAGCTTCGATCCGGCGCGCGCCGGGGCGGCGGAGGCCGGCCCGGACGAAGGCGCCGGGCCCGACGGCCACGAGGACCCCCTGGCGCGCATCGCCGCCGAGCGCGGCGCCGGCGGCCCCTATCGCGCCATTCTCGCCGCGCTCGACGCCGTCGACAGCCTCGACGACGACCGCATCCTGCGCCGCCTCCTCAATCTCGTGATGGCGACGCTGCGCACCAATGCCTTCGCGGTGGAGGGAACCTCGGCGGCGGAAGGCTCGGAACCCGGCCAAGTCGCGCCCGCCCTCGCCTTCAAGCTCGATTCCGGCCTCGTCGAGGGCCTGCCGGCGCCGGTGCCCTTCCGCGAGATCTTCGTCTTCGACGCCCGCGTCGAGGGCGTGCATCTGCGCTTCGGCCGCGTCGCGCGCGGCGGCATCCGCTGGTCCGACCGCAGCCAGGACTACCGCACCGAGATCCTCGGCCTCGTGAAGGCGCAGCAGGTGAAGAACGCGGTAATCGTGCCGGTCGGCGCCAAGGGCGGCTTCCTGCCGAAGCGCCTGCCCGATCCCGCCGGCGACCGCGACGCCTTCGCCAAGGCCGGCCGCGCCGCCTATGTCGTCTTCATCGCCTCGCTCCTCTCCGTCACCGACAATATTTCCGGCAGCGCCGTCGTGCCGCCGCCGGATGTGCGGCGCCATGACGGCGACGATCCCTATTTCGTCGTCGCCGCCGACAAGGGCACCGCCACCTTCTCCGACACCGCCAATGCCATCGCCGTCTCGGACGGTTTCTGGCTGGACGACGCCTTCGCCTCCGGCGGCTCGGCCGGCTACGACCACAAGGCGATGGGCATCACGGCGCGCGGCGCCTGGGAGGCGGTGAAGCGGCATTTCCGCGAGCTCGGCCGGGACGGCCGGGCCTGGGACATCCAGAGCGAGCCCTTCACGGCGGTCGGCTGCGGCGACATGTCGGGCGACGTCTTCGGCAACGGCATGCTGCTGTCCGAGGAGACGCGCCTCGTCGCCGCCTTCGACCATCGCGACATCTTCATCGATCCGGCGCCCGACGCGGTGCGAAGCTTCGCCGAGCGTCGGCGCCTCTTCGCCCTGCCGCGCTCCTCCTGGGCCGATTACGACCGCGCGCTGATCTCGCCCGGCGGCGGCGTCTTCTCGCGGCGCGAGAAGCTGATCCGGCTTTCCGAGGAGGCGGCGAAGGCGATCGGCTGGGACCGGCGCTCCGGCACGCCGGCCGAGGTGATCAACGCCATCCTCAAGGCGCCGGTCGATCTCCTCTTCTTCGGCGGCATCGGCACCTATATCCGCGCCTCGACCGAAACCAATCTGGAGGTCGGCGACCGCGCCAACGACGCCGTCCGCGTCACCGGGCGCGAAGTGCGGGCGAAGGTGGTGGGCGAAGGCGCCAATCTCGGCTGCACCCAGCGCGGGCGCATGGAATATGCGAGGGCCGGCGGGCGCATCAACACCGACGCGATCGACAATTCGGCCGGCGTCAACACGTCGGACGTCGAGGTGAACATCAAGATCGCGCTGAAGGGCGCGATGGATGCCGGCCGCCTCGACCGCGCCGACCGCGACACCCTCCTGAAATCCATGACGGCGGATGTCGGGCAGCTCGTCCTCGCCAACAATTACGAGCAGACCCTGGCGCTGTCCCTGGAGGAGCGGCGCGGCACCTCGGCGCTGGCCTTGCAGGGCCGCTTCATGTCGCTGCTCGAAGAGGCGGCGGTGCTGGATCGCGGCGTCGAGGTATTGCCGGGCGAGGCGGGGCTCGCCGATCTGCGCGCCTCCGGCCGCGGCCTGACGCGGCCGGAACTCGCCGTGATCCTCGCCTATGCCAAGATTTCGCTCTTCGACCAGCTCGTCTCCGGCAGCCTGCCGGACGAGCCCTATCTCGCCGGGCGGCTGTACGCCTATTTCCCGGCGGCCATGCGCCAGCGCTTCACGGCGGAGATCGAGAGCCACCGCCTGAAGCGCGAGATCGTCGCGACGGGCCTCGCCAATGCGATGGTGAACCGGCTCGGCCCGACCTCGGTGACTGCCATCCGCGACGCGACCGGCGCCTCCTTCAGCGATATCGGCCGCGCCTTCGTCTCGGCCCATGACGGCTTCTCGGCGGGCGGCCTCTATGCGGCGGTGGACGCGCTCGACAACCGCGTCGCCGGCGAGGTGCAGAACGGCCTCTACGACCGGCTCGGCCTGTTCCTCCAGGCGGCGACGCGCTGGTTCGTCGCCAATGGCGAGCCGCGCGAGCGCTTCGCCGAAGCCATCGCCGAGCTGGCGGAGGTGATCGCGGCGCTGAAGCCCAAGCTTCTGACGCTCGTCAGCGAACCGGCCCGGCAGGAGACCGAGGCCGAGCGCGCCCGTCTCGTGGAGGCCGGCGTGCCGGAGGGCGTGGCCGAGACCCTGGCGCTTCTGCCGCTTCTCGCCCTCGTGCCGGACATCGCCCTCGTTTCACGTGAAACGTCGGCCCCGCTGGACGCGACGGTGGAAGCCTATTTCGCGGTCACCGACCTCTTCGAGATCGGCCGGCTGGAAGACGCGCTCCTGCGCCTCAAGCCGACCGACTATTACGAGATCCTGGCGCTGGAGCGGGCGGGCGCCCAGATCGGCCTCGCCCGCCGCCGGCTGACGGTGGCGGCCCTGTCGCGCTTCGGCGGCGAGGAGAAGCCGGTCGAGGCCTGGGCGCGGCATCGCGAATCGGTGGTGGCGCGCATCCGGCCGCAGGTGACGGCCCTTGCCGGCTCCGGCGAGACCTCCGTCGCCCGCCTCACCGTCGCGGCGGGCCTGCTCTCCGACCTGCCGGGGTAAGGGCGGACCACCGCCCGCCGCCGCTTGGAAGGGCCGGCGGCGGGCGTCCGTCACTCAGGACGCCAGATAGGCCGTAATCATCCGGACGAGTTCCTGCTGGAGGTCCGGCGCTTCCAGCATGCCCCGCCGCGCGGCATTGTGGATCACGCCATCGATCGCGTCGGAGACGATGAGCGCCGCCGCCCCGCCGCCCGCCGCCGCGCTTCGAAAAGGCGCGACGGCGCTGCGGTAGCATTCGAGATAGTCCTGCTCGAACTCGCTGTTCGGATTGCGGAAGCCTTCTGCATTCGGCGCCTCGTCGAGGAGGACGCGGTGCAGTCCGGGATGCCGGCGATGCGCGGCGATCAGGCCGGCGACGAGATCCCCGACGAAGACATCCAGCGGTTTGCCGCCGGCGGTGGCGCGCCGCATCACGGCGAGGCACTCGTCGAGGTGATGGGTGCGGATCGCCGCCACCAAGGACAGCTTGTCGGGGAAATACTGGTAGAGCGAGCCGATGCCGACGCCGGCCCGCGCGGCGACCTTGTTCGTGGTGAAGCCGGACCATCCCTCCTCGGCGAGAATGCGAGTACCGGCTTCGAGAATGGCGGCGACGGTCGCCTGCGACCGCGCCTGGCGCGGCGTCTTGCGCATCGAAGCCGGCGGCAGGGGGATGCGAGTAGACAGAACCGGCTCTCCGCGGAAAATCTGAACGAGTTACTCGCATTTCGCGCGGCTCGAAAGGACCCCCGCATGAGCGCCTTCATACCGCTGTTCTTCTATCAAAGCTGGGCCAATGAGGAGTTTCTGGCCTGCCTGGAGCGGCTCGATCCGGTGCGGCAAGGACGGGAGCGGCATCAGGCGCTGCGCCTGATGAACCATATCCATGTCGTGTCGGAGATCTTCGCCGCGCATCTCGAAGCGCGGTCGCATGGCTACGCGGCGGACAACACGGACGCGACGCCGGAGCCGGCGGACTTGCGCGCCGCGCTCGCCGCCAGGGATCGTTGGTATTGCGACTATGCGAGCCGCGTCTCGGCCGAAGCGCTGGCCGAACCCGTCGCCTTCACCTTCACCGACGGCGATCGCGGCTCGATGACGCGGGCCGAGATGCTGACCCATGTCGTGCTGCACGGCGCCTATCACCGGGGCGAGGTCGGCCGCCTGCTCGCCCCGCTCGACCTCGCCGCCCGCCCCTGGGATACGTTCGCGGTCTTCCTCCACCGCACCGAACCGCTGCGGCGGGACGACGGGCTGCGCCTGTTGGTGCCCGCTTAAGCGGGCTCGCTCGGCCGCCCGGCCGCCTCGGCGAGGAGGGCGACGAGGAGGTCGGATTGCGAGACGATGCCGGCGAGGCGGCCGTCCGGCTCCACCACCGGCAGGTGATGCAGGCCGGTCGATGCCATCAGGCGCACCGCGTCGGCGATCAGCGCCTCCGGTCCGAGCGTCCTCACCGGCGCCGTCATGATGTCGGCGACGCTACCGTTCGGCGCCCGTCCCCGGCTGAGGGTCAGGCGCAGGCGATGGCGGAGATCGAGCTTCGGCCCGCGCCTGTCCCAGGCCGCCTTGTCGAGAAGGTCGGTCTGCGTGACGATGCCGATGACGCGCGCCGTCTCGTCCGTCACTGGCAGGACTTTGATGTGATGGGCGCGCAGCAGATCCAGCGCCTCGCCGATTGACGCGTCCGGGGCGATGGCGACCACGTCGCGCGACATCACGGCGGCGACGCGCGCCTGGCCGGCGCGTCGGCGATAGGAGCGGATTTCGGCTTGGCGCAGGATCGCTTCGAGATCGCCGCGATCGACGTCGATGAGCTGGTCGTATTCGGCCAGAACCGCGTCGAGATCGTCCGAGCTGAAGCCGATCCGCCCCGTCGGCGGCCGGTCGGCCGTGCCATGGTCCGGCGCCTTCTCGAGCGGGCGATGCGGATAGGACCGGCCGGCGAGATTGTTGAAGGCGAGTGCCGTACCAAGGAGTATGGCGGAATTGGCCAGAACCGGCCAGAGTACGAAGCCGTAGCCGAGATCGCGCACCGCCGCGCCGCCGAGAACGGCGGTCAGCGCCACCGCGCCGCTCGGCGGGTGGAGGCAGCGCAGCGCCATCATCGCCGCGATGGCGAGGCCCCCGGCCAGCGCCGCCGCGACGAAGGGATCGGGCACCAGCCGCGCCACCGTGACACCGACGAGGCTCGCGACGAGATTGCCGCCGAGGATCGACCAGGGCTGCGCGAGCGGACTCGCCGGCACGGCGAAGAGCAGCACGGCCGAGGCGCCCATCGGCGCGATCAGCACCGGCAGCGCCGTCCCCTCCCCGACCGCCAGCCGCGACAGGACGCCGGTGGCGAGAAGCCCGACCAGCGCGCCGAGAGCGGAGCGCAGGCGCTCCCGCCCGCTGATCGGCGCGGCGGCGGGAAGGAAGGCGGCGAGACGGATCGGCATGGCGCCTTATGGCGCCGGATCCGGCGGAGGTAAACGCCGCCGTACCTGTTCGGAGACGGTAAGGGCTTGTCGGTCGTGCCGCGATCCTGTACCGATCGACAAACAGTTTACCGTTTGGTACAGAACTTCGATGCGATCGTTCTTCACACGCCATCAACCCGTGCAGTCGAGTGCTCAGTCCATGCTGGCGAGCCTCGGTGGCCTCCTCACGATCGGCCTCGTCGGCGGTCTCTCACATTATGCGCATGTCCCGATGCTGATAGCCCCGTTCGGCGCGAGTTGTGTGCTGCTGTTCTCCGTGCCGGGTAGCCCGCTTTCGCAACCCGCGAACGTCGTCGGCGGCCATGGCGTGGCGACGCTGGTGGGACTCGTTCTGCGCCTGGCGCTGCCGAACGAATGGTGGGCGGCGGCGCTGGCCGTGGGTCTGGCCATCGGGCTCATGGCGGCTTTGCGCGTCACCCATCCGCCGGCCGGCGCCGATCCGCTCGTGGTCTTCGCCGCCGATCCCGATTTCGGCTTTCTCGTGTTGCCGGTCCTGTCCGGCGCGCTGGCCCTCGTCGCGGTCGCGACGGTCTTCCACAAGGCGAGCGGCACGCCCTATCCCGCGCGGCGAAGCTGATGGCGCGGCTGGTGCAGGAGCGCGGTGACGTGGTGCCGCTCGTCGCCGAAGTCTTTCGCCGCTACGGCTTCGAGGGCGCCAGCCTGACACGGCTGACGGAGGGCACGAAGCTCGGCAAGGGCAGCCTCTACCACTTCTTTCCCGGCGGCAAGGAGGAGATGGCCGAGGCCGTGCTCGCCCATATCGGCGACTGGTTCGAGACGGAAGTCTTCCGGCCGCTGGCCGAGGAGCCGCCGGCCCGAGCGATCGATGCGATGTTCGACAAGGTGGAGACCTATTTCCGCTCCGGACGCCGCATCTGTCTGATGGGGGCCTTCGCGCTGGAGGAGACGCGCGACCGGTTCGCGGCGATGGTCGGCTCCTATTTCGCCCGCTGGCTCGCCGTTCTGGCCACGGCTCTCGATCGCGCCGGCCTGGCGGAAACGCCGGCGCTCGCGGCACGGATCGTCGCCGGCATCCAAGGCGCGATCGTCCTGGCGCGCGCTCTGGACGATCCGGCCTGCTTTCATCGAGTTCTCGGCGAACTCAGGCTCGCCGCCCGTGTGCCGGGCGCCTGACGCGGTTCAGGTCGCCCCCATCGCCCGCGCGTCCGTCACCTCGAAGGGCGCGGCACCGAGGCGTTTGGCGATGATGTCGGCGACGCGCAACGCGTTGGCGATGATCGTCAGCGTCGGGTTCACCGCGCCGATCGAGGGGAAGAAGCTCGCATCGGTGACGTAGAGATTGTCGAGCTCGTGCGCCTTGCAGTTGCGGTCGAGCACGCTCGTCGCCGGGTCCTCGCCGAAGACCAGCGTCCCCGCCTGATGCGCCGTGCCGCCGATCGGCGTGTCCTTGCCGAGATAGAGCGTGCGATCCATCAGATGCGGGTGGATGCCGGCCTTGTCGCAGATGTCGCGCAGCTTCTGCCGCAGGCGGCGATGGCCTTCCTGGTTGGTCTCGGTCAGGTCGAGATGGACTTGGCCGTCGCGATAGAAGATGCGGTTCTCCGGCCGGGGCAGATCCTCCGAGGTCAGCCAGAAGTCGATCGAGTGCTTCGCCAGCCATTCGAAGGGCCGGTTCGGAAACCATTGCAGGAAGGCGGGCAGGCCCTCCGCCTCGATCTGCGTACCGTCCGACTTGCCGACCATCTGGATATGGCCGAGCGGGAATTCCCAGTCGTTGGCTGGGCTCTTCTCATGGCCGAAATAGAAGTCGTTGAGACCGAGAGTCTTCTGGAACTCGGTCGGGTTCGGCTCCTTGGAGATCGCCAGCACCGTCGCATTGTTGTGGCGCATGTAGTTGCGCCCGACGAGGCCGGAGCCGTTGGCGAGCCCGCGCGCGTCGCCGTCCCGGCCGGAGCGCAACAGGAGGAGCGCCGAGGACAGGGCGCCGCAGGCGACGACCACGAGATCGGCGGCGAGGCGATGGCGCGCCCCCTCGATCACGACGTCGAGGCCCGCGACACTGCGCCCGCCCGCATCCGTCACCAGTCTCTCGACATAGGCGCGTTTCAGGAGCGTCAGGTTCGGATGGCGCTTCAAGGCGGGATCGACGGCGATCACCTGCGCGTCGGCCTTGCCGTTGGTGAGGCTCGGATAGCCGTCGAAGGGGTCGCAGCGCAGAAGCGGCGAGGTTGGCGTCGCCTCGCCCGTCTCGTCCTGGTCGAGAAGGCCGCCCATCGGCAGGTGGAAGGGTTGCAGCCCTTCGCGCTGGAGATCGTCGGCGAGCTTCTGGATGCGCGGTTCGTGCCGGATCGGCGGATGCTTGTAGGGCTTTCTCGACCAGGGCTCGGTCGGGTCCTCGCCGCGCCGGCCGCGCACCTCGAAGAACTCTTCGGCCGCCTGATAATAGGGCTCGAACTCGTCGTATTTCACGCACCATTCCGGCGCGATGCCGTCGGGATGCCGGGTGCCGTGGAAATCCTCCTCGCGCAGGCGGAAGAGCACGGCGCCGTAGACCTTGGAATTGCCGCCGACGAAATAGTGGAGCCCCGGCCGGAAGCTCGCGCCGTCGGACGAGACCCAGGTCTCCTCCGCCTGATAGCGGCCCTTGCGGAACACGGCGTCGGTGTCCCAGTTCGCCTTCTCGCGCTTCAGATAGTCGCCGCGCTCCACCAGGAGAATGCGCTTGCCCGTCTCGGCGAGCTTGGCCGCCATGGTGGCGCCGCCCGGCCCGGAGCCGATCACGATGACGTCGTAGCGCTCGTCCTGCATCGCCGGCCTCTCGTTCCCGTTCGCGCTGCGGTGAACGAAAGCCGGCGAGCCTCGTTCCTCGCAGCGCACAAGGCATGGCGGAATCGAGGTTCGAGATGGAAGTCCTGGTCGCGTTCCTCGTCCGGCTGATCCTCGTCCTGCTCTTCCTGCCCTTCAGCGCGCTCGACAAGATCGTGAACTTTTCCGGCGCGGTCTGCCAGGCCAGCGAGATGGCGCCGAGCCGCACCCTTGCGAAGCTTCTCATCCTCGCCGGGCTCTTCGTCGAGATCGTGATGTCGCTCGCCATTCTCGCCGGTCTCGCCGACCGGGCGGCGGCGGTCGTGCTCGCGCTCTACTGCATGGCGACGGCGCTCCTCTGGAAGCGCTTCTGGGCGAAGGGCGACTTCGCCTTCACCGGCCCGAGCCAGGGCCGCGAAACGATGTGGGACTTCCTGAAGAACTTCGCGCTGGCCGGCGGCTTCCTGGTGCTGGCCGGCTGCGGCAGCGCCGAGGGCACCCGCGCCTTTCTCGCCGATCCGCTCGGCTCCACCCATCCTTACGCGATCACGGAGATGTCCCCATGAGTTCCGAGGCCGGCGAGACGCCCAGCGTCGCCTATTGGCATCTCTATACCGACGAAGACGGCATCAGCCGGCAGCGGCAATGCCGGATGACCGAGTTCGAGCTGAAGTCGATGCAGCCGCCGGCCGCGCCGCAATGGCAGGGCCGCAAGCATCACGACGGCATGACGGTGATGGTGACGGTGCAGCCGGTCGGCTGGGAAGGCGCGTGGCACGAGAATCCCGCGCCGCAATGGATCATTCCCCTCTCCGGCCGCTGGTTCGTGGAATCGATGGACGGCACGCGGATCGAGATGGGACCGGGCGAGATCTCCTTCGGCGAGGACCAGAACACGGTGGAGCGGGAGGGGCGGAAGGGCCATCTTTCCGGCACCGTCGGCGACGCGCCGGCCGTGCTGATGGTCGTGCAGTTCGACACGAAGCGGGCGGAAACGACGCCCTGCCGCTTCTCGTGAGCCGCCCGCTGCCGGAGCCGCAGGCGCTGCGCTTCGAGGCCAACGCGCCGCGCTTCAAGACCTATATCCTCGGCAATGCGCAGCTCGAATGCCTCGCCAGCGACATCCGCTGGATCGAGGGCCTGCTCTGGATGGGCGACTGGAACGCGCTGCTCTTCGAGGACCTGCCGCGCGACCGCACCCTTCTCTGGCGCGAGGATACCGGCGTCTCGGTCTGGCGCCAGCCCTCGGACTATGCCAACGGACTGGCGCGCGACCGGCAGGGCCGGGTCCTCGCCTGCTCGCATCGCGGCCGGGCGATCGACCGGATCGAGCATGACGGCTCCGTCACCCGCCTCGTCGATCGCTTCGAGGGCAAGCGCCTCAACGCGCCGAACGACATCGTCGTGAAGAGCGACGGGACGGTCTGGTTCACCGATCCGCTCTACGGCATCCTCAACGACTACGAAGGCGGCCGGCAGCCTTCCGAACAGCCGCCGGCCCTCTACCGCTTCGATCCGCGCAACGGCTCGCTGCGCGCCATGTCGCGCGACTTCGACGGGCCGAACGGCCTCGCCTTCTCGCCGGACGAGCGCCGCCTCTACGTGGCGGAAACCGGCGACCAGCGCCGCCCCGACCCGGTTCAGGTGCTGCGCGTCTTCGATGTCTCGGAGGACGGCACGGCGCTGTCGAACCTCCGTGACTTCCACAAGGTCGAGCCCGGCTATACGGACGGGCTGGCGGTGGACGAGGACGGCAATGTCTGGGCGAGCGCGGAAGACGGCGTCCACTGCCTGTCGCCGGAGGGCGAGCGTCTCGGCCGGCTCTTCATGCCGGCTCTCGTCTCCAATCTCTGCTTCGGCGGCTCGCCCTATCGCAACCGGCTGTTCGTCGGGTGCAGCCACGCGCTCTATGCCGTCTTCCTCAACCGCCGAGGCGCGCGATGGCCCAGCTGACGATCGAGGCGATCCGCCTGATGGCCGAGGACCCGGGGCGACTCGCCGGTTTCTTCGAACGCGCCTTCGGCTTCGCGCCCGTCGGCGACGGCCGCCTCCGGTTGGGCGAGCAGGCGATCGTGCTCGCGCCTGCCGGTGGCGCGCCTTATCCGGCCGATCTTCCCGGCAACGACACGCGCTTCCAGCATTTCGCCATCATCGCCTCCGACATGGCGGCGGCCTATCGCCAACTCGCCGCGACATCCGGGTGGACGGCGATCTCGACCCATGGGCCGGAGCGGCTGCCGGAGGCCTCGGGCGGCGTCCTCGCCTTCAAGTTCCGCTCGCCGGAAGGCCACCCGCTGGAGCTTCTCGAATTTCCCGCCAGCAAGGTCCCGGCGCCCTGGGCCGCGCGGTCCGGCGGACCCTGTCTCGGCATCGACCATTCGGCGATCAGCGTCGCCGACACCGCGCGCAGCATCGCCTTCTACGAGGGTCTCGGCTTTAGCGTCGGTAGCCGCCAGACCAATCGCGGACCCGAACAGGCGCGGCTCGACGGTCTCGCCGCGCCGCGCGTAGAGGTGACGACCCTTCTGCCGCGCGGCGCCGACACGCCGCATCTGGAGCTGCTCTGCTACCGTCAGCCGCCGGCGATCGAGACCAAACCCGCCGCTGCCGACGATGTCGCGGCGACGAGTCTCGTACTTTGCGGTATGGCGCATGAGGTCCGCGATCCCGACGGCCATCGGTTGGTGGCGGGATCGTCTTGAGAGTTCACGCTTCGCCATGACGAAGCGTGCTATCGTCGCGCCATGGATGAGACAGCCGGTTCCGCTTTCGACCGCGAACGCATTCTCCAGGCTTTCGACTGGCTCGGTCGCGAGGCGATCGCGGCGGGCCAGCGGCTCGATATCGCCGTCTATGGCGGCTCGGCCCTGATGCTGGCGAGCAATTTCCGCTATGCGTCGGAGGATGTCGACGTCAGCCTGCTCGGCGCGGCGTGGCCGACATGGCTGCGGACCGCCGTCGATCGGATCGCCGAGGCCTTCGGCCTCTCGCAGGACTGGCTCAACGACGCGGTCGAGTTCCATTTGAGCGCCTTCGCCGATCGGGCGAGCGATCACCAGGAATTCGGCACCTTTCCCAGGGACGACGAAGAGGTCGGACTGACGGTCTTCGTGCCGGCGGCCGACTATATGCTGGCGATGAAGCTGAAGGCGATGCGCATCGCCGATCCCGCTAAGGGCGAGCAGGAGGCGGCCGATATCCTGAATCTCATGCGGGTGGTCGGCATCACGACGCCGGAAGAGGCTTTGGCCGTCCTCGCCAAATTCTATCCGAAAAGCGCCGCGCAGCCGGAGAAGCAGCTGTTTCTGCTGCGCCATCTCCTGGCCCGGCCTCAAGGTCTCGTCGATGCGCCCCGCTACCCTCGCTGACGCCTGTCGCAGGATCATCGCCGGCGAGCCGGAAGCCCGCGCCGTCGCGGAATGTCTCGACAGCTTCTATCTCGCGGCCTCGCCGGCCGAGCGCCTCGCCATTCTGGCCGAGGAGCCGCCGCTGACGGGGCGACCGGATGTCGATGCCTATATTGGCGCCATCGCGGAATATCTCGCGAAACGCCATGCGCTGCCGCAAGTGCCGGAATGGGCGGGCAAGGCTGTCCGTTACCTCGCCGAGCCCTGGTTCGCCGGCGGCGCGGAGGCGGACGGCCTCCGCGAATTCCTCGTCTATTCGAGCCCGGCGGAATTCCGGTCCCGCAAGCTCTTCGTCGAGGCGCGGCCGCTGCGCCGCGCCCGGACGCCGCGCGAGGCGGCCTGACCGCCGCTCAGTGCCGGAAATGGCGCATGCCGGTGAGCACCATGGCGATGCCATGGGCGTCGGCGGCGGAGATGACCTCGTCGTCGCGCATCGAGCCGCCCGGCTGGATCACCGCAGTCGCACCCGCTTCCACCGCCGAGAGCAGACCGTCGGCGAAGGGGAAGAAGGCGTCGGAGGCGACGACCGAGCCGAGCGTCAGCGGCTTGATCCGCCCTTCCGCACCCTCCCCGGCCGCGACCTCGCGGCCCGCCGCCTCGGCGAGGAGCGCGCGCGCCGCATCCTCGGACTTCCGCGCCGCGATGCGAGCCGAATCGACGCGGCTCATCTGGCCGGCGCCGATGCCGACCGTCGCCCGGTCCTTGGCATAGACGATGGCGTTCGACTTCACGTGCTTGGCGACGCGGAAGGCGAATTTCAGGTCGCCCATCTCCGCTTCCGTCGGCGCCCGCTTCGTCACGACGCGAAGGTCGAGATCGTCGATCACGCCATTGTCGCGCGACTGGACGAGGAGACCCCCGGCGACGGAGCGCACCGTGGTGCCGAGCGCGCGCGGGTCCGGCAGGCCGCCGGTGAGAAGCAGGCGGAGGTTCTTCTTCGCCGCGACGACGGCGATCGCCTCCTCGTCGGCCTCGGGCGCGACGATCACCTCGGTGAAGATTTCGGTGATCGCCCGCGCCGCCGCCGCGTCCAGACGGCGGTTCAGCGCAACGATGCCGCCGAAGGCCGAGACCGGATCGCAGGCGAGCGCCTTATGATAGGCCGCCAGGATGTCGCCGCCTTCCGCGACGCCGCAGGGATTGGCGTGCTTGATGATGGCGACGGCCGCCGTGCGGTTCGGATCGAATTCGGCGACGCATTCGAAGGCGGCGTCGGTATCGTTGATATTGTTGTAGGACAGCGCCTTGCCCTGCACCTGCCGGGCCGTGGCGACGCCGGGCCGCTTGTCGCCGGTGCGGTAGAAGCCGGCCGACTGATGCGGGTTCTCGCCATAGCGCAGCGTCTCGGCAAGCCGGCCGGCGAAGCTCGCATGGCGGCGCGGCCCATCGGAAACTACGCCGGCAAACCAATCCGCGATCGCCGCGTCATAGGCGGCGGTCCGGGCGAAGGCGCGGCCGGCCAGCCGGCGGCGCAGGTCGAGCGTTGTCTCGCCGCCCGTTTCCTCTAGGGTCGCGAGGATCTCGGCATAGTCGGCCGGATCGGTCGTCACGGTCAGATAGGCATGGTTCTTGGCGGCGGCGCGGATCATCGCCGGCCCGCCGATATCGACATTCTCGAGGATATGGCCGAACTCGGCGCCGGAATGGCGCGTCTCCTCGAAGGGGTAGAGATTGACGCAGAGGATGTCGATCGGCTGGATCCCGTGCTCCGCCATCGCCGCCGCATGGGCCGCGTCGTCGCGAATGCCGAGCAGCGCGCCGTGGACGAGCGGGTGCAGCGTCTTCACCCGCCCGTCCATGATCTCGGGAAAGCCGGTGAGCTCCGAGACGTCGCGCACGGCAAGGCCCGCCTCGGCGAGGCTGCGGCGCGTGCCCCCGGTGGAGACGAGCTCGATGCCACGCACCGCCAGCGCCTTGGCGAAATCCACGAGCCCGGTCTTGTCGGACACGGAGAGAAGGGCGCGGCGGACGGAAACGCGGTCTGGAACGGGCGTCGGATTCGCGGCAACGGCCATCGACGGCTCCTTTCGGTCGAAAAACGGCAAGGTCCCGGCCTGATAGCCGCCAAGCGCCCTCCCCGCAATGCCGCGCGGGAAGCCTTCCGTCGGTCGTCCTTAAAAGCCGCCGGGCGGGGCCGGCACGCGCTCGGGTTCGGGCGCGGCGGCGCGGTTGCGCCGGAAGGGCTCGCTCTTCGCCGAAAGATCATCGAGCGTATTTGGCAGAACGCCGACGGCGCGGGTCATGCCGCCGCAACCGGCAAGGCCGGCAAGAAGGGAGGCGAGAAGCAAGGCGCGGATCATCGCGCCCGGCTTTGCCGCACCATTGCGTCCACCGTGGGGCAGGCCTCGCGGCGGCGCTGGAAGGTCCAGGCGACGTCCTGGCGGCGGCGCGGATCGAAGCTGATCACCAGTTGCAGGCTGCGGCGCGGCCCCGCCGGATCGGCGAGGAACATGCCGTCCTCCAGCGTCACGGCGGCCTCGGCCTGGAAGCTCCAGACCTCGCCATCGGCGGAGAGCAGCAGCGCCTCGCCGACGCGCGAGACGGAAATCTCGGGATGGAGATGGAAGCGCAGCGCGGCGCCGCCGGCCCCGACGCCGCGCGCCGAACCGGTGAGGCGGTCGATGCCCTGGATGAGATCGCCGCGCCGCGACAGGAACAGCATCCGCTCGTGCACGAGGCCGAAGCGCGCCGCATAGCCGTCATGGGCGGCGAGAATGCGCATGCCCTCGCCCGCGTCCTCGCGGCTCGCCAGAACCTGGTCCGGTCCCTCGATCAGCGGCGCGCCGAGCAGGCGTTCGATCGTCTCCGTCGTCTCGAAGCGCGAGGAGGAGTGATCGGCGAGCGTCAGGGTGGAATGGGCGGCGGTGCTGCGGGCAAGGCGCCGCCAGCGCGGATCGGCGGCGTCAGGCGCGCCGCAATTGACGACGAAGCGCCGGCCGCCGGCGGAGAATTCGAAGGCGAGCGTGCCGGCATGGGCCTCGCCGGAAAAGGCCGGCGGCGGCGGCGCGCCGGTATCGGCGATCACCACGGTGCCGCCGGCCGACAGGCGCTGATAGCCGCCTTGGCGCGCATGCGAGATCGGCTCGCCCAGCGTCTCGTCATGGCGCAGGAGCCGCGTCATCAGCTGCGGATCGCTGGCGCCGGCGCCGTTGAACAGGGCGACCGCGCCATCGGCATGGCGGAAGAAGCGCAGCATCGGCAAGAGCCGGTCGATGGCGTTGACGAGGCTCTTCGGCATCGGCTGGTTCTCGGCCTCCAGCAGCCGGGCGAGCGGCAGAAGCTCGGCGAGGATGGCGATGCCGGTCGCCGGATTGCGCGAGACATGGACGCCGTCGGCGAAGACCTGCCGGTCGAGCTCCTCGGCGAGGAGGCGCGTCGCGAGGCGGATATGCGGCGTGCCGGCCTGGAGGCCGATGGCGCCGGCGACGAGCGCGACGCGGGCGAGAAGCCGCGGCAGCCCGTCCGGCGCCTCGGGCGCCGCCTGACGCAGGAAGCGCTGCTGCGCGGCGAGGCTCTTCAGGAAGCGGCGCCGGAAGCCGGCATCCGCCCTGTGGAGAAGAAGATCCGAATAGGACAGCCAGGCGACGAGCCGCCGCGCCACCACTTCGGTCTCGTAGGCGATGGGCCGCTGGCGCGGCGCGACATGCCGGATCCAGTCGGAGACGAGGACGCGCGCATTGGCGCTCGCCAGCGCGTCGCCCGTCTCGTCGAGATGCCGCAGCCAGCCGAAGCCGTGGAGTTCCGCCGCGAAGGCGCGCGAGGGCGGATCGAGGGCGAAGGGCGAGCGGCCGTTGGTTTCGACCAGGAGGCCGGCGAGGCGGAAGCGTCCGCCATAGATCTCGGCGGCCAGCGCCGGCTCGCCGCGATGGAGCGGCGGCGGCAGGGACGTGAGGGTTTCGGGCACGAGGCGCGCGAACTGCCAGCCGCCGAGCGGCCCGGTGCGCAGCGCGTGGCGCGCGCGGCGGGTGGCTTCGCTCACGAGCAGGCGCATCAGGCGCGGCCGGCCGGCAAGTTGTGCCCCCACGAGTTCCACGTTCGCCTCTCCGCTCCCCTCGCCGCCGGCGGCCTTTGCCCCCGGCCGGACTTCGCCGGTCGGGGCCATGATGGCGCCTTATGGTAAACGGAATGCTAAAGCGGCGCGGGTTCCGGTCCGCTCGACCGAAGCCCGGATCATACCGGCACCCTTATGCATTGATCTTTGGTGGAGCCATCTCAGGCTCGTCATCCCGGGCCCGACCCGGGATCCATGCCTTCTACGAATCAGCATGGATGAGGTCGCAGACAAATCTCCTTCCGCATCGTTACCGCCTTGGAATGGATCCCGGCTCAAGGCCGGGATGACGAGGCGGAAAGGTGAGCGGATCGCTGCGAAGGCGCGATGGTGTCAGGCGGGGTTGGCGAGCGTGCCGGGGCTGCGATCCGTCGCGCGCCAGTCGGCGCCGCGCTCGGCCGAGGCCTCGGCCAGCGCCCGGCGGGCGCCGGCCGCATCGAGATCGGTGCCATAGACGGGCGTCGCCGGCTGCTGACGCCAGGACTCGTCCAGCGTGCCGGCATCCACCGCGTCGAAGCCGAGCTGTTCCACGAGATCCATCACCACGCCCTTGGCGCGCGGATCGTCGCCCGCCACCGGCAGGGCGATGCGGCCGGGCGCGCCCTTCGGCTTGCCGCGCTCCATCAGATGGGCGGCGGCGATATTGTTGAAGGCCTTCACCACCGGCCGGCCGAGCTGGCGCTCGACCCAGCGGCTTTCCGGCAGACCGTCCTCGATCTCGGCGATGCGCCCGTCGCGATGGCGGGGATAGTAGTTGTTGGTGTCGATCACCACGGTGCTCTCCGGCACGCGGGCGAAGAGATCGGCGGGCAGGTTCGGCACGTTGCGCAGCGGGATGGTGACGATCACCACTTCGCCGGCCCGGGCGGCCTGAACCGGCGTTCCGGCCCGCGCGCCGCTGTCGCGGGCGAATTCCGCCAGGGTCTCCGGCTCGCGCGAATTGGCGATGGTCACCTGATGGCCGAGGCTCGCCAGGCGCCTGGCCAGCGTGCCCCCGATATTGCCGGCTCCGATGATGCCGATCTTCATGCCGGTCTCCTCCGTCTCGTCACGAAACGGAGAAGCTAAGGCCGAAGCCCGCTCAAGAAAGGTTGAAATTGCGAACGCAGCGTCAGCCCCGGCGGATCAGCCGCGCGGCGAAGAAACCGTCGAGCCCGGAAAGGCGCGGTTCGGGATCGGCCAGCATCGAGGGCAGCGTGCGCAGCCGGCCCTGCGCGTCGATCGCCTCGCCGAGCCCCGGCAGTTCCTCCGGCCGCACCGGATCGAGGTGGAAGTCCGGCTCTTCCGCCAGGAAGGCCTCCACCACCGCCTCGCCCTCGGCGGGGTCGAGCGAGCAGTTGGAGAAGACGAGCGTGCCGCCGGGCGCCACCAGCTTCGCCGCATGGGCGAGGAGCCGCGCCTGGACGCGGGCGAGCTTTTCCACCTCGGCCGCGTCCTTGGTGAAGGCGACGTCGGGATGGCGGCGGATCGTGCCGGTCGAGGAACAAGGGGCGTCGAGGAGCACCGCGTCGAAGGGCGCGTCCGGCGCGAAGCTCGCGGCATCGGCGACCAGCGTTTCGGCCTGCAATCCGAGCCGGGTGAGATTGTCCCGCAGGCGCCGCATGCGCGTCTCGCTCTGGTCGAGCGCGGTCACCGCCGCGCCGGCCTCGGCCAGCTGCGCCGTCTTGCCGCCGGGCGCGGCGCAGAGATCGAGGGCGCGCCGGCCGCGCAACGGGCCGAAGAGCCGGGCCGGCAGGGCGGCGGCGGCGTCCTGCACCCACCATTCGCCCTCCGCGAAGCCGGGAAGGTCGGTCAGCGGCCCGTCGAGCGCCGCAAGGCGCACCGTGCCGGTGGGAAGCGCCCGGCCGCCGAGCCGCGCGGCCCAACCTTCCGGGTCGCTCTTCACCGTGAGGTCGATCGGGGCGGGCGCCAGATGGGCGAGCGCGATCGCCTCGGTCGCGGGCACGCCATAGGATGCGACCAAGCGTTCGCGCAGCCAGCCGGGCAGCGTCTCGCCCGCCAGGGGGGCGATCGCCGCCTTCTCGCGGGCGAGCCGGCGCAGCAGCGCGTTGACGAGGCCCTTGAAGCGGCGGTTGCGCGGATCGCCATCCGCCGCCGCGACGCCGAGATCGACGGCGGCCGAATCCGGCACGTCGAGAAACAGGATCTGCGCCGCCGCGACATGGAGAAGATGGCGCAGGCTGCGCGCGCCCTCCGGCAGCGGATGCTCCAGCCGCTCGGCGAGAACGCGTTCCAGCGTGCCGCGATGGCGCAGGGCCGAGAGGAGGATCGCCTTCACCAGCCCCTGGTCGCGCGGCTCCAGCGCGCGGAAGCCCGGATGCCCGCCCTTCGGATCGGTGAGGCCGTCGAGCGAGGTCCGCGTCTCGACCACGGCGCCGAGCAGGCGCGCCGCGACGAGCCGGGCGGCGAGGCCCGGCCGATCGGGCGCGGCGGGCGCCGGCGCGGGACGGCGGGCGCCCTTCTTCGAGGCGGCGCTCAACCCCAGGGCCCGCGGCGCGGCGCCGCGTCCGGGCGGCGGTTGCGGTCGAGACCGCGCGCCCACGGCCCGGCCTGCTCCGCGCCGCTTTCATAGGCCACCGGCTCCGGCGCGTGGCGCGGCGCGGCGGCGAGGTGGCCGCCCTCCAGCGCCAGCAGCGCCTCGATCCGGTTCTGCGTGTCGGGATGGGTCGAGAACAGATTGTCCATGCGCTGGCCGGAAAGAGGATTGACGATGAACATATGCGCGGTCGCCGGATTGCGCTCGGCATCGTAATTGACGGTACGGCCGGCGGCCTGGGCGAGCTTGGCGAGGGCCGAGGCCAGCCAGCGCGGATTGCCGCAGATCTCGGCGCCGCGCCGGTCGGCGGAATATTCGCGCGTGCGGCTGATCGCCATCTGCACGATCATCGCCGCGATCGGCGCCACGATGATGCCGAGGATGAGGCCGACCGCGCCGAGCGGATTGTTGTTCTCGCGGTTGCCGCCCATGAAGAAGGCGAAATTGCCGAGCATGGAGATCGCGCCGGCCAGCGTCGCGGTGATCGTCATGATCAGCGTGTCGCGGTTCTGCACATGGGCGAGCTCATGCGCCATGACCCCGGCGACCTCTTCCGGCGTCATGCGTTCCAGAAGGCCGGTCGTCGCGGCGACGGCGGCGTTCTCGGGATTGCGGCCGGTGGCGAAGGCGTTCGGC
The DNA here is from genome assembly GCF_014642635.1 of Aureimonas endophytica. Lineage (GTDB taxonomy): Bacteria > Pseudomonadota > Alphaproteobacteria > Rhizobiales > Rhizobiaceae > Plantimonas > Plantimonas endophytica. The sequence continues at coordinate 41,053 of NZ_BMIQ01000004.1, forward strand.
TGGTCCTCCTGGATCACGTAGACGCGCGGCATCGGCAGGCCGGCGCGCTGCGCGAGACCGGCGACGATGCCGTAATATTCCGGCGCCGAATGCTGGTCCACCTCCACCGCATGGTGCATGCGCAGCACCAGCTTGTCGGCGTTCCAGTAGGAGAAGAGGTTCATGGCCGCCGCCACCACGAAGGCGATGGCCATGCCGCCGGTGCCGCCGACGAGATAACCCAGTCCCATGAAGAGCGCGGTCATCACCGCGATCAGCATGGCCGTCTTCATTCTATTCATGGGGCGGGCCTGATCCTTCTTCGCGTGAGGACGATGTTTCACGTGAAATGGGATGCGCGCCCCGCCCGTTCAACGCGCGTCGCCGAGGGGCCTGGCCACCTGCGTCAGGCTGCCGGTCGCCGGGAAGAGCGGGATCAGGAGCGCCTGCAGCGAGTGGTAGATGTCCGGCACGCCGTGGAAGAGCTCGGCCTGCGGCCGCAGATCCTCGGAGAGTTCCGGCCGCCAGCCGCCATGGCGATGGTCGATGAAGTGCCGGTCGATGAACTCGAAGGAGCGGCGATACCATTCCTCGTGAAAGGCGCTCGGCCGGTGCTCGGCCAGGAAATGCGCCGCCGCCATGGCCTCGGCCGTCGGCCACCAGAGCTTCTCGCGCATCGCCGGATTGTTCTCGAAGTCGGTCGTGTAGAAGAAGCCGCCATGGGTCTCGTCCCAGCCCCAGCGCACCGCGTTGGCGAAGAGCTTCTCCGCGCCCTCCGCCATCCAGTCGTGCCGCTTGCCGCCGGCGATCCAGAGCTGGAGCAGGAGCCGCGCCCATTCCAGCCAATGGCCGGGCGTCATCGCCGGCGGGCGGAACATGCGGTCGCCGGCGAAGTCGCGGTCGAGCGTCCAGTCGGCGTTGAAATGCTCGGCCACCCGCCAGGCGAGGCCGGCGGCATGGCGCTCGATGATGAGCCCGGCGATGCGCTCGGCGCGCTCCAGGAATTTCGGGTTGCCGCTGGCCTCGAAGGCGGCCATCAGCGCCTCGGTCAGGTGCATGTTGGCGTTCTGGCCGCGATAGGGGCCGAGCGGCGTCCAGTCGCGCTCGAAGCCGTCGATCACCGCGCCCCAGTCCTCCTCCCAGAAATGGGCGTCGATCACGGCATCGACATCGGCGAGGAGGCGGGGACCGGCTTCATGGCCGCAGACGGTGGCGCCCGCGGCGGCCAGCATGACGAAGGCATGGCCATAGGCCTGCTTGGTGGCGTCGGCCGGGCCGGTCTCGCCGACGCTCCAGAACCAGCCGCCCGCCTCGCGATCGCGATGCCGCGTCTCGATGAAGTCGAGCCCATGCTCGACGAAGCGCCGCGCCGCCGGGCGGCCGAGCTTTTCGCCGATGGCGAAGCAGTGGACGATGCGCGTCACCTCGTGAATGCCGCGCGGCCAGCCCGCCGCGCCCGTCACCGCGCGCCCCTCCGCGTCGAGCGCGAAGAAGCCGCCGGCCGGATCGAGGCTTTCGGTCTCGAACAGGCCGAAGAGCCGGTCGGCGAGTTCGGCCAGATGGCGGCGATGCCCCGCGCTCTGGCGGAAGGAGGGTTCCGTGCTGGCCGTCGTCATGTGCTGATTCTCCCGATTGCGGCGCCTGTCCCGCTTGCAATTCCGCGTCGGAGCGCCGATGTCCAGTGCCATGCGTGACGAGATCGACCAAATGCCCGGGAAGACCGAGGCCGGCGCGCCGCAAGAACCGGCGCGTGTCCTCTCGCCGGCCGCCGAACGGGCTCTCGCCGAAGCCGAGGCGCGCCGCCGCGCCGCCGCCGCGCCCGAACGCCCGACGGAAATCCACGGCCGCGCCGGACCGGAGCCGACACGCTTCGGCGACTGGGAAAAGAACGGCATCATCTCGGACTTCTGAGGACAGGCGGCCGGTCGGCGGTCGTTTGGGATGAGGGCGAAGGCAGACCGCTTTCGTTCGCGCTCCTCGGGCTGGCGCTCATCTCTTTCAGGAGAAATCCTAGCGTCGAGGTCTCGTCTCTTAAGCTTTCGCCGCGATGCCGGGCACCACCGTCCGCGACTGACCTGATCTCTCCCTCGAAGGGGAGATCACGCAGCGTTGCGGTTCGCCATTCCTGCCACCGTCGCGATGCCGACCGTCACAGCGAATGACCTTCGGAAGCCTTCGCATCCCAGCCATGGAAAGCGACGCGGCAAGGGATTGCCGCCTCATGATATAAGAATATATTCCTTACACCAGTTCCAATCCTCGTCGGAGCCCTCCATGTCCAACGGGCCGCATGCCCGTTTCATCCTTGCTCCGCTGCTGGCGCTTCTCGCCATTCTCGGATCGGGCGACACCTGTGCTTCGGCCGCGAGCGAAGCCTCGACCGTGGCCGGGCCGGTCGCCGCGCGCGTCCTGAAGGTGCGGGACGGCGACACGGTGGAGGTGGAGGCGGTGATCTGGCCGCAGCAGGTGGTGCGGACGGCGGTGCGGCTGCGCGGCATCGACGCGCCGGAACTGAAGGGCCGCTGCCCGGCCGAGCGGGCGGCGGCGGAAGTGGCGCGCGAGCGGCTGACGGTTCTTATCGGCAGCGGCGAGGTGCAGCTCACCGCCATTGCCGGCGACAAGTATTTCGGCCGGGTCCTGGCGAGCGTCGCCGCGCCGGAGGTGCCGGACGTCGCGCGCCGTCTTCTGGCGGAAGGGCTCGTCGCGCCCTATCGCGGCGAGGCGCGGCGCGACTGGTGCGCGGGCGGCGAGGATCGCGCCGCCCCGGCCGGGGAGCGCGGCTGAGGACCTATTGCGGCAGGCCGCCATCCGCCGGCGGCAGGGCGGTGCCGGGCGCCGGCGTCGCGGCGGGCGGCAGGCCGTCCAGCGTGCCGTCGCCGGCCGGCGGGGGCGGCGGAGGCGCCGGCGGCGGATTTTCGGGGTCGATCGTGTCGAAGCGCATTTCGATCAGCCGCCATTCGGCATAGCGATCCGGGGGAAGGCGATAGGGCTGGCAGCGCTCGATGGCGCCGGCGGCGCTTTCGGCGAATTTCGCCCCGATCGGTCCGAGCGGCTTGTCGATGATCATCGGCTTGCCGTCCAGAAGCCCGTCGGACTGAAGCTTCAGGCGGATCCGGGCGAAGCCGCCCTGGGCCGGCGTGCCGTAGGTCTTCGGGATCGCCGTCCAGCAGGTCTTCACCCGGTCCATGATCCGGTCGATGTCGATCGGCGGCAAGCCGCTGGCGACGGGGGGCGGCGCGCCGGGTTCCGGCGGCGGCGGCGGCAGGGTGGTGGCCGTGGTCGTGTCGACCGGCGCGGCCGTCACCGGCGCCGGCGCCGTCTCGACCGGGTCCATCTGCGGCGAGCCGGAGGGCGGGCCGTCGTTGATCGGCGGGAAGTCCGGCACCTGGGCGCCCGCCAGGCTGGGAAGAAGGCCGAGCGCGAGCGCCAAGGGGGCAAGAAGGGCGGATCGCATCGAGGCGAGCTCCGTCTGAGCGAAAACAATGCCGGAACGGAAGCGCGCTTCCGCATTGTGCTTGAAACAGGGCTCCGGCGCCCTGCGTCAAGGACTTCGAGGATGAGCGCATCCGCCGACGCAGGCTTCGTGAAAGCGTCGCGTCGGCGAGAGCGGCGGAAGGCGGGCCGCGAACCCGTGGAACGGAAGGTCCCTGTCCGTCTCCGTCGGCGACGCCTGCGGCACGCTCGACCCGCCAGTCGAGGCGCCGCGCGCCCTATCGGCTGGCCGGAGCGCCATCGACCGGAAGAGCCTGGATTCGCCGCCGGCATGGCATGCGGCGATCGAAGGGGCGATCAGCCTTCCTTCGGCCGGCTCGGCATTTCGATCAGTTGCAGGCGGGGTCTCTGACGCGGCGAGAGTGTGTCGTAGACATCCCGCAGCGACAGGACCGCTCCGATCTCCGGCAGATCGATCGCGTCTTCGAGGTCGTCATATCGTTCGGCCGTCCAGTCGCCGGCTATGTTCCGCCGATAGAGCTTCACCGAGACTGTGTCGGGCTCTGCGAACAGGATGAGCCGGATCGTCGCGTGCCGCTGATATTCGTCCAGCTTGTCGGTCGTGTCGATCTGGCTCGTCCCGGGTGAGGAGACCTCGATCACGAGGGTCGGGCTTGCCGCCACCAGGGCCGACGGATCGGGCGGCCCGCAATCGACGACGACGTCCGGAAAGCGGATGGCGTCCCTGCCCGTCTGCACGGCCGTGTCGCTGGACGTCGTCCGGCAGCCGCCGCGCTTGGCCTGCGGTCCGAGGGCCATGACGATATTGCTCACGACGACATTGTGCCCCTGCTTGGCCCCGGCCATCATCTCGACGACATGGCCGCCGACCAGCTCGAAGCGACCGTCCTGATCGACGATCCATTCCAGAAACGTCTCGGCCGACACTCTCGCCTGTTCAGGAACTTTCATGGGGCACTCCCGTCGCCGAGCCAGACTATCACATGCCGTCGATCTCGCTCCAGGATCGGAGGACCTTGCCTCCGACGCGAATCGTGGCGCCTTTTGGAACCGGGTGGTGACGCAAGGCGGCCGGCCTATCGGCTGGCGGGAGCGCGATTGAAGGAAAGAGGCATGGACGACCTGCCGGTCGCGCGGCGCGCCTTCGTCGCGGCGCATCTTCGCCACGGCCGAGGCGAATTTCGCCCATTGGGACGCCCTGCCCGGCTTCGACTGGCCGGAAACGTTCCGCGCCTATCTCGACGCGGCCTTGGCGGCGCCCGGCCGCTTCGCCTTCAGCCTCGCGACGATGCGCCTTCTCGCCGGCCTCGGCAACGGCCATACGGATTTCTTCGACGCCGAACTCTGGCGGCTGCGCGGGGCGCCCTGCGGGTTCCGGGCGCGGCGCCTCGCCGAAGGCTGGGTCGTCACCGCCTCCGCCCATGCCGCGCTGCCGCCCGGCACCGTGCTGGAAACGCTGGACGGGCGGCCGCTCGACGACGTGCTCGCCGAGGCCGCGCCCTTCATCGCCGCATCCCATGCGCGGACGAAGTCCCGGATGCTCTTCGCCCGGCCCATCCTTCTGCCGGAGCGCTTCCATCTTGCCTTCGCCGGGGGCGGCGAAGCCGTCGTCACGCGCGGCGTCGCGGCGCTGGAGACGGGCCTCGAACCGGCGGGCCGCTGGCTGGAGAGGGATAAGGTCTTTCTCCTGCGCCTGCCCGGCTTCGAGCGGCCGGAGGACGAGGCCGCCGCCTTGCGTCTGGTGCGGGACCTGCCGGCGGACTGCGCGCTCGTTCTCGATCTGCGCGGCAATGGCGGTGGCGACACGCCGCAAGCGCTGGTCAGAGCGCTGATGCCCCGCCCCTATCGCTTCTGGCGGGAGGAGACGCCGATGCATGTGGCGCTGGACCGGGCGCAGGGCGGCCTTGCCGCCCGCCTCGGCTAGCCGGCCGCCTGGCACGAACCGGCGCCGGACGCCTTCGCCGGGCCGCTGGCGATCCTGCAGGACGGCGGCACCTTTTCGGCGGCCGAGGATTTCATCGTGCCGTTCCGGGACAATGGCCGGGCGCGGCTCTTCGGCGAGGCGACGGCCGCCAGCAGCGGCCAGCCCTATCACATGGATCTCGGCGACGGCCTGCGCTTCCGGGTCGGCGCCAAGCGCCAGTTCCGGCCGGACGGCGCGGCCTTCGAAGGCGTCGGCCTCGAACCGGACGAGACCCTTTCGCCGACCGCCGAGGATATTCGCGAGGGCCGCGATCCGGTTCTCCGGCATGCTCTCGCCTGGATCGCGGCCTCCGGGCCGCCATGCTGAAAGGGCCGCCCCGGCGCTGCCGGGACGGCCCCTTTCATCTGCGGACCGAAGGCTCAGAGGTGGAAGTCGCCCGCCACGTAGTTCAGGCCCTTGGCGACGAAGTCCGTGCCGGAAACGCCGACCGTGCCGCCGTCCTGGATGACGTCTTCCAGGATACCGACCAGTTTGTCGGTGGCGATCGACTGGCCGAAGCCGGTCTGGCGCTCGCCGTCGGTCAGGAACTGGCCGTTGTCCCAGAAGAACCATTTCAGCGTGACCGAGGATTCCGCCGCCTGGCCCTTGGCGAAGGTCAGCGTCAGGTCGCCGCCATCGGCCGAGCGCGCGCCGGAGACGAAGCCGCTATCGGCCAGCGAGGCGAGATTGGCCTTGTCGTCCCAGAAGCCCTTGGCCGGGTTGAAGGCGAGAAGCTGGTCGCCCTCGGCGATGCGGAAGCCGTTGATCGTGTCGTGGCCGAAGCCGGCGGCCTTGCCGTCGCGATCGTCGAGGAAGAGGGCGAACTTATCGGCGCCGTTGCCGGTCCAGAACTGGTCGTTGCCGTCCGAGACCGCGCCGGAAATGCCGCCGAGCTGGATCTTGTTGCTGCCGCCATTGGCATAGACCACGTCGTCGCCCGCGCCGGCCACGATCGTGTCGTTGCCGTTGCCGGTGGTGATGCGGTCGTTGCCCGCCCCGCCATTCACCCGGTTGTTGCCGCCATTGACGTCGATCTGGTCGTCGCCGTCGCCGCCGAAGGCGAGATCGTTGCCCTCGCCGGCGGTGATGCGGTCGTTGCCCGCCCCACCGAACAGCGTGTTGTTGCCGCCATTGGCATGCAGCTGGTCGTCGCCATTGCCGCCGTCGAGGAGATCGTCGCCATTGTCGCCGGTCAGCGTGTCGCGGCCCTCGCCGCCGAAGATGCGGTTGTTGCCGCCCTGGCCGTTGAGATTGTCGTCGCCGCCATTGCCGATCAGCGTGTCGCAGCCCTCGCCGCCGGACATGGTGTCGGCGCCGTCGGTGCCGAGCATGAAGTCCTTGCCGCTGCCGCCCCAATAGCCGCCCCACTGGGCGCTGGTCTGCACGCTGTCATAGCCGGCATAGGCGGCGTCGAACGTGCCGGCCACCTTGTTGACGCCGTCCGAGACCGAGAAGTGGAAGCTGTCGGCGAAGCTGATGCCGGCGCCGGAGATCGCGCCGTTCGGCGTCGCCACCGCGCTGCCCGGCAGGACCGCGCCGCCGAAGAGCGTCACGCGGCCGGCATCGATATCGGCCTGGGTGAAGCTGGTGCCGACGCCGGCGATGTCGCCGTTGACGAGGAGCGTGCCGATGGACGCGCCGGTGATCGTATAGGTGAGCGCGGCGCCCTCGGCATCGGTGGCGTGCAGGTCGTCGGCGCCGATCGTCGCATGGGTGTCGCAGGCGCCGAGCACCGGCGACAGGCTGTGGTGCTCGATCACCGGCGCCTGGTTCACCGGTACGGGCGGCTTGCCGATATCGACGAGGCTGCCGGCGACGCCGCGGGTGAAGTCGAGGAGGTTGTCGGTCGGATCGACATCGGTGAGCGCGAAGGCGACGGCCTTGTGGCTCACCAGCGAGTCGTAGAACTGCTTGAGCAGGGCGCTGTCGCTGGAGGCGAACCAGCCGGTCGCCAGCCGGTCGTTGGGAAAGCCGTTCTGCGTCGCCGAGCTCGTCTTGCCGTCATTGGTCGTGATCTGGGTCTGGACGTCGCTGAAGTCGCCGAAGTCGACGCCGTTGAGCGTCAGCCTGTTCTGATGGAAGTCGAAATTGCCGGCGGCGGTGTCGCCGTCGTAGAGGGTGATGCGCACGGCCGCTTCCTTCAGACCGCCGCCCAGCGCCGCGAGGGTCGTGTCGCTGAAGCCGGTCTGGGTGCCGATCGTCGTGTTCGCGACGCTATAGCCGTTGTAGAGGCTCGCCGCCGAAAGCTGGCTGACGATGCGCACGCCGTTGAGGCCCACGAGGTCGAGGACGACGCCGCCGATTTCGGTGACGCCGGTCGGCAGCGCGCCCTGCGAGGTCGGCGAGGTGGTCGTGAAAGTGGTCATGTCGTTTCCCCCAATCGTTCTTTTCTTATGTCTAATATTTTATTCGATAGTGCGGATCCTCGTCCGTTCCATCGAAGACTATCCCCCGGCCTCATCGAAGCGGCCATGGATGAACCTTTGCCGTCGGCTTTACGTTTCGTAAAGTAAATGGGGGATCGAACGGCGTTTAACGTTCGTTCATCATGAATACTAGGCATGATGCACCGACCTGTTCCGCGCCTCGATGGGTGGACACGAAAATCTCTACGGAATGCGGCCCGAACCGGCCCGACTGCCGTGGCCGCCGGCCCGTCGCGAAACGGGCCGGCGGCGCGCCGTCAGAGACCAAGAAAGGCGAGGACCGCCTCGGCGATCTTGGCATGGGCCTTCGCCCGGTCAGCCCCCGCCGGATCGTCGCAGACCGGATCGTCATGCTCGGCAAGGAGAAGATCGTGGGCCTCCGGCTTGCAGAGCCCGAGCATGGTGAAATGGATCGCCGGCTCGACCACGACATAGCGCGCCTGCGGCAGGCGATGGACGAGATCGCTGCCGGCGGCCGAGACGTCGATGCTCTTCCAGCGCTCCGCTCCGCCGAGATTGACGAAAAGGGTCGGCAGCGTCATCGCGGCGAGGCTGGCCGTCGTCAGCGCATGCGTGGCGCCGGGATCGATGGCGACGAGGCTCGTCACGCGCGGGTCGCGCGCATCCGCCGCGAAATCCTCCGGCAGATGCGCGAAATCGACGCCGCCCTTGGCGAAGAACACGCAGTCGCCCTGGTCGGCGTTCCGGGCGCAATAGTCGCGATAGAGCGCGGGGTCGAACCGGGCGCCGGCAAGGTTCAGCGCCGTCACGCCGCCGAGCGAGAAGCCGAGCGCGGTAATGCGGGATGGGTCGATGAAGGGCGAGAAGGCCGGATTGGCAAGGAGCGTGTCGAGGGCCCGCGACAGATCCCGCGCCCTGTCCCCGAATTCGAGCGAGCGGCGCGGCGAGGAATCGCCGGAGGTGCTGCCCGGATGGTTGACGGCGAGGACGATCGCGCCCCGCGCCGCGAGGCGCGACGACAGCCAGCCGAGACCGTCCATGTTGCCGCCGGAGCCGTGCGACAGAAGGACGAGCGGGTGCCGGCCGGGCGCGATCCCGGCGCCGATCATCGCCTCCGTGCCCTGGAAGACCGGATTGTCGCCGACGAGGCCGCGATAGGTGGGCGTGCCGGCCGGATACCAGAGCGAGGCGGCGACGAGGCCGGCGCGATGCGGCGCCGGCACGGTGAAGCGGTCGTAGCCGGCCAGCGGCTCGGCGATGGCGACCCGGGCAAGGACGGCGAGCGCCAGGAGGGAGAGGAGCGACAGGAAGAGCTTCGGCATCGAAAGGGTCCGTGAAACGACCGGCCCGGAAGCGGCCGGCCGGTCCGACCCCATGGGAAGGCGCGGATTTTCGCGTCCTCGAACCGGTTCCAGGTCGAAGCCGAACCCGTTCGAGGGCTATGAGGGGCGACGTTCCAAGGCTTTCCGATGTTCGCCCTGCCGATCTCGCTCGTCGTCTCCCTCGCCCTCGCCTATATGCTGCTGCATCGCATCCTGCGCGGCGGGCGCTGGGCCTGGCCGGTCCTGGCGCTGATCCTCGCCTGCATCCTCCAAGGCTTCGTCGTCGCGCTCGAATTGCGGCTGCCTTTGCTCGCGGCCCTCCGGCCCGTCACGGCGAGTTTCCTGCCGCCGCTCGCCTTTCTCGCCTTCGGCGCGACCAGCCTCCGTCCCTTCCGCTTCGATCGTGATGTCCCGCATCTGGCGGCCCCGCTCGTGACGCTCGCGGTGACGCTCGCCGCCCCGGTCCTTCTCGATCTCGTCGTTCCCGGGTTGTTCCTCGCCTATGGCATCGCGATCCTGCGCAGCCTGCGGAGGAATGGCGACGGCCTGCCCATGGCCCGGCTCGAAGCCGGGGACTGGCCGCGCTGGATCTGGCGGGCGATCGCGGCGGCGCTTCTTCTGTCCGCCGTCAGCGACCTCGCCATCGCGGCCGCCTTCCTCTTCGGCGCGGGCTGGCTGCGGCCCTTCATCGTCAGCGGCACCTCCTCGCTGGCGCTGCTCGCGATCGGCGGTCTCAGCCTGTCGCCCGAACTCGCGCCGCCGGAACCGAACGAGGAGGGCGGGCCACGAGCCGCCGTGGCGGCGGCGGACGCGACGAGGCTCGAGCGCGAGCCGCCCTCGCCGGACGAGATCGCGCTCGTCGCCCGGCTCGACGCGCTCCTCGCCGATCACGCCCTGTTTCTCGATCCCGATCTGACGCTCGCCCGTCTGGCGCGCCGGCTGGGCGTGCCGGCCAAGGCGCTTTCGGCGGCGATCAACCGGGTGACCGGCGACAACGTCTCGCGCCATGTGAATGGCCACCGCATTCGCCGGGCCTGCCATCTCCTCGGCGCCGGGCACGGCGTGACGGCCGCGATGCTGGAAAGCGGCTTCAACACGAAATCGAACTTCAACCGGGAATTCGCGCGCGTCACCGGCGCCTCGCCGAGCGCCTGGCTCGCGCTGCGCCGAACCATGGCGGCGGACGAGGCCGGCCCAGCGACATTCTTGCCGCTGATCCGGCACGAGGCGCCGGCGAAAGAAGAAACATAGAAATCAAAAGGCCGCTTCTGCCTGCGCAGAAGCGGCCCCGTGATTGTCCGAGTTGCCGGGATCAGACGAACCGTCCCCGGATCGACATATCCTTAGGCGTTGGAAGGAGACTGCTCCGTCGAAACACCGGGATACTCAGATCCAACCGGCATCAGGAAATCACTCGACATTGGATCACCTCCTTCCATTACGTTGAACACGAGAAGAGTATGGGGTGATAAAACGGGCAGGACAAGAGGGCTGTCGAAAAAAACGACAGGTTCGCGCCAGCTTCCGTTCCGCCCCGCTCAGGCGGCGGCGCCCTCCTTGCGCTTGTTCTGGCGGTTCGCCACGAGATCCTCGACCACCGCCGGCTCGGCCAGCGTCGAAGTGTCGCCGAGCGCGCCCGGCTCGTCCTCGGCGATCTTGCGCAGGATGCGGCGCATGATCTTGCCGGAGCGCGTCTTCGGCAGGCCGGGGGCGAACTGGATCTTGTCCGGCGCCGCGAAGGGGCCGATCTCGCCGCGCACATGCAGCACCAGCTCGCGCCGCAGCTCCTCCGTGCCCTCCTCGCCCTTCATCAGCGTGACGTAGCAATAGATGCCCTGCCCCTTCACGTCGTGCGGATAGCCGACGACGGCCGCTTCCGAGACCTTCGGATGCGAGACGAGGGCGGATTCGATCTCGGCCGTGCCCATGCGGTGGCCGGAGACGTTCAGGACGTCGTCGACGCGGCCGGTGATCCACCAATAGCCGTCGCCGTCGCGCCGCGCCCCGTCGCCGGTGAAGTACTTGCCCTTGTAGGTCGAGAAATAGGTCTGCTCGAAGCGCTCGTGATCGCCGTAGACCGTGCGCATCTGGCCCGGCCAGGAATCGGCGATGCAGAGATTGCCCTCGGCGGCGCCGTCCAGCGGCTTGCCCTCGCCATCGACCAGTTCCGGCCTGACGCCGAAGAAGGGCCGCGTCGCGGAGCCGGGCTTCAGCGCCGTCGCGCCCGGCAGCGGCGTGATCAGGATGCCGCCGGTCTCCGTCTGCCACCAGGTGTCGACGATCGGGCAGCGCTCCTCGCCGACGACGCGATAGTACCAGAGCCAGGCTTCCGGGTTGATCGGCTCGCCCACCGTGCCGAGCACGCGCAGCGAGCGGCGCGAGGCGCGCGTCACCGGCTCGTCGCCCGCGCCCATCAGCGCGCGGATCGCGGTCGGGGCGGTGTAGAAGATGTTCACCTGATGCTTGTCGACCACCTGCCACAGCCGGCCGGCATCTGGATAGGTCGGTACGCCCTCGAACATCAGCGTCGTCGCGCCGTTGGCGAGCGGGCCATAGACGATATAGCTGTGGCCCGTCACCCAGCCGACATCGGCCGTGCACCAATAGACCTCGCCCGGCCGGTAGTCGAAGACATGGGCATGGGTCATCGCGGCATAGAGGAGATAGCCGCCGGTCGTGTGCAGCACGCCCTTCGGCTTGCCGGTCGAGCCGGAGGTGTAGAGGATGAAGAGTGGGTCCTCGGCGCCCATCGGCTCCGGCGCGCAGGTCGGGGCCACCGCCTCGCGCCGCTCGTGCCACCAGAGATCGCGGCCCGGCTCGACGGCGACGTCTCCGCCGGTGCGGCGCACCATCAGCACCTTGCCGACCTTCTGGCCGCCCTTTTCGGCGATGGCGATCGCCTTGTCGACATTGGCCTTCAGCGGCACCTTGCGTCCGCCGCGCACGCCCTCGTCGGCGGTGATCACGAAGCCGGAGGTGGCATCGACGAGGCGCCCGGCGAGCGAATCCGGCGAGAAGCCGCCGAAGACGACGGAATGGACGGCGCCGATCCGGGCGCAGGCCAGCATCGCATAGGCCGCTTCCGGGATCATCGGCAGATAGATCGTGACGCGGTCGCCCTTCCTCACGCCCTCCGCCTTCAGGACGTTCGCCATGCGGCAGACCTCCTCCAGGACCTCCGCATAGGAGATGCGGCGCGATTCGCCCGGATCGTCGCCCTCGAAGATGATGGCGGTGCGCCCGCCATCCTTAGCGGCATGCCGGTCGAGGCAGTTGGCGGAGGCGTTGAGGACGCCGTCCTCGAACCATTTGATCGAGACGTTGCCGGGCGCGAAGGAAGTGTTCTTCACCTTGGTGAAGGGCGTCACCCAGTCGAGACGGCCGGCATGGCGGCCCCAGAAGCCTTCCGGATCGGTCACGCTCTCCTCGTACCAGGCGCGATAGTCCGCATCGCTCAGCGAGGCGCCCGCCGCCCACGCATCCTTGACCGCGATCGTCTCGGCCATCCTGCCACCTCCCCTGTCGCCGGATTCCCGAGCCGGCTTCGTATCACCTTCTAGAACCGCTCCAGCCGGTGGTCCAGACGGAGCGGCGGGGGATCAGCCCACCTTTTCCTCCACCGGTCCGCCGAGGACGTCGTCGATATAGAGTTCGCGGACCAGGGTCACGATGACGGCCACCATCGGCACCGCGAGGACGAAGCCGAGAAGCCCGAAGAGAATGCCGAAGACGATCTGGACGCTGAGCGTCAGGGCCGGCGGCAGGGCCGAGGTCATGCGCTGGGCGATGGGCTGGGCGACATTGCTCTCGACGCCCTGGATGAGGAGATAGACGCCGAGCGCCCACAGAGCCATCTGCGGCCCCTGCGCGAGACCCGCCAGCACGATGACGACGCCCGCGACGAAGGGCCCGATGGTCGGCACGAAGGCGAGAAGGCCGGCCTGAAGCGCGAGCAGGAAGGCGTTGTTGATGCCGATCAGCGCGAGGCCGATCCAGGACACGGCGAAGATCGTCGCCATCGAGATCGCGTCGCCCGCCACCCACATGATCAGCGAATGGGCGCTCTTGCCGAGCACCTCGGCGACGCGCGCCCGCTTGGTCTTCGGCAGGAGCGAGACGAGGCCGTCGCGATAGAGGCCGGGCTGCCAGGAGATGAAGATCGCGAGGAAAAGGACGACGAAGAGATTGCCGAGGCCGCCCAGCGCGCCGAGCACCGCCCGGCCCGCCGAGGAGAAGACGCCGGAAGGATTGGGCAGGAACTGCTGGAGATCGCCGAGCGTCTTCTCGTCGCCGAGCGGCAGGCCCGATTGCGACAGGGTCCGCAGCACGCCTTCCGCCTGCTGGCGCACCGCCGCGAGAAGATCGTTGAACTGCTGCGCCAGGCTGACGCCGCCCCAGGCGAGCGGGGCGAGAAGCGCCGCGAAGACCAGGAGATAGACGAGAAGCAGCGCGACGCCACGCGGCAGGCCGAGCCGTTGCGGCAGACGCGCGATGCCGCAGAAGATCGCGGCGACGAGGAGGCTGGCGAAGACGATGAGGAAGGCGGGCGCGGCGGCATAGACGACGAGCGCCAGAACCAGCATGGCGAGCACGATGCCGGTGACGAGGACGGTGTCGAGCGCGAGGCGCTTGCGCCGGGCGTCCTCCGTCCGCGCGGGATCGGGCCGGGAAGGGAGCGGGACTTCGAGGGACAAGGACGCGCCTTCCGATGGACGAGGATGGCGGCGGGCGGCGGGCGCGGAGAGGATGCGCGGCGCATCGTGTCCGGCCGGCGCTGGCGCCGTTTCGTCGTTCGATATATGCCGGCGAAAGCATTCGTCTGCGCCCGGACCCCGGGCCTGCCCGGCTTTTTCTCCCTCTCCACCGAGCTTTCTTGCCCATGGAAACCCTGATCGCCCCTCTCGTCGCGGCCGTGCTCGGCCTGATCTCGGCCGGCGGCCTCGCCGGCGTCGCGCTGCTGATGGCGCTGGAATCGGCCTGCATCCCGATCCCGTCCGAGATCATCATGCCCTTCGCCGGCTATCTCGTCTCGACCGGCCGGTTCGAGCTCTGGGGCGTCGCGCTCGCCGGGGCGATCGGCTGCAATATCGGCTCGCATGTCGCCTATATGATCGGCGCCAAGGGCGGCCGGCCGCTGGCCGAGCGCTGGAGCCAGCATTCCGTCTTCGGCAAGCGCGAGCTGCAGCTCGCCGACTGGTTCTTCAACAAATACGGCGCCTGGGCGATGTTCGTCGGCCGGCTGCTGCCGGTGGTCCGCACCTTCATCGCGCTGCCGGCCGGCATCGCGCGGATGAATCTCTGGACCTTCCACCTCTTCACCTTCGTCGGCTCGCTGATCTGGTGCTATGCCCTCGCCTATATCGGCCAGCGCCTGGGCGAGAACTGGCACGACAGCCCGGCGCTGAAGACCGCCTTCCACGTCGCCGACGCGGTCATCGTCCTGGCGCTCGTCGCCGGCGCGATCTGGCTGGTCCTCGACTTCCGCAAGAAGCGCCGCGCCCGCCAGCTCTGAGACTCAGCCGTAGTCGCGGGCTCCGAAGATGGCGGAGCCCACCCGGACGGCGGTCGCCCCGAAGCCGATCGCCGTCTCGTAATCGCCCGACATGCCCATGGAGAGCCGGGACAGGCCGGCCTCCCTCGCCAGCTGCTCCAGCAGCGCGAAATGCGGCCCCGGCGCCTCCTCGGCCGGCGGAATGCACATCAGCCCCTCGATGGCGAGGCCGAATTCCGTTCGGCAGCGCGCCACGAAGGCGACCGCCTCGCCGGGCGCGATCCCGGCCTTCTGCTCCTCCTCCCCCGTATTCACCTGCACGTAGAGACGCGGCGCGCGGCCCTGGCGTGCGATCTCCTTGGCGATCTCGCGGGCGATCTTCTCGCGGTCGACCGTCTCGATCACGTCGAACAGCGCCACCGCCTCGGCCGTCTTGTTGGACTGGAGCGGGCCGATGAGATGCAGTTCGAGTTCGGGAAAGCGCTCGCGCAGCGCCGGCCATTTCGCCTTGGCCTCCTGCACCTTGTTCTCGCCGAAGACGCGCTGGCCGCTCTCCAGCACCGGCAGGATCGCCTCCGCCTCGTAGGTCTTCGACACGGCGACGAGCGTCACGGAGCCGGCCGGCCGGCCATGCTCGGCCTCGGCTTTCGCGATCATGCGGCGGACATAGGCGAGACGGTCGACGGCGCTCATGGGGCGGTCCTTTGATTCCGGTCCGAAACGGCTTATCTTGCGGGAGTGGATGCCGACCTTTTGGCCGACATCCCTTGCGCTAGAAGAAGTGGACCCGGAGCGAGGCCTGCCAGCCGCTCCGGGTCTTCTTGACTTCAAGCGTGATGCTGAGCGGCAAGAACCACATCGTCATCACTCCCTTCGAGGACGAGGCCTTCGCCAAGGCCGGGGTGGCCCATCCTCCCCGGCGGCATCGCTGGCCCGATGCGCTCTGCTTGCGCCCCCGAATCCGATCCGCCGCTCCCTACCCGTTCGTGCCGACCCTTGCCAGCCGACATTGACCTCCAGAGCGGCATGGATTTTGCGACCAGCGGCGAAAGAGGCGGCCTTGTGCCAGGCCTGCTCCTTCAAATCGCATCGGAAATGCCTTATCTTGTGGGAGCGGAGTGGACGGCGGCTCGCGCCGCCGCCCTTTTGCTTAAAGCATGATCGAGACCCGGAACGTGGCCTGCCAGCCGTTCCGGGTCTTCTTCACCTCAAGCGTGACGGTCAGCGGTAGGAACCACATCGCATCACCTCCTCTTCGAGGGCGAGGCCTTCGCCATGGCCGGGGCGGCCCATCCTCCCCGGCGGCATCGCTGGCCCGATGCGCTCTGCTTGCGCCCTCGAATCCGATCTATGGTCCCTACCTGCCGATCCTTGCCCTTGCCTCGCTGGCTGCGACGTGCTGAACGGCAGTCAATCAATATTGACTTACACTTCCACTCCGTCCGAAGCCGAACGCATGTCCGTCGAACGTTACAATCCGCGCGAAAGCGAGCCCCGCTGGCAGAAGGCCTGGGAAGAGGCCCGGCTCTTCGAGACTAAGGGGGACGGCGCGGGCGAGACCTATTACGTCCTGGAAATGTTCCCCTATCCGTCGGGGCGCATCCATATGGGCCATGTGCGCAACTACACGCTCGGCGATGTCGTCGCCCGCTACAAGCGCGCCAAGGGCTTCGACGTCCTGCACCCGATGGGCTGGGACGCCTTCGGCATGCCGGCCGAGAACGCGGCGATGCAGAACAAGGTCCATCCGCGCGAATGGACCTATGCCAATATCGCGGCGATGAAGCGGCAGCTGAAATCCATGGGCCTGTCGCTCGACTGGAGCCGCGAATTCGCGACCTGCGACGTCGAATACTACCACCGCCAGCAGATGCTCTTCCTCGACATGCTGGACAAGGGCCTCGCCTATCGCCGCAGCGCCAAGGTCAACTGGGACCCGGTGGACCAGACCGTGCTGGCCAACGAGCAGGTGATCGACGGGCGCGGCTGGCGCTCGGGCGCGCTGGTCGAGCAGCGCGAGCTGACGCAATGGTTCTTCCGCATCACCGACTATGCCGAGGACCTGCTCGCCGCTCTCGATCGCCTGAACGAGTGGCCGGACAAGGTGCGGCTGATGCAGAAGAACTGGATCGGCCGCTCCGAAGGTCTGGCGCTGCGCTGGGCGCTCGATCCGGCCGGCGCGCCGGAGGGCTTTTCCGAACTGACCGTGTTCACGACGCGGCCGGACACGCTGTTCGGCGCCTCCTTCCTGGCGATCGCCGCCGACCATCCGCTGGCGAAGGCCGTCGCCGCGACCAATCCGGACGTCGCCGCCTTCGCCGAGGAGACGAAGCGCTCCGGCACCTCGGCGGCCGAGATCGAGACGGCGGAGAAGCGCGGCTGCTTCACCGGGCTCCATGCCGTCCATCCCTTCGATCCGACCTGGACGCTGCCGGTCTATGTCGCCAATTTCGTGCTGATGGACTACGGCACCGGCGCGATCTTCGGCTGCCCGGCCCATGACCAGCGCGATCTCGACTTCGCCCGCAAATACGAGCTGCCGGTGACGCCGGTCGTGCTGCCGGAAGGCATGAGCCCGGCCGACCTCGCCATCGACACGGTCGCCTTCGACGGCGACGGCTCGATGATCAATTCGCGCTTCCTCGACGGGCTGACGCCGAAGGCCGCCTTCGAGGAGGTCGCCGCCCGGCTGGAGGCGACGCCTCTCGGCAATGCGCCGCAGGCGGAGCGCAAGGTGAACTTCCGCCTGCGCGACTGGGGCGTCTCGCGCCAGCGCTATTGGGGCTGCCCGATCCCGGTGCTGCATTGCGAGAGCTGCGGCACCGTGCCGGAAGCGCGCGAGAACCTGCCGGTGAAGCTGCCGGACGACATCGAGTTCGACAAGCCGGGCAATCCGCTCGACCGGCATCCGACCTGGCGGCAGGCGACCTGCCCGCATTGCGGCGGTCCGGCGCTGCGCGAGACGGACACGATGGACACCTTCGTCGACTCGTCCTGGTATTTCGCGCGCTTCACCAGCCCGCGCGCCGAAGAGCCGACCGTGCCGGCCGTCGCCGATGCCTGGCTGCCGGTCGACCAGTATATCGGCGGCATCGAGCACGCGATCCTGCATCTTCTCTATTCGCGCTTCTTCATGCGGGCGATGCGCGACACCGGCCATCTCGCCATCGACGAGCCCTTCAAGGGCCTCTTCACGCAAGGCATGGTCGTGCACGAGACCTATCGGCAGAACGGCCAGTGGGTCGAGCCCTCCGAGGTGAAGATCCTCGGCGAGGGCGCCGGGCGCCATGCCGTGCGCCTGTCGGACGAGTCGCCGGTCGAGATCGGCGCGATCGAGAAGATGTCGAAGTCGAAGAAGAACGTGGTCGACCCGGACGACATCATCGCCTCCTACGGCGCCGACACCGCCCGCTGGTTCGTCCTGTCCGACTCGCCGCCGGAGCGCGACGTGATCTGGACGGAGGCCGGCGCCGAGGGCGCGCATCGCTTCGTCCAGCGCGTCTGGCGTCTCGTGGCGGAAGCCGCGCCGAAGCTCGCCGAGGCGGGCGCCGCGGCGCAGAGCGACGACGCGGCGGCCAATGCCCTGCGCCGGCTCGCCCACAAGACGGTCGCCGGCGTCTCCGACGATATCGAGCGCCTCGCCTTCAACAAGGCGGTGGCCCGGCTCTACGAGCTCGTCAACGCGCTCGGCCAGGCCTTCGGCGAGGCCGGCTTCCCGGCCTCCGCGCCGGTGGCGGCCGCGGCGCGCGAGGCGCTGTCGATGCTGGTGCGGCTCGTCGCGCCGATGATGCCGCATCTGGCGGAAGCCTGCTGGGAAGCGCTCGGCGAGGCCGGTCTCGCCGCCGCCGCGCCCTGGCCGGTGGCCGAACCGGCGCTGCTCGTCGACGACGAACTCACCCTGCCGGTGCAGATCAACGGCAAGAAGCGCGGCGACTTGACGGTCCCCGCCAAGGCCGGCAAAGCTGAGATCGAAGCGGCCGTGATGGCGCTGGACTTCGTCAAGACGTCGCTCGAGGGTCAAAGCCCGAAGCGGATCGTGGTGGTGCCGGGAAGGATCGTGAATGTCGTTCTCTGATCGCCGCCGGTTCCGCCGACGCGCCCTGGCGCTCGGCCTTCTCGCCGGTCTCGGCCTCGGTCTCTCCGCCTGCACCGTGCATCCGCTCTATGGCACCGCCTCGATGCCGGCCGGCGCGCCCGGGCTCGCCGAGCTGAAGGGGCGGGTCGACGTCGCCCCGGTCGGCGACCGCACCTCGCAGATCGTGCGCAACGCGCTGCTCTTCGGCTTCAACGGCGGCGAGACGCCGATCGCGCCGCTCTACCGGATCGCCTTCACCGCGCTCGGCCAGGAGAATGTCGTCTCCATCCAGCAGGACTCGGGCATTCCGGCGGCGAGCATCTATAAGCTGACGGTGAACTACACGGTGACGCGCACGACGGACACGAAGGTGATCGCCACCGGTACGCGCTTCGCCGACGCGCCCTTCGACCGCAACCGCCAGCTCTTCGCCGCGACGCGCGCCTATCGCGACGCGCAGGAGCGGGCCGGCAAGGAAGTGGCCGAGCAGATGCGCCTCGTCGTGCTTTCCGCCATCCGCAAGGACCTGCCGACGCTCGCCGCCTCGGTGCCGCAGGGCAAGTCCTGATCCGCCATGGCGCAGCGCAAGGCGGGCGAGGTCGAGGCCTTCCTGTCCCGCCCCGATACGAGCTTTCCGGTCGTTCTCCTCTACGGGCCGGATAGCGGCCTCGTCGCCGAGCGCGCGGCGCGCGTGGCGGCGCTGTCCGGCGCCGATCTCGGCGATCCCTTCTCGGCGGTGACGCTCTCCGCCGACGAGGTGGAGAAGGATGCCGGCCGGCTGTTCGACGAAGCCCGCACCGTCTCGATGTTCGGCGGCCGGCGGCTGGTGCGCATTCGAGGCGCCGGCGGCGGCACCTATCGAGCACTCGCCGGGGCGCTGGCCGAGCTCGGCGCCCAGCCGCCGCCGGAGGTGACGGTGGTGATCGAGGCCGGCGATCTCAAGCCGTCCTCGCCGCTGCGCGCCGCCGTCGAGAAGGCGCGGGCGGCGATGGCCCTGCCCTGCTATCCCGACGAGGGCCGGGCGCTCGACGGCATGATCGATGCCGAGATGCAGGCCGCGTCCCTGAAGATCGGCCGCGAGGCGCGCGAAGCGCTGCGCGAGCGGCTCGGCGCCAACCGCCTCGCCTCGCGCGGCGAGGTGCGCAAGCTCGCGCTCTACTGCCTCGGCCAGACGGAGGTGAGCCTCGCCGATGTCGAGGCGGTGGTCGGCGACGTCTCGTCCGAGACCGTCGACGAGGCGGTGGATGCCGCCGCGAGCGGCGAGGTGAAGCGCCTGCCCGAACTTCTCGAACGTCTCGCCTCGGCCGGCACCGCGCCCTTCGCCCTGCAGCAGGCGGTGCTGCGCCATTTCCAGGCGCTCCAGCTGATGCGCGAGCGCGTCGAGCGCCACAACGATTCCATACCGCGCGTGGTCGAGGCGCGGCGCCCGAACTTCCGGCGCAAGCCCGCCTTCGAGGCGGCGCTCGGCACCTGGACCCTGGAGGCATTGGCGCGTGCGCTGGCCCGGATCGAGGCGGCGATCCTCGCCACCCGCAAGGAAGCGCCCCTCGCCTCCGCCATCGTCGCCGACCTCCTCATCGGCCTCGCCGTCGAAGCCGCCCGCCTGCGCTCGCGCGGCGCGGGACGCGGCTGAGAGGCCGACGCGGCGATCCGCAAGGATGCCACCGCGTCCCTCTCCCGAGCCGGGAGAGGGTGCCGGCAGGCGGGTGAGAGAGACGTAGGGCGTCGGCGCCCGCCCTTCCCTCATCCCCCTGCCGGGACCTTCTCCCGACTCGGGAGAAGGAGGAAGCGTTGCGGCCTCGACTTTGCTTGGCACCGGAACGGCGGCCGATACGAGTCCATCGGGACGGCCCGCGACACCGCTCCCCGTCAGCGGAGGGGCGCCTTTCCTCTCCCCAGCGGGGAGAGGGTGGACGCGAAGCGGCCGGGTGAGGGGCACGCGGCGGTGGAGAATAGCGAACCGCCGCTCGGCTGCGCCGACCCCTCATCGCCTGCCGGCACTTCTCCCCGCTGGGGAGAAGAAGGCGGTGGCACGGCCGCGCCTCTGCTTGGCAGCAGGGAAGCAGTGATGCGAGGGCGCGGACAGCGCCACCGCGTCCCTCTCCCGAGACGGGAGAGGGTGCCGGCAGGCGGGTGAGGGAGACGTACGGCGTTGGCACCCGTCATTCCCTCATCCCGCTGCCGCGACCTTCTCCCGACTCGGGAGAAGGAGGAAGCTTTGCGACCTCCGCCTCATTCGGAGCCGGAGAAGCGGTTGATGCAAGCACCTTAGGAGAAGAAAGGGCGCCCTTCCTCTCCCCTGCGGGGAGAGGGTGGCCCAAAGGGCCGGGTGAGGGGTACGCGGCGGTGGAGACTCTCCAAAACTCGCTCGGCTGCGCCGGCCCCTCATCGCCTGCCGGCACTTCTCCCCGCAGGGGAGAAGAAGGCGGCGGGACGGCCTCGCCTTCACTTGGCAGATGAGGAACGGCGGATGCGAAGGGGCGCAGGCGGCACCACCGCGTCCCTCTCCCGAGACGGGAGAGGGTGCCGGCAGGCGGGTGAGGGAGCCGTGGGGCGCTGACGCTCGCATCCACTACCGGACGCAGACGCCAGCGCCCGCCCTTCCCTCATCCCCCTGCCGGGACCTTCTCCCGACTCGGGAGAAGGAGGGGGCTCGCCGGCCGCGCCCAAAAAAATCTCAGAGCGAGCGGATGCGGGGGCCGTTGAGCTGGGAGGCGGCGGTCTGGAGAAGCCGGCAAAGTTCGTCCAGGCGCTCCAGCGTGCCGTAGCCGATCGACAGGCGGCCGCCCTCGGCCGGCAGGTCGATCGAGACCGGCATGCCGAGCCGGGCCGTCAGGATCGTTTCCAGAGCCACCGTGTCGGGATCGCGCGGGGCGAGCGCGGCCGGGGTGGCCGGTGCCGGGGCGGGCGGCAGGGGAGCCGGCGCGGGCGGGGCGGTGCGTTCCGGCGCTCGGGCGCTTTCCCGCGTCTGCGGCGCCTTGCGCTCGCGCGGCTCCTCGATGCCCTGCTCGCGCCGCGCCAGTTCCTCCGCCTCGCGCACCGTGAGGCCACGCTCGGCGACGCGGCGTGCGAAGCCTTCCGGGTCCTCCATCGTGACGGCGGTGCGGGCATGGCCGGCCGACAGCGCGCCGTCCGTCACCATGCGGCGCACGGTTTCGGGAAGCTTCAGGAGGCGCAGCATATTGGCGACATGGCTGCGGCTCTTGCCGAGCGCATCGGCGAGATCGGCCTGGGTATAGCCGTGATCGTCGATCAGCATCCGATAGGCTTCCGCCTCCTCGATGGCGTTGAGGTCGGAGCGCTGGACGTTCTCGATGATGGCGATTTCCAGCGACTCGCGGTCGCTGAGGCTGCGCAGGACGATCGGCACGTCCTTCAGCGCGGCGGCCTTCGCCGCGCGCCAGCGCCGCTCGCCGGCGACGATCTCGAACCGGCCTTCCGCGCCCGGCATCGGCCGCACCAGGATCGGCTGGACGATGCCATGCGCCCGGATCGATGCGGTCAGTTCCTCGAGATCGCCCGTGTCGAAGTTGCGGCGGGGATTGCGCGGATTGGGGCCGAGCGCGTCGATCGCCACATGGCGCTCCGCCTGCGGTGCCGAGGCCGGCGCCGGCGCGGCCGAGGCGGCCGGGCCGAGCGGCGAAAGTCCGGGGCGGAGCGGCGAAGGCCGGTCGCCGCCGATCAGCGAGGCGAGGCCGCGGCCGAGCCGCTGGCGCGATCTGTCTTCGGTCATCGGTTCTGCTTCTCGTGGGCGGGGGCGAAGGCGACGGCGGGTCTCATGCGACCTCCAGCCGGCGTTCGCGCTGGATGACCTCCGAGGCGAGGCGGATATAGGCTTGGCTGCCGGAACATTTCATGTCGTAGAGGATCGCCGGCTTGCCGAAGGACGGGGCTTCCGACACCCGCACATTGCGCGGGATCACCGTGTCGTAGACCTGATCGCCCATCACCTGCCGCACGTCGTTGACGACCTGGGCGGCGAGATTGTTGCGGCCGTCGAACATGGTGAGGACGATGCCGTGCAGGTCGAGCGTCGGGTTCAGCGTGTCGCGCACCTGCTCCACCGTCTGCAGGAGCTGGCTGAGGCCCTCCAGCGCGAAGAACTCGCATTGCAGCGGCACCAGGATCGAGTCCGCCGCCGCCATGGCGTTGATGGTCAGGAGATTGAGCGAGGGCGGGCAGTCGACCAGCACGAAGTCGAACTGCGCCCCGTCCTCGGTGTGGAAATGCAGCGCGTCGCGCAGCCGATAGGCGCGGCCGGTCGCCCCGGCGATCTCCATTTCGAGGCCGAGGAGATCCAGCGTCGAGGGGATGATCGAGAGATTGGGCACGGCGGTCGGCATCGCCGCTTCGGCGATGGAGGCGCTTTCGCGCAGGACATCGTAGGACGAGGTCTCGCGTTCCTGCTTGTCGATGCCGAGGCCGGTCGAGGCATTGCCCTGCGGGTCGAGATCGATGAGCAGCACGCGGCGTCCGACGGCCGAAAGCGCGGTGGCGAGATTGATCGCCGTGGTCGTCTTGCCGACCCCGCCCTTCTGGTTCGCGATGGTGATCACCCGCATTCTCGGCTTCGGCGCCAACACGCCCATCATTCACGTCCTCTCGGCCTTCCGCCGGCGCCCTTCTCGAAGGGCCGGCGGCAACGCCTTTCCGTATCCCCGCTTCAGGCGTCCTTGCCCCGGGGGGCGATGTCGCGAAGTTCGAGGATCGCCGCCCCGTCCTCGACGCGCGAGGCATGGGCCGTCACTGTGAACCGCCAACGCGCCGAGGCGTCAACGATTTCTTCACCATGCTGGCGGCCCTTGGCGAAAAAGCAGGGGACCTGTGGCGAAATCCGCCCGGCGACGAAGCCGCAGAGTAAATCGAGCGAGGCGAGCGCCCGGGCGCTGACCGCTTCCGCCCCGGCGAGAACCGGACCGGCCTCCTCGATCCGCCGGGCCTCGACAGCGGCGGGCAGGCGAAGCTCGCGGATCACGGTTCTGAGGAAGGCCGCCTTCTTGGCATTGCTTTCGACGAGGGTGACCTCGGCCCCCTCCCGGCCGACGAGGAGGATCGCCGTGACGAGGGCCGGAAAGCCGCCGCCGGAGCCGAGATCGACCCAGCGCCGCACCTCCGCCGCCAGCGGCTGGAATTGCAGCGAATCCGCCACATGGCGCGACCAGACGCTGGCGAGCGTCGCATCGGCGACAAGATTGGTCTTCGCCTGCCATTGCCGCAGCAACCCGACATAGGCGTCGAGCCGCGCCGCCGTTTCACGTGAAACATCGAAGGCGCGCAGAACCGCGTCGCGACCCTCCGCCGGCTCAGGCCGCATCGCGCGCCTCGCGTGGCCCGGCGCGGCGCAGCGCCAAGAGGACGAGCGCGAGCGCCGCCGGCGTCATGCCGTCGATCCGCTCGGCCTCGCCGAGGCTGCGCGGCCGGTGCTGCGCCAGCTTCTGCTTCAGTTCGTTCGACAGGCCGGCCAGCGCCGAGAAATCGAGATCCTCCGGGATCGCCACGCCCTCGTCGCGCTTCAGCCGCGCCTGATCGAGCCGCTGCCGATCGAGATAGACGTCATAGGCGGCCTCGATCTCCACCCGCTCGCGCGTCTTCGGCGCGATGGCGGCAAGCTCCGGCCAGATGGCGGCAAGGCGCGGCAGGTCGATCTCCGGCTGCGACAGCAGCGTCCAGGCCGAGCGCGGCCGGCCGTCCTGATTGAGCTGGAGACCGTAGGCGAGCGCCTTCGACGGCGTGACGCTAAGGGCTTCGAGCTGGCGGCGCGCGGCGTCCAGCGCCGCCTCGCTGGCCGCGAAGGCGGCCCGGCGCCCGGCCTCGACGAGGCCGAGTTCGATGCCGAGCGGCGTCAGGCGCCGATCGGCATTGTCGGCGCGCAGGCTAAGGCGGAACTCGGCGCGGCTCGTGAACATGCGATAGGGCTCGGACACGCCCCGGCGCGTCAGATCGTCCAGCATGACGCCGAGATAGGCGTCGCCGCGCGAGATCGTCACCGGGTCGAGCCCGCCGGCCCGCCGCGCCGCGTTGAGCCCGGCCCAGAGCCCCTGCGCCGCGGCCTCCTCGTAGCCCGTCGTGCCGTTGATCTGGCCGGCGAGGAAGAGGCCCGGCTGGCGCCGCGTTTCCAGCGTCGCGTGAAGCTCACGCGGATCGACATGATCATATTCGATCGCATAGCCGGGCCTGAGCACCGCCACCCGTTCGAGGCCGGGGATCGAGCGCAGGAACTCGGTCTGCACATCGGCCGGCAGCGAGGTCGACAAGCCGTTGGGGTAGACCGTGTCGTCGTCCAGCCCTTCCGGCTCCAGGAAAATCTGGTGGCCGTCGCGATCGCCGAACTTGACGATCTTGTCCTCGATCGAGGGACAGTAGCGCGGCCCGACGCCTTCGATCGCGCCGGAATAGAGCGCCGAACGGCCGAGATTGTCGCGGATCAGGCGGTGCGTGTCCGGCGTCGTGCGGGTGATGCCGCAATCGATCTGCGGCAGGGTGATCCGCTCGGTGAGGAAGGAGAAGGGCACCGGGTCCTCGTCCGGCCGCTGGCGGTCGAGCGAGGCCCAATCGATCGTGCGGCCGTCGAGCCGGGCGGGCGTGCCGGTCTTCAGGCGGCCGAGGGCAAGGCCGAGGCGGCGGAAGGTGCCGGACAGGCCGAGCGAGGGGTCCTCGCCCATGCGCCCCGCTGGAATGCGCTCCGTGCCGATATGGATGAGGCCGGACAGAAAGGTGCCGGTGGTGACAACCACCGCGCGCGCGGCGAGACGCCGCCCGTCGCCGAGCGCGACGCCGCAAAGCGCGCCATCGGCGTCGAACAGGAGATCGAAGGCGTCGCCTTCCACCACGGTGAGGCCCGCCACCGCGCGGATCGCGTCCTGCATGGCGGCGCGATAGAGCTTGCGGTCGGCCTGGCTGCGCGGGCCCCGCACCGCCGGTCCCTTGCGCCGGTTGAGCAGGCGGAACTGGATGCCGCTCGCATCGGCTACACGGCCCATGAGCCCGCCCAGCGCGTCGATCTCGCGCACGAGATGGCCCTTGCCGATCCCGCCGATGGCGGGATTGCAGCTCATTTCGCCGATCGTCGCGAAGCGATGGGTGAGAAGCGCCGTCGCGGCGCCGGCCCGTGCCGCGGCGCCCGCCGCCTCACAGCCGGCATGGCCGCCGCCGATGACGACGACGTCGAAAGTTGCGTCGAAGGAGTCCATGGCTGCGATAAGCCGCGAACCGGCGTCACTGTCAATTGAAACGGGCGCGATAGGAGCGCAGGAGAGGATCAGACCTTCGTGGTCGCTGCGGACGGAGACTGGACGCATGAACGCCCTCGACGTCGAACCTTGGACGGTGGAGCGGTTCTTCGCCTGGCAGGAAGACCAGGAAGAACGCTTCGAACTGGTGGACGGCGTCCCGCTGATGCTGGCCGGCGCCTCCCAGCGCCACGACATGATCGCCGTGAACGTCATCGCGCGATTGAGCCAGGGCCTGCACGGCAAGACCGGCCGCACCTTCACCGGCCATCATGCCGTCCGGACAGGCCCGGGCCGGATCCGGCGTCCGACGGTCGGCGTCGATTGCGGCAGGCCCGATCCGAACGACTATCTGGCCAGCGCGCCGGCCGTGATCTTCGAGGTCCTGTCGCGCTCGACCCGCTCCGACGACCAGCTGCGCAAGCTGGAGGAATATCAGGCCATCCCCTCGCTTCGGCATCTCGTCTTCGTCGATACGCTCGATGCCGTCGCGACCCATTGGCACCGGCCGGCGGAGGGCGAATGGAAACGCGTCGCCATCCAGGGCCCGCTCGGCGCGATCGAGCTCGACGCGATCGCGGTGACGCTCCTCATGGAGGATGTCTACGAGGGCGTCACCTTCGATTGAGGCTCAGGCGGCGGCGATGAGGTGGCCGACCTCGGCCAGAACCTCGTTGCGCCGCTCCACCGGATAATGGGCCTCCGCGAGATAGGCGGCGACGATCAGCGGCTCGCCATTCGGCGGGGCGAAGAGCCCGGCATCGTTGGCGATGCCCGCCGTGTCGCTGGTGCCGGTCTTGCTGCCGCTCGTCCAACGATGCGGCAACCCGGCGCGCAGGCGCGTCGCGCTCGTCCGGCTCGCCATAAGCCAGGCGGTGAGCTGCTGCTTCGACCCTTCCGACAAACTATCGCCGAACAGGAGCTGGCGCAGACCCTCGACCATGGCCTTTGGCGTCGTCGTGTCGCGCGGATCGCCGGGCTTGCCCTCGTTCAGCTGCGGCTCGCGCCGGTCGAGCCGCGTCGCGCCGTCGCCGAGCGAGCGGGCGAAATCGGTGATCGCCGCCGGACCGCCGAGGCGGTCGATCAGAAGATTGCCGGCGGTGTTGTCGCTGAGCATGATCGCGGCCTCGGCGATCTCGGCATAGGCGAGGCCCGGCGCGCCGACATGCTTCTCGGTGACGGGCGAATATTCGACCAGCTGGTCCTTGCCATAGACGGCGCGCTCGTCGAGGCGCCAGCGGCCGGCATCCACCCCGCGCAGGAACGCGGCGGCGGCGAGCGTCTTGAAGGTCGAACACATCGGAAAGCGCTCGTCCAGCCGCCAGCCGACGGCTTCGCCGCCGCCCGAGCCCAGGACCGCGACGCCGAGACGCCCGCCAGCGGTCTTTTCCAACGCCTCCAGGCTCTTGGCGAGGTCGTCGCGCCGCATCGGGGCGGCCGCGGCCGGAAGAACGACCAGCGAGAACGTGCCGGCGAGCACGGCGCGACGGCTGAGAGATGAACGCATGACGAAACCCTGACGACTCGGGAGGGCTTTCCATGCGGCGGCCTTGCAGCGAAATCGAGGCAGCGACGGCATGGCGCCCCGCGCTCACTTGCCGATGCAGAATTCCGAGAAGACGAGGTCGAGGAGATCCTCGACGTCGGTTCGTCCGGTAAGCCGGCTAAGCTCGTTACCGGCCAGCCGCAGAAGCTCGCTGCCGACTTCCGGCGGCGCCGCGCTCACCATGAAGGCGTCGAGGGTTTCGAGCGCCGCCGCGACCGTCGCGCGCTGGCGCGATCGCGCCGGCACCAGCCGTTCGGGATCGGGCATGGCCGCCGCCGCCCGCTCGGCGATGCGGCGCACCAGGTCCTCCATCCCCTCGCCGGTGCGCGCCGAAAGGCACAGCGCGTCCGGGGGCGGCGCCCCCTCCCCCGGTCCGCGATCGGCCATGGTGGCGAGCTGGAGGATCGGCGCTTCGACGCCGCGTAGGGCCGCCGGCGGCAGCGGCGCGTCCGGCGCGGACAGCGCCAGCACGAGATCGGCCTCGGCGATCGTTTGCATCGCGCGCGCGATGCCGATCCGCTCCACCGGGTCCTCGGTCTCGCGCAGGCCCGCCGTGTCGAAGAGCCGGACGGGAAAACCGCCGAGATCGAGCCCGACCTCGATCACGTCGCGCGTCGTACCCGGCCGGTCGGTGACGATCGCCGCCTCGCGGTCGGCGAGCGCGTTGAGGAGCGTCGACTTGCCCGCATTCGGCGCACCGGCCAGCGCGACGCGCAGGCCTCGGCGGACGATCTCGCCGCCGCCCGCGCCGCCGAGATGCGCCGCCATCTCGGCCACGAGCCCTTCCACCAGCCGGGCCACCGGCGCCGCCACGTCCTCGCCGACATCGCCCTCGTCGGAAAAGTCGAAGGAGGCCTCGAGAAGCGCCCTGGCGCGAAGCAGCCGGCCGGCCCAGTCCTCGTAGAGCGCCCGCAGCCGGCCGCTCGCCTGGACGAGCGCCTGCCGGCGCTGCGCCTCGGTCTCGGCGGCGAGAAGGTCGGCGAGGCCCTCCGCCTCCGTCAGGTCGATCAGGCCGTTGGCGAAGGCGCGACGGGTGAATTCCCCGGCCTCGGCGAGGCGGATGCCCGGCCGGCGCGTCAGCGCGTCCAGAAGGGCCGCCACGACGGCGCGGCCGCCATGCAGGTGGAATTCGGCGAGATCCTCACCCGTCGCCGAGCGCGGCCCCGGAAAGAACAGGACGAGGCCGCGATCGATCGGGCCGCCCGTCGCGTCGCGAAGGGTGCGCAGGCTGGCGCGGCGCGGCTCCGGCAGGGTGCCGGCCAGGGCGACGAGCGCCGCGCCCGCATCCGGCCCGCTCAGCCGGACGACCGCGATGCCCGCCGGCAGGGCGCCGGACGACAGAGCCGCGATCGTATCCCGTGCCGGTGATGCCAAGCCGCCTCCAGAAAAAGGGTCGATCTCTTCGGCCCCTGCCTTAACTGAAGCGGGGCACCGCGACAAACCGAAGGAGGGCGCGATGCCCGCTGCCAACGAACTCGGCGCCGCCGTCAGCCCCTATCTGCGCCAGCATGCCGACAATCCCGTCCATTGGCGGGAATGGTCGCCGGCCGCGCTCGACGAGGCGCGCCGGCTCGACCGGCCGATCCTCCTCTCCATCGGCTATGCCGCCTGCCACTGGTGCCATGTCATGGCGCATGAGAGTTTCGAGGATGCGGGCGTCGCCGAGGTGATGAACCGCCTCTTCGTGTCGATCAAGGTGGATCGCGAGGAACGGCCGGATCTCGACGGCATCTACATGACCGCCCTCCAGGCGATGGGCGAGCATGGCGGCTGGCCGATGACGATGTTCCTGACGCCGGACGGCCAGCCGTTCTTCGGCGGTACCTATTTTCCGCCCCGGCCGATGCACGGGCGCGCGAGCTTCACGCAGGTGCTGGAAGCGGTCGGCGCCGCCTGGGCCGGCCGGCGCGAAGAGCTTCGCCGCAGCGGCGCCGAGACGGCCGCCCGCCTCACGGCCTTCCTGTCCGCCTCCGCCGCGCCGGCCGAAACGCGGCCGGACATTCCCGACGCCGCCATCCGCATCGCCGCCATGCTCGACAAGGAGCGGGGCGGCATGCGGGGCGCGCCGAAATTCCCGAACGCGCCCTTTCTCGAGATCGTGGCGCGCGGCGCCTATCCGGACGGGCCGGCGGCGCTCGCGCAGGATTTCCTGACGACGTTGCGCGGGCTCTGCTCCGGCGGCATCTACGACCATCTCGGCGGCGGTCTCGCCCGCTATTCGGTGGACGAATTCTGGCTGGTGCCGCATTTCGAGAAGATGCTCTACGACAATGCGCAGTTCCTGCGCCATCTCGTCTGGGGCTGGCGGGCGACGGGCGAGGACCTGTTCCGGGTGCGGATGCGGGAAACCGTCGGCTGGCTGAAGCGCGAGATGCGCGTCGGCGCCGGGGCCTTCGCCGCCTCGCTCGATGCCGACAGCCCGGACGAGACCGGGCATCCGCACGAGGGCGCCTTCTATGTCTGGCGCGAAGCGGAGATCGACGCGGCGCTCGGCGACCGGTCGCCGGCCTTCAAGGCGGCCTATGGCGTGTCTCCGGGCGGCAATTTCGAGGGCCGCTCGATCCTCCACCGGCTGGACATGGCCGATCCGCTGGCGGACGGCTTCGCCACCGAGCGCGAGACGCTTCTCGCGCTGCGCGACCGGCGCCCGCGCCCGACGCGCGACGAGAAGGTGCTCGGCGACTGGAACGGTCTGGCGATCCGGGCGCTGGCCGAGGTCGCCCGCGCGACGGGTGATGCGGAGGCCCTGGTCCTGGCGCAGGAGGCCTTTCGCGACACGCTGGCCGTTCTCGGCGCGGACGGGCGGCTGCGCCATGCCGCGCGCGACGGCCGTCCGGCGCAGGGCTTCGCGCTCGCCTCCGACTATGGCGCGCTGATCTCGGCCGCCGCCGCGCTCTTCGCCGCGACGCTCGACGCCTCCTATCTCGGCGAGGGCCGGCAGCTCGCCGACGCGCTCGACCGTTGGCACGGCGACGGCGAGGGCGGCCATTATCTGACGGCTCTGGATGCGGGCGACGTGATCCTGCGGCCGCGCGGCGACACGGACGACGCCATACCCGGCGGTACCGCCCTGGTGCTCGGCGGGCTCGCCGATCTCGCCGAGGCGAGCGGCGAACCGGACATCCGGGCGCGGGCGGAAACGGCGCTCGGCCTGGCGCTCGGGCGGGTCGCCGGCCAGGGCGCGATCGCGCCCGGCATCTTCGCGGCGGCCGACACGCTGGACCGCGCCGGGCAACTGGTGCTCGTCGGCGAGATCGGCGATGCCCCCTTCGAGGCGATGGTGACGGCGGCGCTGCGCCGGCTCGACCTCAATCGCCTTGATCTGGTGACGAGCGATCCGGCGGCCCTCCCCGCCTCCCATCCGGCCTCGGCGATGCGGCCGGACCGCCTTCCCGCCGCCTATCTCTGCCAGGACTTCGCTTGCCGCCCGCCGGTTCATACGGCGGACGACTTATCGTCTCTCCTTTCGGCCACGGAATGAGGGCCTTCGATAGAGGCTCTCCAGTTTCGATCAGGGGAGCTCTCGCCACAACTCACTCGGCCGTCGCCACGCTTGCGGATCCAGGCGTGCGAAAACTGTCCCGGAAGAGCATCCAGTTCAATCGGAAACGCGGTGGCAGCAGAAGCGGAAAGGCGGAAATCGCGGACGTGATCAGAACCGAAATGCTGATTATCGCACCGACGAGGCCGAGCGTGCCGACGATACGCGAAGCCCATCGGCTTCCGAGCCGAGAAGTGATCCAGTTGTGGAGGGCCAACCCGGCATCCGTTGGAAAGGCGGGGAACAGATTGATCACCCCGTAAGCGAGATTGAACAAGCTGGCATAAGACAAGGCCGCCAAACCGACAGGCTGCGCGAACGGCTGAAGGAGGCCAGCGGGTGCCGGCAGGGGCCATGCAACGTTCAAGAGCAACCGAAGTAGGAGCAGCAGGCTACCGGCGAGAAGGTTCGCCAACAGGCCAGCAAGACCGATCTTCCATGGAAGATGGCGACGCCCCGCGAGGTCGAGGAGCATGAAGCTGCCGGTCGCGGTAATCAGAACCGCTCGCACCGTCATCCCCTGTCGGCGCGCCGCCTCCATCCGGGCAACTTCGTGAAGAAACACCGAGAGAAAAGGGACGGGCATGACCAGCAAGGCGAGAAGCGGATGCGGCGCCTTCGCTGCGAAGACCAGCGGCATGAGCAAGAAGAGCGGAGGAACGATCACCGATCCCGCCGCGTAGACGGATACGCCGTTCCGAAGGCGCAGAACAAACGTTCCCCGATGCCTGAAGTCGTTTTCGGGCTGCTCGGCCTTTTCCTGCTCCGGTTGATCCGACGTCAAAGTCACCTCTCTTCGCATCACACGCTATAGTGGCGCGAAGAGAAATTCAAGCGAAGAGGCGGCCTGGGCCGCCTGGCTTCAGGTGTTCATCGAGTCGAAGAAGTCGCCATTGGTCTTGGTCTGCTTCAGCTTGTCGATGAGGAACTCGATCGCGTCGGTCGTGCCCATCGGCGAGAGGATGCGGCGCAGGACGAAGATCTTCTGGAGATCCGAGCGTTGGACCAGGAGGTCCTCCTTGCGCGTGCCGGACTTCAGGATGTCCATCGCCGGATAGATGCGCTTGTCGGCCACCTTGCGGTCGAGCACGATTTCCGAATTGCCGGTGCCCTTGAACTCTTCGAAGATGACCTCGTCCATGCGGCTGCCGGTGTCGATCAGCGCGGTGGCGATGATGGTCAGGGAGCCGCCTTCCTCAATATTGCGCGCCGCGCCGAAGAAGCGCTTCGGCCGCTGGAGGGCGTTGGCGTCGACGCCGCCCGTCAGCACCTTGCCGGAGGACGGAACCACCGTGTTGTAGGCGCGGCCGAGGCGGGTGATGGAGTCGAGGAGGATCACCACGTCGCGGCCGTGCTCGACGAGGCGCTTGGCCTTTTCGATCACCATCTCGGCCACCTGCACGTGGCGCACCGCCGGCTCGTCGAAGGTGGAGGAGACGACCTCGCCCTTCACCGAGCGCTGCATGTCCGTCACTTCCTCCGGCCGCTCGTCGATGAGCAGCACGATGAGATAGCATTCGGGATGGTTGGCGGTGATCGAATGGGCGATGTTCTGGAGCAGCACCGTCTTGCCGGTGCGCGGCGGCGCGACGATCAGCGCGCGCTGGCCCTTGCCGAGCGGGGCGACGAGATCGAGGACGCGAGGGCTCATGTCCTTCGTCGTCGGATTGTCGATCTCGAGCCGGATGCGCTCGTTCGGATAGAGCGGCGTTAGATTGTCGAAATGGCTCTTGTGCTTGATCCGCTCGGGATCGTCGAAATTGATCGTGTTGACCTTGAGGAGGGCGAAATAGCGCTCGCCGTCCTTGGGCGAGCGGATCTGGCCTTCCACCGTGTCGCCGGTCTTCAGCTGGAAGCGGCGGAGCTGCGAGGGCGAGATGTAGATGTCGTCGGGGCCCGGCAGATAATTGGCGTCCGGCGAGCGCAGGAAGCCGAAGCCGTCCTGCAGCACCTCGACGACGCCTTCGCCGATGATCTCAATGCCCTGGGCGGCGAGATTCTTCAGGATGGCGAACATCAGCTCCTGCTTGCGGAGCACCGACGCGTTCTCGACGCCGTTCTCCTCGGCGAAGGCGATCAGCTCCGGGGCTTTCTTGTTCTTCAGGTCCTGAAGCTTCATTTCGGGCATGGGCAGCGATCTCGGAAGGATGGTCCCCAAGCGTTCGGCGGCAATGGCCGGCATCGAGACGCGGGATCACGAGCGGGGATGGAAAGCCGGAAATCCGTTGAAGAAGCGGTCGGCGATCGAGGCGGGATGCGCGCGCCGGCGGGAGATTTCCGGCTGGCACAGAACGGCATATAGCCGAGAGATCGGCTTCGCGCAAGGCGGGCCCAGCCGCCGCGCGGTCCGATCGCCCATCGCGGCAACGAAAACGGCCGGATGCGGGAGGCAGCCGGCCGTCTCGATGGAAGAATGAGGGGACGTGGCGTCCCCGCTGTCCGGATCAGCGGAACAGATTGCGGCTCACGAAACGGCCTCGGGCGATTTCGCGCTCGCGCTGCTCGAGGTCGAGCAGGGAGGTCGCCTCGTTGAGATAACGCTCGGCCGGGTCCGAGCGCATGGCCTTGAACGCCTGACGAATGTTGCGAGTGAATTCCATGGCTTGGTCTCCTTTCCTGATTGGGAAGATAGGACCTGCCTCGTTTTGCTGCAATGCAGCAAACTGCATAGCTCCTATGCCGGCCCGGCGCAGCGGCTTAAGATTTTATGCAAGTTTTTCGGTTCTACCCCTTCCCGGTCAGGCCGAGAGCTTCGATCGCCCGCCGCACCACGGCCTCCGGCGGCGCGTCGACGCCGACCGCGACGCCCGGCTCGCCCGGCTCCAGCGGCTCCAGATCGGCCAGTTGCGAGCGTAGAAGTTCGGGCGGCATGAAATGGCCGCTGCGGGTGCCGATCCGCTGGGCGACCAGCGCCGGATCGGCGGTCAGGAAGACGAAGCGCAGATCCGCCCGCGCCTCGCGCAGGAGATCGCGATAGCGCCGCTTCAGGGCCGAGCAGGTGACGACGACATCCTTCCCCTCCTCCGCCCGCGCGTCGATCCAGTCGCGGATCGCGCGCAGCCAGGGCCAGCGGTCCTCGTCGGTCAAGGGAATGCCGGAACTCATCTTGGCGATATTGGCCTTCGGATGGAATTCGTCGGCCTCGGCGAAGGGCCAGTCCAGCGCCGCCGCGATGCCCTTCGCCGCCGTCGTCTTGCCGACGCCGGAGGTTCCCATCACCACGATGGCCATCGGCCGCCTCGCCCCGTCCGCCGCCATGTCGCGCCCCTTCCCGTTCGGCCTCGTTAGATGTTCCGGCGACGGGCCGGCGTAAAGGGGCGGGGAAGCGAATCCGGCTGACGACTCCCCGCGCCGGCCGAGGCTTGCCGGCGTGGCGCCATGCCACATTCTTCGATCTTGCGGCCTGTTCTTGCCGCTCGGATCCGCGAGGAACGCCATGTCGCTCGGCCGCAATGCCATTCCACGGGCGGTCGCCGCCCTGCTCGTCCTCTGCGGGCTCGTCAGCCTCGCCGGCGGGGTCTGGCTCGCGAGCCTCGGCGGCTCCTGGTACTACCCGATCGCCGGCCTCTTCTTCCTCGCCACCGCCGTGCTGCTTCTTCGGCGGCGGGGCGCGGCGCTTGTCACCTATGCCGTCTTCCTTCTCGGCACGCTGCTCTGGTCGCTCTGGGAGGTCGGCTTCGACTGGTGGCCGCTCGCGGCGCGCGGCGGTGTCGTCTTCGTGCTCGGCGCGCTCTTGCTCTTGCCCTGGGTGACGCGCTCGCTCGACCGGCCGGATGTCGCGGCGGCGCTGGACCATCGCCGCACCTGGCCCGGCATCCTGCATGGCGGCGGACTGGCGCTGACGGGCGCCCTCGCCGTCGCCCTCGTCGTCGCCGTCGTCTCCTGGTTCAACGATCAGACGCGGATCGAGGGCCGACTCGCGGCGGCTTCGGGTCCGATCCCGGCGGATGCCGCCTCGATCCCGGCCGGCGAATGGCATGCCTATGGCCGCACCGGCTTCGGCCAGCGCTTCTCGCCGCTCGATCAGATCACGCCCGAAAATGTCGACCGCCTCGCCGTCGCCTGGACCTATCACACGGGCGACAGCAAGGGGCCGGGCGATCCCGAGGAAACGACCTTCGAGGTGACGCCCCTGAAAATCGGCAGGAGCCTGTTCCTCTGCACGCCGCACCAGAATGTCGTGGCGCTCGACGCCGAGACCGGACGCGAGCTCTGGCGCTTCGAACCGGTGGTGCGCGGCGAGCTGGCGCTCCAGCATCTCACCTGCCGCGGCCTGTCCTATCACGCCCCGGCGGCCGGAGCGCCCGCCGCCGCCGCTGCCGCACCGCCCGCGCCGCCCGCCGGCATCATCGCCGCCACCGGCGCTCCCGCCCCCGCCCCGAGCGTCACCTTCGGCAATGCCAGTGCGGGCGCGGCGCAGAACCAGCCGGCCGCCTCCGGCGAGCGCGCGATCCTGCCGGTCGCCGCCGCTTCCGGCGCCCTGGCGGACGAATGCCCCGCCAAGCTCTTCATGCCGACCGCCGACGGACGTCTGATCGCGCTCGACCCGGCGACCGGCAAGGTCTGCCGCGCCTTCGGCAACGGCACCGGCCAGATCGATCTCTGGACCCGGATGCCGAACGTGAGCCCCGGCGCCTATTATTCCACCTCGCCCGCCGTCGTGACGCGCGACATGATCGTCGTCGCCGGCACCGTGCTCGACAATGTCTCGACGGCGGAAGCCTCCGGCGTGATCCGGGGCTACGATGTCGAGACCGGCGCGCTGCGCTGGGCCTTCGACAGCGCCCGCCCGGACCGGACCGAGCCCCTGCCGGAGGGCGAGACCTATACGCCGAACTCGCCGAATGCCTGGTCGACCCTTTCGGTCGACGAGACGCTCGGCCTCGTCTACGCGCCGATGGGCAACCAGCCGCCGGACCAATGGGGCGGCAGGCGCTCGCCGGAGGTCGAACGCATCTCCTCGTCCGTCGTCGCGCTCGATCTCGCCACCGGCCGGCTGCGCTGGGCGTTCCAGACCGTGCATCACGATCTCTGGGACTATGACGTGCCGGCGCAGCCGAGCCTGATCGATCTTGACGTGAACGGCGCGACGGTGCCCGCCCTGGTGCAGCCGACGAAGCAGGGCGAGCTCTTCGTGCTCGACCGGCGCACCGGCCAGCCGGTCCTGCCGGTGACGGAGATGCCGGCGCCGCAAGGAGCCGCCGCAGGCGATCACACGGCGCCGAGCCAGCCGAAATCCGCCCTGTCCTTCGATCCGCCGCCGCTTTCGGGGCGCGACATGTGGGGCGCGACGATGTTCGACCAGCTCGCCTGCCGCATCATGCTGAAGCGCCACCGCTATGACGGCCGCTTCACGCCGCCCTCGCTCGAAGGCTCGATCATCTATCCCGGCAATCTCGGCGTCTTCAACTGGGGCTCCGTCGCGGTCGATCCGCGCAACGGCACGGTCTTCGCCACGCCGACCACCCTCGCCTTCGTCTCGAAGCTGATCCCCCGCGAGAACCCGGACCAGCTCTATGTCAACCGGCCGGCGCCGCGCGGCGCCCTGCCCGCCCTCAACGAGAATTTCGGCGCGCCCTTCGCCATCGCGCTGAAGCCCTTCCTGTCGCCGCTCGGCCTGCCCTGCCAGGCGCCGCCCTGGGGCTATGTCGCGGGCGCCGATCTCACCACCGGCCAGATCGTCTGGAAGCATCGCAACGGCACGACGCGCGACGAGATGCCGGTTCTGCCGATCCCCTTCCGCATGGGCGTGCCCAATCTCGGCGGCCCCCTCCTCACCGCCGGCGGCGTCGCCTTCCTGTCCGGCACGCTCGACTACTATCTGCGCGCCTATGACGCCGCGACGGGCGAGGAATTGTGGAAGGGCCGGCTGCCGGCCGGCGGCCAGGCGACGCCGATGACCTATGCCGGCGAGGACGGCACGCAATTCGTGCTGGCGGTGGCGGGCGGCCACGGCTCCTTCGGCACCAAGCCCGGCGACGCGGTGATCGCCTACCGCCTGTCGCGCCCATGAGGGCGAGGCGACGTTTCACGTGAAATGCGAAGGGGCGGCGACCACGAGGTCTCCGCCCTTTTCGTTTGTTCGGACCGGCGGCGATTCTTCAGAACGGCTTCACCACGACGAGGATGACGATCAGGATAAGAAGCGCGGTCGGTACCTCGTTCATCATCCGCCAGAAGCGCGGGCTCTTGGTGTTGCGGTCGGCGGCGAATTTCTTCACTGCGCCGGCGAAATAGCCGTGCAGGCCCGACATCGCGACGACGAGCGCGATCTTGGCATGCAGCCAGCCGCCCTGGAAGCCGTACATGCTCCAGGCGAGCCAGAGGCCGGCCGCCCAGGTGGCGATCATCGCCGGATTGATGATCGCCTTCAGGAGCCGCCGCTCCATCACCTTGAAGGTCTCCGATTGCGGCGTGCCCGGGCCGGCCTCCGCATGGTAGACGAAGAGGCGCGGCAGATAGAGCATGCCCGCCATCCAGGCGATCAGCGAGATGAGGTGAAGCGCCTTCACCCAGAGATCGATATCCATGCCTATCCCTTGAAATCGCGGACGCGCCGGACCAGCGCCTCGACATGGGCGATGGGCGCGTCCGGCGTGATGCCGTGGCCGAGATTGAAGATCAGCGGCCCGCCGCCGAAATCGGCGAGGACCTGATCGACCCCCTCCTCCAGCGCCCGGCCGCCGGCGACGAGGCGCAAGGGGTCGAGATTGCCCTGCACCGCGCCCTGGGCCTGGAGACGCCGGCCGATCTCGCCCGGCACCGTCCAGTCGAGCCCGACCGCGTCGACGCCCGTTTCCGCCCGATAGGTTTCGAGCATCGCGCCCGCCCCCTTGGCGAAGCCGATGATCCTGGCGTCCGGCGCCGCCGCGCGCAGGCGCTGGACGATCCGGCGCGTCGGCTGGATGGCGAAGCGGCGGAACGCGGCCTCGCCGAGCACCCCGCCCCAGGATTCGAAGATCTGCACGCAGTCGGCGCCGGCGCGGAGCTGGCGCAGGAGATAGTCCGCCGACATGTCGGCGAGAAGCGCCAGCAGCGCGTCCATGCGCTCCGGCTCGCGATAGGCGAAGAGCCGCGTCGGCGCCTGGTCCGGCGTGCCGCGCCCGGCGATCATATAGGTGGCGACCGTCCAGGGCGCGCCGCAGAAGCCGATCAGCGCCGTTTCCTTCGGCAGTTCCGACCGGATGCGCCGCACCGCCTCGATGACGGGTTCGAGATGCGCCTCGGCCCGGCTCGGATCGAGCCGCTCGACCTCGTCCACCGCCAGGGGCTCCAGACGCGGCCCCTCGCCTTCCACGAAGCGCAGCGACCGCCCGAGCGCGTCGGGGATCACCAGAATGTCGGAGAACAGGATTGCCGCGTCGAAGCCGAAGCGGCGGATCGGCTGGAGCGTCACCTCCGCCGCGAGTTCGGGATTGTAGCAGAGGGCGAGGAAGTTGCCCGCCTTCTCCCGGGTCGCCCGATATTCGGGAAGATAGCGTCCCGCCTGGCGCATCAGCCAGAGCGGCGGGGGCGTGAGCCTCTCGCCTTCGAGGACCCGGATGAGCCGCCTCTTCGCCATGCCGATCCTCTCCTATCCCCATTCAAGAATCTCTTCTTGAAGGGATTCTCTTTCTTTGAATCGGTGGATAGCCGGAATTAACAGCGGCGCAAGGGCGGCGGGGTCGGGAGGGCGCGGCGAAAGCGCCCTTCCGCCAGGGATCGGCGCGCGATTCCCCCGCGATCCACAAGGCGGCGTCCACAGGCTCGAACATGCGCCGCGCTGTGGAGAAAGCGGTGGTTATCCCAACCCGGAACGCGTCGGGCCGACTCTACCCCGAGTCGTCCCAGCGCCATCAACAGGGCACCGAGAATCCCGGGCAATAGGGGCCTTCGCCCTTGCCTCGCGACCCCGAATCGAGTCCGCATCGGTCTCGCCGGGGCTTCCGACGAGCCCATTTGACCCCCAAGGTTTGAATAAAACTTTAATCGAGAGATCCCGATGACCCGCCTCGTTCTCGCCTCCGGCAGCGTCCATCGCCGCAAGCTCCTCGCCGATGCCGGGCTCGCCTTCGACATCGTGCCCTCGACGCTGGACGAGCGGGCCCTGGAAGCGCCTTTACGCGATTCCGGCGCCGGGCCGCAGGACGTGGCGGAGGTGCTGGCCGAAGCGAAGGCGGTGGACGTGTCGGAGCGGGTGCCGGATGCGCTGGTGATCGGCGCCGACCAGACGCTCGGCCTCGGCGACGAGCTCTTCCACAAGCCGGCCGATATGGACGCGGCGCGCCGCACGCTCCTGAAACTCTCCGGCCGGCTGCACCGGCTCTACAGCGCCGTCGTCGTCGCGCGGAACGGCCTGCCGGTCTGGCGCCATACCGGCGTCGCCGAGTTGACGATGCGGGAGCTTTCGCCTCCCTTCATCGGCCATTACCTCGCGAAGGTCGGGGAGGCGGCGCTGACCAGCGTCGGCGCCTATCAGATCGAGGGTCCCGGCATCCAGCTGATGGAGCGGATCGACGGCGACGTCTTCACCATCGTCGGCCTGCCGCTCCTGCCGCTGCTCGACGAGCTCCGCCGGCTCGGCGCGATCGAAGGCTGAGCTTCAATCGAACGGCTCGAAGCGCAGGAGACCGGCGAGGTCGCGTCGCGCTTCGCCCGGCACGGCATCGCTCGGGTGTCGGACCCCTTCGTTCACCGGCACCTCGGCGAAGTCGAAGGGGCTGACGCCGTCGAGACAGGCGACGTTGATGCCGAGCTGCGCCGGGTTCGAGCGGCGCTGGTGATGGGTGTAGATGCCGCAGCGCG
The DNA here is from genome assembly GCF_014642635.1 of Aureimonas endophytica. GTDB lineage: Bacteria > Pseudomonadota > Alphaproteobacteria > Rhizobiales > Rhizobiaceae > Plantimonas > Plantimonas endophytica. Next base: position 80,823 of record NZ_BMIQ01000004.1, read on the forward strand.
AGCAGAAATAATGCTTCGCCACCCGCGTGTTGAACTGGTAGAGCGCCAGCGCCTCGGCGCCTTCGAGAAGCGTGAAGCCATCGAGCCTTCCGGTGACGACCACGGCGCCGCGCATGCGGCAGAGCGAGCAGTTGCAGCGTCGCGGACGGCGGAGACCCTCCGGCAGCACGGCCCGAAACCGCACCGTTCCGCAATGGCACCCGCCCTCGGCCTCGTGGATGTCGAGATCCATGACTGCCCCTCCTTCTTGCCCGGCGGACGATCGTAGCCCGTTCGCCGCCACGGTGCGACGGGGAGGGGTGAGAGAGTTCCACCGCGTCCCTCTCTCGAACCGGGAGAGGGTGCCGGCAGGCGGGTGAGGGAGCCGTAGGGCTCTGACGCTGGCACCCACCACCGGACGCAGACGCCAGCGCTCGTCTTTCCTTCATCCGCCTGCCGGCACCTTCTCCCGACTCGGGAGAAGGCGAAGCGGCGAGGTCGCGCTTCGGTGTCGTAGGCGGTCTGGCCGCCTCCGCCTCGCCTGGGCTAGAGAAGGCCCATGAGCGACCTCACCTCCCGTCCCGCCGCGCCGCGCGCCTTCGTCTGCGGTTGGCCGATCGCCCATTCGCGTTCGCCGCTGATCCACGGCACCTGGCTGCGGCGGTTCGGGCTCGCCGGCTCCTATGAACGCGTCGCGGTGCCGCCGAACGGGGTGGACGACTTCCTCGCTACGCTCCGCCAAGCCGGCTTCGTCGGCGGCAATGTCACGATCCCGCACAAGGAAGCCGCCTTTCGGGCCGCCGCCCGGCACGACGCGGCGGCGAGCGCGATCGGCGCGGTGAACACGCTCTGGTTCGAGGCGGGCGAACTCGTCGGCGGCAATACCGACGCGTATGGCTTCGCCGCCAATCTCGACGAGCGCCTGGACGGCTGGACGGCGGCGGAGCATGCCCTGGTGCTCGGCGCCGGCGGCGCGGCGCGGGGCGTCGTCCACGCGCTGCTCGACCGGGGCGTCGCCCGTGTCACCGTCGTCAACCGCACCCTGGCGCGGGCGGAGGCACTCGCCGCGGCCTTCGGCTCTCCGGTCCGTGCGGCGGGCGGCGCGACGCCGGATCTCCTCGCCGCCGCCGATCTCCTGGTGAACACGGTGCCGGCCGGCGCGGAGGGCGGCGTGCCGGATCTGGCCTTCCTGCCGGACCATGCTCTCGTCACCGATATCGTCTATGTGCCGCTGGAGACGCCGATCCTCGCGGCGGCGCGGGCGCGGGGCCTTCGGACCGCCGATGGGCTCGGCATGCTGCTCCATCAGGCCGTGCCCGGCTTCGAGCGCTGGTTCGGCCGCCGGCCGGTGGTGGACGAAGCGCTGCGCGACGCGGTGCTGGCGGATATCGCCGCGCGATGATCGTCCTCGGCCTCACCGGCTCGATCGGCATGGGCAAGTCCACCACCGCCGCCCTGTTCGAGGCGGCGGGGGTGCCGGTCCATTCCGCCGACGCGGCGGTGCATCGCCTCTATGACGGGCCGCTCGCCCCGGCGATCGAGGCGGCCTTTCCCGGCACCGTCCGGGACGGCCGCGTCGATCGCGAGCGTCTGGGGCAGCGGGTTCTCGGCGACGCGCCGGCGATCGCGGCCCTGGAGGCGATCGTCCATCCGGCGGTGCGGCGCGAGGAGGAAGCCTTCCTGGCGAAGGCGCGGGCGGAGGGTGCGCCGCTCGCCGTCCTCGACATTCCGCTTCTCTTCGAGACCGGCGGGGAAGGGCGCTGCGACAAGGTCCTCGTCGTCACCGCGCCGGCACCGGTGCAGCGTGCCCGGGTCCTCGCCCGGCCCGGCATGAGCGAGGCGAAATTCGCGGCGATCCTCGCCCGGCAGGTGCCGGATGCCGAGAAGCGCCGGCGCGCCGATTTCGTTCTCGACACGTCGGAGGGCCTGGAGGCGGCGCGACGGACGGTGGCGGAACTGATCGCGCGGCTGCGATAGACGGGGACGGGGCAGGGCGCCCCTTGCGGCCGGTCGCGCCATGCGCGACATCTTCCCCATGCGCGAGATCGTCTTCGATACGGAAACCACGGGCCTCGAATTCGAGGCCGACCGGCTGATCGAGATCGGCGGCATCGAGCTCTGGAACCACATCCCGACCGGCCGCAGCTTCCATCGCTTCATCCGCCCGGCCGATCGCAAGGTCCACCCGGAAGCGCTGGCCGTTCACGGCATTTCCGACGAGATGCTGGTCGACAAGCCGCTCTTCGCCGACCTGGTGGACGAGATCCTCGAATTCTTCGGCGACGCGCGGCTGATCGCCCATAATGCGAGCTTCGACATCCGCTTCCTGAATGCCGAGCTGGCGCGGCTCGGCCGGCCGCCCATCGTCATGGACAATGTCGTCGACACGCTGCAGATGGCGCGGCGCAAGTTCCCGATGGCCCCGGCGACGCTCGACGCGCTCTGCTCGCGCTTCCAGATCGACACGACGAAGCGCGACAAGCACGGCGCGCTGGTCGATTCCGAACTCCTCGCCCAGGTCTATATCGAGCTGATCGGCGGCCGGCAGGCGGCGCTCGGCCTCGTCTCGGCCGACGAGGGCGGCCGGGGCTCGGAGGAGGGCGGCGGGGGCTATCGCGTCCGGCCGCGCCCGGCGCCGCTCGCCCCGCGCCTGTCGGAGGAGGAGGAGGCCCGGCATCGCGCCTTCGTCGGCGGTCTCGGCCCGGACGCGCTCTGGCTGAGCTATCTGGAGCCCGCCGCCGAGGCGCCGGCCGAGTGAGCCGCCCGCACCGCGAAACCCGATGGAACGGCGGCTAAGCTTCGGCGTTCTCGCATATCGGTTTCGAAAGGAGCGTGGCCATGTGGCACACGATGCATAGCGAGAAGCGCAAGACCGAAGAGGTCGAGGAAGGCGGCATCGCGCCGGGCGATCTTCTGGGCAATCTCGTTCGCCGCACGGACAATGATTTCCAGGGCATCAAGGACCCGAGCCTGATCGGCCAGGATATCGGCGACGACGAGGACGAGGAGGATGCCGAAAAGGACAAGTGATCCCGTCGTCGGGAACGACATCGTCTAGCGCGCCGCATCGCGGCCGGAACGGGGAGCGGCGGCGAGCCGGCTCCCCGTTTTCGTTTCGCAGCGCGCACCGCCGCGAGACTTATTGTCGCAGGCCTGTCGCAGGGTGTAGATCCGGCCCGAGGCCGCTTTGCCCGCCGCACGGGCGCGGGCGCCGATCGGCATGGCCTCGCAGGCATGACGGATCGAGGGCGCATGAGCGGCGACGACTATATCTATGACGAGACGACGGGCGAATGGCGCCCGGCCGGCGAGATCGCCACCGCAGCACCCGCCGCGCGCGAGGTGCGCGACGCCGCCGGCAATCTTCTGGCCGACGGCGATTCCGTCACCTTGATCAAGGATCTGAAGGTGAAGGGCGCCAACCAGACCCTGAAGCAGGGGACGGTCATCCGCTCGATCCGCCTGACCGCCGATCCCGAGGAGATCGACTGCCGACACGACAGCATCAAGGGTCTGGTGCTGCGCACGGAATTCGTCCGCAAGCGCTGAGCGGCGCGAAAACCCGGTCCCAAACGAAGAAGCCGTCCGCGGCGGGTGCTGCGGACGGCTTCGTTTCAGGATTCGATCGGGCAGGCGGTCTCAGGCGTTGCCGACCTGCTGGCGGGCGCGCTCCTCGGCCATGCGCTGCTGGAAGAGCTGGGCGAAGTCGATCGGGTCGATCATCAGCGGCGGGAAGCCGGCATTGCGCGTCACGTCCGCGACGATCTGGCGGGCGAAGGGGAAGAGCAGGCGCGGGCACTCGATGAACAGCACCGGCAGGAGATGCTCCTGCGGGAAATGCTGGAGGCGGAAGACGCCGCCATATTCGAGCTCGGCATGGAACATCATGTCCGCGCCTTCACCGGCCTTGGCGTCGAGCGACAGGCGCACATCGAACTCGCCCGCCTCGTTGTCGACCGGGTTGGCGCTGACATTGACGCCGATATTGATGGTCGGGTTGCGGCCGGCATTGCGCAGGGCGTTCGGGGCGTTCGGGCTTTCGAAGGAAAAATCCTTGATATACTGGGCCAGGATGTTCAGCGTCGGCGACACCTCGGCCGAGGCGCCATTCGTCTGATTGTTGGCGTCGGACATCGAAAACCTCGTCGTGGCGGCAACGGCCCGGTGAAACGGGGGCCCGGTGGAAACGGCAGGACCCGGCGCCATGCCTGACGGCCGGCGGCGGGCGGGATCGGGCCGGCAAGCCCGAATGGGCGCGAGGGCTAGCATCTCACCCCGTCGCTGACAAGGCGCGGCACCGCTGCTCAATGCAGGGTGCGGTTGCCCTCGTGCGAGCCGTTCCAGGGCGAATTGGGATCGGGCCGGCGCTCGTAATCCTCGGTGCCGAGATCGACCACCTCCGGTCCGCCGAAGGGGCGACGGGTCGCGGAAGGCCCGCCGCCGGTCTCGCCGCCGCGCCGCTGGCCGCTGGCCGTCACCACGACGCGGCGCGACAGGGCGCGCCAGACGAGATCGCGCACCTTCGGGACGAAGAGGAGATAGCCGAAGACGTCGGTGACGAGGCCGGGGGTCAGGAGAAGGACGCCGGCCGCGACGATGATGACGCCGTGCACGAGCTCGCGTCCCGGCACCCGGCCCGCTTTGATTTCCGTCTGGATGCGCTGAAGGGTGGACAGGCCCTGGCGGCGCAGCAGGAGCGCGCCGAGAACGGCGCTGCCGACGACGAGGCCGAGCGTCGGCCAGAGGCCGATCCAGCCGCCGACGAGAATGAAGGTCGTGATCTCGAGGATCGGCACGAGGAGGAGGCAGATCGGGATGAGGGCGAGCGGCATCGGCATCTTCCGGCAGCGAACGGAAAGGGGTTTCTCCGCTCTCACAACGCGCGAGATCCCGCGCGGGCATCTTCAACATTTCGAAAAGCCGGGTCGGAAGTGCAAGGGGCTGCTTTGAATGAGCGCGCGAGCCACTTATATGCGATTGAGCTTCGCAGCCGCGGATCGTGGAGAGGATCGCCGACGAATGAGCTTCGGGACGATAGTCATCATCGTTGTCGCCGTGATCGTCCTGTTCCAGCTCCGCAGTGTGCTTGGCCGGAGAACCGGCAACGAGCGGCCGCCGTTCGACCCCTATAGCCGGCCCGAGCCGAAGCCCGAGAATTCCCAGCCGACCCGCGAGGGCAATGTCGTGACCCTGCCCGGGCGGCGCGAGCCGGTCGTTATCGAGGGCTCGGCCGAGGATCGCTACGCGGTGATCGACAAGGTCGTGCCGCCGGACGATCCGGCCAATCGCGATCTCCGGCGCATCCGCGACGCCGACCGCAATTTCGACCCGGCCGAATTCCTGCAGGGCGCGGCCATCGCCTACGAGATGGTGCTGACGGCCTTCGCCGAAGGCGACCGCAAGACCCTGCGCAATCTCCTGTCGCAGGAGGCCTTCGCCGGCTTCGACCAGGCGATCACCGAGCGCGAGAAGCGCGGCGAGACGATGAAGTCGGCCTTCATCGGCATCAACGAGGCGAAGATCGTCTCCGGGGCGCTGAAGGACCGCGAGGCGCTGATCACCGTCCGTCTCGTGTCGCAGCTCATCACCTCCTTGTCGGATTCCGCCGGCCGGGTCATCGACGGCAATCCCGAGGCGGTGGTCGAGGTGCGCGACCTCTGGACCTTCGCCCGCGATCCGCGTTCGCGCGATCCCAACTGGAAGGTCGTGGAGACTGAGAGCGCCGACGCCTGATCGCCTGCGTCCCGGCGCGGTCTTGATCCGGTCTCGGAGACGCGCGACAACGCGGCACTCTCCAAGTGCCGGATCATCCCCTTGCTGACCGCCTTTTCCAAGCGCCGCTTCGCCGAGCTTCCCGGCTGGGAGGCGGCCGATCACGCCCTGGCGTTCGCCGCCTTCCGCCGGTCCGCCGCCCGCTTCCTCGACGGCGAGGCGAAGACCGGCACGCTCGGCATCGCCGCCGAGGCCTATCGCGACGCGGCGCGCGCCGCGCTCGGCGATGCGGGCGGAACGGCGCGGAGCTTCTTCGAAACCTGGTTCACCCCGGCCTTCGTCGTTCCGAAGCCCGAGGATCCGGCGGCGCGCGGCTTCTGCACCGCCTATTACGAACCGGAGGTCGAGGCGCGGCTTCGGCCGGACGCGATCTTCCGTTACCCGCTCTACCGCGTGCCGCCCGATCTGGTGAAGGTCGACGACGTGTCCCGCCCGGCCGGGCTCGATCCCTATTTCCGCTTCGCCCGGCGCCGTCCCGATGGCCTGCTCGACGAATATCCCGATCGCGGCGCGATCGAGGCCGGGTTCCTTGACGGCCAGGGCCTGGAGATCGCCTGGCTCGCCGATCCGGTCGAGGCCTTCTTCATCCATGTCCAGGGCTCGGCGCGGCTCGCCCTGCCGGACGGACGCCGGCTGCGCGTCACCTATGCCGCCAAGACCGGCCACCGCTTCACGGCGGTCGGCCGCGTTCTGGTGGAGGAGGGGGAACTGACGCTGGCCGAGGCCGACATGGACGGCATCCGTGCCTGGCTCGCGGCCCATCCCGAGCGGCTGCGCGCGCTTTTCGACCGCAACCGCTCCTTCATCTTCTTCCGCGAGGCGGAGGTCGAGGACGAGAGCCTGGGGCCCGTCGCCGCCGCCAAGGTGCCGCTGACGCCGATGGCCTCGATCGCCGTCGATCGCGAATTGCACACGTTCGGCACGCCCTTCTTCATCGATGCGCCGACGCTGGAACTCGGCGGCGCGCCGTTTCGCCGCCTGATGATCGCGCAGGATACCGGCTCGGCGATCCTCGGCCGGGCGCGAGCGGACATCTTCATCGGTTCCGGCGCGGATGCCGGCAGCGCGGCCGGCCGGGTGCGCCATCCCGGCGACTTCTTCGTGCTCCTGCCGCGGGACCTCGCGGACAGGCTGCCGTGAGACGCGGCCGGCGGGTTCTCGGCGAGGAGGAGGCGCGGCTCTGGGCGGGCGTCGCGCGCTCCATCCTGCCGCTGCCCGGCCGCGCCCTGCCGGACCTACCGCCCATAGCGCCGCCGGAGCCGGTCGCACCTCCGCAGGCGAAGCCGGCAAAGGCGGCGGCGGTCGATCCGGCGAAGCCGCGCCGCCCGCTCGGACCCCCCAAGGCCCCGCCGCTCCATCCGATCGAGCGGCCGGTGAAGCGTAAGCTGGCGCGCGGGCGCCTGCCGATCGACGCCCGGCTCGACCTTCACGACATGACCGAAGAGGTCGCCCATTACGCGCTGCTCGGCTTCCTGCGCCGCTCGCGGGCCGAAGGGCTGCGGCATGTCCTCGTCATCACCGGGCGCGGCGCCTCGCCCGGCTCGCGCGGCGCGCTGAAGCGGGCGCTGCCCTATTGGCTGGAAACGCCGGACTTCCGGCTGATCGTCGCTGGCTACGAGAGCGCGGCGCGCGCGCATGGCGGGGAGGGCGCGTTCTATCTGCGCCTGCGCCGCGGGTGACGCCCTTCGGCGAGCGCATCCGCGACCTGCGCAAGCAGCGCGGCGTGACGCAGCGGGAAATGGCGGCGGCGCTCGGCGTCTCCAACGCCTATCTCTCGGCCCTCGAACATGGCCGGCGCGGCCGCCCGACCTGGGACATGCTGCAACGGATCATCGGCTATCTGAACGTCATCTGGGACGATGCCGAGGAACTAGAGCGCCTCGCCGAACTCTCCCATCCCCGGATCACCATCGACACGTCCGGGCTCGATCCGCGCGCGACGCGGCTCGCCAATCGCCTCGCCGAAACCATCGGGACGCTGAAGCCGGACGACGTGCAGCAATTGCTCGAAGCGCTGGAAGGCGCCGCCGCCCGGGTCGCGCCGCGACGCGCGGCGAAGCGGAGCTGAGCCTGTCGCAGCAACCTTCGCCCGCCCGGCCTGAGCACGGGTCCGAACCTTCTTCGATGGGGTGAGGGCCGGGAGCATTGCCATGCCTCCCGGCCCGCTCGCGTCACTTCTTCTTGGCGGCTTTGGCCGGCGTCTCGCCGATCTTATGGCGCTCGGCCTCGTTGGCGGCGGTCTTGGCATTGGCCGTCGCCTTGTCCTTGGCGGGGCCTTTCGGCTTCAGCGGCTTTCCCTTGTCCATGATGGTCCTCCCGGTGCCTGAACGGCGGGAATCAACCGCGACGAGGCGGCCCGCGTTCCGCGAGGGAATCATCACATTTCGCGCCGCCTCGGCTCAGGGCTCGTCCGCGCCCTTCGGCGCCGTTCCCTCGCGGATCGCCTCGCCGCGCTTTTCGGCCTTCGGCGTCGGATGGTGTTCGGGCGCGGCCGGGTTCTCCTTCAAGGCCCGTCCGCCTTCGAGCCGCCCGTTTCCGGTCGCCTCCGGCCCAGCCTTTTGCGGTGTCTCGTCACGATCCTGCGACATTTCGCGCGTCCCTGCTCGTCAGGGGAAGTCCGGCGCGGTCCGATGGGTTCCGCCGCGTTTACCCCGGATTCAGCAGGAACAAGGCAGGCTGCCAAACGTCTCTCCCGCGTGTCTGGGAGACATGTCGAGAGTTCGGGTGGACGGCATGGAGTTCGCGGAAGTCCTGAAGGGTATGAACCGGCGAGGCGCGCCGGAGGAAACCGCGTCGGCGCCGCGCGCCGGCGGCGATTTCTGGCGCGTGCTGGACGGCTTCGCCCAGACCTCGGGCCTGGACCAGACGGCGACGCGCGCCGCCTATCGGGCGAATGACAGCGCGTCGCGGGCGGCGGCTTTCGAGCCCGCGCCGATCCGCGACGGCGTGCCCCCGAGCATCGACCCGTCGGACATCGCCTTCGAGCTCGGCCTCGACGCCGTCAGCTCGCTGGACGACCTGAAGCTGGTGCGCCGACTCTTCGCCCGCTCGAACCACCCGGACCGGGTGCCACCGGGCGAGCGCGACCGCGCCAACCAGCGCATGACCGTGGCCAATGCGCTGATCGACGCCGCCGCGACGCGCTTCGCGCGATAGGCGGTCAGGCCGAGTGCGAGAAGATGTCCTCCTCGCCCCAGCCGAGGAGGTCGAGCCGGGCGCGGGTCGGCAGATAGGCGAAGGACGCCTTGGCGAGATCCAGCCGGTCCTCGCGCTCCAGCCGCTTCAGCAGCACCGCCATGATGTCGTGAAGATGCAGGACATCGGAGGCGGCATATTCGATCTGCGCCGGCGTCAGGGTTTCCGCCGCCCAATCGGAGGACTGCTGCTGCTTGGAAAGATCGACGCCGATCAGCTCGCGCGCCAGATCCTTGAGGCCGTGCCGGTCGGTATAGGTGCGCGTCAGCCGCGAGCCGATCTTGGTGCAGAAGACCGGCGTCGTCATCACGCCGAAGGCGTGGAACAGCGCGGCGATGTCGAAGCGCGCGTAGTGGAAGATCTTGGTCTTGGTCGGATCGGCGAGGAGGGCCGCGAGGTTCGGCGCCTCGCGCTGGCCCTTGGCGATCTGCACGATATCCGCCGTGCCGTCGCCCGGCGAAAGCTGCACGACGCAGAGCCGGTCGCGCCGCGTGTCGAGGCCGAGCGTTTCGGTATCCACCGCCACCGCACCGGTATAGCGCGACAGGTCCGGCAGATCGCCCTTATGGACTCGGATGGTCATGGAACGGAAACTCGCAATTCATCGAAAGGGTGGAAGGCGTCCTCAGACACCGATCGGCGCGAAGCGTCAACCGGCTTCGAGATCGCTCGCGGCGAGCGCCGGGGAATCGTGGAGGAGGACGAGGCGATAGTAGCGCGCGCCGGCATAGGCGAGGGCGTCGGCGGGGGACAGGCCATGCCGCGCCATCGCCGTGGCCGCCGCGCCGGTGAGCTGTGCCGGCAGCGCGACGGTGCGGATCGCCATGCGGTCGAGAAAGCGCTGGACGAGCGCGCCGACGGCTTCGGCATCGAGCCGCCGCTCCGCCGCGATCCGAGCCACCGCCTCGACCACCGCCTGCGGCAGCACCATGCGCTGGGGAGAGGCTTGCAGGCGCGCCGCGAGACGGACGGCCTTGTCCTCGTCGGTGAGCAGGGCGACGAGCGCCGAGGCATCGACCAGCATCAGCGCCCGCCGGCGTCGAGGGCAGCCAGTTCCCGGCAGAAGGCGAGGGCGATCGCGGCGAGCGGCTCCTTGGCCTTTTCCTCCGCCACCGCCTTGGCGAGCGCGAAATGCACGGCTTCCGTGAGACCCGAGCGGCGCAGCCGCGCCAGCTCGCGCGCTAGGGCATCGGTCTCGGCATGTTTCACGTGAAACGGCACGGGCCATCCGGGATAGACGAAATCGGCTAGCCGTCTATCCCGTACCGTCTATCCCGGCAAGACCGGAGCAAGGCGGAAATTCGCGTGAAGCCCGCGCCGCGTCAAGGCCCGGCTTGGCGCCGGCGCGCGAGCGGGTTATCCCCGCCCCACCAGAATTGGAGGATTTCATGAGCGACGTGCTGCCGGACCGCCTCTCGGCCGATCCCGAAAGCCCCTTCTTCGACGCCGATCTCCTGGAGCGCGGCGTCGGCGTGCGCTTCAAGGGCGCCGAGAAGACCAATGTCGAGGAATATTGCGTCAGCGAGGGTTGGATCCGCGTCGCCGCCGGCAATTCCAAGGACCGTCGCGGCCGGCCGATGACCCTGAAGCTGAAGGGCCCGGTCGAGGTCTGGCTGAAGGACGCCGAGGCAAGCTGACTCTCGGATCGGGCTCGCCTATAGTCCCGCCCATGACCGTCCAGTTCCCCGCCGCGAAAACCTGGACCGCCGATGAGTTCCTGCGCTCGGCCGAAAGGCACGAGGGCAGGTTCGAACTCGTGGACGGGCGGATCGCCGACGTGATGATCGATGTCACGCGCGATCACGTCCGCCTCGCGACGCGGCTGATCCTGGCGCTCGGCACTCGGCTGGATCCTGAAATCTACGATGTTGGCACGGCGGATTTCGGCGTAAAAATCTCGCCGCGCGGCGTGCGGTTGCCGGATGTCTTCGTCGATCGTTTCGCCGGGGGCGAGGGCCGGGATCTCGGGGCACCCGCTCCGGTGCTTCTCGCCGAGATCCTCTCGCCCTCGTCCTTCGCCCGCGACTTCAAGCCGAAGGCGGTCGAATATACGAGCCTGCCGACGCTCCTCCATTATCTCGTCCTGTCGCCGGACGAGCCGCGCCTCTGGTTCTGGAGCCGGGACGAGGCCGGCGGTTTCGCCGAGCCGGCGCTTCTCGAAGGGCCGGAGGCGCAACTCGAGCTTGCGGGCCTCAGTCTCTCACTGCCTCTTGCGGAACTCTATCGCGGCATCGCATAAGGCGCGCAATCTCTTCCGGGGTGTCCGATGACCCTGAAATGCCGCATCATCCCCTGTCTCGACGTCAAGGACGGCCGCGTGGTCAAGGGCGTCAATTTCGAGGGCCTCGTCGATGCCGGCGATCCGGTCGAGGCGGCGACGGCCTATGACGCGGCGGGGGCGGACGAACTCTGCTTTCTCGACATCACAGCCTCGTCCGAGAACCGCGACACGATCCTCGACGTCGTCGCTCGCACCGCCGAGCGCTGCTTCATGCCGGTGACGGTGGGCGGCGGCGTGCGGGAGGTCATGGATTTCCGCCGTCTGCTTCTGGCCGGCGCCGATAAGGTCTCGGTCAACACGGCGGCGGTGAAGCGGCCGGAGCTCGTCGCCGAGGCGGCCGACAAGTTCGGCGACCAATGCGTCGTCGTCGCGATCGACGCCAAGCGCGTCTCCGCCGTCGGCGAGGCGCCGCGCTGGGAGATCTTCACCCATGGCGGCCGGCAGGCGACCGGCCTCGACGCGATCGAATTCGCCCGCCGCGTCACGGCGCTCGGCGCCGGCGAGATCCTTCTCACCTCGATGGATCGCGACGGCACCAAGGCCGGCTTCGATCTCGAACTGACGCGGGCGGTGAGCGACGCGGTGCCCGTGCCGGTGATCGCCTCCGGCGGGGTCGGCACGCTCGATCATCTGGTGGCGGGCGTGCGCGAGGGCGGGGCGAACGCGGTTCTCGCGGCCTCGATCTTCCATTTCGGCACGCATACGATCGCCGAGGCGAAGGCCCATATGGCGGCGGCGGGTCTGCCCGTCCGCCAGGACCCCGGCAGCGCCGGCCTGGCGGTGGCCTCGTGAGCGCCTTCACCCTCGCCGATCTGGAACGGATCGTCGCCGGCCGCGCGACCTCCGACGATCCGTCCTCCTATACCGCCAAGCTCGTGCGCAAGGGTCTGCCGAAGACGGCGAAGAAGCTCGGCGAGGAGGCGGTTGAGGCGGTGATCGCGGCGCTGACCGAGGACGAGGCGGGTCTCGTCGGCGAAAGCGCCGATCTTCTCTACCATCTTCTCGTGGTGCTCCATCTGCGCCGGGTGCCGCTCGACGCGGTGATGGCCGAACTCGAACGGCGCACGGCCGAAACGGGTCTTGAGGAAAAGGCGCGGCGTCCGGCCGAGGAGCGCTGAGCCGGATGGACCAGCTCGTCCCTTCGCAATTCTCGCCCTATCGTTTCTTCGCGGCCGAGGAATGGGGGCGGTTCCGCGCCGGCCAGCCGCTGACGCTGACGGAAGAGGAGGTGCGGCGCCTGCGCTCGCTCGGCGATCCGGTGGATCTCGATGAGGTCGGCCGCATCTTCCTGCCGATCTCGCGGCTGCTTTCCGCCCATGTCGAGGCGAGCCAGCTCTTGTTCCGCCAACGCCGCCGCTTTCTCGAAGGACAGGATTCGGTCAAGACGCCCTTCATCATCGGCATCGCCGGCTCGGTCGCCGTCGGCAAGTCCACCACGGCCCGCATCCTGAAGGAATTGCTGGCCCGATGGCCCTCCTCGCCGAAGGTCGACCTCGTCACCACCGACGGTTTTCTCTACCCCAACGCGGTGCTGGACGCGGAAGGCCTGATGCGCCGCAAGGGCTTTCCGGAGAGCTACGACGTCCCGCGCATCCTGCGCTTCCTGTCCGATCTCAAGGCGGGCGTCCGCCATGTCGAGGCGCCGGTCTATTCGCATCTCGTCTATGACGTGGTGAAGGGCGCGAGCGTCGCCGTCGATCAGCCGGATATCCTGATCTTCGAAGGGCTGAACGTCCTCCAGGTGCGGCCGATGCCGCCGGACGGCAAGGCGGTGCCCTTCGTCTCCGACTTCTTCGACTATGCGATCTATATCGATGCCGAGGAGGCCGATATCCGACGCTGGTATCTCGACCGCTTCATGCGGCTGCGCGACACCGCCTTCCGCGATCCGCAGAGCTTCTTCCACCGCTATGCCGCGATCGGCGAGACGGAAGCGCTCGACATCGCCGAAGGCCTCTGGCGCGACATCAACGCCCGCAATCTCCACGAGAACATCCTGCCGACCCGGCCGCGCGCCGACCTGATCCTGCACAAAGGCGAGAACCACCGCGTCGATCAGGTGGCGCTGCGCAAACTCTAGTTCGCGCATGATCCCCATCCTCACCACGGGCCGCCTGCTGCTCCGGCCGCTGGAACTCACTGATGCGGCCGCGATCCAGGCGGTCTTTCCGCAATGGGAGATCGTGCGGTTCCTGTCGAAGACCGTTCCCTGGCCCTATCCGGCCGATGGCGCGGAAACCTATCTGCGGGACGTCGCGCTGCCGGCCATGGCGCGCGGCACCGAATGGCACTGGACGCTTCGGCCGCGCGACGCGCCGCTGACGCTGATCGGCCTGATCAGCCTGATGGACCGGCCGGACGAGAACCGTGGCTTCTGGCTCGATCCCGTCTGGCAGGGTCGGGGGCTGATGACGGAAGCGGTCGAGGCCGTCACCGATTTCTGGTTCGAGAGTTTGGGGCGCGAGGTGTTGCGGGCGCCGAAGGCCGCGGCGAACCGGGCCTCGCGCCGTCTGTCGGAGCGAACCGGCATGCGTTTGGTGGCGACGGCGGAGCGCGCCTATGTCGGGGGTCCGATGCCGGGGGAACTCTGGGAGATCACCCGCGACGAATGGCGCGCCCGGCGGTGCGCGGCGACGGAAGAGCACCCGATTCCGGCGGACGATTGAGGCCGCGTTCACGCCGACGGGGCGCGACAAGGCGGCGGACGGCCGCTAGAAGACGACGATCATGAAGGCTGGAGCGTTCCACGTGAAACAATCGCCGCGCCGGTTCGGGACCTATGAGGTGCTGCGTCTTAAGGACGGCGTGTTCGAGGCCGGGCCGGAGGTGCTCATCCATGCCTCGGGCGAAGCGGCGCGCGAGCGGCTTCGTGCCGAATGGGGCGAGGCGCGTATCCGGATCGACGTCAATGCCTTCCTTCTGCGCGATGCGTCCGGCGTGACGCTGGTCGATGCCGGCACCGGCCCGGAGTGGGGGCCGAATTTCGGCCATCTGCGGCAGGAGCTGGCGGCTCTCGGCATCGCGCGCGGCGATGTCCGGCGCGTGATCCTGACACATATTCACGGCGACCATGCGCTCGGCCTCTTCGACGGCGAGGAGCGCTATTTCCCGGAGGCCGAGATCCTGGTGCCGATGGCCGATCTCGCCTTCTTTCTCGACCCCCGCCAGCGCGAGCGCCTGCCGAAGGCGCGCCAGGGCGCCTTCGATATCGCGGAGCGGCTGAAACGCCTCTATGGCGCGCGGCTCGTGCCGATCATGGAGGGCATCATACTTCCCGGTATCGAAGCCGTGGCGCTGCCCGGCCATACGCCGGGCCATACGGGCTATCTCCTGCGTGATGCCGCCGGCGGGCTGCTGCTCTGGGCCGATGCGCTGCATCTGGAAGAGCATCAGGCGCGCGATCCCAATGTCGGCCTCGCCTTCGACATCGACCCCGAAGTCGCTGCCCTGACGCGCCGGAGCATTCTCGAACGCGCGGCGCGCCAGGGCTGGATCGTCTGCGGCGGCCATCTGCCCGATTTCCGCTGGGTGCGGGCCGAGGGGCAGGGCTTCCGGCTGCTCCCCGCCTGACACGGGCACCGGCCGACCGGTGCCCGGATCGGAACGTCGGGGACCCGGCAAGCGGGCAGGGCCGCGCCGATCGCTTCCCATCAAATCTGCGCTAGACCGCCGTCGACGAAAAGCTCAATGCCGTTGACATAGGCCGAGTCGGGCGAGGCGAGGAAGCGCACGACATGGGCGATGTCGTCCGGCTGGCCGATCCGGCCGGCGGGCGCGGCGTCCGCCGCCCAGGCCTCGAAGGCTTCCAGCTTGCCGGCGTCCTGGCCTTGCAGCTGCTCCACCAGCGGCGTGCGCACCGGGCCGGGGCTGACCGTGTTGACGCGGATGCGCCGGGTGCGCAGGTCGTTCGCCCAGGAACGGGCGAAGGAGCGCACCGCCGCCTTCGAGGCGTTGTAGACGCTGAGATTCGGCATGCCCTTGATCGAGACAATCGAGCCGATGAGGATCACCGAAGCGCCGTCCGACAGCCGGCCGAGCAGCCCCTGCACCGTGAAGAACAGGCCCCGGACATTGAGATCGAAGGTGCGGTCGAAATCGGCCTGGCTCGTCTGGCCGAAGACCGTCGTCTCGGCCGTGCCGGCATTGGCGACCAACGTGTCGAGGATCACGCCGTCCGCTGCCAGCCGTTCGGCAACGAGCGCGATGTCGCCGAGATCGGCCATATCGGCCTGAAGTCCGACCACGCCCGGAATGTCCCGCTCGGCGGCGTCGAGCTTGGCCCGGTCGCGGCCCGTCACATAGACGCGGCGGCCCGTCGCCGCCAGAACTTCCGCCGTCGCTCGGCCGATGCCGGCCGTGCCGCCCGTGACCAGAGCCGCCTTGATGTCAGTCATCGCAATTCTCCGTTGGTTCGGAACTACGATAGTACGATAATTCCGAACAATGGAAATCGCAATCGGTTCGTGCTACATCCTCGCCGTGCCGAGTTTTATGCATCCCCCCGCCGAAGCTCTGGAGCTTCACCACGTCCTCTCCGCGCTCGCGGACCCGACGCGGCTTCAGATCGTGCGCGAACTCCATCGCGCCGGGAACGGCCTGAACTGCATGAATGCCGCCGCGCCGTTCTGCCGGGTGCCGAAATCCACCCTGAGCGGCCATTTCCGCGTGCTGCGCGAGAGCGGGATCGTCACGACGACGAAGCGCGGCGTCGAGAACATCAATGTCCTGCGCTACGACGATCTCGAGGCGCGCTTTCCCGGTCTGCTGCCGACCATCCTCGGCTTCGTGCCGGCGCCCGAACCCGTCACGGTCTGATCGGGGGGACGAGAGCCTCACGCCGCTTTCACCCGACCGCCAGCAGGGCGTCCGCGAAGGCGTCCGGCGCTTCCTGCGGCAGGTTGTGGCCGGCGCCCGGCACGATGCGCTGCTGATAGGGGCCGGTGAAATGCGTCGCGTCTGTATCCTCCGGCGACGGCGGATCGACGCCATCATCGGCGCCATGGAGCGCGATGGTCGGCACCGCGATCGGCGGCTGCGCGGCGAGCCGCGCCTCGATCGCGTCGAGACGGGGATCGCCCGCGACGCCGCCGAAGCGGTGGCGGTAGGAATGGATCACGATCTCGACGAAGTCCGGATTGTCGAAGGCGCGGGCCGTCGCGTCGAAGGTGGCGGCGTCGAAGGTCCAGCTCGGCGACCACAGGCGCCAGATATAGCGGCAGAGCTCGCGACGGTTTTCCGAAAGGCCCCGCCGTCCCCGTTCGGAATGGAAGTAATATTGGTACCAGAAGCGGTGCTCGGCCTCCGGCGCCTCCGGCTCCGAGCCTTGCGGGATGTTCTGGATGTTGTAGCCGGTGCCGCCGCTGACGAGACCGGTGACGCGTTCGGGATGCAGCGCGGCGACGATGCAGGCGGCGCGTCCGCCCCAGTCGTAGCCGCCGAGCACGGCTCGCGGGATCGCCAGCGCGTCCATGAAGGCGAGAAGATCGATGCCGAGCGCCGCCTGCTGCCCGGAGCGCGGCGTGTCGAGCGAAAGGAAGCGCGTCGCGCCATAGCCCCGCAGATAGGGCACGAGGCAACGCCGTCCCGCCGCCGCGAGGCGCGCCGCCACCCCGCCATAGGCATGGACGTCATAGGGAAAGCCGTGGAGCAGGATCACCGGCGGGGCCGTGCCGCCCGTCGGACCCAGCTCCAGATAGGCGATGGCGAGATCACCGGCTTCGACCTGCAGCATGGCGTGGTCTCCCGAGCGCACGAGGACACGGATCTAGGAGACCGGCGCCGGGCGGAAACCGCCTGCCGCGTCCCGATCCCGTCGCGAAACACGCATCATCGACCTTGCATCGTCCAGGACGGCTCCCATGCTGTCGCGGCCGCTCCGGTCCTGGCCCCGCGGCGATTCGCAAGGCGCGGGTTCCGTTTGATGGCTCTGATCGACCGCTATATCGCCATGCCGCAGTTTCACGAGACGCATCGGCTCCGCGTCGCCGCGCCGCCAGCGGCGGTGCTCGGCGCGGCGCTCGCCTATCGCGCCGAGAGCGATCCGCTGTTCCGGCGCCTGATGACCTTACGCGAATATCCGATGCGGCTGCGCCAAAGGTTCGAGCCGGATGTCCGCCCGCCGCCCGCCTTCGACATCGACGCCTTCATCCTGCTCGAACGGAACGAGAGCGAGGTGCTCTACGGGCTCGCCGGCCGGTTCTGGCGAACCGATTTCGGGCTGGTGCCCGTCGTGGACGCCGAAGCCTTCCGGCGTCTCGACACGCCCGGCATCGCCAAGCTCTGCCTCGATTTCACCGTGGCGCCGGACGGGGAGGGGAAGACGCGGCTCGGCACGGAAACGCGGGTGATCTGCACGGACGCCGCCGCCTGGCGCCGCTTCGTTCCGTATTGGCTGCTGATCCGTCCGGCGAGCGGACTGATCCGCCGACGGATCCTCGCCGGCATCGGTCGGGAGAGCGCGGTGCTGCCGGCTGAGGCCTGATCCACAGCGCCGCGCGGCCCGGCCGCCATGCCCCCTTGCGCAATGGCGCGGCAATGTCACATTCGCCGCCTATCGAAGCGCGGCCGCCAAGGGACGGGCGGCCGCCTTGCCAGGATCAGTCCCGTCCGATCCCGACGGAGCCTTCATGACAGATTTCAGCCGCCGCGACCTTCTGAGCCTTCTCGCCTCGCTCGGAGTCGCCCTGCCGCTCGGCCAGACCGCCTTCGCCGCCGAGAATGTCGCGGCGGATGCCGCGGCCGGCACGCAGATCCGCTTCGGCGATCCGGTGCCCTATTCCTTCGAGCGCCTCGTCGAGGAAACGCGCCAGCTCGCCGCCAGGCCCTATGTGCCGGAAGTGCCGCGCTTCGCCGACGTCATCGAGCGCATCGACTACGATCAGCACCAGCGCCTGCGCTATCGCAAGGACGAGACGCTGGAGCTGAACAACGGCCAGGCGCCGATCCGCTTCTTCTATCTCGGCCGCTATTTCAAGATGCCGGTCGGCATCAACGTGGTCGACGGCGGCACCTCGCGCCAGCTGATCTTCGATCCGAAGCTCTTCGAGATCCCGGCGGACTCGCCGGCTAAGGAACTGCCCGACGATATCGGCTTTGCCGGCTTCCGAATCCTCGAGCCGCATTCCGAGCGCGACTGGATCGCCTTTCTCGGCGCCGCCTATTTCCGCACCTCGGGCGAGCTCGACCAGTTCGGCCTTTCGGCCCGCGCCCTGGCGATCGACGTGGCGATGCCGACGCCGGAAGAGTTCCCGCGCTTTACCGACTTCTATCTTGGACCCTCCGACATCGGCGGACGAGTGAAGATCGCCTGCCGCATGAACAGCCCGCGCATCACCGGCGTCCTGGAAATGGACGTGAAGAAGGACGGGCCGATCGTCATGGAGATCCGCTCCCGCTATTTCGCGCGCGAGGCCATCGCCCGCGTCGGCATCGCCCCGCTCACCTCGATGTTCTGGTATTCCGAGACCGATCGGCCGCGCCGCGTCGACTGGCGCCCGGAAGTCCACGATTCGGACGGCCTCGCGCTCGTCACCGAGGGCGGCGAGCGGATCTGGCGCCCGCTGAACAATCCGGCCCAGGTGATGACCTCGACCTTCGGCACCGGTTCGCCGAAGGGCTTCGGCCTTCTGCAGCGCGACCGGAACTTCGTCAATTACGAGGATGACGGCGTCTTCTACGAGAAGCGCGCCAGCGTCTGGATCGAGCCGAAGGGGGAATGGCCGAAGGGCGCGGTGCAGCTCGTCGAGATCCCGACCGACGACGAGATCCACGACAATATCGTCTGCTACTATCTCTCGGAAAAGCCGGTCGAGAAGGGCGATGCGCTCGCCTACGACTATCGCCTGACCTGGGGCAAGGACCAGCCGAACCGGCCGGATCTCGGCGAGGTCGTCGCCACCCGGATCGGCCGGGGCGGCATTCCCGGCCAGCCGCGCCCGGCGGGCGTCGTCAAGATCGTGGTCGATTTCGACGGCGGACTGGTGGCCAAGCTCGATCGCGACGCGAAGGGCGTCGAGCCGGTCGTTTCCACCTCGCGCGGCACGATCGAGAAGATCGACGCCTATTCGGTGAAGGTGGACACCGCCTGGCGCGTCGTCTTCGATCTCAAGGTCGAGGGCCAGGCGCCGGTCGAACTGCGGCTCTTCCTGAAGGACAAGGACCGGGCGCTGACCGAGACCTGGTCCTATCAGTTCCTGCCGCTCGCGCCCGGCGCCAGCGGCTGAACCGAACGATCGGACGGCGCGGCGGCGATGCCGCCGTACCTCGCCTTCCGGTGTCCGGGGCGGAAAAAGTCAGCCGGCTTCCGCCTCGTCCGCCGTCGCGATCTCCGCGAAGGGCGCGACGATCCGGCAGCGCAGCCCGTCCGGCGCATAATCCATCTCGACCTTGGCGCCGTCGCCGCCGCCGAGACCCATTTCCACGAGCCGCGTGCCGAAGCCCTTGCGCGCCGGCCTCTCGACCGCCGGCCCGCCCTTTTCCCGCCAGTCGATGACGAGAAGGGCCGGAAGGCCGTCCCGCGCCTCGCGAAAATGCCAGTCCACCTCGACCCGTCCCTCCGGCATCGAGAGCGCGCCGTATTTCACCGCATTGGTCGCGAGTTCGTGGATGATCAGCGACAGAGTGAGCGAGGCCTTCGGGCCGATCTGCACCGGCGACCCCAGCACCGCGACACGGCCGCTCTGATCGTGGATCGCCACCGCCGCCGCGACGATCGCGGCGACGGAGGCGGCGTCGCGCTGGCCGGACAGGAGGATGTCATGCGCCTTCGAGAGCGCCTGGATGCGGTCGATCAGCGCCCGCCGGGCGCTCGGCACGTCCTGCGCCGAGCGCAGCGTCTGCGTCACGATGGAGGAGACGATCGCCAGCGTGTTCTTCAGCCGGTGCGCCAACTCGAAATTGAGGAGGCCCCGCCGGTCCTCCGCCGCGACGCGCTCGGAGATGTCGTTGAAGAGAATGCCGACCCGGTTCGGCGCCGCGCCGTCGAGGCGGAAGGCGTAGCTCTCGTACCAGCGGCCCTCCAGGCCGGCCGCGCGCTGCCGGAAGCGCACCGCCTCGCCGGTCCGGGCGACCTTGCCATAGGTCTCGAACCAGAACTCCTCGTGATCGGGCACGAGATCGCGCATCGTCCGGCCGAGCGCGTCGGCAAGACCGGTCTGGCGGGCGAAGGCCTTGTTCAGTTCGACATAGCGGTAGTCGACGGCCCGGCCGTCCTCGAAGATCATCTCGACGACGCAGAAGCCCTCGTCGATCGAATCGAACAACGTGCGGTAGCGCCGGTCGGCCTCGGCCGCCAGCGTCTCGTGCCGCCGCCGCTCGCTGATATTGTGGAAGGTGACGGCGAAGCGGTCGGGATCGAGCCGGCGGGCGCGCACCTCGTACCATTCGCCGTCCGTCCAGCTTTCGAGGCGGATGGTCTCTCCCCGGTCGGCGACGCCGCGATAGGTGGCGATCAGCGTCTCGGCCGAGCCGGGCAAAAGCTCGCGCACGCGCCGGCCGACGGCGCCCGCCCGCCCGGGCAGGCGCTCGAAGGCCGGATTGACGTCGAGATAGCGGAAATCCACCATCTGCCCGGCCGCGTCGCGGATCGGCTCGGCGATGTAGAAGCTCTCCTGCATGTCCTCGAAGAGCGTGCGCCATTTGGTTTCGCCAAGGCGCATCTCGATCTCGTCGCCGGCGATGCGCCCGATCGCCGCAAGGCGCGAGAGATCCGCCTCCTCCCAGACGCGCGGCGCGGCATCGACGGCGGCGAGGACCCCGACGAGCTCCCCGCCGACGAAGAGCGGCACGCCGAGATAGGCCGAGAATTCGCTCGCCCCCGCCGCCGGGTCGCCGACGAGCCGCACGTCCGTCGCCAGATCCTCGACCACGAAGGGACGGCGCCCGGCGATCACATGGCGGCAGATGAGATGGGCGAGCGGCAGGCCGGGACCGTTCGCGAAGAGTTCGGGCGCGAGGCCCCTTTGCGCGGCGAAGACCTGCTCGTCGCCATGGCAGAGCGAGACGAAGACGGCGGATGCGCCGAGGACGTCGCGCGCCAGTCCGACCAGCCGGTCGAACTGGTCCTGGTCGCCCTTGGCGAGAAGACCGCTGCGTTCGAGCGCGCGCATATGCACGGCGCTCCAGCGCGGCGTTTTCGCGTCGACGTCGGCTTCCTCGTCCATTCTCGTGATGCTGCGCCCCCGCCTGGCGGCAATCACCGAAAGCTTAGTGAGATTCGCAAAGGGAGGGAAGATAGTCCTTTCTTTGCCGCGCCCTCCGCGACGATTTCGCCCGGCGCCGCGCCGAAACGCGTATCGGGGCGGAGGCGGCATCATTTCGCTTGAGCCCGTTCCCGACATCGGCTTGAAAAGCCGTCGTCGCCAGCCCAGCTTCGCGCGGGCGACCGGAATGACGCGAGACGGCGACGACCATGCCAGATCCCACCCCGCCGCACAGGCCGGCGATCCTGATCGTCGAGGACGAGCCGCTGCTCCTGATGGACGCGGTCGACATCGTTCTCGACGCCGGGTTCAAGGCCTATGAGGCGACCAGCGCCGCGCAGGCGATCGCGATCCTGGAACGCGCCGACGACATCGTCCTCGTCTTCACCGACGTGCAGCTCGCCGGCGGCGTCGACGGGCTGAAGCTCGCCCGCATGGTCCGCGACCGCTGGCCGCCGATCAAGCTCCTCGTCTCCTCCGGCCGGGCCGTGGTGCGGGAGGAGGACCTTCCCCCCGCCGCGCTGTTCCTGCCGAAGCCTTACCGGGCCGGCGACGTGCATCGCCTCCTCGATCGCCTCCTCGAAATCGCGCGGTAGACGAATGGCCTCTGGATCGCCGATTTCGTCGGGACCGCTGCGTGTTCTGCCCTCACGCCTCCAGGAACTGGAAGCGGAGAACGCGCGGCTGCGCGCGCGGCTCGACGCGCGCGGCCCGGAATCCGACGCGCGCGCCGGCTTCGCCGGACCGTCCCCGGCCGAGGCGCCGCTCGATCCCGTCGCCGCCGCGGCGCTGCGCGCCAGGCTCCTCGTCAACGAGGAACGTCTCGCCTTCGCCTTCGAGGCCTCCGGCTCCATCGGCTGGTGGGACTGGGACATCGCGGCGGACCAACTCTATACGAGCGCCCAGTTCGCCCGCATGTTCGGCGTCGAGCCGGAGGCGGCGGCCAAGGGCGTGGCCCTGTCCCGCTTCATCGACGGCATCCATCCCGACGATCGCGAATGGGTCGGGGCGCGCATCGCCGAGGTCATCGCGGCCGGCGGCGAATTCGCCGAGGAATATCGTCTCCTCCACCGCGACGGCGAGGTGAGTTGGATCTTCGCGCGCGGGCGCGGCTATCTCGACGCGGCCGGCCGGGCGATCCGCTTTCCCGGCGTCGCGGTGGACGTGACGCAACGCAAGCTCAGCGACATGCGCAAGTCCGCGCTGGTCGAGCTCGGCGACCGGCTGCGCGAGAGCAACAGCCTCGAACATATCGCCTATACGGCGGCCGAGGTGATGGCGCGCGCCCTCGGCGCGACCCGGGCCGGCATCGGCACGATCGACCATCTGAACGAGACCGTGGTGATGCAGCCGGACTGGCGGGCGCCCGGCGTCGCCAGCGTCGCCGGACTGCACCATTTCCGCGACTATGGCAGCTTCATCGACGATCTGAAGCGCGGCGAGGCGGTGGTGATCGGCGATGTCGCCACCGATCCGCGCACGCAGGGCAATGTCGAGGCGCTGCTCGCCATCGGCGTCCGGGTCCTCGTCAACCTGCCGATCATCGAACATGGGCAGCTCGTCGCCGTCGCCTTCGTGCATCACGACCGGCCGCATGACTGGATCGAGGGCGAACTGAACTTCGTGCGCGCCGTTGGCGACCGGACGCAGGCGGCGATCGCGCAATTGCGGGCCGAGGAGCAGCAGCGCCTGCTCAACCGCGAGCTCGGCCATCGCCTGAAGAACAATCTCGCCATGGTGCAGGCGATCGTCGCGCAGACGCTGCGCAACGCGCCCGATCTCGCCGCCGCGCGCCAGTCACTGTCGCAGCGTCTGGCGACGCTCGGCCGGGCCCACGAGCTTCTCCTGTCGGGCAGCATCGACGGCACGGACATCGCCGCGATCGCCCATGCGACGCTCGCGATCCACGACGACGGACAGGGGCGCCTGCGGATATCCGGCGCGCCGACGGAGATCGGCTCGGCCGCCGCGCTGTCGCTCGCCCTCATGCTGCACGAACTGGCGACCAATGCCGCCAAATACGGCGCCCTTTCCGTGCCGGAGGGGCAGGTCGCCCTGGAATGGACCATCGCGCCGCGCGACGAGGAAGGGGCAGAGCGGCTCGTCCTCCTCTGGACCGAGCGCGGCGGCCCGCCGGTGCGCCCGCCCGAGCGGCGCGGCTTCGGCTCGCGTCTCATCGAGCGCGGGCTGGCCGGGGCGACGGGCGGCGAGGTCGAGCTCGACTATCGCCCGGAAGGACTGGTCTGCCGCATGTCGGTGCCGCTGGCCGGCCTGCAACGGGACGGCTAAGGCAAGGGGTCCGAAGCGGCGAAGCGCCCACCGGTTGTCGCCTCATGCAACTTTTCGCCGCCTGAGGAATTCGGGCGGCATGGGCACGATCGACAGACACGCCGTGGCGCTGGTCGCCGAGGACGAACCGCTTCTGCGCATGGAAGCGGCGGACACGCTGGAAGAGGCGGGCTTCACCGTTTTGGAGGCCGCGACCTCCGACGCGGCACTGCGCCATCTCGAGGCGCATGGCTCGATCGAACTGCTTTTCACCGATATCGAAATGCCGGGGCCGATCGACGGCATCGGTCTCGCGCGCGAGGTGGCGCAGCGCTGGCCGGGCGTCTCGATCGTCGTCTGCTCGGGGCGCTATAGTCTCCAGCCCGGCGATCTGCCGCGCCAGGCGCGCTTCATCGCCAAGCCCTTCACGCCGGATCTGATGATCCAGGCGATCGAGACGGCGATGCGCTGATACCCGCCATGCGCCGCCGCGTTCACCCGCAGGAGAGGAGCGGCGTGTGACGGTTCAGCTGAGATAGCCCATCTGCGCGGCGATCGCGACGGCATGGGTGCGGTTCGAGGCGTTCATCTTCTTCGTCGCCGCCGCCAGATATTGCGAGACCGTATATTCCGACAGCGACAGGATGATGCCGATCTCGGACGAGGTCTTGCCGAGCATCGCGAGCTTCAGGCAGTCGCGCTCGCGCGGGGTGAGGGGGTTGGAGCGCCGGTTCTCCTCCAGGCGGCAGGCGGCGAGGATGCCGAAGGCGCCGAAGCTGGCGAATTGCAGCTCCGTCGTCTCGTTCGGCGACAGTTCCGTCCGGGTGCCGGACAGAGCCAGCGCGCCGGTGAAGCTCGCCATGCCATGGACCGGGACGAAGACGCCGCCGCGAATGCCATGGGCCTCGAGCAGGCGGGCGGCGGGATTGGGCTCGTCCGGCGCGTCGCTCGGATGCAGCGATTCGATGTCCCAGACGAAGGGCGTCGGCCCCGCCTTCACCGCGCGGATGACCGGGGTGTAGCGCAGAAGCCCGAGCTTCTCGTAGGCCTTCTGGAATTCCGGCTCCCAATTGCCGAGGATCAGCTTTAGCTCGGCGCGGACGTCGTCGGGCGAGGGAATGGTGAAGATCGCATAGCGCGAATAGCCGTAGGCCTCGGCGATCGCGGCCAGCGCCTCGTGCAGCAACCCCTCGTCCCACGGCATCGGAATGGCTTCCAGGATCGTTGCCGCCGACATCCGCTCTTCCGCCATAATCGTCGCCCCGGCGGAAGCCAGGCTCCGCCAAGTTTCGCTCACAGAACGAATTCTGCCGCGAGAATCAATGAGTTACTTAGCGCCTTCGACACAGTGAACACTTCCAGGCAGCGAATCGCATCATAACGCAAATGCGTCCTTGTGGGGGCGAAAACCGTTCCGCTTGTCGCGCGGAACACCTGCCCTGTGCTGTGAGCATAGCTTGCTAAGGAAATTGGCAAAAGCGTAGAACGCTTCCCATCTACGCGCAGCCATGCGTTTCGTCGCATGCCGCGTTCGGCCCGGCCGTCCCTCGCCGGGCATCATCATGGACCGCACATGACCGATTTCTCCCCTCGCGAGATCGTTTCCGAACTCGACCGCCACATCATCGGCCAGAAGGACGCCAAGCGCGCCGTCGCCGTCGCCCTGCGCAACCGCTGGCGCCGCCAGCAGCTCGACGATTCGCTGCGCGAGGAGGTGATGCCGAAGAACATCCTGATGATCGGCCCGACGGGCGTCGGCAAGACCGAGATCTCGCGCCGCCTCGCGCGCCTCGCCGGCGCGCCCTTCATCAAGGTGGAGGCGACGAAGTTCACCGAGGTCGGCTATGTCGGGCGCGATGTCGAGCAGATCGTGCGCGATCTGGTGGAGATCGGCATCTCGCTGGTGCGCGAGAAGAAGCGCGAGGAGGTGAAGGCCAAGGCGCATCAGGGCGCCGAGGAGCGCGTTCTCGACGCGCTGGTCGGCAAGACCGCCTCGCCCGCGACGCGCGACAGCTTCCGCAAGCGCCTGCGCGCCGGCGAGCTGGACGACAAGGAGATCGACATCGAGGTGGCCGACACGGCCTCGCCGCTCGGCGGCATGGAGATCCCCGGCATGCCGGGCGCCAATATCGGCGTGCTGAACCTTTCCGAGATGTTCGGCAAGGCGATGGGCGGGCGCACCAAGCCGCGCCGCACCAGCGTGCGCGATTCCTATGCCCTTCTGATCAACGAGGAATCGGACAAGCTGCTCGACGGCGAGCAGGTCGTGGCCGAGGCGATTCGGGCGGTGGAGAACAACGGCATCGTCTTTCTCGACGAGATCGACAAGGTGGCGAACAAGGACGGCCATGGCGGCGCCGGCGTCTCGCGCGAGGGCGTGCAGCGCGATCTCCTGCCGCTGGTCGAGGGCACGACGGTCGCGACCAAGCACGGGCCGGTGAAGACGGACCATATCCTCTTCATCGCCTCCGGCGCCTTCCATGTCGCCAAGCCCTCCGATCTCCTGCCGGAGCTCCAGGGCCGCCTGCCGATCCGGGTCGAGCTCAGGGCGCTGACCAAGGACGACTTCCGCCGCATCCTGACGGAAACCGAGGCCAGCCTCATCAAGCAATATGTGGCGCTGATGAAGACGGAGAACGTGACGCTGGAAGTGACGGAGGACGCGATCGACGCGATCGCCGATCTCGCCGTCAGCCTCAACGGCTCGGTCGAGAATATCGGCGCCCGGCGTCTCCAGACGGTGATGGAGCGCGTCCTCGACGAGATCTCCTTCGAGGCGCCCGACCGGGGCGGCCAGACCTTCACCGTCGATGCCGCCTATGTCCGCAAGGCGCTGGACGGCATCGCGGGCAATGTCGACCTGTCGCGCTTCATTCTCTGAAGCGGGACGGGACCGGCGCGAACCCGGCCGCGTGCCGGGGCGCGGCGGTCAGAACTCCTCCCAGTCGTCGGCCCGCGGGCTTGCCTTGAGCGCCGCTCCGCCCCGGCCGGTCGCCTTCATCTGCGCGACGGGCCGGGCGGACGCGGGCAGGGGCGCCGGCCGGCGCCCGGCCGGCTGGCGCGCCGGGCCGCTGCCCGTCCGGGTCTGGAAGCGCTGCGTCAGCCGCGCCAGCTCCTCGGTCTCGGAGGCGAGCGTCTGGGCCGCCGCCGTCGTCTCCTCCACCATCGCGGCGTTCTGCTGCGTGACCTTGTCCATCTGATCGGCGGCGGTGGAGACGTCGCGCAGCGACAAAGCCTGGTTCTTGGCCGAATGGGCGATCTCGCCGACGATCCGCGCCATGTCGCCGACCGTCGCGACGATCTCCTCCAGGCTCTCGCCGGAGGCCGTCACCAGCTCCACGCCGCTCGCCACCTGGGCCGAGGATGCCGAGATCAGGCCCTTGATCTCCTTGGCAGCTTCCGCCGAGCGCTGCGCGAGGCCGCGCACTTCCTGGGCGACGACCGCGAAGCCCTTGCCCGCCTCGCCGGCGCGTGCCGCCTCGACGCCCGCGTTCAAAGCCAAAAGGTTCGTCTGGAAGGCGATCTCGTCGATGACCCCGATGATCTTGCCGATCTCGACCGAGGACTGCTCAATCTCGCCCATCGCCTGGATGGCGCGGCCGACGATGGCGCCGCCCTTTTCCGCGCGCGTCTGGGCGAGGCTCGCCGCCTCGCGCGCCTGACCGGCGCCCGCCGCCGTGGCGTCGATGCCCTGCGTCACGTCGCCGAGCGCCGCGACCGTCTGTTCGAGGCTCGCCGCCTGCTGTTCGGTGCGCTGCGACAGGTCGCCGGCCGCCACCGTGATCTCGCCGAGCCCGGTGCGGATCGTGCCGACCGCCCCGACCACCGCGCCGATCGCCTCTTCCAGCGCCGCGACGGCCTCGTTGTAGTCCTTGGCCATCTCGGCGAAGGCGCCGGGCAGCGCGACGTCGGTGCGGGCGGCGAGATTGCCGCGCTTCAGTTCGGCGAGCGCCACGGCGAAGGCCTGCAAGGCCTTTTCCTGCTCCTTCGCCGCGCGGTCCCTCGCCTCGTCGGCGGCGCGGCGCTGGGCGTCGATCGCCTCCAGATAGACCGAGACGCCGTAATCCATGTCGAGCAGCGCCGCCTTCACCATCACGGCGATCTCGCGGCCCAGCTTGTCCGCGCCGTTCCGGCCGAAGCGCGACGGCCAGCGCCGGCGCATCACCTCCTCGATCAGCGTCTCGACGATCAGCGCATAGCCGCCGATATACCAGCGCGGCTCCAGCCCGAGCCGGGCATGGACCTGCCCGACGGCCCCGACATTGCGGACATAGGTCTCGTCATAGGCGCCGGCCGCGATCTTGGCCCAATGCTGCGCCTGGCGCGCCTTCGCCTGGCCCATATGGGCGTCGTCGGCGAAGAAGGCGCGGGTCTGCGGCGTCGCCTTGGCCCTGGCATAGAAGGTGTCGAGCGCCGGCCCGATCGCGCCGCCGATCACCGGTCCGATCTCGCGCAGCGAGGCGAGCGCCGAGGCGTCGAGGCCGATGAAGGCCAGACGCTCGCCGAGGGAGGACGGGTCCATGGAAGAGGTCATTGCGGGTCTCTGAAGGCGAGGCGTCGGGCAGTCCCGCCGAAAATGCCCGAGCGGCGGTTAAGACCCTGTTCGGCTTGTCGCGAGGTCCAGGACCTCGTTATGAAAATTGTCCTTAGCCGACTTCCATTCCGTTTGGCCTGCGATAGTCTCGCACGGCCGCCACGCTCCTTTCGCGGCCAAGGGATGAGGCATGACCGGGCTTTCCTTCGACACCGCCCTTCGCGTCGCCGGGGTCGGCGCCTTTCAGCGCCGGCTTCTTGGCGTTTTCGGCCTCGTCTGGGCGGCGGATGCGATGCAGGTCCTCTCGGTCGGCTTCGCCGCCGCCTCGATCGCCGCCAGCTTCGGCCTGTCGGTGCCGCAAGCCCTGCAGAGCGGCACGGCGCTGTTTCTCGGCATGCTGGTCGGCGCCTCCGTGCTCGGCCGTCTCGCCGATCGCTTCGGCCGCCGGCCGATCCTGATCGCCGGCGTCCTGATCGACGCCGTCTTCGGCATCGCCTCCGCCTTCGCGCCGGATTTCGGCTGGCTACTCGCGCTCCGCTTCCTCACCGGCATCGGCGTCGGCGGCACGCTGCCGGTGGATTACGCGATGATGGCGGAATTCCTGCCGGCGGAGCGGCGCGGCCGCTGGCTGGTGATGCTGGAAGGCTCCTGGTCGATCGGCACGGTGCTGGTGGCGCTCGTCGCGCTCGCCGCCGCCCATGTCGAAGGCGTCGAAGCCTGGCGCGTCATCTTCCTCGCCGCCGCCCTGCCGGGCCTCGTCGGCCTCGGCCTGCGCTTCGGCCTGCCGGAATCGCCGCTCTACCTTCTGCGTCGCGGGCGGCGGGACGAGGCGCAGGCGGTGCTCGACCGCGTCGCCCGGATCAACGGCCGTCTGGCGCCGCCGAGCCTCGCCCCGTCCGAGGCCGCGGATCAGGGCCGCCCGCCCTTCTCCGCCCTGTTCAAGGGCGAGCTGCGCCGCCGCTCGCTGCTCCTCCTCCTCGTCTGGTTCCTCGTCTCGGCTTCCTATTACGGCGTCTTCGTCTGGCTGCCGGTGAAGCTCGCCGGCACCGGGCTCGGCTTCCTGCGCAGCCATCTCTTTCTCGTCGCGGTCGCGCTGGCGCAGATTCCGGGCTATGCGCTCGCCGCCTATGGGATCGAGACCTGGGGCCGACGGCCGACGCTGATCGGCTTCCTCCTTCTCAGCGCCGCCGGCTGCCTGCTCTACGGTCTCGGCAGTTCGGCCGGCTTCGTCGCGGCGGCGACGCTGATGATGAGCTTCGCCCTTCTCGGCACCTGGGGCGCGCTCTACGCCTATACGCCGGAACTCTTCCCGACGGGCCTGCGCTCGACCGGCATGGGCGGCGCCGGCGCCATGGCGCGGCTCGGCGCGCTGCTCGCGCCCTCGGCGCTGGCACCGGTGATGGCGATCGGCTTCGGCGCGGCGCTCGCCGCCTTCGCCGCGCTTCTCGTCCTCGCGGCCGTTCTGGTCTTCGCCGTGGATGTCGAGACGCGGCGGGTCGCCCTCGCCTGAGGCGGCTCAGGCGGCTCGGCTCGGCCGCGTCGCCGTCTCGGCGGGAATCTCCAGCATGCGGATCTTCGCCGCGCCGTCCGGCCGGACCGTCAGCAGGCCGCCGGACGGGATCGGCGCCCAGCCGCCGCCATTCTCGTCGCAGGGTTCCGAGGCGATGACGAGCCCATCGCCTTCCGCCCGGCAATAGAGCGAGGGCGGCAGCCCGTCGCTTGCCCAGCGGAAGGCATGCAGCACCGCGCCGTCCGAATGGACGGCGGCGAAGCGCAGCGGCTCGCCGGTCTCCTCCGGGCGCACCGCCGCAACGATCCGGGCGAGCGTCCGCGTCATCGCGTCCACCGGATCGGTGTCGAGCCCGGCGCCGAGCGCGGCGAGAAAGATCGCCTCGGAATCGCTGGTGCCCTTGCGGGCGGGATAGAGTTCGTCCGGGATCAGCGCGTCGACGCGGCGCCGCAGCCGGTCGTAGCCGCCGATCTGGCCGTTATGCATGAAGAGATGCCGGCCATGGGCGAAGGGATGGCAATTGGCCGTCGCCACCTCGCCGGAGGTCGCGGCCCGCACATGGGCGAGGAACAGCCGGGCCCGGATCTGACGGCAGAGCGAGACGAGATTGGCATCCGACCAGGCGGGCAGGATGCCGCGATAGAGCCCCGGCTCCTCCCGCTCGCCATACCAGCCGACGCCGCAGCCATCGGCATTGACCCGCGTCTTCGCCTCGCGCGCCGAGGAGGCCTGGGCGATCAGCGAGGCCTGCGGCCGCACTAGCAGCTGTTCCAGGAAGACCGGCGGACCGGCATAGGCGAGAAAGCGGCACATGGCGTTTCCTGGCGTCCGGGAGGGCAGGGGCCGCCTCCCTCGCGCCCGCGCATTCGGACAGGCTAGGCGGCGAGCTTGGCGCGAAGCTGATCGCCGGAGGTTCCGAGCGCGAATTCGCTCGCCGCCGCCGCATGGAGCCGCGTCGAGTCGAAGCCGGGCAGCGGCAGGCGATCGGGATCGAGGAGGAGGCAGATCTCCGTGCAGCCGAGAATGACGGAATCGGCGCCGGCGGCCCGTCCCGCCTCGATCACCTCCAGCATCGCGGCGCGCGAGGCCTCCGACACGGTGCCCTGGCAGAGCTCCTCGAAGATGACGCGGTGGACCAGATCGCGCCCGGCCGCGTCCGGCACGAGGGGGACGAGGCCGCAGGCGGCCTCCATGCGGCGATGGTAGAAGCCGTGCTCCATCGTATAGCGCGTCGCGAGGAGAAGCGGGCGCTGCCGGCCGCCGGCGCGGAGCGCCGCGCCGGTGACGGCGACGATGTCGATCAGCGGCACCTTCACCGCCGCCGCGACGGCATCCGCGACGAGATGCATGGTGTTGGTGCCGATCAGAATGCATTCGGCCCCGGCGGCTTCCAGCTTGGCGGCGCTGGCGGCGAGCATCGCGCCGGCGAGGTCCCAGCGGCCCGCCTTCTGCAGCGCGACCACGGCCGAGAAATCCAGCGAATGCAGGAGGATGTCGGCCGAGGCGAGACCGCCCCGCCGCGTCCGCGCCGCCTCGTTGAGAAGGCGGTAATAGACCGCGCTCGATTCCCAGCTCATGCCGCCGATCAGGCCGATCGTCTTCATCGTCTCGTCTCCCGCGAAGGTCATGAAACTGTCGCATGGAGCGCGCGCAATCGGCGCGCCTTCTTGGCGGCGATCGTCTAAAAGCGTGCATCAGATCGGCGCCGAGGCCGCGATCTGTGCATCACCGTTGCATGCGTGAAAGATGCGGCGCATCATCCTGCCATGCTGGACGATCGCGACCACACGCTGCTCACCTTGTTGCAGGAGGATGCCGACCGGCCGATCGCGGACCTCGCCGCTCGGGTGGCGCTGTCACCCTCGGCCTGTTCGCGCCGCATCCAGCGGCTGGAAGCCGAGGGGCATATCGCGCGGCGCGTCGTGCTGCTCGATCGGGCGCGGATGAACCTGCCGACGACGATCTTTGTCCTGGTCAAGACCTCGCGCCATTCGCCTGGCTGGATGGAGGAATTCCGCAGCGCCCTCGCCACCGTGCCGGAGATCGTCGAGGTGCATCGCCTCACCGGCAATGTCGACTACATCCTGAAGGTCGTCCTGCCGAATGTCGAATATTACGACACGGTCTACAAACGGCTCGTGTCGCGCGTCGAGCTCTTCGAGATGTCGGCCTATATCTCGATGGAGACGCTGAAGGCCGGCACGGCGCTGCCGACGCGCTTCGCCTGACGGACCTGCGGCATCTCGCGCCGGAACCGGGGCCGGGTCCAGCCGTTCGCCGCGCGGAACCGGCGCGGGAGATGGGCATGGCGAAGAGCCACGACGAGATCTGGAGCGAGTGGCAGGAGGCCGTCAACATGACGCCGGCGGCGCTCGGCAAATGGCTGGACAGCGAGGAATCGAAGAGCGTCGGCGACACGCAGTCGGGCGCCGCGTCCAGCGGCAAGACCGGGGGCGGCGAGTCCACCGGCCACAAGAGCGGCCATCGCATTCTCGAGATCAAGAACAAGAAGAAGGCCGATCTCGACGAAGACGACTGGTCGCATATGGCCAAGGTCGTCGGCTATGTGCATCGCCATCTGAAGCAGCGGCCGAAGGGCGACATCGCCGAGACGAATTGGGCCTATTCGCTGAAGAACTGGGGGCACGATCCGGCGAAGGATTGAGGGCGGCCGGGCGCGCGGTTTCACGTGAAACAAAGAGACGACGTCACGTCGCCCTGATTTGCACATGAAGCGCGAGGAGAGCTATCGGGACGCATCTTGGCCCGGTGATTCCCCTTCATGCATGCTTTTCTCGCGCGGCTCGCGGTCTCGGCCTTCCTTCTCGTGTCCGTGGCGGGACTGCCGGCGGCGGGGGCGACGCTTGTGCCCCCCGGCAACCGCAATGCCGAACAGCCGGCCATTCCCTATGGCGCGGTGAAGCGCACCGGCGACACGCGCGGCACGTTCGAGGCGAAATACCGCAAGATCCGCGATCTCATCGCCGGCAATTCCGAGCTGAAGGGCAAGATCAAGAAAGCCGCCGAGGCCTATGGCATCGACCCGATCCATATCGTCGGCGCGCTTGTCGGCGAGCATACCTATAATGTTGACGCGATGGACCGGCTCCAGACCTATTACGTCAAGTCGCTGAGCTATCTGACGTCCACGATCGACTTCGCCTATAAGGGCGAGGACGTGGCGGATTTCGTCCGCCGGCCGCAATTTGGCGATTGCGACGGCGAGCGCGGCAGCGACGAGCAGCTCTGGACCTGCCGCGAAGGTGTCTGGAATGCGGCCTTCCGGGGCAAGACCGTCGGGGGCGAGAGCTTTCCCGACAAGCGCTTCGGCGCCGTGTTCTTCCAGCCCTTCTATGCCGGCCAGACCTTCGGCCTTGGCCAGCTCAATCCCATGACGGCGCTGTCGGTTTCGGATGTCGTCCACCGCGTCTCGGGCTATGACGAGCTCGACGCGCGGGACGCCAACAAGGTCTATGCGGCGATCATGGACCCGGACAAGACGCTCGCCTACATGGCGGCGGTGCTGCGCTCCTCGATCGACAGCTACCGGACGGTGGCCGGCTTCGACATTTCCGCCAATCCGGGCCTGACGGCAACGCTCTACAATGTCGGCAATCCCCGCCAGCGCGCCCTCGCCCTCGCCACCGAAAACAAGCGCCGCGCCAGTGCCGGCGAGAAGCCCAAGCTGCCGGAGGAGAACTATTACGGCTGGCTGGTCAACGACAAGCTGGACGAGCTGAAGGCAGCGCTGCGGTAGACGGCGAGGAGGACGCCGCGTCCCTCCGCCTCGAAGAAGCGGCCGATGCGGGTATACCGGGGGCGGAAGGGCGCCTTTCCTCTCCCCGGCGGGGAGAGGGTGGCCGCGAAGCGGCCGGGTGAGGGGCACGCGGCGGTGGAGATTTTTCAGAGGCCGCTCGGCTGCGCCGACCCCTCATCGCCTGCCGGCACTTCTCCCCGCAGGGGAGAAGAAGGCGGTGGTGCGGCCGAGCTTTTTTGCAAGCGCGTGGAACAGGCGCGGACGGCGCCACCGCGTCCCTCTCCCGAGCCGGGAGAGGGTGCCGGCAGGCGGGTGAGGGAGACGTGGGGCGCGGACGCCTGCGCGCGTCATTCCCTCATCCCGCTGCCGCGACCTTCTCCCGACTCGGGAGAAGGAGGAAGGGTTGCGGCCTCCGCCTTCCTCCACACCGGAAAACGGCAGGTGCAACCAAGTCGATAGACGCAAGGGCGCCCTTCCTCTCCCCTGCGGGGAGAGGGTGGCCGCGAAGCGGCCGGGTGAGGGGTAGGCGGCGGTGGAGACTCTCCAAAACCCGCTCGGCTGCGCCGACCCCTCATCGCCTGCCGGCACTTCTCCCCGCAGGGGAGAAGAAAGCGGGGGCACGGCCGAGCCCTCTTGTGAGCCGACAGAACGAGCGCGGAGGGCGCCACCGCGTCCCTCTCCCGAGTCGGGAGAGGGTGCCGGCAGGCGGGTGAGGGAGCCGTGGGGCGCAAACGCCCGCCCCCGTCACTCCCTCATCCCCCTGCCGGGACCTTCTCCCGGCTCGGGAGAAGGAGGAAGCTTCACAGCCTTCGCCTTCTCGTCGCGAAAAGAACGCGGCGTCGGCGTCAGGCGCGCTGGCGGCCGAGGGCTTCCAGCACGCGGGCCCAGGAGCGCTGGCCCTTGGCGAAGGAGGTCATCTCGTATTTCTCGTTCGGCGAGTGGATGCGGTCGTCGCCGAGGCCGAAGCCGATGAGGAGCGAGCCCATGCCGAGCCGGCGCTGGAACTCGCCGACGACCGGGATCGAGCCGCCCATGCCGATCATCACCGCCGGCTTCGGCCATTCGGCCGAGAGCGCCGCGCGCGCCGCCTGGAGTTCCGGCGACTCGAAGGGCAGCTCGATGGAAGGCGAGCCGCCATGCTCATGGAACTCCACCCGCGCATCGGCCGGCAGGCGTTCCGTCACGAACCGGCGGAAGGCGGCGCGGATCTTCGCCGGGTCCTGCCGGCCGACGAGGCGGAAGGAGACCTTGGCCGAGGCCTCCGCCGCGATCACCGTCTTGAAGCCCTTGCCGGTATAGCCGCCCTGGATGCCGTTCACCTCCGCCGTCGGGCGCGACCAGGTCTGTTCGAGGACGCTGCGGCCCTTCTCGCCGGCCGGCGCGGCGAGGCCGACCTGCCCGAGGAACTCCGCCTCGCTGAAGTCGAGGCCCTTCCAGATGGCGCGCACCTCGTCGGGGAGCTCCTCGACGCCGTCGTAGAAGCCGGGCAGCGTCACCCGTCCGTCCGCGTCGTGGAGGCCGGCGAGGATGGCGGCGAGGATATGGATCGGGTTGGCCGCCGCGCCGCCGAAATAGCCGGAATGGAGATCCTTGTCGGCGCAGCGGATCACCACCTCCTCGCCGACGAGGCCGCGCAGGCTCGTCGCGATTGCCGGCGTCTCGGCGTCCCACATATTGGTGTCGCAGACGAGGGCGATGTCGGCGGAGAGCTCGTCCTTATGGGCGTCCATGAAGGGCAGGAGCGAGGGCGAGCCGGACTCCTCCTCGCCTTCGAGGAAGATCGTGACGCGGCAGGGCAGCGAGCCGGTCTCGGCGATATAGGCGCGGCAGGCCTCGACGAAGGTCATCAGCTGGCCCTTGTCGTCGGCCGAGCCGCGACCGAGGATGCGCCGCGTGCCGTCGGGACGCGTCGCGATCTGCGGCTCGAAGGGCGCCGTCTCCCAGAGCTCCAGCGGATCGACCGGCTGCACGTCGTAATGGCCGTAGAAGAGGACATGCGGCGCGTTCTCGCCGGCGCCGCCGTGATGGGCGACGACCATCGGATGGCCGGCGCTCTCGGCGACGCGGGCCGAGAAGCCGATCGCGGCGAGATCCTCCTTCAGCCATTCGGCGCAGCGCCGGCACTCGGCCGCATAGGCGGGATCGGTGGAGATCGAGGGGATGCGCAGGAGATCCTTCAGCCGCTCCACCGAGCGGTCGAGATTGAGGTCCAGGCAGCCGAGAACGCTGTCGAGATCGGCCATGGGAGCGGGTTCCTTCCGGTGCGGCGCCGCCGGCAAGCCCCGGCGGTCTCGGCGAAGCGGTCTAGCCGAGAATGCCGGCGGTTTGAACCGGAAAGCGAGCCGGCCCCTTGCCGAACCCGGAATGGACGCGCGCGACCCTCGCGTATCGGCGGAGCAAAAATTCCGCTTCGCTTTCGTTAGCTGGCTGCATTTCGGAAAGGATATCGCTCTAGGGTGGCGACAGGGGAAAGAATGAGCTGACTCGGCGCCGGTCGCGACCATGCGGCACCGCTCCGGCATGGGATGCCGCGAAGCGGGCCGCATCGGTTTTCGGCCGCCCGACGAGGCCAAGGCGCGAATGGGATGGGTATGCTATATCGAATGCGTTACCCCGAGCCGCGCAGTCGCGTCCTGCGCTGGATCGCCGAAGTCGGGCATGACCTGCCCGAGGATGTGCGCGACCGGCTGCGCGCCAGCTTCTTCCTGTCGCCGATCCCTTTGATCATCGGCGCTCTCAACACGATCGCCGTCGCGCTGACCGCCTGTCTGCGGGACGGCCTCTCGTCGCTGTTCTGGATCGCCGTGGCCGACACGGCGCTGCTCGCCTTCCGCATCGTCCTGATCCGCCGCACCGACGGCCCATCGGACCTCTTGTTCTTCACCGGTCTGCTCTGGGCCGCCCTGCTCGCCGCCACCATCCCGATCGTCATGGCCTCGGGCGACCTGCCGATGATCGTCATCCAGGTCGGCTCCGCCTTCTGCGCCATCGCCGGCATCATCGGCCGCAACTTCGCGGCGCCGCGCTACGCGCTGGCGCAGAGCCTGATGATCGATCTCAGCTTCAAGATCAGCGTCATCTGGCAATACAAGGAATTCATTCCGCTAGTGCTGTTGCAGTCGGTGATCTTCGTCTGCCTGGAGGTGGCGCTGCTCCGGCAGCAGCGGCAGACGATGATCCGCGCGATCCACGGCGAGAACGAACACCGCTCGCAATCGCTGACCGATCCCCTGACCGGCCTCCTCAATCGGCGCGGCCTCGCGGAGGCCTTCGCGGACCGCGCCGACGCGGCCGCCGCGCCGGTGCTGTTCTATCTCGATCTCGACGGCTTCAAGCAGGTCAACGACCGGCATGGCCATGCGGTCGGCGATCAGCTTCTCGGACAGGTGGCCGAGCGGCTGCGGGAGATCACCGGGCCGACGGCCACTATCTGCCGGCTCGGCGGCGACGAATTCGTGCTCGTGACCGATCTCGCCGACAGGGCCGCCATCCGCCTGCTCGGCGCCCGGCTGGTGGCGGAACTCGGCATTCCCTACCGTCTCGGCGAGTCGATCCTCGCCCGGATCGGCGTCAGCATCGGCGTCGGCCTCGCCGAGGCCGAGGGCGAGGCGCTCGCCGCCATGATGGCGCGGGCCGACGAGGCGCTCTACGTGAGCAAGGCGCAGGGCAAGGGGCGCTGCATCCTCTTCGACGGCGCCGCCTGCCCCGTGCCGGGGCGGACGGCGGTCGCCTGAGCCTGCCTGCTAACGCTGCCGGCTTTCCCAATCCGGCTCCAGAACCGGCTGCAATCGCTCCGGCGCCAGAAGGGCGCGGCCGAGAATATGGTCGGCCGCCTTCTCCCCCGTCATGATCGAGGGCGCGTTGAGATTGCCGTTGGTGACGCGCGGAAAGATCGAGGAATCGGCGACGCGCAGCGCCTCGACCCCGATCACCCGGCATTGCGGGTCGACCACCGCCAGCGGATCGTCGGCGGCGCCCATCCGGTTCGCGCCGCAGGGGTGATAGGCGCTTTCGGCATGGTCGCGCACGAAGCGGTCGAGCTCGTCGTCGCTCGCCACCGCCGCGCCCGGCTGGATCTCCGGGCCGCGATAGGGATCGAAGGCGCCCTGGGCGAAGATCTCGCGCGTCAGCCGCAGCGCCTGGCGGAAGTCGCGCCAGTCCTCCGCGTGGCTCATGTAGTTGAAGCGGATGGAGGGCGGCGCCTCCGCCCCCGCGCCGGTGAGCCGGATCTCGCCGCGCGACTTCGAGCGCATCGGCCCGACATGGACCTGGAAGCCATGGCCCTCCGCCGCCGCCTGTCCGTCGTAGCGGATCGCGGCGGGCAGGAAATGATACTGGATGTCGGGATAGTCGACGCCGGCGGCCGAGCGGATGAAGGCGCAGGATTCGAAATGGTTGGTGGCGCCATGGCCGGTATGGAGCAGCATCCATTCCATGCCGATCTGCCCCTTGGCGAAGAGGTTCAGATAGCCGTTGAGGGTGATCGGCTGGGTGCAGGCCTGCTGGACATAGACCTCCAGATGGTCTTGGAGATTCTTGCCGACACCGGCGCGCGGCACGCGCGGCTCGACGCCGGCGGCCGCGAGCTCCGCCGCCGGGCCGATGCCGGAGCGCAGGAGGAGAAGCGGCGAGTTGATCGCGCCGGCGGCGAGGATCACCTCCTTGCGGGCGCGGATCTCGCCGAGCCGGCGATGGCCGCGCTTCACCGCGACGCCGCGCGCCCGGCCGTTTTCCAGGACGACATGCGTCGCCTCGGCCGTGCGCAGCCGGCAGTTCGCCCGGCGCAGGGCCGGCCGCAGATAGGCATTGGCCGCCGACCAGCGCCGGCCGCGCCAGATCGTGTGCTGCATCGGGCCGAAGCCCTCCTGCGCGGCGGCGTTGTAGTCCTCCGTCACCGGATAGCCGGCCTGCCGGCCCGCCTCGATGAAGGCGGCATAGAGCGGGTTCCGCATCTCGCCGCGCTTGACGTTGAGCGGCCCGAGCAGCCCGCGCCAGAGGGGATCGCCGCCCTCCATCGCCTCCATGCGCTTGAAATAGGGAAGCACGTCGGCATAGGCCCAGCCCTCGGCCCCCGTTTGCGCCCAATGGTCGAAATCCTTCGCATGGCCGCGCACATAGACCATGCCGTTGATCGAGGAGGAGCCGCCGATCACCCGGCCGCGCGGCGTCTGGAGACGGCGGCCGCCCAGCGCCGCCTCGGGCTCCGCCCGGTAGCCCCAGTCGTAGCGGCGCATGTTCATCGGCATCGACAGCGCGCCGGGCATCTGGATGAACGGGCCGGCATCCGTGCCGCCCGCCTCGATCACGAGAACGTCCGCCGCGCCGCTTTCCGACAGGCGATAGGCGAGGGCGCAGCCGGCCGAGCCGGAGCCGACGATTACATAGTCGGCCTCGTCGAGGACGTGCATGAAAGGGTCTCCGCTCCGCGCCAAGGCCTCTGGATGCCAAAAGCCGTCCGCCCCCTATCGCCTCGCCGCGACGTATCCATGTCGGATTGCGCTCCGCGCAAGGCGCGGAACACGCGCGATTGACCGCCGGAAGGCGCGGATTGTCATATAGGCGCTGTATGGAGCCAGGCCGGACCGCCCGCGTCGCGGGTGGTCCGGGCGTCCCGTCCGGGCGCGTTCCCGATCGAAGCCTCAAGCGGAGCCCCCGATGCCGCGTCTCTCCCCGACCTTCCTCCTTCTCGCCGGTACGATGCTCGCCACCCTGCCGGCCAAAGCCGACTATGCGCTGACCATCCTCCATATCAACGACTTCCACAGCCGCATCGAGCCGATCAACAAGACCGATTCGACCTGCACGCCGAAGGACGAGGAGGCGAAGGCCTGTTTCGGCGGCATCGCCCGGCTGAAGACGGCGATCGACGCCCATCGCAAGGACGATGCCAATATCCTGCTGCTCGACGCGGGCGACCAGTTCCAGGGCTCGCTGTTCTACACGACCTATAAGGGCCGCGACGCCGCCGAGTTCATGAACCATATCGGCTTCGAGGCGATGGCCGTCGGCAATCACGAATTCGACGACGGGCCGCCGACGCTCGCCGATTTCGCCAACCGCATCCATTTCCCGCTGCTCACCGCCAATATCGACCTTTCGGGCGAGCCGGACCTGAAGGCCGGCATCCTGCCCTTCACCGTGGTCGAGAAGGGCGGCGAGAAGCTCGGCATCGTCGGCCTTTCGCCGCGGGAAACGCCGGAACTGTCGAGCCCCGGCAAGGCTCTCGTCTTCGAGGACCCGATCCCCGCCGCCCGCCGCGCGGTGGCGGCGCTGGAAGAGCAGGGTATCGACAAGATCGTCCTCCTCAGCCATTCCGGCTACGAGACGGACAAGCGCATCGCGGCGGCGGTGGACGGCATCGACGTGATCGTCGGCGGCCATTCGCACACGCTTCTTTCCAACAGCGACAAGGCGGCGGCCGGTCCCTATCCGACGCTGGTGAAGAACCCGAGCGGCCGCGAGGTGCCGATCGTCCAGGCCGCCTCCTACGGCAAGTATCTCGGCGAGGTGCATCTCGTCTTCGACGATGCCGGCAACGTCACCTCGGCCAAGGGCGACCCGATCCTGCTCGACGCCTCGATCGCCGAGGATGCCGAGTTCAAGGCGCGCGTCGCCGAACTCGCCAAGCCTCTGGAGGAGATGCGGGCGAAGGTCGTGGCCAAGGTGGCCGGCCCGGTCGACGGCAATCGCGACACCTGCCGGCTCGGCGAATGTTCGATGGGCGTCCTCGTCACCGACGCGATGCTCGACCGGGTGAAGGACCAGGGCGTGTCGATCGCCATCATGAATGGCGGGGGCCTGCGCGCCTCGATCGACGAAGGCGACGTCACCATGGGCGAGGTGCTGACGGTGCTGCCCTTCCAGAACACGCTCGCCACCTTCCGCCTGAAGGGCGCGGAGATCGTCGCGGCGCTGGAGAACGGCGTGTCGCAGGTGCAGGATCGCGCCGGCCGCTTCCCGCAGGTCGCCGGCCTCCAGATCGACTGGTCGCCGCAGGGCGTCGCCGGCGAGAACCGCATCCGCGCCGTCCGGGTGAAGTCCGGCGATGCCTGGGTGCCGATCGACCCCGCCGCGACCTATGGCGTCGTGTCCAACAACTACATGCGGACCGGCGGCGACGGCTATAAAGTCTTCGCGGAGAAGGCGGTGGACGCCTACGACTACGGCCCGACGCTGGAAACCGTGGTGATCGACTATCTCGCCAAACAGAACGGCGCCTACCAGCCGCATGTCGATGGTCGGATCAAGACGGTGGACTGAGGCGACGACGGGGGGTGCGGGAGGGCGCCTTTCCTCTCCCCTGCGGGGAGAGGGTGGCCGCGAAGCGGCCGGGTGAGGGGCCTGCGGCGGTGGAGATCATCCAAAGGCCCCTCGGCTCCGCCGACCCCTCATCGCCTGCCGGCACTTCTCCCCGCAGGGGAGAAGAAGGCGGTGGTGCGGCCGCACCTTCTCGCAAGCTGGCAGAACAGGCACGGACGGCTCCATTGCGTCCCTCTCCCGAGCCGGGAGAGGGTGCCGGCAGGCGGGTGAGGGAGCCGTGGGGTGCTGACGTCGGCATTCGCCATTAGGTGCTGACGCTGGCGCTCTACGGCTCCCTCATCCCGCTGCCGCGACCTTCTCCCGACTCGGGAGAAGGGGAGGCTTTGCGGCCTTTGCCTTTTCGGCACCGGAGAAGCAGTGTGGCGGGGAGAAGGAAAGGCTCCCTTCCTCTCCCCTGCGGGGAGAGGGTGGCCGCGAAGCGGCCGGGTGAGGGGCCTGCGGCGGTGGAGATCATCCAAAGCCGCTCGGCTGCGCCGACCCCTCATCGCCTGCCGGCACTTCTCCCCGCAGGGAAGAAGAACGCAGCGAATAAGCCGGCTTACCATCTCATCCGATCGTTCGCTGGTCGAGCAGGAAGCGGTCGAAGAAGGGGAGGCTGGCGGCGCCGAGTTCGCGGGCGGCCGTGCCGATCGTGCCGGCGCGGATCTCCACCGGCAGGAGGCCCGGCAGATGGGCGCGGGGCATGAGGTCGCGCGTCGCCGCGACGAGGCGGTCGCGGATCGCCGGCGGCAGGCTGCCGTCGATCACCGCGCATTCGAAATCGTAGACGGCGCTCGCCGCGACGGTCGCGTGGGCGAGGCCCGCCGCGACGCCCTCGATCCAGCGCTCCGCCAGATCACCGAGCTCGGGCCAGTCGTTCTCCTGGCGCCAGAGATCGCGCGGGTCGCGGCCCGCCTCGGCCATCGCCTTTTCGAGAAGGTGGATGGAGGCGGCGTTGATGAGCTGGCCGAGGCCGCCGCCCGGCAGCGGCACCGGCATCGAGCCGAGCGCGCCCGCATTGTTGCGCCGGCCGGGCAGGAGATGGCCGTTCACGACGATGCCGCCGCCGACAAAGGTGCCGATGAAGAAATAGACGAAATCCATCGAGCCGAGCGTGCCGAAGACCTGCTCGGCGGCGCAGGCCGCCGTGCCGTCATTGGCGACATGCACCGCAAGGCCGGTGAGATCGCCGATCAGCGCCGTCATGTCGGCCTCTCGCCATTCGTCCATCGTGCCGGGCGGCGTGCCGATCTCCTCGGCCCAGTCCCAGATCTCGAAGGGAATGGCGACGCCGATGCCGGCGATGCGGGCGCGGCGCGCCGGATCGAGGCGGCCGGCGAGCTCGGCGAAGGCGGTGCCGACGAAGCCGGCGATGCCGGCCAGCGTCGGAAAGGGATAGGTCTGACGCACCCGGCCGCGCACCGTGCCGACGAGATCCATCAGCACCATGTCGGCCGAGCGGCGGCCGATCTTCAGCCCGACGGCGAAGGCGCCGTCCGGATTGAGCCGCATCGGCACCGAGGGCTGGCCGACGCGCCCGCGCTGCGGCGCCTCGCGCAGCACCAGTTCCTCCTGCTCCAGCGCCCGCACGATCACCGAGGCGGT
This sequence comes from Aureimonas endophytica, assembly GCF_014642635.1. Classification (GTDB taxonomy): domain Bacteria; phylum Pseudomonadota; class Alphaproteobacteria; order Rhizobiales; family Rhizobiaceae; genus Plantimonas; species Plantimonas endophytica. The sequence continues at coordinate 123,222 of NZ_BMIQ01000004.1, forward strand.
CTGGGGCGAAAGGCCGGTGCGCCGCGCGATCTCGGCTTTCGCGATCACGCCCTCGGCGCGGATCAGCGTCAGCACCGCCCGTTCGTTATAGGCGCGCAGGCCCGACTGGTTCGTGCCGCGCAGCCGGTCGTCGGCGCTCATCGAGGGCGCCGTGGTCTCGCTCATCGCCTCATCCTCCCGCCGCGGCCCTCCATGCCACGGCTCATCCGCGATCGGCGGCGGGACCAGGGTCCGGCGCGCCGTTGCCACGCCGACCCCGCGACCCTTAGTCGCCCACCGATCGCCCGTTCCATCCGCCCCTTGCGAGGGAGGACGGCTCGGCTCATCCTGCCCGAACGGCAGAAAACGGATGCCGCCGCGGCCAGCCTGGGGAGGACGGGCGGCGATGTCCGACAGCCGAACGACGACGAGAATGGACCCGCTCGATAATTAAATCCATCTGATTTATTTATCTTGACTCCAGTTTCGACCCGGTGTTTGTGAAGGAATGCGCGCGACGAGGAGGTCGCGGCAGCCGGCCCGCTGGCCCGGCTTGTTTCGGGAGGAATATCTGTGACCTTGAAGTCGCTTGTCGTCACCACTGCGCTCGCCGCCATCGGCAGCCTGGGCCTCGGTCTCGGCGCCGCCAACGCGCAGGCCGCGCCGCTCGTCTGCCTCATCACCAAGACCGACACCAATCCCTTCTTCGTCAAGATGAAGGAAGGCGCGCTCGCCAAGGCCAAGGAAGTCGGCGTCAATCTCCAGACCTATGCCGGCAAGATCGACGGCGATGTCGACAGCCAGGTCCAGGCGATCGAGAGCTGCATCGCCGGCGGCGCCAAGGGCATCCTGATCACCGCCTCGGACACGAAGGCGATCGTGCCGAAGGTGAAGCAGGCGCGCGACGCCGGCATCCTGGTGATCGCGCTCGACACAGCGCTGGAGCCGATCGACTCGGCCGACGCCACCTTCGCCACCGACAATTTCGAGGCCGGCAAGCTGATCGGCGAATGGGCGAAGACGACGCTCGGCGACAAGGCCAAGGACGCCAAGATCGCCTTCCTCGACCTCATCCCGGCCCAGCCCTCCGTCGACGTCATGCGCGACCAGGGCTTCATGACCGGCTTCGGCATCGACGTGAAGAACAAGGGCGTCATCGGCGACGAGAGCGATCCGCGCATCGCCGGCCACGACATCACCAACGGCAACGAGGAAGGCGGGCGCACCGCCATGGAGAACCTGCTCCAGAAGGATCCCTCGATCAACGTCGTCTACACGATCAACGAGCCGGCCGCCGCCGGCGCCTACGAGGCGCTGAAGGCCGTCGGCATGGAGAAGCAGGTCACCATCGTCTCGATCGACGGCGGCTGCCCGGGCGTCAAGAACGTCAAGGCCGGCATCATCGGCGCGACCTCCATGCAATATCCGCTGAAGATGGCGGCGCTCGGCGTCGAGGCGGTGAAGAAGTTCGCCGAGACCGGCCAGAAGCCGGAAAAGACCGCCGGCCTCGACTTCACCAATACCGGTGTCGACCTCATCACCGACAAGCCGGCCGCCGGCCTGAAGTCCATGACCTCGGACGAGGGCGCGAAGGCCTGCTGGGGCTGATCTGACGGACCGGGCCGGCGGGCACCGAGCCCACCGGCCCCATGCGTTCCCGTCCGGCGGCCCCTGGCGGGCCGCCGGACGGGAACGACAAGCCGCTCCAACGCGGCAGGACGGGGCGCGTTCGATTTTAAGGAACGCGGCTCCCGCAACGATCAGGAAACGGGCGGGTCCGCCGCCGTGACGACCGCCGCCGGGCGCCCCGCATTTTTCATCGGCCGCCGGTCCGGAGACGACAACGCAAGGCGACGACGCGTCCGCCGAGATTTCGCGCGTGTTCCCGTGTCGCCAGGAGGAAAGGCGATGAGCGAAACCACAGCCACACCCGAAAAGCCGAATCCCGCGCGCTCGACGCCGACGGGCTTCGAGGCGGCGATCGCCAAGGAAACCAAGGTCGCCGAGTTCGACCACTCCAAGCGCACGGCGCTCGGCCATCTCCAGCACTTCCTGCACGGCAACCCGACCATGGTGCCGGTGCTGGTGCTCGTCGTCAGCGTCGTCGTCTTCGGCCTGATCCTCGGCAGCCGCTTCTTCTCGCCCTTCACGATGACGCTGATCCTGCAGCAGGTGACGATCGTCGGCATCGTCGGCATCGCCCAGACGCTGATCATCCTCACCGCCGGCATCGATCTCTCGGTCGGCGCGATCATGGTCTTCTCGTCCGTGATCATGGGCCAGCTCGCCATCCATCACGGCATTCCGAGCCCGCTCGCGATCCTCGCCGGCATCCTGGTCGGCATGCTCTTCGGCTATCTCAACGGCATCCTCGTCGCGCGGGTGAAGCTGCCGCCCTTCATCGTCACGCTCGGCACCTGGTCGGTCTTCCTCGCCATCAACTTCATCTATTCGGCGAACGAGACGATCCAGGCGCAGGAAGTGGCGGCGAACGCGCCGCTGCTCGGCTTCTTCGGCAATTCCTTCCGCGTCGGCGGCGCGGTGCTGACCTATGGCGCCGTGTTCATGGTGCTGCTCGTCGCGGTCTTCTTCTACATCCTCAACAACACGGCCTGGGGCCGGCACGTCTATGCGGTCGGCGACGACCCGGACGCGGCGCGCCTGTCCGGTATCCGCGTCGACCGCACGCTGATCTCGGTCTACATGATCTCCGGCTTCGTCTGCGCGCTGGCCGGCTGGGCGCTGATCGGCCGCCTCGGCTCGGTCAGCCCGACCTCCGGCGCGGAGGCCAATATCCAGTCCATCACCGCCGTGGTGATCGGCGGCACCTCGCTCTTCGGCGGGCGCGGCTCGGTGGTCGGCACGCTGATCGGCGCCCTCATCGTCGGCGTCTTCGCCATGGGCCTGCGCATCTGGGGCACCGATCCGCAATATACCCAGCTCACCGTCGGCGCCCTCATCATCCTCGCCGTCGCGGCGGACCAGTGGATCAGAAAGGTTTCGGCATGACCCGGGAGACCGTTCTCGCGGCTCGCGGCCTCGTCAAGCGCTATGGCAAGGTCGTGGCCATCGACAATGCGGATTTCGATCTGCGCGCCGGCGAGATCCTCGCCGTCATCGGCGACAACGGCGCCGGCAAGTCGACCCTGATCAAGGCGGTGTCGGGCGCGGTGCGCCCGGATTCCGGCGAGATCAAGCTCGACGGCCAGCCGGTGACCTTCGCCAATCCGCAGGCGGCGCGCGATTCCGGCATCGAGACCGTCTATCAGCAGCTCGCGCTCTCGCCGGCGCTCTCGATCGCCGATAACATGTTCCTCGGCCGCGAGATCCGGCGCACCGGCCCGCTCGGCCAGTACCTGCGCATGCTCGACAAGCCGACCATGCGCAAGGTGGCGCGCGAGAAGCTGTCCGAGCTCGGGCTGATGACCATCCAGAACATCGACCAGCCGGTGGAAACCCTCTCCGGCGGCCAGCGCCAGGGCGTCGCGGTGGCGCGTGCCGCCGCCTTCGGCTCCAAGGTGCTGATCCTCGACGAGCCGACGGCGGCGCTCGGCGTCAAGGAATCGCGGAAGGTCCTGGATCTGATCCTGGAAGTGCGCTCGCGCGGCCTGCCGATCGTCCTGATCTCGCACAACATGCCGCATGTCTTCGAGATCGCCGACCGCATCCATATCCACCGGCTCGGCCGGCGGCTCTGCGTCATCGATCCGAAGAGCGCGACCATGTCCGACGCGGTCGCGCTGATGACCGGCGCGAAGGCGCCGGAGACCTCGATGATGGCGGCCTGAGCCGCCGCTCCTTGATGGCATGAACGAAGGCCGCCGGCGCGAACCGGCGGCCTTCGTCGTTTCGGCGGTCAGAAGACCGCGAGATAGCGCAGGAGCGAGATGATGCCGATGATGATGACGATGGCCTGAACGATCTGCCGCATCCGGCCGTCGAGAGGCAGGCGCTGGACGAGCCAAAGCACCAGGACGATGACCAGGAATGTGATGAGAATGCTGATCAGGACGCTCATGCCGTCGTCTCCTCGAGGGTTCTAGACTCTCGGAGATAGGGCGCCGCCGCGCTTCGCGGAGTCGCCCGGCGGGCGGAACGACGGAGCGTCAGGCGAAGCCGCAAGCCTCGCGCAACTCGGCGCGCGCTGCTTCGCGGTCGAGCGCGGCGAAGCGCTCCACCGCCAGCTTCGCCCGTGCCTGGTTGCGCCGGATATAGGCGGCGTTTTCCGGATATCGGGCGGCGCGCCATTCGGCGATGGTGATCGTCATCGCATGGCGCGTGGCGATGAGGTCGAGAAGGCGGTCGGCCTCCTCCGGCTCGATCGGCGCGACGGCATGATAGGCCGCGACGAGGTCCCGGACGAAGCGGAGCGGCGGTCCGTCCTCGGCCACCTGATAGGCGGCGGCGACGGCGAGATCGTAGACCGTCGGCGTTTCCACCATGTCGCCGAAATCGAGGATGCCGGTGATCGATGCGCCGTCTTCCGAATCGATCAGGAGGTTGAAGGGGTTGAAGTCGTTATGCACGACCTGCCGCCGGAAGCCGTCCTGGAGGGGCGCGATCGTCTCGCGGAAGCGCTCGAAGATCGCCTCGACCCGGCCGCGCAGGACGGCGTCCTCGATATGCGGCGTGAAGGCGGCGAGCTTCGGCGAATGGCGGAGATCCCAGACGATCTCGTGCTCGGAGGCCGGATGGCGGAAATCGGCGAGCCCGCGCGCCAGCCGGCCGAGCGCCGTGCCGATCGCCCGCATCCGCTCCGGCGTCGGCGGCGCGCCGAAGAGCGGGCGGCCGGGCAGATAGGTGAGAAGCCGGGTGAAATGCCGCTCGCCGTCGCGCTCGGCGAAGAACTCCGCCGCGCCGTCCAGCGTCGGCACGAGCCGGGAGGCCGGCACGTCCGGCGCCGTGCGGGCCACATGCTGGAGCGCCCGGTTCTGGAATTCGCCGACCGCCGGGTCCTCGGCCGCATTGGCCAGCTTCAGGACGAAGCGCTCGCCCGTTTCGGCATTGACGCGCGCCGTCAGATCGCGCTCGCTGGTCAGCATCGTGACCCGCCCGGCGAGCCCGTAGCGCTCGGACAGGAGGGCTTCGAGTTCGGCGGGGCTGAAGCCCGGCGCGCTGGTCGTGAAGGCGCTGCGGGTCGCGGACTCGGCGGCCATCGGGATCTTTCTGCGGCTCGCGGACCGCGCTGGAAAGAAGAAGCTTGCCCGCTGGAGCCGGGCGCCCATGACAACGGGCGCCGGCAAGCCGGCTAAGGGTATTTGATATACCATATATGAGACGATCGTAAAGTCGGATGGCCGAATGTCGGCATCCGTCGCGTGTCATCCCGCCTTCCCCTCGCATGATGGATGATATATCGTGTACCAAAGACCGAAGGGCGGATGATCTTTCCGCCTTTCGTTCCGTCGCGCCCGCTGCCGAAGGATCAGGATCATGAGCGCCGTCGCCGATGTCTCCATGCCGAACGCCTTCGTCGCGGGCCGCACGACGCTCGCGCCAGAAAACGCGGCGCTGATCGAACGGCGCGCGGCGGTGCTCGGGCCGGCCTATCGGCTGATGTACGAGGAGCCTCTGCATCTCGTCCGGGGCGAGGGGGCCTGGCTCTATGACGAGACCGGCCGCGCCTATCTCGACGCCTATAACAATGTCACCTCGCTCGGCCATTGCCATCCGCGCGTCGTCGAGGCGATCGCCCGGCAGGCCGGCATTCTCGCCACCCATACGCGCTATCTCCACACGCTGATCCTCGACTATGCCGAACGGCTCGTCGCGACCTTCCCGGCCGAGCTGTCGCAGGTGATGTTCACCTGCACCGGCAGCGAGGCGAACGATCTGGCGCTGCGCATCGCCAAGGCGCGGACCGGCGGCACCGGCATCATCGTCACCGAGAACGCCTATCACGGCGTCACCGAGGCGGTGGCGGCCTTCTCGCCCTCGCTCGGCACCGGCGTCGATCTCGGCATCGCGGTGCGCACCGTGCCGGCGCCCGAATCCTATCATGCCGGCAAAACGGATGTGGGCGAGGCCTTCCGCCGCGATGTCGAGGCGGCGATCGCCGATCTCCGCCGCCACGGCCTCAAGCCGGCGCTTCTGATCGTCGATACGCTCTTCACCAGCGACGGCGTGCTGCCGGGGCCGGCGGGCTTTCTCGCAGGCGCCGTCGCGGCGATCCGCGCCGCCGGCGGCCTCTTCGTCGCCGACGAGGTGCAGCCGGGCTTCGGGCGTTCGGGAGAGGCGATGTGGGGCTTCCAGCGGCACGGCGTCGTGCCGGACCTCGTGACGCTCGGCAAGCCGATGGGCAACGGCCAGCCGATCGCCGGTGTCGTCATGCGGCCGGAGGTGGTCGAAAGCTTCGGCCGCACCTCGCGCTATTTCAACACCTTCGGCGGCAATGCCGTGTCCTGCGCCGCCGCCATGGCCGTGCTGGAGGCGATCGAGACCGAGGGTCTTCAGCGCAATGCCCTGGAGACCGGGCGCCATCTCCTCGACGGCATCGCGGGCCTCGCCGAGCGGCATGAGGTGATCGGCGACGTGCGCGGCGCCGGCCTCTTCATCGGCGCCGAATTCGTCACCGATCGCGGCACCCGCGCCCCGGACCGGGCGCGCACGGCGCGCGTCGTCAATGCGATGCGCGACCGGGGCGTCCTGATCAGCATCAGCGGCCGCAACCACAATGTCCTGAAGATCCGCCCGCCCTTGGTCTTCAGCCGCGAGAATGCCGATCTCTTCGTCTCGGTGCTGGACGACGCGCTGGTCGCCACGGCCTGAGTGGGGGTCAGGCCGGCTCCAGGGCTTCCAGCGCTTCCAGATGCGGCACGAGATAGCCGGCGGCGACGGTGAGATCGGCGACAACGCCGGCCCGGGCGCCGGCGGGATCGCCCTTCGCCAGCGCGGCGAGGATCGCCCGATGGCCCTCGTTGGCGCGCGGCTCGTAGGCGGGCTCGCCGAAGAGCTCGTTCATATAGGGGCCGGTCTGGCCCCAGAGATCCTGGATGAGCTGGAGAAGGCGCGGCGAGCCGGCCTCCTGATAGAGCGCGAAATGGAAGGCCTGGTTCAGCCGGCGATAGGCGGCATGGTCATGGGCGAGAAGCGCCGCGTCGATCTCGGCGGCGATCCCGTCCAGCGCATGGCGCTCCGCCGCGCCGATGCGCGGCGCGGCGAGCTCGGCGGCGAGCCCTTCCAGCTCGCAGCGGATGCGCAGGATCTCGGCATATTTCGCCGCTTCGAGTTCCGGCACGGCGATGGAGCGGTTCGGCAGGAGCACCAGCAGCCGCTCGGCGACGAGCCGCTGCAAGGCCTCGCGCACCGGCGTGGTCGAGACGCCGTAGGTCTCGGCGAGATTGCGGATGACGAGCACCTGGCCGGGGCGGAAGGTCGCCGCCATCAGCCCGTCCTTGATCCGGTCATAGGCGCGGTCGTTGAGGGTCCGGTACTCGATCTTGTCCACGCCGCTCTCCGTCGCGCATTCCGCATATCATATATCAAATCGCGGCGAGTGCACGGTGAGGATGCTTGACGCTGCGGCGGGGGCGGATGAGGATCGGTCTTCCGCCGACGAGGGTGGAGGGACGGCCGCCCGGACGCGGCGGCCGCGGGTCTGGCAAGGGGGAGGGGCGTGACATGCAAGCCACCTATTCGACCATGGCCAGCGCTCCCGCCGCCAAGAAGGCGCATTGGCAGAGCATCGTCTCGCAGGTCTATTTCTCGCTCGACCTGCGCTTTCCGTCCGGGGCCGAGTTCGAGGGGCGCTTGGACGCCTGGACGCTCGGCGCCGTCGCGATCTCGCGCAACGAATCCGACGGGCTGCTCTATCGCCGCCACGAGCGGCATCTCCTCGCCGAACGGGAGGAGAGCTTTCTCATCACCGTGCCGGATCAGGCGGAGATCCGCTTCGCGCAGGACGGCCGGGACGTGTCCTGCCGCCCGGGCCAGTTCCTGATCGAACGCAGCCATCTGCCCTACGAGTTCAGCCATCGCGACCGGGCCTCGCTCTGGGTGATGAAGATCCCGAGCCCCGTGCTGCGCGCCCGCATCGCCCGGCCGGAACGGCTCGCCACGCTGCAGTTCAATGCCACGCATGGCGTCGGCGCGCTCTTCGTCGACATGCTGCGGCTGACGGCGCCCCGGCTCGACGAGATGGACGAGCCGGTCCGCGCCCTGATGGGCAGCCAGCTGGTCGACCTCCTCGCCATGGCGATCGAGGCGGACGATCGCATTCTCGGCAGCCAGTCCTCCTCGGTGCGCGGCGCCCATCTCCACCGCGCCGAGCAGTTCGTGCGCCAGCATCTGCGCGACATCCGCCTGTCGCCGGTCATGGTGGCGGAAGGCTGCGGCATCTCGCGCCGCTATCTCGACCAGCTCTTCGAGGCGGAAGGCACGAGCGTCGCGGCCTATATCCGCGCCCAGCGCCTTCTCATGTGCGACGCGGCCCTGCGCGACGCCCATAACCGCAAGGCTATCTCCGAGATCGCCTACGAATGGGGCTTCGGCGACCAGGCCCAGTTCAGCCGCAACTACCGCGCCCGCTTCGGCGTGACCCCCAGCGAAGCGCGCGCCACGGGCCGGCAGGCCGCAGCGGCGGCGTCTTAGAAACGATAACCTCGATGGCGCGCTTAGATCAGCGCGTTGAGATCTTCGCTGAAGGCGTCCGCCACAGCTCCGGCGAGTCGTTGATGAAGCGGCACGGTCTTTTCGAGACGATTGACGACAACCCTATGTCTGTCGATGACGAGAACTGTCTCAGGCTGTAGGCCGCTATTGTCGAACACCAAACTCGTGTCGGCCAAGGCGAAAGCCGAAGGCAATCGACGGAAAGCTGTTTCGTAGCGGCGGCGGATGACCTCTTCGGCGATATGGTGCCCGCCCCGCGCAACCCGTTCCGCTACACGGCGGATGTTGAGTTCCGGACTATCGAGAGCGACGAAGACGAGGGCGACTTCGTAGCCGAGCGCACGGCACTGTCTCATGACCGCCAAGGACTGATGGCTGCTCAATGTCGTCTCGTAGACGAAGCTGCGCCTTCGGCTCATGGCTTCGGCGATCGCCGCGAGAACCAGACGTCCTGCTGCCAGCGATGCTGTCTCGGGGCGCTGCGGGGCAAGATTGCGGGCGACGATATCGGCGTTGATGAAGGTGCCGACCGGCGAAAGTAAGGGGTAGAGCGTCGACTTGCCGGAGCCGTTGGGGCCGGCAACGATCGTGCAGAAGGCTGTCGGCGAAGGCTCTTCACCCACGGGGCTGGAAGTGGCCCGTCACATGCTCCTGGCCGTCACGGATCTCCACGAGGAGCCGTCGACCATCGGGCAACTCCTTGACGAGACCGGCGCCAAGGACCGGATCGCGATAATAGGCAGGCACGCCGGCATCCTTGGCGAGGCCAAGGGCGATACGACCCGCCTCGCGGATACGCGTCTCGTTCTCCTGCCATTTATCCAAAAGCATCATCGCCGCGTCTCGGCCTCCGTTCCTCGAAACATAGCGGATGCCGCGCCTGATTTCGAGCATGGCGCGAACGAAGGTCGATAGCGGGGCAGCTGAGTCAAAAGCTCTCTTCTCCCGTTGATGACCGCGAAAGATGCAGCTCGTCGGGGAGCCTAGCGATTGGGCGTCCTATGCGCGGATGCGCAAGCTTTCCTGCGCAGATCGTCAAGAGAAGCGGCGGAAAAGCTCGTTTAATCCCTTTCGGAACCTCAAGAAATCGACCGACCGGCCGGCAAGGCCGCGGGTGGCCTCGCGCCGCCCCGGCGCTGCGCGTCCGCGCGGGCCGCCCCGCCTGTCGGTCGAACGGACAAGGGAAACGCCGCCTTGCAGAACCTTCGCGTCGCCGTCGATGTCGGCGGCACCTTCACCGACATCTGCATCATGAACGAGGAGACCGGCCGCATTCGGATCGAGAAGACCTCCTCGACCCCCGATCCGATCGACGGCATCATGGGCGGCGTCGGCAAGGCCGGCATCGATCTCGCCAAGGTTGCGCTCTTCTCGCATGGCACGACCGTCGCGACGAACGCCCTGATCACCCGCCGCCTGCCGCGCACCGCCATGGTCTCGACCAAGGGCTTCCGCGACGTGATCGAGATCCGCCGCGCCAACAAGGAGGACCTCTGGGACGTCTACAAGGACGTCGTGAAGCCCTATGTGCCGCGCCGCGACCGGCTCACCGTGCCCGAGCGCGTCGACGCGGCGGGCGCCGTGGTCGAGGCGCTGGACGAGGCGGCGGCGCGCGAGGTGGCGCGCATCCTGAAGAAGCGCGGCGTCGAGGCGATCGCCGTCTGCTTCATGAACGCCTATCTCAACGGCGCGAACGAGCGGCGCATGCGCGACATCCTGAAGGAGGCGATGCCGGACGTGCCGGTCTCGGTCTCCTCGGAGGTGCTGCCGGAGATCTTCGAGCACGAGCGCTTCTCGACCACGGTCGCGAACGCCGCCGTCAGCCCGGTCGTCGTCTCCTATACGAGCCGCCTCGGCGAGCGCCTGGCGGAAGAGGGCTACAGCCGCGATCTCCTCCTCCTCCATACCGGCGGCGGGGTGATGACCCCGGCCAGCGTCAAGGATTTCGCCGCGCGCCTCGCCGGCTCCGGCATCGCCGCCGGCGCCATCGCCAGCCGGCACATCGCCTCGCTCTGCGGCTTCCCGAATTCCATCGGCCTCGACATGGGCGGCACCTCGACCGACGTCTCGCTCGCCTATGACGGCCAGTCGCGCGTCACCAAGGACTGGTATATCGAGTTCGGCTATCCGATCCGCTTCGCCTCGATCGAGGTGCTGACGATCGGCGCCGGCGGCGGCTCGCTCGCCTGGACCGACGAGGCCGGTTCTTTACGCAACGGGCCGCAATCGGCCGGCGCCAATCCCGGTCCCGCCTGCTACGGCAACGGCAATACCCAGCCGACCAATACCGACGCCAATGTCACGCTCGGCCGGCTCGGCACCAGCCTCGCCGGCGGCAAGGTCACGCTCGACCCGGCGCTCGCCCGCCAGGCGGTGGCGACAGGCGTCGCCGAGCCCTTCGGCCTCACGCCGGAAGCGGCGGCCGACGCGATCCTGAAGGTCGCGAACGCCAATATGTCGGACGCGGTGCGCCTCATCTCGATCAGCCGCGGCTACGATCCGCGCGACTTTGCGCTCGTCGCCTTCGGCGGGGCGGGGGCGCTGCACGGCGTCGACGTGGCGCGCGAACTCGCGATCCCGGCGGTGATCGTGCCGCCCAATCCGGGCGTCACCTCGGCGCTCGGCTGCCTTCTCGTCGACATGCAGCACGACTTCTCGGAAAACTGCATGGTCGATGCGGCGGACGCCGATCCGGCGGCGATCGAGGCGCAGTTCGCCCGCATCGAGAAGGAGGCGCTGGACCGCCTGACCCATGAGGGCGTCGCGCCCGGCGACATTGTGCTCCAGCGCTCGATCGACATGATGTATCGCGGCCAGTGGCGCTCGCTCGCCGTCTCCGCGCCGCGCCCGATCGCCTCGATCGCCAGCCTCGTCGACGAGTTCCACCGCGAGCATCAGCGCGAATACAACTTCCGCCGCGACGACGCGCCGGTCAGCTTCTTCCGCGTCAACCTGAAGGCGATCGGCACCGTGCCGAAGGCCGAGCTCGCCGTGCACGAGCCGACCGGCATCGTGCCGGAGCCGGTCGGGCGGCGCGAGGTCTGGTTCGAGAACGAGGCGCATGCGACGCCGGTCTTCCGGCGCGACGACCTGCCCTGCGGCTTCCACTTCGCCGGCCCGGCGATCGTCGAACAGGTGGATTCCACCACCGTCGTCCCGCCCGGCGCCGTGGCCGAGGTCGACAAATATCTGAACATCATCATCCGCGTGAAGGGCTGACGACCATGGCCGGCGACCAGACGCTCGATCCCGTGACCTTCGAGGTCCTCAAGAACTCCTTCATCACCAGCGTCGACCAGATGGGCGAGCAGATCCTCAGGACCTGCTATTCCTTCGTGATCTACAATCACGACTTCTCCAGCGGGCTGCACGACGCCCGGGGCGAATGCGCCGCGCAGGGCAACCAGGACATCGCCGTCCATGTCGGCACGCTGCATTTCACCTGCAAGGCGGTGATGCGGGCCTTCGAAGGCGACATGCACGAGGGCGACGTCTTCGCCATCAACGACCCCTATGCCGGCGGCACGCATTTCTCCGACGTCCGCCTCGTCCGGCCGATCTTCGCCGATGGCGAGATCATCGCCTATGCCCAGTCGAACGGCCACTGGTCGGACATGGGCGGCTCGGTGCCCGGCTCCTTCGACGTCTCGGCCCGCGACATGTTCCGCGAGGGCCTGCGCATCACGCCGGTGCGCCTCTTCGACAAGGGCGTCCTGCGCCGCGACGTCGCCAACATGATCGCGGCCAACACGCGCGATCCCGCCTCGATCATCGGCGACATCCAGGCCCAGGCCGAGGCGACGGCCGTCTGCGGCCGCGAGATCCTGCGCCTCGTCGCGAAATATGGCCGCCAGACGGTCGAGACCGGACTCGCCGAGGTGCAGGACTATGTCGAGCGCGCCGTGCGCCAGCGCATCGCCGCGCTGCCCGACGGCACCTGGGAGACGGTGGACTTCATCGACCGCGACCCGGCCGGCGGCGAGGGCATGATCCCGATCCGCATCAAGATGACGATCAAGGGCGACAAGGCGATCTACGACTTCACCGGCAGCCATCCGGTGATCGGCTCGATCTACAATTCCGCCTTCGGCGCCACCTTCTCGGCGGTGGCGGCCGGCATGAAGACCTTCTTCCCCGACCTGCCGCTGAATTCCGGCTTCTACCGCGCCTTCGAGATCGTCGCGCCGGAAGGCTCGATCGTCGACGCCAAATGGCCGGTGGCGGTGACGGGCTTCCTGATGCCCTTCGAGAAGATCATGAACTCGATCTACGAGATGTGGTCGCAGCTCATGCCGGAACGGGCGCTCGCCTGCGCCTTCAACCTCGAATATCTCCTCACCGGCGGGCGCGACGCGCGCATGTCCGACAAGCCGATCTTCATGTTCTACGACTGGCTGCCGGGCGGCTGGGGCGGGCGCAACGGCAAGGACGGCGCCAATGTCACCACCGCCTGCTTCGGCACCGGCATGATGGCGCAGCCGGTGGAGGGCCAGGAGCGGGCGAACCCGATCCTCACCACCGAATGCGAGATCCTGAAGGATTCCGGCGGTCCCGGCCGATGGCGCGGCGGCGTCGGCGTGGTGAAGACCTCGCGCATGCTGGCGGCCGAGGAGACCGTCATCTCCTATATCTGCGACCGCGAGCGGGCCGTGGTCTGGGGCATCGAGGGCGGCCTGCCCTCCAGCCCGCACGGGCTGACCCTGACGCGCGCCGGCTCCACGAAGGAGGAGCGGCTCGGCACGATCTTCTCCGATGTCGCGATCGGCACGGACGACGTCTTCTCCCGCCCGACCGCCGGCGGCGGCGGCTTCGGCGATCCGCTGGAGCGCGACCCGGCGCTGGTGCTGGAGGACGTGAAGGACGACTACGTCTCGGTGGAGCGCGCCGCCAAGGATTACGGCGTCGCGATCCGGGTGATCGACGCCGAGCTCTGCGACTACGCGATCGACGCGGCGGCGACCGAGCGGCTGCGCGCCGAGATCCGTGCCGGACGCGCCGGCTGGGCGCGGGTCGATCCCGAAAGCGTCGCCCGGCGCTATCGCGACGGCGAGATCGACGCGCTCGACGCGATCCGCCGCCATGCCGTGATCCTCGACTGGGGCACGGGCGAGGTCCTGCCGGAATCGACCCGCCAGTTCCGCGAGGTCTTCGAACGGCGCTCCGTCGCCAAATGGGCACCGGCCTGACGCCGCCCTGCCCCTGAGCCCTCCGGGCGGCGCCGGCAACGGTCGCCGTCCGCCGCTTGCCGCATGCGCCTGCAAAGCCCCGACTTTCCCCGTCCTAGAAGGAACGACGCCATGCCTCTCCGCCGCCGCCTGTCCCGCGCCCTTGCCGGCGCCACCTGTCTCGCCCTCGGCCTTAGCGCCGCCCTGCCGGCCTCGGCCGCCGACTGGTTCCCGATGAAGGTTCTCGACGCCTCCTCCGGCACGCCGACCCCGGCCGAATACACGCCGGTCGGCAAGGCGGAGAAGGCCTACAATCTCTGCGTCCTCTTCCCGCACATGAAGGACAGCTTCTGGGTGGCGGTCGCCTACGGCATCGTCAAGCAGGCCGAGGCCGCCAACGTCAACATGACGCTCTACGAGGCGGGCGGCTACGAGAACCTGCCCAAGCAGCTGTCGCAGTTCGACGACTGCCTGGCGAGCGGCGCCGATGCGATCATCGTCGGCGCGATCTCGGGCGCCGGCCTCGCCCAGAAATTCGCCGAGGCCAAGGCCAAGAACGTGCCGGTCGTCGGCGTCACCAACCCGCTGCCGCCGAACGCGACCCCCGCCGCCAATGCCGTCGACTTCGTCGCCATGGGCGAGGTGACGGGCAACGGCCTTCTCGCCCAAGCCAAGCCCGACGAGGCGCTGAACATCGTCACCTTCCCCGGACCGGCGGGCTCGGGCTGGGCGGAATCCTTCAACGAGGGCTTCAAGAAAGCCGTCGCCAAGAATCCGAACGCCAAGATCCTCGCCGAGAAGTTCGGCGATTCCGGCGTCGCGGTGCAGCTCCAGCTCATCCAGGACGCGCTCCAGTCCTATCCCGACATGAACGTGATCTGGGGCACCGCGCCGACGGCCGAGGCCGCGACCGGCGCCGTCGCCGAGGCCGGGCGCACCGACATGAAGATCATCTCGTCCTACGAGAACCAGGCGATGCTCGACGCGCTCAATCGCGGTGATATCCTGGCCTTCGCCACGCAATATCCGGTGGGCGAGGGCGCCATCGCCATCGATCAGGCGGTGCGGCTCATCGAGAAGAAGCCGGTGATGAGCCTCGTCCAGCCAGAAGCGGCGGTGATCGACAAGACCACCGTGCCGAAGCTGAAGATGGAACTCGTGCTCGCGCCCGCCGACTGGACGCCGGTCTACACGGTCAAGGCCAAGTAAGGACGCCGGAAAGGAAACGGGCATGGAGCAGAGCCAGGGCCTGGCGCCCCGCGAGGAGACGGAGCCGCTGCTCCGCCTTGCCGGCATCACGAAGCGGTTCACGGGCGTTCTCGCCCTCGACTCGGTCGACCTCGACGTGCGTGCGGGCGAACTCCATGTCCTCTTCGGCGAGAACGGCGCCGGCAAGTCGACGCTGATCAACGTCATTTCCGGCACCTTCCCGCCGGATGGCGGCAGCTTCCGCTTCGGCGGTGAGCACCTTCACGGCCTCACGCCGCAGCGGGCGCGCGCCATCGGCATCAGCCCGGTCTTCCAGGAATTCTCCCTGGTGCCGAGCCTCACGGTGGAGGAGAATCTCTTTCTCGGCCGCGAGGTCTCGGCGGGCGGCGTGCTGAAGGCCGGCGAGATGCGCCGGAAGGCCAAGGCGCTGATCGACGAGCTCGGCTTCGACCTCGATCCGGGCGCGCGCGTCGACGACCTGTCGCGCGCCCATCAGCAGATGGCCGAGATCGCCAAGGCGCTGCTCGGCAAGGTGCGCCTTCTCATCCTCGACGAGCCGACCGCCTCCCTGACCGAGCGCGAGACCGGCCGTCTGTTCGAGCTGATCGCGCGCCTGAAGGCGCAAGGGGTCGGCATCATCTACGTCTCGCACCGCATGCGCGAGATCCGGGCGCTGGCCGACCGCGTGACCGTGCTGCGCGACGGCCGCCACATCCGGACCCTGGACGCCGCGAGCGTCACCGATGGCGAGCTCGTCGAACTGATGACCGGCCGTCGCATCGACGTCCTGTTTCCGACCATCCGGCACGCGCCCGCCGCCGTCGTGGTCGATGTCGAGAATCTCTCGACGGCGGACGGCACCGTCGCGGGCGTCAATTTCTACGCCCGCGCCGGCGAGATCACCGGCATCGCCGGCCTCGTCGGCTGCGGCAAGTCGGAACTGGTGCGCGCCATCTACGGGCTCGAGCCGATCGCCGGCGGCCGGCTGCGCATCCATGGCACGCCCTACGAGGCGCCGGAACCGCGCCGGAGCCTTCAGGGCGGCATCGCCTATTTCCCCGCCAACCGCGTGACCGAGGGCCTGGCGCTCTCCCGGCCGATCCGCGAGAACGCCTCCCTGACGGCGCTCGACCTGCGGCGCTTCGCGAGATTCGGCTTCCTGCGCAAGCGCGCCGAGCGCCGGGCGATCGGGCCGATCATGGAGCAGCTGAAGCTGCGCCCGCCCAATATCGAGCGCGCCGTCGGCAATCTCTCGGGCGGCAACCGGCAGAAGGTGATGCTCGGCCGGGCGCTCACCCGCGAGCTCACCGTCTTTCTCTTCGACGAGCCGAGCGTCGGCATCGATGTCGGCGCCAAGGTCGAGGTCTACGAATTCATGAAGCGGCTGGTGGAGGCGGGCGCGGCGGTGATCGTCGTCTCCTCCGAACTGCCGGAGGTGCTCGCCTTGTCGAACCGGCTCTACGTCATGCATCATGGACGCGTCGCCGCCGAACTCGCCGGCGCGGAGAAGACCGAGCAGAACGTGCTTGCGAGCTTCTTCAAGGAACACATGACGGGGAAGGCGGCATGACCAGCATCGCCCTTCGCCAGAACGCCGCCCGCGGCCCCGCCGCCGCCGGGCTGAAGCTCGGCTTCCTGCCGGTGCTGCTCGTGGCGCTGATCGTCGGCATGTCGCTCGCCTCGCCGCAATTCTACGGCGCGCAGAACGTGCTCAACATCCTGCGCAACGCCTCCTTCCTCACCATCGTCGCGCTCGGCCAGGCGATGGTGATCGTCGCGGGCGGCTTCGACCTCTCGGTCGGCGCGGTGGTCGCGCTCGCCAGCGTCGTCGCGGCCAAGGTCATGGCGGCGGCGGCGCTCGCCTTTCCGGGCAACGACGCGCTCGTCATCGCCTGCGGCACGCTGGCCGGGCTCGGCTCGGGCCTCGCCGTCGGCCTCGTCAACGGCCTCTGCGTCTCGCGGCTGAAGGTCTCCGGCTTCGTCGTGACGCTCGGCACCATGTCGGCGACGACCGGCATCGGCCTGATGATCACCAGCGGCATCCCGGTCTACGGCATGCCCGACAGCTTCGTGAAGGGCTTCGGCCGCGCCCAGATCCTCGGCTTGCCGGTGGCGGTCTATATCGCGCTGGCGCTGGTTCTCGTCATGGTCTTCGTGCAGCGCCGCACCCTCTTCGGCCGCTATGTCTATGCCATCGGCGGCAATGCCGACGCGGCGATCGTCTCCGGCGTTTCGATCGAGCGCCATGTCGTCGGCACCTATGTCCTGTCCGGCCTCTTCGCGGCGGGCGCCGGCATCCTCTATACCGCCCTCGTCGGCTCCGGCCAGGCGAGCTTCGGCGGCGACCGCATGATGCTTCAGTCGATCGCGGCGGCGGTGATCGGCGGCGTTTCGCTGCGTGGCGGCATCGGGCGGGTCGAGATCGTGGCGGTGAGCGCCCTGTTCCTCACGATCCTCGGCAATGCCCTCAATCTCCTCCATATCGATTCCCGCCTCCAGCCGGTCTTCCTCGGTTTCATCATGGTGGCGGCGGTGGCGATCGAGGAACTCAGCCGGCGGAGGAAGGTCCGTGTCTGACATCGAGCTCACCCCCGCCGCCGCGCCGCTGGCGGGCGCCGATAGGCCGACGCTCGCGGCGCGCCTCGGCCGGGCGGCCCTGCCGATCGCGCTGGTCCTCCTTCTCGTCGGCTTCGCCCTCGCCGACGCCCGCGTCCTGACCCCCGCCAATCTCCTCAACATCGCGCAGCAGACGAGCTATCTCGCGCTCTTCGCCATGGCGCAGACGGTGGTGATCCTGACGCGCGGCTTCGACCTCGCCCTTGGCCCCACCGTCTCCATGGTCTCCGTCGCCTCGGCCCTCGCCATGGCGGGGGCCGCCGGCGCCGGGCAGAACCCCGTCGCCGTGCTTCTCCTCGGTCTCGCGGCCGGTCTCGCCGCCGGCGCGGCGGCCGGGCTCTTCAACGGCTTCGTCGTCGCGGTGCTCGGCGTCAGCCCCTTCGTCACGACGCTCGGCAGCTACAATATCGCCATCGGCGTCGCGACCACGCTCTCGGCCGGGCGCCCGGTCCAGGGCGTGCCGGATCTCTTCTCCGACCTTCTCTATCGCGGCACGGTGCTCGGCGTGCCGGCGGCCATCGCCATCGCCCTCGTCGTCGGCCTCGTCCTGCAGCTCACGCTGACGCGCACCGTCTTCGGCCGCTCGCTCTATGTCATCGGCACCAATCCGCGCGCGGCCGCCGTCGCGGGCCTGCCGGTGAAGCGCATCCTCGCCTTCGCCTATATCCTCTGCTCGGCGCTCGCCGCGCTCGGCGCGCTCATGCTGACGGCGCGCACCGGCTCCGGCGAGCCCAATCTCGGCGGCTCGCTGTCGCTCCAGGCGATCGCGGCGGCCGTCGTCGGCGGCACCTCGCTCGCCGGCGGGCGCGGCGGGGTCGGCACCGCCGTTCTCGGCGCGCTCTTCGTCACCATCCTGTCCAACGGCATGAATCTCGTGCGGATCGACGGCTATGTGCAGATGGTCGTGCTCGGCGCGATCGTGATCCTCGGCGTCGTGCTCGACCGGGCGCGGCTCGCGGCGCGATGAGGGCGGGGCGCGACGCGATGGCGGCCCCCCTTGCCGCTCCCCCGTCCCTCCATGTGGCGGCGACGCTGCGCGAGGCGCTGGACGCCCTGGCCGAGCGCGGGCCGGAGGGCGCGCCCTTCGCCGGCGGCACCTGGATCATGCGCGCGCCGCTGCGCCACGAGGCGCCGCGCCCGGCCTATGTCGCGCTCGGGCGCATCGCCGAACTGAGGGAGATCGCGGTCGGCGAGACGGAGCTGACGATCGGCGCCGCCGTCACCCACGCGGCGCTCGCCGAAGCGCTGGCCGGACTGCCGGAATTCGCGGGTTTGCGTCTTGCCGCCGGCACATCCGCCAATCCGGCGGTGCGCGCCGCCGCCACGCTCGGCGGCAATCTCGCCACCGCCGCCTTTCCCGCCGCCGATCTCGTGCCGGCGCTGCTGGCGCTTTCGGCCGAGGTCGAGATCGCCGACCGGCAGGGTGCCGAGCGTCTGCCGATCGCCGAGTTCCTGGCGCGGCGGGCGAGCCTTGCGCCCGGGCGCCTTCTGACGCGGGTGCGGGTGCCCCGGCGCCATATCCGCTCGGCCCATGCGCGCCTGCCCTTGCGCAAGGCCGGCGACTATCCGGTCGCCGTGGTCGCGCTGGCGATCGAGCCGGACGGCGCCGGCCGGATCGGCGCGGCCCGGATCGCCGTCGGCTCGGTCGAGCCGGTGGCGCGGCGCTGGGACGGCCTCGAGGCGGCGCTTCGCGGCAGCCCGCTCGATCCGGCGGCGGCGGCCGAGCGGGCCCGCGCCCATGCGGACGAGTTTTCCGGCCGCGACGGCATCGAGGCGCCCGGCTGGTATCGGGTCAGCGTCCTGCCGGCGCTCGTCCGCCGCGCCGTCGCGGCGCTCGGGCCCCGCTGAGGGAGGAGGGGATGGTGCTGCATCTGACGGTGAATGGCGAGGCCCGGACCAGCGACGCCCCGCCGCTGACGCCGCTGATCGACCTCCTGCGCGACGAGTTCCACCTGACGGGCGCCAAGCCCGTCTGCCGCGAGGGCTTCTGCGGCGCCTGCACCGTGCTCGTCGACGGCGTGCCGACCCTGTCCTGCCTGACGCCGGCCGCGCTGGCGACGGGCGAGATCCAGACGATCGAGGGTCTGGCGGCGCCGGGCGCCCTGACGCCGGTCCAGGCGGCGCTGGAGACGCACGAGGCCGTGCAATGCGGCATGTGCTTTCCCGGTATGGTGCTGACGCTGACCCATCTCTTCGCCGAGGAGCCCCGGCCCGCGCGCGAGACGATCCGCGCCGCGCTCGCCGGCAATATCTGCCGCTGCACCGGCTACGAGCGCATCGTCGAGGCGGCCGTCGCGCTGGCCTCCGCCAACGCCGCCGCCTGAGGAGGGGCCGATGGACGACGCCGTCAACGCGGTCATGGATTTCCGCCGGCGCGACGCGCGCGACAAGCTGACCGGCCGCACCCGCTACACGATCGACCGCGCCGGCCCGGCGATGCTTCATGCGGCCGTGCTGCGCGCCGAGCAACCCGCCGGCCGCATCCTCCGGCTGGACACGGCGAAGGCGAGCGCCCTGCCGGGCGTGCGCGCCATCGTCACCGCCGCCGATGCGCCGGGCCGGGCCGGCATCGGCATCGCCGACCATCCGCTCTTCGCCGACGGCGTCGTGCGCTATGCCGGCGAGCCGCTCGCCGCCGTCGCGGCCGAGACCCTGGACGCGGCGCGCGCGGCGCTCGCCGCCATCGAGGTCGAGATCGAGCCCTGGCCGGCGGTGCTCTCCATGGGCGAGGCGCTGGCCGAGGGCGCCCCGCTCGTCCATCCCGGCTGGGCGGATTACGAGGTGCTGCTGGAGGGCGGCGCCCATGGCGGCAATGTCGCCTGGGAGGCGACGGTGGCGCGCGGCGATGTCGAGGCCGCCTTCGCGCGCGACGACGTCACGATCGTCGAGAGCCAGTTCCGCGTCGGGCGCCAGAACCATGTCGCCTTCGAGCCGCGCGCCGCGCTCGCGACCTTCGAGGACGGCCGCTTCCATATCGAGACCTCGACCCAGGTGCCCTGGACGGTGCGCAACACGGTGGCGCGGCTGATCGGCGTGCCGTCCTCGGCCGTGCGCGTCACCGTGCCGCCGGTCGGCGGCGCCTTCGGCCTGAAGTTCGACTGCGCCATCGAGCCCTTCGCCGCGCTTCTCGCCCGCAAGAGCGGCCGGCCGGTGCGCCTCGTCAACACGCGCGAGGAGGAGATGCTGACCTGCCTCTTCCGCGAGAATGCCGAGATCCGCATCCGCTCGGCGGTGACGCGCGAGGGCTCGATCGCCGGGCGCGAGGCCGTGGTGCTGATGGATTGCGGCGCCTATGGCGGCGAGCAGATCTTCCTCACCACCATGACCGCCCATACGCTGGGCGGCAATTACCGGCTGGGCGCGACGCGGCTCGTCTCGCGCGCCGTCTATACCCATACCGCGCCGAACGGCGCCTTCCGCGCCTGCAACGGCGTCTACAACACCTTCGCCCTCGAACGGCATACCGACGAGATCGCCGCCGCCCTCGGCATGGACCCGTTGGAATTCCGCCGCCGCAACGTGCTCGGCGACGGCGATCTCGGCGCGACCGGCCAGCGCTTCGAGGGCGAGGTGCTGCGCCCGATGCTGGAGACGATGGAGAGGCTCGCGAGCGCGACGGCGAAGGGCGATCCCGGCGACGGCCGGCTCTACGGGCGCGCGACAACGGTCGGCACTTGGTTCGTCTTCACCGGTCCATCGGCCGCCACCGTCAACATGAATGCCGACGGCAGCGCGACGCTCGTCACCTCCGGCGTCGAGATCGGCTCCGGCTCGATGATGCAGGGCCTGCCGCAGATCGTCGCCGCGACGCTCGGCCTGAAACCTCAGGACGTCGTGGTGCGCGCCGCCGATACCGATGCCGCCGGCTACGATGTCGGCGTCGGCGGCGGCCGGACCACGGTGTCGCTCGGCGCGGCGAGCCTTGCCGCCGCGCGCGAGGTGCGCGTCAAGCTTCTGAAGGTCGCGGGCGACATGCTGGAAGTCGCGCCGGAGGATCTCGAAATGGCCGAGGGGCGGATCGACATCGCCGGCGCCCGCGGGTCGGGCCGAACCGTGGCGGAGGTCGCGGCGCATGCGCAGGCCCTGCTCGGCCCGGTCAGCGGCACCGGCGCCTTCGCCCGGCTCGGCACGCCCGCCATGCCCGGCTGCGCGGCCGGGCATTTCATCGACGCGCTCGACATCCCGGTCTTCGCCGTCCACGACTGCGAGCTCGCCGTCGATCCCGAGACGGGCCATGTCGAGGTGCTGAGCTACCGGGTCGTGCAGGATGTCGGCCGGGCGCTGAACGAGCGCGCCATCTTCGGCCAGATCCAGGGCGGCGTCGTCCAGGGCCTCGGCTATGCGCTGCACGAGGAGGCGGATGTCGGCCCGGACGGGCGCATCCGGCAGGCGGGCTTCGAGACCTATCGCCTGCCGCTCGCCGGCGACGTCGTGCCGGTGGCGATCGAGCTCCACGAGGGCGCGCCCTCCTGCGGGCCGCTCGGCATCAAGGGCGCGGGCGAGGTGCCGATCCTCAATGTCGGCGCGACGATCGCCTGCGCCGTGGCGGCGGCGACGGGCAAGCGCGTCCAGGAACTGCCCCTGACGCCGCCGCGCGTCCTCGCCCTCCTCCTCGATCGCGAGGCAGCGCTCGACCTGCCGCATATCGCGCCGGACTGGGCGGCCAACCTCCTGCGCCCGCATGGCGAAGGCGCTGCCCTCTGAGCCGCCGCCTTCTCCCGAGTCGGGAGAAGGTCCCGGCAGGGGGATGAGGGAGTGGCGGGTGCTGGCGTCCGTGCCCCACGGCTCCCTCACCCGCCTGCCGGCACCCTCTCCCGACTCGGGAGAGGGGACGCGGTGGAGCCGTCCGCGCCAGGACGCGCTCAGTCCTTCGGCGCCTCGCCGAGGGCGGCGGCGACGAGGTTGCGGGTGTAGTCGGCGCGCGCGTCGCCGAAGATCTGCGGCGTCGCGCCTTCCTCGACCAGCTTGCCGTCCTTCATCACCATGATGTGGTCGGAGAGGGCGCGCACCACGCCGAGATCGTGGCTGATGAAGACATAGGCGAGATCGTGCTCGCGCTGGAGCCGGCGCAAGAGCTCGACGATCTGCGCCTGGACCGAGCGGTCGAGCGCCGAGGTCGGTTCGTCGAGCACCACGAGCTTCGGCTTCAGGATCATCGCCCGGGCGATGGCGATGCGCTGGCGCTGGCCGCCGGAGAATTCGTGCGGATAGCGATTGCGGGTCGACGGGTCGAGCCCGACCTCGGCGAGCGCCTCGCCGGCGCGGCGGAAGCGCTCGGCGGCGGAAAGTTCGGGCGCGTGGATGCGCAGCCCTTCCGTGACGATCTCGGCCACCGTCAGGCGCGGCGAGAGCGAGCCGTAGGGGTCCTGGAAGACGAGCTGCATTTCCCGCCGCAGCGGGCGGAGCGCCGCCCTGTCGAGACCGGAAATCTCCTGGCCCTCGAAGCGGATCGCCCCCGCCGCCGGCTGCAGCTTCAGGATGGCGCGGCCGAGCGTCGACTTGCCGGAGCCGGATTCGCCGACGATGCCGATCGTCTGGCCACGCCGCAGCCGCAGCGACACGCCGTCGACGGCGCGGAACGTGCCGCCGCCCCGGCCGAGAAAGCCCTTGCGCAGCGGGTAGTCGACGGTGATGCCCTCCGCCTCCAGCACCATCGGCGCGTCCGGCGGGGGCGGGGCCTTCTCGCCCTTCGGCTCGGCGGCGAGGAGCATTCTCGTATAGTCGTGCCGGGGCGCCGCGAAGACCCGCGCCGCTTCGCCCGTCTCCACCACCTCGCCGCGCCGCATCACGGCGACGCGGTCCGCATAGCGGCTGACCAGCGACAGGTCGTGGGTGATGAGGATCACCGCCATGCCGAGCCTTTGCCGCAGATCCGCGATGAGGGCGAGGATCTGCGCCTGGACGGTGACGTCGAGCGCCGTCGTCGGCTCGTCGGCGATGAGGAGGTCCGGCTCGTTGGCGAGCGCCATCGCGATCATCGCCCGCTGGCGCTGGCCGCCCGACAATTCGTGCGGATAGGCGTCGATGCGGCGGGCGGGATCGGGAATGCCGACAAGGGTCAGGAGTTCGAGGATGCGCGCCCGCCGCGCCTTGCGGCCGAGCCGGCGATGGGCGGCGATCACCTCGTCGATCTGCCGGCCGATTGTGTAGAGCGGGTCGAGCGAGGTCATCGGCTCCTGGAAGATCATCGCGATCTTCGCGCCCCGGAAGCGGTTGAGCGCGGCGGGGGACAGGCCGATCAGCTCGGCGCCGCGATAGGCGGCCGAACCGCTCGCCCTTCCGTTGCCGGCGAGAAGGCCCATCACCGCCATCATGGTCTGGCTCTTGCCGGAGCCGGACTCGCCGACGACGGCGAAGGTCTCGCCGCGCGCGATGTCGAGATCGAGCCCCTTCACCGCCTCGAGCGTGCCGTCCTCCGTGGCGAAGCTCACCTTCAGGCCGCGCAGCGCCAGGACCGGGGCGGCGGCGCCCGTCTCGTTCGTCTGCCTGTCCATCTCAGCGCACCTTCGGATCGAGCGCGTCGCGCAACCCGTCGCCGAGGAAGTTCAGGGAGAACAGCGTCGCGACGAAGAAGACGGCGGGAATGATCAGCATCCAGGGCGCCGCCTGCATGGTGCTGGTGCCGTCGGCGATGAGCGCCCCCCAGCTCGTCAGCGGCGCCTGGACGCCGAGGCCGAGAAAGGACAGGAAGCTTTCGAGAAGGATCACCTTCGGCACGACGACGGTGATGAAGACGATCACCGGGCCGATCGTGTTGGGGATGACGTGGCGGCGGATGATCTGCCAGTCGGTGAGGCCCATGGCGCCGGCCGCCGCGACGAATTCCCGCCGCTTCAGCGACAGCGTCTGGCCGCGCACGATGCGCGCCATGTCGAGCCATTCGGTGAGGCCGATCACCAGGAAGATCAGGATGAAGGACCGGCCGAAGAACACGACCAGCATGATCACCATGAAGACGAAGGGCAGCGAATAGAGGATCTCGATGAAGCGCATCATCACATTGTCGACCCGCCCGCCCGCATAGCCGGCGATCGCCCCGTAGGCGACGCCGATGACGAGGCTGACGAGGCTGGCGAGGAGGCCGACGGTGAGCGAGATGCGCCCGCCCACCATGACGCGCGGCAGGAGATCGCGGCCCGAGGCATCGGTGCCGAAGACGAAGCGCTCGCGCTGCACCGTGCCGGCGATGGCGAGGCGCCTGCCGTCCTCCGCCGTGCCGGTCACTTCGGTGTCGTCGAATTCCTCGGCGCGGTCGACATAGCGCGTGACGCGCGGGTCGAGCGGGCGGTCGCTCGTCAGCGTGGCGGTGAAGCGATGGCCCGCGACGGCGAAGCCCTCGACGCCGGCCCGCGCGCGCCGGGCGGCATCCGTCATCGCCTCGGCGAGGCGCGCCTCGGTCGGGCGCGGCGTCAGGCTCGGCGGCACCGCGACATAGGAGGTGAAGATCTGGTCGTAGCCATGCGCGACGAAGAGCGGGCCGACGAAGGAGAAGAGCGTCACCAGGACGAGGACGACGAGACCGGCGATGGCGGGGCGGTTGCGCAGGAGGCGGCGCAGCGCCAGCTGCGACAGGCTGCGGCCGCGCGCCTCGCCGGCGGCGGGAGCCTCCGGCGCGCCCGGCCTCGGGCCCGGATCGGGCGCCGGCGCGAGAGTGGTGAAGTCAGTCATGGCGGATCCGCGGGTCGAGCAGCGCGTAGAGGATGTCGACCAGGAGATTGAGGACGGTGATGAAGACGGCGACGAGCACCACCGTGCCCATCACCAGCGTGTAGTCGCGATTGAGCGCGCCGAGCACGAAATAGCGCCCGACGCCCGGAATGCCGAAGACCTGCTCGATCACCACGGAGCCGGTGAGAAGGGCGGTGGCGGCGGGGGCGAGATAGGAGACGACGGGCAGCATGGCGCCGCGCATCGCATGGGTCACCACCACGGCCCGGGCCGGGAGACCATAGGCGCGGGCGGTGCGGATATGGTCGGCGGCCAGAGCCTCGATCATCGCGCCGCGCGTCAGCCGGGCGAAGACGGCGACCTGCGGCAGGGCGAGCGCGAGGGTCGGCAGGAACAGGAAGCGCGCCGAGCCGTCGCCCCAGCCGCCGGCCGGCAGAAGGCCGAGCAGGACGGCGAAGACCAGCGACAGGACGGGCGCGACGACGAAGTTCGGCACGGTGACGCCGATCGTCGCCACCGACATGATCAGATAGTCGACGAGCCCGTTGCGCCGGAGCGCGGCGAAGACGCCGGCCGCGACGCCGCCGACAAGGGCGAGGACCAGCGCATAGGCGCCGAGCTGCATCGAGAAGGGCAGGCTCTGCAGGATGAGCTGGCCGACCGAGAAGTCGCGATAGACATAGCTCGGCCCGAAATCGCCTTGGACGACATTGCCGAGATAGTCGAGATATTGCCGCCAGAGCGGCAGGTCGAGCCCGTAGGCGCGGATCATGTTCTCCATGATCTGCGGCGGCAGCGGCCGTTCGAGATTGAACGGCCCGCCCGGCGCGAAGCGGATCAGGAAGAAGGACAGGGTGACGACGATGAAGAGCGTCGGCAGGGCGCTCGCCAGCCGACGCAGGATGAAGCGGAGCACGTTGCGAAAGTCCCGCCCTTAGTCCTTGCTCAGGAATTTCGAGAGGTGATAGTTCACCGGATTGTCCTGCCAGCCTTTGATCTTGTTGGAGACCAGCCAGGGCGAGCCGAAGACCATGAGTGTCGTCACCGGCTCCTCGGCCAAAAGGATCTTTTCCGCCTCGTGTAGGAACGCAGCGCGCTTGGCCGGATCGGTCTCCTTGTAGGATGCCGCCATCGCCGCATCATACTTCGGATTCGACCAATGGCCGTAGTTGAAGGTCTTGTTGGTCGAGATGTTGAGCGCCAGGAAACTCTCGGCATCGGCATAGTCGGCCGTCCAGCCGGCACGCGCCACATCGAAGGCGCCGCCTTCCTGCAGATAAGCGTAATGCGATTTCACATCGAGATTGGTCAGCGTCACGGTGGCGCCCAGCGCCTTCCAGTTGTCGGCGACGGCGGTCGCCACCTTCTCGTGATTGGCGTTGGTGTTGTAGCGGATGTCGATCTTCAGCGGCTTGCCGCCCTCGCCATAGCCGGCTTCCTTCAAGAGCTCCTTCGCCTTGTCCTCGCGGTCGAGCTGATCCAGGCCGGCATAGTCGACTTTTTCGGGCTCGCCATAAGTCGCAATGCCGGGCGGCACGGCGCTGTAGAGCGGCTGCTGGCCGTCCTGGAAAATCTCGTGCGACAGGAATTCGCGATCGATCGCCATGGCGAGAGCCTTGCGAACGCGCACGTCATTGAACGGCTCGTGGCGCGTGTCGAAAGCGTAATAGTAGCTCGCGAGAGATGCCGACATGTGAACCTGATCGGCACCGAGCTGCTTGCGCAGATAGTCGGTCTGATCGGTCGGGAAATAATAGTTGACGTCCAGCTCGCCGGCCTGGAAGCGGCGGACCGCCGCCGGCTGATCTTCCAGCGGATAGAAGATCACCTTGTCGAGCTTGACGTTCGCGGCGTCCCAGTAGTTCGGGTTCTTCACCACCGTGATATGGTCGTTGGCGACGTTCTCGGACAGCATGAAGGCGCCGTTCGAGACCATCAGACCCGGTTTCACGAAATCCTTGCCGTTCTTCTCGACGCTCGCCTTGTTGACCGGCGCGACGGCGTAATGCGCGAGGAGTTCGAGGAGATAGGGCGTCGGCCGTTCCAGCGTGATCTCCAGCGTCTTGGCGTCCACCGCCTTCACGCCGAGCTGGTCGACAGCCATGCCCTTGGTGCTGATCGCCTCGGCATTCTTGATGGGGTAGAGGAGATTGGCATAGCCCGCCGCCTCCTTTGGGTCCTCGAAGCGGCGATAGGAGAAGACGAAGTCCTCCGCCGTCACCGGCGAGCCGTCCGACCACTTCGCATTGTCGCGCAGCTTGAACGTATAGACCATCTTATCGTCGGAGATCGTCCAGCTTTCGGCGGCGCCGGGGACGGGCTTACCGTCCGGGCCATAGACGACCAACCCCTCGTAGAGATCGGAGATGACGTTCCCCTCGACATCGATCGAGGTATGGGCCTGGTCGAGGGTCTGCGGTTCGCCGCCATTGCCGCGATGGAGCACGGTCTCGGCCGAAGCGAGAGCGGTGGAGGCGAGAAGCAGGGCGGCGAGCGTGGTGCCGCGGGCGAGCGAAAGACGATTCATGGTCGATCCTTCCGAGACTGGGACAATCGGGGGATGTCTTCGTATCGGGTCGCCTCATCATGCCGAGGCGCCCTTGTCCAGCGAAATAGAAATCCGAACCGCTTGAGCGATGGGGATCGCGGGGCGCGGATCTCCGATCCGATCGGGAAGCCCGAAGGCTCACGCCGCGCCGAGAGCCTTCGGCGGCCGGGCGCCCGGCCGTGGGGCAGGGCGCGGGCCGGCGGGTTCCGACCCTATTCCTTGCTCAGAAATTTCGACAGGTGCTTGTTGACGCCGTTCTCCTGCCAGCCCTTGACCTTGTTGGAAACGAGCCAGGAGGATGCCGACACCATTAGCGTCGTGATCGGCTCCTCGGACAGAACAATCCTTTCCGCCTCGTGCAGGAGGGCGGAGCGCTTGGCCGGGTCCATTTCCGTATAGGATTGGGCCATCAGCGCATCGTATTTCTCGTTCTTCCAGTGACCGTAGTTGAAGGTCTTGTTGGTCGAGATGTCGAGCGCCAGGAAGTTCTCCGCATCGGCATAGTCCGCGCCCCAGCTCGCGCGCGCCACGTCGAAGCTGCCGCCGTCGTTCAGATAGGCGTAATGCGACTTCACATCGAGATTGGTCAGCGTCACGGCGGCGCCGAGCGCCTTCCAGTTGCCGGCCATGGCCGTCGCGACCTTCTCGTGATTGGAATTGGTGTTGTAGCGGATGTCGATCTTCAGCGGCTTGCCGCCCTCGCCATAGCCGGCTTCCTTCAAGAGCTCCTTCGCCTTGTCCTCGCGGTCGAGCTGGTCGAGATCCGCGTAGTCCGACTTTTCCGGCTCGCCATAGTTCGGGATGCCGGGCGGCACGGTGCCGTAGAAGGGGATCTGGGCGCCCTTGTAGATCTCCCGTGCCAGGAACTCGCGATCGATCGCCATGGCCAATGCCTTGCGGACGCGCACGTCATTGAACGGCTCGTGGCGCGTGTCGAAGGCGTAGTAATAGGTCGACAATTGCGGCGCGATGCGGATCTGGTCGGCGCCGAGCTTCTGCTTCAGGTAGTCCGTCTGCTCGCTCGGAAAGCCGTAATTCACGTCGAGCTCGCCTGCCTCGAAGCGCCGCGCGGCGGCCGCCTGATCCTCGGTCGGATAGAAAATCACCTTATCGAGCTTGACGTTGGCGGCGTCCCAGTAGTTCGGGTTCTTCACCACCGTGATGTGGTCGTTGGCGATGTTCTCCGTCAGCATGAAGGCGCCGTTCGAGACCATCAGACCCGGTTTCACGAAATCCTTGCCGTTCTTCTCGACGCTCGCCTTGTTGACCGGCGCGACGGCATAGTGCGCGAGGAGTTCGAGGAGATAGGGCGTCGGCCGCTCCAGCGTGATTTCCAGCGTCTTGGCGTCCACCGCCTTCACGCCGAGCTGGTCGACGGCCATGGCGCCGGTGTTGATCGCCTCGGCATTCTTGACCGGGTAGAAGAGATTGGCGTAACCCGCCGCCTCCTTCGGGTCCTCGAAGCGGCGATAGGAGAAGACGAAGTCCTCCGCCGTCACCGGCGAGCCGTCCGACCATTTGGCATTGTCGCGCAGCTTGAACCGGTAGGTCGTCTTATCGTCGGAGATCGTCCAGCTTTCGGCGGCGCCTGGGATTACCTTGCCGTCCGGTCCGTAGACGACCAGTCCCTCGTAGAGATCGGAGATCACATAGCCTTCGATGTCGATCGAGACATGGGCCTGATCGAGGGTCTGCGGTTCGCCGGCATTGCCGCGATGGAGCACGGTCTCGGCCGAAGCGAGGGCGGTGGAGGCGAGAAGCAGAGCGGCGAGGGCCGCGCCGCGCTGAGAGAGGGCGTGGGACATGATCGATCCTTCCGAAGCCGGGACAATCGGTGGATGTGCAGGCTGGGACATGCCTGACCATGCGATCTCTTCGTTGTCCAGCTAAATATGCACGCTTTTCGCGCATTCCACGGATTGCCTCGAAAGCGGGCCTTCTGCGCCGTCGCCCCGTTTCGGTGAACGCTTCGTCACCGCGAATGGCGCTGACGCGGCGCGGCGCCGTCGCTAGATCGGTCGGAGGATCTCCATGCCAAGGATGCCCCGCTCATGAGCCTCACTCTCGCCGTCGTCACCGTCTCGACGCGCCCCGGCCGCAAGGGGCCGCTTTTCGCCGCCTGGTTCGCGGCGCATGCGCGCGACCATGGCGCCTTCGAGGTGAAGGAGATCGATCTCGCCGAGATCGCCCTGCCAATCTTCGACGAGCCGGAACATCCGATGAAGGGGCTCTATCAACACGAGCACACCAAGCGCTGGAGCGCCGCCATCGCGCCCGCCGACGCCATCGTCTTCGTCATGCCGGAATACAACTACATGCCGCCGCCGAGCTTCTTCAACGCGGTGAACTACCTGCATCGCGAATGGGGCTACAAGCCGGTCGGCTTCGTCTCCTATGCCGGCCTTTCGGGCGGCACGCGCGCCGTGCAGGCGGCCAAGCCGATCCTGACCACCGTGAAGGCGATGCCCATCCCGGAACAGGTGGCGGTGCCGGCCTTCTTCGAGCATCTCGGCCCGAGCGGCTTCGAGGCGAAGGAGCCGCATCGCTCCTCCGCGACGCAGATGCTGAACGAATTGAAGAAATGGGCCGAGGCGCTGAAGGTCCTGCGCGCCTGATCCTCACGAGGAATTCAGGCGGGCGCGAGGCGGCGCGCGCCTGTTTCCGGCGGCCGGCTGCCTAACTGTCCTCGCGACGCAAGGGAGAAAGGCCGATGCCGATGAATCGCAGAACCCTTCTGGCCGCCGCCGGCGGCGCGGCGGCGGGCCTTCTCGCCCCCGGCACCGGCCGGGCGGCGCCGACGCCCTTCGCGCAGCCGAAGCTGCCCTATGCCGAGGACGCGCTCGCCCCGGTCATCTCGCCGCGCACCGTGGCGCTGCATTACGGCAAGCATCACAAGGCCTATTTCGACAAGCTGAACCAGCTCGCCGCCGAGACGCCCTATGCGGGCCTGCCCCTGGAAGAGGTCGTCACCCGCTCCCACGCGGCGGGCGATCAGGCGATCTTCAACCAGGCCGGGCAGGCCTGGAACCATGTCCTCTACTGGAACCAGTTCGAGGGCGGGCCGGCGGCGCCGGAAGGCCGGTTCCTCGATCTGGCGCAAAGCACCTTCGGCGGCGTGGACGGGCTGAAACAGGCCATGACCGAGAGCGCCGACAAGGTCTTCGGCACCGGCTGGGTCTGGCTGGCGAGCGACGGGCGGGCCCTGCGCGTCCTCTCCATGCAGGATGCCGGCAATCCCCTGACGGAGGGGCTGACGCCGCTCTGCGGCATCGACGTCTGGGAACACGCCTATTATCTCGACTACGAGAACCGCAAGGCCGAGCATGTGAAGGCGGTGCTGGACCGGCTGGTCAACTGGCGCTTCGTCGGGGCGCGCCTGCCGGCCTGACGGGCGCAGCCCTTGGGCGGGAAGCGCGCGCCCTCAGGCGCGCGTCCAGCTCTGCTTCCGGCAGAACACCTTCAGGGCGCAGCCTTCGAGCACGAGGCGCGAGCCTTCCACTTTGGCGGTGCCGGCATAGTCGCGGTCGTCGCGCGGATCGGTGACGGTGCCGCGATATTCGCCGCCCTTGCCGCTCAGCGTGCCGACGCTCTTGCCCTTGTGCTGGCCGGTCAGCACCGTCGCGCAGAATTGCCCGCCGCAATCCTTGACCTCGACGATCCGGCCGCCGGGCGAGCGCCATTGGCCGAGAATGGGTTCCTCCGCCAGCGCGCTGCCGGCGCCGAGCGACAGGAGGCAAAGGGCGGCGAGGGATGATCTCAGCATCGAAAGGCTCCGGTTCGGATGGGAAAGCGCCTCAGATGGGGAGCGAGGCGAGGCTTTCCAATCGTTAAGCTTTCGTTGAAGACGCAAGGCTCCAGTCAGTTCCGCCGTCTAGCTTAAGGCTTCGTTAACCGGCGCGAACCCCGCCGGCCCGGATGCCGATGATGACCGACCAACCCTCAGCGCCCAAGCCCGTCCGCCTTCGTGGCCGTTCCTTCCTGGCGCTGGTCCTGTCGCCGGAACTGCCCTTCGTCGACTGGCTCGCCAGCCTCGACGATCTCGCCAAGCGCTCGACCGGCTTCTTTCTCGGCCGGCCGATCGTGCTCGACCTCTCGGCCGTCACCGTAACGCGCGAGGACGTGGCGGGCCTGATCGCCGCGCTGTCGGAGCGCAACGTGCGCATCATGGGCCTCGAAGGCGTGCTGCCGAGCCAGGTCGGCCCGGGCATGCCGCCCCTGATGCAGGGCGGCCGGTCGGTGGAGGATTTCCCGCAGCCGGCGCCCGACGCGCCGAAATCCGAGCCGGCGCCGGTCGCGGCGGAAGCCGAGGCGGCGGCGACGCCCGCCGCCGAGCCGGCCGAACCCGCGCCCGCCGCCCCGGCCATCACCTATGCCATGCCGCCCGCCCCGTCCTCGCTGATCATCGAGACGACGGTGCGCTCCGGCCAGCAGATCGTCTTCACCGAGGGCGACGTGACCGTGCTCGGCTCGGTCTCCTCCGGCGCCGAGGTCATCGCCGGCGGCTCGGTCCATATCTACGGCGCGCTTCGCGGCCGGGCGCTGGCGGGCGCCGCGGGCGATCCGAAGGCGCGGATCTTCTGCCAGAAACTCGAGGCCGAGCTGATCGCCATCGACGGCCTCTACAAGACCGCCGAGGACATCGAGCCGGCCCTGCGCGGGCGGCCGATGCAGGCCTGGCTCGACGGCGAGATGCTGAAGACCGTGGCCCTCGTCTAGGCCGCGATCCCTTTCCAGAACGGCGACAAGAAGCGAAAAGAAGGAAGCGACGATAATGGCGAAAGTGGTGGTGGTGACCTCCGGCAAGGGAGGCGTCGGCAAGACGACGACGACGGCGGCCCTCGGCGCCGCGATCGCCGAAATGGGACAGAATGTCTGCGTCGTCGACTTCGACGTCGGCCTGCGCAATCTCGATCTGGTGATGGGCGCCGAACGTCGCGTCGTCTACGATCTGATCAACGTCGTCCAGGGCGACGCCAAGCTCGCCCAGGCGCTGATCCGCGACAAGCGCGTCGAGACGCTGCATCTCCTGCCGGCCTCGCAGACCCGCGACAAGGACAACCTGACGCAGGAAGGCGTCGGCCGCCTGATGGACGAGCTGCACGAGCGCTTCGACTGGGTGGTCTGCGACTCGCCCGCCGGCATCGAGCGCGGCGCGACGCTCGCCATGCGCCATGCCGATATCGCGGTGGTCGTCACCAATCCGGAAGTCTCCTCGGTGCGCGATTCCGACCGCATCATCGGCCTTCTCGACGCTAAGACGGCGCGGGCCGAGCGGGGCGAGCGGATCGAGAAGCACCTCCTCCTTACCCGCTACGACGCGGTGCGGGCCGAGCGCGGCGACATGCTGAAGGTGGACGACGTCCTGGAGATCCTGTCGATCCCGCTGCTCGGCATCGTGCCGGAAAGCATGGACGTGCTGCGCGCCTCCAATCTCGGCACGCCCGTCACCATGGCCGACAATACGAGCGCGCCGGCCCGCGCCTATCGCGACGCCGCGCGGCGCCTTCTCGGCGAGCAGGTGGCGATGACCGTGCCGGGCGACCGCCGCAGCCTGTTCGGCCGGATCTTCAGCCGGAGGGCCGCATGAGCCTGTTCGGACTGTTCCAGAAGCGGCAGCACTCCACCGCGCCCGCCGCGCGCGAGCGTCTGCAGATCCTGCTCCAGCACGAGCGGGCCGAGATCGGCCAGGCCGATCTCGTCGGCGTGCTGCGCGAGGAGATCATCGCGGTGATCGCCAAGCATGTCTCGATCGAGCGCGACAAGGTGCGCGTCAAGATGGATCGCGGCGACGTCGTCTCGACGCTCGAGGTCGATATCGAGATGCCGAGCCATGTCAGCGCCAAGCCGGCGCTGTCCATCGTGCGCTGAAATATTCCCTCGCGGGATGACAGGGGCGGCGGAGCGATCCGCCGCCCTTTTTCGTGAATGCCAGCCGACGACTCAGCGCACCAAAGCCAGAGGACCATTCTTGATCATGTAAGGAATATTCCTTACATTTCGTCGGAGCGATCCAGGAGGTCCTTCATGGCAGCCATGCTGAAGGAAGAGAGCACCATCACCGCCAAGGGGCAGACCACCGTGCCAAAGTCCGTTCGACAGGCGCTGGGGGTCGACTATGGCGGGCGCATCGCCTTCTTCGTCGACGAGCAACGTCGCGTCTATCTCCAGAAGGCCGAGGCCGAGGAGGCCGCCGATCCCGTGATCGACCGCTTTCTCGAATTCCTTGCACGGGACATGACCCAGCATCCCGAGACGTCCATCGTTCCCTTCCCGCAGTCCCTGCTCGACCGCGCTGTTGCCCTGACGGCGGGGATGGCGGTCGATCTCGACGCCGAGATCGAGGGGGACGTATCGATCTGACATGCTGACGATCAATGGCTGGGCCGTCCTTGCCCATCCTCTCTTTCTCGATCAGTGGGAAAGGCTGATCGAGAGTGTCGATGCGCTGCAGGTGAAGAACCCGGAGGACTATCGGAAATCCGCCGATGCCAAGCTGCTCGCGGCCCTGGTCCAGCTCGTCGCCGTCACGATCCCATCGGACCCGACGGCGGCCCTCTATCGCCAGGGTTCGACCCTTGGCGAAGATCGCAAGCACTGGTTTCGCGCCAAGTTCGGCAATGGCCGTTTCCGGCTTTTCTTCCGGTACAGCAGCGCCAGCAAAGTCATCATCTTCGCCTGGGTGAACGACGAGAACACGTTGCGCACCTATGGCGCCAGGACGGACGCCTATAGGGTCTTCAAGGGAATGCTCGACGACGGCCACCCGCCCGATGATTGGGACGCGCTGCACGAACAGGCTTCCGACCCCAAGGCCGTCGGGCGATTGGAAAGAGCATCGCTTCCGAAACCGTGACGGACGGTCTCGGGGAAGGGCACTGGCCGGGCTCGGAGAGGAAGCCCGAACGAGAGTTTCAGCCGCGGTCCATGGTCTCGGCTCTCGCCTCGCCCGCCCCTTCCTCCAGCCGCCTGGCCGCTCGGGCCGCGCCCATCGCCTTCGCGGCACCGAGGGCCGTCACGCCGTCCGGCGTCCGGCGCTCTGCATCGGCGCCATGGGCGATGAGGAGGTCGATCAGCTCGACCCGGTCGAACATCGCGGCGACCATCAGGGCGGTGCGCCCGTCCGGCCCCGCGTGATCGACCGCCTCGCCGCCGCGCAGCAGCGCCTCGGCGACGCCGTGTTCGCCCTTGAAGGCGGCGCCGGCGAGCGGTGTCTGACCGCGATCGTTCGGCCGGTCGGGATCGGCGCCATGCCGCAGCAGCAGCGCCACGGCTTCCGTCCGGCCGTGATAGGCCGCCAGCATCAGGAGGCTGTCGCCCTTCTCGTTGGCGAGATCGGGCGGCAGGCCGTTGTCGAGACAGGCGCCGAGCCAAGCCGCGTCGCCGTCCCGCGCCGCCTGGAACAGGCGCCCGGCAAATTCCGCCATTGCCGCATCGGCCGGCTGGTCCGTCATGTCCTGTCCTCGTCCTGCGCCTTCGCCAGATTGTCCCTCAACCGCCGCGCCTCGCCGTTCAAGCGGCCGAGCTCGGCGATCGTCATGCCGGAGGCGGCGACGAGCCGTTCGCCGAGACAGGCGCAGCGCTCGCGCAGCGCTCCGCCGGCCGGCGTCAGCCGCACGATCACCTGCCGCTCGTTCTCGGGATTGCGCTCGCGCTCGACAAGGCCCGCCGCCTGAAGCCGCTTCAGAAGCGGCGTCACGGTGCTCGATTCGAGCAGCAGCCGCTCCGCCACCGCCCCGACGCTCATCGCGCCGCCCTCCCGGAGCGCCGTCAGAACCAGATATTGCGGATAGGTAAGGCCGAGCGTGTCGAGCAGCGGCTTGTAGATGCGCCCGACCGCCATGGACGCGCCATAGAGCGAGAAGCAGAGATGCTCGTCGAGAGGAAGCAGGGCGGGGCGGGCACTCATGCGGGCGGCTCGTCGGATATCCGGTGTCGCAAATTCATATCGCGATAAATATGCGCTGGACAAGGGAAACGAATCGGCCTAGAAAACAGTTATCGCGATAACAGTGATGGCGATATAGGAAACCCGGCCGTGACGATGATCCGCCATTCGCTTCGCGGCCTCGCTGCCCTTTTCTCCGCGTCCGGTGCCGCCGTCGCCAAGGTGATCGAGGACGCGGCGAAGGCCGCGCGGTAACACCCCTTGCGCCGCCCTCGCGGCGGCGCCATCCCCTCCCAGTCCCGTTCTTCAAGGAGAAGTCCCATGCCCGTCGACGTCATCTACAAGACCAAGGCCACCGCCAATGGCGGCGGGCGCGACGGCGCCGCCCGGTCCGACGACGGTTCGGTCGACGTCAAGCTGGTCGTGCCGAAGGAGATGGGCGGCCCGGGCGGCCCCGGCGCCAATCCCGAGAAGCTCTTCGCCGCCGGCTATTCGGCCTGCTTCCTCGGCGCGATGCGCGCCGTCTCTTCCAAAGTCGGCGTGAAGGTGCCGGCCGAGGCCACGGTGACGGCCGAGATCGGCTTCGGCCCACGCTCGGAAGGCGGCTACGGCATCACGGCCGATCTGACGATCGACCTGCCGGGCGTCGACCGGGCGGAAGGCGAGAAGCTGATCGCCGCCGCCCACGAGGTCTGCCCCTATTCCAACGCCACGCGCGGCAATGTGAATGTCGGCCTGACGCTGGCCTGATCCCGACCGATCCTTGGATCTTGAGGGCCCTTCCCGCTGGCGGGGAGGGCCTTCGCGTTCGAGGCGGAACTCGGATAGGGGCCGCGACGAGGGCCGGAAGGATTTCTTCTCCCCTGCGGGGAGAAGTGCCGGCAGGCGATGAGGGGGCGACGCAGCCGAGCGGTGGTCCGCCAGTCTCCACCGCCGCGTGCCCCTCACCCGGCCGCTTCGCGGCCACCCTCTCCCCGCAGGGGAGAGGAAAGGGCGCCCGGTCCGGCGGGGCTTGGGGAGGTTGAGGAAGAGGGCCTTCACCTGGAAGGCATGTGCCTCCATGAAGCGCGGACGACGAAACCGCGTCCCTCTCCCGAGTCGGGAGAGGGTGCCGGCAGGCGGGTGAGGGAGCCGTAGGGCACCCGGCAGCGGTGCTCCTCCACAACTGAAATACGGATCGCGAAGCGCCCTACGCTTCCCTCATCCCCCTGCCGGGACCTTCTCCCGGCTCGGGAGAAGGCGAAGCTTCGCCGTTCAGGCGGGCACGCTTTCGCGCTGCGTTTCCGTCGCCGCCGGTGCCGCCTCGTCCAGGCGGATGCCGGTGTCGGGCGAGAAGAGATGCAGGTCCTTCGCCGGCAGGCGCAGATGCAGGCGGTCGCCGCTCGCCGGCTCCTCCAGGCCGCTCGTCGTGACGGCGAGCTGGAAGCCGTCGCCCTGGGTGTGGATCGCGCGCGAGGCGCCGAGCTCCTCGACGAAATCGACGGTCACCGGCAGAGCGCCCGGCGTGCCGGGCGGCACGATCTCGACATTTTCCGGCCGGATGCCGAGCGTCACGCCCGTCCCGGCGCGGATCGCCGTCAGAGGCGCGGCGAGCTGCAGGGCGATGCGGCCGAGCATCAGCTCGGCGCCGCCGAGCTGTACCGTCGCCGTGACGAGATTCATCGCCGGCGCGCCGATGAAGCCGGCGACGAAGGTGGTGCGCGGGCGGTGATAGATGTCGAGCGGCCGGCCGACCTGCTCGACATGGCCCCTGTTCATCACCACCAGCCGGTCGGCGAGGGTCATCGCCTCCACCTGGTCGTGGGTGACGAAGATCGAGGTCGCCGACAGGCGCTTGTGCAGCTTGCGGATCTCGGCGCGCATCGACACGCGCAGCTTGGCGTCGAGATTGGAGAGCGGCTCGTCGAACAGGAAGACGCGCGGCTCGCGCACGATGGCGCGGCCCATGGCGACGCGCTGGCGCTGGCCGCCGGAGAGCGCCGCCGGCTTGCGGTCGAGGAAGTCGGCGAGGCCGACGATCGCCGCCGTCTCGCGCACCCGCCGCTCGCGCTCCGCCTTCGGCACGCCCGCCACCTTCAGCGCGTAGCCGATATTCGCCGCCACCGTCATATGCGGATAGAGCGCGTAGTTCTGGAACACCATGGCGCAGCCGCGCTCGCGCGGCTCCAGCCGGTTCACCACCTGTCCGTCGATGGCGATCTCGCCGCCGGTAATGTCTTCCAGCCCCGCGATCATGCGCAGGAGCGTGGACTTGCCGCAGCCCGACGGGCCGAGGATGACGACGAACTCGCCGGATTCGAAGGCGAGGTCGATGCCGTGCAGCGTCCGCGTGGCGGCGCCATAGGATTTCTGAAGGTTTCGGATGTCGATGCGCGCCATCACAATCCTCCTTATTTCTCGGTTGCGATGAGGCCGCGCACGAACCAGCGTTGCAGCACGGCGACGACGATGAGTGGGGGCAGGACGATGATCAGGGCGCCGGCATTGGTGACGTTCCAGTCCGGCAGGCCGTTCTCGGACGGGCGCAGGATGCGCAGCGCCGTCATCGCCGTCATATAGGCGGGGTCCGTCACCATCAGGCGCGGCCAGAGATACTGGTTCCAGGTATCGGCGAAGAGGATGGTGGCGAGCGCCAGCATGTTGGTGCGCGACAGCGGCAGGAGGATGTCGACGAAGAAGCGCCAGGGGCCGGAGCCGTCCATGCGGGCCGCCTCCGCCAGCTCGTCCGGCACGGTCATGAAGAACTGGCGGAACAGGAAGGTGCCGGTGGCGGTGGCGACGAGCGGCAGCGTCAGGCCGGAATAGGTGTTGAGGAGGTTCCAGTCGAAGCTGATCTCGATGCCGGTCAGGAACTGGATCAGGAGGCGGAAGGGCTGGAAGGCGTCGGCGGCGATGTTGTAGGTCGGCACGACGCGCACTTCGAGCGGCAGCATCAGCGTCAGGAAGACCAGCCAGAAGAAGACGAGGCCCCAGCGCGAGCGGAAATAGACGATGGCGAAGGCGCTGAGCGCCGAGACGGCGATCTTGCCGCCCGTCACGAGCCCCGCCATCGCGAAGCTGTTGAGGAGCGCCGTGCCGAGCCCGGCGCGCTGCCAGGCGGCGGCGAAGTTCTGCAGCATGTCGCCGCCCGGCAGGAAGCTGAAGGGCACGGCGTTCACCTGCTGCACCGACTGCGTCGCGGCGCAGAAGACGATCCAGAAGGGCAGCAGCACCGTCGCGAGCGCGGCGAGGAGGATGCCGTAGGTGACGATATTGGCCAGCGGCGTTTTCTCGATCATGGCCGGGCCCTCAGCGATAGTGCACGCGCCGCTCGACGAAGCGGAACTGGACGAAGGTGAAGATCATGATGAGGCCGATGACGATGAGGCTCTGGGCGGCGGCGCCGGAATAGTCGAGCCCGTAGAAGGCCTTGGAGACGATGTTGAACACCATCACATTGGTGGCGTTGTTCGGGCCCCCCTCGGTGGTGCGGTCGACGATGCCGTAGGTGTCCTTGCCGACGAAGCTTTCCGTCATGATGAGGACGAGGAGCAGGAACAGCGTCGGCGAGAGCAGCGGGATCTGGATGTCGATCGCCCGGCGCAGCGGGCCGGAGCCGTCCATCGCGGCGGCTTCCGTCAGCGAGCGCGGGATCGACTGCAGGCCGGCCAGCATGAAGATGAAGCAGTAGCCGACCCATTTCCAGACGAAGCAGGCGACGATCAGGATCATCGCGTGGCCGCCATATTTCGCCGGGTTCCAGAAATCGGGATGGGCGGCGTTGACGACCGCCATCAGCCCGCGCTCCGGCGAGAGGATGAAGAGAAAGGCCGTGCCGACGGCCGGTCCCGCCAGGGCATAGGGCCAGATGTAGAAGAAGCGGAAGAGCTTCGAGCCCTTGAGCTGCCGGTCGACCGCGAGCGCCAGGACGAGGGCGATGCCGAGCGTGAGGAAGCTGGCGGAAAAGGCGAAGGTCAGGCTGACGCGAACGGAGTTCCAGTACTGGTCGTCGGCGAAGACGGAGGTGAAGTTCTCCCAGCCGACGAAGAGGCGCTCGCCGGCGCCGCCGAAGGCGGGCTCCAGCGTGAAGGCCCAGTTCATCACCGAGACGGCGGGCCAGTAGAAGAACAGGAAGATCAGGAGGAGCTGCGGCAGGGCGGCCAGAAGAGGCACCCAGCGGCTCTTGAAGACGACGCGCTTCATGGCGGAGGATCCTGAAGGAAAAGCGCCGCCGGACCTCGTGGCGAGGATCCGGCGGCGCGGGTCACGTCAGCGGGGCTCAGTCGAGCTTCTGGCCGGCATAGGTCTTCTCGAAGCGGCGCAGCAGCGCGTTCGAGCGGTCGGCGGCCTCGTCGAGGCTCTTCTGCACGTCGGCATTCTGCATGAAGATCGCCTCCAGCGCGGTCGAGACCTCCTTGCGGATCTGCGTGTAGTTGCCGAGGCGGATGCCGCGCGTGTTCTCGGAGGTCGGCGTGTAGGTCAGGCTCTGGATGGCGAGCTCGCGGCCCTTGAACTGCGGCTTGTCGTAGAAGCCGTTGGCCTTCATCGCCTCGAAGCCGGTCTTCGTCACCGGGATATAGCCGGTGACCGTCGACCACCATTCGACCATGTCGGGCTGGGCGATGAAGTTCAGGAAGGCGGCCGCGCCCTTGTATTCGGCTTCCGGCCGATCCTTCATGACCCAGAGCGAGGCGCCGCCGACGAGCGAGTTGCGGCGCTCGGTGCCGGCCATGACCGGCAGGAGCGTGACGTGCCATTCGACATCGGCCGGCAGGGTCTTGCCGACGGTCGCGTGGTCGGCGACCGAGGACATCATCATCTGGCAGGTCTGCGAGGTGAAGGCGGGCACGATGTCCATGCCGAGCTGCTTGGTCTTGACGACGAAGAGCTTGTCGTCCGTCATCTTCTTGAAGAACTTCACCTCGTCGACGAATTTCGTCTTGTTGAACAGGACTTCGGCGTCGAGGCCCTGATAGCCGTTGGCCTTGGTGGCGAGCGGCTGGTTGTGAATGGCGGAGAACTGCTCCATCAGCGCCCAAGGATCGAAGTTGAAGGCCAGCGGGCAGTCGAAGCCGGCCTCCTTCAGCTTCTTCGCATCCGCCGCGACATCGTCCCAGGTCTTCGGGCCTTCCACGATGCCGGCCTTCTTGAAGGCCGCGCCGTTATAATAGAAGACGGCGGTGGAGGAGTTGAAGGGGAAGGACTGCAGCTCGCCCTTCGCCGTCGCGTAGTAATTGGCGATGCCGCCGAAATAATTGTCCCAGTCGATCTTGTAGCCGTTCTCGGCCATCAGCTTCTTGGCGGGAACGAAGGCGTTCGACAGCATCAGGTCGAGCGTGCCGGCATCGTAGATCTGGGTGATGACCGGGTGCTTCTTGGCGCGATAGGCCGCGATCGTGTTCTGAAGGTTGGTGTCGTAGCCGCCCTGGCTGGTGCAGACGACCTCGTAATCCTTCTGCGACTCGTTGAACTTCTTGCAGGCATCCTGGATGCGCTCGGCGATGTCGCCGGAATTGCCGTTCCAGAACTCGAACTTCACCTTCTCGGCGAAGGCGGGCGTCGCGCCGAGGGCGGCTGTGGCGACGGTGGCGGCGAGAATAGCGCCGAGAGCCGCACGCCCGCGCGAACGCGGCCGGGCGCCGGAAAGGAGGCTGTTCATCATCTGACCTTTCAAAGGGTTTGGACCTCGAGGCCGCGTGGCATCTGGCGAAGGTCCGACGCGCCTTTCTTAGAGCGTGGACGATGGCGTGCGGATTTCAGGCGCACGACATTTCCACGAAGGAAAAATGACAAACAAGACCAATGGCTTAGCGGATATTGGCCGGGAGGCGTGCGAAATTCGCGTCAATCCCGCCGCTTTTCGCCCGCGCGACGGCGCCGGAATCCTCCGCCCTGCCGTGGCGGCAGTCCGCCCATGGCAACGCGCGGCTAAACGATCTTTCCGACGCTCTTGCGCGGCAAAGCCGCCGGCATGGCTTGCGCCCGGCCTTGTCTGGACCAGTTCTAACCGCACGAACTCGTGAAGCCGTCGGGAGCGGGGATGGGCGTCCTTCGTCGCAGCTTGAATATCCTGTCGCGGCGGGCCGCGCCCGGCCGCTGATCGTCTTCCCGTGCCGCAGATCTTCCAGCCGGGAGCGACGACCTATGCGCGAATGCTGCTTGCCGCTTTGGCGCTCGGCCCCCTCGCGCTCGTCCTTCTCGCCTATCTCCTCATGGGATCGCCCTACGTGACCGGCCAGGATGTGACGCTCGACCAGCTGCCGCCCTTCAGCCACGCCCATCACGTGCGCCAGCTCGGCATCGGCTGCGCCATGTGCCATTCCCAGGTGGAGGAAACGGCCTTCGCCGGCATGCCGACGACGAATGTCTGCATGAGCTGCCATTCGCAGATCTGGACCAATGCGGCGATGCTCGCCCCGGTGCGCGAAAGCCTCGCCGAGAACCGGCCGCTGCAATGGCACCGCGTCAACAACCTGCCGGACTATGTCTATTTCAATCACGCGGTCCATGTGCAGAACGGCGTCGGCTGCTCCTCCTGCCATGGCGACGTCACCGCGATGCCGCTGATCCGCCAGGCGGCGCCGCTGACCATGGGCTGGTGCCTCGACTGCCATAAGGCGCCGGAACGGCAGCTCCGGCCGCAGGCGGCGATCTACGATTTCAAATGGCAGCCGCCGCCGGACCAGGCGGCGCGCGGCGCGGCGCTCGTCGCCGCCCATGGCATCGATAAGGCGCATCTCCTCGACTGCACGGTCTGCCACCGATGAGCGCGCCGTCCGACCCGCTCGCCGCCGCGCTCGCCGGTCTCGCCGGGGCGCCGCTGCGCCGACGCGACGCCCTGCGGCTGCTGGCGCTCGGGCTGACGGCGGGCGTTGCCGGCTGCAAGCCGGCCGAGGACATCGTGCCGCTCGTCGCCAATCCCGCCGGCCGGGCCGCCGGCAGCCCGCTGTTCTTCGCGACCTCGCTGCCGCTCGCCGGCTACGGGCGGGGCGTTCTCGCCACCTCGCTCGACGGCCGGCCGATCAAGATCGCCGGCAATGGCGCGCATCCCGCCAGCCTCGGCGGCACGGATGTCTTCGCCGAAGCCGATATTCTCGGCCTCTACGATCCCGACCGCTCGCAGACCTTGCTGAAGGACGGGGCGATCCGCGATTGGGAAGCGCTGGTCGGCGAGCTGCGCCCGCGCCGGGCGCGGCTGGCCGAGCGCGGCGGCGAGGGCTTGGCGCTGCTCACCGGCCGCGTCACCTCGCCGACGCTCCTGCGCCAGATCGCGGCGCTGCGGGCCGGCCCCTATCCGAAGCTGCGCCATTATCGCCACGAGCCGGTCGGCGACGACGCGGCGCGGGCCGGCGCGCGCTTCGCCTTCGGCCGGGTGCTGGACACCCTGCCGCATCTCGATCGCGCCGCGACGATCCTCTGTCTCGGCGCCGATCCGCTCGGGCCGGGGCCGGGCCAGATCCGCAACGCCAAGGGCTTTCGCGCCCGCCGCACGGTGCGGGGCGAGGCCAGCGGCATGGCGCGGCTCTATGTCGTGGAAAGCCGGCCGAGCCTCACCGGCCGCATGGCCGACCATCGGCTGGCCCTCGCCCCCGGCGAGCTCGCCGGCTTCGCCTTCGCGCTCGCCGAGCGGCTGGGCGAAGGCGCGGGTTCCACGCCCGGTCCGCACGAGGGCTTTCTCGCGGGCCTCGCCGCCGATCTCCAGGCGGCCGGGCGGGAAGCGCTCGTTCTCGTCGGCGACGGCCAGCCGCCGGAGCTCCACGCCCTCGGCCATTGGCTGAACCATCGGCTGGGCGGCTTCGGGACGGCGCTCGACCTGATCGAGCCGGTCGATCCCGTCCCGGAGGATCACGGGGAAAGCCTGGCGGCGCTCGGCGCCGAACTCGATGCCGGCCGGGTCGACACGCTTCTCGTGCTGGGCGCCAATCCCGCCTATGACGCGCCGCGCGACCAGGATTTCGGTCCCCGCCTGCGCCGCGCCGGCCTCGCCCTCCATCTCGGTCTCTATCGCGACGAGACGGCCTATGCCTGCCATTGGCACGTGCCGGAAAGCCATCCTCTGGAGGCCTGGGGCGACCTGCGCGCCGTCGACGGCACGGCCGGCATCGTCCAGCCGCTGATCCGGCCGCTTCACGCTTCGAAGACGGCGGCGGAACTCCTCGCGGCGCTCGGCGGCGATGCGGCGCCCGAGCCCCGCGCGCTCGTGCGGGACACCTGGGCGGCGGGCCGCCCGGCGGAAGGCTTCGAGGACTGGTGGCGCGCCGTGCTCGAAGCGGGCAGCGTGCCGGACAGCGCGGCTCCGCCCGTCGCGCCGCCGCGCCCGCCGCCCATGCCGCCGCGCCCGCCCGCCACGCCGGACAGCGGGCTGGTGCTGCTCTTCGAGCCCGATCCGACGATCTTCGACGGGCGCTATGCCAACAATGCCTGGCTGCAGGAATGCCCGAAGCCGGTGACGCACGAGGTCTGGGGCAATGTCCTGCGCCTCGCGCCCGCCGACGCGGCGCGGCTCGGCCTCGCCTCGGAGGATGCGGTGCGGATCGAGGCCGGCGGCGCCAGCCTCGACGCGCCGGTTCTCGTCGATGGCGGCATGGCGCCGGGCGTGGCCGCGCTCTCGCTTGGCTATGGCCGCGACCGGGCGGGCGCGATCGGCGTCGGGCTCGGCGTCGATGCCTATCGTCTGCGCCGTTCCGATGCGCTCTGGCAGCTCGCCGGCGCGCGGCTGACGCGGCTCGGCCGGGGCGAGCCGATTCCGCGCACGCAGTTCGACCTTTCCGAGGAGGGCCGCGATCTCGCGCCCCGCATGCCGCTCGCCGAGCGGCGCGCCGGCAAGCGGCTGCGGGAGAAGGCGGAGCCGCCGAGCTTCTACGGCCCGCAATCCTACGAGGCGCCCGATCGAAGCGGAGGCGAGCGCGCCGCCTGGGCGATGGTGATCGACACGACGCTCTGCATCGGCTGCAATGCCTGCGTGATCGCCTGCCAGTCGGAAAACAACGTGCCGGTGGTCGGGCCGGACGAGATCCGCGCCGGGCGCATGATGCACTGGCTGCGCATCGACGCCTACGAGGCGCCGGGCGAGCCCGGCCGCGCCACCTTCCAGCCGGTGCCCTGCATGCATTGCGAGAAGGCGCCCTGCGAGCCGGTCTGCCCGGTCGGCGCCTCGGTCCACGATCACGAAGGGCTGAACGGCCAGGTCTATAACCGCTGCGTCGGCACGC
Organism: Aureimonas endophytica; assembly: GCF_014642635.1. GTDB lineage: Bacteria > Pseudomonadota > Alphaproteobacteria > Rhizobiales > Rhizobiaceae > Plantimonas > Plantimonas endophytica. The sequence continues at coordinate 168,093 of NZ_BMIQ01000004.1, forward strand.
GCTTCTGCCAGGCGAACTGCCCCTACAAGGTGCGGCGCTTCAACTTCTTCGGCTATGCCAACGGCCAGGAATACGCCAATCTCGGCGAGCCGCCGCTCCAGGCGCTGCTCAATCCCGACGTCACCGTGCGCGGGCGGGGCGTCATGGAGAAATGCACCTATTGCGTCCAGCGCATCGCCGGCGCGCGCCAGACGGCGGAAGCGGAAGGCCGCGACCTCCGCGAGGGCGAGGTGGTGACGGCCTGCGCCAGCGCCTGCCCGACCGAGGCGATCCGCTTCGGCGACCTCGCCTCGGCAAAGTCGGAGGTGCGGGCGCTGCGTGAGGAGCCGCAGCATTACGCGCTCCTCGAAGAGGTCGGCACGAGGCCCCGCACCACCTATCTCGCCCGGCTCCTCAACCCCAATCCCGCGCTGGAAGGGGAGGGGACATGAGCGAGGCGGTGCTGCTTGCGCCCGACCGGTCCTATGCGGCCGTCACCGAGCGGATCGCCGATCCGGTTCTGACCCGTCCGGTGCCGCGCGGCTGGTGGATCGCCTTCGGCCTCGGCGCGCTTCTCACCCTGCTCCTCCTCGGCGTGCTCGGCTGGCTGTTCTTCGAGGGCATCGGCATCTTCGGCAACAACACCGTCGTCGTCTGGGGCTTTCCGATTGCCAACTACGTCTGGTGGATCGGCATCGGCAATGCCGGCACCCTGATCTCCTGCATGCTGCTCCTGACGCGGCAGCGCTGGCGCTCCTCGATCAATCGCTTCGCCGAGGCGATGACGCTAATCGCCGCCGCCATCGCCGGCCTGTTCCCGATCCTCCATCTCGGGCGGCCTTTCTACGCCTATTGGCTGATGCCTTACCCGAATACGATGGGCGCCTGGCCGCAATGGAAGAGCCCGCTCGTCTGGGATTTCTTCGCTATCGCGAGCTACCTGATCTTCTCCCTTCTGTTCTGGTATACCGGGGCGATCCCCGATTTCGCCACGCTGCGCGACCGGGCGCGGACGCGGCGCGCCCAGGTCTGCTACGGCGTCCTGGCGCTCGGCTGGCGCGGTTCGGCCCGGCATTGGCAGCGCTACGAGGCCTTCTATCGCACGATGGCGGCGCTCGGCGTGCCGCTCGTCGTCTCGGTGCATAGCGTCGTCGGCCTCGATTTCGCCGCCGGGCCGATGCCCGGCTGGCAGGAGACGATCTTTCCGCCCTATTTCGTCGTCGGCGCGATGTTCTCGGGCTTCGCCATGGTCGTGCTCCTCGCCGTCGCCGTGCGCGCCTATCTCGGCGATACCGGCCTCGTCACGCTCGCCCATTTCGACGCCATGGCGAAGATCCTCCTCGCCGGCTCGCTGGTGATGACGCTCTCCTATGCCACGGAAAGCTTCGAGGCCCTGCTGACCGGCGACGAGGCCGACCGGACGCTCGTCGCCTTCCAATATGGCGGCGCCTATGCGCCGCTCTACTGGCTGCAACTCGCCTGCAACTGCATCGTGCCGCAGCTCTTCTGGTGGCCGCGCGCCCGGCGCGCGGTGCCGGCGCTCGTGTTCGTCGCGCTCGCCGTCAATCTCGGCATGTATCTCGAGCGCATCCTTCTCATCATCAACACCCTGTCGCGCAGCCATCTGCCGGCGATGTGGCGCCTCTACGCGCCGACGCTCTGGGACGGGCTGCTGCTTGCCGGCTCGCTCGGCTTCTTCCTGTTCCTCTTCTGCCTGTTCCTGCGCTTCGTGCCGGCGGTCTCGATGCACGAGGTGCGCCAGCTCGTGCCGGAGGGGGAGGGACGATGAGTGCGCCTCGGCTCCTCGCCGAATTCGCCGGCCCGCGACAGATCCTGCTCGCGGCGCGCCAGGTGCGGCAGGCGACGGGCTTTTTCGTGCGCGACGCCTATACGCCCTTCGCCGTCGAGGGGCTGGCGGGCGAGATCGAGGGCCTGCGCCCGACCCGGCTGAGATTGGCGCTTCTTCTCGGCGGGCTCGCGGGCGGCCTTGCCGCGCTTCTCCTGCAATGGCTCTCGGTGACGCAGGTGCTGCCGATGCCGGCCGGCGGCCGGGCGCTCGCCAGCTGGCCCGACTTCTTCTTCGCGATCTTCGAGATGACGATCCTCGGCGCCGGGTCGAGCGGCTTCGTCGCGCTGCTCGTCGGCTGCGGGCTGCCGCGCCTCCACCATCCGATCTTCGACCTGCCGGGCTTCGAGCGGGCGACGCAGGACCGCTTCTTCCTGGAAGTCGAGACTGGAGACGCGGCGGAGGCCGGGCGGGCCCGCGCCTATCTGAAGGGGCTCGGCGCCCTGTCGGTGGCGGAGCTGCCGCGATGAACCGCCAGATTCCCGCCCTGCTCCTCGCCCTGCTCCTCGCCGGCTGTTCCGGCCAGGAAATGGCGGACCAGCCCTCGCTGAAGACCGATGAGGCGAGCGATCTCTGGGGCAGCGCCAGTGCCGCCCGGCCTTTGCCGGAGGGCGTCGTGGCGCGCGGCGACGGCGCGCGGCGGGCGCTTCTCGCCACCCCGCCGCCGGTGACGGCCGAGCTGATGGGGCGCGGCCGCCGGCTCTTCGGCGAGGTCTGCGCCCCCTGCCACGGGCTGGCCGGTGACGGCGACGGCATCGTCGTCCAGCGCGGCTTCTCGCCGCCGCCCTCCTATCACACCGATCGGCTGCGGGCCGCCGAGGCGGCGCATTTCGTCGACGTGATCGGCAACGGCTATGGCGCGATGTATGCCTATGGCGACCGCGTCGCGCCCCGGGACCGCTGGGCCATCGCCGCCTATATCCGCGCCCTGCAGCTTGCCCGGCATGCCTCGGCCGGCGACGCGCCGGACGCGGCGAGCGAGGCCCGATGAGCGCCGTGGCCCCGACCCGGCCCCGCGATCCCCGTTGGCTCGGCCTCGTCGCCGCCGGCCTGCTTCTCGCGCTCGCCATCATCGACACTCCCGGCATACTGCGCGGTATCTTCACCGCCTTCCTGCTGCTCCTGCCGGTGCCGGTCGGCGCGCTGCTGCTCCTCCTCGTTCATCGCCTCACCGGAGGCGAATGGGGGCGGGCGATGCGCCCGGCGCTGGCGCGGGCGGCGCACGCCCTGCCGGCGGTGGCGCTTCTCGTCCTGCCGGCGCTGCTCTGGCCGTCCCTCGTCTTTCGCTGGGCGGCCGATCCCGCCAGCCGGCCCTCGACCGAACTGGCCCGGTTCTACCTCACCGCGCCCGGCCTCGCCCTGCGCAGCCTCGTCGCGCTGGCGCTCTGGAGCGGGTTCGCGCTCCTCGCCGCCGCCCGGCCGGACCGGCTGACGAAGGGGCTCGCCAGTCTCGGCCTCGTTCTCTTCGGCCTGACCGTCAGCCTCGTCGCGGTGGACTGGGTCCTGTCGCTCGACCCGCGCTTCCAGTCGAGCGCCTTCGCGATGAGCTTCACGGTCGCCTGCCTTCTCTCCGCCACCGGCTTCGCCATGGCGACGGGGCGGGGCGACCTGCCAAGGGACGACATGGCGAAACTCGCCGCCGCCTTCGCGCTGGGGCTCTTCTATCTCGATCTGATGCAGTTCCTCGTCGCCTATGATGGCAACCTGCCGGACAAGGCCGCCTGGTATCTGCGCCGGGCCGGGCCGCTCGCTTCGGTGACCCTGGCTCTCGCCTTCGTCGGCGCGGTGCTTCTGCCCTTCGCGCTGGTCCTGATCTCCGCTTGGCGCGCTTCGCCGCGCCTCCAGCGCATGGTCGGCTGGGCCGTGCTCGTCGGCATCGCGCTGCGCACGCTCTGGTGGACGGTGCCGGAATGGCAGGGCTCGGTCGCCTTCTGGCTGGCCCTGCCGCTCGCGGCGATCGCCGCCGCCGCGCTCGCTGCTCTGTTCCACGAGCGAAGCGCCTTCGCTCTCCGGGCGGGGAGGGTGATCCATGGCGCCTGAGATCGCCCGCCACGCAAAAGGCTCCGCCGCCATCCTCGCCCGTGCCTGGCAAGGGGCCGCGCATGGCCTGCGCGTCCTCGTCGCCACCGTCCTGCCGGGCAAGGTCGAGCCGGAGGCGCCGGATGTCGCGACCGGCCGCGTCCTCTGGCTGTTCCTCGGCTGGGCGCTCTTCGTGGCCGTGGCGCTCGCCGGCTTCGGCGCATACATGGCGGCGCGGCTCGACCTGTCCTCGCCCTCGCAGGACGTGCATGCCTTGCCGGCTCCGAGGCTCCAAATCGATCCCGCCGCCGATTACGACCGGCTGGTGAGCCTCCAGACCGAGCGCCTCCGCCGGACGGAATGGGTGGACCGCGACAAGGGCATCCTCCAGATCCCGGTGGAGCGGGCGATGGCGATCCTCGTCGGGCGCGGGCCGGCGGCCTTCGCGCCGCTCACCTCCGTGGCGCCGCCCGACGATGCCCGCACCCGCGCCGTCGGCGCCGCGACGGCGGCGGGGGCTTCGCGATGAGACGCGGGCCGGACCCTCGCGGCCGCGCGGATCGAAGGCTCACGCCTTCGCACCCCCCTCTGCCTGCCGGCATCTCCCCCTCAAGGGGGGAGATCAGGCTAATCGCGGACGACAGGGCCCGGCATCGTTGCGGTGGCGGGAGCGGCGGAGCCGTTGGGCGGCGTTCTTCCTCGCCAGGACGGCGATCCGGGTCCTCGCCCTCCATCCTGGCCTCGATCCTCTGCGTGGCGCTCCTCGCGCTGGCCTTCCTGTCGCTGCCGGGCCCGGAGGCCCGCGCGGCGCTGGCGCCGGCGGATCTGGCGGCGGTCGAGCTGGCGCCGCCGCCCGGCGCGCGTCTGCCGCTCGGCGCCGTGCTGACGGAGGGCGGTCAGCCGACGACGCTCGGCCGCCTTCTCGCCGCCCGCCCGGTCTCGCTTCTCGTCTTCGCCGACTTCACCTGCCAAAGCGTCTGCGGCGCCGAGCTCGCCATCGCGGGTGCCTCGCTGGCCGATCCGGCGCTCGCCGATCTCGATGCCGGGCTCATCGTGATCGGCCTCGATCCGAAGGACGGACCGGAAACCGCGCGCCGCCTCGCGGACCGGACGCTCGCCGGCCTGCCGCCCGGCCTCGCCGCGCGCCTGCACATCTTCCATGCGGATGCCGCAACGCTCGCGGCGCTGACGGCGAGCGCCGGCTATCGCTATCGCTACGATGCGGAGACCGATCAGTTCGCCCATCCGGCGGCGCTGCTGACCCTTGCGCCGGACGGGCGCATCGGCCGCCCGCTCGCCGGCCTGTCGCTGATGCCGGACACGCTGCGTCATGCCCTTGTCGAGACGGGCGAGGGGCGCGTCGGCGGTCTGGCGGAGCGGATCATGCTGCGATGCTATGCCTTCGATCCGGCGAGCGGGCTCTACACCGCCGACATCAAGCTGGCGCTGCGGCTTGCCGGCCTCGGCACGCTCCTGGCGCTCGGCCTTGCCCTCGCCGGCCTCGTGCGGCGCGCGGCGCGGCTCGGCGGAGGCGCGCGATGAACGCCAATCCGATCTTCTGGCTGCCCTCGGCCAGCGTCCAGGGCCACGCGGTCGATACGCTGTTCTTCGCCCTTCTGCTCGTCTCGGGACTGGTGATCCTGCTCGTCTTCGGGCTGATCGTCAGTTTCGCGGTGCGCTATCGCCACGGCTCGCCGGCGCCGCGCGGCGAGATGCCGGCGCTCATCCGGCGCGAATTCGAGATCGGCTGGACGGCCGCGACCTTCTTCCTCTTCCTGTTCCTGTTCTGGTGGGCGGCGGCCTCGCAGCTCTCCGGCTACGATCCGCCGCAGGAGGCGATGGAGGTGCATGTCACCGCCAAGCAATGGATGTTCAAGACGCAACAGCCGAGCGGCCCGCGCGAGATCAACAGCCTGCACATTCCGGTCGACACGCCGGTCCGCCTCGCCATGACCTCGGAGGACGTGATCCATTCCTTCTGGGTGCCGGCCTTCCGCTTCAAGCGCGACATCCTGCCGGGCCGGCTGACGCAGGGCTGGTTCCAGGCCGACCGGGTCGGCACCTATCATCTCTTCTGCGCCGAGCTTTGCGGCACCGACCATTCGGTGATGGGCGGCAGCGTCACGGTCCTGTCGAAGTCCGACTATGCCGCATGGCTGCGCGCCCAGCCGCAGGGCGACGATCTCGGCGAGGCAGGCGGGCGGCTCTTCGTCCGGCTCGGCTGCGCCGGCTGCCATGCCGGACGCTCGCCTGTTCACGCGCCCGATCTCGCCGGGCTCTGGAACCGCACCATCCCGCTCGCCGACGGCTCTCAAGTCCTGGTCGACGAGCGCTATCTCCGCGACTCGATCCTCCAGCCCCGGCGCGAGATCGCCGCCGGCTACGAGCCGATCATGCCAAGCTTCGCCGGCAGCGTCTCGGAGGACGAACTCGCCCAGCTCGTCGCCTATATCCGTGCGCTGGGCGCGGCGGACCCTGCCGGGGAGACCACGACACGATGAGCGACGCAAGCCTCGACGCCGCCGAGATCGCCCGCCGCCACGCGCCGCTCGGCGAGATCGCTGAGGGCAGCTATCTCACCGCCGGGCGCTCGCTGCGCTCCTGGCTCCTCACGACGGACCACAAGCGGATCGCGCTCCTTTATTTCGGCTCGATCACCATCTTCTTCTTCATCGGCGGCATCGCCGCGACGCTGATCCGCCTGGAGCTGATCGCGCCAGAGGGCCGCTTCTTCACCAATGACGGCTACAACAAGCTCTTCACGCTGCATGGCGTGGTGATGGTCTGGTTCTTCCTCGTCCCCTCCATCCCGACGAGCTTCGGCAACTTCCTCCTGCCGCTGATGATCGGGGCGAAGGACATGGCCTTTCCGCGCCTCAACCTTCTGTCCTGGTATCTCAACATCGTCGGCGGGCTCTGCGTCGTCGCCTGCCTGGTCCTCGGCGGCGTCGATACGGGCTGGACCTTCTATACGCCCTTCTCCTCGCTCTTCTCGAACGGCTATGTGGCGCTCGCCGCCTTCGCGGTCTTCGTCGCCGGCTTCTCGACCATCGCGACGGGCGTCAACTTCATCGTCACCATCCATGTGCTCCGGGCGCCGGGCATGACCTGGCGGCGGCTGCCGCTCTTCGTCTGGACGCAATATGCGACGGCGCTCGTCATCGTGCTGGCGACGCCGGTGCTCGCCATCTCGCTCCTGCTCCTCATGGCGGAGCGGCTCTTCGGCTTGCCGATCTTCGATCCCGCCCATGGCGGCGACCCGGTGCTGTTCCAGCATCTCTTCTGGTTCTACAGCCACCCGGCCGTCTATATCATGGTGCTGCCGGCCTTCGGGGTGATCTCGGAACTCGTCGCCTGCTTCGCCCGCCGCCGCGTCTTCGGCTATACGGCGATGATCTACGCCATCCTCGGCATCGCGGTGATCGGCTTCTTCGTCTGGGGCCACCACATGTTCGTCGCCGGCATGTCGCCCTTCGCGGCGGTAGTCTTCTCCTTCCTCTCCTTCGTCGTCGCGGTGCCCTCGGCCATCAAGGTCTTCAACTGGACCTTCACGCTCTATCGCGGCCAGATCTATTTCGAGGCGCCGATGCTCTATGCGCTGGGCTTCATCGGCCTCTTCACGGTGGGCGGCCTGTCGGGCCTCTTCACCGCCTCGCTGCCGGTCGATATCCACGTCACGGACAGCTATTTCGTCGTCGCCCATTTCCACTACATCATGGTGGGCGGGGCGGTGTCGGCCTTTTTCGGCGCGCTGCATTTCTGGTGGCCGAAGATCACCGGGCGCATGGCGCCGGACGGCTGGGCGCGCTTCGCCGCCATCCTCATGTATTTCGGCTTCAACTTCACCTTCTTCCCGCAATTCCTCATGGGCTATCTGGGAATGAACCGGCGCTACCATCACTATGCGCCGGAATTCCAGATCTACCATGTCACCTCCTCGGCCGGCGCGGCGGTGCTGGCCGCCGCCTATCTCCTGCCGATGGTCTATCTCACCTGGTCGCTGCGCTACGGCCGGCGCGCCGAGCCCAATCCCTGGGGCGCGACGGGGCTCGAATGGCAGACGACCTCGCCGCCGCCGCGCGAGAACTTCTCCCGTCCGCCGATCGTCACGGAAGAGGCCTATATCTATCACCCGGAGCGCGAGGCGCCGGGACACGAGGAGCCGGAGAAGCGTCGGCCGCACAGCGCGCAGGGCACGCCCGCATGAGCGCCGGCTCCGCCCTCAACGAGCCCTTCGAGGACCTCGGCCGCCAGCGCCTCGCGGCGCGCTTCGGCATGTGGTGCTTCCTCGCCAGCGAGATCCTGTTCTTCGGCAGCCTGTTCCTCTGCTTCCTGGTCTATCGCCAGCTCCATCCGAACGAGATGCTGGCGGCGGGCCGCGAGACCAACATCGTCTTCGGCAGTCTCAACACCGCCATCCTCCTCGCCTCCAGCGTCACCATGGCCGTGGCCGACAAGGCGGCGGAAGAGGGCCTGCGGCGGGATGCGCTGCGCTGCCTCGGCCTCACCGCCGCGCTCGGCCTCGCCTTTCTCGTGGTGAAGGGCTTCGAATATCGCGAGGATGTCGAGAAGCATCTCTGGCCGGGGCCGGACTTCGCCTTCGGCGACTCGCCCGCGCGCCTCTTCTACGGCTTCTACTGGACGATGACCGGCGTCCATGCCCTGCATCTCACCATCGGCATCGCGACGGTGGCGCTGGTGATGCTGCGCATCCGCCAGGGCCGCCTGCCGTTCCGCGACAGCGCGACGCTGCCGGTGCTCGGCCTCTACTGGCATCTCGTCGATATCGTCTGGATCTTCCTTTATCCGCTGCTCTATCTCGGCGGCCGGGCGGGCGGGGCGTGAGCGCGGCGCGGCCCTCCGGGCGGAAGACGGGCGGCGGCCTCGCGCTCTGGCGCGGCCCGCTCGCCGTCGGCGCGGCGCTGATGCTGCTCCTCGCCGCGACGCTCGGCCTCGCCTATCTCCCGATGGGCGCGGCGAACGGCCCGGTCTCCTACGCCATCGCGCTCCTGAAGGCGCTCCTCGTCGCCCTCGTCTTCATGAAGCTCGTCCGTTCGCCAGCGCTCTTCGCCCTCGCGGCCCTTGCCGGCTGCTTCTGGCTGGCGGCCCTCTTCACCATGACGCTGACGGACTACCCGTTCCGCCTCGCCGGCGAACGCCTGCCGGGCTTCCCGCAGGAGGCGCCCGCCGATCCGGCGCCGGTCGCCGCCAGCGGCCTGCCGCGCTGAGCGGCGCTCGCCGGCGGGCGTCGCGGCCGGCGACGTTTCACGTGAAACGCTTCGTCAACCTTTCTCCGCCGCGATCGCCTGTTCGGCGGCCTCGCGCACGTTCGGCGGCAGCGGCTTCGGGGTGAGGTCGAGCCCGGCCGACAGGTCGTCGACGATATGCTGGATGGCGGTGACGCGCGAATATTTCTTGTGGTTCGAGGCGACGACATGCCAAGGCGCCGCCTCGGTGGAGGTCTTGGCGATCATCTCCTCGCCGGCCTCGATATAGGCGTCCCACTTGCCGCGATTGCGGAAATCCTCGGCCGAGAGCTTCCAGCGCTTCAGCGGATCGTCCATGCGCTTCACGAAGCGTTCGAGCTGCTCCTTGCGGTCGATGGCGAGGAAGATCTTCACCACCCGCGTGCCGTTGTCGGTGAGGAGGCGCTCGAACTCGTTGATCTCGCGATAGGCGCGGCGCCAGTCCGTCTCCGGCGTGATCGCCTCGACGCGCTCCACCAGGACGCGGCCGTACCAGGAGCGGTCGAAGACGGCGATCTCGCCCTTGCCGGGCAGGCGCTGCCAGAAGCGCGACAGATAATGGCGCTTCAGTTCCTCCGGCGTCGGCGCCGCGATCGGCCAGACCTTGAAGCCGCGCGGATCCAGCACGTTCGAGATGCGCCGGATCGTGCCGCCCTTGCCGGCCGCGTCCCAGCCCTCGAAGACGATGACGGCGGAATGGTCGGAGCCGAGATAGGCCTGCTCGATCCGGACCAGCATGGTCTGGAGCTCGGCGATCCGCTCGTCATAGTCCACGCTCTTCGGCAGTTCCCGGTCCATGTCCTCCTTCGCGAAGGAGAAGCCGCCCTTCTTGTCGTCCTTGGCCATTGGATGCTCCGTGAATGGTGCTCCATATCTGCGGCAGGACGCGGCCGCGGCGAGCCGTTCACGGAGCGTTCAGTTGGAAGGGCCTATCGGGCATGGATCGGATGCGCACGGCCCAAGCGCCGCACCCGCCCATCCCCTGGAGACGAAGAGGCATGTTCCGCAAGGCAGTCAGACTTCTCGCGCTCGGCCTCGGCCTGACGCTTCCCGCCGGGGCGGCGCTGGCCGCGACGACGGCGGTGGTGACGAACGATCTCAACATCCGCACCGGCCCCTCGGCGCGCTACCAGCGCTACGGCACGATTCCGGCCGGCGACCAGGTGACGGTCTTCGGCTGCCTGCGCGGCTACAACTGGTGCGACGTCGGCTGGGACGGCGAGCGCGGCTGGGTGCACGGCGCCTATCTCGCCTATGTCGGCCAGCGCTACTACCGCCAGCCGATCCCGCAGATCGCGGTGCGGATCGGCGTGCCGGTCTATGGCTTCGACCCTTACGACTACCATCGCCGCTACTATGTCGGACGGCCCTGGTATCACGACCGCTATCTGGACCGTCCGCGCTATGACCGCCCCCGCTACGAGCGCCCGGATTACGACCGGCGCGACGACGATGACGGCGAGCGCTGGCGGCGCGACCGCGACCGCGACCGGCAGGCCTATGGCGACAGCATCGCGCCGCCGCCCCCGCCGCCGCCGCGCCCCTATGACGACCGCTACGGCCGCCGCCTGCCGCCGCCTCCGCCGCCGGGCGGCGACGACTTCCGTCGCGACGGCCCCGACCGCGATCTCTACGACAACGACCGCTTCGATCCGCGCCGCCGCTATCTGGACTGATCCCTGCGGAACTTTCCGGGCGGGTGGCGAAACGGCGAGACGCCGATAGCCGCCCGCAGGCAAGAGGCGAGGGAGCGAATCCAAAACTAAGCCGGCTTAGTTTCCTGCCGGTTGCCCCTCGTACCAGAGCGAGAGGGCCTCGATCTGCTCGTCGGTGAGGTGGATCGCGATCTCGGTCATCAGCGGGGCGGCGGCGGTGCCGCCGCGATGCCCCTCCTTCCAGAGATGGAGATGGGTGGAGAGATACCAGGCCGGCTGGCCGGCGAGCCTCGGATAGAGCGGGTCGGCCGCGCGCCGCCCGTCGCCATGGCAGGTCTCGCAGGCCGGGATCTTCTGGTCGGGCAGGCCGGTGCGGGCGAGGCTCTCGCCGAGCGCCAGAAGGCCCGGCCGGTCGTATGGCGGGCCGTGGCCGGCGCTCGGCGCCACCACCTGGCCGATCGCCGTCCGGCTGGCGGAGGCCGCCGCCGCATCGACCATCGGTGACGGCGCGGGCCTATCCGGGACGGTGCTCGCTTGCGGCGTTTCGGGCAGGCCCGGCGCGGTGCCGGGCGTCGCCGCGCCGGAACCTGTGCCCTGGGCCGGCTGGCGGGCATAATGGGCGGCGAGTTCGGCGAGAATTTCCGGCGGATAGCGGGTCGCGGCCGGCTGCATGAAGCCGCTTTCGCGCCGGCCCTCGGCATAGGCCGTCAGGGTCTCGCGCAGATAGGCTTCGGGCTGGCCGCCGATCGCCGGAAAGGCGCCGCCCCCGGTGCCGCCGTCGCGGCCATGGCAGCGGGCGCAATCGGCGAGCGCGACCGTGCCGAGCCCCGACAGCGCGGCGCTGGCCTGGCCGACCGGCGCGGGCGTGCCGTCCGGGCCGCCGAGCGCGAGGTCGCGATAGGTCTCCGGCTTCATGCCCGGCAAGGCGCGCAGGAAGGCGACCATCGCCCAGACCTCGTCGGGCCGATGCTGCGTCGCCCAGGAGGGCATGCCGGAATATTTGATGCCGTGCTGGCCGATCCAGAACAGTTCGCGGTCGCGCCATTCGCCGACCTTCGTTTCCAGGCGCGGCGGCAGCGGCGTCATCGAGCGGAACTCCGCCGTCTGGGCGATGCCCGGCGCGCCGTGGCAGGGCGCGCAGCCGGTGGCGAAATGGCCCGCCGCCCGCCGCACCAGCCGCGCGTCGGCGAGATCGACATCCTTCGGCACGGCGATCGTCAGGGATTGCGTCGCGACGGCGTTCCGCAGCGTCCAGTGCAAGAACCATTCGACCGGCGCGAAATGGCCGGTATTGGCGGCGACGGAGACGAGGCCGGACCAGCCGACGGCGAGGGCGCCGAGAAGGGCGAAGGCGGCGGCGCCGGCGAGCGTCTTCCAGGTGAGGAGGATGGGGATCTTCATGCCGCCGCTTCCTTCGCGGGTTCGTCGCGCAGCAGCCGTCCCACCAGCGCCAGCCCGCCGAAGAGATAGGCGAGGCCGCCGAGGCTCAGCATGATGGCGCCGCCCGCCGCCTGATCCTGCAAAGGCGTGAGGGCCGAAAGCGGGGCGCAGAGCGTGGCGCAGGCATAGAGCGGGCGCGGGGCGAAGAGGAGAAGGGCGCCGAGCAGCGTCATGTGCATGGAGGTGAGGAGAAGGGCGCCCGCCCCGGCGAGCTTGGGCGAGCGGCCCGCCCGCCCGGCGCCGCCGAAGGCCGCCGTCCAGACGAGAAGGCCGGCGAGAAGGAAGGAGCCCTGTTCGACGAGCGTGACGCGGAGATCGACCCGCGCCGCGTCGTGGAGCGCGGGCGCGTGCCACCCCCAGACGATGACCATCTCGACGAAGGTGGCGACAAGCGCGAAGCTGGCCGGCATCGCCGGCAGACGCGCGCCGAAGCGGCGCGTCAGCCCGAGGGCGAGGAGCGGCGCCGCCACCGCGACGATCCCCATATGCATGATCATATGCGCCGAGAACGATCCCCGCGCCCGCTCCGGCAGCGGCCCCAGCCACAGCGCGAGAAGGAGAAGGGAGCCGAGGGCGAGAGGCCAGAGATCGGAATGCAAGACGAAGAGGGCGGGGCCTGGACGCTGCTTTCCGTTCCCGCCGGCGGCGGAGCCTCCTCCTTCTCCCGAGTCGGGAGAAGGTCCCGGCAGGGGGATGAGGGAGCCGTCGGATGCTGGCCGTTTCGGAGGGGCGCCCTTCGGCTCCCTCACCCGACCGCTTCGCGGCCACCCTCTCCCGACTCGGGAGAGGGGGAGGCGCCCTCCCGCCACCTCCATCGCCCTTCCCCGATCCATCCTCATCGGCAATCCGCGATCAGGAAGACCGGCAGCGCCACGAAGGCGACGGCGACGAAGGACAGGCCGGCGAGGAGCACGCTGGAGAATTCCATGAAGCGCTCGCGCTCCTCCGCCGTGTTCCCGTCATGCGGGAAGCGGCCGCCATTGTGACGCCATTCGCGATAGGCCCGCCAGCCGATCAGGGCGATGAGGACCAGGGCGAGGAGCGTCGCGCCGCCGACCGCGAGCCGCACCGTGCCGAGCGTCCGGGTGATCGCCTCGTTCGGCGCGCAGACCGAGGCGGCGAAGACATAGGAGAAGAGGAAATGCAGCGCCCAGATCGTCGGCGAGGCGATCAGCGTCCAGAGCGTGTCGCGGGTCTGGCGGTCGGGATGGAAGCGGAGGAGGCGCATGGAGCTCAGGCCGCCAAGGGAAACCAAGCGATCGTCGCCACCGTCACCAGGGCGGTCATCGCCATGAAGTGCCAGTAAAGCGCGACGTTCGACAGGTCGAGATCGTGATCCGGGGTGAGGCGCCCGGCGAAGGACCGCGCCAGGCAGTAGAAGAGCATCAGGGCGCCGACCCCGGTATGGACGGCGGTCCAGATCACCAGGGTCCAGATGATCGCCGGATAGACATGGGCGGCGGGCTCGAGCCCGGTCGCATAGGGCGCGTAGGTGAGGAGCGCGCCGGCGAGAAGCGCGGCGAGCCCGCCGAAAGCCATCAGCAGCCGGGCCGGTGCCACGCCGCCCCGGCGGTTGAGGCGGAAGGCGAGCCGCGTCGCGCCCCAGGCGAGGGCATGGAAGAGGAGCGCGAGGCTCGGCCAGAGCGTGCCCGGCCCGGCGACGCCGGGCGGCGGGAAGTCGGCATGGATGGTGAAGAAGAAGTAGTAGCCGAAGACGAGGCCGAAGAAGGCGGTGGCGTCACCGGTCATGGTGATGAACATCGCCCACCAGCCGGAGGAGGCCGGACCGGAGCGGTAGAGCGGCAGGCTGAGGCCGAGCCCGACATCCTTCTCGGCCTTTTCCGGCAGGATGCCGGTGCCGCGCCAGGTCCAGACGAGGATCGCGAGCGTCGCGACGACCATCATGGCGAGCGTCGCCGTCCACATGTGGAAGGTGGCGAGGATGAAGACGGCGCCGAGCGCGACGGCGGCCGCCATCGGCATGAAGCTCGGCCCCGGCACGCGCAGCACCTGTTCCGGCCGGCCGTCGAGCACCGAGGTGATCATGCATTCGCGCAGGCCCTCCTCGGCGTCGGGCATGTAGAAGCGGCCCTCGTCGTAATCCTTCAGGAAGTCCTTCTGCTCCCAGAGCGGGTAGCGCGAGGTGACGAGCGGCACGGTGCGCACGCCCCAGGTCTTGCCCGGAATCTCGGCGAGCCATTCGAGCGAGCCGGCATTCCAGGGATTGCGCGCGGCGGGAGCCTCCTTGCCCTTCGGGCGCAGGACGTCGAGGACGACGAGGAGGAAGCCGGCGGCGAAGACGAAGGCGCCGATCGAGGAGAGGAGATTGGCGGTGCCGATGCCGAGCGCCTCGGGATAGGTCCAGACGCGGCGCGGCATGCCAACGAGGCCGGACCAGTGCATGGGAAAGAAGGCGAGGTTGAAGCCGACGAACATCAGCCAGAAGGCCCAGCGGCCGAGCCGGGCGGAGAGCAGGCGGTCCGCGACGATCGGATAGTAGTAGTAGATCCCGGCGACGAGCGGAAAGAGCATGCCGCCGATCAGCACGTAATGGAGATGGGCGACGACGAAATAGCTGTCATGCGCCTGCCAGTCGAAGGGCGCGATGGCGACCATGACGCCGGTGAGGCCGCCGAGCACGAAGATGGCGAGCGAGCCCGAGACGAAGAGCATCGGCACGGAATAGATCACCCGGCCCGTCATCAGCGTCGCCAGGAAAACGAAGATCTGCACGCCGGTCGGGATCGCCACCGCCTCGGAGGCGGCGGAGAAGAAGGCGAGCGAGATCGAGGGCAGGCCGGTGGCGAACATGTGATGCGCCCAGAGCCCGAAGGAGATGAAGCCGGTGCCGACGGCGGCGAGCACGATCCAGGAATAGCCGAGCAGCGGACGCCGCGCGAAGGTCGGCACGATCATCGCGACGAGCGCGATGGCCGGCAGGAAGACGATGTAGACTTCCGGATGGCCGAAGATCCAGAACAGGTGCTGCCAGAGCAGCGGGTCGCCGCCGCGCGTCGGATCGAAGAACGGCCAGTCGAACAGGCGCTCCAGCTCGAACAGGATGTCGCCGGCGATCAGCGGGGGAAAGGCGAAGAGGATCATGCCGGCGACGACGAGCACGTACCAGGCATAGAGCGGCATGAGGTTCAGCCGCATGCCGGGCGGGCGGCATTTCAGCGTGCCGACGATCAGCTCCACGGCGGCGGCGATGGAGGCGACCTCGATGAAGGACAGGCCGAGCAGCCAGACATCGGCGCCGTAGCCGGGGGTGAAGCGCTCCTCCGTCGTCAGCGGCGGATACATGAACCAGCCGGAATTCGGCGCCTCGCCGAAGAAGATCGAGCCGCAGACGAAGATGCCGCCGATGAGGAAGCACCAGTAGCCGAAGGCCGAGAGGCGCGGAAAGGGCAGGTCGCGCGCGCCGAGCATCTGCGGCAGGAGGATGATCGCCACCGCCTCGAAGATCGGCACGGCGAAGAGGAACATCATCGCCGTGCCGTGCAGCGTGTACATCTGGTTGTACATCGTCGCGGTCAGGAAGTCGTTGTCCGGCCGGGCGAGCTGGACGCGCATCAGGAGGCCGAGCACGCCGGCGAACAGCATGAAGGCGAAGGAGGTGGCGGTGTACCAGACGCCGACCTCGGTATTGTTGACGTCCGACCAGTAGCGCCAGCCCTTCGGGCTCGCCCAGACCTTGGTCAGCCGTGCTTCCTGCGCCCGGCGCAGCGCCGGGTCGTCCTGCGGCGAGGCGAGGCCGGAAGGCGGGGGAAAGACCGCGTCGCTCATCGCTTGCCGCTCATCGCAATCGTCCGAGCCAGGCGGCGATCGTCGCGATCTCGGCCTCCGGCAGGTGGCGGAAGGGCGGCATGGTGGCGCCCTGCTTGACGGCGCCCGGATCGCGCACGAAACGGGCGATCGACGCCTCGTCCATCGGCAGGATGCCAGCGCCGAGCGTGCGGCGGGCGGCGAGATGCGTGAGATCCGGCCCGACCGTGCCGGCCGCCTCGGTGCCGCGCACCGCGTGGCAGGCGCCGCAGCCATGGGCGAGGAAGAGGTCGCGGCCCGGATGAGCGGTAAGCGCGGCCGGCCCCGCCTCGGCGGCGACGCGGGCAAGATAGTCGGCCTCCGGCAGGACGATCACCCGGAAGCCCATCTCGGCATGGGCCGTGCCGCAGAATTCGGCGCAGATGCCGTTGAAGGTGCCGGCGCGCGTCGGCTCGAGGACCAGACGGTTGACGCGGCCCGGGATCGTGTCGGTCTTGCCGGCGATGGCGGGCACCCAGAAGGAATGGATGACGTCCGGGCTGCCGAGCAGGATCTCGCTGCGCCGCCCGAGCGGCAGATAGAGCTCGTTGGCGCTCGCCACGCCGCCCTTCGGCAGGCTCCTGGCGACGCCCGGCTCGCCCTCGACGTCATAGGCGATGCGCCACCAGAAGCGCTCGCCCGAGACGGCGATGCGCGGCCCGTCGGAGGCGCGGCGCAGGTCCGGCATCGCCGCCGTGCCGAACCAGACGAGGAAGCCGAGCACGACGACCGGAAAGACGCAGCCGCCCCAGACGATGAGATGGACGCCCGCCGCGTCGGAATAGGCGCTCGGCCGGATCTTGGTGACGAAGACCGAGAAGCCGACGACGAAGAGCCAGATCAGCGCCCCGCCGCCCGTCATCGCCCAGAACAGCGTCGCGACGAGATCGGCTTCCGTGCCGGCGGGATCGAGGCTCGACTGAGCGCCGGCGCAGCCGGCGATCGGCAGAAGCAGCGCCGTCGGAAAGACGTGACGCCATCGTCGCGTCGTACTTTCGGAAGGCGCGTCGCCGAAAACCGGCATAGGGCGCGTCTTGCTCAGGGTCGGCTTCCCGGACTGGACCGCCGCGAAATGCGCTCGACGATCGGCTGGCGATAGTTCCAACCAGATGTGTCACGCCCCGGCGAAATGAAGAGCCGTCACACCGGCTTTCCGGCGGCGACCCATTCCAGCATCGCGTCGAGCAGCTCCCTTGTCGGATAATCCTGGATGTCGGCGTCCGAAAAGCCGGCGGCGAGCTGTCTCTGGTAGTTCCACTCCTGGAAATCGACATAGGCGTTAAGGATCTTGCCCGCGCCTTCGGCCGGCGCGCCGGCTTCCGTCACGAGCCAGTTGCGGACCTTGCGGACGGCCTTCTGATAATCGCCGTCATGGATATCGATATCGCATCCCGACAGATCGGAGATGGCCGCCTGATAACGATAGGGCTTCGCCTCGAGGATGAGGATCTTCTTCTTATCCCGTCCTCGACCGAAATATTGGCGACAGCCGTAGTCGATGCCAAGCTCGAAGGGCATGTTCAGGCGGAAATGCTCGCCCTTTCTGGCCGCCTGACACCGGCTGAGATCATGGATCGAATATTTCGAGGCCTCGATCAAACCACGGATCTTCTCCAGGCGGTTTTCCGCCGAGTCCGTGCGCTCGGTCGCGAGACGCGGATGGAAGCCGAGATAGACGATGCAGAACAGCATCGCCTGAAGGATCGCCGCATAATCCCGGTCGAACGGGCAGTTGATGAAGACGGAAGACTCGAAACTCGGGTCGATCACTCCTCACCCCTTGGGCGGATGCGGATCGTCGCCATAGGAGTTTCGCTCGCGGATGCGTCCGTCGCGACCGTGGATGAAGAGCTCGGTCTTCTCGGTTCGGGCAAGGTCGCGGGCTCGGGTGATCGCTTCCTCCTGGGTCGCGAAGACACCCGAAGCCCGCGAGGCTCCGGCTTTCCTGACGCTCCATTTGTCGCCCTTCGGTACGACGTGCTGACCGCGTTTGGTCATCGCCTCTCCTTTCCGGCTCTGTGGACCGGAAGCATAATGCAACTCAAAGCCGCGACCCAAATCCTTTTCGTCCTTCCGTCAGTGGAAGTTGCGGCCGCGCGGCAGGACGGCGGCGAGGTCCCGGTCCGGCGGCTCGGTGTCCGGGGGCGGGGCGCCGTCGCGGCCGAGCGCCGTCGCGTCGATGCGGCTCGCCGCGATGGCGAGGCGGCGGGCACGGTCCATCCGCTGGCCGGCGAGGCGGCCCTCGTCGATCGGCCGGCGCAGCTCATCCGCCCGGGCGAGGATGTCGCCCATGGTCAGCCCCGTCTCCTCCGGCACGGCGGCGGGCGTGCGATGGCGCGGATGGCCGCGGCGCAGCGGATGGCGCACATGGTCGGCCGGCGCGACGGGGCCGGTCTCCGCCTCCGCCCCGCCGGCGATCCGCGTCAGGAGACCCGACAGGTCCTCCAGCGTCTCGGCCACGACATGGATCACGCCGTGATCCGACTGCATGCGGCCCGTCACCTTCACGAAGCGCGCGCCGAGCACGAGCGGGCGGAAGCGTTCGAACATCTTCGGCCAGACGATGACATTGGCGACGCCGGTCTCGTCCTCCAGCGTCATGAAGATCACGCCCTTGGCCGAGCCCGGCCGCTGGCGCACCAGGACGAGGCCGGCGACCGTGACGCGCGTGCCGGAGCGGCAGGAGGCGAGCGCCGCATGCGGCAGGACGCGCCGCGCGTCGAGCGTCTGGCGCACGAAGGCCACCGGATGCGCCTTCAGCGACAGCGACAGGAAGCGATAGTCGTTGATCACCTCCTCGCCGGGCGGCATACTGGGTAGTACGGCTTCCCGTTCCCGCGCGGCGCTCTCGCCGTCGATCGCCTGGAAGAGCGGCAGCGACGCGGCGGCCGGGCTCGCCTCCAGCGCCTCGGCCGCCCACATCGCCTCGCGGCGGGACAGGCCGAGGGAGCCGAAGGCGTCCGCCTCGGCGAGGCGGGCGATGGCGGCGCGCGGCAGGCCGGTGCGCAACCAGAGGCCGCGCACGGAATCGAAGGCGCCGGACGTCTCGCGAATCCAGGCGAGGCGCCGCATCTCGGCCTCGCCGAGCCCCTTCACCCGCCGGAGGCCGAGCCGCACCGCGCGGGTGCTGCGGATCGCCGGCGCCATCTCGGCATGGCGCGGCGCGAGGCGGCGCGGCTCGAAGGGATCGGGTTCCAGGGTCGAATCCCAGTGCGAATGGTTCACGTCGACCGGCCGGACGGCGATGCCGTGATCGGCGGCGTCGCGCACGATCTGCGCCGGAGCGTAGAAGCCCATCGGCTGGGCGTTGAGAAGGGCGGCGCAGAAGACGTCCGGGTAATGGCATTTCAGCCAGGCGGAGGCATAGACGAGCAGCGCGAAGGAGGCGGCGTGGCTTTCCGGGAAGCCATATTCGCCGAAGCCCTTGATCTGGGCGTAGCAGCGCTCGGCGAAGCCCCGCTCGTAGCCGCGCGCCATCATGCCGTCGATCAGCTTCTCCTCGTAGTGATGGATGGTGCCGGAGCGCTTGAAGGTCGCCATGGCGCGGCGCAGCCCGTCGGCATCGGCCGGCGTGAAGCCGGCGGCGTCGATGGCGATCTGCATCGCCTGCTCCTGGAAGAGCGGCACGCCGAGCGTCTTTTCGAGGATCTTCTGCAGTTCCGGCCGGGGATAGGTGGCCTGTTCCAGCCCCATCTTCCGCCGCAGATAGGGATGCACCATGTCGCCCTGGATCGGTCCCGGCCGCACGATCGCCACCTCGATCACGAGGTCGTAGAACTTGTCCGGCCGGAGCTTCGGCAGCATGGTCATCTGCGCCCGGCTCTCGATCTGGAAGACGCCGAGCGTGTCGGCGCGGCGCGTCATGGCATAGGTCGCCGCGTCGTCGGGTGCTTCCGAAAGGCTGGCGAGCGTGACCGTCTCGCCGTAATGCGCCCGGAGGAGATCGAAGCCGCGCCGCAGGCAAGACAGCATGCCGAGCGCCAGGATGTCGATCTTCAGGATGCCGAGCTCGTCGAGATCGTCCTTGTCCCATTCGACGATGGTGCGGCCCTTCATGCCGGTGTTGAGGACGGGCACGACCTCGTCGATGCGCCCGCGCGTCAGGACGAAGCCGCCGACATGCTGCGACAGGTGGCGCGGAAAGCCGACGAGCTCGGAGGCGAGGCCGAGAACATGGGCGACCGCCGGGTCCGTCGCCGAAAGGCCGGCGGCGGCGGCGTCGCGGGCGCCGATGTCATGCGCCTCGTAGCCCCAGACCGAGCCGGACAGCGCGCCCACCGCGTCCTCCGACAGGCCGAAGGCCTTGCCCACCTCGCGCAGCGCCGAACGGGCGCGATAGGAGATGACGGTCGCGCCGAGGGCGGCATTGTCGCGGCCGTATTTCCCGTAGATCCACTGGATGATCTCCTCGCGCCGCTCGTGCTCGAAATCGATGTCGATATCCGGCGGCTCGCCGCGCTTGGGCGAGATGAAGCGCTCGAACAGGAGGCCGGCGCGCTCCGGCGAGACCTCGGTGATGCCGAGACAGTAGCAGACAAGGGAATTGGCCGCCGAGCCGCGCCCCTGGCACAGGATGCCGAGCTCCTCGCGCGCCGCCCGGACGATGGCGCGGACGGTGAGGAAATAAGGTTCGTATTCGAGCTCGGCGATGATGCCGAGCTCGTGCTCGATCGTCCGGCGCAGCGCCTCCGGCAGCCCATGCGGATAGCGCCAGGCGGCGCCCTCGTAGGTCATGCGGCGCAGGGCCTCGGCCGGCGCCATGCCGAGGGCCGAGACCTCGTCGGGATATTCGTAGCGCAGGCTCTTCAGGTCGAAGCCGAGCTCCTCGAAGAAGCGTAGGCTCTCGGACAGCGCCGCCGGATGGTCGGCGAAGAGCCGCGCCATCTCGGTCGGGCCCTTCAGATGCCGCTCGGCATTCGGCAGGAGGCGGGTGCCGGCCTCGGCCACCGTCGCATGCTCGCGGATCGCCGTCATCACGTCCTGCAGCGGGCGGCGCTCCGGCGCGTGATAGAGGATGTCGCCGGCCGCCATCAGCGGCACCCCGGCCTTCGCCGCGACGAGCGCCGCCCGGGCGAGGCGGCGGCGGTCGCACCCGTCGAGGCGCGGCGCGCAGGCGAGGCGCACGGCGCCGGGAAAGCGGTTGGCGAGCAGCGCCAGCCGGTGCTGGAGCGCGCCCGCCGCCCGCTCGGCCGCCGGCCCCGTCCGGCCGAGCTCGGCCGGGGCGAGAAGGGCGATCGACAGGTCCTCGCCCCATTCGACGAGATCGTCGAAATGCAGCCGGCATTCGCCCTTCGTCGCGCGCAGGTTGCCGCGGCTGAGCAGCCGGCAGAGCCGGCCCCAGCCCGCCCGGTCGCGCGGATAGGCGAGGGCGTCCGGCGCGCGGTCGGAAAAGACGAGACGGGCGCCCGGCCGGAAGGGAATGCCGATCTCGCGGGCCGCCTGATAGGCGCGCACCACGCCGGCCAGACTGTTGCGGTCGGCGAGGCCGAAGCCGGCAAGCCCCAGCGCATCGGCCGCGACGGCCAGCTCCTCGGCCCGCGAGGCGCCGCGCAGAAAGGAGAAGTTCGAGGCGAGCGCCAGCTCGGCATAGGCGGGCCCGCTCATGGGGTACGCGGCTTTCCGCCCTTGCCCGCGACGGGGCCGGTCTCGTTTTGGGCCGTGGCAGGAGGAGCGGGAGGGCGTCGATCTCTGAAGTGGAAAGGTTGGACCTCGCTTTCGCTCGCCACCCCCCTCTGGGCTGCCGCCCATCTCCCCCTCAAGGGGGGAGATCGCAGCGATGAGGTTTCGCAATTTCTGAACCCGACACGATGCCGGGTACAACCGTCCGCCACTAGCCCGATCTCCCCCCATGAGGGGGAGATGCCGGCAGGCAGAGGGGGGTGCGAAGGCGTGAGCCTTCGATCCGCGCGGAGGTTCCCGACGATGCTCCGCTCTTTTCCCCCGACCGAAGCCTGCCCCAAGGACAAGCGCGTCCTCGTCGCCGGCCGGGCCGCCAAATCCGGCTTCCGGCTCATGCGAAGAGGCCGTGCATGAACCAGTCGGGCCGGGCGGCGTCGCGGGCCGCCGTCTGGCGGAACAGCCAGTAGCGCCGGCCGCGCTCGTCCTCGATGCGGTAGTAGTCGCGGGCTGGCGCGGCCGCGTCGCGCCACCATTCGGCGGCGATGCGCTCCGGTCCCTCGAAGCTCTTCACGACATGCAGCGCGCGTCGCCAGCGGAAATGGAGCGGCGGCCCTTCCGGCAGGAGCTGCGTGATCTCGACGGGCTCCGGCCGGTCGAGCAGCCGCGTCGGCCGGTCCGTCTCGGGCGGGGCTTCGCGGTGGGGCGCGGCACTCTTATCCCGCGCGCCGAGCGCCGCGCCGGCCGTCTGCCGGCGCTCGGCGCGCTCCGGCCAATGGCTGCCGGCGAGCAGCGTCGCCGTCACGCTCGCCTCGCCGAGCCGGGCGGAGAGGCGGTCGAGCAGCGCCACGAGATCCTCCTCGCCGAGGGCTTCGGAGCGGTCGAGCTCCACCTGGCGGTCGGGCATGGCTTCGGCGAGCGGCACGCCGAGGCGGATGAGATCGTAGCCGAAGCCGGCATCGGGCCGCTCGGCCGCTCCCGCGAGGCGTTCGCGGAACAGCCGGGCGATGCGCTCGGCCTCGCGCACCGGCGCGGCGGCGCCGACGCCGACATGTTCGACATGGCCGTCGAGACGGAAGAGCGAGAGTTCGAAGCGCCGGCCGCCCTCGCCGCGCCGTTCGAGATCGCGCTCCAGCCGGGCGGCGAGGAACAGGATCACCCGCTCGACATCCTCCAGGAGGGCGATCGGCTCGGCGAAGCGCCGCTCGGCGATGAGCGACGGCACGATGCGGCGCGGGCTGATCGGCCGGCGCCGGCGGCCGGAGGCTTCGGCGAGGCGTTCGGTCAGCGCCTCGCCGAAGCGCTTGGCGAGGCTTTCGCGCGGCAGGTCGAGAAGCTGGCCGACGCGCTTCAGCCCGAGGCGCCGCAGCTTGGCGGCAAGCTCCGGGTCGAGGCGCAGCGCCTCGACGGGCAGGGGGCGCACCGCCTCGGCCTCCTCGCCGGGCGCGAGCGGGCCGGAGGCGACATGGCCGACGAGCGCGAGCGCCGCGCCGGGATGCGAGGCGACGACGGCCTCGGCCGCCAGCCCCAGGGCGAAGAGCCGGGTGAGAAGATCGTCCACCAGCGCCTTCTCGCCGCCGAAGAGATGGGCACAGCCCGAAATGTCGAGAAGGAGGCCGAAGGGCGCGTCCACCGCGACGAGCGGCGTATAGCGGTCGCACCAGTCGGCGACGGCGCCGAGCAGCCGCGCCTCGGCCTCCCGCTCGCGCGGGCGGAAGTCGAAGCCGGGAAAGCGCGCCCGCGCCTCGGCGAGGCCGAGTCCCGGCCGCAGACCCGCCGCGCTCGCCGTCTCGCAGAGCGCCGCGACGCGATCGGCATTGCCTTCCCGCTCGAAGAGGACGAGCGGCGGCACCGTGTCAGGAACGGCGCCGGCCGAGCGCCAGGCGCGGCCGAGCTCCAGGCGTCGCAGCCGGTCCGTCGGCAGGCGCGGCAAGCGCAGGGCCAGGATCCGCGCGGCGGCGGTCGTCGGGGGCGAGTTCGAAGCGACGGTCATGGGCGTTCCATTCGACGAGGACCTGTTGAAAGCGGTGGGCGCGGCTCTTCTCGATGGCGAGCGCGAAGGCCGGCCGGCCGACGAGCCGCGCGAGATCGGCGAATTCGGGCGGCGGGCGCGAGCCGTGGGCCGCGATCCGCAGGCGCAAGGGCGCCGCCGTCGGCTCCGCCCGGCCGCCCTGGCGCAGGAGCAGGAGCGGCGCGCCGCCCTTCTGCGCGCGCAGATGCAGGCGCCGCGTGCCTTCGAGCTCCAGAAGCGGCGGGTTGCCGCGCGCCTCAAGGACGGTGAGGGCGGCAAGGCCGGAGCGCACCGCTTCCTCCGCCGCCCAGACCGCGTCGACGAGGCGCCGGGTGCGGATGGAGAACAGCGCCGCCGGATCGAGCCCGGCCGCCGCGAGGCCCGGCCCGTAGAGCGCGCCGGCCTCGCCGAAGGACAGGGCCGTGCCGATCCAGAGGAGGGGACGCCGCGCCGAGGCGCGGCGCAGCACCGCGAGCGCCAGGGCGAAGCCCGTCGCCGCGCCGATGCCGCGCGTCTCGTCGCCATGGAGCTCGGACAGCCCCGCTCCCGGCAGACCGCCGCCGAGCGCCGCGTCGAGCGCGGGCAGGCCGAGCGGCTGAAGCGGCTCCTGTTCCGCCGCCGCGTCGGGGACGTCGGCGAGCCGCGCCAGCGCCGCGCGCAGTGCCGCGACCTTCTCCGCCGGGCGCGCCGCCGCCCTTTCCCGTCCATCCTCCACGGCCGTAAACGCCATGACGATCTCCCCCGCCCGCGCGCCTTCACGCCACGGCCGTTCCTTCCTCTTCCACGAGAGGCGAGACGCCCCGCATGCCGCGTGCCACCGCGATCCCGCCGGACGAGCCGCGCGATCGCGCCAGGTTCACATCGACATCGACAAGACGACTCCTGTCGTTCCTGATATGTTCTTAGGGATTCCAGAGCCCTCGGGAAGAGTCAAGCAATCCCATGAGAGGAAAAATTTCCTGTTGATGGCGCGAGAAACCGCGAAAGGCGGCCGCGCCGGCAACCTCGGTGCCGCCCACCCGTTGCCCTCCGAGACCGGAGAGGACGCCATGAAACGAACCAGCGCCGCCATTGCCCTGCTCGTCGCGGGATGGGGACTTGCCGCCTGCAACAACGAGACGCCGCCCGCCCGCGTCGGCAGCGGCGCCGGGCCGACCGACAATACCGGCGCGCCGAGCGGGCGCGTGACGACGCAGGACGAGGCCAAGCAGACCGGCGGCGGCTGAGCCGGCATCGGCGGGCCGGACGCGCCCGTACCCGCCGGAGGGCCGCACTGCGAAGCGCCCCGCCTTAACCTCGTCTTGTCCTCTTGTGGCCTATAGCTGCCCGGTCGGCACCCCGAACGGGCGCGACGAGGGGGCGAGGGGCGGATGGCGGAAGGGGCCGGCCGAGAGGAGCGCATCGACCTGATCCGGGGTCTCTGCCTGCTCCTGATCTTCGCCGCCCATTGCAATTTCTCCTTTTCCTACGCGCTCCAGCAGAGCCGGGGCTTCGCCGACGCGTCCGAGCTCTTCGTGATGATGGCCGGAATGTCGGCGGTGCTCGCCTATATGCCGCGCGATCCCCGGCAGGGCCTGCCCGTCCGCCGCATCCTCGTCCGCGCCTTCCAGATCTATCGCGTCCATCTGGCGCTCGTCGCCGGGCTCGTCGCCCTCGTGCTCCTGCCCTGGCCCTTCGGCGCCGGCCGCTTCCTGATCGAGGACCCGGGCACGCTCGCCGCCTGGCAGGTGGAGAGCCTGCGCGCCGCGCCGCTGCGCTTCGTCGCCGACGCGGCCCTGCTCGTCGCCTTGCCGGCCAATCTCGACATCCTGCCGCTCTATGTGGTGCTGATGGGGGCGCTGCCGTTGCTGCTCGCGCTCGCCCGGCGCTCGGTCGCCCTGCTCGTCGCCGGCTCGCTCGCCCTCTGGCTTCTCGCCGGGGCGACGCATGCCGATTTCGTCAATCGCGTGCAGGAGGGCGGCCATTGGCATTTCGACCCCCTGTCCTGGCAATGGGTGCTGGTTCTCGGTCTCGTCCTCGGCCTGCGGCTGCGGCGCGGGCTGCCGCCCTTTCCCGAGCGGCCCTGGCTGTTCCGCCTCGCCGCCGCCGTCGCGCTTCTCAGCATTCCGGCCAATTTCGCCCTCCAGTTCACGCCGGCGGGGCTCGAACTCCAAGCGCGCGAGCACGCGCTCACCGCCCTCTTCGTGTCGAAGGCCTTCTGCGGCGTCCTGCGCCTCCTCGACGCGCTCGCCATCGTCTATCTCGCCTGGAATCTCGACATCGTGCGCCGCGCCTGCCGGGCGCCCTGGCTGGAGCCGGTGCGGGCGGCCGGGCGGCACAGCCTGCCGGTCTTCGCCTGCGGGCTGGCCCTGTCGACGGTCGCGCAAGGAGTGATGGCGGCGAGCGCCGAGGTGCCGCTCGCCCTGCAATCGGCGCTCCTCATCCTCGGCACGCTCGTCCAGCTCCGTCTGGCGACGCGCAAGGAAGCGGCGCGCCGCGAGCGGCGAAGAAGCGCGCCGCGCCCCCCTGTTTCCACCTCCGCCGCGCTATAACCATCGCAGGACGGACGATTCGCGACGGGGCCGGGACGGCATGGCAAGACACGATCAGACCGGGGACTGGACACGGCGCCACGCGCCGAGCCTCGACGAGATCGAATCCCTCGCGCAGGACGCCTATGCCGCCCTGCCGGAGGATTTCCGCCGCCTGTCCGGCGAGATCCGCCTGATCGTCGCCGACTTTCCCGAGGACGAGGTGGTGGAGGCGATGGAGCTCGAATCGCCCTTCGATCTTCTCGGCCTCTTCGAGGGCCGCCCGGTCGGCGAGGCCGACATCCCGGCGACCGGGGAACTGACCAACCGCATCCATCTCTATCGCCGGCCGATCCTCGATTATTGGGCCGAGCACGAGGAGGCGCTGGGCGATCTCGTCAGCCATGTCCTGATCCACGAGATCGGCCATCATTTCGGCCTGTCGGACGAGGACATGGAGCGCATCGAGGTCTCGGCGGTCTGAGGACGCCGTTCCCATGACGGACCGCCCGGTGGACGCGGCCGCCTTCATTGAGGCCCATCTGCCGGTGGTGGCCGTGCCCGGCATTCCGGAGGTCCGCCTGCACCGCGCCTCGCCCGCGAGCGGGCTCAACCGCCTGGCGGCGCGCGACGCGGCGGGCTTCGGCTCGCCCTACTGGGCCTATCCCTGGGCCGGCGGCCTGGCGCTCGCCCGCCATCTCCTCGACCATCCGCAGATCGCGGCCGGGCGCCGGGTGCTCGATCTCGGCGCCGGTTCCGGCCTCGTCGCCATCGCGGCGGCGAAGGCCGGCGCGCGCGAGGTCCTCGCGGCGGAGATCGACCCTTATGCCCGGGCGGCGCTCGCCTTGAATGCGCGGCTGAACGGCGTCGAGATCGCCGTGACGGCGGAGGATCTTCTCTCCGGCGAGCCGCCGGCGGTCGATCTCGTCCTCGCCGGCGACCTGTTCTACGCGCCGGATCTGGCGGCGCGCGTCCTCGCCTTTCTCGAACGGGCCGCCCGAGGCGGCGCCGCGGTGCTGATCGGCGATCCCTGGCGCGCCGCCCTGCCGCTCGCCCGCCTGCGCCTCCTCGCCCGCTACGAGACCGCCGAGGTCGGCAGGGCCGCGCCGGTGCCGAGCGGCGTCTTCACCCTCGCCCCCTGATTTTGCGGCGCGGGCCGCGGGGTGCTAGAGGGGCGGCGAACCATTCCAGGGTGAGCCCCATGCAGAAGTTCGATCACCTGACGGGCGTCGCGGCGCCGATGCCCATCGTCAATGTCGATACCGACATGATCATTCCGAAGGACTATCTGAAGACCATCCAGCGCACCGGCCTCGGCAAGGGCCTTTTCGCCAATCTGCGCTATCTGGAGGACGGCTCGGAGAACCCGGACTTCGTCCTGAACAAGCCGGCCTATCGCCAAGCGGAGATCCTCGTCGCCGGCGACAATTTCGGCTGCGGTTCCTCGCGCGAGCACGCGCCCTGGGCGCTGCTCGACTTCGGCATCCGCTGCGTGATCTCCACGTCCTTCGCCGACATCTTCTACAATAACTGCTTCAAGAACGGCATCCTGCCAATCGCCGTCTCGCCGGAGGTGCTCCAGCTCCTTCTCGACGATGCCGAGCGCGGCGCCAATGCCAGGATCACCATCGACCTGGAAAAGCAGGAGATCCACGGGCCGGACGGCGGCACGGTGCATTTCGACATCGACCCGTTCCGCAAGCACTGCCTGCTCAACGGGCTCGACGATATCGGCCTCACCATGGAGAAGGCGAAGGGCATCGAGAATTTCGAGACCCGCATGGCCGAGGAGCGGCCCTGGGTGTGACGGCGCGGCGCCTCGTCTCCACCGGCTCGCCCTTCGAGCGCGAGGCCGGCTATTCCCGCGCCCTCGTCCAGGGCGACTGGTGCTTCGTGGCCGGCACGACCGGCTACGACTATGCGGCGATGGCGATGCCGGACAGCGTCGCCGCCCAGGCCGAGAACGCCTTCGCCACGATCGAGCGCGCCCTCGGCGAGGCGGGCTTCGCGCTCGCCGATCTGGTGCGCGTCAACTATGTCGTGACCGATCCCGCCTTCGCGCCGGAGCTCTTCGAGGTCTCGGGCCGGCGCCTCGGCGCGATCCGTCCGGCCGCGATGCTGATCGTCGCCGGGCTTCTGAAGCCCGAGATGAAACTCGAGATCGAGGCGACGGCCTTTCGCGGCTGATCTCCGCTCAGCGGCGCGGCAGGCGGGAGCGCGTCTCGCCCTCGCGCTGCACGACGTCGCCCGGCCGAAGCGCGGCGCGCGGATTCGTGCGGGCCGGTCCGGCGGCACCGTGGCGGGACGGGTGGAGGGCGGCGAGGGTCATGCGGTCTCTCCTTCCGGTCATCATGCGGCGTTGGAGCGGAGCTGCGGCTGCTGGCCGAGCCGCCGGGCGATCTCGGGCCAGCCCTCCTGGGGCTTGGCGGCGGGGGCGGCGAGCGGCGGCGCCGCCGTCAGCGCCTCGGCGAGAAAGGCGCGCGTCACCTTCTGCTGGAGGGCATGCGCGTCCTTCACCAGGCAATAGAGCATCACCGTGAATTGCAGCTTGCCGAACTCGGTGGTCGTCACCGTCACCGCATGGCCCGGCCCGTCGATCTCCGTGCCGAGCTTGGCCGCCGTCATGCGGTGAAAGCGCGCCGCCCGGTCGGCGTCGCAGGCAAGCGCCTCGGCGCAGGCCCCCTCCAGCCGCGCCACCGCCGCCTCGACCGGCACCGGATGTTCGAGCGTCAGCGTGAAGCGATGCGGCGCGAAATGGCGCGGCTGCGCCTCGACCCGCACCGTGCCGGCGAGCAGCACCGAGTTCGGCAGGGTCAGGCGCCGTCCGGTCGACAGATGGCCGAAGCCGTGATGCGGCAGTTCCATGATGGTCGTCGAGAACAGGCCATGATCGATCACTTCGCCATGCAGGCCGGCGATCTCGATCCGGTCGCCGACCTTGAAGAGCTGGCCGCCGAAGCGCAGCACCGCGCCCGCCGCGCACATGATCAGCTCCTTCGTCGCCACCACCAGCGCCACCATGACGGCGGTGAGCGAGAAGACGAGGTTCTGGATCTCGCTCATCCAGACCGCCAGCAGCGCGAAGGCGACGAGGAGATTGGCGAGCGCCCGCACGGTGAAGCGCCGCTGGCGCGCCACCAGCCGGTCGGCCTCGCGCGTCACCGCGCGCTCGACCAGGAAGCGGCCGACGAAGGCGAGGCCGAGGATGCAGAGGCTGAGGCCGATATTCTCGGCGAGTTTCGCGGTGATGAAGCTCGGCATGGAATGCTCGGGACGGCGGAACGCGGAAAGGATGGTGCGGCAAGCGGTGTCGGACGGCGATTTCCCTCAAGAAATCATCGTCTTCGCCGTAAGGCCGCGCCATCGCTCGGATGGGTTCGTTATCCCGTCCGAGGCTTAAGAAAGGCTTGCCGGATCATGTCCGTTTTCAGGCATTATCAAGGAGCTGGCCGCCATCGAGGTGAACGGGACGCTTGCGCCCTTGCGGCACCGGCACTAACGAAAACGCGACATTTCGAGATGAAGGAATTTGTCATGTCGCGCAGCCTCCTCCTGCTTCCCGGCGACGGCATCGGCCCTGAGACGATGGCCGAGGTCGAGGCGCTGATCGACCTCCTCAATCGCGAGGCGGGAGCGGGCTTCACGGTCGAGCGCGGCCTCGTCGGCGGCGCGGCGCTGGACGCGCACGGCCTGCCGATCTCGGAGGCGGACATGGCGAAGGCGCTGGCCGCCGACGCGGTGCTGTTCGGCGCGGTGGGCGGCCCGCAATGGGACGGCGTGCCCTACGAGAAGCGCCCCGAGGCGGGTCTCCTGCGGCTGCGCAAGGATCTCGAGCTCTTCGCCAATCTGCGCCCCGCCATCTGCTATCCGGCGCTGGCCGAGGCCTCCTCGCTGAAGCGCGAGCTCGTCGACGGGCTGGACATCCTGATCGTGCGCGAGCTGACCGGCGGCGTCTATTTCGGCGAGCCGAAGGAGATCCTCGATCTCGGCAACGGCCAGAAGCGCGGCATCGACACCCAGGTCTACGACACGTTCGAGATCGAGCGCATCGCCCGCGTCGCCTTCGAGCTGGCCCGGACGCGCCGCGGCCGCGTGACGAGCATGGAGAAGCGCAACGTCATGAAGTCGGGCGTGCTCTGGAACGAGGTGGTGACGCAGACCGGCCGCGACTATCCCGACGTCGCGCTCGACCACATGCTGGCCGATGCCGGCGGCATGCAGCTCGTGCGCGCCCCCAAGCAGTTCGACGTGATCGTGACGGACAATCTCTTCGGCGACATGCTGTCCGACATCGCGGCGATGCTGACCGGCTCGCTCGGCATGCTGCCCTCGGCCTCGCTCGGGCGCCCCGACGAGACCACCGGCCGGCGCCGCGCCATGTACGAGCCCGTCCACGGCTCGGCCCCGGACATCGCCGGCAAGGGGATCGCCAATCCGATCGCGATGATCGCCTCCTTCGCGATGTGCCTGCGCTATTCCTTCGCGATGATCCGCGAAGCCGAGGCGCTGGAGGCGGCGGTCGCCGAGGTGCTGGAAAGCGGAACCCGCACCGGCGACATCATGGCCCCCGGCTGCCGCCAGGTCGGCACCACCGAGATGGGCGCCGCCGTGCTGAAGGCCTTCGAGGCGAAGCTGGCGGGTTGAAAGCCGGATGATCCGGCGGCGACTCGGCTCGTGAAGCGGACGATGTGATGCGCGGCCCGAAGCGGCGGAACGAGACCCTCGTCCCGCTTCCGCCCCTTCTCGATTTCAGCGTCGCCGGACCCGCCGTGTCGTTTCGCGCCCGGCGGAAGCCTTTGCTCCATGCCTGGAGGGACAAGGTCCGCGCCGCCGCCATGGCGGCGCATGGCGGGGAGTTGCTGTCGGGAGGCCTGACGGTCTGGATCACCGAATTCAGCCAGGTCGCCACGAAGGACCGGGACAATCTGGCCAAGCCGATGCTCGATGCCATGCAGGGCGTCATCTATGCCGACGACCGGCAGGTCCTCGAACTGCATGTGGACTGGAGCGACATCGACGGTTCCTATATCGTGCGGCATATGTCGCCCGTCGTCGCCGCCGCCTTGAGCAGAGGCGACGAATTCCTCTGGCTGAGGGTGGCGCGACACGTTCCGAGGACGGACCTTCTGTCGTGACGAAAGCATCGCTCACTCCCGAAGAGACGAAAATCCGAGCCGTCGCGCGCCAATATCGCCGTAGGGGATATACGGCTCTCGTTCCGAGGGGGCCGATCGAACTGCCGCAGGGATTGGAAGGCTATGTGCCGGATCTCATCGCCACGAACGGGCGGGAAACCGTTCTGGTCGAGGTCAAGCAAAGCGATGCCGTGCGCAAGGCGAACGAGTTGACCCTCGTCGCAGACCGGGTGGCGCGGCTGCCCGGCTGGCGGTTCGAACTCATCGCGATCGCGCCCGAGCCCGCCGGCAGGCTTGCGACCCGGGAGCAATTGGCCACTTTGGCGGATAAGGTGGATCGGGCCCTCGCGGCGGGTCTGTCCGACATGGCCCTCGATTACGCCGCCCATGCCGCCGGCCTATTGATAACGGAAGCCGGCCGCCTCGAAGGCCTGAAGGTCGATCATATGGCGACGCGGGACGTGGCGCGGGAACTGGTGGTCCGGGGCGTGCTCCCGAAGCCGCTTTTCGAGAGCTTCGACCTTGCCTGGCGCCGGCGGGGCGAACTCATGCATCTCGACCCGACCGAACTCGCGCCATCCTCGGAAGAGGTGCGGCAGGTGATGCGCCTGATCGAAAACCTGCGCGCTGAACTAGACGCGGAATCCGCCGCTGCTTGAGGCGGAGATCGACCGGAGCGCAAGCGCGATAAGATGGAAGACCCGCCGGATCGCTCCGGCGGGTCGCCACGACGGACGGGTGTTTCAGACCGCGTCGATATCGACATCCTTGGTTTCGCGCACGAAGAGGAGGCCGATGACCAGGGTCGCGGCGGCGATGACGATCGGGTACCAGAGGCCGTAATAGATGTCGCCCGTCGCCGCCACCATCGCGAAGGAGGTGGTGGGCAGGAAGCCGCCGAACCAGCCGTTGCCGATATGGTAGGGCAGCGACATCGAGGTGTAGCGGATGCGCGTTGGGAACATCTCCACCAGCATCGCCGCGATCGGCCCGTAGACCATCGTCACGTAGAGGACGAGGACGAAGAGCAGCAGCGTCACCATCACGGTGTTGGTGCGCGCCGGATCGGCCTTCACCGGATATTGGGCGGTGTCGAGCGCGGTCTTGAGGCTCGCGTCGAAGGCGGCGGCCGGCGTCGCGGGCGTGGCCGCGGCGGGGGCGGCCGGCGCGGCTGCGGGCGCGGCGGGCGCGGGCGTCGGCGCATGGCCGAGCTCGACCTTGGCCGCCTCCGGGGCGGGGGCCGCCCTATAGGACGGGATCACCGTCTCGCCGACCTTCACCGAAGCCGTGGTGCCGGCGGGCGCCGCCTCGTTCACGTAAGGAACGCCGCGCTTGACGAGCGCCGCCTTGGCGATGTCGCAGGAGGTGGTGAATTTCGAGGTGCCGACCGGGTTGAACTGGAACGAGCATTCGGCGGGATCGGCGATGACGGTGATGGGCGCGCGGGCGATCGCCTCCTCCAGCGCCGGATTGGCGTAGTGGGTGATGCCCTTGAAGAGCGGGAAATAGGTGAGGCAGGCGAGCGCCAGCCCGGCCATGATGATCGGCTTGCGGCCGATCCGGTCGGACAGGGTGCCGAAGATGACGAAGAAGGGCGTCGCGATGAGCAGCGCCGCCGCGATCATCAGATTGGCCGGCTGGGCGTCCACCTTCAGCGTCTGCGTCAGGAAGAACAGGGCATAGAACTGGCCCGTGTACCAGACCACCGCCTGCCCGGCGACGATGCCGAACAGCGCCAGGAGCACGATCTTCAGATTGCCCCAGCGGGCGAAGGATTCGGTGAGGGGCGCCTTCGAGGCCTTGCCCTCCGCCTTCATCTTCACGAAGGCCGGGCTTTCCGACAGCATCATGCGGATCCAGACCGAGATGCCGAGCAGCACGACCGAGACGAGGAAGGGAATGCGCCAGCCCCAGGCGTTGAAATCCTCCGCCGACATGGAGACGCGGCAGCCGAGAATGACGAGCAGCGACAGGAACAGGCCGAGCGTCGCCGTGGTCTGGATCCAGGACGTATAGGCGCCGCGCTTGCCGTGCGGCGCATGCTCGGCGACATAGGTCGCCGCGCCGCCATATTCGCCGCCGAGCGCCAGGCCCTGGAGCAGGCGCAGCGCGATGAGGATCACCGGCGCCGCGATGCCGATCGCCGCGTAGTTCGGCAGGATGCCGACGACGAAGGTCGACAGGCCCATGATCAGGATGGTGACGAGAAAGGTATATTTGCGGCCGATCATGTCGCCGAGCCGGCCGAAGACCAGCGCGCCGAAGGGGCGCACCGCGAAGCCGGCCGCGAAGGCGAGCAGCGCGAAGATGAAGGCCGCCGTCGGATTGACGCCGGAGAAGAACTGCGTCGCGATCACCGCCGACAGCGAGCCGTAGAGATAGAAGTCGTACCATTCGAAGACGGTGCCGAGCGAGGAGGCGAAGATGACCTTCTTCTCCTCGCGCGTCATCGCGCGCGCATCCTCGTAGCTCGTATGGACCGTGACCATGCCGCCTGACCTCCCAAGCAACCGGGGTCCCGCGGCAGGACGGCGCCGCGCGCCCCTTCTCTCCTCGGCGGCGCGACGCCCCCAAGGGCCGCGCCGGCCGGTGCTTCGCCTCCCCGCGAGCCCGACCCGAAAATTGATAGGGCTTTCGCGTGCTCGCGCCAGTGGAATCTTGCGGCCCGGGTGGCTATCGGCTCACATCGAAGTCAACGGGGCGCCGCGAGGCAACCCTTCGGCCCGCCGCGCATTTCCATCGTCAAACGGCCATGGAAGGATCGGACCCGTGATCAGAGGCATCTTGAAGGCTCTCATCGTCGGCTGGATCACCAAGAAGTTCATCGAGCGCCGCGACGACCGCGAGCCGGTTCGCCGCGCCTGAACCCTCCAGCCCTCATGACCAGGACCGGTCGACCCGCGCGGCCGGTCCTTTTTCGTTCGGCGTCCGCGCCTCAGGCCGCCGCGCCCCAGCGCGGAAAAGGATCGGCGAGGCGCCGATAGCGGCCCGGCTCGAAGCCCTTCTCCTCCTCCGCCCCCACCAGGCAGGCATCGAGCGCCGCGCGGATCGCCGCCTCGTCCATCGCCTGGCCGATGAAGACGAGCTCCTGGCGCCGGTCGCCCCAGACGGGGCTCCAATGGCGCCCGACGAGGTCGCGCCATTCGGACACGTCCGGCCAGCGCTCCTTCGGCACCGCCGCCCACCAGCGCCCGAGGCCGGACATGCGGGCGACCGCCCCGGCCAGCGAGAACTCGCCGACCCAGTCCGGCCGCGTCGCCAGCCAGAAATGCCCCTTGGCGCGGATGAGGCCCGGCCAGGTCGCCTTGGAAAAGGCGTCGAAGCGCGTCGGATCGAAGGGCCGGCGCGCCCGGTAGACGAAACTGGAGATCCCGTATTCCTCGGTTTCCGGCACATGGTCGGCGAAGCCGTAGAGCTCCTTGTACCAGAGCGGATGGCTCTGCGCCTTCTCCTCGTCGAAGAGGCCGGTATTGAGGACGAGATTCAGCGGCACGCGGCCGAAATCCGTCTCCAGCACGAGCGCATCGGCATTCAGCGCGGCGACCACCGCCCGCACATGGCCGCGCTGCGTCGCATCCACCTCGGACACCTTGTTGATCACCACGACATCGGCGAACTCGATCTGCTCGACCAGGAGGTCGACCAGCGTGCGCGTGTCACCCTCGCCCGCCGTCTCGCCCCGCGCGGCGAGGAGATCGTGCGAGCCGAAATCCCGTAGCAGCGAGGCGGCGTCGACCACCGTCACCATCGTGTCGAGCCGGGCGACATCGGACAGGCTGGCGCCCGTCTCGTCGCGGAAGGAGAAGGTCGCCGCGACGGGCAGGGGCTCGGCGATGCCGGTGCCCTCGATCAGGAGATAGTCGAAGCGGTTCTCCGCCGTCAGCCGCCGCACCTCGTCCATCAGGTCGCCGCGCAGCGTGCAGCAGATGCAGCCATTGGTCATCTCGACAAGGGATTCCTCCTTGCGTGACAGGTCCGCCCCGCCGCTGCGCACGAGATCGGCGTCGATATTCACCTCGCTCATGTCGTTGACGATCACCGCGACGCGCCGGCCCTCGCGATTGTTGAGGATGTGGTTGAGCAGCGTCGTCTTGCCGGCGCCGAGAAAGCCCGAAAGGACCGTGACGGGAAGGCGCGGCGCGGTCTCCACCGCGTCGCAGCGAAAGCGGCTCATGGGTCTCTCCAATCAGATGTAACAATATAACGTTATGGGAAGCGATCCCACTTGGCAAGCGCCCGACGGCGGGGCTGAAACCGGCGGCGCCGGCCGCGCCCTCCCGAAAAGCAATGGTTGACTTCCCTTTTCCGCGCGCCCATAGCTCCGCCCATGACGACGCGCTTCGCCCCGAAAACCATTCTCATTCGCTGACCCGCCGCCCCGCTTGTCTCCCCGGGGTGGGCGAGAAGCGCGCTGCCACAGGTTTCGGGAGGCGAGGGCGGAGTGAAGATGGGCTACAAGGTCGCCGTCGCGGGCGCCACCGGCAATGTCGGGCGCGAAATGCTTTCCATTCTCGACGAGCGTGGCTTTCCCGCCGACGAGGTCGTGGCGCTTGCCTCGCGGCGCAGCCAGGGCACCGAGGTCGCCTTCGGCGACAAGACGCTGAAGGTGCAGGCGCTCGACACCTACGATTTCTCGACCACCGATATCTGCCTGATGTCGGCGGGCGGCGACATTTCCAAGCAATGGTCGCCGAAGATCGGGGCGCAGGGCTGCGTCGTGATCGACAATTCCTCGGCCTGGCGCTACGACGCCGAGGTGCCGCTCGTCGTGCCGGAAGTGAATGCCGAGGCGGTGCGCGGCTTCACCAAGAAGTACATCATCGCCAATCCGAACTGCTCGACCGCCCAGCTCGTCGTGGCGCTGAAGCCGCTCCACGACCACGCGACGATCAAGCGCGTCGTGGTCTCGACCTATCAGTCGGTCTCGGGCGCCGGCAAGGAGGGCATGGACGAGCTCTTCTCCCAGTCGCGCGCCGTCTTCGTCTCCGATCCGGTCGAGGCGAAGAAGTTCACCAAGCGCATCGCCTTCAACGTCATTCCCCATATCGACACCTTCATGGAGGACGGCTCCACCAAGGAGGAGTGGAAGGTGATGGCCGAGACGAAGAAGATGCTCGACCCGAAGATCAAGGTCACCTGCACGGCGGTGCGCGTGCCGGTCTTCATCGGCCATTCGGAGGCGGTGAACATCGAGTTCGAGAAGCCGATCACGGCGGAAGAGGCGCGCGACATCCTGCGCTCCAGCCCGGGCTGCCTCGTCGTCGACAAGCGCGAGAACGGCGGCTACATCACCCCGCACGAGGCGGCGGGCGAGGACGCGACCTATATCTCGCGCATCCGCGAGGACATCACCGTCGAGAACGGCCTGAACCTCTGGGTGGTCGCGGACAACCTGCGCAAGGGCGCGGCGCTGAACGCGGTGCAGATCGCCGAACTCCTCGTCAACCGCAAGCTCCTCGGCGCCAAGAAGGCGGCCTGAGGGGCCTTCCCATACGCATGAATGAAGGCGGCTCCGAGTGGGCCGCCTTTTTCGTATCGGGGTTGGGACGGCCGGACCAGGAACGAGGGTGGATTGACGGCGGCGGGCAAGGTCCCGCATGTCCTTGCCCATGGCCATGCCCGAAGAACTGTCGAACTGTCTCGTCCTCAACACGATTGCGGCGTCGCGGACGCTTCTGCGCCGCGGCGATGCGGCGATGCGGCGGTTCGACGTGACGGTTCAGCAGTTCTCGCTCCTGGCCGCCATCCGCTTCAATCCTACCCAGCCGGTGGCGGCCCTGGCGCAGCGGATCCTGCTGGATCGGACCAGCCTGACGCGCAATCTCGACCTGCTGGAGCAAAAGGGCTTGGTTCGGCGCGTCGCGGAGACCAGCGGCAACGCGCGCCTCTGCGAGCTCACGGAGGAGGGAGACCGACTTCTCGACCAACTGCTCGTCGAATGGCGCAAAGCGCAGGCCGATCTGTTGCAGGGTTTCTCGCCAGCCGAAGCAAAGGCCTATCTGAAATTGGCGAAGCATTTCGCGGCGGGCGGCGAGCCCGGAAATCCGTAGCCTCGAGTCCTGACAGTCTGTATATGCGCAGTGCATATGCACACTGTGAGGAGACTATGCAGGAACCCATCGTTGTCACCGGCTTGGGTGCCGTATCGCCACTGGGGATCGGCATTCCCGCCGTCTGGTCGCGGCTTGTCGCAGGCCGCAGCGGCATTCGCGCGAATGGGCGCTTCGATGTCGAAGGCTGGAAATGTCGTGTCGCCGGTCTGGTCCCCTCGATCAAGGAGGACGCCGAAGGCTTCGATCCCGAAACAGCCATGGAGTCTCGCGATCTGCGCCGCAACGATCTGTTCATCCAATATGCGATGGCAGCGGCCCAGGAGGCGGTGAACCAAGCCGGCTGGCATCCCAAGCGGCGCGAGGAGCGTGCGCGGACGGCGACGGTGATCGGCACGGGTGTCGGCGGCGTGCCGGCCATCACCGCCGCGAACGAAACCATCCGCCTGTCCGGCGTCCGCCGGCTGTCGCCCTTCGTGGTTCCGTCCTTCCTGCCCAATCTCGCGGCGGGACAGGCGTCGATTCGCTTCGGCTTCAACGGCCCGGCCGGCGCGCCGACGACCGCCTGCGCCGCTTCCGCCCAAGCGATCGGCGATGCCATGCGCATGATCCGTTCCGGCGAAGCCGACATTGCTCTCTGCGGCGGAACGGAGGCTTGCGTCGATCCCGTGGCGATCGGCGGCTTCACGGCAGCAAGGGCCCTGACCTTCGGCTTCAACGATGAGCCCCAACGGGCGTCACGGCCGTTCGATCGCGATCACGATGGGTTCGTCCTATCGGAAGGGGCCGCGATGCTGGTCATCGAGCGCCTGTCCCATGCCGAGCGGCGTGGCGCCCGTCCACTCGCGATACTATCCGGCTATGGCACGACGACCGACGCTCATCACGTCACTGCAGGCTGGCCCGATGGGCGGGAGGCCGCGCGGGCCATGGAGATCGCCTTATCGATGGCCGGTATCGAGCCGGCACAGGTCGGCTATGTCAACGCGCATGCCACCTCCACGCCGGTGGGCGACGCAGCGGAACTCGCCGCCCTGACGACCCTCTTCGGACCGGGCGGCGGCCGTATCCCGGTCGGCTCGACGAAATCGGCGACGGGACACATGCTGGGCGCGGCGGGAGCGATCGAGGCGGTGTTTGCCGTTCTCGCCCTTCGGAACCGAACCCTTCCCCCGAGCCTCAATATCGACCATCCGATGCCGGAAGCGGAGGGCTTTGATCTTCTTTCCGAGGGCGCCCGTCCTGCGGAAGTCGACCATGTCCTGTCCAACGCCTTCGGATTCGGAGGCGTCAACGCCGCCCTGGTCTTCAGTCGCTACGATTAGCCGGCTTTTTGCCGGAAGACGGCATCGGATCGACTTGATGATCGACATGAGGCGGTAGTGAAAGCCGTCAGCCTCGAACCGCCGGGTGGGCCGCCATGCCGGACCGGATAGGGCTTCTTTCCTCTCCCCTGCGGGGAGAGGGTGGCCCGAATTGCCGGGTGAGGGGCCTGCGGCGGTGGAGAGTGGGCGAAGACTGCTCGGCTGCGCCGACCCCTCATCGCCTGCCGGCACTTCTCCCCGCAGGGGAGAAGAAAGCGGTGGGGCGGCCGCGCCTTCTTACGAGCCGACAGAACGAGCGCGGACGGCGGCCACCGCGTCCCTCTCCCGAGTCGGGAGAGGGTGCCGGCAGGCGGGTGAGGGAGCCGTGAGGCGCAGGCATTGGCGTCACGGCTGTGTGTGGACGCCGGCGCTCTACGGCTCCCTCATCCCCCTGCCGGGACCTTCTCCCGGCTCGGGAGAAGGAGGAGGCTGCACGGCCTTCGCCTTCCTCCACATGGAAAAGCGGCAGGTGCGCCAAGTCGGTGGACGCAAGGGCGCCCTTCCTCTCCCCTGCGGGGAGAGGGCGGCCCGAAGGGCCGGGTGAGGGGCATGCGGCGGTGGAGAATGGCCCCGGCCCCTCGGCTCCACCGCCTCCTCATCGCCTGCCGGGCACTTCCCCGCAGGGGAGAAGAACGCCGTGGAAGCCTCGGCGCTCGCGGCGGACGAGATGTGCGGGAGGCCGAATCCGTCTTGGCCGGGCGAAGCCTTCAGGGAAGGCCTCTTTGGCGAACGAATACGGCCCGCCCTACCGGATCAGCCCCGTCGTCAGCGCCAGGCAAAGGCCGGCGGAGGCGGCGAAGAGGGCCGC
Organism: Aureimonas endophytica; assembly: GCF_014642635.1. Classification (GTDB taxonomy): domain Bacteria; phylum Pseudomonadota; class Alphaproteobacteria; order Rhizobiales; family Rhizobiaceae; genus Plantimonas; species Plantimonas endophytica. The sequence continues at coordinate 207,576 of NZ_BMIQ01000004.1, forward strand.
TTCCGCGTAGGGCGGGCGCCGGACGGCGCTGAAGGCGCGGCGTAAGCGCTCCTCGAAGCCGTCCGTCATATGCCGGCGCCCTCGTCCACCGTGTCGGGCTCGGCGGCTTTCGGCTCGCGCTCCGTCCGGTCGACGAGAAGGCGCAGGAAGGGCCGCAGCGCGAGATCGGCGAGGCCGAGCGCGAAGGCGCCGCCGAAGCCGAGGCCGAAGGCATAGCCGAGGATCGCGACGAGCAGCGCGCCGAGAAGGCGGAAGCGCACGACGCCCGCCGCCCGTTCCGGGTTGCGCTGCGCATCCGCGCCGAGCCAGAGCCGGCCGATGCGCTCGGCGGCACTGTCCGGCTCGGCGGGCGCGGCCGGCTCGCCGGGTTTGGGCAGGGCGGCCTCCGCCGGCGGCACGTCCGCCTTCACCTCGCGCACCAAGCCGAGCGCCACCGTCTCGTTGGTGAGCTGGTCGATCAAGATGAAGGCGCCGAGCTCGCGGTTCTCCGCATAGGGCAGGCAGACGGTCGGCCGGTCGAAGGCGATGGTGACGCGGCCGATCTCGTTCATCAGGAGCGCGTTGGCGGGCCGCGTCTGATAGGTGTGGATGTCGATGGCGGCGTCGAGCGTGCGCACCGAGGCCGGCGTCTGGCTGGTGGCGAGCCGCGCGATGAGGCGGCTGCCGGCGATCAGCGGCCGGTCGACCATCCAGAGGATCTCGGCCTTGGCGCTGCGATGCGGCGCGATCGTGTCGTCCGAAGCGACCAGCACGTCGCCGCGCGAGGCGTCGATCTCGTCGGCCAGCGTCAGCGTCACCGCCTCGCCGGCCTGGGCCTCCGCCACCTCGCCATTCGGGCCGTAGACGGCCTTCACATGGCTGGTGCGGCCGGAGGGCAGCGAGATCACGGCATCGCCCGGCCGCACCCGCCCGCCGGCCACCGTGCCGGCGAAGCCGCGGAAGTCGAGATTGGGCCGGTTCACCCATTGCACGGGCAGGCGGAAGGACTCGTCCTCCTCGCGCAGCGTCTTCGGCTCCACCGTTTCCAGATGGTCGAGCAGGGTCTTGCCGCGATACCAGGGCGTATGGGCCGAAAGGCTGGTGATGTTGTCGCCGTTCTTCGCCGAAAGCGGGATATAGGCAACGTCGGCGAAGCCGAGCGAGGGCAGGATCGTCTTGTAGTCGGCGACGATCCGGTCGAAGACCGCCTGATCGAAATCGACGAGATCCATCTTGTTGATGGCGACGACGACGCTTTTGACGCCGAGCATCGAGGTGATGAAGGAATGGCGGCGCGTCTGGGGCAGGATGCCCTTGCGCGCGTCGACCAGGATCACGGCGAGCTCGGCATCCGAGGCGCCGGTCGCCATGTTGCGGGTATATTGCTCGTGGCCGGGCGTATCGGCGATGATGAAGGCGCGGCGCGGCGTCGAGAAATACCGATAGGCGACGTCGATGGTGATGCCCTGCTCGCGCTCGGCCGAGAGGCCGTCGACGAGAAGGGCGAAGTCGAGGCCGCCGCCCGTCGTGCCGAACTTCTTGGAGTCGCGCTCCAGGGCTTCGAGCTGGTCGTCGAAGACGGCGCCGGCGTCATAGAGCAGGCGGCCGATCAGCGTCGACTTGCCGTCGTCCACCGAGCCGCAGGTGATGAAGTGAAGAAGCGATTCCGGCCGGCCGGCCAAAGCCGGCGTCACCGGGGCGAGGTCGGGCGCGGGGCCGGCGAATTCGGCGTCGGCGATCCGGGCTGCTGCGGAAGTCATCGTCAGAAATAGCCTTCCTGCTTCTTTTCTTCCATGGAGGCGCCGCCGTCGCGGTCGATCACCCGGCCCTGGCGCTCGGAGGAGCGGGAGGCGCGCATCTCGGCGATGATCTCGTCGAGCGTGGCGGCGGAGGATTCCACCGCGCCCGTCAGCGGATAGTCGCCGAGCGTGCGGAAGCGGACCATGCGGTCCTCGACCACCTCGCCGGGCTTCAGCTGCATGCGCTCGTCGTCGCGCATGATCAGCGTGCCGTCGCGCTCCACCACGGGGCGCGGCTTGGCGAAATAGAGCGGCACGACGTCGATCTTCTCGAGGGCGATATAGTCCCAGACATCGCCCTCCGTCCAATTGGACAGCGGGAAGACGCGGAAGCTCTCGCCGCTGCGCTTGCGTGTATTGTAGAGATGCCAGGGTTCCGGCCGCTGGTTCTTCGGCTCCCAGCGGTGCTCGGCCGAGCGCAGCGAGAAGACGCGCTCCTTGGCGCGGCTCTTCTCCTCGTCGCGCCGCGCGCCGCCGAAGGCCGCGTCGAACTTGTACTTGTCCAGCGCCTGCTTCAGCGCCTCGGTCTTCATCACGTCGGTATGGACGCGCGAGCCGGAGGCGAAGGGATTGATGCCGGCCTTCAGCCCTTCCTGGTTGGTATAGACGATCATCTTCACGCCGAGCCGCTCGGGCAGGCGGTCGCGATGCTCGATCATCTCCCGGAACTTCCAGGTCGTGTCGACATGCATCAGCGGAAAGGGCAGGGGCCCCGGCGCGAAGGCCTTCAGCGCCAGATGCAGCATCACGGCCGAATCCTTGCCGATCGAATAGAGCATCACCGGGTTCTCGGCCGTCGCCGCCACCTCGCGGATGATGAAGATCGACTCGGCCTCGAGCCGCTGCAGATGGGTCATGGGCTTCATGATTCGGCGGGTCCTTCGAAGGCGGCATCGCCATGATTGGTGCCGGGCACGAGCTTGGCGCGGATGACGCGCCCGTCCGGCTCGACATGCAGGCCGCATTCGCGCAGCGTTTCCTCTTCCCACCACCAGCGGCCGGCGCGTTCCGGCTCGCCGGGCCGCACCGCCCGCGTGCAGGGGGCGCAGCCGATCGACAGGAAGCCCTGGCCATGCAGGGCGTTGACGGGCACCTTCTCCTCCTCGGCGAAGAGGCGGATCTCCTCGCGCGTCCAGTCGAAGAGCGGATTGGCCTTCAGAAGGCCGCGCCCCGCGTCGAAGCCGACGAAATGCATGCCCTCGCGATTGGCCGACTGGTCGCGGCGCAGGCCCGTGATCCAGGCCTCGGCGCCGGAAAGCGCCCGGGCGAGCGGCTCCACCTTGCGCACGCCGCAGCAGGCCTTGCGGAATTCCGGCGCGTAGTAGAAGCCGTCGATCCCCTGGTCGTTGACCAGCTCCTCCAGCGCCTCGCCCTTCGGATAGACGGCCTTGATGCGGCGGCCGTACTTCTCCTCCGTCTCGCGCCAGACCGTGTAGGTCTCGGGAAACAGGCGGCCGGTATCCAGCGTCTTCACCTCGATCGGCAGCTTCTCGGCGAAGATCAGATGGGTGAGCATCTGGTCCTCCAGGCCGAGGCTGGTGGTGAAGACGATACGGCCCGGCACGCGCTCGACCAGCGTCTTCAAGCGCTCGACCGGGGTGAGCTGCGCGAAGGCGAGATCGAGCTCGCGGGACAGGGCTTCGAGATCGGTGCTCATGCGAAGGCTCCGGAAGAGGGGAGCGGGAGGGGACGCGAGAACGGCGACGCTTCGGCCTTCTCCCGAGTCGGGAGAAGGTCGCGGCAGCGGGATGAGGGAGCGATGGGGCGCAGGCCGGTCCGACGCCGGCTCGCGACGCTTCCCTCACCCGACCCTTCGGGCCACCCTCTCCCGACTCGGGAGAGGGGAGGGAGCCCTTCCCGCGAAGGTCCGGCGCCCGTCATTCCGCCGCCGCCTTACGGGCGGCCATGCGCTGTTCGAGAATGCTCTGCCCCTCGCCATAGCCGGACTGGTAATGGGCGGAGACGATGTCCTTCTGCCGCAGCCATTGTTCCGGCGGCTGGCGGGCGGCCATCTGGTCGGGCAGTTCCACCTCGTCGAAGCCGCAGGCGAGCGCGTCGTAGAACTCGTCGGCGATCAGCGGCCCCTTCGCCCGCAGCGTACCGGTGAAGCCCGCGCGCCGCAGCCGCCGCGCCAGGCTGAAGCCGCGCCCGTCGGCGAAGGAGGGAAAGCCGATCGCGATCAGCGACAGGCTCGGCAGATAGGGGCGGATCGCCTCGATCGAAACGTTGTTCTCGACGAAGAGACCGATGCGTTCGTTGCGCCGATGCGTCAGCGCCTCGTCGATCACCGTCAGCGGCACGACGACCGGCCCGTCGGCGAGCGACAGGTCGGCGCAGTCCTCGACGCTCGCATAGGCGTCCGGGCGCGGCCCTTCGGCTCCGATCAGCAGGCTCATGCATCCTCTCCGACCGGGCTGCCGGTCCTGTCCGCGACATAGGCGGTGAAGCTCGCCTTGAAGGGGTCGAGCCCGGTGCGCTTCACCGTGTCGATGAAGGTCTCGCCGTCCTGCCGCTCGGTCATATAGGTCGCGACCAGCGCCTCGATCGCGCCGGGCACGTCCTCGCCGTCGATGCCGGGGCCGACGCGCTCGCCGAGCGCCGCCTGTTCCGAGGCGTCGCCGCCGACCGTGATCTGGTAGTTCTCCTTGCCCGACTTCTCGATGCCGAGAATGCCGATATGGCCGACATGGTGATGGCCGCAGGCATTGATGCAGCCGGAGATCTTGATCTGCAGCGGCCCGACCTCGCGCTGGCGCTCCTCGGCCCCGAAGGTCTTGGAGATCTCCTGCGCCACCCCGATCGAGCGCGCCGTCGCCAAGGCGCAATAGTCGAGGCCCGGGCAGGCGATGATGTCGGTGACGAGGCCGGCATTGGCGGTGGCGAGCCCCGCCGCCTTCAGCGCCTCGAACACGGCCGGCACGTCGTCCTGGCGCACATGCGGCAGCACGAGGTTCTGCGCATGGGTGACGCGCAGCTCGTCGAAGGACCAGCGCTCGGCGATGTCGGCGAAGGCGCGCATCTGGTCATGCGTCATGTCGCCCGGAATGCCGCCGATCGGCTTCAGCGACACGGTGAGCGCGATGTAGCCCGGCTGCTTGTGGGCGAAGCCGTTCTGCTCGACGAAGCGGTCGAGCGCCGGATCGGCGCGGCGGGCGCTCGCCAGCGTCTCGGAGGTCTCCGGCAGCGCCGCATAGGCGGGCGGCGCGAAATAGCGGGCGATGCGCTCCACCTCTTCCAGCGGCGCGTTCACCGTCGGCCCGTCGAGCTGGGCATATTCCTCCTCGACGCGGCGCACGAATTCCTCCGTGCCCGTCTCGTGGACGAGGATCTTCACCCGTGCCTTGAACTTGTTGTCGCGCCGGCCTTCGGCATTGTAGACGCGCATCACCGCCTCGAGATAGGCGAGAAGCTCGTCCTTCGGCAGGAAGGAGCGCACGACCTTGCCGATCATCGGCGTGCGGCCGAGACCGCCGCCGACCACCACCTCGTAGCCGATCTCGCCGGTCTCGGCGTGGCGCAGCACCTTCAGACCGATATCGTGCACCATGATCGCGGCGCGATCGTGCTCGGCGCCGGTGACGGCGATCTTGAACTTGCGGGGCAGCCAGACGAATTCCGGATGGAGGCTCGACCATTGCCGGATCAGCTCGGCCGTCGGGCGCGGGTCCTCGACCTCGTCGCGCGCGACGCCGGAGAACTGGTCGGCGGTGACGTTGCGGATGCAGTTGCCGGAAGTCTGGATGCAATGCATCTCGACATCGGCCAGGAGATTTAGGATCTCCGGCACGTCCTTCAGCTTCGGCCAGTTGAACTGGAGGTTCTGGCGCGTGGTGAAATGACCGTAGCCGCGATCGTAGCGCTCGGCGATATGGGCGAGCTGGCGCAGCTGGCGCGAATTCAGCGTGCCATAGGGCACGGCGATGCGCAGCATATAGGCGTGGAGCTGGAGATAGAGCCCGTTCTTCAGCCGGAGCGGCTTGAACTCGTCGTCCGACAGCGAGCCGTCGAGCCGGCGCTCCACCTGATCCTTGAACTGGGCGACGCGCTCGCGCACGAAGCGCTCGTCGAATTCATCGTAGCGATACATCGCGAAACCTTCTCTCGGCCCTTTGGCGCTCAGGCCGGATAGTCGTTGCCGAACTCGGCTTCCTTGCCGAAATCGGGATGGACGGTCGGCCCCTTCTGGCGGATGGCCTCGCGGAAATGCAAGGCGACGGCAAGGCCGTTCGCCGCGACGCGCACGGGGACGAGATAGGGATCGACGATCCGGTTCGCCTTGAATTCGGCGCCGGCCTCCGCCTCCATCGCGGCCGCCGTCTCGGGATCGTGGGCGATGCGGGCCTTGGCGGGGTCGCGGGTCCAGCCGCCCGTCGCCGCCAGGAACACGACGTCGCCTTCCAGAAGGTCGTTGGCCGACAGGACGACCGGCAAGGGCGGGCCCTTGCTCTTCGGCGTCGCCTTCGGTCCCGCCTTGATGTCCCTTGCCATGGCTTGAGCCTTCCGCATGCAAGAACGCCCCCGACGGGGCGCCGCCGGGGTTTGTCATCGTTCTAAATAGCCGGGCGGGCCGTCGGTTGCGGCGTAGGGATTTTCGTCGTCATGCCCCTTCGGGAAAGATTTTGCCCCTGAAGGCCGGAAAACCGAGCTTTTCCAAGAGGCCGGGACCGGCATGGTTGCCGAAACCCTACCGGCATCGCTCGCATTCGCGGCGAGTTCGTATCGAATAGTAGACTATAATAGATCCGCATTCGACCCAAATGCCGGATGTCTAAAATTCGAATCTTTTTGGCACGAAGACCTTACGAGGCCACGGGCTATTCAATTCCTCGAAGCGGACAGGAAGACGCTTCAAACAAAAACGGGGAAAGAATAAAATGGTTTCGATCAACACCTCCTCCACCGGCATGGCTTCTGCGGCGCTCCGCAGCATCAACGCTCAGCTCGCCGTCACGCAGAACCGCATCGCCACTGGCTATAAGGTCAACTCCGCGGCCGACAACGCCACCGTCTGGGCGACGGCCACGAAGATCCGCGCCGACAGGTCGGCCTCCGAGAACCTGAAGAGCAGCATGTCGACGGCGAAGGCGCAGGCCGATGCCGCATCCGGCGCCCTCGATCAGGTCAGCACCCTTCTGCAGAAGATCAAGGACCTCGCGACCACGGCCGTGAACGCTTCTGGCGGCGCGACCGACGCGGACGCGAACCAGATTGGCGCCCTGATTACCCAGGCCCGTGCGATCATCTCTGGCGCCTCGATCAACAGCAAGAACCTTCTCGGTGCGTCGACCGCCAACGACGTCTCGGTGACGATGAACATCGTCGACGGCGCAACGACGAACCTCACGACGACCCTGACGGCTCAGGATGTGGTCGGAAGCGCGGGTGTCCTCAAGGACGCGCTGAAGTCTTCGATCGCCAAGGCCGACATCACGGCGACCTACGCCACCACGACCATCGACACGGCTCAGACGGAAATCGGCAAGATCGCGGCGACGCTCTCCGGGTTCTCCGCCGGCATCGAATCTTCGATGAGCTTCCTCGACAAGCTGAACGACATCCGCGACTCGGCGGTGAGCGGCTTGGTCGATGCCGATCTCGAGAAGGAAAGCGCCAAGCTGAACGCCCTCCAGGTCAAGCAGCAGCTCGCTTACCAGGCCCTCGCGATCGGCAACAGCGCGCAGCAGAACATCCTTCGCCTCTTCCAGTAAGCCGCAGGACCGACGCGGTCCCCGTCGCGAACGCGGTTCGCGGCTTACGCAGCACCCTCGGCGCGACTTGCGCCGGGGGTGTTTCTCGTTAAAGTGGTGGTGGCGCCGGCCGTTTCCTTCGAATTGTTCGGAGTCCGTGAAGGAAATGGCGACGTTTCGCCCGTTAAGGACCGGGGCCTGACAAGGCCTTCGTCACCGGACGGGGCCTTCGCCTTTCGTTCACGGGACGACCACGGATGATCATCCGCAGCCTTTCCTTCCTGCCGAGCGCCACCGCGATGCCCGCCGGCCCGATGCCGGCCGTGCATCCGGGCGGCGCGGCTCCGTTGCGCGACAAGAGCGGCGCGGCGCCGGCCGCCGCCGCCGAGCCCGCGCCCTCCGTCGCGACGCCGGAGGCCGAGGCGCGCCTGCAGGACTACTATTTCGAGGCCATGGTGAATTCGGCGGCCGACCTGCTCCTGCGCAGCCATATCGCGCCGAAGCCCTCGGTGGAGGGCTGACGCCGCCCTCCGGCCGCCGCTTGGCTGATGCGGCTCAGATCGCCTCGCCCTGGAGAAGGCGCGGCGCCGGGCCGGCCAGCCGCCCCGCCGCCTCGCCGATGAAATAGCGCTTCAATCCCGGCGCGCGATCGACCAGCGACAGGCCGAGGTCGCGCAGCGCGCGCAAGGGCGCGTTGTCGTTCGAGAACAGGATGTTCAGCACATCCGTGGTGAGGCCCATGCGCAGCGTGTCGAAGCGGCGCCAGCGGCTATAGGTCTCCAGAACGTCGAGCGCGCCGATGTCGCGGCCGAGCCGCGCCGCCTCCACCACCACCTCCGCCAGGGCCGCCGCGTCCTTAAAGCCGAGATTGAGCCCCTGGCCGGCGATCGGGTGGATGCCATGCGCCGCGTCGCCGACGAGCGCGACGCGCGAGCGCACGAAATCGCGGGCGAGCGTCAGGCCGAGCGGAAAGGCGCGGGGCTGTCCTTCCACCTCGAGGCGGCCGAGCTTGCGACCGAAGCGCTGTTCCAGCTCGATCTCGAACAGGAAGGCGTCGCCATTGACGAGCCGCTCGGCGTCGCGGCGCGATTCCGTCCAGACCAGCGAGGCGCGGTTGCCCTTCAGCGGCAGGATGGCGAAGGGGCCGGCGGGCAGGAAATGCTCCTCCGCCCGGCCGCCATGCGGGCGCTCGTGGCGAACGGTGCAGACGATGCCGGACTGGTCGTAGTCCTTCGAGACGGTGCGGATGCCGGCCATGTCGCGCACGGCCGATTTCACGCCGTCGGCGGCGACCACGAGGCGCGCCGCCACGCTCTTTCCGCCCGCGAGCGCGACCTCTAGCGCGCCGGGCGCCTCGCCGAGCCCGGCGACGGCGCAGTTCTGACGGATCGTGATGCCGCGCGCCGCCGCGCGGGCGCGCAACGCGCCGTTCAGCGCGACATTCGGCACCATATGGGCGAAGGGCTCGCCGGCCGCCACCGTCTCGCCTTCGCCGCCGAAGGTGAGGAAGACCGGGCGCACCACGTCGCCGAGCCGCGAATCGGTGACGATCATCTCGGTGATCGGCTGGGCCTCCGGCGCGATCTCGCTCCAGACGCCGAGCCGCGTCAGCATCCGCACGGCGCCGGCGGCCACCGCCGAGGCGCGCGTGTCGCGCCGCCAGACCTCGTCCGGCGCGGCATCGACCAGCAGCAGCTTCAGGCCCGGGGCCGCATCGGCGATCGCCACCGCCGTCGACAGGCCGACATAGCCGGCGCCCGCGATCACGACGTCGAAGCGCTCCGTCGTCTCTCCATCCGTTTCCGGCGCAGCCCGCATCGTCTCGACTCTCGATCCCGTTTCGGTGTGACTTAGATGCGTCGCGCGCGGGCGGCAATCAAAGGGTGGCGCGAATATGGGTGCCGCGCCGCGCCGAATGCAGGGAAAAGCCGGATGAACAGCGTCGACCAGCTGCTCGCCGTCCTCGATCTGGAGCGGATCGAGGACGATCTCTATCGCGGCATCAGTCCCGACCAGGGCTGGCAGCGCGTCTTCGGCGGCCAGGTCGTCGCCCAGGCGCTCGTCGCGGCGCAGCGGACCGTGCCCGGCGAGCGCCCGGTCCATTCGCTGCACGGCTATTTCCTGCGGCCCGGCGATCCGAAACGGCCGATCGTCTACGAGGTCGACCGGATCCGCGACGGCGGCTCCTTCACCACCCGCCGCGTCGTCGCGATCCAGCACGGCCAGGCGATCTTCACCCTGTCCGCCTCCTTCCAGAAGCACGAGGAGGGACTCGCCCATCAGCTGCCCATGCCGGACGTGCCGCGGCCCGACGCGCTGCCGGGCGGCGAGGATCTGGCGCGCCTCCTCCTTGACGGGGCGCCGGAGCCGGTGCGCCGCTATTGGAGCCGGCCCCGCCCCATCGAGTTCCGCCCCGTGCTGCTCGACCACTATCTGACGGAGAAGAAGCTGGAGCCGGTGCAGCGCATCTGGGTGCGCGCGCTGCGCCCGATCGGCGACGACGCGGGGCTCAACGCCGCCGTCCTCGCCTATCTGTCCGACATGACGCTGCTCGACACGGCGCTCTTCGCCCATGGCCTGTCGGTCTTCGACCGGCGCATCCAGGCCGCGAGCCTCGACCATTCCATGTGGTTCCACCGGCCCGTCGATGTCGGGGAATGGCTGCTCTATGCGCAGGATTCGCCCTCCTCCTCGGGCGGGCGCGGCCTGACGCGCGGCTCGCTCTTCACCGAGGATGGTCGGCTCGTCGCCTCCGTCGCGCAGGAAGGCCTGATCCGGCCCGTCCGGGCGTCCTGAGCCGCCCTTCGGCTGCGCCGCATTTCGCGCCGTTTGCCGAAAAAAACGTCATATGCCGAAATTATATTCGCACCATCCGCAGGCATCGGCGCCGGGCGCGGGGCGAAGTCCTGCGCTTTTGCCCGTTTCTTTGCCTTGTTTCGCGATCGGTCCGGGGGATGCGCGACTTGGCACGCTCCTTGAATGGTGTGGATCAGTCGCCCTCCGCCCTGCCTTCGCGGAGAGCGGAAGATCGCGGCAGGCGGCGGGGGCCGCCGCCCCAAGACTCGAGGTGGTGAATGAAAATCGTGATGGCCATCATCAAGCCCTTCAAGCTCGACGAGGTGCGCGAGGCGCTGACCGGCATCGGCATCCAGGGCCTGACCGTCACCGAGGTGAAGGGCTACGGCCGGCAGAAGGGGCATACCGAGATCTATCGCGGCACCGAATATGCCGTGAGCTTCCTGCCGAAGCTCAAGATCGAGGTCGCCGTGCCCGCCGATCTCGTCGACCGGGCGGTCGAGGCCATTTCGAACGCCGCCAAGACCGGCCAGATCGGCGACGGCAAGATCTTCGTCTTCGGCATCGACCAGGCCGTGCGCATCCGCACGGGCGAGGTCGACGCGAACGCACTCTAAGGGGACATGAACCTGATGAATTGGAAGAAACTGCTCTTCGCCGGCGGGCTCCTGGCCGGCCTCGCCGCGACGGCGGCCTTCGCGCAGGACGCGAGCGCCCCGGCCGGCGTCGCCGCCGGGACCGCCGATGCCGCCGCGACGGCCGCCGCGCCGGCGATGACCGTCGACAAGGGCGACACGACCTGGATGATGCTGTCCACCGTCCTGGTCCTTCTGATGACGATCCCCGGCCTCGCGCTGTTCTATGGCGGCCTCGTGCGCGCCAAGAACATGCTGAGCGTGCTGATGCAGGTCTTCATGATCACCGCCGTGGTGATGCTGATCTGGGTGGTCTACGGCTATTCGCTGGCCTTCACCCCCGGCAACGCCTTCGTCGGCGGCCTGTCGAAGATGTTCCTGGCGGGCGTCACGCCGGCCTCGGTCGCCGAGACCTTCACCAAGGGCGTCGCGATCCCCGAGCTGGTCTTCGTCTGCTTCCAGATGACCTTCGCCTGCATTACCCCCGGGCTGATCGTCGGCGCCTTCGCCGAGCGCGTGAAGTTCTCGGCCGTCATCCTCTTCACCATCCTCTGGGTGACCTTCGTCTACTTCCCGATGGCGCACATGGTCTGGTTCTGGGGCGGTCCCTCGGCCTATTCCGATCCGGGTGGTCTCATCTTCTCCTTCGGCGCGATCGACTTCGCCGGCGGCACGGTGGTCCATATCAATGCCGGCATCGCGGGCCTCGTCGGCGCGCTGATGATCGGCAAGCGCACGGGCTTCAAGAAGGAGATCATGGCGCCCCATTCCATGACGCTCACGATGGTCGGCGCCTCGCTGCTCTGGGTCGGCTGGTTCGGCTTCAACGCCGGCTCCAATCTTGAGGCGAGCCCCGGCGCCGTGCTGGCGATGCTGAACACCTTCGTCGCCACCGCCGCCGCCGTCGTCTCCTGGGCGCTGGTCGAGACCGTGACCAAGGGCAAGGCCTCGATGCTCGGCGCCGCCTCGGGCGCCGTCGCCGGCCTCGTCGCCGTCACCCCCGCCGCCGGCTTCGTCGGCCCGATGGGCGCCATCGTCCTCGGCCTCCTCGTCTCGCTGATCTGCTTCTTCTTCGTCGACGTGGTGAAGAACAAGCTCGGCTACGACGACTCGCTCGACGTCTTCGGCGTCCACTGCGTCGGCGGCATCTTCGGCGCCATCATGACCGGCGTCCTCGTCAACCCAGCCCTCGGCGGCACCGGCATCGTCGACTATTCGACGGCCGATTTCGCCGCGAGCTACGGCGGCACGGCGACGCAGGTCCTGGCGCAGCTGAAGGGCGTGCTCGTGACCGTGGTCTGGTCGGGCGTCGGCTCGGCGATCCTCTACAAGATCGTCGATCTCGTCGTCGGCCTGCGTCCCTCGGTGGAAGCCGAGCGCGAGGGCCTCGACATCACCTCGCATGGCGAGACGGCCTATCACGGCTCGTTCTGAGCCCGTCTGAGCAGCATGAGATCGACAAGGGGCAGGCGGGCGACCGCCTGCCCCTTTTGCTTGGCCGGCAGCATAGGCCGCCCGGTTGCGGTCAAAAGGAATCCTTAGGGTTAAACGGGATTTAACCAGGGCGCGCCTAGTCTCGTCCCGATCGGGTCCGTCCGCCCCGGGCGGGGCGCGGACGACAGGCATTCAGACGAGCGGTTGCACCATGGCGGTTACGACAATCGGCAGAAGCGCAGGAAAGCCGGCGGCGCGGCCGGCCCCGGCCATGCGCGAGGAGCCCGGCTTCCTGCGCCGGCAGATGGAGATCGCCGGCGGCTTCGCTCTCGTCACGGTCGGCATCTGGGCGTGCATCGCCTTCGCCACCTGGAATGTCGGCGATCCGTCCTGGTCGCAGGCCAATGGCGGCGAGGTGGTGAACTTCGCCGGCCCGTCCGGCGCGATCGTCGCCGATCTGGTGATGCAGTGCTTCGGCCTCGGCGCCGTCCTCGTCGCTGCCCTGCCGGTGATCTGGGGCGTGCTTCTCGCTTCCGGCCGCCCGGTCGACCGCATCTGGCGCCGCGCCTGGCTGGCGCTCGGCGGCATGGCGCTCGGCGCCGCCGCGCTCGGCTGCTTCCCGGCCCCGCCGGCCTGGCCGCTGCCGATCGGCCTCGGCGGCGTCGTCGGCGACATCGTGCTGAAGCTGCCCGCCGCCGTCACCGGCGCCTATCCGTCCGGCGTCTTCGGCCTCGTCCTCGCCGCCTTCTTCGCCTTGCCGGGCACCTGGCTGTTTCTCAACGGCGCCGGCCTGATCGATCGGCAGAACCCCGCCGCCCTGCCGCTCTCCCCGGTGGAGGAGGACGAGGACGAGCCGAGCGAAAGCCGGCTGGCGCTGGCGCTCGGCGCCGCCGCGCATTTCGTCTATTCCACCAAGGCCGCCTTCCAGCGCCGCCGGGCCGAGGCGTCCGGCCGCCGGGAGCCGGGCGAGTTCGCCGACGGCTTCCGCGAATGGCGCGGCGAGGAAGAGGACGAGCCGCGCCTCGAGGCGCCGCGTCCCGCCCGCGAGCGCCAGATCCGCGTCGCCGCGCCCTATCGCGGCGGCTATGTCGATCCGCTGGAGGACGACGAGGATGCCGGCCTCGTGAAGGACGCGCCGGAACCCTTCCAGTTCGAGGCGCCGGCGGTGGCGCGCCGGCCGCGCGCCGAGGCGCCGGTCGCCCCGGCCGCGCCCGAGCCGCGCTTCGTTGACGAGGACGAGGGCGAGGAAGCGCACGAGCCGCCCTTCGACATGGACGAGCCGGAGGTCGATGACGATCTCGACGAGCGGGACGCTCCGATCGCCGAGGACGACAGCTTCGTGATGGAGGCCGACGACCGCGTGACCGAGATGCCCCGCGAGGAGGAGGCCGGCGGCTGGCGCGGCATCGCCGCCAATATCGTCGCCTTTCCGGGCAAGCGGAAGCCGAAGGCCGAGCCCGAGCCGCGCCCGGCGGCGCCCGCCGCCCGTCCGGCCGCCGCCGCCGCTCCGCGTGCGGCCGCGCCCGCCCTGCCGGCCAGCGGCGGCGCCGCCCGTGTCGTCACCGCCGCGCCGTCCCGCCCGGCCGCCGCGCAGCGCGCCGCCGTCGCCTTCGCGCCGTCGCGCGAGCCGGCCGATTTCGAGCTGCCGCCGGTCGATCTCCTGGCGCCGCCGAAGGCGCGCGGCCGCGACGCGATGCTCGCCCCGGACGTGCTGCAGGAAAATGCCCGCCTGCTCGAAGGCGTGCTCGACGACTTCAGCGTCAAGGGCGAGATCATCGAGGTGCGGCCCGGCCCGGTCGTGACGCTCTACGAACTGGAGCCGGCCCCCGGCATCAAGTCGAGCCGCGTCATCGGCCTCGCCGACGACATCGCCCGCTCGATGAGCGCCATCGCCGCCCGCGTCGCCGTGATTCCCGGCAAGAACGCGATCGGCATCGAACTGCCGAACGCCAAGCGCGAGACCGTCTATTTCCGCGAGATGATCGATTCGGAGACCTTTTCCGGCTCGAAGGCCAAGCTGCCGCTGGCGCTCGGCAAGACGATCGGCGGCGAGCCGGTGATCGCCGATCTCGCCAAGATGCCGCATCTCCTCGTCGCCGGCACCACCGGCTCGGGCAAGTCGGTCTCGATCAACACCATGATCCTGTCGCTGCTCTATCGCATGACGCCGGCCGAATGCCGCCTGATCATGATCGACCCGAAGATGCTCGAACTGTCGATCTATGACGGCATCCCGCATCTCCTCGCGCCCGTCGTCACCGATCCGAAGAAGGCTGTGGTGGCGCTGAAATGGACGGTCCGCGAGATGGAGGACCGCTACCGCAAGATGTCGAAGCTCGGCGTGCGCAATATCGACGGCTTCAACCAGCGCCTCGCCACGGCGATGGAGAAGGGCGAGACGATCTCGCGCACCGTGCAGACCGGCTTCGACCGCGAGACGGGCGAGCCGATCTTCGAATCGGAGGAGTTCGACCTCCAGCCGCTGCCCTATATCGTCGTCGTCATCGACGAGATGGCCGACCTGATGATGGTCGCCGGCAAGGAGATCGAAGGCACGGTGCAGCGCCTCGCCCAGATGGCGCGCGCCGCCGGCATCCACGTGATCATGGCGACGCAGCGCCCCTCGGTCGACGTCATCACCGGCACGATCAAGGCGAACTTCCCGACCCGCATCTCCTTCCAGGTGACCTCGAAGATCGATTCCCGCACCATCCTGCAGGAACAGGGCGCCGAGCAGCTGCTCGGCCAGGGCGACATGCTGTTCATGGCCGGCGGCGGGCGCATCCAGCGCGTCCACGGCCCCTTCGTCGCCGACGACGAGGTCGAGGAGATCGTCAAGCATCTGAAGCGCCAGGGCGTGCCGGACTATCTCGACGCGATCCTGGAAGAGGAGGACGAGGACGGCGCCCCGGCCTCCGGCGGCAAGGGCGGCTCCGCCGGCGAGGGCGATGTCGGGGGGCTCGAGGAATCGGCCGATCTCTACGACCAGGCCGTGGCCGTGGTCCTGCGCGACGGCAAGGCCTCCACCTCCTATGTCCAGCGCCGCCTGCAGATCGGCTACAACCGCGCCGCCTCGATCATCGAGCGGATGGAGCGCGAGGGCATCGTCGGCCCGGCCAACCATGCCGGCAAGCGCGAGATCCTGGTGCCGACCGAAGCCGAGAAGGCCTGACGGCGGGCGGTAGGGCGGGGCGGGTCGCGTCAGGGGCGCCGCCTCACGCCTCCTCGTTCCGGCGGAGCGGACCGGTCACGCGGTCGAGCTCGGCGAGCTTTTCCGCCAGATGCTGCGGCAGGATATACTCCACCTGCCAGTTCGGCAGATGGCGGATGGCCTTGCGGACATCCGAGAGGACGCGATGGTCGAGGGAGGGTGTGGCGCCGTTCCTGGCCATGCCTCGCTCCTTCTTGCCGATCCGGTTCGTGGCGCTGCCATCCGCAACTCGCAGGTGCCGGGAAAGCGCGGAAGCGGGCAAAGCGTTCCCTGGCGTCGCGGTTTCGCGGCGCTTTCGTCGCCTCCCCGCCCGCGCCGCCCTATTGAAGCCCGAGAGCCGTGCCACCAATAGAGACGCGAGACGGCACGCGGCGCCCCGCCCCGGCGGCGGCGGCCCGTGCCATGGCGATCCGGCCCAAGAGGACATGATGAACCACCGCCAGACCACGATATTCCGCGGGTTTTCCGGGGCGCTGTTCGCGAGCGTCCTCGCGCTCGGCCTTTCCGGCGGCCCGGCGCCCGCCCGGGCGCAGACGAGCGACATGGCCGCCGCCCAGGCCGTCGCCGACCATTTCTCCTCGATCAAGTCCATGTCCGGCGACTTTATGCAGTTCGACGACAAGGGCCGTCAGTCGGAGGGCAAGTTCTATATCGAGCGCCCCGGCCGCATCCGCTTCGAATATGCCGGAACGCCGGTCCGCGTCATCGCCGACGGCAGCAATGTGGCGGTGAACAACCGCAAGCTGAACACTTGGGACCTCTATCCTTTGTCGAAGACGCCGATGAAGCTTCTGCTCGACACGCGGATCGACCTGTCCGGCGCCAATATCCAGGACGTGAAGCAGGAAAAGGACCTCACCACCATCGTGATGGGCGACCGTTCGCTCTTCGGCAATTCGCGCATCACCATGATGTTCGATCCGAAGACCTACGACCTGCGGCAATGGACGATCCGCGACGCGCAGGGCAAGGACACGACCGTGATGATCAGCAATGTCCAGAGCGGCGCTCCCGCCAAAGACGCGCTGTTCAAGATCCCCTATACGGCGATCAGCCAGGGCCAGACCGGCAACCGGTGAGCGCCGCGCTCCGCCTCGCGCCGGAGCGGGCGCGCCGCTTCGTCCTCGACAACACCGCCGTCCACGCCCCGCCGCATGTGCCCGAGATCCGGCTGCGCCTCGCCGACGAGGCGCATGACCTCTGGCGGCGGACGGAGGAGGAGCTGGCCGAGATCGGCCTGCCGCCGCCCTTCTGGGCCTTCGCCTGGGCCGGCGGGCAGGGGCTGGCGCGCTTCGTGCTCGATCATCCGGCAAAGGTGAAGGGGAAGCGCGTCCTCGATTTCGCCAGCGGCTCCGGCCTCGTCGCCATCGCGGCGGCGCTGGCGGGCGCCGCCGGCGTCGCGGCGGTCGATATCGATCCCTTCGCCGGCGAGGCGATGGCGCTGAACGCCGCGCTGAACGGCGTCTCCCTCGACATCCGCGTCGAGGATCGCGTCGGCGCGCCCGTCGCGGCGGACCTGCTGCTCGCCGGCGACGTGTTCTTCGACCGCGCGATGGCGGCGGCGATCCTGCCTTGGTTCGACGGGCTGGCGGCGGCGGGCACCACGATCCTCGTCGGCGATCCCGGCCGCGCCTATCTGCCGAAGGACCGGCTCGTCCGCATGGCCGAATATCAGGTGCCGGTGACACGGGCCCTGGAGGACGCCGAGGTCAAGCGCACCACCGTCTGGCGCTGGGGTCGTTGAGGCAAGCCAGCCGGATCGTGCTAGGATCGTCGCAACCGGCAAGGGAGATGCTCGATGACGGTTCACCGGATGACCAGCCGCGCGTTCGGCGAAAATCTCGTGCAGGCGAAGGAAGCCGCGAAGGAAGGCCCCGTCTTCATCGATGAAGAAGGCCAAGCGACGCATGTTCTTCTCAGCGTGGAGGTCTACAACAAACTTCGGCGGTCGCGGACCCTCTTGGAAATGGCAGAGCGCTGGAACGGCGGCGATTTCGACTTCGATCCTCCGAAGCTCGATTTTCGCTCGAAGCCGGCCGATCTCGATTGATGTTCCTGCTCGACACGAATGTCATATCGGCCTTTCGCAGGCTCGACAGGATGGAGCCGAACGTCAAGCGCTGGGCTGCGGGCGCCGACGAGTTCGATCTGTTCCTGTCGGCGGTCACCCTGTTCGAACTGGAACGCGGTGCCGGACTGATGTCGCGGCGCGATCCGGCGCAAGGGGCGATCCTGCGGAATTGGATCGATCGAGAGGTGGTGCCGGCTTTCTCTCCCCGATTCCTGTCCGTCGACGCCGCCGTGGCTCGGTGCGCCGCGGCTCTGCATGTTCCCGATCCTCGCCCCGAACGCGACGCCTTCATCGCCGCCACGGCGCTCGTCCACGGCATGACCGTCGTCACCCGCAATGTCCGGGACTTCGAGGGTCTCGGCGTGCCGCTGCTCAACCCGTGGGAAACGCCGTGAAATCTTGCGCCGAAGCGCCGGGCTCCGCATAAGGGCGGAGCCTCATCCGGACGCGCCCATGCCCTTCACCGTCGCCACCTGGAACATCAATTCCGTCCGCCTGCGCCTCGACCTCGTCCAGCGCTATCTCGGCGAGCATGCGCCGGACGTCCTCTGCCTGCAGGAGACCAAGTGCCCGGACGAGCTCTTTCCGCGCGAGGCCTTCGAGGCGCTCGGCTATGGCCATGTCGCGATCCACGGGCAGAAGGGCTATCACGGCGTCGCCGTCATCTCGAAGCTGCCCTTCGGCGACGTCGTGCGGCAGACCTTCTGCGGCATCGAACATGCGCGCCATCTCTCGGTGCGGCTGGAGGTCAACGGCCGGCCGCTGCGGCTGCATAACTTCTACGTGCCGGCCGGCGGCGACGAGCCGGACCCGGCGATCAACGACAAGTTCAAGCACAAGCTCGACTTCATCGAGGAGATGCGGCGGGTGACGAGCTTCGCCGAGCCGGAAACCTCCGCCATCCTCGTCGGCGATCTCAACATCGCGCCCTACGAGACGGATGTCTGGTCGCACAAGCAGCTGCTGAAGATCGTCTCGCATACGCCGGTCGAGACGGAAGGGCTGCTCGTCGCCATGCAGGACGGCGCCTGGGCCGATCTCATCCGCGCCCGCGTGCCGATGGAGGAGAAGGTCTATACCTGGTGGAGCTACCGGGCGAAGGACTGGCTGGCCGCCGACAAGGGCCGGCGGCTCGACCATATCTGGGGCTCGGGCGATCTCGTCCCGCGCCTTCTCGGCCATTCGATCCTGAAGGACGCGCGGGGCTGGGACCGCCCGTCCGACCATGTGCCGCTCTCGGTGACGCTCGATCTCTGATCAGAGATCCGGCTTCACCGCCTCGATCCAGATCGTGTCGAGGGTGAAGCTGCCATCCGCCTCGACGGCGAAATGGCGGCGCGCCTCGGCGGGCAGGGCGTCCTGGAGATAGCGGATCGCCTGCGCGGCGGTCTCGGGCGTCCGCATGCGGGCGATCCAGACCGGAAAATCCATGCGCAGGCGATGGCGCTCAAGACGGCGTGTCTCCAGCCCCGCCTCGTCCAGCATCGCCAGCCATTCGGCCGCGCCATAGTCGCGGACATGGCTCGGATCGCGCAGCACTTCCACCGCCTGGAGATGCGTGTCGAAGAGCGGCGTGCCGGGGGCGACGACGTCGACCGCCAGGAGAGGCGCGCCGGGCTTCAGCACCCGCGCCGCCTCGCGCAGGCCAAGGCCCGCATCGCTCCAGTGATGGGCGGAAAAGCGCGTCGCGACCGCATCGAAGCTCGCCTCCGCGAAGGGCAGGCGCTCGGCCCGCGCCTCGACCGTCGCGATATTGGCGAGGCCGCGCTCGGCGCCCGTCTGCGCCACCGCCGCCAGCATCTCGGGCGACAGATCGCAGGCGGTGACGCGCGCCGCGTGTTTCGCCAGGCGATAGGCGACATGGCCGCCGCCGCAGCCGAGATCCAGCACCTCGCCGAGCCCGGCCCCCGCGACCCGCGCCTCGATCCAGTCAAGGTCGGCGCCCGTCGCATGCACCGCGCTCGTCACATAGGCCGACGCCCGCGCCCCGAACTGCGCCTCGACGACGCTTCCATGATCCCGTGTCATCGCTTTATCCTCTCGCTGCGATGCCTCTTCGTTTCATGGCGCGAAGCCTCGGACAAGAATGTGGTTATCCTGGTATAAGTGTTGTCATGACCGATCCCGACGCCTCGCGCCGCCGCCAGCTCGGCGATTTCCTTCGGGCGCGCCGCGAGGCGACGCGGGCCGAGGCCGTCGGCTTGCCCGGCGGCGGACGGCGGCGCACGCCGGGCCTTCGGCGGGAGGAACTCGCCGATCTCGCCGGCATCAGCGCCGTCTGGTACGCGCGGATCGAGCAGGGACGCGAGGTCGCGCCCTCGCCGGCGGCGCTCGTCCGCCTCGCCGAGGGGCTGCGGCTCGGACGGGTGGAGCGCGCCCATCTCTTCGCCCTCGCGGCCCGGCACGATCCGGCCGCCGTTCTGCATGGCGACACGGCGCCCGCCCCGGATCTTCTCGAAACCGTCGCGGCGCTGTCCGGCCCGGCCTATCTGATCGACCGCCTCTGGACGGCCGTCGCCTGGAACGCTTCGGCCGAGGCGCTCTTCGCCGGCTGGCTGGGCGGGGCCGAGCGCAATCTCCTGCGCTATGTCTTCTTCGATCCGGCGGCGCGCGACTTCATCGTCGACTGGGACGCGCGGGCGCGCCGGCTCGTCGCCGAGTTCCGCGCCGATCGCGCGGCGGGGCCGGACGATGCGGCGCGCCAGGCGCTGATCGGCGAGCTGCGCCAGGGCTCGCCGCTCTTCTGCGCCGCCTGGGCCGAGCAGCATGTGCTGGGCCGGGAAGGGGGCCTCCGGCTCTTCGCCCATCCCTCGCGCGGCCGGCTCGCCTTCCGGCAGGTGACGCTGCTGCCGGCCGAGGAGCCGGAGCTGAAGTTCGTGCTGCTGCTGGAAGGGGAGGGAGCGGGCTGAGCGGCGTTCGGGTCAGTCAGCCGGGCGCGGCGCCGTTCTCGCGCGTCATCGCCGCCTCGATCCAGGCGGCGAAGATCCTGGCCGGCTCGGACAGGCGCCGGAAATCGCGCGCGACGAGGAAATAGCCGCCCCAGGGAATGTCGGTCGCGAAGAGTTGCACCAGCCGGCCCGCCGCGATCTCGGGCCGGGCGAAGGCGATGTCGAGGAGGGCGATGCCCTGGCCGCGCAGCACCGCCTGCAACAGCAACCCGCCATCGGCATAGACCGGCCCCCGGATCGCCTCCACGTGCGCCAGTCCCGCCGCCTCGAACCAGCGTCGCCAGCCGTCGCGGCTCTCCTCGTGCAGGAGAACCTCCGCGAGAAGCTCGGCGGGTTGCCGGGGCGGTCCGATCCGCGCGAGGAGCTCCGGCGCGGCGACAGCGACCATGCGGGTCTCCATCAGGGGCCGTACGTCGAGGCCGGGCCAGGACCGGGCCACGACCCCGGAGCGGACGGCGAGTTCCGGCTCGCTCCGGCGAAAGGCGATGAGGCGCGCGTCGGAATCGATGACCGGGTCGATCTCGGGATGCTGCTCGCGGAACTGGGCGAGCCTCGGCACCAGCCAGCAGGCGGCGAAGGAGGGTTCGCAGCTGAGCCGCGCTTCCCCGCGCGACGGACGGGCCGCGAGCCCCGCCAGCCGCGCCTCGATCGCGGCGAAGCTCTCCGTCAGGACGCCGAGAAGCTCGGCGCCCTCCGCCGTCAGTTCGACATGGCGGTGCCGCCGGTCGAAGAGGCGCCGGCCGAGATCCGTCTCCAGATCCCGGATCTGCCGGCTGACGGCCGCCTGCGAGACGGCGAGCTCGTCGGCGGCGAGCGTGAAGCTTTGCAGGCGCCCGGCGGCCTCGAAGCTGCGGAGCGCCGTGAGCGGAAGCCGGCCGCGTTTCATCCATAACCTCAAGTCATCCGAGACGGACGATAAGCTCGTTTGAGGCGAGGGCTCAAGCCGGATCGAATGGCCGCGAAGGAGACGCGGCCATGGCGGATCTCATGGATATCCTGTTCGACGTGATACGGCTTCTGAGCTTTCAGCCGCGCGAGCGCCCGGCGCCGCCGCGGGAGCCGGCGCCGGGGATCGGGACGGCCGTCAGTAGGCCGCGACCGGACGGCCGTAGCCGTCGCCCGCGCCGCCGCCGTCGTTCGGGATGATGGTGATCTCGACGCGGCGGTTCTCGGCGCGGCCGGATTCCGAACGGTTCTCGGCCACCGGCCGGGTCATGCCGTAGCCGCGCACGTCGAGGCGGCGGCCGTCGATGCCCTGGCCGGACAGGTAGTCCGCGACGGACAAGGCGCGGCGGCGCGACAGATCGAGATTGTAGGAGGGCGAGCCGACATTGTCGGTATGGCCGGCGACCTCGACCAGGGAACGGTCGTATTTGCGTAGGACGATCGCCACCGAGTTCAGCACCGGGCCGAAGGCCGGCAGGATCTGGTCGCCATCGGTCGGGAAGGTGATGTTGGAGGGCATGTTGAGGACGATGCTGTTGCCGGTGCGCGTCACCGACACGCCGGTGCCGCGCAGCTGGCCGCGCAGCTCCGCCTCCTGGTTGTCGAGATAGGCGCCGATGCCGCCGCCGGCGAGCGCGCCGACGCCCGCGCCGACCAGCGCCGCCGTGCCGGAATTGACCCCCGTCGCGCGGCCGATCAGATAGCCGCCGAGCGCGCCGCCGGCCGCGCCGAGGCCGGCGCCGCCGGCCGTGTTCGAGAGCTTCGATTCGCCGGTATAGGGATCGGTGGTGCAGCCCGCGAGCAGGCTGAGCATGGCGAGGCTGAGGAGCAGCTTCTTCATCGGGTCCTCGAAGGGTGCGGCGGCCGGAACGGCGACGGCGGACGGGCGCCGACGGCGAGCGCCGCCGGCTGCCGCGCCGTTTCTTGGCAAAGCGTGACCAAATCGAGTTGAGTTTTCGTTAAATCGCCGTTTCCGTGCATTCGGCGCCGGCCTGTTGCCGCCGGGTGACGCGGGGCGTCCGCCTCAGCGCTCGAATTTCTCGCCGGCGGCCAGGATCTCCGCCGTCATTTGGGCGAGATCGGCGGCGATCTTCTCGTGCAGCTGGAAGGCGATCTCGGGATATTCCTCTAGCATGCGCCGGAAGAGCTGGCGGGTGATGCGGATGAAGTCGCAATCGGTCAGCGTGACGACGGTGACCGGGCGGCGCGTTTCGGTGAGGAGCGCCATTTCGCCGAGAAGCGCGCCCGGGCCGCAGGTGCCGGCCGAGACCGACGCGCGTCCGTGCTGGCGGAACAGCTCCACCTCGCCGGCCTTGAGGACGAAGCCCGCGTCGGAACGGGCGGCGAGGCGGAACAGCGTCTCGCCCTTGCGCAGGCGCCGATGCTCCGCCCCGAAGGCGAGCATGCGGAGCTGGTCGCCCGACAGGCCCTCGAACAGGGGAACCGAGGCCAGCACCGCGATGTCGCTTTCGAGGCTCATCCGGCGCCGTTCACTCCCCTTCCGGCGGCACGCATCCCTGGCGCTCCGGCCGAACCCATTACGAATCCCTTCGCCGCCATCGTCGCGAATGGCGGCCGGGTGATTCTATAGCTCCAACCGGAACCCAAGGAAATGCGGGCGTCGATGCCGCACGCGTCGCGCGTCAGGCCGGCGCAAGCCTTCTCCGCCGGCGTGGCGTCACGGCATCAGTTTGTAGCCGCCGGCCTCCGTCACGATGAGGCGCGCATTGCCGGGATCCGGCTCGATCTTCTGGCGCAGGCGATAGACATGGGTTTCCAGCGTGTGCGTGGTGACGCCGGAATTGTAGCCCCAGACCTCCTCCAGGAGCACGTCGCGGGTGATGACCCGCCGGTCGGCCCGGTAGAGGTAGCGGATGATCGCCGTTTCCTTCTCGGTGAGGCGGATCTTGCCGCCGCGCTCGTCGAGCAGCACCTTCTGGCTCGGCTTGAAGATATAGGGGCCGACCTGGAAGGTGGCGTCCTCGCTCTGCTCGTGCTGGCGCAGCTGCGCGCGGATGCGGGCGAGCAGCACCGCGAAGCGGAAGGGCTTCGTCACATAGTCGTTGGCGCCCGCCTCCAGGCCGAGGATCGTGTCCGAATCGGTGTCGTGGCCGGTGAGGATGATGATCGGCGCCTTGAAGCCGGACTTGCGCAGCACCTTCACCGCCTCGCGTCCGTCCATGTCCGGCAGGCCGACATCCATGCAGACGAGATCGACGAGACCGGCGCGGGCCGCCGCGATGCCCTTCGTCGCGGTCGCCTCTTGCGAGACGGTGAATTCCTCGTGCAGGGATAGCTGCTCGGCGAGGGTCTGCCTCAGATCGTCGTCATCGTCCACGATCAGGATGCTGCGCGCGCTCATACTCTCGTTTCGCCTCGTCCCGGGGGTGTACGTTCCGCCGCCGGTTCGAAAGGGCGACGCTCCGGTGTCTCAAATTCCGATGTCTTGGGCCAAAATAGGTCGCTTCTCCTGAACGTCATGCCTTCCGTCCCGTCAAGCGCCACGATTCTCGTCCGCCGGTCGCCGTCCTCGCCGACGCGCGGCATTCTCCAGGCCGGGCCGTTGCGGCTGCCGGCGGCGCTCGGCCGCAGCGGCATCGGCACGGGCAAGCGCGAGGGCGACGGCGTGACGCCGCTCGGCACGATGGCGCTTCTCTCCGCCTGGCGCCGGCCGGGCCGCATGCCCGGGCTGCGCTCCGGCCTGCCGCTGCGTCTCGCCCGCGACTGCGACGGCTGGTGCGACGCGCCGGACCATCCCGCCTATAACCGGCCCGTGCGCCTGCCCCATCCGGCGAGCGCCGAGACGATGCGGCGGAGCGACCGGCTCTACGACTTCGTCGTGGTGCTGGACTGGAACCTGCGGCGCCGGGCGCGCGGGCGCGGTAGCGCCATCTTCCTGCACATCGCCAAGGAGGGCTATCAGCCGACCGCCGGCTGCGTCGCCCTGTCCCCGGCCGACATGCGCCGCCTCGCGCCTTTCCTGAAGCGCGGCACGCGGCTGCGCGTCCTCGGCTAGGGGAACGCCTCGCGGGCTCCGCTCGTTTGCCGGGAAGGCGCGCCATCCGCCCGGTCCGGAGTTCCATCCATGAAGCGCAGCGAAATCACCGACCATCCGACCGTCGTGCCCTACAGCCATCCGTCCGGAGGCTGGGGATCGCTGAAATCCGTGACGGAGAAGACGCTCGCCGAGGGTCTGTCCGTCGAGACCATGGCGCAGATGCTGACCAAGCAGAACAAGGCGGACGGCTACATGTGCGTCTCCTGTTCCTGGGCCAAGCCCGCCGAGCCGCATCTCGCCGAATTCTGCGAGAACGGCGCCAAGGCGACCGTCTGGGAAGTGACGCGCAAGCGCTGCGACCGCGACTTCTTCGCCACGCATCGCGTCTCGGAGCTTCTCGACTGGACCGACCACGAATTGGAGAAGCAGGGCCGCCTCACCACGCCGATGCGCTACGACGCCTCGCTCGACCAGTATATTCCGGTGAAATGGGAGGACGCCTTCCGCGAGATCGGCGCGGAGCTCAACCGGCTCGATCCGAAATCGGTGATCTTCTACGCCTCCGGCCGCGCCTCGCTCGAAGCCTCGCATATGTGGCAGCTTCTCGCCCGCATCTACGGCACGAACAACCTGCCCGATTCCTCGAACATGTGCCACGAATCGACGTCGGTCGGCCTGCCGAAGTCGATCGGCGTGCCGGTCGGCACCGTGCAGCTCGAGGATTTCGAGCAATGCGACATGATGTTCTTCTTCGGCCACAACACCGGCACCAACGCGCCGCGCCTCCTGCATCAGGTGCATGACGCGCGCAAGCGCGGCGTGCCGGTCGTCACCTTCAATCCCTTGCCGGAGCGCGGGCTCGTCCGCTTCAAGGACCCGCAATCGCCGATCGAGATGCTGTCGCCCGACGAGGGCGTGAAGATGTCGAGCGACTTCTTCCAGGTGCGCTCCGGCGGCGACATCGCGGCGATGACCGGCATCGCCAAGGCGGTGCTGGAGCTCGACGACGCGGCCAAGGCGACCGGCGGCGAGCGGGCGCTCGATGTCGCCTTCATCGCCGAGCATTGCCACGACTTCGAGGCGTTCGAGGCCTTCGTGCGCGCGGCCGACTGGGCCGAGATCGAGCGCGTCTCCGGCATCGCGCGCGCCGATCTCGAACGGGTCGGGGCGCAATATGCCAAGGCCAAGGCGGTGATCGCCAATTACGGCATGGGCCTCACCCAGCATCGCCACGGCGTCCAGAACGTCCAGATGTTGTGCAACCTTCTCCTGATGCGCGGCAATATCGGCAAGCCGGGCGCCGGCGTCTCCCCGATCCGCGGCCATTCCAACGTCCAGGGCCAGCGCACCGTCGGCATCACCGAGAAGCCGGAACTCGCCCCGCTCGACAAGTTCGCCGAGATCTACGGCTTCGAGCCGCCGCGCGAGAAGGGCAAGGCGACGGTCGAGGCCTGCGAGGGCCTTCTCGACGGCTCGGTAAAGGGCTTCATCGCGCTCGGCGGCAATTTCGCCCGCGCCGTGCCGGAAACCGAGAAGATCGAGGCCGCCTGGCGCAAGCTGCGCCTGTCGGTGCAGATCGCGACGAAGCTCAACCGCAACCACCTCCTGCCGGGCGAGGTCACCTATCTCCTGCCCTGTCTCGGTCGCATCGAGGAGGACATGCAGGCCGGCGGCCCGCAGCATGTCTCGATGGAGGATTCGACGGCTTGCATCCACGGCTCGATCGGCTGGCGCAAGCCGGCCTCGCCGGAACTCCTGTCCGAGCCGAGGATCATCGCCGAACTCGCCAAGGCGACGGTGCCTGGCCGCTCCACCGTGCCCTGGGACGAATGGGTCGGCGACTATTCGAAGATCCGCGACGCGATGGCCCGGATCTGGCCGGACTTCCACGACTTCAACGCGCGCTTCCTGAAGCCCGGCGGCTTCCACCGCGATCTCGCCGCCTGCCGGCGCGAATGGAAGACGGAAAGCGGCAAGGCGAATTTCATCGTGCCGGACGGCTTCGACGTCAATCCCGACATCGAGGTCGACGGCAAGCATGTCCTGTCGCTCCTGACCATCCGCTCCAACGACCAGTTCAACACGACGGTCTACGGCTATGACGACCGGCTGCGCGGCATTAAGGGCTCGCGCATGATCATCCTGATGAATGCCGAGGACATGGCGCGGCTGGGGCTGAAGGACGAGGACCGGGTGGATCTGCGCACTCATGCCGACGACGGCGTGGAGCGAAAGGTGGAGGACTATCGCGTCCACGCCTTCTCCATCCCGCGCGGGGCGGTGGCGGGCTACTATCCGGAGCTCAACCCGCTGATCCCGCTCTGGCACCACGATTCGCAGGCCCATACGCCGGCGGCGAAATCGGTTCCGGTCGAGATCCTGCGCCGGTCGAGTTGAGCGCGTTGCCCCGTCAGGCGGCGTGGCTTTGGCGCCGGCGGCGCTCGGCCTCCCGCCGGTCGAGCCCGTCCAGCCAGACGACGCGGTTCCGTCCGGCGGCCTTGGCGGCATAGAGCCGGGCGTCGGCCCGGGCGATGCCGGCCTGGACATCCTCGCGCGGCGGACAATCGGCCAGCCCGATGCTCATCGTCACGCGCAGATCGGGATGGATCGCCGCCCAGTCGGCGCCTTCGATCCGCTGGCGGACGGTCTCGCAGAGACGGCGCGTTCCGGCGGGATCCTCGCTGTCGATGACGAGCGCGAATTCCTCGCCGCCGAGCCGGGCCGCATGGTCGCCCGGCCCGCAGCTCGCGCTGAGAATGTCGGCGACGCGCCGCAGGACCTCGTCGCCGACGAGATGCGAGAAGCGGTCGTTGATCTGCTTGAAGTGATCGAGATCGACCATGGCGATGGCGAAGCCGCGCTCGCGGGCGGCGCAGGCTGTCATCAGCTCGTCGAAGGCGCGGCGATTGGCGATCCCGGTCAGGGGATCGAGAAGCAGGGTGCGCGCCAGCGCCGCCACCTGCGCCTCGGCCTTGTCGGCGAGCTCGCGATAGCGGTTCGTCTCGTAATGGATCTCGGCGATCCGCGCCCGGCGCTGCGCCTTCTCCGAGGTGAAGAGACCGAAGGCCTCGTGGAAGCGCTTGAAATAAGCGAGGGCGAGGTCGTGGCGCCCGTTCAGCTCGTGGATTTCCGACAGATAGCGGAGCGCGAAATGGGCGGAAGTGACGTTCTCCGTCCGCTCCGCCACGACGAGCGCCGCCTCGCAGACGTGAAGGGCCTCTTCGAAGCGGCACATCTGGATGAGCACCTGCGCCTTCGTGTAGAGGAAATGCCCGAGCGATCGCGGCCCGAGCTCGCCGCCGGCCTGTTCGTGGCGTCCCAGATAGCGGAGGGCCTCCTCCGTCCGCTCCGCCGTGCAGAGATATTCGGCGGCGTTGCAGAGACCGAGCCGCAGGCCCCAGGCGTCGCCGGCCGTTTCGGCCAGGGCGATGGCCTCGTCGTTGAGGGTGAGGGCGAGTTCCGTCGCCTGCCCCTGGAGAGCCGCGTCGCCCTCCCGCCTGGCGCGTATGGCGCGGTCCGCATGGACGCCGGCGAGATTGATCAGCCACCAGCCGAGCACGATCGGATCGCCGAGGTCGCGCGCCTGCGCCACCGCCTGCTCGCAGAGTTCGAGCGCGCGTTCGAGCTGGCTGCTGTACCAGAAGACGACGCCGAGAACATTGGTGGCGAAGCAGAGGGTGGACGGGCGCACGCCCGGCTCCCGGGCGAGCCGCAGGGCCTCGACGCCGCCTTGCCCGGCTTCGTCGGTCAGCCCGGCTTCGAGCAGCAGCCAAGCCTGCATCGCCGCCGTCCAGGCGAGGCCGTCGGCCTGGCGCAGGTCCTGCCAGATCTGCCGCGCCGCATGGATATGGGCGCTGCCCTCTTCGAGGCGCGAGGTCTGGAAGCCGAACCAGGCGAGTTGCTGATGCGCGAAGGCGATCGTCTCGCGATCCGCCGCGCCGCGTGCGCGCTCCAGGATCCGCTTGGCGAGCGACGCGGCGCGATCCGGCTCGCCACGGCGGCCCAGCGCCCAGGCCGCCTTCAGCCGGGTGCGGAAACGTGCTGGAAAAGCGATATCGCTGAGCACGGTTCCGGCCCTTGATTTTTCTTGTGACGAGCCTACGGCGAAAAGCTTAACGCGACGTAAGGCTTTGCTCTCGGGCCGAGGCGCCGACGCCTTGGATCAGGATTTCTCCGCGCCTTCCAACCGCTTGCTCTTGCCCTGCAATTCGTCGATCAGGCGCGAGGCGTCGGCCTTGGTGAGGGAATCGTCGAATTCGCGGCCAGTCTCCTCGCAGAGCGTCTTGAGATAGGAGGCCTGGGCGCCCGTCATCGGCTCGTCGCCGGTGGTCCAGTCGGACGGGTCCTTCTCGGCATTGGACGGAGCGGCATTCTTCGGATTGTCGGTCATCGGTTCATCCCATCGCGGAATGTTCCGGTAATGTTCATGCAGCGCCGAAGTTCCGGCGGCGGGAAGTCGCAAGGCTCGGGTCTCGTCTCCGGCGGAGCCCTTCGGGATGCCGGAGATAGTGTCAGAGACCGAGCGTCTCCGGGTCGAGGCCGCCCATGCGGCAGACGATGCGGAATTCCTCCTCCGTGACCGGCTGGACCGAGAGACGGGAATTCTTGGCGAGCACCATCTCGGCGAGGGAGGGCTCGGCCTTGATCTCCTCCAGCGTCACCGGTCGCGGCAGGTCGGCGAGCGCCTTTAGGTCGACGCAGTCCCAGGGTCCGCCCTCGGCGGTGGAATCGGGATGGGCTTCCGTCGCCACCTCGACCAGCCCGACCACGGCCTTCCCCTCGTTGGAATGGTAGAAGAATCCGCGCTCGCCGCGCTTCATCGCGCGCATCAGGTTGCGGGCCTGATAGTTGCGCACGCCGTCCCATTCCTGCCCGGCCTCGCCCTTGGCCTTCTGCTTCTCCCAGGACCAGGACGAGGGCTCGGACTTGAACAGCCAATAGGCCATCGGCTCAGGCGTCCGGATTGTTGACGGTCCAGTTCCAGCGGCGCACCGCGACGCTCTCGAAGAGGCCGGCCTTGGCATAGGGATCGGCATCGGCGATGGCGCGGGCCTCGCCCTCGTCGCCGGTATCGACCACGAGCAGGCTGCCGACCGGCTTTTCGTCCGCGCCGAGGAAGGGGCCGGCGAATTTCAGCCGCTCGCCCAGCGCCTTCAGATGGGCGAGATGATCGGTGCGGGTCGCGAGCCGCAGCTCCAGCGAATTCGGCTTGTCCTCGCAGAGAATGGCGAAAAGCATCGTGTCCCGTCCCGTGAAGCGCTCCTCCTCTGCGGTTAGCGGCGGGCGCCGCCGCTTTCAATCGGATTCACGCTTCAGCGGGCGCGAAAGCAGGCGCCGGGCCGCCTCGTCCACCGAAAGCTCGTCGGCGAGGATCGCGGCGACCGTCGCGATGAGCGGCGCGTCGATGCCGTGGCGGCGGGCGAGATCGGCGGCCATCGCGGCGGAGAAGACGCCCTCGGCGAGCTTCAGCCCGGCGAGATCCGCGCCGCGCCCGAGGGCGAGGCCATAGGCGAAGTTGCGCGATTGCGGGCCGGAACAGGTGAGAACGAGATCGCCGAGGCCGGAGAGGCCCGTCATCGTTTCCGGCCGGGCGCCGAGCGCCTCGCCGAGCCGGCGCAATTCGCCGAGACCGCGCGTCACCACCGCCGCGCCGGCCGAGGCGCCGAGGCCGCGCCCGGCGACGATGCCGGCGGCGATGGCCAGCACGTTCTTCAGGGCGCCGCCCGCCTCGACGCCGAGAATGTCGGTCGAGGCATAGATACGGAAGGTCTCGGTGGAGAGCGCGAGGGCGAGGCGGTCGGCCGCGTCCGGCGCCGCCGCCGCCAGCGTCACCGCCGTCGGCAGCCCGGCCGCGACGTCGGCGGCGAAGCTCGGCCCCGACAGGACGGCGATGCGGGCACCGCCGAGATGCTCGGCGGCGATCTCGCTGGCGAAGCGGCCGGTGCCGCGCTCGATGCCCTTGGCGCAGAGGACGAGGGGAGCCTCGGCCGGGCAGGCCGCCGCAAGGGCGGGCAGGATCTCGCGCAGCGTCTGGGCCGGGGTGACGAGGAGGACGATCGCCGCGCCCGCCAGCGCCGCGCCGAGATCGCTCGTCGCCCGGAGGGCGGGTGGCAGGTCCAGCCCGGGCAGATAGCGCCGGTTGCGCCGGGTCTCCGTGATGTCGGCGACCGTCGCCGGATCGCGGGCATAGAGAACCGTCTCCCGTCCGGCCCGCGCTTCCAGCGCCGCCAGCGCCGTGCCCCAGGCGCCGCCGCCGATCACCGCGATCCGGCTCATGCCTTGGCGCCCCGGCGGCCGAAGCCGACGAGCGGCGGCGCCGTCTCGTCCAGCGGCCAGCGCGGCCGGACCGGCGCGTCCAACCCGTCGCGAAGGCCCGCCTCGAAGCGTTCGAGCCCGGCATGGGCGATCATCGCGGCATTGTCGGTGCAAAGCGCCAAGGGCGGGGCGACGAGCGCGACGCCCGCCGTCCGGCTCGCCGCCTCCAAGGCGGCGCGGATCGTGCGGTTGGCCGCGACGCCGCCGGCCACCGCCAGGACCGGCGCTTCCAGATCGGGAAACTCGGCGCGGAATCTCGCGAGGGCCCGCGCGACGCGATCGGCGACGCTGTCGGCCGCCGCCGCCTGGAAGCCGGCGCAGAGATCGGCGACGTCCTGAGGCGCCAGTGGCGCCGCCGCTTCCGCCGCCTGCCGCACCGCCGTCTTCAGGCCGGAAAAGGAGAAGTCGAGCCGCTTCTCGCCGCGCATCGGCCGGGGCAGGGGGAAGCGCCGCGCATCGCCGTCCGCCGCCGCCTTCTCGACATTCGGGCCGCCCGGATGGCCGAGGCCGAGCAGCTTGGCCGTCTTGTCGAAGGCCTCGCCCAGCGCGTCGTCGATCGTCGTGCCCCAGCGCTCGTAGCGCCCGAGCCCGCGCACGAGGAGGATCTGCGTATGGCCGCCGGAGGCGAGCAGCATCAGATAGGGATAGGCGACGCCGTCGGTGAGGCGCGGCGTCAGCGCATGGCCTTCGAGATGGTTGATCGCGAGAAAGGGCAGGCCCGCCGCCCCGGCGATCGCCTTGCCGGTCATCGCGCCGACGATCAGCGCCCCGATGAGGCCGGGCCCGCTCGTCGCCGCGACCGCCGCAAGATCGGAAACGGCTAGGGCCGCGTCCTGGAGCGCCGCGCGTACGATGCCGTCCAGCGCCTCCACATGGGCGCGGGCCGCGATTTCCGGCACGACGCCGCCGAAGGCCGCGTGCTCCTCCACCTGGCTGAAGACGATGTTCGACAGGATGAGCGGGCGCCCCTCCGGCCCGCGCGTCACCACGGCGGCGGCCGTCTCGTCGCAGCTCGTCTCGATGCCGAGGATGAGGGGAGCCTTGTCCTGCACGCCTGTCGCCCGAGTCCTTTTTCCGCATTCGCAAACGGAGATAGCGAGGCGGCGTCGATTGCGCTACCGCAAGCCGCGAAACACGAGGATGGCAGGAGACATTCGCACGATGACGGGACGGCGCCCCATCCGCATCGGCACGCGCGGCAGCCAGCTCGCCCTGGCCCAGGCCTCGGAGCTTCGGGCCCGGCTGATGGCGGCGCATGGTCTCACCGAAGCGGATTTCGCGATCGAGGTGATGTCGACGGCCGGCGACCGCATCCAGGACCGGCCGCTCGCGGAGGTCGGCGGCAAGGGCCTCTTCACCTTCGAGATCGAGGCGGCGCTGCTCGACGGGCGGCTCGATCTCGCCGTCCATTCCGCCAAGGACGTCGCGACCGTGCTGCCGGAGGGGCTCCATCTCTCCGCCTTCCTGCCGCGCGAGGACGTGCGCGACGTCTTCATCGGCCGGGGCGGCCGGCGCCTCGCCGACCTGCCGCAGGGCGCGCGGATCGGCAGCGCTTCCCTGCGGCGTCAGGCGCAGCTCCTGCGGCTGCGGCCCGATCTCGACGTCGTGAACTTTCGCGGCAACGTGCCGTCCCGTCTGCGCAAACTGGAGGCGGGCGAGGTGGAGGGCACGCTTCTGGCGCTCGCCGGGCTGAAGCGGCTGGCCCTCGACGCCTCGGTCGCGGGCGAGATTCTCGACGCGGAGGACTTCATGCCGGCGCCCGGCCAGGGCGCGATCTGCGTCGAGAGCCGCAGCGGCGACGCCGCGACCGCCGCGCTCGTCGGTGCCATCGACCACGCGCCGACGCGGGCGATGCTGACGGCCGAGCGCGCCTTCCTGGCGGTGCTCGACGGCTCCTGCCGCACGCCGATCGCCGCCCTGTCGCGGCTCGACGGCGCGGACCTCCGCTTCTCCGGCATGATCCTGACGCCGGACGGCGCCAGGGCGCATCGCCGCAACGAGACGGGGCCGGTCGCGGAGGCCGCCCGGCTCGGCGAAGCGGCGGCGAAGGCGCTTCTCGCCGAGGCCGGGGCGGATTTCTTCGCCGGCTGGGCGGGCGCGCACCGCCGGCCCTGATGCGGGTCCTGATCCTGCGCGAGCCGGAGGCGGCCGAGGAAACGGCCGGGGCGCTGGCGGCGCTCGGCCACGAGCCGCTGCGCCTGCCCTTGCAGGCGATCGTGCCGCTCGGCGCGCCGCCGCCGCCGGGCCGCTTCGCCGCCCTCGTGGTGACGAGCCGCAACGCGCTGCCGGCCCTCTCGCGCCATCTCTCCGGCACGGACCTGCCGCTTCTCGCCGTCGGCGCGGCGACGGCCGCGCGGCTGCGCGGCGCGGGCTTCGCCATCGCGGTGACGGGCGAGGGCGCCGCGGCGAGCCTCGTTTCGCCCGCCGCCGAGCTTGCCGGCCGCGCCGGCCTGCCGCTGCTTCTCGCCCTCGGGCGAAGCCGCAGCGCCGATCTCGAAACCGGGCTGGCGGCGCGGAACGCGCCCTTCACCGTCTGGGAGACCTATGAGACCCGGCCGCGCCGGCCGGAGATTGCGGAGATCGCGGCGCTCTTCGCGGCGGGAAGACCGGAGGCCGCGCTGCTTCTGTCCGCGACTCAAGCCGAGGGCTTCGCGGCGCTTCTGGCGGCGCATGGCGAATTCTTCCGGCCGATGCCCCGGCTTTTCTGCCTTTCGGCCCGGATCGCCGCGCGGCTTCCCGAGGAACTTCGGCCTTTCGCCACCATTTCGCCCCGGCGGGATGTCTCCTCGCTTCTCGCGGGCCTTGCCTAGCATAGTTTCCACGAGCCATATGCTCTGCCGGCCGCCCCTCCGGCACGCCCATGCGAACGACGGGACCTGTCGAGATGACCAATCCGCCGCGCCGATCGCGCCCGAAGAAACCGGGCGAGACGATCGACCTCACCGCCGAACGGATCGAGGCCGCGCCTCCCGAGCCGCAGACGGCCGACGCGCCCGGCAAGGGCGATGCCGACCCGGCGCTGGCCGCCGATCCCGAAACCCGCCTCGGCGAGGCGGGGAGCCCGGCGGACGCGCCGACCGCGAGCGAGGAGCGTTTGAGCGATCCGATGAAGAGCACCGCGCCGCTCGCCGGCCCGGCCCCTGACGACGCGCTGCCGGGGGCGCTGGCCGGCGCCGAGGCGGAAGCCGCCAGGCCGGAGGGCGTCAGCGTTCTCGGCGAGCCGGAACCCGGTGATTCGGCGGCGCCCGCCGCGATGGCCGGTTCCCCGAGCGAGGCGACGGACGAGACGGCCGAGCCGCGCGAGGCCGATCGGCGCGAGGGCGAGCCCAGCGCCGAAGCCGGCTTCGCCGCCGAGGAGGGGCTCGACCCCACCCGCCGGCCGGACGACCTCCGCCACGAGGAGCTCGACGCCGAGACGATCCTCGCCGCCGCTGAGCCGCAGCCGGCCGAGCCGCCGCGCCCCAATCTCAACTATCACGAGACGCCCGTGCAGCACGGCGCCCACGGCCCCGGCGCCGGCGGGCTGTTCGGCGCCGCGATCCTCGGCGGCGCCGTGGCGCTGATCGCCGGCGGTCTCCTGCAATATGCGGGCGTCATCCCGGCCGTCGGCCAGGTGGACGTCGCCCAGCTCAGCCAGCAGTTCGCCCGCACCGGCGACGTGCAGCAGCTCACCACCGACATCAACACCGTGCGCAACGAGGTCGCCCAGCTCCAATCGACCCTCTCGGCCGGCGGCGTCGGCGGCAACGGCCCGGCGGCGACGGATTTCGCCGCGCTGACCGACCGCGTGACGGCGCTCGAGGGCCGCGTCGGCTCCGGCAATCCGCAGCCCGCCATCGATCCGAACGTCGTCAGCGGCGCGACGGAGGCGGCGAGCCGGGCGCAGCAGGCGGCGGAAGCGGCCCAGGCCCGCGCCGACGAGGCGCGCCAGACGGCGGCCACCGCCCAGCAGACCGCCGCGACGGCCCAGCAGGCGGCGGGTGTCGCCCAGCAGGCCGCCAATGGCGCGATGGACGCGACCAACACCAACCGGCAGGCGATCGCCGAGATCCAGGGCCGCATCGGCTCGGTGGAGGAGGCGAACAAGCAGGCCGCCGTCGCCATCGCGGCGGCGGGCCTCAAGGCCGCCGTCGATCGGGGCGGGCCGTTCATGTCCGAGCTCGAATCCTATGCCAAGGCGGCCGGCGGCTCGCCGGTCGTCGACGCGCTGCGCAACTATGCCGCCGAGGGCGTGCCGACCCTGGCCGAACTGCAATCGGCCTGGCCCGCCTCGCGCACCGCCATGCTGAAGGCGCTCCAGCCGCAGGACGCCAATGCCGGCGTCGGCCAGCAGATCCTGTCGGGTCTCAGCGGCCTCGTCGCCGTGCGCCCCTCCGGCCAGGCGGCCGCCTCCGCCACCGGGCCGGACGCCGGCATCGCCCGGCTCGACGCCGCGCTGGAGGCCGGCAATCTCGACGGCTGGAACGCCGAGTGGCAGAAGCTGCCGCAGGCGGCCAAGGACGCGAGCGCCGACTTCCAGAAGCGTGTCGACGCGCGGGCCGAGGCCCAGCGCGTCCTCAGCCAGGCCCTCGGCCAGGTCGTGAACTCCATCGGGAAAGCCGGCTGATGTTGCGCATCCTTGCCTTTCTGCTGATCGTCCTCGCGGCGGCTCTCGGCTTCTCCTGGCTCCAGGACCATCCGGGCGCCGTTTCCCTGACCCTCGGCAATGCGGTGATGGAGACGAGCTTCACCGTCTTCGTCGTCCTGGAACTCCTGCTTCTCGGCATCGTCTGCCTGGTCGTCTGGCTGGTGCGCAGCTTCTTCAAGGCGCCGGACCGCGTCGGCCGCTTCTTCTCCACCCGCCGCCGCGACAAGGGCTACCATGCCCTGTCCTCCGGCATCATCGCCGCCGGCGCCGGCGACGCGGCCTTGGCCCGGCGCATGACCAAGCGCAGCCAGAAGCTGCTCGCCGCGCGCAAGGAGCCGCTGGTGCGCTTCCTCGACGCGCAGACGGCGATGATCGAGGGCGATCACGAGCGCGCCCGCGCCGTGTTCCAGTCGATGGAGAACGAGCCGGAGACCCGGCTTCTCGCCATGCGCGGCCTTTATCTGGAGGCCGAGCGGCTGGGCGATGCCGCCGCCGCCCGCCATTATGCCGAACGCGCCGCCCGCATCGCGCCGCACGTGCCCTGGGCCGGCGGCGCCGTGCTCGAATCGAAGACGATCGAGGGCGACTATGACGGGGCGCTGGCGATCCTCGAGGCGCAGCGCGACGCGCGCCTGATCGAGAAGGCGGAATCCTCCCGCCTGCGCGCCGTGCTCCTCACCGCCAAGGCGAAGACGCTGCTCGACCGCGATCCGGCGCAGGCCCGCAAGGCGGCGCTCGAGGCGGTGTCGCTCGCCCCGACCCTCGTGCCCGCCGCCGTCACGGCGGCGCGCGCCATGTTCCGCCTCGGCGACGTGCGCAAGGGCTCGAACGTCATCGAGCGCGCCTGGGAAAAGACCGTCCATCCCGAGCTCGCCTCGACCTATATCCATGCCCGGGCCGGCGATTCGGCGGAGGAGCGGCTGAAGCGGGCGCGCACGCTCGCCTCGCTCCAGCCGACCCATGTCGAGACGCATCTGATGCTCGCCAATGCGGCGATCGATGCCGGCGACCTGACGCTCGCCCGCATCGAGGCGACGGCCGCCCTGCGCAAGGAGCCGCGCGAGGGGGTCTTCCTGCTTCTCGCCGATCTCGAAGAGGCGGAAGGCGGCTCGGAAGGCGCCGTGCGCGAATGGCTCGGCCGGGCGGTGCGCGCGCCGCGCGATCCGGCCTGGACGGCGGACGGCATCGTGGCCGAGGACTGGGCGCCCGTCTCGCCCGTCACCGGCCGGCTCGACGCCTTCGAATGGAAGGTGCCGGCCCAGCATGTCGACGCCCATGGCGCGGTGATCGAAGGCGAGCGCCCGAGCGCCCGCGAGCGTCTCGCCGCCCGTCCCGCCGAGACCGGCCCGAACCGCAACGGTAACGGCGGCCATGGCCGCGTCGCCGGGCCGGCGGCGCCCGTCGCGGCGGCCTCGGGGCCGAGCGCCACGGCCGCTCCCGGCGGCGCCCATGGCGCGCCCGACCGCGCCATCGCGATGCCGGCCGAGCCGGCGAAGGGCGAGGGCGCCGGGCTGCGGCTCTTCTGATCGAGAGGCGGCGGCGGGCGGCATGTTCGAGGCGCTGAAGGACTTCCTGCGCGGCCTGGGCTTCGAGGACGGCGGGGCGATGCCCTCGGGCCGCGACCCGCGCGTCGCCGCCGCCGCCCTTCTCTGCCATGTGGCGGAGGCCGACGGCGCGGTGACGGAGGCCGAGCTCGACCTGTTGCGCGCCGGGCTTAGCACGGAATTCGGCCTCGCCCCGGCCGAGACGGAAACCGTGCTGCGCGCCGGCCGGGCGGCGGACGCGGAGGCCGTCGATCTCTTCCAGTTCACGAGCGTCCTTCTCGCCGCCCTGTCGGCGGAGGAGCGCATCCGCTTCGTCGGCCTCCTCTGGGACGTCGTCTATGCCGACGGGCGGGTGCACGAACTGGAGGACAACACCATCTGGCGCATCGCCGAACTTCTCGGCGTCTCGGCCCGCGAGCGCATGCTGGCGAAGCAGGCCGCCGCGGCCGAGGCGCCGTTCCCCGCCGACGCCGACGCCGACGGATGACCGCCGGCCTGCCCTCGCGGGTCCTGGACGCCGCGCGCGATCCGCGCCCGGTTCTGGTGGTCCTCCATCAGGAAAGCTCCTCGCCCGGCCGCATCGGCCAGATCCTGAATGAGGCGGGCATTGCCCTCGACATCCGCCGCCCGGTGATCGGCGAGGCGCTCCCCTCGACGCTGGAGAAGCATCGCGGCGCGATCGTCTTCGGCGGCCCGCCGAGCGCCAACGACGCGGAAGCCTATTTGCGCGACGAGGTCGACTGGCTGGACGTGCCCTTGCGCGAGAACCGGCCCTTTCTCGGCATCTGCCTCGGCGCGCAGATGCTGGTGAAGCATCTCGGCGGCACCGTCGCGCCGCATCCCGAAGGTCTCGTCGAGGTCGGCTATTACGACCTGAAGGCTACGGCGGCGGGGCGGGCCTTCATGCCGCACTGGCCGGACGTCGTCTATCAATGGCATCGCGAGGGCTTCGACCTGCCGCGCGACATGGTGCTGCTCGCCGAGGGGGAGCGCTTCCCGAACCAGGCCTATCGCTATGGCGAGCAGGCTTTCGGCGTGCAGTTCCACGCCGAACTGACGCTCGCCATGCTTTATCGCTGGACGACGCGCGGCCACGAGCGGCTGAGCCTGCCCGGCGCCCAGGCACGACGGGCGCATTTCGAGGGCCGCGCCGCCTATGACGCGCCGATCCGCCGCTGGCTGGTCGAGTTCCTGACGCGGGTCTTCGGCGAGGAGCGCGCCCCGGCATGAATGGCCTCGCCGCCATCGGCTTCGATGCCGACGACACGCTCTGGCAGAACGAGCGCTTCTTCCGCCTGACCGAGGCGCGCTTCGTCGCGCTGCTCGAAGCGCATGGCGAGGGGCCCGTCCTGTCGCGCCGCCTCCTGGAGGCGGAGATCCGCAACCTTCGGTATTACGGTTTCGGCATCAAGGGCTTCACCCTCTCGATGATCGAGACGGCGCTCGACGTGACCGAGGGGCGGGTGGACGGGGCGGCGATCCGGGCGATCCTCGATTTCGGCCGCGAGATGCTGGACCATCCGGTGGAGACGCTGCCCTATGCCCGCGAGGTGCTGGAGGGGCTGAAGGGCCGCGTCCGGCTGATCCTCGTCACCAAGGGCGACCTCTTCGACCAGGAGCGCAAGCTCGCCGCCTCCGGTCTCGGCGAATTCTTCGACGCGGTGGAGATCGTCAGCGACAAGCTGCCGGCGACCTACGAGCGGATCTTCCGCCGCCATGGCGAGGGCGCCGGGCGGGCGCTGATGGTCGGCAACTCGCTGAAATCGGACATCCTGCCGGCGCTGGCGGCCGGCGCCTTCGCCGTCCATGTCCCGCACGAGCTGACCTGGGACTACGAGCGGGCCGAGGCGCCGGCGGACCATCCGCGCTTTCGCGCGATCGCGGATCTTTCCGGGCTGGACGCGGCGATCGCGGAGCTTCTCGCCGCTCAGTGACGCCCATCGAGCGTCCTGGCCTTGCGCAGGCCCGGAAAGAGCCGTGACCAGACCAGCGCCACGCCGATCGTCGCGACGCCGCCGAGGACGACCGCCGGCACGGTGCCGATCCAAGCGGCCATGATGCCGGCCCGGAACTCGCCGAGCTCGTTGGAAGCGCCGACGAAGATGGAATTCACCGCGTTCACCCGCCCGCGCACCTCGTCCGGCGTCCAGAGCTGGAGCAGCGTCTCGCGCACATAGACGCTGATCATGTCGGCCGCGCCCATCAGGCCGAGCGCCAGGATCGACAGCCAGGGCAGGCGCGACAGGCCGAAGACCACGGTGAAGGCGCCGAACAGGCCGACGAACAGGAACATCACGAGGCCGGCATGGTCGCGGATCGGATGGCGGGTCAGCCAGACGACGGTGAGGATCGCGCCGATGCCGGGCGCGGCGCGCAGGAGGCCGAGGCCCCAGGGGCCGACGGCCAGGATGTCGGTGGCGAAGACCGGCATCAGCGCCACGGCGCCGCCGAGGAGGACGGCGAAGAGATCGAGCGAGATGGCGCCGAGGACGATCCGCTCCCGCCAGATGAAGCGGAAGCCGGCGACGACGGTTTCCAGGCTCGCGGGCTCCTTCGAGGTCCGCACCGCCGGCGCCGCGATGGAAAGGACGAGCACCGTCGAGACGGCGAAGAGCAGCGTCGCCGTGACATAGGCGACATAGGGCGACACGCCGTAGAGGATGCCGCCCGCCACCGGCCCGAGGATCGAGGCGACCTGCCAGGAGGAGGAGTTCCAGGCGATGGCGCCCGGCAGCTCCTCGCGGCTGACCAGATTGACGACGAGCGAAGAGGCGGCCGGGCCGAAGAAGGCGCGGGCGACGCCGATCACCGCCAGGATCGCGAAGACCGGCACCGGCGAGGCGAGGCCGTGCCAGGTGAGAAGGAGGAGCGTGCCGACGGCCAGCGCCTCGATGCCGGTCGCGAGACCCATGATCCAGCGGCGCGGATAGCGATCCGCCGCCGTGCCCGTCACCAGGACGAGGAGGAGCGAGGGCAGGAACTGGCTGAGCCCGATCATGCCGAGATCGAAGGTGCTTCCGGTCAGGGCATAGATCTGCCAGCCGACCGAGACGGCGACGATCTGGGTGGCGAAGGCGCCGAAGAAGCGGGCGAGCCAGTAGCGCAGGAAGCGGGAATTGCGGAAGACGGCGAAGCGGTCCTCCGTCGGCAGCACGGGCGAGGGCGGCTCCGCCTGCGCCGGAGCACTCTGCGGGTCCTCGATCGTCATGGAATACCTTGCGGACAGAAGCGGGACTTCCCGAAGGAAAAGGCCCGGCAGGAAAACGCTCGGCTCTTGGAGCCCCTGACGAAACCCGAGAAGTCGGCGGGCCGGATCGTTTCGCCCGTCCTCCGCCCGAAGGTTCCGTCCGGGGCTCTTAGTCCCGCTTCGCCCGCATGGTCAACGACTTGGACGGGCGCCGACCCTCGCTTCAGGGCGCGTCGCGCAGTTTTTCCCGTTGTGCCGCGGCATCCACCACGGCCGGATCGTTGCCGCGCTCGCGGATCAGGCGTTCGGCCTCTTCCAGCGGGATGTTCTGCCGCGCCGCGAGCTCCTGGACGTCCGGGTCGGGCGCGCCGCCTTCCGGCTTTCGGGTGATGTCGCTCATCGGGATCCTCTCCTGTTCGCCGAGATAACGGCGCAGGCGGCGAAAGGCTGCCGGCATGGCGGGGCTCGCCGCCTCGGAACCAAGGCGCCGCCCGCCCGCTTCTCCCGACAGGTCAAGCAGAAGGCGACGACGATGCAGGACGATCCCGAGCCGAAACGCACCCCCGCCATTCCCGGCATGCTCCGGGACGAGGATGCGACGATTCTCGGCGACGCGCCGGACGAACCAACCGAGGACGAATCGGATGCGGAGGATGCGGCCGATTCGGACGATGGTCCCCTCGGAGTGAGGGACGACGACACGGTGGGCATCGACGATCAGGACGACCGCGAGCGACGGCGCGGCGCCACGGAGGCCTGATTCTTCAGAGGGAACGGGCTCACGGCAATCATGGCGAAATCAAGCCCGGTGCCGTGCATCTCCACTTTCGATTGAAGGAATTTTCACGCCTCCCCTGGTAGCAGGGAGAGGCATGGAGACGCTGTTCACCCTCGCTGTCGCGCATTCGCCGAGCTTCGTCGCCGGGGCCGCCGTGATTTGCCTGACGACCGGCTGGTTCCTCGCCTCGCTCCTCACCCAGATGGAGGAGGCTTGGCCTCGCCGCCAACCCTACCGCCTGGTCGCGACGGCCATGGTCGCGGGACTCGGCGTCTGGACGACGCATTTCGTCGCGATGCTGGGCTACCGGCCGGATGTCGCCGTCGAATACGATCCCGCCATCACCTTCGCCTCCGCCACCATCGCGGTGCTGGCCGTCGGCCTGCCCCTGGCGGTGTCGGCAACCGTGTCGCGGGCGGGGGCGCGGCTCGTGCTCGCCGGGCTCGCCGGGCTCGGCATCGGCGCGATGCATGCGACCGGCATGGCGGCGCTCAGCGG
This sequence comes from Aureimonas endophytica, assembly GCF_014642635.1. Lineage (GTDB taxonomy): Bacteria > Pseudomonadota > Alphaproteobacteria > Rhizobiales > Rhizobiaceae > Plantimonas > Plantimonas endophytica. The sequence goes on from NZ_BMIQ01000004.1 coordinate 249,028, forward strand.
CTGCCTGCGCACGCAGTCGCTCACGGCCAGCCTCGCCGGCTGCGTCGTTGGCGCCGCCTTCATGATGCTGGCGCGCGGCCTGCCGCCGCGCCACCGCTCCCGCCCGGTCGCCTGCCTTCTCATCACCTGCGCCGTCTGCGGGGCGCATTTCACCGCGATTTCCGGCACGACGCTCCAGAGCCTCGCCGGGGCACACCGCTCGATCCCGGAGGACCTGATCCTCGGTCTCCTGATCGCGGCCTCGCCGGGCTTCCTGTTCGTCAACACCCTGCTCAGCCTCGTGGCCCTCAAGCGCTTCGAGACGCAGGAGCGCGAGCATGCGGGCGTCCTGTCGCTCGCCCTCGAGAACATGTCGCACGGCCTCGCCGTCTTCGACGGCAGCGGCCGGCTCGAACTCTTCAACGATCGCTATCGCGAACTCTGCCGTCTCGGCGAGGATCGGCTCCGGGCCGGAATGTCGCTGGATGCCCTTCTGGACGCCATCGGCGCCGCCTGCGGCTGGGACGCGGCCTGGCGCGCCCGTGTCGAGGCCGCCATCCTGGCCCGCCTGGCGGCGAAGAGCGTGCAGGTGGCGGACTGGACGGCCTTCGACGGGCGGATCATCCTGTTCGAGACGCGGCCGCTGCGCGGCGGCGGCATCGCCTACCTCATCGACGATGTGACGGCCGACCGGCAGGCGCGCCGCCAGATGCAGCAGCTGACGCTGATCGATCCGCTGACCGGCCTCGCCAACCGCGCCGCGCTGCAGGCGGAGCTCGAAGCGGTGGTCGCCTCCGGAGCGCCGCAGGCCCTGATCCTGATCGATCTCGACCGCTTCCAGAACGTCAACAACATGTTCGGCCACGCGGTCGGCGACCAACTCCTGATCGAGGTCGCGGCGCGGCTGCGGGCGGCGGCCGGCGACGATGTCTTCATCGCGCGGCTCGGCGCCGACGAGATGGCGGTCCTGGCGCGCGGCGCCCCGGACGAATGCCGCGTCTTCGCCACCGCCCTTGCCGGCGCGCTCAGCTGGCCCTTCGCGATCGGCGAAACGAGCTTCGCCCTCGGCTGCGGCATCGGCCTCTGCCATGTGACGGAGGCGCCCGGCGCGGCGGAGCTGATGCAGCGCGCCGAACTCGCCCTTTACGAGGCCAAGCGCAAGGTCGGCGACCGGATCTCCGCCTACGAGCCGCAGCTGCAGGAACGGATCACCGCGCGCCATCATCTGGAGAAGGACCTCGATCGGGCGATCGAGCGCGGCGAGTTCCATCTCGCCTACCAGCCGGTCCTGTCGCTGGAGGACGAGCGCATCATCGGCTACGAGGCGCTGATCCGCTGGGACCATCCGACGCGCGGCCCGGTCTCGCCGGCGGAATTCGTGCCGATGGCCGAGGAAACGGGCCAGATCGTGCCGATCGGCCGCTGGGTGCTGCGCGAGGCCTGCCGCGAGGCCGCGACCTGGCCGGACCAGCGCCATGTGGCGGTGAACGTCTCGCCCGTGCAGTTCCGCTCGCCGCTGCTGCTCGCCGACATCACCGCCGCGCTGGCCGCGAGCGGGCTGCCGGCCCAGCGCCTGGAGGTCGAGCTGACCGAAACGGCCATGGTGGAGGATGGCAAGGCGATCTCGCATGCGCTGGAGAACCTGCGCAGCCTCGGCATCCGCGTCGCGATGGACGATTTCGGCACCGGCTATTCCTCGCTCGTGCATATCCGCGACTTTCCGCTCGACCGCATCAAGATCGACCGCAGCTTCGTCTCGCGCGCCCTGGACGATCCCCATTCGCTGGCGGTGCTGAAGGCGATCACCCAGATGGGCCGCGACATGGCGATCGCGACGCTGGCCGAAGGCGTGGAAACGCCGGAACAGATGCGGATGCTGCGCGATCTCGGCTGCGGCGCGGTGCAGGGCTATCTGATCGGCCGGCCGGAACGCTTCGGCGCGACGGCCCTGCGCGGCGGCACCTATCTCCCGGCCGCCGATAAGACGCGGGAGGCGGACGAGCGGCGAAGCGCCTGAACGCCGCCCCGCGCCGCCGCCGGCCGCCGTTGAAGGCTCCCTTCCCGATGCCGGCGACGGACCTGCTCCAGAGCCTCACTCATCCGGCGGCAGGCAGGCTCATCTCCTGGCGCAGGCCCCCCTCGGTCCGGTTGCGGATGGCGAGCGTGCCGCGATGGCGCTCGACGATCTCATGGGCGATGGCGAGGCCGAGACCGGCGCCGGGATGCAGCTTGCGCCGGGCGGCGTCGACCCGGAAGAACGGTTCGAACACGCGGTCGAGCAGCGCCTCGGGAATGCCGGGACCGCGATCCTCGATCACCACCAGCGCCCGGTCGTCGCGGCGCTCCAGGCGGACGACGGCGCCGCCGCCATGCCGCGCCGCGTTCTCGACCAGATTGCGCAGCGCCCGCTTCAAAGCGAGGGGCTGGGCATGGGCCGCGACCTCCGGGCCGCCCTCGAAGCGCGCCGGCAGCCCGATCTCGCCGATCTCCGCCACAACGCAGGCCGCGAGGGCGCCGAGCGGCAAGAGGGCGAAGGTCGTCTCGTCCGCTTCCTCGCGCACCAGGCGGATGGCGCTGTCGGCGATATGGTCGAGCTCGTCGAGATCGCCGAGCCAGGTGGCGCGTTCGCCCTCCGGCAGGAATTCGGCCCTGAGCCGCAACCGCGTCATCGGCGTGCGCAGGTCGTGGCCGGCGGCGGCGATGAGGCGCATGCGGCTTTCCATCGCCGCCTTCAGCCGGTCGGACAGGGCGTTCAGCACCCGGGCCGTCGCCCTCACCTCCGGCGGCCCGCGCTCGGGCACGCGCGGCAGCGTGCCGTCCGGCCGGATGGAGGCGAGCGCGCCTTCGAGAAGACGCATCGGCCCCATGAGGCGGGCGGCGACGAGAAAGGCGATCGCCGTCGTGCCGACGACCACCATCGAGAGATAGGCGGAAAGGGTGAGGATTGGCGAGGGCGGCCGTGTCGGATAGGGCAGTTCGGCCCATTCCCGGTCGGTGAGACGGATGAGCAGGCGCCGCTCCTCCTTCGGGCCGGCGAGCACCATCACGTCCTCGCGCCAGACGGTGCCGCGCATCGATTCCCGGTCGGCGAGGCGGGGATCGGGCGCCGGGACGACGGCGATGCCGGCCGCCCGCGCCCGGTCCGGCGAATGGTCGAGGAGCCGCGCGATGGTCGTCGCGTCGTCGACGAGGGCGCGTTCCAGCGTTCCGTCATGCGGACCCCGCACGAACTGGAAGGTCATGAAGACGGCGACCACCACCACGGTCACGATCGCCGCGACGAAGACGAGCGCCAGGCGCAGGCGCAGCGTGATCATGGCCGGGGCGCGCCGCGCTCGACCGGCGCGGCGAACTGGTAGCCGCCGTTGCGCACCGTCTTGAACAGGCGGAAGGCGCCGTTGTCGCCGAAGCGGCGTCGCAGCCGGCTCATGGCGACGTCGATCGTCCGGTCGAGCGGATCGATCGAGACGCGGCCATGCAGGAGATTGAGCAGCGTGTCGCGCGACAGGACCCGGCCCGGCCGTTCGAGAAATATGCGCAGGAGATCGAATTCCGTCGCCGTCAGCTCCATCTCAGCGCCGCCCGCGTCGGTGACGCGGCGGCGCAGCGTGTCGGCCTCGTAGCCCTCGAAGCGGAACAGGGCGCCCGTCGCCTCCGCCTCCGGCTCGGCGCTGGCGAGGGCGGCGCCCCGGCGCAAAACGGCGCGGATGCGGGCGGCGAGCTCGCGCGGATTGAAGGGCTTGCCGAGATAGTCGTCGGCGCCGATCTCCAGGCCGATGATCCGGTCGACATCCTCCTTCAGCGCGGTCAGGAGGAGAACCGCGATATTGGGGGCGCGGTCCTTGATCGCGCCGCAGATGTCGAGACCGGAGCCGTCCGGCAGCATCACGTCGAGCACGACGATGTCGGGCGGGGCGGCCGCGATGCGCGCCTCGCATTCCGCCCGGCTGCCGGCGAGGTCCGTCTCGAAGCCCTGCTCGGCGAGATAGCGCCCGAGAAGCTGGCGGATCTCCTTGTCGTCGTCGACCACCAGAACCCGCACCCGCCTGTCCATGCCGCCTCCCTCCTGACGGGCCGCAAGATAGAGCGCGGCGCGACCCCGCCGCAGCGCCGATCTTGTAACAAAACATGACGTGGCGGCCATGTCGCGGACGCCTTTGCCGGCCTGCCGCGATTCGCCGGCATGTCCGGTTACATTCCGTCGCCGCTTTGCCACGGGAGGGTCGGGAAATGCGCCGGATCGTCCGGCACATCTTGCCGCGTCCGCAACAGCCGAGGCCCCCGATGCGAATCGACGAGCGACCGACCTTCGTTTCCCGCCCCGTGTTCCTGCGCCGTCTCGGCCGGCGGCTCGCCGCCTCCCTCCTGGCGCTCACGGTCCTGCATGTGCTCTCCGCCACCGAACATGGGGAGGCGCCGATGAGCCTGCCGGCCGCGCCGCCGGAGGCGGTCCGCGCCGTCCCAGCCGAGGCGGGCCCGCCCGCTTCCGAGGCCTCGTCCGCCGCCGACTCGGCCCCGCGCGAGGTCGCCGCGCTGACGCCCTTGCCGGCTTCGGACAGGGCGCCGGGGAGCGCGGCGCCCGTCGCGGCGGCGCCGCTGCCGAAGCCGCGCCCGGCCGAGGCCGCCCCGGCCGGAGCGCGCGCGAAGGTCGTCCATTTCGATCGCTGCCGGCCGGCCTGCGAATCGCGCGACCCGCGTCTTCCGGGCCGTTTCGCCAGCGTGCCGGCGGCGCCGCTCGAACCCGTGGCGCCGCCGGCCGCGATGGACGAATTCGACCCGGCGACGGTCGCGGATGCGCCCGAGCCCGAGGCTTCGCCCGTCGGCGATCTGGTCGAGACGGTCTATGCCGGGATGGAGACCCTGGCGCGGCCGGGCGTCCGGGTGATCGATGCCGGGCTCGGCCATCTCTCGCCCTGGTGACGCCGGGGCGGCCTCAGCCGAGCGGGGAATGGGTGCTGCGGGTGCGCCGCACCGCATCGGCCCAGGCGCCGAGCTTGCGCCCGCGCTCGACGGGGGACATCTGCGGCTCGAAGCGGCGCTCCAGGTGCCAGCTCGCCGCGAAGCCCTCGCGACCCGGCCAGACGCCGGCCTTGTGCCCGGCGAGCCAGGCGGCGCCGAGCGCCGTCGTTTCCAGGACGACCGGCCGGTCCACCGGCGCGGCGAGAATGTCGGCGAGGCGCTGCATCGTCCAGTCCGAGGCGACCATGCCACCATCGACGCGCAGCACCATCGAGGCCTCGCCCCGCCAGTCGCGGCGCATCGCGTCGAGAAGGTCGGCCGTCTGGAAGCAGACCGCCTCCAGCGCGGCGCGGGCGAATTCGTTCGGGCCGCTGTTGCGTGTCAGCCCGTAGATCGCGCCGCGCGCCTCCGCGTCCCAATGCGGCGCGCCGAGCCCGACGAAGGCCGGCACCAGGACGACGTCCTGCGCCTCGTCGGCGGAGGCCGCCATCGGGCCGGACTGCTCCGCCCGCTCCATCAGCTTCAGCCCGTCGCGCAGCCATTGCACGGCGGCGCCGGCGATGAAGATCGAGCCTTCCAGCGCATAGGTCGTCACGCCGTCGAGCCGGTAGGCGATGGTCGAGAGCAGCCGGTTCTTCGAATGGCAGCGCGTCGTGCCGGTGTTCAGCACCGCGAAACAGCCGGTGCCATAGGTGGACTTCGTCATGCCGGGCGTGAAGCAGGCCTGGCCGAGCGTCGCCGCGTGCTGGTCGCCGGCCATGCCGAGGATCGGGATCGGCGTGCCGAAGAGCGCCGGATCGGTCGTGCCGAACTCGGCGGCGCAGTCCTTCACCTCCGGCAGAAGGGCGCGCGGCACGCCGAGAAGGCGCAGGAGCTCCTCGTCCCATTCGTTCGCCTCGATGTCGAAGAGCATGGTGCGGCAGGCATTGGTCGCGTCCGTCGCATGGACACGCCCGCCGGTGAGCCGCCAGAGCAGGAAGGAATCGACGGTGCCGAAGGCGAGCTCGCCGGCTTCCGCGCGGCGGCGCGCCCCCGGCACGTTGTCGAGAAGCCAGGCGATCTTCGTCGCCGAGAAATAGGGATCGACCACGAGGCCCGTCTTCGCCGCGATGGTCTCGGCCGCGCCCTCCTCCACGAGGCGCCGGCAGAGATCGGCGGTGCGGCGGTCCTGCCAGACGATGGCGTTGTGGATCGGCGCGCCGGTCGCCCGGTCCCAGATCACCGCCGTCTCGCGCTGGTTGGTGATGCCGATGGCCGCGATGTCCGAGGCCGAGAGCGAGGCCTTGGCGAGCGCGGCGCGGCAGGTGTCGACGACGGAGGCCCAGATCGCCTCCGGATCGTGCTCCACCCATCCCGAACGCGGGAAGAGCTGCGGAAATTCCTGCTGGCCGACACCGGCGATGCGGAAGGCGCCGTCGAAGACGATCGCGCGCGAGGATGTCGTGCCCTGATCGATCGCGAGGACGTAGCCGGCCATGGGGAACTCCTGTTTCGCAAACTGTCGGCGGCGGGCTCGCGCCCTCCCTCTCCCGAGTCGGGAGAGGGTGGTTCGCGCCAGCGAACCGGGTGAGGGAGCCGCAGGGCGGAAACGCCTGTGTCCCGCGCTCCCTCATCCGCCTGCCGGCACCTTCTCCCGACTCGGGAGAAGGAGGCGGCGGCGATGCCGCGCCCTTGATAGGCACGATAAGGAAGGGCCGGGATCGATCCCGGCCCTTCCTCGTCCGAGCCGGCTCAGTTCGCCGGAGCGGCGACCGGGGTGACGGAGCCGGTCGAGCCGTTGGCGTCGGCCCAGCTCTTCACCAGCTCGTCATAGTCGACGGTCACCGGCTTCTCCTTCTCGTTCGCCTTCTTGGGCTGGGGCGCGATGGTGCCGTCCTTCTTGGCCTCGGCGACCCAGTAGTCCATGTCGTGCTCCTTGTTGAGCTTCGGACCCTTGTCGCCCTGGACGCCCGAGCGCTCGATGCGCGCCATGACCTTTTCCTGGTCGGCGCAGAGCGTGTCCATCGCCTCCTGCGGCGTCTTGTTGCCGGCGGCGGCGTCGCCCACGGCCTGCCACCAGAGCTGCGCCAGCTTCGGATAGTCGGGCACGTTCGTGCCGGTCGGCGACCACTGCTTGCGGGCCGGCGAGCGGTAGAACTCGACGAGGCCGCCGAGATTCTTCGCCCGTTCGGTGAAGCTCTTGTCGCGGATCGTCGACTCGCGGACGAAGGTCAGGCCGACATGGCTCTTCTTCACGTCGACGGTCTTGGAGGTGACGAACTGCGCATAGAGCCAGGCGGCCTTGGCGCGGTCGACCGGCGTCGACTTCATCAGCGTCCAGGAGCCGACGTCCTGATAGCCGAGCTTCATGCCGTCCACCCAGTAGACGCCGTGCGGCGAGGGGGCCATGCGCCATTTCGGCGTGCCGTCCTCGTTCACCACCGGCAGGCCCTTCTTCACGGCATCCGCCGTGAAGGCGGTGTACCAGAAGATCTGCTGGGCGACCTCGCCCTGGGCCGGCACCGGGCCGCTTTCGGAGAAGTTCATGCCCTGGGCCGTCGGGGGCGCGTATTTCTTCAGCCATTCGAGATATTTCTCGATGGAATAGACGGCGGCCGGGCCGTTGGTGTCGCCGCCCCTGGCGACGCAGGAGCCGACCGGCTGCGACTTGTCGTTGACGCGGATGCCCCATTCGTCCACCGGCAGGCCGTTCGGCAGGCCCTTGTCGCCGTTGCCGGCCATGGAGAGCCAGGCATCGGTGAAGCGCCAGCCGAGCGAGGGGTCCTTCTTGCCGTAGTCCATATGGCCGAAGACCTTCTTGCCGCCGATCTCGCGGCCGGTGAAGAATTCGGCGATGTCCTCATAGGCCGACCAGTTGACCGGCACGCCGAGATCGTAGCCGTATTTCGCCTTGAAGTCGGCCTTGTTCTTCGGATCGGCGAACCAGTCGTAGCGGAACCAGTAGAGATTGGCGAACTGCTGGTCGGGCAGCTGGTAGAGCTTCTTGTCCGGCGCGGTGGTGAAGCTCGTGCCGATGAAGTCGGCGACGTCGAGCGTCGGGCTCGTCACCGCCTTGCCGTCGCCTTCCATCCAGTCGGTCAGGTTGCGCACCTGCTGGTAGCGCCAATGGGTGCCGATGAGGTCGGAATCGTTGACATAGGCGTCGTAGATGTTCTCGCCCGACTGCATCTGCGTCTGGAGCTTCTCGATGACGTCGCCCTCGCCGATGAGGTCGTGCGTCACCTTGATGCCGGTGATCGCGGTGAAGGCCGGGGCCAGCACCTTCGACTCGTATTCATGCGTCGTCAGCGTTTCCGAGACGACCTTGATCTCCATGCCCTGGAAGGGCTTGGCCGCGTCGATGAACCATTGCAGCTCCTTCTCCTGATCGGCGCGCGGCAGGGTGGAGAGATCCTTCACCTCCGAATCGAGGAACTTCTTCGCCGCATCCATGTCGGCGAAGGCGGGGCCCGCCGCCAGCGTCAGCGCGACGAGCGCCGCCGAGGCCATCCAATGTCGTTTCATGTTGCTCCTCCCAGAGACCTTGGCCGATCGTTCTGGGCCGTTCCGCGTCGATCGACCGAAGACGCGAGGACCCGTGGCGCCGCTTGTCGCGATCCGCCGGCGCCGTCCCGCGCCGGGCCGGACCCTTCAGACGAAGCGGAAGACGAAAAGCGCGTAGGCGAGGCAGGCGAGAAGCCCGTACCAGAGATTGGCATCCTCGCCGCCGACCCCGACGAAGCCGAGGCAGATGAAGGCCGAGCCGAGCAGCGACAGGAACAGGCGGTCGCCGCGCGTCGTCTCGAAGCGCAGGAGCCCGTAGCGCGGCCCGCCGCCCGGCGCGACATATTCCCAAAGCCCCATCAGGGCGATGAGGAGCGCGATGGCGACGAAGAACAGGGCCGTCGGCAGCGTCCAGGCCATCCAGGAAAAGTCGGGCATTCAACAGCTCCCGGTTGATTGATACGGTCCACCGGATCTTTCCGGCGTGCCGCTTCGCGGATGCCCGTCGAGAGTCTCGGAGACGATTGAAGGAGTATTCGCTATGCCGTATGCTGGCGATACGCCAGAGCGGATGCCGTGAGGCAGGTCCTCTATGAGCGGACGGCGAGACGCGCGCTCGACCGGATGCCGGCCGGCGACAGGCACGCCCTGGACCGCAAGCTGCGCCATTACGCGGCGACCGGGGAGGGCGACGTCAAGAAACTGGTCGGCACGGAGCACTATCGCCTGCGGCATGGAGATTGGCGTGCCATCTTCATTCTGACGGGCGACGTGGTCGTGGTGAAGATCGCGCATCGGCGCGAGGCCTATGCGAGATAGGGCGGTGCGATGAACGAAGCGGTTTCCTTGAAGGGCGAGCCTCTGATCGTCCTGACGCGCGCGGAATATGACGAACTGATCGAGGATGCCGGCGATGCCGCGCTGGCGCGCGACGCCATGTCCAAGGATGCCGGCGCCCCCGCCATGCCGAGCGAGCTGGTCCAGGCGGTCTGGAGCGGAACGCTTCATCCGCTGGCCGCCTGGCGCAAGGCGGTCGGTCTCAGCCAGGCGGAGCTGGCGGCGAAGGCGAAGCTTCGGCCGGCGACCGTCAGCGACATCGAGAGCGGCAAGATCGACCCCCGCCTCTCGACGCTGCGGGCGCTGGCGGCTGCCCTCGGTCTCGGGATCGAGGACATCGTCGACTGACATCCCGTCCCACCGCGCCGGGGCGCTTCTCCTGGTGGTGAATCCCGGCATCCGCGCCATCACACCCTCCCCAGGGCGAAGCCCTTGGCGATGTAGTTGCGCACGAACCAGATGACGATCGCGCCGGGGATGATGGTCAGGACGCCGGCGGCGGCGAGGACGCCCCAGTCCATGCCGGCGGCCGAGACGGTGCGCGTCATGATGGCGGAGATGGGCTTGGCCGCCGTCACGGTCAGCGTGCGGGCGATGAGCAGTTCCACCCAGGAGAACATGAAGCAGAAGAAGGCGGCGACGCCGATGCCGCTCGCGATCAGCGGCGTGAAGATCTTCAGGAAGAAGCGCGGAAAGGAATAGCCGTCGATATAGGCGGTCTCGTCGATCTCCTTCGGCACGCCCGACATGAAGCCTTCGAGAATCCAGACGGCGAGCGGCACGTTGAACAGGCAATGCGCCAGCGCCACCGCGATATGCGTGTCGATGAGGCCGAAGGCCGAATAGAGCTGGAAGAAGGGCAGGGCGAAGACCGCCGGCGGCGCCATGCGGTTGGTGAGCAGCCAGAAGAACAGGTGCTTGTCGCCGAGGAAGCGGTAGCGCGAGAAGGCATAGGCGGCCGGCAGCGCGACGGCCACCGAGATCACCATGTTCATCACCACGTAGATGATCGAGTTGACATAGCCCGAATACCAGGACGGATCGGTGAAGATCGTCCGGTAGTTGGCGAGCGTCGGCTCGGCCGGGACGAGGGTGAAGGCGCCGATGATCTCCTGGTTCGTCTTGAAGCTCATGTTGACGAGCCAGTAGATCGGCAGGAGCAGGAAGAGGATATAGACGATCGGAACGAGCGCCTTCGGCCGGAACCGGCCGGAAGCCATGCGCGCGCGGGCCTTCAGCGCGCTTTCCGAATGGAGCGCCGGCGGCAGGGCTCCGGCGGCGGTGCCGATCTCGGTGGCGCTCATCTCAGGCGTCTCCCTTCGGCGCCGGGCGGTCGGTGCCGGCATTGGTCATCACGGTGTAGAAGACCCAGGACAGGAGCAGGATGATCAGGAAGTAGATCAGGCTCATCGCCGCCGCCGGGCCGAGATCGAACTGGCCGACGGCCATCTTCACGAGGTCGATCGACAGGAAGGTGGTGGAATTGCCGGGGCCGCCGCCGGTGACGACGAAGGGCTCGGTATAGATCATGAACGAGTCCATGAAGCGCAGCAGCACGGCGATCAAAAGCACGCGGCCCATCTTCGGCAGCTGGATGTAGCGGAAGACGGCGAGGCGCGAGGCGCCGTCGATCTTGGCCGCCTGGTAATAGGCGTCGGGGATCGAGACGAGGCCGGCATAGCAAAGCAGCACGACGAGGCTCGTCCAGTGCCAGACGTCCATGACGATCAGCGTCGCCCAGGCGTCGAAGGAATTCTGGACATAGTTGTAGGGAATGCCGAGGCTCGCCAGCGTATGGCCGAGAAGGCCGATATCGGTGCGGCCGAAGACCTGCCAGATCGTGCCGACGACGTTCCAGGGAATGAGCAGCGGCAGCGCCATCAGGACGAGGCAGACCGGCACCCAGATGCCCTTCTTCGGCATGGCGAGGGCGACGAGAATGCCGAGCGGCACCTCGATGGCGAGGATGATCGCGGAGAAGAGGAGATTGCGCCAGAGCGCGTCGTGGAAGCGCGGCGAGGTGAGGATCTCGCCGAACCATTCCGTGCCGGCCCAGAAGAACTTGTTGTTGCCGAAGGAATCCTGGACGGAATAGTTCACCACCGTCATCAGCGGGATCACCGCCGAGAAGGCGACGAGCACCAGGACCGGCAGGACCATGAACCAGGCGCGGTTGTCATGCGTCTTGTTCATGTCAGGCCCTTCCCTCGACCAGCCAGGAATCGGCGTAGAGATTGAGCGCGCCCGGCGCGAAGACGACATCGGCCTCCGCCGGCAGCGCCTCGCCTTCCGGCAGGACGGAGACGATCTTCTGGCCGTTCAGCTCGGCGCGCACGATGCGCTCGGAGCCGACATCCTCCACCCGCGCGATCCGCACCGGAATGCCCTGGCCGCGCGGTACGAGGCGGACGAATTCCGGCCGGATGCCGAGCTCGGTGCGCGCGCCGCCCCGCGCCGGCGACAGGCCGGCGGGCAGCGGCACGCGGGCGCCGGCCAGGACGGCCTCGGCGCCGTCGAGCTCGCAGGCAAGGACGTTCATGCCGGGCGAGCCGATGAAATAGCCGACGAAGGTATGGCGCGGCCGCTCGAACAGTTCCTCAGGCGTGCCGATCTGCACGACCTGGCCCTCGGTCATCACCACCACCTTCTCGGCGAAGGTCAGCGCCTCGGTCTGATCGTGCGTCACATAGACCATGGTCATGCGGAACTGGCGGTGCAGCTCCTTCAGCTCCGAGCGGAGCTGCCATTTCATATGCGGGTCGATGACGGTGAGCGGCTCGTCGAACAGGATGGCGTTGACGTCGGAGCGCACGAGGCCGCGCCCGAGCGAGATCTTCTGCTTCTCGTCGGCGGTCAGCCCCTGCGCCTTGCGCTTCGCCTTGGCCTCCAGGCCGAGGCGGCGCAGCATGTCGGCGACGCGGGTCTCGATCTCCGCCTTCGGCACCTTACGATTCCGCAGCGGGAAGGCGAGATTCTCCGCCACCGTCATCGTGTCGTAGATCACCGGAAACTGGAAGACCTGGGCGATGTTGCGCTCTTCCGGCGAGAGCGTCGTCACATCCCGGTCGCCGAAGCGGATCTCGCCCTCGGACGGGGTCAGGAGGCCGGAAATGATGTTGAGGAGCGTGGTCTTGCCGCAGCCGGACGGCCCGAGCAGCGCATAGGCCCCCCCGTCCTCGAAGGTGTGGTCGACCTCGCGCAGGGCATAGGTGCCGGCGCGCGCCAGCTCCGGCGTATAGGCGTGGCGGATATGATCGAGACGGATGCGGGCCATCGGTTTCTCCTCAGGCCGCGAGACGGGGGGACGTCTCGACCGCGCGCCCGTCGGCGTCGAAGACGAGCATCGCGGCGGGATCGAAGGACAGAGTCACGGGATCGCCCGGCTGGACGCGCTGCACGCCCGGCACCAGCGCGACGAGCCGCTGGCCGGCGACCTCGGCATGGATGAAGGTCTCCGAGCCCGTCACCTCGGCGATGACGACGGTGCCGCGCAGCCGCGCCGCGCCCGGGCGCTCGGCCAGCGACAGGTGATGCGGGCGGATGCCGGCGCGATAGGCGCCGTCCGGCAGGCGCGCCTGCGTGCCGGCGGCCGGCGTCGCGAAGCCGAGGCCGGAGACGAATTCGCCGCGCGTCTTGGTGAGCTCCACGACGTTGAGCGGCGGATCGGAAAAGGTCAGCGCCGTCCGGAGATCGGCGGGATGGCGGTAGATCGCGGCGGTCGGACCGAATTGCGTGACGCGCCCTTCCGAAAGCGTGGCGGTGTTGCCGCCGAGAAGCAGGGCCTCGGTCGGCTCGGTGGTCGCATAGACGAAGACGGCGCCCGTCTCGGCGAAGATGCGGGGCAGCTCCTCGCGCAGTTCCTCGCGCAGCTTGTAGTCGAGATTGGCGAGCGGCTCGTCGAGAAGCACGAGATCGGCGCCCTTGACGAGGGCGCGCGCCAGGGCGGTGCGCTGCTGCTGGCCGCCGGAGAGATTGAGCGGCAGGCGCTTCAGATAGGGTTCGAGCTTCAGGAGCCGCGCCGCGCGCTCGACGGCCGCCTCGATCTCGGCGGCGGAGCGCCCGGCGACGCGCAGCGGCGAGGCGATGTTCTCGTAGACCGTCAGCGCCGGATAGTTGATGAACTGCTGATAGACCATCGCGACATTGCGCCGGCGCACGGAAACGCCCGTCACGTCCTCGCCATTCGCGACGATGCGGCCGGAGCTCGGCCGGTCGAGGCCCGCCATCAGGCGCATCAGGCTGGTCTTGCCGGCGAGCGTCGGCCCGAGCAGCACGTTCAGCGAGCCGCGCTCCAGGCGCAGCGACACGCGGTCGATATGGGTTTCAGCGCCGACCACACGGGTGACGTCGATCAGTTCCAGCAACGAACCCTCCCAGGCTCCCAACGGATTTCGCCCTCGGCGGCGCGCCGGCTTCCCGGCGCCGTCCTTCCGTCCTCAGGCCGCGGCCGTTCTCCGCGTCATGGTGATGCCTTCCACATAGGCGTCCAGCGCCCGCGCCTCCTCGTCGGAGAAGCGCAGGCCGAGCTTCGAGCGGCGCCAGAGGATGTCCTCGGCGCCGCGCGCCCATTCCTCCGCCACCAGCCAGCGCACCTCGCCCTCGAAGAGGCCGTGACCGAGATCGCGGCCGAGCCCCGCCGCCGCGATGGCGAGCGCGTCGCGGCCATAGGCGCGGATCATGCGCCGCACCGTGCGGCCGTTGAGCATCGGCGCGGCGCGGGCGAGCTCGCCCTCCAGCGCCGCGACGCCGTCGATCGGAAAATCGCCGCCCGGCAGCGGCGCGCCGCCGGTCCAGGACGCACCGCGCCGGCCGATCCGCTCGCCGATCCGCTCCAGCGCCTCCTCGGCGAGCTTGCGATAGGTGGTGATTTTGCCGCCGAAGGCGTTGAGCACGGCGGCCTCGCCGCGCGCCGGATCGCCGTCGAGCTTCAGCACGTAGTCGCGCGTCGCCTCCTGCGCCTTGGAGGCGCCGTCGTCGAAGAGCGGGCGCACGCCCGAGAAGCTCCAGGCGACGTCCTCGCGCCGCACCGGGCGCTCGAAATAGTCCGAGGCGGCGGCGAGGAGATAGTCCGTCTCCTCCGGCGTGATCGCCACTTCGGACGGGTCGCCCGCATAGTCGCGGTCGGTCGTGCCGACGAGGGTGAAATCCTCCTCGTAGGGGATCGCGAAGATGATGCGGTTGTCGGCGTTCTGGAAGATATAGGCGCGGTCGTGGTCGAAGAGCTTCCGCGTCACGATATGCGAGCCCTGCACGAGGCGGATGTTCTTCGCCTCGTTGCGGCCGAGCGCCCGGCGGATGACGTTGTCGACCCAGGGGCCGGCGCTGTTGACGAGGAAGCGCGCGGTGACGCCGCGCTCGGCGCCGCCCTGGCGCTCGCGCAGGCGGATGCGCCAGAGCCCGCCCTCGCGCCGCGCCTCCACCACTTCCGTGCCGGTCATGATCGTCGCGCCGCGCGCCTTGGCGTCGCGGGCGTTGAGGACGACGAGGCGCACGTCGTCGACCCGCGCGTCGGAATATTCGAAGCCGCGCTTGAAGACCGGCTTCAGCGGCGCGCCGAGCGGGCCGGACAGATCGACCGTGCGGGTGCCCGGCAGCTTCCGGCGCCCGCCGATATGGTCGTAGAGGAAAAGGCCGAGCCGCAGGAGCCAGGCCGGGCGCAGGCCCTGGTGATAGGGCAGGACGAAGCGCAGCGGCCGCACGATATGCGGCGCGATGGCCCAGAGCACCTCGCGCTCCATCAGCGCCTCGCGCACCAGGCGGAATTCGTAATGTTCGAGATAGCGCAGCCCGCCATGGATCAGCTTGGTCGACCAGGACGAGGTGCCGGAGGCGAGGTCGTTCATCTCCGCCAGGCCGACGCGATAGCCGCGACCGGCGGCATCGCGCGCGATGCCGCAGCCGTTGACGCCGCCGCCGATGACGAAAATGTCGAAATCCTCCATGCCGCCCGTTCGCCTCCCTTTCGCATTGCACCATTTTTGATGCGTGAGCGAATATCGATGAGGCTATACCGAAAGCGAAGCGAAGATCAAACGAAATCGTCGGCCGAGATCCGCGCCGTCTCCACCGGTTCGTCCGGCGCGCTGGCCGGCTCGCTCGCCGTCTCGATCAGGCGCACGCCATGGCTCTTGCAGACCGCGCGAATGCCGGGCCGGGCGCTGTCGGTGACGAAGGTGTGGATCTGCGACAGATGGCCGACGCGCACCGGCGCCGAGCGGTCGAATTTCGAGCCGTCCGAGGCGAGGACGACATGGCGGGCATTGGAGATGATGGCCTGCGCGACGCGCACCTCGCGATAGTCGTAGTCGAGGAGCGAGCCGTCGGCATCGATCGCCGAGACGCCGATCACGGCGAAGTCGACCTTGAACTGGCGGATGAAGTCGACGGCGGCCTCGCCGACGATGCCGCCGTCCGAGCGCCGCACGACGCCGCCGGCGATGACGATCTCGATCTCGGGATAGGGCCGCATCAGCGAGGCGACGTTGATGTTGTTGGTGATCACCATCAGCCCGGACTTGCGCAACAACGCCTGGGCGACGGCTTCCGTCGTCGTGCCGATATTGATGAAGAGCGAGGCGCGGTCGGGAATGAGCTCGGCCGCCGCCCGCCCGATCGCCGCCTTCTCCTCCGCCGCGATCAGCCGGCGCGCGTCGTAGCCGACATTCTCGACGCTGGAGGAGAGGACCGCCCCGCCATGGACGCGGGCGAGCAGCCGCGCGTTGCAGAGATCGTTGAGATCCTTGCGGATGGTCTGCAGCGAGACGCTATAGGTCTCGGCGAGGTCCTCGACCGTCACCCGGCCGAAGCGCTTGGCGCGTTCGAGGATCTGCGACTGGCGTTCGGACAGCATGCGTCTTCTCCTGACGCGCGAACGATGCCGAAAACGAAAGCGGATCGCAAGCGCGACGCGACGCGTTCCCGCCGATGACGAGGGGGGATGATTGGGGCGGGGTGAAGACGGAAGGCTCAGCCGAAGAGCGAGCGCATGACCTGCGAGAGATCGACGGGCTTTTCGAGCCGGGGCACGTCGTCATAGGAGGAGGGCACGGCGAGCGCGTCGTAGCCGGTGGCGAAGACGAAGGGCACGGCGAGCTGGCGCAGCCGGTCGGCGACGGAATAGGCCTTCTCGTCGCCGAGATTGACGTCGAGGATGGCGCCGTCGAGCACCCGGCTCTCGATCAGCGACAGGGCCTCCTCGACATTCGGGGCGGGGCCGACCGGGACGGCGCCGGCCTGTTCCAGGCCGCGCTCCAGCTCCTCGGCCAGCATGTACTCGTCCTCCACGACGAGGATGGAACGCCCGCTCACCTCAGACATCCTTCGTCTCCTTGCGGTCGGCGGCCACCGGCAGGTCGAGGACGCAATGCACGCCGTCCGGTTGAAGTGCGTAGCTGGTCCGCGCTTTCAACTGGTAGGGCAGGGCCTTTTCGATCAGCTGGCGTCCGAAGCCGCCGCCCTGGGGCGCGGCGCCGGCGCTCGGCATGTCCGCGACGCCGGTCTCGCGCCAGTCGACGACGAGCCGCTTCTGCCGGTCTTCGACCGCGACGCGCCAGCGGATGGCGAGATGGCCGGTGCCGGTGGCGAGCGCCCCGTATTTCACCGCATTGGTGGCGAGCTCGTGCAGGGCGAGGGCGAAGATCTGCACCGTGGTCGAGCGCAGGCGCACGCCGGGCGGCCCTTCCAGCGTCAGCTGCCGGCCCGCGCCGTCCTGCACCGCGCCGTGGGCCGCGAGCTCGGCCTGGAGCAGTTCGTCGAAGGCGATCTTGTCGCCCTCGTCCAGCCGCGACAGCAGGCTGTTGACGCGGGCGAGCGCTCCCAGGCGGTCGCGGATGCGGGCGTGGAAATCCTCCAGCGAGACCGCGCCCTCCAGCGTCCGGTCGACCAGCGAGCGCACCACGCCGATGAGATTGCGCGTGCGATGCTGCACCTCGTGGATGAGGACGCTCTGATGCTCCTGCAATTGCCGGAGATCCTCGACATCGGTCGAGGTGCCGAGCCATTCCAGGATCGCCCCATGCGCGTCGCGCACCGCCGTCGCGCGCGACTGGAACCAGCGGAAGCTGCCGTCCGAGCCGCGCCGGAGCCGGCCGTTCATCTCCAGCCGCCCGGAATCCGGCGCGCTGCGCCAGAAGGCGAGGGCGGGCTCCCGGTCCTCCGGATGCAGCGCCGCCAGCCAGCCATGGCCGGCGCTCTCGGCCTCGGAAAGACCGGTATAGCTGGTCCATTGCGGGCTGGCCCAGGTCCAGCGTCCGCCGTCGTCGGTGCGCCAGACGAGCTGCGGGATGCCCTCGATCAGGCTGCGCAGGCGCAGTTCCGTTTCCTGGCGCTTCGTCATGTCGCGCCCGATGCCGCCGATCAGCCGCACCTCGCCCGCCTCGCCGGCGATGGGAAAGGCGGTGCTGCGCAGCCAGCGCAGCGAGCCGTCCGCCGCCCGCCGGAGCCGGTATTCGAAGGTGACATGCGCGCCCTCGCGCACGCGGCGCAGGGCTTCCAGGACATGGGCACGATCCGCCGGCACGACGAAGTCGAGCCAGCGGCGGTGATTGTCGCCGGCGAGCGCCTCGGCGAGAGTGATGCCGTAGATCTCCTCGCAGGCCGGGGTGAGATAGTGCAGATGCAGCGTTTCGGCGTCGCGGATCCAGAGAATGTCGGAGGAGGCCTCGCCGAACAGGCGCAGCCGTTCCTCGCTGCGGCGCAGCGCGTCGGCCGTCCGCTTGCCGAGCAGCGCCTGCCAGATCGCCGGCGCCAGGGCCTCGGCGCTTTCGAGATCCTCCGGCCGAAAGCCGCCGGGACGGTTGCCGAGGCCGATCATCCCGACGGTACGGCCCTGATGCAGGAGGGGCACGCCGAGAAAGGCGCGCAGCGGCGGATGACCCTTCGGCACGCCCACCCGGTCCGGATCATGCGCCGGATCGTTGACGATCCGGCCGCGCCCCTCCTTCAGCACCCGGCCATAGATGCCGTGGACGGGAAGGCCCGTCGGCGCCCTGCCGCGCGGATAGGCCGGATCCTCCATGCTGAAGGCGGCCCAGCCGCCGGGGCTGATCGAGAGCTCGTCGAGCCGGCCGGTCACGCCGTTGACCTCCGCCATGAAGCTGAAGGCGGCGCCGGTCACTCCCTCGGCGATCTCCAGGCAGAGCTGGCCGAGCTCCTCCTCCGAGCGGGCGCTCAGCGCTTCGCGGAAGATGCGGTTGATCCCCTCCAGCACCGCGTTCTTGCGCCGGATGCGCTCCTCGGCCGTCTTGCGCGCGTCGATATCCATGTTGAGGCCGATCCATTTGCGGATCGCCCCCCGCTCGTCGAGGAGCGGCATGGCGCGGACATTCGTCCAGCGGTGGCGCCCTTCCGGCGAGCGGATGCGGAATTCGGCGTTGAAGATGCGCTGGGCGGCGAGGGCGCCGCGCCATTCCCGCTCGGCATGGGCCCGGTCGGCGGGATGCACCGCCTCGATCCAGCCATGGCCGAGCCATTCCTCGAGCGGCTGGCCGGTATAGGCGCGCCAGCTCGGACTGTCGGCGATGGCGACGCCCTCGGCATCGGTTTCCCAGGTCGCCTGCGCCAGGCCTTCGAGCAGCGCGCGGGCGCGGGCATCGCTTTCGCGCAGGACACGCTCCAGCGCCCGCCTTTCGGTTCGGTCGCGAAAGATCACGGCGCCCCAGCCGTTCTCGGCATTGTCGACCTCCCTTTCGGCAATCAGAGGTCGTATCTGAAATCCGTCGCGGAGGCGAGACGTTCCGATCGGCCCTCGGTACGTCTTTCCACGGAATGTTCAGTCGCTCAAATCAACTTCCGCTGTTCGCTTCGGGGGATAGGTTTTCAGAGGCCCACCTGATGCAGCCTCTCCTCGACGATGGGCCGCAACCTTGCGGTGAGGGCGGAGGGGAGCTCGACGGCGTTGAGCCGCCAGGTCCAGCGCGTGAGGCGCAGGCGGAGCGTCGTCCAGTTCTCGCGCCGGTCGTCCTCGCCGATCGTGACGACGAAGGTGTTCGGCGAGCGGAACCGCCAGTCCCGGATATGGCGGAAGGGATTGTTCGGCAGGCTGGGCAGGCTGAAGCTGCCCTCGCCCGGAGCGCCTTGCGGCGCCTCGCGGCGCAGCGCGTCTTCGAGCGCCGCCGGCAGGCGCCCGTCGGCGATCAGCGCCCGCAGCGCCGCGTCGTCGAGGACGCGGGCGAATTCCTGGTCGAGCGCCGACTGGGCGAGGCCGACGACGAGGCTGCGTCCGAGCTGGCCGAGCTTGCGGTCGATCGCGCCGCCGCGCGTGCCGTCATCGAGGATCTGGCGCAGGAGCGAGCGGCGCACGGCCGTGGCGTCGATCCGGCTCGCCGCCTCGGCGACGTCCCCGGCGCGCACTGCCTGGGCAAGCTGGGCGAGGCCGACGAAGGGCCAGGCCGTATAGCCGATCGCGACGAGCCCCAGCACCGCCGCGACCAGAAGGAATTTCCGCATCGATCTCGCTCCGCCGGCGCCGGAACCATGCGAGGGGCCGGCGCCGGCCGCGCTCGCGTCGGCGCGGTGGAAAGCCTGCCCTCCGATGGTCCGATCGCCGCCCTTTCCATCCTCCGTCGCCCGTCCGGACGACGTTCACGCCGCGCCGCCCGACCCGGCTTCCGCCGGGATCGGCGGGCGCGCGGAAGGCGAGGCGATCCTCGACCCCGGTCCAAGCCCGAACCTCTGGGCCGAGCTTGCGGGCGCGTCAAGCCGGCGGCGCGCACGACCGCGTCTTCCGCCGCGCGACGATCCGCTCCGACGCTTCGCCATGCCGCGAAGCGCTTCGACGATCCGATGATGTGAAGGAAAACCTGGTGGAGCTGAGCGGGATCGAACCGCTGACCTCGTCATTGCGAACGACGCGCTCTCCCAACTGAGCTACAGCCCCGTCCACCGGTGCACCCTGCGGTGCGAGGGAGCTTCTAGGGCGGCGAGGCCCCCCCTGTCAAGCGCGTCTTGCGGGCGAATGACGGGGGAATGTCGTTTCCGGGACTGGCCGCCTCGCGGGCGGGCCGGGCAGGGAGCGGGCGCGCGCCGCGCCGGCCGGCGCTTGCGGGCGCGGGCGGCGCTCGCTACATGACGGCGACCCGAAGAAGGCCGAAAGACCTCCATGCTCGCCGTCCTCCAAGTCGTTCTCCTCGTCCTCGACATCGTCTGGTGGCTGGTGATCCTGTCGGCGATCCTGTCCTGGCTCTACGCCTTCAACGTCGTGAACTCGCGCAACCAGTTCGTCGACGCGATCGGCAATTTCCTTTATCGCGCCACCGAGCCGCTCTATCGGCCGATCCGGCGCTTCCTGCCCGATCTCGGCGGCATCGACCTGTCGCCGCTCGTCGTGCTCCTGCTGATCTTCTTCCTGCAGCAGGTCATCGCGATCTATCTGATTCCGGCCGTCTATCGCGCCGGGCTCTGACGCTGGCGAAGCCCTTCGCCGAGCTACGCGGCGGGCGCCTTCTCGTCCGCCTGCGGCTGACGCCCAAGTCGGCGCTTGACCGGGTCGCGGGGCTCGCCACCTTCGGCGAGGAGGAGGCGCTTCTCGTCAAGGTGCGGGCGCCGCCGAGCGAGGGCGAGGCCAATGCGGCGCTCCTCAAATGCCTCGCGGCGGCGATGGATCTGCCGAAAACCGCGCTCAGCCTGGAAGCCGGGGCGAAAGGCCGCCTGAAGACGGTCGCCGCCGAGGCGAGCCCGGAGCGCCTGTCGGCGGCGCTCGACCGGCTCCGGCGGGCCGCGACCGCCGCCTGATTTCGAACGCATCGCCCGAAACGAAAAGGGCGCCCGAAGGCGCCCTGATTCCATGCCGAAGAACGGCGGCCGTCAGCCCTTGGCCTTCTCGGCCTCGGCGCGTTCCACGGCCTCGACGATGAGGGCGCGCGCCATCTCGGCATTGCCCCAGTCGCCGATCTTCACCCACTTGCCGGGCTCCAGATCCTTATAGTGCTCGAAGAAGTGCTCGATCTGCTGGAGCGTGATCTCCGGCAGCTGGTCGTAATTCGTCACCTTTTCGTAGCGGCGCGTCAGCTCGGGCGAGGGGACGGCGATCACCTTCTCGTCCTTGCCCTTGTTGTCCTCCATCACGAGGACGCCGATCGGGCGGCAGTTGATGACGCAGCCGGGAAAGAGCGGGCGCGTGTTGACGACCAGCACGTCGATCGGGTCGCCGTCGTCCGAGAGCGTGTGCGGCACGAAGCCGTAATTTCCCGGATAGGTCATCGGAGTATAGAGAAAGCGGTCGACGAACAGCGCACCGGCTTCCTTGTCCATCTCGTACTTGATCGGATGGCCGCCGATCGGCACTTCGATGATGACGTTGATGTCGTCCGGCGGGTTCTTGCCCCGGGGGATCGCGTCGATGCGCATCTTGGTTCGTCCGGTTGCTCCAGATGGGCTGGCTTAGCCGGAAGTGACGATGGCGGCAATCGCAATGTCGAGCCTTGCGGATTCTCGGTAAATCCACGCGGCCGTTGCTTGGCTTCGCTCGGAAGGCCGGGATTTCATCTCCAAAGGAAGGCGAGCTTCTTCACCGCCACGCTGCCGAAGCTCTCGCGTCCTTCCGCGACATTGACGCCGCCGAGGCCCCGGTAGAAGGCGACGGCGTTCCGGTTCTCCGCCAGCGCCCAGACCGTCGTCCCCGCGAGGCCGCGCTCGGCGAGGAGGCCGCGCGCCGCGCCGAACAGGCGCCGGCCAAGGCCGACCCCCTGGAAGGCCGGCAGGAGATAGATCTCGTAGATCTCGCCGCCGACCGCGAGCGCCGGCATCCGGTTGCGCCCGAGCGTCGCATAGCCGACCGGCGCGCCGTCGAATTCGAGGAGGAGGATCGCGGCGCGGCGCCGCACCGCCTCCCGCCACCAGGACGGATCGCGGCGGCGGATCATCGCCCGGAGCGCCGGATAGGGAATGATGCCGGCATAGGCCCCCTGCCAGGCATCGGCATGGATGGCGGCAAGTGCCGCGGCATCCCGGTCCTCCGCGAAGCGGATATCGGCGGCCACCGTCTTCATTCCGCCTTAACCACGAAGCCGCCCGGCGCGATCCGTCCCGGTGGGTGAAAAATCCGCGCCTTAACGAAACGGCAAGGCTGTTTCCGGCGCCGCCCGCCGCCGAGGCGCCGCTTAGGGCGCCGTTAATGGCTGGCTCCCCATGATTCGGGTCCCGGGACTTCCTTGTTTCTCCAGCGAAAAAACGGCCCCTCCATGGTCCTCCGCGCTCTCGCCCTGGCCCTTCTGACCGCTTCGGCCGGCCTGACGCAGGCGGAGGCGGCGTCCTGCCCGGTCAAGAAGTTTCCGGTCGGGGCGCGGGTGCGCTCCGCCGATCTCGACACGCTGTTCGGCAAGGTCGACAAGCCGGAAAAGCCGCTGCGCTTCGTCTATGTCACGCAGTCGACGGAAGATGCCTTCTGGCGCCAGATCATCGCCGGGATCGAGGCGGAAGGCGCGCGGCTCGGCATCGCCGTGAAGGCCGTGGCCCCCGCCGACCGCCTGTCCGAGCCGCAGCAGATCGAGGTGGCGAAACAGGTCCTCGCCGATCCGCCGGACGTCCTCCTCGTCACGCCGATCACCGCCGGCAACCTGAAGCCGGTCCTCGACGAGGCCAATGCCAAGGGCATCCCGACGGTCGCGATCAACATGGCGACGGAGGGGGCGCGCAGCTTCATCGGCACCGATCACGTGCGGCTCGGCGCGATGGCGGCGGAATTCCTGCACGAGCTCTATCCCGCCGGCGCGAGCGTCGCCGAGATCGAGGGGCCGGTCGATTCGCCCTATCGCATCGACCGCGTGAAGGGCTTCGCCGAGGGGCTCGCCTTCTATCCGAGCCTGACGCTCGTCGGCAGCCGGGCGGCCGACTGGAGCCGGGAAAAGGCGCGGGACGCGACGCTGGCCCTCGTCGCCGAACATCCCGAGATCCAGGGCCTCTACGCCAATAACGACACGATGGCGCTCGGCGCGGTCGACGCGCTGAAATCGCTCGGCCGCCTGAACGACGTCGCCATCGTCGGCACCGACGCGATTCCCGAGGCGCGCGCCGCGCTGAAGACGCGCGCCATGAAGGGCACGGCCGCCCAGTTCCCGGTGAAGGAAGGCGAGCTCGCCGTGCAGACCGGGCTGCGGCTCCTCGCCTGCCAGGCCATCCCGCCCTGGATCGTCTCGCCGCAGGCGATGATGACCCAGAAGAGCCTCGAAGACTATGCCGAGCCGACGCAGTGACGCCGGTCCCCTTCCTCTTTCCAGCCCTGTTCGGATCGTCATGAACGCGAACCGTCTCCTTTCCGGCATCGGCGCCCGTCTGTCGCTCGGCTTCGGCGCGGTGCTCTTCATCCTCGTCGCGATGGCCGCCCATTCGGTCAGCCGCATCGATCTCATGAAGGACGCCTTCGCCGGCTTCGGCCAGCAGGCGGACGCCGCCGCAGGCGCCGACGACCTCACCGGCCGCCTCCTGGACCTGCGGCTGGCGATCGGCCGGTTCCTGGCGGCCGATTCGGTCGCCAATCTGCGCGAGCTCGACGCGGGCTACGAGGCGGTGAAGCAGAGCGTCGAGCGCCAGATCGCGGCGGCCGACCCGGAGCGGCGCGCCGGCTGGACGGCGCTGCGCGACCGCATCGTCGAGGGCTACGACCGCACGCTGAAGAGCGGCATCGGCATCGAGACATCGCAGGCCGCGGCGGACAAGGCGGCGGCGGTGGCCGCGAGTTCGGTCGGCGCCATGTCCGACACGGTCGCCGCCATGGTGCGCCGGAGCGCCGAGTTCGGCGACGTCTCGGCCATCGCCACCATCCAGGACAAGGTGCTGACGGCGCGCATGCTGATGCGCGGCTTCATCACCTCCGGCAATGACGACGACGCGGCGGAGGCGCAGGCGGCGCTGCGCGACGCCGAGCGCAAGTTCGATCAATTCCGCCGCATGGGCGACATCGCCAACCATCCGCTCGTCACCGACGGGCGCAAGAACCTGGCGACGCTGTTCGCGACGCTGAAGAACATGCGCGCCGCCGTGGGGAAGCGCGAAGCGGCCGTCGCCGAACAGACCCGGCTCGACGCGGCGCTCGCCACGGAGATCGGCGCCATGCGCGGGGCCGAGGCGGCGCGGATGGAAGAGACCAAGCGCTCCGCCGGGGCGATCGCCGAGGGCTCGCGCCAGACGACGGTGATCGTCGCCGGCGTCGCGCTGTTCTTCGGCATCGCCGTGGCGCTGCTCATCGGTCGCGGCATCGTGCGCCCGATCCGGGCCATGACCGGCGCGATGCGCCAACTGGCGGCGGGCGATCTCGCCGTCGCGATCCCCGGCACGGCCCGCCGCGACGAGATCGGCGCGATGGCCGGCGCGATGCAGGTGTTCAAGACCGCCGCGATCGAGCGGCGCGATCTCGCCGCCAGCGCCGAGGACGCGCGCCGCCGCGAGGAGGAGGACCGGCGCCGGGCCGAGGCGGAAGCCGCCGCCCGCGCCATCTCGGCCGAGCGCGCCTTCGTCGCCGCCAAGCTCGGCGCCGGGCTGCACGCCCTGGCCGAGGGCGACCTGACCATGCGGCTCGACGAGACGATGCCCGGCGAATACGAGACGCTGCGGCAGGACTTCAACAGCGCCATCGCCGCCCTGCAGGCGGCCGTGGCCGGCGTCGCGGCCGGGGCGGGGGGCATCGCGTCCGGCTCGCGCGAGATCGGTCAGGCGGCGGGCGACCTGTCGCGCCGCACCGAGACGCAGGCGGCGAGCCTGGAGGAGACGGCGGCGACCTTGAGCGGCATCACCGAGGCCGTGCGCCAGACCTCCGAAAGCGCGCGCGTCGCCCAGGCCGCCGTCGGCGAGGCGAAGGCCGATGCCGAGGCCTCGGGCGGCACCGTTTCGAGCGCCGTCGCCGCCATGGCCGAGATCGAGGCCTCGTCCGGCAAGATCGAGCGCATCATCGGGGTGATCGACGAGATCGCCTTCCAGACCAACCTTCTCGCGTTGAATGCCGGCGTGGAAGCCGCGCGGGCCGGCGAGGCGGGACGCGGCTTCGCGGTCGTCGCGCAGGAAGTGCGCGCCCTGGCCCAGCGCTCGGCCGAGGCCTCGAAGGAGATCAAGGGCCTCATCTCCACCGCCTCGCGCGAGGTCGGGAACGGCGTCGCGCTGGTCCACCAGGCGGGCGAGGCGCTGACCCGCATCGCCGGCCGCGTCATGCGGATCAATGAGATCGTGTCCGGCATCGCCGCCTCCGCCCGCGACCAGGCGAGCGGGCTCGCCGAGGTCAACGAGGCCGTCGACCAGATGGACAAGGTCACCCAGCAGAACGCGGCCATGGTGGAGGAGACGACGGCCGCAACGCGCGCGCTCATCGGCGAGGCGAGAAATCTCAGCGACATGGTCGACCGCTTCCGCGTTGAGGCGGCGCCGGCCGCCTATGCGCGGGCCGCCTGACGACAACGGGACGATCGCGGCCTCGGCCGGCCGCAAGCGCCGGAAAGGGCGGAACCGCCCGGCGACGGCTCGCCGGGACCGATCCATGACCGAGCCTCGCGGCCGCCTTCTCGCCGAGGCCGCGCCCTTCCGGGCGTGACGCGCCCCGGTCGAAAGGGGCGGAGGCGGGTTCTTACGCCGTTGCCCGGCGCCGCGCCGGATCGTAAGCCTTGCCCATGACCGTGCTTCCGGAACCCGGCGTCGGCTTCGGCCCCGACTTTCCCTTCGACTTCGAGGGCTGGCTGCGCCATCCCGCCGGGCTCGGCGCCGTGCCGCCCGAGCGCCATGGCGAGGAGGTGGCGATCGTCGGCGCCGGCATTTCCGGCATCGTCGCGGGCTACGAGCTGATGCGGCTCGGCCTGAAGCCGGTGCTCTACGAGGCGGGGCTGCTCGGCGGCCGGCTGCGCAGCCAGGCCTTCCAGGGCGCGGAGGGCATCGTCGCCGAGCTCGGCGGCATGCGCTTCCCGCGCTCCTCCACGGCTTTCTTCCATTATGTCGACGGGCTCGGCCTCGCGACCAAGCCCTTTCCCAATCCACTGACCCCGGCGGCCGGCTCGACGGTGATCGATCTCGAGGGCCGGACCTATTATGCCGAGACGCTCGCCGACCTGCCGCCGCTCTTTTCCGAGGTGGCCGAGGCCTACGAGGCGGCGCTGGAAGAGGCCTTCTCCTTCGCCGCCATGCGCCGCGCCATCCGCGCCCGCGATGCCGAGGCCGTGCGCGCCCTCTGGGAGCCGCTCGTGCATCTCTGGGACGAGCGCACCTTCTACGACTTCGTCACCAATTCCGACGCCTTCCAGCGCCTGTCCTTCCACCATCGCGAGGTCTTCGGCCAGGTCGGCTTCGGCACCGGCGGCTGGGATTCGGACTTTCCGAATTCCATGCTGGAGATCCTGCGCGTCAACGCGCTCGAATTCGACACGGACCAGCATCTCGTCGTCGGCGGCGTCGGGCAGGTGCCGCACGGCCTCTGGCGCGCGACGCCCGAACGGATGGCGCATTGGCCGAAGGGCACCTCGCTCGCCAGCCTGCACCGGGGCGCGCCGCGCCCGGGCGTCGCGGCGCTGAAGCGCCTGCCGGACGGGCGCATCGAGGTGACGGACCGCTGGGGCCGGCGCCAGGCCTTCGCCGCCGTGCTCGCCACCTGCCAGAGCTGGCTCCTCACCACGTCCATCGCCACCGACGAGAGCCTGTTCAGCCACAAGCTCTGGATGGCGCTCGACCGCACGCGCTACATGCAGTCTTCCAAGACCTTCGTGATGGTCGACCGGCCCTTCTGGCGCGACAAGGACCCGCTGACCGGCCGCGACGCGATGTCGATGACGCTGACCGACCGGCTGACGCGCGGCACCTATCTCTTCGACAACGGCCCGGACCAGCCGGGCGTGATCTGCCTGACCTATTCCTGGATGTCGGACGCGCTGAAGATGCTGCCGCTGCCGGTGGACCAGCGGGTGCGGCTGGCGCTGTCGGCACTGAGACAGGTCTATCCGACGCTCGACATCGCCTCGCATATCGTCGGCGATCCGATCACCGTGTCCTGGGAGGCGGATCCCAACTTCCTCGGCGCCTTCAAGGGAGCGCTGCCCGGCCATTACCGCTACAATCACCGCATGTATTCGCATTTCATGCAGAAGGACCTGCCGGCGACGGAGCGCGGCATCTTCCTCGCCGGCGACGACGTCTCCTGGACGCCGGCCTGGGTGGAGGGCGCGGTGCAGACGGCGCTGAACGCCGTCTGGGGCATCATGGCCCATTTCGGCGGCCGCAGCCCGGCCGACAATCCCGGCCCCGGCGATGTCTGGGACCGGCTGAAGCCGGTCGCCCTCGGCGAGTGAGGGAGGCGGTTGCGTTCCAGCCGCGTCGCCGCTAGCCTTCTCGCGTTCTCAGGGCGGGGTGGAAGTCCCCACCGGCGGTAGGCGGCCTCGGCCGCGAGCCCGCGAGCTCGGGCCTCGCCTTCGGCGGGGGCGGGCAGACCAGGTCGAATGCCTGGGCCGACGGTCAGAGTCCGGATGGAAGAGAACATGGGTGACGGGCGCCTCTACCGGCGACCGGTCGCGCATGCGATCGCCTTGGCGGACATGTCGTCAACCCATGAAGGGGATCGCCGTGGCATCCGCCCGCTATGCATTCGTGAAGGCCAATTGGCACAAGGAGATCGTCGAGCGCGCGCTCGTCGGCTTCACCGAGATCATTCCCGCCGCCGAGGTCGACGTCTTCGACGTGCCCGGCGCCTTCGAACTGCCGCTGATGGCGCGCGATCTCGCCGCGACCGGCCGCTACGCGGCGGTGGCGGCGGCGGCGCTCGTCGTCGACGGCGGCATCTACCGGCACGACTTCGTCGCCCAGGCGGTGGTCGACGGCCTGATGCGCGCCGGGCTCGACACCGGCGTGCCGGTGCTCTCGGTCTCGCTGACGCCGCATCACTTCCAGGAAACGCCGCATCATATCGGCATCTTCCGCGAGCATTTCGTGGAGAAGGGCCGGGAGGCGGCCCGCGCCGCCCTCATGATCGGCGCGACGCGCCGCGCCGCCCTCGACCCGCTGCGCAGCGCCGCCTGAGACGGAAGAACGGATCGTCGCGCGGGACGGCGCCGTCCCGCGCGCGTCTCATCCAGCCTTCGCTTCGTGGGCGAGGGACGATGTGTGCAGCGTCAGTCCCAAGGCCTTGACGACCCCCAGAAGCGTCGAAAGCTTCGGATCGCCCGCCGGGCTCAGAGCCTTGTAGAGAGCTTCGCGGGTGACGCCGGCCTCTTTCGCGACGAGGGTCATTCCGCGCGCCCGCGCCACGATGCCGAGGGCATGGGCGATGGCCGCGGGATCGCCTTCTCGAAAGGCTTCGTCGAGAAACTCCGCCTGTGCCTCGGATGAATCGAGAAATTCGGCGGCATCGAAGGGGATGGTTTCAATCGCCATGATCGGATTCCCATTGGGACGCGAGCCGGCGGGCCGCCTCGATGTCACGGCCCTGACTTGATTTGTCGCCGCCGCACAGAAGGATCACCAGCATCTTGCCGCGTCGCATGAAATAGACCCGATAGCCCGGGCCATGGTCGATCCGCAGTTCACCGAGGCCGTCGAAAAACTTGGCGTCTCCGAACTGGCCGCGTTCGAGTCGCACGATGCGACGGTAGGCTTGCCGGTCGCGAAGACCGATCAGCCATTTCCGAAAGCTCGCGGTCTGGCGAAGCTCGAACATATGTGAACTGTAGTTCACGAGACGCAAACCTGCGATCGGTCTGCGAATTCTCAGGAGAGGCCGCTTGAAGTTTTCGTGGTGCAACACCATTTCGCCAGTGAACCCCTGATCCGGGCCCCTCTGGCGGAAGGTGTCGGCCCTTCCGTGATGTCGGATCGCGTGACGAGCGCGTGCCGACATCGGAGACCCGACGTGATCGCGGCCTTCCCTCTCCTCTCCGTTGCCGGCTCCTCGGCTCGTGTCCTGCCTTCGCGCCGTCTGGCGGGCGCTGGCTGGTCTGTCCTTGCCGCCAGCGCGCGACCTCGCGCCTTCGCCATCGCCTCCTTCTGAGGGGCTGCCGTCGCCCGAGGGATCGGTTCCTCGGGCGACGGCAGCCCCTTGCCGGCCGGTGCCGGTGTGGGGACCTTGATGGAATTGCGGATCGGGACGATCCGGCGCGAAGGAGGGAGTCTTGGAACAACCCGTATCGACGGCGGCGGCGGAGACCGCGCTGACGGGCATCTCGCCCGATGTGGTGCCGCTCTGGGTCTGGCTCGCCACGATCGGCGGCATCGCCGCGCTCTTCGTCTTCGACTTCCTCACCCATGTGAGGAAGCCGCACGAGCCGAGCTTCAAGGAATCGGCGCTCTGGTCCACGTTCTACATGACGCTGGCGATGCTCTTCGGCGTCGGCGTCTTGCATTTCTGGGATCGCGACCACGGCGTCGAATATTTCGCCGGCTTCATCACCGAGAAGTCGCTCTCGGTCGACAATCTCTTCGTCTTCGTCATCATCATGAAGAGCTTCATGGTGCCGCGCGCCTATCAGCAGAAGGCGCTGCTCATCGGCATCGTCATCGCGCTGGTCATGCGTGGCATCTTCATCGCGCTCGGCGCGGCGGCGATCGAGCGCTTCTCCTGGGTGTTCTATCTCTTCGGCCTCTTCCTGCTCTGGACCGCCTGGAAGCTGATCGTCGAGAGCCTGAAGCACGGCAAGTCGACCGACGAGGCCTATGAGCCGAACGGTCTGGTGAAATGGTTCCAGCGCCATCTGCCGACCACCGACGACTTCCGGGGCAATGCGCTGACCATCATCGAGAACGGCAAGCGCTTCTTCACGCCGATGTTCATCGTCATCCTGGCGCTCGGCATGACGGACCTGCTCTTCGCGCTGGATTCGATCCCCGCGATCTACGGCCTCACCGACGCCCCCTATATCGTCTTCACCGCCAATGCCTTCGCGCTGCTCGGCCTGTTGCAGCTCTACTTCCTGATCGGCGGCCTGCTCGACCGGCTCGTCTATCTCGGCATCGGCCTGTCGCTGATCCTCGCCTTCATCGGCGTGAAGCTCATCGTCCATGCGGTGGAGGCCAACACGCTGCCCTTCCTCAATGGCGGCCAGCCGATCGCGGTGCCCTCCTGGATGCATATCGAGATCGACCAGTCGCTGATGGTGATCGTCGGCATCCTCGTGATCACGACGGTGGCGAGCCTCCTGAAGAGCCGCTCGGACGCCCGCAAGGCGGCCTGATCCGGCCATCGGAAGACATGGAAAGGGCGGGGCGCTCCGGTGCCCCGCCCTTTTTCGTCACTTGCGGCCAAGGATGCCGGCCGCGAGCGCCTTCTGGATGCCGACGAGATTGGCGCCGCGCGCGATCTCGCGCTT
Source organism: Aureimonas endophytica (assembly GCF_014642635.1). Taxonomy (GTDB): domain Bacteria; phylum Pseudomonadota; class Alphaproteobacteria; order Rhizobiales; family Rhizobiaceae; genus Plantimonas; species Plantimonas endophytica. The sequence continues at coordinate 279,543 of NZ_BMIQ01000004.1, forward strand.
GAACGGCTGCGGCTGGCCGGACACGAAGATCGTCAGCTCGCCATCCGTGTCGAAGCTGCCGGCCGTTTCCACCGTGAACATGGTGATCGAGCGATAGGGGATCGAATGGAAGGCGCGCTTCTTGCCCGTCATTCCCTGCTTGTCGACGAAGATCAGCCGGCGGTCGGTGAAGACCACCAGATCGCGCAGGATGGCGAAGGCGACCTCGACGCTCTCGTCCGGCACCAGTGCCGGTTCGAGATCCCGGCGGACGCCTTCGGCGTCCACATCGCTGGCAAGGCCGAGAAGCCCGGACAGAAGACCCATGATGCTCGCTCTCCGATCGATCGTGTTCGGCGAGATGTCGGGCCGGTGGAGGGGCGGGCCAAGGGGCGGACATGAAAAAGGCGGGACCTCGCGGCCCCGCCTCCGACTGAATGCCGCTGTTGCGCGCCTCAGGCGGCGCTGCGGGCCTTCTCGAAGCGCTTGCGCTCATGCGGGTCGAGGTAGAGCTTGCGCAGGCGGATCGACTTCGGCGTCACCTCGACCAGCTCGTCGTCCTGGATCCAGGACAGGGCGCGGTCGAGCGTCATGCGGATCGGCGTCGTCAGCTTCACCGCCTCGTCCTTGCCGGCGGCGCGGATATTGGTGAGCTGCTTGCCCTTCAGGACGTTCACTTCGAGGTCGTTGTCGCGGCTGTGGATGCCGATGATCATGCCCTCATAGACCTTCACGCCCGGATCGATGACCATCGGGCCGCGATCCTCCAGGTTGAAGAGCGCATAGGCCACGGCCTCGCCGGCGGCGTTGGAGATGAGGACGCCGTTGATGCGGCCGGCCAGCGCGCCCTTGTAAGGCTGGTAGGAATGGAACAGGCGGTTCATCACGGCGGTGCCGCGCGTGTCCGTCAGGAGCTCCGACTGGTAGCCGATGAGGCCGCGCGTCGGGGCGAGGAAGACGAGACGCTGGCGGCCGCCGCCCGAGGGACGCAGCTCCTTCATCTCAGCCTTGCGCTCGCTCATCTTCTGCACGACGACGCCCGAATGCTCCTCGTCGACGTCGATCACGACCTCTTCGATCGGCTCCAGCGTCTCGCCGGTGGCTTCGTCCTTCTGCATCACGACGCGCGGACGCGAGACGCCGATCTCGAAGCCTTCGCGGCGCATGGTCTCGATGAGGACGGCGAGCTGCAATTCGCCGCGGCCGGAGACGTAGAACGAGTCCTTGTCCTCCGACTCCTCGATCTTCAGCGCGACATTGCCCTCGGCCTCCTTCAGGAGACGGTCGCGGATGACGCGGCTCGTGACCTTGTCGCCCTCGGTGCCGGCGAGCGGCGAATCGTTGACGAGGAAGCTCATCGTGACGGTCGGCGGATCGATCGGCTGCGCGGCGAGCGCCTCGGTGACGGCGGGATCGCAGAACGTGTCGGCGACCGTGCCCTTCGACAGGCCGGCGATGGCGACGATGTCGCCCGCTTCCGCGTAGTCGACCGGCTGGCGCTCCAGGCCCCGGAAGGCGAGGATCTTGGAGATGCGGCCGGATTCGAGCTGCGAGCCGTCCTGCGCCAGCACCTTCACCGACTGGTTCGGCTTCAGCGAGCCGGACTGGATGCGGCCGGTGATGAGACGGCCGAGGAAGGGATTGGCCTCGAGGATGGTGCCGATCATCTTGAAGGGCTCGTCCTTGCCGGCGGTGTCCGGCTCCGGAACATGCTTCAGGATGAGGTCGAAGAGCGGGGCGAGACCCTGGTCCTGCGGGCCTTCCGGCGCTTCCGCCATCCAGCCGCCGCGACCCGAGCCGTAGAGCACCGGGAAGTCGAGCTGCTCCTCGTTGGCGTCGAGCGCGACGAAGAGGTCGAAGATCTCGTCCAGCACTTCCTCGTGGCGCTCGTCCGGGCGGTCGATCTTGTTGATCGCGACGATCGGCTTCAGGCCGACCTTCAGCGCCTTGCCGAGCACGAACTTGGTCTGCGGCATCGGGCCTTCGGACGCGTCGACGAGGATCACCGCGCCGTCCACCATGTTCAGGATGCGCTCGACCTCGCCGCCGAAATCGGCGTGGCCGGGAGTGTCGACGATGTTGATGCGCGTGTCCTTCCAGACGACCGAGGTCGCCTTGGCGAGGATGGTGATGCCGCGCTCCTTCTCGAGATCGTTGGAGTCCATCGCGCGTTCTTCGGTGCGCTGGTTCTCCCGGAAGGAGCCGGACTGCGCGAGCAGCTTGTCGACAAGGGTCGTCTTGCCATGGTCGACGTGCGCGATGATCGCGATGTTGCGAAGCTTCATGAAGAATCCACCGGTCGGAGAGAGTATCCGGCGGATCGCATGGGCCTTCAGACCGCATTCCGCCGCGAATTCGGGCCGTCCCTACACGAATTTTCGCAATCGCGAAAGTCTCGCGCACCCGCTTTGCGATGCGCGAGGGGCAGGGCACCCATGCGGGGGCGCCGGTGCCTCCGTCCTACTGCGCCGCCTCGACGAAGGGCTCCGGCCCGTCCTCGACCTCTTCCGGCTCGTCGAGAAGCGGCACGGCGAGGCTAGCCGGCACGGTCGCGCCGATCTCCAGCGCCTCGACGCCGCGCAGCTTGCGGTCGATGGCGCGCTTTCTCACCTCCACCCGGTCGATCTGGTCGCTCGCCTCCTGGAGCTTCTTCTTCACCTTCTCCAGGACGGGCCCGAACTTGCCGAACTCGGCCTTCACCCCGCCCAGCACCTGCCAGACCTCGCCGGAACGCTTCTGGATCGCGAGCGTCTTGAAGCCCATCTGCAGCGAGGAAAGGATGGCGGTCAGCGTCGTCGGGCCGGCGACGGTGATGCGATAGTCGCGCTGGAGCGCGTCGCAGAGACCCGGCCGGCGAATGATCTCGGCATAGAGCCCTTCCGTCGGCAGGAAGAGAATGGCGAAATCGGTCGTCACCGGCGGATTGACGTATTTCTCGGAGATCTCGCGGGCCGAGGCCCGCACCCGCGCCTCCAGCGCCCGCGCCGCCGCCTCCACCGCCCCGGCATCGCCGCCGTCGGACGCCGCCTGGAGCCGCTCGTAATCCTCAATCGGGAACTTGGCGTCGAGCGGCAGGAGCACTTCCCGCCCTTCCTCGTGGCCGGGCAGGCGGATCGCATATTCGACCCGCTCCGATCCCTTGCCGCCGGTCGCGGCGTTGAGAACGAACTGGCCGGGCGCCAGCATCTGTTCGAGCAGCGCGCCGAGCTGCACCTCGCCCCAGGTGCCGCGCGACTTCACATTGGTGAGGACGCGCTTCAGGTCGCCGACGCCGGTCGCCAGCGCCTGCATCTCGCCGAGCCCCTTGTGCACCGCTTCCAGCCGCTCCGAGACGAGCTTGAAGCTTTCGCCGAGCCGCTGTTCCAGGGTGCCCTGCAGCTTCTCGTCGACGGTGCGGCGCATCTCCTCCAGCTTGGCTTGGTTCTCCTGGCGCAGCGTCGCAAGCTGCGTCTCGACGCCGGCCCGCAGCGCCTCGCCCGCCTGGCGGTTCGCCTCGTCGATCGCCGCGAGGCGCGTGCCGAAATCCTCCTGGCTTTCCTTCAGGCGATGGGCGGAATCGGCGGCGCTCTGGCGCAGCTGCCCGGCAAAGGCCTCGAACTGCGCCTGCTGCGACAGCGTCAATTCGCCGAGCCGGCGCGACAGGCTATCCGCCAGCCGGTCGATGTTATGCGCCACTTCCTCGCGCAGCGCCCGGCCCTGGTCGGTGCTTTCCTGGCGCGTCGCCCGCGCTTCCTCGCGCTGCGCCCGCTCGCCGCGCAGATAGGCCTCGCCGAGGGCGACGAGCCCGCTGCGCAGCGCGTCCTGGCCGGCGAGAAGCGCGTCCCCGTCTGGCACCGCCTCGAACAGGCGGGCAAGGCGCCGGTGGACGAGCACCGTCATGACGAGAGCGGCGAGCCCGACCAGGAGCGCCACCGCCGACAGGATGGGAAGAATGACCTGCATGGCGCCCGCTCCGTTCGCATCCAGCCGGGGAATGATCGGCGAACAGACGTAAACGAAACGGGAACGAAGGTCCAGCCGGCGGCGAGTGCTGGATCGCCGCCGGTGGAGGATCGCGTCAGGCCGCGAGGCCGCGCTTGCGGATCATCGCCTCCGGGCTCGGCATGCGGCCCCGGAAGGCCTTATAGAGCTCGGCCGGGTCCTTCGTGCCGCCCGCCGCATAGACATTGGCGAGGAGGAGCGCCGCCGTCGCCGCGTCGAAGGGGTCGCCCGTTTCGGTGAAGGCCTCGAAGGCGTCGGCGTCGAGCACTTCCGACCACATGTAGGAATAGTAGCCGGCCGAATAGCCTTCGCCCGCGAAGATATGGGCGAAATGCGGCGAGCGGTGGCGCATGACGATTTCGGGCGGCAGCTTCAGCTCGGCCAGCACTTCCGCCTCGCGCGCGGCGGGGTCGCCGGGAGCCTCGGCGCTCTCATGCAGCGCGAGGTCGACCAGGGCCGAGGCCGTGTATTCCACCGTGTCGAAGCCGGCGTCGAAGCTGCGCGCCCGCTCCAGCCGGGCGGCGAGATCCACCGGCAGCGGCTCGCCCGTCTCGGCATGGAGCGCATGGCGCTCCAGCACCGAGGGCACGGTCAGCCAGTGCTCGAAGAGCTGCGAGGGCAGTTCCACGAAGTCGCGCGACACGGAGGTGCCGGACAGCGAGGGCCAGGTGACGTCCGACAGAAGCCCGTGCAGGGCGTGGCCGAATTCGTGGAAGAGCGTGCGGGCATCGTCCATCGAGAGAAGCGCGGGCTCGCCCTCCGGCGGCTTGGCGAAGTTCATCACGTTGTAGATGATCGGCGTCTGGCCGCCATCGAGCTTGTGCTGGTCTCGCAGCGAGCTCATCCAGGCGCCGGAGCGCTTGGAGGACCGGGCGAAATAGTCGCCGAGGAACAGGCCGATCTCGCGGCCGTTCCGGTCGCGCACGCGCCAGATGCGCACCTCCGGCCGCCAAGCCTTCGCCTCCGCCAGCCGCTCGAAGGACAGGCCGAACAGCCGGCCGGCGACGTCGAAGGCCGCCTCGATCATCCGGTCGAGCTGGAAATAGGATTTCAGCGCCGCCTCGTCGATCGAAAATTCGGCGCGGCGCCGCTTCTCGGCATAGTAGCGCCAGTCCCAGGGCTCCAGCACCCCGTTGCCGCCGCTGCCGGCGATGAGGCCGGAAAGCGCCGTCGCATCGCTGCCGGCCCGCGTCACCGCCTTGTCCCAGACCTCCCGGAGAAGGGCGCGCACCGCGCCGGGCGTCTTCGCCATCGCGTCGTCGAGCTTGTAGGCGGCATAGGATTCGTAGCCGAGGAGCTTCGCCTTCTCGGCGCGCAGCGCCAGCGTCTCGCGGATGATCTCCCGGTTGTCGGTCGGGCCGGCCGTCTCGCCGCGCGCGATCCAGGCCTTGAAGCCCGTCTCGCGCAGGTCGCGGCGATCGGAGAAGGTGAGGAAGGGCACGATGATCGAGCGCGACAGGGTGAGCGCGTAGCCGGCGATGCCGCGCTCGCGCGCGGCTTCCGCCATCCCGGCCTTCACGAAATCCGGCAGGCCGGCGAGATCGTCCGCGCCGAGCGGCAGGACGTAGGACTTCTCGTCGGCGAGGACGTTCTGCGAGAAGGCGGTGCCGAGTTCGGACAGGCGGGCGTTCAGCGCCGCCAGCCGCTCGCGATCCGCCCCTTCCAGCCGCGCGCCGCCGCGCACGAAGCCGAGATGGCGCCGCTCCAGGAGCCGCCGGTCTTCCGGCGAAAGATCCTCCGAGCCCTGGAACACCGCGTCGATCCGGCGGAACAGCGCCTCGTTCAGGACGATCGCCGAGAAATGCCGCGACATCTTCGGCGCCATCTCGCGCTCGATCGCCTGGATCGTGTCGTCGGTATCGGCGCCGGCCAGCGCGTAGAAGGCGGATGCCGCGTGGTCGAGCGCCGTGCCGGCCCGCTCCATCGCGGCGATCGTGTTGGCGAAGCTTGGCGGGGCGGGATCGGCGGCGATCGCGTCGATCTCCGCGCGGTGCTCCGCCATGGCGGCGTCCAGCGCCGGGCCGAAGCCCGCCCGGTCGAGGCCGTCGAAGGCCGGGATGTCATAGGGGCCGAGAGGCGGAAACCGCATATCCGTCGCCTTTCTTCGTGTCGCGGGGCGGAGGGGCGCTGGCGCCGATCCTATTCGGCGGCTTGCCGCGAAACGGCGAGGGAGCGCAAGGCCTCCGCCGCGATCGTGTAGGAGCGCAGCCGCTTTTGATGATCGTGAATGGCGCCGACGACGATCACCTCGTCGGGCCGGTGGCGGTCGACCAGGGCCTGAAGCTCGCGCCGCACCGTGTCCGGCGCGCCGACGGCCGCGCAGGACAGGGCCTCGTTCGCGCCGGCCAGCGCCATCGGGTCGCAGATCGCCTCCAGATTCGCCACCGGCCGGGGCAAGGGGCCGGGCCGCCCGGTTCGAAGGTTCACGAAGCCTTGCGCCATGGAGGAGCGCAGATAGCGGCCTTCCTCGTCGCTTTCCCCGGCGAAGACGTTCACGGCGAGCAGGAAATAGGGCGCCGCCAGGAAGGCGGAGGGCCGGAAGGTCTCGCGATAGACCTCGATCGCCTGGGACAGCATGGCCGGGGCGAAATGCGAGGCGAAGGCATAGGGCAGGCCGAGATGGGCGGCGAGCTGGGCGCCGTAGAGCGAGGAGCCGAGAATGAAGACCGGCACCTTCGTGCCCGTGCCCGGAAAGGCCTGGACGCGGGTGCCGGCCGGCGCGTCCTCGAAATAATTGATGAGCTCCACCACGTCATGCGGGAAGCTGTCGCCGCCTTCCAGATTGCGGCGCAGCGCCCGCGCCGTCAGCATGTCGGTGCCGGGGGCGCGGCCGAGGCCGAGATCGATGCGGCCGGGAAACAGCGTCGCCAGCGTGCCGAACTGCTCGGCGATGACGAGCGGCGCATGGTTCGGCAGCATGATGCCGCCGGCGCCGACGCGGATCGTCCTGGTCGCCGCCGCGACATGGCCGATCACCAGGGCCGTCGCGGCCGAGGCGATGCCGGTCATGTTGTGATGCTCGGCCAGCCAGAAGCGCTGATAGCCGAGCCCTTCCGCATGCCGGGCGAGATCGGCCGAGTTGGCGAGCGCTTCGGCCGCCGTCGAGCCCTCGCCGACATTGGAAAGATCGAGAACCGAATAGGGAAGCATCGCCGCGCCTTTCAAAGGCCCTTTCAAGGGCCCGTCGGCCCTTGAGGTGGGAGCGATGCCAAGCCTTGTCCAGAGAACGGACCGTCCACCATCCGCGCCCCGGTGCCGGGGCGCGGGCGGGGCAAGGGCGCGTCAGGCCTTCTTCGGCTGGAGATCCGTCGACCAGAGGGCGACATCCGCCGTGTCGCGCAGGGTGACGGTCATCACCTCGCTCGCGGCGTCGATCGCCACATGGCCGAAGAACTGCATGCCGGCGGCCGGCGAAAGGTTCTGCCCCTGTTCGGCCGAGGGCGCCTTGGCGTAGCGCACTTCCGGGCCGAAGGTCATGTCGAGATCGTTCGGGCCGAAGGTGCCGGAATGGAGCGGACCGGAGACGAATTCCCAGAAGGGCTCGAAGTCCTGGAAGGCGGCCTTTTCGGGATTGTAGTAATGGGCGGCCGTGTAATGGACGTCGGCCGTGAGCCAGACCGTGTTGGCGATCTTCTCGTCCTTCATGAACTTCAGGAGCGCGGCGAATTCCAGTTCGCGGCCGAGCGGCTTGCCGTTCTCGCTATTGGCGACGGCCTCGAAGCCCTTTTTGTTCTTGAAGTCGTCCCAGACGACGAGCGACAGCGGCATGTCGGCGGCGATCACCTTCCAGGTGGCCTTCGAGGCCTTCAGTTCGCGCTTCAGCCAGGCGAGCTGCACCGGGCCGAGAAAGGCGCTGACCGGCCCTTCCTCCGCCTCGAGATTGGCGCCGTTCGGGCCGCGATAGGTGCGCATGTCGAGGAAGAACACGTCGAGCAGCGGGCCGTAGGCGACCTTGCGATAGACGCGCTGCGGCTCCTGGAGGCTCGTCGCGATCGGCATCATCTCGTGGAAGGCGCGGGCGGCATTGGCCGAGAGGGCGTGGATCGACTTCTCCTTGTAGGCCTCGCCCAGCACCTTCGAATCCGACCAGTTGTTCGTCACCTCGTGGTCGTCCCACTGGACGAGCATCGGCACGGCCGCGTTGAAGGCGCGCATGTTCGCGTCCATCAGGTTGTAGAGATACTGGCCGCGATATTCTTCCAGCGTCTCGGCGACCTTGGACTTCGCCGGCGTCACGACGTTCTTCCACTTGGTGCCGTCGGGAAGATCGACCTCCTCCTTGATCACGCCGTCGGCATAGATCGTGTCGCCGGAATGGATGAAGAAGTCCGGCCGGTGCTTCAGCATGGTCGAATAGATCTTCATGCCGCCGCGCGCCTCGTCGATTCCCCAGCCCTGGCCGGCGGTGTCGCCGCTCCAGACGAAGGAGACGTCGCGCTTCTCGGTCGGCGCGGTGCGGAAATGACCGGTCAGCGGCTCGGACACGGCATTGACGTCGGAAAGATCGGTAAAGGTGGCGCGCCAGAAGATGTCCTGGTCGGCGGGCAAGCCCTCGGCGAGGATCTTCACGGCGAAATCGGTTTCGGGCAGGGCGTCGAGCGCCGGCAGGCGATGCGCGTCCTTGAAGCTCTCGGTGGTGGACCATTCGATGACGGCGCGCGACGGCCGGTCGGCCCGTGCCCACATCACGCCGCGATCGGCCGCGATGTCGCCGGACTGGACGCCGCTCGGCTGCTGCGGGCGCGAGGCGGCGCGGGAATAGCCGGGCAAAGCGAGCCCGCCGAAACCGAGCGCCAGGGCGCCGGCGGCAGTGCTACCGAGAAAACCGCGGCGCGTGAGGCCGCCCTTGATCACGATCGTCATGGAGATCCGTACCCTTCGGAAATGATGAAGGCGGATTAGAACCGTTCCATGACGCCCCGTTGAACCCGCCGTCACCCTTCGATGACGATGCAAGATCCGGCCGGAGAGCGGATCAGCCGGATGTCGTCAATTCGGCATAAAGGTCTTCGAACTGCCCGATCTCATCGGTGGTCAGCGCCGCGAATTCCTTTTCGATCGCGCGTCGGCTCAGCCGTCCATTGCCCTGTCTCAGAAAGCTCAAGAGGAGATCGATCGTCCGCTCGGGCATATCGACCACCTGCGTCGCCTGACGGTGGAAGCGATCGCGCATTTCCAGAAAGCGCAACTCCCGCGGTAAGTCATCTTCGATCGTGCGGGCCAAGCATTGAAACAGGAATTCGGCATGGGGCGTCGCGTCGAAGAACCTGTAGAAATCCGCCGTGTCGTTACGGACTTCCACATTGCCCCGTTCGGTTGGATGCCAGTCGATCACCGAAAGAAGCGGCTTCGACCACGTCTCCAGAGTCGTCCGATAGGTCAAGAGATCATGCAGGATCGCATTCGAAATGGGAAAGATGAGGCCGTTAGGCGTATAACGGCGATGCGCCAGTACATGGTGGATCAAAAAACGGTGGATGCGACCGTTTCCGTCCTCGAATGGATGGATATAGACGAAGCCAAAGGCCAGCGCCGCAGCCGCCAGGACACCGTCATACTCGGCAAAGTCGCTCCAACCCTCATAGTCGATCAATCCTTGCAGAAGATCGATCAGGTCTTCTGCCTTTGCACTGACATGCTCCGGAAGAGGTTCGTTGAAGGAGCCGCGATCGCCGACGAAGCCTCCTTCTGTTCGCAGGCCGATATGGATGAAACGCGCGTCGCCGATGACTTCCCGCTGCAGTTCGATCAGGTTCTCGATGCTGAGATCGAAGCGTCCCGCTCGTCCGATCGCCGCGCCCCATCGAGCCAAGCGGGCTTTGGATGGTCTCTCCTTCTCGATCTCAAAGGATGCCTTGGAATCCGCGAGCAGCAGATAGGCGGCGGCCCGCGCCAGAATGTCCTGCGGCGCAGCCGAGACGAGTTCTCGCGCCTTCTCGGGCAGGTTCGAGGCAAGGAAAGCGTCCAGTCTCTGCGTCCGGGCCACGAGCGGGCAAAAGCGGGTCGTTCCAGGAAGATTGGCGATGATACGGAAACGCTTCGATCGAATGAGATCCCGCATGTGGTCCGAGTTTCCGGCACCGTATTGCAGTCTTTCATCGAGAACGGGAACATAATTGCCGGTCGCGCTATCGGGAATCGGTAGCTTCTCGTTCAAAAGAAATTCGTAAAGGAAGGCGAGGCGGCGCAGATAGCTGCTGCCAGGTTTTACAGTTAAGGCCTGGGCAAGCAGCGTCTCACCCGTCTTTTGAAAAGCCCGCTTGAGGACGAGGAGATTTACGCCTTCATATTTTAGCGCGAAAATCAGATGGTCGACGATGCCCTCGCCGGGCCAGCGGGGCGAGGGATGAATGATCCATCCGTCCCGCTTCACATGAACCTGCTTGTCCGCGACCGCGTGAGCCTCGTAGGGCTGCGGGACGTTCAGGCCCAACTGCTCGATCAAGCGACCATACCCCGCCACTCGACCTGCTGTTGGCATCGTACGTGTCGAGAGTGAACTCATAGGTGCGATCTGTACCCAGTTCGGAAGCTTCAAAAAGCGTTCAAAGCGGTCTCCGAGCATTTTTCCTTTTACAACGCCATTTTTTCTTGCACGGAAGGGCCGTTCCGAATTTTTTCGTTACGGCCCTCCCGAGGCGCTCTTACAGCCCGTTGCGCTTGGCCAAGGTGCGCAGGCGCAGGGCGTTCAGCTTGATGAAGCCGGCGGCGTCCTTCTGGTCGTAGGCGCCCTGGTCGTCCTCGAAGGTCACGAGCTTGTCGGAATAGAGCGACTTCGGCGAGGAGCGGCCGGTGACCATGACATTGCCCTTGTAGAGTTTCAGCGTCACCTCGCCCTCGACATGCTCCTGGCTCCGGTCGATGAGCGCCTGGAGCATCTCGCGCTCCGGCGAGAACCAGAAGCCGTAGTAGATGAGCTCGGCATAGCGCGGCATCAGCTCGTCCTTCAGATGCGCCGCGCCGCGGTCGAGCGTGATCGATTCCATCGCGCGATGCGCGGCGAGGAGGATCGTGCCGCCGGGCGTCTCGTAGACGCCGCGCGACTTCATGCCGACGAAGCGGTTCTCCACGAGGTCGAGCCGGCCGATGCCGTTGTCGCGGCCGTAATCGTTGAGCTTGGCGAGGAGCGTGGCGGGCGACAGGCGCGTGCCGTCGATCGACACGGCGTCGCCGCGCTCGAAGCCGATGGTGATGGTGGTCGCCCGATCGGGCGCGTCCTCCGGCGAGAGGGTGCGCATATGGACATATTCCGGCGCCGGCTGGCTCGGATCCTCCAGCACCTTGCCCTCGGAGGAGGAGTGCAGGAGATTGGCGTCGACGGAGAAGGGCGCCTCGCCCTGCTTGTCCTTGGCGACCGGGATCTGGTTCTTCTCGGCGAAGTCGAGAAGGTCGGTGCGGCTCTTGAAGCTCCAGTCGCGCCAGGGCGCGATGATCTTGATGTCCGGGTTCAGCGCATAGGCCGAAAGCTCGAAGCGGACCTGGTCGTTGCCCTTGCCCGTCGCGCCATGGGCGATGGCGTCGGCGCCGGTCTTCTTGGCGATCTCGATGAGATGCTTGGAGATCAGCGGCCGGGCGATCGAGGTGCCGAGGAGATAGACGCCCTCGTAGACGGCATTCGCCCGGAACATCGGGAAGACGAAGTCGCGCACGAATTCCTCGCGCACGTCCTCGATGAAGATCTCCTTGATGCCGAGCATCTCGGCCTTCCGGCGCGCCGGCTCCAGTTCCTCGCCCTGTCCGAGATCGGCGGTGAAGGTCACGACCTCGGCGCCGAGCTCCGTCTGCAGCCATTTCAGGATGATGGACGTGTCGAGACCGCCCGAATAGGCGAGAACGACCTTCTTGACGTCGCGGGGTGCCGGCATGCTTCCTGGTCCTTCAGGTTCCGTGAAATTGGCCGGCTGTATCACGCCGCGCCGAGGGGCCGGAAGGGGCATGCGATGGCGGGGACCTGGCAGTTCTGGGCGGTGCTCTCCGCCGGCTTCGCGGCGCTGACGGCGATCTTCGCCAAGATCGGCGTCGAGAATGTCGGCTCGGACTTCGCCACCTTCGTGCGCACGCTCGTCATTCTCGCCTGCCTCGCCCTGATCCTGACGGCGACGCGCGGCTGGCAGGGCCTCGCCACGATCTCGGGCCGAAGCTGGCTCTTCCTCGCACTGTCCGGCTGCGCCACCGGCGCGTCCTGGATCGCCTATTTCCGCGCCCTGAAGCTCGGTCAGGCGGCTCAGGTGGCGCCGATCGACAAGCTCTCCGTCGTGCTGGTCGCCCTCTTCGGCACGCTGTTTCTCGGCGAGAAGCTGTCGGGGCCGAACTGGCTCGGCGTCGCGCTCATCGCGGCGGGGGCCGTTCTCGTCGCCTGGAGGAGCTGAAGCCGCGCGGGCCGGCCGCCGCTCAGCGCCGCGTCGATCGCCGCCGCGTGGTGGGCGACCGCCGTCCAGACGAGGGCCATCACCAGCGCCATCAGCAGCCAGGCCGCCGTCACGTCGGACAGGAAATGGCCGCCGCCCGCGACGCGGTTGAGCGAACAGGTGAGGGCGTAGAGCCCGCCGGCGAGGGCGGCGCCGGGGCGCCAGCGCGCAGGCAGCGCCGGCACGAAGGCGAGGAGGGCCAGCGCCGAGGCCGCCTCGCCGGAAGGAAAGGAACAGTTGCGCGAACAGGCCCGCGCCACTTCGAAGGCGGGCGTGAAGACATGCTCGCCGCCGAACTCGTAGACCTGAACCGGCCGCGCCCGGCCGAAGCTTCCCTTCAGCGCATGGACGAGCAGGCCGGCGCCGAGGCCGTAGGTGAGAAGCGCGAAGACGAGGCGATGCGGGCGCGGCAGCCAGGCGGCGCGCCGCCCGCAGGCATTGGCGAGAAGAAGGCCGGCGGCGAGCGGCAGGAGAAGGGCGGGCTGCAGGCGGTTGAAATCGCGCAAGGCGGTGAGCAGCGGCTGGTCGGCGAGGCGAAAGCCCTGCGGTCCGCCGCCGAAGAGCGCCGACAGGGCGATGTCGAGCCCTGGAAAGGCAAGGGCGAGAAGGGCATAGGCGATGCTCGCCGCGAGCCAGAAACAGGCCAGGCGCGGCAGCAAGGCCTCCGGCAGGACGGGGCCGAGACGGGCGGCACGGCAAAGAACGAGCCGCCTCGGCGCGCGACGGGGAAACGAGGGGGCCGACCAGATGAGCGGCATTGCGGCGGGTTCCTGCTGGCCCGCGAAGCGATGCCATGCCCGCATGACGGGCATGCGACGGTCCCGTGACCGCCGGATGATAGCCGCCTGACATTCTGCTGCTCCGGCGGCTGGCGCGGTCCCTTAGGCGGCTGTAGAAGATCGAAGATCGACCGGGGACCTTCCATGGACTTCATTCCCGAGACCGGGCCGCTCCTCGCCTTCACGCTGGCGGCCGTGATCCTCGCCATCACGCCGGGACCGGACATGACGCTCTTCGTCGGCCGTACGCTGGCCGAGGGGCGACGAGCCGGCATCGCGGCGATGACCGGCGCGCTGTTCGGCGTCCTCATCCATACGACGCTCGCCGCCTTTGGCCTGTCGGCGCTGCTCGCCGCCTCGCCGACCGCCTTCGCGCTCCTCAAGATCGGCGGCGCGCTCTATCTCGCCTGGCTCGCCGTGCAGGCGATCCGCCACGGCTCGTCCTTCAACCCGCAGACGGCGGCCGGCGGCGCGCGGCGCTCCTTCGCCTCCAACTGGCTGCTCGGCCTCGGCATCAATCTCCTCAACCCGAAGATCATCCTGTTCTTCGTCACCTTCCTGCCGAGCTTCGTCTCGGCCGGCGATCCGCATGCCTCGGCGAAGCTCTTCTTCTTCGGCGTCTATTTCATCGTCATCGGCGTGCCGATCTGCCTCGGCATCATCTTCGCGGCCGAGCGCATCGCGGCGACGCTGAAGCGCCGCCCGAAGGTGATGCGGACGATCGATTATGTCTTCGCCTCGGTCTTCTCGGGCTTCGCCGTCTCGATCCTTCTCGCCTCGTCCCGCTGAAAGGCGGCGCGCCAGCCGCCGGCGCCGTGGCCGGCGAGCAGCCAGTAGAGAAGGGCGAAGGCGAGACCGGCGACGAGAACCGCATTGCGCACGCCCTCGCTCGGCGGCGCGGAGTCATAGGCGAGGCGCAGGACCGCGAAGGCGCCGCCGAGCCCCGCCAGGACATGCAGGATCAGCGAGCTGAGGCCAAGGAGTTCGGTGACCGCGACGAAGCCGAGCCAGGGCAGGAAGGCGACGGAGCCGACCTGCATCGCCTGGATGGCGAAGGCCGTGCCGAGCTCGATGAGATAGAGCGGATCGTCGCTCCAGGCGGGCAGCGGCCCGAGAAACGGGCCGATCAGCACGCCGGCCGCCGCGAGACAGGCGGCGACGAAGCCGAGGGGAATGACGAAGAGCAGGCGGAGAACGGTCAGCATCGCCGAGAGAAGATAGAGTATTTCGCCGCGCTTCTCACGGCCTGTCGGGAACCTGCCCCATCCGTTCGCCCCGGCGCCCGCTCATCCCGTCCTGGGCGGCTCGCGCGACGGGAACAGGCAAGCATCGCCGCCCCGCGCCGAAGCCTCCCGGAACGACAGCCAGGGCGGCCGCCGGGCTCGGGACGGCCTATTTCCGCTCCTCGATCCAGCGCCGCATCTCGGCGATCTCGGCCTCCTGCGCCTTGATGATCGCCTCGGCCAGGGCCCGCACCTTCGGGTCCTTGCCATATTGCAGCTCGACCTTCGCCATGTCGATCGCGCCCTGGTGATGCGGGATCATGCCCTTCAGGAAGTCGAGATCGGCATCGCCGGTAAGCTCCATGTCCATATGCTCGCGCATCGACATCATGGCGTCCATATAGGCCTTGGCGGCGGGCGTCTCCGGCCCGGCCGCCATCGCGCCATGCCCCATCTTCGCATGGTCCATGGCGCCCCCGGCCTCCTCGGCACCGGCGACGGACAGGCCCGCAAGCAGGAGGGCGCAGGCAAGGGCGGCGGTCTTCATGTCTCGTCTCCGGGAATCGGACAGGCAACCGGGCCGAGATGGGCCTTCCAGCGACTGGAAGGTCAAGGGTGCCGCGTCGGTTCCGATCGGTCTTGCCGCGATTCAGCGTCTTTCCGGCCGGCCGGATTCGGCAGGATGCGTATGACGCCCATCAGCAGCGGCCACATGCCCCAGGTCAGGAGAAACGACAGGATCATCCTGGCGGGCTGCTGATCGGGTTGCCACATCAGAATCAGCAGCCAGGCGGCGTTGACGAGACCGAAGAGGCTTTGATGGGCAACGATCTCCCAGCCGAAAGATCGGCCTTCGGGCAGGGGCATTCGTTCGTTGATGGTTTCGCCGGCCAGGAGCAATAGCGGGATGGCCGCCAGTTTCATCAGGATGAGAGACGCCGGGTCATCCTCGAACAGATGCAGGAAAATGCCGGTCGCGCCCATCAATGCGGCCGAGAAGCCGAGGAAGCGCAGCGCCCAGCGAATGGGCGAGGCAGGGCGGCTTTGCGAAGCGTGGACCATGATCGAAGCCGAAGCGGGCAGGCGATGCCACCGAGGATAGCATCGCGGCCTTCGGACGCCAATCGCCTCGCGCGGCCTCAGCCGGCCGCGAGGCGCTCCGTCTTCTTCATCCGCTCCGATTCCGACTTCAGCTGGCCGCAGGCGGCGAAGATGTCGCGGCCGCGCGGCGTGCGGATCGGCGAGGCATAGCCTGCCTCGTTCACCACGGCGGCGAAACGCTCGATCTGGTCCCAGTCCGAACATTCGTAGTCGGAGCCCGGCCAGGGATTGAACGGGATGAGATTGATCTTGGCCGGGATGCCCTTCAGCAGCCGCACCAGCTCGCGCGCTTCCTCCAGCGAGTCGTTGACGCCCTTCAGCATCACATATTCGAAGGTGATGCGCCGGGCGTTCGACAGGCCCGGATAGGTGCGGCAGGCCTCCATCAGCTCCTTCAGCGGATATTTGCGGTTGATCGGCACGAGGATCTCGCGCAGCTCGTCGCGCACCGCATGGAGCGAGATCGCGAGGCCGACGCCCATCTCCTCGCCGGTCGGCCGGATCATCGGCACGACGCCGGAGGTGGAGAGCGTGATGCGCCGCTTCGACAAGGCGAGCCCGTCGCCGTCCGAGACGATGGCGAGCGCTTCCTTCACGTTGTCGTAGTTGTAGAGCGGCTCGCCCATGCCCATCATCACGACATTGGAGACGAGGCGGCCTTCGGAGGGGACGATCGCCCCGTCCGGCGTGTCGAGGGCCGGGAAGTCGCCGAGCCGCTCGCGCGCCACGAGGACCTGGCCGACGATCTCGCCGGCCGTCAGGTTGCGCACCATGCGCTGCGTGCCGGTATGGCAGAAGGTGCAGGTGAGGGTGCAGCCGACCTGGGAGGAGACGCAGAGCGTGCCGCGCCCTTCCTCCGGAATATAGACGGTCTCGACCTCGACCGGCCGGCCGGCGCCGCGCGCCGGGAAGCGCAGCAGCCATTTGCGCGTGCCGTCGACGGAAATCTGCTCCTCGACGATCTCGGGCCGCGAGATGTCGAAGCGCGTGGCGATGATCTCGCGCAGGTCCTTCGACACGTTGCGCATGAGGGAAGCGTCGGCGACGCCGCGCACATAAAGCCAGTGCCAGATCTGCTGCACGCGCATGCGGACCTGCCGGTCCGGCACGCCGACGGCGCGCAGCGCGTCGCCGAGCGCCTCGCGGCCGAGGCCGACGAGATGCGGCTTCTCCTCGGCGGGCGCCGGACGAAGGGCGCCCCGCGCCGGGGCGGAGCTGAGATCGATCGAAAGGGACATGCGAAATCGGCCTCGTCGGGCGGCAAAAGGCCGCCGCGTCATCGTCACGGTCTGCTGGATCGCCGTTCAGATGACGCTTTTTCCCGGTTTTCGCAAGAGGACGCCGATTCGGCGGGGCCGCGAAGAGCGCCTTACTTGCAGGTCTTGATCGATTTCAGCGCGGCGCTGACGCCCGAGAGCGAGTAGGTGTAGTGCGTGGCCGTGCCGCGCTTCGACTGGGCGTCGACCTTCAGCGACTTGCCGCTCTGGAGGGCCTTGATGAATTGCGGCTCCTCGGCGGCATTCTCCATCCAGGCGGACTCGCCGCGCGTGAACAGCGAATATTTCTTGCCGTCGACATCGACGGTGACCTTCGAGCCGTCCTTCATCGGATAGCCCATCACGGCCTGCGGCTCGTAGGTGACGTTCTGGCCGGGCTTCTGCGAGATCAGGAAGAAGATGTCGCCATGGTCGACGCTCGCCGGCTCCATCGTGACCGGGGTCGACAGGATGTAGCAGACCTTCGCGCCGGAGGCGGTGTAGGAATAGGTGCCCCACTTGTCGAACTGGTTGAGGCGGGTCGGCGTCTGGGCGGCGGCGCCGGCGACGGACGCGATCAGGACGGCGGCCGCGGCGGCGAGAATCGTCTTCATCACAAGTTCCCCTGATCTCGGCTCGCGCGTCGGAACGCGCGGAGAAAGGCTGACGGTCCGGCGGCGGGCGCCGGCGCGTTCGGCGCAATTTGACTAAAGAAGTCTTGAGGCAGGGTAAACAGGAGCTTGCCGGGCCGCGGCGCACAATCGCAAATCCGTGATGGCGCCGGCATCGCCGGAGCGGGACGCCCGTCCGCGCGGCCTTGATCTTGCGCCGCGCCGCCCTGCTTAGAGGCAGGCATCATCCACCGGAGGTCGCATGTCCGCCCGCCTCGTCCTCATGGAAGCCATCGCCGTCCTCTGCGGGGCCGTGATCGGCCTCCTCGTGGTGAACCTCCTGCACTGGCTCTTCGCGGATGGCGACTTCATCGCGCTCACCGTGTCGCTCGGGCGCTTCGCCCTCGCCATCGTCACGGTCGCGATCTTCGCGGTCTTCTACCACTATCTGCCGCAGACGCCGGCGGCGCTCGCCTCCTTCTTCGTCGGCATCCTCCTGCCCTCGGTGATCGTCCTCTTCTCCTACGACGTGCCGCTGGCGACGACGACCGTTCTCCTGCTCTACACGGGCTTCTCGCTCGTCGCGCTTCTCACCTATCGCTTCGTGCTCGCCAATTCCGCCGTCCGGCAGGCGGCGACGGAAATGGCGGGCGGCGGCGAGACCTCCGAGCGTCTGCGCTGAGCGCCCTTCCCTTCGTCGGGCGCGGCGGCTAGGAGCGTTCGCGAAACGCGTTTGCGATCTGGCGAATTTCCGAGGGCGCCTCGCCGCCGGGACTTCGCGGCCGAAGGTCTTGCCCCATGAAGTTCACCCTGTCCTGGCTGAAGGACCATCTCGACACCGACGCCTCGCTGGAGGAGATCGCCGCGCGGCTCACCGCGATCGGCCTCGAAGTCGAGGCGCTCGACGACGGCGCGGCCATGCGGCCCTTCCGCATCGCCCGCGTCCTCACCGCGACGCGCCATCCCGATGCCGACAAGCTCCAGGTCCTCACCGTCGATGCCGGGCCGGACGTGAATGGCGGCAAGCCGCTGCAGGTCGTCTGCGGCGCGCCGAATGCCCGCGCCGGCCTCGTCGGCGTGCTGGGCCTGCCCGGCGCCTATGTGCCCGGCCTCGACGTCACGCTCGGCATCGGCAAGATCCGGGGCGTCGAGTCGAACGGCATGATGTGCTCGGAGCGCGAGCTGGAACTCTCCAGCGAGCATAACGGCATCATCGACCTGCCCGAGGACGCGCCGGTCGGCACGTCCTTCGCCGACTATGCCGGGCTCGGCGATCCGGTGATCGAGATCAACCTGACGCCGAACCGGCCGGACGCGACGAGCATCCACGGCATCGCGCGCGATCTCGCGGCCTCCGGCCTCGGCACCCTGAAGGACGTGCCGGTCGCGCCGGTCGCGGGCGAGGGCGCCGGCCCGGCCGCCCCCGTGGTGACGAGCGAGACCTGTCGGGGCTTCGCGCTGCGCCGCGTCTCCGGCGTCACCAACGGGCCCTCGCCGGCCTGGATGCAGAAGCGGCTGAAGGCGATCGGCCTCCGGCCGATCAACGCGCTGGTCGACATCACCAATTACCTGACCTTCGATCGCGGCCGGCCGCTGCATGTCTTCGACGCGAAAAAGGTCGAGGGCGCGCTCGTGGTGCGCGGCGCGGCGCCGGGCGAGGAGATCCTGGCGCTCGACGGCAAGACCTACGCGCTGCCGGAAGGCACCTGCGTCATCGCCGACGACAAGGGCGTCGAATCCATCGCCGGCATCATGGGCGGCGAACATTCCGGCTGCGACGAGACGACGACGGAGGTCCTCGTCGAATCGGCGCTCTGGGAGCCGCTCGCCATCGCCCGGACGGGGCGGGCGCTCGGCATCCGCTCGGATGCGCGCTACCGCTTCGAGCGCGGCGTCGATCCGCTCTTCATGCGGCCCGGCCTCGATCTCGCGACGCGGATGATCCTCGACCTGTGCGGCGGCACGCCGAGCGAGGCGGTCGTGGTCGGCGAGCGGGCGCATGCGGCGCCGGCGATCGACTTCCCCTTCACCGAGGTGGAGCGGCTGACCGGCCTTTCCGTCGATGCCAGCCAGCAGATCGACTATCTCCAGCGCCTCGGCTTCACGCTCGACATCGGGGAATACGAGGCGCGCGTCACCGCGCCCTCCTGGCGGCCGGACATCGAGGGCAAGGCGGATCTCGTCGAGGAGGTGATGCGCCTCGTCGGCGTCGACAATATCCAGCCGAAGCCGCTGCCGCCGAAGGAGGGCGTCGGCGCCCGCGTCCTCACCGCGCTCCAGATCCGCGAGCGCGCGGCGCGCCGGGCGCTCGCGGCGCGCGGCATGGCCGAGGCGGTGAGCTATTCCTTCATCTCCAGAAGGGCGGCGGAGGCCTTCGGCGGCGGCTCGGAGCGGCTGCGGCTGATGAACCCGATCTCGGCCGATCTCTCCGACATGCGGCCCTCGCTCCTGCCGGGCCTCATCGAGGCGGCGACGCGCAACGCGGCGCGCGGGCTCGGCGAGGTGGCGCTCTTCGAAGTGTCCTCGATCTATCTCAGCGACGAGCCGGACGGGCAGCGCCGCGTCGCCGGCGGCATCCGCCGCGCCAGCGCCGGACTGTCCGGCGCGGGCCGCTTCTGGTCCGGCAATGCGGCGCCGGTCTCGGTCTTCGACGCCAAGGCCGACGCCCTCGCAGCGCTGGAGGCCGCCGGCGCGCCGGTCGCCACCGTCATCGTCGAGCCGGCGGCGAGCCCCTGGTACCATCCCGGCCGCTCCGGCCGCATCAAGCTCGGGCCGAAGGTGGTGCTCGCCGAATTCGGCGAATTCCATCCGAAGGTGCTGAAGACCCTCGATGCCTCCGGCCCGTTCTGCGGCTTCGAGGTCTTCCTCGGCGAGATCCCCGAGCCGAAGCGCAAGGCGACGCGCACCAAGCCGGTGCTGGCGCTTTCGCCCTTCCAGCCGGTGCGGCGCGACTTCGCCTTCGTCGTCGACGAGGGCGTCGAGGCGCTGAAGCTCCTGCGCGCCGTCGAGGGCGCGGATCGCAAGGTCGTGTCCGAGGTGCGGATCTTCGACGTCTTCCGCGGCGAGGCGATCGGCGCCGGCAAGAAGTCGATCGCGCTGGAAGCGACGCTCCGGCCCGGCGAGGCGACCTTCGGCGAGGCCGAGCTCGAGACGATCACGAGCCGCATCGTCGCCGCCGTCGCCAAGGCGGTGGGCGGCGTGCTGCGCACCTGATCTCGCCGCTTCGGGCGGGGCGATCAGCTTCGCGCGAGGCAGAAGGCTCAAGCTCGGGGCGGCCTTGAAACCGCCCTCAGCGTCGGGAAAGGGAAGGCCATCCCATCGGCGGATCGCCTTCATGACAGCCTTCCTTTCCAGAATTCTCGTCGGCGCGGCGGGTTTCGCCGCGCTTCTCGGGCTCGGCTCTTCCGGCGCCCTGGCGCAGGAAACCCCCGCCAAGCAGATCTTCGGCGCCGTCCAGCGCCCGTCCGACACCGCGACCCAATCCATCGGCTTCTATGCCAAGGGCTGCCTGTCGGGCGGCATCGGCCTGCCCCTCGAAGGGCCGAACTGGCAGATCGTCAATCCCGGCCGCAACCGGCGCTGGGGTCATCCGGTGATGATCGACTTCCTCGAACGCTTTTCCAAGAAGGCGGCGGCCGACGGCTGGCCGGGTCTTCTCGTCGGCGACATCTCGCAGCCGCGCGGCGGGCCGATGGCCTCCGGCCACGCCTCGCACCAGATCGGGCTCGATGCCGACATCTGGTTCACGCCCATGCCGAAGCGCCGCCTGACGCCGGCCGAGCGCGAGCCCTTCCAGGGCCCGTCCATGCTGAGGAAGGGCACCTTCACCGTCGACGACAGCCGCTGGTCGCCGGTGCATGTGAAGGTCCTGCGCGAGGCGGCCGAGGACCCGAAGGTGCAGCGCATCTTCGTAAATCCCGGCATCAAGCGGAAGCTCTGCGAGACGGTGACGGGCGACCGTTCCTGGCTCTCCAAGGTCCGGCCCTTCTATGGCCACGACCAGCATTTCCACATCCGCCTGTTCTGCCAGCCGGGCTCGCCCAATTGCGACGGCCAGGCCGAGACGGCCTCCGGCGACGGCTGCGGCAAGGATCTCGACTACTGGTTCAACGTCGCGCTGCGGCCGCCCCCGCCGCCGAAGCCCGGCGCCAAGCCGCCGAAGCCGAAGCCGCCGATGACGCTGGCGGCGCTGCCCTCGGCCTGCCGCTCCGTTCTCGCCGCGCCCGCCGCCGGCAGCGCGCCGGAGGCGCCCGTCGCCCCGGTCGCGATCCGCGCCCCGGCCGGGGTTCCGGCGGCGGCGGCCATCGCGCCGGAGCCCGCCGCCTCCGGCGGTCCGCGCCCGAAAGCCGGCATTCCGATGCCGGGCGCCCGGCCGCTTGAATAGGATGTGACGAGCGGAATCGGCGCCAGCCCCTTTGCTTTCGGCGAGGCGCCGCTTATACGGCTCGCGATCTTTCCACCGATTGCGAGGCCGGGTTCATGGCGACCACTTCCGCGAGCGACCAGGCCTTCAAGTTCCCGATCCTGATCGGGGACATCGGCGGCACCAATGCCCGGTTCGCGATTCTCGTCGATGCCTTCGCCGAGCCGAAGAGCTTTCCGATCGTGCGCACCGCCGACTATCCGACGATCGACGAGGCGATCCAGGCGGCCGTCCTCGACAAGACCTCGCTCCAGCCGAAGGCGGCGGTGCTGGCCGTCGCCGGGCCGATCGACGGCGAGGCGATCGAGCTGACCAACTGCCCCTGGGTGGTGCGTCCGCGCGAGATGATGAAGAATCTCGATCTCGGCGAGATCATCGTCCTCAACGATTTCGAGGCGCAGGCGCTCGCCGTCTCGGCCCTGCCCGATTCCGGCCGCCGCAAGGTCGGCGGCGGCATTCCGCACGAGGGCGCGAGCCGCGTCGTCGTGGGACCGGGCACCGGTCTCGGCGTCGCCGGCCTCGTGCGCGCCCGCAAGATGTGGATTCCGGTGGCGGGCGAGGGCGGCCATGTCGATCTCGGGCCGCGCACCGAGCGCGACCGCGCCCTTTGGCCGCATCTCGAGGCGATCGAGGGCCGCATCTCGGGCGAGCAGATCCTGTCCGGCCGCGGCATGGTCAATCTCTACCGCGCCCTGTCGGCCGCCGACGGCGCCGAGCCGGTCCATGCCGAGGCGGCGGCGATCACCGAGGCCGCGCTGTCGGGCAAGGACCCGCGCGCGGCGGAGACCTGCGCGCTGTTCTGCACCTATCTCGGCCGCATCGCCGGCGATCTGGCGCTGATCTTCATGGCGCGCGGCGGCGTCTATATCGGCGGCGGCATCATCCAGCACCTCCTGCCGATCTTCGACGAGAGAGAATTCCGCGCCGCCTTCGAGGACAAGGCGCCGCATCGCCACCTCCTCGCCGACATGGCGGTCTTCCTCATCACCGAGCCGCTGGCGGCCCTGGCGGGCCTCGCCACCTTCGCCCGCACGCCGCGCTTCTTCGGCATCGAGACGGCCGGCCGCCGCTGGGTGGCCTGAAGCCGTTGCGGCGACGGGCGGCGGCGCGACGCGCATGGTGAAGAAGAAGCGCCCGAGCCTTCTGGCGAGCCGCGAGGAGCGGGGGCTGGTCGTCCGGCTCCTGAAGCGCGTCTTTTCCGAGAACGGCCGGGAATATCTCGGCCAGTACGGCCTCGCCATCGCCTGCCTCGTGGTGATCTCGGCGACGACCGCCTTTCTCGCCTGGATCATGCGCGACGTGATCGACCAGATCTTCGTCGCCCAGAACCGCGCCGTCCTCTATTCCCTGCCGGTCGCCATCTTCCTCGCCTTCTTCCTGCGCGGCATGGCGAGCTACTGGCAGGGCGTCATCCTGTCGCGGATCGGCAACAACATCGTCGCCCGCTACCAGCGCCGGCTGTTCCACCATCTCACCGAGCTCTCCGTCGATTTCTACACCGAGAACCGCTCGGCCCATCTCGCGGCGCGCATCAACCAGAACGTCTCGGGCATCCGCGACACGCTGAACCTCACCGTCACCTCGCTGGCGCGCGACCTCCTGTCGCTCGTCTTCCTGGTCGGCGTGATGATCTGGCAGGACCCGGTCCTGTCGGCGATCGCGCTTCTCGCCGGGCCGCCGGTCGGCTGGATGATCTCCAGCCTGTCGCGCAAGCTGCGCGCCGCGACGCGGCAGGCGATCGATCTCAATGCCCGCGTCCTCGCCTCCATGCAGGAAGTGGCCCAGGGCATCACCGTGGTGAAGGCCTTCACCATGGAGGAGGTGCTGCGCCAGCGCATCGAGGGGCTGATCGTCGCCGCCGAGCAGCGCTCCAACCGCATCGCCCGCATCACCGAGCGCTCCGGCCCGGTGACGGAGACCGTCGCCGGCCTCGCGATCGGCGCCGTGATCGGCTATTCCGGCTATCGCGCCATCGCCTACGGCTATTCGCCGGGCGGCATGTTCGCCTTCATCACCGCGCTGCTTCTCGCCTATGATCCGGCGCGCCGCCTCGCCAAGCTGCAGGTGCAGCTGGAGCGGGCGCTCGTCAACGCGCAGATGATCTACGAGGTGCTCGACCTGACGCCGCGCCAGGCCGATCCGCCGGGCGCCGCGGAACTTGCCGTCCTGCGCGGCGAGATCGCCTTCGACGCGGTAGAGTTCGGCTATCATCCCGGCGAGCCGGTGCTGAAGGGGCTGAGCTTCGTCGCCCCCGCCGGCCGGACGACGGCGCTGATCGGCGCCTCCGGCGGCGGCAAGTCGACGGTGATCGCCCTCATCCAGCGCTTCTACGACGTCCATGGCGGCCGCATCCTGGTCGACGGCCAGGACATCCGCAGCGTGACCAAGGCGTCGCTGCGCCGCCACATCGCCTATGTCTCGCAGCAGCCCTACATGTTCGAGGGCACGATCCGCGACAATATCCGCTTCGGCCGGCCGGAGGCGAGCGACGCCGAGGTCGAGGCGGCGGCCCGCATGGCGCAGGCGCTGGAATTCATCGAGCAGCAGCCGCAGGGCTTCGACACGCCGCTCGGCGAGAACGGCATGACGCTGTCCGGCGGCCAGCGCCAGCGCCTGTCGATCGCCCGCGCGCTGGTGCGCAACGCGCCGATCCTTCTCCTCGACGAGGCGACGTCGGCCCTCGACACGCGCTCGGAAGTGCTGGTGCAGCAGGCGCTGGACGAGGCGATGAAGGACCGCACCGTCATCGTCGTCGCCCATCGTCTCTCGACCATCGTCAATGCCGACCAGATCCTCGTCGTCGATGGCGGCGAGATCGTCGAGCAGGGCACGCATGCCGATCTGATCGGACGGGCCGAGAGCGTCTATTCGCGCTTCCACAGTCTCCAGAGCCGGCCGACCGGCGCCGCCGCCATGGCGCTCGCCGCCGAAGTCGTGAAGTGAGGTTCCCCATGCGTCTCACCGTCGTCGGCGCCAATGGCCGCATGGGCCGGACCCTTGTCCGCCTGATCGCGGAACATCCCGACCTCGCTCTCCATGCCGCGCTGGCGCGCGAGGGCTCGCCGGCGCTCGGCCAGGATGCCGGCATGCTGGCTGGCACCGGCCCGCTCGGCGCGCTTCTGACGGCGGATGCCGAGACGGCGCTCGCCGGGGCGGATGGCGTCATCGACTTCTCCACCCCCGCCACCAGCCGGCGCCTCGCCGAACTCGCCGCGGCGCGCGGCCTCGTCCATGTCATCGGCACGACGGGCTTCTCGGCGGCGGACGAAGCGGCGATCGGCAAGGCGGCGGCGGGCGCGCGGATCGTCAAGTCCGGCAATATGAGCCTCGGCGTCAATCTGCTGGCGACGCTGGTCGAGACGGCGGCGCGGGCCTTGCCCCCCGGCGCCTTCGACATCGAGATCGTCGAGATGCATCACCGGCATAAGGTCGACGCGCCCTCCGGCACGGCGCTGCTTCTCGGCCGCGCCGCGGCGGCGGGGCGGGAGGTCGAACTGGAGGCTGCCTCGGTGCGGGTGCGCGACGGGCATACCGGACCGCGCCCCGAAGGAGCGATCGGCTTCGCCACGCTGCGCGGCGGCTCGGTGGTCGGCGATCATCAGGTGATGCTGGCGGGCGAGGGCGAGCGGATCGAGCTCGGCCATCGCGCCGAGGATCGCTCGGTCTTCGCGCGCGGCGCGCTCACCGCCGCGCTCTGGGCCGGCGGCAAGGCGCCGGGCCTCTATTCCATGCGCGACGTGCTCGGCCTCTGAGGCGACGAGCCTTCCGTCTTTTCCACCACTTCCTTACATCTTTCCAAGCTTTTTCGTTTAGGTCAGAAGCTTGGGAAGGCGGTCGGCGCGAGGCCGGCCTTCCTCGACTTCGGGAGACATGTGCATGACCCGCACCCTCGTCCTCGTCCGCCACGGACAGAGCGAATGGAACCTCAAGAACCTCTTCACCGGCTGGAAGGACCCGGACCTGACGGAGAAGGGCGAGGAGGAAGCCCATCTCGCCGGCAAGCGTCTGAAGAAATACGGCCTGCATTTCGGCACGGCCTTCACCAGCGAGCTGTTCCGCGCCCAGCGCACGCTGTCGATCATCATGAACGAGCTCGACCAGACGCATGTGCCGGTGATCCGCAACATCGCGCTGAACGAGCGCGACTATGGCGATCTGACCGGCCTCAACAAGGACGATGCCCGCGCCAAGTGGGGCGAGGAGCAGGTGCATGTCTGGCGCCGCTCCTACGACATCGCGCCGCCCGGCGGCGAGTCGCTGCGCGATACCGGCGCCCGCGTCTGGCCCTATTACATCCACCATATCCTGCCGAAGGTGCTGTCGGGCGACAACGTGATCGTCGCGGCGCACGGCAATTCGCTGCGCGCCCTGATCATGGCGCTGGACGGCCTGTCGCCGGACGAGATCGTCGCCCAGGAACTCGGCACGGGCGTGCCGATCGTCTACCGCCTCAACGGCGATTCGACCGTGGCCGAGAAGACCGTCCTGTCGAGCTGAGCCGCGCGGCGGCGGCGCGGCCTCAGGCCAGCGCCGCCGTTCCCGCCAGCGGCTTGCCGGCGGTGAAGTAGAGACAGAGGTCGTTTAGGAAGCAGGTCTCGCAGCGCGGGCGCTGCGACCTGCACACGGCCTTGCCGAACTGGATCAGCCAGAAATGGCCGTCGCGCTGCGCCCAGGCCGGGGCGCGGTTGACGAGGTCGGCGGCGGTCTTTTCCGCCGTCGGCGCATCGGTGAGGCCGATGCGGTTGGCGACGCGGTTCACATGCGTGTCCACCGCGATCACGTCCTGGTCGAAGGCGAAGCTCATGACGATGTCGGCGCATTTGCGCCCGATGCCGGGGAGCGCCATCAGCGCCTCGCGCGTCTGCGGCACGACGCGGTCATGCTCGTCCACCAGCGCCCGGCAGAGCTTCTTCAGATTGCGCGTCTTCGTGTTGTAGAGCCCGCAAGGGCGGATCGCGGCGGCGAGCTCGGCGTCGGGCAGCGCCAGGATCTCGTCGGCCGTCCGGGCGAGGGCGAAGAGATTGTCGGTCGCCAGCGCCGTGTTGCGGTCGAGGCTCTGGGCCGAGAGCAGGCAGGAGACGACCGAGCGGAACGGGTCCGGCTGGTCCTTCGGCCCCTTGGCGAAGGCGGTGCGGCCCGGCATATGCGCCTTCAGCCGCCGGAACGCCTCTTCCACCTCCGGCTCGGGCAGGAGCCGTTCGCCGCGCTTGTCCTTGCCCATGTCCCGCTCCGGTTGCTTCCTGGCGCGGGAAGGGGGAAGGCCCGGCCGGGGTTCCGCGCCTGCGGCGACGCGGCCCGCCTCAGCCACGCGCCAGGACGCCGGCTTCCCAGCCGAGCATGGCGCGCTTGCGCGACAGGCCCCAATGATAGCCGGTCAGCGCCCCGCTCTTGCCGACGACCCGGTGGCAGGGCACGACGAAGGAAACCGGGTTGCGTCCGACCGCCGCCCCCACCGCCCGCGCCGCCTTCGGCGCGCCGATCGTCTCGGCCACGCGCGAATAGGTGGTGGCGCTGCCGACCGGGATCGACAGGAGCGTTTCCCAGACGCGGATCTCGAAATCCGTGCCGATCAGGACGACGCGCAGCGGCCGGTCGCGCATCCATTCCGCCGGATCGAAGGCGCGCTGCGCAAAGGGCTCGATCGCCGTCTGATCCTCGCGGAAGCGGGCGCGCGGCCAGCGCCGGCGCATGTCGTCGAGCGCCGCCGCGTCCCCCGCCGCGCCGCCCTCGGAAAAGCCGACGCCGGCGAGACCCCGATCGGTGGCGATGACCAGCGCTCGGCCGAAGGGCGAGTCCGTGAAGCCATAGGCGAGATCGATGCCCTCGCCCTTGGCCTTGTAGAAGCCCGGCGACATCGCCTCGTGCCGCACGAAGAGATCGTGCAGCCGCGAGGGGCCGGACAGGCCGACATCGAAGGCGGCGTCGAGCAGCGAGGCGCCGGAGGCGAGCAGCTCGCGCGCCTTGTCGATCGTCACCGCCTGGAGAAAGGCCTTCGGCGTCAGCCCGGCCCAGCGGCGGAAGAGCGCTTCCAGCTCGGCCGGCGAAAGGTTCACCGCCTCGGCGATGGCGGCGAGGCTCGGCTGGCTGCGGAAGTCGGTGGAGATGAATTCCACGGCGCGGCGCACCGTCTCGTAGTCGGACGAGGTCGGGCGCGGCAGCGGCTCGCAGGTGGCGAGGAGCTTGGCGGCGCTCGGCGCGGCCTCGGTGATGTCGGATGCGTGAAACATGGCAACCTCCTGAGTTGCGGCCAGGAGACCACGCCCGCCGCGCCGCCGCCACCCGATTTTCGGCACGGCAGGGGGCGCGGCCAGGACGGGGCTCAGCGCCCCTTGGCCGTCAGGAGGGCGCGGTGGAACTCGCTGGCGAAGCTTTCCCGGTCGCCGGGATTGAGGAAGGTGCCGAGCCTCGTCGCCCGGCCCTCGCCGGAGACGATCATGTCGGTGATGCCGATCTCCTCGTGGCGGGACACGCTGAACCGCGCCCAGAACGGGTTGTAATGCGTCTCGCGCACGGCGCCGGCCGGCGAGACCTGGCGGATCTCGAGATCGAGCCGGGAGATGCGCACCTCCTCGCGTGCCTTCGCCGCCCGATAGCTCGCCCGGAAGGCGAGCCAGACCAGGAAGACGTCGAGACCGAAGAAGCCGAAGACCGGCCAGGCGCCGTTCAGCACGAAGCCGAGGCCGGAGGCGAGGCTGACGGAGCCGAGGCCGAGCATCAGGATGTTGAAGCCGCGCCGGCCGAGCGAGCGATGCGGCACGAGCATCGCCCGGAAGATCGGCGCCTCGGGATCGGCGGGAGCGTCACTCATCCTTCGGCCTCGCCAGCGGACATGGTCCCTCGATATAGGAAAGCATGGCAGAAAAACGCATCCCCGCCAAGAAAGCCGCCCCGAAGCCGAAGGTCGCACCCGGCGCCGCGCCGAAGGCGCCGCCGCCGATCCCCTATGCTCCGGCCGAGATCGAGGAGATCTTCCGCCGGCTCCATGTGCAGCGGCCGGAGCCGACCTCGGAACTCGAGCATCGCGACCCGTTCACCCTTCTCTGCGCCGTCGTGATGTCGGCCCAGGCGACCGATGTCGGCGTCAACCGGGCGACGCGCCTCCTGTTTCCGCTCGCCGCCACGCCGGAGGCGATGGCGGCGATGGACGAGGCCCGGCTCGCCGAGATCATCCGCAACGTGCCCTTCGCGCCGACCAAGGCGCGCAATCTCGTGCGTCTGTCGCGGATGCTCCTGGAGAGGCATGGCGGCGCGGTGCCGCGTGACCGGGCGGCGCTGGAAGCGCTGCCGGGCGTCGGGCCGAAGACGGCGCGCGTCGTCCTCAACACCGCCTTCGGCGAGGAGACCTTCGGCGTCGACACCCATATCTTCCGCATCGGCAACAGGCTGGGCCTCGCCCCCGGCCGCACGCCGGAGGAGGTGGAGCGCAACTTCCTGCCCATCATCCCGCCAGCCTATCGGCGCGACGCGCATCACCTCCTCCTGCTGCACGGCCGCTATGTCTGCAAGGCGCGCAAGCCCGACTGCCCGGCCTGCGTCATCGCCGATCTCTGCAAGGCACCGGAGAAATGGTGCGACGTCCCGGCGCCCCTGGTGCCCCTGCCGGTGCGCGGCCCCGGCCTGCAAGGCAGGCCGCAGACCGGCGGCGCCGGCGCGGAAGGCACGGCGGAGGCCGTGGCTTCGGATTGAGGAGGGAGGAAGGGCGGGTGAGTCCGCAGGATCGGACGACAAATCCTCGCGCCCCGGTGTCGATATATTGTGCTGGGCGCGAGATTCGCTACATGTCGTGTCGAGAAGTTCAGGCCGTCATCCGAGACGATGTCCCCACGCCCGCCCATTCCGAGCCGCATGTCGAAGGCTCAGGTCGCCGAATTCGCCGAGCATGTGGCGAATGGGCTGGCGTTCGAGCCCGGCGACCCGATGGAGCCTGTCGTGGCGGCGTTGAACGGGAAGATCCGCCATCACGACCATGTCGCCCGGATTAACGGCATTCCCGAATCCATCCTGGTCAAGCCCGACGGGCGTTTCGTCATCTTCATGACGAGCCTGACATCCGAAAAGCGCGACCGCTTCACGCTCGCGCACGAACTCGGCCATCGCCTGCTGCATTTCCCGCTGGTGCACGACAAATATCCAACGGAGAAGATGGTCGCCACGCGCTGGGTCGATGAGAACGATCGCGTGCAGCAAAGGGCCGAGTGGGAGGCGAACTGGTTCGCCGCGGCGTTTCTGATGCCCGAGGAGGGATTCCTGAAGGCCGTCGACCGGTTCGGCCTGGGGCAGGCGGCGATCATCTACGGGGTGAGCAAGCGCGCCGCCGAGATCAGACTGAAGAGCCTGCGGCCGCATTAATGGACTGTCCGGACTATCGTCTCCGGCTGTTCATGTCGGTGGATCTCGTCGGCTCGACCGCCTTCAAGGGCGGGCGGGGCGCGGTGGTTCCTCCTGGCGCGACGCAGCCGCTCTGGGTCCGGGAACTGAAGAAGTTCTACTTCCTCTTCCCCGAACATCTCCGGCGCGAGTTCCTGCGAAGCGGCAAGGTCGAGAAGGATGCCGATCGGCGCGATCCTCCGGCTCCTCTCCTCTGGAAGCGGATCGGCGACGAACTCGTCTTCTGCTGCCGGCTCGAAAGCCTGGAACATCTCGCACGGTGCGTTCTCGCCTTCGTCAACGCGCTCGACGAATATGGCAACCAGCTCGATAGCGACGGCAAGCACCTCGACGTGAAGGGCGGGGCCTGGATCGCCGCCTTCCCGTTCCCCAATCTGACGGTGAGGATCGCGGACGATCGCGCCGGCGATATCGTCGAATATGGCGAGGCCCTCCCCGAGGACATCGAGACCGAGGAGCTGGAGGCGGCGGCGGACGAAATCCCGTCGCGCTTCGATTTCCTCGGCCCCGGCATCGACGGCGGCTTCCGGATCACGAAGTTCGCGTCGTCGGACCGCTGCGTCCTGACCGTGGAAACCGCCTGGCTCCTGGCGAAGGCGTGTTCCGTCGAGCGCAAATATCCCCTCAAGTTCTTCTATCACGATCGCCAGATCTTGAAGGGCGTCCTCCAGGAGCGCCCTTACCCGGTCTTCTCCATCGATACCGAGCGCAGCGTATCGCGGAAGGAGGTTCTGTTTCGCGAGAACCTGATCACGAAGCGCGATCATGCCGATGCCCGCCTGATCGCCGATTTCCTGATCGCCTTCATGACGGATGAGGCGATTGAACCGCCGAGCCTCGCCTCGCTCGACACCGAAAGCTGCGAGCCGCCGGCCTCGCACGAGGAATTCACGCGGGCGTGGCAGGCGAAGCGGATGGAAACGGCGAAGCGGAGCGAACTCGAACGCGCCTCGCTGGAAGCCCCGACACAGGCGGAGGAGAACGGCGAGACGGGAGCGATCACCCTCGATCGGCTGAAGCAGGGATTCGAGCAGTTCGTGACGGAGATGACGCCACGCCGGACGAGCCCGGAGGAGGAAGAGGAAGACTAGCGGCGAGCCGGAGGCCTATGTCCGGGACGTCGATGGCGAGCGGTGGCGAGGGACCTTCGCATCGGCTTCGCTTCTCGCCGTCACCAGGCGGTGCAGGTTCACCATCAGCGCAGCGGCGAAGAGGGGGGTGAGGAGGTTGAGGAGCGGCACGGCGAGGAAGGCGGCGATCGCCGCGCCGCCGAGGAAGACCAGCCCGGCATGGCGACGGCGCAGCGCCTTCGCCTCTTCCTCCGGCCGGTAGCGCAGGGCCGCGAATTCGAAATATTCGCGCCCCAGCAGATAGCCGTTGACCAGGAAGAAGGCGACGAAATGGAGGCCCGGCACCAGAAGCAGCGCGAAGGCGAGGAGGTTGCCGAGGATGACGATGCCGAAGAACTTCAGCGACAGCCAGAGCGCCGGCAGGAGCGGCATCTCGCGGCCCTGCGGCGCCTCCGGGTAGCGCGTCCGCTCAACCACGGCCGCGACGTCGTCGAGAAAGAAGCCGGCGGTGATCGCGCTGACGGGACCGATCAGGAAAAAGAGCGCCACCGCGAGGACGAGGCCCGCCGCCCAGCCGGCCAGCGTGCCGGCCCCGGTCGCCCAGTCCGGCAGCTGCGGCAGGTGGTCGCCCGCGAGCGGCAGGACGAAGGCGCCGAACAGCGCCTCCACCGCGAACCAGAGCGCCACGAGGAAGAGGGCGGTGAGGCCGAGCACCTTCCAGAGCGCGGCCCGGAAGGGCGGCGAGAGGAGATCGGCGAGGGCGCGGGTGACGGCGGTGGCGAGCATTATCCGTGCAGCTTCAGGGCGGGACCTTTGGCCGGCATCATAATATCGGCGAGGATCGCCATCGAGCCCCGAACCGGGCCGAGCACCGTCCATTGGTGGTCGCGCGCCAGGGCGGAATAGGCGGCCTTGGCGAACTGGCCGTGGATCAGGAAGTCGTCCTTGCGGGTGCCGCCGAGAATGCCGACCGCGCCCGCCTGGCCGAAGGAGATGAGCTGGCCCTTGTTGCGGTAGCGGAAGGGGGCGGCGTCGCCGCCGGCGATCGCGCGGGGCAGGCTGCGGGCGAGATAGGCGGCCTGTTGGCTGGCGACCTGGGCGGTCGGCGGCAGCGGGCGTTCGGCGCCGTCCGGCGTCAGGCTCGCGGCATCGCCGAGGGCGTGGACGAGCGGGTCGACCGTCGTGCGCAGCCAGGGATCGACGACGATGCGGCCCTTCCCGTCGATCTCGAAATCGGCGAGCTCCTTCAGGACCGGCAGGCCGACGAGCCCGGCCGCCCACATGGTCGCCTCGGCCGGATAGATCGCGCCGGAGCCGGTCCGCACCCCGCCGTCCTCCACCGCCGCGACCTTCGCATTCGTCACCACGTCGATGTCGAGCGCCTGGAGGCGTTCGAGGACACTGCGGCGCAGCTTGTCGTCCGAGCCAGGCATGATCTCGGGCGCGGCCTCGAGGATCGTGATCGACAGAAGCCGGTCGCGCTCGCCGCGCCCTTCCTCGAAGAAGGCCTGTTCGGCCTGGCGCAGGTTCGCGGCGAGTTCGGTGCCGGTCGCGCCCGAACCGACGATGACGATCCGCGCCGGCCGGCGCGTCTCGCGCGCCCCGATCATCAGGGCGACGAAGGTGGTGCGGAAGGCATCGGCATCGGCGCGCCCGTCCAGGCGATAGGCGTGCTCCCGGACGCCCGGCGTGCCGAAATCGGCCGTCACCCCGCCGAGCGCCACGACGCAGCGGTCATAGGCGACGAAGCGTTCCGGCGCCACCGCCTCGCTGCGCGCATCCTCGAAGCGCTTCAGCACGACATGCCGCCGGGCGCGGTCGATGGCCATGACCTCGCCCTGCTCGAAATGGAAGCCGCGCAGGCTGGCGAGGACGTAGAAGCTGATCTCGGTGAGATTGGTGTCCACCGTGCCGGCGGCGAATTCGTGGAGACGCGGTTTCCAGAGATGGGCGCCGACCCGGTCGATCAGCGTGACCGCCAGATCCTCGTGCCGGGCAAGCCCGCAGGCGAGTTCCAGGCCCCCGGAGCCGCCGCCGAGAATCGCGACCTTCGTCTTGCCCATGCGTCCGACCTCGCCGCTCCTGCGTCGCGCGCCGCGACGGATCGGGGCGGGCCGCGCCGCCTCAGGCGCCGAGCTGCGGACCGAACAGGCCGACCAGCCCGACGACGATGAGATAGAGCGCGACGATGTAATTCAGAAGGCGCGGCATCAGGAGGATCAGGATGCCGGCCACCAGTGCGACGAGTGGCTGGATCTGGATCAACATGCGGGTTCCTTCCATGCTGCGCGCCGGAGCGGCGCTCCGGCGCGAGGTGGCGGGCATCCCCCGTCCAGCAAGGGCGCCGGCCGGAGGATCATTGGCGAGAAGGGGGAAATCCCGGTCAGAACTCTTCCCAGTCGTCGGCGCTCGCCGCCGGCTTCGGCGCCGCGCCGCCATGGCCGGTCGTGCGCAGCTGGGCGACGGGGCGGGACGGAGCGGGGGACGACGGGCGGCGGCTCGGGGTGCGGTTCGCGGCGGCGGGTGCCGGTGCGCCGGCCTTGGTGCGGAAGCGCTCCGTCAGATGGGCGAGCTCCTGCGTTTCCGCCGACAGCGACTGCGCCGCCGCCGTCGTCTCTTCCACCATCGCCGCGTTCTGCTGCGTCACCTTGTCCATCTGGTCCGCCGCCGTCGAGACTTCGCGCAGCGACGTCGCCTGTTCGCGGGCCGAGCGGGCGATCTCGCCGACGATCCGCGCCATGTCGCCGACCGTCGACACGATCTCCTCCAGGCTGCGGCCCGAGGCGGTGACGAGCTCGACGCCGTCGGTGACCTGGGCGGAGGAGGCCGAGATGAGGTTCTTGATCTCCTTCGCCGCTTCCGCCGAGCGCTGCGCCAGACCCCGCACTTCCTGCGCCACCACCGCGAAGCCGCGTCCCGCCTCGCCGGCCCTGGCGGCTTCCACGCCCGCGTTCAGGGCCAGAAGGTTCGTCTGGAAGGCGATCTCGTCGATCACGCCGATGATCTTGCCGATCTCGGCCGAGGAGCGCTCGATGCCGCTCATCGCCTCGACCGCCCGTCCGACGATCGCCCCGCCCTTTTCGGCGCTGGTCTGGGCGGTCGAGGCGGTGCTCTGCGCCGCGACGGCGGCTTCCGCCGTGCCGTTGACGCCGCGCATCACTTCCGAGAGCGCCGCGACGGTCTCCTCCAGCGACGCCGCCTGCTGCTCGGTGCGCTGGGCGAGGTCGGAGGAGGCGACATTGATCTGGCCGAGGCCGACGCGGATCGTGCCGACCGAGCCGACGACCGAGCCGATCGCCTCTTCCAGCGCCGCGACGGAGGTGTTGAACTGCTGACGGATCGGCTCGAATTCCGGCGCCACGCTTTGGTTCATCCGGACGGTCAGGTCGCCGGAGGCCAGCGCGTCGAAGCCCGCTTCCACCGCATGGACGAAGGCCTTCAGATCCTCGGCCTTGGCATTGTCGATGGCCGCCTGCCGGTCGCGATTGGCGGCCTGCGCCTCGCGCGAGGCCTGGGCCTCCGCTTCCAGGCGCCGCTGCTCGATCATGGCGTCCTTGAAGACCTGCACGGACTTGGCCATCGTGCCGACCTCGTCGCGGCGCTCCTGGCCTTCGATCACCGTATCGACGCGTCCGGCCGCGAGATCGGCCATCCTCTGGCCGAGGCGGGTCAGCGGCCCGGTGATGCCCTTCGTCGAGACGAGAAGGGAGCCGGCGATGCCGGCGACGGCCGCCATGACGGCGATGAGCAGGACGGTCATGCTGGTGCCGTTCGACTGCCCGGTCAGCGCGTCCGACTGCTGGGTGACGAACTGGATCTGGTCGTTGTTGGCCGACGAAATCTTGGCGGATAGCGCCTCGATCTGCGGATCGAGCTTCGCCATGATGGTGCGCGCCGCGTCATTGTCGCTCTTCGCGCCCTTCTCGCCGGCCACGACGACCTGATCGGCGATCTGCGTCAACTGGGCGTCGAAATCGTCCCAGATGGCCGACCGCTCCGGCATCCGCTTCTTCACATCGGCGAGATTGTCGTGCGCACTCGCGATCGCGGCCTTGATCTGCTCGACCGCCTTCTCTGCGACCGCGTCGTCATAGGCGATCGCCTTATAGGCGCCGTAACCCATGGCATTGATCGCCCGGTTCACCCGCGACAGCGAGACCGAGGCCTTGTCGGGATTCTCGATCAGGTCGGAATAGGCGGCGTCGATCGCGATGATCGACCGGCCGGCATAAACGGAGGCGCCGAGGCCCATCAGGCTGATGCCGAGGGCGACCGCGGTGATCTTGAGTCCTATCTTGACGTTTCCGAGCATCGATTGTCAGCCATCAAATCAGTCGATGGCCCATTCGTAGCCTGGCAAGTTTAATTTTTTCTCGCCCGACTTTTGGTTGCAAAGCTTGATCCGCAACCGGAACAAGACGTTGCGAGAGACGGCGCGAAATGGTCGCGCCGCTGCGGAAGGCAAGGGGCGGTCAGCATCTTCACGGTTTGTTGTTGAAGGCTCAGGCCGGGTTCGGAGGGCGTTGCTTTCGGAAGATCGGTTTTCCATCGCCACCGGACCCGTCGCAGGCAAGGCCGGACAGTATTCGAACGCAACATTGCCGCGCCGCAGCATGACGCTTCGCTTGGCGCGGGCGAAGGCTTATAAGCCGGCTGACGACGAAAGGCGGGCGAATGAGCGAAGCGAAGCGGATCGATGGCAAGGCGCGGGCGGCGGGGCTCGTCGAGCGGGTGAAGGCGGAGGCGGGGGCGCTCGAAGCCGCGACCGGCCGGCGGCCGGGCCTCGCCGTGGTGATCGTCGGCGAGGACCCGGCGAGCCAGGTCTATGTCGCCTCCAAGGCGCGCATGGCGGAGGAATGCGGCTTCAAGTCGGTGAAGCACGTGCTGGGCGCCGAAACGCCGGAAGCCGAGCTTCTGGATCTCGTCGAGCGGCTGAACGGCGATCCGACGATCCATGGCATCCTCGTGCAATTGCCGCTGCCGCGCCAGATCGACGCCAACAAGGTGATCCGCGCGATCGCTCCGGAGAAGGATGTCGACGGCTTCCATCTGACGAATGTCGGCCTCGTCGGCATCGGCGACGTCGCGACTGCCTTCGTGCCCTGCACGCCGGCCGGCGCGATGATCCTCATCCGCGACGCGCTGGGTGAGGACCTATCCGGCCGCCATGCCGTGGTGGTCGGCCGTTCCAACATCGTCGGCAAGCCGATGGCGCAGCTTCTCCTCGCGGCCAATGCCACGGTGACGATCGCCCATTCGCGCACCGCCGACCTGCCGGCGCTCTGCCGCATGGCGGATATCCTCGTCGCGGCGGTCGGGCGGCCGGAAATGATCCGGGGCGACTGGGTGAAGCCCGGCGCGGTGGTGATCGATGTCGGCATCAACCGCGTCGAGGCTCCCGAGAAGGGCGAAGGCAGAACGCGGCTCGTCGGCGACGTCGCCTATGCGGAAGCGGCGGAGCGGGCGGCGGCGATCACCCCGGTGCCGGGCGGGGTCGGGCCGATGACCATCGCCATGCTGATGGCGAACACGCTGGTCTCCGCCTGCCGCGCCGCCGGACGCGCGGCGCCGAAGTTCTGATCGTCAGACGAGTTGGAGAGGAAAACGCGCAGCGATCGGGGGAAAATCCCGGTCGCTTTGCAGCAGCGCGTGGCCGTTGAGGATGCAGAAGGTGGCGATCGCGAGATCCACCGTCTTGCGGATCGTGACGCCTTCGGCGCGCAGGGCGCGATAGATCCGCGCCGCTTCGACGGCGACCCTTTCGGACATCGTCTCGACAACCGGGAAGCGGCGCAGTTCACGCTCGAGTCGGGCGGCGTGAGCATCGTCGCGGGCGCCGCGCAACACTTCGAGTAGAACGAGATCGCTGACGATCAGGTCCATCTTATTGGAGGAGCGATCCTCCAGAAAGCGCGTCGCCGGGGTTTGCCGATCGCGCAGGAGATCGATCCAGACGGAACTGTCGACGAGGATCATCGACCGCTGTGATCGTCGCGTCCCTCGCGCATGGCATCGAGATCGCCTTCCCAGCCCAGGCCCCGGAGACTCTCGATGGCGCGACGTCGGCGATTGTTCTCGATCAGCAGCCGCAGCGCCTGCTCGACCGTGGCACTGTCCGAGTCGAGCCCTGCCATTTCGACGGCTTCCGCGAGCAAGGCGTCGTCGATGACGACATTCACACCCATCTTCGAATCTCCGTGTCGGACGAAGGACGACGCGCCCATCCTAGCCTGTCGCGAGGATGGGCGCGACGGGTGTCAGTTCGCCGTGCCGGGCTCGCTCGTCTCGCCGGCGCGGGGGGCGGGTTCCGGGGCGGGTTTCGGGCCGCCCTTGGCGACGCCCACCATGGCCGGGCGCAGCACGCGGTCGCCGATGGCATAGCCGTCCTGCACCACCTGCACGACCGTGTTGTTCGGCACGTCCGGGTTCGGCACCTCGAACATCGCCTGATGGAAGTTCGGGTCGAAGCGCTGGCCGGTCGGCTCCAGCTTCTTCACGCCGAAGCGTTCCAACGCCGAAAGCAGGCCGCGCTCGGTGATCTCGACGCCCTCGATGAGATGGGTGAGGCCGTTCGCGCCGGCGGCGCGCTCCTCCGCCGGGACGGCCGCGATGGCGCGGCCGAGATTGTCCATCACGTTCAGCATCTCGCGCGCGAAATTCGTCACCGCGTAGGTGCGTGCGTCCTTGATCTCGCGCTCGGTGCGCCGGCGCAGATTCTCCATCTCGGCCGCGACGCGCAGCGCCCGGTCCTTGTGCTCGGCGATCTCCGCCTCGAGCTCGGCGATGCGCGCCTCGGCGGCGTCCCTGATGAAGGCCGCCGCCGCGTCGTCGGAGAAGCCGCTCTTCGGCGCCGCCTCGGCGGCCGGAGTTCCGGTCGCATCCTCCGGCGTCTCGGTCTCGGTCCGCTGGCCGGTTTCGCTCGTCATCTCTGCCCCTTCGTCGAAAGGCCCGGCTGTCTCTCCGCCGGGCGAATCCTCGCCGCCGATATCGATGGGCGGTCCCGTAAAATCAAGGCCGGCCCCCGCCGGCCGGCCGGCCGAGCAGCCGGGAGACGAGCCGCGCGGTGTAGTCGACCATCGGCACGATCCGCCGGTAGTTCAGCCGCGTCGGGCCGATGACGCCGACGGCGCCGATCACCTTGCCCTCCGCGTCGTTATAGGGAGCGATCACCAGCGAGGAGCCCGAAAGGGAGAAGAGCTTGTTCTCCGAGCCGATGAAGATCCGGACGCCGTTGCCCGTCTCGGCGAGGTCGAGAAGCTCGATCAGGCCGCTCTTGGTCTCCAGGTCGTCGAAGAGGAGGCGCAGCCGCTCCAGGTCCTCGGCGGCCGTCACGTTGTCGAGGAGATTGGCCCGGCCGCGCACGATGAGGCGCGAGGGCTGGTTGGCGTCCGCCCCGGACCAGAGGGCGAGGCCCTCGTCGACGAGACGGCGCGACAGCGAGTCCAGCGCCGCCGCCGTCTCGGCCCGCATCGCCTCCATCCGCTCGCGCGCCTCGGCGAGCGTGCGCCCGACGATATGGGCATTGAGGAAATTCGCCGCCTCGACCAGCTGCGAGGCGGTGATGCCCGCCGGCAGGTCGACGATGCGGTTCTCGACATCGCCGTTCTCGCCAACGAGCACGGCCAGCGCCTTGGTCGCCTCCAGGCGGATGAACTCGACATGCTTCAGGCGCAGGTCGGTCTTGGCGGCGAGCACCAGCCCCGCGCCGCGCGACAGGCCGGACAGGAGCTGGCTCGCCTCGGTGAGGAGGGTCTGCATCGAGCGCTCGTCGCCGGTCTTGCGCACCTTGTCCTCGATCGTCCGCCGCTCGTCCTGCGGCAGGTCGCCGACCTCCAGGAAGGCGTCGACGAAGAAGCGCAGGCCGAGCTGGGTCGGCAGGCGCCCGGCGCTGACATGGGGCGCGTAGATGAGGCCCAGCTGTTCCAGGTCGCTCATCACGTTGCGGATCGAGGCGGGCGACAGCGAGGTGGTGAGAAGGCGCGACAGCGAGCGCGAGCCCACCGGCTCGCCGATATCGAGATAGGACTCGACGATGAGACGGAAGATTTCCCGCGCCCGCTCGTCGAGCGGGCCGGACAGCCTGTCGGCGGGGAGACGGAACTCGTTCATGGATTCGGCATCGATGGCTGCGACCCCTCCAATATAGTGTCGGGAGGCCGCGCGCGTCACCTGCGTTGCGCGGGCGCGGAGGCGGGGATAGAAGCGGCGGACGATCACGAACGGACTTCATCATGCGGCCTTCCAAACGAGCCTTCGACGCGCTTCGCCCGGTGACGCTGGAGCGCGGCGTGTCCCGACACGCGGAAGGCTCCTGCCTCGTCAAGTTCGGCGACACCCATGTCCTCTGCCTCGCCAGCATCGAGGAGCGCGTCCCGCCCTTCCTGAAGAACACGGGCAAAGGCTGGGTGACGGCGGAATACGGCATGCTGCCGCGCGCCACCGGCGAGCGCATGCGCCGCGAGGCGGCGAGCGGCAAGCAGTCCGGCCGCACGCTGGAGATCCAGCGGCTCATCGGCCGGTCCTTGCGCGCCGTCGTCGATCTCGGCGCCCTCGGCGAGCGGCAGATCACCGTCGACTGCGACGTGATCCAGGCCGATGGCGGCACGCGCACGGCCTCGATCACCGGCGGCTTCGTCGCCCTCCACGACTGCCTCGCCTGGATGGAGGCACGCGGCATGGTGAGCCGCGAGAAGGTGATCCGCGACCATGTCGCGGCAGTCTCCTGCGGCATCTACAAGGGCGAGCCGGTGCTCGATCTCGACTATCTGGAGGATTCGGCCGCCGAGACGGACGCCAATTTCGTCCTGACCGGCGCCGGCGGCATTGTCGAGATCCAGGGCACGGCGGAAGGCGCGCCCTTCTCGGAAGCGGAATTCTCGGCCCTGATGGGCCTCGCCAAGTCCGGCATCGCCGATCTCGTCGCCCGGCAGAAGGCGGCGATCGCCGGGGCGGCGGCGTGAGCCGGCTCGATCCGGCGGCGGGCCCGCTTCTCGTCGCCAGCCACAACGAGGGCAAGGTGCGGGAATTCCGCGAGCTTCTCGCGCCCTTCGGCCTTGCCGTCGTCTCGGCCGCCGAGAAGGGGCTCGACGAGCCGGAGGAGACCGGCACGAGCTTCGAGGAAAACGCGCGGCTGAAGTCGCTGGCGGCGGCGAAGGCCTCGGGCCTCGTCGCCCTCTCCGACGATTCCGGCCTCTGCGTCGAGGCGCTGGGCGGCGATCCCGGCATCTATTCGGCCCGCTGGGCCGGCGCGTCGAAGGATTTCGCGCAGGCGATGCGCAATGTCGAGGAGAAGCTCCAGGCGGCCGGCGCGACCACGCCGGACCGGCGCAGCGCGAGCTTCGTCTCGGTCCTGTCCCTCGCCTGGCCGGACGGCACGACGCGCGAGTTCCGGGGCGAGATCCTCGGCACCATCGTCTGGCCGCCGCGCGGCACGCTCGGCTTCGGCTACGATCCCTTCTTCCAGCCGGAGGGCATGGACAAGACCTTCGGCGAACTCTCCTCCGACGAGAAGCACGGCTGGAAGCCGGGCGACGCGACGGCCCTGTCGCACCGCGCCCGCGCCTTCAAGCTCTTCGCCGAGGCGATGCTCGGGGAGCCGGGCACCGGATGAGCGGGGGCCGGCTCCTCCAGGCCGCCGGGGCGAGCCATGCCGCCCCGTCGTCGCCGACCTCGCGCGAGCCGGGCTTCGGCGTCTATGTCCACTGGCCCTTCTGCGCGGCGAAGTGCCCCTATTGCGACTTCAACAGCCATGTCCGCCACCAGCCGGTGGACCAGGCGCGCTACGCCGCCGCCTTCGCCCGCGAACTGACGGCGATGGCGGCGCGTTCGCGCGGCGAGACCGTCACCTCGGTCTTCTTCGGCGGCGGCACGCCCTCCCTGATGCGGCCGGAAACGGTCGGCGCCATCCTGGAGGCGATCGCGGCGAACTGGACCGTCGCGCCCGATGCCGAGGTGACGCTGGAGGCCAATCCGTCGAGCGTCGAGGCGGAGCGCTTTCTCGGCTATCGCGCGGCGGGCGTCAACCGCGTCTCGCTCGGCGTCCAGGCGTTGAACGAGGCGGATCTGAAGCGTCTCGGCCGGCTGCACGGCATCGCGGAGGCGCTGCGGGCGATCGGCCTCGCGCGCGAGATCTTCCCGCGCCTTTCCTTCGATCTCATCTATGCCCGGCCCGGGCAGAGCCTCGCCGCCTGGGAGGCGGAGCTGAACCAGGCGATCGATCTCGCGGCCGACCATCTCTCGCTCTACCAGCTGACCATCGAGGAAGGCACGCCCTTCCATGCGCTGCGCGCGGCGGGCAAGCTGAAGGTGCCGGACGGCGAATTGTCCGCCGATCTCTACGAGGCGACGCAATCGATCACCCGCCGGCGCGGGCTGCCGGCCTACGAGATTTCCAATCACGCGGCGCCCGGCGCGGAATCGCGCCACAACCTCACCTATTGGCGCTACGGCCTCTATGCCGGCGTCGGCCCCGGCGCCCATGGGCGGCTGAAGGGGCCGGGCGGGCGCCATGCCATCGCCACCGAGCGCCATCCCGAAACCTGGCTGCGGATGGTGGAGGACTGGGAGACGGGCATCGTCACCGACGATCTCCTCACCCCGGCGGAGGAGGCGGACGAATTGCTGCTGATGGGGCTGCGGCTTTCCGAGGGCATCGACCTCACGCGCTGGCGGCGGCTCGCCGGGCGCGACATCGACCGGGCGAGCGAGGCCGACCTCGCCCAGCACGGCATGATCGAGCGGCTCGGGCCGGACCGCATCCGCGCCACCCCGGCCGGGATGATGGTGCTCGACGCCGTCGTCGCCGATCTCTGCTGATGGCGGTGGAGGAAGGGGCGGCGGAGCGGCGCTTCGCGATCCGCGACCAGGGCTTCGCCGCGCCCCGGCCGGAGCCGGGCCTCTATCTCGTCGCGACGCCGATCGGCAATCTCGGCGACATCACGCTGCGCGCCCTCGATCTTCTCGCCGGCGCGGACATCCTCGCCTGCGAGGACACGCGGGTGACGCAGGTTCTCCTCCAGCGCTACGGCATCCGCCGGCGCCTGACGCCCTATCACGAGCACAACGCGGCCGAGGCCGGGCCGGAGCTGCTGGCGGCCCTGGAAGCCGGCCGGAGCGTCGCGCTCGTCTCCGATGCCGGCACGCCGCTCGTCTCCGATCCGGGCTTCCGGCTCGTCGGCGAGGCGATCGCGCGCGGCGTCGCGGTCCATCCGATTCCCGGCGCCTCGGCGGTGCTTTCGGCGCTTCTCGCCTCGGGCCTGCCGTCCGACGCCTTTCTCTTCGCCGGCTTCCTGCCGCAGAAGGAGGGCGCCCGCCGCCAGCGCCTGGAGGAACTGGCGCGCGTGCCGGCGACGCTTCTCTTCTTCGAGGCGCCGCATCGCATCCGCGACAGCCTCGCCGACATGGCGGCGGTTCTGGGCGATACGCGCCCCGCCGCCGTCTGCCGCGAGCTCACCAAGGCCTTCGAGACCGTCTATCGCGGCACGCTGCCGGAACTCGCGGCGGGATTCGAGGCGATGGAACGGGTGCGCGGCGAGATCGTCGTCGCGATCGGCCCGCCGGAGGCGGAGGGCGCGGCCGGCGCCGCCGATGCCGATGCGATCCTCGCCGGCCTCCTCGCCGAGATGAAGCCGGCCGAGGCGGCGCGCGAGGCGGCGCGTCTGACGGGCCTTTCCCGCCGCGACCTCTATCAGCGGGCGCTCGCCATGAAGGCGGGCGCGTGAGCGACGACACCGCCCGCGCCCGGCGCCGCGCGGGCTTCGCCCTCGGCCATCGCGGCGAGACGCTGGCCGCCTGGGCGCTGCGGCTGAAGGGCTACCGCATCCTGGCGCGGCGCCACCGCACCCGGCTCGGCGAGATCGACCTCGTCGCCCGGCGCGGCGATCTCGTCGCGATCGTCGAGGTGAAGGCGCGCCCGACGCTGGCCGAGGCGATGGAGGCCGTCGGGCCGGAGGCGCAGCGGCGCATCGCCCATGCCGCCGATCTCTGGCTGGCGCGCCAGCGCGACGCCCATCGCCTGTCGCTGCGCTTCGACATCGTCGCCATCCTGCCCCGCCGCTGGCCGGTGCATGTGAAGGATGCCTGGCGGGCGCGGTGACGCTTGCCGATTGCCATGCCGCGAGCGGCCCGCTACCTCGGGCGGGAGAAGCGGACGGAGCGAAGCCATGCCCCTCGACGTTGCGGTCCAGATGGACCACGTGTCCTCGATCACCATCAAGGGCGATTCCACCTTCGCGCTCTGCCTGGAGGCGCAGCGGCGCGGCCATCGCCTGTTCCACTACACGCCCGACCGCCTGAGCCTGCGCGACGGCCGCGCGACGGCCCGCGCCGAGGTAATGCAGCTCGCCGAGGAGCAGGGCAAGCATTTCGTCCTCGCCGAG
The DNA here is from genome assembly GCF_014642635.1 of Aureimonas endophytica. Lineage (GTDB taxonomy): Bacteria > Pseudomonadota > Alphaproteobacteria > Rhizobiales > Rhizobiaceae > Plantimonas > Plantimonas endophytica. Next base: position 323,139 of record NZ_BMIQ01000004.1, read on the forward strand.
CAGGAGAAGATCGATCTCGCCGCCATGGACGTGGTGCTGCTGCGGCAGGACCCGCCCTTCGACATGGCCTATATCACCTCGACCCATATCCTCGACCGGATCCATCCGCAGACGCTGGTGGTCAACGACCCGGCCTCGGTGCGCAACGCGCCGGAGAAGATCTTCGTCACCGAATTTTCCGACCTCATGCCGGAAACGCTGATCACCAAGGACCCGGTCGAGGTCGCCGCCTTCCGCGCCGAGTTCGGCGAGATCGTGCTGAAGCCGCTCTACGGCAATGGCGGGGCCGGCGTCTTCCACCTGAGACCCGACGACCGCAACCTGTCCTCCTTCCTGGAGACCTTCGGCATCCTCTTCCGCGAGCCCTTCATCGTGCAGCGCTATCTGACGGACGTGCGCAAGGGCGACAAGCGCATCATCCTCGTCGACGGCGAGTTCGCCGGGGCGATCAACCGCGTGCCGGCCGAGACCGACGCGCGCTCCAACATGCATGTCGGCGGACGGGCGGAGGCGACCGAACTGACGGCGCGCGAGCGCGAGATCTGCGAGCGCATCGGCCCGGAACTGCGCAGGCGCGGCCTCCTCTTCGTCGGCATCGACGTGATCGGCGACTACATGACCGAGATCAACGTCACCTCGCCGACCGGCATCCGCGAGGTGAAGCGCTTCGGCGGCGCCGATATCGCCGCGCTGCTCTGGGACAGGATCGAGGAGAAGGTGGCGCGCTGACCAGCCCTCAGCCGATCCGCATGCGGTTCAGCAGCCCGTCGCGCTTCACGAAATGATGGCGCAGCGCGCCCGCGACATGCAGCGCGACGAGACCGAGGAGCAGCCAGGCCAGCGTCCCGTGCAGGGCGAAGAGCCGGTCGCTGAGATCCTCGTCCATCGGCAGGACGTCCGGCAGGGCGAAGCCGAACAGGCGGATCGTGTCGCCGGACAGAGCCGAAGCGGTCCAGCCGAGGACGGGCATGACGAGAAGGCCGAGATAGAGCCCGCCCTGGACGAGGGCGGCGAGCGCCCGCTCCCAGCGCGGCGCGCCGCCCGGCACCGGATCGATGCGGTGGGTGGCGCGCCAGAGAAGGCGCAGGAGCACCAGCGCGAAGAGGGCGATGCCGATCGAGCGGTGCCAGTCGACGAGCGCGGCGCCGAGATCGCTGGCCCCGAGCCAGTCGAAGCTCCAGGCGAGCGCGAACATCGCCGCGAGGAGAAGCACCGTCAGCCAATGGAAGCGCCGGATCGCGGCCGGCAGGGGCCGAACCGTCTCGCCGCGTGAGAATGCCACCGCCATCGGCCCGCTCCTTTGCCTGTCCGCCTGCCGGGCAGCTGGCGCGGCGGTGCTTATCGCCGGTTCCGCCGCGAATGGGAACGGTCCGGGCCTTGCCGGCCCGCGCGCCGGCCGAGTTCGCTCAACAGCTTGAAAACATTCTTGAAGGCTAGACTGGACGCGGGAAACGGCCGGTCGGTGGACCTTTGCATTGCAAAACTTTATAGGACTTGCCGAAGAAAATCGGGGACAGGGCGATGGGTCCCGCCGGTCGACGCCCGACCGGGCGCGGCGCATGAGGGATGCCATGATCCTTTCCGTCTGTTCCATGCCGGATGCATTCGACGGATGCGGGCCGGGCGCCGAGGCGGCGGCACCGCTGCCGGCGTCGGCCGGGAAAGCCCTTGTCGGCGGGTCTGGCCGGCCGAGTCTGAGGAGACGAACCTGATGACCGAAAGCACGGTCTGGCTCATTATCGGCTTTATCGGCCAGGGCCTGTTCTTCGGCCGCATCCTCGTGCAGTGGATCGCCTCGGAGCGCCGGGGCGAGAGCGTCGTGCCGCGCTCCTTCTGGTATTTCAGCATCGTCGGCAGCCTCCTGCTCTTCGCCTATGCCGTGCACCAGCGCGACATCGTCATCATGATGGGGCAGGCCTTCGGCATTCTCGTCTACGGCCGGAACCTCACCTTCCGCCGTCCGAAGCTGGTCGCGGCCGAAGCTCAGGCATGAATCCGGGCCTGCGGGCCCTCGCGCCTTATTCGATCCTGGCGGTCCTCTGCCTCCTGTCGCCCGCGCTCCGTCCGGTGCTCTCGCCGGACGAGACGCGCTATTTCTCCGTCGCCTGGGAGATGTGGCAGAACGGCAACTGGTTCGTGCCGACGATGAACTTCGCGGCCTATGACGACAAGCCGCCGCTGCTCTTCTGGCTGATCGACCTGTCCTGGCTGGTCTTCGGCGTCGGTCGCTTCGGCGCGAGCGTGGTGGTCTTCGCCGTCGCCTCGCTCGTCGTCTGGCTGACGGGGCGGCTCGCCCGCGCCCTCCTGCCGGAGCGTCCCGACATCCAGGCGCGCCTGCCCTGGCTGATGGTCGGCAACGCCGTCTTCCTGATCTATGCGGGGCTGATCCTCTTCGACCTCCTGCTCACCGCCTGCGTCCTCGTCGCGGTGCTCGGCTTTCTGACGCTGGCGCGCGGCGAGACGCGCAAAGGCGTGCTTCTCGTCGGGCTCGGCCTCGGGTTCGGCATCCTCGCCAAGGGGCCGGCGACGCTGATCCATGCCGTCTGGCCGCTCCTTCTCTACCCGCTCTGGCGCGGCGAGCGCGAGACGCTCTCTACCGCCCGGCTCTGGCGCGGGGCGGGCCTCGCGCTCCTCGTCGCCCTCGCGGTCGTCGCCCTCTGGCTGGTGCCGGCGCTGACGGCGAGCGACGGGCGCTTCGCCAAGGAGCTGATCTGGGACCAGTCGGCCGGCCGCATCTCGGGCCGGATGGCGGCCTCGCATCCGCGGCCGGTCTATTTCTACCTCATGCTCCTGCCGATCATCGGCCTGCCCTGGCTGTTCCTGCCGCAATTCTGGCGGGCGCTCGCCACCCTCCGCCGGCGCGTCGCCGGGGCGGCAGAGGGCGACGGGGAAGGGCGCGTCCTCCGGCTGCTGCTGCTCTGGCCGCTCGGCATCCTCGTCGTCTTCAGCCTGATCTCCGGCAAGCAGCCGCATTACATCCTGCCGATCGTCGCGCCGCTGACGATCCTCTTCGCCTGGATGCTGGCCGCCCTGCCGCCGCGCAGCCTCGTCTGGCGCGCCTATGCCACCGGCGGCGTCCTGATGGCGGCGCAGGTCGTGGCGGCCTTCACCGCCTATCCGCTCCTGGAGCTCCAGCCGGTGGCCGATCTCCTCGCCCGCGAGCGGGACCGGCCGATGGCCTTCGCGGGCAATTACGCCGCCGAGTTCGGATTCCTGGGGCGGCTGACCCGTCCGCTCGACACGATCGACGACGACGCGGCGCCGGCCTGGGCCAAGGCTCATCCGGGCGGCATCGTCGTGTCCTATGACGACAGCGTGGCGGCGGCCGCGACGGGAACGCTGCTGACGCGCCCCTATCGCGACGACCATGTCTATGTCCTCTCGGCCGAGCAGCTCGGCGCGACGCCCGGCGGTTGAAGCCGCAAGGCGTCGCGGGCGCTCAAGGCAGGCGCGGCGTCGCGGCGATGAAGGCGTCGAGCTCGGCCCGCGTGCCGGCGCCCTCCATCGGCCCCCGCACCGAGACGTTGCGCGCGCCCGCCGCATTCGCATAGTCGAGCGCTTCCGCCGGCGCCATGCCAAGCCGCCGGCAGGCGACATAGGCGCCGCCGAAACAGTCGCCGGCCCCCGTCGGATCGACCTCCGTCACCGCGAAGGCCAGCCGGTCGATGCGTGTTCCGTCGCCGCCGAAGAAGCTCGATCCCTTCTCGCCGCGCTTCAGCGCGATCTCGCCGATGCCGCGCCGGAAAAGCGCCGCGACGGCCGCTTCCTCGCCCTCGACGCCCGCCGCGACGAACAGCTCGTCGCCGGAGGGCAGGAGCAGGTCGGCGAGATCGAGCAGGCGCTGGAAGCGCGCCTGCGTCTGGCCCTGGCCAAGCAGTTCCTTGCGCAGGTTCGGATCGAAGGACACGCTGCCGCCGCGCCCCTTGATCACGCCGAGCGCGTGCTCGATCATCTCCCAGGCGCCGGGAATGGCGAAGGCCGTGCCCATGACATGCAGATGGCCGGCCCGCTCGAACAGCGCCTTCGCCGCGTCGGTGAGACCGATCAGCGCCGCTGCCGACTTGCCGATATTGAAGACGAAGTCGCGCGAGCCGTCCTCGCGATAGCGCACGAAGGCGCTGCCGGTCGGAAAGTCCGGGCTGACCGAGATGGCGGAAACGTCGGCGCCGTCGGCCCGCAGGCGCTCGACATTCAGCCGGCCGAAATCGTCGTCGCCGACCGAGGCGACGATGCCGGCCGCGCCGCCGAGCCGCGCGCATTGATCGATGAAGATCGCCGGCGCGCCGCTGGCATAGGGGCCGACGAGCTCGATCGGCTCCAGGAAGCCGTTGCCGCGCGTCAGCGCCATGATCTCGACGAGGATCTCGCCGATGACGACGGTCGGGCCGAGCGCGTCCGGCGCCAGTCGCGACGGCTCAGCCATGCCCGCATTCCCTCTTCGACCGCTGCCTCATCCTTGTCCTCCCCCCCCCCTGCCGGCTGGCGCCCTGTTTGTTGTATTTCGCAACAAAATCGCCGGCGCGCGGAAAGTCAAGCATCGGATGCGTGGGACGGGGGCGTCAGCCGGCCGCCTGCGCCGTGCCGAGGCCGAAGAGCGCGGCGAGCCGGTCGAGCAGCGCCCGGCCCGGCAGGGTCCGGCTCGCGGCCGCGTCGCCGCGCACCGCGACGGTCGCCGTCTGGCCGACGATCAGTCCCCGGTCCTCCGGCACCCTGTCGAGGGCGACGCGCACCGGGATGCGCTGGGCGAGCCGCACCCAGCTGAAGGTCGGCGTGACATTGGCGAGAAGGCTGGTGCCGTTGCTGCGCTCTCGATCCTCGACGCCGCCGGCGACGCTTTCGACCCGGCCCGTCAGCGCCGCGTGCCGGCCCATCAGGCGGATGTCGACCGGATCGCCGACCGCGATGCGGTCGAGCTTGGTTTCCTCGAAATAGCCCTCGACGCGCAGCGAATCCGTGTCGACCAGCGCCATCACCGCCTTGCCGGCCGAAACGTAGTCGCCGGGATTGAGCGAGAGATTGGTGACGATGCCGTTCGCGGCGGCATGGATCTCGGAACGCGCGAGATTGAGGGCCGCGACGTCGCGATTGACGAGCGACTGCTGGTAGTTGGCGGCGGCGACGTTCTCGGCCGAGACGGCCTGCTCGACCCGCTGCTCGGAGGCGACGTCGCGGCTGAGCTGGCGATAGCGCTCGCTGTCGCGCTGGGCCTGGTCCAGCGTCGCGGCCTGTGCGGCGACGGAAGCCTCCGCCTGCCGCAGCGCCAGCTGGAAGCGCTGCGGATCGACCCGCAGGAGGACGTCGCCCTTGTGGACGACCTGGTTGTCGCGGACGAGGACCTCGCTGACGAGGCCCGAGACGTCGGGCGTGATGCCGACGATGTCGGCGCGCACATGCCCGTCGCGGGTCCAGGGCGCCAGCATGTAATAGTCCCAGAGATCGAGGGCGAAGACCCCCGCCACCGCGACGGCGGCGAGCGTGACGACGATGCGGCCGAGGGAGCCGAGGAGCTTTCTCATGCGAAATACCGATCGAATGCGATGTTGAGGCCGCCGACGAGGACCAGGAAGAGCGCGAGGTCGAAGAGGGCGGGGTGCCAGACGAGGCGATAGGCGCCGAGCCGGGCGAGAAGCCGCTTCAGGAGAAGGTTGAGGACGAGGGCGACGAGGCCGAGCACGAGGAGGCGCGGCACGAAGACGCCGAAGAGGTCGAGATCGCCGATCATTCCGTCACTCCGCCGCCACCGCGAAGGGCGCCTGCGGCTCGTCCTCCTGCCTTTCGCGCAGCGCCGGGGCGGGGGCGGCGGGAAAGAGGGCGCGCCGGAGGCCGACCAGGGCATGGAGCGCGTCCTGCCGGGCGGCATCGGCGGGCGCGGCGGCGAGCCGGTCGAGCAGGCGGTCGATCGCGGCGCGGATCGCCGCGTCCGGCGGCAGCGCCCGGCCCGTCTCGGCGCGGCGCGCGAAGAGCGTCGCGATCCCGCCGAGCAGGCTGTCGACCGCCGCCGCGACCTCGCGCGGCAGGCGCGGCGCGACGCGCTTCAGCTGGACGAGGTTGAGCCCGAGGCGCAGCTCGCCGAGACTGTCGGACGACATGGTGTCGGGATCGGCGGTCAGCGCCAGACGCGGCGCCAGCTGGCCGGCGCGGTCGAGCATCCGGCCGGCGAAGCGCTCGTCGGCCCGCCGGCTGGTGCCGCCGCCGGCGATGGCGGCGAGGTCGCGCCAGCCGGCCCGCACGAGGCGCTTGGCGGCGAGCGCCGCGCCGAAAGGCCGCGTCGCCATGGTCCAGGCGAGGCCGAAGAACCCGCCGGCGATCGAGGCGAGGTTGCCGTTGACGAAGCTGCCGAAATCCGCGCTGTAGCTTTCCTGGATGCCGACGAGCGAGGCGATGTTCACCGCCAGAAGCAGCGCGACCAGCATGAATTGCGGCCGGCCGACCAGCGTGCCGACGACGAGGAAGGGCACGAGAAAGGCCGCGACCAGCATCTCGAAGCCGTGGACGACCGGCAGGATCGCGAAGAGATAGACGCCGGAGATCGCGGCCGCGATCGTCATCCAGACGGTGAAGGAGCGGATCTGCGGGGCGGGATCGTCGGAAGTGGCGAAGAAGGACGCGCCGACCGCCGTCATGATCACGCAGCCGGACCCCTCGACCCAGCCGGTGCCGATCCAGAGCAGCGAGGCGGCGAGCGTCGCGAGGACCACCGAACCGGCCGAGAAGGCCATCAGGCCGAAATCGTAATGGTGGACGGGGCGGAAGACGTCGCGCAGGCGCAGTCCGCGCAGCCGGCCCCTGGCATGCTTGCCGGCACTGATTCGCGCTTCGAGGACGCGGATGTCCTGCCAGAGATCGAGGAGATCGCGCATCCGGGCGAGCGTGCTCGACAGGATCAGGCCCGGCCAGCCGGTCGCGGCGGCACCGCCCGGTTCCATCGCCGCGATGCGGCGGCGCAGCGCCTCGGCCTCCGCCTCGGTTCCGGCGGGATCGGCGATCCAGGTGAGGAGCGCCGCCTTGACGGCCGGATAGGCCTCCGGCTCGGCCCCCGCCGCGCGCATCGCGCCCGCCCGGTCGCCGAGGGAGGAGAGGATCGGCAGCACCATGCCGAGCCGCGCCCGCAATTCGCGCGCGCCGCGCACCGCGTCGCTGGCCGCCGTGTCATAGGCGAGCTGGCTGATCAGCATGTCGAGCGAGCGGATGTCGGCGGCGAGCCGCAGCCTTTCGCGCCCGACGGCGCCCGCGTCCTCGCGCTTCAGGATGTCGGCGATCCAGGCCGCCGCGTCGTTCTTCCAGCGCGCGACCTGGGCGCCGAGCGTCGGGCCGACCGCGGTCGGAAAGACGAGCGAATGGACGAGGCTCGCGCAGGCGATGCCGAGCGTGATCTCCAGGGAGCGCGCCACGGCGACGTCGAAGACGGTTTCGGGACTGCCGACGGTCGGCAGCGCGATCAGCGGCAGCGAATAGCCGGCCAGCATGAAGACATAGGAGCGCGGCGTCCGGTCGAGCATGGAGACGAAGAGGAAGAGGCCCGTCCAGAGCGCGACGGCGAGGCTGAGCAGTTCCGGCGCATTGACGAGGAGCGGCACGAGAAGAACGGCGCCGGCGGCGCCGATGAAGGTGCCGAGCGCCCGGTAGAGCGCCTTGGAGCGCGTCGCGCCCGACAGGGGATTGGCGACGACATAGACAGCCGCCATCGCCCAATAGGGACGGGGCAGGCCGGCGGCGAGCGCGATGTAGAGCGCCAGCATCGCCGCCACGAAGCTCTTGGCGGAAAAGAGCCATTCCCGCCAGGTGGGGAAGAGCGCGGTCATGCGGCATTCGCCTCGCTGTCGGTGGCGAGCGCGCCGGCGCGCTCGATCGTGGCGAAAACGCGCAGCACCGCCTCGAGATCGGCCGAAGGGACGTCGGCAAACACCTTTGCCCGCAGCGCCGCGAGATCGGCCTCGATCCGTCCGGTGATCGCGCGGCCCTTGTCGGTCAGCCAGAGCGTCTTCGCCCGGCGGTCGCTCGGATCGTCGCGCCGCTCGACGAGGCCGGCCGCCGCCAGCTGGTCGAGGAGGCGCACGAGCGAGGGACCCTCCATGCCGACCTCCTCGGCCAGCGCCCCCTGGCGCAGGCCCTCGCCGAGCCGGCCGATCGAGATCAGCGGCAGCCCGCAGGCCTGGGAAATGCCGTGGCTTTCGACGGTCTCGCGGGCGAGACGGCGCCATTGCCGGCCGATCCGTTCGAGATTGGCGGTGACGGCGAAGCGAAGGGCGGCCGGAGGAAGCATGGGAACTAGGTAGTCTCCTATCTGATAGGATGCAATGAAGTCTGTCGGTCGCGCCGGGACGAATCGATAGCCGGCTTACGGAATTGCGGAATCCTGTCCCGACCGTAACTTTCCCCTCCCGGACACGGCTGGCATCTTCCATCGCCGGGGGGCAGGAGGGGCGCCATGGCATGACCGGACGATCGGAGACAGGCGGCGGGCCGTCGGCGCGCGGGGAAGGCGATCCGCTCGCGGCGATCGGCGCGAGCCCCATGGCGGCGGCGATCCGCGCGCATGACTGGACGGATCTGGGGCTCGGCCGGCGGGAGGACTGGCCGGCCGGGGTCGCGGCCCTCGTGGCGCTGATGCTCGAATCGCGGCAGCCGATGTTCCTGCTCTGGGGAGCCGAGCACCGGCTCGTCTACAACGACGCCTATGTCGCGCTGCTCGGCGCCAAGCATCCGGCGGCCCTCGGCCGGCCGTTCCTCGATGTCTGGCGCGAAGCGCGCGACCCTCTGGCCGCGCTCGTCGAGCGCGTCTTCGCGGGCCATCCGGCCTATCGCGACGACATCCGTCTGGACCTCGATCGCGGCGAGGGGCTGAAGGAGGCGCATTTCGCCTTCTCGCTGTCGCCGATCCGCGATGCGGCCGGCGCGGTCGGCGGGCTGTTCTGCGTCTGCACCGAGACGACGGCGACCGTCCTCGCCCAGCGGCGCCAGCGTCTCGCCGAGGAACGGCTGCGCGAGAGCGAGGACAACTATCGCCACGCGGTGGAGCTCAGCCCGCAGATCGCCTGGACGACGCAGGGCGACGGGACGGTCGATCAGGTCTCGATCCGCTGGCGCGACCTGACCGGCCTCGCCCATACCGGCACATCCTGGCTGGACGCCCTCCATCCCGAGGACCGGCCCCGCGCGCGCGAGGCCTGGCGGCGCTCGCTCGCCGAGGGCCGACCGCTCTGGCTGGAAATGCGGGCGCGCATGCGCTCCGGCGACTATCGCTGGTTCCTCAGCCGGGCCTATCCGCGCTTCGGCGCCGATGGCGCGATCCTGCGCTGGTACGGCACGACGGAGGACATTCACGAGCGCAAGATCGGCGAGGAATATCTGCGCTCGATCATCGAGACGGTGCCGGACGCGATGATCGTCACCGACGCGGAAGGCACCGTCCGGTCCTTCAGCCAGGCGGCCGAGCGCTGCTTCGGCTATCGGGCCGAGGAGGTGATCGGCGCCAATGTCCGTCTCCTTCTGCCGGAACGCCACCGCGCGGTCCATGCCGCCGCGCTCGGCCGCCATCGGCCGGAAAGCGAGGGCGGGAAAGGCGGCGAGGCCGAGCGCGTGATCCGGGGCCGGCGCAAGGACGGCACCACCTTTCCGATGTCGCTCAGCATCGGCGAGATCCGCACCGGCACCGAGCGCGTCTTCGCCAGCTTCATTCGCGATCTCACCGAAAAGCGGCAGGCCGAGAAGCGCGTCGAGGAGATGCAGGCCGAGCTCCTGCACATGTCGCGCTTCACCGCGCTCGGCGAGATGGCCTCGGCGCTGGCGCACGAGCTCAACCAGCCGCTGACGGCCATCTCCAACTATCTCGGCGCCTGCCGCCGGCTGGTCGAGCGCGCGCCGGACGGGCGCGGCGCCGAGCCCGAGGACCTGCTCGCCCGGGCGATCGCGGACGCGGCCGGCCAGGCCAAGCGCGCCGGCGAGATCATCCGGGCGCTGCGCGCCTTCGCCGGCCGCAGCGAGGGGCGGCGACAGCGGGAGGCCCTGCCGAAGCTTCTCGACGAGGCCTCGGCGCTGGCGCTCGTCGGCACGCGCGACGCCGACATCGCGCTGCGGATCGAGATCGATCCCGCCGTCCGCGTCGTCATCGCCGACCGGGTGCAGATCCAGCAGGTGGTTGTGAACCTGATGCGCAACGCCATCGAGGCGATGCAGGGCCGGCCGCACCGCGAATTGCGCATCGTCGCGCGGCCGGCGGCCGGCGGCACCCATGTCGAGATCCTGGTCGAGGATACCGGGCCGGGCCTGCCGCCCGAGATCGCGGCCAAGCTCTTCCAGCCCTTCCACACCACCAAGCCGAACGGAATGGGCGTCGGCCTCTCGATCTGCCGCGGCATCGTCGAGGGCCATGGCGGGCGGATCGCGGCGGAGGCGAACGAGGCGGGCGGCACCACCTTCCGCTTCACCGTGCCGTGCCCGCCGGCGGAGGGCCGGACGCATGCCGCCTGAAGCGCTGGTCCACGTCATCGACGACGACGCGGACGTGCGACAGTCGATGGCCCTCCTGTTCCAGGTCCACGACATCGCGATGCGCGCCCATGCCGGCGCAAAGGACTTTCTCGCCGCCGCCGGCGCGGGCATCGCGGGCTGCGTCCTCAGCGACGTCCGCATGCCGGGCCTCGACGGCATCGAACTCCTGCGCCGCCTGCGCCTCTCCGGTCTCGACCTGCCCGTCATCGTGATGAGCGGCCATGCCGACGTGCCGATGGCGGTGCGGGCGATGAAGGAAGGCGCCTTCGACTTCATCGAGAAGCCCTTCGACGACGTCGTGATCCTGACCCTGGTGCGCCAGGCCCTCGCCAAGGACCGGCAAGCGGCCGGAGCGCGCCACCGGCTCAGCGATCTGAAGGCCCGCATCGCCTCCCTCACGCCGCGCGAGCGCGAAGTGCTGGAAATGGTCGCGGCCGGCAAGGCCAACAAGATCATCGGGCGCGAGCTCAATGTCAGTCCCCGCACCGTGGAAGTTCATCGCGCCAAGCTGATGACCAAGATGGGAGCGGAGAATGCCGTGGATGTCGCAAGGATGTTTCGCGAGACCCTCAGGTCTTCCGAAACGTGAGGCATGGGTCGAAATGTGATATTCAGCAAACTTGATTGCCAAATGCTACAATTGTCGGTCGCATCGCTGTCGCTCGCATGGAATGTTGCATCTTCTTGGAACAAAAAGCCTGATGCCTATTGCCGAGCGCGCGCGGTTTCCGCGAATTTTTTTCGCCCCATAAAGCTCTCGTTCAGTATTAAGGCGTCTAATCACATTTGAACGGCCTGCCGACCGGCGAGGGCGAATCGGCCTTGCTGAGCCGAGCGGCCGTGTTGAATCGACAACCCTTTTGAACGGTCCGGCCATGGCCTTTGATCTGCTGAAGAAAAGCGAAGCCGCCCAGAAGGAACTGGCCCTCGAGGCCCTGCGCGCCAATGTCATGCTGGCCGATGCCAAGCTGCGCATCCTCTACATGAACGGCTCGCTGCGCGACCTGCTCAAGGAGGCGGAGGCGGATCTGAAGCGGGAGCTGCCGCAGTTCAGCGTCGACAAGCTGATCGGCAGCAATATCGACATCTTCCACAAGAACCCGAGCCATCAGCGCCAGCTGCTCGCCTCGCTCCAGAAGCCGCACAGCGCGACCATCCGCGTCGGCCAGCGGGTCTTCGATCTCCTCGTCGCCCCCCTGCGCAGCGGCAGCACCGTGGTCGGCTTCGTGGTCGAATGGGCGGATGCGAAGGAGCGGCTCCAGAATATCGACTTCGCGGCGCAGATCGCCGCCATCGGCCGCTCGCAGGCGATCATCGAATTCACGCCCGAGGGCCAGATCCTCTCGGCCAATCCCAACTTCCTGAAGACCATGGGCTACGAGCTTTCCGAGATCGTCGGCAAGCATCACAGCATGTTCGTCGACGAGGCGGCGCGCTCCAGCCGCGACTATGCCGATTTCTGGGATCGCCTGCGGTCCGGCCAGCATCAGGTCAGCGAATATCGCCGCATCGCCAAGGGCGGGCGCGAGGTCTGGGCCCAGGGCTCCTACAACCCGATCCTCGACGCCAAGGGCAAGGTGGTGAAGGTCGTGAAGTTCATGACCGACGTCACGCCGCGCGTCCACGCGGTCGCGGAAGTCGGCAACTCGCTCAGCGACATCGCCGACGGCCGTCTCGACCGCCGCATCACCATAGCCTTCCCGCCCGAGATCGATTCGATCCGCACCAATTTCAACCGCGCGGCGGAAAGCCTCCAGGAGGTGGTGGAGCGGGTGCAGGACACGTCGAAGACCATCCAGACGGGCCTCGCCGAGATCAATGTCGCGTCCTCGGACCTGTCGCAGCGCACCGAGCAGCAGGCGGCCTCGCTGGAGGAGACCGTCGCGGCGCTGTCGGAACTGATGCGCGCGGTGAACGTCACCGCCACGGATGCGGGCCGGGCGCAGGAAACGGCCGGCACCGCCCAGAAGAATGCCGAGCGCGGCGGCGCGATCGTCTCCGAGGCGGTCGCCGCCATGGGCCAGATCGAACATTCCTCGACCGAGATCGGCAAGATCATCGGCGTGATCGACGAGATCGCCTTCCAGACGAACCTCCTCGCCCTGAACGCGGGCGTCGAAGCGGCGCGGGCCGGCGAGGCGGGACGCGGCTTCGCCGTCGTCGCCCAGGAAGTGCGGGCGCTGGCCCAGCGCTCGGCGGAAGCGGCGAAGGAGATCAAGAACCTCATCTCGGCCTCCTCCGCCCAGGTCGCCAACGGCGTCGAACTCGTCACCGCTTCCGGCCGCAGCCTGGACGAGATCGTCGCCTGCGTCGGCGACATGGCCCGCGTCGTCACCGAGATCGCCCGCTCGGCCCGCGAACAGGCGACGTCGCTGCGCGAAGTCTCGACGGCGGCGGACCAGATGGACAAGGTGACGCAGCAGAACGCCGCGATGGTGGAGGAGACGACCGCCGCCGCGAGGACCCTCCAGGCCGAGACGGACCAGCTCGCCCAGCTGATGCAGCGCTTCCAGACCGGGCGCGTCGCGGCGGGCGGCGGGCGCGCGGCGCGGCCGGCGGCGCGGGCCGCCCCGGTGACGCAGATGCGGACCACGGGACGCGGCGGCGCGGCGCCCCGGGCGGCGGCGGAGACCTGGGACGAGTTCTGATCCCGTCTCTTCCATGAAGAAGCCAAGGGCCGCCGAAGCGCGGCCCTTCGTCTTTCCAGCCGGCCTCTCAGCGCCGGGGCAGCATCCGCCGCAGCACCGCGTCGCGGCGGACGAACTGATGGGCCAGGGCCGCCGAGGCATGCAGCAGGACGAGCGCGCCCGCCGCATAGGCGAGGATCGCATGGAGCTCCGACCAGAAGGCCTCCGCCGCATCCGAGACGCCGAGCGGCAGCGGCGGCACGACGACGAGATCGAAGACATAGCTCGGAATGCGCAGCGGCGAGCTTGAGGCGATCGCCCAGCCCGCCAGCGGCACGGCGACGGAAAGGGCGAGAAGCGCCTGATGGACGGCGCGCGAGGCGAGGATTTCGGCCGGGCCGAGCCCGCCGGCCGGAGCGGGACGCCGGCTCGCCAGCGACCAGACGAGGCGGGGCAGGGCGAGCGCGAGGATCAGGAAGCCCACCGACTTGTGCCATTGGTAGAGTTCGAATTGCAGCGCCGGGTCCTCGGCGCTGCGCTGCGTCAGCATCCCGAGCGGCCATTCGCCGAGAAAGACGAGCGCGATCGCCCAATGGAGGAGGATCGCCACCCCGCCATAGCCCGCCCGGTCGTTGCGCCAGCGCATCGGTCCTAGCCCAGCTGCTTGTAGGCGTCGGTCGCGATCCGGCGCAGACTGTCGCGCGGCAGCTCGCCGACCAGCGCGCAGCGCAGGGTCTCGTCGCGCCAGAAGACGGCTTCGAGCCCGTCGGCGCTCGCGAGACGCAAGGCCGTCTCCTCCGCCTCCGGGGCCGGCACGATATAGAGCGTGAGGCGCCGTCCGCCCTCGTCCTCGTACATCAGCTGCGCCGCCGGGCCGTCTCCCGCCGGCAGGAGCCTTCCGCCGACGAAGGCGAGGCCCTGGCCCGTCAGATCCGGCAGGGCGAGGGGACGGCTCAGCCGCTTCGACAGCCAGGCCTTCAGATGCGCGCTGTCCTCGGCGCGCACTTCGACGGGGTGGACGACCTCGCCCGCATAGAGCCGATGCGCCGCCACCGCCTCGGCGACCAGCGAACCGGCGGGGGCGCCCGCCTCGAACTCGCCGCGTCCGAACCAGCCGGCACCGGCGCCGAGCGCGAGAAGGACCAGAACGGCGGCAAGGCGCCGCCAGGGCAGGGCCGGCACGGGCCGCGCGGCGGCTAGGCGGCGCGGATGGAGGCGCGCCGGCACGGGCTCGCTCGCGGCCGGACCGTAGAGGGCACGCAGCGTCTCGTTCTGCCGGCGCCAGGTCTCGACGCGCGCCGCCTCCTCGGGCCGGGCGGCGAGATGCGCCTCGACCTCGGCATGCCGCGCGGCGTCGAGCACCCCGTCGGCATAGGCATGGAGATCCTCTTCGGAGACCGGTCGATCGTCCTTCGTCATTTCACCGCTCTCAATTTCGGGCCGCTATCCTCGGTCCATTGCCGCAGCAGCGCGCGGGCGCGGCCGATCCGCGACATCAGCGTGCCGATCGGGATGCCCAGCACCGCCGCCGCCTCCGCATAGGCGAGGCCCTCGACGGCGACGAGCAGCAAGGCCTCGCGCTGGTCGGGGGGCAGGCGCTCCATCGCCCGCGCCATCTCGGCCAGCGCGACGCGGCCGGGCTGGCCGGCGGCGACGGCCGGCTCGGTGCCGATCTCGTCCAGCGCGACCGCCGGCGGCGCCCGGCGCTTCTGGCGCAGCCCGTTGCGGTGGAGGTTCAGGAGGATGCGGAACAGCCAGGGCCGGAGCGGGCCGATCGGCCGCCACAGGCCCTTCTTGCGGATCGCCCGTTCCAGGCAGTCCTGAACGAGATCGTCGGCGCTCTCGCGATCGTGGGTGAGGGCGCGCGCATAGCGCCGCAGCGCCGGCACGCAATCCGCGATCTCGTCCAGGACGTCGCCCATGGCGGTGCTATTCCGTCGCGACGTGCCAGACGCCGCCGACGCCGTCGCCGGTCGTGTCGCCCGGCTTCTTGTCGTTCTGCCAAAGATAGAGCGGCATGCCCTTATAGGCCCATTGCTTCTCGCCGCCCTTGCGCTCGACCAAGGTGAAGCCGTCCTTCGCCGCCGCCTTGCCCGTGGCGAGAAGCGGCGGCCATTTCGCCGCGCAATCGTCGTAGCAGGCCGACTGGCCCTTCTTGTCCTTGTCGAACGTGTAGAGGGTCATGCCCTTGGCATCGGCGAGGATCTCGCCGGCCTTGGTCTTCGTCGTGGTCACGGCGCCGCCGGCATAGTCCTCGGCCAGCGCCAGCGGGGCCGCGAGAGCGCCGGCCAGGCCGGCCAGGATCAGGACGCGCATCTTCATCTTCGGTCTCCTTCGTTTCCTCTCGGCGCGCCGGTCGGCCGCCTCGCCTGCGCCAACACCCGCCGGCGCGGTTTCATCCCGTCCCTCATGGATTTTTCGGGATCGGTCAGCGCGCGCCCTTCAGCACCATGTCGAAGGCGACGACATTGGAATAGATCGGCGTGCCGACCCCCATGCCATAGGGCGAGCGGTAGATGTCGCCGGTCACACGGAAGGAGACCGCCGCGTCGCTCCGCTCGACGAGCGAGGCGTGGAAGGTCTCGTTCCGCGCCTTGCCGCGCGCGGTGAGCACGCCCTCGATCCTGGCGCCTTTCGGTCCATCGGGGACGACGCGCGTCGAGCGGAAGGTGATGTCGGGATAGTCGGCGGCGTCGAAGACGGCGCTGGAGCGCAGGAAGGCGTCGACCCGCCCCTGGCCGGTGGTGACGCTGGCCGGATGCAATGTGATCGCGACGGAGGACCGGGCGAGATCGTCCGGGTCGATCTCGAAGCGGCCGTCGAAGGCGGGAAAGGCGCCGCTGATGCCGCCGCCGCCCACCTGATCGACGGTGAAGGCGATGCGCGAGGCGGGATCGATCCGCCAGGACCGGGGCTCGGCCCCGGCATGGCTGGCCGCGAGGGCCGGAAGGCCGGCCAACGCCAGCGCGGCGGCGAGGATCGGCAGGAATTTTCGCATGGGATCTCTCCGGACGGCCCGGACGGGCTTCGGAAACGACAACACCGCATCCGCGACCTTATTCCCGCCCGATCCGCCGAGAGACCCTGACAAAATCTCCGGGCCGAGGATGGGCGAAGAGACCCGCCCGCCGACCCCGTGAGGTTCTGTCAGGGCCTCTTAAACCGGCGATGACAGGCACGATGCTTTCTGGCATCCGGGACGGATGGGGGAGATGCGGCTGATTCTGGAGGATCGCTGGTCGGGCGGGCTCGTCGCCCTGCTCACGGCCGTCTTCATTCTCCTCCAGGCGGCGTTCGGCGCCTTCGCCGATGCCGCGACGCTCCTGCCGTCCTCCGATGCGATGGCGATCATCTGCCATGGCGACGGCGCGGAACGCGTCGCGCCCGATCCGGTCCGGCCGGGCGGCGATCCGGCGCATCATTGCCCCTGCGGTGTGTTCTGCGGCTCCGGCCCCCTCGCGCCGGCCCTGCCGCCGGCCCTCGATCTCGGCGCCGCCTATGCGCCCGGCGGCGGGGTCGATCTCCGCTTCTCGCGCGATGCCGAGGCCGGCCGCGCGCCGCGCCCGTCCGGCGCGCCCCGTTTCCCGACCGGACCGCCGCTCCTCTCCGTCTGACGCTTCCTGTTCTCAGCGCTCATTTTCGGAGACTTCCCGATGTTCGAACCGTCCACCGGACGGATCGGCGTGGCCGCGCGCCCGCGATCCGTCGATCAGCAGCCTGTTCCGCCCGATCCGGGCGGCGCGGCCTTCCAGACCTTCGTCGCCCGCCTGCATCTTCATATCGGCCTCTTCGTCGGGCCGTTCCTTCTCGTCGCGGCGCTCACCGGCACGCTCTATGTCCTGACGCCGCAGATCGAGGACCGGCTCTATCGCGCCGAACTGACGACCGAGGCCCAAGGTCCGGCGCGCCCGCTCGCCGAACAGGCGCGGGCGGCCCGCGCCGCCGTTGCTGCCGATCTGCGCCTCGTCGCCGTCCGGCCTGCGCCGGGGCCGGGGCGCACGACGCGGGTGCTCTTCGCCGATCCCGCCCTCGGCCCGTCCGAAACGCGCGCCGTCTTCGTCGATCCGGCGACGCTCGTCCTTCGGGGCGTGCTCGTGACCTATGGCACGAGCGGCATCCTGCCCTTCCGCACCCTCCTCGACAATCTGCATCGCAGCCTGCTCCTCGGCGAGTTCGGCCGCGCCTATAGCGAGCTCGCCGCCTCCTGGCTCTGGGTGGCGACGCTCGGCGGCACGCTGCTCTGGGCCTGGCGCCGGACGGGCCGGCTGGCGCGGCGCAGCCGGGGCCATGCCGGGTTGCGGCTGCGGCACCGGCATGGGGTGATCGGCGTGACGCTGGCGCTCGTCCTCGTCTTCCTCTCGGCGACGGGCCTCACCTGGTCGCGCTGGGCCGGCGCCGGGATCGACGGCCTGCGCGACACGCTCGGCTGGACGACGCCGACGGTGCGCCTGACGCTCGGCACCGGCGAGGCCGCGCCGGGCGGACACGATCATGCCGGCATGGCGATGGACGGGCCTGCGGGCGCCGATCCGGCCGGGCGCCTCGACGCCGTTCTCGCGGCGGCGCGACAGGCCGGCATCGACTCGCCGTTGATCGAGATCCGCCCGCCGAAAGCGGGCCAGGCCTGGATGGTGCGCGAAGTCGACCGCGCCTGGCCGAGCCAAGTCGATACGATCGCGCTCAATCCCGACACGCTCGCGGTGACGAGCCGGGCCGATTTCGCCGACTTCCCGCTGGTCGCCAAGCTGGTGCAATGGGGCATCGCGGCGCATATGGGCCTGCTCTTCGGCCTGCCGAACCAGATCGTGCTGGCGCTCGCCAGCCTCGGCCTGATCGTCGCGATTCTCTACGGCTATCGCATCTGGTCGCGCGGCCGGCCGGCGCCCGGCGCGCCGCCGCGAACGCTGGCCGAGAGCTGGCTGCGGCTGCGCCCCGCCGCGCGTCTCGGCACCCTCATTGCCGGTGCCGCGCTCGGCTGGTGCCTGCCGGCGCTCGGCGCCAGTCTCGCCGCCTTCGTGCTGATCGATGCGCTGCGCTGGCGCCTCGCGAAGGCGCGGAGCCCGCAGCCGGTCCCGGCGGAATAGGGGGAGCGGGGGCCGGTCAGGCGGAGAGCGCCGGCAGACCCTGCCGGACGCGGATGAGATCGACGAGCTGGCGGAGCGCCGGATGGTTCTGCCGCCGGCTCGGATAGTACATGTGAAAGCCGGCGCCCGTGGAGGACCAGTCCGGCAGCACGAGCTCCAGACGTCCTTCCGCCAGTTCCCGCTCCACCCGCCAGCGCAGCACATAGGCGAGGCCGAGGCCGGCGACGGCGGCCTCGACCGTCGTCTCCGTGTCGTTGATCGTACAGGTGCCCGGCGCGTCGAGCCGGCGCATCGCCGCGCCGTTGCCGAGCTCCCAGCGAAAGGCGGAATTGTCGCCGAGAAGAAGGCGCAGGCAGCTATGGCCCATCAGGTCCTCCGGCTGTTCCGGCCGGCCGCGCGCCGCCAGATAGGAGGGCGCGCCGACCACCACCCATTCGAGCGGCGGCGTCAGCGCCACCGCGATCATGTCCTCCGGCACGGTGTCGCCGTAGCGGATGCCGGCGTCGAAGCCTTCCGCCACGAGATCGACCGGGCGGTTCTCGACCACGATCGTCAGCCTCAGCTCGGGCAGCCTGGCGCGAAAGGGCGCGAGGACCGGGCCGATCAGCAGCCGGCTCGCGTCGCGCGGAATGTTGAGGCGCAATTCGCCGAGACCCTGGCCCTGCTCGCCGTCGAGGCCGGCGAGCGCGGCGTCGATCCGCTCGAAGCCGGCGGCGAGCTCCTCGGCGAGCTTGAGGCCCGCCGGGGTCGGCGCGACGCTGCGGCTGGTGCGGTTGAGAAGCCGCAGGCCGAGCCGCTCCTCCAGCCGCCGGATCGCATGGCTGAGGGCGGAGGTGGTGATCCTGAGCTCGATGGCCGCCGCCTTGAAGCTGCGGCGCCGGACGATCACCGCGAAGGCGGCGAGATCGGGGAGATCGGAGCGGACGAAGGAGGGCATGTTGCACGCGGCTCAACGGGTCATTGAAGCCAACTCAGCTTATGGCCCCTCCCCATCGCCGCCGCAACGTCTAGGTTCCGGCGAGCCCACCCCTTTTCCCCGGCTCGCGCCCGCGCCGACGCGCCGCGAGCCCGCCCGTCACGGAGTCTTCCCATGCCCATCGCCACGCGGCGCTTCGGCCGCACCGACTGGACCGTTTCGGAGATCGGCTTCGGCGCCTGGGCCATCGGCGGCTCCTGGGGCAATGTCGAGGAGGCCGACGCGCGCGCCAGCCTCCACGCCGCCCTCGATGCCGGCATGACCTTCATCGACACGGCCGACGTCTATGGCGATGGCCGGTCCGAGCGCATCATCCGCGAGGTCCTGAAGGAGCGGGGCGGCGAGCGGGTGATCGTCGCCACCAAGGCCGGCCGCCGCCTCGATCCGCATGTGGCCGGCGGCTATACCAAGGCCAATCTCGAAGCCTTCATCGATCGCAGCCTCGGCAATCTCGGCGTCGAGACGCTCGATCTCGTGCAGCTCCATTGCCCGCCGACCGAGGTCTATTACCGGCCGGAGGTCTTCGAAGCGCTGGACGGCTTCGTCGCCGCCGGCAAGATCCGCCATTACGGCGTCTCGGTGGAGAAGGTGGAGGAGGCGCTGAAGGCCATCGCCTTTCCGAATGTCGTCTCCGTCCAGATCATCCACAATCTGTTCCGTCATCGCCCGGCCGAACTGTTCTTTCCGGAGGCGAAGCGCCGCGGCGTCGCGGTGATCGTGCGCGTGCCGCTGGCGAGCGGTCTCCTGACCGGCAGGATGAACGCGGCGACCGCCTTCTCGGCCGACGACCACCGCCAGTTCAACCGGCATGGCGAGGCCTTCGATGTCGGCGAGACCTTCGCCGGCGTGCCTTACGAAGTCGGCCTCGCGGCGGTGGAGGAGCTTCGCCCGCTCGTGCCCGGCGGGGCGACCATGGCGCAGTTCGCGCTGCGCTGGATCCTGATGGAGGAGGCGGTCTCCGTCGTCATTCCCGGCGCCAAGAACCGCGCCCAGGCCGAGGCGAACGCGGCGGCGAGCGCGCTCGCCCCTCTCTCCCCCGACGTCATGGACGCGGCGCGCGCGCTCTATCGCGAGCGCATCGCGCCCTATGTCCACCAGCGCTGGTAGGCGCCGGATCCCCGGCCGGATGGCTGAGGCCCCGGCCCCTCGATCATTCTTCCTTCAAGGAGTGCCGCGATGAGCGAACAACCGAAAGTCACCTTCAACGACGGCCGCGCCATCCCGCAGGTCGGCCTCGGCGTCTGGCGCACGCCCGACGACGTGGCGGTCACGGCGGTCGGCGAGGCGTTGCGCGCCGGCTACCGCCATATCGACACGGCCGCGATCTACGAGAACGAGGAAGGCGTCGGCAAAGGCCTGAAGGCCGGCGGCGTGCCGCGCGAAGAGGTGTTCCTCACCACCAAGCTGTGGAACGAGCGCCAGGGCTTCGATTCGACGCTGAAGGCCTTCGACGAGAGTCTCGCCCGGCTCGGCACCGATTATGTCGATCTCTATCTGATCCACTGGCCGTCGCCGGCGCGCGGCGCCTATCTCGACACCTGGAAGGCGTTTCTCCGCCTGCACGAGGAAGGTCGCGCCCGCTCGATCGGCGTCTCCAACTTCACCGCCGAGCATCTCGACCGGCTGATCGGCGAGACCGGCGTGACGCCCGTGCTTAACCAGATCGAGCTGCATCCGCGCTTCCAGCAGAAGGCGCTGCGCGAGGCGCATGACGCGCGCGGCATCAAGACCCAGTCCTGGAGCCCGCTCGGCCAGGGCCAGCTCCTGGAAGACCCGGCGATCGGCGCGATCGCCGCCCGGCACGGCAAGACGCCGGCGCAGGTGATCATCCGCTGGCATCTCGACAAGGGGCTGATCGTCATCCCGAAATCGGTGACGCCGAGCCGGATCGTCGAGAATTTCGGCGTCTTCGACTTCACGCTCGATGCGGCGGATCTGAAGGCGATCGAAGGCCTCGACCGGGCCGACGGGCGGATCGGCCCCGATCCCGACACGGCGACCTTCTGAGTCCCGCCAGGGGCCGCGGCCGGCGCCGTGGCCCTCCGGCTCTCGTCAGTGCGTCGCGACGAAGGGCTGCGGCTTCCAGAGCACGCGGCGCATCCAGTCGATCTCCGGGCCAGCGAAGGCCCGGTCGTACCAGGGCGCGGCGACTTCGTTCGCCGCATGCTCGCGCTGGGCCGTCAGCCAATGCTCCAGGGCGCGGCCTTCCGGCTGTCCCTCGTGCAGCCAGAGCTGGTGCGCCCGGCTGCGGATCAATTCATCATCCTGGAGAAACATGCGGCCTCGCTCATCCCCGGTCATGGCGATCGCGGATATACGGAGCGGATCGGCGGCCGATTTCAAGGGGATGGGCAAATTGCCGCATTGCGGGAGACGGGCCTGGAAAGCGCGCCCGTCCCACTCTCCGCCGTCGCCTACCAGCGGATCGCGGCCTTGCCGGTGATGCGTCGGCCCTCGCCGTAGAAGCAGTAGAAATCCTTGTTGCCGCAGGACGCGACGTAATCCTTGTCGAAGAGATTGGAGGCGTTCACCGAAAGCTCCCAATTGTCCTTCTTGTAGCTCAGCGCGGCGTCGACCACGGTGGCGCCGGGCACCTTGAAGCTGTTGGCGTCGTCGCCATAGCTCTCGCCGACATAGCGCAGGCCGAGGCCCGCCCCGAGGCCGTCGAAGATCGTCTCGTTGTGGATCGTGTAATTCGCCCAGGCCGAGACAGAGTTGCGCGGAATGGTCGTCGGCACCGTGCCCTCGAAGCCGCCATCGGGGTCCCGGGTGATCTCGGCGTCGAGATAGGTATAGGCGAGGCGCAGGTCGAGACTGTCGGTCAGGCTCGCGGCGCCCTCCAGCTCGAAGCCGCGCGAGGTGATCTGGCCGGTCTGGCGCGGCTGGAAGGTGCCGCCCACCGCGTCGTAGCGGATGGCGTTGTTGCGCACGATCTCGAAGACGGAGGCCGTGACGGAGGCGTTCCAGCCCGGCGGCTGGTACTTGATGCCGCCCTCGTAGAGGCGCCCGGTCTCCGGCGCGAAGAGCTCGCCCGTCGCGCTCGTGTCGAGCGGCGGCAGGAAGGATTCCGAATAGGTGAGATAGGGGGCGAAGCCGCTGTCGAAATTGTAGATGAGGCCGACGCGGCCGGTGAAGGCGTCGTAGTCCTTCGAGGCCTCGCCGCCGGTCAGGCGCTCCCTCGCCTCGGTCGAGGCGAAGTCCTCGCGGCCGCTGAGGAGGATCGACAGCTTGTCGATCTTGATCTGGTCCTGCAGGTAGAAGCCGGTCTGGTTCTGGTCCACCCGCCGGTCGGTATAGCTGTAGAGGAAGTCGACCGGATTGCCGTAGACCGGATCGAAGACGTTCAGCGGCGAGGCGCTGTAGATGTCGATCCGGTCGGTATAGCCGGTATAGCGATAGTCGACGCCGCCGAGGAGCGTGTGCTGCAGGATGCCGGTCGCGAATTCCGCCTGCACCTGGTTGTCGACGGAGAAGGTGTCGAGATCGGCGATGCCGGTGCCGCCGCTGCGGCCGAGGATGCCGGCCGCCTCGTCGAGATAGCCGCCGCCATAGACGCTCGCCTCGTCATGCCGCACGCCGGCATAGCGGGCGTTCTGGCGGAGCGTGAAGACGTCGGTGAGGCGGGTGGAGAATTCCCAGCCGGCCGAGCCCATGTCGGTGTCGTAATAGTCGAAATCCGGCTCGCCCAGGAAGCGGCTGCGCGGAATCCTGCGGCCGTTATTGTCGTAGACCGTGCCGGAGGCCGGCATGAACTGGAGGCCCCAGCCGGCGCGGTCGCGCTGATAATTGCCGAGCACGGTCAGCGAGGTGTCGGCATCCGGCTCCCAGCGGAGCGCCGGCGCGATGAACAGGCGGTCGTCGTCGACATGGTCGACCTGATTCTCCCCGGTGCGCGCCGTGCCCGTCAGGCGGAAGCTCCAGGGACTGTCCTTGCGGAATGGCCCGGCCAGATCGAAGCGGCCCTCGATCATGCCGAAGCTGCCGCCGCTCACCTCGACCTCGCGCAGCGGCGCGTCGGTCGGCTTCTTCTGCACGTAGTTGATGAGGCCGCCCGGCCCGTTCTGGCCGTAGAGCACGGAGGAGGGACCTTTGAGGATCTCCACCCGCTCCGCGCCATAGGGATCGAGGCAGAGGAAGTTGATGACCGAGGTGGACGGCAGGCGCAGCCCGTCGATGAAGGTCGAGTTCGCGGTGGAATCGAAGCCGCGAATGTTGAAGCCGCCGCAGCGCGTGTCGGAGCCGCCGGTGATTTCCGGGGTGACGCCGGCCGTGTAGCGCGTCGCCGCGCGGAGGGTGCGCGCGTCCTGTTCCTCGATCTGGTCGCTGGTCACCACCGAGACCGCCTGCGGCGTCTCGATCAGCGGCGTGTTGGTCTTGGTCGCGCCGGCGCTGCGCCTCGCGACGAAGCCCTGCTGCTCGTTCGCCTCGCCGGCGCCCGTTCCGTCGCCCTGGCCGTTCGCGGTGCCGGCCTCGCCGGCGGCGGCGTCGATCGTCACCGTGTCGAGCTCGATCGCCTGCTGGGCGAAGGCCGTTTTCGGCGCCAGTCCAAGGCCGAGGAAAAGAGCGACCGGCAGGGCGGACGAGGATGCGAGGCGGCGGAACTGGGCGGACATCGGCGGATTTTCACAGGGCGAGAGTCTAACATGATTTTTGTAGTCATGTTTTAGCCTTCGGAAAAGCCTCATGTTTCCGTGGTTTCGCCACGATGTGCCGCCTGTGGCGCGTCGGCAACGCCGATCGTTCATTCCAGGCGGCTCGGGCATCCTGCCCTTCGCTGGCCGGAAGCAGGACCCGCCTTCAGAGCGGCAGGTCGAAGACGAGCGTGAAGTGATCCAGCGTGCCGGGCAGGGCGCGGCGGTGATCGAGCCGGCCGCCCTGGAGTTCGATCGGGCCGCGCCGCAGGATGGCGGCGACGGCCTCGGCCGCGACGAGCGGCACGAGATGGCGCGCCGGGCAGGCGGCGGGGCCGGCGCTGAAGGGCACCAGCGGGATCGCCTGATCGGGCTCCAGTCCCAGCCATCGCTCCGGCACGAAGCGATGGGCATCGGCGAGGCGCTCGTCGTCGCGCTGGAAGAAGGGCGTGAAGATCAGAAGGCCGGCGCCCGCCGGCAATTCGCCGTTCGGCCATTCGGTCGCCGCGCTCGTCTGGCGCAGGATCGCCGGCGTCGTCGGATAGAGCCGGACCGTCTCCAGAATCGCGGCCCGCAGGAAGGCGAGATCGCCGGGGCGCATGGCTTCGGCCCGCCCCCGCTCCAGCGCCGCCGGATGGGCGGCGAGAAGCGCCAGCGCCCGGAACGCCGTCATGCCGGCCGGATCGAAGGCGAAGAGCCATTGCGCCATCTGATGCGAGGGATGGGCGAGCGCCGCCTCGGGAAAGCGCGCGGCGAGCGCGGCCAGACTGTGCGGCTCGGCCCGGCGCAGATAGGCCTCCAGACGGCGGTGGAAGGCGTCGCGCCGCCGCCGGTCGCTGGGCGCGGCGAAGGCCCAGTTGGCGCGGGCGCGCAAGCGATCGAGCAGGTCCGTCAGTTCGGTATCGGCGACGGCCGAAGCGCCGAGAACCGTGCGCCGTACGATCCGCATCCAGGCGCCGAAGAACAGGGGCCAGGCGAGGGCGCCGAGCGCGCGGGCCTGATGGAGCAGGCGGCCGATCTCGACCTCGACGGCCGTGTGGAAGGCCGGGCGCAGACTATGGACCGGGCAGCCGCTTTCGAGCGTGCTGTCGCTGAGCGCCCGGCCGAGCCGGCGTTCCTCGCCCTGCGTGACCAGCGAGACATGCGGCTCGAAATGCGACAGCGCGGCGCGTTTCTCGCAGCTGGCGGGCGAGAAGGGCGCCGGGGTTTCCGCCAGGACGCGGCGGACGTCCCGTGGCGACAGGAGGAGGACCTGCGGGCGGATCGGATTGCGGATGAGAAGCGGGTTTTCGCCGTAACGGCGGCGCAGGCGCTGCATCTGTCGCACCGCGCCCGCGTCGAGCCCGAAGCGCTCGGCCGCCGCCACCATGGCCGGCCGGCGCAGGATGATGCCTTGGGCCAGCGTCGGCAGGGCGACGCTTGCGGCGAAGGCGGCGGAATCGAAGGCGGAAAGCGACGGGAGGGAGCGGGGCAAGGGCGTCTGGGGAGGGACCATTCCGATAAAGGGGCGGGGCGGGCGACGCGGTTCCCGCGCCGTCCGTCCCGGTCGTGCCGTCAGCGATGGCCGTGAGACTGCTCGCCACCCTTGCGTCCGGCTTCCGAGGCCTTTTCGCGATCGTTGGCGAAATTGCCGCCGGAGGCCTGACCGCCCTTGCGTCCGGCTTCCGCCGCCCGCTCGCGGTCATTGGCGAAATTGCCGCCCGAGGCCTGCCCGCCCTTGTGGCCGGCTTCCGCCGCCCGCTCCGGGTCGTTGGCGAAATTGCCGCCGGAAGCGTGGCCGCCCTTGCGTCCGGCTTCCGAGGCCTTCTCGCGGTCGTTGGCGAAGTTGCCGGGATTGGAGTTGCCGCTTGCCATGTTCGTCTCCCTCCTTCAGACGAGGTTGAAATCGCAGCGGCGGACCGAACGTTCCGGTCGATTATTTTCGTCTGGCAACTATAGCCGAGCGATGATTAGCCCTTCATCGGCCTCGCGGGATAGGAATAATAGGAAATGCTTCGATGCATGGTTCTATAGTTGCGCGGATCGGGGCGTGACGTCCAGCGAAGCGAAGCGATGTCCGGCCGATGCTTTCATGGCGCTTCCGGCCGGAGGGCGGGCCCAGGCCGGCGACCCTCCTCGTCGTTCAGGAGGAATTGCAACCCATATTCGAGATGGCGGCTCATCCGATAGGCGAAGGCGATGCGGTCGCGTGCCCGCAGGGCGGCGACGATCCGCCCATGCGCCTCGTGCGTGTTCGCCTGGACCGGACGGGCCGCCTTGCCGAGCCGCATGATCTCCTCGATCACTGGGCGCAGCAGGCGGTAGGTGGCGAGCATCGTGCGGTTGCCCGCCAGATCCACCAGGGCCTCGTGAAAGGCGTAGTCGGCCGCCGCCCGCTCGGCCACCGTCGCGGCCGTGAGGATGCGATCGTTCACCGCGTCGAGCCGGTCGCAATCCGCCGGCCCGGCCGACAGCACCAGCATGTCGCCGATGCCGGTCTCCACGATGCGCCGGAAGCCCTGGACATCCCGGAAACTGTCCGGCGACAGGCCGCTATGGAAGGAGAAGAGGCGGCGCAGCGCCTCGCCATGGCCGTCCGCCACGACGGCGCCGACCTTCGGCCGCGTCTCGATGAGCCCGTAGGCGCGCAGCACCGTCAAGGCCTCGCGCACCGTGTTGCGCGAGGCGCCGAACATCTCGCCGAGCTCGCGCTCGCGCGGCAGCGCGTCGCCGATGCCGAGCGCACGGCGGGCGACGAGTTCGCGGATCTCGGCGACCAGCCGGTCGACCGCCGAACCATGGGCGACCGCCGCCCCCGCCTCCGCCTCCGTTCGACCTGCCTCGCTGGTGACCATGCCCGCTCCTGCTCGCCCATGGTTGGACCAGGACATCCATCGCGCGACATTGGCACGGCGTTTCGAGCGCGGAAAGCCTCTCGGAACGGGAGAGGTCGCCGGCAATCACGCTTGAATCGCGTGGCGGATTTCGGCAGAGATCGTTTCTGGTCCGACAATTGGCCATGAGGGGGAGGAGCCGCGATGGTGTCGATGATGAAGGAATGCTTCCGCTGGTACGGGCCGAACGACCCGGTGCCGCTCGCCCATATCGCGCAGGCCGGCGCCACCGGCATCGTCACCGCGCTCCATTCCGTCTATGACGGCTCGCCCTGGCCGGAGGAGGATCTGCGCCGGCACAAGGGACTGATCGAGGCGGGGGGCCTCGAATGGGCCGTCGTCGAGAGCATCCCGGTCCACAATTCCATCAAGATCGCCAGCCCGGAGCGCGACCGCTATATCGGCTGGTACAAGGACTCGCTGCGCGCCGTCGCCAAGGTCGGGGTCGAGACGATCTGCTACAACTTCATGCCCGTCCTCGACTGGACGCGCACCGAATTGAAGCATCCGATGCCGAACGGCGCCTTGGCGCTGCGCTTCGACGCGGTGGATTTCGCCGCCTACGACCTCTTCATCCTGAAGCGTCCGGGCGCCGAGGGCGACTACGCGCCCGAGAAGATCGCGGCGGCCGAGGCGCGGATGGCCGAGATGTCGGAGGAGCGGGCGGCGCGCATCGAGCGCAATCTCATCGCCGGCCTGCCGGCGAGCGAGCGGCAATACGACCGGGCGCTGCTGCTGCGCGCCCTCGCCGACTACGAGGGCATGACGCCGGACGATCTCCACGGCCATCTGGCGTATTTCCTGCGCGAGATCGTGCCGGTGGCGGAGGAACTCGGCCTGCGCCTCTGCATCCATCCCGACGATCCGGCCTTTCCGCTCTTCGGCCTGCCGCGCATCGTCTCGACCGCCGCGGACGCCCGGCGCCTGCTCGCCGCCGCCGACAGCCCGGCCAACGGCCTCACCTTCTGCACCGGCTCCTACGGGACGCGGGAAGAGAACGACCTGCCGGCCATGGTGCGCGAGTTCGGGCCCCGCATCCATTTCGCCCATCTGCGCAACGTGACGCGCGAGCCGGACGGCTCCTTCCACGAGGCCGACCATCTCGGCGGCTCCAGCGATCTGCCGGCGGTGATCATCGCGCTGCTCGACGAGCAGGCGCGACGGCAGGCGGAAGGGCGGGCCGACTGGCAGATCCCGCTACGGCCGGACCACGGCCATCTCATGGCCGACGATCTCGTGAAGGAGCGGATCAATCCCGGCTATTCGCTGATCGGCCGGCTGCGCGGCCTCGGCGAGATCCGCGGCGTGATGCATGGCGTGGCGACCGAACGGCGGCTGAACGCCGCCTGACATCCTTGGGGAATGGGTGCCGCTGGAGAGCGGCGCCCGCCATGCCCGCCGCCTGCGGCGAATTCTGGTCGCGCGACCGAATTTAGCGGGGGTCAACCTGAAGTATTGCGACCTCTTGTCACCGTATTGAATTCCGATCGTATCATTTTGCAACGTAGGTTGCATGATAAGCTGGCTGTATAACGGAAGGGATGTTGGAGCTGGCGGGTTTTCAGCTTTCAAACAGGAGAATGTTTACTCGCCCCGCTTAGTGAGTCGACCATGGAAGCGGTCGGCCCACGCGAGCGGGACAGGCGCTTCGCATGGGTCCCGGAGCGCCGATGCCGTCTTCTCGCCTGCGCCGATTCTGCCGCGACGTCCGAGGCTCGGTGGCCGTGCCCTTCGTCCTCGTCACAACCGCGCTCCTGGTCACCACGGGCATGGGGCTCGACTTCGCGCGCAGCTATAAGGCGCAGCAGCGCATGCAGGCCGATCTCGACGCGGCGGTGCTCGCCGCCGTGCGCGACATCTCGACCTCCGACAAGCCGGCCCTCCAGAAGATTGTGACCGACTGGTTCGCCGCGCAGACCGACCAGTCCGCCTATACGATCGACGATATCGGCATCGACCTCACCAACGACACGATCAAGGCGACCGTGCGCGGCAGCGTCCCGACCAGCCTGATGCAGCTCGCTTCGGTGAAGACCATGCCGATCGCCGCCACCAGTTCGGTGACGGGGCCGAGGAGCAGCTATCTCGACGTCTATATCGTGCTCGACAATTCCGCCTCGATGATGCTGGCCGCCACCAGCGCCGGGCAGACGCAGATGACCAACGCCATCGGCTGCGCCTTTGCCTGCCATACGGTGGGCGACAATGCCGACAAGCTGAAGGCCAAGGGCGGCTACAAGAACAATTACGAATATGCCCGGGGGAACGGCATCCAGCTGCGCACCGACGTCGCGCTCGACGCCGCGCGATCGGTGCTCGATTCGATCAAGCAGTCGGACCCGCAGGGGAAATACACCCGCGTCGGCATCTACCGCATCGGCGCGACGGCGGTCGAGGCGGTGAAGCCGACGACGAACACGGCGACGGCCGCCGCTGCGCTGACGGAGGCGACGGCGGAGAACTTCTCCTATTTCGACCAGTCCC
Organism: Aureimonas endophytica; assembly: GCF_014642635.1. Taxonomy (GTDB): domain Bacteria; phylum Pseudomonadota; class Alphaproteobacteria; order Rhizobiales; family Rhizobiaceae; genus Plantimonas; species Plantimonas endophytica. Next base: position 352,305 of record NZ_BMIQ01000004.1, read on the forward strand.
TGCCGAAGATGGCGAGCTTCGTCGGCAAGGCGGGCGACGGATCGAGCCTCGACAATTCGCGCAAGCTCGTCCTCCTGCTCACCGACGGCGTGCGCTCGGACATCAACTTTCCCTCGACCACCAATCTGGTCGTGCCGCTGAACCCCGCTTGGTGCAAGACCATCAGCAAGGACGGGGCGGCGGTCGGCGTGCTCTACACCCGATATCTGCCGATCAACGACACGCGCTATACCAACACGCTCGGCAAGACCATGGCGAGCAGCTCCTGGACCTCGCTCTTCGGCGGCGTCTACCGCTCGGGCACCAAACCCTCCATCAGCCGCGCCGACTATCTGCCGAACGCGCTGCAGGACTGCGCCTCCTCCACCAGTCTGTTCATCAGCGCCGATTCCGGCGACGCGATCAAGGCCGGCCTCGTCTCGCTGCTGCAACGCTACATGTCGCAGGTGAGGCTGACGCAATGAGGCGCGACGAGCCGCTTCTCCGGCGCTTCTGGCGCGATTCCGGCGGGGCCGGCGCGGTGGAATTCGCCTTCGTCGTCCTGCCCTTCATGCTCTTCGTCTTCGCGATGCTGGAGATCGCCGTCATCCATTTCGCCGGCACCACCCTCGACGCGAGCGTCAATATCGTCGGCCGGCAGATCCGCACCGGCCAGGCGCAGTCCGGCGGCCTGACCTATGACACGGTCAAGGCCAAGATCTGCGCGGGCCTGCTCGACATGCTCGACTGCTCCGGCAATCTCTATCTGAACGTGCGGACGATCTCGGGCCTCGACGCGGTGGATTCATACAATCCGGTGACCTCCGCCGGCACGCTCGACACCAATAAGACCTTCATCGCCGGCGGCGCGCAGGACTATGTGATCGTCCAGGCCTTCCTGCCGCTGCCCAAATTCGCGACCTTCCTCAATATCGGCGGCAACAAGCTGGCGGACGGGCGCACGCTTCTCGGGGCGACCGCCCTCTTCCGCAACGAGCCGTTCCAATGAGCCTTCGTGCCGAGCGCCGCTTCCTCGCCGACCGCCAGGGCATCGCGGCGGTCGAGTTCGCGCTCATCGCCCCGTTCCTGCTGCTTCTCTTCGCCGGCGCGGCCGAGTTGCAGCAGGGCCTCGGCGCCGCGACCAAGGTGGACGAGATCACCGCCGTCGTCGCCGATCTCGTCGCGCAGGAAAGCAACCTTTCCGGCGACGATCTCGATGCGATCTTCAGCGGCGCCAAGGCCATGCTCGCGCCCTATCCGGTCGGCGACCTGAAGGTCCTCGTCGCCATCTCGGACGTGCCGGCCAATGGCGGCAAGGTCGCCTGGTCGGCCGCCAGCGCCGGCGCGGCACTTGCCGGCGGCGCGGACGTGCCGGTGACGATTCCCGCCAAGCTTCGGACCAGCGGTGTCCAAATCGTCACGGTCAAGACGACCTATACGCTGACAACGGTGTTCTCGCGCCTCTTCGGCACCTATGCGCTGCAAAAGAGTCGATACACCCGGCCGCGCACCAGCGACATCATCACCTATACGAAGTAAGCTCCGCCGCAATTTCGCCGTATGGAGCGCCTTGGAGCCATGCCGCTGGGTAAGGGGTGAGGCTTGGATGCCCGTTTCGCCCTTGATGCCGGCGTCGCCGAGGCTCGCGCCGCGAGACGGGACGGAACAACAGGGGATGCCTGCCTTGCAGCCAAGCGCCTTCCGGGCCGCCATCGCGGCGGCCATCCTCGTGCTCGCCGGCACGGCGGCCCGCGCCGGGGATGTGGAGCCGGGGCTTCGCCTCGGTCCGCATGAAGGCGAGCGCGTCGTCGCGCTCACCTTCGACGCCTGTTCCGGCGCCACCGACCGGCGCATTCTCGACACGCTGGTGGCCGAGCGGATGCCGGCGACGATCTTCGTCACCGGCCGCTGGCTCGCCCGCAATGCCGAGGCGCTGGCCATTCTCGAAGCCCATCCCGATCTGTTCCAGATCGAGAATCATGGCGCGCGCCATATTCCGGCCGTGACGGATGCGCCGGACGTCTACGGCCTGCCGACCGCCGGCACGCTGCCGGCCGTCATGGCCGAGGTCGAGGGCGGCGCGGCCGCCATTCGCGCCACCACGGGCCGGGAGCCGCACTGGTTTCGCGGCGCGACGGCGCGCTACAGCCGCGACGCCGTGGCGGCGATCGAGAAGCGGGGCTATCGCATCGCCGGCTATTCGCTGAACGCCGACAAGGGCGCCTCCCTCCCGGCGGCGACCGTGGAGAAGCGCCTCGCGGCGGCGCACGACGGCGATGTCGTGATCGCCCATATCAACCAGCCGCACCGGGCCTCGGGCGAGGGGATCGCGGCCGGGCTTCTCGCCCTGAAACGCGCCGGCTTCGCCTTCGTGCGCCTCGACGACGTGGCGACCGAGGCGCGCGGCGAGGCCGTCGTCGCGAGCGCCGCGCCCGCGCATCGGGCCTCGAAGGCTCCGCCGCCGGTCGCGGCGGTGCCCGCCGCCTTACCGCCGGGCGAATGACGCCGGGCATGGGGTGAACGGGCCGGAGCCCGTATCAAGGTCCGCGTGGCGAGCCGGCCGATCCGTCTCCGGTATCCCGGAGCGATCCGCCGGAAACCCTCCGGGCGTCTTTGCTTAGTCGATATGGGAAATATGCGGCACGCCGTCCGGGCCGGCGCGATGGCTGGCGATGCGCAGGAAGTTGCGGCGCATTTCCGGCTTGAAGCGGTGGATGGCGAGCGCGCTGATGTCGGAGATGCTGAATTCGCCGCAAGTCTCGCAGCGGAACTTGATGCCGAGGCCAGCCGGATCGGTCTCGGCCACGGAGATCTCATCGCAGACGGAGCAGAGCAGAAGCATATCGTCATCCCCCTCTTAAGCTGACGAGATGAATCTACTCTGCATCGATGCATTAACGCTACGTCGCGAGCGGCGTTCCTCTCGAAGAGGTTAAGCGTTAAAATTCGATGCTTAATCGAAGGGTCGATCTGCATCGATTCAACGCGCGACGCGCCGTCAGCGGGCGAAGCGTCTCGCGCCGGCGACGCAGGCGACGACGAGGCCGGTCGCGACGATCATCGTCCAGGCGACGGGCTCGCCGAGAAGGAGGCCGGCGAGCGCCAGGCCGAAGAAGGGCTGAAGCAGCTGGAGCTGGCCGACGCCGGCGATGCCGCCGAGCGCCAGGCCGCGATACCAGAAGACGAACCCGATCAGCATCGAGAAGACCGAGACATAGGCGAGCCCGGCCAGGGCCGGCGCGTCGATCCCGGCAAGGCTCGCCGGCCGCGTCGCGAGGGCGAGGATCGCCATGACGGGGAGGGCGAGGACGAGCGCCCAGGAGATCACCTGCCAGCCGCCGAGCCGGCGCGACAGGGCGGCGCCTTCGGCATAGCCGAGGCCGCAGAGCAGGACGGCCGCCACCATCAGGAGGTCGCCGACCGCTGAGACGGCGCCGCCATTGCCGAGCGCGAAGGCGGCGACCGACAGGCTGCCGAAGCCCGAGAACAGCCAGAATGCGGGCTTCGGCCGCTCGCCGCCGCGCAGCACGCCGAAGATCGCGGTCGCGAGCGGCAGAAGACCGATGAAGACGATCGAATGAGCCGAGGTGACGTGGCGCAGCGCGAGCGCCGTCAGGAGCGGAAAGCCGAGCACGACGCCGAGTGCCACGATGGCGAGCGAGGGAAGGTCGCCGCGCGCCGGGCGCTGCTGCCGGAGAGCGAGAAGGAGACCCGCGCCGAGAAGGGCCGCGATCACCGCCCGCGCCGAGGTGAGGAACAGCGGCGAGAAGGCGCCGACCGCGACGCGCGTCGCCGGCAGCGAGCCGCTGAAGATGACGACGCCGAGCAATCCGCTGCCCCAGCCTGCCGTCGTCCGGTCCATGATCGTTCCTCCTCGCGCGTCGCGTCCCGGCGATAGCGCGTTTCGCCCTGGTCGCGACAGAAACGGTGCCATACGATCGGCCCGAACTGTATGGGCCAGGGGAGCCATACGCTTGATGGAAGGCGAGGATGAAAACCGCCCGGCCTCGCGCACCGGGGCGGTCATGGACGCGATCCGGCGCCGGATCGCGTCCCGCGCGCTGGCTCCGGGCGAGAGGCTGCCCTCGATCCGCGCCTTCGCCGCCGCCATGGGCGTTTCGCCCTCGACGGTGGTGGAAGCCTATGATCGCCTGGCGGCGGAGGGGCTGATCCGCGCCCGGCCGGGGTCCGGCTTCTATGTCGCCGGAGCCCTGCCTTTGGCGCTGGCGGCGGCCCAGCCGCCGGTCGAGCGGGCGGTCGATCCCTTCTGGGTGTCGCGCCAGTCGCTCGACGCCACGCCCGACATGCTGCGGCCGGGCTGCGGCTGGCTGCCGGCCGACTGGATGCCCGGCGCCGCGATCCGCCGGGCGACGCGGGCGCTGCTGCGGACGGACGACGCGCTGCTCGCCGATTACGGCGCGACGCGGGGCGCGCCGGCTCTCCGCCGCCTTCTCGCCCGCCAGTTCGCGGCGGAAGGGCTGGAGGCGAGCCCCGACCAGATCCTTCTCGCCGCTTCCGGCACGCAGGCGATCGATCTCGTCTGCCGCTTCCTCCTGCGGCCGGGCGACACCGTGGTGATCGACGATCCCTGCTACTTCAACTTCCAGGCCCTCTTGCGCGCCCACCGCGTCCAGGTCGTCGGCGTGCCCTACACGGCGGAAGGGCCGGATGTCGCCCGCTTCGCCGAGGCGCTCGCCGCCCATCGCCCGCGCCTCTATGTCACCAATTCGGCGCTGCACAATCCGACCGGCGCCTCGCTCTCGGCGAGGGTCGCCCATCGCGTGCTGACGGCGGCCGCCGCCCATGACGTGAAGATCGTCGAGGACGACATCTTCGCCGATTTCGAACCGGAACCCTCGCCGAGGCTCGCGGTGCTCGACGGCCTGTCCCGCGTCGTCCGGATCGGCAGCTTCTCGAAGACGCTGTCCGCCTCGATCCGCTGCGGCTATATCGCGGCGCGGCCCGACTGGATCGAAGGGCTGATCGACCTGCAGGTCGCGACGAATTTCGGCGGCCCGAGTCCGCTGGCAGCCGGCATCGTCCTCGGCACGCTGAGCGACGGCAGCTATCGCAAGCATCTGGACGCGCTGCGCGGGCGTCTTGCCCGGCGCCGACGCGACGTCGCGGCGCTGCTCGGCGGGCTCGGCATCCGCGCCGTGACGGAGCCGCGCGGCGGCTTCTATCTTTGGTGCCGCCTGCCGGACGGGCGCGACGGCGCCGCCGTGGCGCGGCAGGCGATGCGGGAAAAGCTGGTGCTCGCCCCCGGCAATGTCTTCAGCGTCACGCAGACGGCGGCCGACATGATGCGCTTCAACGTCGCGCAGATGGGCGATCCGGCCATTCCCGACATCATCGGCCGGGCGCTCCGCGCGGCCGAGGCGCCTGCCTGATCGCGCTCCGTCTCAGCGCCCGGACACGACCCATTCGGCGGAAGACCGTCCGACCTCCTCGCCTTGCGCGATCCAGTCGGCGAGCGTCAGCTCGTCGGTCGGGCGCGTGTCGGCATCCATGCTGTGCGCCATGATCTCCAGCGCCCAGTCCTTGCGCTGCTCGTCATGGCTCGCCACCGCATCGCCCGGCACCCAGAGGCCGTAGTCGCGCATATGCGCGTCCGCCGCCGTGAAGAGAACGCAGATATCGGCCGCGATGCCGGTCAGGATCAGCCGGTTGACGCCCATCTGCGGCAGGACGACCGGCAGGTTGGTGGCGTAGAAGCCGGAGAATTTCGGCTTGATGACGAAATAGTCGTGGTTGCGCGGCTCGAGGAGGCGCGCCATCCCGGCGCCGCGGCTCTCCGGCTCCAGGCAGGCGGCGACGAGTTGCGAGCGCTCCGAATGCCAATGGCCGTTATTGTCGTTGACATAGACGGTCGGCACGCCCGCGGCGTCGGCGCGCTGGCGCAAGGCGGCGATCCGCCGGGCCGCCGCCTCGGCCGCCGGCCGCATCGCCTCGCCCTCGTCGAAGCCGAGCCTGCTGAGCATGTCGATGATGATGAGCGCCGTCTTGCCCGGCGCGGGGCCATTCTCCGCCATATCCGCCGTCCTCTTCCCTCGAAGCGCCGAGATGGCGACTTCGCCCCCTTCGGCAAGAGCGCGCCGGCCGGCCTGGGAATCCGGAGTGGTTTTGCGGCTAAGATATTGGAACCGTTGGGAAAGGTCGGGCGCGTCAGCCGCCCGTCGGCACCGCCCCTTCCTTCGGCAATGGCAGGTCGATGACGCAATGGACCCCGGTTTCGCCGAGTTCGTAATGCGTGCGCGCCTTCAGCTGATAGGGCAGCGCCTTTTCGATGAGCTGGCGGCCGAAGCCGTGGCCCTCGCGCGCCGTGCGGGGCACCGGCATCTCGGCGAGGCCGCGCTCGCGCCATTCCACCACCAGCCGCCGCTCCCCGCCCTCGCGGCGCAGGTGCCAGCGGATGGCGAGATGGCCGGTGGCGCAGCCGAGCCCGCCATATTTGACGGCATTGGTGCCGAGCTCGTGCAGGGCGAGCGCGATGGTCTGCACGGCGGAGCGGCGCAGCACCACGTTCGGCCCGCCGAACTCGACGCGCGGGTCGGCGATGGCGCCGAGGGCTTCCAGTTCCCGCTCGACCACATGGCGGATGGTGATGCGCTCGTCGCCGACGCGCGACAGAAGGCCCTGGACGCGCGACAGCGCCTTCAGCCGGTCGGCGAGGGCCTCGTGGAACCGCTCGCTCGGCCCGGTGACGGCATGGGTCTGGCGCGCGATGGCGCCGACCAGGGCGAGAAGGTTGCGGGTGCGGTGCTGGAGTTCGGCGACGAGCACGGTCTGGCGTTCGAGGAGTTCCCGCTTCTCGGTGACGTCGACGATGGCGCCGAGCATGCGGATCGCCCGGCCATTGGTGTCGTAGAAGAAGCGGCCGCGCCCGAGGCACCAGTGCAGCGTGCCGTCCGAAGCGATGATCCGGTATTCGTGCACATATTCCTGCCGGTCCCGGCGCGCGGCCTCGATGGCCGTCTCGACCGCCGCGCGATCCTCGGGATGGATATGGGCCATCCAGGTCGCGTAGCTGGATTCCACCTCGCCGGCCGGATAGCCGAGCAGGCGGAAATGCTCCTCCGACCAATAGACCGTGTCCGCGACGAGATCCCAGTCCCAGAGCCCGACATGTCCGACCTCGACGGCGCTGTGCAGCCGCTCCTCGCTGCGCTTCAGGCGGTCGATGTCGCCGATCACCACGGCCTGGCCGGTGAGCTGGCCGGCCGTGTCGGTGATCGGCACCGCCGCGACGCTGGTCCAGACCTCGCGGCCCTGATCGTCGATATAGATCATCTCGACGCCGGGCACGGCCCGTTCGCCGCGCTGGGCCCGCATGCCCGGAAACTGCTCGAGATCGATGGGCTGCCCGGCCGGATCGAGGCCGCGCCAGCGCCAGCGCCGTTCCGGATCGCGCGAGGGGATGAGGCCGGTCGGCATGAAGCGCCGCATCTCGGCATTGGCGACGAGGAGCCGGCCTTCGAGATCGACGACGCCGACACCGACCGGCAGGCTTTCGACGAGCGCGGCGAGCCGGGCCTCGCTCTCGCGCAGCCGCTCCTCCAGGCCGCGCCGCTCCGTCACCTCGCGCGAGACGCCGACCACGTATTCGATCGCGCCCTCGCGGTCCTCGATCGGTGTCCAGACGAAATCGTAGCGCCCGTCGAGGCCCGCCCGGTCGCGGAAGACCATCTCGTCCTCGACCTTCTCGCCGGTCGCGAAGATATGGTCGATATGCCGGTCGAGCCGCGCGGCGAGGTCCGGCGGATAGCCGAGCTCGAGAAAGGTCCGGCCGAGCATCGCGGTTTCGGCGAGGCCGAAGAAGTCCGTCATCGCCTTGTTCACGTAGACGAAGCGGTGGTCGTGATCGAAGGCATAGACATAGTCGCGGACCGAGGAGAGAATTCCCGTGAGAAGCCGGCGCGAGGGACCGGTCTCGGTCTCCGGCTGGTCGGGTGAAGCGGGCAGTCGGGACGGCATGCTTCGGTCAGGTCTCCCGCCGTCCGGTCTGAATCATTCCGAAGCGGCCGCGTCGTCAGGGCGATACAATTTCGGCGGGAGATTAGGCGTATATTCCCAACCGGAGCGCGAACCGCATTGGATCCTGGCCTCATCGATCGGGTCGGAGCGATGCGTCGCGTTCGACTGTTCTTGATAAACCCATGGCGAAGCAGAGCCAAGGCCCTGTGTTGTCCCGGGATGACCGAAAAACGCGGCGGGAGATGAGGCGCCAGCTTCTAGGATCATACTCCGCCACCTTTCTCGGCCGGTCGAAGGCCTGCCGCTACGGCAGGCGAGCCGGCTACCAGCGGCGGGGCGGGGTCTATCGGTGGTCGCGCGCGCCGGGGCGCCGTGCCAGTCGCGCCGCCAGCAAGGCGACGCCGGCCAGACCGCCGAGGACGGCCAAGGCGCCGAAGGTCCGGCGCTCGCCGGGGCGCCGGAAGCCGCCGTCGATCCGGCCATCCGTGGCCGGCGGCGCGAACAGGTTGCCGTCCGTCGCGGGCGCCGGCGTCGCCCGGCCGAAATAGCGGCCGAGGAAGCCGTTCATCGCGCTCGCCCCGAGATCGGGGGCGACGACCTGCCCGAGCTTCATGAGGAGCGTCGGCGCGCCGATGCCGGTCGAGGGCCTCGGCGCGTCGGCGAGACGGACGACGGCGCGCGCCACGGTGCGCGGATCGAGGACGCCCGGCGGCACGGAGGTCTCGCCGCCCGCATAGTTGCCGGCATGGCGGATCGCCGGTGTGTCCACGAAGGTCGGATAGATGTCGCAGACATGGATGTCCGGATAGGCCGAGAGTTCGCCGCGCAGCGCCTGCGACAGGCCGCGCAGGCCGAACTTGCTGGCGGCATAGGCGGCGGCCCAGGGCGTCGCCACGAAGCCGCCGATCGAGATCATATTGACGAAGATGCCGCGCTTCTGGCGCAGGAAGATCGGCAGGACGGCGTAGGCGTCGTGGAGATGGCCGAGGAGATTGGCCTCGACAACCTGGCGGTGCGCCCGCAGCGGCACCTCGTGGAACTTGCCGACGACGCCGACGCCGACATTGCTGAACCAGAGATCGATCGCGCCGAGCCATTCGGCCGCGCGGTCGGCGAGGTGCTGCACCGCCTCGGCATCGGTGACGTCGGTCGGCACGGTCAGCACCTCGGCGCCGAGCCCCCGGCAGCGCCCGGCGACCTCGTCGAGGGCCGTGCCGTTGCGCGCGGCGAGCACCAGCCGCGCCCCGCGCCGGGCGAAGGCCTCGGCCGTCGCCGCGCCGATGCCCGACGAGGCGCCGGTGATGACGACCCGTTTGGAAGCCGAAGACGACATCGCTCTCTCTCGATGATGGGGATCGGTCATGGCGTTCAGGGCGCCCGATAGGCGGAGCGGTCCTCCGCCCGCGCCGGCGCGTCGCGATAGCGGCCGGTTCGCGGCACGGCGACGGTGTCGAATTCGCGCGCCAGCCGATGGAGGGCGTCGCGCATCGCCGGGCCCGCCATCGCCTGGCCGTGGCCGGTGACGACGCGCTCCGGCTCGAGCGCCGCCAGCGCCTCGACGGAGCGTTTCGCCTTGTCCCATTCCACCGTGTAGTACATCGGCGGCCCGTGCATTTCCGGCCGCTGGACGGCCACCGCATAGGCTGCTTCCTGAGCGGTCGTGACGAAGGCGTCGCCGACGATGAGCGAGCGGTCGGATTCGCGCCAGAAGGAGACGTGACCGACGCTGTGGCCGGGCGTGTGCAGCCAGCGCCAGCCCGGCAGGACGGGAAGGGGCCCGTCCTCGGCGAGGGCGCGCAGGCGCGCGCCGACATTCACCGGCCCACGCGGAAAGAAGCGCGCCATCGCCGCCATCAGCCCGCCGCCGACGCTCGGATCGCCCGGCGGATAGGCGGCGCGGCCGTCGAGATAGGGATGTTCGAGCGGATGCGCGTAGACCGGCGCGTCCCATTCCGCCGCCAGATCCTCCAAGACGCCGACATGGTCGAAATGGCCATGGGTCAGGACGATCGCCGACGGCCGCGCCTCGGCGCCGAAGCGCTCCCGCGCCGCATCCTGGATCAGGCCCTTCGTTCCCGGCAGGCCGGCATCGATGAGGACCCAGTTCCGGTCGCCGGCGCCCGGCCGCCCGACGAAGACGACATTGACGAGGCCGAGCCGCCGATAGGCGAGATCGGGCGCGATCTCGTGGGTATGGTCGGCGCGGGCGGCGTCGAGCACCGGGTCGATCGCGCTGGCCTCGGCGGGAAGGGGGATCTGCTGGACCATGGACCCGTTCCCTCCCTCAGCGGCGCCGCGACAGGGCGAGGGCGCAGACGAGGTCGAGCGCCGCGATGGCGGCGACATTGGCGAAGGCGCCGATCGCATAGGGCCGCTGCGGATTGGCCGGTCGGAGCGCCGGCGCGAGGCTGGCGAGATCGAGCGCGTCGCCGGCGACGCGGCTCCAGATCCAGGGCGTCGGATCGCGCGACAGGAGAATGCCGAGCCCGGCCGCCACCTCGCGCAACCCGTAGGCGCGCGTCGCCGTCTCGTGATGGCCGATGCCGAGCGCCCGGTCGAGCCTTTCCGGCGCCAGGATCTCGAGGGCGCCGAGGGCCAGGCTGAACCAGCCGAGCCCTTGCGCGAGGGCCGCGATCCTCTCCGGCCGATCCCAATGGCTGCTGGTCATTCCCGCCGTCCTTCGCATCCCGTGAGAAACGAAAGGCCGGGGCGGACATCCGTTCCGCCCGGTATTGTTAGACGGCCGCCGAGTCGGCCTGGCACCGCGCCGTCAAGGCCGGGCGCGGTCCCGGGCATAGGCGAGGCAGCCGTTGACGATCGGCGCGCAAAGGGCGTCGCGCCCTTGAGCGCTATCGCTGTCGCCGGCATAGGCGAGCCCGGTGAGATGGCCGCCCTCGAACTGGAACTGCGCCCGGCAATAGCCGCCGCCGCCGACCTTCAGATTGGTGTTGGCGATCCAGAGCGGCGCGGACAGGCTGAGCCCGCTTTCCGAATTCGTCGCCCGGTAGCTCCAGGTGGTGACGCCGTTTTCGGTCAATTGTTCCTGCGGGAAGCCGGCGCACATGCGCACGTCCTGCTCGCTGAAGCCGAGCAGCGCGGTCTTGGCCGAAGCGACGCGGGAGGCCGGTCCCGTGCTGGCGCAGGCGCCGAGAAGCGCGAGGGTGGACAGCGCGAAGCCGACGCGCAATCCCGTCGATGAGTGGCTCATGACGTCTCGTGGTCGTTGATGCTGCCCCGCACATAACGCCTCGCGGCGCAGCGAGGGCATGACAATGCGGTGAGATTTCCGCGCGGGGCGGGGGCGAGGGGGCGGACGAGCGGGGCGCCGATAGGCGTCGCCGCCCGCCCCGCCGGCGGATCTCAGACCGGCTTGCGGTCGGCCTCCTCCTCGAAGGTCACGGCGACGTCGCCATTGGCCGAGAGGCGCACCCTGTCGCCCTCGATCTCGGCGACGAGCGCGGTGGCGATGTAATGATGGTGCCCCTGATGCGCGCCTTCGCCGCTGTCCTTCTTCGTCAGCTTGATGCGGTCGCCCTCCACCCGGTCGACGGTCCCGACATGGGCGCCGTCGGCGCCGATGACTTCCATATGCTCGCGAATCGATCCGATATTCGACATCGTCGTCTCCTTCTTCGAAGACAGCCGAAACGTCGTCGCGGCCTTCAGGATGCCGCGCGGGTCGCTTTTCCCGAAGACGCGGCGTCGTCTTCTCGAAGCGGGAGTGTCGGTCGGCGATGTTGAGCGCCAGCCGGCGGCGTCCGGCGATGGCGAAGCAAGGCGTTTCCTGCCCGTCCGCTTTCAGGGGTTGGAACTGGGCAAGAGCCGGCCCTCTGTCCAACAGGATCAGACTTCGAATTCCCGGTCGAACTTCACCCGTTCCAGGAAGGAGGAATCGTGGCTCACGACGAGAAGCGCGCCGTCGAAGCTTCGTAAGGATTCCTCCAGGAGTTCGACGGACTCGATGTCGAGATGGTTGGTCGGCTCGTCCAGAATGACGAGCCAGGGTGGTATGGGGCCTGAAAGGGTCGCGGCAAGGCCTGCGCGCAGACGCTCCCCGCCGGACAGGGTGCCGACGATCCGCGTCGCATCCCGGTTGCGGAAGGCGAACCGGGCGCAGATGCCGTAGGCTTCCTCGTCGCCCGCGTCCGGGTTCAGGCGACGGATGTTATGGAGAACGGTGCCTTCGGGATCCAGCAAGGCGACATGCTGGTCGAGCATGGCGATGCGCCCTTCCGCGCGGCGCACCGTGCCGGCGACGGGCGCCGAGAGGCCGGTGGCAAGGCGCAGGAGCGTCGTCTTGCCGGCGCCGTTCGCTCCCTTCAGCGCGATGCGTTCCGGCCCGTCGATATGCAGCGTCCACGGACCCAGGCGCCGGCCTCCGAGCTCGGCCACGACGCCCTCCATGGCGAGAACCCTGGCGTTCGAGGGCAGGCCGCTCGACGGCAGCGTGATCGTCAGCGGCGTCAAGATCTCCACCCGGGACCGAGCCTCATCCGCCTCCGATAGGGCGGCGCCCATCCGCCGGTCGCCGATCGCCTGTGTTCGCCCGCCGGTATTCTCCGCGCGCTCGGCTCGCGCGTTCAGAAGGAGCTTCGGCTCGGACCCCCTGGCCGCGAAGGCGCGGCCCGCCTTGTCACGTCGCTCCTTGGCCTCGCGCTGCGCCTGTGCGGCCTGGCGCGCGGCGCGGACGCCCGCATCGGCGCGTTCGAGCTCGGCTCTGGCACGGAGCCGGTCCTCGTCGCGACTGGCGGCGAAGGCCGACCAGCCGCCGCCGAAGCTGCGCGCTCCGATCGTCGTCAGTTCGAGGATGCGGTCCATGTCGTCCAGAAGCTCGCGGTCATGGCTGGCGACGAGAAGGCCCCCGCGCCAAACCCGCACCAGGCTTCGGATCGCGGCGCGGCCGGAGGCGTCGAGATTGTTCGTCGGCTCGTCCAGAAGCCCGATGTCCGGGGCCTCGATGAGGAGGCGAGCGATGCCGATGCGCGTCCGCTCGCCGCCCGACAGGGTCCCGAGGGGGCGGTCCAGCGGCAGGTCGGACAGGCCCGCCTGCGCGAGGGCGGCGCCGAGACGGGCCTCCAGGGTCCAGTCCGCAGCGTCGAGATCGTCCGCAGTGCCGCGTCCGGCGAGAATGCGGCCGAGCGCATCCATCCGGCTCGCGACGCCGAGCGCTTCGACCACGCTCCAGTCACTCGGCATGTCCTGCTGGAAAACGCCGACCGATCCGGCTCGGCGAACCGTGCCGGACGAGGGCTCCGCAAGGCCGGCGACGATGCGGAGGAGCGTCGACTTGCCGGCGCCGTTGCGGCCGACGAGGCCGACGCGTTCGGCTCCGAGCGAGACGGTTAGGCCGTGGAAGAGCGGATGGCGGTCAGGCGTCCGGGCGGAAACGGAATCGAGCGTGACAAAGGCGGACATGAGGAACCGTGGCAGGAGACGAGACAAGGCGGATCGCGTTGCTCATCCGGTTGTTCACGGCTGCACTCCCTTCACGGTTGAGTGCCAGTATAAAGCGGCAGCATTCTTCATGCAACCGTTGGTTCGTCTTCCCGCGCTGGGCAGGAGGCCCTGAGCGTCCGGGAAAGGACGAACCCTGCCGATCGACATGTTCGATCGATGCCGCCGATCCGTCCGGCCACGGCGCCTTTCCGCCTGTCGGACTCCCTCATCCTGTCCGCCGCATTCGCGGGCGTTCGGCGCCTTCCGGCTCAGAACAGCGCGACGATCGCTTGGACCAGCGACGCGCCGCCGATCGGCGCGATCAGCGACAGGATGACACCGAGGACGACGAGGCGCAGGAGCATGCGCTCCTCGCGCGCCGAGATCGTCGGCTTGCGGTCCGGCGGCCCTCCCGGCGGCTCCCATTCCCGTTCGAGAAACATCGGCTTCCTCGCTGCGGCGGTCCTGAATGCCGCGACTATAGCGGCAAAGGACGGCGCGACAGCTGCGACGAAGCGACCGCCCCTGGGCCTTGCACGAGAGCGCCCGGCACGGATACGGGCCCGGCGGCTGTCGCATGCCGAACCGATTAACGTCTTGCGCCGACAGGATGAATTGGAACTCGCGGCCGGGTTCGGGTGTTCACGGGCAAATCAAGTCCGAGTGAGGCACCATGCGTAAGATGATCATCGCCTTGGCCGCGCTGCTGGCCGCTCCCGTCCTGGCCGGCGCGCCCGCCGCCCAGGCCGAAACCCTCATCATTTCCAACGACCGCTATGACGGCCCGCGTCATGTCGAGCGCCGCTGGCACGACGACCGGTACGATCGCGACTGGCGGCATCGCCGTCCCGACCGCGTGACCGAGCGGCGCTATCTGGACGACCGCCGCGATCGCGGCTGCATGACGCGGAAGGTAATCCGCTTCGTCGACGGCGAGCGGGTGGTCCGCACCACGCGCGTCTGCCGCTGACCGTTCCACGCCTCGTTGCGGCGCATCCGGCCGCATCGAAACCTGAAAAGGCCCGCCGACCGATCGGCGGGCCTTTTGCGTCGTCGCTCCACGGATCGGGCGACGAAGTCGTGGACGGCCTCTCCCGGAGGCGCGGCGGGAGCGTTCGAGGCCGCATCGTTCCGGAGCCATGACCGGGACTGCCGGTTCCGCATGTTGTCAGGCCGGTTGACCTTGCGTTAGCATGCCGTTCTTCCGCAGCGACGAAGCGACACGCCAGCCTCTTTCGAATCTCTCGCCGATCCTCTTCGCGCGCGGTCGATGCCATCCGCTTTTTCTCTTAATCCAAGGAGGAGCCAGAGCATGACAAGCTATCGCGAGGCGGCGATGCGGCAGTCCGAAGCCGTCGGCACCAGGATCGTCACGGCGACGGAACTCGATATGACGGAGGACCATCCGCTGCGGTCGAAGCGCTATGTTCCGCTTTTGCCGAACTGGTGCGTCTGCGTGACGGAACCCTGCCGCTGCGAGACGCCGGACGGGCCGATCGTCTGGGTGCCGCAGGATGCCATCCGCAGCCGCGAGGCGACGGGGCGGAGCAATCGAAGCGGCGAGCCGCTCCAGGATTTCCATCTGGAGGATGGCGCGACGCTCATCTCGGAAGCCTTCATCCGGGTGCGGGCCGACCATCTGCCGCTGTTGCGGCGGGCAGGCGGCTCGCGGCGGGCGGAGGGCGGCGAACGGCCGGCGGCGCGGGCGCCCGGCTTCACCTATGCCGGCCAGCACTGCCATGACGAAATCCTCTATGACAGCTGGATGGAAACCGATGCCTCGGACAACCAGACCTATCACTGCGTTCCCATAGGCTCCTGCGTCTGAACGGCGCATCCCCGCGCGGATCCTCGGCCAGGGCCGGCGGGCGGCGGGAGCACCCGCCCGCCTTCGCGTGGTGGAACGGCGCTTGCGCCTTCCGCCGGACGCCTTGCCGCCGCGCCACGGGGCGATAGCTCCGCGCCATGAAGATGCGCCGCAAGTCGGATCTGCCCGAGAAGCCCTGCCGCCAATGCGGCCGGCCCATGGTCTGGCGCAAGGCCTGGGCGAAGACCTGGGACGAGGTCGCCTATTGTTCCGACCGCTGCCGCGCGGAAGCGGCGAAAGACCGATCCGCCCGCCGCCGGAACGCCGTCCGGCCCGGCGACGACCCGGCAGGGCCTCGCGAGGCGGCGACGGACGACCGGACGCGGCCGCGCCGTTCCGTCCCTATCCTGGAATGATCCCATTGGCGCGGAACCACGCCACTTTGTCGCGAAGCGTGTCTTCCACCGGACGGAAGCGCGGGCCGAGTTCGAGCCCGCGCCCGGCCGGCTTGCAATGCACCAGTCCCCCGTGACGACGATGTGCGCCATCGTCCCGTCGAGGAGTAGGGGCCTGCCCGTCCGCCGGGCATAGGCTTCCTGTTCGCTGGCGAGGACGTCGGTCAGCGCCAGCGAAATCTGCTCGTGAGGCACCAGTCCCCTCTAGCTGCGGCAGGAGATTCGGAACGCTCTCCGAGCGTGCAGCTGCGGCGCGACAAGAATCCGGAGAGATTACTGGCTCTCGAAAGAAGAGACCGCGATCGGGCGGCGGTCAGATCCGGCGCCGGCCCGAGATGATCTGGAAGATCACGACGATCACCGCGATCACGAGGAGGAGGTGGATCAGCCCGCCGGCGACGTGGAACACGAACCCGCCGAGTATCCAAAGCACGAACAGGATGATGGCAATCGTCCACAACATGGAAGCGTCTCTCTCTTCGCCGCTCGTCGGCGGCTACAAAGAACGACAGGCTGCCTCGGGCGTTCCCTGGCCTCGCCACGGATGATGAACGCCGCTCGGCCTTCGCCTTTTCTGCTGCCTTGGAAGAAGACCGCGACCCGCGCTGAAGTGCCGTTCGGGATCGGTGGAGGAACCGTAAGGCGTCGGCGGCTGCCGGAGGGCGAAGATAGATGGGGCGTCGCAAAGAAGGCCTTGGGCTCGAAACCCGAAGAATCAGCAAAACGATGGAGTCAGGCCTGGGCAATGGCGGAGAGAGCGTCCGCCCAACTGACGCCCTTCCCCATTTCTGGGCGTCTCTGGAAGGCCGGTGGCGCGGGCGAGTTCTTTCTCTGTTCGTGTCTGATCGTCCGCCATGATGCGCTATCATCCCCACTTCAAACTGGGGAGAAAGTGGGGATGGATGGCGCGCGGAACCGGTAAGCTCACCGACACCGGCATCAAGTCCAATCCCCTCAAGACCGGACGGCATTCGGACGGCGGTGGCCTCCATGTCATCATCCTGGCGGAACGAGAAGCACCGGGCGCAGTGGAAGAAGACGCTGGAGGTTATGCAAATCCGATCCGCGAAAAGCGCGTCTCGTCGATTGATGCGAACGATGTGCTGAAGGTGCTCAATCCAATCTGGGCCAAGAAGGCGGAAACGGCGTCGCGCCTGCGCGGCCGCATCGAAAATGTCCTCGACTTCGCCAAGGCCAAAGGCTGGCGCACGGGCATAGAACCCGGCGCTCTGGCGCGGCCATCTCAAGAACGTCCTGCCGGCTCGCCAGAAGCTTGCGCGCGGCCATCACGCGGCGATGCCCTACGATCGACGCGCATGAAGGCTGCGAAGGAACATCGCGTTCCGCTATGCAACCGGGCTGTTGAGATCCTGCGCGAGCTGCATGAGGTGCGGACTGGCAACCTCGTCTTTCCAAGCATGCACCGTGATAAGGCCGCTTCCGGCAAAGCAGCAGAGAAGCCGCGGTCGGTTATGGCGATGGACATGCTGCTTCGGCGGATGAAGCAGAACGTGACGGTTCACGGCTTCCGCTCAGCGTTCCGAGATTGGGCAGGAGAGGAGACGAGTTTTCCGCGTGAAGTAGCCGAACAGGCGCTCGCCCATCACGTGGGCGATGCCGTCGAGCGTGCATATCGGCGCGGCGATGCGCTGGAGAAGCGCCGGCAGCTCATGGAGACATGGGCGACTTATTTGGCGATGAGTGAGGAAGGGGAGACGGTGCAGCTGCGAATGGATTGAAGCTATTTCGCGATGGGAATGAGCATGGCACCAGGACGCATTTTCGGCATTCTCGACTGTTGATCGGGGCTGCACCCCAAGCTGATCCAGGATGCAGCCATTAGTTCTCGAAAGGAATGTAGCTTAGTTCGTCCCGAACGCCGCCTTCAGGTTCTTGATCGCAACGTCTTCGGCCTGCTTCGCTTTTGCGACAACCTTGCCCATGCCGAAGAACTCGTGGGTAACGCCATCATAGTTTTGTGCATCAACCTGAACGCCAGCCTGTTTCAACTTGTCGGTCAGTGCCAAACCCTCTGACTGCAGAGGATCGATCTGAGCTGTGATCACCGTTGTCGGAGACAATCCCTTGAGATCGGCCTTGCCGACGATGTCGAGGCGCGGGTCCTGCATATCGGCCGGCGAGTTGGTCAGGTTCTGATAGAACCAGGCCATCATCGGCTTGTTGAGCGGTGCGACCTTGGCGCTGTCCGCCATCTTATAGGATTGCGTGTCGAGATCGGTGCCAGCCATCGGATAGACGATGACCTGATAGACCGGCTTCGTCAGGTTCTGGTCGCGGGCTGCGATCGCGACATTGGTTGCGAGGTTGCCGCCAGCGCTCTCGCCAACAAGCGCGATCTTCTGAGGATCGCCGCCGATCTCGTTCGCATGCTGCGCGACCCACTTATACGCCGCCACGGCATCATCGTGCGCTGCCGGAAACTTATGCTCCGGCGCCTTGCTGTACTCGACGGAGACGACGACGGCATTCACTTCCTTCGCCAGCATCTCGCTACTGGCGGCATAGGTCGCATTGTTCGCGATGACGAACCCACCACCGTGGAAATAGACGATGACCGGGAGGTTGCCGGATGCTTTGGCCGGCTTGAAGACGGTGGCGACAATCTTTTCCTTGGCTCCGTCCACGAGGATGTTCTTCGACATGACGGCCGGATCGGGTAGCGTGCTCTTACCCTGCTCGCGCAAGACCTGCATCGCGCCATCGGCGGCTGTCGGTTGCTGACGAGCCTCCGCCGCCTGAAGGTCGGGCAGAGGTTTCGGGTCCATGGCGACTTGCGCGTCGACAACATGCTTCATGTCGGCGTCGGCCTCCGCCAATGGATTGCCGGTCACAGAGCGAACGGCGTTCTGCACCTTATCGGTAACGGTCTCCTTCGCGTTGTTCTGCTGGGTTTCCTGAGCCAGGGCAGAGCCGGAGACGAGCAATAGGGAGGCGACGGAGAGACGGAGGAATGCACGCGTCATGACGATGTCCTTGAATGGGGCTGCTCGATCGAAGGGCGGGAAAGGCGGCACGCCTACATCGCCTCGATCATGGCCTTGTGCTGCTTGACCTTCGGGAGAACGGCGTCGACCCAGTCGCCAAGCGCGTCGTCATGGCCGTTCTGATCGTAGTCGGACAGAAGGCTGACGGTCTCGTTATGCGACGCGATCTGATCGGCCTTGTAGACCTTGTCGAAGTCCGCGCCCTGGAATGTCTTCAAGTTGTCGAGCTTCGCTTGATGCGCCTCGTCCAGCTTCGTCTCGGCCTTGGTCTTCGAGTTGGCGGTGGCCTGCTGCAGCTTCTTCAGAGCGTCTTCGTGATCGGCAATCATCTGATGCGCGAATTTCTTCACATTCGCATCGGAAGCGCGCTCCAGCGCCAGTTTTCCCTCTTCGATCTCGAATGTGTTTCCAGCAGACGCCTTCTGGATGAACTCGTTGTCCGTGACCGATGCCATCTGAGCTGCGCCGACCGACATCATCGCTGCCGTAATGACGACAGCGCCCAAGATTTGGGATTTCATGGGAAGCTTCTCCGTTGGCCACAGGAAGCAGCGCGAAGTGCCGTCGTTCCTACAGAATTGTGTTGCCGTCTGCCGATTGGCGAACACTAAGTTTTCTGATGGCTATCGGGGATAGGCCATTCTTGCCCAAGCGGGCTGGAGCGACTGCCAACCATGAGCTATCGGTGGATAATTGTTCATCTGACCGTAATGTATGACACCAGGCGAGTTCCCGGTTGCCCTTCGTTGCGGCCGGCCGCCTCGCTCATAGCCGCCGACGTAATGCCTATGTCTGCGCCCCTTGCCTACCCGCTCAGGAGCGTAGGTTCCTGCACGCGGATATCTCCACGGGAGGCAGTTGATGGCCCAAGACGACACGACGAGCAGTTGGGAGAAGCGAGCGGCGGCGATGCGCGGCCGAGATCTCACGGCGGATGAGAAAGCGGCTGTCGGAGAGGCGATATTGCAGGGCTCCGTTCATCCCGGCGTCGATGCCCGGGCGAAGAAGCGGATCATCCGCAAGGCGATCGACAGCGTCAGGCCTCGGATCGGGGCACGCTCGTAGGACTGGCTGGGCAGGCATCGCGCCATCCATTGTGCCGCCTGGCTACAAAGCGGCTATGTCGTCCGATCTAAGTGAGCGGACTTCACGCCGCGTCTTGCATCGCTCGCTTTGCAGATAGCGCAAGGAAGCCGGATCGCGTCATACCGGCCTGTTCAGCGTAGGCATCGATCCGCTCAAGCTCGTCCTCCGGCAGCGTGATGTTGACCCGTACGATCTTGCGCGCCTTTGCCGGCGCTTCCACGAGGATGGCAACACCGTCCCGGTTTTCCGCATCGGCCATGACAGCTTCCAGCGATGACGGCTCGGGGATGGCCTCGCCATCTGCAGCCATTCCCGCCAAATGCAGCGCCAATGCTTCGGCCGCCATGGCGCGCGCCTCGTCCAAATCCCTTCCGGCCGTCACGCATCCCGGCAAATCTGGAAACGACACTCCGTAATCGCTGACGGCATCCTTGTGGATCAGTGCGATATAGCTGGCCATCGGACTATCTCAGTTTGACGCCGGATTGCTTCTCGATGCTGCGGGGCGTCCTGATCGGAACGTCGCGCTTCGAATGTGGAAGAGTGACGCGACCGGGTGCTTCACTTGCAGGTGACTGCCGACACGGCTCACCTCGAACCAACCATCCGCCTGAAGTCGAGCCAAGGCTTCGCGGCGATCCATACGCGATCATATGCACACAAATATGCACTGAGCCAATGGATGCGACAAGCGAAATGGCGTCCGGGTGAGGATCGTGGCGCTTACTTCCTGCGCTCCTTCCGCCGCAAATATCGGCTGCCAGCGCTGAAACCGCGATGCGCAGATACCGCGTTCTGAATGCTGAATGGCCGCGGGCGAATGACAGCCTGCTTGCCTGGGCGAAACTTCGCCCGAGCGAGATGTATCGGCGCCTGACGTGCGCGAGCGCTTTGAGGTCGAGGCCGTCGAAGCCATCGCCGAGGTGCTGAGCGAACTCGGGCCGCTTGCGCCTTCCGACCGTCAGCCCTTCCATCAGATCGCTGCCTTGGCTTTTGATCGCAGGCTCGCGCATCACACCATGCAGTGGCAGGCAGGAGGGCGAGGATAAGCATTGTCCTGCGCTTCCCGAACATGGCTCTGTGTCCGGCTTTCCAGGCTCAGCACGGCGCCGCCGTCCGCACGCTGATCAAAAAGATCGAGCGGCCGGTGAGCCTCCTCGATAGCCTCGACGGAGACCCTGATGCTGGAGCTGATGGCGACGACGAGCCTTCACTCGGCTGGACGCGGACGATGGCGATCGGCACCAACGACGATGCCGAACAAGCGGAGGCGGCGCCGTGAGGTGGCGGCTAACCTCCTCAGCCGCCACTTTTCGCACGCCGTGGAGGGGCAGCCGGTTTCTCGGCCGCGTCCTCTTCGAACGACCGTCGCTTCGAGTTGGAAGTAGCAGCCACAGAGGCTTGAGCTTTCAGAAGCTGGCAGATGTCGAGCGGCGGCAACGCCTTCGGATCTCTCTCGGCCGTCTCCATGATGGCCATGAACAGCATGAATATTTCCTGCCGTCCCACTCCCTGTTTGCCTCGCATCCGTCGACCACCCATGACGAACTCTGCTCCGAGAACCGCTCCATGGCTGAACTGGATGTCTCGCGCCTTTATTCCGTCATCAGCGACAGGCGGCGATTTTTGTAACGCAGATGTCTCGGAGGGGCGCCATGAAGGTGGCGCCGATTGTGAAATCGCCGCCACCAAGAGAATTCAGATTGCCGCGCAATCAGCTCTTACGAAGCGTAGCGCGCGTAGTCTCCCCGGTCGGCCCCCATATGAACGTATAGGTCCCGTCCTGCGTCATGCTGGCGGTGCTGCCGTTGGTCCCGACCGTCATCGAGAGACGCGAGCTTGTCAGCTTCACGTTGCTGAGCTTCTGCACTTGGTTCTGGTAGTAGTAGCTCACGCCGCCGTCCTCCCCCACGACGATACGAACCGGCTTGCCGCCTGGGAGATTGCCGCTCCAGTCGCCGATGAATGCGGCCTGAGATGCCGACAAAGCCGCGCCACCATTGGCCGGAGTGCCCCCGCCAGTGACGCATGCCGACAAAGACATAGCTATCGCGACAGCCAGTAGAACCCGCTTCATTTGAAAACCTATGCACTCACTGATCAGCAAGTGACCTGTTGTCACTCGGCGGACAATGCATAACGGTCGGATCAATGCTGCGTCGAGTGGTGTTCCGCTGCGTTAGTTAAGGCGAATGCCAGCCCCGCCAACCCGGGAGCCTGAAGGCTGCGAGTGGCATCGAACCGAGCCGGCGTCCTGCCTGCCCACTGTGATGCCTAGGCCGTCTGCATGAGGATAGTCGGTCTTGGGACGAGTGGGGTGCGGATCTGCATCAGAGGCAATCGGCGAGGCGAAACGGCGTGGTGGGTTCGGGTAGGGACGGCCTGCTT
Source organism: Aureimonas endophytica (assembly GCF_014642635.1). Lineage (GTDB taxonomy): Bacteria > Pseudomonadota > Alphaproteobacteria > Rhizobiales > Rhizobiaceae > Plantimonas > Plantimonas endophytica. The sequence continues at coordinate 374,435 of NZ_BMIQ01000004.1, forward strand.
CACGGTGCAGATGGTAGCGTCTGGGATCAGGCCGCCTCTTGTATCGGCGGCGTCGTATGTGCATCCAGCAGATCCAAGACGGCTGACGAACTCAGGGGCCGGCTGAACAGGAAGCCTTGGCCAAGGTGGCTTCCCGCATTCCGGACGAGCTCGTGCTGTTCCTTCGTCTCGATGCCTTCCGCGACGATGGTCAGCCCAAGCCGATCGGCAAGGCCGCAGATCATCGAGACGATGGCCGTGCTTTCGCCATCCGATGGGTTTCCCCGAACGAAAGACTGATCGATCTTCAGCTTGTCGAAGCGGAAGCGCCGCAGATAGCTGAGGGAGGCATAGCCGGTGCCGAAGTCGTCCAGGGAGATCCGGCAACCGAGAGCCTGTAACCGGCGCAGGATATCAGGAACCGCCTCGTCGTTCTCGATCAGCGAGCTCTCGGTGATCTCGATCTCCAGTCGCCCTCTGGCAATATCGTTTTCCGCAAGGCACCGAGCGATGTGATCGACCAGCCCCGCATCCGTGAGCTGACGAGCCGACACGTTGACCGCGACGAACATCGCGTTCGGCCAGCGAGCCGCCTCGCGGCAGGCTTCTTTGATGACCCAGCGACCGAGGTCCTGGATCAGGCCGCTATCCTCGGCGATCGGAATGAACTCTCCCGGCGAGATAAGGCCGAGTTCCCGGTGCTGCCAGCGCAGCAGCGCCTCGAAGCCGCGCGGCTGGCTGTCGTTCAGATCGACGATGGGCTGGTATACGAGGAAGAGTTCGTCCTTCATTGCCGCCCGCTGCATGTCTTCTAACAGCTTCTGACGGCGGAGAAAGTCCTGTTTCATCGCAGGTTCGAACACGCAATAACGACCGCGCCCCGCGACTTTCGCGGCATAGAGCGCGATGTCGGCGTCCTTGAGTGAAGATTGGTAATCGTCGCTTCCGTCGATGCAGACGCCCTGCGTCACGCTGATGACGATCTCGCTCCCGTCGATGACGATCGCCTCGCGCATATTGGCGAGAACGCCTTCCGCGAAGGCCACGCTCTGCGTTGCCGCCCGGGGGCCATGGAACAGAACGGCAAATTCGTCGCCGCCGATCCGCGCTACGGCCGTCGCCTCCCGCGCCGTGTCGCGCAGGCGTCGCGCCAGGGTGTAGAGCAATCGATCACCGGCATCATGCCCCAGCGTGTCGTTGATCGACTTGAAATAATCGACATCGACGAGAACGACGGCACGATGCTCGGCATGGGATGATCGAAGGGCGGAATTGAAAGCAAGTCGGTTGGCGAGACCCGTCAGCGGATCGGTGCGGACGATCCTGTCGAGCAGCTTATTCTGGCGCAACATGGCGACGACGAGGGTCGCTCCGACGACGAGAAGGGCGATCGTGGCAATGCGGATGCCATCAAGGACGCGCCCCAGGTCGTTCTGGTTCTGCATGACCTTATCGCCGCTCTCCGCATGGGCGCGCGAGGCGATGCGCGACAGTGGCGTGATGAACGGTTCGAGCTGGCCTATGGAGCTCGCGATGGCATCGGGATCAGGTAGCCGCGCGAGGAGAGGCGCGATCCGATCCAGAACGGCATGCAGCTTCGCGATCAGCTCGACACGATCGCGTTCGTCGAGGAAGGCATTCGTGCCGATAACCCCGATGCGATTGCGCAGGATGTTGCTGCGCAGGTCGACCTGCTTCGCGTCGCCGATCGTGGAGCTGTCGGCGATCGACGTCTGCAAGCGAAGGATCTCAACGACCGCCTGCGAAAAATCGAACGCCTGATTGTAGCGTGACGCCTGGATCATCTCCTGTTGATAGCGTGACGCGAGCAGCGAGCAGGCAACCGCCAGGACCGCGAGAATGCTCGTCAGTCCGATCAGCCCGACGCGGACGATTTTCGATCCCCTGGGAAGCTCGCTGCTCGTGCGCGTCATCATGCGAGGATGTCGATCTCGGTCAGCTGCCACACAGAGCGGCTGTAATAGGTCTGGTGTTGGAGCTCGGCGCGGCTGTCGAAAGGAAACACCAGGAAGACCGGTCCCTTATCGCTGACGGGCATCGGCTGATCGTTCTGTCGGGTGGCGAGTAGGGCGTCGCCCTCCAAAAGACCGGCGACCTCAGCATCAACCGAATAGTCGTTGAGCGCGACGAGGCGGATCTGTTTCGGGTCGACTTTGAGCGCCGCGAGATAGTCCTTCAGGCTCACACCCGAAAATTTCACGACGCCTTGATGCCAAGGGGTCGTCGTTGCGAAAGATGTCTGAGGGAAAGCATCCATCTCAGCGAGGCTGCTTGCGACGTCCCCGCCTGTCTGAGATCCATGCAGGGTCAGGATGGGATCAGCGGCAAAAGCCAAAGGCGGCTTCAGCGCACAGAAGGTAGCCGTTGCGCCTGCAATGGTTAGGAAATGGCGGCGGTTGAGCATGGTGGCTCCGATTGACCGGGAGCCCGCAGCTAGGCGGAAAGGTCTTAAAACGAAGGCGAGCCCAGTGAGCTTCTTGCGATTTTCGCGGCTCTTTCATGAGCTTAATTAACGGCAGATGAAGTTTATTAAACTTGCAGCTACTCGAAGTTGATTTCGAATGGAGGTGCTTGAGGCAGTTTCAGTCGGCGACACGTCCAGCGGAGCGCTTTGGTCAAGGTTGCTCGAGACGACGCGAAGGGGAGGCGGGTGATCCGACATGGCTTCACGCTACCCGAGGGGGGAGGGCACGCAAGATTGGCGGAGAACGGTCCGAACGTCAGGAGACGATAACGGACAAACGCATACAGCGCACCGATCAAGTGAGGAAAGAAGTGGGTAAAGCTTAAAGTCTGGAGCTAAAAATTCAGTGAAATCAGATTGTTAAGTAAGAATAATGGCGGAGAGAGCGGGATGGCTTCCTGTCGCTTCCGGCAACCCATTGATCCGCCATCGGATTTTCACACCGTGGGGGTATGCTTGTGGGTGCGGATTCAGGTACGGTGTCGGACGGCTCTTGTCAACAATACAGGCCCTCGCAACAGCCGTTCATAGCGAGGGCAACCATCAAGTCGTGACATTCGGGCGACGAGCGCCAATCGGAAAATTTTTCCGATTGGCCGAGTTCATTCGCGCCGGTGGCGGTGTGGACGATAGGCGGGCGCCGGAACGGGTTGCCCGTTCGCGTCGTCCGGCGACGATGGGTCATCGATGGTTCGGCGTGCTGCCACCCTGATACTTGCGAGGATGGCGAGGCTCGTCCCGTCTCCGCCCGCTGGCGCGAAGGTCGGTTCGGCAAGGAGCAGCGCCTTCGACGCGCTGACGGCCTGCGCGAGTTCGCGCACCGCATCGGCCCATGCGAGGCGTCGGCGACGATGCTGATGAAGGCCCGCCACGGCGGCGGTCGGCGTTCCCGTCCGTCGAGCGAAGCTCCAATTCCACCGCGGCAGTGTGGGCTCTGGGGCCGAAAGTCCGCGGTCGCGGTTCGGCCGCGCGTCGGCGGCATAGGTCAGGTCGTGCCGGCGGCAGAAGTCCGTCAGGCGCTCGGCGACCAGTTCACGGACGGCGCGGCCGTCGCGCTCCCGGAACTCCTCGTTCCAGGCGCGCTCCTTCTTCCGGGCGAAGCCATCGCCGCTGAGGCGACGCAGGGTCGCGAGGCCGTGGATGTTGACGTTCCGCCCGCCATCGCTCGCGGGGGTGTCGTGAATGTCCACCTGCACCACCATCCCCCGCTCGCGGAACGGCTCGTAGACGAAGCGGGCGGCTGCTTCCCACAGGTGCCGGGGAACCTGGCGGGGCAGCGAGAAGTCCACGATCCGTGCCTCCTGCGCGTCGACCCGCTTCTCGGCCGCCGCGGCGCGTCGCCAGAGTTCGTCGGGATCTGCGCACCACGTCGGCGCGTCGTCGGGCGCCAGCACCAGCGTCGGCAATGCGTGCTCCTGCGCCTTACGGCCGAAGTCAAACACCTGCCCGAGGTGATCGACGATCCGGCCGCAGGACTGGTAGGCCGAGCGCTTCGCGGCCGAATGTCCGGCCGACCGCGCCACAATGCCAAGCTGAACGCGAAAGAAGTCCGCCACGTCGCCTCCTCGCCGGCGGATCGGGACCGTCCGCCGCACACCTGACGAGCCACGTTGCGGAGCAACGTATAGGCGAGCCTCTGTTCCGCTGCCGCCCGTCCGTGTCGTCGATCATCGCCGGCGTTGGCGCTGGCGCAAAGCGCCGGCCATCATCGTTCTGGACGCCACAACACGGGAGGAACGATGATGGCCGAAGACAACTCGAAGAGACTGGCGATTGCCCGCCTCCGGGAACGGGAGGCGCGCGCGAAGGTCGCCCGCCTGCGCAGGGCGGTTGATACGCAGAACCGCCGGCTGGCGGCCGAACGCAGGTACGTGGTGGGGGCCGCGATGTGGTCGCTGGCCGAAAGCGGGAAGGCGGACCCGATGGTTGCGGCCTTCCGTCGCTGGCTCCGCCAATACGTGAGTCGGGATCGCGACAGGGCGGCGCTCGCGGGGACTCGCTTCGACGTGACGGAGGCGGACGGCCATGCGTCGTGATTGTGGAAGGAGCCGGACGGCCGACGAGCGGGCGGCACGGAAGCGGCGCCACCTTGGCTCCTGCGTTGCGGTTCGCCTTCGTCGGCTGCGTCGTCGAAGGCGTGGGGGCGACGGCGTCGGCGGATTGACGATCTTGCTTCTCGGCTTGATCGCGGCGCGGCTGGCGCAGGGGGGAATCGCGCTGCTCATCGTCCTCGCCGCGCTCGTTCGACGGCAATGGTCTCGGGACGAAGCGAGCACCTTTCCTGCGAACGTCCGCACGCACGGGGCGACGGAAAGCGCTGTGATCTCGGTTGCGGACAGTCCCCATGTTGTACCGCGGATGGACGGCTCGTCGACGCCGAGGCGTCCGAGCTATCTTCCCGCGCTATCGCCCGACGAGACCCGTCTCGCCCATTCGCTCGCCTTCGTGATCCGCAACCGCGGCGGCCGCCACGGGCCGGTGGCGGCGTCGCACTGGCGAACCCTCGACGCGGCGACGCTTCCGTTGGCGGTCTACCTTCGGGATATCGACGACCGTGGCCTGTGGCCGAGCCTGGAAAGGGAGGTCTCTGCGTATCGCTTGTCGGGGCTTCGTCCCGTCCTCGCGCAGGATCGGACCCTCGGACAGGAACGGCTGGTCAAGCTCGTGCAACTGGCGCCGCGATGGAAGGCCCGCGGCGTGGCCCTGCTTGCCGGGGATGGGGGGCGTGACCCCGACCAGCCCCGGCTGGAACTCGTCCCGGGGGACGATCTCGACGGCAACGGTGGGTGGCGTCCAACCTGAGCCGTGGGGCGTGACGGTCGAAGATCACCAATTCCGACAAGTCGAGGAAATTCGGCAGGCCGTCCTTAAGGTGGCCCGTGGTTCTTCCGCGGCCCCGAAGCCGTCCCGGTTGGAAACCGCCGGGACGTCTTCGGTTCACCCCGAGGATCAATCGATGAAGGACAACCCTTTCAGGAACGACAGCAACAGGAAGGCCCGCCGATCGAGGCCGAAGCCTTTCGACTACGGGAGCGTGTCCCTTGCCGACAGGCAGGCGCTCCAAGGATACGCCGAGCAGGTGCGCAGCATCGCCCGCAAGGGGGTCGAGGAGGTCTTCGAACTCGGCGAGGCTTTCGCGGATGCGAAGGCCCGGCTTCCCAAGCGCTACGAGGAGTGGTTCCGCAAGGAGGTGACCGGGATCACGACGCGAACTGCCAGCAATTACATCGGTGTGTACGAGAGGTTCAACGAACGGCGCGAGCAGATCGTCGCCCTCGGCCTGAAGCCGTCGTCGCTCTACAAGCTCGCCGCCGCGCCCGAACCCGCCATCGAGGAAGTGCTCGGCCGCGCCGAGGCGGGAGAGAAGGTCCTCGGCGCCGACGTCACACGGATCGTCCGCCTTCATGCCGAACCTGCCGACGAGGTGGAGCGGGTCTCGCCCGCCGACCGCGGCGGTCCCAAGGGTTTCAAGGCGCTTCTCGCCGAGCGCTTGACGCACTGGCAGCGCGAATGGACGGAGCGTGCGACCGAACTTCTCGACGTGCTGGACGATCTCGTTCCGCCCGGCGCATCCGGCTTCCGGGGGACGAAGCCGGACGTCGACAAGGCCATCGGGCTCAGGTCCCTCTGGCTTCATGTCGAACTCGCGCGAATGACGGGTGCCAGCTTCGCCAATAAGGCCGATGACAGGCTCGGCGTACCTTACATGCAGGGACGCGACTGGCCGAGCGAGCCTTGGCGGCTTCTCCATCACTCGCTCGGACATGTCGGGGCGGCGTCGTCATGGTCGAAGGGAAAGTTGTTCGAGGAGGTGACTGGGACGCTGATCCCGCGCCTTCGTTGGGCGCTTGGCGGTGCGTCCTCCCCGACCGAGTTCGATGACGTGTTCCCGACGCCTGACGAGGACGGCTCCGAAGACAGCGCGGAAGCTGACGAGTAGCCGGTCTTCGACGTTCTTTCGCCGGGACGTCAGGCAGCGAGGGAGTCGACCTCGAACCGGGCGGCGTGAGGAGCCAACGCGGCGAGGACCGGGGAGCCGGCAAGGCGGGCGATGGCGGTGCCGATCTCGGTGGCGGGCAGGCCGGACGTGGCGGCCGCCTGCGCGACGGCGCGCGCGGTTCCGAGCGCTCCCGCCATCCGACTGGCGTGGTCGGCGGCGCGCAGCACGGCGGCTTCGCGACGCCCGTCGGCTTCGGCGGCCCGGTCCTCGTCGCCGACCGTTGCGACGGCGGGGACGGCAGGCGTCGGGCGACCGGAACGCCCGATATCCGGGTCCGACGTCTCCAGCGCGACCCATTCCTCCAGCGTGGGGCGCTGCGCGATCATGTCGGCGACGTGGGCGTCGAGCGCGCCGTCGTCTGCCCAAAGGGCGTGATCGGCGGCCCGCCCGTCGTCGGTGGCTCCGTAGGCCCAAAGCTCCACCGCTTCGAAGCCTGTGCCGTCCAGAGGATCGACCTCCAGTTCGACGCGCCCGAGGAAGGTCCCGGCCAGCCCGCGGCGGAGGAGCGAGTTCCATGTCGTAAACGGAAGCGAACCGACACGCTGCTCCTCCAGCGTCTGCGCGACGCCGCCCGCCTCGTCGTCGGCGGACGCCGACACGATCCCGAGCTTCGCCTTCAGGCCGGGGGACACGACGCCGAGCCGCAGGCCCTTCATGCAAGCCGCGTATTCGCGCCAGAGGGCAAGGCACTCCTTCGCGGTCACGCGCTCCAAGCCCGGAACGACGAGCGGCGCGCCGTCGTTCTCCCGCATCGTCGCGCGCGCGGCGAGGGCGAAGGGGTGGACGCTCGTGGACTTTTCCTTGCGGCCTTCCTTCACCCAACCGTGCGCGAGTTCGGAGGCGAGCTTGCCGCAGTAGGCCGCAGCCTTCTCGGCGTCGTGGCATCGCTCGGCCTGCTGGGCGCCGGAACTGGCCTTGAGGCCCCGTGTCCGGAGGCGACGAAGGTAGCGCGCGAGAAGAAGGCGCACCGCGCGTTCGGCCCGCGCCTCGTCCTGGTGGTCGAAGAACACCAGCGCATGGAGATGGACGCCCCAGCCCGTCGACGGCGACCACGGAGCTTCGAGGACGTTGGAGACGCCGAGGAGTCCGGCGCGGGCGGCGGGACCCTTCCACCCGGCGCCCATGCGCGCCTCCCGCCACGCGGCCTGCACGCCTTCCTTCATGGCGGCGAGGGCCTGGTTGCGGGTGCGCTTGGCGGTCGGCGTGACGAACCACACCATGCCGCCTTTCCCGATGCAGGCCCGCACGGCCTCTTCCAGTCCGCCCTGAATCTCCATCGCCCGGCGCGTCGCGCAGGTCGGGCAGAGCAGGGCGGAGTCGCAGCGGTAGACCCCCGACACGTAGGCGCGGCCCTCGTCCGTCAGGTGAATATGGACGTCCTCCACGTCCGCCGACGCGGTGCCGCAACCGCAGACGGCGGGTCCGCGCCGATCGGCGGGACGCAGGGCGCCCGCGATCCCGTGGCGCAGGTCGTAGCGCCCGCGCGTCGTGGCGAGAAGGTGGGGGCGGTCCTCGACCTCGCGGGGCGCTTCCGGCGTCTCCCTCGCGGGTTGGGAGACCTCGGAGAGAAACGGTCCACCTCTACTGACGAGGCCCGGCCCGCCGGGCCGGGCGGAGGCGTCCGAACGTAGGGCCGTGGCCGGGCCGGTCGTGGCGGTGGCGGGAACGGGCTGGGTGCCGAACACGGCCGCAACGGTCGCCGTGGCCGTGCCGTCGACCGGCTCGCGCGAGCGGCGGTCGAGAGGCGGCGCGGCGGCCGAACCCGGAAGCGGGCCGCGCACGTCCACAGCCTCGCGGACGGCTCGGAGCCGGGCCGCCATCCCGAGGCGGGAAGCGTCAACAAATTTTGCGTCGGAGGGTGCGGAGGACTGTGAGGCGGCTTGGGTCGTATGCCCAAGCCCGGAGTTCACCTATCGCGCCTGTCGGCGACGAAAGAGCCGTTCACCATTCGAGGACTCCCAGCAATGGTACGGGGGAGCTTTCGCACCACGCTCCTCCGAACCCTCCAATGGTCAAGCGTCCCGCAGGTCGATGCAAAGTTCAAGCGAAATGACAGATGCGGCCGTAGCAACCGCGAAGAGGTGGGGCTTTCGAGAGCTACTTAAGTGACGACATCGAAGGCCTCTGAATTTAATCGGCTACTCGTTTGCATCAGGTTTCTGATGCAAAAAATCTCTTTGCGCTTCAGATCGATGCAAAAGCAACCAAGCTTGCGTCTATCAAGCAGTTATCGACGCTTCTATCTTGGTTCTTGTTCCGGTGTCTTTGAAGAACCTATTATACGAAAATGTGTCATTCCGATTACTCTCAACGCATTTCCTCACCACGTCTATAGCTTCATCAATCTTGTTGAGAGCATTGTCGGAGAACTCATTTATTCCATCTCTCACACATATCCTTCGTACCGCGAACAACACATGATAAGCTCCATCGATTATAAACAATTCATCTTGCTGGACTGCCTCTTCATCCCGAAGGCGCTTCTGCGTGGCCTTTTTTACTTCATTGATGCGCTCTAGGACGCGGAGCGGAACTAGAAGATTTTCCGGCAAAAGATCATCAGAAAAGACGGTGTCGAAAAGATCCCCGAACACCCGGCCTCTATCTTTCTTTGCCACTTCCGGCATATCGAGCGCATACGCAAGATAGGCTTGCCCAGCACTTTGCGCGTCAATTCTCTTTTCTTTAGGCTTTTCGGAGAACTGCTTTGTTTTCCTCTCGTAAAAATATCCTTTTGCCAAAAGCGCTTGCTCTATTTTTCTTTGAACAATCGAGTTCGCCCTCAAATCCCTGCTCTTGATGGGTGTTTGGCTATTGGTTGTCTCTGAAACTTTGTTCCCAACAGACTGTTCCTTTGCCTCGATGATTCTCGCGAGCAAAAGAACGTCAGAAACCTTGTCAGGATCTTCTCGATACGCTTCAAACAACGCATTCGATGTTTGCCCGCCATTGACTATCTGCATACCCTTCAGCGAAACCGTAGGACCACGACTTCCCTTCGCATATGAGAATGAAGAGCATGTAATTGTCAGGCCGTTGTTTAGATACCAGAACAGATGCCGCTCATCGGAAAGAGCAGTCGAAATGATTTCTTTGTTGATTGTATTCCGGCTAGAGAGGTAAATCCTTACATTCTCGTCAAATATCGGCGTGTAAACTGCGTCCTTGTCATCGGGGCGAGCAATGAGTTTCACCAGTTCTGAAGCGTCGAGAGTGCAGATTAGGGCGCGGACATTGCCGTCTGTACGTTCGTAGTAGTCCTTGTCGACTATACGTATATCGCGATCGATAACTGGCTTTTGATGAGATATGAAGAGTTCAATTATTTCGTCTAAGCCGTGGTGTCGCTCGCGCACGCCGTTGTACTTCTCTAAAGACTTCCTTAGGCGGCGCTTTTCATCTCCAACCATAGTAAGCGTATTCGAGCAGAAATGAATTTCAACGGATGGATTTTTCTTATCGAGACTCTGCCATGCTTCTTTTACCTTTTCCCATAGCACTGGGTTGCAGTTATTCCGCATGTCTTCATCGTGATCGAGTAAGTCGGCCAAAAACGATAATACCTTGTCGATCTCGGAAGAAGGAAAGTTCGACTTGGATTTCTGAAAATCACCCGCGTACTTGAACTGGAAGATATGTATGATGTTCTTCCCGTCTCTTTCGTCGACGAACAACGCATCTACGCCTCGATCTTGTCCTCCATCAGTAATCGCGTCGTACGCCTCCTCTTCGGTTACGTCTAAGATTGACGCTACCATTAGTGGCATGAATGCTTTGCTGGGTGATGCAATTCCCAGGTCGGGATTGAGCCATTCTTCGACTTTGTGTGAAACGGTACTAAAGTCGATGAGGGTCGCCATATCGATATTCGCTCAGCAGGGAGATGCGCCTGTTCTCGTAACGGCTGAATGTCAGGCCTGCAAGGATACGTCTGCGTAAGGACTTCGAAGGCTCCTTCGATCGTTTTTGGTTGCGCTTCTGCCTTAAGCAGATCCTTTCTGGATAAGCCGTCTCAGCCCCACCCGGACATAATGTCCGGCTCCACCCCTCCCCAAGGAGGGGTTCTCGCCGCCCCTCGGGGCGACCACGATTCGTTCGGCTCGCGGCGGCTGCGCCACCGCTCCCCGCCCGCGAAAAGGATCAGGCCGGAACCACCCGACGTTTCAGGACCCGACGCTGAACCGGACCGCGGGACTTCCGGTAAGGGGCAAGGTCCAACCCCTCGGGCAACGTCAGGGCAGCCAACACCTCCACCTCGTCGACGCGCAGTCGCTTCGAGCCGTAGGTTTCCTCCACGCTCTTGAAGGCGTGGCCAGTCTGAAGACTCGAGGTCCGGGAATCCACCTTCGCGATGCGCAGGATGTCTTTGGCTGTGTGACGAGACGAATGGAAGACGGCCGAAAGCCGGGAATGAAGGCCGTAGGCGCGAAGGTGCCTGCCGTGCCGTTTCGACGCCGCGTCGGCGGGGTCCTGCACTTCGTGGTGCAGATGCGGGAAGACCCATTCCGATGGGCGAAGGCCCTTCGCGTAGGCGATGAACCCGACGTCGATCAGTTCCTGATGGAGCGCGAAGTAGCGTCGCGATCCCTCGTTCTTCACTTGACGTTCCACACGCTTGCCGTTGACGGTCAGGTAGCGCGTGAGGTCCGCCACCCACAGGCCCGGACGCATCTCCACGATGTCGCCGCCCTGAAGGTAGGCGAGTTCGCCGATGCGGGCGCCGGTGAGGGTTCCAAGCAACGGGAGCCAGTAGTCGTCCGGCCGTGCCTCCTTCGCCGCGCAGGCGAACCAGTGGTTCAACGCCTCGACGCTGAACGGCTCGCGAACGATGGCCTTGGGTGCATGGCCGGGAGCGCTCACGCGAAGGTCCGCGAAGGGCGTGCGGATGTTGTGTTCTACGGCGATCCACCGGAACGCGCCCGTGACGGCCGCGACGTAGGTTGCGATCGTCGTTTCAGACTGGCAAGTCGGGACAGGCTTCCCGGCCTCGCGCAGCGCGGCGACCTTCGCGACGATCTCGGGTGACGTCGAGTCCCGGAACTCGCGGAGTTTCGTCCAGTTGGTCGGCAGATCGGCGAGGTGCTTCGCGAATGTCTTGAGGTCGCGCGGCACGTATTCTGTGATAGGACGGTCCCCAACGAGCGCCGCGAACTCGCGGCACTTCGCCGCCAAGCCGTTCGCGTAGTCGGCACGCTTGCCGTCCTTCAACAGGTCGGCGAGATAGTCGTCTACGCATGCGCTCAGGAAAGGAAGGGGTTCCGGCGCCGGAACGTTCGGCACGGCTGGCGGGGCCTCGGGAACAGCGGCGGGTGCTGCCTCCTCGAACTGTCGCCCGACCGTCAACGCCTGACCCATTATCGCGTCATAGGTCCGTCGCTCCGCCTTCCACGCGGCATCGTCCTGCGCCAAGGCGGTTCCGACCGCACCAAGCCGCGTGCGGATCGACGCCAGCGTTTCCCGGCGGCGGTCGAGGTCGATGGCGGCGGATCGGTGCGCCGCCGTCGATGCGCGGGAGTCGGGGTCGCTGTATCCTTCATCCTCGCTCGCGGCCGACCGCGCCGACGCCGCCTTCAGGCCAAGCCAGCGTCCTTGGCGATCCAGCGTGTCCAGTTCCGCGGCGAGAGCGGCAAGACTGTGTTGAAGTGTGGCGCGGTCCAAGTGCGGTTCCCCGAGTCGGGCATGACAATGGGCAGCGAGGGTAACAGCGCGTCGTTTCGCTTCCGTTGCCGTCAGGCGTCCGAGGGAAACCCGGAAGGGCGAGCGGCCGAAGGATTCAATGTGGATCGTGGGAACGCGAAGCTGGAAGCGCCAACCGGATGGGCGCCGGGACAGGTACATGGGTTCCGCCTTGGGTACACGGCTGGGTACGGCCGGGGTTTGGGCGGAAAATTCGTCAGCAAAAACAATGGGTTGCGATGGCGGAGAGAGCGGGATTCGAACCCGCGATACGGTCTCCCGTATACACACTTTCCAGGCGTGCGCCTTCGACCACTCGGCCACCTCTCCGTCCCCTTGTCGCCGCCGCTCGGAGCAGGGCGCAAAGGATGTCTCGGCGGCGCTGGGCCGGCGGGACGGTCGAGGCGCTCTTATAACCGGATCGCTCCGCCGTTCAAGCCGCCTTTTGCGTCGATGTCGCATTTGCGTGAGACCGGCGGAGCGCGGCGTCCCGGCCGCCTTTCGACATTGCCCTTCGCGGCGGGAAACCCCATCTTCGGAGCCGGATCGGCCCGAAAGCGTTTCCGGCAGGCTTCGGGAGACCGACATCATCGCCCGCCGGATGCGCCGAGGATCATGCGCTTTCTGTTCAATCTCCTGGGCGGCCTCCTTCTGGCCGTCGCCCTCGTCTTCGCCACGGCCGATATCGCCCGCACCTTGGCGGACGGAACCCTGCGCCTGACGACGCTCGGCGAGGGATTCGCCTCGGTCGGCCTGCCGCTCGCGCAGGAGACGCGGGGGCTTTCCGCCGGCGCGCTCGACATCGTCGCGGCGCTGGCCGGCTGGCCCGCCTCGCTCACCTGCGGCCTTGCCGCCCTTCTGCTGCTCTTCATCGCCCGCCCGCCGCATCGCCGGGGGCGCTTCGCCCGCTGAACCCGTTTCCGAAAGGACCGCCATGTATATCCTCGACATGTTCACCAAGAAGACGCGCCTGCCGGAAGCCGGCGAGGCGCTGCCCGGCCGCCCCGAGCCCTTGCCGACGGCCGAGCGGCATTTCGTCAATGGCCAGGCGCTGAAGGGTCCCTTCCCGGAAGGCTTCGAGACGGCGCTGTTCGGCCTCGGCTGCTTCTGGGGCGCGGAGCGGGTGTTCTGGAAGGTGCCGGGCGTCCATGTCACGGCGGTCGGCTATGCCGCCGGCACGACGCCGAACCCGACCTATCAGGAGGTCTGCACCGGCCAGACCGGGCATAACGAGGTCGTGCTCGTCGTCTACGATCCGAAGGTCGTCGATTTCGCGACGCTGGTGAAGCTGTTCTTCGAGAATCACGATCCGACGCAGGGCATGCGCCAGGGCAACGACATCGGCACGCAATATCGCTCCGGCATCTATGTCTCGGGGCCGGAGCAGCGCGCGGCGGCCGAGGCGGCGAAGGCGGCCTATCAGGCGGCGCTGGCGCAGGCCGGGCATCGCGGCACGATCACGACCGAGATCCTCGACGCGCCGACCTTCTTCTATGCCGAGGACTACCACCAGCAATATCTCGCCAAGAACCCGAACGGCTATTGCGGCCTCGGCGGTACGGGCGTGTCCTGCCCGGTCGGCCTGGCGGCGGCGCAATAGGCGAGGGGTCCGGCGTCGGCGTTTTTCGCCGCCGCCGCGTCGCCGGTGATTTTCGCAAGAATCCAGGTGAAACTTTCCAAAGGCCGTGCAAGTCTCGGGCAAGGCGGGGGCGCTCGCGCGCCATCCGGCCCGATGATCCCTCACGGCGCCGATGTCGCGGTCCGAGTCCCGGTCCGCGAGGCTCCCGGCGCCGCCCAACCGACCAACAGGCTCGACGGCGCAATGAAAAAGCTCTTCCTTGGACTGATGGCGGCGAGCGCCATGATCGCTTCGGCGGCCGGCGCCGCTTCCGCCGCCGAAGGCGGCCCGGCGATCATCTACGATCTCGGCGGCAAGTTCGACAAATCCTTCAACGAGGCCGGCTATAACGGCGCGGAGAAGTGGAAGAAGGAAGCGGGCAAGGACTATCGCGAGTTCGAGATCCAGAACGATTCGCAGCGCGAGCAGGCGCTGCGCCGCTTCGCCCGGTCCGGCGCCTCGCCGATCGTCGCCATGAGCTTCTCGGCCGCCAGCGCGGTCGAGAAGGTGGCGAAGGAATTTCCCGACACCAAGTTCGTCATCATCGATTCGGTGGTCGAGGCGCCGAATGTCCGCTCGGTCCTCTTCAGCGAGGAGCAGGGCTCCTATCTCGTCGGGCTTCTCGCCGCGATGAAGTCCGAGACCGGCAAGGTCGGCTTCGTCGGCGGTATGGACATCCCGCTGATCCGCAACTTCGCCTGCGGCTACAAGGGCGGCGCCAAGGCGACCAAGGCGGATATCCAGGTCTTCGAGAACATGACGGGCACGACGGGCGCGGCCTGGAACGACCCGGTGCGCGGCGGCGAACTCGCCAAGTCGCAGCTCAGCCAGGGCGCCGACGTGATCTTCCACGCCGCCGGCGGCACCGGCATCGGCGTGCTACAGGCGGTGGCGGATGCCGGCAAGTTCGGCATCGGCGTCGATTCCAACCAGAACATGCTCCATCCCGGCCATGTCCTCACCTCGATGGTGAAGCGGGTCGACGTCGCAGTCTACAAGGCCTTCGACGATGTCGCGAAGAACCACTGGACGGCCGGCAAGGAAGTGCTCGGCCTGAAGGAGGACGGCGTCGGCTATGCCATCGACGACAACAACAAGAGCCTGCTGACGCCCGAGATGGCGAAGGCCGCCGAGACCGCCAAGGCGGATATCATCAGCGGCAAGATCCAGGTCCACAACTACAATTCGGACGACAAGTGCCCCTATTGAGGCATGCCGGCCGGGACGCCCGCCCTGCGCGGGCGTCCTGATCGTCAGTAATGCGGCGGCTTGGTGATCTCGGGCGCCGGCAGCGCCGCCTCGATCGTCTCGCAGCGATCGCCGAGGCGGCGCAGCGCCCGCTCCAGCGCGTCGATGGCGAGGCCCTGCCGGCGCAATTCGTCCGAGAGCTCCTCGAGGGCGATCTGCTGATGCGCGATCGTTTCCTCGAGCTTCAGGATATGCGCCTCGTCCATCGGCTTTCCTTCCCAGGCTGGGTGACGACGGGGCGTCATGGCGCGGCGCGGCGCGATTGGCAATCGCCGGGCGCCCGTCTAGTTTCCCCGGCAGGCGAGTGGAGTGCGGGCGGCGCATGGCGGCGATCGAACTGATCGGCATCGACAAGAGCTTCGGCGCGGTCCATGCGAACCGCGACATCAATCTCATGGTCGAGAAAGGCACGATCCACGGCATCGTCGGCGAGAACGGCGCCGGCAAGTCGACGCTGATGTCAATCATCTACGGCTTCTACCAGGCCGATCGCGGCGAGATCCGCGTCGATGGGCGAAAGGTCGAGATCACCGACACCAATGCGGCGATCGCCGCCGGCATCGGCATGGTGCACCAGCATTTCATGCTGGTGGAGAATTTCACCGTCGTCGAGAACGTCATGCTCGGCGCCGAGCAGTCGCCGCTTCTCAACAAGGGCATCGCTAAGGTGCGGGCCGAGCTGAAGCGGCTGGAACGGGCGCATGGGCTCGATGTCGACCCGGATGCGGTGGTCGGCGAATTGCCGGTGGGGCTCCAGCAGCGGGTGGAGATCCTGAAGAGCCTTTACCGCGGCGCCGAGATCCTGATCCTCGACGAGCCGACCGGCGTTCTGACCCCGGCCGAGGCCGACCAGCTCTTCACCGTGCTGAAGGAGCTGCGCGACCAGGGCAAGACGGTGATCCTGATCACCCACAAGCTGCGCGAGATCAAGGCGATCACCGACACGGTCTCGGTGATGCGGCGCGGCGAGATCGTCGCGACGCGCAAAACCGCCGAGGTCTCCGCCGCCGAGCTGGCCGAGCTGATGGTCGGCCGGCGCGTGCTCCTCACCGTCGACAAGCGCCCGGCGCGCCCCGGCCCGGTGAAGCTCGCGGTGCGCGACCTCGCGGTGCGCGACGGGCGCGGCGTCCGGATGGTCGACGGCGTCTCCTTCGACATCCGGGCCGGCGAGATCGTCGGCATCGCCGGCGTCGCCGGCAACGGGCAGACCGAACTCCTGGAGGCGCTGGCCGGCATCCGGCGGGCGGAGGCCGGCCGGGTCGAGCTGGACGGGCGCCCGATCGAGGCGGAGGCCGGTCACGATCCGGCGGCGCTGCGGCGGCGCGGCCTCGCCCATGTGCCGGAGGACCGGCATCACATGGGTCTCGTCCTGCCCTTCGAGGCCTGCGAGAACGCGATCCTCGGCTATCAGCGCGATCCGAAATTCCGCAACCGCATCGGGCTGCTCGACCTCGACGCCATGCGGCGCGAGGCGAAGGAGCGCATCGCCGCCTTCGACGTGCGCCCGCCCGACTGCCGGTTGAAAACGGCGAACTTCTCCGGCGGCAACCAGCAGAAACTGGTGCTGGCCCGCGAGATGGAGCGGGGTCCTTCCGTTCTCCTCATCGGCCAGCCGACGCGCGGCGTCGATGTCGGCGCGATCGAATTCATCCATCGCCGCATCGTGGAGATGCGCGACGAGGGCAAGGCGATCCTCCTCGTCTCCGTCGAGCTCGACGAGATCCGCGCCCTGTCCGACCGCATCCTGGTGATGTTCGCCGGCCGGATCGTCGGCGAGCGAAGCGGCGGCGCCGACGAGGGCGAGCTCGGCCTCCTGATGGCCGGCGTCGAGCCGAGGGAGGCGGCGGAATGAAGGATGCCCGGATCACGCTCGTCACGCTCGGGGTCGCCGATCTCCAGCGCTCGGCCGGCTTCTACGAGGCGCTCGGCTGGCAAAGAAACGAGGCCGGCAACGAGTCCGTCGTCTTCCTGCAAGGCGAGGGCATCGTCCTGTCGCTCTTCGGCCTCGCCGCGCTGGCGGAGGATGCGGAACTGGCGGCGGGCGGGCCGCTGCCGCGCTTCCGGGGGCTGACGCTCGCCATCAACCTTTCGGGCGAGGCGGAGACCGACCGGCTCTTCGCGCGGGCGATCGAGGCCGGCGGCACGGCGGTGAAGACGCCGCGGAAGGTGTTCTGGGGCGGCTATTCCGGCTATTTCGCCGATCCCGACGGCCATCTCTGGGAACTCGCCTTCAATCCCTTCTTCGCCATGGACGAGCGCGGGCAGCTCGATCTCTCCAAGGAGCCGCAAGCGTGAGCCGCCCCTATGCGAAGCTGCCGCCGGTGGTGGACTATGTGGTCCTGCCGCTGGTCAATCTCGTCGTCGCCTTTCTCGTCGCCGGCATCGTCGTCCTGATCGTCGGCGAAAGCCCGCTGGAAGCGGCGAAGCTGATGATCCAGGGCGCCTTCGGCTATGGCGAGGGCATCGGCTTCACCCTGTTCTACGCGACGAACTTCATCTTCACCGGGCTCGCCGTCGCGGTCGCCTTCCATGGCGGGCTGTTCAATATCGGCGGCGAGGGGCAGGCCTATCTCGGCGGGCTCGGCGTCGCCGCCGTGGCGCTCGCCTTCCAGAACCTCCTGCCCTGGTGGCTGAACCTGCCGCTGGCGATCGTCGCGAGCTTCGTCTGCGGCGCGGTCTGGGCCTTCGTGCCGGCGATCCTTCAGGCGCGGCGCGGCAGCCATGTCGTCATCACCACCATCATGTTCAACTTCATCGCCGCGAGCCTGATGGTCTATCTCCTGGTCGGCCCGTTGAAGGCGCCCGGCCAGATGGCGCCGGAGACCGTGACCTTCGCGCCCGGCGCGCAGCTGCCGAAGCTGACGGGCCTCTTCGAGCTCTTCGGCGCCGATCTCGGCGGGGCGCCGCTCAACGTCTCCTTCATCGTCGCGCTGGTCGCCGCCGTCGCCGTCTGGCTGCTGATCTGGCGCACGCGGCTCGGCTACGAGATCCGCACCCTCGGCCATTCGCCGCAAGCGGCCCGCTATGCCGGCATGTCGGAAACCCGCCTCATCGTCACCGCCATGATGATCTCGGGCGGGCTGGCCGGCCTGATGGCGCTCAATCCCGTGATGGGCGACCAGGCGCGCGTCCAGATCGAGTTCCCGGCCGGCGCCGGCTTCGTCGGCATCGCCGTCGCGCTGATGGGGCGCGGCCATCCGCTCGGCATCGTGCCGGCGGCGGTGCTGTTCGGCGTCCTCTATCAGGGCGGCGCCGAGCTCGCCTTCGACATGCCGGCGATCTCGCGCGACATGATCGTCATCATCCAGGGCCTCGTCATCCTCTTCGCCGGCGCGCTGGAGAACATGATGCGGCCGGCGGTCGGCGGCGTCTTCAGCTGGATCCGGCTGCGCCCGGCGCGCGCCGCCCCGGCGGAGGGAGCCGTCTGATGGATGCGGGCGCGATTCTCGACATCGTCGATTCGGCCATCCGCCTGTCGACGCCGCTGCTGCTGGCCGCGCTGGCGGGCCTGTTTTCCGAGCGGGCGGGCGTCTTCGACATCGGGCTCGAAGGCAAGATGCTGGTCGCCGCCTTCTTCGCCGCCGTCGGCGCGGCGGCGAGCGGCTCGGCGATTCTCGGCCTTCTCGCCGGCATCGCGGCGGCGCTCGTCTTCGCCCTCGTCCATGGCCTCGCCTCGATCACCTATCGCGGCAACCAGATCGTCTCCGGCGTCGCGCTGAACTTCGTGGCGAGCGGCCTCACCGTGCTGCTCGGCCAGAACTGGTACGGGGAGGGCGGGCGCACGCCGAACCTCGCCGGCGCCGCGCGCTTCGGCGACGTCGCGCTGCCGGGGGCGGAAGCCTTGCGGAGCGTGCCGGTGCTGGGGCCGCTCTATGCCGGCATCGTCTCGGGCCAGAACATCCTCGTCTATGCCGCCTTCCTGGCGGTGCCCGTCACTTGGTGGGTGCTCTTCCGCACCCGCTTCGGCCTCAGGCTGCGCGCCGTCGGCGAGAACCCGGCGGCGGTCGACACGGCGGGCATCTCGGTCACCTGGCTGCGCTATCGCGCCGTCCTGATCTGCGGGCTCCTCACCGGCATCGCCGGCGCCTATCTGTCGATCGCGCAGTCGGCCGGCTTCAATCGCGAGATGACGGCCGGCCAGGGCTATATCGCGCTCGCCGCGCTGATCTTCGCCAATTGGCGGCCGGTGCCGGTGCTCTTCGCCTGCCTGCTCTTCGGCTTCCTCAACGCCGCCTCGATCCGCATCCAGGGCGTGCCGCTGCCGCTCGTCGGGCAGGTGCCGGTCCAGGCGGTGCAGGCGCTGCCCTATATCCTGACGGTGATCCTCCTCGCCGGCTTCGTCGGCAAGCCGAGCCCGCCGAAGGCCGGCGGCGTCCCCTATGTGAAGGAGCGATGATGGACGAGCTCTTCGAAGCGGCGCGCGGCGCGATGGCGCGGGCGCACGCGCCCTATTCGCACTTTCCGGTGGGTGCCGCGATCCGCGACGAGGCGGGCCGCATCCATGCCGGCGCCAATATCGAGGTGGTGAGCTTTCCCGAGGGCTGGTGCGCGGAGACGACGGCGATCGGCCATATGGTCATGGCCGGCGGAACGCGCATCGCCGAGATCGCGGTGATCGCCGAGAAGATGGCGCTCTGCACGCCCTGCGGCGGCTGTCGCCAGCGCATCGCCGAATTCGCCGATGCCGGAACGCGCATCCATCTCTGTGACGAGACGGGCGTGAAGCTCACCATGACGATCGGCGAACTCCTGCCCCGCGCCTTCGAGAGCGAAGGCTTCGATTGAGGCGGCGCGGCACCCGCTCGGCCGGCCGAACCGATATGAGGAAGGTCCGTCACCGATGATCGTCGATGTCGCCGCCCTGCGCTTCCTTCTCGGCGAGCGCCATCCGAAAGTGGCGCTGGTGCTCGGCTCCGGCCTGGGCCTCGTGGTGGACGAATTGGAGGATGCGCGGCGCATTCCCTATGCCGAGATCGAGGGCTTCCCGGAAAGCACCGTGTCCGGCCATGGCGGCGCGGTGGTGCTCGGCCGGCTCGGCGGCGTCGAGGTGCTGATCCTGTCCGGCCGCGTCCATTATTACGAGGCGGGCAAGGCCGATGCGATGCGCCCCGTCCTGGAGGCGATCCAGGGCCTCGGCATCGAGAGGCTGGTTTTGACCAATGCCGCCGGCTCGCTGCGCGAGGACATGCCGCCCGGCTCGGTCATGCTGATCGAGGATCACATCAACTTCTCCGGCGCCCATCCGCTGATCGGCGAGCCGAGCGACGCGCGCTTCGTCGGCATGACCGAGGCCTATGACGGCGCGATGCGCGCCGCCTTGCTCGGGGCGGCCGAGCGGCTCGGCGAGCCGCTCCATCGCGGCGTCTATATGTGGTTCTCCGGCCCGTCCTTCGAAACGCCGGCCGAGATCCGCATGGCGCGCGGCTTCGGCGCCGACGCGGTCGGCATGTCGACCGTGCCGGAAGTGATCCTCGCCCGCTTCCTGGGCCTGCGGGTCGCCGCCGCCTCCGTCATCACCAATTACGGAGCCGGCATGACGGGCGCCGAACTCAGCCACCAGGAAACCAAGGACATGGCGCCGAAGGGCGGGGCGCGGCTCGCCCGCCTCCTCGCCGCGGCGTTGCCGGAGATGGACCGATGACCGGAGACCTGTCGGAGCGCGAGATCGCGCAGGCGCTGATCGCCTCGCTCGATCTGACCGACCTGTCGGACCGCTGCACGCGAGAAGACGTCGCGGCGCTCTGCGACCGGGCGGCGACCTCGGAAGGCGACGTCGCGGCGATCTGCATCTGGCCGCGCTTCGTCGCCTTCGCCCGTCCGCGCCTGAAGTCCGGCATCCGGATCGCGACCGTCGTGAACTTCCCGGAGGGCGGCGAGGATGTCGAGGCGACCCTCGCCGAGACGCGCCAGGCGCTCGCCGACGGCGCGGACGAGATCGATCTCGTGGTCAGCTATCGCCGGCTGGCGGCGGACGAGGGCTTCGTCGACGATCAGGTGCGGCGCGTGAAGGAGGCCTGCGGCGAGGCGCGGCTGAAGGCGATCCTCGAGACCGGCGAACTCGCCGAGCCGGTGCTGATCGGCAGGGCGGCTAAGGCCGCGC
The DNA here is from genome assembly GCF_014642635.1 of Aureimonas endophytica. Taxonomy (GTDB): domain Bacteria; phylum Pseudomonadota; class Alphaproteobacteria; order Rhizobiales; family Rhizobiaceae; genus Plantimonas; species Plantimonas endophytica. The sequence goes on from NZ_BMIQ01000004.1 coordinate 395,541, forward strand.
TTGCCGGCGGCGCCGACTTCCTGAAGACCTCGACCGGCAAGGTCGCGGTCAATGCGACGCCGGAAGCCGCCGAGATCCTGCTGCGCGCCATCGCCGACCATGGCGGCGCGGTCGGCTTCAAGCCGGCCGGCGGCATCCGCACCTACGAGGACGCGAAGGCCTATCGCGATCTCGCCAACCGCCTGTGCGGCGACGGCTACGCGACGCCGGACCGCTTCCGGCTCGGCGCCTCGGCCGTTCTCGCCGATCTTCTCGCCGTCGCGGGCGGGGCGGCGCGCGGCCCGGGCCTGGAGGGCTACTGACGATGGGCGCCCTCCTGCCGCAGGAGATCATTGCCGCCAAGCGCGATGGCGAGGCGCTGGCGCCGGAGGCGATCCGGAGCTTCGTCGCCGGCTTCGCCGATGGCGGCGTCACGGATGCCCAGATCGCCGCCTTCGGCATGGCCGTGTTCTTTCGCGGCATGGCGCCGGCGGAGGCGGTGGCGCTGACCGAGGCGATGCGCGATTCCGGCGACGTGCTCGCCTGGCCGGAGATCGGGCGGCCGATCCTCGACAAGCATTCGACCGGCGGCGTCGGCGACAATGTCTCGCTGATGCTCGCCCCGATCGTCGCCGCCTGCGGCGGCGCGGTGCCGATGATCTCGGGGCGCGGCCTCGGCCATACCGGCGGCACGCTGGACAAGATGGAGGCGATTCCCGGCTACGGCGTTTCGCCGGACAATGCCCTGTTCCGCCGCGTGGTGAAGGAGGCCGGCTGCGCCATCATCGGCCAGACCGGCCGTCTCGCCCCGGCCGACAAGCGCTTCTACGCGGTGCGCGACGTGACGGCGACGGTGGAATCGATCCCGCTCATCACCGCTTCCATCCTGTCGAAGAAGCTGGCGGCCGGGCTCGAAGGGCTGGTGCTCGACGTGAAGACCGGCTCCGGCGCCTTCATGGCGAGCGAGGACGCGGCGCGGGCGCTCGCCGAAAGTCTCGTCGCCGTTGCCAACGGCGCGGGGCTGAAAACTACGGCGCTCGTCACCGACATGGACCAGCCGCTCGCCGCCGAGGCCGGCAATGCGGTGGAGGTGCGCGGCGCCGTCCGCTTCCTCACCGGCGCCCACCGGAACCCGCGCCTTCTCGACGTCACCCTGGCGCTGGTCGGCGAGATGCTGGCGCAGGGCGGCCTCGCCGCGAATGCCGAGGACGGGCGGGCCCGGGCCGAGGCGAAGCTCGGCGACGGCACGGCGGCGGAGATCTTCGGCCGCATGGCGGCCCTTCTCGGCGGTCCCGCCGATTTCGTCGAGCGCATGGACGCCCATCTGCCGGCGGCGCCGATCGAACGGGAGGTGCGGGCCGAGACGGCGGGCACGGTGGCGGCCATCGAGACGCGGGCGCTGGGCCTTGCGGTCGTCGCGCTCGGCGGCGGGCGGACGCGGCCGGAGGATCCGGTGGACCATGCCGTCGGGCTGGTCGATCTGGCGCCGGTCGGACACCGGCTCGAACGCGGCGCGCCGCTCTGCCGCATTCTCGCCCGCAGCGAGGAGGGGGCGGAGGCCGCCGAGCGGCGGGTGCGCGCCGCCTACCGGCTCGGCGAGGCACCGCCACCGGCGCGCCCGCCCGTCATCGCGCGGATCGGCTGAGCGTCAGCGGCTGAGGACGAGGCGGCCCCCGGCCACCTCGTAGCGCGACAGCTTCTTCAGAAAGCTCATGCCGAGCAGGATCGTGTCGAGCCCGTCGCCCTTCGTCACGGCCACCTCGACGTCGCGCACCATGACATTGCCGATCTCGACTCGGTCGAGCGTGCCGAGCGCCACCGGCACCTCGCCATTCGCCGTCTTTGTCTTATAGCGGAAGGCGCTGGCCGGCAGGACGAGGCCGAGACGGCGCGCCGTCGCCTCGTTGAGGGCGACATAGGTGGCGCCCGTGTCGACGAGCACGTCGGCCGGACGATTGTTGAGTCGGGCGCTGGCGCGGAAATGGCCGTCCGCCCCGGCCGGAAGGACGGCGCGGCCGGGCGGCGGCACGGGCGCCGCGGCCGTCACCACCGAGGCCGGCGGGTCCAGCATTTCCGGGCCGCTCTCGGCCGCCTGATGCTTGCGGTAGTCCTCGAAGACGGACGGAAAGGCGACGGCGACGAGCGAGGCGACCGCGAGAAGGAGAAGGGGTCTCGACACGGCGTCATCCGAAAGGCCGATCCGGGCCCGCCACTCTCCGGCGGGCACCGTTAAGGGAGGCCGAAGCCGCCCCTCCCTTTCGTCGCCATGGTTGCCGAATGGCTACTTCGTGCCGTAGAGCCGGTCGCCGGCATCGCCGAGGCCGGGCACGATATAGCCCTTCTCGTTGAGATGGCTGTCGATCGCCGCCGTATAGACCTGGATGTCGGGATGGGCCTCGTGGAAGCGCTTGATGCCTTCCGGCGCGGCGAGGAGGCAGAGGAAGCGGATGTTCCTCGCGCCTCGGCTCTTCAGCCGATCCATGGCCGCGATGACCGAATTGCCGGTGGCAAGCATCGGATCGACGGTGATGACCAGCCGGTTGGCGAGGTCTTCCGGCGCCTTGAAGTAATATTCGATCGCTTCCAGCGTCTCGTGGTCGCGATAGACGCCGACATGGGCGACGCGCGCCGCCGGCACGAGATCCAGCATGCCTTCGAGCAGCCCGTTGCCGGCGCGCAGAATGGAGGCGAAGACCAGCTTCTTGCCTTCGAGCGTCGGCGCCTCCATCGGCTCGATCGGCGTCTCGATCGGCATGGTGGTCAGTTCGAGGTCGCGCGTCACCTCGTAGCAGAGCAGCGTCGAGATCTCCCGCAAAAGGCGGCGGAAGCTCGCCGTCGAGGTTTCCTTCTTGCGCATGATGGTGAGCTTGTGCTGCACCAGCGGATGATCGATGACGGTGACGCCGTCCATGCTCTGCCCTCTTGTCTCGGTCGGGCGGAGACTAGTCGCTGCCAGGGCCGGAGCCAAGGGCGAGGAGCGCCGCGACGAACCGTTCCTCCAGCATTCGCCGCGTATCCTTATCGACGAAGGCGGCCTCGATCGCCGTGCGGGTAAAGCCGGCGAGGACGCTCTCCGCCAGCCCCTGCCTGTCCCGCGCGAAGGCATATTCGGCGGCGAGACTGGTGGCGAAGAAGGGCGGATCGTCGGAATTGACCGTCACCCGGCAGCCGGCCTCGACGAGCCGGCGCAGTGGATGCGCCGCCGGGCTGGGATAAACGCCGAGCGCGAGATTCGAGCCCGGACAGACCTCCAGCACCACACCCTCCGCCGCGATCCGCCGCAGGAGTTCGCGATCCTCCACGGCGCGCACGCCATGGCCGAGCCGGGACGGCTTCAGCGCGTCGAGCGTTTCCCGCACGGCGTCCGGCCCGGCGAACTCGCCGGCATGGGCGGTGAGGCCGAGCCCCGCTTCGCCGGCGATGGCGAAGGCGCGGGCGAAGTCGGCGGGGCGGCCGACCGTCTCGTCGCCGGCGAGGCCGAAGCCGCTGACGCGCGGCAGGCCGGGCTCCGCCGCGAACCGCGCCGCCGCCTCCACCGCCGCCACGCCGAAATGGCGGACGCCGACGACGATAAGCCGGCAAACGATACCGTGATCCGCCTCGGCCCGCGCCGCGCCCGCCGCGACGGCGCCGATATAGGTCCTCGGCGCCAGTCCGGCGGCGCGCGCATGGTCGGGCGAGACGAAAAGCTCCGCATGAAACGCGCCCTCCGCCGCGATCGCGGCGAGATAGGTCCGGGTCAGCTCGGCATAGTCCTCCTCCGTGCGGAAGAGGGCGCTCGCCCGGTCATAGGCGCGCAGGAAGGTCTGGAAGTCGCCCCGGCGATAGGCCCCGTCCGCGAGGATGTCGGAGACGTCGACGCCATGGCGCGCCGCCTGGCGCTGGACGAGGGCGGGGGAGGCGGTGCCTTCCAGATGGCAGTGCAGCTCCGCCTTCGGCAGGCGCGCGAGGCGATCCGGCGTCACAGGAAGCTCGTCCCGTGCCGGCCGGGCGCGAGGCCGAGATGGGCGGCGACGCTTTCGCCGATATCGGCGAAGCTCGGCCGGACGCCGATCGGACGGGAGGCGATGCCGGGGCCGAAGGCGAGCACGGGCACCCGCTCGCGCGTGTGGTCGGTGCCGGCGAATGTCGGGTCGCAGCCATGGTCGGCGGTGATCACCACGAGGTCGCCGGGCCGCAGCCGCGCCTCCAGCTCCGGCAGGCGCCGGTCGAAGGCCTCCAGCGCCGCCGCATAGCCGGCGACGTCGCGCCGATGGCCGAAGAGCATGTCGAAATCGACGAAATTGGCGAAGACGAGATCGCCCTCCGCCGCCATCTCCCAGCCTTCCAGCATGGCGTCGAACAGCGCCATGTTGCCGTCGCCCTTCAGGAGGCGCGAGATGCCGCGATGGGCGAAGATGTCGCCGATCTTGCCGATGGCGATCGTTTGGCGGCCGGCGGCCGATGCCCGGTCGAGCAGCGTGTCCTCAGGCGGCGGCACGGCATAGTCGCGCCGATTGGCGGTGCGCCGGAACGTCGCCGCCGTCTCGCCGAGAAAGGGGCGGGCGATGACGCGGCCAATGTTCAAGGGATCGGCATGGCGGCGGGCCGCCTCGCAGAGGGCATAGAGCCGGTCGAGGCCGAAATGCGTCTCGTGCGCGGCGATCTGGATGACGGAATCGGCGGACGTGTAGAAGATCGGCCGGCCGGTGCGGATGCTGTCCTCGCCGAGCTCGGCGATGATCTCGGTGCCCGAGGCGTGACGATCGCCAAGAATGCCGGGGATCGTCGTCTCGTCGAGGATCGCGGCGATCAGTTCGGCGGGAAAGGCCGGGACGCGGCGCGGAAAGGTGCCCCAGTCGAAGGCGACGGGGACGCCGGCGATCTCCCAATGGCCGGAGGGCGTGTCCTTGCCGCGCGACACTTCCTCCGCCGCGCCGAAAAGGCCGGCGGGCGCGCCGCTCGCGGCTCGGCCGGCGGCGAGATGGAGGCCGAGCGCCTCGAGGCGGGGCAGGCGCAGCGGCCCTTCCCGGAGGCCCGGCCGATCGGCCGCGCCCGCCGCGGCGGCGGCGAGGATATGGCCGAACGTATCGGCGCCCGCATCGCCGAAGGCCTCGGCATCCGGCGCCTGGCCGATGCCGAAGGAATCGAGGACGATGAGAAGGGCTCGGGCCACGGTTGCCTCGCTGCTGACGGCGCGAGACGGAAGCTTAAAGGAGGATGCGCGGCGCGGCTACTTCGTCACGGCCGTCGCCAGGGACTGGCGCTGCGTGTGCTGGGTGATCGCGAGGTTGAAGCTGGCCTCCGTGTCGCCCACCGTCACGGTCGGCTCGCATTCCGGCATGCAGGCATAGGTCTGCCGCTCGGCTTGGCGATAGATCCGCACCGTGCCTTCCTCGGACGCGCGCACCGCGACCTTCTCGTCGATCAGCGGCTGGCCGTCGCCGTCGAGCACGATGAGATTGGTGATGCCATAGGCGCGGCCCGTCAGCACCATGGTGGTCGCGTCCTGCACGGTGACGTCGGCGATCGCCGGATTGCCGATGATGACGGTCGCCGCCGGGCGCGGCACCTTCAGGACGCTCGCATGGTCGACATCGACGGACAGCAGCTGCGGCGCGGCTTCGGCGAAGGCCGCGCTCGCGAGGCCGTTGGCGAGCGCGAGCGAAAGGAACCAGGCGCGGAACATGAGGCAACTCGGGTGGCGGGCGATCCGGGCCCGAGCATGGACGAGCAGGGTGAACGATCCCTTAAGAGTCCCTGACGGAACCTCGCGGGGTCGGCTGGCCGGGTCTCTTCGCCGGTGACCGTGTCGCGAATGCTCGCCGATGCCGCCGGCATCGACTGCGCTTCGCTCCTCGTCACCGGACGAAGATCCCTCGCCCATCCTCCGCCCGGAGGGTTCCGTCAGGGCCTCTAAAGCGCGCGACGCCACGGACGGGCCGGCCCGGCCGGCTCGCCCCGCCGCGAGCGGATGCAAGTTGTCGGAAGCTTTTCGGAAAGGATCGACTTCAACCCTTCGTTCATCGCGATAGCAAACCCGCCGAATCAAACAAATTTAATGAAACTTCTTAAGCGAGGTGCAATCGCTCCTGGATAATCTGCACTCATCCGATCGGCGGGGACAAGTCGACGGAAAGCTCAACCGGGACTGACGGGGTTTTCTCATGCGCAAGTTCTTCAGCCGCTTCGCTCGCAACGAGTCCGGTGCGACCGCGATCGAATATGGCCTCATCGCCGCCTTCATGGCCGTCTGCCTGATCGCCGCTCTGCCGAAGATCACGGCGGGCGTTTCCAGCCAGTTCACGTCGATCGGCACGAAGTTGAGCAGCGGCCAGTAAATTCCTCTAGAATGAAACGGGTCGCTTGAACGGCGACCCGTTCGCTTTTTCCCCAAAGGCTTCAATAGGGGCATCGATGGTCCTGCTTCCGGTTCTGATCTTTCCGGCCTGCATGATCGTCGCCGCGCTGACGGACCTTTGCAGCATGACGATCCCGAACCGCCTGCAGCTGGCGCTCGCGGGCGGCTTCGTGCTGGCGGCCCTCTCGCTCGGCCTGCCGCTGCCGGTTCTCGGCCTGCATCTGGCGACGGGCGCGCTGATGCTGCTTCTGACCTTCGGCTGTTTCGCGGCCGGCTGGATGGGCGGCGGCGACGCGAAGCTGATTGCCGCGACCGCGCTCTGGCTGGGGCCGACGACGGCGCTCGCCGATTACGCGATGGCCGCGACGCTCTATGGCGGCATCCTCACCCTGCTGCTTCTCCTGGCGCGCGCGCTGCTCGCCCCGACGACCGGCATCGTCTTTCTCGACCGCCTGCTGACCAAGACGGTCGGCTGCCCCTACGGCATCGCGCTCGGCCTCGCCGGCCTGCGCGTCTTCGCCGACACGCCCTATGCCGAGGCCCTCGCCGCGACCTTCGCCTGACGCCCCGGAGCGGCGCGCGGCTGCGCGAGGATCAGGTCGTGGCTTGTCGGGATCGCGATGGTCTGGAAAGGCGGGATGGTGCCCAGGGGCGGAATCGAACCACCGACACTGCGATTTTCAGTCGCATGCTCTACCAACTGAGCTACCTGGGCCCGGCGACCTGCCGCCGGAGCGGCTCGTTTCGTCGCGAGGTGGGCGCCTTATAGGTGGCCCGCGACGGCCTGTCCAGCCCCTTCGCGCATCGCCGATGAAGAAGCTTCGGCCCGGCCGAAGGTGCTTCGTTAAGGCGTATCGAAGTCGCAGCTCTGGCGTCGGAAACAGGGAGGGCCCGGGTTCCTCACGCGTTCTGATCCCTGCGATAAGGAACGAGGCGCCGGGGCGCGGATGATTCGGCGCCGCCGGATCGACGGGAGCCTTGCGGCTTCCTTACCGGCCCCGCCGCTCCGACACGTTTCATTAACCATGTATTGAGGGTTTGGCGCCCATAACGATGCTCCAAGCCGCGATCCGCGGGGGATGAGGATCGGAAATGAACGCTTCGCGCCTCGCGGTGCTCGGTGTCGCACTCTCTTCGGCGGTCGGCGCTGGCGTCGTCGCGCTCAACCTGTCGGCGCGGGAACCCGCCGAACCCATCGTCATCACCGCGCCGAGCGAGCCGACGGTCAAGCTCGCCGAAGTGCTGGTGACGACGCGCGACATTCCCATGGGCGGCGCCGTCGAGGGCGGGCTCGGCTGGCAGAGCTGGCCGGAAGACGCGCTCGGCCCCTCGCTCATCCTGCGCGGCAACCGGCCGAACGCCGTCGAGGAACTCGGCGGCACGCTGGCGCGCCAGTCCTTCGTCACCGGCGAGCCCGTGCGCGAGGACAAGCTCGTCAAGTCCGATCGCGGCTTCATGTCGGTGGTCCTGCCCCAGGGCAAGCGCGCCATCGCCGTGCAGATCGCGGCCGAGACGGCGGCGGGCGGCTTCATCCTGCCGAACGACCATGTCGACATGATCATGACGCGCAAGCGCATGAAGGACGGCGTGCCGACCGGCGAGGTCGATACCGAGACCGTCCTGTCGAATATCCGCGTCCTGGCGATCGATCAGGCCATCGACGAGAAGAGCGGCAGCCGCAGCGTCATCGGCACGACCGCGACGCTCGAGGTCGATCCCGAACAGGCCGAGGCCGTCACCGCCGCCCAGCAGATGGCCGACCGCATCGTGCTGACGCTCCGCTCGCTCGAGGATTCGGTGCCGGGCGGCAAGGGCTATGCCGCCTTCCTGCTCGCCGGCGAGCAGCGGCCGAGCCGCGTGCATGTCGTGCGCTACGGCCAGACCAGCGACGTGACGACCCGGAAATGAGCCGCACCATGGTCCAGGTTCCCGCTTCCTCCGGCCCCGCGCGCCGCTTCGCCGCCCGGGCGCTCGCCTCCGCCTTGGCCGCCACCATCGGCCTCGCGCCCGTCCCGCCGGCCGGCGCGGCGAGCCCGGCGACCATCACCGTGTCGCGGGCGCAGCAGGCCATCTCGCTCGGCCTCGACAAGTCCAAGGTGATCGACCTGCCGGCCGACGCGCACGACATCCTCGTCGCCAATCCCGCCATCGCCGATGCGGTGACGCGCACCGCGCGCCGGATCTATATCTTCGGCAAGCAGGTCGGGCAGACCAATATCTTCGTCTTCGACCGCAACGGCGCCGAGATCGCCATCCTCGACCTGCGCGTCGAGCGCGACGTCGCCGGACTGCAGCAGACCATCTCCAAATACATTCCGGCCTCGGAGGTGAAGGTCGAGATCCTCAACGACAATATCGTGCTGACCGGCCGGGTGCAGACGCCGCAGGACGCCGCCCAGGCGGTGCGCCTCGCGCAGGTCTATGTCACGGGCGGCGAGGCGACGACCAGCCAGTTCATCAAGTCGGCCATCGCGCCCGGCGGCTCGGGCGGTTCCGGGGGCGGGGGCGGGGGCGGCAGCGTCAGCCAGGCCTTCGAGGACCGCCAGACCAGCCAGGTCATCAATCTCCTGAAGATCGACGGCGAGGATCAGGTGACGCTGAAGGTCACCGTCGCCGAGGTGCAGCGCTCGGTGATCAAGCAGCTCGGCTTCAACGGCCTCGCGCAAGGGGCGATCGACGGCTTCACCTTCGGCGCCGTCTCGGACAATCCCTTCGGCCTCGGCAAGGCCCTGTCGTCCTCCAGCCTCTTCGGCACCGGCTCGATCGGCTCGTCCAATGTCGACGCGCAGCTCAGCGCGCTCGAACAGGCCGGCGTGATGCGTACGCTCGCCGAGCCCTCGCTGACGGCGATCTCCGGCGAAAGCGCGAGCTTCAAGGTCGGCGGCGAGTTCAACATCGCGGACGGCAAGGACGAGACGCCGGCGAAGCGGACGCCGATCCTCAACGCGGCCGGCAACATCGTCGGCTACGACGATACGCCCGCGAAGGTCGAATACGAGCATCGCCAGATCGACTACGGCATCGGCCTCGACTTCACGCCGGTCGTGCTCTCGGCCGGCCGCATCAGCCTGAAGGTCCGCACATCGGTTTCCGAGCCGAGCTTCGAGTCCCCCTACAACGTGCCGAGAGGCGCCGCGCCGGCCGTCAACCTGCTCGGCATCCGCAAGCGCCTCGCCGATACGACGGTCGAACTGCCCTCCGGCGGCTCGCTGGTCATCGCCGGTCTCGTGCGCGACGAGACGCGCCAGGTCATTTCCGGCTTTCCGGGCCTGTCGAAGCTTCCCGTCCTCGGCACGCTGTTCCGCTCGCGCGACTTCCAGCGCTACGAGACCGAGCTCGTCGTCATCGTCACGCCCTATCTCGTGCGGCCGGTGGCGCGCCAGGATCTCGCCCGCCCGGATGACGGGCTGAACTTCACGGCGGACGGCGCCGGCAACTTCCTCGGCCGCATCAATCGCGTCTATGGCGCGATGGACACGGACCTGCCGCCCGGCCGCTATCACGGCATCGTCGGATATATCTACAAATGAGCGCTCCGAGATCCCTTAATATCCGGCGCGCCGCCGGCCTCGCGCTTGTCGGCGCGCTTCTGCTGGCGGGCTGCGCCGACCGTCATGCGATCGAGGTCGGCTCCGTGCCGGACGATTATCGCACGCGCCATCCGATCGTCGTCGGCGAGAGCGAGGTGGCGATCGAGCTGCCGATCGCCAGTTCCGAGATCCGCCTGTCGGAAAACGCCCGCAGCCGCATCGAGGATTTCGGCCAGCGCTTCCGCGGCACCCATGCCGCCGCGCTCCGCGTGCTCCTGCCGCGCGGCTCGGCCAACGAGAAGGCCGCCGCGCTCGCCTCGCGCGACGTGGTGGCGACCCTGCGCCGCATCGGCGTCGCGGGCGACCGCATCCTGGTCCAGCCCTATGACGCGGCGGGGGAGGGCGGGCCGGTTCCGATCCGCCTGTCCTTCGCGACGCTCACCGCCAAAACCGCGCCCTGCGGGCGCTGGCCGGACCAGCTCGCCGATACCGAGCAGAACCGCAACTACTTCAATTTCGGCTGCGCCACGCAGCAGAACCTCGCCGCGCAGGTCGCCGATCCGCGCGACCTTCTCGGTCCGCGCGGCCGCGATCCGGTCGATGCCGCCCGCCGCACGAACATGCTGGAGGACTACCGCCTCGGCCGCAGCACGGCGTCGGACCGGTCGCGCACCGAATCGACCTATAACTGGTGACGGGGGAGCGGGCATGAGCGACGTCCTGAAGGGGGCCGACACCTCGCTGCTGCGCGACGAGATCGCCGCGATGGAGAATGTGCGGCCGATCCCGCGCATCTCAGTCCAGGCCTTCTGCGAATCAGAGGCGACGGCCAAGGCCGTGCAGCGCGCCGGCGAGGACCGCCGGATGGCCAAGGCGCATCTGCGCGTCCATATGGGCGGCATCCGCGCCGCGACCGAGCATTATTCGAGCGCGCCGACGCCCAATCTCATCATCCTGGAATCCCGCGCCCTGCCGGGCGACCTCGTCAACGAGCTCGACACCCTGGCCGAGGTCTGCGATCCCGGCTCGAAGGTCGTCATCGTCGGCCATTTCAACGATGTCGGTCTTTATCGCGACCTGACGCGGCGCGGCATCTCCGAATATCTCGTCGCGCCCGTCTCCATGGCGGACGTGATGTCGGTCATCGCCGGCCTCTTCGCCGATCCCGACGCCAAGCCGCTCGGCCGGATCATCGCCTTCGTCGGCGCCAAGGGCGGCGTCGGCGCCTCGACGCTCGCCCACAACGTCGCCTGGTCGATCTCCAGGCTCTTCTCCACCGACGTGCTGCTCGCCGATCTCGACCTGCCCTTCGGCACCGCGAACATCAATTTCGACCAGGACCCGGCACAGGGCATCGCCGAGGCCGTGTTCTCGGCCGACCGGATGGACGAGGTCTTCCTCGACCGCCTCCTCGCCAAATGCGCCGACCATCTGTCGCTGCTCGCCGCGCCTTCCATGCTCGACCGGACCTACGATTTCGCCGGAGACGCCTTCACCGCCCTCATCGAGACGGCCCAGCGCACGACGCCCGTCGTGATCCTCGACGTGCCGCATGTCTGGAACGACTGGACGCGCAACGTCCTCGCCAAGGCCGACGAGGTGGCGATCGTCGCGAGCCCCGATCTCGCCAATCTGCGCAATGCCAAGAATCTCGTCGACACGCTGCGCAAGGGGCGGCCGAACGACAAGCCGCCGCATCTCATCCTGAACCAGATCCAGATGCCGAAGCGGCCGGAGATCACGGCGACGGATTTCTGCGATCCGCTGCAGCTGGAGCCGGTGGGCCTCGTCGCCTTCGATCCGCTGACCTTCGGCGGCGCCGCCAATAACGGCCGGATGATCGCCGAGGCCGATCCCAAGCACGCGGCCGTCGAGATCTTCGACCAGATCGCCCATGTGCTCACCGGGCGCGGCGAGCCGAGACGCGCCAAGCGCGCGTCCGGTCTCGATTTCCTCGCCCGGCTGCGGCGCAAGTAGGGCGAAGGAAGGAGCCCGCGCGCATGTTCGGCAAGCGTTCCCTGGATTCGGGCGACACGGTCGCGACGAAGCCGCCGGCGGAGAAGCCACGCCCGGCCGCCGCTGCGCCGCCGCGGCCCGCCGCGGCTCCCCTCGCGCCCTCGACGCCGCTCGAGATCGGTCAGATGCCCGAGCGCCGCGCCGCCGCGCCCGCCCCGGCGCCCGTCGCCGAGCCGCCGGCGCGCGGCCGCTCGGAAGCCTATTTCCAGACGAAGGCGCAGATCTTCAGCGCGCTCATCGACACGATCGACCTGTCGCAACTCGCCAAGCTCGACAACGAGAGCGCGCGCGAGGAAATCCGCGACATCGTCAACGACATCATCACGATCAAGAACTTCGCGATGACCATCGCCGAGCAGGAGGACCTGCTCGCCGACATCTGCAACGACATCCTGGGCTATGGCCCGCTGGAGCCGCTGCTCGCGCGCGACGACATCGCCGACATCATGGTCAACGGGCCGAACCACACCTTCATCGAGGTGGGCGGCAAGGTGATGGAGACCAGTGTCCGCTTCCGCGACAACATGCAGCTCCTCAACATCTGCCAGCGCATCGTCAGCCAGGTCGGCCGCCGCGTCGACGAGGCCTCGCCGATCTGCGACGCGCGCCTGCCGGACGGCAGCCGCGTCAACGTCATCGCCCCGCCGCTCGCCATCGACGGCGCGACGCTGACCATCCGCAAGTTCAAGAAGGACAAGCTGACGCTCGACCAGCTCGTGCAGTTCGGCGCGATCTCGCCGGCCGGCGCGACGCTGCTTCAGATCATCGGCCGCGTGCGCTGCAACATCATCATCTCCGGCGGCACGGGCTCCGGCAAGACGACCCTGCTGAACTGCCTGACCCGCTATATCGAGGCGGACGAGCGCATCATCACCTGCGAGGACACGGCCGAGCTCCAGCTCCAGCAGCCGCATGTCGTGCGCCTGGAAACGCGGCCGCCGAACATCGAGGGCGAGGGCGAGATCACCATGCGCGATCTCGTGAAGAACTGCCTGCGCATGCGGCCCGAGCGGATCATCGTCGGCGAGGTGCGCGGCCCGGAGGTCTTCGATCTCCTCCAGGCCATGAATACCGGCCATGACGGCTCGATGGGCACGATCCACGCCAACAGCCCGCGCGAATGCCTGAACCGCATGGAATCGATGATCGCCATGGGCGGCTTCTCGCTGCCGGCGCGCACGGTGAAGGAGATCATCGTCGGCTCGGTCGACGTCATCGTCCAGGCGGCGCGCCTGCGCGACGGCTCGCGCCGCATCACCCATGTGACGGAGGTCGTCGGCATGGAAGGCGACGTCATCACCACCCAGGACCTCTTCCTCTACGACATCGTCGGCGAGGACGCGAACGGCCGGCTCGTCGGCCGGCATCGCTCGACCGGCGTCGGCCGGCCGGCCTTCTGGGACCGGGCGCGCTATTACGGCGAGGAACAGCGGCTCGCCCGCGTCCTCGACGAGGCGGAGGTCGAGCACCGCTGATGGCCGGCATCCTCGTTTTCGTCCTCCTCGCCGCCGTCGCCTCGGCGAGCCTCGCCTTCGTCTTCCTCCAGCCGCGCATGGCCAACGAGAAGAAGACGGCCGCCCGGCTCGGCCAGTTCGCCCGCGCCGAGGCGGAGGGCGCCGCCAAGATCGCGTCGCGCAATCGCGTCGCCGACACGGTGCGGCGCCGCAAGTCGCTGGAGACCTCGCTGAAGGAACTCGAGGAGCGCGAGAAGGAGCGCTCCCGCCACGCCCTGCGGCCGAACCTGCGCCGGCGCCTCGAACAGGCCGGTCTCGCCATGGACGAGCGCCGCTTCGTGGTGCTGAGCACCGGCGCCGGCTCGGTCGCCTTCGTCCTGACCTTCCTTCTGTCCGAATCGCTGCTCGTCTCCCTCGGCGCGGCGCTGGCCGGGGGGATCGGCCTGCCGCGCCTGGTGGTCGACATCCTGCGCAAGCGGCGCCAAAGGAAGTTCATCGACGAGTTTCCGAACGCGCTCGACCTCATCGTGCGCGGCGTGAAGTCGGGCCTGCCGCTGAACGACACGCTGCGCATGATCGCGACCGAAACGACCGAGCCGGTGCGCTCGGAATTCCGCAAGGTCGTCGAGGCGATCCAGCTCGGCATTCCCGTCTCGGAAGGCGTGGAGCGCCTCTACCAGAGCATGCCGCTGTCGGAGACGAACTTCTTCGCCATCGTCATCTCGGTCCAGTCGCAGGCGGGCGGCAATCTGTCCGAGGCGCTGAGCAATCTCAGCCGCGTGCTGCGCGACCGCAAGAAGATGCGGGCGAAGATCCAGGCCATGTCGATGGAGGCGAAATCCTCCGCCTCGATCATCGGCTGCCTGCCGATCGTCGTCGGCGGCCTGATCTATCTGATGACGCCGCAATATATCTCGCTGCTCTTCACGAGCTCGACCGGGCACCTGATCCTCGGCGGCGGCGCGCTCTGGATGTCGATCGGCATCCTGGTGATGCGCCAGATGATCAATTTCGACTTCTGACGCGGGGTTCCGACCATGCAGCGCGCCTCCCTCGACCAGACCTTCGACAGCCTCGGCCTCTCGTCCTCGCTGGTGCTGAGCCTTCTCGTCTGCGTCGCCGTCTTCGCCACGGTCCTGTCGCTCGCCATGCCGCTGCTTCAGGGCAGCGGGCTGAAGTCGCGTATGAAGGCCGTGGCGCTGGAGCGCGAGGAGATGCGGGCGCGCGAGCGGGCGCGCCTTTCCACCGACAAGGACCGGCGCGGCACGGCGCGCCAGCAGGACGACCAGGGCATCGCCGCCAAGGTGGTGGAGCGGCTGAACCTGAAGAAGGCGCTGGCCGACGAGAAGACGACGGCACTGCTGCGTCAGGCGGGCTATCGCGGCCAGCGGCCGCTGACGCTGTTCCTGTTCTTCCGCACGGCGCTGCCGCTCGGCCTCTTCCTCTTCGCCCTCGCCTATATCTTCGGCCTCGGGCTCTTCGCGGAAAGCGGAGCGGGCATGCGCCTCATCGCCTGCCTCGCCGTCGCCTATCTCGGCTTCTACCTGCCGGTGATCGTCATCTCGAACAAGGCGAAGAAGCGCAGGCAGTCGATCGCCCGCGCCTGGCCGGACGCGCTCGACCTCCTGCTCATCTGCGTGGAATCGGGTCTCGCGATCGAGGCGGCCTTCCGCCGCGTCTCGGAGGAGATCGGCGTCCAGTCGGTGCCGCTCGCCGAGGAACTCGTGCTGCTCTGCGCCGAGCTCGCCTATCTGGAGGACCGCCGCACGGCCTACGAGAATCTCAACGGGCGCGTCGGCCTGGAGAACGTGCGCTCGGCGACGACCGCCCTTGTCCAGGCCGAGCGCTACGGCACGCCGCTCGGCCAGGCGCTGCGCGTCCTGTCGCAGGAAGGGCGCGACGCGCGCATGAATCTCGCCGAGAAGAAGGCCGCCGCCCTGCCGCCGAAGCTGACCGTGCCGATGATCCTGTTCTTCCTGCCGGTCCTCTTCGCGGTGATCCTCGGGCCGGCGATCATCCAGGTCGTCGCCTCGACCGGGTGAGCCGCTACGACTTCCGGCCGTCCTTGTCCTTCAGCATCGACCAGGTGTTCTGCTGCGCCAGCATCCGCTTCAGATAGGCGACATTCGCCGCGGCGTCCGCCGGCGGCAGTTCGGCGCCGGCGATGCGTTCCGCCTCGTCGAAGCGGCCCTGGAGGCCGACGACGAGCGCGAGATTCTGCCGCACGCGGCTGTCTGCGCCGGGGCGCGCGGTCGCCTGGCGCAGATAGGTCTCCGCCGACTTCAGGTCGTTGGCGAGAAGATAGGACATGCCGAGATTGGACAGGACCGAGGGCTCGTCCGGCCGGATGTCGAGCGCCTTGCGGTAGAGGACGCGCGCCTCCTCCGGCTTGCCGAGCTGATCGAGGATCGCGCCCTCGGCCGAGAAGAGCCGCCAGTCGGGATAGTCCGGCGTCTGGGCGCGGCGCACCGTTTCCAGCGCCTTCGGCAGGTCGCCCGCCGCCGCCAGCGCCTTGCCATAGGCGGCTAGCACCTCGCGATCCTTCGGATTGGCGATCGCCACCTGCCGCATCACGGCGAGCGACTGGTCGTTGCGCCCGGTCATCTGGAGCAGCGAGGCATAGGTGAGGCCGGTCGCCTTGTCCTTCGGGTTCTTCTCGTAGCTGACGCCATAGGTCTCGACCGCCGTGCCGAGCTCGGTCGGCGTCATGCGCTCGAACCCTTGCGTCGGCGCGGCCGCGCCGCCGGCCGGCCGGATCGAGCCGGTGATCATCGGCGAGGTGTTGTGACGCGACAGGCAGCCGCCGGTGGAAAGCAGCGAAAGGGCGCCGAGGCCGAGAAGGCCGGCGCGGACGGCGCCGGAGCACCCGGCGAGACGAAATGGCAAGGTCGATCCTCCGCGAAGGCGGTCTTTGCGGCGGCGGGCAAACCCGTTAAGCCGCAAGGCTCGGCCGACAATGGTTCGTTAACCTTGTCTGGCGGTTGAGGCGGCGGAAGTGATCGAGGCGATGGACGAGACGAAGGGCGCGGCACGGCCGGTCTGGCCGGTTTTCGCGAAGGAACTGGAAGCGCTGCCCGAGGCGGCGCGCGCCTGGGCGGAAGCCTGCCGCTTCAAGGCGGGCGCCGGCGAGGTGCTGCTGGTGCCGGAGGGCGGCGGCGTCGGCGCGGCGCTGCTCGGCCTCGGCAAGCGCGGCACCGCCAGTCCCGCCACCTCGCTCCTCGCCGGCGCGCTGGGCAAGGCCCTGCCGGCCGGCGCCTGGCGCCTCGCCGAGGGCCATCCGCTGGATGCCGGGCTCGCCCGGCTCGCCTTCGCGCTCGGCGCCTATCGCTTCGACCGCTACAAGGCGGAGGAGGAGCCGCCCACCGCGACGCTGGAGGGCGAGGGGGGAGCGCAAGCCGACATCGCGGCGCTTCTCGCCGGCTCGATCCGCCTCGCGCGCGACCTCATCAACACGCCGGCGAACGACCTTCTGCCGGACGGCATGGAACATGCGGCGCGGACGCTCGCCGCCGAATTCGGCGCGGACGTCGCCGTGACGGTCGGCGACGCGCTGCTGGCCGCCAATTTTCCGATGATCCACGCCGTCGGCCGGGCCAGCGCCGTCGCCCCGCGCCTCATCGACCTCAGCTGGGGCGATCCCGGCGCGCCGAAGGTGACGCTGGTCGGCAAGGGCGTCAGCTTCGACACCGGCGGGCTCGACATCAAGCCCTCCTCCGGCATGCTCCTGATGAAGAAGGACATGGGCGGGGCGGCGAACGTGCTCGCCCTGGCGCGCATCGTCATGGGCCGGCGCCTGCCGGTGCGGCTGCGGGTGCTGGTGCCGGCGGTCGAGAACGCCATCGCCGGCAGCGCCTTCCGGCCGGGCGACATCCTGCGCAGCCGCAAGGGCAAGACGGTGGAGATCGGCAACACCGATGCCGAGGGCCGGCTGATCCTCGCCGACGCGCTGGCGCTCGCCGACGAGGAGGCGCCGGAACTCCTGATCGACATGGCGACGCTGACCGGCGCGGCGCGCGTCGCGCTCGGCCCCGACCTGCCGCCCTTCTTCACCGAGGACGAGGGCCTCGCCGAGGCGCTGCGCGAGGCTTCCGAAGCGGTCGCCGATCCGATCTGGCGCCTGCCGCTCTGGCAGCCCTATGCGAGGAACCTCGCCTCCAAGGTGGCCGACATCAACAACGTGACGAGCGACGGCTTCGCCGGCGCGGTCACGGCGGCGCTCTTCCTTCAGGGCTTCGTCGAGAAGGCGAAGAGCTGGGCGCATTTCGACGTCTTCGGCTGGCGCCCGCAGGCTGGCCCGCTCGGCCCGGTCGGCGGCGAGGCGCAGGCGATCCGCGCCCTGCACCGCGTTCTCGAAAGCCGCTATCCGGCCGCCTGAACCGGCCGCGCCAGGAGATCCCGCCGATGACCGACCAGGCGCTCGACCGCCGTCTCCACGCCTATCGGCCGGATCTCGCCGACCGGCGCCTCGAAGGGCGCGTCGCCGCCGCGCGCTTCGTCGAGGGCGAGCCGTGCCGCGTCGCCGTGCCGGTCGCGCCGCTCCGCCGCGCGCCGGAGCCGGACGCGATGCAGGAGACCGAGGCGCTGTTCGGCGAGGGCGTCCGCGTCTTCGAGACACGGGCGGAGGACGGCTGGGCCTGGGCGCAGCTCGATACGGACGGCTATGTCGGCTGGATGGCGGCGGGCGATCTCGGCGCGCCCGGCGCGGCGCCCACCCACCGCGTCGCCGCGCCCTCGACGCTGCTGTTTCCGGGGCCGGACATCAAGCGGCCGGTGCTGGCGCATCTGCCGATGGGCGCGTTGCTGGCGACGGTCGGGGAGGCGAGCGACCATAACGCGACCTATGCGCTGGTCGAGCCGGAGGGCGCCGTCGTCGTGCAGCATCTCCTCGGCATGGACGCGGCGCTGCCGGACTTCGTCGCGACGGCCGAGCGCTGGCTCGGCGCGCCCTATCTCTGGGGCGGCAAGACGGCGGCCGGCACCGACTGTTCGGGCCTCGTCCAGGCGGCGCTGCACATGGCGGGCATGGCGGCGCCGCGCGACACGGACATGCAGGAGGCCGTGCTCGGGACGGGGCTTCCCGAAGGCGAGTCCTTGCGGCGCGGCGATCTCGTCTTCTGGCGCGGCCATGTCGGCCTCATGCTCGACGCCGAACGGCTGCTCCACGCCAATGCCTTCCACATGGCGGTGACGATCGAGCCGCTCGCCGAAACCCGCCGCCGCTTCGAGGCGAAGGGGGTCTTCGTCACCAGCCGCAAGCGGCTCGGATAGCGCGGCGGCGAAACCGCTCTCTTCTCCCGAGCCGGGAGAAGGTCCCGGCAGGGGATGAGGGAGTCGAAGACCGCCGCTCTTCGATGTCATGGCCCCATCCGGCGGGGCCGATCCCCCTATGCTTCCCTCATCCGCTTGGCCGCGCCTCCTCCCGAGCCGGGAGAAGGAGGGACGCTGCGCCGTCGCGCCTCAATAGCCCGCCTGACGGTCCACCACATGCCGCAGCGGCTCGCCGCGCTCGAAGGCCTCGATCTGCTTCAGGATTTCCGGCACGAGGGCGGTCGGGTCGGACACGGCCGCCGCATGCGGCGTGACGAAGACGCGCGGATGCGTCCAGAGCGGGCTCGCCGCCGGCAGGGGCTCGCTCTCGAAGACGTCGAGCGAGGCTTCCGACAGGCGCTCGGCGTCCAGCGCCGCCAGGATGTCGGCCTCGACCTGGAGACTGCCCCGCCCGGCATTGATGAGGACGGGACCGGCGCCGAGCGGCGTCTGCCGCTTCAGGCGGGAGAGGAGTTTCGCATCGAGAATGCCCTTCGTCTCCGGCGTCGCCGGCAGGAGCACGACGAGGATGTCGCTCGCCGCCAGGAAGGGGCCGAGCCCCGCCTCGCCGGCGAAAGTATCGACGCCGTCGACCCGGCGCTCGGTGCGCGACCAGCCGGCGACGCGGAAGCCGAGGACCTTCAGCTTCTCCGCCGCGTCCCGGCCGAGATTGCCGAGGCCCATGATGCCGACGGTGATCTCGCGCGCCGCCGGTTGCAGCCGCTCGTGCCAGAGCTTCTGGCCCTGCTGCGCCCGATAGGCGAAGCCGCGCCGGAAATGGTCCATCACCCGCCAGACGACATATTCGCTCATGCGCGCCGTCAGGTCCTCGGCGACGATCCGCACCACCGGGCGATCCGGCAGCGTGCGGTCGCGCAGGATGTGGTCGACCCCGGCGCCGAGCGAGAAGATGGCCGTAAGATTCGGCAGGCCGGCGAGCAGCCCTTCCGGCTGCTTCCAGACGATCGCGTAGCGGATCGCCGGATCGGCCGGGCCGGCGGGCGCCGTCACCACCTGCCGCCCGGGCGCGGCGCGGCGGAAGATCTCGGCCCAGCGTTCGGGGTCGTAGCCCGTGATGGAAATGAGAATGGTCACGTGGCGATCCCCTTTCGAATTCACCCGGCCTCGCTGGCCGCCTCCAGGCTGGCGGCCAGCCCGTTGGCGAGCGGGCGGCCCTTCCGCGCGAACCAATGGGTGCAGGCGATGAGGAAACCGTTCTCGATGCGCCCGTCGTCCACCGCCTCGATCAGGCGCCCGGCGGGAGCGGCGATCGGGCGGATGTCCTCGTGCTCGTCGGCGAGTCCGGCCGAGGTCTGAAGCCGCGAGGCGTCGACCAGCGCCAGATAGATGATCGCATATTCGTCGGTGAGGCCGGGCGAGGGCAGCATGGTGAAGCAGCGCTCCAGCGCCAGCGCCTTCAGCCCGCTCTCCTCGAAGAGCTCGCGGGCGGCGGCGGCGTCCGGCTCCTCGCCGGGATCGACGACGCCGGCCGGCAGTTCGAGCGCGGCGGCATGGCCCGTCTTCAGCGCCGCGCCGATGCGGAACTGGCGGATCACCACGATCGCGTCGAGCACCGGATCGTAGGGAACGACCACGACGACCGAGCCGGTGGACAGGAGCTCGCGGCGGAGCGGCCCGATCCGGCGCGCCCCGTCCAGCGCCTCGTGCGTCACCGTCACCGCCTCGAAATTGCGGAAGCCGTCCGCCAGCCGCTCGCGCGACAGGACTTCGACATCGAGCGGCTGGTCGGCCAGAAGATCGCGATAATGCGCCGAACTCATTGCGCGGCGGCTCCTGTCCTGGTGGTGGCGATGTCGAAGGCGGCGGCCATCAGCGCCTTGGTGTAGTCCGTCTTCGGCCGCTCGAAGATCTCGGCGGCGGGGCCGCGTTCCACGACCTCGCCATTGCGCATCACGATCACCTCGTTGGCGAGCGCCCGCACCACCTTCAGATCGTGGCTGATGAAGAGATAGGCGAGGTCGTGCTTCTTCTGAAGATCGCGCAGGAGATCGACCACCTGGGCCTGGACGCTCATGTCGAGGGCCGAGGTCGGCTCGTCCAGCATCACGAAGCGCGGGTTCAGCACCATGGCGCGGGCGATCGCGACGCGCTGGCGCTGGCCGCCGGAGAATTCGTGCGGATAGCGGAAGCGGGCGGCCGGATCGAGCCCGACCTCCTCCAGCGATTCCACCACGCGGCGGTCGCGCGCTTCGGAGGAAAGCTTGCGCGCATGCACTTCCAGCCCCTCGCCGACGATGTCGGCGATCGACATGCGCGGCGAGAGCGAGCCGAAGGGGTCCTGGAAGACGATCTGGATGCGCTCGCGCAAGGGGCGCATGGCGGCGAAGGAGCGGTCGTCGATCCGCTGGCCCTCGAAGGCGATTTCGCCTTGCGAGGAGATCATGCGGCAGAGCGCGAGGCCGAGCGTCGTCTTGCCGGAGCCCGATTCGCCGACGACGCCCACCGTCTGGCCGGCGCGCACGGTAAGATCGATGCCGTTCACCGCCTTCACATGGCCGGTCACCTTGCGGAAGAAGCCGGTCTTGATCGGGAACCAGACCTTCACGCCGCGCCCTTCCATCACGACGGGCGCGTTGGCATTGGCGGCGGGCGGCCGGCCCTTCGGCTCGGCGGCGAGGAGGCGCTTCGTATAGTCGTGCCGGGGCTCGGCGAAGATCCGGGCCGTCGGCCCTTCCTCGACGATGCGGCCCTTGTACATGACGCAGACCCGGTCGGCGATGCGCCGCACGATGCCGAGATCATGCGTGATGAACAGCATCGCCATGCCGCGCTTCTGCTGCTGTTCCTTCAGGAGCTCCAGGATCTGCGCCTGGACCGTCACGTCGAGCGCCGTCGTCGGCTCGTCGGCGACGAGGAGGTCCGGCTCGTTGGCGAGCGCCATCGCGATCATCACGCGCTGGCGCTGGCCGCCGGACAATTGATGGGGATAGGCGTCGAGACGCTTTTCCGGCTCCCGGATGCCGACCTGGCGCAGGAGTTCGAGAACGCGCGCCTTCGCCTCGCGCCGGCCGAGACCGCGATGGACGGTGAGGATCTCGCCCACCTGATCGGCGATCGTATGGAGCGGATTGAGGCTGGTCATCGGCTCCTGGAAGATCATCGAGATCTTGTTGCCGCGAATGGCGCGCAGCGCCCGCTCGTCGCAGCCGATGAGGTCGCGTCCGGCAAAGCGCACCTCGCCGCCCGGATGGCTGGCGGCCGGATAGGGCAGGAGCTTCAGGATCGACAGCGCCGAGACGGACTTGCCGGAGCCCGATTCGCCGACCAGCGCCAGCGTCTCGCCCGGCCGGATGGCGAAGGAGACGCGATCGACCGCCAGCGAGGTCCGCCCGCCCTGGTGGAAGGCGACGGAAAGGTCGCGCACATCGAGAAGCGGCTGCCCGGCCGGCTCGGGAGCCCGCGTCGCCGCGCTCATGCCGGCGCTCCGGACAGGCGCGGATGGACATGCGGCGCATCCCGGCCCGTTTCGCCATGGCGATGCTCATGGCGATCCTTGTGCCGATGGGCTTCGGCATGCGGGTGATCGTGCGAATGGCCGTGATCGTGATCGTGGCCATGCTCGTGCCCGCCCGCGAGTCCGCGATCGGCGCAGAGGCCGTATTCGATCTCGACGGTCGCATGCGAGATGCCGAAGCGCTCGGACAAGGCGAGCTTGATCGACCGCACCACCGCCGGCGCGTCCGCCTCCTCGGCGATCCGCGCATGGAGCGTCGCGGCCTTCCGCTTCGGGGTGATCGCCCAGACATGGACGTGATGGATGTCGACGACGCCGGCGATCTCGCGCGTCAGCCCCGGCCCGATCGCGCCGGTCTCCACCCCGGCCGGCGCGCCTTCGAGAAGGATATGGCCGGCATCGCGCACGAGGCGCCAAGCATTCACGAGGATCAGCAGCGAGACGACGACAGAGAGGATCGGATCGATCGGCGTCCAGCCGGTCCAGAGGATGACGAGGGCGGCGCCGATGGCCGCGACCGAGCCGAGAAGGTCGCCCATCACATGAAGGAGCGCGCCGCGCAGGTTGAGGTCCTCCTTGTCGCCGCCATGGAGGACGAAGAAGGCGACGATATTGACGAGGAGGCCGCCGATGGCGACGGCCAGCATCGTGCCGCCGAGGACGGGCTCCGGCGCGGCGAGGCGGCGCCAGGCCTCGATGACGATGACGAAGGTGATGCCGAAGAGCACGAGGCCGTTCGAATAGGCGACGAGAATCTGGAAGCGGTCGTAGCCATAGGTGTTGCGCGCGTCGGCCGGGCGGCGGGCGATGCGGAAGGCCAGATAGGCGAGGGCAAGGCCGGCGAAGTCGACGAACATGTGGCCGGCATCGGCGAGGAGGGCCAGCGAGCCGGAGATGAGGCCGCCGGCGATCTCGGCCAGCATGAACAGCCCGGTCAGCGCCGCCGCGACGGCGATCCGCCGCTCGCTCGCCCCTTCCGCGTGGTCGTGCGAATGGCCGTGGGAATGCGAATGATCGTGGCGATGCTCGGTGGAATTCATGACAGATCGACCAGCTCATCAAGGTCTTCGACGCCGACGCGCCGGATTTCGGGAGGAGTCCGCAGCCGCTTGTCCGAGGCGACGATCAGCCGGCATCCCGCGAGAGAGGCCGATGCCACCTGGATGGCCTCGGGTGCCTTGCCGCCGAAGGACGCGCGGATTCGGTTCAGGCGGCGCGGGAACCGGAGAAGCGCGGGATCGCGATCGTCCGCCAGTCGGATGATCGCGTTCGCGTCGGGATGGACCGGCACCGTCACCTGTCGTCCCACTCGTCGCGAAGGTCCCTGACCCGCGCCACGGCATCCTCGATGCTGGTATTCCTGTGGGCCGCGACGGATCTCGTTCATGGCCGCCATCCTACCTGAACGTCTTCCTCGGGTCGAAGGCGTCGCGCACGGCCTCGCCGACGAAGACGAGCAGCGAGAGCATCAGGGACAGGACGACGAAGCCCGAAATGCCGAGCCAGGGCGCCGTCTGGTTGTTCTTGCCCTGCTGGAGGAGCTCGCCCAGCGAGGGCGAGCCGGGCGGCAGGCCGAAGCCGAGGAAGTCCAGCGAGGTCAGGGTGGTGATCGAGCCGTTCAGGATGAAGGGCAGGAAGGTCAGCGTCGCCACCATCGCGTTCGGCAGGAGATGGCGGAGGATGATGGTGCGGTCCTTCACGCCGAGCGCCCGGGCCGCGTTCACATATTCGAAGTTGCGGGCGCGCAGGAACTCGGCCCGCACCACGCCGACGAAGGAGACCCAGGAGAAGAGCAGCATGATGCCGAGCAGGATCCAGAAGCCGGGCGGCAGGATCGAGGCGATGATGAGGAGCACGAAGAGCGTCGGGATCGAGGACCAGATCTCGATGAAGCGCTGGAAGATGAGGTCCGTCCAGCCGCCGAAATAGCCCTGCACCGCCCCGGCCGAGACGCCGACCAGCGCCGAGAATACCGTCAGCGCCAGGCCGAAGAGTACCGAGATGCGGAAGCCGTAGACGATGCGCGCCAGGACGTCGCGCGCCTGGTCGTCGGTGCCGAGCCAGTTCCAGTTGCCGAGCGTGCAGTTCACGTCGGCGACGCCGTTCGGATATTTGGCGCAGCGCTCCTCTTTCGTCAGCAGCCACCAGGGCGGCGAGGGGGCGTTGGTCGGGATCTCGTTGTTGACGGTGCGATAGGAATAGCGGATCGGCGGCCAGATCATCCAGCCATTGTTGCCGATCTCCTCCTGGATGAAGGGATCGCGATAGTTCGTCACCGGCAGGAAGCCGCCGAAGGTCTCCTCGGGATAGTCGGTGACGAGCGGGTAGTAGAACTCGCCCTTGTATTCGACGAGGAGCGGCCGGTCGTTGGCGATCAGCTCGGCGAAGAGCGTCACGACGAAGAGCAGCGCGAAGATCCAGAAGGCCCAATGGCCGCGCCGGTTGGCCTTGAAGTTCTGGAGCCGGCGCTGGTTCAGCGGCGAGAGCCGCGAGCGCACGACCCGCGCGCCGGGGGCGAGCTGCGCCGTGCCGGCGCTGTCGATGGCGCGGTCCTCGCGCGCCTCTTCCGGGGCGGGCACGTCACCGGGGCGCTCGGCGCGATCGTTCGGGGTCGGCTGATCCATGGCGTCAGACCTGCCGGCTTTCGAAATCGATGCGCGGATCGATCCAGGTATAGGTGAGGTCGGAAAGGAGCGAGGTCAAAAGGCCGATCAGCGAGAAGATGTAGAGCGTGGCGAAGACCACCGGATAGTCGCGCTTGTAGACGCTGTCGAAGCCGAGAAGGCCGAGACCGTCGAGCGAGAAGATCGTCTCGATCAAAAGCGAGCCGGTGAAGAAGGCGGAGATGAAGGCGCCCGGAAAGCCGGCGATGACGATCAGCATGGCGTTGCGGAAGACGTGGCCGTAGAGGACGCGCCGCTCGGCGAGGCCCTTGGCCCTGGCGGTGACGACATATTGCTTGCGGATCTCGTCGAGGAACGAGTTCTTCGTCAGAAGTGTCGTCGTCGCGAAGGCCGAGAGCGACATGGCGATCAGCGGCAGCGTCAGATGCCAGAAATAGTCGAGGATCCGCTGCGGCCAGGAGAGCTGTGCCCAATTGTCGGAGGTGAGGCCCGACAGCGGAAACCAGTCGTAGAAGGAGCCGCCGGCGAAGAGCACGATGAGGAGCACGCCGAACAGGAAGCCCGGCACGGCATAGGCGACGATCACCACCGCCGAGGTCCAGGTGTCGAAGCTCGACCCGTCCTTCACCGCCTTGCGGATGCCGAGCGGGATGGAGATGCCGTAGGAGAGAAGGGTGATCCAGAGGCCGAGCGAGATCGAGACCGGCATCTTCTCCAGGATGAGGTCGATTACCGAGGCGGAGCGGAAATAGCTCTCGCCGAAATCGAAGCGCAGATAGTTCCAGATCATCAGGCCGAAACGCTCGAGCGGCGGCTTGTCGAAGCCGAACTGCTGTTCGAGCTTGGCGATGAAGGCGGGGTCCAGCCCCTGCGCGCCGCGATAGCCGGAGGCCTCGCCGCTGGCATTGGTGCCGAAATCGCCCGACATGCCGCCGACGCGGTCGGCCGCGCCGCCGCCCTGGCCGGACAGGTTCGCGATCACCTGTTCCACCGGGCCGCCCGGCGCGAACTGGATGACGAGGAAGGAGATCGCCATGATTCCGAACAGGGTCGGGATCATCAGGAGAAGGCGTCGGAGGATATAGGCGCCCATGACCCTCTTTCGGTAACGGCTCGCGGCAAGGGATCGGGCCGGTCAGGCCCGGCCGATCGCCTTGGCCTTGGCCTCGTCGTACCACCATAGCGACTCGACGGGAAAGCCATAGTCGGGTTTCGGTTGCCTGAAGCCGAACATGTCCCAATAGGCGACGCGGTGCATTCCGGCGCCGATATTCGGCAGCCAGTCGAGCCGCGCTCGCAGCAGCCGGTCGAGGCAGCGCATGGCGATGGTGAAGCTCGCCCGGTCCCGGGCGGCGCCGACCCGCTCGATCAAGGCGTCGACGCCCGCATCCGCCATGCCGGGAAAATTGTAGGAGCC
This sequence comes from Aureimonas endophytica, assembly GCF_014642635.1. Taxonomy (GTDB): domain Bacteria; phylum Pseudomonadota; class Alphaproteobacteria; order Rhizobiales; family Rhizobiaceae; genus Plantimonas; species Plantimonas endophytica. Next base: position 421,683 of record NZ_BMIQ01000004.1, read on the forward strand.
CTCGACGTCCCGCTGCTTCGAACCGAAGAAGAGTTCGAGGCTCGGCTGCGTCGGCGTCGCCGACAGGGAGAAGGCGGCGAGGATCATGTCGTAGTCGAAGCGGCGCTGGCGGTCCTGATACTGCGCCTCGTCGACGAGCCGGAACGTCGCGTCGACGCCGAGCCGGCGCAGCGTCTCGAAGAACTTGCCGTAGACGCGCTGCTGCTCGGCGCCGTTGATCATGAATTCGAGCGTGAAAGCCTCGCCCCGCGCATTGCTCAGCCGGCCGTTCCTCTGCGTCCAGCCCGCTTCGGAAAAGAGCCGCAGCGCCTCGCGCAGAAGCTTGCGGTCGTTGCCCGAGGCGTCGGAGACCGGCTGCGCCCAGACCTCGCCGAACACCTCCTCCGGCAGCTGACCACGCAAGGGGTCGAGCAGCGCCAGTTCCTCCGGCGAAGGCTTGCCCGTCGCCTTATAGTCCGATCCCTCGAAGGGCGAATCGGAATGGCTGCGCAGGCCGAACAGGAGATTGGCGTTCGTCCATTCGAAGTCGAAGCAGAGATTGATGGCGCGGCGCACTTTGACCTCGCGGAACCGCTCGCGCCGTTGGTTCAGCGCCCAGCATTGGAAGCGCGGCCGCTTCTCCTGCGGGAACTCCGCCTTGACGACGCGCTTCTCGCGCACGGCGGGAAAATCGTATTCGCTCGCCCAGCTGCGCGTCGTGAATTCCTCGCGAAAGGTGATCTGGCCTTTCTTGAAGGCTTCCAGCGCCGGCTGGCGGTCGCGGAAGAAGTCGATGCGCAGGATGTCGAAATGGTCGAGACCGCGCGCGAAGGGCAGGTCCCGCGCCCAATAGTCCTCGCGGCGGTGATATTCGATGAAGCGCCCCGTCTCGAAGCGCCCGATCCGGTAGGGCCCGCTGCCCGGAATCTCGGTGAGGCCGGTCCGCTCGAAGTCGCGCCCGTCGAAGAAGCTCTTCGGCAGGATGGGCATCACCGGTTGGAAAGCTTCGAGCACGCTCTGCGGCGTCTGGCGGCCGGAAAAGACGAGGCGGACGGTGCGCGCATCCTCGGCCACGGCGTCGGTGAGGTCGCGCAGCGTGATCGTCAGGCTAGGATGGCCTTTCTCCTTCATGAGGCGATAGGAGAAGACGACATCCTCCGCCGTCACCGGCGCGCCGGTCGAGAAGCGCGCCTCCGGCCGCAGGCGGAAGGTGAAGCTGTTCCGGTCGACCGAGATCGCGACGCTTTCCGCCAAGGCGCCATAGATCGCGTCCGGCTCGTCCAGCGCGCCGACCATCAGGGAATCGTAGAGCTTTTCGAGACGCGGCGCCGCATTGCCCTGAAGCGTGAAGGTGTTCAGCGTGTCGAAGGTCTGCGGGCTCTGGTTCAGATACCAGTTCGGCACGCTGAGATTCAGCGTGCCGCCCTTCGGCGCCGCCGGATTGGCATAGTCGAAGGCCTGGAAATCCGGCCCGTATTTGAGATCGCCATAGGCGGAAAGGCCGTGCACCGGCGTGTCGGCCGGCACCTCGGCGAAGAGGGGGCGCGGCAGGGCCGCCGCGGCGCCGGCCCCGAGCGCCAGCTGCCCGAAGCGGCGGCGCGAAAGACAGGCGCTGCTCACGTGCGCGGCGCCGGCAACTTGGCGGCCTTGGCCTCGTCCCACCACCAGAGGGCCGGCCAGCCGATCGAATATTTCGGCAGTTCGGCCGGATGCGAGAAGCGGTCCCAGATCGCGACGCGGACATCCGAGGCGACATAGGACGGGATCATGTACTGGTTGGCGAGGAGCACGCGGTCGAGCGCCTTCGTCGCCGCGATCAGCGTCTCGCGGTCCTTGGCCTGGACGACGTCGACGACGAGCTGGTCGACCGCCGGGTCCTTGATGCCGGCATAGTTCTGCGAGGCCGGCTTGTCGGCGGCGCTCGAACTCCAGAAGTCGTATTGCTCGTTGCCCGGCGACAGCGACTGGGCGAGGCCGGTATAGATCATGTCGTAGTCGCGGCCGCGGATGCGGTTGATATATTGCGACGGATCGACGGGGCGGAGCGCCATCTCGATGCCGATGCGCTTCAGGCTCTGCTGATACTGGCCGGCGACGCCGGTCAGCGTGTCGCCGTTGAGGAGAAGCTCGAAGGCGAAGGGCTGGCCGTCGGCGCTGTTGACGAGCCGGCCGCCGCGCTGCTCCCAACCCGCCTCCTTCAGAAGCTGCAACGCCGCGCGGAGATTGTCGCGGATCTTCGCGTTGTCGCCGCCGACCGGGTTCTCGTAAGGGGTGGTGAAGACGCTGTCCGGGATCTTGCCCTTCAGCGGCTCCAGGAAGGCGAGTTCCGCCGGGCCGGGCAGGCCGGAGGAGGCGAGATCGGTGTTGAAGAAGAAGGAGTTCGGCCGCCGGTACTCGCCGAAGAACAGCGTGCGCTGCATGGTCTCGAAGTCGAAGGCGAGGTTCAGCGCCCGCCGCACCCGCAGATCCTGGAACAGCGGCCGGCGGAGATTGGGCGCGAAGCCGACCATCAGCCCGGCGGTGCGATAGGGATTGGGGTAGCGCTCCTGTTTGACGAAGCCGTCCTTCACCGCCGGAAAGTCGTAACCCGTCGCCCAGCGCGAGGCCTTGTTCTCCGACCAGAAGTCGAACTGGTTGGCCTTGAAGGCCTCGAAGGCGACGGAATCGTCGCGGAAATAGGTGTAGTCGATGCGGTCGAAATTGTTCTGGCCGACATTCACCGGCAGGTCGGCGCCCCAATAGTCCTTCACCCGCTCGTAGGTGACGCCGCGCCCGGCGCTGACGGCGGCGATGCGATAGGGGCCGGAGCCGAGCGGCGGCTCCAGCGTCGTCTCGGCGACGGAGCGCTGGCGCCCGGATGCGTCCTTGCCGGTCCACCAATGTTTCGGCAGGACGATGAGCTGGCCGACGATGTTCGGCAGCTCGCGATTGTTCTTCTCGTCGAAGGTGAAGGTCACCTCGCGCTCGCCGGTCACGGCGGCGGAGGCGACGTGCCGATAGTAGAAGCCCTGGCTCGGATTGAGCTCCTTCAGCTGCTCGAAGCTCCAGACCACGTCCTCGCCGGTCACCGGCTGGCCGTCGTGCCAGCGGGCCTTCGGATGGAGGCGATAGGTGACGGAGGAATAATCGGCCGGATAGGACACGCCGTCGGCGAGAAGGCCGTATTCGGTCGAGCTCTCGTCCTCCGACGCCTTCATCAGCGTGTCGAAGACGAGGCCGATCCCTTCCGCCGGGTCGCCCTTCGACAGGATGGGATTGAGCGTGTCGAAGGAGCCGATCGACTGGAGGCGGAGCTGGCCGCCCTTCGGCGCGGCCGGATCGACATAGTCGAAATGCAGAAAGCCCGGCTGGTATTTCGGCGCCTCGATGAGGCCGAGGCCGATGCGCCAGTCGCGCGTCGCGGCGGCCGCCGGCGCGGCGGGCTGGATCGGCGCCGCCTCGGTCGCGGCGGGCGCCGCCTCCTCGGCGAAGCCGAGGCGGGGCGCGAGCGCGAGGCTCGCGCCGGCGAGAAGGACATGGCGGCGGGACGGGCGATGAATCGTCAACGGGCTCTCCGGATGGTTCGGGCACGTCAGACGGATTTTGTGGCCATCCTTCGGCAAGCCAAGGCGATAAACGAAAGTTTAGCCTTGGCAAGCGCTTGGGGGCGGGCGCGGCGCGGCGCCGAGGAGGCTGCGCCGAGGCCGGAGCCGGCCCTTTACGGCGCCGGGGCGGGCGCCGGGGGCGTCGCGGGCTTGGCCGGGGTGGCGCCGACACCGGCGGCCGGCGCCTGCGGCTGGCTGTCATTGCCGGGCGCGGTCGTGGTGCCGGGCTGCTCGGTCGCGGGCGCGGCGGGCGCGGTGGCGGCGGCATCCGCCGTCGGCAGCGGCTCGGGATTGTCGGACAGCGTGCGCAGGTAGGCGAGAAGGTCGCCGCGATCCTTGTCGTTCTTGATGCCGGCGAAGCCCATCGCCGTGCCCTTCACATAGTCCTTCGGACCATGGATGAAGTGGTTCAGCTTCTCGAAGTCCCACTTGCCGTCGCCCTGGCCGGCGAAGTCCTTGAGGCCCGCCGAATAGCTGAAGCCCTCGTGGCTGGCGATCGGCCGGCCGACGACGCCCCAGAGATCCGGGCCGACCTTGTTCGGGCCGCCCTTCTCGCCGCTGTGGCAGGCCTGGCATTTCTTGAACTGGGCGAGCCCCGCATCGGCGCTGGCGCTGGCGAGGATCTGCGCGGCGGGCGGCACGGCATTGGCGTCGGCCCCGGCTCCCCCGCCGGCGGCCGGCGTCTCCAGCGCCTGGATCGCATAGCCCGGCTTTTCCGGTGCTTCGGAACTGAACCAGGCTTCCGCCAGAAGGCTGCCGCCGAACAGAACGAAGACCACGCCGAGGATCGCCCCGAAGATCTTGTTGGCCTCGAATGAATCCATGGAAAGCGAAGTCCCGTCGGTAGGCCGGCGGCGGCCTCCCCTGGCTCGCCCACCCGGCGGTCTTGGCAAGTTCGTCGCAACGCCTGTATGGAAGCGCGGACGCGAACCCTTTTGGCATCGCGCCTCAGATCATTCAATCCGTCCTTTGGTATCTTTCCAAATTACTCGCAGCATGTCCGCTCTCGTTCTCGTGCCGGCCCGGTTCGCCTCGACGCGCCTGCCCGGAAAACCGCTCGCCGACATCGCCGGCAAACCGATGATCGTGCGCGTCGCCGAACGCGCCAGCGCCGCCGGGATCGGCCGCGTCGTGGTCGCGACCGACACGGCCGAGATCGCCGAGGCGGTGCGCGCGGCGGGCTTCGAGGCGGTGATGACCGCCGTCGCGCACCAGTCGGGCTCCGACCGGATCTTCGAGGCGCTCCAGGCGATCGATCCGAAGGGCGAGGCCGAGACGATCGTCAACCTGCAGGGCGACCTGCCGACGATCGAGCCGGAGACGGTGCGCGAGGTGCTGACGCCCTTCGCGGAGCCCTCCTGCGACATCGCGACGCTCTGCGTCGAGATCGAGGACGAGGCGGAGAAGACCAATCCGAATGTGGTGAAGCTCGTCGGCGCGCCGCTCGGGCAGGACCGGCTGCGCGCCCTCTATTTCACCCGCGCGACGGCACCCTGGGGGCCGGGGCCGCTCTATCACCATGTCGGGCTCTATGCCTATCGGCGCGCGGCGCTGGAGCGATTCGTGGCGCTCGGCCCCTCGAGCCTCGAAACGCGCGAGAAGCTGGAGCAGCTGCGCGCGCTGGAGGCCGGCATGCGGATCGACGCCAGCATCGTCAGGGCCGTGCCGCTCGGCGTCGACGCGCCGGACGATCTCGAACGCGCCCGTGCCCTCTATGCCTCGGGAGCCGTCCGATGAGTGCCGTCTCGCCGAGGATCGCCTTCCAGGGCGAGCCGGGCGCCAATTCCGACATGGCCTGCCGGGCCGTCTTCGGCGCGGCGCTGGAGCCCTTGCCCTGTCCCTCCTTCGACGACGCCTTCGCCGCCGTGAAGAACGGCGAGGCGAGCCATGCGATGATTCCGATCGACAACACGCTGGCCGGGCGCGTCGCCGACATCCATCGGCTGATGCCCGATTCCGGCCTGCAGATCGTCGGCGAATATTTCATGCCGATCCATTTCCAGCTGATGGCCCTGCCCGGCACGCGCCGGGAGGAGATCGTCAGCGTCCACAGCCATGTCCACGCGCTCGGCCAGTGCCGGCAATATCTGCGCCGCAACGGCTGGAAGGCGGTGATCGCCGGCGACACGGCGGGCGCGGCGCGCGAGGTCTCGGAAGGAGGCGATCGGAGCCAGGCGGCGCTCGCCCCCGAACTCGCGGCCGGGCTCTACGGGCTGGAGATCCTCGACCGCAACGTGGAGGACTCGGAGAACAACGTCACCCGCTTCGTGATCCTGCGCGATCCCGAGAAGCTGCCGCCCTCCGATTCCGAGGAGCAGCGCCTGTCGCTCTGGGCGGCGCGCGACCCGCAGCCGACCGAGCGCGGCCGCGCCTATATCAGCCACGACGTGGTGACGACCTTCATCTTCCGCGTCCGCAACATTCCGGGCGCCCTCTACAAGGGGCTCGGGGGCTTCGCCACCAACGGCATCAACATGACGAAGCTGGAAAGCTACCAGATCGGCGGCACCTTCTCGGCGACGCTGTTCTATGCCGATATCGAGGGCCATCCGCACGATCCGCCGGTGGCACGCGCCCTTGAGGAGCTGCGCTTCTTCTCGGCGGAGTTCCGCAATCTCGGCGTCTATCGCGCCGCGCCCGACCGCCACGCGCTGCTCGCGCCGGCGGAATAGGACGGGCCCGTCAGGCCGAGCAACCCGCCGCCGCCGCCGCCTCGCGGCGGCTCGCCTGCTCGTCCAGCCAGGAAACGGCGAAGATGCCGAGGCCCGCGAGGCCGAGCGTGACGCCGACCCAGCCCGTCGAGGCATAGCCGTAGCCCGCCGCGATCGACAGCCCGCCGAGCCAGGCGCCGAGCGCGTTGGCGACGTTGAAGGCGGAATGCATGGAGGCGGCGGCCAGCGTCTGCGCATCGCCCGCGACATCCATCAGGCGCGACTGCACCGCCGGTCCGACGGCGATGCCGAAGCCGATGAGGAAGACGCAGAGTTCGAGCAGCGGCGCGGATTGGGCGGTCAGCGAGAAGAGCACCAGCACGCAGACATTGAAGATCATCATGCCGGCGAGCGTGCCCATCAGCGAGCGGTCGGCGAGCCAGGCGCCGATGATGTTGCCGGCGATCGTGCCGATGCCGAAGAGCGCCAGGATGATCGGAATGAAGTCCTCCGACAGGCCCGCGACCAGCGTCGCCGTCGAGGCGATATAGCTGAAGACCGAGAACATGCCGCCGAAGCCGACGGCGACGATGCCGAGCGTCAGCCAGACCTGCCGGCGCATGAAGGCGCCGAGCTCGCGCAGCGCGCTCGCCCCTTCCGCCACGCGGTCGCGCGGCAGCGTCGCCCAGAGCAGTACCAGCGCCGCCGCGCCGACCGCGCCGACGAAGACGAACATCGCCCGCCAGCCGAAGAACTGGCCGAGCGCCGCGGCGAGCGGCGTGCCGACGAGGGTCGCCGTGGTGAGGCCGAGCATGACGCGGCCGATGGCCTGGGCCCGCTTCCTCGGCGGCGCCATGGAGGCGGCGACGAGCGCCGCGACGCCGAAATAGGCGCCGTGCGGAAAGCCGGAGACGAAGCGGGTGATCACCAGCGGCAGATAGCCGGGCACCACGGCGCTCGCCAGATTGGCGGCGACGAAGGCCAGCATGAGAAGCAGCAGGAGCGCGCGCCGCGACAGCTTGGCGGCGAGGATCGCGATGGCCGGCGCGCCGACGACGACGCCGAAGGCATAGGCGCTGATCAGATGTCCGGCTTCCGGCGTCGAGACGTTCAGTTCGCGCGCCGCGTCCGGCAAAAGGCCCATGATGGCGAATTCGCCGGTGCCGACGCCGAAGCTGCCGACCGCCAGCGCCAGCGTCACCACCAGGGCGGTGCGGCGCGAAACGGGAGCCATGTCGGGATCGGCGGGCGGATTGCGGTCGAGCGCGGCGGCTTCGCTCATGGGAGGGCTCCTCATCCAGGCGGGCGCGGCGGGACCGGGGCATTCGGACGAATGCCTTCCTGGCCGGCCGCGCTCTCCCTTCGCGCCCGGCTTCCTGCCTGTTGCATTGCGATATGCGGCCTTAACTACGCCCCGCCGCCGGCTCTGCCAAGGACGTGATCGAATATGTCGGCAGAAGTGATCGCGGCGCGGCAAGCTCCGCTTCAGTCTCGTAATCGACCCCGACGAAATAGAGCCCGTCCGGCGGCGCCACCGGGCCGCAGCGCTTGCGGTCGCGCGCCTCCAGCGCGGCCGTGACGTCGTCGTCGCTCCAGCGATGCTCGCCGACGAGCTTCAGCGACCCGGCGAAGGAGCGGATCTGATTGTGGAGGAAGGAGCGGGCGGAGGCGAGGATCTCGACGCCGCCGTCCGGCGCGCGCACGACGTCCAGCCGGTCGAGCGTGCGCACCGGGTTCTTCGCCTGGCAATTGGCCGAGCGGAAGGTCGAGAAGTCGTAGGTGCCGACGAGGCGCTTGGCGGCGCGGTCCATGGCGGCGACATCAAGCGGGCGCGACACCCACCAGACGCGGCCCTTGAGAATGGCGGCCGGCGAGCGCCGGTCGAGAATGCGGTAGACGTAGTGGCGCCGGCGGGCCGAGAAGCGGGCGTCGAAATCCACCGGCACGACCGCCGCCTCGATCACCGCGACGCTGTCCTCGCGCAGATGCGCGTTCATCGCGTCGCGCACCGTGTCGGTGCGCCATTCGCGGGACAGGTCGATATGGGCCACCTGACCGATGGCATGGACGCCGGCATCGGTGCGCCCGGCGCCGAAGACGGTGACGCGCTCGCCGCAGAAGGCCTCCACCGCCCGCTCCAGCGCGCCCTGCACGGAAGGCCCGTTCTCCTGCCGCTGCCAGCCGGCATAGGGGGTGCCGTCATATTCGACGATCAGCTTATAGCGGGGCATCGGACCCGATCCGCGCGCCGGGACGGAGATTGGCGCCGCGCAGGAAGTCGGCAGCCCCCATCGCCTTGCCGCCGGCCCGCTGCAATTCGAGAAGGCGTACCGCGCCCGTCCCGCAGGCGACCGTCAGGCCCTCGTCGACAAGTGTGCCGGGCGCGCCGTGGAGGCCGGGTTCCGCGACGGCGCGCAGGAGCTTCACCCGCTCCGGCCCCGCCCCGCAGTCGATCAGGGTCCAGGCGCCGGGAAAGGGCGAGAAGGCATTGATCCACGCCGCGACGGCGGCGCCGGTCCCGGCGAAGTCGATCCGCGTCTCGCTCTTCTCGATCTTGCGAGCATAGAGCGGCTCGCGCCCCGTGCGGGCGGCGATCGCCTCCTGCGGCTCGAAGGCGAGCGTGCCGGCCTCCAGCCGGCGCAGCGCGGCCGCCATCGCCTCGGCCGTCAGCGCGGCGAGCCGGTCGTGCAGGTCGCCGGACGTGTCGGACGGGCCGATCGGCGTCTCGCGCGTCTCGGCGACGGGGCCGGTGTCGAGCCCGGCCTCCATCCGCATCACCATCGTGCCGGTCACGGCGTCGCCCGCCTCGATCGCCCGCTGGATCGGCGCCGCGCCGCGCCAGCGCGGCAGCAGCGAGGCATGGCCGTTGAGGCAGCCATGGCGGGGCGCGTCGAGCGCCGCCTGGGGCAGGAGCATGCCGAAGGCGACGACGACGCCGATATCGGCCTTCAGAGCCGCGAGGCGCTCGACTTCCGCCGGCTCGCGCTTGAAGGAGGCAAGGCTCCGAACGTCGAGGCCGAGGGCGCGCGCTTCCGTCTCGACCGGCGAGGGCGTCGGCGCGAGGCCGCGCCGGCCGGCGGCGCGGGGCGGTTGGGTATAGACCGCCGCGATCTCGTGCCCGTCATCCACGAGGCGCCGCAGCACCGGCACCGAAAAGGCCGGGGTTCCCATGAAGACGAGCTTCAGCGCCATGTCCGGCCCTCGCGACGGCGGATGGTCAGGCGGAGACGCGCTTGGCGGCCTTGGTGAACTTCTTCACCACCATGTCGCGCTTCAGCTTGGAGATATGGTCGATGAAGAGCACGCCGTTCAGATGGTCGATCTCGTGCTGGAGGCAGGTGGCGAGGACGCCCTCGGCTTCCAGCTCGTGCGTCGCGCCGTCGAGGCCGAGATAGCCGACCGTCACCTTGGCCGGCCGCTCGACCTCCGCGTAATAGTCCGGGATCGACAGGCAGCCCTCCTCGTAGGTCGACATCGCGTCGGACCGGGCGAGGATCTCGGGGTTGAGGAAGACCTGCGGGCGCTTCTCCTCGTCCTCGCCCGCGACATCGATGACGAGCATGCGCAGGAGTTCGCCCACCTGCACGGCGGCGAGGCCGATGCCGGGGGCGTCATACATCGTCTCCAGCATGTCGTCGGCGAAGCGCTTCAGGTCGGCGTCGACGCGCTCCACCGGCCGGGATGCCTTGCGAAGCAGCGGATCGGGCAGAATGACGAGGGGTCGGATGGCCATGGCCGTGAGGTAATCGCTGACGGCGCCAGGGTCAATCGAACGATCGAGTCCCGTGCCGCGCATCGGGATCGCGGGAAGCTTCCGCCAATCATGCTTCCCCCGTTGACGCAAGGCCGGGCAGTGCCGCTGACGCGCTTGTTACCGATTTATAAACAGAAAGGTGGATCGAAAACCGTTGCCTGCCGTTGTATAAGCAGTTCTTAACATATTCGGAGGCTCGCATGCTGCGGGCGATGCAAGCAGCCGTGGCTGCGCTTCTTCTTGCGTCCGCGCCTGTGGCGCTGGTTCCGGCTCAGGCCTGGGCCTCCGACCTTGCCGATGCCTATAACCACCAGACCGATGCGAGCTTCCGCACCGGCATGCAGATCCGTCTTGCCTGGACGGGCGACTATGCCGGCGACTTCTCCGGCTCGGTCGACGCTCGCAGCCTGCGCGCCATCCGCGACTTCCAGGCCCGTCACGGCATGGAGGCGAACGGCGTCATCAGCGAGGACTTCCTCCAGCTCCTGATCGCCAAGAGTGATGCCGCCCGCGCCGCCGTCGGCTTCGACCTCGTGGACGATGCGACGACGGGCCTGCGCGTCGCCCTGCCGCTGGCGCTCGTCAGCGACGACGGCTCGACGCCGGTCGGCCATGTCTGGCGTTCCGCCGACCGCGCGATCGAGATCGAGACCGTGCGCCTGACCGGGACGGAAGGCGATATCGATGCCGTCCACGCCATGCTGTCGCAGCCGAGCGCGACGCGCAGCGTCACGTCCGATGTCGCGACCGAGGGGGGCTTCACCGTCGCCGGCGTCGAGGGCGGTCGGCCCTATCTCATGCGCTTCAAGGGCGTGGCCGGCGACGTGCGCGGCTTCGGCATCTCCTACGACCCGTCGCAGCGCGAGGCGATGCTGTCCTACGCGACCGTCGCCGCCAATCTCTTCGACCCCGACATTCCGCAGGTTCAGGACCCGGTCGTCACCGCTGGTCTCGACCCGGCCCCGACGGGCGCGGTGCCGGATGCCGCCCGCACGCGCGGCGAGCGCTTCCGTTCGCTGCTCGACGCCAAGGCGCGGCCGGACGGCGAGAGCGGCACGGCGCCCGCCGCCACCGAGACCGCCTCGTCCGGCACGGGCTTCGTCGTCTCGAACGACGGCTGGGTGCTGACCAATGCGCATGTCGCGGGCGCCTGCCGCGCCGTGATGGTCGGCGACAAGGGCCTGGCCGACAAGGTGCTGGTCGACGAGGCGAACGACGTCGCGGCCGTCCATGTCGGCGCCAAGCTCGGCAAGCCGCTCGCCATCGCCGGCGACATGCCGCGCCTCGGCGAGGACGTGCTCGCCCTCGGCTTTCCGCTGCGCTCGATCCTCGCCGACAGCCTGAACGTCACGCGCGGCAACGTCTCCTCGCTGCGCGGCCTGTCGAACGACCCGCGCTATCTCCAGATCTCCGCGCCGGTGCAGCCGGGCAATTCCGGCGGCCCGCTGGTCGATCTCACCGGCCGCGTTGTCGGCATCGTCACGGCCAAGCTCGACGCCATTGCGGTGGCCGACGCGACGGGCGACATCCCGCAATCGATCAATTTCGCCATCCGCCCGGACGCCGCCGCCCGCTTCCTGAAGGACAAGGGCATCCGCTTCGCCTCGGCGCCGGCCTCGAAGAATTTCGCCAGTGTCGCGGACACGACGGCTGGCATCGCCGACTCGGTCATGCCGATCCTCTGCCTCGACGCCGAACGCTGAGCCTCGCCTCAGCGCAGCTTCGCGGCGAGGGCGGACGAAGGCCAGCAGCTTTCCGGAAGTCCCAGCGAGGCCTCCACCGTGCCGATCGTGCGGCGCGTCTTGAAGCCGGGAAAGCCGTCCGCGCCGCCGACATCGTAGCCCTTCGCCTGAAGACGCTCCTGGAGCCGGGCGATCTCGCCCCGCGTCGGGCCGCCTGCCGTCTTCCACGGCGTGGCGAAGGCGCCGCCCTTGCCGGCGATGCGATCGGCGAGCTGGCCGATGAAGAGGGCGTAGAGGTCGGAATTGTTGTAGACCTTCAGGACGTAGAAACTCGGCGTCGCGACGAAGGCGGGGCCGAGCCGCCCGGCCGGCATCAGGAGATGGGCCGTCGCGCGCGGCTCGCCTGGAAAGGCGCCTCCCGCGACCGGCCTCGCGCCGGCCTTCGTGAAATCGGCCAGCGTCCGAGCCTTATCCGGCCCTTCGCCGGTACAGGACAGGGCGGCCGGAATGGCCGCCTCCGTCGCCCAGCCGCGTCCGGCCTTCCAGCCTGAAGCCTGAAGATAGTGGGCGATCGAGGCCAGCGTGTCGGGCACGGAGGACCAGATGTCGCGTCGTCCGTCGCCGTCGAAATCGACGGCATAGTCCTTGAACTTCGTCGGCATGAATTGCGGCTGGCCGAGGGCCCCGGCCCAGGAGGACCGCATCTCCGCCACCGAGAGATGGCCGTCCGCCACGATGTCGAGCGCCGCGAGGAGTTCGTCGCGGAACATCGCCTTGCGCCGCGAGGTCCAGGCCTTGGTGCCCAGCACCTCGAAGGCGTCGTAGGGGATCTTGGCCGCGCCGAAATTCGATTCCCGTCCCCAGACGGCGAGGAGGATCGGCGCCGGCACGCCGTAGCGCTTCTCGATCCGGGCGAGCACCGTCTGGTGGGCGGCGAGGAGCGTGCGCCCCTTGGCGCCGAGCCGCGTCAGCGCCTTCTCGTCGAAATAGGCGGCGGGATCGCGAAACTCGGCCTGGCTGCTCTTCTCCTCGATCGCCGGCTTCTCGCCCGGCAGGACGAGATCGGGCAGCTTGAGATTGGGCTTCACGCCCTTGAAGGCCGCGTCGAAGACGGCGCGCGGCACGCCCCGCGCCTTCGCCGCCGGCCAGATGTCGCCTTCGAGGAACTGGCGGAAGGCGGCGTCGTAGGAAGGCTGGGCGAGCGCCGGGGCGGCGAGGGCAAAGGAGGCGGCGAGGAGAAGGGCCGCACCGATGAGGCGCCGGAAAGAATGCATCATTGTTTCGTGCCGAAAGGAGTGTCCAAGTCGCGGTGCCGGTCGATGGCCGAACTGTTGGCGGAGGCTGGAAGCCTTCCTGCCTAGCCGTTCCGCCGCGTGGTCGAGTTCCTCGTCGCCTTCTCTCAGGCGCGGCGCAGCACCGTCCAGACGGCGGTGCCGGCCATGATCGCCGCCGCGCTGCGGTTGAGGCGGGCGAGAAGACGCGAGCGATCGAGCGCGCTCCGCGCCCGGGCGGCCAGCGCGGCATAGGCGATCATCACCGCGAAGAGAACGAGGATCGTCGCCACGGCGAGGGCGGCGAAGCTGCCGAGGTCGATCGCGTGGAGATCGAGAAGCGTCGGCAGGAGGGCGAGATAGAAGAAGATCGTCTTCGGATTGGACAGAGTGACGAGATAGCCGGCCGAGACGCTGGCCAGCGCGCTTTCCGAGGCGAGCGAGCGGATCGCCGCCGCCCGTCCGCCGGCCCGCCACAGCTGCCAGGCGAGATAGGCGAGATAGAGCGCCGCGCCGTAGCGGATGACGACGAAGACCTCGCCCATCGCGGCGGCGATCATGGCGAGGCCGAAACAGGCGGCGGTGAGATAGGTGAGATCGCCGAGCACGAGACCCGCCGCGAAGGCGAGGCCGTGGCGGAAGCCCGAGCCGAGGGCGCGCGCCACGAGGGCGACGACGCCCGGCCCCGGAATCGCGGCGGCGATGCCGAGGGCGAGACAATAGGCCAGGACATTCGCCAGCGTCATCGAAGCCTCCCAAGGCTTGCCGAACCTGCGCGACTCTCGCGCGGCGGCCGGCCTCTGGCAAGGCCTCAGAAGGCCGTGCGCGCCCGCATCGCCGCCGAGAGCGTGCCCTCGTCCAGATAGTCGAGCTCGCCGCCGACTGGCACGCCATGGGCGAGACGGGTGATCTTGAGATCGAAGCCGGCGAGCTGATCGATGAGGTAATGGGCCGTCGTCTGGCCCTCGACCGTGGCGTTCACCGCGACGATGACTTCAGAGATGCCGCCTTCCGCCACGCGCTCGACGAGACGGCGGATGGTGAGATCCTCCGGCCCGACGCCTTCCAGCGGCGAGAGCACGCCGCCGAGCACGTGATAGGCGGCGTTCAGCGCCTTCGCCCGCTCCAGCGCCCAGAGATCCGAGACGTCCTCCACCACGACGACCGTCGACTGGTCGCGCGTCGCGTCCGAGCAGATCGTGCAGGGATCGCGCGTGTCGATATTGCCGCAATTGGAGCAGACGAGGACATTGGCCCGCGCCCGGTCCATCGCCTCGGCGAGCGGGGCGAGGAGCTGGTCCTTGCGCTTGACGAGGTGCAGCGTCGCGCGCCGCGCCGAGCGGGGACCGAGGCCGGGCAGCTTGGCGAGAAGCTGGATCAGCCGCTCGATCTCCGGCCCGGCAATGGGCTTGGCCATGCGAAAGGCGTCCTCAGAAGGGCAGCTTGAAGCCAGGCGGCAGCGGCAGGCCGGCGGTCAGCGACTGCGTCTTCTCGCCGATCAGCGCTTCCAGCTTGCCGCGCGCGTCGTTATGGGCGGCGAGGATCAGATCCTCCAGGATGTCCTTCTCCTCGGCCTTCAGAAGCGAGGGATCGACCGCCAGCGATACCATCTCGTGGCGTCCGTTCAGCTTGACCTCGACCAAGCCGCCGCCGGACTGGCCGGTGGCCGTCACCTCGGAAATCTCCTGCTGGAGCCCCTGCATCTTCTCCTGCATGGCCTTGGCCTGCTTCATCAGGCCCATCAGGTCCTTCATGGCATCGTCCTTTCGTCAGTCTTCGTCATCGGCAAGGAGGGACGGGTCGGCGGCGAGCTCGGCCGCGTCGGCGCTGACGGGCAGCGCCTCGCTCGCGGCCTGTTCGGCGGCGAGGAGATCGGCCCGAAGGCGCACGTCGATCACCTTCGCCCCCGGCATGGCCTTCAGGATGGCGGCGACTTCCGGGTCGAGCTCGGCATCCGAGACCAGCGAGTGGCGCCGGCTCGCCTCGCGTTCCTCCAGCGTCGGCTCGCCGCCGGACGAGGCGATGGAGACGACCCAGCGCCGCCCCGTCCAGTCGAGAAGGCGCTTCTGGAGATCGCCCGGCAGGGTGCGCGGCGCGCTCTCTGTCAGCTCGATCTCGATGCGGCCGTCCTCGACATGGACCGGCCGGATATAGCGGCGCAGCGCGACGCGGGCGAAGGAGTCGCGTTTCTCCTCCGCAAGAAGAATGAGGTCCGCGATGGAGCGGATGGGCGGTGCCGCCGGCGTGGGGGGCGCCTCGGCGCGCGGAGCGGGGGGCGCGGCCGCCGCGCGGCTGGCGGCGAGCGTCAGATGCGACGCCGGGGCCGGCGCCGACGCCGGGCTCGGGGCGGGGGCCTGGACGCGGAGCGCCGCCGCACCGCCGCTGCCGCCGGCCTCCAGGCGCGGCGCGGGCGGCGGAGCGTCGCGCCCGGCACCGGATGCGGCGGCCGGCACGGCGGGCGCCGTCCCGTCATGCGCCAGCCGGGCGAGCTCGATCGGATCCGGCAGGTCGGCGGCATAGGCGAGGCGGATCAGCGCCATTTCCGCCGCCTGGCGCGGCGCGGCCGCCTGGCGCGCCTCGTCGATCGCCCGGAGCAGCATCTGCCAGACCTGCGACAGCGCGCGCACCGACAGGCGCTGCGACAGGTCGAGCCCGCGCGTCGCCTCGGCGGGGGAAAGGGCGGCATCCTTCGCCTGTTCGGGCACGAAGCGCAGCGAGGAGACGAGATGGGTGAAATCGGCGAGATCCGAAAGGACGACGACCGGATCGGCGCCGGCGGCGAACTGCTCGCGGAACTCGGCGAGCGCGCCGGCGGCGTCGCCGCGCATCAGATGCTCGAAGAGGTCGATGATGCGGCCCCGGTCGGCGAGGCCCAGCATGGCGCGCACCGCCTCCGCCTCGACGGCGCCCGCGCCATGGGCGATCGCCTGATCCATCAGCGACAGCGCGTCGCGCACCGAGCCCTCGGCAGCGCGGGCGACGAGGCGCAGGGCCTCGTCCTCGGCGGCGACGCCCTCGGCCGTCGCGATGCGCTGGAGATGGGCCATCAGGACGCCCGCCTCGACGCGCCGGAGGTCGAAGCGCTGGCAGCGCGACAGGACGGTGATCGGCACCTTGCGGATCTCCGTCGTCGCGAAGACGAACTTCACGTGTTCTGGCGGCTCTTCCAGCGTCTTCAGCAGGCCGTTGAAGGCCTGCGTCGAGAGCATGTGCACCTCGTCGATGATATAGACCTTGTAGCGCGCCGAGACCGGCCGGTAGCGCACCTGCGCGATGATCTCGCGGATGTCGTCGATGCCGGTATGCGAGGCCGCGTCCATCTCGACCACGTCGACATGGCGCCCTTCCATGATGGCGCGGTCGTCGACGCCTTCCTCGCGCATATGGATGGTCGGCTGGTCGATCGTCGCGGTGCGATAGTTGAGGGCGCGGGCGAGGATGCGGGCGGTGGTCGTCTTACCGACGCCGCGCACGCCGGTCAGCATCCAGGCCTGGGCGATGCGGCCGGTCTCGAAGGCGTTGGTGAGCGTGCGCACCATCGCCTCCTGGCCGATCAGGTCGTCGAAGCTCGTCGGACGGTATTTGCGCGCGAGGACGCGGTAGGCTCCGCCCCTTTCGCCCCGTTCGGTGTCATCGACCATTCGCGCTCACGCACCCTGTTTCGCCGGCGCGGCGAAGCCCGCGACCGATGGATCTCACCTAGTGACGGAAGGGGGGCGGTGGCAAGAGCGCCGACCGGAGGATCGCCCGGAAGCGCGCGACGTCTCGTCGCGAGGGTTCCGGGGCGGTGGAGAAAGGGTGGGAGGCTGGCACGATGACCCGTGCCGGGCTCGTTGGGGCTGCTTCCTTCCGGACCTGACCCGGTTGGCGAGTGGCTCGTCCACCACCAACCTCCCGGCGCTCATATCGCCTTTCGCTCGCCCGATTGCAAGTGCCCCCCGATCTGGGGCAGAATCGACGGATTGCCCTCCAAGAATGATCCCGCATGCGCCGCTTCGCGCTCGACCCACGCCTTGCGAAAGACACCCATCACGTCGCCATGCTCGGCCTCTGCGATCTTCGGATCATGCGGGACGCGCGCTGGCCCTGGGCGATCCTCATCCCGAAGCGCAACGACATCGTGGAGTTCCACGATCTCTCGCCGCTCGACCAGACCATGCTGACCTTCGAGACCTCGCTGGTGGCCAAGGCGATGAAGCGCCTGGCGCGGGCCGACAAGCTGAACATCGCGACGCTCGGCAATGTCGTCTCGATGTTCCATCTCCATGTCGTGGCGCGCCATGCCGGCGATCCCAACTGGCCGAATCCGGTCTGGGGCTTCGGCGAGAGCCTGCCCTACGAGGCGGCGCGCCTGGAGCGTTTCGCCGACGAACTGAAACGGGAAGTCCTGGCGCAGTGACCGACAAGCCATCCGTGCCCCTGCATCTGGGCTTCGCCGTCAACACGCTCTGGCGCGACGGCGAGCTGCGCACCGAATCGACGCTGGCCGAGGCGCTCGCCCATCCGGCCGCGCGCTTCCATCTCCTGGCGCCCGAGGGCTGGCTGGCGGCCGGGGGCGATCTCGTCTTCGACCGGGCGGCGGCGGAGCGGCTGGGCGGCGAGGACGCCACTCTTCTCGGCATCGACGCGAACAGCGCGCCGACGATCGTCATGCGCGTTTCGGCGAGCCCGGACGGCCTGGAGGCGCGGCCGCTCCGCGCGCTCGCCTCCGGCGATCTCGTCGAGCCCGAACTCGAAGGGCGGCTCGGCCAGGGCGAGCATCTTCTCAACTGGCACCGGCGCACGCGCTTCTGCGGCCTGTGTGGCGGGCCGACCGTCGCCGAGGCCGCCGGCTACCGCCGCCGCTGCACCTCCTGCAACGAGGCGCATTTCCCGCGCACCGATCCGGTCTCGATCATGCTCGTCCACGATCGCGACGGGCGCTGCCTGCTCGGCCGGGGGCCGCATTTCCCGTCCGGCATGTGGTCCTGCCTCGCCGGCTTCGTCGAGCCCGGCGAAACGCTGGAGGCGGCGGTGCGCCGCGAGACGAAGGAGGAGGCGGGGATCGAGGTCGGGCGCGTGCGCTATCTCGCCTCGCAGCCCTGGCCCTTTCCCGGCTCGCTGATGATCGGCTGCCTCGCCGAGGCCTTGTCGGCGGAGATCGTCTTCGACGGCGTCGAGCTCGAGGGCTGCCGCTGGTTCGAGCGCGCCGAGGTGCTGGCCATGCTCGAAGAGCGCCATCCGGAGGGCATCAGCCTGCCGAAGCCCTTCGCCATCGCCCATCACCTGATCCGCGCCTTCGCCGAAGGCGGCGAGACGGCGTGAGGTCTAGATCAGCTGGAGGCCGGTCAGGTCGGTCATCGCGGCATAGCTGAACATCGAGGCGAGGATCATCAGGATCGTGATGCCGATGGCCGCCTTCATGTCGTGGCCGAGCGCGGTGGCGATCAGCCGGACGAGGAGACCCAGCGCCACGAGCGAGGCGATCACCGCGACGATCATCGCCAGCGAATGGCCGCCGGTGACGATCACCAGCAATTCGGCCGGCGCCATCGCCCAGGCGAGGCAGGCATTGCCCCAGTTCGACGCGACGACGAGCGGCGCGAGCTTGCGCCGCAGGCCGATCCATTTCGCCAGCGCCATCAGCAGCGCGACCGGCAGGAGCCAGGCGAGGATGTCGGCCGCCGCATGGGCGCCGAAGACGAAGACCGGCCCGGCATCGGCGACCGGCGCCTCGCGCTGCACGTCCTCGAACTCGATCCAGGACAGCGCCATCGGCGGCAGGGCGACGAAGAGCGCGAAGAACGAGCTCCAGAAGCCGTCGGCCGAGAGATCGAGACGCCGCAGCCCTTCGCTGCGGCCCTGCATCAGTTCGATCGTGCCCTGGAAATAGCCGAGGATCTCGGACAGGCCGGGCGCGCTGTCAGGCGTGAGCGGCGAACCATCGGGTGATGAAGAGGTCATAGATCTCCGTCAGCGTCTCGAGGTCGGAGAGGGCAACCCTTTCATTGGCCATATGCATGGTCCGGCCGACAAGCCCGAATTCTACCACCGGGCAATAATCCTTGATGAAGCGCGCGTCCGAGGTGCCGCCCGAGGTGGAAAGGGCCGGGCGCCGGCCCGTGACCGTCTCCACCGCCGCCGCGAGGACGCCGATCAGCGCGTCGTTCCGCGTGAGGAACACGTCGGATGGCCGCTCGCGCCAGGCGAGACGGTAGCGGATCGGCTCGGACCGTCCGGGGCGCAGCCGGAGATCGGTCGCGGCCGCGTCCAGACGAGCCACGATCTCGGCCATGAGGCTTTCCGGCGTCCATTCGTCGTTGAAGCGGACGTTGAAGGAGGCGGCGGCGCGCGCCGGAATGACGTTGAAGGAGGTGTTGCCGCCCGCGTCCAACATCGTCACTTCCAGATTGGTCGCCTGGAAGCGCTCGTTGCCGGCGTCGAGCGGGCGGGCGAGAAGTCCGTCGAGCAGCGTCGCGAGGCCTCGCACCGGATTCTCGGCGAGATGCGGATAGGCGACATGGCCCTGGCGGCCCTCCACCGTCACCGTGCCCGAGACCGAGCCGCGCCGGCCGATCTTGATCATGTCGCCGAGCGCGTCCGGGTTGGTCGGCTCGCCGACGAGGCAGGCGTCGAAGGAAAGACCCTTCCCGGCGGCGAAGCGCAGGAGCTTTTCCGTGCCGTTGATCGACGGCCCTTCCTCGTCGCCGGTGACGATAAGCGAGATCCGGCCGGGCAGCCGGCCCTCGCGGGCCTGGATGCGGGCGAGGGCGGCGACGAAGCAAGCGATACCGCCCTTCATGTCCACCGCGCCGCGTCCGAAGAGCTCGCCATTCTCGATCACGGCGGCGAAGGGAGGGTGTTGCCAATCCGAATCAGGTCCAGCGGGAACGACGTCCGTATGCCCGGCAAAGGCGAGATGCGGCCCCTTATCCCCAGAAAAGGCGAGAAGATTTTCGACATCGGGCGTGTTGGTGTCGCTGAAGACCGGGCGCTCGACGCGAAAGCCGAGCGGAATCAACATCTCTTCGAGTTCGCCCAGGGCGCCGCCCTCGATCGGGGTGACGGAAGGGCAACGGATGAGTCGGGCGAGAATCGCGGCGGGGCTTGCGTCAAACTGGCTCATGACCGCTCCTAGCAGGCGCGAAGCTTGCCACCCAAGCCGGAAAGAGTTGCCAAAAGGTTTCACCTCGTTACAGGATGGTGATCCGAACGTGATCGTTGCGACGGCTGCCTTCTCGCTGCCACTTTTCGCCACAATCGGTGTTCGGACACGCAACGGGCGCGGAGATAGGTATGCCAGTGGCACCGGGATCGATCGTTCGAGCGCGTCCTCGCAAGGGACGCATCCTTCGTCCCATGGCCTTGCTGGCTTTGACCGCACCCCTTGCCCTTGGCGCCTGCGTCGCCGAAAAATCCAATATGAAGGCCGCCTCGCTGGCGGCGAAGCCCCAGACCACGCCGACCGGCGGCCCCGATGCCTATGGCTATGCGCCGGCCCGCCTCGCGGCGCTGGCCGATGGCGCGCGCATCGCGTTGCCCTCGACCAAGCCCGATCTCGAGAAGCTGAAGGCCGCCGAAGCCACGGCGGCGGCCCAGCCGGCGGCCGCGCCGAAGGCGGAGGCCAAGCCGCTTCTCGCCGCCAAGCCCGCCGCCGCGCCGGCGCTCGACGAGGTCGCGGCGCTGAAGGCCGATGTCGAGGAGCGCCGCGCGTCCCTCACCGTTCTCACCGAAGGCAAGGCCGACCGCGTGCAGGTGGCCGCCGCCACGACGCCGGCCGCTCCGGCCGCGCCGCAGAAGGCCGATCTCACCGGCTTCGACAGCCGGACGCCGGTGCCGGGCGCCAAGCCGACCGAGATCGCCAGCGCCAAGGATCTCATCGATCCGCGCAAGTCCGTGCCGGCCGCCATCTCGGCCGTCGCCCATTCGGCCGACGCGGTGAAGGTCGCCGCGATCGACACGACCTCGCGCGCCATCGACACGACGACCCATGTGTTCAACGCCGTGCAGGACCGCATCGGCGACACCTTCAAGGGCACCGACACCATCACCGGCAGCGCCGCGATGGACCAGATGATCGAGCGCTCGGCCGCCGAGAACAACATCCCGCCCGAGCTCGCCTATGCGGTGGTGCGCGTCGAGAGCCACTACAATCCGACCGCGATCGGTGGCGGCGCCTATGGCCTGTCCCAGATCAAGCCGGCGACGGCGCGCGGCCTCGGCTTCGCCGGTCCGGCCCAGGGCCTGTTCGATCCGGCGACGAATCTGCGCTACGGCATGAAATATCTCGCCGGCGCCTGGGAGATGAGCGGGCACGACGTCTGCGGCACCGCCATGCGCTACAAGGGCGGCCACCGCACCACGGTGATGACGCGCTCGGCCTCTACCTATTGCTCGAACGTCAAGCGCCACATGGCCGCCATTCAGCGCCGCCGCGCTCCGGCCAATCACGAGACCCTGGTCGCCGCCGCCGAGCGGACCAAGCAGATCGCCGTCGCCAGCCGGCCGGTCGATGCCCGCGCCCATGCCGGCGCGCTGGTCGCCGCCAACGGCTCCACCGGCACCTATGCCTTCCCGCGCGTCCAGCCGCTGGCCGCGGGCGTTTCGGCGCCGAGCCTTGGCGCCATCCGCGCCGCCGCGCCGCTCCCGGCGAGCGCCGCCGCCAAGCCGCGGCCGGCCGTCTCTGACAATTCCGCTGTCGCCAGCGCCGATGGTCAGACCAAGGGCGGGCGCGTCCGCGTCTTCGCCGATGGCGAGGCCGCCAATTCCACCGTTTCGGCCGATGGCCGCTTCGGCTACGCGGAATAAGATCGCCGAAATTCCTTCATGAAGGATGAATGGCGGCGCGAGAAACGCGCCGCCATTTGCGTTTTTCAGCTGCGCAAGAGATCGTTGATCGAGGTCTTGGAGCGGGTGCGCTCGTCGACGCGCTTGACGATGACCGCGCAATAGAGGCTGGGGCCGGGCTCGCCATTGGCCAGCGGCCGGCCGGGCAGGGAGCCCGCGACGACGACGGAATAGGGCGGCACCTCGCCATAGGTGACGGAGCCGGTCTCGCGATCGACGATCTTCGTCGACTGGCCGATGAAGACGCCCATGCCGAGCACCGAGCCCTCGCGCACGATGCAGCCCTCGACCACTTCCGAGCGGGCGCCGATGAAGCAATTGTCCTCGATGATCGTCGGGCCGGCCTGGAGCGGCTCCAGGACGCCGCCGATGCCGACGCCGCCCGAGAGATGCACATGGGCGCCGATCTGCGCGCAGGAGCCGACCGTCGCCCAGGTGTCGACCATCGTGCCCTCGCCGACCGAGGCGCCGAGATTGACGAAGGACGGCATCAGGATGGCGTTGCGGCCGATATGGGCGGAGCGGCGCACCACGGCGCCCGGCACGGCGCGGAAGCCCGCCTCGCGGAAGCGGTTCTCGCCCCAGCCCTCGAACTTGGACGGCACCTTGTCCCACCAGTTGGCGCCGCCGGGGCCGCCCTCGACCACCACCATGTCGTTGAGGCGGAAGGACAGGAGCACCGCCTTCTTCAGCCATTGATGCACGGTCCAGGCGCCGTCGGCGCCGCGCGTCGCGACCTTCGCCTCACCCGAATCGAGGAGGGAAAGGGCATGGTCCACCGCGTCGCGGACCTCGCCGGTCGTCGCGGCCGAGATCTGGTCGCGGGCCTCGAAGGCCTCCTCGATGGTGCGCGCGAGGGCGGCATGGCTGTCGGCCGACATGGCTGGTCCTTTTCTTGGCGAAACCGGCCTCCACTATGTGATGGGCAAAGCGCGCGTCAACGCGGCGCGCGCGTCGCGGACGAGGAAACGGTCATGGCGGAGCGGGAAGGCGGCGAGCGGCGCGAGGACGGGAGCTGGGATCCGTTTCCCGCCTCGCACGAGGACCGGCAGGTGGCGAAGGTCAACCCGGACACGCCGCAGACGCGCTCGGCGACCTATCGCCTCGCCTATGACGATGCCGACTTCCTGGCGAGCGAGGCGATGCGCGGCGTGCGCCTGCAGCTCGAACTGATGAAGCCGGAGCTCGCGCTGAAGGAGGCGGGGATCCTCTCGACCATCGTGCTCTTCGGCGGCGCGCGCATCCCCGAGCCCGGCCGGCCGGCCTGGGCGGCCCGCAATGCCGGCCAGAAGGCGCGGCTGGAGGCCAATTCCCGCTATTACGACGAGGCGCGGCGCTTCGCGCGGCTCGCCTCGCAGCATTCGGCGGCGAGTTCCGGCGGGCGCGAATATGTCATCGTCACCGGCGGCGGGCCGGGCGTGATGGAGGCCGGCAATCGCGGCGCGGCGGATGTCGGCGCCGTGTCGATCGCTCTCAACATCACCCTGCCGCACGAGCAGGTGCCGAACCCCTATGCGACGCCCGAACTCTCGTTCAACTTCCATTATTTCGCGCTGCGCAAGATGCATTTCCTGTTCCGGGCGAAGGCGATCGCCATCTTTCCCGGCGGCTTCGGCACGATGGACGAGCTCTTCGAGGGCCTGACCCTGATCCAGACCGGCCGCATGGCGCGCATGCCGGTGCTGCTCTTCGGCCCGGACTTCTGGCGCCGGGTGCTCGATCTCGACTTCCTGGCGGAAGAGGGCACGATCGCGCCGGACGATCTCAGTCTCCTGACCTTCGTCGAGACGGCGGAGGAGGGCTGGGCGGCGATCCGCGCCTTCTACGGCTTTTGAGCGAAACACCGGAACCGGCGAAGCGGTCGGCGGTTCTCTTCCCTATAGCCGAAAAGCGAAGGATGCGGCCGGCGCGGCGCCTGGCGCCGCCAAGCCGCAGGGATAAGGACGATGACCGACACGGATTCGGAAATGATGCTGCGGCAGCAGAATCTCGACACGCCGCAGACCATCGACGGCCTCGGACCGAAAGGGCCGGCCGATCTCGACGAGGAGGACGGACGCGACCGGCGACGGGCGCTGGAAGGCGCGCCGGCCGGAGCAGGCAGCCAGGACGATGTCCTGGCGCAGAACACGCGCGGCATGACGGCGCGGACGGATGCCCATGCGAGCGATCCCGCCCGCCGCCGTCTCGGCGGCCTCGTGCGCAAGGGCCGCTCGCTGCTCGGCGCCTGACGTTCGGCCGGTCCGGATGGATCAGTTGCGGACGCGGCGCAAGAAGGCGGCGAGATCGTCGGTGACGAAATCGATATGCTCGCCGCCGCGCCCCTCCTGTTCCCAGGCTTCGGCGATGTCCTCCTCCAGCGGCGAGGGGACGATGAGAACGGTCTGCATGCCGAGCGCCTTCGGCACTTCCAGATTGCGCGCCAGATCCTCGAACATCGCGGCCCGAGCCGGGTCGAGCCGGAAATGCTCGACGAAGAGGTCGTAGGTCTCGCGGGCGGGCTTCGGATTGAGGCCGGCCGCGACGATGTCGAAAATATCCTCGAAATGATCGAGAATGCCGAGGGCGCGGGCCGTGCGCTCGGCATGGCCGCGATCGCCGTTGGTGAAGATGAACTTGCGGCCGGGCAGGGCCAGGATCTCGGCGCCGAGCGCCGGATTCGGCGCGAGGCCCGAATAGTCGATGTCGTGGACGAAGCGCAGGAACGCGTCGGGATCGATGTCGTGCTCGATCATCAGCCCGCGCAGCGTCGTGCCGTGCTTGCGATAGAAGCTCTTCTGCAACTGCCGCGCCTCCTCGGTCGGCAGTTTCAGGAGTTCGGCGACGAAGCTCGTCATCCGCGCGTCGATCTGCGCGAAGAGGTCGGTGCGGCGCGGATAGAGCGTGTTGTCGAGATCGAAGATCCAGTTCTTCACCTCGGCGAAGTCCTCGGGCCTCGCGTCGCGGGTTTCGCGGATCTCGGTCTCGGGTTCGGTCATGGTTCCGTCTGATCCGCTTCGTGGCAGGTCGTCAACCGGAACGATAGCCGGCGAAGATGAGCGGCAGCTTGCGCCGCCGCCCGTTTCGTCCGGTCCCCGCCCCTCAGTGCGCGGCGCGCGGCGTCGCCGCGAGCGCGACGAAGGTGATCACCGCCGCCGCCGAGAGATAGAAGCCGACGGCCGGCAGGCCGTGCGTGGTGGCGAGCTGGGTCGCGATGGTCGGCGCCAGCGAGGCGCCGACGACGCCGCCGAGATTGAAGGTGAGCGAGGCGCCGGTATAGCGGACATTGGTCGGGAAGAGTTCCGACAGCGCCGTGCCGAGCGGGCCGTAGGTGAGACCCATCAGCCCGAAGCCGAGGATCTGGAAGGCGAGCACCGAGGCGAGCGTGCCAGCGCCGAAGAGCGGCTGGAAGGTGAAGCCGAAGATCGCGATGCCGACGGTCGCCGCGAGCAGCATCGCCCGCGAGCCGATCCGGTCGGCGACGAGCGCCGAGACGGGGATCGCGAGGCCGAAGAAGACGACGCCCAGCATCTGCACCGGCAGGAACTGGCCACGCGTATAGCCGAGCGGCCCCGTGCCCCAGGACAGGACGAAGGTGGTCATCAGATAGAACAGGACGAAGGTCGCGAGCGCGCCGAAGGTGCCGACGACGAGATGGCGCTTGTAATCGGCGAAGACGGCGGCGAAGGGCACCTTCACCCGCTCGTGCCGCTCCATCGCCTTCTGGAAGTCCGGCGTCTCGTGGATCTTGAGACGGACATAGAGGCCGACGAGGACGAGGAGGGCGCTGGCGACGAAGGGCACGCGCCAGCCGAAGGCGAAGAACTGCTCGTCCGTCATCAGATCGCTGAGGATCAGGAAGCTGCCGGTGGCGCAGATGAAGCCGATCGGCGCGCCGAGCTGCGGGAACATGCCGTACCAGGCCTTCTTGCCGGCCGGCGCGTTCTCGGTGGCGAGCAGCACCGCGCCGCCCCATTCGCCGCCGAGGCCGAGACCCTGGCCGAGGCGGCAGAGCGTGAGGAGAAGCGGCGCCAGGACGCCGGCCGTCGCATAGGTCGGCAGGAGGCCGATCGCGACCGTGGACAGGCCCATGGTCATCAGCGCGGCGACGAGCGTCGCCTTGCGGCCGATGCGGTCGCCGAAATGGCCGAACAAGGCCGCGCCGATCGGGCGGGCGAAGAAGGCGACGGCGAAGGTGGCGAAGGATTTCAGCGTCGCGGAGGACGGATCGGCGCTCGGGAAGAAGAGCTGCGGGAAGACCAGCACTGCCGCCGTCGCGTAGATGTAGAAGTCGAAGAACTCGATCGTCGTGCCGATGAGGCTGGCGAAGAGGACGCGGGTCTTGGAGTTCAGGGGCGCCGTCGGCGCGGCGGTCGTGGATGAGGCACTCAACGGCGGGATCGTCCGGCGGTTGGAAAGAGCGTAACCCTGGTTACGCCCTGCCCGTACCGTAGGTTACGCCTCCTGGCAACCCATTGATGCAGCGAGGGCCGGCCTCAATAGACGAACCAGACGCGCAGCATCGCGGTGTTGTAGTCGGCGCCGTCGTCCGGTCCCTCCGTCACCGCCGTATAGGTGTCGGTGGCCGAGAAGCGGATCTGGTCGGTCAGATACCAGTTGAGGATGCCGGTGCCGGCGATCTCGGTGCCGGCCTTCGGCCCGGCATCGGCGAGGTTCAGATAGTCGAGGCGTCCGCCGATCTCGACGGCGCCGAAGCCGCCCTTGCCGACCGGCGCGGCAGGCTTCACCCGCTTGAAGATGCCGTATTTCCCGTCATAGCCGCGATGATCGTCGGTGAGGAAGGCGAGGACGCCCAGATAGCCGCCATGCAGGAGGCTGTCGTCGCGGATGCCGTCGTCCATGTCGCCGAGCGTATATTCGCTCTGGAGCGTGAAGCGCCCGACCGTCGCCGAGGCCTCGAAATTCGTCGCGAGATAGGAATCGACCGCCGTGAAGGCGCTGGAAGTGATCGTCTTCTTCGAGAAGAGCGGGGTGCCCGTATCGCCGGAGAAGCTGATCGGCACGCTGGAATCGAAGGTGTCGGACACGGCGACGCCGAGATGGAGCGCGGCCTCGTCCGTGTTGATCGGCGCGTAGGTGGCGCGGCCGGCGACGGTGACGCTCTGGTCGAAGGGCGCGACATTGATGTCGGTGCCGAAGACGCCGCCCGCCAGGCTGTAGTTTTCGGCATCGGAAAAGACTTGGACGCCGACCGCGCCCGGACGCGACAGGGTCTGGTTCTGGCCGTTCTCGTTGAACAGCGCCGAGCGGCTGCCGATGAGGCGCTGCATCGAGAAGGCCATGTCCTGCTGGCCGACCTGGAGGGTCGCGATATCCGGCAGCGTATAGTCGAGATAGGCGTAGATGACGTCCGGGCCGGTGGTCGGCGCGAAGTCGATCGTGAAGCGGCCGCCGAAGTCATGATAGCCGAAATCGGCGTAGAGGCGGGCGCGCCGCAGCTGGCCGTCGAAATTGTCGACATCGCCGATGAGGCTGTCCGGCGAGGAGGAGCCGTGGCCGGCCTCGAACTGGAAGAAGGGCTGAAAGCTCAGAAAGGCGTTGGGCGTGCCGAAGCGCAAGGGGTCCGGCGCGGTCGGCGCCTTGGCGCCGGCGGCTTCGGTCTTGATCGGCTGCTGGGCGAGGGCCGCGGAGGCGAAAAGGCTGCCGGCGGCAAGGCCGAGGGCGAGAAGGCGGGCGGCACGGCGCATGGTCGACTGTTCCCGTCGGTCGTCGCCACGGTTCTGGCGGAGCCGTCCGGCATCCGCCAGTGCAGGGAAGGCACAGCGCTGCGCCCGAAAACCGTCACGGATCGGTCACAATTCCGCTCGGCCAGACGGGCGTCAGCGCACGATCAGCGTGCCGGCGCCGTGCTCGGTCAGGAGTTCGAGCAGCACCGCGTGGCGCGTCTTGCCGTTGAGGATGACGACGCCTTCGACGCCGCGCTCCAGCGCCTCGATGCAGGTCTCGACCTTCGGGATCATGCCGCCGGAGATCGTGCCGTCGCGGATCAGGGTCCGCGCCTCGGCGACGGTCAGCTGCTTGATCAGCTTGCCCTCGCGGTCGAGGACGCCCGGCACGTCGGTGAGGAAGAGGAGGCGGCTCGCCGAGACGGCGCCGGCGATGGCGCCGGCGAAGGTGTCGGCATTGATGTTGTAGGTCGCGCCGTCGCGGCCGGGCGCGACGGGCGCGATGACCGGGATCAGCTCGGAGCGCGCCAGAAGGTCGAGCAGCGTGCGGTCGACCTCCACCGGCTCGCCGACGAAGCCGAGATCGAGCACCCGCTCGATATTCGAATCCGGATCGATCACCGTCTTCTTCGCCTTTTCGGCGAAGACCATGTTGCCGTCCTTGCCGCAAAGGCCGATCGCCCATTCGCCCTCGGCATTGATGAGCGCGACGATCTCCTTGTTGATCGAGCCGGCGAGAACCATCTCGACCACTTCGACGGTGCGCTGGTCGGTGACGCGCAGGCCGTGCTCGAAATGCGATTCGATGCCGAGCTTGTTCAGCATGGCGCCGATCTGCGGGCCGCCGCCATGGACGACGATCGGGTTGATGCCGGACTGCTTGAGCAGCGCGATGTCGCGGGCGAAAGCCTTGCCGAGCTCGGGATTGCCCATGGCATGGCCGCCATATTTCACGACCACCGTCTTGTGCTCGTAGGCCTGCATGAAGGGCAGGGTTTCGGCGAGAAGGGCCGCCTGTTGCTCGCCGTTGGTCGACTGCGCGTCCATCACCCATCCTTCCCGCGTTGAGGCGAGGCGCTCTTAGCCGCAAAAGCAAAAAGCGGCAACCGCGCCCAGCCCGGTTCAGGCGGGATCGTGGCAGCAAAGGCCGAGCTTGTTGCCGTCGGGATCGCGCAGATAGGCGCCGTAATAGTTCGGGTGGTAATGCGGGCGCAGGCCCGGCGCGCCCTCCGAACGGCCGCCGGCGGCGAGCGCCGCCGCGAAGGCCCGATCGACGCCCGGCCGGTCGGGCGCGAGCAGCGCCACCATCTGCCCGTTGCCGGGCGCCGCCGGCCCGCCGTCATAGGGACGGCCGATCAGGAAGAGCGGCCGGCCGCGATTGGGACCGTGCCAGCCGGCCCAGCCCTTGTCCGGCTCGCGAAAGCGCAGCTCGAAGCCGAGCGACGCCATCAGGATCTCGTAGAAGGCGAAGGCGCGATCGAAATCGGCGATGCCGACATGGACATGCGAGATCATGGCTGCGGCATCCCCGTCGCGAGCGCCGCCGCGATCTCGGGAAGGACGGCCGGGTCCTCGATCGTCGCCGGCACCTCGAAGGGCGTGCCGTCGAGGATCTGGCGCAGGGTGCCGCGCAGCACCTTGCCGGAGCGCGTCTTCGGCAGGCGGGCGACGAAGACGACGCGCCGGAAGGCGGCGACCGGGCCGATCGCCTCGCGGATCGCAGCGACGAGCGCCTCGCGGATCGCCGCTTCCGTTTCCGCGATGCCGAGCTTCGGGACGACGAAGCCGACCGGCACGGCGCCCTTCAGCTCGTCATGCGCCCCGACGACGGCGCATTCGGCGACGGCCGGATGGGCGGCGACCACGTCCTCCATCTCGCCCGTCGACAGGCGATGGCCGGACACGTTGATGACGTCGTCGGTCCGCCCGAGCACCGAGACGATGCCGGAGGCGTCGAGCCGGCCGGCATCGGAGGTCGAGTAATAGCCGGGGAACTCGGCGAGATAGGTGTCGCGAAAGCGGCTATCGGCGTTCCAGAGCGTCGGCAGCGCGCCGGGCGCCAGCGGCAGGCGCAGCGCGATCGTGCCGGTGCGGCCGGGCGGCAGCACCGTGCCGTCCGGGCCGAGAACGTCGAGCCGATGGCCGGGCATGGCGACGCCCGGCTGGCCGACCGGCACGTCCAGAATGCCGAGGCCGAGCGGATTGGCGGCGATCGGCCAGCCGATCTCGGTCTGCCACCACTGGTCCAGCACCGGCTTGCCGAGGGCGCGCCGCGCCCAGTCGACGGTCGCGGCATCGGCATGCTCGCCGGAGACGAAGAGGGCGCGGAAGCGCGACAGGTCGTAGCGGCCGGGCAGCAGGCCGTCCGGGTCCTCGCGGCGGATGGCGCGCACGGCGCTCGGCGCGGTGAAGGCCGAGACGGCGCCATGCTCGGCGATGAGCCGCCAGAAGGCGCCGGCATCCGGCGTGCCGACCGGCTTGCCCTCGTAGAGAATGCCGGTGCCGCCCTGGACGAGCGGGCCGTAGACGATGAAGGAATGGCCGACCACCCAGCCGAGATCGGAGGCGGCGAAGAAGGTCTCGCCCGGCTTCACGCCGTAGACGGCTTCCAGCGCATAGGCGATCGCGACCATATGGCCGCCATTGTCGCGCACGACGCCCTTCGGCCGGCCGGTCGTGCCGGATGTGTAGAGAACGTAGAGCGGGTCTGTGGCGGCGAGCGGCGTGCAGGGCACGTCCGCGCCGGCGGCGAGGGCGGCGTCCTGGAGGGCATGCCAGTCGTGGTCGCGGCCGGGGCGGAGCTCCGCCGCGAGCTGCGGGCGCTGCAGCACGATCATGGCGCCCGGCGGATGGCGCGCCAGCTCCAGCGCCCGGTCGGCGAGCGGCTTGTAGGCGACGGTGCGCGAGGGTTCGATGCCGCAGGAGGCGGTGACGATGAGCTTCGGGCGCACATCGTCGATGCGATGGGCGAGCTCGCGCGCCGCGAAGCCGCCGAAGACGACGGAATGGATCGCGCCGAGCCGGGCGCAGGCCAGCATGGCGATCGCCGTTTCCGGCACCATCGGCATGTAGATGACGACGCGGTCGCCCTTGCCGATGCCGAAGCCGGCAAGCGTCGCGGCGAAAGCCTTCACCTCGCGCAGCAGGCCCGCATAGGTCAGGCGGCGCAGCGTGCCGGTGACGGGCGAATCATGGATCAGCGCGACGCGCTCGCCCCGGCCTGCCGCGACATGGCGGTCGAGCGCGTTGTGGCAGGTGTTGCAGATGCCGTCCGGGAACCAGCGGCCATAGGGGCCGGCCTCGGGATCGAAGGCGGTGCGCGGCCGCTCGAACCAGTCGACGCCGAGGAGCGCCCGCTCCATCCAGAAGCCGAGCGGATCGGCCTTCCACCGGGCATAGGCCGCGGCATAGCCGCCTCGCTCCGCCGCCAGCTTCGGGAAATGTTCGAACCCCATGGTCTACCGCCCGAAGATCCCTTGTCCGTCCGTCGCCACCATTCATGTTGCGCTGCGGCAGGATTGCGTTTCGCAGGCGCGAATGCAAGCGAAACGGCATCCAGCTAAGCAATGGCGATGAAAGATTTCACGAAAGCGTCAAAAATTTTTTGATGAGATTGGAACTCCTCTCGTCGGCCGGCATTTCGACAGTCGCGCGGGAACGTGGATTCATTGAGCTATGCCACCGCGCCGAGGGTTGGGGTTCGGAATTGTTCATGGCGAGCGGCTTCGGTTCCGGTCCGCATGAAGGCGGAACGGAGAAGGCCAAGCGGCTTGAGGGTGTTGGTACGATGTCGAAAGCCTTTTGGTCGGCCGCCCCGCGGCCCCGGAACTGGAAGTCGGTCTGCGCGTCTTACGGTGTCTCGGCATGCTCGACCGTCCGATGAGTCTGCGTGTCCTGATCGTTGAGGATGAACTGATCCTCGCGATGGATCTCGAAGACGTTCTCACCGATGCCGGCTACGAGGTGGTGGGCCTCGCGGCGGATATGCACCAGGCGCTGAGGCTCGCCGAGGCGAAGCGCCCGGATGTCGCGATCATGGACGTCAATCTGGCGCGCGGCACCAATGGCGTCGAAACGGCGCGGCGGCTGCGCGAGCATCTCGACGTGCCCTCGCTCTTCGTCAGCGGCAATCTCGATCCGAAGACGCGGGCGCGCGCGGCGGACTGCCGGCCGCTCGGCTTCGTGCCGAAGCCCTTCTCGCATAACGACCTTCTCGCCCATCTCGAACTCGCCGGCTGAGCCCGAAGGGCCTCAGCCCTTCGCCAGCGCCGCCTCGATGCGCTTCAGTTCCGCGCCGGCCGATTCGTTCGCTTTGCGCTCCGCGTCGCGATAGAGCGCGACGATGCTCGTGCCGAGATCGGTGAGATGGGCGCCGCCGCCGCCGGCTCCGCCGCCGCGCGCCGCGACGAGCGGGGTCTCGAACATCCGGTTCATCCCGTCCACCAGCAGCCAAGCCCGCCGATAGGACATGCCGAATTCGCGCCCGGCCGCCGCGATCGAGCCGCAGCTGCCGATCGCCTCCAGAAGGGCGATCTTGCCATGGCCGAGCCGGCCGCCCGGCAGGTCGATGCGAAGGGTGAGCTGAGCCGTCATGCCTGTCCGTTCCCGCGCGACAGGAGATCGCCAGCGGCCGGGCGCCGTCAAGCCTCGCCTGACGCTTCGGTCGAGAGATCCCCGCCATAGCGCCGGTCGAAGGACACGGCCTTCAGCACGGCATGGACCGGGCTGCCGACGCGAAGCTCCAGCGCCTCGAAGGATTTCAGCGTGATGCGCGACAGGAGTTCCTGGCCGGCGCAGTCCAGCCGGAGTTCCATGCCGGACGCGCCATCCGGCGAAAAGCCGACGACGGTCGCCGGCAGGACGTTCAGCGCGCTGATGCCGGTCGGCGCCTCGAGCGCCAGCATGACGTCGCGCGCCCGGACCCGCAGCCGCAGGGACGCGCCGGGCGCCGCCGCGAGGCGCGGCACGAACAGGCGCGCCTCGCCGAGGGCGAGCACCGTCAGGCCGTAGCGGGGCTCCTCGCCCTCGACCGTCACGACGAGATCGCGCCCGCTCTCGCTCTCATAGGCCGAGGGCAGGAGGTCGAGGCGGCGCATGATCTCGGCGGGCGGCCCTTGCGCCACGACGCGTCCGGCCTCCAGCACCACCATGTCGGCGGCGAGCCGCAGCACTTCCGTCACCGAATGGCTGACATAGAGGATCGGGATCGCCGCCTCGTCCCGCAGCCGTTCGAGATAGGGCAGGATCTCGGCCTTGCGCGCCTCGTCGAGGGCGGCGAGCGGCTCGTCCATCAGGAGCAGGCGCGGATGGGACAGGAGCGCGCGCCCGATCGCGACGCGCTGGCGCTCGCCGCCGGACAGGCCCGCCGGGCGCCGGGCGAGCAGCGGCGCGATGCCGAGAAGCTCGACGATCCGGTCGAACTCGTCCTGCCCCGCGCGCGCCGCCATGTCCCGGCGGCGCGCGAACCAGCGGCCGTAAAGGAGGTTGTGGCGGACGCTGAGATGGGGAAAGAGCCGGGCGTCCTGGAACACGTAGCCGACGCGGCGGCGATGGGCGGGCAGGAAGCGCCGGGTGGACGTATCGACGAAGACCGCATCCCCCATCGCGATCCGCCCTTCGTCCGGCCGCGCGAGACCGGCGAGGAGATTGACGAGCGAGGTCTTGCCGCTGCCCGAGCGGCCGAACAGGGCGGTGAGCCGCGCGCTCGTCTCGAAGCGCGCTTCGAGCCGGAAGGCGCCGAGGCGCTGGCGGATGTCGATCTGAAGGCTCATGCGGCGGCAAGGCGCCGGGCGAGCCGCGTCGCGATCGCTTCCGAGGCGAGAAGCGCCGCCATGGAGATCGCGATCGAGACCAGCGTCAGGCGCAGCGCACCCGCCTCGCCGCCCGGCACCTGCGTCAGCGCATAGATCGCGGAGGGCAGGGTCTGCGTCTCGCCGGGAATGTTGGAGACGAAGGTGATCGTCGCGCCGAACTCGCCCATCGATTTCGCGAAGCCGAGAATGGCGCCGGCGAGAAGACCCGGCGCGACGAGGGGCAGCGTC
Source organism: Aureimonas endophytica (assembly GCF_014642635.1). GTDB lineage: Bacteria > Pseudomonadota > Alphaproteobacteria > Rhizobiales > Rhizobiaceae > Plantimonas > Plantimonas endophytica. The sequence continues at coordinate 455,137 of NZ_BMIQ01000004.1, forward strand.
ACGGTGAGGAACACGAGGAGCGGCGGCGCGCCGAGCGTTGCCGCCGCCGCTTCCAGCCGGCGGTCGACGGCCTCGACCGACAGGCGGATGGCGCGCACGACGAGCGGAAAGCTCATCACCGCCGAGGCGAGCGCCGCGCCCGTCCAGCGGAAGGAGAGAACGAGACCGAGATGATCGGCAAGGAACGCGCCGACCGGCCCGCGCCGGCCGAAGGCGAGGAGGAGGAGATAGCCGGTGACGACCGGCGGCATGACAAGCGGCAGATGGACGAGCCCGTTGAGGAGGGCATGACCCGGAAAGCGCCGCCGGGCGAGAAGGAAGGCGATAAGAAGCGCCGGCGGCAGGCTGGCGAGGGTCGAGACGGTCGCGACGCGCAGGGACAGGCGGACGGCCGCCGCCTCGTCCGGGCTGAGGGTCAGCCAGTCCATCCGCGCTCCATTCCGGTATCTCCGACCGCCGCCCGACCCTTCGTGCCGCGTCAGGGCAGGACGGTAAAGCCCTGCGCCTCGAAGAGCGACTTCGCCTTGGCGCCTTTCAGGAAGGCGAGGAAGTCGGCGGCGCCCTCCTTGGCCGTCTTCGTCAAGGCGACCGGATAGACGATCGGCGGGTGGGTGTCGGCGGGGAAGGTGCCGACCACCGCGACGCCTTTGTCGGCCGCCGCGTCGGTCTTGTAGACGATGCCGAGCGGCGCCTCGCCGCGCGAGACGAGGAGGAGCGCGGCGCGCACATTGTCGGCCTGGGCCACCTGTGCCGAAACGCTCTGCCAGACGCCGAGCTTTTCCAGCGCCGCCTTGCCGTATTTGCCGGCCGGCACCGAATCGACGCTGCCCATGGCGAGCTTGCCGTCGCCGAGCGCCGTCGCGAGCGGGAAGCCCGGCGCGATGTCGAGCGGCTTGGCGGCGCCCGCCGGGGCGACGAGCACGATGGAATTGCCGAGAAGCTCGGCGCGGCTGTCCGGCCGGATGAGGTCCTTCTTCGCCAGATAGTCCATCCAGTCGCGATCGGCGGAGAAGAAGAGATCGGCCGGCGCGCCGCTCTCGATCTGCTTGGCGAGCACGGAGGAGGCGGCATAGGAGATCGTCGCCGACCGGCCGCTCTCGCTCTTCCAGGCGGCGTTGATGTCGTCGAGCGCGTTCTTGAGGCTCGCCGCCGCGAAGACCAGCACCTCCTGCGGCTCGGCGCGGGCGGGCGCCAGCGGCGCGGCCGCGAGGCCGGCGGCGGCGAGAAGGACGGCGAGATGCCGGACGAGACGGCGGCGCGTGACGGTGAAAGCCATGATCCCCTCATGATGGCCTGCGGAATATCTCCGAGGATATAGCGAGACCGGCTGCGGCGGAAAGCGTTATGTTCTGCTACATATGGCGCCTTGCGGCCGTGCCGGGGCCGGGCTAGGCCGGTCGGCAGGAAAACGGAGGCACGTCATGAAGATCAGCGCCCGCAACCAGCTCAAGGGCACCGTCGTCGCGATCGAGAAGGGCGCGACGACCGCCCATGTCCGCATCGATATCGGCGGCGGCGCGATGGTCACCGCCTCGATCACCAACGAGGCGGTGGACGAGCTGAAGCTCGCCGTCGGCGGCCCGGCCTATGCGGTGGTGAAGGCCTCCGACGTGATGGTCGCCGTCGACTGAGCGTCAGTCGCGCGGTCGCTCCGCGGATCGCTGCCGCTCGCGCGCGAGATGGCGGTTCGCGACGAAGCGCGCGACGGTCGGCCCGGTGACGAGCACGACGAGGAAGCGCAGCGCCTGGAGCGCCATCACGAAGGGCCGGTCGACATTGCTCGATGCGGCGATGATCGCCACCGAGTCCATGCCGCCCGGGCTCGTCGCGAGATAGGCGGTGACGGGATCGATGCCGGCGAAGCGCACCAAGAGCATCGCCAGCCCGCCGCAGAAGGCGATGAGGATCAGCATGGCGAGGAGGATGCGCGGCATGGCCTTGCCGGCCGCCGCCAGGGTCTCGCGCGTGAAGTTCAGGCCGAGACGCCAGCCGACCAGCGCATAGGCGAGGCCGAGCACCAGCTGCGGCGGATGCGGATCGAAGAGGCCCGCGATGTTGAGCGCGGCGCCAAGGGCGATCGGCCCGAGCAGGGCGCCCGCCGGGATGCGCGCCAGCCGCCCCGCGACGGCGCCGGCGAGCGCGACGGCGAGAACGAGGCTGAGGCGAGCCGGGTCGAATCCCGGATCGGCCAGGGCCATCCCCTCCGCCGCCGGCGCCCGGCCGGCGAAGAGCAGGGAGAGAAGCGAGGCGACGACGGCGACGCAGACGACGCGCGTATAGGTCATCACCGCGACGAGCCGCGCATCGGCCCCGTAGGCCTGGGCCATGATCACCATGGCGCTCGCCGCGCCGGGGGAGGAGCCCCAGACCGCGACCGTGCCGGGCAGCACCTGCAACCGGCTGAGCACCGAGCCGATCACCGCGCTGACGAGGACGGTGGAGGCGGTGACGGCGCAGAAGAGCGGCCAGTCCTCGGCGATGGTCCGCAGGATGCCGGCATTGATGGAGGAGGCGATGAGGCAGCCGACCAGCGCCTGCGCCCCGGCGAAAGGCAGATCGGGGATGCGCAGCCGCCCGCCGCGCGCCGAGACGATGATGCCGGCCAGCATCGGCCCGAGGAGAAGCGCCGCCGGCAGGCCGACGAGTTCCAGGAGAGCGACGAAGACGCCCGACAGGACGAGAAGCAGGAGCCAGGGCCGGAGCGGCGAAGGCGAGGCTTCGGGGGAGGCGGTCATGAGGGCGGGGCTCGCATGCGGCTCGTGAGGAGCACGGACGGCGCGGCGAGGCAAGGTTCGGATTGCGGACGGGCGCCTTAGAACCGCCCTTCGGCCACCATCAGGCGCAGCGCGTCGCGCGCATTGCCCGGCACCCAGCCGAGCACGCTGCGGACATGGCCCGTGTCGAGCACCAGTCCGAGGCGCCCCCGGCGCCAGGTGTCGCCGCGACCGGCAAGGCGCGCGGCGAGCCCGGCCAGGGCGCGGGGCGCCGGCAGGATGCGCGGGCCTTTCCGGTGGCCGTGCCGGATGATGGAAACGATGTCGGCCGGCGTCAGCGGCGCGTCGTCGGCGACGAGGAAGGTCTCGCCGAGGGCGGCGTCGGATGCGAGGCAGAGCGCGACGACATCGGCGAGACTGTCCACCGAGACGAGGCTGCGCGGCCGGGCGAGACCGCCGAGCGGCAGCGGCAGCGGCGTCGCCGCGAGGCGGGCCAGCGCCGCGACGGCATTGTTGCAGCCCGGCCCGAAGACGGCGGCCGGACGCAGGATGGTGCCGGACGGGCCGAATCCCGCCCGGAACGAGCTTTCGGCCTCCGCCTTCGAGATGGCATAGGGGCTCTGCGGCCGCAGCGGGTCGTCCTCGCGCGCCGGCGTGCCCTTCGCCTCGTGCACCGACGCGCTGCCGAGAAGGATCATCCGCGACACCCCTTCGCGCCGCGCCCGCCGCGCGAGCGCCGCCGTGCCCGCGACATTGGCATGGCGCAGGGCCGCGAGGTCGCGTCGGCGCGGATCGCCGCGCTGGGGATTCAGCGCGCCGAGATGGATGATCGCCTCGATTCCCTCGGGAAAGGCCGGAAAGTCGTCCAGCGCGGCGAGATCGGCCGGGCCGGCGAACGTCTCCGACACGCTGTCGCCGCCCGCCGCGCCGCGCCGCAGGGCGACGACATCGTGGCCCGCCGCCCGCAGCCGGGGCACGAGGTGACGCCCGACGAAGCCGCCGGCGCCGCTGACCAGCACCCTCATCGCGGCAGCCGGAAGAGGGCGCGGATCGGCGCCGCCCCGCCCGGTCGGCGAAGTCGGTCAGGGGCCGCGAGGAGGGGGCGAAGGGTCATGGCGCCAGAGTCCGCCAGCGTCGTCGCCCCGTCAAGCGCACTGCGCCCGTCGCCCCCGACGGACGCACCGTGAAAAGATTTGCAGGCGAGGATATCGGGGCTTGATCGCCGCGCCGAAAGGCGTATGTAGCCGGCGTCCGAACGCGGGTCCGCCCTCGCTCGGCTCCCTTTCACCTGGACCATCAACCCTTATGCCAAGCGACAGTCACAGTCGATTGACGTGGCCGCGTGCGGTCTGCGCCAGGGGTCCCTTCTAGGACGGGTCCCTGCCGGAGGCAGCCGCGCGCGGCGATCCGGAGCAGACCCATGCAAGACATCCTCGAACTGGCGGGCGTGTCCCGCGCCGCCGCCGTGGTCGACCGCCTGCGCGGCGCGCAGCCGGCGGACATCGTCCAGCAGCTGAACGAGCTCGACGCCGCCGAGGCCGCCGAGATCGTCGCCCGCCTGCCGCTCGAAAAGGCGGCGGACGTCTTCGATCATCCCGATCTCGCCGAGCCGCAGACCATCCTGGCGGCGCTGCGCCCGGCCGTCGCGGCCGAGATCCTCGACGCGATGGCGGCCGACCGGCTGGCCGATCTCTTCCGCGACATGGAGGAGCCGCCGCGCGAGCGCCTGCTCGCCCTCCTCACCCGCGAGGCGCGGGCGATCATCGACGCGCTGCTCGTCCATCCGGAGGGCACGGCCGGCAGCATGATGACGACGGAATTCGTCAGCGTGCCCGCCACCTGGAGCGTCGCCGAGACGCTGCGCCATATCCGCGAGGTCGAGGGCGCGCGCGAGACGGTCTATGCCATCTACGTGCTCGATCCGATCACCCGCCGCCTGCAGGCGGCGGTTTCGCTGCGCCGCCTGATCTCCGGCGATCCCGACGCCCTCGTCGGCTCCGTCGCGCGCTTCGACCAGCCGGTGACGGTGCTGCCGCAGGCCGACCGGGAGGAGGTGGCGCGCCTCATCTCGAAATACGATCTCCTCGCCATTCCGGTGGTGGACGAGAAGAACCACGTGCTCGGCATCGTGACGGTCGACGACATCATCGACACGATGATCGAGGTGACCACGGAGGACGTGCACAAGTTCGGCGGCATGGAAGCGCTGGACGAGCCCTATACGCGGATCGGTTTCGCCGAGATGCTGCGCAAGCGCGCCGGCTGGCTGGCGATCCTCTTCCTGTCGGAAATGCTGACGGCGAGCGCCATGCAGCATTTCGAGGACGAGTTGGAGAAGGCGGTCGTCCTGACGCTCTTCATTCCGCTGATCATGAGCTCGGGCGGCAATTCCGGCTCGCAGGCGACCTCGCTGATCATCCGTGCCCTGGCGCTCGGCGAACTGAAGCTTTCGGACTGGTGGCGCGTCGCGCTGCGCGAGATCCCGACCGGGCTCGCCCTTGGCGGCTTTCTCGGCGTGATCGGCGTCGCGCGCATCGCCGTCTGGCAGGAGGCCGGCATCTTCGACTACGGCCCGCATTGGATGCTGGTGGCGCTGACGGTCGGTCTCGCCCTCGTCGCGATCGTCACCTTCGGCTCGCTGGCGGGCTCGATGCTGCCCTTCGCGCTGAAGCGGCTCGGCTTCGACCCGGCCAGCGCCTCGGCGCCCTTCGTGGCCACGCTGGTCGATGTGTCCGGCCTCGTGATCTACTTCTCGGTCGCCCTCGTGGTGCTGAGCGGCACGCTGCTCTGATCCCGGCGCGATCGATCGATGACAAATCCAAGGGCCTGCCCGGCGACGGGCGGGCCCTCGTCGTTCGGTGGCGTCGCCAGCGCGGGGGCGGCGCGTCTTTCCCGAAGAGTGCCCTATGCGGGCTTCGCGGATGACGGCGGCCCGGCCCGCCAACCCGATGCCGTCAGCAGGCCGTCGCGCGTTTCGGCCGGCATGGCCCGCAGCCGCCGCCGCACCGCGCGGCGGATCGCGGCGAAGCCGGCAATGCCGAGCAGCACTTTACTGGCGATGCCGAAGATCGTCATGGTCAGGGCCCAGCTCGCGACCGTCGCTTCCGCCGCCAGATAGGCGTTCAACAGGGCCGAGACGAACATGAGGCCCGCCCAGGCCCGGCCGACGGAGACGGCGACATCCGGGGCGACATTGCGGGCGATCGGCGGCAGATAGCGGTTCATCCAGCCGGGCTTCAGCATCACGATGCCGATGATGGCGTAGATCGCGCTCGGCTTGAACAGCACGAAGCGCGGGTCGTCGGTCAAGACGGTCGCGCTGCCCGAGGCGAGCACCAGGACGAGGCTCGCCCATTCCATGATGTCGATCGGCTTGCGCCGGGCCGCCTGGATCGCGATCTGGACGAGGCCCAGCAGCATTCCGAGGCAAGCCGAAAGGATCGCATCCTTCGTCAGGGAGAACAGGACCAGGAAGAGCAGGCTCGAAGCCAGATCGCCGAGCAGCAATCCGGCAGATCGCAGGAAGGCCGGCAGGGGGCTCCTTGTCGCGGCTGTCGGCGCGTTCGGCGGATCTTGGTCGGGCATCGGGTCCGGTCAGCGAGTTCGGTCCGACAGGAGGAACGCCGCGTCGGAAGCGGCGGCCCCGGTTCCTGTCGCCGACAGGCCGGATGGGCTTGTCCCATCTGACATGGCACTCATTCAAGCTTTATGACGGCCCCGGCGCCCGTTCCTCATGGCCGCGATCATCGGCATCGGCCAGGAGACGCCGAGACGCCTCGCGCCCTTTGGCGTGCAGTCCTGGCCCGCCATCGCGAGGGGTCGGGGCAGGCGAACTTCATCCATTACTTTAAGAACCTCCGGCCCGGCCGGCGCGTCAGCCCGCCTGGGCGCGGATCACGCTGCGCCCGATGGTTTCGAGCGGCACCGGAGCGGCCGCCCCGTCCAGGCTCGGCACCGCCTCGTCCTCGGCGGGGGAGGGGAGGGCGTCTTCCGCCGCGCCCTGCGGCGAGACCATCGCGGCGAGGATGCGGCGCAGGCCGATCTGTCCGACCGGGCGCCCGTCGGCTTCCACGACGGCCAGCGCCTCCGCCTGGCCGGCGGCGAAGAGCTCGGCCGCCGCCTCTAGGGTCGTGCCGACCGCGACGGAGGGGAGGGTGGCCGTCGCGCCGGTGGCGGGTGCCATGACGTTCTCGACCTGGATCACCCGGCCGCGATTCACGTGGCGGACGAAATTGGCGATATAGTCGTCGGCGGGCCGCAGCACGATGTCCTGGCGCGTGCCCTGCTGCACCATCTCGCCGTCGCGCAGGATCGCGATGCGATCGCCGAGCCGCAGCGCCTCGTCGAGATCGTGGGTGATGAAGACGATGGTCTTGCCGACATCCTTCTGGATATCGAGCAGCACGGTCTGCATGTCGGTGCGGATCAGCGGGTCGAGCGCCGAGAAGGCCTCGTCCATCAGGAGGATCGGCGCATCGTTGGAGAGCGCCCGGGCGAGGCCGACGCGCTGCTGCATGCCGCCCGACAGCTGGTTTGGGTATTTCTTCTCGAAGCCCTTCAGGCCGACGCGCTCCAGCCAGCGCATGGCGGCCTCTTCCTGCGCCCGGCGCGGCAGGCCCTGCACTTCCAGCCCGTAGACCGTGTTCTCCAGCACGTTGCGATGCGGCAGGAGGGCGAATTTCTGGAACACCATCGCCGTCTTATGGCGGCGGAAGTCGCGCAGCTCGGTCGGGCTCATCTTCACCACGTCGGCGCCGTCGACGATCACCTCGCCGGCGGTCGGGTCGATCAGGCGGTTGATATGGCGGATCAGCGTCGACTTGCCGGAGCCCGACAGACCCATGATCACCTGGATGCCGCCGCCCGGCATGGCGATATTGATGTCGCGCAGGCCCAGCACATGGGCGGCGGTGGCGTTGAGCTCGGCCTTGGTCATGCCGTTGCGCACCGCGTCCACATAGGCCGCGCCGTTCGCCCCGAAGATCTTGCAGAGACGGCGGATCTCGATTCCCGGCGCGCGCTCAGCCATGCACCACCTCCCGGTGTTTCTGCAGGCGACGGCCATAGGCCTGGCTCACCCGGTCGAAGATGATGGCGATGCCGACGATGGCGAGGCCGTTGAAGACGCCGAGCGTGAAATACTGGTTGGCGATGGCCTTCAGCACCGGCTGGCCGAGGCCCTGCACGCCGATCATCGAGGCGATCACCACCATGGCCAGCGCCATCATGATCGTCTGGTTGATGCCGGCCATGATGGTCGGAAGAGCCAGCGGCATCTGCACCTTCCAGAGCTTCTGCCAGGAGGAGGAGCCGAAGGCGTCGGCGGCCTCCAGCGTGTCGCGGTCGACGAGGCGGATGCCGAGATCGGTGAGGCGGATCATCGGCGGGATGGCGTAGATGACGACGGCGATGACGCCCGGCACACGGCCGATGCCGAGCAGCATCACAACCGGGATGAGATAGACGAAGCTCGGCATGGTCTGCATCACGTCGAGCACAGGATTGACGACGCCGCGCAGCCGGTCGGAGCGCGCCATGGCGATGCCGATCGGAATGCCGACGGCGATGGCGATGACGGTGCAGACGAAGATCATCGAGACCGTCCGCATCGTGTCCATCCACATGTCGAGATAGCCGATGAGGAGCAGCGTCGCGACGGCGCCGAGCGTGATGCGCAGGCTGCGGCTCGCGACCCAGGCAATCAGGCCGATCGCGACGAGCACGATCGGCCAGGGCGTCTGGGTCAGCAGCCGCTCGGACCAGATGAGGAAGCTCTGCAGCGGCGAGAACAAAGCCTCGATGCCGTCGCCATAGGCGCGGGTGAAGGTCCGGAAGCCGTCATCGATGGACTTCTTCAGAAGACGCAGCCGGTCGTCGTCCATATGCGGAAAGGAGGAGAACCAGTCCATCGCGAGGCCTTTCCCGTTTCGTCGCCGGCGGGACGGATGGCGGGGGCCGCCATCCGTCGGTCGTGTCAGCCTGTCAGAGCGCGGCCTTCACCTTGGTGGCGACCTCGGGCGAGACCCATTTCGTCCAGACGTCCTCGTTGTTCTTCAGGAAATATTTCGCGCCGTCCTCGCCGGTCGCCTGGTTGTCGGTCATGTAGGACAGGAGCTTGTTGACGGTGTCGTTCGACCAGTTCCGCTTCTTCAGGTAGTCCATGGCCGGGCCGGCGCGCTCGGCGAACTTCGCCGTCACCAGCGTCTCGACCTTGTCCTTCGGCCAGGCGTTCTTCTTCGGGTCCGGGCAGTCGGCGACCGTGTTGCAGCTCTTCCAGGCGGCGGCGTCGTAATCGGCGCCGAAGCCGAGCTTCACCATCTCGTACTTGCCGAGAAGGGCGGTCGGCGCCCAGTAATAGCCCATCCAGCCCTGCTTGCGCTCGTAGGCCTTGGCGACCGAGCCGTCGAGGCCGGCGGCGGAGCCGGTATCGACCAGCGTGAACTTCTTGCCCTCGGCGCCATAGGCCTTGAAGAGCTGCGTGGTGACGACCGTGCCGCCCCAGCCCTGCGGGCCGTTATAGACCGCGCCCATCGCCGGGTCTTCCGGGGCGGGGAACAGTTCGGGATGCTTCAGCGCGTCGTCGATCGTCTTGATGTCGGGATGGGCGTCCGCGACATATTTCGGGATCCACCAGCCTTGGTCGCCGCCATCGCTGAGCGCGGCGCCGGTCGCGACGATCTTCTTCTCGGCGATGCCCTTGTTGGCGACGTCCGGCAGGAGATCGACCCAGCCTTCCGGCGCGATGTCGGGCTCGCCCTTCTCGACCATCGAGGTGATGGTTGGCACGGTGTCGCCGACGACGAGCTCGGCATTGCAGCCATAGCCCTCGGTGAGGATGATCTTGTCGATATTGGCGAGAACCTCGGCCGACTGCCAGTTCATGTTGGCGATCGAGACATTGCCGCATTCGGCAGCCGAGGCGGACCCCGCGCCGACGAGGAGGCCGAAGGCGAGGCAGGTGGAGGCGGCAAGCGGCTTCATCGACGGGTCCTTCCCTGGTGAAGGGCCGGGACGCATGAGGCTGGCATCCCTCGGTAACGCCTTCGTCTCGAAAGGTCCGTTATTCCAGGCGGCTTGGGTATTCTGATCGCGCCGTCGATGCGCGCAGGAGCGGCACGATGCCCGTTTCGCATTCGCGTTTCGCGCTTGCGAATTTGTTAGGCAAGGCTCGGCTGCTCGATTTCGATCAGGGTCCCGAGCATATCGGCGGGGTGAAGGAAGAGCACCGGATGGCCATGCGCGCCGATGCGGGGCGTGCCGTCGCCGAGAAGGCGCTTGCCGAGCGCGGCGAGGCGGCGGGTGGCATCGTCGATGTCCTCGACCTCGAAGCAGACATGATGGATGCCGCCCTTCGGATTGCGCGTGAGGAAGGCGGCGATCGGCGAAGCGTCGCCGAGCGGTTCGAGCAGTTCGATGCGGGTGTTGGGAAGATCGACGAAGACGACGCGGACGCCATGGTCGGGAAGATCGGCGGGCGCCGAGACGGAAGCGCCGAGATCGCGGTAGAGCGCGGCGGCGGGTCCGAGTTCGGGAACGGCGATGGCGATGTGATTGACGCGGCCCAGCATTCCTGTCGCGCTCCCCGCAAGTACCGAGCCTTGCTGCCCGACTGGACGGGAGGCGTCAACGATGCTGGGGGATTGATGCGGTTTTCGCGCCGCCCGTTGCCGCGTTGGGTGGGTTGTGGGGTGCGGCGGGTGATGTTTGTGATGTGTGTTGTGGAGAGAGAAGCT
>NZ_BMIQ01000005.1 GCF_014642635.1 Aureimonas endophytica
CCATGCGGATCGTGCCGACCGAGCCGACGACCGAACCGATCGTCGCTTCCAGCGCCGCGACGGAGGCGTTGAACTGCTGGCGGATCGGCTCGAATTCCGGCGCCACCTCGCGGTTCATCCGCACCGTGAGATCGCCGGCCGCGAGCGCGTCGAAGCCGGCCTCCACCGCATGGACGAAGGCCTTCAGGTCCTCCGCCTTGGCATTGTCGACGGCCGACTGGCGATCGCGCTGCGCTTCGGCGGCGCGTCGCATCTCCTCCTGGTCCTGGCGCGAGCGCTGGCCCTTGGCGAGCTCGCCGCGCACCCCTTCCAGCACCGCCGCGACCGCGCCGATCTCGTCCCGCTTGTCCGTGCCCTCGACGGCGCGCTGGTAGTCGCCCTGGCCGAGCGCCTCGACCGAGCGCGACAGGCGGGCGAGCGGGCGGACGATGAAGGCGCGGACCGAACCGAAGAGGCTGGCCAGCACGCCGAGGATGACGACGAGGCTGCCGACGACGAGGCCGGTCGCGAGGCTCCGCGCTGGGGCGGCGATCGTCGCGTCGGGCACGTCCATCACCACCGCCCAGGTGGCGCCCATGGTCTTCAGCGGAAAGGGCATGACGAAGCGGCGCAGGCCGACATCGCCGGGGCCGGAAACGGCGAGCTGCGTGTCCCTGCCGCTCGCCAGCGCGCCCTGCACCTCCGCCTTGCCGGCATCGTCGTAGAGCTGCATCCGCAGGCTCTCGTTCGGATGCGCCGCCCATTTGCCGTTGCCGGAAAGGAGCATGACCTGTCCGTCGCCGAAGGGCTTCAGCGCCCCGAGCCGCGCCGTCAGATTGTCGAGCGCGATGTCGAGGCCGGCCGTGCCGATCAGCTTGCCGCCGGACATCACGGGAAAGGCGACGGAGGTCATCAGCACCTTCTTCGTGCCGATGTCATAGGCATAGGGATCGATCATCGCCGGCTTTCCGGTCTCGGCCGGCGCGGTGTAGAAGGCTTCGGGATAGACTTGTCCGTCCTCGGCCGGCTCCATCGTCACCTTGCCGTCGAGCCGGCTCCAATAGGGCATGAAGCTGCCGGTGCTGTTGGAGCCGAGATCCTTGCGCCCGGCCATCTGCGCGTCCTTGCCGTCGAAGGCGTTGGGCGCCTCGAAATACCAGCTGCCGAGAATGTAGTCCGAGGATTCGACGTTCGAGCGCAGGATGTCGAGCGCCGTCTGCCGGTCCTTGACGCCGCGCGCATGAACCGCCGCGAGGGCCTCGGCCATCGACCGGCCGGTGGCCGCGACCTCTGTCAGCTCCGTCGCGATGCCCGTCGCCGTCGCCCGGGCCATCTCGGTGCCGTAGCGGTCGGACAGGCTCGCGACCGTGCCCTCGACCTGATGCAGCACGAGATAGGACCCCGCCAGCAGGAGGCACGCGATCGCGCCGCCGCCGATCCCGAGAAGCTTGGCGCTGATTGACTGACGAAACGACACGGGGTGACTGCCTTAACGGAACCGCTGCGAATGCCATGCTGGGAGCGAAGAGGTTAAGATCTTTGGAAAATGCCGCCGGATCAGTAGTTTCCCGCATGGAGATCCGAGCGACGGCGGCGGCAGCGCGGCATTCGGCGGCGACACGCCGCAGCCCGGCCTTTCGGCTCTGGCGCATCGGCGCGGCGGGGGCTAGACATTTCCGGGTGACGAGGCGGCCATGGGGGGTGGCGATGCCGGGATCGATCCGCATGCGGGCCATGGCCGTGTCGCTGGCGCTACTCGCCCTCGCGGGTGTCGCGGGGGCCGGCGAGCGCCGGATCGTGCCCTCGCCGGGCGCCGACTATACCGGCGGCGACTACGACATGATGCGCGGCGTCGACGCCAATCTCTGCGAGACCGCCTGTCTCGCCGACACGCGCTGCCAGGCCTTCACCTATAACAGCAAGGCGCGGGCCTGTTTCCTGAAGGACAGGCCGGGCGCGCTGAAGGCCGCCGCCAATGCCGATGCCGGCCGCGTCGTCGAGACCGCGCCGCCGGACGAGAACGCCGTCGCCGAGCGCTTCGCGACGCTCGCCTTCCTGCCGAAGCCGGCGCTCGACGCCGCGAAGGCGCTCCGCGCCGGGATCGGCGCCGAGACGCGGGACGATAAGCTCGACGCCGACCGGATCGTCACAGATGCCAAGACGGCGGTGAAGGAGAGCCGCTTCGCCGATGCGGCCGGCCTCTTCCGCGAGCGGCTGAAGCGCGAGCCCGGCGATGCGGAGGCCTGGAAGGGGCTGGCCGGCGCCGCCCTCGCCTTCCGGCCGCAGCCGAGCGAGGACGGCGCCCGCGACGAGGCGGCGGAGGCGCTCGTCGCGCTGCGCGGCCCGGCGGCGCTGAACACCTATGCCCTGGCCGAGGACACGGCCGGCGCGGCGCTGGCGCTCGATCTTCTGGCCGAAGGCTATGGCCTTGCCGAGAACTGGCGCGGCGCGATCCGGGTCTGGCGCGAGAGTCTGAAGCTCGCCGCCAATCCGGCCGTCGGCAAGCGTCTCGACGAGGCATTGGCGGCGCATGGCTTCCGCATCACCGGCAACAGCGTCGACAACAATGCCGCCGCGCCGCGCATCTGCTTCAGCTTTTCCGAGAACCTCGCGGCCTCGGTGCTGAACGGCGAGACGGCCGGCGATTTCCTGCGCGTCGAGGGCGCCGACACGCTGCCCGTCTCGGCGAGCGGCAGCCAGATCTGCGTCGACGGCGTCGAGCATGGCCGGCGCTACCATATCCTGGTGCGGGCGGGGGTGCCCTCCGAAAGCGGCGACGTCCTGGCGAAGCCGGTGGACACCAGCATCTATGTGCGCGACCGCGATCCTGCCGTGCGCTTCGCCTCCAATGCCTATGTGCTGCCGGCCGGCGGCGAGGCGACGATCCCCGTCACGACGATCAATACCGACAAGGTGAAGGCGCGGCTGCTGCGGCTCGGCGACCGCTCGCTGGCGACGACGATCGGCGCCGGCCGCTTCCTCGCGCAGATGGAGCGCTACGAGACCGAGGAGATCGCCGCCAATCAGGGCGAGGAGGTCTGGCAGGGCTCGGTCGAGGTCGCCCGCGAGACGAATGCCGAGGTGACGACCGCGATCCCGGTCTCGGCCCTCGTCCAGGATCTCAAGCCCGGCGTCTACATCCTCACCGCCCGCGCCGACAACCAGCCGCAGGAGGACTATTCGGCCGACGCGACGCAATGGTTCGTCCTCACCGATCTCGGCCTGACGAGCTTTGCCGGCGAGGACGGGCTGCATGTCTTCGTCCGCTCGCTCGGCACGGCCGAGCCGCTCGGCGGCATCGCCCTCCAGCTCGTCGCCCGCAACAACGAGGTGCTCGGCACGGCGACGAGCGACGACAAGGGCCATGCCCGCTTCGCGCCCGGCCTCCTGAAGGGCTTGAACGGCGAGGCGCCCGCCGTCCTGATGGCGGGCCGCGAGCGCGACTTCGCCTTTCTGGACATGACGGCGGCGCCCTTCGATCTCACCGATCGCGGCGTCGAGGGGCGGGCGAAGGCCGGGGCGCTCGACGTGTTCCTGACGAGCGACCGGGGCATCTATCGCACCGGCGACGTGGTGAATCTGACCGGCCTCCTGCGCGACGGGCGGGCGCTCGCCTCCGAGGGCCTGACGCTGACCGGCATCGCGACGCGGCCGGACGGCGTCGAGTTCCGGCGCGAGGTGCTGACCGACAAGGGCGCCGGCGGTCTCGTCTGGAGCCTGCCGCTTCCGAAGGCCGCGATGCGCGGCACCTGGCGCTTCGCGCTCCATACCGATCCGAAGCTGCCGGCGATCGCGTCGACCAGCGTCCGCGTCGAGGATTTCGAGCCGCAGCGCCTCGCCTTCGATCTGAAGCTGACCGGCCGGCTCGATCCGGCGGCGCCGCCGCCCTTGCCGCTCGACGCCAACTATCTCTTCGGCGCGCCGGCGCCCGATCTCGCCGTCGAGGGCGAGGCGGTGCTGCGCCCGGCGCCCGCCGTGCCGGGCTTCGAGGCCTATTCCTTCGGCCTCGCCGACGACCAGCCGACGCCGACCGTCCTGCCGATCGAAGCGGTGACGACCGACGAGGCCGGCCATGCCGAGGCGAGCCTCGCCCCCTTCGAGGCCCCGGCGACGACGCGGCCGCTCGAAGCCGCGATCCGGCTGCGTGTCACCGATTCCGGCGGCCGGCCGGTGGAGCGCGAGGCGGTGCTGCCGCTCGCCGGCACCAAGGCGCGGCTCGGCATCCGCCCGCTGTTCAGCGGCGCGGTCGGCGACGGCGACGCGGCGGGCTTCGCGGTGCTGGCGCTCGGGCCCGACGACCGGCCGATCGCCCTTCCCGGCGCGCATTGGGTGCTGAACCGCGTGATCCAGGACTATCAGTGGTATCGCTCGGGCGGGCGCTGGAACTACGAGCCGGTGGAGCGCACGGAGCGGGTCGCGAACGGCGACCTGAACCTCTCGGCCGGCGAGCCGGCGCGGCTCTCGCTGCCCGTGTCCTGGGGCGGCTATCGGCTGGAACTGACGGACGCCTCCGGCCGGGCACTGCCGGCGAGCGTCAATTTCGACGCCGGCTGGTATGTCGCCGCCCGCTCGGCCGAGACGCCGGACATCCTGAAGCTCTCGCTCGACAAGCCGCGCTACAAGGTGGGCGAGACGGCGCGCGTCCATATCGAGCCGCGCTTTTCCGGCAAGGCGGAAGTGCTCGTCATGGACGACCGGGTGGTGCAGACGGCCGAGGTCGAGATCCCGGCGACGGGCGGCGACGTCGCCCTTCCCGTCACCCGCGACTGGGGACCGGGGGCCTATGTCACGGCCGTTCTCTACCGGCCGATGAACATCGCCGAGAAGCGCATGCCGGGCCGGGCGATCGGCCTCGCCTATGCCGGCGTCGAGCCCGGCGAGCGGGCGCTGGACGTCGCGATCGAGGCGCCGGCCCTGGTGCGCCCGCGCGGCGTCGCCGAGGCCGTGGTGAAGGTCGGCGGCATCCAGCCGGGCGAGACCGCCTATTTGACGCTTGCCGCCGTCGACGAGGGCATCCTCAACATCACCGATTTCCGGCCGCCCGCGCCGAAGGACTGGTATTTCGGCCGCAAGCGGCTCGGCGTCGACATCCGCGACCTCTACAGCAAGCTGATCGACCGCATGCAGGGCGCGCCCGGCGCCGTGCGCTCCGGCGGCGATGCCGGCGCCTCGCTCGCCGCGCCGCCGCCGATGGACGAACTGGTCTCGCTGTTTTCCGGCCTCGTCAGGGTCGGTTCGGACGGCACGGCGCGCGTGCCGCTCGACCTGCCGGATTTCGAGGGCAAGCTGCGGCTGATGGCCGTCGCCTGGTCGCGAAGCGGCGTCGGCGAGGCGAATGCCGAGATGGTGGTGCGCGACCCGATCGTGATGCAGGTGAGCCAGCCGCGCTTCCTCGCGCCGGGCGACACGTCGCGCATCTCCGTCGACGTGACCCATGTCGAGGGTCCGGCCGGTCCCGTCGCGCTGGCGCTGACGGGCGGCGCCGGCATCGTCGCGATCGAAGATAAGGGGACGAGCGCGATCGACCTCGCCGAGAAGGGCCATGGCCGCGTGCTGGTGCCGATCCGGGCCGACCGGCCGGGCGAGGCCGCCTTCGATCTGGCGCTGACGGCGCCGGACGGCACGGTGCTGCGCAAGAGCTTCAGCATTTCCGTGCGCTCGCTGGCGCCGGAGGTCCTGAAGAAGAGCCGCTTTCCGCTCGCCGCCGCGACCGGCCGGCTGACGCTCGGCGCCGACGCGCTCGCCGATTTCGTGCCGGGCACCGGCCGCGTCGCCCTCACCGTCACCGGCAATGCCGGCTTCGACATCGCCGGGCTGGTGCGCGCCCTCGATCGCTATCCCTATGGCTGCACGGAACAGCTGACGAGCCGCGCCCTGCCGCTCGTCTATCTCGACCGGACGATCGTCGCGGCCGGGCTCGGCGAGGCGCGCGCGTCCGACGTGAGGGAGCGTGTCGAGAAGGCGGTGGCCGGCGTTCTCGCCAACCAGTCCGCCTCCGGCGGCTTCGGGCTCTGGGCGCCGGGCGACGGCGATCTCTGGCTGGATTCCTATGTCGCCGACTTCCTGACGCGGGCGCGCGAGGCAGGCTATCGCGTGCCGGAGGAAGGGCTGACGCTCGCCCTCGACAACTTGCGCAACTCGCTCGCCTATCTGCCGGAAAAGCCGGACTGGGGTCCGGTCGCCTATGCCTATTACGTCCTCGCCCGCAACGGCCGGGCGGCGATCGGCGACCTGCGCTACACGGCCGACAACCAGCTCGGCGAGTTCCCGACGCCGCTGGCGAAGGCCCAGCTCGGCGCGGCGCTGGCGCTCTATGGCGACCGGGTGCGGGCGGAGGCAGTGCTGCGCGCCGCCGTCGCCGGGGCCGCCAAGGGCGAGGGCGACGCGGCGACCCGCACCGATTACGGCACGGCGCTGCGCGACGGCGCCGCCGTGCTCACGCTGGCGCTCGAGACCCGCGTCGAGGGCGTCGACCTGGAGCCGCTCGTCGCCAAGGTCGGGGCGGAGCGCGCCGCCGCGCGTCCTTCCTCGACGCAGGAAGACGCCTGGTCGCTGCTCGCCGCCCATGCGCTGGTCGGCGGCAAGCCCTTGCGGCTCACCGTCAACGGCGCGCCGAAGAGCGGCAGCTATGTCGCGAGCTTCGACGCGGCCGCGCTGGCGACGCCGCTCGACATCGCCAATCGCGGCGACGCGCCCGCCTATGCCGAGCTGACCATCGCCGGCGTGCCGAGCGTGACGCCGCCCGGCGAAAGCGCCGGCTTCGAACTGTCGGTCACCTATTACACGCTCGACGGCAAGGAGGTGGATGTCGCGACGCTCGGCCAAGGCCAGCGGATCGTCGCCGTGGTCGAGGCGCAGCCCGGCGACGACAGGCCCGGCCGCCTGATGCTCGACGTGCCGCTCGCGGCCGGCTTCGAGATCGACAATCCGGCGATCCTGAAGGGCGGCGATGTCGGCTCGCTCGACTTCCTCGACCTGCCCGAGAGTTCGGCCCATGTCGAGTTCCGCGCCGACCGCTTCCTGGCGGCGGTGGACAAGCCGAGCGGCGACCAGTCCGCCTTGCGCTTCGCCTTCATCCTGCGCGCCGTCTCGCCCGGACGCTTCGCCGACCCCGCCGCCAGCATCGTCGACATGTACCGCCCCGAACGCCGCGCCCGCACCGAGGCGGGGACGGTGACGATCCTCGGCGCCAGGCAGTGAGGGAACGGCCGACATCTTCGGAGGGGATCGGAAGGGGCTCCCTTCCTCTCACCTGCGGGGAGAGGGGTCCGAAGGACGGGCGAGACGAGTGGCTCGCCCCGGACGACCGCGCAGCGGGCCGGGTGAGGGGCACGCGGCGATGGCGATTGGCGACTGCGGCAGATCGCTGCGCGATCCCCCTCATCCCGCTGCCGCGACCTTCTCCCCAAAGGGGAGAAGAAGGCGGTGGCGAAGGCGGATGCGTTCTGGATCACCGGAAGAGGCGTCGCGCTAAAACAGCCGTGCTCTGCGGCATAACAAGATGACGGACGAGCAAGTCCACCCCGCGAGTTCCGAGACTAGCCTGATCTCCCCCCTTGAGGGGGAGATGCCGGCAGGCAGAGGGGGGTGCGAAGGCGTCAGCCTTCGAACCGCGCGGCGGTTCCGATTCAGCTTCGCCGTCCTCGCGCTCCTTTTCTGCCTCGGGCTCACCGGCGCCGGGTGGCGGTGTTTCGAGCGGGCGGTGGCGGCGGCCGAGGAGCGGCTGCGCGAGCCCGATACCGGCACGCTGGTGGTCGATCGCGAGGGCGCGATCCTCAGGGCCTTCGCGGCGCCGGACGGGCGCTGGCGGCTGGAGGCCGGCGTCGAGGCTGTCGATCCGCGCTACCTCGCAATGCTGCTCGCCTGGGAGGACAAGCGCTTCTTCGCCCATGGCGGCATCGACGGCCGGGCCGTGCTGCGAGCGCTCTGGCAGTCGGCCCGGCATGGCCGGGTGGTCGCCGGCGGCTCGACGCTCACCATGCAGGTCGCCCGGCTTCTGGAGCGGCTGCCGACCGGCAGCCTCGCCGCCAAATGGGATCAGGCGGTCGGCGCGGCGGCGCTGGAGCGGGGGCGCACGAAGGAGGACATTCTCGGCCTCTATCTCCGCCTCGCCCCCTATGGCGGCAATCTGGAGGGCGTGCGCGCGGCGAGCCTCGCCTGGTTCGGCAAGGAGCCGCGCCGCCTGACCGCCGGCGAGGCGGCGCTGCTCGTCGCCCTGCCCCAGGCGCCGGAACGCGTCCGTCCCGATCTCTATCCGGGCGCCGCCAAGCGGGCGCGCGACCGGGTGCTCGCGCGGATGGCGGAGCTCGGCATCCTCGCGCCCGAAGAGGCGCGGCGCGCGGCGGCCGAGCCGCTGCCGGCGGGCCGCCGGGCGATGCCGAGGCTCGCGGCCCACGCGGCGGAGCGGGCGCGGCAGGCGCATCCCGAGGCCCGGCGCATCGCGCTGACGCTCGACGCCGCGCTCCAGGCGCGGGTCGAGACCTATGCGCGGGCGCGCGTCGCGGCCATGGACAAGCCGCTGAGCCTCGCCGTCCTCGTCAGCGATCACGCGACGGGCGAGGTGCTGGCGGCGCTCGGCTCGCCCGACCTCCTCGACGCCGGCCGCCAGGGCCATGTCGACCTGACGCGGGCGCCGCGCTCGCCCGGCTCGACGCTGAAGCCGCTGATCTACGGCCTCGCCTTCGAGCGCGGCGTCGCCCATCCCGAAAGCCTC
Organism: Aureimonas endophytica; assembly: GCF_014642635.1. Lineage (GTDB taxonomy): Bacteria > Pseudomonadota > Alphaproteobacteria > Rhizobiales > Rhizobiaceae > Plantimonas > Plantimonas endophytica. The sequence continues at coordinate 8,693 of NZ_BMIQ01000005.1, forward strand.
GTCGACGACCGGCCGACCGGCTTCGCCGGCTATGCCCCGCAGAATTTCGATCACGCCTTCGAGGGCGTCATCACCGCGCGCCGCGCCCTGCAATTGTCGCGCAACCTGCCGGCGATCGCGCTGCTCCAGGCGGTGGGACCGTCGCGGCTGGTGCAGCGGCTGCGCCGGGCGGGCGCCGCGCCCGAGCTCGGCGACCGCAGCCTGCCGGGCCTCGCCATCGGTCTCGGCGGCCTCGGCCTGTCCTTGCGCGATCTCGTCGCGCTCTACGGCGCCATCGCCGATGGCGGCGTCGCGCGCCCGCTGCGCGAGGAGGCGGGGGCGGCCCCGGCGCTCGCGCAAGGCGCCGGCGCCCGCGTCCTGTCCCCGCAGGCGGCTTGGTACGTCACCTCGATTCTCGCCGGCGGCTCGGCGACGGTGAAGGCCTCGCCCGGCACGATCGCGCACAAGACCGGCACGTCCTTCGGCTATCGCGACGCCTGGAGCCTCGGCTATGACGGGCGCCATGTCGTGGGGGTCTGGATCGGCCGGCCGGACGGCGCGCCGGTGCCCGGCCTCGTCGGCCAGGACGCGGCGGTGCCGGTGATGCGCGACGTCTTCTCGCGCATCGGGCCGGAAACCCGCCTGCCCGGCCCGCCGCCGGGCATCCTCGCCGTGCCGAACGGCGCGCTGCCGCCGCCGCTGCGGATGTTCGGCCAGCCCGCCGGCATGGCCCTGGCCGAGACCGCCCCGCGCCCGGAAATCGTCTTCCCGCCGAACGCGACGCGGATCGATCTCGGCCTCGCCGAAAATGCGGGGGCCGAGCTCGCCCTGAAGCTGCGCAACGGCACGCCGCCCTTCACGTGGTATGTGGACGGCGCGCCGGTGGAGCGCGGACGCTACGACCGGCAGGCCGCCTATCGCCCGGCGGAGCCCGGCTTCCTCGACATCTCCGTAGTGGATGCCAAGGGTGCGGCCGCGAGCGCCCGCGTCTTCGTCGATTGAGGATGCGCCCCCAGCCTCAGACTCGAGCGTCTGAGTTCATCCTTGCTGCCTCCGTTTCAGCTTCGTCGTCCCGGGCTTGACCCGGGACCCATGCCTCTGCGGACCCGCATGGATGACGTCGGAGACGGGCACCCTTCCGTATCGCTCCTACCTGCCGTCACCGGCTTGGCATGGGTCCCGGCTCAAGGCCGGGACGACGAAGCGGTGCGGAGAGCGGATCTCGGCAAAGGCGCGGCCCGCCTCAGACCCGCGCCTCGCCCTCGGCGCCCTTGGGCGTTCCGGCGGGCGCGGTCAGGCCCGCGCCGGTGCCGGCGCCCGCCTCGTCGAGACCGCCGGACGAATGGAGGCGGCCGGACTCGGTCGCCTCGATCGTGCCGATCGCCGGGATGTGACAGGCGAAGCCGCGCGCGACCAGTTCCTCGGCGGCCTCCTGGTCGAAGACGGCGACGGAGGGATGCGCGCGCAGCTGGTCGAGCAGGGCGCCGGCGGCCGGGGACAGATCCAGATGGGACATGACGTTTCTCCCGTTCGTTATGGTTTCTTTCCCTCAACGCCGCGGATGCCGGCCCGGGTCCATGCCGCTACGGAAAACGGTTAACCATCGGTAGACCGCTCATAGTCCCGTCTCCCGATCTCGGCGCGATACGGAGACAGCGAAGCTCTTCGCGCGGACTCCTCGCGCCGGAGCGGGCATAGTCGGCGCGAGGGGGCCGTTCGGAGGATTCCGGATGCGGGACGGGGGAATGCAGGGGCCGAGCGCCGTCGAGTCCTCCGGCTCCGGCGGCCCGACGCCGCGCGTGCTGATCGTCGAGGACGACTATTTCGCCGCCAAGGACACGGCGCAGGCGTTGCGCGCCGCCGGCTACCGGGTCGTCGGGCCGGTGCCGGACACGGAGAACGCGCTGCGCATCCTCGCGGAGGGCGGCGTCGACGCGGCGCTGCTCGACATCCGCCTCGGCGAGGGCAATTCCTTCGGTCTCGCCAAGGCGCTGAAGCGGCAGGGCGTGCCGGTGGCCTTTCTCAGCGGCCTCGCCAAGCGCGCGCTGCCGCCGGATCTCGCCGACCTGCCGGTCTTCGACAAGCCGGCGGACCTCCAGGCGGTCGCCGGGATCGTCGCGGCGATCCTGCGCCGCGACACGCCCGCTCAGGCGATCATGTAGCCGCCGTCGACCGGCATCGACAGGCCGTTCACCATCGCCGACTCGTCGGAGAGGAGGAACAGGATCACCTCGGCCACGTCGTCCGGCTCGGCGAAGCGGCCGACCGGAATGCGCGTCATCATGCCCGCTGCCTTCACCGGGTCGCTCCAGGCCTTCACGGCCATCGGCGTCAGCGTCACGGTCGGATGCACGCCGTTGACGCGGATGCCCTGCGGCGCCAGCTCCTTGGCCATGACGCGCGTCACGCCGTCGAGCCCGGCCTTGGAGGCGCAATAGGCCGTGTGGTCGGGAATGCCGACGAAGGCCGCGACGCTGGAGACGTTGACCACGGCGCCCTTGGCGCCCTTGGCGATCCGGTCGCGCGCATATTCCTGGGCGACGATCATCGGCGCGCGGGTGTTGACCGCGTGCAGGAGGTCGAAGGCCTCGACCGTCGTGTCGAGAAAGGACTGGAGCTCGGTCGTCCCCGCGCAGTTGACGAGGAGATCGGCCGGCATCGCCCGCCGGGCAGCGGCGCGCGTCGCCTCGGCATCGGCGAGATCGACCGCGATCGATTCGCAGCCCGTCTCCTGTTCCAGCGTCTCCAGATCGGCGGCCGAGCGTGTCAGCGCCACCACCTTGGCGCCGCGCCGCGCCAGCATCAGGGCCGTCGCCCGGCCGATGCCCTTGCCCGCGCCGGTCACTACGACGCGCTTGCCGGTGAAATCCACGGCTTCCTCCCCTGTCTCTCCCGCCCGCTTCTCAGAGCCGGGCCGTGCTCTTGCCGTCGAAGATATGCGCCCGGCGCGGATCGATCCGGAACGGCACCTCCTCGCCGGGCCGCACCGATAGCCGATCCTTCACGACGGCGTCGATCGTGTCCTCGCCGATCTTGGCGAAGACCTGCGTTTCCGAGCCGGTCGGCTCCAGCACCGAGACGCGCACCGGAATGCCGCCCGGGCCGATGTCGATATGTTCCGGCCGGATGCCGTAGATCACCGGCTGGCCGTTCTCCGCCTTCACGTCGCCGACCGGGAACCTCGCGCCCGATTCCGAGACGAAGCTCGGCCGGCCCTCGGCCGCGTCCATCCGGCCCTTGATGAAGTTCATCGAGGGCGAGCCGATGAAGCCCGCGACGAACGTATTGCCGGGATTGTCGTAGAGATCGAGCGGCGCGCCGATCTGCTCCACCCGCCCGTCCTTCATCACCACGATCTTGTCGGCCATGGTCATGGCCTCGATCTGGTCGTGGGTGACGTAGACGATGGTGGTGCGCAGGCGCTGGTGCAGTTCCTTGATCTCCACCCGCATCGCGACGCGCAGCTTGGCGTCGAGATTGGACAAGGGCTCGTCGAACAGGAAGACCTGCGGATCGCGCACGATGGCGCGGCCCATGGCGACGCGCTGGCGCTGGCCGCCGGAGAGCTGCTTCGGAAAGCGGTCGAGCAGCTTGCCGAGGTCGAGAATGCCGGCGGCCTTGCCGACCTTCTCCTCGATCTCCGCCTTCGGCCGGCCCTTGATCTTCAGCGAGAAGCCCATGTTGTCGCGCACCGTCTTATGCGGATAGAGCGCGTAGGACTGGAACACCATGGCGATGTCGCGCTCCTTCGGCGGCACGTCGTTGACGACGCGCCCGCCGATGGAGATCGTGCCGCCGGAGATCGCCTCCAGCCCGGCGATCATGCGCAGCAGCGTGGACTTGCCGCAGCCGGACGGCCCGACGAGCACGACGAACTCGCCGTCCTTGATGTCGACATTCACGCCGTGGATGACCTCAGCGCCGCCATAGCGCTTGACGACGTTCTTGACGCTGACCTCAGCCATTGCGCGTCCTCCTCATTGCGGCAGCTCGATCTGCATCTTGACTTCCCCCGGCGGCGCCGAGGCGGCGATCTCGAAAGCGCGGACGCTGTCGGCGAAATCGAAGCGGCGCGTGATCAGCGGCTTCACGTCGATCGCGCCGGAGGACAGCATCGCGACGCAGCGCGCGAAGACATGGGCATAGCGAAAGACGTGCTCGACCCGCGCCTCGCGCACCATGGCCTTGCCGACATTATAGGCGACGTCGCCCTGCTGCGAGCCGATGAAGACGACGCGGCCGGACGGGGCGAGCGGATCGAAGACCCCGGCCGCCGCCCGCGCGTTGCCCGAGCATTCGAAGACGATCTCGACGCCCCAGCCCTCGGTTTCCTTGAGGATCGCGGCTGTCGCGTCCTCGCGCGACACGTTGATCGGCGTGATCGGGCCGAGCCCGGCGGCGAGCGCCAGCTTGGTGTCGTCGACATCGGCGACGAAGACGCGGGCGCAGCCGGCGGCGAGCGCGGCCAGCGCCGTCACGAGCCCGATCGGCCCCGCGCCGATGACGAGCGCGTTGTCGCCGGGCTTCACGTCGGCCTTGATCGCGGCATGGACGCCGACGGCGAGCGGCTCGACCATCGCCCCTTCCGCGAAGGAGACGTTGTCCGGCAGCTTGAAGGTGAAGGCGGCGGGATGGACGACGCTCGGCCGCAACACGCCATGGACCGGCGGCGTCGCCCAGAAGCGCACCGCCGGATCGACATTGTACTGCCCCATGCGCGTCGCCCGGCTCTGCGGATCGGGAATGCCCGGCTCCATGCAGACCCGGTCGCCGACCTTCAGCGTGGTGACGGCGCCGCCCGTCTCGATCACGGTGCCGGAGGCCTCGTGGCCGAGGATCATCGGCGCCTTGACCTGGAAGATCCCGGCCCCGCCATGGGTGTAGTAATGGACGTCCGAGCCGCAGATGCCGACCGTGTGCAACTTGATGCGCACGTCATGCGGCCCGACCGTCTCCTCGCGCTCGATCGGAAAATCGCGCAAGGAGAGCCTCAGCTTCTCCTCGAGAACCAGCGCCTGCATCGGCCGCCCTCCCCTTTCCTCAACCCTTCCAGATGATCAGGACGCCGAGCACCAGCGCCAGCACATGGGCGCCGGTGAGCGGGATCGCCTGTTCCAGGAAGCGCATCCATAGAAGCTCGATCGCGACGAAGAGGTAGATGCCGATGAACAGGCGGTCGAACCAGTTGGTGACGATGGGCAGGAAGCCCTGGCGCTTCGGCGCGGCCGCCACGCGGGCGGCCTCCTCGTCGGCCGCGTCGAGATCGATGAGCTGATCCATGGCTCTACTCCTTGACCGCGCCGAAGGTGAGGCCGGCCACGATATGCCGCTGCACGACCGCGAAGATGATGAGCGCCGGGATGAGCGTGATGATGGCGATGGAGGCCATCGTGCCCCATTCCGTGCCGGTGGAGGTGACGTATTCCGACAGGCCCGTGGTGATGGTGCGGGCGTTGAAGCTCGTCAGCGTCGCGGCCAGCAGGAACTCGTTCCAGGCGAAGACCCAGGTGAGGATCAGCGTGACGGCGAGGCCCGGCCGCGCCAGCGGGAAGATCACCTCCCGGATCACCTGCCAGGTGGAGGAGCCGTCGACCGTCGCCGCCTCGTCCAGCTCCTTCGGAATGCCCTCGATCGTCGGCCGCAGCGTCCAGATGGCGAAGGGCAGGTTGAAGGTGCAGTAGAGGAGGATCATCCCGATCCGCGTGTCGTAGAGCTTCCAGTCGCCGATGGTGAAGACCTGGGTGAAGAGCAGGAAGAACGGCAGGAGGAACACGGCGGCCGGCGCCATGCGGTTGGTGATCGTCCAGAAGAAGATGTTCTCCTTGCCGCCGAGATCGTAGCGCGACAGGGCGTAGCAGGCCATGAAGGCGAGCAGCGTCACCAGCACCGAATTGCCGGTCGAGATGATGATCGAATTGATCATGTAGCGCCGCAGGGTCTCGTTGGTCAGCACCTCGGCATAGTTGTTCCAGTAGATCGCATCGAGGATGACGTTCGGCGTCGTGAACAGATCCACCGCCGGCTTCACCGAGATGACGAAGAGCCAGTAGATCGGAAACAGCGTCGCGAGGCTGAGGAGCGTCCAGAGGACGATGGACAGGATCGGGCGATCGCGGCGCATCAGGCTTCTCCCTTCCGGGCGCGTGGCGCGACGAGGCCGACATAGAGCAGCCAGCACATCACGAGCGTGAGATAGAGGACGATGATCGAGATCGCCGAGCCGTAGCCGTAATCGGTCTTCGGGAAGACGACCTTCCAGATATGCAGGCCGATATAGCGGGTGGCGGCGCCCGGCCCGCCGCCGGTCAGCATCCAGACCTCGTCGACGGTGCGCAGCGCGTCCATCAGGCGGATGAAGACGGTGGCGAGGATCGCCGGCCGGATCATCGGCAGCGTGATGTGCCAGAAGATCTGCCAGCGGCTGGCCCCGTCGATCTCGGCCTGTTCGAAGGGCTCCTTCGGCAGGGAGACGAGGGCTGCGAGCAGCGTCAGCGTGACGAGCGGCGTCCAGTGCCAGACGTCCATGATCACGGTCAGCGCGAAGGCGGCGCCCGCGTCGCGGCCGATATTCATGTCGTAGCCGAACCAAGCGTTCAGATAATAGGGAATGATGCCGATCGAGGGCGTCGTCATCAGGCGCCAGACCGAGCCGACGACGATCGGCGCGACGATGAGGGGCAGCGTGTGGATGGTGCGGAAGAAGCCCTTGCCCGGAAAGTCGCGCATGAAGAGCTGCGCCAGGAGATAGCCGAGCACGACCTCGCTGAAGACGGCGAAGAAGGCGAATTTCAGCGTGAACCAGATGGAGTTCAGGAATTCCTGGTCGAAGACGAGGCGGCGGAAATTGCGCGCGCCGCGAAAGATCATGTCCGGGCTCGCGCCGAACGGGTTCCACTGATGGAACGCGACATAGAGCACGTAGATGAACGGCAGGATGCCGAAGACGCCGAGAATGAGGATCGTGGGCGCGAGCAGGAGCCAGCCCACCTTGTTGGAACGCATGGAGACCCCCCTCCCAGAAGGCGTCATCGCCGAAACGATCGTTTGAAACAGTCGAACTGGCCGAGAAACCGCCGCCTCGGACCGCCGTTCGACCCGCGAACCCGTCGGCCTCGCCGCCGAGGCTTCGGGCCGGAAGCGGGGCCTCGCCCCGAACCCTTCTCAAGCCCCGCCGGCGGGCCGTTCCGCCCCGCTCGCGCCCGGCCGATCCGGGCGGGCATCTGTCCCGGTCCGATCCCGGACAAGGCAGGCGGACGGATGATCGAGGGAACGAAGACGGCCGGCGCCGGTCCTCGGCCGCAGGGTTGGGAGCCGCCCGCCGGGGCAGGCGGCTCCCGATCGCCTATTACTGGCGATAGCCGAGATTGGTCAGTTCTTCCTCGGCGGTCGCCGCCATCTTGTCGAGGCCCTCGTCCGGGCCGATCTGGCCGGTGAGGATCTCGTAGAAGATCGGCGCGGTCGCCTCGCGGACCTGGGCGTGGAACGGATAGGGCGGCGCACCGGCGAAGAGCTTTCCGTCGTTCTTCAGCATGGTGTAGTAGCCGCCGAGCTCCTTATCCATCTTCATCACGCCCGGATCGTCGTAGGTCGCGGTGTTGGTGATGCGCGGCGCGGCCACGGCCCAGCCGCTCTGCACCGAATCCTGCCCGATATATTGCAGGAAGAGCAGCGAGGCCTCGCGGTTCTTGGAGGTGACGGGCAGGCCGAAGGCGCCGCCGTCGTAATAGCCGATATAGCCCTTGCCGGCCGCGGCTTCCTCCATCACGCCCGCTTCCGTCGGCGGCAGGGCGACGCCCACCTTGCCGACCACCTTCGACTTCTCCGCGTCGGAGGCAATCCAGGCGGCGTTCTCGCCATAGACGAGCCCTTGCGCGGCGCGGCCGGCGGCGAAGGTCGTCGCGACCTCGGTCCAGGTCGAGGAGGCCGATTCCGGCGGCGCGATGTCGCGCAGGTGCAGCCAGTATTTCAGCGCCGCCTTCGACTTGTCGCTGTTCATCGTGCCGCCATTGGCGACGGAGGCCGCGTAGTTCTTGTCGGCGTTGATGCCCCAGTTGTAGACGCCGAAGGTCGGCGCGACGGATTCGAAGAACTCGTACCAGGAGGCCGGATGGCCGGTATGGGCCTGGGCCGTGGTGCCCCAGAGGTCGCCGCCGTGATCCTTGCCCCATTTGGTGAAGAATTCGGCGATCTGCGTATAGTCCTCGTGGGTCTTGGCCGGCGCCAGATCCTTGCCCGTCTCCTTCTTGAAGGCCTCCTTCACCGCCGGATCGTCGAAGAGATCCTTACGGTAGAGATAGATCTTGATGAAGGCTTCCATCGGCACGCCGAAGAGATCGCCGTCCTTGCCCTTGAAGTAGTTGGCGAAGGTCGTGAAATGCGACTCGTCGTAGCCGGGCGCCTTCAGGGACGGGTCGTCCTTCAGCGACTTCGTGATGTCGACCAGGAAGTTGCGGGCGAGATAGGCGTAGATGATGTCCTGCTCGATATAGACCATGTCATAGATGCCGGTCTTGGCCTCCATGTCCTTGATGGCCTTGTCGTACATCTGGTCCCAGGACGTGGTCTCGATCTCGACCTTGATGCCGGTCTTCTTTTCGAATTCCGGCGCGAGCACGTCCTTGATGTAGTTGGAGGGCGGCGTGCTCTCGGTGACGCCGTGCAGGGTCACGCCCTTGAACTTGGCGCCCGCATCCGACCAGAAATCCGCCTTGGCGGGCGCCAGGCCCGCCATCAGGCCCACCACCAGGGCGGCCATGCTCACTCCCAATGCGCGTCTCATGCTGGTTCTCCCGTAAAGCCGCCGATCCGAAGCGGATCGAACCCTTCCCGTCCGGTGGCCGGCTCTTGCGAGCGCGGACCGCTCCTCCTCCAAGGATGCCGGACCGGCCTCCCCGCATGCGGCGGGGGCCTCGACCCAAGTCCTAGCCGATCTTTTCCGGCCGCACAACATTTGTTGCGACAAGATTCAAATTCGGGAATTCACCTGTGCAACGATGATGGGCATAGGGCGGCCACAGCCGACGGAGGATGGCCGTGCCCGGCGCGGACGATGATCGCGCGATCCGGCATAGACGCGCAGCGCGGGCTTGGCTCCGGACGTTTCTTTCCTGGCTAAACCTCTTTCGGCGCTGCAATATTTCTCTTCGCACCCGCCGCAAGACACGCCTTTCCAGCGCCGCTACCCAGGGGCGCGTACCGTCGCGGCTATGAATTCGTGCAGTCCAAGGCCATCCGTGCCGCCACGCTTGACAAGGGCGGCGATTCGATGATTGTTGCGACCATCAACAAACAAAATAACGGTTCGGGAGGACCATCGCGATGCGTCGACTGGGCATTCATTCCTTCGTCTGGACGGGCGGCGGCACGCAGGCCGAACTGGAAACGGCGATGGAGAAGTCCGCGGAATGCGGCTTCCGGCTGATCGAGTTCGCTTACTTGCGCCCGGAGAAGTTCGACCTCGACCGGCTGGCGCAGCGCGCGAAGTCGCTCGATCTCGACATCGCGGTGACGATGGGCCTGACGCCCGAGACGGACGTCTCCAGCGAGGACCCGGAAGCGGTGAAGCGCGGCGAGGCGCTGCTCGCCGACGCGGTGAAGGCGGTGCGCGACATCGGCGGCTCGAAGCTCGGCGGCATCCTTTATTCGATGCACGGCAAGTACCGGACCATGCCGACGAAGCGCGGCTGGGAGAACAGCGTCGGCGCCATCGCCAAGACCGCCGCGGTCGCCGACGAGGCCGGCGTCGACATCGTGCTCGAGGTCGTGAACCGCTTCGAGACCAATCTCCTCAACACCACCGCGCAGGGCCTCGCCTTCGTCGAGGCGACCGGCTCCTCGTCGGTGCGGCTGCATCTCGACACCTTCCACATGAATATCGAGGAGGCCAATCCCGCCGCCGCCATCCGGCTCGCCGGCGACAAGATCGGCTATTTCCACATCGGCGAGAGCAATCGCGGCTATCTCGGCGACGGCGTCATCGACTTCGACCTGATCTTCGACGCGCTGCTCGACATCGACTACCAGCGCGACATCACCTTCGAGTCCTTCTCGAGCGCGGTGGTGGACGAAGGCCTCTCGCTCGCCTGCGCCATCTGGCGCGACACCTGGACCGACAACCAGCCGCTCGCCCGGCACGCCAAGGCCTATATCGACCTGAAGCGCGACGAAGCCGCCCGCCGCCGGGCGACGAACGCGCGGCCCTGACGGGAAGAACGGACCTGTTCCGGGAAGCCTCCCCCGTCCGCGACTAGCCTGATCTCCCCCCCTGAGGGGGAGATGGGCGGCAGCCCAGAGGGGGTGGCGAGCGTCAGCGAGGTCCCCCATCTCCACCGCCGCGCCATTCGAAGGCTATCGCCTTCGCACTCCCCTCTGCCTGCCGGCATCTCCCCCTCAAAGGGGGAGATCAAGCTCATCTCGGACGGTGGCGCCGATCGGAAGCCACCTGTCGCAAGAGCCCGCCGCTCGGCAGCCGGGAGTTGCCGGCCCGTCGCCCGGGCGGTATCACGGGCCTCGTCCCTCGCTGCGGAACGGCGCGCGGCGGACATGGAGACGCAGACGTGCAGGATCTCGCCTCGATCGCCAGCTCGCCGCGCCGCGTGCGCCAGAGCAACGAGGTCGCGGCGCTGCGGGCGCTTCACCAGTTCGGCCCGCTCAGCCGGGCGGAGCTCGCCCGCAAGCTGAACCTCAACCGTTCCTCCTCCGGCCATATCATCGCCGGCCTCACCGAGGACGGGCTGGTGCGCGAGGCGGCGCAGGACGAGCCGGAACCCGCCGGATCGGCGCGCCGCGCCGGGCGGCCCGGCATCCTCGTCCAGCTCGTGCCGGAGGCGATCTTCTTTCTCGGCGTCGAGATCGGCGTCGAGCATATCAACGTCGTCGAGCTGGATCTCGCCGCGCGCATCGTCTCGACCAGCGTCGAGGCGCTGGACGGGCCGTCGCTCGGCGTCGAGACGGCGGTAGAACGGGCGGTGCGCCAGGCCTTTCAGGCCATCCCGCAGGAGCGCTGGTCGCGCTGCGAGGGCATCGGCGTTTCCGTGCCGGCGCAGATGGACAAGAGCGGCTTCGTGCGCGTCGCGCCGCTCCTCGGCTGGCGCGACCTCCATCCCGCCGAACTCGTGCGCGGCGCCCTGCCGATCGCCGTGCCGGTCCTGGCGGAGAACGATGCCAACGCCTTCGCCATCGGGGCGACCTATGGGCGCAAGTCGCCGCTTGCCGGGGTCACCCTGTTCATCGTCCTCGAAAGCGGCGTCGGCGGCGGCATCATCGTCGACGGGACGCTGCTGCGCGGCGCGCACGGGCTGGCCGGCGAGATCGGCCATCTCCAGGTCGTCGGCGCCGAGCCGGGGCGCACGCTGGAACGGATCGTCGGCCTCGAAGGGCTGATCGCCGCCCATCGCAAGGCCTCCGGCCAGGCGGAAGCCGGCTTCGCCGCCTTTCTGGCCGAGGTGCGGGACCGCGTGCCGGGCGCCGTCGCCATCGCCGAGGAATGGGCGAAGGCGCTGGCCTTCGGCCTCGTCCAGGCCTGCCGCGTCGTCGATCCCGACCGCGTCGTGCTCGGCGGCTCGGTCGCGGCGCTCTATCCGCTGGTCGCGGCCCGCGTCGCCGCCCATCTCCAGCGCTTCCAGGCCGCGACCTTTCCGACGCCCTCCATCGAGGTCTACGAGGACGCCGCCTTCGGCGCCGCCCACGGCGCCGCCTGCATGATGCACCAGCGCTACCTCTCCATGGAAAGCCAACGCTTCGCCGAAGACCCGCCGGCTTTGTCGGCGACGGGCTAGGCCGGGCGCCCGGCGAAGGGGGTCCTGCCTGATGCCGCGCACCCACATCCGCGCCTGAGCCCGATCTCCCCCCTTGAGGGGGAGATGCCGGCAGGCAGAGGGGGGTGCGAAGGCGTCAGCCTTCGATCGGCTCGGCGTTGGAGACGGGGGACCTCGCTGGCGCTCGCCACCCCCTCCGGGCTGCCGCCCATCTCCCCCTCGAGGGGGGAGATCACGCAGCTTTCAGGTCTCGCATGTCCTGCATCCGAAGCGACGTACGGCATCGCCGCCCCGCCTCATCCCCCGCCCCTCATCGCCCATAATATGTTGCGCCTTGATACAATTCCCGTTAGACAAAGCGAGTCGGACCTTCGCGCGTCCGCGTCGGACAGGGATCTTGCCGCCTCGTCCCCCACGGGGCCGGGCAAAGGCGTCCCGTCCGCCCCGGCGCCGCCTTCGGGAGGGGCGGTGCCGTCACGGGAACAGGGAGGAGAAGCTCATGTCGCTCGGTCAATTCCGGCTCGACGGCAAGGTCGCGCTGATCACCGGAGGCAATCGCGGCATCGGGCTGGCGGTCGCCGAGATCTTCGGCGAGGCCGGCGCGAAATCGGTGCTGACGGCCCGGCGCGACAATCCGGAGGCCGACGCGCTGCTGAAGGGCAAGGGCTACGACTACGATTTCGTGTCGGCCGACGCCACCGATCCCGCGACGCCGGAGCGGCTGGTGCGGCACACGCTCGAGAAATACGGCCGCATCGACATCCTCGTGAACAATGCCGGCGTCGCCTCGCATGGCGAGACGCCCGATTTCGACGACGAGCGGCTGGAGCTGATCCTGTCGACCAATGTCGCCCAGGTCTTCCGCTTCTCGCGCGCCGCCCTGCCGGCGATGCGGCGCCAGGGCGAGGGCGTCATCCTGAATGTCGGCTCGATGTCGGGCTTCGCCACCAACATTCCCCAGCATCAGGTCGCCTATAACGGCTCGAAGGCGGCGGTCCACATGATGACCAAGAGCCTCGCCAGCGAGGTGGCGGCGGAGAATATCCGCGTCAACGCCGTGGCGCCGGGCTATATCGACACCGAAATGTCGCGCGGCGGCTTCACCAATCCCGAATGGGACCCGGTCTGGCGCAACGCCACGCCGATGGGCCGCTACGGCAGCGCGGAGGAAGTCGCGAACTGCGTGCTCTTCCTCTGCTCGCCGGCGGCGAGCTACGTTACCGGCTCGGTGCTGCTGATCGACGGCGGCTACACGACGCGCTGAGCGCGAAGCGAACGACGGCCACCGGCGCCTTGAGGAGAGCGCCGGGCGGCCCGCATCTCGGCAAACGAAGGGAGGATGAACATGACGGAACATCTGGCGGACAAGGTCGTCGCCATCACGGGCGCGGCCTCCGGCATCGGCCTCGCCTGCGCCGAGGCCTGCTTGCGCGAGGGCGCGACGGTCTTCCTGGTGGATCGCGCCGCCGACAAGCTCGAAAGCCTCGCCGCCTCGCTCGGGCCGAAGGCGATCCCGCTAGAGGTCGATCTCCTGAACCCGGCGAGCGTCGCGACGATGATGCCGCGCATCCTGGAAAAGGCGGGCCGGCTCGACGTCTTCCACGCCAATGCCGGCTCCTATATCGGCGGCGAGCTGCTCGACAGCCATCCCGACGACTGGGACCGCATGCTGAGCCTCAACGTCAACGCCGTGTTCCGCACCGTCCACGCGGTCCTGCCGCATATGGTGGAGCGCAAGACCGGCGACGTGATCGTCACCAGCTCGGTCTCCGGCCACGAGCCGATCCATTGGGAGCCGATCTATACCGCGTCGAAGAACGCGGTCTATGCCTTCGTCCATACCGTGCGGCGCCAGTTCGCCAAGCATGGCGTGCGCGTCGGCGCCGTGTCGCCCGGCCCGGTGATGACGGCGCTGGTGCAGGACTGGCCGAAGGAGAATCTCGACCGCGCCATCGCCGCCGGCAACCTGATGGAGGCCAAGGAGATCGGCGAGGCGGTGATCTTCATGCTGACGCGGCCGCGCAATGTCACGGTGCGCGACATCGTGATCCTGCCGGCGGGCTTCGACGTCTGAGCGCGGCACAGGCAAGGGAGACGGATATCATGCAGTTGAAGCGGTTCCGCGTCGATGGCGAGCTCGCCGTCGTTACCGGCGGCGGGCGGGGCATCGGCCTCGCCTGCGCCGAGGCGCTCGGCGAGGCCGGCGCGCGGCTCGTCCTGATCGAGCCGGACGAGAAGTCGGGCGAGGCGGGGCGCGACGCGCTGCGCGCCAAGGGCTACGAGGCCGAGGCGCTGGTCGGCGACGTCACCTCCTCCGCCCGGATGAACGAGATCGCCGACATGCTGGCCGCGCGCGGCACGCCGGCGACCATCCTCATCAACAATGCCGGCATCGGCGAAAGCGGCGTTCCCTCCGAGAACGTCACGGACGATGCCTGGCTGCGCATGATGAACGTCAACGTCAACGGCGTCTTCTGGTGCTCGCGCGCCTTCGGCCGGCACATGATCGCGGGCAGGCGCGGCGCCATCGTCAATCTCGGCTCGATGTCCGGCACGATCTGCAACCGGCCGCAGCCGCAGACGCCCTACAACGTCTCGAAGGCCGCCGTGCATCACATGACCCATTCCATGGCGGCCGAATGGGCGCCGCATGGCGTGCGGGTGAACGCGGTGGCGCCGACCTATATCGAGACGCCGATGGTGAACGCCAATCCGGCCAATCGCGACCGCATCCCGATCTGGCTGAACGACACGCCGATGGGCCGCATGGGCCAGGCCGAGGAAGTGGCGAGCGCGGTGCTCTTCCTCGCTTCCGACGCCGCCAGCCTGATGACCGGCGCCGTGGTGCCGGTGGATGGCGGCTTCACCTGCTGGTGAGACGGGACGCGGGCGACGAACGGACATGCTGATCGGCATCGACTGGGGCGGCACCAAGATCGAGGGTGTCGCCATGGAGCCGGACGGGCGCGAGCTCCTGCGGCTGCGCCGCGACACGCCGCGCCACGACTACGACGCCTGCCTGCGGCTCGTGGCCGAGGTGGTGGCGGGCCTCGAGGCCGAGACCGGCCGGAAGGGCTCGCTCGGCATCGGCATTCCCGGCTCGCTGGAGCCGCGAAGCCGGCTCGGCAAGGGCGCGAGCTCGACCTGGATCCTCGGCAAGCCGGTGGAGGCGGATCTGCGCGCCGTGCTCGGCCGCGAGATCCGGGTCGAGAACGACGCCGACTGCTTCGCCGCCTCCGAGGCGGTGGACGGGGCGGGCCAGGGTCACAATGTCGTCTTCGCCGTGATCCTCGGCTCCGGCATCGGCGCCGGCATCGCGGTCGGCGGCCGGGCCCATCACGGGCCGAACAACAGCGGCGGCGAATGGGGCCACAATCCCCTGCCCTTCCCGGACATCACGGAACTACCCGGCCGGCCCTGCTATTGCGGCCGGCACGGCTGCCTGGAGACCTGGGCCTCGGGCCGCGCCTTCGAGGCGGAATACGAGCGCCATACCGGGCGCGAACTGAAGGCGGCCGAGATCATGGCGCAGAAGCGTGCCGGCGACCGCCTGTCGGGCCTCCTCTGGGACCGCTATGTCGATCGCGTGGCGCGGGGCCTCGCCACCGTCGTCAACACGCTCGATCCCGACATCCTGGTGATGGGCGGCGGCATGTCGAATGTCGACGAGCTCTATACGGACCTGCCGCCGGCGCTCGCCAAGCGCACCTTCTCCACCGTCTTCCATACGCCGATCCGCCGCGCGGCGCATGGCGATTCCAGCGGCGTGCGCGGCGCGGCCTGGCTGTGGCGCGAGACGTGAAACCGGAAGGAACCAGCATGGACCGCGACGCGATCGCCGCGCGCTACGAATTCGGCCTTAAGCTCGTCCGCGAGGCGGGCGATCTGGCGCTCGGCTATGCCCGTTCGCGCGGCGAACTGACGATCCGCGAGAAGGGCCTCCAGGACATGGCGAGCGAGGCCGATGTCGAGACCGAGACGCTGATCCGCGCCCGGCTCGCCGAGGCCTTCCCGGAGGACGCCTTTCTCGGCGAGGAGACGGGCCTCTCGGCCTACGAGCCCGGCCAGGGCATCTGGGTGGTCGATCCGATCGACGGCACGCAGCCCTTCGTCTCCGGTCTCGCCAGCTGGTGCGTCTCGATCGCCTTCGTGCAAGGGGACGAGCTGCGCTTCGGCATGGTGAACGCCCCGGCGCGCGGCGAGCTCTTCGCCGGCGGCATCGGCTTTCCGGCGACGCTCAACGGCGCCCCCGTCGAGCGCCATCCCGGCCGCTCGGTGCGGGAGGGCATCACCGCCACCGGCTATTCGATGCGCGTGCCGCCGGACCAGTTCCTGCCGCCCTTCGAGCGGCTGCTGAAGGCCGGCGGCGTCTTCTATCGCGACGGCTCGGGCGCGCTGATGCTCTGCGACGTCGCCTGCGGCCGGCTCCTCGGCTACATGGAACAGCACATCAATTCCTGGGACTGCCTCGGCGCCATCGCCGTCATCCGCGCCGCCGGCCTCGTCACCAACGACTTCCTGGCGAATGACGGGCTGCACAAGGGCAACCCGATCGTCGCCGGCAACGAGAGCGTCTATCGGGAACTCGACGCAATCATGCGGGGGTGAGGCGCCGCCTCTCCGTCCGCTTCGGGAGGAGAGGCCGGCGGCCGGCGGCGCAGTCCGCGCCGTGAGGGCGGTACGGTCTCAGCCGAGCGCCTGGTTGGTCAGCCCGAAGGTCCGGGCCGGGCCGGTCGCCGGCGGCGTGCCGCGCGTCATCTGGACGACCCGATCGACCTGCGCGAGGCCGCAGGCCTCCACGAAATCGACGAAGGCGCCCTCGCGCTCGGGCGTGTCGACGCGCAGGAACATGGCTTCATGCGCGCGCATGAAGAAGGCGGCGAGCGCGATGGCGTCCTCGGGCGCCCGCGCCACGATCGGGCCGATGACGCGGCCCCGGCCGAAGGGCCGGCAGATCGCGAAGCCATCCGGCGCCGCGCCGGGCGCGCCCAGCACCACGGCGCTGCCGACGCGCTTCAGCTCCGCCAGCATGCGCGCGCGGTCGCCGCCGATCGCCTCCGCGTCGAGCCGCGCGATCGCCGCCCAGTCCGCCTCCTCGGCCGGGCGGACGCGCGGATCCTCCGGCAGGGACGGCGGTTCGGCGAGACCCTGATATTGCGTGATCGTCTGGCTGGCGCGGAAGCCTTCCGATTCGTAGAGCCGCTGGCCGGCGGCCGTCGCGACGAGGCGGATGGTGCGCGTGCCCGCCGCCGCGAAGATCTCGCGCATCAGGCGCCGTCCGGTGCCGCGCCCCTGGAGGCGCGGCGAGACGATGACCATGCCGATCGTCGCCAGATCCTCGCCGAAGGGCCACCACATGGCCGAGCCCATCACCCGCCCGCCCTCGTCGGTGGCGACGAGACCGTGGCCGATCTCCAGGACGAAACGCCAGTCGTCCGGCCGGTGCGGCCAGCGCACCTCCACCGAAAGCGCGTGGACGGCATCGATATCGCCCGGCTCCATCGCCCGCAGCCGGTTCAGTTCGATGGTCGAACCTGCCATGTCATGTCTCTCCCCGGCCGCCCGGCTCAGAATTCGATGAGAACGCTCTTGTGGCGCTGGTTGGCCTCGAAGGCCGCCCGGCCGAGATCCTTGCCGATGCCGGAACGCTTGTAGCCGCCGGTCGGCAGGACGAAGTCGCCGGTGCGGCCGTAGCGGTTGATCCAGACCGTGCCGGCCTGGAGACGCCGCATCGCCCGCATCGCCTTGCCGATGTCGCCGGTATGGATGCCGGCCGCAAGCCCGTAGTCGGGATGATCGGCAAGGGCGATGCCCTCCTCCTCCGTCGTGAAGCTCTGGACGGTGAGGACGGGGCCGAAGATCTCCTCGCGCGCCGCCGGCATGTCGGGCGTGACGTCCACAAGGATGGTCGGCTGGTAGAAGGCGCCGGCATTCCGCGCCATCGGCGCCCCGCCGACCAGCACCCTCGCGCCCCTGGCGACGCTGCGCCGCACGATATCGTCGATCCGCTCCATCTGCCGGCGCGAGACGATCGGCGCGAATGTCGTCGCCGCGTCCCAGGTCTCGCCCGGCGCGACGGCCGCGAAGCGGGCCGCGAGCGCGTCGAGAAGCGGCGCCTCCACCCCCTTCTCGACCACGAGCCGCGAACCGGCGACGCAGACCTGGCCGGCATTGTAGAGGATCGAGCCGGCGACATGGCCGGCCGTCCGCTCGACATCGGGAATGTCGGCGAAGACGAGCTGCGGGCTCTTGCCGCCGAGCTCCAGCGTCACCGGCTTGATCCCTGAGGCGGCGCTTGCCGCCATGATCGCGGCGCCGGTCGCGGTCGAGCCGGTGAAGGAGATCTTGGCGACGAGCGGATGGCGGCAGAGCGCGTCGCCCGTCCGGCGCCCGTCGCCCTGGACGACGTTGAGAAGGCCTTCCGGCAGGCCCGCCTCCACGGCGAGTTCGGCGAGGCGGACGGTGGAGAAGGGCGTCAGCTCGGACGGCTTCACCACCACGGCATTGCCGGCGGCGAGCGCCGCCCCCGCCTTCCACGACACCATGGAGAGCGGGAAGTTCCAGGGCGTCACCGCCGCGCAGACGCCATAGGGCTCGGCGACGACGAGGCCGAGATGGTCGGCCCGCGTCGCCGCGACCTCGCCGCCCGCCTTGTCGGCATATTCGGCGAAGAAGCGGAAGGCCTCCGCCGTCGCCGGCACGTCATAGGCCATGGCGGCCGCGATCGGCCGGGTGGAGGCGACGGCCTCGACGCGGCCGAGCGCCTCGCCCTCCGCCTCGATGCGGTCGGCGAAGCGTTGGAGGAGGCGCGCCCGCTCGCGCGGCGCCATCCGGCCCCAGCCGCTCTCCGCCTGCGCCCGCGCCGCGTCCGCGACGGCGCGGTCCACCAGCGCGGCACCGGCGACGGGAAGCTCGGCGATCGCCGCCTCGTCGGAAGGGCGGCGGACGGTCAGCGTCGCCGCGCCCTCGGCGACGAGCCGGCCGCCGATGAAATGGCCGTTCGGCAGGCGGACGCCGGCGGGATCGAAGGATTGCGCCATGGTCAATATCCCGCCGCCCAGCGCGTCACGTCCGCCGCGTTCTCCTCGCCGGCGAAGAGGCCGGCGATGCGCTCGCCGAGAAGCGGTCCGAACTTGAACATCTGCCCGTCGCAATCGGTGACGACGAGGCCCTGCCCGGCCGCCTCCAGGCGGAAGCGGCGCTCCGGCGCCAGCACGTAATAGCCGAGTTGGAGGCGGAGCGGGCGGTAGGCCTCGGCCTGCCGGAAATAGGGCGCGAAGGGCGCGAGGATCGCCCGCGATTCCGCCGCGAAATCCGCCTCGAAGCCCTCGACATCCGGCCGCGCCCGGCGGCGATGGGCGCTGTAGCCGATCTTCAGGCCGGCGCCGCGCCGGTCGGGCAGCGAATAGCCGGTATGGTCGCCGAGCGTGACGATCGGCGGCGCGGCGCGCCAGGCCTCGGCATAGGCGGCGGGCGGATCGAGATAGAGCAGCGCCTGTCGATAGGCCGGGGCTTCGCCATAGGCCTCCGGCATCAGGCCGGGCAGCCAGGCGCCGGCCGCGACGAGGAGATGGTCGGCGGCGATCTCGCTGCCGTCGGCGCGCCAGGCGAGGCCGCGCGCCGGATCGACGCGGGCGACGCGGCAATTCTCCTCCAGCCGCGCGCCCTTGACGCGCAGCCAGTCGGCGAGCTCGGCGACGATCCGGTCGGCGAAGAGCGGCCCGGCCGGCTCGGCGAGGACGCCGAAAGCGCCGTCCGGCAGGTCGAGATGCGGCATCAGCCGCGCCAGCGCCGCGCCCTCCACCACCTCGTGCGGCAGGCCGGCGGCGCGAAAGCTCGCCAGGGTCCTGTCGGCATAGTCGCCCGGCTCCAGCGAGATGGCGACCGCGCCGGTATTCTCGAAATGCGCGGCGCCGAGATCGTCCCAGAGCCGGTCCCAGGCGGCGAAGGCGGGCGCCACCATGCGGGCATAGCCGGTGGCGTCGCCGTAATGCGGCCGGATCATGCGGTGCCGGTCGACCGAGGCGCCGCGCGGATTGGGGATCGGCCCCTGGTCGAGGACATGGACCTCGTGCCCGCGCTTCAGCATGGCGCGCGCGACGGACAGGCCGACGATGCCTCCCCCGACGATGGTGATGCGGCTCATGGATGGGTTCCGTTCGATGGCGATCCGCCGGTCAGGCCGGACGGTGGATGGCATAGACCTTGGCGACATGCTCCCGGCTTTCCCAGGAACAGGTGGCGCCGGCCTCGACCAGGAAGGTGTCGCCCGTCGCGAAACTCGCCTCGCGCCCCGCCTCGTCGACGAAGGTCACGGAGCCGGCGAGGAGATGCATCAGCTCCACATGGCGATAGAGCATCGGGCGGCGGTGATAGGGCGTCGAATCCCAGACCCCGCAGACGAATTCGCCGTCGGCGGAGCGGTAATCCGTATGGTTGCGGCAGGACGGGGTCTCGCCGACGAGAAGTTCGGCGAGCGGCGCGCCGGACGGGGCGAGTTCGGCTTCGAGGTCGATCGGCACGAGGGCCGCGCCGGACGCCCCCGGCGCCGCATAGGTCATGACGACGAGCCGCGCCGCGCCGTCCACCCGCCAGGCGAAGGACAGGCCCTTCGCAAGCACGAAGCTCTCGCCGGCGGCGAAGCGCCGCTCCGCGCCGTCCGGCCGGGTCACGGCGATCGCGCCGGACAGGACGAGGACGAATTCGTCGGCGGGCAGCGCCTCGACATGGCCGCCGTCGACGGCGAGCGACAGGGCGGCCACCGTCACCGGGCCGGGGGCCAGCGGCAGGAAGCGCCGCGAAAAGGTCCAGGCGCCCCCGGCGCCGGCGCCCTCCAGCGCGGCGGTCCCGGCCTCGGGATCGGCCGCGAAGGCGCTAAGATCGTGGAAGGTGCGGAGGGCGACGGCGCGCGGCAGCGCGCTCACAGGCCGACGAGCCCCGGCAGGCCGCCGAGATCGGCGATCTCATGCGTCGAATAGGTGGGATTGGAGGGCTCGTGGCGGCGGTTGACGAAGACGCGGGCGCCGAAATGCATGTCATGCGCCGTCATCAGGTCGTAGCGGAAGGAGGAGGAGCAGTGCATCACCTCCTCCGGCCGCGCGCCGAGCACGTCCAGCATATATTCGAAGCCCCGCATGCGCGGCTTGTAGGCGCCGGTCTCCTCCGCCGTGATCACCTTGTGGAACGGCGCCTCGAGCTTCTCGATCGAGGGCGGGATGAGATCGATCATCGAATTGGTGAGGCCGACGATCGGGATCTCCCGGGCGACGCGCGTCAGCGGCGCCACCACGTCGGGATGCGGCCCCCAGGTCGGCACGGCGGCATAGACCGCCTCGGCGTCGCTGTCGCGATAGTCGATGCCGTGCAGTTTGCAGCTGCGGATCAGCGCGTTGGCGACGACATCCTTGTAGGGCTGCCAGGCGCCCAGCACCTCGTCCAGGCGGAAGGACGAGAAGTCGGCGATGAAGGCGTCCATCCGCTCGGCCGGCACGCGCCCGGCATAGAGGCGGCGGGCGACGGGCGCCATCTCGAAATAGATCAGCGTGCCATAGCAGTCGAAGGTGATGAACTTCGGGCGGAAGGCGGCCATCGCAATCTCCGGGGCTCTCGCGGCGGGACGAACCCGCCCGCCGAAGAGAAGACTAGCCGGCGCGACGCGCGGTTGACGCCGGATCCAGCCCCTCCGGCAGGCCGATCCTGTCGTTCGCCGCGACCCTTTCGGCAGGATGTGCCGCCGGTCCCGGCTAGAGTCGCGGGCGACGCAACGGTGAGGCATCCGACGTGACGAGACCCCGTTTCCGCCGCCTGAAGGAGACCGGACGGCGCGCCATCGCGATCGAGGTGGACGGCCGCCCGGTCGCCGCGCTGGAGGGCGACACGCTGATGGTGGCGGTGCTTCTGTCGGGCGGCGCGCTGCGCCAGTCCGAGTTCGGCGACGGCCCGCGCGCCGGCTTCTGCCTGATGGGCGCCTGCCAGGACTGCTGGATGTGGACGCCGGAAGGCCAGCGGCTGCGCGCCTGCACCACGCGCGCCGAGAACGGCATGCGCGTTTCCACCACCCTTCCCTCGGAGGCGGCATGGCCGCTGCCGGCATGAGCGCGCCGAAGGTCGTCGTCGTCGGCGCCGGGCCGGCGGGCATCCGCGCCGCCGAGCGGCTGGCGGCGGCGGGGCTGCGTCCGACCGTCATCGACGAGGCGCCCCGCGCCGGCGGCCAAATCTATCGCCGCCCGCCGGAGGAGCACGCCCGCGATCACCGCGCGCTCTATGGCTTCGACGCCGGCCGCGCCGAGGCGCTGCATGCGAGCTTCGCGGCGCTTTCCGGCCGGATCGACCATCGCCCCGAGACGCTCGCCTGGAACCTCCGGGACAAGGTGCTGCATGTCGCGCGCGACGGCCTGTCCGAGGCGCTGCCCTTCGACGCGCTGGTGCTCGCCACCGGCGCGACCGACCGGCTCCTGCCCGTCGCCGGCTGGACGAAGCCCGGCTGCTACACGCTCGGCGGCGCGCAGATCGCGCTGAAGGCGCAGGGCTGCGCCATCGGCACCCGCACCGTCTTCCTCGGCACCGGACCGCTTCTCTATCTCGTCGCCTTCCAATATGCGGCGGCGGGCGCGGGCGTCGCGGCGGTGCTCGACACCGCCCCCTTCGCCGGGCAGATCCGGGCGCTGCCGAAGCTCGCCATCCGGCCGGAATTCCTGGCGCGCGGGCTCTATTTCCGCGCGGCGCTGGCGGCGAAGGGCATTCCCGTCGCCCATGGCGTGACGCCGCTCGCCATCGAGGGCGCGGAGGGCGTCGAGCGCCTGCGTTGGCGCGACAAAGCCGGGCGCGAACGGGTGACGGAGGCCGATGCCGTCGGGCTCGGCTTCCACCTGCGCTCCGAGACGCAGCTCGCCGATCTCGCCGGCTGCCCCTTCACCTTCGACGCGGCGACGCGGAGCTGGCGCCCGGAGGTGGACGAGGACGGGCGCAGCCCGCGGGAGGGCGTCTATCTCGCGGGCGACGGCATCCGCATTCTCGGCGCCGACGCGGCCGAAACGGCGGGGCGCCTCGCGGCGCTGGCGCTTCTCGCCGATCTCGGCCGCGCGCCGCCGGAGGCGGAGGTCCGGGCCGCCCGCCGCGTCATGCGGAAAATGGCGCGGTTCCGCGACGGGCTGGCGGAGGCCTTTCCCTGGCCGGCGCATCTGGCGCGCGGCATCGCCGACGACACGCTGCTCTGCCGCTGCGAGGCGATCACCGCCGGGGAGCTGCGGGAGGCGGCCCGCGCCAAGGGCGCGCCGGAGCTGAACCGGGCGAAGGCCCTGTCGCGCGTCGGCATGGGCCGCTGCCAGGGCCGCTTCTGCGGCCAGGCCGCCGCCGAGATCCTCGCCGAGGCGACGGGCGGCGCGCTGGACGCCGCCGGACGGCTGCGCGGCCAAGCGCCGGTGAAGCCCTTGTCCATCGCCACCGTCGCGGGAGACGCGCCATGAGCCGGGGTTTCGACGTCGTCGTGGTCGGCGGCGGCATCATGGGCTGCGCCTCCGCCTTCTTCCTGCGCCGTCGCGGCCTGTCCGTCGCGCTGCTCGAACGCGGCCTCACCGGCCAGCAGGCGAGCGGCACGAATTTCGGCAATGTCCGGCGCCAGGGCCGCTATCTGCACCAGCTGCCGCTGGCCAACCGGGCGCGGGCCATCTGGGGGCGCCTGCCGGAGCTGATCGGCGAGGACTGCGAATTCGTCCCTTCCGGCCATCTGCGCGTCGCCTATGCGGCGGCGCAGGCCGAGAAGCTGGAAGCCTATGCGCGGGACGCCGCGCCGCTCGGCCTGGAGCTGGAGATGATCAGTGCCAACGCGCTGCGCGACCGCTATCCCTATCTCGGACGCGAGGTGGTGGCGGGCTGCCTCGCGCCGGTCGACGGGCATGCCAATCCACGCCTCGCCGCGCCCGCCTTCGGCCGCGCCGCCGCGCGGGACGGCGCGCGGGTCGAGGAGGGCTGCGAGGTCCTCTCGATCGCGAAGACGGGCGAGGATTTCGAGGTGGAGACACGGGAGAAGGGCACGTTCCGCGCCCCGGTCGTCCTCGTCACGGCCGGCGCCTGGGGCGGCCGTCTCGCCGAAGCCTTCGGCGAGAGCGTGCCGCTTTCGGTCCACGGGCCGCAGATGGCGGTGACGGAGCCCCTGCCCTATCGCCTTGGCCCGACCTTCGGCGTCTCGACGCCGCATGTCTTCGAGACGGTCTATTTCCGGCAGGTCAAGCGCGGCAACATCGTCTATGGCGGCTCGACGCGCGGCCCGGCCTCGAACGAGACGAACCGCGCCGCCGTCCTGCCCGAGAACATTCTCGGCCAGTTCGCGCAGATGCGCCGGGTGATGCCGGGCCTTGCCGCCGTCAACATCATCCGCAGCTGGAGCGGCGTCGAGAGCTACCTGCCCGACGACGTGCCGATCATGGGGCCGAGCGGGCGGGTGCCGGGCCTCTTCTACGCCTTCGGCTTCTGCGGCGCCGGGTTCCAGATCGGCCCCGGCGTCGGCGAGGTGATGGCCGAGCTGATCGCGACCGGCGCCACCTCGACGCCGATCGCGCCCTATGCCATCTCCCGCTTCGCGCAAGGACAGGCCGCATGACGCGCCCGATCGTCGCCTACAAGTCCGATCCCCGGCGCGGCGCCGTCTGGCACGAGGTCTTCGCGCGCGAGGCGCCGGAGCTCGAACTTCTCGACTGGGCGGCCGGCGACGCCCGTGCGGCGGCGGCCTCCTATCTCGTCGCCTGGACGCCGCCGGACGAACTGCCCCGCGCCCTGCCGAGGCTGGAGGCGCTGTTCTGCATCGGCGCCGGCATCGACCACATGCCGCTCGCCGGCCTGCCGGACAGCGTCGCGCTGGTGCGGATGGTCGATCCGGCGCTGGCGCGCTCCATGGCCGAATATGTCGTCCTCGCCGTTCTCGCGCTGCATCGCGACTGGCCGGCCTACCGCACCGACCAGGCGGCGGGCCGCTGGCAGGCGCGGCCCCTCGCGCTCGCCGCGAACCGCAGGGTCGGAGTGATGGGGCTCGGCGAGATGGGACGCGCCGGCCTCGAGGCGCTGCGGCCCTTCGGCTTCCCCTTGCGGGGCTGGAGCGCCTCGCCGAAGGCCATTCCGGGCGTCGACTGCTTCGCCGGCCCGGCGGAGCTCGCCGCCTTCCTCGCCGAGACCGACATCCTCGTCTGCCTCCTGCCCCTGACGGAGGAGACGCGCGGCATCCTGAACGCTTCGACCTTCGCGGCGCTGCCGCGCGGCGCCGGTCTCGTCAACGCCGCCCGGGGCGGGCATCTCGTCGAGGCTGATCTCCTCGCGGCGCTGGCGGAGGGACGGATCGCGGCCGCCGTGCTCGACGTCCTCTCGCCCGAGCCGCCGCCGCCCGACCATCCGCTCCTCGCCCATCCCGCCGTGATCGCGACGCCGCATGTGGCAAGCGCCACCCATCCCGAAAGCGCGGCGCGGCAGGTGATCGCCGGTATCCGCGCCCATCGCGCCGGCCGGCCGATTCCGAACCGGGTCGATCGCCGCCAGGGCTATTGAGGCGGCGCGCCGTCAGGCCGGCTCCATCTCCTGCTTCTTGCG
Organism: Aureimonas endophytica; assembly: GCF_014642635.1. GTDB lineage: Bacteria > Pseudomonadota > Alphaproteobacteria > Rhizobiales > Rhizobiaceae > Plantimonas > Plantimonas endophytica. Next base: position 34,003 of record NZ_BMIQ01000005.1, read on the forward strand.
CAGGGCATTGGCCTTTTCCAGCGTGCGCACCGGATCGCCGAAATGGCGGTCCAGCTCGGCGAGCGCCGGCTCGGCCTCGCCCGCCGCGATCAGCCGGGCGAGAAGGTCGTGCTCGTCGAGGAGCGCCGCGTTCTCGCGATAGCCGCCCATCAGCATCTGGAGGCAGAGCCGCGTCTCGGCCTGGAGCGTGGCGAAGGAGCGCGACAGCCGCTCGCTGCCGGCCTCGTCGACGATCCGGCGGTGGAAGCGCATGTCGAGATCGGCGACGCTCGGCCAGTCCCCGCGCCCGGCCGCGAGCGTCATCTCCTTCACGATGGCGCCGAGATCCGCGACCACCGACGCGCGGTCCGGCTTGCCCATCACCCGGCGCATGGCCAGGAGCTCCAGGGACTTGCGCACGAAATAGATGTCGAGAAGATCGGCCGGCGAGAGTTCGGGCACGAAGACGCCGCGATGCGGCTCGGAGCGCAGCAGCCCTTCCTGGATCAGGCGTTGCAGGGCCTCGCGCACCGGTCCCCGGCTGACGCCGTAGCCATTCGCCAGCTCCATCTCGTTCAGCTGCGAGCCGAGGGGAAAGGTGCCGTCGAGAATGGCGCCGCGGATCTGCTGCGCGATCTGCCCGGACAGCGTCGTCCGCACGATGCGCTTCGGCGCGAGGCCCTTACCGGCCGTGTCTCTGTCGGGCATGGTGCGCTCGTTCCGTCCTGTCGTCGACAATCCTAATGCAGGACATCCTGAAGGCGATAGTAGGCGCCGATGAAGGGCAGGAACCAGGGCGGGCCGAAATGGCCGGGAATCGCCTTCCATTCGAGCCCAGCGAAGGGATTGCGCTCGGCCCGGCCGTCCAGCACCTCGGCCATCACCGTTCCCATATGCGTCGCCATCTGGGTGCCGTGGCCGCTATAGCCCATCGAATAGAACAGGCCATCGCGCTCGCCAGCGCGCGGCAGGCGGTCGGAGGTCATGTCGACGACGCCGCCCCAGCAATAGTCGATGCGCGCCCCGGCGAGTTCGGGAAAGACCTCGCCGAGCTTCTTTCGCAGGATGCGGCCGCTCTTCTGGTCGGACAGGGGGTTGGACACGGCGAAGCGCGCCCGGCCGCCGAAGAGCAGGCGGTCGTCCGGCGTGATGCGGAAATAGGTGCCGACATTCTTGGAATCGGTCGCCATGCGCCGGGTGGGCATCAGGCGGGCGATCACCTCCGGTGCGAGCGGTTCGGTGACGATGATGAAGGAGCCGATCGGCACGATGCGCCGGCGGATCCAGCCGAGCGGGCCGATGCCGGACGTGCCGGTCGCGAGCAGCACCTGCCCCGCCAGCAGCCGGCCGCGCGGCGTCGTCACCTCGTGGGCGCCGCCGACGATCCGCTTCAGCCCCGTCACCGGCGCGCGCTCGAAGATCGCCGCGCCGCGCTGCGCGGCCGCCGTGGCGAGGCCGCGCGCGAACCGGCCGACATGAAGGCCGGCGCTCTTCTTGTAGACGAGCCCGCCATGAAAGGCGTCCGAGCCGATCTCGGCGGAGAGATCCTGGCGCGTCACCAGCATCGTGTCGGGATCGGCGGCGGCCGAGACGGCCTCGAAGGTGCGCCGCAGCTTGTCGAAATGCTCGGGCTTGGCGGCGAGCTTCAGCTTGCCGGCGCGGCGGAAGTCGCAGTCGATTCCCTCCTCGGCGACGAGACGCTCCACCGTGTCGACCGCCGCGTCATAGGCGCGGTAGAGCGCGGTGGCGCGCTCAGGCCCCAGCGTCGCGGCCGCGCCGCGAAAGTCGAGCGCGAAGCCGTTGTTGCACTGGCCGCCATTGCGCCCGGAGGCGGCCCCGCCGATCTCGGCGGCTTCGAGAAGGGCGACGCGCGCGCCCTTGCGCGCCAGCGACAGGGCCGCCGACAGGCCGGTGAAGCCGCCGCCGACCACCGCCACGTCGAAACGGCCGTCGACCGGCCCCTCGGCGCCGAGCGTGAAGGGCGGCGCCGTGTCCAGCCAATAGGATGCGAGCTTCATGGGATCGGCCTGTGAGACGGGGCGCGCCGGGACGGGCCATGCCCGCCCGCGCCGCCTTTCCCCCGCATCATCGGGATGATCGTATAATTGTCAACAATAATAATGCCGACCTTGGTTTGGATCATGTCAGCCGGTCGAAGAGGCGCAGCAGCAGGGCGCGGCATTCGGCGAGCTCGGCCTCGGCGATCGATTCGTCCGGCCGATGCGCCTCGGCGATCGAGCCGGGACCGCAGATGATCGCGGGAATGCCAGCCGCTTGGAACAGGCCGGCCTCGGTGCCGTAGCTGACGGCGCCTTCCGGCGCGTGGCCGGCGAGATCGGCGACGAGCCGGGCGAGGTCCGATCCGCCCGGCAGGTCGAGCGCCGGATAGGCGGCGAGCGTCTCGCATTCGGCCGAGGCGAGGTCGCGCCCCGCGACGATGCCGGCGACCGCCGCCTCGACTTGGGCTTCGATCGCGGCCGGATCGACGCCCGGCACCGCCCGCGCCTCCCAGTCGAGGCGGCAGGCGTCCGGCACGATATTGACGCCGCTGCCGCCGGCGATGATCCCGACCTGGAGCGTCGAGACGGGCGGCGCGAAGTCGTGGTGGAACGGGCCGTCGGCCGCGAAACGCGCATGGAGGTCGCGGATGGCGAGCACCGCCTCGGCCGCGAGATGGATGGCGTTCTCGGCGAGATCGGGCCGCGAGGAATGGCCGGCGCGCCCCCGCAGCGTGATCTTCCCGGCGACCTTGCCCTTGTGGCGCAACACCGGACGCAGCTCCGACGGCTCGCCGATGATCGCGCCGAGCGGCGGAGCGCAGAGATCCGGCAGGCGGGCGAGAAGGTGCCGCACGCCGACGCAGCCGATCTCCTCGTCATAGGACAGCGCCACGTGGAGCGGCCGTTCGAGATCCGCCGGCAGGGCCGCCAGCGCCGACAGGACGGTGGCGACGAAGCCCTTCATGTCGCAGGCGCCGCGCCCGATCAGCCGGCCGTCCCGCCGGCGCAGCGTGAAGGGATCGCCGGTCCAGCCGTCCTGATCGGCGGGCACCACGTCGAGATGGCCGGACAGGACATAGCCCGGCCGGTCGCGAGGGCCGAAGCTCGCGAAGAGATTCGCCCGGTCGCCCTCGGGGCCCGGCAGCACCGTCACCGCCGCGCCGAGCGCTTCGAGCCGATCTTTCGCGAAAGCGACGATCTCGCCGTTCGGCCGGCGGCAGACCGAGGGAAAGGCGACGAGACGCGCCAGAAGGTCGGCCGGCGAGAGATCCATGGCAAGGGCTTCCAGTCACACGAGAAATGGCGGCGGCGCCGGGTCCGGCCCGAGGGCCGGTCGGCCGCGGGGCCGAGCAGAGGCCAAATTACCGTCGATTATGATTGTTGACAATCAGAACCGTTTGGTGCTGATTGTTTGTGCCGCCGCCAATCTGCCGAAGAATGCGGCGCCGCAGCATCCGCGACATGCCCGGCCGATCCCGCGATCCGGCCATCCCGCCGCCCCCCGTGGCCGACATCCCGCGAACCCGAAGGTCGAACGCATGCCGAAGCTCTCCGATTCCGCATTCGAGGCGCTGCCGTCCGGCGACCGCCATTTCGTCCTCGACGCCCTGCGGCGCGGCGCGCAGCGGCGCGACATCCTGAAGCTCCTCGGTCTCGCCGGCATGAGCGCGGCGCTCGGCGGCTCGGTCCTGTCCGGCGCGACGCGCGCCTTCGCCGCCGAGCCGAAGAAGGGCGGCTCGATCCGCGTCGCGAGCTACGCCGCCTCCAGCGCCGACATGCTGGACCCGGCCAAGAGCTCCAACGCCTCCGACTACGTGCGCTGCAACTTCCTCTATAACGGCCTCACCCGCATCGACGAGACCGGCGCGCCGGTGCCCGAGCTTGCCGAGACGGTCGAGACCAAGGACGCCAAGACCTGGATCTTCAAGCTGCGGAAGGGCGTCACCTTCCATGACGGCAAGGCGCTGACCGCCGAGGACGTCGTCTTCTCGCTGAAGCGCCATCTCGATCCGGCCGTCGGCTCCAAGGGCGCCAAGCTCGCCGCGCAGATGGCCGAGATCTCGGGCTCGGGCCAGGAGGTGACGATCGCGCTGACCGGCCCGAATGCCGACTTCCCCGCCATCCTCGGCACCAGCCAGTTCCTGATCGTGCCGAAGGGCACGGAGGACTTCTCGAAGGGCATCGGCACCGGCCCGTTCAAGCTGGCCGAGTTCCAGCCGGGCGTGCGCACGCTCGTCACGCGCAACGACAACTACTGGCGCAATGGCGGCCCGCATCTCGACCAGATCGAGTTCTTCGGCCTCGCCGACGAGCAGGCCCGCGTCAACGCGCTGATGTCGGGCGACGTGCAGCTCGCCTCCACCATCAATCCGCGCTCGCTGAACGTCCTGGAGGGCTCCGGCGGCTTCGAGGTGCTGCAGACCAGCGCCGGCAACTACACCAATCTCATCCTGCGGCTGGACGACGGCCCGGGCAAGAATCCGGATTTCGTGCTCGGCATGAAATATCTGATGAACCGCGATCTCATCCGCTCGGCGATCTATCGCGGCTATGCCGAGATCGCCAACGACCAGCCGATCCCGGCCTCGAACCGCTTCCATGCCGACCTGCCGCAGCGCCCCTTCGATCTCGACAAGGCGAAGTTCCACTTCGGCAAGGCCGGCGTCCTCGGCCAGACCATCCCGGTCGTCGCCTCGCCGGCGGCCGACAATTCGGTCGAGATCGCGACGCTGATGCAGCAGGAGGCCAAGAAGATCGGCCTCACGCTCGACATCCAGCGCGTGCCGTCCGACGGCTACTGGTCGAACTACTGGATGAAGGCGCCGGTCGGCTTCGGCAACATCAATCCGCGCCCGACCGCCGATCTGCTGCTCAGCCTGTTCTATCTCTCCAATGCCGACTGGAACGAGTCGCGCTGGAAGAACGAGCGCTTCGACCAGCTCGTCGTCGGCGCCCGCGCCGAGACGGACGAGGCGAAGCGCCGCCAGATGTATCACGACGCCCAGGCCCTCATCCAGGAGGAGTCCGGCGTGATCATCCCGACCTTCATCTCCAATATCGACGTCCACGCGAAGACGCTGAAGGGCCTGAAGCCGATGCCGACCGGGCCGCTGATGGGCTATGCCTTCGGCGAGCATGTCTGGCTCGACGCCTGATCGACCCTCGCCATCCGCCGGCCCCGGCGGGTGGCGCCCCTCGCGAGGAGCGACGCCATGCACAATCCGATGGTCCGGCTCGTCCTGCGGCGGCTCCTCGTCGCGCTCGGCACCCTGTTCTTCGTCGCGGTCGTGGTCTTCGCCGCGACGCAGCTCCTGCCGGGCGACGTCGCCCAGGCGATGCTCGGCCAGAGCGCCACGCCGGAGGCGGTGGCGGGCCTGCGCGCCGCGCTCGGCCTCGATGCGCCGGCCTGGAGCCGCTTCCTGTCCTGGCTCGGCGGCCTCCTCACCGGCGATGCCGGCATCTCGCTCGTCAGCCGCCAGCCGATCGGCAACCTCATCTGGACGCGCCTGTCCGCCTCGCTGACGCTGGCCGGCATCGTCGCGGCGGTCTCCGTGCCGCTGGCGCTCCTTCTCGGCATCACCTCGGCGGTCTGGCGTGGCAGCGCCTATGACCGGATCGTCGCGATCCTCACCGTCTCGGTCGTCTCGGTGCCGGAATTCCTGGTGGCGACGCTCGCCGTCCTCGTCTTCGCCGTGCATCTCCACTGGCTGCCGGCGCTCTCCTTCCTGCCGGCCTCGGCGACGCCGCTCCAGTTCCTGCGGGCCGTGGCGATGCCGGTGCTCAGCCTGTCCTTCGTCGTCGTGGCGCAGATGGCGCGCATGACGCGGGCGGCGATGATCGAGGCGCTGAAGAGCCCCTATGTCGAGATGGCGATGCTGAAGGGCGCCGGTCCGGCGCGCATCGTCCTTCGCCACGCGCTGCCGAACTCGGTCGGCGCCATCGCCAATGCCGTGGCGCTCAGCCTTTCCTATCTGCTCGGCGGCGTCGTCATCGTCGAGACGATCTTCAACTATCCCGGCATCGCCAAGCTGATGGTCGACAGCGTCGCGATGCGCGACATGCCGGTGGTGGAGGCCTGCGCCATCGTCTTCTGCGCCGTCTATCTCCTGCTCGTGACGCTCGCCGACATCGTCGCGATCCTCGCCAATCCGAGGCTGCGTCATCCATGAGCGATCTCGCCAAATCCCTGAGCCGCCCGATGCGCCAAGCCCTCCCGCGCCGCCGCCCGCCCGTCAACGCCATGGGCGCGCTCGGCCTCCTCATCGTCCTCGTCGCCGTCGCGGCGGCCGTTCTCGGCCCCTGGCTCGCCCCGCACGATGCCGGCGAGATCGTCGATTTCGACGTCTTCGGCGCCATGCGCGCCGATTTCCCGCTCGGCACCGACTATCTCGGCCGCGACATGCTGAGCCGCATCCTGCTCGGGGCGCGCTACACGGTGGGCATCGCCCTTCTCGCCACCCTCCTCGCCTGCCTCTCCGGCGCGCTGCTCGGCCTCTTCGCCGCCGTCGTCGGCGACTGGCCGGACGCCGTCCTGTCGCGCCTTCTCGACGCCCTCACCTCCATCCCGTCGAAGATGCTGGCCCTCGTCCTCGTCGCCGGGCTCGGCTCCTCGCTGCCGATCCTCGTCGCGGTGCTCGGCTTCATCTATCTGCCCGGCTGCTTCCGCATCACCCGCGCGCTCGCCGTCGGCATCGCCCGCGAGGATTTCGTCCTCGCCGCAAGGGCGCGCGGCGAGGGCCGCCTCTACATCATGACGCGCGAGGTGATGCCCAACATGCTGGGGCCGCTTCTCGCCGATTTCGGCCTGCGCTTCGTCTTCGTCGTCCTGCTCCTGTCGAGCCTGTCCTTTCTCGGGCTCGGCGTGCAGCCGCCGGAGGCCGACTGGGGCTCGCTGGTGCGCGAGAATATCGGCGGCCTGCCCTATGGCGCGCCGGCGCTCGTCATGCCGGCGCTCGCCATCGCGATCCTGACGATCGGCGTCAATCTCCTGATCGACAACCTGCCGAAACGCTTCCGGGCGAAGAACGGGGAGGGCTCGCGATGATGGCGCCGCGCGAGGACGACAAGGTGGACGTGCGCGGCCTGCGCGTCACCGTGCCCGGCGCGGACGGCACCGAGACGGCCATCGTCGAGAATATCGACTTCACCATCGCGCGCGGCGAGGTGCTGGCGCTGATCGGCGAATCGGGCTCCGGCAAGACCACGATCGCGCTTGCCACCATGGGCTATGCCCGCCCTGGCTGCCGGCTCCATTCCGGCTCGATCCGCGTCTTCGGCATGGAGATCGTCGGGCGCCCGGAAGGCGAGCTGCGGCGCCTGCGCGGCAATCGCATCGCCTATATCGCCCAGAGCGCGGCGGCCGCCTTCAATCCCGGCCGCACCATCATGGCGCAGGTCATCGAGAGCGCCGTGATCCACGGCTCGATGCGGGCCGAGGCGGCGCGGGACAAGGCCAAGGCGCTCTTCGCCGAGCTCGCCCTGCCCGATCCCGAGACGATCGGCGAGCGCTATCCGCATCAGGTCTCGGGAGGCCAGCTCCAGCGGCTTCTCGCCGCCATGGCGCTCCTCAACGACCCCGATCTCGTCATCTTCGACGAGCCGACGACGGCGCTCGACGTGACGACGCAGATCGAGGTGCTGATCGCCTTCAAGGCGGCGATCCGCGAGCGCGGCATCACCGGCATCTATGTCAGCCACGACCTCGCGGTCGTCGCGCAGATCGCCGACCGGATCGCCGTGCTGAAGGGCGGCAAGCTCCAGGAGGCCGGCGAGGTCGCGCGGATGATCGCGGCGCCGAGCCATCCCTATACGCGCCAGCTCCTCGCCGCCGCCGCGCCCGCCGACCGACGCGGCGGGACGGAGCCGCGCCCGGCCGGCGAGATCCTGCTCGAAGGCTCCGGCATCCTCGCCGGCTACGGCCGCTGCGACCGGGACGGCCTGCCGAAATATCGCGTGCTGGAAGAGGTCGGCTTCCGCCTGGCGCGCGGCCGGACGCTCGGCGTCATCGGCGAATCGGGCTCCGGCAAGTCGACGCTGGCGCGCGTCGTCGCCGGTATCCTGCCGCCGACGCGCGGCGAGGTGCGGCTCGCCGGCCGGGCGCTCGCCCCGGCGCTGGGCGCCCGCACCCGCGAGGACCTGCGCCGCGTCCAGATCGTCTTCCAGAACGCCGACACGGCGCTCAATCCCGGCCGGACGATCGGCGAGATCCTCGCCCGCCCGCTCGCCTTCTACGGCCGCGCCGCCTCGGCGCGGGAGCGCGAGCGGCGCGTCGCGATGCTGCTCGACCGGGTGCGGCTGCCGGCGAGCGTCGCCGGCCGGCTGCCGCGCGAACTGTCCGGCGGCCAGAAGCAGCGCGCCAATCTCGCCCGCGCCCTTGCCGCCGATCCCGAAGTCATCCTCTGCGACGAGGTGACCTCGGCGCTCGACACGGTGGTGGGCGAGGCGATCCTCGACCTTCTCGCCGAGCTCCAGCGCGAGCTCGCCGTCTCCTATCTGTTCATCAGCCACGATCTCGGCGTGGTGCGGGCCTTGTCGGACGAGATCCTGGTGCTGAAACAGGGCCGGATCGTCGAGACCGGGCCGACCGAGACGGTCCTCGCCGCGCCCCGGGCGGACTATACGCGGCAACTTCTCGCCTCCGTGCCGGAACTGCGCCCCGGCTGGCTGGAGGAGGTCGCCGCGCGGCGCGGCCTCGCCGCCTGAGCGATCGTCATTTTCTGCCGCGCCGACCCGTGAAAACGAGAGAGCCGGCTTCCGGCCGCCCCGCCGGCGGTCGATCCTGCCGCCGGCCCGGCCCTAGTCTCGGGGGCCTTTCCGCCGGAGCCGAGCCATGCGCGCCAACAATCTCGTCCAGCTCGATCGCGAGCATCTCATCCATCCGGTCGTGTCCTGGGCCGGGCATGAGGCGCGCGGCGCGACGATCCTCGAAAGCGCCAAGGGCGTCTTCCTGAAGGACACGGAAGGGCGCGAGCTGATCGACGGCTTTTCCGGGCTCTGGTGCGTCAATGTCGGCTATGGCCACGAGTCGATCGTCGAGGCCGCCGCCGAGCAGATGCGGCGCCTGCCCTACGCGACCGGCTATTTCCACTACTCTTCCGAGCCGGCGATCCGTCTGGCCGCCAAGCTCGCCGAGCTCAGCCCCGGCGACCTGAACCATGTCTACTTCACCCTCGGCGGTTCGGACGCCGTGGATTCCGCCGTCCGCTTCATCCGCTACTATTTCAACGTCACCGGCCGGCCGCAGAAGAAGCACATGATCGCGCTCCAGCGCGGCTATCACGGCTCCTCCACCATCGGCTCCGGCCTCACCGCCCTTCCCGTCTTCCACGACGGCTTCGACGCGCCGACGCCGATCCAGCACCACATCCCCTCGCCCTATCCCTATCGCAATCCGGCCGGCTCGGACGATGCCTCGGTGATCGCCGCCTCCGTCGCCGCGCTGACAGCCAAAGTCGAAGAACTGGGGCCGGACAACGTCGCCGCCTTCTTCGCCGAGCCGGTGCAGGGGTCGGGCGGCGTCATCGTGCCGCCGACCGGCTGGCTGAAGGCGATGGGCGAGGCCTGCCGCGCCCTCGGCATCCTCTTCGTCGCCGACGAGGTGATCACCGGCTTCGGCCGCACCGGGCCGATGTTCGGCTGCGAGCACGACGGCGTGGTGCCGGACCTGATGACCGTCGCCAAGGGCCTCACCGCCGGCTACGCGCCGATGGGCGCCGTCCTGATGTCGGAGGCGATCTACCGCGCCATCGCCGACCATGCCCCGGCCGGCAAGCCGATCGGCCACGGCTTCACCTATTCGGCCCATCCCGTCTCGGCGGCGGTCGGGCTGGAAGTCATGCGGCTCTATACCGAAGGCGGCATCCTGGCGAACGGCCAGCGCGCCGGCGCGCGCTTCGCCGCGAAGCTGAAGGCGCTGGAAGCCCATCCGCTGGTCGGCGAGGTGCGGGTGCGCGGCCTTCTCGCCGGCGTCGAGCTGGTGACGGACAAGGCGAAGCGGACGAAGCCGGCGCCGGAACTGAAGCTTTCCGAACATCTCGCCCGCGCCGGCACGGCCCGTGGCCTGATCTTCCGCGCCTTCGCCGACGACATCGTCGGCTTCGCGCCGCCGCTCGTCTGCACGGAGGCGGAGATCGACCTTCTCGTCGCGCGGTTCGAGGCGGTGCTGGACGACGTCCTCGCCATCGCCGACATTGCCCGCGCGGCGGCCTGAGGATCATGCGCATGAGCAGCGAGCGGCATTACAGGATCGCGGTGATCCCCGGCGACGGCATCGGCCGCGAGGTCGTGCCGGAAGGCGTCCGGCTTCTCGAGGCGGCGGCGGAGCGCTTCGGCTTCACGCTGGACCTCCGGCACCACGACTTCGCCTCCTGCGACTACTATCTCCAGCACGGCCGGATGCTGCCCGAGGACTGGCGCGACATCCTGAAGCCGATGGACGCGATCTTCTTCGGCGCGGTCGGCTGGCCGGACAAGGTGCCGGACCACATCTCGCTCTGGGGCTCGCTCCTCCAGTTCCGCCGCGAGTTCGACCAATATGTGAACCTGCGCCCGGTGCGGCTGATGCCGGGCGTGCCCTCGCCGCTCGCCGGGCGCCGGCCCGGCGACATCGACTTCCTCGTGGTGCGCGAGAACACGGAAGGCGAATATTCGGCGGTCGGCGGCACGATGTTTCCGGGCACCGAGCGCGAGATCGTCATCCAGGAAACGGTGATGAGCCGGCACGGCACCGACCGCATCCTGCGCTTCGCCTTCGATCTCGCCCGCTCGCGGCCGAAGAAACACCTCACCTCGGCGACGAAGTCCAACGGCATCGCCATCACCATGCCCTGGTGGGACAGCCGCGTCGAGGCGGTCGGCGCCGACTATCCGGACGTGCGGCGCGACAAGTATCACATCGACATCCTGACCGCGCATTTCGTGCTGAACCCGGACCGGTTCGACGTCGTCGTCGGCTCCAATCTCTTCGGCGACATCCTGTCGGATCTCGGCCCCGCCTGCACCGGCACGATCGGCATCGCGCCCTCCGCCAACATCAACCCGGAAGGCCGCTTCCCCTCGCTGTTCGAGCCGGTGCACGGCTCGGCGCCCGACATCGCGGGCCAGGGCATCGCCAATCCGATCGGCCAGATCTGGACGGCAGCGATGATGCTGGAGCATCTCGGCGAAACGGACGCCGCCGCCGCGATCCTCGCCGCGATCGAGGCGGCGCTCCAGACGGAGGAAGGCCGCACGCGCGATCTGAAGGGCCAGGCGACGACGCGGCAGGCCGGCGAGGCGGTGCTGGCGCGCTTCCTTGGCTGAGGCGCAGCCGGCGGCGCCGGCATGGAGAGGCAGGCAAGATTACCGCGGGGCGCGCGGCTGAACCATCGGCCGCAGGCTCCGTTGCCCCTTCGTCAGGGGTCGGAGTTCGCCATGTCACGCAGAGCCTATGTCGTCGCGGCCGCCGCGCTCGCCGCCAGTGCCGTGGCCGTCGCCCTGCGCACGCGTGAGGCCCGCAGCCAGCATCCGCCGCTCGGCCGCCTCATGGAGGTCGACGGCGTCCGGCTGCATTATCTCGAGGCCGGATCGGGCGAGCCGATCGTGCTCCTGCACGGCAATGGCAGCCTGATCCAGGATTTCGCCGCGAGCGATCTCGTCCGGCTCCTGGCGCAGACGCATCGCGTCATCGTGTTCGACCGGCCGGGCTACGGCTATAGCGACCGGCCGCGAGGCCGCAGCTGGTCGCCGGCCGCGCAGGCCGAGCTTCTCGCCAAGGCGGCGGCGCGGCTCGGCGCGGAGCGGGTCCATCTCCTCGGCCATTCCTGGGGCACGCTGGTGGCGCTGGAATGGGCGCTGCGGCGGGGCGACGGCGTTCGCAGCCTGACGCTCGCCTCCGGCTACTATTTCCCGACGCCGCGCCTCGACGTCGTTCTCGCCTCGGGACCCGCCGTGCCGCTTCTCGGCGATCTGATGCGCTTCACGCTGACGCCGCTCCTCGCGCGGCTCGCCTGGCCGGGCCTCCTGCGTAAGCTGTTCGGCCCGGCGCCCACCCCGAAACAGTTCCGCGAGGTGCCCCGCGCCCTCGTCCTCGCGCCGCTGGCGCTGCGCGCCTCGGCGGAGGAATCGGCGGCGATGATCCCGGCCGCGAGCGCCCTCACGGAGCGCTATCGGGATCTGGATGGTCCGGTCCTGATCGTCACCGGCGACGGGGACCGGATCGTCGACCACCGGCGGCAGTCGCGCCGTCTCCACGATCTCCTGCCGCAAAGCCGCCTCCTGGTACTGGAGGGGAGCGGCCATATGGTGCATCACCTGGAGCCGCGCCGCATCGCCGAGGCGGTTCTGGCGCAGACGAGGCCCGCGTCGGCATAGGCCGGATCCGCCGCCCCGAAGCCGGCGCGACGGACCCGCCGCCGTCACTTCTTGGCGTCGGCCTCGTCTTCCTCGTCCTCTTCGTCCTCGTCCTCGTCGTCCCCCGCATGGAGCGCGTCGAAATCGATCGTCTCTAGCATTTCCTCCGCCTCGTCCCGGATGTCGTCCAGGAAATCGACGGCCTCTTCCTTCGTCTCGCCGCCATGGGCGGCGACCATCGCGATGTGACCGGCAAGGATGCTGGCGACATCCTCGATATCCTGCCCTTCCAGGAGCTTGCCGATCTCGAGCGAGATCCGGTCCTTCTCGTCGTCCGTGAGCATCGGGCCGATCCTTTCCACTTCCACGCCGGAGAATCGGCGTCGACCCTATGTAGGCGAGTTTTGCGTCGGGCGAGCGAAGGATTTTGCCTAAGGCCGCGCGACCTCGCGCCGATCCCGACGCCGGGCGGCTTGATCGCTGCGGCAAATCGGGCGAAGCGGGTGGGTCTCCCGACCGGGAGCCCTGTTGCCGCCGCGAGGAGCCGAGCGATGAGCGCCGAGACCACCGCCTTTCCCTATCACGCCCCGGCGGGCGGCCTGCCGCGCCAGAGCGATCTCCATACCGGCCGCGCTGTCTTCACCGAGGCCTATGCGCTGATCCCGAAGGGGGTGATGCGCGACATCGTGACGAGCGCCCTGCCCTTCTGGGAGAAGACCCGCGCCTGGGTGATCGCCCGGCCGATGACCGGCTTTTCCGAGACCTTCTCGCAATATCTGATGGAGGTGCTGCCCGGCGGCGGTAGCGAGCGGCCGGAGCCGGATGCCGGGGCCGAGGGCGTGATCTTCGTCGTCGGCGGCGCCGTCACGATCGCTCTCGACGGCGGCGCCCATGCGCTGGAGGCCGGCGGCTATGCCTTCCTGCCGCCGGGCGCCCGCTGGACGCTGCGCGCCACCGGAACGGAGCCGGCGCGCTTCCACTGGATCCGCAAGGCCTATGAGCGCGTCGAGGGCATCGACGTGCCCGAGGCCTTCTTCCGCAACGAGCGCGAGCTTCCGCTCCACGCCATGCCGGACACGCGCGGCGCCTGGGCGACGACGCGCTTCGTCGAGCCGGACGACCTCCGCCACGACATGCATGTGAACATCGTGACGCTGGAGCCCGGCGGCGTGATTCCCTTCGAGGAGACGCATGTGATGGAGCACGGCCTCTTCGTGCTCCAAGGCAAAGCGGTCTACCGGCTGAACCGCGACTGGGTGGAGGTCGAGGCCGGCGACTTCATGTGGCTGCGCGCCTTCTGCCCGCAGGCCTGCTATGCCGGCGGGCCGGAGCGGTTCCGCTATCTCCTCTACAAGGACGTGAACCGCCACGCGAAGCTCGGCCGCTTCTGAGGCCGGCGCCCCGCCCCGTCTCAGCCGACGATGGCATGCGGCACGAAGCGGGACAGGTTGCGGGTGATGCGCGAGCGGTCCTCGCGCATGCCGAGGCCGCAGGCCCGGTCGCCGACCATCCAGGCGCCGAGAACGGCGAACTGGCCGGCCGCCTCGAAGAGCGGCGTCAGCGCCTGGACGACGGTCGGCCCCTCGCCATAATCGCCCGCCGTCGCCTCGCTCGGCCGCCCCTTCTCGGTGATCGCGACATTCTCGCCCTCGCGCGAATGGAAGGGCTTGCGCACGCTGTCCGCCAGCGTCGCGGCGCGCGGATCGTCGCCGAAGAAGGCGGGCAGCAGATTCGGATGGCCGGGATGGCGTTCCCAGAGCAGCGGCAGGATGCCCTTGTTCGAGAGGATCGCCTTCCAGGCCGGCTCGACCCATTCGGTGCCCGATCCCGGCAGGTGGCGCGCGAAGGGCTCGCGCATCATGTCCTCCCAGGGGTAGAGCTTGAAGCAGCGGTCGATGACCCGGTCCTCCGGATCGGTGAAGCGGCCTTGCGCGTCGATGCCGATGGCGCCCATGTCGATCAGCGCCGTCCGGTGCCCGGCCTGCACGGCGCAGTCCATCAGATAGGTGGTGGTGCCGCGATCCTCCTCGTTCTCCGTGATCGCCGCGAAATGGAAGATGCGGTCGGCGGGATAGGCGGCGAAGCCGGCGACGAGGCATTCCTGGAGGAGATTGAACTGGTCGGCCGCCTCGGGCAGCCGGCCGAGCGCGATCTGGTCGAGCAGCCATTCGTACTGGAAATAGGCCGTCTCGAAGACCGCCGTCGGCGTGTCGGCATTGTATTCGAGGAGCTTGGCCGGGCCGGTCCCGTCATAGGCGAGGTCGAAGCGGCCGTAGAGCGGCCGCTGGCCCGTGGTCCAGGCCTCGCGCACCGTGTCGAACTGCCCGGCCGGAATGGCGAGGCGAGTGAGGAGCTCCTCCGATTCGACCGCCTCGGCGACGAGATCCATGCAGAGTTCGTGCAGGACCTGGCTCGGCTCCTCCACCCGGCTCTCGATCTCCTCGAGCGTGAAGCGGTAATAGACGTCGTCCAGCCAGTAGGGCTCGCCATACATCTCGTGAAAGCCGAAGCCGACGGCCTCGGCTTTCGCCTGCCAGCCCTCGCGGGCGGGGATCGCGCAGCGCTCCATGGCTCAGCCGCCGAAGGACGAGGAGCCGCGGCTGGAGGACAGCCCGCCGAAGCCGCCGCGCGACACGGCGCGCGTGTTGACATTGGCCGGCCGGGGCCGGGAAATCTCGGTGCCGATCGCCGGATCGGAACGATAGGTCGCGCCGGACCGGTTGGTGAAGATCGGCGTCGGGCGCGAATAGGAGCCGCCGCGCACATAGGTGCCGTAGGAATTGTAGTTGCGCAGGTTCTGGACGGCCGAGGAGATCAGATAGCCGGTCATGAAGGGCAGGAAGAAACTGCCGGAGCCGGAGCCCGCCGTCTGGTCGCGCGGCTGCTCCATGCAGCGGCCGGCGCCGTATTCGGCCTCGCAGGCGGCCATGCCGTCGAATTTCGGCGCGTCGCGCAGGTGCTGGCCGAGCGCCGCCTGATATTCGGCATTGCAGATGCCGGCATCGATGCCGGCCTCGATACATTGGGCCGGCGAGGTATAGAGCGTGTCGTCGGCGCGCTGGTCGTCGCCGCAGGCCGACAGCGCGAGGCCGCCCGCCGCGATCGAGCCGAGCGCGAGAAGGGGCGGCCGGCGGGTGGTGAAGCGCTTCGTCATCGCTCGGCCTCAATAGGTCATGCAGGCGGCATTCAGCATGCCGACGGCGAGCGAGAGCCCGGCCGACCAGAGGCCGGCGGCGATCTCGCCCTCGGTGATCTTCCGCGGCAGGCCCTTCATGGTGGCGCTGGCGACGCCGAAGGCGACGGCCTGGACGATCGCGCCGACCAGCGCCCAGATCAGGAAATCGCCGAGCGAGACGGAATTGGCGGCGGCCGAGGCGAGCGGCAGCGAGAAGCCGAGGATCGCGCCGAGAAAGGCGACGACGGCCGCCGCGTTGCCGGTGCGGATCAGCGCCAGCTCGTGCTGGGGCGTCAGGGCCGAATAGGCGAGGGAAAAGGCGGCGAGCGCGCCGAGGCCGGTGGCGAAATAGGCGAGAAAGGCCGGGAGGCCCGCGACATAGCCGAACATTCTGCGTGGCGCCCTTCTTGCGAGCCGAGACTTCGATGCCGTCAGAGACGGCGCACATCCGCCGCCATCAGCCCGTAGCCGATGATGAACTCGACCGAGGCGCCCTGCTGCGCGGCGCCCGCCGCCAGATCGCGCTCGATATTGATCAGCAGCATCTCCTGCGCCTGGCCGAGCGGACGCGCATAGAGCATGCAGGACTGGTGGATGGCGCGGCGGCTCTCGCCGTCGTCGATATCCTCGACGAATTCGACGAGATCGGCGCGGCCCTCCCCCTCGCCCCAGTAGCGGTGGAAGAGGAGGCCGTCTGCGTCGTAGCGCGGCTGGCCGATGAGCCCGGCCGGGCCGCGCCAGCGCGCCCAGGCGGCGGCATTGGCGGGAATGACGCTGTCCCACGGCCGGTAGAGGCTGACATCGAGCAGGGGATCGCCCGGCGCGGCGCCGGGCGAGAGGATCTGAAGAATGGTGTCGTCGGCATCGTAATAGCGCGACAGGACCGTGTTCGCGTCGAGCCGCGCCTCGCCATAGGCCGCGACGATCATCATGCCGCCGGAGGGCACGGGGATCGCGGTGGCGGCGCCCGCCAGCGAGGCCTGGACGCTCAACGTGTCGATCTCGATGCCGCCGCCGATGGCGACGCCGAGCGGCCCGCGCGGCGCCGCCGGCACCTCCGTCCTTCCGCTCGAACCCCAGCCGAAGATGCCGCCGATCATCGCTTCCAGCCTTGTGCCGTTCGGTCCAAGCTTTAAGACATATCCGCCGCCGAACGGAAGAGCGGCGCCGGATCGAAACGGGAGTTCGCAAACGTGGCCATCTGGAACCTCGCATCGCTGACGGAGCTTTTCGCGGCCGATCCGCCGGCGCTCGGCGACGTCGACGTGACCGTCGACGGGGACGTCATCCGCGTCACGCTGAAAGAGAAGGGCCATCTCGACGTCTTCGTCGCGGCGGGCGGCGACCAGATCCTGGCGAGCGTCATGTTGGCGCCGGCCGCGGCCGTGCCGAGGCGCGAGGCCTTCGAGCGCCTCGTCCTCAAGACGCACAAGCTGGTGCCGCTGTCGACCTTCGGCATCTCGATCGTCAATGGCGAGGAATGGTACGAGCTCTTCGGCTCGCTCTCGGCGCGGTCCTCGGCCGAGGTCGTGGTGGAGGAGATCGCGGTGCTCGCCGCCAATGCGCAGGACGCCGCCACCCTCATCGAGGAATGGCGCAACGGGGAGATCGCGGCATGAGCGTCTGGGGCAAGCTCTTCTCGGCCGTGCGCGGCGGGATCAACGAGGCGGCGGAAAGCGCGGCGGACGCGCAGGCGCTGCGCATCCTCGACCAGGAGCTGCGCGACGCGGAAACGGCGCTCCAGAAGGCGCGTTCCGATCTCGCCGGCATCATGGCGACGGCCAAGACGCTCGGGCGCCGCGTCGAGGAGGCGCGCGCCAAGGACGCCAAGGACCTCGATTCGGCGCGCGCCGCCATGGCGGCCGGGCGCGAGGACCTCGCCCGCCAGCTCGCCGACCGCATGTCGCGCAACCGCGCCGACCTGACGCGCGACGAGGCGGAGCTGCAACGGCTCCAGGGCGCGCAGGCGCAGATGCTGCGCGCGGTGCAGGACACCGAGACGCGCATCCAGACCATGCGGCGCGAGGCGGAAAGCGTGAAGGCGAACGAATCGCTGCTCCGCGCCCAGACGGCGATCGCCTCCAGCCATGCCGGCGTCAATTCGCGGCTCGGCAGCGCGATGGAATCGCTGGAGCGGGTGAAGAAGCGGCAGGAGGCGCTGGCCGGCCGGCTGGAAGCCGGGGCCGAGCTCCAGGCGCTGGCGAGCGGCTCCTCGCTCGATCAGGCGCTCCTGGAGGCCGGGATCGGCGGCAGCCGCTCCTCGGCCGACGACATCTTCGCCGAGATCGCGCGCGGCGAGCCGGCGAAGGCCCTGCCGGGCCCGGGCGCCGGCACGCCCGCCCTCGGCCACGATCCGAAGGGCTGAGACCGGCAGACGCTGGACCAGGGGGCGGACGCCGCGCGGCGCCCGCCCGTCCCGCCCGGCGTCAGGACATGATCAGGCCGCCGTCGACATTGACGGTCTGGCCGGTGATATAGGCCGCGTCCTCCGAGGCGAGGAAGGTGACGAGCCCGGCGACGTCCTCGCCGCTGCCGGCCCGCGCCATTGGAATGTTGCGCACCCATTCGGCCATCAGTTCGCCCGGCGCGTAGGTGCCGAGCAGCTTGCCCCAGGCCTCGTCGTTATAGGCCCACATGTCGGTCTCGATGATGCCGGGGCAGAAGGCGTTCACCGTGATGCGCTCCTTCGCCACTTCCTTGGCGAGGCTCTGGGTGATGCCGACGACGCCGAATTTCGAGGCGGCGTAATGGGGCGTGAAGATGAAGCCCTGTCGCGCCTGGCCGGAGGCGGTGTTGATCAGCCGTCCGCCGCGCCCGTGGCGGCGCATGCGGGCGATCGCCTCCTGGCAGCAGAGGAAGACGCCGGTCGTGTTGACCTCCAGCACCTTGCGCCATTCCTCGATCGTCAGGTCCTCGACCTTGGCGATGGTGATGACGCCGGCATTCTGGATCGAGACGTCGACCCCGCCGAACTCCGCCTCGGCCGCGTCGTAGAGCGCGGCGACCTGCGCCTTATCCGTCACGTCGGCGGTGAACTGCGCCGCGCGGCCGCCGTCCTTGACGATGGCGTCGACGGTCGCGGAGGCGTCCTCGTTGGCGCTCACCATGACATTCGCGCCCTCGCGGGCGAAGCGCCGGGCGATGGCGGCGCCGATGCCGCGGCTGCCGCCGGTGATGACGACGGTCTTGGTCTCGAATCTTCTCATCGGTTCCTCCTGTGATCGAAGACGAGCGAAAGGGTGCCGCCACCACGCGCCGGACGGGCCGGCGGCGAGAGCGGACGGGTCAGTGGAAGCTTTCGGGAGACGGCCGGGCGCGGGGCTGCCCGCGCGCCGCTCAGGCCGGCGCGGCGACGAGCCGGGCGGCCGTGTGATTGTCGGTGACGAGGATCGACAGGAAGCCGCCCAGCATCGCGGCGCGGATCGCGTCGACCTTGCGCGGTCCCCCCGCCACGGCGACGATGCGCGGGATCCGCGCCAGTTCCGGCAGGTCGATGCCGATGATCCGGTCGTCGCAGGAGGAGCGCACCTGCCGGCCGGTGCGGTCGAAGAAGCGCAGGCCCATGTCGCCGACCGCCCCCATCTCGCCGAGCTCGCGCAGTTCGGCCGCCGTCAGGCGGTTGCCGCTGTCGGCCAGCATCTGCGAGGGCTCCAGCGCGCCGATGCCGACCAGCGCCAGGGTGATGTCCTTGAACTGGTCCAGCGTGTCGCGCACGAAGGGGTCCTCGACGAGAACCGCCCGCGCTTCCGGCGTCTGCGTCAGACCGGGCGCGGCGAGGAGCTGCGGCACCGCCTCGGTGATCTGCGCCATGCGCAGCGTCAGATGCGTCGCATGTTTCTCGACGCCCGGATTGCCGGTGCCGCCGAGAAGCTGGATCACCCGCGCCGCCGGGACGCGCGGCGAATGGAGCGCGTCGACCACCCGCAGCAGCGTCGCGCTCCAGGAGGAGAGGCCGATGACCTCCTTCTCCCTCAGCGAATTTTCGAGGAAATGCGCCGTCGCCGCGCCGATGGCGGTGAGGATCGAATCCTCGGTCTCCGCCCCGGCCTCCGCCACGATCGCCTCGTCCAGCCCGAAGCGCCGCCTGAGCTCGTCCTCGAGATCGGGAAAGGTGCCGCGCGGCGCGTTGATGGTGATGCGGACGATGTCCTCTTCCTGCGCCCGTCGCAGCAGGCGCGAGATGGTCGCCTGACTGATGTTCAGACGCCGCGAGATCGCCGACTGGGTTTCCTTCTCGACGAAATAGAGCTGCGCGATCCGTCCCATCAGCCGGAGATCGTGAATGCGGGACAAGGCTCGGACGTCCTCCCTTGCGAACGCGCGGCCGGGTGGCGGGGCTCATCCCCGCCGCACCGCGCCGGCCGACGACCCGCCATAGCATTTCGAGAGCCGGACAAACACTCGGGTGCCGGTGCCGCCGAACCGTCCGCATGCCCAGAGGGGCCGCATGCCTCATCCGCACGAGCCTCCCTGCACGCGCTGCACAATCGAATTGCGCTTGACACGTTAGAAAGCACCTCCTAGCCTGAATATCAATACATGATTGAATAATTATTCATGGTGAGGGCAATGGCGCAGGCAGAGGCGATCGCTCGCCGGACCGACGGGCCGCATTTCGCGAAACTGGACGCCGCCGCGCTGCGCGAGGAAGCCCGCGAGGTGCGCAAGCGCATCCTGGTGACCATCGGCGAGGCCGGGCTCGGCCATGTCGGCGGCGACCTGTCGGTGACCGACATCCTGACGACGCTGTTCTTCGGCGTACTCGACGTGGAGCCCGCCGCGCCGCAGGCGCCCGGCCGCGACCGCTTCATCCTGTCCAAGGGCCATTGCGCGGCGGCGCTCTACACGGTCCTCGCCCGGCGCGGCTTCTTCGAGGAGGCCGAGCTTTCCACCTTCATGAAGCCGCTGTCGCGCCTCAACGGCCATCCGAACCGGCGCAAGGTGCCGGGCGTCGAGGCCAATACCGGGCCGCTCGGCCACGGCCTGCCGATCGCGGCCGGCGCGGCGATGGGCGCGCGCCTGAAGGGCGAGACCTGGCGCACCTTCTGCGTGACGGGCGACGGCGAGCTTCAGGAAGGCTCGAACTGGGAGGCGATGATGTTCGCCGGCCATCAGCAGCTGTCGAACCTCACCCTCATCACCGATCGCAACGGCCTCCAGCAGGGCGCGCGCGTCGACGACACCAACGATCTCTCGCCGCTCGGCGAGAAGCTCGCCGCCTTCGGCTGGGAAGTGCGCGACATCGACGGCCACGACCATGCGGCGCTGCTCGACGCCCTCGGCCGTCCGGGCACGACGAAGCCCGTCTTCGTGCTCGCCCGCACGGTGAAGGGCAAGGGCGTCTCCTTCATGGAGAACGGCGTCGAGTGGCACCACAAGGTTCCGAGCGCCGAACAGATCGAAGCAGGTCTCAAGGAGCTTTCCCGATGAGCGAGAAGCCCGCCGTCGCCGGCCTTCACGACTGCCGCAAGGCCTTCGCGGAAGAGCTGATCGCGCTCGCCCGCCAGGACGCCCGCATCGTCGCCGTCTGCAACGATTCGGTCGGCTCCTCCAATCTCAAGGAATTCCAGAAGGAATTCGGCGACCGGCTCGTCAATGTCGGCATCGCCGAGCAGAACATGGTCGGCGTCGCGGCGGGCCTCGCCAATGCCGGCCTCGTGCCCTTCGTCTGCTGCGCCTCGCCCTTCCTCACCGGCCGCGCCACTGAGCAGGTGAAGGTCGACGCCGCCTATAACGGCTATCACATGGTGCTGTGCGGCATGAGCCCGGGCATGGCCTATGGCGAGCTCGGCCCGACGCATCACTCGATCGAGGACTTCGCCTGGATGCGGGCGATCCACGACCTGACGATCCTCGTGCCCGCCGATCCGTTCCAGACCCGCGAGGCGGTGCGCTGGGCGGCGGCGGCGAACGGCCCGGTCTTCATGCGCGTCGGCCGCTTCGGCGTGCCGGCGGTCTCGAAGGAGGAGGACGGCTTCGCGGTCGGCCGCGCCGACGAGCTGCGCTCGGGCGACGACGTGGCGATCGTCGCCACCGGCACGCTCGTCGCGCGCGCCGTCGAGGCGGCGGACAATCTGGCGAAGGCCGGCATCCGGGCACGCGTCCTCAACGTCTCCTCGCTCGCCCCGATCGACGCCGAGGCGCTGGTCAAGGCGGCGCGCGAGACGAAGGGCATCGTGACGGCGGAAGAGGGCGGCACCAGCGGCGGCCTCGGCGGCGCGGTGGCCGAGATCGTGTCGCAGCGCCATCCGGCGCGGCTGCGCATCCTCGGCGTCACCAGCTTCGCCCCGACCGGCGACGCGGGCTTCCTGCTCGACCATTTCGGGCTGAACGCGGCCGGCATCGAGGCCGCGGCCCGCGAACTCGTCGCGGCCTGATCCGATGGCGGCGGCGGATCTCCTTCTCGCGATCGACCAGGGCACGTCCTCGACGAAGTGCCTGCTGATCGATCGCGCCGGCACGGTGGTGGCCGAGGGCGCGGCGCCGCTCGGCGAGACCTGCCCGCAGCCGGGCCATGTCGAGCAGGACCCGGAGGAGATTTGGCAGAGCCTCAAGACAGCGGTCGCCCGCACCTTCGAGCGGGCGGACGCGGCGCGCGTCGCGGCGGTCGGCCTGTCGACGCAGCGCGAATCCATCCTTCTCTGGGACAAGGCGACGGGCAAGGCCCTGTCGCCCCTCCTTTCCTGGCAGGACCAGCGCACCGTCGAGCTCGCCCGGCGCATCGGCACCGGGGAGGCGCGCCGGACCGTGCGCCGCCTCAGCGGCCTGCCGCTCGATCCGATGTTCTCGGCGCTGAAGGCCGCCTGGCTGCTCGATCGCTTCGACCCTGAGCGCCGGCGGGCCGAGGCCGGCGAGATCGCGCTCGGCACGGTCGATTCCTGGCTCCTCTGGAAGCTCGGCGGCGAGCATGTGACCGAGATCGGCAATGCCTCGCGCACCCAGCTTCTCGACACGGCGCGGGCCGAATGGTCGCCCGAGCTCTGCGACCTCTTCCGCGTTCCGATGGCGGCGCTGCCGCGCCTCCTGCCCTCGGTCGGCCCCTTTCCGGCGGTGCGCGGCCTCGCGCCGCTGCGCGACGGCACGCCCGTCACCGCCGTTCTCGGCGACAGCCATGCCGCGCTCTTCGGCCATGGCGCCTTCCGCCCCGGCTCGGTGAAGGCGACCTTCGGCACCGGCTCCTCGGTCATGGGCCTCGTCGGCGAGGCGGCCGGAGCCATGGACCCCGGCACCTGCCTCACCATCGGCTGGCAGATCGAGCCGGGCCGGCCCGCCTTCGCGGCGGAAGGCAATATCCGCTCCGCCGGCTCGACGCTGCGCTGGCTCGCCGCGATCTTCGACCGGCCGGTGGCCGAGCTCGTCGCCGAGGCGCTGGAGGCGCCCGCCGCCGGCATCCATCTCGTGCCGGCCTTCAACGGGCTCGGCGCGCCCTATTGGGACGACGGCGCGACGGCGATCCTGTCCGGCTTCAAGCTCGGCACCTCGCGCGGCGCGATCATGCGGGCCGGCCTCGAATCCATCGCCCATCAGGTGGCCGACGTCGTCGCGTCGGTGGAGCGCACCACCGGCAGGCGCATCGAGCGGCTCTTCGCCGATGGCGGACCGTCGGGCAACGACGATCTCATGCGGATGCAGGCCGATTTCGCCGATCTGACGGTGCTGCGCGCCCCGGTGGCGGGCCTGTCCGCGATCGGCGCCGCGCATCTCGCCGGTCTGTCGGCGGGTCTGTGGAGTCTCGCCGATCTGGAAGCCCTGCCGCGTCGGCGGGACATTTTCGAGCCCCGTTCGAGCGCGGACGAACGCGCGGCGGCGCGGGCCGCCTGGGCGGGCGCCGTCGCCAGGGCGCGCGGCGAGGCCGGGACGCCCTCGGGGCTCCGGCCGGACGCGGCGCCGGCACCGGCATTGGCCGGCTGACGGGAATGGGGGAGGAACGGAACATGAGCAGCGACACGATGACGACAGGCGCGACCCGGACGCGGCGCATGCCGAAGCTCGAACTCGGCGGCGTCGCCGGCCCGCTGATCGGCCTCGTCCTCCTTTGCGTCGGCTTCGCGCTGACCTCCGACTATTTCCTGTCGGTCCGCAACGGCCTCAACATCCTCGACCAGGTGACGGTGCTCGGCATCCTCGCCATCGGCATGACCATGGTCATCATCATCGGCGGCATCGACCTGTCGGTCGGCTCGGTCCTCGCCCTGTCGATGATGATGATGGGCTGGCTCGCCAAGAATGCCGGCCTGCCGCTGCCGCTCGCCATGGCGCTCGGCATCGTCACCGGCGCGGCCTGCGGCACGGTCTCGGGCCTGCTCATCACCTATGCGCGGCTGCCAGCCTTCATCGCGACGCTCGCCATGATGTCCGTGGCGCGCGGCCTCGCCAATCTCCTCACCGACGGGCGCCAGATCGTCGGCTATGCCGAATGGTTCACCGATCTCGCCACGATCCGCCATCTCGGCTTCTTCTCGGCGACGGTCACGACCTTCGTCCTCCTGATGATCGCGGCCGGCATCTTCCTGCGCTACCGGGCGACGGGCCGCAATCTCTTCGCCATCGGCGGCAATCCGGAAGTCGCCCGCCTCGCCGGCATCGACGTCCGCCGCTACACGATCGTCACCTATGCCGTGGCGGGGGCGCTGGCCGGCGTCGCCGCCGTGGTCATGGCGGCGCGGCTGAATTCCTCGCAGCCCAGCGCCGGCCTCGGCATCGAGCTCGACACGATCGCCGCCGTCGTGATCGGCGGCGCCAGCCTCGTCGGCGGCGTCGGCTCGATCGCCGGCACGCTTATCGGCGTCCTCATCATCGGCGTCCTGCGCAACGGCCTCAATCTCCTCGGCGTCTCGCCCTTCTTCCAGATGGTGGTGATCGGTCTCGTGATCGCGCTCGCCGTCGCCTTCGACACACTGGGGCGCGAACGCGGCAAGTGAGGGCCGCGCCGTTCCAGTCCCCTTTCCATCAGAGCAACGGGAGGACCATATGCTCGCAGACTGCCTGAAGACCCTGACCGCCGGACTCGTCCTGTCGGCCGCCCTCGTCGCCTCGCCGGCGCTTGCCCAGGACGGCAAGAAGACGGTCGGCCTCGCCGTCGCCAATCTCCAGGCCGACTTCTTCAACCAGATCAAGCAGTCGGTGGAGAAGGAAGGCAAGGCCAAGGGCGTCGAGGTGGTGACGGTCGATGCCGGCGGCGATTCCGCGACGCAGGTGAGCCAGATCCAGGATCTCATCACCCGCAATGTCGACGCGATCATCTATATCCCGGCCGGCGCCACCGCCGCGAGCGTGCCCGTCCAGGCCGCCAAGAAGGCCGGCATCCCGGTCGTCGCCGTCGACCGCAATCCGCCGGACGCCCCCGCCGACACCTTCATCGCCACCGACAGCGTCGCGGCCGCCGAGGAGCTCGGCAACTTCGTCTGCAAGCAGTCGGGCGGCAAGGGCCGGCTCGCCGAGATCCAGGGCCAGATCGGCACGACGCCCCAGATCGACCGTGACGAGGGCTTCGCCAAGGCGATGAAGAACTGCGCCGGCATCCAGGAAGTCGCCAAGCAGGCGAGCAACCAGTGGGCGCAGGACGAGGGCTTCAACATCGCCCAGGCGATGATCCAGCGCGATCCCGAGATCTCGATCTTCTGGGGTCAGGCCGACGCGCTGGCGCTCGGCGCCGCCCAGGCCGCCAAGGTCGGCAACCTGTCGAACGTGATCGTCGTCGGCTTCGACGGCGACGTCGCGGGCCTCGAGGCCGTCCAGTCCGGCACGCTGACCGCCACCATGACGCAGCAGACGCAGCTGATGGGCCGTCTGGCGCTCGACTCGGCCCTGAAGCTCGCCGCCAAGGAGAGCGTGCCCGCGACGCAGCTCCAGCCTGCGACGCTGACCACCAAGGACAATGTCGGCCCCTTCATCGAGCAGCATCCCTGATCGATCGCGGGAGGCGCCGCTCCGGCGCCTCCCCTTCCGCCGCGCGGCACCCGTCGCGCGGCGCCAAGGTTTCGACCCCCCATTCCAGTCTGGGAGGACTGTTGCCATGTCCGCAGCCCTGGCGCATGCGCCGATGCCGACCGACGCCGCGAACCCCGCCGGCGGCCTGACGATTCGCGGCATCGCGAAGTCCTTCGGGCCCGTCCGCGTGCTTGAAAGCATCGATCTCGACATCCGGCCGGGCGAATGCATCGCCGTTCTCGGCGAGAACGGCGCCGGCAAGTCCACCCTGTCCTCCATCATCGCCGGCGTCGTGCCGCCGAGCGCCGGGGCGATGACCTGGAACGGCGCGCCCTACGCGCCGCGCTCGCCCGCCGAGGCGCTGTCGCAGGGCATCGGCCTCATTCACCAGGAAATGCGGCTCCTGCCGGAGCTCTCCATCGCCGAGAACGTCTTCGTCGGCCGACTGCTGATGAAGAACGGCCGCGTCGACCGCGCCGAGATGGTGCGCCGCGCCGAGATCCAGCTACGCCGTCTCGGCCTCGACGTGCCGGCCACCGCCAAGGTCGGCACGCTGAAGGTCGCCGCCCAGCAGCAGGTCGAGATCGCCAAGGCGCTGACGCTGGAAGCCCGCCTCCTGATCTTCGACGAGCCGACGGCGGCGCTCGGCGGCGACGAGACCGACCGGCTGTTCGAGCAGATCCACCGCCTGAAGGCCGAGGGCGTCGCCTCCGTCTACATCTCGCACCGCCTGGAGGAGATCGCCCGGATCGCCGACCGCATCGCGGTGCTGCGCGACGGCCGGCTGATCGCCGTCCACGAGACCTCGGCCGTGCCGGTGCGCCAGCTCGTCGAGGAGATGGTCGGGCGCAGCGTCGACCGGCTCTTTCCCGAACTGCCGGCGCCGCAGCCGCGCGAGGTCCTCGCCGTCTCCAACCTCACGGCGGCGGCCGGCGCCTTCCGCGACATCTCCTTCTCGGTGCGGGCGGGCGAGATCCTCGGCATCGCCGGCATCGTCGGCGCCGGGCGCACCGAGCTGGTGCGGGCAATCGCCGGCGTCGACGCGCTGGCCGGCGGCGAGGTGCGGCTGGAGGACCGTCCGCTGCGGCTCACCCAGCCGCGCGACGCGATGGAGGCCGGCATCGTGCTGGTGCCCGAGGATCGCAAGGCGCAGGGCCTGCTCCTGAAGCAGACGATCGAGAACAATGTCGCCGTCGGCAATTTCGACCTCATCGGCAGCGGCGGCTGGGTGCGGCCGACCGACAAGCGCGCCTTCGCCGAGAAGGCGATCGCGGCCATGGGCGTGAAGGGCCGGCCGGAACAGCTCGCCGGCCGCCTGTCGGGCGGCAACCAGCAGAAGGTCGTCATCGCCAAGTGGCTGGCGCGCAATCCCAAGCTCTTCATCATGGACGAGCCGACGCGCGGCGTCGATGTCGGCGCCCGGGCGCAGATCTACGCGGCGATCGTCGCGCTCGCCCGCTCCGGCATGGCCGTCATCGTCGTCTCCTCGGATCTCGAGGAGGTGATCGGCCTGTCGCATCGCGTGATGGTGCTGTCGCGCGGCCAGAATCGCGGCATTCTCGAACGCGGCGCGGCGACCCATGTCGCCATCATGGAACGCGCCACGACCTGACCGGCCGCCGGATCAATCCTCAGAACGGAACGACCATGAAGCTCTTCGACCTATCCGGCCAAGTCGCGCTCGTCACCGGGGCGGGCAGCGGCATCGGCCAGCGCATCGCGATCGGCCTCGCCGAGGCCGGCGCCGACCTCGCCCTGCTCGACCGCCGCTCGGACGACGGCCTGGCGCAGACGGCCTCGGCCATCGCCGCCAAGGGCCGGCGCAGCCTGTCGCTGGCCGCCGACGTGACCAAGGCCGAGGCGCTGGCTGAGGCCGTCGCCCGCACCGAGGCCGAGCTCGGCCCGCTCGCCCTCGCCGTCAACGCCGCCGGCATCGCCAATGCCAATCCGGCGGAGGAGATGGGCGAGGACCAGTTCCAGACGATGATAGACATCAACCTGAAGGGCGTCTTCCTGTCCTGCCAGGCCGAGGCGCGCGCGATGCTGGCCCATGGGCGCGGCGCGATCGTCAACATCGCCTCCATGTCGGGCGTCATCGTCAATCGCGGCCTGTCGCAGTGCCATTACAACGCCTCGAAGGCGGGCGTCATCCATATGTCGAAATCCATGGCGATGGAGTGGGTCGGGCGCGGCATCCGCGTCAACACGATCAGCCCCGGCTATACGGCGACACCGATGAACACCCGGCCCGAAATGGTGCACCAGACGAAGCTCTTCGAGGAGCAGACGCCGATGGGCCGCATGGCCAGCGTCGACGAGATGGTCGGCCCAGCGATCTTCCTCCTGTCGGAGGCCTCCTCCTTCGTCACCGGCGTCGACCTTCTGGTCGATGGCGGCTTCTGCTGCTGGTGAGCGCGATGCGTCGCAAGCTCGCCGCCGGCAACTGGAAGATGAACGGCTCGCGGACGGCGCTGGCGGAGGTGGAGGCGCTAATCGCCGCCCATCCCGCGCCCGGCTGCGAGATGCTGCTCTGCCCGCCCGCGACGCTCATCGCCGCGATGGCGGCGACGGCGAAGGGCGGCCCGCTGAAGGTCGGCGGCCAGGACTGCCATCACAAGCCCTCCGGCGCCCATACCGGCGACCTTTCGGCGGCGATGCTCGCCGAGGCGGGGGCCAGCCACGTCATTCTCGGCCATTCCGAGCGCCGCGCCGACCATGGCGAGACGAGCGCGCTGGTGCGGCAAAAGGCGGAGGCCGCGAAGGCGGCCGGCCTCGTCGCGATCGTCTGCATCGGCGAGACCGAGGCCGAGCGCGACGCCGGGCGCGAGCTGGACGTCGTCGGCGGGCAGCTCGCGGAGTCCCTGCCCGATGCCGCGACGGGCGCCGACACGGTGATCGCCTACGAGCCGGTCTGGGCGATCGGCACCGGCCGCACGCCGAGCGAGGCGCAGATCGCCGCGATGCACCGCTTCCTGCGCGAGCGCCTCGTCGCCCGCTTCGGCGAGGGGGGCGAGGCCTTCCGCCTGCTCTATGGCGGGTCGGTGAAGCCGGACAACGCCGCCGCGATCTTCGCCATCCCGGATGTCGACGGCGCGCTGGTCGGCGGCGCCTCGCTGAAGGCCGGCGATTTCGGCGCGATCATCACGGCGCTCGGCAACTGACGCGATGTCATCGGCCCGAGGACAACCATCGAGGGTCCGGTGACAAAGTCTTAAGATCGACCGCGCTAGATCTTTGGCCAGCCAATCGTTCGTCGGGAGGGACGCGACGTACACGACACGAGCTGGACCCATGCTGCGCAGGAACGAATGCGACGAGATCTACAGGGCACTGGTCGCGGAACTCGCCTATAGTATCGTGCCGACCGCGATCATGAGCGCGACGCTTTTCGGCGTCGGGCTCTATGCCTATCTTCAAGCCGGCGAGCTGCGGCTCATCGCCGTCACGCTCGTCGGCACGCTCCTCAGCCTCGCCAAGATCGGCCTCATCCTCGCGCATCAGCGGCAGAGCGCGCGAGTCCTCGTCTCGACGCCTCTCGCCCGACGGTTCGAAGCCATGCATGCCGTCATCACCTGGCCGATGGCAAGCTCGGTCGGGGCGCTCGCGGCGGCGATGTTCCATGCGCCGGTCGAGTCCCTCCACATCGTCGCCACCGCCCTGCTCTTCGGCTATTGCGCCGGCGTCGTCACCCGCCTGTCGATCCGGCCTTTGATCAGCGCGACGGCCGTGATGCTGGCGGCGGCTCCGCCGCTCGCCACGGCCGCCCTGTCCGGCGTGGGGCCGCATATGATCGTCGCCTCGATCTTTCTGGTCTTCCTGCTCGGCTCCCTGGAAACGATCGGCTATGTCTACCGCACGGCGAAGGACCAGATCACCCTGCGCCTGGAGATGGCCGCGCTCGCCCGGCGCGACCCCCTCACCCATCTCCTCAACCGGCTCGGCCTGCGCGAGGCCTTCGATCAGCTGAAGCAGCGGCCCGGCACGGTGGTCGCGCTTCACGTCCTCGATCTCGACGGGTTCAAGGCGATCAACGACACCTATGGCCACCATTCCGGCGACCGGCTGCTGAAGGAAGTGGCCAACCGGCTGAACGGTTTCGCGGAAGGCGGCGCGATCGTCGCCCGCACCGGCGGCGACGAGTTCGTCATCGTCCAGCCCGGCGCGGCGCCGGAGGTCGCGCCGGACCCCGCGCTCGGCCCCGCCATCCATGCCAAGCTGACCCGCCCCTACGCCTTCGCCACCGGCGAGGAACATCGCATCGGCCTCAGCCTCGGCTATACGGTCGCCGCCATCGGCGAGGCGGCGCTGGAGGATCTCATCCGCTGCGCCGACCATGCCGCCTATGCGGCCAAGCGCGGCGGCGGCGGCGTCCGCCACGCGCCCTATCCGCCGCCCGCCGCCCGCGTCGTCATGGCGAGGGCCTGACGGCCGGTTCAGGCCTCGCTTTGCGACGCCCCGCCCGTCGCGCCGCGCAGCCATTGCCGGAAGGCGACCAGCGGCGGGAAGCGGTCGCGCTCGCGCGGCCAGACGAGGTGATAGTTCTCCGCCGAGCGCATCGGGCGCTCGATGATCGGCACCAGTTCGCCGCGCTCGATCTCCTTGGCGACGAGGACGGTCGGCAGAAGCGCGACGCCGAGACCGGCCATCGCCGCCTGGGCCATGGTCGCGAACTGGTCGAACAGCATGCCGGTCACGCCCTCGGCCGGCACGTCATTGGCGATGAACCACTGTTCCCAGGCGTCCGGGCGCGAGGTGATGTGGAGGAGCGACAAGGCCCGGAGCCGGCTCGGATCGCCGTCGACCGGATGGCTCGCGACGAAATCCGGGCTCGCCATCGGCACCACCTCCTCGGCCATCAGCGTCATGTGATGGGTGCCCTGCCAGTTGGGCGCGCCGAAATGCACCGCCGCGTCCATGTTGTCGAGGCGGAAGTCGAACTCGACGAGGCGGGTCGCGAGATTGATGGTGATGCCGGGATGGCGCGCCAGGAAATCCGGCAGGCGCGGCGCCAGCCAGCGCGTGCCGAAGGTCGGCAGGATGGCGAGGTTGAGCGTGCCGCCGCAGGGATTGGCGCGCAGGTTGAGCGAGGCGGTGGAGATGCGCCGCAGCGCCTCGCGGATGTCGCGGGCATAGGCCTCGCCCGCCGGCGTCAGCCGCACGGTCTGGCGCTCGCGCAGGAAGAGCTCGACGCCGAGCTGCTCCTCCAGCGCCCGGATCTGCCGGCTGATGGCGCTCTGCGTGAGATTCAGCTCGCGCGCCGCCGCCGTGAAGCTCCCCGTCCGCGCCGAGGCCTCGAACGCGCTGAGAAGGCCGATGGAGGGAAGAAACCGACGCGGCGTCTGCATGGGGCCATTCCAGAATGGAATGGGGGGCATTGGCAACCGGTTTCGGCGCGGGCGCGGGCAAGCTGTGAGAAGGCGCGGGCCGCGCTGCCGCTTTCTTCTCCCCAGCGGGGAGACGTGCCGGCAGGCGATGAGGGGTCGGCGCAGCCGAGGGGCCTCGGTCATTCTCCACCGCCGCAGGCCCCTCACCCGGCCGCTTCGCGGCCACCCTCTCCCCGCAGGGTAGAGGAAGGGCGCCTTTCCGCCCCCGACTTGGCTGCATCCGCCGCTTCTTCGGCGCCGAATAAAGCGGAGGCCGCAAAGCTTCCTCCTTCTCCCGAGTCGGGAGAAGGTCGCGGCAGCGGGATGAGGGAATGACGGGCGCCGGCGTCTGCGTCCGGTGGTGGATGCCAGCATCCGAGCCCTACGGCTCCCTCACCCGCCTGCCGGCACCCTCTCCCGATTCGGGAGAGGGACGCGGTGGCGCCCTTCCCACCTGTCCTGACCGCTTGCGAGAAGGTGCCGCCGCGCCACCGCGTTCTTCTCCCCTGCGGGGAGAAGTGCCGGCAGGCGATGAGGGGTCGGCGCAGCCGAGCGGCCTTGGTCATTCTCCACCGCCGCGTGCCCCTCACCCGGCCGCTTCGCGGCCACCCTCTCCCCGCAGGGGAGAGGAAAGGCGCCCTTCCGCCCCGACTTGGATGCATCAGCCGCTTCTTCGGCGCCGAATGCGGCGGGGGCCGCGAAGCTTCCTCCTTCTCCCGAGTCGGGAGAAGGTCGCGGCAGCGGGATGAGGGAATGGCGGGCGCCGGCGTCCGCATCGAGCGATTGACGCCAACGTCGGCGCCCCACGCCTCCCTCACCCGCCTGCCGGCACCCTCTCCCGACTCGGGAGAGGGACGCGGCGACAACGGATCCGCCTCATCGAGGCGGCGGGTCGAGATCGCGGAGGCCGAGGGCGGCGAGGAGGGGGGGGTCGAGGGCGTGGCTGCGGTCGTCCATCACGCCCATGCCGTCGAAGAGGTTCCACAGGGCCCAGCCGAAGCCCGAAGCTTCGGCGCTCTTGCGCACGTCGCGCAGATAGCGCAGGCGGTCGGCGCGCCCCGCCGCGACATAGCGGGCGTCGCTGCCGAGGGCGCCGAATTCGCCGAGGAGGATGCGGGAGGGCGGAAGGCCGTGGCGCGCGCCCCAAGCGGCAACGCGCGCCATGTAGCCGTCGACGAACCAGCGGGCCGGCCGCGCCGCGAAATATTCCGTCATGACGCGCACCGTCTCGGCATAGGCGGCCTCGCGTCGCTCGGACGTCAGCGCCGGGTCCGCTGCCATGCGGCGGCGCACGGCGGCGAGCACCGTTTCGAGATCGCCTTGGTCGGCCGGCCAGGGCACCTCGTTCAGCGCCCGGTAGACCGGCTCGCGCATCCAGGGCGCGCCCTGATGGGTGAAGAGATAGGGCTCGTAGAAATGGAAGGTGAAGAGCGTCGGCCCGGCGAGGAGGTCCGGCGCGGGGTCGAGCGCCTCCAGCCCCGGCACCATGCTGCCGCAGGCCCCGGTCGCGACATAGGCGAGATCCGGCGCGGCCTCCCGGCAGGCGCCGACGAGCCGGGCCTGGAGGAGGCTCCAGGCCGGCGCGCCGCAGGCGCCCGGCGGCTCGTTCACCGGCTCGATGGCGAGACGCGGGTCGCCAAGCCGCGCCAGCATGCCCGCGACGGTGCCGGCGAGCCGCAGATAGCCTTCCAGAAGCGGCGCCTCCGGCGCGCCGAACATCCGCTCGGGATTGTAGAAATGCGTCGCGCCGTTCGCCTGGAGATTGACGACGACCGAAAGGCCCGCCGCGAGCGCCGTCTCGACGGCACCTTCGAGATTCGAGACGAGCGCCTGGCGTCGCGCCCCCTCGAAGAACAGGAAGGGGCCGGGATCGACCGGTAGCCGCACGAAGTCGAAGCCCGCCGCGGCGAGGCGGCGCAGATCGCTCCCGGTCGGCACGGGTCGCCCCTCCTGGAAGGGAGGCCAGGCATAGTCGGTGCGCGGCGCCGGATATTCGCGCGTCAGCGAGAACCAGGGCCAGAGATTGACGCCGCGCCGCAGAACGGGCGGCGCGGCGCGGCGCGGCGCCGGAAGGGCGGCGGACGCGACGAGACCGGCGCCGGCGACGCCGAGGAAGCCGCGCCGCGTTAGGGGCGGCGCGCCCGTCACTCGGCCGGGCCGCGCGTCGGCACGGCGATCTCCGGCGGCGGGCCGGCGCTCGCCGCCGGACGGCCGAGCGAGGCCTCGGCGGGGCGCGGCTCGCGATCCGGCGCGACGGCGGGGCGCGTCTGCTCCAGAAGCTGCGCCTCGTAGGCGCCGAGCACCGAGGGCCAGTCGAAGCGCGCCGCCTCCCGCCAGGCGATGGCGCGGACCTCGCCGGGCTCGCGACGCTCGGCGAGCCGGGCCTCCAGCGCGGCGACGAACTCGTCGCCGGTGCGGAAGAAGCGTGCCGCCGCGCCGGCCGTCCAGCGGTTGAACGCGTTGTCGTGCGCAATCACCGCATTGCCGGCCGCGAGCGATTCCACCAGCGAGGGATTGGTGCCGCCGACCGTATGGCCGTGCAGATAGGTGAAGGCATGGAAGCGCAGCGCCTGGACCTGGGCGGGATCGTAGAGGCCGCCGGTGAAGACGACCTCCGGCCCGGCGGCATCGAGCAGCGCCCGATGATAGGGGATGGCGGGATCGAGATTGCCGAGCACCGCCAGTTTCTTCCCGCGCGGCCGGCGGGAAAAGCCCTCCACCATCGGCAGGATGCTGTTGTCGGGCTCGAGCCGGGCGATGGAGACGAGATAGTCCTGCGGCGACAGGCCGAGCGCCGTCACCGGCTCCACCGGCGCGTCGGTCACCATGTCGCTGCCATAGGGAATCATCGCCGTCGCCGCCCGTGCCCGCCGCGTCGCCAGATGGTCGGCGATGGCGGGATGATCGGCGATCATCCGGTGCGAGGTCCAGGCCGCGATCCACTCGTTCGTCCAGAACCAGGTCTTGGCCGCCATGCCCCATTTCGCCCGGCGCCATTCGATGCCGTCCATATTGGTGACGACGCGCCGGCCGTGGAGGCGCAGATACGGAAGAAAGGCGGCGCCGTTATAGCCGAGCACCAGATTCACCGCGTCGCGCCGGGCGGCGTCGCGCACGCAATGCCAGTCGAAGACGAGGGTGGAGAGCGGCCCTTCGGAGGGCACCGCCACATGGAGAAGATCGATGCCGCGCCACGTCTCCGTCATCAGACGCGAACCGGAAACGGCGCGCTGGTCCTGGCAGTAGACGCCGACCTTCCAGCCGCGATCGACGAGAAACAGCGCGAGATGTTCGGCGAAGGTTTCGAAGCCGCCATGGGCGGCGGGGATGCCGCGCGTCCCCAAAATCAACACAGACCGACCGTGCATTGCCAAGATCCGAACGACGCAATAGGCATATGCTTAGCCGGAAACATTCTGCGGATCGCCTAAGTCATTATGTCTAATTCGAAGCATAAAGGTTGTTTCGAAAGAACTACGCCGCTCGATGGATCGAGAGACGTTTCGCAAGGAAAGTCGGTTCAACTGCACGTCGGCATCGCGCCGATGTCCCCGTCAGACGAGGCTCTCTCCGTCGTGCGCATCGCATGTATCCATCAAGGTTACGAGCTCTACGGCTCCGACCGCAGCTTCGTCGAAACCGTCATGACGCTACGGAATGCCTATCCGTCGGCGGAGGTCGAGGTCGTCCTGCCGCGCGACGGGCCGATCGTGGCGGCGCTCCGTCCCTTCGCGACCGTCATCCGCTTCGAGCCGCTCTTCGTCCTGCGCCGGCGCGGTCTGGCGGCGCAGCTCCTCGCCGCCCCGGTCCGCCTGCCGCTGGCGCTCTGTCGCGCGGCGCGCCGGCTGGCGCGCTCCGACCTCGTCTATGTCAACACGGTCGTCGTGCTCGACCACATCCTCGCCGCGCGGCTGGCGCCGAACCGGGCCGTCCTGCATATCCACGAGATCCCGGAAGGGCGGGCGCGCGCCGTCTTCCGCGCGCTTCTCGCCTGGAGCCGAGCCCGGATCGTCTTCAATTCCAACGCGACGCGCGCCGCCTATGACCTGCCGGCCGGCGCCCGCGCGCGCGTCGTCTATAACGGCATCGCCGATCCCGGCCCGCCGGCGGGCGCGGCCTATGACGGCGAGCGGCCGCTGCGCGTCCTGATGCTCGGCCGCATCAGCCGCATCAAGGGCCAGGAAGTGCTGGTCGAGGCCCTGGCGCTGCTGCCGGAGGCGGTGCGCCGTCGGGTGGAGCTGCGCATCGTCGGCAATGCCTTCGAGGACGCGGAGCGCGAGCGCGCCCTCGCGGCGCTGGTCGCGGCGCGAAACCTCACCGCCGAAGTGACGCTCTCGCCCTTCGTGCCCGATCCGTCCGACCATTACCGCTGGGCCGATATCGTCGCGGTGCCCTCCCGCCGGCCGGAATCGCTCGGCCGCGTCGCCATCGAGGCGATGGCCTTCGGCCGGCCGCCGGTCGTCTCCGCCATCGGCGGGCTGACCGAGGTGGTGGCCGATCGCGAGACGGGCTGGATCGTGCCGCCGGACCGGCCGGAGGCGCTGGCCGAGGTGCTGGAAGAGGCGGTGACGCAGCCGGCGGCCTGGCGCGATTTCCGCGCGGCGGGCCGCCGGCGCTACGAGCGGCTCTTCAGCGCCACGGCCGTCGCCACGGCCATCGCCGGTGTCGCGGCGGAGGTGCTCGGCGCCGCGCCGGCCGGAACGGCGGCGCGCGCCCCGATCGCGGCGGAGGCGGGACGATGAGGGCGGCACCGGCCGCGCTGCTGCGCCGCGGCGCGCTGATGCTCAGCGGCGAGATGCTGCAGAGCGCCTTTCATTTCGCGCTGAACATCGTTCTCATCCACCAGCTGGCGCCGACCGATTACGGCATCTTCGCCATCGTCATGCTGATGGGCGGGCTGGCGCTCACCTATATGCGCTCGCTCGCCGGGCTGCCGGCCAATCTCCTGATTCCGGCCCATGCCGGGCGCCGCCGCGCGCTGCCCTTCGAAGTGACCTTCGGCACGGTGGCGGCCTTGTCCGCCCTCGCCATGGGCCTCGCCACCGCCGCGCTGCTCGCGCTCTGGCTGCGCTCGGACAGTCTCGTGGCCGGCGGCGCCTTCGTCGCGCTCTGGGCCCTGCGCAGCTATCTGCGCAGCCTCGCCTTCGCCAAGGGGCGGCAGGGCGAGGCGAGCCTCGGCGACCTGACCTTCGCGCTGACGGGCGCGCTGCTCGTCGCCGGCTTCGCGCTCGGCTGGCGCGGGGCGGACCCGCTGAACAGCGTGTTCATGCTTCTCGCCGCCGCCAATGGCGCCGGCATTCTCATGGCGCTCGGGCTGGCGCGGCGCTGGCCGCGCCTCACCCTGCGCCGGTCGATGCGGCGGCGCTACGGCACGATCGGCCGGCAGGTCCTCTGGTCGGTGCTCGGCACGACCACCACCAATATCCAGGGCCAGGGCCAGGTGATGCTGATCGCCGCCTGCGCCGGCCCGGCCGCCTATGCGCCGCTCGCCGCGATGACGGTGATGTTCGCGCCGCTGCGGATGCTGACGGCGGCGATCGGCAACATGGTGCAGCCCGAGCTGGCGCGGCTCTGGCAGGCGGGCGCGACGGAAGCGGCGCTGCGGATCGCCCGGCGCTGGACGCTCGGCGTCGCCCTCGTCGGCATTCTCTACGGCGCGGTCGTCGTGACGCTGGTGCCCTTCCTCCGCTTCCCCGTCTTCGACGGCCAGCCGGTGCTGCTCATCGGCCTCCTGACCTTCGCGACCGCCCTGCCGCCGCTCTTCTACCTGATGCCAAGGCTGCTGCTCGAAGTGCGGCGCTCCTTCCGCCTCGCGGCGGCGATCGGGCTGGCGGGCGCGGCGATCGGCATGGGGCTCGTGGCGCTGATCCTCCTGGTGGCGACGCCGCCCTGGGCGCTCGTCGGCGCCTTCGCCTCCGAGGCGACGGTGCTGGCCGGCTCGCTTCTGGCGATCCTGCGGCCGGAAGCGCTGCGGTTCCGGGGCTCCGGCGCCGGCGCGAAGACCTGGGCGCCGGCCCGGCGCGCCGGGGCATGACGGCGATGGCGGACGAGCGGAGCCCGGAGGGAGCGCGAATGATGACGGAGCAAACGCGCGAGACGGAGATCGCCATCATCGGCGCCGGCATGGCGGGAACGAGCGCGGCGCTCGCCCTCGCCCGCCTCGGGCATGGCGTGGCGCTGATCGACACCCACGCGGCCTATCCGCCGGACTTCCGGGCCGAGAAGCTCGGCGACCCGCAGGTCGCGCTTCTCCAAAGGCTCGGCCTCGACGCGGCGGCCCGATCGGTGCTGACGCCGATGGACGACATTCTCGTCTATCGCTTCGGCCGGCCGGTGCGGCGCGAGAGGCGGCGCGAATACGGATTCGCCTATGCCGATCTCGTCAACGCGCTGCGCGCCGAGCTCGGCGGCGAGATGCTGCGGGTCGGCCGCGTCGCCGCGATCGAGGCGGGGCCGGAGCGGCAGGCGGTGACGCTGAACGACGGCAGCCGGATCGAGGCGCGGCTCCTCGTCGTCGCCACCGGCCTCGGCGACACGGTGCGCCGGCAGGTGGGCATCGGGCGCGAGACGATCAGCAGGACCCATTCCCTGTCGATCGGCTTCGACCTCGCCCGTCCCGCCGCCGCCCATCGCTTCCAGACGCTGACCTATTACGGCTTCCGCGCCGCCGACCGGATGGCCTATGTGACCTTCTTCCCGATCGGGGAGACGATGCGCGTCAATCTCTTCGTCTATCGCGAGCCGGGCGAGGCCTGGACGAAGGCCTTCCGCAAGGCGCCGGCCGAACATCTGCGGCGCCTCGCGCCGGAACTGTCGCCGCTTCTCGGCGACTTCGCGACGGCCGGCGCCGTCGAGCTGCGGCCGATCGATCTCGTCGAGGCGCGCGATCATGTCCGCGACGGGGTGGTGCTGATCGGCGACGCCTTCCGCACCCCCTGCCCGGTGGTCGGTCACGGCCTCGAACGGACGCTGACCGACGCGGTGCGGCTCGCCCATTACGCGCCGCTCTGGCTGGCGACACCGGGCATGGGCGCGGCCAAGCTGGCGGAGTTCTATGCCGACGCGGAAAAGCGGGCGGCGGACGAGCAGAGCACGCGGCTCGCGCTCTATTCCCGATCGATCGCCGTCGATCCGCGCCTGCCCTGGCGCCTGCGCCGCCTGCGCAACCGGGTCGTCCGCAAAGGCCTCTACGGCATGGGCGACATGTGGAACCGGCTGCGGCATCGCGGCTTCGACCGCGAGCCGCTGCGCCCGGAAGCCGGCGGGTCCTGATCAGGCGCGGCGCGGCCGGAAGCGGAAGGGCGCGGCGGCCGAGCCGTCGATGAACTCGTGGCCGCCGGCGGCATTCAGGCTGTGCAGCCGCCGCCCCGGCCAGTTCGGCCCCGGCCGCAGCACGGCGGTCACCGTCTGGGCGAAGCCCTCGCGGTCCAGGCGGTCGACGCGGGCGAGCGCCAGCGCCGCGCCATAGCCGGCGCCGCAATCCTGCACCGGGCGCCAGAGCGCGCCGCCCCGCCGCAGCATGGCGCCGGCGGGCCGCGCGGCCGCGATGTCGATCAGCACCGGATTGCCGGGATGGGGCGTCCAGGGCCCCCGGAAATCCGGCGCCCACCAGAGATGCAGCGCATCGGAAAAGGCGCCGCCGCCGTCGCGCACCGTGGCGAAGAGCCACCAGGTGCCGTCCTCCTGTTCGACCAGCGTCGCGTCGCTGGCGGTGACGCCGGAGACGAGCGTCGCCTCGCGCACCCAGCCGCCCGGAAACGCCGTCGCCCGGAAGAGTTCGATCGTGCCGGCGCCGCCGGTCTCCGGCACCATCCAGATCTCGCCCTCCCGCGCGAAGACGAAGGGATAGGAGAGGTGGCAGGACCATTCGAGCACCGGGCGCGGCGCGCCGACCGGCCCGTCCGGCCCGATCTCCACCGCCGAGATCAGACCCTTGCCGAGCCGGTGCACGAAATCCTCGACGAAGAGCCAGAGCCGGCCCGCATGCTCGATCGCGAAGGGATCGGCATAGAAGCGCCGGCCGTCGTCCGGCAGGTCGCGCCAGCCGCCGGGCAGCGCGCCGCCATGGTCCCAGACGCTGCCGCCCTCGATCCGCCGCCAGCCGATCCGCCAATGCGGGGAATCGAAGGCCAGCCGATAGAGCCGGCGCGCGAGGCCGAGCGTCAGGAGCCGACCGATCCGCTCCGCCAGGACGGCGGGCGCGAGCGGCGGCGCCGGCGGCGGGACATCGGACGGCAGAAGGCGCGGCGCCGCGCGGCCCGCATCCTCGGCGGCGAGCGTCGCCAGGATCAGCGTCGCCGTCCGCGCCAGGGCGTCCTCGAAGGAGGCCCTGAGGATGCCGCCGTAATCCGTGCCGAGCCGCGCCGCCGCGACGATCCGGTTTCCCTCGCGGATCTCGGCCACCGGGTTGCGGCCGGCGAGAAGCGCGGCGAGAAGCGCGTCCTCGCCCGGCGCGCCGTCGAAGGTGACGCGCCAGTGCCGGCCGGGCACCGTCGGCGCGTCGAGACCGGCGGAAAGGTCGATCGTCAGTTCGGGCGAGGCGGCAGCGGGCATGGCGGGCGGCAGGTCCGCCGTCGCCAGACGGGTCGTGGCACTGTCGCGGGCGAGGCCGAAGACGAGGCGTTCCAGTTCGAAGAGCAGCGCCAGACCGGAGGGCGGCGCGACGGCGCTCGCCGCCGGCACGAGGTCCACGGCGCCGGAATGCCGGGCGGCGAGGCGCGCCCGCAGGGCGGGATGCCAGCGGCGGGGGCGGCTGCCGTCGATCAGAAGGCGCAAGGGACGTCCTGGCCGCTCGGCCGGCGAATCGTGCATCGGGCCGCGCTCCGCTCGCATCGGGATGCCGGCTGGCGGCATGCGCCCAGCTTACGGCCCGATCCCCTTCGGATCGGTAAAATCCGCGACCGGAGCGGGCATCGGCCGCTTCGGCGCGGCACGATCTACCGCAAGGGAAATCTTAGGCCCGATCGTTAGGCGGGTGGAGAGGGATTGATGCTATCGAGACGGGAGAAACCGGCGGCCCGGCGGTTCGCGAAGAGGTTGGAAGAATGCTGATCGGCGCAACCGGCACGGAGGTCCGCATGGGTGAACCGCTTTCAGGCTCCGTCGCCGCCGCCGACGCCCCGCGCTTCCTCGTGCGCCGCCACGCGACGCTGGACAAGCTGGCGCCGCTCTGGCGCGACTGGCAGGAGGCCGGTGCCGTCGGCGCCTATCAGCGGCTCGAATGGGTGGAGCTGCTGCTGGCCCATCTCGGCGGGCCGGCCCGGGCGCGCCCGCTCTTTCTCGAAGTCCGCGAGGCGGCGGGCGACCGGCCGGTGATGATCCTGCCGCTCGTGCTGCGGTGGCGGCGCGGGCTTCGCCGCCTCGCCTTCCTCGATCTCATGGTCTGCGACTATGCCGCGCCGCTCCTCGCCCCGGACCGCGAGCTTTCGCCGGCCGAGGCCGAGGCCGCCTTCGCGGCGATCCGGGCCGTCCTGCCGAAGGCCGACCTTCTGGAGATCACCCGCATCCCCGCGACGGTCGGCGGCCGGCCGAACCCCCTCGCCCACCTCGCGCGCCATCGGCCGATCGCCATGACGAGTTCCGGCATCGCGATCGAGGGCGAGGCCGAGACCCTCCTCCGGCGCCTGATGTCGGCGAGCGCCTTCAAGGATCTCGGCAAGCGGCGCCGCCGTCTCGAACGGGCCGGGACGCTGCGCTTCGAGCGGGCGGCGACGCCGGAGGCGGTGGAGCGCACCTTCGCGGCGCTGGTCGAGCAGCGGCGGCGGCGCTTCGGCGAGATGGGCCGCTTCGACCTTCTCGCCCGGCCGGAGGTCCTTGCCTTCTATCGCGACGCGGCGCTTCTCGGCCTGTCGTCCGGCGCCGCGCGGCTCTTCGGCCTCTGGGTGGACGAGACGCCGGTCGCCGCCGCCTACGGTCTCGTCCATGGCGGCGCCTTTCACGGCCTGCTCCTCACCCTCTCCGGCGACGAGGCCTGGCGCAACGCCTCGCCCGGCCTCCAGATCGTCGGCGAATGCCTGCGCTGGTCGCGGGCGGAGGGGCTCGACTATTTCGACTTCACCATCGGCGACCTGCCCTACAAGCGCGACTTCGGCACCGAGCCGCGCGCCTTGGGCGAGATCGCGCTGCCGCTGACGCCGGCCGGCCGGATCGCGCTCGGCGCGGCGCGGCTGCGGGAAGCGGCGATGCGCCGGCTGGGCGAGCATCCCGCCGCCCATGCGCGGCTTCAGAAGGCGCGCCGGCTCGCCCGCCGGCTCGGCATCGGCTGAGCCGTCAGCGGCGAGAAGAGGCAGAGGATCAGCACCGCGAATTTCGCCAGCAGCGTCGTCTTGCCGCCCAGCGTCTCGGCGGTGAGGATCAGGATGGCGAAGCCGAGCATCGGCAGGAGCGTGCCGCGCCGCGAGACGCGGGCGAGCTCGCGCACATAGAGCGCCACGGCAACCGTCTGCATGAGGGCGATCAGCAGGCCGTGATAGACGGCGGTACGCACGATCGGGTTCTCGATGCCCCATTCGAGGCCGGCCATGCGCCGTACGCTGTCCACATAGTCCGGGTCGGGCCCGAGCAGCAGGTCGCCGAGCGACAGGTAGCCGAAGATGTCGAACATCAGGACGCGCGCCTCGGCACTGCCGCCATCGGCGACGAAGCGGTCGAGCAGCGCGTCGAAGAAGCCGGACAGGGCGAGCGCGGCGATGGCGGTCGGGATCAGCGTCGCCAGGAGCACCGTCAGGGCGGCGCCGAAGAGCGGCACACGGCCGCGCATCAGCGTCCGCGCCCCGGCGATCGCCAACCAGCCACCGCCGAGCACCACCGTCACCACCATGGCGGAGCGGCCGCCGAAGGCGACGAGCGCCAGGCATTGGAGGCCGATCATCGCCAGCCGCCGCCACGGGCCGGCGAGCGCCGTGCCGCCGCCGCCGAGAAGGGCGAGCACGTACCAGGCCGTCAGCGAGGCATTGGCGAGCGGGTGGCCCTGGAGCGCGCTGGAGCGCAGATCCGTCTCGAAGACCGCGCCCTCGAAGCGATAGGGAAACAGGCGGAAGTCGGTCGCGAATTCGCCGAGGGCGAGAAGCGCGTTCAGCGCCATGACGACATGGATCGCGATCTCGATCCGCCGGATGTCGGCGCGGCCGGTCCGTGCCAGGAGCAGCGCCAGGAGCGCCGACGGCACGAAGGTGTCGAGGACGCCCGCCATGCCCGGCGCCTTGCGCAGGACGACGTCGAGGAAGAAGACGAGGGAGGTGCAGAACAGGAGCGCGCTCGCCGGCCGCCGCCGCGCGACATCGGCGAGGAAGCGGACGAGATTGCCGGAGGCGAGCACCGTGCCGCCGAAGACGAGCAGCGTCAGATAGGTCGAGGGATGGATCTTCGCCGCGCTGCCGCCGGTGAGGCCGTCGTAATTGATGCCGGCGAGCCAGAGCATGCCGCCCGAGACGGCGAAGAGCACGGTGATCGTCGCGAGAAGCGGCCAGTTGCCCACCGCTTCGGCCGCCGGGCCGGCGGCGACGGGCCGGATTGTCGGAAGGGCGACCATCGCCTGGAGCCGCGCCTCAGGCGGCGCGCCGGGGCTCGGCGACGAGCGTCGCCGTCAGGCGCTTGCCGAGCCGGGCCAGCGCCTCGGCATTGGCGGCGGCATCGGCCTGCTTCGTCTGGCCGAGACGGGCGACGAGCACCGCGTCGTCGATCGCCGGCATGATCGAGAGGAGGCGCGAATCCTCCGCCAGAAGGCCGCCGTCGAGGATCAGGATGTCGAAGCGCCGCCCGGCCTCGGCGAGGAAGCGCTGCGCCGCCGCGCCGAGCCCGAGATCGCCCGTCCGTGTCCGGCCGCGCGAGATCACGGTCGGGCCGGCGCCCGGCGCCTCGGCGACGAGCCGCGCCTCGCCGCGGATGAAGTCGAGAAGGCCGGGCGGGTCCCGCGCCTCGGCCGGCCGGCCCCATTCGACGAGAAGCACGGCGAGGCCGTAGTCGAGCGCCGCCTCCGCCAGACGATGGCTGGCGGCATGGGCGTCGCCCGCGCCGTCGCGCCCGCACAGGACGGCGATGGCGCGCACCGGGCCGTCCTCCAGCGAGGACTTCTCGGCGAGGAGGCTGCGCAGCGCCGCCGCCGCCGCCGGATCGCTGCCTCCCGGCGCGCCCTTGCGGCGGCGCCTTCGGCGGCCGGTGGGAATGGTGCCGAGATCGGGCGCCCCCGTCACCCGCAGCAGCTGCGGGCGGGAGAAGATCCGGGGCGACAGCGATTCGGCGACCAGCGCGCCGCTCGCGGCGAGGCCGAGCCCGCCGCCGAAGGCGACGAGGGCGAGGATCGGCGTCGGCGGCCAGCTCTTCTTCGTCGGCGCCGCCGCCCAGGAGATGACGCGCACGTTGCTGGTGTCGATGCCGGCCTGCTCGCGCGTTTCCTGCGCCCGCAGGAGATAGGAGGAATAGACGGTGCGGCTCGCCTCGACCTCGCGCTCCAGCTCGCGCAGCTCCACCTGGTCGCGGTCGCCCTCGGCCTTGTCGCGCTTCAGGCTGTCGAGCCGCTCGGCCAGCGAGGTCTCGTAGGCGAGCGCGCCCTGATAGTTGCGCTCGGCCACCTTGCGCAGGCGGGCGAGTTCGTCGGCGAGCAGGCGGCGCACCTCGGAGAGCTGCGACTGGAGGTTCCGCAGGCCCGGATAGCGCGCGCCGTAGCTGCGCTGGAGGTCGGAGACCTTCAGCAGCAGCGCCGCCTCCTGGTTGCGCAGATCGCCGATGGTGG
Source organism: Aureimonas endophytica (assembly GCF_014642635.1). Classification (GTDB taxonomy): domain Bacteria; phylum Pseudomonadota; class Alphaproteobacteria; order Rhizobiales; family Rhizobiaceae; genus Plantimonas; species Plantimonas endophytica. The sequence goes on from NZ_BMIQ01000005.1 coordinate 77,509, forward strand.
TGGAGCGCACGGCATCCGCCGTCGCGCCCTCGCCGGCCGCGAGGTCGGCGCTCGCCTGATCGAGGCGCGTGCGCATCAGCGCCGTCTGCGCCCGGGCGCTGGTGAGCTGGGCCGAGACGGCGGCGAGGCGCTCGTCCGAGACCGACAGGTTGTTGGCTTCCAGGATGTCGTGCAGCGCCTTGTAGGATTCGACGGCGTCCTCGGCGGCGCGCAGCTTGCGGCGCTGGTCGTCCAGCCGTTCCGACAGCGCCTTCGACACGCGCTCGGCGGCGTCCGCCTTGGCCGCCGCCTGATCGTCGAGATAGGCGGCGAGGATGGCGTTGACGATCGCCGCCGCCTTGTCGGGCGCGCGCGCCGTCATGCCGACATCGATGACCAGCACCTTCTCGGCCCGTTTGATGGTGAGGCGCTTGCGCAGCTTCTCGATCGTCGCCATCTCGCGCGCCGAGCCGATGCCGGGCTCGGCCGGCTGGGTCGTCCCCTCCGGCGCGGCATCGCCCGAACCCCGCAGCAGGAAGAGGTCGCGCGGGCGGTCGGGGCCGAATTCCGGATCGTCGGCGAGGCCGAGCTTGCGCACGACGCGCAGGAGCACGCCCGAGGATTCGAGGACCTTAGACTGGCTCTCGACCTGGGCGACGCCGCCATCGGGCGACAGCGCCGTCGGATTGACGTCGTTGGCGACGACGGCGCGGTCGCGCGGATCGATCAGCAGCTGGCCCGTGGCGGCGTAGAGCGGCGGGGTCAGCAGCGAATAGGCGATGGCGAGGCCCGAACAGGCCAGGGCGGCCGCGAGGATGCCCCAGCGGCGGCGCCAGACGATGCGCCAGATATCCGCGATCGCCACCTCGTCCGTCGCGCGCGGCGCGGCGAGCCCGATCTCGGCATTGGTGTCGGGAAGACGAATGGTGCTGTCCCGGACCACGATCCCCATCCGCTGCGTCCCGAACTGTTCGCGGACGCGAAGCCCTCGCGCTTCGCCTCGCCGGAAGAGACCTCGTTAGTCGCCGAAGATGAATCAGGACGGTTAATCATTGGTGAAGTCAAGCCGACGGGAGCGCGGGATTCGCGGCGCTCCGGGGCTCACCGGACGAGGATCGCGCGGAAGTCGTTGACATTGGTGCCGGTCGGGCCGGGCGAAAAGAGCGTGCCGAGGGCGGCGAAGGCGCCATAGGCGTCGTTCGCCGCCAGGAAGCCGGCGAGCGGCGTGCCGCGCTGCCGGAGCGCCCCGGCGCTGGCGCCGTCGCAGAAGGCGCCGGCATTCGCCTCGCTGCCGTCGATGCCGTCCGTGTCGGCGGCGAGCGCCAGGAGGCCGGGAACGCCGTCGATCGCCTCGGCGAGGCCGAGCAGGAATTCCGTGTTGCGCCCGCCCCGCCCGCCGGGCGCGCGGAGGGTGACGCTCGTCTCGCCGCCCGACAGAAGCACGCAAGGCCGGGGGAACAGGCCGCGCTCGACGGTCTCGCGCGCCAGCGCCCCATGCATCCGGCCGATGTCGCGCGCCTCGCCCTCGATCCGGTCGGAGAGGACGATCGCCGCGAGCCCTTCCGCCTCCGCCGCCCGCCGCGCCGCGTCCAGCGAATTCCGGGCGGTCGCCAGGGTGATCACGGCATCCCCGGCGAAGGCCGCGCCCGGGCGCGGCGCCTCGGCATCAGGGCTTTCGAGATGGGCGCGCATGGCGGCGGGCAGGTCGAGACGGTAGCGGCTGACGATGTCCAGCGCCTCGGCGCGCGTCGCCTCGCTCGGCACGGTCGGGCCGGAGGCGACGATCGCGACGTCGTCGCCCGGAATATCGGACACGACGAAGCTGACGACGCGGGCGGGATGGGCCGCCGCCGCCAGCCGCCCGCCCTTCACCCGCGACAGATGCTTGCGCACGGCGTTGATCTCGTGGATCGAGGCGCCGCAGGCGAGGAGCCGGCGGTTGACCTCGCGCTTCTCCTCCGGCGCGATGCCCTCCGGCGGCAGGGCGAGCAGGGCCGAGCCGCCGCCCGATACGAGGGCGACGACGAGGTCGTCCGGCCCCGCATCCTCCACCAAAGCCAGCATGGCGCGCGCCGCCGAGAAGCTCGCTTCGTCCGGCACCGGATGGGCCGCCTCGACGATGCGGATCGCGCGCGTCGGCACGCGCGTGCCGTGCCGGACGGCGACGAGGCCGGCATCGATCCGGTGCCCCGCCTCGAGCCAGGCCGCCTCGAAGGCGAGCGCCATCTCGCCCGAGCCCTTGCCGGCGCCGACGACGAAGGTGCGGCCCTTCGGCGGCGCCGGCAGCTGGGCGGCGATGCCCGGCCGAGGATCCGCCGCCGCCACGGCGACGGAAAAGAGATGCGTCAGCAGCGCCCGGTCGTCCATCGTTCAGTCCTTTCCGATCCGCGCCAGCGCCGCTCCCGCCTGGAGGAAGGCGCCGGGCGCGGCGAGACGGGCGATGGTTCCCGCGACGGGCGCCGTCACCGGCGCCTCCATCTTCATCGCCTCCATCACGGCGACGAGCTGCCCGGCCTCCACCAGGGCGCCCTCCTCGACGCGCCAGCCCTGGAGCGTGCCGGAGACCGGCGCTTCGAGAAGGCCCGGATCGGCGGGCGGCGGCGGCGGCTCGGGCTCGCCCGCCGCCCCGAGGGCCGGGCCGAGCCGCGCCAGAAGGGCGGCCGGCAGGCCGAGGCAATGGCGGCGCCCGTCGATCTCCACCGGCAGGCGCAGGAGCGCCGGCGCCTCGGCCGGCTCGGGCCGCGCGGCGATGGCGAGCGTTCCGGCGAAATCCGTCTCGATCCAGCGGGTATGGACGCGGAACGCCTCGCCCGCGAAATCCTCCGCCTCCAGCACCGCGCGGTGGAAGGGCAGGACGGTCGCGACGCCCTCCACCGCGAATTCGGCCAGCGCCCGCCGGGCCCGGCGGAGCGCGATCGCCCGCGTCGGGCCGGACACGACGAGCTTCGCCATCAGGGAATCGAACCGGCCGGACACGACCGAGCCGGCCGCGACGCCGGCATCGACGCGCACGCCGGGGCCGGAGGGCGGCTCGAAGCGCGTCACCCGTCCCGGCATGGGCAAGAAGCCGCGCCCCGGGTCCTCGGCATTGATGCGGAACTCGATCGCATGGCCGCGCGGCTCGGGCGTCTCGGTCAGGCGCAGCGCCTCGCCCTCGGCGATGCGCAGCTGTTCCACCACGAGATCGAGGCCCGTCGTCTCCTCCGTCACCGGATGCTCGACCTGGAGGCGGGTATTGACCTCCAGAAACGAGATCGCGCCGTCGGCGCCGAGCAGGAATTCCACCGTGCCGGCGCCGACATAGCCGGCGGCGGCGCAGATCGCTCGCGCGCCCTCGTGGATGCGCCGGCGCTGTTCCTCGTCAAGGAAGGGCGCGGGCGCCTCCTCCACCAGCTTCTGGTTGCGGCGCTGGAGCGAGCAGTCGCGCGTGCCGACGACGAGCACCTGCCCGTGCCGGTCGGCGAGGATCTGCGCCTCCACATGGCGCGGCCGGTCGAGGAAGCGCTCGACGAAACATTCGCCGCGCCCGAAGGCGCTTGTCGCCTCGCGCACCGCCGAGGCGAAGAGCTCCTCCACTTCCTCCAGCCGCCAGGCGACCTTCAGGCCGCGCCCGCCGCCGCCGAAGGCGGCCTTGATGGCGATCGGCAGGCCATGCGCCTCGGCGAAGGCGAGCGCCTCGGCGGCGTCGCGCACCGGCCCGTCCGAGCCCGGCACCAGGGGCGCGCCGACGCGGGCGGCGAGGGCGCGCGCCCGCGTCTTGTCGCCCAGCGCCTCGATCACGGCGGCATCGGGGCCGATCCAGGTGAGGCCCGCCTCCGCCACGGCGCGCGCGAATTCGGGACGCTCCGACAGGAAGCCATAGCCCGGATGGACGGCATCGGCCCCCGCGCGCCGGGCGACGGAAAGCAGCTTGCCGATGTCGAGATAGGTCTCGCCGGCCGTCTCGCCGCCGAGCCCGTAGGCCTCGTCGGCAAAGCGCACATGCGGCGCCTCGGCATCGCCGTCGGCATAGACCGCGACGGACAGGAGGCCGTGGTCGCGGCAGGCGCGCGCGATGCGCAGCGCGATCTCGCCGCGATTGGCGATCAGGACTTTCCTCATGGCGAACCTGCGGTCATATCGGATTCGATCGCGGCGAAGGGCCGGATCACGTTGAAGCGGAGGCGCGCGCCGGGCGGCACCTGACCGGCGAGATCCAGATGATGTTCGGCGAGCGTCGCGATCACCGGATAGCCGCCGGTGAGCGGATGATCGGCGAGAAACAGCACCGGCTGGCCGTCATGCGGCACCTGGATCGCGCCGTTCGCCGTGCCCTCGCTCGGCAGTTCCGCCGCCGGATCGCGGCGCGCCAGCGGCACGGCGCCGTCGAGCCGCAGGCCGACGCGGTTGGAGCGCGGCGTCACCGTCCAGTCCTGGCCGGTCAGCGTCTCGATGCCGGCCTCGGTGAACCATTCGGCGCGCGGCCCCAGCACGATGTCGAGCACCACCGTCTCGCCGGGCGCCGGGCGGCCGGGCGCCGGCATCTCGGCCTCGCTTACCGCCGCCCGGCTCTGGAGCGGCCCAAGGACGAGCCGGTCGCCGACCTTGACCGGCGGCGGGCCGAGGCGGGCGAGCGTGTCCGTCGCGGCCGAGCCGAGGACGATGGGCACGCGAAAGCCGCCGCGCGCGGCGAGATAGCTGCGCAGGCCCCGCTGGGGCGGCAGGAGCACCACCCTGTCGCCGCTCTCCAACGCGAAAGGCCGATGGCTGGCGACGACCCGCCGGCGTCCCGCCGCGTCGCGGATCTCCAGGGCGGCATCCGTGCCCGCGAGGGCGATGACGGCGGGCCCATCCGCTTCGAAGGAGAAGCCGCCGGCGACGATTTCCAGGGCCGGCATGCCGGCCGGATTGCCGACGAGGCGGTTGGCGGCGCGGAAGGCGGCGCGGTCGAGCGCGCCACCGGCGGAAACGCCCTGCGCCGCCGCGCCCGGCCGGCCTTCGTCCTGGAAGAGCGGCGGCAGCGGCGCCGCCGTGACGCGAAGCGCCGGGCCGTCCTCCACAGCCGCTCCGGGCGATGCCGCGCCCCGCGCCGCTTCCGCCGCCGCGATCGCCGCGAAGGCCGCGCGGTCCGGCAGCGGCGTGAAGCGCACGCGCGTGCCCGGCTGGAACAGCGCCGGGGGATCGCGGGCGAGATCGAACATCGTCAGCGGCGTCGTGCCGATGAGCTGCCAGCCGCCCGGCCCTTCCTGCGGATAGACGCCGGAAAAGGCGCCGGCCAGCGCCACCGCGCCGGCGGGAATGCGGATACGCGGGCTCTGCCGCCGGGCGACGCGGAGCGCCGGATCGCCGCCGGTGAGATAGCCGAAGCCCGGCGCGAAGCCGGTGAAAGCGACGGTGAACCGGCTTTCGGCATGGCGGCGGATCACCTCTTTGGAGTCAAGGCCGGTCAGCCGGGCGACCTCGGCGAGATCCTCGCCGTCGTAGAGGACCGGAATCTCGACCTCGCGTTCAGAACGCGGGGCCTTCGCCGAGAGGTCGCGCGCCCGCAGGTCCGCGGCCAGGGCCGGAAGGTCGGGCGGCGTCCCCGGCCGGAAGCGGAGAAGGAGCGTCCGCGCCGCCGGAACCATTGCCTCGATCCCCGGCAGGGGCCGCGCTTCGAGGGAAGCGAGAAGCGCCAGCGTGGCGTCGAGATCCTCAAGCTCGACGAGGGTGCCGCGCAGGCCGACGGGCAGGAGGCGCATCGCGGGTCTCAGGCGGGCGCGAAGGAGCGGATCGCCACCCCTTCCGCCTCGAGACGGGCGCGCACCGCCTTGGCGATCGCCACGGCGCCGGGACTGTCGCCATGGATGCAGATGGACTCGGCCCGCAGGCGGATGATCGAGCCGTCCACCGCCTCGATCTCGCCGCTGGCGGCGAGCCGCGCCATGCGCGCCGCGACGCGGTCGGGATCGTGGATCACCGCGCCCGCCTCGCGGCGCGAGAGAAGCGCGCCCGCCGGCGTATAGGCGCGGTCGGCGAAGGCCTCGGACACCGTCCGCAGCCCCGCATCCTCGGCGAGGCGCAGGACCGGCGCGCCGGCGAGGCCCATGAGGATCAGCGTCGGATCGGCCAGGACCATGGCCTCCACCACGTCGCGCCCCTGGCGGGGATCGGCGGCGATCCTGTTATAGAGCGCGCCATGCGGCTTCACATAGGCGACGCGCGTGCCGGCGACGGCGGCGAGGCGCTGGAGCGCGCCGATCTGGTAGATCACGTCGGCGACGAGCTCCTCCGAGGCGACATCCATGTCGCGCCGGCCGAAGCCGACGCGATCGGGATAGGAGACATGGGCGCCGACGGCGACGCCGCGCGCGGCGGCCGCCTTGAGAGTGCGCAGGATGCCCGCCGGATCGCCCGCATGGAAGCCGCAGGCGACATTGGCGGAGGAGACGAGGCCGAGCAGGGTCTCGTCCTCGCCCATGGTCCAGGCGCCGTAGCTCTCGCCGAGATCGCTGTTGAGATCGATCGTGGGGGTCATGCGGTTCGTCCTCGCGCCCGGGCCTCAACGGATTGCCGATGCGGCCGGGCGAGGCTAGCCCATCCGGCGGGCGGGGTCAGCGGGCGCGCGCCATATGCCTCGCCGGCGCGAAGCCGCCGGGCGTCCTTGTGAGCGGCCGGCGCGAAGCGTAAGCAGGCACCGAATCTGGCTGCCGGGAGACTGTCCATGAAAACCCTCGCGATCTCGTCGCGGACCATCTGCGGCATCGAGGAACTGCCCGCCCATAGCAAGGCGGGCGTGACGCATGTCCTGTCGATCATCGATCCCGGCCATCCCGACATCCACCATTTCGAGGCCTATTCGCAGCATCTGCGCACGACGCTGCGCTTTCACGACATCATCGATCCGCAGCCGCGCCAGGTCATGCCGGCGAAGGAGCATGTCGCCGCCATTCTCGGCTTCGGCGATTCGCTCGACAAGGGCGCGGTGGCGGGCACCGCCGGCCATCTCCTCGTCCATTGCCATATGGGCATCTCGCGCTCGACGGCGGCGATGGTGACGCTGATGGCGCAGGGCGACCCGGAAGCGGGCGAGGACGAGCTGTTCGAGCGCCTGCGCCAGATCCGAGGGAAGGCCTGGCCGAATTCGGTGATGATCGGCTTCGCCGACGAGAAGCTCGGGCGCGGCGGTCGCCTCGTCGAGGCGCTGCGCCGCCATTACGGCCACCAGCTGAAGCACAAGCCCGAATATGCCGAATGGATGCGCGAGCTCGGGCGCGGCCGCGAGGTCGAGATGGCGCTGCCGGCCTGATCGGGCCCGCGCGCCGATCCCGGCCCCGAGTGTAACTCGCGACGACGGGGAGGCAGGGCATGACGGATAGGATCGACGGGACGGTCGGCGGCGACGGCCGGCTCGTCCTGTCGGTCATGGCCGGGATCACGGCGGCGAAGATCGCCCGGCTCCGTCCCGTTCAGGCGTTGCGGGGCGTCGGTTCGGCGGGACGGTCCAGCGGATAGGCCGTCGCCTCCGGCGCATTGGCCCAGCTCTGGAGCGTCTGGCCGCCGTCGATCAGCCAGGACGCGCCGGTGACGTGGCGGGCCTCGTCCGAGGCGAGGAAGGCGACGGTCGCGGCGACGTCTTCCGGCTGGCCAATGCGGCGCAGCGGAATGCGATCGGCGAAGCGCTCGATGCCCTGGCGATAGGCGACCTCGTCGGCGGCGGGTACGCCGAGGCGGGTCTCGATGACGCCCGGGCTGACCGCATTGACGCGGATGCCGTAGCGGGCGGCGTCGAGCGCCGCGACGCGGGTGAGGCCGTCGACGCCATGTTTCGAGGCGGCATAGCCGGCGCCGCCGGCCAGCACGTCCCAGCCCGCCATGGACGAGCCCATATTGACCACCGCCCCGCCCCCGCCCGCCGCGATCATGGCGCGCAGGCTGGCGCGGAGCACGAGGAACATGCCGCGCAGATTGATGCGCAGGATCTCGTCGAAGGCTTCCACCGGCAGGTCGTAGACCGGCGCGACGGTGCCGGGGATGCCGGCATTGTTGAAGACGGCGTCGAGCCGGCCCGTGCGGGCGACGGCATCCGCGACGGCGGCCTCCGCCTCGGCCGGATCGCCGATATCGGCCCGGAGCGGAAAGGCGCGGGCGCCGGTTTCGGCGGCGGCGGCCGAGGCGCGATCGAGGTCGCGGTCCACCACGGCGACCCGCGCCCCTTCCGCCGCGAAGCGCCGCACGGCCGCCGCGCCGATCGCGCCGCCGCCGCCCGTCACCAGCACGGTCCGGCCGTCGAAACGCATCATGCCGATTCTCCTCGATCCCTCGGATAGTCGCGCCAGCCGTGGCGCGGCACGAAGCCCAGCGCCGCGCGGGCGGCGCCCGTGTCGATCAGCGCGCCCGACCCCGCGATCGGCGCCTTCAGCGGCACGCCGGGCAGGCAGCGGGCGAGGAGCGGCGCGGTGTCCTCGGCCATGTAGGTGTCGGCGGCGCTGAGGAAGAGGCGCAGATGGCCGGCGACCGGCCGCTCCACCGCGAGGCGGAAGGCCTCGCCGGCATCGCGCGCGTCGAGATAGGCGAAGAGGTCGCGCACCGCCTCCGGCGTGTCGCGGCGCCGGCCGACCTCGTCCGCGAAGCTCTGCGGCGTCTGGATCCAGGGCATGCGCAGCGACACGGCCTCGAGACCGGTGCGGCGATGCGCGGCGTCGAGGATCTCCTCGCCGAGCCATTTCGACAGGGCATAGGCGTCCTGCGCGCCGATCGGATGCGCCTCGTCCACCGGCAGATAGGGCGGCGTCACCGGCCGCTCGTGGAACGGATAGCCGAGGACGCTGAAGGAGGAGGCGTAGACGAAGCGCCGCGCCCCGACGAGGAGCGCGGCCTCCACCGCCGCATAGCTGGCCGCGACATTGACCGAGAAGACCTCGCTCGGCGCCCGCCCGACGGGGCGCGGGATCGCGGCGACATGGACGACCGTCTCGGCCCCGCGCATCAGCTGCGCGGCGGCGCCGAGATCGGCGATGTCGGCGACCGCGTGCGACCAGGACGCGCTGGGCGGCGGCGGCGCGCGGTCGAGCCCGAGGACCTCGTGCCCCGCCGCGACGAGGGCGCCGGCGACATGGCGGCCGAGCAGCCCGCTGGAACCGGTGACGACGAGCCTCACGCGCGCCGCTCCGGCAGGGCGTGGAGGATCGCCTCGGCGAGTTCGAGATCGGCGAGGCCGCCGGCCAGCGGCGTCTCCGGCGCCGCGCCCGTCGCGACGCAATGGGCGAAATGCTGCCATTGCCGGCGGAAGGCGGTGTCCGGCGCGCCGAAGAGCGTGCGCTCGCTCGGCCCCTCGCCCGCCGCCTCCTTGATCCGCACCGTGGCGGCGGTGTTGCGCACATAGGGGTTCTGGAACTCGATCCGCAATTCGGCCCGCTCGCCATGGACCGCGATCCACTCGTCCCACCATTCGTATTGCGCGCCGAAGGCGATCTCGACCAAAGCCGGCACGCCGTCCGGGAAGCCGAGCAGCGCCATGACATGGGTCGGGCCGGGAGCGGCGGCGTAATGGACGGTCTCCGGCGTGCCGAAGGCGCCGCGCAACACCGCCAGATCGTGGCTGCCGAGCATCAGGAGCGTCATGTGGAGATCGTGATAGGCGGCATGCGCCGGCCCCAGCATGGCCTTCACCCGCGCCTCGACCTCGGCCCTGCCGGCGGCGAGACGCGCCGGATCGACATCCCCTCCCCGGATCTGCGTATAGAGGGCGGGATAGCGGTCGAAGCGGCCGGCGAAATCGTGCACATGGATCATCTTCGGCCGGCCGAGCGCGGCGAGGCGCTCGACGCCGAGGCGATAGCCCGTGTCGTAATGCTTCATGTAGCCGACCATCGCGACGACCGGCGTCGCGGCGGCGAGCGCCACCAGCGGCCGGGCCTCCGCGGCGGTGAAGCCGAGCGGCTTCTCGACCAGGACATGCTTGCCGGCCTTCAGCGCCGCCTCGACGACGGGCGCGTGGTCGAAGGTACATATCACCACCGCATCCACCGCCGGATCGGCGAGCAGCGCCCGATAGTCGCGATAAAGGCCCGCCACGCCGTAGCGGGCGCCGAGATCCGCCATCACTTCCGCCGAGAGATCGCAGAGCGCGGCGATGCGGAAGGCGGGAAGCTCGTGGAGGATCGGCAGGTGCATCAGCTGGGCGATCTCGCCGCAGCCGATCACGCCGACGCCGATGGGTTGTGCCGCCGTCATGTCGCTCACGCCTTCACTGCGCCGGCCGTGAGGCCCGCGATGAACTGCCGCTGCATCAGGAGGAACACGGCGACGACCGGCAGCGTCACGATCGTCAGGGCCGCGAAATAGAGATTCCAGAGACTGTCGTACTGCTGGAAGAAGGCGACGAGGCCGAGCGGGATCGTCTGAAGCTCCGGCCGGCGCAACAGGAGGAAGGCGAGGAAGAAGTCGTTCCAGATCTCGATGAAGCCGAAGATCAGGACGAGCGCGATGCCCGGCCGGATCAAGGGCAGCATCACATGGACGAGCGTCGCCAGCCGCCCCGCCCCGTCCATCCGCGCCGCGTCCTCCAGTTCCGCCGGCAGCGTCAGGAAGAAGCCGCGCATGATGAAGATCGCGAGCGGCATGGCGGAGGCGGCATGGATCAGCGCGATGCCGGGCAGGCTGTTGATCAGCGACAGGTCGCGCGCCACTATGAAGAGCGGGATCGCCATGACCTGCGGCGGCACCAGCATGGCCGCGACGACGAAGCCGAGGACCAGGGCGCGGCCCGGAAAGCGCAGGCGCGTCACCGCATAGGCGCAAGGCGTGGCGACGAGGACGAGGAGCGCCAGCGCCAGACCCGTGACCGTGACGCTGTTGAGGATGCGCGTGCCCATGCCGGCCATGCGCCAGGCCTCGACATAGTTGGAGACGACCGGCGCCAGCGGCGGGCCCCAGATATTGCCGATGATCTCCTGCTTGGTCTTCAGCGAGCCGAACAGCACCCAGACGAGCGGATAGAGCGCCTGGACCATGACGAGGAGAAGCGCGCCATGGACGAGGAGGAGCTCGGCCGTGCCCTGGCCCCGGCGGGCCGGATGCCGGCGCGCCGCCGGCACGCTGGCGGCGGCGGCGCGGGCGGGCGCGCGGAGCGGGGCGAGCGCCCTCACGCCTCGAGCCTCAGGCGGCGCATCAGCGCGACGAGGCCGAGGCAGAGCAGGCCGACGAGGAGGAACAGCGCGTAGCCCATCGCCGAGGCATAGCCCATGTTGCCGTCCTGGAAGGCGGTCTTGACCATCAGCGTCATCACGACCTCCGTCGCGTGGTTCGGCCCGCCCTGCGTCAGCACCTGCACGATGTCGAAGTTGCGCACGAAGGCGCCGGACAGGCCGAGAATGGTGTTGATGAGGATCACCGGCATCATCAGCGGCAGCGTCAGGTGCCAGAAGCGCCGCCGGACGCCCGCCCCGTCCATGGTCGCCGCCTCGAAGAGCTCGCGCGGCAGGGTCTGGAGGCCGGCGAGATAGATCACGGCATGGAAGCCGACCCATTTCCAGACATCCACCGCGATGACGGCCGGCAGCGCCGTGGCCGCGTCGCCGAGCCAGGTCCGCTTCAGGCCGGAAAGACCGACGAGGTCGAGCCCGGCATTCAGGAGACCGAAGACGGGATTGTAGATCCACGACCAGAGCAGCCCCGCCGCGACGAAGGACATGGTGACGGGAATGAAGACCGCCGCCCGCGTCAGCCCGCGCAGCACGATCGCGCGGTCGAGCAGGATCGCGAGGCCGAGCCCGAGGCCGTTCTTCAGGACGAGCACCGCGACGACGAAGACGAGATTGTGGACGAGCGCGCCGGAAAAGAGCGGATCGCGCAGCAGGCGCGCATAATTGGCGAGGCCGACGAAGACGGGCGCCGAGAAGCCGTCCCAGCGCTGGAGGCTGATCAGGACGCCCCGGCCGAAGGGCCAGAGGAAGAAGAGCGCGAAGAGCAGCGCGGCGGGCGCCATCATGGCGAGCGCCACCGCCGCGTCGCCGGACGGATGGCGCCGGAAGGCCCGCCGCCGGCCGGAGGGCGCGAGGACGGGTGTCACGGCGACGGCGCCGCCGGATCGAGGACGAGGCCGAGCGTTCCGGTCAGATACGCGATGCTCTCCAGCGCGCTCGCCTCGGCGGTCTTCTGCGAGGCGTCGAGCTCGACGATGGCGAGGCCGTCGTAATCGGCGTCGAGCAGCACGTCGACGAGGCCCGGCAGGTCGACCTCGCCGGCCCCCAGCTCGCAGAAGGCGGCATAGCGGTCCCAGCCGGTCAGCGCGTCGTCCACCCGGCTGTCCTTCAGATGGATGTAGCGCACGGCCGAGATATAGGTGCGCAGCGCGTCCACCGGATCGGAATGGGTCTGCACCAGATGGGCAGGGTCGATGCAGAGCCCCGCATGGCGCGTGTCCAGCTCGTCCATCACCCGGTCGAGTTCCTCGCGCCGTTCCACGAAGGTGTCGAGATGCGGATGATAGACGGTGGCGATGCCGAGATCGGCGGTGCGCCGGCCGATATCCTCCAGCGCCCGGCAGAAGTCGCGATAGTCCTGCGGCGCATGGGCATTGCCCGAGGCCGCCGACGGTCCGCCGCCGAGCACCAGCACCGGGGCGCCGAAGCCCTTCAGCAGCCGGGCGAGCGAGACGAGCACGTCGCGCTCGTAGTCCCAGAGCACCGGGTTCACGAAGGTCGCGTTGACATAGAGCGAGGACAGGCGGATGCCGAGTTCGCTCTGCGCCTCGGACAGGATGGCGTAGCGGCGCAGGATGTCCGTGTCGGTGGTGACGCCCGGCGGCGCCTGATGGCCGAGCTGCATGTACTTGCGCGCGAACTGGTCCGACAGGCTGGTGAAGGCGAGGATCTCGAACCAGCCGAAGCCCTGGCGTTTCAGGAAGTCCAGCGCCGGCCGCAGCGGCTGGCCGGTGAGGTCCCAGCTGTTCAGATGATAGCCGATCGAAAAGCGCTGGCGCGCGGCGCGGGGGGAAGCCATGGGACGGGCCGCTCCTGGGAGGTCGGGACGGATGCCGGCGCCGGAGGCGCCGGCGGGACGGTTCAGTCCTTGGGCGGCCAGGTCCCGTCGTCGACCAGCGTCTGGAACGCGGCCTGGACCGAGGCGCCGGCGGCTTCCGGCGTCAGCGTGCCGCCGACGACGCCCGAAATGGCGGAGGCGGTCGCCGTCGCGACCTCGGACGGCCAGATCCAGTCGAGGAACTTGATCGTCTTCGGGAAGGTCGTCTCGCGCAGCGCCACCGCATAGGGTGCGTCGATACCGGCGACGCCCTTCACTGAGGTCGCGATCGGCTCCTCGGGTTCGAGATAGAGTCTGGCGACGTCGGGCCGCGTCAGATAGGCGACGAAGTCGAGCGCCGGCCTCACCTTCGCCTCCGGGATCGAGGCGGAGAGGCAGAGGCCGTTATCCGCGCCGCCGCCATGGGCGGGCTCGCCCTTGGCGCCCGGCATCTTCGGGAAGGGGAAGGTGCCCCAGCGGAAATCCTTCACGCCCTCGCGCAGCGACGGGATCTCCCAGGTGCCGCCGTAATACATGGCGCTCTTGCCGCTGGCGAAGGCCGAGCGCATGCCGTCCATGTCGATGGCGAGCGAATCCTTCGACAGGATGCCGTCGTCCACCCAGGTCTTGATCATGGCGAAGGCGGCGGTGCTCGCGGCGTCGTCGAAGCGCGTCTTGCCGTCGAGATCGGTCTGGGTCTTGGCGACCGCGTCGCCGGAGGTCTGCGACAGCGTCTCGAAATACCACATCGGCCACATCGGCACGTTGGCGCCCTGATGCAGGAGCGGAATGACCCCCGCCGCCTTCAGCTTCGGCGCGGCGGCCTTCAGGTCGTCGTAGCTCGGCGGCACGGGAATGCCGATCTTGGCGAAGAGGTCGGCATTGTAGAAGAGAGTCGAGGTCGAGAGCGTCGTCACCGGCACGCCATAGACCTTGCCGCCGATCGTGAAGGCGCCGAGCGCGGCCGGCTCGATATTGGCGGCGAAGGGCGCGATCTCCTCCGGCGACAGGGCGCGCACCAGGCCGCGCCGCACATAGGCGCCGTTGGTCCAGAAGGCCGAGCAGGCGATGAGGTCCATCTCCTGATCGGCGAGCTTCGCCGTCATCAGGCGCTGGAGGGCGCCGGTCTGCGGCCCCTGCGCGTCCCATTCGACGGCGGCGACCTCGGGATGGGCCTTCAGGAAGCCCTGGATCACCGCGTTCTCGATCGTCTTCTGCGCCTCGGGCGGCTGGCGCGGCGCCAGCTTGTCGAGCGAGGAGCCGCCGAAGACCTTCAGCGTCACGCCCTCGGCCCGGGCGCCTGCCGGCGCGGCGAGGGCCGCGGCGGCGAGGGCGAGGCCGATCAGCGGCGCCAGCCGCGCGGGACGGCGGTCGCGGATGATATTTCCGAGCAGGGGAACCATACGATATCCTTCCATCCCGAGGTTGGTGCAGGAGCGTCGGCGCAAGCGCCATATCGTTGATGCTCGTATAATCGCTCGCAGGACGCTTTCCTTGTCAAGTCCGTCCACCGGCGAAATTTCGGGCGGATCACCCCGACTTTTGCGCAGATGGCACGACTTGCCGTGAGATGCGGCGACCGGGCGCGGAAGCGATTGACAAGTCCGATCCGGTATCTTGTATGATCACAAACGATAGTTCCGCCTTGAACGCATCGCCGATCCGGTGCCCCAGAGCTTCGAGGAGCCCAGCATGGACGTCTTTTCCGCTCATCGGCACGAGGAGGGCATCCGCCTCGACCCGCAGCGCGCGGCCGTCGTCGTGGTCGACATGATCAACGAGTTCTGCAAGCCGGGCGGGCGCATGGTGCTGCCCGGCTACGAGCGGCTGGTGCCGCCGCAGCTCCGCGTCGTCGAGGCCGCCCGCGCCGCCGGGGCGCCGGTGATCTGGGTGCACGACACGCATCGCGCCAATGTGCGCCGCGACCGGGAATGGGCCAAGCGCACGCCGCATTGCGAGGACGGCAGCTGGGGCACGGAGATCATCGAGGATCTCGGCGCCCGGCCGGAGGAGATCCATGTCTTCAAGCGGCGCTACTCGGCCTTCTTCCAGACCGATCTCGACCTGACGCTGAAGGACCTTCTGGTCGACCAGATCGTGGTCTTCGGCGTCGTCACCAATATCTGCGTGCGCTCCACCGTGCACGACGCCTTCTTCCAGGGCTACGAGGTGGTGGTGCCGCAGGATTGCTGCGCGGCGACCGGCGAGCGCGAGCAGGCGAGCAGCCTCTACGACATCGCGACGCATTTCGGCGTCGTCAGCGACGCGGCGGGTGTGGCGGCGGCGCTGGCCGGCGGCGAGGTGCTGACGACGCTGCCGGGCGTCGCGGCATGAGAAAGGCGGACGCGGCGGACGAGGCCGGGCCGGAGACGGCCGAGGGCGGCAGCGGCCGAACGGGCGGGCGGCCGGTGGACAAGCCGCTCAGCCGCGACGAGATCCTCGCCTACTATGCCCGCACCGGCTACAGCCTCGAGCACCATCCCGCCCATGTGATCCGCCGGGCGCATCAGCGCGCCACCGCCTATTTCCAGGAGACGATCGGCGCGGCGAGCGATCTGACGCCGACGCAGCTCGCCGTCCTCGCGACGCTCCTCAAACATGGCGAGCTGTCGCAGAACCTTCTCGGCCGCCTCACCGCCATGGACCCGTCCACGGTCAGCATCGTGGTGCGCGCCCTCCTGAAGCGCGGCTTTCTCGACCGCCGTCCCTCCGACACCGACCAGCGCATGTCGATCATCACGCTGACCGAGGCGGGCGTGCGCTGCGGCCTGGAGAATCTCGACCGCAGCGTCGATATCGGCCGCCGCCTCCTCGCGCCCCTGTCCACCGTGGAACAGGCGATGCTGCTCGATTTCCTCAATCGCATCTGCGCGGACGAGGACTGATCCTCCCGCCCCTTCCAGGACCCGACCGATGATGGCCACCGCCGAGGGCACATCCGACATGCTCGTCATCCGCAATCTGGCGCAGGTCTTCAGCGGCGATCTCGCCGAGCCGATCCTCGACGCCGACACGATCGTCGTCGCCGACGGGCGCATCGCCGCCGTCGGCGCCGCGAGCCGGCTGGATCTTTCCGGCGCGACGGCGGTGATCGACGCGAAGGGCTCCTCGGTCATGCCGGGCATGATCGACAACCATTCCCATCCGGTGATGGGGGACTGGACGCCGCGCCAGAACCAGCTCGGCTGGATCGAATCGACGCTGCATGGCGGCGTGACGACGCTCGTCTCGGCCGGCGAGGTGCATGTGCCCGGCCGCCCGCGCGACGTGGTCGGCGTCAAGGCGCTGGCGATCACCGCGCAGCGCGCCTTCTCCGCCTTCTCGCCCTCCGGCATGAAGGTGCTGGCGGGCGCGCTGATCCTCGAACACGGGCTGGAGGAGGCCGATTTCCGCGAGCTCGCGGCGGCCGGTGTCACGCTCGTCGCCGAGGTCGGCCTCGGCACCGTCAAGGACGGGCCGACCGGCCGGCGGATGATCGGCTGGGCGCGCGAGAACGGCATGACCTCGATGACGCATGTCGGCGGCCATTCCATTCCGGGCTCGGCGCGGATCGGCGCCGAAACCGTGCTGGAGGTCGATGCCGACGTCGCCGCGCATCTGAACGGCGGGCCGACCGCGCTCGCCGATAAGGAACTCAGCCTCATCTGCGAGGAGAGCCGGCGCGGGCTGGAGATCGTCCATAACGGCAACATGCGCGCCGGGCTCTTCGTGCTCGACGAGGTGCGCCGCGTCGGCGCGCTCGACCGGCTGGTGCTCGGCACCGACGGGCCGGCGGGTTCCGGCGTCCAGCCGCTCGGCATGCTGCGCCTCGTCACGATGCTCGCCTCGCTCGGCGGCGTCGCGCCGGAAGAGGCGCTGTGCTTCGCCACCGGCAATGTCGCGCGGCTGCGCGGCCTCGCCGATCGCGGCCGCATCGCGCCGGGTCTCGCCGCCGATCTCGTCTTCCTCGACGCGCCGATGGGCGGCCACGGCTCGAACGTCCTCGACACGATCGCCAGCGGCAACCTGCCCGGCATCGGCATGATCATGGTGGACGGCACCGTCCGCGCCGGCCGCAGCCGCAACACCCCGCCCTCGATCGCGGTGCCGGAGCGCCTCGGCGCCGCCGGCTGAAGCCGGACGCGCATCGACCCACGGCGCCGCGCGGCGCCGTGGGTCTCATGAATCCGGGCCCCGCCTCAGACGACGCCGTCCCGGCCCTCGATCTCTTCCTTGCGCAGGCCGCCGACGCGCGGATGCGGGCGCCCGGAATCCGTCACCGCCACGGCGACGGCCACCTCGTCGGGGCGCGGCCCGTCCGGCACGCGCACTTCCATCCCGTCGAAATGGCTGCGCACCCGCGCCGCGTCCTTGTGGCCGAGCGGGATGTCAAAGGGCGCGCCGATCCCGCCGCGCTTCTTCGAGGAGGGGATCAGCGCCGCGCCGCCGCCGAGCAGCGCGCGGAACGGCGCGCCGATCTCGGGATGGAGCAGCGCGGCGGCATGTTCCAGCTCGCCGTCCTCGCCGACGAGCGCCGCCTTGCCGAAGCTTTCCACCGCCGGGCCGGGAATGCCGAGCGCCGCGACGGCGCGCGCCGGCAGCAATTCGCCGAGCGCCCGCCCGACCTCGTAGAGCGGCGAAAGATCGGCCTCGAAGCGCCCGGCATAGGGGTTCTCGATCACCGCGACCGCCGCCGCGCGGCGCGTCGGGGGATCGACCGGCACGCCGCCCTCGATCAGGGTCTCCTCGACCACGGTCAGGAGGCGTCGAATCCTCAAGGTCATCGCAGCCCGTCCTCGCCCTTGATCTCGGAAGCCTTCAAGCCCCCGACCCGCGCATGGACGCGCGGCCCCGTGGTCATCACCAGCGCCAGGACCATCTCGCCGGCGCGCGGCGCGTCGGCGATGCCGACCTCCATCGCGTCGAAATGGCTGCGCACATAGGAGGCGTTGACATGCGTCACCGGCACGTCGAGCCGCGCGCCCGGCCCGCCGACCTTCTTGCTGGACGGCACGATCGCCTTGGCGTCGCCGAGAAGCTCGCGCATCGCGTAGCCGCCCGGATTGTGCCAGAGCGCGGCATGTTCCAGTTCGCCGGCGCCGCCGACGATCGCGCCCTTGCCATAGCCCTCGACCACGGCGGGATCGCCGCCGAGCGCCGCGACGAGCCGGCGCGACATTTCGAGGCCGAGCGGCTTCAGGTCCGCCATGAAGTCCTGGATCTCCGGCTCGTAGCGGCCGGCATAGGGGTTCTCGATCACCGCCAGGACGGCGGCGCGCCGCGCCGGCACCGCCGGCGGCGGACCGCTCTCGTGCAGGATCTCCTCGACCGCGACGACGAACTTGCGCACCACCACCTTCGGCATCGTGACGCTCTCCGATTTCATATGATTACAAACAATCAACGACGGGCATCGTCTGTCAAGCGCGTGGACGATCCCGCGCGGCCGGACCGGGCGGTTCGGACCGACACAACTGCAAGGAAAGCCAGCCAAGGCGGGTGGAGGGCCGGTTTTGTGCGTCGCATCGCGTTTTTCGCCCTGCAACAAAATCGCGCAAGGTCGAAAAATGCGCATTGACGGCCCCCGCGAAGCATGGCCTATTTCATGTGTCTACAAACGAGACGCCGGCGGAAGGCGCGATCCCGCCGCCGCCGCGCGGGACATTTCCGACAATCCGATCCGAGGGAGTTTCGCATGCGATTCCTGTCCTGTTTCGCAGCCGCGGGGGCGCTGCTCGCCGCCCTGACGCTACCCTCGGGCGCGGCGGAGAAGCCGTCCGTCGCCGCGATCTCCGGCTATTTCGCCCAAGGGTTCGGCGTCTCGATCGTCAACGGGCTGAAGAAGGCCGAGAAGGATTTCGGCATAGAGCTGAAGCTCGTCGACACCGGCAACCGCGCCCTCGACTACGAGGAGCAGTTCACCAATCTCGCCAAGGGCGGCCAGTACGACCTGATCTTCGTGATGGGCTGGGAACTGGTGGATTCGCTCCAGAAGGTCGCCGCCGCCTATCCGAACCAGCGCTTCGTCTTCATCGACGGCGTGCTCGACGCCAAGAGCATCGTCTATGCCAATTTCGCCGAGGAACAGGGCTCCTTCCTCGCCGGCGCGCTGGCCGGCATGGTGGAGGACCAGGGGCCGCAATTCGACAAGATCGGCGACGGCAAGGCGATCGGCTTCGTCGGCGGCCGCGACATCCCGGTCATCCGCAACTTCCTCGGCGGCTACGAGCAGGGCGCCAAATATGCCGCGCCGGACGTCAAGGTGAACGCCGTCTTCGCCGGCACCTTCGACGATCCGGCGAAAGGCAGCGAGCTCGCCATGACGCTCTACGGCCAGGGGTCGGATATCGTCTACAACGTCGCCGGCCCGACCGGCGAGGGCGTGATGCAGGCGAGCGCTTCCGCCGACAAGTATTCGCTCGGCGTCGATGTCGACATGTGCGGCTCGGCGCCCGGCAATGTCCTCGCCAGCATGCTGAAGCGCGGCGACGTCGCCGTCTATTCGATCATCAAGGACGAGGTGGAGGGGCGCCGCATCGAGCCCGGCACCCGCACCTTCGACCTCGCCTCGGGCGGCGTCGAGCTGAAGCTCTGCGACGATGTCGCCGCCAAGCTGCCGGAGGCGGTCCGCGCGAAGCTGGAGACGATCCGCCAGGACGTCGTCGGCGGCAAGATCGCCATCGCCAAGGCCAAGTAGCGGCACCGGCATGGATCTCGCCGTCGAACTGGTCGGCATCACCAAGCGCTTCGGCGCCTTCGTCGCCAACGAGGGCGTCGACCTCGCCGTGCGGCGCGGCGAGATCCACGCCGTCATCGGCGAGAACGGCGCCGGCAAGACCACGCTGATGAACGTGCTCTTCGGCCTCGTGCAGCCCGATGCCGGCAGCATCCGGCTCGACGGCCGGGAGCGGGTGATCGCCAGCCCGGCCGAGGCGATCGAGGCCGGGCTCGGCATGGTGCACCAGCATTTCAAGCTGGTGCCCTCGCTCACCGTCGCCGACAATGTCTTTCTCGGCATGGAAATCCGCCGCCGCGGCCTGATCGACCATGCCGAACAGGCGCGGCGCACGCGCGAACTCTCCGAGCGCTTCGGCCTGAAGGTCGATCCCGACGAGCGCGTCGGCCTCCTGTCCGTCGGCATCGAGCAGCGGATCGAGATCCTGAAGGTGCTGGCGCGCGGCGCGCGGACCGTCATCCTGGACGAGCCGACCGCCGTCCTCACCCCGCAGGAAAGCCGCGAGCTGTTCCGCATCCTGCGCGGCTTTTCCGCCGAGGGCATGACGGTGATCTTCATCTCGCATCATCTGGAGGAGGTCATGGAGGTCTCCGACACGGTGACGGTGCTGCGCGCCGGCCGGCATGTCGCGACGCGGCCGACCGCCGGCCTGTCGCGCGAGGATCTCGTGCGCATGATGGTGGGGCGCGCCGTCAACTTCGCCCGCCGCCCGCGCGGCGCCCGGCCCGGCGCGCCGGTGCTGGAGGCGAAGGCGCTCTGGGCGCGCGACGCCCGCCGCCTGCCGGCGCTGAAGGACGTCAATCTCACCGTCCATGCCGGCGAGATCGTCGGCATCGCCGGGGTCGCCGGCAACGGCCAGACCGAACTCGCCGAGGTGCTGGCGGGGCTGAAGGTTCCGAGCCATGGCGAGGTGCGCCTCGGCGGCGCGGCGATCGCCGGCCGGTCGCCGGCCGAGATCCGCGCGCGGGGTCTCGCCCATGTGCCGGGCGACCGCCTGGCGCGCGGCGTCGACCGCAACGCCTCCATCACGACCAATATCCTGATGGGGCGGCAGAACGCGGCGCCCTGGAGCCGGAACGGGCTGATCCGCTGGAAGAAGGTGGCGGAGGAGGCGGAGACGCTGATCCGGCGCTTCGACATCCGGGCGCGCTCCGCCGCCAGCCCGGTGCGCAGCCTGTCCGGCGGCAATATCCAGAAGGTGGTGCTCGCCCGCGAATTCACGCAAGGCGCGCCCTTCCTTCTGGTCGACCAGCCGACGCGCGGCGTCGATATCGGCGCGCAGGAGGCGATCCACGACGAGATCATGGCGCAGCGCGAGGCGGGACGCGCCATCCTCCTCATCTCCGTCCAGCTCGACGAGCTCGCCGCCCTCGCCGACCGCATTCTCGTGATGTTCGACGGCCGCATCATGGGCGAGGTCGCGGGCGAGGCGCTGGACGAGGAGTCCGTCGGCCTGATGATGACCGGCGTGCCCCAGGCGGCGGCGGAAGGGGCGCGGCCATGAGCCCGGCTCTGCGCACCGCCCTCGGCCAGGGCCTGGCCCTTCTCGCGGCGCTCGCCTGCGGCGCCGTCGTCATCCTTCTCGCCGGCGAGAGCCCGCTGCGGGTCTGCCGGACGCTGCTTCTCGGCGCCTTCGGCGACCGGGAGAAGATCGCGGGCACCCTTCTCCAGACGACGCCGATCCTGATCTGCGGCGTCGCCGCCTGCATCGCGCTGCGCGGCGGCATGTTCAATGTCGGCATCGAGGGGCAGCTCTTCATGGGCGGTTTCGCGGCGGCCGTGGTCGGCTTCTCCGTCTCGCTGCCGGCGCCGCTCCATGTGGCGCTGGCGCTTCTCGCCGCCGTCCTCGCCGGCCTCGCCTGGGTGTTCCTGCCGGCGCTCTTTCGCGTCCGCTACGGCGCCAACGAGGTCGTCTCGACCATCCTCTCCAACTATATCGCCGTGCTTCTCACCTCCTACGCGACGATCTTCCTGTTCAAGCGGCCGGGCGGCTGGTCGGAAACGCCGCCGATCCTGCCCTCCGCCCATCTGCCGGAACTCTTCGACTTCTCGCGCCTCAATATCGGTCTCGTCGTCGGGCTCGTCCTCGCCGTCGCCGCGAGCCTCTTCTTCCGCTTCTCGGCGCGCGGCTATGCCCTGTCGATGATCGGCTCGGCGAAGGATTTCGCCGAATATGGCGGCATCGACGTGCGCAAGGGCGGCTTCGCGGTGCTGCTCGTCTCCGGCGGGGTCGGCGGGCTCGCCGGCGGCATCGAGACCCTCGGCGTCCATCACCGCTTCATGGAGGGCTTCGCGCCGGGCTTCGGCTTCGACGGGCTGATCGCGGCGCTGCTCGCCAACGGCTCGCCGCTCGGCACGATCGCGACGGCGCTGTTCTTCGGCGCGCTGCGCGCCGGCTCGCTGCTCCTGGAGATCGACACGAGCGTGTCGCGCGAGATCATCACCGTGATCCAGGCCTTCATCATCCTCGCCGTCTCCGCCGATCTCCTGATGCGGCGGCGGGGCGATGCCAGCGCGGGGGAGCGGCGATGGAAGTTCTGAACGCCCTCTTCAACACCGCCCTTCTCGTCGCGACGCTGCGCACCACGGCGCCGATCCTGCTCGTCGCCCTCGGCGGCTCCTTCACCACCAAGGCCGGCATCTTCAATATCGGCCTGGAAGGGCAGATGCTGATCGCCGCCTTCTTCGCCGTGCTCGGCTCGATCTGGACGGGCTCGGCGCTGGCGGGCGTCCTTTGCGGCGTCCTCGCGGCCCTCGTCTTCGCCCTCGTCTTCGCCGTCCTCGTCGTCAGCTTCCGCGCCAACGAGGTGGTGGTGGGCCTAGCCCTCAACATCCTCGCCGGCGGCATGACGATCTCGCTGATGAAGGCGATCTTCGGCACGCGCGGCTCGGTGGTCGGCCATGGCATCGTCGGGCTGCCGAAGCTGCAGATTCCCGGCCTGCGCGAGCTTCTGGGCTTCTCCTATGCGCAGCTCCTGTCCGGCTATACGCCGCTCGTCTATGTCGCCTTCCTCGCGGTGCCGGCGCTCGCCCTCTTCTATCGCCGCACGCGGCTCGGCCTGCATCTGCGGGTCGCGGGCGAGAAGCCGGAGGCGGCGGAGGCGCTCGGCATCCGCGTCGCGCGCCTGCGCTACACGGCCTCGCTGCTCTGCGGGCTGTTCGCGGGGCTGGCCGGCGCGCATCACTCGCTCGGCTACATCACCATGTTCACCGAGAACATGGCCTCGGGCCGGGGCTTCATGGCGGTGGCCATCCTGATCTTCTCGGCCGGCGATCCGGGCAAGCTTCTCGCCGGCTGTCTCGCCTTCGGCTTCGCCGACGCGCTGTCGCTGCGGCTCCAGACCTTCGGCCTGCCCTCCTATCTCATCCTCGCCCTGCCCTATGCGGTGGCGCTCCTCGCCCTCTTCGCCCTCGCCTACCGCGCCCGGCCGCGCCTGTTCCGCGAGAGCGCCGAGACCATGCGCCGCGCCCTTTCGGCCGGTCCCTCCTCCTCCATCTGACGGTTTGCCATGCAGCGTCTCATCCTCGACGTGGATTCGGCCGGTGACGACATCCTCGCCGTGCTCTTCGCCGCCGCCCATCCCGAGATCCGCCTGGAAGGCGTCACCACCGTCACCGGCGCGGCCGGGCCGATCGAGCAGGTGACGAATGTCGTCCTCAACACGCTCGCCCTCGCCGGGCGGGACGACATTCCCGTCCATGCCGGCGCCTTTCACCCGATCGTCGGCAATTCCAAGGCGGACATGGCGGCGCCCGTCCATTTCGAGAAGCGCCTCGCGGCCCGCTTCGGCGAGCGGCTGAAGCGCTTCAACCCGCCGGCTCCGCCGCCCGCCCGTCCGGCGACGCCCGGCCATGCGGTCGATTTCATCATCGAGACCGTGCTCGCCCATCCGGGCGAGGTGACGCTCGTCACCACCGGGCCGACCACCAACGCGGCCCTGGCCCTCCTGCAGGAGCCAAAGCTGGCGGGGGCCTTGAAGGCCATGTTGGTGCTCGGCGGCACCTTCACGACGCCCGGCAACATGACGCCGCTGTCCGAATACAACATCTGGGCCGATCCCGAGGCGGCGCGGATCGTGCTGAACGCCGCCACCGACAAGATCCTCGTGCCGCTCGACATCTGCGAGGACAATCGCGTGGCGGACAGCATGCTGACCCGCGACGACCTCGCCGACATGACGGCAGGCGCCCGCGACAACCCGGTCCTGGCGATGATCGCCGAGACCTTCCCGATCTATATCGACATCTGGCGGGAGTTCTTCGATCTCGTCGGCTTCCCGATGGACGACGTGATCACGGTGGCGCTCGCCATCGCGCCCGATCTCGTCACCACCACCGCCCCGCTCTTCGCGGATGTCGTGCTGGAGCGCGGCATCGCGCGCGGCCAGACCGTCGCCTATCGCGGGCGCCAGATCCTGCCGGGCGGCGACGGGCCGAAATCGACGCGCGTCGCCACCGGCCTCGCCGGCCGGCGCTTCCTCGACATGTTCAAGGCCACGATCGCCCGCTACGAGCGCGGCGCGGCAAGGACGGACGCATGATGCCGACCCCGATTCTCTACGATTGCGATCCCGGCCACGACGACGCCATCGCGCTGGTGATGGCGCATCGCTCGCCGGCGATCGAGCTTCTGGGCGTGACCACGACCTGCGGCAACGCCACGCTCGAACGCACCACCGAGAACGCGCTGCGCATTCTCGACTATCTCGGCGCGCGGGACGTGCCGGTGGCCGCCGGCTGCCATCGGCCGCTGGCCCGGCCGCTGGTGCTCGGCACGGCGGACGGGCCGAGCGGCCTCGAGGGCACGCCCTATCTGCCGCCCGCGACGCGCGGCCCGGTGGCGGAGCACGCCGTCGACTTCCTGGCCGCGCGCCTCCAGGCGGCGCCGGAGCCGCTGACCGTCGTCGCCACCGGTCCGCTCTCGAATCTCGGCCTCCTGGCGCTGAAGCGTCCCGAGGTCCTGCCGAAGATCAAGGAGCTGATCTGGATGGGCGGCGTCTTCTGGCGCCAGTCCGACATCATCACCCCGACCGAGTTCAACGCCTTCTGCGACCCGGAAGCGCTGGGGATCGTGCTCGACAGCGGCGTGCCGATCACCATGGTCGGGCTCGACGTCACCATGCAGGTGCTGATCGAGGCGGAGCAATATGCCGAGCTCGACCGGATCGACACGCCGCTCGGCCGCGTCGTCAAGGATTGGCTGCTCTATTACGAGAAGCTGCACCGCAACTCGATGGGCGTCGGCGGGGCGATGCACGATCCGCTCGCGCTGGCGCTGGTGATCGACCCGACGCTGGTGCGCACCCGCCCCGCCCATATCGGCGTCGAGCTCGGCGGCAGCTATACGTTCGGCGCGACCGTCGCCGATTTCTGGCGCGAGCGCGGCGAGCCGGACAATGCGAGGATCGCCTGCGAGGTCGATGCCGACCGCTTTTTCCAGCTGATGTTCGATCTCCTGCGGGACTGAGCCGTCCGGCCGCCCGCGCCGGGGAAGGGCTCCGGCGCGGCGAATCGGTTGTCCGCTGTCAACCATCCGTCATCCGGCGGCCGAAAGGCGCCCGTCGACCCGCGCGGCCGGCGCGAATGCGCGGATTCCCGAGGGAACGGGCATGATCGACGGGCGCCCGAGGGCTTTCCGGCATGGACGGCGGGGGCCGTCTCGTCTAGCAAGCGATTCAGCCTGCAAGAAGGAGCCTGTCTTGAACAATAGCGACATCGCGGCCGTGGTGGCCGAGGAGCATTCCATCGCCAAGGCCGAGGCGAAGGCGATCGTGGATCGCGTCTTCGCGGCGCTGGCGGAAGCCGCCGCGCGCGGCGAGGAGGTCTCGATCAACGGCTTCGGCAAGTTCAAGGTCAAGGAAGCGGCGGCGCGCGAGGGGCGCAATCCGAGCACGGGCGAGACGATCCAGATCGCCGCCTCGAAGAAGCTCGGCTTCACCCCAGCCAAGGCGCTGAAGGATCGCCTCAACGGCTGAGGTGGCCCACTCGCCCTCCGGGGCGCGCCATGGCCCCTGGCTCGGGACGGGATGACGTGCGATGATGGACGGCGAGGACGTCTACCGGTCGCGGATCGCGGCCTGTCTGGCGGCGGCCGAGGCGGCGGCGCTGCCGCAGGTCAAGGCGCGGCATCTGGCGGCGGCGCGCTCCTGGCAGCTGCTGCTGGACGACCTCCTGGCCCGGGCCGAGGCCCGTCCTCCGGCGACGGACCCGGACCCGGACCCGGACCCAGCGTCCGACGCCGACTGAGCCGCCGTCCCTTCCTTTCTACGCCACCACCGGAACCCGCATGAAGCGCCCACCCGCCCCCTTCGTCGTCGAGCACAAGCGCCGGCCGCGCCGCGCCAAGGCCGAGCCCGCCTCGATCTGGTCGGGCGATGTCGGCCGGACGCTGCAGGACATGCTGCGCCCCGACGCCGCGACGCCGGATGCGGGCGGCGCCGAGGCGGCGACCCGCTCGCCCACCATCCGCGTCGAGAAGCGCGCCGACTCCGCCTTGCCGAAGCGCATCCTGGAAGCGCAGGTCGCGGCGAGCGTCGAGCCCCCGCCGGCAGCGCCGGACGCGTCCGACGACGAGCCGTTCGAGAAGCCCCGGCGCGGCCGGCCGCGCAAGGCGCTCGTCGTGGCGCCGGTCGAGGCGGAGAGCGAGCCGGAGATCGAACTCGAGGCCGCCGACCCCATCGAAGCCGCCGCGCCGGAGCCGGTGGCGACCGTGCCCCTTCCCGACATCGCCGCCCACGATCCGGCGCCCGGTTCCGGCCGCCTCAGCTATCGCGAGCGCCGCCAGAGCGCCCGCAAGGACCTGCCGCTCGGCGAACGCTGGCGCTGGAACCGCAAATATTGAGGCGAACGCGGCGGGCGGGCCGAACGTCCGATACCAAAGCGCCGCTCCGCTGATCCTGGCCGGCGCCGCTTCGGCTGCGTCTTTCCTGCCGCGAGACGCGATGACGGAGTGGTCCCGGCCCGGGGCTGACAGGACAGCGATGTCTCGCGCTTCTCCCCGCTCCGCCGCGCGGTCGAGGACGCGTTCGGCGCCACCCGTTTTCCGCCCCTCGCCTTGGCCGCGACACCGAGAGCGCGCGGCAAGGGTCCGACCGCCCCCATCACCGTGCCAAGATCCTCCGCGAGTTGCGGTAGAACTCTCGAGCGCTTCGGCGACGCTTCACGCATCGTCGCCAAGTTTCGAAAAGCCGAAAACTTCGCGGGCCGCGCTAACGGCTGCGTAAGCATGGCGCCAGAAGCTTCGGCCCAATACGCTTGGTCGGCTGATTAGGAAAAATCGAAGGATAAATCATCGGGCTCCTTTAAATCGTTGCTGG
Source organism: Aureimonas endophytica (assembly GCF_014642635.1). Classification (GTDB taxonomy): domain Bacteria; phylum Pseudomonadota; class Alphaproteobacteria; order Rhizobiales; family Rhizobiaceae; genus Plantimonas; species Plantimonas endophytica. The sequence continues at coordinate 104,500 of NZ_BMIQ01000005.1, forward strand.
CTATCTATTCCCGTGCCGCGATTGTCCGGCGGGTTTCTCTCAGTGACGCGGAGCCAGGGTTCCCGATGATGTCCTTCATTCGCAAGCTTCAAGGGTTCGAGCGCGACCGCTCCGGCGCGACGGCGATCGAATATGGCCTGATCGCCGCCTTCATCGCCGTCTGCCTGATCGGCGCCCTGCCGCAGATCACCGGCGGCATCGAGGCGCAGTTCACCAGCGTCGGCAATCATCTGACCACCGGCCAGTAAGCGACGCCTCGGCTTTCGAATTTTGCCTTGTCGGCTTGGCGACCCTCGCGAAGCCGACCACCGCGGGTTCGAACGGGGCCGGGGTCTCTCCCGGTCGATCCTTCGCGGTGGCGCCGCTCCCCCTTGGCCGCCGCCGCTGGCCCCTCGATCCCGCAGGAGCCCTGGCAATGCCAGGCTATCTGGACCGCCGACGGCCCGCCCCGCGCGAGGCCGGGAGCGGTCCTTTTTTCTGCCCGCCCGACGCGCCGGGACGGCGCGTCCTCAGATGGCGCCGTGGCGCGGCGGCTTCGTGCCGTTCAGCCAGTAGTCGCCGACGAAGCGGTATTTCCAGAGCTGCGGATCGTGCACCGCATGGGTGCGGGCATTGCGCCAGAAGCGGTCGAGATCGTGGACGGCCAGCGTGGCGCTGGCGCCGCCGAGCTCGATCAGCCGCGAGCCGGCGAGAAGCGCGGCATCGGTGGAGGCGATCTTCGCCTCGGCCACCGCGACCGAGGCGGCGGCGACCGTCTCCTCCGTCGGATCGAGGCTCGCCGCGTCGACGAAGTGACCGGCCCGGTCGAGCAGCGCCGCCGCGCCCGCGACGCGGATCGACACCTCGCCGATCGTCGCCGTCACATGCGGATCGTCGGCATGGCGCGCGACGCCGGCATCCCGCCAGGGCCGCGCCACGTCCCGCACGAAGCGGATCGTCTCGGCCAGCGCGCCTTCGGCCAGACCCTGCTGCACGCCGGCATGGATGATCTGCGCATGCGGCCCCATCGGGGTCGGGCGATCGAACAGCGCCGAATAGGGCACGACATGGTCCGGCTCCACCCGCACGTCGCGGAAGATCGTCGTGCCGGAGCCGGTGGTGCGCTGGCCGAAGCCCGACCAGTCGTCCTCGACGATCAGCCCGTCCGTGCCCTTGCGCACGAAGGCGATGACGGCCGTCTCGTCCGGCGCCTTGGCGACGGCGACGATCCAGTCGGCGAAGAGGGCGCCGGTCGAATAGAATTTGCGCCCGTCGAGCCGCCAGGCCGCGCCGTCCGGCCGGATCCGCGTCTCGATATCGTGCGCGGTGCGGGTCGAGCGTTCGGAGAGAGCGTTGCCGAGCCGCTCGCCGGCGAGGACGCGGGCGTAGAAGAAGCGCTTCTGCCCCTCCGTGCCCTCCAGCCGCAGCCCTTCCAGCATGAAGAAGTGGTTCTGCGGGATCTGGCCGATCGACCCGTCGGCACCGGCGAGGATCGCCGTGACGCGCGCCAGCGTCCCGGCCTTCACCCCCGCCCCGCCATAGGCTTTCGGCACGGTGATGGCGAAAAGGCCGGCGCGCGACAGGCGGTCGAGTTCGGCGAAGGGCAGGCGCCGGTCGCGGTCGCGCTCGGCCGCGCCGGGCGCGAGCTCGGCCGCCAGTTCGCGCGCGACGGCGATCGCCTCGGCGTCGTCGCGGATGCGGCGGGTCTCGGCCTCGGCCTCGCTCTGGCTGTCGGTAGGGGCAAGCGGGCGCAGGGCGCTCATCTCGTCTCTCCCGCGATCGTCGGATGGGTCATCGGATCTCAGCTCCAGGCATGGCGCGGCGGGGCAATGCCGTTCAGCGCGTGGTTGCCGACATGGAAATATTTCCAGCGCACCGGATCGTGCAGCGTGTGCGTCCGGGCATTGCGCCAATGGCGGTCGAGATTCTCGGCGGCAAGCGTCGAGCGCGTGCCGCCGAGCTCGTGCAGCCGGTCGGCGGCGAGGATCGCGGTCTCGGTGGTCGCCACCTTGGCCGCCGCCACGGCGACGGCGGTCTCGGCCACCGCCACCTCGGAGGGCTGGTCGAGAATGGCGTCGATCGCCCGCCCGGCCCGCTCCAGCAGCGCCTCGGCCGTGTGCAGCCGCACATGGAGATCGCCGATCGCGGAGATCGTGAAGACGTCCTGATGCGCGTGGTCCTGGCCGCTGTCGATCCAGGGCCGCGCCTTCTCGCGCACGAAGCGGATCGTGTCGGCGATGGCGCCGCGCGCGATGCCGAGATCGACCGCCGCCTGGATGAGCTGCGAGACGCTGCCGTTGGAGGAGGGCTCGACGCCGCCGCGATAGGCCGGGATCAGCGCCTCCGGCCCGATCCGGACGTCGCGGATCGTCACATTGCCGCTCGCCGTCGTGCGCTGGCCGAAGCTCGACCAGTTGTCGATGACGGCAAGGCCCGGCGCGTCGCTCGGCGCGATGGCGAGATGGACGTTCCCCTCCTCGTCCACCGCGCCGATATGGATGAAATGGGCGAAGAGCGCGCCGGTGGCGTAGAACTTCTCGCCGTTGACGACATAGCCCTCCCCGTCCCGGCGCACCGTGGTCTCGAAGGCCCCGACATGCTTGCTGCCGGCTTCCGAAAAGGCGTTGCCGAGCCGATAGCCGTCGAGGACGCGGCCGAACCAGAGGCGCTTCTGCGCTTCGCTCGCGGTGACGCGGATGGCGTCGAGCGCGGCGAGATGGTTCTGGGGGATCTGGCCGAGCGACGGATCGGCGGCCGAGATCGTGGCGATCACCTCGCCGAGCGTCGCGAAGGAGACCGCCGCGCCGCCATAGGCCTTCGGCACCGTGATGCCCCAGAGGCCGGAGCTGGAGAAGCGGTCGAGCTCGGCCGCCGGCAGGCGCCGCTCACGGTCGCGCGCCGAGGCCTCGACGGCGAATTCCGCCGCGAGCTCCCGGGCGACCGCGATCGCCTCGGCGTCGGAAGCGATGCGATGCGCCCTCGGATGGCGCTCGAAGCGCGGCGGCTCGGTGGAAAGGGCGGGGGCGAGCGACATGGCGCGCCCTCAATTCGTGCCGACCGGCCTGATCCAAGACGCGGTGACGGCGCCCTCCAGCCGGAATTCGGGCAGCTTGGCGTTCAGCTGCTCCTCGTTCTTCACGTCGTTGTCGAGGAGGAACTGGCGGGTGATCAACGTCGGCGGCAGGAGCACCTTCGTGTCCTTCAGCTCGCCCGTCAGCGCCAGCGCCACCGCCCGCACCGCCGCCGCGCCGGTGCCGGAGGCGCTGATCGCGGCGGTCGCGACCCAGGCGCTGCCCGGCTCGCGGATCGCCTGGATGTCCGAGGTCGAGACGTCGACGCTATAGACCTTCACCTGATCGGCGAGGCCCGCCTCGTCCACCGCGATCTTCGCGCCACGCGCGAACTCGTCCCAGGGGCCGAGAATGACGTTGATGTCCGGATTGGCGCGCAGCGCCGCCGCCGTCTGGTTGGCGGTGGTCTGGGCCGGCGTGTCGTCCACCGCGCCCCATTGCGCCTTCTGCTCGACCTTCGGATGGTCCTTCTTGAAGGCCTGCCAGACCTTGTCGCGCTTGTCGAGCGCCGGGAAGCCCTCGACATAGATGTAGCCGGCCTTGAAGGCGTCGCCATTGTCCTTGACCGCCTGGCCGAGCACGAGGCCGAGCTGCTTCGACTCGTCCTGGTCGATGACGATGACCTCCTTCTGCGGCAGCTCGACATTCTGCACCGCGACCTTGATGCCGGCCTTCAGCGCCTCGTCCACGACATCGGCGATCGCCTCGCCCTTGCCGCCAGCGAGGATGATGCCCTGGACGCCGAGATTGATCGCCTGGCGGATCTGCTCGCGCTGCTCGTCCGGCTTCTGGCGGCCCTGGAAGCTGCGCAGCTCGATGCCGAGCGCCTCGGCCTGGCGTTTCACGCCCGCCTCGTAGTTCTGGTAGTAGTCGCCGCCCGACAGATAGACGATCAGCGCGAGCTTCACCCCGCCCTTGTCGAAGGGCGCGGGCGCGCCGGGAAGGCCGGCGGCGAAGGCGGGGCCGGCGAAGAGCAGCGGCGTCAGCGCGAGCGTGGCGAGGAGATGGCAGCGAAGCATCGGGAAGGTCTCCGGGAGCGACAAGGGGAAAGGGGGCGGCTCAGGCGCGGCGACGCGCGAGGCCGAAGGTGAGCGCGAGCGCGCCGATGAGGACCGCGCCCTTCACGAAATCCTGCAGGTAGTAGGGCGCGTTCAGCATGGTCAGCCCGTTGAGGAGCACGCCGACGAAGACCGCGCCGACCACGGTGCCGAAGACGTTCGGCCGGTTGGCGCCGAGCACGGCATAGCCGATCAGCGAGGCGGCGACGGCGTCGAGCATCAGGGAATTGCCGGCCGAGACGTCGCCCCGGCCGATGCGGGCGGCGAGCAGCACGCCGCCGAGCGCGGCGATGGCCGAGGACAGGACATAGGCGGCGACGCGATAGGCATTGACCGGCGCGCCGGCGAGATAGGCCGCCGTCGGCGAGCCGCCGACCGCGTAGAAGACCCGGCCCCAGCGCGTGCGCTCCATCAGGAACCAGGCGACGAAGGCGACGGCGGCGAGGATCACCACCGGCACCGGCACGACGCCGCCGAGCCGCAGCCGGCCGAGCGCCAGGAAGGCCTCCGTGAAGCTGCCTTCGGCGGTGGAGCCGTCGAGCAGCACCATGCCGGGCGCGATGGAGCGCCCGCCGGTGGGGATGAGCTGCGCCCCGGCGAGAAGAAACAGGGTGCCGAGCGTCGCGAGGAGGTCCGGCACGCGCAGGGCGACGATCAGGAGGCTGTTGAACAGCCCGACGAGGACGCCGATGGCGAGCGCCCCGGCCACGGCCTCGAAGGTCGAGCCGCCATGGACGATGAGGATATAGGCGGAGGCCATCTGCGTCAGCGCCGCGAGCGCGCCGACCGAGAGGTCGAAGCCGCCGACGGCGGAGGAGACCGTGACGCCGATGCCGAGCAGCGCGACGATCGCGACCGCCTGGAGGATCGAGAAGAGATTGGCGACGCGCAGAAAGGCCGGCTCCTGCCAGGTGAAGCCGATGACGAGGAGCGCGAGGAGCACGAAGATGCCGCTTCGGATCGCGAGCTCGCGCAAGGCGGGAAGCGCCAGGCGGCGCGGCGGCGGGGTGGTGGCGATCGAGGTCATGACCGGATGTCCGATGGGGCGGCGGAACGGGAAGACGAAGCGGCGGCGGGAAAGGCCGTGTCGGGGCGCAGCACGCCGTCCTCGATCGCGACGATCCGGTCGCCGACTTCGAGCGCCTCCTCGGCGTCGTTGACGAAGACGAGGGTGGCGCGCGTGCCGGCCCGCTGCCGGATGGCCGCGATGATGTCGTCGCGCGCCCCGATATCGACGCCCTGGAACGGCTCGTCGAGCAGGAGGAGGCGGCAGGGCTCGGCGTGCCAGCGGGCGAGCACGACCTTCTGCTGGTTGCCGCCGGATAAGGCGGCGAGCGGATCGCGCGCCGAGCGCGCCTTGATGCCGAAGGCGCCGATGGCGGCGGTGGCGGCCGCGCGCTCGCGCCGCTCCGCCACGAGGCCGAAGGGCGACCAGCGCTTCAGGAACGGAAAGCCGATCGTGCCGGCGATGGAGGCGAAGGGCACGGAGGCGGGAAAGAAGGAGGTGCGCCAGCGATCCTCGCCGGCCAGGAACACGCCGCCGGCGATGGCGTGCGCCGGGTTCGCCGGGCGCCAGGGCGCGCCGTCGAGCTCCGCCTCGCCGGACGCGAAGGGCCAGAGCCCGAAGAGCGCCCCGGCGAGCGAGGACTTGCCGGCGCCGACCGGCCCGGTGACGGCGACGATCTCGCCCCGGCGGACGGCGAGGTCGAAGGGCTCGGCCGAGCGGGCGAGACGCACGCCCTTCAGCGCCAGGACGACCGGCGCCGCCGCGCCGACCGGAGCCGCGCGCCGGCGCTGGAGCACGGCATGGCCGACCATCAGACGCAGGGCCGCGTCGTAATCGACGGGCCGCGCGAAGGCGCCGGCGACGCGCCCGTCGCGCAGCACCAGCGCGCGGTCGGCCAGCCGCCGGAGATCGCCGGTCCTATGCGAGATATAGACGATGGCGACCCCGTCCCGCCGGAGCCCGTCCAGGACGGCGAAGAGCCGTTCGGCCTCGGCGGCGGAAAGACTGGCCGTCGGCTCGTCGAGCAGCAGGACCCGCGGCTTGTCGCCGAGCGCGCGGGCGATCGCCACGAGCTGGCGCTCGGCGAGCGACAGATCGGCGAGCCGCGCATCGAGATCGACCGCGAGCCCGATCCGGGCGGCGCGCTCGCCCGCCAGCCGGCGGATGACGGCGCGCGTCGCGACGAGCGGCGCCCGGCCGGAACAGAGCTGGTCGAGCGCCAGATTCTCCGCCACCGTCAGGTTCGGCACGCCGACATCGGCGATCGACTGGTGGACCGCGACGATGCCGCCGGCCCGCGCGCCGTCCGGCGTCGAGATCGACAGGCGCCGGCCGTCGATCTCGATCGTGCCGGCATCGGGCTCGACCAGCCCGCACAGGATCTTCACGAGCGTCGACTTGCCCGCGCCGTTGGCGCCCATCAGCGCCAGGATCTCGCCGGCATGGAGATCGAGATCGACGCCGCCGAGCGCCCGCGTCGGACCATAGGCCTTGGCGATGCCGCGCAGACGAAGCACCGGACGCCCGCCCCCGGAAGCGGGGGCGGCGGAGGCGGATCGGCTGGAGGCGGCAGGCGGATGGGTCATGCGACGAGGCTAGGACGCGCCCCGATATCGCACGAGCAAATATCTACTATATTCATCGATAATATGGGTAGAGCCATCCGCCCGCGGATGGGACGGGTGGTGCGGCCTGCCCGTCAGCAGACGCCGACCGGCAGGCCGGCGACCCGCCGCCGAGGGTGGACCATGCCGGTCGCCGAGAAGCGGTGCAGGAGTTCGGTCATGCGGGCGGCATCGACGGCGGGGCTGAACAGGAAGCCCTGGCCGAGCTCGACGCCGATCCCCGTCAGGAGCTCCGCCTGTTCGAGGCGTTCGATGCCCTCGGCGACGACGCGCATGCCGAGATTCTTCGCGATGGCGACGAGACCGGACACGACGGCGTGGCTCGCGGGATCGGCGGGCAGCCGTTCCACGAAGGACCGGTCGATCTTGATGATGTCGACCGGCAGGTCGAGAAGATGGGTCAGCGAGGCGTAGCCGGTGCCGAAATCGTCCAGCGCCACCAGAAAGCCCTGTTCGCGCAGCCGGCGGATGGCGTTCGAGACGTCGCCCCCCGTCCGGCCGAGATAGGTGGTCTCGGTGATTTCGAGCACCACGTGCCGGAGCGAGACGCCGGCGCGGCCGAAGGCCTCGGCGAGACGCGTCTCGAGCTTGGGATCCAGGAGGTCCGCCGGCGCGAGATTGACGCCGACATGCTTGAACGGAATGCCCGCGGCGAGCCAGGCGGCGACATCGGCCGCGATCCGGCGCAGCATGGCATCGGTGATCCGCAGGCCGAGCAGCGGATGGCGCAGCGCATCGGAGAAGTCCTGCGGGCCGACGATGCCGTTCCGGCGGGTTTGCAGCCGCACCAGCGCCTCGACCCCGATGATCCGTGCCGTGCGCGTGTCGACCAGCGGCTGGTAGAACGGCACGATGCGCCCCTCGTTCAAGGCGCGGCCGACGCGCTCGGCGACGGAATTGGTCCGGGCGAAGGCGCGGCGCATGCCGGGGCGATAGGCGAGAAAGTCGCCGCGCGCATGTTCCTTCGCATAGCAGAGGGCGAGATTGGCTTCCCGCAGCAGGCGCCGGGGATCGCACGGGCCGTCCCCGCCGAGCGCGCCGCCCATCGTGACCTTCGGCAGGCTCGCCGCCGCCCCGGCTTCGGCGACCATCAGCGCGTCGAGGATGGCGGCGGCGGCGGCCTCCAACTGTTCCGGCACCGCGCAGTCGTCGAGAAGAAGGGTGAATTCGTCGGAGCCGGTGCGGAAGGCCGCGAGCTTCGGCGCTTCGGCGAGGCGGCGGGCGATGGTCCGGAGCACCGCGTCGCCGGCCGGCCGGCCCTCGGTCTCGTTGACGATGCGCAGATGGTCGATGTCGAGGACGATCAGCGCCACCCGCCGCGCCGGCTCCGTGTCCAGCCGGCGCAGCGCGGCATCGAGGCCCTTGCGATTGGCGAGCCCCGTCTGCGGATCGGTCTCGCCGAACGTGCCGTAGATCGCCGCCAGGCGGGTGACGGCCGTGATCCGCCCGAAGGCTTCGTGCTGGTGATGCGGATCGAGAAGGAAATCCTCGCGCATGAAATCGTCCCGTCCAAGGTGAGGGCCCGCGGGCCATGGGAAGGAAGCCGGCCGCGCCGGAACGCGGCCGGCAAAAACGCGGATCAGCGCAGGAGCCGGCAGACCTGGACGAGCCCGTCCTCATAGGCGTCCGGGCTGCGCATGATGCCGCGACAGGTTCGGCGCATCTGGGTGCGCTCCCGGTCGCTCATGTCGCTGATGCGCAGGGCGGCGTCGCGGCGGAAGAGCGGACGCGGCGACCATGTCCAGCCGGGCATCTCCACCGCCGCCGGGCCGCGCGGCCGCGTCGGCGTCGCGGCGGGCGGCGTCGATTCGCCCGTCACGCCGCCTCCGCCGCCGCCGCTCCCGCCATCCGTGTTCCCGCCGCCCCCGACGCCGCCGCCCGGCCCACCGCCGCTTCCCGAGCCGCCGAGGCTGGCGCCGAGGCCCGCCCGGATGCCGCCGGTGCCGAGCGCCGCGCCGAGATTGGCCGACACGCCGTCATTGCCGCCGAGATTCGCCCCGGCCCCGGCGCGGATGCCGCCGCGTCCGCCGATCGAAGTTCCGAGATTGGCGGAGACCCCGTCATTGCCGCCGATCGAGGTTCCGAGCCCGGCATTGATGCCGCGCCCGCCGCCGATCGAGGCTCCGGCGCCGGCGCCGATGCCCTGGCTGCCGCCGACGGAGGCGCCGAGGCCGGCCCGGACGCCGCCGGTGCCGCCGACGGACGCCCCGGCGCCGAGGCCGAGGCCGCCGCCGGTCGCGGCGGAGGACGATCCGCCGCCGCCATTGCCGCCGATATTGGCGCTGACGCCGCCATTCACGCCCCGCGATCCGCCGAGGCCGAGCCCCAGGCCGGCGCCGATGCCGCGCGAGCCGCCGACGCTGACGCCCGCCCCGAGCCCCAGGCCGCCGGAGCCGCCGGAGCCGCCGAGACTGGCGCCGAGGCCGCCGTTCCGCGGGCCGCCCGCCTCCTGCGCCTGCGCGAGTGCCGGAAGCGTCATGGCGACGACGACGGCGGCCAGACATAGCATGCGATTGATCTTCGACATTGGGTTCCTCCTTTCTATACTTGGACTTCCGGAGGAATAATCATCGCAGCAACTCGTTGTTTCACAGCGATAATTCCGACATTTCATGATGGTTCACGAACCGTTAACGGCCTGGAGACAGTCGTTTCTGTCGGATTTCAAAGTAACATTCTGTAACGTTGCTTTCTTCCGCAATATACGTCAGTGAGCCCATCCGAGGCGGCACCTGGTACGGACGATCGTCGGCGACATTCCGCGAGCTAAATCAGACTCCTAGATCGGCTCTCAGCTATTCAGTAGATCCATCGACACCTTCGGGCCGCCGCAGGACGCGACGGGACGGGTGGGGCGGGGCGCGAGACGGCCTACGAATTGTTGAGGCGGCCGCGTCGAAAGCATGCGAGGCTGCGCCGTCGAGTGAGGAAGGAGCAGCCCATGGGTGAAAAACGGATCGCCTCCAAGGAAGCGCGCAAGCCCAAGAAGGAGGTCAAGAAGACGATCGCCGCGGCGCCGAGCCTGAAAGGCGGCCTCTCGGCGCCCGGCAAGCCGGCGAAATAGCCAGCGTTCGACGAGGCGGCGGCGCCCGCCGCCTCGTCACCCCCTCGCCGCGAGCGCGACGCGGCGAAGCGATCGCCAATCCCGGCTCATCGGTGCCGGTGCGGCGCCGGCGGGCGGTCACGATCCGACATAGGCGGCGAGCTCGTCGGGCGTGCCACCCGGAAAGGCCTCCTTCAGGAAGTCGAGAAAGGCCGAAACGCGGGCGCTGAGCAGGCGGCGGCTCGGATAGAGCGCCCAGAGGGCGATCTCCGATCCCTCGACATCACCCCAATGCGCCAGCCGGCCGGCGGCCAGATCCTGGCCGACGAGGGAGATGGGCAGGCGGGCGACGCCGACGCCCATCCGCACCGCGTCGCGGATCATCACCAGCGAGGACAGGCGCAGGACAGGCTCGACGGCGAGGCGCGACCGGCCCGTCGCGGTCGCGAGATCCCAGAGCGCCGCCGGATCGGCCGAGCCCCGCACGACCGCCGGCACGGGCGAGCCGTCCGGCGGCGGCGCGAGGCCCGGCCCCGCCACGACCACCAGCCGGTCGCGCAGGAAGACGCGGCCGACGAGACTCTCGTCGGGTTCCGGGTTCACGCGGATCACGAGGTCGAAGGCCTCCTCCACCATATCCACCGGGCGATCCTCGGACGTCACCTCCAGCCGCACGTCCGGATATTTCAGGGCGAAGCCGGCGGCGAGACGGCCCATCGCCACCTGCGAGAAGAGGAGCGGCGCGCTGAGGCGCAGCCGGCCGCGCGGCCGATGGCCGCCGGACGCGATGGCCGAGGCGGATTCCTCCAGTTCGGTCAGCAGCATCGCCGTGCGCTCGAACAAAGCGCGCCCTTCCTCGGTGAGCTTGAGCTGGCGCGCGCCGCGCTCGAACAGGCGCAGGTCGAGCGCCGCCTCCAGCTCGGCGACGCGCCGCGACAAGGTCGCCTTCGGCCGGCCCGCGGCGCGCGCGGCGCGGCCGAACCCGCCATGCCGGGCGACGAGGTTGAAATCGGCGAGCGCCAGCAGATCCATCCGTTCCACCCATGAGACGGCCCGTCCCGATCGAGCGTCTATCGGTCGGAATGTGGATCACCGATCTTCGCCTTGTCCACTCGGGACAAGCAAGGGAGAGTTTCCATGACCATTCTCGTCACCGGCGCCACCGGCCGCGTCGGCCGCCATGTCGTCGAAGAGCTGGCCCGGCGTGGCGCGGCGACGCGCATCCTGACGCGCGATCCCTCGAAGGCGCGGGTCCCGGCCGGCGTCGAGACCGCCGAGGGCGACCTTCTCGACATCGACGCCCTGCGCCGCGCCTTCGCCGGCATCCGCACGCTGTTCCTTCTGAACGCCGTCACGGGCGACGAATTCACGCAGGCCTTGGTCGCCCTCAATCTCGCCCGCGAGGCCGGCGTCGAGCGGGTCGTCTACCTGTCGGTGATCCATGCCGACCGCTTCGTCAACGTGCCGCATTTCGCCGTGAAGTCCGGCGCCGAGCGCATGCTGGCGGCGATGGGGTTCGGCGCGACGATCCTGCGCCCGGCCTATTTCATCGACAACGAAGCGATGATCCGTGACGTCGTCCTCGACCACGGCGTCTATCCGATGCCGATCGGCTCCAAGGGCGTCGCCATGGTGGATGCGCGGGACATCGCCGAGGTGGCCGCGATCGAGCTGATCCGCCGCGACGAAGCCCCCGGCCTCCTGCCGAGCGAGACGCTCAATCTCGTCGGCCCGGACACGCTGACCGGCCCGGGGATCGCCGCCCTCTGGTCGGAACGGCTCGGCCGTCCGGTCGCCTATGGCGGCGACGATCCGAGCGGATTCGAGACGATCATGGCGGGCGCCATGCCGAAATGGCAGGCCTACGAGATGCGGCTGATGGCCGAGCGCTGGGTCAGCGACGGCATGGTGGCCGCGGCCGGCGACGTCGAACGGCTGGTCGGCATCCTCGGACGCCCGCTCCGGTCCTATCGCGATTTCCTCGCCGGCATCGCCGAGCGCGGCCCCGGCGAATGAAAATCGGCTTGACGGGCCGGCCCGCCCGGTCCTAGATCGCGCTCGTACCTATTGTCCGTACAGAACGTACGAGACGACGGGCGCGAAACGATCGCGAGGGCGGGCCGGAGGGGCCCGTCTCCGCAGAGGGAGGTCCGACCCGATGTCGATGGAATACCGTCTCCGCCGCACGCTGCCGAGCGACCGCGTGGCGATCATCATGCCGGTCGACCATGGCCTGATCTTCGACCGGATCGCCGGGCTGGAAACGCCCTCCTCGCCCTTCCCGGCCTGGGCGGACAAGGACGTCACCGGCTTCATGATGACGCCCGGCCAGGTCCGGCAGACGGAAAAGTTCTTCGCGCGCCATCCGCATCTGACGCGCGTCCTCACCATCGACACCTATTACGACTATCGCGAACTCGACGGCACCGGCTCGCACGGGCTTATCACCAGCGTCGAGGAGGCGGTGCGCCTCGGCGTCGACGCGGTGAAGATGCTGTTCCCGTGGAACATGTCGAAGAAGGAGCGCGTCGAGATGTGCACGCGCGTCGGCAAGGTGATCGCCGCCTGCGACCGCTGGGACATCCCGCTGGTGCTCGAGCCGGTCATCATGGGCGCGCCGCGCACCGAAGAGGTGGTGGTCGAGGAGGAGAAGGTCGCCCGCATCGCCTACGATCTCGGCGCCCATATCATCAAGATCGCCTTTCCGGGCGAGGAGCGCACCCGGCGCCTCGTCGAGGAGCTGAAGGTGCCGCTCGTCATCGCCGGCGGACCGCTGGCCGGCGCGCCGGGCGAGACCATCGAGGCGGTGGCCGGCACGATCCGCGCCGGCGCGCGCGGCGTCATCGTCGGGCGCAATATCTGGCAGCGCGAGCCGGGTCCGGCGGGCGAGGTCCTGGCCGAGATCGCCAGGCTGACGCGCGCCACTCGTTTCGACGACTAACGGCTCCCGCCGCATCCCGCCCCGCCCGCCCCTTGCCAAACGGCACGGCGGGCGGAATCCATGACATCCGCACTGTACGAACAGGACGGACGGGAAGGATGAACCAAGAGGCCGCGATCGATCGCTTCGGGTCCGAGCCCTATTATCTGCAACTCCACCGCCTGGTGGAGCGGCAGATCCGGGAGGGGGTGCTCGCGGCCGGCGATCGGCTTCCGTCGGAAAGCGAACTGTGCCGGACCTACGACCTGTCGCGGTCGACGGTGCGCGAGACGCTGCGCAGCCTCCAGGACAAGCGGATCATCAGGATGGTGCCGCGCCGCGGCGCCTTCGTGCTCGATCCCGCCGAAAGGAGCTGGCGGCTCCAGGTTCCCGCCGGCTTCTTCGAGGCGGAGGTGGGGGGCAACCATCGCAGCGTCGAGACCACGGTGCGCGAAGCGGCCCTGCGCGAGCTGCCGCCGGAGATCGGCAAGGCGCTCGCGCTCGGCCGGGGCGAGAAGGGCTTCGTGCTGGCGCGCCTGCGGCGCCTCGACGGAAGGGTGGCGCTCTATTCGGTCAACTATCTCCTGCCGGAGATCCGCGACCTGCTGCTGCCGAGCGGCGTCCTCGAAGGGCGCGCCTCGCTGAACCGCACGCTGCGCGAGGCCGGCTTCTCGGTCTTCGGCGCCCGGCGCTCGGTCGCGGCGGTGGCGGCCGACGCGGAACTTTCCGGCCTTCTCGAAGTCGAGCCGCGCTCGCCGCTGCTCCTCGTCACCTCGGTGTCATGGAACCGTGAGGGCCGGAACTTCGACTATTACACATCATGGATCCGGAACGACGTGGTGCAGGTCACGGTCGAGGCGGAGGCGGATTCATCGGGGACTGCATGAGCCGCGTCTGAAGGCGGCTCGCCAGGGAGGGAGACCATGGCGGTTTGGGAGAGCGGCCGGGCCTTGCGGAGCCTGCGGCGCGGCGGAAAGCCGGCCGGGCGCGCGGCCGAGTGCGGCCCGGCATCATGACCGCGCTCTGCTGCGGGCTCGATATCGGCTCCACCAATCTGAAGGCCGTTCTCGCCGACGCTTCGGGCCGCGTGCGCTGGGCGAAGGCCGTCGCGACGCCCCGGATCGAGGCGGACGGCGCGGTCGCGACCTCGGCCGAGGCGCTTCTCGGTGCGGCCGAGACGCTGATCCTCGAAGGCTGGCGCGCGACCGGCGCCGGGGCGCCGCTCGCGGCCGTCGCGACGGCCGGCGTCGGCGAGGACGGGCTGGCGCTGACGCCGGATCTCGTTCCGGCAGCGCCCGCCCTCCCCTGGTTCGACGAACGGGCGAGCGCCGAGGCGGAGGAGCTCGCCGCCGGCTCGGCCGCCTCGCCCCGTCTCGGCCTCGCCGTCGACCGGTTCCGCACCGCCGCGAAATGGCTCTGGCTGGCGCGCCATCGCACCGAGGCATCGAACAAGGACGCGCTCTGGGTGGCGCTGACGGACTATCCGGCGATCGCCTGGAGCGGCCGGCCCTTCATGAGCGAGACGCTGGCGGCCCGCACCGCTGCCTACGACGTCTATCGCCGCGCCTGGGACGCGCCGATGCTGGAAGCCGCCCGCGCGCCGCGCCTGCCCGCCACCGTCGCGGCCGGGACGGTGCTCGGCCCCCTCCGGCCGGGTCCCTTGCGCGACGCGGGCGCGGCGGATGCCGAAACCCTCGTCGTCGCCGGCGGCCACGACCATCCGGTCGCCGCCTCCTATATCCGCCGCTTCGAGCCGGGGGCCGTGATCGATTCCATGGGAACGGCCGAGGTCGTCTATGGCGAGAGCGCCGCGCCCGCCCGTCCCCGCCTCGATCCGCGCCTCGCCTTCTCGGTGCCGGTGCTCGGCGGTCCGGGCCTTGCCTGCCTCGGCGTCCTCGAATTCGCCGCGACGCTCGCGCCCTATCGCGAGGGTCCGCATGGCGACCTCGTCGCGGCCTTCCTCGCCGGCGAGCGGCCGGCCGGCGGCGCGTCTCCGGGCGAGGCGCCGGACGGCGCGGCGCCGCCGGTCGCCGCCCTCGATCGCGACCGGGCGCTCGCCGCGACGGCGGCGGCGATCGCCGGGCTCGTCCGGGCGAGCGCCGACCTGATCGGCGCGATCGGCGCCACCGGCGATCTCTATACGACGGGCGGCTGGTCGCGCTCCGACGCCTTTCTGCGGCTGCGGGCCGAGGCCTTCGCGCGGCCGATCTTCCGGTTCGACGAGGACGAGCTGACGGGCGCCGGCGCCGCGCTGATCGCGGCGAGCGGCCGGGCGCCGCTCGACCCAGCAACGCTGGCGCGCCCGAGCCTCCGGCGTTTCGACCCGCCCCCGAGAAGCGAAGCGAGACCGTGATGAAGAAGCTGATCAACGATCCGAGCCGTGTCGTCGTCGACATGATCGAGGGCCTGGTGCTGGCGGCGGAGGGGCTGGCGCTCCTGGAAGACGAGCGCGTGGTGGTGCGGGCCGACGCGGACGCGTTCCGCGCCTCGGGCACCGTCGCGCTGATCTCCGGCGGCGGCTCCGGCCACGAGCCGGCCCATGCCGGCTATGTCGGGCCGGGCCTCCTGACGGCGGCCGTCTGCGGCGACGTCTTCACCTCGCCCTCCACCGACGCGGTCCTGGCGGCGATCCGCGCCGTGACCGGGCCGGCGGGCGCGCTGCTCATCGTCAAGAACTATACCGGCGACCGCTTGAATTTCGGCCTCGCCGCCGAGCTCGCCCGCAGCGAGGGGCTGGACGTCGAGATGGTGGTCGTCGCCGACGACATGTCGCTGGCCGCCGGCGGCGAGAATGCCGGGCGGCGCGGCATCGCCGGCACGGTCCTCGTCCACAAGGTGGCGGGCGCTTCCGCCGCCGCCGGCCAGCCGCTCGACGCGGTGAAGGCGGCGGCCGGGCGCGCCATCGCCGGACTCGGCACGATGGGCGTCGCCCTCCAGCCCTGCACCGTGCCCGCCGCCGGCAAGCCGAGCTTCACGCTCGGCGAGACCGAGATCGAGCTCGGTCTCGGCATCCATGGCGAGGCCGGCGTCGAGCGCGTCGCGATGGAGCCGGCGGACGCGCTGGCCGAGCGGCTGATCGAGCGCGTCGCGGCCGGGCTCGGCCTTGCCCGGGGCGACCGCGTCGCGCTTCTCGCCAACAATCTCGGCGCGACGCCGGCGATGGAGATGCAGATCGTCGCCCGCGGCGCGCTCGCCGCCGCGCGGCGGCGCGGGCTCGAGGTCGAGCGGATCTTCGCCGGCACCTTCCTCACCGCCATCGAGATGGCCGGCTGCTCGCTGTCGCTCCTGAAGCTCGACGAGGCGATGCTCGCCGCGCTCGACGCGCCGGCCTCGGCCGCCGCCTGGCCGGGCCGGGGCGCCCGGCCGCCGGCCGAGCCGCCGGTTCTCGCCTTCGCCCATGCCGGCGCGCCCGATCTCGCGGCCGGCGCGGCCGATCCCCGGCTCGTCGCCGCGATCCGCGCCGCCGCCGAACGGCTGATCGGCGAGGAGGAGCGGC
The DNA here is from genome assembly GCF_014642635.1 of Aureimonas endophytica. GTDB lineage: Bacteria > Pseudomonadota > Alphaproteobacteria > Rhizobiales > Rhizobiaceae > Plantimonas > Plantimonas endophytica. The sequence goes on from NZ_BMIQ01000005.1 coordinate 120,698, forward strand.
TGACCGAGCTCGACCGCGCGGTCGGCGACGGCGATCTCGGCGCCAATCTGGCGAGAGGCGCGCGGGCGGTCCTCGCCGAACTCGGGACCTACGAGAACCGGAGCGCCGCCGCGGTGCTGCGCGCCCTTTCCGCCACGCTGCGCCGCACGGTGGGCGGCACGTCGGGCGCGCTCTACGCGGCGGGGCTCCTGCGCGCCGCCGGCGCCCTGGAGGGCAAGGCGGCGCCGGGCGCGGGCGACTGGGCCGGCGCCCTCGCCGCCGGGGCGGGCGCGATCGCCACGCTCGGCGACGCGAAGATCGGCGACCGGACGATGCTCGACGCGCTTCTGCCGGCGGCCGAGCGCCTGGGCGGCGCGGCGCCGGGCGATCTCGCGGCGGCCGTTTCGGCGGCGCGGGACGGCGCGGCGAGGAGCGCCGACATCGCGCCCCGCCGGGGCCGGTCCAGCTATCTCGGCGAGCGCGTCCTCGGTCTGCCCGATCCTGGCGCCGAGGCGGTCGCCGCCTGGCTGGCGGCGATCGCGGCGGCGCTCAGGCCCCGGCCGGGCGGCGCATGAGGTTCAACGGGCGGCGCTAGCGCCGTTTCTTGAAGGCGGCCCCCGAACCCGGCGGAGGACGGGTGGGCCGGTAGAGTTCCGCAATGGGAGGACCATCCATGAAGATCATCAAGACAATCGTCGCGGCCGCCGCGATCGCCGCCGCCATGTCGGGCGCGCAAGCCCAGGATGCCGACATGCAGGTCGGCGTCACCGTCGGCACGCTCGGCAATCCCTTCTTCGTGCCGCTCGTCGCCGGCGCGAAGGACGCGATCCTGAAGGCCTATCCGAAGGCCAATCTGACGGTGCTCGGCGCCGATTACGATCTCAACAAGCAGACCTCGCAGATGGAGAACTTCATCGCCTCCGGCGCCAAGCTCATCATGCTGAACGCCGTGGACGTGAACGCCATCGCCCCGGTCGTCGCCCGGGCGAAGGCCGCCGGCATCACGATCGGCGCCTTCGACGTCGCGGCCAAGGGCGCGGACGTCACCGTGATGACGAACAACGTCCAGGCCGGCCAGATCGCCTGCGACTATCTGGCGGAGCGGCTGAACGGCAAGGGCGAGGTCGTGATCATCAACGGCCCGCCGGTCTCCTCCATCGTCGACCGGGTGAAGGGCTGCAAGGACGCCTTCGCCAAGCACAAGGACATCAAGATCCTGTCCGACGACCAGGACGGCAAGGCCTCGCGCGAAGGGGGTCTCGCGGTGATGCAGAGCCTTCTCACGCGCTTCCCGAAGATCGACGCCGTCTTCGGCGCGAACGATCCGACGGCGATCGGCGCCGATCTGGCGGCGCGCCAGCTCGGGCGCAGCGAGATGATCATCGCCGGCGTCGACGGCGCGCCGGACGTCGTGACGGCGCTGAAATCCGGCTCGACCCGGATCGTCGCCTCCTCCTCGCAGGACCCCTACGGCATGGCCGAGAAGGCGGCGCAACTCGCCCTCGGCGTCATCAAGGGCGAGAAGCCGGCCGAGACGACGGTGCTGCTCGACACCAAGCTGGTGACCGCCGACAACGTCAAGGACTATGTCGGCTGGGACGCCAAGCGCTGATCCTCGCCGACGCGAGATCCGCAACCCCGGCCCTGGCGCGATCCCGGGCCGGGGCCCGAAGCCAGCACAGGACGATGGGATGAATCCTTCTGCCGCTTCCGCGCCCCGGCTGGAGATGCGGGGCATTTCCAAGACCTTCGGGCCGATCCGGGCGCTGAGCGGGGTGACGCTGAGCGCCCATGCCGGCGAGGTGCACGCCCTGATGGGCGAGAACGGCGCCGGCAAGTCCACCCTGATGAAGATCCTGTCCGGCGCCTATCGCGCCGATCCGGGCGGCGAGGTGCGGATCGACGGCCGGCCGATGCCGATGGGCGACCCGATCCGCGCCAAGGCGGCGGGGGTCGCGGTCATCTATCAGGAACTCTCCCTCAGCCCGAATCTCTCGGTGGCGCAGAACATGTTTCTCGGCGCCGAGCCGAACCGCTTCGGCCTCGTCGACAAGGCGGAGATGCGCCGCCGCGCCGCGCCGATCCTCCAGCGGCTCGGCATCGGCTTCGGGCCGGACACCAAGGTCGGTTCCCTGTCGCTCGGCGAGCGGCAGATGGTGGAGATCGCCCGGGCGCTCACGACCGACGCGCGCCTGATCGTGATGGACGAGCCGACGACCTCGCTGACCGAGCGCGAGACCGAGCGCCTGTTCGAGGTGATCGCCGGGCTGAAGGCGGCCGGCATCGCCGTCATCTATATCAGCCACCGGATGGAGGAGGTCTATCGCCTGTCGGACCGCGTCAGCGTGCTGCGCGACGGCGCCTTCGTCGGCTCGCTCGATCGGGGCGAGCTCTCCGCCGACCGGCTCGTCTCGATGATGGTCGGCCGCGACCTTTCCTCCTTCTACAAGAAGGAGCACCGGGCGCCGCAGGCGGATCGCCGGACCGTGCTCGCGGTGCGCGGCCTCGGCGACGGGCGGCGGGTGCGGGACTGCTCCTTCGACGTCTTCGCCGGCGAGGTGCTGGGCATCGCCGGCCTCGTCGGCTCGGGCCGCACCGAGCTCGCGCGGCTCGTCTTCGGCGCCGACCGGGCGACGGGCGGCACGGTGGAGCTCGACGGGCGGCCGCTCGCCCTCGCCACGCCGCGCGACGCGATCGACGCCGGCATCGCCTATCTCACCGAGGACCGCAAAGGCCTCGGCCTGTTTCTCGACATGTCGCTCGCCGACAACGTCAATATCGGCGTCATCGGCCGCGATGCCGGGCGCGGGGGCCTGCGCGACTTCGCCAAGGCGCGCGCGCGGGCCGAGGACGCGGTGAAGCGCCTGTCGATCCGCACGCGCGGCACGCGCATCAATGTCGGCGCCCTGTCCGGCGGCAACCAGCAGAAGGTGCTGCTCGCCCGGCTTCTGGAAACCAGGCCGCGCGTCATCATCCTCGACGAGCCGACGCGCGGCGTCGATGTCGGCGCGAAATCGGAGATCTACCGGATCATCGACCAGCTCGCCGCCGCCGGCATCGGCATCGTCGCGATCTCCAGCGACCTGCCGGAGATCGTCGGCATCGCCGACCGCGTCCTGGTGATGCGCGAGGGCCGGATCGCCGGCGAAGTGGCCGCCGCGCCGGGGCGGCCGATCGACCAGGAGGCGATCATGTCGCTCTCGACCGGCTCGGCCGGACCGCACCAGACCGCGTCCGCGCGGACCCCCATCAAAGGAGAGGCCCGATGACCGCCGCCGATACCGGCTCCGCCGATCGTCGTTCGGATCGCGCGCGGCTGCGATCCACCCTGACCGCGCTCGGCATGCTGCCGGTGCTCGTCCTCCTCGCCATCGGCTTCCACCTGCTCAGCGGCCGGTTCCTGACCATCAACAACCTGTCGATCGTCACCCAGCAGGCCTCGATCAACACGGTGCTGGCGGCCGGCATGACCTTCGTCATCCTCACCGGCGGCATCGATCTCTCCGTCGGCTCGATCCTCGCCGCCTCGGCCATGGTCGGCGTCATCGTCTCGCTCTGGCCGGATGTCGGCATGCTCGGCATTCCGGCGGCCATCCTCTTCGGCCTCGCCTGCGGCGTCGCCAACGGCGCGGTGATCGCCGGGCTGAAGCTGCCGCCCTTCATCGTCACCCTCGGCTCGCTGACGGCGATGCGGGGCCTCGCGCGTCTCCTCGGCAACGACACGACCGTGTTCAACGCCGACCTGCCCTTCGCCTTCATCGGCAACGCGACGCTCTTCGGCATTCCCTGGCTCGCGGTCATCGGCCTCCTGACGATCGTCGCCTCCTGGTTCATCCTGAAGCGGACGGTGCTCGGCAACTGGATCTACGCCGTCGGCGGCAATGCGGAGGCGGCGCGGCTGACCGGCATCAAGGTGCCGCTGGTGCTGCTCTTCGTCTATTCGATGTCGGGCCTCCTCGCCGGCGTCGGCGGCCTGATGTCGGCGGCGCGGCTCTACGCGGCCAACGGCCTCCAGCTCGGCCAGGCCTACGAGCTCGACGCCATCGCCGCCGTGATCCTCGGCGGCACGAGCTTCGTCGGCGGCGTCGGCTCGATCTGGGGCACGCTGATCGGCGCCCTCATCATCGCCGTCCTGTCGAACGGGCTCATCCTCGTCGGCGTCTCCGACATCTGGCAATATATCATCAAGGGGCTGGTGATCATCGTCGCGGTGGCGCTCGACCGCTACCGGCTGAAGGGCGTCGACCGGACCTGAGACGCGGAAAGGCCGGAGGGCGGCCGGAACGACGGGAGGCTGGAGCCGCGCGATGCCGACGATCCCGCTTCCGACCCGGCTGGCCTTCGGCGACCGCTATCGATGCGTCGGCGCGCCGCGCATCCTCGACATGCTGCTGCTCGGCGGCTTCGCGGAAGGGCGCGAGCGGCCCGAGGCGCGGCGCGCCTGCGAGGCGGCGCTCGCGGCCGCCTTCGATCTCGGCCTCCGGCACCGCGCGGCGCCGGATGGCGGGCGCCTTCTCGACCCCGTCGAGGTCCTGCATGTGCTGAAGGCCGCCGCCTTGTCCGGCCGGCACGGCTTCTGGCGCGAGCGCTTCGTCGCCACCGGGCGGCGCATGGTCGAGGATCTGGCGCGGCGCGACCCGGCGAGCGACTTCGAACTGTCCACGGAGCGGCGCTTCGCCCTCGGCGCGGTCGCGCCGGGCGCGCGGCTGCGGCTGCGCCTGCCGCTGCCCCTGCCCGGCGCGCACGAGGCGCTGGCGGTCGAGCCCTTTCCCGCCCCGCCGGGGGCGAGCCTCGCCGTCACGCCCGGCCGGCTCGAGGCGCGGCTCGTCGCCGGCGGCGAGGCGGCGGCAGAGCTCGGCGCGCGGCTGCGCTTCCGGCCCGGCCCGCCGCCGGACGACGCGCCGGGCGAGGCGCATCTGCGGCCGCGCGAGGGGCTGATCGTGGTGACGGACCGCGTCGCCGCGCTGGCGCGCCGCCTCGCCGGCACGCAAGGCGCCGAGGCGGCGGTGCGCGCCTTCTGGGACTTCCTGATGGAGCGCTTCGCCTGCCTGCCCCTCCATTACGACCAGATCGACCCGGCCGCCCCTTGCGACTTCGCGCTGGAGACCGGCGGCTACGACTGCCAGCTCGGCGCCGCCCTTCTCGTCGCGCTCTGCCGGGCGCGGGCCATCCCGGCGCGGCTCGTCGGCGGCCATGTGCTCTACCGGGCGGCGCCGACCAACCATTTCTGGGCCGAGATCCATCTCGGCGAGGCCGGCTGGGGCGCCTTCGATCTACTCGGCTGGGATCTTTCGGCCGGCGGCGCGGACGCGGCCTGGCGCGACCGCTTCTTCGGCGCGGTCGACGCGCGGATGATCACCGAGCGCCGGCCCTTCGACTTCACCGGCGCCGCCGGGGTCCCGATCCCGCCGATCTGGCATCTTCTGCAAGTCCCGTCGGGCGACGGCGTGCTGCTCGATCTCCTCGACGCGGCGGGCGAGACCCTCCATGCCGACCGGCTGGAGCTTCTTCCCTGACCGGACCGCAACGCCTCGGCAAGGACCCGCCCACCTCGCCGCTTCGTCATCCCGGCCTTGAGCCGGGATCCATTCCAAGCCGGTCGCGATAGGCTGTAAGCGATGCGGAAGGACGCGCATCTCCGCCCTTATCCATGCGCTTCCGCCGAGGCATGGATCCCGGGTCAAGCCCGGGATGACGAAGCTGAAAGGGAGTCGGCCAGGGTCAGCGCATAAGGCGGGCCGGCATCACAGGGTGAAGGCGAGGCCGTTGCTGCCCCAGAGCTCGATCGTGCCGGCGGGAAAGCCGAAGGGCGCGAGGCCGGCGCGCAGCGCGCTCTCGCGCCGCTGGAGGAGGCCGCGCGACACCGCCAGTTCGTTCGCCAGCATGGCGTGATGCTCGCCGTCCCAGGTGTTGGTGCCGTGCGTCGCGTAGACATAGAGTTCCGGCGCGCCCTGGAGGAAGGCGAGTGCGCCCGCCTCGCGGAAGGCGAGCGCGACTTCGAGGTCCTCGCCGCGTGCCGCCGCCGCGCCGGCCTCGGGATAGGGCCGCATGGCGGTCCGCCGGGCGAAGAGCGTGCCCGGATGGCCGCCGGCCGGCGTCGAGTGCCAGTTGACGAGATGCAGCACCCGCCGCGCCGGAAAGTAATGCATCAGGTCCTGGAGGGTGCAGGCCGAGGCCGCCCCGGCGGCAAGGCATTCGTGCTGCCGGCGCAGGCGGTCGGGATGGTGCCAGTCGTCGTCGTCCCACTGGCAGACGAACTCGCCCGCCGCCAGCGCGACGCTCCGGTTACGCAAGGCCCCGAGCTTGAGGTCGTCCGGGGCGAAGTCCAGCCGGATATCGGCGCGGCCGAGCGCTTCGAGATGGGCCGCGAGCGCCGCGCGCATCTCCGGCGTGCCGCGATTGGCGACGAGGACGAGCTCGGTATCGGGCAGCGTCTGCGCCAGATAATGGCCGATGCTGCGCCGGGCGAGATCCAGGCGCTCGGGCAAGGTGACCATAAGACAACTTACCAAAGGCATGACGGTATTTTCCCTTGGACTTCCCCGACGAAGCACGGAATCATCTTAGTATGACTTCGGCCGGGATGTGAGGCCCCATGATCCTGCATGTCACCCTGACCGCCATGATGCCGCATATGCGGGACGCGACGATCGAATGCCTCCATGCCGGACCCGGCCAGCGCCTGGCGCCCGGAAGCCGGCTCCTCGATTTCAGCGTCGATCTCGGCGCCAGCTTCGCGCAGGACTGCCCGCCGATCTCCTTCCACCGCATGGTGCTGCGCGAGCCCGTCTTCCTGCGCCGGCTGGACGTCGCGGCGGGCGACCGGCGCGATGTCGGCGCGCTGCTCGCGCTCCTCTCCACCGAGCCGGAGGAGGATCTGAGCGCGCCGCCGGCGCGGCCCGCGCGCCTTTCCAGCGCGGCGATCATGCATCATGCCGAGATGTGGACCGGGGGCCTGCGATGACCGCCCTGCCGCTGACGCTCGGGCCGCTGCGGGCGGACGGCTTCGCGCTCTACCGTTCGGGCGTGCGCTGGCTCGTCCCGTCCGGCCAGCGCGTGCGCGCCGGGCAGGTGATCGGCTATTGCAACGTCAAGCTGGAGCCGAACGCCCGGCTGGCGGCCGGCCTGTCCTTCGCCGACGAGCTGGAGCTCCAGGTCGCCTTCGCGGCGCGGATCGACGGGCGCGTCGCGCTGGCGGCGCAGGCGATGTCCGGCGGCTATCTCGACCTTCACGGCATCAAGCTCTGGAGCGCGGAGGAGACGGTCGGCGAAATCGAGCCTGCCGCGCCGGAGACGGGCGGCGAGGCGGCCGGGCGGCTGCGGCTCCTGGCGCTGGCCGGGCGGCGGATGACGGCGCTGGCGGATGTCCATTCCGGCCTGATGCCCGGCTGGCTGGGGCGGATTCGCGGCTGGTGGTGCGAGGAGGACGAGGCGCCGGTGACGCTGCTCAGCCTCGGCATCTGCGACGCGACCGGCGTGGTGCTCGGCGCCGCCTCCGCCTTCTTCGAGATGTTCGAGCACGCGCCCTTCCCGGCGCAGATGGTCTTCGTGCCCGACCATCCGCTCGCGCCCGCCGCGCCCGTGCTGCTCGACCAGCTGCGCCGCACGCCGGCGGAGATGGCGGAGATCGCAGCCGATCTCCAGGCGGCGCTGCACGCGGCGCGGCCGGCGGCGACGGCCGAGGACCACATGATGGCCGGCGCCCTTCTCGCCACCATGCGCCGCAGCCCGCTGACGGACAGCTATCCGGTCTTCACCGGCAGCGGCTCGCGCCGGCTCGGGCCGGCGACGGCCGTGCTCCTGTCCTTGAATGCCGAGCCGCAGGTGATCCTGCGCCATCGCCGGCTCGGCTACCGGCTCCACATGCTGCGCCACCACCAGGCGGCGGCCGGGCCGGCCTTGCGCCAATGGCTCGCCGCCGCCTTCGAGCCGGTGCGCCGCTCGGTCGAGGACATCCGGCGCGACTATGCCGAGCTGATCGACACGCTCGGCCGCGAGACCGGCGCCCGCGTCCTGATCCTCAACCGGATGTCGACCTCCGGCCTCGAGACCGTCTCGAACTATGCCGCCTTCGACGCGCCGCTCGGCGACACCCTCGCCAATGTCGCCTCGAAGGAACTGAACCTGATGCTGGAGGATCTCGCCGAGACCCATCCCCTCCAGATCGTCGATGTCGACGCCATCGCCGCCGATCTCGGCGGCGCCGAGCACCTGCCGGACGGCGTGCATCAGAGCAGCCTGATGCAGACCGCCATCCGGGGCGAGATCCTGGCCGCGCTCAGGGGCGCTGGCCGGGAGGCGCCCCGCCTCAGCTGACCTCGAACTCGACGCGAAGGTCGTGCGCGGCGGCGCTTTCGAGCGCCTCGCCGGCCTCGTCGGCGAAAAGCGCCAGCGCCGTGCCGATGGCGCGCCAGTCGCCCGGCTCGGCCTCGATGCGGCGGAGCACGCCCGCCTGGTTGGCCCGCACCTCGACGATCGCCTTGTGCGTTTCCAGTTCGACGATGAGATCGCCCGGCGCGAAATGCGTGCCGACCGCGCCGTGCCATTCGAGAATGCGGATTTCCGCGACATTCGGCACCGCCGGCGGCACCGAGAGCTGGTAGATCATGGTCGCTCCTGTTCGGGAATAGCGGGACTCGGGGCCGCGAGGAGGCCGAGCACCGCATCGCGGACCCGCGCGGCGTCGGGAATGCAGGCCCGCTCGAAGACCGGATTGGACGAGACCGGCGCCGGCAGCGCGCCGACGCGCGCATGCGGATGGGCGCCGAGGCGCTGGAACAGCCGGAAGGCGAGCTCGGCGCCGATGCCGCAGGTCGGCTGGCCCTCTTCCAGCGTGACGAGACGCCGGGTGCGGCGGAGCGAGGCGGCGACCGTGTCGAGATCGAGCGGCGCCAGCGAGCGCAGATCCACCACCTCGCAGGAAATGCCGCGCTCCGCCAAGCTCGCGGCGGCGTCGAGCGCGACGAGGGTCATGAAGCCGTGCGTCGCGATGGTGACGTCCCGCCCGGCGCGGCGGACGATCGCCTCGCCGAAGGGCACGGGCGTCTCCGCGACGGGCACCTCGCCCGGGATCGGAAAGAGCCGCTTGTGGTCGATGAAGACGACGGGGCCGTCGCCGCGCAGCGCCGTCTTCAGGAGGCCGTAGGCATCGGCCGGCGTCGAGGGCGCCACGACCTTCAGGCCCGGCACGCTGATCAGCCAGGCTTCGAGACATTGCGAATGGGCGACGCCCTGGCCGAGCGCCCCGGCCGTGGTCTTGACGACGAGCGGCGCGCAAAGGCGTCCGCCCGTCTTGTAGCGCAGCTTCGCCGCATAGTTGATCAGCGGATCGAAGCCGAGCATCAGGAAGTCCATGTAGGTGATGGAGACCAGCGGGCGAAAGCCTGCCGCCGCCGCCCCGGCGCCGATGGCGATCGTCGCGTTCTCGGCCACCGGCATGTCGCGCACCCGCGCCGCGCCGAACTCGGCGAAGAGCCCGTCGAACTCGCGATAGGAGCCGCCGAAGGCGCCGACATCCTGGCCGAGAACGAGGACGCGCGGCTCGCGCCGCATCTCCTCGCGCATCGCCTTGGCGATCGCCTCGCGGAAGAACATCTTGTGGGTCGCCGGCGCCTCACTCGACATCGCGGAGCACCTCCCCGACCGGCGGCAAGGGCGAGGCATCGGCGAAGGCGAGAGCCGCCTCGGCGCCCGCCGCCGCCTCCGCCTCCAGCGCCCGCAGATCCGCTTCGCCGAGGCCGAGCCGCGCCGCCTCGCGCGGGATCGGATCGGACAGGCGCAGCTCCGCCAGCTGCTCCCGCGTGCGCGTCTCGCGCGCCGAGGTCGAATGGGCGCGGAGGCGGATCGACCGGCATTCGACGAAGGCGGGGCCGCCGCCGGAGCGCGCCCGCGCCGCCGCCCGGCCGAGACCTTCCGTGACGGCGGGAAGGTCGAGCCCGTCGAGCGTCTCGGCCGGCAGGCCGAAGCCGGAAGCGAGATCCGCGAGACGGCGCGCGGCGATGCCGGCTTCGGGCGGGGTCGACACGGAGAAGCCGTTGTTGTTGCAGACGAAGACGAGCGGCAGCCGCCAGAGCGCCGCGACGTTCAGCGTCTCGTGCAGCATGCCGGCGCCGCAGGCGCCGTCGCCGAAAAGGACCGCGACGATGCCGCCGGCGCCCTCCAGCTGCCGGGCGAGCGCGACGCCGGCCGCGACGCCGATATTGCCGCCGACCACCGCATGGGCGCCGAAGAAGCCGGATTCCGGGTCGGCGACATGGCCGCGCCCGGCCCGGCCGCGATTGAGCCCGGCGTCGCGGCCGAGAAGCTCGGCCATCAGCCGGTTCGGATCGACGCCGCGCGCCAAGGCCGGGCCGATCGACCGCCCGCCGGTCAGAAGCTGGTCGCCCGGCCGCAGCGCGGCGGCGAGCCCCACCGCCACCGCCTCCTCGCCGGAGGAGATGAGCTGGAAGCCGTGATCGGGCCGCGCGGACAGCGCCGTCTCGAAGGCCCGGATGCGCAGCATGGCCGCGAGCCCGGCCGTTTCCGCCCCCGCCGCGCTCATGAGGTGGATTTCACGAGATGGAGAAGGGCCGAATAGAAGAGCCCGGCGCTTTCGCGAAAGCCCCTTCGGCGCAGCGCCAGGAAGAGGCGCGTCGCAGCGTCCCTCGGCCCGATCTGGCGCTTCAGCACCTGCCGGATCAGCCGCCCCGCATGGTCGGACTGCACGTTGCTGGTGACGACCGCCGCCAGCTGCCGGCGCCGGCCCCGGCTCCAGTTCATGAGGTCGGCCGGGGCGAAGTCGATCCGCTCGACGCGCGCCGCCTCGAAGGCGGCGACGCGGCGCACCGTCTCGTCCTGCCATTCGACGGAAACGAAGGGGTCGAGCGCATCGGTGGCGAGGCCGAGCGCCAGCGCCCGGCCGGCATGGGCGAGCGCCTTCTCGCCGCCGAGCCGGTAATCGGTCGCCAGCCGGCTGGCGCCGATATCGGCGAGCGCCCGGTCGAGATCGACGACGAAGAGGCCGAACTCGCGCGACAGGTCCAGTACCAGGAGATCGAGGCGGCGGATGCGCAGGAGAAGCGCGCGGGCGCGCTCCGCCGCCGGATCGACATGCCGGAAGAGCGTGCAGACGAGAACCGGACCGCCGTTCCGCGACAGGGCCTCGAAGGCGGCGCGCAGCCGCCGCTCCTCCTCCGCCCAGGGCGCGTCGAGGCGATCGAGCTCCGGCTGGAGGGAGACGACCGCGATGGCGCCCTCGGCTGCCTCCGCCAGGGCCGTCAGATCGTCGTAGAACCGGGCGCGGCATTCGGGCTCCGCCCCCGACGCCTCGCCGAGCGCCGCCGCGAGGCGGGACAGGGCCTCGGCGAGGATCGGGCGCTCGTGCTCGGCGAGACGGGCGGCGATCGGGATCACGGTCCGGTCAGACATGGGCGCCCTCCCCCATGCGGGCGAGATGCGCCGCGCGCACCGCCTCGCGGCCGCTGATGCCGGCGAGCGGCCGCGCGGCCGCCGCGAGCGCCGGCAGCGAGACAAGGCGCGCGGCGACGGGCAGGTCCGGGGCCTCGCCGAGGCTTTCCCAGAGGAGCGGCAGGAGCGCCACGGCCGGCAGCGGATGGGCCTCGTAGAAGATCCGCGCCCAGTCGGGATCGGCCAGCGGATCGCGCCAGCCGCTGCGGTGGATGAGATGGTAGCTGCGCGCGGCCGAGGGCACCATCCGAAGGCCCTGCCGGCAGAGCTTCAGCGCGAGTTCCCGATGCTCGTTGATCGAGATCTCCGGATGGAAGCCGCCGACCGCCAGGAAGGCGGCGCGGGGGACCGACTGGTTCGAGCCCGACGCGGCGGCCCAGAGCACCTCGCAATCCGGCGCCTCGCCGAGCGCCGCCATTTCGAGCTCGAACAGGCGGCGCGGACCGAAGCCCGGATAGATGCCGGGCTGCGCGCGCCGTTCCAGCGCCGGAAACTCGTCCCGCACCTGACGCGCTGAGACGAGCGAGCGGGCGCGCTCCGCCTCGGACAGGCCCGCGACCTTCGCCTCCTGGCCCGGCATCGGCGTGCCGCGCTCCGGGTCGAGAAACGGGCGCGTGCCCCGGATATGATAGGTCTCGCCGCGCGCCACCACGGCGCGGGCGTCCCGATGGCAATGGAGATGGCGTTCGACGAAATCGGGCGCGGCCAGGGTGTCGCCGTCGAGAAAGATCAGGATGTCGCCGCTCGCCCGCGCCGCCCCGGCATTGGCGGCGCTGGAGCGGCCCTCGGGCGCCTCGTGATGGAGGGCGACGAGATCGAGCCCCGGATCGGCCTCGGCGAGAACGGCGCGCGTATGGTCGCGCGATCCGTCGTTCACCACCACGATCTCGGCCGGCACGCTCTGGCCCGCCAGCGAGACGAGCACCAGCCGCAGCCGGTCGGCCTCGTCCTTGGAGCGGACGATGACGCTAGCGCGCATCGGCACCTCCCGCGAGGTCGATCAGCCCGTGATCGGCGAGGATGCGCGCCACCTCCGCCGCCACCAGCCCATAGGCTTCCGGATCGAGATGGATCCAGTCGAGCTTCAGCCGCTCCGCCCCGGCGCGCGCCACGATCGCATCGACGTCGACGATCGAGATGCCGGTCGCCTCGGAGACGTCGATCAGCGCCAGGTTGAAGCGCTTGATGCGGGTCGAGAGGGCGTCCGCGAAGCCCTGGAAGCAATGCGCCGCCTCGCCCGGCACGATGGAGGAGACGTTGTAGACGAGGATCGGCCGGTCGTGCCGCTCCCGGAGGCGCCGGACGATCGCGACGAGATTGTCCCGGAACGCCTCCGGCGCCGGCGCCTCGGCCGGCTCGAACTCGGCCCGCAGCCAGTCCCGCTGCGCCGCCGGCCAGTCGGCGAGCCGGTCGGGATAGAGAAGGTAGCGCTCGGCCCGGTGCCGCATCAGCCGGGTGGCGATATCGGGCTGGATCGACAGCACGATCGCGTCGGCCGCCGTCTCGAACAAAGCGGTGCTGAACTGCGCCTCGCGCCAATGGGCGCCGAGCGGCAGATCGGGCGCCGAAAGCGGCGCCGGCAGCGCGCCCCCGGCGGCGAGCAGCGCGTCGGAGCGCGAGAAGGTCTCGTGGATCACCCGCGCGGTGGTGCCGGGCGCGAGAACCCGCAGCGCCTCGTTGAGGCCGTTCCAGCGGATCGCGCCGCCGATCCGGCACGAATGCAGGGAATCGTGGACGTCGACATTGCCCTTGGCGAACAGCGTGATCCGCTTCACCGGCGCGCCCCCCGATTTCCCCAGCGGATCATGGCCTTCCCTATCGTCGCGACGCGGGCCTTTGCTTGCGGCTTTCTTGCAGCATGACACAACGGAACGGAGCAGGGAAATATTGCGCCGATCGTCGTTAACGCTGACGCGGCAAGTCTCGCGTCAGCGAACCTTCATGCGAAGACGAGGACAAGGCTTCGTCTGGAAGGCGACCGCGTCTCTACTCTCCTCTCGGTTGCGCGACGTTTTCGGGATGCTCCGCCGGTGCCTTCGTTCCTGTGGATCGGACGACGGGGACCCGCCTTCGTCGCGCGGGCGATGGACGGCGGGTCCCGTCCGGCGCATGAGGGGGCATGGAAGCGCGAGGGAGTTGGCGACCATGGCCGAGAAGGTGCTGTTCATCGTCCAGCAGTTCGAGCGGCGCGGCAAGAAGCTCAATCCCGGCCGCTCGGTCGAATACCGCACCGAGGCCGAGGCGGTGGCGCGCGCCGAGCGCGACGCGGCGAAATTCGCCGGCGTCGTCGCTCTGACGCTCACGGTCGACACCGATACCGGCGAGGTGGTCGAGGAGCCGCGCGTCCTCGCCCGCTTCGGCGAGGTCGGCAAGGAATTTCAGGAGGAGTGATCGCCGGCCCGGCGCCGGGCCCCGGCCGCGACGGCGAGCGCCGCGAGGAGGACGGCGAGATCCTCCGCCGCCCCGGTCGGGCGCTGCCCGCCACGGCGCATCGCCCGCCGGCGCAGCGCGAAGCTCGCATAGGCGGCGCCGACCGCGACGCCGGCGCCGAGAAGGGCCGCGCCGGGCGCGGCGCGCGGGCGGGCCAGCGCCGCGCCGGCAATGGCGCCGCTCGCGACGCGGGCGAGAAGGCCCGGCAGGACGATGCGGTCCGGGGCGGAGCGCAGCTTGTCGCCGAGAAGCTCGCCGAGGGCGAGCGCCGAGGTCGCCGCGACGACCGGCCCTTGCGCCAGCCATCCGGCCAGCGGCCCGTCATTCGGCAATTCGCGCCGCCGCGCCAGGACGGCGACGGTGGCGAGCGGCAGTATCGAGCGCGCGCCGGCGACGAGGCCCATCAGGATGGAAGAGAGCATGAGAAGGGTCCCGCGCAGGGTTGTCCCGGCCCCAACGGCGCACCACCCGCGAGGTTGCCGCTCCCTACGCCCCCGGGCCGAGGAACCGGCGCGCGACACCCCCGTCCCACATGGCGGATTCTTGCGAAAATCACGCCTCAAACCGTTGGAAATATTGGCATAACTCCTGCCGGCTTCCTATATGTGACACTGTGGCGCCGTTGCAGAAACCCCGCCCACCTCACCGCTTCGTCATCCCGGCCCCCGAGCCGGGATCCATGCCAAGCCGGCCATGCGAGCCGGTGACCGGTCCGGACGAATGCCCATCCTCGTCGCTCATCGAGGCGGTCCCGCCGAGGCGTGGATCCCGGCTCGGGGGCCGGGATGACGAGGCTGAAACGGCGCGGCCGGGATCGAAGAACGGGCGCGACGGTCCGAGCCATCTCAGGAGACGATGAATGCTGACGCTTTCCGCACGGGTCACACGGGGCCCGCACAAGGGCCGCCCGCTGGTGCTGGCCCGCAACCGCCAGGGGCGTTTCGTGACCGCCCCGGCGAAGGACGCGGCCGCGCGCCGCGAACATGCGAGCGAGGAGGCCGCCGCCCAGGCCGTCTATGCCGAAGGGCACGGCGCCTGGTTCAGCCGCGATGGCCGGGGCGGCCATGCCGCATTCCACAAGCCGCGCCGCCGGCCGCGCGGGCGCCGCGCGCCGGCCTCTGCCGCCGCCCGTCAGGGAGACACTGAACAAATGAGCTTCTCGATGGTTTAGGGCTGCGGCAGCGGAATGGCCGTTGCGTTGCGTAGATCGGGAGCCACGAGCTTGGACAGGAACCGTCTCGAAGGAGCCGCGAAGGAATTCGGCGGCAAGGTGCAGGGCGCGATCGGCGATGCGGTCGGCTCCGACGGCAATTCGGCCGAGGGCCGCATCCGCGAGGCGGAAGGCGCCGCGCAGAACCTCTACGGCCAGGGCCGCGACGCCCTGCGCGGCGCCACGGCGGAAGCCTCGCGCTATGCTTCCGATCTCTACGAGAATGCCGGCGCCTATGCGCGCGACGGCGGCGAGGCGGTGCGGCGCCAGGTGCACGGCAATCCGCTTTCGGCGCTCATCGTCGCCGGCGCGGTCGGCTTCGTGCTCGGCCTCAGCTTCCGCGACCGCCACTAGAGGCCGTCGTCGGCCCTCGACAGCGCCTCGGCGATGGAGGAGCGGCGCAGCGGCCGCTCCGTCAGGTCGAGCCCGGCGAGAAGGGCGGCGATATGCTGCTGCATCAGCCGGGCCGCGCGCTCGCCGTCGCCGCCGGCCAGCGCCTCGACCAGGGCGTGATGCGCCTCGTTCTCGCAGAAGGCCTCGGGCCGGCGCCAGTAGAGCGCCAGCACCAGCGAGGAGCGCGACAGGAGATCGCCGAGCATCGTCGTCAGCACCGCCTGGCCCGAGGCGGCGGCGATGACGCGGTGGAATTCCGCCGACTGGAACAGGCCCTCGCCGAGATTGTCGGCGTGAAGCGCCCGATGCTCGGCCTCGATCGCGGCGCCTAGCCGCTCGACATCGCCGGGCGACAGCCGCGCCGCCGCCAGAAGCGCCAGACGCGGCTCGATCAGTTCGCGCGCCTCGAAGATCTCGCGCGCCTCGCGGGGCGAGGGCCGGGCGAGCCGCGCGCCCTTGTTGCGCTCGATTACCACGATGCCGTCGCGCCCCAGCGCCTGGAGGGCGGCGCGCACGATGGTGCGGCTGACGCCGAAGAGCTCGGCCAGTTCCTCCTCGACGATCTTGGCGCCCGGATCGAGCCGATGGCGCATCACCGCCTCGCGCAGCGCGTCGTAGATTTCCTGCCAGGAGGCGCGCGAGGGCGCGGGAACAGGCACGCGCGCCGACGCGCCCGCCGCCTCGGCCTTCGGTTTCGACAGGACCCGACTCATCGCGCCAGCATGGCAGAGGCGCACGCGCGGCGCAAAATCTTTTCGCATACAAGGATTGTGCACAATTTTGGCAGAGCGGCGGGCCGATTGCGCAGCTTCTGCGCAGCCGCTTCGCTCCGTTGCGAGGCACAAACGCCCGAAGCCCTTTGCGCCAAGGGATTCCGTGACTTGGCACGCCGCCTGCATCGCCTGTCCCGACGGAAGGAAGGATTGGCGGCATGGCGGATGGCAGCCTCGAACTCGTGAAGGTGACGAAGCGCTATGGCGAGACGCTGGCGGTCGACGCGATCGACCTGCGCGTTCCGGCGGGCACCTATTGCTGCTTTCTCGGGCCCTCCGGCTGCGGCAAGTCCTCGACCATGCGCATGATCGCCGGACACGAGATCGCCTCCTCGGGCGACATCATCCTCGGGGCGCAGAACATCACCGAGCTCGCGCCGGCCAAGCGCGGCACGGCGATGATGTTCCAGAACTACGCCCTGTTCCCGCATCTCACCGTGCTCGACAATGTCGCCTTCTCCCTGAAGATGCGCGGCCAGAGCAAGGCCGAGCGCTATCGCAAGGCCGGCGAGGTGATGGAGCTCGTCGATCTCACGAAATTCGCCTCGCGCCTGCCGGCTCAGCTGTCCGGCGGCCAGCAGCAGCGCGTCGCGCTCGCCCGCGCGCTCGTCACCGATCCCGGCATCCTGATCCTCGACGAGCCGCTTTCGGCGCTCGATCCGTTCCTGCGCCTGAAGGTGCGCACCGAGCTGAAGCGGCTCCAGCGCGAGCTCGGCATCTCCTTCCTCCACGTCACGCACGGCCAGGACGAGGCCATGGCGCTCGCCGATCTCGTCGTCATCATGAAGGACGGGCGGATCGAGCAGGCGGCCTCGCCGCAGGACGTCTTCCACCGGCCGCGCACCGCCTTCGTCGCGAAGTTCATGGGCGGCCACAATGTCGTCGACGTCGAGGAGGGCGCCGTCTCGGTGCGCGCCGACCATGTGCGCCTCGGCGCCGGCGGCGCGGCGGCCCGCACGCTCGAAGGCGAGGTGCGCGGCGTCGAATATCAGGGCGCCACCGTCACCGTCGTCCTCGGCACGCCCGCCGGCGGCGAGATCACCGCCGTGATCCCCGAGGACCGCTTCTTTCCCGAGCCCGCCGAACTCGGCGAGACGCGTGCGTACCATTGGGCGAAGAGCGCCGAATACGTGCTCGAACCCGCCTGATCCCGCCCCCACCCCCACCCGCAGCCTGTTTCCAACTGGAGGATCAACGATGAACGAGACCAGGACGGGCGGCCTCAGCCGCCGCAGCTTCCTCAAATCCACGGCCGCGCTCGGCGCCGCCGCCGCCGGTTCCGGCGCCATCACCGGCTTTCCCTATGTCATGGCCGCCGAGAAGGTGACGCTGCGCTATCTCGGCACGGCGGTGAACCAGTCGAAGGAGATCGCCGACAAGGTCAAGGAAGACCTCGGCATCACCATCGAATACGTGCCGGTGACGACCGACGAGGTGGCCAAGCGCGTGCTGACGCAGGCCAACACCTTCGACATCGTCGATTCGGAATATTTCTCGCTGAAGAAGCTGATGCCCTCCGGCCATCTCCAGGGCATGGACGCCAAGAAGATCAAGGAATTCGACAATATCACGCCCGTCTTCACCAAGGGCGAATTGCCGGACGGCAAGAAGATCGGCGCCCAGGGCACCGCGCCCTGGAAGGTCCTCTACAAGGAGGAGCGGATGGGCAAGAAGTTCGCCGCCGCCCCGACCGAATGGATCACGCTGATCCCGACCGTCTACAACGCCGACACGCTGGGCATCCGCCCCGACCTCATCAAGCGCCCGATCGAGAGCTGGTCGGAGCTCCTGAACCCGGAGTTCAAGGGCAAGGCCTCGATCCTCAACATCCCCTCGATCGGCATCATGGACGCCGCGCTCTGCATCGAGGGCATGGGCAAGTACAAGTATCCCGACAAGGGCAACATGACGCGCGACGAGATCGACATGACGATCGAGACGCTGATCGAGGCCAAGAAGGCCGGGCAGTTCCGCGCGCTCTGGCAGGACTTCAACCAGAGCGTCAACCTGATGGCCTCGGGCGAGACGGTGATCCAGTCCATGTGGTCGCCGGCGGTGACGGCGGTGCGCGCCAAGGGCATCGACTGCGTCTACCAGCCGCTGAAGGAAGGCTATCGCGCCTGGGCCTCCGGCTTCGGCCTGCCCTCGACGCTGGAGGGCAAGAAGCTCGACGCGGCCTACGAGTTCATCAACTGGTTCCTGTCCGGCTGGGCCGGCGCCTTCCTCAACCGGCAGGGCTATTATTCGGCCGTCCTCTCCACCGCCGAGAAGTCGATGCAGCCCTATGAATGGGCCTATTGGATGAAGGGCGAGAAGGCGGAGAAGGACATCATGTCGCCGATGGGCGACAAGATCGCCGCCGCCGGCTCGGTGCGCGACGGCGGCTCCTTCGAGGCCCGCATCGGCGGCATCTCCTGCTGGAACTCGGTGATGGACGAGGACGCCTACATGGTCAGGAAGTGGAACGAGTTCGTGGCCGCGTAAGGCGCGAACCGTCGCGAGCGGGCGCCCCCCTCTCCCGAGCCGGGAGAGGGTGGTTCGCGCCAGCGAACCGGGTGAGGGAGCCGTAGGGCGGAAACGTCCGAGCCCCGTCGCTCCCTCATCCGCCTGCCGGCACCTTCTCCCGACTCGGGAGAAGGCGGCGGCTTCTCCCCCGCACCCACCCGGAACGCCCCATGAGCCAACGCGTCGGCATCGCCCCCTATCTCCAGGCCGCGCCCTTCGCGCTGATCTTCCTCCTGTTCCTGGTCGTGCCGCTCGCCATCATCGTGATGGTCAGCTTCTGGACCTATACGGACTATTCGATCGAGCCGGACTTCCAGTTCCAGAACTATCTCGACGTGTTCGACCGCTGCCTGGTGCGGCTGCCGAGCCTCTGCACCACCTTCGCCACCTATCTCTCGACGCTGCAATTCTGCCTGACGGTCTGGGCGATCACCTTGGTGATCGGCTTCACCATCGCCTATTTCGTCGCCTTCGAGGTGCGGACGCCCGAGGTGCAGTCGGCGCTCTTCCTCGTCTGCACCATTCCCTTCTGGACCTCCAACGTCATCCGCATGATCTCCTGGATCCCGCTTCTCGGGCGCGAGGGGCTGGTGAACCAGGGGCTGCTCGCCCTCGGCTGGGTCGACCAGCCGCTCGACTGGCTGCTCTATTCACGCTTCTCGGTGACGCTGACCTTCGTCCACCTCCTCACCTTCTTCATGGTGGCGCCGATCTACAATTCCATGCTGCGCATCGACCGCTCGCTGATCGAGGCGGCGCGCGACGCCGGGGCCACCGGCTGGCAGATCCTCTGGAACGTCATCGTGCCCCTGTCGAAGACCGGCATCGCCATCGGCTCGATCTTCGTCGTCACCCTGGTGATGGGCGACTTCATCACCGTCGGCATCATGGGCGGCCAGCAGATCGCCTCGGTCGGCAAGTCGATCTCGGTGGAGATCAGCTATCTCCAGTTCCCGGTCGCCGCCGCCAATGCCGTCGTGCTGCTCGCCACGGTGCTGATCATCATCCTGGCGCTGACGCGCCTCGTCGACATCCGCAAGGAGCTCTAGCGATGAGCGAAACGCGCGGCCCCGCCTTCTATCTCCTCGCCGGCCTCTTCACCCTCTTCGTCCTGTTCCTCTACGGGCCGACGCTGACGATCTTCGTCCTGTCCTTCCAGGGGCCGGAGGGCGGCCTCACCTTCCCGATGCGCGGCCTGTCGCTGCACTGGTTCGGGGTGCTGTGGGAAGGGCTCGGCGTCGTCGACGTCTGGGCGGCCTTCCGGCGCTCGCTCGGCCTCGGCCTCGTCGCGACGGTGCTGACGGTCGTGGTCTCGCTCGCGGCCGGCCTCGCCTTCCGGCGCCGCTTCCTCGGCTCGACGCTGCTCTTCTACGTGGCGATCGCCAGCCTCATCCTGCCCTCGATCGTCGTCTCGCTCGGCATCGCGCTGGAATTCCGCGTCTTCGACGACCTCCTGAAGGCCTATGGCCTCGTCGGCGACGACTACGCCTCCTCGATGGGGCTCTTCACCTCGGCCCTCGGCGCGCATCTCACCTGGACGCTGCCCTTCGGCATGCTGATCATGCTCGTCGTCTTCAACCGCTTCAATCCGGCCTATGAGGAGGCGGCGCGCGATCTCGGCGCCTCGCCCTGGCAGACCTTCCGCCATGTCGTGCTGCCCCTGGTCGCGCCCTATCTGATCGGCGTCGCCCTCTTCGGCTTCACCCTTTCCTGGGACGAGATCGCCCGCACCTCGCAGGCGATCGGCGGCCCGAACACGCTGCCGCTCGAACTCCAGGGCCTGACGGCGACCGTCACCAGTCCGGCGATCTACGCGCTCGGCACGCTGACGACGGCGATCTCGCTCCTCGTCATCGGCGGCACGCTCGGCACCGGCCTCGCGCTGCGCCGCCGCCGCATGCGCGGCGCCTCCGACGCCGGCAAGGGCACTCTCTAAGAAGATCCGATGCGCATCCTCTTCATCAATCCGAACTCCACCGCCTCGATGACCGAGAAGATGGCGGGCGCCGCGCGCGCCGCCGCGGGGCCGGGCACGGAGATCCGCGCCCTCACCAATCACGCGGGCCCGGCGGCGATCCAGGGCGAGGCGGACGGCGCGGCGGCCGTGCCCGGACTGCTGCGCCTTCTCGCCGCCGAGGACGCGACGGCGGACGGCTTCGTCATCGGCTGCTTCGACGATACGGGCCTCGCCGAGGCGCGGCGACTGACGGAGAAGCCCGTCACCGGCCTCGGCGAGGCGGCCTTCCTCGCCGGCGCGGCGCGCGGGCGCTTCTCGGTGGTGACGACGCTTTCCGTCTCGATCCCGGTCATCGCCGCCAATGTCGCGGCGGGCGGCTTCGCCGATGCCTGCGCCAGGGTCCGCGCCTCGGAAGTGCCGGTGCTGGAGCTGGAGCGCGAGGGCGGCGACGCGGAGGAAATGGTGGCGGCCGAGATCGCCCGCGCCCTCGCCGAGGACGGCCCCGACGCCGTCGTCCTCGGCTGCGCCGGCATGGCGGATCTGGCGGAGCGCTTCACCGCCCGTTTCGGCCTGCCGGTGCTGGACGGCGTGGTGGCGGCGGTCCATCTCCTCGAAACCGGCCGGATCGCGGAAAGGCAGAGGACGATGCGCGACGAAACCCTCGATGACGCCGCCATCGTGCGCGCCTATCTCGAAGCCTCGATGGTGCCCGATCCCGACCGGGCGGCGACCTATATGGCGCCGGGCTGCACCATCACCTTCACCGGCGGGCGCGTCTTCGACCATCCGCGCGGCCCGACCTCCGTCAACGCCGCCCGCTACAAATGGGTGAAGAAGCGGATGGAGCGCTTCGACGTCGCCCCGGCCGGCGACCGCACCGTGGTCTATTCGATCGGCAAGCTCTATGGCGAATGGCCGGACGGCACGCCCTTCGACCACAACCGCTATGTCGACCGCTTCGAGGTGATGGACGGCCGGATCACGAAGATGGACGTCTGGAACGACAGTGCCGAATGGCTCCTCGACCCGGCGCTGCGGCGGTAGGGGGCGGACGAGGACGCGACTGTCGCAAGGCCGGGCGGCCGGCCGCCCTCGCCGGCTCGCCCCCCCCCGGGCGGATCGCGATCGGCGCCGATCCCTTCGCATGGGAAGCACCATGCGGGGCACCGAAGCGTGGTGAAAATCGCCCCGCGCTTTGCTACATGAGGACGGCGGCTCGCTCTAGCGGGAGATGTTCCGATGTATAATTCGGCGAAGGCAGCGCAGATCATCGCCTATTTCGCGCTCAAGACCGAAGCGCGGTCGATCAATGTGCTGAAGGCGGTCAAGCTCGTCTATCTCAGCGACCGGGAAGCCCTGAAGCGCCACGCGATCCCGATGCTGGACGAGCCTCGCGCCTCGCTGCCGCATGGTCCGGTGAACTCGTGGACCTATGACAATGCGAAGGGCGAGGTGGAAGACGCGGACTGGTCCGCGATCCTCGACGATCGCGCCGATCATATGATCGGCGTCAAGCCGGGCATTCTGGCCGAGGCTCTCGACGAGTTAAGCGAGGCCGAGATTTCCGTGCTCGACGACATCTGGCACCGCTTCGGCCGGATGAACCAGTGGGAACTGGTGAAATGGACGCATAACAGCGACAACATCCCGGAATGGGAGGATCCGCACGGCAGTTCGAACCCCATTCCCCTCGAGCGCCTGCTGCATGCCGTGGGGATCGAGAACACGGCCGAGCACGCGCAGTTCCTGCGGGAGCGATCCTCCATCAGCCAGCTCATCGCCGAGCTCGCCTGACGGTCCGGGCGCTCCGCCATGACGATCGCGAAGAAGGGCACGCTGCTGATCGTTTCGGGGCCGAGGCACGACCCGGATCGCAAGCATCTCCATGTGATCTGCAACGATCCCGATGCGGAGGGAAGAGTGCTGATCGTCGGCATCTGCTCGGTGACGGCGGCGCCGCATGACGAGACCTGCATCCTTGCGGCCCACGAACACGACTTCCTGAGACATCCGTCCTACGTGCTCTATGCCAGGGCCGAGATCGTGCTCGCGGCCGCGCTCGCGAACGGCATCGGCCAGGGTGTCATCGCCATTCACAGCGCCATGAACGGCCAGACCTTTCTCAAGGTGGCGAAGGGCCTGTGCCGCTCGCCGCAGACCCCGCGCAAGATCAAGGCCTATGCGGGCTGCCCCGACCGATAGCGTTCCCGGCCGGGTGCGGGCGGGCCGCTTCGTGGTCTCTCCACCCGCCCCGAATTTTCCCCGCAATCCCCAGGAACGGATTCCCGCCGAGCGGCCTTTTCCCGGTCACGAAACGCCCGGCGGCGGGCCGGGCGGAGATGCGAGGACAGGATCATGGCCACCGAGAAGACGCTTGCGGACGCGTTTCACGAGACCCTGAAGGACGTCTACTACGCCGAGAAGCAGTCGGTGAAGGCGCTGAAGAAATCGGCCAAGGCGGCGCAGTCGCCGGAGCTGCGCGAGGCCTTCGAGACCCATGCCGAGGAAAGCGCCGAGCAGGTCGAGCGGCTGGTGCAGGTGTTCGAGATCATCGGCAAGCCGGCCCGGGCGAAGACCTGCGAGGCGATGCAGGGCATCGTCGGCGAGATGGGCGAGGACCTGGAGGATTTCGGCGGGACCGACGCCGCCGACCAGGTGCTGATCGGCTGCACCCAGGCGGTCGAGCATTACGAGATCGCGCGCTACGGCCTCCTGAAGACCTGGGCCGCCAAGCTCGGCTATGACGAGGCGGCGGCGCTGCTCGACCAGACGCTGGAGGAGGAGAAGAAGACCGACGCGCTCCTCACCGAGATCGCCGAAGGGCTCGACTATGCGCGGCCGGAAGCCGAGGGCGAGACCGACGCCCCCGCGCCCGCCCCGGCGCCGAAGGCGAAATCGGCCAAGAAGGCCGCCTGACGAAAAAAGGGGCGTCCGCCGTTCGGGCGCCCCTATCCTTCCGCCGCGGCGGCAAGGCGCCCGTCGGCGATCGCCGCGACGAAGGCGGCGTGATCGCGCTCGTTCCGTTCGGCATAGCCTTCCGCCCATTCGACGAGGGCCGCGTCGAAGCCGGCATTCTCCACCCCGCCGCAATAGCCCGAGATCGCCGCCGCGTCGCCGGTGCGCGCATGGGCGTGGGCGAGCAGCGCCCCGTAGCCCCAGGCGAAATAGGCGAAGGGGCGGCCGGTCAGCACCGCGAGCGGGATCTCGCCCTTCATGTTCTTCATCTGGCGCACGTAATAGGGCCGCTCGTCGATCGTCGTCCAGCCGAGCAGCGGGTCGCCGACGCCCTGGAGCAGGCGCTGGCCGTAGACGACGCGCGTCCCCTCATGCGAGCGATAGGGCTCGGGCAAGGGCCGGACGAAGGGGGCGAGCGCCGGCCGGACGGCCTCCTTCACCTGGAGAAACAGCGCATCCTGGTCCGAATTGCCGAAGAGCAGCGCGAGATAGGCGCGCGTTCCCACGCTGCCGACGCCGACCACCCGATGCACGACATCGACGACATGATAGCGGCTCAGCATGAAGCGCCGCTCGCGCGGCAGCGACTCGGCATAGCGCTCGAGGCCCGAGATCACCGCTTCGCGCACCCGCTCGTCCACCGCCGTCAGGATCGGGGCGTCCTCCCGCAACCGCCAGCCGCCGTCGACGCGGCGTTCGCCGACCTCTTCGAGCAGCGAGCGGTTGTTGCGCCGCCGCGCCTTCTCCACGGCCTTGCGCACGACGGCCTGCGATTCGGGGTCGATGTCGATGCCGGGAAAGTCAAGCGACTCGGCCTTGGCGGCGCGGTGCCAGACCTCGATCGGCCCTTGCGGGGCGAGATCGTGCATGGTGATGCGATAGCCGGCGACGCAGCCGGCGATGGCGCGCCGCCGTTCGCCGCGCCCGATCGCGCGATCGCGCGCGGCGACCGCGAGACTGGCGACCAGCCGTTTCAGGTCCCATTCCCAGGGGCCGATCGTCACCTCGTCGAAATCGTTGAGGTCGAGCACGATGTCGCGCTGCGGCGTGCCGAACAGGCCGAAATTGCTGATATGGGCGTCGCCGTCGATCACCGCGTCGATGCCGCTTCGCGGCGTGTGCGCTAGGTCGAAGGCCATGACGCGGCTCGCGCCGCGCAGGAAGGCGAAGGGCGAGGCCGCCATGCGGGCATTGCGGAGCGGCACGAGATCGGCCTGCCGCCCTTCGTTCGACTGCTCGATCAGGGAAACCGGATCGGGCCGGTCGTCAGCTGGCACGCATTCGGCATGGGCGGCATGGGGCACGGCGCCGCGCAGCACCTTGCCGGCCGCCCGGCGCTTTTCCCAGGGCTCGCCCTGCGCCCTGAGATCGATGCGCGGATAGGCCTCCGCCGGCGCCAGCACGAGCTCCGCCGCGCTCGAGGCGCCGCGCGCCGCCGCCGGCTCGCCCTCGAAGGCGTCGTCGCCCGGCCGCTCGCCCGTCGCCATCCGCTCGTCCATCGACATCCTCCCGCTCGCGTCCTTCCGGGGCCCCGACGGAAACCGGCGGCGTTCCGACGAGCCTCTCAACGACAAGCGCTTGGCATGCCGAACTTGCGCCTGGAGTGCGCCCGATCGGCGGGCGAAGGCAAGCGCGACATGTTCGACCGCGCGGCGCGGGCGTCGGCGGGTTCAGCGAGATCGCGGCGATACGCGAACTGGCCGGCGTCAGGCCGCGACGGCGGTCGGGCGGCGCGCGCCGCCGCCGCGATAAAGGAACAGCGTCGCGGCGAGGCCGCAAAGCGCGGCCGCGCTCATCCAGTAGCCGGGCGCGGCCTTGTCCTGCGTCGCCTCGATCAGCCAGGTGGAAATGGCGAGCGACGAGCCGCCGATCGTCGTCGCCAGGCTGTAGGCCAGCGAGAAGCCCGCCGTGCGCACCGAGACCGGCACGATCTCGGTGAGGGCGACGACCATCGCGCCGTTATAGCCGGCATAGAGGAAGGACAGCCACAGTTCGACGGCGAGCATGCGGCCGAAGGTGATGTCGCGGATCAGCCAGGACAGAGCCGGATAGGCCGTCGCGACGGCGAGGACCGTGAAGGCGATAAGGAGCGGCTTGCGGCCGATCCGGTCGGACAGGGCGCCCGAGAGCGGCAGCCAGAGGAAGTTCGACAGGCCGACGGCGACCGTCACCAGGAGCGCGTCGGATTCGGAGAGATGGAGAACGCTCTTGCCGAAGGAGGGCGTGTAGACCGTGATGAGATAGAAGGACACCGTCGTCATCATCACCATGCCGACGCCGCCCGCGACGACGCGCCAATTGGCGCCGAGCGTGCGGAAGATCTCGCCGACGCTCGGATGATGGCGGCGCGCCGAGAATTCCTCCGTCTCGCGCAGCGAGCGGCGGATGACGAAGATGAAGGGCACGATCATGCAGCCGATGAAGAAGGGGATGCGCCAGCCCCAGGCGGCGATCGCCTCGGGGGCGAGCGTGTGGGTGAGCGTATAGCCGATCAGCGCGGCGACGATGATCGCCACCTGCTGGCTGGCCGACTGCCAGCTCACGTAGAAGCCCTTGCGGCCGGGCGTCGCCATTTCCGCCAGATAGACCGAGACGCCGCCGAGCTCGACGCCGGCTGAGAAGCCCTGGAGCAGCCGGCCGACGAGCACGAGGATCGGCGCGGCGATGCCGATCGTGGCGTATCCGGGCACGAAGGCGATCAGCACCGTGCCCATCGCCATGATGACGAGCGTGACGATCAGGCCCTGCCGGCGGCCCATGCGGTCGATATAGGGCCCGAGCGTCAGGGCGCCGATCGGGCGCATCACGAAGCCCGCCGCGAAGCTGAGGAAGGCCGACATCATCGACACGAATTCGTTGTCGTTCGGGAAGAAGGTGTGCGCGATATGCGAGGCATAGATGCCGAACAGGAAGAAGTCGAACATCTCCAAGAAGTTGCCGCGGGTGACGCGCAGGATCGTCTTCAGCTTCTCGAAGCGATCACCCTCGAACCGATGCTCGGCCATGCACTCTCACCTCAGCGTCCGTGCCGATCGCTCGCCACGAAGATCCTTGCGCCTGCCCCGAACCGTCTGGGAGGTTCCGCCGCGCCAGTAGCGCCCGCCCGGCGAGGTTGTCCAGCCGGGCCGCCGAGGATTTCCCGGTTCGGTGAAGAAGTTCTGATCCGGGCGAATGCCGGAATGGCAAAGGGCCGGTCTCATCGACGATAAGGACGGCACCCTCGTCCGCCGGATGTTCCACGAACTCCTCCCGCGCGAGGCATCGGCATGCCAATGACGCGAGCGACGACCGCCTTCCGTCGCCGCGCGACAGGCGAGGCGGTGCGGATGCGCGGCGGCGGCCCATCGCCGCGCCGAGGCCCGTTGCCGGAGCGGACCTGCTATGAGGGGGAATTCCCGCGATTCTCCAAGCCTCGCCGATGATTGCCAGCCCTCTCGAAATCCTCAAGACCGTCTATGGCTACGATGCCTTTCGCGGGCCGCAGGCTGCGATCGTCGAGCATGTCGTCGCCGGCCGCAACGCCTTCGTCCTGATGCCGACCGGCGGCGGCAAGTCGCTCTGCTACCAGATCCCCGCCCTCGCCCGGCCCGGCATGGGCCTCGTCGTCTCGCCGCTCCTGGCGCTGATGGCCGATCAGGTGGCGGCCCTGCGGCAGGCCGGCGTCCGGGCGGCGGCGCTGAATTCGGATCTCGCGCCCGACGAGCGGCGCGCCCTGTGGAGCGCCGTCGCGGCCGGAACGCTCGATCTCCTCTATGCCGCGCCGGAAACGCTGCTGCGCGACGGCACGCTGGACCGGCTCGCCGAGGCGCGGCTGTCGCTGATCGCCATCGACGAGGCGCATTGCCTGTCGCAATGGGGCCACGACTTCCGCCCCTCCTACCGCCAGCTCGACGTCCTGGCCGCAAGGTTTCCCGGCGTGCCGCGCATGGCGCTGACCGCGACCGCCGACGAGCCGACGCGCGCCGAGATCCTGGCGCATCTCGATATCGCCGAGGAGGATGCCTTCGTCGCCGGCTTCGACCGGCCGAACATCCGCTACGCGATCGAGGAGAAGGACAATCCCCGCGCGCAGCTGAAGGGCTTCCTGAAGCGCCATCCGGGCGAGAGCGGCATCGTCTACTGCCTGTCGAAGAAGAAGACCGAGGAGACGGCCGCCTGGCTGCGCGAGGAGGGCCACGACGCGCTCGCCTTCCATGCCGGCATGGACAAGGCGGCGCGCGAGGCCAACCAGACCCGCTTCCAGCATGGCGAGGCGGTGGTGATGGTCGCAACAATCGCCTTCGGCATGGGCATCGACAAGCCGGACGTGCGCTTCGTCGCCCATATCGACCTGCCCTCCAGCATCGAGGCCTATTACCAGGAGACCGGCCGGGCCGGGCGCGACGGCCTGCCCGCCGACACGCTGATGCTCTACGGCTCGGACGACATCGCGCTGCGCAGCCGCTTCATCGAGGAATCGGAGGCGCCCGAGGCGCGCAAGCGGATGGAGCGGCAGAAGCTCGACGCGCTTCTCGGCCTCGCCGAGACGGCGACCTGCCGGCGGCAGGTGCTCCTGTCCTATTTCGGCGACGCCTGCGAGCCCTGCGGCAATTGCGACACCTGCGCCGCGCCGCCGCAGCTCTTCGACGGCACGGTCTCGGCGCTGAAGGCCCTGTCCTGCATCTATCGCACCGGCGAGCGCTTCGGGCAGGCCTATATCGTCGACGTGCTGCTCGGCGTCTCGAACGAGCGCATCACCCAGTTCGGCCACGACCGCGTCTCGACCTTCGGCATCGGCACGGAACACGACAATCGCGCCTGGCGGGCGATCCTGCGCCAGCTCATCGCGCTGCGCCTCGTCGAGGTCGATCTCGCCGGCCATGGCGGGCTGTCGATCGCCCCCGCCGGCCGCGACTTCCTGCGCGACCGACCGGCTTTGATGCTGCGCGTGCCGGAGGCGGCGCGCGAGCGGCGCCGGCAGAAGGCGGCGCGCGGCGCGGCGCCGGCGACGCTGGCCGAGGCCGATCGCGACCTCTTCCAGGCGCTCCGCCAGAAGCGTCTCGACATCGCGCGGGCGCAGAACCTGCCGCCCTACGTCATCTTCCACGACAAGACGCTGAGCGAGCTGGCCGCGGCGCGCCCGGCCTCGCGGGCCGAGATGGCGCTCGTGCCGGGGGTCGGCGAGGCCAAGCTCGACCGCTACGGCCCGGCCTTCCTGAAGGTGATCGCCGACCACGCGGACTAGCGACGCGCGAAGGTCTCGGCGACACCGTCGAAATCCTGTCGACAAACATTATACAATGCGCGATACTGCTCTCACCGGCCTTGACGCGGCTTCGTCGCGCGGCCCCGCTTCAGAGCCACGAGGTATCGCGATGAAAGCCGAAATCTTCTCCGGCGTCGTTCCGGCGCTGATGACCCCCTGCCGCCCCGACCGGACCCCCGATTTCGACGCGCTCGTCGCCAAGGGCCGCGAGCTCATCGGCGCCGGCATGTCGGCGGTGGTCTATTGCGGCTCGATGGGCGACTGGCCGCTCCTCACCGACGCGCAGCGCATGGAGGGCGTCGCGCGCCTCGCCGAGGCCGGCGTGCCGGTCATCGTCGGCACCGGCGCGGTCAACACCGCCTCCGCCGTCGCCCATGCGGCGCATGCGCAGTCGGCCGGCGCCAAGGGCCTGATGGTCATCCCGCGCGTCCTGTCGCGCGGCCCCTCGCCCGCCGCCCAGCGGGCGCATTTCAAGGCGATCCTGTCGGCCGCGCCGGACCTGCCGGCGGTGATCTACAACAGCCCCTATTACGGCTTCGCCACGCGCGCCGATCTGTTCTTCGCGCTCCGGGCCGAGCATCCCAATCTCGTCGGCTTCAAGGAATTCGGCGGCCCGGCCGATCTGCGCTATGCGGCCGAGACCATCACCAGCCGCGACGACGACGTGTCGCTGATGATCGGCGTCGACACCGCCGTCTTCCACGGCTTCGTCAATTGCGGCGCGACGGGCGCGATCACCGGCATCGGCAATGTCCTGCCGCGCGAGGTCCTCCATCTCTGCGATCTGGCGAAGGCGGCCGCCGCTGGCGACGCCGTGGCGCGCCGCCGCGCCCAGGAGCTCGAACAGGCCCTCGCCGTTCTCTCCTCCTTCGACGAGGGGCCGGATCTCGTGCTTTACTTCAAGCATATGATGGTGCTGAAGGGCGACGCAAACTACGCCCTCCACTTCAACGAGACCGACGCCCTGTCGGAAAGCCAGCGCGGCTATGTCGAGGCGCAGCTGAAGCTCTTCGACGCCTGGTATGCGAGCTGGCTCGCGGCCGAGGGCCTTTCCCCGGCCGCGCGCGCCGCGGCGGCCTGACCCCGCCCACGGCTTGCGGCCGAGGCCGCTAGGACGCCTCGACCCCCCGCGCCTCGAATTCGGCGAAGGCGCTGCGGACGCGGCCCGCCAGGGCCTCGTCCTCCAGATCGACCGAGACCTCGATCGCGCCGTTCAGCGCCGCGTCGTCCCGGTCGCCGCCGCCCGGATCGCCGCCCTGCCGGTCGGAACCGGCCGGCGCCTCGCCGGCCGTGTTGTCGCGCCCGGTCGCGGCGACGAAGATGTCGGTGCGCTCGATCCCGTATTCCTGCACCAGACGCTCCACCGTCATCTCGGCCTCGCGCCGCGTCTCGAACCGGCCGGTCAGTGTCGTTCCCATGCGCTCGTCCCTTGGCGATTGGTTTCGCCTGCAACGCGCGAGACGGCGAAACGATACCGAGCCTCGCGGGAAGACCGCCGCGCCTACGCATCGACCCCTGCCGAAAGCGTTTCGGCTTCGCCCTCCCCTTTGGCGGCTTCGTCATCGCGTTTCAGCTTCGTCATCCCGGCCTTGAGCCGGGATCCATGCCGTCCGCGACACCGCCTCGGGACGGTTGGAGGAACGTCTCCTTCCGGATCGCTTCCGGCCTGTAGTGACCGGCTTGGAATGGATCCCGGCTCAAGGCCGGGATGACGAAGCGGTGAGGTTGGGGGGTCTTGGCGGGACGGCGGATCGAAGCCGCCGGAGACCGCCGGACCTGGAGGGTCGAATCGCCCTCGCCCCGGATCGCGTCGCACCGAATCCCCGGGCACGACCATAGGTTTAGAGCGGCACGCCGGTGCGTGCGCCGCTGGCGCCGGCTAGCACGCTTGAGCAGGCCCGCGTTGCGGCGGGCGGGCCGTGCGCAAAAGAGAATGCTCCTGATATATCCATAAAAGAAATGGATTTACTCAACATAGCGCGGCGCCGAGCCTAGCCTTCCAGACATCAGAGCGGTGCCCTCCCGACGCGCCGTCCCGCCTGGAGAAGTGCATGGCCCGCCCGATCCGCTTCAACGCCTTCGACATGAACTGCGTCGGCCATCAGTCGCCCGGGCTCTGGGCGCATCCGCGCGACCGGTCCTGGACCTATAAGGATCTCGACTACTGGCAGGATCTCGCCCGCACGCTGGAGCGGGGCATCTTCGACGGCATCTTCATCGCCGACGTCATCGGCTATTACGACGTCTACAAGGGCTCGAACTTCCACGCCCTGCATCAGGCGGCGCAGATCCCGGTCAACGATCCGCTCCAGCTCGCCGCGCCGATCGCGCTGGCGACGGAGCATCTCGGCATCGGCATCACCGCCTCCACCTCCTTCGAGCATCCCTATACCTTCGCGCGGCGCCTCTCGACCGCCGACCACCACACCAAGGGCCGCGTCGGCTGGAACATCGTCACGTCCTATCTGGAAAGCGGGGCGAAGAATGTCGGCCAGGGCGGGCTGAAGGGCCACGACAACCGCTACGAGATCGCCGCCGAATATGTCGAGGTGCTCTACAAGCTGTTCGAGGGCAGCTGGGAGGACGGCGCGGTGCTGCGCGACCGCGAGAAGCGCATCTTCACCGATCCGGCGAAGGTCCACGAGATCGGCCATCGGGGCAAGCATTTCGAGGTGCCGGGCTACCATCTCTGCGAGCCCTCGCCGCAGCGCACCCCCGTCCTCTATCAGGCGGGCGCTTCCGGCCCCGGCAAGGCCTTCGCCGCCGCCCATGCCGAATGCGTCTTCGTCGCGGCGCCGACGAAGAGCCTCCTCAAGGCCTATGTCGCCGAGATCCGCGCCAAGGCGGCGGCGGCGGGCCGCGACCCG
This sequence comes from Aureimonas endophytica, assembly GCF_014642635.1. Lineage (GTDB taxonomy): Bacteria > Pseudomonadota > Alphaproteobacteria > Rhizobiales > Rhizobiaceae > Plantimonas > Plantimonas endophytica. The sequence continues at coordinate 152,457 of NZ_BMIQ01000005.1, forward strand.
CGCAAGCTCTATATCTACAACCTGACCACCGTCATCGTCGACGAGACGGACGCGAAGGCCGAAGCGCGCTTCGCCGACTATCGCAGCTATTCCTCCTATGACGGCTCGCTCGTCTTCCTGTCCGGCTGGAGCGGCATCGATTTCGGCCAGTACGCGCCGACCGACCTCATCCGGAAGGTCGAGACCAATGCCATCGTCTCCATGGTCGAGACCTTCGCCGGCAAGGACCGGGCCTGGACGATCGAGGAGCTGGCGCAATGGGGCGGCGTCGGCGGCCTCGGCCCGGTCTTCGTCGGCTCGCCCGGAACCGTCGCCGACATCCTGCAGGACTGGGTGGAGGAGACCGATGTCGACGGCTTCAACCTCGCCTATGCGGTGACGCCCGAGACCTTCGAGACGGTGGTCGATCTCCTCGTGCCCGAGCTTCAGAAGCGCGGCGCCTATCCGACGGCCTACCGCCCCGGCACGCTGCGCGAGAAGCTGTTCGGCGAGGGCCCGCTCCTGCCGAAGACCCATCCGGCCGACGCCTATCGCGACATCGAGGCGGTGAAGGCGCGCGAGGCCTCGGCCCATCGGGAGGCGGCGGAATAGGATGGCCCCGCCCCTTCTCACCCTCGACGGCGTCTCGCTGTCCTTCGCCGGCGTCACGGCGCTGAACGCCCTGTCCTTCCAGGTGGCGGAGGGCGAGATCTGCGCCCTGATCGGCCCGAACGGCGCCGGCAAGAGCTCGGCGCTCAACATCGTCAACGGCGTCTACCGGGCCGACCGGGGCGAGATCCGCTTCGACGGCGTGGCGCTCGCCGCCCGGCGCCCGGGCGACGCGGCCCGGCTCGGCATCGGCCGCACCTTCCAGCACAACGCCCTCTTCCACCGCCTGACCGTGATCGAGAACGTGATGGCGGGCCTGTCGCGGAAGGGCGGGACGAGCTTCTTCGAGAGCGTCTTCCGCTTCGGCCGCGACGCGGCGGAGCGGCGCCGCTTCCGGGCGAGAGCCGAGGAGGTGCTCGCCTTTCTCGGCCTCGCCAAGGAGGCGGACCGGGTGGTCTCGACCCTGTCCTACGGCACGCAGAAGCGCGTCGACCTGGCGCGGGCCCTCGTCGCCGAGCCCAAGCTCCTCCTCCTCGACGAGCCGATGGCCGGCATGAACGCCGAGGAGAAGCAGGCGATGGCGCGCGTCACCGCCGAGGTCAACCGCCAGCTCGGCACGACGATCGTCCTCATCGAGCACGATGTCGGCATCGTGCTCGGCCTCGCCCACCACGTCGTCGTGCTCGACTACGGCCGGAAGGTCGCGGACGGCCGGCCGGACGAGGTGCGCGACGATCCGGCGGTGATCGAGGCCTATCTCGGCACGGTCCACTGAGGGCGGCGGACATGAGCTTCTTTCTCGAAACCCTCATCGGCGGCCTCTTCGCCGGCCTGATGTACGCTCTCGTCGCGATCGGCTTCGTCTTGATCTACAAGGCGTCCGGCGTCTTCAACTTCGCGCAGGGGGCGATGCTGCTCTTCGCGGCGCTCGTCTTCGTCACCCTGACGGAGAAGGGCCTGCCCTTCGCGCCCGCCTTCGCCCTTTCGGCGCTGACCATGGTGGCGATGGCCGTCGTCATCGAGCGCCTCGTGCTCCGGCCGCTGCGCAATCGCGACGCGCTGACGCTGTTCATGGCGACGCTCGGCCTATCCTTCGTGATCGAGGGCGCGGCCCAGCTGCTGATGGGCACCGACGTCCATATGCTCGATCTCGGCATCGAGGATATCGGCCTCGACGTCGGCGGGCTCTTCGTCAGCCAGTTCGATCTCGCCGCCTCCGGCATCGCCCTCGTCCTCGTCGCCGTCCTGTCGATCGTCTTCAGCCGCACCCGCATGGGCATCGCGCTGCGCGCCGTCGCCGACGACACGCTGGCCGCGCAGTCGATCGGCATCCGCCTGCCGCAGATCTGGCGCATCGTCTGGAGCGTCGCCGGGCTCGTCGCCCTCGTCGCGGGCCTGCTCTGGGGCGCGCGCCAGGGCGTGCAATATTCGCTGTCGCTCGTCACGCTGAAGGCGCTGCCCATCCTGATCATCGGCGGCTTCTCCTCCATTCCGGGCGCGATCCTCGGCGGGCTCGTGGTCGGGGCGAGCGAGGCGCTGGCCGACATCTATCTCGGCCCGCTCGTCGGCGGCGCCGTCTCCCCCTGGTTCGCCTATATCCTCGCCGTCGCCTTCCTTCTCGTGCGGCCGGCCGGGCTCTTCGGCGACATGGCCATCGAAAGGGTCTGACCTCCCATGTCCGCCACCGACAACGCCCTCGCCCCCGCGGGCGGGCTCGACCTCGCGCCCCGCGCGCTGCGCGCCCTCGCCCTTCTCGTCGCGCTTCTCGCCCTCTTCGGCCTCGTGCCGCTGGCGGCGAGCGACTACTGGCTGAGCTCCATCCTCATCCCGGCCCTGGTGATGGGCCTCGCCGGCATCGGCCTCAACCTCCTCATGGGCTATGCCGGCCTCGTCTCGATCGGCTCGGCCGCCTTCATGTCGGTCGGCGCCTTCGCCACCTACAATCTCCTCCTGCGCGCGCCCTTCCTGCCGCTGCCGGTCGTGCTCGTCCTCGCCGGGCTGATCGCGGCGGCGGCGGGCACGCTCTTCGGCCTGCCGGCCCTGCGCATCAAGGGCTTCTATCTCGGCGCCTCGACGCTCGGCGCCCAGTTCTTCTTCGAATGGCTGTTCACGAACTATGCCTTTTTCTCGAACAACAGCCAGTCGCTGACCATCTCGGCGCCGCGTCTCGAATTCCTCGGCTTCGATCTCCAGTCGGCGACGGGCCGCTATCTGCTGGCCGCCGGCGTCGGCGCCCTTCTCGTCGCCTTCGCCTTCGCGCTGGTGCGCAGCCGGGTCGGGCGGGAATGGATGGCGATCCGCGACATGGAGACGGCCAGCGCCGTGATCGGCCTGCCGGTGGCGCGCCGCAAGCTCCAGGCCTATGCCGCCTCCTCCTTCTTTCTCGGCATCGTCGGGGCGCTCTGGGCCTTCGCCTATCTCGGCACGGCCGACGGCCATGCCTTCAATCTCGACAAGTCCTTCCAGATCCTCTTCATCGTGCTGATCGGCGGCACGGCCACCATTCTCGGCAACTTCCTCGGCGCCGCCTTCATCGTCCTGACGCCGATCCTGCTCGACCGCCTCGCCGGCTCCTCCGGCCTCGGCCTCCTGTCCGATCCGGGCGCCGCCGCCAATCTCCAGCACATCGTCTTCGGCGCGATCATCATCCTGCTGCTCGTCAAGGAGCCGGACGGCCTTTCGGCCCTCATCGTCCGGGCCGCGCGGCGCCTGCGCCGCCCGGCCGCCTGACCCGGCCGCCACCGCAACCACCGCGATCCACACATCAACCGAGGGGACATCCATGTCGATCATCAAGCGTCTCGCCGGCCTCGCCGCCGGCATCAGTCTCGCCGCGGCGCTGAGCGCCGGGGCGGCCAGGGCCGAGGAGGCCAAGGGCGAGCAGCTCTTCCCGCTCTTCTCCTACCGCACCGGCGCCTATGCGCCCTCCGGCATCCCGCAATGGGCGGCTTATAACGACTACTTCAACTACGTGAACGCCCATGGCGGCGTGAACGGCGTGAAGATCCGCCTGGAGGAATGCGAGACCGCCTATACGGTGGAGCGCGCCTTCGAATGCTACGAGCGCTACAAGAACGGCCAGCCGGACGCGCCGCTCGCCGTGCTCTTCACCACCTCCAGCGGCTTCGACGCGGCGATCTCCGACAAGGCCCGCATCGATAAGGTGCCGATCATCTCGGTGGCGGGCGGGCGCGGCGACGCGGTGGACGGCAGCGTCTTCCCCTACCAGTTCCCGCTGCTCTTCGACTACTGGACCGAGGCCTCGATCGTCGTCGAGCATATCGCCAACACGCTCGGCGGCTTCGACAAGCTAAAGGGCCAGAAGATCGCGACGCTCTATCACGACTCCGGCTACGGCCGCGAGACGATCGAGCCGATGGCGATCCTGGCGAAGAAATACGGCTTCGAGGACATCCAGATCCCGGTGCCCCATCCCGGCGAGCAGCAGCAGGCGCAGTGGCAGCAGATCAAGCGCTCGGGTGTCGACTGGGTGTTCTTCCGCGCCTGGGGCGTCATGTCGCCGGTCGGCATCAAGACGGCGGCCCGCGTCGGCTTCCCGCGCGACCATGTCATCGGCGACATCTGGACGGGCTCGGAAGAGGACGTGAAGCCGGCGGGCTCGGCCGCCAAGGACTATCTCGCCGTCTCCGTCTTCCCGCCGGGCACCGATTTCAAGGTCAGCCAGGTGCTGAAGACGGAGATCATCGACGCCGGCAAGGGCGATCTGAAGGATCTCTCCAAGTTCGGCTCGGTCTATTACAATGCCGGCCTCGTCCAGGCGATCCTCTATACGGAGATCCTGCGCACCGGCCAGGCGAAGTTCGGCAACCGGCCGCTGACCAAGGCCGAAGGCCAATGGGCGGCCGAGCATCTCGACCTCACCGCCGAGCGGATCGAAGAGCTCGGCGCGACCGGCCTGCTCAGCCCGCTGAAGATCACGCCCGAGGATCACGAGGGCCAGCCCGCCGCCAAGATCCAGCAATGGGACGGCGAGAAATGGGTGGCGAAGACCGACTGGCTGAAGGGCGACCGGCCGCTGTTCAAGGAGGCGATCTACGCCCGCGCCGCCGCCTACGCCAAGGAGAAGAACCTCCCCGCCCGCGAGCCGGCGACGAACTGAGCCCCGGAACGAGCGACGAAAGGACGGCAACGATGCGCGACAAGTCCGAACCCGGCAACGGTCTCCTCGAGGTCGAGGCCATCGAGGCCGTCTATGGCGACGCGGTCCTCGCGGTCCGCGACGTCTCCCTGAAGGTCGGGAAGGGCGCGATCGTCGCCCTTCTCGGCGCCAATGGCGCGGGCAAGACGACGGTGCTGAAGGCCGTCTCGAACCTTCTCGGGCCGGAGCGCGGCGCGGTCAGCCGCGGCGCCATCCGCTGGGAGGGCGAGCCGGTGAGCCGCCTCTCCGCCTCCGGCCTCGTCGCGCGCGGCGTCGTCCAGGTGCTGGAAGGCCGGCGCGTCTTTCCGCAGCTCACCGTCGAGGAGAACATCCTGTCCGGCACCTTCCTGCGCCGGCCGAGCCGGGCGGAGACGGCGGCCGGCCTCGAACAGGCCTATGCCTGGTTTCCCCGCCTGAAGGACAAGCGGCGCACGAAGGCCGGCCTCACCTCCGGCGGCGAGCAGCAGATGGTGGCGATCTCCCGCGCCCTGATGACCCGGCCGCGCCTCGTCCTCCTGGACGAGCCCTCGATGGGCCTCGCGCCCATCGTGGTCGAGGAGATCTTCGAGATCGTCCGGGGCCTCAACGCCTCGACCGGCGCGAGCTTCCTCGTCGCCGAGCAGAACGCCCATCTGGCGCTGCGCCATGCCAGCTACGGCTATGTGCTCGACACCGGCCGCGTCGCGGCGGAGGGCACGGCGGCCGAGCTCCTGGCGCGGGGCGACATTCACGACCTCTATTTCGGCGGCGCCGCCGCCACCCGGCATTGAGCCGCCAGACGAGACGAGACCCATGTTCCTGTCATCCCACCAGAGCGCCACGGCGCAGACCGATCTCGCCTGGGGCGAGGGGCCGAGTCCCGATTACGAGGCGCTGGCGACGCCCTTCCGGCCGATCTTCGCCCGCATCCGCGCCGGCGCCGCCGAGCGCGAATTGCAGCGCCGCCTGCCGGTGGAGGAGATCGGCTGGCTGAAGGCGGCGGGCTTCGGCGCGCTGCGCCTGCCGCGCGCGGAGGGCGGCGCCGGCGCCGGCCTGCCCGACTTCTTCAACCTCCTGATCGAGCTGTCCGAGGCCGATTCCAACATCACCCAGGCGCTGCGCGGCCATTTCGGCTATGTCGAGAATGTCGTGAACGCGCCGGCCGGCCCCTTTCGCGCCCGCCAGGCGGAGCGCATCGCGCGCGGCGAGATCGCCGGCAATGCCTGGACCGAGATCGGCAATGCCACGGTCGAGGGCTTCTCGACGCGCGTCCTGCCGAAGGATGGCGGCCTCGTCCTCAACGGCGCGAAATATTACACGACCGGCTCGCTCTATGCCGACTGGATCGATACCGGCGCCAGTGACGCGGCGAACGAGGGCGTCACCGTCCTCGCCCCGCGCCACCATCCGGGCGTGTCCGTCGTCGACGACTGGGACGGCTTCGGCCAGACGCTGACCGCCAGCGGCACCACCACCTTCGCCGACGTGCCGATCGATCCCCTCGACGTCATCCGCGACGACGACAAGTTCCGCTACGCCTCTGCCTTCTACCAGACGGTGCATCTGGCGACGCTGGCCGGCATCGGCCGGGCGCTTGCCGGCGACGCGGCGGCGGCGGTGGCCGCCCGACGGCGCACCTATACGAACGCCGCCGCGACGCGCTCGGCCGAGGACCCGCAGGTGCTCCAGGTCGTCGGCCGCATCCGGGGCGCCGCCTATTCGGCCGGCGCGATCACGCTCCAGGCGGCGCGGGCGCTGGAGCGGGCCTTCGCCAGCCACGGCGCCGGCGACGAGGCGGCGGAGGAGAAGGCCAACGCCCTCGCCGAACTGGAGGCGGCGCAGGCCCAGACCGTGATCTCCAATCTCGTCCTCGACGCCGCGACGATCGTCTTCGACGCCCTCGGCGCCTCGGCGATCAAGAAGCCGGCCGGGCTCGACCGCCATTGGCGCAACGCCCGTACCCTCTCCTCGCACAATCCGCGCATCTACAAGGACCGCATCGTCGGCGACTTCGCCGTCAACGGCACGCCGCCGCCCTATCAGTGGCGCATCGGCCTGCCGGCGGCCTGACGACGCGCCGGGCGCGCCGGCCGGGCGAAACGGCTCCGGCGCGCGCCGGGGCCGGATTGCCAATCCTCGTCCGTCCACCAAATTAGTATATATTTCGTGCGGCGCCGCGCCGATCCGGCCTATCTTCGGCAGCAAGCGCGGACGGCTCCGCCATTCGGAACAAGGGTGTCCCTCATGTCTCTCGCCAATGCGAGCTTCAATGCCGGCAGGCTCGATCCCTCGCTCATCGGTCTCGGCGACGCGCCGCGCCCAGCCCTGAAGGAGGCGATGCGCCATCTCGTCGGCGGCGTCTCGGTCGTCACCGCCGGCCTCGGCGAGGAGCGGACGGGCGCGACGGTGACGACCGCCCATTCGCTCGCCGTCGATCCCGAGACCATGCTCGTCTCGATCAACCTTTCCTCCTCGTCCTGGCCGGTCATCCGCCGCTTCGGCCATTACTGCGTCAACCTTCTCGGCAGCCATCAGCAGGCGGTGGCCGACCGCTTCGCCGGACGCGGCGGCGTGAAGGGCAAGGACCGCTATCTCGGCGCCGACTGGACGGTGCTGGAGACCGGGGCCGGCGTCCTCGTCGGGGCGCTCGCCTCGATCGACTGCGAGGTCGAGCATGTGGTCGAGCGCCACAGCCACGCGCTGATCTTCGGCGCGGTGCGGGCCGTCAGCGTCTCCGGCGGCGAGCCGCTGGTCTACAGCCACGGCCGCTACGGCGCCTATCCGCTCGCCGGCTGACCGCCGCCCCGCCGCGCCCGTTTTCCCGCCCGCATTCGGAAGGCTAAAAGCCCATGTCGATCGAGACGCCCGACAAGATCAACGTCCTCTGGTTCCTGCCGACCCATGGCGACAGCCGCTATCTCGGCACCAGCGAGGGCGGCCGGGCGGTGGACCTGCCCTATCTGCGCCAGGTGGCGCAGGCCGCCGACCAGCTCGGCTATTACGGCGTGCTGCTGCCGACCGGGCGCTCCTGCGAGGACAGCTGGGTCGTCGCCTCGGCGCTGGCGCCGCTGACCGAGCGGCTGCGCTTCCTCGTCGCCGTGCGCCCCGGCCTCCAGTCGCCGACGCTCGCCGCGCGGATGACCGCGACGCTCGACCGGATCTCGGGCGGCCGCCTTCTGATCAACGTCGTCACCGGCGGCGATCCGCAGGAGAACAAGGGCGACGGCATCTTCCTCAGCCACGAGGAGCGCTACGAGGTGACGCGCGAATTCCTCGACATCTACAAGCGCGTCCTCGCCGGCGAGACGGTGGAACATACGGGCAAGCATTTCCACATCGAGGACGGGCGCCTGCTCTTCCCGCCGGTCCAGACCCCGCATCCGCCGCTCTATTTCGGCGGCTCCTCGCCGGCGGCCAACGACGTCGCGGCCGAACAGATCGACAAGTATCTTACCTGGGGCGAGCCGCCGGCCCAGGTGGCGGAGAAGCTCGACACGGTGCGCGAGCTCGCGGCGAAGAAGGGCCGCAAGGTCTCCTTCGGCATCCGCCTCCACGTCATCGTGCGCGAGACCGCCGCCAAGGCCTGGGCGGCGGCGGAGGAGCTGATCAGCCGGCTCGACGACGCGACGATCGCCGAGGCGCAGAAGGTCTTCGCCCGCATGGATTCGGTCGGCCAGTCGCGGATGAGCCAGCTCCATGGCGGGCGGCGCGACCGGCTGGAGGTCTCGCCCAATCTCTGGGCCGGCGTCGGCCTGGTGCGCGGCGGCGCCGGCACGGCGCTGGTCGGCGACCCGGACACGGTCGCCGAGCGCATCGACGAGTACCGCCGGCTCGGCATCGACAGCTTCATCCTGTCCGGCTACCCGCATCTGGAGGAGGCCTATCGCTTCGGCGAACTGGTGCTGCCGCGCCTGCCGCTCGGCCACCCGATCGCGGCGCGCGGGGCGAATGTGAACACCGGCCCCTTCGGCGAGACGATCGCCGGCGACCGGCGGCCCGAACAGCGGCTCGCCAGCCAGTCGTGAGCCAGTCGTGAGCCGGGCGGAAGCGGCGCCGCGCCCCTCGGTCGCGGTGATCGGCGGCGGCTTCTCGGGCGCCGCCGTCGCCTATCATCTGGCGCGGCGGCTCGGGCCCGGCGCCGCGCCGATCCTCGTCGTCGAGCCGCGCGAGACGCTGGGGGCCGGCCTTGCCTATTCGACCGCCGAGCCGAGCCACCGCATCAACGTGCCGGCCGGCCGGATGAGCCTCGACACAAGCGAGCCCGACCAGTTCGCCCGCTGGCTCGCCGCCTCTGGCGCGCTTTCCGGCGATCCGGCGGCGTTCGACCGGCGCGGCGAGGCCTTTCCGCAGCGCGGGCTCTTCGGCCGCTATGTCGCCGAAATGCTCGCGCCCTTCCTGGCGGAGGGCCGGATCGTCCATCGCCGGGCGCGGGCCGAGACGGTGCGCCGCGCCGCCTCCGGCGCCTTCGAGATCGCCCTTGCCGACGGCACGCGGCTCGAATCCGCGATCGTCGTCCTCGCGGCGACCCATCCTCTGCCCGCCGTGCCGGCGCCGCTGGCGGCGATCGCCGCCGCGCCCGGCTTCGTCGCCGACCCTTACGATCCCTTAGCGCTCGCCCGGATCGCGCCGGACGCACGCATCCTCGTCCTCGGCAACGGCCTGACGGCGGCGGATGTGGTCGCGACGCTCGATCGCCTCGGCCATCGCGGCCGGATCACCACGCTGTCGCGCAACGGGCTGCGCTCGCGCGGCCACGCGCCGGTGCCGGTCGAGCCCTTCGGCGCCTTCGACCGCGCCCCCGCCGGCACGGCGCTGGCGCTTCTCCGCCGCGTCCGCCGCACGATCGCCGAGGCGGCGGCCGAGGGCCTGTCCTGGCATGCCGCGCTCGACGCCGCGCGCGGCCAGGGCGGGGCGATCTGGCGGGCGCTGCCCGAAGCCGAGCGCGCCCGGCTGGTGCGGCACCTGCGCAGCTTCTGGGACGTCCACCGCTTCCGGATCGCGCCGCAGGTCGAGGCGGTGCTCGACCGGCTGACGCGGGACGGGCGGCTCGACAGTGTCGCCGCCTCGCTGCGCGACGCCCGACCGGAGGCCAGGGCGCTGGCCGTCACCACTCGCGAGCGGCGGAGCGGTCGCCTCGTCACGGAGCGCTTCGACGCCGTCGTCAACACGACCGGCCCCGCCCATCGCGCCGTCCTTCACGCGGCGCCCTTCGCCAGCCTCCACGCGGCGGGGCTCGTTTCGCTGGACCGCGTCGGGCTCGGCCTCGCCACGGCCGAGGACGGGCGCGCCATCGGCACGGACGGCCGCGCCGTGCCGGACCTCCTCGTCGCCGGGCCGCTGGCGCGCGGCACCTTCGGCGAACTGATGGGCTTGCCGCAGGTGACGCTCTATGCCGAATTCGTCGCCGAGGAGCTCGCCCGCCGCCTCGCGCTGCCCCGCCCGGACGCGCCGGCGCCCTCCCGCCTCGCCAGCTGATCCCTTCGAACGAGACCATGCCCGCCCGCCGCCCCATCCTCCTCAACGCCTTCGCGATGAACTGCGTCGGCCATATCAATCACGGTCTCTGGACCCATCCGCGCGACCGCTCGGACGAGTACCGCCATCTCGACCATTGGACCGATCTCGCCCGGACGCTGGAGGACGGGCTGTTCGACGCCCTGTTCCTCGCCGACATCGTCGGGGTCTACGACATCTATGGCGGCTCGATCGACCTTGCCGCGCGCGAGAGCATCCAGCTGCCGGTCAACGATCCCGTGCTGCTCCTGCCCGCCATGGCGGCGGTGACGCGCCGTCTCGGCTTCGCCGTGACGGTGAACACGGCGATCGAGCATCCCTACAGCTTCGCGCGGCGCCTCTCGACGCTCGACCATCTGACCGGCGGGCGCGTCGGCTGGAACATCGTCACGGGCTATCTCGACAGCGCGGCCCGGGCGGTCGGCCGGGAGGCGATGGCCGAGCACGACAGCCGCTATGACCGCGCCGACGACTATCTCGACTTCCTCTACAAGCTCTGGGAAGGCAGCTGGGAGGACGGGGCGGTGCTGCGCGACAAGGCGGCGCGGCGCTTCGCCGATCCGGCGCGGATCCACGAGATCCGGCACGAGGGCCCCTATTATCGCGGCCAGGGCTATCATCTCGCCGAGCCCTCGCCGCAGAGAACGCCCGTCCTCTTCCAGGCCGGCAGTTCCGGCCGGGGCCAGCGCTTCGCCGCGCGCCATGCCGAGGGCGTCTTCATCAATGCCCGCGACCCGGTCGCGGCGGCGAGGACGGCGCGCTCGCTGCGGGAGGCGGTTGTGGCGGCGGGCCGCCGGCCGGAGGATATCCGCATCTTCGTCGGGGTCAGCGTGGTGACCGGCGCGACGGACGCGGAGGCCCAAGAGAAGCTCGCCGACTATGTCGCCCATGCGAGCCCGGAAGCCGGCATGGCGCATTTCTCCGCCGGCAGCGGCATCGACCTCGCGCCGCTCGGCCTCGACGACGAGATCGTCACCGGCCCGACCAATGCCATCCAGTCGACCACGGCGGCCGCGCAGGCGGCGCGGCTGACCAAGCGCCGCCTTCTCGGCGATCTGGCGCTCGGCGGGCGCTATCCGCTGATCGTCGGCTCGGGCGCGACGGTGGCCGCCGAGATGCGGCGCTGGCGCGACGAGGGCGAGATCGACGGCTTCAACCTGACGCGCACGGTGGTGCCGGAATGCTGGCGCGATTTCGTCCGCTTCGTCGTGCCGGCGCTTCAGGAGCGCGGCCTCTACAAGACGGCCTATGGCGAGGGCACGCTGCGCCGCCGCCTCTTCGGCGAGGGCGACCGCCTGCCCGACCGCCATGCCGGCGCGCAGGCATGGCGGGGCTGAACGCGCCTGCGCCCGCCCGTTCCGCCTCAGCCCCGGCCGCGCCAGGGCACGAGGCGGCGCTCGGCGAGGCGCATCAGCAGCGTGAAGGCGAAGGCGCAGAGGGCGATGAGGCCGATGCCGACGAAGACCGCGTCGGTCGCCAGAAAATGCGAGGCGGACATCACCATGAAGCCGATGCCGCGATTGGCGGCGATGAGCTCGGCCGCGACCAGGGTGCTCCAGCCGACGCCGAGCGCGATGCGCAGGCCCGTCAGGATCTCCGGCAGGGCCGAGGGCAGCACGATGTCGGTGAAGAGCTGCCAGCGGCTGGCGCCGAGCGTCAGCGCGCCGTTCACCCGCTCCAGCGGCAGGGCCCGCACCCCCGCCTGCGCCGACAGGCAGATCGGCGCGAACATGGCGAGGACGAGAAGCGTGATCTTCGAGGTCTCGCCGATGCCGAGCCAGATGATCATCAAGGGCAGATAGGCGAGCGGCGGCAGCGGCCAGTAGAACTCGATCGGCACGTCGAGGACGCCCTTCGCCCAGCGGTTCAGCCCCATCAGCAGGCCGAGCGGCACGCCGAGCGAGCCGGCGATCAGCGCCGCCGAGACGATGCGGGTGAGGCTCGCCGAGACATGCTCCCCGAGCGAGGCGCCGGCATAGCCCTCGCGGGCGATCAGCGCGGCCGCCGACACGACCTCCTCGGGACTCGGCAGGAAGAGCGGCGAGACGAGGCCGAGGCGGGCGACGAGCCACCAGAGGCCGAGAAGCGCGAGCGCCGTCGCCAGGCTGATCGCCCGGGTCGGCCGCCCCTCGGCGCCGAAGCCGTGCATGGCGACGAGGCGCGGCGCGGCGGCCGGCGCCAGCACGGCGGGGTCTTCGCGGACGAGATCGCTCATGCGGCGAGGCTTCCCGGTTCGGAACGGTGGATGAGCGCCCGGATCTCCTCGCCGAGCTCGGCGAAATCCGGCCGGGCGCGCGCGGCGAGCGCGCGGCCCTCGCGGGCGAAGTCCTGGACGAAATCGGGCTTGAAGCGGGCGACGATCCGGCCCGGACGCGGCGACATCACCACCAGCTCGGTGCCGAGCAGCAGCGCCTCGTCGATCGAATGGGTGATGAAGAAGATGCGCTTGCCCGTGCGCTGCCAGAGATCGACGAGAAGCTCCTGCATGGTCTCGCGCGTCAGGCTGTCGAGCGCGCCGAAGGGCTCGTCCATCAGGAGGATGTCGGGATCGGTGGCGAGCGCCCGGGCGATGCCGACCCTTTGCCGCATGCCGCCGGACAGCTCGTAAGGATAGGCGCGGCCGAAATCCCGCAGGCCGACGAGCCCGAGCAGCTCCTCGGCCCGCGCCCGCCGCTCGGCCTTGCCGACCCCGGCGAATTTCAGGCCGAGCGCCACGTTGTCGGCGACGGTCTTCCAGGGCAGGAGCGTGTCCTTCTGGAAGACGACGCCGCGATCGGCGCCGGGCCGCTCGATTGGCCGGCCGTTCAGCGTGATCGCCCCCTCCGAGACCGGCAGGAAGCCGGCGATGGCATTGAGGAGGCTCGATTTGCCGCAGCCCGACGTGCCGAGCGCCACGACGAAGCCCCGCTCCGGGATCTCGAGCGAGACGCGGTCGAGCGCGTGGACGGCGCGGCCGTCGCGGCCGGCGAAATGGATGCTGACGTGATCGACCTTCAGCATGGGTCCGGAATCTCCTTGCTGGCCGGATCGGGGGCCGTGCCGGGGAGGGACGGCACGGCCCGCCTTCCGTCGCCTCAATTGGTGAGCGCGACGGCGTCCGGGGTGACGAAGGCGGCGTAGCTGTCGAGGACGCGGGAGACCTTGCCCTGGTCCTTCAGGAACTCGGCCGTCTTCTTCAGGATCTGAGCCGCGCCGGCCTTCTCGCCGCCGCCGAGCCAGGCCTCGGAGGCCTGCGCCTCGGGGGTGAGAAGGTTGAGGTTCTTCAGCGCCGAGGCCTGCTGGGCCGGCGTGCCGCCGAGGAGTTTCGCCAAGGCCTTCGCATTGTCGCTCTCCGGCCCCCAGGCCGCCGGCTCCTTGGCGAAGGAGGCGTAGTATTTGTTCACCACCCCGGCGAAGCTCCTCAGGAAGTCCGGGTTGGTCTTGGCGAAGTCGCCGGTGGCGACCCAGGCCGAGAAGGTCGGCGAGCCCTTTTCCGCCACGTCCTTCGACGTGACGAGCACCTTGCCGTTCTTCTTGAGCTCGGTCAGCGCCGGGTCCCAGACGAAGCCGCCGTCGATATCGCCGCGATTATAGGCGGCGACGATCTCCGGCTGCGGGATGGCGAAGACCTCGACGTCCTTCTCGCCGAGGCCGAGGCTCTTGATGAGCGCGAGGAGCTGGTAGTGATCGGTCGAGACCGGGGCGGCGGCGAGCTTCTTGCCCTTCAGATCGTTCAGGGATGCGATCCCCGAGCCGTCGCGCACCACCAGCGCCTCGTCGGTGCCGGAGATCGAGGCGAGCTGGAAGGCCTTCACGTCGAGGCCGCGCGACGTGGCGGCGGCGAAGGGGCTGGAGCCGACATAGCCGATCTGCACGTCGCCGGAGGCAATCGCCGCGAAGATCTCGGCGCCGGAATCGAACTTGCGGAAATCGATCTCCGTGCCCGTCGCCTTGGCGAACTCGCCATTGGCGATGGCGACCGAGGAGGGCAGCGCGTCGGTCTGATAGGCGACGGTCACGTGCTTGTCGGCGGCCAGCGCGCCGCCGGCCCCGAGAAGCGCCGTGCCGGCCGCCAGCGCGGCGAAAAGGGTTCGCCTGGTGATCATGTCGTCCATCCCCTTGTCCGGCGGACGGTCGGTGTCGTCCGCGCCGTCGCCATCCGACGGTGTCGACCGAAGATGGAAGGGACGGCGCGGCGGCGACAGTTAAATCGATCTAGATTATAGACATTAGGTAGAAAGTTTGACCTCGCGTCAGGCGACCTGCACGTCCTGCCAGGGGATGCTGATCGTGCATTCGACGCCCTCCGGCGCGAAGCGGAGCGTCGCGCCGCCATCCTCGACATAGGCGAGGCTGCGGGCGATGACGCTGCGCCCGAAGCCCTTGCGCTCCGGCTCCGTCACCATCGGCCCGGCGCGCTCGCGCCATTCGAGCGTCAGGCTCCGGCCTTCCGGGTCGAGCCTGCCACGGACCGAGACCCGGCCCTCCAGGGTGGAGAGCGCGCCGTATTTCGCGGCATTCGTCGCCAGCTCGTGGGTGACGAGGCCGAGGGCCGTCGCGGCGCGCGGACTGATCCAGACCTCGAGCCCTTCGAGTTCGAGCCGGCTGTCGCCGAGCGTGACATAGGGGGCGAGTTCCGCCGCGACGACGTCGAGGACGCGGATATTGGCCCAGGACTTCTCGGCCAGGAGATTGTGGGTCGCGGCCAGCGCGTGGATGCGGCCGAGAAAGGCCTTGCGGAAGCCTTCCACCGTATCCTCCGAGGAGGCGGTGCGGGCGCAGATCGAGACGACCAGCGCGAGCGTGTTCTTCACCCGGTGGTCGAGCTCCTTCATCAAAAGATGCTGCTGGCGCTCGGCCTCCTTGCGCTGCGTGAGATCGACCAGCGTGACGACGCAGCCGCGGATGTCGTCGCCGGAGACGACGAGCGGCGCGGCGCTGAAGAGGAGGCTCTTGCGGGCGCTCGGCGCCTCGAAGGCCATCTCGATGCCCTGGACGAGGCCGCCGCCATTGGCCATGGCGATGAGGTCCTCGCCGGCGAGCAGCCCCGTCACGTCCGGCAGGGTGAAGGGAAAGGCCTGGTCGAACATCGCGCCGATCGGATTGTCGCGGCAGAGCGCGAGGCCGGACCGGCTGATATGGGTGATGCGCCCCGAAAGGTCGCAGACGATGACGGCCTCGCTCGCCGAGGCGATCACGGCGCGCGCGAGGCGTTCCGATTCCTCCGTCGCCGCGAGGCGCTGGCGCTCGGTGAGGTCGGTGACCGTGAGGGCGAGCCCGAAGCTCGGCCCGAGCCGCAGCGGAGCGGCGGAGAGATGGAGCTGGCGCTCCGCCGCGGCGCCCGCGACGCGGAACTCGGCGGCATGCGGCTCGCTCCGGCCCTTGGCCAGGAACTCGGCGAGAGGCTTCTCGACCGCCTCGCCCAGCATTTCCGGCAACGCGCGGCCTTGAAGCTCCTCCATGACGCAGCCGAAGAGGGTGCAGAAGGCCTTGTTGGCGAAGAGCACCCGGTTGGCCTCGTCCAGCGCCGCCGCGCCGAGCTCCATCGCCTCCATGAAGACGCGATAGGGCTCGGGTCCGGCTTCCAGCGTGAAGACCTCCGCCGGGCGGGCCCCGCCGATGACCAGCGCGTCCACCTCGCCCTCGCGGATGGCGCGCAGCGTCTCCTCGGCCTCCTCCAGGCGCTGTCGGAGTTCCGCCTCCTCGCCGGTCACTGGTCCACCATCGAAAGGCCGACCAGGACCTTTTCCGTATCCGACAGGTCGCCGATCAGCTTGCGGATCGGCGTCGGCAATTCGCGCACCAGCGTCGGGATGGCGACGATATTGTGCTCGCGCGCCAGTTGCGGATTGGCCCTGAGGTCGATCAGCTCGATCTCGAAGCGCCCCGGAAAGTGCTCCTCGCAGATCCGCTCCAGATTGCGGATCGCCGCGAGGGATTTGGGCGTCTGTCCGGCGATGTAGAGACGCAGCCGGATCGGCGGCTTCGGTTCGCTCGCGCTCAAGATGCTCGTCCTCGTCTCCATCCGGTCGCGGCCGGCGCGGCGCCGCGCCGCCTCATCGAACCTGCCGCGCCTCGGCCATGGCGGATGCGTCCGCCTCGGCCTGCCGCCCGTAATCTTCCTCGTCCGCTACGAGATGGCGCAGCTCGGCCTCGTCGGCCGCGATCTCGGCGCGCAGCGCCTCGATCTGGGCGAGGGTGCGTTGCCGCCGCTGCGCGACCTCGGCCTGACGCCGCTCCGCCTCGGCGCGGCGCCGCGCCTCCTCGCGCCGCTCCCGCGCCTCCTCCGCCCGCCGGGCCGAGCCGGTGAGGACGACGCCCTCGCCGATATAGGGTGCGACGAGACGGATGCCCTTCTCGCTCATGACGAATTCGCGCACCTGATTGGAATGGGCGATGCCCCTTGCCTTCAGGAGATAGAGTTCGCGGTTGAACTCGCCATTGGCCTCGCGGTTGAGCAGGAGGATCCAGGCATCCATCAGCGAGGAAAGGCCCGCCTCCGTTTCGAGCGCCGTCGCGACATGGGCGAGATGGGTGAAGATGCCGCTGATGCCCTCGACCTTCAGATAGTCGACGATGCGCAAGAGCATCGCATGGACCTCTCGGTCCTCGCCCGAGCCGAGAAAGGCCGAGATCGGATCGAGGATCACGGTCCGGGGGCGATGGCGCGCGATCTCGCGCAGCATCATCGCCAGATGCATCTCCAGGCTGTAGAAGGTCGGCCGCGCCGCGATGTGGTGGAGAAGCCCCGCCTCGATCCAGCGCCCGAGATCGATCCCGATGGAGCGCATGTTGCGCACCGTCTGCGCCGCCGATTCCTCGAACGAGAAATAGAGCGCCTTCTCGCCGCGCCGGCAGGCGGCATCCGCGATGCTGGCCGAGAGCGAGCTCTTGCCCGAGCCCGCGACGCCGGTGACGAGCACGCTGCTGCCCCGGAAGAAGCCGCCGCCCGTCAGCATCGCGTCGAGATCGGCGATGCCGGTCGAGATCCGCTCCTCCGACACCTGATGTTCGAGGCCGAGCGCGCTGACCGGCAGCACGCTGAAGCCCTCCTCGTCGATGAGGAACGGATATTCGTTCGTGCCATGCGCCGTGCCGCGATACTTGACGATCCGCAGCCGCCGGGTCGAGACCTGGCTCGACACGCGATGGTCGAGCAGAATCACGCAGTCGGAGACGTATTCCTCCAGCCCCTGCCGCGTCAGCGTGCCGTCGCCGCGCTCGCCGGTGATGACGGCGGTGACGCCCCGGTCCTTCAGCCAGTCGAAGAGCCGGCGGATCTCGGCCCGGAGGATCGCCTCGTTGGTGAAGGCCGAGAACAGGCTCTCGATCGTGTCCAGCACGATGCGCTTGGCGCCGACCTGATCGATGGCGAGTTCGAGGCGCAGAAACAGGCCTTCGAGGTCGAACTCGCCGATCTCCGCCACTTCGGACGCGTCCACCGCGATATGCTCGATGACGATCCGCCCCTCCTCCACCAGGGCGTCCAGCCCGAAGCCGAGCGAGGCGACGTTGGAGATGATGTCGGTCGGCCGTTCCTCGAAGGTCACGAAGACGCCCGGCTCGCCATAGTCGCGGGCGCCGTGGATGAGGAAGGTGGAGGCGAAGAGCGTCTTGCCGCAGCCGGCCGAGCCGCAGACCAGCGTCGGACGCCCCGTCGGCAGCCCGCCGAGGGTCAGTTCGTCGAAGCCGTCGATCCCGGTCCGCGACTTGGTGATGCCTTCACTCGACGCCATGCCGCGAAATCCCCTGCAAACGCTTCCTGTTAGAGGACGGCGAAGGGCTTGCCAACACGCGCTTCGCTTCGAACCGATCGGGTTTTCGGGAACGATGAATCGGCTTGTCCGGGGCTGACGCGCCGCGTCCGCGCGCTATCGCGCGGGCGCGAGGCAGCGCGCCGCCGGCGCCTCTTCGCCCGCGAGCGCCAGTCCCACCGCCTCCGCGACCTTGATCCCGTCGATCGCCGCCGAAAGGATGCCGCCGGCATAGCCCGCCCCCTCGCCCGCCGGAAACAGGCCCGCGACGTTGATGCTCTGGAAATCCGCGCCCCGGCGGATGCGCACCGGCGAGGAGGTGCGCGTCTCGACGCCGGTCATCACCGCGTCGGGATGGTCGTAATTGGCGATCTGGCGGCCGAAGACCGGCAGCGCCTCGCGGAAGGCCTCGATCACGAAGGGCGGCAGGCATTCCGCGAGATCCGTCGGCGTCACGCCCGGCTTGTAGGAGGGCGCGACCGTGCCGAGCGCCGCCGAGGGCCGGCCCGCCAGGAGATCGCCCACCGTCTGGGCGGGGGCCGAATAGTCGCCGCCGCCGGCCGCGAAGGCGCGGGCCTCCAGCTCGCGCTGGAGCGCGATGCCGGCCAGCGGGTGGCCGGGATAGTCGCGCTCGGGATCGATGCCGACGACGAGGCCGGAATTGGCGTTGAACTCGGCCCGCGAATATTGGCTCATGCCGTTGGTGACGACGCGCCCTTCCTCGGAGGTCGCGGCGACCACCCGCCCGCCCGGGCACATGCAGAAGCTGTAGACGGTGCGTGCGTTGCGGCAATGATGCGACAGCGTATAGGCCGCCGCGCCGAGATCCGGATGCCTGGCGCAGGCGCCGAAGCGGGCGCGGTCGATCCAGGACTGCGGATGCTCGATGCGCACCCCGATCGAGAAGGGCTTCGCCTCGACATGGACGCCGCGCTCGTGGAGCATCGCGAAGGTGTCGCGCGCGCTGTGGCCGATGGCCAGCACCACTGCCTCCGCCGCAAGGCGCTCGCCGGTGGAGAGATGCAGCGCGGCGAGCCGGCGCGTGCCGTCCGGCCGCGTCATGAGCTCGACATCCTCGACGCGGGTCTGCCAGCGGTATTCGCCGCCGAGATCCTCGATCGTGCGGCGCATCGCCTCCACCATGGAGACGAGGCGGAAGGTGCCGATATGGGGATGAGCCTCGGTGAGGATTTCCGCCGGCGCGCCCGCCGCGACGAATTCGGTCAGCACCTTGCGGCCGAGATGGCGCGGGTCCTTCACCTGGCTCCAGAGCTTGCCGTCCGAGAAGGTGCCGGCGCCGCCCTCGCCGAATTGCACGTTGGATTCCGGCTGCAGCTCGCGGCGGCGCCAGAGGCTCCAGGTGTCCTTGGTGCGCTCGCGCACCACCTTGCCGCGATCGAGAATGATCGGGCGAAAGCCCATCCGCGCCAGGATCAGCCCGGCGAAGAGGCCGCAGGGTCCGGCGCCGACGACGACCGGGCGCCGGCTCTCGCCGGGCGCCGCCCGCGTCACGTAGCGGTAGTCGGTCTCCGGCCGTGGCCGGACATTCGGATCGCCCGGGAAGCGGGCGAGGACGGCGGCCTCGTCGGCAAGGTCCAGATCGACGGTATAGACCATCACGATCGCGGATTTCTTGCGCGCGTCATGGGCGCGCCGCACCAGGACATGGCCGAGAAGCTCGCCCTCGCGGAGGCCGAGCCGGGCGCGGATCGCGGGCAGGAGCGCCTCCGGCGCATGGCCGAGCGGCAGTCTGAG
This sequence comes from Aureimonas endophytica, assembly GCF_014642635.1. Taxonomy (GTDB): domain Bacteria; phylum Pseudomonadota; class Alphaproteobacteria; order Rhizobiales; family Rhizobiaceae; genus Plantimonas; species Plantimonas endophytica. The sequence goes on from NZ_BMIQ01000005.1 coordinate 172,185, forward strand.
TTCGGAAAGACGGAGCATGGCGGCGTCTTAGCCGCTCGTCCCGGCGCGCGCCAGACGGAAGGCGATCCGCATGCCCGGCCCGGATCGCCGCTCCACCCTCCGGGCTCGGCGACGGGGGCGGGCGCGGAAACGGAGCCGGCAAAGATCAAAGAAGGCCCGCGCAGGCATGAATTCCCATGGCTTTGGCCGCGCGTAGGCTCGCGTTCATAATTGCGGGCTAGGCTCTTGTCCCGCAACGGCTTTTGCCGACGCGGCATCCATGAGGACCGAGACCCCGACAGCCCTTCGTCCAGCATGAACGAGCCTGAGATCCTGGCGCTCGCCTTCGAGCGCACCGCCGACTGCATCGCCGTGATCGCCGCGGATGGCGGGCTCCTGCGCCTCAACGCCGCGGCGGCATCGGCCTTCGCCCCGGCGCCGGGCACGCGCTGGGTCGAGCTCTGGTCGGGGCCCTGCCATGCGGCGGCCGAGGCGGCGCTGGCCGAGGCCCGCGACGGCGCCGAGGCGCGGCTGCGCACGACGCGACAGGGCGCGGGCGCCGCCGAGGAGCCCTGGGAAAGCCTCGTCCTGCCGATCCCCGGCGCCGGGGACGGGCGCGTCCTCGCCCTGTCGCGCTCCGGCGCCGCCGAGCGGCGGGCGGCGCTCGCCCTCGACCGTTCGGCCGGCCTCAACGAGACGCTGATCAAGGCGACCTCCGAGATCGTCTGGCACCTCGACACCCGCACCGCCGTCACCGAGCGCCGGGGCTGGGCCGCCTTCACCGGCGAAACCGACGATCCCGAGGCCGCCGAGGACTGGCTGAACTTCCTCCATCCCGACGACCGCGCCGAGGCCAAGCGCCGCACCGACGCGGCGATGGCCGGCAACGCGGCCTTCCTCATCGAATATCGCCTGCGCCACCGCAGCGGCGAATGGCGCTGGGTCGACGACCATGCCGTGCCGCTTCTCGCCGAGGACGGCGGCGTGACCGACTGGGTCGGGCTGATCAGCGACATCCACGAGCGGCGCGTCGCGGCCGAGGCCGTGCGGGCGAGCGAGGAACGGCTGCGCCTCGCCATCGAGGCGACGGGCCTCGCCACCTGGGATCTCGACGTCGCGACCGGCATGCAGACCTGGTCGGCCGAACTCCCCGCGATGCTCGGCCTGCCGCCCGGCACGGCGCCCGGCCACGAAGCCTTCCTGCGCCACATCCATCCCGAGGACCGCCGCCGCGTCGATGCCGAATTCGCCGCCGTCGCGGCGCAAGGGGCGGGCCGGATCAGCACCTTCCGCCTTCGCCTGCCCTCCGGCGAGGAGCGCTGGATCGAGGGGCGCGACCGGGCGATCCGCGATGGCGAGGGGCGCCTCCAGCGTCATCTCGGCACGCTCCAGGACATCACCCGGCGCAAGGCGGCCGAGCACGAGATCTGGCGCGCCGCCCATACCGACGGGCTGACCGGCATCGCCAACCGGGCGCTGTTCCAGATCCGGCAGGCGGAGGCGCTGGCGGCGGCGCGGCGCCAGGGCGGGCGGCTCGCGCTGATCCTCGTCGATCTCGACCGCTTCAAGGGCATCAACGACACCTATGGCCACGAGGCCGGCGACGCGGTGCTCCGCGAGGCGGCGGCGCGGCTCAGCCGTGCCGCGCCGCCGGACGCGACGGTGGCGCGCTTCGGCGGCGACGAATTCGGCATCGTCCTGCCGCTCGGCGGCGCGGCGCGGGCCGAGGCGGTGGCCGAGGCCGCCCTCCATGCCCTGCGCCGGCCGATCCGCCATGGCGGGATCGAGATCGAGGGTTCGGCCAGCATCGGCTTCGCCGAGTTCCCGACGCATGACCCGGACCCCGAGGCGCTGGTGCGCAATGCCGATCTGGCGCTCTATGCCGTGAAGGCCGCCGGCCGGAACGGCCTCGCCGGCTTCGGCCCGGGCCTGCGCGGCGCCTCGACCCGGCGGCTGACGGCGCTCCAGCTCGCCCGCACGCTCCTCGAGCGCGACGACATTCTGCCCTTCTACCAGCCGAAACTCGCCCTCGACACGATGCGCGTCACCGGTTTCGAGGCGTTGCTGCGCTGGCGCGACGCGGCCGGCACCTGCCATCCGCCGGCGGCCCTCGCCGAGGCCTTCGAGGATTCCGACCTGGCCCTGCGGATCGGCGAGCGGATGCTGGCGCGCCTCCTGGCGGACATGACGGACTGGCGCCGGCGCGGCGTCGAATTCGGTCACGTCGCCCTGAATGTCGGCTCGCCGGAATTCCAGCGCGACCGGCACGGCGCCTGTCTCGCCGACCGCATCCTCGGCGCGCTCGCCGGGGCGGGCCTGCCCGCCGGCACCCTGCAGATCGAGGTGACGGAGCGCGTGCTTCTCGACGAGAGCGGCGCGCTGGTCGAGCCGCCCTTGCGCCGCCTCGCCGGGGCCGGCATCGCCATCGCGCTCGACGATTTCGGCACGGGCTACGCCTCGCTCGCCCATCTCCAGCGCTTTCCCGTGTCCTGCCTGAAGATCGACCGGTCCTTCGTCTGCCGCCTCGGCTCCGACCGGGGCTCGGCGGCCATCGTCCATGCGGTGGCGGGGCTCGCCCGCAGCCTCGGCATGGCGGCGGTCGCCGAGGGCGTGGAGGCCGAGGACCAGGTCCAGGCCCTGAGGCTCGCCGGCTGCGGCGAGGGCCAGGGCTATCTCTTCGCCCGGCCGATGCCCGCCGCCGAGGTGCCCGCCTTTCTCGAACGCTCCGCTTCGGCTATGCCTGCCGGCGAGCGGCGGTCGAACCGCTAGACGGAACCGCCCCGCCGCCCGGCGCCCGGGCCCCGCGCCCCGGCTCGCCGCCCATCGGCGCCGCCGCCGGGGCCACGGCCCCCGCCATCGCCAGACGCCTCGGAGCCCTCATGCATTCCTCGCTCTTCCGCTCGGCCCTCGTTCTCGGTCTCCTGTCGGCCGTCGGACCCTTCTCGATCGACATGTACCTGCCGGCCATGCCGGAGATCGGCCAGTCGCTCGGCGTCTCCGCCACCGCCGTGCAGCTCTCGATCACGCTCTATCTCCTCGCCTTCGGCGTGACGCAGTTCATCTGGGGGCCGATGGCCGACGCCTATGGCCGCAAGCCGCCGCTCGTCGCCGGCATCGCGCTCTTCATCCTCGGCAGCATCGGCTGCGCGCTCGCCCCCTCGCTCGGCTGGCTGCTCGCCGGGCGCGTCGTGCAGGGGATCGGCGCGGCCTCGGTCGGCGTCGTGCCGCGCGCCATCGCGCGCGACCGCTTCACCGGCGCGGAGGCGACCCGCCTTCTCGCCATGGTGATGCTGGTCATCGCCGTCTCGCCGATGCTGGCGCCGCTGGTCGGCTCGCTCGTCCTCGTCCATGGCGGCTGGCGGCTGGTCTTCGCCATTCTCGTCGGCATCGGCGTCATGAGCCTTCTCGTGACGCTCCTGGCGCTGCCCGAGACGCTCGACGCCCGGAACCGGACGCCGGTGAACCTGCGCTCCATGGCGCGGGGGTGCCGGGTGCTCCTCGCCGATCCGGTCTTCATGAGCCTCAGCTTCGTCAGCGCCTTCGGCTTCGGCAGCTTCTTCGTGTTCATCGCCGCCGCCTCCTTCGTCTACACGATCCATTTCGGGCTCGGGCAGACCGAGTTCGCGCTCGCCTTCGCGACGAACGCCTTCGGCTTCTTCGCCGCGAGCCAGGCCGCCGCCGGCCTCACCGAGCGCTTCGGCGTGATGGCGATGGTGCGCTATCCGCTCGTCGGCTTCGCGGCGACGACGCTCGCTCTCCTCGTCCTCACCGGCCTCGGCTTCGGCACGCTGCCGGTGATCATCGGCCTGCTCTTCGTCGCCAACGCCTTTCTCGGCCTGGTGATGCCGGTGGCGTTCGTGATGGCGATCGAGGAACATGGCGAGATCGCGGGCCTCGCCTCCTCGCTGAGCGGCACGCTGCAGATGGTGACGGGCAGCCTGGTGGTGACGCTGCTGGCGCCCTTCTTCGACGACACGCCGCTGCCGATGGTGGCGGCGATCGCCCTCTGCGGCGCCTGCGCCGCCCTGGTCGGCCTCGCCGCCTTCCGCCGCGTGCCCGTGGCGGCGGCGGAAAAGACCGGCTGAGGGCCGCTCAGCCGGCGCCCGGATGCGGCACGCCTTCGGCGAGGAGGCCGCGTTCGGTAAGGGCGGTCCAGAAGTCCGGCGGGATCTGTGTCTCGAACCAGGCCGCGTTGGCGCGGATCTGGGCGGCGTTGCGGGCGCCGACGACGACCGAGACCACCGCCGGATGGGCGAGCGGGAATTGCAGCGCCGCCGCCTGGAGGGGAATGCCGAACTCGGCCGCGACGCCGCGCAGCCCCTCGGTGCGCCGGATCATCGCCTCCGGCGCCGTGCCGTAGTTGAAATTGCCGTTGCCGGCGAGGATGCCGGAATTGAAGACGCCGGCCGCGACGATGCCGGCGCCCCGCGCGTGGCAGGCGGCGAGGAGGTCGAGGCTCTCCTGTTCGAGCAGCGTGTAGCGGCCGGCCAGCATCGAGACGTCGAGATCGCATTCCTCCAGCGCGTCGCGCACCGCCTGCGCGTCGTTGACGCCGAGGCCGAAGGCGCCGATCGCGCCGGCCTCGCGCAGTTCGCTCAGCGCCCGGAAGCCGCCGCCCTTGGTCAGCGCCGCCCAGTGCCGGCCATGCGCCTCGCCATGGACGCCCGTCTCGATGTCGTGGACATAGAGGATGTCGATCCTGGCGAGGCCGAGGCGCTGCCGGCTCGCCTCGAAGGCTCGGAGGATCGCGTCGTAGGAATAGTCGTAGAGCTGGACGAAGGGGCTCGGATCGACGAAGCCCGCATCCTCGGCGCGCGGCGCCGGCTCCGGCACCATCAGCCGGCCGACCTTGGTCGACAGGCGGAACTCGGCGCGCGGCCGGTCGTCCATCAGGGCGCCGAGCCGGCGCTCGGAGCGGGTGAAGCCGTAGAAGGGCGCCGTGTCGAAATAGCGGATGCCGAGGTCCCAGGCGGCCTCGGCCGTCGCCTGCGCGTCCGCGAAGGGCGTGTGCTTCAGGAGATGGCCCATCTGGGCGCAGCCGAGGCCGAGGGCGGTGAGCGCGATGTCGGCGCGGGCGAGCGTTCTCGTATCGGTGATCTTCATGCGAAATCTCTCAAGCGGGACGGATCAGCCGAAGCGGGCCGCCATGGCGGCGAGGACGCCCTCGGCGGCGATATCGGCGACGGCGCGGCTGAGCGGCACGGCGAAGCGCGGATCCTTCGGCAGATCGGCGCCGAACACGGCCTCGAAGCGCAGAAAGGCCTCCGTCTCCGCCTCCGGGCCGAGACGCGGCGCGGGCCGGCCGGGCCAGGCGAGAAGCGCGGGATCGGCGACGGCGAAGGCCTGTCCCGCATCGTTCTCGCCGGACGAGGAGCGGATCCAGGCGGCGACGGCGAAGACCAGCGCCTCGATCCCCTCCCCGCGCGCCAGCCGCTCGCGGGCGGGGCTGACGAGGCGCTGCGGCACCTTCAGCGAGGCATCCGTCGCGATCTGCGCGGTGCGGTGCGGCAAGGCCGGATTGGCGAAGCGCGGCAGGAGCGCCGCGCGATAGGCGGCGGCCGTCGCGGCGTCGATCGCGAGCGTCGGCTCCGTCTCGGCCCAGTAGCGTTCGAGGAAGCGCCGCACGCCCGGATGGGCGACGGCCTGCGGCACGGTCTCGAAGCCGGCGAGCCGGCCGATCGCGGCGATCGCGGTATGGGCGCCGTTGAGGAGGCGCAGCTTCATGTGCTCGTAGGGCTCGACATCGGCGACGAAGCGCACGCCGCTCGCCTCGAAGGGCGGGCGCTCGCCGGCGAAACGGTCCTCGACGATCCAGTCGAAGGCCGGCTCGGCGAGAACCGGCCAGGCGTCGAAAAGGCCCGTCAGCGCCGCGACCTCGCGGCGATCGGCCTCGGTCGTCGCCGGCACGATGCGATCCACCATGGCGGAGGGAAAGGCGATCGTCTCCTCGATATAGGAGCGGAGCGCCGGGTCGCGGGCGGCGGCGAATTCCGTCAGCACGGCGCGCAGCATCGCGCCGTTCTTCGGCAGGTTGTCGCAGGAGACGATGGTGAGCGGCGGCGCGCCCGCCTGCCGGCGCCGGTCGAGGCCGGCGGCGAGGAAGCCGAGCGCCGAGACCGGCGGGCCAAACGCGGCGAGATCGGCGGCGACGGCCGGGTCGGCGCGGTCGAGCCGGCCGGTCGCGCGGTCGATACCGTAGCCCTTCTCGGTGATCGTCAGGGTGACGAGCTTCACCGCCGGATCGGCGAGGGCGGCGATCAGCGCCTCCGGCTCCTCCGGCGCGACGATGATCCTGAGGAGCGAGCCGACGACGCGGGCGGAGACGCTCGCCCCGTCGCGCAGCGCGAAGGTGTAGAGACCGTCCTGCGGGCACAGCGCGTCGCGCGTCTCGGGCGAGCGCAGCGAGGCGGCGACGATGCCCCAGCCCATGTCGCCGCGCCGGAGCGCGTCGTCGGCGAAGACGGCCTGATGGCCGCGATGGAAGGCGCCGAGGCCGAGATGCACGATGCCGGGCCGGGCGGCGGCGCGATCGTAGCGCGGGCGGCCGATCGCCGGCGGCAGGCGGTCGAGCGCCCCTTCCGAGAGGCGCGGACGCTCCGTCGCGGCGGGTTCCGAAGGCGAGGACAGCATCAGCCGAACTCCATGCCGCCGTTCATGTCGATCACCTCGCCGGTGATGAAGCCGGCGAGCGGCGAGGAGAGGAAGGCGACGGCATGGGCCACCTCCTCCGGCTCGCAGAAGCGGCCGACGGGAATGGCCTTCAGCTGCCGGTCGCGCTGCTCCTGCGTCAGCTGTTCGAGGATCATCGGCGAGACGACATAGGCGGGGGCGACGGCATTGGCGGTGATGCCGGTGCCGGCGAGCTCGCGCGCCGAGGAGAAGGTGAGCCCGACCAGCGCCGCCTTGGAGACGGCATAGCCGGTGCCGGCCGTCAGCCCGCCCGACTTCCAGGCATAGGAGGCGATGTTGACGAGGCGGCCCCAGCCCGCCGCCTTCATCGCCGGGACGAAGGCCTGGGTGAGAAGCAGCGCCGCGTCGAGATTGACCGCCATCAGCGCGCGCCATTCGGCGAGCGTCGTCGCCTCCAGCTTGTGCGGCGACAGGATGCCGGCATTGTTGACGAGGATGTCGACGCGCCCGAAGCGGGCGAGGATCTCGCCCGTGCCGGCCGCGACGGCATCCGGATCGGCGAGGTCGATCGCGAAGGGCGCGGCGCCGTCGCCGAGCGCCAGCGCCTGTTCGAGAAGCGCCTGGCCTTCCCGGTCGACCAGCGCGACGCGGGCGCCGGCCGCCCTCAGCACCGCGACGATGGCGCGGCCGATGCCGCCGCAGGCGCCCGTCACCACCGCCGTCTTGCCGCTCAGATCCATGGCCTGTCCTTTTCCTGGCGCGCCCTACCGCTCACGGCGCGTAATGGCGTCGTTCCTCGTCGGGCAGGTGCTCGAAGAGAATGAAGATCTTGTCGAGATGGGCGGTCAGCGCCGCTTCCGCCGCCGGCGCGTCGCCCCGGTCCAGCGCTTCGACGATGCGGCGATGCTCCTCCACCACGACGGGCAGGCGCTCCGGGCTGCCGGAAAAGCGGATGAAGCGGGTGAGCCGCGTCTTGGCGGCGAGAACCGTCGGCCAGACGCCCTCGCGGCCCGCCTGGAGGGCGATGAGCTGATGGAAGCGCTCGTCGTCGCGGTGGAAGCCGTCGACATCGCCGCGCGCGATATCCGCGCTCTGCGCGTCGAGCGAGTCGGAAAGGGCCCGGCTCGCCGCCGGCGTCCAGCGCGCCGCCGCCTCGCGCAGGAGTTGCGCCTCCAGCGTGCGGCGCACGAAATGGCTGTCGTGGATGCCGCCGAGCCGGATGCGCGAGACGAAGCTGCCCTGCTGCGGGAAGACCTCGACCAGCCCCTCCTCGCCGAGGCGCTGGATGGCGGCGCGCACCGGCGTGCGCGACACGGCGAACTGGCGGCAGATGGAATTCTCGCTGATCGCCGCGCCGGGCGAAAGGCGCACGGTGAGGATCGCCTCGCGCAGGGCGGCATGGACCTGGTCGGCCATGGACAGGCGCCGGTCGAGCGCGAAGGGCAGATCGGCGAGCCCCCCCGCCTCCGCCTCCTCGCCCGCCATCGGCGGCCTCTCGGTCACGTTCGAAACCATGCGGGCGAATTTCCCGTTGCAGCTTGGATACAAGGATACTAGGATCGCAGGGCGAAGCGCAAGGCGTCGCGAGCGGTCCGGGACGGAAAACGAGGATCGCCGCGATTCGGCGCCGTGTCATTCATGGGGAGGACCAGAAATGTCGATTTCCATCCGGCGGGCCCTGGCGGCCGCGCTCGTACTCGCATCGTCCGGCACCGGGGCGCTCGCCGCCGACGACAGCCGGATCGGCCTCGTGCCCGGCGGCCCGCATCCCTATTTCGCGGCCTGGGACCAGGCGGCGAAGGATGCGGCGAAGGATTTCGGCCTCTCCGGCGCCGACTACAAGGTGCCGCAGAAATGGGAGCTCAGCCAGCAGAACCAGCTGCTCGAAAGCATGCTGAGCCAGGGTTATAACGGCTTCCTGATCTTCCCGGGCGACAGCGTCGGCACCGTCTCCACCGTGTCCGAGATCGTCGGCAACGGCGCGCCCGTCGTCACCGGCGCCGGCTGCCTGAAGGACCCGTCCGAGGCCGCCTTCTGTCTCGGCACCGATACCGGCAATTCGGCCTATCTCGGCACGCAGGAACTCCTGAAGATCCTCGGCCCCGGCAAGCGCATCGCCCATTTCACCGGCTTCCTGGTCGATCCGAACACGCAGCTGCGCATCGACGCGGTGGCGAAGGCGGCCAAGGAAGGCGGGGCGACCGTCGTCCAGGTCATCGCCGACATCGACGCGCCGGAGCCGGCGGAGGAGAAGATCAACGCCTATCTCGCCGCCCATGCCGGCGAGGTGGACGGCATCGTGACGACGGCCTGGGTGCCGGCGGTGGTCGCCGCCAACGCGTTGCGCAAGATCGGCGACAAGCGCATCAAGATGGTCGGCATCGACCATGACGAGGTGGTGCTGAAGGCGATCAAGGACGGCTTCGTCTCGGGCACCATGCTGCAGAATCCCTATGGCCAGGGCTATATCGGCGCCTTCGCGCTCGACAAGCTGCGCAAGGGCTGCACCGTGAAGGCGGACGCGCCCTTCAAGTCGAACGCGCTGACGGCGAAGTTCATCGATTCCGGCACGATCTATGTCGCGGCCGACAAGGTGGACTCCTATGTCGACGCGATGCGCGAGAAGACCAAGACGCTGCTCGCCAGCTTCGGCGACACCTATCTCGCCTGCCCCTGACGCCCGAAGGTCCGGCCGGCCCGGCCCTCGCCGCGCCGGCCGCCTCCCGTTTCGAACCCGCCCGCTCGAGGAGCGCTCCATGACGATCGACGAAGCGCCCGCCGGCGCGCCGGCGCGCGCGGCAAGGTCCCGCCGCGAGCCGAGGCCCGGCTTCTGGCTGACCAACGAATTCGGCCTTCTGGCGCTGATCCTCCTCTTCGGCCTCCTCTTCGCCACGCTGGCGAACGGCTTTCTCTCGCCCTTCAACCTCTTCGCGCTCGGCCGCACCGCGGCGGTGAACATCGTCATCGGCCTTTCGATGATGGCGGTGATCGTCACCGGCGGGCTCAACCTTGCGGTCGGCGCCATCGGCGTCTCGGCCGCCATGGCCTGCGGCTACGGCGTGGAGACGCTCGGCCTGCCCTGGCCGCTCGGCCTTCTCGGCGGGCTCGGCCTCGGCGCGGCGCTCGGCTTCGTCAACGGCTGGACCGTGGTGCGCACCGGCCTCCACAGCTTCATCATCACGCTGGCGACGATGAGCATCTTCTTCGGCGCGATGATCTTCCTGACGCGGGCGGAATCCTTCCGGCAGCTGCCGCCCGCCTTCGCCGCCTTCGGCCGGGCGAAGCTCGGCGGCACCGTCTCGCCGCTGCTCCTCGTCACCATCGCGGTGATGCTCGCCCTCGTCTATCTCTATCGCTTCACCGCGCTCGGCCGCGAGATGCTGGCGGCGGGGGCGCGGCCGGAAGCGGCGGAACTCTCCGGCATCCGCGTCGGCCGCGTCTTCGTCCTCTGCCACGTCCTGTCCGGCCTCCTCGCCGGCGTCGCGGCGCTGATGCTCGTCGCGCGCAACGGCGCGGCGATCCCCTCCATGGCCGGCCAGCTCGGCCAGGACTGGCTGCTGCCGGCCTTTCTCGGCCCCGTCCTCGGCGGCACGCTGCTGAACGGCGGCAAGGTCTCGGTGATCGGCACCGCGCTCGGCGCGCTCCTCGTCACCATGCTGACGAGCGGGCTCCTCCTGCTCCAGCTCGGCGAGTTCTGGATCCAGTCCTTTCTCGGCCTGCTCCTGCTGCTCGCGGTGCTGATCGACAAGGCGCGCCGCTCCTATCTCGCCCGGAGGAATCTCGCATGAGTCCCGCCGCCCTTCCCGCCGCCGGCCCGGACGGCGCCCTCGCCCGGCTGCTGCGCGCCGACTGGTTCGGCCCCGGCCTCGTCACGCTCGCGGCCATGGCGCTGATCGGGGCGCTCAGCCCCTCCTTCCTCTCGCCGCTCAATCTCCAGATCCTGGCGCTGGCCATCGCGGTGAACGCGCTGATCGCCTTCTCGCAGATGATCATCATCGCCATCGGCCAGATGAACCTCTCGGTCGGTGCCATCGGCGGCCTTTCCGCCATCACCTTCGGCGGGCTGATGGACGCGTTCGGCCTGCCGGCGCCCCTCGCCGCCGGCGCCGCCCTGCTCGTCGGCCTCCTCTGCGGCGCGCTGAACGGGCTCTTCATCGTCTGGACCGGCATCTCCGCCTTCGTCATCACCCTCGCCAGCCTGTCGATCTACAAGGGCATCAATCTCGGCGTCACGCGGGCCGAGCCCTTCTACGGCATCGCCGAGGGCGTGAAGGCCTTCGGCCAGGCGCTCGTCCTCGGCCCCCTGCCCTGGCTCGCCGTGCCGACGATCCTCGTCGCGCTCGGCCTCAGCTTCATGCTGGCGCGCCTGCCGATCGGGCGCTTCGTCCTGGCGGTCGGCGGCAACGCCCATGCGGCGGAGCTCTCCGGCGTCTCGGTCGGCCCGACGGTGGTCTTCGCCCATGCCCTGTCCGGCATGCTCGCCGCGCTCGCCGGCATCCTTCTCGTCGCCCGCCTCCAGATCGGCCAGCCGACCATCGGCGACGACTGGCTGATCCTCTCCTTCGCCGCCCCGGTCATCGGCGGCGCGGTCCTCGCCGGCGGCCATGTCAGCGTCGCGGCGACGCTGTTCGGCACCGCCATCGTCGCGATCATCACCCAGGCCCTCGTCCTCTTCAACATCGATCCCTTCCTCGTGCAGATCGTGCTCGGCGCGCTGATCCTGGCGGCGGTCGGGCTCAACCGGCTGCGCGAGGCGAGGCTCGCGGCGACCCGGCGGGGAGCGGCGCGATGACGGCGATCTTCGAGGCGCGTGGCATCGAGAAGTCCTTTCCGGGCGTCAAGGCGCTGAAGGGCGTCTCGCTGACGCTCGACACCCATTCCATCCACGCGCTGCTCGGCGAGAACGGCGCCGGCAAGTCGACGCTGATCAAGATCGTCACCGGCGTGCAGCGGCCGGATGCCGGCACGCTCCTCCTCGACGGCCGGACCGTCGCCTTCGCCAATCCGCGCGAGGCGATCGCGCAGCGGATCGGCGTCGTGCACCAGGAGCGCAATCTCATCCCGCGCTTCTCCGTCGCCGAGAACATCCATCTCGAACAGATCGCCGGCCACCTGACGAAGCCGGTCGACCATGCCGAGCTGAACCGGCAGGCGGCGCGCTGGCTGGAGATGCTCGGCCTCGACATCGATCCGCGAACGCCGGTCTCGCGGCTCAGCGTCGCCCAGATGCAGCTCGTCGAGATCGCCAAGGCCCTGTCGCTGCGCTCGCGCGTCCTCCTTCTCGACGAGCCGACCGCCTCGCTCACCTCCAACGAGACGGACCGGCTCTTCGCCTTCCTGAAACGCCTGCGCGACGGCGGGGCGAGCCTTCTCTTCGTCAGCCACAAGCTGGAGGAGGTGCAGGAGATCTGCGACAGCGTGACGGTGCTGCGCGACGGGGCGAATGCCTGCGCCAGCCGGTCGATGGCCGGCATGGGCCGGCAGGATATCGTCCGCCTGATGATCGGCCGGGCCGAAAGCGAGAGCCCGCGCCGCGACGGGGCCGCGAAGGCCCGGCAAGCGCCGGTGGCCCTCAGGCTCCGCGGCGTCGAGACCGCGCTCGGCCATCGCGCCATCGATCTGGAGGTGAAGGAAGGCGAGATCCTCGGCCTCTACGGCCTCGTCGGCGCCGGCCGCACGGAGCTCGCCCGCTGCATCATCGGCCAGTCCGCCATCACCGCCGGCACGGTGGAGGTGGCCGGGCGGCCCGCCCGGATCCGCGACGTCGCCGAGGCGATCCATCGCCACCGGATCGGCTATGTCAGCGAGGACCGCAAGGGCAACGGCCTGGTTCTCGCCCATTCGGTGCTCGACAATGCCGGCATCGCCGTCTGGCGGGCGCTGTCCGGCCGCTTCGGCTTCCTGACGAACGGGCGCGTGCGCGCCGCCGTCGCCCCCTTCATCGACAAGCTGGAGGTGAAGACGCCGAGCCTGTCGCAGACGGTCGGCCTCCTGTCCGGCGGCAACCAGCAGAAGATCAGCGTCGCCAAGTGGCTGGCGGCGGGGGTGAAGATCCTGATCGTCGACGAGCCCTCCGTCGGCATCGACATCAAGACCAAGGCCTATCTGCACGATCTCCTGAGGGAACTGGCGAGCGCCGGCACGGCGGTGATCGTCATCACCAGCGACATGCCGGAAATGATCGCCCTCGCCGACCGCATCGCCGTGATGGACGGCTACCGCCTCAACGGCGAGATCCAGAACAGCGGCGTCTACGAGACGATGAGCGAGGCGATCATGGGCCTCATCCACCGGACCGAGGCGGCGGCCTGACGCGCCGCCCCGGCGGGGCCGCGCTCGGTCAGCGCGCCGACCGCCGCGCCGCGCCGTGGCGCGCGATCACGTCCTCGACCGCGCCCGGCGCCAGCCGCGTCTCGCGCACGAGGAGCGCGGCGCCGGTGATCCCGGCATCGCCCGAGGGACGGGCCGTCACGATCGCCAGCTCGCGCGTCGCGAGCGGCAGCGAGCGGTGATAGATCACCTCGCGGATGCCGGCGAGGAGGGTGTCCTCGGCATCGGCCAGCGTCCCGCCGATGACGATGGTCGAGGGGTTGAGGATGCTGACGACGCTCGCCAGCACGTCGCCGAGGATGCGGCCCGCCTCGCGCACGAGATGGATCGCCAGCGGCTCGCCGAGGCGGATCAGCGCCACGACGTCCCGCGCCTCGCGCGCCTCGATCCCTTCCGCCCGCAGCTCGCGCGCGATCGCCCAGCCGGCGGCCCGCGCCTCGACGCAGCCGACCTTGCCGCAGCGGCAGAGCGGGGCCGGCTCGCGCAGGAACTGGATATGGCCGATATCGCCGGCGCCGCCCTGCGCCCCGCGATAGATGCGCCCATCGGTGATGATGGCGCTGCCGATGCCGGTGCCGATCTTCACATAGACGACGTCGCGCGCGAGGGGCCGCAGGCGGCGATGATCGGCGAGCGCCAGGAGATTGACGTCGTTCTCGGCGAAGACCGGCGCGCCGAGCCGCGCTTCCAGCCAGGAGCGGATGTCGAACTCGTCCCAGCCCGGCATGACGGAGGGGCCGACGACCCGCCCCCGCGCGAAATCCACCGGCGCCGGCAGGCTGAGCCCGATGCCGAGAACTTCGCCCGCCGCCCGGCCGAGCCGCGCCAGCAGCGCGCGAAAGCCCCGCGCCATCCAGTCGAGCACGGGTTCCGGGCCGCGCCGCAGGTCCATGGCCTCGGACGTTTCTTCGAGGATGCGCCCGTCGAGATCGGTCGCCGCGAGGCGGATGCGCCTTTCGCCGAGATCGGCGGCGAGGATCACGGCGAAGCCGGCGCGAAGGCGCAGGACCCGGGCCGGGCGGCCGCCGCTCGGCAAGGTCTCCTCGGCCTCCTCGACCAGCCCGGCTTCGAGAAGCGCCGAAAGGCGCTGCGCCACCGTGGCGCGCGACAGGCCGGCGCGGTCGGCCAGCGCCGAGCGCGAGCGCGCCTCGCCGGAGGCGATCAGCGCGAGAAGCTCGCCGCCCCCCGCCGCCGCCCCCGGCTCGCGTCCCGTCGCGGCGCGCGCGCCCTCCACCTTCACCGTCATGCCGTCCGTCCTCTTCGGTTCTCCAAGCCTAGCGCGTTCCAACCCGTCAGGGTTATGTCTAAAAAAATGCATATCTTGTGATCATTTCGATTGACGCCGAGCCGATCATGGCGCCATCCTGCCCTTGTTGAGCCGAAGGCGCGGGATGGGAGCCCCGCGCCCTGCGATCGGCTCTCGGGGAGGAAACATTGACCGACTTGCTCGATGCGGCCCGCAAGGGCGCGCCGCGGCGCCTGCGCGCCCTGGCCTATGCCGGCACCGTCCTCGCCCTCGGGCTCTGCGGCCCGACGGCATCGGCCTTCGCCGAGGACATCCTGATCGGCGTCGTCACCAAGACCGAAGCCAATCCCTTCTTCGCCAAGATCCGCGAGGGCGCCACCGCCAAGGCGAAGGAGATCGGCGGCGTCACGATCCAGAGCTATGCCGGCAAGTTCGACGGCGACAATGACAGCCAGGTCACGGCGGTGGAGAACCTCGTCTCGGCCGGCGCCAAGGGCATCCTGCTCGTGCCTAGCGATTCCAAGGGCATCGTCCCGGCCGTCGAGCAGGCGCGCAAGGCCGGCGTCTATGTCGTGACGCTCGACACCCCGCTCGATCCGCCGGACGCGGCTGACGCGACGCTCGCCACCGACAATTTCAAGGCCGGCGAGATGATCGGCGCCTGGGCGGCGAAGACGCTCGGCGACACGTCCAAGGCCAAGGTCGCCTTTCTCGACGCCCTGGAGAACCAGCCGACCGTCGACGCGGCGCGCGACCAGGGCTTCATGAAGGGCTTCGGCATCGATCCGAAGGACACGAGCCGCTATCTCGACGAGGACGATGCGCGCATCGTCGGCCATCAATGGGGCAAGGGCTCGGAGGAAGGCGGGCGCACCGGCATGGAGACGCTGCTCCAGAAGGACCCGGAGACCAACGTCGTCTACACGATCAACGAGCCGACGGCGGCGGGCGCCTACGAGGCGCTGAAGGCGATGGGCAAGGAAGGCGCGACCCTTCTCACCTCCGTGGACGGCGGCTGCCCCGGCGTCCAGAACGTCAAGGCCGGCGTCATCGGCGCGACCGCCATGCAGTTTCCGCTGAACATGGCGACGCTCGGCGTCCAGGCGATCGTCGACCACGTGAAGTCGGGCAAGACGGTGGCGCCGACGCCCGGCCTCGCCTTCTTCGACACCGGCGTGAAGCTCGTGACCGACAAGCCGGTGGACGGCCTGCCCTCGATCACCTCCGACGAGGCCCTGAAGCTCTGCTGGGGCTGAGGCCCGCCGCGTTTCCGGCCGCCGCCGCTTCTCCGGCGGCGGCCGTTCCATGAGAGGGCCGCGCCATGAATTCCGTCCCCGATCCGCAAGCCTCCGGCCCCGCCGGCTTCGAGCGGGCGCTCGCCGGCAGCGACACGCGCGAGGCCGCGTTCGAGGACGCGCCGCGCGGGCCCCTGCAACGCCTCCAGCGCTTCCTGCATCTCTATCCGACGCTGGTGCCCTTCATCGTCCTCGCGGCCAGCATCGCGGTCTTCTCCGCCATCGTCGGCACGCGCTTCTTCCAGCCCTTCAACCTGTCGCTGATCCTCCAGCAGGTGACGATCATCGGCATCATCGGCATCGCCCAGACGCTGGTCATCCTGACGGCGGGCATCGACCTCTCGGTCGGCGCGATCATGGTCCTCGCCTCGACGCTGATGGGGCGCCTCGCCATCCTCGCCGGCCTGCCGCAGGAACTCGCCTTCGCCATCGGCATGCTGACCGGGCTCGGCTGCGGGTTCCTCAATGGCCTGCTCGTCACCGCCTTCCGCCTGCCGCCCTTCATCGTGACGCTCGGCAGCTGGAGCGTCTTCGGGGCGCTCAATCTCTGGTATTCGGGCAGCCAGACCATCCGCGCCCAGGAGGTCGCCGCCTCCGCCCCGATGCTGCAATGGATGGGCGCGGCGATGCAGATCGGCGGCGCCCGGATCACCGCCGGCACGCTTTTGATGCTCGGCCTCGCCGCCGTCGTCTGGTATGTCCTCAACTCGACGGCCTTCGGGCGGCACGTCTATGCGACGGGCGACGACCCGGAGGCGGCGACGCTCGCCGGCATCCGCACAAGGCGGGTGCTCCTCGCCGTCTATGCCTCGGCCGGCCTCATCTCGGCGATCGGCGCCTTCGCGCTCATCGGCCGCGTCGGCGCCATCAGCCCGACCTCCGGCGCGACCGCCAATCTCGATTCCATCACCGCGACGGTGATCGGCGGCACCTCGCTCTTCGGCGGGCGCGGCACCATCGTCGGCACCCTGGTCGGGGCGCTGATCGTCGGCGTCTTCCGCAACGGCCTGGCGCTCGCCGGCCTCGACGCGCTCTGGCAGGAATTCGCCGTCGGCATCCTGATCATCGCGGCGGTGGGCGTCGACCAGTGGATCCGCAAGGTCTCGGCATGAGCCCCGCTCCCCTTCCCCGCCGCGCCTGACCGGACAGCATCGCATGCCGCCAGACCATCGACGCATCGAGGTTCGCCGTCCCCGTTTCAGCCTCGTCATCCCGGGCCCGACCCGGGATCCATGCCTCGGCGGCGACGCGCCGGCGCGGTCGACGATCGATGTCCTTCCCCGCAGGTCCCGTTCCGTGGCGATCGACCCGGCATGGATCCCGGCTCAAGGCCGGAATGACGATGCGGCAAGGCGGATGGGTACCCGCAAAGGCGCATTGCTATGACAGCCTATCTCATCGGCATCGATTTCGGCTCGGAATCGGCGCGCGGCGTGCGGATCGATCTCGCCACCGGGCGTCAGGAGGCGAGCCGCGTCCATGCCTATCGCCACGGCATCGTCACCGGCGCGCTCGGCGGCCGCGCGCTACCGCCCGGCTTCGCGCTCCAGGTGCCGGCCGACTATCTGGCGGCCGCCGAGGACATCCTCACCCATCTGGGGCAGGGCCGCGAGATCGCCGGCATCGGCATCGACTTCACCGCCTCCTCACCCCTGCCGGCGAGGGCCGACGGCACGGCGCTGGCCGATCTTCATCCCGACGCGCCCCATGCCCAGGTGAAGCTCTGGAAACATTCGGCCCAGGCCCAGGCCGACGCGATCAACGCGCGCGGCGGCGCCTTTCTCGCCCCCTTCGGCGGCCGGGTCTCCGGCGAATGGCTGCTCGCCAAGGCGGCCGAGACGGCGAGCGCCGCGCCCGAACTCTGGGACGAGACCGAGCGCTTCATCGAGGCGGGCGACTGGCTCGTCTGGCAGCTGACCGGCGAGGAGGCGCGCAGCCTCGATTTCGCGGCCTATAAGGCGCAATATTCGGCGGAAGCCGGCTATCCCGAAGGCGTCGTGCCGGGCCTTGCCGCCCGCCTCGCCCCGCCGCGTCCCGTCGGCAGTCCGGCCGGCGCGCTGACGCCGGACTGGCGCCGCCGCACCGGCATCGTCGGCGCCGCCACGGTCGCCGTCGCCGCGATCGACAGCCACGGCGTGCTGCCGGCGGTCGGCGCCGTCGCGCCCGGCCTCTTCGTCGGGGCGCTCGGCACCTCGGCCGGCTTCCTGGTGCTCGACGGCACGGCGCGCGGCCTGCCGCCCGGACTGGAAGGCGCCGCCTTCGGCGCGGCGCTGCCGGATCTCTGGTGCCACGAGGCGGGTCAGGCGGCCTTCGGCGACATGCTCGCCTGGTATGTGCGCGCCTTTCCGCGCGACGGCGACCTGTCGCGCAACTTCGCCCTCCACAACGCGGCGGCGGCCAGCGTCCCGCCGGGATCGGACGGGCTCATCGCCCTCGACTGGTTCGCCGGCAACCGCGTGCCGCTCGCCGATTCCCGCCTGTCGGGCCTCGTTCTCGGCCTCAGTCTCAAGACGCGGCCGGAGGCGATCTACCGCGCGCTCATCGAGGCGCTCTGCCATGGCACGCGCGCCATTCTCGACACGGCGCTCGCCGGCGGCGTGCCGATCGAGCGGGTGATCATGACGAGCGGCCTGACGCGCAGCAATCCGCTGCTCGTCCAGATCCTCGCCGACACGCTCGACCGGCCGGTGGAGGTGCCGGAGATCGACAATCCGACGGCCGTCGGCGCGGCGATCCATGGCGCGGTCGCCTGCGGCGCCGTCGCTGGTTTCGCCGCCGGCGCCGCCCGCTTCGGCGCGCGCGATTGTCTCATCTACCGCCCCGATGCCGGCCGCGCCGCGCTCCACGACCGGCTCTACGACCAGTATCGCCGTCTCGCGGCGGACACTGCCCTCCGGGAGAGCATGCACGCGCTCCAGGCCTTCCGCCCCTAGAGGCCGTCCCGGACCCCGGACAGGCGTCGCGCCTAGCCCGCCGGCCGGCCCTCCGGCGCCCGCGCCGGGTCCATGTTCATGTTAGTGCCCGATGCATAGGCCGTCATGATCGCACCCAGCAGTCCCGGAAAGCGCGTCTCCACCTCGGCGCAGCGCGCATGGTTGCGCATCTCGACGCCCTGGCGCTCGCTGCGGATCAGCCCGGCCTCGCGCAGCACCCGGAAATGCATCGACAGGGAGGATTTCGGGATCACCCGGTCGCCGATCGCCGCCACCGTCGAGCACGAGCCGACGCAGCCTTCCCTCGCGACGCGGATGAAGATCGCCGCGCGGTCGGGGTCGGACAGGGCATGGAGGATCGCGTCCGGCCGCAGGTCCTCGATCGCGGGATGGAATAAAGGTCGCATGATCCATCCATATAGGATCTTGACGCCGATTTCCTTAGTTCCAATATTCAGAACTATGGGACTTGAGGCGCCGTCTCGACGCCGGCCCGGATCGAAGGTCAGGACATATGTCGAAACTCGACGGCAAGGTCGCGGTCGTCACGGGCGCGTCGAAGGGCATCGGCGCCGCCATCGCCAAGGCACTGGCGAAGGACGGCGCGAAGGTGGTGGTCAACTACGCCTCCAGCGGGGCGGGCGCGGAGGCCGTGGTCGCGGCGATCAAGGCGGAAGGCGGCGAGGCCATCGCGGTCCGGGGCGACGTCTCCAAGGCGGCCGAGGCGGAGGCGCTGGTTGAGGCGGCGGTCGAGACCTTCGGCCGGCTGGACATCCTCGTCAACAATTCCGGCGTCTACGAATTCGCCGCGATCGGGGACGTCACCGAGGAGCACTATCGCCGCCACTTCGACATCAACGTGCTGGGCGTCCTTCTCACCAGCAAGGCGGCCTCGCGGCACCTGACGGAAGGCGGCAGCATCGTCAACATCTCGTCGGCCGTCACCAGCATCCATCCGGCCTCGACCGCGGTCTATAGCGGCACGAAGGGCGCGGTGAACGCGATCACCGGCGTTCTCGCCAACGAGCTCGCCCCTCGCAAGGTCCGGGTCAACACGGTCAGCCCGGGCTACGTGGTGACGGAGGGCACGCATACGGCCGGCATCGCGGGCTCGGAGATGGAAGCCGGCATGGTGGCGCAGACGCCGCTCGGCCGCGCCGGCCGGCCGGACGACATCGCCGGGGTCGTCGCCTTCCTCGCCTCCGACGACGCGCGCTGGGTGACAGGCGAGGAGATCACCGCCAGCGGCGGCGTGCGCTGAAGGTCCGGCGGCCGGGCGGCGAGACGGGGCCGCCGCTATTTCGCGGCGTCCCGGACCGCCGGCCCGGCCACGCCCGGCTTGCCGTAGAGGCCGAGATTGGCGTCGCCCCAGACCTTGAGGGCGGCGAGGATCGGCTCCATCGTCCGGCCGAGCGGCGAGAGGCTGTATTCCACCTTCGGCGGCACCTCAGCATAGACCTTGCGCTCGATCAGCCCGTCCTCCTCCAGCTCGCGGAGCTGGTTGGTCAGCATGCGCGGCGTGACGTTCGCCACCTGCCGCTTCAGCTCCCCGAAGCGCAGCGTCCCCGAAAGGAGATGGAAGAGGATCACCGACTTCCACTTGCCGTCGATCAGCCCGACCGCCGCCTCCACGGCGCAGCCGGGGCTGCAATCGAAGCGCGAGAACCGGGCCTTGGCCATCACGGTATCCTTTTCGACACTAGGGGCGAATTTTGTGCGTATTGATCTCCCATGACGATAGCGCCAGTTTCCGCGTCCATCAACGACGACAAGGCAGGACGGACATGAAGGCCATCGGCTATCAAAGCCCCGGAGCGATCGACCGCGCCGACGCGCTCGTGGATATCGAGCTGCCGCGTCCCGTGGCGACCGGGCGCGATCTCCTCGTGGCGGTGGAGGCGGTGTCGGTGAATCCGGTCGACACCAAGGTGCGCCGGAGCGCCGCGCCGCCGGAGGGCGAGTGGAAGGTCCTCGGCTGGGACGCCGTCGGCCGCGTCGTCGCCACCGGCGAGGCGGTCACGGGCTTCGCGCCGGGCGATGCCGTCTTCTATGCCGGCTCGATCGCGCGGCCCGGCGCCAATAGCGAGTTCCATCTCGTGGACGAGCGCATCGTCGGGCCGAAGCCCGCCACCCTGTCCAAGGCCGAGGCGGCGGCGCTGCCGCTGACGGCGCTCACCGCCTGGGAGATGCTGTTCGACCGGCTGGACGTCGCCCGGCCCGTGCCCGGCGCGGCGAAGGCCATCCTCGTCGTCGGCGGCGCGGGCGGCGTCGGCTCCATCGCCATCCAGCTCCTCCGGGCGCTCACCGACCTCACGGTGATCGCGACGGCCTCGCGCCCCGAAACGCGCGGCTGGGTCCGGGATCTCGGCGCCCATCACGTCGTCGATCACGCCCGGCCGCTCGCCGAACAGGTCGCGGCGCTCGGGCTCGGCGCGCCCGCCTTCGTCTTCTCCACCACCGAGACGCATCGCCATCTCGGCGAGATCGTGGAGTTCATCGCGCCGCAGGGCCGCTTCGGCCTGATCGACGATCCGGCCAGCCTCGACGTGCTGCCCTTCAAGCGCAAGGCGGTCTCGATCCACTGGGAGCTGATGTTCACCCGCTCGCTCTTCGAGACGTCCGACATGGACGAGCAGGGCCGCATCCTCGCGAAGGTCGCGCGGCTGGTCGACGAGGGGCGGATCCGCACGACGGCGACCGAGAGCCTGACGCCCATCGACGCCGCCAATCTGAAGCGGGCGCATGCCGTGCTGGAAAGCGGCAAGGCGCGCGGCAAGATCGTGCTCGAAGGCTTCTGAAAGGCCGCGACCCCAAGGGTCGGAAAGGCCCGATCCGCTCGAACTCGAAAGACCTTTCAATTGGTTACGGGTTCGACATATCATCCCCTCCGGTACCCTTGAGGAGTGCTCGATCGTGCCTTTCGCATTCGCATTGGATAGAGCGGCGAGATCGGTCGGTCTCGGTCTCGCGACCTTCGGCCTCCTCGCGGCCCTCCTCGGACGGGCCGGGGCGCAGGAGGCGCCGGCCGCCCCCGTCACCGTCGCCAAGCCGGTCGTGAAGCCGATCGTCGAGGACGACGAGTTCATCGGCCGGTTCGAGGCCGTGGATCAGGTCGACATCCGCGCGCGGGTCGCCGGCTACGTCGCCGAGATCACCTTCTCCGACGGGGCGCTGGTGAAGGCCGGCGACCTGCTGATGACGATCGACAAGGCGCCCTACAAGGCGGCGCTCGACCAGGCGCAGGCGACATGGGAGGCGGCGAAGGCGCGGCTCGACTTCGCCCGGACCGACCTCGAACGCGCCACGACGCTGCAACGCACCGGCGACATCACCACCCAGCTCGCCGACACGCGCCAGCAGAACTTCGCGACCGCGCAGGGCGACTTCAACAGCGCCAAGGCGGCGCTGGACCGCGCCCAGCTCGACATCGGCTATACCGAGATCCGCGCGCCCATCGCCGGCCGCATGTCGCGGCGTCAGGTGTCGATCGGCGATCTCGTCACCGCCGACCAGACGGTGCTGACGAACATCGTCTCCGTCGATCCGATCAACTTCTACTTCGACGTCGACGAGCGCACCTACCTCGCCTATCAGCAGCTCAGCGCCGGCGGCCTCAACACGCCGGTCGGCGACAGCCGCAACCAGGTGAAGGTCGCGGTCGGCGCGGAGCCGCGCCCGATCCATCCGGGCTATCTGGACTTCACGGAAAACCGGCTCGACGCGGAAAGCGGCACGATGCGGGCGCGGGCGGTTCTGCCGAATGCCGACGGGCGGCTGATCCCGGGCCTTTTCGGGCGCATCGCGCTGCTCGGCTCGGAGCCCTATGACGGCGTCCTCATCCCGGACGAGGCGGTCGCCGCCGACCAGGATCGCCGGATCGTCTATGTCCTGAAGCCGGACAACACGGCCGAGATGCGCCCCGTGCGGCTCGGACCGAAGATCGACGGCTATCGCGTCATCCGGGCCGGCCTGAAGGGCGACGACACGATCGTCGTCAACGGTCTCATGCGCGTGCGCCCGGGCGTCAAGCTCGCGCCGCAGACCACCGAGCTGCAGCCCGTCGCCGAGACGCTGGCCGAAGACGCCGCGCGCTGATCGACGCATCCCGGGAAGCCCTTCCATGCGCCTCGCCCATTTCTTCATCGACCGGCCGATCTTCGCCTGCGTCGTCTCGATCCTGATCTCGCTGGTCGGGGCGATCGCCTATCTCGGCCTGCCGGTCGCGCAATATCCCGAGATCGCGCCACCGACCGTGGTGGTGCGGGCCTCCTATCCCGGCGCCAATGCCGAGACCGTCGCCGCCACCGTGGCGACGCCGCTGGAGGAGCAGATCAACGGCGTCGAGAACATGCTCTACATGTCGTCCTATTCCTCGGGCGACGGCAGCCTGTCCCTCACCATCACCTTCCGCCTCGGCACCGATCTCGACCAGGCGCAGGTCCTCGTGCAGAACCGCGTCTCGATCGCCGAGCCGCGCCTGCCCGAGGAGGTGCGCCGTCTCGGCGTCACGACGCTGAAGAGCTCGCCCGACCTGATGATGGTCGTGCACATGCTCTCCCCCGACAAGCGCTACGACCAGCTCTACATCTCCAACTACGCCCGCAACAACGTCCGCGACGAACTGTTGCGCCTCGAAGGGGTCGGCGATCTCCAGATCTTCGGCGAGCGCCTCTATTCGCTGCGCGTCTGGCTCGATCCCGACAAGCTGACGACCTTCGGCCTCACCTCCGCCGATGTCGTGCAGGCGATCCAGGCGCAGAACGTCCAGGTCTCCAGCGGCGCGCTCGGCCAGGAGCCCGCCCCGACCCGCAACGCCTTCCAGCTGACCGTCAACACGCAGGGGCGCTTCAGCGACGTCGCCGAGTTCCGCAACGTCATCGTGCGCTCGACCGACGACGGCCGCCTGGTGCGGGTGCGCGACGTGGCGCGCGTCGAACTCGGCGCGCAGGACTATGTCACCAATTCCTATCTCGACGGCAATCAGGCGGTGGCGCTCGCCATCTTCCAGCGGCCGAACACCAACGCGCTCAACGCCGCCGACGAGATCATCGCCAAGATGGAGGAGCTGAAGGCCTCCTTCCCGCCCGGCATCGACTATCGCATCGTCTACAACCCGACCGAATTCATCTCCGAGTCCGTCAACGCCGTCTATCACACGCTGGGCGAGGCGGTGCTCCTCGTCGTCCTCGTCGTCCTCGTCTTCCTCCAGAGCTGGCGGACGGCGCTCATCCCGATCATCGCGATCCCGGTCTCGCTGATCGGCACCTGCGCGGTGATGGCCGCGCTCGGCTTCTCGCTCAACACGCTGACGCTCTTCGGCTTCGTGCTCGCCATCGGCATCGTCGTCGACGACGCGATCGTCGTGGTGGAGAATATCGAGCGCAACATCGCCGAGGGCCTCAGTCCGCGCGACGCGGCGCATACGACGATGGACGAGGTCGGCACGGCGGTGATCGCGATCGCGCTCGTGCTCGGCGCGGTCTTCGTGCCGACCGCCTTCATTCCCGGCATTTCCGGCCAGTTCTACCGGCAGTTCGCGCTGACCATCGCGATCTCGACCTTCATCTCGGCCTTCATCTCGATCACCCTGTCGCCGGCCCTCGGCGCGCTGATGCTGAAGCCGCACGAGGCCCATGCGCCGGGGCGGAGAGCCGGCCTCGTCCGCCGCGCGGCGGACGGCTTCAACCGCGGCTTCGACCGGATGGCGAGCGGCTATTCCGGCGGCGTCCGGCGCCTCGTCAACCGCAAGCTCATCGTCCTGCCGATCTATGCCGGGCTCGTCGCGGCCACCGTCTTCGTCGGCAACCGCGTGCCGCAGGGCTTCATCCCCTCGCTCGACCAGGGCTATCTGATCGTCGTCGCCCAATTGCCGGACGGCGCCTCGCTGTCGCGCTCGGACGCGGTGACGCGGCGCATCTCCGAGATCGCGCACGAGACGCCGGGGGCGCAATATGCCGTGGCCTTCGCCGGCTTTTCCGGCGCGACCTTCACCAACGCGACCAATGCCTCGACGGTCTTCATCGGCCTCGCCCCCTTCGAGGAGCGGGTGAAGGAGGGGCTGTCGGCCGACAAGATCCTGGCCGACCTGAACGCCCGCCTTCAGTCGATCCAGGAGGCCTTCGTCATCGTGATCCCGCCGCCGCCGGTGCGCGGCATCGGCAATAGCGGCGGCTTCAAGATGCAGGTGCAGGAGCGGCTCGGGCCCGAGATCGGCCGCGTGCTCGCCGCCAGCCGCGAGATGATGGGCAAGGCCGCCGGCGATCCGAAGCTCCAGGGCGTCTTCACGACCTTCACCGCCTCCTCGCCGCAGATCTTCCTCGACATCGACCGGCGCAAGGCGGAGATCCTGAACGTGCCGGTGGAGAATATCTTCGCCACGCTCCAGCAGAATCTCGGCACGGCCTATGTGAACGACTTCAACGCCTTCGGCCGCGTCTACCAGGTGCGCGCCCAGGCCGACCAGCGCTTCCGCATGGAGCCGCGCGACATCGAGCAGCTGCGCGTGCGCTCCTCCAACGGCGCGCTGGTGCCGCTCGGCACCCTCGTCCGGGTGGAGGAGACGGCCGGTCCGAACCTCGTCCAGCGCTACAACATGTATACGTCGGTGCCCCTGCAAGGGAACGCGGCGCCCGGCGTCTCCTCGGGCGAAGCCTTGCAGGAGATGGAGAACCTCGCCCGCGAGACGCTGCCGCAGGGCGCGACCTTCCAATGGACGGAACTCGCCTTCCAGCAGAAGAACACCGGCGACACCGCGATCTTCGTCTTCGCCCTGTCGCTGCTCTGCGTCTTCCTGGTGCTCGCCGCGCAATACGAGAGCTGGAGCCTGCCGCTGGCCATCGTGCTGATCGTGCCGATGGCGGTTCTCTCGGCCCTCGTCGGCGTGATGCTGCGCGGCATGGACAACAACATCCTGACGCAGATCGGCCTCATCGTGCTCGTCGGGCTCGCCGCCAAGAACGCCATCCTCATCGTGGAATTCGCCCGCGAGGCGGAGGTCCGCGACGGCAAGAACCCGGTGGAGGCGGTGGTGGAGGCCTGCCGCCTGCGGCTCCGCCCGATCCTGATGACGGCCTTCGCCTTCATCCTCGGCGTCGTGCCGCTGGTGATCGCGACGGGGCCGGGCGCCGAGATGCGCCAGGCGCTCGGCACGGCCGTGTTCTTCGGCATGATCGGCGTGACGATCTTCGGCCTGTTCCTGACCCCGGTCTTCTATGTCGCGATCCGCTGGATCGACGGCCGCATCGCCCGCTGGCGCGGCAAGCCGGCCGCCGCCGCCCCGCCGGAGCCCGCCCCGGCCGAATGAGGCGGCGGCGCGTCCGGCCGAGGCGCGGCGGCGCTCAGGCCGGGCGGCGCGAGCGGATCAGGTCGATGGCGCCCCAGAGGGCGGCATCCGCGCCGAGCCGCGCCCGGCGCACCGGCCGCCGCCCCTTGCCGATCACCGGCGAGAGCCTGTCGTCGACGAGGGCCGCGAGCGCGTCGAAAGGGTAGCCCGCCATCTCGACCACGCCGCCGCCGACCACCACCACTTCGGGATCGACGAAGCTCATCGCCATGGCGATCGACAAGGCCTGGTCGGCGAGGAAGGTCCGCAAGGCGTCGCGCAGCCGCGCGTCGTCGCTGGTGAAGGCCTCCGCGATCGCGACGCCATGCCCGGCCGCCAGATCGCGCAGCACGAGGCCCGAGGCATAGGCCTCGACGCAATCGACGGCGCCGCCGGTGCCGATCCGCCCCTCCCCGCGCAGCGGGACATGGCCGAGCTGCATGCGATAGGGACCGCCCGGCAGCGCGCCCGCGTCGAGGAAGGCCGCCCCGACGCCGGTTCCGAAATAGATGCCGAGCACGCGGCCATAGCCCGCCCCGGCGCCACGCAGGGCCTCGCCCCGCGTCTGGAGGGTCGCGTCGTGGTCGAGGATCACCGGCACGCCGCACCGCGCCTCCAGCGCGTCGGCGAAATGCTCGATCCGGAGCGTCGGGACGAGCGGCGTCTCGAGGATGCCGCGCCGCGTGGCGTCGAGAATGCCGGGAATGCCGACGACGATGCCGTCGAGGCCGGCGGGAAGATCCCGCGCCGTATCGCGCGCCATGTCGGCGAGCAGCGACAGCGGGTCGCCGGCGAGGAACCGCTCCGTCGCCATGTCCGCCCTCGCGACGACGGCGCCGGCCGCGTCGGCGACGAGCGCGCGGACATGGGTGCCGCCGATGTCGAAGACCAGGACATGCATGGCCGGGACGGCTCCTATGCGCGGACGGCGGCTTGAGGCCCGGCGGGGGATGTCGCGGCGGGGCGAGGCGGCCTCGGCCCCGCCGCGCCTTGGGTCAGTTCGCCGACTTGCCGCAGGTCGTCTGGGCGTTTTCCGGGGTGCAGACCTCGGTGCCGGTGATGATCATCGGCTCGACCTTGCCGCCCTTCGTCAGCTTGTCGAGCGCCATGATGGTCTCGTAACCCATGTCATAGGGCCGCTGGCCGACATTGAAGTGGCTGAGCCCCTTGGCGAGAAGCGGCAGCTGCGGACCGAAATTGTCGCCGAAGACGACCACGAGATCCTTCTTGTCCAGCCGGTCCTTCAGCGGCTCCATCGTCTGGGTATAGGCCTGGGGCGCGTATTGCGCCCAGCCGCCGACCGCGACGAAGGCGTCGAGATCCGGGTGGCTGGTCATCACGTCGCGCACCTGCTGGGCGGCGAGGTTGATGTCGTCGTTGTTGTAGACCGGGCAGCCGGCGGGCTCGGTCCAGCCGTTGGTGTCCTTCAGCGCCCCGGCCGGCTTGTCCTTGGTCGTGCCGGCGAGCGTGTCGCGGATGCCCTGGATGCGGCCGTTGAGATTCTCGGAGGCCGGCGCGCCGGACTGGATGCAGACCGTGCCGCCCTTCTTGCCCGATTCCAGCACCTTCTGCGCCAGCACCTTGCCGAACTCGTAATTGTCGGTGCCGATATAGGTCGCCCTCAGCTTGGCGTCCTCGGGCAGGACGTCGGTGTCGAAGGTCACGACCGGGATGTTCGCGTCGTTGGCCATCTTCAGGATGCGGGCCATCGCCTTCGGATTGCCGGCGGAGATGCCGATGCCGTCGACGCCGCGCGTGATGACGTCCTGCGCGAGCTGGACCTGGCGCGCCTCGTCATATTCGGTCGGGCCGATATAGGTGCATTTCACGTCGCCGAGCTTCTTGGCGGCGGCCTGGCAGCCGGCATCGATCGGCGGGCTGAAGGCATTGTTCAGGACCTTGAAGACCAGCGCGAACTCGCGTTCCGCCGCGCTGGCCGGCGCGGCCAGGGCGCCGGCGGCGAGACAGCCGGCGGCGACCATCGTCGCCAGTCTTGGTGTGGTGATCATCGTGTTCCTCCCCAGGTTCGATGTTCCATTCGTCCCCTCCGCCGTCACTTCCTGGCGGAACGGACCCTTTCGAGCAGCACCGCTCCCAGAATGAAGCTGCCCACGAAGAAGCCCTGCCAGAACGGGTTCACGCCCGCGATCAGCAGCGAGTTGCGGATGACCTCGACCAGCACCGCGCCGATCGCCGCGCCGATGGCGGTGCCGAAGCCGCCGACGAGGCTGGCGCCGCCGATGACGGTGGCCGCGATGACCTGGAGCTCGTAGCCGGTGCCGAGCGCGTTGGTGACGGCGCCGAGCCAGCCGACCAGGAAGATCGAGGTCAGCGCGGCCATCAGCCCGCTGAAGGCATAGGCCGAGACCTTGATCAGCTCCACCGGGATGCCGCAGAGGCGGGCGGCGTTCTCGTTGCCGCCGACGGCGAAGACATAGCGCCCCCAGCGCGTCTTCGTCAGAAGGAAGTGGAGGACGAGAATGCCGAGGGCGAGCGCGTAGATGACGTTCGGCAGGCCGAAGGTCTTGCCGCCGCCGAGCGCCAGGAGCTCGGCCGTCCAGGGCCCGAACTCGTAGAACACGGTGTTCTGGCTGACCACGAGGGCGAGGCTGCGCCCCATCGACAGCGCCGCCAATGTGACGACGAAGGGCGGCAGCTTGAGATAGGCGATGATCGCGCCGTTGAAGGCGCCGCAGAGGGCGCCGAGCGCCAGGACGGCGAGGATCGCCAGCGGCAGCGGCCAGCCGGCGACGAGCACGATGCCGAGCACGATGCCGCAGAGGCCGAGGATCGAGCCGACCGAGATGTCGATGCCGCCGCTGACGATGACCGGCGTCATGCCGAGCGCCATGATGCCGATGAAGCAGGCGTTCTGGAGGACGTTGAGGAGATTGCCGGCGGTGGCGAATTTCGGCGAGATCAGCGAGACGAGAAGGCCGAGCACCAGGATCGCGACGGCGATCCAGGCCTCCTGCGACGTCGCGAGACGCTTCACCGCCGAGTGCCGGGGCGCCGTCAGGAGAT
Source organism: Aureimonas endophytica (assembly GCF_014642635.1). Lineage (GTDB taxonomy): Bacteria > Pseudomonadota > Alphaproteobacteria > Rhizobiales > Rhizobiaceae > Plantimonas > Plantimonas endophytica. The sequence continues at coordinate 200,943 of NZ_BMIQ01000005.1, forward strand.
CGACATTCATGCCGTGCGGATCGGAGGACGAGGTCATGACGGTTCCGTTCCTCAGGCGGCCGCGATGGCCCCGGTGATGAGACCGGTGACTTCCTCGGGGCTCGACTCGGAGATCATCTTGTCGGCGACCTTGCGGCCGCGACGCATCACCACGACGCGGTCGCAGACCTCGAAGACGTCCGGCATGCGGTGGCTGATCAGGATGACGGCGAGCCCCTGGTCCTTCATGCGCCGGATGAGCGCCAGGACCTCGGCGACCTGCCGGACGCTGATGGCGGCCGTCGGCTCGTCCATCAGCACGATCTTCGACCGGGCGAGACGGGTCCTCGCGATGGCGACGGCCTGGCGCTGGCCGCCCGACATCCGCGCGACGAGATCCGCCGGGCGCGTCTCCGACTTCAGCTCGCGGAAGAGCTCGTCGGCCCGGGCGTTCATCCGCTTCTTGTCGATGATCCTGAACGGGCCCCAGCGCCGCATCAGCTCGCGGCCGAGAAAGACGTTGGCGGCGGCGGTGAGATTGTCGCAGAGCGCGAGGTCCTGATAGACGACCTCGATGCCGTGGCGGCGCGCATCGGACGGGCCGCTGAGATGCAGCGCCTTGCCTTCCATCATATAGGTGCCGGCCGTCGGCAGGAAGTTGCCGGCGATCGTCTTGACGAGCGTCGACTTGCCGGCGCCGTTGTCGCCCATCAGGCCGAGAACCTCACCCTCGTGGATGTCCAACGAGACATCGTTCAGGGCCCGGATCGCGCCGAAGTCCTTCACGATGCCTTCGAGGCGAGCCAGGACCGGCATGAGCGTATAACCCGAGATTCGCGACTGGAAGGAATAGCAAACACGCCCGTCTCGAAGCGTCAATCGCGAAGGTGACGCCGAGGCGGCGGAAGTCGTTCAATCCGTTGGACAAAACGCGCCGCGCACCACCACCGGAAGCATTCGGCCCGTTTGGCGGGCACCGCGGCTCAGCCCGGCTCCGCATCGCCGCGGGCGAGGCGGTCCAGATTCCCGATGACGCGTTCGAGGAGGGCGACGAACCGGGCGGCCTCCGCGTCGGACAAGCCGGCGAGCGCCTCGCGATTGCCCTGGAAGAGGGCCGCGCAGGCCTCCGGCAGCCGCGCCCGGGCGGCGGCGGTGAGCGCCACGCGGCTGCTGCGGCCATCGGCCGGATCGGGCGTGCGCCGGATCAGTCCGTCCCGCTCCATCCGCCCCAGCATCTGCGCCATGGAGGGCTGCTCGATCTTGGCGAAGCGCGCCAGATCGCGCTGCGTCGTCGCGACGCCCTCCTCCAGCGCGACGAGGACCGGCAGATAGCCCAGCCCGAAGCCGAGCGGCTTCAGGCGCGCTTCGCTGAGACGGGCGAAGCCGCGCGCCGCGACGCTGACGAGGTGGCCGGGGGTGACGAGAACGTCGGCGATGCGATCCGGGTCTTGCATAGGAGCCTATCTTGATGCATAGGTTCCTATATAGCACGGCGGACGGGTGCGGCAAGACGGCCTTTCCCTGGGGCTCGCGCCGTCGCGAGGATCGCGCCCGCCGCCCGCCGCATCGGTGTTTTTGGAAAGGCAGACGGGATGAGCCAGACGATCGAGACCCTTCGACATCTCTACGAACGCTTCAACGCCAAGGACCTCGACGGCGTCCTCGCCCTCCTGGCGGAGGATGTCGTCTGGGCCAATGGCATGGACGGCGGCCATGTCGAGGGCCATGCGGGGATCAGGGACTATTGGACGCGCCAATGGTCGCTCGTCGATCCGCATGTCGAGCCGCTGCGCTTCGACGCGGAGGGGGACGGGTCCGTCCTTGTGGCGGTCCGGCAGACCATCCGCGATCTCGCCGGCCATCCGATCGTGGAGAAGGGCCTGAAGGACAAGACGGTCGGCCATCTCTTCCGCTTCGCCGGCGGCAAGGTCGTCCGGTTCGACATCCGCGACATGGAATGATCGGGGCGCCGACGCGCGACGCGCCATTCGCCCATTCGCACGCAGTCGTTACAAGAACGCCATCGATCTTGCCGAGCCCGCCCTCTACCACTCGTTGGATCGACAGCGGGGCGATGGGCATGAAGCGGTTGCGAGAGTTTCTTTGGCCACTGATCGGATTGGCGGCCGTCGCGATCTCGGGCTATCTGCTCTATCATCGGCTGCAAGGCGTGTCCGTCGCCGATCTGAAGGCGAGTTTCGCGGCGATCCCGGTGCATCGCTTCCTGCTGGCCTCGGCCTCGACTCTCGTCGCCTATGCCGCGCTCGCCTGGTACGACCGGATCGCGCTCCTGCATCTCGGCGTGCGGCATATTTCCTGGCTGTTCATCTCCGTCTGCTCGTTCACGACCTACGCCCTTTCCCACAATATCGGCGCCTCGGTCTTCTCCGGCGCGCTGGTGCGCTACCGGGCCTATTCGGCCAAGGGCCTTTCGGCGGCGCAGGTGGCGGTGCTGGTCGCCCTCTGCTCCTTCACCTTCGGCCTCGGTACGCTGCTTCTCGGCGGCTTCACCCTCGCCTACGATCCCGCTCTCCTGGCCCGGCTCGAAGGCCAGCTGCCGCATGCGCTCACCAATCCGACAATCGCCCGGACGCTCGGGCTGGCGCTTCTCGCCGTCGTCGCGCTCTATGCGGCGGGGTCCATCCTGCATCTCCGCCCCGTCGCCATCCGCCAGTTCAAGCTCGAATATCCGCGTCCCGCCATCATGGCGCGGCAGCTCCTCGCCGCGCCGCTGGAGCTCGTCGGCGCCGCCGGGATCATCTATTTCGCGCTGCCGGAAGCCGGCAATCCCAGCTTCGTCACCGTGCTCGCGGTGTTCCTGGCCTCCTTCTCCGCCGCGCTCGTGTCGCATGCGCCGGGCGGGCTCGGGGTGTTCGAGATCATCTTCATCACCGCCATGCCCGATATCGAGGAGGCTGACGTGCTCGCCGCGCTCCTCGTCTTCCGGCTCTTCTATCTCCTCATCCCCTTCGCCATCGCGATCGTCGTGGTGCTGCTCTACGAACGCTCGCGGCTCCTGGGGAAATGGCGGGCGGAACGGCGGATGTCGCCGGAGACGGTGCCGGAGACACCGGCCCGGCGGCCCGAGTAGACGCCGCGGCCCGCGCCCGCGATCAGACATCCCGGGTGCCGGCAAGCCCCAAATCTCATGAGGATCGATGCCGGTTCGTTCGAGTTTTACGCATCAGACGACACGAGAACGGTCTTCCCGCGATGCGCAATCCCGAAATCGCCCCTGACGGCACCCTCTACGAGACCACCAGCTTTCGAACTCTCGGCTGGATCGGCGCGGTCTGCTTCACGCTCGGGCCGCCGGCCTTCCTCTACGAATGGTGGCTGATGTTCTACACGACGGCGGTCGAGGAGAATCCGAGCATCGGCCCGCTGATGGTGATCGCGTGCCTGGCGAGCTTCGCCAGCCTTCCCCTGATGATCGCCGGCCGTCGCAAGCGGATCTCGCCTTCGCCCTCCGTCGATCCGCTGCCGCGAATGGCGGCGCTCCGCCGGCACCGCGCCGATCCGACGCTCGCGCCCCAGCCGGGACACGCGCCGGTCTGACGGCTCCGCCCGCGCGGCGAGGAGCGGCATCGATGCGTTGGAACCGCCCCTCGTCTTCCGCGACGCGCCGCCCCTGCACCGCCCTCCCCTTCCAGGATCGAGCCATGAACCGCTACCGCCCGAACGAGCCGACCAGCCCGGTGCCGCTCGATCTTCTCACCTTGCTCCTGCGCTCGGACGAGGCCCGCATCGCCGAGACGGTGTCCAAGCTTTCGGAACGACAGCGCGCGGCGCTGGCGGTCTATTGCTATGCCCGCGCCCATATGCGGCCGCTCGGCCTCGTCGTCGCGCGCGGCTGCGCGCCCGGCGTTCTGGAAGCGGCGGGCGGAACGCTGGGCTTGGCGATCGCCGAGCAGGCCGAGAGCGGCGCGACCTTCGACGCCGATCCGCAGCGGCCGGGAAAGAAGAAGGTCACCCTCGCGAAATTCGCCGCCTGACGCGCCGAGGCGGCGGGACGGACGGGTGCGCGCGCAGGCGCGACGGCCTCATTCGAGGATGGCGGCGATCCTGGCGCCGATCTCGTCCAGAATATAGCCGGGAGCGGTCTCGACATATTGGCCGCCCCGCGCCCGGATATCCAGCGCTCGGACCTGGTCGCAGAGAGCGACGCCCGTCGTTCGAAGTCCCGTCCCCATCAAGGAGACCGCGAAGCCGGCGTTTCGTGGCGCGTTGCCGCCGAGCGTGATGGGCACGACCAGGGGGCGCCGCATCGCCGCGTTGAAGGCATCGGCCGAAACGATGATGACGAACCGTCGTCCCGCCTGTTCCGTCCCCTTGATCGGATTCAGGTCGACATGCCAGATCTCGCCGCGCTTCATCGCTCAGACGTCCTCGGCCCCCATCGGTCCGTCGTCGTACCAAGCCTGATCCTCCGCGCCGACCGGCGCCTCCGGATCGCATTGCGCCAGGAGATCCTCGAGCCTGTAGCGGGGCTTCCGAGAGACGATGACGATCGTCTTCGCCGCCTCGTCGAACTCGACGTCCAAGGCCGCATCCAACAGGAAGCCGCTCCGTTCGGCTTTTTCGACGACGGATGCGGGCATCGTCATGATCCGGGATCCGCCCGAGCGGCGGAGATGCGCGACGGCCATTGCTAAACCCCCACCGGCAAGTATCAGAAATATAACACTAGCGGGGCCCGTTGTCAGCAGGCATTCCGATCGCGGTCGACTGCGACCCTTGTCGGCGACCTCCGCCGTGACACCGCGTCCTCGAAGAGGTCGGGTCTCCGCGAACGCGCGCCTGTCTCAGACGTCCGGCGCGCTCCCCTTGTCCAGGATCGCCTTCAAGGCCTGGACCTCGGGACTGCCGGGGTTTCTTTGAATAAATTCCTGCACCGGCAACAGAGTTTCCTGGCCGCCCGAGGCTGCATTCGCGCGGTGGCGCACCATCATGCCCTCCGACCCCTCCTCCCGCAGGAGGAGCCAGTCGTCGCCATTGGAACTGCGATGGAACGTCAACGGAGGCATGTCGCGATCTCTCCTTCGGGCGATCAACGCGCGAAGGCCTCCCTTGGCTGCGCGACGGGCTCCCGGACCTAAGGAACGACCGAGCGATGCCATCCGAAACGAAGATCGAGAAGGCCGAGCGCCGCCTTCAGGAGGCCGAGGCCAATGTCGAACGGCATGAGGAACGGCTGGCGGAGCTGGAAAAAGGCGGCAATCCGGCCGCGACGGAGGCCGGGCATTCCATCCTGCGGGGCTTTCGCGACATGGCGCGCGTCATGAAGCTGCGCCTCTCCGAATTGCGGCACCGGCGGGACGGAACGCGGCGCTAGGTCGCGGCCTGCGCCTCTTCAGAGGCCGCGGCGCCGCGAAAGGCCCGGGCCGGTGAAGGCCCGGCCCGGGCGCGTGGCAGTGCGATCCGTTATTGCGGGATCGCCGAATATTTTCCGTCGTGCCAGCGGTTGATGTCGTAGCTGGCATTCTTCAGGTCGCCCTTCTCGTTGAAGATGACCGGGCCGACGACCGTGTCGATCGGCTGGCCGTTCTTCAGCGCCTCGGCGACCTTGGCCGGGTCGTCGGACTGCGCGCGCTCGATGCCGGCGGCGAAGGCCTGGATCACCGAATAGGAGAAGAGGGTGAAGCCCTCGGGCGAGAAGCCGCCGGCCTTGATCTTCTCCACGGCCGCCTTGGCCTCCGGCCGGCCCTGGGGATCGGCCGGGAAGACGAAGAGCGTGCCCTCGCCCGCCGCGCCGGCCACCTGCCAGAATTCGGGCGTCGCGATGGAATCCGGCATGATCATCTGGAACTTCGTGTCCCGCTCGGCGGCCTGCCGCAGGATCAGGCCGGCTTCCGGGTGATAACCGCCGAAATAGACCACGTCCGCCTTGAGCGTCTTCAGCTTGGTGACGAGCGCGGAATAGTCCTTCTCGCCGGCATTGAGGCCCTCGAAGCTGACCTCCTTCAGGCCGTTGGCGTTCATGCTCCTGCGCACCGCCTCGGCGATGCCCTGCCCATAGGCGGACTTGTCGTGCAGAATCACGATATTCTTGCCGGCATAGGTCTTGGCGATCCAGGGGCCGATGAAGTCGCCCTGGGCGTCGTCGCGGATATAGAGGCGCATGATGGTCGGCCAGCCGCTCTCGGCGGCGGTGTCGGTCAGCTTCGGGTTGGAGGAGGCGGGCGTCATCATCAGGGCGCCGCCATCGGCATAGACGGCCGCCGCCGGAATGCTGGAGCCCGAGCAGGCATGGCCGTCGATGAACATGATGCCTTCGCTGATGATGCGGTTGGCGACCGACACGGCCTGCTTCGGATCGCAGACGTCGTCCTCCATCTGAAGGCTGATCTGGCGGCCCATCACGCCGCCCTTGGCGTTGATCTCGGCGGCCGCCGCCTCGGCGCCCTGCTTGAACTGGTCGCCGAGCGCGGCGAGCGGGCCGGTCAGCGGGCCGGCGACGGCGATCCGCAGATCCTCCGCCTGCGCGGCCGTGCCGAGAACGAGGGCCGCCACGCCGGAAACGAGTGTCAGGGGCAGTCGCATGGAATTCCTCCGCAGATGCCCGCCTCCTGGCCGGTTCGCTCTTCGGGCGGGCGCGCCTTGCCTATGAATCGTTTGGGGAGACGAGTCCACCGCCCGGCCGGGCCCGGCCTCGGGCAAGGCGCGGGAATTGGCGTCGTGCCTGTCGTTCGGCGGCGGGCACGCGCCGCGACCCTTCGCCGAGGTCGCTACAGAGTGTCGCGGCGCCGGCCCGGAAAGGCCGCCGGGCCTGCCGGCGCGGGAACCCGCATGAGACGGCTACCCAATCGCCGCGCGCCGGACGATCGATCCGCAACGTCTCCGCCCTTTCTCCCGCTTCCTTGATGAACCGCTCCGGTTCGAATTCGGGAGGCTCCCATGCACCGCCGCCAGATGCTTTCGTCCGCCATCGCCATATCCGCCGTCCTCGTCGCCGGCTCGGCCTTCGCGCAGGAAACCGCCAAGACGACCGATCCCGAAAAGATGGGCGAGGCCGAGACGAAGCATTCGATGATGACCATGAAGGTCGGCGCCCTGTCGCTGGCCACCAGCCGCATCGCGGCGAAGAAGGAGACGGGGCCGAAGGTGGCGGAATTCGCCATGTTCGAGGTCGCCGAGCAGGAGACCATCGCCGACATCCTGAAATCCATGAAGATGGACGAGAGCGCCGCCAAGGGCGAGGTCGCCAAGCCGACCGACGCCGAGGTGATGGAGATGCTGGATGCCGAGGGCCGGCAGATGGTCGAGAAGCTGGACAAGCTCTCGGGCAAGGAATTCTCCACCATGTATGTGACGGCCCAGACCGAAGGCCACCAGAAGCTTCTCGCCATCCAGGAGGACTATCTGAAGGTCGGCAAGAACCGCGAGCATCTGAACGTCACGAAGCTCGCGCGCGGCCAGATCAAGGAGCATCTGAAGCTGCTCGCCGATCTCAAGACCGAGCTCGGCTGATCGCGCGCCGTCGCGGGTTCTCCGCGCCGGGATGACGAAGCGGCGCGACGGCTTGACCCGGCCGCGCGCCCCGGACCCTTGCAAAGTCCGGAGCCTCGGCGTCGCGCCCGGAGGCGGTCAGGCGGCGCCGAGGAGCGGCGCCAGCACCTCGGCTTCGTCCTCGTGGTCGAGAAGGCGCTCGGCGCAGGCCTCCGCCCGGCCGAAGAACTCGTCGGCATCCAGCCAGACGAGATCCGCCGGGGCCGAGAACGGCCCGACCGCGACCTCTCCCCAGACCGCCGAGGCGACGAGCCGGCCGTCCTCCGTCGTCGTCCAGTGGAGGATGTCGGGCCGCCCCTCCGGCGCGCCGCGCGGGAGGAGCGCGGCGGTCAGCGGCAGGCGGATCATCTCCCAGGCGAGGGCCGAGGCCGAGGCCGGCCAGTCGAGCGGCGCGCCGAGCGCCAGATCGGCGAGCCCGTCCGCATAGGAATCGGACCAGGAATCGAGGGCGGCGGCGCGCGCCATCGCCTCGGCCTCCAGCTCCTCCTCCGTTGCCTCGTCCCTGCTGGCGCGCGGCGGCGGCACCAGCTCGATGCCGACGAGGGCGCCGAAGGCGATGGCGCCCGGCGCGTCCGACCGTTCGTCGCAAAGCGCCGAAAGAACGGCGGGCACGGACTCGCCCGAGGGGGCCGCCGCGCCGGACAGCGTCGCGGCGAGGATCTCGGCGAGGGCGTCATGCAGGGCGCGGACGCGCCCCGGCCCCACCTCGTCCGGCGCGAAGCCGGAGAACGGCAGGAGACGCGGCAGGACGAGGCAGGTTCCCCGTTCGGCGACGACGCCGGACTCGTGCAGCGACGCCGCGAGCCGGCCGGTCTCCGCCGGATCGCCCGCGAAGGCGGCGACGGCCGCCGGCGCCCCGGCCAGCGGGCAGAGGAACAGCCGCGTCCCCCAGGCCTCGCCGGCGCCGCCCGGGGCGGAGGCGAGCGTCAGACCGCCGAGCCCGGCCTCGGCATAGGCCTCGGTGCGGAAATCGACATAGGCGTCTTCCAGGATGTCGTGGAGATCGTCGGCGAGGCGCCGCCAGGCGGCGTCGAAATCCGGGCGCGACAGGCTGGCGCCGAGCGTGCGGGCGCCGTCGTCGCCGGCGGCGAAGGCCGCCGCCGCCTTGAGGATCGCGCTCTCGGTCGGCGTCCTCGCCCGCTTCACCGCCTGTCGGGCGATCTTCGCCGATGCGCGCCTGTCTGCCCGGTTGGCCATGGAACGTCCCGTGTTTCGCGGCGTGACCGCCGCCCTTCGCGGGGTTGCCTAGTCCGGTCGGGCGGCTTCGTCCACCGTGCCGCGCGGGGCGGCCAGCGCGTCGAGCGCGTCGTAGAGCGGCTGGCTCTGGGCGTAGAGCCGGTCGAAGATGGGCTGCATGCGGGCATAGAGCTCGGCCCAGGCAGGCTCCGGGGCGATCTCGGCGCCGTGGCGCACCAGGGCGCCCGCCGCCGCGACGAGATCGCGGTGCCGGCCCGTCGCGGTCTGGGCGAGCGCGGCGCAGCCGACGACGCCGCATTCCGCCTCCTCCGGCACCAGGATCGGCACGCCGTAGATGCTGGCCTTGATGCGCAGCCAGAGCTCGGTCTTGGCGCCGCCGCCCGACGCGATCACCCGCTCCACCGGCCGCCCGGCGGCGCGCTCCATGATGCGCAGATGCCGTGCCGCCGCGAAGCCGACGCCTTCCAGAATCGCGCGCTGCATCTCGGGCAGGCCGTGGGCGGCGGCGAGGCCGAAGAACTGCGCCCGCGCATTGCGGTGCCGCCCCAGCCGCTCGCCCGCGAGATAGGGCAGGAAGAACAGGGCGTCGGAGCCGGGCCGGGCCTCGGCCGCCTGCGCCACCAGCCGCTCGTAGCCGCTCGCATTGCCGTGGAGCGCCCGGCGCGCCCAGCGCATGCCGTCGCCGCCGGTCTCCAGCAGCACGAAGGGCCCCCAATTGCCCTCCACCGTCGCCACGTTGCAGATCTCGGGATCGAGCAGCGGCGCCTTCGCGATGAGGGTGAGGATGCAGGACGTGCCGGTGACATCCGAGGCGAGGCCCGGCCGACAGGCGCCGGAGCCGTAGAGCGCCATCGGATAGTCGGCGCCGCCGACCAGCACCGGCGTGCCCTCGAGGAGCCCGGTCTCCCGCGCCGCCTCGCGCGTCACGGTGCCGAGGATCTCCAGCCCGTCGCGGATCGGCGGCAGGAGCGCGCGGTCGAGGCCGAAGAGCGCGGCGAGCTCCGCCGACCAGGCGCCGCTTCCGGCGTCCATCAGGAAGGAGCAGGAGGCGTCGCCCCGGTCCATCGCCACCTCGCCGGTGAGGCGGAGATTGACGAAGTCCTTCGGCATCAGGACATGGGCCGCGCGCGCGAAGGCGGCCGGATCGTCGTCGCGCAGCCAGGCGAGCTTGAAGGCCGGCCAGGCGGGCGTCGCCGGATTGGCGGTGAGCGGCAGATAGTCCCGTGCGGCATGGGTCGCCTCGAAGGCGGCGACGCGCTCCACCGTGCGCTTGTCGTTCCAGAGCGGCGCGGTCGGCCGCACCGGGCGGCCCTCGGCATCGACCAGCACCGTGCCGTGCATCTGGCCGCAGGCCGCGACGGCTTCGATCCGCGCGGCGGCCTCCGGCACGCGGTTCAGCACCGCGCGCACGGCCCGCGCCGCGCCGCGCCACCAGCCCTCCACCTCCTGCTCGGCCCAGCCGAAGGCCGGCACGATCTGCTGCTGCTCCACCGCGTCCAGCGCCAGGATCGCGCCGCCGCGATCGACCAGCGCCGCCCGGACGCTGCCGGTGCCGACATCGATGGACAGAGTGAGGTCCTTCACCAAGGGGGCGCGCGCCATGGCGTCAGCCTCCCCGAACCGGCCGCATGTCCGGCTCGGCCGCGCCGGAGCGGCGGCGATCCGCAAGCTTCAACATCGTCACCCCCCTGCCGGCCTACACCGGATCATGTACTAAACTTACAAGAAATTGCCTCGCACGCCACGATCATTCGTTGCTGCGGCGCAAAAAGCACCGCGTAAGCGCGTTCGCGTTGCGGAGCGCCGATTTTTGTGTAGTTTAATTACAGGAATTGGCGGCTCGGACCTCGGTCCGCCCGCCCGCATCGCCTGGGGGAGGATCAAGCGTGACGATCATGGAGCCGGTCCGCTGTACCGTCGAGATCGAAGAGGGACGGCTCGCCGGGGGCACGGGCCGCTACGAGAAGCGCCTGTCGGACCTTCACGGCATCTATGCCGACGAGGCGGCCTTCGCCGCTCTCCTGGCGTCCGGCGACCCGGTCGTCTACGCGGTGGAGGACCTGAAGCCGACGCTCGGGGCGGGCGACATGATCTTCGGCATCACCCGCATGGCGCCCGGCCGGGTGGGCGAGGAATATTTCGTCACGCGCGGCCATATCCATGCCGTCGCCAACCGGCCCGAGATCTATTACGGCGAAAGCGGCGCGGGCCTGATGCTCCTGGAATCGCCGGACGGCGAGATCCGCATCGTCGAGATCGGCCCGAAGACCGTCTGCTACGTGCCGCCCTACTGGATCCACCGCTCGGTGAATGTCGGCGCGGAGGATCTGGTGATGACCTTCGCCTATCCGGCCGATTCCGGCCAGGACTACGACATCATCGCCCGCGCCGGCGGCATGCGCCAGCGCATCGTGGCGGACGGGGCGACGGGCTGGCGCGCGGTGGACAATGCCGCCTATCGCCCGCGCGACGCCGCCGAAGTCGAGCGCGTCTTCGCCACCGCCGCCTGACCGGACGATGCCCGTGACCCTGGAGCCCGCCACGCGGCCGACCTTCTACTTCATCGGCGTGACCACGGCGAAGAGTTCGATCATGCGGGTCTTTCCCGCCTGGGCGCGCCATCTCGGCCTCGGCGAGGCGGTGATCAAGGGCCTGGACTTCCCGCTCCATGCCGATCCCGCCGCCTATCGCGAGGCCGTCGCCTTCATCAAGGCCGATCCCCTGTCGCTCGGCGCGCTTGTGACGACGCACAAGATCGACCTCTTCAAGGCCTGCCGCGACCTCTTCGACGAGATCGACCCGCTGGCCGCCGCCATGGACGAGACGAGCTGCCTGTCGAAGCGCCAGGGCCGGCTCGTCTGCCATGCCAAGGACCCGATCACCTCCGGCCTCGCGCTTGACGCCTTCCTGCCGCCGGACCATTTCGCGCAGACGGGGGCGGAGCTTCTCTCCATCGGCGCCGGCGGCTCGACCATCGCCATCGTCTGGGCCCTGACGCGGCTGGAACGCGGCGCGAACCGCCCCTCGCGCATCACCGTCTCCGACCGCGATCCGGAGCGGCTCGCCGAGATCCGCCGCCTCCATGCCGCGCTGCCGCCGGGCGTGCCGATCCACTATGTGCTCGCCGAGACGCCGGTGACCAACGACGCGCTGGTCGGGGGGCTGAAGCCCGGCTCGCTCACCGTCAACGCCACCGGCCTCGGCAAGGACGCGCCGGGCTCGCCGCTGACGGAGGCCGCCCGCTTTCCGAACGGCGGCATCGCCTGGGACCTCAACTATCGCGGCGATCTCGTCTTTCTCGATCAGGCGAGAGCGCAGGCGGACGCAAGCGACCTCCAAGTGGAGAACGGCTGGGTCTATTTCATCCATGGCTGGACGCGGGTGATCGCCGAGGTCTTCGCCATCGACATCCCGACCGCCGGGCCGGATTTCGACGCCATCTCCCGCATCGCCGACGATCTCGGCAAGGCGGCCTGAGCGCCGTGGCGGCCAGTCTCACCGAAACGCGCGTCGCGGCGCCGCTGGCCGAGCGCCTCGTCGCCGACAGCGGCGCCGATGTCGTGCTGCACTGGCTCGGGCAGGCCGGATTCCTCATCCAGGCCGGGCGCCACCGGCTGCTGATCGATCCCTATCTCTCCGACACGCTGGCCGAGAAATATCGCGGCCGCGCGACGCCGCACGAACGGCTGATGCCGGCGCCGATCGAGCCGGAGGCGCTCGGCGCCGTCGATCTCGTCATCGTCACCCATCACCATACCGACCATATGGACCCCGGCACGCTCGCCCCCCTCGCCGCCCGCCTGCCGGGCCTGCGCTTCGTCGTGCCGAAGGCGAGCGCGGCGGAGGCGATGCGCCGGGCGGGCGTCTCGCCCGAACGGCTGATCGCGATGGAGGCCGGCGAGAAGACAGAGCCGCTGCCCGGCCTCGTAGTGACGGCGACGCGCGCCGCGCACGAGACGCTGGAGCGCGACGCGGAAGGCCATCACCGCTTTCTCGGCTACGGCCTTTCCTTCGCGCATCCGGCCCGCGCGCCGCTCACCCTCTTCCATTCCGGCGACACGGTGCCCTTTCCCGGCCAGGTCGAGGAGGTGCGGGCGCTCCGCGCCGATCTGGCGCTTCTGCCCGTCAACGGCCGCTCCGCCGCCCTCGCCGCGCAAGGCATCGCCGGCAATCTGACGCTGGACGAGGCGCTGGCGCTGACGGGCGCCGTCGGCATTCCGGCCATGATCGCCCATCATCATGGCCTCTTCGCCTTCAACACGCGGTCCCTGCCGGAGATCGAGGCGAAGGCGGCCGAGCCCGGTCTCGGCGCCCGGCTCGTTCCTGCCCGCATCGGGTCGGAAATCCGGCTTGCCGCCGCAGACAGGGCCTGACGCGATGAGTTCCTCCCTTTCCCCCCTCCCCTCGCTCGCCGAGCTGGCCGCCGGCTTTCCGGCCGACTTCCTCGTCGCCGATCCCGATCTTGCCGCCGGCTATGGCCGCGACCGGACGGGCGACTATGCCGGCACGAGCTTCGCCGTCGCGCGGCCGCGCTCGGCGGAGGAGCTCGCGGCGCTCGTCCGCCGCTGCGCCGCGCTCGGCCTCGGCCTCGTGCCGCAGGGGGGTCTCACCGGCCTCGTCGGCGCGGCGGTGCCGGGCGAGGCGCCGCCGGAAGTCGTCGTCTCGCTCGACCGGATGAGCGCGGTGCGCAGCCTCGATCCCATCGGCTATACGATGGTGGTGGAGGCGGGCTGCGTCCTGGAAACGGCCAAGCAGGCGGCGGATGCCGCCGATCTCCTCCTGCCCATCACCTTCGGCGCGCAGGGCTCCTGCCGCATCGGCGGCAATGTCTCGACCAATGCCGGCGGCTTCAACGTGCTGCGCTACGGCATGACGCGCGACCTCGTGCTCGGGCTCGAAGTGGTGCTGCCGGACGGGCGGATCTGGAACGGGCTGCGCACGCTGCGGAAGGACAATCGCGGCTACGACCTGAAGCAGCTCTTCATCGGCGCGGAAGGCACGCTCGGCATCGTCACCGCCGCCGCGCTGAAGCTGTTTCCGAAGCCGACGCAGGTCGAGACGGCGCTGATCGGCCTTGCCAGCGTCGAGGAGGCGATGGCGCTCTATGCGAGGGCGCGGCGCAGCTGCAGCGATCTGCTGTCCGCCTTCGAACTGATCCTGCGCGACGGGCTGGATCTCGCCCTCGCCCACCGCCCGGAGCTCGGCGATCCGCTGGAGACCCGCTGTCCGGTCTATGTGCTGATGGAGCTTGCCGCCGGCGGCAGCGTCGATCTGCGCGCCGTTCTCGAACGGGCGCTGGAGGAGGCGGGCGAGCATCTTCTCGACGGCACGATCGCCACCAGCCGCGCCCAGGCGGACAGGCTCTGGTTCTATCGCGAGGCGATGGTCGAGGCGCAGAGCCGGGGCGGCCCCTATTACCGCACCGACGTCTCCGTGCCGATCGCCGCGATCCCGGCCTTTCTGGACAGCGTCCTCGCCGAACTCGCCGGCAGCCTGCCGGAGGGGCGGCCGATCACCTACGGCCATGTCGGCGACGGCAATATCCACCTCAACGTCGTGCCGCCCGCCGACTGGTCGAGAGAGGCGCGCAAGCGCCTGTTCGCCGAGGCCGAGGAGGTGATCTTCACGGCGGTCGACCGCTTCGCCGGCTCGATCAGCGCCGAGCACGGCATCGGCCGGTCGAAGAAGCGCGCGCTGATGGCGCGGATCGACCCCGTGACGCTCGACCTGATGCGCGGCCTGAAGGACATGCTCGACCCCGACCACCGCTTCAGCAGCGGCCGCATCTTCGACCGCCGCCCGGCCGAGCCGCCGGCCCCGTGACGATCCGCGAGCGCCGCCGCAAGTCGTCCTTCAGTATTATCTAACTATAGGACGGGCCGAGACACTATATCCTCGGCAAAGATTCGACGGTCTTGCGTCCAGCGATGGACGCAGCGCGCCATACAGTGCCTCGCATCGCTGCGGCCATGCCTGCAGTCCTCGGCACCCCCGTTTCCGCGTCGTCATCCCGGCCCCGAGCCGGGATCCATGCCTCGGCCGAACCGCCTGGGTTATATTAGAGACCGACCTTCGTCCGCCACGCTCCCGGCCTGACGCGACCGGCTTGGAATGGATCCCGGCGCAAGGCCGGGATGACGAACTGGCGAGGCGGTGCGAAGCGGCGAGGCAGGGCCGGACTTGCGAAGATTCAGGCGCCGTCAGAGCCGCCCGACGACCGCTTCGATCGTCTTCTGGAGGACGGGAACGGTGATGGGTTTCACCAGGAAGTTGTTGACGCCGAGGGCGGCGGCCTTCTGGACGAGCTCCTTGTTGCCGCGGCCCGAAAGGATGATGAAAGGCACCTTTTTGGTGGGCGCGTAGGAGCGGATGGCCTGGAGGAGCTGGAGGCCGTCGAGTTTCGGCATGTTGAAGTCGGAGATGACGATATGGCAGGGCGAGGCCATCATGGATTTGAGGGCCTGTTCACCGTCTTCGGCGGTGACGATGTTGCGGATGCCGAGCTGGTCGAGGGCGTCGCGGATCAGCATGCGGCTGGTGCGCTGGTCGTCGACGATCATGACCTTCAATTGTGCCCTGAGGCTCATGGTCGGATTTCCTCTGATCTTCTTGTTCCGCTCTGCCCGCACCCGCCGAAGCGATCGTCCGAGCCAGCGTTCACCTTGGGTTTCTCGAAAGTTTCGAGCCGCCGCCCCGGCGGCGGGGCGGAAGCGATGCGGCGCGACCGCCTCAAGCCGGTTCCACCGCCGGTTCCTCCTCGTCGGGAACGAATTCCGCGCCGGGTTCGGACTGGATCTGCATGAGCAGCGAGGCGAAGGCGGCGTCGAGCGAGGGCGCGCCCTCCCCCGTCTCCTCCGGCATCGCCTCGACGGCGAGCTCGCAATCCCATTCGGCGAATTCGAAGACGGCGCGGATATCGGCTTCGCTGGAGCGCGTCGTCAGCTCGATCGTCCAGGTGAAATAGGCGCCTTCCGGCTCGATCTCGGCGAGCGGCGGCAGGTCCCCCGTGTCGCAGCGGACGCTGCCCGTGCCGAGCGCCAGACAGTCGCGGATGAGCCGCGCCGCCTCGTTGGCCTTCTGGTAGAGTTCCGGCTGGGGCCGGAAGGTGATGCGATAGGTGGTTTCCGGCAGGGCGCCGAAGACGTCCGACAGGTCGATCTCGACCGGCACGAATTCCAGCCCCTCCATGCCGTCGTCGCCTTCCGGCGCGCTGCCGCCCGACCAGAAGCGGGCGATGGCCGCGCCCTTCTCGCCGGAATAGGCCTTCAGTTCCTCGACGAGGCCCATCATCCGGTCCCGGTCGCGCGCGGCGGCGACGAGATCGGCGAGCTGCCGGGCCGAGCGCTGCGCCAGATCGAGCACCGGCGCGCTCGGCTCCAGCCGCTCGTTGCGGATCTCGTCCAGCATCGCCTCGAACAGATGGGCGAAATGCACGAGATCGTCGAAATGGAAGGCGCCGCCGCCGCCCTTGATCGAATGGACGGCGCGAAAGGCGACATTGGCCGTGTCGAGGCTGCGGTCGCCCCCGCCGATCGCTAGCAGGCTCGCGTCCAGTTCGCGCAAGCCCTCGGCGCATTCCTCGAAGAAGGTCTGCCGGATTTCGGCCATCGCATCCATGCGAAAGTTCCTTGGCTGCTCGGTCGGCTTGCGGCTCAGGCGGCGACGCGGTTGATGGCGTCGACGAGCTTGACGGGGTCGAAGGGCTTGACGATCCAGCCGGTGGCGCCGGCGCGGCGGGCGCGAGCCTTCTTCTCGGCGTCGCTTTCGGTGGTCAGCACCAGGATGGGGATGGCGCGGCGCTCGGCATCGGCGCGCACATGCTCGATGAATTCCAGCCCGTCCATGCGCGGCATGTTGACGTCCGTCACGATCACGTCCGGCAGGTCCATGCCGTCCAGCACTTCCAGGCCATGCACGCCGTCCTCGGCCTGCACCACGTTGAACCCCGCCCCGTTCAGAGCCTGAAACAGCATCTGCCGCATCGTGCGGGAATCATCGACCGTCAGAATGGTCATCGTCATTGTACGGCGTCCTTGCCGGTGAGCGATTGAATGGTGAAGCCGAGAAGGGCGAGCCCTTCCTCGAAATTGCGCGACGGCGCCGCAATCGTGACCGCGCGGCCCTCGTCCTGCCAGGCGGCGACCGCGCCGCAGAGGATCTGGAGGCATTGGCCGCCGAGGCGCTGCACCTGCGAGGCGTCGAGCACGAGATCGGCGCCGCGCCGGGCGAGCACCGCCTCGTGCAAGGATGCCGCGGCCTTGATGTCGAGGATCGCCGGCAAGTCGAGCCGGGGCGAGGACGACAGAGGCGGTGGCTGATTCATCAAGGTTCTCCGAACAAACCGCGATGGCATGGCTGAGGTTTCGCCCGACGCCCGTCAACAACGGCCCCGGACAACCTTCGAGATGCATGATGCCGCCGAAGCTTTAAACGAGCGTGTCGAACTATGTTGAAGCGAAGATTTACCCGTCGGTAGCGCTTCATTTACTCTACTCGGTCCATGCTGCGGATCGCGGCAACCGGGAGGAACGGATGAGCGGGAGCCGCGACGGATCTGGACCATGGCTCCGCCCCGCGCCTGCCGAAGACAGGGCGAAAATCGCCAGAACGGGCCCTGGACGCGCCTCAGGAATCGGGCATGGAACTTGCTCCTCCTCTTTTCCAAAGCTTTTCAGAAGCCGCTTGTCGGCTTCTGGCCATGGGTCTGGAGGACTCTGGAGGATGGATGGTTTGGGTTTGGTTTTTGGATGACAGAAGTGTCACCCTATCCAACCCAAGCGCCTTGCCGGCGAAGGGGCGGAACAGGGCGGCGGGCGTTTCGGCGAGCCAGCGCGCGAGGCCCTTCGCCTCCTCGTAGAAGGGCAGCACGCGTTCGGTGAGGCGGATCGTCAGGCCGAGATGCAGGCCGCGCGCATTCTTGGCGATCGCCAGCTCCACATAGCCGAAGCGCACCAGATCGACGAGATAGCGGCGAATGGTGCGGGTGGAGCGCGCCATGATGTTGCCGGCGGTGCCCTTGGTGATGGTCGTCTCCCGCCCCTTGCCGCAGCGGGCGCGCAGCACCTGGAGGAAGGCCTTGGCATTCGGCGTCAGGCGGTCGTCGCGCGCCGCCGTCGTCGCCATGTCGCGGGCATATTGCCGGCTCTGGTTCGGTTCGGCACGCGTGTGGCGCGGCCGGGCGGGGGCAAGGCGCCGCGCCTCCCGCACCGCCGCCGCGCGGCCGATATTGGCCGAGCGCCGCTGCGCCTCGGCGAGCGAGATCAGCCCGTCGGCCTGCATCCGCCAGATCGCGACGCGGGCCGCGAAATCCGGATGCGGCGCGAGGTCGGGCGCCGGCAGAAGGCTGAGCAGATCCGCTCCCGCGCCCTCCCCGTCCCGCGAGGCAAGCGTCGGCCGTGGCACGCCGATGGGCGTGCGATATCGATCTGCCACCATGGTGCCGTCCTTGCGCGAGGCAAAGCGAGCCCGTGGCGGAAAGCCGCGTTGTCACTTGACGATGAGATCGGAGGAGCTTAAGTCTGACCGCGACCAAGCAGATCAGAACGAGGCTCCGGCGGCTCCCGCTTCGGGGCCTTTTTCTTTGCCTATGGCGTCTCCCTGTTGATGCGAAGCGGCGGCGGGCGGCGCGCGCCCAGGCGGCGCCCCTTCCAGCCGATGAGGTTCACGGCCGCTGGGTGAGAGCACGGGCGACGGGTCGAGGCGCGACGCGCCTCGCCTGCCCGCGCCGCCTCAGGGGCCGCGTCGAACCGAAGCGAGGATGAGCAGAGATCGGGACGCGCGCTGGCAGGCCCCGCATGCCGGACGGCATGCATGCGCGCGATCGGGCCCAAAGGCCCACCAGCCTGTTGACGACGGACGCGAGGGTCCGGCGCCCGGAGCGCCGGCTCCGAGATATGCATCGCCATGTCCTTGCCCTTCATCGAGGCAAAGAAATCCGCTCGCCGAATGGGCGTCCCAGGCTTGCAAAGCTGAAGCGGAAATGCGATTCTCGGGTTGCTAGACGACGAGAAGGCTTCCGGGACGTGAGTTTCGGGGGCCTTTTTCTTTTGCCTGTCGGCTCCTCTGCTGAAGTCCCCGGCTCTTCCTCAGAAAGCCCGGCGACGGTGACGTGATCGAGCCCGAAGGGCTCCGGCCGAGAGCCGGGCGGGATACGCCCGGCGCCCGGTCATTCCTGCTCCGGCCCCTCGCCCATCCGCGCCGTGTAATCCTCGTAGAGCGCGGGCAGCCGCGCGGCGAGGAATTCGGCGAAGGACGGACCGAGATCCCGGTCGATGACGAAGCGCGCGTCGCGATCGCCCGCAATCAGCGAAGCGATGCGACGGCCGGAATGGGCGATGACGGAGCGTTCCGTCGGCGGGGCGGCTTTGGTCGCGCTCGCGGCGGCGAGCAGCGCCGTGAAGCGCGCGTCGGACTCCGCCGGGACGCGGTCGAGATCCGCCATGCGGCGCTCGATCCGGGCCCGCGCCTGCGGGTCCTTCAGCGCCTCGGCCAAGGCCAGCCAGCGGCCGCGCCCGATCTTCGGCGCCCGCCCGACATGGCGCAGCACCCGCTCCGGCACGCCCCGCGCGATGGCAATCAGCTTCGAGGCCTCCGCCTTGTCGACGCTGAGCGCCTGCTGGATCACGTGCCGGCTGCGGCCGCTATCCTCCAGCCGCGCCGCGAAGACCGCGCGCTCGATGAAGGTAAGGTCCTGCCGGGCGGAATTTTCCAGCCCCTGCGCCACGGCCAGCGCCTCGTCGTCCAGCGCCCGCACCACGGCCCGCACCGGCCGCGCCAGCGCCCGCGCCGCGCGCACCCGGCGATGGCCGAAGGCGGTCTGGTAGCGCGCGGCATCCAGCGGATGGACGCGCAGCAGCACCGGGATCTCCTGGCCGTTCTCGGCGATCGAGGCCTTCAGCGCCTCGAAGGCCTCGGAATTCTCGTCGTCTGGAAACCGGTCGGCGAAGGGCGAGGGGTCGATGAGGAAGGGATCGACCTCGACGATCTGCGAGCCTTCGGCGAGGCTCTGGCGCAAGGCCTCGTTCTCGCGCTCGACCTGGCTGAAGCTCTCCTTCATCGAGCGCACCGAGCCGGCGGAGACGCGCGGCACCCGCGCCGCGTTGTCTGCGGACAACTCCCCCTCCGCCGGACGCGCCGCGAAGATCGAGGCGAGCGATTTCGACCGCTTGCTCATCGACCCCAGACCTTTCCGACGAGCCCTTCGATCTCGCCATTCACCGCGTTCATGCTTTCCAGCGCCCGGTCATAGGCGGCGCGGCCCACCGAGCCGCGGTCGAGCTCGTAGAGCGACTGCTTGGTGAGGCCGGCATTGGCGATGGCCGTCGATTTCCAGGCGGTCGCCGCCAGGACATCCTCGGCGAAGAGCCCGCGCAGCAACGCGACGATCTGCGCCTCCGGCACGTCGTTCGGGTCGTGCCGCGTCACGACATAACGCACGAAGTCGAGATCGAGTTGGCCGCCCGCCTCCTCGATCACCGACATCAGATCGGCGGTCATCAGCAGGAACTGGCTCATCGAGGCGATGTCGACCATCTGCGGATGGATGGTCACCAGCATGGCCGTCGCCGCGTTCAGCGCCCCGACTCGATCGCGCCGGCGACGCGGCGGAAGAACACGTCGCGGCCCCGCCCACCCTGCATCATGGCGTGCCGTCGAAATAGGTCGGCCGCACCACCTCGCGCATCGGCCGCCGCGCCTGGCGGAGAGCGAAGCCTGGGGATCGAGATCGATCGCCAAGACGCGATAGCCCTGCAAGCAGCACTTGCAGCTTTTCATGCGCGCGGCGGCGCGGCAGAAAGGTGAGGGCCTCCTTGGGCCGATGCGAAGCGAGGAATTGGCGCAGATCGTTCATCTGCGCGAGACTATAGGAGCGCCGACCGCCCGGGGATAAGTTGGGCACCGGGCCGAGCCCGTCGAGCGAGAGCTGGCGGAGGTAACCGTCTGACACGCCGACGAAACGCGCCACCTCGCCGGAGGAAAAACTGCGCAGCGTCTTCTGCGCGGTCGGCGGAAACATCGCGTCGCGCATCATGCGGAGCTGGGCCGACAGAATCTCCGCGTGGCGAGCGATGCGCCCGCTGGCGGAAATGCCGGTTTGGATCGAGGCGGTTTGCGGCGCGGGCATCGGACCTTCGGGATTCCAGACGGAATACGAGCGTCAGACGCTCCATTTCCGTCTTAATTAATGGTCACGATTCGCACCGAGTCGCAAGAGTGGCGCTTTACCGCCTGTTAATGCACGAGTTTCGGAAAAGATTGCACACAGGTTCTTTCGCGGGGGAGGGGGAACGAATCCGGGGGTCGTGCGTAAGGCGGCGGCGTTGTCTGCTGACAACGGCGTAGTGCTGTGATGAGGTGTCGGCCGAGTTCCGTGGTGGCGGTTCGAGGGACCAAGCCGCGCCGCCGCCTTCTTCTCCCCAGCGGGGAGAAGTGCCGGCAGGCGATGAGGGGTCGGCAAAGCCGCGCGGCTCTGGACGATCTCCACAGCCGCATGTCCCTCACCCGGCCCTACGGGCCACGCTCTCCTCGCTGGTGAGAGGAAAGGGCGCACTTCCTTCTACCGCTGTCTTGCTTCGCCCTCGCCTAAAAAGGCTGAGGCCGTGCAGCCTCTTCCTTCTCCCGAGTCGGGAGAAGGTCGCGGCAGCGGGATGAGGGAGCCATAGAGCGCCAGCGTCCGCACCCCAGGGCGAATGCCACCGCCTGTGCCCTACGGCTCCCTCACCCGCCTGCCGGCACCCTCTCCCGGCCCGGGAGAGGGACGCGGTGGTGCCGTTGACGCTCGCTCGCATCGGCCGCTTCTGCGGTGCTTGAGATGACGAAGCCGCCCCGCCGCCTTCTTCTCCCCTGCGGGGAGAAGTGCCGGCAGGCGATGAGGGGTCGGCGAAGCCGAACGGCCGTAGATCATCTCCACCGCCGCATGCCTCTCACCCGGCCGCTTCGCGGCCACCCTCTCCCCGCTGGGGAGAGGAAGGGCGCCTCTCCTCTCCCGTCGTACTGCTTCTCCCGCATCGAAGGAGGCGGAGGCCGCAAAGCCTCCTCCTTCTCCCGAGTCGGGAGAAGGTCGCGCCAGCGGGATGAGGGAATGACGGGCCCCAGCGTCCGCACCCAATGGCGAATGCCAACGTCTGCGCCCGACGGCTCCCTCACCCGCCTGCCGGCACCCTCTCCCGGCTCGGGAGAGGGACGCGGCGGCATCGTCGCGGGGCTCGGCGACAGGACGGCGTTTCCTTTCTCGGCCGCCGACGCCCGGCGCGCGCACAACAGCACCCGGCCGTAACTGATCAGCATTCGAAAAGAACCACTGAGCGGAAACTCGCTGTCATCTGCGTTGCAGAATGCAACATAGATCTCCGCTCGCGTATCCTGCGTGTCGTTTCGCAATATACGCCATGATCTGTACAGTCGATATAACAGTTACATCTGGCGTCATTAAAATGCGAAGCCACGATTTTTTAATTTCGGAAGGGGATGATCCTAGCGTTCGAAACAAGAGATGGAGATTTCGAAGAGTAGATCGAGAACGACATCGCGGGGCGCCTCCAAGAGCCGGGGGCGCCACGGTCCGGATCCCCCCGGACGCCACACCAGGGCTCAAACCCGTCCACGCGGCGGTCAGACAGAACAAAAGCGACAGGGAGCAGGTGCAAGGATGGTCGGTGCGGTGGCGGAAATGGATGGCGTCCTTCAGTCGAAGCTCTACGAGGCGATCGACGGCTTCGAGGCGACGGGCGCCGTCGGCGGGGTGAATCTGACGAATGCCCATGCCGGCGAATCCGCCGGCCTGTCGGCGGCGGCGCCGACCGGCGGCTTCGGGGCGGTCGAGCTCGGCGCGTCGGCCTTGCCGGGCCTGGGGATGGCGGGAAGCACCGCCTCCGAACCGGGCGAGATGTCCGGCGCCGGCGCGGCGGTGGGCGAGGCGCTGGATGGCGTGGCGGCGGGCGAGGGCGCGCTGGCTCTCGCGGCCGGCGCCCCGCGCGGCGCTCCGATCGAGGCGATCGCCGTCGAGGCGCCGAATGCCGGCACGGCCGCGACGCTTCATGTGCCGCAGGCGGTGGGCCAGAACGCGGCCGAAGCCGTCCGCGTCGCCAGCGCCGCGGCGCCGGACGGGGAGGGGACGGCCGCGGCCGGCACCCCGGTTCTCGCCGCCGGGCCGGACGCGGCAGGCCCTGGCCCCGCGCCGGCCCCCACCACGATCGAGACCGCGCCGCCCGCCGGCCTGCCCGCCGGTCTGCCCACCGGCCCGAGCACGAATTCCGGCCCCGACGCCGGCCCCGGCCTGCCGGTTCCCGCCAATGATCCCGGCCAGCCCGGCGGCCCGGCGCTGCCCGGCGGCCCCGCGCCCGTCGGCGAGCCGAGCGGTCCCGCCCCGCAGTCCGGCGAGCCCGCCGGCCAGCCGCAGCCGCAGCCGGGCCTTCCCGGCGGCGAGGGTCATCCGGGCACGCCCGCCGGCGGCGACACCGATCTCACGATCGATCTCGGCCTGCCGCATCCGGTCCTCGGCGTCGACGTCAATCTCGATCCGATCGAGGCGATCCTCGGCGATATCGACATCGACATCGATGCCGGGCTCGGCCTGCCGGGTCTCGGCCCGGTGCTCGGCGACACGCTGCACGACATCGTCACCGGCATCATCGATCCCGTCGGCAGCCCGCCCCATGGCGGCACCCCGCCGGCCGGTGGCGACACCGATCTCGTCCTCGACCTCGGCGCGATCCTGCCGGCGCTGGGTCCGCTCGTCGGCCATGTCGAGGTCAATCTCGATCCGATCGAGGCGATCGTCGGCGACATCGATATCGATATCGGCGCCGGGCTCGACCTCGCCCAGCCGGTCGCGGGCCTTATCGAGACGGTCGGAACCGTGGTCTCCGGCATCACCGATCCGCTCGGCGGCCTCATCGGCCCCGGCGCGGCGCCGGCCGGTGGCGACACCGACCTCGTCGTCGATCTCGGCGCCACGCTGCCGGTGCTGGGTCCGCTCGCCGGTCACGTCGAGGTCAATCTCGACCCGATCGAGGCGCTCCTCGGCGATATCGACATCGATCTCGGCGTCCATGCCGACCTGGCCCATGCCGCGACCGGCCTCCTCGACACCGTCCACGACACCGCCTCGACCGTCGCGACGCCGCTGACCGACCTCGCCGGCTCGCTCCTCGGCGCGGGCACACCCCCGTCGCAGAGCGGCGATACGGATCTCGTCGTCGATCTCGGGGCGGCCCTGCCGATCCTCGGCCCGCTCGTCGGCCATGTCGAAGTCAATCTCGATCCGGTCGAAGCCATCACCGGCGACATCGACATCAATCTCGGCGCGAGTGCCGATCTGGCTCAGGCGACTGCCGGCATCCTCGACGCCGCCTCGACCGTCACGGCGCCGCTCGCCGATCTCGGCGGCGCGCTGCTCGGCGCGGTCCACGACCTCGGCTTCACCGCCGCCGCGCCGCTGACGGATCTTGCCGGCTCGCTTCTCGGCTCCGGCGCCGCCCCGTCGCAGGGCGGCGACACCGATCTCGTCGTGGATCTCGGTGCCGCGCTGCCGATCCTCGGCCCGCTCGCCGGTCATGTCGAAGTCAATCTCGATCCGATCGAAGCCATCACCGGCGACATCGACATCGATCTCGGCGCGAATGCCGATCTGGCTCAGGCCACCACCGGCCTCCTCGGCACTGTTCATGAAACCGCCTCGACCGTCACGACGCCGCTCGCCGACCTTGGTGGCTCCTTGCTGAACATCAGCCACGATGCCGGCTCCACGGTCCCGCTCGCCGATCTCGGCGGCGCGCTCCTCGGTGCGGTCCACGACCTCGGCTCCACCGCCGCCGCGCCGTTGACCGATCTCGCCGGTTCGCTCCTCGGCTCCGGCCCGGCGCCGTCGCAGGGCGGCGATACGGACCTCGTGGTCGATCTCGGCTCGACGCTGCCGGGTCTCGGGCCGATCGCCGTCAATCTCGATCCCGTCGAAGCCATCACGGGCGACATCGATCTCGGCGTGAATGCCGATCTGGCTCAGGCCACAACCGGCCTCCTCGACACCCTCCACGACGTCGCCTCGACCGTCACGGCGCCGCTCGCCGATCTCGGCGGTTCGCTCCTCGGCGCGGTCCACGACCTCGGCTCCACGGCCGCCGCGCCGCTGGTGGACCTCGCCGGCTCGCTGCTCGGCTCCGCCCCGGCGCCGTCGCAGGGCGGCGATACGGACCTCGTGGTCGATCTCGGCTCGACGCTGCCGGGTCTCGGGCCGATCGCTGTCAATATCGATCCCGTCGAGGCCATCACCGGCGACATCGATCTTGGCGTGAATGCCGATCTAGCCCATGCCGCGACCGGCCTCCTCGACACCGTCCATGCCGTCGCTTCGACCGGCACGACGCCGCTCGCCGATCTCGGTGGCTCCCTGCTGAACATCGGCCACGACGCCGGCTCCACGGTCCCGCTCGCCGATCTCGGCGGCTCGCTCCTTGGCGCGGTCCACGACCTCGGGTCCACGGCCGCCGCGCCGCTGACGGACCTTGCCGGTTCGCTCCTCGGCTCGGGCACCACACCGTCGCAGGGCGGCGATACGGATCTCGTGGTCGATCTCGGCTCGACGCTGCCGGGTCTCGGGCCGATCGCCGTCAATCTCGATCCGATCGAGGCGCTGGTCGGCGACATCGATCTGAATATCGGCGCCCATGTCGATCTCGGCCCGATCGCCTCCGCCGCCACCGACGCGACGACGGCGCTCGCCTCCGCCGTCGCCAGCCCGGTGACGAGCCTCGCCGGCGCGCTCTTCGACACGACCTCCGCGCCGGCGGGGAGCGTCACCGATCTGTCGCATGTCACGAGCGGCCTCATCGACAGCCTCCATGCCGCGACCTCGACGGCGAGCGATCCGCTCGCCGGACTGGCGGACAGCCTGCTCGGCCTCGGCGGCTCCTCCTCCGCGGGCTCCAGCCCGGCCATCGCCCTGACCACCGCCCTGTCGACGAGCGTCCTGCCGACGACCGCCGTCACGGCCACGGTCGCCGATCCGGTGACGCTGTTCCACAGCCTCGACACGAGCCTCGCCACCGATCTCCATGCCGCCGCCTCGACGGCGACGAGCACCGCCTCCAGCGCGGCGACGAGCCTTCTCGCAGGCAGCGCCAGCGCGACGAGCGCGGTCCTCGGCGCCGTACTGATGAGCGACGCGACGAGCCATGCCGCGAGTTCCGTCGCGACGACCACCGCGACCCTGTCCAGCCTGGCGACATCCAGCGTCGCCGCCAGCACGGCCAGCCTTGCCGGCAGCACCGCCTCGGTCGCGCATCTGGCCTCGACCCTGTCGACGAAGTTCCTGGGAGGTCTCCATCACTAGTCTCGCGGATATGATGCCGGGGCCGCCCGCGCGGCCCTGGCGCAGCGAACTCGCCAGGCGGCCGGTCGGCACCCTTCTCGCCACGACGCTCGCCCTCAATCTCCTCGGCCTCGCCTTGCCGCTCGCCGCCTCCCAGGTCTTCGGCCGGATCGTGCCGAACCCGCAAAGCGCCACGCTGCCCTTCCTGGTGGCGGGCGTCGTCGGCCTCGGGGCGGTCGAGGCCTTTCTGCGCTATGTGCGCAATGTCGTCCTCATCCGCTCGGGCGCCAATTTCGCCGGGCCGCTGACGCATCGGCTCCTGTCGCATGTCGTCGCCAGCGAGCCGGAAGAGGGGGGTCTGTCGGGGGCCCGCAGCGTCGAGCATCTGGCCGCCATCCAGCACATGAAGGAGAAATATAACGGCCAGATCCTGGTCGGGCTGGTCGAGCTCCTGTTCCTGCCGGTCATCGTCGGCACGCTCTTCCTCATCTCCTGGACCGCCGGCGCCTTCGTCACGCTCTGCCTCGGCGTCTTCGCGGCGCTGACGCTGAAGGACGCGCTCGCCATGCGCCGCCTCGTCGACCGCATCTCGGCCGACAGCGAAGGGCGCTACGACTTTCTCTTCGCCATGCTGAGCGGCATCTCGGCGATCAAGGCGATGGGCGTCGAGGACGAGATCCTCCGGCGCTACGAGGCGCATCAGGGCCGCATCGCCGAAGGCAGCCACGAGCTCGCGCGGATCACCGGCCGCCTTCTCAACAGCGCGCCGGTGGCGAGCCAGATCCTCATCGCGGCGATGCTGGCGCTCGGCGCCGCCGCCGTCGCCGGCGGCGAGGCGACCATGGCCGGCGTCTCGGCGCTCGTCCTCCTCAGCGGCCGCGTCATGGCGCCGCTCCAGCGCGCCGTCTTCATCCTCGTCCAGATGCGCGAGATCCGCACCGCCGAGGCGCGGGTGGACAAGGTGCTGGCGCAGCCGGCGATCGCGACGCCGATCGCCGATCTCGCCGTCGAGAATACCGGCGCCGTCGCCGTCAGCCGCCTGTCCTGCTTCGAGGCCGACGGCACGCGCCTCTTCGAGAATGTCGACTTCTCGCTGGCCCCCGGCGAGATCGCCGCCGTGTCCGGCCCGTCCGAACGGGCCAATTCGATGTTCCTCCAGCTCCTCGCCGGCATCCACCGGCCGACCGGCGGCGAGGTCTGGCTGAACGGCACCCCGCCGACCTCCTATCCGACCGACCTTCTCAACCGCTGCGTCGCCTATGTGCCGGCGGAGGGCGTCCTCTTCCGCGGCACGATCCGCGACAACATCACCCGCTTCGGCGAGGTCTCGGTCGGCGAGGCGATGGAGGTCGCCGGGGTGCTGGAGATCGACCAGCTTCTCGACGAGCTGCCGAACGGTCTCGACACGGTGCTGACCGGGGCGGCGGGCGAGGCGATCCCGCCCGGCCTCTGCCAGCAGATCGCCATCCTGCGCGCCCTCGTCCTGCGCCCCCGGCTGATCCTCCTCGACAATGCCGATCGCGGCCTCGACCGCAGCGGCTATGCCAAGCTGCACCGCTTCATCGGCAAGGTGCATCGCCAGGCCTCCTTCGTCATCGTCTCGGACGACGCCAACCTCACCGGCAATGCCGAGCGCAAGCTGGTGCTCGGCGCCAACCGCCTGCGCGTCGTCGGCAGCCATCGCGCCGAGCCGCGCCAAGCCTATCGCGAGCTGACCCTATGACCGCTCTCGCCGAGATCTCCGGCCTGCCGGACCTGGCGCCCGTCGCGCCCGTGCCGCCGCCCTTCGCCGCGCGCGAGGCCGCCGTCGCCGGGGCCGAATGGCGCCTGCGCCTTTCGCGGGCCGTCGAGGACATGGCGGCGGCGCTCACCGGCCGGGGCGGCGCCGATGCCGCGCCGGGGCTGGAGCGCCTGTTCTCGGCCGCCTGCATCCTGTCCGGCACCGATCTGCCGCTCCGCCGCATCCTCGGCGCCGTGCCGGTGGCGGGGGAGGGGCTCGGCCCCGAGGGCATGATCGCTGCGCTTGCCCGCCTCGGCATCCGGGCCGAAAAGGTTCCGGCGGGCGCGCCCTTCGCGGCCGGGGAGCCGCCGCGCCTCGTCCTGCCGGCCAAAGGCGAGCCGCGTCTCCAGTTCCGCCATCCGGTCGGGCAGGGGATCGTGACGCTGCGGCCGGACGGCGCCCTCGCCGATTTGGCGGCGGAAGGGGAGGGCGGGCGGGCCCGCGCCTTCCGCCTCGTGCCGGAGGCCGAGGCCCATCCGCTGTCGAAGGCGCAGCGCGCCCATACCGGCCAGAGCTGGTTCCGGGCGCTGCTCGGCCTCTTCGCGCCGGCCGGCTTCGCGCTGCTCGTCACCGTCCTCCTCGCGGCGGCGGCGGCGGTGGCGCTGCCGCTCTTCACCATCGAGATCTATGCCAATGTCATCAGCCTCGGCTCGCTCGCGCCGCTGCCCTCGCTGATCGCCGGCATGGCTCTGCTCATCGCCTTCGAGACGGCGCTTCTGTCGCAGCGGGCGAAGATCCTCGCCTGGATGGCGAACCGGGTGGAATTCCTCGTCAGCGCCGCCTCCTTCGAGCGCATCCTGCGCATCCGGCCGGCTCTCTCCGAACGCGTCGCCGTCACCGATCAGGCGGCGCGGCTGCGCAGCTTCGAGAATATCCGCGAATTCATCACCGGCCCCGCCTTCGCGACCCTGCTCGAAGCCCCGGTCGGGCTCTTCGCGCTGGTCGCGATCGGCTGTCTCGGCGGCTGGCTGGTCGTGGTGCCGCTCGTCGGCGTGTTCCTGCATCTTTGCCTCTTCGCGGCGCTGCGCCGCCGGGCGCGGGTGCTGACCAGCATCGCCGCCGACGAATCCACCGAGATGCAGCGCGTGACCATCGAGACCTTCGAGAAGCGCGACGCCATCCGGCAGGCCGGCCTCCAGGCCGCCTGGAGCAGCCGCATGACGCGCGGCATCCGCCGCCAGCAGACGTCGCAGATGGCGCTGCGCCTCGTCGGCGCGCTCGGCGAGTCGCTGTCCGCCTTCATCCTCACCACCGCCTCGATCCTGCTCCTGGCCGGCGGCGCCCATGCGATCTGGGCCGGCACGCTCGGCTCGGGCGGGCTTCTCGCCACCATCATCCTCGGCACGCGCGTCCTGATCCCAACGCATATGCTCTGCCTGTCGGTCCAGCGCTTCGAGCAGCTCGGCGGCAGCCTGGCGCAGCTGAACGCCCTGATGGAGATCGCGCCGGAGCGGGAGGAGGAGGGCGAAACCGCGCCGCTGCGGCCCCTTCAGGGGGCGGTGAGCTTCCTCAATGTCGGGCTTCGTGCCACCGACACGCGGCCGGTCTTCGTCGGACTCAATCTCGACATCCAGCCCGGCGAGGTCGTCGCCGTCACCGGCAGCAACGGCACCGGCAAGACGACGCTGCTGAAACTCGTCCAGGGCCTCGGCGACCTGTCGCTCGGCGCGATCCGCATCGACGGCGTCGATCTGCGGCAATTGCCGCTGGAGGAGCTGCGCCGGCGCATCGGCTACGTGCCGCAGCATCCGCGTCTCTTTCCCGGCAGCCTGCGCGAGAACCTCCTCTTCGCCGATCCCTTCGCCGACGAGGCGCGCCAGCGCGCGGTTCTCGCCGAGACCGGCCTCTCCGCCCTCGTCGCTCGCCTGCCGCAGGGTCTCGACCATCCCTGCGGGCCGGACGAGGACCTGGGAATTTCTTCCGAGTTCCGCTTCAAGTTCGCGCTTTCTCAAGCAATTCTGGCCGATAGTCGCATCATTCTGGTGGACGAGATTCCCAACAGCCTGATGGACGGGGATGTCGGCCGGTTCTTCCGCCAGCTCGTCGGCGACAATCGCCGGCGCCGCACCGTGCTCTTCGTGTCGCACCGCTCGGACGATCTTCGACTGGCCGACAAGGTTATCCACTTGCGCTACGGCAATGTCCCCCACGTCTCGACCCCCGACACCCTCTCCGCGAGCCTCGCATGACCCTCGCTGAAGTCCTTCCGAAGCCCCGCGCCCGCCGCCGGGCGGCGCGCGCCGCCGCCCTGTCGCAGCCCGTCCTGGTGGCGGAGACCGCGCCGCAGCGCTTCCTGCGCTCCGTCGCGCTTCTCGCCGTTCTCGGCCTCTTCGGCGGCATCGGCTGGTCGGCGCTCGCCCGCGTCCACGAAGTGTCGCAGGCGAGCGGCACCATCGTGCCGGCCGGCTTCGAGCAGGTCGTGCAGCATTTCGAGGGCGGCATCGTGGAGAAGATCCTGGTGCGGCCGGGCGACCTCGTGGCGGCCGGCGCGCCGCTCTTCGTCCTGGACGACGCGACGACGAGCGAGGACGTCACCGTCGCCCGGGACCAGCGCCAGGGCCTTCTCGCCCGGATCGAGGCGCTGAAGGCCGAGACCGAGGCGCGCGACCCCGACTTCGCCGCCTTCGGCGCCGGGCCGGAGGTCGCCGCCGCGCGGCTCGCCTTCGACGAGCGGCGCGCGGCGCAGCGCAGCCAGAAGGCGCTGCTCCAGAGCCAGATCGACCAGGCCCGGCTTCAGGTCACCGCCTTCGACGCGCAGCTGAAGGGCCTCGAGGACGACCGCCGCTTCGCCGAGGAGAACCTCGCGCGGATCGGCCAGCTGATCGAGAAGGGCTATGCCACCGCCTCGCAGCAGGCGGAGCGGCGCAAGGCGCTTCAGGATGTCGAGAACGACATCCGCGTCACCGTCGAGAAGCGCGGCGCCGCGGCCGAGAAGGTCGGCGAGACCGAAGAGAAGCTGCAAAGCGTGCTGGCGGGCGCGAAATCCGAGGTCGCCGCGCAGTTGCAGGACCTTCTCGCCTCCCGCACCCTCGTCGACGGCGATGTCGGCAAGAAGGAGCGCCGGCAGGATCGCCTGACCGTCACCTCGCCGGTGCGCGGCATCGTCAAGGCGCTGGAGATCACGACGCTCGGCGGCATCGCCCGGCCCGGCCAGCCGCTCGCCACCATCGTGCCCCTCGGCGAGACGCTGCATGCCGAGACGCGCGTGCCCGTCGCGCAGATCGGCTATCTGAAGCTCGGCATGCCGGCGCATGTGAAGGTGACGGCCTTCGACTTCACCCGCTTCGGCTGGCTGGAGGGCCGCGTCGGCGAGATCTCGCCCTCGTCCTTCGCCGAGCCGGGCGAGGCGCCCTTCTATCGCGTCCGCATCGATCTCGCCGATGCGCGCCTGCCCTTCGCGCCGGAGGCGCGGGTCATTCCCGGCATGGCGGTCGCGGCCGACATCGTCACCGGCGATAAGACGGTTCTCGCCTATTTCCTCAGCCCCGTCCTGAAGGCGCTGGGCACCTCCTTCGGAGAGCGCTGAGATGTTCGCCACCAGCCCCGCCGCCCGCGCGCCGGCCGCGGCGCCCGACCGCCCGCGCGTCCTCCTCGTCGAGGACGACCGCAGCACGCTCGCCCTCATCGAAAGCCGGCTCGAAACGCTCGGCTACGCGGTGACCACCGCCAGCCACGGCGCCGAGGCCTTCGCCATGCTGCGCGAGAATCCGGGTCTCGCCGACATCGTGATGACCGACCGCACCATGCCCTTTCTCGACGGGCTCGGCCTGACGCGGCGCCTGAAGCGCGAACGCGACACGCGCCATCTCCCGGTCATCATCCTCACCGGCGCGTCCGAGACCGAGGATGTCAGCGCCGGGATCGAGGCGGGCGCCTTCTACTATCTGACCAAGCCCCCGGCCGAGCGCCTGCTCGCCTCCGTCCTTGGCGCGGCCATGCAGGAAGTCGCCCGCCAGGGCGCGCTCGCCGCCGCGTTGAAGAGCCATCACGCCGCCTTTCCGCTGCTTCAGGTGATGCGCTTCACGCTGCGCCAGCCGGCCGAGGTGGAGCCGGTGGCGAGCATGCTCGCCTCCATGCACGACGAGCCGAGCCGGACGATCCACGGCATTTTTGAGCTGGTGCAGAACGCGGTGGAGCACGGCGTGCTGCGCTTCGGCTTCGAGGCGAAGGCGCGGCTCCTGCGCGAGGGCCGCTGGGCCGAGGCGCTCGCCCGGCGCGCCGCCGATCCGGCCTATGCGGGCGGCTCGGTCGAGGCGACGGCCATGCGGCGCGAGGACGGCATCTATGTCAGCGTCAAGGACGACGGGCCGGGCTTCAACTGGAAGGCCTTCCTCGCCTCCGACCCGACGCGGTCGGGCGCGGCCTGCGGACGCGGCATCTCGCGCGCCGCGAATTTCTCCTTCGACAAGCTCTCCTTCGATCAGACCGGCAACCAGGCGGTGGGCTTCGTCGCCCGCCAGTCGCGGGTCGCGTGGTGAAGACGGAACCGGACGCCATGAAGATCTCGACCGACGGCTGGAAGACGGGCGCCCCGTCCTCGCTTCTCGCCCTGACCCTCATCCTGATGATCGCGATGATCGGCTGGTACGGCTTCAACACCGTGCAGCGCCATCGCGAGCAGTTCAACCAGGAGACCCAGCTCTACGGCCGCGCCGTCGGCTTCCAGACCGACCGCATCATGCTGCGCATGAAGGACGCGACGGCCTTCATCGCCAGCGGCGTCGCCGAGCGCATCACCGAGAAGATCAACTCGCCCTTCTTCCGCTCGCCCTATATCCGCGCCTTCGGCTATGTCGCGTCGAGCCAGCCGCTGGAGGAGGCGCGCGTCCTCGGCTCCGGCCGCATCCTCGACGCCAGCCACGGCACGGAATTCGCCCGGCTCCTGTCGCGGCTGCGCGCCGACGAGAGCTGGATCCTCACCTTCGGCGCCGGCGACTTCCCGAACCTCTTTCCCGCCGTCGCCGACAACGAGGTGGTGATGGCCGAGGCGCTGCGCACCTCGCCGGCCGGCGACGACTTCATCGTCGTCTATGCCGTGGTGGATCTCCGGTCCATCGTCGCCGACGCGGCGGAGGCCATGCAGCACGGACGGCTCGACCGCATCGCCTTCACCGGCGATACCGGCCCGATGGAATGGCGCTTCGCGGCCCCCTCGGCCATGCTCGGCTACGTGTTCCCCACCGCCAGGCGGCCGCTGACGATCGATCTGGCGCGCAACTTCAAGCTGAGCGCCGATCTGGAGGAGAGCCTGTCGGGTCTCAGCGACCTCTTCGTAATGATGGCCGGGCTCGGCCTCGTCACCCTCCTGTCGGCGGCCGTGGTCTTCCACCATCACCGCGTCGGCACCGAGGCCCGCGCCCGCCTGAGCCGCGCCCTCACCGAGGCGCGCCAGGCCAACGAGGCGAAATCCGTCTTCCTCGCCAATATGAGCCACGAGATCCGCACGCCGATGAACGGCGTGCTCGGCATGGCCGAGCTCCTGCGCCGCACCGAGCTGACGGAGACGCAGCGCCGCTATGCCGACCAGATCCGCGCCTCGGGCTGCGTGCTGCTGGCGATCCTCAACGACATCCTGGACCTGTCGAAGATCGAGAGCGGCCAGCTCGCCATCGATCCGGTGCGCACCCGCCTGCCGGGGCTGCTCACCGAGATCGTCTCCTTCTACGCCGTCTCCGCCCATAGCAAGAACATCGACATCCTGCTCGACATCGATCCGCGCCTGCCGGCGCAGGTCGAGGCGGACCCGACGCGCCTGCGCCAGATCCTCAGCAATCTCATCTCCAACGCCCTGAAATTCACCCGCGAGGGCGAGATCGTCGTCTCCGCCCGCCGGCGCGACGACGGCACGGATGCCGGCCGCTGCACCGTCGAATTCGCGGTGCGCGACACCGGCATCGGCATCTCGGCCGAGAATCTCGACAAGCTCTTCTGCCGCTTCAGCCAGGCGGAGGCGAGCACGACGCGGCTCTATGGCGGCTCCGGCCTCGGCCTCTCCATCTGCAAGGAGATCTGCGAGCTGATGGGCGGCACGATCGGCGTCGCCAGCCAGCCCGGACGCGGCTCGACCTTTAGCTTCCAGCTTGCGCTCGACGTGCTGGAGCCGGCGCCCGCCCATCCGGGCGGCACCCTGCGCGTCGCGCTCGTTTCCTCCTCGCCCTCGCTGCGCCAGATCCTGGAGGACGGCCTGCCGGCCTGCGGCATCGACTGCGAGAGCTTCGAGCCGACCGCCGACATCGCCGAGCGTCTCATCCATTCGGCCCAGATGTTCGGCGCCTTCGGCCTCGTCGTCGTGGACGAGGGCCGGCATATCGGCCAGGCGATGAAGGTGAAGCAGCTGGTGCGCGAGCATCCCGAGCTCGGCAACCTGCCGACCACCGTTCTCGGCAAGCAGCAGGTCGATCCGCGCTACAGCGAGTTCGACCAGGTGGTGATCAAGCCCTTCGGCTGCCGGGCGCTGGCCGACACGATGCTGCGCCTCGTCGGCAGCGACGAAGGGGAGGGGGCGGGCGACGCCGTGGCCGCGCAGGAGGGGCCGCATGTCCTGCCCTCGCATCACGGCAAGCGCGCGCTCCTCGTCGACGACAACAACGTCAACCTCCTCTTCGGCAGCGAGGTGCTGACCGGGCTCGGCTTCGAGGTCGTCATGGCGGGCGACGGGCCGAAGGCGATCGAGCAGGCGCGGGCGCAGCGCTTCGACGTGGTGCTGATGGACTGCCAGATGCCGGTGATGGACGGCTACGAGGCGACGCGGCTCCTGCGCGAGATGATGGCGGGCGGCGAGATGGCGGCGACGCCGATCGTCGCCGTCACCGCCAACGCGCTGAAGGGCGATCGCGAGCGCTGCCTCGCCGCCGGCATGGACGCCTTCATCACCAAGCCGGTGAGCATCCCGGATCTGGAGGCGACGCTGGAACTGGTGATGCAGGCCCCGGCGATGCGCGCCGCGGCCAAGCCCGCGCCCGCCGCGCCGAACCGCGCCCCGCCGGCCGCCGCCGCGCCCGTCGTCGCCGCCGCGCCGCCGGTTCCGGCGCGGCCCGAGCTTCGCGGGGTCGCGAGCGCGCCGGCCGCCCTCCGGCCGAAGGTGCCGCTGGTCGACGCCGTTCTGTTCCAGCAGACGCGCGCCGCCATGACGAAGTTCGAGGCGCTGGTCTCCTTCTACAAGACCGATACGGAACTCTATCTGCGCACGATCCGCGAGGCGCTGGCGACGGGCCGGATCGAGGAGACGGTGCTGCCCGCGCACACGATCAAGAGCTCCAGCCGGATCCTCGGCGCCCTCGGCCTGGCGCTCCTGGCGGAGGAGTTCGAGAAGCGGGTGCTCGCCGAAGGCAAGGCGTCGATGGACGAGCTGAACGCGCTCGCCATGCATATGGAGCGCCTGTTCAAGCTGACGCTCGCCGCGATCGACCAATTGTCGCAAAGCCAGCCCACCGCCCTTTCGGCCTGACCGGGCGGGCCCTTCCCGGCTGCGGGCAGAACCGCAGCCAGGCAAGAAAAGATCGTGTCGCCAAGGGCTTGGCCAAAAGCTCGCGGCAACCGGCGCTCTCTAGGCTCGGGGTCGGCGACAGGCTCCCGCGCGCGCGAAAGCGTGGCGCGGGGCCTTGCCGGGGCGGGCGGCCGTGGCCGCGCCGCGCCGAGGGCAGGGGCCGAAGGGACCCCGTCGCGGACGGATCTTCCGAGGAACGGGCGCCAATCCATGCCGCTGCATTACAGGCTGTCGCTGATCTTTGCCGGCTTCGCCACGGCGCTCGTCGTGGTGCTCGGCTGGTTCGTGCAGGACGTCGGGTCGCGCGCGCTGACCTCCTCGGTCATGAGCCAGCTGTCGCAGGCCGCCCATCAGATGAGCGGGCGGCTGGACACCCATATGTTCGAGCGCCAGAGCGAGATCATGCGGGCGGCGGCGGTGCCCGAACTCTTCCACAGCGATCGCACGGCCGCGCAGCGCACCTATCTGGAAGGGCTCCAGGCCGCCAATCCGACCTATGCCTGGATCGGCTTCGCCGGCACGGACGGCCATGTGATCGCCGCGACGGGCCAGCTCCTCGAAGGCGTCGACGTCTCGGCCCGGCCCTGGTTCCAGGCGGGCCTCGCCGCCCCGTCCGGCCTCGACGTGCACGAGGCGAAGCTTCTCCAGAAATATCTCGCCCCGCCCGGCGCGCCGCCACTGCGCTTCGTCGATGTCGTGGCGCCGGTGCGGGACGCCTCCGGCCAGCTCTTCGGCGTGATCGGCGGCCATCTCAGCTGGAGCTGGGCGGACGAGGTGCGCGCCGATGTGCTGGCGACGCTGTCGGAACTGGAGAATTCCGAACTCCTCGTCACCTCCTCGGCCGGCGTCGTCCTGCTCGGCCCCCCCGCCGAGATCGGCACGACCCTCGACCTCGCCTCGCCCGACTATGTGCAGGTCGTGTCCCGCGCCGTCGGCTACCGCTCCTTTCCGGGGCTCGGCTGGTCCGTCGTCGCGCGCCAGCCGGTGGCGGACGCCTTCGCGCCGATCACGCGCCTGACGCGGGCCATCGCCACGGCGGGCGTCATGCTCCTCATCGCCTCGGCCGTCGCCGGCTGGCTGATCGCCCTGCGGATCACCGACCCCTTGCGCGAGCTCGTCCACAAGGCGATGCGCGTCCAGGACGACGAGGACATCAGCAAGCTGCCCCGCTCCAAGGGCTATCCCGAGGTCGAGACGCTGTCGGCCGCGCTCTTCGCCGCCTTCCAGCGCCAGCGCCGCACCGCCGACGCGCTGCGCGCCACCAACGCGACGCTGGAGGAGCGGGTGGTCCAGCGCACGCGTCAGGTCGAGGAGGCGCTGAACCGCGCCGAGGAGGCGGCCCGGGCCAAGGGCGAGTTCCTCGCCACGATGAGCCACGAATTGCGCAGCCCGCTGAACGGCATCATGGGCTTCGCCGAGATCCTTCTCGACGAGGAGGACATGTCGCCCGCCGCCGAGCGGCGGCTGCTCCTCATCCGCAATGCCGGCCAGGGGCTGAAGATGATCATCGACGACGTGCTCGACGTCTCGAAGATCGAGGCCGGCAAACTCGAACTCGTCCGCCGGCCGTTCCGCCTCGACGCGCTCCTCGACGGCTGCGTCGGCCTTCTGGAGGCGCAGGCGATGGAGGCCGATGTCGCGCTCTCCTTCGACCGCGCCCCGAGCCTGCCCGATCTCGTGGAGGGCGACGAGGCGCGGCTGCGCCAGGTCATCCTGAACCTTCTCAGCAATGCCGTGAAATTCTCGCGCGGCGGCCAGGTCTCGCTCGCCGCCTATCGCCGCGAGGCCGACCCGGCCTCGATGGTGACGATCGCGGTCAGCGATACGGGCATCGGCATGTCGCGGGAGCAGCTCGACCGGCTGTTCAACCGCTTCACCCAGGCCGACAGCACGATCAGCCTGCAATATGGCGGCACCGGCCTCGGCCTCTCGATCGCGCAGGATCTCGTCCGGCTGATGGGCGGCCTCATCTGCGTCGAAAGCGCGCCGGGCCGGGGCTCGACCTTCCGCTTCACGGTGGAGCTGCCGGCGGCCGAAGGCCTGTCCGACTGCCGCAGCCTCGTGCCGCTGCCGGAACGGCGGACGGGGCGCATCCTCCTCGTCGAGGACATCGCCATCAACCGCGAGGTGGCGACCGTGCTCCTGGAGCGAGCCGGCCATTCGGTCGCGACGGTCGAGGACGGCTACGAGGCGCTGGCGGCGCTGGAACGGCACGAGTTCGACCTCGTGCTGATGGACATCCAGATGCCCGGTCTCGACGGCCGCCAGACGGCGCGTCTCATCCGCGAGAACGCGGCGCTGCCGAAGGACCTGCCGATCCTGGCGCTGACGGCCAATGTCCTGCCGGAGGAGGTGGCGAGCTTCGCGCCCGCCGGCATCGACGATTTCATCGCCAAGCCCATCGACCGCGAAACGCTCTATGCCAAGATCGGGCAATGGCTGGCGCGCGGCGCCGCGTGCCCGGCCGGCGGCGAGACGGAAGGCCGCCGCTTCGACCGCGCGACGTTCGAGGAGCTGGTCGAACTCCTGGGGCCGGTCCGGACCGCGACCTGCCTCCGGACGCTCCTCGGCGGCATCGCCGAACTGCAACTGGCCTTCGACACCGGCGCGGACCTCGCCGCGACGGCCCATAAGATCGTGTCGATGGCGGGAACGCTCGGCTTCTTCGAGCTGGGGCGGCTATGCGCGGTGCTCGAAGGCGAGGCAAAGCGCGGCGCGGATCTGACCGAGACGATCCAGGCGCTGGCCGCCGCGATCGCCCGATGTCTGGCGCTGGCGGCCCGCCTGCTGCCGCGACTGGAGGCGGGGCCGTCCCGCGAGGACGAGGCGCCGGAGGCCGTCGGCGCATCCTGACGGGCAGTGGGGAACCCAACCTAGAGGCAAGGGCGGTCCAGACAGGACGACATGCGCGGAGGACGGCATCGGGATCGGGCTGTCGGAGGCTTCAGACATCATCGGCCGCACCGGACGGGAACGTTCCTTCGATCATCGAAGCAACTTTAGAGTGCATCCTCAGCCCGCTACGTTTTTAATCCTTTGCTGACTATATTTCTGTAACTCGTTCCGATGAGATGGCGTGGCCAGCGAAGGTCACGCTCTCCTTTGCGGAGCATGTCATGTCGTTCAAGAATATGAAGGTCAATGCGAAGCTCGCCGTGGCCTTCGCTCCGATCCTCGTCGCGTCGGCCCTGACCTCGGGCATCGTCGGGAGCAAGATCTCGGAGATCGAGACGGCCGCCGGATGGGATGTGCATACGACCCGGGTCCTCTCGCAGGCCGACCGGGCGACACAGGGAATCATCGGGCAGAGCGCGGCGATGCGCGGCTTCGTCATCAGCCCGAAGGACGCGTTCTATAGCGATTTCAAGACCGCCCAGAAGGTCTTCGACGACGCGGTCGAGGAAATCCGCACCCTGACCGCCGACAACCCCTCGCAACAGGAGCGCGTCGCCCGGCTGAAGGCGGCCGGCGCGGAGTTCGTCGCGAAGGTGGCGGAGCCGGAGCGGCGCCTCGCGGGCGACCCCGCGACGCATGAGCAGGCGGTCGAGATCGCCGCCGCGGGCCTCGGCTCGCGCTATGCGAACGCGGTGAAATCGATCATCGCCGAGATCGCGGAGACCGAGAGCGTCCTCTTGACGGCGCGGCGCGCGGCCACCGCCCGTTCCTTCGCGTCGGCCTATTGGACGCTCGGCCTTGGCGCCGCCTTCGCCTTCGCCGTCGCCGCCGCGATGGGCTGGCTGCTGTCGCGCGGCGTCGCGCGGCCGATCACGCTGATGACGGAGGCCATGCGGCATCTCGCCAGCGGCAACAAGTCCATCTCCATCCCCGCCATGGGGCAGCGGGACGAGCTCGGCGAGATGGCGAGCGCCGTGGAAGGCTTCAGGCAGGCCGCCATCGAGAAGGAACGGCTCGAGAATATGACGGCGGGTGAACGCGAGGCGGCCGAGAAGGCCCGGCGGGATGCCGAACAGCGCGCCGCGATCGCCGCGAAGGACGCGTTCGTCGCGGCCGTCCGCCCGAGCTTCGAGCGGCTGTCCGGCGGCGATCTCACCGCCCGGATCGACCCGAACGCCAATGCCGATTACGTCGAGGTCTGCCACCTCTTCAACGACAGCGTCGGCAAGCTCGAAAGCACGATCGGCTCGGTCGTCTCGGCGGTCGCCTCGATGCGCACCGGGCTAGGCGAGATCACGGTGGCGGCGGGCGACCTGTCGCAGCGCACCGAGCAGCAGGCGGCGAGCCTGGAAGAGACGGTCGCGGCGCTCGGCGAGGTCACGCGCGGGGTGAACGGCACGGCGGAGGCGGCGGCGCGGGCGCAGGCGACGGCCGGCACCGCCCAGCAGGATGCCGAGAAGGGCGGGGCGATCGTCACCAAGGCGGTGGCGGCGATGAACGAGATCGAGCGGTCCTCGGCCGAGATCGGCAAGATCATCGGCGTGATCGACGAGATCGCCTTCCAGACGAACCTTCTCGCCCTGAATGCCGGTGTCGAGGCGGCGCGCGCCGGCGAGGCGGGACGCGGCTTCGCGGTGGTGGCGCAGGAAGTGCGCGGTCTGGCGCAGCGCTCGGCGGAAGCGGCGAAGGAGATCAAGGATCTCATCCATACGTCCGGCGTGCAGGTCGAACAGGGGGTGGAGCTCGTGTCCGCCTCGGGCCGCTCGCTGGAGGACATCGTCGCGGGCGTCGCGCAGATGACCGAGGTGGTCGGCCAGATCGCCCGTTCCGCGCGGGAACAAGCGGTCAGCCTGCGCGAAGTCTCCACCGCCGCCGACCAGATGGACAAGGTGACGCAGCAGAACGCGGCGATGGTGGAGGAGACGACGGCCGCCGCCAAGTCGCTCTCGGTGGAAACCGAGCAGCTCGCCGCGCTCGTGGACAAGTTCCAGACGGCTTCGGCGCGCATGACGAGTGCCGGACGGGCGCCGGTCCGTCCGGCTTCGGCAGCGATCGTGCAGATGCGCACCACCGGCACCGGCGGCGCGGCACCGAAGGCGATGCGCGCCGAGGATCAGTGGGCCGAATTCTGACCGGCGCTGAGGGGAACGGCCGCTGCCTCTAACACCGACGCGCTTATGCACTGATCCTGGGCGACGCCGCTTGAGCTTCGTCATCCCGGGCCCGACCCGGGATCCATGCCTCCCGCAGAGCCGCATGGATAAGGGTGGAGAAGAGTGTCCTTCCGCATCGCTCCAGGCTGGTCGCGACCGGCTTGGAATGGATCCCGGCTCGGGGGCCGGGATGACGAAGCGGTGAGGGGAGCGGATTTCCGTGAAGGCGCGATGATATAAAGCAGGCGAGCGCTGCGGAAGGCGCGCGCCATGCCGGGGAGCCAGCCGGCGATGACGATGCGGCAATGGGGTCGGCGAGCCTTGTCGCGCCTCGCGCCGGGGCGGCCGGTCGCGTTCCGGCCGGGGTCGGACGGGCGTAGTCGGGTGACGGGCATCGCCCGCCGGGGCGAGGGGGGCGGGCTCGGCGCCCCGGCGCTCAGTGGCTGTCCGGCAGGTTCAGGATATAGCCGGCGCCGCGCACCGATTTGATGCGGTGGCTCTCGCCGGTCGGCTCCAGCTTGCGGCGCAGGCGCGTCACCAGCACGTCCATGCTCCGGTCCTCGTATTGCCAGGCGCGGTGGAACACGGCCTGCATCAGATGTTCCCGGTCCAGCACCGCGCCGGCCCGCTGCGACAGTTCCTTCAGGAGCAGATATTCGGCGGCCGTGAGATTCAAAAGCTCGTCGCTTGGGCCGCGCAGGGCGCGGTTCTGCTCATCGAGCCGCCAATGGCCGAGCTGGGCGATGACCTTCTTCGCCGGCCCGGCCTCGGCCGGCGCCAACTCCGCCAGACGGCGAAGCAGGCTGCGGATCCGCGCCAGAAGCTCGCGCGGCGGATGCGGCTTGACGAGATAATCGTCGGCGCCGACCTCCAGGCCGACGATCCGGTCGGTCGGATCGTCATTGGCCGTCAGCATGATGATGCCGCAGCGCTGCGTCTCGCGCAGGAATTTGATCAGGCTGAAGCCGTCCTCGTCGGGCAGGTTCAGGTCCACGACGGCGACATCGACCGCGCGCTGCTGGCAGATTTCACGCAATGCCGCGCCGCTATCGGCCTGGGAGATCTCGAAGCCGGCGCGCGTCAGATATTCCGCGATCGCTTCGCGTTGCATCTCAACATCTTCGACGACGACGACATGCTTTCGGTCCATTC
The DNA here is from genome assembly GCF_014642635.1 of Aureimonas endophytica. Lineage (GTDB taxonomy): Bacteria > Pseudomonadota > Alphaproteobacteria > Rhizobiales > Rhizobiaceae > Plantimonas > Plantimonas endophytica. The sequence continues at coordinate 242,402 of NZ_BMIQ01000005.1, forward strand.
TGAAGGCTTCCTCCTCATGATCCCGTCCGAGTTTAACTCAACCATAGCCGGTGGAAAAACCATAAGATTTAGGTCATTCACATAGACGGGCGGCGCATCCGGCGTGGTCGCATAAACCGAATATCTTCCTAATATCATGCTTTCTCAGGAGAAAATCCCGTTAGATGGCGGTCCATCCGGGGCAAGGGCCCGGATCGCCGGGCGATCGCGCGCGATCCAGGGGCGAGTGGCGAGGGAGAAGCGAAGCCGAACGGCCGGATCGTTGCGGAAACCGGCCGCAATGTAACGCACGGCAACACTCCGTTTCATTTCGCAATATCCGTGTATATTTCTTGCAGATCGAACGGATATGACAGATCATCCGATTGACGTCATAACAAATCGATACGCTTCTACTGTCGTCTCCATCAAGCTTTAATCTTTCCGGTCGGAGTCCGGTGAGGGGCCGGAACCACAATCGCAGCCAGCAAGAATGCGAACGAAAGCGACTTTCCATGGCCGGCATCCTCTCCGTCGTCAGCTCCGCCAGCACGACCGGCACCACGCCTCGAACGACCAGCACCACGACCAGCAATCCCGTGACGGTGCTGACGAATTCGCTTCAGGCGACGGGCACGTCCTTCTCCTCGACCCTGACCTCGACCGGCAATGTCGCGCTGGCGACGCAGGCCGCCATCACGACGCTCGGCACCTCGCTTTCGGGCTCCTCCGCCGCCACGACGCCGACGGGTTCGACCCCGGCCCCCGGTTCGACCGCTCCCGCGCCGACCACGACGACCGCGCCTTCGACCTCGACCGCCACCAGCCCGGCCACCCCCGCGCCGGCGAGCTCGACCGCGTCCTCCTCGACGCCTGCGTCCTCCCCGGCGACGACGAGCCCTTCGACCCCCTCCGTCTCCGCCACGACCCCGAGCTCGGTCCCGACGAGCGAGCCGGCGCCCGCCGCCAGCCCGGCGCCCACGGTGACGACGAGCGCGCCCTCGACCGCATCCTCTTCGACGCCTGCGGCTTCCTCGACGGTGGCGAGCTCCTCGACCTCACCGGCCTCCACTCCAGCTCCGAACCCGGCCCCGACGAGCACCGCCGCGCCGGCTAGCAGCCCGGTGCCGGCCGCCACGGCGCCCGCCGCGAGTCCCGCTTCGGCGCCGACGCCCACCGTCGCCGCGCCGACGCCCGCCAACCCGTCCACGACGCCGGCCGCCGCCGCCCTGTCCGCGACGGCGCAGGAGAAGACGCGGACGGTGTCGGCCGCCGTCGAGGCGCTGATGACGCAGATCACGGCGCGGACGGCTCTCGCCGAGAAGACGGTGGCGGTGGAGGAGGACCGGCTGCGCCGCATGGCCGAGGCCGTGCGCGCGGAGATGAAGACCGACAGGCTCGTCGCCCAGCTCGGCGCGCGGGCCGAGGTCGATCCCGCCGCCGATCCGAAGGCGAGCGAGAAGGAGGCGGGCATCGCGTCGGAGCCCGGCCGGTCCGACAGCCTCGTCGGCCGCTCCTCCGGCAACGGGGCGGCCTTCGTCGCCTCAGCCTATCGCCGGAACGCCGCGTGAGATGAGCGCCGAATACGAAGCCTTGCCCCGGCACTGCCTGTTCGAGGTGGTGCGGGTCTATCGCGACAGCCTGGGCGGCTGGTCCGACAAGTGCTCCGCCGCCTTCGAGGCGATGGCCTATCTGAAGTCGATCTATGGCGAGGACGCCCGCGCCGAGACCGAGGTCGCGCTGCGCTATGCGCGGGCGACAGGCGACCATGCGATGATCGACGCCTTTCTCGTGATCATCGACTGCCTCACCCGCGATCCGGCGCATATGTCGCCGGCCGCCGGACGACCGCTGCATTCCTGACGCCGATCGGCGGCGGGACGGGGAGGGGAGGCCGCGCGGCCTCTTGTCGTCCCGGCTGCCTCTGCCCTTCGGCGCGTCTCATACTTCCGCGCCTTTGCCGACACTCGCTCACCTTGCCGCCTCGTCATCCCGGGCCCGACCCGGGATCCATTCCAAGCCGGTCGCGACCGGCCGGAAACGATGAGGAAGAACGCGGGATCTCCACCCTTATCCAAGCGGTTCCGGCGAGGCATGGATCCCGGGGCGGGCCCGGGATGACGACACTGAGACGGTGTCGCCAAGGATCAAGGCAGGAACGTACCGGACTCAGTCCCCGATCATCGCCTGGATGCGGCCCGACAGGATGGTCATGTCGAACGGCTTCGTCACGACCTGCATGCCGGGGTCGAGATGGCCGTGGCTGAGGACGGCGTTCTCGGCATAGCCGGTGACGAACATGATCTTCAGCCCGCCGCGCAACTCGCGCGCCGCGTCCGCCACCTGGCGGCCGTTCATGCCGTTCGGCAGGCCGACATCGGTGATCAGGAGATCGATCGGCACCGGCGAGCGCAGCACCTTCAGCGCCTCCGGCCCGTCGCCGGCCTCGATGGCGGTGAGGCCGAGATCCTCCACGGCATCGACCACCAGCATGCGCACCAGCGGCTCGTCATCGACCACGAGCACCGTCCTGCCGCGCGAGGAAAGGCGCGGCGGCGCCGGCTCCGCCACCATCTCCACCGGCGCATCGCCATGATGCCGCGGGAGATAGAGACAGATCATCGAGCCCTGGCCGACCTCCGAATAGATCCGCACCTGTCCGCCAGACTGGCGCGCGAAGCCGTAGATCATCGACAGGCCGAGCCCGGTGCCGAGGCCGATCGGCTTGGTGGTGAAGAAGGGATCGAAGGCCTTTTCGATCACGTCCGGCGTCATGCCGGTGCCGGTATCGGAGACGCACATCGCCACATACTGGCCGGGCGGCAGGTCGCGCTCGCGCCCCGCGCGGTCGTCCAGCCAGCGATTGCCGGTCTCGATGGTGATCCGGCCGCCGTCCGGCATCGCGTCGCGCGCATTGATGCAGAGATTGAGAAGGGCGTTCTCCAGCTGGTTCGGATCGACCAGCGTCGACCAGAGTCCGCCCTTCGCCACGGTTTCCAGCGTGATCCCGGGGCCGACCGTGCGGCGGATCAGGTCCTCCATGTCGGCGACGAGACGGTTCACGTCGGTCGGCTTCGGATCGAGCGTCTGGCGGCGGGAAAAGGCGAGAAGCCGGTGGGTGAGCGCGGCGGCGCGCTTGGCCGCGCCCTGGGCGGCGATCACATAGCGGTCGAGCTCGCCGATCCGTCCCTGGCGCAGGCGTGCCTGGATCATGTCGAGCGAGCCGGAAATGCCGGCGAGAAGATTGTTGAAGTCATGGGCGAGGCCGCCGGTGAGCTGGCCGACCGCCTCCATCTTCTGCGACTGGCGCAGCGCCTCCTCGGCCAGCATCAGCTCCGCCGTCTGGGCGGCGACGCGCTGTTCCAGCGTGTCGTTCAATTCGCGCAGCATGTCCGTCACGCGCGCGCGCTCGGCCTCCCCCGCCCGCCGCTCCTCGATATCGATGAGGACGCCCGGAAAGCTCAGCGGCGTGCCGTCCGGGGCGTGGTCCACCCGGCCGTTCGCCTCCAGCCAGTAATAGCGACCGTCGGCGCGGCGGGTGCGGTACTGATGCGCATAGGCGCCGCCCCGGGCGATGGCGGCCTCGATGGCGGCGCCGAGCCCCTCCCGGTCGTCGGGATGCACCGTCTCCACCACCTGCGCGAGGCTGAGGCCCTCGCGGCCGAGCGCCGGATCGAGGCCGAAGGCCTCGGCGAAGGCGGCGTCGACCGTGAAGCGGTCGCTCGGAATGTCCCAGAACCAGGTGCCGATGATCGCGCCGGCGGCGAGCGCCAGCTGCACGCGCTCGACATTCTGGCGGGCGAGCGCCTCGCTGGCGCGCAACGCCGCCTCGCCGGCCTTGCGCGCCGAGATGTCGCGGAAGAGGACGGAGACCTGCCGCAGGCTCGCCGGCTCGACCCGCGCCGCCGCCACCTCGATATGGCGGCCGGCGGTGACGAATTCGCGCTCGAAGCGGATCGGCCGGCCGCTGTCGAGGACGCCGCCATAAAGCTCGATCCAGGCCTCCGCCTCGCTTGGCGCCAGTTCGCGCAGGCGCTTGCCGACGATATCGGGAATGCCGGTATGGCGCTCGTAGCCGGAATTGGCCTCGACATGGACATAGTCGCTCGCGGGGCCATGCGGCCCGTCGATGAATTCGATGATGCAGAAGCCGTCGTCGATCGCTTCGAAGAGGGCACGGTAGCGGGCCTGGCTGCGGGCCAGCGCGTCGAGGGCGAGATGCGGATCCATGGCGCCGGGAACGCCGTCGAAAACCCTTTCCGCGGAATCGTTCGTCACTGGTTGAACTCTTGGTCGATGGCGTTCATGCAGTGCCTTCAACGCACTAACGACGAAAAGGCACCAAGGTCTCGCGGCGTTTTCTGCCCGAAAGCGCCGCACGGGGAAACCAGCCACGGCGAGCCATATCGTCGCTGCCGCATGTCAGGGGCGCGCCCGGACAGGGCGCACCCGCTCGCAAGTCGGGACGCTCGCCGGCTTCAGGGCCGCTGCCGCGCCACCCGCGCCGTCAGCTCGGAAAAGCTCGGGGTCTCGCCGGCGGCGGCGGCGCGGTTCGCCTGGCGCAGATAGCGCAACGGAAAGGCGATGGCCTCGAGATTGGCCGGGCTCAGCTCGGCCGGCCGCGACCGGTCGGTGGCGAGCGCGGTCTCGGCCGCCGCCAGGGCGGCGTCGATCTCGGCCTCGCTCAGCATCTCCTTCTGCCGCAGCGCCGACATCAGCGCCGCGACGGCGACATAGAGACCTTCGAGTTGCAGATTGGCGGTGTTCATGGGCGCGGGTCCTCCCTCCTCGCCATGGCGGGCGCGGCGCGCCCACGCTGCCCCCCTTCTAGCACATCCGGCACCGGGCGGCGCTCCGCTCCCCGCCGCCCTCGTCTTCGTCGCGACGCGCTTCTCCCGCAACACCTGCCCGAGACGGGCGACGCGGTTGAAACCTTTTCAATTCAATCACATAGACTACGGGCTGCATTCGCGGAACGGGGCCGGTTGTCCGCTGCCAACCCTGCCACCCCCCGCCAAAAGTCCGCCGCTAGTCCTCCCGCAGGCGAAGATCGTTGAGCCGGCGCTTCATCGTGCCGAAGCGGTCGGCGAAGCTCTCGTTCCGCCGCAGGGCGACGGCCGTCGACAGAATGTCGATGACGACGAGGGCGGCGATGCGCGAGATGGTCGGGGTGTAGATATTGGTGTTTTCCAGCGTCTCGACGACGATCGTCACGTCGCAATGGGCGGAGAGGGCGCTGGCCGCGCCGGTGAGCGCGATCACCTTCGCGCCGCCCTCGCGCGCCGCCTCGGCGATGTCGAGCAGCGATCGCGTGCGCCCGGTCTGCGAGATGATCACCGCGACGTCGCCGGCGCGCATCATCGAGGCCGACATCAGCTGCTGGTGGGAATCGAGCTGCGCGCCGCAGGGCACGCCGAAGAGCGGAAACTTCTGCTGCGCGTCGCGCGCGACGATGCCCGACGCGCCGAAGCCGAAGAACTCGATGGCGCGCGCCGCCTCCAGAAGGTCGATCGCCGCCGCGAGCGCCGCGCCGTCGAGATTGCGCCGCGCCCAGTCGAGGCTGGTGATCGTATAGTCGAAGACCTTCTCGACCACCTTTTCCGCCGTGTCGCTGCGCTGGAGGACGGAATGGGTCGCGGGCGTGCCGAGCGCCAGCCCGTGGGCGAGGCGCAGCTTGAAGTCCTGATAGCCGGTGCAGCCGAGCGCGTTGCAGAAGCGGATCACGGTCGGCTGGCTGACGCCGGCCTCCATGGCGGTGTCGGCGAGCGTCGCGCCGAGCACGCGCTGCGGATCGGACAGGACGAGATCGGCGACCTTCCGTTCGGAGCGGCGCAGCGCGTCATGCGTGTCGCGCACGATCTCCAGGATGTTGCGCTGGGGGGCCTGGACTTCGCTGCCATCCATTGCCGATGCGGCTCCGCTTCCTTGTAGTTAAACTACAATCCTCATGCCGACACCGCAAGCTTTCTGAGCACTTCCGTGGCCATTCCCAAGGATTTTGCTGCATGGCACCGGATATTGCGGCGCATCATTTTCACTTATGCGCTTTCATCGCACATCCGTGATGAATAGCGGCGCTTGACCCCGCTCCGATTCTGTACCTATGCTACATCAAGGGCGAGGGAGACGCCCGGATCGGCGGAGGAACCCATGAAGACGATTTCCCTTTCGGGATGCATGCTGGCTGTCGCCCTGACGATGGGCGGCATGGGCACGGCGGCGGCGGCCGACTGCAAGGTCGGTGTCGCGATGTATACGCTGAGCGCCCCCTATTTCGCCGCGCAGGAAGCGGCGGCGGTGGACCAGGCCAAGAAGGCCGGCTGCGAGGTTTCGACCGCCGACGGCCAGAACGACATGAACAAGCAGATCGCCGACGTGGAGGACATGGTCGCCAAGGGCGTCAAGCTGCTGATCCTCAATCCGCGCGATCCCGAAGGACTCGTCGCCGCCGCCAATGCCGCGACGGCCGCCGGCGTGAAGGTCGTAGTGATGGATTCCTCTATCAATACCGACGCCAATGTCGTGACGCAGGTCCGCTCCTCGAACGACCAGAACGGCTATCTCGTCGGCCAGTGGCTCGCCAAGCGCATGCAGGGCACGCCGATGAAGATCGCGCTCCTGTCCGGCTCGCAGGGCAACGAGGTCGGCCGCGACCGCCGGCTCGGCGTCTTCCGCGGCGTCGTCGAGGGCCAGCTCGTCAACGAGGGCAAGTCCAGCTTCGAGGTCGTCGGCCAGGGCTGGGGCAGCTGGGAGCAGGAAGGCGGCCTGAAGGCGATGGAAGACCTTCTCACCGCCCATCCCGACGTGAATGTCGTCCTGGCCGAGAACGATTCCATGGCGCTCGGCGGCATGAAGGCGCTGGAAGGCGTCGGCAAGACCGACGTTCTGGTGCTCGCCGCCGCCGACGGCCAGAAGGAGGCGCTCGCCGCCATCAAGGAGGGCAAGTACGGCGCGACGGGCCTCAACGATCCCGATCTCGTCGCCCGCACGGCGGTGGATATCGGCATGAAGGCGCTGAACGGCTCGCTGGAGCCCGGCTTCCCGAAGCTGAAGCTCACCGAGCCGGCCGTCATCACCAAGGAGAATGTCGACAAGTTCTACCGCCCCGACGCGGTGTTCTGATCGGCCCGGCATCCCGGCTTCGGCCGCCGCCTTCGCGCGGGGCGGCGGTTGAGAGGGTGGACCTCGCTGGCGCCGCGACGATCGAAGGCTTCGCCTTCGCACCCCCCTCTGCCTGCCGGCATCGCCCCCTCAAGGGAGGAGATCAGGCTAGTCGCAGGAGTTGGTGCCCGGCATCGCAGCGGCTGCAGGAAGTGCGAGGCCCCAAAGCTGCGTGATCTCCCCCCTTGAGGGGGAGATGGGCGGCAGCCCAGAGGGGGGTGGCGAGCGTCAGCGAGGTCCACCGTCTCCACCGCCGCGCCGCTCGAAAGCCGTCGCCGTCATCACGCCGCGCGAGCGGCGGCCTCGAATTCCGAAATGGGACGACCATGACCGAACTCGCCAGGCTTTCGGCCATCACCAAATCCTTCGGCGGCGTCCATGCCTTGCGGGGGGTGGATTTCGCGGTGCGGGCCGGCGAGGTCCATTCGCTGCTCGGCGAGAACGGCGCCGGCAAGTCGACGCTGATGCGCGTTCTCGGCGGCGAGATGCAGCCGACCACCGGCACGATCCAGATCGGCGGCGAGACCGTCGAGTTCCGCGATCCGCGCGCGGCGCGGGCGCGCGGCATCGCCGTCATCCACCAGGAGCTGGCGCTCGCCCCCGATCTCTCGGTGGCCGAGAACATCTTTCTCGGCGAGCTACCGGGCGTCATTTCCTGGCCCGCCCTCAAGAAGCGGGCGCGGGCGCTGCTCCAGCGGCTCGGCTTCGACATCGATCCCGGCCGCACCGTCGGCAGCCTCGCCGTCGCCCATCAGCAGGTGGTGGAGATCGCCAAGGCGCTGGCCCGCGAGGTTCGGATCATCGTCTTCGACGAGCCGACGGCGGTGCTCTCCGCCCAGGATGCCGAACGCCTGCACCGGATCATCGCCGATCTGCGCGGCCATGGCGTCGGCATCGTCTATATCTCGCACCGGCTCGACGAGGTCTTCCGCATCTCCGACCGCATGACCGTCCTGAAGGACGGACAGCTCGTCGGCACCGTCGAGGCGCGGGACGTCACCATCGACACGGTCATCCGCATGATGGTCGGCCGGCCGCTGGCGGCGCTGTTTCCGGAGCGGGGCGCGCGCGCCCTCGGCGAGACGCTGCTGGAGGTGAAGGATCTGCGCGCCGGCAGCCGGGTGCGCGGCGTGTCCTTCGCGGTGCGCGCCGGCGAGGTGGTCGGGCTCGGCGGCCTCGTCGGCTCCGGCCGCACGGAGGTCGCGCGCCTCATCTTCGGCGCCGACGCGCTGGAGCGCGGCGAGATCCGCGTGCGCGGCAAGCCGATGCGCTTCTCCTCGCCGCGCGACGCGGTGAAGGCCGGCATCGGCCTCGTGCCGGAGGACCGCAAGCACGAGGGCGTCGTCCTCGACAATCCGATCAAGGTGAACGCCACCATGGCGCGGCTCTCGGCCGTGACCGGCGCGCTCGGCATCTTGAGGCGGCGGCGCGAGTCGCGGCTGGTCGAGGATCTCGGCCGCTCGCTGCGCCTCAAGGCCTCCAGCGTCGACGCGCCCGTCTCCAGCCTGTCCGGCGGCAACCAGCAGAAGGTCGTGCTCGCCAAGTGGTTTCACGCCGGCGGCGACGTCATCATTCTCGACGAGCCGACGCGCGGCGTCGATGTCGGGGCGAAGACGGAGATCTACGCCCTCGTCAACGGCCTCGCGGCCGAGGGCAAGGCGGTGCTCGTCATCTCCTCCGAACATCAGGAACTCTTCGGCCTCTGCGACCGCGTCCTCGTGATGGGCGAGGGCGAGCTGCGCGGCGAACTGCCGCCCGAGCGCTTCGACGAGGCCAATCTCCTGTCGCTGGCCATGGTCCGCCCGGCCGCTTCCGCACTCCCGAACGAGACACGCCCATGACCACCGTCGCCGAGGCGCCCCAGCGGCCCGCGCCGAAATTCGATCTCGCCAACGCGCTCCAGCATTTCGCGACGCTCGCCATCTTCCTGGTGCTCGTCGTCGTCGCCAGCGTCTGGTCGGACAGCTTCCTGACGCGGGTGAACATCCTCAACGTCCTGCGCCAGGTCGCCTCCGGCGCCGGCATCATGGCGGTCGGCATGCTCTTCGTCATCCTGACGCGCGGCATCGACCTCTCGGTCGGCTCCGTCGCGGCGCTCGGCTCGGTGCTCACCGCCTATTTCATCCATTTCTCCGGCTACGGCACGGCGACGACCATCCTCCTCGTCATCCTCTGCGGCATGGCCTGCGGCCTCACCACCGGCTTCTTCGTCGCCTATCTGCGCCTGCCGTCCTTCGTCATGTCGCTGGCGATGCTCGCCATCGCGCGCGGCCTGTCGCTGATCATCTCGGAAGGCCGGCCGATCCCGCTCGGCACGGAAGGCTCGGCCTTCGCCGATTTCGGCTCGGGCTTCGCCTTCGGCCTGCCGCTGCCGGTCTGGCTGATGTTCGCGGTCTTCCTCATCGGCGGCCTCGTCCTCAACTTCACCCGCTTCGGCCGCATCGTGAAGGCGATCGGCTCGAACGAGGAGGCGGTGCGCCTCTCGGGCATCGCGGTGCCGCGCTACATCCTCACCGTCTATGTCGTGTCGGGCGCGCTCGCCGCCATCGCCGGCATCATCTCCACCTGCCGCACCGGCGTCGGCTCGGCGCAGGTCGGCGTCGGGGCGGAGCTGAACGTCATCGCGGCCGTGGTGATCGGCGGCGCCAGCCTGATGGGCGGGCGCGGCGGCGTGATCAACACGCTGCTCGGCGCGCTGGTGATGGGCATCATCGCCAACATCATGAATCTCGGCGGCGTGCCCGGCTACCACCAGCAAGTCTATATGGGCATCATCATCCTCGTCGCGATGCTGCTGCAATATGGCACGGGCCGGCTGAAGCACTGACGGGGCGCCCGCCCCGCGCGCGGGATCATCCCTCTCCACCGCCGCGCCATTCGAAGGCTTCCGCCTTCGCACCCCCCTCTGCCTGCCGGCATCTCCCCCTCAAGGGGGGAGATCAGGCCAATCGCGGCCGTTGGTTGTTTGCGAACCGGGCCGCACCGATTTTCGATGGGAGACCCCTGATGGACGACGTGATCGCAACCTTCCGCCCGGACCTCTTCGCCGGGCGCCAAGTGCTGGTATCCGGCGGCACGACCGGCATCGGCCTCGCGATGGCCAAGGGCTTCGCCCGGCTCGGCGCGGAGGTCGTGGCGACCGGCTCGACGGCGGCGCGGCTGGAATCGGCCAAGGCCGATCGCGAGGCGGACAAGATCCGCTTCGAGAAGCTCGACGTGAAGGACCGCGCCGCGATCGACGCCTTCGTCGGCGGTCTCGCGCGGCTCGACGTCCTCGTCAACGCGGCGGGCATCGCCCGGCCGGACGCGGAATACGAGGAGGAGACCTATCTCGAGGTCATCGACGTCAATCTCAACAGCGCGATGCGCCTCGCCATGGCGGCCTATCCGCTGCTGAAGGCGAGCCGGGGCGCGATCGTCAACACGGCCTCGATGCTCAGCTATCTGGCGGATGCGCGCGTGCCGGCCTATGGCGCCTCGAAGACCGGCATCGTCGGCCTCACCCGCGCGCTCGCCCATCGCTTCGGCCCGGACGGCATCCGCGTCAACGCCATCGCGCCCGGCTATCACAAGACCGACATGACCAAGGATCTCTGGACCCATGACGAGCACGGGCCGAAGATCGCCGACAAGGCGGCGCTGAAGCGCTGGGGCTCGGTGGACGACCTCGTCGGCACCGCCCTGTTCCTCGCCTCCCCCGCCGCCGCCTTCGTCACCGCCACGACGCTGCCGGTCGACGGCGGCTATGTGGTCAGCGGGTTCTGACGGCTCGCGTTTCCCTCGCCGCATGGCTCGAAGGCTGACGCCTTCGCACCCTCCGCCTGCCGGCATCTCCCCCTCAAGGGGGGAGATCAGGCCAGTCGCAGAGTTCGTTGTCCTTTGCCGATGAGGACACCAGCCCCGCTTCACCATTGACAGCCCCATCGGCGCAGCTTAATCACATTTGTGAAGATACATTCCATTTGTGAATGCCGGCCGGCCCTGGCGCCCAGACTTGTCCCGCCCTCCGGCCCCCTTCGTTTCCGATCGAGGAAAGACCGAGACCCATGCGCGCAGCCGTCATGTACACGCCGGGCGACATCCGCCTGGAGGACGTTCCGAAGCCGGTCGCCGGGCCGGGCGAGGTTCTGCTGAAGGTCTCGGCGGTCGGCGTCTGCGGCTCCGATCTGCCGCGCATGCTGATCAAGGGCGCCCATAAGATGCCGATCATCTGCGGGCATGAGTTCTCCGGCCATATCGAGGCGCTGGGCGAGGGGGTCGAGGGCTTTCGCGAGGGCGAGCTGATGGCCGTCGCGCCGCTGATCCCGATGGAGGATTGCGACCAGTCGCTGACCGGCAATTTCTCGCGCGCCCGCAACTACGACTATTTCGGCAGCCGTCGCGACGGCGCCTATGCCGAATATGTGGCGGTGCCGACCGGCAATCTTTTGCGGGCGCCGGAGACGGCGGACCCGCGCGCCGTGGCGATGACGGACCCGGCCTCGATCGCGCTCCACGCGATCTGGAAGGCCAAGCCCACGATGGGCGATCGCGGCGGCGTCATCGGCTGCGGGCCGATCGGCCTCTTCGCCATCCAGTGGATGAAGCTGATGGGCTGCACCGAGATCGTCGCGATCGACGTCTCGGAGCGCAAGCTCGAACAGGCCCGCCAGGCGGGTGCGACCTATACCTATCTGGCCGGCGAGACCGTGCCGGCGGAGCAGGCCTGCGACCTCATCATCGAGGCGGCCGGCCATCCCTCCTCGATCAACGCCGCGGCACGCATGGCGGCGCCGGGCGGCCATGTCGTCTTCATCGGCATTCCGGTCGGCGACGTGTCCCTGGAGAACAAGACTTTCCAGCATTTCCTGCGCCAGGAAGTGTCGCTGCACGGCTCGTGGAACTCCTTCGGCGCGCCCTTCCCGGGCAAGCAGTGGCGGGTGACGCTCGACGCGCTGGTCACTGGCAAGCTCGAATGGGAATTCATGATCAGCCACGAACTGCCGCTGGAGGGCCTGCCGGCGATGTTCGAGACGCTGAAGGGGAAGAACGACTTCTTCTCCAAGATCATGTTCCGGCCGTAAGGCGGGGGCGGGGAGGGCGTCGCCATGGCCTTGCTGCTCGGCCTCGACTTCGGCACCGGCGGCGTGCGCGTCGGGCTCTTCGATCTCGAAGCGCGCCGCATGCTGGGCGAGCGCGAGGCGGACTATCCGACCCGCCATCCGCGCCCGGGCTGGGCCGAACAGTCGCCGGCCGACTGGTGGGAGGCGCTCGGCAAGGCGAGCCGCGCCCTTCTCCGCGATCTCGGCCAGCCGGAGGTCGCCGGCATCTGCGCCGCCACCACCGCCTCCACCGTCGTCGCCTGCCGGCGCGACGGCACGCCGCTTCGCCCGGCGCTGCTCTGGATGGACTGCCGCGCGGCGGCCGAATCCGACCGCACCGCGCGCTCGCGCCATCCGGTCCTCGCCTATTCCGGCGGCAGCGACGCCGCCGAATGGCTAGTGCCGAAGGCCATGTGGCTGGCAGCCCACGAGCCGGCGCTCTATGCCGAAACGCAAGTCTTCTGCGAATGCCTGGACTGGGTGAACTTCAGGCTCACCGGGCGCTGGGCCGGCTCGCGCATGAACGCCACCTGCAAGTGGAACTGGGACAGCGTTACCGGCCGCTTCCACGACGCTCTCTTCGCCGAGCTCGGCGTGCCGGATCTCGCGGCCAAGCTGCCGGACGCCATCCTGCCGGTCGGCGCGCCCGTCGCCGCGCTTTCCGGGGAAGCCGCCGCCCATCTCGGCCTCGCCAACCGGCCGATCGTCGCGCAAGGCGGCATCGACGCGCATATCGGCATGGTCGGCGCGAACACGCTGGAGCCGGGCGAGGTCCTGATGATCGGCGGCACCTCCGTCGTCCACCTGTTCCAGCTCGACGCCGAGCGGCCGGTCACCGGCTTCTGGGGACCCTATCCGCACGCGCTGGAAGACGGGCGCTGGCTGGTCGAGGCGGGGCAGGTCTCGGCCGGCTCGGTCCTCTCCTGGTTCTCGCGCGAGATCTTCGCGCTCGACGGCGCCGGCCATGACGAACTCTGCGCGGCGGCGGCGAAGATCCCGGTCGGCGGCAGCGGCCTCCTCGCGCTCGACTATTTCATGGGCAACCGCACGCCCTATCGCGATCCGCACCTGCGCGGCGCCGTGCTCGGCCTGTCGCTCGGCCACGACCGGGCGGCGCTCTACCACGCGGCGGTGGAGGGCGTGGCGCTCGCCTCGGCCAATGTCCTGAAGCGGATGGACGAGCTCGGCATCGCCTGCCGCCGCATCGTCACCTCCGGCGGCTATTCGCGCAATCCGCTCTGGCTGAAGGCGACGGTGGACGCGCTCGGCCGGGCGGTGGAACTGCCCTCGCGCACCAATCTCACCATCGTCGGCGCCTGCGGCTGCGCCGCGACCGGCGCCGGGCTGGTGCCCGATCTCCAGGCGGCGGCGCGGGCCGTCGCCGCGCCGGGCGAAACGGTGGAGCCCGATCTTGCCGCCCATGCCCGTTATCGGGAATTGCTGGGGGACTATCTGGAGGCGACCGAGCTTCTGGCGCCCCTCTCGCGCCGGCTCGCCGCCCGGCAAACGCGAGACACGAATTCATGAGCGAAGCCGCCGACCGCGACGTCCAGTTCCGCACGATCTCGGGCGAACAGCGCGAGATCCTGATGATCCAGGTCGCCAAGCGCTATTACGATCTCGGCATGACCATGGGCGATCTCGCCAAGGAGCTGGGCCTGACGCGCTGGCAGGCGAGCCGGCTCCTGACCGAGGCGCGCGAGACCGGCATCGTGCGGATCGAGATCGTGCCGCGCACCTCGCGCCTGCCGGCGCTGGAAAGCCGGCTCCAGCAGCGGTTCGGCCTGAAGGAGGCGCTGGTCGTGCCGTCGAACGGCGAGACCGACGAGACGCTGCTGCTGAACGCCGTCGCGCGGGCCGCCGCCCAGCTCATCGCCGGGCTCGGCCGCGTGCCGCTGATCGGCGTTTCCTGGGGCCGCACGATGAGCGCCGTCGCCGCCCACCTGCCGCCCTTCTGGAACGAGGGGGTGGAGGTCGTGCTCCTCAACGGCGCGATGAACATCCGCAGCCCCTCGGTGCGCACCAACAACACGGCCGAACTCTTCGCCCGTTCCGCCAACGGCACGGCGACGCTGCTGCCCGTGCCGGCGATCCTCGGCCATGCCGCGACGCGCGCCGCGCTGGAACAGGACCCGACCATCGCCAGCGTTCTCGATCTCGGCCGGCGCGCGCCGGTCATCTGCTTCGGCATGGGCACGATCAGCCCGGATTCGGTGCTGGTCCAGTCGGGCTATGTCACGGAAGCCGAGACGGCGGCGCTGCGGCGGAAGGGCGCCGTCGGCGACATTCTCAGCCGCTATATCGACGCCGAGGGGCGGATCGTCGACCCGGAGGTCGACGCGCGCACCATCGCCCTCGACCTGAAGCTCTGCCGCGAGCGCGAGCTGTCGATCGGCGTCGGCGCCGGCCGGTCGAAACATGCCGTCGCGCGCGCCTGCCTGCGCGCCGGCTATCTCAACTGCCTCGTCACCGACGAGGACACCGCCCTGTTTCTTCTGGAGGAGCGCGAGGATGGATAGGATCGAGGAGCCTGCCGCGCGCGGCGCCGCCAAGGATGCGGGAAAGGGGGCGGCGAAGGGCCGGTCCCTCAGCGTCGTGCCGCCCGCCGAGGCCGCGCCGGCGACGAGCCCCGCCGCGAGCCCGCCGCCGCATCACCGCAATCCCGGCACCGAACTGAAGCCCGACTGGTTCGAGACGATCCAGGTCAATCTCTCGGCGGTGGAGCGGCGGGCGGCGACGCTCGGCACGCGGCGCTCCGTCAAGAAGGAATACCAGGCCGCCTGGCTGGTGAAGGCGCTGCAATGCATCGATCTCACGACGCTTGCCGGCGACGACACGCCCGGCCGCGTGCGCCGGCTCTGCGCCAAGGCGCGGCGCCCCTTGCGCGAGGACATCGTCGAGGCGCTCGGCCTCGCCGACGCGCCGCCGACGGTCGGCGCGGTCTGCGTCTATCCGACCATGGTCGGCCCGGCGGTGAAGGCGCTGGAAGGCTCCGGCATTCCCGTGGCCTCGGTCGCGACCGGCTTTCCCGCCGGGCTGACGCCGCTGCCGCAGCGCCTCGCCGAGATCCGCTACGCGGTGGAGGAGGGCGCCGGCGAGATCGACATCGTCATCAACCGCGCCCAGGTGCTGACCCAGGACTGGACGCGCCTCTATGACGAGGTGCGCGCGATGCGCGAGGCCTGCGGCCCGGCCCATCTGAAGGCGATTCTCGGCACCGGCGACCTGAAGACGCTGCGCAATGTCTACAAGGCCTCGATGGTGGCGATGATGGCGGGCTCGGACTTCATCAAGACCTCGACCGGCAAGGAGGACGTGAACGCGACGCTGCCGGTCAGCCTCACCATGGTGCGGGCGCTGCGCGACTATGGCGAGCGGACGGGCGAGACGATCGGCTTCAAGCCGGCCGGCGGGCTGAAGACCGCCAAGGACGCCCTGTCCTGGCTGATCCTGATGAAGGAGGAGCTCGGCCGGCGCTGGCTGGAGCCGGATCTCTTCCGCATCGGCGCGAGCTCGATGCTCGCCGATATCGAGCGCCAGCTCGAACATTACGCGACGGGCCGCTACGCCGCCGCCGCCCATCACGCGCTCGCCTGAAGGAGCGAAGCCCATGCCCAGCGTCAGAGACGTTCTGAACACGATGGACTACGGTCCCGCCCCGGAAGCCGAGACCCATGTCGCCGACTGGCTGAAGGCCCATGCGCAAGGCTTCGGCCATTTCATCGGCGGCGCCTTCGTGCCGTCCACAGGCGGCGGGCGCTTTCCCGTCGACAACCCGGCGCGCGGCACGCGGATCGCGGAGGTGGCGGCCGGAACGCCGGCCGACATCGATGCCGCCGTCGCGGCGGCGCGCCGGGCGCAGGCGCCCTGGGCGGCGCTGTCCGGCCACGAGCGCGCCCGCCATCTCTATGCGCTCGCCCGCACCATCCAGAAGCGCGAGCGCTTCCTCGCCGTCCTCGAGACGCTCGACAACGGCAAGCCGATCCGCGAGAGCCGCGACATCGACGTGCCGCTGGTCGCCCGCCATTTCTACCACCATGCCGGCTGGGCCGAGATGCTGGAGAGCGAGTTTCCGGCCTATGCGCCGGTCGGCGTCTGCGGCCAGATCATTCCCTGGAACTTCCCGCTGCTGATGCTCGCCTGGAAGATCGCGCCGGCGCTCGCCGCCGGCAACACGATCGTGCTGAAGCCGGCCGAGTTCACGCCGCTCACCGCGCTGGCCTTCGCCGAGATCTGCCGCGAGACCGGCCTGCCGGAGGGCGTCGTCAACATCGTCACCGGCGACGGCGAGACGGGCGCCGCGCTGGTCGCCCATCCGGGCGTCGACAAGATCGCCTTCACCGGCTCGACCGAGGTCGGCCGCCTCATCCGCCGCGCGACGGCGGGCTCGGGCAAGAAGCTGTCGCTCGAACTCGGCGGCAAGTCGCCCTTCATCGTCTTCGAGGATGCCGATCTCGACGGCGCGGTGGAAGGCGTCGTGGACGCCATCTGGTTCAATGGCGGCCAGGTCTGCTGCGCCGGCTCGCGCCTGCTCGTGCAGGAGGGCATTCACGAGCGTTTCCTCGCCAAGCTGAAGCGCCGCATGGCCGGCCTCGTCACCGGCGAGCCGATGGACAAGTCGGTCGATGTCGGGGCGATCGTCGCGCCGGTCCAGCTCCGGCGCATCCGCGAGCTCGTCGCCAAGGGCGAGGCGGAAGGCGGCGTCCTGCATCAGGCCGGGGGCAAGCTGCCCGAGACGGGCTCCTTCTTCCCGCCGACGCTCATCACCGAGGTCGAGCCGGCCTCGACCGTGGCGGAGGTCGAGATCTTCGGGCCGGTCGCGGTGGCGATGACCTTCCGCACGCCGGCCGAGGCGGTGCAGATCGCCAATCACAGCCGCTACGGCCTTGCCGCCTCGATCTGGACGGAGAACGTCAATCTCGCCCTCGACACGGCGGCGCGGATGAAGGCCGGCGTCGTCTGGATCAACTCCACCAATCTCTTCGATGCCGGCGCCGGCTTCGGCGGCTATCGCGAAAGCGGCTTCGGCCGCGAGGGCGGGCGCGAGGGCCTCTACGAATATCTGGTGCCCGCCTGGCGAAAGGCGCAGGCGTCGGCTTCGGGCGAGGCGCGGGTGGCACCGCCGCTCGTCGCGGTGCCGGAGGCGGGGGCGAGCCTCGGCGCCGTGCCGACCATCGACCGCACGGCGAAGCTCTATATCGGCGGCAGGCAGGCGCGGCCGGATTCCGGCTACGGCTATACGGTGCGCGCGCCGGGCGGCGCGGCGCTCGGCCAGGCCGGGCTCGGCAACCGCAAGGACATCCGCAATGCCGTGGAAGCGGCGGCGGGCGCTGGCGGCTGGGGCGGGGCGAGCGCGCATAACCGGGCGCAGGTCCTCTACTACATCGCCGAGAACCTCGCCGCCCGCGCCGCCGAATTCGAGTCGCGCCTCGTCACATTCGGCCAGGAGCCGGACGCGGCGCGGCGCGAGGTGGAGGCGGCGCTGCGCCGGACCTTCTTCTATGCCGCGCAGGCCGACAAATACGACGGCCGCGTCCATGCGACGAAGACGCGCCACGTGACGCTGGCGATGCCCGAGCCCTTCGGCGCGATGGGCATTCTCTGCCCGGACGACGCGCCGCTTCTCGGCCTCGTCTCGCTGGTCATGCCGGCGATCGCCATGGGCAACCGGGTGGTCGTCGTGCCGAGCGAAAGCGCGCCCCTCGCCGCCACCGACCTCTATCAGGTGCTCGACACGTCCGACCTGCCGGGCGGCGTCGTCAATATCGTCACCGGCCCGCGGGCTGAGTTGGCGAAGACGCTGGCCGAGCATCACGATGTCGCGGCGCTCTGGTATTTCGGCGAGCCCGCCGGCCTCGCCGGGGTGGAGGCGGCCTCCGCCGGCAACCTGAAGCCCGTCTGGTCGCATGGCGGCGCCCGCATCGACTGGTTCTCGCCCGTCGAGGGCCAGGGCGCCGAATATCTGCGCAACGCCACGCAGGTGAAGAACATCTGGGTGCCCTATGGCGAGTAATACTGGCTCGCTGATGCGCTGATCCTTGGCGCCTCCGCCTCAGCATCGTCAGCATCGTCATCCCGGGTCCGACCCGGGATGACGATGCGGCGAGGTGAGCGATCGAGGTCGGACGATCGCCGCGTCGCCACAGGATGCGAACCGAGATTTCGGGACGCCCCGCCGCCTTGTGAAAGCTAAATGAAAGTTAAGCCCGCTAGCTTGCCTTCAAGAGGTCGGCCGGGATGGGCATGGAGGTGCGCCACCGATCTCGCTTTCTCAGGGAGGATGCCTTCATGCGTTTCGGGCGCGGATTTCTGCACGCCGTTTCCTTGCCGGTCCTGGCCGCGGCCGGCCTTTTCGCGACCACCGCGCTCGGCAGCGCGGCCGAGAAGATCACCATCATGGTCGGCGGCTACGAGAAGCAGATCTATCTGCCGGCGAAGCTCGCCGAGAGCCTCGGCTATTTCAAGGACGAGGGGATCGAGGTCGAGCTCCTAAACGAAGCGGCGGGCGTCGATGCCGAGAACCAGCTTCTGGCCGGCGCGGTGCAGGGCGTCGTCGGCTTCTACGACCATTGCGTCGACCTTCAGGCCAAGGGCAAGTTCGTCCAGTCCGTCGTCCAGTTCAGCCAGGCGCCGGGCGAGGTCGAGCTCGTCTCCACCAAGCATCCCGACGTGAAGTCCTTCGCCGATCTGAAGGGCAAGAGCGTCGGCGTGACGGGCCTCGGCTCCTCCACCAATTTCCTCACGCTCTTCATGGCGTCCAAGGCCGGCCTGAAGGGCGGCGAGGTCACGACGGTGCCGGTCGGCGCCGGCGGCACCTTCATCGCCGCGATGCAGCAGGACCAGATCCAGGCCGGCATGACGACCGAGCCGACCATCTCCCGCATGCTGAAGACCGGCGAGGCGACGGTCCTCATCGATCTGCGCACCCCGGACGCCACCCGCGCGGCGCTGGGCGGCCTCTATCCGGCGGCCTCCCTCTATATGGAGGCCTCCTTCGTGGAGGCGCATAAGGACGAGGTGCAGAAGCTCGCCAATGCCTTCGTCAAGACGCTGAAATACATCCACGCCCATTCGGCCGAGGAGATCGCCGACCAGCTGCCGAAGAGCTTCTATGTCGGCGACAAGGACGGCTACGTGAAGGCGCTGGAGGCCGGCAAGCCCATGTTCACGCAGGACGGCGTGATGCCGGAGGACGGGCCGAAGACGGTGCTCGCGGTGCTCTCCGAGTTCTCCAAGAACGTCAAGGGCAAGCAGATCGACCTGTCGAAGACCTATACGACGGAATTCGTGAAGAACGCCAAGTAATCGGAAGCGAGGCGCCCGCCGCGCGGCGGGCGCGCCTTCCCCGATCGGACGCTTCATCTGCGCGCCAAGGGCGCCGCCGAAAGGATCCCCCATGTCCTTCGATCAGGGCGCGACGCCCGCCATCGAACTCGTCAACGTCACCCGCCGCTTCGTCTCGCCGACCGGCAAGACCCTGACGGCGCTTCGCAACTTCACCATGACCGTCGAGCGCGGCGAATTCGTCGCCGTGGTCGGCCCGACCGGCTGCGGCAAGTCGACGACGCTGAACCTCGTCACCGGCCTCGCCCGGCCGAGCGCCGGCGAGGTCCGCCTGATGGGCGGCCCGGTGAAGGGCATCGACCCGCGCGTCGGCTTCGCCTTCCAGAAGGACGCGCTGTTTCCCTGGAAGAACGTCATCGACAACGTGATGGCCGGCCCGCTCTTCCGCCGGAAGTCGAAGGCTGTGGCCGAGGCCGCCGCCAAGGACTGGCTCGCCCGCGTCGGCCTGACGAAGTTCCTGCATCACTATCCGCACCAGCTTTCCGGCGGCATGCGCAAGCGCGTCTCGCTCGCTCAGACCTTCATCAACGAGCCGGAAATCCTCCTGATGGACGAGCCCTTCTCGGCGCTGGACGTGCAGACCCGCACAGTGATGCACGAGGAGCTTCTGAAGCTCTGGGCCGAGCGCCAAGCCTCCGTCGTCTTCGTCACCCACGATCTGGAGGAGGCGGTGGCGCTGGCCGATAAGGTCTATGTGCTGACCGCCGGCCCGGCGACGGTGAAGTCGGTCTACCGGATCGACCTGCCGCGCCCGCGCGTCGTCTCGGAGATCCGCTACGAGCCGCGCTTCATCGACTATTGCAAGACCATCTGGGAGGACCTGCGCCAGGAGGTCGAGACCAGCTATCGCCGCGCCAGCGAAGCTGCCTGAGAAGAGGAGGACGCGACATGACCGACGTCACGATGGAAGCGGCGGCCCCCGCCTTCCGCCCCGGCACCAGCGACAAGGAGATCGAGGCGGCGGCGCTCAAATCGATCAAGCGCCGCAAGCAGCTCGTCCTGTTCTGGCAGATCACGATCCTCGTCGCCGCGCTCGGCCTCTGGGAGCTCTCGTCCGATCTGAACTGGATCGACCCGTTCTTCTACGCGAGCCCGAGCGCCGTCGCCGAACGGCTCTACGACTGGGCGCTCAACGGCACGACCGAGGGCTCGCTCTGGTACAATCTCGGCGTCACCATGCAGGAGGCGCTGATCGGCTTCTTCACCGGCTCCTTCGCCGGCGTGGTGGTCGGCATCGGCCTCGGCCGCAACCAGATGCTGTCCGACATCTTCTCGGTCTATATCAAGGCGATCAACTCGATCCCGCGCGTCGTGCTGGCGCCGATCTTCATCATGATCATGGGCCTCGGCCTCGCCTCCAAGGTGGCGCTCGCCTTCGTCATGGTGTTCTTCGTCGTCTTCGCCAATGCCTTCCAGGGCGTGCGCGAGGCCGATCGCGACATGATCGCCAATGCCCGCATCCTCGGCGCCTCGGACTGGCAGGTGACGCGCACCGTCGTCGTGCCCTCGGCGATGAGCTGGATCTTCGCCAGCCTCCACGTCTCCTTCGGCTTCGCGATCATCGGCGCCATCGTCGGCGAGTTCGTCGGCGCCCGCTTCGGCATCGGCCAGCTGATCTCGATCGCCAAGGGCACGTTCGACGCCGCCGGCATGTTCGCCGCCATCGTCCTCGTGATGGTCGTGACGCTGGCCGCCGAGGCGGTGATGACCATGATCGAGAACCGCCTCGCCAAATGGCGCCCGCAGCAGAGCCTCGACACGCACTGATCGCACGGGGCCAAGGCCCCGCCGCCCTCCCTTCGGAAAGCCGGACGCCCGCGCGGAGCTCTTCTCGCGGGCGTTTCTTCTGACTCGGCACTCATCGACATCCGGATTATCCCGGCCAAGGTGACGGACTGGTCGATGACGAAGGGCTTACCTGTCGAAGGACATTTCGTGATCCGAGTCTTCAGGCCGAAACGGCCGCGCTCAACCTGATCGCCTCGTCAAGGAGGGAGATCGCAGCTCGATGGTCTCGCTTCCCGAGTTTTCGTCGCCATGACCGACGCTGCCGCCGGAGACTGGCTCGATCTCCTCATGGGAGAGATCAGGCCGCGTTATGGTCCGCCGCCGCCGGCAGCCGCACCGTCACGTCCAGGCCGCCGTCGCCGGACGTGCCGAGCGTGACCGTGCCGCCGGCGCCCGTCACCACCTCGCGCACGATGGCGAGGCCGAGGCCGCTGCCCTCCGCCTTCGTGCCCATGATGCGGTAGAAGCGCTCGAAGACCTGCTCGCGCTCCTCCGGCGGAATGCCGGGGCCGCTGTCGCCGACGGCGACCGTCACCTCCGCGCCGGCCCGCCGCACGGCGACCGTGACGCGGCCGGGGGCGGGGGTGTAGCGCAGCGCGTTGTCGACGAGATTGACCACCATCTCCTTCAGCATCGTGCCGTCGCCGGTAACGGGCGCCGGCCCGTCCTCGTCGAGCCCGAGATCGATGCCGCGCCGCAGCGCCTCCTCGACATGGGCTTCCAGCACCTGCCGGGCGACGGCGCTCATGTCGATGCGGTCGGCGCGGGGCGCGCGGCTGCCGGGCTCGGCGCGGGTGAGGGTGAGGAGTTGCTCGGCGAGCCGCGTCACCTGCCGCGTCGAGCGGATGAGCGCCTGGAGCGCCTCGCCGCGCCGCTGCGGATCGGTCTCGCGCACGGCGAAGCTCGCCTGCGTCGACAGGAGCGTCAGGGGCGTGCGCAGCTGGTGGGCGGCATTGGCGACGAAGCGGCTCTGCGCCGCCATCTGCCGCCGGACGCGCGTCATGTAATCGTTGAGCGCCTGAACGAGCGGGCGCAGCTCGGTCTGCACCAGGGCGGGGTCGAAGGGTTCGAGCTCGTCGCGGCGGCGCGCCCGCACCGCGTCGCGCAGGCGCAGGACCGGCGCGAGGCCGCGCTGGAGGCCGAGCACCGTGACGAGCCCGGCGACGAGGACGAGCAGCCCCTGATCCGCGACATTGGCGAGCCAGAGCGAGCCGCGCATCGCGCTCCAGCCGAGGCGCGTGACGGCGACGGTGACGCCGATCTCCCCGTCCGGCCCGAGCCCCACCACCGGATGGATCAGCATCAGCCGCCGGATGGCGGCGCCGCGAAACGCGCCGTCCTCGCCGACCGCCACCCGCGCCGGCTCGCCGAGATCGGCATAGCCGGCGACGAGATTGCCCCAGGCCGTCGTCACCCGGAAATAGACCTTGTCGCGGTGGCCGGTGTCGAAGATCTCCAGCGCCGCCGGCGGGATGTCGACCTGCACCGCGCCGCCCGGATCGACGCGCACCGCCTCGGCGATGACGCGGGCCGAGCCGAGCAGCAGATTGTCCGTGACGAGATCGGCCGTCTCGGTGGCCCGCACCAGGCCGGAATAGAGGTTGAAGCCGATCACCAGGACGAGCGTCGCCATGACCGAGGCGACGAGCTGGGCGCGCAGGCTGCGGCGCAGGCGCCCGAACAGGCCAAGACCGGCCACCGGCTCAGCCGGCCCGCAGCATGTAGCCGAGGCCGCGCAGCGTCGCGATCTGCACCGCGCCGCCTTCCAGCTTCCTGCGCACGCGATGGACATAGATCTCGATCGCGGAAGGATCGGGCTCGGCGTCGAGGCCGAAGACGCTCTGCGACAGGGCGGCCTTCGACACGGTGCTGCCGGCCTTCAGCATCAGGAATTCCAGGACGGAATGTTCGCGCGGCGTCAGCGACAGGATCTCGCCCTTCAGCGAGAACTGGCGCGTCACCGTGTCGAGCGTCAGGTCGCCGAGCGCGATCTCGGGATTGGCGAGATCGTGGCCGCGCCGGATGAGGGCGCGCAGCCGCGCTTCCAGCTCCGGCAGCTCGAAGGGCTTGGCGAGATAGTCGTCGGCGCCGGAATCGAGACCGGCGACACGGCCCTCCAGCGAGGCATTGGCGGTGAGGATCAGCACCGGCACCTTGCGGCCGGCGCGGCGGATGCGCTTCAAGAGCGTCATGCCGTCGAGCTTGGGCAGCGACAGGTCGAGAATGACGGCGGCATAGTCGGCGACGGCCAGGAAGTCCTCCGCCTCCTCGCCGTCATGGACGGTGTCGACCGAATATTGCGCCTGGGTCAGCGCCCGGGCGAGCCAGGTCGCCAGGTCATGATTGTCCTCCACGATCAGCAACCGCATGCCGCCCGAACTCCCGCGCCGCGCCATCATAGGGGTGGCGGCCGGGCCTGCAAACGCCTCGATCGCGCCGGGAGGGGAGATCGAAACGTCTCGCCCCGCCCGTCGCCGCCGGCCTCGCGGGCGAGGGGTGCAAGCCCCGCCCAAATTGCCTAGCCTGCGCGACAGAGTCGCCGCGAGCGCGACCGAGGACCGTCTGGCACCGAGAATGGGCAAAAACTTTCTTGTCGTCGATCCCGAGAAGGATTTCAGCGTCATCAGGGGGCTCGCCTCGCCCGCCCGGATCGCGATCCTCAAGCTTCTCCGGCACAAGGGAGCGCTGAACGTCAACGAGATCGCGGGTCTTCTGGCGATTCCCCAGTCCAGCGTCTCGATGAACGTCCAGGCGCTGCAGGACGCGGGCCTGATCGGCGTCGAGATCGTCAAGGCCCGCAAGGGCAATCAGAAGGTCTGCCATTCGCTCTATGACGAGGTGGTGATCGTCCTGAAGAGTGACGAGAGGCCGGCGGAGGCGGGCACGATCGAGGTCGCCATGCCGCTCGGGCTCTATACGGGCTGCGACGTCTCGGCGCCCTGCGGGCTCGGCTCGGCGGAGGGCATCATCGGCCTCCTCGACGTGCCGAGCACCTTTCTCGACCCCGCCCGGATGAAGGCGGGGCTGCTCTGGTTCACACGCGGCCATGTCGAATACCAGTTTCCGAACAATGCCCGGCTCGCCGATGCGACGATCCGGGAGATCGAGTTCACGCTCGAACTGAGCTCCGAGGTTCCGGGCACCAGCGCCGACTGGCCGTCCGACATCACGCTCGCGGTCAACGGCGTCGAGATCCTCACCTGGACCTCGCCCGGCGATTTCGGCGACCGGCGCGGAACCTTCACGCCCGACTGGTGGAAGCTGAAGGGCTCGCAATATGGCGAGTTGAAGAGCTTCCGCGTGACGAGGGAGGGCACGTTCGTCGACGGGCGGCGCGTCTCCGACGTCGCCATTTCGGCGCTCGACCTCGAACGGCACCATTCGATCCGCCTGCGGATCGGCGTGCGGCCGGATGCGGACCATCCCGGCGGCATCAACATCTTCGGCCGGGGCTTCGGCAATCACGACCAGGACATCGTGCTGCGCCTGAGGACGGCCTGACGGCTGGCCCGCCGAACCATTCCCGGCTAAATATTTCGCTTGACCCCGGCGCCGGCCTCCGCTCAACATAGGAAAACTGATATGTATCAAGTTATCTGATATAAAAGAGCCGCATGCGCGCGTCGGTCGTCCTTCATCGCCAGTCCACGATCGCCCGGATCGACCCGCGCCTCTACGGCTCCTTCCTCGAACATCTCGGGCGGGCGATCTATACCGGGATCTACGAGCCGGCCCATCCAAGCGCCGACGCCGACGGCATGCGCCGCGACGTGATCGAGCTGGTGCGGGAATTGCGGGTGCCGCTCGTCCGCTATCCCGGCGGCAATTTCGTCTCGGCCTATGACTGGGAGGACGGGATCGGCCCGAAGGAGGCGCGGCCCGTCCGCCTCGACCTCGCCTGGCACACCTCGGAGAGCAACCAGGTCGGGCTGCACGAATTCGCCGACTGGTGCGCCTCGGTCGGCGCCGAGATGATGATGGCCGTCAATCTCGGCTCGCGCGGCCTGGAGGCGGCGCGCGATCTCCTCGAATATGCCAATCATCCGGGCGGCAGCGCCTGGAGCGACCGGCGCCGCGCCAATGGCCGGGAGGCGCCCTTCGACATCCGCCTCTGGTGCCTCGGCAACGAGATGGACGGCACCTGGCAGATCGGCCACAAGACCGCCGATGAATATGGGCGCCTCGCCTACGAGACGGCAAAGGCGATGCGCGCCTTCGACAAGCGGCTGGAGCTCGTGGTCTGCGGCTCGTCGAGCTCGCACATGGCGACCTATCCGCAATGGGAGGCGACGGTCCTCGACCATACCTATGACGAGATCGACTATATCTCGCTCCATATGTATTTCGAGAACCCGGCGAAGGACACGGCGAACTATCTCGCCCGCAGCCTGGAGCTCGACGGCTATATCCGCACCGTCGCCGGCATCATCGACTTCGTGAAGGCCAAGAAGCGCTCGCGCAAGGACGTCTACATCTCCTTCGACGAGTGGAACGTCTGGTATCACTCGCGCGAGCGCGACCGGGCGATCCTCGAAGGCAATGCCGGCTGGCCGGAGGCGCCGCCGCTGCTCGAGGACGACTACACCTTCGAGGACGTGCTCCAGGTCGGCTGCATCATCAACACCTTCATCAACCGGTCGGACGTGGTGAAGATCGCCTGCCTCGCGCAGCTGGTGAACGTCATCGCGCCGATCATGACGGTGCCGGGCGGCCCGGCCTGGCGCCAGACGATCTTCTATCCCTTCCACTTCGCCTCCGTCTTCGGCCGGGGCGAGGCGCTGCGCCTCCTGGTCGACTGCCCGACCTACGAGGCCGAGGGCGTCGGCGCGGTGCCCTATCTCGACATCGCGGCGGTGGCCGATGCCGAAAGCGGCCATGTCACCCTCTTCATCGTCAACCGCCACCTGACGGAGGCGCTGGATCTCGACGTGGACCTCCTGGGCTGCGGCGCGATGGCGGTGGAGGACGACCGCGTGATCGCCCATCCCGATCTGGAGGCGCGCAACACCGCGAAATGCCCGGACGCCGTCACCCCTGTCGCCGGCCAGGGCGCCGAGGTCGCGGCCGGGCGGCTTCGCGCGGCGATCGCGCCGCTCAGCTACCGCATGATCCGCCTGCGGGCCGTCCGCTAGACGCCGCGAACCGCCGGAGGGCCCGCCGCATGTTTCTTCCCCGCCATGGCATCGTCTTTCCCGGCGAAGGGGCACGGCAGCGGCGCAGCGCCCTGCGGAGGCCGGCGTGAGCGCGGCGATCGAGATCGCGAAGGTCGCCAAGCGCTATGGCGACAGGACGATCCTCGAAGACATCTCGCTCGACATCAGGGCCAACGAGTTCGTCGTCTTTCTAGGCCCGTCCGGCTGCGGGAAATCCACTCTCCTGCGCATGATCGCCGGCCTCGAAAGCGTCGATGCCGGCACGATCTCGATCAATGGCGAGCGCATCGACCCGCTGCCGCCGGGCCGGCGGGGCATCGCCATGGTGTTCCAGTCCTATGCCCTCTATCCGCAGATGACGGTCGCCGAGAACATGGCCTTCGGCCTGCGCAATATCGGCGTCGCGCCGCATGTCGTGTCGGCCCGCATCGCCGAGGCGGCGCGTATCCTGGAGATCGACCATCTGCTGGCGCGCAAGCCCGGCCAGCTGTCGGGCGGCCAGCGCCAGCGCGTCGCCATCGGCCGGGCGATCGTCAAGGAGCCGAAGGCCTTCCTGTTCGACGAGCCGCTGTCCAATCTCGACGCGGCGCTGCGCGTGCGCACGCGCGTCGAGCTGGCGCAGCTGCGCCACCGCGTGAAGGCGACCATGATCCTCGTGACGCATGACCAGATCGAGGCGATGACGCTCGCCGACCGGATCGTGGTGATGAGCCCGCGCGGAATCGAGCAGATCGGCGCGCCGATGGAGATCTACACGCGCCCGGCCAGCCGCTTCGTCGCGACCTTCGTCGGCGCGCCGACCATGAATCTCCTGCCCGTGCGGCTCGGCGAGCGGGACGGCTTCGTGCGCGCCGGCCTGCCGGACGGCGCGACGCTCCAGACCGCGATCCGCGCCGGCGGCCTGCCG
Source organism: Aureimonas endophytica (assembly GCF_014642635.1). Taxonomy (GTDB): domain Bacteria; phylum Pseudomonadota; class Alphaproteobacteria; order Rhizobiales; family Rhizobiaceae; genus Plantimonas; species Plantimonas endophytica. The sequence goes on from NZ_BMIQ01000005.1 coordinate 269,815, forward strand.
GCCGGAAACTATGTCCTCGGCATCCGCGCCGAGGCCGTCCGCCCATGCGCGGCGACCGCCACGGCCACGACGACCGGCCGGGTCGAGGTGGTGGAGCGCCTCGGCGACCGCACCCTCCTCTATACCCGCCTCGTCGACGGCACGCCGATCGTCGCGGAGGATGCCGGCGGCAGCCGGGTCGCGATCGGCGAGGCGGTGGCGCTGGCGCTCGACGGGGCGCGGGCGCATCTCTTCGACGAAACGGGCCGCGCCCATCACGGCGAGGGGGCGGGCGATGTCTGAGCGCCCCGGCATCCGGCGCCGGGCGCCGGTCGACGCGCCGCTCTGGCGCAACGCCCTCTTCGTGGCGCCCTATCTCCTCGTCTTCGCGGGGCTTCTCGTCGCGCCGCTTCTCTGGAGCTTCTGGATCAGCCTGCACCGGGCGAATGCCTTCGCGCTCGGCCGCTTCGTCGGCTTCGACAACTATTTTCGCCTCTTCAACGACCGCATCTTCCTCCAGGCGATCGGCAACACGCTCTATTTCGTCCTTCTCACCGTGCCGGCCCTCGCCGTCGCGGGCCTCCTCCTGGCGCTCGCCCTCAACCGCCGGACGCGGCTCGCCGCCGTGCTGCGCGGCGTGTTCTTCGCCTCCTCCGTCCTGTCCGTCACCATCGTCACCCTCGTCTGGCGCATGGTCTTCATGCCGCGCTTCGGCCTCCTCGACATGATCTGCGGCTGGTTCGGCCGGACAGTGCCGCCCTTCCTGTCCGATCCGCATCTCGCGATGCTTGCCGTGGCGATCGCCACGATCTGGTGGTCGCTCGGCCTGCCGATGATGCTGTTCCTCGCCGCGCTCCAGCAGATCCCGGACGATCTCTTCGAAGCCGCCGCGCTCGACAATGCGAGCCGCTGGCAGAGCTTCCGCCGGATCACCTTCCCGGCGATCCGCCGCAGCGTCGTCCTCGTCGCGGTCATCCAGATCGTCTTCCAGTTCCAGCTCTTCGGCCAGGCGCGGCTGCTGACGAATGGCGGCCCGAACAACGTCACGACGCCGATCGTCCTCTACATCTACGACGCGGCCTTCCGGAAATGGGATCTGGGGCTCGGGGCGGCAGCCTCGCAGCTGCTCTTCGTCCTGATCCTTCTCGCGGCCATGGCGCAGCTTCTCCTCGCCCGCCGCAAGGGAGACGCCGCGTGAGCCGCCGGCCGATAAGGCGCGGCGGCGCCGGACCGGCGGCGACCGACCGGCTGATCCTCGGCGCGACGCTCGTTCTCGCGCTCCTGATGCTGGCGCCGCTTCTCTGGGTGGCGGCCCTCTCCTTCAAGGACAATGGCGAGCTGATGGTCAGCATGGACCGGGTGTTCCACGCGCCCTACACGCTGCGCAACTATGCCAGCATCCTCGCCACGTCCTCGGTCTTCCGCTGGATCGCGAACAGCCTGATCGTGGCGGGCGGCACCACGCTCGGCACGCTGATCCTCTCCTCGCTCGCCGGCTACGGCTTCGCCCGGCTCGACTTTCCGGGCCGCGACGCGCTCTTCGTCATCGTCCTCGCCGGGCTCGCCGTTCCCGAACAGGCGGTGCTCATCGCACGCCACCAGATCTTCGGCTGGCTGAACTTCCACAACACCTATCACGGGCTGATCCTGCCCGGCCTGTCCGCGCCCTTCGGCGTGTTCCTGATGACGCAATATTTTCGGGCCATCCCGAAGGAGCTGGACGAGGCGGCGCTGCTCGACAATGCCGGCCGGTTCAAGATCTTCTGGAAGGTTCTTCTGCCGCTGACGCTGCCGGCGCAGGCGACGCTCGGCATCTTCACCTTCCTCAACAGCTGGAACGACTATTCCTGGCCGCTGATCTCAGCCACCAGCAAGGAGATGTTCACGCTCACCATGGGCATCGCCTCGACGCAGACCAATTTCGCGCAGTCGGACGGCGTCGGCTACCTGATGGCGCAGGCCGTCTTCGCCGGGGCGCCGATCCTCGTCGTCTATCTCTTCTTCCAGAAATACATCGTCACCGCCGTGTCCGGCGCCGCCGTCCGCTAGGGACGCCGCGCCTTCTCCCGCCTCGAACCGAAGCCCGCCCGGGCTTGCCTGACCGGAGACTGAAGCCATGCGAAACGCCGTCCGACGCCCGATCCTCGCGGTCGCCTCCGTCCTCGCCATGCTGATCGGCGCCAGCCCGGCGCTCGCCGTCACCGAGGTGAAGCTTCAGCATTTCTTCGGCGCCTGCGAGGCCGAGTTCGGCACCAATACCGACATCCGCAAGGCGACGGGCGAATGCGGCATCCTCACCTCGCTGATCAACGAGTTCAATGCCGAAAATCCCGACACCCATGTCTCGGTCACGACCGTCGAATGGCCGGGCTACGACCAGCTGACCGCGCAATTCGCGGCCGGCGACCCGCCGGACATCATCTCCATTCATCTCTCGGCGATCTCAGACTATCAGTCGAACGGGCTGCTCCTGCCGCTCGACGCGATGCTGGCCGACAAGGGCATCCATGCCGAGGACTTCACGCCGGCGGCGCGGGAGGGCGTGACGAAGGAGGGCCAGCTCTACGGCCTGCCGATGGACAATTGGACCATCCTCTTCCACGTCAATCTCGATCTCTTCCGGCAGGCGGGGCTCCTGAACCCCGACGGCACGCCGAAGCTGCCGACGAGCGTGGACGAACTCCTCGAACAGGCCCGGCTTTTCAAGGAGAAGACCGGCAAGCCCTATTTCGTCCAGCCGCTGGTCAACAACAATGCGAGCTTCGCAGCCTTCTTCTACACCTTCCTCTTCCAGCAGAATGCCAGCCTCTTCGCCGATCCGGGGAAAGCCGGGGTCGACACGCCCGAGGCCCGGAAGGTCGCCGAGATGTACAAGGCGATCTACGACCAGGGCGACACGCTGAAGGATCTCGACTACGCGGCCAGCGTCAACGCCTTCCTGGCGGGCGATGCGGGCGTCAATCTCAACGGAACCTGGGTCATCGGCGACTACACCGCCGCGTCGCGGACCGCCGGGACGGCGCTGAACAAGGGCGGCTACGCGGTCTATCCCTTTCCCCAGCTCTTCCCCGGCCGGAAGGCGCAATATGCCAACGGCCATGCCTGGGCCGTGTCCCGCAAGGACCGCTCGGCGGAGGAAAGCGCCGCGATCGCGAAATTCCTGAGCTTCTTCGAGAAGAACGACTTCGAATGGGCGCGCACCGGCCATCTGCCGGCCGTCCGGGCGGTGCTCGACCAGCCGGAATTCCAGTCGCTGCCGCATCGCGACACGCTGGCCCCGATCGCCGCGCTCGGCACGGCGCTGCCGTCCACCGTCCAGCGCCAGTTCGCCATCCAGGACATCGTCGGCCAGGAACTCGGCGCCGCCGTCACCGGCCAGAAGGAGATCGGCGCCGCGCTGTCCGACATGGAGGCCCGCATCGACGAGATGCTGGCGAATCTCTGAGCCGCCGAGCGTTCCCGGAGCAAGGATCACCGGACCGTCGCCGGTCAGAAGGACGACGGTCGCGGCGGGCTCGCCGTCCGAGTGCCATCTTCGGGCGGCTGTCCGCCGCCCGGCCCGCCGGGCGGCCCCTCGACCTCGAAGCGTGTCAGGCCGGCTCGCCCCGCGCCACGAGGCCGCACCATTCGGCGACGAACAGCGCCAGGACGAGGGTGGTCTCGCTCATGCTGGCGAGATCGGTCCGCTCGCCGCTGGTATGGGAGCCGCTGCCGCACGAGCCGTAACAGAGCGCCGGCATGTTGTAATAGAGCCCGTATTGCCGGATGTCGGACGTCGCCTGGAGGACCATCGGCTCCAGTTCGTGGCCGAGCACCGTGCGATGGGCACGGGCCAGGGCCGCCTCGGCCTCCGAGCCTTCCTCCAGCACATAGCCCTCGGCCTGGAAGCCGATCCATTCGACCCCCGGCGCCGCACTGCCATGCGCCGCCGCGTCGGCCTCGACCGCCGCCACGATCCGCCCGCGCACATCTGCGAGGTCCGTTCCGGGCAGGACGCCCATGCGGCAGTCGAGATCGCACCAGGAGGGGACCATGCCGATCCAGTCCCCGCCGGCGATCTTGCCGACCGAGAGCTTGATCGGCCGCTCGATGTCGCCGTACCAGGGCGAGGCGTGGGCGATGCCGTTATAGTGTGCCGCCACCGCCTCCAACGCGCCGATCATCCGATAGGCGGCGAGGATGGCGCTCTCGCCCTTCTGAGTTTCGAGGACGTGCGCGGCGCGGCCCTTGATCCGCACGCGGAACCAGACCGAGCCGAGCTGCGCGCGCACGATGCGGTTGTCGGTCACTTCCGGGATCAGGCAGGCATCGGCCTTGTAGCCGCGCACCAGCGTCGAGAGGGCGCCGTTGCCGGTGCATTCCTCCTCGCTCACCGTCTCGACATGGACCCGCCCGCCCGGGACGAATCCGGCCTCGGCCAGCGCGTCGAGGGCGAAGACCATCGCCGCGACGCCGACCTTCATGTCGTTGACGCCGCGCCCGGTTATGAAGCCGTCCGCCACGCGCGGCTCGAAGGGATCGTGCTCCCACTGGTCGAGCGGTCCGGCCGGCACGACGTCGATATGGCCCTGGAGAATGAGGCTGCGGCCCTCGGCGCCGGCGGGCGGCGTCGCGACGACCTGCCAGAGCCGGTCCTCGTCGGCGCCGACCGTCGGCGAATGGCCGGGCAGGCCCGCCATCGGCACCTCGGCGAGCCGGTAGCGATCGATCGCCCAGCCGCGCCGGGCGAACTCCTCCGCCAGCCAGCGCTGGCAGGCCTCGTCCCGGCCGCGCGTGCTGGCGAAGCGCGCCAACTGGCGCAGCCATTCGATCTGGCGCGGGGCCGCGTCGCGGATGATCGCCTGAAGGCGCGTCCTCAGCGCCGCGCCGTCCGGGCCGGGTGTCGGTCGAGGCATGGTCGAGTCCGTCGAAAGGGGGAGGGAGGGCGGCACCGGCGCGGCGCCGCCCGGAAGCGTCGGGCGCGATCCGGCGCTCAGGTCTCGAAGCCGTAGATCTCGCGGGCGCGCTCGGGGGTCAGATAGCCGTCCTTCAGGTCCTCGGCGACCGCTTCGCGGCTGCGCTCGCGCGGATCGCCGTAGCCACCGCCATTGCCGGTGACGACGCGGATGACGTCGCCCGCGTTCACGGCGACATTGGTCGCGAAGGACAGGCGCTCGCGCGTGCCGTCCTTGCGGCGCAGCTCGACATAGTTGGTCGAGCCGTCGCGCCCGCCGGCGACGCCCCAGGGCGGGATGCGCGAGCGCGTATAGCCGACCGACAGGAAGTTGTCGTCCGCGCGCACCCGGTAATGGACGTCGATGCCCTTGCCGCCGCGCCATTGCCCCTCGCCGCCCGGCTCGGCATTCAGCGCCGCCTGATCGACGCTGAGGCCGTAGCGCGCCTCCGCCACCTCGGCCGGGCAGTTGAAGGTCTCGCCGTGGAAGCCGGAGAACTGGCCGCTCGGCCCGTCGCGTCCCTCCCAGGCACCCCAGCCGCCGAGCTGCGGCTCGACGATCGTGTAGTGCCGCCCGGTCTCGGGATGCGGGCCGCCCACCACCGTGCCGCAGATCGAAGCGAAATTGCCCGCCGGCACCACGCCGGGAAACCACGAGGCGAAGGCGCGCAGCAGCATGTCGAAGGCACGGATCTCCACCTCGGAATAATAGCCGAGGGCGCCCGGCGCCTCGACATGGAAGATGGTGCCCGGCCGGGTCACCACCTGGAGAGGCCGGAAGAAGCCGCCATTGCCGGGCGCGTCCGGGTCGGTGAAGGCCTTGAAGGCGAGCTGCACCGCGATCTCGGTGCCTTCCCGGCTGGAATTGGAGGAGCCCTTCTGCCGGGGATTGTCGCTGAGATCGACGACGAAGGCGTCCTCGCGGATCGTCATCGTCACGCGATGCATGGCGCCGCTGTCCTGCTCCTCCTCGAAGGTGAAGCTGCCCTTCGGCAAGGCCTGCAAGGCGGCGCGCGCCCGGCGCTCGCCGAGCCGCATATAGTCCTCCATCGCCGCCTCGAACGTGTCGGCGCCGTATTTGGCGACGAGTTCGAGCACCCGCTTCTCGCCGATCTTCAGGCCGGAGATTCCGGCCCAGAGATCGCCGCGCAGGAAGTCGGGCAGCCGCGTGTTGACTTCGAGGATGTCGAACACGGCGCGGTTCGGCCGCCCCTCCTCGAAGAGCTTCACCGCCGGGATGCGCACGCCTTCCTGGAAGATCTCCGTCGCCTCCGAGGACATCGAGCCGGGCACGCTGCCGCCGACATCGTTCCAATGCGCGATGTTGGCGACGAAGGCCACCAGCCGCTCGCCGTCGAAGACGGGCGCGACCAGCACCATGTCGTTGAGATGCGTGACGCCGCCGAAATAGGGATCGTTCGAGGCGAAGACGTCGCCCGGCCGCACCTCGGCGAGCGCGAATTTCTTCAGGATGCCGCGCACCGCCTTGTCCAGCACGCCGATGAAGGCGGGAATGCCGGCGCCGGATGCCGCGATCTGGCCATGGCGGTCGAGGATCGAGGTCGAGAGGTCGAGCACCTCGTAGATGATCGCGCTCATCGAGGTCTTGCGCTGCGCGACGAACATCTCGTCGGCGACGGCCTCCAGCGCGTTCTGGATGATGTCGAAGGTGACCGGGTCGAAGTCCTTCGTGGCGATGGTCATGGCTCAGCCCCGGATCTCGATATGGGTATTGCCGAAATCGTCGATCGACACGCGGTTGCCCGGATGGACGACGATGGTCGTGCCGGGGTCCTCGATGATCGCCGGCCCCGCGAAGCGCATGCCGGGCTCGAACTTCGTCGCGTCGTAGATCGTCGCCTCGTGGATGCCGTCGGTGGCGTAGTCGACGGTCCGCCGGCCCTTCACCGCGCCGTCGAGCGACGCGCCCGTGACCGAGAGCCGGGCGAGCTCCAGCTTGCCGACCTCGCTGGAGGCGATGAGATGCAGGCCGATGATCTCCACTTCGGCCGCGAGGCGATAGGTATATTCGCGCTCGTAGATCCCGTGGAAGGCCGCCACCATGCCGGCGATCTCGTCGGGACCGATCCGGGTCGGCTCGATCGGCACCTCGACGGCGAATTCCTGGTTGCGGTAGCGGCAGCGCACCAGGGGCCGCAGCGCCACGCGCTCGCGTGCCACGCCTTCGCGCGCGAACTCGGCGCGGGCCTGCTCGGCGATGGTCTGGAACAGCGCGTCGAGCCCGGCATGGTCGTCGGCGTCGAGAAGGCGCGTCGCGAAATAGTCGCGCCTGAGGTCGCTCATCATCATGCCCCAGGCGGAGAAGACCGGGGCGCCGCGCGGGATCACCACCTTACGCACGCCGAGCTCCTGGCCGAGCGCCACGCCATGCATCGGCCCGCCGCCGCCGAAGACGACGAGCGTGAAGTCGCGCGGATCGTAGCCGCGATTGACGGAAACGAGCTTCAGCGCGTTCACCATGTTGGAATTGGCGATCCGCACGATGCCGCGCGCCACCTCCGCCGGCTCGGTGCCGAGCTTTGCCGCGAGCTCGGCCAGCGTCGCCCGCACCGCCGCCATGTCGGCCTCGACGGCGCCTCCGCAGAAATAGTCCGGGTTGATGCGGCCGAGCGCCAGATTGGCGTCGGTCGTGGTGGCGTTCGTGCCGCCCCGGCCATAGGCGGCGGGGCCGGGCATCGCACCCGCCGATCGCGGCCCGACATGCAGCTTGCCGAAGGCATCCACCGAGGCGATCGAGCCGCCGCCATTGCCGATTTCGACGAGATCGACCACCGGCACCATGATCGGATAGCCGGCCGAGCGGCGGTTGCGCTCGATCCAGTAATCCGTCTTGATCTTCACCTGACCGCCCTCGATCAGCGAGCATTTCGCCGTCGTGCCGCCGATGTCGAGGGCGAGCACGTCCGGCTCGCCGATGATGCGGCCGAGTTCGGCCGCGCCCCAGAAGCCGGAGGCGGGGCCCGATTCCACCATGGTGATCGGCACGGCCTTGGCGGCTTCGACCGAGTCGACGCCGCAATTCGACTGCATCACGAAGAGATTGCCGCGATAGCCCTTGTCCGAGAGGCCGGCGCGCAGCCTCTCCAGATACTGCTCGGCCTTCGGCTGGACATAGGCGGAGAGGACCGTCGTGTTGGTCCGCTCGTATTCGCGCCATTCGCGGGTGATCTGGTGCGAGGCGACGGCGCTCGCCTCCGGCCAGAGCTGCCGGACGGCGGCGAGGACCGCTTCCTCATGCGCGGGATTGGCATAGGCGTGGAGGAGGCAGATCGCCACCGCCTCGACGCCCGCCGCCCGGAAGTCGTCGAGGATCGCGGGCAGGCCGGCGAGGTCGAGCGGCACGGTCTCCGCGCCACGATAGTCCATCCGCCCCGGTACCTCGCGCCGCAGGTGGCGGCGCACGAAGGGCTCGGGCTTCACATACATGAGGTTGAAGAAGTCCGGCCGGTTGCCGCGCCCGATCTCCAGGACGTCGCGGAAGCCCTCGGTGGTGATGAGGCCGACACGCGCGCCCTTGCGTTCGGTCAGGGCGTTGATGACGACGGTCGTGCCATGCGCGAAGAAGTCCACCTGGCCGATATCGACCCCCGCCTTCTCGAGGACGTCGAGGACGCCCTTCTCGAAATTCGGCGGCGTCGTGTCCGATTTCTCGGTGCGGATGGTCTGCCGGCCGGTCGCGGGGTCCGTCTCGAAATAGACGAGGTCGGTGAACGTGCCGCCGACATCGGTGGAAACGCGCGTGACCTTCTCGGTCATGAGGAAATTCTCCGTCGAAGCCATGTCGTTCACCGGCGCGAGCCGGAGGCGGCGAGCGCCACCGCGATCACGATGATCACGCCCGTCGTCAGGTCCTTGAAGAAGGGATTGACGTTGAGGATGTTGAAGCCATTGCCGATCAGCGCCATCAGAAGCACGCCGGACACCGAGCGCCAGATCGCGCCGGCGCCGCCCATGATCGAGGTGCCGCCGAGGATCACCGCCGCGATGGCCTCCAGTTCGAGCCCGGCGCCGCCCTGCGGCGCGGCCATGGAGATGCGCGAGACGGTAATGACGCCGGCGAGCCCGGCCGCCGCGCCGGAAATGGCGAAGGTCGCGATCTTCACCAGATGGGTGCGGATGCCGGACAGGATCGCCGCCTCCTCGTTGCCGCCGACCGCGAAGACGCGCCGGCCGAAGGTCGTGCGGTTGAGGAGCAGCATCATCAGCGCCATGACGGCGAGGAAGACGAGCACCGCGACATTGACCATGCCGACGCGCTCGCGGCCGAGCCAGGAGAACTCGGCGATGCGCACCGGGATGAGCGCGCCCCCGGTGATGAGGATCGCGATGCCGCGATAGACGAGGCTCGTCGCCAGCGTCACCAGGAACGAATGGACGTTGAAGGTGGTGATGATCGCGCCGTTCACCAGCCCGAGCGCCAGGCCGATCAGCGGCCCGGCGAAGACGGCGAGCACCGGATCGACATTGATCGCGATCCAGCCCGCCGAGACGGAGGCGACGCCAAAGATCGCGCCCGTCGAGAGATCGAAGCCGCCGCCGATGATCACGAGGGTGAGGGCGCAGGCGATGATGGCGAGCGGCGCGCTCTGGTTGACGATGTTGAGAAGGTTGCGCGGCGTGAGAAAACTGTCGGAGGCGAAGCTGAGGCCGATCAGCAGCGCCGCGATGATGATGAGGACGCCGTAGTCCCGCGCGAAGCGGCCGACGAGGGCGCGGTCGAGCCGGAGGCCGCCGACGGGCGGCGGCGTGGTCGCGTGGCTTCGGGTCATGGCAGCGTCGCTCCCTGCGATGCGGATTGACGGTTCTGTTCCTGGAAGATGCGGTGGAGCGCGGCCTCGACGGTAAGCGACCGGCAGTCCGCCTCGGCGAAGATGCGCCCGTCGCTCATCAGGTAGCCGCGATGGGACAGGTTGATGACCTCTTCCAGCTCGGACGAGATCAGGACGACGCCGGTGCCGGCCGCCGCCATCTCGACGATGAATTCGTGGATGCGGCGACGCGCGCCGATATCGACGCCCCGGCTCGGCTCGTCGAGGATCAGCACCCTCGGCCGGGCGGCCGCCCATTTGGAGAGCAGCACCTTCTGCTGGTTGCCGCCCGAATAGAGGGCGACCGCGCCGTCGACCTTGGCGGGGACGATGCCGAAATGCTCGATCATGGCGCGCACGCGCGCCTTCTCGCGCCCCGGCTGGAGAAGGCCGAAGCGGCTGACGGCGCCGAGCGTCGCGAGGCTGACATTCGGCCGCGTCGTCTGGGTGAGGACGAGGCCCTGCCGGCGCCGATCCTCCGGCACGAGGGCGATGCCAGCCCGCACCGCCTGCGGCACGCCGAGACCGCGCGTTTCCACCCCGTCGATCAGATAGGTGCCGGCCGTGATCGCGTCCGCCCCGAACATGGCGCGGGCGATCTCGGTGCGTCCCGAGCCGACGAGGCCGATGAGGCCGACGATCTCGCCCGGCCGCAGCACCAGCGACACGTCGCGGAGGCCGGTCGCGGTGGCGACGCCGCGCCATTCGGCGACGGGCGCGACGCCGGGCGCCGGCATCGGCGGCAGGGCGGGCCAGCCGATCGTCGCCGCGCGGCCGAGCATCGAATCGACGAGGCTCTGCTTCGTCTCGCCGGCCACCGGCGAGGTCCGCACCACGCGGCCGTCGCGCATCACCGTCACGCGGTCGCAATTGGCGAGAATATGGTCGAGGAAGTGGCTGACATAGATCACCGTCACGCCGCCGCCCTTCAGGCGGGCGATGAGCTGGTGCAGCCGCTCGGCCTCGTCCTCCGTCAGCGACGAGGTCGGCTCGTCCATAATGATGACGCGGGCGTCGCGGGCGACGGCGCGCATGATCTCCACCTTCTGCCGCTCGGCGATCCGAAGATCGGCGACGCGCGCGCGCGGATCGAGATGGAAGCCGCAGGTGGCTTCGATCGCCGCGAAGCGCTGGAGGTCGCCCGGCACCAGCAGCCCGCCACGATTGCTCTCCTGGCCGAGAAAGACGTTCTCGGCGACGGTGAGATGCGGCACGAGCTGCAATTCCTGGTGGATCATGGCGATCCCGGCCTGGAGCGCCTCGCGCGGGGAGAAGCGCGCCACTGCCCGGCCGAAGACCGTCACCTCGCCGGCATCGGCGGAATAATAGCCGCCGATGATCTTGCCGAGGCTCGATTTGCCGGCGCCGTTCTCGCCGACGAAGGCATGAACCTCGCCAGCCGCGATGTCGATATCGATCCCGGACAGGATACGGGTGCCGCCGAAGCTCTTCTCGACACCGCGCAGGCTGACGGCGACGCCGTTACCGGACATGGGACGCGCCCTCTTTCCACCCCGCGCCGTGGCGCCCCGGCATGATCAGCCCTGCCATTCCGCCTTGAAGTCCGGATGGGCGTCGAGCCAAGCTTTGTCGACGATGACCGGGGTCTGGCCGAGCTTGGTTTCGTCGATCCAAACCGGCACGCTCTCGCCCTTCAGCGACTTCACCACCGCGTCGAGCGCCGCGCCGCCCATCGAATGGGGGAAGGAGGCGAGCGTCGCGCTGAAGGTGCCGGCGCGGATGGCGTCCACCGTGATCTGGTTGAGGCCGCCGCCGATCGTGAAGATCGAGCCCATGTCGATGCCGGCATCGGTCAGCGCCACCTCGGCGCCGAGGAGATGCTGATCGGCATTGGATAAGACGGCATTGATGTCGGGATGGGCCTGGAGGATGTCCTGCATCGCCTTCATCGACTTGTCGGGATCGTAATTGCCCTCGCCGGTGGCGACGAGCTGGATGTTCGGATGTTCGGCGATCACCTTCTTGAACGTGTCGTTGCGCAGGTTGTCGAAGGGATAAACCAACTGGCCGATCAGGATGGCGACCTTGCAGGGATTCTTGTCGGCGCAGTAGTCGGCCACCTTCTCCGCCTGCGCCCGCGCGCCGAGCGCGGGGTCGGAGGCGACGGTCGTCGTCAGCCCCTTCACCTGCGGCTGCATGTTGGAGAGTTCAGGCCCGACCGGGAACAGGGTCGTCGCGACCTTCAGCCCGGCGGCGGTGGCATCCTCCAGGGCGGTGGCGATGCCGACCGTATCGTTCGGCGAGATGATCAGAGCGTCGAAGCGCCCGCCGGCCACCAGATCCTCCACCTGGGAGAACTGCTTGGTCGCGGAGAACTCGCCGTCGAAGATCTCCGTCGTGACGTTCGGGTCCTTCTTCGCCGCCTCCTGGATGCCGGCATAGATGGCCTGATTGTAGCCGTTCTGGCTGGAGGCGGCGAGAAAGGCGATGTTGAACTTGCCGTCCTTCGCGCTGGCCGCGAACGGCGCGAGGCCGGCGAGGAGCGCCATGGCGGCGGTGAGCGATCTCGACTTCATGTGCGTTCTCCTTCGGGAACTTGATCGGCGAAAGGCCGGCGGCTTCGCTCAGCCCTTCCAGGGTGGCGGCGGTCGCGGCGAGGGGCTCGGCATGGAAGGTCGCGTCCTCGCGGCCGTCCATGAGGAGGAGCAGGAAGGCGAGCGTCGCGACCGGCTGCCAGGCCAGCGCCCGCGCGACGCGCTCGGCCGTGTAGTGTCCCTTCCGGTCGAGAAGGTTCACCGTCCCGATCACCCGTCCGTCGGCGATCGCCGGGATGTTCAGGTTGGACTCGAAGCCGAGGGCCCGGATCTTCTCCCAGTCGAAGAAGACCTCGGCGATCTCCTCGATCGTCGTGGAGGAGAAGGGCTTTTGTCCGGCCAGCACCGTCTCGAAATAGCGGTTGCGGTCGAGCCGCTTGAAATTGCCGACCGGATAGGCCTCCGGGTTTTCCGAGAAGACCCGGCGCGAGCGCATGGCCGGCAGGTCGTAGACGGAGGCCGTCAGCAGACCGCAGCCGGCATCGCGCTTCAGGCCAGCCTGGAGATGGGCGAAGAGCCTCGGCGCGGCATGCGGCCCCGCCACGATGCGCTCCAGTTCGGCGGGATCGTAGGGCCTCTCCATCGCGGTCGTCCGGTCAGACTGTCGACGGTGTCGCGGGGGCGTCGCCCACGACGCTATCCAGCATTCGACGACGCAAGGTTGCGTCGCGTCCGAAGGCGGTGATCGGGCGGAAGGCAGCCGCTGTGAAGGCGATCAAGACTCGTCGGCTCCGCTTGGTTTCGCAGCTATAGAAGCTTGTATATTCCTTGTGCACAAGAGGGCGACGGCAATATTCTGATCGTGTTCGCTCCCTGCCGTGGTCGGCTTCATCGGCCTCCAGGCCGCGCCGTAGCCCCATGCGGATCCGAGGCCGTGCGGGGTGGTCCTGTGGCGCCCGCTCGCCGACCCAGCCTTCCGACGCAGGCCGGCCCGATTGCCGAGGGTCCCGTTTCGGGCGCCATTGACAGGCCGCGCGGTCCGTTGCGATTCTTTGAAGGGAGCGCGGCGTCCCGGACCGGTCCCGTCTTCGCGGACGCGGGCCGACCGGGGGCAAGAGGGCGAGCGGCCGCGACCTTCGGCGCGAAGCGGGATGAGGGGAGATCGACGATGGTGGATCCCGACGGCACGCCGGTCTGGTTCGAACTCGTCACGCCGGACCAGGATCAGGCGCAGGTCTTCTACGAGGCGGTGGCGGGCTGGTCGGTCGCGACCTCGCCCATGCCCGAGCATGGCGGCTATCGCATCGCCAGCGCGCGCGATGGGGATGGCGTCGCCGGGCTGATGGCGCGGCGGGGCGAGATGCCGACCGGCTGGACCCTCTATTTCGCCGCCGAGGATGTCGACGCGCTGGCCGAGAAGGTGAGGGCGCTCGGCGGCCGGGTCCATGCCGGGCCGATGGACATTCCCCATGTCGGCCGCTTCGCCGCGGCGAGCGATCCGCAGGGCGTGTCGTTCAGCATCATGCGGATCGCCGGCACCGGCGCCGCGACCGCCTTCCGGCAGAGCATGCCGGGCGACCTGTCGAGTGTCGGTCACGGCGTGTGGATCGAACTCGCGACGCCCGATCCCGAGGCCGCCTTCGACTTCTACGGCCGGCTCTTCGGCTGGACCAAAGCCGGGGCCATGCCGATGGGCGACATGGGCGACTATGCCTTCATCGGCATGGGCGCGGATGTGCGTCCGGGCGCCGTCATGTCCAGCGCGACCACCGGCGCGCCGGCGCGCTGGAACTGGTATGTCCAGGTGCCCGATATCGATGCCGCGCTCGCGGCGGCCCGCGACAAGGGCGGCGACGTGCTGCAAGGCCCGGACGAAATTCCGGGCGGCGCCTTCTCGGCCAATGTCAGGGACGCCCAAGGCTTCCGGATCGGCCTCGTCGGCCCGCGCCGGCAGGAAGACGGGCGATGAGCGTCGGGTAGAAGAGCGCCCGCCCGCCGCAGCGGCGGTGGCGGATCCGAGACGCCGTGTCCATGGCGTCGAGGCGCTGCGGGTCCGCGACGCCTCGCCAATGCCCTCGATCCCCTGCGCCAACACCGATGTGCCGACGATCATGATCGCCGAGCGCATCGCCGAGACGATGCGGCGGGAATCACGGAGCGGTAGGCGCGAGCGACATCCGAGCCCGCCTTCTCGACTCCGAGCCCAGCGGTCTTCGCCGCCCGCGACGCGGATTGCTCAACGTCCGCCGATGAGAATTTGCTGGCGACCGTCGCATTTGTTGTGATTATAACATAGGACTCGGGTCGACACCGCTGGAGCGGTGCGAAGCCGGATGACGGTTGTCATCCGCGTCAAGGGCCCGGTTCGGAGGCGGTGCCGCGGCGATGCGAAAATCCAAGACGGCGCGGATCGAGACGCTGGCCGAGGCGATCGCGCTTCGCGGCACGATGCATCTGCGCGAGGCGGCGGACCTTCTCGGCGTTTCCGAGATGACGGTGCGCCGCGACATCGCCGCCGAGGCCGACCGCTTCGCCTATCTCGGCGGCCATATCGTCAAGGCCGCCGACATCGCGGCGGGCGGCGGCGCCTATGTGCTGGCGAGCGAGGCCGACAGCCATGCCAAGGCCAAGCGCGAGGCCTGCGCGAAGGCGCTCGGCCTCCTGTCGCCGGGCGAGACGATCTTCATCGACTGCGGCACGACGCTCGCCCATCTCGCCCAGCAGATTCCGAACGACATGGCGCTGACGGCGATCTGCTATTCGCTGAACGTCGCCGATCCGCTGCGGGCCAAACCGAATGTCCGCCTGGTGCTGCTCGGCGGCGTCTACCAGCCCGGCTCCGACTCCTTTTCCAGCGAGGACAGTCTGGAGACCCTCAGCCGCATCGGCCTCGACGCCGCCTTCGTGTCGGCCGGCGGCATCCATGCCGAGCGCGGGGTGAGCTGCTCGCATTTCCACGAGGTCGCCTACAAGAAGCGCGCCATGGCGGCCGCCGCGCGGCGCTATCTCGTGGCCGATAGCAGCAAGTTCGGGCGCATCCGGCCCGTCTTCTTCGCAGGCCTCGGCGAGTTCGACGCGCTCGTCACTGAGGAGGGCGTGAAGCAGGTCGATCGGGCCGCGTGACGGCGGGTGATTGCCTCTTGACGATCGTCACAAACTGAAGTTACAAATCTCACAAACGATAAGAAGCTGACAGGCCCGCGTCGCGATGCGTCGCGGGAGGGGAGGAACGGATGACGGTCCATGCGATCGCATCGCCGGTCCGGCACGCGGGGGCGATGCCGGGCGCCGCGCTGCCGCGCAACGAGGGCATGGCGCTCGACGCCGCCTGGCTTTCGGGCACGCGCGTCAATCTCTCGGCCGCCGAGCGGCGCTGCGCCACCTTGCCCGGCCGCCGCAGCGTCAAGAAGGACGCGCAGGCGGCCTGGCTCCTGAAGGCCGTGACCTGCATCGATCTCACCACCCTGTCCGGCGACGATACGGAAGGGCGCGTGCGCCGCCTCTGCGCCAAGGCGCGCAACCCGGTGCGCCAGGATCTTCTCGACGCGATGGGCATGGGCGAGCGGGCGATCGCGACCGGCGCGGTCTGCGTCTACCACCGCTTCGTCGCCGCCGCCGTCGATGCGCTGAAGGGCAGCGGCATTCCGGTCGCGGCGGTCTCCACCGGCTTTCCGGCCGGCCTCGTGCCGCACGACGTCAAGCTGCGCGAGATCGAGGCTTCCGTCGCGGACGGGGCGGCCGAGATCGACATCGTCATCACGCGCGAGCACGTGCTCACCGGCAATTGGCAGGCGCTCTTTGACGAGATGCGCGATTTCCGGCAGGCCTGCGGCGCGGCCCATGTGAAGGCGATCCTCGCGACCGGCGATCTGAAGACCCTGCGCAACGTGGCGAAGGCCTCGCTCGTCTGCATGATGGCGGGGGCCGACTTCATCAAGACCTCCACCGGCAAGGAGGGCGTGAACGCGACGCCGCTCGTGACGCTGATCATGCTGCGGCAGATCCGCGCCTATCACGAGCGCACGGGCTTCATGGTCGGCTACAAGCCGGCCGGCGGCATCTCGGCGGCGAAGGACATCCTGACCTATCAGTTCCTGATGAAGGAGGAGCTCGGCCGTCGCTGGTTGGAACCCGATCTCTTCCGCATCGGCGCTTCCAGCCTCCTCGCCGATATCGAGCGCCAGCTCGAACATCACGTCACCGGCCGCTATTCGGCCTTCAACCGGCATGCGGCAGGGTAGGCCATGAGCGTGGCGCATTATTTCGACACGATGGATTACGGCCCGGCCCCCGAGGCGGAGGGTCCGGCGCGCGACTGGCTGGGGCGTCATGCCGAGGGTTTCGGCCATTTCATCGACGGCGCCTTCCGCCCGGCGGCGGAGGGCGGTGCCTTCGAGAGCTTCGAGCCGGCGACCGGCCGGCCGCTGGCGAGGCTCGCCGCCGGCACGGCGACGGATGTGGAGGCGGCGGTCGCGGCCGCCCGGCGGGCGCAGGGCCCCTGGGCGAAGCTCGGCGGCCATGGCCGCGCGCGCCATCTCTACGCGCTGGCCCGGATGGTGCAGCGCCACGGCCGGCTGCTCGCCGTCCTGGAGGCGATCGACAACGGCAAGCCGATCCGCGAGACGCGCGATCTCGACGTGCCGCTCGTCGCCCGCCACTTCTACCATCATGCCGGCTGGGCGCAGCTCCAGGCGACCGAGTTCGCCGGCTATTCGCCGCTCGGCGTCGTCGGCCAGATCATTCCCTGGAACTTCCCGCTGCTGATGCTGGCCTGGAAGATCGCGCCGGCGCTGGCGCTCGGCAATACGGTGGTCCTGAAGCCGGCGGAATATACCTCGCTGACGGCGCTGCTCTTCGCAGAGCTCGCGAGCGAGGCCGGCCTGCCGGACGGCGTCCTCAACGTCGTGACGGGCGCCGGCGAGACCGGCGCCGCCATCGTCGAGCATCCCGGCATCGACAAGATCGCCTTCACCGGCTCGACCGAGGTCGGCCGCGCGATCCGCGAGAAGACCGCCGGCACGGGCAAGCGCCTGACGCTGGAACTCGGCGGCAAGTCGCCCTTCATCGTCTTCGAGGACGCCGATCTCGACGCGGCGGTCGAGGGCGTGGTGGACGCCATCTGGTTCAACCAGGGCCAGGTCTGCTGCGCCGGCTCGCGCCTCCTCATCCAGGAGGGCATCGCCCCGGATTTCGTGCGTCGCCTGAAGCGCCGCATGGCGGCGATGCGGGTCGGCTCGCCCCTCGATAAGGCGGTGGACATGGGTGCGATCGTCGATCCCGTGCAGCTTCGCCGGATCGAGGCGCTCGTCGCCGCCGGCGTCGCGGAAGGCGCCGTGCTCCATCAGGCGCCGGTGGCGCTGCCGGAGGGCGGCGGCTCCTTCTATCCGCCGACACTGCTCACCGAGGTTCATCCGAGCTCGATCGTGGCGCGCGAGGAGATCTTCGGGCCGGTCGCGGTGGCGATGACCTTCCGCACGCCGGACGAGGCGGTGATGCTCGCCAACAATTCGCGCTACGGCCTCGCCGCCAGCCTGTGGAGCGAGACGCTGGGCCTCGCGCTCGACATCGCGCCGAAGCTCCAGGCCGGCGTCGTCTGGATCAACGCCACCAATCTCTTCGATGCCGGCGTCGGCTTCGGCGGCTATCGCGAAAGCGGCTTCGGCCGCGAGGGCGGGCGCGAGGGCGCGCTGGAATATCTGAAGCCCGACGCCTGGGCCGGCCGCGCTCCGCGCGAGGCGGTGCCGGCGCTAGAGGCGGCAGATGCGGGGCCACGCGGCTTCGAGCTTCGCGCCATCGACCGCACCGCCAAGCTCTTCGTCGGCGGCCGCCAGGCGCGGCCCGACGGCAACGGCTCGCGGGTGATCCGCTCGGCATCCGGCGCGGCGATCGGCGAGGTCGGCGAGGGCAATCGCAAGGATCTGCGCAATGCCGTCGCGGCGGCGCGGGCCGCCGAGGGCTGGTCGCGCGCCTCGACGCACAACCGCGCGCAGATCCTCTACTATCTCGCCGAGAACCTTTCGGCGCGGGCAGGGGAGTTCGCCGCCCGCATCGCGTCCGCGACGGGGGTCGACGCGGCCGGGGCGGGGCGGGAGGTGGACATGGCGGTGTCCCGCCTCTTCACCTACGGCGCCTTTGCGGACAAGTTCGACGGCGCGGTCCATTCGCCGCCGCTGCGCGGCGTCGCGCTCGCCATGCACGAGCCGATCGGCACGGTGGGCGTCGTCTGCCCGGACGAGGCGCCGCTTCTCGCCTTCGTCAGCCTCGTCGCGCCGCTGATCGCGACCGGCAACCGGGTCGTCGCGGTGCCGAGCGAGAAGCATCCCCTCAGCGTCACCGATCTCTATCAGGTCTTCGAGACGTCGGACCTGCCGGCGGGCGTCGTCAATGTCGTTACCGGCGACCGCGAAAGCTTGACGAAGGATCTGGCGAGCCACGACGATCTCGACGCGCTCTGGGTCTTCGGTTCCAGGACGGCTTCGCGGGAGGCGGAGCGTCTGTCGGCCGGCAACCTGAAGCGCACGCTCGTCGACCACGGGCTGTCGCTCGACTGGAGCGATCCGGCGGCGGCCGAGGGGCGCATCTTCCTCACCCATGCGGTGCAGGTGAAGAACATCTGGATTCCCTACGGAGACTGATCGTCTCGGGAATCTGAAGGACATCGGACGCGCGAGGGAGGACGAGCGTGCTGAAGAACCTGAATCCGCTGTTGAACGCGGATGTGCTGCAGGCCCTCAGGGCGATGGGGCATGGCGACCGCGTGGTCGTCTGCGACACCAATTTCCCGGCCGACTCGGTGGCGCGGGAGACCGTCCTCGGCAAGCTCCTGCACATCGACAACGTGCCGGGGCCGCGCGCCATCGCCGCCATTCTGTCGGTGCTGCCGCTCGACGGTTTCGTGGACGACGCGGCGATGCGCATGGAGATCGTCGGCCAGCCGGATGAGATCCCCGACGTGCAGCGCGAGGTGCAGGCCGAGATCGACCGGGCGGAAGGCCGGTCCTGGCCGATGGGCTCCATCGAGCGCATGGAATTCTACGAGCATGCCCGGAAGAGCTATTGCGTGATCGCCACCGGCGAGCGCCGCTTCTACGGCTGCTTCATCTTCCGCAAGGGCGTCATCGCGCCGGACGGACAGTGACCATGCCGGGGCAGGGCGTCGCCATTCTCGGCATCTTCGTCGCCGATCTCGCCTTCCGCTCGGGGCGAATGCCGGCGGTGGGCGAGACCATCGCCGGATCGGGCTTCGCCATGGGACCCGGCGGCAAGGGCTCGAACCAGGCCGTCGCGGCGGCGCGGGCCGGCGCCTCCGTGCGCTTCGTGTCCAAGCTCGGCCGCGATGCCTTCGGCGACATCGCGGTCGCCACCTGGGAGCGCGAGGGCATCGCGCCGCATGTCGCACGGGTCGAGACGGCGACGGGCGCCGCCTTCATCTATGTCAACGAGGTGAACGGCGAGAACGCCATCATCGTCGTGCCGGGCGCGGCTGGATCGCTGTCGCCGGGCGATGTCGAGGCGGCGCGCGACGCCATCGCCTCGGCGGCGGTCTTCGTCACGCAGCTCGAACAGCCGCAGGATGCCGCCCTTCGCGGCCTCGAGATCGCGCGGGAGGCCGGCGTCGCGACGATCTTCAATCCCGCCCCGGCCGCGCCGGTGGACGACGTCTTCTATGGCTTGAGCAGCTTCGTCGTGCCGAACGAGACCGAGGCCGCCGCCCTGACCGGCCTGCCGCTGCGCTCGCTCGACGACGCGCGGCGGGCGGGCGACTGGTTCCTCGCCAAGGGCGCCGGCACCGCGCTGATCACGCTCGGCGAGCGCGGCGTCCTTCTGCACGGGCGCGGCGCCTCCGACCATGTCCCCGCCGTCGCCGCCGGGCCGGTGGTGGAAACGGCGGGCGCGGGTGACGCCTTCGTCGGCGCCTTCGCCGCGGCGCTCGCCAAAGGGCTCGATCCGCTCGCCGCCGCCCGTTTCGGCGCGGCCGCCGCCGGCATTTCCGTCACGCGCCCCGGCACCGCGCCCTCCATGCCGCATCTCGACGAGGTGCAGGCCCTTCTGGCGAGGGCCTGATGCGCGAGGACCCGATCAAGCACGTCTTCATCTGGCCGGCGGTGATCGTCGTCCTTCTCGTGTCGATCTTCCCGCTCGTCTATTCGCTGACCACGAGCTTCATGAGCTTCCGCCTCGTGCCGCCGACGCCGCCGCGCTTCGTCGGGCTCGACAACTACTGGAATCTCCTGCAGCAGCCGCGCTTCTGGACGGTGGTGCGCACCACCTCGCTGATCGCCTTCGTGGCCGTCGCCCTGCAATATGTCATCGGCTTCGCCGTCGCGATGGCGCTGAACATGAAGATCCCCGGCGAGCGGCTGTTCCGCGTCGGCTTCCTTCTGCCGATGCTGCTCGCCCCGGTCGCGGTCGCCCTCATCGCCCGCATGATCTTCCACCCGACCATGGGACCGCTCAACCAGTTCATGAGCGCTCTCGGCTTTCCGAACATTCCCTTCCTCACGTCCGAGGGCTGGGCGCTCGCCTGCATCGTCGCGGTCGAGGTCTGGCAATGGACGCCCTTCGTCATCCTCCTGCTCCTCGCCGGCCTCCAGACCCTGCCGGAGGACGTCTACGAGGCGGCGGCGCTGGAAAACGCGACGCCCTGGCAGCAGTTCTGGGGCATCACCTTCCCGATGATGCTGCCGATCTCGGCGGCGGTGGTCTTCGTGCGGCTGATCGAGAGCTACAAGATCATGGACACGGTCTTCGTCATGACCGGCGGCGGGCCGGGCGTGTCGACCGAGACGCTGACGCTCTTCGCCTATCAGGAAGGGTTCAAGAAGTTCAATCTCGGCTACACCTCGGCCTTGAGCTTCCTGTTCCTGATCGTGATCACGGTGATCGGCACGCTCTATCTCGCCGTGCTGCGCCCGCATCTGGAGAAGCGGCGATGACGCGCCGGCTCGCCGATCTCGGCCCCCTGGCGCGGACCCTCGTCGTCGCCGGCGTCCTCTTCTGGGCGTTTCTCACGCTGTTTCCGATCTATTGGGTGGCGATCACCGCCTTCAAGGCGCCGACCGGCGTCTTCGGCGGCCCGACCTATCTGCCCTTCGTCGATTTCGAGCCGACCCTCGCCGCCTGGCGGGACATCCTGGCCGGCATCCGCGGCCAGTTCTTCCGCACCTTCGTGAATTCGCTGGTGGTCAGCTTCTCGGCGGCGGTGCTCGCCACCGCCTTCGGCACGATGGCGGCCTATGCGCTGGTGCGCTTTCCGTTCCGCGTGCGGCTCGCCTCCGGCCTCGCCTTCTTCGCCGTCGCGCTCGGCGGCTATCTCGCCGGCTACTATCTCCTGGGGCTGGGGCGCGGCGCGGCGCTGATGACCTCCTTCGTGGTGGCCCTGGTCCTCGCCATCCTCGTCAACCGCCTGCGCGTGCCCGGACCGGTGCTCGGCAACGAGGACATCATCTTCTGGTTCGTCAGCCAGCGCATGTTTCCGCCCATCGTCACCGCCTTCGCCCTGTTCCTCATGTATTCGGAGGCCGGACGGGCCGGGCTGAAGCTCGTCGACACCTATTGGGGCCTGACGCTCTGCTACGTCGCCTTCTCCATGCCAATCGTCGTCTGGCTGATGCGCGACTTCTTCGCCGCCCTTCCCGTCGAGGTGGAGGAGGCGGCCATGGTCGACAATGTGCCGACCTGGCGGATCTTTCTCGGCATCGTCGTGCCGATGGCGGCGCCGGGTCTGGCGGCGACCTTCATGATCACGCTGTCCTTCGTCTGGAACGAGTTCCTGTTCGCGCTTTTCCTGACGAATTCGCAATGGCAGACCCTGCCGATCCTCGTCGCCGGCCAGAACAGCCAGCGCGGCGACGAATGGTGGGCGATTTCCGCCGCGACCCTCATCGCCATCGTGCCGATGATGGTCATGGCCACGCTGCTCAGCAGGCTGATGCGGTCGGGCTTGATGTTGGGAGCCATCAAGTGACCGCGTCCTACCGCCCGTCTCGGGCCACAAGGGGAGGAAGACAGATGAGGAAATGGATTCTCGCGGCGCTCGCCGCCACTTCGCTGGCCGGCGCCGCTCCGGCCCGCGCCGCCTGCGATCCCGACTATTCGGGCGTCCAGCTGAACTTCGCCAGCCAGACCGGGCCCTATATCGCCTCGGCGCTGCAGATGGCCGCGAAGAAGTGGCACGACAAGACCTGCGGCACGGTGAACGTGGTGGAGTTCCCCTGGTCGGAGCTCTATCCGAAGATCGTGACGGCGCTCACCTCGGGCGAGGCGACCTTCGACGGCATCACCTTCCCGCCCGCCTGGGCGCCGGACTTCACCGACTTCCTGACCGAGATGCCGGCGGAGATGCGCCAGGGCAAGGACTGGGACGACATCGCCCCGGTCTATCGCGACCGCCTGATGGTGTGGAACGACAAGGTCCTGTCGCAGTCGATGGACGGCGACGTGCATACCTATACCTACCGGATCGACCTCTTCGAGGACCCGAAGGAAAAGACCGACTTCAAGGCCAAGTACGGCTACGATCTCGCGCCGCCGAAGACCTGGAAGCAATATACCGACATCGCCGAGTTCTTCCATCGGCCGGACAAGAACCTCTGGGGCGTCGCCGAGGCCTATCGGCGCGGCGGCCAGCAGTTCTGGTTCTTCTTCAGCCATGCGGCGGCCTATACCAACCATCCGGACAATCCGGGCTCGATGTTCTTCGATCCGGAGACGATGAACGCTCAGATCAACAATCCCGGCTGGCTGCGGGGGCTGGAGGAGTATATCCGCGCCTCCAAGCTCGCGCCGCCGAACGCGCTGAACTTCTCCTTCGGCGAGGTGAACGCGGCCATGGCGGGCGGCCAGGTGGCGGAATCGATCGGCTGGGGCGATACGGGCGTCATCGCGGCCGATCCCAAGCAGTCGAAGATCTCCGGCAAGGTCGGCTCGGCCGTGCTGCCGGGCTCCGACGAGATCTGGAACGCCAAGACGAAGAAGTGGGACAAGTTCCCGGAGATCATCTCCTCGCCCTTCATGGCCTTCGGCGGCTGGCAGGCGGCCGTGCCGCAGACGACTCCGCATCCGGACGCCGCCTGGAACTTCATCCACTTCCTGACCAGCCCCGAGATCTCGGGCGAGGCGACGGTGACGGGCGGCACGGGCGTCAATCCCTATCGCCTGTCGCATACGAGCGACGTGAAGCGCTGGTCGACGATCTTCACCGATCGCGAGGCGAAGGAATATCTCGGCGCCCAGGCGGATTCGATCGCCGCCAAGAACGTCGCGCTCGACATGCGCCTGCCCGGCTATTTCTCCTATACGGAAGTGGTCGAGATCGAGCTCTCCAAAGCGCTGGCCGGCGAGGAGGAGCCGCAGAAGGCGCTCGACACGATCGCGGCGGAATGGAACCGGCTGACCGACGAGTTCGGCCGCGACAAGCAGCTCGCCGCCTATCGCGCCGCGATGGGCCTGCCGGCGAAGTAAGCCGGCGGCGGTGGCGGCGGGCCTTCCCGGCCCGCCGCGCCTTTCCTCGACGATCAAGCACTGGAGCGGCGTTCCCATGGCCGGGGTCACACTCGAAGGCGTCACCAAGACCTATGGCGCGGTGACGGTCATTCCGCCGCTCGACCTTGAGATCCGCGACCGCGAATTCGTCGTGCTCGTCGGGCCGTCGGGTTGCGGCAAGACGACGACGCTGCGGATGATCGCGGGGCTGGAAAGCGCCTCGGGCGGGCGGATCGCGATCGGCGAGCGCGAGGTGACGGATCTGCGGCCGGGCCTGCGCAACTGTTCCATGGTGTTCCAGAACTACGCGCTCTATCCGCATATGACGGTGGCCGAGAACATCAGCTACGGCATGCGCGTGCGCGGCACCGGCCAGACGGAGATCGCCGCCGCCGTGGCGCGCGCCGCGCGCGTCCTCAACCTCGAACCCTATCTGGCGCGGCGGCCGAAGCAGCTTTCCGGCGGCCAGCGCCAGCGCGTCGCCATCGGCCGCGCCATCGTGCGCGAGCCGGACGTCTTCCTGTTCGACGAGCCGCTCTCCAATCTCGACGCCAAGCTGCGGATCGAGATGCGCACCGAGATCAAGGCGCTGCATCGGCGCCTCGCCACGACGATCGTCTATGTCACCCACGATCAGGTCGAGGCCATGACCATGGCGGATCGCGTCGTGGTGATGAATGGCGGCCGCATCGAGCAGGCGGCCGATCCGATCACCCTCTACGAGAAGCCGGACAATCTCTTCGTCGCGGCCTTCATCGGCGCCCCTTCGATGAACTTCCTCGAGGGCCGCGTCGAGCGCGGGGAGGGCGGCCCGACGTTCCGGGCCGATGGCGGGGTCGAGCTGCCGCTTCCGCCGCGCTTCCACGCCGCCGCGCTTGCGGGGCAAGGCCAGGCCGTGGTGCTCGGCATCCGGCCCGAGCATGCGCTGCCGGTCGGCGCCGCCGGCCCGGCCGTCCGCCTCGCGGTGCGCGACGTCGAACCGCTCGGCCCCCATACGCTGCTGATCGGCCAGGTCGGCGCCGCGCCCTTCACCGCCGAGGCCTCGGCCCATACGCCCGTCGCGCCCGACGAGACGGTGTCGATCCCGCTCGACCTCGACCGGATGCACCTGTTCGACAAGGCAAGCGGCAAGGCGATCGGGCGCTGAGGGGGACGGGATTTCGCGCAGGCATCATTCGCGCCGCGGGTCGGTCCCGGCTTTGCCCGAGAGCTCCTTCAGGACGTCGAGAAAGACCGCGAAGCGGTCCGGGCCGACCTCGCGGGACCATTCGGTCTGGAGATAAGTCAGGCGCGCGTGGATCGCGTCGGCGATCGCCCAGCCGCGCGGCGTCAGATGCACCAGACGCCGATCCGCGTCGCCCTCCGCGCGGCGCTCGACATAGCCGAGACTTTCGAGCTGGCCGAGAAGGTAGTTCACGGCCTGGCGCGAGATGTTCTTCCGCCGTGCCAGCTCGGACGGCCGCACGCCGTCGGGCAGCGGATAGGAGAAGACGGCGAAATGGGCATCCTGGAACTCGGGAAAGCCCGCCGCGTGGATCGCCTCCAGAAGCTCGGCCCGCACATGCTGCCAGGTGATGCGCATGAGTGCGCCGAAGCTCGGCGGCGGCAGCGTGCGCTTGGAAGGCGGGGCGGCGTCGTAAGGATCGTCCATTGACAGCCTTGTAAAGTGGCTTTACGCCTATCTGTAAAGTCACTTTACAACGGATGCGCCACCGATGGAAGCGGATGACCGGGATCTGGTGCGCATCGGCGATCTCGAACTCCGTTTCAGGATCGGCGAGCCCTCCGCCACCGTCTTCGAGTTCCGCGTGCCGCCCCGGGCCCGCGTTCCCGCCCCGCACCATCACGCCGAAGCGGACGAGATCGTCTATGGCCTCGACGGCATCCTGACGGTGACCCTCGACGGCGTGGTCCGGGAACTGGCGCCGGGCGAGGCCGTCTTCATCCCGCGCGGCCGCGTGCATCATCACGAGAACCGGCATCCCGGTCCCGCCCGCGCCCTGGTCGTGATCACGCCCGGCACGATCACCCGCGCCTATTTCGAGGAGCTGGCGGCGGTGATCGACGGGCCGGGCCGGCCGGACCCCGAAAAGGTGCATGCCGTCATGGCGCGTCACGGCCTCGTGCCGGCCTGACCTCTTCCGAAGATACCAATCGCCCCCGCAACCGAGCCGTCCTCCGATGTCCGAGACGCAGACCGACACCTACTTCCTCGCCGGCACGCTCCTGCGCTTCCTTCAGCGCGATCCGGAGGCGGGCTACTGCCTCGTCGAGGCGCTGGTCGCGCCGGGCGCCGGCCCGCCGCCCAACCGCCATCCGACCGACGACGAGGCCTTCCACGTTCTGGAGGGCACGTTCGAGTTCGGCATCGGCGCCGAGATCCTGCGGCTCGGCGCCGGCGGGTTCGTCCGCGTCCCGCTCGGCGAAGCGCATACGTTCAGGAATGTCGGGGAGGCACCCGGACGCCTGCTCATCGTCAACACGCCCGGCACGCTGCATGTGAACTTCTTCTCGCAGGCCGGCGAGCCCATGCCGCCCGGCACCTGGCGCCTGCCCGATCCCATGCCCGCGCCCGACGTGGCGCGGCTTCTCGAAACCGGCCGCCGCAACGGCATGGAATTCCTGCTGCCGGAGTCCTGAGGAGGCGCGGAAGGCAGGCCGCGCGGGGATGTCGCCGTATCGAGACCGCGGCGGCAAGGATGCGGTGACGCAAGGACGCCGCGCCCTGCGGCGAATGCCCTTCGAGAAAGGATATGGCGGCGTCGATCCGGTAGAGGGCGGCGCTGTTCTATCGCAGTTTCAAAGGCGGTATGTCGAAAACACCGCTTCGACCTCGGCATCGGTCGCGATCTCGCCGCGCTCGATCTCGGCTTCGGCCTCGATCAGGTCGGCTTCTTCCTCTGACGTCAGTTGATAGACCGCCTTGTCATGGCTGGCATAGGCCAGCACCATGTGGGCAATATCGTCCGGCATTTCAGGGGAGAGGGTACGGGCGATCTGAACCGCCTGTTCGAGACGCTCGGTCATGTTTTCGTCATGCCTGTTATTCCACAAGAGAAAAGCGAATACTAATCAGCGGCTTGGGTTTTGTGCAAATGTCTTGATCCATACACCGCCGCAGCCGAAGGCTTGAAGCAAGCCTTATGGAGAAAAATGCTTCGGCCAAGACAAGAGGTGTACAATGTCGGGACCAGCAGGTGGAATCACATCCAACACGACAAGCATGTCGTTACGGCATAAATTTAATACTCACATCAATCCCGATTGGGAGAGGGGCATTGTTGTTGCGGTTGACGGAGCGGGCAATGGTAAAGGAGTTCGGATAAGTCCTGCTCTTTCCAAACTCAACTCAGAGGTGCTTGCGGCGGTTGAAAGAGGCGTTGCAGGCACAGCAATTGAGCCGGTTGCGGCGAAACGTGTTAACACTGAGGAGCGCCTCAGAGCTTCGCAGGAGGCGACGAATCTTACTCCTGAAGAAAAGGCCAAGGCTGCCGAAATCATCAACAAGCAGATCGCCGAACTCGATATGAAGCTAGGCTCGTTCAAGGGAACGGACGCTTACAACCGCTTTATCTCAGCATTCGCAAAGTACGAATTGAAGTAGGATAGTTCCATAACGCATCTTATGCAACTTGCACATCTGATTGATCTTGCGGTGATAACCGCCGTACTGAGCGCAGCGGGCAAGCGCTTCGCCGCTCCGCTCCCTGCCCCGTCCGACGCCCGTCTCGCCCGTTTCGCCGAACGGCTCAGGTTGCATCGGCGCGGCGAAGCGGGTCCTCTGGCGGCATGGACCTGAGCCCCGCCACCCTCGCCCTCGTCGTCGCCACCTTCTTCGTCGCCGGGCTCGTCAAGGGCGTCACCGGCATGGGCCTGCCGACCGTCGCCATGGGCGTGCTCGGCGCCGTCCTCTCGCCGCTGGCGGCGGCGAGCCTTCTCATCGTGCCGTCCTCGGTCACCAATCTCTGGCAGCTCTTCGCCGGGCCGAGCGTCTCGGCTCTTTCGCGCCGGCTCTGGCCGATGATGGCGGCGATCGTCCTCGGCACGCTGGCGGGGTCCGCCATTCTCGCCGGCGGCGACGGCCGGGCCACGACGACGGCGCTCGGCCTCGCGCTCGTCCTTTATGCCGCCGTCACGCTTCTCGCCCGGCCCTGGCGGGTGCCGGCGGCCTGGGAGCGCATCGCCTCGCCGCTGGTCGGGCTGGCGACCGGCCTCGTCACCGGCGCCACCGGCGTCTTCGTCATTCCGGCCGTGCCCTATCTCCAGTCGCTGGGCTTCGAGCGCGACACGCTCGTCCAGGCGCTGGGCCTTTCCTTCACCGTCTCCACCTTCGCGCTGGCGGCGGGGCTTCTCTGGCAGGGCGCCGCGCCCGGCACCGGCTGGCTCGCCTCGGCGCTGCTCGTCCTTCCGGCCCTTGTCGGCATGGGCGCCGGCCAGATCGTCCGCGCCTTCATCAGCCCGGCGGTCTTCCGGCGCGTGTTTCTCGTCGGCCTGCTGCTGCTCGGCCTCGAAATGACGGCGCGCGCGCTGGTCTGACGCCGGCGCCCTTCCATCGAGCCGTGGAAAACCCGGTGCCCCGCATCCCGCCGCCGCGCGGCGTGCTAGGCTGAAGGCTTGCGGCAGGGCTCCCGATCGCAAGGGAGCGGGCGAAGAACGGTTCGGATGCGCATCGACAGTCCCTCGCAGATCGACCTTTTCGCGATCGACGGCGCCCCGGCGGCGGCGAAGGCGCGCGGCCGGGCGGCAGCGGGCGCGCGGGCGGTCAAGCGCGGCGGGCGCGGCGCCGCCCAGCCCCGGCCGGCGCCGGACGAGGAGGCGCTCGCCGAGCGTCTGGAGGCGAGCGGCCGGTTTCGCGTGCTGCGCCGCCTGGAGCCCCGGCCGGTGGCCGCCGAGCTCTGGCCGGCGGGCGCGGCGCCGAGCGCCAGCGGCACCCGGCTCGGCATCGTCCTCGACACGGAAACGACCGGGCTCGACCATGGCCGCGACGAGATCATCGAGCTCGGCATGGTCGCCTTCCTCTACGACGAGTCCGGCATCGGCGAGGTCGTCGGCGTCTTCAACGCGCTGCGCGAGCCGGGCGTCCCCTTCGGGCCGGACATCACCCGCATCACCGGCATCACGCCGGAGATGGTGGCCGGGCAGTCGATCGATCTCGACGCCGTTGCCCGCTTCATCGCCCCGGCCAATCTCCTCATCGCCCACAATGCCCGCTTCGACCGGCCCTTCTGCGAGGGGCTGCTGCCGGCCTTCGCCGCCAAGCCCTGGGCCTGTTCGGTGGCGGAGGTGGACTGGGCGGGGCGCGGCTTCGAGGGCTCGAAGCTCGGCTATCTCGTCGGCCAGTGCGGCTGGTTCCACAACGGCCATCGCGCCGTCGACGACTGCCACGCGCTGCTCGCCGTTCTCGCCCGGCCCGGCCCGGCGGGCGAGGCGCCGCCCTTCCTGGCGCTGCGCGCCTCCGCCGCCAAGCGGCGCTGCCGCGTCTTCGCCGAGGCGGCCCCCTTCCATCACAAGGACAAGCTGAAGACGCGCGGCTATCGCTGGAGCGACGGCACCGGCGACATGCCGAAGAGCTGGTGGCGCGAGGTGGAAGAGGACGGCGTCGAGGCCGAACTCGCCTTCCTCAAGGAAGAGGTCTACGGCACCCGCATGGATCTCGAGCCGCACCTGCGCTGGCTGACCGCCTTCGAGCGCTATCGCGGCTGAGGCGCCGTCAGAGGCTCAGCGCCGAGGCATAGCCGGTGAGTTCGAGATAGCCCTTGCCGCCGGTGGTCCGCACCGCGCCCTCCCAATAGACCGGCAGGCCGCTGCCCCGCCCGTCGAGCTCCTGCGCGTCGAAGAGCGGGTCGAGGGGAAAGTCGCGCACGCCCTCCGGCAGCGTGACGCTGAGCGTCTGGCCGACCGGATAGAGGGCGTTTGTCGCCGGCGAGCGCCATTGCCGCGTCACCTTAAAGCGCACGTCCTCCGGCCGGAGCCGGGTGATGCTGCCGTCCGCCCGGCGCAGCGAGCCGCCGGCCCAGACCGTGCCGCCGTCCCGGCCCCTGATGCGGAAGGCCATCAGCGCCCCGCCATCGTCGAGATTGAGCCCGGTCCAGTCCCAGCCCGCCGCGTCCGTGGCGAGGTAGTTGGAGGACCATTCGCGGTCGAGCCACGCCTCGCCGGTGACCGCCACCGTCCGTCCCCCTTGGGAGACGCTGCCCGTCACCTTCAGGTGCGGCATGGAATAATAGTGGCTGGCATCGGCCGGGTCGGGGCCCTTGCGGCTATAGCCGCCCTCGCCCTGGAGAAAGACCTCCTGGCTTGGCGCGAAGCCGAGATCGAGGGCGAAGTCCGGCGCCGCGACGCGGGTGGTGAAGCGCCCGTCCGCCTCGCGGCGGAACCGCCAGTCGTCGATCGAAACGGCGGCATCGCCCTCGGCCGCCTCGGCGATGCCGAAGCCGGCGCGGGCGGCGCGCTCGCCATGAAGCAGATGGCCGACCGCCGGGTCGGACAGAGCCGCATGGGCGAAGAGCACCTGTTTCGGCGCGAAGCGGCTGGGATTGTCCGGATCGACCGCCGGCCGCGTGCGGAAGAACGTCACCTGGAAGCCGCGATCGCGCCCGTCCTCGCCACGCAGCCAGCCGGTGACGTACCACCATTCGGTGCGGAAGGCGGGATGGGCGCCGTGATCGGCCGGAAAGGCGAGCGCGACGCCGGGCTTCACCACGGGATAGGCGATGTCGGCCGCAAGCGCCGGCAGGGCGCCGAGAAGAACGAGGAGGAGCGCGAGGAGACGGCGCATCACCAGTCCTCCCGCACGGCGAGAACGGCGGCGGGCGCCACGGCGCGGCGCCCGGCCAGCATCGCCGTGCCGGCGGCGGCCGCGACGAGCGCGGCGGTGACGGCGAGGATCGTTCCGAAGGGCAAGCGCGTCGACATCGTCCAGTTGAAGGATTGCGGATTGATCACATGGATCAGCACCTGGCTGAGGGCGAGGCCGAGCGCGACGCCCGCCACCGCGCCGACGGCGCCGATCAGCGCGCCTTCCAGCCCGAGCATGCCGAGGATCTGCCGCTTCTCGACGCCGAGATGGCGCAGCATGCCGAATTCGCGGACGCGGGCGATGGTCTGCGACGACATGGTGGCGGCGACGCCCGCGAGGCCGACGAGGATCGCCACCGCCTCCAGGAGATAGGTCACGGCGAAGGACCGGTCGAAGAGGTCGAGCGCGAAGCGGCGCAGCGTCGCGGGGCGCGCCAGGGACACGGTGCCGCGCAATTCGGCCGGCAGCGCCGCCACGAGATCGCGCTCGGCCGTCGCCGCGTCAGTGCCCGGCCGAAGCATCACCGCCGCCTCGTCGCGCGTGGCATCGCCGGTGAGGCGCGTATAGTCCGCGTCCCGCAGCACCAGCGCGCCCTGCTGGCGGGCATAGTCGCGCCAGATCCCGGCGACCGCGAAACGCGCGCTCCCGCCGAGCGGCAGCTCGATCCGCTCGCCGACACGCCAGCCGTAGAGTCGCGCGGCGGGTTCCGACACCCAGACCGGCACCGCGTCGCCGGGCAGCGTCCCGGCCCGGTCGATCAGCACCAGCAGCCGTTCCGGCCGGTCGGCCGGCATCGCCCGCGCCAGCAGCACGACGGGCGGCCGGTCCGGCCGCAGCGTCAGCGGGATCTGCCGGCTGAAGGAGATCGCCGCGACGCCCGGCACCGCTTCGAGCCGGGCCTGGAGCGCCGGATCGAAGCTCGCCCGGCCCTCGCTCCGCAGATAGAGATCGGCGGACAGGACCTCGCCGAGCCATTCGTCGACCGCGCCGCGAAAGCTCGTCACCATCGTCGCCATGGCGATCATCAGCGCCGTGCTGGCGACGATGCCGCAAAGCGCCGTCGCCGCCTGGGCGGGCGCGCCGTGGACATGGCGGGTGGCGAGAAGCGGCGGCACGCGCCGCATCGGCCGGCGGGCGAGCGGCGCGAGGATCAGCCGGGCGAGCCAGGGCACGCCGGCGACGCCGCCGGCGAGAAGCAGCGCCATGCCGAGAAAACCGAGAATCGGCAGGCCGCCGAGCGGCGGCGCGAGACAGGCGAGGATGCCGGCGCCGACAAGGGCCAGCGCCGGCTTCCAGGGCACGGGACGGCGCGGGTCGAGCACGTCGCCGCTGTTCTTCAGCGCGGCGGCCGGCGCCGCCTTGGAGGCGGCCCGGGCCGGCAGGATGCTGCCGAGCATCGCCGCCGCGACGCCGAGGACGAAGAAGATCGCCGCCGCCAGCGGCTGGAAGGCGACGCGCGCCGCGGTGCCCGAGAAATAGCCGGCGCCGAGATCGCCGCCGAAGAGGCCGAGCACGAGGCTGGCGAGGCCGTAGCCGAGAAGGAGGCCGAGCCCGGAGCCGAGAATGCCGATGAGGCAGCCCTCGATCGCGACGACGGCGACGATGCCGCCGCGCGGCAGGCCGAGCGTGCGCACCAGCGCGAAGGCCCGGAGCCGCCGCGCCACCGAGAGCGACTGGGCGGAGAAGACGAGAAAGGCGCCGGTGAGGAGCGCGACCAGCGCCAGCATGTCGAGATTGACCCGGTAGGCGCGCGACAGGGCGCTGCCCTGCGCCACCTCCGTCTCGGCATCGCCGAGAAGCGCGGTGCGGCCGATCAGGGCGCGCAGCGCCGGTTCGGCCGCCTCCCGGTCCGTCAGCTTCAGGTCCAGCCGGTCGAGCCGGCCGAGACGGTCGAAGCGCCATTGCGCCGTCGCGATGTCGACCGTGCCGATCGCCTGGCCCTCCGGCACGCCGGCCAGAATGCCGACCAGCACCAGGGGCACGGTGCGGCCATGGGCGGTGACCTCCAGCCGCTCGCCGATGGCGGCGCCGGTCGCGGCCTGGGCGGCGCGCGACAGATAGAGCGCATCGGCCTGGAAAACGCCCTCGTCGCCGGCATCGGGGCCGATGGCGCGGCGCCCGACGAGGCTCGGCGAGACATTCGCCGCCCGGATGACATCGAGGCCGAGAAGGGTGAAGGCGGCGCCCTTCGCGGTGGCGTCGAGCCGCACGACCGGGCTCGCATTGCCGATGCCGGGCGCCTGGAGGACGCGCGGATAGAGCGCCTCGTCGAAGCCGAGCGGGCTCGCGGCGCGCACCGACAGGTCGGCCGCGCCGTTGACGCCGCGCACCGCCGTGTCGAAGGAGGCGAGCGCCGAGCCGTTGACGAGATGGACGGCGAAGCCGAGCGCGACGCCGATGGCGATCGCCACCACCGTCGCGAGAAAGCGCGGCCAATGCGCCCGCCCCTCCCCGGCGATCATCCAGCCGAGCGCCAGCCGAGCCGCGACGACATCGCTCTTCGCCGCGATCATGGCCGGAGGCCCTTCGCCGTCAGCGTCAGGACGCGGTCGGCGATCTCGGCCGTCGCCGCCGAATGGGTGACGATCACGGCGGCGGCGCCCCTGTTCCGCACCGCCTCGGCGAAGAGGCGCAGGACGCCGCGCGCCGTTTCGGGATCGAGATTGCCGGTCGGCTCGTCGGCGAGGATGAGCGCCGGCTCGTGCACCAGGGCGCGGGCGATGGCGACGCGCTGCAATTCCCCGCCGGAAAGGTCGCGCGCATAGCTCTCGCCCCGCGCGCCGAGCCCCACCGCCGCCAGCATCGCATCGGCCCGCGCGTCGATCTCGCGCGCCCGGCTCGACACCAGCGCCAGCGGCAGCGCCACGTTCTGGCGCAGCGTCAGATAGGGCAGGATGTGGAAGGCCTGGAAGACGAAGCCGATCCGCTCGCGCCGCAGCCGCGTGCGCCGCACCTCGTCCAGCGCGTCGAGCTCGACGCCCTCGACCCGCACCTCGCCGGCATCGCCCGTGTCGAGCCCGGCCAGGATGTTGAGGAGCGTCGACTTGCCGACGCCGGACTCGCCGAGGATCGCCACCAGCTCGCCGCCCGCGACCGCGAGCGACAGATCGGCGAAGAGCTGCCGGCTTTCGACGGACTTGGCGAGCGCCCTGACGTCGAGGATCGGGAGGGGAGAGATCAAGGGGCCATCCGCATGTCGCCTGCTGCTGCGCTGCGAGATCGGCCGCCAGGGCCGCCTCGTC
This sequence comes from Aureimonas endophytica, assembly GCF_014642635.1. Lineage (GTDB taxonomy): Bacteria > Pseudomonadota > Alphaproteobacteria > Rhizobiales > Rhizobiaceae > Plantimonas > Plantimonas endophytica. Next base: position 303,576 of record NZ_BMIQ01000005.1, read on the forward strand.
AACGCGGCGTTTCGCCTAAGTCGCGAGCCGGGTCCCGGCCCTGCACCGGCCCGCCTCTATCCGCCGGACGCAGCGGACCTCTATGCTGGTCGCACGCCGCATCGAGCGTCGCCCGCCATGTCCGTCCGCCGCCTCGTCTCCCTGCCGATGTATGCCCCGCCCGAAGGCGCGCTCAACGCCTTCGCGGCCGGTCTCCTCGCGGGGCTGCGGCGCGCCGGCTTCGCGCCGGAATGGACGGTGCCCGGCGATCTTTATCCCCATTGGAACGACCCGGCGCTGCTCCTGTCGCAGACCTGCGGCTATCCGCTGACCCATGCGCTGGCCGGCCGGGTGACGCTCGTCGCGACGCCCGTCTACGATGCGCCGGGCTGCGAGGGACCCTTCTATCGCAGCGCCGTCGTCGTGCGGGCGGTGGATCCGGCGCGGCGCCCTCAGGATCTCGCGGGAAAGATCGCGGCCTATAACGGGCCGGATTCGCAGTCCGGCTTCCATGCGCTGCGCGCCGCGATCGCGCCGCTGGCGCGCGGGCCGGCCTTCTTCGGCGGAGCCATCGAGACCGGTTCGCATCATGGCGCGATCGAAGCCGTGCTGGCGGGCCGGGCGGACGCCGCCGCGATCGACGCCGTGACGCTCGCCCTCTGGCGGGACGCCCATCCGGATGCGCCGCTGCGGGTGCTTTGCGAGACGCCCGCCGCCCCGGCTCTGCCCTTCGTCACCGCCGCCGACACCGCGCCGGAGGCACTGGCGCGCCTGCGGGAGGGTCTTCTCGACTGCATCCGCGACCCCGCTTTGGCGCCCGCCCGCCGGGCGATGCGGCTGAAGGGCGTCGAGATCCTACCGCTCGCCGCCTATGACGCGATCCTCTGGATGGAGGACGCGGCGGCGCGTTCCGGTCTCGTCCGGCTCTGAGCCGCCTCCCCTCCCACCGGCCCGCGCAAGGCCGTTCCGCGCGACCGAGACGAAACGCAACGGCGATCTACGGAGGATGCCGGCGGCGAGGCATACATCTCTCTATCGGCACTATGGACTGATCTATCATCGGCCCCGACAGGCACGGGGATCGAAGGATGGCGACGAGGCGACACGGGGCGATCGAATGGCCGACGGCGATCCTGGCCGTCGTCATCCATGGCGGCTGGCTCGCCACGACCTTCTTCTGGGCCGCCCTGCCCTGGCCGCTCCTGATGCTGGTCGGCGGCTGGCTGGTCGCCTGGCACGGCTCCCTGCAGCACGAGGTGATGCATGGCCATCCGACGCGCCACCGCCGGCTGAACGATCTCGTCGGCTCGGCGCCGCTCAGCCTCTGGCTGCCCTACCGGCTCTACAAGAAGAGCCATATGTGCCACCATCGCGACGAGAGCCTGACCGACCCGATCGAGGACCCGGAATCGGCCTATCTGACGGGCGAGGTCTGGGCGCGGCTCGGCCCGGTCGGCCGCGCCCTGGCGCGGTTCAACAACACGCTGCTCGGCCGGCTGGCGCTCGGGCCGCTGGTGATGATCCTCGGCTTCCTCGCCAGCGAGGCGGCGGCGCTGGCGCGCGGCGAGCGGTGGCGGCTCGGCGTCTGGGTCCGGCATCTGGCGAGCCTCCTACCGGTGCTCGCCTGGCTGCATCTCGTCTGCGCCATGCCGCTCTCCGTCTATGCGCTGGCCTTCGTCTATGCCGGCGCCGCGCTCGGCCGCCTGCGCTCCTTCGCCGAGCATCGCTGGTCGGACGCGGTGGCGGAGCGGACGGCGGTGGTCGAGCGGGCGGGCCTCTTCGGCCTCCTCTTCCTCAACAACAATCTCCACGTCCTGCACCATCTGCGCCCGGCCGTTCCCTGGTATCGCCTGCCGGAGCTCTATCGGGCCGAGCGCGAGGCGCTGGTCCGCCACAATGGCGGCCTCGTCTATGACGGCTATCTCGACATCCTGCGCCGCTTCGCGCTCCGCCCCCATGACGAGCCGCTCTTCCCGCCGCTTAAGGCAACCGCCCGGGAGACGCCGGCCCCGGACCGCGCCCCCGCGCCCTTCCCCCGAGGTCTTGTCCCCAGCCTCGATTGAAGGAAGGATCGGAGATCCGTCGAACCGGAACTCCGTCATGTCCGTCCCGAGCGCGATCGCCGAGCCGCAGAACCTGTCTTCGGACGAGACCATGCGCCTCGCCCGGGTCTGGACGCTGGCGCTGGAGGTCTGGCGAAGCGAGGTCGAGGCGCGCGACTTCCTGCTCCGCCCTCATGCGATGCTGGCCGATCGTCGACCGATCGATGTCATCCTCGCGAGCGAGGGCGGCGCCGAAGCCGTGCTCGGCTGTCTCGGCCGGCTATGCCATGGCAGCGCCGCGTGAGGACGCGACAGCCCGGCCGAACCCGAGCGGGATCGCGGACTTAATCGCATCCGGCCCGGCCATTGCCTTGCGGCCGGGCGCCATGCAGGCTCCGGTCGGCGCGGCGGGCGGCGAGCGATTCGAGCGGTGGACTTTCCCAATTTCGGCACCCATTTCGCCCAGTCCTTCCTGCTCGCCTTCTCGGCGCTGTTCTCCATCGTCAATCCGCTGAGCGGCGCCCTGATCTTCCGCCAGCTGACGGCCGAGCGCAGCCACGAGGAGCGCCTGGGGCTCGCTCGCCGCATCGGCGCCTATGCGGCGATCGTGATGCTGAGCGCCCTGTGGATCGGCGTCTATGTGCTGAACTTCTTCGGCATCACCCTCGCGGCGCTGCGCATCGCCGGCGGCCTCGTCGTCGCGGCGGCGGCGTGGTCGATGCTCTCGACGCCCGAACAGCGCCAGGAGCGCAAGGAGAACCAGGCGGGCGAGGCGATGCATGCCGACGACGTCGCCTTCTTTCCGCTGACCATGCCGATGACGACCGGCCCCGGCACGATCTCCGTCGCCATCGCCCTCGGCTCGACGCGCCCCGCGCCCAATGCCGAATTCGCCGCCTTTCTCGCCGGAACCTCGCTGGCGGCGCTCGCCGTCGCGGCGCTCGTCTGGGTCGCCTATCACTTCGCCGATACGGTGGTCGGCTTTCTCGGCCGAGCGCGCACGCAGATCGTCAGCCGTCTCGCCGCCTTCCTGCTGCTCTGCATCGGCATCCAGATCATCCTCAACGGCGCGGCCGACGCCGCCGCGACCATCTTCCGACCGGCGGCCTGAGGCGAGAAGGCGGTGCTTCGGCGGCCTTCAGGACGGCAGGGCCTCGCTGCGGCCGGCCTCCGGCGGAGGCGCGGCGGCCGCCACGTCCTTGTCCGGCGCCGCTCGTTCCGCGAGCAGGCCGCGCCCCCGCGCCGTCAGCCGCAGCCATTGCTGCCCCTGCCAGCCGAAATGCAATTCGATGAGACCGAACTGGTGAAGCTCGGCCACGGCCTCCAGCCAGGGAAGCCAGTCCTCGGTGAGCATCGCGCCGATACTGTCCTCGGCGGCGTCCGTGTCGTCCAGCCGGGCGAGGAGGGCGAAGTGCAGGGGCGAGGCCTCGAAGAACCGCAGCTGCGCGCCGGGTCTGAAGACGTGGGGATAGGGCGAAAGGCCTTGCAGCAGCCGGCAGGAGCGCAGGAGCGCCGCGCGCGCCCTCTCGGCGAGCTGCCGGTCCCAGTCCCGTCCGGCGCGCTGTGCCGCCAGCCGCTCGCGAAACGCCATAGGTGTCATGGGGGCGCACTATAGCCGGGCGGAGGCGGCACGGAAGGCGCGCCGGCCGGTGCTTTGCGGGGCCGCCTACCGGCCGGCCCTCACTTCCCGCCGTGGCGGCCGACATCGATGACGACGCGGATGCGGCCGGGTTTCGAGGCCTTGACCTGCGTGATGCCGAGCCCGGCGATGAACATCTTCTGCCACGCCGCGGCCCGGAGCGGATGGTCGGGCAGCTTGGCCGTCAGCCCGCGCGCCGCCAGCCTCTCGCAGGCCTTGGCGAAGGGCATGCCGTCGGCGATGGGCAGCAAGGCGAGCTCGGTCTTCGCGGCCGACCAGTCCGCCGCCGAATGGCCGGTGATCCAGAGCACGTAGTCCTCCGTCTCGCGCGGCAGCGCCGCCTGGCCCTTGAGCCAGGCGTCGATGCGGCCGGGGCCGGCATTATAGGCGGCCGCCGCGAGCCCGAGACTGCCGAACCTGGTTCGCAGCAGCGTCAGATAGCGGGCGGAGGCGGCCAGCGCGGCGGGGGCGTCGAAGGGATCGGCAAGGCCATGCTCGGCGGCGGTGCCGGGCAGGAACTGGGCGATGCCCTGCGCGCCCCGGATGCTGACGGCCGCCGGGTTGAACAGGCTTTCCCGCCAGATCAGCCGCGCGAAGAAGGACGAAGGCAGGACGCGCCGACCCGCCTCCTCGGCGATCACCCGGCAGGTGTCCCGCGCGAAGCTCGCCGCGCCGATGCGCGCCGGCGCCGGCTCCTGCGCCGCCACCGGGCCGCCGGACAGGACGAGGACGAGGGCGAGAGCCGGTGGCAGGAGAGCGGCGAAGCGGACCATGATGACGCCGACGAGGACCGGCGATTTCGTCCTTTTCGCGGCCGGCGTGGCGCCGCCCTGCCGCATGCCGGGCGCGCCGGACGGGACGAGCCGTTCCAGGGGCTCGGGGCGCCGTCTTCGCCGATTGTTGGCTACACACCTATAGCTGGACAACTAAGCCCTTTGATTCGCTAGCAAAAAAGACCGGATGTCGGGTTCGGAACAACGGGCCGCCCCTTGGCTTTCGCTCCGGCAACAGGAGGGCGGACGATGCGGGCACTGACTTGGCACGGCAAGGGCGACATGCGCTGCGAGAGCGTTCCCGACCCGAAGATCGAGGACACGCGCGACGCCATCGTCAAGGTCACGGCCTGCGCCATCTGCGGGTCCGATCTTCATATCTATGACGGCGTCATTCCGTCCATGCAGCATGGCGACGTCATCGGCCACGAGGCGATGGGCGAGGTGGTGGAGGTCGCGCCCGGCGCCGCCTCCAAGCTGAAGGTCGGCGACCGGGTCGTCATTCCCTTCACCATCTCCTGCGGCGAATGCTTCTTCTGCCAGCGTGGCTATTTCTCCGGCTGCGAGCGCTCCAACCCGAACCGCGAGAAGGCGGCCAAGCTCTGGGGCAATTCGCCGGCCGGTCTCTTCGGCTATTCGCATCTCCTCGGCGGGTTTGCCGGCGGGCAGGCCGAATATATCCGCGTGCCCTATGCCGACGTCGGGCCGATCAAGGTGCCGGACGGCCTGTCGGACGAGCAGGTGCTGTTTCTCTCCGACATCTTCCCCACCGGCTACATGGGCGCCGATTTCTGCGAGATCAAAGGCGGCGAGACGATCGCCATCTGGGGCTGCGGCCCGGTCGGCCAGATGGCGATCCGCTCCGCCTTCCTGCTCGGTGCCGAGCGCGTGATCGCGATCGACACGGTGCCGGAGCGCCTGGCGATGGCGAGCGCGGCCGGCGCCATCCCGGTCGATTTCGGCAAGGAGGACGTCTACGACCGCATCATGGAACTGACCGGCGGGCGCGGCGCCGACGCGACGATCGACGCGGTCGGCACCGAGGCCGACGGCACGGCGAGCTTCGATTCCGTCATCGACCGCATCAAGACCGCCACCTTCATGGGCACCGAGCGCCCGCATGTCCTGCGCCAGGCGATCCATTGCACCCGCAATTTCGGCATCGTCTCCGTCATCGGCGTCTATGGCGGCTTCGTCGACAAGATGCCGATGGGCTCGGCGATCAATCGCGGCCTCACCTTCAAGATGGCGCAGACGCCGGTGCAGCGCTACCTGCCGCTGCTCTTGGAGCGGATCGAGAAGGGCGAGATCGACCCCTCCTTCGTCATCACCCACACCGCGCCGCTGGAAGACGGGCCGGACCTCTACAAGACCTTCCGCGACAAGAAGGACGGCTGCATCAAAGTCGTCCTGAAGCCCTGAGGACGCCATCATGACCCGTCAATTCGCCGTCGTCACCGGAGCCTCGACCGGCATCGGCTACCATCTGGCGCGGATCTGCGCCGAACGCGGCTTCGACCTCGTCGTCGCGGCCGACGAGCCGCGCATCCACGAGGCGGCCCGCGACTTCCAGGCGCTCGGCGCGCGCGTCGAGGCGGTGGAGGCCGATCTCGCCACCGCCGAGGGCGTCGACCGCCTCTATGCCGCCGTCACGGCCTTCGGCCAGCCGGTGGACGCGCTTCTCGCCAATGCCGGGCGCGGTCTCGGCCGGGGCTTTCTCGACCAGGATCTCGACGCCGCGCTGAAGGTGGTGGAGACGAATGTCAGCGGCACGATCCGGCTGATCCACCGCATCGGCCGCGACATGCGCGCGCGCGGCGAGGGCCGCATCCTGATCACCGGCTCGATCGCGGGCTTCATTCCCGGCGCCTTCCAGGCGGTCTATAACGGCACCAAGGCCTTCCTGAACTCCTTCGCCTTCGCGCTGCGCAACGAGCTGAAGGAGACGGGCGTCTCGGTGTCCTGCCTGATGCCGGGCCCGACCGAGACCGAGTTCTTCCGGCGCGGCGACCTAATGGACAGCGATGTCGGCCAGGCGAAGAAGGACGACGCCGCCAAGGTGGCCGAGGACGGGTTCGAGGCCATGATGAACGAGGAAGGCGACGTCGTCTCCGGCTGGAAGAACAAGATGCAGGCGGCCCTCGCCAACATCACCCCCGCCGGCCTCCTCGCCGAGCAGCACCGCAAGATGGCGGCTCCCGGAACGGCGAAGAGCTGACCGATCGCCGGGAGCCATGTGTATCGGCGTTTTCCGGGTAGGGACGCGACCGCAAAGCTCCTCCTTCTCCCGAGCCGGGAGAAGGTCGCGGCAGCGGGATGAGGGAGCCGTAGAGCGCCGGCGTCCGCATCGATCGGCTGACGCCACCGTTGGCGCCCTACGGTTCCCTCACCCGCCTGCCGGCACCCTCTCCCGGCTCGGGAGAGGGACGCGGTGGCACCGTCGGCGCTCGCTCGCATCGGCTGCTTCTTCGGTGCCTTACGAGACGAGGCCGCGCCACCGCATTCTTCTCCCTGCGGGGACAAGTGCCGGCAGGCGATGAGGGGTCGGCGGAGCCGAACGGCGGTCCACCAGTCTCCACCGCCGCATGCCCCTCACCCGGCCGCTTCGCGGCCACCCTCTCCCCGCAGGGGAGAGGAAGGGCGCCCGTTCTTCGCCCGAGGTGCTCGCATCAACCGCTTCTTCAGCGCCGAATAAGGCGGAGGCCGCAAAGCTTCCTCCTTCTCCCGAGCCGGGAGAAGGTCGCGGCAGCGGGATGAGGGAGACGTAGAGCACCAGCGTCCGCACGACGCGACGCCGATGCGTGCGCCCTACGGCTCCCTCACCCGCCTGCCGGCACCCTCTCCCGACTCGGGAGAGGGACGCGGTGGTGCTGTGGCGCCTTGCCCGCAAGGAAGCTTCTTCGGTGTCCTGAGGGACGAAGCCGCCCCACCGCTTTCTTCTCCCCTGCGGGGAGAAGTGCCGGCAGGCGATGAGGGGTCGGCGAAGCCGAACGGCCTCTAGACAATCTCCACCGCCGCGTGCCCCTCACCCGGCCCTGCGGGCCACCCTCTCCCCGCTGGGGAGAGGAAGGGCGCCCCTGCTTCTCCGGCCGTGCCGCTTCTCGGAGAGAAAGCGCGACCTCCCCTCGCCGCGTCGCTCCCCCCTCTCAGCGAACCGGCCGGGCCGCCGTCGCGCGGGCGGTTCTGGCAAGGTAGACCTCGACTCCGGCCCGCGTCAGGAACGAGGCGAGGGCGATGAGAACCGCAACCCAGCGGATGCGGCGCTCGTCGCGGGAGACTTCGATCTGGCGGGCGGCGAGGAGCGCCTTTTCGCGTTCCGTGATGTCGCCGATGATATGGCGGATGGCGTCCATCGTCGCCTGTTCCATCATGGCGATCTCGCGCCGGCGCGCCGCCTCGAAGCCCTCGTCGTCGTGAAGGCGGATCGAATCGCGCAATTCGCCGAGCTTGGTGTCGATCAGCCCGTCCAGCCGCGCGACGCGGGCGACCTGATCGGCACTGTCGGCGATCCCGTCCTTCAGCGTCGCGCGCAGCCGGACGAGCCGGTCCAGCGCCTTGTCATAGGGATCGAGATAGCGCCGGTCGCCGCTGAGAAGATAGCCGCGCTGGCCGGTCTCGGCATCGTCGAGCCCGATCAGGACGTCCTTCGTCGTATCGATCACCTCGAACGTATGGACGACGAGATCCTGGTGCCGGCTGAGGAGGCTGTGCGTCCAGCCGGTGGCGAGGACGCCGGCGGCGATGACGATGCCGACGGGAATCGAGCGCAGGAGCACGGGCGTCGTCAGGACATCGCGACGCAGTCTCCGCCACGACCAATCCGCCATCCCCCGCCCTCCGCTCCGCTTGCTCAGTGCCGAAATCGGACGGCGGCTTCCGATGTCAAATCCCCGAAGCCAGGTTTCGCGGCGGAACCGCCGTGCCGGGCGGAAAGCGGCAAGAACCGCAGAGGGTCCCGCGAGCGGCGATCCTCCGATCGGCGACGGGAATGTACAGATATGTCCACAAACCGCGCCATCGAGGTTTTGAAAATTGACAGTACCGTACATTTTCTTCTAGCCTCAAGCAGCCGCCCCAACCCGAAGGTGCCGCGATGTCCAACGATCCCCTGCTGCAACCCTATCAGCTGAAGCATCTGACGCTGCGCAACCGCATCATCGTCACCTCGCACGAGCCGGCCTATCCCGAGGACGGCATGCCGAAGGAGCGCTATCGCGCCTATACGGTGGAGCGGGCGAAGGGCGGCGTCGCGCTGACCATGACGGCGGGCTCGGCCGCCGTGGCGAAGGACAGCCCGCCCGCCTTCAACAACATCCTCGCCTATAAGGACGAGGTCGTGCCCTGGATCCGCGAACTCACCGACGCGGTGCACGAGGCCGGGGCGGCGGTGATGATCCAGCTCACCCATCTCGGCCGGCGCACGCGCTGGGACAAGGGCGACTGGCTGCCGGTGGTGGCGCCCTCACACCGGCGCGAGGCCGCCCATCGCGCCTTTCCGAAGCGGATCGAGGACTGGGACATCGCCCGGATCGTCAAGGACTATGCCGACGCCGCCGAGCGCATGCGGGCCGGCGGCATGGACGGCGTCGAGCTCGAAGCCTATGGCCATCTCCTCGACCAGTTCTGGTCGCCGCTGACCAACGATCTCGACGCGCCCTATGGCGGCTCGCTGGAGAACCGCATGCGCTTCGGCATGGAGGTGCTGCGGGCGATCCGCGAGCGCGTCGGGCCGGACTTCATCCTGGGCCTGCGCTACAGCGCCGACGAGGCGGTGGAGGGCGGCATCACCCGCGAGGACGGCTTCGAGATCTCGCGCCGGCTGAAGGCGAGCGGCCTCATCGACTATCTCAATATCGTGCGCGGCCATATCGACACGGATGCCGCGCTGACCGACGTGATCCCGATCCAGGGCATGGCGAATTCCCCGCATCTCGACTTCGCCGGCGAGATCCGCGCCGCGACGGACTTCCCGACCTTCCACGCCGCCAGGATCCCCGACGTCGCGACGGCCCGTCACGCGATCGCCAGCGGCAAGGTGGACATGGTGGGCATGACGCGCGCCCATATGACCGACCCGCATATCGTGCGGAAGATCATGGCGGGCCGCGAGGACGACATCCGCCCCTGCGTCGGCGCCAATTACTGTCTCGACCGGATCTATCAGGGCGGCGCGGCCTATTGCATCCACAATGCCGCGACGGGCCGCGAGCTGACCATGCCGCATGTCGTGCCGCCCGCGCCCCGGCCGAGGAACGTGGTCGTCGTCGGCGCGGGGCCGGGCGGGCTGGAGGCGGCGCGCGTTTCCGCCGAGCGCGGCCATCGCGTCACCGTCTTCGAGGTGGCCGACAAGCCCGGCGGCCAGATCCGCCTCACGGCCCAGAGCCCGCGCCGGCGGGAAATGCTCGGCATCGTCGAATGGCGCATGGGGCAATGCGAGAAGCACGGCGTCGCCTTCCGCTTCAACACCTGGGCGGATGTCGCGGCGATCGAGGCCGAGGCGCCGGACGTCGTCGTCGTCGCCACCGGCGGCCTGCCGCATACCGAGATCCTGTCCGCCGGCAACGAGCTCGTCGTCTCCGCCTGGGACATCATCTCCGGCGACGTGAAGCCCGGCTCCGACGTCCTCGTCTTCGACGACGCGGGCGATCCGGCCGCCCTCCAGGCGGCGGAGATCATCGCGCTGACCGGCGCCCGGGTGGAGATCATGACGCCCGACCGCAGCTTCGCGCCGGAGGTGATGGGCATGAATCTCGTGCCCTCCATGCGCGCCCTCCAGAAGCTCGATACGACCTTCACCGTCACCTTCCGGCTGGAGGCGGTGGAGCGGAGCGGCAACCGCCTCCTCGCCCGGATCGGCAGCGACTATGGCGGCGTCGCGAAGGAGCGCCTCTACGACCAGATCGTCGTCAATCACGGCACGATCCCGCTGGACGACATCTATTTCGAGCTGAAGCCGCTCTCCTCCAATCTCGGCGAGACCTCCTACGACGCGCTCGTCGCCGGCGAGCCGCAGGCGATCGTCGGCAATCCGGCGGGCCGCTTCCAGCTTTTCCGCATCGGCGACGCGGTCTCGGCCCGCAACACCCATGCCGCGATCTACGACGCGCTGCGCCTCGCCAAGGATTTCTGAGCGGCGGGCGAAGACGCCTCGGGCAACGAAGGGGGGAAGCGCATGAGTGAGGTCGCATCCGCCACCGGCTGGCGCGGCTCGGCGGAGGTCTGGCTGGAGGCCGCCTATGGCCTCCTGCTCGAATCCGGCGTCGATGGCGTGAAGATCGTGCCGCTCGCCAAGCGGCTCGGCCTGTCGCGCACCAGCTTCTACTGGTTCTTCGAGGATCGCGAGGCGCTGCTCGCCGCCCTCGTCGCGCGCTGGCGCGAGAAGAACACCGGCGCCATCGTCCGGCGCGCCGAGGCCTATGCCGAGTCGATCGCCGAGGCGATGCTGAACGTCTTCGACTGCTGGCTGGACGCGGACCTGTTCGACGCGCCCTTCGAATTCGCCGTCCGCAGCTGGGCGCTCCAGTCGCCAGGGGTGCTGGCCGAGGTCCAGGCGGCCGACCAGCAGCGGCTGGAGGCGCTCGCCCGGATGTTCGCCCGCTTCGGCTTCGACGAGACGGCGGCGGATGTCCGGGCGCGCACCGTCTATCTCGTGCAGATCGGCTATATCTCGATGCAGGCGCGCGAGGACATCGCCACGCGCCTCGGCCGCATCCCAGACTATGTCGCGATCTTCACCGGCCGCCCCGCCGAGCCGCGCGAGCTCGACCGCTTCGCGGCGCGCCAGGGCCGCCCCGCCCCGCCGCTGCCAGCCGGCGCCTGAGCCGAGCGGCGCAACCTTGGCGAGCGTGTCCTTCGGGAGACAGTGTGGTGACGAAGCGGCAAAAAGCCGCGCGCCGATGCTTTCCTTGCTACCGATCGCCGCAGGGCTCGGCTAGATTCCAGCGGCGCCGGCGCGATCGCCTTTCGCCCGGCGCCTTTAGGGGGAAGTCTTCATGCGGCATGACATGCGATGGATGGTGCTGGCGGCGGGCGTCATGGCGCTCGCCTCGGCGGAAGCGGCCGAGGCCGGCGGCTTCCTGCTGCGCGAGCAGAGCACCATCGGCATGGGTCAGGCCTTCGCCGGCGCCGCGGCCGGCGAGGCGGGCCTCGGCTCGATGTACTGGAACCCGGCGACGCTCACCGGCAATCCCGGCGCCCAGGTCGAAGCCGGCGTCGCCGGCCTCTTCCCCTTCGCGGATGTCACTCCGGCCACCGGCACCAGCCCGCTCCTGCTGCGCTTCGGCGGCAGCGCGGCCAGCGGCGACATCGTCGGCGATGCGGCCCTGCCCTCCGGCTATGCCAGCTATCAGTTGAGCGACCGGCTCTTCGTCGGGCTCGCGGCCAATTCGCCCTTCGGCCTCTCGACCTCCTATCCGGACGACTATGCCGGCCAGATCTATGCCAGGGCCTCGGAGGTGCGCTCCTTCGATCTCAATCCGAACGCCGCCCTGGCGGTGAACGACTGGCTGTCGCTCGGCGTCGGCATCCGCGCCGTCTATTTCAAGACCGAGCTGTCGCAGGCCGTCTCGCCGCTGCCCGGCGCGCCGAGCGCCAAGCTCGACGGCGACGACTGGGGCATCGGCATGACGGCCGGCCTGACGCTGAAGCCGATGGAGGGCACGGAGATCGGCGTCGGCTTCCGCTCCTCGGTGGCGGAGACGCTGCGCGGCTCGCTGGCCCTTGGCGGGCCGGTCGGCCGCCTGCCCGCCGGCGCCTATGCCGTCGAGGCGGCTCTCGACCTGCCGGAACAGGTGACCGTCGGCCTGCATCAGGCGCTCGCGCCCGATCTCGGCCTGAATGCCGGCTTCGAATGGACGAACTGGAGCCGGCTCGGGTCGGTGCCGGCCGTCGGCACGTCCGGCCCGACGCGCGGCCTGACCCTGACCGAACTGCCCTTCCGGTACAAGGACGGCTACTACGCCTCGGTCGGGGCCGACTATCGCTGGAACGACGCGCTGACCGTGCGGGCCGGCGCCGGCTACGAATGGTCGCCGATCGACACGTCCAACCGCGACCTGCGCCTGCCGGACAGCGACCGCGTGCATCTGAATGTCGGCCTCGGCTATCGCTGGACGGAGAACCTCTCCGTCGATCTCGCCTATTCGCACATCTTCACGGTCGGCGACGGCGATGTCGAGCTGACGGCCGGCAACCCGCATTACGTCACCGGCCTGCCCTTCGTCGGCAATGTCGAGGCGCGCGTCGATACGGTCTCGGCCGGCCTCACCTATCGCTTCGACGCGGAGGGAAAGACGGCCAGGCGCTTCTGAGGCGAAGCCGCCGCCGGCCGCGTCGCCCGCCATCACCGTTTCGGCTGCGTCATCCCGCCAGGGAAGCGGGACGATGCCAATGACGCCGCCCTGTCAGTCGAAGCGGCAGGGCCAGTTGGTCGGGATGGCGAGACCGGCGGGAAGCTTCGTCGCGCCGTCGCCGCAGGCGATGTCGACCTGCGCCTGCGTCAGCCCGGCCGCGCCGGAGAGGTCGAGGCCCTCGATGCGCGTCAGGAAGAGATAAGCGCCGCCGAAATCCAGCTTGCCCGCGAGCTTCGCGCCCTTGAAGCTGGCGCGGGCGAGATTGGCGAAGACGAAGCTGTTATTGGCCAGACTCGCCCCGGAGAAGTCGGCGCGGCCGAGCTCGGCCTTCTCGAAGCTCGTGTCGGGCAGCGCCGCGCCGTTGAAGCTGGAGCGTTGCAGCTCGGCGCTGCGGAAACTCGCGCCCTTCGCCGCGAGCTTGGCGAGATTGGTGCGATAGCCCTCGGTCTGTGCGAAATTCGCGCCGTCGGCCTTGGAGCCGGCAAGCGAGCTGCGCGCCAGCCGGGCGCCCTGAAGATTGGCTCCGGTCAGGTTGGCGCCGCGCAGGTCGCTCAGCGAGAGATCGGCGCCGTGCAGATCGGCCCGTTCGAGATCGGCGCCGGACAGCATCAGATTGCTGCGGTCGCAGCCGCTCCAGTCGCGCTCGGCCTCGGCCCCGCTCCGGCAGTCCGCGGCGCCCGCCACCCCGGCCCCGCCGCAGAGCAGCGCCAGCGCGAGCGCCGCGCCGCCGAGGCGGCGGCCGGCCCCGCCCTGCCTCTCGATGCCGTCTTGGCCGTCGCGTCTCGGTCTCGCCATGCCGCCACCCGCTCGCCCCGCCGCCTTCGCGGCTCGTCTCCAAGCTTAGATATCCGCCGCGCCGCGCTCCGCAATGGCCGCGACGAGCGGTTCAGCCGAGCGCCGCAAGGAGCGGGCGTCATAAAAGCGATGGCCTCGGCATATTATGGGCGCGCCGAGGGGCGGGGTCCGGCGGGCTCCGCCCCTCCGCCGGGCGAGAGCCGGCGCCTCCCTCGCACCCGCCCGTCAGGTTCCTCGATGCCGCTTTCCCGCCCGCGCCCGATCGCGGATGCGATCGCCTCGCCTCTCGCCGCAGCCGCGACGCTCGCCAATCCGAAGGTGCTCGTCATCGCCCATCGCGGCGTCTTCGACCGGGCGCCGGAAAATTCGCTCGCCGCCCTGGAGCGCGCCGTCGCGCTCGGCGTCGACATGATGGAGCTCGACGCGCAGGCCACCGACGAGGGCCTCCTCCTCACGCTGCACGACGACACGCTCGACCGGACGACCACGGCCGTCGGCCCGGCCGCCGCGCTGACCGAGGCGGCGCTCGGCGGGCTGCGCCTGCGCGCCGGCCAGGGCGGCCCGGGCGCAGAGGCGACGGAGGAGCGCCTGCCGCGCCTTGCCGAGATGCTGGAAGCGGCGCGCGGCCGCATTCTCCTCAATATCGACACCAAGCATGCGCGCGACCTGCCCGCCGTCGGCCGGCTGGTTCTCGATCTCGGCATGGCGGACGAGGTGGTGGTGAAGGCGGAGATCGACCCCTTCGCCGCGCGCCAGCCGGTGGAGGACATGGATTTCTTCGGCCGTGTGCCCTTCATGCCGGTCCTGCGGCTCACCGCCGGGCAGGCGGCGGCGCAGGTCCAGGCCGTCGCCCGGCTCGCCCCGCCGATGATCGAATGCAAGTTCGACGGGCTCGACGCGTTGCGCGAGACGCGCGCGGCGCGGAGCGCGGCCGACAGCCGGCTCTGGGTGAACAGCCTCGACTGCGCCCATTGCCTCGACTTCAACGACACGCGCGCCCTCCTCGATCCGGAAGGCGTCTGGGGCGAACTGCTCGAGGCCGGCGTCGGCGCGATCCAGACCGACATCGCCGAGACGCTGATCGCCTGGCTCGGCGCCCGTCACGGCGGCGCGGCGCGATGAGCCGCGAGGATCTTCTCGCCCGAAGGGCGGCGGCGGAGGCGGTGGTCGCGGAGGCGGCGAGCCTCGCGCTCGACTTCTTCGCCCGGCGCGGCGCGCTCGGCATCGACGCCAAGCGCCCGCGCGACTTCGTGCCGGAGGCCGACCGCGCGGTCGAGCGCCGGGTGCGCGCCCTCATCGCCGAGCGCTTTCCGGGCGAATCCGTCGTCGGCGAGGAGGAAGGCGGCGAGGCGGCGGAGCGCTACTGGATCGTCGATCCGATCGACGGCACCTCGAACTTCATCGCCGGCGCGCCGCTCTGGGGCGTCTCGCTCGGCTATGTCGTGGCGGACGAGCCGGTGGTCGGCGCCGTGCGCGCCCCGGTGCTCGGCGAGGCGCTGGCCGGCGCGCGCGGCTGCGGCCTCGCGCGGGACGGCGTGCCGCTCGAAACCGGCGCCCGGCCGCCGAGCCTCGGTCTCGTCTCCCTCGGCGACAGCGCCGACGACCATCTGCCGGCGATGATCGATCTCTATGCGAGGCTGCGGCGCGGCGGCTGGTTCGTCCAGTCCTATCATTGCACCTCGGTGGCGATGCTCTTCGCCGCGCTCGGCCGGCTCGACGGCCATATCCAGCCGCAGACCACGATGTGGGACATGGCGGGCGGCGTGGTCCTCTGCCGCGAGGCCGGCCTGACGGTGGCGACGCGGCGCTTCGAGACCGGCGCCTATGGCGTCTGGGCCGGCACGCCGGCGGTGCTGGACGTGGCGCGACCGGACTGACGGCAGCCCTGCCGTCGAGGCCGGACGGCCCCCCGCCCGGCCCGGCGCCGAAGCCTTTCGGCCGGGACGGCTTGAACCTGCCGCCGCGATCACCAAAATGCTCAATGACGTAGAGCGGCGCGGCCCATCCCATGGTCGCGCCGGAGTTGATGGAAGTATCCCGATGATGAGTCCGCTCGATACCGAGGACGATCGACGCCTCGCCAGGAAAGCTGCGGACTACATGCTCAGGGAGCACGGCGACGATGCTTTGGCGGAGGTCGAGCAAGCCTTGCGCGAAGCAAAGCTGGGAAACAATGCGACGGCTATTGACGCTTTCGAAGACATTCTAGTTCTGCTCCGTGAGACACGCCAAGCGTGAAAAACTCAAGGATGCAGGATGGACGAGGCGCAAGGGGGCGGTAGGCGAAAGCTTTCGGCGCAGGAACTCGCCTGCCTGAAGCTCCTAGTCATGGGGCGGACCAACAAGGAAATGGCGCGAGACCTCGGTCTCAGCCCGGCGACGGTGGCGTCCTATCTCCAGTCCGTCTACCAGAAGCTCGGCTCCCAGAACCGCACCCATGCCATCGCCCTCGCCATCCGAGCGGGCATCATCGATCCCGACGCCCCCGCCGCCTGATCCGTTCCGGTCTTCTCGAACGCATCCGCCCTGCCGCCGCGTCGTGGGCGGCATCGGCGCCGAAGAGGCGCGTGCGATCAGTAGCCGACGGTGAAGCGCTGGCGCGAATGCGCCGGCGTCTCGATCTCGTCGACGAGCGCGATGGCATAGTCCTCGAAGGAGATGCTCGATCCGTTCTCGTTGGCGAG
The DNA here is from genome assembly GCF_014642635.1 of Aureimonas endophytica. Taxonomy (GTDB): domain Bacteria; phylum Pseudomonadota; class Alphaproteobacteria; order Rhizobiales; family Rhizobiaceae; genus Plantimonas; species Plantimonas endophytica. The sequence goes on from NZ_BMIQ01000005.1 coordinate 319,839, forward strand.
AAGCGTGTCGCGGCCGAGGCGGAACCGGCCCGTGCGCTCGCCCGGCACGAACATCGCCGAGGGCGACAGGAAGGTCCAGTCGAGATCCTCCACGGTCTTCAGGCGGTCGAGGAATTCGGCGCCCTTCGTCGCCTCGGCCTTGTATTCGGCCGGGAAGCTCGGCTGGTCGATCAGCCGCTGTCCCGGCGCGATTTCGAGGCTGCCGGCCCCGCCGACGACGAGATAGCGCTTGACGCCGGAGGCGCGGACGGCAGCGATCAGCATCTCGGGATCGCTCGCCGAGAAATGCACCGAACTCACCACCGCGTCATGGCCGCCGAGCAGCGCCGCCAGCCCGTTCTGGTCGAAGACGTCGCCGGCGACGGGCGTGACGCGCGGCAGGGCCGCGATCCGCTCGGGATGCCGGGCGATCGCCGTCACCTCGTGGCCGCGATCGGCGAGTTCCTTCAGGATGCGCGCGCCGGCATTGCCCGACGCGCCGATAAGGGCGACCTTCGCCATCGTCTCTCTCCTTGGGTCCGATTTCGAGACCTGGTCTCTATTCACGACCGAGGCTTAGAGGCGATTCGATAGGCGCACAAGAAGTCACCGCGCCGGGACAAGGTCAGCCCCGGCTGACCGCCCCGCCTTCCGTGACAAGGGTTTCCCGGCGAACTATGCTGGCGCGGACGCTCGCGGGCCCGGCCCCGCCCCTGGAACCCTCGCCGATGCCTGAACGATCGCCGGAGATCGCCTTCGACCAGCCCTGCCCGATCCGCGACGTTCTCGACCGGATCGGCGATCAGTGGAGCCTTCTGGTGCTGGCGGCGCTCGACGGCGGCACGCTGCGCTTCAACGAGCTGATGCGGGCGATCGGCGACATCTCGAAGCAGATGCTGTCGCAGACATTGCGGCGGCTGGAGCAGGACGGCTTCGTGCGGCGCACCGTCTTCGCCGAAGTGCCGCCGCGCGTCGAATACGAGCTGACCGATCTCGGCCGGTCCTTTCTCGGCCCGCTGCGCCAGCTCGTCCATTGGGCGGACGAGAACCATCGCGACATCGTCCGCGCCCGGCGCAGCTTCGGGGCGCGGGCCGGCTGAGGCGGGGCCCGGAACGAAAGGGCCGGCGCCCTTCCGTTCCGCCGCGCCGGCGCGGTCAGGCGATGCCGGCGCCGCCGGTCACGCCATAGACCTCGCCGGAAATGTAGCTGCCCTCCTGGCTGGCGAGGAGCACGTAGACCGGCGCGAGCTCGACCGGCTGGCCGGGCCGGCCGAAGGCGCTCTGCCCGCCGAACTGCTGCACCTTCTCCTGCGGCTGGCCGCCGCTCGACTGGAGCGCCGTCCAGAACGGGCCGGGCGCCACGACATTGGCGCGGATGCCCTTCTCGATCAGCTGCTTGGCGAGCGCCTTGGTATAGGCGACGATGCCGGCTTTGGTCGTCGCATAGTCGAGCAGGATGGCGGAGGGCTCGTAGGCCTGGACCGAGGCCGTGGTGATCACGGAGGCGCCGGGCGGCAGATGCGGCACGGCGGCCTGCGCGATCCAGTGCAGCGCGTAGAGGTTCGTCTTCAAGGTCCTGTCGAAATCCTCCGAGGAGACCTTCGAGATGTCCGCGCGATTCTGCTGGCGGCCGGCATTGACGACGAGGATGTCGAGCCCGCCGAAGGCGGCGACCGTCTTCTCCACCAGGTCCCGCGCCCAGCTCTCCTCGGTGATGTCGCCGGGCAGCGCCAGGGCCTTGCGCCCTTCCGCCTCGATCAGCTGGATCACCTCCCGCGCGTCGCTCTCCTCTTCGGGCAGATAGGAGATGGCGACATCGGCGCCCTCGCGGGCGAAGGCGATGGCGGCGGCGCGCCCGATGCCGGAATCGCCGCCGGTGACGAGGGCGCGGCGCCCGGTCAGGCGGCCGGAGCCGCGATAGCTGGTCTCGCCGTGGTCGGGCACGGGGTCCATCTTCGCCGCGAGCCCCGGCACGGGCTGCGGCTGGCGCGGAAAGGGCGGCTGCGGATATTGCTGGCGGGGGTCCTGCATGGTCAGGCGATCGGCCAAGGTCATGATCCTGTCGAAAGGGTGATGGCCCTTCAAGGCGCGAGCCGCCGATCGCGTTCCCATCCCCGCCCGCGCGGCGCGCGCCGGCACCGCCGCCCGAGCCGGCTGCCGAATCAGGCCTTCGACGCCCTTCGTGACGACTGGACGGAACGAAGCGCAGCCTATAGCCGGGAGGCCATGAGCAGCCCCGCTTCGCCCCGCCTGCTGGACCCCTCCCTCGACCGCGTCCTGCCCGGCATCGCCCTGATGCTGGTCTTCTGCACCGTCGCGCCGCTGATCGACGTCGCTTCGAAGATCGCGGTCCAGACGGTCTCGACCGGCACGGTGACGCTGGCCCGCTTCCTCGTCCAGGGCGCGCTGATGGCGCCGGTCGTGCTCGGGCTCGGCCTGCCGTCGCGGCCGGATGCCCGGACCGCCGCGCTGACGCTGCTGCGCGCGCTCGCCGCCATCGGCTCGACCTTCTGCTTCATCGCGGCGGTGCGCCTGATGCCGATCGCCGACGCGCTGTCGATCGCCTTCGTCTCGCCCTTCATCCTGCTCCTGATGGGGCGCTTCCTTTTGAAGGAGCAGGTCGGGCCGCGCCGTCTCGCGGCGGCGCTCGTCGGCTTCGGCGGCACCGTGCTGGTGATCCAGCCCTCCTTCGCCCATTTCGGCGCGACGGCCTTCCTGCCGGTCGGCAGCGCCTTCTGCTTCGCGCTCTACATGCTGGTGACGCGCCAGCTGTCGCGGCGCCAGCATCCGGTGGTGATGCAGTTCCACACCGCCGCCGCCGCCGCCGTCCTCTGCCTGCCGCTCCTCGCCATCGGCTCGGCGGCCGATCTGGCGCCGATCCGCTTCGTCCTCCCGCAAGGCGGGATCTGGCTCGCCTGCGGCGCAGTGGGCCTCGCGGCGACGGTCAGCCATCTGGCGATCACCTATGCCCTGTCGCTCGCCCCGTCTTCGACGCTGGCGCCGCTGAACTATCTGGAGATCGTCACCTCGACGCTGTTCGGCTTTCTGTTCTTCGGCGATTTTCCGGTGGGCATGACCTGGACCGGCATCTCGATCATCGTCGCCTCGGGGCTCTATGTCATCCATCGCGAGCGGCTGGCGGCACGCTCGGCCAAGCTGATGCCGGCCGGCAGCCCGCCCTGACCGGTCGCGATGCGGGCCGGCGCCCATCCTTGGACGGCTAAGAAGGTCATGCCCCTTGCGGTCGCGCGGCGCGGGTGCGCGGCGGGATTTGGCGTCGCTCCGCTTCGCGAACTGGTCTAGACACGGGCGCGACGCGCCGTGCCGCGCCGAAGCATCTCGGGCGCGCGCCCTCGAACCGAAAGCCGAAGGCATGTCCACTCTGGCCGCCAATCCGCGGGCCTTCGCGGAAAAGACGACCCTTTCCGTCCTCGTCGCCATGAGCGCCTGCCACATGCTCAACGACATCATGCAGTCGTTGCTGGCCTCGCTCTATCCGCTCCTGAAGACGAGCTACGATCTCGACTTCGTGCAGATCGGCCTTCTCACCATGACCTTCCAGGTGACGGCCTCGCTGCTCCAGCCGGCGGTCGGCATCGTCACCGATCGCTGGCCGATGCCCTATTCCCTGCCGGTCGGCATGGCGAGCACGCTCGTCGGCCTCGTGCTCCTCGCCTATGCCGGCAGCTTCGGTCTGCTTCTCGTCGCGGCCAGCCTCGTCGGCTTCGGCTCGGCGATCTTCCATCCCGAATCCTCGCGCGTCGCGCGCCTCGCCTCCGGCGGGCGGCACGGCTTCGCCCAGTCGCTCTTCCAGCTCGGTGGCAATGCCGGCACGGCGATCGGCCCGCTTCTCGCCGCCTTCGTCGTCCTGCCCTTCGGCCAGCATTCCATCGCGTGGTTCGCCGGCATCGCGCTTCTCGGCATGGTCATCCTCACCTGGGCGGGGCGCTGGTACAGCGCCCATCGCCGGGCGCAGGCCGGCAAGCCGGCGCCGAGCCGGGCGCTGCCGCTGGCGCGGAACAAGGTGCTCTGGGCTCTCGCCATCCTCGTGCTGCTCACCGCCACGAAGAACGTCTATATGGCAAGTATCTCAAGCTATTACACGTTCTTCGTCATCGAGAAGTTCAACCTCTCGGTCCAGCAGGCGCAGCTGATGCTGTTCCTGTTCCTCGGCGCGGCGGCGGCCGGCACCTTTCTCGGCGGCCCGATCGGCGACCGCTATGGCGCGCGCTTCGTGATCTGGTTCTCGATCCTCGGCGTCATCCCCTTCGCGCTGATGCTGCCCTATGCCAATCTCGCCTTCACGGGGCTCCTCACCGTCGTCATCGGCTTCATCCTCGCCTCGGCCTTTCCGGCGATCGTCGTTTTCGCGCAGGAGCTGCTGCCGGGGCGCGTCGGGCTCGTCGCCGGCATCTTCTTCGGCTTCGCCTTCGGGGCGGGCGGCCTCGGCGCCGCCTTCCTCGGCGATTTCGCCGACAGCCGGGGCATCGAGTTCGTCTACCACACGGTCTCCTTCCTGCCGCTGCTCGGCCTGACGACCATCCTCCTGCCGCGCCTGGAGCGCTGAACGGGCGGAGCGGCGCCGGCCTGGAAGCGGCCGCGCCGCGACCCTATAATCTCGCGAAAGGCGTGTGCTGCGTGCGCCGAGGGTTTCCCTGAACCGACGGAGAATCCGGTCCCTTTCGCAAGAAGGAGCGCGCAGCCTTGTCCGCCGATCAGACCCCCGCCCGGTCGCCGAACCGTCCCCTCTCCGTCCTCCGGTCCCTGCTCGACAATGCGGCGGCCGGCGGCATCGTCCTGATGGCGGCGGCGGCGCTCGCCCTCCTCGTCGCCAATTCGCCGCTGGCCGGGACCTATGCGAAGGCCCTCCACCGCGAGATCGGCGGCCTGTCGCTTCTCCACTGGATCAATGACGGGCTGATGGCCCTGTTCTTCCTGATGGTCGGCCTGGAGATCAAGCGCGAGATGCTGGACGGCCAGCTCGCCACCTGGTCGCGCCGCATCCTGCCCGGCGCCGCCGCGCTCGGCGGGATGATCGGCCCGAGCCTCGTCTATCTCGCCGTGAATGCCGGCGAGGGCGGCCAGCCGCGCGGCTGGGCGATCCCCGCCGCGACCGACATCGCCTTCGCGCTCGGCGTGCTCGCCCTTCTCGGCAACCGCGTTCCGCTCTCGCTGCGCGTCTTCCTGACGGCGCTCGCCATCATCGACGATCTCGGCGCCGTCCTCGTCATCGCCTTCTTCTATACGGGGTCGCTCGATGCCCCGGCTCTGGTCGGCGCGGCGCTGGCGGTCGCGGCGCTCGCCGCGCTGAACCGGCTCGGCGTCCTGCGGCTGACGCCCTATCTCCTTCTCGGCGCCCTTCTCTGGGTGCTCGTGCTGAAATCCGGCATCCATGCGACGCTGGCGGGCGTCGTCCTGGCGCTCGTGATCCCGCTGCGCGCCCGCCCCGGCCGGCCGGACGACCGGCGCTCGCCGCTCCACATCCTGGAACACGCGCTCCAGCCCGTCGTGACCTTCCTCATCGTGCCGCTCTTCGGCTTCGCCAATGCCGGCGTTGCCTTCGGCGGGCTCTCGTTCGCCGCGCTCGCCGATCCCGTGCCGCTCGGCGCGGCGCTCGGCCTCTTCCTCGGCAAGCAGCTCGGCGTGTTCCTCACCGCCGCCGCCGTGATCCGCGCCGGCTGGGCGGACCTGCCCGCCCATGCCGACTGGCGCCAGCTCTATGGCGTGGCGCTTCTCTGCGGCATCGGCTTCACCATGAGCCTCTTCATCGGCCTCCTCGCCTTTCCGACGGACGCGGCCCTGCAGGACGAGGTGAAGATCGGCGTCCTTCTCGGCTCCGTCCTGTCGGCGCTGGCGGGAGCGGCGCTCTTCCGCTTCGCGCCCGCCCCGCCGCGCGGCGATCGCTGAGCGGGGCGTCGAGCGCCGGCCCGGCCTGTTTGCCGGCAACCCAACCCGCCGCCGGTGCCGCGAAGCCCTGTCGGGGCTTCGCGCATTCATCGCCCGTCGATCAGGGAGAAGGCCGATGCCCGAGAAGAGCGAGGACAGCCGGGGCTGGATCGTCGTCGTGGACGAGACGACCGGCGATTTCACCGTGGAAGGCCCGGCGCCGGATCAGGCGCGCTGGGAGCATGCGATCGCGGCGGCGAAGGCGGCCGGCCGCAAGGTCGCCTGGCGCTACGATGAAGGCACGCGCGACGAGGCGGTGGCGCAGGCCATGCACCAATATGGCGGCAAGGAGATCTATCCCGGCGGCTCGATCGTCGCCCTTGCCTGAATGCGGGCCTCGATGGCCGGCGGCGCCCTTCAGGCTCCGGCGGCGAGGCGCCGCGCGATCTCCTCCCAGGTCTGGGCGACGAGCTCGGCGCCGGCCTCGCGCAGCGAAGCGCCGTTGTTGGTGGCGAGATGCGCGCCGCCGAGAAAGCCGAAGGCCGTCATCCCAGCGGCCTTCGCGCCCATGACGCCGAAGCGCGAATCCTCGATCACCAGACAGCGGCCTGGCGCCGCGCCCATCGCTCCGGCGGCATGAAGCACAAGATCCGGCGCCGGCTTGCCATGCCGCACGTCATGCGAGGAAAAGATCGCCCCCGCCCGAAAGAAGCGGGCGAGATCGGTCGCTTCCAGACTGTGGCGGATGCGCTCGTGATCGGAGGAGGAGGCGACGCAGCGCGGGATCGTCGAGCCTTCGAGAAACTCGGCGATGCCGGTCGTCGGCTCCAGATGGCGGGTGAACAGCGCCTTCGTCGCCGGCCAGAACCGGGCCTGATGCCCCTCGGGCAACGGCCGGCCGGTCCGCTCCTCCAGGCCGCGCAGGATGTCGGCGAGCTTCATGCCCACCATGGCGTCGATCATCTCGGCCGTCACCTCGATCCCGGCCTCGCGATAGACGGACTGCATCGCCCGGCGCGCCAGGATCTCGGAATCGACGAGCACCCCGTCGCAGTCGAAAATGATCAGGTCGAACTCGGCCATTCCGTCGCTCGGTCCCCCACCCGCATGTCTCCGCCGCCATGATGTCCCGCAAGAGCGGTCCGATGTCCACCGCCCACGCAATTCGACCTGGGCTCGCCCCTCCCCGCCCTCCCCCGCTCGATTGCTGGCCGGACAAGGAAAAAAGCCAAAAGACGCATCATGTTAGACGGGTATCCAAAGCAGCCGGATGAATTCCGTAGCCGCATGCGCCCCTCGCGATGCCGGGGAATGCGGAGCTTCCGGGGCTATCGGCTGCGCCTTTCACCTGGCAGGCACGCCGGGGTTGATTGACCCTTGCGAGGTGGGCGGCAGCTAAGGTGCTGATTGAGAATATCTTCTTAGAGGAGGGGTCGATATGTCGGATCATGCCGTCCATCCGTCCGGTCAGCCGGGCGAGGCGACGCCGATCGTGACGCGGCTGGTGACGATCGCGAAGAACGTCCGCGTGCTGACGGGTCTCTATCTTGCCGATACCGAGGTCGTGAACGGACAGGACCAGTTCCTGCTCCTGTTCGACGGGCGCAACGCGCTGACCAATCGCGACCTGAGCCGGCTCCTGTCGGTGCGCCCGTCCACCGTTTCCAAGATGTCGGAGATCCTGAAGGCCAAGGGCTGGCTGGAAAAGACGCATAGCAGCAAGGATCTGCGGCGCGTCATGGTGCGGCTGACCGACGAGGGCCTCGCGGCCCAGCGGGAGGTGCGGGCCGCCTGGCAGAAGCTCGAAGCCGATCTCGCCAAGGTCGTCGGCAGCGAGATGCTGACGGCGGTCGGCGAGCTGGACGAGACGCTGATGGGACGGGTGGCGCGCCTGCGCTAGGAGCCGTTCCCGCGCCGCATCGGGCGCGGTCCGGCCGTTCGAGGGGCGCCACTCGCCCCGGCGCGGTCAGAATTCCGCCCAGTCCTCGGCTTCGGTGGCCGGCCGCCTCGCGGCGCCGCCCGTGCCGACCGTGCGCAGCTGCGCCACGGCGCGCGGCTTCTGGGGCGCGGCGCGCGGCGCCGATCGGCCCTTGGCGGCGCCCGCCGTGCGGAAGCTGTCGACGAGGCCCGCCAGCTGATCCGTCTCGCGCAGCAGGCTCTGTGCCGCCGCCGTCGTTTCCTCCACCATCGCCGCGTTCTGCTGGGTGACCTTGTCCATCTGGTCCGCCGCCGTCGACACCTCGCGCAGCGAGACCGACTGTTCATTCGCGCCGCGCGTCATGCCGATGATGACCTCGGCGACGCTTCCGACCTGGGTCATGATCTGGTCGAGCGAACGGCCGGTGGCCGAGACGAGATCGACGCCCTCCCCGACCTGAGCGGCCGAGGTCGAGATCAGGTCCTTGATCTCCTTCGCCGCCTCGGCCGAACGCTGGGCGAGGCCGCGCACTTCCTGGGCGACGACCGCAAAGCCCCGTCCCGCCTCGCCGGCCCGCGCCGCCTCGACGCCCGCGTTCAGGGCGAGGAGGTTGGTCTGGAAGGCGATCTCGTCGATGACGCCGATGATCTTGCCGATCTCGGCCGAGGAGCGCTCGATCTCGGCCATCGCCTGAACGGCGCGTCCGACGATGGCGCCGCCCTTCTCCGCCTCGCTCCGGGCGAGAGAGGCCGCCGCCTTCGCGTCTTCGGCGCCTTCGGCCGTCTTTCCGACGCCGCGCATCACTTCCGACAGCGCCGCGACGGTTTCCTCCAGCGAGGCCGCCTGCTGCTCGGTGCGCTGCGACAGGTCGCCGGCCGCGATGGTGATCTGGTTCAGCCCGACCCGCATCGTGCCGACCGCGCCGACGACGGCGCCGATGGTCGTCTCCAGCTGCGTCACCGAAGCGTTGAACTTCGCCCGGATCGGCTCGAATTCCGGCGCCACGGCCTCGGTCATCCGCACGGTCAGGTCGCCGGCGGACAGGGCGTCGAAACCCGCCTCCACAAGGCGCACGAAGAGTTTCAGGTCCTCCGAACGCGCATTGTCGATGGCGGATTGGCGGTCGCGCTGGGCGAGCTGCGCCTCGCGGGACGCTGCCGCCTCGGCCTCCAGGCGGCGCTGCTCGGTGGCGGCCTCCTTGAAGATCTGCACCGACTTCGCCATCGCGCCGAGCTCGTCGCGGCGGTCGGTGGCCGGCACCTCGATTGCGAGATCGCCCCCCGCCAGCCGGCGCATCGCCTCGGTCATGCGCCGGACGGGCCCGGCGATGCCCTTCGTCAGGAGGAGCCCCATCACCACGCTGAGGGCCATCGAAGCAAGGCCGCCGATCGCGAGCGTCGAGAGACCGGCCCGGTTGGCCTCCTGGGTCTGCTGGACGCGGGCGCCGATCCGTTCCTCTTGGATCTTCAGCATCTCGTCCAGGATGCCGCGCGCCTCACCCTGCGTCATCTTCCCCGTCATGGCGAAGGCCGCCTCGCGCGTCGCCGGGTCCTTCGACAGGGCGATCTGGACCTCGGCCGAGCGGGTCTGCCAGTCGAGAATGGAGCGCTCCATCTTCTCGACCCGCTCGCGCTGATCCTGGAACTTGGTCGTCTCTTTGAAATGTTCGGCCGCCTCGGTCAGCCGATCCTTCGCGGCCCGATAGGTCTCGGCGAAGCTCGGATCGCCCGTCACCATGAAGCCGCGCACCGCGCTCTGCTGCTCGACCATCGAGGTGACCATCTTCTGGACCTCGATCGACAGGCCGAAGCTGCGCTGATTGGCGACGACCGTCGCGTCGATCGTCTCCAGGCTGCGATAGAGGAAGGCGCTGGACAGCAAGGTCGCCGACACCACCGCCGCGAAAGCGAGGCCAAGTTTCTTGGCAATGCTGAGATGTTCGAAGGACATCATGCCGGACTGAACCGTTTGGGTTGCTTTCGGCGAATGTCACATGCGTGGTTTAACGGGATGTTGCGGCGGATCTATTGCGGATTTGCTCACTAGCACATTGCAACCGCCGCGAAGTGCCGCGTTTTCCGGGATTTCCAGATGGAGTGACGGTTCGTTTCTTACCCGGCGAAGCATTTTCTCCTCAGGGCAGCCGATATGGCCGGCCGTTCGCCGCACGGTTTCGCGTATGACCGTTTCGTCGCGCCGTCCCTCTACGCCGCTTGGCGCGAACGGCTGTCGATGGTCGGCGTCCGGGGCCCCTGCCGTCGCCCGACAGCGAGCGATGAAATTCTAGAGCAAGGCGGAACCAGAGCGCTGCATCTGGCTGGCCTCCTCGGCGCCGAGCCAGCCCAGGCAGAAGGCGACGCCGATGGCGAAGATCGCCAGCTTCGAGATCAGGTCGCGCATCGTTCCCCCCGGTCGGCGCTGAAGTTCCGTAGCGTAGCATGCCAAATTGTCACGCAACGACAAGATGTTTTGCCGTCTGCGGGGTGAATATTTTGTCGCAGGCATGTCGGCGCAAGTATCGGAGGGGCTGTCGTCATTCGTCCGCCTCGTCCCGCGCGGGCACATGCCCGGTCAGGACGAATTCGCGCATCCATTCGGCACAGAACAGACAGGCGATCGAGACCGCGACGAGCGGTGTATAGACATGGCGCATGACGCTCTCCGGCGCTGGGGCTGAAACCATCCCCGCGGAAACCGAAGCGCGCCGCGCTTTATTCCCCGTCGGCCGCCGGCAGGCCGCCGTTTGCGAATGTCGGAGTTCGGATGCGCCGGACGACGATGGCCCGGCGCGCGCCTATCCGTCCTTGGCGGTGCCTCAGCCTTTGACGAAAGCGAGGAGATCGGCGTTCAGCGTCTCGGCATTGACGGTGAGCATGCCGTGGCTGAAGCCCGGATAGGTCTTGATCTGGCCGTTGCGGAGGAGCTTGATCGAGCGATGCGCCGCGGCGTCGATCGGCACGATCTGGTCGTCCTCGCCGTGAAGGACGAGCACCGGCACCGAGATCGCCTTCAGATCCTCGGTCTGGTCGGTCTCGGAAAAGGCCTTGATGCCCTCGTAATGCGCCTTGGCGCTGCCCATCATGCCCTGGCGCCACCAGTTGCGGATCGCGCCTTCGCTGACGGCCGCGCCCTCGCGGTTGAAGCCATAGAAGGGTCCGGTCGGCAGGTCGAGGAAGAACTGCGCCCGGTTGGCGGCGAGCGCCTGACGCAGGCCGTCGAAGACCTCGATCGGCAAACCGCCCGGATTGGCCTCGGTCTTCAGCATCAGCGGCGGCACGGCGCTGACCAGCACCGCCTTGGCGACGCGGCCCTGCGGCTCGCCATGTTTGGCGACATAGCGCGCGGCCTCGCCGCCGCCGGTCGAATGGCCGATATGCACCGCGTTGCGCAGATCGAGATGTTCCGCGACGGCCGAGGCGTCCGCCGCGTAATGGTCCATGTCATGGCCGTCCGAGACCTGGGCGGAGCGGCCGTGGCCGCGCCGGTCATGGGCGACGACGCGATAGCCGTTCTGCAGAAAGAACAGCATCTGCGCGTCCCAGTCGTCGGCGGACAGCGGCCAGCCGTGATGGAACATGATCGGCTGCGCCTCCTTCGGACCCCAGTCCTTGAAGAAGATCTCGACGCCGTCGCTCGTGGTGACGAAAGGCATGACGAAGCTCCTGCTCCCGGTGGTTCGATGGAGGAAGCGCCATGGCGGTCTCCCCGGCCCCCATGGCGAGCCGGACCGGCCCGGACCCGTGCCGCCCGGCCGCCGCGATCCACCGAATCGCGTCGGCACGGGCGACTATGGCCGATCCGGCCAAGGCTCCGAGGGGAAATTTCCGCAGCCTCCCAACGGCCCGTTCGGCTGCGCTTCTCCGCCGCGCGTCAGACCTGGGCCTGACCGCCGTCGACGAAGAACTCGACGCCGTTGACGAAGCTCGCCGCGTCGGAGGCGAGGAAGAGCACGGCATTGGCGATCTCCGCCGCCTCGCCGACGCGGCCGAGCGGGATGCGCGCGCCGAGGAAATCGAGGAGGCCCTGCTGCTTCTCCGCGTCCTCGCCGGCAAGGCCGACGAGGCCGGGCGTGCGCGTCGCGCCGGGGCTGACGACATTGACGCGGATCTTGCGGTCCTTGAGGTCCAGCATCCAGTTGCGGGCGAAGCTGCGCACCGCCGCCTTGGTCGCCGAATAGACGCTGAAGGCGGCCGTGCCCTCGATGCTGGTCGTCGAGCCGGTGAGCACGATCGCGCCGCCATCCTTCAGGAGCGGCAGGGCCTTCTGGACGGTGAAGAGCGTGCCCTTCACATTGGTGGCGAAGGTCGTGTCGAAATGCGCCTCGGTGATGGCGCCGAGCGGCGCGAACTCGCCGCCGCCGGCATTGGCGAAGACCACGTCGATTTGGGCGTGCCGCTGCTGGACCGCGTCGTAGAGGCGGTCGATATCGGCGAGCCTCGCCATGTCGCCCCGGACGCCCGTCACGCGCCCGCCGATCGCCTTCACCGCGGCGTCCAGCGCGTCCTGCCGGCGGCCGGTGATGAAGACCGAGGCGCCTTCCCGCGCGAAGGCCTCGGCCGTGGCGAGGCCGATGCCGCTCGTCGCGCCCGTCACCACCACGACCTTGTTCTCGAACCGCTTCGTCATCGTCTTTCTCCTTCGCTCGGCGACGCTTGCGCCGTTGCCCGTGGAGATGCTCCCGGAACGCGGATGCGAAAAGCCAGCGAATCTGGCACTCAGCGTTCCATGGGAGGAACGATGATGCGCCAGGACCTCAACGACTACGTCTATTTCGCCGAGGTTGTGACGCATGGCGGCTTCGCCGCCGCCGGCCGGGCGCTGAAGGAGCCGAAATCGAAGCTCAGCCGCCGCGTCGCCGCCCTGGAGGCGCGGCTCGGCGCGCGGCTCATCGAGCGCTCCAGCCGGCGCTTCCGCGTCACCGAAGTCGGACAGGGCTTCTACGAGCGCTGCCGCGCCATGATGCTGGAGGCCGAGCGGGCCGAGGCGCTGGTCGCGACGGCGCAGGCCGAGCCGCAGGGCCTCATCCGCCTCAGCTGTCCGCAGGGGCTGGTCGAGGTCGCGTCCGGCATCCTGCGCCGCTTCGTCGCCCGGCATCCGAAGGTGCGGCTCCAGCTGATCGCCAGCGACCGCGCCGTCGATCTCATCGAGGAGCGCATCGACATCGCGCTCCGCGTGCGGCGCGAGCTGACGAGCGACGCCTCGCTGACCATGCGCTCGCTCGGCCGCTCGCGCTGGATTCTGGTCGCCAGCCCGCGACTGGCGAGCCGCCTCGGCGGCGGGATCGCCGATCTCGCGGGACTGCCGACCCTCGGCACGAGCGACGCCGCCGGCGAGGTCACCTGGACGCTCGAAGGCGAGGACGGGGCGACGCACGAGCACCGCCACGAACCGCGCCTGACCTGTTCCGACTTCGCGGTTCTCTGCGACGCGGCCGCCGACGGGCTCGGCGTCGCCTTCCTGCCCGACCATGCCTGCGCCGACCCGATCGCCGCCGGCCGGCTCGTCCGGGTCCTCGCCCCCTGGCGCGGCCGCGAGGGCATCGTCCATCTGGTGTTCACGACGCGGCGCGGCCTGCCGCCGGCCGTCCGCGCCCTCATCGACCATCTGGCGCGGGAATTCCCCGCTCTGTAGCGGCGGGGCGGCGCCCCGATGGTCCTGCGCCGTCCCCGCCGATGCCGCCCGCCCCTCCACGAGGTCGGCCGAACCTATCCGCCGAGGAGCCTCCCGAGACGCGCCCTCCCCCGAGCCGATCGTCCCACGGGATTTTGTTGAGGCCCGTAAGTCTTTGAAAGCGAAACCTGTTGCGCTCGGGGCGCGGATAGGCTTTGCAGGCGCTCAGGGGACATTCGCAGCGGGGATCGCGAAAAGGTGCGTGAGACGGACGACGTGGTTCGCGACCGGGACCGCTTTGCGACCTTGGACAGCTACCGGATCCTCGACACGCCGCCCGAGCGGGGCTTCGACGACATCGTCGCTCTGGCCACCCAGATCTGCGCGACGCCGGTGGCGCTGGTCAGCCTCGTCGGCCGCGACCGCCAATGGTTCAAGGCGCGGATCGGCTTCGAGCCCTGCGAGACCGATCTCGAGCGCTCGGTCTGCCGCCACGCGCTCGGCGGCACCGAGCTTCTCGAGATCGGCGACCTGACGCTCGATCCGCGCACGCGCGACAATCCGCTCGTGACCGGCGCGCCGCATCTGCGCTTCTATGCCGGCGCGCCGCTCGTCACGCGGGACGGCCAGGTCATCGGCACGCTCTGCGTCATCGACCATGTGGCGCGGCCGGAGGGGCTGTCCCCGGCGCAGCGATCGGGCCTGAAGGCGCTGGCCGGCCAGGTCATGGCGCAGCTCGATCTCCGGCGCGCGCTCGGCGAGCGCGACGAGTTCATGGAGCGGCGGGAGGCGGAGCAGCGCGTCGCGCTCGCCGAGGCGGCGCGGCTCGAAGCCATGATCGCGACGCAGCAGGCGGTGGCGGTGGCCGAAGCCGATCTCGGCATCGTCTTCCAGGCGATCGCCGACGGCGCGCTGCGCGTCGTCGACAGCGCCGACGGCGCGGTGATCGAGCTGCGGCGGGGCGAGGAGCTCGTCTACGAATCCGTCGCCGGCTCGCTGACCCCGCACAAGGGCCTTCGCCTGCCGATGGCGACGACGCTGTCCGGCCGCGCGGTGCGGGAGGAGCGGCCGCTCCTCTGTTCCGACACCTTCGCCGATCCGGTCCTCGACCAGCGGCTCGTCCGCAGCCTCGGCATCCGCTCGATGATCACCGTGCCGGTGACGCGCCGGGGCGAGCCGATCGGCGTCCTGAAGGTCCAGTCGAGGCGCCCGGACGCCTTCTCGCCGCGCGACGTTGTGATGACGCAGATGCTGGCCGGGCTCGTCGCCTCCGCCTTCGGCGATGTCGCCGAGGTCAGGTCGCGGCAGGCGCTGCGCGACGCCGACCGCCGCTATCGCCAGACCTTCGAGAGCATCACCGAATTCGCGGTGGTCGTCACCGACCGGACCGGCATCGTCACGGAATGGAACACGGGCGCGGAACTCACCTTCGGCTGGACGCGGGAGGAGATGCGCGGCCAGCACGTCTCCCGCTTCTTCACGCCCGAGGACAACGCGCAGGATCGCCCGGCCGTCGAGATGGCGGAGGCGCTCAGCGAGGGTCAGGCCGTCGACGAGCGCTGGCATCTGCGAAGCGACGGCGCGCGCTTCTATTCCAGCGGCAGCATGATGCCGCTGCGGGGCGAGAGCGGCGAGCATCTCGGCTTCATCAAGATCGTCCGCGACCGCACCGAGCAGCACGAGGCGGGCAAGGCGCTGGAGGCGAGCCGCGGCGACCTCGCCGCCAGCGAGACGAAATGGCGCGGCCTCTTCGAGCAGCTGGAGGAGGGCTTCATCCTCGGCCGCGTCCTTCGCGGCGAGGGCGGGCGCATCGTCGACTGGGTCTACGAGGAGGTGAACCGGGCCTGGGGCGAGCTCGTCGGCATCGCGCCGGAACGCGCGCTCGGGCGGACCATCCGCGAACTCATTCCCGGCATCGAGGACGCCTGGGTGAACGAATTCGCCGATGTGGTCGACACGGGCCAGCCGATCCGCTTCACGCGCCAGGTCGGCACCTTCGACCGCTGGTACGACGGCGTGGCGCAGCCCCTCGGCGACGACCGCTTCACGGTCCTCTTCCTCGAAGTCACCGATCGCGTCCGGGCGGAGGAGGAGTTCCGCCGCGCCCGCGAGCAGCTGCAACTGGCGGTTGAGGCCGCCAATATCGGCATCTTCGACTTCGATCCCGTCGAGGGCCGGCTCGGCTGGGACGCGCGCACGCGGGCGTTCTTCGGGGTCCCCTCCGATCGGCCGGTCGATTACGTCACCTTCCTCGACGGCCTCCACCCGGACGATCGCGCCCGCACCGACGAGGTGGTGCGGGCCTCGCTCGATCCGGCCGGCAGCGGCCGCTACGACGTCGTCTTCCGCACGATCGGCCTCGCGGACGGCGTCGAGCGCTGGATCGCGGCGAAGGGCCAGGCCTTCTTCGCCGGGGATCGCGCCGTCCGCTTCGTCGGCACGGTGCGCGACATCACCGAGGAACGCCGCGCCGAGGAAGCGCTGCGGGCGACCGAGGAGCGCTATCGCCTGGCCGCGCGGGCGACGAACGACGCGATCTGGGACTGGGACCTCGTCGCCGACCATGTGCGCTGGAACGAGGCGCTCCAGGCGGCCTACGGCCATCCGCTGGCCAGCGTCGAGCCGACCGGCGAGTGGTGGATCGCGCAGATCCATCCCGACGACCGGGCCCGGATCGACGCCTCGATCCACGCCCTCATCGAGGGCTCCGGCACCGAATGGGCCGACGAATACCGCTTCGCCCGGGCCGATGGCAGCTATGCCGACGTCTTCGACCGGGGCCATGTCATCCGCGACGAGGAGGGCCGCCCGCTGCGCATGATCGGCGCGATGCTCGACCTGACGCGCGTGCAGCAGGCCGAGGCGGAGCTGCGGGAAAGCCAGCGGCAGCTCGTTCTCGAACGCGGCCTCCTCGCCGCCGTGGTCGAGCAGGCGCCGCTCGGCATCGCCATCGGCCATGCCGACGGGCGCGGGCAGATCAACCGCCGGCTGGAGGAGATGCTCGGCCATCCCGCCGGGCCGGAGGGCGACCAGCGCTATGCCGCCTATAGCGCCGTCCATGCCGATGGCAGCCCCTATCGGCAGGAGGACTATCCGACGCTGCGCGCGCTGCGCCGGGGCGAGACGCTGATCGACGAGCCGATGACCTATCGCAACCCGGCGACCGGCGAGACGCGGCGCTGGGAGGTCTCGGCGACGCCGGTGAGGGACGCGCAGGGCCAGATCATCGCCGCCGTTTCCGTCGTGATCGATGTCGAGGACCGGCGCCGCGACGAGGAGGCTCGCGCCATCCTCAACCGCGAATTGTCGCACCGGCTGAAGAACACGCTGGCCATCGTCTCCTCGATCGCCACGCAGACGCTGCGCACCGCCCCCGATCTCACCACCGCCCGCAAGACCTTGACGGAGCGGATCGGCGCGCTGTCGAAGGCGCACGACCTCCTTCTCACCGGGCAGCGCGACGCCGCGTCGATCGAGGAGATCGTCAAGGCGACGACGGCGCTGCTCGACGACGGCGGCCGCGTCGTCGCCGGTGGGCCCGACATCCCTCTCGGTCCGAAGGCCGCGCTGACCCTGTCGCTGATCCTGCACGAGCTTTCGACCAATGCCGGCAAGTACGGCGCCCTGTCGGCGCCGGAAGGCCGCGTCGCCATCGAATGGTCGCTCGCTCCGAGCCCGACGAGCGGATCGCCGGTGCTGAGGCTCGAATGGCGGGAGAGCGGCGGCCCGCCCGTCGTCCCGCCCGCACGCCGCAGCTTCGGCACGCGGCTGATCGAGATGGGCCTGTCGGGCGCCGCCGATGGCCGGGTCGTGCTGGACTATGCGCCGGACGGCCTGCGCTGCCGCCTCGAAGCCCCGCTGGCCGAGTTGCAGACCGAGACCTGACGCCCCGCGCCTCCGCGCGGGAGAGGCGCCCGGTCAGATGACGTAGTCGGGCTCGGTCAGTCCCTGGTCCATCGTCACGCCCGGCAGGACGCCATGCCGCCGGCCGATGGGGCGGGCGGGAATGCCGACGACGGACGTATAGGGGGCGACCGGGGCGACGACGACGCTGCCGGCGCCGATCTTCGCGCCGATGCCGATCTCGATATTGCCGAGGATCTTCGCGCCCGCGCCGATCAGCACCCCGCGACGGATCTTCGGATGACGGTCGCCCGTCTCCTTGCCCGTGCCGCCGAGCGTCACGTTCTGGAGGATCGATACGTCGTCCTCGACGACGGCCGTCTCGCCGATGACGAGGCCGCTGCCGTGATCCAGCATGATGCCGCGCCCCATCCGCGCCGCCGGATGGATGTCGACGCCGAAGACCTCCGAGATCCGGCTCTGGAGATGGCGCGCCATATGCACTCGCTCATGCGTCCACAGCCAATGGCCGACGCGCTGGCCCTGGAGGGCGAGAAAGCCCTTGAAGTAGAGAAAGGGCGTCAGGATCTCGGAATTGCTGGGGTCGCGTTCCTGGACGGCCGTCAGATCGGCGGCCGCCGCCTGGACGATGTCCGGGCTGGCGAGGAAAGCCTCCGCGACGAGCGCGAGCAGGTCCTCGGCGCCGAGATCGTGGCTGGCCAGCTTCAGCGCCAGGCGGTGCGCCAGCGCCTGGGCGAAGCTCGCATGATAGAGCACGGCCGAATTCATCGACCGGGTGAGCGAGGCGTCGTTGAGCGCGGC
This sequence comes from Aureimonas endophytica, assembly GCF_014642635.1. Classification (GTDB taxonomy): domain Bacteria; phylum Pseudomonadota; class Alphaproteobacteria; order Rhizobiales; family Rhizobiaceae; genus Plantimonas; species Plantimonas endophytica. The sequence goes on from NZ_BMIQ01000005.1 coordinate 337,897, forward strand.
CGCGACCGCCTCGCCGCAAAGGGCCTCCCAGATGTCGGCGCCGATCGCCAGCATCGAGGTGGACAGGTCGAAAGGGGGCGCGGCGAGCGCGTTCAAGCCCTCACCCCTGCCCCGTTCGAGCCGCCGTCGCCGTCATGGCCATGTCGTCACGTCCTCGCAGCCCTCGGCCTTTCCACGGCACGATTGAAATCTAGCGCGTTCCGGGCGCGGCAGGAGGACGATCCTGCCAATTTCCCGCAGCATCGGAGAACGGATTTTCGCCGCCGGGCTTTCGCGCGAGCCGCCCGTCGTCGCCCGGCCCCGCCGGGGGACCCGGAGCGCCGTGCCCGGTCAGGGCTGCGGGTGGTGCAGCGCGTCCTCGACCTTGATCGCCGCCGGAATGAGGCCGAGCGCGTGGAACGTGTCCGCGATCTTCTGCTGGGTTCGCGCCGTCTCCTCGTCGAGGGGTTTCGCCCCGTAGGACTGGCGGTCGAGCGCGACCTTCAGGATATCGGCAGGAATGCCGACGGAGGGCGACAGCGTGTCGGCGGCGGCCTGCGTATTGGCGGCGACCCAGGCATCGGTCTCGGCGATGGCGGCGAGCAGCGCCTCGACCGCGCTCTTGTTCTCGGCCACGAAGGACTTCGTGCCGAGATAGAACTGATGGTTCGGGACGAGGCCCTCGCCGTTGCGGATCTCGCGGGCCTCGGACGTCACCTCGGCGGCGGCCTGGAACGGATCCCAGATCACCCAGGCATCGACCGCCCCGCTTTCGAAGGCCGCCCGCGCGTCGGCCGGGGCGAGGAAAACCGGCTGGATGTCGCCATAGGCGAGCCCCGCATCCTCCAGCGCCCGCACGAGCAGGTAATGGACGTTCGAGCCCTTGTTCAGCGCCACCTTCCTGCCCTTCAGCTCGGCGACGGAGCGGATCGGGCTGTCCTTCGGCACGAGGATCGCCTCGCCCTTCGGCGCCGGCGGCTCATGCGCCACATAGACGAGCGGGGCGCCGGCCGCCTGGGCGAAGATCGGCGGCGTTTCGCCCGTCGAGCCGAAATCCACCGCCCCGACATTCAGGGCCTCCAGCAATTGCGGCCCGCCGGGAAATTCCGCCCATTGGACGTCGTAGCCGAGCGGCTTCAGCTTTTCCTCCAGCGTTCCGCGTCCCTTGAGGAGGACCAGCGTGCCGTATTTCTGGAAGCCGATATGCACGGTCCGCTCGGCGGCGCCCGCCGACGCGGCGGCGGCGAGCGAGGCCAGGAGCGCCGCCGCCGCCAAGGCCCGGCGCAGGAAATCGTACCGCATCATCGTCCTCTCATGCTCCCCGATGGGCCGCGCCCGTTCGTGCGGCACAATATCGATCGACGCTATGGATTTTGAAGCATTCCTGTTGCGGAAGGCAGGCGGGGCGGAGAATATTCGTGCGGATTCGGCCCCGCCGGCCGCGATCCGCGCCTTGCCGCATCTGACGGCCTCTTGAGGATCGATCCTCCGGGGAAAACGGCCTCGCGCCGCGGCTGCGAGGTTGCCGAGCGGCAGCGGTTCGATCTAGGCATGGGGTCCGACACCGCGCCCGGTCCATCCCGTCAGGACGTGAATCCATGGAACCAAGCCAGGCGCGACGCGCGGCGCGGGAGTGCCGGTCCGGATCTTTCGCCGCATGAGCGTCGAGGCGCGTCGCAGGTTCGACCGGCTGATCCTGCCGCTGGTCGACGACGGCTTCCGGCTCGCCCGCTGGCTGACGGGCAGCGCCACCGATGCCGAGGACGTCATGCAGGAGGCCTGCCTGCGGGCCTTTCTCGCCTTGGACCGGCTGATCGAGACCAATGTCCGCGCCTGGTTCCTGACGATCGTGCGCAATGCCTGCTATTCCTGGCTGGCCAAGCATCGGCCGGGAATAAATCTCTCCAGTGAGCTGTTACAGCCAAGGGACCGCTCGCTGTTGGAGCGCGGCGGAGCCGCCGCCGAACCCATGCCCTCGCCGGAAGACATGCTGATCGCGAAGGACGAGGGCGAGCGGCTCGCCGGGGCGATCGGCACCCTGCCGCTGGCGATGAAGGAGGTGCTCGTCCTGAGGGAATATCATGGCCTGTCCTATCGCGAGATCTCTGAGGTGAGCGGCGTGCCGATCGGCACCGTGATGTCGCGCCTGGCGCGGGCGCGCGAGCAATTGCTCGCCAGTTTCCGACGGACCGCCGATGAGACCTGACGAGAAGGACCGGTTGCTGCTCGCGGCCTATCTCGACGGCGAGCTTTCGCCCGGCGAGCTGGTGGCGTTCGAGGCGCGGCTCGCCGACGAGTCGGCCCTGCGGCGGGACTGCGAGGACCTGGCGGCGCTGTCCGGCGCCGTTCGGCGCAGCCTCGCCGAGACGCCGGTTCCCGCAGGCCTCGGGGCGCGGCTCGCCGAAGGGCTCGGCGCGGCCGAGCCGGTGCCGCCTCGCCAGGTTCCCCGCTGGCTGCCGCTCGCCGCCGTCCTTCTGATCGGCCTCTTCGCCGGCGGCCTCCTCGGCTATGGCGCCGGCCTCCGGCACGAGGCGGGCGGCGGGCTTTCGGCGGAGGGCGCCGCGATCGACGCGATCTATGCCGGCCATCTGCGCGGCCTCGCCGCGCCGCAGCCCTTCGACATCGCCTCGTCCGACCGGCATGTCGTGAAGCCCTGGTTCAACGGGCGGACGGTGATCGCGCCCGACGCGCCGGACCTCGCGCCCGAAGGCTTTCCGCTCGCGGGCGGGCGCGTCGATGTCGTCGGCGGCGAGAAGGTGCCGACGCTGGTCTATCGCCGCCGCGAGCACGTCATCAGCGTCACCATCCTGCCGAGGCGGGACGAGGCGGAGGCCGCGCCGCCGCGCCGCGCCGGCTCGACCATCGAGCGCTGGGACGTCGGCGATCTCAGCTATTTCGCGGTCTCCGACCTCAATGCCGTAGAACTCCGCCAGTTCGCGCAGCTCTTCCGGGCGCGCACGGCGCCCGCCGGCTGACGGCAAGCACCCGCCGCGCGACGGAATTTCTTCGCGCCGGCCGGGAATAATCCGCCGCAGGCCCCGGTTCCCGCTCCGATCGCCGTATCGGGCCGGGGGGATGGGATGCCGAAGCTTCGAAGACCGGTAGCGGGAGGGGCGTGTCGAGCCCGGCGGGCGCCGTGCCATGCCGCCCTATGAGGCCCTTCTGCCCTTCGTCCTCGGCATCCTCGTCCTGCAACTGTCGCCCGGCCCCGACATGCTGCTGATCCTGGATCGCGGCCTGACGCACGGGACGCGGATCGCGTTCTCGACCATCGCGGGCATCGTCCTCGTCGCCGGCGCCGTGCAGCTCGCGCTGCTCGTCCTCGGCCTCGGCACCCTTCTCCACGACCATCCGTCGATCCTGATCTGGCTGCGCGCGGCCGGCGCCGCCTATCTCTGCTATCTCGGCCTTCGGATGATGGCGACGCCGTTCCGAGGGATCGGCGCCCGGCCCCGCCCGGTCGACACGGGCACGGCGTTGCGCGAGGGGGCGCTGAACAGCCTGACCAATCCGAAGACCTGCCTCTTCCTCTTCGTCGTCCTGCCGCAATTCGCCGATCCGAGCGCCGGGCCGGTCTGGTTGCAGATGCTGGTGCTCGGCGCCCTGCACAAGCTGGCGAGCTTCACGACGCTCGGCGCCGTCGCGCTCGCGGCGGGCCGGATCGGCCGCTGGACGCGGCGCTGGCCGCACCTCCTGCCGGTGCAGCGCCATCTCTGCGGCGCGCTTCTCGTCGCGCTCGGCGCCGGCATGGCCCTGCGCCAAGCCTATCCGGCCTGAAACTTGTTTCGCCGCTTTCCCCGCGCGGGCTCCGGTCCGGGCGGCGGACCTCGTCTCATATCATCGCGCCTGCGCGGGGATCCGCTCACCTCACCGCTTCGTCATCCCGGCCCCGAGCCGGGATCCATTCCAAGCCAGTCACGACCATCCGGGAGCGATGCGGAAGGACGCCCATCTTCACCCTTATCCATGCGGCTCTGCGGGAGGCATGGATCCCGGGTCGGGCCCGGGATGACGAAGCTGAGGCGGGGTCGTCAAGATCAGTGTATAAGCGTTTCGGTTTCAGGCGGCGCCGACGGCGCAGGGCGCGGCTTCGCCCGGCAGCCAGGCGACGAGATCCTCGACCGGCATCGGCCTCGCCAGGACATAGCCCTGGAAGGCGTCGCAGCCGATGGATCTCAGATAGTCGAGCTGTTGCTCGTCCTCGACGCCCTCGGCGATGCAGCGCATCCGCAGCGACTTGCAGAAGGCGACGACGGCCGAAAGCAGTTCCCGGCCGGCCTCGTCCGACGCCCCCGCGACGAAGCTGCGGTCGATCTTGACCTTGTCGATCGGCAGCCGGCGCAGATAGCTGAGGCTGGACTGGCCGGTGCCGAAATCGTCGAGGGCGATCTGGATGCCCATGCTGCGCAGGAGGCGGATCGAGGCTTCGGCCGCGCCGAAATCGCGCAGGACCGCGGTTTCCGTCAGCTCCATCACGAGGCGCGCCGGATCGATGCCCGAGCGCCGGACGAGCGCCATGATCGCGACGACCGTCTCGTGGCAGGTGAGATCGTGGGCGGAGAGGTTGAAGGACAGGCGCACCTCGCCGGGCAGCGCCGCCAGATGCGCCAGCGCCTTGCCGAGCAGCGTCAGGGTCAGGCGGTGGATGATGCCCGCCCGCTCGGCCAGCGTGACGAAGACGTCCGGCGCGACGCGGCCAAGCTGCGGGCTCGTCCAGCGCGCCAGCGCCTCCACGGCCTCGATGGTGCCGTCGGCGATGGAGGCGATCGGCTGGAGATGGACCGACATCTCGCGGTCGAGATCAGCCACCTGAAGCGCCGCCTCCACCTCGCGCTCGGAGCGGATGCGCCGCTCGTGCTCGCCCGAATAGAGGGTCGCGAAGCCGCGACGCTCGCCCTTCGCGCGATAGAGCGCGTAGTCGGCGCCGTCATAGAGCGCCCGCGCCCGGCCGGAAACGTCGCCGCTCGTCGCGATGCCGCAGGAGGCGCCGATCGAGATCGCCGTCTCGCCGAGACGGAAGGGCACCGACAGCGCCTCGCAGGCGCGCGTGCCGACCGCCAGCGCCTCCTCGCCGTCGCCCTCGATCGCGAAGGCGAATTCGTCGCCGCCGAGCCGCGCCACCAGCCGGTCGGCGCCGAAGACGCCGCGCAGCCGCTCGCCGACCCGCTCCAGGAGCTCGTCGCCGACGAGATGGCCGAACGTGTCGTTCACCGCCTTGAACCGGTCGAGATCGATGACGCCGAGCGCCACCTCGCCGCCGCGCCGCGTTTGGCGCTCCAGGATCAGATCCGCCTCGGCGAAGAAGAAGCGCCGGTTCGGCAGGCCTGTCAGCATGTCGGTATGGGCGAGCTTCGTGACCTCGCGGTTCAGCCGCTCCGTTTCCATCTGCGTGCGGATCAGCGTGTCGAAGCCGCCGAAGCTGTTGAACAGGACGCGGATCATCACCAGCGTCACGAGGAGGATGTTGAGGCCGATGGCGACATAGACCGCGTCGCCATAGGAGATGCAGTAGACGAGATAGGGCAGCGTCACGATCGCGGTGACGGCGAGCGCCGCCTGGGGCAGGTGCATCAGGCAGAAGATGCAGCCGATGACGGTGATCGCGATGAAGAGGGCGACATGGGCGTGCTGGTGCTCGCCGCCATAGCGGCCGAGGGCGAGCGACCAGGAAATATAGGCGATCGCGATCGCGGAGCCGAGGACGATCGTCCGCCGCAGCCGGTGGACGATCTCCGGCTGCTCCGGCGGGCGCTTGGGCCGGCGCAGCCAGGCGAGGAGACGCAGGATGGTGACCCCGATGAGGAGCCCCGGCACCCAGAGCGTCATCCAGGCGGGGGCGAGGCCGAGATGCGTATAGGCGACGGCCGCCGCGTTCATGCCGAGCAGGGCATAGAGCAGCGGGATCTGCCGCTGGAGCTCGCCATATTGCGCCCGGGCGAGAACCGGATCGACCGAGCGCATGGTCATCCAGTTCGCGAACCTCTCGAAGACGGTCATTTCCTCATCCCGCATTTGGCGCGAGACTAGCGACGCGACGTAAAGCCGGCGTTAGCAGCCGGGCGCCAAGTCGATGCGCCGCTTAAGGAAAATCGGCGCATCGGCTGACGGAGTGTGCGGGCACCCTCCCTATGGCGCGATGTTCGGCCAGGTATCGGCGAGGCGGTAGCCGCCCGGCCAGGGATCGGACGGGTCCAGCATCAGCTGTGCCGTGCCGGTGATCCAGGCCCGGCCGGAGACGACGGGCACGATCGCCGGCCGCCCCTCGATCGCCGCGAGCCGCTCGATCCGGCAAAGGAATTCGGACCCCATGACGGAGAGGCCGCGAAAGGCCTCGCCGACCTCCAGCTCGCCCCTGGCCTGCAGCACCGCCATGCGCGCCGAACAGCCGGTGCCGGTCGGCGAGCGGTCGAGCTTGCCAGGCCGGATCGCCACCGTGTTGCGGCCGGTGGCGATGCCGTTCTCGCGCGTCACGGGCGCGGTGAACTGGCAGAAGGAGATATGGTCCCATTCGGGATTCTGCGGATGGACGAAGCCGAGCTGCTCGTTCGCCGCCGCCGTGATGCGCATGCCGGTCTCGGCGAGCTCGCGCGCCTCGTCCGGACGGAGCGCGAAGCCGAGCCGGCCCGCATCCACGAGCACGAAGCTGTCGCCGCCATAGGCCGTGTCGACGGTCAGCGTTCCGAGCCCGGCCACCTCGATCGTGGCGTCCAGCCGGTCGGCGAAGGACACGACGTTCGTCACCGCGATCCGCTCCGCCTTGCCGTCGCGGCAGGTGGCGGTGATCTCCACGAGACCGCCCGGCGCCTCCAGCGCGAAGCGCGTTTCGGGCTCGGTCATCGGCACGATGCCCGTGTCGAGCAGCACAGTCGCCACGCAGATCGAGTTGGAGCCGGACATCGGCGGCGTGTCCGCAGGCTCCATGATGATGAAGCCCATCGCGGCGCGCGGGTCCTTCGGGGGAACCAGCAGGTTCACATGGCGGAAGACGCCGCCGCGCGGCTCGTTCAGCACGAAATTGCGCAGGACCTCGTCGCGGGCGACGAAGCGCGACTGGTCCCAGAGCGTCGCGCCCGGCGGCGGCGCGACGCCGCCGACGATCACGTCGCCGACCTCGCCCTCGGCATGGCAGCCGACGACGTGAATGACCTTGCCACTACGCATGCATCTGGTTCTCCGGGAGGCGACGGGAAAGTCTCATCGGCCGGGCCTCAGCGCGCGAGGCCCTGGGCCACGGGGCCGTCCCGCCCCTGGAGCGCGAGGTCGTCGCGGATGCAGGCGGTCAGGCGGTCCTCGCCGACCGGCCGCAGCGCCGGGCTCGCCGTCGCGCAGTCCGGCAGGGCGTGACGGCAGCGCGTGCGGAACACGCAGCCGCTCGGCGGATCGATCGGATTGGGCAATTCGCCCTCGGCGAGCACCCGGATCGGCGGGCGGTCGGGATCGGGCACCGGCAGGGCGGACAGCAGCGCTTCGGTATAGGGATGGCGCGGCCGCTCGTAGAGCGCCGCGCTCGGCGCGATCTCCATGATGCGCCCCAGATAGAGCACCACGACCCGGTCGCAGAGATGCTCGACCACGGCGAGATCGTGCGAGATGAAGAGGATGGTGAGCCCGAGCCGTTCCTTCAGGTCCTGCAACAGGTTCAGCACCTGCGCCTGGACCGAGACGTCGAGCGCCGAGACCGGCTCGTCCGCCACGATGAAGTCCGGCTCGACCATCAGGGCGCGCGCGATCACGATGCGCTGGCGCTGGCCGCCGGAGAATTCTTGTGGGTAGCGCCCCGCCGCCTCGGCGGGCAGGCCGACCGTCTCCAGCATCCGCGCCACGTCGAGCCGCCGGCTCTTGCGGGTGCCGAGGCCGTGGACGCGCGGGCCCTCGGCCAGGATCTCCCCCACCTTCATGCGCGGATTGAGGCTGGAGAACGGATCCTGGAAGATCATCTGCATGCGCTTGCGGAAGGGCAGCATGTCGCGCTCGCCGAGCCGGGCGATGTCGCTTCCGTCGAAGGAGACGCGGCCGGCGGACGGGTCGAGCAGCCGCAGGATCATCCGGCCGATCGTCGTCTTGCCCGAGCCGGATTCGCCGACGAGGCCGAGGATCTCGCCGCGCCGGACCGAGAAGTCGATGCCGGCGACCGCCTGGAGCGAGCGTCGGGGGCCGAAGGGCCGGTCGGCCTTCACCGGAAAGCGCCGGACGAGGCCCTCGACCCGGACGAGATCGCGGCTGTCGCTCATCGGCCGACCTCCCGCCACCGGAGGCAGCGCACCGCGCGACCGGGGGCGACGGTCTCCAGCGGCGGATTGGCGCCGAGGCAGGCGTCGATCGCGAAGCGGCAGCGCGGCGCGAAGCGGCAGCCGGGCGGCAGCGCCAGCGGGCTCGGCGGCAGGCCGCCGATCGCCGGCAGCCGCCCGCCGCCGGCGGCATGGCCCTGCCGCGGAATGGAATCGAGCAGCCCTTGCGTATAGGGATGGCGCGGATCGGCGAAGATCGCCCGCACCGGGGCGCGCTCCACGATCTGGCCGGCATACATCACCGCAACCTCGTCGGCGATCTGGGCGATGACGCCGAGATTGTGCGTGATGAACAGGACCGCCATCCCGATCTCCTTCTGGAGCCGAGCGATGAGGTCGAGGATCTGCGCCTGGATCGTCACGTCGAGGGCGGTGGTCGGCTCGTCGGCGATGAGGAGCGAGGGGCGGCAGGCGAGCGCGATGGCGATCATCACGCGCTGGCGCATGCCGCCGGAAAGCTGGTGCGGATAGTCGTCGACGCGCTTTTCCGGCGCCGGGATGCCGACGAGGCGCAGCAACTCCACCGCCCGTGCCCGCGCCTCGCGGCGGCCGACCTTCTGGTGCAGTCGGACCGCCTCCTCGATCTGCCGACCGACGGACCAGACGGGATCGAGGCTGGTCATCGGCTCTTGGAAGACCATCGCCACGTCGTTGCCGCGAATGGCCCGAAGCTCCGGCTCCGAGGCGGTGGCGAGGTCCACCGCGCGCCCCTTGCCGCCGAGCCGGATGGAGCCCCCCGCGATGCGCCCGCCGCCGCGCTCGATGAGGCGCAGGATCGACAGGCTGGTGACGGACTTGCCGGAGCCGGATTCGCCGACGAGTCCGAGCGTCCGGCCGGGCACGATGTCGAAGGACACGCCGTCGACGCTGCGCACCGTCCCGCGCTCCGTCGGAAAGACCGTGGTCAGGTCGCGGATCGACAGGAGGGGCTCGGCCCCTTCGCTCGGCATCGCCATGGTCACGACCGCCTGACGCGCGGATCGACCACGCCGTAGAGAATGTCCACGAGAACGCCGACCGCGATATAGATGAAGGCGCTGAGCAGGATGAAGGCCTGCACCACGGCATAGTCCTGGCGCAGGATGCCGTCGATCACCAGGCCGCCGACGCCCGGCCAGGTGAAGATGCGCTCGACCAGCACCGAGCCGCCGAGAAGCTGCGCGAGGATCAGCCCGCCGGCGGTCAGCGTCGGCAGGAAGGCGTTCGGCAGGACATGCCCGAAGGCGATGGCGAGGCGCCCGACGCCCTTGGCATGCAGGACCGTGACGAAGGGCTCGTGGGCCGTGTCGAGGAGATTGGCCCGCAGCAGGCGGATGAGATAGCCGAGCGAGCCGAGCGCCAGCGTGACGGCCGGCAGCGCGAGGTGCCGCAGCGCCTCCCAGAAGCCGGCGAGGTCGCCGGCGAGGAGGAAGTCGAGCGTGTAGAAGCCCGTCCATTCCGTCGGCGGCACGGGGCCCCGGCCGACGGGACCCGGAAACCAGCCGAGCTGCTCGAAGAACAGGATCAGGAAGATCAGCGCGACCCAGAAGGGCGGCACGCCCATGAAGACGAAGGCGGCGGCGCGCAGCGCCCGATCCGGCCAGCGCGAGCCGGAAAAGGTGGCGAGGACGGCGAGGAGCACGGCCCCGGCGAAGGCGAAGGCGAAGGCATAGAGGGCGAGCTCGACGCTGGCCGGCAGCCGCGCGAGGATCTGGTCGAGGACCGGCTGGCCGGCGCTGTAGGAGAAGCCCCAGTCGCCCTTCAGGAAATGGAGGATGTAGTCGAGATATTGCCGGGGCAGCGGCTTGTCGAGGCCGAGCGTCGCCTCGACCTGCGCGATCACCTCGTCGGTGGCGAAGGGGCCGGCGATCAGCCGCGCCGGATTGGTCGGCACCGCGCGCAGCACCAGAAAGGCGAGGAGCGAGGCGCCGAACAGGGTCAGGATTGCCGAGACCAGCTTTTCGGACACGAAGCGCAGCATGGATCAGGGCGCTCCCTTGGCGGATTTCGGATCCTGCGCGTCGCGCAGCCGATCGGCGAGGAGATTGGCGGCGGCGGCCAGAAGGAAGATGCCGAGCCCCGGAAAGAGCCCCAGCCACCATTGGCCGGTCAGCGCATAGGCGAGGCCCTCGGTGATCATCGTGCCCCATTCCGGCAGCGGCGGCTGGATGCCGAGCCCGACGAAGCCGAGCGCGGCCAGCGTCAGGATCGAGAAGCTGAAGACGGAGGAGGCCTGGATCAGAAGGGTGGAGACGGTCTGCGGCAGGACGTGGCGCAGGATGATCCGGGGGCGCGACACGCCGAGGACGCGCGCGGCGTCGATGAAGGCGAGGCCGCGAATGCGCATCACCTCGCCGCGCAGCAGCCGGTAGTACCAGGGAATGGCGGCGAGGACGATGCCGATGACGGCCGAGGAGACGCCCGGCCCGAGTCCGATCGCCACCGCCATGGCGAGGATCAGCGGCGGAAAGGCGAGGATCGCGTCCATGACGCGCGACAGGAGGAGGTCGAGCCAGCCGCCGGAGAAGCCGGCGACGAGGCCGAGCGCCCCGCCGATCGCGGTGCCGATGAGGGTGACGACGAAGGAGACGGTGAGCGAGACGCGGGCGCCGCCGATGAAGCGGGCGAGGACGTCGCGCCCGACATCGTCGGTGCCCATCGGGTGGTCCAGGGTCGGGGGCGAGAGCGAGGCGAGGACGTCGACATCGAGCGGGTCGATGCGCCAGAGCAGCGGCCCGAAGGCTGCCGCCAGCACGAGCCCGGCCAGGATGGCCGCGCCCGCCAGCATCTCCCCATCCCGGAACAATCGGCCGAACGGTCCCTTCATGCGGTCTCTTCCCGGAGCGGGCCGGAGGCGCCCCCGGAGGGACGCCCGCCGGCGCCTGGATCAGAAGGCGTGCGGATAGTTCTCACGCGCGAAGGCCTCGGAGATGTAGCCGTCGGCGAGATCGTCCCGCACCTTCTCCACCGGGCGCTCGGACGGCAGGCCGTAGCCGCCGCCGCCGCCGGTATGGAGCTTCAGCAGCCCGCCCTTCGGCACGAGGAAATGCGTCGTCTTCGGCAGGATGTGCTCGGTGCCGTCCGGCATCCGCACGACGGCATTGTTCGCCCGCCCGCCGAGCCCGCCTTCCAGGCCCCAGGGCTGGTTCTTCGAGCGTTCGAAGACCGTCGTGATATAGGTGTCCTCCGTCATCTCGAAGAAGAGATCCATGCCGGGACCGCCGCGATACTTGCCGGGGCCGACCGAATCCTCGGCCAGCGCCAGCCGCTCGACCAGGAAGGGGTTGCGCGCCTCCCAGACCTCGATGGGCGTGAAGCGCGTCGCCGATTCCGAGATGTGCAGCATGGTGCCGCCGTCGCCGCCGTTCCAGGCGCCCTGCCCGGTCGGATGCGGCGCGCCGTCGGCCCAGGCCTCGCCCGTCGCCTCGCGCGTGCCCCACCAGACGACGGAGCAGATGCAGCCGCCCGAACAGGCCGGCACGCCGGACGGCAGCGCCTTGGAGATCGCGTTGTAGATGACCTCGATCGCCTGGAGCGCCGGCCAGCCGTAGAGGAAGCAGGGCGAAGGCGGCTCGGGATCGAACATCGAGCCCGGCCGGGTGATGACCTTCAGCGGCCGGAAATGGCCCTCGTGCGGCGCCTCGCCATAGCCGGCCAGCATGGTGATCGCGACGCGGCTCGCCGAGATGGTGGAGGGCAGCGGGCTGTTGACGGGGCCGCCCTGCGCGTCCGGCACGTTGGAGAAGTCGAGCGTGACGTCCGATCCCTTGACCTCGACCGCGATCTCGAAGGGAATGCGGTCCTTCGTCACGCCGTTGTCGTCCATCTCGCCATGGCCGACATAGCGCCCGTCCGGGATCTTCTCGAAGAAGCTGCGGATCACCGCCTCGCCATGGTCGAACATATGCTCGACCGCGTTGCGATAGGTTTCGAGGCCGAAGCGCGACACGACCTCGACGAAGCTTTTCGCGCCGACGCGGCAGCCGGTGACCTGCGCGTCGAGATCGCCCGACACCGCCTTCGGCACGCGGCTGTTGCCGAGCACCATGCGGTAGATGTCGTCGTTCAGCTCGCCCTTCTTGTAGATCTTCACGCCCGGAAAGACCGTGCCTTCCTGGAAGACGTCGGTCGTGTCGGTGCAATAGGGGTCCTTGGCGGCGATATCCAGCCAATGGCCCTTGATCGCCGTGTAGCCGATCAGCTCGCCCTCGAAGAAGACGGGCATGACGACGACCATGTCCTGGGGATGCGACCCGGTGCCGTAGGCCCAGTTATACATGAGGACGTCGCCCTCGAAGAGCTTGTCCTCGCCGCCGATGTTCCTCACCGCCTCGCGCACGGCGAAGTTCAGCGTGCCCATGAACATCGGCAGGCTCGGCGCCTGCGACAGCATGCGCAGCCGCCGGTCGTAGATCGCGACCGCGAAGTCCAGCACCTCGTAGATGATCGGCGAGAAGGCCGTGCGGATCAGCGCCCGCTTCATCTGGTTGGCGGCGGAGTTGAGGGCGTGGCGCACGACCTCCGTCGTGATCGGATCGGACTCGTAGGCGATGCCGTCGCTCGGCACGCCCGCGAGGTGGAGGACCGGATCTTTGCGTTTCATGAATCAGGTCCTCCGTTCCAGAATGAGCTCGCCGACCGTGCCGACGCGCGCGCTCCACTCCGCGTCGAGATAGGTGGTGCAGGTGCCTTCCGTGATGATCGCCGGCCCCGGCAGCACGCCGTCGATCGCGGCGCGCGGCACGATGCGGAAATCCAGCCGCTCGCCCTTCTCGAAGGAGAAGGCGGAAAGCCTCCGCTCCCCGGCCAAAGGCTCCGGCCGGTGCTCGAAGCGGATCTCGCGGCGCGGCAGCGGCACGCGCAGGGTGGCGCGCATGGAGACGATCTCGATCGCGTCGTTCATCGTGCTGCCGAAGGTGCGCGAATATTCCGCCTTGAACCGGTCGCGGATCGTCGCGACGTCTTCCGCGACGCGACCGTCGACGCATTCGACGACGACGGAGAGCCAGTGTTCCTGGCCCTTGTAGCGCAGGTCGAGCCGGGCATTGGCGATCGCCTCCTCGAAGGAGCGCTCGCTGCGGGCGCGGATGCTGTCGAAGAGCTCGCCGAGGACGGCATTGGCGACGTCGAGCGCCGCCTCGTCGAGATCGAGAATGCGCGTGCGGGCCGCCGACTGCACCATGTCGGCGCCGAGAAGACCCCAGGCCGAGAAATTGCCGGCGAGCGGCGGCACGACGATCTCGTTCATGGCGAGCTCGTCGGCGAGAAGCGTCGCCATCAGCGGCCCCGCCCCGCCGAAGGGCAGAAGCGTCATCGCGCGGGGATCGAGGCCCTGATCGAGCGAGATCTCGCGCATGGCGTTCGCCATGGCGGAGCTGGCGATGCGCAAGACGCCGGCGGCGGTCGCCTCGACATCGCGCGAGATCGCTGCGGCGACGGGGGCGAGCGCCGCCTCCGCCTTGCCGATGTCGAGATGGATGCCGGAAGCGAGATCGCCCGGGCCGAGCATGCCGAGAAAGGCGGCGGCGTCCGTCAGGGCCGGCTGGGTGCCGCCTTTGCCGTAGCAGGCGGGGCCGGGCACGGCGCCGGCGCTCTGCGGGCCGACGCGCATCAGGTTGCCGGCATCGACATAGGCGAGCGAGCCGCCGCCCGAGCCGATGGAGCGCACGTCCACCCAGGAGGTCTGGACCGGCATGTTGTCGATCATGCCCTCGAACAGCACCTGCGGCTCGCCGTCGATGATGAGGGCGGTGTCGAAGCTGGTGCCGCCGACATCGGCGGTGATCATGGTCTTGCGGCCGAGCATCTTGGCGAGTTCGCCCGCCCCTTGCGCGCCGCCGACCGGGCCGGACATGATCGTCTCGAAGGGCCGGTCCTCCGCCTCGGCGAAGGTCATCGAGCCGCTGCCGGAGCGCGTGATGAGGCACTGGCCCTTGAAGCCGGCCTCGCGCAGCTTGGCGTCGAGGCGGCGCAGATAGTTCGACATGCGGCCGCGCACGAAGGCGTCGATCACCGTGGTCGAGGTGCGCTCGTATTCGCGATATTCGCCGGAGATCTTGTGCGAGAGCGAGATGCCGCCGGCATAGCCGACCTCGCGCAGGAGGCGCTCGACCTCCAGCTCATGCGCCGGATTGGCATAGGCGTTGATGAGGCAGACGGCGATGCTGTCGACCTTCTCGGCGATCAGCGTCGCGGCGGCCTCCCGCACGGTCTCCTCCGAGAGCGGCGAGAGCTCGGCGCCGTCGAAGCGCACGCGGCCGTCCACCTCCAGCCGCAGGCGGCGCGGCACGAGCGGCACGGTCTGCTTCCAGAAGAGATTGTACATCTCCGCCCGGTCGCCGCGCCGGATCTCCAGGACGTCCCGGAAACCCCGCGTCGTGATGAGACCGACCTTGGCGCCCCGCCGCTCCAGAAGCGCGTTCAGGCCGACGGTCGTGCCGTGCAGGAAGTAGGCCGAGCGCGCGATGATCTCGGCCGGCACATGGGCGCGGATCGCGTGGGCGACCCCTTCCTCCGGCGCGGAGGGCACGGTCGGCACCTTGCCTTCCACCGTTCGTCCGGTCTCCTCGTCGAAATAGACGAGATCCGTGAAGGTGCCGCCGATATCGACACCAATGCGGGTTGCCATTACGCTCGATCTCCGTGTTCCGGCGTCAGCTCACTTGCTCCAGAACCGGAAGTCCGGCAGCGGAGAGAAGGTGAAGGACTTCACGCTCTGGTTGAGGGCGACGACGGGCTGATCCTCGAAGAACAGGATCTTGGGAAACTTCTCCCGCCAGGCCTTGGTGATCTCGTCGAGGATCGGCTGGCGCGCGGCGTCGCCCGTCGTGGCGCGCAGCTTGGCGATCAGCGCGTCGACGCCCGGATCGCAGAATTCCGTCAGGTTGTTCGGATTGTTGCAGATCGTGTCGTAGCCGAAATAATAGCCGGCCTCGAAGACGCCCGGCCCGTCGAGGCGCAGGAAGGACGCGACCTTGTGAGCCTGCGTCAGGTCCTGATATTCGGCGCCGGGGGCGATGCGGATCTTCAGGTTGATGCCGAGCTTCGCCCAGGTGCCTTGGAGGACGGTGGCGATCTGCTGCTGGATCGCGTCGCCTTCCTGCACCAGCACCTCGACATCGACCGGCAGGGCGACGCCGCTTTCGGCGAGAAGCGCCTTAGCCTTGGCCGGGTCGAAGGCGAGCGGCTTGCTCAGCTCGGCATTGTAGCCCGGCAGGCTGGGCGGGATCGGGCCGTAATAGAGCGTGCCGTAGCCGAAGGCGACCTTCTTGACGATGTCCTCGTAGGGAACGGCATGGGAGACCGCCTCGCGCACCTTCGGGTTGTTCCAGGGCGCCTTGGTGTTCGGCAGCATCATCTGCTGCACGAAGGGATTGGTATAGGCGATGGTCTTGATGCCCGGCGCCTGCTTCAGCGTCGTGACCGCCTGCTTGGACAGGCCGAAGGTGATGTCCGCCTGGCCGCTGCGCGCCTGGAGAAGCAGGGTCGGCGCCGCCGAGATCCAGTTTACCTGGATGGTGGAGGAGGCCGCGCCGGGCTCGCCGACGAAATCGGGCCGCGCCGTCATCCGCGCCGACTGGTTGGGCGCGTAGGCGGCGAGATCGAACGGCCCGGAGCCCGCGACATGCGAGGCCATATAGGTGTTCGGCTGGCCGGCCGAAACGCCGCCATTCGCCTCGACCACGGACGGATCGACGATGGAGGCCGCCGCCGTCGCCCAGTCGACCAGCATATTGGCATTGGCGCGGTTCAGGCGGATGACGACCGTCCGCGGATCGGGCGTCTCGATGGCCTCGATGATGATCGGGTCGAGAATGCCGTCGGTCAGGAAGTAGCGGCCGCAGCCGGCCATCTTGATGCCGCGCTCGAAGGAATATTTCACCGCCGCCGCATCGACCGGCTTGCCGCTGGAGAACTTGAAGCCGTCCTTCAGCTTGAACGTATAGGTCTTGCCCTCGTCGCCGATCGTCCAGGATTCGGCGAGATAGGGTTTGACGGCGCCGTAATCGACGACCTGCGTACCCTCCGGCCCCGGCCGGACCTCGTATTGCACGAGGCGGACGTAGAAGTTCTGGAGGAAGCTGATCTCCGGCAGGCCGCAGGCCCAGGCCGGATCGAGCGTGGAAGGCGCCGTTGGGAAATTGACGACGAGCTCGCCGGGCGCCGCCGCCGCCGGACCGCCGCACAGCGCCGCCAGGGCCAGCGACGCACCGAAGACATTCGCGATCAGGCGCGGTTTGAAGGCCATTCCGGTCCCCTTTCGAGAGAGCGACTGCCGGGCGGGCGGTCGCGGCGAGTTTTGCCTTTAGGAAAATTTGTTCGCATCGTACGCCTCGATTGATAGCTGTCAACCGGCCCAGCGGCGTTTTTCGTCGTCCAGCGCCATTTTCTATTCCATTCGCGGCACTATGCTGCCGCCCCGCCGGCGCGACGCTGCCTCGCACCCATTTCCGGTTGCCAAGAGGCTTCGGCTGCTATATTTCTTATAGGAAAATCCTGGTGAATCAGAAATCATGACGCGAAATTCGGCGCAGCCGGAGCGCGGGGACGCGCGCAATCTGGACTTTCTCTCCTTCGGCGAACTCAAGGCGCTGCTCGCGAGGATCTTCCGCCATGCCGGCGCGAGCGAGGCCGTCGCGGAGTGCCTCGCCGCCAATTGCGCCGGCTGCGAGCGGGACGGGGCGCGCTCGCACGGCGTCTTCCGCATGCCGGGCTACGTGTCCTCGATCGCCAGCGGCTGGGTCGATGCCGCCGCCTCGCCCCGCCTGGAGGACGTGGCGCCGGCCTTCCTGCGCGCCGACGCGATGAACGGCTTCGCCCAGCCGGCCCTCGCCCTGGCCGCGCCAGCACTCATCGAGAAGGCGCGCCGCAACGGCATCGCCCTTCTCGCGATCCGCAATTCCCATCATTTCAGCGCCCTTTGGCCGGATGTCGAGCCCTTCGCCGAAGCCGGTCTCGTCGCGCTGACCATGGTCAACAGCTTCGCCTGCACCGTGCCCTTCGACGGGACGTCGGCGGTGTTCGGCACCAATCCGATCGCCTTTGCCGCGCCGCGCGACGGGGCGCCGCCGCTCGTCGCCGATCTCGCCACCAGCGCCATGGCCAATGGCGACGTGCAGATCGCGGCGCGCGAGGGCTTTTCCCTGCCGCCAGGCCAGGGCGTCGACCAGGACGGGCGGCCGACCATCGATCCGAAGGCGGTGCTCGACGGCGGCGCGCTTCTCACCTTCGGCGGCTACAAGGGCTCGGCCATCTCGCTGATGATCGAACTTCTCGGCGCGGCCCTCACCGGCGGCAAGTTCTCCTACGAGGTCGACTGGTCGGGCCATCCCGGCGCCCAGACGCCGCATACCGGCCAGGTGCTGATCCTGATCGACCCGGATGCGGGGCGCGACGCCGCCTTCGCCGGCCGCGCCCGAGCGCTCGCCGAACGCCTCGGCCGAGTCGGCGTCAGCCGGCTTCCGGGCGACCGCCGGTTCCGCCAGCGCGCCCGGAGCGCCGCCGAGGGCATCGGCCTCGTTCCCGCCGATCTCGCGCGCCTCAGGGCGCTTGCCGGACCGGCGTGACGGTCTCTATCCTTCCCGGCGCCGGCGCGTGGTGACTTCCTCCCGCTCGCCAGGCGCGCAAGCCGAGACGCTCATGGCCCCTTCCCCGATGTTCGAGACGGACGATGGCGAGACGGACGATCCGGCCCGCCCGGGAGCGCGATCCCTGTCCGTCACGCTGCGGCGGCTGCGGCGCGCGGCGGGCTTGAACATCTCGGAACTGGCGCAGCGCAGCGGCCTTGCGCCCTCGACGCTCTCGAAGATCGAGAACGCGCAGATGTCGCCGACCTATGACACGCTTCTCAGCCTGGCGAGCGGTCTCGGCGTCGATGTCACCGAACTCTTCGCCGCCAAGCCCTCCGCCTCGGTCAGCGGCCGCCGGGCCGTCACCCGCAGCGGCGAAGGGGCGCGGCTGCAATCGGCCCATTACAGCTACGAGCTGCTCTGCGCCGATATCGCCAACAAGAAGCTCGTGCCGCTTCTCACGCGCATCGACGCCCATTCGGTGAAGGATTTCGGCGCGTTGGTGACGCATCCGGGCGAGGAGTTCATCTATGTGCTCGAAGGCAGCGTGGCGCTCCATACCAGCCTCTACGCCCCGACCTTCCTCGGCACCGGCGATTCCTGCTATTTCGACAGCACGATGGGCCATGCCCTGGTCTCGACCTCGGAAAGCCCGGCGCTGATCCTCTGGGTCTGCTCCACCGTCGTCACCCCGCTCATCGGTTGAGGCCGGCGAGGTAGAAGGTCTGCATCCGGCCCTTGCCGGCGAGGTCGATCGGCGCGCGGCGCTCGAAGGAGAAGCCCGCGCCCGCCGCCTCGGCCACCGCCTGCGAGACATGGATGCGCCCCGGCTCGCAGGTCGATTCCAGCCGGCTCGCGGTGTTCACCGTGTCGCCCCAGACATCGTAGAAGAACTTCTTGGTGCCGACGATGCCGCCGGCGGCCGGCCCCGTGTCGATGCCGATGCGGATGCCGAGCGCCGTGCCGTGCTTCGTGGCGCGCACCTCTCCCGCCATCGCCGCCGCCATGGCGAGAACCCGCGCCGCGCTGTCGGCGAGCGGGTCGGGGATGCCGCCCACCACCATATAGGCGTCGCCGATCGTCTTGATCTTCTCCAGGCCGTGCCGGTCGGCCAGCGCGTCGAAGCGCGAGAAGATGTCCTCCAGCAATTGCAGGGTCTCTGTCGTGCCGAGGCGGGCGGCGAGCGAGGTGAAGCCGACGAGGTCGCAGAACATCACCGTCACGTCGTCGAACGCGTCCGCGACGACGCTCTCGCCGGCATGCAGGCGCTCCACGACGCTGCCCGGCAGGATGTTGCGCAGCAGCATCTCGGAGCGCTCCCGCTCCGCGCGCAGGAGGTCCAGCGTCCGCCTTTCGCGATCGCGCAGGAACTTGCGCTCCAACGACGAGCCGATGCGGGCGCGCAGCAGCGTCTCGTCCAGCGGCTTGGACAGATAGTCGTCGGCCCCGGCCTCGATGCAGCGCACCGCCGCCTCCGCCTCGTTCAGGGCGGACATCACGATCACCGGCAGCGGCGTCGCGCCGGCGCCCGCCTTCAGCCGTCGCAGCACTTCCAGCCCGTCGATGCCCGGCATCAGGAGGTCCAGCATCATGAGATCGATGCCGCCTTCGGCGATGCGCGCCAGCGCTTCCTCGCCGCTGCCGCGCACCGTCACCGCATGGCCCTGCCGCGTGAGGCGCCGCTCGATGAGGTCGCGCATCGCGGGATTGTCGTCCACCACCAGGATATGGCCCTGGACGATCTCGGCGGCCGGATCGCGCGACGGGGCCGGGATGATGCCGACGATATCGCCGGTCTTGCCGGCGGGCGCCGTCTCGGAGGGCGGACCGGCCCGCTCCGGCCGGACGAAGGCGGACAGCGTGTCGAGCGTTCCGAGCAGACGCTGCGCATCGGCGATGACGGTTTCCAGCCGTTCGGCGAGCGCGGCCGCGCCGGTCTCGGCGGCCTCCTCGGCGACGAGCTCGCCATAGCCGAGAATCGAGGTGATCGGCGTGCGCAGGTCGTGGCGCAGCTTGCGGATGTCGAGCCCGAGCTCGGGCGACGGATCGTCTCCGAGGCGCGTCTCCAGCTCGGCGGTGCTGGCGGCGAGATTGACGGCAGCGGCGCGCATCCGGGCGAGATCCTGGCCGAAGGGCGCGGGTTCCTCGCCGAGCCCGGCGGCAAGGCCCTCCACCTCGGCGCCGAGCTCGCGCACCGCCGGCTGCAGCCGGCCGCGCACGAAGGCGGCGAAGCCTTCCACGCCCGGATCGTCACCGCCGGCTTCCGGCAGGGCGCTCGCGCGGGGATCGAAGTCGAGGGACAGCATGGGGCGGCTCGCGATGCGGAAGGCCGCGCGCGACATGCGCGTCTGCCCGCGAGCGGAATCCATTCACTCGACGCTTCGTTCCGTCGGGCCGCTTCCGCTCGCGCGACCGCCCGGCCGGAGGGTCGGCGGATAGAGGTCGAAGCGCCCGCCTTGTCCTTCGAAGACGAGCCGCCTGTTCTTCCCGCATCTTCGACTGTCGGTCCCGCGATGCGGCGGCGAATGAACTTGGCCTTCGACTATGGCACCAAATCGCCGCTCAGTCGTTTGCAAGACGAAGTGCATGCGACGACGAGGATCGCAAGTTCCGACCATCCGAGACCCAAGCGAGGACTGCCATGCGTTACGTCGTGCTGCGCTCCGATCTGGAAGACGGCGTCGAGATGTTCGGCACGGTTCTCCCGGCGGACTATGCTTCGCTCGAGGCGGCGCGCGCGGCGGCGGGGCAGATGGCGCGCGCGCATTTCCGCCATGGCCACGATCCGGACCGCGATGCCTGGTGGGCGGCTGACATCCTTGGCCGGGAAGCGACCTATCGCGCGATGGAGGCTTCCGATCCCGGCGAGGCGCGGGCTCCGGTCGCGAAGGCCTCCCGCTTCGCGAATGACGATCGCGCGGCGGCCTGACGGCGCTTTGGGATCTCCGCATTCGCGACGGCGCGCCAGATCCCGGCGACGCTCGCCCCTCTTCGCTCAAGCGTAAGGGCTGAGAGGGATCGCCGGCAAGCATCGAGCAGACCCGGAAACCAAAACGCCCACCGGGGGAGGACCGGTGGGCGCTGGTTCAATGCCCTCGTTGGGAGGAGGAGGGCATGTTGGCCGATGGTGGGAGGAACCATCCGCCTATCCGCTTCGCCCTGGGAGGAGATGGGCTCCGCGAAATCGGTGTAGTCTTTAATAGACCGTCGCCTCGCGATCGGACAGCGCCGAATTTGCATGGCAGCCGTGCGTGAAACACGAGGCTGACGGCCTCCGTTCCCCCTCCCCGGCCCGTCCGCGCCGGAAACCCGTTTGCCGTCGAGTGTTGCGGCGAACGAACGGCCCGCTGGCGCCCGGCGCTTCGCGGCTTCCGGCGGAACGGCCGGCCGTCCGGCCGCTCGGTCAGGTCGCGGCGAAGATGTCCGAATACTGGTCGAGCAGTTGATTGGCGTCGAACTGCTGGCGCTGCGCCAGCATGATGTTCAGCACCGACAGCAATTGCGCGCTGCGGCCGGGAACCGCGAAGGCGATCGAGTCGCGGATATCGGTGATGAGGGTCGAGCCGAGATTGAGGTGGAGATCCGGCCGCAGCCGCATCAGCTTCTTCACTTCGAGCTCGTCGCGATAGGCAAGGTCCACCGCGCCACGATTGACCGCCTCCACCACCTCGTCCCAGTTCGCGAATTCGCGCAAGGTGGCGCGGGTGAAGATGTGCTTGGCGGTCTCGGCATAGGACGAATTGGCGATGACGCCGAGTCTGCCGTCGAAATCGCGGTTCAGCATCGCCTTCACGTCGCCCTCGCCGTGGCGCTGCGCGAGGGCGGCGCGATTGACGAGGAGCGCATGGCGCAGATTGATCGACGGCGTCGTGAACTGCACCGTCAGCGCCCGGCGCGCCGTGATGCTGAGCTTGGAGATCGCCACATCGACCGCGCCCATCGAGGCGAGCTCGACCACGTCGTTGAAGGCGGCGGCCTCGCGGTTGAGGACAAGCTCGACATCGAGGAGCCGAGCGAGAGAGCGGGCGAACTCGACGTCCCAGCCGTTGAGGGACGGGCTCTGATCGCCCGTCGCGGCGCTCGATCGATAATAGAAGGGCGGCGAGTCGAAGCGCGTCATGCCGACGATCAGCTGCCCGCGCTCCTTGATCGCCCGGATCTCCGGGGCGAGTGCCGCGTTCTCCATCGCCTCGGCCAGGGCGGGATGGGTCAGGGCCGGCGTCATCAGCGCCGTCGCCGCCAGCGACAGGCAGAACCGGCGGCGGTCGAGCCGCGACGGACGGGTATGGGCGTCGAACGGGCGCATGGAGGTTCCGTCTTCGAGAGGGTTCGGGATCCGCGAGGCCGGGCTCGGGACCGTCGGTCGATGCGGGAGGCGAGGCGTCCGGCCGGCCGTCAGGCCGCCTTCGGCGCCCGAGCGGGATCGGCGGGCAGGAGGGCGCGGCCCTCCGCCCAGGCGACGCAGGCCGCGGCCAGCGCCTTGGTGGAATCGACGAGCGGGGTTCCCTCGCGGCTGGTCGAGGATCGCGCCGCGAGCGGCAGTTCGGTACAGCCGAGGACGATCGCCGCGATGCCGCGCGTTTCCAGCGTCTCCACCGCATAGTCGAGCAGCGGCATGGCCTGGTCGATCCGGCCGGCCTTCACCGCCCGCACCACGGGATCGACGAGAAGCACCGTCTCGCGCTCCGCAAGGGTCACGGCCTCGAAGTCGGTCCCGGCGAAGCCGCGCTCGTAGATGCCCGACGTCACCGTTCCGAGCGTGCCGAGAATGCCGATGCGCCCGGCCGCGAGCCCCTGGTGCCGGAGATCGGCGACGACGGCGTCGACGATGGACAGGATCGGCGTGCGGGTGATCGCCAGGAGATCGTCCAGCCAGAAATGCGCCGTGTTGCAGGGGATCGCGATCAGATCGACCTCGCAGCGGTCCAGCATCGCGACGCCCGCCGCGAGGCCGGCGAGCGGCGACGGCCCCTGTCCGAGGATCGCCGCCGAGCGGTCGGGCAGGGTCGGGTCCATATGGACCATGCAGCGATGATGATCCTGGTCGCGTCCGGCCGGGGTGAGGCGGACGAATTGCGACAGGAAGTCGGCCGTCGCCAGCGGACCCATGCCGCCGAGAATGCCGATTAGAGGGTTGGCTTGCCGCATTCCGTCCTCCCCGACGACGCAGGATCCGGGAACCCCGTCCGGCGAGGTCATGGGAAAGCACAAGACGTTTCAACGCCCTAACAATCCCCTTCGCGCCGCGTTGACGAAGCGGCAATGCAGCTCGTCTTGCGCCGATTTCAGGCCGGATGGTTATCGAGCGCTGTATGCGATGGTTCGACATCGATATATCTGCGGCATTTCGATGCTATACGTTGCCGGGCAAGGATATTCCTGGCGAGATCTAAGACTTGCTTCAGGGATCTTCGGCATGTTGACCGGGCGACGAACCCGCCTCGGCTCGTCCGCACCGGGGGGCGACGTGGTCGCATCGAGGCCAAGAGAACGACGATGACGCTCTACGCTGCCGATGCTTCGACCGCATCGAACCCCGTCCCGCCGCCCGCCGCCCCGCCGGCGAGCCGTCTCAACCGGCTGTTCCGCCTCCTGTCGAACCCCTATCTCCTCCTCGCCAGCATGGCGGTCGGCGTCTATCTCGGACTGTACAATCCGGCGGCGACGTCCTTCCTCGCGCCGGTGGCCGATCTCTATATCGGCCTTCTCAAGATGGTGCTCATTCCCTTCCTGATCTCGGCGATCATGGTGAGCCTCTCCCGTCTCTTCGGCTCGGAGGGGATGCGGCGCGACATCGGGCCGATCGTCGGGGTGTTCGTGTCAGGCCTTGCCGTCGCGGCGGTGATCGGGATCGCCGGCGCGGTGGCGCTCGCGCCCGGCGGCAACATCTCCACCACCTCGCGCGAGGTCCTGGGGCAGGTCGTCGACAAGTCGCCCTATGCCGTCGATATCGAGGTGTCGCTGAACGCGCCCCAGAGCGTGGCGAAGCTCGTGCCCGACGTCTCGATGTTCGACCGCTTCATTCCGACCAACATCTTCGGCGCGCTGACCAGCGGCGATCAGCTGAAGATCCTGTTCTTCGCCATCATCTTCGGCATCGGCCTCGGGTCGCTGCGCCTCGACCGGAGCGCCGGTCTCCAGACCGCGCTGCTCGGCATGTACGATCTCTGCACGCAGCTGATCACCTGGACCAACAAGCTCCTGCCGGTGGCGCTCTGCGCCATGGTGGCCAAGCAGGTCTCGACGGTCGGCGGCGCGCAGCTCGGCGCGATGATCAACTTCACGGTCGGCTTCGCGCTCCTGTCGGTCGTCGTCTGCTGCGGCGTCGTCATCGTCGTCGCCTGGGGCGCCGGCTGCGGCCTCGCCGGCGCGATGCGGGCCATCCGCGAACCTCTGCTCCTGGCGATGGCGACGCGCAGCAGCGTGACCTGCATTCCGGTCGCCGTGGACTCGCTGTCCGAACGGCTCAGCTACGAGCGCCCGCGCGTCGAGATGCTCCTGCCGCTTGGCATGACGCTGTTCCGCTTCGGCCCGGTCCTCTATTTCGCCTTCGCGACGATCTTCGTCGCGCAGCTGCATGGTGTCGCGCTGACGCCAGGCAGCTATCTCCT
Source organism: Aureimonas endophytica (assembly GCF_014642635.1). Lineage (GTDB taxonomy): Bacteria > Pseudomonadota > Alphaproteobacteria > Rhizobiales > Rhizobiaceae > Plantimonas > Plantimonas endophytica. Next base: position 362,323 of record NZ_BMIQ01000005.1, read on the forward strand.
GATCTTCTCCGGCGCCATGCTGGCGGGCTTCGCCTCGGCGGGCACGTCCGGCGTCCTGACAATCAGCCTGCTCGGGGTGATCTTCCAGCCGCTCGGCCTGCCGCTCGAGGCCGCCCTCGCCCTCCTCGTGACGATCGACCCGGTGATCGACATCTTCCGCACGGCCGCCATCGTCCTGCCGAACTGCGCCGCCGCCGCGGTCGTCTATCGCAAGCGCCGCATGGGCGCCCGCGAGCCCCTGCCCGCCCATGCGTGAGACGGACCGTCCGGCCCGCCGGCGGGATGGCGCCGCGACAGGACCGGAGGCGCGGGCGGTGGGCCGGCTCGGCTGGCGGCGCTTCTCGCTCGCCCTCCTCCTCTCCCATCTCGCCGCCGCCTATGCGTTCTCGCTGGCGCTTCTCCTGTCGGCGGGATTCTTCAACGGGCTGGAAACGGGCTTCCTGCCGGATTCCGCCGCGCAATGGGGCGCCTTTCTCCAGGGCGCCCTGTTCATCCCGCTGGTCGCGGGGGCGATCACCCTCATGACCGGCTTCCTCCTGATTCCCTATACGCTTCTCGTTTCCCCGATCGCCTTCTGGGTCGCCCGCCGCGCCCCCGGCCTGCGGCCGACGCTCCTCACCGGCGCCCTCGTCGGCCTCGCCGTCTCGGCGCTGAAATCCTGGGCCTGCGCCCGGCAGATCCGGGGGCTCCTCCTCGACCCCTATTTCGTGGCGACGACCCTGGCCGGCGGCCTCCTCGCCGGGCTGGCCTTCGGGACGATCCTCTGGTGGATCGGCATCCGGCCGCGCCTGTCCGCCGCCCGGCGCGCCGCCTGAGGTCCGCGTCTCGACCCGCCCCGGCCCTTTGCAAAAGGCGCCGCGCGGTGAATGCTGCCTCTGCTCGCCGGAGGAGGAGTTCGGATGTCGATGCTGACCGATCGGGATATCGCGGAGCTCGTCGCCTGGCGCCGGTTCCTGCATCAGCACCCCGAATTGTCGAACGAGGAGGAACGGACGGCGGAGGCGGTGGTCGGCTTTCTCGGCGAAACGCGGCCGGACGCGATTTTGACCGGTCTCGGCGGCTACGGCGTCGCGCTGGTCTATGACAGCGGCCGGGCGGGGCCGACGGTGATGTTCCGTTCGGAACTCGACGCCCTGCCGATCGAGGAACTGTCGGGCGTCGCCCATGCCTCGCTCGTGCCCGGCCGCTCGCATATGTGCGGCCATGACGGGCATAGCGCCATCCTCGCCGCGCTGGGCCGCCAGTTCGGGCGCGAGCGGCCGGGGCGCGGACGCGTCGTCCTGATGTTCCAGCCGGCGGAGGAGACGGGCGACGGCGCCGCCGGCGTCATCGCCGATCCGCGCTTCGGCGCCATCGCGCCGGACTTCGCCTTCTCGCTGCACAATCTGCCAGGCGTGCCCTTCGGCGAGGTGCGCCTGAAGGCCGGCGTGGTGAACTGCGCCTCGCGTGGGCTGCGCATCGTCCTTCACGGCAAGACGGCGCATTCCTCCATGCCGGAAACCGGCCTGTCGCCGATGCTCGCCGTCAGCCGGCTGATGCCCGCCCTGCCCGAACTTGGACGCGGGCGCTTCGACGAGGACGGCTTCCGCATGGTGACGGTGACCCATGCCGCGATGGGCGAGCCGGTCTTCGGCGTCGCCCCCGGCCGGGCCGAGATCCGGGCGACGCTGCGCACCCGCCGGGACGCGGACATGGCGGAGCTCTGCGACGCGGCCGAGGAGCTCGTCACCCGCATCGCGGCCGAAGACGGCCTTCGCAGCGGCATCGACTATCACGAGGTCTTCGTCGCCAGCGTCAACGCACCGGAGGCCGTGGCGCATCTGCGCCGCGCGCTCGACGAGGAGGGCGTCGCGCATGGGGAGGACGCGCTGCCGATGCGCGCCTCGGAGGATTTCGGCCTGTTCGGACAGGCCGCGACCTCCGCCATGTTCTTTCTGGGCGCGGGCGAGCGCCATCCGGCGCTCCACAATCCCGATTACGACTTCCCGGACGATCTCATCCCGATCGGCGCGCGCGTCTTCATGCGCGCCGCGCGCAACCTCCTGGGCGGGAGCGCGGGCTGACGCGCGCCCGAAGGGCAACGGAGCGCGGCGAAGACCGGGCGGCGGTTGATGCCGGCGGCGGGGCGGCCATCTTTCTCCGGCAGACGATGGTGGGGAGACCGCGATGCGCATTCTGGTGACCGGCGCCGCCGGCATGATCGGGCAGAAGCTGGTGGCGCGGCTCGCGGCGGAGGGCCATGTCGGCGGGCGGCCGATCGCGGCGCTGCTTCTCCACGATGTCGTCGCGCCCGCCGCGCCGCCCGGCCTTGCCGCCGAGAGCGTCACCGGCGATCTCGCGGGGCCCGGCGCCGCTGCCGAGCTCGCCGCCTTCCGGCCCGATCTCGTCTTCCATCTCGCCGGCGTCGTCTCCGGCGAGGCGGAGGCCGATTTCGAGCTCGGCTACCGCGTCAATCTCCACGGAACGCTGGCGCTCTTCGAGGCGCTGCGGCAGGCGGGCAGCCATCCCCGCCTCGTCTACGCCTCCTCGATCGCCGTCTTCGGCGCGCCCTTCCCGGAGGTGATCCCGGACGATTTCCACCCGGTGCCCCTCACCTCCTACGGCACGCAGAAGCTGATGGGCGAACTGCTGCTGAACGACTATACGCGTCGCGGCTTTCTCGACGGCATCGGGCTGCGGCTGCCGACGATCTGCGTGCGGCCGGGCCGGCCCAACAAAGCGGCCTCCGGCTTCTTCTCCAGCATCATCCGCGAGCCGCTGGCCGGGCGGGAGGCCGTGCTGCCGGTGCCGCGCGAGGTGGTCCATACCCATGCGAGCCCGCGCGCGGCGGTCGGCTTCCTCCTCCATGCCGCGACGCTGGACGCGGCGGCGATCGGGGCGCGCCGCAATCTCACCATGCCCGGCGTCGCCGTTTCCGTCGCCGAGGAGATCGCGGCGCTCGGCCGGGTGGCCGGCGAGGCGCCCCTCGCCCTCATCCGCGACGCGCCCGACCCCGCCGTCTGGGCCATCGTGCGCAACTGGCCGACCCGCTTCGCCGCGACGCGCGCCCGCGATCTCGGCTTCGCGGCGGAGACGAGCTTCGAGGAGATCATCCGCATCCATATCGCGGACGAACTCGGCGGTGTCGTCCCACGCCCCGCCAGCTGACGCCGCCCGGCCGCGTCTCAGGCGGCCGGTGCCGGCGCGATGGTCGCGAGTTCGGCCAAGGCGTCCTCGGGAAGGGTCAGATCGACGGCCGCGAGATTCTCGCGAAGATGCGCCGGCGAGGACGTGCCGGGGATGAGGAGGAGATTCGGCGCGCGCTGGAGCAGCCAGGCGAGCGCCACCTGCATCTCCGTCGCCCCGAGACGCTTCGCCACCGTGGAGAGCGTCGCCGATTGCAGCGGCGAGAAGCCGCCGAGCGGAAAGAACGGCACATAGGCGATGCCCTGATCCGCCAGATCGTCGAGAAAGGCATCGTCGTCGCGATGGGCGAGATTGTACATGTTCTGGACGCAGACGATCGGGGCGATGGCCTGGGCCTCCCGGACCTGCGCCGGCGTCGCGTTCGACAGGCCGAGATGGCGAAGGAGCCCCCGCTCGCGCAGCGCCGCCAGGGCCGTCACCTGCGGCTCGATCGAGCCCTCGCTCGGGCGGTGCACGTCGCCCATGATGCGCAGATTGACGACGGCGAGGCTGTCGAGGCCGAGATGGCGCAGATTGTCCTCCACCGCCCGCGTCAGCTCCGCCGGGGACTGCGCCGGGTTCCAGGACGCGTCGGCGCCGCGCACGGCCCCGACCTTCGTCACGATCACGAGATCGTCCGCATAGGGGTGCAGCGCCTCGCGGATCAGCCGGTTGGTGACATGCGGGCCGTAGAAGTCGCTGGTGTCGATATGGTCGACGCCGCGCTCCACCGCCTCGCGCAGGACGGCGATGGCCGCCGCCTCGTCCTTCGGCGGGCCGAAGACGCCCGGGCCGGCGAGTTGCATCGCGCCATAGCCCATGCGCGTCACCACGCTCTCGCCCAGCTTGTAGGTTCCGGCTTTCGTCAGCTCGGTCATGGCCTGTCTCCTTTGAATGGACCCATAGCTAGACCGCGCCCCACCATGCGATAAGCCGGGACGATCCGAACGGGTTGTGCGGAAAGGCGAACAATGGCCGAGTTGCCGGACCTCGAATGCTTCGTCGCGGTGGCCTCGGCCGGCGGCTTCCGCGAAGCGGCGCGGCTCCGGGGCACGAGCGCCTCGGCGCTCAGCGAGGCGATCCGCCGGCTGGAGACCCGGCTCGGCGTCCGGCTGTTCCACCGCACGACGCGCTCCGTCGCGCCGACGGAAGCGGGCCTTCGGCTGCTGGAGCGCCTGCGCCCGGCTCTGGCCGAGGTCGCCTCGGCGCTCGACGTCGTCAACGGCTTTCGCGACCGGCCGGCCGGCACTCTGCGGCTCAACGTCCCGGTCAGCGCGGCGCGGCTCGTTCTGCCGGCGCTCGTCCCGCCCTTTCTCGCCGCCTATCCCGACATCCATCTCGACATCGTCGTGGAGGACAGTTTCGTGGATGTGCTGGCGGAAGGCTGCGATGCCGGCATCCGCTACGGCGAGACGCTGGAACAGGACATGATCGCGGTGCCGATCGGCCCGCGCCGCCAGCGCTTCGCCGCCGCGGCGTCCCCGGCCTATCTCGCGCGGCGCGGGTGCCCGGACCATCCGCGCGACCTTCTCGGTCATGCCTGCCTGCGCGGCCGCTTCGCCAGCGGGACGATGCCGGTCTGGGAATTCGAGCGCGGCGCCGAAACGCTGCGGGTGGAGCCGACCGGCCCGCTGACGGTGCGCATCGGCGCCGGCACGGATCTCGCCGTCGACGCCGCCCTTGCCGGGGGCGGCATCGTCTATCTCTTCGAGGACTGGCTGCGGCCCTTCTTCGCGGACGGCCGCCTCGTTCCGGTGCTGGAGGACTGGTGGCCGCCCTTCGAGGGGCCGTTCCTCTATTATCCAGGCCGCCGGCTGGTGCCGGCGCCGCTGCGCGCCTTCGTGGACTTCGTCCGGGCCGGACAGGCCGGACAGGCGGTGGCGCCGGAGGGCTGATCGCGGCCCGCCGGCCGTCTCGTCGCGCTCCGCCGGTTCCCTCCGCCCCCAAGCCGGCTACATCTTCGCTTCGGGCGCCTGTCTCGGCCGAGACGCGCCAAGCGAGGAAGGGATCGATCACCATGGCGGAACCGGCGGGCCAGACCACCGAGGACCTCGTCGCGCTGTCGATGCTGCATCAGGCGCGGCAGTTCGCGGAGCGCTATGGCGGCCAGGGCCGGCTCTGGCAGCGGCCCTATGCCGAAACGCGGCCGCGCGTCGCCTCGGCGGTGGCGCCGGTCTGGTTCACCGCCTATCCGGCCTCGGTGATCACGCGGCCCGGCGAATCCGTCCTGAAGACGCTGGGCGACGCGCAGCTCTGGTCGGCCCTCTCCTCCATCGGCGTGCGCGGCATCCATACCGGGCCGACCAAGCGCTCCGGCGGGCTGAAGGACGGCACCTACACGCCGACGATCGACGGCAATTTCGACCGGATCGGCTTCGACATCGATCCGGCCTTCGGCACGACGGAGGAATTCGTGGCGATCAGCCGCATGGCCGCCGCCCATAACGCGGTGGTCATCGACGACGTGATCCCCGCCCATACCGGCAAGGGGCCGGACTTCCGCCTCGCCGAGATGAACCATTCCAGCTATCCCGGCCTCTATCACATGGTGGAGATTCCCGAGGAGGAATGGGAGCATCTGCCCGCCGTGCCGGAAGGGCGCGACGCCGTGAACCTTCCGCCCGCCACCGTCGACTACCTGAAGGATCGCGGCCTCATCGTCGGCCAGCTCCAGCGCGTCATCTTCTTCGAGCCAGGCGTCAAGGAAACGGACTGGAGCGCCACCGGCCCCGTCGCCGGCATCGACGGCAAGGTCCGGCGCTGGGTCTATCTCCATTACTTCAAGGAAGGCCAGCCGAGCCTCAACTGGCTCGACCCGTCCTTCGCCGCCCAGCAGATGATCGTCGGCGACGCGCTGCATTCGATCGACCAGATGGGCGCGCGCGGGCTTCGGCTCGACGCCAACGGCTTTCTCGGCGTCGAGCGGCGGATCGACGGGCCAGCCTGGTCGGAAAGCCATCCGCTTTCGGTGACCGGCAACGCCCTCCTCGCGGGCATGATCCGCAAGGCCGGCGGCTTCTCCTTCCAGGAGCTGAACCTCACGGTGGACGACATCGCGGCCATGTCGAAGGGCGGGGCGGACCTTTCCTACGACTTCATCACGCGGCCGGCCTATCACCACGCGCTTCTCACCGGCGATACCGAGTTCCTGCGCCTGATGCTGCGCACCGTCCACGACTTCGGCATCGATCCGGCCTCGCTGATCCACGCCCTCCAGAACCATGACGAGCTGACGACGGAACTCGTGCATTTCTGGACGCTGCATGCCGACGACATCTACACCTTCGGCGGCCAGACCTGGCAGGGCCGCACGCTGCGCATGCATCTGCGCGACGTGATCCGCGAGCGCCTGTCGGGCACGAGCGCGCCCTACAACCTGCCCTTCGTCACCAACGGCATCGCCTGCACCACGGCGAGCGTGATCACGGCGGCGCTCGGCATCGCCGATCTCGATGCGATCGACGAGACGGCGATCGATCTCATCCGCAAGATCCACCTCCTTCTCGTGATGTACAACGCCTTCCAGCCGGGCATCTTCGCGCTGTCCGGCTGGGACCTCGTCGGCGCCCTGCCGCTGGAGGCGGAGGCGGTGGCGCATCTGATGGGCGACGGCGACACGCGCTGGATCGAGCGCGGCGCCTACGATCTCACCGGCCAGAACCCGGCCGAGGCCCGCTCGGCGGAGGGCATGCCGAAGGCGCGCGCGCTCTACGGCCCGATCCCGGCGCAGCTGGAGCGCCCGGACTCCTTCGCCTCGCAGCTGAAGCGCCTGCTCGCGGTGCGCGAAGCCTATGGCATCGCCGCCAGCCGGCAGGTCGCGATCCCCGACGTCGCCGCGCGCGGCCTCCTCGTGATGGTGCACGAACTGCCGGACGGCCGGGGAACGCAGGTCACCGCCCTCAATTTCGGCGCCGAGCCGATCGAGGAGACGGTGATGCTTTCCGGCACGCGGCCCGGCCCGGTGGTAGACATGATCGCCGAGACGATCGAGGGCGACCTTCAGGAGGACGGCGCGCTGCGGATCACGCTCGATCCCTACGAGGGCCTGTCGCTGCGCATCGTCGGGGCGCTGCCGACGCTCTGACGCCAACGTGCCTTCCAGAAACCCGCCGACCCTGCCGCCTCGTCATCCCGGCCTTGAGCCGGGATCCATGCCAAGCCGGTCATGGCGGGCCGAGGCGGACACGGAAGGCAGGATGACCTTTACTGTCATTGCGGCAATTCTGCCGAGGCATGGATCCCGGCTCGGGGCCGGGATGACGAAGCGGCAAGGTAAGCGGGATTGCGCAGAGCGACGCCGGTCTCACGCCTCGCCAACTTGGGGTCAGGCGGTCTCGGCCGCCTCCGGCTCGGCGGCGAGCACCGCCGCGAGGAGGCCGGGAAAGCGCGCGTCGAGTTCCGCGCGGCGCAACTCGTTCATATGGGCCGGGCCGTCGGTGCGGGTGCGCACCAGGCCCGCCTCGCGCAGCACGCGGAAATGATGGGACATGCTGGATTTCGGCCGGCCGCCGTCGAGCGCCGAGCAGGTCGCCTCCCCGTGCCGCGCCAATTGCCGGACGACGCCGAGGCGCACGGGGTCGCTCAGCGCATAGAGCACCTGGCCGAGGGCGACCTCTTCGAGCGGGGGATGACGGAGCGTGCGCACCGCCCGTCCTAGCACGGGCTTGCTCCCGCCTCAATGTTCGAATATTGTCGAACTATCGAATGAACGCCCGGCCACCTCGTCCGGGCCAAGCCAGGACCTGCCATGCCCTCCCTCTTCACTCCCTATCGCCTGAAGGACGTGACGCTGCGCAATCGCATCGCCGTCTCGCCGATGTGCCAATATTCGGCGGAAGACGGCGTCATCAACGACTGGCATCATGTCCATCTGGCGGGTCTCGCCAGGGGCGGCGCCGGCCTCGTCATCGCCGAGGCGACCGCCGTCGCGCCCGAAGGGCGGATCACGCCCGGCTGCGCCGGGCTGTGGAGCGACGCGCAGGCCGAGGCCTGGGCGCCGACCGTCGCGGCGATCAAGGCGGCCGGCGCCGTGCCGGGCATCCAGATCGCCCATGCCGGCCGCAAGGCGAGCGCCAACCGGCCCTGGGAGGGCGACGACCATATCGCGGCGGACGATCCGCGCGGCTGGCAGACGATCGCGCCCTCCGCCGTGCCCTTCGGCGCGAATCTGCCGAAGGTGCCGCGCGCCATGGATCTCGCCGAGATCGAGCGGGTGAAGGGCGATTTCGTCGCCGCCGCGCGCCGGGCGCGCGCCGCCGGCTTCGAATGGCTGGAGCTGCATTTCGCCCATGGCTATCTCGCTCAGAGCTTCTTCTCGACCTGGTCGAACCGGCGCGAGGACGCCTATGGCGGCGATTTCGACGGGCGCGCCCGCTTCCCTCTCGAGACGCTCGCCGCCGTCCGCGCCGTCTGGCCGGAGAGCCTGCCCTTGACGGCGCGCTTCGGCGTCACCGAATTCGACGGCTCGGACGATCTGGAGGAGGGCATCGAGATGGTCCGCCGCTTCAAGGCGGCCGGGCTCGACTTCATCGATGTCAGCATCGGCTTCTCGACGCCGAGCGCCAAGGTGCCCTGGGGCCCGGCCTTCATGGGGCCGATCGCCGAGCGGGTGCGCCGCGAGACCGGCCTGCCGGGAACGACGAGCTGGTTCGTCAGCCGCCCGGCCGAGGCCGATGCGCTCGTCACCGACGAGAAGGTCGATCTCGTCTCGCTCGGCCGCCCGCTGCTCGCCGATCCGCACTGGCCCTATCGGGCGGCGATCGAACTCGGCGCCGACAAGGCCGCCTGGACGCTGCCCGCGCCCTATGCCCATTGGCTGGAGCGGTATCGCACCGCCTGACGCGGCGCCGTCACCGCCTCTCAGGTCCAGTAGAGGATGCGCGCGCCGGGCAGCGTCTCGGCGAGCGCCTGCGTGAAGAAGCCGCGCAGCTCCGCCATCGTCGCCGCGTCGTAGACATGCTTCACCGCGCCGAACTTCGTGCGCTTCTCGCGCCGGAGGCGATCGCTCATGTCGAGATCAGAACCCGGATACCAGCTTTCCAGAACGGCCTTCGAGCCCGGCGAGAAGCGGTGGGTGATGAGCTCGACCGTCGGATCGCAGTCCGGCACCCCGGCGAGCGCGGCGCCGGCCGCCGCGATGAGCTGCCCATAGGCCTCCCGCCAGCCGGGCGCCGCGATGATCGGGGCGATGGTGAGGCCGATGCGATAGCCGGCCTCCGCCATGCGCCGCATCGCCTGGAGCCGGTCGCCGACGGGGCTCGTGCCGCCCTCGAACCGCGCGAAGGCGGGCGGGTTCAGCGAGACGCGCATGCGGGTGCGGCGGTTGTGGGCGAGACCGAGCAGCGGCTCGACCTCCGAAAACTTGGTGGTGAAGCGCAGCTGCGCCTCCCCCTCCAGGGCGCCGAAACGGCGGATCAGGGCCGAGAGCGAGCCCGTTAGATGCTCGATGCCGAGCGGATCGGTATAGCAGGAGGCCTCGAAGGTCGTGCCCTCCCCGGCCCGCGCGGCATCGCGCGAGGTAACGGTGCCGCGCCCGAGATGGGAGGGCACCGCCGCCATGATCGCGTCGAGATTGGCATAGGCCCGCGTGATCGGCGGCCCCTTCAGCGAGCCGGCCAGATAGCAGTAGCTGCAATGCGCCGGGCAGCCTTCCGCGAGGTCGATCCGCCAGTCGGCGCTCGGCGCGATCGGCTGGAACTTCAGCTTGGAGGGCGGCGCGACGGTGATCGCCAGCGTGGATTTGGCCGCCGCATAGGCGCGGCGCGGATCCTCCGGCAGGGCGAGGCCGAGCCGGTCGGAGCCGAGGCGCTCGACGGCGAGGCCGAGCGCCTCGGCTCTGGCGACCATGGCGCGGCCATGCCCCGTCGCGAGCGCCGTCGGCGTGACGAGGACGCGCTTCGGCCGCCAGAGGCGGCTCCGGCGGATCACGTTGGAATCGTGCAACATGGAGCCAAGATGGGAAGGCGCGCGTGCGGCGCCGCTGCGACAGATCGCATCGCTCCGTCCGTGCTGACGTCGCCTCAGCGCCCGGCGTCGGAGGCCTGTTCCTCGTGGACGCCGCACAGCGTCGCGTCGCGCCGCACGTTGTAGCGCGGGGCCCAGCTGACGCGGGCCGAGCAGCTATAGCGAAAGCGCGTGGCGCCCGTCGCGTCCTTGGCACTGGTCTCGGCGGCGCCCAGCCGGTCGATGCGATAGGGTTCCGCGATCCGGCGGGCGGCGAGGAAGTCGCTCGTCATCTTGTTGCACCACCATTCCTCGTCGCCGCGATGGTCCAGATCGCCCGAGGCCTCGGTCACATCCTCCGAGAGACGCCAGCCGATCTGGCCGAAGGCCTCGTTCTCGCAGCTGTTCTCGACGATCTTCCGGCGCTGCGAGATGACGCTCGCCAGCTCGAACTTGCAGCTCAGCGCCGAGGGCATGTAGTCCGGCAGCTTGTCGAAGGGGATGCCGCTATAGAGCTGGCGCACGAAGCTCTCGCTCACCGCCTCCCCGCCATTCACCATCGCCGCCAGGACGCCGACCCTGGCTTCCACCGCCTCCTTGATCCGCGTGCGGGTGAGAAGGCCGGACGTGATGTCCTCGCAGACGCTGCGCGAGAAGCCCGCCACCACGGGATAGTCGTCGGCCCGGCTGGCGGGCGCGAGGAGGAGCGCCGCCACCATGGCGACGGGGAGCGAGAGTTTCGGCACGGCCAGGTCCCACCTTCAGGCAGAAGCATCCCATAAGGTCAGGTCACGCGACCTCGTCAGCGGATGCCGCACTATGAACTATCGCGCATGGCCGATTTGTGAACAATTCGAATGATACGCCTGGACCTCATCGCCCGCCTTCCCCAGGGCGAGCAGGCTTCTTTCTTGCCCCGGCGGGACGATCCGGCGCTCGGCGGCGGGCCGTCCCCGCCGCTGTCCGACGCCGGCAGGGGGCGAGCCCCGGCCGGCGCGCGGCGCGGCTCAGGCGAAGAGTTCTGGCTTTTCGAGGCGCAGCACGGCGGCGCGGCGATGGCCCTCCAGGCCCTCGCTGGCGCTCTGGCGCACCGCCGGGGGCGCGACGGCCGAAACGCCCTCGTCCTCCAGCCACTGATGGGTGGCGATCTTCACATAGGAGCCGACCCAGAGCCCGCCGGTATAGCGCCCGGCGCCCATCGTCGGCAGGGTGTGATTGGTGCCGCAGCACTTGTCGGAATAGACGACGCTCGCCTTCGTGCCGATGAACAGCGAGCCGTAGCCGGTGAGCCTGGCGGCGAGCGCCTTGGCGTCGCGCGTGTGGACCTGGAGATGCTCGGCGGCGATCCAGTCGGAATAGGCGATCATGTCCGCCTCGCTCGCGCAGACCGTCACCTCGCCCTGCCGCTCCCAGGCGACGCGCGCCACATTGGCGGTGGCGAGCGTCTCCAGCTGGCGCTCGACCTCGGCGATCACCGCCTCGGCGAGCGGGCGGTGCGTGGTGATCAGCCCGACGCGGGTATGGATGTCGTGCTCGGCCTGGGCGAGGAGGTCGGTCGCGATGACCTCCGCGTTGCCGGTCTCGTCGGCGAGCGTGTAGATCTCGCTCGGCCCCGCCAGCTGGTCGATGCCGACCGGGCCGAAGACCTGGCGCTTCGCCTCGTTCACATAGGCATTGCCCGGCCCGAAGATCTTGTGGACGGCGGGAATCGTCTCGGTGCCGTAGGCCATGGCGCCGATCGCCTGCGCGCCGCCGACGCGGAAGATGCGGTCGGCGCCGGAGAGATGGCAGCCGGCGATCATCGCCGGGGCCGCCGTCGGCGGCAGGCAGGCGATCACCTCGGCGCAGCCCGCGACCTTGGCCGGCACGATCGTCATGATCGGCGCCGAGAGCAGCGGATAGCGCCCGCCCGGCACATAGGCGCCGACCCTCTGCACCGGGATGACGCGATGGCCGAGATGGAGGCCCGGCCGGAGCTCGATCTCCAAGGGCAGGATGGTCTTGAACTGCGCCTCGGCGAAGGCGCGGACATTGGCGATGGCGAATTCGGTATCGGCGCGGGTCTGCGGGTCGAGCTCGGCGACGGCCCGCTCCCGCTCCTCCGGCGTCACTTCCAGGATCTCGGGCTCGATCTTGTCGAAGGCCTTGGAATAGCGCCGCACCGCCGCGTCGCCCTCGTGGCGGATCGCGGCCAGCACCTCGGCCACGGTGCCGGAGACGCTCGTTTCCGTCGCCTTGTCCGCGACGGGGGCCTTCACGAAGGTGAGTCGCGCGCGCAGCGCCTCGATCTCGGGTGTCATGTCGTCGCCTTTGCCGGAGTTTGAGGCAGAACGCTCGCAGAGGACGCAGCGCCCGACAATGGCGCCTGACGCCCGCGTTCATTATTCTCGCCAGGCCGATCGGATCTTGTCCAAGCGAAGGAAATGCCCATGCCCGCCATCGGAGCCGCCATCCGCGAGCTGCGCCGCCGCCGCCAGCTCAGCACGCGCGAGCTCGCCATCCGCTCCGGCATCGCCCATTCCACCATCTCGCTCCTGGAGCGCGACCGCATGAGCCCGTCGATCGACACGCTCAGCGCCATTCTCGAAGCCATGGGCTCGACGCTCACCGGCTTCTTCTCGGAGGTCGGCGACCGCATTCCGCATTCGCCCTTTTACCGGGCGGAGGAGCTGACGGAGATCGGCCGGGCGGACGGCATCTCCTATCGGATGATCGGCATCAACCATCCCAACCGCCAGCTCCTGATGCTGCGCGAGACCTATCGGCCGGGCGCCGACACGGGCGAGGCCTTCTCGCACAAGGCGCAGGAGGCGGGCATCGTGACGAAGGGCGCGGTGGAGGTGAGCGTCGGCACCGAGACGCGGCTTCTGGCCGAGGGAGACGCATACTATTTCAGCAGCGAGATGCCGCATCGCTTCCGCAATATCGGGCGGGACACGGCCGAACTCGTCAGCGCCATCACCCCGCCCACCTATTGACAGGGGGATAGGCCGGTAATTTTACTGAACACACGCGCCAAGCCATTTGTATGGCTGCATATTCATGCTTCAGTTTCGAACCGTTCAATTGGGGAGAAGCGCCATGTCTGGAACCGGAATTCGTCGATTGATCGGCGGCCTCGTCGCCGCCACCCTTATGGCAGCCGGTCCGGCCGCGGCGCGCGATCTCACCGTCGTCTCCTGGGGCGGCAACTATCAGGACGCCCAGCGCACCATCTATTTCAAGCCCTTCGCCGAGAAGACCGGCAAGCCGCTCCTGGAGGAGTCCTGGGACGGCGGCTACGGCGTCCTTTCCGCCAAGATGCAGGCCGGCACCCCGAACTGGGACGTCGTGCAGGTGGAGGCTGAGGAACTGGCGCTCGGCTGCGCCGACGGCATCTACGAGCCGGTCGACTGGTCGAAGCTCGGCGGCAAGGAGGGCTTCATCCCCTCCGCCGTCAGCGATTGCGGCGTCGGCGCCATCGTCTGGACGACCGGCCTCGGCTATGACGCGAACAAGCTGAAGACCGCGCCGACGAGCTGGGCCGACTTCTTCGACACGACGAAGTTCCCCGGCAAGCGCGCCCTGCGCAAGGGCCCGAAATATGCGCTCGAATTCGCCCTCATCGCCGACGGCGTCGCGCCGAAGGACGTCTACAAGGAGCTCGCGACGCCCGCCGGCGTCGACCGCGCCTTCAAGAAGCTCGACACGATCAAGAAGGACCTCGTCTGGTGGGAAGCCGGCGCGCAGCCGATCCAGCTTCTCGCCTCCGGCGAGGTGGTGATGACCTCGGCCTATAACGGCCGCCTCGCCGGCATCAACAAGTCGGAGGGCAAGAACTTCCAGATCGTCTGGCCGGGCTCGATCTATGCCGTCGACAGCTGGGTCGTCCTCAAGGGCTCGCCCAATAAGGACGCCGCCTTCGACTTCATCCAGTTCGCCAGCGCGCCGGCCAACCAGTCGAAGCTGCCCGACTACATCGCCTACGGCCTGCCCAACAAGGCGGCCGGCGAGATGCTGAAGCCCGAGGTCGCCGCCCAGCTGCCGACCGCCCCGGCCAATCTCGAAAGCGCCATCCCGCTCGACACCGATTTCTGGGTCGACAATATCGAGGCGCTGAACACGCGCTTCAACGCCTGGATCGCGCAGTAATCCGAACGGCCGAGCGAGGCCGGCGCCCGCCGCCGGCCTCGGACCCCACCATGGACGATTCCAAGGGCTCGATGCGGAACTTCATCCACTTCCATGACGTCTCGAAGTCCTTCGGCATCACGAAGGTGGTCGAGAATCTCGAACTCGAAGTGGAGAAGGGCGAGTTCCTGTCGCTGCTCGGGCCGTCCGGTTCCGGCAAGACGACGATCCTGATGATGCTGGCCGGCTTCGAGGAGACGAGCGCCGGCACGATCCTTCTCGACGGCGAGCGCATCCAGGAACTGCCGCCGCACAAGCGCGGCATCGGCGTCGTCTTCCAGAACTACGCGCTGTTTCCGCATATGACGATCGCCGAGAACGTCGCCTTTCCGCTGCGCATGCGCCGGCTCGGCCGGGCCGAGATCGACAGCCGCGTCAAGCGCGCGCTGGAGCGCGTGCGCCTCGGCGCTCTCGCCGACCGCCGGCCGGACCAGCTTTCCGGCGGCCAGCAGCAGCGCGTCGCGCTGACGCGGGCCCTCGTCTTCGAGCCGAAGGTCGTCCTGATGGACGAGCCGCTCGGCGCGCTCGACAAGCAGCTGCGCGAGGAGATGCAGCTCGAGATCCGCGAACTGCACCGCCGGCTCGGCCTCACCATCGTCTTCGTCACGCACGACCAGAGCGAGGCGCTGACCATGTCGAACCGCATCGCGATCTTCGACAAGGGCAAGATCTCGCAGATCGGCACGGCGGCGGAGGTCTACGATCATCCGCAGAACAGCTTCGTCGCCCAGTTCATCGGCGAGACCAATCTTCTTCCCGCCACCGTCGCCGGCACCGAGGGCGGCGCGCTCGTCCTCGATCTCGGCGAGGGCGCGCGCCTGCGCGCCGCGCCGGCCGCGACGGCCGCCGCCGGGCTCGGGACCGGCGCCCGCGTCATGGTCTCGATCCGGCCGGAGCGGCTGCATCTCGATCCGGAGGCCGGCGAGGGCCGGGTCGCGGCGAGCATCGACGATGTCGTCTACCAGGGCGACCATCTGCGGCTGCACCTGTCGCGCGGGGATCTGAGGCTCGTCGCGCGCTGCGAGCGCCGCAGCGCCGCGCCGGCCGTCGGCGCGCCCGTCCATGTCTCGGTGGCGCCGGCCGATTGCGCGGTCTTTCCGGCATGAGGCGGCCGAATTCCTCCTTACGCAGCGCGGTGCTCGTCGCGCCGCTCTTCCTGTTTCTCGCCCTCTTCTTCGTCTGGCCGCTCTGGACCATGATCTCGGTCTCGATGCGCGATCCCGCCGTCGCCACCGCCCTGCCGCGCACCGCCGCCGCGCTGGCCGGCTGGAACGGCGAGGGCGTGCCGGCGCCGGAGGCCCAGGCGGCGCTGGTCGAGGATCTGCGCCAGACCGCGACGATCGATCTCGGCGCCGCCGTGCGCCGCCTCAACACCGAGGTCGCCGGCTTCCGCACCCTGATGCCGAAGACGCAGCGCGCCGCGCAAGGCGCGGCGAGCGGGCCGGTGGATCTCGCGGCCGTCGACGCCCGCTGGAGCGACACGGCCTTCTGGGCCGCGATCCAGAAGGCCTCCTCCGCCTATACCGACCGCAATCTCCTCGCCGCCGCCGATCTCGGCCGCGACGAGAGCGGCGCCGTGGTCGAGTTGCCGGCGGGGAGTTCCGCCAACCGGCTGATCATCACCCGCACCTTCCTCATCGCCGGCACGATCACCCTCGCCTGCCTGGCGATCGGCCTGCCCTATGCCATGCTGATGGCGGCGACTTCCGGCTGGAAGCGCAACGCGCTGATGCTGGCCGTGCTCCTGCCGCTCTGGACCTCGCTGCTGGTGCGCACCGCCGCCTGGTTCATCCTGCTCCAGGACCAGGGCCTCATCAACCGCGCGCTGATCGGCCTCGGGCTGGTGGACGCGCCGCTGCCGCTCATCTTCAACCGCACCGGCGTCGTCGTGGCGATGACGCATGTGCTCCTGCCCTTCATGGTGCTGCCGATCTTCAGCGTGGTGAACGCCATTCCGAAGACGCTGATGCCGGCCGCCGCCTCGATGGGCGCGCCGCCCTTCGCCGCCTTCCGCCGCGTGCTCCTGCCGCTGGCGATGCCGGGCATCCTGTCCGGCGCGCTCCTCGTCTTCATGGTGGCGATCGGCTATTACATCACGCCCGCGCTCGTCGGCGGCCCGAACGACCAGATGATCTCCTCGATCATCGCCTTCTACGCGCTCCAGACCGCCAATTGGGGCATGGCCGGCGCGCTGGGCCTCATCCTTCTCGTGGTCACGACGCTGCTCTATCTCGTCTATGGCCGCCTGTCGCGCTCCGGCGCGCCGCTGGGAGCCTGAGCCATGCTGCGCGGCGCCCAAGCCCTGTTCGGCACGCTGGCGGTGATCTTCCTGCTCGCGCCGCTCGTCGCCATCCTGCCGCTGGCCTTCACCTCCGGCATCTTCCTCAACTATCCGATGCCCTCGGTCTCGCTGCGCTGGTTCGACGAGCTGGCGAGCGCCGAGGTCTGGCGCCTCGCGATCGTCAACAGCCTCGTCATCGGCCTCGGCGCGACGGTCCTGTCGGTGGTGCTCGGCACGCTGGCCGCGCTCGGCCTGCGCAACAACCTGATGCCCTTTCCGAACGTCATCCGCACCTTCTTCCTCCTGCCGATGGTGGTGCCGGCCGTGGTGCTCGGCGTCGGCCTCCAGATCTCGCTGTCGCGCCTCGGCCTCACCAGCAGCTATGCCGGCGTGATCCTCGCCCATACGGTGCTCTGCGTGCCCTTCGTCGTCGTCAGCGTCTCGACGGCGCTCCAGGGCATCGACCGGCGGGTGGAGCGGGCGGCGGCCAGCCTCGGCGCCTCGCCCGCCACCGTCTTCCGGCGCGTGACGCTTCCGCTCGCCATGCCCGGCATGGTCACCGGCGCCGTCTTCGCCTTCGCCACCTCGCTGGACGAGGTGGTGCTGACGCTCTTCGTCGCAGGCCCGAACCAGCGCACGCTCGCCCGGCAGATGTTCTCCTCCATCCGCGAGAATATCAGCCCGGCGATCGCCGCCGCCGCCTTTCTGCTGATTCTCGGCACGCTTCTCCTCGCCGGTCTCGCCGGGCTGATGAACCGGCGCCGCCGCGTTCAGCGCCCTTCGGCCTGAGCGCGGCGCGGCGCCCCGTCCGCCATGATCGCCGCGACCCTGTTGGTGGCGCCGCCGAAAAATGCGATAGCTGCCCGCATCGAACCGATGGCGCGAACACGCAAGCATCCGTGATGCCCCAATCGCCGACTGACAGCCCGCTCGGACGGATCGACCTCTTCGGTCGCCCGACGGCTCTCGTCGGCGGGTCGCCGGTCGTCTTCCCGGAAAAGGCCTTCATGCTGGTCGCCCTTCTCGCCTTCGCGGCGGGGCGCGATCTCGACCGCGCGAGCGCGCGCGAACTCCTCTGGGAGGAGGTGCCGCCCGCCCGCCGCGCCGGCAATCTGCGCCAGCTCCTCCTGCGCCTCGGCCAGCTCGAACCCGGCTCACCCGTCCGCGTGACGCCGGAGGGCGGCCTGCGGCTGGCGGAGGACCGGTGGCGCGTCGATGCCGTCGCGCTCCTGTCCGGCGCGGTGGCCCCCGGCGCCGTCGATGGCCGGCCGCTGCTGGAGGGCGTCGCCGCCAAGGGCGATCAGTTCGAGGACTGGCTGCGCTGGGCGAGCCGCCGCGCCAACGAGCAGCGCGGCGCGGCCCTGCGCGCGGCCCTGGACGCGGCGGCGCTCGATCCCGCCGCCCGGCTCGACATCGCCGAGAGGCTGCTCGCCCTGGAGCCGCTGGACGAAACCGGCCACCGCCATCGCCTGACCGCCCATGCCGAGGCCGGCGACCTGGCGGCGGCGCGGCGCGCCTGGCTGGATTGCCGCGCCCGGCTGCGCGACGAACTCGGCATCGAGCCCTCGCCCGACATCCAGGCGCTCGCCGCCCGGCTCGGCCTCGAAGGGGCGGCCGTCCCGCCGTCGGCGTCGGTCGCCGCCTTATCGGACGCGCCGGAGCGCGGCGACCGGCTGGGCATTCCGACCGTCATCGTCATGCCGCCGGCGCTCCTGCCGGGCAACGAGCTCCTGGACCGCTTCGGCCTCGTGCTCCTGGAGGAGATCACGCTCGGCCTCAGCCAGTTCGGCTCCTTCCGGGTGATCGCCGCCCATACGAGCTGGCAGCTGGCGCGGCGGGCGCCGGGCTCCCCGGCGCTCGGGCCTGCGCCGTTCGGCGAGGCGCCGCGCCCCGACTATGCCGTCACCGTCGGCATCCGCAGTTCCGGCGAGCCGCTGAACGCCTCCTGCCGGCTGACCAAGCTCTCGACCGGCGAGGTGCTCTGGGCCGTCGATCTGGAGATCTCCGCCGCCAATCTCCAGGCCTCGCTGACGGACATCGTGCGCCGCACGGTCGGCAGCCTCGCCGCGCTGATCGAGCGGGCGGAGGGCCGGCTGTCGCTCGCCGAGGCCGGCGCCACCGGCTATCGCCTCTATCTCGAAGGCAAGCGCTCGATCGGCGCGACCGGACTGGAGCCGCTGCGCGCCGCCCGCAAGTGGTTCCGTCTGGCGGTGAAGCGCTGCGACGAGTTCTCGGCGGCGCTGGCCGGCCTGTCGCGCACGCTCAGCATGGAATGGCTGGTCCGGGGCATGACGGATCGCGAGCTCCTGACGGACGCGCTCCAGGCCGCGCAGCGCGCCGAGGCCTGCGATCCCGGCAGCGGCCGGGCGCTGCGCGAGCTCGGCTTCGCCAATCTCTATCTGCGCCGGCACGACGACAGCCTCGCCTGTTTCGCCGCCGCCCGCGCCAGAGCGCCGAACGATGCCGATCTCCTCGCCGACTATGCCGATGCCGTGATGCATGACGGGCAGCCCGAACGGGCGCTGGAGCTCATGCGCGCGGCGAAGGCGCTCAACCCGCTCGGCCCCGATTACTATCGCTGGATCGAAGCCAGCATTCTCTATCGGCTCGAGGATTACGACGGGGCCGTCGCCGTGCTCCAGCCGATCGCCGACCGCCCGTCGACGGCGCGCCTTCTCGCCGCCACCTGCGCCATGGCGGGCGATCTGACCGCGGCCCGGGGCCATGCCGCGCGCGTCCGCGAGAACTATCCGGCCTTCCGCGTCGACGATGTCTGGCAGATCATCCCGGACCGCCGTCCGGCCGACTTGCGCCAGTTCGCCGCCGGGCTGCGCGGCGCCGGTCTCGACTGACCGCAGCACCGCCCGGCGGCGGTTTGACGCCCGTGTGACGCCCCTTGCGGAAGACTGCCTCCCGTCATCGAAACGGGAAGCATCGCCATGCAGGATCAGAAGACTCTCGGCCAGCCGACCTCGAACCGCCGTCCGCTGGAGCTGCGCTTCGGCAAGGAGGCCGCCGCCCTTCTCGCCGGCGGCGCGACGATGCCGGCCGCCAACGCCATGAGCGACGTGTCGCAAGCGATGCTGTTCCGCTGAAGGCGCGGCCGGTGACCGCGCGCGACGGCAAGACCCTGCTGGACCATCTGGCGACGGATCTTTCCGGGGATACGGCCCCGATCGGGCCGTATCACGACCGGGCGCGCCCGCCGGCCGAGACGCTCTCCGCGATGCGCGCGCTCCTGCCGGATCTCGGCATCACGCGCATCGGCCTCCTGACCGGGCTCGACGTCATCGGCATTCCCGTCGCCTTCGCGACGCGGCCGAACAGCCACAGCCTGTCCGTCTTCCAGGGCAAGGGCCTCGATATCGACGCCGCGATGACCTCGGCGGCGATGGAGGCCTTCGAGACCGCCGTCGCCGAGCGCCAGCCGGCGGATCTCGTGAACGAATCGCTGGCGAGCGCCCAGCGGAGTGGATCGCGCCTCCTCGATCTCGAGCGCACCGCGCGCTGCGTGCCGGAGGCGATCGAGCCGGCGCGCGCCATGCCCTGGATCGAGGGCCTCGACCTCGCGAGCGGCGAGAGGGTGCGCGTGCCCTGGTGGCTCGCCGGTCTCGACCATCGCGAGCCGCGCCCGTCCGGCTTCGAGCAGTCGAGCGACGGCCTCGCCTCCGGCAACACGCTGGTGGAAGCGACCTTCCACGGCCTTTGCGAATTGATCGAGCGCGACGCCTGGACGCTGATGCTGCTCCGCTCCAACGAGGCGCTGGCGGCGCTGCGGGTCGATCCGCGCTCGCTCGGCGACGCGGTTCTCGACACGCTGGTCGATCGCATCGAGCGCGCCGGCTTCGACCTTTTCCTCGCCGACATGAGCTCCGATCTAGCTGTGCCCGCCTATGCCGCCGTCCTGGTGCCGCGCGCCCTGCCGCGCGCCTGCGACGTCGCCTGGTCGCAGATCTGCGGCGGCTATGGCTGCCATCCGCTGCCGGCCCGCGCCGCGATCCGCGCCGTCACCGAGGCGGCCCAGACGCGGCTGACGCTGATCGCCGGCTCGCGCGACGATCTCACCCCCCGCCAATATCGTCCTTCGGGGACGGGAGGTTCTTCGTTGGCCGAGACGCTGGCGCTCATCGGCGCCCCGCGCCGGCCGGCCTGCCGCGCGCCCTTCGGCGGCGCGGGAGACACGATCCAGGCCCGGCTGCGGGCCATGGTGGCGCGGCTCGGCGCCGCCGGGCTCGGCGAGGTGGTGGTGGTGCCGATCGCCCGGCATGCGAGCGGGGCGGCCGTCGTCCGCGTCCTCGTGCCGGGCCTCGAAGTCGGGCTGGACGGGCGCAACGTGCAGCTGGGCATCCGCGCCGCCCGGCAGATCATGAAGGTGGCGGCATGAAGGTCCTGTTCGTCGGCCCGAGCCTCCATGGACAGCGCGCCGAACTGCGGCGCTGCCATCCCGATCTCGACCTGCGCGGCCCGGCGGCGCGCGGCGACATCGTCGCGGCGGTGGAGGACGGCGCGACGGCGATCGGCCTCGTCGACGGCTGTTTCGGCGACGTTCCGGCCGTCTGGCACAAGGAGATCCTCTATGCGCTGGCCGGCCGCGTTGCGGTGGGCGGCGGGGCCAGCATGGGAGCGCTGCGCGCCGCCGAATGCGGAAGCTTCGGCATGGTCGGGCTCGGCACGCTCTTCCAGGACTATGCGAGCGGGCGCCTGATGGACGACGAGGCGGTGGCCGTGGCGCACGGGCCGGCGGAGCTCGACTTCATGCCCCTCTCGGTGCCCTGGGTGAATTTCGAGGCGACCGTGCTGAACGCCAAAGCCACTGGCCGGCTCGCGCGCCGCGAGGCCGAGCTGCTGATCCTGGCCGGCCGGCATCTCCATTTCTCGGAACGGACCTTCCGCGCCGCGACGGCGCTCTGCTCCGGCCTTGCCGACGCGCGGAAAGCCGTGATTCGGCAAGAGCTTGCCGCGGGGCTGGTCGATCGCAAGCGCCAGGACGCCTGGCAGGTGATCGATTGGCTGGCCACCATTTCAGCGCCCGGCCGCGCCCCGTCCTGGCAGCTCGCCCGCACCAGTCATTTCCTGGCGCTCCAGGAGGATCGACCCAGTCCGCCATGAGACGACACGGCGCCGCATCGCGATCTGGCCTCATGTTTCACCGGACGTCGATGCAACGCCGAACAAGAGACGACCATATCCATCCTTTTAAGCCATCGAACCCGATCCCGAAATCGCTCCATTTACAATGAAGAACTTATTCGGTCCCGATATCGCCAGCGTCCTTTACCTCGCCTACGCGCTTCCGCAACTACGGGAAGTGTCGAAGGAAGCGGCCGACCTCTTGGAGGCGACGATCCTGGAATGCGCCGTATCCCTCTCCGGCAGCCAGAATCACCCCGAAGAGCAACTGGACCTTGCAACCTTCCTTAGCTACGCTCTTCGGGATGTGGAGACCATCACGCCGGTCGGCGTGAACCTGCTCAGGCAGGCGATCGGCTCTCTGGGTAGCGTGAGGCACGATGGCGTCGAGAGGCAGAGCTTCCTCCATTGATCAGGAGATCGGAACGCGCTTGCGGCGGATCCGGCTGGAGCGGCAGCTGACGCAGGAGCAGCTCGGCGAGCTGATCGGCGTGTCCTATCAGCAGGTCCAGAAATACGAGACCGGCGCCAACCGCGTCGCCGCCGGCAAGCTCTGGCTCATCGCCCGCGTCCTCGATTGCGGCCTCCTCGAATTCATGCCGGACGACAGCTTCGAGCCGGCGCGCGAGGAGCGGCCGGACGGCCATTCGAAGGGCCATCTCGGCCTCTGAGGCCGGCGGCCTTCGTCACCGGCGATCCAGCCTTCCGACCACCGTTCGGTTCGTCATCCCGGCCTTCGAGCCGGGATCCATGCCTCGGCGAATCCACCGCGCGAAGTCGGGCCTTGCTGTCCTTCCCTCACGCTTCATGCCTGGCCCGACCGGCTTGACATGGATCCCGGCTCGAAGGCCGGGATGACGAAGCGGACAAGCGGGCGCCCGCCCGCCGGGCTTCTCGGCAGCAGACCGGACCCTCGATCGATCGGGCCGCCGCGCCGTCAGGCGTGCGGCGGCAGGGCCATTCCGTCGCGGCGGGTGGCGAGATTGTCCTTGAGGCGGTGCCAGCGCAGCGAGAGCTGCGGGCCGAAGCGCATGTAGAAGGGTGCCTCGCGCAGGGGCTCGACCTTCAGGGCGAGATCGGCTTCCGGCACGCCCAGCGCCCATTCCGACAGGATCGAGCCGAGCATCGAGCCGGTGGGCACGCCGCGCCCCGACAGGCCGGTCAGCGCGACGACGCCGGGCGCGAGGCCGTAGAGGCGCGGCACCGTCTTCACCTGCATGTCGAGCTCCCCGAACCAGAGATAGTCCCAGCGGATCGTCTCGCGGATCTCGGGGTGGAGCCAGGTCAGCCGGTCGGTCATCACCTGCTTCGTATAGGCGAGGTCGCGGCCGCGCCGGCCCATCGGAAACATCGAGGCGACGATGCGGCCATGCGCGTCGTATTTGTAGACATAGATGTCGCCGCGGCCGTCATGGATCGTGGTGTTGCGCGGCAGGACATGGCGGCGCGTGTCCTCCGACAGGACCTGCGTCGCGGCGACGAAGACGCGCAGGATGCGGAAGCTCCGGTCGAGCTTCGGCCAGCCGCCGACCGTATAGGCGCCGGAGGCGAAGATCACTTTCTCGGCGAGGACCGAGCCCCGAGGCGTCGTCACCCGCCAGCGCCCGCCCTCGCGCGCGGCGCCTAAGACGGGCGAGCCGGTGAAGAGGCGCACACCCTCCTGCATCGCGGCGCGGGCGAGGCCGCGCGCATAGGAGAGCGGGTTGAGATGCCCGCCCTCCTCGTGCAGCCAGCCGCCGACGAAGCGGGGCGAGCCGGTGATCGCCTCCACCTCCGCCTTGTCGATCACCCGCGTCCGGGCGCCGACGGCATTGTAGCTCGCCTCCTTCTCCCGCAAGGCGCCCAGCGCGCCGGGATGGAGCGCGCCCATCACATAGCCGTTCTGCACCCATTCGCATTGGATCTGGTAGTCGCGGATCATGCCGCCGACGCGGTCGTTGGCGCGCGTCTGCCGGGCGATCAGCCGCTCGGCCCAGGGCTCGCCCAGCATGCGGCGCAGGTCGGGCAGCGAATAATGGGTGAAGGTCGGCGTGCAATGGCCGGCATTGCGGCCGGAGCCGCCGAAGCCCGCCTCTTCGGCTTCGAGGAGCACGACCTCGGCCCCCGCCTTCGCGAGTTCCAGCGCGGTGGTGAGGCCGGTATAGCCGGCGCCGACGACGCAGACATCGGCCCGCGTCTCGCCTTCGAGCGCCGTGGTCGCCGGGGCGGGTTCGGCGCTGGCGAACCAGAGCGTCGCGTCGAAGGGCGAGAAGCGGGGCGTCATCGTCATCGCGGCCCTCTCAATGCAGGTCGCTGCGCGCGTCGAGCGCGTCGCGCAGCCCGTCGCCGACGAAGTTGAAGCCGGTGACGGCGAGCGTGATGGCAAGGCCCGGCACGATGGCGAGCCAGGGCGCGCTCTGGAGATATTGCTGCGCGCCGTTCAGCATGTTGCCCCAGGAGGGGAGCGGCGGCTGGATGCCGTAGCCGAGGAAGCTGACATAGGCTTCGAGCAGGATCGCCCGCGCGACGGTGAGCGAGGCGGCGACGATGATCGGGCCGATGACGTTCGGCAGGAGCTCGCGCATCATGATCCAGGAGCTCGGCAGGCCGAGCATGCGGGCGGCGAGGATGAAGTCGCGCTCGCGCAGCGAGCGCACCTCGGCCGCGACGATCCGCGCGATCTCCATCCAGCTCGTCACCGCGATGATCAGGGTGATCGTATAGGGCCCCGGCTTGATGAAGGCGGCGAGCGCCAGCAGAAGGAAGATCGAGGGGAAGGCGAGAAAGGCGTCCACCACCCGCATCAGCACGGCGCCGAGCCAGCCGCCGCGATAGCCGGCGAGGATGCCGATCGTCGTGCCGATCAGCGTCGAGATCAGCATGGCGAAGAAGCCGACGAGCAGCGAGATGCGCCCGGCCATGAAGAGCCGCGCCGCGACGTCGCGGCCGAGCGGATCGGTGCCGAAGAGATGCGCGCCGGTGAAGGGCGGCGCGAAGCGCGCCCGGATGTCGATCTGCAACTGGTCGAAGGGCAGGAGATAGGGGCCGAAGGCGCAGGCGAGCGTCAGGACGAGGACGATCGCGAGGCCGATCATCGCCAGACGGTGGCGCAGGAAGCGCATCAGCGTCCGGTTGCGGCTGAGGCGTCCCGGTTTCGGGGCGGCGATGGCCAGCGGCGCGACGTCGCTCATGGCTCCCTCCTTCAGGCGAGACGGATGCGGGGATCGGCGAGCGCGGTCAGGAGATCGGCGAGAAGGCTGCCGATGAGGACCAGCACGGCGGAGAACATCAGAAGGCCCATCACGACCGGATAGTCGTTGTAGCCGAGACTATCGAGGAACAGCCGGCCCATGCCCGGCCAGGTGAAGACCGTCTCGGTGACGAGCGCGCCGCCGAGGATCGTCGGCAGTTGCAGGCCGGCCAGCGTGATCATCGGCAGAAGGGCGTTGCCGACGACATGCTTGAAGAGGACGCGCCGCCGCGTCAGCCCCTTGGCCCTGGCGGTGCGCACGAAGTCCTGGTGGATCACGTCCAGCGTCGCCGTCCGCATGTAGCGGCTCCAGACCGCGACATCGACGAGGGCGAGGACGGTCGCCGGCAGGACGAGATGCCAGAGATAGTCGGTGAGCGAGCCGTCGCCGATCGTGTACATGTTGCCGGCCGGAAACCATTTCAGCTTCAGCGAGAACAGGTAGATCGCGACGAGGCCGAACCAGAAGGTCGGCACCGACAGCGCCACCATGGCGCCGACCGTCGAGGCATAGTCGAAGGCGGAATGGCGGCGGATGGCGCCGGCGATGCCGATGAAGCTGCCGAGGCCGATGGCGAGCGCCGTCGAGGTGCCCATCAGGAGCAGCGTCGCCGGCAGATGGCCGAGAATGATCGACAGGACGGGCTCGCCGCCGCGGAAGGAACGGCCCCAGTCGCCCTGGAGGAGATGCCAGAGCCAGTCGGCATATTGGACGATCACCGGCCGGTCGAGGCCCATCTGCGCGGCGATCCGGTCGAGATCGGCCTTGGTGATGCCGGGCGTCAGGGCGAATTGCGACATCGGCCCGCCCGGCGCGAGAAGCAGGACGCTGTAGCCGATCAGCGAGACGAGGAAGAGCAGGACGAGACTCTGCCAGAGCCGGCCGAGCAGGAAGCGGGACATGGCGGCGTTCCCTCGAAGAAGGGGAGCGAGGCGGAACGGGCGCCAAGCGCCCGTTCCGGGTGGCAAGGCTCAGGCGGCGCGGTACCAGCTGCCGACATTCCAGGTGTCGATGCGCGTGTTGACGTTCGGCAGGAAGCCGGTGACGCCGGCCTTGCGGCCGCGCACGGTCGTGTACTGGAACAGCGGCAGCAGCGGCAGGTCGTGGCGCACGATCTCCTGGATCCTCAGGTAGGAGGCCTTGCGCTCCTCTGGCACGAAGGACTTACCGCCCTCGGCGAGCAGCCGGTCGACCTCGGGGCTGGCATATTGCCAGTTGTTCTGGCCGGAACCGCCCTTGGCATTGGTCGAGGCCGAGGCGAGATAGTCGGAGACGTCCGGGTCCGGGCCGGTGAGGAAGTCGATGCCGACGACGACGGAATCGAATTGCGACTGCATCCAGTAGTCGCCCCACATCACCGCCGGCGGCAGGTTCGAGATCTTCATCTCGACGCCGATCTCCTGGAAGGACTGCTGGAGGAACTGCTGCACCTGCTCGCGGATATGGTTGCCGGCCGTGGTGGAATTGGTGAAGGACAGGCGGACGCCGTCCTTCTCGCGGATGCCGCCGGCGCCCGGCTTCCAGCCCGCCTCGTCGAGCAGCGCCTTCGCCTTGTCGATCGAATATTCGTGCTTCGGCAGGTCGGGATTGAAGTAGAAGCTCTGCTGCGGCGTGTAGCTCTCGGTCGGCGTCGGCAGGCCGTAATAGAGCGCGTCGATGATCGACTGCTTGTCGATGGCGCTGTAGAGCGCCTGGCGCACCGCGAGGTCCTGGAACTGCGGCCGGCCCATGTTGAGCGAGAAGGATTCCACGGTCGAGCCGGGCACCAGCGAGATCTCGGTGCCAGGGAGGGTCTTCGCCTCCTCGTAATGGTCGGGCGTGATCCATTGCAGGCCGGTGACGTCGATGTCGCCGGACTTGAACTGCGTGTAGAGCACGTTGAGATCGGGAATATACTTGTAGATCAGGCGTTCCAGATAGGGACCGTCGCCGAAATAGTCCTTGTTGGCGGCGAGCTGGATATTGTCGCCGGCCGTGCGGCTCTCCCATTTGAACGGGCCGGTGCCGATCGGCGCGTTGTTGAAGGGCGCGGTGTTCTTGTCGGCGACGCCGTCGAAGGCGTGCTTGGGCACGATGAAGGTCGAGGCGAGGACGGAGGGATAGGGCGCGTAGGGCTTTTCCATCTTCCAGGTGATCTCGGTCGGCGAGACGACGGTCAGCTCGCGCACGAGATCGTGGCCGGCGCGGCGCCAGGAGCGGAAGTTCGGATCGACCAGGAGTTCGAGGGTGAACTTCACGTCCTCGGCGGTGAAGGGCTTGCCGTCGTGCCATTTCACGCCGTCGCGCAGCTTCACCTTCCAGGTCAGGCCGTCGGCGGAGATGCCGCCATTCTCGACGCTCGGCACCTCGGCGGCGAGGCCGGGATAGAACTTGCCCTCCGGGTCGACGCCGAAGAGCGGGTCAAAGACGCTGAAATGGATGCCCTCGTCCACCTCGATATGCAGGAGATGGGGGTTGAAGACCGTCGGCTCCTGGCTGAAGGCGACGACGAGCTGGCCGGTCGGGGCGGCGGGTGGCGCGGCGAGCGCCCTGTCGCGGCCGAGGAGGCCCGGCATCACGATGCCGGCGGAGCCGAGCGCCATGAGGCCGAGCGTCTGCCGGCGGTTCGGGCGGAAGGAGGGTCGATCAGCCTTGGTCATGCCATTCCCCTTTGCGAGCCAGATTGCAATCGTGATGGGCGGGCCGTGGTCAGAAGCCGCTGATGATCTCGACCTTCGAGCCGTCGAAGAAGCGCGACAGGCGGAAGGCGGCGGGATCGACCAGCGGCGGGCGATCGGTGACGAGATCGGCCATCAGCCGGCCGGCGGCCGGGCCGATGCCGAAGCCGTGGCCGGAAAAGCCGGTGGCGATGTGGAAGCCCGGCACGTCCTCGACGGGCGAGATGACCGGCACGGCGTCCGGCGTCACGTCGATATAGCCGGCCCAGGTCTGCGCCACCTCGGCCTTCTCGAAGAGCGGATAGGCGCGCTTCAGCGCCGCCAGGAACTTGTCGGCCATCGCCTTGGACGGCTTCGGATCGAGGACGCGCGCATATTCGAAAGGCGAGGCCTCGTCCATCGCCCAGCTCCGGGGAATGCGGATCTCGTCGAGGAAGCGGCCGGCCAGACGGAAATTCAGCGAGGCCCATTCCGACTTCAGCGCCGGCAGGAAGTTCCGGGCATAGCGGAAGGAGGCCGGCACGATGTCGACGATGTTCTCGTGGCCGGAGGCGACGGTGTAGCCGCCGTCGCGCCGCTTGCGGAAGGCGAAATCCTTGTGCCACAGCGCCTGGCTCGGCCCGTTCTCCAGCGGCTTGGTGCGCAGCACCGTGTTCATCACCTTCAGCTGCGGCAGGTCGATGCCGAAGCGGTTCGAGAACAGGCTCGACCAGGCGCCGCCGGCGAGCACGACCTGCGAACAGGCGATCGGCCCGCGTTCGGTGACGACGCCGGACACGCGCCCGCCGGCCGTCTCGATGCCGCGCACCGCGCATTCGGTGAGGACATGAGCGCCCTTGTCGCGCGCGGCTTCCGCGATGGCGGGCGCCGCCTTCTGCGGTTCGGCGCGCCCGTCGGTCGGCGTGTAGAGCGCGCCCTTCACGTCGAAGCGCGAGCCCGGCATCATGTCGGCGAGCTCCTGGCCCGACAGCATGCGGTGCTCGATCTGGTAGGGTTCGAGATGCCGGCCCCAGCGCTCGTGCTGCGCGAGGCTCTCCTCGTCGGCGCAGGTGAAGATGATTCCGGCCCGCGTATAGCCGGTCGGCCGGCCGATCCGCTCGTCCATCCCCTGCCAGAGACGGAGCGATTCCGCCATCAGCGGCACCTCGCGCGGATCGCGCCGCGAGATGCGCACCCAGCCCCAGTTGCGGCTCGACTGCTCGTGGCCGATGCCGCCCTTCTCGCAGAGCGCGACGGAAATGCCGCGCTCGGCGAGTTCGAGCGCCGTCGAGGTGCCGATGATGCCGCCGCCGATGACGACGACATCGACCTTCGCGGGAAGGTCCGCGTCGCCGTGGAAGGGATCGACATAGGGACCGGGCATGTCAGTAGAACTCCTCGAGCTGGCAGTTCACATGGAATTCCGCGACGCTCGCGGTGTTGGAAAGCCCGATCAGCATGGCGACGACGGCGGCGAGCTCGTCCGGATCGGTCATCGCCGCGTCCTCCCGGCCGGCGATCGGCCGGGCCATGTCGGTGGCGACGAAGCCGGGGCAGACGGCGGTGGCGCGGATGCCCCGATCGAAGCCCGCCTGCCGGATGCCGTGCGAGAGGGCGACGGCGGCGAATTTCGACATGGCGTAGAGACCGGAATCGGCCGATTTCACCCGCTTGCCGGAGAGAGAGGCGAGGATGACGACGCGCCCCCGGCCGCTGGCGGCGAGCGCCTCGAAGGCGGCCTTCGCCAGCCGGCGCGGCGCCTTGACGTTGACGGCGAGCATCGCGTCCAGCTCCTCGTCCTCCGCCGCGATCACCGATTTCGGGATCAGGATGCCGGCATTGGCGACGATCGCGTCGATCCGGCCGAAGCGCGCCAGCGCCGCCTCGACCCAGGCCTCCTCGCCGCCGGCCGCCGCGTCGTAGCGCTGGCGATGGGCCGCCGCGAGATCGGCGATCCCGGGCGCCGCGTCCGGGTCGCGCAGGCCGAGCGACAGGTCCCAGCCTTCCGCCGCGAGGCGCCGCGCGATCGAAGCGCCGATGCCGCGCGAGGCGCCCGAAACCAGCGCCACCCGTCTGTCGCTCATGCCGCCCTCCTCTTGCGGACGATCCGCCAGTAGATCCGCCGCAGCACCGCCATGGCCGCCTCGTATTCGGCGTCGTCGATCTCGGCGAAGAAGTCGCGCGAGGAGGCGACGATGCCGCGCACCTCGGCGGCCAGCGCCCGGCCCCGTTCGGTCAGGAACAGAGCCTGCGCCCGCGCGTCCTCCGCCGTCTCGCGATAGAGGAGGCCGTGCCCTTCCATGTCGTCCAGGATGCGCCCCATGGCCGAGCGGTCCTTCAGGATCACGTCGGCGATCACCGAGGGACGGATGCCGGGATGGCGCTCAACCAGGAAGAGGGTCGTGATCTTGCCGGTGCCGCGCGCGACGTCGAGCCCGTCGAGACGGCGGTCGAGATCGCGGGTGACGGCGATGTTGATCGAGCGGATGAAGAAGCTGAGCGTACCGTCGAGCACGCCGAGATCTACATCCTCCGCGCGGAGACGGGAGGCTCCGACCATGTCGACCGCTGCGCGCGCTGCATCCGCCATCGGGACCCCGGACATGCGTCGCCCATCCGCCTCCCGGTGGGAAGGCGGCGGCTCCGGCGGGCCGGAGACAGAGGCGATCGGCTTCGATGACGAGGACTATCCACCCGATAGTGGACGAACACAACTATTCTTTTGCCAAGACCGAGCCTTTTTTCGGCATCCGCGAAATCTGCTCAATCCACAGGCATGGCGGGTGCAGCCCGCCGCCGCGATGGGCAGCGGGCTTCGGCGAGCCGAGGCGTGTTGGAGGATGCCGGTGCCGCCGTCAGGCGACGGCCGTGTCCCAGTCCGTGCCCGGAATGGCCGCGATCAGCCGCTTCGTATAGTCGTGTTCCGGCGCGTGGAAGATGCGCGAGGGCGGCCCGTATTCGACCATCCGGCCGCGATGCATCACGCCCACCTCGTCGCAGAGCCGGCTCGCGACGCGCAGGTCGTGGGTGATGAAGATCATCGCGACGCCCGTCTCGCGCTGGATCCCCTCCAGAAGATCGAGGATCTGCGCCTGGATCGACACGTCGAGGGCCGAGACCGCCTCGTCGGCGACGATGAGGACCGGATCGAACATCAGGGCGCGGGCGATGCCGACGCGCTGGCGCTGGCCGCCGGAGAATTCGTGCGGGAAGCGGTCATAGGCGCCGGCGTCGAGGCCGACGCGGCGCAGGAGATCCTCCGCCTTCCGCCGCGCCTCGGCCATCGAGACGCCGTGCGCGGCGGGGCCGGCGGTCAGGATGCGCCCGATCGTCATCCGCGGGTTCAGCGAGGCGAAGGGGTCCTGGAAGATCATCTGGACATGGGGGCGCAGCCGCCGGAACTCGGCTTCCGGCATGGCGGCGACGTCGCGCCCGTCGAAATGGATCTCGCCGCCATCGGCGTCGAGCAGTTTCATCACGAGGCGGCCGAGCGTCGACTTGCCGGAGCCCGATTCGCCGACGATGCCGACCGTCCGGCCCTTGCGCACGGTGAAGGACACGTCGTCCACCGCCTTCACCTCGCGGCCGCGCCCGAAGGGCGCCCCGGCGAGCCGGTAGGTCTTGGCGAGGTGGCGCACCTCCAGCACCTTGGGGCCTTCGGGCGGCGCCGGCCGGTCGCCCGCCCGCA
Organism: Aureimonas endophytica; assembly: GCF_014642635.1. Taxonomy (GTDB): domain Bacteria; phylum Pseudomonadota; class Alphaproteobacteria; order Rhizobiales; family Rhizobiaceae; genus Plantimonas; species Plantimonas endophytica. The sequence goes on from NZ_BMIQ01000005.1 coordinate 393,565, forward strand.
TGCGCGGCACGGCGGCGATCAGGCGGCGCGTATAGGGATGGCTCGGCGCCTGGAGGACGGTCGCGGCCGGGCCCTCCTCGACCATCGCGCCCTTCTCCATCACGATCACCCGGTCGGCGATGTCGGCGACGACGCCGAAGTCATGGGTGATGAACATGACGCCCATGGTCTTGCGCCGCTGGAGCCGGGCGATGAGGTCGAGGATCTGGGCCTGGGTCGTCACGTCCAGCGCCGTGGTCGGCTCGTCGGCGATGAGGATCTCGGGATCGAGCGCCAGCGCCATGGCAATCATCACGCGCTGGCGCTGGCCGCCCGACAGGCGGAACGGATATTGGTGGCGCAGCGTCGCGGGCTCCGGCAGCCCGACCTCCTCCAGAAGCTCCAGGACGCGCGCCGCCCGGTCCTTCGGCGCGTGGCCAGGATGGGCGCGCAGCACCTCGTCCACCTGATCGCCGATCGTCATCAGCGGATTGAGCGCCGAAAGCGGATCCTGGAACACGATCGAGACGATCCGGCCGCGCAGCGAGCGCAACTCGCGCGCCGGGGCGGCGAGGATGTCGGTCTCCTTCAGGCGGATCGTGCCGGCCTCGATGGCGAGCGTCGGCGGCAGAAGCCCCATCACGGCATTGGCCGTGACCGACTTGCCGGAGCCGGATTCGCCGATGATGCAGAGGATCTCGCCGGCCTTGAGCTCGAAGGAGACGTCCGTCACCGCGTGACGGCGGTCCATGCCGCGCGGCAGGGCGACCGTCAGGCCGGACACGCTGAGCAGCGGAGCGGACGGGCGCGGCGGTGTGGCGGACATGGCTGACCCTCGTCGAAGCGCGGCGGCGGCGATGAGCATGGCCGCCCTCGCCCCGCCGTGCAAGCGCCGTGCCGAAGCGCGCGCCGCGCGGCCGCCCTGGCCGCGACCGAACGGCGCCGCGCGGGGCGCGTCGCGGGCCGGCTTCCCGGTTTACGCCGCTCCGCGAAAGCCCTAAGAAATGCCTCCCTACGGTTGTTTGGGGCGGCGAGACGTGGGCGCGAGCTTCTCACAGGCGGAAGACCAGGACGCGCTGCTGACCGCGCTCGCGGCTTCGGCGACGGTGCGTTCGATCCTCGACGTCGTCTGCGAGACGACGGGCATGGGCTTTGCCGCCGTGGCGCATGTCACCGCCAGCCGCTGGGTGGCCTGCCAGGTGCGCGACGACATCGCCTTCGGCCTGCCCGCCGGCGGCGAGCTGCCGGTGGCGAGCACGCTCTGCGACACGATCCGTCGCACCGGCGAGGCGATCGTCATCGACGAGGTGGCGCGCGATCCGCTCTATCGCCACCATCACACGCCGGCGCTCTACGGGCTCGAAAGTTATATCGCCTATCCGATCGTCCTGTCGGATGGGGCGCTGTTCGGCACGCTCTGCGCCATCGATCCGAAACCCCGCCAAGTAGATGTGCCGCGCATCCGCGCCATGGTCCGGCTCTTCGCCCAGCTCGTCGCGACGGAGGTGGAGCGCATCCGCGCCACCGCCGACGGAGAGGCGGCGCGCCGCCTCAACGCGTGTCTCGAAGAGCGCGTCGCGGCGGCGCTCGCCGAGAAGAAGGTCCATGCCGACATCATCGACAGCTCGACGGCGGCGGTGACGGCGCTCGGTCTCGACGGCCGCATCCTGGCGATCAACCGCGCCAATCTCACGGCCTTCGAACGCGTCTACGGCAAGCGGCCGGCGCCTGGCGACGACTTCCTGTCGCTCTTCGCGGGGGCGCCGGACCATCTCGAACAGCAGCGCGCCATCTGGGCGCGGGCGCTGGCCGGCGAAGCCTTCGCCATCGTCCAGGAATTCGGCGATCCGGGCCGCGAGCGCCGCAGCTACGAGGTGCGCTTCGCGCCGCTTCTCGACGGCGAGGGACGGCGCATCTGCGCCTCCAGCACCTCCTACGACGTGACCGACCGCGTGAAGGCGGAGGCCGAGCTGGCGGCGGCGCAGGAACAGCTGCATCAGGCTCGCAAGATGGAGGCGATGGGCCAGCTCACCGGCGGCGTCGCCCACTACTTCAACAATCTCCTGACGCCGATCGTCGGCGGGCTCGACCTCCTGCGCCGGCGCGGTCTCGGCGGCGAGCGCGAACAGCGGCTCATCGCCGCCGCCGCCCAGTCGGCCGAGCGGGCGCGGCTCCTCGTCCAGCGCCTGCTGGCCTTCGCCCGGCGCCAGCCCTTGCAGCCGAGCGCCGTCGATCTGGCGGGTCTCGTCGGCGGCATGGCCGATCTCGTGTCGAGCACGATCGGATCGCGGATCGAGCTGGCGATCGAACTGGCGGACGCCTTGCCGCCGGCCCATGCCGACGCCAACCAGCTGGAAATGGCGCTGCTCAATCTCTGCGTGAACGCACGCGACGCGATGCCGGAGGGCGGCACGCTGCGGATCGCCGCCTCGGCGGAAGCAGTCGGCGCCGGTCATGCGACCGGCCTTTCCCCCGGCGGCTATCTGCGGCTTTCCATCGCCGACACGGGCGCCGGCATGGACGCGGCGACGCTCGCCCGCGCCGTCGAGCCCTTCTTCTCGACCAAGGGCATCGGCAAGGGCACCGGGCTCGGCCTGTCCATGGTGGACGGGCTGGCGCGCCAGCTCGGCGGCATGCTGCAACTCGAAAGCCGCCTCGGCGCCGGCACCACCGCGAGCCTCTGGCTGCCGGCGAGCGGCGCCGGGACGGCCCCCGCCCCCGCGCCGGCGGATGCGGGGCTTCGGGAGGCGCGGCGCGGCGGTATCGTCCTCCTCGTGGAGGACGAGGAGCTGGTGCGCCTCAGCACCGCCGCCATGCTCGGCGAGCTCGGCTATCGCGTGGTGGAGGCGGCCTCGGCGGAGGAGGCCCTCGCCCGCCTGCGCGAGGGCCTGCGGCCCGACTGCGTCGTCACCGACCATCTGATGCCGGGCATGACGGGCGGCGAGCTGGCGCGGACGCTGGCCCTGGACCATCCGGGCCTGCCGGCGCTGATCGTCTCCGGCTATGCCGACCGCGACGATCTTGCCGCCGAATTCGCGCTGCTCAGCAAGCCCTTCCGCCGCGACGAGCTGCGCGACAGCCTCGCCGCCCTCTCCGCCTCGCGAAGCATGGCTGCAATTCTCGGTTGACGGCGCCGGCCCGGCCGTGGATCATCGCCGCATGATCGCAGCGCGCGCCCGTCTTTCGACGACTTGCCCCGTATCCGTCACCGGGTCCGGGAGAATCGCGCGCGTCTGACAGCGATCGTTTCCCCGAGACCCGGCCGGACAGGCGGCTCGGGTCTTGCGCCAGCGCCGCCATCCGGCTCATCCGAACCGCCGGACGCCAGGCCATGAACGACACGATCCTTTCCCATCCCTCCGCTTCGCTGGAGCTTCTCATCCGTGCCGGCCGGCCGGACGACGCCGAGGCGCTGACGGATCTCGCGAACCTGCCCGCCTATCGCCACGGCACGATGCGCCTGCCCTTCCAGCGGGTGGACGAGACGCGCCGCTGGCTGGAAGGTCACAAGGACGGAGATGTCCATCTCGTCGCGCTCCGCGACGGACGGCTCGTCGGCAGCGCCGGCCTGTCGGTCCTTGCCGGGCGGCGCCGGCACACGGCGGTCCTCGGGATGGGCGTCCATGACGATCACCGGCGCCAGGGCATCGGCGCGGCGCTCATCGGCGCGCTCCTCGACGTCGCCGACCGCTGGCTGGACCTGAAGCGCGTCGAGCTCACCGTCTTCGCCGACAACGCGCCGGCGCTCGCCCTCTACGCGAAATTCGGCTTCGAGCGCGAAGGGCTCCTGCGCGCCTTCGCCTTCCGCGACGGCGCCTATGCCGATGCCGTGGCGATGGCGCGGCTGAGCTGAGCTGAGAGGCAGCGGGAAGCAGTCGGCCTGCGCCGGATTTCAGGCCAGAGGCCGGCCTTTCTGCGACAAAACGAAGCAGTCTGACGCAAGATTGGCCGGCTACGGATACAGCCGGAACGGGTGAAACCGGGCCATATAGCCGCCTCGCGAAACCGGTCCAGCCCGGCGGACGACACTTCCCGACCGAACCGCAGACATACTGTCTTCTCACCCCGAACGGTTCTTTCCGCCATGGCTCTCGCCAAGAAAACCGCCCTCCGCAGCAGCGCGGACGGCTTCATCAACAAGTCCGAGTCGCATCCTGGCGGCACGCGCCTCGTGGTCGAGGCGCAGAAGCGCCAGGCCCGCACCTATGCCCGCCAGCAGAAGGCGGCCGAGCGCATCGCCTCCGCCTCCGCCGAGCTTTCCGCCGGCGTGACGGAGGCCGCCGCCGCCGCCGAGGAGCTGCGCCGCGCCTCCGAGGAGATCGCCTCCGGCGCGGAGGAGGCGGCCAATGCCGCGCAGCAGTCGCTCCGGGCCGTCGCCCATGGCGCGACGCTGATCCTCACGGCCCGCGACAAGGCGGACGGCTCGATCCGCGCCACCGAGGGCCTCCAGGCGCTGCTCGTCGGCATCACCCAGCAGATCGCCGAGTCGCTCTCCGCCATCGCCCGCGCCTCCGAGCGCCAGGAGGATTCGGTGAAGATGGTCGAGGAGCTCGACCGCCAGGCCGCGACGATCGGCGAGGTGGTGAAGGCCGTCGCCCGCATCGCCGACCAGACCAATCTCCTCGCGCTCAACGCCGCCATCGAGGCGGCGCGCGCCGGCGTCCACGGCAAGGGCTTCGCCGTCGTCGCCGACGAGGTGCGCACGCTGGCCGAGACCAGCGAGAAGTCGGCCCGCGACATCCAGAACCTCATCGGCCAGATCCAGACCGACGTGAAGGTGGTGGCGGACGGCATCGCCGGGTCCGCGTCGACCGCGCGCGGCGAGGTCGAGAAGGGCAAGATCGTCACCGACCGCCTCGCCCGGCTGCGCCAGGACATGATCGAGATCGTCGCCGGCTGTCGCGAGATCCTGCGCGCCAACGAGGAATCGAACAGCGCCGCCATCGAGGCGCAGAAGGGCGCCGAGGTGATCGCCGCCGCCGCCGAGGAACAGTCGGCCGCCTGCCAGGAATCGGGCCGCACCGTCGATCAGCAGTCCAGCGCCATCGCCCAGAGCGAGCAGGCCGCCCAGGAACTCTCGACGCTGGCCGAGGACCTGCGCTCCTCCTCCGACATTTCCAAGAGCACGGAAGAGGTCGCCTCCGCCGCCGAGGAACTGTCGAGCGCCGTGGAGGAGATCAGCCGCGCCTCGACGCAGATCATGAGCGCCCTCGAACAGATCAACAAGGGCGCCCAGCAGCAGTCGGCGGCGACGCAGCAGTCCTCCGCCGCCATCGCCCAGATCGAGAAGGGCGCCGTCCTGTCGCAGGACCGCGCCGGCATGGCCGTGGAGAAGGGCCGCGCCATCGGCGCCCTTCTCGCCGAGAACAAGACCGCCGTCGACCAGATGATCGTCGGCGTGTCGCAGTCGGTCGAGGCCGGGCGCGCCAGCCGCGAGCAGATCTCGGCGCTCGAACAGGTGAGCCGGCGCATCGACAAGATCGTCGACGCCATCACCACGGTCTCGATCCAGACCAACATGCTGGCCGTCAACGGCTCGATCGAGGCGGCGCGCGCCGGCGAGTTCGGCAAGGGCTTCGCCGTCGTCTCCACCGACATCCGCAACCTCGCCCGCGACTCCGCCGAGAATGCCGAGCGCATCAAGGACACGGTGAAGGCGATCCAGGACACGATCGTCGCCGTGCGCGACGATCTCCAGGAGATCGCCGAGGCGGCGGCCGGCGAGGTGGAGAAGAACAAGCTCATCTCCGCCAATCTCGAGACGCTCGCCCGCGACATGGAAGGCGTCATCGCCGGCAATGGCGACATCCTCATCGGCGCGGACGAGATCCTGCGCATGGTGAAGGAGGTGCAGACCGGCATCGAGCAGATCGCCGCCGCCGCCGGCCAGGCGGCGCGGGCCTCGGGCGAAGCCTCGACGGCGGCGCGCGAGCAGTCGAAGGGCGCCGAGCAGCTCGCCGCCGCGATCGAGGAGATCGCCTCGCTCGCCGACGAGCTCCAGGCCAACTGACGCCGGCCGACCGGAACGGAAACAGGCCCATGTCCGACACGATCCCCACCGAGGCGGATTCCGCCGCCTCCGAAGGCGCCGGTTCCGGCGCTCTGAGCGACCAGAACCAGTTCGTGATGTTCCATATCGGGGAGGAGATGTTCGCCCTCTCCCTCACCGAGGTGCAGGAGATCGTGCGCATGCCCGATCTCGTGCGGGTGCCGCTCAGCCCGCCCGCCCTCGAAGGCCTCGCCAATCTGCGCGGCACCGTCCTGCCCGTCCTCGGCCTGCGCGCCGCCTTCGGCTTTCCGGCCCGCGCCCCGGACGACGCGACCCGCGTCGTCGTGCTCGACCGGGGCCAGCGGATCGGCGTCGTGGTCGACCGCATGGCGAATGTCGCGACCGTCGAATCCGAGCGGATCGAGCCGGTCGCCGCGATCCGCGCCACGATCGACACGGCGCTGCTCGCCGGCATGATCAAGGGCGAGGACGGGCGCTCGATGGTGATGATCCTCGACGCCGCCCATCTCGTGGAGCACGCCTTCGCCGGGGCGACCCTTGCCGGCGGCCCGGCGGCGCGCGAGGCCGGGTCCGGTCCGGCGACGGCCGAGGAAGGCCGCGCGGCCGGCGCCGGCGACGAGACCCAGCTCGTCTCCTTCGAGGTGGCGGGCCAGGAATACGCCTTCCCGATCGAGGCGGTCGAGGAGATCGTCCAGCTGCCGGAGGCCGTCACCGAGGTGCCGAACGTGCCGGCCCATGTGCTCGGCGTCATCACGCTGCGCAACCGCCTCCTGCCGCTCGTCTCGCTGCGCGAGATCTTCGGCCTGCCGGCCGCCGCCCTCAGCGACGCCAACAAGGTGGTGGTGATCGCGCTCGGCGCCGACCGGCGCGTCAGCGTCGGCGTGGTGATGGACAGCGTCAGCGAGGTGCTGCGCGTCGCGCGGGCGCTGATCGAGCCGGTGCCGCCACTCCTGGCGGGCGGAACCGGCACCGGCGACATCCAGGCCATCTGCCGCATCGACGACGGGCGCCGCCTCGTCTCGATCCTGTCGGCCGAGGCCCTGTTCGACAATGCCGAGATCGGATCGATCGCGAAGGCGGGGGGCGAGGACATGCGCGAGACCACATCCGAGACCGGCCGCGCCGCCGAGATGGCGGGCGACGAGGAGCAGTTCGTGATCTTCCGCCTGATGGAGGAGGAATACGGCGTCTCCATCGACGCGGTGCAGGAGATCGTCCGCGTGCCGGAGGAGCTGACGCGCATTCCGAAGGCGCCGTCCTTCATCGAGGGCGTGATCAACCTGCGCGGCGTCGTCCTGCCGGTGATCGACCAGCGGCGCCGCTTCGACCTCGCCGGCATCGCCCGCAACGACCGCCAGCGCATCATGGTCTTCACCATCCACGGCACGCGCACCGGCTTCGTCGTGGATTCGGTGTCGGAAGTGATGCGCATCCCGCCGCCGCCATCGGCCCGGCGCCGCGCCTGGCCGGCGAGGACAATCCTCTCATCCGCCGCGTCGCCAATCTGGAGGCGCAGAAGCGCATGATCCTGCTGCTCGACGTGGCGACCCTTCTCGACCTCGACGAGGCCGCGACGCTCGCCGCCGCCGCCTGATCCCGCCCGGACGGGGCCTTCGCGTCCCGTCCGTCCCGCCTTTTGCCTGTGAACACCCCGCCCATGCTTCGAGTGCTCGTCGTCGATGATTCCGCGCTGATGCGCCGCCATCTCGGCATGCTCTTCGCGTCCCAGCCGGATATCGAGGTCGAGACCGCGCGCAACGGCGCCGAGGCCCTGGCCCTCATCCCGCGCTTCGACCCGCATGTGGTGACGCTCGACATCAACATGCCGGAAATGGACGGCATCACCTGCCTGTCGCATATCATGCTGTCCCATCCGCGCCCGGTCCTGATGGTCTCCTCCATCACCGAGGAGGGCGCGGAGGTGACGCTCCAGGCCCTCGGCCTCGGCGCGGTGGACTTCGTGCTGAAGCCGGGCGGCACCATCTCGCTGTCCATCGACCGCATCGAGCGCGAGCTTCTCGCCAAACTGCGCAGCGCCGCCTCGGCGCGGGTGCGCCGTCGCCGCGCGGCCGCCGCGCCGCCGCCCTCGCCGCCGGCACCCCCTCTCCCGCGCCCGGCCGCCCCGTCGAGGGGCAGGCTGCTGCCGAAGGGCCTCGTCCTCATCGGCGTTTCCACCGGCGGCCCCGGCGCCCTAGAGGAGATGCTGCCGCGCCTCGCCGCCGATTTTCCCTGGCCGGTGCTGATCGCCCAGCACATGCCGGCCGCCTTCACCGGCTCCTTCGCGCGCCGTCTCGATGCCGCCTGCGCCCTCGACGTGGTGGAGGTGACGCGCCAGATGGCGATCGAGCCCGGCCGCATCCATGTCGCCAAGGGCGAGGCGGATCTCGTCGTCTCGCGCGGCGGCACCGGCCTTCTCGCGACGCCCGTTCCCGCCAGCGCCGGCCATCTCTGGCATCCGAGCGTCGCGCGCCTCGTCGCGAGCGCCGCCGAGACCGTGCCGGCCGAGGATCTCATCGCCGTGCAGCTCACCGGCATGGGCAATGACGGCGCGGCCGAGATGACGGAGCTGCGCCGGCACGGCGCCCGCACCATCGCCCAGGACGAGGCGACCTCCGTCGTCTTCGGCATGCCTGGCGAACTCGTGCGCCTCGGCGGCGCCTCGCTCACCCTGCCCATCGGCCGCATCGCCGGCCAGCTCACCGCCTGGACGATGCCCGCCCCGTCCCGGCCCGCCGCCCCGGAGACGCGCCATGCCCATCGTTAAGCGAACGCGGCCGACCCTGACGGTGATCGAGGGATCGCCGCCGGACCTCGCCGGTCTGGCGGGCGAACTGGAGGCCGGCGAGGCGGCGAGGCGGCGCGCGGCGGTGCGGGCGCTCGCCAATCATCCCGATCCGCGCGGGCTCGACCTGATCTGGGAGCGGCTGGAGCGCGAGACGGCGCCGAGCGTGCGCGCGCTGATGTTCACGAGCTTCGCCGAGCACCGCTCGGTGAGCGTGGCGGACCGCCTCGCCCGGCTGCTCGACAGCAGCGACGCCATGCTGCGCAGCGCCGCCAGCGAGGCGTTGCAGGCCATGCCGGCGGAGGCCGAGCCGGTGCTCGACCGGCTGCTCGCCACCGACGACGCGGACCTGCGCATCTTCGCCGTGCGCATCCTCGCCCAGACGGCGCATGCCGGGGCGCCGAGGCGGCTCGTCGAGGTGCTGCGCCGCGACGACCACATCAATGTCTGCGCCGCCGCGGTGGACGGGCTGGTCGAGATCGGCACCCGCGAGGCGCTGCCCGTCCTCGCCGACGCCGCCACGCGCTTTCGCGGCAATCCCTTCATGGCCTTCGCGGTGGAGACCGCGATCCACCGCATCGAGGGCCGCTGATGTCCGCCCTCGTCGATCCGCGCCTGCCGGTCTTCACGCCGGAGGAACTCGCCACCTTCTCGGAGTTCTTCTACCGGCATACCGGCATCCTCTTCACCAGCCGCAAGGACTATTTCGTCGAGCGCCGCCTCGCCGAGCGGATGGAGGCGACGCGCTCGGCCTCCTTCGCCGACTATTTCACGCGGCTGCGCTTCCAGCCCTCCGGAGAGGAATTGCAGAACCTCGTCAATCTCCTCACGGTGAACGAGACCTATTTCTACCGCGAGGACTACCAGTTCAAGGCGCTGGTGAGCGGCATCCTGCCGGAACTGGCGCGCGCGCGGCCGCGCGGCACGCCGATCTCCCTCTGGTCGCTGCCCTGTTCCACCGGCGAGGAGCCCTATTCCATCGCCATGCAGATCCTCGACGGCTGGGACCGCGCCGACGAGTTCGAGATCGAGATCCACGGCTCCGACATCGACACGCGGGTGCTCGCCGAGGCGCGGCGCGGCGTCTATGGCGAGCGCGCCCTGCACCGCCTGGCCCCGGACGTGCGCCGGCGCTATTTCGCGCGCCACGGCACCGACGACTGGCGCATCTGCGAGGAGCTGCGCCAGTCCGTCGAATTCTCGATCGTCAATCTCGCCAATCCGCTCGACACGCGCCGCTTTCGGGGCATGGACGTCATCTTCTGCCGCAACCTCCTGATCTATTTCGATGATCTGTCGCGGCGCAAGGCGGTCGAGACGCTCTACGACTGTCTGGCCCCCGGCGGCTTCCTCTGCCTCGGCCATTCGGAAAGCATGAGCCGCATGTCCTCGCTCTTCACGGCCCGTGCCTTCGGCGAGACCGTGGTCCACCAGAAGCCGACCCAAGCGGAATATTGAGATGGCAGGTCCAGCCAAACGGGTGCTCGTCGTCGATGACGGCACCACCATCCGCCTCTTCCATCGCACGATCCTGGAGCGGGCCGGCTTCGAGGTCGAGGAGGCGATCAACGGCGTCGAGGGCATCGAGCGCGCGCTGACCGGGCGCTTCGACCTCGTGCTGGTCGACATCAACATGCCGCAGATGGACGGCTACACGATGCTGAACCGGATGCGCGCGCGCCCCGAACTGCGCGACATCCCGGCCGTGACGATCAGCACCGAGGCGGCGCCGCTGGACGAGGAGCTGGCGCTGGCGGCGGGGGCCAATCTCTATATCGTCAAGCCGGCGGACCCCGAGGCGCTCGTGGCGGCGGCCCGGCTGATGACGGGACGGGCGGCATGAACAACCGGCTCCTCGCGCAGTTCATCCCCGAGGCGCGCGACCTCATCCAGGATTCGATCTCCGGCCTGCTGCGCCTGGAGGGCGACCCCGAGGACAAGGCGACGATCAACGAGGTCTTCCGCGCCGTCCACACGCTGAAGGGCTCGTCCGGCCTGTTCGAGGTCGTGGCGCTGACCAAGCTCGTCCATGCCGCCGAGGATCTGCTCGGCGCGATCCGGCTCGGCGAGATGGGGCTCGGCCCGGAACTGGTCGACGGGCTCCTCGAAAGCCTCGACCGGGTGAATGCCTGGCTCGACCATCTCGAAAGCCACGAGGCGCTGCCGGGCGACGCGGACGGCGTGTCCGCCTCGCTCGCCGGCTCGCTGCGCCGCTTTTCCCCCGGCGCCGCCGAACCCGCGCCGAGCCAGGCCGCGCCGCGCCCGGCTAAGGGGCTGGAGCCCGGCTGGCTCGCGCCCTTCACCGAGGCCGGCCGCCAGGACGCGCTGCGCCGGATCGCCGGCGGTGAGAGCGTCCTCGCCCTCGCCTATCGCCCGAACGAATCCTGCTTCTTCAACGGCACCGATCCGCTCGGCACCATGCTCCAGATCGCCGATCTCGTGGCGCTCGACGCCCGGCCGCGCGAGCCGCTGGCCGCGCTCGCCGATCTCGATCCCTATCGCTGCCTGCTCGACTTCCAGGCGCTGACCACCGCCTCGCGGACGGAACTCGAACATCTGTTCCGCTACGACATCGAGGAGGTCGAGATCCGGGAGGTGGCCGCCGCCGATCTCGTCCACCTGTTCGGCGCCCCGGACGATCAGGCGGTCTGGTCGGATTTCGCCGAACTCGGCGCCGAGCAGCTCGCCGCCCGCGACTTCGCCGGGCTCGGCCGCGCCGCCGCCGCCCTGGTGGAGATGCGCGGCGCCGGCCTCCGGCCGGTCTCGGCGCTGCGCTGGATCCGCGTCGCGCTGGATTGCGGCCCGTCCTGCCACGCCCTTCTGCCGGGTCTCGTGGCGGCGGCGGGCGGGCGCGAGCCCCGGCCCGTGCCGGCCGAGACCGGCGGCGCTCCGGCCTTCTCCGACGACGCGACCGGGCGCATGGCCGCGCGGCTTCTCGAAACCCAGCGCCGCAATCTCACGCTCACCCCCGACCGGGAAATCCGCCTGCCCGCGATCCGGCGCACCCTCGCCGGCCTGGCGAAGGCGCTGGACATTCCGGCGCTGGAGGACGCCCTCGAAGAGGCGGGCGAGGATGCCGACCGGCTCCTCGATCGCCTTGCCGCCTTCGGCCCCGCGCCGAAGCCGGCGGCGAGACCGCCCGTCGCGGGCGGCGCGCCCGCCCCGATGCCGGTGCCGGTGCCGGACGCGGCGGACGGCGCCGCCGCGCCGGTCGCGGCGACGGCCGCCGCCGCCGGGCGCCAGCTCAAGGTCGACCAGGGCAAGGTCGATCTTCTGATGAACCTCATCGGCGAGCTGATCGTCTCCAAGAACAGCCTGCCCTTCCTGGCGCGGCGCGCCGAGGACGTCTACGGCTCGCGCGAGATGGCGCGCGAGATCAAGGAGCAATATGCCGTCATCGACCGCCTCGCCCAGGAAATGCAGGGCGCGGTGATGCAGGTGCGCATGCTGCCGGTTTCGGAGGTCTTCGTGCGCTTTCCCCGGCTGGTGCGCGACCTGTCGCGCAAGCTCGGCAAGCGCATCGCCCTTTCGATCGAGGGCGGCGAGACGGCGGCCGACAAGACCATCGTCGAGGCGCTCGGCGATCCGCTGCTCCACATCATGCGCAACTCGCTCGACCACGGCATCGAGGGCGCCGAGGCCCGCCGCGCCAGCGGCAAGCCGGAAGAGGCGACGATCCGCATCCGCGCCTTCCAGGAAGCCGACAGCGTGGTGATCGAGATCGCCGACGACGGTCGCGGCATCGATCCCGAGAAGATCCGCGCCGCCGCCGTCGCGAAGGGGGTGATCGGGGCAGAGGCCGCCGGGCGCCTTTCCGACCAGGAGGCGATCAACCTCATCTACAAGCCGGGCTTCTCCACGGCCGCCGAGGTCTCGGACCTGTCGGGGCGCGGCGTCGGCATGGATGTCGTCCTGACCACTGTGGAGCGGCTCGGCGGCAGCGTGTCCGTCACCTCGCGGCTCGGCGAGGGCACCGCGACGCGCCTCGCCCTGCCCTTGTCGATGGCGGTGACGCGCGTCATGGTGGTGGAGGCCGGCCGCACGCCCTACGGCATCCCGATGGATCTCATCGTCGAGACGGTACGCGTGCCGCGCGGCGCGATCCGCACCATCAAGCGGGCCGAGACCTTCGTCCTGCGCAACAGCGTCATCCCGCTCCTGCGCCTCGCGACGCTGCTCCGCCTGCCGGACGCGGCCGTGGCGGCGCCGGAGGACGAGGCGGTGCTGGTCTGCCGGGTGAACGGCAGTCCGGTCGGCCTCGTCATCGACGCGTTCCGCGAAGGCATGGAAGTGCTCTTGAAGCCGCTCGAAGGCGTGCTCGCCGCCATTCGTGGCTATTCGGGCACGGCGCTGCTCGGCGACGGACGCGTGCTCTTGGTCCTCAACCTGAAGGAGCTTCTGTGATGAGCGTCGTCGTCGAGGACGGCCGGCTGCGGCTCGCCGACCATTGCACCGTCGAGGAGGCGCTGCCGCTGCTCGACGCGCTGCGCGAGACGCCGACCCTCGTCGCCGATCTCTCGGACTGCCTCAGCCTGCACAGCGCCGTGCTGCAATGCCTGCTGGCGGCCGGCACCCGCATCGCGGCGCCGCCGGCCGATCCGCTGCTCGCGGCCCATCTGATGCCGCTTCTCGGCGCGCGGGGAGAGGCGGCATGACGCGCATCCTCGCGATCGCCAACCGCAAGGGCGGCACCGGCAAGACCGCCACCACGGTCAATCTCGCCGCCGAGGCCGCCGCCGCCGGCCTGCGCACGCTCGTCGTCGATCTCGACACCCAGGGCCATGCCGGCCTCGGCTTCGACGTCGCGGCGCGGCGCGGCGAGCCGACGGTGCACGATCTCTTCCGCGACCCCCGCGCCGGTCTCGCCGGCGCGATCCGGGCGACGGCCACCGAGCGCGTCTTCGTCGCGCCGGCCGATCCGCTCTTCGACGGCACGGCGGCGGAGCGCAGCCCGACGCGGCTCGCCCGCGAATTGCGCGGCGCGGGACTGGCGCGCGATTTCGACCTCGTCCTCATCGACACGCCGCCCGCCTACGACATGCTTCTCGTCAACGCGCTCGGCGCCGCCGAGGAGGTGCTGGTGCCGACCCTGCCGCATGCCCTGTCAGCGGACGGCGTCAGCCAGCTGGCGCGGATCGTCTTTCTCGTCGCGGCGCGGGTGAATGCCGAATTGCGCATCGCCGGCCTCCTGCCGGTGATGGTCGGCGCCAATCCGCGCCACCACAAGCTCGTCCTCGACATGCTGGCGCGCGATTTCGGCGCCGAGCGCATCCTGCCCGGCATCCGCAGCGACATCCGCGTCGCCGAAGCCTTCGCCGCCCGCTGCCCGGTGCGCCGGCACGCGCCCGGCGGCCGGGCGAGTTCCGACTATCGCCGGCTCCTCGCCGCCCTCCTCGACCGCTTCTCGCCGAAGACCGGCGGGAGCCTCGCGCCGACCTTCGGCTGACCAACCAGAAGAGCTTGCCATGGCCAAGACAATCCTGATCGTCGACGATTCCGCGACCATGCTGATGAGTCTCAGGATCTCCTTCGAGACCAACGGGCTCGCCGTCGCCGATGCGCCGAACGCGGAGGCCGCGCTCGACAAGCTGAAGGGCGGGCTGAAGCCGGACATGATCGTCACCGATCTCAACATGGGCGCGATGAACGGCATCGAGCTCATCCGCGAGGTGCGCAAGCTGCCGGGCTTCCAGTTCCTGCCGATCGTGCTCCTCACCACCGAATCGCAGGCCGACAAGCGCGCCGAGGCGAAGAGCGCCGGCGCGACCGGCTGGCTCGTGAAGCCCGCCGACGAGGCGACGCTGATGAAGGTGGCGCGCCAGCTCCTGAAGCTCTGAACCGCCGCCGCCGACCGGCCTATTCCTGTCGCGGCGAACGGAATAAGCGCGGGGCGCCGGGGCGGGGTCGCTCTGTCCGGTTCCGGCCGCTGAGCCATTTAGACGGCGAATGGTGTCGGAGCGAAGGGTCGAGGCATGGCCCGGACCCGAGGCGTGGCGTCGGGGCGGCAATGGCGATCAATGATCTGACGGTGGTGCAGGCGGAGCTGCGGGCGGTTCTCGCCGGTCTTCCGGCCTCGGACGACGATCCGGCGCCGCTGGTCGCCGTGCTGCGGCGGCATGGCGCGCTCGCCCGCTTCGCCGGGCCGGTGCCCGACGCCGCCGCGCGCGAGGATTGGCGGCCGCTTTTCGACTGGCTCGTCGCCCTTGGCGGCATCGATCTCAGCCTCGCCCGCCTGTTCGAGGGCCATGTCAACGCGGTGCAGCTCGTCTCCCGCTATGGCACCGAGGCGCAACGGGCGCGGGTCCGAAACTGCGTGGAAGCGGGCGGCATGCTCGGCGTCTGGGGCGCGGACGGCGCCGAGCCGGTGCGGCTCGCGCCGGCATCGAAGGGCGGCTTCCGCCTGTCCGGCGCGAAGCGCTACGCCTCCGGCGCCGGGCTCCTGCGGCTCGCCTTGGTGCCGATCACGGAATCCGACGGGCGCATGCTGCTGCTGCTCCTCGATGTCGACGCGCCCGAGCGCGTCGGCGCGGGGGACTGGGACATGCGGGGCATGCGTCGGTCGCGCTCGGGAACCTATCGCTTCGATGGCCTGTGCGCCGGGCCCGAGGCTCTCGTCGGCGAGCCGGAGGATTATCGCCGCGAGCCCTTCTTCGTCGGCGGCATCTGGCGCTGCGCGGCCGCGCAGCTCGGCGCCGTCGAGGCGATCGTCCGCCTGATGGCCGGCGAACTCGCGGCCGCCGGCCGCGACGCCCATCCCCTCCAGATGGCGCGGATCGGCCAGGCGATCATCGCGGCGCGCGGCGCGCGGCTCTGGGTGGAGGACGCGGCGGGGCGGGTGGAAACCGCCACCGGCGAGGCCGTGGCGGCGGCGGTCGCGCTGTCCGCCTATGGCCGGCTGGTGACGGAAACGGCGGCGATGACGGTGATCGATCTCGCCGAACGCGCCCTCGGCCTCGGCTCCTTCGCGCTCGGCCATCCGGTCGAGGCGCTAAGCCGCGATCTGGCGGTCTATATCCGCCAGGCCAATCCCGACGCGGTCCTGCTCCAGCACGGCCGCGTTCTGATGCGGGAGCTCGGCGCGTGACGCTTCAAACGATCGGCGCCTGGAACGCGGCCATGGCCGGCGCGCCGCGCGCGCCGGCCGAGCGGCTGATCGGGCCGGGCGGGCTCGTCGTCCTGTCGCCGCATCCCGACGACGAGACGCTCGGGGCCTCGGCCCTTCTCACCCGCGCCGCCGATCTCGGCCGGCGGATCGGCCTCGTCGCCCTCACCGATGGCGAAGGCTCGCATCCGCGCTCGCGCCTCGTGCCGCCGCCGCGCCTCGCCGCGATCCGCGCGGCCGAGCAGGCCGCGGCGCTGGCGGCGCTCGGCTGCGGCGCGGCGGAGGTTCTGCGCCTGTCCCTGCCGGACGGCGCCTCCGGCCGCAGCGCCGGCTTCGAGACGGCGGCCGCGCGCATCGCCGCACTCTGCGACGCGGTCGGGGCGAGCGCCCTCGCCGCGCCCCATCCCGACGATCCCCATCCCGACCACCATGCCGCCGCCGCCTTGGCCCTTGCCCTCGGCGAGGCGCGACCGGACCTGCGCATCCTCTTCTACGAGGTCTGGTCGCGGCGTCTCGCCGCCGCCGAGCCGTTCCGCGCCGAGGGGCTGACGCCCTTCCGCGTCGCCGCCGATCCCGCCCGCAAGCGCGCCGCCCTCGCCTGCCATCGCAGCCAGCTCGGCGAGATCGTTCCCGACGACCCGGACGGCTTCGTCCTGCCGCCCTGGTTCCTCGCCGCGCAGGACGATCCCTGGGAGCGCTATTCCTGGCGCGCCATGCCGGGCCGCCCGCCGGAGCCGGGGCATTTCGCCCGCCTCTATGCGGCGGACGGCGATCCCTGGCATGTCCGCTCCTCGGCCTACGAGGCGGAGAAGCGCGCGGCGACGGTGGCGATCTTGGAGCCGCGCCACTTCCGGCACGCGCTGGAGGCCGGCTGCGGCGAGGGCTTCCTGTCGCGCGCGCTGCTTGGCGCCGGCATCGCGGAGCGCGTCACCGGCTTCGACCGCGAGCCGGCGATCGTCGCGCGCGCGGCGCGCCACCCGGAGACGGGCGCTCTTGCCGATTTCGTCTCTGGCAGCCTGCCGGACGATTTGCCGGACGGGCGCTTCGATCTCGCGGTCTTTTCCGAGGTGCTTTATTTCCTGGAGGAGACGGCGCTCGCCCGGCTGGCGGCGGCGCTCCCGGCGCGTCTCGTGCCGGACGCGGAGATCCTGATCGTCTCCTATCTCGGCCGCACCGACACGCCGCTCGGCGGCCGCGCGGCGAGCGATTTCTTCGTCGCCTGCCTCGGTGAGGCGGTGACGCCCGTCAAGGCGACGGAAACGCCGGACTATCGGATCGAGCGCCTTCGATATCGGCCAGCGCCCGGCGCAGTGCCGGCTCCAGAGGGCGGAGATCCGACAGGCGCAGCCGCTCGCGCCTGAGAACCGGGCTCGCCTCCTCCGCCTCCCGCAAGGCGAGGCCGGTGCCGAGGCGGGCGAGCCGCCCGGCCGTCTCCTCGGCAAGGCCGAGCGGCGCGAGGGCGGCGCGGCGCGCCTCGGCGTCCGGCGCGGCGCGAAAGGCGGCGCGCGCGCGGGCGCGCAGCACGAGGCGGTCCGCCGGTTCCAGAAGCTCGTCCACCAGCGGATCGGCCTCCGTCCGGTTGCGGCGCAGCTCCTCCGCCAGCCCGCCGGTGGCGCGCCCATCCAGCCTGCAGGAGGTCTCGACGCGCGGGCCGTCGCTATGGCGGATGCGCAGCCCATGCGCCTCGAACAGGGCGCGCAGCGCCCGGTCCTCGCCGGAGGGCGGGGTCGGCAGACCGCCGGCTTGGCGATAGGCCAGCCCGCGCATCGCGAAATTGGCGCCGCCGATATTGCCGTGATGCGGCCAGGGATTGTCGGGGTCCGGGCAGAGGCGCGCCGCGATCTGCCGCGAGAGGTCCCGGCAGGCGCGGATCAGCGCGTCGCTCGCCGGATCGGCCGGCGGCAGGCGCGCCGCCTCGTCCGGCAGGAAGCCGATCCGGCCGCAGACGAGGTCGAAGCCGCGCGCGAATTCCGCCGCATAGGCGGCGCGAAGCCCGGGCAGCACCAGCGTGTCGCCGTCGATCGACAGAAGCAGCGCCTCCGGCGCGAGGCCGGTCGCGAGATCGAGGGCGAGGCGCCGGGCGAAGGGCGCCGAGCCCCGGCCCGGTTGCCAGCGGCATTCGACCAGCAGCGTCGGCCGCGCCATGCGCGACAGGGCCGCGCCGGCGAGGACGGGCGTTGCGTCGGTGCAGCCATTGGCGAGGACGAGGATCGCCTCGCCGGGCGCCAGCTCCGCGTCGAGCGCCGCGAGGCAGCGGTCGATCCGGCCCGCCTCGTCGCAGGCCGGAACGCAGGCGACGAGCGGCGCCTGGACAAGCGCCTCCGGCGCGCCGGCGAGCGAAAGCTTGGCCACCGGCAGATGCGGCGCCACAAGAGCCGCGATCTCGGGCGGGATCGGCCGATCGGCGCCGTCCGGCGCGACAGGAAACGGCGCCTCGGGCACGGGCGGGCGGGCGGAAGCGGTGGCCAAGCTGTCAGTCTCTCCGCCTCATACCATCATGCCTTCAGGACCCCACTCACCTCGCCGCGTCGTCATCCCGGCCTTGAGCCGGGATCCATTCCAAGCCGGTCGCGACAGGCCGGGGACGATGCGGAAGGACACCCGTCTCCACCCTTATCCATGCGGTGTCCTGGAAGGCATGGATCCAGGGTCAGGCCCGGGACGAAGCTGAGACGGAGTCGGAAAAGATCAATATGGAAGCGCGGCGGTATCGCACGGCCCTCGGCCGGCGAAGATGCGGTAGCGCCCACCGATGTCCAGGCGGCGGAGGGCTCCGCCGGGATCGCGGACGTCCGCGTCTCAGCCCATCCGTTCGGAGGCGTAGCCGCCGGGCGAGGCGGGGAAGACCACCGTCCGATCGCCGTTCAGGAAGACGCGGTGGTGGATATGGGCGTGGATGGCGCGGGCCAGCACCCGCGCCTCGACGTCGCGGCCGATCGAGACATAGTCGGCGGCGTTCTGCGCATGGGTGACGGGGGCGACGTCCTGCTCGATGATCGGGCCTTCATCCAGATCGGCGGTGACGTAATGCGCCGTCGCGCCGATCAGCTTCACGCCGCGCGTATGGGCCTGCTTATAGGGGTTCGCGCCCTTGAAGCTCGGCAGGAAGGAATGGTGGATGTTGATGATCCGGCCGGACATCGTCTGGCACATCGCATCCGACAGGACCTGCATGTAGCGGGCGAGCACGATCAGCTCGGTGCCGGCGCCTGTCGCGATCTCCAGGATGCGCGCCTCGGCCTGCGGCTTGTTCTCCTTCGTCACCGGCTGGTGGTGGAAGGGGATGTCGTGGTTCACGACGAGCTTCTGATAGTCGAGATGGTTCGAGACGACGCCGACGATGTCGATCGGCAGGGCGCCGATGCGCCAGCGATAGAGGATGTCGTTGAGGCAATGGCCGAAACGCGACACCATCAAGAGCACCTTCATGCGCCGGCCTGTGTCGTGAAAGGCATGGACCATGGCGAAGGGCTCGGCGATGGCGGGAAAGCCCGCCTCGATCTCGGCCAGCGAAGCGCCCTCCTCCGAGCGGAAGCCGACGCGCATGAAGAAGCGCCCGGTTTCCAGGTCGTCGAACTGCGCCGAGTCGACGATGTTGCAGCCGCGGCTCGCCAGATGGGTCGAGATCGCCGCGACGATGCCGCGCCGGGACGGACAGGCGACGGTCAGGACATATTCGGACATCGGTGCAACCATGGGACGCGCGCCAGAGGGGGAAGTCGGTTCAATCGGCTTCAGCATTCCGGCAGGTTTACCGCAAGGCCGCCGAGGCTGGTTTCCTTATAGCGGTGGTCCATGTCGCGCCCGGTCTGTCTCATCGTCTCGATGCAGGCGTCGAGCGGCACGAAATGCTGGCCCTCGCCCTTCATCGCCAGCGAGGCCGCCGTCACCGCCTTCACCGCGCCAAAGGCGTTGCGCTCGATGCAGGGCACCTGCACGAGGCCCGCCACCGGGTCGCAGGTCATGCCGAGATGGTGTTCGAGGGCGATCTCGGCGGCGTTCTCGATCTGCTCGGGCGTGCCGCCCATCAGCGCCGCAAGGCCCGCCGCCGCCATGGCCGAGGCCGAGCCGACCTCGCCCTGGCAGCCG
>NZ_BMIQ01000006.1 GCF_014642635.1 Aureimonas endophytica
TCCAATTGTCAAAGAACACGGCAGAACAAATAACCGCCGTCATACCCCAAGCAACTCACGCCGCCAGAGCGTCCAAAACTCACGGGGCCAGGCCCCAGGTTTCGATCAGATCCAACAGAACCGCCAGACAGTAGAGCGAAGTCTTCCGCTCGCCGCCGGCGCCGCCCCGTCGATGAGCGGTTTATAGATCCACCCCGACCAAACTGTCAACGCCCCATCCCACCAAAAATCAAAAAACCGCCAAAACCGCCTAACCCACTGTTCCAGCTCAGCCTTCCACTCAGCCCACCGCGTCACTCCCACGTCACCATGACAATCCCATGCAAAAATATCCGCCCTCCCAGACGGTGAGACGCGCATGGCATAGGGACGAGCCGAACGGCACCGAAGGCTCCTTCCCTTTCCGCTTACCGCCGATCGGCTGTCCCGTCGGAAAGGCGTTCTTCTCTCCCCTCCCCTCTCCGGAACGGGAATGTCGCAGGGGGCTAGGATCGCGACGGATTGACAGACCGCGCTCGGAAAACGCTTATTCCAGCGGAACGCCAATCGGTTGGACGCCTCGTCCACGTCCCGATTCCGCCAATATGTTTGTCGAAGGCCGCTGACGAAATGACGTCTTGGATGTGGGCAGCGATTTGCGGCAACCGGTGACCTTCGGCGAAGCGCCGCCTCTCGTGGCCGACCGGCGGCGCCGGCCGGACCGGCGGCAGGTCTCGGCGCGCTGGCTGGCGGGGACGCTTCTGACCGGCATCACGTCGAGCGCCCTGATGGGCATCGCGCTCGCCGCCGCCCTCGACGGCCATCGCGACCTTTCCAGTCCGCGCCGCGTGCTGATCGCCCGCAGCCAGCCGGACATCCTGCCCGACAAGGGCGAGCGCGTCGTCGAGACCGTGCTGCCGACCGTGCGCAATCGCGCGACGCTCGAACTCTCCACCATGAGCAAGGAGGGCGACCGCGAGGTCATCCGCACGCTCCCCTTCGGCTATGTGAACATGGCGCTCGCCGCGCGCCACCCGACCCCCCTCACCTATCCGCCCTTCGACGCCATGAACGTCTTCAGCAGCGGCGAGGACGCGATCGCCGCCGCGCCGGACGGCGACGGCGAGGCGCAGCTCTATGGCGCCAAGGTGGAGAGCGAGATGAGCTTCAAGGTCGAGCCCTTCTCCTTTTCCGGCGGCGATTTCGGCGAGGAGACGACGACGGACGAGGCGGAGGCGCTGGTGCGCGCGGTCGCGCCGACCCTGTCCTATGCGCCGGTGCAGGTCGCCTCGATCGAGCCCTTCGACGCCTCCCGCTTCGCGCCGGACAGCGATGTCGCGGTCTACGAGCCGGGCTCCGCCTTTCGCGTCGTCGCCGAGAACGTTTCCGTCGCGCCGCGCGGCAGCGAGGCGGAAGCCTCCCGCTATGCCGAGGAAATCATTCCGCTGCGCGAGACGACGGCGATCGCCAAGGCTCTGGCGGAGAACGGCTATGCGGACGAGAACGCCGTCGCCGCGGCGGCCAGTCTCGCCGCCGCCCTCGGCTCCGATCGGCTCGAGTCCGGGTCGGTGCTGCGGATCGGCAGCGAGATGCGCGGCGCCGCCAAGCGCGTCGTCCGTCTTTCCGCCTATCAGGGCACGTCGCATGTCGCGACGGTCGCCGAACGCGACGGCGCCGGCTTCGAGCCCGCCGCCGAGCCGGTCGGAGCCGAGGCGGTCGCCGAGGCCTTCGACGAGGACGCGACCGAGACGCCGCTGCGCTCCGACATGCCGACCGTCTATGACGGCATCTATCAGGCCGCACTTTCCTATGGGCTCAACGACCGCATGTGCCAGCAGCTGCTGCGCATGCTGGCGACCGATGTCGACTTCCAGGCGCATGTCGGCCCCGACGACCGGCTGACCGTGTTCTATTCGATGGACGAGGGCCAGGATCAGGCGACGGAGAATTCGCAGATCCTCTATGTCGAGGCGCTCTTCGGCGGCAAGGCGAAGCGCTACTACCGGTTTCGCGCCAATGGCGAGGACCATTACGAATATTACGACCAGGAGGGCCGCAGCGCGAAGCAGTTCCTCATCCGCACGCCGGTGCCCAATGGCCGCTTCACCTCGCCCTTCGGCGTGCGCACCCATCCGATCCTCGGCTATGCGCGGCCGCATTGGGGCGTCGACTGGGCGGCGCCGACCGGCACGCCGATCCTCGCCTCCGGCGACGGCATCGTCGAATCCGCAGGACAGACCAGCGGCTATGGCCGGCAGACCATCATCAAGCATGGCAACGGCTACGAGACCTCCTATTCGCACCAGAGCTCGATCGCGCGTGGCGTCGTGCCCGGCGCGCATGTGCGCCAGGGTCAGGTGATCGGCGCCGTCGGCTCCAGCGGCCTCTCCACCGGCAGCCATCTCCACTACGAGGTGATCGTGAACGGCCAGAAGGTCGATCCGATGCGCATCAAGTTCCCGTCCGGCCATATCCTGCAAGGCGAGGAGCTGGACGTCTTCCGCAAGGAGCGCGACCGGATCGACAATCTCCTGAAGGACGGCGCCGAGGCGCAGCGGATCGCCGGCCGCTGAACGCGCCGCCTCGCGTCGGCGCCTCCTCCTGCATCGTCCCGTCCGCGGCGATTCCGAGATCGGCGCGCATCTGCGGCGAGAGGCCGGAGGCGAAGCGGCGCAATCCCCGATCCGCCCGCCTCCGCCGATAGCGATCGATCAGCGTCGCGATCCGTTCGGAGAGCATCTGCCATAGCGTGATCATAGCCGTTGCCCTTTCCATCGACAGGAGAATGGACAGGAGTATCGGCCGTCCCGATTGATGAGAGAAGCGAATAGTTTTAAGCTGTTCTTCGTGTGTTTCTCACAGATGGCAGGCGATGACACCGGCGCTCGAAATCGATCTGCTGCGGACCTTTCTCGCGATCGCCGAGACCGGCAATTTCTCGCGCGCGGCGGAGCGCGTCGCACGCACGCCCTCGGCCGTCAGCTTGCAGGTGAAACGTCTGGAAGAGGCGGCCGGTCAGCGCCTGTTCCATCGCAGCACGCGCGAGATCGCTCTCAGCGAGGCGGGCGAGACGCTGCTCTTCTATGCCCGGCGCATTCTCGTCCTGCACGATGAAGCGGCGAGCCGCCTCGCCGCTCCGCGCATCGAAGGCCGCATCCGCTTCGGCGCGCCGAACGATTCCGGCATCTACGCCATTCCCCAGATGCTGCGGCGCTTCGCGCGAACCCATCCGCATGTCGACGTGGACGTGCGGCTCGGCATGAGCGCCGCGCTGCATCGCGCCTGCGACGCGGGCGAACTCGATCTGGCGATCTATACGAACGAGGCCGATCGCCCTTCGCTGGCCCGGCCGATCTTCGAGGAGGATCTGGTCTGGATCGGCTGCCGGGGCGGCGTGGCGGCGACGCGCCGGCCGCTGCCGCTCGCCGTCGCGGAAACCGGCTGCGGCTGGCGCGCCCGGGCGCTCGATGCCCTGGCGCGGACCGGGATCGGCTATCGCGTCGCCTATTCGAGCGAGCATTGCCAGGGGCAGATCGCGGCCGTGGAAGCCGATCTCGCCGTCGCGCCGCTTCCCGTCAGCATCGCGCGCGCGCCTTTTACGCGGATCGGACCGGATGCCGGCCTGCCGGAACTCGGCCGCTACGGCGTCTTCCTGCAGGTGCGGCAGGGCGCCCACCCCGCCGCCGAGGCGCTGGCGCAGCATGTGCGCGAGAGCTTCGCGGCGGCGGAAGGGCTCGGTCAGCGGCTCTTCGCCTGATCGGCGGATCGCCGCGCCGGGGTCAGGCCGGCTTGATCGCCGACTGGCTGCGCCAGAGATCGATGCCGCCTTCGGTGGCATGGGCGTCGATCTCGCGCAATTCTTCTTCGGAGAACTCCGCGCGGTTCAGGGCGTCGAGCGAATTGTCGAGCTGCTCCACCGTGCGCGCGCCGATCAGCGCCGAGGTGACGCGCGGATCGCGCAGCACCCAGGCGATCGCCATCTGCGCCAGCGTCTGGCCGCGCCGCTCGGCGATGGCGTTGAGCTGCCGCAGCCGCTCGACGTTTTCCGGCGTGACGAGGTTCTGCGAGAAGGAGGCGTTCTTGGCGGCGCGCGAATCCTCGGGCACGCCGCTGAGATAGCGCTTGGTCAGAAGCCCTTGCGCCAGGGGCGAGAAGGCGATGCAGCCGAGGCCCGTCTCGGCGAGCGTGTCGAGCAGACCGTCCTCCACCCAGCGGTTCAGCATGGAATAGGACGGCTGGTGGATGATGAAGGGCGTGCCGAGCGCCTTCAGGATGCGATGCGCCTCGCGGGTCAGTTCCGGCGAGTAGGAGGAGACGCCGACATAGAGCGCCTTGCCGGAGCGCACGATCTGGTCGAGCGCGCCCATCGTCTCCTCCAGCGGCGTCTCGGGATCGGGACGGTGATGGTAGAAGATGTCGACATAGTCGAGCCCCATCCGCTTGAGGCTCTGATCGAGACTGGCGATCAGGTACTTGCGGGAGCCGAGATTGCCATAGGGCCCCGGCCACATGTCCCATCCGGCCTTGGACGAGATGACGAGCTCGTCGCGATAGGGCCGGAAGTCGAGATCCATCCAGCGGCCGAAATTCTCCTCCGCCGAGCCGTAGGGCGGCCCGTAATTGTTCGCGAGGTCGAAATGGCTGACGCCGCGATCGAAGGCGCGGCGCAGGATCGCCCGCCCCGTCTCGAATACGTCGGTCCCGCCGAAATTCTGCCAGAGCCCGAGCGAGATCGCCGGCAGCTTCAGGCCGGAGCGGCCGCAGCGGCGATAGGGCATCGGCTCGTAGCGGTTCTCGGCGGCGATATAGGGCACCATGGCGAATCTCCTCCTTGCTCGCGCCGCCGAACTAGCACCGGCAACGGCGGACGCAACCGCCGGCCCGACTATTTACAATAGGTGGCACCGTTGCGCCGCGCCGCGATGTCGAGATGGAAATGCGTCGCGTGGTCGGGATCGGTGCCGGGTCCGAGCACCGTCTTGAACGGGCCGCAGGCGCCCGCCCGCACCGTCGCCTCGAACCGTGTCTCGGGCGAATCCTCGGGCTTCGCCGCGACGCCGATCTCCGGCCCCTTGTCGAAGACGAAGCCGCCGATGTCGATGGCACTGCCGCGCGCATGTTCCGAGATGCCGGTCTCGCTGGCGCGGGGCCGGCAGACATAGGTGGAGGCCTGACGGAATTCGGTGAGCTTGCGGTCGGGAAAATTCGCCTTGGCCGCCGGCTCGACGCTGTCGCTCATCCAGATGTCGAGCGCCAGGGCGGCGCGGCAGAGCATCTGCGTGCGCGGACCGACCTTGACCCCGGAGGACAGCCGCTCCACCGCGACGGGCCGCAGCACGCCGCATTCGCCCTCGCTGATGCTTTCCCCGACGGTGAAGGCGACGCCGCGCCGCTTCAGCTCGGCCTCGCATTCCTTGGCGTCCTCGATCGCCGCCGCCGCGACGACGCTGGTCGCCGGATCGATCACCGGCTCGCGCGACTTCAGCTTCTCGGTCGAGTTCGGCGCGTCCTGCGGCGGCGCGGGGTTGGGGGCCGGGGCCGGCGGACCGGCCGTCTCCCCGCCGGAGGGCTGGCCGGGCGCCGGGGCGGCCTCCACCGGCGCGTCGGCCGGCCGCTTCTCGGGCACCGGAATCTCCTCGACCGGCTTGGTCTCGGCGGGCGCCGGCTGAAGCTCGTTCGGCCGACCGGGCACCGGTTGCGGCTCGGCGGGCGGGGGCGGCGGGCCCGCAGGCGCCGCTTCCGGCTTGCCGTCGGCGGGCTTCGGCGCGGCCTCCTGCGGATTGGGGCTCGGCACCGGCACGTCGGCCGGCGCCGCCGCGCTCGCCGTGGGAGCGGGCAAAGCCTTCTCCTTCGCCGCCTCGCCGGGCTTTTCCTTCGGAGTCTCGGCCGGCTTCGCCGCCTCGGAGCGGGCCTCCTTGCGCGCGGGCGGCTTGGCCTTCTCCTTCGGATGCGAGCCTTCGAGCGGATTGGCGTCGCTCCAGGGCAGGTTCGACTGCGCGGCGGCGGCAGAAGGCAGCGCGAGGGCGAAGCCGCCGGCGAGCGCGAGAGCGAGGCGCAACCTCATCCCTTGAACTCGACCACGGTGCGCTGCGGCTGCACGAGGCGGGCAAGGGCATGCGCGTCCCAATTGGTCAGGCGCACGCAGCCATGGCTCGCCGTCTTGTCGATCTCGGAAGGCTCCGGCGTGCCGTGGATGCCATAGGTCGGCTTGGAGAGATCGATCCACATATTGCCGACCGGCCCGTTCGGCCCCGGCGGCAGGGTCAACGCCTTGCGGTTCTTGCCCTGCACGAAATTCTTCGGATCATATTCGTATTCGGGATCGGCCTTGCTGCCATTGACCTTCATGGTGCCCGAAGGCGACGGCGTATCGGACGAGCCGATCGTCGCCGGAAGCGCCAGGATCAGCGCCTTCTCCTTGTCATAGGCGAAAAGTTCGCCCCGGCTCTTGTCGACGACGATCCGCTCGACCTTCCTCTCCGCCTCGGGATCGGGGCCGGGCTCGGCGACGAGGAGCTTCGTCCCCGCCTTGCCGAAATCGGCATCCGGGTTCAGCCGCTTCAACAGGTCCTCGTCCATATGGAAGCGCTCGGCCAGCATCTCGGCGACGTCGCGATAGCCGAGCCATTTCAGCTCGGCGAGCTTGGCATAGTCGGCCGGCAGGTCCGGCACGTAATCGCCTCCCGCATCCTCGGCCGTGATCTTGTAGGTTTTCACGGCGGGACCTGCATCCTTCCCGAGCGCCTGCCAGAGGGCCTCGCTCGGCTGGTCGCCGGCATTCAGGTCGTGCATCTCGCCGAAGGCCCGGATCGCCTTGGCCGTGTTGCCGCCCGCCAGTCCGTCGATGACGCCGGGCGAGGCATGGGCGCGGTCGAGCAGCACCTGAAGGCGGATGAGGAAGGGGTCGGGATCGGCCTTCGGCGCCTCGGTCGCGATCTTCGCGGCCACCGGGTCGCCCTTTGCCGGATCGCTCGCCGCCCGGGCGGCATCGACCTGTGCCTTGCGGCGCGCCTCGTATCCGGCGAAATCGGCACCGTTGATCGCCGCTTCCGAAAGATCGGGCGCGGCGGGCTGCGCCGCCGGTGCCATGCTGGTCGTGGCGGCCGGCGCGCCGGGATCGGGCGCTTCAGCCGTCTGGGCCCGCACCGCCAGGGCGGAGGCGCCAAGGAGCGCGGCGGCGAGAAGGGCGGCGATGGGGCGGGAGGACATGGGAGGACACCGGCGGATCAACTGAACGCTAGAACGCCGCCGCTCGGTTTCGGCTCCTCGCCACCCCTACCAAGATTTGAGGATTGCTATTCCAGGAATTCGACGGTCGTTCCCGGCTTCACCATGCGGGCGAGTTCCGTCGCGTCCCAGTTCGTCAGGCGCACGCAGCCATGGCTGTTGGTCTTGCCGATCTTGGAGGGCTCGGGCGTGCCGTGGATGCCGTAGGTCGGCTTCGAGAGCGCGATCCACATCGTGCCGACCGGCCCGTTCGGTCCCGGCGGGATCTGGAGGATCGACTTGTTCTGCCCCTGCGTGAAGTTGATCTTCGGATTGTAGGTATAGCCGGGATCGAAGGCGATGCGCGCCACCTGCACCGTGCCGCTCGGCGAGGGCGTTTCGGAGGAGCCGATGGTGGACGGATAGGCGACGAGAAGCCGGCCGGCCGCGTCGTAGACTCGCACCTGCTCGCGCCCCTTGTCGGCGATGATCTTCGCCACCTCGCCGGTCGCCCCCTCGCCGGTGGCGGCCACCTTCAGGATCGTGCCCGGCCGGTTGAAATCCGCGTCCGGGTTGATCTCCTTCAGATAGTCCTCGTCCATGTGGAAGCGCTCGCCCAGCATTTCCGAGACGCGCGCATAGGCCATGGCCGGCAGCTTCGCCTTCTCGGCATAGTCCTCGGGGATCGAGGCGACGTAAGGCCCGGCGACGTCCTTGTCGGTGATCGTGTAGGAGACGATGGCGGGTCCGCCGGTCGCGTCGAGCTCCTCGACCAGCGCCTGCGCATTGCTCGGATCGAGCCTTTCGCCGAACTTCTCCTCATAGGCGGCGACCGCCTTGTCGACATTGGAGCCCATGCGCCCGTCGATGACGCCCGGCGAGATGCCGGCGCGGTCGAGCAGGATCTGGAAGGCGGCGATCTGCGCCTTGGCGTTCTTGCCCTTCGGCCCGACGACCTTCGGCGCGGGGCGGGATTCCGGCGCGGTGGAATCGTTCGGCCCGGTGATCGGCGCGCCGGCATCCGGCAACTGCCCGTCGAGCCCATAGGCGTCCCGGCGCGGATCTTGCGCATCGGGCGGCACGTCGTCGAAGCCCTGCAGGCCGTCGTCGGAGGGCTGGCGCTCGACCTGCCGTTCGAGATAGGCGGGCTCGGCGCGGCGCCGCTCCTGGCGCGGGCGCTCGATCGCGATGACGCGGCCGCGCTCGTCCACCGTCACCCGGCGGCCGAATTCGTCGACGAAGGTCTCGACCCGGCCGCTGTCGCGCGGCTCGTTGTCGTAGAAGGGATCGTCGTAGAACTGCGCCATGGCGGCCGGCGCGGCGGCGAGAAGGCCCGCCACCGTGGCGAGCGCCAGCCCGAGACCGTAAAAACGGCTGCGCGAGGTCCTGCTCATCCTAACTCCGTCACTGGGCGGCCGCCATCGGGGAGCGGCGTTCCGATCGCCGCCCGCTTCGGCCTCGCCGATGGCGGAGGAACCCGACATCAAGATGGCCGCCTTCGGCATTTTCGCCGCCCGACATGGCCCGGAGCTTGCCGTCCGGTCAGATGACCGCGAGCGGCCGCTTCTCCTTCGGCGGCGGAAAGGCGGCGTCGAGATCCTGCCGATCCTCGCGCGTCAGCACAATCTCGGCGGCCGAGGCGTTCTGGCGCACATGGGCGAGCGTGCCCGCCTTCGGAATGGCGACGATGTCGTCGCCCTCGACCAGGAAGGCGAGCGCGATCTGCGCCGGGGTGGCGTTGCGGCGCTTGGCGACGCGGGCCAGCGCCGGATGGTCGAGAAGCGCGCCGCCCTGCCCCACCGGCGAATAGGCCATGACCGGCACCGCGCGCTCGGCGAGCCAGGGCAGAAGGTCGAATTCGGCGCCGCGTTCCTCGAGATTGTAAAGGATCTGGTTCGTCGCGCAGTCGGAGCCGCCGGGAATCGCGAAGAGCTCCTCCATGTCCTCGACATCGAAATTCGAGACGCCCCATTGGCGGATCAACCCGTCGCGCTTCAGGCCGCGCAGCGCTTCGACCGTCTCGGCGAGCGGAATGCTGCCCGGCCAATGGAGCAGGTAGAGATCGAGTCGGTCCGTGCCGAGCCGGCGCAGCGAGGCCTCGCAGGCGCGCCGCGCGCCATCGCGCGAGGCATGATGCGGCGCGACCTTGGAAACGAGAAACACCTCGTCGCGCCGGCCGCGGATCGCCTCGCCGACGAGTTCCTCCGACTTGCCATGGGCATAGATCTCGGCGGTGTCGATCAGCACCATGCCCGCATCGATGCCGGCGCGGAGCGCGGCGATCTCGTCCTCGCGCCGATGACGCCCTTCGGCCATCATCCAGGTGCCCTGGCCGATGACCGGCACGGCGAGGCCCTCCGGCAATGTCGCAGTCTTCATCGCTCCTCTCCCTTCCGATCCGCGCGGAACGCCCCGATGCGGCCCGCGTTGCGATCGCAGAGCAGGATAATGGAGAGGATCGTCATGTCATCCACGATCGGCACGGAAGAAATGACGCCGCATCCGACTTCGGCGGACAATATCGAGGCGAGCCGCGTCAGCGGCACCGCCGTCTATTCGACCGACGGCGACAGGCTCGGCTCGATCGACGACATCGTGCTGGGAAAGCGCGACGGCCAGGTGAAATACGCGATCCTCGCCTCGGGCGGCTTTCTCGGTATCGGCGAGGACTATTATCCCCTGCCCTGGCAGGTCCTGAAGTATGACGAGCGGCAGGGCGGCTATGTCGTCGGCATCACCATCGATCAGCTTCAGGGCGGCCCAAAATACGGCCGCGACACCCGCCCCGCCTGGACCGATGCCAGCTACGGCACGCGCATCGACGATTATTACCGACCCTTCCCGATATTGTGACGGAGGGGCCGACATGAGGCGACGCTGAAGGTCAGACGAGTCCGGCTGCTATTCCCATGTCGTTCGAGATCGCTTTCGAATAGCTGTCGCCATCGCCAAGACGAATCTCTGCTCGCCCAACGCGAGCGTCGCGCGAAAAGGGCAGCCCGTCAGGCCGCCCTTCGCATGTCTCAGGCCGCGACGCGGTCGCCCGCCGCGCCGAGCTTCGAGCCGACCACATGGAAGATCAGGTGGTCGCCGCCGCCGGAAATCTTCACATGGTTCTCGTCACGGATCTCGCCGAGCAGGATCTTCTCGGCGAGCGGGTCCTGCACCTCGCGCTGGATGACACGCTTCAGCGGCCGCGCGCCATACGCGGGATCGTAGCCCTTCGCCGCCAGCCAGTCGCGGGCCGTGCCGTCGAGGTCGAGCACGATCTTGCGCTCGGCGAGAAGGCTCTCCAGCCGCTTCATCTGAATATCGACGATGGCGCCCATCTCGCTCCGCCGCAAGCGGTGGAACAGGATGGTCTCGTCGACGCGGTTCAGGAATTCCGGCCGGAAGGAGGCGCGCAGCACCTCCATGACCTGCGGCCGCACCACGTCGACATCCTGGTCGTCCGTCAGCGTCGTCAGATATTCGGCGCCGAGATTGGACGTCATGATGACCAGCGTGTTGCGGAAATCGACCGTCCGCCCCTGCCCGTCCGTCAGCCGCCCGTCGTCCAGCACCTGGAGGAGGACGTTGAAGACATCCGGATGCGCCTTCTCGATCTCGTCGAACAGCACGACCTGATAGGGCCGGCGCCGCACCGCCTCCGTCAGCGAGCCGCCCTCCTCGTAGCCGACATAGCCGGGAGGCGCGCCGATCAGCCGGGCGACGGAATGCTTCTCCATGAATTCCGACATGTCGAGCCGGACCATCGCCGTCTCGTCGTCGAAGAGGAAGCGCGCCAGCGCCTTGGTCAGCTCGGTCTTGCCGACGCCGGTGGGGCCGAGGAAGATGAACGAGCCGATCGGCCGGTTCGGGTCCTGTAAGCCGGCGCGGGCGCGGCGGATGGCGCGGGACACGGCCTGCACCGCCTCGCCCTGGCCGACGACGCGCTGCCCCAGCGCGTCTTCCATGCGCAGAAGCTTGTCGCGCTCGCCCTCCAGCATGCGGTCGACCGGAATGCCGGTCCAGCGCGACACGACCTGGGCGATATGGTCGGGCGTCACCGTCTCCTCGACCATCGAGGCGCCGCTGCCCTCCTTCGCCTCGGCCGCCGCCAGATCGCGTTCGAGCTGCGGGATCTCGCCATAGGCGAGCTCGCCGGCGCGCTGATATTCGCCGTTGCGCTGGGCGATGGCGAGGTCGTTGCGCGCCTCGTCGAGCCGCTTCTTCAGATCGGCGGCGAGCCCGAGCTTCGACTTCTCCGCCTGCCAGGCCTGGGTGATGCGGTCCGATTCCTCCTCCAGATTGGCGAGTTCGGTCTCCAGCCGCACCAGCCGGTCGCGCGAGGCGTCGTCGTTCTCGCGCTTCAGCGCCTCGCGCTCGATCTTCAGCTGCATGACGCGGCGGTCGATCTCGTCCAGGGCCTCGGGCTTCGAATCCACCTGCATGCGCAGGCGCGCGGCGCTCTCGTCCACGAGGTCGATCGCCTTGTCGGGCAGGAAGCGGTCGGTGATGTAGCGGTTCGACAGCGTCGCCGCCGCCACCAGGGCGGAATCCGAGATGCGCACCTGATGGTGCTGCTCGTATTTCTCCTTGATGCCGCGCAGGATCGAGATCGTGTCCTCGACGGTCGGCTCGCTGACGAAGACCGGTTGGAAGCGCCGGGCGAGCGCCGGGTCCTTCTCCACATGCTTGCGATATTCATCGAGCGTCGTCGCGCCGACGCAGTGCAGCTCGCCGCGCGCCAAGGCGGGCTTCAGGAGGTTGGAGGCGTCCATCGCCCCGTCCGCCTTGCCGGCGCCGACCAGCGTGTGCATCTCGTCGATGAACAGGATGACCTGACCCGCCGCGCCCGTCACCTCGGCGAGCACGGCCTTCAGGCGCTCCTCGAACTCGCCGCGATATTTCGCGCCGGCGATCAGGGCGCCCATGTCGAGGGCGAGAAGCTGCTTGTCGCGCAGCGATTCCGGCACGTCGCCATTGACGATGCGCAGCGCCAGCCCTTCGGCGATCGCGGTCTTGCCGACGCCCGGCTCGCCGATCAGGACCGGATTGTTCTTGGTGCGCCGCGACAGGACCTGGATGGTGCGGCGGATCTCGTCGTCGCGCCCGATCACCGGGTCGAGACGGCCCTCGCGCGCATCCTTCGTCAGGTCGCGGGCATATTTCTTCAGGGCATCGTAGCCCTGCTCGGCGGAGGCGGAATCGGCCGTGCGGCCCTTGCGGATCTCGTTGATCGCGGCGTTCAGCCCCTGGGCTGTGACGCCGGCATCAGCGAGGATCTGCGCGGTCTTCGCGCTCTTCTCCACTGCGAGGGCGAGAAGGAGCCGCTCGACGGTGACGAAGCTGTCACCCGCCTTCTTGGCGATCTCCTCGGCCGTGGCGAGAACCTTCTGCAAGGCCTGCGACATATAGAGGCCCTGGCCGCCCGACACTTTCGGCATCGCCGCCAGCGCCGCGTCGACGGCGAGGCGCACATCGGCCGAGCGCCCGCCCGCCTTGTCGATCAGGCCGGCCGCGAGACCCTCGCGGTCGTCGACCAGGACCTTCAGAAGATGTTCGGGAGCGAGCTGCTGGTGATCGCGCGAGACGGCCGCCGTCTGGGCCGACTGGATGAAACCGCGCACGCGCTCGGTATAACGTTCCAAATCCATGAAGTGCCTCCTTGCCACGCGCCCCCCGCAGGCGGACGCGATGATGGAAACCTGCCCCCGAAACCGGCGGGCCGTTCCGCTGCAATATGGGATGGCGGCAAGAAGCGTGAAAGTGCCCGCCGGGACGGAATTTGTTTCCGACCCGCGCGAACTCTCCGAAGCCTTGGCACAACGCGGCGGCCGGGAGCCGTTCGAACCTTCCCCGCCAAGGATTGCGGGCGATCGGTGAAAGGTCGGCGCCATGCGAAAAGGGCGCCGGATCGCTCCGACGCCCTTTCGATCTCCTGGTCTCTCGCTCAGCCGTTCGACGCGAGAAGGAAGTCCGGCAGATGGTCCGTGCCGCCCTCTTCCGCCTCGGCATCCGCCTTCTTCTTGCGGGGACGGCCGGGACGGCGCTTGGCCGGCGCCTCGGCGGCGGCCTCGCTCGGCGCCTCGCTTTCGGCGGCGGGCGCCGGCGCCTCGACGGCCGGTGCCTGCACCGGCGCCGCAGCCTCCTCGGCGGCGATCGTCTCGCCTTCGCCATAGCGCGCCCGGCGCGGGCGGCCGCGACGGCGCGTCTCGCGCTCGGCCGGCGCCGCCTCGTCGCCCGAAAGGATCGCGCCTTCCGGCTCGACCAGCACCTCACGCGCCGCCGGCGCCTGGCCGAAGCCGCTTTCCTGCTCGGTGACGGCGGAGGTCGTCACCGGCTCCTGATGCTGCGCCTCGGTGAAGCGCTCTTCGCGGCGCGGCGCATCCTCGAAGGATTGCGGGCGCGGCGCGGTCTCCTCGCCGGCCGGCGGCTCGCCGACCGAGGGCTGCGGCCCGAGGCCGTTCGGCACGGCCGAGCGGTCCTGCCAGTTCTGGCGCTCGCGGCCTTCCCAGGCGCGGCGCTCGCCGCCTTCCTGCCGATTGTCGCGGTTGCGGTCGCGGTTGTCGCGGTTGAAGTTGCGGTCGCGATTGCGGTCCTGCCGCTCGCCGCGATCCTGACGGTCGTTGTTGCGATCGAAGCGCTGCTCGCGATTGTCGCGGCCGCCGCCGTCGCGATTGTTCTGGTAGTCGCGGTTCTGATCGCGATTGCCGTTGCCATAGTCGCGATTGTCGCGGTTCTGGCCCTGGCCCTGCATCTGCGGGCGCTCGCCCTGGGCGCGCTCCGGCACGGGATAGGGATGGCCGTTCGGCCCCATCGCGCCTTCCGGCACCATGTCCTCGTCGCCGTCCTCGTATTCGCCGTCGAACACGTCCGGCTCCTCGCGCTGCAGCTGGAAGCTGCCCTGCGCGGCGGCGACGATGCGCCCGTAATGCTCGGCATGCTGGAGATAGTTCTCGGCCATGACGCGGTCGCCGGATGCCGTCGCGTCACGAGCAAGAGCGATGTATTTTTCCGCGATATGCTGCGCGTTGCCCCTGATCTTGACGTCCGGACCGTTCGACTCGTAGCTCCGCGAGAGCGGATTGGGCCCTTTGCGACCGCGTCCGCGCATGCGCTTGTTCTGCTGACCTGGCCTCATATTCATCCTGTCTTCGGGTAGGCCGGCTGCGAGCCGGTGCGGTTCGGGGTCTTGCGGCGGCGCGGTTGCCTTGCCTCACAGGGCTCGGCCCAATGCTCGCGACCGTCCACGAACCTGTCCAATCGATTGAACCAAGCGATTCCCCAATCGCCTTCGTCCCGGACGGCCCAGCCGCGTCGATCATCCTGGCCTGCCGTATCGGCAATTGCCGTCGGATGTTCCCCATCGAGTTCCGTGACGCCTTAAAATCTAGAGTGTCGCGGATGCTCCCACAAGCCCTTTTTCGCCAATAGTTCCTGATTTCCCTACGTTTCGCACCGAAACAGCAAGGCTCGCTCAATCCCCGCGAGGTCGCGGGCCCGTTCGACGGCGGCAAAACCACGGGCTGCGAAGAGGCCCACGACATCGTCGCCCTGCCCCGCCCCGATCTCCACGGCGACATGGCCCCGGCCGCCCAGCACCTGCCGCGCGCCCGCCGCGAGCGCCCGATAGGAGCGCAGCCCGTCCGGCCCGCCGTCGAGGGCGGCGCGCGGATCGTGCTCGCGCACCTCCGGCGCCAGCGTCGCGATCTCGGCGCTCGGAATATAGGGGGGGTTGGAGACGACGAGATCGACGGCGCCGCGAACGGGCGCGAGATGATCGCCGAGAAGCGGCACCATGCGCGCGGCGACGCCCGCCGCCGCCGCGTTCTCCATCGCCGTCGCCAGCGCTTCGGCGGAAATATCCACCGCCTCGGCGCGGGCCTCCGGATAGAGCGCCAGCAGCGAGACGGCGATGGCGCCGCTGCCGGTGCCGACATCGACGAAGCGGCAGACACCCGTCTCGGCGATCGCGGCCTCGATCACCGGCCGGCAGAGATCGACCAGGATTTCCGTGTCGGGTCGCGGCTCCAGCGTCGCGGGCGAGAGCTTGAACTCATGGGCATAGAAGGCGCGGCGCCCGAGGATGCGATGCGCGGGCTCGCTTTGGAGCCGCCGGGCGACGCGCGCGGCGACAAGGGCGCGGATCGCGTCCGGCACCGTCTCGCCGCCCTTCAGGATCAGTCCGGCCGCGTCGAGACCGAGCGCATCGGAGACGAAAAGTCGCGCGTCGAGATCGGGCGACGGGGCGCCGCCCGCCCGCAATCGCGCCCGCGCCTCGCGCAACAGCGCATCGACCGTCGTCGCGGTCGCCTCCGTCACGCCGGCTCGCCGGCGGCGGCCAGAAGCTGGGCGCGATGATCGGCGCCGAGCGCGTCGACCAGCTCGTCGAGATCGCCCTCCATCACCTTGTCCAGCTTGTAGAGCGTCAGGTTGATGCGGTGGTCGGTGACGCGCCCCTGCGGGAAATTATAGGTGCGGATGCGCTCCGACCGGTCGCCGGAGCCGACCTGGGCGCGCCGCGCCTCCGAACGCTCCTCGGCGGCGCGCTGGCGCTCCTGGTCGTAGAGCCGGGCCTTCAGCACCTGCATGGCGCGGGCGCGGTTCTGGTGCTGCGACTTCTCGGAGGAGGTGACGACGATGCCGGTCGGCAGGTGGGTGATGCGTACGGCCGAGTCGGTGGTGTTGACATGCTGGCCGCCGGCGCCGGAGGAGCGCATCGTGTCGATGCGGATATCCTCGGCCCGCACCTCGATGTCGATATCCTCGGCTTCCGGCAGCACGGCCACCGTCGCGGCGGAGGTGTGGATGCGCCCGCCCGATTCCGTCACCGGCACGCGCTGGACGCGGTGGACGCCGGATTCGAACTTCAGCTTGGAGAAGACGCCCTTGCCGCTGACCCCGGCGACCACTTCCTTATAGCCGCCGACCTCGCCCTCGCTGGCCGACAGGATCTCCACCTTCCAGCCGCGCCCTTCGGCATAGCGCTGATACATGCGGAAGAGATCGCCGGCGAAGAGCCCGGCTTCCGAGCCGCCGGTGCCGGCGCGGATCTCGAGGATGGCGCCCTTCTCGTCGGCCGCGTCCTTTGGCAGGAGCAGGAGACGGATCTCGTCGGACAAAGCCGTCTCGCGCGCTTCGAGCTCGAAGAGCTCGGCCTCGGCGAGCTCGCGCATCTCCCGGTCGGCGGCGGGGTCGGCGGCAAGGCCGCGCGCATCCTCGATCTCGCGGGCCAGCGCCCGGTGCCGCTCGATCGCCCGCGCGATGTCCTCCAGCGCCGAATATTCGCTGGACAGCGCGGCGAAGTCCTCGCGCCCGCCGCCCTTGGCCATCTCCGCCTCCAGATAGGCGAAGCGGCGGGCGATCTCGTTCATCCTGTCCGTCGGCAGACTTGCCATATGTCCTTCTGAATCCACTGAAGTTCCGCCGGCATGCCGGCCGGTCCGCCGCCTTTCGCGACGGCGGTCCTAGACGGGAATGCCGTTCGCCTCGGCGAAGGCCTGCAGGCGCTCGCGCACCGAGGGCCCGATGCCGGCCCCGTCCTCCAGGATCTCGGCGATCAGCGCTTCCAGCTTCGGCAGGTCGAGCGTCACCAGCATGGCCTTGACCGGGCCGATGGCGGAGGAGGTCATCGAGATCGACCGGAAGCCGAGGCCGACCAGGGCCATGGCCGAGAGCGGCCGCCCGGCCAGTTCGCCGCAGAGCGTCACCGGCACGCCGTTGCGCGCCCCGGCGTCGAGAATCCGCTTCAAGGCCCGGAAGAAGGGAGCGGAAAGCGGATCGAAGCGCGAGGCGATGCGCGCATTGCCGCGATCGGTGGCGGTGAAGAACTGGAACAGGTCGTTCGAGCCGATCGAGACGAAGTCGACGAGCTGCATCAGCGGATCGAGCTGGAAGAGCAGCGAGGGCACTTCGATCATCGCGCCGAGCTTCAGCCGGCGCGGCATGACATGGCCGAACTTCGTCAGGTACTGGAACTCGCGATTGATGAGGTCGCGCGCCTGCCGCAGTTCCGAGATCTCGGTGATCATCGGGAACATGATGCGCAATTCGCGCCCGGCCGCCGCCTTCAAGAGGGCGCGCAGCTGCGTGCGCATCAGGCCCGGCCGGTCGAGCGCCAGGCGGATGGCGCGGTAGCCGAGCGCCGGGTTCTCCTCCGGCGACTGGCGCAGATAGGGCAGAACCTTGTCGCCGCCGATATCGAGCGTGCGGAAGGTCACGGGCCGCTCGCCCGCCGCGTCCAGCACCGCCGCATAGAGCTGCTCCTGCTCGCTGGCGCGCGGCATGGAGGAGGCGACCATGAATTGCAGCTCGGTGCGGAAGAGGCCGATGCCGGCCGCGCCCGAATCCTTCAGCTGCGGCAGGTCGACAAGCAGGCCCGCATTGATCTGGAGCGAGACCGGCGTGCCGTCGGCCGTCTCGGCCGGCCGCTCGCGCAGCGCCCGGTACTGTTCCTGGCGCTTGGCGCGGAACTGCACCTTCTCGACATAGGTCCGCTCCACGTCGGCGGGCGGGCGCAGATGCGCCGAGCCGTCGTCACCATCGACGATGATCGGATCGTTGTTCTCCGACATGGAGACGGCGCCCATCGCCTGGCCGACGACGGGAATGCCGAGCGCCCGGGCGACGATCACCACATGGCTCGTCTGGGCGCCCTCCTCCAGGATCAGACCCCGGATCTGCTCGCGCCGATAGTCGAGGAGTTCCGCCGCGCCCATCGAGCGGGCGACGATGATCGCGTCCTTCGGCCCCTCGCCGTCGACCAGCCCGTCGCTCGTGCCGATCAGCTGGCGCATGAGACGATTGGCGAGATCGTCGAAATCGTGCATCCGCTCCCGGATATAGGGATCGGGCGTATGGATCATGCGCGCGCGCATGTCGCTCTGCACCTTCTCCACCGCCGCTTCGGCGGTGAGGCCGTTGCGGATCGCCTCTTCCAGCCGCCGCGCCCAGCCCCGGTCATGGGCGAACATGCGATAGGCTTCGAGCACGGCGCGGTGCTCGCCCTCCACCGCCATCTCGCGGCGCGACAGCATGTCCTCGATCGAGATGCGCAGCGAGCTCAGCGCCTTTTCCAGGCGCAGGATCTCAGTTTCGGCATCCTCGTTGAAGAGATTGGTGACGACGACGCGCGGCTCGTGCAGCACGACATGGCCGAGGCCGATGCCGTCGGCGAGCGGGATGCCCTTGAAGGAGACCGGCCGCGACAGGTCGAGCACGACGCCCGGCCGCGACAGGCCTTCCAGGCTGCCGGCGGCGATCAGCTCGGCGACGACCATCGCGACGGTCTCGAGCGCCTCGACCTCCTCCTCGCGATAGGTCCGCATGGCGCGGTTCTGCACGTCGAGAACGCCGAGCGTGCGCCCGGCCCGGAGGATCGGCACGCCGAGAAAGGCGTTGAAGGGCTCCTCGTCCGTGCCCGGAATGAAGGTGAAGGCGGGATGCTTCTGCGCCTCGGCGAGATTCAGCGGCCGCGCCGTGGCGGCGATCGTGCCGACGAGGCCCTCGCCGAGCTTCAGCTGGGCATGGTGGACGGAGCCGGGATTGAGGCCCTCGGTCGCGTAGAGTTCGAGCACGCCGTCGGCGCGCAGGACGTAAAGGGAGCAGACCTCGGCGACCATGTTGGCCGCGATCTGGCGCACGATCGCGTCGAGGCGCGCCTGGGCCTCCAAGGGCTCGGCCATGAGCTCCCGGATGCGGCGCAGGAGGACCCGAGGTCCGAAAGAATCGCTTCTCGGCAATGGCGTGGTCCAGGCAAGGGCCGCAAGGAACATCGATCCGGCCGAAGCCCGCGACGCGCCGAAGCGGCGACGCGGGTCCCTATCAGCCTATAGAGGCGGAAAAGCATCGCCGACAAGCGCCAAGCCGCCGGCGATCGTCACGCGAGCCGCCGTCAGGCGACCGCCTTGTCGAGCCCGTAGGCCGAATGGAGCGTGCGCACGGCGAGTTCCGTGAATTCCCCGTCGATCAGGATGGAGATCTTGATCTCCGAGGTGGTGATCGCGCGGATGTTGATGCCGCGATTGGCCAGCGCCTTGAAGGCCGTCGCCGCGACGCCGGTATGCGAGCGCATGCCGATGCCGATCACCGAGACCTTGGTGAGGCCGGGCTCCGACTGGAGAACGTCGAAGCGCATCTCCGGCCGCGCCTTTTCCAGAAGCGCGTTCGCCTTCGGCAGGTCGGCGGCTGGCACGGTGAAGGTCATGTCGGTGCGCGTGCCGTCCTCGGAGACGTTCTGCACGATCATGTCGACATTGACGCCGGCATCGGCCAGCGGCGCGAAGATCGCCGCGGCGACGCCCGGCCGGTCCTCGACGCGCCGGAGGGAGATCTGCGCCTCGTCCTTGGCATAGGCGATGCCGGTCACGACCTGGGCTTCCACGATTTCATCCTCGTCGCAAATGAGCGTTCCGGGCGGGTTCAGAAGATCGCCCATGCCGGGGGCGTCCGGGTCCTCGAAGGACGAGCGCACGAAGAGGCGGACCTTGTGCACCATGGCGAGCTCGACCGAGCGCACCTGCAGCACCTTCGCGCCGAGCGAGGCCATTTCGAGCATTTCCTCGAAGGCGACCTTGGTCATCCGCCGCGCCTTCGGCTCGATGCGCGGATCGGTCGTATAGACGCCGTCGACATCGGTATAGATGTCGCAGCGATCGGCCTTCAGCCCCGCCGCGACGGCGACGGCCGAAGTGTCGGAGCCGCCGCGCCCGAGCGTCGCGACGCGATTGTCCGGCGCGAGGCCCTGGAAGCCGGCGATCACCGCCACCTGCCCCTCGCCGAAGCGGCGGACGATCTCGGTGCCGTCGATCGATTCGATGCGGGCCGCGCCATGTGCGCCGTCCGTGCGG
Source organism: Aureimonas endophytica (assembly GCF_014642635.1). Taxonomy (GTDB): domain Bacteria; phylum Pseudomonadota; class Alphaproteobacteria; order Rhizobiales; family Rhizobiaceae; genus Plantimonas; species Plantimonas endophytica. Next base: position 20,019 of record NZ_BMIQ01000006.1, read on the forward strand.
ATCGGGATCTGCCAGCCCTGCCAGGACCGGGCGTTGATGCCCATGGCCTGGAGGGTGATCGCGAGAAGGCCCGCCGTCACCAGTTCGCCCGAGGCGACGACGGCGTCGTATTCGCGCGCGTCGTGCATCGGCGAGGCCTGGCGGCACCAATCCACCAGTTCGTTCGTCTTGCCGGACATGGCCGAGACCACCACCGCCACCTCGTGGCCGGCATCCACCTCGCGTTTGACGTGGCGCGCGACGTTGCGGATGCGATCGATGTCGGCGACGGAGGTTCCGCCGAATTTGAGGACGAGACGCGCCATGAAGGGACGGAGGTTCCGAAAGCGCCGCTTTGCACGGACGAATGAGCGAACGGCCCGCGCGAGGAAGCCCGCGAGGGCACCCTTCATTGCTGATGCGGGCGGGCGCGGGATAAACGAATTGGCGCGATGTCGCAAGGACGGCCGAAACGCTTGACTTGACCGCGCGCGACCAAACCTTAGGCGCTACCCACGAGAATCGAAGGCAGGACGGCCATGAGCGAAGCGCAGGCGACGACGATCGACCAGGGCGAGATCGATCGCTTCTCGCGGCTCGCCGCCGAATGGTGGAATCCGAAGGGCAAGTTCAAGCCGCTGCACAAGTTCAATCCGGTGCGCCTCGCCTATATCCGCGAGCAGGTCGGGATGAATTTCGGCCGCGACCTGACGGGCCTCACGCCGTTCGAGGGCCTGTCCTTCCTCGATATCGGCTGCGGCGGCGGCCTGATCTCCGAGCCGATGGCCCGGCTCGGCGCCGAGGTCGTCGGCGCCGACGCCTCGGCGACGAATATCGAGGTGGCGCGGCTGCATGCCTCCGAGAACGGCGTCTCAGTGGATTACCGCGCGACGACGGCGGAGGCGATCGCGGCCGGCGGCGAGCGCTTCGACGTCGTCCTGGCGCTCGAAATCGTCGAGCATGTCGCCGATGTCGACCTGTTCCTGTCCGCCTGCGCCGGCATGGTGAAGCCCGGCGGCCTTCTCCTCGTCGCCACGATCAACCGGACGCTGAAGGCCTATGGCCTCGCGATCTTCGCGGCCGAGACCATCCTCGGCTGGCTGCCGCGCGGCACGCATCGCTACGACAAGCTGGTGCGGCCGGAGGAGATCCGCCGGCCGGTCGAGGCGGCGGGCCTTGCGGTGCTGGAGGAGGTTGGCGTCGTCTACCATCCGCTCGCCGACGAATGGCGGCGCTCGCGCGACATCGACGTCAACTATATGAGCCTCGCCCGGCGGCCCTGACCTTCCTTCCGCCCGATTTCGGCGCGAATCGGCCTGTCCGGGTCGCGGAGACGCTTGGCCGCGACGCAGCGACGATGCTATAAGCTGCCCGCTTTTCTCATATTTAGGCGGCCGGCCTGACGCCCCGGTCGACGGACTTCGGAATGAGCGCATCGCATCTCGCCCTCGCGACGTCGGACATCCGGGAGGTTCCGGCCTTCCGGCCCTGTCCGACCGCCCTCCAGCTGGCGCAGCGGCACGAGCCGAGCGCGGCGGAGCGGCTCGATCTCGACCGCCTGCGCTGGATGGCGTTGCGCAGCCAGCTCGCCCCCCGCCCCGACCTCGAACGGGCCTGCTTCCTCCTTGCTGGCGAAACCGGCGTTTCCTTCGAGCGTTTCGCCATCGCCTTCTTCCGGGGCCTCCAGGCCCGGGCGCGCCTGCCCATGACGCTCTACCGACCGGGCGCCCGCCATATGAGCGACGACGAGGTCTGGCTTCTCCGCCTCGTCGCCGCCTGGCGGCGCGGCGAGGACAAGGGCGCGGCCGCCCTCGTCGCCTGGCGGGTGGAAGCCTCCGGCCGGCGCTGGATGCGCTTCCTGTCGGCGGGGATGGTGAGGGCCATGGACGAACTCTGACACGCCGGCCGGCCGTCGCGCCAGTTTAGAATCGTTCAAAAGAAGAGTTGCGTAGTCAACGAAACAGGACTAGAACTCCATTCAGTTTGGAATCGTTCTAAACTCGGCTCAAGCGGCGAGAAGGAGATGACGATGGGACTGGTTGCGGCGAAGATCGAACCGACGGCGAAGGAAGAGATCGTCAACGGCCTGACGCAGGCCCTGGCCGAGACCGCGGTCGAGACGACCAAGGCGCAGAACTTCCACTGGAACGTGACGGGCATGAGCTTCGGCCCGCTGCACGAGCTGTTCCAGGAGATCTACGAGGATCATTTCGAGGCCCAGGACTTCCTGGCCGAGCGCATCAAGGCGTTCGACGCGCATGCCGAGGGCCGCTATTCGGTCTATCTCGAGCGCAGCGCCGTGGCCGAGCATGACGGCAAGACCGATGCCAAGGGCATGATCGCGGCACTCCTCGCCGACCAGGAAACGCTGTCCTCCACCCTGTCGTCGCTGGCGCAGGTCGCCGAGCAGCATGGCGACTGGGCGACCAACGACATGGCGACCAACCGCATCGAGAAGCACGACAAGTTCGCCTGGATGCTGCGCGCCCATCTGAAGTAAGGGCGACCCGGCGGGGCTCCCCGCCGATGCACGCCGAAGACGAAGGGCCTGCCGCGGCTTCGCGCGGCGGGCCCTTGCTGTTTCCGCCGTCCGCCCCACAACGGTTTGGAGGAGAGGCGCCATCGCGGGGGCGATCGCGGCCGGCGCGACGGGCCGCTTCGGCGACGCGTCTCCGAGCGTGGGATACCGAGTTGACGGGATGGCGACGGACGCGATGATCGACCCTCTGTCGTTTCTCGCCGGCGGAGGCGAGGCGGCGCGGATGATCCGCGCGCGCGACTGGACCGGTCATCCCCTCGGCGCGCCGGAGGTCTGGCCTTCGTCCCTCAAGGTCGCGCTCAGCCTCGTCCTCAACTCGCCGGAATCGATGATCCTGTCCTGGGGACCGGATCTCCACTTCTTCTTCAACGACGCCTATTTCCCGCTGCTCGGCCCGCGCCTGTCCTGGGCGATGGGCGCCCGGTTCGACGAGGTCTGGGCCGATGCCATGGCGCAGGCCCTGCCGATCATCGAGGCGGCGATGGCCGGCGAGAGCCGGCGCTTCGTCGACCTGCCCTGGAAGCTCGCCACCGATCGCGGCGCCGCCGATACGTGGTGGACCTTCTCCTATTCCCGCGTGCTCGAAGCGGACGGCTCGATCGCCGGCCTGTTCATCTTCACCAACGAGACCACCGAGGCGGTGCTGAACGCCGCCGCCGTGCGCGCCAATCTGGAGCGGCAGGAATTCCTGCTCGGCCTCGAAGGCCAGCTCCGCCTCCATTCCGATCCGGCACCCATCATCCTCGCCGCCGTCGCGGCTCTCGGCCGGCAGCTCGGCGCCCATCAGGTCGCCTATGCCGATGTTGACGAGTGCGGCGCCGTCGCGACGGTGGAATACGATTGGAACGACGGGCCGATCCCGAGCAATGCCGGGGCGCATCGCCTGGACGATTACGGGCCCGATTTCGCGGCGGACCTGCGCGCGGGCCGCCCTATCGTCGTTGCCGATATCAGCGCCGATCCGCGCACCGCCTCGCCGCTGTCGGCGGAGAGTTTCGAGCGCGCCTCGGTCGGCGCCTTCATGCTGGTGCCGATCGCCGACGACGGCCGCCTGAAGGCTGCCTTCTGCATCAATCAGGCCGCGCCCCGCGCCTGGACGGCGGCTGAACTGGCGCTGGCCCGCGACGCGGCCGATCGCACCTGGGCGACCATCGTGCGGGCGCGGGCCGACGCGGCGCTGCGCGAGAGCGAGGGGCGGCTGCGCTTCCTGGACGAGCTGGCGCGGGCGACGGCCGGGCTGGTGGAGGCCGACGCGCTTCTCACCACCACGACGCGCATGGTCGCGACCCATATGGGCCTCTCGATCTGCGCCTATGCCGACATGGACGAGGACGAGGACGGCTTCACCATTCGGGGCGAATGGACGGCGCCCGGCGCGCCGAGCCTTCTCGGCCATTTCCGGCTGCGGGATTTCGGCGAGGCGACGCATCGCCGGCTCGGCTCCGGCGAGACGCTGGTGATCGACGACAGTCGCGCCGAACTTCCGCCGCAGGAGGCGGCGGCCTTCCAGGCCCTCGGCATCTCGGCCACGGTCTGCATGCCCCTCGTGAAGAACGGCCGCCTGACGGCGCTGATGGCCGGCCATCGTCGCGAGGCGCATCGCTGGACGGCGGCGGAGATCGCCTTGATCCGCGAAGTCTCCGAACGGTCCTGGGCGCATATCGAGCGCGCCGGCGCCGCGGCCGAGCTGAAGGCGACGGCCGGCGCCCTCGCCGCGCTCAACGCCACGCTGGAGGAGCGCGTGCGCGCGCGGACGAGCGAGCTGATGCGGATCGAGGAAGTGCTGCGCCAGTCGCAGAAGATGGAGGCCGTCGGCCAGCTGACCGGCGGTCTCGCCCACGACTTCAACAATCTTCTCGCCGGCATCTCGGGCAGTATCGAGCTGGTGGAAAGCCGTCTGGCGCAGGGCCGGGGGGACGAGGTCGCGCGCTATCTCGCCAATGCGATGGGCGCGACGAAGCGGGCCGCCGCGCTGACGCACCGGCTTCTCGCCTTCTCCCGCCGGCAGACCCTCGCGCCGAAGGCGACGGACATCAACCGCCTGGTGGCCGAGATGGCGGATCTGGTGCGGCGCACGGTCGGGCCGGCGATCGAGGTCGCGACCGCGACGGACGGAGAGCTCTGGCCCGTGCTCGCCGATCCGAACCAGCTCGAGAACGCGCTCCTCAACCTCTGCATCAACTCGCGCGACGCGATGCCGGATGGCGGCCGTCTGGTGGTGAGGACGGCCAATCTCGATCTCGGCCCCGATGCCGCCGCCGAGCGGCGGCTCGACCTGCCGCCCGGCCAATATGTCGTGCTGTCGGTGTCGGATGACGGCACCGGCATGTCGGCCGACGTGATCGAGAAGGCCTTCGACCCCTTCTTCACCACCAAGCCGATCGGCGTCGGCACCGGGCTCGGCCTGTCGATGATCTACGGCTTCGCCCAGCAGTCGGGAGGGCAGGCGCGCATCGAATCGACGCAGGGCCGAGGCACCACCGTCTCGATCGTCCTGCCGCGCCATCACAGCCCGGAAGCCCTCGCCGAGGACGTGCGGGCGGCGCCCGCCCAACCGATGGCGAAGGCGAGCGAGACGATCCTCGTCATCGACGACGAGCCGCTGATCCGCATGCTGATCGTCGATGTGGTGCAGGATCTCGGCTATGTGGCGATCGAGGCCGGCGACGGGCCGGAAGGCATGGAGGTGCTGCGCTCGGCCCAGCATCTCGACCTGCTGATCACCGATGTCGGCCTGCCGAACGGCATGAACGGCCGGCAGGTGGCGGATGCGGCCCGCGAGCTGCGGCCCGATCTGAAGGTGCTCTTCGTCACCGGCTATGCCGAGACGGCGGTTCTCGGCCACGGCCATCTCGCCCCCGGCATGGAGGTGATGACCAAGCCCTTCCAGATGGAGGAGCTCGGCCGGCGCATCGAGACGCTGATCGCGCGCGGCTGACCGGCGCCGGCATCAGGTCTCGGCGAGGTCGTCCAGCGGACAGGGCACGCCCTCGCGCTCGCATTTGCGGCGATAGCTCGCCACCCAGAAGGCGGGATTCTTGTGCTCGGCTTCGAGCCGGGCGATCAGCGTCTCGAAGAAGCGCCGCTTCGCCTCGCCGCTGCCGGAATGCGGAAAGGAATCCTTCTCCATCTTGGTCATGGAGCAGCCGATGCAGCGGCCCTGGCGCTTGTACTTGCAGATGTCGATGCAGGGCGACGGCGCATCGGCGAAGGGATCGGACATCGCGGGTTCCTCGAAGCGGGACGGCGACCGCCTCAGGCGGCGCGGTCGAGACCGTCCGGCTGTTCCAGCTTGTCGAGCGGACAATCCGCCGCCTTCTTGAGGCAGCGGCGGCGATACATGCGCGACCAATAGGCGTAGCGATCGCGCGCCACCAGCCGCTCGCGCAGCATCTCGAAGAAGGGGCGGCGTTCCGCCTTGCCCTTCAGCCGCTTGAAGCGCTTCTTTTCCGGCTTCGTCATCTGGCAGCCGATGCAGCGGCCCTCGTCGCGGAACTTGCAGACGCTGATGCAGGGAGAAGGCGCCTTGGCCCAGGTCTTCGCCATAGGGTCAGTTCTTGTCTTCCGGGAGGGGCGGCAGCGGCAGGGCGGCGATGCCCTCCTCCGCCAGGCTCTTCACTTCGGGCGGCGTCGCCTCGCCATAGATGCCGCGCGCCTGCGACTCGCCATAATGGATGCGCCGCGCCTCTTCCGCGAAGCGCGGGCCGACATATTCGGACCGGGCGCGCATCTCGCGGGCGAGATCCTGGAGGCGCGCCAGCGCCGCCGCCGCATCCGCCGACGGCGCGGGCGCGGCCTCGCGCGTGCCGGAGACGGCGGGCGCCATCAGGCCCTTGTGCACCTCGCTCGAACCGCAGGCCGGACAGGCGACGAGCTTCAGCTGGCGCTGGCGCTCGAAGTCCTCGCTCGATCGGAACCAGCCGTCGAAGGCATGGTCCGCCGGCTCGCAGCGCAGGGAATAGGTGATCACTCGGCGGCCTCGGACCGGCTCTCCGCAGGCCGCGCCGCCGGAAGCTCGAACTCGCGGGCGTTCTTCAGATTGGGAATCTTCGCCCGCGCATCCGCCACCGCAGCCGTGTCGATCCGCGCCAGCGCGATGCCCGGCTCGGCGCCGTCGACCTCGGCGAGGACGCGGCCCCAGGGATCGATGACGATCGAATGGCCGTAGGTCTCGCGGCCGTCCTCGTGCACGCCGCCCTGGGCCGCCGCGACGACGAAGGCGCCGTTCTCGATCGCCCGGGCGCGCAGGAGCACATGCCAATGCGCCTCGCCCGTCTGCCGCGTGAAGGCGGCGGGGGCGGTGAGGATCTCGGCGCCCGCCAGGGCCTCGGCCCGGAAGAGCTGGGGAAAGCGCATGTCGTAGCAGACGCCGAAGCCGAGCCGCGCCGGCCCGTCCGCGAAGGCGAGATCGGCGACGACGGCGCGCGCGCCCGGCCGATAGGTGCGCGATTCGCGCCAGCTCTCCCCGCCGGCGAGATCGACGTCGAACATGTGGATCTTGTCGTAGCTGGCGGCGGTCGAGCCGTCCGGCCGGAAGAGGACCGAACGATTGGCGACCTTGCCGTCGGACAGGAGCACCGCGACCGAGCCGATATGGAGATGGACGCCATGCGTCCGCGCAAGGTCGGCGCCCGCCCGCAGCACCGGGTCCTCCGCCTCCGGCCGGATCACCGCCATCAGCGCCGCGCGGTCGCGCTGCACGAGCCCGGTCATTTCCGGCGTCTGGAGATAGGTCGCGCCCTGCCCCGCCGCCTCGGCGACGAGTTCGTGCAACGTGGCGATGTTGCGCTCCGGCTCGGTGCCGGAACGCATCTGGAGAACGGCGGCGGTGAGAACGGTCATCGACGCCCCTCAGGCCGCGAGCAGCGGATCGAGCTCGCCCGCCTGATCGAGCGCGTAGAGATCGTCGCAGCCGCCGACATGGCGCTCGCCGATGAAGATCTGCGGAAAGGTGGTGCGGCCCCGCGCCCGCTGCGTCATCTCGGCGCGCAGGTCGGGCGAAAAGGTCGCGTCCTTTTCCTCGAAGGCGACGCCCTTCTTTTCGAGCAGTTGCTTGGCGCGCGCGCAATAGCCGCAAAGCGCGCGCGTATAGATCGTGACCTCGGCCATGATGCTCACCGCAGACAAATATCCCCAGCATATGGACGCATGGCTATGTTCCCGCAACCCTTGCGAAGACGAGGACGTCGACAGACGCCGCACCACCGCGCCGCAGCGCCAGCGTCGCGGCCTCGACCGTCGCCCCGGTGGTGAAGACATCGTCGACGAGAAGGATGCGCCGCCCTGCGATGCGGGGGCGCTGGCTGTCCGGCACGCGGAAGGCGCCGCGCACGTTCTCCTGGCGCTGCGCCCGGCCGAGCCCGACCTGCCGGCGCGTCGCGCGGGCGCGGACGAGGAGCTGCGGCGCGAAGGGGCGGCCGGCCCTGCGCGCCACCAGCCGGGCGAGTTCGGCCGACTGGTTGAAGCGCCGCCGGAGAAGACGGAAGCGGTGAAGCGGCACGGGCACGACGAGATCGGCCTCGGCCAGAAGTTCGGCCCCGGCCCGCGCCATCCAGCCGGCCAGCATCGGAGAGAGATCGGTGCGATCCGCATATTTCAGCCCCGCCGCCAGCCGGCCGGACGCATCGCCGTAAAGCACGGCGGCGCGCAGGCGGTCGTAGCGCGGCGGGGCGGCGATGGCCGCCGGCGACAGGGCGCCCTCGCCCATCTCCTCGGCGAAGGGCGTGCCGAGCCGGGCGCAATAGGGCCGCTCGATGAAGACGAGGCCCGTCCAGCAGGCGGGACAGAGGGCATGGGCGCGCGCGACGGGCGTGCGGCACAGAGCGCAATGGGGCGGAAACAGTCCGTCGCCGAGCCCGGTCATGATAGAGCGAAGGCCGAATCGCAGTTCCATTTCCCTTCGCGCCCAAGCTCCTCGATGCCTTCACGCCTTGACGATAAAGCCGCCCCGGTCAGCTACAAGCCCATGCCGAGCGCAAGCGACGATTCCTCCCCGCCGGGCGGCGCCCAGACGCTGTTCGACCGCGACCTTCTCGACCGGCGGCGCCTGCGGGCGCTCGCCGCCGGCGACACGGGCGCGCGCTATCTCCTGAAGGCGATCGGCGCCGAGCTCGCCGAGCGCCTGTCGCTGGTCGAGCGGCGCTTCGCCGAGGCGGCGGAGATCGGCGGTCATACCGGCGAGACCGCCGCGCTTCTCCAGGCAGGCGGCCAGATCGATCGTCTCCTGCGGGTCGAGCGCCATGCCGATCTTCTGGCGGACTGGCCGGGCGGGCTCGTCGGCGACGACGAGGCCTTGCCGCTTCCCGAGAACGGGCTCGATCTCGTCGTCTCGCCGCTCGCCCTCCACCTCACCAACGACACGCCCGGCGCGCTCATCCAGATCCGCCGGGCGCTGCGGCCGGACGGGCTGTTTCTCGGCGCGGCGCTCGGCGGCGACACCTTGAGCGAGTTGCGGGCGGCGCTGATCGGCGCCGAGGCGGAGCTGACGGGCGGCGTCTCGCCGCGCGTCGCGCCCTTCATCGACGTGCGCGACGCGGGCGCGCTCCTGCAACGCGCCGGCTTCGCACTGCCCGTCACCGATCAGGACCGGATCACCGTGCGCTACGATTCGATGTTCGAGCTGATGCGCGATCTTCGGGCGATGGGCATGACCAACATGCTGCGCGAGCGCAGCCGCCGCCCCGCGACGCGCGGCCTGTTCCTTCGCGCGGCGGCGCTCTATGCTGAGCGCTTCGCCGATGCCGATGGACGCGTCCGCGCCACCTTCGACATCGTCTACATGTCCGGCTGGAAGCCGCATGAGAGCCAGCAGAAGCCCCTGCGGCCGGGTTCGGCGAAGACGCGGCTCGCCGACGCGCTGCGCGACCGCTCCGGCGAGTCCGGCGCGGGCTGACGCCGCTTCAGGGCGTGAAGGCGGCGGCGATCCGGCCGAACGTGTCGGTCACGCCGGAGCTGACCGCCGGCATGCCGGCGATGATCGCCACGGCCATGGCGGCGGCGATGAGGCCGTATTCGAGCGCGACGGCCGCGCGCTCGGAATCGGCGAAGCGGCGCAGTTTCGTGATCTGGCGTTTCACCATCAGCGGCAGGCTCCGCGTTCGGTCCCGTCGGGGAACATCAGGCAGGGACCCTGGTCGAGACGGCTCGCATCCGCCCATTCGAGCCCCTGGCGCTCGGGCGCTGGAGCGATCGAACCCGTCATCGTCGCATCGAGATCGGGGGCGACCTCGGCCCCGTGATTGCGCCGGTCGATGTCCGGCAGAACGATCAGCGCCAGGGCGGCGGCGATCGAGCCGAACAGCAGCCCCGCGCGCGCCAACCCCGCCGCCGCATCCGCCAGCGAGCCGAAGCCTTTCCCGCGCCGTCTTCCCATCGCCATTCGCATGACCGGCCCCATCGTCGCATGCCATATCCGCCCGATCGGCGGTTTCGGCGACAATCGTCGGCGAGCCGTGAAGAAGCCCTTAAGCGCCCGGAGCGGTCTTTACCGGCGGTTTGCCGAGGCGGCTCTCGCGCAACTCAGCCGAGGAGATCGACCAGGAAGGGGATCAGCGGCGCGTCGGCCGGCGGCATGGGCAGGTCGCGCAGAGCGCTCGCCCGCAGCCAGCGCAGCCTCTGCCCTTCGCGCGGCTGCGGAATGCCCTGGTAGCGCCGGCACACGTAGAGCGGCATAAGTAGATGAAATGTCTCGTATTCGTGGCTCGCGAAGGTCAGCGGCGCGAGGCAGGCGGCCTGCGTCTCGATGCCGAGTTCCTCGCGCAGCTCGCGGATCAAGGAGGCTTCGGGCGTCTCGCCGGGCTCCAGTTTGCCGCCCGGAAACTCCCAAAGGCCGGCCAGCGACTTGCCGGCAGGCCGCTCGGCGACGAGCACGCGGCCGTCGGTATCCACGAGCGCGCAGGCGGTGACGAGGACGAGTTTCTTCGCGGTCATGGTGAACCCGTTCTGAACGCCACGCGGCGCGGGGCACGGAGGGCGAAAGGTTTCGGTCCGGTCAGGCCGGCGGCGCGCGATAGGCGTAGCGATAGGCTTCGCGGAAGCCGAGCCCGCGATAGAGCGCGAGCCCGGCGGCGTTCGCCGCCTCGACCTGCAGCCAGCCGATCCGCGCCCCCTTCAGCAGCGTGTAGCGCAGCGCGTTGGCCACGAGATCGCGGGCGATGCCCTGGCGCCGCCAGCCTTCGGCGACGGCGACATCGAGAACGCCGGCGAGGTCGTTGTCCTGGATGGCGAAGGCGACGGCCACCGGCGTCTTTTCCGCCGCTTCCTGCACGAAGAAGGCGGCCGGCGGCTGGATGGCGGAGAGCACCTCCAGGAGGCCCGCGCCTTCGCCGGGCGCGCGTCCGTGGACGCCGAGGCTCGCCGCGACGTAGCGCGCCGGATCGCGCCCCGGGATGCGCTCCATCGCGACGTTGAGATCGAGCGTCGCGAGCTCGGCGGTCAGGACGAGGCTTTCGCCGAAGACCGACCAGCCCTTCTCGTCGAGATGGTCGATCAGCGCCTGCGGCGCCAGCGGCGACTGGCGGAAGATGAAGGGCCGGCCGAAATCCTCGAACCGCGCCCGCGCCCGCTCGATCCGCGCCTCGATCTCCAGATGGTCGGACGGGTCGAGCGGATTGACCGAGTTCAGGCGCTTGGCCGGAAAGCCGCTCGTCAGCCGCACCGCCCAGGTGCCGTCATAGACGGTCGAGGTCGCCGGAAAGGCCCGGAAGCTTGCCGCTTCCAGCCTCCGGACGATCGCCAGCCGGTTCATGTCCTCAGCTTCGGTAATCGCCGTTGATCTCCACATAGGCCTTGGTGAGGTCGCAGCTATAGACGGTCCAGCGCCCGTTGCCGAGGCCGAGATCGGCCGTGACGCGGATCTCGTCGCGTTGCATCTCGGCCGAGGCCGCCGCCTCGTCGTAGGACGGGTCGCGCTCGCCCTCATGCGCGACGCGCACGTCGCCGAAGGCGATCGTCAGGCGGTCGCGATCGGCCGGCTCGCCGGACTTGCCGACCGCCATTACGACGCGCCCCCAATTGGCGTCCTCGCCGGCCACCGCCGTCTTCACCAGCGGCGAATTGGCGATGGACAGCGCGATGCGCCTGGCGGAGGCGTCGCTCACCGCCCCCGTCACCGTCACCTGGATCTCCTTGCGGGCCCCCTCGCCGTCGCGCGCCACCTGCCGGGCGAGGTCGAGGAGAAGGTCGGACAGGGCGGCGCGGAACTCGCCGAGCGCCTCATCCTCGGCCGTCTCGATCCGGCGGTGGCCGGCGGCGCCCGTCGCGAAGAGGAGCAGCGTATCGGAGGTCGAGGTGTCGGAATCGACGGTGACGGAATTGAAGCTCGGCTCGACCGCCGCCGAGAGCATCGCCTGGAGCGCCTCGGGCGCGATGGCCGCGTCGGTCGCGACGAAGGACAGCATCGTCGCCATGTCGGGCGCGATCATGCCGGCGCCCTTGGCGATGCCGTTGATCGTCACCTCGGCCTCGCCGAGCCGGACGCGCCGCGTCGCAACCTTCGGATAGGTGTCGGTGGTCATGATCGCCTCGGCCGCCTCGCGCCAGGAACCGCCCTTGGCGGCGGGCACGAGACCGGCGAGGAGGCCAGAGAATTTCGAGGCGTCGAGCGGCTCGCCGATGACCCCGGTCGAGGCGAGGAACACCTCACCGGGCGCGCAGCCGACTGCCGCCGCCGCCGCCTCGGCGGTAAGCGCCGTGGACTCGCGGCCCTTGCGGCCGGTGAAGGCATTGGCGTTGCCGGAATTCACCACCACGGCGCGGGCCTTGCCGCCGGGAAGATTGGCGCGGCAGAAATCGACCGGCGCCGAGGGGCAGCGCGACTTGGTGAAGACGCCGGCGACGCTCGTGCCCTCGTCCAGCACCATCAGCATCACGTCGGTACGGCCGCGATACTTGATGCCGGCCGCGGCGGTGGCGATCCGCAGGCCACGGATCTCGGGCATGGCCGGATAGGTCTTCGGCGCCAGCGGCGAGACGGGGTGCGACATGGGGCGGGCTCCTCGAAGCAGCGTCGATCCGCCGCTCCTCTGCCCGACCCGCCTGTCACCTGCAAGGGGGCGCCGCGCGGCGCCGGCTCGACCTGGGACGATCGGCGGCACATGCCGCCGACCGGAAGCGGGCGATCGGCGCTTACTGCGCCGCCGGAGCGGGCGCGGCCTCGGCCGGGGCGCCCTCTTCCTTGCCGGCCTTCTCCATCGCCTCGATCTGCGCCTTCAGCTTGGGGTCCACGTAGTCGACCTTGGCGTCCTCGCGGGCCTTGCGCACGAGCTCCACATATTTCTCGCGCATCACGACCTGGCGGAGCTGGTCCTTCACGTCGTCGAAGCTCGGCAGCTGCTGCGGCCGCTTCTCGACCACCTGGATGACGTGCCAGCCGAACTGCGTCTGCACCGGCTCCTTGGTATAGTCGCCGGGCTGGAGCGCGAAGGCGGCCTTCTCGAAGGGCGGCACCATCTGGCCGGGGCCGAAGAAGCCGAGATCGCCGCCATCCGGGCCGGAGGGGCCGGAGGACTTCTCCTTGGCCACCTCATCGAAGGACTTGCCGCCCTGGATCTCCTTGATGGCCGCCTCGGCCTCCTCCTTGGTCTTCACCAGGATGTGCTTGGCATGCACCTCCTCGCTCGGCTTCACCTTCTTGATCTCGGCGTCGTAGCGCGCCTTCAATTCGTCGTCGGTGATGCCGTCGATCGCCTGCTTCTGGAAATAGGCGTTGTGGAGGGCGCGCTCGCGCAGGAAGGCGATGCGCTCCTTCACCGCCGGATCGTCCTGGAGCTTGGCCTTCTCCGCCTCGCTCGCCAGCGCCTTGATGTCGATCAGCGCCGACAGGACGGCGAGGCGCTTCTGCTCCGGCGGCATCTGCGCGAACTGGTCGCCGAGATCGCCCTCGGCCAGCGACAGGTCCTTCTCGGTGATCTCGGACTTGCCGACCTTCGCGAGAACGTCGCCGTCGGCGGCGAGGGCCGCCCCTCCGAACCCGACAAGGGCGAGCGCGGTGGCGGCGAGAAGCGGGGCGAGCAAGCGGGTCATTGCGAGGCGATTCCTACGATGAAAGGCGGGGGAAGCGGCGGCGCGGGGGCCGGGCCGCCGATTCTGAAACGTCTGGAAGTGCCGCCTTTACGGTGTTTTCGAGGCCGGAGCGACCCCTTCGCGCGAGATTGACATCGCTTTGACCCCCTCTTATCTCTCGCGCGGCGCCGGAGTAAGCCGCCCAGCGCGCCTTGCGGCCCCATCGATCTGGAGGCATCGGCCGGGCGTCGGCCTCCTCAGGAACCGCTGTCGGGATGGGTCGGGGCGACGCGGGTGCGCCCGACTTTCGGCAGACGGAATGCCTGGGCTCACGCGAGCCTTCATTGGAAAGGCCAATTCATGGTCAGTTTCGGCGCTATCGCCCGCGCGCTGTTCGGCTCGTCCAACGAGCGGATCGTGCGGCGCCACGACGGCACGATCAAGGCGATCAGCGCGCTGGAGCCCGAGCTCGCCAAGCTCTCCGACGACGAACTGCGGGCGCGCACCGCCGCCTTCAAGGCGGAGGTCGCGGGCGGCAAGTCGCTGGACGACATCCTCGTTCCCGCCTTCGCCACGGTGCGCGAGGCCGCCAAGCGCGCGCTCGGCATGCGACATTTCGACGTCCAGATGATCGGCGGCATCGTCCTCAACTCGCGCGCCATCGCCGAGATGCGCACCGGCGAGGGCAAGACGCTGGTCGCCACCCTGCCCGTCTATCTGAACGCGCTCGCCGGCAAGGGCGTCCATGTCGTCACGGTGAACGACTATCTCGCCAGCCGCGACGCGGAATGGATGGGCAAGGTCTATCGCTTCCTCGGCCTCTCCGTCGGCATCATCGTCCACGGCATGTCGGACGAGGAGCGGCGCGCGGCCTATGCCTGCGACATCACCTACGCGACCAATAACGAGCTCGGCTTCGACTATCTGCGCGACAACATGAAGTACGAGCGCCCGCAGATGGTGCAGCGCGGGCATTTCTTCGCGATCGTCGACGAGGTGGACTCGATCCTGATCGACGAGGCGCGCACGCCGCTGATCATTTCCGGCCCGCTCGACGACCGCTCCGACCTCTACCGCCTGATCGACGGCTTCATCCCGCAGCTGGCGCCTGAGGATTTCGAGCTGGACGAGAAGCAGCGCCAGGTCTCCTTCACCGAGGACGGCACGGAGAAGATGGAGCGCATGCTGGAGGCCGCCGGCCATCTTTCCGGCACCTCGCTCTACGACATCGAGAATGTCGCGATCGTCCATCACGTGAACAACGCGCTGAAGGCGCACAAACTGTTCCAGCGCGACAAGGACTATATCGTCCGGGGCGACGAGATCGTCATCATCGACGAGTTCACCGGCCGCATGATGCCGGGCCGCCGCTTCTCGGAAGGCCTGCATCAGGCGCTGGAGGCGAAGGAACACGTCACGGTCCAGCCCGAGAACCAGACGCTCGCCTCCATCACCTTCCAGAACTATTTCCGCATGTACGAGAAGCTTGCCGGCATGACCGGCACGGCCTCGACGGAAGCGGCCGAATTCGCCGATATCTACGGTCTCGACGTGATCGAAGTGCCGACCAACCTGCCGGTGCAGCGCATCGACGACGACGACGAGGTCTATCGCACGGCGGAGGAGAAGTACCGGGCGATCGTCAAGGAGATCCGCACGGCGGCCGAGCGGCGCCAGCCGATCCTCGTCGGCACGACCTCCATCGAGAAGTCGGAACATCTCGCCGACCGCCTGCGCAAGGACGGCATGCAGGACTTCCAGGTCCTCAACGCCCGCTATCACGAGCAGGAAGCCTATATCGTGGCGCAGGCCGGCGTGCCCGGCGCGGTGACGATCGCCACCAACATGGCCGGCCGCGGCACCGACATCAAGCTCGGCGGCAATGTCGAGATGCGCGTCGAGCGCGAGCTCGCCGAGATGCCGGACGGGCCGGAGCGCGAGGCGGCGATCCGGGCGATCGAGGCCGACGTGCAGCGGCTGAAGGAGGAGGCGCTTGCCGCCGGCGGCCTCTACGTGCTCGCCACCGAGCGCCACGAATCGCGGCGCATCGACAACCAGCTGCGCGGCCGCTCCGGCCGCCAGGGCGATCCCGGCCGCTCGAAATTCTACCTGTCGCTCCAGGACGACCTGATGCGCATCTTCGGGTCGCAGCGCATGGACACGATGCTCCAGCGCCTCGGCCTCAAGGAAGACGAGGCGATCATCCATCCCTGGATCAACAAGGCCCTGGAAAAGGCGCAGAAGAAGGTCGAGGCGCGCAACTTCGACATCCGCAAGAATCTGCTCAAATACGACGACGTGATGAACGATCAGCGCAAGGTGATCTTCGAGCAGCGTCTGGAACTGATGGACGCGGAAGGGCTGACCGAGTCGATCACCGACATGCGCCATGCGACGATCGAGGGCATGGTGGCGCGGCACATTCCGGAACGCGCCTATCCCGAACAGTGGTCTACCGAGGAACTGCAGGCGGAAGCGCTGGAATTCCTCAATCTCGACCTGCCGGTGAAGGACTGGGCGGCCGAGGAAGGCATCGACGAGAACGACATTCGCACCCGCCTGATCGAGGCGGCCGATAAGGCGATGGCCGACAAGGCCGAGCGCTTCGGCCCGGATGTGATGACCTATGTCGAGCGCTCCATCGTGCTCCAGACGATCGACGCGCTCTGGCGCGAGCATCTCGTCAATCTCGACCATCTGCGCTCGGTCATCGGCTTCCGTGGCTATGCGCAGCGCGATCCGCTGAACGAGTACAAGTCGGAAAGCTTCGAGCTCTTCCAGTCGATGCTGACGACGATGCGCGAGCGCGTGACCCAGCAGCTCGCCCGCGTCGAGCTGATGCGCGAGGAGGCGCCGATCGCCCCGCCCGCCCCGCCGGAGATGGAAGCGCATCATCTCGACGCCTCGTCCGGCATGGACGAGATCGGCAATGGCGCGACGATCCTCACCGCCGACTTCAACCCGCCCGAGGCGGAACGGCTGGCCATCGATCCCGACCGGCCGGAAACCTGGGGCCGCATCGGCCGCAACGAACTCTGCCCCTGCGGCTCGGGCAAGAAGTTCAAGCACTGCCACGGCGCCTATGTCGCGCAGGCGTGAGGGATAGGACGGGGTTTCGCCGGGGGTGAAGACACGAGCATCGAACGTGTCGGCATCTCTCCGAATAGCGAGATGAGCCGATAGCGCATCTCGGACTGCGGAGCGGCGGCGGGTCGCCACTCCACCGCCGTGCGGTTCGAAGGCTTTCGCCTTCGCACCCCTCTGCCTGCCGGCATCTCCCCCTCAAGGGGGGAGATCAGGCTAAGCGCGGACGGTGGTGTCCGGCATCGCGGCGGCAGCTGGAATTGCGAGACCTCGAAGCTGCGATCTCCCCCTTGAGGGGGAGATGGGCGGCAGCCCAGAGGGGGGTGGCGAGCGTCAGCGAGGTCCACCCGTTCCACCGCCGCGTTGTCAGCCCCGCACCCTCCCCATATTCTCCCCTTCAGATTGAAAATCCTCCGATCGGCCAAACCATGACCGAACCAGCATCGGCAATGCGGACGGCCTCCGCCCTCCTGGCCGGCCTCGTCCTTCTGACGGCCGTCCCGGCCTCCGCCGACGACAGTCCCCTCCCCGCCATGGGATCGGCCTTCCGCCCGGTGGAAGCCGGCGCGATCCGCGTCGAATCCGGGTCGGTCACGGCGATGCGGCAAGGGGAAGAGGAAGGTCGGGGTCTGCTCACGATCGCCAATCGCGGCACCACGCCCGACCGTATCACCTCCGTCTCCTCGCCCTCGGCGGCCGAGACACGGCTCGTCGGCCCGGAGGATGCGGCGGAGATCCCAGCGCAGGGCCGGCTGACGATGCGGACGGACGGCGCGCATCTCGTCTTCTCGCATGTCGCCGAGCCGTTCCGGGCGGGCGGCGAGATCGCGGTGACGGTGACGTTCGAGACGGCCGGCCCGATCGGATTGCGCCTGCCGGTGGTCGGGAACTGAGGTCGGCCGCGTCCGGACTCCACCAGCGTCACATCATCAGGGGTGGCCGGCTGCGCCGCCCCTCATCGCCTGCCGGCACTTCTCCCCGTCGGGGAGAAGAACGCGGTGGCGGGGGTTCATATTCTGGAAGTCGCCGGCCGCGAGCGATCGGGCGTTGCTATCGCAGCGGCCGTCGACGGGGCCGTTCGGCCCCTGCCCGTCTCAGCGCCCCGTCAGCGGCGCGAAGACGCTGGCGGGCTTCTGCTCCACCGGCTTGCCGAGCCGGTCGAAGCCGGGGCGGCGGTGCTGTTCGGCGGCATAGGCCTCGGCGGTGATCGGCATGCCGGGCTTGTAGGCGAAGGTCGTGGTCTGGGCGAAGTCGGAGGGCTTCATCGTCGCGACGAGCTTCTCTTCCTCGGCCTCGTCGGCGATGCGCTTGGCCGCGACATTCACCGGCTCGGCGACGGACGGGCACGGGCCGTTCGGCGACAGGGTCTGGCCGGCCTCGAGCTTTGGATCGAAGACATAACGCTTCTCGCAGACGCCGATCTCGATCGGCTTCTTGGTCAGCTCGAACCGGTCCGAGCCCTGCTTCAGCATCTTCCAGAAGGCGTAATGGTCCGACTGGCGATGGCGCGCCATGTTCTTCGGCGTCATGCGGAAGGGAAAGGCCTGAAGCTGGAACTCGCGCTGGCCGCCCTTGAAGGCGTCACGAGCGAGCGCGTAGAGCTCCTCCACCTGCCAGTCGTCCATGGCGTAGCAGCCGGACGAGTTGCAGGAACCGTGCACCATCAGATGCTCGCCGGTGGCGCCATTGGCCCGGTCGTACTGGTTCGGATAGCCGATATTGAAGGCGAGATGGTAGTTGGAGGCCGGATTCATCTGGCCCTGGCTGATGCGGTAGAAGCCTTCCGGCGCCTGCCGGTCGCCCGCCTCGCGCTTCGGGCCGAGCTTGCCGGACCAGGCGCAGATCGAATAGGTCTTCAGGAGCGCGTATTCGCCGTCGGTCTTCTGCTTCCAGACCTCGAGCTGCGACTCCTCCTTGTAGAGGCGCACGAGCAGCGGCGCGGCGACGGCCATGTTCTTGGCCTGCATCTCCTTGACGAGCTTCGGCGGCACCGGGGCGTCGGCCCCGAGCAGCGAGCCGAGATCCGGCCCGCTCTTCTGGCAGGACGCCGCGGCCAGCAGCGTGAACCCGAGCGCGGCCATTCTCGCAAGACGTCCGACCCGCATTCCCTTCCCCTCGTCACCACCCGCCGAAGCGCGGGCACCTGATCCCGTCTTTTTGCAGGGATCGCGTAAAGAGAACGTTAACCGCCGAACCCCTCGCGGCCCGCATTCCCCGCAGCGCCAGACGCGCCGTTCCCGCATTCTGGCGAAGAATGGTGGTTTTTGGGAGTCGCCATCCGTGGCAGGGCGGCAACGGTTGCCCGCAAAAGCGCAGCGTTTTCAGAGGTTGCGGCCGATGGCGAGGAACTTCTCGCGCCGCTGGCGGCGCAGCGCCGGCCCGTCGAGCCCCGCGAGTTCACCCAAGGCGACGGCGACGCGCTCGCCCGTCTGGTCGATGACGGCGTCCGATTCGCGATGGGCGCCGCCGATCGGCTCGGTGACGATCTCGTCGATCACGCCGAAGCCCTTGAGGTCCTGGGCGGTGATCTTCATCGCCTGCGCCACGTCTCGCGCGCGTGTCGCGTCGCGCCAGAGGATGGAGGCGCCGGCCTCCGGCGAGATGACGCTGTAGATCGCGTGTTCCAGCATCAGGACGCGATTGGCGGTGGCGAGCGCGATCGCGCCGCCCGAGCCGCCCTCGCCGATGACGACGGAGACGAGCGGCACTTCGAGATTGAGGCAAGCCTCGGTCGAACGGGCGATCGCCTCGGCCTGGCCGCGCTCCTCCGCGCCGATGCCGGGATAGGCGCCGGCCGTGTCGACGAGGGTGAGGACCGGGATCTTGAAGCGGTCGGCGAGTTCCATGATGCGCACCGCCTTGCGGTAGCCTTCCGGCCGCGCCATGCCGAAATTGTGCTTGAGGCGGGTCTGGGTGTCCGACCCCTTCTCCTGGCCGATCACGGCGATGGACTCGCCCCGGAAGCGGCCGAAGCCGGCAATCACCGCATGGTCTTCCGCGTAGTAGCGATCGCCGGCGAGCGGCGTGAAGTCGGTGACGAGCCGGCCGAGATAGTCGACGCAATGCGGCCGGTCGGGATGGCGGGCGACCTGGGTCTTCTGCCAGGGCGTCAGCTTCTTGTAGAGATCGACCAGCGCCTCGCGCGAGCGCGTCTCGAGCCGCCGGATCTCCTCGCTGACATCGACGCCCTGACCGTCGCTGGCGAGGCCCTTCAGCGCCAGGATCTGGCTTTCGAGATCGGCGACCGGCTTTTCGAAATCGAGATAGTTGTGCATGGGGCTCGCTTGGTTGCCGGGCACATGAAGGAGGGCGAAGGCCCTGTCAAGACGGGCGGCGGGCGCTCAGTCCCGGCTCGCTTCCGACAGGGGATGGTGGTCGGCGACGAGGCGGATCAGCCGCTCCTCCAGGACATGCGTATAGATCTGCGTCGTGGAGATGTCCGCATGGCCGAGCAGTTCCTGCACGGCCCGAAGATCCGCCCCGTTCTGGAGAAGGTGGCTGGCGAAGGCATGGCGCAGCACATGGGGCGAGACGCGGCCCGGCGCAATCCCGGCGCGGATCGCGAGGTCCTTCAGGTCGCGCGCGAAGGCCTGCCGCGTCAGGTGGCCGCTTTCGGAAAGCGCCGGAAACAGCCAGACCTCCGCCTCCCCGGTCCGGCCGAGGCCGCGCATCGCCTCGCCGAAGCCCGCCAGCGCGTCGCGGGCCCGCTCGCCGATCGGTACCATGCGCTCCTTGTTGCCCTTGCCGTTGACGACGATCATCCGGCTGCGCGAGCGCAGCACGGCGCGCGGCAGGCTGACGAGTTCGGAGACGCGCAGGCCCGTCGCGTAGAGGATCTCCACTAAGGCGAGCATGCGCTTCGCCCTCGCCGAGGCGGCGGGGGCGAGATCGGCGCGCGCCGCCTCCGTGGCGGCCGCGTTCAAGAGGCGGTCGACCTCCGCCTCGCTGAGGATCTTCGGCAGGGGGCGCCCCTTCTTCGCCGACTCGATCGGCCCCATCGGGTCGTCGCCGCGCATGTTCTCGGCATAGAGGAACTTGAAGAACTGGCGGAGCGAGGACAGGCGGCGCGACTGGCTGCTGGCGGCGAAGCCCTGGGCCGCCAGATGCGAGACATAGGCGCGGATGTCGTCGGCGCCGGCCAGCGACAGGGAAAGCCCCCGGCCGGCGAGAAAGGCGGCGGCGTCCTCGAGATCGCGGCGATAGGCGGCGAGCGTGTTCAGCGCCGCGCCGCGCTCGGCCGCCATCATCTCCAGGAAGGCCTCGATATCGAAGCGGGCGCGTCCGCTCACGGCCGCATCCCGAGGCCGGAGGCCGAGACGCTGGCCGCGCCGCCGTCGAGCCGCAAGGGCACGTCGATCACGACTTGATGCGGCACCGGCTCGACGAGATAGACGAGCGCCGCCATCGCCGCGAGAACGACGGCGACGACGAGACCGAGCGTGGTGAGAAGGCGCACGAGGGTTGGCATGGCTGGTCGACCGTCTCCCTCGCCAGGCGATGCGATAGCGTGGGCATCGTCTTCGCCCAAGCCCGCCCGTCGCGCAAGCGGAGAGATGCCACGCCCCTCCTGCAATTACCGGAGCTTGACGCTCTCGAAAATTTGCTATTCCCCGTCAGCGAAGGAGAACTTGCCTTCATGCAAAGCGTGGCACCGCCGAGGGCGGAAGACATCACGGCGCGGCTGGGATCGCGCTCGATCGTGCTGGTCGGGCTCATGGGGGCCGGCAAGTCGACGGTCGGCCGCCGCCTGGCCCAGCGCCTCGCCTTGCCCTTCCACGACAGCGACACCGAGATCGAGACGGCCGCGCGCATGACGATCGCGGAGCTCTTCTCCGCCTATGGCGAGACGGAATTCCGGGCGCTGGAGGCCCGCGTCGTCACCCGGCTCGCGGCGGAAGGGCCCAAGGTTCTGGCGACCGGCGGCGGCGCCTTCATCGCCGAGGCGACGCGCACCGCGCTCGCCGCGAGTTCGATCACGGTCTGGCTGAAGGCCGATCTCGATATTCTAATGGAGCGGGTGATGCGGCGCGGCAACCGGCCGCTCCTCAAGACGGCCGATCCGCGCGCCACGATGCGCGACCTGATGGAGCGCCGCTATCCGATCTACGCCCTCGCCGACATCACCATCCTGTCGCGGCAGGTGAAGCGCGAGGTCGTGGCGGAGGAGATCGTCGAGGCGCTGGACCGCAACCTGCCGGCGGCGCGCGGGGCGGAAGCGAGAGCATGAACGAAGTGACCACCCGGACGGTGCGCGTCGAACTCGGCGCGCGGAGCTACGACATCCTCATCGGAGAAGGGCTGATCGCCGGGGCCGGCACGGCGATCGCGGCACGCCTGCCGGGGCTGCGCGCCGCCATCGTCACCGACGAGACGGTCGCGGCCCTCTATCTCGAACCGCTGCGGGCCTCGCTGAGGGCGGCCGGCATCGAGGCGACGCCGATCGTGCTGCCGCCCGGCGAGACGACGAAGAGCTTTTCCCATCTCCAGACGGCGGTCGAGGCCGTGATCGCGGCGCGGCTGGAGCGCGGCGACGCGGTGATCGCGCTCGGCGGCGGCGTGATCGGCGATCTCGCCGGCTTCGTCGCCGGCATCGTGCGGCGCGGCATGCGCTTCATCCAGGTGCCGACGACGCTCCTGGCGCAGGTCGATTCCTCCGTCGGCGGCAAGACCGGCATCAATTCGCCGCAGGGCAAGAATCTCGTCGGCGTCTTCCACCAGCCGAGCCTCGTCCTCGCCGATACGCAGGTGCTGGACAGCCTGCCGCCGCGCGAATTCGCCGCCGGCTATGCCGAGGTCGTCAAATACGGGCTGATCGACCGGCCGGACTTCTTCGAATGGCTGGAGCGGCACCGGGCGGGCATCTTCGCCGGACAGGCGGCGCGGGCCGAGGCGATCGCCGAAAGCTGCCGGGCGAAGGCCGAGGTTGTCGCCGACGACGAGCGCGAGGAAGGCCGGCGCGCCCTGCTCAATCTCGGCCATACGTTCGGCCACGCGCTGGAAAAGGCGGTGCGTTACGACCCGGCGCGGCTCGTGCATGGCGAGGGCGTCGCGATCGGCATGGCCATGGCGCATCGCTTCTCCGTGCGGCTCGGTCTCTGCTCGGGCCAGGATGCCGGCCGCGTCGCCCGTCATCTCGAGGCCGCCGGCCTGCCGACGCGGCTCGGCGAAGTCCCGGGCCCCGGCTTCACGGTCGCCGAGCTGATGGGCGCGATCCGCCAGGACAAGAAGGTGAGCCGCGAGCGGCTGACCTTCATCCTGACGCGCGGCATCGGCGAGGCCTTCATCGCGAAGGATGTCGAGCCGGCCGGGCTCGAAGCCTTCCTCGCCGACGAGATCGCCGGTCGATAGGTCTCAGCGGCCGGTCGGCGCCACGACCGGCACGAGCTCGTAGACGACGCCGCTTTCGGTGAGGAGCGTGATGCGCTGCGGCTCGACGGACAGGAGCCGGGCGAAGGTCGTCGGCGCCCGCCCATCGGTCGGCGCGCAGGTCGCGGTGCCGGTGCGGAACGGCCCGGCCGGCAGCACGATCTGCGCCGCGCTGGTCAGCGCCGCCTCGCCATAGCGGCGATGCAGCTCGTCCATCACCTCCGCTTCCGAGCCCTCGCGCGTCGAGATCGCCACCTTGCCGTCGCAATGCGCGATCATCGGCCCGGACAGTTCGACGCGCGAGATGGTGACGCGGGCGCTTCGCAGGTCCTGCGCGTGGCTCTTCGCCGCGTCGAGACAGGGCATGAAGCAGAAGCTGTCGGCGATGGCGAAGCTGCGCGGCCGCGAGAGGGCTTCGGCGGCCTCCTCCGCTCCGGCGGGCGGGCAGAGGGCGACGGCGGCGGCAAGTCCGGCGAGCGCGCGCCGGCCGGCTCGGCCGATCGTCCATTCCGCCTTCCGCCCCCGATGTCTGGTCGACGAACCGGTCATGGTCATGACGATCCTCCCAGGGCTTATCCCGGAGAAGCTAGACCGTCCGCGCCCGGCTTCAACTCGTCCGGGCGCCGCGCGCCGCGCCGGCCGACGGTCCGGGGCACCGGGCGGCGGATGAGAAAGCCCTCGCGCCAGCGCGGCGGAATGGCGAGCGAGACGAAGCCGAGCGCCATGGCCGCCCCGGCCGAGGCGAGAAAGGCGAGCCGGCCGAGGCCCGCTTCCAGAAAGGCGCCGCAGACCGTGCCGGAAAAGAGGCCGATCCAGGGAATGATCTGGAGCCACCAGCCGGGATGGTGCTGGCCGGTGAGGAGGCGGCCGAGGCCGCGCCCGAAGCGCGACAGGGCGCCGGTGACGTAGGAGACGCCGAGCGGATGGCCGCTCACCTCCTCCAGCGCCACGTTGATGAGGCCCATGGCGAAGGCGACCGAGAGGATCGCCGCCGGGTCCAGCGCCGCGAAGATGCCGAACGCGCTGAACAGGGCGACGGCGAGGAGCACGACGAGCTGCCGGCGCCCGGCGAAGCGGTTGAGGACGACACCGGCGGCATTGCCGACGACGAACATCAGCAGGATTCCCGCGAGCCGCAGCGCGGCGCCCGTCCGGTCCTCGGCGAGCGCGATCGACAGGCGCGTCGTGTTGCCGCTCATGAAGGAGACGAAGTCGCCCGCCGTCAGGAAGCCGACCGCATCCGTCATGCCGCTGATGAAGGACAGGCTGACGGCGAAGAGGCAGCCGACGACGAGGCGCCGCCGCTTGATCGCGGCGCGGCGCGAGAAGCGGCTCACCGGCGTGTGGGCTCGCCCGGCGCGCTCGCCTCGATGGCGAGCGCATGGACGCCGCTCGCGAGCTCCTCCCGCAGCGCCTCGTTCACCGCGCGGTGGCGGGCGAGCCGGCCGAGCCCGGCGAAGCCCGGCGCCACGATGCGGACGCGGAAATGGGTGCCGCCCGAGCCGTCGAAGCCCGCGTGATGGTCGCTGCCGCCGTGATGGTGGCCGGCATGGAGATGGCTCTCGTCGATCACCGCCAGGCTCTCCGGCGCGAAGGCGGCGCGCAGTCTGGCCTCGATGCTTTCGCGGGAATGGCGGCTCATGCGGCGGGTCCGGTGGCTATCGGTTTCGACCTGCCGGACAAGACCCTTTTTCCCGATCTGTCAATTCTTGTTCGCACCCGCTCCTCCCCCCATAATCGGCGAATGAAGCTCGACTCCAAACTCTTTGACGGCATCCGCGTGCGCCCCGATCGCAAAACGGCGGAAAAGGCGAAGGCGCCCACCTGCGAGTGGCAGGGCTGCGAGGCGCCCGGCATCTATCGCGCGCCGCGCGGCCGCGACCAGGAGGGGCAGTATTTCCACTTCTGCGTGGACCATGTCCGCCAGTACAACAAATCCTACAACTACTTCTCCGGCCTGAACGACAAGGACATCCAGTCCTATCTGAAGGACGCGATGACCGGCCACCGGCCGACCTGGACGATGGGCGCCGACAAGGGCACCGGCGCCGCGGCGACGACCGGCCAGCCGCCTTTGCGCGCCAAGCGCTGGAACGGCCGGCCGCGCGACGCCTTCAATCTCTTCGGCGACGAGGCCGCCGCCGCGAAGGCGCGCCGGCCGAAGCCCGTGCGCTCCCTGGAGGCGAAGGCCTTCGAGACGATGAACCTCTCCGCCGAGGCTTCCGGCGAGGCGATCCGGGCGCGCTACAAGCTGCTCGTGAAGCAGTATCACCCGGATTCCAACGGCGGCGATCGCGGCCACGAGGATCGCCTGCGCGAGGTGATCCAGGCCTACAAGCTCCTGAAGCAATCCGGCTTCTGCTGAACTCCGACGCGAGATAGCCCGTTGAGGCTCAATCGAGCGCTTGCCGTCCGGCACGGTGGGCGCTAGGCGGAATGGGTTCGGATTTCGGCCTCGCCATCGGGCGCTCGGGCCATGGAGGTAAGATGAGTGCAGCGGTCCAGGATGTGGCGCGGCTTCCCGACACCACGATCTCCGTCCGCGAGACGTTCGGTTTCGACAGCTCGCTGAAGGTTCCCGCCTTCAGCCGTCCCGACCCGCATGTGCCGGATCTCGATCCTGACTATCTGTTCGACAAGCAGACGACGCTGGCCATCCTCGCCGGCTTCGCGCGCAATCGCCGCGTCATGGTCGCGGGCTATCACGGCACCGGCAAGTCGACCCATATCGAACAGGTCGCCGCGCGGCTCAACTGGCCCTGCATCCGCATCAATCTCGACAGCCATGTGAGCCGCATCGATCTCGTCGGCAAGGACGCGATCACGGTGCGCGAGGGCATGCAGGTCACGGAATTCCGCGACGGCATCCTGCCCTGGGCCTATCAGAACAATGTCGCGCTGGTCTTCGACGAATACGATGCCGGCCGGCCGGACGTGATGTTCGTCATCCAGCGCGTCTTGGAGACCTCGGGCCGGCTGACGCTGCTCGACCAGAGCCGCGTCGTGACGCCGCATCCCGCCTTCCGCCTCTTCGCCACCGCCAACACGGTGGGTCTCGGCGACACGACGGGCCTCTATCACGGCACGCAGCAGATCAACCAGGCGCAGATGGACCGCTGGTCGATCGTGACGGTGCTGAACTACCTGCCGCATGACAACGAGGTCGGCATCGTCCTCGCCAAGGCGAAGCATTTCGACACGAAGGACGGGCGGCAGACCGTCTCGAAGATGGTGCGCGTCGCCGACATGACGCGCTCGGCCTTCATCAACGGCGACCTTTCGACCGTGATGAGCCCGCGCACGGTCATCACCTGGGCGGAGAATGCCGAGATCTTCAACGATGTCGGCTTCGCCTTCCGCCTGACCTTCCTGAACAAGTGCGACGATCTGGAGCGCCCGCTCGTCGCCGAGTTCTACCAGCGCGCCTTCGGCCAGGACCTGCCGGAATCGGCGGCGAACGTCGTCCTGGACTGAGACCGAGATGGCGGGGCGCGGCGACAACGCGAAGCAGAATCCGAAGGCCGGGGCGCCGGATCGCGAGCCGTTCCGCCGCGCGATCGCCGGCTGCATGCGCGCCATCGCCGCCGATGGCGAGCTGGAAGTCACCTATGCCAACGAGCGGCCGGGCCTCGTCGGCCAGCGCGCCCGGCTGCCGGAACTGCCGAAGCGCGCGACGCTGAACGACGTCGCCGTGGTGCGCGGCCTCGGCGACGCCATGGCGCTGCGCCGGGCGCGGCACGACGCGAAGATCCATGCGACGCTCTCGCCCGACGGCAAGGCGGCGCGCGCCATCTTCGACGCCGTGGAACAGGCGCGCGTCGAGGCGATCGGCGCCAATGCGATGCAGGGCGTCGGCGACAACCTGACCTCGATGATCGAGGACAAATATATCCGCGCCAATCTTCAGGACGTGACCGACCGCGCCGAGGCGCCGCTGGAGGACGCCGTGGCGCTGATGGTGCGCGAGCGGCTGACCGGCCGCCCGGTGCCGAAGGCCGCCGAGGCGCTGGTCGAGGTCTGGCGCGACTGGATCGAGGACAGGGCGGGGGCGCGGCTCGAGAAGCTCGGCGAGGCGATCGAGAACCAGAACGCCTTCGCCAGGGCCGTGCGCGATCTCCTCAGCGCCATGGACATGGCCGAGGAGCTCGGCCAGGAGGCCTCCGAGGACGAGAGCGACAACGAGGAACAGGGCGACAACCAGAGCCGCGACAGCGACGACGGCAGCTCGGAGCGCGAGGCCGGCGCCGAGGACGCCCAGGCCGAGGAGACCGAGAGCCAGGGCGAGAGCGAGGATGCGGCCGAGGCCGAGGATTCGCAGATCACCGCCGACGACGCGACCGAGGACGACGACCCGGATTCGGAAACGCCCGGCGAGTCGCGCCGGCCGAACCCGCCGCCCGGCGGCCCGCTGGAGACCAGCGACTATCGCAGCTTCACCACCGCCTTCGACGAGATCGTCGGCGCCGAGGATCTCTGCGACGAGGCGGAGCTGGAGCGCCTGCGCTCCTTCCTCGACAAGCAGCTCGCCAGCCTCCAGAGCGTCGTCGCGCGGCTCGCCAACCGCCTGCAGCGCCGCCTGATGGCGCAGCAGAACCGCTCCTGGGACTTCGATCTCGAGGAGGGCTATCTCGACTCGGCCCGGCTGTCGCGCATCGTGATCGATCCGACGCAGCCGCTGTCCTACAAGATGGAGCGCGACACCGACTTCCGCGACACGATCGTCACGCTGCTCATCGACAATTCGGGCTCGATGCGCGGCCGGCCGATCACGGTGGCGGCGACCTGCGCCGACATCCTCGCCCGCACGCTGGAGCGCTGCGGCGTCAAGGTCGAGGTGCTGGGCTTCACCACGCGGGCCTGGAAGGGCGGCCAGGCGCGCGAGGCCTGGCTGAAGAGCGGCAAGCCGGCCAAGCCCGGCCGGCTGAACGACCTGCGCCACATCGTCTACAAGTCGGCCGACGCGCCCTGGCGGCGCTCGCGGCGCAATCTCGGCCTGATGATGCGCGAGGGCCTCTTGAAGGAGAATATCGACGGCGAGGCGCTGATCTGGGCCCATTCGCGCCTGATGGCGCGCCCCGAGCAGCGACGCATCCTGATGATGATCTCGGACGGCGCGCCGGTCGACGATTCGACGCTGTCGGTCAATCCCGGCAACTATCTGGAGCGGCACCTGCGCGCGGTGATCGAGGAGATCGAGACGCGCTCGCCGGTGGAGCTTCTCGCCATCGGCATCGGCCACGACGTGACGCGCTATTATCGCCGCGCCGTGACGCTGGTGGATGCCGAGGAACTGGCGGGCGCGATGACCGAACAGCTCGCGGCGCTCTTCGAGAACGAGCAGACGCTGCCCGGCGCCCGCCGCCGGGCACGGGCCGGCCGGTGAGGGCTGGCCGCCGGCTGCGGCGCGCCCTCGCCCCCGCCCTGCTTCTCGCCGGCGTCCTCGTCCTCGCCGCGCCGGGCACGGCCACCCTGCAGAGCGCGACGGACATCGCCGTGACGGCGCGGGCCATTCCGCGCTTCGACCCCAATCCCGCCGCGCCGGTCCGCTTCGGCGGGCTGGAATATGTCGGCGGCTTCTCCTATTCGAGCCCGAGCCCCTGGCTGATGGGCATCTCGGCGATCCGGCTCCTGAAGGGCGGCCGGTTCCTGGCGGTGAGCGATACCGGCCTCTGGTTCGCCGGCCATCTCGACCGCGACGCGGCAGGGCGGCCCGTCGGCATCTCGCAGGCGCGGCTCGCGCCGATCCTCGATCCCGGCGGCCAGCCCTATCGCCGCAAGAGCGATGCCGATGCCGAAGGGCTGGCGATCGGGCCGGAGGGCGAGGCGCTGGTCTCCTTCGAGGTCAACCATCGCATCGCCGCCTATGCCGATGCGGCGGCGCCCTTCGGCGCCAAACCCCGTTTCCTGCCCTTGCCCATTCCGCGCAAGGAACTGCGCTCGAACCAGGGGCTGGAGACGATCGCGACGGCGCCGCGCGGCACGCCGCTGGCCGGACGCAGCATCGTCGTCGCCGAACGCTCGCTCGACGCGGACGGCAATCTTCTCGCCGGAATCCTCGGCGAGGGCGGCGGCGCCTTCGCGGTCCGGCGCGACGAGGCCTGGTCGGCGACGGACGGCGTGTTCCTGCCCGATGGCGATTTCCTGCTGCTCGAACGCCGCTTCCAGGGGCTGACCCGCGTCGGCATGCGCATCCGGCGCATCGAGGGGCGCGCGATCCGGCCGGGCGCGCTGGTCGACGGGCCGGTGCTGATGGAGGCCGATCTCAGCAAGGAGATCGACAATATGGAAGGGATCGACGCCTATCGCGCCGCCGACGGCTCGACTCGCCTCGTCCTCGTCTCGGACGACAACGGCTCCTTCCTCCAGCGCAACCTGCTGCTCGAATTCAAGCTGATCGAGCCCGGCCCGGCGGCCTCGAACTGAACGGACCCTCCCGAACGACGAAGGGCGCCCCGTTGCCGGCGCGCCCTCGATCCGCGATGCGATGATGGGTGACGGGGTTCAGAACTCTTCCCAGCTGTCGGCGGCCGGTTCCGCCTTCAGCGCGGCGCCGCCGCGACCGGTGGTGCGCGCCTGCGGCAGGCCGCGCGCCGGCGCGACGGCAGCCGGCCTGCCGGACGGCGCGAAGGCCACCCGCGAAGGCGCGGTATTGTGGGGCGTGGTCGAGAAGCGCTGGGTGAGGCCGGCCAGTTCTTCCGTCTGCTGCTGGAGCGCCTGCACGGCCGCCGTCGTCTCCTCCACCATCGCGGCGTTCTGCTGCGTCACCTTGTCCATCTGATCGGCCGCCGTCGAGACCTCCTTCAGCGAGCCGGCCTGTTCCTTGGCCGAGCGCGCGATGCCCGAGACGAGACCGGTCATCTCGCTGACGCCGCCGACGATATCCTCCAGCGACCGGCCGGAAGCGGTGACGAGTTCGACGCCGCGTCCGACCTGCGTCGTGGAGACCGAGATGAGATCCTTGATCTCCTTCGCGGCTTCCGCCGAACGCTGCGCCAGACCGCGCACTTCCTGCGCGACGACGGCGAAGCCCTTGCCCGCCTCGCCGGCGCGTGCCGCCTCGACGCCCGCGTTCAGGGCCAGAAGATTGGTCTGGAAGGCGATCTCGTCGATCACGCCGATGATCTTGCCGATCTCGGCCGAGGAGCGCTCGATCTCGGTCATCGCCGCCACGGCCTCGCCGACGATGGCGCCGCCCTTCTCGGCATTGCGCTGGGCGCCGCCGGCGGTGGTCTGCGCATGGGTCGCGGCGGTCGCCGTTCCGTCGACGCCGCCGACGACGGCGGTCAGCGCGGCGATCGTCTGTTCCAGGCTGGCCGCCTGCTGCTCGGTGCGCTGCGACAGGTCGGTCGAGGCCGTGTTGATCTCGCCGAGCCCGAGCCGGATGACCTGCGCCGCCGCGACGACGCGCCCGACCACCTCGTCGAGCTGCTCGATCGCGCTGTTGAAATCGCGGCGCAGCGGCTCGAATTCGGCGGAGAAGGGTTCCGTCAGCCGGAAGTTCAGCTCGCCTTCGGCAAGGCGCTTCAGGCCGCCCGCCAATCCCGCCGTGGCGCGGTTCAGCCGCTCGCGCGCCTCCATCTCCGCCCGCTGCTGCGTCGTCCGCCGTTCCTCTTCGACCCGGGCGCGATTGGTTTCGGCCTCGGCCTGAAGCTGCTGGTTGGCGAGCGCCCCCTGGCGGAAGATTTCGAGCGCCGCCGCCATGTCGCCGATCTCGTCCTTCTGCCCGGCGAAGGCGATCTGGATGCCGGTCTCGCCGCGCGCCAGCGCCGCCATCAAACCGGTCATGGCGCGGATCGGCCGCACGATGCTGAAGAACAGGAAGACCGACGAGCCGACGAGGAGGAGACCGACGAGCAGCGCGGAGATCGAATCGATCGTGTCGCGCCGCGCCAGCGCCCCTTCGAGCACCGTCTTCGCCTCCGCCGTGAAGCGGACCGCGTTGCCCTTCGATTCGTCGATGGCCTTCTCGACCTTCTCGGAGACCGCGACGATATCGGCGTTCGGCACCACCGCCTGCGCGGCCGCCGCCGTCGCGTCGAGGTCGTCCGCACGCGCCGGATTCTTGACGATGAAGTCCTTGATGGCATCCAGCCGCCGCCGGGCCTGTCCTTCATATTGCTTGATGGACTGACGGATATCCTCGAGCACCTGCGGCTTCAGAGCGATGGCAATCGGCTTATCCAGGGCCTTCCAGCCATTGCTGGCATGTGTGTCGATCTGTCGGAAGGCTTGATCGAGCAGGTCGCTGCGGTCCGCGCGTTCGCTCCCCTGAGCCTCGAAGCGCAGCTTCTGGAAAGCGAGCTCGGCGCCGCTGATGCCGTCGAGAATGGTCTCTTCGCGGGTCAGCGCCGCCTGCCCGGAATTGATCCCGTCATTGGAGAGCTTCTGGTTGATCGCGCTACCGACGAGAACGATGATCCCAATTCCGGCGGAAAGCGCCAGCTTCGTCCCGATTTTTATGTTTCGCAGCATTGCCGTCGCCCCTCTGCGCCATATTGTCGCATATGTGGCTAGCTATGCGCTTCGGGAGTTGCTTAAGGCTTAACTTCGTAGACGGCGAAATATCGAGGCATCGGCACCGCAAAGTCAGTCGCGGCGAAGGTTTTGTCCTTCGCGATGCAAGGAAAGGCGACGCCGCTCGTCGCAGTCCTCACCATGGCGACGCGGGTTCCCGGATCGTGCGCCTCGCGACGATTGCCGCGTCGCCGGTCAGGCGTAGCGCAGCATCGGCGCCTCGGCCGTGGTCGCGGCCAGCGCCTGCGCCACCGCCGCGCGGATCGTCGGCACGGTGAAGGGCTTGTCGACGACGCCGACGATGATGCGCGCCAGATCCTCGGCGGCTTCGCGCTGCTCGGCATAGCCGGTCATCAGCAGGATGGGCAGATGCGGCCAGGCGGCCGCGACCTCGTGGGCGAGTTCGATGCCGGTCATCGCCGGCATGCGGATGTCGGAGAGAACGAGATCATAGGCCCCGTCATCGGCCTGGAGACGTTCGAGCGCCAGCTCGCCATCCTCGCATGCGACGACCTCGTGGCCTTCGAGACGGAGGGCGCGCGAGACCAGGAGCCTCACGCCGTCGTCGTCTTCGGCGACAAGTATGCTTGCCATGCCTTCGCTCGATCCCTGTTCGTTCTCTTCGCCCCGACAGGAGGGGTCCGTGACGACCCTGGCAGACAAAGCTTGCCTCGGCCTTACTCTTCCTCGGCCTTACTCCAGGAGGCGCCCGACGAAGGGCAGTTCGCGGAAGGCGTGGCCGACATCCATGCCGTAGCCGACGACGAAATGGTCCGGGCATTCGAAGCCGACATAATCGGCCTCGATGCCGACCTGCCGCTTCATGGTCTTGTCGAGGAGCACCGCCACCTCGACGCCGCGCGCGCCGCGCGACAGCAGCAGTTCGCGGGCGAATTTCAGCGTGCGGCCGGATTCGAGAATGTCGTCGACCATGATCACCGTGCGGCCGGCGACATCCGTCTCGACATCGCGCAGCACCCGCACCTCGCCGCCCGCCGTGCCGGCGCCATAGCTCGACAGCGAGATGAACTCGACCTCGGGCGCGAGATGGGCGCCGTGCAGCGCGCGGATGAGATCGGCCGCGAAGACGAAGGAGCCCTTCAGCACCGCGACGACGAGCAGCTCGCCGCTGGCCTCGGTCGGGTGGCGCCCGGCGATCTCGCCGGCGATGCCGGAAATGCGCTCGGCAATCGCCTCGGCGGAAAAGAGCGGCTCGATACGCTTGCCGCGAACCGTGATCATTTTCTGATGGTTATCCTGTCGCCTCTGCCAGGAGCCGCCGGGGCCGCTCCAGCGGCAGTGGTAGCGGAGGGCGCGGCCTGCGTCGAGTGCGGCGCGGGCTTCGGCAGGTCCGGCACCGTCCAGGCGGCGAGCGTGGCGACGAGCGCGACCGCGACGCCGACGCTCGCCTGGCGCCGGCCGGCCTCGTCCGAAAGCCCGGCGGGGCGCGCCGTGGCGGAGGCTTCGGGACGCGGGGCCTTCGGCCGGGCATAGCCGCGCGCGGCGCCCTGGAAGAGAAGGTCCGGCCCCATCGGCCGCGGCCGGGCGAAGGGCAGGTCGGCGCGGGCATTGTCGTTGATGGGCGCGGGCTGCGCGGGGCGCAGCACCTTCTGCGGCGCGACGGAGATCCGCTCCACCACGACGGCGCTTCCCTCGATGACATGGCCCGTCCGGGCGGCTCGTGCGGTTCGGCGGGCCTGCATCGCCACCCCTTTCTCGAAAAGTCCAGGGACGGTTAAGGCTGGAGGATTAACCAGAACTGACCCCGCCACAAAGCGGCCGGGGCGGCGCGAAATCGACACGAAGTCGGCGTCTTACGAACGGACGCCGGATGGCAGGCGGATGAGGCGGGGCGCGCGGTGATACGGTTCGAGAATGTCGGCTTGCGCTACGACATGGGTCCGGAGGTGCTGCGCGACCTGAGCTTCGAGATCAAGCGCCAGTCCTTCCAGTTCCTCACCGGCCCGTCCGGCGCCGGCAAGACGAGCCTCCTGCGCATGCTGTTCCTGGCGGTGAAGCCGACGCGCGGCCTCATCACCATGCTCGGCCGCGACGTCTCGACGCTGGCGCGCACCGACCTGCCGGCGATCCGCCGGCGCATCGGCGTCGTCTTCCAGGATTTCCGGCTGCTCGACCACATGACGACCTACGAGAACGTGGCGCTGCCGCTGCGCGTGCGCGGCAAGGCGGAATCGAGCTATCGCCAGGACGTGATCGACCTCATCAAATGGGTGGGCCTCGGCGAGCGGATGCATGCCCTGCCGGTCGTCCTGTCCGGCGGCGAGAAGCAGCGCGCCGCGATCGCCCGCGCCCTCATCGACCAGCCGGACGTGCTCCTCGCCGACGAGCCGACCGGCAATGTCGATCCGCCGCTCGCCCGCCGGCTCCTGCGCCTCTTCCTCGAACTGAACCGCACCGGCACGGCCGTGGTCATCGCGACGCACGACCTGTCGCTGATGGATCAGGTCGAGGCCCGGCGCCTCATCCTCCAGGACGGGAGGCTGGAGATCTATGACTGACGCCGCCCCCTCCCCCGTTCGGCGCCGTCCGGCGCTGCCGCTCGCCCGGCTCGCCCGCCGCCCGGGCGAAGTCCGCCCGGCGCCGATCGTGCCGCCCGCCAATGTCGCCGGCCGGGCGCTGGTGACGGTGATCGGCATCATGACCTTCCTCGCCAGCCTGACCCTCGGCGCGGTGACGCTGGTCTCCGACACGGCCGCGACCTGGGAATCGGAGATCGCCCGCGAGATCACCGTCCAGATCCGCCCCGAGGACGGGCTCGACATGGCGGCGGCGATCGCCACCGTGCGCCAGATCGCCCTCGCGACGCCCGGCGTCACCAGCGCCGAAGCGATGACCGACGCGGCCACCTCGCGCCTGCTCGAACCCTGGCTCGGCGCCGATCTCGAGCTCGACGAACTGCCGGTGCCGCGCCTCGTCCTCATCGGCATCGACGAGAACGCGCCGCCGGACTTCACCAGCCTGCGCGTCGGCCTCATCGCCGCCGTGCCGCAGGCCAGCCTCGACGACCATCGCGCCTGGGTCTCGCGCCTCGTCTCGATGGCCAATGCGACCGTGCTCGTCGGCATCGGCATCCTGACGCTGGTGCTCGTCGCCACCGCCCTCACCGTCGTCTTCGCGACGCGCGGCGCCATGACCGGCAACCGCCAGATCGTCGAGGTCCTGCATTTCGTCGGCGCGCGGCCCGCCTTCATCGCCGCCGAGTTCGAGCGCCATTTCCTGAAGCTCGGCCTCTTCGGCTCGCTCGCCGGCGGCTTCGTGGGACTCCTCCTCTTCCTCGCGATGGGCTATTGGACGGAGGTGAACCAGGCGACGCCGGAAGCCGACCAGATCAGCGCGCTCTTCGGCTCCTTCGCGATCGGCTGGAAAGGCTATGCGGGCATTCTCTGCGTGGTCGCCGTCATCGGCGTCCTCACGGCGGCGACCTCGCGCTGGACGGTGATGCGACAGCTTGCCGCCATCGACATGCTGTCGCCGGTGGAAAGCTGACGGGGTCGATTTCGTTGAGAAGCTTCGCGAACGCTAAGGATCGTTAAAGAGTTTACGCGCAAGTTGAATCGATAGACCGGAATGCATTGGGCGAACCGATGCCGCATGAACCGAACCCATCCCCCCGTCCGAGGCGCCGCCATCTGCGGCGGGCGCTTCTCGCCGGCTGTCTCGTCCTCACCGTCGCCGGCGGCTATCTGACCGGCGGCTTCATCCGCTTCGCGCAGGAAGTGGCCGAGTTCTCGCGCCTGCCGGGCGTCGACCGGGCCGACGGCATCGTCGTCCTCACCGGCGGCGCGCTGCGCCTCGACCAGGCGATGGACCTCCTGAAGGACGGCAAGGGCCGGCGCCTCCTCATCAGCGGCGTCAATCCGGGCACCAGCGCGGGCACGCTGTCGCGCCTGACGGCGACGGACCGCGCGCTGTTCGACTGCTGCGTCGATCTCGACTATGCGGCGCTGAACACGATCGGCAACGCGGAGATGACCGACCGCTGGGCCCGGGCGCGCGGCTTCGACGATCTCATCCTCGTCACCAGCGACTATCACATGCCGCGCACGCTCCTGGAATTCGGCCGCGTCGCCCATGTGCCAGTGATCAAGCCCTATGCCGTCACCCGCGCCGATCTCTGGAAGGGCGAAGGCGCGGTGCCGAGCGGACGGGGCATCAAGGTGCTGCTGGTCGAATATGCCAAGCTGCTGGCGACGCGTATCCGCTTCGCGACGGGGATCGAAGACCGCAAGGCCGTCAGCGAGACGGCGCAGCTGACGCACAAGTCCTCTTCCTGAGGCGGGCGGCGCCCGAGTTTTCGGCCGCGGCGCCGCCATTATGGCCACGCCGCACTATCCTCGCCGGAAGGGATGGTGCAAATCTCCGGCGCGCCCGACGGATGGGCGCCTGCCGGGACTTCTCTTGCCGATGACCACCCTCCGCTCGATCGCGTTCGGCATCCTTCTCTACGCATCGCTCATCCTGTTCCTCATCGTCTTCCTGCCGATCTTCCTCGTGTCCGGCGACGATTTCGCCTGGCGGATGACCAGGGTCTGGGGGCGCACGGGCATGCGCCTGCAGAAGTGGATCACCGGCACGGATGTCATCTTCGAGGGGCTGGAGAACATTCCGGCCGGCGCCTCGGTCATCGCCTCCAAGCACGAGTCCTATTGGGAGACGATGGCCTATACGGCGGTTCTCGACCGCCCAGCCTTCATCCTGAAGAAGGAGCTGATGCGCATTCCGCTCTTCGGCACCTATATGCGCCGGCTCGGCATGATCCCGGTCGATCGCACCCGGCGCGGCGCGACCATGGCCTCGATGATGGCGGGTGCCCGCAAGGCGATCGCCGAGGGCCGGCCGATCGTGATCTTTCCCGAAGGCACGCGCACGCCGCCCGGCACGATCGGCGAGCCGCGTCCCGGCGTCTATCTGATCGCGGCCGAACTCGGCCTGCCGATCGTGCCGGCGGCGCTGAATTCCGGCACCTTCTGGCCGAAGAAGCACGGACCCTATCGCGGCGGCACGATCCGCGTGCGCTTCCTGCCGCCGATCGCGCCGGGGCTCGGCCGGCCGGAACTGCTCGCCCGCGTGAAGACCGATATCGCGGGCGCGGCCTTCGACCTCCTCGCAGCCGCCCATCACGAAAATCCGAAGCTGCCCGCCTCGCCGGACGTCGCGGCGGCGCTCGCCGCCGGGGCGCTTCAGAGCCGGGCGACGACGGCCTCCAGCCAGCGGTCGGTCAATCCGAGCGCCGCGATCTCGGCGAAGGAAGAGCGCACATAGTCGACATTCGCGCCGGAGCGGCCATGCGCGCCCCCGACGATGGTCGCGGCCTCGGCCGGGTCCAGCCGGCCGGCATATTGCGGATGGCCGCGATCGGCGACGAAGGTCACGGCGCGCACGCGCCGGCCGTCCGCCAGAACGACGGGCAGGTGCTGCTCGCGATAGACATTGGTGACGAGCTCGCGCTCGCGCAGATAGGCGAGCACCGCCTCGCCGGCCTCCGGCGTGACGCGGAAGGCCATGCCGATGCAGGAGCCGCCCCGGTCGAGCCCGAAGACGAGGCCCGGCCGCTCCGGCGTGCCGCGATGCACGTAGGAGCGGATGCAGAGCGCCCGGTGATAGCCGGCCAGCCGCGCCTTCCGCCGCTCCTCGAAGGCGAAGCCGGGTTGCCAGATGAGCGAGCCATAGCCAAAAACCCAGAGATCGGTCATGGCCACAGGTAAAGAGGGAAACGGCATGGCGGCGTCAAGCGCGCGAAGACCCGGCGGAGCGCGGCGCGCCTTCGTCGCGGTGGCGGCGATCGCGATCCTTCTGGCGGCGGCGTTGTCCGGCGTCTGGTACTATCTGGCGAACCGGCTCGACGGCGCCGTCCAGGCGGCGATCGAGGCCGCCGCCGGCACCGGCACCACGATCGCCTGCGAGCGCCAGGAGGTCTTCGGCTATCCCTTCCGCCTCGGGCTCCGCTGCGAGGCGGTGGGCGTCGAGGCGCCGGCGAAAGAACTGAAGGCCGCCGCCGGGGCGCTGCGCACCGCCGCGCAGGTCTACGATCCGAGCCGCATCGTCGCCGAGCTGGACGGACCGCTTCTCCTCGACACGCCGAAGACCCCGCCGCTCGACATCCGCTGGCGGCTCTTCCAGGCGAGCGCGCATTTCTGGA
Organism: Aureimonas endophytica; assembly: GCF_014642635.1. Lineage (GTDB taxonomy): Bacteria > Pseudomonadota > Alphaproteobacteria > Rhizobiales > Rhizobiaceae > Plantimonas > Plantimonas endophytica. Next base: position 57,662 of record NZ_BMIQ01000006.1, read on the forward strand.
CCGAAGGCGTCGATCGCCTGGCGCTGGTGATCGAAGGGCCCGACGTGGCGCTGGCGGGCCGCGCCGGCACGCGTACGACGCTCGCGACCTCCGATCACCTGGAAGTCCATGCGCGGCGCAACGGCGCCGATCTCGATTTCGCGCTGAGCGACGACGGGGTGAAGGCGGCGCAGCCCGAACTGGCCTCCCTGCCGCCCTTCGGCGTCGCGGCGGACCTTTCGGTGACGGGCGCCGCCGACTGGCTGTCGGGCGAGCGGCCGGGCGACACGCTTGGCGAGGCGCTGCGCGGCCGGGCCGGCACGATCCGCTCGCTGAAGCTCGCCTTCGCCGGCACGGGCGCCGGCAGCGCCGAGGTTTCCGGCCCCTTCTCCGTCGACGGAGACGGCCAGATCTCCGGCCGGTTCGCGATCGCCCTCACCGATCCGGCGGCGATCGCCGATCTTGCCGGCCGTCTCGTCCCCGAGGCCGAGGGCATCGCCGGCACGATCGCCTCCGGCATCGGCCTCGTCGGCCGCACCGAGAACGGGCGCACGCTGGTCGAGATCGACGTGAAGCGCGGCCGCGCCTCGCTCGGCTTCATCCCGCTCGGCAAGCTGCCGCAGATCGAGTGAGCGCGCGTCGGCGACCTCGCGATAAGGCACCCGCGCATTGCCTTCGCTGAGATACGATCTTATTTTCGTGAAGGGTCCCGGCCGTTTCGGACGTTCATGGTGAGGCGCGCGCAAGCGCGGCATGCGCCCCCGGGGCCCGTCACACGGGCTTTCGCTTCCACATCGTCTTCAACGCGACGTGCCGCTGGCCGGTGCGAACCGTTTCCACATAGATGTAGAGGTTGGACCCGATCCTCGCTTCGTATTTCAGCGATGTCGGCCCGCGCTTCGAGGACCAACCGCCGCTGATGCGGAAGGCCGACTCGACGATCTGCGGAATGCGTTCGAAATCCTTCCGGTCGATCGCGATCTGAGGCGGCCGGCGCGACTGCTCGCGCAAGGGATCGCCATGATCCTTCATCACCTTGCGGATCTTTCCGCTGTCGAGCACCCGTCTGAAGCCCGTGACGTCGATACCGGTCGCGTCCATGATCGCCAGACCGTTGCCGACCGGTCCGAGATCGCGTCGCAGCACGATGCCGTCGCGCTTTTTCAGGGCACGGTTGACGAGGTTGCGGATACGCCGGTTCCGGGCACCCGTCGCCGGACGGTCACCAGCCATGGAATACGGTCCGTCGCTCGGTGTCGGTGAAGACCCTTACGCTGTCCGCTTCGCAGCCCATGCCCTAGGGGCCGGCTTTCAATGCCCCTTCGGCGAGCGGCCGAAATCGGGCTGGGCGGTGTCCTGCCCGGCTTCCACGATGCCGCGCCGGATCGCCCTCGTGCGGGTGAAGAGGTCGAACAGCGCGTCGCCGTCGCCCCAGCGGATGGCACGTTGCAGGGAGGCGAGGTCCTCCGAGAAGCGCGCCAGCATCTCCAGCACCGCGTCGCGGTTGTTGAGAAAGATGTCGCGCCACATGGTCGGGTCCGAGGCCGCGATGCGGGTGAAGTCGCGAAAGCCCGAGGCCGAGAACTTGATCACTTCGGCCTTCGTCACCTCCTCCAGATCCGCCGCCGTGCCGACGATGTTGTAGGCGATGAGATGCGGCACGTGGCTGACGATGGCGAGGACCAGATCGTGATGCTCGGCCGTCATCGTCTCGACGCGCGCGCCGCAGGCGCGCCAGAGCGCGGCGAGCCGGGCGACCGCCTCCTCCGAGGCGCCCTCGACCGGGGTCAGGATCGTCCAGCGGTTCTCGAAGAGTTCGAGGAAGCCGGCATCCGGGCCCGACTGCTCGGTGCCGGCCACCGGATGGGCCGGCACGAACTGGACATGATCCGGCAGATGGGGGCGCATCGCGGCGATCACCGAGGCCTTTACCGAGCCGACATCGGAGACGACGGCGCCCGGCTTCAGCGCCGGGCCGATCTGTTCGGCGATCGGGCCGCAGGCGCCGACCGGCACCGACAGGATCACGAGATCGGCGTCGCGCACGGCCTCCGCCGGATCGAGATGATAGCTGGTGCCGAGCCGCAGGTCCTCGGCCCGCGCCAGCGTCGGGGCGGTGCGGGTCGAGATCGCCACCGATCCGGCCAGGCCGCGATCGCGCAGGTTGATGGCGATCGAGGAGCCGATGAGGCCGATGCCGATCAGGGCGACCTTGCCGAACAGCGGCTCGCTCATCGGGCCATGAACTCCGCCAGCGCCGCGACGGCGCCGCGATTGGCCGCGTCGGAGCCGATCGTCATGCGCAGCGCGTTCGGAAAGCCATAGGCCGAGACGCGGCGCAGGATGAAGCCGCGCGCCGTGAGGAAGGCGTCCGCCTCGGCCGCGCCGTGCCGCCCGTCCTCCGGGAAATGGATCAGCACGAAATTGGTGACGCTCGGCGTCACCGTCAGCCCGAGCGCCGTGATCTCGGGCGTCAGCGTGTCGAGCCAGGCGAGATTGTGCTCGGCCGCCCGATCGACATGGGCGCGGTCGGCGACGGCGGCCGTCGCGGCGGCGAGCGCCACCGCGTTGAGATTGAAGGGCGGGCGGACGCGCTCCACCGTCTCGATGACGTGGTCCGGCGCATACATCCAGCCGACGCGCAGCGAGGCGAGCCCGTGGATCTTCGAGAAGGTCCGCGTCATCACGACATTGTCGCTCGAGGCGACGAGCTCGATCCCGGCCTCGTAGTCGTTGCGCCGGACATATTCGGCATAGGCCGCGTCGAGGACGAGGAGCACGTTGCCGGGCAGCGCGGCTTGGAGGCGGCGGATTTCGTCGAAGGGCACGTAGGTGCCGGTCGGATTGCCCGGATTGGCGATATAGACGAGCCGGGTGCGCTCGGTGACGCGGGCGAGGATCGCGTCGACATCGACGCGCGCGTCGCGCTCCGGCGCCATCACGGCTTTCGCGCCGGAGGCGACGATCGCTGCCTTGTGAAGCAGGAAGGCATGCTCGGTATGGATGCCCTCCATGCCCTCGCCGAGATAGGCGAGCGCGAGAAGGCTGAGGCATTCGTCCGAGCCGTTGCCGCAGAGGATGTTGGCGGGGTTGAGGCCGTAGCGCGCGCCGATCGCGGCCCGGAGGGCCTTCGCCTGACCGTCGGGATAGAGTTCGAGACGCGCCAGCGCCTCGGCGGCAGCGGCCTGCGCGGCGGCGGAAGCGCCGAGCGCGCTCTCGTTCGAGGAAAGCTTGTGCAGCGTCACGCCGGGCGGAGCGTGGCTCTTGCCCGGAACGTAGAGGTCGAGATCGAGCACCGCTTGTCTCGGCGCGGGCCGGACCGTCGCACTGGCCATGACGGAAATCCTGCAGAGGATGGGGGGATCAGGGCTCCACCCGGAATGGGGCCGCATAGCCGCCGAGGGGGCGGATGTCGAGCCCGGCGCGCGTCGCGGCCTCGACGAGGGACGCCCCGTCGCGCGTCGCGACCAGCGCGGTGCCCGGCGCGTGGCCGATGACGTCCAGCGGCTCGGCGACCAGCGTCCCGAGGCGCGGCGCCTCGCAGCCGATGGCGAAACAGCCGATCTCGAAGGGCACGGGATCGGCGAGCGGCGGAGCGAGGACGAGGGCCGGCAGGTTTGCCTCGCGCGGATTGTTCTCGAAGAAGGGCAGGCGCGCCACGACCTGCGCCCGCAGCATCGCCCGCCACCAGGGCCGGCGCGCCGCCGTCTCCAGCGGCACCAGGCCGAGCTTGTCGGTGCCCCCCTCCTCCATCCAGGCGACGACGTCCTCAGCGCCCTCCAGCACCGTGACCGGCACGGTGAAGCCGAAGGTGAAGCGGCCGGCCTCGATCGCCGCCACCGCGTCGCCCTCCGCCGCGACGGCGACGCGGAACGGCGCCTGGAGGGCGGTGAAGGTGGAGATGATCTCGCGCCAGAGATGCTCGACCGCGCCGAGCGGCAGGTTGCCGGCATGGCGGGCGGCGAGCCGACGCATCATGTCCGCCTCGCGGCCGGGCCGGAAGGCGGCGCCGTTCTTCGCCGTGCCCTTCACGTCGATCAGCTCGTCGATCACCGTCGCGCGCTGGATCAGGAGGCGATGCACCGACTCGTCGATGGCATCGATCATGGCGCGCAGTTCCGCGAGCCGCTGCGGATCGGCTTCCTTCATCGTCGGCATGGAAGATCCCGGCGGATTTCGTTCCCGCTGCTCTACGCGCCTCGCAACCGAGATGCAAAGCCGCCGGCATGGCTTGCCAGCACGCCCGTCTCATGGTGGAAGCAGGGCAAAGGCCGCGCCCGCCTTGGGGCTTCCCGTCGCGGCCCCCATATGAAGGCGGCGAAGAGCGCCATGACCATCGAAATCCTGCAGGACAGCCCGGACAAGGTCCGCGAGACGGAAGACGCCGCGACGCGCGAAGCGCGGATGCCGTCCAGCCTCGTCGCGCATTTCGGCCCGGACGAGCCGCTCCGCCTCGATGCCGGCCGCGCGCTCTCCCCTTTCCAGATCGCCTATACGACGCATGGCACGCTGAACGCCGACAAGTCGAACGCGATCCTCGTCTGCCATGCGCTGACCGGCGACCAATATGTCGCGAGCCGCAATCCGGTGACGGGCAAGCCCGGCTGGTGGTCGACGCTCGTTGGCGAGGGCAAGCCGCTCGATCCCTCGCGCTACTTCATCATCTGCTCGAACGTCATCGGCGGCTGCATGGGCTCGACCGGCCCCGCCGCGCTCGATCCGGCGACGGGCGAACCCTATGCGCTGGACCTGCCCGTCCTCACCATCCGCGACATGGTGCGGGCGCAGGCGATGCTGGTCGACCGGCTCGGCATCGACACGCTCTTCGCCGTGGTCGGCGGCTCGATGGGCGGCATGCAGGTGCTGGAATGGGCGGTCACCTACAAGGACCGCGTCTTCGCGGCCCTGCCGATCGCCACCGGCGCGCGCCATTCCTCGCAGAACATCGCCTTTCACGAGGTCGGCCGGCAGGCGGTGGTCGCCGATCCCGAATGGCGCGCCGGGCGCTACATTCTCGAAGGCACGCGGCCGCACAAGGGTTTGGCCGTCGCCCGCATGGCGGCGCATGTCACCTATCTGTCGGAAGCCGCCCTCCAGCGGAAGTTCGGCCGCAATCTCCAGGACCGCGAGGCGCTCGGCTTCGGCTTCGACGCCGATTTCCAGATCGAGAGCTATCTGCGCCACCAGGGCATGACCTTCGTCGATCGCTTCGACGCCAATTCCTATCTCTACATGACGCGGGCGATGGACTATTTCGACATCGCGGCCGAGTATGGCGGCAGCCTCGCCGAGGCCTTCCGGGGCACTAGGACGCGCTTCTGCCTCGTCTCCTTCTCGTCCGACTGGCTCTTCCCGACGGAGGAGAACCGCGCGGTCGTCCACGCGCTGAACGCCGCCGCCGCGTCCGTCTCCTTCGTCGAGATCGAGACCGATCGCGGCCATGACGCCTTCCTGCTCGACGAGCCGGAACTCTTCGACGCGATCCGGGGCTTCATCTCCTCGGCCGCGCGGCTCCGGGGGCTCTGATGGATACGCTCGTCTCGCAAGGCCCCGTCCCGACCAGCGCCACCGTCGAGGAGGCGGCGCGCCAGCGCATCGATCTCCAGGTCATCGCCGATCTCGTGCGGCCGGGCGCCCGGGTGCTCGATGTCGGCTGCGGCGACGGCGCTCTCCTCAGCCTTCTTCAGGAAAAGCGCGGCGTCGACGGGCGCGGGGTCGAACTCAGCCAGGTCGGCGTCAACGAATGCGTGGCGCGCGGCCTGTCCGTCATCCAGGGCGATGCCGACCGCGATCTCGTCCACTATCCGGACGACGCCTTCGACTACGTGATCCTGTCGCAGACCATCCAGGCGACGCGCCAGCCCAAACTCGTCTTGTCGGAACTCCTCCGGATCGGCGAGCGGGCCATCGTCTCCTTCCCGAATTTCGGGCATTGGACGATCCGCCTGTCGCTCGGCTTCACCGGCCGCATGCCGGTGACGCGCAACATCCCCTATTCCTGGCACGACACGCCGAACATCCATTTCTGCACCATCCGCGACTTCGTCGAACTGACGAAGGAACTCGGCGCGCGCATCGAGACCTCGGTCGCGCTCGATGCCAATGGCAACCGGCTCGGCATGAAGCTGCCCTGGGAATTCTGGAACCTCTTCGGCCAGCAAGGCGTGTTCGTGCTGAGCCGGTGAGGCTCAGCGAAGACGGAAGAGGACGAAAGCGACGAAGGCCCGTCGATCCGCCTCGGGCGCTGCCATGAACGTCTGGATCGCCGCCTCGCACTCGTCGATATCGTCGGCGACTTCCTGCGCCGTGAACGAGCAGATCGGATCGTAGTCCGCCAGATGGCGCTTCGTCTGCATGCGCGGGATGAGCGGGGCCATTTCGGCGAGGACCTTCGGCAATTGCCGGAGAATGTTCGAATTCACGCAGGCATTGCGTAGCGGACCGTGTTCGACGGCTCGATAGACGAGATGCCAAGCATTGTCGTGAACGTCCGACGGCCGACTAGGCAGCACACTGTCTGCGGCCATCCGCGAGAACATATGGAACAGCGCATAATATGCGCTGCTCGTCGCCCGACGTAGATCGGCTTCAGATGGCGAGCCCGCTACAAGCCGGCGAGCAAGTGCGATCAGCTCAAGCGGCAGCAGGATAGAGCCTCTTATAGTCTGATTCCGGATAGAAGAACGTCACCGGATAGGCCGCATCGCCCCAATCGTCGAAGGCGAGGCGCAGCCGCAAGCCGAAGCCGAGCTTCACCTTCGCGTCGAGCGGCATCCGTCCTTCGGCGACGACGAAGCGCGTCCAGACCACGGGCTCGTAGACGTGATCGAGGCCGCGCTCGCAATGCACGGCGAGGATCACGTCGGCCGAGAAGGTCTCCACCGCCATGGCGAGGATGCGGCGTTCCAGTTCCTTCGTATCGAGCACGGCCCGTCTCCTTCGATGCGGGATCATACCGGATCCGGACCGCGCAGGATACGATCAGAGATTGACCATCTTCATCCCGGCTTCGGGGTAGCGCGTGCCGGCGGCGGCGTCCTTCGGGAAGGCGGCATCGAGTTCCTCGAGATCGGCGGCGGAAAGCGTCAGGCCCGCGCCTTCGGCATTCTCCTCCAGGTAGCGGACGCGCTTGGTGCCGGGGATCGGCACGATGTCCTCGCCCTGCGCCAGCACCCAGGCCAGCGCCACCTGGCTCGCCTTGGCGTCATGCTTCCGGGCGATCGCCTCGACCACGGCGACGAGCTTCAGGTTCCTGTCGAAGTTCTCGTCCGAGAAGCGCGGCGAGTTCTTGCGGAAATCGTCGTCCGGCAGATCGGCCGGCGATCTGAAGCGGCCGGTGAGGAAGCCGCGTCCGAGCGGCGAATAGGGCACGAAGCCGATGCCGAGCTCGCGGCAGGTGGCGAGGATCTCGTCTTCCGGGTCGCGGCTCCAGAGCGAATATTCGGTCTGGAGGGCCGCGATGCGCGCTTCCTTCCGGGCGCGCCGGATGGTCGCCGGTCCGGCTTCCGACAGGCCGAGATGGCGCACCTTGCCCGCCTGGACGAGCTCGGCCATCGCGCCGACCGTCTCCTCGATCGGCACGTTCGGGTCGACGCGGTGCTGGTAATAGAGGTCGATGATCTCGACGCCGAGCCGCTTCAGGCTGGCGTCGCAGGCCTGGCGCACATAGTCCGGCCGCCCGTTGACGCCGAGCCGCTCGCCCTTCGGACCCCGGACATTGCCGAATTTCGTCGCGAGCACGACGCTCTCGCGCCGCCCCTTGATCGCCCGGCCGACGAGCTCCTCGTTGCGCCCGACGCCGTACATGTCGGCCGTGTCGAGAAAGGTGACGCCGAGATCGAGCGCCCGATGGATGACCTCGATCGATTCCTTCTCCTCGCCGGTGCCGTAGAATTCGGACATGCCCATGCAGCCGAGACCGATGGCCGAGACCGTGAGGTCGCCGAGTTTGCGGGTTTCCATGTCTGCCCCTTTCGCTGGAGAGCCGCCGATATAGGGCGCCGCGCCGCGCGGGGCGACGGGAATCAGCGGCCGAAGCCCGCCCCCGCCCCTTGCGGCAGCAGCACTGGCTGCATGAGGCGCCGTCTTTCGCGCCGCTCGCTCGCCACCGGGATGCCGCGATAGATCTGCTTCGTCGCCTCCAGGATGACGACGCCCGAGAAGAGCGGCCAGGCGCGGCGGCCGAGCCGCTCCAGCGCCGGGGCGAGCGCCAGCATGGACCGGCGCCGGAAGGGCGCGAAATGCAGGGCCTCCGAGGCGGCGGCCGGCGTGAACAGCGCCTCGCGCAGGAGGCGGACGAGCTGGCCGCGCGACCAGGGCCGGCCGGAGCCGAAGGGCGTGTGCTCGAAGCGCGACCAGACCCCCCGCCGGTTCGGCACGACGATGACGAGATGGCCGCCGGGCGCCAGCACGCGCCAGATCTCGTTCAGGAATTCGAGCGGGCTTTCGGCGAATTCGAGCGCGTGGACGAGCAGAATCCGGTCCACCGAGGCATCGCCGAAGGGCAGTTCCTCGATATCGACCAGGGCCGTCAGCGAGCCCTGCGGCGAGGGCCAGGGAATCGCCCCCTGCCCGCCCGGCATCAGGGCGATGGCGCGGTCGCAGTCCTGCCCGAACCGTTCGAGAAAGGGCACGGCATAGCCGATGCCGACGAGGCGCTCCTCGTGGATCGGCCGCCAGAGCGAGGCGAGCGCCGCCGTGATTGCCCGCTCCGCCGCCCGGCCGAGGCGCGAGGCGTAGAATTCCCGCAGTTCCAGGATGTCGGCATTCATGTTGAGAGGCATCGCGGTTCGGCTCAACGCGCTTTCCCTCTCTTCCGCCCGCCGCCGATGGGCGGATGCCAAGTCACCACCGATGCTCTAGATCGAATCCGTCCGCCGCCAAAGCAGGATTCGCCATGCCGCGTGCCATCGTCCGCCAGTTTTCTTGCCGAAGCGACAATTTCGGCGTTCTCGTCCACGATCCGTCGAGCGAGGCGACGATCTCGATCGACGCGCCGGAGGAAGGGCCGATCCGCGCCGCGCTGGAGCGCGAGGGCTGGACGCTCACCCATATCCTGACGACACATCACCATGGCGACCATGTCGAGGCGAATCTGGCGCTGAAGGCGGCGTTCGGCGCGCAGATCATCGGTCCGGCCGGCGAGCGCGACAAGATTCCGGGCCTCGACTGCGCCGTCGCCGGCGGCGATCGCTTCGAGGTCGGCGCGTTTGCCGTCGAGGTGATCGACACGCCCGGCCATACGCTCGGCGAGATCTCCTTCCATCTGCCGGAGGAGAAGCTGCTCTTTGCCGGCGACGCCCTGTTCTCGCTCGGCTGCGGACGGCTGTTCGAAGGGGACGCGGCGATGATGTGGGCCTCGCTCCAGCGCCTGCGCGCCCTGCCGGACGACACCATGCTCCATTGCGGCCACGAATATACGGCGACGAACGCGCGCTTCTCCGTCGATGTCGATCCCGGCAATCCGGCGCTGCGCAACCGCGTCGAGGAGGTGGAGCGGCTGCGCGTCGCCGGGCGGTCCACCCTGCCGGTGGCGCTCGGCACGGAGAAGCTGACCAATCCGTTCCTGCGCGCCGACAATCCCGAATTGCAGCGCGAGCTCGGCATGGCGGAGGCCGATCCGGTCGCCGTCTTCGCGGCGCTGCGCGAGAAGCGGAACCGCTATTGATGCTGCCGGCCGAAGTCGAACGGCTCGTCCGCCGCCTGAACCTTGCGGCCCATCCCGAGGGCGGCTGGTATCGCGAGACCTTCCGCGACAGCGAGACGGACGGCGCCGGGCGTCCGCGCTCCACCGCGATCTACTATCTCCTCGCCGCCGGCGAGACCTCGGAATGGCACCGCGTGACCGACGCGGCCGAGGTCTGGCACTGGTATGGTGGCGCGCCGCTCGTCCTCACCGTCTCGCCGAACGGCCACGACGCCTCGGCGCATCGGCTGGGGCCGGATCTTCTCGGCGGCGAGGCGCCGCAATTCGCGGTGCCGGCCGGCTGGTGGCAGACGGCGACGAGCCTCGGCCTCTATACGCTGGTCGGCTGCACCGTCGCGCCGGGCTTCGTCTTCGAGAGCTTCGAAATGGCACCGAAGGACTGGCGGCCGACACCGCGCAAGGGCCTCGTCACGCCGCCTGGCGGCGCGCGAGGATCCGCCTGAAGGTCGGCCAGGCGGCGAGCACCGCCCCGGCGGTGATGAGCAGGGCGGCGAGCGCCAGCGCGGCGCTCGGCTGCGCCTCGCCGGCACCGACGAGGACGAGCGTCGAAAGAAGCGGCGCGGCGTAGCTCGCCGCGCCGAGGAGCTGCACGTCGCCGCGCTTCATGCCGATGTCCCAGACATAGAAGGCCGCGCCGACCGGCAGGAGCCCGAGCGCGACGACGGCGGCCCATTCGAGGCCGGTGGTCGGCCAGACCGTCGTCTCGAACAAGAGATGGGCGAGAAGCGACAGGATGGCGGTCGCGGCGCAGAAGCCGGCGACGATCTCGGTCGGCACCGCCGCGAGGCGCCGCGACAGGAGCGAATAGCCCGACCAGAAGAAGGCGCAGATAAGCGCCAGAACATAGCCGAGCATATGGTCGCCGGAAAAGCCGACGCCGCCGCCCCGGCCGGCGAGGATGACGCCCGCCCCGGCGAGACCGAGCACCGCGCCCGCCACATGGTGGAGGCGCAGCCGCTCGCCCGGCAGAAGGGCGGAGCCGAGCACGATGAAGAGCGGCCAGAGATAGGCGATGAGGCTCGCTTCTGCCGCCGGCGCGTTGCGCAGCGCCGCGAAATAGAGCGCGTGATAGCCGAAGAGCCCGCCGATGCCGACCGCCCAGACGGCGAGCGGCCGGCGGAAGGTGGCGAGGATGGCGCGCGGGCCGGCCCCCTTGGCGATAAGCCAGCCGAGCCCCACCAGCGTGCCGATGGCGAAGGTGATCGCCGCGAGCTGGAAGGGCGGCATCGCTCCGCTGCGCGCCGTCATCAGCGCCAGCAGCGACCACATGAGAATCGCGGAGAAGCCGGCGAGCGACGCCCGACCCCGTTCGCCGCCCATGGCACTCATCCCTTGGCGAAGGTGGAGGCGTTGAAGGTCAGGGGGCCGATCTGCGTCGGCACGCGGGCATAGACCGGCGCGTAGATGCCGGTCGCCCCGATCGGCGCGAACCAGATCTGCACCGTCTGGCGCACGATGAACTTCACGCCGCTCGACGTCACCTTATAGCCGCTGACGGGCTGGATGCGGACGTCGCAGGCGATCGCCTCGCCCTTGAAGCCGTCCGTCTCGATCGGCTTGCGGCCGGCGGGGCTGAACTTCAGATCGACGCGCGACCAGCCGTCGTAAAAGGGCAGCGTGCGGGTGCAGAGATCGTCCGGCGTCTTCACCGGCTTCAGCATCAGCCCGCTCAGCGGGTCGACGACCTGCCGCAGCTGTTCCGGCTGCACCGGCACGAAATCCTTGTTCACCTTCGCCTTCGGCTGCACCTCGGCCGAGGCGACGCGGCCCGACTGGAAGGCGACGTCGCTCTTGTAGACCTTCTTGCCGGACTTGTAGTCGAGGCCGTAGCGCGTGGCGAAGAGCTTGTCGCCGGCGATGCGGCCGGCGACCGAGCTCGTGCCCTTGATCGTCGTCAGAAGATCGGCGAGCCCCGAGGAGCTCAGCGTCCCGTCGACCGAATAGGCATTGCCGGAAATCTCGGTTTTGAACTCCGCCCGGCCGACCGGCAGGCCGATCAGTGAGACGTCGTAGCGCGTCGACAGCGTATCGGCGGCGGCCGGAACGAGCGCCGCTCCGAGAAAGGCGGCGGGAAGGAGGAACCGTCCGGAAAGTCTCGACCGCATCGCGCGTCCGTTCTTTGAGAGGGAACGCGAGCCGTCCCCCGCCGCATGTTCGGCTTCGGCGCGCAAGATTCAAGAGGCGTGCGACGGTTGACCTCGCGGAGCCGCGCGACTATAGAGCGGATCGATTTTCCGATCATGACTTTCGTGGATTGATCGCGCCGGCAAGCCGGCGGCGCACCGCGATGCTCTTGCTCGGATGCAGCTTCTTGAGGATTGACCCATGTCGCGCGCGTGCGAACTCACCGGAAAGGCCGTCCAGTACGGCAACAATGTCAGCCACGCGAACAACAAGACGCGGCGCCGCTTCCTGCCGAACCTGTCGAACGTCACGCTGATCTCCGATGCGCTCGGCCAGCGTGTCCGCCTGCGCGTCAGCGCCGCCGGCCTGCGTTCGGTGGAGCATCGCGGCGGTCTCGACGCCTTCCTCCTGAAGGCCGACGAGCGCGAGCTCTCCTCCCGCGCCCGCCTTCTCAAGCGTCAGATCGTCAAGAAGGTCTCGGCCGAAGCCTCGGCCTGATCCCGTCTCCGGCGCGGAGCGATCCGCGCCGGCTTTTCCGATCGACGCTGGTTCCATCACCCAGGATAAAAAAATGAACATCCGACCCTATGCCCTGCCGGTCGCGGCCATGGCGCTCGTCGTCGTCGCCTCCAACGTGCTGGTCCAGTTTCCGATGGCGGGAAGCCTCGGTCGCCTCCAGCTCGCCGACCTCCTCACCTGGGGCGCCTTCACCTATCCCTTCGCCTTTCTGGTGACCGACCTGTCGAACCGCTGGCACGGCCCGGCCTTCGCGCGCCGCGTCGTCTATATCGGCTTCGCCGTCGCGGTCGCGGCCTCGATTCTGGCGCCGCCGCTGCTGTTCCAGGCGGGACTGCTCGAATTCTCGACGGCGGGCGACCGGCTGGTGCGCATCGCCGCCGCCTCCGGCGCGGCTTTCCTCCTCGCGCAGCTTCTCGACATCTTCGTCTTCAGCCGGCTGCGCCAGCAGCGCTGGTGGCAGGCGCCGGCCTTCGGCTCGCTGGCGGGCTCCGTCCTCGACACGGCGACCTTCTTCACCATCGCCTTCGCCCCGGCCTTCGCCTTCGTCGGCCCGAGCGACGACTTCGCGCTCCAGACCGCGCCGCTGCTCGGCCTGTTGCAGACGGACGCGCCGCGCTGGATCTCCTGGGCGATGGGCGACTTCACGGTGAAGCTCCTGATCGCCGCCTTCGCGCTGATCCCCTACCGCGTGCTGATGCAGCGCGTCCTGCCCTACCGGACGACGCAGATCGCCTGACGGAAGAGCCCGCTTCGGCGGGCTTTTTCCATGCCTCACATCAGGTCGCGCGGGATCGTCTCGCCGAAATCCTTGCGATGAACTTCCGTCTCGCCCTCGAAGGCGGTGACGGAGGCGGAGACGATCCAGTCGCTCGCCGTGCAGGAGAGCCGCGCCACGCTTTCCGTGCGCGTGTTCCAGCCATCGGTGCGGCGCATCTCCGTCGTCCAGAGGGTCGTTCCCGTCATCGACAGCGGATCGTCGGGCGCGATCGTCCAGACCTCCTCCCGCACCTGCCGCGTCGACAGGCCCGTTTCGGGATGTTCGGCGAGGCCCGTATCCTCGAAGAGGCGGTAGCGCGTCACGCCGGCCTGGAGGTCGCGCTCGACGCTGCGCCGCGAGGCGCCCGGCGCGTGCTCGATATAGCGCGGCAGGGGATCGGGATCGTCCGGCTCCGGCACCGCGACCGGCTCGGCCCCGGCGAGCAGCGGCAGGGCGAGGCGCAGCGAGCCGCAATCCACCGTGACGCCGCCCGCCGTCGGCCCCGGCAGGATCGTCGGCCAATAGGCGGTGGACAAAGCGAGTCTCAGGCGATGGCCGGGCCCCAGCCGATAGCCGCAGGCATCGAGCGCCATCGCGATCTCGAGCCGCTCGCCGGGCACGACCGGCCGTGGTTCGGCCTGTCCCGCGCGATGGGCGAGGTTGAGCGTGCCGAAGGCGATGCGCGTCGCCGTCCCGTCCGGGTGGATGTCGACGAGGCGGGCGACCAGGTTGGCGGATGCGGTGCGCGGCACGAGCCCGAGGGTCAGACCGGGAAAGCCGAGGAGTTCGAGCGCCTCGGTCAAAGGCTCGGTCTCGAAGACCAGCGATCCCGCATCGTCCGGCCGCTGGTCGCCGGGCAGTTCGGCATCGGGCTTCAGCGTGAACCACTCGCCCGCCATCACGCCGGTATCCTGCGGCGATTCCAGATAGATGTGATCGGAGGACGGCGCGCCGGCGCCGAGCGACAGAGCCCGCCCGGCGCCGACATGCAGAACGAGCGGCTCCGGCGCCTGCCAGTTCGCGAGCGCCACCCAGCGGCCCGGCTCCTCGGCCCGCCAGCGGGCGGGGCGCGGCGCATCGACGATATAGGCCCGGACCTGCGGCAGGTCCTCGACCCCGTTCGGCTCGTTCTTCAGCCAGCGGTCCCACCAGCGGATCGCCTCGTTCAGGAAATCGGCGCGCGGCTTCGGCCAGGCGAAATGCGGATATTTGTGCACCCAGGGGCCGATCAGCGCCTTCGCCTTGGCGCCCAGCCCTTCCACCGCCTTCAGCGGCGTGTTGCGATAGCCGTCGAGCCAGCCGGCGATGACGAGGGCCGGCACCGGAAAGCCGGGGAAATCCTCGCAGATGGAGCCGTGGCGCCAGAAGGCGTCGCGCCGCTGATGCGCCAGCCATTCCGGCAGGAAGAAGGGCTCCTCCGCCAGCCGCTCCAGCCACATCGCGCGCCAGCGCGCGCCGACCAGCGCCGGGTCGGGCGCCCGCGACTGATAGGCCAGCATATAGGACGCCCAGGAGAGATTGGCGGAAAGCTGGCAGCCGTTCTTGTAGTGGATGTCGTCATTGTAGCGATCGACGGTGGAGGCGATGGAGATCACCGCCTTCAGCGCCGGATGGTTCAGCGCCGCGATCTGGAGCGAATTGAAGCCGCCCCAGGAAATGCCCATCATGCCGACGGCGCCGCTCGCCCAGGGCTGCGCCACGATCCAGTCGATCACCTCCAGCGCGTCGGAGAATTCGCGCGGCGTATATTCGCCGTCGATGACGCCCTCCGATTCGCCCGAGCCGCGAATGTCGACGCGCACGCCGGCATAGCCGGCCCCGGCGAGGGTCGGATAGGTCGATTCGTCCCGAACGCTGGTGCCGTCGCGCTTGCGATAGGGCAGATATTCGAGGATCGCCGGCACCGGCGCCTCCTCCGCCCCGGCCGGTAGCCAGATGCGGGCGGCGAGCCGCGTGCCGTCCTTCAGCGGGATCCATTCGTTCTCGATGACGCGATGGGCGCGAATCGTCATGCCATGCTCTCGATGCGGAAAAGCGTCAGTTGCCGGCGGCGGCCATGCGGCGGCCGTCGCGCACCTCCTCCAGCCAGCCGATGCGCATTTCCGGCACGGACTTGAGGAGAAGGTCGGTATAGTCGTCGAAGGGCGGCGCCAGAACCTCGGATTTCGGCCCGAAGCGCACGAGGCGGCCGCGATACATCACCGCCACCGAATCGGCGATGGCCCGCACCGTGGCGATGTCATGGGTGATGAAGAGATAGGAGACATGCGTCTCGGCCTGGAGCTTCAGGAGAAGCTTCAGGATGCCGTCGGCGACGAGCGGATCGAGCGCCGAGGTCGGCTCGTCGCAGAGGATGAGTTCAGGCTCGGCGGCGAGCGCCCGGGCGATGGCGACACGCTGCTTCTGGCCGCCGGAGAGTTCGGCCGGATAGCGCGCGGCATAGTCCGGCTTGAGCTCGATCGCCGCCAGCAGTTCCTGCACCCGCGCCCGCTTCTTCTCGCCGCGCAGGCCGAAATAGAAGGTCAGCGGCCGGCCGATGATCTCGCCCACCGTCTGGCGCGGATTCATCGCCGTATCCGCCATCTGGTAGATCATCTGGATGCGGCGCAGATCGTCGCGCGAGCGCTGGTCGAGCCGCGCCGGCAATTCCCGCCCGGCAAAGGCGATGCGGCCGCTCTTCGGCGGCAGGAGGCCGGTGATCACCCGGGCGAGCGTCGACTTGCCGGAGCCCGACTCGCCGACGATGGCCAGCGTCTGGCCCTTGGGCAGATGCAGCGACACGTCCTTCAGCACGGTGAGGCCCGAAGGATAGCCGGCCTCCACGCGATCGACGGTGAGGAGCCGGTCGCTCTGGTCCCTCGCCTCCTCGCGGCCGAAATGGCGCATCTCGACGAGGCGCCGCGTATAGTCCTCGCGCGGCGCTTCGAGGATCTGCCGGGCCGAGCTGTATTCCACCGTCCGGCCGTGGCGCAGCACCATGATGTCGTCGGCGACCTGGGCGACGACGGCGAGATCGTGCGTCACGTAGATCGCCGCCGTATGGGTCTCCTCGATCGCGCGCTTGATGGCGACGAGAACGTCGATCTGGGTGGTCACGTCGAGCGCCGTCGTCGGCTCGTCGAAGACGATGAGGTCCGGCGAAGGCATCAGCGCCATCGCCGTCATGGCGCGCTGGAGCTGGCCGCCGGAGACCTGATGCGGATAGCGGCTGCCGAAGCGCTCCGGCTCCGGCAGGCCGAGGCTGCGGAACAGCTCCACCGCCCGCGCCCGCGCCGCCTCGCGCGTCAGCAGCCCGTGCTTCAGGCTGGCCTCGATCACCTGATCGCCGAGCCGGAAGGCGGGGTTGAAGGAAGCCGCCGCCGACTGGGCGACATAGGCGACCTTGGCGCCCCGGATGCGGCGGAGCCGGCCGGGCGAGAGCCCCACGAGATCGGTGCCGGCGAGATGCACCGTGCCGCCGGCGATCCGCACGCTGCCGCGCCCGTAGCCGAGCGTCGACAGGCCGATGGTGGACTTGCCGGCGCCGGATTCGCCGATGAGGCCGAGCACCTTGCCCTTGGCCAGGGTGAAGGAGACGCCGTCCACCAGGGTCACCTTGCGCGGGCGCTCGCCCGGCGGGCTGATCTCCGCCTCGATGGTCAGCCCGCGCACGTCGAGAAGTTCGGCCATCAGGCGCGGCCTCCCTTGAGGCTCGCCGTGCGGTTCAGGAGCCAGTCGACCACGAGATTCACCGAGACGGCGAAGAGCGCGATGGCGAGGCCCGGATAGAGCGCGGCCGAGACGCCGAAGATGATGCCGTCCTTGTTGTCCTTCACCATGCCGCCCCAATCGGCGGCCGGCGGCTGGATGCCGAGACCGAGGAAGGACAGAGTGGAGAGAAACAGGACGGCGAAGGCGAAGCGCAGCCCGAATTCGGCGAGAAGCGGCGACAGGGCGTTCGGCAGGATCTCGCGGAAGACGATCCACAGCGTCCCCTCGCCGCGCAGCCGCGCCGCCTCGACGAAATCCATCACCGCGATGTCGGTCGCGACCGCCCGGCCGAGGCGGAAGACGCGGGTGGAATCGAGGACCGCCATCACGCCGACGAGGATCCACAGGCGCTGCGGCAGGACGGCGAGCACGACGAGGGCGAAGATCAGCGTCGGGATCGCCATCATCAGATCGTTGAGGCGGGACAGGAGCTGGTCGGTCCAGCCGCGCAGCACCGAGGCGGTGAAGGACAGGACGATGCCGAGCGAGAAGGAGAGGACCGTGGCGGAGGCCGCGACGAAGATCGTCGTCCGCGCGCCGTAGACGAGCCGCGACAGGAGATCGCGGCCGAGATTGTCGGTGCCGAGCAGGAAGGCCTCGCTCGGCAGGTCCCACACGCCGCCGACGATCTCCTCCTCGCCATGCGGGGCGATGAAGGGCGCGAAGAGCGCGCAGCCGAAGGCGATGGCGAGGCCCGCCAGGCCGATCCAGGCGCTCGGCGGAATGGCGCGCAGTCTCATCGCGGATGCCTCAGGCGCGGATTGGCGACGATCGCCAGGATGTCGGCCAGCATGTTGAGGAAGATGTAGACGCCGGCGAAGAGGAGGCCGCAGGCCTGCACCACCGGCATGTCGCGCACCGTCACCGCGTCGACCATGTACTGGCCGATGCCGGGATAGACGAAGACCACCTCGACCACGACGACGCCGACGACGAGATAGGCGAGGTTCAGCGCCACGACATTGATGATCGGCGCGATGGCGTTGGGCGCGGCATGGCGCACGATGGTGCGCCAGCGCGACAGGCCCTTCAGCTCCGCCGTCTCGATATAGGGCGCTTCCATGACGTTGAGGATCGCGGCCCGCGTCATGCGCAGCATATGGGCGAGCACGACGAGGACGAGCGTCGCGCCGGGCAGCAGGATGGCGCCGAGCCGATCGAGGAAGGGCATGCCGTCATAGACGGTGGAGGGGAAGGTGACGATCGGGAACTGGATCGCGAAGAGGAAGATCAGGACATAGCCGACGAAGAATTCCGGCAGCGAGATCGCCGCGAGCGAGAAGATGTTGACGAGCCGGTCCGGCAGGCGGTCGCGGAAGAGCACCGAGACCATGCCGAGGCCGACGGCCAGCGGCACCGAGACGAGCGCGGCGAAGAAGGCGAGGAAGAGCGTGTTGCCGAGGCGCCGGCCGATCTGCTCGGCGATCGAGTTGCGGCTCGCCCAGGACAGGCCGAAATCGCCCTGGAGGGCATGGCCGAGCCAGGAGAAGTAGCGGGTGATCGCCGGCTGATCGAGGCCGAGCTCGCGGCGGATGTTCTCCACCGCCTGCGGCGTCGCCGACTGGCCGAGATAGGTCTGGGCGAAGTCGCCGGGCAGCGCCTCGACGCCGAGAAAGAGCACGACCGAGACGGCGAGGAGCAGGAGCAGGCTGAGCCCCAGCCGCTGGGCGATCATCGCGCTGAGCGGCGAGGCCGCCCGCCACCGGCCGAAGCTCGAGCGGGGCGCGGCGCTCGGCGTCGTCTCGGCGGAGATGAGCATGCCGCCGGCGAGCCCCGCCGAGGCGATGGGATCGCCCGCCGGCAGGACCGCCGCGCCCGCCGGTCCTTCCGAGAGACCTGGCCCGGTCGTCACGCTCAGCCTTCCAGCCAGACGCGGTTCGCGACGTAGCCGTTCGACATGTCGTTGCCGATGTCGTGGACATAGCCCTTCACCGTCTTGCGGGCGGCGTTCACGAAGTCGTTGAACATCGGCAGGATGACGCCGCCCTCGTCGCGCACCATCATCGCCATGGTGCGGTACATCTCGCGGCGCTTGGCCTCGTCCAGCTCGGCCCGCGCTTCCAGCAGGAGCTTGTCGAAGTCCGGCCGGAGGAAGCGCGTGTCGTTCCAGTCGGCCTTCGAGTAATAGGCCGTGGTGTACATCTGGTCCTGGGTCGGCCGCCCGCCCCAATAGGAGGCGGAGAAGGGCTGGACGTTCCAGACGTTCGACCAGTAGCCGTCGCCGGGCTCGCGCTTCACCTCGATATTGATGCCGGCCTTCTTGGCGGTCTGCTGGTAGAGCACCGCCGCGTCGACGGCGCCCGGGAAGGCGACCTCGGAGGTGCGCAGGAGCACCGGGCCGTCATGGCCGGACTTCTTGTAGTGGAAGGCCGCCTTGTCGGGATCGTAGGCGCGCTGCTCGATGCCCTCGGGAAATAGCGCATAGGTCGAGTTGATCGGGAAGTCGTTGCCGACCTTGCCGTAGCCGGACAGGATCGTCTTCACCATCGCCTCGCGGTCGATCGCGTATTTCAGGGCGAGGCGCAGGTCGTTGTTGTCGAAGGGCGCCGTGTTGCAATGGGCGATGAAGACGTAGTGGCCCCGGCCGGCGGTGGAGAGGATGTCCACGGTCGGCGCCCGCTTCAGGAGCGCCACCGTCTTCGGATCGACGCGGTTGATGAAATGGACCTGGCCCGAGGACAGGGCCGCGACGCGCGCCGTCGCGTCGTTGATGACGATCAGCTCGACCGAGTCGACATAGCCGCGATCCTTGCGCCAGTCGTTCGCATTGTGCTCGAAGGTGGTGCGCACGCCGGGCTCGTGCTTCACGAGCTTGAAGGGGCCGGTGCCGATCGCCGCCGTCGGATTGTCGTAGCCGCCGTTCGGCTGGATGATCAGGTGATAGTCCGAGAGGAGCAGCGGCATGTCCGCATTGCCCTCCTGGAGGGTGAGGACGAGATTGCCGCCCTCCGCCTTGATCTCCGAGATCGACTTCACGACGCCGAGCGCGCCCGACTGCGACTTCTCGTCGGTGTGGCGCTGCAGGGTCTTCACCACGTCCTCGACGGTCAGTTCCTTGCCGTCGTGGAACTGCACGCCCTTGCGGATCTTGAAGGTCCAGACCTTGGCGTCCGGCGAGGCTTCCCAGCTTTCGGCGAGGGCCGGCACGGCGGCGCCCGTCAGCGGATCGCTCTCGACGAGAAGGTCGCCCCAGCAGCGGCCGATGCAGAAGAGCACCTGCGAGAGATAGAGGGCGGGGTCGAGCCCGTCCTTCGCCGAGCCGCCTTCGAGGCCGAGCTTCAGATGGCCGCCGCGCTTGGGTTCGGCGGCGGCGGCGCTTTCGGCGAAGAGGCTGCCGGCCAGCGTCAGCGAGATGCCGGCGGCGAGCGCCCGGCCCATGAATTCGCGGCGGTCGAGGCCGCCCCGGCGCAGTTCGTCGGCGAGAAACTTCCGATCGTCGCTCATGTCGTTTTCCCGTCCCCAACGCCGCCGCGCCCTCTGGCCGGCTGGATTCATGCCGGCAATCGCTCAGGCGCGACTTGATGCGGCCAAGCTATCGCCCGGACAATTCAGCGAAAGTCAGGTTACGACACGAATTGTCGCAAATACAGACAAGCCTTGAGGAACCCACAAGACTTCGCGGGAAAAGAGAAAAACAAGAGAGAGATGGAGGATATACTGGAAAAACGCAAGTATCGACGCCGCGCGCTCGATCCTGGTCTGGACAAGCTGCGTCGGGGCGTCGATCTGGGCTGAAGTGCCCACGAGAGAGGCACGACCGGTTCGGCATCAGGTGACGCCAATTCGGGTCCACATGCAAGCCTTTTCTCCACGGCGCGTTTGGCATAGCCAGCGTCGCAGTCAGCATGGCCCGTTCGGCACGGCCGGACGACAAATCGAGCCAGGCCACCTGCCGGGAGACGTGCCATGCCGCTCGCCATGAATCGCGAGGTCTTCATCACCTGCGCCGTGACGGGCTCCGGCGACACGGCGGGGCGCTCCGACAAGGTGCCGGTGACGCCGGAGGCGATCGCCGCCGCCGCGATCGAGGCGGCCGAGGCCGGCGCCGCCGTCGCCCATCTCCATGTCCGCGACCCCGAGACCGGCAAGGGCGCGCGCGGTCTCGATCTCTATCGCGAGACGGTGCGGCTGATCCGCGCATCCGGCACCGACGTCATCCTCAACCTCACCGCCGGCATGGGCGGCGACATCACCTTCGGCTCCGTCGAAGAGCCCCTGCCCCCGTCGCCGGCCGGCACCGACATGGCGGGCGCGACGGAGCGGCTCGCCCATGTCGCCGAGCTTCGCCCGGAAATCTGCACGCTGGATTGCGGCACGATGAATTTCGGCGAGGGCGACTACGTCATGACCAACACGCCCGCCATGCTGCGCGAGATGGCGCGGCAGATCCAGGCGCTCGGCGTGCGGCCGGAGATCGAGATCTTCGACACCGGCCATCTCGTCCTCGCCAAATGGCTGAACGATCAGGGCCTGCTCGACGGGCCGGTGCTGGTGCAGCTCTGCATGGGCATTCCCTGGGGGGCGCCGGACGATATTGGCACCCTGATGGCCATGGTGAACAATCTGCCGTCGGACTGGATCTTCTCCGCCTTCTCCATCGGCCGCAACCAGTTGCCCTACGCGGCGCTGGCGGCGCTGGCGGGCGGCAACGTGCGCGTCGGGCTGGAGGACAATCTCTGGCTGCGCAAGGGCGTCCTCGCCTCCAACGGCGATCTCGTCGCGGCCGCGTGCCAGACGCTCGAAGGCATGGGCGCGAAGGTGCTCGGCCCGGCCGAGACGCGGGCGAAGCTGAAGCTGGAAAGGCGGGCCTGACCATGGCGACCCTCACCAAGGCCGCCGTCATCGGCGGCGGCGTCATCGGCGGCGGCTGGATCGCCCGCTTCGCCCAGAACGGGCTCGATGTCGCGGTCTACGATCCCGACCCGCAGGCGGAGGCGAAGTTCGGCCGGCTGATGGAAAACGCCGCCCATGCCTTCGGCCGGCTGATCGACGGGGCGCGCCCGAGGCTCGGCGCGATCCGCTTCGTCAGCTCGCTGGCCGAGGCCGTCGCGGGGGCCGAGATCGTCCAGGAAAGCGCGCCGGAACGGCTCGACCTGAAGCAGCGGATCCTCGCCGAGATCGACGCCCATGCGCCGCCCGAGGCGATCGTCGCCTCCTCGACCTCGGGCCTCCTGCCGAGCGAGTTACAGGCGACGATGACGCGGCCCGAACGCCTCGTCGTCGCCCATCCCTTCAATCCCGTCTATCTCATCCCGCTGGTAGAGCTCGTCGGCGGCGCGCGGACCGCGCCGGCGACGATCGAGCGGGCGCGCGCCTTCTATGCCGCGCTCGGCATGAAGCCGATCCACATCCGCAAGGAGATCGAGGCCTTCGTCGGCGACCGGCTTCTCGAAGCGCTCTGGCGCGAGGCGCTCTGGCTCGTCCAGGACGACATCGCCACCGTCGAGGAGATCGACGAGGTGATCCGCTATTCCTTCGGCCTGCGCTGGGCGCAGATGGGCCTGTTCCAGATCTACCGCATCGCCGGGGGCGAGGCCGGCATGCGCCATTTCATGGCCCAGTTCGGCCCCTGCCTCCAATGGCCCTGGACCAAGCTGACCGACGTGCCGGAGCTGACCGAGGCGCTGATCGATAAGATCTCCCACCAGTCGGACGCGCAGGCGGCGGGCCTGTCGATCCGCCGGCTCGAACGCATTCGCGACGACAATCTCGTCGCGATCCTGAAGGCGCTCGAAAAGGAGGATTGGGGCGCCGGCGCCCTGCTGAAGGCCTATCGCGCCGGCCTCGCCGGCGCGCCGGCCGCGACGCCGGCCGAGCCGCTGCGCCTTCATGCGGCGGAGGTGCCCGAGGACTGGCTCGACTATAACGGCCACATCACCGAGCACCGCTATCTCCAGGTCCTCGGCGACGCGACGGATGCCGTCCTCGCCCATCTCGGGCTCGATGCCGCCTATCTGGCGAGCGGGCGCAGCTTCTTCACGGTCGAGACGCATATCCGCCATCTCGGCGAGGGTCATCGCGGCGACCGGCTCGGCGTGGAAAGCCGCGTCCTCTCCGCCGATGCCAAGCGCCTCCATCTCTTCCACGCGATCCGGCGCGAGAGGGACGGGGCGCTCCTCGCCACCGGCGAGCACATGCTCCTCCATGTCGACACGAAAGCCGGGCGCGCCGTCGCGACGGAAGGCGCGATGGCGGAGCGGATCGCGGCGCTCGCCGCCGCCCATGCGGGACTGCCCGCGCCGGACGGGGCGGGCCGCCGCGTCGGCGAGCGCGGCTGAGGCTCCCGCCGCTACGAAGATTTAAGCCTTTCGCGCGAGGCTGCGCGGAGGGACTTCGAACTCCACGGGCCCTTCGCGCCCGCCGGCCCCGTCCGGCGGGAGGGGCGAAAGGCCGGGATGGAGGGCATTCTTCGAGGCGGTGCCCCGTTGCGTACACGTCTATTCCGCCGCGCGCCCGGGCTCGTCGCCCTCGGGCTTCTGACCGGCCTCTCCGCCTGCTCGCGCCTGTCGCACCTCACCGAGGAGGACTGCCTGACGCGGGCGATGTATTTCGAATCGAACCGCACCAGCCATGACGGCATGCTGGCGGTCGGCACCGTGGTGATGAACCGCAAGGCCTCCGGCCGCTATCCGCGTTCGGTCTGCGGCATCGTCGGGCAGAAGAACCAGTTCGCGCCGGGCGTCCTGACGAAGCCGATGGCGCAGGGCAAGGACCTCGCCCGCAAGACGGCGCGGGAAGTGCTGCGCGGCGCGCGCCACACGGAGGTCGGCCGGCGCGCCATGTTCTTCCACACGGCCGGCTATTCCTACCCCTACAACAACATGCACTATGTCGCGATCGCCGGCGGCAACGCCTTCTACGAGAAGCGCCGCAATCCGACGCAGACGCAGGAGGACGTGGCGCGGCGCGGCGACCGGCTGATCTACGAGCCGCCGGTGCGCGAGGCGGCGCGGCAGCGGGTGATCGCGACGCGCATCGCCGATGCCGCGCCGATGCCGGCCGCCACCGCCGGCCAGCCGATCCTTCTGGAGCCGCTTCCCGCCCCGACGCCCGCCCAGACGCTCGGCACCCTCAGCGAGGTGCCGCTGCCCGCCATCACGATCGAGCAGGCGATCGCGGGCGAAGGACTTTACTGAAGCTTAACGCGATCGTTCAAAGGCAAGCTTTCCTTCACCATAACAAGCGACGGGGCAATTGACTCAAAGGCCGCACGAAACTTACCGGCCGAATCGGCATTCCTCGGGCATGTGCTGCTCGTCGCGCCCCTCCTCCTGCAAGGTCCTCGTCGTCGAGGACGACCCGCTCTTGCGGCTGGACGCGGTCGACCTCGTGGAGGAGGCCGGCTTCGAGGCCGTGGAAGCGGCCAATGCCGACCATGCGCTGCGGCTGCTCGAAGCCGATCCGACGATCGGCGTCCTCTTCACCGATGTCGACATGCCGGGCTCGATGGACGGCGTCGGCCTCGCCCATCTCGTGCATCGCCGCTGGCCGCCCGTCGCGATCCTCGTCACCTCCGGCCATTTCGCGCCGGGCGGCCGCGGCCTGCCGGAGAACGGCCAGTTCTTCGCCAAGCCCTATCGGCCCCATGCGGTGCGCGACGCCATCTTCCGCGCCGCGACGACGAGCGTGCGCACGGCGGCTTGAACCCGACTTCGGTGGCCTTTCCGCCGGCGGAGCGCTAGAGCTTCGGCCGCGCAGCGCGTATCGAGGTCATGGAGCAGAAACTCAGCCCCGCCCCGCCGCCCGTCACCGCCTCGGACGCCGGCAACCGGGTTCCGAGCCGCTTCCGCGCGCTCGTGCGCGGCAACGAGATCGGCCTCGCCCTCGTCGCCATCCTCATTGGCAGCATCGCCGGCCTCCTGGTGATCGGCATCAGCAGCGCCGCGCAGGCGCTGCATGTCTTCCTGTTCAAGCTCTCGCCCGGCGAGCGGCTGAGCGGCGCGGCGGGATTCGAGCTGCCGGCGCTCGTCTTCGTGCCGGCCGGCGGCGGGCTGCTGCTCGGCCTCGTCCTGTTTCTTCTCGCGCGGCGGCGGCGCAAGCGCGCCCTCGTCGACCCGATCGAGGCGAACGCGCTGCATGGCGGCAGGATGTCCTTGACCGACAGCCTGATCGTCGTTCTGCAGAACCTGATCTCGAACGGCTTCGGCGCCTCGGTGGGCCTCGAGGCCGCCTATACGCAGATCGGCTCCGGCATCGCCTCGCGGATCGGCATCGCCTTCGAGATGCGGCGCGGCGACATGCGCACCCTCGTCGGCTGCGGCGCCGCCGGCGCCATCGCCGCCGCCTTCAACGCGCCGCTGACCGGCGCCTTCTACGCCTTCGAACTGATCATCGGCACCTATTCCATCGCGACGCTGACGCCGGTCGTCGCGGCGGCGCTCGCCGGCACGCTGGTGGCGAGGCTCTTCGTCGGCAATGCCTATCTGATCGATATCGGCCATCCCGGCCCCGTCGGCGCCACCGACTATCCTTCGGCGATCGCGCTCGCCATCCTCGCCGCCGGCCTCGGCATCCTCGTCATGCAGACGGTGACGCGGACGGAGATCCTGTTCCGCAAGAGCCGCGTGCCGCTGCCGCTGCGCCCGGCGCTCGGCGGACTCGTGCTCGCCGGCCTCGCCATGCTGACGCCGCAGGTCCTGTCCTCCGGCCATGGCGCGATGCACATGACCTTCGATCTCGACCTGTCGGTCCACACGCTGGTCCTGCTTCTCGGGGCCAAGGCGCTGGCCTCGGCGATCTCGATCGGCAGCGGCTTTCGCGGCGGGCTGTTCTTCGCCTCGCTGTTTCTCGGCTCGATCCTCGGCAAGCTCTTCGCCGTCCTCGCGCTGCACCTCTTCGGCGCCGACGCGCTGACGCCCGCCACCTATGCGCTGGTCGGCATGAGCGCGATGGCCGTCTCGATCATCGGCGGCCCGCTGACCATGACCTTTCTGGCGCTGGAGATGACCGGCGACCTGCCGATCACCGCGCTCGTCCTCGCGGCGGTGGTCGCCGCCTCGCTCACCGTGCGCAAGACCTTCGGCTATTCCTTCGCCACCTGGCGCTTCCATCTGCGCGGCGAGAGCATCCGCAGCGCCCATGACGTCGGCTGGATCCGCAACCTTTCCGTCGGGCGCATGATGCGGCGAGACCTGCGCACCGCGCCCATCGACACGGCGCTGAAGGTCTTCCGCCGCGAGTTCCCGCTGGGTTCCACGCAGCGCGTCGTCATCACCGATCGCGCCGATGCCTATGTCGGCATCGTGCTCGTGCCGGACGCCTATTCGGAGGATATCGACGATCTCGACGCGACGGTCGAGAATCTCGTGCGCTTCAAGGACTTCATGCTGCTGCCGCAGATGAACGCGCGCGAGGCGAGCCGCCTCTTCGACGCGGCCGAGAGCGAGGCGCTCGCCGTCGTCGACGATCCGAAGACGCGCAAAGTGCTCGGCCTTCTCACCGAAAGCCATCTCCTGCGCCGCTACAGCGAAGAGCTGGAAGCGCGGCGCCGGGAGGCCGCCGGCGAGACGGCCTGATCCTCACGAGCGAAGGCTCAGTGCGGCTTGGCGCCGTCCACCACATGGGTTTCCGGCCGGTCGGCGCCGTCCGCCACTTCCTCGTGCCAGCGCCCTTCCGCGTCCTGCCAGGAGATGCCGTCCGTCTCGCCGGCGAGGCCCTGGCGCTCGGCGGCGTCGCGCGCCGCGGCCAGCGCATGGTCATGCGTCGGGAAGGTCTCGGAAAACACGTCGCCGACCTTATAGGCCCAGCCGCCGTCGTGCTTGACGATCTCGTAGTTCAGTTCGCTCATCGCCGCGATCCTCCTCTTCTTGCGCCGGACGGGGCGTCCGTCCTCGCGTCAAAGGTCGGGCGCAGCGTCCCCTTCGGCAAGGGCGAGAAGCGCCGCCGGCAGCTCCTCCAGCCGATCGATCGCCCGATCGGCGCCGAGCGCTTCCGGCATCAGCTCCGTATAGCCGCCGGCGACCGCCACGACGGCCATGCCGGCGGCGCGCGCCGCGAGGACGTCGTTCTCGCTGTCGCCGACGAAGACCGCCTCGCCGGGCTCTATGCCGAGCTCCCGGCAGGCATGGAGGATGAGGCCGGGCTCCGGCTTGCGCGGCGGCCCGGCATCGCCGCCGACCACCACCGCCATCAGGTCGAGCAGGCCAAAATGCTCCAGCACCGTGCGCGTCGCCGCGCCCGGCTTGTTGGTGACGGTGCCGAGCCGCACGCCCTTCGCCGCGAGGTCGCGCAAGAGATCCGAGACGCCGGCCATCAGCACGGTCAGTTCCGTGGCGCGCGCCTCGTAGAGCTTCGTATAGCGCTCGGCGACGCGGTCGCGCGTCGCCGGATCGATCTCGATGCCGAGGGCCGCATAGGCACGCTCGATGAGGACCGGCACGCCGCGCCCGATCATCTTCGTCACCGCCTCCAGCGTCAGCGGCGGCTCGCCATAGCTTTCCAGCGTCTGGTTCAGCGCGGCATGGATGTCGGGCGCGCTGTCGACCAGGGTGCCGTCGAGATCGAAGAGAATGGCGCGCGGCCAGCCGGCAGGTTTCATGTCGAACAGTCCGCTTCTCATTCGGTCGGCGGATCGAGCACCGCCACCGTCGTCCAATGCGCCGTGAGGGCGGGCTTGGCCGCGCCCTCGATCTCGATCGTCGCGTCCCAGGAGGATTGCAGCGAGACGGCGCGCTCGACAAGGCCGATCAGCCGGAAGCGCCCGCGCACCCGCGCGCCGCTCTTCACCGGCGCGATGAAGCGCACCTGCTCGAAGCCGTAATTGATGCCCATCCGCGTCCGCTCCACCCCCGGCAAGGCCTCGAAGGCCAGCGTCGACAGAAGCGAAAGCGTCAGGAAGCCATGGGCGATCGTGCCGCCGAAGGGCGCCTCCGCCCGCGCCCGTTCGGGATCGACATGGATGAACTGGTGATCGCGCGTCGCGGCCGCGAAGGTGTCGATCATCGCTTGGTCGACCAGGAGCCAGTCGGAAACGAAGGCCTCGGCGTTCAGATGGCGGCGATAGTCCTCGATGGGCACCAACCGCGCCCGGAGTTGCGCCTCGAATGTGGCATCGCTCGGCAAACCGCTTCGTCCTTTCCTCGTCGCCCGCCGCGCCGCAGCGCGAGCCGGGCCCCTGTTCGGCGATCATCGCCCTGTTGACATCGCGGCGCCCGCCCCGTCCACTCCAGCCCGCTTCGGGAGAGTCTCGGAAAGATGGACCAGACGACGAGAGCCTCGCCGCGCCCGCCCCGCCTTTCGGCGCGCCGCGCCGCCTTCGCGAGCGGGCGGCTGGAGCGCCTCAGTCCCGCCGGCGAGGCGACGCGCGCGGGGCTGCTCCGCGCCGCCGCCGAGATCTTCGCCGAGAAGGGATATGCGGAAGCCTCGATCGACGACGTCGCCCGCCGCCTCGGCGCCACCAAGGGGCTGGTCTATCACCATTACCGCTCGAAGGGCGATCTTTATCTCGATGCCGCCGCCTGGGGCCTTGCCTATCTCGACCGCGCCGTCAGCGAGGCCGCCGCCCCGCGCGAGCGCGCCGCGACGCGGCTGAAGCGCATGGCGGAAGCGCATCTCGCGGCGCTCGCCGCCGAGCCGGCCGCCCGGCACGGCAGGCGCGGCCCGCCGCCCATGGCCCTCGCGCGCGACGCGGGCGCGGAGGCCGAGCGCCTCGCCGCGCTTCGCCAAGCCTACGAGGCGCGTTTCCACGCCATGCTGGAGGCGGCGCGGCGCGAGGGCGACGCGGAGGCGAAGCCCGACGCCGCTACCGCCTGCCGCGCGCTTCTCGCCATTCTCGACCTGCCGGCGCGCGGCCCGCCGGCCGAGCCCGCCGCCCTGGCGCTCGCGGCGCTGCGCGCCGCCGGGATCGACCGCGCGGTCCTCGCCGAGGAATTTTCCTGAACCATGTCGCAGATGCGCCAGCGCGATGTTTCCGATCCGTTCTAGCTCGTGCCGAGGACAGCCAGCGGACAGCGAATCGGCCATGGGCGATGATCGGAACCGGATGCGGGGCCTCGTGCTCGTCTTCGCCGCGACGATCCTCTGGAGCTCGGTCGGCTTCTTCGTCCGCCTTCTCGATCTCGACGTGTGGACGGTGCTCGGCTGGCGCTCCTTCTTCGGCGCGATCGGCCTCTTCCTGATCATGCTCTGGCAATATGGGCGCGGTTCCGGCCGGGCGATCGCCGGCCTGTCGCGGGCGGGGCTCGTCGCGATTCCCGTCGCGGCCCTGTCGATGTTCGCCTATGTCGCCTCGCTGACCCTCACCGATGTCGCGAATGTCATGACGATCTACGCCACCGTGCCCTTCGTCGCGGCGGGCATCGCCTTTCTCTGGCTCGGCGAGCGGCCGAGCCGGCGCGTCGTGATCGCCAGCGCCCTGTCCTTCTGCGGCATCGCCCTGATGGCGGTCACCGCCCTCGGCGGCTCGGACATGCGCGGCAACGCGCTGGCCTTCGTGATGACGCTCGGCTTTTCCTTCATGCTCGTTCTGGCGCGGCGCGAGCCGGGCCTGCCGATGGCGCCGGTCAATCTCGCCGGGGCGCTGATCTGCTTCTTCGCCGCCCTGCCGCTGATGCCGGCGGCCTGGCCGACGCCCGGCCAGTTCCTGATCCTCGCCGTCTTCGGCCTGTCCACCAACGCGCTGGCCTATATCCTCTTCCTCACCGGCGGTCGCCACATCCCGTCCGGCGAGGCGAGCCTCATCACCCTTCTCGACGTCGTGCTCGGGCCGCTCTGGGTGTTCCTCGCCTTCGGCGAAGTGCCGAGCCCCATGGCGCTCGTCGCGACGGCCACCGTGCTCGCCGCCACCACCTGGTACATTCTCGGCCTGCGCTTCGACCGTCCGGGCCTCGCCGAGACGGAGGCCTGCCGCTCCTGAGGCGCGGTCGCCTCAGCCGGCCGCGCGGCCCGGAGCCGGGGTGGACCGGCGCTCGAAGGTGACGTGGCGCCCGCGCCCGTAGGTCTTGGCCTGATAGAGCGCCTCGTCCGCCCGCTTCATCATCGCGTCGAGATCGGCCTCCTCGGCGCCGAAGCGGGCCGAACCGATGCTCGCGCCGATATCGATGTCGAAATCTCCGATGGCGAAGGGCTTGGCGAGGGCGCGGAGCAGCCGCAGCGCGACGCGCTCCAGCCCGTCATGGCGCTCGGTCCGCGCCAGGAGGATGATGAACTCGTCGCCGCCGAAGCGGGCGATGAAATCCGTCTCGCGGACGCAATCGCACATCCGGACCGCCGCCGCGCGCAGCACCTCGTCGCCGACGGCATGGCCGTAGCGGTCGTTCACGCCCTTGAACCCGTCGAGATCGACATAGAGCAAGGCCTCGACCGACCGGCGCCGGCAGGCCTCGTCGAAGCGGTGCTGGAGCATCAGGCGATTGCCGAGCCCGGTCAGCCCGTCATGCAGCGCCATGTGGAAGATGCGGTCCTCGGCGAGGCGCTGTTCGGTGACGTCCTCGGTGGTCGTCATCCAGCCGCCGCCGGGCAGCGGCACATGCTGGAGGCGGATCCGCCGTCCGTCCGGCCGCTGCTTGTCGCCGCCGAAGGCGCCCGCCGCCAGACGGCGGTGGCGGTCGGCGACGATCTCCTCGTCGCTCATTCCCTCGAAGAGGCCGAACCAGCGCCCGACCCGGATGACGTCGAGAAAACTGATCCCGATCCGCACATCCTCGCGCGGCAGGCCGAGATGCCGGACATAGCTGTCGTTGACGAAGGTGAGGCGATCCTCGGCATCGTAGACGGCGAAACCGAAGGGCAGATGCAGCATCGCGCTGGCGAAGAGCGCCGCCTCGGTCCGATCCGGACCATCGGCCTCCGGCCGCATGCCATGACCCCGAGACTGCTCGATCTGCACGATCCTGCTCATCCAGCTTCCCGCAAACGAGTTGAGCGCGCCCTCAGTCTGAAACGCTTTTGCGAAGGTTGCACGCGAATACTGAACGGAACGTTACAAATCTGTCGCTTTGTTGGCTTGCCCTTAAGCTAGTCGCACGAATTCAAGGTGTTAGCATGGCGGCCGGATGGCGGGCGCAGCCTCGACGACGAGCGGATGCAATCCGGTCGCCCGACCGCCCTCGACGAGAGCCAGCAGCGCCACGCGCATGCGCGGGTCCCAGAACTTGTTGATATGCTCGGCAAGCGCCGGGGCGCGCGCCTCCGCCCTCGGATTCGAGGCGCAGAAAATGGCGATCTGATTCGCCATGCGCAGGAGCTTGTCGTCAGCCTGCATCGCGCGTCTCCCCGTCCTTCGCCGCCGCGCCGAGGATGCGGCGCGGATGGGTGAAGACCTCGAATTCCCCGCCCCGCGCGACGGCGACGAGGGTGAGGCCGCAGGCATCCGCCTGATCGAGCGCCAGCGCGGTCGGCACCGAGACGGCGACAAGCACGGGCACGCCCATCACGGCGCATTTCTGGACGAGTTCGACCGAGACGCGGCTGGTGATGGCGACGATGCCGCCCGCCGCCGGAACGCCTTGCTCCGCGAGACGGCCGGCCACCTTGTCGAGCGCGTTGTGGCGGCCGACATCCTCGCGCAGGACGAGGAGCCCCTCCCCTGGCACGAAGAAACCGGCGGCATGGACGGCGCGCGTTTCCTGGCCGAGCCGCTGGGCCCGGCCCATGGCGGCCACCGCCTCGACCAGGGCGGCCGGCGGCACGCGCATCTCCGCCGAGAGGACGGGCAGCGGCGGCGCGGCGAGTTCCAGCGATTCGACGCCGCAAAGGCCGCAGCCGACCGGCCCCGCCATCTGGCGCCGCCGGGCCACATAGGTCGCGCCCCGTGCCGGCGCGAGCCGGATCTGGCAGTCGAAGCCGAGTTCCGTCTCCACGATCTCGATCCGCTCGATCTCGCTCCGATCGGCGACGATCCGCTCGTTGAGGGCGAGACCGAGGCCGAGATCGACGAGATCGCGCGGGCTCGCCATCATCACGGCATGGGTCGAGCCGTCGATCGAGATCGCGACCGCCACCTCCTCCGGCACGGCGCGGGCGCCGGCCTCGAAGCGCCCGTCGCGAAAGACGAGCGAGGCATGGCGGCGGGCGGGCAGATCGGGCGGAGCCGTCACTCCGCCGCCTCGGTCGCGACGCGCCGGCTCGCCTCGGCGAGCGAGCGATAATCCGCCTGCCAGTCGCTCGGCCCGTTGGAGGGCGCCACCTGCACGGCCGTCACCTTATATTCCGGGCAGTTCGTCGCCCAGTCGGAATAGTCGGTGGTGACGACATTGGCCTGCGTCAGCGGATGGTGGAAGGTCGTATAGACGATGCCGGGCGCGACGCGGTCGCTGATCCTCGCCCGCAGCGTCGTCGCCCCAGCCCGGCTCTGGAGCTTCACCCAGTCGCCGTCGCGCAGGCCGCGATCCTCGGCATCGTGCGGATGGATCTCCAGGCGGTCCTCCTCGTGCCAGGCGACATTGGCGGTGCGCCGCGTCTGGGCCCCGACATTGTATTGCGACAGGATGCGCCCCGTCGTCAGGAGAAGCGGGAAGCGCGGGCCGACCCGCTCGTCCGTCGGCACGTATTCGGTGACGACGAAGCGGCCCTTGCCGCGCATGAAGGCGTCGACATGCATGATCGGCGAGCCGTCCGGATGGGCCGCGTCGCAGGGCCACTGCACCGAGCCCTTTTCGTCCAGCAGCGCATAGGAGACGCCGGCGAAGCTCGGCGTCGCCCGCGCGATCTCGTCCATGATCTCGGAGGGATGGGCATAGGCCATGTCCATGCCGAGCGCCCGTGCCAGGAGCTGCGTCACCTCCCAGTCGGCATAGGTGCTCTTCGGCGCCATCACGCGGCGGACGCGGTTGATGCGCCGCTCGGCATTGGTGAAGGTGCCGTCCTTCTCGAGGAAGGTCGAGCCCGGCAGGAAGACGGTCGCGTAATTCGCCGTCTCGTTGAGGAAGAGGTCCTGCACGATCAGGAGTTCGAGATTGGCGAGGCCCGCCGCGACATGGCGCGTGTCGGGATCGGACTGGAGAATGTCCTCGCCCTGGACATAGAGCCCCTTGAACGTGCCCTCGACCGAGGCGTCGAACATGTTCGGAATGCGCAGGCCAGGCTCGGAATCGAGCGGCACGCCCCAAAGGCTCTCGAAGGTGGCGCGCACCTCGTCGCCCGCGACATGGCGATAGCCGGTGAACTCGTGCGGGAACGAGCCCATGTCGCAGGAGCCCTGCACGTTGTTCTGGCCGCGCAGCGGATTCACGCCGACGCCGGGCCGGCCGATATTGCCGGTCGCCATCGCGAGATTGGCGATGGCCATCACCGCCGTCGAGCCCTGGCTGTGCTCGGTGACGCCGAGGCCGTAATAGATCGCGCCGTTGCCGCCCGTCGCATAGAGCCGCGCCGCGCCGCGCACGAGGTCGGCCGGAACGCCGATCACCGCCTCGACCGCTTCCGGCGCGCGGGCGGGTTCGGCGACGAAAGCCGCCCAGTCCTGGAAGGCGTCCCAGTCGCAACGCTCGCGCACGAAGGCCTCGTCCACCAGCCCCTCGGTGACGATCACATGGGCGAGCGCCGTCAGCAACGCGACATTGGTGCCCGGCCGCAGCGGCAGATGGAAGGCGGCCTCGACATGCGGGCTGCGCACGAGATCAATGCGGCGCGGGTCGAGGACGATCAGCTTCGCCCCCTGGCGCAGCCGCTTCTTCAGGCGCGAGGCGAAGACCGGATGGCCGTCCGTCGGATTGGCGCCGATGACGAGGACGACATCCGCCGCCTCGACCGAATCGAAGTCCTGCGTGCCGGCCGAGGTGCCGAAGGCGGTGGAGAGGCCATAGCCGGTCGGCGAATGGCAGACACGGGCGCAGGTGTCGATATTGTTGTTGCGAAAGCCCGCCCGCACCAGTTTCTGGACGAGATAGACCTCCTCGTTGGTGCAGCGCGAGGAGGAGATGGCGCCGACGGCGCCACGCCCGTGGCGCGCCTGGATGTCCCGGATCTTCGCCGCCGCATGGCCGATCGCCTCCTCCCAGGAAACGGTGCGCCAGGGATCGGTATGGCGCTCGCGGATCATCGGCTGGAGGATGCGGTCGGGATGGGTCGCATAGCCGGTGGCGAAGCGGCCCTTGACGCAGGAATGGCCGCGATTGGCCTTGCCGTCCTTGAAGGGCACCATGCGCACGAGCTCCTGGCCGCGCATCTCCGCCTTGAACGAGCAGCCGACGCCGCAATAGGCGCAGGTCGTCACGACCGAATGTTCGGGCGTGCCGATGGCGACCACCGCCTTCTCCTCCAGCGTCGCGGTCGGGCAGGCCTGGACGCAGGCGCCGCAGGAGACGCATTCGGAGGAGAAGAAGTCGTCGGAGGCGAGGCCCGCCGAGACCTTGGCGTCGAAGCCGCGTCCGGCGATCGTCAGCGCGAAGGTGCCCTGCACCTCCTCGCAGGCGCGCACGCAGCGCGAGCAGACGATGCATTTCGACGGATCGAACTGGAAATAGGGGTTCGAGACGTCCTTCGCCTGGTCGAGATGCGTTTGCCCGCCCGCGCCGTAGCGCACCTCACGCAGGCCGACCGCCCCCGCCTGGGACTGCAATTCGCAGTCGCCATTGGCCGCGCAGGTGAGGCAATCCAGCGGGTGATCGGAGATATAGAGCTCCATCACGCCCCGGCGCAGGCGTTGCAGCCGCTCGGTCTGGGTCGAAACGCGCATGCCCGGCGCGACCGGCGTGGTGCAGGAGGCCGGCGTGCCGTTCCGCCCTTCGATCTCGACGAGGCAGAGGCGGCAGGAGCCGAAGGATTCCAGCATGTCGGTGGCGCAGAGCTTCGGCACGGCGATGCCGGCCTCCTGCGCCGCGCGCATGACGGAGGTCCCCTCCGGCACGGTGACGGCGAAGCCGTCGATCGACAGCGTCACCTCGCCTTCCGCGCGCGAAGCCGGCGTGCCGTAGTCGATCTCGCGAACGAGGCTCATGCCGTGATCCTCCCTTCGATGGTTGGCAGGGCGCGGCGCGTCGAAGCCGCGGCCTTCTCCCGAGCCGGGAGAAGGTGCCGGCAGGCGGATGAGGGAAGCGTCGGGCGTCGACGTCGGTGCCCTGCGGCTCCCTCACCCGACTGCTTCGCAGCCACCCTCTCCCGGCTCGGGAGAGGGAGCCGCGCCCATTTCTGAAAGGACGCCGTCATTCCGCCGCCTCCCGCAGCGCCGCGCCTTCGAAGTCCTCCGGGAAATGGCGCAGGGCGCTCATGACCGGATAGGGCGTGAAGCCGCCCAGCGCGCAGAGCGAGCCGAACTTCATCGTCTCGCAGAGATCCTCGACCAGCCGGCGCTGGAATTCGGGCCGGTCGCCGGCGATCAGCCGCTCCATCGCCTCCCGTCCGCGCACCGCGCCGATGCGGCAGGGGGTGCACTTGCCGCAGGATTCCTCGGCGCAGAACTCGAAGGCGAAGCGCGCCTGCGCCGCCATGTCGACGCTCTCGTCGAAGACGGTGACGCCGGCATGGCCGATCAGCCCGTCGCGGGCGGCGAAGGCCTCGTAGTCGAAGACCGTGTCGAAGAGGGCCGGCGGGAAATAGGCGCCGAGCGGGCCGCCGACCTGCACGGCGCGCACCGGGCGGCCGGAGGCCGTGCCGCCGCCGATCTCCTCGACGATCTCGCCGAGCGTCAGGCCGAAGGGCGCCTCGAACAGCCCGCCGAAGCGGACATTGCCGGCGATCTGGATCGGCATCGTGCCGCGCGAGCGCCCGGTGCCGAGCTCCTTGTAGCCCGCCGCGTCGCCGAGCGCCGCCGGCACGGAGGCGAGTGTCAGCACGTTGTTGATGACGGTCGGGCGCCCGAAGAGGCCCTTCATCGCCGGCAGCGGCGGCTTGGCGCGCACCTGCCCGCGCCGTCCTTCCAGGCTTTCGAGAAGCGAGGTCTCCTCGCCGCAGACATAGGCGCCGGCGCCGACGCGCAGTTCGATGTCGAAGGCCTGGCCCGAGCCGAGCAGCGAGGCGCCGAGGAGGCCCCCGCGCCGCGCCGCCTCCAGCGCCGCGCCGAAGACCCGGATCGCGACGGGATATTCCGAGCGCAAATAGACGAAGCCCTTCGCGGCGCCGGTGGCGAGGCCGGCGATCGCCATGCCCTCGATCAGGGCGAAGGGATCGCCCTCCATGATCATGCGGTCGGCGAAGGTGCCGCTGTCGCCCTCGTCGGCATTGGCGACGATATATTTGCGGTCCGCCACGGCCTCGGCGACGGTCTTCCATTTCACGCCGGTCGGAAAGCCGGCGCCGCCCCGGCCGCGCAGGCCGGATTCGATGACGGCGGCAACGATCGCCCCCGGCGCCATCGCGAGCGCGGCTTCGAGCGCGCCAAGCCCGCCATGGGCGCGATAGTCGGCGAGGGACAGGGGATCGATCACGCCGCAACGGGCGAAGGTGAGGCGCGTCTGGCGGGCGAGGAAGGGCTGGTCCTCCGGCCGGCCGATGCGCTTCTCATGCGCCCCGCCCCGCAGGAGCCCGGCATCGAGAAGCGCCGCCGCCTCGCCCGGCTCGACCGGGCCGTAGCCGATGCGCCCTTCCGGCGTCTCGACCTCCAGCAGCGGCTCCAGCCAGGCCATGCCGCGCGAGCCGGTGCGGACGATCTCGATCTCCAGCCCCCGCGCCGCCGCAGCCTCGCGCAGCTCAGCCGCGATCTCGTCCGCCCCGCAGGCGACGGCGAAGGTGTCGAGCGGCAGGAAGAGGCGGGTCACGACAGCGCCTCCGCCGCGAGCCGCGCCGCCTTCGCCGGGTCGAGCCGCGCCACCGGCCGCCCGTCCACGAGCGCGTTCGGTCCGATGGCGCAGAGGCCGAGGCAATAGACGGCCTCGAGGCTCACCCGGCCGTCGGGCGAGGTCTCGCCGACCGGCAGTCCGAGCGAGGCGGCGAGCGCCGCCTCCACCGCCGCGCCGCCCCGCGCCTGGCAGGCCTCGGCACGGCAGACCTTCACGACGCGCCGGCCGGCGGGCTCGGCGCGGAAGTCGTGATAGAAGGACATGGTGCCGTGCACTTCGGCGCGGCTGAGATTGAGCTCGGCCGCGACGAGCCGGATGGCCGCCTCCGGCACATGGCCGAAGCGCGCCTGGATCGCATGGAGGATCGGCAGAAGCGGACCCTCCAGATCCTTCAGGCCGGCCACGATCCCGGCCGCCTCGTCGGGCGCGAATGGGGCATGAGACATCGAAACGGTGGCCTCCCGACCACGTCTGGAACGACTTTCGAGGGTGGCGCCCCGCCGCGACCAAATCAAGGCGCGGGCGGCGCTCGCCTTCCGAGCCTTGCGTCCTATCACAGAGGCGAGGCCTCACCGTTCCGGTCAGCGACGCAGCCCGCTTCGCCCGCGACACGGGCGCCGGGCGGCGGGGATCGCGCGTGGACGAGACATTCTGGGCGGCGGAAGGCGCGGCGCTCCTTCAGGTTCTGCTGATCGACGTGGCGCTCGCCGGCGACAACGCCGTCGTCGTCGGCATGGCGGCGGCGGGCGTGGAGGAGTCGCGGCGCGCCCGCGTCATCCTCTGGGGCATCGGCGCGGCGGTGGTGATCCGCATCGCCCTGGCGCTCGTCGCCGTCGAGCTTCTCGACATCATCGGCCTCACCCTCGCGGGCGGCCTGCTGCTCCTCTACGTCGCCTATCGGATGTTCCGCCAGATCCGTGCCGGCGGCGTCGATACGAAGGCGGTGGAGCGGGAGGCGAAGGCGGCGGGGCACAAGAGCTTCCGCACCGCCTTTCTCCAGATCGTCGCGGCCGATGTCTCGATGTCGCTCGACAATGTCCTCGCCGTCGCCGGGGCGGCGCGCGACCATCCGAGCGTCCTCGTCGTCGGCCTTCTCATCTCCGTCGTCCTGATGGGCGTCGCGGCGAGCCTCATCGCGCGGCTCCTCCAGCGCTTCCGCTTCGTCGCCTGGCTCGGCCTCCTCGTCATTCTCTTCGTGGCGCTGGAGATGATATGGGGCGGCTACAACGAAGTGGCCGATGCCGTGCCGGCCCTTCCCGCCCTCGAAATGCCGGGACAGACCGACCCATGACCGACGATCTCCATCTCAGCCAGCTCGGCGCCGAGGCGCGCCCGGCCGCTTCGCCAGAGGAAGCGGTGCTCGAGACCGTGCCCTTCGAACGCCCCGCCGGGCCGCCGACCATCGTGCGCTTCGCCTGCCCGGAATTCACCTCGCTCTGCCCCGTCACCGGCCAGCCGGACTTCGCGCATCTCGTCATCGACTACGCGCCCGACCGACGGCTGGTCGAATCGAAGTCGCTGAAGCTCTTCCTCACGAGCTTCCGCAATCACGGCGCCTTCCACGAAAGCTGCACGACCATGGTCGGGCGGCGGATCGTCGAGGCGACGCAGCCGCTCTGGCTGCGCATCGGCGGCTACTGGTACCCGCGCGGCGGCATTCCGATCGACGTGTTCTGGCAGACCGGCGCGCCGCCGGAGGGCGTCTTCCTGCCCGACCAGGGCGTGCCGCCCTATCGCGGCCGGGGCTGAGTCCGGCACCGTTTGACCGGACCGTCCGGTCTGATATTCCGCTCGCCGAGACAGAGGATCGCGCCGATGGAATTCGAACTCGATACGATCGACGACGCCGTGGCGGCGATCGGGCGGGGCGAGCTCGTCGTCGTCGTGGACGACACCGACCGCGAGAACGAGGGCGACCTGATCATGGCGGCGTCGAAGGCGACGCCGGAGACCATGGCCTTCATGATCCGGCATACGAGCGGCATCCTCTGCGTGCCGATGACCGGCGAGCGCGCGGCGCGGCTGCACCTGCCGCCGATGGTCGCCAACAATCTCGATCCGATGCGCACCGCCTTCACCGTCTCGGTCGACTACCGCGTCGGCATGACGACGGGCATCGCCTCGGACGAGCGGGCGAACACCGCCCGGGCGCTCGCCAACGACAATGCCGTCGCCACCGACTTCCTGCGTCCCGGCCACATGTTTCCGCTGATCTCGCGCGAGGGCGGCGTCCTCACCCGGTCCGGCCACACGGAAGCGGGCATCGATCTTGCAAGTCTCGCCGGCCTGCCGCCGGTCGGCGTCCTGGCCGAGGTGGTGAACGACGACGGCACGGTGAAGCGCCTGCCCGAGCTCGTCGCCTTCGCCCGCGAGCACGGGCTGCCGATCGTCTCCATCGAGGACCTCATTTCCTGGCGCATCCGGCGCGAGAGCTTCGTCACCTGCCGGGGCGAGGAGGCGATGACGATCGCCGGCCTGAAGGCGCGAGTGCGCGTCTACGAGACGCCCTTCGATCCGATGCAGCATGTCGTCGCCGTGTTCGGCGAGGTGGCCGGGGCCGAGCGGGTGCCGACGCGCATCCATCGCGAACAGCCGATCGCCGATCTCTTCGGGCGCGGCGCCCGCGAGCGGAACTGGGTGGAGGCGGCCGTCGCCGCCCTGAAGCCCGAGGGGCGCGGCGTGCTGATGCTGCTGCGCCAGCCGCAGGTGGACGATTTCGAGACGCCGCCGGCCGGCGCGACCCCGGCGCCGCCCGGCGACGGCGAGCGCCATGCGAGCGCCAAGGCCCGCCAGCAGCGCTGGCGCGAGATCGGCGTCGGGGCGCAGATCCTGCGCGACCTGAAGGTCCGCTCCATCGCCGTGCTCGCAACGCGCGAGCGCGCCTATGTCGGCCTCACCGGCTTCGGCATCGATGTCGCGGGAACGATTCTCGTCGAGGATTGACGCCGCACGCCGCGACGGCGCTTGTTAGACACTGGAACGAAAGGGCGCGGGAGAGGCGCCCGGAGGGAGAAAAGCCATGTCGGCCCTGCTGAAACCGTCCGCCCCGAGCGACGATCCCCGCGCGCTGGTGCTGGAAGCCAAGGACAGGCTCAGCCTGCGCGAGTTCAAGCTCGACGAGGTGCTCGGCCCGCGCGACGTGCGGATCGCGATCCACACCGTCGGCATCTGCGGCTCGGACGTCCACTACTACACCCATGGCGCCATCGGCCCCTTCGTCGTGAAGGAGCCGATGATCCTCGGCCACGAGGCTTCGGGCATCGTGACGGAGATCGGCTCCGACGTGACGAGCCTTGCCGTCGGCGACCGGGTCTGCATGGAGCCGGGCATTCCCGATCCCGCCTCGCGCGCGACGCGGCTCGGCCTCTACAATCTCGATCCCGCCGTGCGCTTCTGGGCGACGCCTCCGGTCCATGGCGTCCTGCGCTCCAGCGTCGTCCATCCCGAGGCCTTCACCTTCAAGCTGCCGGACAGCGTCTCCTTCGCCGCCGGCGCGATGGTCGAGCCGCTGGCCGTCGGCGTCCATGCCGCGACCAAGGCGAAAGGCGCGCCCGGCCATGTGGCGGTGGTGATCGGCGCCGGGCCGATCGGCCTCGTCACGGTGCTCGCCGCCCTCGCCGCCGGCGCGGCGCGCGTCATCGTCTCGGATGTCGACGACACCAAGCTCGCCATCGCCGCCAAGCTCGGCGCCGTGTCCACGGTGAACGTCACCCAGCAGGATCTCGCCAGTGCCGTGAAGCGCGAGACGGCCGGCTGGGGCGCCGACGTCATCTACGAATGCGCCGGCTCGGAACGGGCGATCGCCAATATCTTCGAGCCGCTCTGCCCGGGTGGTGCCGTCGTCTTCGTCGGCATTCCGCTGCATCCCGCCGCCTATGACGTCTCGGCCGCGATGCTGAAGGAAGCGCGGGTCGAGCATGTCTTCCGCTATGCCCATGTCTTCCCGCGCTGCGTCGAGATGCTGGCCTCCGGCGCCATCGACGTCTCGTCGCTGATCACCCGCGTCTTCCCCTTCGCCGAAAGCGTCAAGGCCTTCGAGATCGCCGCCGGGGCGCCGAAGGGCGAGGTGAAGATGCAGATCGAGATGGGGATTTAAGTCAGGCCGGCCGGACCTCGCGTCCGGCCCCCTCCCCGCCGCGCCGGTGCAGCGCGGCGGCGACGAAGTTGCGGATGGCGGGGCTCATCGCCTTCGGATGGACGAGGGCGAGCCGCGCCACCGGCCGCGCGTCGGCGATGGCGCGGAAGGCGACGCCCGGCAGCGACACCTGCCGGAGCGAGGCGAGCACGATCGAGACGCCGAGCTCGGCCGCGACCAGCATCAGAAGCGAATTCATCTGCGGCGCCGCCTGGCCGAGGATCGGCTCGAAGCCGGCCGCCCGGCAAGCCGCCACCGCCGCGTCGAAGACCGTCGGCCCGTTGGAGCGCGGGGTGAGCATGAAGGGATCGTCCTTCAGGCGCAGGAGGTCGATCATGCCGTCGTCGCGCTCGGCGAGCGCCGGATGGTTCGCCGGCAGCGCCGCCACCATCTCCTCGTCGGCCAGCGGATGCACGGTCAGCCCGCCGAGATCGAGCGCGTCCGGCCGCAGGAAGGCGATGTCGAGGCTGCCGTCCTTCACCGCCTCGCCGAGCGCCGCGCTATTGCGCTCGGCGAGCGTCAGCGCCACCGCCGGATAGGCGCGGCGAAAGGCGCGGATGATGCCGGGAAAGAGCGGGCTGATCGCCGTCGATCCGACGAAGCCGATCCGCAGCGAGCCGGTCTCGCCGCGCGCCGCGCGCTGGGCGTCGCGCATCGCGCCGGCCACCTGTTCCGGGATGCGCTGGATGCCGGCGCGAAAGGCCCGGCCCGCCTCCGTCAGCTCCGCCCCGTGCGGCACGCGATGGAAGAGCGGAGCGCCGATCTCCGTCTCGAGATCGCGGATCTGCTGGCTGAGCGGCGGCTGGCCGATGCCGAGCCGCGCCGCCGCGCGGGTGAAATTGCCCTCCTCGGCGACGGCAAGGAAATAGCGAAGATGCCGCAGCTCCATGAGCCATATCCAAAAGCGATCATGATCGCCTGCATCATATATTAGACCGAAGGCTCCCGCACCGTTATCTCGAACGGGCCATGAGCCTCTCCGCCACCCATTCCCCCGCCCGTCCGTCCGCGCCGCTCGCGCCGCCGGTCTGGATCGAGCGCGGCAGCCGCGACTACGGGCGCGTCGGGCTGGCGCTGTTTCTCGCCGGCTTCTCGACCTTCTCGCTGCTCTATTGCGTGCAGCCGCTCCTGCCGGAATTCGCCCGCAGCTTCGCCATCGGCCCGGCGGAAAGCGCCCTCGCTTTGTCGCTGACGACGGGCTTCCTCGCCTTCGCGATCTTTCTCGCCGGCGCCCTGTCGCAGACCGTGCCGCGGCGCGGGCTGATGTTCGCCTCCATGGCGGCGGCGGCGATCCTCAATTTCGTCGCGGCCCTCGCGCCGAACTGGCATGCCTTCCTGGCGGCGCGCGCCCTGGAAGGGCTGGTGCTCGGCGGCGTGCCGGCGGTCGCCATGGCCTATCTCGCCGAGGAGATCGATCCGCGCCATCTCGGCCGCTCGATGGGCCTTTATGTCGCCGGCACCGCCTTCGGCGCGATGATGGGCCGGGTCGGCATGGGCGTTCTCACCGAGATCGCCTCCTGGCAGACGGCCATGGCGCTGCTCGGCCTGGTCGATCTCGCGGCGGCGGTCGGTTTCGCCCTCCTCCTGCCGGCCTCGCGCAATTTCGTCGCGCGGCGCGGCCTCGATGCCCGCCATCATGCCGCGACCTGGGGCACGCTTCTGCGCCACCGCCCGCTCCTTCGCCTCTACGGGGTCGGCTTCGTGCTGACGAGCGTCTTCGTCACCCTCTTCAACTATGCGAGCTTCCGGCTGTCCGAGCCGCCCTACGGTCTCGGCCAGACGGCGATCAGCCTGATCTTCCTCGTCTACGGCTTCGGCATGTTCGCCTCTTCGCTGGCCGGCGGTCTCGCCGACCGCTTCGGCCGGCGCCCGGCTCTGGCGGCGGGACTGGCGCTGATGGCGGCGGGCATTCTCCTGACGCTGCTGGCGCCGCTGCCGCTCATCGCCGCCGGCATCGTTCTCGTGACGATCGGCTTCTTCACCGCCCATTCGGTGGCGAGCGGCTGGGTCGGGCGACTCGCCGGCGCCTCGAAGAGCCACGCGGCCTCGCTCTATCTCCTGTTCTACTATGTCGGCTCCAGCGTCACCGGCTCGGTCGGCGGCTGGTTCTGGGAACATGGCGGCTGGCCGGCGGTGGTGGGCCTCACCGGCGCGCTGGCCCTTGCCGGCCTCGCGCTGGCGCTCGGCATCGCGGATCGCCGCGCCGCCTGAACGCGAACCGCATCCCGATCGAACGCGCGGGAATTGCATTCAAGTCTCTTTCATGGTGTTCAATCAGGGAGTCACAATCGCGGCCGACCCGTGTCGGCCGCCGCTCGGAGTCCGCCCCGCGTGTCGGAAACCTCTCCTCGATCGCCGAAGCAGCTGAACGACAACGGCGCCAAGCTCGGCCTCCGGCTGAAGCTCGCCCGTCAGACGCAAGGGATGACGCTGAAAGAAGTGGCGCTCGCCGCCGGCTGCTCTGAAAGCCTGCTCTCGAAGGTCGAGAACGGCAAGGCCTCGCCCTCCCTGCCGATGCTGCATCGGCTGGTGGAAGTGCTCGAAACCAATATCGGCCGGATGTTCGAGGAAACGGACGACGAGGAGGGCATCATCTTCCGGGCCGGACAGCGCCCGCTGATCGCCCTCGACCCGCTGCGCCAAGGCGACGGCGTCGCGCTGGAACGGGTGATCCCCTATTCCGCCGGCCATCTCCTGCAATGCAACATCCACCATATCGGCCGCGGCGGCACCAGCGCCGGGCCGATCAGCCATGCCGGCGAGGAGGTCGGCTATGTGATCGCCGGCACGGTGGAACTCATCGTCGACGACCAGTCCTTTCTCATCAAGGCAGGTGATTCCTTCGCCTTCCGCTCCGAACGCCCGCATCACTACCGCAATGCCGGCGACGTGCCCGCGAGCATCTTCTGGGTGAACACGCCACCGACCTTCTGACGCGCTCGGCTCAAGAATTCATCACGCACCGCACAAGATCCCAGCACGATCCGCCGAAAACTTGTGCAAAGCAAAAAGCGATCGAAACTTCGGCAATTCGCTTGACATAAATTCAAGTCTCTTGAATGCTCCCCCTCGCGCCAGGACGGCGCGGCGCCCGCTGCCGGGCAGGATCGCAAGAGGGGAATCGAAATGCGTCTCTCCACGAAATTCGGCCTCGGCGTCGCCGCGCTCAGCCTCGCCGCCGCGCTCGGCACGGCGGCGGCGCGGGCCGAGACCTTCGCACTCGTGACGATCAATCAGCAGGCTCTGTTCTTCAACCAGATCAACGACGGCGCGAAGGCCGCCGCCAAGGCCGCCGGCGCCGATCTCGTGATCTTCGACGCCAACAACGTGCCGGCCGCCCAGAACACCGCGATCGAGAATTACGTGACACAGAAGGTGGACGGCATCATCCTCGTCGC
The DNA here is from genome assembly GCF_014642635.1 of Aureimonas endophytica. Taxonomy (GTDB): domain Bacteria; phylum Pseudomonadota; class Alphaproteobacteria; order Rhizobiales; family Rhizobiaceae; genus Plantimonas; species Plantimonas endophytica. The sequence continues at coordinate 101,682 of NZ_BMIQ01000006.1, forward strand.
CATCGACGTGAACGGCGTGAAGCCGGCCGTCACCGAGGCGAAGAAGGCCGGCATCCCGGTGATCGCGATCGACGCGCAGATCCCGGACGGCGACAACGTGGCCTTCGTCGGCGTCGACAACACCAAGGCCGGCGCGCTGATCGGCCAGCATTATGCCGATTACGTGAAGAAGGAGATGAAGGGCGAGGCGAGCGTCGGCGTCATCGGCGCGCTGAACTCCTTCATCCAGAACCAGCGCCTCGACGGCTTCAAGCAGGCGGTCGCCGCCAGCGGCGCCAAGGTGAAGTTCCTCGACACGGTGGACGGCCAGAACGTGCAGGACGTCGCGCTCGGCGCGGCCGAGAACCTGATGACCGCCAATCCGACCATGACGACCCTCTACGCCACCGGCGAGCCGGCGCTGATCGGCGCGGTCTCGGCGGTCGAGAGCCAGGGCCGCCAGAGCGACGTCAAGGTCTTCGGCTGGGACCTCACCGCCCAGGCGGTAAAGGGCATCGACGAAGGCTGGGTCGCCGCCGTCGTGCAGCAGGACCCGGCCGGCGAGGGCAAGGCCGCCGTCGAGGCGCTCTCGACGCTCAAGAAGGGCGGCAAGGTCGAGCCGATCATCAACGTGCCGGTGACGATCGTCACCAAGGAGAATGTCGATCAGTTCCGGGGCATGTTCAAGTAACGCCGCCCTTTCCGCACGAGCCTCCTTCTCCCGAGCCGGGAGAAGGTGCCGGCAGGCGGATGAGGGAGCGACGGGGCGCCTCGCCGCGAAAGCGGACGCCCCACGGCTCCCTCACCCGGCTGCTTCGCAGCCACCCTCTCCCGGCTCGGGAGAGGGACGGGCGCGAACCCTCCCCTTGCAGAGAGACCTGAGCATGAGCGCAACGCCTCCCGACCGCGTGCGGATGACCGGCATCTCGAAACGCTACGGGCCGATCCAGACCCTTGCCGAGGTCGATCTCTGGCTGGCGCCGGGCGAGGTGCTCGGCCTCGTCGGCGACAATGGCGCCGGGAAGTCGACGCTGTCGAAGGTCCTGTCCGGCGCGGTCGTGCCCGATTCCGGCACGATCGAGATCGATGGCCGCGAGGTGCGCTTCGCCTCGCCCGCCGATGCGCGGGCCGCCCATGTCGAGATGGTCTATCAGGACCTGTCGCTCTGCGACACCGTGGATGTCGCCGGCAATATCTTCCTCGGCCGCGAGCCGGTGAAGAGCCTCGGCGGCGTCCGCCTTCTCGACAAGCGCCGCATGCATGACGAGGCGAAGGCGATGCTGGAGAAGCTCGGCATCGTCATCGCCGACACGCGGCTGAAGGTCGAGAACCTCTCCGGCGGGCAGCGCCAGTCGATCGCCATCGGCCGCGCCGCCTCCTTCGATCCGAAGGTGCTGATCATGGACGAGCCGACGGCGGCGCTGGCCGTCGCGGAGGTCGAGGCGGTGCTGGATCTCATCCGCACCGTATCGGCGCGCGGCGTCAGCGTGATCCTCATCACCCATCGCCTTCAGGACCTCTTCCTCGTCTGCGATCGCATCCAGGTCATGTACGAGGGCCGCAACGTCGCCGAGCGCCATGTGGCGGACACCAATATCGAGGAGGTCGTGAACCTCATCGTCGGACGGAAATTCGCGGCGCGCTCGGCCCGGCACGGCGCGGCCGACATCGAGGGAGCCCGCCCATGAGCCCCACCACCGGCCTCACCACCGGCGACGCGCCGCTCCATGCCCCGGCGGCGAATGCGCGGGTGCGCAAGGCGACGCTGCACGACCGCTTCATGGCCAATGGCAGCGTCGGCTCGATCGCGATCTTCTTCGTGGCCGTCTGCCTGCTCTTCACCTTCACGACCGACGCCTTCCTGACGGCGCCGAACCTTCTCAACATCGTCCGGCAGGCGGCGCCGCTCCTCATCGTCGCCGCCGCCATGACGCTGGTGATCACCACCGGCGGCATCGACCTGTCGGTGGGCTCGGTCCTCGCCATCGTCTGCGCCCTGTCGGCGGCCCTTCTCCAGATGGGCGTGCCCTGGCCTGTCGTGATCCTCGCCATGCTGGCGCTGGGTGCCGCGATCGGCGCGCTCCAGGGCTTCTTCATCGCCTATGAGGGCATCCCCGCCTTCATCGTCACCCTGGCCGGCCTGTCGGTGATCCGGGGCGTGGCGCTGCTCGTCACCGGCGGCTATTCGATCCCGATCGCGCCGGACAGCCCCTTCGTCACCATGGGGCGCGGCTGGTTCCTTGGCGTGCCGATCCCGGCCTGGATCGCCGTCGCCGCCCTGCTCGCCGCGACGCTCACCTTCAACGGCACCCGCTTCGGCCGCTACGTGACGGGCATCGGCGCCAACAAGGAGGCGGTGCGCCGCGCCGGCATCGACACGCGCCGCACGCTTCTCATGGTCTATGTCCTGTCCTCGACGGCGGCGGCGCTCGCCGGCATCGTCCTCGCCGGCCGGCTCGGCTCGGGCTCGTCCAATTCCGGCCAGGGCTTCGAGCTCGACGTCATCGCGGCGGTCGTCCTCGGCGGCACCTCGCTCTTCGGCGGGCGCGGCACGATGGTCGGCACGGTTCTCGGCGCCCTCACCGTTTCGGTGATCGCCAACGGCCTCATCCTGTCGCATATGTCGCCCTTCCTCACGCCGATCATCACCGGCTGCATCATCCTCGTCGCGATCTGGCTGAACTTCCGCCTGTTCCGCGGCGGCGCGCGAAAGGTCTGACGCGATGGCGCTCGACTTCCAGCCTCCCGGCGCCCGCGACGCCGCCCTCGGCATCGGCGTCCGCTCCGGCCATGTCATGACGGTGGAAGGCCCGCTGCCCGTCGCCGAGATGGGCGTGACGCTGATGCACGAGCATATCCTGATCGACGGCGCCAAGGCCTGGCGCTGTCCCTGCCATCCGCCGGACCCGGTGCTGAACGAGGGACCGGTCCGGATCGAGATCATCGGCGAATTGCGGATGAACCCGTATATGAACCGGGACAATGTCTCGCTGACCGATTCCGACCTCGCTCTCTCCGAACTGAAGCTCTTCCAGGCGCTCGGCGGGACGACCGTGGTCGATCCCACCAATTTCGGCATCGGCCGCGATCCCGAGAAGCTGCGCCGCATCGCCCGGATGGGCGGGCCGAAGATCGTGATGGGCTCGGGCTTCTATCTCGAATTCAGCCATCCCGAATGGCTGAAGGCCATGGATGTGGACGAGGTCGCCGAGCTCATCGTCCAGGATGTCGGCGGCGGCGCGGAGAAGCCGGAGATCATGGCCGGCATCATCGGCGAGGTCGGCGTCTCGAAGGACTTCACGCCGGAGGAGAGGAAGTCCCTCACCGCCTCGGCCAGGGCGTCCGCCCGCACCGGCGTGCCGCTCTCCATCCACCTGCCCGGCTGGGAGCGCCTCGCGCACGAGGTGCTCGACATCGTGGAGGCCGAGGGCGCCGATCTCAGGCACACCGTGCTCTGCCACATGAATCCGAGCCATGACGACCTGCCCTACCAGACGAGTCTGGCCGAGCGCGGCGCCTTCCTGGAATATGACATGATCGGCATGGACTATTACTATGCCGACCAGGACGCGCAGTCGCCCTCCGACGAGGAGAACGCGCGGGCGATCCGCGCGCTCGTCGATGCCGGCTTCGCCGACCGCCTGCTGCTCAGCCAGGACGTGTTCCTGAAGATGATGCTGACCCGCTTCGGCGGCTTCGGCTATGCCCATATCCTGCGGCATTTCGTGCCGCGCCTGCGGCGCCACGGCGTCCAGGATGCCGTGATCGACCGCATGATGGTCGACAATCCGCGCGCGGTCTTCTCGGCCGCCTGACCTCCTTATCCATCACGAGAGACGACATGAGCACCAAGAAGGTTCTGCTGGCCGGCGAGTCCTGGGTTTCCACCGCGACCCATATCAAGGGCTTCGACCAGTTCCCGACCGTGACCTATCACCAGGGGGCCGACGAGCTCCTCGCCGCGCTGAAGGGCAGCCCCTTCGACATCACCTTCATGCCCGCCCATCAGGCGCAGCGCGACTTCCCGCAGACGCTGGAGGCGCTCTCGGCCTATGACGCCGTGGTCCTGTCGGATATCGGGGCTAACACGCTCCTCCTCCATCCCGACACCTGGATCCATTCGAAGGTGACGCCGAACCGCCTGAAGCTCATCCGCGACTACGTCGCCGGGGGCGGGGCGCTCCTGATGTTCGGCGGCTACTACTCCTTCCAGGGCATCAATGGCGGGGCGCGCTATCGCAAGACCGCCGTGGAGGACGTCCTGCCGGTGCGCTGCCTGCCCGTCGATGACCGCGTCGAGGTGCCGGAGGGCTTCACCCCGGTCGTCACCGGCACGGGAAGCCATCCGATCCTTAAGGGCCTCGGCACCGACTGGCCGGTGCTTCTCGGCTTCAACGAGGTGGAACTGAAGGACGGGGCGGAGGTGCTGGCCACGGTCTCCGACGAATACGGCGCCCTGCCGCTCCTCGTCACCGGCACCCATGGCAAGGGCCGCACCGTGGTCTGGACCTCCGATGTCGGCCCGCACTGGCTGCCGGGCGATTTCATCCGCTGGGAGGGCTATGCCAAGCTCTTCGGCGCCATGCTCGCCTGGGCGACCGAAGACAGGGGCTGACCATGGCGAGCCAACCCATCGGACGCGCCGGCGCCGACACGATCCGCGCGATCTTCGGCCGGACAAAGGCGGTGATCGGCGTCGTCCATCTCCTGCCGCTGCCCGGCGCCCCGCGCTTCGATGGGGAAAGCGTCGAGGCGATCTACGCCCAGGGCCTCGCCGACGCGCGCGCCTATCTCGAAGGCGGTTGCGACGGGGTGATCGTCGAGAATCACGGCGACGTGCCCTTCGCCAAGCCCGACGCGATCGGCCCGGAAACGGCGGCCCACATGGCCGTCGTCTCCGACCGCATCCGACGCGAGCTCGGCCGGCCGATCGGCGTCAACGTCCTCGCCAATGCCGCGATCCCGGCGCTCGCCATCGCCAGCGCCGCCGGCGCGGCCTTCGTCCGCGTCAACCAATGGGCCAATGCCTATGTGGCGAACGAGGGCTTCGTTGAGGGCGAGGCGGCGCGCGCCATGCGCTATCGCGCGCAGCTGCGGGCGAAGGGCGTGCGCATCTTCGCCGACGCCCATGTGAAGCACGGCGCCCATGCCATCGTCGCCGACCGCCCGGTCGAGGAGCAGGTGAAAGACCTCGTCTTCTTCGACGCCGATGTGGTGATCGCCACCGGCCAGCGCACCGGCCATGCGGCCGATCTCGGCTATATCCAGATGATCAGGGAGGCCTCGGGCTTGCCGACCCTGGTCGGCAGCGGCGTGACGCCCGAGAACGCCAACGACATCCTCGCCATCACCGATGGCGTCATCGTCGCCAGCTCGCTGAAGCATGACGGCGTCTGGTGGAACGCCGTCGATCCCGACCGCGTGAAGCGCTTCGTCGCCGGACTGCGGCGATGACTCCGCTGCCGGCGATCCGGCCCGAACGGCTTCTGGACCGGCTGGCGGCCTTCGCCGCCATCGGCCGGACGGCGAAGGGCGGCGTCGACCGGCAGGCGTTGACGGAAGGCGACCGCGCCGCCCGCGCCCTGCTCGCGCGGCTGGCGCGGGCGCGCGGCTTCGCCCTGTTCCAGGACGCGGCGGCCAATCTCTTCGTCCGCCGCGAGGGCGCCGATTCCGGCCTGCCGCCGCTCCTCGTCGGCAGCCATCTCGACACGCAGCCGACGGGCGGCCGCTTCGACGGCGCGCTCGGCACGCTCGCCGCCTTCGAGCTGCTGGAAGCGTTGGAGGATGCGGGTCTCGCGACACCGCGCGCGGTGGAGCTGGTCGCCTGGACGAACGAGGAAGGCAGCCGCTTCTCCCCCGGCTGTCTCGGCTCGCAGGCCTTCGCGGCGGGGCGCCTCGCGCCGGAATGGCTGGAGGCCCGCGCGCCCGACGGCGCGCGGCTGGGCGAGGAACTGGCGGCGACGCTCGCCGCGCTGCCGGAAGTGGCGATGCGCCCGCTCGGCACGCCGGTCGCCGCCTATCTCGAACTCCATATCGAACAGGGACCGGTGCTGGAGCGCGAAGACGTGCCGATCGGCGCGGTCTCGGCGATCCAGGGCACGCGCTGGCTCGAAGTGACGATGGAGGGCGCCGCCGCTCATGCCGGCACGACGCCCCTCGCCTTCCGCCGCGACCCGATGGTGGCGGCGGTGGCGGCGCTGCACCATCTTCAGACGCGGGTGATGCCGGAGGACCCGGCGGCGCGGCTGACGGTCGGGCGCATCCGCGCCGAGCCGGGCTCGATCAACGCCGTGCCGGAGCGCGTGAGTTTCTCGGTCGACATCCGGCACCCGGATGCGGGGCGCCTTGCCGCGATCGAAGCCGAGGTGCGGGACGTCTGCACCGCGTCCGCGACGGCGCAGGATTGCACGGCCCGGGTGGCGGTGCGCTTCGACATGGCGCCGCTCGCCTTCGCCGAGGAGATGATCCGTGCCGTCGAGACGGCGGCGGCGAAGGCGGGGCTCGCCTCGCGGCGTCTCGTTTCCGGCGCCTTCCACGATGCGCTGTTCCTTGCCCGCGTCGCCCCGGCCGGGATGATCTTCGTGCCCTGCCGCGACGGCGTCAGCCATAACGAGGCGGAGGATGTCGAGCCGCGCTTCTCGGCGGCCGGCGCCACCGTCCTTCTCGGCGGCGCGCTGGAGCTTCTCGGCCTCGCCGGCTGACGGGCCGTCCGTCCGCTCCCACTCCCGAAACGACAACGCCCGCCGGGGGAGGAACCGGCGGGCGTCGTGGATAGGCCTGCGACGGGAGGAGTTCGCAGGCGGATCGCGAGGGCCCTGGGAGGAGGAGAGGCCCCGCGAAGCTCTGGAAGTCTTAGCGGACCGCGCGGCGCGCGATGGTCGGGATGTCCGAGCGGCAGATGCCGAGATCGGCGAGCTCGCGCTGGTTGAGGCTGTTCAGCTCGTTGACCGTCGCACGATACTGGCGCCAGGTCTGGAAGGAGCGGGAGAGGTTCATCTTGGTTCCTTTCGCGTTTCCCGGCTGGAAGCGCCCGGTTCGCGATTTCTTTGGACAAGTGATGAATAGCCCCTGGCCCGCCCCGGCAGTAGCGCTAAAACGGAATGGCAGACCCGTCGTTTCTCGCTATGTCTTGAAGAATAGGCGGTCATGCGCGGGGCGAATGGATGGCCTCGATCGCGCCGCATCGGCCGAACCGTGCCGACGCATCGCGCGAGCGGACGTCCTCCCTTCCCTCGGACGGACCTTCGTGCGGAAAGTATCAAGTCGATGAAGATCTGGATCGCCCTCTCGCTCGCCGCCGCGACGCTCAGCGGCTGCAACAGCGTGCCCTACGAGGGGCGCTACGGCGCGAGCGGCTATGTCGAGTCGCAATGCGCGGCCATCCGGCAGTTCGTGCCGTTGCAGGAGCGCGGCACGCGGGCCGATCCGACGACCTCGCGCTCCTCGCTCTGCTACGGCACGGCGCCGGTCGAGTATCGCACCGGCGGCATCGGCGCCGACAGCCCGTTCTTTCCGCTCCGCGCCTTCGTCGACGCCGCCAATACGAACTGAGGCGGCACCGCCGCCCGGCGCCATCGCGCCGCCGCTTGCCCGCCCGCCTGGGGCGGGTCATGCTCACCGCTTTCCGACCGGACGCGGGACGGGCAGCCATGCTCTACGACACGCGATGGGACCGAAGATTCGAAGAGCCGCCGCCGCGCGGCAACGGCTGGTTCTGGTTCTTCGTCGCCGCCTTCGTGCCGGTGCTGATCGGCGCCTATACCCTGGCGACGGCCTTCGACAGCCTGACGCTTCTGGCGGCGCCGCTCGGCGTCAACCTCGCCGCGATCGTCTGGGCCCGCTTCGCCGGCTGGTAGCGGCCGACGCGGCCCACGCGGCCGAAGGACCGGCGGGATCGAGCGAATATAAGGGAAGAGGCGCGAAACGGCGGCCGAGGGCCTGGCCTTCGCGGTCAGGGATGGAGAAAGCGGAGCGGCGCGGCATCGCGCATGATGGCGGCGGCGGCCTCGATCCGCTCGGCCGCGGCGCGCTCCTCCAGCGCCCTCACGGTCTCGACCAGACCCTGGTCGATGGCTTCCCATTCGGTGATGAGCCCGTCTTCGAGCGCTTCGAGCGTTTCCGTCCTCGACATCGAAGTCCCCTGATCGATGGTTAACGAGGGGCGGAATCCGCGAAAGCCGCATCGGTTCCACGTAATTTTCGCGCGGCGGGGCCGATCGGTCGGCCGGGTCCGACGCATTTCGTCACAGGCACGACGAAAAAGAGGCGGATTTTCTTCATTGTGGCCGCACTTCGCGCCTTCGACGCTTGAGTTCCGGGCCCCGCGCCCCAAACACTACTTCATGGCTGGACTTATCGATCGGCCGCAAAGGGGGCTTCAACCGTGCAGATCCTTCGTCTCGCTTCCGTCGCCGCTCTGGCGCTCGGCCTGTCGCTCGGCGCGGCCGTGGCCGCGCCGGTGGTTGTCTCGTCCAAGATCGACACCGAGGGCGGCGTCCTCGGCAACATGATCCTTCTCGCGCTGAAACAGGCCGGCATCGAGGCGACGGACCGCCTCCAGCTCGGCGGCACGCCCGTGGTGCGCAAGGCGATCACCGCCGGCGAGATCGACATCTATCCCGAATATACCGGCAACGCGGCCTATTTCTTCTCCAAGGCCGACGATCCGTCCTGGAAGGACGCGGCCAAGGCCTATGAGGAGGCCAAGAAGCTCGACTACGACGCGAACAAGATCGTCTGGCTCGCGCCCGCCCCCGCCAACAATACCTGGGGCATCGCGGTGCGCGGCGACCTTGCCGAGCCGAACAAGCTCGAGACCATGTCGGATTTCGGCAAGTGGATCGCCGGCGGCGGCAAGGCGAAGCTCGCGGCCTCGGCCGAATTCGTCAATTCGGCGGCGGCGCTGCCGGCCTTCCAGACGACCTACGGCTTCAAGCTCAGCCCGGACCAGTTGCTGACGCTGTCCGGCGGCGACACCGCCGCGACGATCGCCGCCGCCGCCCAGGGCACAAACGGCGTCAACAGCGCCATGGTCTACGGCACGGATGGCGGCATCGCCTCCTCCGGCCTCAAGGTGATGACCGACGACAAGGGCGTCCAGCCGGTCTACCAGCCGGCGCCGATCGTCCGCGAGGCGGTGCTGAAGGCCAATCCCAAGATCGAGGAGGCGCTGAAGCCGATCTTCGCCTCGCTCGACCTCACCACCCTGCAGGAGCTGAACGGCCGCGTGCAGGTCGGCGGCGAGCCGGCCAGCGCCGTCGCCGAGGACTATCTGAAGTCCAAGGGCTTCCTGAAATAGGCTCGGAACGCGCGGCCGCGATGGGCTGGCGGGTCGACAAGCTCGGCATCGTGGCGGCGGCGCTGGCCGGCGTCGCGGTCTTCGCGCTGCCCTTCGCCAGCTTTCGCGCCAACCGCATCGTGCCCGGCCTGCCGAAGCCGCTCTGGGAAGCGCTGCCGGCGCCGGCAGCCGGCGCGACGCTTGTCCTCCTGGGCCTCGTCGTCGCCCTGTCGCTGCCACGCCTGCCGGCGCTGGCGCGGCTTCTCGCCGCGCTGATCGGCCTTGGTGCGCTCGCCGTCGCGATCGGCCTCGCGCCGGGCCATCTCACGCCGCCCGGCAATAGCTATGCCCGCGTTGCGCCGGCCGCCGGCTTCTGGCTCCTTTCCTTCGTGCTCGCGATCCTCGTCGCCGACGCGCTGACACGGCTGCGGCCGCGCCCCGCCGCGCGGCTCCTGATCCTCCTCGTCGTCGCCGGCGCGCTCGGCGGTCTCCTCGCCTCCGGCCTCTGGGACGGGTTGTCGATCCTGAAGGAATATTCGACGCGCGCCGCCAGCTTCTGGCGCGAGGGGCGCCAGCATGTCGCCCTCGCCTTCGGCTCGCTTCTCGCTTCCACCCTCATCGGCATCCCGCTCGGCATCCTGTGCCATCGGCTGCGCCCGTTGCGCGATCCGGTGCTGAATCTCCTGAACGTCGTCCAGACCGTGCCGTCCATCGCGCTGTTCGGCCTTCTGATCGCGCCGCTCGGCTGGATCGCGCTCCATGTGCCGGGCGCCACCGCGCTCGGCATCCGCGGCATCGGCGCGGCGCCGGCCCTCGTCGCGCTCTTTCTCTACTCGCTGCTCCCGGTCGTCGCGAACACGGTCGTCGGCCTCGCCGGCATTCCCCCGGAAGCCGAGGATGCCGCCAAGGGCCTCGGCATGACGAGCCGCCAGCGCCTGTTCCGCGTCGAGCTGCCGCTCGCCCTGCCGGTGATCCTGACCGGCATCCGCATCGTGCTCGTCCAGAATATCGGCCTCGCCACGGTGGCGGCGCTGATCGGCGGCGGCGGCTTCGGCATCTTCGTCTTCCAGGGCATCGGCCAGACGGCGATGGATCTCGTGCTCCTCGGCGCGGTGCCGACGGTGGCGCTCGCCTTCGCCGCCGCCGTGATCCTCGACGCCGCCGTCGAGGCGGCGAGCGACATACCGGCCGGAGGTCCCGCATGATCGAGCTGCGCCATCTAGTGAAGCGCTATGGCGGCGAGACGGTGGTCGACGACGTCTCCTTCGTCATCGAGCCGCGCACCATCGCGGCGGTGGTCGGCACGTCCGGCTCCGGCAAGACGACCGTGATGCGGATGATCAACCGCATGACGGAGCCGACCAGCGGCGAGGTCCTGATCGACGGCGCCGACAACCGCTCGCTGCGCGGCTACGAGCTGCGCCGGCGCATCGGCTATGTCATCCAGAATCATGGCCTTTTCCCGCATCGCTCGGTGGCCGAGAATATCGGCACGGTGCCCGAGCTTCTCGGCTGGGAGAAGAGCCGCATCGCGGCGCGCGTCGAGGAGCTGCTCGACCTGTTCGGCCTCGATCCGAAGCTCTTCGCCAAGCGGCGGCCGAACGAGCTGTCCGGCGGCCAGCAGCAGCGCGTCGGCGTCGCGCGCGCCCTGGCGGCGCAGCCGAACATCCTTCTGATGGACGAGCCCTTCGGCGCGCTCGATCCGATCATCCGCATGAAGGCGCAGGCCGATCTCCTGCGCATCCAGAAGGCGACCGGCACGACCGTGGTGATCGTCACCCACGACATGGAGGAGGCGATCCTGCTCGGCCATCGCATCGCGGTGCTCGATGCCGGCAAGCTGCTGCAATATGCCGAACCCGCCGAGATCCTCGCCCGGCCGGCGACGCCCTTCGTCGAGGAGCTGATCGGCACGGCCGACCGGCCCTTCCGCCTTCTGTCGCTCGGCGAGCTGATGCCGCTGGTCGAGCCCGGCGAGGCGGCCGGCCAGCCGATCCCCGCCGGCGCCAACCGGCGCGACGCGCTGGCGGAGCTTCTCTGGTCCGGGCGCGAGGCGGCGCCCGTCACGGGGGCGGACGGCCGCCGGCTCGGCATCGTGCGCACCGCCCGGCTGGTCTCCGACGCGGCGCGGCCGGCCGGATGACGCGCCCCGCTCTGGTCCTGCGCCTCGTCGCCTTCGCGCTCCTCGTCGCCTTTTTGCTGCACCCGCCGCTCTTCGAGCCGCTTCTGGCACCGCTCGCGGAAAACGGCGCGCCGGCGATCTACAACCAGGGCAGCCTTCTCGGCCTGACGATCGCCCATCTCGAACTCGTCCTGGCGACGACGGTGCTTTCCGCCCTCGTCGCCATCGCGCTAGCGATCCTCGTCACGCGGCCGTTCGGCGCGGATTTCCTGCCTTTGTCGCGCAGCCTCGTGAATATCGGCCAGACCTTTCCGCCGGTCGCGGTCCTGGCGCTGGCGGTGCCCGCCGTCGGCTTCGGCGCGAAGCCGACCTTCATCGCGCTCTTCCTCTACGGGCTCCTGCCGATCTTCGAGAACACGCTGACCGGCCTCACCACCCTGCCGCCGGCGGTGACGGAAGCGGCGCGCGGCATGGGGCTGACCGGCACGCAGCGGCTCCTGCGCGTCGAGCTGCCGCTCGCGATGCCGGTGATCCTCGCCGGCATCCGCCTTTCGGCGGTCATCGGCCTGTCCACCGCGACGATCGGCTCGACGGTCGCCGCCCGCACGCTCGGCGAGGTGATCATCGCCGGGCTCCTGTCGAACAATCTCGCCTTCATCGTCCAGGGCGGCTTGATCGTCGCAACGCTCGCCGTCCTTCTCTACGATGCGCTGGCCGCCCTCGAACGGGGGCTGGCGAAGCGCATGGGCCTTGCCGGCCGGCGCGGCTGAGGAGAGGCGGGATGACGGGCCCCTGGCCGGACGAGCCGGAAATCGCCGCCTTCCAGCGCCGCTGCGACGCCTTCTATCCGCCGGACGCGGTGGCGGCGCCGATCGAGCGCCAGCGCGAATGGTACGACGCGCTCTGCCGGGAGTTCGATGCGCCGCGCCCGCCGGGCCTCGCCGTGGAGGACAGCCGGCGCGGCGGGGTCGCGACGCGCCTCTATCGCCCGGCCTCGGTCGCGGCACCGGCGACCATCCTCTATCTCCATGGCGGCGGCTTCGTCGTCGGCTCGCTCGCCAGCCACGACGCCATCTGCGCCGAGATCGCGGCGGAGACGCAGGCGGAGCTCGTCGCGGTGGACTATCGCCTGTCGCCCGAGCATCGCCATCCGGCGGCGGCCGACGATGCGCTCGCCGTGCTGCGCGCCCTTCTGGCGGAGGGCCGCCGCGTCGTCGTCGCGGGCGACAGCGCCGGCGGCACGCTCGCGGCCGGGCTGGCGCTCCGGGCGCGCGATCTGCGGCTCGGCCCAGTGGTCGGGCAAGCCCTGATCTATCCGGGTCTCGGCGGCGATCTCGTCTCCGGCTCCTATGCCGAGATGGCCGAGGCGCCAGGCCTTTCGAGTGCCGACGTGCGCTATTATCGCGAGCTTCAGGGCGCGGCGGAGGACGATGCCCTCGCCTATCCGCTCCGCGCCGCCGATCTCGCCGGCCTGCCGCCCGCCTATGTCACGGCGGCGCGCTTCGATCCCTTGCGCGACGACGGCCGGCTCTATGCCGCCCGCCTCGCCGCAGCCGGCATCGATGTCGCCTTCCGCGAGGAGCCGCAGATGGTGCATGCCTGGCTGCGCGCCCGCCATACGAGCCCCGGCGCCAAGGCCGGCTTCGCGGCGCTCTGCGCCGGCATCGCCATGCTCGCGCGGCGCTGAGGGCTCAGACCCTCGGCGCGTCCTTCAGCGTGTCGATCAGCCGCAGCGCGTCCGGGCTCGCCCATTCGGCCGGTCCTGTGATAGCCGCGCGGGCGCAGCCCTTGGCATCCACCAGAAGGCTGACCGGCAGGCCGATGGTGATGCCCTTGGCCTTCAGGTCGGTGAAGACCGCCATGGTCTCGTCGCGCAGCAGCGGCAGCGCGGAAAGATTGGTCTCGGCATAGAAGCGCTTCGGCTTCTCGCCGTCGCCGAGATCGACATTGACCGGCAGGACGGCGAAATCCGCTCCGCCCTTCTGCCGCTCCAAGGCGTCGAGCGCCGGCATCTCGGCGCGGCAGGGCACGCACCAGGTGGCCCAGAGATTGACGAGAAGGGACTTGCCGGAAAAATCGGCGAGGCGCTTCGGCTGGCCGTTCTCGTCCTTGAAGGCGAGGTTAGAGGCGTCGAAGGGCGCATCCAGCGGGCGCACCGCCGCCACCTCGCCCTGCGCCGCCCGATCGATCGCGGCGGCGAATGCGGCATCGGCCGGACAGTTGGCGCTCGCCGCGTTGCCAGACCGCGTTTCCCCGACGTATATGCCGACGGCGCCCAGAATGCCGCCCGCGACGAGCGCGAGCCCGGCGATCGCGGCGATCCGGCGTCTCGGCTTGCCCTGCCGTTTCCCATCAGACATCGTTCGCAGGAATCCTTCGAGTAGACTTCATGAACGAGATCACGAGACCCGCCGGCAACGAGATGTGGGGTGGCCGCTTCGCCGCCAAGCCCGCCGCCATCATGCAGGAGATCAACGCCTCGATCGATTTCGACAAGCGCCTTTATGCCGAGGATATCGCCGGTTCCAAGGCGCATGCGGCGATGCTGGCGGCGACGGGCATCATTTCCCCCAGTGACGAGGCGGAGATCCAGCGCGGCCTCGACCTCGTGCTCGGCGAGATCGAGGCCGGGACATTCGCCTTCTCGCGCGAGCGCGAGGACATCCACATGAATGTCGAGGCGCGGCTCGCCGAACTCATCGGCCCCGCCGCCGGCCGCCTCCACACGGCGCGCTCGCGCAACGATCAGGTCGCCCTCGACTTCCGCCTCCATGTGAAGCGCGCCTTCGTCGAGACCGAAGCGGCGCTCGGCCGGCTGATCCTCGCCTTTCTCGACCGCGCTGAGGAGCATGCCGACACGGTGATGCCGGGCTTCACCCATCTCCAGGTGGCCCAGCCGGTGACCTTCGGCCATCATTGCCTCGCCTATGTCGAGATGTTCGCCCGCGACCGCTCGCGCTGCCGCGACGCCATCGCCCGGCTCGACGAATCGCCGCTCGGCGCGGCCGCGCTCGCCGGCACGCCCTTTCCGATCGACCGGCATCGGACGGCGGCGGCGCTCGGCTTCGCCGGCCCGACCCGCAATTCGATCGATTCGGTTTCCGACCGCGACTTCGCGCTGGAATTTCTGTCGACAGCCGCGATCGCCGCCACCCATCTCTCCCGCCTCGCCGAGGAGATCGTGATCTGGTCGACGCCGCAATTCGGCTTCGTGCGCCTGTCGGACGCCTTCTCGACCGGCTCCTCGATCATGCCGCAGAAGAAGAACCCGGACGCGGCCGAGCTGGTGCGGGCGAAGGCCGGGCGCATCACCGGCGCGCTCGTCGCCCTCCTCACCGTGATGAAGGGCCTGCCGCTCGCCTATTCCAAGGACATGCAGGAGGACAAGGAACAGGTCTTCGACGCGATCGATTCCATCGGCCTGTCGCTCTCGGCGGCGACCGGCATGGTGCGCGACCTCGGCGTCGATGTCGCGGCGATGCGCCGGGCCGCCGGCCACGGCTATTCCACCGCCACCGACCTCGCCGACTGGCTGGTGCGCGAGATCGGCCTGCCCTTCCGCGAGGCCCATCACGTCACCGGCCGCGCGGTCGCGCTGGCGGAAAGCACCGATGCCCGGCTGGAGGACCTGCCGCTCGACGTGTTGCGCAGCCTCCATCCGCGCATCCACGCGGGCGTCTACGAGGTCCTGTCCGTCGATGCCTCGGTGCGCAGCCGCCGCAGCTTCGGCGGCACGGCGCCGGAGAATGTCCGGCGCGAGATCGCCGAATGGCGGGCGCGGCTCGGCTAGAGCATCGGCGGGTAACGCGCTAAGAGGAAGGCGGGCGGGCCGCCGCCGGCAGGGGAACAAGGCAAGCGATGCGAACGGGATTGAAGCGGATCGGGCTCGCATTCATGCTGGCCCTTCTCGGCGCGGCGGCGCTTACCGGCTGCGGGCGCAAGAACCTGCCTGTCGCCTCGGGCGGCTCGGTCACCGCGCCGATCGGCGCGCCGGGCTCGACCGACCAGAACGCGCCGCAGAGCCTCGCCAATTTCCAGCGCACCAACCGCGTCACCTCCTCCGGCGGCGACGATCTGCGCATCCTCCCGGCGGAAGTGGCCAAGAATCCGGGCGTTCCGAAGAAGCGCTTCCTCCTGGACGGTCTCCTGAACTGATACGATGAACCATTTCCAATATCAGGACGGCGTGCTCCACGCCGAGAATGTCGATCTGCGCGAGATCGCTTCGCGCCTCGGCACGCCCTTCTACTGCTATTCGACGGCGACGCTGACCCGCCATTACCGCGTCTTCGCCGAGGCCTTCGCCGATATCGACGCCCTCGTCTGCTATGCGATGAAGGCGAATTCCAACCAGGCGGTGATCCGCACGCTGGCGGATCTCGGCGCGGGGGCGGACGTCGTCTCGGGCGGCGAGCTCGCCCGGGCGCTGGCCGCCGGCATTCCCGGTGAGAGGATCATGTTCTCCGGCGTCGGCAAGACGGCGGAGGAGATCGACGCCGCGCTCGCCGCCGGCATCTTCTGCTTCAACGTCGAATCCGAGCCGGAGCTGGACCTGCTCTCGGCGCGGGCGGTCGCGGCCGGCCGCACGGCATCGGTCTCCTTCCGCATCAATCCGGATGTCGACGCGCGCACCCATGCCAAGATCTCGACCGGCAAGAAGGGCGACAAGTTCGGCATCGGCTATGGCCGCGCGCCGGCCGTCTATGCGCGGGCGGCCACCCTGCCCGGCATCCGCGTCACCGGCATCGACATGCATATCGGCTCGCAGATCACCGAGCTCGAACCCTTCGACCATGCCTTCGCCCGGCTTGCCGAACTGGTGGCCGAACTGCGCGGCCAGGGGCACGACATCCACCATGTCGATCTCGGCGGCGGTCTCGGCGTGCCCTATCGCCGCGACAACGCGCCGCCGCCGGAGCCCGACGCCTATGCCGCGATCGTCAAGCGCCATGTGCGCGGCCTCGGCTGCCGGGTGATCTTCGAGCCCGGCCGGCTGCTCGTCGCCAATGCCGGCATCCTCGTCGCCCGGGTGATCTACGTGAAGGACACGGGCGACAAGACCTTCGTGATCCTCGACGCAGCGATGAACGACCTCATCCGCCCGACGCTCTACGAGGCCTGGCACGACATCCTGCCCGTGACCGAGACGGACGCGCCCTATGTCACGGCCGATGTCGTCGGCCCGGTCTGCGAGAGCGGCGACTTCATGGCGAAGGACCGCGCCATGCCGCGCGTCGCGGCCGGCGATCTCGTCGCCCTGATGACCGCCGGCGCCTATGGCGCCGTGCAGTCCGGCACCTACAACACCCGCCCGCTCGTCGCGGAAGTTCTGGTGAAGGGCGCGGATTTCGCCGCCGTCCGTCCGCGCCAGACGATCGAGGAGCTCATCGCGCTCGACCGCCTGCCGCCCTGGCTCGCCGAGCCGGCCTGAGCCTGCCGGACACGCGCATATGATCCGCCGCGACCCGTTAAGGACTCGCGGCGCCTCGCCTTCGCCTCAAAAGCTGCTAGGCTTCCCCTTTGAGACGAGGAAGGCGGACGAATGACGGAGGACGAGCGGCCCGGACGAGGCGACGCGACGGAGCACCGGCTGCGCCAGGCCCGCCGGGCGGCGCGCATGGCGCTTGCTGTCGAGGCCCTGTGGCCGACCGTCTTCCGCCTTCTCTGCCTCGCCGCGCTCTTCCTGATCCTCGCCTGGTTCGGGATCTTCGACCGGCTCGGCCTGTTCCGCTTCGCGCTTCTCGCGCTGTTCCTCGGCGGCCTCGGCTGGATCGGCTGGCGGGCGCGCGGCCTCCGCTGGCCGGACCGCGCGGCGGCCGAAGCGCGGATCGAGGCGGCGAACGGTCTCGCCCATCGTCCGATCCGCAGCCAGAGCGACCGGGCGAGAAGCGAGGACCCCTTCGCCGCCGCCCTCTGGCGCGAGCATCAGCGGCGCCTCGCGGCACGGCTCGGCGAGCTGCGCGCCGGGCGGCCCGAAACGCGCACGGAGCGGCTCGATCCCTATGGCCTGCGCGCCGTCCTGGCGCTGCTTCTCGTCACCGCCTTCGCCTATGCCATGGGGTCCGGCGGCGGACGGATCGCCGACGCGCTGACCGCGCCCCCGCTTCCCGTCCAGATCGCCGCCCGCGTCGATGCCTGGGTGACGCCGCCCGGCTATACCGGCCGGCCGCCGCTTTATCTCACCGGCCAGAATGCCGGTTCGGGCACGATCGAGGTGCCGGCCGGCAGCGTGCTCTTCGTGCGCGTGTCCGACGGCTCCGAGGCGGCGCTGAGCTTCACGCCGGAAGGCGGCGCGCCGCGGCCGGTCGCGCCCGGCACGGGCGAGGCAGCGAAATCCGCCGGCGCCGCGACAGAGGGCACGCCCGCCGCGCCGCCGGCCGGCGCCTTCGAGCTGCCCTTGCGTGAAAGCGGCGCGGCGAAGCTCGCCACCACCTTCTCGACGCTCGGCGACTGGCGCTTCGCCGTCATCCCCGACAAGGCGCCGACCATCGCCTTCGCCGGCGAGCCGATGCGCGGGCGCAACGGCGCGCTCAACCTGACTTACAAGGCCACCGACGATTACGGCATCGTGGACGCGGAGGCCCTCGCGGCCCTTCGCGATCCGCAGGCGCCGACGGCCCATCCGCTCTTCGGGCCGCCCGGCTTCAAGCTCGCCCTGCCCCGGCGAGGCCAGGGCGAGGCCACGGCCCGTTCCTCCACCGATCTCATCGAGAATCCTTATGCCGGTGCGACCGTCACCCTGACCCTCCAGGCCAAGGACGATGCGGGCCAGACGGCGTTCTCCGAGCCGAAGACGATCGTCCTACCGGAGCGGGCCTTCCGCAATCCGCTGGCGCGGGCGGTGATCGAGCAGCGCCGCATCCTGGCGCTCGACGCCAACATGGCGCCGAAGGTGGTGGAGATGCTCGATGCCGTGACGCTGCGCGGCGAGGATTACGGCGTCGCGGCGCGCGATCAGGTGGCACTCCAGGCGGTGCGCAGCCGCATCGCCAATGCCGGCGGCAAGGACGAGATCCTCGTCTCGGCCGTCGACTTCCTGTGGCGCATCGCGCTCGGAATCGAAGACGGCAATCTGTCCGAGGCCGAGAAGCGCCTGAAGGACGCGCAGGATGCGCTGTCGGAAGCGCTGAAGAACGGCGCCTCCGACGAGGAGATCGACAAGCTGATGGCCGAGCTGCGCCAGGCGATGCAGCAATATATGCAGCAGCTGGCGGAGGAGATGAAGAACCGCCCGCCGCTCAACCAGCAGCAGCTTCAGTCCGGCAATGTGCAGGAGATCCGGCCGCAGGACCTCGACCGGATGATGGACCGCATCGAGAATCTGGCGAAGTCTGGCTCGAAGGACGCCGCCCAGCAATTGCTCGCCGAGATGCAGCAGATGCTGGAAAATCTCCAGGCCGCGCGGCCGATGGAGGGCGGCCAGCAGCAGAGCGGCCAGAACCCGATGCAGCAGCAGATGGACAAGCTGGGCGAGATGCTGCGCCGCCAGCAGGAGTTGAAGAACCGCACCTTCGATCTCGGCCGCCGCCAGATGCAGAACCAGGAGGGCATGGAGGGGGAGATGCCCCCCGGCACGGAGAACCAGCGCTCGCAGCAGCAGGGCCAGCCGGGCGGCGAGCAGCCGATGTCGCCGGAGGAACTGCAGCGCCAGCTCGGCGAATTGCAGAAGCAGCAGGGCCAGCTCCAGAAGGATCTCCAGGCCCTGCAGGAGGCCTTGAAGGAACAGGGCCTCCAGCCGGGCGAGGGCTTCGGCGAGGCCGGCAAGGCGATGGGTCAGGCGGAAGGCGCGCTCGGCCAGGGCGACGACGGCGAGGCCGTCGACCGCCAGGGCCAAGCGATGGAAGCCTTGCGCCGGGGCGCGCGCGACATGATGCAGCAGATGCAGCAGGCGATGGGCCAGGGCGAGAATCCGGGCCAGGGCCAGGGCGAAGGCCGGCAGGGCCAGATGAATGGCGGCTATGGGCGCGGCGAGCAGCGCTCCGATCGCGACCCGCTCGGCCGGCCGCGTTCGACCAACGGCCCCGATTTCGGCCAGGACACGCAGGTCCCGGACGAGATCGACACCCAGCGCGCCCGGCAGATCCTCGACGCGATCCGCCAGAGGCTCGGCGATCGGCTCTCGCCGCAGATGGAACGCGACTATTTGGAGCGCCTGCTGAAGACCCCGTAAGGCGCCGGGCCGCGAAGCTCCGGGAGGGACGGTCCCGCGGCGGGACCGGACCATCCTTTCGCGGCGGGGGTTCAGAGATAGGACAGCAACCCGCCGCCGGCCGCCGCCCCGCCGCCGTTGAAGAGACTGAGGATGGGGCTGGCGCCAGTCGTCGCGGCGCCGTTATGGACATCGTAGAGCGCCGAGAACCGCGCGATGAACTTGTCGAGCTTCTTCGGGTCCTTGAAATCCTCGAGCTTCAGCTTCCGCTCCAGAAGCGCGGTCTGCTTGTCCGTGCCGATCTGGGCGAAGCTGTCCGGCAGGCTGAGCGCCGCCATCACGACCTTCATCAGCGCCTTGTCAGCGAGGATGCCGGTGAGCGACGTCACCTCCGGCACCATGCGGCGGAAATAGAGCGCGAGACGGACGCCCTCCTGCCCGTCCTCGCTGGCCTTGGTCTCCAGCGCCTGCAACAGGAACTTGTTGTGCGTGGTGAGCTTCGCCGCCCCGCTCTGGCTGTCCGAGGTCTCGCGCGTGATCCGGCCCGCCGGATCGAAGTTGAAGGCCTGCGCGAATTTCACGTAAGTTTCGCCCTCGCCCGAATAGGCGAAGCTCTTCCTGTCGCCGAGATCGCTGGTCAGGATCTTGCGGATGTCGGTGATCGAGAGCTTCTTGTCGGCCAGACCATAGGCCTTCAGCGCATAGTTCAGCGTCTTCTTGTCGGCGAGGAAGTCGTCCAGCGAGGTCAGCGTCTGGATGGCCTCGAGATAGGCCTTGGTGTCGGTCTTGATCAGATCGAGTTGCGCCTTGTTGGGCTTCTCGCCGAAGCTCGCCTTGTATTTCGTGCCGGTCGCGGCCTGCGCCGCCGTCGATTGGACCAGGAGCGGGCTCGCCGCCTTCCCCTCTCCGTCGAAATTGAAGGCGGCGGCGAATTTGACGAAGCGTTCGTCCTTCAGCTTGTTCACGAAGCTCTTCGGATCGGAAAGATCGCTCGTCAGGACGCGGCGCACCTCGTAGAGCGTCGTCGTCTTCGGGTCGATGTCGAAGGCCTTCAGCGCATAGTTAAGAGCGTCGTGTCCCCAGGGACCGTTCGCCGCGAGGAGATCCGTCACCGAGTTGATCTTCAGCATCAGATATTTGAAGCTGCTCGTCTGCTTGGCATCCTTGGAAGTCGTGACGGCGGTGTAGTTCTTGAAATAGGCTTCCGTCAGCTGCTGTTGCTGGCTCGCCGTCTGGGCGCCACCCGCCTTCGAGTTGCCATGGGCGTCGAAGTTGAAGACGTCCCGCAAATGGGTGAACTGCTCCTTGCGGGCCGCGGTCGTCTTCGGGTCCGACATCATCCGCGTATAGGCGTTCGCGGGACCGATCGAGGGATCGCTGGACAGGATGGCCTTGAAATATTCCGGCAGTTCGAGCGAGGGATCGAAGCCGAAGGCCGTCGCGACATATTCGAAGAGGCGTTTGTCGTCGATCAGCTGATCGACGGTCATGGACTGGCCGGCCACGACCTGCGAGGTGAAATATCCGGTATTGAAGGCTGCGGCGGCCGGATTGGTATTGTTGTCGGTCGCGACGTTGTAATTATAGACGGTCTCGTTGACGAAGCTGGCGCCCTGCGCCGGCTGACCAGGGAGCAGCACGCCATTCACCATCGAGGCGAAGTTGAACTTCTGGGACAGCGTCAGCCATTTCGGATTGGTCAGAGCGGGCGTCGCCGGGAGTTGCCCCATCAGAGCCTGCTTCACGTAATCCTTCGAAACGAGCGTCGGATCGGCGCCGATCGAGGAGACGACGACGTCGAACAGGACCGAATTGTCGAGCAGTTCGTCGACGCTGCCGATCGTGCGGATCGTCGCCTGATAGTAGTTCGTCTTACGGGCTGCCTCGACGCCCTGCCGGATGCGCCGCTCGTCATAGGAATCGACCACCCGTTTCTCCTGGGTGGAGGTCTGGGCATCCTTCTTCTTGTCGTCCGACAGCACCGGAAAATTGAAGGCGGCGGCGATCGTCCGGTACTTCTTGTCGGCAAGCTTGTTGGCGAAGGAATTCGGATCGGAAATGTCGCTGAGCAGCACCTTCCGCATCATGCCCTTGGAGGCGATCTGGTCCTCCAGCCCATAAGCCTTCATCGCATAGATGTAGAGGCGCGTGTTCTTCAGGAAGTCATCGACCGACTTCACCTTGCCGATATTGGCGGCATAGTAGTCGGCGTCCTTCTTGTTGGAGCCCATGGCTTCGATGCGATGCATCGATTTCGTGATGTCGGTCGCGTAATGGCGATAGCCGAGAAGGGTCGAAACCATCCGTCCGCAGGCTCCCTGGGCAACGCCCGTTCAAGTAGCGGCGCGACGCTAGGAACTTTTGGTTGTGCGAGCCTGTGTAGGCGGCTAATCATGCCACGGCGCGAAAGGCGGCGCTCACGAAGGCTCTGCTTCTGCTCGAATTCTTCTTGCCTCGGCAACTGCCCTGCCGGAGCCTCGGGAGCGCATCGCCGGGGAAAGCCGGGCCATGCGCCGCGCGGCAGGAGAGCCGCCGCGCGCATCGTCCTTGCCTCGTTTCGGTCGGTCGTCCGGCCGATGGACGGGAATCAGGCTCGGCTCCGACCTATCGCGTCGGAACGGGCGTCTCGCCGCGATAGTCGTAGAAGCCGCGCCCCGTCTTGCGGCCAAGCCAGCCGGCCTCGACATATTTCACCAGCAGCGGACAGGGCCGGTATTTCGAATCGGACAGGCCGTCATGCAGCACCTGCATGATCGACAGGCAGGTATCGAGGCCGATGAAGTCGGCGAGTTGCAGCGGGCCCATCGGATGGTTGGCGCCGAGCTTCATCGAGGTATCGATCGATTCCACCGAGCCGACGCCCTCGTAGAGCGTATAGACTGCCTCGTTGATCATCGGCACCAGGATGCGGTTGACGATGAAGGCCGGGAAATCTTCCGACACGGTCATCACCTTGCCAAGCGTGTCGACGAAGCGCTTGGCCTCCTCGAAGGTCTCGTCATCGGTCGCGATGCCGCGCACCAGCTCGACGAGCTTCATCACCGGCACGGGATTCATGAAATGGATGCCGAGAAAGCGCTCGGGCCGGTCGGTCGCGGCGGCGAGCCGCGTGATGGAGATGGAGGAGGTGTTCGAGGCGAGAATCGCGCTCGGCTTCAGCGAGGGGCAGATCGCGCCGTAGATGCGGCGCTTCACGCCCTCGTCCTCGGTCGCCGCCTCGATCACGAGATCGGCCGGCGCCAGGGCCTCGACCTCCGTCGCGACGCGGATGCGGGCAAGCGCGGCATCCTTGTCCGCGCCGCTGAGATTGCCGGCCGCGATCTGGCGGTCAAAGGATTTGACGACCGTGGCGAGCCCCTTCTCGGTCCGGTCGGCCGAGAGATCGTAGAGCACCACGTCATAGCCGCCGAGCGCCGCCGCATAGGCGATGCCCGAGCCCATTTGGCCTGCCCCCACCACGCCGACCGTCGCGATCCCTGTCGTCATTCTTCCGCTTCCAAGCAGACGGGCCGTTCGAGTGGCGCCCGGCCTGTTTTCGAACGGATCGCGGCCCGGAGTCAAACCGGTTGGAAGACGTCCAGAAAACCGGTCCGCTCAGCGGCTGGCGCCGGGAACCCAAAGCACGTCGGCGCGGCCCTCGTCATTGGCGATCCGGGCGGCGACGAAGAGATGGTCCGACAGGCGATTGATGTAACGCAGCGCCGGGCCGGAGACCGTCTCCCCCGGCTCGCGCGACAGCGCCACCATCAGCCGCTCGGCGCGGCGCGCGACGGTGCGGGCCAGATGGAGATGGGCCGCCGCCGCATAGCCCGCCGGCAGGACGAAGCTCTTCAAGGGCTGGAGCCGCGCATTCATGCCGTCGATCTCCGCCTCCAGGCGCTGGACTTGCGCTTCGGTCACGGCGAGGCGCTCGTAGCCGAGCGGCTCGCCGGTCTCGGGCGTCGCGAGATCGGCGCCGAGATCGAAGAGATCGTTCTGGATGCGCGCCAGCATGGCGTCCGCCTCGCCCGAGACGGCCAGCCGGGCGAGGCCCAGCGTCGCGTTCGTCTCATCCACCGTGCCGATCGCCTCGACGCGCAGGTCCGATTTCAGCCGGCGCGGCCCGGCGGCGAGGCCCGTCGTGCCGTCGTCGCCGGTCTTGGTATAGATGCGGTTGAGCTTCACCATGGCGCGATCTTTCTCACGAGCCGCGCGAACGCGCATAGAGCAGCGCGATCACGATCACCAGAATGGCGAGGCCCTGGAGCATCACGCGGGCGCGCATCAGGCGCTGCGAGGCATTGCCGGGCCCGCTGCGCATCATGTTGACGAGGCCGGCCAGAAGCACGGCGAGCACCGCCACCATCAGGGCCAGCGCCAGGAAGGACAGGAAACCGGACATCGCGACGCCTCGTTGCGGGCGGGACGTTAGAAAGATCCGCCGGCGAAAGCGAGGCCGATCTTCAGGCGCGGACAGGCGATTCCGCCGGCCTGCGGCGCCGGGTCGCGGCGGCGACGCCGAGCCCGGACAGGCAGAGGCCGAGAAGCTGGATGGGCAGCAGCCGCTCGCCGAAGAGCAGGAAGGCCATCACCGCCGTGGTGCCGGGCACGAGATAGAGGAGTGAGGTCACCCTGGAGACCGCGCCTTCGCGAATCATGTAGAGCAGGATGAAGATCGCG
Source organism: Aureimonas endophytica (assembly GCF_014642635.1). Classification (GTDB taxonomy): domain Bacteria; phylum Pseudomonadota; class Alphaproteobacteria; order Rhizobiales; family Rhizobiaceae; genus Plantimonas; species Plantimonas endophytica. The sequence goes on from NZ_BMIQ01000006.1 coordinate 125,868, forward strand.
CCGATCGACAGGACCAGCACGAGCCAGACGAGCGCGAAGACGAATTCCGGCGTCCAGTCGATCCGGCCCTCCTCGAAGAGGAGCGCGAAGAGCCCGGCCGGCACGAGCGCGCCGAGATATTGCAGCGTGGTGCCGGTGACGAGATCGACGCCCGCGACATGGCGCTTCTGCCAGATCGTGCCGAGAGAGATCGCCGCCATGCCGCCGAAGGCCGCGAGGAGCGCCGGCGCGCCGAAGCCGGAGGCGCCGGCGAGTCGCGGCTCGATCACCAGCACCGTGCCGAGAAGGCCGAGCAGGAGTCCGAACCATTGCCGGGGCGCCACCGTCTCGCCCAGCATGCCGCCGGCGAGAAAGGCGGTGAGCAAGGGCTGGAGCCCGGCGATCAGCGCCGCGATGCCGGCCGGCAGCCCGTGCCGGACGGCGGAGAAGACGCCGCCGAGATAGAGCCCGTGGATCAGCGCCCCGACGAAAGCGGCATGCAGCGCCGGGCCGCGCGCCGGCCAGCGCGCCCGGCGGGCCAGCGCGAAGGGCGCGAGCAGGAGAAGCGCCAGGAAGAAGCGCAGCGCCAGGAAGGTGAAGGGCTCCGAATGCGGCATCGCATAGCGCGCGCCGATGAAGCCGGTCGACCAGAGGAGCACGAACAGGGCGGGAATGACGGAAAGAAGGCGCGGCATGGCCTGCCTATAGGGCCTGGCGCCGCCCGCTCAAAGGCCGACCATGCGGCGAATGTCCTCGGCTGTCAGGCCGGCGGCGCGAAAGGCGGCGAGCGCGGTGTCGCCGGCGCTCTTCGACAGCTTGCGCCCGTCCGCGCCCAGCACCAGATCGTGGTGGCGATAGCGCGGCACGGGCAGCCCCAGCAGCGCCTGGAGCACCCGATGCACCGAAGTGGAGGGAAGAAGATCGCGGCCGCGCACCACGTCGGTGATCCCTTGCAGGGCGTCGTCCACCGTGACGGAGAGGTGGTAGCTCGTCGGCACGTCCTTGCGCGCCAGCACCACATCGCCCCAGAGCGCCGGCTCGGCCTCGACCTCCATGCCGGATTCGACGAAGGACAGAGGGCCGAGCCGCGCCAGCGCCGCCGCCATGTCGAGCCGCCAGGCGAAGGGCTCGCCCGCCGCGATCCGCTGCCGGCGCTCGTCCTCCGGGAGACGCCGGTCGAGGCCTGGATAGAGCGGCGCGCCGTCCGGGTCGCGCGGCCAGGGCCGGCCCTCCTCGTCCTCGAATCGGGCGGCGAAGGCCTTCACCGCGCCGCGCGTCATGAAGGCCGGATAGGCGAGCCCCTCCCCGGCCAGCGCTTCGAGCGCCGCCGCGTAGTCGGCGAAATGCTCCGACTGGCGGCGGGGCACGCCGTCCCAGTCGAGACCGAGAAAGCGGAGATCGGCCTCGATCCCCCGCTCGAATTCCGCCCGGCAGCGTTCGCGGTCGATATCCTCGAAGCGCAGGAGAAAGCGCCCGCCGGCCTCGCGCGCCAGGCGATGGTTGATGAGGGCGGAACGCGCATGGCCGAGGTGGAGTTCGCCATTCGGGCTCGGCGCGAATCGAAAAACGGGTTGCATCACCTTCAGGGAAGCGCCCAACCCGGCGCGGACGCAAGCGGGACGACGATGAGGAGCATGACGGCATGATCGCGACGGAGGCGGATATCGCCCGGGGCCTCGAGGCCCTGCTCGAACTCGATCCGCGCCTGACGAAAGTTGTGGAGATCGCGGGCGAGGTTCCGCTGCGCCGATCGACGCCCGGGCTCGTCGGGCTGGTGGCGACGGTGATCGGCCAGCAGGTCTCGACGGCGAGCGCGCGGGCGATTCTCGGCCGCTTCGCCGCGCTCGTCGACCTTCGGGACCCGCGGGCGATTCTCGCGGCGGATGACGCGACCTTCCGCGCCGCCGGCCTGTCGCGCGGCAAGGAGCGCACCGTGATCGCGATCGCGGAAGCCGTGCGCGACGGCCGGCTGGACCTCGCGCGGATCGACGGGGCGGCGCCGGCGGAGGCGGTGGGCGAGCTGAAAAGCCTCCATGGCATCGGGGTCTGGACGGCGGAGTGCTATCTTCTCTTCGCCGCCGGCCACCCGGACATCTTCCCGGCCGGCGATCTCGCCCTGCAGGTGGCGGTCGGCCATGCCTTCGATCTCGCCGGCCGGCCGAAGGAAAAGGCGGTGGCGGAGATGGCGGAGGCCTGGAGCCCGCATCGCTCCGTCGCGGCCCGGCTGTTCTGGAAATACTATCACGAGGTTACGCGGCGCGACGCGGCGCCGGCCGAAATCGCGGCCGACAGGACCCGCCTCGCCGCCGAGGCGGCCCTGCCGAAGAAAGCCGACGAGGCTTCACAAAGGCGACATGATAGGACACCATAGATTCCAGACAGTTGATGGGTGGTGTTCGGTAGAGGAGTCGGGGCCTTGACGATCGCAGTGGCACAACAACTTCAGCCGGCCCTGGTCCTCAACGCGGACTTCCGACCGCTCAGCTATTATCCGCTCTCCCTCTGGAGCTGGCAGGACGCGATCAAGGCCGTGTTCCTCGACCGCGTGAACATCCTCGCGGAATACGACCAGTCGGTGCGCAGCCCGAATTTCACGATGCGCGTGCCCTCGGTGGTCTGCCTGAAGGCCTATGTGAAGCCGCCGCGCCACCCGGCCTTCACCCGCTTCAACGTGTTCTTGCGCGATCGCTTCGAATGCCAGTATTGCGGCTCGCCGCACGAACTGACCTTCGATCACGTCATTCCGCGTTCGCGCGGCGGTCTCACCACCTGGGACAATGTCGTCGCCGCCTGTTCCTCCTGCAATCTGAAGAAGGGCGGGATGATGCCGGAGGTCGCCGGCATGGTGCCGCATCAGAAACCCTATCAGCCGACGGTGCACGACCTCCACAATAACGGCCGGCTCTTCCCGCCGAACTACCTGCACGAGAGCTGGCTCGACTATCTCTACTGGGATTCTGAGCTCGATCCCGAATAGGCCCGGTCAGGCTTGGCGACGGCCGGGCTTCGACGCCGCGCCGAGGGCGATCGCCGCCAGGATAGCGGAGGCGACGGCGTTCCAGCCGGCGAAGGAAAGGCCGAGAAAGCGTCCGGCCGCCGTGTCGCAGGCGGGCGGATGCACGGCGTCGATGGACGAGAGGAGATCGCCGGTGAGATCGGCGCCGCCGGCCACGGCGCAATCGGTCGGCCCCGCCCACCAGTGCCATTCGACGCCGGCATGGAAGACGCCGAGATAGAGGCTCCACAGCATCACGAGGCCGATCAGGGCGAGAAGCGCCCGCACCAAGCCGTTCGGCGCGCCGCGATGGGCGAGCGCGAATGTGGCGGCGGCGAGCGGGATGGCGATGTAATAGGGCAGCCGCTCCTTAAGGCAGAGGGCGCAGGGGATGTAGCCGAAGCCGTGCTGGAAGACGAGCGCGCCGCCGACGGTGACAGTGGCGCCGAGGAACAGGAGGGCGGCGGCGAGCGCCTGATGGCGGGACGCCTGCCCCAGGACAATCTTCGCTGCGGTCATCGTCGTTCTTCGGTTGGCGCGAATGCGGCCCTGCCTAGCCGATCGCGAAGCGGAGCGGAAGCCGGCCCGGCCGCGCCCCGATCCTTCGCACTGGACAGGCAAGGCCCGATCATGGCATCTGCGCATCGAGGATCGGGAGACCCGTGGCGTGCCCATGGCTCTCCGTCCCTCCAGGCGGGCGTGGCGGAACTGGTAGACGCGCCGGACTCAAAATCCGGTTCTGGTGACAGAGTGTCGGTTCGATTCCGACCGCCCGCACCATGCTTTTCGCCTCTCCACCATCCCCGATGACAAAGCGCTCAGCCGGCGAAGCCGCCGTCGTCCAGGAACCGGCGTTCTTCGGGCGTCGTCTCGCGGCCGAGGATCGGATTGCGGTGCGGGAAGCGGCCGAAGCGCTGGACGATGTCGCGATGCTCGATCGCGAAGGGCAGATTGTCCGGCCCGATCCGCTCCATCCAGGCGACGCAGTCCTCCTGATCCGCGAGATCCTCCGAATGCATCAGCGGCAGGGCCAGGAACTGGTTGAGATCCCTGTCCAGCCGCTCGGCATCGCCGCGCGAGAGCGCCATGCGCGCGACCGCAAGCGCCTGCCCGTCCGTCGCGAAGGCCTGCGGCGTGCCGCGATGGAGATTGCGCGGGAACTGGTCGAAGACGAGCACGAGCGCCAGCGCGCCCTCCGGCGTCGCGGCCCAGCCGTCCAGTTCGCCGCGCGCGGCCGCCGCATGGAGCTCGGCGAAGCGCTCGCGGATCGCCGCGTCGAAGTCCGGATCGGCCTTGAACCAGCGGTCCGGTCCGGCCTCGCGCCAGAAGGCGATCACGGCTTGCGGATCGGCGGGCAGAGCGGGCATGGCTTCCTCCATGAAGCGCTTCGTCGGCCTCGCAGATAAGACAGGGACGTGCCATGACCAAGGCTGAGGACGGCGCGGCGATGCTCGACCTTCGCGGCCTGCGCTGTCCGCTGCCCGTCCTGCGGACGGAGAAGGCGCTGAAGGCGGCGCCGGCCGGGACGACGCTGGTGGTGCTGGCCGACGATCCGCTCGCCGGCCTCGACATTCCCCATCTCTGCCGGGAGAAGGGCTACGAGCTGCTCGCCGCCGAGGCCCGAGACAGCCATCGGCGCTTCACCCTGCGCAAGGGCGCCTGAGGATCAGCGGGCGCGAAAGCCGGGAATGGCGAGCGGATTGTCGGTGAGCGCCGTCTGGTCGGGCGCGTCGAGCCGCGCCTCGCCGGCGAAGGCGCCGAAGAGATCGCGCAGATAGGTGGTGTCGAGCCCGTCCCCGATCACCACGAGCCGCGTCGAGGGCTCAAGATCGGCCGGCCAGGCGGCGAGCCGCGCCGGGGGATGGAGATAGCCGCGCACGCCGTGGAGGACCAGCGGCTGGTTCGGATGCTCCCGCGTCCGGACGATCGCCTTGAGGCGCAGGAGCCGTTCGCCCTGGGTAGCGGCGAGAATGTCCAGGAATTCGAAGATGGCGGCCTCCGGAAGCGGCGCCCGGTGCTCGATCGCGACGGAGGCGATGCCGTCCGGCCCGTGCCGATGGGCATGCCCGTGATGGGTATGATGATCATGATGATGGTGGTGCCCGTCGCCGCAGGCGGCGTGATCCTCGGCCTCCTCCGCCTGCAGCCAGCGCCGCACATCCGCCCGGCGCGTTTCGGGATCGTAGAGACCGCAATCGAGCAGCACCTCCGCGCCCGCCTCGCCCTGTCCGGCATCGACCATCCGGCTGCGCGGATTGAGCACCCGCAGCGCCCGGCGCAGCCCGTCCGTCGCCTCGGCCGAGGCGATGTCGGTCTTGGTGAGGACCAGCCGGTCGGCGATGGCGGCCTGCCGGCGCGCCTCGACATGGGCCTTCAGATTGGCGGCGCCGTTGAGCGCGTCGACCACGGTGACGACGCCGTCCAGCGCATAGGCCTGGACCAGCGCCGGGTGGCCCATCAGCATCGCGAGGATCGGCGCCGGTTCGGCGAGACCCGTCGTCTCGATCACCACGCGGCGCAGCGGCGCCAGCCTGCCGGTCTGGATGCGATCCACGAGATCGGCGAGCGTATCGGCGAGATCGCCCCGGACGGTGCAGCAGAGACAGCCGCCAGACAGTTCGATCAGCCCGTCCTTGGCCGTCTCGACCAGGAGATGGTCGATGCCGATCTCGCCGAACTCGTTGACGATCACCGCCGTGCCGGCCGCCGCCGGATCGGCGAGCAGGCGGTTGAGCAGCGTCGTCTTGCCGGCGCCGAGAAAGCCGGTCAGCACCGAGACGCGGATCGGCGCCGTCAGGATTGGGGATGCCATGGTCTCTGTCCGGTCAGTTGACGTCGCCGCCCTCGCCCGCCGGCTCGGGCGCGGGCACCGGCGCGGCCGAGGCGCGCGACGCCTCGTCGGCGCGGTCGATATCGGAGGACGCGCCGGGCGGCAACGGCGTCTGCGGATCGGCCGGCACTTCCGGCACGGCCGGGTCCGGCCGCGCGGTCGGGATGGGAATGCCATAGGCGGCGATCAGCGTCGCGCCGGGCGGGATGTCCGCCGTGCCGGCGGCGCCGCCGAGGGCGAGCGGCACGACGGAGGGCGGGCGCGCCATCTCGTGGAGGAAAGGCGAGCCGGAATTGTGCTCGGGGCGCTTGGCCTCCGCCTGGCGCTCGACGGCGCGCTCCTTCTGCCCTTCCGCCGAGCAGATCTCGCGCGAGATGTCGGCGGGCGCGCCACCGCCCTCCGGCAGAGCCGTCACCAGCGTCTGGCTCGCCGCCGGATCGGTGCGGAAGCCGGCCTCCAGGAGATCGGCGATGATCCGGTCGCGGACGATCGGCCCGCTGGCGCCGAGAAGCACGGCGACGAGCGTCCGGCCGTTGCGCGTCGCCGAGCCGACGAGATTGAAGCCGGAGGCGCAGATATAGCCGGTCTTCATGCCGTCCGCGCCGTCATAGCGGCCGAGCAGCGGATTGGTGTTGCGGATGGTCGTCGTGCCGGTCGAGATCGCCTCGGTGCCGAAGAGATCGGTGAAGGCGGGAAATTCGGTGCGGATCCTCGCCGCGAGGATCGCGAGATCCTTGGCGCTCGAATGCTGGCCCTCGCCCGGCAGGCCGTTCGGATTGACGAAATGCGTGTCGCGCATGCCGAGCGCGGCCGCCGCCTCGTTCATCCGGCCGACGAAGGCCTCGACCGAGCCGTCGCCGAGCGCCGTCGCGATGGCGACCGCGACGTCGTTGGCCGACTTCACCAGCATCATGCGCAGCGCCACGTCGAGGCGCATCACCGAGCCCGGGGGAAAGCCCATCTTCGAGGGCGCCTGCCCGGCGGCGAAGCGCGTGATCACCACGGGCGTGTCCAGCGAGGCGGCCTTGGTCTCCAGCGCCTTCAGCGCGACATAGGCGGTCATCAGCTTGGTGGTGGAGGCCGGATACCAGCGTTGCGAGGCGGCGCTTTCCGACAGGACCTTGCCCGTCGCCACGTCGACCACGATGGAGGTCATCGCGGCGGCCGGCGCGGCCGCGAACAGACAGGCGGCGATCGCGAGGCTTGATGCTGCCCTCTTGCCGATCCTCACGGGCGATGCTTCCTTATCCTGGCGGTCCGCCGGCGGGGGCGGGCATAAATACGTTGAACGAGGCTTGCGCGATTATCTCGCCTCTGTGACCTTGCCATGGCAAGCGGCGGGTGCGCGCCGATCATGGATATTTGGTGATTTCGTGAACGAGGCGATGCTGTCCGGTTCGGGCGATGCGCAGGAATGGGAAGAGGTCGCGGCCTGGCGCCGCCATCTCCACGAGCGGCCGGAGCTGCAATACGACACGCACGAGACCGCCGCCTTCGTCGCGGCGCGCCTCGCCGAATTCGGCTGCGACAGCGTCGAGACCGGCATCGGGCGCACCGGCGTCGTCGCGGTCGTCGAGGGCCGGCGGGGCACGGGCCGCACCGTGGCGCTGCGCGCCGACATGGACGCCCTGCCGATCGAGGAGGAGACGGGCCTCGCCCATGCCTCGCGCCATCCCGGCCGCATGCATGCCTGCGGCCATGACGGGCATATGGCGATGCTGCTCGGCGCGGCGCGGCGCCTCGCCCGCGCGCGCGATTTCGCCGGGCGGATCGCCTTCGTCTTCCAGCCGGCAGAGGAAGGCGGCGCCGGGGCCAAGGCCATGCTCGACGACGGGCTGGTGCCGCGCTTCGGCATCGAGGAATTCTACGGCATGCACAACATGCCGGGCCTCGAGGTCGGCGGCTTCGCCACCTGTCCCGGCCCGATCATGGCTTCGACCGACGAGTTCTCGGTGACGATTCGCGGGCGCGGCGGCCATGCGGCGATCCCGCAGCTGGCGATCGATCCGGTGCTCACCGGCGCGGCGCTCGTCCAGGCGATGCAGCAGATCGTCTCGCGCAGCGCCGATCCGCTCGACGCCCTCGTCGTCTCCGTCACCAAGTTCCATGCCGGCTCGGCGCATAACGTCATTCCCGAGACGGCCGAGCTCGGCGGCACGGTCCGCACGCTGGAAGAGGCGACGCGCCGCCTCGCCGAGCGGCGCATCCGCGAGATCGCCGCCGGGGTCGCCGCCGCCTATGGCGCGGAAGCCTGCGTCATCTACAACCGCAACTATCCGGTGACGCGCAACGACGCCGCCAAGGCACGCTTCTGCGCCGGGGTGGCGGAACGGGTGGCGGGCGAAGCGGGCGTCGACCCGAATGTCCGGCCGCTGATGGGCGGCGAGGACTTCTCCTACATGCTGGAAGCGCGGCCGGGCGCCTTCGTCTTCCTCGGCAACGGCGCCAGCGCGAGCCTTCATCATCCGCGCTACGACTTCAACGACGCGGCGATCCCCTATGGCATCGCCTATTGGCAGGCGCTCGCCGCGGAGGCGCTCGGCGTCGATTCCGCTCCCTTGCGCGTCGCCTGAGGGCCGTTGGCTGGATAAGCGTGCCGCCGGTCGCATCCGGCGGCGCCCTCCCCTATCTTCCCGGCGCCCCAGCGGAGTCCTGCCCGATGCGCCTTGCCCTCGCCCTTCTTCTGTCGGTGCTGACCGCCGGCGCGGCGCTCGGCGCCGACAGCGGCAAGACCGATCGGCGTCCGGCGAGTTCGGCCGCCACGGCCCCGTCCGAGGCGGAGGCGGATGGCGCGGTCGCGGCCGGCCCCTTTGGCGGCGAGCTCCAAGGCTTCGACTATCCCTTTCCGGTGAAGGATTTCGCCTTCGCCTCGCAGGGGCTCGACCTGCACATGGCCTATCTCGACGTGCTGCCGAGCGGCAAGCCGAACGGCCAGACGGCGGTTCTCCTCCATGGCAAGAACTTCTGCGCCGCGACCTGGGAAGCGGCGATCGGGGCGCTCAGCAAGGCGGGCTTCCGCGTCGTCGCGCCGGACCAGATCGGCTTCTGCAAATCGACCAAGCCGAAGGGCTACCAGTTCTCCTTCAACCAGCTGGCGCTCAACACGCATCAACTTCTCGAAAGCCTGGGCATCCGGCGGGCCAGCGTGATCGGCCATTCGATGGGCGGCATGCTGGCGGCGCGCTTCGCCCTCGCCTTTCCCGAGACCGTCGACCGGCTGGTGCTCGTCAATCCGCTGGGGCTGGAGGACTGGCAGGCCAAGGGCGTGCCCTATCAGCCGATCGACGCGGCCTATGCGGAGGAACTGAAGACCGGCGCCGATTCGATCCGCGCCTATCAGCGGAAGTTCTATTACGGCGGCAATTGGAAACCGGCCTATGACCGCTGGGTGGCGATGCTCGCCGGCCTTTATGCCGGACCGGACCGCGAGGCCGTCGCCTGGAACCAGGCCCAGACCTCGGACATGATCTTCACGCAGCCGGTGGTGCGGGAATTCTCGCGGATCGAGGTGCCGACGACGCTTCTGATCGGCCAGCTCGACCGCACGGCGCCCGGCGCCGCCCGCGCGCCGCAGGAGATCGCCGCGATGCTCGGCGACTATCCGAAGCTCGGCAAGGCCGCGGCGGCGCTCATTCCGGGCGCCAAACTGGTCGAATTTCCCGATCTCGGCCACGCGCCGCAGATCCAGGCGCCCGAGAAGTTCGACGCCGCCCTGCTGAAGGCCTTGGGCACGAGGGGCGAGTAGACCGGGCCGGTTCGAAAGACATGCGGCGATCGAGGCGCGAAACCTCGATCGGCGCGGCCGTGGAACGGATGGACCTCGCTGTCGCTCGCCACCCCCCTCTGCCTGCCGGCATCTCCCCCTCAAGGGGGGAGATCGAAGCTTCGAGGTTTCGCAATTCCTGCATCCGAAGCGATGTCGGACACCACCGTCCGCGCTTAGCCTGATCTTCCCCCTTGAGGGGGAGATGCCGGCAGGCGGAGGGGGGTGCGAAGGCGCAAGCCTTCGAACCGCGCGGCGGCGAAACGAAAGAGACTATTCCGCCGCCTCGCTCGGGCGCACGAGATAGGGATGTGCCGTGCCGGCTTCGAGGCGGCGCAGCCGGGTTTCCAGGGTGGCGAGACGCTCGGCGGCTTCCTCTTCCGGCGTCAGCTCCTTTTCCTTGGCCCCGACGAAACGGCCGAGGGCCCAGCGCAGGAGGCGCGAGAGATCGTCCATGACGAGATAGAAGGACGGGACCACGACGAGGCTGAGGAGCGTCGAGACGATGACGCCGCCGATGACGGCGATCGCCATCGGCGAGCGGAAGGCGCCGCCCTCGCCGATGCCGAGGGCGGAGGGCAGCATGCCGGCGGACATCGCCATCGAGGTCATGATGATCGGCCGGGCGCGCTTGCGGCCCGCCTCGATCATCGCCGCGCCGCGCTCCATGCCGGCGCGCCGCATCTCGATGCCGAAATCGACGAGAAGGATGGCGTTCTTCGTCACGATGCCCATCAGCATCAGGAAGCCGATCATCACCGGCATCGAGATCGGGTTGGAGGTGAGGATCAGGGCCATCGCGACGCCGCCGAGCGCGAGCGGCAGCGACAGGAGAATGGTGAAGGGCTGGATCACGTCCTTGAACAGGAGGATCAGCACCGTCAGCACCAGCATCAGGCCGAGCACCATCGCGTTGACGAAGCCGCCGACGAGCTCGCCCTGGATCTCCGCGTCGCCCGCCTCGGCGAAGCGCACGGTCGGCGGCAGCTCGGTCGCCGAGGCGATCTCCTTGAAGCGGGCCGTCGCCGAATCGAGGGCCGCGCCGGGCGGCAGGTCGGCGCCGATGGCGGCGCGGCGCTGCCGGTTGAAGCGGTCGATGGCGCTCGGGCCTTCGGCGATCTCGAGATCCGCGACCGCCTGAAGCGGCACGCTGCCGCCATCGGCGGTCGGCACGCGCAGGCTCTTCAGCCGCGCCAGATCCTCGCGGAAGCGCAGGTCGAGCTGGACGCGCACCGGCAGGAGGCGGTCGTCGGCGGAAAGCTTGGCGAGCGCCGCGTCGACATCGCCGATCGTCGCGATCCGCACCGTGTCGGCGATGCCCTGCGTCGTGACGCCGAGCCGCGCCGCCTCGGTCGGGCGCGGGCGGATCTGGAGCTCGGGCCGCGCCAGCGCGCCGGTCGCCGCGACATTGGCGAGCAGCGGATCGCCGCGCAGCGCCATTTCCAGCTTGCCGATCCCCTCCTGCAGGTCGCGGTCGTTGGTGGCGAGAAGGTTGAAGGAGATGTCGCGCTCGCCGCGATCGTTCAGCTTGAAGGCGCGCAGATCCGGGATGGTCGCGAGCTTGGCGAAGACTTCCTTCTCGATGTCGGATTGCGGCCGGTGCCGGCCGCCGATCGCCGGGCGCGGCAGATGGAGGCCGAAGCGGTCGCCGAGGCCGGCCAGGGCGTTCAGCACCGTCTTCGGCAGCGAATGTTCCTTGCGCTCCAGGAGCACGGTCATCGCCGCGCGGCGCACGTCGAGGCTGCCCGTCGGCGAGGTGCCGCCGAGCACGAAGACGTTCGAGACGCCCTCGATGCCGGCCAGAAGGCGGCGCGCGCCTTGCGTCGTCTCGTCGGTCTCGGCGAGCGTCGTGCCGGGCGGCAGTTCGGCCGAGACGACGATGCGCGACACGTCCTCCGGCGGGAACAGGCTGCCCGGAATCTGCATCATGAAATAGAGCGAGACGCCGAGAATGCCGAAGGCCGCGACGACGGTGAGATAGCGCACGCGCAAGGTCGCCCGCACGAGGCCCGTATAGGCGCGCATCACGAGCCCGTCCTTGTCCGCCTCGCCATGCGCGTCCTTGTCGCGCATCAGATAGGCGGCCATCATCGGCGTGATCAGGCGGGCGACGAGGAGCGAGAAGAAGACCGCGATCGCCACCGTCAGGCCGAACTGGCGGAAATACTGGCCCGGAATGCCCGGCATGAAGGACACGGGCACGAAGACGGCGATAATGGTGAAGGTGGTGGCGATCACCGCGAGGCCGATCTCGTCCGCCGCCTCGATCGCGGCGCGATAGGGCGACTTGCCCATGCGGATATGCCGGGCGATGTTCTCGATCTCGACGATCGCGTCGTCGACCAGGATGCCGGTCGCCAGCGTGATGGCGAGGAAGCTGATGAGGTTCAGCGAGAAGCCGAGCATGTCGATCGCCCAGAAGGTGGGGATCGCCGAGAGCGGCAGGGCGACGGCCGAGATCAGCGTCGCGCGCCAGTTGCGCAGGAAGAGCAGCACGACGAGCACGGCCAGCACCGCGCCCTCGATCAGCGTGTCGATCGCCGATTCGTAATTGCCGTAGGTGTAGAAGACGGCGTCGTCGACGAGATTGATCGTCACCTGCGGATGGTCGGCGCGCAGCTTGTCCAGCGTCGCGGCCACCGTTTCGGCGACCGAGACCTCGCTCGAACCCTTCGCCCGGAACACGGCGAAGGTGACAACCGGATTGCCGTCGAAGCGCGAGAACGAGCGCTGCTCCTCATAGGTGTCGCGCACCGTGCCGAGATCGCCGAGCCGCACGAAGCGCCCGTTCGGCAGCGCGATCGCCGTCGCCTCCAGCGAGGCGGCGGAGGCCGCGTCGCCGAGCGTGCGGATCGCCTGCTCGCGATTGGCCACCTGGCCGCGCCCGGAGCCGAGATCGGCATTGGTCTTCACCACCTGCCGGCTGACATCGGCCGCCGTGATGCCGAAGGAATCGAGCTTGGCCGGATCGAGCTCCATGCGGATCTCGCGCGTCGCCCCGCCATAGCGCTCGATCTTGCCGATGCCCTTGCGGCCCTGCAATTCGCGCTTCACCGTGTCGTCGACGAACCAGGAGAGTTCCTCCAGCGTCATCGACGGAGAGGAGACGGCGAAGGTCTGGATCGCCTGCCCCTCGACGTCGATCTTGGAGACGATCGGCGGCTCGACGCTGGCCGGCAGGTCGGAACGGATGCGGTCGATCGCGTCCTTGGTGTCCTGCAAGGCCTGATCGGTCGGGATCTCGATGCGGAATTCGACGCCCGTCGTCGACACGCCGTCGGTGACGGTGGAGGTGATGTTCTTCACGCCGACGACGCCGGAGACGGCGTCCTCGATCTCCTTCGTCACCTGCTTTTCGAGTTCCGCCGGCGCCGCGCCACTCTGCGTCACGACGATCGAGATCACCGGCACGTCGATATTGGGAAAGCGGGTGATCGGCAGCGTCTTGAACGACTGCCAGCCGACGACCAGCAGCAGCACGAAGACGAGGATGGGCGCGATCGGATTGCGGATCGACCAGGCGGAGACGTTCATCACTGGCTCCCTAGCGCTTCGCCTGAAGGCTCAGCGGGTCCTCGGCGAGGACCGGCGTGATCCGGTCGCCCTCGCGCACGAAGGCGCCGGCCTTGGCGACGACACGGTCGCCCGGCTGGAGGCCGGCGGTGACGGTGACGAGGCCGGCATCGCGCGCGCCGAGCGTCACCGGCACCTTGCGGACCTTGTCGCCTTCGAGCTTCAGGACGCTCGGCGCCGTGCCGTCCGCCGTGACGGAGGGCAGCGGCACCGTGACGCCGCTCTGCCGCGCCACGACGATCTCGGCATCGGCATAGATGCCGGGCGGCGTCCCGGGGGCCGCGCCGAGCGCGATGCGCACGATGCCGAGCCGCGTCGTCTTGCCGATCGTCGGTTCGACCAGCCGCACCGTGCCGGCGATCGGCTGGCGCGCGCCGATCGGCGTGACACGGGCCTCCTGGCCGGCGCGGATGCGGCCGATATCGGCTTCCGCCACATCGGCGCGCAGTTCCACCGCGCCGTCGCGGATGAGGGTGAAGAGCGGCTGGCCGGTGGCGGAAGCGACGGCGCCGATCCGGGCATTGCGCGCCGAGACGATGCCGGCCACGGGCGCCTTCACCGCCGTGCGGCGCAGCTTCAGTTCGATATCGGCGATCTCGGCATCCGAGACCTTCAGTTCGGCCTGCGAGACGCGGGCGCCCTGCTGGGCCGCGAGCAGGCGCGCATTGGCCGCCGCCGCCGAGGCCTCGGTCTCCTGCACCTGCGCCTGGCTGATCGTGCCGTTGCCGGCGAGCCGGGCCGTGCGCTCGGCGACGCGCCGCGCCTCGTCGGCATTGGCCTTCGCCTCGGCGATCTGCGCCTCGACCTGGGCGATCGTCGCCTCGGTCTTCGCCCGCGAGGCGAGGACCTGGCTCTTCTGGAGCAGCAGCGCGTCGGAGGACAGCGTCGCGAGGACCTGACCCGCCGCGACGCTGTCGCCGACATCGGCGGACAGGTTCTCGATCGCCAGCCCCTCGATCTCGGGCTGGACGTCGACCTCCTCCACCGGCTGCACCAGACCGGAGGCGATGATGCGGTCGGCGATCTCGCCGGTCTTCGCCTCGACGACGACGATGGAAGGCGCGGCGACGGGGGCGACCGGCGCGGCCGCCGGCACGTCCTCGGCGCGGACGGCGGCGATGCCGGAGGCGGCGACGGCGACCGTCGCCAGCGCGACGCGGATGAGGGCAGACTTGATCATGACGCCACCTTCAGGGGCTGCTCGGCGGCGCGGGCCGAGCCGAGCTCGGATTGCGCCCAGGCGAAAAGACGATCCGTCATCCGGCGCGCCTTCGGCAGAAAGCTCGCTTCGTCCTCGAAGGCGCGCTGGCGGAACAGACTGGAACAGAAAAGCAGCAGGAACTCGGCGACCTCCCCGACGACCGCCGAATCTTCCGCGCCGGGGCCGGCGAGACGGCCGACGAGACGGAAGACATTGTCCTCGATGGACCGGTCCATCTCCGCCTTCACCGCCGCGATCTCCGGGTGGACCAGGGCGGCCGCGTCGATCTGAAGCCAGAGCGCCGCCTCGTCGCGGCTCATGGCGAAGAGGTTCTTGTCGAGAATGGCGCGCATGCCTTCCACCGGATCGGCCGCGTCCAGCGCCGCCGCGAAATCGGCGCGGACATCGGAGGCGCATTGATCGACCAGCGCGGTGACGAGGGCGATCTTGGACGGATAATAGCGATAGAAATTGCCGACGCTCATCCCGGCGCTCGCGGCGAGATCCTGCATGGAGGCGCCGTCAAGCCCCTTGCGCGCGACGGTCGTCGCGATGCGGTCGAGGATCTCGCCCGCCTTGCCCTCGCTGCCGTGCCTGCCCTGCATCATGCCCTTCGCATCCGCCGCCATCGCCGCCGACCTCTCGCCCTGGCGCCTTATAATGAATGAACGTTCATTCACACAAGAGGAGATCGCGTTCCGGCTGACGACGGATCGATGGAAAGCGGCGGCATGCGTCTTAATTTCCGCCTGCGGCGCCGTGCGCGCGACTGACGAAAGGGAACGAGACCCATGCGGATCGAGCCAAGTTTCCTGTTCGACCTCGACGGCACCCTGGTCGACAGTGTCTATCAGCATGTCCTCGCTTGGCAGGAGGCGCTGGACGAGGAGGGCATCGACCTGTCCGTCTGGCGCATCCACCGCAAGATCGGCATGAGCGGCGGGCTGTTCACCAACCAGCTTTTGCGCGAGATCGGCCAGCCGATCACCGAGGAGAAGGTGGAGCGGCTGCGCCATCTTCATTCCGCCGCCTATGACCGGCTGCACCGCCGCATCAAGCCGCTGCCCGGCGCGATCGAGCTTCTGAAGACCCTCACCGATTCGGGGATCAAATGGGCGATCGCCACCAGCGGGCGCATGGAGACGGCGCGCTTCAACCTCGAGGCGCTCGGCGTCGATCCGGGCGCCGTGCCGGTCGTCACGCGCGATCTCGTCAAATATGCCAAGCCCGATCCCGATCTCTTCCTCGCCGCCGCCGAGCGGCTCGGCGTCGACATCCGCACCTCGATGGTGGTCGGCGATTCGATCTGGGACATGCTGGCGGCGCAGCGCTGCCGGGCGCTCGGCGTCGGGCTGCTCTGCGGCGGCTACGGGCAGGAGGAGCTGGAGCGCGCCGGCGCCTATCGCGTCTACGAGGACCCGAAGGATCTTCTTGGCCATCTCGACGAGGTGGGCGGCCGCCGCTGATCGGACCCATGTGCAATCTCTACGCGATCACCACACCGCAAAGCGCGCTGCGCGACTTCGTGAAGGCGCAGAAGGACGTGGCGGGCAACCTACCGTCTCTGCCGGGCGTCTTTCCCGACTATGCCGCGCCCATCGTCCGCAACGGCGAAGACGGCATCGAGCTCGCCAGCGCCCGCTGGGGCCTGCCCTCCCCCGCCTTCGCGCTGAAGAATCGCATCGCCGATCCGGGCGTCACCAATGTGCGCAACGCGGCGAGCCCGCATTGGCGGCGCTGGCTCGGCACGGCCCATCGCTGCCTCGTGCCCTTCAACAGCTTTTCCGAATACGACTCGGTGGCGGGGCACAAGGAGCCGGTCTGGTTCGCCCTGTCGGACAAGCGCCCGCTCGCCTGCTTCGCCGGCCTCTGGACCTCTTGGACCTCCGTGCGCAAGGCCAAGGAAGGCGAGGTCACGGTCGACTGCTTCGCCTTCCTCACCTGCGAGCCGAACCGGGAGGTCGGCGCCATCCATCCGAAGGCGATGCCGGTGATCCTGACCGAGCCGGACGAGCGCGAGGCCTGGCTTCGCGCCGACTGGAAGGACGCCGCCGCCCTGCAACGCCCCCTCCCCGACGGCGCGCTGTCCATCGTCGCGCGCGGCCGGCGGGAGGATGGCGGCGAGGCGGCGGACCAGCCGCGCGACCTGTTCTCGGCTTGAAAGATTCGAAACCTCGAAACCGCCTCCTTCTCCCGAGTCGGGAGAAGGTCGCGGCAGCGGGATGAGGGAGCCGTGGAGCTCCGGCGTCCCTGCCCTACGGCTCCCTCACCCGGCCCTTCGGGCCACCCTCTCCCGGCTCGGGAGAGGGCGGGCGCCTTTGCCTGAAGCGTGGCGTCAGGCCGCCGCGCCCGGCAGGAACCGGGCATCCGCCGCGTCGAGTTCGCGGCGGAGGCGGGTGACGAGGAAGCTCTCTTCCGGCACGCAATTCGCATAGGTCAGCTTCTCGCCCTTGGCGATCGGCCGGGTCACCTTGGCCTTCTCGGCAAGGCCGAGCGGCAGGGCCTGCGCCGCGCGCCCGTCCTCCCAGGTCATGGCGAAGCCGCGATAGTCCGTCTCGCCGATCTTGCCGAGCGTGTCGCCGGGGATAAGATCGCGCTTGGCGACGGCCGCGCATTCGGCGACGGGATAGTCGACGGGCTGCATGTCCGGCATGCCGCGCATCACCGCCTTGATGGCGGAGAGCGGCACTTCGAGGCTCGTCAGGTGGAAGGGGCGGCACAGGGTGTAGCAGGGGCCGGGGCCGACCTTCAGGTCGGTGACGCGCTCCAGGACGCGCGGATGGCGGGGGCGGACGATGGCGAAGACGCCGGGCGCGACGCCCTTGCCGATCGTGTAGTCGACGCAGCCCGGCTTCGACAGGATGCCGCCATCCTCCTTCGCGCAGAGCACCTGCGCCAGATTGTCGAGCGTCGCGGCCGGGCCGTGCATGCCCGGCACGTCCGGCTTCAGGCCGGTGGCATTGGCGATGGCCGTCATCTCGACCATCGTCTTCGAGCCGTCGACGAATTCGACGAGGACGCGCGCGTTCATGTTGCGGCGCGCCGCCTCCTCCTCGAACTCGGCCGGCATCGCGTCGAACTTCAGGGCATTGTTCTTGCCCTTGCCGGCGGCGACGACATCGAAGCCGAGCGCCTGGGCGAGACCGATCAATTCCAGCGTCGCGGCCGGCTCGTCGCCGGCGGCCCCCGTATAGACGACGCCGGCCCGCGCCGCCTCGCGCTTGAGATAGCGGCCGATGGTGATGTCCGCCTCGACATTCAGCATCACCAGATGCTTGCCGTTGCGGAAGGCCTCCAGCGCGATCTCCGTGCCGGTATTCGGATTGCCGGTGGCGTCGATCACCACCTGCACGCGGCCCGAGGCCGCCAGCTCGCGGAAATCCGGGCAATAGGCGGTGCGGCCCGCCTCGATCACGCGATCGATGTCGCGCGCCGTCGCGGCGCCGCTCCAGGCGAGCCCGGCCATCGCCATAGCGGCCTCGACACGGGCCGAGGTGCCGGCGCAGATCGCCCCCAGCCGGACGCCCGGCATCAGGGCGCATTGAACCGCGAGATCGGTGCCCATCTGGCCGGCGCCGACCAAGCCGAGCGTGACCGGCCCGTGCGTTTCCGCATAGGCGGCGAGTTCCGCCGCCAGACCGACCGTCGCAATCGTCATGTCGTTTCTCCGCTTCCTCTTGGAACCGGTCTTACATGACTTGGAGGAAGGCGCGAACGGCTTTCGTCGTCCGGCTACCGTTCGCGCGTGTCGCGGCTGCCGTCGCCGCAGACGCCCCGGCGCCAGTAGGACATGACGAGATGATCCTGGCGCGACCGGCCGAGTTCCTTGCGCAGATAGGCGCGGATGGCGCGGAAGGCGGCGAACTCGGCCGCCGCCCAGACGAAGACCTCGCCGTCCCCCGGCCCGACGGCCGCGCGCGCCGCGTCGAGGAGAAGGTCCGTCGTGCCGGGCGCCGCGCCGCCGCGCGCCAACCATTCGACGGCGACGGAGGCCGGGCTCGGCAGCGCCTGACGCTCCGAGGCACCGGCGATCTCGATGAAGGCGCGCGCCTCCCGGTCCGGCCCGATCTCGGCGAGGATGCGGGCGATCGCCGGCAGGGCCGTCTCGTCGCCGAGGAGCACGAGGCGGCGCGCGGTCGGAATGTCGCCGCCGCCCGGCCCGGTGATGCCGACGACGTCGCCGGGCCGCGCCGAGGCGGCGAAGTCCGACCCCGGCATGCCCTCGCCCTCGTGCAGCACCATGTCGACGTCGATCTCGCCCGCCGCGACATCGATGCGCCGGATCGTATAGACGCGCGAGGCGAGCGCGTCCTCGCCCTCCGGCATGGCGAGCCGCCCGTCCGGGCCGAGTTCCGGCCATTTCGGCGCGGGCCTGTCCTTCGGCGGCAGCAGCAGGCGCAGATGGAGGCCGCCATGGGCGAAGCGGTCGAGGTCCGAGCCGACCAGGGTGACGCGGCGCATATGCGGCGTCACCTGCCGCGCCGCCGCGACGCGCATCTCGCGGAAGAAGGGCGGCACGCGCGCCTCGCAGCCGTCGCCCGTCCAGGCGATGGACGGCGCCGGCCGGGCGAATTCGATCACATGCTCGGCGACGGCCATCTTCATATAGGCGAGCGAGGTCTCGTCCCCCGCCTCGACCGTCACATGCAGCCGGTCCGGCGCCGCCCGCATCGCCGCCTCGCCGTAGTCGGTGGAAAGATGCGCCGACGCCCCGTCGCGCGACACGCTCGCATGTTCGACGAAATGGTCGCAGAGCCGGTCCATCAGCGCCGGCGCCTCGGCATAGGCGAGAAGGGCTTCGGCCTTCAGGCGCGGCGCGCCCGCCATCGCGGCGCTCACCATGTCGCATGCGCCTTGAAGAGGACGCCCCGCCCTTCGATGTAGCCGCAGGCATAGTAGTTCTGGCAGCCGGACACGGCCTTCTCGTCGAAGACATTGGTGACGTTGGCGGAGACGCCCCAATTGGCGCGGTCGTAGCGCAGCGCCGCGTCGACCACGGTCGAATCCGAGACCTTCAGGAAATTCTGGTTGTCGGCGAAGCTGTCGCCGACATAGCGCAGGCCGACGCCGCCGCCGAGACCGTCGAGCGCGCCGTCGCGCACGGTGTAATCCGCCCAGAGTGAGG
The DNA here is from genome assembly GCF_014642635.1 of Aureimonas endophytica. Lineage (GTDB taxonomy): Bacteria > Pseudomonadota > Alphaproteobacteria > Rhizobiales > Rhizobiaceae > Plantimonas > Plantimonas endophytica. The sequence continues at coordinate 145,334 of NZ_BMIQ01000006.1, forward strand.
CCTGCACCTCCGGCACCAGCCAGGGCCGGTTGCCGACGAGCGTCGGATCGACATCGCGGGTGATCTCGAGATCGAAAGCCGTGAAGGCGCCGACCAGCTTCCAGTTGCGGTCGAGATTGACATTGGCCTCCAGTTCCAGGCCCTTCGAGCGGATCTCGCCGACCGCCCGGGGAATGAAGAGCGCATCCGTCTGGAGCGTGTTGCGGCGCGTCAGGTCGAAGAGCGAGGCGGTGAAGACGGCGTCGAGGAAGGTCGGCGCGTATTTGACGCCGACTTCGTATTGCTCGCCCGTCTCCGGCGGCACGCCGTTGCCCAAGGCATCCGTGCCGATCTGCGGGTTGAAGAAGCGCGAGACGCTGACATAGGGCACGACGCCGTTCTTGAACTCGTAGCCGAGACCGGCGCGGCCGCTGAAGGCGCCGTCGTCGCTCACGTAATCCGCCTGCTCGGTGAGAAAGGCGGAGAGCGGCCGACGATCGTCGTTGTCGATGCGGACCTGATCGTAGCGCCCGTTGAGCGTCAGGATGAAGCCGTCGCCGAACTTGGCCTGTTCCTGGAGGTAGAAGCCGACCTGGTTGAGATCGGTCGTGCTGTCGTTATAGGGCGCGCCGAGCGCCGGCAGGCTGTTCAGATAGACCGGATCGCGGGCGCTGAGCGGATTGGCGTAGCCGACCGCCTGGGTCTGGTCGATGCGGAAATACTTGTAGTCGATGCCGGCGAGGATCTGATGGCGGATGGCGCCCGCCTCGAATTCCGCCACCATCCGATTGTCGGTGGTGAGCGTGTCGACCGCCGTGTCATGGCCGAAATTGATGCGCCCGAGAAGGTCGCTGCCGGCCGGCGGCGCGAAGAGCGCCGCGTAGTTGTTCGACAGGTTCGTCGGGTCGGCATAGCCGTAGAAATAGGGACCGTATTCGCGGCGCTCGGCATGGCCGTAGCGCGTGTTGGAGGACAGCGTCAGCCAGTCGGTCGCCGCCGTCTCGAATTCGTAGCCGAGGAGCACCTGACGATTGCGGAACCGGTCGAGATCGGGCTCGGAATAGAAGATGTCGCGGTCGATCCGGCCGAAGGGCGCGTCCACTTCCGTGCCGACATAGGGCAGGAAGCCGGTCGTGTGCCGCTGATCGTCATATTGATAGCTGCCATAGAGGTTCAGCCGCGTGTCGGCATCCGGCTGGAAGGTGACGGTCGGCGCGATGAGGCCGCGGAAATTGTCGGCGAACTCGGTATCCGTGTCGCCGCCCTTCACCTTGCCGAGCAGGCGATAGCTCCAGACGCCGTCCGTCGTGAAGCGGTCGCCGATGTCGAAGGCGCCGTAGCCGTTCGGATCGTCGTCGATGCCGCCCTCGACATAGCGGATGCGCTCGCCATTCGCCCGCTTCGACACGGAATTAACGAGGCCGCCCGGATTGCTGCCGCCGTAGAGCACCGAGGCCGGACCGCGCAGCAACTCGACGCGCTCCAGAAGGAAGGGATCGATGATGAAGCCGCCGAAGGCATAGGAATAGAGATTGAGGCCGTCGAGATAGATGCCGGTCTGCGTGGCGTTGAAGCCCCGGATATAGATCCAGTCCGTGTCGCTGTCGGGCCCGTAGGGCTGGGACAGGACGCCCGGCGTGTAGCGCAGCGCCTCGTCGAGCTTCTGGACGCCGCGATCCTCCAGTTCCTCCCGCCCGATGACGGACACCGACTGCGGCACCTCGACGAGCGGCGTATCGGTCTTCGAGCCGGTGGCGGTGCGCTTGGCGACATAGCCGGTGACCGGGCCGGTGGCGCTCTCGCCGTTTCCGCCCGCGCCCGAGCCGGCGCCGTTATTGGCGGCCGCGTCGATCGTCACCGTGTCGAGCTCGATCGCCTGTTGCGCTTCGGCTTGGCTGGCGAGAACGGCGGACACGGCGCCAAGCGCGACGGACAGGAGAAGGCGGGACGACATCGGCGGACCAGGACTCGAAAAGGAACGGTCGAGACCTAGCGATCTTTAATATGACTCTTCAATTCATCTTTTTGAATCAAGGCGCTTTGCGCCTCCCCTTGTGGCGCCACCGCCACAAAACTGGAACCATTCCAATCGCTTAAGAAAAGCGCCTCGTTCGGCCCGGTCAGGTATTCGATGCCGGCAGGGCGGCGACGGTGGAGATCGATTCGGCGGGTCCGAGATAGGTGTCGACGAGACGGGTGACCTCGGCGTCGCGCTCGCGTCCCGTTTTTCCGCCGATCACCACGACGATGACGCGCTGGCCGCGCCGCTCGGCGCTGGCGACGAGATTGAAGCCGGAATCGCGGATGAAGCCGGTCTTCATGCCGTCGACGCCCTGCACCGTGCCGAGAAGATGGTTGGTGGAGCGATAGGCCTTGCCCTCATAGGCATAGCCGGTCATCGCGTAGAAGGAGGTGAAGCGCGGATGGCTGGCGCGCAGCGCGCGGGCGAGCGTCGCCATGTCGCGCGCCGTCGAGATCTGGCGCGGGTCCGGCAGGCCGTTCGGATTGACGAAGCTCGTGCGCGTCATGCCGATCTGCCGGGCCTTCGTCATCATCAGATTGGCGAAGCCCTCCTTCGAGCCGCCGAGATTCTCCGCCACCACCATCGCCGCGTCATTGGCCGATTTCGTCGCGATGCCATGGGCGAGATCGGAAACGCGGACGCGGCTGCCCGGCTTCAGGCCGAGCTTCGACGGCGCCTGGGCGGCGGCATTCGGCGAGACCAGCATCGTGTCGTCGAGCGAGATCTTGCCGGAATCCACCGCGTCGAAGAGCAGGAACAGCGTCATCATCTTGGTGAGCGAGGCCGGATAGCGCAGCCCGTCCGGGTTCAGCTCGTAGAGGACGCGCCCGGTCTTGTAGTCCATCACCAGTTCGGCCGGCGCCCGCACCTCGGCATAGCCGAGCGCGATGTCCTGCGAGATCGCCGTCTTCGGCGGCACGGGCGACAGGCCCTGGGCGGTGAGCTGCGCGCTCTGGCAACCGCCGAGCGCCGCGCTGGCGGCGAGCGCCAGAAGGAGGGCGCGGCGGGCGATAACGAGCCGGGCGGCGGAAGCGAGAGACATGGAGCGGATCGTCCGAAAGGCTCGGGGAAAGACGGTCCTCGAGCTTTAACCGCTTGTCCTTAAGAGACATTCACCATGCCGGGAAAGGGCGTGGCGGCAACAGGCCGTTCCTCGCTTGCGCCTCGCCAAGGATTGCAGTCTTCCGCCGCTGCCCGTAGCTGTGCGGCCATGACGACCAACGAGACCCGCGCGGCCGGCGGAACCGGCCTTTACGGCCTGCCTCCGCAGGAACTGATCGACCTGCCCGCCGGGGCGCGGCAGGTCTCGCCGCTGCTGCCGGGCGCGGAGCGCCTGGAGGACCTCGCCGATACGAGCCTCGACGCCGCGATCGCCCTCGTGCCGCCCGGCACGATCGAGCGGCGCCATGTCCTCGCCCATCTCCTCAGGGCGCTGCGGCCGGGCGGCTCGCTGACGGCGCTCGGGCCGAAGGACAAGGGCGGCAACCGCATCGCGGCCGAGCTGGAAGCCTTCGGCTGCGAGGCGGCCTCCGACAGCCGCCGGCATTTCCGCATCCTGGAGACGGTCCGGCCGGCCGAGCTTTCCGGCATCGCGGCGGCGATCGCGGCCGGCGCGCCGCGCCGCGACGCGGCGCTCGGACTCTGGACGCAGGCCGGCATCTTCGCCGCCGACCGCATCGATCCGGGCACGCGGCTCCTCATCGACCATCTGCCGCCGCTCGCCGGGCGCGGCGCCGATCTCGGCTGCGGCCTCGGCCTCCTCGGCCGCGCCGCGCTGGCGCAGCCGAAGGTGACGAGCCTCCTGTCGATCGACATCGACCGCCGCGCCGTCGACGCGGCCGAGCGCAATCTCGAAGATCCCCGCGCCGCGTTTCTCTGGGCGGACCTGCGCCAGGAGATCCCCGGCCTCGCCCCGCTCGACTTCGTCCTGTCGAACCCGCCCTTCCACGATGCGGGCACCGAGGACCGCCATCTCGGCCAGGGCTTCGTCCGCCGCGCCGCCGCGCTGCTGCGCAAGGGCGGCAGCGCCGTCATCGTCGCCAACCGGCACCTGCCCTACGAGGCGGTGCTCGCCGAGAGCTTCGCCCGCGTCGCGCTTCTCGCCGAAGGCGGCGGCTACAAGCTCTTCGAGGCCCGGCGATGAAACTTCCCCAGGTCCGGCTCGACCGTCTCCTCGCCAATCTCGGCTATGGCTCGCGCCGCGAGATCCAGATGCTGGCGCGCCAGGAGCGCATCCTCATCGACGGCGCGCCGGTGGAGAATGCGGAAGCGCGGCTGGCCGTCGCGCCGGATCTTTCGAGCCGCATGGTGGTCGACGGCGAGGCGCTCGATCCGCTGCCTGGCATGGTGCTGATGCTCAACAAGCCGCTCGGCGTCACCTGTTCGCACAAGGAGGCGGGACCGCTCGTCTACGGGTTGCTGCCCCCGCGCTGGCGTCGGCGCGATCCGGCGCTCTCCACCATCGGCCGGCTCGACAAGGAGACCTCGGGCCTCCTGCTCCTCACCGACGACGGCGCCCTCCTCCATCGCGTCATCTCGCCGAAGCATCATGTGCCGAAGCGCTATCGCGCCCGCCTCGCCCGGCCGCTGCGCGGCGACGAGGCGGCGGCCTTCGCCGCCGGCACCCTGATGCTGGAGGGCGAGGACAAGCCGTTGCTGCCGGCCCGGCTCGACATCCTCGGGCCATGCGAGGCGAGCGTCACCGTCACCGAAGGGCGCTATCATCAGGTGCGGCGCATGTTCGCGGCGCTCGGCAACCATGTCGAGGCGCTGCACCGCGAAAGCCTCGGGCTCCTGGAACTGCCGGGCGATCTCGAAGCCGGCGCCCATCGCCTGCTCGGCGCCGAGGATGTCGCGCGCATCTTCGCCGCGCCGCCCCTCGCGCCATGAGCGACGATCTCCCGCTCGACCGCGCTTTCGAGCCGCGTCACGGCGAACCGGTGGCGGTGGCGCCCGGCGTCCTGCGGCTCACCGCCCGCAATGCCGGACCCTTCACCTTCCACGGCACGAACAGCTACCTCCTCGGCCATGACCGGCTTCTCCTCGTCGATCCCGGCCCGGACGAGGACGCGCATCTCGACGCGCTTCTGGCGGCGACGGCCGGGCGGCCGGTCGAGGCGATCCTTCTCACCCATACCCATCGCGATCATACGGCGCTGGTCCAACGAGCAAAGGCGCTGTTCGGCGCCCCGGTCCTCGCCGAAGGGCCGCATCGCCCCTCCCGGCCGCCGCGCGACGGCGAGGCGCTGCGACTCGACGCCGCCGGCGATTCGAGCCTCGTCCCCGACCGGCGCCTCGCCGACGGCGAGACCATCGCGAGCGATCTCGGCGCGATCGAGATCGTCGCGACGCCCGGCCACGCGGCGAACCATCTCGCCTTCGCCCTGCCGGGCGGCGTGCTCCTGTCGGGCGATCACGTCATGGCCTGGTCCACCAGCATCGTCGCGCCGCCGGACGGGGCGATGGCCGACTACATGGCCTCGCTCGACAAGCTGCTGGCGCGCAGCGACGATCTCTATCTGCCGGGCCATGGCGGCCCCGTTCGCCGGCCGGCCCGCTTCGTGCGGGCGATGAAGACCCATCGGTCGATGCGCGAGGCGGCGATCCTCGCGGCGCTGCGCGCCGGCGACGGCGAGGCGGCGGCGATCGTCGCCCGCGTCTATCGCGGGCTCGATCCGCGCCTCGCCGACGCGGCGGCGCTGTCCGTCCTGGCGCATCTCGAAGACCTGGTCGCGCGCGGCCTCGTCATCAGCGACGGCCCGCCCGCGCTCGCCGCCCGGTTCCGCCCGAGCTGAGCGCTAGCGCGCGGCCGGCGTCACCGTACCGATCATGGCGGTGTCGACCCGAGCCAGAAAGGTCTCGATGAACCGGCGGTTCTGGCCGAAATCGCGCCCGCCGAAGCGCGAGACCGAGCGCAGATCGAGATAGGCCTGATCCTCGTCCTCGGTGATGCGGATCTCGACATCGCTCGGCAGCCGCAGCACCGGCCCCTCGGCGACCGCCGCGACGCGATATTCGCCGGATTCGGGCTGGTCCAGCGGGTCCGGCGCCTCCGCCGTCTCGTCCTCGTCCGGCGCGATGCGGGGCGTCGGCACCGGGATCTGGCCGAAGCGCGGCGCGGGCGCGGCGGGCGTCGCCGCCTCCGGCTCGTCGGGAACGGGCTTCGGATCGGCGGTCTTCACCTCGGCGACGGTCCAGCCGACATCGCCGAGCACGGTGCGGACGGCTTGATAGACCTGCGAGGCGCGCACCGGAAAGGTGCGCCCCTCGATCACCGCCTCGGGCGGCACGGCGACGACGGCGCCCTCGGCCTCGGCGAGCCCGACGGTCTCGGCCATGTTGGTCGGCGGGCTGCCCAGCGCCAGCGCGCCGGCCAGCGCGAAGGGCGTGGCGACGAGGAGCCCGACGAACAAAGCCGCGAGCGCCGCCTGCCCGCCCGCATGGCCCCGCCGCCAGACGCGCCAGAGACCGGCGCCGGCAAGGGCCAAAGCGAGGGCGACGAAGGCGGCGACCAGGGCGGCCAAGATGCGCAGCGTGGAGAAATCGATGCCGCCGCGCCGGAAGATCACGACGGCGACGACGAGGAGGAGGCCGGAAAAGCAGGCAAGGCGCCGCGCGAAACGGGCAAGGCGCAGGTGCTTGCGCAGATAGTGGCCGGCCATCGCTTTCCCGCCCGATCGCAGAATTCCGAAGCGCTGCCATAGCCGAATTCCGTGCCGCGCCAAAGCGCTGTGCCGAGCCCCTCCCTGGAGGGCGCCTTGATGAGGCCCCAATCCGCCGGCCAATTCCCCGGCTGGTCGTCCCGTTCCGGCGGGCCGACCAGCCAAAGAGACGGGGGATCGAACCCATGCTGAACGACATCGCCGCCGGCGCGCCGGCGCCGCTGGAAGGCTTCGAGGCGGTCGAACTGGAACTCGCGCTCGACCTGCAGGAGCCGAGCCACGGCAATTTCGAGAACTGCGTGCGCAGCGCCGCCGAGATGGTGGGCGGCGAGATGCTGTTCGACATGCCAGCGGACGGCTCGCTGGAGGACGCCTCGCGCATCGCGGCCTTCCGCGTGCCGGGCCCGGCCAACGACCCGCGCATCGTCTTCGCCATTCTCGACGAGGCCGAGGAGCAGATCCGCATCGCCGGGCGCGAGGAGATCGGCGAGCGCTTCTACGGCTTCGCGCAGTCCTTCGTCGGCGTTCTGGAGCGCATCCGCGACAGTCTGGCCGGCACCGGCGAGGCCGGCCGGCCGCAGACGCTCTCGTCCTAGCGGCTATTCCCCCGCGCTCGGCAGGCGGGAGCGGGTCTTGAGGCCCGGCCCCTTCAAGGCGCGCGCCAGGCGAATCGTCGCCTGGGCGGCGGCGATGCGGGCGACCGGCACGCGGAAGGGCGAGCAGGACACGTAGTCGAGGCCGGTCTGCTCGAAGAAGGCGATCGAGGCCGGATCGCCGCCCTGCTCGCCGCAGACGCCGAGCACGATCTCGGGCCGGGTCCGCCGCGCCTTCTCGACGCCGAGCGCGATGAGCTCGCCGACCCCCTCGACATCCACCGACTGGAACGGATCGCGGGCGATGATGCCCTTGCGCTCGTAGGTCGGCAGGAAATTCGCCGCGTCGTCGCGCGAGATGCCGAAGACGGTCTGCGTCAGGTCGTTGGTGCCGAAGGAGAAGAAGTCGGCGCCTTCGGCGATCGCGTCGGCCCGGACGATGGCGCGCGGCAGTTCGATCATCGTGCCGACGCGATAGTCGATGGACCGCCCGCGCTCGGCCATCACCAGCTCGGCCACCTCGTCCACCAGGGCCTTCACATAGTCGAGCTCGGCCTTGAGGCCGACCAGCGGCACCATGATCTCCGGCACCACCGTCGCGCCGGAGCGCTCGCCGGCCTCGATCGCCGCCTCGAAGATCGCGCGCGCCTGCACTTCCACGATCTCGGGATGCGAGATCGCCAGCCGGCAGCCGCGATGGCCGAGCATCGGGTTGAACTCCTCCAGCTTGGCGATGCGCTCGGTGAGGACGCGCGGCTCGATGCCGAACTTCGCCGCGACGTCGGCGATCTCCGCCTCGCCCTTCGGCAGGAACTCGTGGAGGGGCGGGTCGAGCAGGCGGATCGTCACCGGCAGGCCGGCCATGATCTCGAAGAGCTCGACGAAATCGGAGCGCTGGAAGGGCAGAAGCTCGGCCAGGGCGGCGCGCCGCCCTTCCTCGTCCGGCGCGAGGATCATGCGGCGCATGACCGGCACCCGGTCGCCGAGGAAGAACATATGCTCGGTGCGGCAGAGGCCGATGCCCTCGGCGCCGAAGGAGCGCGCGGCGCGCGCCTCGGCCGGCGTGTCGGCATTGGTGCGCACGCCCATGCGCCGCGCCCGGTCGGCATAGTCCATGAGAAGCGCCAGTTCGCCGGCGAGGCTCGGATGTTCGAGCTCGGCGCCGCCCCGGATCACCTCGCCCGACGAGCCGTCGATGGTGATGGTATCGCCGACGCGCAGCACCAGGTTGCCGGCCTTCAGAAGGCCCGCCGCCGGATCGAGCCGCAGCGCCCCCGCGCCGGTGACGCAGGGCTTGCCGATGCCGCGCGCGACGACCGCCGCATGGCTCGTCGTGCCGCCGCGAATGGTGAGCACCCCTTCCGCGACATGCATGCCGTGGATGTCCTCGGGATGGGTCTCGTTGCGCACGAGAATGACGCGCCGCCCTTCCGCGACGCGACGCTGGGCGTCGTGCGGGGTGAAGACGATCTCGCCGCTCGCCGCGCCCGGCGAGGCCGGACGGCCGCGGCCGATCACCTCCAGGCTGTCGCGATGGACGATGGCGGGATGGAGAAGCTGGTCGAGCGAGGCGGGATCGACGCGCAGGATCGCCTCGTCCTCGTCGAGAATGCCGTCCTTCACCAGACCCGTCGCGATGCGCACGGCCTCGGCCGGGCTGCGCTTGGCGATGCGCGACTGGAGAAGGAAGAGCTCGCTGTCGCCGACCATGAAGTCGACTTCCACGGCGTCGCCGACATGCGCTTCGAGCCGCGCGACATGGGCGGCGAGCGTTTCGATTTCGGCCGGAAAGACGATCGAGGCGCGCCCGTCCAGAAAGGCGGCGAGGTCGTGGACCGGCCCGATCTCGCCGAAGCGCATGTCCGCCGCCGCCCGGCCGCCGAGCGCGAACTCGCCGGTGAGCCGCGCCCGGCCGGTCGCGAAATCGCGCGAGCGCGCCCGGCCGGTGCCGGAATTCTGGTCGCGCTCGTTGAAGATCATGGCATGGACCGTGACCGAGAGGCCGGTATTTTCCGGGATCGCGTGGAGGGCGCGGAAGGAGCGCGCGATCGGCGCGCGCCAGGAGGCGAAGCTCGCCTCGACGACGCGCATCAGCTGCTCGATCGGCGTCTGCGGCAGGACGGTGCCCGCCGTCGCCTCGATGAAGGCGTGGTAGCGGGCGATGAGCGCGCGCCATTCGGCCGGACCGCCGGGCTCGGCGCCGCTCCAGCGGCTGGCGCGCTTTTCCGCATCCGCCATGTCCTCGAAATCGGCCGCGTCGATGCCGAAGACGAGGCCGGCGAAGGATTCGATGAAGCGGCGATAGGAGCGGAAGGCGAAGCCGGTATCGCCGAGCTCGGCCGCCAGCGTCTCGACCGTGCGGTCGTTCAGGCCGACATCGAGCACCGTTTCCGCGAGGCCCGGAATGGGGGTACGGGCGCTGGTGCGCACGGCGAGGAGCAGCGGCCGCTCGGTTCCATCGAAGATGCGGCCGGTGACGCCTTCGAGCCAAGCGACCGCCGCGCCGATCTCGACGCGCAGGCCCGGCGGCAGCTCGCCCGTCAGCGCCGCCTCGCGCGAGGCGGCGGAGGCGACGGTGAAGCCCGGCGGCACCGGCAGGTCGAGCGCGGCGAGCAGCGCCAGATTCGCGCCCTTGGAGCCGAGCGCCTCCAGCGCGTCGGCCGGCCGCTCCGCCGCTCCCTGCCGGAATGTATGGACCCGCTTCGCCATCGCGCCGAGCGTCACCCTTCCTGGTCGATCGTCCACCCTTCGCCGACAGGACTACGGAATTTCGCGCCGCCCGCCAATTGCTGCGGCGCAAAATTTCCGGTTCCGCGGCTCAGGAGGCGGCGTCGAGAACGGCGGCGAATTCCGCCGCCGGCATCGCGCCCTCGTAGCGCTTGCCGTTGATGAAGAAGGTCGGCGTCGCCTGGACGCCGAATTGCGTCTCGCCGCGCTGCTGCGTCGCGACGACCTTGGCCTGGAGATCCTTGTCGGTCAGGCAGGCCTTGAAGCTGTCCTCGGTGAAGCCGGCGAGCTTGGCGATGTCGAGCAGCGCCTGGGAGGCGTTCTGCGCCCGCGCCCAGGTCTCCTGCTGCTCGAAGAGCACCTCGACCATCGCGTTGCGCCGGCCGTCCGGCGCGCAGCGCGCCAGCATGAAGGCGGCGACGGCGCGCGGATCGAAGGGGAACTCGCGCAGGATCAGCTTGGCCTTGCCGGTGTCGATATAGTCCTTCTTGATCTGCGGCAGGGTGTTCACCGCGAAGTCGGCGCAATGGCCGCAGGTCATCGAGGCATATTCGACGATGGTGATCGGCGCGTTGGCCTCGCCCATCACGATGTCGGGCAGCGGGCCGGGCTCCATCAGCTTGGCGACATCGACATTGCCCTTGGCGGCCGGCGCCTTGGCGGCCGCGCCGGGCAGCTGTGTCGCGCTCTCCTGGGCGGCGGCCGGCGCGACGGCGGCGCCGAGGACCGCGCCCCCGAGGCCGAGACAGAGCGCCAGAGCGAGAGCGGGGCGCGACGGGCGGAGACGGGACATGGCGGATCGGCCTTCCGGGAGGGCTTCGGATTTCCGCTCTGATTAGGAACTGATTGCGGCGCTGCCAAGTCGTATCGCGACCCGGCGCGTCAAGTTTTCGGGGGCAGCCGGGCCAGCATGCTCGCGGCATAGTCGGCGAGCGCCTGGCGCAGCTTCGGGTCCTCGATCCGCTCCACCAGCGTCTCGATCCGCCGCGCCTCGCTCTCGCCGAGGGCGCGCAGCTTCGGCTTGGCGTCGCGCGGCGGCGCGGCGACCGCCTTCTGCACGATTCGCAGCCGGTCCACCGCATGATGGCCGAGAAAGGCGTTGACGCGCTGCACGATCTCGTCCGCCTCGTGCTGGAGGCGCAGCGCCGAGGCGCCCTCGCAGGCGACGACGAGCGTCGCGGGGCGGAAGGCGTCGTTCGAGCCGGCACCGGGCGGCCAGACCAGCTTTTCCGGCCGCGTCACGCCTTCGAGCCTTTGGCCGACGATCTCGGGCCAGGCGCCGATCAGGCCGATCGTCATGCCGGCCTTCTTGCGCAGGACCGGGTCGAGCAGCGCCTGCGCCGTCTCGCCGACCGGTGCCGGCGGCCTCGGCCGGCGGTTCACCGCGCCCGGCCCGGCCCGGGCGCCGGCACGGAGGCGGCGATGAGCGCCACGGCGAAGGCCCAGACCGCGTCGAGAATGTCGTGGAAGAACATGATGTTCGACAGGCCGGGCACGAGAAAGGCGAGGACGAGTACCAGGGCGGCGGCAAGGCGCCGCGTGCCGCCGACCAGCCGCCGCGCCCGGAACGCCGTCCAGAGCGGCGCGAGAATGACGAGAACGAGAGCCGCGATGCCGACGAGACCGGCGCCGATGCCAACGGTCAGGAAGATATTGTGGAGATGGCTGAAGGAGAAGCCGGCGAAGGCATCGGAATCGAGATAGGGCTCGATCGCCGCCCAATGGGCCTCGCGCCCGTAGCCGAACCAGGGACGGGCCCGGAACGCCTCCATCGCCGCCTCGTACATGGCGCGGCGCAGGTTGAGCGAGGTCGCGGTGTCGACATTGGCGCCGATCAGCGACAGGTCGGACAGCATGGCCTCGATCCGCAGGCGCACCACGGGCGCGACGGCCACCGCCAGCGCGACGAGAACGACGAGGGCGAGCCCCGCCACGGCGGCGCGCAGCGTCGGCGAGCCGCGCCGCCAGAGTTCCGCAAGGCTGCGCCGCCGGGCGAACAGCGCGACGAGAAGGATCGCCGGCAGAGCCGGCCAGGCGCCGCGCATGCCGGACAGAAGCACGGCGAGACAGGCGCCGAGACAGCCGCAGGCGGCGAAGAGGGCCTGGCCGCGCCGTGGCCGGTCGGGCAGCGACAGAAGCGACCAGCCGGCGGCGAGAAGCGCGCAGATCGAGAGCGGCCCCGGATTGCCGGCGAGGCCGGCGACCCGGTCGGCCCGAAGCAGATAGTCGACGAGGCAGATCGGGATCAGCAGGATGCCGCCCGCCGCCGCGCCGAGAAAGGCCGGCGGCAAGCTGTCGCGGAAGCTCGAACAGCGAAGGCGCGGAACGAGCAGGACCGGCAGGGCCAGAAGCGCGAGCTTGCCGAGCTCGTAGCCGGCGAGGCCGAGCGAGAAGCCCGTCGCGAGGCCCTGATGGTAGATGTCGGACGAGGCCATGACCGCGACGAAGAGCAGCATGGAAAGGACGATCGGCAGATCGGACCGCTCCAGGCGAAAGGCGAAACGCCGCAGGAGCATGGAGATCAGCGCCCAGGCGGCGAGCACGGCCGCGACCACGGAGGCGGCCGAGCCGCCGCAGGCGGCGAGCAGGAAGAAGGTGAAGTTCGACAGGCGGTTGCGCCGGCCGAGCCCGTAGCGGCCGGGCTCCAGGAGCAGCCGGCGGAGCTGGGCGGCGCGGCCGCGCGGCGCGGCGATCGGCGCCTTGGCGAGAAGGTCGAGGCCGCTGCGCGGCGGCGCGGCGCCCGGTCTCGTCATGCCACGCTCCGGGCTTCGGCCGCCCTTGCCATCCTCGGCCGCATGGGTTTTCTCGACTGTCTCGGCATGAAGCATTCGATCCGGCGCCACCGCCTGCCGGACGGAGGCGCTTCCTCCCCTGCCGATGCGACGGCGAGACATGCAAGTCAAGTTCGAGAACGACCCGACGCCGTCAGCGGCCACCGTCACCCGGCCGCTTCTCGACTGGTACGACCGGCATGCGCGCGACCTGCCCTGGCGCGTCTCGCCCGCCGACCGGCGGCGCGGCGTTTTGCCCGACCCCTATCGCGTCTGGCTGTCGGAAGTGATGCTGCAACAGACGACGGTCGCGGCGGTGAAATCCTATTTCGCGGCCTTTCTCGCCCGCTGGCCGAGCGTCGAGGCGCTGGCCGCCGCGCCGAGCGAGGCGGTGATGGGCGCCTGGGCGGGGCTCGGCTACTATGCGCGGGCGCGCAATCTCCATGCCTGCGCCAAGGCCGTCGCGGCGGAGCATGGCGGCGTCTTCCCGAACAGCGCGGCGGGTCTGAAGCGCCTGCCCGGCATCGGCGACTATACGAGCGCCGCCATCGCCGCCATCGCCTTCGACGAGCCCGTCGCGGTGGTGGACGGCAATATCGAGCGCGTCGTCTCGCGGCTCTTCGCCATCGAGACGCCCCTGCCCCAGTCGCGCCCGCTCATCCGCCATCATGTCGACGCTCTGACCCCGGCGGACCGGCCGGGTGACTTCGCGCAAGCGATGATGGATCTCGGCGCGACGATCTGCACGCCGCGCCGGCCGGCCTGCATCGTCTGCCCGGCGCAGCCCGTCTGCACCGGGCGGCGGGCCGGCATCGCCGAACGGCTGCCCGCCAAGCTGCCGAAGCGCGCCAAGCCGCAACGGCGCGGCGCGGCCTTCGTCGCGGTGCGCCCCGCCGACGGCGCGGTCTGGCTGCGGCGCCGGCCGGCGGCCGGCATGCTGGGCGGCATGGCCGAGCCGCCGAGCAGTGCCTGGAGCGCCAAGGCGGACGGCGCGCTCGGGCCGGCCGCCGCCCCCTTTCCCGGCGACTGGCGGCGGGTGGGCAGCGTCGCGCACGGCTTCACCCATTTCGACCTGGAGCTCGACGTCTGGCGGACGGAGACGGCCGCGACGCCGGCGGCCGAGGGCTGGTGGTCGGCGCCGGACCAGCTCGGCACGGTAGCGCTGCCGACGCTGATGCGCAAGGCCGTGACGCTCGCCTTGAAGGATAGGAAGGCCTCGACATGATCGACCACGTCGTCTTCGACATCGGCCGGGTGCTGATCCATTGGGACCCGGAGATTCCCTATCGCCGCCATATTCCCGACGATGCGGCGCGGGCGCGCTTTCTCGCCGAGATCTGCTCGCCGGACTGGAATCTGGAACAGGATCGCGGCCGCTCCTGGCGCGAGGCGGAGGACGCGCTGATCGCGCGTCACCCGGACAAGGCGGACCTCGTCCGCGCCTTCCGCCGCGACTGGCGGCAGATGGTGCCCCATGCCTACGAGGCGAGCGTCGCGATCTTCCGCGACCTGATCGCCCGGGGCATCGACGTGACGCTGCTCACCAATTTCGCCGCCGACACCTTCATCGAAGCGTCGGAGCTCTATCCGTTCTTCGCCGAAGCGCGCGGCGTCACGGTCTCCGGCCGGGCGCGGCTGGTGAAGCCCGACCGCGCCATCTTCGATCTCCACGCGGCGAGCTTCGGCCTTCGCCCGGACCGCACGCTCTTCATCGACGACAGCGAGGCGAATGTCGCGGGCGCCCGCGTCGCCGGCTGGCAGGCGGTGCGGTTCACCGATGCCGCCCGGCTCGCCGAGGACCTGGCGCGCCACGGCCTCGCCGTCTCGCAGCCGAAGGGCTGAGAGGCCTCAGCCGCCGGCGCGGGCCAGTTCCTCGCGCACCCGCCGGCGCAGCTCGTCGATCAGCGTCAGCGCCCCGCCGGAGCGCAGGTGCCAGAAGGTCCAGCCGTTGCAGGCCTCGAGCCCCTGCACCTTCGCGCCGAGCCGGTGTATGGAGGCCACCTCCCCGCCGACGGCGACCGTGCCGTCCGCCCGCACCTCGGCCGTCCAGCGGCCGCGCGCGTCGGTCAGCTCGGCGCCCGGCTGCACCAGACCGGCCTCGACCAGGCTGGCGAAGGGCACGCGCGGCTCGCTGCGCTTCGACGGCGCGGCGGCGAGCGTGCCGGCCGCGAGCGGCTCGACGGCGGCGATGCGCGCCTCGGCCGCCTCGATATAGGCGGCCTCGCGCTCGATGCCGACGAAATGCCGGCCGAGGCGCTTCGCCACCGCCCCCGTCGTGCCGGTGCCGAAGAACGGGTCGAGCACCACGTCGCCCGGCTTGGTCGAGGACAGGATGACGCGGGCGAGGAGCGCTTCCGGCTTCTGCGTCGGATGGGCCTTGTTGCCCTCCTCGTCCTTCAGCCGCTCGGCGCCCGAGCAGATCGGGAAGAGCCAGTCGGAGCGCATCTGAAGGTCGTCATTCGCCGCCTTCATCGACTCGTAATTGAACGTGTAGCCCTTGGCCTCCTTGTCGCGCGAGGCCCAGATCAGCGTCTCATGCGCGTTCTGGAAGCGCCGGCCCCGGAAGTTCGGCATCGGATTGGCCTTGCGCCAGACGACGTCGTTGAGGATCCAGAAGCCGAGATCCTGCATCACCGCGCCGACGCGGAAGATGTTGTGATAGGAGCCGATGACCCAGAGCGTGCCGTTCGGCTTCAGGACGCGCCGCGCCGCGAGCAGCCAGGCCCGGGTGAAGGCGTCATAGGCCGCGAAGCTCTCGAACTGATCCCAATGATCGTCCACCGCGTCGACCCGCGACTGGTCCGGCCGGTGCAGTTCGCCGCCGAGCTGGAGATTGTAAGGCGGGTCGGCGAAGATCGCGTCGACGGACCCCGCCGGCAGCGCCTCCATGCGCGAAACGCAGTCGCCCCGAATGATCGTGTCGAGCCAGGGAGCGGGCGCCGTCGCGCCGGCCTCGCGGAGCTTGGAAACGGGGCGAAGACGGGAATTGGCCATGAAGCGACACCGAAACGCGAGAACGAAGCAGTGCGATCATGGTTACCGAACGGGGTAAACAATCGATAAAACCGGACGGGTCTCCGTCGCCGGGCGGCGATTTCCTGTCGACCCGCCGCGCCGCATCCTGTAGGCGGCTCGGGTCCCGCCGCGGGCATTCGCTCCGCGCGGGTCCGTCACGGCCCCGGCACGGGGCTTGCCAGAAAATCGCAAGGCGAAGCCCGCATGTCCTCCCTTTCCCTCGTCATGTTCGATTGCGACGGCGTCCTGATCGATTCGGAGATCCTGGCCGCGCGGGTCGAGGCGGAGATGCTGCGCGACTACGGCTGCGAGCTTTCGCCGGAAGAGCTGGCGCATCGCTTCGCCGGCCTGACCTGGGCGCGCATCATGGAGCTTCTGACCGCCGAGACCGGCATCACCTTCCCCGACGACCTGAAGGACCGGGTCGGCGCCGAATTCGACCGGCGCGCCCCGAAGGAGCTCGTCGCGATCGAGGGCGTGAACGAGATGCTGGACGCGCTCGAACTGCCGCGCTGCATCTGCTCGAACTCGTCCTCGGCGCAGCTGAAGTTCATGCTGTCGCATGTCGGCCTCTGGGACCGCTTCCGGCCCTATGTCTATCCGTCCCGCGAGGTGGGCGAAGGCCATCCCAAGCCCGCGCCGGACGTCTATCTCCATGGCTGCGCCGAGTTCGGCGTGAGGCCGCGCCAGGCGATCGTCCTGGAGGATTCGGTCCATGGCGTCGCGGCGGCGGTGGCGGCCGGCTGCCGCGTGGTCGGCTTCACCGGCGCGTCCCATTCCTATCCGGGCCATGGCGAGGCGCTGAGCGACGCGGGCGCCGAAACGGTGATCGCGCGGCTGAGGGATTTCCCGGCCGTGGTGGAGGCCTTTTCGAGCTGGTCGGGCGACTGACGGCGCCGCCGGCCTCGCGCCGGGCCCCTCCCGCGGCGGGAAAGGCCCGGCGACAGGTCACTTCCGCCGGGACTTCGGCTTGCCGGCCTCGTCCGGCGCTTCGTCGAAGCCGACGAAGACCGAGTAGTTCTTGGCGCTGGGTTCCGGCACGCGCACCATCTCGTCGACATAGGCGAAGCGGCCCGTCGCGCCCTGCGCATAGGTGACGCTCTCGTTGCCCTTGTTCGTGTAGAGGACGTCCGGGCCGCGGGTCACGGCGACGCGGATCGGCAGCACCGCCGTTCCCCCCTGCCCGTTCGGCCCGGTGACGACCCGGCCGGCGACGCCCACCTTCATGCGCAGCTCGCCGTCGACGACATGGCATTCGCGCGTCGTCTGGGTGATCGAGGCGATATATTGCATCGCCTCGCCCTGGCCCTTGCGCAGGATCGAGGTGCCCTCGCGCAGCGTGATCCGCGGGCAATATTCGGGCACGACGCCCTCGGCATCGGCGCTCACCGGCCGGCGCGGCGCGTCGCCGAGATCGGCGGCCCTTTGCGTCGGTCCGCAGGCGGACAGAAGGAACGGCGCGGCCAGAAGCGCGGCGAGGCGGCGACGGACGAGGGGCATCGTGCGTGGTTCTTCCCATATCGTGGCGCCGCGTTCTATAACAGTCCGCCGGGCCGGAGGCGACGGGTGCCGGCAAGGTCCCCGGAGGGCGGGAACCAGCGCGCGGCCGAACGCGGAGTGAACAGCGACGTGAGATATGTGAGTTCGCGGGGCGAGGCGCCGGTCCTCGGTTTTGCCGACGTTCTGCTTGCGGGACTCGCCTCGGATGGCGGCCTGTACGTTCCGGCCGAATGGCCACGCTTCTCGCCGGACGAGATCCGCGCCCTCCGCGACCGCCCCTATGCGGAAGCCGCGCTCGCCGTGTTCCGCCCCTTCGTCGGCGACGAGATCGCGCCGGCCGTTCTCGAGCGGATGGTCGCCGACGCCTATGCCACCTTCCCGCATCCGGCCGTCGCGCCGCTCGTGCAGATCGGGCCGAAGGACTTCGTCCTCGAACTCTTCCACGGGCCGACGCTCGCCTTCAAGGACGTCGCGATGCAGATGCTCGCGCGCCTCATGGACCATGTGCTGAAGGAGCGCGGCCAGCGCGCGACGATCGTCGGCGCCACGTCCGGCGACACGGGCGGCGCGGCGATCGCCGCCTTCGCCGGCTCCGAGCGCACCGACATGTTCATCCTCTTCCCGAAGGGCCGCGTCTCGCCCGTCCAGCAGAAGCAGATGACGACGCATGGCGCGGCCAATGTCCACGCGGTCGCCATCGACGGCAATTTCGACGATTGCCAGGCGATGGTGAAGGCGATGTTCAACGATCAGCGCTTCCGGGCCGAGACGGCGCTGTCCGGCGTCAACTCGATCAACTGGGCGCGGATCATGGCCCAGATCACCTATTACTTCACCGCCGCGCTCAGCCTCGGCGCGCCGGACCGCGCCGTGTCCTTCACCGTGCCGACCGGCAATTTCGGCGATATCTTCGCCGGCTATGCCGCCAAGCGCATGGGCCTGCCGATCGAGCGGCTCGTCATCGCGACGAACAGCAACGACATCCTCGCCCGCGCCATGGCCTCCGGCCGCTACGAGACGGCGGGCGTCACCGCCACGGCCTCCCCGTCCATGGATATCGAGGTCTCCTCCAATTTCGAGCGCCTGCTCTTCGAGGCGGGCGGCCGGGACGCGGCGGATATCCGCCGCCTGATGGCGAATCTCTCCCAGAGCGGCGCCTTCACCCTTCCCGAGGCGACGCTGGCCGCGATCCGGGCCGAGTTCGAGGCCGGCCGCACCGACGAGACCGAAACGGCGACGACGATCCGCGAGGTCCTTGCCAGGACCGGCTATCTCCTCGATCCGCACACGGCGGTCGGCGTCCATGTCGCGTCGGGCCGGACGGGGGCGGAGCCGATGGTCACGCTCGGCACCGCGCATCCCGCGAAGTTCCCGGCGGCGGTGGCCGCCGCCTGCGGCACCTCGCCCAGCCTGCCGCCGAGCCATGCCGGCCTGATGGAGCGCGCCGAGAATTTCGACGAGCTGCCGAACGATCTCGCAACGCTTCAGCGCTATATCGTCGCCCGAAGCCGGGCGATCGCGAAAGGCCGAGCCGCATGAGCGTCGAGATTTCCAAGCTGTCGAACGGCCTCACCATCGCCACCGAGGTGATGCCGGAGCTGGAAAGCGCCGCGCTCGGCATCTGGGTCAAGGCCGGGGCGCGGGACGAGGCGGAGGGCGAGCACGGCATCGCCCATCTTCTGGAACACATGGCCTTCAAGGGCACGTCGCGCCGCAACGCCCGCCAGATCGCCGAGGAGATCGAGGATGTCGGCGGCGAGCTGAACGCCGCGACCAGCGTCGAGACGACCTCCTACTATGCCCGCGTCCTCAAGGAGGACGTGCCGCTGGCGCTCGACATCCTCACCGACATCCTGGTCGATTCCAAGTTCGACGAGGCGGAGCTGGAGCGCGAGCAGCAGGTCATCCTCCAGGAGATCGGCGCCGCCGAGGACACGCCCGACGACATCGTCTTCGACCATTTCCAGGAAACCGCCTTCCGCGACCAGATCATCGGCCGGCCGATCCTCGGCACGCGCCAGACGGTGAAGTCCTTCACGCCGGACCGGCTGCGCGCCTATCTCGCGCGCCATTACACGCCCGAGCGGATCGTCGTCTCGGCGGCGGGCGCCGTCGATCACGACGCCGTGGTGAAGCAGATCGAGGCCGCCTTCGGCACGGCGGTTCCGGCCGTTGAGGGCGAGCCGCGACGCCCGGCCGCCACCTATACCGGCGGCGAGTTCCGCGAGACGCGCGATCTCATGGACGCGCAGATGGTGCTCGGCTTCGAGGGCCGGCCCTACTACGCCCGCGACTTCTATTCCTCGCAGATCCTGTCGCTGATCCTCGGCGGCGGCATGTCCTCGCGCCTCTTCCAGGAGATCCGTGAGAAGCGGGGCCTCTGCTACGCGATCTATTCCTTCCATTGGAGCTTCTCCGACAGCGGCATCTTCGGCGTCCATGCCGCGACCGGCGAGGAGGAGCTCGCCGAACTCGCGCCGGTGATCGCGGCCGAGCTGGCGCGGGCCGGCGAGGGCATCACGGCGCAGGAAGTCGCGCGGGCGCGGGCGCAGATGCGCTCCAGCCTGATGATGAGCCAGGAAAGCCCGGCCTCGCGCGCCGGCCAGATCGCCCGGCAGCTGATGTTCAACGGCGCGATCATCACCAATGCCGAGCTGCTCGACCGCCTCGCGGCGATCGATGCCGACCGGCTGGCCCAGCTCGCCGCCGCCACCTTCCGCGGCAAGGCGCCGACGCTCGCCGCGATCGGCCCGGTCAGCCGGCTGCCGAGCGTCGAGGAGATCGGCGCGGGTCTCGGCGATCCGTCCGCCGGCCCCGGCGCCGCGTCGATCCGCCGCGCGGCGCATCACTGAGGCGCCTGCGGATGGATCGGACACGCCCTGCCGCCGGCTCGCCGGCCGCCGTTCCGCTGCGCTGAGTGGCGGGGCGATGGGCCTGTTCGACGTCTTCCTGTCTCCCGTCGGGCCGGTGCTGCATGGCGAGCGGCTGGTGCTGCGCCTGCCGCAGATGCGCGACTACGACAGCTGGCGCGTCGTCCGCGAGGCGAGCCGCGGCTTCCTGAAGCCCTGGGAACCGCTCTGGTCGCCGGACGAGCTGACGCGGCGGGCCTATCGCCAGCGCATCACCCGCTACCACCAGGAAGCCCAGGATCGCAGCGCCTTCACCTTCTTCCTGCTGTCGCGGGCGGACGAGGCCGTGCTCGGCGGCGTCACTGTCGGCCAGGTCCGGCGGGGGGTCGCGCAATCCTGCACGCTCGGCTATTGGATGGGCGAGGCCCATGCCGGGCAAGGGCTGATGCACGCGGCCGTCGAGCTCCTGAAACCCTTCGTCTTCGACATCGAGGGGCTGCACCGGATCGAGGCGGCCTGCCTGCCGACGAATGCGCGATCGATTCGCCTTCTGGAAAGAGCCGGCTTTCGCCGGGAGGGTTACCTGAAGCAATATCTGAAGATCGCCGGCGTCTGGGAAGACCACTACCTCTACGCCCTCCTGGCGGACGACTGGACGCGCGGCCTGGACGGGGAAGCCGCTTCGGCGCGCGAGCCCAATCCGCCGATCGTGCTGCGCTCCTTCGATCCGGTCGGCCCGTGATGAGCCGTCTCGCCCGGCTCGTCCTCCTCGTCCTCCTCTGGACGGTCTCGGCCCTTCCCGCCTTCGCGCTGGAAGCGGTCGGCATCGCGCGCGACGACGTGGCGATCGACCTGAAACCGGCGGTGGAGATCTATCGCGGGCGCGGCGCCAGTTTCCAGGTCTCGACCGCGCCCGGCGCCGACGGCATCGTGCGCCGCATCGAGATCGAGGCGAACTCGCCGAATTCCTCCGGCGACTGGGCCGTCTTCGCCATCGCCAACAATACCGACGTGCAGATCGACCGGCTGGTCGTCGCGCCGAACTTCCGCCTCGCCGGCTCCGGCGTCATCTGGCCCGATCTCGGTAGCCAGCGCATCGCCTCGATCACCCCGTCCGAGGGCTTCGCGCTGGAGCGCCAGCCGAGTTCGGAGGCCGACGTCTTCCTCGTCACCCTCAATCCTGGCTCCACCGTCACCTTCGTCGCCGAGATGGCCTCGCACGACCTGCCGGAAATCCGGCTCTGGGAGCCGAACGCCTACAAGGACACGATCAACGCCTACACGCTCTATCGCGGCATCGTGCTCGGCATCGCCGGCCTGCTCGCGGTGTTCCTCACCATCCTCTTCGTGGTGAAGGGCTCGGCGATGTTCCCGGCGACGGCGGCGCTCGCCTGGGCGGTGCTCGCCTATATCTGCATCGACTTCGACT
This sequence comes from Aureimonas endophytica, assembly GCF_014642635.1. GTDB lineage: Bacteria > Pseudomonadota > Alphaproteobacteria > Rhizobiales > Rhizobiaceae > Plantimonas > Plantimonas endophytica. Next base: position 166,881 of record NZ_BMIQ01000006.1, read on the forward strand.
TCTGGCAGAAGCTCGTGCCGATCATGCCGGGCGAGGAGCGGGTCTGGCGCGCCGGCACCGAGGTCGCCCTCGCCTTCAGCCTCGTCGTCTTCCTGTCCGCCTATCTGCATCTCAACCGCTGGCACGGGCTCTTCTCGGCCTTCACGCTGCTCTGGCTGGCGGGGCTCGGCGCGCTCGGCGTCGCGGCGGGCTTCGATCCGCCGGTGGCGGCGGGCGTCGCGCGCATCTCGCTCGCGGCGACCGGCATCGTCGGCCTCTGCCTCATCCTCTATCTCGCCGCGATCGGCTTCGACCGGGCGATCATGCTGATCCCGACCTGGCTCCTGATCCTCGTCTGGACCTTCGCCGGCTGGATGACGGTGACGGGCCGGCTGAGCAACGACGTGATCCAGCCGGCGCTCGGCGGCGGCCTCGTGCTCATCGTGCTCCTCATCGGCTTCACCGTGATGCAGCACGCCTTCGCGGGCTCGGGCTTTTCCGGCGGCGCCATTTCCGATCTCGAACGCCGCGCGCTGGCGCTCGCCGGCACCGGCGACGCGATCTTCGACTGGGACGTGACGCGCGACCGCGTCTTCGCCGGCGGCCAGAGCGACGGCATGGAAATCCTGCCCTTCGGCGAGCTGACGGGGCCGGCGCGCGACTGGCTGCCGGTGCTCCACCCCGACGATCGCGACCGCTTCAAGCTGACGCTCGACACGATCCTCGAACATCGGCGCGGCCGCATCGCGCAGGACTTCCGCGTGAAGGGCCGCGAGGGCCATTACCACTGGGTGCAGCTGCGCGCCCGGCCGGTGCTCGGCTCGGATGGCGAAGTGGTGCGCTGCGTCGGCACGATCAAGGACGTCACCGACGAGAAGAAGGCCGAGGAGCGGCTGCTGCACGACGCGCTGCACGACCAGCTCACCGGCCTGCCCAATCGCGAATTGTTCATCGATCGCCTGGACGCGATCGGGGCGCTCGCCGCCGCGCGCCAGGACGTGCGCCCCAGTCTGATGGTGATCGATCTCGACCGCTTCCGGCAGGTGAACGACGATCTCGGCATCGCGACCGGCGACACCATCCTCCTCACCATCGGACGGCGCCTGCGCCGCATCCTGAAGCCGCAGGACACGCTGGCGCGCCTGTCCGGCGACCAGTTCGGCCTGATCCTCGTCTCCGAAAACCAGGTCGAGGCGATCGTCGCCTTCGCCGACAAGCTGCGCGAGGCGATCAAGGCGCCGATCGCCTTCGGCGAGAAGGAGATCGTCCTCACCGGCTCGATCGGCATCACCGGCTGGGCCGAGGTGACGACGCCGGACGAGGCGCTGAAGGAAGCCGAGCTCGCCATGTATCAGGCGAAGCGGCTCGGCGGCGACCGCATCGAGCCCTTCCGTCCGGCGCTGCGCGCCAGTGGCTCAGGCCGGCTGGAGCTCGAATCGGATCTGCGCCGCGCCTTCGGCCGCAACGAGCTGTTTCTCGCCTTCCAGCCGATCGTGCGCCTCGCCGACAACAAGATCGCCGGCTTCGAGGCGCTCCTGCGCTGGAACCATCCGAAGCGCGGCCTGATCTCGCCGGCCGAATTCGTGCCGGTGGCGGAAAGCTCGGGGCTGATCGTCGAGCTCGGCCAGTTCGCCCTCGAAGAGGCGGCCATGCGCCTGTCGGACTGGCACAAGCTGACCAATAGCGAGCGCCTGACGGTCTCGGTCAACGTGTCGAGCCGCCAGCTCATCCGCCAGGATCTCGTCAACGACGTGCGCACCGTGCTCGACCGCTATTCGCTGCCGCCGCGCTCGCTGAAGCTCGAGATCACCGAATCCATGGTGATGGACAATCCCGAACGCTCGGCCCATCTTCTCGCGCGGCTGCGCGAGATGGATATCGGCCTGTCGCTCGACGATTTCGGCACCGGCTATTCCTCACTCGCCTATCTGACGCGCTTCCCCTTCGACACGCTGAAGATCGACCAGACCTTCCTGCGCGGCGAGAACCGGCCGCAGCGGCCGATCATCGTCCAGTCGATCGTCACCATGGCGCGCGAACTGGATCTCGCGGTGATCGCGGAAGGCGTCGAGACGCCGGAGGATGCCGCCAAGCTCCTGGCGCTCGGCTGCGAATACGGACAGAGCTATCTGTTCTCGCCGCCGCTCAGCCACGAGGACGTGCGGCGGCGCCTTACCGAACGTTCCGGCCCGCGCCGCCGGGTGAGCTGAGCCCCGGCGGCCGGCGCCGAGGCGACGTCAGGCGTGCCCGGCCTCGCTGGTGAGGAAGGCCGGATCGATGCCGAGCAGGCCGAGCGCCCGGGTATATTTCTCGTCGAGATTGCGGTCGAAGAGCAGCCAGTTCGGCGCCTTGCAGGTGAGCCAGCCATTGGCGGCGATCTCCTGTTCCAGCTGCCCGGCGCTCCAGCCGGCATAGCCGAGCGCCATCAGCGCCGAATCCGGCCCGGCGCCCTGCGAGATCGCCTTCAGGATGTCGAGCGTCGGGGTCAGCGACACGCCGCCGGCGATCGCCACCGTCGATTCGGAAATGTAGTCGCCGCTATGCAGCACGAAGCCGCGGCCGCGCTCGACCGGGCCGCCCATGCAGACGGACACGTCGCGGGCGTTGCGGGGCAGGCGGATCGCATCCTCCTCCTTCACGATGTCGAGCTGCGCCAGGAGATTGGCGAAGGAGATCGGCTGGGCCTTGTTGACGATGAAGCCCATCGCCCCGTTCGCCGAATGGGCGCAGAGATAGACGACCGAGCGGGCGAAGCGCTCGTCCGCCATGCCCGGCATCGCGATGAGGAAATGGCCTTCGAGCGAGCCGGACTCGTCGGCCGCGTCGGAAGCGAGCGCCGAACGCGCGCCATCCATCACCGACTCGCCATCCTCGGCGTCGTGGGAGGAGAAAAACCGCCCGCGCCTGTCGCCGTCCTCGTCCGTCTTGGCCATCTTGTCCACCGCGCGTCCAGAAACCCTCGGGATGCGAATTCGCATTGCATCATTGGAGGGCGCGGACCGCAAGCGATCAAGTGCGCCCGGCGGCAAGTCTCAACTTTTTGAGCGGCGGACCGTGCTTGCGTGACCACGAAACGCGGCCGCGCGGCTGGACAAGACGCGCTCCGGTCCGGCAAATCGCAGGCGATGCTTCGCTCGCTCCCCGCCCTCGCCTTCGCCGCGCTCGCCCTCGCCACCGCGCCGGCCGTCGCCGGTGCCGTCTTCGCCACGGAAGGCCTGTCGCTGCGCCTCGTCGCGGCTCCGCCGGCGGCGGACGGCCACCGGCGGGCGGTGCTTCTCGTCGATCTCCAGCCCGGCTGGAAGACCTATTGGCTGGATCCCGGCGATGCCGGCATTCCGCCGAAGCTCGAACCCGGCGGGGGCGATGCCGCCGGCACGGTCGCGGCGCGCTTTCCGGCGCCCCGTCGCTTCGACGAAGGCGGGTTGCAGTCGATCGGCTATTTAGCCCCCTTCGCCGTCGCGCTCGACATCGCGGCACCGTCCGGCGGCGAGGCACCGGCCCTCAAGGTGACGCTCGGCCTTTGCCGCGACATCTGCGTGCCCGTCGCTGCCGAGCTTAAGGCCGAGCCGCCGGATGCCGCGGGCCCGGCCCGCATCGACGCCGCCTTTGCCGCCCTTCCCCGGCCGAGTTCGCCCGAGCGGGGCATCGCGGCGCTGCGCCTCCTGCCGGACGGCTCGGCGCTCGAAGTCGCGGTCGCGCCGGCGGATCTGGCCACAGGCGCCGATCTCTTCGCGGCCGCGAAGGGCTGGTCCTTCGGTCCGCCGCGCGAGGCGTCCCGATCGGACGGAGGGGCGCGCTTCATTCTGCCGGTTCTCACCAAGCCGCGCCATGCCGGAACGCCCGTGCCGGTCGAGGCGATCCTTGCCGCCCCCCGCGAAAATTGGCGCGCCGAAACGGTTCTTGCCCTGCCGCCCGGCTGACTCCGGGGCGCGGGGCGCCTATCTTGCCGCAGCGCGGATGGCGCGACGACAGGGGCTTTCCATGACGATATCGATCGGCGACCGCATTCCGAGCGCCACGCTCAAGACGCCGAGCCCGGACGGGCCGCGCAACATCTCGACGGACGAGATCTTCTCGGGCCGCAAGGTGGTGCTGTTCGGCGTGCCGGGCGCCTTCACCCCCACCTGCAGCATGAACCACCTGCCGGGCTTCCTCGATCAGAACGAGGCGATCCGGGCCAAGGGCGTCGGCGAGATCGCGGTTCTCGCGGTGAACGACCATCACGTGATGGCCGCCTGGGAAAAGGCGACCGGCGGCCAGGGCAAGATCCTCTATCTCGCCGACGGCAACGGCGACTTCGTCAAGGCGCTCGGCCTCGATGTCGATCTTTCCGTCGCCGGCCTCGGCACGCGCTCGAAGCGCTTCGCCGCCATCGTCGAGGACGGCGTCCTGACGCTGCTCAATGTCGAGGAGGCGCCCGGCCAGCCGACCGGCAGTTCGGCCGAGGCCATTCTCGCGGCTCTGTGATCGGGCGCGGCGCCGGTCACCGCTTTCGCAACGCTTTTCGTGCTATTCGCTAGCCGGCAAGAGAAACAGGGCGCGGCGACGGCTTTCGATGATCAGTTGGACGGACGACTCCGTTCCCGACAGCGCACCGAAGCAAGGCTCGCCCCTTCGGCGGCTCCGCGCCGCCCTGGGCGGGCGCCTGGCGGGCCTCGCGCCCGTCATGGGCATGGTGCGCGCGACCCTGGCCATCGCGCTCGTTGTCTGCGTCCTCGTCGCGGTCGCGATCTACAACCGCACGGAAGGCGAGATCGCCGCCTCCGTCCGGGCGCCGAGCTTCGCGCCGACGCCCCCGCCCCGGCCGGAACCGGTGCGCCTCGCCCCCGAGGATGCGGCACCGGGTTCCGCCGCAACCGGACCCGCCGCGAGCCCCCTCCTCTCCCTCGATCCGCTGCTGCCCGGCGGCCAGGCCTTTCGCGCCATCCGGCAGCCGAAGCCCGGCGATTTCTGCCGCGACCTCGCCGGCTTCGGCTTCGGCAAGGCGCGCTGGGCCGAAAGCCCGGTCTTTCCCGGCGAATGGGAATGCGCCTCGCCGCTGGTCGTCGAGGGGCGGGACGCCGGTCTCGCCTTTCTCGTCATCCGTGGACGCGACAAGGCGACGCTCGGTAGCCTGATGGTGAAGCTCAATCCCCGGACGCCCGAGGAGAAGGCCCAACTGGCGAGCCTCGCCGATGCCGTCCAGTCCGGCTTCGCGGCGGCGAGCGGACTTATCCTACCGGCGGAGGCCGGCGGCGTGCTCGGCGGCTGGGCGCCGGTGGAGATGGCCGGGATCGGCGGCCGCCTGAAGCTCGTCGCCGAGCATGGCCGGCCGGACAGCCGGGTGCTGAGCCTCGCCGTCCAGCCGCTTCTGACGCGGCCGCGCACCGCCTGCGCCATCGACTGCTATCGGGAGACGAGAGTGCTGGCCGGTCTCGTCGATCCCCGCAAGGTGAAGAGCGTCGGCCGCTGAGCGGTCAGGCGCCGGGCTTGCGCTTGAAGGGCGCCATGGCGAGACGCGCCAGTTCGTCGGCGCGCTCGTTCTCGGGATGGCCGGCATGGCCCTTTACCCAATGGAACGTCACCTCGTGCCGCGTCCGCGCCGCGTCCAGCGCCTGCCAGAGCTCGGCATTCTTCACCGGCTTCTTGTCGGCCGTCTTCCAGCCGTTGCGCTTCCAGCCGTGGATCCACTTGGTGATGCCGTCGCGCAGATATTGCGAATCGGAATGGAGGTCGATCGCCACCGGCCGCTTCAGCGCCTCCAAAGCCGAGATGGCGGCGAGAAGCTCCATGCGGTTGTTGGTGGTGAGCGGCTCACCGCCGGACAGTTCCTTCTCCACCTCGCCATAGCGCAGGATGGCACCCCAGCCGCCCGGCCCCGGATTGCCGGAACAGGCTCCGTCCGTGAAGATCTCGACGCGTTCGTTGGTCATGCTCGTTCGGTATCGAGTCCGTAATCGGCCGCGCTCGCGACGCTGCGATGGAAGCGCAGCTTGCGCAGATATTCCTTCGGATCCTTCTTGGTGACGAAGGAGTCGTCCGGCACGGTCAGCCAGTCGTAGAGGCGGGTGAGGAGAAAGCGCATGGCGGCGCCCCGCGCCAGGATCGGCAAGGCCGCGATCTCGGCCGGCGACAGCGCGCGGCGGGCGCGATAGCCCTCGATCATCGCCCGGCCCTTGGTGACGTTGAAGGCGCCGTCGCCCTCGAAGCACCAGGCGCAGAGGCAGATGGCGAGGTCATAGGCGAGAATGTCGTCGCAGGCGAAGTAGAAGTCGATGAGGCCCGACAATTCGCCCTGGAGGAAGAAGACGTTGTCGGGAAAGAGATCGGCATGGATGATGCCGCTCGGCAGGTCCTGCGGCCAGAGCGCCTCGATCTCGGCGAGATCTCGGCGGATCTCGGCGAAGAGACCCGGCTCGACCCGGTCGGAGGCCTCGCCGCATTGCGCCGCGAGCGGCCCCCAGGCCGCGACGGACAGAGCGTTCGGCCGCCTGCCGGCAAAATCCGCCGCCGCCGCGTGAAGGCCGGCGAGCGCCCCGCCGACGGCCCGGCATTCCGCGACGCCCGGCCGGCGCGTCCACATGCCTTCCAGAAAGGTGAAGATCGCCCCCGGCCGCCCGGCAAGCTCGCCCAGCGTCTCTCCCTTCCGCGATTCGACGGGCTGCGGGCAGGACAGGCCGCGCGCCGCCAGATGCCTCATCAGCCCGACGAAGAACGGCAGGTCGCCTTTCGCGACGCGCTTCTCGTAAAGCGTCAGGATGAAGGTGCCGGCGGTGGTGCGCAGAAGGAAGTTCGAATTCTCGACCCCTTCGGCGATGCCCTTGTAGCTGAGAAGCTCGCCGAGATCGTAATCGGCGAGGAAGGCCGAGAGCTGCGGCTCGGTGACGTCTGTATAGACGGCCATCAGCGCGCGCCGTTGACGAAGGCCATGTCGGCGGGTTCGAGCGGCGTCTCGCGCAGGGCGCGCACGACGGGGAAGTTCTCCGTCTCCTCCGCGGTGCGCACCAGCTCGATGCGCAGGTCGAAGCGTTCGCGCAGCGCGTCGACGATCTCGTCGACGATGATCTCCGGCGCCGAGGCGCCCGCCGACATGGCGAGGACGTCGCCGCCCTTCAGGCGATCGAAGGGGATCTCGGCGCCGCGCTGCACCAGGACGGCCTCCTTCGCCCCGGCGCGCTTCGCCACCTCGACGAGCCGCATGGAATTGGAGGAGTTCGGCGCGCCGACGATGAGGAAGAGATCGGCCTCCGGCGAGGCGACGCGCACCGCCTCCTGCCGGTTCGTCGTCGCGTAGCAGATGGAATCGGAGGACGGCGCGGCGAGCGCCGGGAACTTCGCCTGGAGCGCCGCGACGATGCCGGCCGTGTCGTCCACCGACAGGGTCGTCTGCGTGACGAAGCCGAGCGCCTCGCGATCGGCCGGCTCGTAGGCGGCGACATCCGCTTCCGATTCGATCAGCGTCACCGTGCCCTCGGCGAGCTGGCCCATCGTGCCGACCACTTCCGGATGGCCGGCATGGCCGATCAAGAGCACATGGCGGCCGCGCTTCACATGCAGCATCGCCTGCTTGTGGACCTTGGAGACCAGCGGACAGGTGGCGTCGAGATAAAGGAGCTCGCGGCGCTGCGCCTCGGCCGGCACGGATTTGGGCACGCCATGGGCCGAGAAGACCACCGGCTTGCCGTCGTCGGGGATCTGGTCGAGCTCCTTGACGAAGACGGCGCCGAGATTGCGCAGGCCTTCCACGACATAACGGTTGTGTACGATCTCGTGACGCACATAGACCGGCGCGCCGTATTTCTTCAGCGCCAGGACGACGATCTGGATCGCTCGGTCGACGCCGGCGCAGAAGCCGCGCGGCTCGCAGAGGCGAAGGGTCAGCGGCGGTTTGGGGAGCGTCTGGAGCAAGGCGGCCGTCCGTTCGGGGTCGGGGCGAATGAAGGGATCGCGGCCGGGCCTGTCAACCCTTGGCCGCCCCCGGGCGCCACGCGCGCAGGACCTGATAGCCGAGCATCGCGGCGAGAACCAGCGCCAGCCCGTACCAGGTGATGGCATATTGCAGATGGTTGTTCGGGATGTCGATCACGGTCGTGCCGCCCACCGGCCATCCGCCCGGCGCCCGCCCCTCGCCCGCATCGACGATGAAGGGCAGGATCGTCGCATCCGCCGGCAGGCCAGCGCCCTCCGCCATTTCCGGCAGGCTCTTCCAGAAGAATTGGTTCTTCTTGAGATCGTTCGCCGGCACCAGGAAGGAGGGCTTCTCCGCCGCGACGTTGCGGGCGAGGCCCGTGACCGTCGTCTCGCCCGTCACCTGCCCCTCCCGGCGCCTTGCCGGGTCCTTCAGCTCGTAGGGCACGAAGCCGCGATTGACGTAGACGAAGCGGTTGCCGCCGAGATCCATCGGCACATAGACGTTCCAGCCCGGCTCGCCCTGATAGGTGGACAGGAAATAGCGCTCCGCCTCGTTGCGGAAGCTTCCGGTGACGCTGACGGGCCAATAGTCGACATCGCCCGTCTCGCGCGCCAGGCGCTCGATCTCGGCCGGCGGCCGGGGCGCGGCATGGATGCGCTCGTCGATCTGGCGCAGCACGCCTTCCTTCCAGTGCAGGCGCTCCACCTGCCAGGTGCCGAGGACGACGAGCAGGATCACGCCGAGGACGCCGAGGGCGAAGCCGGTGAGCGTCCGGCGGAGCGACGGGGCGGGCGGCGGGAGGGGCTGGTCGAGCATGCGCAACGTCTTATCGCAAATCGCCGGCCCGGACAGCCGGACTCAGCGCTCCAGCCGGCCTTCCGAGGCGCGGTTGCGATATTGGAGGCCGATCAGCGCGCCCTTCATGATCCGCATCGCCGGCAGGGCGAGTAGCACCGTCAAGGGCAGCCAGAGGATGAGATGCACCCAGAAGGGCGGGCTCACCGTGACTTCCAGCCAGAGTGCCAGCCCGACCACGATGACGCTGACGAAGAGGATGACGAAGGCGGCCGGTCCGTCGCCGGAATCGGCGAAGCCGTAATCGAGGCCGCAATTGTCGCAGGCCGGGCGCAGCTTGAGGAAGCCGTGGAACAGCCTGCCCTCGCCGCAGCGCGGGCAGCGCCCGCGCGCCGCCGCCTTGCCGGGATCAATGCCGGGAAAGGAGGTCTGGCGGTCGCTCATGCCGGGCTCCTCGAAGCGAAGGCGCGTAATGGATGCCACACCCTCTAAACGCGAAAGGCGGCGCTGGATAGCGCCGCCTTCGACATTACCGTTCGTGGCTGGACCGGCGATCAGCCGGCATGGACCGGCGCGCCCCAGCCGCCCCAGACATAGATGCAGAAGAAGAGGAACAGCCAGACGACGTCGACGAAGTGCCAGTACCAGGCGGCGGCCTCGAAGCCGAAATGCTTGTGCGGGGTGAAGCCGCCGCGAATGGCGCGGATCAGGCAGACGGCGAGGAAGATGGTGCCGATGATGACATGGAAGCCGTGGAAGCCCGTCGCCATGAAGAAGGTCGAGCCGTAGATCGAGCCGGCGAAGGCGAAGGGCGCGTGGGCATATTCGTAGAACTGCACGTAGGAGAAGATCAGGCCGAGCCCGACGGTGAGCGCGAGACCGGTGATCAGGCTCTTGCGGTCGTCCTCCAGCATGGCGTGATGCGCCCAGGTGACGGTGGTGCCGGAGAGAAGCAGCGTCACGGTGTTGAAGAGCGGCAGATGCAGGGGATCGAGCACCTCGATGCCCTTCGGCGGCCAGACACCGCCGAGCGCCTGGACGCGCGCGGTCTGGATCAGTTCGCCCGGAAAGAGGCTGGCGTCGAAGAAGGCCCAGAACCAGGCGACGAAGAACATCACCTCCGAGGCGATGAACATGATCATGCCGTAGCGCAAATGCATCGACACGACCGGCGTATGGGCGCCCTCCTGCCCTTCGCGGATCGTGTCCGACCACCACGCATACATGGTGTAGAGGACGATCGCGAGGCCGAGGACGAAGATCCAGGGCGTCGCCAGATTGGCGCCGAAAAGATGGAAGGGCTGGCCGAGATGGAAGCGCATCCAGGCGACGGCCCCCAGCATCATGATGAAGGCGCCAAGGCTCGCAAGAAACGGCCAGGGGCTCGGATCGATGATGTGGTAGTCGTGCTGCTTGCCGTGCGCATGCGTCGTATCGGCCATTTCCAGTCCCCCGCGGTCCGCCGACCTGTTCCCTATTCGCTTCTAGCCGAGATGGGCGCCAAGCTCCAGCGAGCCGGCCCGCTCGCGACCGTCAGAATGTCTTCGCCGCCGGCCCCGCCGTCATTCCCTCCGCCACCGGCCGGTCCGGCTGCCTGGCGGTCGGGAAGAAGGTGTAGGACAGGGTGATGGTCGGCAGGTCGCGCATGTCCTCGCTCGTCGCCGCATCGGGCGAGACGAAGAAGATCACCGGCATCGACCGTTCCTCGCCCGGCTGCAGCGTCTGGTCGTCGAAGCAGAAGCAGGCGATCTTGTTGAAGAAGGCGCCGGAGAATTCCGGCGTCACATTGTATTCGGCCCGCGCGGTGATCGCGTGGTCCGAGGTGTTCTTGACGAGATAGGCGGTCTGGCGCACCTCGCCGAGCCGGACGCGGATCTGCCGCTCGGTCGGCTGGAAGGTCCAGGCGAGGCCCGGCGCGACATTCGAATCGAAGCGGACATTGATCGAATGCTCGCTCGCCGCCGTCGGCGCGCCTTCGGCGCGCTGCGTGGTGCCGCCATAGCCCGTCGCCTCGCAGAAGATGCGGTAGAGCGGCACCGAGGCATAGGCGGCGCCGACCATGCCGCAGGCGAAGGCGAGACAGGACAGCGCGATCACCCGGCCGCGCGCCGCGCGGCGATCCCTCCCGGCGTCGAGCATGGTCAGCCTCCCATCTTCGCGATCGTGACGACGTAGAAGATCACGACGAGCGCGGCGAGAAACAGCCCGATGGCGACCGAGCGCCGGCGGCGTGCCGCCTTTTCGGCCGGCGTGAGGGTGACGCGATCCTCGATCATGGTCAGACGAGGCCCGGCCAGCCGAGCCGCGTCGCCACCGCGCCGACCAGCAGCGTCAGGAACAGGGCGAAGAGGTAGAGGATCGAGAAGCCGAAGAGCTTCTTCGCCGGCCGCATCTCCTTATCGCCATCCTTCATGCGATAGGTCGCGAAGGCGAGGCGCAGGAAATTGGCGCCGAGGACCAGCGCCACCGCGCCATAGATCGGTCCGGCGAAGCCGAGGAATGTCGGCGCGAGGCCGACCGGCACGAGAATCAGCGAATAAAGCAGGATCTGGAACCGCGTCGCCGCCTCGCCGGCGACATTCGGCAGCATCGGCACGCCGGCCGAACCGTAGTCGCGCATCTTGAACAAAGCGAGCGCCCAGAAATGCGGCGGCGTCCAGAGAAAGATCAGGAGAAAGAGCGTCACGCTCTCGATCGAGACGGTGCCCGTCACGGCGGCCCAGCCGATCATCGGCGGAAAGGCGCCGGCCGCGCCGCCGATCACGATGTTCTGCGGCGTCCAGCGCTTCAGCCACATCGTATAGATCACGGCATAGAAGAAGATGGTGAAGGCGAGAAGACCGGCGGCGAACCAGTTCACCGCGAGGCCAAGCAGCATCACCGCGAGACCTGACATGGCCATGCCGAAGGCGAGCGCCGCGTCCGGCGTCACGCGGCCGGTCGGGATCGGGCGGCGGGCGGTGCGGGTCATCACCGCGTCGATATCGGCGTCGTACCACATGTTGAGCGCGCCCGCCGCGCCGGCGCCGAGGGCGATCGACAGGATGGCGATGGCGCCGAGCGTCGGATGGATGGCGCCCGGCGCCGAAAGGAGGCCGGTGATCGCGGTCAGCACGACCAGCGACATCACGCGCGGCTTCAGGAGCGCGAAGAAGTCGCGCGGCTCGGCGAGGCTGATGCCCCGCTCCGCATCGGTTCCGAATGTGGCCATGTCGGCGTTCAGAAGGGTCAAGCGAACCTCGATCGCGTCTCGATCGGCGCCCGGAGGCTCCGAATGGAACGGTCCCGCGCGAGGCGGGACCGGAAGGATGGTCGTTCTGCCGGCGCCGTCAGCGGATGCGCGGCAGCTGCTCCCACTGGTGGAAGGGAGGCGGCGAGGACAGCTGCCATTCGAGCGTCGTCGCGCCCTCGCCCCACGGATTGTTGCCGGCGACGCGCTTCTTCTGCATCGCCTCGTAGATCCCGTACAGGAACACGAAGACCGCGATGCCGGAAATATAGGAGCCCATCGAGGAAACGAAATTCCAGCCGGCGAAGGCGTCCGGATAGTCGACATAGCGGCGCGGCATGCCCTGGGCGCCCAGGAAGTGCTGCGGGAAGAAGATGATGTTGACGCCGACGAAGGTCATCCAGAAATGGATCTGGCCGATGCGCTCGTTATACATGTAGCCGGTGATCTTCGGGAACCAGTAGTACCAGCCCGCGAAGATCGCGAAGACGGCGCCGAGCGAGAGCACGTAGTGGAAATGCGCCACGACGTAATAGGTGTCGTGCAGCACGCGATCCATGCCGGCATTGGCGAGCTTGACGCCCGTGACGCCGCCGACGGTGAAGAGGAAGATGAAGCCGATCGCCCAGAGCATCGGCACGCGGAACGAGATCGAGCCGCCCCACATGGTCGCGATCCAGGAGAAGATCTTGATGCCGGTCGGCACCGCGATCACCATCGTGGCGAAGACGAAGTAGCGCTGCGTGTTGAGCGACAGGCCCGTCGTATACATGTGATGGGCCCAGACGACGAAGCCGACGACGCCGATGGCGACCATCGCATAGGCCATGCCGAGATAGCCGAAGACCGGCTTCCGCGAGAAGGTCGAGATCACATGGCTGACGATGCCGAAGGCCGGCAGGATCAGGATGTAGACCTCAGGATGGCCGAAGAACCAGAAGAGATGCTGGTAGAGGATCGGATCGCCGCCGCCGGAGGCGGTGAAGAAGGTCGTGCCGAAATTGCGGTCCGTCAGCATCATGGTGATGGCGCCGGCGAGGACGGGCAGCGACAGGAGGAGAAGGAAGGCCGTCACCAGCACCGACCAGGCGAAGAGCGGCATCTTGTGCAGCGTCATGCCCGGCGCGCGCATGTTGAGGATGGTGGTGATGAAGTTGATCGCGCCGAGGATCGACGAGGCGCCGGCGATATGCAGCGCGAAGATCGCCAGATCCACCGCCGGGCCGGGATGGCCGGAGGTGGAGAGCGGCGGATACATGGTCCAGCCGGTGCCGGCGCCGTGCGAGCCCGGCGCGCCCTCGACGAACATCGAGAGGACGAGAAGCAGGAAGGCCGGGACGAGCAGCCAGAAGGAGATGTTGTTGAGGCGCGGGAAGGCCATGTCCGGCGCGCCGATCATGATCGGCACCATCCAGTTGGCGAAGCCGCCGATCAGAGCCGGCATGACCATGAAGAAGATCATGATAAGGCCGTGGCCGGTGGTGAAGACGTTGTACATCGCCGGGTCGCCGAAGATCTGGAGCCCCGGCTCCTGGAGCTCCATGCGCATCGCGACGGACAGGGCGCCGCCGACGATGCCCGCCATGATGGCGAACATCAGGTAGAGCGTCCCGATATCCTTGTGGTTGGTGGAATAGACCCAGCGCGTCCAGCCTTGCGGCCGGTGGGCGTGATCGTCGTGAACGGCGGCTCCGGTGGCCATCGCGTACCCCTATGATCCTGTCAGCGACCGGCGACGGCGACGTTGTCCGTCGCGGCCTTGATCGAGGCGGTGAGTTGCCGGTTGGCGCCGGCGAGATCGCTCGCGGCCGCGGTCAGCCAGGCGCGGAACTGTTCTTGGGAGACCACCCGCACCGCGATCGGCATGAAGGCGTGGTCGCGGCCGCAGAGTTCCGAGCACTGGCCGTAGAAGAGACCTTCCTTCTGCGGCTCGAAGAAATATTCGTTGTTGCGCCCCGGGACGGCATCGATCTTCACGCCCATCGAGGGGATGGCGAAGGAATGGATGACGTCGCCCGAGGTCGAGAGGATGCGGATCACCGTGTCGACCGGCACGACGAGCTCGTTGTCGACGGTGAGGAGGCGCGGATAGACCGCCTTGTCCTCCTTGCCGGCCTTCGCGCGGTCGCCGTCCTGGAGCATGTAGGATTCGAAGGAGACCGGCTGGACGGCGGCGGACGTGGTCGTCGCCTCCTTGGTGCCGGCGCCCGGACCGACGGTCGGCGCGCCGCTCGTCGCGGCCGGATCGGTCTGGCCGGGCTGGTATTCGTAGCCCCAATACCATTGGTAGCCCGTCGCCTTGATCGTCAGTTCCGGCTCGCGCGGCGGATTGTACTGCTTGGTCAGGAGCTGGAAGGAGGGAATCGCCAGACAGACGAGCACCAGGACCGGCGCCAGCGTCCAGATCACCTCGATCGTGGTGTTGTGGCTGGTGCGCGAGGGCACGGGGTTGCTGCGCTCGTTGAAGCGCCAGACGCACCAGGCGAGCAGCCCGGCGACGAGGATGACGATCGGGACGATGAACCAGAGCGTGTAGTTCGAGAACCAGTGGATCTCGGCCTCGGTCGGCGACAACGCCTCCTGCAGCTGGACGCTCCAGGCATGCGGCTGGCCCGGATGCAGCTCTTGAGCGGCGGCAACCGTCACGGCGGCGAACAGGCTCGACGCTGCGATGCTCAGTCTCTTCACGAAGCCTTCTCCTGTCCCCCGGCGCCGGCCGTCTCGAGCGGATCGAAGCTTTCCGAGGGGCGCGACCAGCGCCCCGCACTCCCGGACGGTCTCCCATGCCGCTTTTACCCGGCGCGCCCGCCCGGTTCAAACCACGAATGCGCCCGATCTGCAACAATTCCAAACTGAGCCCGGCTTGCGACATCTTCACGCCGTCGGTTTGGGGCCGGGAGTGGCGAGGCGCGCCCTCGGCGTGCCATAAGGCCGCCGTTAAGGATTTGTTTTCCATCCTCGCGACAAGATCGTCGGAAGAGCTGATTCGGATTGACACGATGGCGTTTGGCTTCAACCGGGTACTGACGGCGGCGATGGTCGGCGCGATGCTGGCGACGGCCGCCGCGCCCGCGACGGCGCAACCCGCCCCCTCGCCCGCTCCGGCCCAGGCGCCGGCGACGCCCGCCCCCGCCCCCGCCCCCGCCGCCGCGCCGCCCGGCGCCGCCGGCACCAGCGGCACGGTGAAATCGCAGCACGGCGCCTGGAACCTCGTCTGCGACCGGCCGGCGGGAGCCGCCAGCGACCAGTGCGCCCTGCTCCAGAACGTCGTCGCCGAGGACCGGCCGGAGATCGGCCTGTCCGTCGTGGCGCTGAAGACGGCCGACCAGAAGGCGCGCATCCTGCGCATCCTCGCCCCGCTCGGCATCCTTCTGCCGAACGGCCTCGGCCTCTATGTCGACGGCAAGGATATCGGCCGCGCCCAGTTCGTGCGCTGCTTCTCGGACGGCTGCTATGCCGAGGTGATCCTCGCCGACGAGCTCCTGAAGACGCTGTCGGAGGGCAAGAGCGCCACCTTCATCGTCTTCCAGACGCCCGAACAGGGCATCGGCATCCCCGTCGATCTCAACGGCTTCGGCGACGGCTTCAAGGCCCTGCCGTAACGCCGCCCCGGCGCGCCGGATTGGCAGGCGGCACGATCCGGTCCTATCTGGAGGCGACCGACCGACCGCCGCCATCCGGGAGACCATCATGCCAGCATCGCTGATCGAGCGCTTCGACCTGTCGCGCGCCCGGATCGATTCCATCCTCGCCGAGGCGCTCGACGGCGCCGACGACGGGGAGCTCTTCGTCGAATATCGCGAGGCGGAAAGCCTCGTCTTCGACAATGGCCGGCTGAAATCCGGCAGCTTCAACATCGACCAGGGCTTCGGCCTTCGGGCCGTCGCGGGCGAGGCGATCGGCTATGCCCATGCCGGCGAGATGTCGGAAGGGGCGCTGAAGCGCGCGGTGGATGCTGTCGGCGCCGTGAAGGCCGGCCATAGCGGCCGCTACAGCGAGCCGCCGCGCGGCACCAATGCCAAGCTCTACGGCGAGGAGAATCCCATCCCCTCCCCCGCCTTCGAGGACAAGGTGCGCCTGCTCCAGGCGATCGACGCCTATCTGCGCACCAAGGATCCCGAGGTGCGGCAGGTCTCGGTCTCGCTCGCCTCCTCCTGGCAGACGGTGGAGATTCTCCGCGCCGGCGGGCTTCTGGTGCGCGACGTGCGCCCCCTGGTGCGCATCAACGTCTCCGTCGTCGCCGGCCGGGGCGAGCGGCAGGAGACCGGCTCCTTCGGCATGGGCGGGCGCGCCGGCTTCGGCGAATTCCTGACGGAGGCGAACTGGCGGCATGTCGCCGACGAGGCGCTGCGCCAGGCCAAGGTCAATCTCGAGGCGGTGCCGGCTCCGGCCGGCAGCTTCGACATCGTGCTCGGCGCCGGCTGGCCGGGCGTGATGCTGCACGAGGCCGTGGGCCACGGGCTGGAGGGCGACTTCAACCGCAAGAAGACCTCCGCCTTCGCCGGCCTGATGGGCGAACAAGTCGCGGCGAAGGGCGTGACGGTGGTCGACGACGGCACGATCGCCGGCCGGCGCGGTTCGCTGACGATCGACGACGAGGGCACGCCGACCGGCCGCACGGTGCTGATCGAGGACGGCCGGCTCGTCGGCTACATGCAGGACCGGCAGAATGCCCGGCTGATGGGCGTCGCCGACACCGGCAACGGCCGCCGCCAGTCCTATGCCCATGCGCCGATGCCGCGCATGACCAACACGATGATGCTCGGCGGCGACCACACGCCCGAGGAGATCATCGCCTCGGTGAAGGACGGCATCTATGCCGTCTCCTTCGGCGGCGGCCAGGTGGACATCACCTCCGGCAAGTTCGTCTTCGGCTGCACGGAAGCCTATCGCATCCGCGACGGCCAGGTGCGCGAGCCGCTGAAGGGCGCGATGCTCATCGGCAACGGCCCGGAAGCGATGCACCGCGTCTCGATGATCGGCAATGACATGGCGCTCGACACGGGCGTCGGCATGTGCGGCAAGGCTGGCCAGAGCGTCCCCGTCGGCGTCGGCCAGCCGCATCTGCGCATGGATCAGGTGACGGTCGGCGGCACGGAGACGTGAGCCCAGTCTAAAAGGGATCGGTCTGGTTTGGCGGGTCCGCTAGGAACGATAGAGACGGCAGGAAGCGAAGAGCGAGATTTTCGATCCTGCCGCCTTCGATGATCAGATCCGTGGCCTCCCAGGTCGCATCCGTCGGATCATCGATCCGAATGCGCTGCCCGTCTCCCTCCGCGAGGAGATTGACACGGAATCGACTCACTTCCTTCAGGCGGACGGTCTTGATGCTGCCGTCGCTGGCCAGACGCAACGATTGGAGCGCTCCCTCATAACCGATACGTTCGCCATCCTTGCCGATGGACGTCAGAACGAAAGCGACCTTCGGCCTGTCGTCCCTGACATATTCGTAGGCCCAGCCATGCAGGAGCGAGGTCTCGATCGATCCCGCCTCGATAAGTCTGGTGGCCGACCGACCCAGGAGCAGGGACAGTGCGGACAGGCACAGGCTGATTAGGATCGCCACCAACCCTTGGCCCAATGTCAGACCCGAGACGAATTCCTGTTTGTAAGGGCCGCAGAAGCCGCTCGGGATTGGCGGCTCATAACAAGCTCCGACCCAGAACAGCGAGCCGGCCAGCAGATTCAGCAGACATGCTGTTGCGAAAGCGATCGCGAAGGTGAGAGGCGCGGAAAGATTCGACGAGTCGCGATTGACGGTCGGGCTAGCGAATAAGCCGGCAACGAAAGCAATTCCCGGCATCATGAACAAGACGATCGCAAACGCTGCAATCGTCACAGGAAAACCGCCCATCGGCGTTTGATGTCAAAATCAAAGTGCGAAGATCAAATGCGCTCCCCGCTCTCCCGTCTGCTCTCTTGCTGCCGACGCATCTGCCGAATGACTTCCACCGTCTCTTCGATGGTGGACTGATGCCCCTGCCGAGCGCGGCTGCGAACAGTTTCCAATGCCTTTCCGACTAGGACTAGGTCGTTTCCGGCATGCTGTGACAAGGTTTCAAGAATACGCTCGTCACGGGGAGTGATCATTCGCATGAGAATTCTCGCAACCCTATCAGGAACCTGCATTCGGCATGATACTTGATCGCAATATAGGAAGCGATCCCGCTTCTGTCAGGTTTTCATCGTTTCACGGGTAAAGCCGCACCCGCTCCCAACCCTGCGTTTCCGCACCGCCTTTGAACAGGATGCGGTCGTGCAGGCGGAACTCGCCGTCCTTCCAGAACTCGATCTCCTGCGGCAGGACGCGGAAGCCCGACCAGTGGGGCGGGCGGGGGATCTCGCCTTCGCCGTAGCGCTTGTCGAGCGCGTCCACCGCCTCGATCAGCACTCGGCGGCTCGCCAGCGGCCGGGACTGCTGCGAGGCCCAGGCGCCGAGCCGGCTGCCGCGCGGGCGCGAGACGTAATAGGCATCGGCATCCGCCTCCGACACGATCTCGACGGGCCCGCGCACCCGCACCTGCCGCCGCAGTGTCTTCCAATGGAAACACAGGGCCGCCTTTCGCGTCGCGAGAAGCTCCTGGCCTTTTGCACTCTCGAAATTTGTGTAGAAGACGAAGCCGCGAGCGTCGAATCCCTTCAGGAGCACCATCCGGACATCCGGGAGGCCGGAAGTGTCGACGGTGGCGAGCGCCATGGCGTTGGGGTCGTTGATCTCCGCCGCCTCGGCCTCGCGCAGCCAGTCGGCGAACAGGCCGAAGGGCTCCTCGCCGACGACGGTTTCACCAAGGGTTAAGCTTTCGTTCGTCATATTGGAACGTGCTCCGATCGGGCGTCTCGCCCATCGCCGAATCAAGACGCCTGGGCCCGCGAGACATAGGACCAAGATGCAGCCTCACAAAGCCCTGTTTCTCGCCCTTGCCGCAGCCCTTTCCCTGTCGGGCTGCGTCGTGTCGGGAGGCGGCCTCGAAGAGGCGGTGGACCAGACGGCCACGAATTCCATCCATCCGAAGGCCGCCGCGGCTCAGGCTCCGGCGCCGAGCTCCATCGAGCAGTCCGACCAGAACACGGTGCGCAACGCCGTTTCCGCCGCCAACATGCAAGGCGCCGACAGCTCGACCATGGCCTGGGCCAATGCCGACACGGGCGCCAGCGGCGTCATCACCAGCATCCAGGAGCGGCGCGCCGGCAACATGATCTGCCGCCAGTTCCGCACCTCGCGCCAGCGCTTCGACGGCGTCGCGCTCTATGACGGCGAGGCCTGCACCAAGGGCCAGGGCGAATGGACGCTGACCCGTTTTTCCGAGGGAAGCTGAGCGGCACCGCTTCGCTCGCCCTTCATTTCCCGCTTGCCTATCGCCATATGACGGTGTCGGATCGGCGGCCGCGCCGCCGACATGACCGACATCCTTCAGGATTCTGACCCTATGCGCGATCCCTACGCCGTGCTCGGCGTGCCGAAGACGGCGAGCGAGAAGGAGATCAAGAGCGCCTTCCGCAAGCTCGCGAAGAAATATCACCCCGACGCCAATCCCGGCGACAGCCAGGCGGGCGCCCGCTTCAACGAGGCCAACCAGGCCTACGAGATCCTGGGCGACAAGGAAAAGCGCGGCCAGTTCGATCGGGGCGAGATCGATGCCGAGGGCAAGCCGAAGTTCCAGGGTTTTTCGGGCGGCGGCAGTCCCTTCGGCGGCGGCGCGCGCGATCCGTTCGGCGGCGGCTTTGAGTTCCGCAGCACCGGCGGCGGCGCCGGCGGCGGGCAGGACAGCATGTTCTCCGACTTCTTCGAACAGGCCTTCGGGGGGCGCGGCGCCGCGCCCGGCGCGGGGGCCGGGGCCGGCCGGCGCTCCGGCTTCACCTCGGCGCGCCAGGCCTCGCAGAAGGGCGAGGACATCCGCGCGACCTTAAAGGTGCGGCTGGAGGACATCGTGTCGGAGGACAAGGTGGAGGCGGTGTTTCCCTCCGGCAAGCGCCTCGCCATCCGCCTGCCGGACGGCGTCGAGGACGGCCAGACGATCCGCCTGCGCGGTCAGGGCCAGCCCTCCGCCTTCGGCGGCGAGGCCGGCGACGCGCTCGTCACCATCGAATTCGCCGAGCATCCGCGCTTCCGCATCAGCGGCCGCGACCTGCTTCTCGACCTTTCCGTGCCGCTCGACATCGCGGTGCTGGGCGGGCCGCTGCCGGTCGAGACGCTGGACGGGCGCGTCTCGCTGCGGCTGCCCCCCTGGTCGAACAGCGGCAAGACGCTGCGCCTCAAGGGCAAGGGCCTCACCACGAAGACGGGCGGGCGGGGCGACATTCTGGTCTCCGTCCGCATCGCGCTGCCGGCGGAGCCCGATCCGGCGCTGATCGACTTCCTGAAGGCGCGCCAGCCGGCCTCGGCGGCTTGATCGGCCGGACTTTTTCGGCCCTCATCCCCAAGGCACGGCATCCCGGACGGTGCGCGCGCCTTGATGGCGGCGAGGCGCTATGCCATACCGCCGCCGCGACGGCATCGCCGTCCGATCGATCGGCAAGGAAGCGGTTATGGCAGCAACCCAGGGCCTGATGAGCGGCAAGCGCGGCCTCATCATGGGCGTCGCGAACAATCGCTCGATCGCCTGGGGGATCGCCAAGGCGCTGCGCGAGGCGGGCGCGGAGATCGCCCTCACCTATCAGGGCGACGCCTTGAAGAAGCGCGTCGAGCCGCTCGCCGCCGAACTCGGCGCCATGCTGGCCGGCCATTGCGACGTTTCCGACCCCGCGACGATCGACGCGGTGTTCAAGACGATCGAGGAAAGCTGGGGCAAGCTCGACTTCCTCGTCCACGCGATCGGCTTCTCGGACAAGGACGAGCTGACGGGCCGCTATGTCGACACGTCGGAAGCCAATTTCTCGAAGACCATGCTGATCTCGGTCTATTCCTTCACGGCGGTCGCGCAGCGGGCCGAGAAGCTGATGACCGAGGGCGGCTCGCTTCTGACGCTGACCTATTACGGCGCCGAGAAGGTGATGCCGCATTACAACGTGATGGGTGTCGCCAAGGCGGCGCTCGAAGCGTCCGTCCGCTATCTGGCGGTCGATCTTGGCGGCAAGGCGATCCGCGTCAACGCCATCTCCGCCGGGCCGATCAAGACGCTCGCCGCCTCCGGCATCGGCGACTTCCGCTACATCCTGAAGTGGAACGAATATAACGCGCCGCTGAAGCGCACCGTGACGATCGACGAGGTCGGCAATTCGGCGCTCTATCTCCTGTCCGATCTCGGCAGCGCCGTGACGGGCGAGGTGCACCATGTCGATTCCGGCTATCACACGATCGGCATGAAGGCGGTGGACGCGCCGGACATCTCCGTCATCAAGGACTGAGGGTCCGGCCGGACGCGGCGCCATGCTGCCGCATCTCTTTCTCTGCCGCCATGGCGAGACCGCCTGGAACGCCGAGCGGCGCATCCAGGGCCAGGTCGACGTGCCGCTGAACGCGCTCGGCCGCCGGCAGGCGGCCCGCAACGGCACGCTCCTGCGCGAGCGCCTCGGCGCCGGCGCGCCGGGCTGGGATTTTCTCGCCAGCCCCCTCGCCCGCACGCGCGAGACGATGGAGATCATCCGCGAGGCCCTCGGCCTGCCGCTCGGCGGCTATCCGACCGACGCCCGCCTGATGGAGCTGAATTTCGGCGACTGGCAGGGCTCGACCCTCGCCGAGATCGAACGCCGCACGCCCGAGGCTCTCGCCGAACGCGAGCGCGACAAATGGAACTACGTGCCGCCCGGCGCCGGGGCCGAAAGCTATGCGATGCTGGCCCGGCGGATGGCGCCGGTCTTCGCCGCCCTCGCCCGGCCGACGATCGTCGTCGCCCATGGCGGCATCGCCCGCTGCTTCCTCGTCCGCCATGCCGGTCTCGCGCCGGCCGAGGCCGCCCATGCGCCGATCGCGCAGGACCGGATCATCGAGACCCGCGACGGCGTGGTCGCCTGGGTCTGACGGAGCGTCCTTACTGCGCGGCGACCTCGCCGAAGATGACATGGGCTTCCATGCCGGGCGTCACAGCCGCATAGTTGAAGCCCGTGGGCACCTTAAAGCTCGTGCCGTCGGCGAAGGTGATGAGGCCGCCATCGCGATCGACGGCGGCGACGACGCCGGTCTTCTCCTCGGCCTTGGCCGGGATGCTCAGGGAAACGCAGAGGAACGAGCTGGCGAAGAAGGCGATGATCTGCTTGCTCATGGGTCTCGTCTCCATCGACGCCGCGCGAGGGTCCGCGCGCCGGGATTCGCGCGGACCTCTCGATGAGGCGTCGCAATTGTGTCTTTTTGCGATCGCGGCCTGGGAGGAAACCGCGATTTGACCGCACCGTTGCTCGGCGTCTACATCCCGCGCCAGAGCTTTCCACCCGGTTAATGCGGTTAACGACTTCGTCATGTCTCACAACAGTTTCGGCCACCTCTTCCGCGTGACCACCTGGGGCGAGAGCCATGGGCCGGCCATCGGCTGCGTCGTCGACGGCACGCCGCCGGGGCTCCGCTTCTCCGAAAGCCTGATCCAGACCTGGCTCGACAAGCGCCGTCCCGGCCAGTCGCGCTTCACCACGCAGCGGCGCGAGCCGGACGAGGTGCGCATCCTTTCCGGCACGATGCCGGGCGAGGCCGAGGGCGAGCTGATCGCCACCGGCACGCCGATCGCGCTGGAGATCCAGAATGTCGACCAGCGCTCGAAGGACTATGGCGACATCGCCCGGCGCTACCGGCCGGGCCATGCCGACGTCACCTACGACCTGAAATACGGCATCCGCGACTATCGCGGCGGCGGCCGCTCCTCGGCGCGCGAGACCGCCTGCCGCGTCGCCGCCGGCGCCATCGCCCGGCTGGTGGTGCCGGGCGTGCGGCTGCGCGGCGCCCTCGTCCAGATCGGCGAGAAGCGGATCGACCGGACGCGCTGGGACGATGCCGAGATCGACCGCAATCCCTTCTTCTGCCCCGACCCCGTGATGGCCGCCGAATGGGAGGACTATCTCGACGAGATCCGCAAGGCCGGCTCTTCGGTCGGCGCGGTGGTCGAGATCACCGCCTCCGGCGTGCCGGCGGGCCTCGGCGCGCCGCTCTACGGCAAGCTCGACGCCGAGATCGCGGCCGGGCTCATGTCGATCAACGCGGTGAAGGGCGTCGAGATCGGCGACGGCTTCGCGGCGGCGGCGCTGACCGGCGAGGCCAATGCCGACGAGATGCGGATGGGCAACGACCGCCGGCCGCTCTTCCTGTCGAACCATGCCGGCGGCATTCTCGGCGGCATCTCGACCGGCCAGGACATCGTCGCGCGCTTCGCGGTGAAGCCGACCTCCTCCATTCTCACGCCGCGCCGCTCGATCGATGCCGAAGGCAACGAGGTGGATGTGATGACGAAGGGCCGCCACGACCCCTGCGTCGGCATCCGCGCCGTGCCGGTCGGCGAGGCGATGGTCGCCTGCGCGCTCGCCGACCACGTCCTGCGCCACCGCGGCCAGACCGGCCGGGACTGAAGCCGGGAATTGATTTGACGGCGGAAGAGCTTACTTCGCGGCCATGGTCACCCGTCTCTACCGGCATCCGGTCTTCGCCGAGCATCTGACCGGCCTCGGCCATCCCGAGCGGCCGGAACGGATGGCAGCCGTCGAGCGGGCGCTCGACGATGCGCGTTTCGCCGGCCTCGTGCGGATCGAGGCGCCGGAGGGCACGGTCGAGGCGGTCTGCCGCTGCCATCCCGAACAGCATGTGCGGCGCGTCGCCAAGGCCGTGCCGGCGAGCGGCCTCGCCCGGATCGAGGCCGACACGCTGCTGAGCCCGAGGAGCTTCGCCGCCGCCTTCCACGGGGTCGGCGCCGCCTGCGCCGCCGTGGACGACGTGGCGGCGGGTCTCGCCGACAATGTCTTCGTCGCCTCGCGGCCGCCCGGCCATCACGCGACGGCCGAGGCGGCGATGGGCTTCTGCCTCTTCAACAATGCCGCGATCGCCGCGCGCCACGCCCAGGCGGCGCACGGGCTCGAACGGGTGGCGATCGTCGACTGGGACCTGCATCACGGCAACGGCACGCAGGATATCTTCTGGTCCGACCCGACCGTCTTCTACGCCTCGACGCACGAGATGCCGCTTTATCCCGGCACCGGCGGCCGGCACGAGACCGGAACCGGCAATGTCGTCAACGCGCCGCTCGCCGCCGGCGACGGCGGCACGGTGTTCCGCGAGGCCTTCGAAACCCGCATCCTGCCGGCGCTCCGCGCCTTCCGGCCGGATCTCGTGATCGTCTCCGCCGGCTTCGACGCCCACCGCCTCGATCCGCTCGGCCATCTCGAACTGACGGAAGCGGATTTCGACTGGGCGACGGGGCGGCTGATGGAAATCGCCGACCGCCATGCCGGCGGACGGCTGGTCAGCCTGCTCGAAGGCGGCTACGACCTCGACGGACTGGGAGGCTCGGTCGCCGCGCATGTGGCGCGTCTGATGGCCGGCTGAGAACGAATCGGAAGACAGATCATGGCATCCGACACCGCCGCCGCGTTGCCCGCGGACGATTCCGACATCAAGCGAATGAGCTTCGAGGAGGCGCTGGACGCCTTGGAGAAGATCGTCTCCGATCTCGAGCGCGGCGAGGTGGCGCTGGACGTGTCGATCCGCATCTACGAGCGCGGCGAGAAGCTGAAGAATCACTGCGAGCGCCTGCTTTCGGCTGCCGAGGACCGGGTGGAGAAGATCAAGCTCTCGCGCGCCGGCAAGGTCACCGGCACGGAGCCGCTGGACCCCGCCTGACCGGTGTCCGCCGATCCGGCAGCCATGCGACGACCGGGCGGCTTGATGGACAGCGGACCGTGATTAGGTTTTAACCATTCTGAGTTTCAGGTGCCGGCGTTCTCCGGGTGCGGCCCCTCCCCAACCCTCGAAGGCATTCAGCGCCAGTGTCCAACAAGCCCGATACACCGCTTCTCGACACGATCGCGACGCCAGAGGACCTGCGCCGGCTGTCCGCCGCGCAAATGCGGCAGGTGGCGGACGAGTTGCGCATCGATCTCGTGGACGCGGTGTCGAAGACGGGCGGCCACCTCGGCGCCGGTCTCGGCGTCGTGGAACTGACCGTCGCGCTCCACTACGTCTTCGACACGCCGAACGACCGAATCATCTGGGATGTCGGCCATCAGGCTTATCCGCACAAGATCCTCACCGGGCGGCGCGAGGCGATGCGCACCGTGCGCCAGGAAAATGGCCTGTCGGGCTTCGCCAAGCGCAGCGAGAGCGCCTATGACGCCTTCGGCGCCGGCCATTCCTCCACCTCGATCTCGGCCGGCCTCGGCATGGCCGTGGCGCGCGATCTCGACGGCGGCACGCGCAATGTCGTGGCGGTGATCGGCGACGGGGCGATGTCGGCCGGCATGGCCTACGAGGCGATGAACAATGCCGGGGCGCTCGACGCGCGGCTCATCGTCATCCTCAACGACAACGACATGTCGATCGCGCCGCCGACCGGGGCGATGAGCGCCTATCTGGCGCGCCTCGTCTCCGGCAGGACCTATCGCGGCCTGCGCGACCGCGCGAAGAATTTCTCTAGGCACCTGCCGGACTTCATGCGCGAGGGCGCGCGGCGGACGGAGGAATATACGCGCGGCTTCCTCACCGGCGGCACGATGTTCGAGGAGCTCGGCTTCTTCTATGTCGGGCCGATCGACGGCCACGATCTCGACCATCTTCTTCCCGTCCTGAAAAACGTGCGCGACGCGCGCAACGGGCCGATCCTCGTCCATGTCGTGACCAAGAAGGGCAAGGGCTACGGTCCGGCCGAGAACTCGGCCGACAAGTATCACGGCGTGTCCAAGTTCGACGTCATCACCGGCACGCAGGCGAAGGCCAAGGCCAATGCGCCGAGCTATACCAGCGTCTTCGCCGAGGCGCTGATCCAGGAGGCGCGCGAGGACGAGAAGATCGTCGCCGTGAATGCCGCGATGCCGAACGGCACCGGGCTCGACCTCTTCGGCGAGGCCTTTCCGACACGCAGCTTCGATGTCGGCATCGCCGAGCAGCACGCCGTCACCTTCTGCGCCGGCCTCGCCGCCGAGGGCTACAAGCCCTTCTGCGCGATCTATTCGACCTTCCTCCAGCGCGCCTACGACCAGATCGTCCACGATGTCGCGATCCAGCACCTGCCGGTGCGCTTCGCGATCGACCGGGCCGGCTTCGTCGGGGCGGACGGGCCGACCCATGCCGGTTCCTTCGACACCGGCTTCCTCGTGCCGCTGCCCGGCATGGTGGTGATGGCCGCCGCCGACGAGGCGGAGCTGAAGCACATGGTGCGCACCGCCGTCGCCTATGACGAGGGTCCGATCTCCTTCCGCTATCCGCGCGGCAACGGCGTCGGCGTCGAGATGCCGGAGCGCGGCGAGGTGCTGGCGATCGGCAAGGGCCGCGTGGTGAAGGAAGGGGCGAAGGTCGCCATCCTGTCCTTCGGCACGCGCCTCGCCGACGCGCTCGCCGCCGCCGAGGAGCTGGAGACCTTCGGCCTGTCGACCACCGTCGCCGATGCGCGCTTCGCCAAGCCCCTCGACACCGAGCTCGTCACCCGCCTCGCCCGCCATCACGAAGTGCTGGTGACGGTGGAGGAAGGCGCGGTCGGCGGCTTCGGCTCGCAGGTGCTGCAATTCCTGGCGATCAATGGCCTGATGGACGAGGGGCTGAAGGTGCGCCCGCTGGTGATGCCCGACGCCTTCGTCGATCATGCCGCGCCGGAAGTGATGATCCGCCGCGCGAGTCTCGATCGCGCCGGCATCGTCGATGCCGTGTTCAAGGCGATCGGCACCGGCGTCAAACGGGTCATGCAGGCCTGACATAGGCAGGATCGATTGGTAGAGGACCTGACGATCGCGTCGCTCGGCGCGAAGGGCGACGGCGTGGCCGAGGCGGAGGGCAGCCCCGTCTTCGTGCCCTTCGCGCTGCCCGGCGAAACGGTGCGCGTGGCGCCCCGCGGCCAGAACCGCGCCGATCCGGTGGAAATTCTCGCGGCCAGCCCGGAGCGGCAGGCCCCGCCCTGCCCGCATTTCGGCACCTGCGGCGGCTGCGATCTCCAGCACGCCTCGGACGGGCTCTATCGCCGCTTCAAGCGCGATCTCGTGGTGGAAGCCTTCGCCATGCGCGGTCTGGCGCCGGAGGTCGGCGAACTCGTGCCCTGCGCGCCGAGGAGCCGGCGCCGCGCCGTCTTCACCGCCAAGCGCGGACCGGAGGGCGTCGCCTTCGGCTTCCACGCCCGGCAGAGCGAAAGCATCGTGCCGATCGAGGTCTGTCACGTCGTGGTGCCGGCGATCGAGACCCGGCTCGGCGCGCTGCGCCGGCTGGCGAATCTTCTCGTCGGCCGCAAGGACGAGCTGCGCCTCACCGTCGCCGCCACCGAGACCGGCCTCGACATCGCGGCGGAAGGCGCGGCGAAGATCGAGGAGACCCGGCGCAAGGAGATCGTCGCCTTCGCGCTGAAGCAGGATTTCGCCCGGCTTTCCATCGGCGGCGAGATCCTGGTCGAAAGCCGCCGGCCGAGCCTCACCCTCGGCGCGGTCACGGTGGAGCCGCCGCCGGGCGCCTTCCTTCAGGCGGTCGTTTCCGCCGAGGAGGCGATGGCCGAGCGCGTTCTTGCCCATCTCGCCGGCGCCAAGCAGGTGGCGGATCTCTTCGCCGGCCTCGGCACCTTCGCCCTGCGCCTCGCGCGAAAGAGCGCGGTGCGGGCCTTCGAAGCGGAAGCCCCGGCGCTCGCCGCCCTCGATCGGGCGCGCCGCGCCAGCCCGGGCCTGCGGCCCGTCGCCATCGAACGGCGCGACCTCTTCCGCCGGCCGGTGACGGAGCGCGAGCTCGCCGCCTTCGGGGGCGTCGTCTTCGATCCGCCGCGCGCCGGCGCCGAGGCGCAGTCGCGCCAGCTCGCCGGCTCGAAAGTGGCGCGGATCGCGGCGGTGTCCTGCAATCCCGCGACGCTGGCGCGCGACTGCCGCATCCTCGTCGACGGCGGCTATCGGCTGCTCGCCGTCACCCCGATCGACCAGTTCCTCTGGTCGCATCACGTCGAAGCCGTGGCCCTTCTGGAGCGCTGACGCCGCATGCTCGACAGGATCATGGAATGGATCGCCGATTACGGCACCGTGATCGTCTTCGCGACCATCCTGATCGAATCCTCGGGCCTGCCGGTGCCGGGCGAAAGCATGCTGGTCGCGGCGGGCGTGCTGGCCGGCCAGGGGCGGATCGGCTTCTGGGAGATTCTCCTCGCCGCCTGGGCCGGCGGCGCGCTCGGCGACAATGTCGGCTATGCGCTCGGCCGGCGCTACGGACGCGGCTTCGTCTATCGCTACGCGGGGCGCTTCGGCATCTCCAAGAGCCAGGTCGCGCGGCTCGAACAGCGCTTCCTGAAGCGCGGGCCGCCGATCATCCTCTTCGCCCGCTTCATCTTCATCCTGCGCCAGCTCGCCGGCTTCCTGGCCGGCACGGCGCGCATGCCCTATGGCCGCTTCTCCTTCTACAACGTCCTCGGCGCCGGGCTCTGGCCAGCCGCCTATTGCGGCGGCGCCTATCTCCTCGGCGCGGCGGTCGAGCAATATCTCGCCATGGGGCGCTGGGTCTTCGCGGCGGTCGGCCTCTGCTTCGTCGTGGCGCTCGGCCTCACCATCCACCGTTTCCTGCGCGAGATCCGCAGCGAGGCGGGCAAGGAGGACGGCGGACTGCCGCCGGAGCCCGACGCATCCAGCCAATGATCGAGGCCAAGCTTCTTCTCGGGGGCGACTTCACGAACGGCTCGCCGGGATTAGATGCGCCTTCCTGAGGCGTCGAAGGACGCTGCGCAGGAGAACGGGCATGCGACTGGTGAGGTTCGGCAAGAGGGGCGCGGAGCGGCCGGGCCTGCTGGATGGCGCCGACCGCATCCGTGATCTGTCCGACCATGTCGCCGATCTCGCCGGCGCCGCGCTTTCCCCCGCCGCCATCGAGGCGCTGGCGGCGCTCGATCCCGAATCGCTGCCCCTCGCCCCGGAAGGCGCGGAGCTGCTGACGCCGATCGGCGGCATCGGCAAGGTGATCGGCGTCGGGCCGAACTTCCACGAAAGCGCCGAACTCGCCGGCTTCCGCATCAATCCCGAGCCCACCGTCTTCATGAAGGCGCCGACTTCGGTCTCGGGGCCCTTCGATCCCATCGAACTGCCCCGCCTCTCGACGCGCACCGACTGGGGCGTCGAGCTCGGCGTCGTGATCGGCTCGACGGCGAAATACGTCAATGTCGAGCAGGCGATGGACCATGTCGTGGGCTTCACGCTCGCCAACGACCTCACCGAGCGCAGCCTGCAATTGCAGCGCGGCGGGCAATGGTTCAAGGGCAAGTCGCATGACAGCTTCGCCCCGCTCGGCCCCTGGCTCGTGACGAAGGACGAGTTGCCCGGCTATGGCGAGATCAATCTCTGGCTGGAGGTGAACGGCCAGCGCCAGCAGGACTCCTCGATCGCCGGCATGATCTTCAAGGTGCCCTATCTCGTTTCCTACATCTCGCGCTTCACGCGGCTGGAGCCGGGCGACGTGATCCTGACCGGCACGCCCGGCGGCGTCGGCCTGTCCTACGACCCGCCGCGCTTCCTCGCCAATGGCGACAAGGTGCGGCTCGGCGGCGACGGGCTCGGCGTCCAGAGCCATGTCTGCATCGCCCCCTGGGGCGATCACGAGCGCTGAGCCGGCCGAGCCGCCGCCGTCAGGACGCGGCGGCGCCGATCGCCCGGTGGCCGATATCGGAGCGGAAGAAGCTTTCCGGCCAGTCCACCGCGCCGACGAGGCGATAGGCGGAGGCGACCGCCGCCGCGACATCGGCGCCGAGCGCCGTCACCCCGAGAACGCGGCCGCCATCGGCGAGGAGCCGCTCGCCCTCCCGCCGCGTGCCGGCGTGGAAGACCACGGCGCCCGCCTCGTCCGCCGGCAGATGCCGGATCTCGGTGCCGCGCCGATAGGCGCCGGGATAGCCTTCCGCCGCGACGACGACGCAGACCGCCGCCTCGTCCCGCCATTCCGGCGCGAGGCCGGACAGATCGCCCTTGGCGACGGCGAGGAGGATCGGCAGGAGATCGCTCTTCAGCCGCAGCATCAGGGTCTGGCATTCGGGATCGCCGAAGCGGACATTGTATTCGATGAGCTTCGGCCCCTCCCGCGTGATCATCAGCCCGGCATAGAGGATGCCGGCAAAGGGCGTGCCCGCCTCGCGCATGCCCTCCAGCGTCGGGCGGACGATCCGCGCCATCGCCGTCTCGACCAGTTCGGGCGTCAGCGCCACGGCCGGCGAATAGGCGCCCATGCCGCCGGTATTCGGCCCCTCGTCGCCGTCATGGGCGCGCTTGTGATCCTCCGCCGTGCCGAAGACCAGCGCCTCCTGGCCGTCGCACAAGCAGAAGAGGCTCGCCTCCGGCCCTTCGAGATAGTCCTCGATCACGACCTCGGAGCCGAGCGCCGTCTCGCCGGCGAAACAAGCCTCGACCGCGCCGAGCGCCTCGTCCAGCGTCATCGCGACGGTGACGCCCTTGCCGGCCGCCAGCCCGTCGGCCTTCACGACGATCGGCGCGCCCCTCTGGCGCAGATAGTCCTTCGCCGCCTCCGCTTCGCCGAACCGGCCATAGGCGGCGGTCGGAATGTCCTTCAGCGTGCAGAGATCCTTGGTGAAGCCTTTCGAGCCTTCGAGCCGCGACGCGCCGGCCGAGGGGCCGAAGACCGGTATGCCGGCGGCCCGCAGCGGATCGGCGAGACCGGCGACGAGCGGCCCTTCCGGCCCGACGACGACGAGGCCGATCCCTTTCGCCTTCGCGAAATCGACGACGCCCGCATGATCGGCCGGATCGAGCTCGACCAGCGTCGCGACGGTCGCGATGCCCGGATTGCCGGGCGCCGCGTAGAGCGTGCCGAGCTCCGGCGACTGCGCGATCTTCCAGGCCAGCGCATGTTCGCGGCCACCGGAACCGATGAGAAGAACGTCGATCGCCATGAAACCGTCCGCGCGAGGAAACCACCTGGATGGCGAGCGATTACGGGGGGTCCGTGGAACGGGTCAAGGCGAAATCGGCACGGGTGCGGGCTTGACGGCGCGCGCGCGGGGCTCGAAGGCTCTTCGGCGATGGCACATCCGGAATCACGCCCTCTCGATCCGACCCTTGGCGGCCGCGTTTCCGACGCGCCGAGCAGCAATTGGGTCTATCGCGCCCTGCCGCGCTGGCTCTGGCCCTATGCGCAGTTGGCGCGCTGGGATCGGCCGATCGGCTGGCAGCTCCTGCTCTGGCCCTGCTGGTGGTCGGCGGCGCTGGCGCCGCAGGCGATCGGGCCGTCCGCCCTCGCGACGGGCCTGCCGCCGCTCTGGCACCTCGCTCTGTTCCTGATCGGGGCGATGGCGATGCGCGGCGCCGGCTGCACCTATAACGATCTCGTGGACGAGGGGATCGACGCGCGCGTCGCCCGCACGCGCTCGCGCCCCCTGCCCTCCGGCCGGGTCACGCGGCGCCAGGCGAAGCTCTTCCTGGTGCTTCAGGCCCTGGTCGGCTTCCTGGTCCTCATCCAGTTCAATCTCTTCACGGTCGCCCTCGGCATCGCCTCGCTGGGCGTCGTCGCGATCTATCCGTTCCTGAAGCGCGTGACGGACTGGCCGCAGCTCGGCCTCGGCCTCGCCTTCTCCTGGGGGGCGCTGATGGGCTGGGCGGCCTATTGGGGCGCGCTCGCCCTGCCGGCGGTGCTGCTCTATCTCGGCAGCGTCCTGTGGACGGTCGGCTACGACACGATCTACGCCCATCAGGACAGAGAGGACGACGCGCTGGTCGGCGTGCGCTCGACGGCGCGTCTCTTCGGCGCGCGCACCAAGGCGGCGCTCGCGATCCTTTATGGCGGGACGATCCTCTTCTTCCTCGCCGCCTGCCTGGCGATGGCCACCGAGAGCGGCGGCCCGGCCTGGCCGGCCTATGCCGGTCTCGGCATCGGCGCCCTGCAGATGCTCTGGCAGGTCCGCACCCTGCGCATCAACGACCCGGCCGACTGCCTGAAGCTCTTCCGCACGAACAACCTCTTCGGCTGGATCGTGTTTTCGGGCTTCGTCCTGTCGGCGCTCTGGCTCCTGTCCTTTCCGCTGCCGCGCTAGGACGGGCTCAGTCGCGGGCGACGATCTCCTCGCCCGCCACGATCATGCGCAAGCCCAGACCGCCCGGCTTGCGGCGGGCGAGAAAGCGCGGCCGGCGATGGCGGCTGCCGCTGGCGCCGGCGCGGCGGGGCGCCGGACCGTTGCTGCGCACGCCGCCGAGCGTGTCCTCCAGCGCGCTGACGCTGCCATCGGCCTCGATCATCAGCATCGGCAGGTGGAACATCTCCGACCAGCCGCGCCAGTCGGCCGCGACGTCGAAGAGATCGGTGGCGACGAGCAGCGGCACGCAGAATTTCGGATCGGCGTGAAGCAGTTCGAGCGTCACGGTGACGACGCCGTCCTCGGCCTCCATCGCGCGGGCGGCGACGCCCTGGAAGGCGGTCGGCGGCAGCGCGATCGTCATCGGCAGGTCGGCCCGTTCGAGCCGGCGCTGGATCGCGACGCCGCGTTTGTCGATGCGATAGACGACGGGCTCGCCGCCATCGGTCGTTTCCAGGATTTGCCGCCGGTCCAGAAAGGTCGGATCGATGCGGATCGGCGCATTGGCCCATTCGGGACGCGGACCAGCGGATGACGTTGCCTGCTGCATTGTCGTGACCTCTGCTTTTCGGAGCCCCAGCGGGGCCCCTTGAGCGGCCGTTGTTTCCCGGCCTTGATGACACGACACTATCCCCGCCGTCTTGCAGGCAACCTAAGAAAGGCAGTTAAGTGTTGATGACGAATTCCAAGGTTATCAATTCGAAAACATGAAAAGAAGTCTAAACAAGCTTTCCCGGATTCAGGATACGGAAAGGATCGAAGGTCGCCTTCAGGGCGCGCATCAATTCGATCTCCGGCCCCTGCTTCACGCGGGCGAGCTCGTCGCGCTTCAGCTGGCCGATGCCGTGCTCGGCCGAGAAGGTGCCGTTCATGGAAAGGGCGATGCCGTGGACGAGTTCGTTGATCTCGCCCCAGCGGTCCAGAAACGCCGCCTTGTCGGCGCCGACCGGCTGCGAGATGTTGTAATGGATATTGCCGTCGCCGAGATGGCCGAAGGCGACGATGCGCGCGCCGGGAACGGCGTTCAGCACCGCCGCGTCGGCCTCACGCAGGAAATCCGGTACCCGCGCCACCGGCACCCCGACATCGTGCTTGATCGAGCCGCCTTCCGGCTTCTGCGCCCAGCTCATCTCCTCGCGCATGCGCCAGAAGTCGGCGGCGTCGCCGAGCGACTGGGCGATGGCGGCATCCTCGACGATCCCCTCCTCGAAGGCCTCGCCGAGCAGCGTTTCCATCGTCTCGCGCGCATCTTCCGCCGAGCGCTGCGAGGAGATCTCGACGAGGACGTACCAGGGATGGGGGGCGGCCAGCGGATCGCGCGCGCCTTGCGTATGCTTCAGGGTGAATTCCATGGCGATCCGCGCCATGAACTCGAAGCCGGTGAGCTGGCCCCCCGCCCGGTCCTGCGCGCGGCCGAGAAGCCGCAGGGCCTGAGCCGGCGAGGCGAGGCCGACATAGGCGACCTCGCGCCCGGCGGGCTTGGGAAACAGTTTCAGCACCGCCGCCGTGATCACCGCGAGCGTGCCTTCGGCGCCGATCAGAAGATCCTTCCAGTCATAGCCGCGATTGTCCTTGCGCAGCCGGCGCAGGCCCTCGATCACCTCGCCGGAGGGCAGCACCGCCTCCAGCCCGAGGCAAAGGTCGCGCGCATTGCCATAGGCGATCACCGCCGTGCCGCCGGCATTGGACGAGAGATTGCCGCCGATCTGGCAGGAGCCTTCCGAGCCGAGCGACAGCGGCAGGAGGAGACCCGCCGCGTTCGCCGCCTCCTGCGCCTTGGCGAGGACGACGCCCGCCTCGGCGACGAGAACCCGCCCGACCGGATCGACCTCGCGGATGCGGTCGAGCCGCGACAGGGACAGAAGCACTTCCGCCGGCGAGCGCGGCGACTGGCCGCCGACGAGACCCGTATTGCCGCCCTGCGGCACGACGGGCGTGCGCGTCTCGCTGGCGAGCCGCAGGATCGCCGCCACTTCCTCGGTCGATTTCGGGCGCAGCACGAGCCGCGCCGCGCCGCGATAGAGATCGCGCGGCTCGGTGAGATAGGGGCGGATGAGATCGGCGTCGGTCAGGGCATTGGCCGGGCCGACGATCGCGGCGAAGCGCGATGCGAGATCGGGCGCGAGGGAAAGCGGCGCGTCGTCCATGGTCAGTCTCCGAAAGCCTCGTCCCTGTCGTCGCCGCGCGGCGCGGCGGCGCGGCGCAGACGGTCGTTGATCGCCGCGCCGAGCCCCTCTTCCGGGATCGGCATCACGGCGATGCGCGCGACATCCGGCCGGTCGAGTTCGGCGAGGATCGCGAAGAGATTGGCGGCGGCCTCGCCGAGATCGCGGCTTCGGCTGAGCTGGCGCGTGCCGGCGGCGGCCGCCTCGCCGGGCACCGGCGCCTCGCCGAAGCGCACCAACCATTCGCCGGGCTCGACGTCGCTTATATCGAGCCGCACGGCGCCGTGCGGCGCGTAATGCGAGCGGAGCTGCCCCGGCGCCTCGATCCGGCCGGCGCCAGGCCCCTCGACGGCAAGGCCCGCAAAGGCCTCGACCTCGGCGGCGGCGAGCCCGCCCGGCCGCAGCAGGATGAGGCGCCCCTCCTCCACCTTCAGGATGGTCGATTCGACGCCGACCGGCGCCGCGCCGGCATCGAGCACAAGGTCGACGCGAGGCCCCAGCGAGCGGGCGACATGGGCGGCGGTGGTCGGGCTGACCTTGCCGGAGCGGTTGGCGCTCGGCGCGGCGACCGGCCGGCCGAGCCGCGCCACCACGTCGCGCGCCGCGCCGCGCGGCATGCGCAGCGCCAGCGTCGGCAGGCCGGCCTGGACCAGGGGATGGATGCCGCTTGCCTCCCTCGCCGGCACGACCAGCGTCAGCGGCCCCGGCCAGAAGCGCTCGGCGAGGCGGCGGGCAAGCGGGTCGAGCCGCCCGTGCCGCTCCGCCATGGCGAGATCGGCGACATGGGCGATCAGCGGATTGAAGCGCGGCCGGCCCTTGGCGGCATAGATCGCCGCGACGGCCGCGCCGGATGTCGCGTCGGCGGCGAGGCCGTAGACCGTCTCGGTCGGCAGGGCGACGAGCCGGCCCTCGCCGAGGAGGCGCACGGCCTCATCGATCGCCGTCTCGTCTTCGATGGGCAGGATGCGCGACATGCCGCTCCATACATCGCGGAACGGGCTTCGGCAAAGCGGCGGCGATCGGCGAAAACAAGGGGCTGAAACGAAGAGAGCAGCGGCTCGAGGGGGCGGCCGCTGCTCTCGAAAATCGTCCAGAGGGGTGCTGGACGTTTGCCTTCGCAATCCCATCCCCCATCTTGAACGCGGGGCCTCGAGGGGGCTTGGCCGGGGCGTTCATTGAAGCGACGAGCGATGTTGCTTGAAAAATGCGCCAACCGGGACAGGGTTCCCGGCTTTCGACGATTTTTTTGGGCGGCTCGCGAAAAACCGCTTGGCGGGGTCAGCGCGTGGCGATGAAGGCGCCGTCGATCCGGCTGTCCGGCGAGGCGCCGATGCGGCTGGCGAGCCGCGCGGCCCGGCCCGGCGAGGCGGCGGGCGAGAGGGCCAGCACCGACTGGCGCGCCCGGTCCTCCGAGGCTTCCAGCCAGGCGCGCAGCTTCGACCGGTCGCCGGCGGCGAGCGCGGCGGCGGATCTGGCCACGGATTTCGGCGCCACGGATTTCGGCGCGGCTTCCGGCAGCGGAACGATGGCGAGCGCCGGCTCGGCGACGGGCTTGATCTCCGGCACGATCGCCGCCACCTTTTCCATGCCCTCGATGCCGGCAAAGGCATTGGCCTCCTCCGCCGGCTTCGCCGGGGCGGCATCGGCGGCGCGCTCGGCCGCGGCCTCCTTCTCGCGCCGCGCCGTCTCCGTCAGCAGTTGCAGCGGATCGATCTTCGGCTTGTGCGGCGCGGCGGCCGGGCCGTAGGCGGAAATGAGGCTCGACGCCACCGGCGCCGTCGGCGCGGAAGCCGGCTGGACCGGGGCCGGCTGCGGCAGCTTCACCTCGCCGGCGATCACCTTCTCGACATGGCGCACGCTCGGCTCGGCGATCTCGGCGACCTTGTCGGCGAAGGCGGAGAACATCAGGCCGGCCTTCTGTCCGAGATCGGCGACGAGGCCCTGATCCTCCGGCGCGGCATCCAGCGGCCGCACCAGCTCGTTGAACGGCCAGGCGGCGCGCAGCTTGTCCGGCCCCAGCGGCGAGACATTCACGTCGATGTCGTTCTTGGCGCCCTTCACCCGGTAGGGGCATTTCCTAGTCGAGCAATTGTGCATCGAGGAGAATTGCCAGAGCGCATAGGTCGGCCAAGTGGATTCGGGGAACTTGCCGCTGATGTCGTCGCGATAGCGCGCGTACCAGAGCGGCAGGCGCGACAGGAGCTTGTACTTGTCCTTGTAGTCGGAGATCCACTTGGCGGTGGAGCCGTTGGTATAAAGGACGGGATAGCGGCCGGTGCGGATGAAGATCTGATTGGCGAAGATCTCGGCATCGGCGAGCGACATCCATTCGGACGTGTTGTCCTCGATGTCGAGGGCGATCAGCTCGTCCGGCTGCGGCTCGGCGAAATCGATGAAATGATCGGCCTGCTCGCGCGGATTGCCGGGGCGGCCGAGATGATAGGCGCCCCATTTCAGGCCGAGCTCCTTCGCCATGGCCCGGCGCGTCATGTAGAGTTCCTTGGTGACGGAATATTTCCACCACCGGTTCTTGCAAAGAAGCTGCTCGTCGCCGCCCTTGCCGCGGCAGTTCCAGTCGGGCGCCAGACCGTCCGAGGCCTTGTTGATGAAGCCGACGATGCGCTTGTCCGCCGTCAGTTCCTTCCAGTCGATCGGATTGAACTCGTAGGCGTCGATCACCAGCGCCCGGTCCTCCGACTGCCAGGGCTTATCCCAGGCCGCCTGGGCCGGAACGCTTCCCCAAGCGAGCCCGACGCCGATCAGCGACAGGCCAAGCCGAATGGCAGCCGAACGAACGGCGTCGAATGTCCGCATTCACCCAGTCCCCTCGAAGTCGCCTGGCCCTCGCGAAACCTCTTGCGGTTTCAACCCCTTGCCGGCGTCCGACGGGAGGTTTCTGAAGGCTTAATCGGGCTTGTTCCGGGCAGAGACGATCACATCACATCACAGATTGTAATGTTGCGAGAATTCCCCCGACAAGTCCTTGAAATAGCTTGCGGTTAGCGGCTTGCGTGAAGCTTGAGGTCTGCGCGGTGAGCTGATCGCGCGCGTCTCGAACGGCCGTCCTGGGCGCAATCAAGGCGATCGCATGGCGAAAAATGACGGGATCGGAGGCCTTCGCCCTCGATCCGGCGTCGGCCCTGGAAGGCCGCGTCACCGCCGGTCCGGTCGTCCCGGGACACGCCGGGGACGACGACGGGACGCTAAAGGCGACGGGCGCGCCGGAGGCTATCCGGCGATCTTCGAGAAGTCGGCGACGCGGTGCATCGCGCCGCGAATGCGGGCGAGGAGCGCCAGACGATTGGCGCGCAGCCCCTCGTCCTCGGCATTGACCAGCACCTTGTCGAAGAAGGCGTCGGCGGGAGCGCGCAGCCGCCCGAGGGCGGCGGTCGCCTTCTCGTAGTCGCGCGCGCCCATGGCACTCGCGAGTTCCGCTTCCGCCCGGTCGACGGCCTCGGCGAGAGCGCGCTCCTCCGCCTCCACCAGACGCCCGGCATCGAGCGCGGCGGCGATGCGCGTGCCCTTCTTCTCCTCGATGCCGAGGATGTTGGCCGCGCGGCGATAGGCGGCGAGAAGGTTGCCGCCATCCTCGGTGGCGAGGAGACGGCCGAGCGCCTCGACGCGATGCGCGACGTCCAGGAGGTCGTCATTGCCCGCCGCCGCGCCGCCCGCGAGGACGGCATCGACGAGATCGTGCCGGGCGCCCTGGTCGCGCAGCTGGCCCTTCAGCCGGTCGTGGAAGAAGGACAGAAGGTCGCCCGCCGGCACGAGCGTGCCGAGCCGCAGCGCCAGCCGGTTTTCCAGAAGGATGCGGATGACGCCGAGCGCTGCACGCCGGAGCGCATAGGGGTCCTTCGATCCGGTCGGCTTTTCGTCGATCGACCAGAAGCCGACGAGCGTGTCGAGCTTGTCGGCCAGCGCGACGGCGATGGCGACGGGATCGGTCGGCACGGCATCGGAGGGGCCGAGCGGCTTGTAGTGATCCTCGATCGCCGCCTGGACGCCCGGCGCCTCGCCCTGGAGCGCGGCATAGCGCCGGCCCATCAGGCCCTGGAGCTCCGGGAACTCGCCGACGGCCTCGGTGGTGAGGTCGGCCTTGGCGAGGAGCGCGGCGCGGCGGGCGAGCGCCGGATCGGCGCCGACGAGCGGCGCGATCGTTTCGGCGAGCGCCGCGATGCGCCGCACGCGCTGGCCTTGCGTGCCGAGCTTGGCATGGAAGGTGACGCCGAGCGCGTCGAGCTTCGCCATGCGCTGGTCGAGCGGCTTGGCGAGATCGAGGCCGAGATCGGCGGCCGGCGCCTGCAATCCGCCGAGATCCGGCAGGTCGCCCTGGTCGGTCTGCCAGAAATAGAGCGCGTCGGAGAGGCGGGCGCGCACGACCTTGCCATTGCCGCGCGCGATCTCGGCGCCACCGTCGCTCGCCTCGATATTCGACACAAGCAGGAACTTGTTGGAGAGCCCCTCGCCGCCGACCGCCCGCGTCACGAAGCACTTCTGGTTGGCGCGGATGGTGAGACGCACCACTTCCGGCGGGATGGCGAGGAAGCTTTCCTCGAAGCTGCCCATCAGCACGACCGGCCATTCGACAAGGCCGGCGACCTCTTCGAGAAGACCCTCGTCCGCCACCACTTCCAGCCCCTGCGCGAAGGCGAGATGCTCGGCATCGGCGCGGATGATCTCCTTGCGCCGGTCGGCATCCAGCACGACATGCGCCTTCTGGAGCTTGTCGGCATAATCCTCGAAGCGGCGCACGCGGAACGGCTCCGGCGCGTGGAAGCGATGGCCGACGGTGGTGTTGCCGGAGCGGATGCCGCCGATCTCGAAATCGACGGTGACGGGCTCCTCGGTTTCCGGCCCGAAGGTGCAGAGGATCGACTGGAGCGGGCGCACCCAGCGCAGGGCGCCGGGCTGGGCCGAGGCGCGGCCCCAGCGCATCGATTTCGGCCAGGGGAATTCGCGGATGACGGCGGGCACCAGTTCGGCGATGATCTCCTCGGCCGGACGGCCGGGCTTGCGGAGCATCGCGACATAGAAGTCGCCCTTCTTCGCATCGCTGCGCACTTCCGCCTCGGCCAGCGAGGCGAGGCCGGCGCCGCGCAGGAAGCCTTCGATCGCCTTCTCGTTGGCGTCGGTGCGCGGTCCCTTGCGCTCTTCCACCGTGTCGCGCGAGCGCGCCTCCAGGCCGCGAATGTCGAGGGTGAGGCGGCGCGGCGTCCAGTATTCGCGGGCGCCCTCGTAGGTGAGACCGGCCGCGACGAGACCGTCCGTCACGGCCTTACGCAGATCGCCCGCCGCCTTGCGCTGCATGCGGGCGGGAATTTCCTCCGAGCGGAGTTCGAGCAGAAGATCGGGCATGGTGATCCGGCGCAACGTCGTTTGGCGCGAAACACCATGGCCGCGACGGGAATGCAAGACGAGGCCCAAGCGCGGCGGCCGCCGCCGCGCCCGGACGGGACGGTGCTAGCGCGAGGCCTTGTAGAGCTTCGTCGCGATCTCGAACATCTCTTCCGGCGCGTAGTCCGGCGCGAAGGCGGAGGGGACGCCCGTCAGCTGGTGGATCTTACCGCCGTCCGGGAAGCCGTCGACCACTTCGAGCTCGCCCGGCGGATCGTCGGGCAGCGCCACCTCGCCATTGCCCCAGATGCCCGCCATTTCCCTGTAGTCGTCCGGGCTGAACGTATAGAGGCGGCGATGCGAGCCCTCGTCCAGATATTTCTGGCACTCGGGGATTTTCGACAGGGGAATGTTCGGCGTCGGCAGGAACTTGTCGAGATCGACGCCGGTGATCTTCTTCAGCGCCAGCGCATAGGCATGGGCATGGACCGAGCCGCGCACCAGGAGATAGCCGCAGACCTCGCGGCCCGTCGGATCGCTCAAGGTCTCGTAGACGCGCAGCTTGTGCAGCCGGGCGCCGCATTCGAGATGGAAGTTGTGCAGGAGATCGACGACGACATTGCCGGTCGAGGTGATGAAGTCCTTGTTCCAGGACAGGCCGTTGGAATCGACCGGCATCGCGCCGCCGGCGCCCGACAGGAAGGCGGCGGCCGAGCGGATGTCCTTCATGTCCTCGAAGGGCGCGTCCGAGAGATCGCCGCCGTCGCCCGCATCCCCGTTCCGCTTGTCCGGCCCGTTGGCCAGCATCGCGACGCCGTTGGACACGAGCTCGACATGGCCGAGCTCTTCCGCCGTGATGGAGGCGACGAGGCTGTAGAAGGGCCTCAGCTTCGACTTCGAGCGGAAGTTGAAGCTCTGATACATGTAGTTGCCGAGGGTCGACATCTCGCCATACTTGCCGCCGAGCAATTCCTGGAGCGCGGCGGCGGCGTTCGGATCAGCGCGTTTGGGCGCCGGCAGCTCCGCCTGGAGCTTGTCGATGCGAAGGAACATGAGGTTTGTCGTCCGTGCGGTTGACGCTCCAGTCCGAACGGAGGGCGGCGGGGGGCGTTCCTGACCCCCGCCCGCCTTCAAGCTTGCCTCCCTATCGAAACCTCGCCGTCAGAGGCTGCCGCCGAACGTGTCGCAGGCCCGCATGTCGCCGGTGTCGAAGCCCTTCTTGAACCAAGAGACGCGCTGCTGCGACGTGCCGTGCGTGAAGGAATCCGGCACGACGCGGCCCTGGCTCTCCTTCTGTAAGGTGTCGTCGCCGATCTGGCTGGCGGCGTTCAGCGCCTCGTCGATGTCGTCGGGATCGAGATAGCCGGCATTCTTGTCGTCATGGGCGAAGATGCCGGCATAGCAGTCGGCCTGAAGTTCGACGCGCACCGAGACGGCATTGGCCTCCTCCTGGCTCGACGCCCGCTGCCGCAGCGCGTCGGTCTTCGGCAGCGTGCCGAGCAGGTTCTGGACGTGGTGCCCGACCTCGTGCGCCACGACATAGGCCTGCGCGAAATCGCCCGGCGAATTGAGCTGGCCGGCGAGCTGTCGGAAGAAGGAGAGATCGATGTAGAGCTTCTGGTCGCGCGGACAGTAGAACGGCCCCATGGCCGACTGCGCCGAGCCGCAGGCGGAATTCACCTGCCCGCTGAAGAGGACGAGCGTCGGGTCCTGATAATTGCGGCCCATATCCTGGAAGCGCTTGTTCCAGACATCCTCGGTATCGGCGAGGACGGTGGCGACGAAGTCGTCCGTCTTGTCGGGCGTGCCCTGGACGCCCGGCCCCTGCGAGGTCTGGGAGGTCTGGTAGTTGCCGCCGTCCTCCATCATGCCGAGGAGCTGGAGCGGATTGATGCCGAAGCCGAGCCAGAGGACGAGCGCGAGGATGATGAGGCCGATGCCCCCGCCCCCACCCGCCCGGATGGGGATGCGCATGCCGCCGCCGCCCAATCTGCCACCGCCGCTGCCCCGCATGTCCTCGACATTGTCGGACTGCCGTCGCCCTTCCCACCGCATGGCTCGCCTCGCTCGCACCGATATCCTCTTCACGGGGATATGGCGGAGCCGGCCGGGAAGTCAGGCAGCCGTGGCGGGAAATCGTCTTATCTGTCAGGCCGCCGCCTTGCCGCCGGCTTCCGTCTGGAGGAAGGCCTCGCCGCAGGCCTTGGCGAGGGTGCGGACGCGGAAGATGTAGCTCTGGCGCTCCGTCACCGAGATCACGCCGCGCGCGTCGAGAAGGTTAAAGACGTGGCTCGCCTTGATCGCCTGGTCATAGGCGGGCTGGGCCATCAGGTGCCGGCCGTGATTGGATTGCGGGCTCGCCGCGCCCGCCGCGAGCAGCGCGTTGCACTCGGCCTCCGCCTCCTCGAAATGACGCAGCAGCACCGCCGTGTCGGCATGTTCGAAATTGTAGCGCGAATATTCCTGCTCGGCCTGGAGGAAGACGTCGCCATAGGTGACCTTCTCCTCGCCTTCGCAGCCGTTGAAATTGAGGTCGTAGATGCTGTCGACATTCTGGACATACATCGCGAGCCGTTCGAGGCCATAGGTCAGCTCGCCCGCCACCGGCGCGCATTCGATGCCGCAGACCTGCTGGAAATAGGTGAACTGCGACACTTCCATTCCGTCGCACCAGCATTCCCAGCCGAGGCCCCAGGCGCCGAGCGTCGGGCTTTCCCAGTCGTCCTCGACGAAGCGCACGTCGTGCAGGCCCGTGTCGATGCCGATCGCCTTCAGCGAGCCGAGATAGAGGTCCTGGAGGTTGGGCGGGTTGGGCTTCAGGATGACCTGATACTGGTAGTAATGCTGGAGCCGGTTCGGGTTCTCGCCGTAGCGGCCGTCCTTCGGCCGGCGGGAAGGCTGCACATAGGCCGCCTTCCAGGGCTTCGGGCCGAGGGCGCGCAGCGTCGTCGCCGGATGGAAGGTGCCGGCGCCGACCTCCATGTCATAGGGCTGAAGGATGACGCAGCCCTGTTCCGCCCAATAGCGGTGCAGGGTGAGGATCAGTCCTTGGAAGGACTTTTCCGGGCTCAGCGAGGCCTGGCGGTCGGACATGGGCTAGCGGCTTTCTTCGAACGGTCCCGGCCGGTTGCCATGGCGGGGCGCGGCCCGTCAAGGAAGGGCGCCGCTCAGTCCTGCTTCAGCCGGTAGACGCCGTCGTCGCCGCGCACCAGCGTGCCGTGGCTGCGATTGCGGCTCTCGGCCTCCATCCGGCGGGTGCGCTCGGCCGTGCGCTGGGCCTCGCCCTTCAGCTGCTTGAAACCGAGCCACGCCGCCGCGCCCACCAGACCGAAGAAGAGAAGTTGCGGCATGAGATCGATCACCTCGAACGACGTCACCGATTATGCGCTCCCCGTCCACGGGCGTAAAGCGCGCCTCGCCGGCATCCGTCACAGACCATAGCGCGACCAGAGCATCCGTTCCTCGGCGGCCGAAATAAGGCCGCCGGCGAGATCTGCGCCGAGCCGCGCCGGATCGAACGCGCCTTGGCCGATCGCGGTTCCGGAGGCCGGGCGCCGCCCGAAAAGGCCGCGATGGGCGTGGAGGAGCTGCGGGCGCACCGTCTCGCCATAGCGCTCGACGAGGACGCCGCGCAGGTCGCCGAGCCGGTCGGCGAGGCCGAGCTCGACGCCGCGCCCGCCTTCCCAGAAGAGGCCCGAGAAGAGATCGGGATGGTCGGACAGGCGCGCGCCGCGCCGCGCCTTGACGAGGGCGATGAAGGTCTCGTGCACATGGCGCTGGAGTTCGAGGAGATGGGCGACATCCTCCGGCCGCTCGGGCCGGAAGGGATCGAGCACCGCCTTGTTCTGGCCGGCCGTGTGGACGCGCCGCTCGATGCCGAGCTTGGCGAGCGCGTCGACGAAGCCGAAGCCGCCCGAGACGACGCCGATCGAGCCGACGATGGAGGACGGATCGACGATGATCTCGTCGCCGGCGCAGGCGATCATGTAGCCGCCGGAGGCCGCGACATCCTCCACGAAGACGAGGACCTCCTTCTTCTTCTCCAGCGCCAGGTCGCGGATGCGCTTGTGGATGAGCCGCGACTGGACTGGCGAGCCGCCCGGCGAATTGACGACGAGCGCGACGGCCGGCGCCTCCTTCATGCCGAAGGCGCGGTCGAGCAGCGGCGCGATGCCGGCGAGCGACAGAGCCGGGCGCAAGGGGCCGGACTGCGCCATGATCGCGCCCTGGAGGCGCACGACCGGCACCACCACGCCCTCCTTGCGGAAGCGCTTGGGAAGATAGGAGCGGAGGGAGAACGCCAAGCGGAAGAGCCTTTCGAGAAGGATGCGGTCCGCCTGCATGTAGTCGCGACCCTTCGCCGCGCCAATGCGGCACGCGCGTCAGACGCCGCCGAAATCGATCCGCGCCGTTCCGGCCCCGATCGCCGCCTCCAGCGGCAGGGGCCGGCCGGCGGCGTCGCGCAGCGTCACGGGCGGCAGCAGCGACAGGCGCGCGCGCGAGCCGCGCCGCGCCTGGACGAGGATGCGCTTGGCCGCCCGTCCCGCCTGGCTGTGGACGGGCACGATCCGCAGATCGCCGAGCCGGTTCTCGGCCGCGGCCAGGATCGCGCCGAGATTGTCCGGCCGGGCGACGAGGGCGAGGCGCCCGCCATGGACGAGCAGCGCGGCGGCGCTGGCGATCCAGCGCCCGAGGAAATCCGGGTCCGGCATGGCCAGCGCCGCGCCGCGCCGCGCATCCGGCGAGACGCGCCCGCCGGCCGGATGGAAGGGCGGATTGGTGAGGACGAGATCGAAGGCGCCGTCGGAAAGCCCGGCCGCCTCGCGCAAGGGGCGCGGCGCGACGACATCGGCTTGCGCGACCGAGAGACGCAGGGCGAGCGCGGCGTTCTCGACGAGCGTCAGCGAGCGGCGGGCGAGCGCCGCCATCGCGGGGTCCCGCTCGACGAGAAGCACGCGTGCCGTGGCGCAGCGCGCGGCGAAGGCGAAGCCGGCCGCCCCGGCCCCGGCGCCGAGATCGGCCGCCCGTCCGTCCAGGTCGTCGGGCAGGCTGGCGGCGAGAAGCAGCGCGTCGAGCCCCGCCCGATAGCCCCAGCCCTTCGGCTGAAGGAGATGGAAGCGGCCGCCCTGGAAGGCGTCGAGGCTCGTGGCGCCCTCGCCGTCAGGACAGTTCATGGCCGAGTTCGGCATCGCGCAGGAGCCGGCGCGCCTGCTCGATACGCTCCGAATCGACGAGGACGCGGCGCGGCAGCGCGCCGATCGAGCCGTCGAGGATGCTCATATGCGTGTCGGCGACGAAATGCTCGATGCCGGCATCCTTCAGGAGCGCGTCGACGAAGGAAATCAGCACCGGGTCGTTGGACCGCATGAGTTCGCGCATGAAAGGACTTCGATCCGGCCGTCTCGCTC
Organism: Aureimonas endophytica; assembly: GCF_014642635.1. Lineage (GTDB taxonomy): Bacteria > Pseudomonadota > Alphaproteobacteria > Rhizobiales > Rhizobiaceae > Plantimonas > Plantimonas endophytica. Next base: position 211,826 of record NZ_BMIQ01000006.1, read on the forward strand.
GGGCGGATCATCGCATCGCCGCTCCCTCGCCGCAATCGCATGGCCGGATGCGGCCGGCCGGCTTCTTCTTCGCGCGTTTCGGCTCATCTTCCGCTTGTCGCTGGCCTCGCGGCCCATTAGTGCTCGCCGGAACGCCGAAGACGGCTCGGCGGCCCGAGGCTCGGCAGCACAAAGGAGCGCTCTCTTGAGTTTAGCCAGCCCCGCACGGGAAGGCCGGCAGACGGCTTCCATCGAGGCGATCGTCGCGCTGACCCGCGCCGACATGGAGGAGGTCAATCGCCTGATCCTCGCCATGGCGGGCTCGAACGTGGAGCTCATCCCGCAGATCGCCGATCATCTGATCTCGTCGGGCGGCAAGCGCCTGCGGCCGATGCTGACCATCGCCTCGGCGCTCGCCTGCGGCTATGCCGGCGAGAAGGGCCATGTGAAGCTGGCGGCCAGCGTCGAGTTCATGCACACGGCGACCCTCCTCCACGACGACGTGGTGGACGAGAGCGATCTCCGGCGCGGCAAGAAGACGGCCCGGATGATCTGGGGCAACCAGGCGAGCGTCCTCGTCGGCGACTTCCTGCTCGGCCAGGCCTTCAAGATGATGGTCGAGGTCGGCTCGCTCACCGCGCTCGACATCCTGTCGCGCGCCTCGGCCGTGATCGCCGAGGGCGAGGTCTGGCAGCTCGCGGCGGCCAAGAAGCTGACGACGACGGAGGCCGACTATCTCGCGGTGATCGAGGCGAAGACCGCCGCGCTCTTTTCCGCCGCCACCGAGGTCGGTCCGGTCCTGGCGGCTTCCGGCGACGAGATCCGCGCGGCCATGCGCGCCTATGGCCTCAATCTCGGCCGCGCCTTCCAGCTCGTCGACGACGTGCTCGACTATCGCGGCACGGCCAAGGCGCTCGGCAAGAATGTCGGCGACGACTTCCGCGAGGGCAAGATCACGCTGCCCGTCATCATCGCGCATGAGCGCGGCACGCCGGCCGAGCGGGACTTCTGGCGCCGCGCGCTGGAGGAGAACGGCAGCGACGACGCGGCGCTGGCCGAGGCCTGCCGGCTCCTGGAAAAGCACGGCGCGCTCGAGGCGACGGTCGCGAGGGCGCGCGGCTACGGCGAGGCGGCCTATCGCGCCGCATCCGTGCTGCCGCGTTCCGAGGCCCGCGATTCCCTGCTCGACGTCGTCGAGTTCTGCATCGATCGGATCAATTGACGGGGACGGCGAAGTCCTTCAGATTCTTCGCCTGACCTAGCGACGCGCCCGGCCGCATTCTCGCCAATCGGGCGCGCCAGAAATCCGGCAGCGGGTGCCGGGCCGCCGCCATGCCGGCGGCCACGCCCCGGCGGCGCCTCGGTGCCCGCCGGAATGGGTGTTTTGCCAAGAGGAATGCCGCGTGCAGAAGACGCCGATGAGCCGGATCTCCTTCGCCCTCGCCCTGGCGGCGGCCGTCGCGCTGCCGGGCGCGAGCCTTGCCGCGCCGAGCGGCGAGGCGCCGAAAGCCGCCGAACGCCCGGCGCCGGGCATCGCCTCGCAGACCCTGTCGGGCGCCTATCTCGCGGCGAAATCGGCCCAGCTCGGCGGCGATCTCGACGCCGCCACCAGCTATTTCGAGGAGGCGCTGCGGATCGACCCGACGGCGCAGCTCCTGCAGCAGGACGCGATGTTCGCCTTTCTCGCGAACGGCCAGTTCGCCAAGGGCGTCGAGCTCGCGGCCAAGCTGCGCGACGACGCGGAGGCCGGCAAGGTGGCCCGCATCGCGCTCGGCATCGACGCGCTGGTCAAGGGCGACTGGGGCGGGGCGATCGAACAGCTCGACATTCTCGACCCGAGCGATCTCGACGCGCTGCTGCTCGGCCATCTCTCCGCCTGGGCCGACCAGGGCGCGGGCCGCACCAACGATGCGCTGTCGCGCATCGGCGACCTGAAGAAGGCGAGCTGGTATCCGGTCTTCAACAACTATCAGGCCGGCCTCGTCGCCTTCGTCGCCGGACGGCAGGATTCGGCGCGGCGCCTGCTCGGCAAGGTCGTGGAGGACCGCGGCAGCGCCCAGACCTCGCCGGACGCCTTCATGGGCGCCGTCGAGGCTCTCGCCCGCATCGACGCGCGCGCCGGCAAGAAGAAGGAGGCGCTCCAGACCATCAACAAGGGTCTGGCGCTTGCCGAGAACTACGAGCCGCTGGCCTTCCTGAAGTCGCAGATCGAGAAGGGCGTCGCGGTGGAGCCGCCCGTCACCTCCGTTCAGGAGGGCGCGGCCGAGACGCTCTACATCCTCGGCCAGGCGATCAATCGCGGCGAAGGCCAGCAGGTCGCCATCCTCTATTTCCAGCTCGCCCGCGCCCTCGACGCCCGCAATCCGCAGCTCCTCGTGGCGCTCGCCGGCATCGCCGAGCGCGCCAGCCGCTATGACGAGGCGATCAACTACTATCGCGACGTGCCGGAAAGCTCGGCGTTGCGCCGCACCGCCGATCTCCAGATCGGCCTCGATCTCTGGTCGGCCGGCCGCAAGGACGAGGCGAAGGCCCATCTCGAAAAGGCCGTCGCGACCTATCCCGACGATCTCCAGGCCTATCTCGCCTATGCCGACATCCTGTCCTCCTCGAAGGACTACAAGGCCATGGCCGATACGCTCGACAAGGCGGTGACGCTCGCCGCGCGCAGCAATCGGGAAACCTGGAACATCTACTATCAGCGCGGCATCGCCTTCGAGCGCATCAAGGAATGGCCGAAGGCGGAGGCCGATTTCCGCAAGGCGCTGAAGCTCTCGCCCAACCAGCCGCAGGTCCTCAACTATCTCGGCTATTCCTGGGTCGACATGAACCTGAATCTCGACGAGGGGCTGAAGTTCATCAAGACCGCCGTCGATCTGCGGCCGAACGACGGCTACATCGTCGATTCGCTCGGCTGGGCCTATTACCGCCTCGCCCGCTTCGACGACGCGGTGGAGCAGCTGGAGCGCGCCGTCCTGCTGAACCCCGCCGATCCGACGATCAACGACCATCTGGGCGATGCCTATTGGCAGGTCGGGCGCACGCGCGAGGCCCGTTTCCAGTGGCAGCGGGCGCTGGTCGGCGATCCGAAGCCCGAGCCGGCCGACATCGCCCGCATCGAGGCGAAGCTGAAGGACGGGCTGCCCGCCGCCGGCCGCAAGGCCGAGGCGACGGACAGCGCGCCGGTGCCCGCCCAGAACCGCGCCGAGACCGCGCCCGCCGCCGGCCACGGCGCCAAGCCCTCGAAGATCCGCTGAGCGCCGCGGCCGAGACCGCGCGCGAGCGGATCGCCCTGCCCGCCGGCGCGGTCCTCGCGCCGGCTAAGGTCAATCTCGCTCTCCATGTCACCGGACGGCGGCCGGACGGCTATCACATCCTGTCGAGCCTCGTCGCCTTCGCCTCCGGCGCGGCAGGCGACCGGCTGACGGCGCGCTCAGCCGCAGAGGACGCTCTCGACCTGACCGGCCCCTTTGCCGCCGCGCTGGCGGCGAGCCTGCCGGATGGCGGCGCGAACATCCTGGCGGAAACCCTGGCGCTCGCCCGCCGCGTCGCGGCCCGTCAGGACGCCGAGCTTCCGCCCCTTCATCTCGTTCTCGACAAGCGTCTGCCGATCGCCTCCGGCATCGGCGGCGGCTCGGCCGATGCCGCCGCCCTCCTCCGCCTCGTCGGCGAGGCCTGTCCGAGGCTCGCGGCCCCGCTCGCCGAGGCCGCGCTCGCGCTCGGCGCCGACGTGCCGATGTGCCTTGCCGGTCGTGCGGCGCGGATCGGCGGCATCGGCGAAAGCATCGAGCCGCTGCAAGACTTCCCGAGCGTCGCGGCGGTGCTGGTCAATCCGGGTGTGCCGGTCGCGACGCCGCTGGTCTTCGCCCGGCTGGAGCGCCGCGACAATCCGCCGATGCCGCCTCTGCCGAAGCTCGCCGATCTCGGCGCTTTGCTCGCCTATCTCGAAGACACGCGCAACGATCTGGAGCCGCCGGCGGTGGCGCTCGCCCCGGCGATCGGCGCGGCGCGCGCCGCCCTCGTTTCGGGTGGCGCCGGTTTCGCCCGCATGTCCGGCTCGGGCGCGACGGTCTTCGGCCTCTTCGGCGACGATGCGGCGGCCGCGCGCGCGGCGGCCGCGATCCGCGCCGCCGAGCCCGGCTGGTGGTGCGTCCCGACCCGGCTCGGGGAGGCACAGCCGGCATGAGCGAGCGCGCCTTCGTTCCCCTCGGCATCGCCGTCCTCACCATATCGGACAGCCGCAGTTTGGCGGAGGACCGGTCCGGCGCGACCCTCGCCGAGCGGATCGTCGCGGCCGGCCACCGGCTCGCCGACCGCCGCATCGTGCCGGACGACATTCCGGCGATCCGCGACACGGTGCTCGCCTGGTCGAAGGACGCGGCGATCGACGCGATCGTCACCACCGGCGGCACCGGCTTCACCGGCCGCGACGTGACGCCGGAGGCGCTGGAGCCTTTGTTCGAGAAGCGGATGGACGGCTTCTCAGCCGTCTTCCACCGCGTCTCCTTCGAGAAGATCGGCACCTCGACCATCCAGTCGCGGGCGACGGGCGGCGTCGTGAACGCCACCTTCGTCTTCGCCCTGCCCGGCTCGCCCGGCGCCTGCCGCGACGGCTGGGACCTGATCCTGAAGGACCAGCTCGACTACCGGCACAAGCCGTGCAACTTCGTCGAGATCATGCCGCGCCTCGACGAGCATCTGCGCCGCGAGGGCCGCGCCCTCTGATCGGGCGCGGGTGTCAGAGCGGACGGAGCGACGGCCCGATCTCGCGCCGGTCGATGATCCGGTCGATCAGCCCCCATTCCAAGGCTTCCTCCGCCGTCATGAAGCGGTCGCGGTCGAGCGTGCGCTCCACCTCGTCGTAGGAGCGCGCGCAATGCTCGGCATAGAGCCGGGTCATGCGGTGCTTGGTGCGGCGCATCTCGTCGGCATGGATCAGGAAATCCGAGGCCTGGCCCTGGAAGCCGCCGAGCGGCTGGTGGACATGGAGGCTGGCATTGGGCAGCGCCGCCCGGCAGCCCGGCTCGCCGCCCATCAGAAGGAACGAGCCCATCGAGCGGGCGGTGCCCATGCAGAGCGTGTGCACCGGGGCCGTCACGTAGCGCATCGTATCGTACATCGCGAGGCCGCTGGTGATCACGCCGCCATAGGAATTGATGTAGAGATAGATCGGCTTCTGCGGGTTCTCGGCTTCGAGGAACAGGAGCTGCGCGCAGACCAGCGCCGCGATCCCGTCATTCACCTCGCCATTGAGGAAGATGATCCGCTCGCGCAGCAGCCGCGAATAGATGTCGAAGGATCGCTCCCCCCGGCTCGACTGCTCGACCACCATGGGGACGAGTTGCATCGCTTCGCGCATCGGCGAACTCCCTGCCTGCAAAGATGTGAGGGTCGAGGCGGCTTAGGCGGCGCGCCGCGCGGCCGGCCGGTTGCCGTTCGCCGCCATGAGCGCCCGCCCGGCCCCGGCTTCGGCCAGCCGGTGGACGATGCGCAGATGCGTGCCGCCCACGGCATTGGGGGAAAGCTCGAAGGTGACGACGCTTTCCGCGAAGGGCATGTCGCGGTCCCGCAGCCGGTAGCACGCCTCGCGGCCGGGCGTCGCCGCGACCGGCTCCGGATCGGCGAGCACCGCCTCCGGCAGCCAGCGCTCGCGATAAGCCGGGATGCTGATCGCCCGCCAGACCTTGTCCGGCGCGGCATCGAGCTCGCATTCGAAGACGAGGGCGTCCTGGTCGGTCTCGGCGGTCGGCTCGGTCATTGATCCATGTCCTTCAAGACGTCCTGCAAGGCCGCAATCCGGGCGGGCCAGAAGGCGCGATATTTCCGCAGCCAGCCGAGGACGAGGAGCAGCCCTTCCGGATCGACCTCGTAGAGCACGAACCGCCCCTGCCGCTCCTCCCGCACCAGCCGCGCGGCGCGCAGCACCGCCAGATGCTGCGACATCGCCGGCTGGCTGATCGCCATGCCCTCGCGTAAGGCGCTGGCATGCGCCCCGCCCTCGGCGAGCTTCTCGAAGATCGCCCGGCGGGTCGGATCGGCCAGCGCCTTGAAGACCTCGTTCTCCATCATGGAAGACAGATAAGCAAATACTTATGCGATGCGCAAGCGTGGCGATGCGTTCGGCGGGTGGAATTCAGCGATGGGCCGCTCGAATGGAGAGAAAGCTCGCGCGATCCCAGGCAAGGGCGGCGCCGATACCCAATGCATAGGCAAGAATGTTCCAGGGCGAGAAGATGCGGCCGAATAGTAAGGCACCGGCCGTCGTCAGCCGAAAAGCGTCGAGCCAGGGAGCATGATAGAGGCGGAACAGTTCGACGGCGATGGCCGTGCCCATGGCGGCGGCGGCGTTGACCGTCCGCGGCCGGCGGGGAGCGAGAGCGGCCAGAAGCAAATAGACCATGCTGCCCCAAAGAAGGGAGCCGCCATATTTGACGATGAGGAAGGGCAAACCAAGCCGATAGCCGCCGATCCGCAAGGCGAGACCTGCCAGGATCACCGCGCAAGCCGCCGCGAGCCGCGAAAGGCGACGACGGTTCGTCGCATGAGGGCTGTGCGGTTTCGCCGAGGTTGCATTATGCTCCAGCGAATCTCGATCCATCCCGTCTTCCTTCGAGTTCGAACGGCTCACCCATTCCCATGTCCTCTTTCACCGGCCGGCGAGCCACTTTGCTGGAGACGATCGACCACGGCCTGCTTGTCACAGAGCCGCGCCCCGATCTTCGCGGCCTGCATCGCATCCTCGTCGAGTTGCTTTTCTTCGGACTGAAGGAGGCGCGAGCCTGCCTGTTCGCCGGACTCTTCTTCCTCGCGATCTTCATCGTCCCGCGCCACGGACTGTCGGGCATACCGCGCTACGATCTGCTGCTCGCGATCGCGCTCGCCATTCAGGGCTGGATGCTCTGGAGAGGTATCGAGACCTTAGACGAAGCGAAGACGGTTCTCCTGTTCCACATCGCCGGTTTCGGGCTCGAAGCCTTCAAGACGTCCGGCGCGATCCAGTCCTGGTCCTATGCCGATTTCGCCTAGACGAAACTCTTCGGCGTGCCGCTCTTCTCGGGTTTCATGTATGCGGCCGTCGGCTCCTACATCATCCAGGCTTGGCGTCTTCTGGATCTCAGGATTCGGCATCATCCGCCTTATAGGCTGGCCGTTGTCGTAGCGGTCGCGATCTATGCGAATTTCTTTCTGCACCACTATCTCGGCGATTATCGCTGGTACATCGCCGCCGCCGTGCTGGGGCTCTATGCCCGAACCACTGTCGTCTTCCGCCCTTACGACCGGGATCGACGCATGCCGCTCCTGGTCGGTTTCCTGCTCGTCGGCTTCTTTATCTGGCTGGCCGAGAATCTCAGCACGTTGTTCGGCATCTGGCGCTATCCGAGCCAGCTGCACCATTGGTCGCTCGTCCATCTCGGGAAATGGAGTTCATGGTCGCTTCTCGTCATCATGTCCTTCACGATCGTCGCCAATCTGAAGCATCTCAAGGAACGCATCCATATTCCCGAATAAGGCGCAGGCGAACGGGCCGGGCAGACGCGTAGCGATCGACCAGGCCTTCGAACGCCGCAAGGGATCGGCGGCAAGCCGAGACCATAGGGCCCACAGACCGAGCGAACATCCGATCCTGTGCAGAAATCCCGGCGCGGCGATTGCAATCCTTCGCCCAGAGGGTCTGATGGGACCGACTTCGACCCGTGAGCCAAAGCCCTTGCCGGACATCGCCGCCCTCGCCCCGCATGCCCATCAGGTCCTGAAGGAGGCCGAGATCGCCGGCCTGCCGAACCGCTATCGCGGCAAGGTGCGCGACAATTACGATCTGCCGGACGGCCGGCGCATCCTCGTCACCACCGACCGGATCAGCGCCTTCGACCGGCCGCTGGCCGTCATTCCGTTCAAGGGCGAGGTTCTGACGCGCATCGCGCGCTTCTGGTTCGAGCGGACGGAGGCGATCTGTCCGAACCATGTCCTCGCCTATCCGGACCCGAATGTCGTGGTCGGCCGCCGGCTCGACATCCTGCCGGTCGAGATCGTCGTGCGCGGCTATCTGGCGGGCACGACCTCGACCTCGATCCTCACCCGCTACCGGCAGGGCGCGCGCGAAGTCTACGGGCATCGCCTGCCGGACGGCCTGCGCCCCAACGAGGCGCTGCGGCAGGCGATCATCACGCCGACGACGAAGGCGGCGGATGGCGGGCATGACGAGCCGCTGACCGAGGCGATGATCCTCGACCAGAGCCTCCTCACCGCCGACCAATGGCACACCGTTTCCGAAGCCGCCCTCGCGCTCTTCGCCGAGGGCCAGAGGCTCGCGGCCGAGCGCGGCCTGATCCTGGCGGATACGAAATACGAGTTCGGCACCGATGCCGAGGGCCGGATCGTGCTCGCCGACGAGATCCACACGCCGGACAGCAGCCGCTACTGGTTCGCGGCGAGCTATGCCGAGCGCTTCGCGGCGGGCGAGCCACCGGAAAGCTTCGACAAGGACTTCGTGCGCAACTGGGTGGTGGCGCGCTGCGATCCCTATCGCGACCCGATCCCCGAAATCCCGGCCGAGGTGGTGCTGGAAGCGGCGGCGGTCTATCTGCGCGCCTTCGAGCTCATCACCGGCGAGACCTTCGTCCTGCCCGACCCGGCCGAAGACCCGCTCGACCGCGTGCGGCGCAATCTGGCCGGCTATCTGGGCATGGCTCTTTAAGTCGAAAGACTTCCGGGCTCCGTCGCCCATCCCGATAGACGCCGGCCTCTCGATTCCGCCTGTCCTGTCACCGATCGCTCGATAGGCCTTCTCGGACGGGCGGAAGGCGGCCGGCCGCTTCGCCTCGCTCTCAATGCGGGCGCGGCCGGATCGTCGCGGCGAGGCGGGTCGCCGCCACGCCCTTCGCCAGATCCGCCAGCGCCCTGCCCGGCCGCAGGCGCGCAAGCGCTTCCGTCTTCGGGAGCAGGAGCCCCAGCCGCAGCGCGCCCGGGCGCCGGAACAGCTGCGCGGCGAAGGCGCGCGCCCCCTGGCGCGGCGGCGCGAAGCGCGCGGCGCGCGGCATGGCGCCGGCCGCGACATCGCCGAGATGCGTCGCGATGGCCTCCACCCATTCGGGCGCGAGGCGGGCGCCGGGCTCCAGCAGCATCAGCCAGTCGCCCTTGGCGCCGGCGAGAAGCTCCGGCAGCGCGCCGGCCCCGGCGATCCGGCAGCCGGCATGATCGGCGACCTTCCGCGCCGCTGTGTCGAGGCCGCAATCGACCACCACGACCTCGCGGACCAGACCTTCGATCGCGCCGGGCACCAGCGTCGCGAGGCTCGCCCCGAGCGGAGAGGCCTCCGCGCCACATTCGATTATCACCGTGATCATATTACGCGCCCGGTGTGAGAGTTCCCAGATGCTTAGCCGAGCGCAGCGGCAACCGCCAGAACGAATGCGAATCAGTTTGTTCTTGTCTTGTTCTCAATCCTCGATTAGGTCTTATCCCCAAGAGAACGAATCGAGAATGCTGGGGGAAGACCCATGCAGGACGCCTTTGCCGCCGATCGCGCGGCCTTCGCCAGGGGACGCAAGGTCGGGATTCCGGAGGGCATCCCGGCCGGGACGCGCATCGCGCCGGAGCGCCGGCGCGGACGCGGCGCCGGGATCAATCCGACCGGCCGCTTCGAACCCTTCGCCCGCTCGCTGGAGGATGACGGCTGGGACGTCCTGGACGAGCTGCCGGCCTTCCGCACCGAAGTGCAGGTGGAGGCGCCGAAGACCATCATCACCCGCAATACGTCGCCCGACATCTCCTTCGACCGCTCGGTCAATCCCTATCGCGGCTGCGAGCATGGCTGCGTCTACTGCTTCGCGCGGCCGACCCATGCCTATATGGGCCTATCGGCCGGCCTCGATTTCGAGACCAAGCTCTTCGCCAAGCCCAATGCGGCGCAGTTGCTCGAGCGCGAGCTTTCCAAGTCCGGCTACGAGCCGCGCACCATCGCGATCGGCACCAATACCGATCCCTATCAGCCGATCGAGAAGGAGCGCGGCATCATGCGCCAGCTTCTCGAAGTGCTGGAAGCCGCGCAGCATCCGGTCGGCATCGTCACCAAGTCGGCGCTGGTGACGCGCGACATCGACATCCTGTCGCGCATGGCGGCCAAGGGCCTCGTCAAGGTCGCGATCTCGGTGACGACGCTCGACCGGCGCCTCGCCCGGGCGATGGAGCCGCGCGCCGCGACGCCGACGAAGCGCCTCGACGCGGTGAAGGCGCTGAACGCCGCCGGCATCCCGACCATGGTCATGACCGCGCCGATCATTCCGGGCCTGACCGACCACGAGATCGAGCGGCTGCTGGAAGCCGCCGCCGCCGCCGGGGCGCGCGAGGCCGGCTATGTGCTGCTCCGCCTGCCGCTGGAGGTCAGCCAGATCTTCAAGGACTGGCTGCTGCGCCACTATCCCGACCGCTACCGCCATGTGCTGACGCTGCTGCGCTCCATGCGCGAGGGCCGGGATTACGACGCCGAATGGGGCAAGCGCATGCGGGGCACCGGCCCCTATGCCTTCCAGATCAAGCGCCGCTTCGAGATCGCGGCGGGGCGGCTCGGCCTCAACGAGACGCGGCTGAAGCTGCGCACCGACCTCTTCCGGGCGCCGAAGCCCGAGGGCGGCGTGCAGCTCGCGCTGCTCTGACAGGTGGGGCGGACCTTCGGTAAGGGACCGATGACAAAGTCTCCTCGCATTTGAACCGCGACGCGCGGCCGATGCCATGGCATCGGAACGGTCCGAAGCATGGGACAGACGCGGGGGTTCGCCCCGTGACGACGAAGCGGCAGAGACCGTCGCCGCACCGTTCCGATCGGGCTCTCCGACCATCTCGGGTCGCACGCCGCGCTTTGGCTCGGCGCGGCGCGGTGCGGCCAGTGCTTGAGGAAGTGGTTCGGATGCGCCTATGTCGCGCATGGCTCGCCGACGCTCCGATTCCAACCCTTCGCTCTTCGATCCCGTCGCCGGCAAGCCGCGCGTCGCGCCTGACTTCGCCTTCGAGACGGAGCTTCGGGCACGCGGTGTGACGCTCGTCGCCGGGGTCGACGAGGCTGGACGCGGGCCCCTCGCTGGCCCTGTGGTCGCGGCGGCGGTGATTCTCGATCCGGCCTCGATGCCGGCCGGCCTGAACGATTCGAAGAAGCTGACGCAGCGCGCCCGAGAGCGTCTCTTCGCGGAGATCCTGGCGACGGCGACCGTCGGCGTCGCTTCGGCCGGGCCGGCCGAAATCGACCGGCTGAACATCCGCCGCGCCTCGCTCGCCGCGATGGTGCGGGCGGTCGAGGCGCTGGCCGCAGCGCCGGGACATTGCCTGATCGACGGCATCGACGTGCCGCCCGGCCTCCGCCTCCCGGCGACGCCGCTCGTCGCGGGCGACGCGCGCTCTCAGTCCATCGCCGCCGCCTCGATCGTCGCGAAGGTCTTGCGCGACCGGATGATGGTGCGGCTCGGCGCCCGCTTCCCCGCCTATGGTTTCGAGCGCCATATGGGCTACGGCACCAAGGCGCATCTCGATGCGATCCGGGCGCATGGCCCCTGCCCGCATCACCGCCGCTCCTTCGCGCCGATCAGAAACAGCGAAGCCGCCGGCTGACGCCGACGGCTCTTCATGCGTCGCGATGGATCGTCGGCGAACCGATCAGTGCAGCCGCTGCCGGATCTCGCCGAGCGACTGATCGACGAACCGGCCCGCCTCGCCCGAGGCTGCCTTTTCCGCCACGATCTTCGACGCGGCGGCGATCGCGAGATCGACGGCCGACGCCTTCACCTCGGCGATCGCCTCGGCCTCGGCCTGAGCGATCTTCGATTCCGCCATCTGCGTGCGGCGCGTCACATAGTCCTCGTTGCGCTGGCGGGCGTCTTCGAGAAGCGCCTGGGCCTCGCGCTGCGCCGCGGCGAGGATGTCCTTCGCCTCGCGCTCGGCTTCCTGGCTGCGGCGCTGATATTCGGCGAGCTGCTGCTTGGCCTCTTCCTTCAGCGCCCGGGCCTCGTCGAGCTCGCGGCGCACCCGCACCGCATGATCGTCGAGCGACTTGCCCATCTTCGGGAACGCCTTGGCGTACCAGATGAGGATGAAGAAGAGGACGAGGGCGATAAAGGCCCAGAATGTATTGTCCATGGAAGCCCTCCCTTAGCGGCGGACGCTGGCGACGGCGCCGGCCGCCTCTTCGCGGGACACGTCGAGCTTGGCGATGTCGGCGAGGATCGACTGCGTCACGTCCTCGGCGATCTGGCCGACCTCGGCGAGGGCGCGCGACTTGATATCGCCGATCCGGCTCTGCGCCGCCGCGAGCTTGGCGTCGAGATCGCCTTCGACCCGCTTGCGCTCCGCCTCGGCGCTGGCCTTGGCGCTGTCGCGCGCTTCGGCGGCGATGGCATGCGAGCGGCTGCGGGCCTCGGCCAGATTCTGCTCATAGGCGGCATGGGCCGCGTCGGCATCCGCCTTCATCTTGGCGGCGGCGTCGAGATCGGCGGTGACGCGATGGCGGCGGTCGCTGAGCGTGCCGCCGATCTGCGGCAGGATGCTCTTCTTCAGGACGAGGAAAAAGATGCCGAAGGTGATCGCCAGCCAGAGGATCTGCGACGGATAGAATTCGGAATTGAACGGGGGAAAGGCCCCCTCGTGCGGGACTTCGGTATGCGCGGCCCCTTCGCCATGCGCGACGGGCTCCGTTCCCGGAACGGCGTGCGGATCCGCGCTTTCAGTCTGCGCGAAGGCGGTGGAGACGAACATCAAAGACTCCCGGCTTAAAAAGGACCGGCGGACGTCGAGCGCCGCCGGTCACAGCATGGCATCGATCGCGGAACGATCAGACCGCGTAAAGCAGGAGCAGCGCGATCAGCAGCGAGAAGATGCCGAGCGCTTCCGTCACCGCGAAGCCGAAGATCAGGCGGCCGAACTGGCCGTCGGCGGCCGAGGGGTTGCGCAGCGCGCCAGCGAGATACTGGGCGAACATGTTGCCGAGGCCGAGGGCCGTGCCGGCCATGCCGAAGCAGGCGAGACCAGCGCCGATGTAGCGAGCAGCTTCCGCGTCCATGTGAACTCCTTCTTGGATCTGTGCGGTTGGTTTCCGCGCGGCCCGACAGAGCCGCGGAACGGTTTAGTGGTGAACGTGAACGGCGTCGTTCAGGTACATGCAGGTCAGGACGGCGAAGACATAGGCCTGCAGGAACGCCACCAGGAATTCCAGCGCCGTCAGGGCGACGGTCATCAGGAGGGGCAGCACCGAGCCGAAGACGCCGAGCGCGCCGAGGCTGGACAGCGACACCACGAAGCCGGCGAAGACCTTCAGCGTGATGTGGCCGGCCAGCATGTTGGCGAAGAGACGGACGGAGAGCGAAACCGGCCGGGACAGGAAGGACACGATCTCGATCACGACGACGAGCGGCAGCACGGCGGCCGGTACGCCCGAGGGCACGAAGAGCTTCAGCCAGCCGCGGCCGTGCTTCATGAAGCCGTAGACCACCACGGTGCCGATCACGAGCAGCGCCAGCATGAAGGTGACGATGAGATGGCTGGTGACGGTGAAGAAATACGGCACCATGCCGAAGAGGTTCGCGACCAGCACGAAGACGAAGAGGGCGAAGACGAAGGGGAAGAACTTCATGCCGGCGGCGCCGGCCGAATCGCGCAGCATGTTCGCCACGAATTCGTAGGAGATCTCGCTGACCGACTGCACGCGGGAGGGCACCAGCTCGCGGCCGCGCGTCGAGAAATACAGGAAGCCCAGCGCCACCGCCGCGGTGATCACCATGAACAGCGCGGAATTGGTGAAGGAGAAGTCAAGCCCGCCGATCTCGATCGGCACGATCCGCGAAAGCTGGAACTGATGGATCGGGTCGGTCGGATTCGCTGCCAAGTTCGAAGGGCCCTTCCCTGCCTCGTTTCGCCATAAATTCGGCGTCTTGCCCATAGCGTCACCGGCGGCGGCGCGCAACACCCGGCGGCCACTTTCCGCAGCCGATCAGCGGCTTTGGCCGTCCGGCGGCTCGGAGGACCTAGCGGTCCCGCGCACGACGTTGAGGACGCCGGCGGCGAAACCGATCAACAGAAAGACGATGAGGCCGAAGGGGCGGGTGCCGAACAGGCTGTCGATGCCGTAGCCGATGGCGGTGCCGACCAGCACGCCGGCGACGAATTCGCTGGCGATCTTGAAGCCTTCGGCGACGCCGCGCATGCCCTGCGTGCGGTTCGCCTCCGGCTGGTTGCCCGGCAGGCGCGCCCGGCTCTCGGCGATCCGCGCCGCCAGGGCGTCGCCGCGCCGTCGCAGATCCTCGTCGCCGTCCTCGCCCGCCATCGCCGTTCTCCCGCTTCCGGCCATGGCGATGGCCCTTTCGGGGCACGAAGGCAAGACGCGCCGCGCCGCCCTCCTCAGTTCCAGCCACCGCCATAGGTGCGATAGAAGATGTGGCGGCCGATCTTGTCGACCTCCTTCATGGCGCTCGCCCAGCGCGGCCGGACATAGGTCGCGTGGTAATGTGTCGCAGAACCGACGTCCGCCAGCCAGGTCTCGCCGCGCGTCACCTCGCCGGCGATGCGCAGCGCGGTGGAAAAGGCGCGCTTGTTGGTGACGCGCTTGCGGATGCCGTCGCAGGCGAAGGAGAACTGGCAGCGATTGCGCCAGTCCTGGTTCTGATAGACGACGCCGCAGATCGTCTTCGGATAGGTCGGGTTGCGCACCCGGTTGAGGATGACCTGGCCGACGGCCGCCTGGCCGGTTTCCGATTCGCCCCGCGCCTCGAAATAGATGCCGTTGGCGAGGCAGAGCTGCTCCTTCGCCGAGAAGACTTCGGGCGGCAGCGGCGCGGCCGCCCAGGCATGGTCGTCGCGTCCGATCGGCGGCACGAAGCCGGTGCCGGCGCCGCCGCGCAGGATGCGGCCGAAGACGGCGGCGACGCCGCTGCGGCCGGCCTCCGGCGCCGCATAGCCGAGCGCCGTCGTTTCCGGCACCGCCGGCGCGAGCTTCGGGCTGCGCGTCGTGAGCGAAGCCACCATCACGGCGGGCGCCGGTTCCGGCAGCGGCACGGCGGCGCGCGTCGGGGCGAAATTCATCGCGACGGCGAGTTCTCCCGTCGCATCCTCGGCCCCCTCGCGGCGCAGGAAGGCGGTCTCGATGGGCGCATCCCCGGCGGCCGGCGGGGCGAGAAGCGACTGGCGTTCGAGGATCGAGCCGGCGGAAAAGGCCTTCGGCGGCGCGAAGGGGGTGACGGCGAGCACGCGGCCGCGCTTCTCGCGGCGATTGACCCGCATCTCGTCCGGCGTGTCGAAATCCGGCGCCGCGGCCTGCGTGCGATAGCGGCTGCCCGCGCCATCGGCGATGCCGACGCCGGCCGGCAGGCGCGCCGCGCCGCCGCCCGCGAGACCAAGGCTCGCCGCCTCGATGGCGCCGGCGGGCGACGGCACGAAGAAGGCCTGCCAGCGGGCCTTCGCCCCCTGCCCTTCGAGAAGGCTGGTCATATCGCCATGGGCGAGCGGGATGGAGAGGAACGGCAGGGCCGCCAGGGCGGCAAGCGCGAGGCCGGCCGGGCGGCGCAGTCTCGCAGGGAGATGCACCCGTCCCGCCGCCCGTCGCGCCTTCGTCCTTGTCGTCATCGGGAAACCCGTCCTGCCAGCCTCGACAAGCCGACAGGATCGCCCGACAACCTTTTTTCTTGGTTAACGGAAGGTTGAATTTGTTAGTTAATCAGGGGTTTAGGCCGATGGCGGCTCACGGCTTCGGCTTGGCCCGCCCGGCGAAGGGATTGTGCGTCTTGCGGAAATTCAGGCGGATCGGCACGCCGGCAATGCCGAAGGTCTCGCGCAGCCCGTTCACCAGATAGCGCTGATAGGAGGCGCCGAGCGCCTCGGGCCGCGAGACGGAGAGGACGAAGGTCGGCGGCCGCGTCTTCACCTGCGTCATGTATTTGATGTTGACGCGCCGCCCCGCGACCGCCGGCGGCGGATGATGCGCCGTCACGCGGTCGAGCCATTGATTGAGCTTGGAGGTCGAGACGCGGCGGTTCCAGATCTCGTGGGTCGTCGCGATCGACTGCATCAGGCGGTCGAGCCCCTCGCCGGTCTCGCCGGAAACCGGCACGGCGCGGATGCCGCGCGCCTGCGGCAGAAGACGCTCCGTCATCTCGTGGAGCGAGGCGAGCAGCGCCTGGCGATCCTCGACGAGGTCCCACTTGTTGAAGGCGATCACCGGGGCGCGGCCCTCGCGCACCACGAGATCGGCGATCGACAGGTCCTGGCGCTCGAAGGGAATCGTGGCATCAAGGACGATCACCACGACCTCGGCGAACTTCACCGCCCGGAGCGCATCGGCGACGGAAAGCTTCTCCAGCTTCTCCTGCACCTTGGCCCGGCGGCGCAGGCCCGCCGTATCGAACATCTTGATGCGCCGGCCGCGCCATTCCCATTCCACCGAGATGGAATCGCGCGTGACGCCGGCCTCCGGCCCGGTCAGCAGCCGGTCCTCACCGAGAAAGCGGTTGACGAGCGTCGACTTGCCGGCATTCGGCCGGCCGACCACGGCGATGCGCAGAGGCTTCGTCGCGTCATAGGCCTCGATGATCTCCTCGCCGTTCTCGTCGAGGGCGGGCGCCGTCGGCACGGCCACTTCGGCTTCCTCGACCTCGTCCTGATCAAGGCCGAAGGCCGCTTCGCCGAGCGCCGAGACCAGCGCATCGCGCAGGTCCCCCATGCCCTCGCCATGTTCGGCCGAGATCGCCACCGGCTCGCCGAGGCCGAGCGCGAAGGCATCGTAGAAGCCGGCATCCGAGCCGCGCGCCTCCGCCTTGTTGGCGACGAGCACGACGCGGCCGCCCTTACGGCGCAGGAGATCGCCGAAGAAATCGTCCTCCGGCGTGACGCCGGCCTTCGCGTCGATCACGAAGAGCGAGAGATCCGCCTCCTCGACCGCGCGCTCGGTCTGCTGGCGCATGCGCGCCTCGAGGCTGTCATTCGCCGCGTTTTCGAGACCCGCCGTATCGATGACGGAGAATTCGAGATCGAGCAGCCGCGCCTCGCCCTGGCGCCGGTCGCGCGTGACGCCGGGCTGGTCGTCGACGAGCGCGAGGCGCTTGCCGACGAGGCGGTTGAAGAGCGTCGACTTGCCGACATTCGGCCGGCCGATGATGGCGATGGCGACCATGGCGGCGTCAGTTCGCTGGCGCCGCCGGCGCGGAAGCGGCCGGCGGTTGATCGTTGGCGGGCGCGTCACCGGCGGGCGTGGCCGGGGATGGCGCCGCAGCCTCCGGCTGGGCGGGCGCCGCCGGCTCGGGCGTAGTAGCGGCCGGCGCTTCGGCGGGGGCTGCCGCGGCGGGGACTTCGGCGGCGGGAGCCGCAGGGGTTTCCGTGGCGGGCGCCACCGGCGCGGCGGCGGACGGCTCCGCTGCCGGCGCCTCGCTCGTCGCGCCGGCCGGCGGTTCGAGCGGCAGCGCGTCTGCGCCCATCGGCGCCTCGGTCGCGGGCGCGGCCTCGTCCGGCGCGCCGAGATCGAGCGGCAGCGGCGTCGTGGCGAGATCCGGCAGAGCGGGCGCCGGCGGCGCGGCCGCAGCGGCGGCGGCCGCCGATTCCGGCGTCGTCCCGGCATCCACCAGTTCCATCAGGATGCGGGCGCGCAGCGCGATGCCGGACGGGGCCGAAGGTTCGTCGCGATTGGGGGTGAGGAAGCGGCGGGCCTCGTCGAGCTTGCCGGCCTTCCAGGCCGCGAGCCCCAACGCCTCGCGCGCGGCGAAGCGCAGCGGCTCGCCGTCGCCGGACAGGCGCTCGACATGGGCGCGCACGTCTTCGAGGCTGCCGGTATCGACCAGCACGTAGCCGGCGCGGATGGCGGCCATGTCGCGCAGCGGCTTGGGCGCCTCGGCATCCTTGGCGACGGCGTCGAACCCGTCCAGCGCCGCCTTGGCATCGCCCTGGCGCTGGTGGATCGCGGCGAGGCGAAGATCGGCGAGACCCGGATAGGCGCCGACGCCCTCGCCCGCGATGGCCTGCAATTGCTGCACCGCCTCGTCGAACTTGTCGGCATCGGCGAGATCGACGGCCGCGATGAAACGGTCGCCGGCGGCATTGGCGCGGCTCAGGCTGTATTCGCGATAGGCGACATAGCCGCCGGTCGCCACGACGGCCACCACGGCGCCCGCCAGCAGCCAGCGGCCGAAGCGGCGCCAGAGATCGTGGACGCGCTGCTGGCGGATCTCTTCGTTGACCTCGCGAAAGAATGTCTCGTCGCTCATCCACACTCGTCCGGCGGGGGCGGGGCTCGCGCAAGTCTCGCGCGGCCGCCCGGCTTTCGGCCGGTTCTACCGATTTTCGCCCGAAACGAAAGCGCCTTCGGCCGAAAGGCTTGGCGCAGCCCCGCGCTTTCGGCCAGAACGAGGCATCTTCTCCATCGAGGACCGCGTCATGAGTCTCGAATCCGTTCGCGCCTTTCTCGCCGCCAGGGCCCCGGACATCGCCATCATCGAGCTCGACAGTTCGACCGCGACGGTGGAGCTCGCGGCCAAGGGCCATGGCGTAGCGCCCGGCCAGATCGCCAAGACGCTGTCGCTGAAGGTCGGCGAACACTGTTTCGTGCTCGTGGCGCGCGGCGATACCCGGCTCGACAACGGCAAGGCGAAGCAGGTGTTCGGCGGCAAGGTCTCGATGCTCGGCGGCGCGGAGGTGGAGGCGATCACCGGCCATCCGGTCGGCGGCGTCTGTCCCTTCGGCCTCGCGACGCCGCTGAAGGTCTATTGCGACATCCGCCTGAAGGATTTCGCCGAGGTCGTGCCGGCGGCCGGCTCGACCCATAGCGCGCTGCGCATCGCCCCCGACCGGCTCGCCGCCCTGACCGGCGGCGAATGGGTGGACGTCTGCCGCGACCCCGGCTGAACTGTCGACGCCAATCCCGGCCGCTCGCGCCCGCGTTTACGGGCCGCTCCATTCCTCGAAGCGGCAGGAGGGCAGTCGTCGACGGGCGGTTCCTGCGGCACGCGTCGGCGATGTCGCGCCCTTCTGCAAGAAGCCTATGACTCTACAGGCGCCGCGCTCATGATCCCGACCGGGGAGCCGACCGACACGATGCCGGCGCGGTGAGCCCCGCCCGGCGCCTCCGTCTTATTCCCACTCGATCGTGCCGGGCGGCTTGGAGGTGACGTCGTAGACGACGCGGTTGATGCCCTTCACCTCGTTGATGATGCGCGTCGCCGCGTTGCCGAGGAACTCCATGTCGAAGGGATAGAAATCCGCCGTCATGCCGTCGACCGAGGTCACGGCGCGCAGGGCGCAGACGAATTCGTAGGTGCGCCCGTCCCCCATCACGCCGACCGTCTGCACGGGCAGAAGCACGGCGAAGGCCTGCCAGATCGTGTCGTAGAGGCCGGCCTTGCGGATCTCGTCGAGATAGATCGCGTCGGCCTGGCGCAGGATGTCGAGCTTCTCCCGCGTGATGCCGCCGGGGCAGCGGATGGCGAGGCCCGGCCCCGGGAAGGGATGGCGGCCGACGAAGCTCTCCGGCAGGCCGAGCTCGCGGCCGAGCGCCCGCACCTCGTCCTTGAAGAGCTCGCGCAGGGGCTCCACGAGCTTCATGTTCATGCGCTCGGGCAGGCCGCCGACATTGTGATGCGACTTGATGGTGACGGAGGGGCCGCCGGTGAAGGAGACGCTCTCGATGACGTCGGGATAGAGCGTGCCCTGTGCCAGGAACTCGGCGCCGCCGAGCTTCTTGGCCTCCGCCTCGAAGGTCTCGATGAACAGCCGGCCGATCGTCTTGCGCTTCTTCTCCGGGTCGCTCTCGCCTTCCAGCGCGCCGATGAAGAGATCGGCCGCCTCCACATGGACGAGCGGGATGTTGTAATGGCCGCGGAACAGGCCGACCACCTCCTCCGCCTCGCCGAGCCGCATCAGGCCGTGATCGACGAAGATGCAGGTGAGCTGGTCGCCGATCGCCTCGTGCAGCAGCACCGCCGCGACGGCCGAATCGACACCGCCCGACAGGCCGCAGATGACGCGGTTCCTGCCGACCTTCTGCCGGATCTCGGCGACGGCCTGATCGCGGAAGGCGGCCATGGTCCAGTCGCCGGGCAGGCCCGCGATGCGATGGACGAAATTAGAGATGAGCTTGGCGCCGTCCGGCGTGTGCACGACTTCCGGGTGGAACTGCACGCCGTAGAAGCGGCGCTGCTCGTCGGCGATGGCGGCGAAGGGCGCGCCGGGCGAGACGGCGATGATCTCGAAGCCCGGCGGCAGCGCCGTGACGCGGTCGCCATGGCTCATCCAGACCTGATGGCGCGTGCCCTCCGCCCAGACGCCGTCGAAAAGCGGCGAGGAATGCTTCACCTCCACGAAGGCGCGGCCGAATTCGCGGTGCAGCCCGCCCTCGATCCGCCCGCCGAGCTGGGCGCACATCGTCTGCTGGCCGTAGCAGATGCCGAGCACCGGCACATCCGCCTCGAAGATCGCCGCCGGCGCCCGGGGCGAGGCCTCTTCCGTGGTGGAGGCGGGCGAGCCGGACAGGATCACCGCCTTCGGCTTCAGGCGTCGAAAACCCTCTTCCGCCGACTGGAAGGGAACGATCTCGGAATAGACCCCCGCCTCGCGCACGCGCCGGGCGATGAGCTGCGTAACCTGGGAGCCGAAATCGACGATGAGGACGGTGTCTGGGTGCGCGGTCATTGCGGGGCTTTAAAGAAGGGGGCGGCGCTTCGCAAGAGCCGCGACTAGGCCTCTTCTATCTTAAATCAATCCCGCTTCCATCGCGATTTCGAGCCGGTCGAGCGCTTCGGCGAGGCGCGCGTCGAGATGGCCGAGCAGCGCCGTCCAGTCGTCATAGTGGTGGAGCTCGGCGGCCCCGTCCGAAATGCCGCGCAGGCCGACGAGCGGCAGGCCGAAACGCTGGCAGGCGCGCAGCACCGCGAAGGTCTCCATGTCGACCATCTCGGCGTCGATCGCACCGTAGCGCGCGCCCGACACGACGTCGCCGCCGGTGGACAGGCGCTTGGCCGGGATGCTCGGGATCGGTGTCGGCAGGGGCGTCTCGACCGGATGGTCGAGAAAGGGCGTGACGCCCTTCGGGAAGCCGAGGACGGAGGCGTCGATATCGCGCCAGGAGACGGAGGCGACCTGATAGACCGCGCCCTGTTCGAGAACGCGCGAGCCGGCCGAGCCGAGGGAGACGACGAGATCCGGCAATTCGCTCGCGCCGGCCAGCGCCTGGAGCGCGATGCCCGTGCCGAGCGCCGCCTCCACCGGGCCGACGCCGGTGAGAAGCGGGCGGATGCGGCGGCGCAGTTCCGGCCCGTATTCCGCGTCCGCCGCCATGACGAAGAGGACGGAGCGCCCCGCCAGCCGATCGGGCGCGAGATCGCGAGGTTCGGCGGCGCTCAGCTCGACACCAGCGAGCAGCGCCAGTGATCCTCGCCGCGCGTCGCGGAGGCGGCATTGCCGACGCGCCAGACATCCTGCCCGGCATCGAGGCAAAGCCCCCGCGCGGCCAGCACCGCCGCGAAGGCGTCGCTGCGGCCGCAGGCCATCCAGGTGTCCGGGCTCTTCTCGTCGCCGTCCTGGCAGACCGAGCGCTGCGACGCCCAGAGATCGATCAGGCGCTCGTCGTCGAAGCTCTCACCTCGCGACGGCAGAGCCGAGGCGGCGATCAAGGCCGCCGCAAGTCCGAATGCAGTCCGCATCGAGCGCCATCCCCTCAAATGTCGCGCGACCAAAGGTTAAGATTGAGTTCGAGGCCTTGTCAATCGGCGCCCGCCGCCCTAGCGGCCGCTCAGTTCAGCCGCCAGAGCGCGAAATTGAGCAGCGTCGCATAGGCGACCCAGGCGGCATAGGGCAGGAAGCACCAGGCCGCGACGCGGTTGCGCCGGATCGTGGCGAAAAGGAAGGCGAGGATCGCGCCGAGGAGCAGCGCGATGATCAAGAGCCCGGCGCCGATCCGATGGGCGCCGAAGAAGGTCGGCGACCAGGCGAAGTTGAGCGCCAGCTGCACGAGCCAGAGCGCCAGGGCCACGGCCGGCCCTTTGAGGAAGACGCGCCAGCCGGCGATCCCGATCAGGACATAGAGAATCGTCCAGGCAACGGGAAACAGCCAGTTCGGCGGCGTGAAGCCGGGCTTCGCCAAGGCCTCGTACCAGGCGCCCGGCGGGTTGGCGATGCCGATCGACAAGCCGCCGCCGAGCGTGACGACGAGAAAGCAGGCCAGCCAGAGAAGATGGCGGAGAGGCATGGTCACCGGCGCACCAACCGGGCGAAGAAGAAGCCGTCGGTGCCGGAGCGGCGCGGCGTCAGCAGCAGCGCCGTGCCGCCTTCCAACGGCCGGAGATGGACGTCTTCCGGCGCCTCCGGCAGGTGCTCCCGCCAGTTCGCGCCGCCGTCCTCCAGGGCGAAATCCGGATGGCGGCGAAGAAAGGCCTCGACGCGCGCCGTATTCTCGCGGGCGAGCACGGAACAGGTGATGAAGGCGAGGCGCCCGCCACCCGGCCGCACGAAGCGGCTCGCGGTGTCGAGAACGGCGTCCTGCTCGGCGATGCGCTTCTCGACGGCCTGGGAAGAGAGGCGCCATTTCGCGTCCGGCCGCCGCCGCCAGGTGCCGGCGCCGGTGCAGGGCGCGTCGACCACGACGCGATCGGCCTTCGCTTCGAGGGGGGCGAGATCCTCCATGCGGCCATGCACCGCGACATCGCGCGCCTCCGCCCGCCGCAGCCGGTCGTAGATCGGGGCCAGCCGCCGGCGATCGGCGTCGAAGGCATGGAGATGCCCCTCCCCGCCCGTCGCGGCAGCGAGCGCCAGCGTCTTGCCGCCGGCGCCGGCGCAGAGGTCGAGCAGCGTTTCGCCCGGACGCGCTCCGACAAGCAGCGCCGCGAGCTGCGAGCCCTCGTCCTGAACCTCGACGAGGCCGGTCTGGAAGGCGGCTTCCGCCTGGATATTCGGGTGGCGGCCCGCGCCCTCGATCGGCGGCAGGCGCAGGCCGAGCGGCGACAGGCGGGTCGGGGCCGGCGCGAATTCGGCTAGCGCCGCGCTCGCCTTGGCGCGGTCGGCGAGAAGCGTGTTGACGCGCAGATCGAGCGGCGGCCGGTCGCCGAGCGCGGCGGCTTCCGCGATCCAGTCCGCCCCGAGCGAGGCTTCGAGCTCGCCGACCAGCCAGTCCGGCACGTCGGCCTGGACGGCGGGCGGCGCCTTGCCGAGATCGGCCTGCGCGAAACGGGTCCATTCCGCCTCGCCCGGCAGCTTCGGCGCGAAGCGGTCGTCTTCCAGCGCGGCGGCGATGCCGTCCGGCGCGAGGCGCCAGGATTCGACCAGCGCCGCGAAGACGAGCGCGCGGTTCGAATCATTGCCCATCCGCCAGCCGAAGGAGCGCTTGCGGCGCAGGACATCATAGACGAGATTGCCGATGGCCGAGCGGTCGCCGGACCCGGCGAAGCGATGCGACAGGCCCCAGTCCTTCAAGGCGTCGGCGACCGGCCGATGCCGCTTCGCGATATCCTCCAGAACCTCGATCGCCGCGGCGAGCCGCCCTCCTAGACGCATGGGAGACCTCCTCGGCGGGCGTTGCGGCAGGGGATAAGCGAAGGTTCGGACAAGGATTTCAGGCTTCGTGGCAAGAAAAGGCTCCGCGCCGCACCGGCGGGAGAACGAGGGGCGCGGGACAGCGTCAGGCCGAGCCCGGCGCCGGAGCGGGCGGACATCGAAACGCCGGAGCTTCCGCCAGGCGCGCGCTCAGGCCTTCGGCATCCGGCAAGGTCCGGTCATCGGTCATCGCAACGTCCCGCATCCGCCGGGAAGCTAGGCGAGGCCGGCATTCGCCGCAAGGCTCGGCCTCCCGAGCCCCGACGACAGGCGGAGTCTCAGGAAGGCGGCAGGATCGCCGGCGGCGATGCGACCGCTTTCGGTATCCCGGAGACGCGAAAGGGCCGGGATCGCTCCCGGCCCTGTCTCGTCGTCGACGGTGCGGCAGGCCTATTCGGCCGCCGCCGCGTGGCTGGTGGTCAGACTCGCCTGCGCGTCGTCGCGACCCTGCGCTTCCAGGGCCCGGCGCACGCCCGCGCCATAGGCCGGATCGACCTTGTCGAAATGCGCCAGCTGCCGGTCCACGATGAATTGCGGCACGCCCTGCATCGCGCCCGCCAGCGTCTTGAACAGGCGCTCCTTATGCGCGTCGTCGAAGAGGTTGAAGAGCGCGCGCGGCTGCGAGTAGTGGTCCGCCTCGGCCCGGAACTCGTAGCGTCCGACCTCGCCGGAATAGCGGTGCGGCGGCTCCTCGACGCTCGGGTCCTCCACCGGCCCGCCGAAGGAGTTCGGCTCGTAATAGGCGTCCGGGTTGGTGCGAAGGCCGAAGGGCATCGAGCCGTCGCGGTTGTAGTGGTTCACCGGCGAGCGCGGCTTGTTGACCGGCAGCGACTCGTAATGGACGCCGATCCGGTAGCGATGCGCGTCCGGATAGGAGAAGAGCCGGCCCTGGAGCATCTTGTCCGGCGAGAAGCCGATGCCCGGCACCACGTTGGACGGGTTGAAGGCCGACTGCTCGATCTCGGTGAAATAGTTGTCCGGGTTGCGGTTCAGCTCGAACTCGCCGACCTTGATCAGCGGATACAGGCCATGCGGCCAGACCTTGGTGAGGTCGAAGGCGCTCCAGCCGGTCTTCTTCTCGAACTCCTCGGCTTCCAGCTCCGGCATGATCTGGACGAAGAAATCCCATTTCGGGAAGTTGCCCGCCTCGATCATGCCGTAGAGCGCTTCCTGATAGCTCTCGCGCGACTTGGCGATGACCTTTTCGGCCTCCTCGTTGGTGAAGGTCTTGTGGCCCTGCTTCGTCTTGAAGTGGAACTTCACCCAGAAGCGCTCGCCCTGGTCGTTCCAGAAGGAGAAGGTGTGCGAGCCGTAGCCGTTCATGCGGCTGGGGTCGACCGGGATGCCGCGATCCGACATCAGGATCGTCACCTGATGCAGCGATTCCGGGCAGAGCGACCAGAAGTCCCACATGGCGGTCGCCGAGCGCAGGTTGGTGCGCGGATGGCGCTTCTGCGTGTGGATGAAGTCCGGGAACTTGTAGGGATCGGCGACGAAGAAGACCGGCGTGTTGTTGCCGACGACGTCCCAGTTGCCTTCCTCGGTATAGAACTTCAGCGAGAAGCCGCGCACGTCGCGCTCGGCATCCGCCGCGCCCTGCTCGCCGGCGACGGTGGAGAAGCGGGCGAGCATCTCGGTCTTCTTGCCGACCTGCGAGAACACCTTGGCGCGGGAATAGCGCGTGATGTCCTCGGTGACGGTCAGCGTGCCAAAGGCGCCCCAGCCCTTGGCATGGACGACGCGCTCGGGCACGCGCTCGCGGTTCTGGTGGGCCAGCTTCTCGATGAGCTGATAGTCCTCGAGCAGCACCGGCCCGCGCGGGCCGACGGTCTTGGCATTCTGGTTGCTGGAGAGCGGCGCGCCGGCCGTCGTCGTCAGCCTCGGTCTGTCGGTCATGGAGGTCTCTCCCTTCCTGAACTCTTGCATCCGGTTCGCCAGATTTAGAGCGTTTCCAACAGATTCGACCGATAAGCTCCAATCGTATTTTCAAACCGTCGCGATCGGATTATCCAATCGCGATGATCACTGTCCGCCAACTCCGGTATTTTCAAGCACTTGCCGAGGTCCTGCATTTCGGCAAGGCGGCGCGGCTCCTGAATGTGAGCCAGCCGGCGCTTTCGGCGCAGATCGCCGCCTTCGAGGAGGCGGTCGGCGCGAAGCTCTTCGAGCGCCGCCCGACGGGCGTGGCGCCGACGCCGGAGGCCGGCGCGATCCTGGAGAAGGTGAACGGCATCCTCGCCGAGATCCGCGACCTGGAGGCGCTCGGGGCCAAGCCGGACGAGGCGTTGGGCGGGCGGCTGCGGCTCGGGCTCATCGCCACGGTCGCGCCCTATCTCCTGCCCGCGCTTCTGTCGCGCGTCGCGCTCGATCATCCGAGGCTGGATCTCGCGCTGCGCGAAAGCCTCACGGACGCTCTTCTCGCCGATGTCGTCGCCGGCGAGCTCGACTGCGCCGTCGTCGCCCTGCCCGTCGCCGAGCCCAGCCTGGAGACGATCGGGCTTGGCGAGGATGCCTTCTGGCTGGCGGTTCCGGCGCGGGAGGCGCCGCGCTTCCGGGGTTCGGTGGAGGTCGGCGATCTCGGCGCCGAGCGGCTGATCCTTCTGGAGGAAGGCCATTGCCTGCGCGAACAGGCGTTGAAGGTCTGTCAGCTCGTGCCGACGAGCCGCTTCGCCGATCTCAGCGCCACGAGCCTCGCCACCATCCTGCGCATGGTCGCCGGCGGGCTCGGCGCGACGCTGGTGCCGGAAATCGCCGTCGAGACGGAACGCCAGGGCGGCGGCATCGAGATCCTGCCGTTCCGGGCGCCCGCGCCGAGCCGGACGCTCGCCCTCGCCTTCCGTCGCTCCACGCCCCGGCGCCGCGGCTTCGAGGCGCTGGCCGAGATCATCCTCGCCTGTCTCGGCCGGCCGCGCCCCTATTGAGGCGCGCCGCCGGCCGGCACCGGATCAGATGCCGACGCCCGGATAGTTCGGGCTTTCGCGCGTGATCGTCACGTCATGGGCATGGCTCTCGCGCAGGCCCGCATTGGAGATCCGCACGAAGGTCGCCTTGTCGCGGAAGGACTGGAGATCGGCCGCGCCGACATAGCCCATGGCCGCCCGCAAGCCGCCGGCCAGCTGGTGGAGCACGGCCGCCACCTGGCCCTTGTAGGGCACCTGGCCCTCGATGCCTTCCGGCACGAGCTTCAGCGTGTCGCGCACCTCGGCCTGGAAATAGCGGTCGGCCGAGCCGCGCGCCATCGCGCCGACCGAGCCCATGCCGCGATAGGATTTGAAGGAGCGGCCCTGGTGCAGATAGACCTCGCCCGGGCTTTCCTCCGTGCCGGCGAGCAGCGAGCCGACCATGGCGGCGGAGGCGCCGGCCGCGAGCGCCTTGGCGAGATCGCCCGAATATTTGATGCCGCCATCGGCGATGATCGGCACGTCCTGCGCCGCCGCCGCCTCGCAGGCGCCCATGATGGCGGAGAGCTGCGGCACGCCGACGCCCGCGACGATGCGCGTCGTGCAGATCGAGCCCGGCCCGATGCCGACCTTGATGCCGTCGGCGCCGGCATCGATCAGCGCCCTCGTTCCGTCCGGCGTCGCGACATTGCCGGCGATCACCTGGACATGGTTCGACAGGCGCTTGACGCGCGTCACGGCGTCGAGCACGCGCTGCGAATGGCCATGGGCGGTGTCGACGACGATGAGGTCGACGCCGGCATCGATCAGCCGCTCGGCCCGCTCGAAGCCGTCCTCGCCGACGCTGGTCGCCGCCGCCGCGAGAAGCCGGCCCTGCGCGTCCTTCGCGGCATTGGGGTTCAGCTGCGACTTCTCGATGTCCTTCACGGTGATGAGGCCGATGCAGCGGTCCTCCGCGTCGACCACCAGCAGCTTCTCGATCCGGTGCTGGTGGAGAAGGCGCTTGGCCTCGTCCTGGCCGACCGTCTCGCGCACGGTGACGAGATTGTCCCTCGTCATCAGCTCGTGGATCGGCTGGCGGTCGTCCGTCGCGAAGCGCACGTCGCGATTGGTGAGGATGCCGAGAAGACGGCCCGGCCCGGCGCCGTTCGGAGCGACGACCGGAATGCCGGAAATGCGGTGGCGGTCCATCAGGTGGCGCGCGTCGCCGAGCGTCGCGTCCGGGCCGATGGTGACGGGATTGACCACCATGCCGGATTCGAACTTCTTCACCTGCCGCACTTCCTCGGCCTGTTCGACCGGCGAGAGATTGCGGTGGATGACGCCGATGCCGCCGGCCTGGGCCATGGCGATGGCGAGGCGGGCTTCCGTCACCGTGTCCATCGCGGCGGAAAGGATCGGCAGGTTGAGATGCAGCGTGCGGCTGATGCGGGTGCGCACATCCACCTGCCCCGGCATCACTTCGGAATGGCCTGGCTGGAGCAGCACGTCGTCGAAGGTCAGCGCGGTCGCGCCGGTCGCGGTCTCGATGATGCGGGCCATTGCCATTCCCCTAAAGAGAAACCGCCGGCCTGTTGGGAGAACGGCCGGCGGCGAAGAATTGGCACCGGCAGCTAGCATGCCGGACGGGACTTGAAAAGGCGCCGCGCTCAGCCCGCGACGTCGAGCTGATAGGTCAGCGGCACGAAGCGATAGCCCTCGCCCGCCTTTTCGACGAAGCCGATGCCCGGAAAGGGCATGTGATAGCCGATGAAGGGCCGGCGCGAGGCGGCGAGCCCGTCGAAGACCCGGCGGCGCGTCGCCGTCGCCCGCTCCGGGTCCTGGTCGAAGCGCACCCGCCAGTCCGGCCGCTGCAACGAGGCGACATAGTGATTCGCCGTGTCGGCGGTGAGCCAGAGCGCGTCGTCGCCGGACCCGATCTCGAAGACGAGATGGCCGGGCGAATGGCCGAAGGCCTCGTGCGCCACGATGCCGGGCACGACCTCGGTTCCTTCCGCGAGGATCAGGGCGTCGGCGGCCAGCGGCGCGACGTTCTTCGCGACGAGCGCGGCATTGTCGCGGCGCTCGCCGTTCTTCGCCTCTTCCGAGGTCCAGAAATCGTATTCGACCCGCCCCATGGCGAGGCGCGCCTTCGAAAAGGCCGGGCCGCCTTCCTCCATCAGGCCGCCGATATGGTCGCCATGCATATGGGTCAGCACCACGAGATCGATGTCGTCCGGCCGGTGGCCGGCCTCCTCCAGGCGCTGGCGCAGGAGACCCATGCCATTCGCCCGCCCCATCGGCCCCATGCCGGTGTCGAACAGGACGCGGCGGCCGCCGGTCTCGACGAGGACGGGCAGGAAGCCGTTGGCGAAGCGCTTTTCCGGCAGGAAATTCTCGCGCAGCAAGGCGGCGACCGTCGCCTCCTCCTGGTCGGCGCCGAAGGTCGGATAGGGTCCGTCGGCGATGCGCTGGCCGTCCTCGACGACCGTGATCGTCGCGTCGCCGATCCTGTAGCGCCGCCAGCGCGGCTCCGCCCGCTCGTCCTGCATGCCCGTCTCCGTTCCATTCGTCTGGGCGCCGGCGGCAAGGGCCGGGCCGGCCAGGGGCGCAAGCGCCAGCCCTCCCGCCAGTTGCAGCGCCCGGCGGCGATCGATGCCGCCCGCCGTCTCGCCCTTGCCGTGCCGCATGGTTCCGCCCCCGTCGCCTTCGTCCGGCGCGCAACTGGGCTCGAAGCCACGACCGGCAAGGCGAACACGGCGAGTTGAGCGGGCGGCGGGCGCGGCGGCGAAAATCATCGTTGCGCCGCGATCGGGGAGGAGTAGTTACGGCCTCGTCCCGTCCCAACGCCCTGTCCGTTCCCTCCCGAGCGCTCACGACGTCGATCTTCAGCGTGAGGACCTCTTTTGAAACGCATCGTTCCGATCGTGCTCGCTGTCGCCCTGTTCATGGAGAACATGGATTCCACGGTGATCGCGACCTCGCTTGCCACCATCGCCCGCGACATCGGCACCAGCCCGATCGCGCTGAAACTGGCGCTGACGAGCTATTTCGTGGCGCTCGCCATCTTCATCCCGATCTCGGGCCGCATGGCCGACCGCTTCGGCGCCAAGGAGGTGTTCCGCCTCGCCATCGCCGTGTTCATGGTCGGCTCGCTCGCCTGCGCCTTCGCCGATTCGCTGGAAGGCTTCGTCTTCGCGCGCTTCCTGCAAGGCATGGGCGGGGCGATGATGACGCCGGTCGGGCGCCTGCTCCTGGTGCGCGCCGTGCCGAAGGGCGATCTCGTCTCGGCCATGGCCTGGTTCACCATTCCCGCGCTGATCGGGCCGCTCGTCGGGCCGCCGATCGGCGGAGCCATCGCCACCTATGCCGACTGGCGCTGGATCTTCCTAATCAACCTGCCGATCGGGGTCGCCGGCATCCTGCTCGCCACGCGCTTCCTGCCGAAGGTCGAGAAGGTGCCGGCCATCACCTTCGACTGGCCGGGCTTCGTCCTGTCGGGCCTCGCCTGCGCCGGCATGGTCTTCGGCTTCTCCGTCGTCTCGCTGCCGGCGCTGCCGCCGGTCTTCGGCCTCGCCATGGTGCTGACCGGCGCCGGCTTCGCCCTCCTCTACATCCGCCATGCTCGGCGCGCCGAGCGCCCGGTGCTGGAGCTGCGCCTGTTCGAGATCGCGACCCTGCGGGCGGCGGTGATCGGCGGCGCCATCTTCCGCATCGGCGCGGGCGCCGTGCCCTTCCTGTTTCCGCTGATGCTGCAGCTCGGCTACCATTTCTCGCCGCTGCAATCGGGCCTCGTCAGCGCCGCCTCGATCGGCGGCGCGATGATGATGAAGTTCCTGGCCCGGCCGATCCTGAAGGCCTTCGGCTTCCGCACGACGCTGCTCGGCACCGGCGTGATCGGCGGCGTCTTCGTCGCGATGATCGGCTTCTACAGCGACGCCGTGCCGCTGCCGCTCCTCGTCGCGCTGCTGCTCGTCGGCGGCTTCTTCCGCTCGCTCTTCTTCACCTCGATCAACACCCTGGCCTTCGCCGACGTGCCGAAGCGGGACGCCGGCGACGCCACCGCCATGCTCGCCGCCTTCCAGCAGGTGGCGATCGCGACGGGCGTCGCGACGGCCGGCGGCATTCTGGAAGCCGGCGTGGTGCTGCAAGGCGTGGCGCTGCCGACGATCGAGATCTTCTCCGTCGCCTTCTTCATCGTCGGGGCGATCTCCGCCCTCGCCTCGCTGCCCTTCCTCGCGCTGTCGCAGGAGGCGGGAGCCGAGGTCGCCGGCCGCCGCGTCCCGGCAGAGTGAGACCTCAGCCCTCGTCCGCCTCGCCGTCCTCCGGCGCGCCCTCCGCCGGTCCTTCGGGCCGGGCGCGCCG
This sequence comes from Aureimonas endophytica, assembly GCF_014642635.1. Taxonomy (GTDB): domain Bacteria; phylum Pseudomonadota; class Alphaproteobacteria; order Rhizobiales; family Rhizobiaceae; genus Plantimonas; species Plantimonas endophytica. The sequence goes on from NZ_BMIQ01000006.1 coordinate 242,584, forward strand.
GCCCTTGAAGTTCTTGGCGAGGAGATAGAGCTCGACCGAATCCTCGCGGCTCGCCGGCGGCTTCACATGGTGGACGGTCGCGAAATGCCGCTTCAGATGGGCGAGAAGCTCGTTCTCCGTGCCGCCCTGGAAGGTCTTCGCCAGGAAATGGCCGCCGGGCCGGAGGACGTTCACGGCGAAATCGGCCGCGACCTCGCAGAGATGCATGGTGCGCAGGTGATCGGTGCGGCGGTGGCCGGTGGTGGGCGCGGCCATGTCCGAGAGCACGAGATCGGGATCGGCGCCCAGCGAGGCGATCAGCCGGTCCGGCGCCGATTCGTCGAGAAAGTCGAGCTGGAGGATCTCGGCACCCGGTATCGGGTCCATCTCCAGATAGTCGATGCCGACCACATGGACGCCGCCCTCCGGCAGCGCGCCGCCGCAGCGCTCCACCGCGACCTGCGTCCAGCCGCCCGGCGCCGCGCCGAGATCGACGACGCGCAGGCCGCGCTTCAGGAGCTTGTAGCGCTCGTCGATCTCCAGGAGCTTGTAGGCCGCGCGCGAACGATAGCCGTCGGCCTTCGACCGGCGCACGTAGGGATCGTTGAGCTGGCGTTCGAGCCAGGCCCGCGACGAGGCCTTGAGCTTGCCCTTCTTCTTGACGCGGACGGTGAGCCCGCGATCGTCGCCCCGGCCGCCGCTCATGCGTAGACCGCCTGGGCCGGCCGGGCGGGCCCGCGCCGCCAGACGCCGTCCGCCGCCATCATTTCCGTCAACAGTCCCTCGCGCAATCCGCGATCGGCGACGCGCAGGGCCGAGGCCGGCCAGACGCGGCGGATCGCTTCCAGAATGGCGCAGCCGGCGATCACCAGATCGGCGCGGTCGCTGCCGATGCAGGGATTGGCCACCCGCTCCTCGAAGCTCCAGCCGGCGATGCGCCCGATCAGTTGCTCCACATCCGCATCCTTCAGCCACAATCCGTCGACCTGCCGGCGGTCGTAGCGCTGCAGGTCGAGATGGACGCCGGCCAGCGTCGTCACCGTGCCGGAGGTGCCGAGGAGATGGAAGGCCGGCGTGCCGGTGAGCCGGTCCAGCCGGTCGCGCCCGCCGAAGGTGCCGATCCGGTAGAGCACGTCCTCCACCATCGCCTCGAACTGCTCCGGCGGCACGTTGCGCCCGCCATAGCGCTCCGCGAGCGACACGACGCCGACCGGCAGCGAGGTCCAGGCGACGATGGCGTTCGACAGGCGGCGCGGGTTGGTGTGCCGGAGATCGAGCAGCGCGATCTCGGTCGAGCCGCCGCCGATATCGAAGAGGACGACGCCCTTCGCGCCGCGATCGACCAGCGAGCCGCAGCCCGACACCGCGAGCCGCGCTTCCGTCTCGCGGCTGACGATCTCCAGGCGCAGGCCCGTTTCCCGCTCGACGCGCTCGATGAACTCCTCGCCATTGGCCGCCGCGCGGCAGGCCTCCGTCGCGATGAGGCGCGCCCCGACGACCTCGCGGGCGGCGAGCTTCTGGGCGCAGATGGCGAGCGCCGCGACGGCGCGGTCCATCGCGCCGGTGGCGAGCCGGCCGGTGCGGCCGAGCCCCTCGCCGAGCCGCACGATGCGCGAGAAGGCGTCGACCACCCGGAACTGGCCGGGCCGCGTCGGCGTCGCGACGAGGAGGCGGCAATTGTTGGTGCCTAGATCGAGCGCCGCATAGACGGGCGGCGCGCGCGGCCGCTCGTCCTCGCGGACGAGGCGCGCCTCGCCGGCATGGGCGGGGCGCGCCGCCGCGGCCCCGCGCGCGTTCGCCGCCGGGCCATGCGATGCCGGCCCGCCCGCGCCCTTCGACGCGGCGGCATATTTCGGCGCATGGCGCTTGCGATGCCCGTGCTTGCGCCGTCCGGCCTCGCCCGTCCGCCCGGCCGGAGCGGGCGCGGGCGCCGGCGGGATCGCGGGAGCGGAGGCGGCACCGGACGAGCGGCGACGCCGCCGCTGACGCTTCGTCATCGCCGTCCCGGCCTCGGGCGCGGGAGCGGCGGACCTGGCGTTCGGACGTGTCTCGCCGGGCGCCGGGCGCCCGGCCTCGTCCATCCGATTCTCGGCGGGGCCTTGCCTTTCGCGGGTTACGTCCGGAGCGGAGCGGCGTCTCGGATCTTCGTCATCGATGCTCAATTGACCTCTTCCGCTGCCGTTCGCGACAAGGCGACGGCGGCGCGTTCACGGATTTTGATTTGCCGCGAGCTTACCAAGACGCGAGGCGAGCACAAGGGGACGGGCGCCCCGCCCCGCGCCGCGAGGCCGGAGCGAAGCCCTGCGCGGGTGCGCCGACGCCCGTTTCACATTTCGATCATGAAGGGGGTTTTCATCCGGAAACAAGGCGGCTATATGAGCCCGCACCGGACGGCTCCAGCCGCTCCGCCCCTGCTGGGGGATAGTTTAAGGGTAGAACAGCGGACTCTGACTCCGTTAGTCTTGGTTCGAATCCAGGTCCCCCAGCCATCTGATTTCTCGAAACACCCTCCGCTGTACCTCCGCTTCGATTCGTTCGACTGGAGGCAGGGCTGCTTCTTACCGTTTCGGTTTCGGGTCTTGCGTCGGCCGCGCCGGTGTCGGTCCGCTTCGGCAGGCTTCGCAAGCCGGTGGCGGGCGCCCTCCTCTTCGATGCGGGGATGGTGGAACGGCCCGATCGGCTCGCCGCTCGATCTGCGGCGGCTTCAGATCGCCATCGGCGCTTGGCGCGAGAATCGGATCGGATCGGATCAGATCGGAATGCACGCTCGCGTCTCCTGCCGATCATGCGCCCCGGGCCCGTTCATCCATGCGAAGCCGCGAATTCTCGATCGTTTGTTCAGCGGGCGTCAAGCATGTCGAAGGGCGTCGTATGGGATTCGGGCGCGCTCTACCTTAGGATGCTTTCTGGCTAACATTTTCATGGGATCGGCACGACCCCTGAAGCGGCGGGGACGGCGCCGTGGGAGAAATGGGCTATGGGAACGAATGCCGGACGCGAAATCCTCGCCTTGAAACTTTGCCACGCGGTTCAGGCCGATGATTTCAGCCTGAGCTATCAACCGGTGATCGATGCGCGCGATCATAATCTCGTCGGTTTCGAGGCGCTGGCGCGATCAAACCGGAAGATCGGTTTCGCCGGAGATCTTCATTCCGATCGCCGAGCGGACGGGGCTCATGGCGGAACTCGGGCGCCGCATCCTGTTTCGCGCCTGTCTGGAGATGGCACGCTGGCCGGGCGATCCGATCGTCGCCGTCAATGTCTCGGCGGTCCAGCTGCGAAATGCGCGGCTCGTCGAGGAGGTGAAGGACGCCCTCCGCATCTCAGGCCTCACGGCCACGCGCCTGGAGATCGAGCTGACCGAAACTGCGGACCTCGCCAGCGAGGATCATGCGCCGGCGATCGTCGAGGCGATCCGGGCCCTCGGCGTCGGCGTCGCGCTGGACGATTTCGGCACGCGCTACTCTTCGCTGTCGCTGGTCCAGCGGCTGGCCTTGACGCGGCTCAAGATCGACAAGAGCTTCGTCCGCACCATCAACAGCACGCGGCGCTCGCTGGGAATCGCGCAGGCCGTAATGAATCTGGCTTCGACCTACGACCTCGCCGTCACCGCGGAGGGCGTCGAGACGCGGGAGCAGATGCGGGCCCTTGCCGGGATCGGCTGCCGGCACATGCAAGGCTATCTCTTCGGCCGGCCCTATCCCATCGAGGTCTGGTGGGAGAAGATGGCGCGGACGCAGCTGCCGCGAGGCCGGAATCTGGCATCGGGCGCGGTCACGCCGCTCATCCACGTCTCCTGACGGGGCGGCTCGAATGCGTGCCCCGACGGCCCTGCGGCGGCGCTCCGCCGGCAGCCTGCCGGGCGCCCTCAGCCGTCCCGCGATGTGACGTAGGGCAGGAAGCCGACGAAGCCGGTGATCTTCCAGCCCTCCATGCCCTTCTCGCAGAAGAAGACGGACTGCCAGTTGAGGACCTGCCGCCCGCCATCGGCAAGCGCGATCGTGTCGTCGAAGGTCTTGCGGGCGGTCGCGGCCGCGCCGGCGAGGCGGATGTCCCGCATGTTGGTCGCGCGGAAGAGCGCCTCGCGCAAGGGCTCGGCATAGCGCGTCGCGGCGGCGCGCCCGGCATCCGCCAGCCAGGCGTCGCGATAGGCCGCGACCGTCGGAAAGCGCGGCGTCCAGTCCTGCGGATCGAGCGAGCCGGCGGCGTCGAGGCCGAGAAAGCCGTCGGCGCGGAAGCAGCTGGCGAAGATCGACCAGTCGCGCGCGACGAAGCCGTCGATATCCTGGCGGACCAGCATCTCCCAGATCGCGTGCCGGTCGGCATCCTCGAGGGGAAAGGGATTGGCGTCGAAGGGCATGGCGGACATCCGGAATGGTCGGGCCGGCATCAGTCGCGGATGGCGAGGCCGCTCGCCGGATCGAACCAATGGAGCCTCGCGAGATCGATGCGCAGCGGCAGGCGTTCGTTCGCGCGCGGTGTCCGGGCCGGCGGAATGCGGGCGACGAGGCGGCTGCGCCCCTTGGCGGTGAGATTCGCCTCCTCGCCGATATCGGCGATGCCGACCGGCGGGCTGTCGATGTCGAAGAAGACGAAGGTATCGGCGCCGAGCGCCTCGGCGACCGGGATCGGCTCGTGGAACACCGCCTCTTCCGGCGCCGTCACCTCGAAGGCTTCCGGCCGGATGCCGACGACGACCGCGCGGCCGGCATAGGCGGCGAGCGCCGGTGTGGCGGGAACGCGGAAGCGCTGGCCGGTGCCGGCGACCGAGGCTTCCAGCGCCTCGCCGTCGCGCCGGAGCTCGGCGCGCAGGAAGTTCATCGCCGGCGAGCCGATGAAGCCCGCGACGAACATGGTCGCCGGCCGGTCGTAGAGCACCTGCGGCGTGTCGATCTGCTGGAGATTGCTCTCGCCGGCATGGCCGATCGGCTGGAGCACGGCGACGCGGTCGCCCATGGTCATCGCCTCCACCTGGTCATGGGTGACGTAGAGCGTCGTCACGCCGAGCCGCTGGTTGAGGAGCTTCAATTCGCTGCGCATCTGGACGCGCAGCTTGGCGTCGAGATTGGACAGGGGCTCGTCCATCAGGAAGCAGGCCGGATGGCGCACGATGGCCCGGCCCATCGCGACGCGCTGGCGCTGGCCGCCGGACAGGGCGCCGGGCTTGCGGTCGAGATAGCGGGAAAGATCCAGCATCTCGGCCGCCTCGCGCACCAGGCGGTCGATCTCGGCCTTCGGCATCTTCCGCTGGCGCAGGCCGAAGGCCATGTTCTCGTAGACGCTCATATGCGGATAGAGCGCGTAGTTCTGGAACACCATGGCGATGTCCCGGTCCTCCGGACCGCGCGCCGTGACATCCGCCTCGTCCATCAGGAGGCGGCCGCCGCTCAGTTCCTCCAGCCCCGCCGCGATGCGCAGCAGCGTGGACTTGCCGCAGCCCGACGGGCCGACGAGCACGACGAACTCGCCGTCATCGATCTTGAAGCTGACATTGGCGATGGCGACGACGTTCTCGCCAAAGGTCTTGCCGACGCCGTCGAAGGTCAGGGATGCCATGGAAGGGTCTCGATCCGAAAAAGGCGGGCCGCCGCCGGGCCGCGGCCCGCTGCGAAGGGTCAGGAAAGATCGACGGCGCGACCGGAGGCGGCCGAGGTCTCGATCGCGGCGAGGATGCGGGTGTTCGCCAGCCCGTCCTCGGCATCGGCGAGCAGCGGATCGCCGCGCACCACCGAATCGACGAAGCGCGCGATGGATTCGAAGACGAAGCCGCCGATGCGCGTCGAGCCGGTCGGCACCACGCCGATATAGTCGGCATAGCGCAGCCCCCCCTCCCCGACGCGGCGCAGGCCGCCATTGTGGGTCGGGTCGGCCTGGACCTGGCCCTTGTCGCCGACGAGCTCCAGCTTGAAGTCGACCAGCGAGGGATTGTCGCGCGAGAGGATCCAGGAATTCTCCATGGTGACGATCGTGCCCTTGGAGAATTCGAGGATCGACTGATGGACGTCGGCGGTGTCGACGCCGCCGGCGGCGAGCAGCCCCTTTCGCGTCACGGCATAGACGCGCACCACCTCGTCGGCGAGGACGAAGCGCAGGATGTCCACGAGATGGCTGCCGAGGAACCAGAGGGCGGAGGATTTCGCCGCCCAGCTCAGCATGTCGAAGGGCACGAACTGCGTGTTGGACAGGCGCGCCATGCCGTGGCGCGGCAGGCCGATCTGGCCCTCCTCGACCATGGCCTTCAGGCCGGCCATCACCGGGTTCACGCGGTTGTGGAAGTCGACCATCAGCTTGCCCTTGGAGGCGCGGGCGGCGGCGGCGATCTCCTCGGCCTCGGCCACCGTCGTGGCGAGCGGCTTCTCGCTGAGGACGTGCTTGTCCGCCTTCAGCGCCGCCAGGATGATCGGCGAATGGGTGAAGTCGGGCGTCGCGACGGAGATCGCGTCGATGTCGTCGCGAGCGATCAGCGCCCGGTAATCCGTCAGCGCCACGGCGGCGCCGGTCGCCTCGCGCATCTTCGCGGCGCGGGTCTCGTCGACGTCGCAGACGGCGACGAGCTCGGTCTCGGGCAGCGTGTTGAACGCATGGGCGTGATTGGCGCCCCACAGGCCGGCGCCGACGACGCCCATCCTCAGCTTGCTCATGTCAGGTCTCACTCCAGTCAGAAGTCTTGCGCGGGGCCGGCCGCCGGTCGAAGGGCCGCCCGCCCGCGCGGGATCAGCCCTTCACCGAGCCGAAGGTCAGGCCGCGCACCACGTAGCGGTCGAAGACGAGGAAGATGATCATCGGCGGGATCATCGCGATCACGGCGGCGGCCGCGATATAGTTCCAGGTGACGCCGCTCGTCGCGAAATAGCCGAGCGTGCCGATCGGCAGCGTCGCGGTGGAGCGCGACGAGAGCACCAGCGGAAAGGCGGCGTTGTTCCAGGCGAAGACGAAGGCGAACATCGAGGTGACGATGAGGCCGGGCCGCACGATCGGCAGGGTGATCTTCCACATCACCGTGTACCAGCGCGCCCCGTCGACGCGGGCCGCCTCCTCCAGCTCCGCCGGCACCTCGTCGATGAAGCTCTTCATCAGCCAGACCGAGAAGGGAATGGTCAGCGTCTGGAGGACGAGGATCATCGAGAGATAGGAGCCGGCGAGGCCGATCCGCGTCATCAGGATGAAATAGGGGATGAGGAAGGCGATCGGCGGCGCCATCAGGAGCCCCAGATACCAGAGCATGATGTTCTTCTTGCCGCGCAGGCGGAAGCGCGACAGCGCATAGGCGGCCGGCACCGAGAAGGGCAGGTTGAGGAGCACCGCGCCGATCGCGACGACGAGGCTGTTGACGAGCTGCGGCGCGTTGGTGCCCGGATCGACCAGGATGTGCCGGAAGGCGTCGAGCGTCGGCTGGAAGGTGAATTGCGGCGGCACCGCGAAGGCGGTCTCCGGCGGCCGGATCGCCAGCGCCACGAACCAGAGGATCGGCCCGACGAAGATCGCGAGGAAGAGAAGGCCCGCCAGATAGACGAGGAGCGTCGAAAGGGTGGACGGCCGCCGGCCCATCACCATTCCTCCTTGCGAAAGGCGAAGAAGACGTAGAGGGCGACGATCGCGTTGACGATCAGCACCACGATCCAGGTCATCGCGCTGACGAGGCCGATATTGAAGTTCACGAGGCCCTGTTCGTAGAGCGAGTAGCCGAGCGTGCGGGACGAGGTGCCCGGCCCGCCGCGCGTCAGCACCAGCACCGTGTCGAAGGTGTTGAAGAGCTGCATGAAGCGCAGCATGACGATGATGACCGCCGTGCGCCGGATCAGCGGCAGCTTGATGCGCGTGAGGATCGTCCAGGCCGAGGCGCGGTCGAGCCGGGCGGCCTCCACGATCTCGTCCGGCACGGCGAGGAGGCTCGCATAGAGGACGATGGCGAAGAAGGGCGTCCATTGCCAGACATCGGCGAAGAGCACGGCGCCGAGCGCGGTGACGGGCGAGCCGAGCAGCCCTTCCGCCGGCACCGGCAGGGCGAGCGAGCGCAGGATGTAGGTCAGAAGGCCGGCGCTCGGGTCGTAGAGATAGCGGAACAGGAAGCCCACCACGATCGGCGCGATGGTCGTCGGCAGGATCAGGAGGGCCCGCACGACATTCATGCCGGGCAGCGCCCGCAGAAGCACGAGCGCGATGCCGAGGCCCGCCGCGAATTCGATCGCCGTGCCGAGAAAGGACAGCACCAGCGTGTTGAGGAGCGCGGCGCGGAAGTCGAAGGCGGTGAGCGCCTGACGGTAATTGTCGATCCCGACGAAGGCGAGCGGCTCGGCGCCGATCTGCAGGTTCCAGAAATAGAAGCTGGAGCGCAGCGCGAAGAGCAGCGGATAGGCGATCAGCCCGAGAAGCATGATCACCGAGGGCGCGATGAGGAGATAGGGCAGGATCTGCCTGAAGCGGCTCCTGCGGCGCGCCCGCGCCGGCGCGAAGCCCGTCTCAGCGATAGTCGTGGTCATGAACGGCCTTTCGGCGGGATCGGCGGTCGGGCATCCGGCGCCGCGCGGTCGCGGCGCCGGGACGCGGCAAGGGTCAGCCGCCGAGCTTGGCGACGAGGGCCTTCGTCGCCTCCGGCGTGTCGTCGAAGCTCTCCTTCTGGTAGGGGATCATCAGATTCCCCTTCAGGATGCTGGCGAAGAGCGCGTTGGTGCGCTCCAGCGCCGGCGCCGCCGGCTCGGCGCCGGTGAGAAGCTGGTTCAGCGTCAGGCCGAGCACGCTTTCGAGCGCCGTATAGCCCGGCACCGGCGGGCGCGTGACCTTGCCGTTGCCCTGCTTCATCATGTTCAGCTGGACGTCGAGATAGGGATAGAGCTTCTTCAGGTCCGCGTCCTGATAGAGCGAGGCGCGGGCGAAGTCCGAGAACTGGTAGTTGAGGTCCGGCCATTCGGCCATCTTCTTCTGGGTCGCCTTGGAGGTGGCCCATTTGATGAAGGCGTAGCCCGCCTCCTGCTTGGACGAACTCGACGGCACGCCGAGGCTCCAGCCGCCGAGGCTGACCGTCTGCGGCACGCCTTCCGCCTTCGGGAGCGCGGCGGTGGCGTATTTCTCCATGACGTCGGACTTCTTGCCCGTCATGTAGCCGGAATTCTTCACGAGGTAGAAATAGGGCGTCCACCAGTAGAACATGCCGATATCGCCCTTGGCGAAGCGCGTGCCGGCGTCGAACCAGACATAGTTGATCGATTCGGGCGGCGAGAGCTTGTAGAGCTGGCGATAAAGCTCGATCGACTGTTCCCAGGCCGGACCGGAGAGCACCGGCTCGAAGTCCCAGGGCGATTTCGGGAAGGACTTGAACCAGGAGGCGCCGTGGCTCGACGAGAGCTGCGTGAACATGTGGACGATCGGCGAGGGCTGCGAGCCGCAGACGACGGTCGGGAAGACCGGGGCGCCGCCGAAGCTCTTGCCCTCCAGCTTCTTCAGCGTCTCGACATAGGTCTTCCAGGTCCAGGCCTCGGAGGTCTCGCTCGGCGGGGCGGCGATGCCGAACTCCTCGAACATGTCCTTGCGGTACATCACGCCCTGGGCATAGGCCGCGACGGGCAGCGTGCCGAGCTGGCCGCGCCAGATGTTGGAGGAATAGAGCACTTCCGGAATGAAGTCGGCGAGATCGATGTCCTTGTCCTTGGCGACGAAGTCGTTGAGGGGGACGATCCAGCCATTGTCGAGATATTGGCCGAGCCACATCTGGTCGACGGCGATGACGTCGGCATCGGAGGTCTTGGCGACGAAGGCGGAGACGAGACGGGCCTGAAGCGCGTCGTAGGACAGGCTTTCGAGTTCGACCTTGATGCCGGTCTCCTTCTCGAAATCGGGCAGAAGCGCCTTCATCGAGAAGAAGAACGGGTCCTCGACGGACAGGACGCGCACCGACTTGGCGTCGCTCGACTGGGCGCGGGCGGCGCCCGACAGAAGACCGAGGCTGCCCGGCAGGAGGGCGGCGGCCGAGACGCCTTTCAGAAGGGCGCGGCGTGACATCGACATCGAATGGGCGGTCATCTCGCTCTCCATGGACTGCGCTGCCGGGGCGGCAGCTCGCTCCGCGAGCCGGTCGGGCGGCGCTTGAAATCGGGTTGTTCCCACGCTGGCGCTCCCATCGCCGCCGTGGTATGTTCGAGGCTCGCACGAACATTGATCGTCGTCAACCGAGCCGTGATCGCAAAAGCCGCATTTCTTCCCGCCTGCCCTTCCGTCCGTGAAGCGTCGCAACCCGTGCCTGTGATAGGCCATCCTTCGGCGTCCAAACCGGGGACCGCGCCTTCGCGCCATCGGTCTGGCGCCCCGCTCCGCATGGCCTCGCCGGCAAAGAGAGACCCGTGATCCAGCGCCCCGCCCCGCTCGCCGAAGCCGACGACGCCGTGAACTTCCGCCTCGCCGCGCCGGAGGAGACTGGAACCGGCGGCGTCGTGCTCGTCTCGCCCTCGGTGATCGGGTCGATCAATCGCGGCCGCGTCCTCCAGGCGCTCTACGACAACGGACCGACGAGCCGCGCCGATCTCGCGCGTCTCGCCGGCGTCAACCGCACGACGGTGACGGGTATCGTGCAGCCGATGATCGAGGAAGGGCTGCTGATCGAGGGCGAGGCTCCGCGCTCGACGGGACTCGGCGGCAAGCCGGCGCGCCCGCTCGTCTTCAACCCGGACGCGCCGATGCTCGGCGCGATCCTGCTGCTGCCGGGCCGGATCCAGACCGCCCTCGTCTCACTGACCGGCGAGGTGACGGCGCAGGCGCATGGCCGCTTCGATCCGCATGGCGATCTCGACGCCTTCCGCGCCGTGCTCTTCGACACGATGGCCGAAACGCTCGGCGGCGCGGCGCGGACGCCCTTCGGCATCGGCGTCGCGGCCGGCGGCATGATCGACAGCGACAAGGGGCTGATCGTCACCGTGGCGCTGGCGCCGATCCTCGACGGCCTGCCGCTGGCCGCGATCCTGAAGGAGCGCTTCGGCCTGCCGGTGGTGATCGACCACCATCCCCGCGCGCTGCTCGTCGGCGACCGCTGGTTCGGGCCGGGCCGGGGCCAGCAGAATTTCGCCGCGATCTATACCGGCGAGGTGCTGGGCGGCGCCTTCTACATGGACGGCAAGGTCTATCGCGGCCTCGCGGGCTCCGGCGGCGAGCTCGGCCATACGATCGTCCAGTTCGGCGGCGCGGCCTGCAATTGCGGCAAGCACGGCTGCTGGGAGACGGTCGCGACCCTGTCCTGGCTGCGGCGCGAGGCGGCGGCGCGCGGCCTGTCCGATCCCGACACCGTCCACGCCGCCCGGCTCGTGGCCGAGGCCGAAGGCGGCTCGGCGACGGCGGCCGGGCTTCTCGACCTCTATGCCCGCAACATCGCGATCGGCATCGCCAATCTCCAGCAGACGCTGTCGCTGAACTACTACATCCTCCATGGCGACGCGGCGATGGGCGGGCCGCCGCTCGCCCGGCGGATCGGCGAGCATGTCGAGCGCTTCGTCCTGATGCGCCCGAACCAGGAGATCGTCATCGCCGTCAGCGGCAATGGCGAGGGCCGCACGGCGCTGCGCGGCGCCGCCGGCCTCGTCGTCTCCGACCGGCTGAAGCTGGTGATCTGATCCTTCCCGGACGACCTTCGTCATCGCCGGGCCCGCAGACGACGACAGGCGGATTGGCGCGATCCGTCATCGCCCTGGCGTCTTCGGCGAATGCCATGGCGCCCCGTGCCGTCTAGGTTCTGCCTCAACAGCCGAACGGAACGGATCACGATGACGAAGAACAAGACGAAGACGGCCCTGGTGACGGGCGCCTCCTCCGGCATGGGCAAGGCGATCGCCAAGCGGCTTCTCGACGCCGGGTTCCGCGTCTATGTCGCGGCGCGCCAGACCGAGAAGATGGCGGATCTCGCGCGGCTCGGCGCGGTGCCCCTGCGCATGGACATCTCCCGCGAGGAGGATATCGTCGCGGCCGCCGGCCAGATCCTGGCGGAGACGGGCGGCGTCGACGTCCTCGTCAACAATGCCGGCTTCGGCCTCTACGGGCCGGTCGAGGAGATCGGGATGGACGAGGCGCGCTACCAGTTCGAGGTCAATCTCTTCGGCCCGGCCCGGCTGACGCAGCTTCTTCTGCCGGCAATGCGCGAGCGGCGCGGCGGCACCATCGTCAACATCACCTCGATGGGCGGCAAGATCTACACGCTGCTCGGCGCCTGGTATCATGCGAGCAAGCACGCGCTGGAGGGCTGGTCGGACAGCCTGCGCCTCGAACTCGCCCCCTTCGGCATCCGCGTCGTGGTGGTCGAGCCGGGCCTGATCGAGACGGATTTCGGCGACGTCCTCGCCGCCAACCTCCTGAAGCGCCAGGGCGGCACCGCCTATGCGAAGATGCGCCAGGGCGTCGCGACCTCGACCCGGCAGGCCTATGGCCAGGGCCGGGGCAGCGATCCGACCTTGATCGCCGATGTCGTGGCGCGGGCCGTCGCGGCCCGGCGGCCGCGGACGCGCTACGTCGCCGGCAAATATGCCAAGCCGATGATCGCGATGCGCGCCTGGCTCGGCGACCGGATGTTCGATCGCATCATTATGAGCCAGATGCGCTAGGGACGGCTCCCGCCGATCCGCCTTCTTCCCTTCGACGGAGCGAGACGATGAGCGCCCTTCCCGCCGACCGCTGCCGGATCCCGCAGGCCTTCTGGGCGGCGGTCGCCCGGCTCGACCTGCCGCCCGCCGCCCTCCTGCGCCAGGCGCGCCTGCCGGGCACGCTGCATCTCGGCGGGCCGGCCTTCGTCACCACGGCGCAGTTCTTCGCCCTGTGGAAGGCGCTGGAGGCGCTGCGGCCCGAACCCGGCCTCGGTCTGCGCCTCGTCGTCGAGGCGGAGACGGCGGGCCACCCGCCCTCGAGCCTCGCCGCCTTCCATGCCCGCGACTATCGCGACGGCCTCGCCCGGATGGCGCGCTTCAAGCGGCTCTGCACGCCGGAAGAGCTGCATGTCGCCGAGGCGGGCGGCGAATGCGTGGTCACGTCGCAATGGCTCCATGCCGCCGAGCCGGAGCCGGACGTCGTGACCGATGTCACCTTCGCGACGCTGGTCGAACTCGGCCGCCGGGGCACCGGCCAGCCGCTCGTCCCCAAGCGGGTGGAACTCCGGCGGCCGAAGCCCGGCCATGACGGCGCCGAGGCCTATTTCGGCGGCCCGATCCGCTACAGGGCGGCGCGCAACGCCCTCGTCCTCGCCTCCGCCGATCTCGACCGCCCCTTTCCGGGCCACAATCCCGATCTCCTGGAAATGCTGACCCCGGCGCTCGCCGCCGCGCTCGGCGAACTCAAGGCGCAGAGCTCGGTGGCCGAGAAGGTGAAGATCGTGCTGAAGCGCCGGCTGGCGAGCGGCCGGCCGGATCTCACCGAGGTGGCGAGCGAGCTCGGCATGAGCGAGCGCACGCTGCAACGGCGCATCACCGAGGAAGGCGGCAGCTTCCGCGAATTGCTCGCCGCCGCGCGCCGGGAACTCGGCCGTCAGCTTCTCGCCGATCCGGCGGCCGAGATCGACGAGGTGGCCTGCCTCCTCGGCTACCAGGATACCAGTTCCTTCTATCGCGCCTTTCGCGACTGGGAGGGGCTGACCCCCAACCGCTGGCGCGAGCTTCATCTCGCCGCCCCCGCGCCGCGCGCCGGCGCGGAAGGCCTGATGCACTGAGGCCGGGCGCCCGTCAGGCCGCGTCGCCGGCCGGCGCCTCGCCGCTTCCCGCCCGCGCCGCCTGTGGACGGTGGCGCGGCAGGAGGATCGCGAAGCGCGTGCCCCGGCCGAGCGCGCTCTCGACGTCGATCGTGCCGCCGAGCGTCGCCGTCACGAGGCTGAAGACGATATGGAGGCCGAGGCCGGTCGAGCCCTGCGCCCGCCCCGTCGTGAAGAAGGGATCGAAGATCCGCGCCCGATGCTGCGGATCGATGCCGCGCCCGTCGTCCTCGAAGGTGATCGCTACGCGGTCGCCGTCGCGGCGCGCCACGTCGATGCGGATCGTGCCGCCCTCGGTCGAGGCGAAGGCATGGACATAGGCATTGGTGACGAGATTGGTGAGGACCTGCGCGAGGGCGCCGGGATAGGAATCCATCATCAGCCCCGCCTCGCACTCGACGAGGATGCGGTGGCCGTAGCGCTTGCCGAGCGGGCGCAGGCTGATGAAGAGATCGTCGAGAAAGCCCTTCAGGTCGAAGCTGCGCCGCTCGCCGCTCGCCCGGTCGGCCGCCACCTGCTTGAAGCTGACGACGAGCTGCGCCGAGCGCTCCAGATTCGAGGTCGTCAGCCGGATGCCGTCCTGAAGCCGTTCGAGAAAGCGGTCGAAGGCGGCGCGGCTGACCCGCCCGCCGCCGATATCGGCGCCGAAGCCGCGCAGCTCGTCGCGCATCACGGTGGCGGTGGTGAGCGCGATACCGAGCGGCGTGTTGATCTCGTGCGCGACGCCGGCGACGAGCTGGCCCAGCGAGGCGAGCTTCTCGCTCTGGATCAGCTCGCGCTGCGTGCGCTTCAGTTCGCGCAGCGCCTCCTCCGTCCGTTCCTTCTCGGTCCGCAGCGCGCTCTCGCGCTTGTTGAGCTCGAAGAGGAAGCGGTTCGTCGCCTCGGCCATATGGCCGATCTCGTCCGACCGGGCCGAGCCGACGACCGGCCCCGCCTCGGGATTGAAGGCGCGGTCGAGCATGTCGCGTTCGAGATGCTTCAGCGGCGTGGTGATCGAGCGGGCGACGAGAAAGGCGAAGACCGTGCCGGCGATGAGCCCGAGAAGCGCGCCGAAGCCGAGCATCCGCCGGGCCGTCGCGCCGATCTGATCGGCGTTGCGGGCGAGCTCGCCGTTGAGATAGGCGATCTCGAAGACCAGCGCATTGGCCGTGTCCGTCATGCGGGCGAGGATGTCGTTCTGCTGGCCGAGGCCCTTGCTCGTCTCGCCGAGACTGTCGCGCCAGACGTCGAGCGCGTCGAGCATGTCGGTCTGGATCAGCGGCGAGATCGGCAGGGTGGCGATCCGGTCGCTGAGGGTGCCGCTGTCGGCGGTCGCGGCGCCGATGCCGGGAATGTCGCGGGCGGCGATCGCCTCCTCCGTCCACGCCGTCAGCCGCATGGTCTCGACCGCGATGTTCTGGGTCGCCTGTTCCGTCTCATGCGCCTCGACCGTATAGGCGAGGAGTTCGGCGACCTTTTCCTGGAGCGCCCTCGCGGCGGTGCCGTCGATCTTGATCCGCTGGTCGAGCCAGGCGAGCGGCGCGCCCGCGTCGCGGCTCGCCTCGTAGGTGCTGAGGGCCGCCGCGAATTCGCCCGCCAGGGCCGGCGTCTCGCCCTTGCCGAGCGCATCGCGAAGATCAGCGACGGCATTGGCCATCCGCACGGCGGCCATCTCGTCCTGGGTTCTGTCCGGCGTCTGCAACAGGCCGAGCTGGCGGTCGGAGATCGCGGCGCGCGCCAGTTCCGCGCGCCGGACGAGGTCCTGCACGCCGCGCAGCGCATCGTCGTTGCGCCGCAGGGTCGCGACGATATTGGCATTGGACTCGTGCTGGCGCTTGCGCGCCTCGTCCGTCAGCACCAGGAGGCCGCCCAGATGCTCGCGCATCGTCGCGACCAGCTTGTCGTTGCGCTCGATGGTGATCTCCAGCTCGCCCATCGCGGCGCGGAAGCGCTGCAGGAGGGCCTCGCTCTCCAGGATGGCGTCGATATGTTCCGGCACGTCGGTGAGGTCGAGCAGCTCCCGCGAATTGGCGAGGGCGACGTCGAGCGCGGCGACGAACTGGCTGCGATGCCGGTGCCGCTCCGCCGCCGGCGCGTGGACGAAGGCGTCGCGCTCGTTGATGGCGGTGACGATCTGGCGGAACTCCGTCGCGACCGTCAGCGCGCCGCGCCGGGCGTCGTCGGCGCGATTGAGAAGGAACAGCGAGGCGAGGCCGATGAGCACGGCCGCGAGGATCGGGATCGCCCCGACGAGAAAGACGCGCTGCGTGATGGAGGGCAGGAGGCGCCGCCCGAAGAGGCCCCGCCCCCCGGCCCGTTCGCCCGCCGGCCCCGCCTTCGCGAGCGCGGGTGGCGCCACGCCGCTCATGACGCCGCCGGCCGGGCGCCGACGGGAATGGACAGGACGAAGGCCGCGCCGCCGAGGGGTCCGCGCGGCTCGACCTCGATCCGCCCGCCATGGAGATCGGCGATGCGCCGGACGATCGACAGGCCGAGCCCGGTGGAGGATTCGCCGCCGGTCGGCTGCGCCGACAGGCGTTGGAAGCGGCCGAAGAGCCGCGCCACGTCCTCCTCCGCCAGCCCCGGCCCGCTATCGGCGACGGTGATGCGCACGGCATGGCCGGCAAGGCTCGCGCCCACCGCGATGCGCCCGCCGAGCGGCGCGTATTTCACCGCGTTGGAGACGAGATTGTCGACGGCCTCGGCGATCCGCTCCGGGTCGCAATAGGCGGCGAGCGGCGCTTCGATCGCCGTCTCGATCGTCTGCGACTTGGCGCGGGCGGCGCCTGCATTCGCCGCCGCCTCCGCCGCGACGATCTCGCCGAGATCGACGCGGCGGCAATGGATGCCGATCTCCAGCGAATCGGCGAGGGCATCGGCGAGAAGGCCGTCGACGATGCCGAGCATGCGCTGGGCGGTGGCGCGCGCCTGGCCCGCCTGCCGGGCGATCTCGGGCACCGCCGCGCCGGCCGCCGCCAGTTCCTCCAGCCGCTCGGCGCGGCCGGCGATCACCGTCAGCGGGTTCTTCAGGTCGTGCGCGACCATGCCCATCATCTCGTTCTTGAAGGCATTGGCCCGCCGCAGGAGGCCGCTCTGCGCTTCCAGCCGCTCGTTCGCCTCGGCGAGCGCCGCCGTCCGCCGGCGGACACGCTCCTCCAGGAGGACATTGGCCGCCTGCAGGTCCTCGTGCAGCCGCGCATTGTCGAAGGCGATGGCGAGCTTGGCCGAGAAGACCGCGACCAGCGAGGCCTGCGCCTCGGTGAGGTCGGCGGCGGCATCGAGCACGACGAGGATCTGCGCCCCTTCCGGCGTGCGCACATAGAGATGGGTCAGGCCGCCCTCGCGCCGGATCACCGTGTCGCCTCGCGGAAAGGCGGCGAAGAGCCGCTCAAAATCGAGCTTGGCGCCGGGCGCGGCGGTGAAGCTGCCGCTGGAGGCAAGCACCGCGTGGCGGACGTCGCTCGCCCCGCGCAGCACCAGCATGCCGGCGCAGTCGATGGCGAGGAGCGCGTTCAGCTGCACCAGGACGCCCTCCGCCAGCCGCGTCAGCGAGCGCCCGTCGAAAAGGGCGGAGGAGGCCGCGACGATCAGCTCCAGCCCGCGCCGCGTGTCGTCGAGGCGCTTCAGCTGCTCGTAGCTGCGCAGCGAGGAGGTGAGCGTCGTGAAAAGCCGTTCGGCCGTCAGCTCGGTCTTCGCCTTGTAGTCGTTGATGTCGTAATCGACGACGACCTGGTGCTCCGGTGCCTGGCCGGGCTGGCCGGTGCGCAGGATGATGCGCACCAGCGCGTTGCCGAGCTCGTGGCGGATCCGGCGCGCGAGCTTCAGCCCGGCATCGTCGCTCTCCATCACGACATCGAGAAGCACGATCGCCGTGTCCGGCCGATCGCGCAACAGCGCCAGGCCCTCGGTCCCCGAGAAGGCTCCGGCGAGTTCGATGCGGCGACCGTTCAGGGCGAAGTTCTTGAGGGCGAAGGCCGTGCTCTCATGCACCGCCGCGTCGTCGTCGACCACGGCGACCTTCCAGGGCGGCAGCCCGCTCGCGGCCGAGGCCTCCGGCTCGTCGCGATCGGCAAAGACCAGAAAGTCGCTCGACATGGCGAAGCCTCTCCCTCCCCTTCGGGCTCCTTCAGCCTTGCCGCCTGCGACCCCGCCCGGTTTATGCCACGCCCCTTCCGGCCGATCCAGAATTTTGGCGGCCAACCATAGGAATTCATTCGACTTAACGTCGCACAACCTCTGTCGTGGGCGGACGATCCCGCG
This sequence comes from Aureimonas endophytica, assembly GCF_014642635.1. Lineage (GTDB taxonomy): Bacteria > Pseudomonadota > Alphaproteobacteria > Rhizobiales > Rhizobiaceae > Plantimonas > Plantimonas endophytica. The sequence continues at coordinate 260,510 of NZ_BMIQ01000006.1, forward strand.
CCCGATGCTTGGCACGAGCCGCGAATACCCGTGCCTCGCCGCAGCGGCAGGGCGCCGAGCGCTGCGTCAGGTGCCGTTCCGGGCGAGGATGCGGCGCGATTCTCCTTCCGCTGGAGGCGAGTTGATCGAGCCGGCCGATCCGAGGCAGAATGACGTCGGGACGGAGGGGCGACAATGATCCGGCATGACGGGGCGGGACGAGCCGAAACCTGCAGAAGGGGAAGGATGGCGCGCGTCCTCCTCGCGGCCCTTCTCTGCGGCGCCCTCGCCGCCCCGGCGGCGGCGAAGACGCTCGTCTTCTGTTCCGAGGGCAATCCCGAGACGCTGAACCCGCAGCTCGCCGTGACCGGCACCGCGATGGACGCGGCCCATCCGATCTTCAACAATCTCGTGGAATACGAGATCGGCACGACGAATATCCGCCCCTCGCTCGCCGAATCCTGGACGATCTCGCCGGATGGCCGCGACTATGTCTTCAAGCTGCGCCAGGGCGTCCACTTCCATTCCAACGCCGTCTTCACGCCGTCGCGGACCTTCAACGCCGACGACGTGATCTTTTCGCTGATGCGGCAATGGAAGGCGGACCACCCCTTCCACGCGACCGCCGGCGGCGGCTTCGACTATTTCCAGGACATGGGCATGGCCGATCTCCTGGAATCGATCGAAGCCCTGGACGAGCACACCGTGCATATCCGGCTGACGCGGGCCGAGGCGCCCTTCCTCGCCGATCTCGCCATGCCCTTCAACGCGATCCTTTCGGCCGAATATGCCGACACGCTGCTGAAGGCCGGCAAGAAGGACCTTCTCGACACGCTGCCGATCGGCACCGGCCCCTTCACCCTCGCGAGCTTCCGCAAGGACGTGGCGCTGCGCTACCGCGCCTTTCCCGACTATTGGCGGGGACGCCAGTCGGTGGACACGCTGGTCTTCTCGATCACGCCGCCGCCGGCCGCCCGTCTCGCCAAGCTGAAGGCGGGCGAGTGCCATATCTCGGCCTTTCCGACGCCGGAAAATGCCGAGGAGGTGCGCGCCGATCCCGAACTGAAGCTCTATTCCGCCGAGGGGCTGAACATCGGCTATCTGGCGATGAACACCGCGCGCGCGCCCTTCGACGACGTGCGGGTGCGCCGCGCCATCAATCTGGCGATCGACAAGGCCTCGATCATCGCCGGCGTCTACGGCTCGACCGGTGTCGCGGCGACCAATCCGGTGCCGCCGACGCTCTGGGCCTACAATCCCGACGTGCCGCCCTTCCCCTATGATCCGGCCGAGGCGCGGCGCCTTCTGGAAGAGGCGGGACTGACCGGGGGCCTTGCCGTCGATCTCTGGTATCCGCCGGTCAACCGGCCCTACAATCCGAACGGCCGGCGCGTCGCCGAGATGATCCAGGCGGATCTGGCGAAGTTCGGCATCCGCCTGGAGCTGAAGACGGCCGAATGGAACGCCTATCGCGCCATCATGCAGAACGGCGAGTTCAACATGGCGCTCTATGGCTGGACGGCCGATATCGGCGATCCCGACAACTTCCTCCACACGCTGCTCGGCTGCCAGGCGGCGCGGATCGGCGGCAACAACATCGCCCGCTGGTGCGATAAGGCCTATAACGACCTCGTCACCGAGGCGAAGGTGACCTCCGACATAGCGCGCCGCAAGGAACTCTACGGCAAGGCGCAGGAGATCTTCCACGACGCGGTGCCCTGGGCGCCGATCGCCCATGCCAATTTCATGGTCGCGACCCGCGCCGAGGTGCGCGGCTTCAAGATCGACCCGCTCGGCTACCACATCGTCGAGAATGTCGACATCGCCGACCCGGCGCCGGGGCGGTAGATGCCGCCCCGGGGTCGTTTACAATGAAGCCTGAGGCACCGGCGCCCGACAATCGCTTGGCCGGTTTAGAGATCTCGGCTACGAAGCGGCGCTGCTGGCATATAACATCTCTCCCATTCACTTTGGGGCGCAGCTAGCATAACGGCCATTATGGAACGACACTATTTCAAGCCGTACTTTCCAAATTCCGAAATAAACAGGTTATAAGCTTGCGTTCCCTTGAATGAGGCAAGCTTGGTATCGAGGTCAGAATTCTCCTTATTGATGCGATCGACGGCGGCCGATTTTTCATCAATAGTGAGGTTCGTTGCTTCCTGAAAAGCTCTCAAACGCTCCTCGCCTCGCACACGCTGCATAGCAATCGGCTCAATCGTTGTTCCTGCAACCGCTCGATCGACAGCGGCGAGCACTTCGTTTGTCAGCTTTGAAAGGGTGGAGCTAACAGCAACTGCCTTGACCTGCTTCGTCGCATCGACAGGAATTCGCAAGCCCTTTTCTGGTAGAACACCAGCTATCCTTGATCGTGGGGTGAAACCCGGCGGAATTGCCGGCGTCTTTGATCCAATTCCGCCTGTTGATCCCGACATTGCCAACCTCTCACCTTTGTCCGATCATCCTCGCTCATAAAGCTTGCTTCGAGCGTTCGCCTTATAGTGGTGCATAAATCAGGAATTTTGCACAGGCTGCAAATGGCAATCCCGCCAACAGCTTATGCTGTGCGAAAATCCCGTACGGAACGATCGGCGCGCATAGGCCGCGCTGGAGCCAGCCGAAGCTGCATAGCCATTCGGAGCCGCCATGATCGGATGATCAGTTCGGCTTCGCTTACATCGAGCCTTGTCCCCTCCTCGCTGTTTCCCTCAGGCCCTCGCGGCCCGCACGCCCTCGACACGATCGTCGATCAGTCCCGCCGCCACGAGGCCGTCGACATAGCGGGCGAGGAGGGCGGGGTTCATGAAGGACATGGCGTCGCGGGCGAAATTCGCGGTCATTTCCGGGCGGCCGACGAGGAAGCGGTTCAGCGCGTCGCGCGCGGTCTCCATCTCGCCGGCGGCGGCGGCGAAGGTGGCGACGTCGCGATAGGGCCAGCTCATGCCCGGCTTCTCGGCCAGCGCCCGGCGCGTCCAGACCAGCGCCTCGCGCGGGCGGCCGGAGGCGAAATGGGCAAGGCCCATGCCGATGAAGGAGTTGAAGCTGAAGGGATCGCGCGGCGACAGCCGGTTCGCCCGCTCGAAACAGGCGAAGGCCTCTTCCGGCCGGCCGCGATAGACCCGCGAGAAGCCGCGCCGCGTCCAGGCCCAGGCGTGATTGACGTCGATGGCGACGGCGCGGTCGATCAGGGCATCGGCCCGGTCGATCTGGCCGTCGATCAGCATGATGGCGGTCGCCAGCGCCGTCAGCGCCAGGGGATCGTCGTCCACCGCGCCGCTCGCCCGCTCGATCAGGATGCGGCCGGCGGCCCGCTCGGCGGCGAGGTCCGGCGACCAGTTATAGGCGATCTGCTGGGCGCGCGCCCAGGAGCCGACCGCCGCCGCCCGGCCGTTGCTGGGCTCCAGCGCCAGCGCCTCGTCGAGGAGCGCGATCGCCTGCGGATTGTCCTCGCGCCGATGCGCCCAGAGATGCGGCAGCGCTCGCATCACCAGATCGTAGGCGGCGAGATTTTGCGGCGCCTTGCGGCGCGAGCGCTCGATCTCCGCCTGCCGGATGGTCGGGTGCAGCGCGCCGGACACCATCTCGGCGATCCGGTCCTGCGCCTCGAACATGTCGTCGGTCTGGGCGTCGAGCCGGTCGCTCCAGATCTGCGCGCCCGAGCCGCCGTCGACGAGGCGCAGCGACACGCGCATCCGCTCGCCGGAAAAGCGCAGGCTGCCTTCGAGAAGATAGCGCACGCCGAGTTCGGCGGCGATGGTGCGCACATCCACCGAACGGCCCTTGTAGGCATAGGCCGAATGGCGGGCGATCACCAGGAACTCGCGCACCTGCGACAGGCTGGCGGTGATTTCCTCCACCATGCCATCGACGAAGCCGTCGCGCCCCTCCCCGCCGCCGAGATTGTCGAAGGGCAGAACGACGATCGAGGGCTGCGTGGCGGGATCGGGCACCGCGACGCGGCGGCGCCGGCGCACGCCGACGAGCTTCGGGTCCCAGATCCAGATGCGATGGCGCTCGGTCAGCCCCTTCAGCGCCTGCTCGCCGATATCGGTGAAATAGATGTCGGTCTTGCCGGCGAGATATTCGAAGACGCCGCGCGAGATCGCCATGCCGCCGGGCGGCGCGACGGTCTGGACGCGGGCCGCCAGATTGACACCCTCGCCGAACCGGTCGTCGCCGATCACCACGACATCGCCGACCACAATGCCGATCCTGACGCGCAGGCGCACGCCCTCCTGCCCGTCCTCGCCGTTCATCGCCCGCTGGAAGGCCGAGGCCCAGGCGACGGCGTTCACCGCGCTCGTGAATTCGGCGAGGCAGCCGTCGCCGGTATTCTTGAACACATGGCCGCCGAAATCGCCGATGGTGAGAAGCACCCGGTCGCGCTGCATGCGGCCGACGGCTTCGAGCGTCCCGGCCTCGTCGGCCTCGACGAGGGTCGAGAACCCTTCCACATCCATCGACAGGATCGCGGCCAGACGGCGGCGCGATGCATCCATGTTCGAACACCCCCGCATCCGAAGCGAGTCTCGACCGGAAGCGCCAGGCCGCGCCACCGGGCGATCGCATGACTCCCCGTAGTGTCCGCATCCCTAGCATAAGAACGACGATTCGGCGCCATGCGCCCCTCCCGCAGGGCGAGCGAGATCAGGGCGTGTCTTCGTAGCCGGCGAAACAGTTGGCCCGGAAGACTGTGCTTGCCGATTGCTATCCAACCGGAGCGCGAGACTGCGGACTTTATTTGTCGAGCCGGCGGCACGGACGGAACAATTGGTCGCAATGCCGCAGCGAAGCCTTCCGTCTCCCATGCCCTGCCCTAGCTTGGAACCGGTCCAGATCTGGAGGTTCCATGACCATCACGATCAACGGCCGCGAGGTGCCCGTCCCGGCCGATCCCCGAATATCGCTGCTCGATCTCCTGCGCGATCATCTCGGCCTTTCCGGCACCAAGAAGGGCTGCAACCAGGGCGCCTGCGGCGCCTGCACCGTGCTGGTCGACGGCGAGCGCATCGTCTCCTGCCTGGGGCTCGCGATCCAATATGACGGACGGGCGGTCACGACGGTCGAAGGGCTGGCGACGGCGGGCGAACTGCATCCGCTGCAACGCGCCTTCATCGAGCATGACGGCTTCCAATGCGGCTATTGCACGCCCGGCCAGCTGATGTCCGCCATCGGCATGGCGCGCGAGGCCTCGCGCGGCCTGCCGAGCCATGTCACCGCCGATCTCGCCGCCACGAGCGTCGCGCTCGATCGCGGCGAGATCGCCGAACGGATGAGCGGCAATCTCTGCCGCTGCGGCGCCTATAACGGCATCGTCGACGCGGTCGCCGCCAGCCTCGAAGAGGCGGATGCGGTGCGGGAGGACCAGGCGGCATGACCCCCTTCAGCTTCCAGAGGGCCGGCGACGCGCCGGAGGCAATCCGGCTGGCGGCCGCGACGATCGGCGCGAAATATCTCGGCGGCGGCACCAATCTCGTCGACCTGATGCGCGAGGGCGTCGAACGCCCGCCGGCACTGGTGGACGTCACCGGCCTCGCGGCCGCGATCGAGGCGGCGCCGGATGGCGGCCTCGTGATCGGCGCGGCGGCGACCAACACCGCCCTTGCCGAGGACCGAGCGGTGCGCGAGCGCTTTCCCCTCCTCGCCCGCGCCATCCTCGCCGGCGCCAGCGGCCAGATCCGCAACATGGCGACGGTCGGCGGCAATCTCCTGCAGCGTACGCGCTGCACCTATTTCTACGACGAGGCCGCGCGCTGCAACAAGCGCGCGCCCGGCGCGGGCTGCGACGCGCGGGACGGGTTCAACCGCATCCACGCGATCCTCGGCGCGTCGGAAAGCTGCGTCGCGACGCATCCGTCGGACATGTGCGTGGCGCTGGTCGCGCTCGACGCGCTCGTCCATCTCGACGGCCCGGACGGCGCGCGGCGCCTGCCGCTCGCCGAACTCCACCGCCTGCCGGGCGAGCGGCCGGATCTCGAAACCGAACTGCGGCCGGGCGAGCTGATCACGGCGGTGGAAGTGCCGCCGCTCGCCTTCGCCGCCCGCTCGGCCTATCGCAAGGTGCGCGACCGGGCCTCCTATGCCTTCGCGCTCGTCTCCGTCGCGGCGGCGCTCGACCTCGCCGAGGACGGCACGGTGCGGGACGTCCGGCTGGCGCTCGGCGGCGTCGGGCCGAAGCCCTGGCGGGCGCATGCGGCGGAAGCGGCGCTGCGCGGGCAAGGCGCGACGGTCGAAAGTTTCAGAAGAGCCGCCGAAGCCGAGCTGCGCGACGCGCGGCCCTTGCGCGACAACGGCTTCAAGATCGAGCTCGCCGCGCGCACGATCGTCGCGGTGCTCGCCAATCTCGCGGGAGACCGGACATGAGCAATCTCATCCGCGGCGCGGCCCAGGCGGTGATGAAGAAGGCCGTGCAGCTCGCGCCGGACAGCTGGATGCCCGGCGGCGAGCCGGACCCGCTGAGCCGGCAGAAGCACGGGCTCGTCGGCGCCCCGATCTCGCGCATCGACGGCCCGCTGAAGGTTCAGGGCGCGGCACGCTTCGCCGCCGAGATGCCGATGGACGGCCTCGTCTATGCCGCGCTCGCCTATTCGACTATCGCGAAGGGCCGCATTGTCCATCTGGAAACGGGCGCGGCGGAAGCCGCGCCGGGCGTCGTCCTGGTGATGACGCATCGCAACGCACCGCGCATGAAGCCGATGCCGCTGTTCATGACCGCCGAAAAGGCGGCGGGCGGCAGCAGCCTGCCGATCATGCAGGATGCGGAGATCCACTGGAACGGCCAGCCCGTCGCGCTGGTCCTCGCCGAAAGCCAGGAGGAGGCCGATCACGCCGTCTCGCTGATCGAGGCGCGCTACGAGACAGCCCCGGCCATGACGTCCTTCGCGGCGGCGAAGGCCAAGGGCACGACGCCCGGCCTGTTCATGGGCCAGCCGCTCGGCACGAAGGTCGGCGACGCGGCGGGCGCGCTCGCCGCCGCGCCCCACAAGGTCGATGCCGTCTATACGACGCCGCGCCACAATCACAACCCGATCGAGCTCCACGCGGCGACGGTCCATTGGCAGGGCGACCGGCTGCGCATCCACGACGCGACGCAGGCGGTCGGCCATACCGCCTGGTCGGTCGCCCAGGTCTTCGGCCTCGACGAGGCGCAGGTCCATGTCACCTCGCCCTATGTCGGCGGCGGCTTCGGCTCGAAGACGCTCTGGCCGCATCAGGTCCTGGCGGCGGCGGCGGCGCGCCTCGCGGGCCGGCCGGTCCGCATCGTCCTGTCGCGCGAGGGCGTCTACCGCATCGTCGGCGGGCGCACCGTCACGGAACAGCGCGTCGCGCTCGGCGCCGATGGCGAGGGGCGACTTCAGGCCGTCATCCATACCGGCACGGTGGCGATGACGGCGCATAACGCCCTGCCCGAGCCCTTCATCCTCGCGACGCGCGGCGCCTATGCCGCCAGGACCTTCGAGCTCGATGTCGAGGTCGCGACGCTGGACATGGTCGCCAACACCTTCATGCGGGCGCCGGGCGAGGCGGTCGGCACCTTCGCGCTGGAATGCGCCATGGACGAGCTGGCCGTCGAACTGGGAATGGACCCGATCGAACTGCGCATCCGCAACGAGCCGGACAAGGACCCGCTCGAAGGCACGCCTTTCTCCTCCCGCAACATCGTCGCCGCCTATCGGGCGGGGGCGGAGCGCTTCGGCTGGAACGAGCGACACCCGAGCCCCGGCGCGCGCCGGGAGGGCGAGTGGCTGGTCGGCATGGGCTGCGCCACGGCGACCTATCCCTATTACCGCATGCCGGGCGGCGCCGCGCGGATCCGGCTGGGGCGCGACGGGCGGGCGCATGTCGCGGTCGCCGCCCACGAGATGGGCATGGGCACGGCGACGGTGCAGACGCAGATCGCCGCCGAGCGGCTCGGCCTGCCGCTCGATCACGTCTCCTTCGCCTATGGCGATTCCACGCTACCCGGCACCATCCTCGCCGGCGGCTCGCAGCAGACCGCCGCGATCGGCGCGGCGGTGATCGCGGCGCATCGCAAGCTCGTCGAGGAGCTCCTGACGCTTGCCGGCAACGACACGCCGCTCGCCGGCCTGAAGGCGGACGAGGTCGGCGGTCTCGACGGCGGCCTCGCCAAGCTGGACGAGCCGGAACGTCGCGAAAGCTATGCCTCGATCCTGATGCGCGCCGGACGCGAGGACCTAGTGGTCGAGGCCGAAGGGTCGCAGCCGCTGGAAACCCAGCACTGGTCGATGCATTCCTACGGCGCGATGTTCGCCGAGGTGAAGGTGAACGCCGTCACCGGCGAGGTGCGGGTGTCGCGCTTCCTCGGCTCCTTCGACTGCGGGCGCATCCTCAACGCCAAGACCGCCGCCAGCCAGTTCCGGGGCGGCATCATCATGGGCCTCGGCCTCGCGCTGATGGAGGAAACGCAGTTCGACGAGCGCACCGGCCGCATCATGAATCCGAGCCTTGCCGAATATCATGTGCCCGTGCATCTCGACGTGCCGGCGATCGACGTGATCTGGACCGACATTCCCGATCCGCACACGCCGATGGGCGCCCATGGCGTCGGCGAGATCGGCATCACCGGCGTCGGCGCGGCGGTCGCCAATGCCGTGTTCAACGCCACCGGCAAGCGCATCCGCGACCTGCCGATCACGCTCGACAAGCTGCTCTAGCGAGGCCTCATACCATCGCGCCTTCGAGGAGATCCGCCCACCTCACCGCATCGTCATCCCGGCCTTGAGCCGGGACCCATTCCAAGCCGGCCATGACAGGTCGAAACCGATGCGGAAGGACGCGCATCTCCACCCTTATCCATGCAGTTCCATAAAGGCATGGATCCCGGGTCAGGCCCGGGATGACGAAGCTGAGACGGAGGTAGCCAGGATCAACGCATAAGCGCGCCGATATCATTCGGCGAGTCCGGCATACCAGCCGGCATAGGGCGTGTTGCGCGCCATGTGCCGGTTGAGATCGGGAGCGCCGTCCCGCCACCAGACGGGGCCGCGCTCGCCGAGCGCGCGCTTGGCGGCGTCGACGGCGGCATGCGCCGCCGCCTCGGCCTCGCCGTCCTCGTTCCGCCGGGCGGTGGCGACGGCGCGGCGCGCCCGCATCAGCTCCTTGACGAGATCCTGCCGCCGCTCGTCCGGCAGCGTGGGATCCGCCATGCGCCAGAGCCGGCCGCGCACGACGAAATAGCGCCCGTCGGGCGTCACCGGATGGCGGGCGGGCTTGGCGCCGGCCATTCAGCCCGGCCAGGAAAAGCGGATATTGTCGTTCTCAAGACCCGCCGCGACGATGTCGATCCCGCCGGAGCGGATCATCCATTCCAGGCGATGGTCGCGATATTCGCGCCGCCGTCCGCCGGTGCGGTAATGGTCGGCGGCGGCCGCCATCCGCGCGGCGGCCGCGTCGAATTCGGCGAAGGTCTCGGCGACGGCCGGGCGCCGGCGGACACGCTCGTGCCAGCGCGCCAGCGCCGAGCCGGGCGGCGGGCCGAAGCCGTAATGGACGGAGCGGTTGAGCATCGGAGCGACGGCCGCGTCCGACCAGCCGAAGCGCTCGCCGCCGAACCAGTCCGCCGCGCCGAGCCGGGCGGCGAGCCAGTCCTGAAGCCGCGCCGTATCGCGACGAACGGCCGCCGTCAGGCGCTCGGCCAGGGCGCCCTCGGCGCGCCGGAACCAGAGAAGCTCGCCATAGCCCCAGTTCACCGCCTCGTAATGGCTGTCGCAGATCTCCTCGGTCATCCGCGCCTCGGCCCGCGCCAGCGGATCGGCCGGGCGAAGCGGCGGCTCCGGCCAGCGCTCCTCGACATATTCGAGGATGATGGTCGACTCGAAGATCGCCGCCCCCTCCTCCACGAGAAGCACGGGAACCTCCGAGCGCGGATTGGCGGCGGCGAAAGCGGTGTCGTGTCGCCCCGTGCCGAAATCCTCGGGCAGGACGCAGCCGAAATCGAGCCCCTTCTCGCGCAGAGCGATCTTCACCTTCTGCGCATAGGAGGACAGGGGATGATCGTAGAGGATCATCCTCACCGGGCCTCGCCCAGCGTATCGGCCATCTCGGCGCCGCGCTGGCCCATCGGCCGGGGCGATTTCGCCGTCGAATCCTCGGCGGTCTGGTGCTCGATCTCGGCATTCAGTTCGGCGCCGAGGAGAACGACGACGGTCGAGATCCAGATCCAGGTCATGAAGCCGATCGCCGCGCCGAGCGAGCCGTAGGTCTCGTCGTAATTGCCGAAATTCTGGACATACCAGGAGAACAGGATGGAGAAGAGGCTCCAGAGTACGGCGGCGAGCGCGCTGCCCCAGGTCAGCCAGCGCCATTTCGCCGGTCTCCGGCTCGGCCCGACGCGGTAGATGAGGCTCAGCCCCGCCGCGACGACGACGAGAAGGACGGGCCAGCGCAGAAGGAGCAGCCAGCTTTCCAGCCCGCCGAGGCCGACAAATTTAAGCGCCACCGGCAGAACGACGATGCCCGACAGCGCCAGGACGAGGAAGACCAGCGTGCCGAGCGTGAAGGCGAGCGAGACGAGGGTCAGGCGAACGAAGCCGCGCTTCTCCTCTTCCTCGTAGACAATGTTCAGCGCGTCGAAGAGCGTCTTCATGCCGGCATTGGCGCTCCACAGCGCGAGGCCGAGGCCGAAGATCATGCCGAAGCCGAGCTTGCCGTCGCTATGGGCGGTGACGCGCTGCATCTGCTCGCCGATGATCGAAACGGCGCCGCCGGGCAGGATGCCGGCAAGGCCCTGAAGCTGTTCGTTGATCGCGACCGGATCGGTGAAAAGGCCGTAGATCGAGATCAGCGCCGTGATCGCCGGAAACAGGGCGAGCAGGACGTAGAAGGTGACGCCGGCCGAGACGAGCAGCAGGCGATCGTCGGAGAACTCGCCGAAGGTCCGCCAGAGGATGTCGCGCCAACCCTTCGCCGGGATCTCGCGCGGCGTGCCGGCATGCCGGCCCCGCCCCGTCTCGGCGGCGGCGAGCGGCCCGACCGAGCGCTCGCCGGGCTCATCGAAAACGCGGTCCGCCTCGGCGCCGCCCCGGCCCGCCCAGAAGCCGGCAAAGGCCAGGAGCCCGCCGGACAGAAGCCCGAGCGCCGCGCTGGAAAGATCGATCCCCGACCGTCGTCCGAGAGCCCGCCTGTTCATTCGCATCCCCGAAATCATGATCCATGGCGAGGACATGGGCGCGGCAAGCGATCCGTCGCCCCGCCCGTCATCCGCCTTTCGAAATTTTGTGCGCGGGGATCGAAATTCCACCGGCCGGCTCCGCGAGCGAACCGGATGGGGAGATGCCGGGCGGCCTTCCTGCGGAAGCGTGCGCCCCTTCGCTCCCTCATCCGCCTGCCGGCACCTTCTCCCGGCTCGGGAAAAGGCGAGGCCGCGACACCGGCTCGGGCCTGCATCGGCCGAGCCGCCCGAAGGCAGATCCTACGGGCGCACTGATGCGTTGATCTTTGGCGACGCCGTTTCAGCCTCGTCATCCCGGCCTCGAGCCGGGATCCATGCCTCGGCAAGACCGCATGGATAAGGTTGGAGATAGTATACCGTCCGCATCGCTCCCGTCCTGCCCCGATCGGTTTGGAATGGATCCCGGCTCAAGGCCGGGATGACGAAGCGATAAGCTGAGCGGGTCTCTACGAAACCGGGATCGTATCAGAGCTGCGATTCGAGCGGCAGCCAGCCGACGGCCCTGGCGACGAGGCGTCGTCCGAGCGTCGCGCGCGGCTCGTGGCGGTGACGCGTCTCGGAACCCGCCGCATCCTCCGAGCGCCAGACGATCGCACCCTCGGCATCGAGGCCGAGGGCGTAGCTCATGCCCGGCGAGGTCTCCTCCTCGAACAGGTCGCGCATCCGCCGCACCAGTTCGGGATGGTCGAAGATGAGACCCATCTCGGTGTTGAGCGAGCGCGAGCGCGGATCGAAGTTCAGGGAGCCGATGAAGCCGCGCCGGTCATCGACGGTGAAGGCCTTGGTGTGGAGGCTCGCCCGGCTGGAACCGCGCAGGCTGAGGCGCGGCGAGCGGCCGTCCTGCTTCAGCTCGAACAGGCGGATGCCGGCGCCGAGCAGCGGCAGTCGATAGGGCGCGTAGCCGCCATGCACTGCCGCGACATCGGTGGCGGCGAGCGAATTGGTCAGGACCGACACCGCGACGCCGCGACGCGCGAGGGCGGAGAGCGTCTCGACGCCCTCCTCGCCCGGAATGAAATAGGGCGAGGTGATCTCGACGCGGGATGTCGCGCCGGCGATCACCGGCAGGAGGCGCCGCATCGGCCCGTTGTCGCCCGTCCGCCCCTCGGCCTTGGCCGGCGCGTCGGCGACGAGTTCCACCCGGTCGCACCAGTGGATGTGGCGCTGGTCGAGGAGGTTCTCCATCGACATGTGCTCGTGCAGGCGCTCGATATAGGGCCGCGCCTCGTCCGAGCCGGCGAGACGCTTGAGGGCGCTGCGCAGGTGCCGCAGGCGCGGCCGGATGCCCTTGGCCAGCTTGCCGATCGGCAGGGCGAGACCGCTGTTCCAATAGGTGTCGAAGACGCGCTCGCTGTCGCGCAGCACCGGCCCCATGGCGAGAAGATCGAGGTCGCGGAAGTTCGAATCCTCCGAGGCGTCGTAATATTCGTCGCCGACATTGCGGCCGCCGACGATGGCGATCCGCCCGTCCGCGATCCAAGCCTTGTTGTGCATGCGCCGGTTGATGCTCCAGGCCCGGAGGATCATCTCGCCCCAGCGGCGCAGGGGATTGGATCGCGCGCGCGTCGGATTGAACAGCCGGAGCTGGATGTTCGGATGGCTGTCGAGCGCCAGCATGGCCTTGTCATCGCCGGCGACGCCGAGATCGTCGAGAAGAAGTCGCACGCGCACGCCGCGATCGGCGGCTTCCAGCACCTCCCCGGCGAGAAGCCGCCCGGTGAGATCGCCGTGCCAGATATAGTACATGAGGTCGAGGCTGCGCCCGGCGGCCCGCGCCGAAAGGGCGCGCGCGGCGAAGGCGTCGAGATTGGACGAGAGGAGGACGAGGCCGCTCCGCCCCGGCTCGGCCGAGGTCAGCGCCTCGATCCGGCGGTCGAGCTTCGTCGGGCTCCAGGCCCTCGCCAGGTCGAAGGCATGGGAGGGCGAACGCTCGGCCTTGCGGGCAAGAAGGCCGATCGCGCGGACGCGGCGCGGCGCGGCTTCCTGCGTCCCTTCTCCTCCCGCGATCAGATGATTCGACATTCCGACTGAACCCGACGCCACGCCCTGCGCCCGCGCCTTCCCGGCGGGCCTCCAACGGATATAGGGAGGGGGCGGAGGCCGCGCAGCCGGCGGACGCGCGAAAAATCCGTCAGCCGCCGCCGATCAGGATGCCGGCGACGAGGACGAGGGCGCCGCCGAGCACGACCTGCACCGTCGCCCGGAGCACCGGCGTTTCCATGAAGCGGTTCTGGATCCAGACGATCGCCCAGAGTTCGAGGAAGACGACGACGAAGGCGACGGCCGTCGCCGTCCAGAAATCCCGGATGAGATAGGGCAGCGCATGGCCGAGCCCGCCGATCGTGGTCATCAGGCCGGTGGCGAGGCCGCGCTTCAACGGCGAGCCGCGACCCGACAGCTTGCCGTCGTCATGCGCCGCCTCGGTGAAGCCCATGGAAATGCCGGCGCCGATCGCGGCGGCGAGGCCGACGGTCAGGGTCGTGCCGGGATCGCGCGTCGCGAAGGCCGTGGCGAAGATCGGCGCCAGCGTCGAGACCGAGCCGTCCATCAGCCCGGCAAGGCCCGGCTGCACCAGGGTGAGGATGAGCTGGCGCCGCGCCGCCTTTGCCTCCTCCGCCCGCGCTTCCGGCGGCAGATGCTCCTGTTCCAGCGCCTCGGCCCGATCGCGATGGGTGCGTTCGGCCCGCGCCAGATCGCCGAGCAGCCGGCGCGTGCCGGCATCGCCCGTGCGCTGCGCCGCCGCCTCGTAGAAGCGCGCCGCGTCCTCCTCCATCCGCTCGGCCTCGGCGCGGATGCGCTCGATGCCGAGATTGTCGACCAGCCAGACCGGCCGCCGGCCGACATAGTCGGCGACATGCTCGCGCCGGATCAGGGGAATGGTCGGACCGAAGCGGCGCTCGTGCTCGGCGATGAGGGCGCGGCGGTGGCCGTCCTCCTCCCGCTCCATCGCGCGGAACACCGCCGCCGAGGCGGGATAGTCCGCCTCCAGCCGCCCGGCATAGGTCGCGTAGATGCGGCCGTCGTCCTCCTCGGCGGAAATGGCGAGGGCGAGGATCTCGCGTTCGGAAAGATCGGCGAAGCGGCGGCGGCCGAAGGAGAACAGGCGCATGGAGCGATCCTTTGCAGAATCCCTTATTTAGAATGATTCCAAACTGAGGAAAAGGGGCGGGCTCAGCGCGGGCCGGCGTCGAGGGCGGGACGCCCCCGCCCGCTCGCCGACCATTGCAGGATGGCGGCGATCAGCGCCTCCGCCACCGGCTGGCGGCCGCCCGGCCCGAGAACGACGAAGTCGAGATCGGCGAGCTTCGGCAGGCCGCCCTTGTCGGGCAGGATGCCGAGCCCCGGCGGAATGAGCCGGGCCGAATGGGGCATCACGCCGATCCCGGCGCGGGCGGCGGCGCTGAGCGCGCTGAGGCTGCCGCTGGTGAAGGCGACGCGCCAGGACCGGCCGGCGCGGTCGAGCGCGTCGAGCGCCATCGCCCGCGTGATGCTCGGCGGCGGGTAGAGGAGAAGCGGTAGCGGCTCGCCGGGATCGGGATCGAGATCCGGCCTGCCGACCCAGGCGGCGGGCTCCTGCCAGGCGAGCCGCCCGCCCCGGTCGCGCGCGCCGCGCTTGACGAGGATCACGTCGAGCGCGCCGGCATCGAAGCTCTGGCGCAACGTCTCGCTGAGCCCGGCGGTCAGTTCCAGATCGACCTCGGGATGGCGCCGGATGAAGGCGGCGAGGACGTCCGGCAGGGCGGACAGGACGAAATCCTCCGAGGCGCCGAAGCGCAGCCGGCCGCGCAGCGACACGCCGGCGAGATGCAGTTGCAGCCGCTCGTTCAGCGCCAGGATGCGCCGGGCATGGTCGAGCACCGCCTCGCCGGCCGGCGTCAGGGCGACGCGATGCGTGTCGCGATCGAAGAGCCGGCGGCCGGTTTCGGCCTCCAGCCGCCGCACCCGCTGGCTGACCGTCGATTGCCGTAGGCCGAGCCGGCGGGCCGCCGCCGTGAAGCTGCCGGTTTCGGCGACGGCGACGAGCGCCTGCAGAAGGTCGGGGGCCAGGAAGTCCATCGCTCATCACGCTCCATGATGACCGAAATCATCACCATGCGGATTGTCGATAGCCAATCCTTCGCGCATGTCTCACGCCATCGCCCGCGCCTTTTCCGGGAACGCCCCATGCCCAAGCTCCGCCGCTTCGTCGATCCCTATCTCCTGCTGCTCACCGGCACCGTCGTCCTCGCCGCGCTCTTTCCGGCGCGCGGGGTCGGGGCGTCGGTGGCGGATATCGCGGTGACGGTGGCGGTCGCGCTGCTCTTCTTCCTCTACGGCGCGCGGCTCGCGCCCTCCGCGATCTGGGCGGGCCTCGCCCATTGGCGCCTGCAATCGCTGGTCTTCGCCTCGACCTTCCTGCTCTTTCCGCTGATCGGTCTCGCCGTCAGCGCCGGGGCCGGCGCGCTTCTGCCGGACGACATGGTGACGGGCCTCCTCTTCCTCAGCCTCCTGCCCTCCACGGTGCAGTCCTCGATCGCCTTCACCTCGATCGCCGGCGGCAACGTGCCGGCGGCGCTGTGCAGTGCCTCGGTCTCCAATCTCGTGGGTGTGGTGCTGACGCCGCTCCTCGTGGCGCTTCTCATCCCGACGGCGGGCTCGGGCTTCGCCCTTTCCTCCATCGAGGATATCGGCTTGCAGATCCTCCTGCCCTTCGTCGTCGGCCAAGCGATGCGGCCGCTGATCGGCGCCTGGCTCCTCCGCCACAAGACGCTGACCTCCTATGTCGATCGCGGCTCGATCCTCTTCGTCGTCTATGCCGCCTTCAGCGCCGGCATGGTGGCCGGCGTCTGGACGGAGGTCTCGCTCGGCGACCTCACCGCGATCATCCTCCTCGACACGCTGATGCTCGCCGTCGTCATCGCCGCGACGACGCTGCTCAGCCGCAGGCTCGGCTTCTCGACGCCGGACGAGATCGCCATCGTCTTCTGCGGCTCGAAGAAGAGCATGGCGAGCGGCATCCCGATGGCGACGATCCTGTTTCCGGCCTCGGCCGTCAGCCTCACCGTGCTGCCGCTGATGATCTTCCACCAGATCCAGCTCTTCGTCTGCGCGACGCTGGCGCGGCGCTATGCCGAGCGCGCCGCCGCCAGGACGCGCGCGGTCGAGGGCGCCGGCGAGGCCGCCGAGGTCGCGGCGGCCCGCGCGCCGAACTGAGACAGCCGGACGACTTCTCTTAAGTCGGCGTTCAGCCCGATTCCAAAGTCATTCTTGGTTAACTTGCTTTGTGGCCGCCTACGGACTGAAATGCGGGCATGAGCGATGCGAGGCAGACGAGCGGAACGGAGGAGCGGCGGGCGAGCCTCGCGGTGGAGCGAGGCCTCCACACGCTCACCTATCGCTTCGATCCGGCCTTCGCCCTTTCCCTCGAAGCCGCTCCCGTGGTGCGCGTTCTCGCCGCCTCGCCCGGCATCTTCCTGGTGCCGGCGCCGGGCGAGACCTTCGGCCTCCTGTCCGGCCCCGGCCGCGGCATGGTCGTCCTGGCGGAGGCGGACGGCACCCTCGAACTTCAGGTGGCGGCGGCGATGCCCGGCGGCAGCCTTTCAGCCGAGGTCGAACTTGCCCGCGTCGAGGCGCCGCGCCCGCTGGTGGCGCGCGGCGGCCCGTCGCGCAGCGAGCTGCCGGAAGGCGGCGCCGAGTTCCTCATCCGCGCCCATGTCTCGCAGCGCGGCGACGTTTCCGCCGGCCGTGGCGCCTGGATCGGCGGCCCGGAGGCGCCGGGCCGGATCGAGGGCCTGGAGATCCGCCTCGTCGGCGGCGCGATGCCGCTCGAATATCAGGTGGCGACCGGCGGGCGCACCGGCGGCTGGTCGGGCTGGTTCCCGGACGGCGCCTATGCCGGCTCGCGCGGCAAGGCGGCGCCGCTGATCGGCCTACGCATCCGTCTGAAGGAGGAGGCGTCGCCCCGTCTCGCGCTCCAGGCGGAGGCGCTGTTTCTCGGCGCGGCGCCGCTCAAGCGGAGCGGGCGCGAGATCGAGCTCGTCGGCCCCTCGCCGCTCGACCCGCTGGTCGGCCTGCGGCTCGATCTGACGAGCGCCGCGACGGGTGCCGGCGAGGCGCCGCTTCCCGAAACGGCGGCCAGGACCGCCTCGCGCCTGCGCGTCTTCCGCCGCGCGCCCTCCGACGCCGAGGCGGCATGAGCGCCCGGGCGGCGCTGACCGCGCGCCATGGCTGAGATCTATTCGAGTTCCGACGGCGCGCCGCTCTCCTCGCTCTCGCAGGAGGCGATGGACCATATCAACCGCGTCCTCGCCGATCTCGGGCTCAACGGCACCGGCGAGCCCGGCATCCATGCGAGCGACGCCGCCAGCATCACCGCCGCCGACGGCGACAAGGCGATCGTCGCCGCGATCGGCGATGGCGGCCATGTGCATATCGACGATGGCGGCCATTCCGTCGCGGTGGTGCTCGGCAATGCGGGCACGGTCGAGCTCGCCGGCTCGGGCGACGACACGGTCTTCGCCAGCGACGCCGGCAATTCCATCACGGCCGGCGGCGGCACCGGCGCCCTCCATGGCGGCGCCGGCAACGACGTCCTGTCGGGCGGCACCGAGGGCGGCCATCACGCGTTCTTCGCCTCCGGCGGCATGGATACGCTCGTCGGCGGCAACGGCATGGACACGCTCTGGGGCAGCGGCTCCAGCGTCCTCGTCGGCGGCGCGAACGGCCATACCGAGATCCATGCCGGCATCGGCGGCGCCGACACGATCCGCGCCGAAGGCGGCTTCGACACGATCCATGGCGGCGGGGCAGAGATCACCGAGACCGGCGGCCATTCGCTGATCCAGACCGATGGCGACGTCGTGGTGGCGCGCGGCTCGCACGACACGATCGACGGCTCGGCCTCCGCCCATGCCGCGAAGATCGACGTCTACGGCACGCATTCGACCATCTATGGCGGCGCCGGCAACGACACGATCACGCTGCACGACCTGACCGGCGCCCCCGCCCAGGTCTTCGCCGGGGCCGGCGACGATTCGATCTTCGGCTCGATGGGCGGCCACGCCACCCTGTCCGGCGGGGCGGGCGACAACAGCTTCTTCACCTATGGCATGGGCGACAGCCTGGTCGGCGGCGACGGATCGGACATCTTCGCCATCGCCCATGGCGGCACCGGCCACGACACGGTGGATGGCGGCGGCGGCGACAACACCGTCAGCTTCGAGGACCGCTCCTTCGCCGACGCGCATTTCGCGACATCCGACCACTCGACAGTGGTGAGCTTCGACGACGGCTACAGCGCGACGCTGAGCAATGTCGAGCATCTGCATTTCAAGGACACGGTCTACAACATTTAACCTGCGGCGTTGCAGACTGACGCCGGACGGCAGGAACGGGTCGGCGGCGGATGGAGGCAGGAGCGAGCTTTGCGGAATGGCGGCGGCTGGGCCTGGCGGCGCGCCAGGACGGCCGGCGCGAGTCGGCGCTCGCCGCCTTCCGGGAGGCCACCCGGCTGGACGCGGCCGAGCGCTGGAACCGCAACGACATCGCCCTTGAACTCCTCGCCCTCGGCCGCATCGACGCGGCGGAAGGCGAGGCGCGCGACCTTCTCGACGCCGCGCCCGGCTTCGCGCCGGCCCATCGCACGCTCGGTCTTCTCGCGCGCCGGCGCGGCGAACGGGAGGCGGCGCTCGGCGCGTTCCGCACGGCGGCAACGGCCGATCCCCGCGACCTGTGGAACCGCCAGGACGCCGCCGCCGAATGCCAGGCGCTCGGCCGCCTGGACGAGGCGGAGGCGGACTATCGCGCTGTCGCGGCGGCGGGTCCCGGCGCCCATGCCCTGCGCGGCCTCGGCCAGATCGCCCGCCAGCGCGGCGCGGCCGAGGAGGCTCTCGTCTGGTTCGAGGCGGCGGCGCGGCTGCGCCCGGAAGACCCCTGGTTCGCGCTCGATCGCATCGCCGCCTTCCGCGCGCTCGGCCGCCTCGCCGAGGCGGGAGGAGCGGCGCGCGACCTCGCCACCCGCCATTCCGACTTCCTGCCGGGTCTCCTCGAACGCGCCGACATCCTGGAGGCTTCGGCCGAACGGGAAGCCGCCCGCACCCTCCTCGCCCGCCTTCTCGTCACCCGGCCGGATTGCGGCGAGGCCTATCGCCGCCTCGCGCGCCTCGCCCTTCACGACGGCGAGACGGCGACGGCGGAGCGTCACCTGCGCGCCGCGCTGGCGATCGGCGCCGGGGACGCGACGGGCGCGGTCGAAATCCGGCTCGAACTCCATCAGCTGCTGCGCCGGAGCCAGGGACCGGAAGCGGCGCGCCCCCTCCTCGCCGAGGCCGAGGCGACCCTGCCGGACCATCCGCGCCTCCTCCTCGCGCTCGGCGACGACCGGCGCGAGCGGGGACATCTCGCGGAGGCCGAGACCTTCTACGACCGGGCGCTCGCCGCGCGGCCGGGCTTTGCCTGGGCGCTGATCGGCAAGGCCGCCATCGCCCGCGAGCGGGGCGATGCCGAGCCGGCGCGCCGGCTCTATGCCGAGGCGATCCGCCTCGATCCGGCGGAGGGCTTCGCCCAGCTCGAACTCGCCGCGCTCCTGCGCGACGGCGGCGACTGGTCCGGGGCGCGCGAGGTGCTCGCGACGGTGCCGGACGCCTCGCCGCGCCTCCGGGCCGCGCGGATGGCGGAAGGCCTCGTCCGCCGGGCGGCGGGCGACTGGCCAGGGGCCGCCGCCGCCTTCGACGCGGTCGCCGCGCGCTTTCCAGACTTCGTCGAGGCGCTGGTCGAGGCTTCGGACGACTGGCTTCGGGCCGGCCGGGCGGAGGAAGCCGAGGCGCGTCTCGCCGAGGCGGAGCGGCGCGCGCCGGACCATCCGGCGCTTCTCGAAGCCCTGGCGCGGCGGGCGCTCCTTCGCGACGATCTGGCGGACGCGGAGCGCTGCCTCGCGCGGGTGACGAGCCTCGATCCGGCGCGGCTCTGGCCCTGGCTGGCGCTTGCCCGGCTGCGCGCCCTCGGCGGCGCGGCGGCTGCGGGCCTCGCGCTCTTCGACGGGGCGGAGGCGCGCTTCGGCCCGCGGCCCGAGATCGCCCTCGCCCGTGCCGAACTCCTGCGCCAGATCGGCGCGCCGGACGAGGCGCGCCAGGCGATCGAGCGCGCCCGCGCCGCCTTCCCGCATCATGTCGGCCTCCGTCTCGCCGAAGCCGGCGCGCGGATCGAGGCAGGCGAATGGCAGGCGGCCGAGGCACTTCTGGATGCCCCCCGCTCCGGCGACGGTCCGGCGGAGGGCCGCCGCCAGTTCCATCTGTCGCTTCTCGCGGCCCAGCGCTGGGACTTCGCGGAGGCGATCCGCCGGGGCGAGGCGGCGGTGGCCGCGCTGCCCGGCGACGGCTGGCCGCGCAACCGGCTCGTCCATGCCGCGCTGCTCGCCCTCGATCTCGACCGCGCCGCCCGCCACCTCGACGGTCTCGCCGCGCTCGAAGCCGGCGCGAGCGCCCTGAAGGGCAAGTCGGCGAACCGGTCGCAGAGCCATTACGGCCAGCTCCTCGACGAATTCCGCCTGGATGCCGAGGTGCTGGCGGACTTGCGGACGGCCCTCGCCCATCCGCCCGGCGAGCGCCTCGCGCGCCTTGCCGCGATCGTCCGCGCAGCGCCGGACAGCACGGCGGCGGCGGTGCAGTTCTTCATCGAGCGCCGGCGCGCGGCGCGTCCCGCCCGTCCCGCGCCCGTGGGCTCGGCGATCCCGCCGACGATCCACCAATATTGGGACGAAGCGGTGCCGCCGCCCGATCTCCAGGCCTATATCGCCTCCTGGCAAACCCTGAATGCAGGCTTCGAGCATCGCCTCTGGAACGCGGCGAGCGCGCGCGAGGTCTTGCACGGGAGCCCTGTTCCGGGGGCTCTCGCCGCCTTCGACCGGGCGCCCGAACCGGCGATGAAGGCCGATCTCTTCCGGCTCGCCCTCCTCTTCGCGGAAGGCGGCGTCTATGCCGACGCGGACGACCGGTGTCTGCGCGCCATCGCGCCGCTGGTCGGGCCGGAGCGCGGCTTCGTCGCCTATCAGGAGGATCTCGGCTCGCTCGGCAACAATTTCGTCGCGGCGACGCCCGGCCATCCGATTCTCGGCCGCGCGCTGGAACTGGCCGTCGCCGCCGTCAATCGGGGCGACGCGGACATTCTCTGGCTCGCCACCGGCCCCGGCCTCCTCACCCGCGCCGCCGCAGAGAGTCTGGCGACGCGGCCGGAGATCGAGGCCGGCTTCGTGCTTCTCGACCGGTCCGAATTCCTGCGCTTTTCCGCCATCCACTGCCTCGCGGCCTATAAGGCGACGGAGCGGCATTGGAGCCGCACCGCCTTCGGCCGCGCCCGGCCTCAGGCGACGAGGGCGCGCTCGGCCTGAGGCAACAGCGCCCGGCGCGCGGCAAGGCGCCGACGGATCGCGCCCGGCACCTGGCGGGCGGATTTCGCGCGCGGCAGGTCCATCTCGGCGATCGCCCGCGCGCCGTCCTCCAGCGCCTCGCGCTCCGCCCAATTGTCGAAGGCGAGCCGCTCGGGATTGTCGACGAAACTCTCGGCCGCCAGCCCCTCGGCCAGCACCAGCGCATGGCGGGGCAGTTCGATATGGAAATAGCGCAGCCGGGCCGGCCCGTCCCGTTCGCGCAGCACGGCGGTGCCGTCGACCAGCGCGCCGGCATGGATGAGGACGCCGTCGATGGCGACGGCATGATCCGGCGACAGGCGAAGGTCGCGCGCCGGCACGCCCGGCGCGATCGCCCCGGCGCGGATGCGGATCGGCAGGGTGCGGAGCGGATCGCCCGTTCCGGCCTCCACTGTCTGCCGGCCGATCCAGCGCACGGTCTCGGCGCCCCCGTCCGCGAGGCGGACCTGATCGCCGGGCCGCAGATCCTCCACCGCCACCGCGCCGGACGGCGTCGCGATCAGCGTGCCGGGGCAGAAGCAGACCGGCGTGACCGGGCTGAAGGCGTCGCCGCCCGACGTCGCGCCGATCGGGCTGGAGAGGATCGAGGCCGGACCATCCGCCGCGCCATGGGTCGTGGAGCCGGCCGAGAAGGGCGAAGCGCCGTTCGAGCCGGTGCCGCCGCCCGAAGCGGAGGCCGTGCCGATCGAGCCGGCCGAACCGCTGTCCGAGGACGAGCCGCCGGCACCGCCGCCATTCGCCGCCGCCGTCGCGGCGTCGCCGCTGCTCCCGCCGCCGCCAGAGGAGGTGGCACTCGAGGCGCCGCTCTCCCCTCCGCCACCCGAACCCGTGCCAGTCTCGCCGGTGCCGGAACCGGACCCTTCGCCGCCGGACGAACCGGAACCCGTGCCGCCGCCTTCGGACGAGGCCGAGGATGCCGATGCGCCCGAGCCTGTCCCCGCCGCGCCCGCCTCCCCGCCCCGGCCGCCGCTTTCGCCGCGTGCCGAGGCGCCGTTGCCGCCGGAAGAGTCGCGTGAGCCGATGCCGGTGCCGGTGCCGCCGGACAGCCCGCCGGCCGCCTGTTTCATCGTCGCGCCGCTGCCCGAGGCCGCCGCGCCGCCGCCGCCGCTCGCCGCCGTGTCGCCGGCGCCGTTGCCCTCGCCGCGCGCGGCGGAGGCGCCGTCGGCGCCGCGCTCGGCCGCGCCCGGTCCCTGCGCCGTGGCGGTTCCGCCCGCGGCGCTCTCGGCCTTCGCGTCGCTCGTGTTGGAGAGCGTCGAGCTGGCGGCAAGGCCGCCCGACATCAGAACGCCGGCCGCGCCGGAACCGCCCGACCGGTCCTTCGAATCGAGGGACTCGCTGTCGCCGGACGAAGACTGGTCCGTGTCCTTGCTGCTCATCGGCCGTCGGGGCTCCGGATCCTCGGCGTTTCGATCAAGGATGCCTCGGCAAGGGCCGGTCTCCAAGCGGAACCTCGAATCGTCGCAAGCAAAGCATGAACGCCGCCAGCCTTCGGAAAGCGACAGGCGTCATGCTGCGGTCGAACCACCACCGGACGGAACGACGGACGCGACTTGGAGACCCTGGCGGAGATCTGGCGAAGCCTGCCCTTCGGCGATTCCGCCCGGCATGCCGAGGCGCTGACGCTCGGCGCGACGCGCCTCCTGCGCGCCGGCCGGCCGGGCGACGCCTTCGAGCTGATCGACCGGCGCTGCCGCCTCGCCGAGCGGCCGCGCGCCGCCGATCTCGCCATTCGCGCCCTCGCCGCGCGGCTCTGCGGCCTGCCGGACGAGGCGGCGGCGGATCTGGCGCGGGCGGAAGCGGCCGACCCGCTCGACGGCTTCGTCGCGCTGACGGCCCTGCGCCTCGGGGCGGGCGACCCGGCGGCGCGGCGGATCGTCGAGGCGCCCGGCGCCTCGACCGAGGCCTTGCGCGCGGCGCTCTCCCATCTCGTCGGCAAGGGCGAGGCCGTCGCCGCGCTCGATTGTCTGGACGGCCGGCTGACCGGCTTCGCCGCCTGGCCGGCCGCCGCCACGGTGGACCTCGACTGCCTCGGCCCCGGCGGGCTCACGACGACGAGGCTCGTCGGCGATCCCCGCCTGCCTTTCCTTAGCGAAGGCGTCGCGGCCTGCCATGTCGACCTGCGCCCCGGCTTCGATCCCGAGCGCTTCCGTCTCCGGGAGGGCGAAGCGCTTCTTCTGGAGGACCGGCTCTGGCCGCGCCGCGCCCGCGCGCTCGGCGGCTCGCGTGCCGGTCCGCCGGCGACGCCCCCGGCCCGCGCCGGGCTCGGCATCGTCGTGCCGGTCCATGGCGACGCAGAGGCGACGCGCGCCTGCCTCGACGCCCTCCTCGCCGAGACGGCGGGCGTGCCGAACGCTGCCGTCGTCCTCGTCGACGACGCCTCGCCCGACCCGGATGTCGCGCGTCTCGCCGACGAGTTCGCGGCGGCGGGCCGCGTCCGCCTCGTGCGCAATCCGGCCAATCTCGGCTATGCCGGCGCGGTGCGGCGCGGGCTCGAAGCGCTGGGGCCGGCCCGAGACGTTCTCCTGCTCAATGCCGACGCGATCCTGCCGGAGGGCGCCCTCGCCCGGCTCGCCGAGGCGGCCTATTCGGCCCCCGATATCGGCTCGGTGACGCCCTTCTCCAACAATGGCGAATATGCGAGCTTTCCTCGCCATGCCGAAGCCGCGCCCGCCCCGACGCCGGCCGAGGCCCGGCGGATCGACGCGGCGGCGGCGCGCCTTCATGCCGGGCGGGTGGTCGATCTGCCGAACGGCACGGGCTTCTGCCTCTTCGTGCGCCACGACGCGCTGGCCGCCGCCGGCGGCATGCCGGAAGCCTATCGGCGCGGCTATTTCGAGGATGTCGAATTCTGCCTGCGGCTGCGCCGTGCCGGCTTCCGCAATGTCTGCGCGCCCGGCCTCTATGTCGTCCATCACGGCACGCGCTCCTTCGGCGCGGCGAAGCGAGCGCTCGCCGTGCGCAACCTCGCCCTGCTGCGCCAGCGCTTTCCGGGCTTCGAGGCGGAATGCGCCGCCTATGCGGCGGCCGATCCGCTGGGGCCGGCGCGGGCGGCGCTGGCGGCGGCGCTCGGCCTTCCGCCCTCCGCCGCGACTCCTCCGCACCTGCCATCCTCCGACCGCCCGCTGCCGCAGCGCCCGCCGACCCTCGGCGTCATCGCCGGCCCGCCCGCCCCGGCGACGGACCGCTTCCTGCGCGAGCTCTCCGCCCTGTTGCGCGAGCGCCGGCCCGAGGCGCGGCTCTGCGTCCTCGGCCGGACGATGGACGATCTGGCGCTTCTCGGGCGCGGCAATGTCTTCGTCACCGGGCCGCTCGCCGAAGCGGAGATCGGCCCGGCGGCGCGGCGCCACGGCGCCCTCGCGCTGACCGCTCCGCCGGAACTCGCCCGGCACGGCACCGCACTGGCCGCAAACGCCGGCCTTCCCTTCCTGGCCGCCTCCCCGGCCGACCCCATCCCGACCGATCCGAAGGCCCATGTCCGACACACCCTCCTCGCGCTCGTCGATCGGTTCGCTGATCGCCTCCCGCCGGCAGCGGCGCCAGGACGGCCCAACGCCCCAAGCCCGGCCCCGGCCTGAGACGGGCCGGCTCGTCCGCTTCGCCCGGACCGGCGCGACGGTGCTGGAAGGCCATGTCTTCGATCCCGCCGAGCCGGATCGCCGCTTCGTCGTCGAACTCCTGCTCGACGGTCTGCCGCTGGCCCTGGCCCGGGCGGAACTCTTCGTGCCGGACCTTTTCGGCCTCGGCGGCGACGGCTGCCACGGCTTCGCCTTCTCTCTCGATCCCGAAGCCCTGCCGGCCCTGTCGCAAGCCTCGGCGCGCGTCGCCAACACGCTGGAGCCGGTGGGCGAGGCGCTCGATCTCCAGGCGCCGGGCGGTTTCGCGGCCTCCGCCGCCCCGCTCGGCGCGGTCGAATGGCCGGGCGGATTGCGGCTCGCCGGCTGGGCGCGGCGCGACGCCTTCGCCTTTCCGCCGCTGATCGAAGCCTTCGCCGACGGCGCGCGGATCGCCGGGGCGCGGGCCGACCGCTGGCGGAGCATTGCCTTCGGCGCCCGCGAGACGCCGGAGCCCGGCTTCGAACTGACGTTGCCGCGCGAACTCGCCGATGGCCGGCCGCATCGCATCGACATCCTCTGCGAGGGCCGCGCCCTGCCCGGCAGTCCGGTCACGGTGATCGCCTTCGCCGATCCGCTGCGCGAGCACCTGTTCGGCCGCGCCGAAACGGAGGCCGAGAGCGAGGCGCTGCGCGGTGCCCTTTTCGACGCGAGCTTCCCGGACGCGGTGCCCTTCGCCGCCTTCGCGGAATGGGACCGCCGCTTTCCGCTCGCCGCGCCGGAGCGCAAGCCGGCCGGCCCCGCCGCCCTCGCCGTGATCGGCGAAGCGGGCGCCGAGGAGACGCTGTCCGGGCCGG
Source organism: Aureimonas endophytica (assembly GCF_014642635.1). Lineage (GTDB taxonomy): Bacteria > Pseudomonadota > Alphaproteobacteria > Rhizobiales > Rhizobiaceae > Plantimonas > Plantimonas endophytica. The sequence goes on from NZ_BMIQ01000006.1 coordinate 286,490, forward strand.
GGCTCGACGTCGCCGGCGGCTGGATCGGCGCCGTTCTGCCGGCGGGAAGCGGGCCGACGCGCTTCGTCCCGGCCGATCTCCTGCGCTTTCTCGGCACGGAAGCGGAACAATGCCCGTTCCTCGTCCTCATTCCGGCCGGCGCCCGTCTCCGGCCAGCGGGGCTCGACCGGCTGCTTGCGGCGCTCGAAGCCGCTCCGACGGCGGTGATCGCCTATGGCGACCTCGCCTTCGCCGGCGAGGATGGCGAGCCGCACCTCCTGGCCTTGCCGGCCTTCGATTATGAGCGCGCCCTCGAACAGGGTCTCGGCGCCAGCCTCTTCGCCATCCGCCGCGCCGCCGCGCTGGAGGCCGCCCGGCAGGGCATCGACGAGCTCCACCGCCTGTTCCTCTTTCCGCTCGACCGGACCGGGCCGCGCGGCCGGGCGCATCTCCATATGCCGGGCTGCGGCTTCGTCCTGCCCGCGCCGGCGCCGGTCGTCGCGGAAGCGCTGGCGGCGGCGGCGCGCGATCATCTGGCGGCGCGCGGCCTTGCGGCGGAGGTGACGGCCCGGCCGGACGCCATGCTGCCGGCGGTCCGGGTCCGCCGCGCCGCGCCCGCCGCCTCGCTCGGACTGATCCTCGATCCCGGCTCCGATGCCGGCCTCGTTCCGCCCGCGCTGGAGGCGCTGGAGGTGACGCGCAAGCGCCATGGCCTTGCCGTTTTCGTCGCGGCGACGGGCCTCGACGCCGCTTTGCGCGACCGGCTGCGGCTCGACGGGGTCGAGACCGTGGAAAGCGACGCGAGCGCCTCGCCGGCCCGCCGGCTCGGCCGCGCCGTCGAAGCCGCCGGGAGCGAACTCGTCTGCCTGTTCGACGCGCGGCTGCGGCCAGACGATCCCGACTGGCTGGAAGAGCTTCTGTCCCGGCTCGCGGAAGGCGATTGCGGCGCCGTCGCGCCCCGGATCGTCGCCGCCTCCGGCCTCGTCACGGAGGCCGGCCGCGTGCTGCGCCCCGCCGGCGCGCCCGTTCCCGCCTTCGCCGACCGGCGCCAGGGCGATCCCGGCTATGGCGACGCTCTTCTCGTCGCGCGGCAGACGGCGGCGGCGGGACCCGCCTGCCTGTTGACGCGCCGCGCCGATTTCCTGGCGCTCGGCGGCTTCGATCCGGTGCTGTTTCCCGATCATCTCGGCGCCGAGGACTATTGCCTGAAGCTCCAGGCGCTCGGCCGGCGCGTGGTCGTCACGCCCGATGCCGTGCTGCGCCGCGCGCCCGGCGCCGACCCCGCCCCCCGCCCGGGCTCGCTCGCCCGCGAGGCGCGGCTTCTGGCGGCGCGCTGGGCGGGCGTCGTCGCGGGCGATCCGTTCTACAGCCCGCTTCTCGACCGCGGGCCGGCGCCCTTCGCCGGCCTTGCCTGGCCGCCGGGCGATCTCGCGCCGCGCCGGCCGGACGTGCCGCAGGCCCGCTTCCTGCCGCCCGGCTGGTAGGGCGCGCCGCCCGACGGGCAAACGCTCGTTTGGTGGGAAATTGCCCAACGGCCGAGCGAATGCCATTGACGGCGGGCGCGCCAGATGGTCCATCGAAACTCGGCCGGGCCGGCAGCGGCCCGTGGAGGAGGAGACCGCCATGACAGCCAAGCTTTCGCTCGCCGCCCTGCCCGCGCTCGGCAAGGTCGAGGTGCCGACCTACCGGCGCGAGGACCTTTCGCCCGGCATCGTGCATTTCGGCGTCGGCAATTTCCACCGCGCCCATCTCGCGGTCTATCTCCACGAACTGTTCCAGAAGGGCGAGAATCGCGACTGGGCGATCGTCGGGGCCGGCGTCCTGCCGTCCGATGCCGCGATGAAGGACCGTCTGGCGGCGCAGGACTATCTCTATACGGTGGTCGAGCAGGACCGCGACCGCAATGCCGCGACCGTCCTCGGCGTGATGGTCGACTTCCTGCCGCCCGGCGATCCGGCGACGACGATCGCGCGGCTGGCGACGCCCGAGATCCGCATCGTCTCGATGACCATCACCGAGGGCGGCTATTTCCTCGATCCGGCGAAGGGCGTCTTCGACCCGAACCATCCCGCCATGGTCGAGGATGGGCGGAACCCAGACGCGCCGAAGACCGTGTTCGGCCTGATCATCGCCGGCCTGAAGGCCCGCCGCGCCGCCGGCCTCGCGCCTTTCACCGTCATGTCCTGCGACAACATCCCGAGCAATGGCGAGGTGACGCGCGAGACGCTTTGCGGCCTCGCCAAGCTGTCCGATCCCGAATTCGCCCATTGGATCGAGGCGAATGTCGCCTTCCCGAACGCCATGGTCGATCGCATCACCCCGGCGACCAATCCCGGGCAGATCGAGTTCCTGAAGGCCGAGTTCGGGGTGGAGGACGCGGCGCCCGTCTTCTGCGAGGGCTTCCGCCAATGGGTGGTGGAGGACCATTTCCCGCTCGGCCGCCCCGCCTTCGAGACGGTCGGCGCGCAGTTCGTGCCGGATGTCGCCCCTTACGAGCACATGAAGATCCGCATCCTCAACGGCGGCCATGCGGCCATCGCCTATCCGGCGGCGCTGATGGACATTCCGCTCGTCCACGAGGCGATGGAGGAGCCGCTGGTCGACCGCTTCCTCGAGAAGCTGGAGACCGAGGAGATCATCCCGATCGTGCCGCCGGTGCCGGACACGGATCTGCGAGCCTATTTCGGCATCATTCGCGAACGCTTCTCCAATCCGAAGGTGCGCGACACCATTCCGCGCCTCGCGCTCGACGGCTCGAACCGACAGCCGAAATTCATCCTGCCCTCGACGCGCGACCGGCTGGCCGCCAACGAGGACGTCGTCGGCCTGTCGCTCGTCTCGGCGCTCTGGTGCCGCTATCTCGCCGGCACGACGGATTCCGGCGCGCCGATCGAGATCATGGACGTCAATCGCGACCGGCTGCACGCGGCGGCGGTCAAGGCCAAGGACGATCCGCAGGCCTTCCTGGAGCTGCGCGACATCTTCGGCGATCTCGCCGACGACCCGCGTTTCAAGGCGCGCTTCGCCCATGCGCTGAAGACGCTCGAGACGAAGGGCACGCGCGCGACGCTGGAAGCCTATCTCGGCGGCACCTTGGTCTGAGACCCGGCTCGGCCGCCGGCCTCAACCGGCGGCCCCTCAAGGGAGGGCGCATCGTCGCCGAAGGCGGCGCGCTCGCGGCGGACGAGATCGACGATCCCTTCCGCCACATGGCGCACCGGCGCTAGCGCCGCCGCGCTCTCATGCGTCACCAGCCAGTAGCTGCGCCGGATGGCGATCTCCGGCAGGATGCGCGTCAGCGCCGCCTCGCGCCGTGCGACGAAGCCGTGCAGGATGCCGATCCCGGCGCCTGCCGCCACCGCCTCAGCCTGGCCGAGGGCGGAGGAGACCTCGAAGGAGGCCACCCAGCCCGGCATCACGTCGCCGGCATAGTGAAGGGATTTCGTATAGACGAGATCCTCGACATGGCCGACGAGGCGATGGGCGGCGAGATCGCGCAACTCGCGCGGCCGGCCCTGCTGTTCCAGATAGTCGGCGCTGGCATAAAGGCCGAGCGTGTAGTCGGTGAGCTTGCGCGACACGAGGCGCCCCTGCGCCGGCCGCTCCAGCGTGATCGCCACATCCGCCTCCCGCTGCGACAGGGAGAAGCTGCGCGGCACGGGCACGAGCTGGATGACGAGATCGGGATGATCGACCGTCAGACGCCAGAGCCGCGCGGCGAGAAAGGCGGTGCCGAAGCCGTCCGGCGCCCCGACCCGCACGGTGCCGGCGAGGCGGATGTCCCGGTCGCCGAGCGCGCCGCGCGCCGCCAGCATCTCCGCCTCGATCCGCTCGGCCGAGGCGAGAAGCGCGACGCCGGCATCGGTCAGGCTGCAGCCCGTCGGCCGGCGCAGGAGCAGCTTGGCGTTGAGACCGGCCTCCAGGCTGTCGATGCGGCGCGCCACCGTCGCATGATTGACGCCGAGGCGCTGCGAGGCTGCCAGGATCTGGCCCGTCCGGGCGACGGCGAGAAAGAAGCGCAGATCGTCCCAGTTCATCGCCGCTCCGAGCGCTTCGATCCATGCACAACGGATGCGCGGAAGATGGCGTTGATTTCAAGTCCCTGCCGGTTCATCCCTGGACCGGACAAGAACGGGAGACGGCCATGACCGAGATCGGGCATTTCATCGACGGCGCGCGCGTCGCCGGCACCAGCGGACGCCATGCGGATGTCTTCAACCCGGCCACCGGCCAGGTGACGGCGCGCGTCGCGCTCGCCTCGAAGGACGAGCTGCAGCGCGCGGTCGACGGCGCCCGCGCCGCGCAGCCGAAATGGGCGGCGACCAATCCGCAGCGCCGCGCCCGCGTCTTCATGAAGTTCGTCGCGCTTCTCAACGAGAACATGCAGGAACTGGCCGAGCTTCTGTCGTCCGAACACGGCAAGACGGTCGAGGATTCCAAGGGCGACATCGTGCGCGGCATGGAAGTCGCCGAATTCGTCTGCGGCATCCCGCATCTCATCAAGAGCGAGTTCACCGAGGGCGCCGGCCCCGGCATCGACATGTATTCGATCCGCCAGCCGGTCGGCATCGGCGCCGGCATCACGCCCTTCAACTTCCCCGCCATGATCCCGATGTGGATGTTCGCGCCGGCCGTCGCCTGCGGCAACGCCTTCATCCTGAAGCCGTCCGAGCGCGATCCCTCCGTGCCGATGCGCCTCGCCGAGCTGATGATGGAAGCCGGCCTGCCGGCCGGCATCCTCCAGGTCGTCAACGGCGACAAGGAGGCCGTCGACGGCATCCTCCAGCATCCCGAGATCGGCGCCGTGTCCTTCGTCGGCTCCACCCCGATCGCCGCCTATGTCTATGCCGAGGCCGCGAAGCACGGCAAGCGCGCCCAGACCTTCGGCGGCGCCAAGAACCACATGATCATCATGCCGGACGCCGATCTCGACATGGCGGCCGACGCGCTGATCGGCGCCGGCTACGGCTCGGCCGGCGAGCGCTGCATGGCGATCTCGGTCGCCGTGCCCGTCGGGGAGCAGACGGCCGACGCCCTGATCCAGAAGCTCATCCCCAAGGTCGAGGCGCTGAAGATCGGCCCCTATACCGACAGCGCGGCCGATTACGGCCCGGTCGTCACCAAGGCCTCGAAGGACAAGATCCTGGCGCTGGTCGAGAAGGGCGTCGCGGAAGGCGCCGAGCTCGTGGTCGACGGGCGCGGCTTCAAGATGCAGGGCTACGAGGACGGCTTCTTCGTCGGCTCCTGCCTCTTCGACCGCGTCACGCCCGAGATGGACATCTATCGCCAGGAGATCTTCGGCCCGGTCCTGTCCGTCGTCCGCGCCAAGGATTACGAGGAGGCGCTGTCGCTGCCGACCCGCCACGAATATGGCAATGGCGTCGCGATCTATACGCGCGACGGCGACGCGGCCCGCGACTTCGCCAGCCGGGTGCCGATCGGCATGATCGGCATCAACGTGCCGATCCCGACGCCCCTCGCCTATCATTCCTTCGGCGGCTGGAAGCGTTCGGCCTTCGGCGATCTCAACCAGCACGGCCCGGATTCGATCAAGTTCTGGACCCGCACCAAGACCGTCACCTCGCGCTGGCCCTCCGGCATCAAGGCGGGTGCCGAGTTCTCGATGCCCGTGATGCGCTGACGCCCGAAGCGAAACGGCCGGCCGCTCCCGAACCGGGCGGCCGGCTTTTGGCATTCACCCTGCCGGCCTCGCCCCGATCCATGGGCGGCAAAATGTCCGGGGCCGACTGATCCTTCGCGCTCTCGCCCTAACTCGCCTTCCGTGCGCTGGAGACGACGCGGCCCCTTCCGAGGCCCGGCTCCGGCGCGTGGCGGAGGGACGATGGCCGAACTCAATTGCGACGTCGCCGTGATCGGCGCCGGAACCGCCGGCCGCGCCGCCGAGCGCAGCGCCCGCCGGCACGGTGCCCGCACCCTTCTCATCGACGACGGCTTCGCGGGCACGACCTGCGTGCGCATCGGCTGCATGCCCTCCAAGCTTCTGATCGCGGCGGCCGAGGCGGCCCATGCGGTGCGGCAGGCGCCGATCTTCGGCGTCGAGACCGTGCCGCCCCGGATCGACGGGCGGGCCGTGATGGCGCGTCTCCGCCGCGAGCGAGCCGCCTTTCTCGCCAGCGACCGGGAATCGATCGAGAGCCTGCCGGCGGGCGTCGCGCTGCGAGGCCGGGCGCGCTTCGCCGGCCCGAACCGCCTCGCCCTCGATGACGGCCGCACCGTCGCCGCGAAGGCCATCGTGATCGCCACCGGCTCGCATTCGGCGGTGCCGGAGAATTTCGCGTCCGTCGCCGACCGCGTCCTCACCACGGAGACGATCTTCGAGCGGGGCGACCTGCCCGGCTCGCTCGCGGTCGTCGGCGCGGGGCCGATCGGTCTCGAACTCGCCCAGGCCTTCGCCCGCCTCGGCACCGATGTCATGCTGTTCGACAAGAGCGGCGCGATCGCCGGGCTGAAGGATCGGATCGTGGAGGCCGATCTGCGTCGCATTCTCGCCCGCGAGTTTCCGATCGTCACCGGCGTCGACCTCACCGCCGAGCGCCATGGCGAGGCGGTGCGCATCGCCTGGCATGGCGAGGCGACGGGCACGCGCGACTTCGACCATGTCCTCGTCGCCGCCGGCCGGCCGCCCAATCTCGCCGGTCTCGATCTTTCCGCCGCCGGACTGAAGCTCGACAAGCACGGCGTGCCGGTCTTCGACGAGGCGACGCTGCAATGCGGCGCGGCACCCATCTTTATCGCCGGTGACGCCAATGCCGACCGCGCCGTGCTGCACGAGGCCTCCGACGAGGGCACGATCGCCGGGCGCAACGCCGCGAACTTCCCGCGGGTGCGGCCGGGCGAGCGCGGCGTGCCGTTCCAGCTCACCTTCACCGATCCGAACGTCGCGGTGCTCGGCGAGGTCGCGACGGAGGAAACGCCGGACGTGGTGATCGGCACCGCCTCCTATGCCGACCAGGGCCGCGCCAAGGTCATGGCCCGCAATGCCGGCACGGTCCGCTTCTATGCCGCGCGGCAGGGCGGCCGCCTTCTCGGCGCCACCATGGCGGGTCCGGGCGTCGAGCACATGGCGCATCTCGTCGCCTGGGCGATCGGCGACGGACGGACGGCCGCCGAATTGCTCGACCGGCCCTTCTATCATCCGACCTTCGAGGAAGGGCTGAAATCCGCGCTGCGCGCCATCTGCGCCACGAGCCGGACCACGGTCCCCTCGCGCGACGAGGCCCGCCCTTCGGCCGCGTGACGGCGATGCTCCGGCGGCCAGACGCCGGTGATCACGCGTCGATTCACGCCATCGTGCGACGAAATGCGACAGACAATCCTTTAGCCGTGCGTCTAAACTGTTCCGCAGGTGGAGGAATTCGTCTCGTCACGCGACGATGACGGAGTATTTTGGTTTCGTGAAGATCGGAACTTCGGGTGGGATCGACATGGGGGAAGCTGCCATGAACGGCGAACAGGAACGCCAGGCCGGGGCGGGAATGGTCGCGACCGGACTGGTGCCGCATCTCCTGTCCGTCGCCAAATCCGCCCGTCAGCTCATGCAGCTCGCCCTGGCCGATCTCGACGTGGCGGTCGGACAGGACTCTTTCCTCCTGGCCTTCGCCGGCCAGGAGGCGCGCTCGGTCATCGATCTCGCGGTCGCCCTTTCCGTCAGGCCGTCCACCGTCTCCAAGATGGTCGACATCCTGGAGAAGAAGGGCTGGGCGGCGCGCGGCCGCGACGAGCACGACCTGCGCAAGGTGCTGGTGAAGCTGACGCCGGAGGGTCTCGAAACCCGCTCGCAGGTCGTCAAGATCCGCTCGAGCCTGGAGACGCAGCTGCGCAAGATGGCCAATGGCGAGGACGCCATCGACCTGTCGGCGCTCCGGCGCCTGGACGAGACGCTGTCGAAGCGGCTGTCGCGCCGTCGCTGAGACGGCGCCGGCCTTCTCCGATCAGTCCTTCGAACGGTCGAAGGAGCGCTTGCCGCGCGGGCCGGAGCGGCCCGGCGGACCCCCATCCTGCGTCTTGCGGCGGAAGGGCTTGCCCCCGGCGGGCGGCCGGCTGTCGCGGCGGTCCCCGCCCCGGCCGGGTCCCGGCTTGGCATGGCCGCCGGCGCCGCCCGGCGTCGCCCGGCTGATGGTGATGCCGTCCTCGTCGGACCCCTCGGCGGCGCTGGCGAAGCGGGCGGCGGCCTCGGCCGAGACCTCGAACTTCGTTTCCTTGTCGAAGATCTTGATCGCGCCGATGTCCTGGCGCGTCACCTGGCCGCGCCGGCAGAGCAGCGGCAGGATCCATTTCGGATCGGCCTCGTTGCGCCGGCCGATATCGAGACGGAACCAGACGCCGGACTCGCCGCGCAGCGTCTCGCGCGGGCGCGGCTGCCGAGGCTCGGCGGAGCGGGGCGCGCCCGGCTCGCGGCGCGGCTTGGCATCCGGCGCGAAGCCCGGATCATAGACCTCTTCCGGCGCCGGCAGCCGGGCGCGGTAAAGGCGCGCGAGCGCGACGGCGATCGTCTCGGGCGAGCGGCTGGCGAGCAGCGCCCGGCCGGCGGCGAGTTCCTCCTCGCTCACCTCGCCGTCGAGAATCGGGTCGGACAGGAGCCGCTCCTCGTCCTGGCGGCGGATCTCCTCGGCGCTCGGCGCGCCGCTCCAGGTGGCCTGGACGCGCGCTTCGGCGAGCAGTCGCTCGGCCTTCTTGCGGCGCGCCATCGGCACGAGCAGCACGGAGACGCCCTTGCGCCCGGCGCGGCCGGTGCGGCCGCTGCGATGCTGCAGCGTCTCGGCATCGTTCGGCAGGTCGGCATTGATCACGAGGCCGAGGCTCGGCAGGTCGATGCCGCGCGCCGCGACATCGGTCGCGACGCAGACCCGCGCCCGTCCGTCGCGCAGCGCCTGCATGGTCTGGTTGCGCTCGGCCTGGCCGAGCTCGCCCGACAAGGAGACGGTCGAGAAGCCGCGTTCGAGCAGGTTCGAATGGAGATGGCGCACCGCCTCGCGCGTCTTGCAGAAGACGATGGCGCTCGGCGCGTCGGTGAAGCGCAGGATGTTGACCACCGCGTGCTCCATCTCGTTGGGCACGACGCGGATGGCGCGATATTCGATATCGGCATGGCCGGCGGCGCCGCGCGCCACCTCGATGCGCAGCGCGTCGCGCTGGTAGCGCTTGGCGAGCGCGATGATGTCCTTCGGCAGCGTCGCGGAAAAGAGCAGCGTGCGGCGCTCGGCCGGCGTCGCTTCCAAGAGGAATTCCAGATCCTCGCGGAAGCCGAGATTGAGCATCTCGTCCGCCTCGTCGAGGACGAGCGCCTTCAGGGCGCCGATGCGCAGCGCGCCGCGCTCCAGATGGTCGCGCAACCGGCCGGGCGTGCCGACGACGATATGGCAGCCCTCGTCCAGCCGGCGCTTCTCGGCGCGCGGGTCCATGCCGCCGACGCAGGTGACGATGCGCGCGCCGGTGCGGGCATAGAGCCAGGAGAATTCGGAGGCCACTTGGAGGGCGAGTTCGCGCGTCGGCGCGACGACCAGCGCCGCCGGCTCGCGGGTCGGGGCGAGGCGGTCCTCCTCGCCGAGCAGGGTCGGCGCGATGGCGATGCCGTAGGCGACGGTCTTGCCGGAGCCGGTCTGGGCGGAGACGAGGAGATCGCGCCCGTCGATCTCGGGATCGATCACCCGCTCCTGCACGGGCGTCGGTTCGGCGTAGCCGCGCTCGGCGAGAGCATCGGCGAGCGGGGGCCGCATGGAGCGGAAAGGCATGGTCGTTCCTACAAGATCGTCTGACGGAGCGCCCCCGATGGAAATTTCGTCGCAGCACGCGAAATTTCCCGCCCGGCCCTGCCTTGGCACGCGCTGACGCCGCGTTCAATAGCGCAGGAGACGGAGGGGCGATTTCCTGTCCGGACCCGGATCGGGCGGAAGGCGGAAGCGCGAACGGATACAGTCCCTTAACCATTTCCGCAACCCGTCGCCTCCTTCGAATGGATGGAGAAGAGGCGCGGGGTATCCCGGCCGACCGCTTCCCGCCTCGGCGGAACGGAGGGCGCTTCATCAAGCCTAGTGAGCTCTTTCCGATTGATAAAATTGGACAATCCGCCTGAACCGCATCGGAAGGCGCGGTTGGATAGAACGGTCGCCGCAAGGAGGCGACATGCAGAAAAAGACGACTGACGCGGAAATGTCCCCGCTGGTAAAGGCGGGCATCGTGGTGAGCGCGATCGCGCTCTTCCCCGCCCTCTACGTGGCATCGCAGCTCAACGACGACAGCGCGATCCGCGCCAAGGAACGGGCGGAGCGGACGGCGGCGCAGGAGGCGAAATACGAGAAGATCATGCATGAGGAGCTGAATCGCCGCCTCGGCAATCGCTGAGCGCCGGGCGCCGTCAGGCGGCCTCGCGCACGGCCACGCGGCGGAGCGCGCGCCCCGTCGCGTCGAAGACATGGCAGAGGGCGGGATCGACATCGAGGACAAGGCGCGCGCCGAGGCCCGTGCGGTCGTCGCCCTCGGCCTGGACGACGAGCATGCCGGCGCGGCCGAGATCGACATGGAGGATCGTCAGGCCGCCGAGATGCTCGATGATCGCCGCCTCGCCGGTGAAGGGGCCAGCGGCGGCGGGCTTCAGATGTTCCGGCCGGATGCCGAGCCGCGCCGTCTCGCCGGGGCGCAGGCCGGAACCGTCCACCGGCACCGTCAGGCCGCGCCCGTTGCCGAGCGCGAAGCGGAGGCCCTGCCGGTCGGCCGCCTCGACGGGAAGGTCCAGCATGTTCATCTTCGGCGAGCCGATGAAGGTGGCGACGAAGCTGTTGGCCGGGTTGCGATAGAGCTCCATCGGCGAGCCGACCTGCTCGATATGGCCGCCGTTCAGCACGACGATCTTGTTCGCCATGGTCATGGCTTCCGTCTGGTCGTGGGTGACGTAGATCATCGTCGCCTTCAGCTGCTGGTGCAGGCGCATCAGCTCCAGCCGCATGTTGACGCGCAGCGCCGCGTCGAGATTGGACAAGGGCTCGTCGAACAGGAAGACCTTCGGATTGCGCACGATGGCGCGGCCGATGGCGACGCGCTGGCGCTGGCCGCCGGACAGTTCCTTCGGCCGACGGTCGAGAAGATGGGCGAGCTGCAACACGTCGGCCGCCGCCTTCACCTTGGCCGCGCGTTCGGCGGCGGCCATGCCGCCGATCTTCAGCGCGAAGCCCATGTTCTCCGCCACCGTCATATGCGGATAGAGCGCATAGGACTGGAAGACCATGGCGAGGCCGCGATCGGACGGATCGACCTCGTTGGCGCGCTGGCCGTCGATGACGAGATCGCCGGCGGTGATCTTCTCCAGCCCGGCGATCATGCGCAGAAGGGTCGACTTGCCGCAGCCGGACGGCCCGACGAAGACGACGAAGTCGCGATCCGCCACGTCGAGATCGATGCCCTTGATCACCTCGACGGCGCCGTAGTTCTTGCGCAGGCCCCGCAGCGTCAGTCCGGCCATGTGCCTCCCCTTCCCTTCGTCGCGTCGCGTCGCGTCGGCTCAGGCGCCGAGGCCGCGCATGGTCTCGCGGTTGCGGCGCACCGCCGCCGCCGGGTCACTGGCCGCCGTGTCGGACTCCTCCTCCAGAACCAGCCAGCCGTTGAAGCGCGGCGCGGCGGCGACGAGCTCGATCACCGCCGCGTTCGGGCAGACGCCCTCGCCGAGCATCGCCCAGCGGCCTTCGGCGTCGACATCCTTCAGATGCAGGTAGCGGATGCGGTCGCGATAGGTGGCAAGCGTGTCGAGGATGTCGGGATGGCCGCGCAGGATATGGCCGGTATCCGGCACCCAGCCGACGAGATCGGCATCGAGCATGGCGAAGAGCCTGTCATAGTCCGGCCGGTCGAAGAGCAGCGTGTTGTGATGCGAGCTCGGATGGACCGCGACCTCGACGCCCGCCGCGCGCCCGATCTCGCCGGCGCGGTTGTAGATCTCGGCCGCGATGGCGAACTTGTCCTCGCGCGGCCCCTCGGAGACGACCGTCGCCGAGCCCATGGAGACGAGCGCGCCGGGAAAGCGGCCGGCGAAGTCGATCCAGCGCCGCACCCTGTCGAGATCGGCCTCGATCGCCTCCTTCAGCGTGTAGCCGCTCTTCGCGCCGCAGGCGAAGGAGACGAGCGTCAGGCCGTGCCCGGCGAGCGCCGCGGCGAAGGCGTCGGGGTCGTCAGCGTAGGCGCCGATCATCGTGTCGGTGATCTCGATGCCGGCATAGCCGCCGGCCGCGATCGCCGCGAGAAGATCGTCCGGCCCGCCCGTCCAGGCCAGGCCCAGCATTTCCCAGGTGAAGGTCTGGCAGCCGACCTTCAGCGCGTTCGCATGCATGCTCATTCCTTGACGCCCCCTTGCGTCAGCCCTTCGATGATGTGCCGCTGGAAGAAGAGAACCAGGATGATCAGGGGCACGGTCACCACGGCGGAGGCCGCGGCGATGTCGCCCCAGGGCACGTAATACTGGTTGGTGAAGTTCGCGATGCCGACCGGAATCGTCTGGCGGTTGATGTCGGAGGTGAAGGCCAGCGCGAAGAGGAACTCGTTCCAGGCGGTGATGAAGGCGAGAAGGCCGGTGGTGACGAGGCTCGGCAGCGACATCGGCAGGATGACGCGGAAGAGCAGGCCGAGCAGGCCGACGCCGTCCATCCGCGCCGCCTCGTCGATCTCGCGCGGCAGGGTCTCGAAATAGCCGAAGAGCACCCAGGTCACGAGCGGCAGGCCGAGCGCCAGATAGGTGATGACGAGGGCCGTATAGGTGTCCAGCAGGCCGAGATTGGAGGCGACGAGATAGAGCGGCCCGACGATGGCGATCTGCGGGAACATCGAGACCGACAGGATCACGACGAGGATGCCGAAGCGGCCCTTGATGTCGAGCCGCGACAGGGAGAAGGCCGCGAGCGAGCCGACGAGGAGGCAGAGCGCCGTCGTCGCCAGCGACACGACCAGCGAGTTCCAGACATAGCGGTGCAGCTGCTTGCCGACGAAGGCGTTGTAATAGTGCTCCAGCGTGAACGGGTCCGGCCAGAGACGCGGCGTCGCGGCGGTCAGCTCCCGGTCGAGCTGGAACGAGGTCGAGAACTGCCAGAGAAAGGGCGCGGCCGACCAGAAGAGGATCAGCACCGCCCCGACATAGAGGGCGAGGCTCTGGACGAGGGGGCGATCGCTCTTCATCCCGCCCTCCGGATCTGGCGCACGAGAAACAGGCAGAAGACGAGCGCGATGAGGCCCTCGGTGACGAACATCGCGGTCGAGACGGCCGAGCCGTAGCCGAAGGACAGCGTCGAGAAGAGCACCTTGTAGGACAGGGTCGACAGGGTTTCGGTGGAATCGGCCGGGCCGCCGCCCGTCAGCACATAGACGAGATCGAAGATGCGGAAGGCATCGAGCGCCCGGAACAGTCCGGCGATGAGCAGCGTCGGCATCAGCAGCGGCAGGCGGATATGCCAGAACACGGTCCAGGCCTTGGCGCCGTCCATGCGCGCCGCCTCGACCAGCGATTTCGGCACGGTCTGGAGCCCGGCGAGCAGGAGGAGCGCCATGAAGGGCGCGGTCTTCCAGACATCGGCGACGATGATCGTGGTGAGCGCGGTGTCGGGCGAGCCGTACCAGTTGACCTTCTGGTCGATCACGCCGAATTCGAGGAGAAGCCAGTTGACGATGCCGTGCTGCCCGTCGAACAGCCAGCCGAACATCTTGGACGTGACGACGGTCGGCATCGCCCAGGGCACCAGCATCGCGGCGCGCACGAAGCCGCGCCCGGTGAAGCCCTCGTAGAGGATCAGCGCCATGGCGAGGCCGATCAGCGTTTCCAGCGCCGTCGAGGCGAAGGTGAACCAGATCGTATGGCCCCAGGCGTTCCAGAACTGCGGATCGGCCCAGAGCTCGGCATAGTTCCGGAAGCCGACGAAATCCGATTCCTGCGTGATCAGCGAAGTGTTGGTCAGCGACAACCAGAGGCCGTTGAGGATCGGATAGAAGGAGACGGAGGCCAGCGAGACGAAGGCCGGCACGAGCAGAAGCCAGGGACCGAGGGCGCTGGACAGCGCCCTCGCGGCCGGTTTCGGCCGTTCCCCGGGGAGGACCGCGATGTCGGTCATCCGCCGACGATCGTGTTCACGCGATCGGCGACGGCGTCGAGTTCCTTCTTCACCTCGCCCGACAGGAGCGCCTTGGAGAGGCCGGACTGGAGCGCCAGCGTCACCTTGGCGTAGTCCGGCGTCACCGGGCGCGGCGTCGCGCCGGAGAAGACCGGCTCCAGCCCCGCCATGAACGGGTTCTCGGAGGCGATCTTCTGGTCCTTGTAGAGGGCGGGGCGCGTCGGCCCGAGGCCGAAATTGATGGCGATGCGGCGCTGCGTCTCGGCCGAGGACAGCCAGGTCAGGAAGTCGATCGCCGCCTCGCGCTTCTTGGAATTGGCGTTGACGCCGAGCTGGTAGCCGCCGAGGCAGGCCGAGGACTTGCCGCCGGCGAAGGCCGGCAGCGGCGCGACGCCCACCTTGCCGGCGATCTGCGAGACCTTCGCGTCCTGCGAGATCGGATAGGCATAGGACCAGTTGCGCATGAACATCGACTGGCCGGCGGTGAAGGGCTGGCGCGAGGGCTCCTCGTCCCAGGACAGGACGTCCTTCGGCGAGATCTTCGTCTTGTTGATCGTGTCGTGGAGGAACTGGATCGCCGCGACGCCTTCGGGGCTGTTGATCGTGCAGGACTTGCCGTCGGGGCTGAGGATCGCGCCCTTGTTCGAGCCGATCACCTCCACCGCGTCGCAGATCAGGACCTCGGCCTGCTTGCCCTGCCAGACATAGCCGAACTCGACCTCCTTCGCCTTCTGGGCGGCGCTCGCCATCTCGGTCAGCTCGTCCCAGGTCGTCGGCGCCTTGCCGCCATGCTTGTCGACCAGATCCTTGCGGTAATAGAGCATGCCCGTGTCGAGGAACCAGGGCAGCGCCGTCAGCTTGCCGCCATAGGTGCAGGCGGCGATCGTGCCGGGGAAATAGTCGCCGCGCTTGTCGGCCGGGAAATATTCGTCGAGCGGCAGCGCCCAGCCGGCGGCGGCGAAGCCGGCGATCCAGATCACGTCCTGGCTGAAGACGTCCGGCGTGCCGGTGCGGCGGGCGAGCTGCTGGACGAGGCCCTGATAGACCTCGGTCGAGGAGCTGGGCGGCGGCAGGTTGATATAGGTGACCTTCACCCGGTCCTGCGCCTCGTTATAGGCCTTGGCGAGATCGCCGAAGGTCTCGCTGCCGAAGAAGGCGGCGCTGGCGAAGGAGATCTCCGCCCGCTCCTGCGCCCGCACCCGTCGCGTGCCGAGGCCGACGGCCGCCGCGGCGCCGAGCGCCGCCGAGCCGAGCAGGAATGCGCGGCGATCGGCCAGCGTCACATGGCCGACGATCCTCGGGTTCCGGCCGGACCCGTTCCTCATATCCGTCATGGTCATCCTCCCCAGGCCGGCAGCCTCCCCGCCGCCTTTTGCCTTCGCGCAGGTTTCCGAAAATCTTGTCGCGCGTCAAGCTTCAAAATGCTTTAGATGGGCGGTCGGAGGCGGCGCGGAGCGAGGCGCCCTTCGGGCGGAGAGGCCGGCCGGCAGGGTCGGCCGCTGGGAATCCGGGTGGGGGAAAGAATGGGCAGGATCGGCATCGGCGTCGTCGGCTGCGGCAATATCGCGATGACCTACATGCGCAACGCGGCGCTCTTCGGCGGCATCGAACTCAAGGGCTGCGCCGATCTTTCGGCCGAGATGGCGGCGACGCGGGCGCGCGAATACGGCATCCGCGCCATGAGCGTCGACGAGCTCTACGCGTCGCCGGAGATCGACCTCGTCCTCAACCTGACGATCCCCGCCGCCCATTACGACGTGACCATGTCGGCGCTCTCGGCCGGCAAGCATGTCTTCACCGAGAAGCCGCTCGGCGTGACGGCGGCGGAAGGGCGCAAGATCGTCGCGGAGGCGAAGGCGCGCGGCTTGAGGCTCGGATCGGCGCCCGACACGTTTCTCGGCGCCGCCGGGCGCCGCGCCCGCCGCCTGATGGACGAGGGTGCGATCGGCAAGCCGGTCGCCGGCACGGCCTTCATGCTGGGCCGGGGCATGGAGCACTGGCACCCGAACCCGCAATTCTACTACCAGCCGGGCGGCGGCCCGGTGCTCGACATGGGGCCCTACTATCTCACCATGCTCGTCAATCTGCTCGGGCCGGTGCGCCGCGTCATGGCGCTGGCGACGCGCGGCGAGGACGAGCGGCTGATCACGGCGGAAGGGCCGTTCCGGAACACGCGCTTCAAGGTGGGCACGCCGACCACCGTCCTGTCGCTCCTCGAATTCGCCTCCGGCGCGGCGGTGACCTTCGGCGCCTCCTGGGACGTCTTCCGCCATTCCAACCATCCGATCGAACTGCATGGCACGGAAGGCTCGCTGCGCCTGCCCGATCCCGACACGTTCGGCGGCACGGTCTCCTTGTCGGAGCGCGGCGCGGACTGGCGCGACTTCCCGAGCGAGGACGAACTCTACGGCGCGATCAACTGGCCCTATGCCGAGCCGAGCCGCGCCAATTACCGCATGCTCGGCGTCTGCGACCTCGTCCGCTCCATCGCGACGGGCGCGGCGCCCCGCGCCTCCGGCGATCTCGCGCTGCATGTCCTGGAAGTGATGGAGGCGGCGCTGCGCTCGGGCGAGACGGGCGAGGGTGTGGCGATCGCCGGCACGGCGGCGCAGCCCGCCCCGCTCGGCGAGGACGAGGCGCGCTCGCTCCTCGCCGAGGCGGAGCTCGCGGCATGACGGCGGCGATCGATCCCGGCGCCGCGCGCGTCCTCCAGCTCGGCGCCGAGGCCGGCGGCAAAGCCTTCGAGGAGGGAACGCCGGACGAGGCGCGCCGCGCCTATCGCGCCTCCTATCTCGTCCTCCAGGGCGAGAAGGAGCCCGTCGCCGCCATCGAGGCGCGGGTGATCGACGGGCCGCGCGGCCCCATTCCGGCGCGGCTCTATCGCGGCACCGGCGCGCCGGAGCGCGACGCCCCTGCCCTTCTCTATGTCCATGGCGGCGGCTGGGTGATCGGCGATCTCGATTCGCATGACGACATCTGCCGCTGGTTCGCCAATCTCGGGCAATGCGTCGTTCTCTGCCCGGACTACCGCCTCGCGCCGGAACATCCCTTTCCGACGGCTCTCGACGACTGTCTCGCGGCGCTGCGCTTCCTCGGGGCGGCGACGGAGGAGCTCGGGATCGACCCCGCCCGGATCGCGGTCGCCGGCGATAGCGCCGGCGGCAATCTCGCCACCGTCCTCGCCCTGCATCACGGCCGGGACGGGTTGCCGCGCCTCGCCGCGCAGCTTCTCATCTATCCGAACACCGACGCGCGTCAGGGCGCCGACAGCTATCGCCGCTACGGCGAGGGCTACGGTCTCACCGCCCGGACCATGGCCTGGTTCCGCGACCACTATCTGACGACGCCGGAGGAGGCCGCCGACTGGCGCGTCTCGCCGCTCCTCGCCGACAATCTGGCGGAGGCGCCACCGGCCTTCGTGGCCCTGGCCGGTCTCGACATCCTGCATGACGAGGGCGACGCCTATGTCGAGCGGCTGCGGGCGGCCGGCGTCCCGCTCGCCGTCTCGCGCCTGCCGGACCAGATCCACGGCTTCGCTTCGGCCGGCCGCTTCATCCCGCAGGCCCGCGAACTGATCGTCGAGGCGGTGGCGGCCTGGCGCCGGTTCGAGGCTTACGAACAGCCGCCGATCGAATGAGATCGGGCCGACCGCGAGCGAGGGAGAAGAAAGGCCAAAGCTGCGTCATTTCTCCTTGAGGGCAAGATCAGAATAGTCGCAGACGATGGCGCGCGGCATCGCAGCGGCAGCCGCTGCTTCCTCAAGCCGACTGCCGCATCACGAGCCGCGCTTCGAGGATCACGCGGCTTTCGGTCGGCGTTTCGCCGTTGATCGCGGCGAAGAGGAGGCCGGTGCTTCGGCCGACCATGCCTTCGATGTCCTGCGCCATGGTGGTGAGCGCCGGGCAGGTGTAGCGGCTGAGGGGGTGGTCGTCGTGGCCGGCGATCCTCAGATCCGCCTTCCGGTCGCGGCCGATGCGCAGGCCCCGCGCGAAGGCGGCGGCCATGACGCCGAAGGCGATACGATCATTGGCGCAGAGAATGCTGCGCGGGAGCAGCCTGCCGGGCGCCAGGAGATCCTCCATCGCCTCGAAGCCGAAGCGCTCGAAATCCCAGGCCTTCCACCCTTCCGCCTGCGTGCCGAGGAAGCGCGGCTCGTGGCCGAGCTCCTCCATCGCGCGGGCATAGAGCGCGTGGCGCTCGCGCGAATTGTGGTTCACCGCCGGCATGTCGAAGAAGGCGGGCGGCTCGCCGGTGCGGCAGAGATAGTTGACGATGGTGGCGAGACTCTGCCGGTTGTCGTTGCCGACGAAGGGCGCCGGGAACTCCACCGCATTGTCGAAGAGGACGAGCGGGATCTCCTGCGCCAGCACCTCCATCATGTGGTCGCCGCGCGGCGTGCCGAGCGAGCCGGCGAGGACGCCGGCCACCTTCTGCGCCAGGAAGACCTCGAAGGCGCGCGCCTCCAGCTCCGCCGAGCCCTGCGAGGACATGACCAGCGGCCAGTAGCCCTCCGCCATGCAGCGCGTCTCGATCTGGCTGACGATCTCGGCATAGAAGGGATCGGTGAGCGAGGGCACGAGCAGGCCGATCGTGCGCGTGCGCTTGCGGTTGAGATTGCGCGCGAAGGGGTTCGGCCGATAGTCGGAGAGGCGCAGCGCCGCCTCGATGCGCTCGCGGGTCGAGCGCCGCACGCTGTCGGGATCGTCGAAATATTTCGAAAGGGTCGGACGCGAGATGCCGCTCGCCCGCGCCAGATCGTCCATCGTGCGATGCCGCTGCCGCGCCACCGACACGGGCTCCGTTTCGGACTCTCCGTCAAAAGCCCGCGCCATGACCGCTCTTCGCCTTCCGCTCCATGCCTTTCCTTCTGGCAAAGAACCGTGCGGATGAAAAGATTTCGGCTTTACGCGCGTAAAGGATTTCGGCGTTTCGCACCGGTTTCACCCGTGTTCCCTTGACGCGGGGCGCCCCGGCGCGCAGAGCCGGCGCCGATCGGACGCCCCGCTTTCGGCAGGCGGCCGCCCCTTTCCCGTCTCGCGAAGGTTCGCCGAAGGATGACCATGGCGGAGGAGCGTTTCGATCGTGCCACGGCGCCCTCGACGCGGCTGAGAAGCGCGCGCCGGATCCGCCATGTCCTCGGCGCCGCCTGCGGCGCGGTCATCGCCCTTCTCCTTGTCGAAGTCCTCGTCTCCGTCGCCATGCGCTACCTGTTCGGCAGCGCCCTGTTCGGCGCGGACGAGGCGGCGCTCTGGCTGTTCCAGCTCCTCGTCGCGCTTGGCTGCCCGCTCGCCGTGGAGGGAGCGCTGGCGATGCGCTTCGACTTCGTCACGGAACGCCTGCCGCCCGCCGGCCGCCGCCTCGCGGCGCTGGTCGCGGACGCCTTCGTGCTCGCCGCCGCCGCGACGCTCCTTGGCGGCGGCGCGCTGGCGGCGCGGGCGATCGGCGGCCTGTCGCCCGCGCTCGGCCTGCCCGAATGGCTGCGGCCGGCACTGATGGCGGCGGGCGGCGCGACGACCCTTCTCCTTCTCGTCCTGGAACGCTCGGCCGCCGGCCGCTTGCCGCGCCTTCTCGCCTCGGCGCTCATGGTTGCGGGGATGGCCGGTCTCGCCTTCGGCCTCGGCCCGTCGGCCGGGCTCGCCCCGAGCCTCGCGGCGGGGCTGCTGGCGCTTCTCGGCCTTCTCGCCGGGGCGCCGCTGCCGCATCTCCTCCTCGCTTCGGCCGCCTTCGCCGATGGTTTCGGCGGCGCCCTGCCGCCGCCGGCGCTCGTCGCCACCACCCTGTCCGGCGTCGCGAAGTTCCTGCTCCTCGCCGTGCCCTTCTTTCTCCTCGTCGGCAGCCTGCTCTCGGATTCCGGCGCCGCCGGTGCGCTGGTGCGCTTCGCGGCCGCGCTGGTCGGTCACCGTCGCGGCGGCCTCGCCCAGACGACGCTTCTGACGAGCGTCCTCTTCTCGGGCGCCTCCGGCTCCTCCATCGCCAATGCCGCCTTCGGCGCCCGCACCTTCGCGCCGCAGCTCGCCGCGCGCGGCTATGCCCCGGCGGAGGCCGCCGCCATCGTCGCCGCGACCTCGACGCTCGACAATGTCATTCCGCCCTCGATCGCCTTCCTGCTGCTCGCCGCCGCGACGGACCTGCCGATCGGCCGGCTGCTCGCCCTCGGCTTCGTCGCCGGCGGCGTGATGGCGGCGATGCTCGCCGTCGCCATCGCGCTGCGGGCGCGCGAGGGCGACCGCCAGCCGCGCGCCGATGCGGGGGAGCGCCGCGCCGCGTTTCTCGGCGCGCTGCCGGCCTTCGGTCTCGGCGCGATCGTCGTCGCCGGCATCCGCTTCGGCATCGTCACGGTGACGGAAGCCGCGGCGCTCGCCGCCGGCTACACGCTGCTCCTCGCCCTTGGCGGGCGCATCGGCTGGCGGGCGCTCGGCGAGGCCTTCACGGAGGCCGGCACGGGGGCGGCGGCGATCGGCCTCCTCATCGGCGCCTCGGCCCCCTTCGCCTTTCTTCTCGCGGTGGACGACGCGGCGGGGGCCGCGGGGGCGCTCGCCTCGAGCTTCGGCGACGGCGCCTGGCAGGTGCTCCTCGCCGCCAATCTGGTGCTGCTCGTCGCCGGCCTCGTTCTCGATATCGGCGTCGCGATCCTGCTCCTCGGGCCGATCCTCGTGCCGGTCGTCGCGGCGGCGGGGATCGATCCGGTGCATTTCGGCGTGCTCCTGGTCGTCAATCTGATGACGCACGGGCTGATGCCGCCGATCGGCATCCTGATCTATGTTGTGGCGGCGGTGACGAAGCTGCCGCCCGCCGCCCTGTTCCGCGCCGTCCTGCCCTATCTCGGCGCGCTTCTCGTGGCGCTGCTCATCCTCTCGGTCGGCGCCCTGCTCGTCGCGGCCTGATCAGGCCGCCGCGATCGCCTCGATCCGGTCCAGGCCGCCGACCGCGCCGGCGAAGGCCGGCCAGACGCTCCGCCCGATCCGCTGCCATTCGCCGAGATCCTCCGGCTGGACGAGACTGCCGCCGGCCTCCTGCGCCTTCCGCATCGCCGCCGCCGCGTCCGTTTCGACGAGATCGTCGAAATAGGTCGCGCCCTCCGTCACCGCCGCCGCCAGCGCGGCGCGCTTCTCGGCTTCGAGACCGTCCCAGAAGGGGGCCGAGAAGGCCGCGACGCCGGAGGCCCAGATATGGCGCGTCTCGGTCGTCACCGGCACCACCTCGTAGAGGCGGAAGCCGGCATAGGCCGACTTGGTGAAGTCCATCATGTCGACGACGCCGTTCTGGAGGGCGTTGTAGGTCTCGGGGATGGGAATGGCGGTCGGATAGGCGCCGAAGGCCTGCCAGAGCGCCGCGTGGACCGGGCTCTGCAACACGCGGATGCGATGGCCGCGCACCGCTTCCGGCCGCAGCATCGGCGCCTTGGCGATGAGGTTGCGCGCCCCGTAATTGACGAAGGCGGGCACGGCGAAGCGCTCGGCCGCCAGCCGCGCCTTGATCACCGTGCCGAGATCGCCGGAGACGACCCGCTTCAGATGGGCGGGATCGCGGAACAGGAAGGGCAGGTCGAGGATCTGCGTGTCCGGGGCCCAGGCCGAGAGCGAGGCGACGGTGAGAAGGCTCGCCTGGATCGAGCCGAGCCGCAGGCCCTCCGCCACCTCGCGCTCGGCGCCGAGCGCGGCATTGGGCACGATGTTGAAGGCGAAGGCGCCGGGCAGCGCCGCCTCGACCTTTTCGGCGACATGGCGCCAGATCAGCGTTTCCGGCTTGTCGCGGCCGAGCAGCGAGGCGACGGTGAGCCGCGTCGCGGCGCGGGCCGGACGGGCGATCGCCGGCATGGCGAGAAGGCCGAGACCGGCGAGAACGGTGCGGCGCGTGGTCATGGTTCGTCCTTTGCTGCGGCGTCGAGCGCCATCTGCCAGAAGCCCGCCTCGAGATCGCAGGCCTTGGCGAAGAGCCGTTCCAGTTGGCGAAGGCGCGGGGGCGATAGCGCGCCCTCGGCGAGGCGGCCGAGCTCGGCCCGCGCTGCCTCCGCCACGGCCTGATAGGCCTCGCCGGCATAGTCCTCGACCCAGGCGCCCTGCGGATGGCCCGGCCGAGCCCGTACCTCCAACGCGATCCGCGCCGCGATCTCGGCATAGCCGAGGACGCAAGGGGCGAGCGCGACGCGCAGGTCGAGAAGATCGCCCGCCATGCCGGCATCGAGCACGAAGCGCGTATAGGCGACGGTCGCCGCATGTTCCGGCGCGCTTTCGAGATCGGCTGGCGTCAGGCCCCATTCGGCGGCGAGCCGCACATGGAGGCCAAGCTCGACATCGAGGATCGCGGCGAGCGCGCTCTTCGAGGCCCGCATCTCGGCCAGCGTCCGCCCCTTGTAGACGGCGAGCGCCTGGGCCCGGGCGAACTGGATCAGGAACAGATAGTCCTGCGCCAGATAGAAGCGGAAGGCCGCGTTCGGCAGCCGCCCGGCCGCGAGGCGCCGGACGAAATCGTGCTCGACATAGGCCTGCCAGTGCGGGTGCGCCGCCTCCTTCAGCCGCGCGAAGAGATCGGCGCTCATGCCGGCCACCAGCCATGGAAATGATGGACCGGGCCACGCCCGGATCCGACCTTCAAAGCCTCCGCCGCCCGCAGCGCGGCGGTGAGATAGGCCTTGGCCTCGCCGACCGCCGCCTCGAGGCCGAGCCCCTTGGCAAGGCCCGCCGCGATCGCCGCCGAGAGCGTACAGCCGGTGCCGTGGTCATGCGTCGTCGCAAGGCGCGGCGCCTCGAAGCGCAGGAGCCTGTCGCCGTCGAAGAGAAGATCGGTGCTCGTCGCGCCCCGGCCGTGGCCGCCCTTCATCAGGACGGCTTTCGGCCCGGCTTCCAGAATGCGTTCGGCCTGGAGGCGCATCGCCGCCTCGTCCTCGGCCAGCGGCAGATCCGAAAGGATCGCGGCCTCCGGCAGGTTGGGCGTCACGAGATCGGCGAGCGGCAGGAGCTCGCTGCGCAGCGCCGCCACCGCGTCGGCGCGCAGCAGCCGGTCGCCCGAGGTCGCCACCATGACGGGATCGAGCACGGCGCGGCGCCCGTGGCGCCGCAGCCCGTCCGCGATGGCCCGCGCCGTCTCGGCCCGCGAGACCATGCCGATCTTGATCGCGCCGACGGCGAGATCGGACAAGACCGCATCGATCTGCGCGCCGACCATCGCCGGCGACAGGTCCTCGACCAAAGTGACGCCGCGCGTGTTCTGCGCCGTGACGGCAGTGATCGCGCTGGCGCCGAAGACGCCGAGCGCGGAGAAGGTCTTCAGATCCGCCTGGATGCCGGCACCGCCTCCGCTGTCGGACCCGGCGATGGTGAGCGCGATCGCCGTCATGCCGCGCGCTCCTTGAATGCCGCATCCACGGCGGCGCGCAGGTCCCTCGCCCGGCCCGCGACGTCGTCCGCGCCGAACAGGGCGGAGATGACCGCGACGCCGTCCGCCCCCGCCGCGATCACCGGCGCCACGCGGGCGAGATCGATGCCGGCGATGGCGCCGACCGGCAGATGGGGTGCGAGATCCCGCAGCCGGGCGCGCAATTCGGAGAGACCGACGAGGCCGACCGGCGGATCGGGATTGACCTTGGACAGGGTCTCGAAGACGCCGCCGATACAGGCATAGTCGACGGGCGCCCGGCCCGCTTCCGCCGCGTCCGCGGCGTTCTTGACGGTGAGGCCGAGAATCGCGCCGGGGCCGAGAAGCGCGCGGGCATCCGCCGCCCGCATGTCCTCGCGCCCGAGATGGACGCCCGCCGCGCCGCCGGCCAGCGCGACGTCCAGCCGGTCGTTGATCAGAAGCGGCACGCCGCTGCCGGCGAGCGCCGCGCCGATCGCCCGGGCGCATTCGACCATCTGCCGGGTGCCGGCCTGCTTGTCGCGATATTGCACGAGCGTCGCACCGCCCGCGACCGCCCGCCGGGCGAGTTCCGGCAGGCGCTCGCGGCCGAGCGCGGCATCGACGAGCGCGTAAAGGCGAAGGTCAGGCACCGGCATGATCGATCCTCAGAGATTGGTGGAGATCGGCGGGTTCGAGCAGGGCCAGCGCATCGAGCAGCTCGACGGCGAAGCTGCCGGGGCCGCGCGCCCGTTCCGCCGCCCGCTCGGCGGCGATGCCGAGGACCGCGAGCCCCGCCGCCCCGGCGGCCAGCGGGTCCGCCTCCACGGCCGCGAAGCCGGCGACGAGCGCGCCGGCGAGACAGCCCGTGCCCGTCACCGCCGCGAGCCAGGGATGGCCGTTGTGTAGGGTGAGCGCCCGATCCCCGAGGCGCAGGCGATCCGCCGCGCCGGTCTCGATCATCGCGGTTTCGTCCAGCGCCTCGATCACGGCTCGCTCCGCCTCGTTCGCCTTCACGATCGTCGGCCGCTCCGCGAGAAGCTTCCGGGCGAAGGCGAGCCGCACCGCCGAGACGTCGCATTTCACCGGATCGAGCACCCAAGGCCGGCCCGCCGCGCGCGCCGCCTGGACGCCCGTCTCCGTCGCCTGCCGCCGCTCCGCCGTCAGCGTGCCGAGATTGACGAGCAGCGCATCGGCGCGGGCGGCGAATTCCGCCACCTCTTCCGGGCTCGACGTCATGGAGGGCACGGCGCCGAGCGCCGTCAGCCCATCGGCGACGCGCTCCTGCACCACCGTGTTGAGCAGGCAGTGGACGCGGGGCTTCCGCGCCCGCAGCCGGGCGAGGAGATCCGCGAGGCGCGCGGCGTCGATCGCACCGTTCATCGCGGCAGCGCCACGGCGATGTCGGCGAGCACCGGCACCGCCGGGATCAGGCCGGACTCCTTCATGAAGGCGCCGAAGCGCTCGTAGCGCCCGGCATCCAGCGCCGCCGGCCGCTTGGCGAGACGCGGTAGCGTATCGCGCCAGGCCTGCCGGTTCAGCTCGTCGTCGAGATCGGGATGGGCCTTCACGAACATGGCCCAGGCCTCGTCCGGATGGTTGGTGATGAACAGCGCCGCCTCTTCCACCGCCGCGAGGAAGCGCGGCAGGCGGGCATCGCCGAGGAGATCCTTGCGGGTGACGAAGATCAGCTCGTCATAGGCCGGCACGCCGTGCTCCTCGGGATAGAAGGCGCGGCCCTCGTGCCCGGCGAGACGCATCTGCGTCAGCTCGAAGTTGCGGAAGCCCCCGACATTGGCCTCGACGCTGCCGGCGATCAGCGAGGGCGACAGCGAGAAATTGACGTTGATCAGCTCGACATCGGTCTTCTTCAGCCCGGCGCTTTCGAGAATCCGGCCGAGCATCGCATCCTCGAAGCCCGAGACCGAATAGCCGACGCGCTTGCCCTTGAGGTCGGCCAGCGTCTTGATCGGCCCGTCGGCGAGAACGGTGATCGTGTTGAGCGGCGTTTCCACCAGCGTGCCGAAGCGCACCAGCGGCAGGCCGGCGGCGACATCGAGATAGAGGTTCGGCTGGTAATGCACCGCGACATCCGCCTGGCCCGCCGCGACGAGGCGCGGCGGCGCCGAGGGATCGGCCGGCGGGATCAGCTCCACGTCGAGCCCTTGCTTGGCGAAGAGGCCCATTTCCTGGGCAACGACCAGCGGCGCGTGGTCCGGGTTCACGAACCATTCGAGCAGCACGGACAGTTTCTCGGCGGCGCCCGCCGGCGCGGTGGTCGCAAGGCTGGCAAGAACCAGGCCGGCGGCGAAAAGAAGTCTCAGCATCGGACCATTCTTCGGGTGGGTTATCGGGTTTCGGGCGCCCAGGGCGCGAGGCGCCGCCCCAGCGCATCGGCGAGGACCCGCAGGAGAAGCGTGACGGTGGCGAGGATCGCGAGC
Source organism: Aureimonas endophytica (assembly GCF_014642635.1). Lineage (GTDB taxonomy): Bacteria > Pseudomonadota > Alphaproteobacteria > Rhizobiales > Rhizobiaceae > Plantimonas > Plantimonas endophytica. The sequence goes on from NZ_BMIQ01000006.1 coordinate 312,345, forward strand.
GCCGCGAAGACGAGGTCGGTCTGCATCCGGGCATTGGCCTGGAGCATCACGAAGCCGAGCCCGCCGGAAGCGCCGACCCATTCGCCGATGACGGCGCCGAGCGGGGCGAGCGGCGCGGCGACGCGCAGGCCCGTGACGAGCGCGGGCAGCGCCAGCGGCACCCGCACGTGCCAGAGCGCCTGGAAGGGCGTCGCCTCGGTGAGCGCGGTCGCGTCGAGAAGATCGGGATCGGTGCGCCGCAGCCCGTCCGCGAAGGCGGAGGCGACGGGAAAGAAGATGATCAGCGCCGCCATCGTCACCTTCGAGGCAAGGCCGAAGCCGAACCAGAGGACGAGAAGCGGGGCGAGCGCGAAGACCGGCATGGCCTGGATCACCAGGAGCAGCGGCCAGACCAGCGACCCGAAGCGCGGCAGCGCCACGGTGGCGAGCGCGAGGAGAAGGCCCGCCCCCGCGCCGCAGCCGAGCCCGAGGGCGATCTCGACCAGCGTCGTGCCGGTTTCGCGCAGCAGGAAGGCATGCCGCGCCAGCAAGGTGGCCGCGACATCGAGCGGCGACGGCAGCATGAAGCGCGGCGGCCGGACGACGAGGATGGCGGCCTGCCAGAGAAGGAGCACGGCGAGGACCGCGCGGCCGGTGCGGCCGACGACCTGGAACGCCGGCGCGAGGCCCCGCATGCCCCGCGCGGCAAGGCCCGCCCGACGCGGCACCCGGCCGGTGGCGATGCGACGATCGCCCGCGAGACGGCGCGACACCGCCGAAAGAGTTGGAAAGCCAGCCACCCGATTCCCGTTCCTACGCCGGCATGACCCGGTTCAGGTTCAAGGGTACTGGCTCGCCGCCATCTCAGCCCGGAAAGAAGGGCGCCCCTCGGAATGGAGACATGCTTTAACCGCCGCCGCGGCCAAGTCAACGGTCGGCGCCTGCCGAAACGCGGCCGCCGATTGCGCCGCGCCGCCGCGGCCCGCCGGGCGTCAGGCGTTTTCCAGGCGGTAGCGAAGGCATATCGCGCCGCCTTCCAGCACCTCGCTCCTTTCCAGCCGCATGGCGGCGAGCGGGGCCGGCGCGCCCGCCTCGTCCTCCGGCGAATCGAAAAGACTCGGCGCGCCCTTCGAGCCGTCGACGGCCGGACAGACGACGAGATTGAGCTCGTCGATCAAGCCCGCGCGCAGGAACGAGCCGTTGAGACCGCCGCCGCCTTCGAGAAGCAGCCGCTCGATGCCGAGCTCGCGGTTCAGCTTGTCCAGAAGCAGGGCGAAGTCGATCCGGTCCTTGCCGGCGAAGACATAGGAGACGCCGTCGGCCCGAAGGCCCGCCAGATGCGCGTCGGAGACCTTTTCCGTCAGCGCCACGACGATCGGATCGCCGCCGATCTCGGCCCGGCCCCAGGCGATCTTGCCCTCGGCATCGATCACGACGCCATAGGTCTCCGCCTCGCGGTCGAGAATATGGTCCGCCCGCTCGAAGCGCTCGCCCGTCTGCGGCGGATAGCTCGCCGCCTTGGCGAATTCCTGGCCGGTGACGCGCCCGACGATCCAGGCATCGCCGCCGAGCTCGTCATGCAGCTTTTCGAAGAGCTTCGAGGACTCGATGCCTTGCGGGCGCCAGCGGTCGCCGAGAATGCGGCCGTCGACACTGGTGAGCATGTGGCAGATGACATGAGGCTTCATGAAAGGATCGCTCTGGACAAAGACGGGCGGCGGCACGGGTGCGCCGCGACACAACCCGCGCCCTGCCCGCCGCGTTCCTCGACAGCGGTGCCGGTGAGACTTCGTTAGGGTTTGCGTGTTTTGATAGCGATCAGGCGCCGGGACGTGTTGCGTTCAGTCCCGGTGCTTCGCCAAACCGGCGCGATCGAGAAGGGTCTCGTCCCAGCCGAAATCGCGATAGCCCCCCGCGATGACCGAGAGATAGGCCGGCACCGGCGGGCGATAGCCCTCTTCCAGCATCCGATAGGAAAAGGCCGCGATCGGGCTCCGCCCTTCGCCCTCCTCGCGTGGCACGAGTTCGACATCGACATCGACGGGGCGATAGAGGCCGCGCTCCACCTCCTCGTAGCGGTCGAGCGCCGCGCGGCAGGCGGGTGTGACGCGCCAGAGCCCGCCCGGCACGCATTCCCCTGGCGCCGGCTCGATGTCGGCGAAGCCCCGGAAGACGAGCCGGTAGCCGACGAGCCGCGCCGGCCCGACCAGCCCCGCCGCCGGGCAGAGCGCCGAAAAATGCCGGCGGCAGAGATTGGAGCCATAGGCGAAATAGAACATGCGAGGATCGCTTCCGGCAGGAAAACGGGACACGCCTCGCTTAGTGACAAATCACCGGCCGAGCCAGACGGCGGAAACACGGCTGAGACGCCGCGTCGCCGCTCGGCATGGAAAGCCGGGCTTCGCGACGGATGGATTTCTCCAAGCGAAACATGCCCTCGCGTGGGGCGGCGACGCAGGTCCTCAACCTTGGCGATCTGCCCGGCGAGTTTGGCTCCACGCCCCGCGTGGAGGGCGACGATCTCCTCCAGCATCGGCACGAGCTTCAGGACGCTGTTTCGACCCACACCCCCCGCGTGGAGGGCGACAGACGCCGGGCGGAAACTATCTGCCGTTCTCGCAGTTTCGACCCACGCCCCCGCGTGGAGGGCCACAGGTGCGTTGCACTGCTTGGCCGCTGCCATTCTGGTTTCGACCCACGCCCCCGCGTGGAGGGCGACGGAAGCGCAGGCGTGGGTCCGCGACAACGCCGAGTTTCGACCCACGCCCCCGCGTGGAGGGCGACCCACGACGTCGATCACCGACGTCTTCTTCGTCCAGTTTCGACCCACGCCCCCGCGTGGAGGGCGACCCGTCGCCTACGGCCCGACGATCAACGCTTGCGAGTTTCGACCCACGCCCCCGCGTGGAGGGCGACCCGGCAAGGCGAGGTAAACCCGGTCGCCCTTATTGTTTCGACCCACGCCCCCGCGTGGAGGGCGACGAGCGTCGACTTCCCGTTCTTCTTGGAGATGCAGAGGTTTCGACCCACGCCCCGTCCAGAATGACGATGCTATTGGCGATATTGTGCAATTTGCGCGTCCGCGACGTGCGGGAGGCGAACAGGCTCTCGAAAAGCTGGACGTGGGTGGTCACCACGACGGGAGCCGCCCAGTCCTCCATGGCGAGGCGCATCTTATCCTTCGTCGCCCAGCGGCTGTCGGCCTCGACACTGGAAGAAGCCTGCGGCTTTTCCTCCTCGGTCTCGAAGCCGGAATGATGTTCCAAGACGAGATCCTCGCCCAGCACCTCGCGGAACACGGCCGCCGTCTGCTCGGTGACGGAGGTGAAGGGGATGGCGGTGATGATGCGGCGGAAGCGCTCCGCGCCGGCCGCCGCGTTGTGGAAGGCGGCATGGTCGAGGGCGAAGCCGAGCGAGGCCAGCGTCTTGCCGCCGCCGGTCGGCACGTTCAGCGTGAAGAGGCCGGGCGGCATCGCGGCCTTGGCCCGCACATGCGCGAGGATGCGGGCGCGCAGGACGGCGAGCTCGCCCTCCGGCTCGCCGAAGCCGGCGATCTTCGCCCCGAAGCCGTCCCGGAAGGCCGGCAGGCAGGCGGCGAGGCTCGGCCAGTCGCGATCCGGCTCCGGGCCGCCGCCGGTCAGGACATTGAAACGTTCCGTCGCCTTGCGGTCGGCATCGACCAGGGCGCTGAACAGCATGCGGCCGAGCAGGGCCAGCTGGAACGGGAAGAAATCCCGCTGCGGCGACAGGCGGAAGCCTTGCGGAAACAGATCCGTCAGGTCGAGCGGCAACACCATGCGCCAGGCGGGATCGAGCCGTTCGACGAGACTGTAGCCCGCGACGCGGGCCGCAAGATTGGCCTCGTCCGCGCCGCGATGGTCCGGCAGGCCGGCATGGTGACCGGCCACCACCGATGCCATCAGCTGCGCCATGACCCCGTCCTTGTGCCGGCTGGACATGGTGAGCGCGCTTTCGGCTTCCGCCATCAGCAGGGCAGCGCCGGCCGTCGAATGGTCGACCCGGATCCTGTCATCCGTCAGCCGTAGCTGAAACCTCGGATCGAACTTGCCGAGATCGTGCAGCAGCCCGACGAGACAGGCCGCCTTGGCGAGGCCGAAAGAACGGGCGAAACGCTCGGCGAAGATCGCGACGGCCGCCAGATGATCAGGAAGAAATTCCCAGTCGGCCTTATCTTGCCGCTCGGTCGAATGGGCGTAGAACGGCGGAACGGTCTTGCCTTCAGACATGACGAACCTTTCTCGCCGCGTGTCGACGGTTTCCGTAGGGAGACCGATTCCCTCCATGGTTGCAAGTCGCGTCGAGCGTGGCGGCAGCGACGCCTGTGCCAAGGTCCCCGATCCGCGCCCCCGCCGCCGGCCATGCCCCGCCCCGCTGTCGCCCCTCGGCACGACGGCCTTCCGCCTTTTCAGGATGCACGCCAGACGAGAATGGCGCATCCTCGGCCTGACGGGCAGCGAGTCGCCGGCGGGAGGCCGCCGGCGAACGAGAATACGGGGGAGGTAAGGCATGACGCTCGTAAGGGCGAAGGCGCAGCCCATGCGGCTGCTGGCATGGGGCGGCGTCGCGCTGCTCGGCGCGGCGGCGCTCGGCACGGTCGCGCTGGCGCGCGGCGAAACGATCAACGCGCTCTGGATCGTCACGGCGGCGGTCTGCACCTATCTCGTCGCCTATCGTTTCTACGGCCTGTTCATCGCCCGCCGGGTCCTCGCGGTCGATCCGAAGCGGCCGACGCCGGCGGTGCGGCGCAATGACGGGCTGGACTACGTGCCGACCAACCGCAACGTGCTCTTCGGCCATCATTTCGCGGCGATCGCCGGGGCGGGTCCTCTGGTCGGGCCGGTGCTGGCGGCGCAGATGGGCTATCTGCCCGGCACGCTCTGGCTGCTCGTCGGCGCCGTCTTCGCCGGCGCGGTGCAGGATTTCCTGATCCTCTTCTTCTCCACCCGGCGCGACGCGCGTTCGCTCGGCGACATGGTGCGCAGCGAGATGGGGCGGGTGCCCGGCACGATCGCCCTCGTCGGCGTGCTGATGATCATGGTCATCATTCTCGCCGTCCTCGCCCTCGTCGTCGTGAAAGCGCTGGCCGGCAGTCCCTGGGGCACGTTCACGGTGATCGCCACCATGCCGATCGCCGTCTTCATGGGCCTCTATGGCCGCTATGTCCGGCCCGGCCGCATCGGCGAGGTCTCGGCCATCGGCTTCGTGCTGCTGATGCTCGCCATCGTGCTCGGCCAGCCGGTGGCCCATTCCGCGACGCTCGCGCCGCTCTTCACCTATCGCGGCGAGACCCTGGCGCTGCTCCTCATGGCCTATGGCTTCGTCGCCTCGGTCATCCCGGTCTGGCTGCTGCTGGCGCCGCGCGACTATCTCTCGACCTTCCTGAAGATCGGCACGATCATCGGCCTCGCGCTCGGCATCCTCATCGTGCGGCCGGATCTGCAGATGCCGGCCCTCACCCGCTTCGTCGACGGCACGGGCCCGGCCTTTTCCGGCGCGCTCTTTCCCTTCCTCTTCATCACCATCGCCTGCGGCGCCGTCTCCGGCTTCCACTCGCTGATCGCCAGCGGCACGACGCCGAAGATGGTGGAGAACGAGAACGACCTCTGCCTCATCGGTTACGGCGCGATGCTGACGGAAAGCTTCGTCGCCATCATGGCGCTGATCGCGGCCTGCGTGCTCCAGCCCGGCATCTATTTCGCCATGAACAGCCCGGCGGCGCTGATCGGCACGACGAGCGTGGAGGCGGCGGCGAAGATCGCGAGTTGGGGCTTCGCCGTCACGCCGGATCTTCTCGACCAGATGGCGCGCGATGTCGGCGAGGCGACGATCCTGTCGCGGGCCGGCGGCGCCCCGACGCTCGCGGTCGGCATGGCCCATATCCTCAGCCAGGTGATCGGCGGCCAGACGATGATGGCCTTCTGGTATCACTTCGCCATCCTGTTCGAGGCGCTGTTCATCCTGACCACGGTCGATGCCGGCACGCGCGTCGCCCGCTTCATGATCCAGGATCTCATGGGCGCCTTCGTGCCGGCGATGAAGGAAACGCAGAAGCTCGGCCCCAGTCTCGCGGCGACGGCGCTGGCCGTCGCGGCCTGGGGCTATTTCCTCTACAAGGGCGTGACGGATCCGCTCGGCGGCATCAACACGCTCTGGCCGCTCTTCGGCATCTCCAATCAGATGCTGGCGGCGATCGCCCTCATCCTCGCGACGGTGCTGCTCTTCAAGATGAAGCGCCAGCGATATGCCTTCGTCACCATCCTGCCGACGGCCTGGCTCCTGATCTGCACCCTGACGGCGGGCGTTCAGAAGATGTTCCACCCGAATGCGAAGATCGGCTTCCTCGCCCATGCCGAGACGTTCCGCGCCGCGCTCGCCGAAGGGCAACTGCTCGCCCCCGCCAAGACGCCGGCCGAGATGGGGCAGATCGTCTTCAACGACTATGTCGACGCCGCGCTCTGCGCCTTCTTCATGATCGTGATCGTCGCGATGCTGTTCTACGCCGCCACCGCCATCCGCGCGGCACTGGCCAGCGAGCGGCCGAGCACCAAGGAGGTCTATGATGGCGTTCCTGTGTAAGGCGGTGGAGGTGATCGACGCGATCGCCCGCACGGGCAATCTGATGGTCGGCGTGCCGGACTACGACACCTACGTCCGGCATCACGAGGCGCAGCATCCCGGCGAGCCGGTGATGAGTCTCGCCGAATTCCATCGGAACCGCCTGGAACACCGCTATGGCGGCGGCCCGAACCGGATCGCCCGCTGCTGCTGAACCGGGCAGCGACGCCACCCCGCCGTCAGGCGGCGGCGAGCGCTTCGGCGACGGCCGTTTCCAGGGGCGTGCGCGGCTCCTCGCCGATCAGCTCGACCAGCCGGCGATTGTCGAAGGCCAGCGCGTGCCGCCAGAAGGGCCGCACCTCCATCACCTCGCGCGGGAAGCCGCCGAAGGGCGCCAGAAGCCGCATGAGCCACCAGGGAAAGCGGCGCTCGGGAAGGTCCGGCCGGTTCACCGCCCGCCGGATCGCCGCCGCCATCTGCCGGCCGTCGCCGTCCCAGATGCCGGCGAACTGCACCCGCTCCGCCGGCTGCAGGTGGCCGGACGGCAGTTCGAGCAGCCGCGCCATCGCCTCCGCCAGATCCGGGAGATAGGCCCAGGCATGGCCGATCCCCGGGCGGCCGGGATTGAGGATGCGTGTCAGCGGCGTCTTGGCGAGGCTCTGGGCGAACCAACTCTGCCGCACGCCGGGACCGAAGAAGTCGCCCGCCCGGACGACGAGGCTCGGCACGTCCGGCGCCGCCGCCAGGAGACGCCGTTCGAGCTCGACACGGATCGCGCCCTTGCGGCTGGCGGGTTCCTGCGGCGCCGTCTCGTCCACGAGGGACAAGGCGGCGGGGTCGTAATTGTACACTGTGCCGGGCAGGAGGATCCGCGCGCCGCCGGCGCTTCTCGCGGCGGCGATCGTGTTGTCGATCATCGGCAGGACCAGTCGGTCCCAATCGCTGTAGCCGGGCGGATTCACGCCATGCAGGATGACGGAGGCGCCGGCGGCGGCCTCGCTCACGTCGTCCCGCCGCATCGCGTCGCCGCGCCGCCAGTCCGGTCCGGGCGCGGCGCCCCAGGCGGCGGCGGCCTTCACCGGATCGCGCGCCAGCGCCCGCACCGTCCAGCCGCGCCGCAAAAGGACACGCGCGACGGCGCCGCCGACGCCGCCCGTCGCGCCGAGAATGAGGATCGTCTTCGTCATCGCGCCTCTCCTTGACGTTTCGACGAGAGATGCGCCCGGATCGACATGAAATGAATTGACGGGAAGCGCTCGACCGCTCATCGAAAATCCATGAGCGAGCCCGTCATCGACTGGAACGATCAGCGCGCCTTCCTGGCCGTGCTCGACACCGGCAGCCTGTCGGCGGCGGCGCGGGCGCTCGGCCTCACGCAGCCGACCGTGCGGCACCGGATCGAGGCGCTGGAACGGGCCGTCGGCCAGCCGCTCTTCACGCGCGGCGTCAACGGTCTCCAGCCGACCGAGGAGGCGCGCGGCCTCGCCGATCCCGTGCGCCGGATGGCCTTCGCCTCGGAGGCCTTTCGCCGCGCCGTCGCAAGCGAAGCGCGGGAGATCGCCGGCACGGTGCGGATCAGCGTCGCCGACTTCGTGGGGATCGAGGTGCTGCCGCCGATGCTGGCCGGCTTGCGGGAGCGCCATCCGCGCCTTTCGATCGAACTGGCGCTCAGCAATGTCAGCGCCGATCTTCTCCATCAGGAAGCCGACCTTGCCATCCGCATGGTGGCGCCGCGCCAGGACGCGCTGGTCGCCCGGCATGTCGGCCGCATCGCGCTCGGCTTCTTCGCGGCGCCCGCCTATGCCGAGCGGCATGGCCTGCCGGCGACGCTCGCCGAACTGTCCGACCACGCTCTCATCGGGCCGGACCGGGCCATGGCCGATCTCGCCTTCGTCGAGGCCCTGGCCGCGACGACCGGCCAGCCGTTTCGCTTCACGCTGCGCACCGACAGCCATCCGGCCCAGCTCGCCGCCGTTCGCGCCGGGCTCGGCATCGGCATCGCGCACATTCGGATCGGCAGCCGCGACCTACGGCGCGTCCTGCCGGATTTCGTGCTCCACCATCTCGATACCTGGATCGTGGCCCACGAGGATCTGCGACGCAGCCGCCGCGTCGATGCGGTCTTCCGGCATCTCGTGGCGGCCTTCCAGGCCTATTGCGGCCCCGCGCCTTACCAGCCGTAGCTGAAGGTGGCCCCGCTGCCGCCATTGCCGTTCTGGACGATATCGTCCGAGGCGCGGCGGCCGAACTGGAACAGGCCATAGGCATTGTCGTCGCCGGTCTGGCGCAGCGTTCCCTGGTGGCCGTCGCCGCGCTGCTGTATGAGGCCGAGATTGCCGCGCCCGTTCTGGGCGAGGCCGGCGCTGTTATTGCGGCCTTGCTGCCGGATGCTGCCGTCGCGCAGGCCCTGATAGAGCGAGTAGAGCCGGAGACCCGTGCCGAGCACCGTCGCCTCGTCGCGCTCGGACGGGGCGTAGGTCCAGGACAGGCGTCCGCCGGCCTGCGCCGACGGCGCCAGCGCCGCCTGGCCGAGAAGGCCGGCGAGGAGCACGGCGGCAAGGGTCTTGAGCGAGAAGCGGGTCATCGGAAGCTCCGTCATCCGGCCCGATCGGCCGATGCTTCGGTTCTCGCATCCCGCGGCTGAATGCGGCCGGAACCGGTCGTTCAACTGCCGTTCAGTGAATGGCTGGACGCACAAACGAAAGGGGCGCCGACCGGGCGCCCCTTACCAACCGCGCAAGCCGCTCAGAGGGCCCCGCCGACGCGCTCCGTGCAGGAGATCGTTCGGCCGCCGACCGTCACGTCGAGCGTCGCGTCATAGACCGCGCCATCGGCGCCGAGCGTGACGCGGCCGAGCCGGGCCGTCTCTCCCGCCGCCGCCCGGAAGGCGCCGCCCTGATGGATGTCGGTGCCGCCGCCCCGTCCGGCGCTCGTCACTTGGAAGGCATAGCTGCCGCCGACGCTCCGGTCGGAACGGGCGAGCGCTTCGAGCGCCACCATGCCGCCGCTCGGCACCGCGCGGATCTCGCAGCGCAGCGGCCCGGCGGAGGCGCCCGCATCGCCGATCGTCGCCAGCGCCCCGGCGGGAAGAAGAACGAGCGCGAGAGCGAGGACCGCCCGGCGCGGCTGGTTGAGAATGCGAAACATGGCAGGATTCTCCTTGGAACTCGCGCGACGTCGGATGATCGGTGGCGCGATCAGTCGCAGGCCTGGACGAAGGCGGCGACATTGCCGCTGCCGCCCTGCGCGACATTGGCCTGGCAGCCGCGCCCGACCTGCACGCCGGCGGCGATATTGCCGTTGCCGTCCTGGGTGAGGATCGTCGTATGGTTAGAGCCGAACTGGCCGATGCCGGCGACGTTGCGCTCGCCGCTCTGATAGGTGGCGCCGTAATTGTCCGAGCCCTGCTGGCCGACGGCCGATAGATTGTGCCGGCCGCGCTGCTGGCCGGTCATCGTGTTGTACCGGCCGTCCTGATAGACCCGCATCCGGTTGCGATAGCCGTTCTGGGCGCCGCCGGCGGAATTGGCCCAGCCATACTGGTCGATACGCACGTCGTTGGCGGAGGCGGGCGCGACGGCGGCGAAGCCGACGAGGACGGCGAACGCGGCGCTGGCGAAGCTGATGCGGGTCATGGACGTCTCCGGAAGGGACTGGCCGCAGCCAGGAAAGAAGGACGCCCCTGTTTTGCGCCTGTCCGCCGGAACCCTGCCTGAAGGCCTCGTTCACTTGGGGTTCACGGAGCTCGTCGCGGCGCGGACCGAGACGACTTGACGGCGGGGCCGCGCCGTGGAAATTGATGCATATGCATCACTCATCCGCTCCCTGCGCCTGCACCTCCCTGCGCAAGGCCTCGCGGGCCCTGACCCGTCTCTATGACGAGCAGCTCGCCGCCCATGGCATGACGACCACGCAATTCGCCATCCTGCGCCATCTCGCGCGGGACGGCGAGCTCGGGCTCAGCCGGCTGGCCGAGCGTCTCGTCATGGACCGGACGTCGCTCTACCGCACGCTCGCGCCGATCGAGCGGGCGGGCTGGGTGCGGATCGAGACGGCCGACCGACGCTCGAAGGCGGCGCGACTGACGGATGCGGGCGCGGCGGCGCTCCATGCGGCCGAGGGAAGCTGGGCGGCGGCGCAGGACCGGGTGCTCGCAGAACTGGAAGGTGGAGAATGGCAGGCCTTGATCACCACGTTGAACCGTCTCACCGAGCTGGCGCCGACATGACCTCCTCCACGGCCCTGCGCCGCGCCTCGGTGGTCGTCGCGGTCACCTTCCTGGCGCTCCTCGTCGCGGCGGGCCTGCGCTCCGCCCCGAGCGTCCTCATGCTGCCGCTCGAGCAGAATTTCGGCTGGGACCGCGCGACGATCAGCTTCACCTCCGCCATCGGCATCTTCCTCTACGGCCTCGTCGGCCCCTTCGCCGCCGCGCTGATGCTGTCCTTCGGCATCCGGCGGGTGATGATGACGGGCCTCGCCCTGATGGCGGGCGCCACCTTCCTCAGCCAGTGGATGACGCAGAGCTGGCACTATCTCCTGACCTGGGGCGTATTGTCGGGCATCGGCAGCGGCGCCATCGCCTCCGTGCTCGGCGCCGCCGTGGTCAACCGCTGGTTCGCCACCCGCCAGGGCCTCGTCATGGGCCTTCTCAGCGCCAGCACCGCCACCGGCGCGCTTGTCTTCCTGCCGGTGCTCGCCTGGCTCACCCGCGACGGCGACTGGCGCCCGGTGGTCCTCGCCGTCAGCCTCGCCTGTCTGGCGCTGGTGCCGCTCGTCGCGCTCTTCGTTCCCGAACATCCGGGCGATGTCGGCACGACGCGCTTCGGCGAGACGCCGGAAAGCGCCCCGCCGCGCCTGAAGCAGGCGGCGACGCCCGGCCTTGCCCTGACGGCACTGGCGCGGGCCTCGCGCAGCCCGACCTTCTGGCTGCTCTTCGGCACGTTCTTCGTCTGCGGCCTGACCACCAACGGGCTCGTCGGCACCCATCTCATCGCCTATTGCGGCGATCACGGCATCGCGCCGCTCGCGGCGGCAGGCCTGCTTTCGACCATGGGCCTGTTCGATCTCGTCGGCACCACCGGCTCCGGCTGGCTGACCGACCGCTACGATCCGCGCCGTCTGCTCTTCATGTATTACGGGCTGCGCGGCCTGTCGCTGCTCGCCCTGCCCTTCCTCGATTTCGGGCCGGCGAGCCTCGCGGTCTTCGCCGTGTTCTACGGCCTCGACTGGATCGCCACCGTGCCGCCGACCGTGGCGCTGACCAATCGCGCCTTCGGCGAGCGCGAGGCGCCGATCGTCTTCGGCTGGATTCTGGTCGGCCATCAGCTCGGCGCGGCGACGGCGGCCTTCGGCGCCGGGCTCATCCGCGAAAGCGCCGGCACCTATGCCCCCGCCTTTCTCGTCGCCGGCTTCACGGCGCTCGCCGCCGCCCTCGCCTCGCTGGAGACTGGCCGTCATGCGCAGCGGAAGGGCGTCGCGGAAGCCGGCTGACCTTCGCGACTCAGTCGCCGATCCGGCCCCGGTCGCGCTTCACGCCGGAGCGCAGCTTCTTCGCCGCCAGCCGCCGCTCGACCGCGCCCTTGGAGGGCCGGGTCTTGCGGCGCGGCGGCGGGGGCGGCACGAGGGCCTGCCGCAGGAGCTCGGCAAGGCGCTCGCGCGCATCCTCGCGATTGCGCTCCTGGGTGCGGAAGCGCGAGGCCTCGATCAGCACCTCGCCCTCCTTCGTGGCGCGGCTGCCGGCGAGCTTCAGGAAGCGCTCCAGCACATCGGGCCGCAGGACCTGCGAGGCGCTGGCCAGAAAGCGCAGCTGCACGGCCGTCGCCACCTTGTTGACATTCTGCCCGCCCGGTCCGCTGGCGCGGATGAAGCTTTCCTCCAGCGCCGAGGCGGGGATCGTCAGGCGCGCGGTGACGACGAGATCGCGATCCTCCCCCGCCATGCCTTCGTCCTTTCCGCCCTGCCGCCGACCGATGCGCAAGAAGGGACGCCGGAGCCCCGCCGTCAAGCCGCTTGGCGAAACGAAGGCGGCCGTCGTCGCGGCTGGAGCAAGGAAAGCGGGACCTCGAAGCTGCGATCCCCACTCGGATAGCAAAAATCCGCGGACGACGCGGCCCGGAAACGAAACGGCCCGCCATCCTCGCGGATGGCGGGCCGGGAAAGCCTCGTGAAAGGCGTTCAGTTATTCCGCCGCGACGGGAAAGCCCGGGAGGACCTGCCGCACCTCCTCGTCGACATGCGCCTCGAACTTGGCGAAATTCGCCCGGAACATGCCGACGAGCCGCTCCGCCTGCCGGTCATAGGCGGGTTTGTCGTTCCAAGTCGAACGCGGGTCGAGAATGGCGCCGTCGACGCCGGCGACCGCCACCGGCACCTCGAAGCCGAAATTCGGATCGGTGCGGAACTCCGCCTGGTCGAGCGAGCCGTTGAGGGCGGCGGCGAGCAGCGCCCGCGTCGCCTTGATCGGCATGCGCTTGCCCGTGCCGTAGGCGCCGCCGGTCCAGCCGGTCGAGACGAGCCAGACGGAAACGTCGTGGCGCGCCGCGAGATCGCGCAGGAGATTGCCGTATTCCGCCGGATGGCGCGGCATGAAGGGCGCGCCGAAGCAGGTGGAGAAGGTCGCTTCGGGCTCGGTCACGCCCTTCTCGGTGCCCGCCACCTTCGCCGTATAGCCGGACAGGAAGTGGTACATGGCCTCGGCCGGCGAGAGCCTGGCGATCGGCGGCAGCACGCCGAAGGCATCGGCCGTCAGCATGATGATGGTCTTCGGATGGGGCGCGCGGCCCGTGGCGCTGGCATTGGGGATGACGTCCAGCGGATAGGCGGCGCGCGTGTTCTCGGTCAGGCGGCCGTCGTCGAGATCGGGCACGCGCCGCTCGTCGAGGATGACGTTCTCCAGCACCGTGCCGAAGGAGCGCGTCGCGGCGAAGATCTCCGGCTCGGCCTCGGCCGACAGGCGGATCGTCTTGGCATAGCAGCCGCCCTCGAAGTTGAAGACGCCGTCCGGCCCCCAGCCATGCTCGTCGTCGCCGATCAGCGTGCGCGTCGGATCGGCCGAAAGGGTCGTCTTGCCGGTGCCGGACAGGCCGAAGAAGACCGCCGTGTCGCCCGCCTCGCCGACATTGGCCGAACAGTGCATCGGCAAGGTGCCGCGCTCCGGCAGGAGATAGTTGAGGACGGTGAAGACCGCCTTCTTCATCTCGCCGGCATAGGACGTGCCGCCGATGAGGACGATGCGGCGGACAAGATCGACGGCAATCACCGTCTCGCCGCGACAGCCGTGCCGGGCCGGATCGGCGCGGAAGGACGGCAGGTCGATGATGGTCAGGTCCGGCTCGAACTGGCGCACCGCCTCGCGGCTCGGCCGGATCATCAGGTTGCGGATGAAGAGCGAGTGCCAGGCATATTCGGTGACGACGCGGGTGGGCAGCGCGCTGTCGGCGTCGGCGCCGCCGACGAGATCCTGCACGAAGAGATCGCGGCCGATCACATGCGCCTTGAAGTCGGCATGGAGGCGGTCGAAGGCCTCCGGCGACATCGCCTGGTTGTTGTCCCACCAGATGCGGTTCTCGGTCTCGCCGTCGCGGACGACGAACTTGTCCTTCGGCGAACGGCCGGTGTGCTGGCCGGTGGTGACGGCGAGAGCGCCATGGGCGGTCAGGAGACCCTCGCCGCGCCGGACGCTCAGTTCGACGAGCGCCGCCGCATCGAGGTTCCAGGCCACGGAGGCAGGCTCGGCAAAGCCCATGGTCTCCAGACCGCGATAGGGATTGCAGACTCCGCTCTCGTTCGTTCGGCTCACCGGCGGCACTCCTTAACGGATGGTTGCGATGGAAGTGGATGATAGACGCAAAACACCGTCAAGCAAGTCAAATTGAAGTATTCTATAATATTAAACGATTGAAATATCTTCCTCTATAGTCAAATCGGTTTAAAGACGGATTTCAATCGTTTCTTATCGGCGGAGCGCGCCATCGCGGCCGTGGCCCCGGGCGGTTTCGGCGGGCACTTTTGCGATTCTCGTGCGTTTGAGGTCGGCGGGCGCGCGGCGAGCGCGCGCCGTGGTTAAGAGATCGAACGGAGGTGGCCGGCGATGGCCGAAACGGCGAGCGACAAGTTCTGGGACATGGTCGAGGACTTCGACACCTGCATGGTGGTGACGCAGGCCGGCGACGGGCTGCGCGCCCGGCCGATGGCGCCCTATATCTCCGAGGAGCGGCGCGAGATCCTGTTTCTCACCGAACGCGACACCCACAAGGTGGACGAGGTGGAAGCCGAGGAGCAGGTCGCCCTCACCTTCTCCAAGCACGGCAAATACGTCTCGGTCAGCGGCCGGGCGCGGATCTCGGCCGATCGCGCCCTGATCGAGCGCCTGTGGAGCCCGGATGCCGAAGCTTGGCTGCCGCAGGGCAAGGACGATCCCTCCGTCGCCGTCCTGGTGGTCGATCCCGACATGGCCGAACTCTGGGACGTGAAGGCCAACAAGATCACGCAGGCTTGGGAATTCGCCAAGGCCTATCTCGGCGACAAGGATCGGCCCGACACGACCGAATATCGCAAGGTCAAGCTTTGACGGAACGCCCGGCCTGATCGTTCATCTTTCTTCGCCGGGCGAAGCGGGGCGGTGAAATGCGCCCCGTTCTTGCGGAACAGCGATTTCTTCTTGCGCCACATGGCGCTTTGCGGGAAAGAAGGAGATTGGCGTTCCACCTGGGGATGCCATGGTCCGGCGCCACCGCTGCCACAATTCTCTCGGGAGCGGGGTCTAGACGTCGGCGTCAGACGAAGCGCTAGGGGCGCTCCGCCCGATCGGGGGCGGGCCGCCCAGCCGGCCGGGAGGTGTCTCTTCCCGCCGGCCTTACGGGAGAAACGGGAATGCCCACCATCGCCCTGGTTGACGACGACCGGAACATCCTGACCTCGGTGTCGATCGCGCTGGAGAACGAGGGCTATCGGGTGGAGACCTATACGGACGGCGCCTCGGCCCTCGAAGGGCTCCAGAGCCGGCCGCCGCATCTGGCGATCTTCGACATCAAGATGCCGCGCATGGACGGCATGGAACTCCTGCGCCGCCTGCGCCAGAAGTCGGACCTGCCGGTGATCTTCCTCACTTCCAAGGACGAGGAGATCGACGAGCTCTTCGGCCTCAAGATGGGCGCCGACGACTATATCCGCAAACCCTTCTCCCAGCGCCTCCTGGTCGAGCGGGTGCGCGCGGTGCTGCGGCGTGGCGCGGCGGCGAAGGAAGGCGTCAAGCTCGTTCCCTCGCCGGAAGCCTCGCTGGAGCGCGGCCAGCTGGTGATGGACCAGGAGCGCCACACCTGCACCTGGAAGGGCCAGCCGGTGACGCTGACCGTCACCGAGTTCCTGATCCTCCATTCGCTCGCCCAACGCCCCGGCGTCGTGAAGAGCCGCGACGCGCTGATGGACGCCGCCTATGACGAGCAGGTCTATGTGGACGACCGCACGATCGACAGCCACATCAAGCGGCTGCGCAAGAAGTTCAAGGCGATCGACGACGATTTCGACATGATCGAGACGCTCTACGGCGTCGGCTATCGCTTCCGGGAAATCTGAGGGTTCCAACCCTCCGCAAGCCATGGTCGCCGGCACCGACATCGACACTTCCCGCGACCGCGCCGCCATGCGCCGTCGCCGCCGGCAGGCCGTGGCGCGGGCGCGCATCCGGCGGCTGCCGGTGGTCGGCCGCCTGTTTTTCGGCACCCAGCGCCTGCTCGACCATTCCCTCTTCTCCTCGCTGACGCGGCGCATCGTCTTTCTCAATCTCGTCGCGCTGATCGTCCTCGTCTCGGGCATCCTCTATCTCAACCAGTTCCGCGCCGGCCTCATCGACGCGCGGGTGGAGAGCCTGCTGACGCAGGGCGAGATCATCGCCAGCGCCATCGCCTCCTCGGCGACGGTGGACACGAACTCGATCACGCTCGACCCGGAAAAGCTCCTGGAACTCCAGGCCGGCGCGACCCTGCAGCCGAATGCCGAAAGCGCCGACAGCCTCGACTTCCCGATCAATCCCGAGCGCGTCGCGCCACTCCTGCGGCGCCTGATCTCGCCGACCCGCACCCGGGCCCGGCTCTACGACCGCGACGCCAACCTGATCCTCGATTCGCGCCATCTCTATTCGCGCGGCCAGATCCTGCGCTACGACCTGCCGCCCGTCGCCGACGAGGAATCGAGCGCCGCCGACCGCGCGCTCGACTGGGTGCGGCGGCTGTTCCAGCGCGGCGACCTGCCGCTCTATTCCGAAACGCCCGGCGGCTCCGGCTCCAGCTATCCCGAAGTCGTCAACGCGCTGACCGGCAGTCCGGCGACGATCGTGCGCGTCACCGACAAGGGCGAGCTGATCGTCTCCGTCGCGGTGCCGATCCAGCGCTTCCGCGCGATCCTCGGCGTCCTCCTCCTGTCGACGCAGGGCAGCGACATCGACAAGATCGTCCAGGCCGAGCGCATGGCGATCGTGCGCGTCTTCGCCGTCGCCTCGCTCGTCACCATCGTCCTGTCGACGCTTCTCGCCTCGACCATCGCGACGCCGCTGCGCCGCCTTTCGGCGGCCGCCATCCGCGTCAAGCGCTCGGTCAAGGCGCGCGAGGAGATCCCCGATTTCGGCGACCGCTCGGACGAGGTCGGCAATCTCGCCTCGGCGCTGCGCGAGATGACGGAGGCGCTCTACAAGCGGCTCGACGCGATCGAGAGCTTCGCCGCCGATGTCAGCCACGAGCTGAAGAACCCGCTCACCTCGCTGCGCAGCGCCGTCGAGACCCTGCCGCTCGCCCGTAACGAGACCTCCAAGGCCCGCCTCCTGGAAGTGATCGCGCATGACGTGCGCCGGCTCGACCGCCTGATCACCGACATTTCCGACGCCTCGCGCCTCGATGCCGAGCTGGCGCGGGAGGATTCCGCGCGCATCGACCTAGCCGCCCTTCTCGGCTCGGTGGTCGACGGCGCGCGCAGCCATACGAAGGAGGGCTGGGACACCCGCATCGACCTCGAAGTCGTGCCGCCGCCGCAGGGGCTCGACTACATGATCTCCGGCCACGACCTGCGCCTGACTCAGGTCTTCACCAATCTCGTCGACAATGCCCGCTCCTTCGTGCCGATGGCGGGCGGGCGCATCCTGGTGCGCCTCCGCCATTCGGCGGGCGGCCTCGTGGTGACGGTGGAGGACAACGGGCCGGGCATTCAGCCGGAGGCCGTCGAGCGGATCTTCGAGCGCTTCTATACCGACCGGCCGGCCGGCGAGGCCTTCGGCCAGAATTCCGGCCTCGGCCTTTCGATCTCGCGCCAGATCGTCGAAGCCCATGGCGGCACGATCGCCGCCGAGAACATGCCGGCCGACGATCCTTCGGGCCTTGCCGGCGCGCGCTTCATCGTCCGGCTGCCGGCCGAATGAGCGAGGCGCCGACGAATTTCCACGGCACCGCCATCGTCGTCGGCAAGACCGGTGTCCTGATCCGCGGCCGCTCGCGCTCCGGCAAGTCGGCCCTCGCCCTTTCCACCCTGCGCCGGGCGGAGCTCCTCGGCCTTTCCGCCCGGCTCGTCGCCGACGACCAGGTGCTGCTCAGCCTCCAGGAGGGCCGTGTCCTCGCCACCGCGCCGAGCACCATTGCCGGCCGCATCGAGATTTCCGGCGTCGGCATCGTCACGGAGGACTGGACGGGAACGGCGACGATCGGCTTCGTCGTGGAACTGCGCGAGCCGGCCGAGTTCGAGCGCATGCCGATCGAGGAGCGCGTGGTGATTCTGGGCGTCGCGCTGCGCCGAATCGTCCTGCCGGCGCGCGAGGCGGCCTTCGGCGCCGACGTCCTGCACACGCTCGCGATGCGCTGAACCTTGCCAAACGGCCATCGTCGTTAACGAAGAGTTGACAAACCCCAGGCAGAATCACGCCAAACCCCGCCGAAACCGCGTTCGGCGTTGCGAAACCCGCCGATCTTGGGGCATCATCCGGCCCTGCCGGGACGGAATGGCGCAACGTCGCGGTCTCGCGAAACGATCGAGGCGTCGCCATCTGCATGAACGGGCCGAAACGTGATGGGCGATCGGCCGAGACAATCCATCGGAAGGCCGCATGGCTCACGACGATCGGCGCTCCCGCCGGCTTGAGGACGACCTGTTTTTCCGCATGAATCCTTCCCTTCGCGAAGAAGCGGTCGCGCGTCGATGATCGGCATCGTTCTCGTCACGCATGGACGCCTGGCCGACGAGTTCCGTCACGCCGTGGAGCATGTCGTCGGCCCGCAGGAGGCCTTCGAGACGATCTCGATCGGCCCGGAGGACGACATGGAGCAGCGGCGCAGCGACATCATCGCCGCCGTGAACCGGGCCGAGCGCGGCCAGGGCGTGGTGATCGTCACCGACATGTTCGGCGGCACCCCCTCCAATCTCGCAATTTCCGTGATGGAGGCCGGGCGCGTCGACGTGCTGGCCGGCATGAACCTGCCGATGCTGATCAAACTCGCCAGCATCCGCAACGATCGCGGCCTCGACGAGGTTCTCCAGCACGCCCAGGAAGCCGGCCGCAAATATATCAATGTCGCGAGCCGCATCCTCAGCGGGCAATAGACTTCACCGGGACCAGACGAGCCTTGCCGGACGATCATCAGGACAATGCGGAGGAGCGGCGCTCGCGGACGCTGCCCATCGTCAACCGGCGCGGCCTCCATGCCCGCGCCTCGGCGAAGTTCGTGCAGGTCGCCGAACGCTTCGACGCCGAGGTCACGGTCTCGCGCGACGGCATGAGCGTCGGCGGCCAGTCGATCATGGGCCTGATGATGCTCGCCGCCGGCATCGGCACGACGATCGAGGTCTCGGCCGAGGGGCCGCAGGCGCGCGAGGCGCTGGATGCCATTGAGCGCCTCGTCGCCGACCGCTTCGGCGAGGAGGCCTGAGACCGGCCGGCCCTTCGCGGGCGAATAGAAACATATAAAGAAGTCTTTATATCCCTTGCCCGGCCGAGCATCGGCTGCTACTCGTCCGCCGGATGCTTCCGGGCGGCCGGTTTGGCGGCGCCCGCCTTTCGGGATGATGCCGATGTCTGACAACCGGACCCCAGCCGGGCAGGACTATGCGATCCAGGACGCCGCGCTGGCCGATTGGGGCCGCAAGGAAATCCAGATCGCCGAAACCGAGATGCCGGGCCTGATGGCCTGCCGCGCCGAGTTCGGCGCCGACCAGCCGCTGGCCGGCGCGCGGATCACCGGCTCGCTGCACATGACGATCCAGACCGCTGTCCTCATCGAGACGCTGCAGGCGCTGGGCGCCAAGGTCCGCTGGGCCTCCTGCAACATCTTCTCGACCCAGGACCATGCCGCCGCCGCGATCGCCGCGACTGGCACGCCGGTCTTCGCCATCAAGGGCGAGAGCCTGGAGGACTACTGGACCTATACCGACCGCATCTTCCAGTGGCCGGACGGCCAGCCGTCGAACATGATCCTCGACGATGGCGGCGACGCGACGATGTATATCTTGCTCGGCGCCCGCGCCGAGAACGGCGAGGATGTCCTCTCCCATCCCGGCAGCGAGGAGGAGGAGATCCTCTTCGCGCAGATCCGGCGCCGCATGGCCGCGACGCCCGGCTTCTTCAGCCGTCAGCGCGACGCGATCAAGGGCGTGACGGAGGAGACGACGACGGGCGTCAACCGTCTCTACCAGCTTCAGAAGAAGGGGCTCCTTCCCTTCCCCGCGATCAATGTCAACGACTCGGTGACGAAGTCGAAATTCGACAACAAGTACGGTTGCAAGGAGAGCCTGGTCGACGGCATCCGGCGCGGCACGGACGTGATGATGGCCGGCAAGGTGGCGGTCGTCTGCGGCTATGGCGATGTCGGCAAGGGCTCGGCCGCCTCGCTCGCCGGCGCGGGCGCCCGCGTCAAGGTGACGGAGGTCGATCCGATCTGCGCGCTCCAGGCGGCGATGGACGGCTTTGAGGTCGTGACGCTGGAAGACGCGGCGCCGACGGCCGACATCGTGATCACCACCACCGGCAATCGCGACGTCGTGACGATCGAGCACATGCGCGCCCTGAAGGACATGGCGATCGTCGGCAATATCGGCCATTTCGACAACGAGATCCAGGTCGCGGCGCTACGCAACCTGAAATGGACGAATGTGAAGCCGCAGGTCGACATGGTCGAGTTCCCGGACGGCAAGCGCATCCTGCTTCTCTCGGAGGGGCGGCTCCTCAATCTCGGCAATGCGACCGGCCATCCGAGCTTCGTGATGTCGGCCTCCTTCACCAACCAGACGCTGGCCCAGATCGAGCTCTTCACCAAGGGCGAGAAATACGACAACCAGGTCTATGTCCTGCCCAAGCATCTCGATGAGAAGGTCGCGCGCCTGCATCTCGGCAAGCTCGGCGCAAGGCTGACAGTGCTGAGCGAGGTCCAGGCCGACTATATCGGCGTCACCCCGCAAGGTCCTTATAAGGCTGAACATTATCGCTATTGAGCCGGGCCGCCGCGCCCCTTTCGAAGGCCGCCGGATCGGGCACGATCCGGCGGCCTTCGTCGTTTCGGGAGAGGTGTCGCATTCCTGCGATAGGCCCGACGTCGAACATGGTTAATGATGGCCGAATCACGGCGGCCGAAAACGGGGCGGCGGGCGTGAGGCGGCGGCGAGCCGTCGTTCGGAATGCGGCGAGAGGGACAAGGGCATGCCTTCGGGGACATGGATGCCGGCGCGCGGGCTGCATTTCTGCGTCCGTCGCGGAGCGGCGGCGGCCGGGATTCGTCCTGCCGCGGTGGCGCTGGCCGGCTGGGTCGCGCTCGCCGCGACGGGTCCCTGTGCCGCCGAGGAGCCCGGAAACCGGCTCGATCTCGGCATGACGCCGCACGAGACGGTGATGCTGGCGCTGCTGGCGCTCGCCGTCGCCTTCGGCATGCTGACGCTCGTCTGGCTGCTGCGCCAGCAGACCCGGGCCGAGGCCGAGAACCAGGCCCTGCGGACGCTGCTCGCCGAACAGAGCAGCGAGGCCGAGCGCCGCGCCGCCCTGCTTGCCGACGACGAGCAATGCGTCCTCATCTTCTCCGCCGGCTTGATGCCGGAGATCTTCGGCCGCCTGCCGGAAGCCGTCGGCGTGCCGGTCGATCCGCGCCGCTTCCTCGCCTTCGAGACCTGGCTGGCGCCGGACATGGCGCGCCGGCTCGACGCCGCCATCGGCCGCCTGAAAGACCGCGCCGAGACCTTCCGCATGATCCTCACGGCGCCGGGCGGCGCGCCGGTGGAGGCGAGCGGCCGGGCGATCGGCACGCATGCCGTGGTGCGCTTCTCCGCCCTCGGCGGCTTGCGGGAAGAGCTGGCGCTGCTGCGCGAGGATTTCGAGGCCGCCGACGCCACCATCGCCACCTTCCAGTCGCTCTGCGACGGGCTCGACATCGCCATCTGGCTGCGCGACCGCGACGGGCGGCTCGTCTGGGTCAACCGCGCCTATGCGAGTGCCGTCGACGCCGCCGACGCGCAGGACGCGTTGCGCCGGCAGGCCGAGCTTCTCGGCGAGCGCGACCGGAGCACCATCGCCGCGAGCCTCGCCGCGACGGGCAGCGTCGCCGAGCGCCTGTCGGCCGTCGTCGATGCCGACCGCCGCAATTTCGCGGTGGTCGAATCCGCCGGCCCGCTCGGCTCGGCCGGCGCCGCCATCGACGTCTCGGAAACCGAGGCGGTGCGGATGGAGCTGCGCCAGACCGTCGCCAATCATTCCGAGACGCTGGACCAGCTCACCACCGCCATCGCCAAGTTCGACGACAAGACGCATCTCGTCTATCACAACGCCGCCTTCCAGAAGCTCTTCGGCCTGACCAACGTCTATCTCGACGCCCGGCCGGATCAGGTCTCGATGATGGACCATCTGCGCTCACGCGGGGTCCTGCCGGAAGACCGGCCGCTGCGCGAACTGAAGAACGAGATTCTCGCCGCCTATCGCGCGACGCAGCCGACCGAGACGCTCTGGCATCTCGCCGACGGGCGGACGCTCCGCGTCTTCGCCAGCCCCGCCCCGCAGGGCGGCGCCACCTGGATCTTCGAGGATCTCACCGAGAAGCTGGAGCTCGAAAGCCGGCTCAACGTGCTCGTCCGCCTCCAGGGCGAGACGCTCGACTATCTCAACGAGGCGGTGTCCGTCTTCGGGCCGGACGGGCGGCTGCGCCTGTCGAACCCCTCCTTCGCCGAGCTCTGGCACCTGTCGGACGAGTTCGTGCAGACCAAGCCCCATATCAAGGCGATCGCCAAGGCCGTGGATGTCGCCATCCTCTCCCCCGCCAATGGCGAGCCGGGCATCGACTGGCTGGGCTTCGTGCGTGCCGTCACCGCCTTCGAGGAGGGCGAGCGCCGCAACCGCAACGGCGAGTTCCAGCTTTCCGACGGCCGTATCCAGTCCTATGGCATCGTGCCCTTGCCGAACGGCCAGACGATGCTGACCTTCACGGACATCACCGATGCGCGCCGCGCCGAGCGGATGCTGCGCGAGCGCAACGAGGCGCTGGAGATGGCCGACCGGGTGAAGACCGACTTCGTCAAGCACGTGAACTACGAGCTGCGCTCGCCGCTCACCAACATCATAGGCTTCTCGGCGCTCCTGCGCGCCAGCGAGACCGGCCCGCTCAACGCGCGCCAGGCGGAATATCTCGACTACATCTCCACCTCCACCGCCGCGCTGATGACCATCGTCAACGACATTCTCGATCTCGCCTCGATCGATGCCGGCACGATGGATCTCGAATTCTCCGAGGTCGAGATCCGCAAGGTGGCCGAGAAGGCCGTGGAAGGCATCGGCGACCGGCTGCGCGAGAACGACCTCCATGTCGCGATCGACGTGGCGCGCGCCGGCAAGAGCTTCCTCGCCGACGAGCACCGCATCGTGCAGGTGCTCTTCAACCTGCTGTCGAACGCCGCGAATTTCGCGCCCTCCGGCTCGACCATCGATCTCATCGCCGAGCAGCAGGGCGCCGAGCTCGTCTTCAAGGTGCGCGATCGCGGCCCCGGCATCGCGCCCGGCCAGATCGCCCGCATCTTCGACCGCTTCGAGGCCGACCCGGTCGGCGGGCGGCATTCCGGCGCCGGGCTCGGCCTGTCGATCGTGAAAAGCTTCGTCGAACTGCACAAGGGCAAGGTGGACGTGACGTCGAGCCGCGAGAACGGCACCACGGTCATCTGCCGTTTTCCCGCGAAATCGCGCTCGACCCTTTCGGACGCCGCCGAATAATGAACGCTCCCGCCCGTTTCGCGGATAGGACCGCGACCCGCGACCTGTTTCTGGCCGACGACGCGGCGACCGAGCGCTTCGGCGAGGATCTCGCCATGATCCTGAAGCGCGGCGACCTCGTCGCGCTCACCGGCGATCTCGGCGCCGGCAAGTCGACCCTCGCCCGGGCGGCGATCCGCGCGCTCGCCGGCGATCCGGCGCTGGAGGTCCCCTCCCCCACCTATACGCTCGTCCAGACCTATGCGACGAACCCGCCGCTCGCCCATCTCGATCTTTATCGCCTCGGCGACGCCTCGGAGATCGAGGAACTCGGCCTCGAGGACGCCGCCGAGACCGGCATCGTTCTCTGCGAATGGCCGGAACGGGCGCCGGAGATCCTGGCGCGCGCGGCTCTGCGCATCGAGCTGGCGGCGGAGGGCGCCGGCCGCCGCGCCCTCGTCTCCGGCCAGCCGGAGGCCGTCGAACGGCTCGCCCGCAGCCTGGACCTGCGCGCCTTTCTCGACCGGCTCGACCCGCCCGCCGGAACGCGGCGGCGTCTCTTCGGCGACGCGTCCTCCCGCCGCTACGAGACGGCCGAGCAGGGCGGTCGCCCGCTGATCGTGATGGACGCGCCGAAGCGCCCGAACGGCCCGCCGATCCGCGACGGCCTGCCCTATAGCCGCCTCGCCCATCTCGCCGAGGACGTGGTGCCCTTCGTCGCCGTCGATCGCCTGCTGCGCGAGCTCGGCTTCGCCGCGCCGGAGATCGTCGGCGAGGATATCGAGGCGGGCTTTCTCGCCCTCGAACATCTCGGCTCCGAGACGCTTCTCTCGCCGGAGGGCGCGCCCCTGCCCGAGCGCTACGAGGCGACGGCGCGGGCGCTGGCGCTTCTCCACGCGGCGCCCATCGCGGCGGAGATCCGGCTCGGCGGCGGGCGCGTTCACCGCATTCCCCCCTTCGACCGCACGGCCATGGGCATCGAGGTGGAGCAGCTCCTCGACTGGTATCTGCCCGACCGCTTCGGCCGCCCGGCGAGCCCGGCGGAGCGGCACGCCTTTCTCGCCCTCTGGGACGGTCTCGTCACGCGGTTGGAGGCGGCCGAGCGCTCGATCGTGCTGCGCGACGTCCATTCGCCGAACGTCATCTGGCGCGAGGGCCGGGAGGGCGTCGCGCGGATCGGCCTCATCGATTTCCAGGACGCGATGATCGGCCCCTCCGCCTACGATCTCGCCTCGCTGGCGCAGGACGCGCGCGTCGACATCGCGCCGGAGCTGGAAGCCTGGCTCGTCGCCGCCTATGTCGACGAGCGGCGCGCCGGCGATCCGGGTTTCGACGCGGCGGGCTTCGCCGAGGCCTATGCGATCATGGCCGCGCAGCGCGCCACCAAGATCCTCGGCATCTTCGTGCGGCTGGAGAAGCGCGACGGCAAGCCGTTCTATCGCCGTCACATCCCGCGCCTACAAGCCTATCTGCAAAGGACCGTCGAGCATCCGAGCCTCCACGGCCTCCGCGATCTCTATCGGGATTGGGGCGTTCTCGCCCCGTCCGCAAGGAAAGGCTGATGTCCCCCATGCCGGACAGACCGGACACGAAGCGGCCGAACGTGGCGATGGTGCTCGCCGCCGGCCTCGGCAAGCGCATGCGGCCGATCACCTCGACCATTCCGAAGCCGCTGGTCGAGATTCGCGGCAAGGCGCTGATCGATTACGGTCTCGACGCGCTGGAGCGCGCGGGCGTCTCGCGCGCCGTCGTCAACGTCCATTATCTCGCCGATCTGATGCAGGCGCATCTGCGCCGCCGCGACGGCATCGAGATCGTCGTCTCGGACGAGCGCGACGAACTCCTGGAATCGGGCGGCGGCATCGTGCGCGCCCTGCCGCTTCTCGGCCCGGACCCCTTCTACGTCATCAATGCCGACACGTTCTGGATCGACGGCTATCGCGACAATCTCCAGCTCATGGCCGAGCTCTGGGATCCGCGGCGCATGGATGTCCTGCTGCTGATCGCCGAGATGCGCCAGGCGACCGGCTACGAGGGACGCGGCGACTTCACCATGGATGTCGAGGGCCGACTGAAGCGCGTGCCGGAACGGGACATGTCGCCCTTCATCTATGCGGGCGCCGCGATCGTGAAGCCCGAACTCTTCGCCGGCATGGCGGAGGAGAAGTTCTCGCTGAACCGCATCTTCGACACCGCGATCGAGAACGAGCGCCTGTTCGGCGTGCGGCTCGACGGCCTATGGCTGACGGTCGGCACGCCGGACGCGATCCCGGCGGCGGAAGCGGCCTTCAAGGCGAGCGCCGCCTGACGGGCGAGCGCCGGCGGCCAAGCCGCCGGCTTCGTGCGCCCGCAATCAAATATCCTGACCGAGGTCTAGGCAAAATCAATTACTTGCGGGCAGATCGACAAGAGATTGCGCGATTCCCGCAAGGACTTCGACTTACCAAGAACACCCGATGCAAGGACTTGGACTGTTGTCCTGGCGAGGCCGGATCGCAGCCGTACTTCCCCTTGGCAGACGGGTCTTCCGGCCGCGGGATGCCGAGGGTTCGGCCCCCGTCATTTCCGACGCGGGCGACCGCTTACGTCTCTACCGCGGCGTCGGCCCCGAACCGTATCCGCCGACAGGAACGTCGGGATGACCTCACCGCCCTCGCAAAAGCGAACGCTCCAAATGCGATTGCCGCCAGCCCAAGGATAGCTCCGAGAAGATCCTACAGAGACCTGTCAGGTTCAGTATGCGCCGAAGCCTTCCGGAAGCCGTCAGGGGTCACGCCCTGCGAGGTTCGGAAGCTCCGAATGAGATGGGGGGCGTCGCAGAAGCCCGTATCCGCGGCGATCTGATTCACCGAGCGACGGGTCGTGCGCAGCAGATGCTTGGCCTGCTCGAGGCGGATCAAACGGTCCGCGTTGCGTGGGCTCATGCCCAGCGCATCCTTGAAGTGACGCTCCAGCGTGCGCCGGCCGACATCGAGCGAAACATGCAGCTTCTCGATGGACGTCGGCGCGTCGATGGTCTGCTGCATCAGGAGAAGCGCCTTGCGGACCAGCGGGTCGTCGGTCGCGAGCGCCATGGGCATGCCGGGCTGTGGGCGCTCGGCCGTCATCGCCTCGTCGATGATCATGATGTGGAGGCTCTTGGAAGCCCGCGCCCGTCCGAGATGTCGCTCCACGATGAAGGCCGCGAGATGGGCCGAGCTGACCCCGCCGGAGCAGGTCAATCGATCGCGGTCGACCACGAAGATCTGGTCGCTGACGGGCTTCAACCCCTCGAAGCGCTCGAGGAAGTCCTCGTGATGGAACCAGCTTACGCAGGCGCGGTAGCCCGCCATCAGCCCGGCCCGGTGCAGAACGAAGGCTCCGGTGCAGACGCCGACAAGCGGAACGCCAGCCGCGGCCGCCTGCTTGAGGAAGCGGACATAGTCCGGGTTCAACCCCTCGATCTCATCGACGAGACCCCCGACGACCACGATGTAGTCGAAACGCTTCGGATCGCCGAGGCGCTCGTCAGGCTGCACGGCGATCCCGCAGCTCGACGCGATCGGCTCCATCGTCGCGGACAGCACCCGCCAGCCGCATAGGATCGGCCGCGAGCGATCACCCTCGTCGGCCGACAGCCGGAGCACGTCGACGAAGTTGGCGAAGGCGCAGAGCGTGAAGCGTCGCGTCAGGATGAAGCCGATATTGAGCTTGGGCATGGCGTGGCACTCCTTCGCCCCCGACGCATGGATACAGCGAAAGTGCCGCACCCGTACAGGCACCCGAGGCATCGGTGGCGCATAGTCCGCCCATCCCACCCGGAAAGCCGCTGCCATGACCCGTTTCTCGCTTCCCGTGCTGATCGCGAAGGCTCTGAAGGGCAACAAGACCTGGGAGCCGCAATGGCCGGACGCCCAGCCGAAGGCGGAATACGACGTCGTCATCGTCGGCGCCGGCGGCCACGGGCTGGCGACGGCCTACTACCTCGCCAAGGAGCATGGCGTCACCAATGTCGCGGTGGTCGACAAGGGCTGGCTCGGCGGCGGCAACACGGGTCGCAACACCACGATCATCCGCTCCAACTATCTCTACGACGAGTCGGCGCAGCTCTACGAGCATGCCATGAAGCTCTGGGAGGGGCTCTCCCAGGAGCTGAACTACAACGTCATGTTCTCCCAGCGCGGCGTGATGATGCTGGCCCATTCGGTCCATGACGAGCAGAGCTTCAAGCGCCACATCCATTCCAACCGCCTGAACGGCATCGACAACGAGTGGCTGACGGCGGAACAGGCGAAGGAATTCTGCCCGCCGCTGAACATCGCCGCCAATGCCCGCTATCCCGTGATCGGCGCCGCACTCCAGCGCCGCGGCGGTGTCGCCCGGCACGACGCCGTCGCCTGGGGCTATGCCCGCGGTGCGGCGGCGCGGGGCGTCGACATCATCCAGAACTGCCCGGTGCTCGCCGTCCGCCGCGACGCCTCGGGCGCGGTGTCGGGCGTCGAGACGGCGCGCGGCTTCATCAAGGCGAAGAAGGTCGCGGTGGTGGCGGCCGGCAACACATCGGTCGTCATGGACACGGCGGGCGTGCGCCTGCCGCTCGAGAGCTATCCGCTCCAGGCGCTGGTCTCCGAGCCGGTGAAGCCGGTCTTCCCCTGCGTGGTCATGTCGAACACCGTCCACGCCTATATCTCGCAGTCCGACAAGGGCGAGCTCGTCATCGGTTCCGGCACCGACCAGTACGTCTCCTATTCCCAGCGTGGCGGCCTGCCGTTGATCGAGCACACGCTCGCCTCGATCTGCGAAGTCTTCCCGATCTTCACGCGCATGCGCATGCTGCGCAAATGGGGCGGCATCGTCGACGTCACGCCCGACCGCTCGCCGATCATCGGCAAGACGCCGGTGCCGGGGCTCTTCGTCAATTGCGGCTGGGGCACCGGCGGCTTCAAGGCGACGCCGGGCTCCGGCCATGTCTTCGCGCACACGGTCGCGCGCGGCGAACCGCACAGGATCAATGCGCCCTACACGATGGAGCGCTTCACCACCGGCCGTCTCATCGACGAGGCGGCGGCCGCCGCCGTCGCGCACTGACGACGCGGGAGGACGCATCATGCTTCTGATCACCTGCCCCTACTGCCAGGCCGCCCGGCCCGAGATCGAGTTCGCCTATGCGGGCGAAGCGCATATCGCGCGGCCCGCCGATCCGTCGGCCCTGAGCGACGAGGAATGGCGCGACTTCCTCTTCGTGCGCTCCAATCCGCGTGGGCTTCATGCGGAGCGCTGGCGCCACGTCCACGGCTGCGGGCGCTTCTTCAACGCGATCCGCGACACCGTCACCGACAAGTTCTCGGCGACCTACCGGGCGGGCGAACCGCGCCCGGTCCATGAAGCCGCTTCGACTGCCACCGCCGCCGGGGAGATGCCGCGATGAGCCGGACCGAGACGATCGAGACCGCCCCGCTCGCCTACAGCCACGGCGCAGAGCAAGCGAGCGCGCCGGCGAGGGCATTGCGCGTCGCCGGCCGCGGCCGCACCTATCCGAAGCACCCGGTCCGCTTCACCTTCGACGGCAAGGCGTTCGAGGGCCAAGCCGGCGACACGCTGGCCTCGGCGCTTCTCGCCAACGGCGTTCATCTCGTCGGGCGCTCGTTCAAGTATCACCGCCCGCGCGGCATCCTGTCGGCCGGCTGCGAGGAGCCGAACGCGCTTGTCGGCACCGACCGTGGCGCCGGGCGCTTCGAGCCGAACACCCGGGCGACGATGGCCGAGGTCTTCGAGGGTTTCAACGCCAACAGCCAGAACCGCTGGCCGAACCTTCGCACCGACATCGGCGCCGTCAACGACAGCCTCTACATGCTGTTCTCGGCAGGCTTCTACTACAAGACCTTCATGTGGCCGAAGAGCTTCTGGAACAAGGTCTACGAGCCCTTCATCCGGGGCGCGGCCGGCCTCGGCGCTGCCCCTTCCGCCGAAGACCCGGACCGCTATGCCAGCCGCTACGCCCATTGCGACGTTCTCGTCGTCGGCGGCGGCGCGGCGGGCCTCGCCGCAGCTCTCACGGCCGGCCGCGCGGGCGCCAAGGTCATGCTCGTCGACGATCAGGCCGAGGCCGGCGGCTGGCTCCTGTCGGAGCCGGAAGCCCGGATCGATGGCCGTCCCGCCTGGGACTGGCTCCGAGATGCGCTGGCCGAACTCGCCGCGTTGCCGAACGTCACGGTGCTGACACGTACGACGGCGATCGGCTACTACCATCAGAACCTCGTCGGCCTCTGCCAGCGCCTGACCGACCACCTCGCCGATGTTCCCGCCGATGCACCCCGCGAACGGCTGTGGAAGATGCGCGCCAAGCAAGTGGTGCTGGCGCAGGGCGCCATCGAAAAGCCGCTGGTCTTTTCCGGCAACGACCGGCCCGGCGTCATGCTGGCCGGCGCCGCCCGCACCTATCTCAACCGCTACGGCGTGCGCGTCGGCGAGAATGTCGCCGTCGTCACCTCGCATGACTCGGCCTGGAACGCCGCCTTCGACCTCGCCCGCGCCGGCACGAAGGTGCCGCTCATCGTCGACATCCGCCGCGGCGTCGACGAGCGCCTCGTCTTCGAGGCGCGCAGCCTCGGCATCGAGACGATCCTCGGCGGCACCGTGACGGACACGAAGGGACGCCTGCGCGTGTCCGCAGTCCGGGTCAACGCGCTCAGTCGCGACGATGCGGTCGGTCCGGGGCGCTGGATCGCCTGCGACGCGCTGCTGATGTCCGGCGGATGGACGCCGAGCCTCCATCTCTTTTCGCATACCGGCTCCAAGCTCGCTTGGGACGAGGGCGACCAGACCTTCCTGCCGGGCAAGGCCAACGAGGAATGCCGCTGCGCCGGGGCCGGAACCGGTAAGCTCGGCCTCGCGAGCGCGTTCGCGCAGGGCGCCGAGGCGGGTGCCGCCGCTGCGCATGACGCCGGCTTTGCCGCCACGTCCCCGCGCTTCGTTGCGGAAGGCGAAGGGCCGATGACAGGCGCGCCCTGCCGCGACCTTCCGACCGATCGCAACGCCTCCTTCGCCAAGGCTTTCGTGGATTTCCAGAACGACGTGCTCGCGAAAGACATCCGTCTCGCGGTTCGCGAAGGCTTCCGTTCGGTGGAGCACATCAAGCGCTATACGACGAACGGCATGGCGACCGACCAGGGCAAGACGTCCAACATCAACGGTCTCGCCATCGCCTCGGACGCGCTCCAGCGCCCGGCCCCGAGCGTCGGCCTGACGACATTCCGCCCGCCCTATACGCCGACCACCTTCGGGGCCTTCGCCGGCTACAATCGCGGCGAGCTCTTCGAGGTGACGCGCAAGACGCCGATCGATGGCTGGGCCGAGGAAAAGGGCGCGGTCTTCGAACCCGTCTCGCTCTGGCGGCGTGCACGCTACTTCCCGAAGGCGGGCGAGGACATGCACGCCGCAGTCGCCCGTGAGTGCCAGGCGGTGCGCGCCAGTGTCGGCATGTTCGACGCCTCGACGCTCGGCAAGATCGAGGTCGTCGGCCCCGACGCGGCGACCTTCATGAACCGCATGTATACGAATGCCTGGACGAAGCTCGAACCTGGGCGCTGCCGCTACGGCCTGCTCCTCGGCGAGGACGGCTTCATCCGTGACGACGGCGTCATCGGCCGCCTCGCGAGCGACCGCTTCCACGTCACGACGACGACGGGCGGCGCGGCGCGCGTCCTCAACATGATGGAGGACTATCTCCAGACCGAGTGGCCCGATCTCGACGTCTGGCTGACCTCGACCACCGAGCAATGGGCGGTGATCGCCGTCCAGGGGCCGAAGGCGCGCGACGTCATCGCGCCGCTGGTCGAGGGCATCGACCTGTCGCCGGGAGCCTTCCCGCATATGGCGATCGCCGAAGGACGGATCTGCGGCGTGCCGACCCGGCTCTTCCGCGTGTCCTTCACCGGCGAGCTCGGCTTCGAGGTGAACGTTCCGGCCCGTTTCGGCCGGGCGGTCTGGGAGGCCATTCACGAGGCTGGCCAAGCGCATGGCATCGTATCCTACGGCACCGAGACGATGCACGTGCTTCGCGCCGAGAAGGGCTACATCATCGTCGGCCAGGATACGGACGGGACGTTGACGCCGGACGACGCCGGCATTGGCTGGGCCATCGGCAAGACCAAGCCCGATTTCGTCGGCAAGCGCTCGCTGACCCGGCCGGACATGCTGAACCCGGATCGCAAGCATCTGGTCGGCCTGCTCACCGCCGATCCGAAAGTCGTTCTCGAGGAAGGCGCCCAGATCGTCGCCGAGCCGGAAGGACCGATGCCGCGCGACATGATCGGACACGTCACCTCCTCCTACTGGAGCGAGACGCTCGGTCGGTCGATCGCGATGGCCGTGGTCAAGGGGGGCAAGGCCCGGCAGGGTCAGGTGATCCATGTGCCGATGCCGGGCGGCGTGATCCATGACGCGACGATCGGGGGCACGGTCTTCCTCGATCCCGAGAACAAGCGGCTGGCGGTCTGACAGGAGCGGGCGATGATCCAGGAACGCAACTCACTTCATGACGCGAAGCCGATCGGCATCCCCGGCCGGCTTTCCGTCTTGCTCGCCCCGGAAGCGGCGCGCTTCAGCCTGCGGCTGCGGCAGGCGGGGATCGACGCCGCAGGCGCGGCCTTCGGCTGCCCGCTGCCGGCCGATATCGGCGGCGTCTCGTCGTCGGGCGGACTCACAGCCATGTGCATTGGCCCGGACGAGTGGACGCTGCTCGCGCCGCTCAGCGAGGCCGAGACGATCGAGGCAGGCTTCGCCGCCGCCGCCATCGGCCCGCACAGCTTGGTCGATGTCAGCCACCGCGAATTGGGCATCGAGCTTCGCGGTTCCGCGGCAACCTCTACCCTGTCGGCGTTCTGCGCGCTCGATCTCGCGACGATGCCGGACGGCTCGGCGACGCGCACGATCCTCGATAAGGCGCAAGGTCTGCTCGTGAAGCACTCGGCGGAGCACTACCGCATCGAGGTCTGGCAGTCCTTCGCCGGCCACCTCTGGACCCTCCTCGCGGCGGTCGGCCGCGAGGTCGCACTCGATCTCTGACCTCCGACGGGGCCCCACTTCCGATGATCAACTTCGACCTCGCCTCCCACCTTTCCGACTCCGACGCCGATGTCGCCGCCGCCATCGGCCGCGAACTCGACCGCCAGTGCGACCAGATCGAACTCATCGCGTCCGAGAACATCGTCTCGGCCGATGTCCTGAAGGCGCAAGGGTCGGTGCTCACCAACAAGTATGCCGAGGGCTATCCGGGCAAGCGCTACTATGGCGGCTGCGAATATGTCGACGAAGTCGAGACGATCGCCATCGAACGCGCGAAGACCCTGTTCGGCGCGGGCTTCGCCAATGTCCAGCCGCATTCCGGCGCTCAGGCGAACCAGGCCGTGTTCCTGGCGCTGCTCCAGCCGGGCGACCGGATCATGGGCATGTCGCTTGCCCATGGCGGCCACCTCACCCACGGCTCGCCCGTCACCATGTCGGGCAAGTGGTTCGACGTCGTCTCCTACGAAGTGACCGAGACCGATCAGTTGATCGATTACGCCGCGCTCCGGGATAAGGCATTGGAGACGCGCCCGAAGCTGATCGTCGCCGGTGCCTCCGCCTATCCGAGGGCGATCGACTTCGCCGCCTTCCGCGCCATCGCCGACGAGATCGGCGCGATCCTGATGGTCGACATGGCCCATTATGCCGGCCTCGTCGCCGCCGGTCTCTATCCCGACCCATTGCCGCACGCCCATGTCGTGACCACCACCACTCACAAGACGCTGCGCGGGCCGCGGGGCGGCATGATCCTGACCAATGACGAGGCGCTCGCCAAGAAGCTGAACTCGGCCGTCTTCCCCGGCAACCAGGGTGGCCCGCTGATGCACGTCATCGCCGCCAAGGCCGTCGCCTTCGGCGAGGCGCTGCGGCCGGAGTTCAAGACCTATGCCAAGGCGGTCGTGGAGAACGCGCAGGCGCTGTCGGATACGCTGCGGGCCGGCGGGCTCGACATCGTCTCAGGCGGCACCGACTGCCACATGGTGCTGGTGGACCTCCGGCCAAAGGGCGTGAAGGGCCGGGACGCGGAGCGGGCGCTGGAACGCGCCGGCCTCACCTGCAACAAGAACGCCATACCCTTCGATCCGGAGAAGCCGGCCGTCACGTCCGGCGTCCGGCTCGGAACCTCGGCCGGTACGACGCGCGGCTTCGCTGCGGCCGAGTTCCGCCGCATCGGCGAACTGATCCTGACGGTGATCGACGCGCTCGCCACCGCCGGCCCGGACGGCGATCTCGGGGTCGAAGCGACCGTCAACGAGGAGGTGCAGGCGCTCTGCCGTCGGTTCCCGATCTACCGCTGAAGATATAGCCCGCTTCCGTCCTCCGCGAATCCGGCCGGTTCCATGTTTCTCTCCGTCTTCGACCTTTACAAGATCGGCATCGGCCCATCGAGCTCGCACACGATGGGGCCGATGACGGCGGCGGCGCGGTTTCTCGCCGAGCTGGGGAGCGGCAGCTGGCCCCGGCCGCACGACGCCACGGTCGCCCGGCTGCGCGTCACGCTGCACGGCTCGCTCGCCTTC
>NZ_BMIQ01000007.1 GCF_014642635.1 Aureimonas endophytica
CGGCGCACCGGCACCCGCCGCCGCGAACCGCACCCCGAGCCGCCGCCCGTCGTCCCCCGCTCCGTCCCGCCCCGTGGCGCAGCTGCGCACCACCGGCCACGGCGGCGCGGCGCCGAAGCCGGCGGCGAGCGCGGACGACTGGGAAGAGTTCTGAGCGACACCACCGCCGCGACGGAGCCAACTCCCACCGCCGATGCCGCCGCGTCCCCTCTCCCGAGCCGGGAGAGGGTGCCGGCAGGCGGGTGAGGGAGCCGTAGGGCGCTGACGTCGCCGCCGGACAGCGGCGGCGAAACTGCTTTGCGACCGCAACGCGGATCGCGAAGCGCCCGTCATTCCCTCATCCCGCTGCCGCGACCTTCTCCCGACTCGGGAGAAGGAAGAGGCGTCACGCCCTCCGCCTTCCCGGCACCGAAGAAGCGGTTGGTACAGCGAGGTCGGTCGACGGAAGAGCGCCCTTCCTCTCCCCAGCGGGGAGAGGGTGGTCGCGAAGCGGCCGGGTGAGGGGCATGCGGCGGTGGAGACTGGCGGACCGCCGCTCGGCTCCGCCGACCCCTCATCGCCTGCCGGCACTTCTCCCCGTTGGGGAGAAGAAAGCGGTGGCGCGGCTTCGTCCCGTCGGACACCGCAGAAGCGGCCGATGCGAGCGAGCGCGGACGGCACCACCGCGTCCCTCTCCCGAGCCGGGAGAGGGTGCCGGCAGGCGGGTGAGGGAGCCGTAGGGCGCTGACGCTGGCTTCCGCCACTTGGCGCAAAGGCCGGCGCCCGTCATTCCCTCATCCCGCTGCCGCGACCTCCTCCCGATTCGGGAGAAGGAGGAAGCTTTGCGGCCTCCGCCTCATTCGGAGCCGGAGAGGCGGTTGATGCAAAGCACCTTGGGAGAAGGGAAGGCGCCCTTCCTCTCCCCAGTGGGGAGAGGGTGGCCCGCAGGGCCGGGTGAGGGGCATGCGGCGGTGGACACTTTCCCAAAGCCGCTCGGCTGCGCCGACCCCTCATCGCCTGCCGGCACTTCTCCCCGCAGGGGAGAAGAAAGCGGCTTCGCGGCGGCATCCTACGGGCCGGCCGCATCCTCTTCCTTGAGACGCTCGAAGAATGCGGTGGCACCGGCCGCGCCCTGCCGGTGTCGCCCCTGTCAGTCGAAGACGACGCCCTTCTTGAAGACGAAATTCGCATAGGGCCGGGCGTCCGTCGTGCGGACGACGGCGTAGCAGCGCTTGGCGGCCTCGTAGAAGGCGAAGCGCTCCAGGGGCACGATCGGGATCTCGCGGCCTTCCGCCTCGTTCACCACCTGCTGCACCTCCTGATGGACATCGAGCACGGCGTCGAAATCGTCCACCACCGCCATGCGGCTCACCGGCTTGTCGACGAAGCTGTCGAGCGGCAGGAGCGACAGGATGGCGCGCGAGGCCTCGGTCGTGTCGCAGCCGGCGAGCTGGATCAGAACCCCGGAGGTCGTGCAGCCGGCGACGGCGGCCGCCGGGAAGTTGCGGTCGACGATCACCAGATCGTCGCCATGCCCCATTTCGGCGAGCACGGTCAGAAGCTCGGACGTGATCAGGGGCGGAATGGTCTTCAGCATCGCGGAAATCTCCCTTGCGGCGATGAGGATCGGTTGAACTTTAGAGGGTCGGCACGAGGAGGACGTGCAGCGTCCGCGGCCCGTGGACGCCGATGACGAGATTGCCCTCGATATCCGTCGTGCCGGACGGACCGGTGACGAGGACGACATTGCGCGAGCGCTGCAGGTCGAAGCCCGCGAAGGCGTCTTCGAGATAGGGCACGACATCCGCCTCGCGCAGCACCGCGACGTGATGGAGCGGCAGGATCGCATCGAGAACGGCGCTGTCCGGCCCGGAGCGGATGACGAGGCTCGCGGTCTCGGCGACCCCCTTCTCGGCGAGCGTCACCGCGACGCCGTCATCGGCTTCGGCGCCCGGCGCGAGGCCCGCCGCCGCCCAGTCGAGCCGGCCGAGGGCGGGAACCGGCTGGAGGCGCACCGCTCCGGCGAGGCCGAGCCGGCCGAGATGCGCCGCGACGGCGCGCGGCACGTCCGCCGCCGCGCCGAGACGCTCCACCGAGGCGCCGGGCGGCAGGCGCGCGATCGCCGCCATGAAGAGGTCCACCGCCGAGCCCTCCGGCAGGCGCGGCCGCACCGTTTCGGGCGCCTCCAGCAGGGCGCGCGCCTCGGCCTCGATCACGGCGCGCGGTGTCTCGGCGAGGGGGCCGAGCGCCGCGCCGATCGCTCCGAAGATCGCCTCCCGCGCGCCGCTCATCGCCGCGCCTCCGGCGCATGGGCGCGGGCGACGGCGGAGGAGAGGAAGGTCGGACCGGAAGGGGCGGGCATGTCGCGATGGCGGGTCCAGGCGCTCCCGACGAGCGGCAGCGAGCGGATGAGGCGCCGCCGCCCGCCCAGCGCCCGCAGAGCCAGCGAGGCGAGGCGGGTGGCGAGGCCGTAAAGGGCGGGCGTCGTCGCGAGGCGCCGCCAGAGGCCGAGCCCGGCGCGCATCGTCACCGGCTCCAGCCCCTCGCGCCAGCTCTTGGTGCGCCAGCCGCGCAGAAGCGTCGGCAGCGGAATGTCGACCGGACAGACCTCGCGGCAGCGGCCGTTGAGGGTGCAGGCATGGGCGAGATCGCGATTGGCGAGGCTCAGCCCGTCGAGCGCCGGGGTGAGCACGGCGCCCATCGGCCCGGGATAGGTACCGCCATAGGCATGGCCGCCGATCTGGTTGAAGACCGGGCAATGGTTCATGCAGGCGCCGCAGCGGATGCAGCGCAGCATGTCGCGCAGGCCCCCGGCCTCGGCCAGCATGCGGGTGCGGCCGTTGTCGACGAGGACGATGTGGAACTCCTCCGGCCCGTCGGCATCGCCGGCCCGCTTCGGCCCGGTATGGAAGGTCGTGTATTGCGTGAGCGCCGCGCCCGTCGCCGAGCGCACGAGAAGGCGCAGCATCTGTAAGGCATGGCCGGCGGTCGGCACCAGCTTCTCGATCCCCGCCGTCACGATATGGATGCGGGGCAGGGTGGTGGTGAGCTCGGCATTGCCCTCGTTGGTGACGACGGCGACGCTGCCCGAGTCGGCGACGAGGAAGTTCGCGCCCGAGATTCCGACATCGGCCGCGCGGAACTTCTCCCGCAGGAAGCGGCGGGCCGAGGCCGCCATTTCCACCGGCGTCTCGCCGAGCTCGGGCGCCGCGTGGCTCGCCTGGAAGAGCTTGTGGATCTCCTCGCGCGTCTTGTGCATCGCCGGCCAGATGATGTGGCTCGGCCGCTCGCCGGCGAGCTGCACGATATGTTCGGCGAGATCGGTCTCGGTGCGCTCGATGCCGGCCGCCTCCAGCGCGTGTGGCAGGCCGATCTCCTCGCCGAGCATCGATTTCGAGCGGGTGACGCCGCGCGCCCCCGCCTTCTCGCAGATGGCGACGACGATGCCCGCCGCCTCGTCGGCATTGCGGGCGAAATGGACCTTGGCGCCGCTCGCCACGGCGTTCCGCTCGAACTCGGCGAGGTAATGGCCGAGATGGGCGACGACATGGTCGCGGATCGCCTTGCCGCGCTCGCGCGCGACCGCGAAATCCGGCCATTCGCCGACGATCCGGGCGCGCTTCAGGCGCGCCGTGCCGGCCGTGCGGTCGATGGCGGTCTTCAGCTGCCGGTCGGCGAGGGCGGCGTCGCTGCGCGCCAGAAAATCGGCGGCGCTGCCCATCACCTCTCCTCCCCGAGGGCCGGCTCGCCGCCCCGGCCGGCCAGAAGCTCGACCGTGTGATAGGCGCGGATGGCCGAGCCCTCGCGCTTCAGCTTGCCGGCCATGTTCATCAGGCAACCGAGATCGCCGCCAAGGAGGATCTCGGCGCCGGTGGAGCGGATCGCCGCCGTCTTTTCCGCCACCACGGCATCCGAGATGGCCGGATACTTGACGCAGAACGTGCCGCCGAAGCCGCAGCAGGTGTCGGGCTCGGGCAGGGGGCGGAGCTCCAGCCCCTCGACCGAGCGCAGGAGCTGGCGCGGCTGGGCGCGGATGCCGAGCTCGCGCAGGCCCGAACAGGTGTCGTGATAGGTGGCGCTCGCCTCGAGGCGCACCGGCGCCGGGCGGTGGCCGAGAACGTCGTGGAGAAAGCTCAGGACCTCGTGGATGCGGGAGGCGAGGGCGCGGGCGCGCGGTTCCCAGACGGGATCGCCGGCAAGGAGCGTCGGATAGTCGTGGGCGAGCGTCGCGGTGCAGGAGCCGGACGGCACGACGATATGGGCATAGGGCTCCAGCACCTCGATCTGGTGGCGGGCCATGGCCTTCGCGCCCTCCGCGTCGCCGGCGTTCAGCGCCGGCTGGCCGCAGCAGGTCTGGCTCGGCGGCACGACGACGGCGCAGCCGGCCTGTTCGAGCAGCGCGATCGTCGCCTCGGCGATCTGCGGGCGCATGACATTGACGAGGCAGGTAACGAACAGCGCCACCTCGGGGCGGGCGCCGGGCGATGCGGAAGGAGAAGGAGGGATCGGCGACATGGCTTCGTTCCGGTCTCGCCGGCCCGGCGGACGGGCATCGGCGGCGCGCCCGGTCAGGCGAGCGACAAGCGTTCGGCGACGCCGCGAAGCAGCGTCAAGGTGGCGGCGATGGCCGCGTGCGGTCCATCGAGCCGGTGCACATAGGGGCAGGTCAGCACCGCGAGGGCATGGCCGCCGGGCGCCAGCACCGGCACGCTGATATCCTCGACGCCGCGCACCTGCCGACTCTCCGCGACACGGTAGCCCGAGCGGCGATGGATCGCCAGTTCGGCTTCCACGGCGGCGAAGGCGGCCTGCCGCTCCGCGCCCTCCCAGCGCCGGACGAGATCGTCGCGGAGCTCTGGCTCCAGAAAGGCGAGCAGCGTCTGGCCGGAGCCGGTCGCGACGAGGTCGAGCGAGGCGCCGATGCGGATGCCGAATTCCCAGGCGCCCGGCCCGCTGGCCTGCGCGACGACGAGCGCCGCGTCGCGATCGGCGACGGCGAGATGGCAGGACTGGCCGGTTTCGCGCGCGAAGCCGTCCATCAGCGGCTGAGCCTGGGCGACGAGCCGGCGCACCGGCGGATGGCGATGGGCGAGGACGAAGAGCTTCATGGTGAGCGCGTAGCGGTCGCCCTCCGGCGAGCGGGCGACATAGTCGCGCGCCACCAGCCGCTCCAGCATGCGATAGACCTCGCCCGGGCTGCGGCCCATGGCCTTCACCAGCTCGGCCCGCGTCAGGCCGCCGGGCTCCCGCGACAGAAGTTCGAGAATGTCCAAGCCCTTGTCGAGAGCCGGGGCGCGGTAGCGCGCCTCCGCCTCGGCGGGCTTCAAGATGGTGCTCATGCCGGCTGGCGTCCTCCCCGACGTCCTGCGTGCTGTGCCGTGGCTCCTATTTACATATGAATAGATTGTTCGTATAGGAACAAAAATGCGGAATTGCGGGCTTGGGGAGGAGCGGCCGGATCATGCGACTGAGGGACAAGCGCGTCTTCATTTCCGCCGCCGCGCAAGGCATCGGCCGAGCCAGCGCGCTGGCCTGCGCCGCCGAAGGGGCCGAGGTCGTCGCGACCGACATCCAGGAGGACGGGCTGCGCTCGCTCGCCGCCGAGAGCGACCGGATCAAGACTGTCCGCCTCGACGTGCGCGACGCCTCCGCCATCGCGGCCTTCGCCGCCGCGCAGGCGCCCTTCGACGCGATCTTCAACTGCGCCGGCGTCGTCCATAACGGCACGATCCTCGAATGCGGCGACGCCGACTGGGACTTCGCCTTCGATCTCAACGTGAAGTCCATGTTCCACGTCACCCGCGCCCTCCTGCCGGGACTGCTGGAGCGGGCCGGCGCCACGGGCGGGGCCTCGATCCTCAACATGGCCTCGATGGCCTCGTCCATCAAAGGATTTCCGAACCGCTTCGCCTATGGCACGACCAAGGCGGCGGTGATCGGCCTGACGAAATCGGTGGCCGCCGATTTCGTGAAGCAGGGTCTGCGCTGCAACGCACTCTGCCCGGGCACTGTCGACACGCCGTCCTTGCGCGGGCGCATCGCCGCCGCCGCCGATCCGGTGCAGGCCGAAAAGGATTTCGTGGCGCGCCAGCCGATGGGGCGCCTCGCCACCGTCGACGACATCGCGCCGATGGTGGTCTTCCTTCTGTCGGACGAATCGCGTTTCGTCACCGGCCAGGCGGTCCTGGTGGATGGCGGCGTGACGATCTGACGATCGCTGGGATGCCGCGACTGGCGGGCCGGGGAGGGCACGCATGACCGAACTCGTCCGCATGACGGGAATCGACAAGAGCTTTCCGGGCGTCCAGGCGCTGAAGGGGGCGCGCTTCGACCTGCAGTCGGGCGAGGTTCATGCCCTGATGGGCGAGAACGGCGCCGGCAAGTCGACGATGATGAAGATCCTGTCCGGGATCTATCCGAGGAGCGGCGGCGAGATCCTCCTCGAAGGGCGGTCGGTGGAGATCGGCTCGCCGCGCGCCGCGCAGGATCTCGGCATCGCCATCATCCATCAGGAACTCAACCTGATGCCGGATCTCACCGCCGCCGAGAACATCTTCATCGGGCGCGAGCCGAAGCGCGGCTTCGGCCTGCTCGACGACCGCAAGCTGAATGCCGACGCGAAGGCGATCTTCGAGACGATGCGTCTCGATCTCGATCCGCGCACGGTGGTGGGCGGCCTCACCGTCGCCAAGCAGCAGATGGTCGAGATCGCCAAGGCCCTGTCCTTCCGCTCCCGCGTGCTGATCATGGACGAGCCGACGGCCGCGTTGAACGATGCCGAGATCGCCGATCTCTTCGCCATCATCCAGCGCCTGAAGGCGGACGGGGTCGGCATCGTCTACATCTCGCACAAGATGGACGAACTGAAGCGCATCGCCGACCGCGTCACCGTGATGCGCGACGGCGAATATGTCTCGACGGTGCCGATGGCCGAGACCCCGGTCTCGCGCATCATTTCGATGATGGTAGGGCGCGAACTCGCCGACGATTCGCGGCCCCAGGTGCCAGCGGTGCCGGGCGACGTCTTTCTGGACGTGCGCCACCTGACGCGCGGCACGGCGATCCGCGACGTTTCCTTCGAGGTGCGGCGCGGCGAGATCCTCGGCTTCGCCGGCCTGATGGGCGCGGGGCGCACGGAAGTGGCGCGTGCGATCTTCGGCGCCGATCCGCGCGAGGCGGGCGAGATCCGCGTCGGCGGCCGCCTCGTCGACATCCGCAATCCGCGCGACGCGGTGCGGGCCGGCATCGGCTATCTCT
Organism: Aureimonas endophytica; assembly: GCF_014642635.1. Classification (GTDB taxonomy): domain Bacteria; phylum Pseudomonadota; class Alphaproteobacteria; order Rhizobiales; family Rhizobiaceae; genus Plantimonas; species Plantimonas endophytica. The sequence goes on from NZ_BMIQ01000007.1 coordinate 7,237, forward strand.
CGGAGGACCGGAAGCATTTCGGCCTCGCCACCGGTATGAGCGTGCGCGACAACGTGGCGCTCGCCAGCCTGCCGCGCTTCGTCGACCGGCTCGGCCGGCTGAAGGAAGGCGAGATGCGCGACACGGCGCGGCGTTTCATCCAGCAACTCGCGGTCAAGACGCCGTCCGACGAGCAGGAGGCGCGGCTCCTGTCGGGCGGCAACCAGCAGAAGGTGGTGATCGCCAAGTGGCTCCTGCGCGACTGCGACATCCTCTTCTTCGACGAGCCGACGCGTGGCATCGATGTCGGCGCCAAGGCGGAAATCTACAAGCTGGTGAACGCGCTCGCCGCCGAAGGCCGGGCGATCGTCGTGATCTCCTCCGAACTGCCGGAGGTGCTGCGCCTCAGCCACCGCATCGCGGTGATGTGCGAGGGGCGGCTGACCGGCTTCCTGCCGGCCGGCGCCAGCCAGGACGAGATCATGCATCTGGCCACCCTGCGCGGCGCCCCCTCGGCGCCTGCCGGCGAGGCCGCGCGCGTCGCAACGGGAGAAACGCGATGAGCACGACCGGCAACACGGCAGCGACGGCGGGACCGGGAGCGGCGGCGCGCGCCCGCTTCTCCGGCGCCCAGCAGCGCCTTCTCGCCTTCGCGAGCCTCATCATCCTGGTGATCGGCTTCTCGCTCGCCTCGCCGAACTTCCTCCAGACCTCGAACGTCCTCGCCATCCTGCAGGCGACCTCGGTGAACGGCGTGCTCGCCGTCGCCGCGACGCTCGTCATCATCACCGGCGGCATCGATCTCTCGGTCGGCACGCTGATGACCTTCTGCGCCGTCGCCGCCGGCACCGTCCTCACCAATTGGGGCATGCCGCTGCCGCTCGGCATCCTGGCGGCGCTGGCCGCCGGCACGCTGTCCGGCCTCTGCTCCGGCTCGATCATCGCCAAGCTGAAGGTGCCGCCCTTCATCGCGACGCTCGGCATGATGCTGATCCTGAAGGGCCTGTCGCTCGTCATCTCCGGCACGCGGCCGATCTATTTCAACTCGACGCCGGGCTTCACCTCCATCGCGCAGGGCTCGATCGTCGGCTCGATCCTGCCGGAAGTGCCGCTGCCGAACGGCGTCCTGATCCTGTTCCTCGTGGCGCTCGTCGCCCATTTCATCCTGCGCCGCACCATCCTCGGCCGCTTCACCTTCGCGCTCGGCTCGAACGAGGAGGCGGTGCGCCTGTCGGGCGTCGACACCGACCGCTGGAAGATCGCGGTCTACGCGCTGGCCGGCGGCATCTGCGGCGTCGCGGGCCTCCTCATCGCCTCGCGCCTCAACTCCGCCCAGCCGGCGCTCGGCCAGGGCTACGAGCTCGACGCGATCGCGGCGGTCGTCATCGGCGGCACCTCGCTGTCGGGCGGGCGCGGCACCATCATCGGCACGCTGATCGGCGCGCTCATCATCTCGGTTCTCGCCAACGGGTTGCGCATCCTGTCCGTCGCGCAGGAATGGCAGACGGTGGTGACCGGCTCGATCATCATTCTCGCCGTCTACACGGACATGCTGCGGCGCCGGAAGGTCTGACGCCGCACGGGCCTCTCGGGACGAGGCCTGCCGCATCATCGCCATCCCCGCCGGGCGGGGTTTCCAGGGAGGAAGACCATGATTTCCAGACGCAGCCTCGTGGGCGCCGGCGCGGCGCTCGCGCTTCTCGCCGGCTCCGGCCTCGCCGGGGCGCAGGACTCGGGCAAACTCTACATCCCGATCATCTCCAAGGGCTTCCAGCATCAGTTCTGGCAGGCCGTGAAGTCGGGCGCCGACAAGGCGGCGGCTGAGTTCGGCGTCACCACCACCTTCGAGGGGCCGGACACGGAAGCCCAGGTCGACCGCCAGATCGACATGCTCTCGGCGGCGCTCGCCAAGAAGCCGGCGGCCGTCGGCTTCGCCGCGCTCGACAGCCAGGCGGCGATCCCGCTGCTTCAGCAGGCGAAGGCCGCCAACATCCCGGTCGTCGCCTTCGACTCGGGCGTCGACAGCGACATCCCGGTGACCACCGCCGCGACCGACAACGTCGCCGCCGCCGCGCTCGCCGCCGACAAGATGGCCGGCCTCATCGGCGACGAGGGCAAGATCGCGCTCGTCGTCCACGACCAGACCAGCCGCACCGGCGTCGATCGCCGCGACGGCTTCGTCAACGAGATCAAGGCCAAGCATCCGAAGATCGAGATCGTCGACATCCAGTACGGCGCCGGCGACCAGCTTCAGTCGACCGAGATCACCAAGTCGATCCTCCAGGCCAATCCCGACCTGAAGGGCATCTTCGGCGCGAACGAGGGCTCGGCCATCGGCGTCGTCAACGGGGCGCGCGAGCTCGGCCGCAAGATCATCATCATCGGCTACGATTCCGGCGCCCAGCAGAAGCAGGCGATCAAGGACGGCACGATGGCCGGCGCCATCACCCAGAACCCGGTCGGCATCGGCTACGAGACCGTGAAGGCCGCCGTCGCCGCCGCCAAGGGCGAGAAGGTGCAGCCGAAGATCGATACCGGCTTCTTCTGGTACGACAAGACCAATATCGACGACCCGAAGATCGCGGCCGTCCTCTACGACTGATCGCCTCCGCGATCGCCCCGGAGCGGCGCGCGGCGCGCGTCGCTCCTTCCTCCGAACCAGCCGAGATCCTTCGATGAAACTCCTCCGCTATGGCGCCCCGGGCCAGGAAAAGCCCGGCCTTCTCGATGCCGCCGGCCGCGTGCGCGACCTGTCCGCCCATGTCGCCGACATCGCGGGCGAGGCGTTGACGCCGGCGGGGCTGGAGCGGCTGAAGGCTCTCGACCCCGAAAGCCTGCCGCTCGTGCCGGGCACGCCGCAAAAGGACCTGCGCCTCGGTGCCTGCGTCGGGCGGATCGGCAAGTTCATCTGCATCGGCCTCAACTATGCCGACCATGCCGCCGAGACCGGCGCGCCGATCCCGGCCGAGCCGATCATCTTCGCCAAGTGGACGAGCGCCGTGGTCGGCCCGAACGACGATGTCGAGATCCCCCGCGATTCGGTGAAGACCGACTGGGAGGTCGAACTCGGCGTCGTGATCGGCAAGGGCGGCCGCTATATTTCCGAGGATGAGGCGATGGAGCATGTCGCCGGCTATTGCGTCGTCAACGACGTGTCCGAGCGCGAATTCCAGATCGAACGCGGCGGCCAGTGGGACAAGGGCAAGGGCTGCGACACCTTCGGCCCGACCGGCCCCTGGCTCGTCACCGCCGACGAGGTGGCCGATCCGCAGGACCTGAAGCTCTGGCTCGAGGTCGACGGCAAGCGCTACCAGGACGGCTCGACGAAGACGATGATCTTCACCGTCCGCCAGATCGTGTCCTATCTGTCGCGCTTCATGAGCCTCCAGCCCGGCGACGTGATCTCCACCGGCACGCCGCCCGGCGTCGGCCTCGGCCAGAAGCCGCCCGTCTTCCTCTCGGCCGGCCAGACCATGCGCCTCGGCATCGAGGGCCTGGGCGAGCAGGAACAGCGCACCGTCTCCGCCTGAGCGAACCGGACCGTCCCATGACCAGAATCGTCGACATGCAGGTCCTCGACCTGCGCTTCCCGACCTCGCAGCATCTCGACGGATCGGATGCGATGAATCCCGATCCCGACTATTCGGCGGCCTATGTCATCCTGAAGACGGATGCCGAGGGCCTCGAAGGTCACGGCCTCACCTTCACCATCGGGCGCGGCAACGAGATCTGCTGCGCGGCGATCGAGGCGCTGCGCCATCTCGTCGTCGGCACGGACATGGGAACGGTCGCGGCCGACATGGGCGCCTTCTGGCGCCACATGACCTCCGACAGCCAGCTGCGCTGGATCGGCCCGGACAAGGGCGCGATCCATCTCGCCACCGGCGCGGTGATCAACGCCGTCTGGGATCTCTGGGCGAAGATCGAGAAGAAGCCGGTCTGGCAGCTCGTCGCCGACATGAGCCCGGAAGAGTTCGTGCGCTGCATCGACTTCCGCTACATCACCGACTGCATCACCCGGGACGAGGCGATCGCGCTTCTGAAGGCGGTCGAGCCGGGCAAGGCCGAGCGCATCGCGACGCTGAAGCGCGAAGGCTATCCCTGCTACACGACCTCGGCGGGCTGGCTCGGCTATTCCGACGAGAAGCTGCGGCGCCTCGCCAAGGAAGCGGTCGATGCCGGCTTCCACCATATCAAGATGAAGGTCGGCCGCGACCTTCAGGACGACATCCGCCGCCTGACCATCGCGCGCGAGACGGTCGGCCCGGACGTCAATCTGATGATCGACGCCAACCAGGTCTGGGAGGTCGATCAGGCGATCGACTGGGTGAAGCAGCTCGCTTTCGTCAAGCCCTGGTTCATCGAGGAGCCGACCAGCCCCGACGATGTCGAGGGACACCGCAAGATCCGCGAGGGCGTCGCCCCGGTCCAGGTCGCGACCGGCGAGATGTGCCAGAACCGCATCATGTTCAAGCAGTTCATCATGCGCGGCGCCATCGACGTCGTGCAGATCGACGCCTGCCGGCTCGGCGGCGTCAACGAGGTCTTGGCTGTCCTCCTGATGGCGGCGAAGCACAAGCTTCTCGTCTGCCCGCATGCCGGCGGCGTCGGCTTGTGCGAATATGTCCAGCATCTGTCGATGATCGACTATGTCGCCGTCTCCGCCTCGCGCGAGGGGCGGGTGATCGAGTTCGTCGACCATCTGCACGAGCATTTCAAGGAGCCCTGCGTGATCGAGGGCGCGGCCTATATGCCGCCGCAGGCGCCGGGCTACTCGATCGAGATGAAGCCGGAAACGCTCCGCGACTTCCGCTTCAAGGGCTGAGGCGCGGCATGGATCTCGGCCTGAAGGACAAGGTGGTGATCGTGACGGGAGGCGGCGCCGGCATCGGCGGCGCCGTCTCGCTCGGTCTCGCCCGCGAGGGCGCGGTGCCGGTCGTCTTCGGCCGCAGTCCGCTTGCGCCGGATTTCGAGGCGCGGCTGCGTGAGACGGCGCCGCAGGCGAGCTTCGTCCAGCTCGATCTCGCCGACGACGCGGCCTCGGCCCGCGCCGTCGCCGCGACGCTGGAGCGGCACGGCCGCATCGACGGTCTCGTCAACAATGCCGGCGTCAATGACGGCGTCGGGCTGGAGGCCGGGCCGGAGGCGTTCCGCGCCTCGCTGGAGCGCAACCTCATCCATTACTACACGCTCGCCCATCATTGCCTGCCGGCGCTGAAGGCGGCGCGGGGCGCGATCGTCAACGTCTCGTCCAAGACGGCGCTGACCGGCCAGGGCAATACCAGCGGCTATACCGCCGCCAAGGGCGCGCAGCTCTCGCTGACCCGCGAATGGGCCGCCTCGCTGCGCAATGACGGCGTGCGCGTCAACGCGGTGCTGCCGGCGGAGGTGATGACGCCGCTCTACGAGCGCTGGCTCCAGACCTTCGACGACCCGGAAGCGCGCCTTCAGGAGATCACGCGGCGCATCCCGCTCGGCCAGCGGATGACGACGGCCGAGGAGATCGCCAATACGGTGGTCTTCCTTCTGTCGGACGCGGCGAGCCACACGACGGGGCAATGGCTCTTCGTCGACGGCGGCTATGTCCATCTCGACCGGGCGCTCGACCCGGCGGCTTCCTGAAGAAACACAATCGCACGGCGGCGCGCCTTGCGCCGCCGCCGCGTCAATGAAAGGCCAGCCACGCGCCGAAGGGCCGCCAGGCGCGGCGATACCAGGGCAGGGCCTCGTCCGCGCCGGTCGGCTCGACGATCACCGTCGCCGTCGCGCCCGAAACGAGCGGGATGTCCGCCGGCAGGTTCTCGAAGCGGATGTCGACCGGAATGCGCTGGGCGAGCCGGATCCATTCGAAGGAGGGTTCGGGGGCGAGGAGGAGATCGGAGGCGGTCGGGTTCTGCGCGTCGGCGATGGCCCGCGCGATGGAGCGCACCCGGCCTTCCAGCACCGTGCCGCTCGCCATCAGCCGGATGCGGGCGGGCGCGTCGACCTGGATGCGCGGCAGCTTGGTCTCCATGAAATAGGCGTCGATGCGATAGGAACTGGCGTCCACCACCGCCATCACCGCCGAGCCCGACTGGGCATAGTCGCCGACATCGACGCGCAGATTGGTGACGAAGCCGTCGACCGGCGAGCGGATCTCGGTGCGCGCCAGATTGATCCTGGCATCCTCGAATCCCGCCTCCGAGGCCCGCACCGAGGCGTCCGCCGAGGCGAGCTGCAATTGCGCCTGGACGACGGAGGCCTCCGACACGGTGTTCGTGTCGGTGCCCTTCAGCTTGGTCACGCGCTCCGTCGCATCCGCCTGGACATTGCGATTGGCGATGGCGACGTTGAGCTGCGCCTCCGCCTGACGCGCCGCCGACTGATAGGTGGCGGGATCGATGCGCATCAGGAGATCGCCCTTCTTCACCGGGCTGTTGTTGTGCACCGGCAGTTCGATCACGTTGCCCGCGACATAGCTCGCCACCTGCACGCTGCGGGCGAAGACGCGGGCGTCCCGCGTCCAGGGATTCTCGAAATAGGTCGTCCAGACATAGGTCGCGCCGAAGACGGCACCGATGACGAGAAGGGCGGTGAGGGCGAGGCGGACGACGATCATGACGCGCTAGAAGTCCGGATAGGCGGCGGCGACGGCGCCGAGGAGCACGAAGAACAAGGCGAGCCGGGCGAGCGGCGGATGCCAGAACAGCGTCCAGCCCTTGAGGCGCAGCATCGCCCAGTCGACCAGGAACCAGAGAAGGCCCGCGAGCCCCGCGCAAAGGAGGAGCGAGGGAAACATCAGGCCGAGGACGGAAATCTCGTGCCGCATCAGGCCCGTCCTTCCGGCGCGAGCCGGCCATGGTCGAGAAGGCCGCCGAGGAAGCGCGCGCCGATGAGGAAGCGCAAGGTCGCCGCCCGCTCCGGGCCGGGCGCGCCCTCGGCCGCGAGAGCCGCGCGGGCGCGCGTCTCGGCGGCGCGGAACGGCTCGGCACCCGTCGTCGCCGGGCGGCCCTCGGCCGCCGCGACCAGCGCCGCGCCGAGCTCGGGGACGAGCCCGGCGAGATCGGGCGGCAGGTGGCCGAGCCGACGCAGGCGGTGCAGCTCGTAGAGTTCGAGCCCCGCCGTCACCGCGATGCGGCTGCGGGCGAGAAGCGCCCGGTTGCGGCCCTCGGCGAGATCGAGATCGCCGCCATAGTCGCTGATCGCGTCGAGCGACTGGGCGAGGAACTCGTCCGCCTTGGCGTCGCGCCCGCGCGCCGCGCGCCGCAGGAGATGGCGCGAGGCGCGGGCGAGATGCCGCCGGAGCCAGCCCTGGTCCTCTGGCACGATCACCGTGAAGGCGACGGCGATGCAGGCGGGAAGGAGCGCCAGACCCGCCAGCGCGTTGAACAGGCCGAGCGGATCGTAGACCTGCATGTTCGAGGGCCGCAGCGCCACGGCGAGCAGGATCGAGCCGCCGAAGGCGTAGATCAGCCGGCCCGGCGCGCTGCCGATATAGAAGAACACGAACATCGTCAGCCCGATCAGCAGCGCATAGGGCGGGAAGCTCTCGACATAGGGAAGCACGGTCTCGAGGGCGAGCACCGGCGGCACCATCGCGGCGATGCCGAGGCCGATGGCGAGGCCGCTGGCGGTCAGCGCCGGCCGGGGCGCGATCGTCGGCAGGACGAGGCTGAAGGTGCCGGACAGGAGCGCGACGGTGAGGAGCGTCGGGCTGGCCGTCGCGATCCAGAGGGCGGAAAGGACGAGGAGCAGCAGCGCCGGCCGCAGGCCGCGCTCCGCCGCCGCGCGATAGTCAGGATAGCGCGCGACGATCGTCTGCCGGCGCGGCGCGGGGCGGGCGGGGTCGAAGACCGTCGCCTCGGCCTCCGCGAAGCTCGCGATCGTGTTCGCGAAGCGGCGGATGGCATAGATCACCGCCAGCGCGTCGGAGGCGCCGGCGGGGACCTGCGAGGCCGAGAGGCGAGTCGTCGCGTCGCCGTCGATCCGCGCGACGAAGTCGCGGAACCGTCCGGCGAGCGCCAGCGCCGTGCCTGCGTCGTGGAAGCGCGGCGGGATCGCGCCGAGAAGGGCGCGCAACTCGTCGAGAAGCGCCTCCGGCTCGGCGGGCGTTTCGCCCTCGTCCTGGTGATCGAGCACCAGCGACAGGGTCTCGGCCGCGATGAGGACATGGTTCAGCGCATTGGCGGCCGCCGCGACGCGGTCGAGGTCCGGGCCGCGATGCGAGCGTTCGAACTTGAAGGCGCGCAGATTGGAATAGGCGGTGGCGAGCGCCTTGGTGGCGGCCTGGCGGTCGGCGGGCGCGGGCTGCGCCGCCGGCGTCGCCGCCTCGCGCACGATCGCCATGACGCGGTCGCGGGCGTCGAGCAGGCCGTTTTCCAGCGTGCGGCGGACCGATTGCGGGAAGACGACGAGCAGCACCGCGAAGGCGGCCCCGATCGGAATCAGCGTTTCGGTGATCCGCGCCAGCATCAGCCCGTAGGCGGCATCGGCGCTGGGGCCGGTATCGAAGACGATCACCGTCGCCGTCAGCCCGGCCGTGCCGTAGGCATAGGCGTCGAGCCCCATTTCGAGCCGGGCGAGAAACCCGACGCCGAAGGCCCAAAGCGCCAGGGCGGCGAGGGAGGCGACGGGGCTCTGCGCGAAGAGCGCGACGATGGCGATGCCGACGACGCCGCCGACCAGCGTGCCGAGGAGCCGCATCACGCTGCGCCAGATGGTGATGCCCGAGCCCATCTGCGCGACGAAGGGAATGCTGATCAGCGCCCAGTAGGTGTTCTGGAGATTGAACAGAAAGGCGACGAAGAGCGACAGGATGGTGACGAGCGCGATGTTCGTCGCATAGGCGAAGCGGGCCGGATCGGGCGAGGCGAAGCGGCCCAGCCGCCGGGCGGCGCGGCGCCACATGCCGGCGGAGGGAGAGCGGGCAGCCGTGTCGCCGGCCGTCATCGCGTCATCGGTTCCAGGTCTCCTTTCCCGCCGGCGGATCGTTCGGCGGGAAAGAAAGGCTAGCGCGACGGGGCCGCGCGTCGAGCCTATAAGAGCTTACTGCGCCGTATAGACGTAGAAGCCGGTGCGCTCGATCACGGCATGGGCCGAGGCATTGTCGAAATCGCCGAAGGCGCCCGCCACACGTTCCGCCCGCCCGGCATAACTCCAGCCCGTGTCGCGCAGGAAGGTCGGCAGCACGCCGACATCCGGGATCACGCACACGATCGATGGGTCCTTGCGCTGGTGGAAGATGTTGTACACGGCACCCCTCCTTTGACGTGCTGATCCGATGGTCGGGCTGATGCGCCCCAATCTCGTCGGGACGATGACGGTATCCGGAATCTTTCCAAACAGACTCGATCGAACGTTAAATCGGCGGCGGCGAGGGCGCGCGACTTGCGGAACGCCGCCTTCCGCGACATGTCCCGCCTCGATACGAACGGGAGACGATCCATGTTCCGCGCGCTCGTGGTCACGAAGACCGGAAACGATACGCAAACGGCGCTTCGCGAGCTGAACGAAGACAGTCTGCCAGATGGCGACGTCGACGTCGACGTCCTTTATTCGACGCTGAACTATAAGGACGCCCTCGCCATCACGGGGCGCGGGCCGGTGGTGAAGTCCTATCCGATGGTGCCGGGCATCGACATGGCCGGCCGGGTGAGCGCCAGCCGCCATCCGGACTTCCGGCCGGGCGACGAGGTGGTGCTGAACGGCTGGGGCGTCGGCGAATCCCATTGGGGGGCGCTCGCCGAGAAGGCGCGGCTGAAGGGCGACTGGCTGATCCGCCGCCCCGCCGCCTTCACGCCGCGCCAGACGATGGCGATCGGCACCGCCGGCTATACGGCGATGCTCGCCGTCACCGCCCTGGAGCGCCACGGCCTCGAGCCCGGCGACGGGCCGGTGCTCGTCACCGGGGCGACGGGCGGCGTCGGCTCGGTGGCCGTCATGGTGCTGGCGAAGCTCGGTCATTCGGTCGCCGCCGTCACCGGCCGACCCGAACATGGCGACTATCTCCGGCATCTCGGCGCGGCCGAGATCCTCGACCGGGCGGAATTCGCGGGGCCGGCCAAGCCGCTCGCCCGGGAGCGCTGGGCGGGCGCCATCGACAATGTCGGCAGCCACACGCTCGCCAATGTCTGCGCCGGGCTGCGGCGCGGCGCGGCGGTCGCCGCCTGCGGGCTCGCCGGCGGCATGGACTTTCCGGCCACCGTCGCCCCCTTCATCCTGCGCGGCGTGGCGCTGCTCGGCATCGACAGCGTCTATCGGCCCCGCGCCGAGCGCGAGGCCGCCTGGAGCCGGCTCGGCGAGCTTCTCGACCCGGCCCTTCTCGAGGAGGCGACCAGCGAGATCGGCCTCGGCGAGGCCGTCGAAGCGGCCTCCGCCCTTCTCGACGGACGAACGCGCGGGCGCATCGTCGTCGACGCGCATCGTTGAAAGGACACCCCAAAACGCGAATTTCTCACGGCAAAATGCAGGCGCCGCGATCGCGCCTTGTTGGCTTTGCGTCAGAATGCACCTAAGTCGAAAGGGACGTGAGGATGGCTCGCGACCCGAGTGAGAGTGCGGTTCACGGAAGACGGACGATGAACGGCCAGCGGCTCCTCATCTACAGCCACGATTCCTACGGCCTCGGCCATCTGCGCCGATGTCAGACGATCGCCAACCATCTGACGGCGACGCACGAGGATCTGGCGGTCATCATCATCACCGGCTCGCCGGTGGTCGGCTCCTTCGACTTCCATCCGCGCGTCGATTTCATCCGCGTGCCGGGCATCGTGAAGCTCGACGGCAATACATACGCCTCCAGCGTCGCGGGTCTCGCCGCCGAGGAGATGATGGAGATCCGCTCCGTCATCATCCTCGAAACCGCCCGGCGCTTCCGGCCGGACGTGTTCCTGGTCGACAAGGAGCCGCTCGGCCTTCGGGGCGAGGTGCGCGAGGCGCTCGGCTTCCTGCGCCGCGAGGGCACGCGCAACGTCCTCGGCATCCGCGAGGTGCTGGACGACACGGTGCTTCTCAAGGACGAGTGGGAGCGCAAGGGCGCGCTCGACGCCGTCGAGACGCTCTATGACGACATCTGGATCTACGGCCCGCGCGACGTCTACCGGCCGCTCGACGGGCTCGGCCTTTCGGACAAGGCGCTGCGTCGCGCCCGCTATACCGGCTATCTGCGCCGCGTCCTGTCCGACGAGGCGCCGCCCATGCCGGAAGGGCCGGTGGAGCCCTATCTCCTCGTCCATGCCGGTGGCGGCGGCGACGGCGCCCTCGTCATCGACTGGGTGATCTCGGCCTATGAGCGCGACCCGGCGCTGCCCTGGCGCTCGCGCATCGTCTTCGGCCCCTTCCTGTCCGCCGACGAGAAGGCGACGTTCCGCGACCGCATCGCCGCCGTGCCGAAGCTCAGCGCCGAGACCTTCGTGACCAATATGGAGGCCCTGGTCGACGGCGCCTCCGGTCTCGTGACCATGGGCGGCTACAACACCTTCTGCGAGATGCTGAGCTTCGACAAGCCGACGCTGATGGTGCCGCGCACCCGCCCCCGGCTGGAGCAATATATCCGCGCGACGCGCGCCGAGGAGCTCGGCCTGCTGCGCGTCATGCTGCCGGACGGCGAGCGCGATCCGGAGCGCATGGCGGCGGCCCTGCGCGCCCTGCCGGACCAGCCGCCGCCCTCCGCCGCTCGCCTGCCGGGTCTTCTGTCCGGCCTGGAGGAGATCGACCGCCTCTTCGTCGACGCGGTCGCCGAACGCCGCCGCCGGCCCGCCCTGATCGGCATCGCTTGAAGGATCACGCATGACGGACGAGACGGAGCGGCCGCGTGTCGCGATCGTCCTGAAGGGCTATCCGCGCCTGTCGGAGACCTTCATCGCGCAGGAGATCCTGGGGCTGATCCGCCTCGGCCTCGATGTCGGGCTGGTGTCGCTGCGCCTGCCGACGGACGAGCGCGAGCACCCGGTGCATCGCGAGATCGGGCAGGTGCCGAACTACCTGCCGGAATATCTCTATACGGACATTCCGCGCGTCTTCCGCTCCTGGTTGAAGGCGCGGCGCCTGCCGGGCTATGCCGAGGCGAGGCGCCTGTTCCTGTCCGACTGGCGGCGCGACCGCACGCCCAATCGCGGCCGGCGCTTCGGCCAGGCCCTCGTCCTCGCCGCCGAGCTGCCGCCCGAGACGGGCCTCATCTATGTCCATTTCCTTCACACGCCGGGTTCGGTGGCGCGCTATGCCGGCATCATGCGCGGCCTGCCCTTCGCCGTCTCGGCCCATGCCAAGGACATCTGGACGATCCCGGCCTGGGAAAAGCGCGAGAAGCTCGCCGACTGCGCCTTTCTCGTCACCTGCACGGCGGCGAACGCCGCGCATCTTGCGGCGCTGGCGCCCGATCCCGCGCGGGTCGGCCTCGTCTATCACGGGCTCGACCTCCACCGCTTTCCCGCGCCGCCGCCCGCCGCGCCGGGTGGGCGCGACGGCACCGACCCGGCCGATCCGGTGCGGCTTCTCTCCGTCGGCCGCCTCGTCGACAAGAAGGGCTATGCCGGCCTCTTCGACGCGCTCGGGCGCCTGCGCGACCTCGCCTGGCGCCTGGAGATCGCCGGCGGCGGTCCGCTGAAGGCCGAGCTGAAGGCGCGGGCCGAACGGCTCGGCATTGCCGAGCGCATCCATTTCGCCGGCTCGATGACGCAGAGCGAGCTTCTGGAGCGCTACCGCGCCGCCGATCTCTTCGTCCTCAACTGCCGCGTTTCGGACGACGGCGACCGCGACGGTCTGCCGAACGTCCTGATGGAAGCGCAGAGCCAGCGGCTCGCCGCCGTCTCGACCGCCGTCTCGGCCGTGCCCGAAATCATCCGCGACGGGGAGACCGGCCTTCTCGCGTCGCCGGACGACCCGGAGGCGCTGGCCGCCGTGCTGCGGACCGCGATCGGCGCGCCGGAGCTGCGCGCCCGCCTCGGCGCGGCGGGGGAGGCGCATCTTCGGGCGCGGTTCGGGCACGAGGCCGGCATTCGCGCGGTGTTCGAGCGCATCCGCCGCGTTCTCGCGCGATGAGGATCGCCTTCTACGCCCCGATGAAGCCGCCCTTCGACCCGGTGCCCTCGGGCGAGGGACGGATGGCGGAACTCTTCGTCGCGGCGCTTCGCGCGGCGAGATTCACCGTCGAGATCGCCTCGACCTTCCGCGCCTATGACAAGACGGGCGATGCCGTGCGCCAGGCGGAACTCGCGGCGACGGGGCGGGCGGAGGCCGCGCGGCTTCTCGCGGCTTATGGCGCGCGGCCGGCTTCCGAGCGGCCGGCTTCCGAGCGGCCGGCGCTCTGGTTCACCTACCATCTCTATCATAAGGCGCCGGACCATCTCGGCCCGGTCGTCGCCCAGGCGCTCAGCATCCCCTATGTCGTCGCCGAAGCCTCGCATGCGCCGAAACAGGCGGGCGGGCGCTGGGATCCGGGGTTCCGCGCGGCCGAGACGGCGATCCGCCGCGCCGACCGGATCTACGGCCTCAATCCCGCCGACCGAGCCTGCCTCGCCCCGCTCGCCCGACCCGGCGCCCTCCTGGACCTGCCGCCCTTCATCGACACCGCGCCGTTCCGCAACGCCAGTCTCGTCGACAGCGCGCCTTCCGTTGACGCTGCGCCCTCGGTTCGCGATCGTCTTCGCGCCGAACTCGCGCGCCGTCACGGTCTCGATCCGGTCGCGCCACTGATCCTGACGGTCGCGATGATGCGGCGGGATCAGAAGCTCCAGTCCTATGCCGTTCTCGCCGAGGCCTTCGCGCGGATCGCGGCGCGGCCCTGGGGGGCGCTGCTGGTCGGTGACGGTCCGGCCAGGGCGGAGGTGGAGCGCCTGATGGCGCCGTTCGGGTCCCGCGTCGCCTTGGCCGGCCGGAAGGACGGCGCGGCGCTGCGCGAGGTCTACGCGGCGGCCGATCTCTATGCCTGGCCCTCGGTCAAGGAAGCCTTCGGCCTCGCCTTCATCGAGGCGGCGGCGAGCGGCCTGCCGATCGTCGCCGGCCGCTCCGGCGGCATCGACCACATCGTCGAACAGGCGCGCACCGGATGGATCGTGCCGGCGGGCGACGCGGATGCGCTGGCGGACGGTCTCGCAAAGCTTCTCGACCGCCCGGAGGAGCGCCGCGCGATGGGCCGGGCGGCCGCCGAACGGGCGCTGGCGGTGAACGACGTCGCGGCGGCGGCGCGCGCCCTCGCGGCCGACCTGCCGCTCTTGGTAAGCCGGCTTAGCGAGGCGCGGCATGCCTGATTTCCTGATGCTGCGCCACGCGCCGACCGACTGGAACGCGGCGGGCCGGTTGCAGGGCCGGGCCGATCCGCCGCTCTCCGCCGCCGGCCGCGCGGCGGCTTCGTCCTGGCGCGTGCCGGATCTCGTCGCGGACTGGCCGGTTCTGGCGAGCCCGCTCCGCCGGACGATGGAGACGGCCGTCCTGATGGGCCTCGCCCCTGTACCCGCGCCCGCCTTCGTCGAGATGGACTGGGGCGCCTGCGAGGGGCGGACGCTCGCCGAATTGCGGGCGGAAGGCGGCGCGGCCTTCGCCGCCGACGAGGCGCGGGGTCTCGATTTTCGCCCGCAAGGCGGCGAGACGCCGCGCGAGACCGGCGTCCGGGCGCTGGCCGGACTCGGCGCGCTCGGCGCCTCCCATGTCATCGTCACCCACAAGGGCGTGCTGCGGGCGCTCCTCGCGCGGGCGCTCGACTGGGACATGCGCGGCAAGGCGCCGGTCCGCCTCGCTCCCGCCGCCGCCCAGCTCTTCCGCCTCGGCGCGGACGGGCTCATTCTCCTCCAGGCCAATGTGCCGCTTGGCGAAAGGTCTCAGCCGTGACGGATCGCGTCCTCTTCTATGTCCAGCATCTTCTCGGCGTCGGCCATCTGAAGCGCGCCGGGGCGATCGCGGCGGCGATGGCGAAGGCCGGGCTCGCCGTCACCGTGGTGCATGGCGGCACCTGGGAGGAGGGCATCGACTATCCGGGCGCGGAGGTCCGCACCCTGCCATCGGCGACGATCCGGGGCGGCGACTTCTCGACGCTGATCACCGCGAATGGCGCGCCCGCCGACGAGGCCTGGCGCGCGGCGCGGCGCGATGCGCTGCTCGCCATCGCCGACGAGCTGCGTCCGCAGGCGATCCTTCTCGAACTCTTCCCCTTCGGCCGCCGCCAGTTCCGCTTCGAACTCCTGCCGCTCATCGAGGCGGCGCGGCGCCGCGAGACGCCGCCGGCGATCCTCTCCTCGGTGCGCGACATCCTGGTGCGGCCGGCCAAGGCCTCGCGCGAGACGGAGGCGGCCGATCTGGTGCTCGCCGCCTTCGACGAGGTGCTGGTCCATGGCGATCCCGGCTTCGTGCCCTTCGAGGCGAGCTTCGGCGAGGCGGCGCGGATCGCCGCGAAGCTGCGCTATACCGGCTATGTTTCCTCCGATCTCGCGGCGCTCCATCCCAGCACCCGCGCCGATCCGCAAGGGGAGGGGGCGGGCGAGGTGATCGTTTCGGCGGGCGGCGGCGCGGTCGGCGCGACGCTTCTCCGGGCGGCGCTTGCCGCTCGGACGCGCTCGGCCGCCCATCGCCTCGACTGGCGGCTCCTCACCGGCCCGCGCCTGCCGCAGCCGGATTTCGACGCGCTCGCCGCGCTGGCGCGGGACGCGGCGAACGATGCCGGCGGCCGGGTGCGGATCGAGCGTTTCCGGCAGGATTTTCCCGCCGTTCTCCAGCGAGCGGCGCTGTCGATCTCACAAGGCGGCTACAACACGACGATCGATCTCCTGCGCGCCGGCGTGCCGGCGATCGTCGTGCCGATCGGCGCGGAGGAGGAAACCGAACAGGCCGAGCGCGCCGGCCGCCTCGCCGAGCGCGGCTTCCTCCATGTCCTGCCCGAGGCTTCGCTCGCGACCGAACTCGGCGCCGCCATCGACCGGGCGCTCGCCGACGCGCCGCGCCGCCGGGCGATGCCGCCGGTCGATTTCGCCCTCGACGGCGCGGCACGGACGGCCGCGATCGTCGCGGATCACGCCGCCCGGCATCGCGGCGGATGAGCCGCGAAGCCGAGCTCTGGTCCCTCGTCGGCGAGCGGCTGGACCGCTTGGCGGCGCGGGACGGCGAGACGCGGTTCTGGCTGCGCGACGACGACGCGGTCGGCCCGACGCCCCGGCTCGACGCCCTTCTGGCGATGGCGGCGGCGGCCGGCGCGCCGCTGGCGCTCGCGGTGATCCCGGCCGGGGCGAAAAGCGCGCTCGCCGCCCGTCTCGCGCCGCTCTCCGGCGTCGCGGTGCTGCCGCATGGCTTCGCCCATCGCAATCATGCGCCGGCAAACGAGAAAAAGACCGAGCTCGGCGACCATCGGCCGACCGAACTCGTCCTTGCGGAACTTGCCGCCGGTCACGCGCGGCTCGCCGGCTTTCCCCATTACGCGCCGCTGCTGGTGCCGCCGTGGAACCGGATCGGGCCGGGCGTGGCAGCGGGTCTCGCCGCGCTCGGCTTTCGCGGCCTGTCGCTCTATGGCGACCGGCGCCGCAATCCCGCCGCGCCGGGCCTCCGGCAGGTGAACACGCATTTCGATCCGGTGGACTGGCGCGGGGGCGGGGGCTTCGTCGGACGCGAGCGGGCGCTCGAAATGCTGGGCAAGCGCCTCGGCCAGCTCCTGTCCGGCGAGCACGACCCGGCCGAGCCGACCGGCATCCTGTCGCACCATCTCGCACAAGATGCGGCGACCTTCATATTCCTCGGGGATTTGTTGCGCTATCTGGCCAAACGAAGCGATTGCCGGTTTCTTTTCGTCGATGAACTCCTAGCTGGCTCATCGTTCGGCCAATAGCCCAGCAGCGGTGAGCGAATGACCGATCTCTTGCGCGTCGAGGACCTGACGGTCGAGTTCAAGGTGATGGCCGGCACGACCCGCGCCGTCAGCAACCTGTCGTTCCGGGTGCCGCCCGGCAAGACGGTGGCGATCGTAGGCGAGTCCGGCTCCGGCAAGTCGGTGACGGCGCAGGCCATTCTCGGCATCCTGCCCGGCATCGCCCGCCGCCGCTCCGGCCGCATCCTGTTTCGCGACGGCAACCGGCCGGAGCTCGATCTGGCGGCCCTGTCACCCCGCTCGAAGGATTTCGCCGGCATCCGGGGCGGGCGCATCTCGATGATCTTCCAGGAGCCGACGACCTCGTTCTCGGCCCTCCACACGATCGGCGACCAGATCGGCGAGGTCTTGAAGCTGCACGAGGGCATCGACGGCAAGGCGGCGCGCGAGGCGGTGATCCGGGCGCTCGGCGAGGTCGGCTTCAAGCATCCCGAGCGTTCGGTCGACGCCTATCCGTTCGAACTGTCGGGCGGCCTCTGCCAGCGCGCGATGATCGCCATGGCGATGATCTGCAAGCCGGCGCTTCTCATCGCCGACGAGCCGACGACGGCGCTCGACGTCACCGTCCAGGCCGAGATCCTGAAGCTGATGCGCGCGCTTCAGGAGAAGAACGGCACCGCCATCCTCCTCATCGCCCACGATCTCGGCGTCGTCGCCAACATGGCCGACGAGATGGTGGTGGTCTATCACGGCGAGGTCATGGAGAGCGGCCCGGCCGAGGCGCTCTTCGCCGATCCGCGCCATCCCTATCTGAAGGCCCTCCTGAAGGCGGTGCCGCGCATCGGCATGGAGCCGGGCGAGCGGCTGACGCCGGTGCGCGAGATCGCGGTGGACGTCGCCGGCACGGCGCGGCGCGGCAAGGCGCCGGCCGCCGCCGTCTGCGCCGCCGGCGAGCCGCTGATCAAGATCCGGGGCCTCGCCAAGGGCTTCACCAATCGCAGCGAGCGGCGCTGGCTGAAGCGCTCGACCGGGCCGCTCGCCATGGCGGTCAACGGCGTCGATCTCGACATCCGCCGGGGCGAGTGCCTCGGCCTCGTCGGCGAGAGCGGCTGCGGCAAGACGACCTTCTCGAAGATGATCGTGCGCACCGTGCCCGCCGACGAGGGCTCGGTGGAGATGCGCGGGCCGAACGGGGCGGAGGACGTGCTGGCCCTCGAAGGCGAGGCGCTGCGGCGCTGGCGCACCCGCGTGCAATATGTCTTCCAGAACCCGTTCTCGGCCCTCAATCCGCGCCTCACCGTCGGGCAGATCATCGCCGAGCCGTTGCAGATCCACGGCTATGGCGACCGGCCGGAGCGCAAGGCGCGCGTCGCCGAGCTCCTGCGGCTCGTCGGCCTCGACGCGACGCACATGAACCGCTACCCGCATTCCTTCTCGGGCGGCCAGCGCCAGCGCATTGGCATCGCCCGCGCCCTGGCGCTCGATCCCGAGCTCATCATCTTCGACGAGCCGGTCTCGGCGCTCGACGTCTCCATCCAGGCGCAGATCCTCAACCTCCTGCGCGATCTCAAGGACGCGCTCGGCCTCACCTATCTCTTCATCTCGCACAATCTCGCGGTCGTGGACTATCTCGCCGACCGCATCGCGGTGATGGCCTCCGGCCGGCTGGTCGAGCTTGCCCCGCGCGAGGAACTGTTCCGCGCGCCGCGCCATCCCTATACCAAGGCGCTGATGGCGGCGGTGCCCCAGCCGGACCCGAAGCAGCGCCTCGACTTCTCGAAGATCAGCCTGTCGCGCCAGTCCTCGCCGGATGCCTGGGGAGCGCCCTTCGCGCCGGACGAGCGGGGCGAGCCGCATTGGATCGGCATCGGCCCGGATCACTACGTGCGGGCGCACGAACTGCCGCCCGTCGCCGATCTCGGCGGCCGCACGATCGAGGAGCATCGCGAGATCGCGCTGTCGCTCGCCACCGATCCGGCCGGCGAACCGATCGTCCATCTCGACTTCGAGAGCGGAACGCTGGCCGGCTGGTCGACCCGGCGCCTCGCGGGCGCGCATTCGGCCCGCGTCCAGGGCGAGGTGGTGCGCGTCGGCACCAGGGCCTGCCGCTTCGAATTGCGGCCGGACGACCATGTCAGCCAGGGCCGGCGGGCGGAACTGCGCGACTGGTACAACGCGCCCTTCGACACCGAGACCTGGTACGGCTTCTCGACCCTCCTGCCGGCGGATTTCGCCCCGCCGCTCGGCACCGGCATCGTTCTGGCGCAATGGCACGACCAGGCGCGGCTCGGCGAGCCTTCCGGCAAGCCGCCGCTCGCCATCCGCTTCCGCGACGGGCGCCTGCGCTTCACCGGCGCCTTCGACGAGGTCGCCTCCGCCAATCCCGCCCATCCGCATGTCTTCCACGAGATGCCGGCGCCGCTCGGCACCTGGATGGATTTCGTCTTCCGCATCCGCTGGTCGCGCGAGGGCGACTCGGCGATCGAGGCCTTCCTGAACGGCAAGCCGCTCTTCAGCTTCTGGGGACCGCTCGGCTACCGCAACGAGGAGAAGGCGCCCTATTTCAAGCTCGGGCTCTATGCGAGCGCGGCGATCGACGCGCCGCTCGTCGCCTATCACGACAATTACAGCCGCGGCCCGTCCTTCGACGCGGTCGATCCCTCGAAGCTCCATCCGGCGCCGGCCGCGCTCGAGCCGGTCTGATGCGCCCCGTCCCGAATGTCGTCGGCGTCGAGGCGCGGCTCGGCGACCTCGCCGCGATGCGCGCCGCCCTCCGCCGCGCCGAAGCCGAGGGCGCCGACTGGCTGAGCTTCGTCGCGCCGGGCGAGAGGCTGGCGGAAGAGGCGGAGATGCTCGCCGCGCCCGCCCTGCCGCTCTTCGACGCCGTCTTCGGAGCGATCCGCGCCCCGGCGAGCGGCACCGTCTGGCGCCTGTCGCGCCTCGCCTTCGAGGCGCCGGAACGCCTGCCTCACGCGCTGCTGCACTGGTGGGTGGGCGAGCCGCGCTTCATCCGCCGGACGGTGCTCGCCGATCTCCTGGCGGCCGGCGACGAGGGCGCGACGCGCATCGAGCGGCTGTTCCGGCTGTGGACCGGGGCGCGCTGCATCAAGCTCGCCGCGCCGCTCGCCGAAACCCTGGTCGAGCCGTTGGGCCTGGACGCCGACGAGCGGCGCGCCGTGCTCGAACGGCTGGCGGCCGAGCCGGTCTTCCTGCCGGTGCGCCATGGCGAGACGATCTACCGCCTGCCCTATACGGGCCGGAACGCCGGCATCGAGCGCGAACAGACGCGCGGCCAGTTCTTCGAGGCCGAAGAGCTCTCGATCCTCAAGGAGCGGGTCGGGCCGGGCGCTCGCGTGGTCGATGTCGGCGCCAATACCGGCAACCACACCGTCTTCTTCGCCGGGCCGATGCGGGCGGCCCGCGTCCTGCCCTTCGAGCCGGCGCCGGACACGGCGCTGGCGCTGTCTCGCACCGTGGCGATCAACCGTCTCGGCAATGTCGATCTCGCGCAGCTCGGCAAGGGCGTCGGCGCCGCGCCGGGGCGCATGCGGGTCGTCGCCTCGGAGCGCGGCGGGCTCGGCGCCGCCCATCTCGTCGACGATCCCAAGGGGACGATCGAGGTCGTGCGGCTCGACGACGTCTTGACGGAGGCGCCCGGCCTTCTGAAGATCGATGTCGAAGGCATGGAACTGGAGGTCCTGGCCGGCGCCGAGGCCACGATCCGGCGGGCCCGCCCGCTGATCTTCGTCGAGATCGCGAATGCCAATACGGCGCGCTTCCTCGACTGGCTGGCGCTTGCCGGATACGGGATCGAGCGCATCTTCTCCGACAAGGGCCATGCCAATTATCTGATCGCGCCGCGGGACTGACGGACCGGCGAAGGAGGGCGACATGATGCAGGCACTCAGCTTCGGACCCGCCTTCAGGCGCGGCGCTCTCGCTCTCGGTCTTCTTCTCGGCGTCGCGCCGGCCTGGGGCGCCGAGATGATCGAGCCGCCGGTGCTGAAGGAGGATGTCGCGGGCGGCAAGCTGCCGCCCGTCGCCGAGCGCATCCCGGCCGAGCCCTTGGTGGTGGATCTCGCCGCCGAGGGCAAGCGCGTCGGCGACTATGGCGGCTCGCTGCGCATGATCGAGGGGCAGGCGAAGGACACGCGCCGCATGGTCGTCTACGGCTATGCCCGGCTCGTCGGCTATACGCCCGACCAGAAGCTCCAGCCCGACATCGCCAAGGCGGTGGATGTCGAGGACGAGCGCGTCTTCACCTTCCACCTGCGGCGCGGCCACAAATGGTCCGACGGCGAGCCCTTCACCGCCGACGACTTCCGCTACTGGTGGGAGGACGTGATCGGCAACAAGCAGCTGACGCCCTTCGGGCCGCCGCGCGAGATGCTGGTCGACGGCGAGCCGCCGAAGGTGAGCTTCATCGACGCCGAGACCATCCGCTACGAATGGTCGAAGCCCAATCCCTTCTTCCTGCCGGCGATCGCCGGGCCGCAGCCGCTCTACATCTACCGGCCGGCGCATTACCTGAAGAAGTATCACGCCAAATATGTCGATGCCGAGAAGCTGGCGCAGAAGGTGAAGGATGCCGGCCAGCGCGACTGGGTGGCGCTGCATTTCAAATACGACCAGATGTACAAGAATTCCGATCCGAAGCTGCCGTCGCTGGAGCCCTTCGTCCTGCGCACCAAGCCGCCGTCCGATCGCTTCGTCTTCGCCCGCAACCCCTATTTCCACCGGATCGACACAGCGGGGCACCAATTGCCCTATCTCGACGAGGTGGCGATGGCGATCGCCAGTTCCAAGCTCATCCCCGCCAAGACCGGCGCCGGCGAGGCCGATCTC
Organism: Aureimonas endophytica; assembly: GCF_014642635.1. Classification (GTDB taxonomy): domain Bacteria; phylum Pseudomonadota; class Alphaproteobacteria; order Rhizobiales; family Rhizobiaceae; genus Plantimonas; species Plantimonas endophytica. The sequence goes on from NZ_BMIQ01000007.1 coordinate 28,823, forward strand.
CAGGCGAGCTATCTCGTCTTCAACAACTACGCCTTCCTGCGGCAGGCGGCGCGCAACCGCGATTTCGACGTGCGCCGCTGGGCGAGCGGCAAGGGCTCCAAGATCACGCTCTATCCCAATCTGAACGCCAAGGACGAGGTCTGGCGCAAACTCTTCCAGAATGTCGATTTCCGCCGCGCCCTGTCGCTCGGCATGAATCGCGAGGACATCAACCAGGCGATCTTCTACGGGCTCGGCAAGCCGGTGATCGACACGGCGCAGGAGGGTTCGCCGCTCTACGACGCGGCGCGGGCGGCGCGCTATGCCGCCTACGATCCCGACGAGGCGAACCGGCTGCTCGATTCCATCGGGCTCACCGAGAAGGAAAGCGGCGTTCGCCTCCTGCCCGACGGCCGGCAGATGATCATCGTGGTCGAGACGGCGGGCGAGGATACCGAGCAGGTCGACGTGCTCGGCCTCATCGCCGAGGATTATCGCAAGATCGGCATCAAGCTCCTGATCAAGCCTTCCGAGCGTGACACGCTGTCCAGCCGCCTCGCCGCCGGCTCAACCCTGATGTCGGTCTGGACGGGGCTCGAGAACGGCTTGCCGACGCCGGACTGGAGCCCGGCCCAGCTCGCCCCGACGAATGGCGAGCAGCCGGAATGGCCGAACTGGGGCAGCCATTTCGAGACCAAGGGCACGATGGGCACGGCGCCCGACCTGCCGGTGGCGCAGAAGCTCCTGGATCTCAACCGGCGCTGGACCTTTTCCAGCGACGAGGGCGAGCGGACGGCGATCTGGAAGGAGATGCTCGACATCAATGCCGACGAGGCGCTGAGGATCGGCATCGTCTCCGGCATCGACAATATCGTCGTCGTCTCGAAGAAGCTCCAGAACGTGCCGGATCGCGGCGTCTACAACTGGAATCCCGGCGCCTTCTTCGGCACCTATCGCATGGAGACCTTCTTCTTCGGCGAGCCGGACCAACGCCAGGCGGCCATGCCGTGACCCGGCTGCAAGGGATCTAACGCGATGCTCGGCTTCCTCCTCCGGCGGGTGGCGACGATGATCGGCACGCTCGCCGTCATCAGCGTCCTCGTCTTCGCGGTGATCCAACTGCCGCCCGGCGACTATCTCACGACCTATATCGCCGACCTCCAGGCCCAGGGCGAGGATGCGAGCGGCGAGAAGATCGACTTCCTGCGCCAGCAGTACGGCCTCGATCAGCCGTTGCCGATCCAGTACGTCAACTGGGTCGCCGGGCTCCTTCACGGCGATCTCGGCTATTCCTTCGAATATCAGCTGCCCGTCGCGGATGTCGTCGGCGACCGTCTGTTCCTGACTATGGTCCTGAACTTCCTGACGGTCCTCTTCATCTATGGCGTCTCCTTCCCGATCGGCGTCTATATCGCGACGCATCAATACAGCGCCGCCGATCACAGCCTGTCCTTCCTCGGCTATATCGGCCTTGCCACGCCGAACTTCCTGCTCGCCCTGATCCTCCTCTATCTGTCGAACACCTGGTTCGGCATCTCGATCGGCGGCCTGATGGACCCGGCCTATGTCGACGAGGGCTGGTCGCTCGGCAAGGTCGGCTCGCTCCTCGCCCATCTCGTCGTGCCGGTCGTGGTGATCGGCACCGCCGGCACGGCGGGCATGATCCGGCGCCTGCGCGCCAATCTCCTGGACGAGCTGCAGAAGCCCTATGTCGTCACGGCGCGGGCGAAGGGCCTGCCGGAAGGGCGCATCCTGCGCAAATACCCGCTGCGCGCCGTGCTGAACCCCTTCGTCTCCGACATCGGCACGCTCCTGCCGCAGATCGTCTCGGGCTCCGTCATCGTCTCGGCGGTGATGAGCCTGCCGACCACCGGGCCGATGCTGCTCTCCTCGCTGCGCAGCCAGGACATGTATCTCGCCGGTTCCTTCCTGATGTTCCTGGCGATGCTCACCGTCGCCGGCATGCTGGTCTCCGACATCCTTCTCGCGGTGATCGATCCGCGCGTCCGGCTGGAAAGGAAACGCAAGGCGTGAGCGCGCTGCCCCATTTCGTCTCGGAGGCGCCCTTCGATCCCCGCCGGACCATGGCGGAGGGCTCGAAATATTCCGAGAAATACATGCGCGCCTCGCAGCGCCAGCTCATCTGGTGGCGCTTCCGGCGCCATCGGATCGCGATGCTGGCGCTGGTCTTCCTGGCGCCGGCCTATCTCAGCGTCCTCTTCACCGAGGTGATCGCCCCCTATGGGCTGGAGACGCGCAACACCGCGCATATCTTCATGCCGCCGCAGCCGATCCATCTCTTCCACGAAGGGCGCTTCGTCGGACCCTTCACCTATAAGACGACCGGGACGCTCGATCTCGACACGCTGCAACGCCGCTATACCGAGGACCGTTCGCAGCCGCTGCCCATCCGCTTCTTCTGCCAAGGCGATCCCTACGAGTTCTGGGGCCTGATCGAGGGCGACTTCCATCTCGTCTGCCCGCCGGAGGGCGGCACGCTCTTCCCGCTCGGCACCGACCGGCTCGGCCACGACATGCTGAGCCGGCTGATCCATGGCGGGCGCATCTCTTTGACCGTCGGCCTCGTCGGCGTCACCATCTCCTTCATGCTCGGCCTGTTCTTCGGCGGCCTTGCCGGCTATTTCGGCGGCCGGATCGACTGGTGGGTGCAGCGCACCACCGAGACGCTGCGCTCCATTCCCGAACTGCCGCTCTGGCTCGCGCTTTCGGCGGCGCTGCCGGTGACCTGGAGTCCGATCCTCGTCTATTTCGGCATCACCATCATCCTCGCCCTTCTCGACTGGCCGGCCCTGGCGCGCGCGGTGCGCTCGAAGCTCCTGTCGCTGCGCGAGGAGGACTTCACCGCCGCCGCCGTGATGATGGGCGCGAAGCCCTCGCGCATCATCGCGCTCCATCTCCTGCCGAACTTCATGAGCCATCTCATCGCCTCGGCCAGCCTGTCGATCCCCTCGATGATCCTCGCCGAGACGGCTCTGTCCTTCCTGGGGCTGGGCCTGCGCCCGCCGATCACCAGCTGGGGCGTGCTCCTGTCGGAGGCGCAGAACATCGAGGCCGTGGCCCTCTATCCCTGGCTCCTCTTCCCGATGGTGCCGGTGATGATGGTGGTGCTCGCCTTCTCCTTCCTCGGCGACGGTCTGCGCGACGCGGTCGATCCGCATTCGCACTGACGGATGCTGCGGCATCTTTCGCGGTTAGCCTGATCTCCCCCCCTTGAGGGGGAGATGCCGGCAGGCAGAGGGGGGGTGCGAAGGCGCGAGCCTTCGATCGTCGCGGCGGTGGAATGGGTGGGCCTCGCTGTCGCTCGCCACCCCCCTCTGGGCTGCCGCCCATCTCCCCCTCAAGGGGGGAGATTGCGCAGCGTTGAGGTCTCGCACTTCCTGCCTCCGCCGCGATGCCGAACACTCACCTATGCCGTTAGCCTGATCTCCCCCCTTGAGGGGGAGATGCCGGCAGGCAGAGGGGGGTGCGAAGGCGGCAGCCTTCGAGTCTCGCAGCAGCTGGAAGGGCGGACTTCGCGTCCGGCCGCTGCCCTCAACGGAGGAAGATCGCCGATCGCACATGGATGCGATCGATCGTTTCCACCCTTGACCTTCCAGTGACTGGAAGCCCCATGTCCCCGGCATCGATCCCGCCCTCGGCGGCGTTTCGACGCGTCGGCGGCGGGTTTGCGGAAGGAATGCGAAGCATGGCGACCTATGAGGCAAAGAAGCGGGCTGTCCTCTATCGGATGGTGACGCCGCAGCATGTCTGCCCCTTTGGCCTGAAGGCGAAGGATCTTCTCCAGCGTCGCGGCTTCGAGGTCGAGGACCATCCGCTGCGCAGCCGCGCCGAGCAGGATGCCTTCAAGGCCGAGCATGACGTGAAGACGACGCCGCAGGTCTTCATCGAGGGCCGGCGCGTCGGCGGCTACGACGATCTGCGCCGCTCTTTCGGCCTTGCGGTGCGCGATCCCAAGGCGACGTCCTACCGGCCGGTTCTCGCCGTGTTTGGCGTCGCGGCCCTGATGGCGCTCGCCGCGAGCTTCGCCGCGACCGGCAGCCTCGCCACGATCCGCGCCGGCGAATGGTTCGTCGCCTTCAGCATGTGCCTTCTCGCCATGCTGAAGCTCCAGGACATCGAGAGCTTCTCGCGCATGTTCCTCGGCTACGATCTCCTGGCGCAGCGCGTCGTGCCCTATTCCTATGTCTATCCCTTCGCCGAACTCGCGGCGGGCCTGCTGATGGTGGCGGGCGCGCTGACATGGGCCTCCGTGCCGCTCGCGCTCTTCATCGGCACGATCGGCGCCGTCTCCGTGTTCAAGGCGGTCTATCTCGACCGGCGCGACCTGAAATGCGCCTGCGTCGGCGGCGGCTCCAATGTGCCGCTCGGCTTCGTCTCCCTGACCGAGAACCTGATGATGATCGCCATGGCGCTCTGGATGGCCGCCCGGCATCTCTGACCGCTCGCCCCGCCGGGCGCCTGAAGGCCGGATGAACGGTGCCTTCAGCCCCGGCTCATCGCCGGTCCGTTACGCTCCCGGCTATCGTTCCCGCCAAGGCCCGATCGGAACGGGCGCGCGGCGGGAGCAGTTGGAGCAGCACCGGAACAAGAGGTACGAGTCCCATGCGTCATCTTCTCGCCGCCGCCCTCATCGCCGTCACCGCCCCGCTCGCCGTCGGCAGTGTCGCGCAGGCCGATACGACCCGCGTCATCGTCAAGGAGACGACCCATCATCGCGGCCCGCCGCACCGGCCGCATCGCGTGGTGGACCGGCGCAACCACGACTGCTTCACCAAGCGCGTCGTGACCCATGTGCATGGCGAGCGCATCGTGAAGACGACGCGGGTCTGCCGCTGAGGCGCAGCCCATCGCGGAATCGACAGGAAAGGCGGCCCGCGGCCGCCTTTCGCATGTCGGGACTCCGCTTCCCCGTCAGAACCGCAGATCCGTCACCCCTTCCGCCGCGCAGAGCCGCGTGACGTCGCGCTCATAGGCCTTGGCGTCGATCTTGCGCAGCGAGTTCTCGCTCTGATAGCGCACCGTGCCGAAGATCGGCCGCCGCGCCCAGGGCCGGTCGTGCAGGCCATAGACCCAGGCGACATTGGTGAAGGAGTTCATGTCGCGCCCGTCGAGGAAATAGCGGTTGTTGAGGCGCAGCGTCCGCGCGAAGCCCTCCTCGGCGCTCGGCGACCATTCGAGGATCTTCTTGCCCCAATACATGCGCAGGTGATTGTGCATGAAGCCGGTCACCCGCATCTCCGCCATGGCGACGTTCCAGTAGCGGTCGTGCGTGCGGCCCTCGGCGAGGTCCTCCTCGCTGTAGCGATGCGGCCGCTCGTCCTTCGCATGGTCGGCCAGCGCCTTGCGCGCCCAGTCCGGCACCGCCGTCGCGAAGCGGTCGTAGCCGGGCGTGTGATGGACATGGTTGGCGGCGAGCTCGCGCCGCACCACCAGTTCCTCGATGAAGGCGTCCTTGTCTTCAGCCGTGCCGCTCTTCGCCGCGCGCACGGCGAGCGCGATCTCGACGGGTGAGATCTGGCCGAAATGGAGATAGGGGCTGAAATGCGAGGCGGCGCCGGCTTCCGGCCGGCCGCGCTCGGCGCCGTAGCGGGAAAGGGCGTCGCCGACGAAGGCCTTGAGGCGCGTTCTCGCCGCGTTCTCGCCGCCCGTGAAGCGCTTCACCGGCCCGACCGTCCGGTCGAGCACCATGCCGGCAAGGACGGCGGCCGGATCGCCGATCTCGATCTCGCTCTTGAGTCCGAGCCTCGTCGCCGGATGCTTCACCTTCACCGCCCGCACCGGTTCGAGGAAGTCGCCGAGATGGCGCCGGATCTTCGGCCGGAGCGTGCGCGCCGCGTGCTCGTGCTTGTCGGAGGCGATGTCGACCGGCACCACCACATCGCCCTCGACCTGGACGAGCGCCACGCTCACAGCATCGGCGATCTCGCCGTACCAGCGCTTCTGGATCGCCAGATAGCCGCGATCGAGGACGAGCAGGGCGGCGTCGCGCGCGAGATCCACGGCGACCGCCGCCGGCGAGGCCTTGCGGAGCACGAAGGCGATGCCGCGCTCGGCGAGATGGCCGGCCGCGTCGCGCAGGCCCTCGAGGAGAAAGGCGTAGTGCCGGGCATTGGCCTCCGGAAAGCCGTTCGAGCCGTCGAGCAGGCCGAAGCAGACGACGACCGGCAGGTCCAGGCGGTTCGCCTCCGCGACGGCGCGCTCCAAAGCCGGGTTGAAGCGGGCGCGCATCGATTGCTGCATGAGGTAGAGGACGTAGCGCCCCTTCGGATTCGGCTCGGCCTCGTTCAGGCGACGGATGCGTCCGGCTTCGATCGTCATGAGTCCTTCGGCGCGGCGTTTCGGTCGCCGGCTGAGGAGTTCCGGCGCGGCCCGTTCCTAGATTGGCGGCGGGCTCGGTCCGGCAAGCCGCATCGCGCGGCCGGTCGAAAATGTCTCAGGCTTGTAGCAAACTCATATCGCCACGCCTTTGCCTGGACGCACTCACCTTACCGCTTCGTCATCCCGGCCCCGAGCCGGGATCCATTCCAAGCCGGTCATGACAGGCCGAGAGCGATGCGGAAAGACGCCCATCTCCACCCTTAACCATGCGACTCTGCGGGAGGCATGGATCCCGGGTCGGGCCCGGGATGACGAAGCTGAAACGGCGTGAGCAAAGATCGACGCATAAGCCCGGCCGCCGCTCATTCCGTGCGGCTCCCTCCGTCGCGATCCCGCTCGTAATGGTGGGCCAGCGGGAAAGGCGGCAGCCAGGCCTCGCGGCGGATGGTCCAGCTCTCGTAGGTCGGCGTCAGCTGATCGGGCGCGTCGAGCGAACCGAGATTGACCTCGACCTCGTCGCCGCTCCGCGCGAAGACGGACGAGCCGCAGCGCGGGCAGAAGAAGCGGCCGGCATAGTCGCGCGCCTCGCCGGTGATCGTCACCGCGTCTTCCGGGAAGATCGCGGAGGCGTGGAACAGCGCGCCGTGATGCTTGCGGCAGTTGAGGCAATGGCAGAGGCCGACCCGATAGGGCCGGCCCGTCGCCACGAGGCGGACCTGGCCGCAGGTGCAGCCGCCGGTGAAGCGGTCCATGGGCGTCTCCTTCCGCCGATCGAACGCCCCGCGCCTTCGATGGTTCGCGACCTCGATCAGGATATGCGGACGGGCAGGCGCGGAGGCCCTCCAGGGCGCCTGCCTCAGCGCCCGCCGAGGCCCTCGAAGGCGGCGCGCAAGAGGTCGAGCCCGGCGCGGCGCTTGCCATGGCCGGATTTCGCCGCATAGACGGCCGCCTGGAGCGGCACGTAGACGAGCGTCCGCAGCTTCCAGCCGAGCGGCACATGGGCGAGTCGCAGCATGTCGAACTGGTTGCGGACATAGGTCCGCATCCGCGCCGGGTTCTGGTCGGGAAAGGCGATCGGGCCCCAGCGCAGGATGCCGGAGCCGATCTGATGCGGCATCTCGGCCGTGTCGAGAACCCAGACCGAACGGCCGCGCCTCCAGGCGCGAAACCCCCATTCGACGTCGATCGCGTCCATCCGGTAGCGCTCGGCGAAGGCGCCGATCTCGTGCCAGGCGGCGAGGCTGACGAGACTGCCCGAGGTGATGACATAGTCGACCGGACGGCAGGCCCCGACGCTCGCCACGCCGTCGCGCCGCCGGTAGCGCGGCGGCTTGGAACCGCCGCCCGGCGGGCTGACCGGCCGTGGGCCGACGACGGCGGGCCGCAGGCCGAGCCCTTCCAATTCGCGGAAAGCCTGGAGAAGGCGTTCCGGCAGGTCGGGGGCCGGGAGGGAATCCTGGTCGAAGAAGAGGACGCGGTTGCAGCCGTCGCGCTCCGCCGCCTCGGCGAGACGGTTGAGCCCCGCGCCGATTCCGGCATTTCGCGGCGCCAGCGCGATCCGCGCGCCGGCCAGGGCCCGCAGGCGCGCGAGGTCCGTCGCCTCGATCGCCTCGCCGACGGGCCCGTCGACATGGAGATAGACCGGATAGCCCGCCGCCAGGAAGCGCGCGGCCAGGGCCTCGAGCGCAAGGCCGTCCGGGCGGTAAACCGTGATCGCGACGGCGATCGTCGCCTTGGCCGCGTCCTTCGTCTCGACGGCCGCGCTCAAGCGGACCCTGCCGCCAGACTTTCGAGGCACCGTTCGACGCCGGTCTGCCAGGGGGGCAGTTGATGGCCGAAGACCTGTTGGAACTTCGTGCTGTCGAGGCGGGAATTGGCGGGGCGTTGGGCGGGGGTCGGGTAGTCGGCGGTGGCGATCGGCTCGACCTTGGCGCTCGGGCCGCCGCGTGCCGCCGACTGGCGGAAGATCTCCTCGGCAAAGCCCGCCCAGGTCGTCTCGCCCTGGGCGACGAGATGGAAGAGGCCGCGCCAGGACGGGTCGTCCGGCGCCGCGAGGGCGGTGCGCGCCGCCGCGACGAGGGCCGCCGCGATGTCCGGCGCATAGGTCGGCGTGCCCCTCTGGTCGGCGACGACGCGCAAGGTGTCGCGCTCGGCGCAGAGCCGCAGCATCGTCTTCAGGAAGTTGTGGCCGAAGGGGCTGTAGACCCAGGCCGTGCGGAAGATCGCGGCGCGCGGATTGGCGCCGAGCACCGCCGCCTCGCCCGCGAGCTTGGAGCGCCCATAGACGCTGGCAGGGCCCGTCGGGTCCGCCTCGCGATAGGGCCGCTCGGCATCGCCCGCGAAGACATAGTCGGTCGACAGATGCAGGACCGGCAGGCCGAGCGCGGCGGCGGCGGCCGCGACATGCCCGGCGCCGTCGCGATTGGCGGCGAAGGCTTCGGCCTCCTCGCTTTCCGCCCTGTCGACCGCCGTATAGGCCCCGGCCGAGACGACGAGGTCCGGGCGATGGGCGGCGAGCGCCGCCTCGATCGTCGCGCGGTCGGTGATGTCGAGCTCGGGCCGTCCCAGCGCGACGATCTCGAGATCGGTTCCGGCCAGAGCGGCCAGCGACTGCGCGACCTGGCCGCTCCGCCCGGTGACGAGAAGCTTCACGGCGCCTCTCCCGCGTCGGCGCCGGCGCTTGGGCTCTTGATCGTGCTCTCGCTCGGCGCCGGGGCGGGGGCGGCGCCCAGCCGCGTGCCGGCATAGCGCTCGGCGCGGATCGGGCGCCACCAGGCCTCGTTGGCGAGGAACCAGCGAACCGTGCGCTCCAGCCCGGTCTCGAAGGTCTCCTCGGCCCGCCAGCCGAGCTCGGTCTCGATGCGCGTCGCGTCGATCGCATAGCGCAGATCATGGCCGGGCCGGTCGGTGACGAAGCGGATCAGCTCGCGCCGGGGGCCGGCGCCGGGGCGTGCCGCCAGGCGGTCGAGCGTGTCGCAGATCGTCTCGACGACCCCGAGGTTCGAGCGCTCGTTGCGCCCGCCGATATTGTAGGAGCGGCCGGGCTCGCCCTTCGTCGCGACGAGGGCGAGGGCGCGGGCATGGTCGTCGACATAGAGCCAGTCGCGCACGTTCTCGCCCCGCCCGTAGACCGGCAGCGCCTTTCCTTCCAGCCCGTTGAGGATCATCAGCGGGATGAGCTTCTCGGGAAAGTGGAACGGGCCGTAATTGTTGGAGCAGTTCGAGAGCACCACCGGCAGGTGATAGGTGTGGTGCCAGGCCATGGCCAGATGGTCCGAGCTCGCCTTGGAGGCCGAATAGGGCGAGGAGGGGGCGTAGGGCGTGTCCTCGGTGAAGAGCCCGCCATCGAGCGGCAGGTCGCCATAGACCTCGTCGGTCGAGACATGGTGAAAGCGGAAGGCGGCGCGGCGCGCGTCGGGCAGGCGCTGCCAATAGGCGCGGGCGGCTTCCAGGAGCTCGTAGGTGCCGAGGATGTTGGTGCGGATGAAGTCGCCCGGCCCGTCGATCGAGCGGTCGACATGGCTTTCGGCGGCGAGATGCATGATCGCGTCCGGCTGCTCGGCTTCGAGGAGCTGGAGCACGAAGGCGCGGTCGCAGATGTCGCCCTTGGCGAAGCGGTAGCGCGGATCGGCCTCGATCGCGGCGAGCGAGGCGAGGCTGGCGGCATAGGTCAGCTTGTCGAGATTGACGACGCTGTGGTCGGTGTCGGCGATCAGGTGGCGGCAGACGGCCGAGCCGATGAAGCCGGCGCCGCCGGTGACGAGGATCTTCACGGGCGGGTGTCCTCGTATGTGAAGGGCGGGTTCGCCTCGGCGAGGCTGGGGGCGGCGGCGTCCTTGGCCGAGAGCACCGGCTTGTGTCCGGCGAGCGGCCAGTCGATGGCGAGCGCCGGATCGTCGAAGCGGATGGCGCGGTCATGGGCGCCGGAATAGGGGGCGGTGACCTTGTAGAAGACCTCGGTGTCCGGCTCCAGGGTCAGGAAGCCGTGGGCGAAGCCGACGGGCACGAGGAGCTGGTTGAAGTCTGCCGCCGAGAGTTCGAGCGCGACGGAGCGCCCGAAGCTCGGCGAGCCTTGGCGGATGTCGACGGCGACGTCGAGGATGCGGCCGCGCAGGACGCGCACGAGCTTGGCCTGGGCGAAGGGTGGCTCCTGATAGTGCAGGCCGCGCAGCGTGAAGGCTTCGGCCGAATAGGACTGGTTGTCCTGCATCCAGTCGAGCGCGATCCCCGCCTCGGCGAGACGGTCCCGATTGTAGGTCTCGGCGAAGAAGCCCCGGTCGTCCCCGAACCGGCGAGGCCGCAACTCCAAAACCTCCGGAAGAGAGAGCGCGCGGATCTCAAGCATGGGTTGGTCTCGGGCCGGAGAAATGCACCATGGTCGCCTGCGATTGCGGCGGGCCGGCGCGTCGACCGCGCCGGAGTCGCCTGTCTGCCTCTCCGGTTCCCATGCGGGAGAACGAGGCGCGGCGCAAGCATTCCGCGAAAGCCCGACGGGACGGCGCGCCCCCGCCTATTCGTAATCGACCCAGACGCCGCCCCGGTCGGCCGAGCGGACGCAGTTCTCGACCCAGCGCACGCCCTCGACGCCGGCGGCGATGTCGGGATAGCGCAAGGCCGCGAGGCGGGCCGTATCGCCCCGGTCGCTCGCCTCCATGGCGATGGCGAAGCGGTCGTAGAGATTGGACCAGGCCTCGAACAGGCCCTCGGGATGGCCGCCGCCGATCCGGTCGTCGGCCAGCGCCTCGGGATGGAGATAGGGCATGCCGCGTTCCAGGATCCGCGCCGGCTCGCCCTGCACCTCGAAGGACAGTTGGTTCGGCCGCTCGTCCCACCATTCGAGGCTGGCCTTGGCGCCGGTGATCCGCACCTTCTGGCCGTGCATCGAGCCGGCATTCACCGCGCTCGACCAGACCGTGCCGAAGGCGCCGTTGTCGTATTCCATCAGCGTGACGGCATTGTCCTCCAGCGGCGCGCGGCTCCTGACGAAGCTCTGGCGGGCGCAGAGCAGCCGCTTCACCTTCAGATGCGGCAGGATCACCTCCGAGATGTAGAAGGGATGCGTGCCGACATCGCCGAGCACGTAGCTCGGACCGGCAAAGCGCGGATCGACGCGCCAGCGCGTCGCGGGATTCTCCAGTTCCACCGCCTCGGAATGGAAGCCGTGGGCGAATTGCAGATTGACGAGTCGGATCTCGCCGAGATCGCCGCGCGCCACCATGGCGCTGGCCTGTTCGATGAGCTGGTGGCCGGCATAGCCGTAGGTGACGCCGACGATGCGGCCCCGCGCCCGCGCCAGATCCGCCAGTTCCAGCGCCTCGGCCGTCGTGAAGCAGAGCGGCTTCTCGCAGACGACATGAAGCCCATGTTCCAGCGCCGCCTTGGTGATGGCGTAATGCGTGTTGTTGGGCGTCGCGACCGACACGGCCCGGATGCCGTCGGGCCGGGCGGCCTCCTCGGCGAACATCGTCGCATGGTCCGGGTAGCAGCGCCCGGCCTCCAGGCCGAGCTCCGCGCCGAAGGCGCGGCCGCGCTCGGGATCGAGGTCGAAGGCGCCGGCGACCAGTTCGAAATGCCGGTCGCGCAGCGCCGCCGAACGGTGGATATAGCCGATCTGGCTGCCCCGGCCGCCGCCGACCATCGCCCAGCGGATCGGCGCCGCCGTCTTACGTTCGCCATGGATCATCGGTCCGTCCTCCTCAAAAGCCGACGCTCGTCAGATAGTCGCGGCTCGCCTTCACGTCGGCGAGGCTGCCGCCCGCATGGCGCGGGTCGCGCTCCTGCTCGACGGTGATGAAGCCTTCGTAGCCGAGGCGCGTCAGCAGGGCGCGGATCGCCGGATAGTCGATCGCGCCGCGCCCGATCGGGCACATCACGCCTTCGGCGCAGGCCTCGAAGAAGCGGATGCGCCGGCCCAGCACCCGCTCGAAGACGACCGGGTCGATATCCTTGAAATGGATGTAGTCGAGCCGGTCGGCATAGCGCTCGATCAGCTCCACCGGGTCGATCCCGGCATAGTGGCTATGGCCGGTATCGAGGCAGAAGCCCGCGAGGTCCGGCGGAATGTCGGCGGCGATGCGCGCGATCTCGTCGGCGAACTCGATATGGCCGCCGGCATGCGGGTGGATCACGGCGCGCACGCCGTGGCGGTCGCGCGCCAGCGCGGCGATGGCGCGGATGTTCTCCACCATGCCGGCCCAGGCGGCCTCCGACAGTCGCGGCGCGCGGTCGGAATGGCCGGCGGCATAGTCCCGCTCGTCATGGCCCCAGTCCATCACGGTCAGATAGGGGGTGGCGAAGCGCTGGCCGGGCCGGCGCTCCGGCTGCGGCAGCCGCGTCACGAGCGCGCAGATCTCGTCGGTCTGGCGCAGCAGGGCTTCGCGATTGCCGGGCGAGACGAGGTCGTCGAAGATCGTGCCGGCGACGATGAAGAGGTCGCGGCGCGCCAGGGCGGCCGCGACGCGCGGCGCGTCGAGCGGCACATAGCCGTAGGGGCCGAGCTCCAGCCCGCCATAGCCGGCGGCCGCCGCCTCGTCGAAGACCCGTTCCCAGGGCGGCAGGTTCGGATTCGTCACGTCGTCGACGCCCCAGCAGCAGGGGGCGGTGGTGATGGTGATCGTCATGGCGGGCTCCTCCCGCCCTTCGATAGGCCGGAACGCGCTCTTTCTTCAGCGCCGATTTGATGGAATCCCTTCAACGGGGAGGGCAGGATGGCCGGGCGCAAGGCGACGATGGCGGATGTGGCGGCGGCGGCCGGCGTCTCGGTGGCGACGGTGGACCGCGTGCTGAACGGGCGCGGCGGCGTCGCTCCGGACAAGGAGGCGCGCATCCTCGCCGCCGCGCGGCGCCTGCGCCTCGACCGCGCGCTCCAGCTGCGGCCCAACCGGACGCTGCGGGTGGCGGTGCTGATCCAGGGGCCCGGCAATCCGTTCCACGCCGCGCTCCAGGCGGGATTCGATCTCGCCGCCCGGCTGCATGCCGAACTGAATCTCCAGTTCCTCGTCCATCATCTCGATCCGAACGATCCGGCCGCCATCGCCGCGCTCGTCCGGCGGCAGGCGGGCCGGGTCGACGGGATGATCGTCACATGCCCGGACGAGCCACGCATCGGGCGGGCGCTGCGCGACTTCGCGGCGCATCGTCCGGTCGTGACGCTCGCCACCGACCTGCCGGACTGCGGCCGCGCCGCCTATGTCGGGCCGGACGATCGCCGGGCCGGGCGGGTGGCCGGCGACCTGATGGGGCTCTGCCTCGGCGCGGCGGGCGGCCGGGTGCTGCTGATCGCCGGGCGGCGCGACATCGCCGGGCAGCGGCAGCGGGAGGAGGGATTTCGCGCGATCCTCGCCGAGCGTCATCCGGGCATCGTGGTCGCCGCCGTCGCCGAGAGCCGCGAGGATGGCGAGCGCGCCGGCCATCTCGTGCTCGAACGGCTCGGCGCCGATCCGGCGATCCGGGGCATCTATCACATGTCGGCGGGGGCGCGACCGGTGGTCGAGGCGCTGCGGCGCCTGGGGCGCGCCGGCGAGACGGTGTTCGTCACGCACGAACTGACCGAGGATCGCCGCGCGCTCCTGCGCGAGCGGGCGATCGCGGCGCTGATCGACCAGCAGCCGGAGCTCGAGGCGCGTCTGGCGGTCGAGACCATGGCGCGGCTTCTCGGCCGCCTGGACGGCGAGGTAGCGACGGTGCTCACAGATTTCCGGATCTATCTGCCGGAGAATGCGTGAGGATCGGAAGCGGCTGAATTCGCTTTCTGCCGTCTGGAAATTAACGTGTCCAAGCTTCGCAACTTGGCTGACCTCATTTCCGCTTCGTCATCCCGGCCTTCGAGCCGGGATCCATGCCTCAGCGAGATCATCGCGATGACGTTTCAGGAAAGCGTCCTTCCACAACCGCTCCCGCCTCGCCGCTACGGGCTTGGAATGGATCCCGGCTCAAGGCCGGGATGACGAAGCGGGAAGGCGGACGGCTATCGGCGGAGGTGCGTCGCCTCCGACCCCGCAGTTCCTTCGTCTGCCGGCTTCAGCCCTTCAACAGCCACTCGTGTTCGGCGGCGTTGTGGAACTTCCAGGTGCGGTGCGGGCCGGCCATGACGTTGAGATAGTAGAGATCGTAGCCATGGATGGTGGCGCAGGGGTGGTAGCCCTTCGGCACCAGCGTCACGTCGCCGTCCTCCACCGCCATGGCCTCGTCCAGCGAGCGGTCATCGGTATAGACGCGCTGGAAGGCGAAGCCCTGGGGCGGGTTCAGCCGGTGGTAATAGGTCTCTTCCAGGAAGGACTGGCGCGGCAGGTCGTCCTCGTCGTGCCGGTGCGGCGGATAGGAGGACGTGTTGCCGGCGGGCGTGATGACCTCCACCACGAGAAGGCCGTCGGCCTCCGCCGTTTCCGGCAGGATGTTCGTGACATGGCGCACATTGGCGCCCTTGCCCCGGACCTCCTGGGTGTTGTCGTCCTCGCCGATGAGGCGCGGCGGCCGGGCGCCGGCCGTGCCGGGCGCGGTGCAGACGGCGAGTTCCACCGCCGTCTCGGCGGTCGCCCGCCAGTCCATGCCGGCCGGCACGTAGACTGAGGAGGGCTTGCCGTCGAAGGGCGACATGCGCCGCCCGACCGTGCCGAAGTCGGTGCCGCCGGCCGCGATCGCGGCCTTGCCGGAGACGAGGACGAGGCAGGCCTCGCGCTCCGCCTCGCCGCCGGAAACGCTCTCGCCCGGCTGGAGCCGGTGGAGCGCGAAGCCGACATAGGTCCAGCCGGCGCTGGCCGGCGTGACGTCCACGACCCGGCCGGTCGCGGCGCTCTGTTTCACATGCAGCCTGCTGGCCATGGTGCGGCTCCGCTCAGCGCTTCAGTCCGGCCTCGGCGATGAACCGGGTCAGGTTCTCGAAGCCCATCTTCACATAGGTGGCCGGGTGGGCCTTTTCCGGGTCCTGCTCGGCCTCGATGACGATCCAGCCGGAATAGGCCGGCAGTTCCTTCAGGACCGAGACATAGTCGATGGAGCCGTCGCCCGGCACCGTGTAGACGCCGGCGAGCACGGAGGTGAGGAAGCTCCAGTCCTCGCGCTCGGCCTGCCGCGCGACATCGGCGCGCACGTCCTTCACATGGACATGGACGATGCGGTCGCGATAGCGCCGCGCCAGATCGGCCGGATCGGCGCCGCCCCAGGTGGCGTGGCCGGTATCGAGGAGAAGCGTGAAGGCCGGGCCGGTGCCGGCCATCAGGCGGTCGATCTCCGGCCCCGTCTGCACCACCGTGCCCATATGGTGGTGATAGGCGATCTTCAGGCCCTCGCCGGCCAGGAGTTCGGCGAAGCGGGTGAGGCGCGGCAGGAAGACCTCCCATTCCGCCTCGGTGAGGACGGGGCGGGCGCGCAGCGGCACGGATTCGTTGCCGTGAACGGTGCGCGTGCATTCGCAGACGATGAAGATGTCGGTGCCCGCGCCCTTCACGAGGTCGATATGGGCGCGCGCCGCCTCGAACTCGGCCTCCGCGTCGCGGTCGAGCAGGAAGGTCGAGTACCAGCCGCCGACGAAGGCCATGCCGTATTCGCCGAGCTTGGCCTTCAGCGCCGCCCCGTTCTTCGGGAACTTGTGGCCGAGCTCCATGCCCTCGATGCCGATGGCGCTCGCCTCGGACAGGCACTGTTCCAGGCTGATATGGCCGCCGATGTCCTGCTTGTCGTCGTTGGACCAGCAGATCGGGTTGGCGCCGATGCGGATCATGCTTCCTCCGGATAGCGAAAGAGAGCGGGCCGCCGTCCTGGCGGCCCGGAGTCACGGGTCAGGCTTCTTAGGCCGCCTTGGCCTGATTCGTCGCGCCCCGCCAGGCGGCGACGAGCGTCGCGAAGCGCTTCGCCATGTCGGCCACCGCCGCCGCGTCGTCCATCTCGCCGGCGAACCAGGCCCGCGCGGCATGGGCGAAGATCGTGCGGCCGACGGCGAAGCCCTTGACCATCGGCACGCCGGCGACGGCGCGGAAGGCCTCCGTGAGTTCGGCTTCCGGCGCGTCGAGGCCGAGCAGCACGATGCCGCGGCAATAGGGATCGGCCTCGGCGATCGCCGCCTCGATCCGCGTCCAGGCGGCCGCGTTCCGCTGCGGCTCCAGCTTCCACCAGTCCGGCTTGATGCCGAGATCGTAGATGCGCCGGACGATGGAGGCCACCGTGTCCTCGCCGAGCGGCCCGTGCTTGCCGGCGATGATCTCGACCAGCAGTTCGCGGCCGACGGTGCGCGAGGCGTCCCAGAGGCGCAGGAGCTCGCGCTCCTGGCGCTCGCGCAGCTCGGCCGGATCGTCCGGGTGATAGAAGCAGAGGCACTTGATCACGTGGTCGACCGGCCATTCGACGAGATGGCTGCCGAGATCGTCCATATGGTCGAAATCGAGCGGGCGCGAGCCGGGCTTCTCCACCGGGCGGCCGATCCAGAAGCCGTGCCCGGCCGCCTTGTACATGGCGCGCTGGCCGTAGATGCCGTCGAGCAGCATGCCGAAGCCGGGCTCGCCGCCGGCCACCGCGGCGGCCGCCTCGACGGTTAGCACCTTGAAGTCCTCGATCCGCTCGCGCGGCACGCCGGCAGCGTCGGCGATCTCCTCGATCTGCATGCGATGGTCGCAGGCGAGCGCCATCAGCCGCTCCGGGCCCGGCCGGCGCGTCGTCGCCCAATGGATCTGGTTCAGCTCCTCGTCCTGACGCAGGCGGCGCTTGATCCGGTCCTTGGCGAGAAAGGCGGCGAGCTCCGGCTCGGTCGGATATTCGGGCGAGCAGAGCAGGCGCGAGACGGCGAAGGCGCCGCAGGCATTGGCCATGGTGGCGCATTCGGCATGCGGCCTGCCGCGCAGCCAGCCGGCGAGGAGGCCGGACATGAAGGCGTCGCCCGCGCCGAGCACGTTGAACACCTCGATCGGGAAGCCGCGTCCGGCGACGCCGTCCTCCAGGCTCTCGATCGGCCCGTCGAAGATGATGCAGCCCATGGCGCCGCGCTTCAGCACCAGCGTCGCCGCCGAGACCTCGCGGATCGCCTTCAGCGCCTGGAGCGGATCGCCGGTGCCGCCGGCGATCATCATCTCCTCCTCGGTGCCGACGATGAGGTCGCAGTCCGGCAGGACGGCCTGGAGCTTGGCGGACACGGCGTCGGAGGCGACGTAGCGCTCGAAGCCGCTGGCATGGCCGGCGAGGCCCCAGAGATTGGGGCGGTAGTCGATGTCGAAGACCACCTTGCCGCCATGGGCCTTGGCGAGACGGATCGCCTTCTTCTGCGCCGCCTCGGTATTGGGCTTGGAGAAATGCGTGCCGGTGACGACGATCGAGGCGGCGGAGGCGATCAGATCCTCGGCGACGTCCTCTTCGCAGAGCGCCATGTCGGCGCAGTCGGAACGGTAGAAGATCATCGGCGAGACGCCCTCGTCCTCGACGGCGAGAAGGACCAGCGCCGTCAGGCGCTCGGCATCGACGGTGACGCCGCGCGTCTCGACGCCCTCGCGGGCGAGCTGCTCGCGCACGAAGCCGCCCATCTGCTCGGCGCCGACGCGGGTGAGGAGCGCCGACTTCAGCCCGAGCCGCGCCGTGCCGATCGCGATATTGGCCGGGCAGCCGCCGACCGACTTGGCGAAGGAGGCGATGTCCTCCAGCCGCGAGCCGATCTGCTGGCCATAGAGATCGACGGAGCACCGCCCGATCGTGACGACGTCAAGTGCCTTGGTCATGGCTCCCCCTCTTCGCCCTTCCTGTCCGGTCCGGCCGTCCGGGCGCCGCGCATCGGTCGGCCGTTCGAGGCCGGTCCCGACCGGCGCGGACGATGCCGGCTTCGGGTGGGTTATGAAGCACGATGTTCAATCATCGTCAATCTAGAATAATAGTTCCAATATCAGCCGTCGTCTTCCTTCGGCGCGCGCGGCGGCGCCATCTCCCGGCGCAGGTCCGCCAGGGCCACGACGAGCGTCATGGCGAGCGACAGGCTGGCGGCCAGCGAGCGGAAGCCCTGAAAATCGGCCTCCACCACCTCGAACCAGAGGCGGCCCTCGCCGACGAGCGGGCTGAAGGGACTGTCGGTGATGACGACGAGCGGCGTGCCGAGTTCGGCGACCTGACGGGCGAAGGCGACCGTCGAGGAGGCATAGGGCGTGAAGGAAATGGCGAGCGCGGCGTCGCGCGGCGTCGCGAAGGACACGGTCTCGGCATCGGTGCCGAGCGCCGAGCCGATGAGGACATTGCGGATGCCGAGCTTGCCGAGGGCGTAACTCATATAGGAGGTGACCGGAAAGGAGCGGCGCTGGGCGATGAGGTAGATCGTCTCGGCCTTCGCGAGAATCCGGGCCGCCTCGTCCACCGCGCCGAGGTCGATCCGGTCGTGCGCCGCCGTGATCGAGCGCGTCGCCGCCTCGCAGAAGCCGTCGAACAGCACGGCCGAGCGCGAGGCGTCGCCGTTCTTGGCGCGCAGCGACAGGAGCCGCTCGTCATAGTTCGAGACCTGATTGCGCAGGCGCTCGCGGAACAAGGTCTGGAGATCCGAGAAGCCGGCGAAGCCGAGCGCCTGGCTGAAGCGGATCAGCGTCGAGGGCTGCACCTCCGCCTTCTCCGCGATGCTCGCCACCGTGCCGAGCGCCACCTCGTCCGGCTGGGCGAGGGCGAAGGACGCCACCTGCTTCAGCCGCTTCGACAGCCTGACATGGCCGCTCGCCAGGCGGTCGCGCAATTCGGCATAGGTCTCCGGCGCCGCGTCCAAGTCCATCACCTCCGTGCCGTCCGTCATCCTCTTCACCCTCCCGCGCGAGCCTGGCAAGCCGGAAATCGGGAGGACGCGATCCGGCTTGACAGGCTTCTTTGCGATAGAATACAGATTTCCATATCGAATAAAAACGATATACACGTTCCAAATTGGCGGCGCGGGATGCGGGGCCGCCGGGAGCGGACGGACCAGCGGGAAGGGAGATCGCGCGTGGTGGAATTTGCGCTCAATCACATGGCGGCGTCGCGGCTCGGGCTGGCGGATTTCTTCGCGCTCGCCGAGCGCCTCGGCGTCGGCGCGGTCGAGATCCGCAACGACCTGCCGGGCGTGGCGCTGGCCGATGGCAGCCCGGCCTCCGAGGCCGGCGCGGCGGCGAAAGCCAGAGGATTGCGTATCCTGTCCATCAACGCGTTGCAGCGCTTCAACGAATGGACGCCGGCGCGGGAAGGCGAGGCGCGGGCGCTCGCCCGTCAGGCGAGAGAGGCGGGCGCCGAGGCGCTGGTGCTCTGCCCGGTGAACGAGGCAGGCTGGCGCGAGGGCGACGGGGAACGGCAGGCCGCGCTGCGCGAGGCGCTGGCGGGTCTGGCGCCGATCCTCGAAGAGGCCGGGCTCGTCGGCCTCGTCGAGCCGCTGGGCTTTGCCGAATGTTCGTTGCGCCTGAAGGGCGAGGCGGTGGCGGCGATCGATGCCGTCGGAGGCGCCGAGCGCTTCAAGCTCGTCCACGACACGTTCCATCATGTGGTGGCCGGCGAGACGGCGCTCTTCCCCGAGCGCACCGGCCTCGTCCACATCTCGGGCGTCGAGGATGGCGCCGTGCCGCGCGAGACGATGCGCGATCCGCATCGCGTCCTCGTCGGGCCGGCCGACCGCCTCGACAATCTCGGCCAGATCCGCGCGCTGGTCGCCGGCGGCTATCGCGGGCCCCTGTCCTTCGAGCCCTTCGCGGCGGAAGTGGCGGCGAGCCCGGACATTGCCGGCGATCTCGCCGCCAGCATGGAATTCGTCGCGGCGGGCCTGCGGGCCGACGCCGCCTGACGAAAGGCAAGGCCGCCGGCGAGAGGGCCGGCGGCTTGGAAGAGGATCGGGCGCGCCGGGAGAGCAGGGCGGTCCGCAACGACTGGGAGGAAAAAACCGGATGAAGCGCATTCTCATCATGCTCGCGGCTTCGGCCGCGATGATGGCCTCGGCCGAGGCCGCCAATGTGGGCGTCTCCATGGCGCTCTTCGACGACAACTTCCTGACGGTCCTGCGCAACGGCATGCAGGACGCGGCCAAGACGTCGGGCGTCACCGTCCAGGTCGAGGACGCGCAGAACGACATCGGCAAGCAGCTGAACCAGATCCAGAACTTCATCGCGCAGAAGGTCGACGGGATCATCGTCAACCCGGTCGATACCGACGCGACGGCGCAGATGACGAAGCTCGCGGCCGATGCCGGCATCCCGCTGGTCTATGTCAACCGCCAGCCCGCCGATCTCGACAAGCTGCCGGCCAAGGTCGCCTTCGTCGGCTCGGACGAGAAGAAGTCCGGCACGCTCGAGATGCAGGAAGTCTGCAAGCTGATGGGCGGCAAGGGCGACATCGTGGTGATGATGGGCGAGCTCTCCAACCAGGCCGCCCGCCAGCGCACCCAGGACGTCGAGGACGTGATCGCCAAGGAGCCCTGCACCGGCATCAAGATCCTCGACAAGCAGACGGCCAACTGGCAGCGCACCCAGGCGACCGACCTGATGACGAACTGGATCTCCGCCGGGCTGAAGCCCGCCGCCGTCGTCTCCAACAACGACGAGATGGCGATCGGCGCGATCCAGGCGCTGAAATCCGCCGGCATGAAGGACGTGATCGTCGCCGGCGTCGACGCGACGCAGGACGGTCTCGCCGCGATGAAGGCGGGCGACCTCAAGGTCACGGTGTTCCAGAACGCCGCCGGCCAGGGCTCGGGCGCCATCGACACGATCCAGAAGCTCATCAAGGGCGACAAGGTCGAGAAGGTCGTCGACGTGCCCTTCGAGCTCGTGACCCCCGCCAACATGGCGAAATACGAAGCCAAGAACTGACGATCCGCGACGGGGCGCCGCCGCGCGGCCGGCGCCCCGTCCTCATCCCCTCAGAGCCGGTTCGATCTTCATGACGACTTTCCTTCTCCGCGCGGCGCTCGCCGCCGGACTTCTCGCGACTGCTGCGACGCCGACCCTCGCCGCGACGATCGGCGTGACGGTCGCCCGTGCCGACTCGGTCTTCCTCACCATCCTGCGCCAGGGCATGGAGGCCCGCGCCAAGGAGCTGCCGGACGTGCGGCTCCAGGTCGAAGACGCCCAGAACGATCCGCAGCGCCAGATCGACCAAGTGCAGAACTTCATCGCGGCGAAGGTCGACGCGATCGTCGTCGCGGCAGTCGATGGCGACGGCACGCCGGCCATGACCAAGCTCGCGACGGCCGCCGGCATTCCGATCGTCTACGCGGTCCATCCGCCGGGCGATCTGGAGACGCTGCCGGAGAAGACCGCCTTCGTCGGCTCGGACGAGACGCAGTCCGGCACCATGCAGACGAAGGAAGTCTGCAAGCTCCTCGGCGGCAAGGGCAATGCCTATGTGCTGATGGGCCCGCTCAACAACCATTCCTCGATCGTGCGCACCAAGGACATCGAGGATGTGCTGGCGACGCCGGACTGCGCCGGCATCAAGATCGTCGACCGTCAGGCCGCCGGCTGGGACCGGATCGAGGCCCAGAACATCATGACCAACTGGCTGTCCTCGGCCTCCGATTTCGATGCGGTGATCGCCAATAACGACGAGATGGCCATCGGCGCCATCCAGGCGCTGAAGGCGGTCGGCCGCGATCCGAAGAGCGTCGTCGTCGCCGGCATCGACGCGACGCCGGACGGGCTGGCCGCGATGAAGGCGGGCGATCTCGACGTCACCGTCTTCCAGAACGCGACGGCGCAGGGCGCCGCCTCGGTGGACGCCGCCGTGAAGCTCGCCAAGGGCGAGACGACGGAGCGCAACATCTGGGTGCCGTTCGAGCTCGTGACGCCCGCCAACATGGACCAATACGCCAAGGCGAAGTGAGACAAGGGCGGCGCCTCGCGCGCCGCCGCGTCGGAACGCCCGGGAGGCAAGGCATGACGGTTCAGACGATCAGCCCGACCACGATGCGGGCGGTGCGCGAGAGCGGGGCGGTTCCGGGCTCGGACTATCTCCTGGAGGTGGACGGGGTCCGCAAGGTGTTTCCGGGCGTCGTCGCGCTCGACAACGTGCAGTTCCGGGTGAAGCGCGGCACGGTCCATGCGCTGATGGGCGAGAACGGCGCCGGCAAGTCGACGCTGATGAAGATCATCGCCGGCGTCTACACGCCGGACGGCGGCGAGTTCCGCCTGCGCGGCCAGCCGATCCGCCTCAACGGTCCGCTCGACGCGCTCGAGAACGGCATCGCCATGATCCATCAGGAACTCAACCTGATGCCCTTCATGACGGTGGCGGAGAATATCTGGATCCGCCGCGAGCCGCTGACGAAGCTCGGCTTCGTCGATCATCGCGAGCTCAACCGGCGCACCGAGAAGCTCTTCGCCGACCTCTCGATCGACATCGACCCGGAGGTCGAGACGCAGACCCTCTCCATCGCCTCCCGCCAGATGGTGGAGATCGCGAAGGCCGTCTCCTACAATTCCGACGTCCTCATCATGGACGAGCCGACCTCGGCGCTGACCGACCGGGAGGTCGAGCATCTCTTCCGCATCGTCCGCCAGCTCCGCGCCCAGGGCAAGGGCATCGTCTACATCACGCACAAGATGGACGAGCTCGCCGAGATCGCCGACGAGGTCTCGATCTTCCGCGACGGCAAGTATATCGGCACCGAGGACGCCAAGACCGTCACCCGCGACGACATCATCCGCATGATGGTCGGGCGCGAGCTGACGCAGATGTTCCCGAAGGAGGCGGCGAAGATCGGCGAGACCGTCCTTTCCGTCCGCGACCTCTCGCTCGGCCGCGTCTTCCGGGACGTGTCCTTCGACCTGCGCGCCGGCGAGATCCTGGGGCTGGCCGGCCTCGTCGGCTCCGGCCGCTCCAACATCGCCGAGACGCTGTTCGGCGTGACGCCGGCGACGAGCGGCACGATCACGCTCTTCGGCCGGGAGGTGCGCGTCGCCAGTCCGGCGGTGGCGATGCGCCACGGCATGGCCTTCCTCACCGAGGACCGCAAGGATACCGGCTGCTTCCTGCCGCTCTCGATCACCGAGAACATGCAGATGGCCGTGATCCAGGACCGCTTCACCGCCGGCGGCTTCGTGCGCCAGGGCGAGGTGGACCGGCGCTGCGACGAGATGTCGAAGGCGATGCGCGTCAAGACGCCGGATCTCGATGAGCGGATCGAGAACCTTTCGGGCGGCAACCAGCAGAAGGTGCTGATCGGCCGCTGGCTGCTGACCAAGCCGAAGATCCTGATCCTCGACGAGCCGACGCGCGGCATCGATGTCGGGGCCAAGGCCGAGATCCACCGCCTCATCTCCACGCTCGCCGGCGAGGGGCTGGCGGTGATCATGATCTCCTCGGAACTGCCCGAGGTGCTCGGCATGAGCGACCGGGTGATGGTGGTCCATTCGGGCCGCGTCACCGGCATTCTCGATCGCGCCGAGGCGACGCAGGAAAAGGTCATGGACCTCGCCTCCGCCTGAGCGGGCAAGGCGCGAAGAGACCCCAGGCGGTGAGCGTCGCGGATCGACACGTTCCGGGCGGCGGCGCATCGCGAAGAACCGGGAGAGAACGATGACCCTTCACGAAGCGACGCATGGCGGCGTGCCGCCGGCTCCGGCCGTCGACCGCCCGACGAAGCGCCGGCGCAAGCTGCCGACCGAGATCTCGATCCTCCTCGTCCTCGTCGGCATCGCGCTGGTCTTCGAGGCGCTCGGCTGGCTTCTGGTCGGCCAGAGCTTTCTCGCCAACAAGCAGCGCCTGATCGTCATGATCCTCCAGGTCTCGGTGATCGGCATCATCGCCGTCGGCGTGACGCAGGTGATCATCACGTCCGGCGTCGACCTTTCGTCCGGCTCGGTCGTCGCCTTCACCGCGATGGTGGCGGCCTCGCTCGCCCAGAATCCCGACTATGCCCGGGCCGTCTATCCCTCGCTCACTGGCCTGCCGGTGATCGTGCCGGTGATCGCCGGCCTTCTCGTCGGTCTCGGCGCCGGGCTCGTGAACGGCTGGCTCATCGCCTATACCGGCATCCCACCCTTCATCGCGACGCTCGGCATGATGGTGGCGGCGCGCGGCGCGGCCAAGTGGTATACCGGCGGCCAGCCGGTCTCGATGCTTTCCGACAGCTATGCCGCGATCGGCGGCGGCGCGACGCCCGTCATCATCTTCCTCGTCGTCGCCCTGATCTTTCACGTCGCGCTGCGCTACACCCGCTACGGCAAGTTCACCTATGCGATCGGCGCCAACCGGCAGGCGGCGGTGGTCTCCGGCATCAATGTCGCGCGCCACCTGATCCTGGTCTATGCCATCGCCGGCACGCTGTCCGGCCTTGCCGGCATCGTCACCTCGGCCAGAGCCGTCTCCGGCCAGGCCGGCATGGGCGTTTCCTACGAGCTCGACGCCATCGCCGCGGCCGTCATCGGTGGCACCTCGCTCGCCGGCGGCGTCGGCCGCATCACCGGCACCGTCATCGGCGTCATCATCCTCGGCGTCATGACCTCGGGCTTCACCTTCCTCAGGATCGACGCCTACTACCAGGAGATCGTCAAGGGCGTGATCATCGTCGCCGCCGTCATCGTCGACCAGTATCGCCAGCGCAAGCGGGCCAGGGCCTGAGCGGGAAGGCGGGAGGACCGTTTCCATGACGAGATCCGAGATCGGCGTCGGCCTCATCGGCACCGGCTTCATGGGCAAGTGCCACGCGCTCGCCTGGAACGCGGTGGCGACAACCTTCGGCGAGGCGCGGCGGCCGCGCCTCGTCCATCTCGCCGAGGCCAATGGCGAGCTCGCCGCCGCCAAGGCGGCCGAGTTCGGCTTCGCCAAGGCGACGGCGGACTGGCGGGCGCTCGTCGCCGACCCGGAGGTCGACGTGGTGTCGATCGCCGCGCCCAATCCCTTCCATGCCGAAATGGCGATCGCGGCGCTCGAAGCCGGCAAGCATGTCTGGTGCGAGAAGCCGATGGCGACGCGCCGCGAGGACGCCGCCGCCATGCGCGAGGCGGCCCGGCGCGCCGGCACCGTCGCGGCGCTCGGCTACAACTACATCCAGAATCCGGCGATCCGGCAGATGGAGGCGCTGATCGCCGAGGGCACCATCGGCACCGTCAACCATGTGCGCCTCGAAATGGACGAGGACTTCATGGCGGACGCGGCGGCGCCCTTCGCCTTCAAGAACGGCGCCGAATCCGGCTATGGCGCGCTCGACGACTTCGCCGTCCATCCGCTCTCGATTCTCTGGCGGCTCGCCGGGCCGGTCGCCGCCGTCATGGCGGAACAGGCCCAGCCCTATGCGCGCCGCGAGGGGCGGGCGGTGGAGACGCATGAGATCGCGATGGCGCTCCTGCGCCTCGAGAGCGGCGCCTCGGGCCTTCTCGTCGCCAATCGCGCCGCCTGGGGCCGCAAGGGCCGCATCGCCGTCCAGGTCTTCGGCTCGGAGGGGACCCTTGCCTACGACCAGGAGCGGATGAACGAGTTCCAGCTCTTCACCCGCGACGGCGACGAACGGCTCCAGGGCTTCCGCACCGTGTTGACGGCACCGGTCCACGCGCCCTATGGCCGCTTCGTGCCGGCGCCGGGCCACGGCCTCGGCTTCAACGACCTGAAGGTGATCGAGGCGCACGAGCTCCTCGCCGCCATCGACGACCGACCGGCGCGCCTCGTCGATTTCGACACGGGGTTCGCCATCGAGGACGCCGTCCATGCCATGGCCCGCTCGCACCGGGACCGGGCCTGGATCGACCTCGCCTGACCGCAGCAACCAGTCCATTCCACGGAACGAAGACCATGACCTTGAGGATCGGCGTGATCGGCACCGGCGCCATCGGCCAGGAACATATCGCCCGGCTGCACGGCAAGCTCGTCGGCTCCACCGTCACGGCGGTGAACGACATCAATCCCGAGGGCGCGCGGGCGGCGGCGGAGAAGCTCTGCCCGGGCGCGAGCGTCCATGAAAGCGGCCAGGCGCTGATCGACGACCCGAATGTCGATGCCGTCGTCGTCGCCTCCTGGGGGCCGAGCCACGAGGAATTCGTGCTGGCCGCCATCGCCGCCGGCAAGCCGGTCTTCTGCGAGAAGCCGCTCGCCACCACCGCCGAGGCCTGCCAGCGGATCGTCGAGGCGGAGATCGCCGGTGGCCGCCCGCTGGTCCAGGTCGGCTTCATGCGCCGCTACGACGCCGGCTATCGCATGCTGAAGGAGATCGTCGCCTCCGGCCAGATCGGTGAGCCGCTGCTTCTCCATTGCGCCCATCGCAACCCCTCGGTGCCCGCCCATTATGTCGGCGACATGGGCATCACCGACACCTTCATCCACGAGATCGACGTGCTGCGCTGGCTGGTGAACGACGACTACGTCTCGGCCCAGGTCATCCAGGGCAAGCGCTCGCGCCACGCGCTGAACGGCCTCGACGATCCCTATATCGTCGTCCTCAAGACGAAGTCGGGCGTCGTCATCGACACCGAGATCTTCGTGAACTGCCAGTTCGGCTACGACATCCAGTGCCAGATCGTCGGCGAGGACGGCACGGCGAACCTGCCGGAGCCCGCCACCGTGCCGATGCGCAAGAACCAGATCGCCGGGCAGGCGATCATGATGGACTGGAAGCTGCGCTTCATCGACTCCTACGACGTCGAATTCCAGGACTGGGTGAACGCGACGCTCGCCGGCCGGGTCGACGGGCCGACCGCCTGGGACGGCTATTTCGCCGCCGTCACCTCGGATGCCTGCGTCGAGGCCAAGCGCACCGGCCAGATCGTGCCGATCGAGACGCGGGCGAAGCCGGCCTTCTACAACTGACGCCGTTCCCGGCCGATCCCTTCGGGCGGCCGGGGACAGACAGGTTCCGGGGCCGCGCGGGCTCCGATACGGGTTCCGCTCCGATCGACCGGAGCCCGTAGGGGCCGGCCGGACCGGCCGGAAGAGACACGGGAATCGGAAGGACAGGAAGACGATGGCAGCGGCAACCCTTCGCCTGACGGTCGCGCAGGCGGTCGTTCGCTTCATGATGGCGCAGAAGACGGTGGTGGACGGCGAGACGCTGCCGATCTTCGCCGGCTGCTGGGCGATCTTCGGCCATGGCAACGTCGCCGGAATGGGCGAGGCGCTGCACGCGGTGAAGGAGGAATTCCCCACCTATCGCGCCCATAACGAGCAGGGCATGGCGCATGCCGCCATCGCCTTCGCCAAGGCGAGCTTCCGCCGCCGCTTCATGGCCTGCACCACCTCGATCGGGCCGGGCGCGCTCAACATGGTCACGGCGGCGGGCGTCGCCCATGTCAACCGCCTGCCGGTCCTGTTCCTGCCGGGCGACGTCTTCGCCAACCGCCTGCCCGATCCGGTGCTCCAGCAGATCGAGGACTTCAACGACGGCACCGTCTCGGCGAACGACTGCTTCCGCCCGGTGTCGAAATATTACGACCGCATCCAGCGGCCCGAGCAGCTGATCCCCGCCCTGCAGCGCGCCATGCAGGTGCTGACCGACCCTGTCGATTGCGGCCCGGTGACGCTGGCCCTCTGCCAGGACGTGCAGGCCGAGGCCTATGACTTCCCGGCCGCCCTCTTCGAGGAGCGCGTCTGGGGCGTGCGCCGCCCGCGCCCGGACGAGGACGAGCTCGCCCATGCCGTGGCGCTGATCAAGGCCGCGAAGAAGCCGATGATCATCGCCGGCGGCGGCGTTCTCTATTCCGAGGCGACGGCCGAACTCCTCGCCTTCGCCGAACGGCACGGCGTGCCGGTCGCGGTGACGCAGGCCGGCAAGTCCGCGATCGACGAGACGCACGACCTCGCGCTCGGCGCCGTCGGCGTCACCGGCACCAGCGCCGCCAACGCCCTCGCCACCGATGCCGATCTCGTGCTCGCCGTCGGCACGCGGCTCCAGGACTTCACCACCGGGTCCTGGGCGCTGTTCCATGCCGAGCGCCTGACGGTCCTCGGCCTCAACGTGACACCCTATGACGCGGTGAAGCATGGCGGCGTGCCGCTGGTGGCCGATGCCAAGGTCGGGCTCAGGCTTCTCTCCGAGGCGCTCGGCGCCTGGACGGCGGACGCGGCGCAGGCGCGGCGCGCCCATGAGGAGCGCGTCGCCTGGTTCGAGGCGGCGGGCCGGGCGCTCGCCGCGACCAATGCCGAACTTCCCTCCGACGCGCAGGTGATCGGCGCGGTGGCGCGGGCGCGCGGCACCGAGAATTCCGTCGTCGTCTGTGCGGCCGGCGGCCTGCCGGGCGAGCTCGACAAGCTCTGGGCGCCGACGCGGCCGGGCGGCTACCACATGGAATACGGCTTCTCCTGCATGGGCTATGAGATCGCCGGCGGCCTCGGCGTCAAGCTGGCCCGGCCGGACAAGGACGTCGTCGTGATGGTCGGCGACGGCTCCTACATGATGCTGAATTCCGAGCTCGCGACCTCGGTCATGCTCGGCCAGAAGATCACCGTCGTCCTGCTCGACAATCGCGGCTACGGCTGCATCAACCGGTTGCAGATGGCCTGCGGCGGCGCGAACTTCAACAATCTCCTGGAAGACTGCCGCTACGAGGTCTTTCCCGAGATCGACTTCGTGGCCCATGCCAGGGCCATGGGGGCGGCGGCCGAGAAGGTCGCCTCCATCGCCGAGCTGGAAGCGGCGCTGGAGCGGACGCGCGCCGAGACGCGCTCGACCCTCATCCTGATCGACACCCATCCGCTGATCACCACCGAGGCCGGCGGCTATTGGTGGGACGTCGCCGTGCCCGAGACCTCGACGCGCCCGGAGGTCGGCGAGGCGCGCCGGGACTACGAGGCGCAGCGCCGCTTCCAGCGCGCCATCAACTGACAGGCTTCCCGGCGGCGCGGCAGGATTCGCGCCGCCGGTTCCTTTCGATCGTCTCCTGGGGAGGGGGACCGGCATGAAGATCGCGCTCGACCCTTATATGCATCGCCACCTGTCGCTAGGCGATCTCTGCCGCAAGACGGCCGAGCTCGGCTACGAATACATCGAGCTGAGCCCGCGCGAGGACTTCATCCCGTGGTGGGTGCGCCCGCGCGCCCACAAGGAGCGGATCGCCGAGTTCAAGAAGGCGCTCTCCGACCATGGCGTGAAGCTCGCCTCGGTGCTGCCGATGTATCGCTGGGCGAGCCCGCACGAGGACGAGCGCATGGCTGCGGTCGGCTACTGGAAGGAGGCCATCCGCGCCACCGTCGCGATGGGCTGCGACACGATGAATTCCGAGTTCGGGCGCGGGCCGTCCCCCGACCGCTCGCACCGCTCCAACTGCTGCGGCGGCTCCTTCGGCCACGAACATTCCGAAGCCGCCTGGTGGCGCTCGATGGAGGAACTGGTGCCCGTCTTCGAGAAGGAGGGCGTCACGCTGAACATGGAGCCGCACCCGGAAGACTGGTGCGAGACGCTGCATCCGGCGATCGACATGCTGAAGACGATCGGCTCGAAGAACGTCAAGTTCCTTTATTGCGCGCCGCATACCTTCTATTTCGGCGACGACATGGCGAAGATGATCCGCGACGCGGGCGATCTCATCGCCCATATCCATGTCGCCGACACCTACAACCACAAGGCCAGTTCGGGCCTGCGCTACATCATCAACCCGCCGGGCGCCAAGGTGACGATCCACCAGCACATGGACATCGGCCAGGGCGAGATCGACTGGGACGTGTTCTTCGGCTCGCTGGCCGCGGTCGGCTTCGACGGCATCGTCACGGCCTGCGTCTTCGGCTGGGAAGAGCGGGCGGACGAGTCCGGCCGCTTCATGCGCGAGCGGATCGGGCACTATGTCGACAAGCATTTCAGGATGAAGGCCGCCTGAGGCGGGCGCTTCCCGAAGCGCCGTCAGAGGGCAAGAAGCTCGTCCACCGTGACGATCGCGGCATGGCGGTCGGCGAGGGCGGCGAGCTCGGCGGCCTGGAGCGCTTCGGCGCCGATAAGGCCGCAGCCCGGCGCGGGGAGGTCGCGCGTCGCGCAGGCATCGCCGGCGACGGTGATGGCGAGGCCGAGATCGAGCGCCGCCCGCACCGTCGAGGACACGCAATTATGCGTCATGAAGCCGGCGACGACGATCGCGCTGCCGGCCGTCGCCCCGATCCGCGCCGCGAGATCGGTGTCGGAGAAGCCGTTCGGCCGGGTCTTCTCGACCACGGCCTCGCCTTCGCGTGGCGCCAGCGGCGCGACGATGGCGCCGCGCGGCTGCGCGCGATCGAAGAGCCCGCCCGGCGCGCCGCGATGCGCGACATGGACGATGCGCGCGCCGCAAGCCCGCGCCGCCTGCAGAAGACGCGCCGCGCGCTCCACCGCGGCCTCGGCGCCCGGCAAGGCGAGCGGCCCGATTAGATATTCGTTCTGATAGTCGACGAGGACGAGGGTCGCCTCCGTCAGGGCGGCGGGGCGGGGCTCGCGGCCGGCGAGCTGGAACAAGGTGCGGGGCATCATCGCGAGAATCTTTCAGTGAAATCCAGTCAGGGGAGAAGCACGGCGCTGCCGAGGATGCGGCCGGCTTCGAGATCGCCTTGCGCCCGCGCCGCCTCCGCCAGGGGATAGGTCGGGCCGGTGCCGGCGGCGATGCCGGCCCCGATCATCGCGAAAACCTCCGGCACCGCGCGGGCATAGGTCGCCGGCTCGGCCGCATAGGCCATGACGCTCGGCCGCGCGAAGTTCAGCGAGCGCAGCGGCCCGATTTCCTCGACCGCCAGCGGCGGGATCGGCCCGGCCGCCTGTCCGATGCTCGCCACCGTGCCGAAGCGGCGGGCGCAGCCGAGGCTCTTCGCTAGCATCGCCCCGCCGATGCCGTCGATGACGAAATCGACGCCGCGCCCGTCCGTCAGGCGCCGCAGCTCGGTGACGATATCGGCCTCGCGGCCGACGATCACCGCGTCGGCGCCATGGGCGCGGGCGGCCTCGGCCTTCGCCGCGCTGCCGGCCGTGCCGATCACCGTCGCGCCGAGATGCTTCGCCCAGCGCGTGAGCACCGCACCGAGCCCGCCCGCCGCCGCATGGACGAGAAGGCTGGTGCCGGGGCCGACCGGATAGGTGCGCGTCAGCAGCATATGCGCGGTGAGGCCGCGCAGCAGCGAGGCGGCGGCCGTTTGCGGCGTGATCGCCTCCGGCAGCGGCACGGCCCGCCAGGCCGGCAGCCGCCGCGTCGTGGCATAGGCGCCCGGCGCGCCGGCATAGGCGACGCGCTGGCCGAGCGCCAGCCCGGTGACGCCCTCGCCGAGCGCTTCCACGATGCCCGCGCCCTCGACGCCCGGAATGGCGGGCGCCGGCAGCGGGTAAAGGCCGGTGCGGTGATAGATGTCGATGAAGTTGAGGCCGACCGCCGCCTGCCGCAGCCGGATTTCGCCGGGACCGGGCGCCTCGGCCGGCCAGTCCGTGATCGCCAATTCCTCGATGCCGCCGGGCCGCGCCAGCCGCACCGCCAAATCCCTGTCCATCGCCATGTCGCCCGCCTCGTTGCGTCGGGACAAGGATTAGGCGATGGGCGATAGGGTAGAAATTCCCCGATCCTGCCCATCGCATGGGAGAAAATCGCCGATATGGACTGGGACGATCTTCGCCATTTCGCCGGCTTCGTCGAGGCGGGAAGCCTGGCCGGCGCGGCGCGGGTGCTCGGCATCGAGCATGCGACCGTCGCCCGCCGCATCGCGGCGCTGGAAGCGCGGCTGCGGCTGAAGCTGGTGGACCGGCGCGGCCGGCGGCTGGTCCTGACGCCGGACGGCGAGCGCGTGGCCGATCTGGCGAAGGGCGTCGCGACGGAGATGCGCCGTCTCGAAAGGCTTGCCGAGGGGGCCCGCTCCGAGCTTGCCGGCACGGTGACGATCAGCGCGCCCTCGGCCTATGCGGGGGCGGTCCTCGCGCCGAAGCTAGCGCGTCTGCGGCAACGGCATCCGGGCCTTGCCCTGCGCCTTCTCGGCGAGGCGCGCACCGCCTCGCTCGACCGGCGCGAGGCGGATATCGGCATCCGCCTCAGCCGTCCCGAGGCGGGCGACCTCACGGCGATCAAGCTCGGCGAGATGGCCTTCCGCCTCTATGCGGCGCCCGCCTATCTCGCGGCGGTGCCGGAGGCCGACTGGCGCTTCATCGGCTCGGAAGGGGCGATGGCCGGCTCGCCGCAGCAGACGGCGCTGGAGGGCATCGCCGGCGACCGGCCCTTCGGCCTGCGCTCCGATCATGTGGAGATCCAGGTCGCCCTCGCCGCCGCCGGCGGGGGCATCGCGATCCTGCCCGACTTCATGACCGAGAACGACCCGAGGCTCGTGCCGGTCCCGCCGGACAGGCCGGCGCTGCGGCGCGGGATCTGGCTCGTCGTCCATTCGGACATGCGCAACGCGCCCGCCATCCGCGCGGTGATCGACGGCCTGCGTTACGGCGCGGCGGAATAGACGCCGCGCCGCAGGACCTTCCCGTTCAGGAAAGGCGCGATCGTCAGGCTTCCGCCGAGCCGCCGTCGACGTCGAACTTCACGCCCTGCGCCAGCGGCAGGGAGCGACCGTAATTCACGGCATTGGTCTGGCGGCGCATATAGGCCTTCCAGGCGTCGGAGCCGCTCTCGCGGCCGCCGCCCGTCTCCTTCTCGCCGCCGAAGGCCCCGCCGATCTCGGCGCCGGACGGGCCCATATTGACATTGGCGATGCCGCAATCGGAGCCCGCCGCCGACAGGAAGCGCTCGACCTCGCGGATGTCGGTGGCGAAGATCGACGAGGAAAGGCCCTGCGGCACGCCGTTCTGCAGCGCGATCGCCTCCTCGATCGTCTCGTATCTGAGGACGTAGAGGATCGGGGCGAAGGTCTCCTCGACCACCGGGCCCGTCTGGGCCGGCATGGTGACGAGCGCCGGGCGGACATAGAACGAGGCCTCGCCGTTGACGTCGACGCGCTCGCCGCCATGGACGGTGCCGCCGGCGGACTTCGCCGCCGCCAGCGCCCGCTGCATGCCCTCGAAGGCGGCTCGGTCGACCAGCGGCCCGACCAGCGCCTCGCTCGCGACCGGCGAGCCGACGGAGATCGTCGCGTAGACGCGCTTCAGCTTCTCGACCAGCGCGTCATGGACGCTGGAATGGACGATCAGGCGGCGCAGCGTGGTGCAGCGCTGGCCGGCGGTGCCCATGGCGCCGAAGGCGACGGCGCGCAGCGTCAGGTCGAGATCGGCGGAGGGGGTGACGATCGAGGCATTGTTGCCGCCGAGTTCGAGGATCGAGCGGCCGAAGCGCGCCGCGACCTTCTGCGCGACGATGCGGCCCATGCGGGTGGAGCCCGTCGCCGAGACGACCGGCACGCGCGGGTCCTCGACCAGGAGCTCGCCGATCGCGGCATCGCCGACGAGGACGGCGGAGAGGCCCTCCGGCGCGTCGGGGCCGAAGCGTTTCAGCGCCTTCTCCAGGATCGCCTGAGTGGCGAGGGCCGTCAGCGGCGTCTTCTCGGACGGCTTCCACAGCACCGGATCGCCGCAGACGAGGGCGAGCGCCGCGTTCCACGACCAGACGGCGACGGGGAAGTTGAAGGCCGAGATGACGCCGACCGGGCCGATCGGGTGCCATTGCTCGGCGAGCCGGTGGTCGGCGCGCTCGGAGGGCAGCGTCAGGCCGTAGAGCTGGCGCGACAGGCCGACGGCGAAGTCGCAGATGTCGATCATCTCCTGCACTTCGCCGAGCCCTTCCGAGACGACCTTGCCGGCCTCGATCGTGACGAGGCGGCCGAGCGCCGCCTTGCCGGCGCGCAGCTCCTCGCCGAGCAGGCGGACGAGCTCGCCGCGCCGGGGCGCCGGCACGAGGCGCCATTGGCGGAAGGCCTCCGCCGCCTTGGCGATCGCCGCGCGGGCCGCTTCCGGCGTCGTCTCGGGCACGGCGGCGATCACCTCGCCGGTGATCGGCGAGCGCACCTCGCGCGTGCCGCCCGTGAACTCGGCCTCGGTCAGGCCGAGCGAGCCGAGAAGCGTCGCGGTCTCCTCCTTCAGCGAGGCGGCGGAAACGGTCTGAAGCATGAAACCTCCTGGGAAATCCGGTCGTTCGTCCGAAGACATTCAGAATCTGGCGCCCGCCGCGTGGGCGAGCTGGGCGCCGATCTCGTAATAGGCCTCGCGCGCCACGCGGTAGCGCGCCGGCACCGCCGCCGTCGCCGGCAGGGGCAGGTCCTCGACCGCCAGCTCGCCCTGGACGAGCCGGGCGAGCGTCTGGCCGAAGACCGTGCCGGGCGCGATGCCCCGCCCGTTATAGCCGCTGAAGCCATAGACGTTGCGGGCCGGCTGGTGGAAGCGCGGCAGGCTGTTCTCCGTCATGCCGATCTTGCCATACCACTCCATCTCGAAGCGGATGCCGGCGAGCTGCGGGAAGAGCCGCGCCAGGGCGCGGCGGCCCCAGTTGCGGTGGATCGGCCGGCCGGAGCCGCGCAGGGCGCCGACCGAGCCGAAGACGAGCCGTCCCGCCTGATCGAAGCGGAAGGAGGACAGGATCTCCTCCGTATCCCAGACGCCCTGGCGCTCCGGCAGGATGGAGCGCCTGAGATTGTCGCCGAGCGGCGGCGTCGCCATGTTGAAATAGGGGAGATGCACCTGTTCGCGCCGGATCTCGGTCCAGATGCGGCTCGCATAGGCGTCGGTCGCCAGAACGACGTGCCGCGCCTTGACCGCGCCGCCACCCTCGGTTTCCAGCCGCCAGAGGCCGTTCTCCTGGCGCGCCACCGCGACGGGGCTCGCGGTGAAGATCCGCGCGCCGGCCGCGATCGCCGCCTTCGCCAGTCCCCGCGCATAGGCGAGCGGCTGGATCGTGCCGGCGCGCCGGTCGAGAAGGGCGCCCGCATAGGCGCTCGTGCCGACCTTGCGCGCCGTTTCCGCCGCGTCGAGAAGCTCGACGGGCGCGCCGCGCGCCTGCCATTGCCGCGCTCGCTCGGTCAGTTCCCGAAGCCCCTTCTCGCCGACGGCGCAGTGGAGTGTGCCCTGGCGCTCGATCTCGCAGGGGATCGCATGCTTTTCCACGAGCTCGAACACGGCGCGGGGCGCGTCGCCCAGCATGGCGAGAAGCCGTTCGCCATGCGTCTCGCCGAGCGCCGCCGGCAGGTCGTCCGGCATCACCCACATGCCGGCATTGACGAGCCCGACATTGCGGCCCGAACCGCCGAATCCGATCTCCTCGGCCTCCAGCACCGCGACGCCGCGCCCGGCCTCGGCGAGATGCAGGGCGGCCGAAAGGCCGGTGAAGCCGGCCCCGATCACCGCGACATCGACCGTCAACTCATCAGTGAGCGCCACCGTCGGCGGGGCGGGGGGCGCCGAACGCTTCCAGAGGCCGTGGCTGCGCGGATCGTTCCTCATGGCCGGCGTTCCTCGAACAGGGCCGCCAGCGCCTTCGCGGGACGGGGCGGCCGAACCTTGATGATACGCGTCGTCCGGCTCCGGCACGAGACGCCGGCGGCCAGCACCCTGTCCATCGCCGCGCCTATTCCGCGGCTTCGCGCGCCGCGAGGCCGAACGCGGCCTCCAGCTCGGCGATGGAGCGCGCCTCGGCCGCTTCGTAGAGCGCGAACTCGTCGAGCACCGTCGCGCCGAGCGCCGCCTCGAAGGCGGCGCGGCTGGCATTGCCGGCATAGGCCCGCTGCTCGGTGCCGCCGAGATTGGACTGGAAGATGCCGGCGGCGCTGACCGGCAGGAAGTCCTCGTAGACGATCGGATCGGCATGGACGAGACCCGCCGCGATCAGCCGGTCGAGCGCGGCGGCGTTGAGCGGGCCGGAAAGCGGCGCGCCGGGCTTGCCCGTCGGGCGATAGCGGAAGAAGCCGAGCCCCTGCCGGCGGATCTCGTCATGGCTGTCGGGAAAGCGGGCGAAGGCGGCGGCCAGCCGGCCGTCGTAATCGGCCTCGGCGCTGCCCGCGCCGCCGATCTCGCGCACGGAGGCGAGAAGCGCGTCGTAGAGCGCGCGGCCCTGCCGCGTCAGCGCGATGCCGCGCTGCTCGATCTCGCCGAAGCGCGCGCTGTGGGTGCCGGCCGCCTCGCCGCCGGCCCCCTGGAAGCGGATCGGCTCCTCCAGCGCCTTGAAGCTCGTCTGGCGCAGGAGGATCGGGCAGGCGCGCGTCGGCGGGCCTTCCACCACCGCCTTGGCGGCGATGCCCCGCAGCGGCATGCCCTTCTGCACCGCGTCGATATCGAGCGTGCGCGGCGTCAGATGGTTGATATGCGGGCCCTTGAAGCTGACCACGTCGGCGATCAGGCGATGCGCGTCGTGAAGCCGCTTGTAGGTCGCGGCATCGACCGTCGCCTCGCCATGCCAGCGGAAGGTTTCCAAGGCCTCCCGCACGAATTCGGCGGCCTCCGCCTCGGTCAGTCCGCCCGCCGTCTCGTGACGGTCGATCAGTTCGAGGACGCGCGGCGTGAAGATCCGCCGCCGCGCCAGGATCGCGCCGGCCTCGGCGCGCAGCTCCGCGTCCTCGATCAGTTCGAGCCGCAGGAGCGAGGTGAAGACACGGAAGGGATTGCGCGCCAGCGCGGCGTCGGCGATGGGCCGGAAGGCGGTGGAATGGACCGGCACGCCGGCGACGGAGAGGTCGTAATAGCCGACCGGCTCCATGCCCATCGCCGCGAAGAGGCGGCGCATGGTGAAGAGTTCGGCCGCCGTGCCGAGGCGGATCGCGCCGTGGCGCTCGAGATCGAGCCGCTCCAGCTCGTCGGCCCGCTCCAGCTCGGCCTTGAGCCCCGGCTCGCGGGCCAGCACCTTCGCATTCACCTCGCTCACCAGCGCCATGAGCGTCCCATATTGCGGGACCTCCGCGCGATACATGTCGGACATCGCCCGGGAAAACAGCGTGCGCACGCGATCGCGCGACACGAAACCGGCTGCGAGGGCGGAAGCGACCATGATCTGGCGGACTCTTCGGAGAGGCGGCCGGACGAAGGGGAGGGCCGCGAACGGGAGACGGCATGATGTTCGACGAGCCGGCCCCGCCCCGCAATCAAGGATTCCGTCTGACCTCATTCTCGGACGGAATGACATGGTGGCGGCAGGGGATCAGCATGCCGCCACGAGGCCCGTCCCGAAGCGAGACCGGGCCGCCGCCCCTCATTCCGGCGCGGGGCGATAGATGCGCAGGCGATGGCCGTCGGGATCGAGGGCGACGAAGGCGCGGCCGAAATCGAGATCGACCGGCGGCTGAAGGATCGGAATACCGCGTCCCGCCCAGTCCGCATGGATGGCGTCGATATCCTCGCCGAGAAAGGCGAGTTCCGTGCCGCCGCCGGCGCCCGCCGCGCCGGGCGTCACCGTGTGGCGCGACCAGAGGCCGAGCCGCAGGCCGGACCGCAAGGCGAACATCGCGAAGCTCGGCGAGAGCTCGACCGGCTCCTCGCCGAACAGGCCGGCATAGAAACGCGCGCTGGCGGCGGGATCGTCGACATAGAGAATGGCAAGGCCGAAGGTCAGCATCGGGAAGGGTCTCCGAGAGGAAGCCCCCGTTCCCTAGACCGCCCGGCTGCCAGAAAACGGCAGCAGCGGCCGGCGTCCGTCCGCTCAGCCGTCGAGATCCTCGCGTGCCCGCCATTCGGCGAGAAGCAGGCGGCGATGCTTCGGAATGCGTTGGTCGAGGGCCGTCGCGGCGCCGATCCGGTCGAGCCGGAAATGCCGGAAGTCGCGGCGCGTCTCGCACCAGGCGGCGAGCATCTCGTAGCCCTCGAAGAAGCCGACCGCGATCGGCCAGACGACGCGATCGGTTGCCGCGCCCTTCTTGTCCCGATAGGCGAGGCGCAGCTTCGTCTCCTCCTGCAGGGCGCGGCGGATGAGGCCGAGATGCGGCGCCTCCGCCGCCTCGCCACAGACGGGGCCGGCGAGGAGCCCGCTCGCCGCCGCCGCCCTTTCGCGCTCCTCCGGCAGGACGGCGACGATCTTGGCGAGCGCCCCTTCCGCCGCCGCTTCCAGGTCCCCGTCGCCCCGGCGCATCACAAGGCGCAAGCCGAGGATGAGCGCGTCCAGCTCGTCGTCGTCGAACATGAGGGGCGGCAGGGTGAAGCCCGGCTTCAGCACGTAGCCGAGGCCCGCCTCGCCCTCGATCGCCGCGCCTTGCCCGCGCAGGGTCTCGATGTCGCGATAGACGGTGCGCAGCGACACACCGAGCGCCTCGCCGAGCGCCGCCGCGCTGACCGGCCGCCGCCGCTCGCGCAGGGTCTGGAGAAGATCGAGAAGGCGGGCGGCGCGCGACATGCCGCCTTCATAGCAGAAGACCCCGGCGATCGCTCGCCGGGGTCTTCGATGGTCCGAAAGGGAAGGGCGGCTCAGGCCGACTTCTTGCGGTCCTCGTCGACTTCCTCGAAGTCGGCATCGACCACGTCGTCCTTCGGCGCCGCGCCCGTGGCGCCGGCCTGGCCGGCGCCCGCCGCCTCGGCCTGGTTCGCCTCGTACATGGCCTGACCGAGCTTCATCGAGGCCTCGGCCAGGGTCTGGCTCTTGGCGTTGATCGCCTCGGCATCCGGCTCCTCGCGATCCAGCTCGGCGCGCAACGCCGCGATCGCGTCCTCGATCGCCTGACGATCGGCGGCCGAGACCTTCTCGCCATATTCCTTCAGCGACTTCTCGGCCGAATGGACGAGGCTCTCGGCCTGGTTCTTCGCCTCGACGCCCGCGCGCCGCTTCTTGTCGGCGTCAGCGTTCTGCTCGGCTTCCTTCACCATCTTCTCGATGTCGGCGTCGGACAGGCCGCCGGAAGCCTGGATCGTGATCCGCTGCTCCTTGTTGGTGCCCTTGTCCTTGGCCGAGACGTTGACGATGCCGTTCGCGTCGATGTCGAAGGTCACCTCGATCTGCGGCACGCCGCGCGGTGCCGGCGGGATGCCCTCCAGATTGAAGCGGCCGAGCAGCTTGTTGTCCTGCGCCATCTCGCGCTCGCCCTGGAAGACCTGGATGGTCACGGCGCTCTGCGAATCCTCGGCGGTGGAGAAGACCTGGCTCTTCTTCGTCGGGATGGTCGTGTTGCGGTCGATGAGGCGGGTGAACACGCCGCCCAGCGTCTCGATGCCGAGCGACAGCGGGGTCACGTCGAGCAGCAGCACGTCCTTCACGTCGCCCTG
Organism: Aureimonas endophytica; assembly: GCF_014642635.1. Classification (GTDB taxonomy): domain Bacteria; phylum Pseudomonadota; class Alphaproteobacteria; order Rhizobiales; family Rhizobiaceae; genus Plantimonas; species Plantimonas endophytica. The sequence goes on from NZ_BMIQ01000007.1 coordinate 68,070, forward strand.
GAGCACGCCCGCCTGGATGGCGGCGCCCATCGCGACGACCTCGTCCGGGTTGACGCCCTTGTGCGGCTCCTTGCCGAAGAAGTTCTTCACGACTTCCTGGACCTTCGGCATGCGCGTCATGCCGCCGACCAGCACCACTTCGTGGATGTCGCTCTGCGACAGGCCCGCATCCTTCAGCGCGGCCTTCATCGGGCCGACCGTCCGCTGGACGAGGTCGTCGACGAGCGTCTCGAACTTCGAGCGCGTCAGCTTCATCGTCAGGTGCTTCGGCCCGGTGGCGTCCGCCGTGATGAAGGGCAGGTTGATCTCGGTCTGGGCGGCCGAGGACAGTTCGATCTTCGCCTTCTCGGCGGCTTCCTTCAGCCGCTGGAGGGCGAGTTTGTCGTTCTTCAGGTCGATGCCCTGGTCCTTCTTGAACTCGGAGGCCAGGTAGTCGACGAGGCGCATGTCGAAGTCCTCGCCGCCGAGGAACGTGTCGCCATTGGTCGACTTCACCTCGAACACGCCGTCGCCGATCTCGAGGATCGAGACGTCGAAGGTGCCGCCGCCGAGATCGTAGACCGCGATGGTCTTGCCGTCGTTCTTCTCGAGCCCGTAGGCGAGGGCGGCCGCCGTCGGCTCGTTGATGATGCGCAGCACCTCGAGGCCGGCGATCTTGCCGGCATCCTTGGTGGCCTGGCGCTGGGCGTCGTTGAAATAGGCCGGGACCGTGATGACGGCCTGGCTGACCTTCTCGCCGAGATAGGCTTCCGCCGTCTCCTTCATCTTCTGAAGGATCATCGCGGAGATCTGCGAGGGGGAATATTTCTCGCCATGGGCCTCGACCCAGGCATCGCCGTTGGAGGCGTTGACGATCTTGTAGGGCACGAGGCCCTTGTCCTTGGCGACGGTCGGATCGTCGTAGCGGCGGCCGATGAGGCGCTTGACCGCGAAGAGCGTGTTCTCGGGATTGGTCACCGCCTGGCGCTTGGCCGGCTGGCCGACGAGACGCTCGCCATCCTCGGTGAAGGCGACCATCGAAGGCGTCGTGCGGGCCCCTTCCGCATTCTCGATGACCTTGGCCGTCTTGCCGTCCATCACGGCGACGCAGGAATTGGTCGTGCCGAGATCGATGCCGATGACTTTCGCCATGAAAACTCTCCTTGCTGAGCAGGTCGCCCGGACCCTCTTCAGAGGCGTTCCGAAAGGGCGACCCCTTGGGTTGTCGTGAATTCCGGTCCGGCGGGCGCGGGACCGCCCGGGCGGCCGCCCCCGCCGAGGCTGCGGGGTATATATGGATGGCTGATTTGCCGCGCAAGCGGCTCCGGCAAAAGGAAAACCCGGGTCCCGTCCCGCGGTTCAGGAGGCTTCCGGCAGTCCCGTCATATAGGGATTGGCCGCCCATTCGGCGACCTGGAGCCGGTCGGCCGCCAGCCGGGCGAAGCGCAGCACCATGGCCTTGCGCGTCGCGCCGGCCAGCTTGTGCTCGGGCGCCTCGCGCAGGATCTCCGCGCCCCAGCCGTCCGACAGGATGAGGCCGCAGTCCTCGGGAAAGATGTCGAGCGGCACGTCGGGATGGGTGGCGAAATAGAGCCGGTCGCAATGCAGCCGGTAGATCGGCCATTTGCGGTCGACGCGGAAATCCTCGACCGAGGACTTGATCTCGACGATGACGAACTCGCCCTTCTCGGTAAGGCCGACGAGATCGGCCCGCCGGCCGGAGTCCAGCGGCATCTCGGGCAGGAGGGCGACCCGCGCGGCGCTCATCAGGCGCTGGACGCCGCGCCGGACGCGCATGGCGCGCTCGGACTGCCGGCCGTCGACGAGCGGGTCGAGACGGTGGGGGGAGACGATGGGCATGGCCGAATCGTTAACCAAGCCCGCTTCCGGCGGCAAGGCGCGCCGGATGTCGCAGGCGTCAGGCGAGCGGCTGCATCAGTTCGATCCGGTTGCCGAAGGGGTCGTCGACATAGCAGCGCCGGAAGCCTTCGAGCGGCCGGTCCTCGCGGGCCGGATGGCCGGCCGCCTCCAGGCGGCGGACCCAGCCGGCGAGATCGTCCACGAGAAGAGCGGGATGCGCCTTCCGGGCGGGCCGGAACTCCGCCTCCACGCCGAGATGCAGCCGCAGGCCCTCGCCCTCGAACCAGCAGCCGCCGCGATCGGCGAGCTGCGGCGGCTTCCCGACCTCGGTGAGACCGAGAAGGCCGGCATAGAAGGCGCGGGCCCGGGCTTCCTCGCCCGGCGGCATGGCCAGCTGGATATGGTCGAGCCCGAGAATGCGCATGACTCAGCCTCGTTTGAAGTCGGCGGATGTGATGTCGCGGCCGGCGCCGAAGACGCGCAGGATCGTCACTTGCTTGGTATCGACGAAGAAGGCGATCGAGGCCAAGCGCCGATAGCCGACCAAGCGCAAACCCGTCCGAAGATCGTTCCGTAACCGTCCGCGTTCCGGAAATCGAGCGAAGCCTTCGCAATGTGCCAGAAGCCTGGCGATCGACCGCGCGGCCTGGAGCGGGCCGAAGCGCTCCCACAGCGCATCGTGAATTTCCTGGATATCGTGGATCGCTTCCGGGGCGAAGATCACCGGACGCATCAGGCGTCGCCGGCCGCCTCGTTCTTTTTGGCGATGTGGGCCTCGATCTGCCGCCGCGCCTCGGCGAGCGAAAGGCCTCGGCCCGGATCGCGCATCATCGCGTCGTAGGTCGGCACGACGTCTTCCTTCAGCCAGCGTTCGATCGCGGCGTCTTCCATCAGGAGATCCTCCAGCCGCTCGGCGATGACCTCGCTCTCGCTGGCATATTCGCCGGCGGCGACCTTCTCCTGGACGAGGTCGGCGATCCTGGTCGGCAATTCGATCTGGAGGACTCTCGTGCTGCCCATGGCGATCCCGCTCCGTCGCGCGGAAAACAGCTCGGACCGCGCCCTCCGATTCCTAGACCCGCTTCTCCTCGGACGGAAGCGGCAAGGCGCCGCCGGCGATCTCGTCGAGGATCGGGCAGTCCGGCCCGCCGTCGCCCGGGCATTGCTCGGCCAGGACCCCGAGGGCGCGCTTCAGCGAGCGCAGTTCCTCGATCTTGCGGTCGATCTCGGCGATGCGGCGATGCGCCATGGCGCGCACGTCCTCGGAATGGCGGCGGTCGTCGGCATAGAGGGCGAGGAGCTTGCGCGCCTCCTCGATAGAGAATCCCAGCGAGCGCGAGCGCTGGAGAAAGCGCAGCATATGCACGTCGCGCTCGCGATAGTCGCGATAGCCGTTCTGGGCCCGCGCCGGCCGCACCAGGCCGACTTCCTCGTAATAGCGGATGGTTTTCGGCGGCAGTCCCGAGCGCCGCGACGCTTCACCGATATTCATCGGACGTCCTCGCTTCGACTGGCATGTCCCAAGGCCCCGAAGGAAATGTGACAGGGGCTTCGGGGGTCAACTGTGACGCACCCGCAACAAAGACTTTATTAACCATGATCGTGTGTATTGTTGGCGTTGTCAGGGCATGCCCCACGCCGTATCCAGGTTGGCGAAGGCCTCCTCCCGGATGGTGCGCGCCCGCGCGACGATCAAGGCCATTTCATCTAGACGACCGGATCGGGCGATCATGCTGATGTCTCGGAAAATTCTTGCGGCCGGCTTCGCGCTCGCCGCGACTCTGATGGCGGGGTGCGCCACCACCAATCCCGAGCAGCCGAAGCTGGCGGCCGAACTGCCGGCCGCCGTCGCCCGCATCACCGCCTATGCCGCCCCGGCCACCTACGAGGACCGCAGCTTCGGCGCGACGCCGATCGAAGCCTATGCCGCCACCGAGGACGACGGCTTCAAGCTGCCGGCCATCCCCGTCAAGAAGATCGACCCGCAGTTCCTGCGCCAGCGCGTCGTCTACGATGCCGGCGGCTATGACGAGGGCACGGTGGTGGTCGATACGCCCCATCGCTTCCTTTATGTGATCGAGCGCGGCGGCACGGCGATGCGCTACGGCATCGGCGTCGGCAAGGACGGCTTCTCCTGGTCGGGCGAGGCGGTGATCGGCGACAAGCAGCATTGGCCGCGCTGGTTCCCGCCGATGGAGATGATCGAGCGCCGCAAGGACCTGACGAAGTTCAAGGACGGCAAGGGCATGGATCCGGGCCCGATGAACCCGCTCGGCGCCCGCGCTCTCTACCTGCACCAGAACGGCCGCGACACGCTCTACCGCCTGCACGGCAATCCGGAATGGCAGTCCATCGGCAAGGCCGCCTCCTCGGGCTGCATCCGCCTGATGAACCAGGACATCATCGATCTCTACGAGCGCGTGCCGCTCGGCGCCCGCGTCGTGGTGCTCCAGGGCAGCGAGCGCATGGTCGAGCCGAAGCCGGCCGTGAAGTCGAAGAAGATCGCCTCCACCGCCACCAAGCGCGAAGGCTGAGCGATCGGGGCGGCCGCGCGCCGCCCGTCATCGAGATCAAGGAGCGGGGGACCGCTCGCCGGGCCGGCCGCTTCGGGGGAAGCGGCCGGCCCTTTTGTTTGAATCTCCAGGCGCCGCCCTCAATGATGGGCGTGGGCGTTTTCCTTACGCGTCGCCGCCGCCTTCCTGGCCGAGGCGGAGCGGGCGGCGGCCGGCCGCTTGGCCGAAGCCTCGCCCCCGAGCTGGCCGCCGCGCTTCGCCGATTCGTTCGAATCGGGATGGCCGCGCCCGGAGCCCGACTTGTTGCCGCCGCCGGACTGCTTGTTCACCGTCGCCCAGGCCCGGCGCTCGGCTTCCTTTTCGGAAACGCCGCGGCTCTCGTAGCCGTCCGCGATATGCTCGGCCTCGCGCTTCTGCTTGTCGGTATATTTGCTCTTGTCGCCCTGGGGCATGGCAGGCCTCCTCTTGCCGGCTTCCGCTCCCGCAACGCGCCGATGCGCCTCCGGGTTCGGCTCCCGGCGAAGCTCGGGCCCCGTTCGTTCCAGAAACGTTCTTGTCCGCCCCGCCGGCTTTCGTTAGCTTGGCGACAGGTCTCGTTTGGGTTGCGTCGGCGATTGTCGACGGGTGAGGAAAGGGGGCGGAGCCATGGTCTCGCGGGTGAGGACGGTCGCGTTCCAGGGCGTCGAGGCCATTCCCGTCGATGTCCAGGTGATGGTCGCCCCCGGCAAGATGGGCATGCAGATCGTCGGCCTCGCCGACAAGGCGGTGACGGAAAGCCGCGAGCGGGTGCAGGCCGCGCTCCATGCCTCCGGCCTCGCCATGCCGCCGAAGAAGGTGACGGTCAATCTCGCGCCCGCCGACCTGCCGAAGGAGGGCTCGCATTACGATCTGCCGATCGCGCTCGGGCTGATGGCGGCGCTGGGCGCGATTCCGGCGGAGGCGCTGGCCGGCTTCCTCGTGCTCGGCGAATTGTCGCTCGACGGCACGGTCGCGCCGGTCGCCGGCGTGCTGCCGGCGGCGATGGCGGCGAATGCGGCGGGGCTCGGCCTCATCTGCCCCTTCGCCTGCGGCGCGGAAGCCGCCTGGGCCAGCGCCGACATGCCGATTCTCGCGCCGCGCAGCCTGATCCAGATGGCCAATCACTTCGCCGGGCGCCAGGCCATGGGGCAGCCCGAGCCGGCGATCCGGCAGGCGGGCGAGGCGCTGCCGGACCTTGCCGACATCAAGGGCCAATGGACGGCGAAGCGCGCGCTGGAGATCGCGGCGGCGGGCGGGCACAATCTCCTGAGAGTGTGCTACATTAACTGAGAATATCTGGTCGACCGAAAACGACCCAACCCGGCCTTTCATCCACTTTTCGCGTCGGCCGAAAGCAGACATCGGTCAGGTAGACAAGCTCAAGCGTCACCCGGACCGTCGATGGACCCAATGTTCAGTCGGCCTCAAGCCGAGGTCGCCGATCACGCCGTCATCGATCGGGCAACGTCGGCCGCGCTGATGCCCTCGAGCGCCAGCCCGTAGCCGGTTCCTTCATCGATCAGCCTGCGGAGCGGCTGGGTGAGGGCCATGCGGGTGTAGCGGCTGGTGAGCGGCGGCAGCGCGGCGATCGTGTCGGCGATCTCGTGGGCGCGGGCGAGCAGGCGGTCGCCGACGATGATCTCGTTGACCACGCCGTAGTCCTTCGCCGTCGCGGCGTCGAGGATCTGGCGCGTCAGGAGGAAGTAGCGGCCGCGCACCGAGCCGATCGCGTGCGGCCAGAGGAGGTGCACGCCGTCACCCGGCACGATGCCGAACTCGAAGTGCGGTTTGTCCTGGAACACGGTCCCCGGAGTCGCGAGGACGATGTCGGCCAGAAGCGCGTATTCGCTGTGGAGCAGAACCGGCCCGTTCAGAGCGGCGATCATCGGCACCTCGATGTCTAGGATGTTCGAGAGGACCTTCCGGCCCTCGCGCAGGATCTTGTCGAAGCCGCGCGGGGTGAAGAAGTCGAAGCCGTCGGGCTCGATCCTGTCCATGAAGGCGTCGCCCGTGCCGGTCAGAATGACGACGCGGTTGTCGCGATCCTCGCCGATCTCGTGGAAGAGATCGACGAACTGCTCGTGCGTATGCCCGTTGAAGACGAGCTTACCGCCTTCGGTATGAAGGGCGACCTCGAGGACGCCGTTATCCTTGCGATCGAGGCGGGCGTTCGGGAAAGCGTGGCGGTAGGCGTCGAAGCGGGCCATCGGGCGGATCCTTAAGCTGCGGTCCGTCCGGGCTGGACGGCTCAGCAATCAGGTACAGGCCCGCCGGCCGCTGCGGATGACATCACGTCTTGATAAGCCTTATGCCCTGCCGGAATACCCTTCCGCCAAGGCCTCCTCGACGAACCCAGCGAACTCGCGCGCCTTCGCGCTCGTCAGGCGTCCGGCCGGAAAGACCGCCCACAGGTCCACCGGCGGCAGGCTCCAGTCCGCCAGGACCCGCCGCACCGCTCCGTCGGCGAGTTCGGGTCCGAACATCCAGTCCGAGACGGCGGACAGGCCCATGCCGGCGAGCACCGCCGCCCGCAGGCCTTCGGCCGCACTCACCTTCACCCGTCCCCGCATCGCGACCGACGCCTGCTGACCGTCCCGCGTGAAGGACCAGACGTCGGGTTGCTGGCTGTAGAGCACGGCCTGGTGCGCGGCGAGATCTGCCGGCACGCTCGGCTCGCCGGCCCGGTCGAGATAGGCGGGGGTCGCGAGCACCGACCGGCGGCTGGTCGCTAGCTTGCGCGCCATGGCGGCGGAATCGGGCAGCGCGCCCATGCGCAACGACACGTCGATCCCCTCGGCCACGAGGTCGATGACGCGGTCGTCGAGGATGACGTCTATCTCGAGATCGGGATGCCGGTCGAGGAAGTGCGGCAGGAGCGGCACGACATGGAGCCGCGCGAAGGTCGTGGCGGCCGAAACGCGCAAGGTGCCCGTCAGACCCGCCCCCACGCCGCGGGCGGCGAGTTCCGCCTCGTCCGCCTCGCGAAGCGCGGCCTTGGCGCGCTCGTAGTAGCGCTGGCCGGCCTCCGTCGGTGTCAGGCCGTGCGTCGACCGGATCAGGAGGCTCACCTGAAGCCGGGCCTCGAGCTGCGCGATCGTCTTCGACACGGCCGGCTGGCCGACATGGAGCTGGCGCGCGGCCGCCGAGAACGATCCCGTCTCCACGACGCGCACGAGTGTCGCCATCGCCTGATACCGATCCATCGCCATTCCTCCACGGAATAGGCCTTATCCCTCGAGCCCGACTGCCGTGTCGAGCCTGGAACGGGCATCTCTTCCTCACCCAACGAGGAGCCCGCGATGCTGACCGTCTACGCTTATTCCACCCCGAACAGCATCAAGGTTCCGATCGCGCTGGAAGAGCTCGGCCTCGACTACGACCTTCTCGCCGTCAACGTGCGCAAGGGCGAGCAGAAGGCGCCGGACTTCCTCGCCCTCAACCCCAACGGCAAGGTGCCGGTGCTCGTCGACGGCGAGTTCGTGCTCGCCGATTCCGCCGCGATCCTCGTTCACCTTGCGGAGACGACCGGACGCCTCCTGCCTGCCGATGGCTTGAAGCGGGCCCGCGTCTTCGAGCAGCTCTTCTTCCACGCCTCGGCCCTCAGCCCGGCCTTCGGCCAGGCCGGCTTCTTCCAGCGCCTCGCCGCCGAGCCGCAGCCGATCGCGATCGAGCGCTTCTCTAACGAGGCGAAGCGGACACTGTCGGTGCTCGACGGTGTCCTGGCCCGGCGCCGCTTCGCGGCCGGCCCCGACTTCACCATCGCCGACATCGCCCATTTCGGCTGGCTCTGGCGCCGCGAGTTCGCCGGCGTCGATCTCGATGCCGCGCCGAACGTCGCCCGCTGGTACGCCGAAGTCGAGGCCCGACCGGCCGTCCAGCGTGCCATCGCCCGCACCACCGCTCTCGCCTCCGCAGCCTGAACCCCATCCAACCAAGGAGACATCCCATGACCCTTCAAGCCAAGCTCGACGCCTTCAAGGCCGACTTCGAAGCGGGCAAGCCGCCCTACAACGTCCCACCCGCGGTGATCGAGACGATGCACCGCGCGACCGCGGAGCTGATCGCAAGCGGCGCGGCCGACCGGGCGCTGAAGGCCGGCGACAAGGCGCCGTCCTTCCAGCTCGCCGATGCGTCGGGCAAGGTTCATGCCTCCGCCGACCTCCTGGCGAAGGGCCCCCTTGTCGTCAGCTTCTATCGCGGCGTCTGGTGCCCCTACTGCAACATGGAACTCCAGGCCCTCCAGGACGCCCTTCCCTCGTTCGAGGCGCTGGGCGTAAGCCTCGTGGCCATCTCGCCCCAGACGGCAGCCAACAGCCGGAAGTCGGTGACGAAGAACGCGCTCGGCTTCCCGATCCTCGTCGATCCGCACAACGACGTCGCCGCCGCCTTCGGCCTGCGCTTTGCGCTCCCCGACTATCTCGTCGACCTCTACAAGGCGCTGAAGAACGATCTGCCCGCCTTCAACGGCGACCCGAGCTGGACGCTGCCGATGCCGGCCCGCTTCGTGATCGGTCAGGACGGGACGATCCTCTACGCCGAGGTGAACCCGGACTACACCAGGCGCCCCGAGCCGGCGGACATGCTGCCCGCCATCCGTCGCGCCGCCCTCCTGCCGGCTTGATCGCCTATCCCCGGAGATCGCCATGTTTCGTACCTTTCTTGTGACCGGTGCCAGCAAGGGCATCGGCCTCGCGCTCGCGCAGCGTCTGACCTGTGACGGGCACCGCGTCGTCGGACTGGCGCGCGGCCCCTCGCCGGACTTTCCCGGCGAACTCATCTCGGTCGATCTCGGCGACGGCGAGGCGACGGGGCGCGTCCTCGCCGATCTTGCCGAGCGCATTCCCTTCGACGGGGTCGTCAACAATGTCGGCCTCGTGCGCCCGCAGCGCCTTGGCTCGATCGAACTGCCGGCGCTCGATGAGGTGTTGCGGCTCAATCTCCACCCCGCGGTACAGACAGCTCAGGCGCTGCTTCCGGGCATGAAAGCCCGAAGCTGGGGCCGGATCGTCAACATCTCCAGCCTGACGGTTCTCGGAGCGGTCGAGCGAACCGCCTATGCCGCGGCGAAAGCGGCGCTCGTCAGCTTCGGCCGTAGCTGGGCGCTCGAACTCGCGACGACCGGCATCACGGTCAACACCGTGGCGCCCGGTCCGACCGAGACCGAGCTCTTCCGGGCGAACAACCCACCGGGCAGCGAGGGCGAGCGACGGTATCTCTCGGCCGTTCCGATGGCACGGTTCGGCCGCCCGGACGAGATCGCCGCCGCGATCGCGTTCCTCCTGTCCGACGACGCCGGCTTTGTCACCGGACAGACCATCCACGTCGACGGCGGCGCCTCGATCGGCAAGTCCGCCTTTTGACACCATCTCGAAACAGGAGGATCACATGACCCACAAATCTGTGCTCGTCGTCGGGGCGTCCCGAGGGCTGGGGTTTGCATTGGCCGAAGAATGGCTCCGACGCGGTTGGCAGGTCGTCGCCACCGAGCGCAGCCGGTCGGACAAGCTGTCCACGCTTGGCGACCGGTATCCCGGCCGTCTCACGGTCGAAACCACCGACATCAACGATGCAGCCAGCATCCGCGCACTCGACGAGCGTCTGGCGGATCGCCGGCTCGACGTCCTGTTCATCAACGCCGGCATCGCCCGCGCCATCAAGGAGAGCCCGGCGACCGCAAGCGAGGGCGACTTCTTGGACATGATGTTGACCAACGCCTTCTCGCCGGTGCGGGCGGCGGAGATGTTGCGTGGCCGCGTCCCCGCAGGCGGTACGATCGCGATCATGACGTCCGAGCTCGGCAGCATCGCAAATGCGTCGGGCGGCTGGCAGCTCTATTCCTCCAGCAAGGCCGCGCTCAACATGCTGATGAAGGGCTATGCTGCGAAGAACGCCGACGACGGCCACACGCTGCTGCTCGTTGCGCCCGGCTGGGTTCGGACCGAGATGGGCGGCGGCGACGCCACCCTGTCGGTCGAGGAGAGCATTCCGCTCGTCGTCGACATGATCGAGGCCAACCGCGGCCGGCCCGGTCTGCGCTACGTCGATCGCTTCGACGAGACGTTGCCCTGGTAAGCGGCAAGAGAGGCGGACGGTCCGAACCGTCCATCCGCTTTCGACCCAACTCTGCCCTACCGTATCTACTCCACCATACCCAAAAGCGGACATAGCTTCGCTTCAGCTCACGATCCTGCCCGCCGCTGTTTTTGATCAGTTTCTCGCCGTACCATTGGCTGTGCGCTTCGCTGCATCGCCCGGACCGTCATCTGTATCCGTCACGACATCGAGCCGTCGCAGTAATTCGGCGAGCTGGTCAGGCATCGCCGTGTCGACACGGTGAACCGTGCAGTGACGCATGACCTCGCGAACCTTGGATTGGATGGCGGGAGCCGGAACGGCTCGAACGGGTTGGCGCATATCGAACTCCTACGCCGCCCCAGTACCAGACCGCGCTTCTGTTGTGTGGTATCGATGTCTCGAAGCGCAAGCTGAGTGTGGTCCGCTCATACCCCATGTGGGTGCGGATGGCCGGAGAATGGTGGGACGGTGCCGTGCATCGATCGACCCGCCGCCCCGACAGCTTGCGTCACATCTGTCAAGCCACGATGTGGGGGGCGAGGCAATCCAATGTAAGGGGCCGTGGTCCTGATGCCTTTTGGCGTCGGTACCAACGCGCGCTTTCATGCCGTGTCGTCGGCCTGCAATTCTCCGAGCGGAGCCGTGAGCCTGCACCGCAAGCCGCCCGCCGCGTACTCGATCTGCGATGTGCCTGTTGCCGATCCAGACAGACCCATCTCAATCAGCCGGGTTCCAAAGCTTCTCCGCGTCGGGGCCACGACCGGCGGCCCGCCGACCTCACACCATTCTATCGAGAGTTGCGGTTCGCCCGACGGCTCGTCGTTGTTGAGGTCCCAGCGGATATCAACATGGCCATCATCGACCGACAGGGCACCGTACTTGCCGGCGTTGGTCGCCAACTCGTGGATCACCAGCGACAAGGAAAGCGCTGCCTTCTCCCCGATCAGAACGTCCGGTCCTGCAAGGCGGATGCGTTCGCCCGCATCGTGCAGTGACGTTGCCGCCGACACGATGGCCCGAACCATGCCGGCGTCGCGCTGCCCTGCCAGAATGATATCGTGCGCTCGCGACAGAGCCTGGATGCGGTCTGCCAGTGTTTTGCGGGCCGTGGCGACGTCGGGCGAGACGCGCAGAGTCTGCCCGACGATGGACGACATGACGGCGATCGTGTTCTTCATGCGGTGCGACAGCTCGCGGTTCAGAACCATCTGACGCGCTTCGGCTTGGTGCCTCGCGACAGAGAGCTGCGTGCGACCAGCGGCATCACGCAGGAATGCCGTGTCCTCATCGGTCCAGTCCCGCAACCCGGCGAAGTGGACGATGGCGATACCCACCAAGCGACCACGCTCCATGATCGGAAGGTTGACGAGTGAACGAATGCCGAGCGCCTCCAACGCCTCCGCGCCACGACCCTTCGTTCGCGGATCGGTTCGCACGTCGCGTACGACGACGGTCGCGCCTCGCGTCAGGTCCTCGACGTAGGAGCCGAAGGTGCGGAAGCTGTGCTTGCCTTCAATGCTCGCCACATCCGGTGCGCACCAGTCCACGTCGATCGTGACGGTCTCACGGTCCGGGTCGACGACGCCGAAGCACACCCGTGACGCCTCGAAGATTTCGCCGATGATCTCGGACGAGGCACGCGTTGAAGCGGCGATGTCGACCGCATCGCGTAGGTGATCGCCCAGTTGCAGGAGGGCGCTGCGGCGCAGTTCCGAGCGCACGCGATCCGTGACCTCCATAAAGATCACCGTGAAGCGATCGGCGCCGGCCGGCTGAGCGACGCCATCGTACCAGCGGTCCAGCGTGCCGACGCGGCGCGTGAAGCGGATCGCCAGACCCGTCTCGACAACGCCGGCGAACTCGTTGATCCACTCGTCCTCAACGTCAGGGATGGCCTCGCGTACGGTGCGGCCGATCACGCTCGCCGGGTCGATGCCGATTAGATCTCCCCAAGCCCGGTTGACCTCCTCGTAACGCCAGTCCACGACACGGCCGATCTCGTCGCGAATGACCCGGCCCAGAAGGAACCCTTCCTGAAGGTTCTCGAACAGGCCCCGCCACTTCGCTTCGCTGTCCAGAAGCGCCTGCTCGGCCGCCTTGCGGGCCGTGATGTCGCGGACGAGTCCCGTGAAGCGCGCCGGCTTGCCGTTCTCGTCCAGTTCCACCTCGGCTTTGCGTAAGATCCAGCGGACCTCGCCTGTATCGGCGCGCCGAATGCGGTATTCGACATCGACGGACGCTTCGCCCGACCGGCGACTTGCCGCATGCGAAACAAGATGTTGGTCCTCCGGCAGGATCAGCGCCTCGAAGTCTCGAGGATCGCGCGTGGCCTGGTGCTCCATGCCGAAGATGCGCGAGAACTCCGGCGTACCCTCCAGGCGGTTCGCCACGATATCCACTGTGAACGGCCCGACACCGCCAACTGCCTGGGCATGGAGAAGCTGCCGCTCCAGTTCGCGCAACCGCAGGCCGTCGAGGTGCTGGTCGGTGCGGTCGCGCACGATCTTGATGAAGCCAAGATGCTCGCCGTCGTCGCCCATCAGCGGCATCATGTTGCCGCTGGCGTAGAAGCGTGAGCCGTCCTTGCGCAGGTGCCACCGCTCGTCCACCGCCGAGCCCTCTCGCAGAGACGTCGACATCTCGAAGCCGACACGGTCGATGGCGCGGTCCTCCGGCGTGAAGAAGCGCTCGGCGTCCTGCCCGCGGATTTCGTCCGCCGACCAGCCGAAGATCCGCTCGGCGCCCGTGTTCCACTCGGTGATCACACCTGCCTTGTCCGTGACAACGACACCGAACTCGGTGACGCTCTCGAATGTCTGGCGGTAGCGCGTCTCAGCCTGCTTGAGGGCGCGCCGCGTGCGCACTTCGGCGACGTCGCCGAAGGCGGACGCCACCAGCCCGGCCAGCATCTGCGTCATGACCACATCACGGGGCGCGAAGGCATCGGGTCGTCCCGACTGGACCTTGAGCGCGCCGATCGGCTCGCCGCGGCGCGTGACCGGGACGACGATCATGGAGCGGATCCCCAGGCCGACGGCTCGGGAATGGTCCATGGTCGGGTCGATCAGGGTGTCAGGACAGTAGAGCGGTCGTTCCGTGCGCACCGCTTCCCCGGACAGGGTCTCCCCCATCGGCAGGCGCACGCCCTTGTACTGCGCGGACGTTCCCGACACCGTGTCGTAGACGAGATCGCCGCCGTCGCGCAGTTCCACCACCGTCCCGTCGGCGGCATCGACAACCCGCAACGCCCCGTCGGTGATGGCCTGGAACACGACCGAGAGGTCGGCCGCCGCACTCGCAACCGCCTGCTGGGTCGCGATCAGGGCTTCCAGGCGTGCCGCCTCGGCCAGCGCCACCTGCCGGTCCGCTTCGCGCCGCTCCACCGCTCGCCGAAGGTCGAGTTGCGCCATGACCTGATTGGCCAGAGCCCGCAGGGCCGTGCGCTGGGGTTCCGTCAGGCCCCCCGGACGCGGAGCCTTGTCGATGACGCAAAGCGTCCCGAGCGTCTGGCCCTCGGCGGTCCGCAGCGGTGCGCCGGCATAGAAGCGGATGAACGGCTCGCTCGTCACCAACGGATTTGCCGCGGTGCGCGGATCACGCGTCAGATCCTCGATCTCAAGGATGTCGGCTTGCCCGAGCGCGTGCCGGCAGACCGAGGAGTCGAGGTCGGTCTGGGTCGGCTCGAATCCCTGCCGTGCCTTGAACCACTGGCGGTCGCGGTCGACCAGGCTGACGAGGGCGACGGGCGTGTTGCAGAGCTGCGTGGCTAGGGTCACGACGTCGTCGAAGCCCGCTTCGGGAGGCGTATCCAGAATGCGGTATTCTTGCAGCGTCCGAAGACGCGCTTCACCTGAAGGGGACGCCTGTTCCGTCACCGGTCATCCCTTTGCATGATCAACCCTGTGGTCGGCCCTTGAAGTTTCCCGAGGCCGCCCAACTCCTAACCAATTCGGCGGTGCTCGAACAGGGCCGCAACAGGTCAGATGGGTTTCAGCGTGTCGCGGGTATCGTTAGATGAGCGATGGCCTTGAGGATCTGCTTTTCAGCAAAGGGTTTGCCGATGAAGCCAAGCGGCCCCCACTCAAGGGCGAGTGCCCGGGTCTCGTCGTCCACGTGACCGCTGACGAACAAAGAGGTCAGATCATACGTCTCACGCAGGCGCTTGGCGGTCTCAATGCCGCTCGACCCTCCGGCCAAGTCGACGTCCATGACAGCCAGGTCGAGTTTGGGATGGGCATGCGCGTGACTCAAAGCTTCCCGCATGCTGCGCGCCATGGCGACAACATCATGCCCGGCGTCCTCTAAGATGCCTTGCAGCTCGAGGGCGATCAATGCCTCGTCCTCGACGATCAGAATGCGAAGGGGCATGAGGCTAGGATTCCCGCGGCAAAGGCTCGGCGCCTCCTCCCGCGGAGAATGGGAACGCGTCACGCTAGGGAAAGACCGCGGGGTTGCCGGAAGTTCCTGGATGCATGGGAAAGGTCCGCGCTTGAGCACAACCCGTCCAATATCGGACTAATCGGTTTCCGGCTTGGGTCGCCGATTGGCGCCTTGAAAGCGGTCCATCCGCTATCGACCCTTCCAAGACGTCCACGAGCCGATGGAGACGGCTCGAAAGCGGTCATGGCCGCGGGTCATCAGTTGACCGAGCTTCGAAGTTACCGCGGCTTCCAGCCGAGCAGCCGCATGGCGTTGGCGGTGACGAGGACGGTCGCGCCCGTGTCGGCGAGGATCGCCGGCCACAGGCCCGTGATGCCGAGGACGGTGGTCACGAGGAACACCGCCTTGAGGCCGAGCGCGATCGTGATGTTCGCGCGGATGTTGCCCATGGTCGCCTTCGACAGCGCGATCATGTCGGGAACGTCGCGGACACGCCCGTGCAGCACCGCCGCGTCCGCTGTCTCCAGCGCTACGTCCGTCCCCCCGCCCATGGCGATGCCGATGTCGGCCGCCGCCAGCGCCGGGGCGTCGTTGATGCCGTCGCCGACCTTCGCGACCTTGAACCCCTCGGATTGGAGTTCGCGCACGATGCGCTGCTTGTCCTGCGGCAGAAGTTCCGCCCGCGCCTCGATGCCGAGGCCGGCCGCGACGGCCTCGGCCGTCGTGCGGTTGTCGCCCGTCAGCATGACGGCGCGGATGCCGTCCGCCTTCATGGCCGCGAGGGCATCGCATGCGTCGGGCCGTGCCTCGTCGCGCATGGCGATGTAGCCCGCGACGCCGTTCCGGGCGAGGAGGACCGATACGGTCTTGCCCTCGGCGTTCAGAGCCGCGATCGCGGCCCCCTGCTCGTCGCCAAGAGACACGCGGCGCCCGGCGGCCTGGGGCGAGCCGAGGAACACGGGTTCACCGCCGACCTTGCCCTCGACACCCTCACCGGGAACGGCGTTCGCGTCGAACGCGGGAGGCACCGGGGCCTTGTCGGTCTTGGCGCGGTCGAGGATGGCGAGGGCGAGCGGGTGGCTCGACCCCTTCTCCAGCGCCGCTGCGAGCGACAGGACGTCCCGCACCGGACGGCCGACCGCGACGATGTCGGTGACGACGGGCTTGCCCGCGGTCAGCGTGCCGGTCTTGTCGAAGGCGACGGCCGTTATCCTGCCGAGCGTCTCCAGCACCACGCCGCCCTTCATGAGAAGGCCACGCCGGGCGCCCGCCGACAGGCCGGCCGCGATGGCGGCGGGCGTCGAGATGACGAGCGCGCAGGGGCAGCCGATCAGGAGGATGGCGAGGCTTTTGTAGATCCACTCGTTCCAGTCCGCTCCAAGCAGAAGGGGCGGCCCTCCGGCGACGAGCAACCCGACCACGAGGACGGCGGGCGTGTAGACCTTCGAGAAGCGGTCGATGAAGCGCTCGGTCGGCGACTTCCGCTCCTGTGCCTCCTCCACGAGGCGGACGACGCGCGCGATCGTGTTGTCGGCGGCAGCCGCCGTGACGCGCACCCGGAGGACAGAGCCGGCGTTGACGGTGCCGGCGAACACCGGGTCGCCGACAGCCTTGCGTCTGGGCACGCTCTCGCCGGTCACCGGGGCCTCGTCGACCTCGCCCGATCCCTCGATGATCGAGCCGTCGGCGGGGATGCGGTCCCCGGGTCGCACCAGGATGGTCGCGCCGACCGCCAGGCTCTCAGCAGGCACCTCGGTGGTCTGGCCGTCCTTCTCAACGAGTGCCGTCTTCGGAACGAGGGAAGACAGGCCCTGGATGCTTGCCCGAGCGCGGCTGGCCGCCAGCCCCTCTAGCATCTCCCCGACGAGGAATAGGAGCACGACGGTCGCCGCTTCCTCCTCGGCGCCGATGAAGACGGCGCCGATGGCGGCGATCGACATCAGCATCTCGATCGAGAACGGGGTGCCGAACCGGGCGGCCGTGATCGCTCGCCAAGCGACGGGGACAAGACCGACGGCGAGCGCGGCGAGGAAGGCGGGACGCTCCAGCGACGGTGCGAGGTGGCCGAGGATGTAAGCCGCGAGCAAAGCCGCACCGCAGGCCGCCGTCAGCCGGGCCTTCTTCATTCGCCACCACGGCCGGCCCGCCTCGGCGGGGTCATCGTGCGTGTGGCCGGCATGGTCATGGTCGGCTTGCCCGGCTGTCGCCATGCCAGCACCGCCCGCGTTCTCGACACCGTAGCCGAGGTTCCGAACCTGCCGCGTCACCGCGGCGACGTCGAAGCCGTCCGCGTGGCGGACCTTCACCGCGCCTGTGGACACGGACACAGCAACGTCCTCGACGCCCGGCAGCCGTCGGATTGCGGTATCCACCTTGTTGCCGCAGGCTGCGCAGTCCATGCCCGTGACCCTGAAGCGGCTCTCGTTCGCCACCGTGCTCATGGCGCTCTCCTTGCGTGCGTGTCGGGGAAGGCCTACTTCCTCTAGCGGCTAGAGGAGCAAGCGGAAAAATGACGGCAGGCGTTCCGATCGGCGAGGCGTCGCGGGCGAGCGGCATCAAGGTGCCGACGATCCGCTACTACGAACAGATCGGCCTCCTGCCCTCGCCGCCGAGGACCGAGGGCAACCGACGCCTTTACGACGCGGGCGACCTGCGTCGGCTTCGCTTCATCCGCCATGCCCGTGAACTCGGCTTCGAGATCGAGCCGATCCGCGAACTCCTAGCGCTGGCCGGGGAGCCGGACCGCCCCTGCGAGAGCGCCGACAGGATCGCCGCGGCCCACCTTACCGACATCGATCACAAGATCGCCCGGCTCACGGCACTAAGGGTGGAGGTCGCCCGGATGACGGACTGTTCGAACCGTTCGGTGGCGGAGTGCCGTGTGATCGAGGTCCTTGGCGACCACGGCCAGTGCGGTTCGGAGCATCGCTGAGGCATTGGACGAACTTCGAGGAACGTCCGCTTAGCCGACGGCACGACCTGAAGCGGACCGGCAGGAAACCACCCGAGTGCGTCACGGAAGGGTTCATTACGCGGAACTAGATCCGGCGCCCGCGACATGCTGAGGGTGTGCTACATTAATTGACACGTATACACCGACCCCGACCGACCCAAGCTCGCCGTTCGACGGGGTTCACTAGAAACCCGAAAGCGGCCGTTCCGCAGTCTGAGTTACTAAACCCCGATCGCCACGCCCCCAGCGCACCGAAGGGCACGACCAGCCACGGCGGCGCCTTCCAGATTGTGAGCAGAACGAAGCACGTCGGGGCGAGAGCAAACGAGATGACATGGCAAGGCAGAAGCGCCTGCTCGGCGTCTTGGAGGCGGTCGAATCCTGCCACACGGCCAGGATCGGCGGCTACGTGATTGAAGGGCACGTGCCCATGGATGGCGTCGACAGGCTCATGTCGACAGGCCGAGGGTTGCGGGCATCGCGGCACCGGGCATGCCAGCGGGATCGCCCGGCATGGCAAGACCCGAAGGCCCGGTCCGACGTCCTGTCGTTCGGAGACGTGTCGACCGCCCCCGGGGTCTTCTACCGCGCTGGACGGGAGTGAGACCCGATGGCCCCACCGGAGACACGCATACGGCCACTCCTGGGTCGTCGTTCCTCGCACCTCGTGCCGATCGAATGGAACTCCTTCCGCCGCCGCCTGTTCTCGACGGATCGGAAGTCGGAACGTCCCATGCTCGGCGCATGCCTGCGTAGTCTCGTCGTCATCCTGTCCCTGGTTGCGGTCGCCGCGTTCGCCGGGCACGGAACGGCGACGGCCGGCGTGAGCGTCCACGACCATCCGGCCGCCGATTGCGCGCCGAGTCCGTCGACGCATGCCCATGGCGGGGCACACAAGCCCGACGGCGACACGTCTGGCATGTCCTGCTGCGGGAAGTCCTGCACCAGCCTCCTGCCGTTCCCGGCGCCGCCCGGCTTCGTCCGCGTGGCCCTCGAGGCCGATCCCGCCCCAACCTTGTACCAGGACGGCAAGGGCATCCTGCCGCCCGGCCCGAAGCGTCCCCCAAAGACCGCCTGAGCCGTCTCGAGAGGCCCGACCGACCGTGCCGAGCCCTCGCGGCCGCGAGGCGGTCCGAGTCCGATGGCGTCGCTCACCGTCCCCGTCCGACGACGGTCGCCGCGGCGTCGGCGACCGGATCGGCACGAATCCCCATCCATGACGACGCATGCCGTCGGCGGGGCCGGAGCACCCGGTCCGCCGTCACTGAGCGAACAAGCAACGGCGTCGCCGCGCTCCCGCGGCCGCACGCTGACATCCAGCAAAAGGTCCCGAGGGACCCCATCCATAGGAACGAACCAATGCGCAAGATCACGATCCTGTCCGCCGCTCTTCTCGCCGCCGCCGTCTCCCACGCTTCCGCGCAGGACCAGCACGGCATGGCGGCGTCGTCGGAGCAGGTGACGCTCCCCGCCGCCTGCGAGGCCGCCGCCGGGTCCATGGACATGTCCAAGATGATGGGCGGCATGGAGGGCATGATGTCCGGCGGCCAGATGGACGAGGTCCAGAAGGGCAACATGGACGCGATGATGAAGATGCACGGCCCCATGATGAAGGCGGCCATGATCAAGGACCCAGACCTCGCGTTCAACTGCGGGATGATCGCCCATCACCAGGGTGCGATCGCCATGTCCGAGGTCGAGCTCAAGACGGGCAAGGACGAGAAGTCCAAGGAGATGGCCCGGATGATCATCGACGCGCAGAAGAAGGAAATCGAGGAGATGACCGCCCGCGTCGAGGCGCTCGCGAAGTAAGCGGCGGACCCGTGCCCCGGGGGCGGCCGCCTCCGGGGCATCTCGACACACCAACGAACGGAGCAGGAGCTATGGGTTACGGACGGTTCGCCGCGATGATCGCGACCTCGACGGTCGTGATGTTCGGCTTGATGTACCTAAACACATACGCGCTCGACCACGTCTTCTACAGCCAGACGCGGACGTGGATGGCCGTGGTGATGGGTGCCGTGATGGCACTGATCATGATCGGCTTCATGTGGGGGATGTACCCCAGGAAGGGTACCAACGCGGCCATCGTCGCGGCCGGCGTCGTCGTCTTCGCCGGGGCCCTGTGGCTCGTGCGCAGCCAGGAGACCGTCCACGACGTCGCCTACATGAAGGCGATGATCCCCCACCACTCCATCGCGATCATGACGAGCGAGCGCGCACACATTCGCGACCCGCGGGTCCGCGAGCTCGCCGACGGCATCGTGGAGGCGCAGGTCCGCGAGATCGGGGAGATGGAGCGCCTCATCGCCGACCTCGAGGCCAACCCGCCCGCCGACGGCGCACCGGACCTGCCGCCGCGGATGCCCGAGGCCGCCATCGCGGCCGGCAATTGAGCGAAGGAAAGGACGCCGACATGTCCACGACGATTGCAGACGGCAGCACGGCTCCCTCAAGCGCGGTGAAGGCCAAGCGGGCGACCATCTACCGGATGGTCATGCCCAAACACATCTGCCCCTGGGGCCTGCGCGCCGTCGACCTCCTCAAGCGCGAGGGCTTCGAGGTCGACGACCGCTGGCTGACGACCCGCGACGAGACCGACGCCTTCAAGGCAGAGCACCACGTGGAGACGACGCCCCAGACGTTCGTGGACGGGAAGCGGGTCGGCGGGTACGACGACCTCCGGCGCTTCCTCGGCAAGTCCGTCGCCGACCCCAAGGCCGTCACCTACAAGCCCGTTATCGCCATCTTCGCCATGGCCGCCCTGATGGCGATGGCGGTGACCTGGGCGCTTCTCGAAACCCTGCTGACGGTGCGAACCGTCGAGTGGTTCGTCTCGATCGCGATGTGCCTCCTGGCTGTGCAGAAGCTGCGGGACGTGGAGGGCTTCGCCACGATGTTCCTTGGCTACGATCTCCTGGCCCAGCGCTGGGTCCGCTACGCCTACCTCTACCCCTTCGGCGAGGCGCTGGCGGGCGTGCTGATGCTGGCAGGCGCCGCGATGTGGCTGTCCGTCCCGGTCGCGCTGTTCATCGGCACGGTCGGAGCCATCTCGGTCTTCAAGGCTGTCTACGTCCAGAAGCGCGAACTGAAGTGCGCGTGCGTCGGCGGGGACTCCAACGTGCCCCTCGGCTTCGTGTCCCTCACCGAGAACCTCATGATGGTCGGGATGGCGGTTTGGATGGCTGCCCGCATGTTCGCGTGACGGGGAAGCCGGATCGTCGTCGGTTCAGCGCGTCCGCAGGACTGCCTCCGTGCCGGCGACGGTGTCGCCGCCGTTCGGGAACGCCTCGACGGAGGTGATCGTGCCGAGGCCCAGCACGACGGCCCCCACCGTGGCGCGGAAGAGGTTGTTCGGCGTCACGAAGAATGCCTCGCCATCAAAGATACAGACGATCGGGTAGGCGTCGGCCTGCGGCCCATCTGCTTCCGGCCCGTTCGCGCCGTAGGTACCTCTCATAAATCCGCTCCCTAGCGGACGATACGATTCCTAGGCGCACTTTGCCAAAGCGTTGCACGTCCTCAGTTGGTGGCGGCGTTCCACAACGCGTTCTTGAGGTCGATGAGCGGCGGGTTGGGCAGGACGGGAGGCGGCTGGCGTCCCGCCACCCCCGGAGGCGCCAGGATGGAGAAGCGGATCTCGCCGTCCGTGTAGTAGCGGTCCCCTTCGCCATTGCGACCGTTCAAGGTCAAGCCGACGCCCGTCACCTCGTAGACCTCCGCAACACGCCCGGTCCTGGCAAGATCGGCCGCCAACTCGTCACGCATCGCATCGACGTCCGGAGAGATGGCATGGGTCACGGCACCCGTGTAATGGCTGAACCCGACGCCGACATCGAACGAGGCGGATCCGAGCCAGACAGGTCGGCCCTCCGCCCCGGCTGACAGGACATTCCAGAAACGCACATGCTGGCGCCGGTCTGCGCTCAGTCCGACCGCCTTCTCGAAGGCGAGGTCCTGTTGTCGCCTTTGGTAGAACAGCGGACTTACGGGCGCATCGCGATAAGCGCGGTCGAGAACCACGCTACCGACGATCTCGATGCTGGTGCGAAGCGTCACGGGATCGGCCGGCGTCCAACCTGCGGCTGCCATGGCCGTCACGAGTTCGCTCCGGGATCCGACGACGCCGACGTTGAGAGGATCGCCCGACAGCCCGTCCGCCGTACGCGTCACCATCTCCAAGCCGTTCAGCGCGGTCTGATGCTCGTAGTGGCGCAGCGCGAACGGCAGGACGAGATACGCCATGCAGGCCCACGCGACGGCACTTCCGCCGACGGCAAGCGCTAGGCGTCGCAGGACCATGCGCCCTCGTCGAACGATACGGCACCCTGGGTGCTGCTTCGGCCCGTCCGGTCGACCACATTCCACACCCGAAATCGACCGACCGGGTGCCATCCCTTTCGCACGATCGGCACTACGAAACGAGCCTCCTGTAGCAGACCATCAGCCATCGACCCTTCGGAGACAACACGCGTGTTTCTGTAACTTCCCTCAACAGGACAGCGCCGGTCGCCGCACAAGGCTACGCATCCTCCTCGATGTCGATCTGCGCGATACGCTGGGCGCTGTCGTTGTAGCGTGAAGCCACGAAGTGACCAACGGCAACGGCCGCCACGCACAGGACCACCGACAGGGCAACGTTCAGCATGGCGCGGGGGACGGCACCGGCCCGCAGGAGATCGAGCGTCTGAAGGCTGAACGAGGAGAAGGTGGTGAAGCCACCGCAGAGGCCGATCATCACGAACAGACGAAGGTTCTCCGAAGCCGGGAAACGGCCCGAAGCGAGCGTGAGCGTCCCGAACAGGCCGATCGCGAAGGAGCCCGCGATGTTGATGAGGATCGTGCCCCAGGGCAGGTCGCGGCTGATCGGCAGGGCGACAACCGAGATGGCGTAGCGCAGGAACGTGCCGAGCGCACCGCCCAGCATGACGATGACGCAACTGGTGAAGGACATGCGGGTCTCCTATCGACATGGGTTCGCATGCTCGGAGAAATCCAAGCATGCGCCGCGGTTTCGATAGGAGTCATCAGCCCGACGCGGGCGGTTGTGGGGGAACCCCATCCCCGTAGCGATGAGACGGTAACGCGCTCTCGCGAGGTTGGGAAGTCACCGCTCCCACCCTTCCGTGCGCATCAAAGCCTGCGCCTCCGGTGTGACCAGGAATTCGGCGAACTCCTTCGCCTGCGGATCGGCGTCCGGAGCGACCGCAATGTTCAGGTCGCGCCAGATGCGGCGGTCCGTCTCGATCGGCACGGCGTCGAGCACGTCGGCCTTCGTCACCGTCCAGTCCGGCCACGTGATCCAGGCGTCCGCATCGAGATCCCCGAACGCCTTGAAGCTGGCGCCAGAGCCGGTGGAGAAGCTGACGATGTTGCGGCGGAAGCGCTCGATGTCCGACAGCCTGCCGAGACGGCCCGCCACGTCCTCCCAGGTTCCGGTGCCCGACGTGTTGGCGACGCCCGACCCTTCCGTGACGACAATCCGCATGCCGTCCTTCAGGAGGTCCTCGAAGCCCTGGATCCCCTTCGGATTGCCTTTCTTCACCGCGATCACGGTGGGACGGACGTAGATCGGCTGAACTTGGGTCGACGAGAAGGTCTTGTAGGTCTGGAGGAAGGCCGTCATCGACTGCTCGGACGTGCCCCAGATGATGTCGGCATCACCCTGGGCCTTCTTCGACCACGTGCCCTCCGGGCCGGCGGTGATCTCGACCTTGTTCCCGGTCTGCCGCATCCAAAGGTCGGCGACCTTCTGGAACGCCGTGTTGGGTCCGCCCGCACCGTAGAGGCGAACGACGCCGTCCTTCGGCTCGTGCCGGATGGTGGGATCGAACAGTTCGGTGTCGGCGGCCTGCGCGAAAGCGCATGCGGCAAGCACGGCGCCGGCAGCAAGAAGTGGAAGGCGGAACATCGGAACTCCTGGCGGTTTGCGTCGGGTGGTGGGTGCCCCAAAGACCGGGCGGTTCAAGAAAGGGACGCTGCCCGCCGGAGTTTATTCCGCGAGACGCACCCGAGATTTTTGCCAATCGCACGGGAATAAGGGATCGTCGGCAGCGTCTCGGCATGGTCAGCAATCTCCGACGTCGAGGACGAACACCCATGAAGACCCTTCTCGCCACCGCGGCCATGGCCGTGATCACGGCAACCGCAGCCCATGCCGGCCCTGCCGCCGACATGGCGCAGGCCCGCATCGCATCGATCGCCAAGGGGGACACCGCCGCAGTCGCAGGCGCCTACGGTGACGGCGCGACCCTTCATTGGGTAGGCGGCCCGCTCGACGGCACCTACAAGGGTTCCGAGATCAAGGCGGTCTGGGAGAAGTTCGCCAAGGCCCAGCCGAACCTGACCGCGAACGTCATGGGCGTCTCGGAGGCGATGAACCCGAAGGGTGCGACCGTCACCGCGAACGTCGTGTTCGCGGGCAAGGACAAGATTCCCGTGCGCTACGTCATGCTGTTCCGCGACGGCAAGCTTGCCGACGAGATCTGGCAGGTCGACCCGGCGCTCGCGAAGTAAGGCCGGGAAGCGAGGGCCGCCATGAGCGAGGATGAGATCGCACGGTTGGTGGAACCGCTGATCCCGGGGCTGCGGCGCTATGCCTACGCCCTAGTGCGGGACGCCACAGCCGCCGACGATCTCGTCCAGGACTGTTTGGAGCGCGTCGTCGGGCGCTGGCACCTGCGCCGCCCCGACGGCGACCTGCGCGCCTGGATCTACGCCATCCTGCGCAACCTTCACCTGTCGGCTCTGCGCCAGGGCCGCCGGCGCGGCGAGCACGTCGGGCTCGACGACATGGCCGAGCCGCCCGGAGTCGATGGCGGCCAGTTGGGCAAGGCCGAGTTCCGCGACGTCCTCGCCGGCCTAGAGACGCTCAGCGAGGAGCACCGCACGGTGCTTCTTCTCGTCGGCGTCGAAGACCTGAGCTACGAGGAGACCGCCAAGGTCACGGGACTGCCGATCGGAACCGTGATGTCGCGCCTGTCGCGTGCCCGGGAGCGCTTGCGCTCTTATCTCGACCATGGCGCGAGGCCGAACCTCAGGAGGGTCAAGTGAACCCGATCGATCTTCCCGTCGGCGAGGACGACCTCCAGGCCTATCTCGACGGGCGTCTCGGTGCCGAACGCGTCGAAGCGGTGGAACGCTATCTCGTGGACCACCCTGCGATCGCCGCCGACCTGGAGCGGGATCGCAGGCTGCTCGCCGAGTTGCGCGACCGCCTTGGGCCCAAGGCCGCCGAACCCATCCCGGCTCGCCTTCGCATCTCCAGCATCCGCGCCGGGGTGCGCCGTCGCCGGCTGCTTCATCTACGGTCGGTCGCGGCCGTCTGCGCCTGGCTCGCACTCGGCGGGCTCGGGGGCTGGATGGCGAACGGCATCCTCGGCGCCCCGAACGCCGAACCCGTCCGCACCGCCCGCATGGCGGACGACGCGATCGCGGCCTACCGCACCTTCGTGGTCGAGGTCGTCCATCCCGTCGAGGTCAGGGCCGACGAGGGAGCCCATCTCGTGGGCTGGCTGTCGAAGCGGCTGCGAACGCCGATCACCGTCCCAGACCTTACCCGGCTCGGCTACCGCCTGATGGGCGGCCGCCTTCTGCCGGGTCGTTCCGGTCCGGCCGCGATGCTGATGTACGACGATGACGCGGGCACGCGGCTGACGCTGTACGTCAAGACGGATGAGACGGAGGAGACGTCGTTCCAGTTCGTCGAGGAGGACGGCGTATCCGCCTTCCTGTGGCGCGACCGCGGCCTTGGCTATGTCGTGACGGCCGCGACAGCCCGCGAGGCGTTGATGCCGGTCGCCCGGCTCGTCTACGACGAACTGGAGCGACCGCCGGAGCCCAAGCCCGCGAACCAGCTTTGAGGAGCGCCCGTGACGCTGGAACAGCTTCGCATCTTCGTCGCGGTCGCCGAGCGCCAACACGTGACCGAGGCGGCGCGGTCGTTGAACCTCACGCAGTCGGCCACGAGCTCGGCGCTGGCCGCGCTGGAGAGCCGTCACGGCGTCCGTCTGTTCGACCGGGTCGGGCGCGGCATCGAGTTGACCGAGGCGGGACGGTTGTTCCTCCCGGAAGCGCGCTCGGTCCTCGCACGGGCCGCGGAGGCGGCCAAGGCACTCGACGATCTGACCGACCTTCGGCGCGGGCATGTCGCGCTGGCAGCCAGCCAGACGGTCGCCAACCACTGGCTTCCACCTCGCATGCGGCACTTCCGCGAACGCCATCCCGGCATCACCCTCTCCCTGCGGATCGCCAACACACTGGAGGTCAGCGAGGCGGTGGCCGCCGGGGATGCCGATCTCGGCTTCGTCGAGGACGAACTGCGCGATCCGCGTCTGCGCACGACCCGTGTCGCCGACGACCGGCTCGTTCTCGTCGCATCCCCAGGTGCTGAATCGCCCAAGGGCGCCCCGCCACGCGTCCCGGAGCTTGCAGGGGTGAGATGGGTCATGCGCGAGCCCGGATCCGGCACGCGTAGCATTCTGGAAGACGCGCTGCGGGGCGCGGGCATCGATCCCGCCGCATTGTCGGTCGATCTCGAACTCCCGTCCAACGAGGCCGTGCGATCAGCCATCGAGGCCGGCGGCGTCGTGGGCGTCCTGCCGCTCGCAGTGGCTCAGCCGGGACTGCGGAGCCGGACGCTGATCGAGATCGCCTTTGCGCTTCCCGCTCGCGGCTTCCATGCGGTGGAGATGAAGGAGCGCAGCCTCAGCCGAGCGGCATCGGCGTTCCTGCACGAGCTTCGAAACGACCATCCGGGTCCGGGCGCGTGACAGGCAACCAGAAGACGGGGCTGGATCGTCTCGTCATGCACATGGCCGCATCGGCCGGGATGCCGACCCTCTTCAATCCCTACGCCGACACGGACCCGGCGGTCGATGTTCCGGATGCCGCTTCGATCCGCTGCCGCAACCTTCGGCGATACCTCCATGCGTTTGCCGGACGGGACGGCATCGACCTATGGCTCGGTGAAGCGCCTTCGAGGTTCGGAGCCCGGCGCACGGGCGTGCCCTTCACGGGCGAAGGCCGACTGGTCGACCTCTCCTCGCGCCTTGCCATCGCACCGTTCGAGATCGCCACGACGGCCGACGCCTCCGCCGCACCGCCGTCCGGCACCTCGCGCCAGATCTGGGATGCACTGCCGGAACGGCTGCCCCTGTTCTGGAACGCGGTGATGCACCACCCGCACCGGACGGGGATACCCGTGCGCAACCGAACGCCGTCCCGGTCCGAGATCACTAGGTCTCGGGACACACTGGCGCTTCTCGTCGAAGCCATCCGACCCCGTCGCATCCTCGCCATCGGTCGAGTGGCGGAAGGCGCGAGCGAAGGGTTCGGCGTACCGGTCACCTACGTCCGCCATCCCGCCCAGGGCGGTGCGGCAAAGTTCCAGGCTGGCGCGGCTGCGTTTCGTTCTGAAGGGTCGTGACGACAGTCGGTTCTTGGCTGTGTCGGGAAGGACGCTCGCCAGCCCCGCCCGCATTCCTTCAGGGCGGGTTCCGAGGGCATGATCGGGTCAGCACAAAGGTGGATCAGCCGGCCTTGAGGCAGGGAGCGACGAAGAGGTCGCCGCGCCACGCGCCCCGGACCGTGCGCACCGCCACGATCGACCAAACCACGGCCAGAAGTGCGACCAGCGCCACGCCGAAGCCGTGGATCGCGGGAATGGGCAGGATGGTGCCGAGCTTCAGCGTCGTCACGGCGTAGACGCCGATCGGGAACGTGTAACCCCACCAGCCTAGATTGAACGGCAGGCCTTCCCTGACGTAGCGGACCGTGACCAGCGTCGCGATGGCGAGCCACCACAGGCCGTAGCCCCAGAGAAGCAGGCCGCCGACGAGGCCAACGCCCTCCATCGTCGCCCCGAAGCGGTCCAGCCCGTTGGCGGCGAGGATCGCGGGGGCGGCTCCGCCCAGCGTCATCAGGCCAAGCGCGCCGGTGCCGATGGGGCCGAGCGCCAGCCAACTCGACGAGGCCATGGATGCGTGCGGCAGCTTATGGACGGCGAGCCGCAGAACGAGCACGACGAGGACGCTCATCGCGATCGGTACCGACAGGGCCCAGAGCGCGTAGGACAGCGTGAGGACGAGGAGCTGGCTCTGCGGGTCGGCGAGATGGGGTGCAAGCAGCCCGCCCGACACCGCGGCGACCTCGGCCGCCACCATCGGCAGAAGCCAGACCGCGGTCATCTGGTCGATCGAGTGGCTTTGGCGCGTGAACATCATGTAGGGGATCGCGATCCCGCAGGCCGCCGCCATTGCGACGTCGATCCACCAGAGCGTCTCGGCGATCCCGACCGCGGCGGAGCCGAAGCGCGGTAGTCCGAAGACGAGGAAACCGTTGATGATGGTGGCGAGCCCCATCGGAATGCAGCCGAAGAACATCGACACGACGGAATGGCCGAAGATGCGCTTGGCCCCGTCGAAGAAGAAGATCCAGCGGGCGGCGTAGAGCGCGGTGAACAGGGCGAAGAGCCCGATGTTCAGCATCCACAGCCCTTCCCCGATCGCATGGAGGACCGGGACCGCGGTCCCGAACTGCGCGAGCGCGATGGCCAGGATGCCCGTCCCCATGGTGGCGGCGAACCAGTTCGGGGTGAACTGGCGCACCACCTCGCGGGGGCTGTCGAGGCGCGACAGCGGGTGGAGGCCGAGCGAGACGGCACGCATCTGTTCGAAGGTCATGGGCGGAGGTCCTTTTTCTGCTCAGACCATGCGCGGCGGCGACGGATTCATCCAACGCGTTGTTCCGGTCTTTCCGATCGGTTGCATCGATCGGTTGCTTCCAGCGTCGGACCGGCAGCGGCGGACGCGCTCTCGGCTCCGCGTCGCGGAAAAAAGTCGCGACGTCGGGAATGAAAGCGTTCGCCGAGCGTCTTCCCTTCCAGCCCGTGCTCGGAGGAAACGCCAGCCCCATGTTGAAGACGCTCCTCCTCGCCCTCGCCTTCGCCGGGATGTCATTGACTTCGGCCGAAGCGCAGGACGCTCGTGCCCATCAGCATGCGACGATGGCACCAGCCTCGCCCGACGGCTCGCCCTATGCGCAAGCGACCGCGGCGGCGATGGAGACGATGCACGCAGGCATGATGTCGGCGCCGGTGACCGGCGACCCCGATCATGACTTCCTGTCCCAGATGATCCCGCATCATCAGGGTGCGATCGACATGGCGAAGGCTGTCCTCGGATCGACCGAGGACCCGGCGATCCGCAACCTCGCCCAGTCCATCATCACCGAACAGACCTACGAGATCACGCTGATGCGCTCGATGCTTGCCGCATCAGCCGACACCGCGAAACCCGTTCCGGAGACGACCCCATGACCCGCACCGCCATCCTCGCCGCCGCGCTCGTCGTCTCGACATCGGCCTTCGCGCTGCCTGCCGCCTCCGATCGCGTCTATACCGCCGACCAGAACTCCAACACGGTGTCTGTCATCGACCCCGTCGGGAACACGTTGCTCGGCCAGATCCGCCTCGGCAATCCACGCCCGGACGTTCTGAGCCCGCTCTACAAGGGCGAGGTCAACGTCCACGGCCTCGGGTTCTCGCCGGACCACAAGACGCTCGTCGTCGTCTCGACCGTCACGAACTCCGTCACCTTCATCGATACGGCGACCAACGCGGTGAAGGGCACGACCTATGTCGGGCGCAACCCGCACGAGGCCTTCTTCACGCCGGACGGCGCGCAAGTCTGGGCGACGGTGCGCGGGGAGGACTACCTCTCGGTGATCGATGCCGCGACCTTCAAGGAAACAGGTCGCATCCCGACGACGAGCGGTCCGGGCATGACGAAGTTCTCCCGCGACGGCAAGTTCGCCTTCGTCGCGAACTCGTTCAATCCGGTGCTGGAGGTCTTCGACGTCGCGAGCCACGCGCTCGTCAAGCGCATTCCTGTCGTCTCGCCCTTCGTGCCCTTCGTGCAGGTCAGCCCCGACGGCAGCGACGTCTGGCTGACGCACAAGGACGTCGGCAAGGTCACGCGCGTCGATGCTAGGACGCTCGAGGTGAAGGAGGTCATCGACAGCGGGCCGATCTCCAACCATCTCGGCTTCGGCACGGTAAACGGGGAGACGCTGGTCTATGTCACGATCGGCGGCGAGAACGTCGTGAAGGTCTACAAGCCCGGAGAGAAGACAGAACTCGTCGCAACCATTCCGGTGGGCGCCCTGCCCCACGGCATCTGGGGATCCGACGACGGCAGCCGTATCTTCGTCGGGCTCGAGAATGACGATCGGGTCGATGTGATCGACACGGCCGAGCAGAAGGTCGTCGCCGAGATCCCGATCGGACAGGCCCCGCAGGCGCTCGTCTTCGTGCCGGGCGCGGTCCCGGATGGTGCGGGCACCGAGAACCTTGTGCCGCTGAAGGCGGGTCCGGAGAACCTAACGCTTTCGCTGAAGGCGCCTGAGGGGGCCACTGGCTCCGGGATGGTCGTGTCGCGCAATCTCGGGCTCGTCGACGCGATCGATGTCAGCGTCGCCAAGCTGAAGCCGATGACGGAGTACGGCGTCTTCTTCGAAGGACAGGACGAGCCCGTCGTGGTGCTGAAGACCAACGACAAGGGAGCCGGCATGGCCTCCAGCATCGGCCCGGTGCGCACGCTTGCCGTCCCGGGGGAGCCGACGGCGGGGGAGGAGCCGCGGCTGGTCGTGGTCGAGGGTCTGAAAGCCACCGCCGCCCCGGTCCTCAGCAGCCGCTAGAAGGGTGGACCAGCATTGCATCGCTAGCGAAGCGTCATCCACAGGACGACGCAGACCGCCAGCAACGAACCTGCGATGAGAAGCCATGTCAGACCCGAGCCTACGGTCGATCGGGACGCGCCTCTGGCTGCGGCCTTCCGATCTTCAATTTGGGCTAGCTCCTTCATCTCGAGCCCCTCCGGATCTTCCCAGCCGTCTGGTTTGCTCATGACAGTTCCCCTCATCATACGGTCCGCAGGTCTCCAACCCACCGCATCTCGGTCGGCGCTTTTCTCTGCCCAAGCCAACCGGATGCGTTGAGTTGTAATTGTCAGAGCCCGAGAGCTTAGCCGACGCTGACCGAGACGCGATGCCATGAATTGGCGAGGTAGCCCTTCCAGTTCCAGATCCTCGCGATGTCCTCGGGTTGCGAACCGCCGACCTCGTCGAAGGAACGGACGGCGAGCTGGTGCTGACCGGCCGGCAGGTCGAGGACAACGGACCAGAAGACCCACGCCCATTGAGTATCGGCCCGCTTGTCGATGGCGGCCTCGTGCCAGTTCTCGCCACCGTCGTAGGAGACCTCGACCTTCGCGACGCCATTTTGCGTCCCGATCGCGTAACCCTCGATTGTCGTCGTTCCCGGCCTCAATGTTGCCCCGGCCGCCGGCATGCAGATCGCGGAATTCAGCGGCATGTCGTTGATGACGACGTTCGGGTCCTTGTCGGCCGTCTCCTTCGTCGTCGTCGGGGGAAAGAGCCGATACTCCTTGCGCTGGATCGGGGTATCGGCCTCTTCGTCCTGCACCATGATGGAGGCCAACCATTTGGGGCTGCGCGTTCCCGCATAGCCGGGTACCACGACGCGTAGGGGAAAGCCGTGCTCGGCCATCAACGGCTCGCCGTTCATGGCCCATGCGAGGAGCACGTCCGGCGTCATCGCCTTCTCGAGCGGGATCGAAACGCCGTAGTCGAAGCGGTCATCCTTCATGACCACCTCGTCGTGAGCGGAGAAGGCGACGTGCAACCCGCTACCGTCTTCGACGCCGGCAGCGCTCAGGACGTCGGCAAGTGAAACGCCTGTCCACTCCGCATTGCCGATCGCTCCGGGACCCCAGAGATCACCCTCGACATACCCGACGTCGACCATGTCGGCCCGGCGGTTGCCGGCGCACTGCATGACGGCCATCACCTTGCGCTCGGGAAAGCGTGACTTGAGATCCGAGAGCGACAGCTCGATGGGCGCTCTCACCTTGCCGCCGATCGTCAGCCTGTAGCCCGCCTCCTCGATCGTCGGCACGGTGCCGTGGTCGCGGATATAGAACTCGGCCTGGGGCGTGACGAAGGCGGACCGGAGCTTGGCGATCGGCGTCTCGGCGTTCAGGGGAAGCTTGCTGTGGACGAGCAAGTCGCTGGAAGGCTCGGAGGGTGCCGCCATGGTCGCCGACGCCGAAGCGGCGGAAGCGGGCCATGTCGTACGAGCCACTGCGATGGAACTTGCCCCCTGGAGCACGGCGCGTCTTGTGAGCATGGTGACATCTCCGAGGGCGCAGGAAACTGCGTCAGGAGAGAGCAACATTCCCTTCGCCTACCAGTTCCCCGTTGGCGTATCTCGCGACGCACGAGGCCCGCGTTGACAATGCTCGCGGCGATCACGTAGACGTCATGAACGGCAATGGATTCTGCCGGGCCTCGCGCCGAACCGCTCCCCGATGGGCTGATGACTCCTACTCCACCCGCAACACACGCGGGCGAGTAGTCATGTCCGGCCCGTGTTTCCCGACACTCCGTCTGATCGCTCCGCCCTCATCCGGAGCCAGACCATGCCGCCCAACGCCCTCGCCAACCGAACCCTACAGGCGTTCGCTCTCGCCCGATGGGTGCTCTTCGTCCTGCCGATGGCGGCCGCCGTCGGTTCGGCCTGCGCCTTGTTCCTGTGGGCGCTCGACGTCGCGACGCGCACGCGCTTCGACAACCCGGTGCTCCTCTACTGGCTGCCCGTCGGCGGTCTTGCGGTCGGCCTCGTCTACCACTGGTTCGGCCGCTCGGCCGAGAGCGGCAACAACCTGATCGTCGAGCAGATCCACGAGCCCGGCGCGGGCGTGCCCTTGCGCATGGCGCCGCTGATCCTTGTCTCGACGGTCGCCACGCACCTGTTCGGCGGCTCTGCCGGACGCGAGGGCACGGCGGTCCAGCTCGGCGGGAGCTTGGCCTCCGGCTTCGGCAAAGCTTTGCGCCTCGAGTTGGGCGAGGTTCGCCTCCTGCTCATGGCCGGCATCGCGGCGGGCTTCGGTGCGGTGTTCGGCACCCCCATCGCCGGGGCGGTGTTCGCGCTCGAGGTGCTGACCGTCGGTCGCATCCAGTACGAGGCGCTGGTGCCCTGTCTCGTCGCGGCAGTGGTCGGAGATTGGGTCTGCCTCCAATGGGGGATCGAGCACACCCACTTCCTGATCGGGTTCGGTGCCGACGGGCCAGGGTTCCGGCTCGATATCCTCTTGTTCGCCCAAGTTGCGATCGCGGGCGTCGCGTTCGGGCTCGTCAGCCAGTTCTTCGCCGAAAGCCTTCACGCCGTGCAGGGGCTGGTGAAGCGCGTCGTGCCGTTCGCGCCGCTGCGCCCTGTCCTCGGCGGTCTTGTCCTGATCGCGCTGGTCCATGCGCTCGGCACCCGCGAGTATCTCGGCCTAGGGGTCTGGTCGCCGAACCCGGCCGACGTGACGATCTCCGGCTTCTTCGATCCCGCCCGTTCCGATGCGTGGGCCTGGGCCTGGAAGCTTCTGTTCACGGTCGTCACGCTCGGCTGCGGGTTCAAGGGCGGCGAGGTCACACCCCTGTTCTTCATCGGCGCCGGCCTCGGGGCATCGATCGGCCACACGATCGGTGCGCCGGTCGACCTCTTCGCCGGGATCGGCTTTGTCGCCGTATTCGCAGGCGCCTCCAACACGCCGATCGCCTGTACCATCATGGGCATCGAACTCTTCGGCGCCGACAACGCCGTCTACATCGCGACCGGATGCTTCCTCGCCTACGTCTTCAGCGGCCATTCAGGCATCTACCTGTCCCAGCGCGTCGGGGTGCCGAAGCTCGACCACGGCTTCGTGCCCCCCGACGTGTCGCTGCGCGAGGTGCGCGCCCTGCCGCGTCCCCGCCCGAACGTGTCGCTGCCCCGCCGACGCGCCCGTCCGGGTGTCGTCGTTCCGATCGTCTCTTATGCCACCGAAGGAACCACCATGACCGACACCCACTACCTCATCCCGAGCGACGTCGGGATGCTGCGCATCTACCTGAGGCCACGCGACAAGGCGCCGGGATCGGGGCGCTTCGCCTCCTGGGGCGCCAAGCCGCTCTATCGTGAACTCGTGCTCCTGGCGAAGAAGGCGGGCATCGTGAACGCGGTCGCCCACCACACGCACTACGGCTTCAGCAACCACGGCCCCGTGCAGCCCGAGGGTAGCGAGACGCCGAACCCCGAGCTGACGATGTGCGTCGAGCTGGTCGGCCATCGGCCGGACCTCGAGGCGTTCTGCCGACATCACGGCGCGCTGCTGCGCGACAAGGTGATCGTGTTCAAGCATATCGAGCGCTGGACGGTCGGGGCGGGCGACGGCGCGCTCGAGGAGAAGACGCCGGCCCCCGAGACCGACGACGTAGCCGTCGCCCGCGTCGGATAGCGTGTTCCGCAACGAAGTCCCCGTCTCAAAAGAGGAGTCACATCATGAAACTCGCTCTTGCCTCCTGGCAGTTCTGGGCACTGTGTTCGGCGGGGTTCGCCGCCCTGACCGCGATTCTCGCCAAAGTCGGCGTCGCCAACATCGATTCCGATTTCGCGACGCTGATCCGCACCGTGGTGATCCTGTTCGTTCTTGCCGGCATCCTGGCCGTTACCGGGCGTCTGCAATGGCCGGGGGCGGTGTCGGGACGGACCTACCTGTTCCTGGTCCTTTCCGGGCTGGCCACGGGCGGCTCGTGGCTCTGCTACTTCCGCGCCCTGAAGATGGGCGATGCGGCCCGCGTCGCACCGATCGACAAGCTGAGTGTCGTTCTGGTGGCGATCCTCGGCGCACTGTTCCTCGGCGAACGGCTATCTGGCCCGAACTGGTTGGGCGTCGGGCTCATCGCGGCGGGGGCCGTGCTGGTCGCGTACCACGGGTGATGCTTCCGTTGCTGCAATTGAGTTGATGTCAGGTAGTC
Source organism: Aureimonas endophytica (assembly GCF_014642635.1). Classification (GTDB taxonomy): domain Bacteria; phylum Pseudomonadota; class Alphaproteobacteria; order Rhizobiales; family Rhizobiaceae; genus Plantimonas; species Plantimonas endophytica. Next base: position 102,711 of record NZ_BMIQ01000007.1, read on the forward strand.
GACCGACACTCCCTTAAATTGGGCAGGAAGCTTTTTACTCAGATGCGTCACTGAGAGGTACGTTACGCTGACTAAAATCCGGCGTCCGCGTCATACTGATGGTGTGCGACATTAACCGGACCGCTTGTCAACAATTTGCGGCGTAGAAGGACGTTGCACGGACGACCGGCAGATGCCCCCTGGCGAAGCCGACGCAGGACTCAGAGCACCGGAGCGGCCGGCACGGCTGCGGGAGTTCTCGGCTGCGAGACCGGTTCTCGGGGTAGCCGCAGGAGCGCCGCCGCAGACAGGCGCGGGACCGACTGCCCCCGGCGAGCAGGCAATAGTCCCGTGAGGGGCCTCCCCCGTCCCGCCGGCCCCTAGGCGGGGCGCTGCCCGGCACGAGGGCGGCGGGGACCGCGAGGACGTGCCCGAGGCCGTCTGAAGAGGCCGGAGCGTTCTGGAGGCTTCTGTGCGAGCCGCCAGAACGACGAAGTGAGGTTGGGCGGCACATTCCTACCCCTTGAAACTTCCGTCGCTCTTAAGGGCCTTCCTGCGAGCCGCGAGAGCGGTGAGTCCTTGCCGGGCGGCATCGGACCACCCCGTCGAGTCCTTGCGGCGAGAGGGTGCCGGGCGGCCGTTTCAGATGCCCGCCAGACTGCGCTTGCCCATCCCGCGAACAGCGAACCCCCCGGCGAGGGTTTCGCTCCCCTCGACGGGTTCACCGGACACCGCGGCGAGAAGGCATCGGCCGCGGGCGCGCCAGTCCGACAGGCAGCGCTCCGGGGCGCGGTCGGCGGCGACGAATAGGCGCCGCCATGCCGACAGGTCGTCGTCGGCGAGCGTGACGAAAACCGCCTGTAAGGCGTCGTCGCGTGCCACCGTGAGGTCCCGGCCAAGGACCGCGCACCACGGCTCGCCCGGCTGGCGGGTCCGCCGCCACGGCCGGCCGGAGGTAGTGGCCTCGGCCTCACTACCGGCGAGGGTCCATGCGCGGAGGCGGTCGTCGTAGATGACCCACTCCGCAGCGGTGCGTCCGGCGGCACGCTCGCGGGTGTACCGCCGGAGCGCGACGGCATCCCGGCGAGATTCGAGGATGGCGGTCGCGCCGGTCACGTCGGCCGCCGCTCGTAGTCGTCGGCCGGGGCCGGGACGTCGGGCTGCGCGACGACGGTTGCCGCTTTCGGGTCTCGCTCCAACTCGACCTTCCCGAGCTTGCGGAAGGCCGGGAGCGAGGCCGTCACCTCCTCGCGGGCGGACTTGGCGAGTTCCGCCCGCTGGTCGTCGTCCAAGTGCGAGGCGACGAAAGCCCGGAGGTCGGGGTCCAGCTTGCGCAGCGCAGCCACGTCGCCGGCGGCGGCGGACAAGAGGACATCGGCCTCGCGGGTCTCGCTGCGCACCGCGCGGAGTTTCGTCGCGGTGTCGGCGACGGAACCGGACTCGGCTGCCCAGGCTGCCGCGACGGCGGGCGGCGGGACGTAGCCTGCGAGGTCGACGCCCTGGCGCTGGCACTCCGTCCAGAGTCTGGCCTGCGCTTCCGGAGGCCATGGACCATCGAGCTCAAGGGTGCTGCCCCAATCCTCGGCGGCCTTGCTCGCGAGGGCGCGCAGCGCGGCGTCACTGACCGGCCCGACGAGGTCCACGTGGTCGCCGGAGTCCAAGAGGCGGCTGCGTCCGCCGAGGCCGACGCGGACCCCGGCAGGCGACTCCACCACGTCGGCGAATCCGCGGCGCCTCCAGCGATCGGCGAGACTGATCGCCTCGTCCTCGGGCATGCTGCCCTTGCGGCGGCCCTTGCCCGGCTTCTTCGCCGCAGCGGTGCGCGCGAGGCGGTCGATGCCGTAGCCCGTCGACTCGCCGATGGCCTCGGCGAGGGCGGCGGCAGCCGGGCTGCGCGCCCCCCAGACGGTCACGGTGCCGGACTCGTCGTCGCTCTCGACCCATGCGCCGTCGCGGAGCAGCGCGCGGGTGCGGCGCGGGTCGCGCACATCGACCATGTAGAGCGCGGCTGCCGTGTCGGGCGCGAAGTCCGCGTCGGGGAAGCGGTCGCGGAGGATTCCGAGCTTGTAGTCCTGCTGGTGTGGGGCCTTCGTCTTGCGGTCGGGAGCGCGGGCGAATCCGCGTGCTTTCAAGGCCATGTCCATCTCCGTTCGGGTGAGTTCGTTGTCCAGCTTCTGGGTCTCGCGGATTCCCGCGACGACGGCGGTTCGTCGATCATGTCGATGCCGCGTTCGGACCGCGGCCATGCGGCGCTCGCCCATGGGCGGCTCGGGGGTCCGGGGATCGCCGCGGGCCGCATAGCTCCGGTGGTCCGCGCGCCGCTTAGAACCAGCGGCGCGAAGGTGCGCGTTGATGACCCCGGCGATGCGCTCGCGCTCGCGCGTCAGGGCATCACCTCGGGCGCCGCCGCCGTGGCTCCCGCCGGACGTCAGGAGGGCGTTGACGGCCTCGTTGCGTTTCGCCGCGAATCCGGTCGGGGACGCGGGGTCGAGCTTGCGGACCGTGAGGAGCATGTGGACGTGCGGCTGCTCGCCGCGATCGGCTGCACGCGGCTCGTGGAGGGCCACGTCGGCTACGGCCCCGACCGCGAGATAGGGTTCCGCAACGTCGGCGATGAACGCGCCCCACGCGCTGCGCGGAAGGTCCCGGGGGATCGCGACTTGGAGTTCGCGGGCGGTCTGGGCATCGCGGCGGCGCTCGGCGAGTTCGACGCGCGACCAGAGCTGTTCGCGGTCGAAGACCCAGGCGGGCGCCTCGGCGGGAGCCATGACGTAGGAATCAGTTACGGCGCGCTTGCGGGAGTAGTCCCACACCTGACCGGTGCGGGCGTCCGTCAGGCGGGCGGCGGCACGGTAGGCGGCGGCCGCGACCGCGCTCTTGCCGCGCGATCGCTGGATGACCGACGCCCGGATGTGGCACAGGGCCTCGTGGTCGCGGAGCGAGGTCATGGCGCCGCTTCGCGAAGATCGAGCCTACGGAGAAGCCCCTCGCCGGCCTGCGAGGCCGGGGTGAGCCACAGGCCGGCGGTGCCGACCTTCAGTGCGATGCGATCGCCATGCGCGATCGCGCGGACCCCGAACGATGCCAAGGACTCGTCCATCGACCGGACCATGTACCCGTGCCCGAGGCGCCAGTTGTACGTCAGGAGGTAGACGGCGCTGGGCCTCGGCTCGTTGTGCATGGACGCGATGCGGTTGCCGACGAGCGAAGGCAGCCCCGCCGCCATGAGCTCGGAGTAGGTCGGCCCGGTCAGGTACGTCGCGCCGGGACGTAGGGCGAGCATCCCCTCGGCCGTCCATTCCGGCGCTGCGGGGGCGGGCGGCATGGGCGCGGACATCGCCTCGATCGGCACGAGCTTGCCCCGGAAGACGTAGTCGGCGGCGCTCGTGGGCGGTGCGGTCATGAGGACTGCGGCAGCGAGGAGGAGCGCTGCTCTCATCGGTTGCCCCCTGCACCGTAGTCCAGCGCCGCGAGCGTGGCGTAGAGCCTCGCGCAACGAACGCGGTACTCGGGGTCTACGACGGCTGCGGCCGTCTGCACGTATGTTGCGGCCTCGGCGAGGTCGTCCGCGCTCGCGGTGCCGGAGGCCAGGAGGTCCGCCTGGTACTCGCAGGCGAGCGCGTAGCGCGACCGGGCCGCGTCCTCAAGTCTCGTCAGAATGTCGTCCATGTCGTCCCTCCACGCCGGCGACGGGGAGGACCAGCCCCGCAGGGCGCGACGTTCGCAGAACGTATAATCGCGCCCTTCGGGTTCTCCCGGTTTCCCCACGCAGAGCGTCAGGCGCCGATTTGCGCGACGCAAGCCGACGCCGAACCATGGCTGTCGGGCGCTCCGCGTGGGTGCCTGCGGGCCGCACGAAACCTCGCAAAACTGGCGGTTGGCCCGCTCGGAGCGGAAGAGTTTTCCGATCCGCGCTTCGGATTCCGCCGGCGGCGATGAGTCGATCGGCACGAACGGGAGGACACCGCATGGCACTCGACCTCAACCGGCTCGCGCAGAAGAAGGCGCGCCTCGAAGCGGCCCTCGCCAGCGCGGACACCGCGCTCCGGGAAGCTCGCCGCCGCGACGACACGAGGCGCAAGGTCGTCCTCGGCGGCGCCTTGCTCGCGGCGCTGCGCGACGGCACTGCGCCGGACTGGATTCTGTCGGCGCTGGTTGGTCGGATGCAGCCGCGGGACGCGGCCTTGTTCGCCGACATGGCGAGAGGTCCCGTGCCCGAGTTCGAGGGGGCGGGACAGTGAGCCCGGCTGACCTCCTGAAGGAACCGCCCGCGACGGACGTGGGGTGGCGGATCGTCACCACCATCCTGCCGCTGTCGTCGGACACCACGGCGTTCGCGACCGTCGTCCGCTACCTCTCGGCCGGCCTGCTCGTCGTCGCCTGCGGCGTTCTCTCCTACGCCCTGCTGTCCATGGTCCTGCGCGCGGCCGAGCGCGGCGAGGCGCTGTCCGAGCGCCAGTCGGGTGCGGCGGCGATGATCCGCGTCGTCCTGGGCCTCGGGTGCCTCGTGCCGGTCGCGGGCGGCCTGTCCGTCGTCCACTACGTGCTGCGGGACGGGTTCGCGCGGCCGGGCCTCAACATGGCGAACGCGGCCGCCGCCGGCGCGGCGGAGTACGTGCTGCGCGACGGGCATCCGCTCTCGCCCGTGTCGGCGAACGGCCGGGACGTCGTGCTCGCGGTGATCGAGTCCGAGGTCTGCGCGCAGGCCTATGCCGCCGCGCGGGCGAACCAGATGATCGAGGGCGACGGGGCGGCGGTGCTGCCCCCGCCGGCCGGCATGGATGTCGTCTCGCCGGCTCGTGCAAGCTGGTTCCCGTGGGGCGAGGACCAGCCCGCGCGGGTGACGGGCTACGCGTGGTCGTGGGGTCCGGCCTGCGGGTCGCTGTCGCTGTCGACGGCGGACGCGTTCGGCGCCGGAGAGTTCGGTCACGCGCGGCGTGCGGCGGTCGCCGCGGTAATCTCGGAGGCCCGCGCGATGGCGTGGATTCCGCGGCTCGCGGAGGCGGTCAAGACGCTGTCCGAGACCCATGTCGCGGGGCCGGACGCGGAGACGGCCTACGCGCGGCTCGGCTACCTTCGAGAGGGCGTCGATGCCGCGCTGCGCGAGGCCGGCGAGCGCTACGACCGGGGCCTGTCGGCGGTGGCCGCCAAGCTCTCGAACGGCGACGACGGCGACATGCGCACGCTCGTCCTCCGGGACATCGAGGAGCGGGGCTGGTACGCGCTTGGGAGCTACTACCGGACCTTGGCGCACTCGTCGCTCGTGTCCGCCGAGGCCGTCGCCGAACGCGCGGAACGCACCAAGCCGGACCCTGCGGCGTGGGAGACGCTGGACGGGGCGGTCGGAACTGCCCTTGCGACGTTGGACGGCCAGCTACGGCGTGGAACCGCGCTCGCCGCCCTCTCGACGAGCGAGGCGCTGACGGGGGACGCGGCGCAGGGAAGCAACCTCCTGTCGGCGGTCGTGGAGTCGATCACACTGCCCGTCACCGACTACCTGACGGGGTACGACGGCGTGCGCGTCGATCCCATGGGGGACCTGATGTCGCTCGGGTCCCTGCTGCTCGTGTCTGGGCAGGCAGCCTGGGCCACGGCGCTTGTCGCCTATAGCGGCAGCGCGGTGTTCGGCGGGATCGGCGGCGGCCTGCTCGACTTCGTGATGCTGGCTGGCTGGCCGCTGATCGCGGGCGCCGTCGTCGTCGGGGCGATGCTCTGCTACCTCGTGCCGCTCGTCCCGTTCATCTACATGACGTTCGCGCTGGCCGCATGGGCGTGGGAGGTCGTGAAATCGGCGATCGCGGTTCCGATATGGGCTTTCCTACACGTGAGGCTGGACGAGCCGGAGCTCGTCGGACAGGCGCAGCGTCAGGGCTACGTCTCCCTGCTGGTCGGCGTGATGCTCCGACCGATCGTGACCGTCGGCGCCTTCGTCGCCATGCACATGATGAACGCGGTGATCCTCAACGCCTTCCTGGAAGGCTACAACGCCGCCTTCAAGTCCTCGCAGGCGGGCCAGACGATCGGGGCGGTCGGGGTGATCGTGTCCGTCGTCGTGATGCTCTACGTCCAGTGGTCCATCATCCAGTGGTCGTACCGGATGGTCACGCAGATGCCCGCCAAGGTCGCCGAGTTCATCGGCTACAGCGCCTCGTCGTGGGGCGACGACGACGCCGGGAACACGGTCGTCGCCGGGGTCACGGGCGGCGCCCGCCACGTTCCGAAGCCGGGCGGCGGAGGGTCCGGCAGGACGGGCGGCGGGTCAGAGGACGGCGGGCACGGCGCGAAGGCCGGGATGAAGCTCGGGGCGAAGGCTGCGGCGACGGCGGCCGGCGGCCCCGGAGCGGCGGCCTAGGTGCTCGAGGACGCGGCAGACATGCGAAAGGGCGCCCCATGCGGGCGCCCTTCGTCGTTCCCGGCGAACCCTGCCGGCCTTAGCCGTAGAGGGCCTTCCAGACGGCGTAGACCACGACGGGGGCGCTCAGGAGCATGACGGGCGGCAGGGCCATCAGCCCCATGACCGCCAGCGCGCGGACCCAGCGGCTGCGGATGCCTGCGGTGATCTGGATGGCTGCCTGTCCCATGGTCGTTTCCTCGATCTGCTGGCCGCCCCGGCGGCCGTTCCGGCCTCGACCAGCGGCATCCCGGCCGGGGGTAGCTGCCTCGCCGACGTGTCGGCGACGCTCGCGCTTGGGCATCGGCGCCCGCGACCGAGGATGCCGTAGAGGCGTTACGGAACGGCGTCCAGGCGGCTTAGGATTCGATCGGATCGGGCTTGCTGACAGCAGGCAACGCGGCCCTGCGCTCGCGCTGGGATAGGGTCTGGGCCTCCGCGGTGTAGTGCCACGCGGCGATCCCGCCGACCATCCACCAGCCAGACTCCATCGCGTCATTCATGCTGCCCGTCCAGAACAGGAGGCCGCCGTAGGCGAGCGCGACGGTCCCGCCGAGGTAGCCCGCGGCGAGGACGAGGCGCCGCGTCCAGGGGCGGCGGTGGAGGGCGTTGGTCAGGACGATCGGCAGCATGGGGGGCCTCCTTGGTGGTCGAGAGACCAGCGTGCGGCGCGGCCGTTCGGGCGTCCAGGTCAGACTTCGTCGGCGAGGATTCCCGCCAGTCTCCATGCGACGGTGATGGCCTCGTGGCAACGCCGCCCGAGCGCGAGGTCGTCGTCCGAGGCTCCGGCCTCGTCGCGCAGCTTGAGATACGCGTCCTCGGCTTCGCGCATCTCCTGCCAGAGCGATTTCCGCAGATCGGAGTACGTGGTCATGAGCATCCTCCTGCGGCGAGCGCCGGATCGCGATGGACGAGCATCCAGGCATCGCGCGCGGCCCGCGCCATCGCGGCGCCGATCGTGTCCTCGATCGCGTCGGCCAGAGGCGGCATGTCGCCGCCCGGAACGACGGCCAGACCCTTCTCCACCGTCGCCCGCCAGCCGCTCGTCGTTGGTGCAACGGTGAGGAGCAGCCTCGGCCGCTCGCGGCCGGAGCCGTCGTCGTCCGCGTCGGCCTCGCGCGGGTCGGCGGCACCGACCATCGCGGCGCTCCACTCGCCGCCGGTCTCGTGCGTCCAGTGCGTGAGACGGAGGTCGGTGCGCACCGCGACGCCGAGGGCGACGGCGGCTGCCGCGGCATGGACGGGCGCCTGGCCGTAGCGGATGGCCAGCGCTTGGCGGATGACGGCGTCGAGTTGGTCGTCAGTCATCACATCACCCCTTCGAGAAGCGGCGTCCCGACCGGGGTCGTCTCCGCCTGGCCGCTGTGGAGCGACCAGCCCCGGCGGAGGTGCGTGGCGAGGGCCGCCCTCGCAGCCATCGGGGCGCCGGCGGACGCGAGATCCGCCAGTCGCTCGTACCCGGTCTCGGCCAGCCGGGCGGTCTCGTGGTCGGGCAGCGGCACGGTTCCGGCTTCGGCGCAGGCGCGCTCGTAGCCGGGGCGGTCGATGTACCTGAGGAGGTCTGCCGGCTTCGTCATCGTGCCGCCTCCTGCTCGCCCTGCTCCCACATGTCGGCGGCGAGGTCGCGCGGCTCCCAGAGGTAGCGACGGTAGAGGTCCATCTTCGCCGCGATGTCGTCGGCCCGGCTCACGACCGACACCGTGCCCGGCTGCCCGGCGGGCGGGTAGAACATCGCGACCGCCTCGCCGTCGTCCACGCACAGGTGGACGGTCCAGCCGCGCGGCACGCCGGCGACGTGCTCGACGGCGATGCCGGTCATCGTGTGGGGGTACGCGTCCGACCAGTAGCGCGCGTCCCGGGAGCGCAGGTTCACGCGCATCCAGTCGGACAGGCTGTCCCACTTGTCGGCATAGGGCGGCCGCTCGCCCTCGCCCGAGGGCGTCAAATCTCTCTCGATGTCCATAAGGGTCTCTCCGGGGAACCGCTCCCCACCAAGCCGCCGCGGTCGTCGCGGCGGCTTGGTGGGGAGCGGCGGGCCGTAGCCCGCCGGCGCCTAGCGCGCCTCCAAGGCCGCCTCGATCACCTCGTGGAAGATGCCGGCGAGCACAAACTCGTTCAGCCGCTTCCCGGCACCTGGTGCTTCGTCCCCGACCTCCTCGAACATGAGGGCGTACAGCCGTTCGACATGTTCCGATGCCATCGACCCTACCGCGGCCTCGACGGCCTCTCTGTCGCGCTGGGCCACCAGGACGTTCACGCGCGCCTGGAAGGTGTCCTCGTAGAGCGCCGCATCTGCGGGGGTCAGTTCCGAGAGGAAGCCCGCCTCGGCCAAGGCCGCGCGGAGTTCGGGCTGGTACGTCTCGTCCTCACAGTACGCGGCGTTGGAGGGGTCGAAGCCCTCTTCGTCGTAGCAAGCCGAAACCCATTCCTCGGCATCGCGCCCGGCCATTTCCGAGGCGGTCGTGTCGAGCCACTCCTCGCGCCAAGCTGCGTTCACGTAGCCAAGGTCGACGTCGGCGATAGCCGCTTCCAATGCCTGTCGGGCCTCCTCCCGCGACACGCCGAAGCGGGCCGCGAGCTTGTCGGCTTCGTCGGATGCATCACCGTCGAACTCGAACTGGACGAACTCCTCGACCGACGAGAAGCGGTCGTTGACGTAGGTTCGTCCGTTGGCATGCACGTCATCGTGCGCGGACAACGCGTATGCTGCCGCTACCTTCTCGATCGTCTTTTCCATGGGTCTCTCCGGGGAACCGCTCCCCACCAAGCCGCCGGGCCGATGACCGGCGGCTTGGTGGAAGGCGGCGGGCTGTGGCCCGCCGGGGTCGTCGTCAGGCGGCGGCTTCGGCAGCGGATCGCTGGCGGTAGGTCCCGACCTCAATGCCGAAGCGCGCTACGAGGTCATGGTCATGAGCCTCGTAGGTGCCCTCGGGCATCCGCACGGCCACGAAATCACCCTCCTGGCGCTGGCGGTCGGGCACCCGTTCGACGGTGACTGGCTCCCCTCCGATCTCCGAGAGCTGGCGCGCGGCATCGGCGATCGCGTCCTCGTCGTCGAATTGGTCCGACTGGACGTGCACCGTGCCGCCGAGCGTCAGGAGCAGGACAGGAGCGAACTCGCTGTGCAGTTCCGCGACATGCGCCGCGTCGATCTCCTCGTCGGTGATCTCGGCGGAGACGCGGTAGAATTCGCGGATGGTGGGCGCGTCGTTGCGGGCGTTGATGGCCCCGGACGCGATGCCGTCCCGGATGGCCTGCCTTAGGTCGTGGACCTGGGTGATGGTGGTCTGCTGCTCGTCCATGCTGCCTCTTGTCGGGGTGCGAGTGGTGCCGTCTTGGCCGTCCCTCTCCGGGCCGTCGCAATGCGCGGCGGCCGGGAGAAGGGCGGGCATGGTGCCCGCCCGGATCGTCAGGCGCCCTCGACCGCGAAGAACCGCTCCACCGTCTCGGCGTCGGCATGCTGCTCCGCGAACTCACGGGCCCCCTCGACGGTGATGGGGATCAGGCCTTCGCCGCCCTGTAGGCCGCCACTCACCCGCTCGGCCCATCGGGACCGCGCGCCACCTTCCCCAGCGAGGAAGAAGCGGCCTCCGGACGTGCGGTAGAGCGTGGTGTCCTCGTACTCGAAGTCGCGGGGGTAGCCGCGTTCGTAGCGGCAGACTGCCTCGGCCTTGGTCGTGTCGTAGCGCAGTCCGCCGACGACCTTCTTGATGCCCATAGTGTGCCTCCTTGTGGCTGGTTCGAGGGTTCTGGCCGTCCCTCTCCGAGCCGTCGCGCTGCGCGGCAGCCGGGAGAGGGGCGGGCTGGGTGCCCGCCCAGATCGTCAGGCGTTCTCGATCTCGGCAGCGTTCTCCCGGACCTCCCGCAGGAAGGCGCGGACGTTGCCCACAAGCATGACCTCCTGCGCGATGGCATTGGCCCTGAGCGTGGCCTCGATCCGGGCGAGGTCATCATCGGTCGTGTCCGGCGCGATGCCGAGGTCGCTCACCGTATCTCCGACGTAGTAGTGGAAGTGCTCGATGCTGGCGGCGCCGTCCTCGCCGAACCCACGCCTTCCCGCTTCGGTCCTGATGTTCTCCAGGAGTTCCAAGGCCTCCTTGGTGAAGGCGCCGTCCTCCGCACCGTCGAGGATCGTCCCAAGATCGGGCACGAGGCGGCGGAGGAGCGCAACCAAGGCATCGCGGCGAATGCCGCCGTAGAGCGGAATAAGCGCCTTCGCGAACCCGCCCTGTGCAGGGCTGTAGGGGTCCGTGATGTCCGGCAGGAGTTCGAGCCCCCCGGAAGGGAAGAGGCCGATAGCCGCGGTGCGCGGCTCATCGGAATTCGAGGTGTGAAGCGGCGCGCCCCAGGCTGGGCCGCTCCGTTCGAGGTGCTCGACCGTGATCTCGATGATCGACTGCATGTCAGCGATCTCCGTGGTTTGACGCGAACGCCGCCAGCGCCTCAGCCTTAGTTTCGCCGAACGGCATGTCGTCGGCCGGCCTCTTGGGGATCGGCGAAAGGCAGGTTCTCGAGTAGCGCCTGCGAGCTGCGCTCGAATTCGTCGGCGCATTCAATGATCGTCCAGGCGAGGGACTGCTCGAGGTCGGAAGCCCCGAGAACGAACAGAAAGCTGGTCCTTCTGGCGTCGGGCATCATGACGGAGGTGAGCCAGGGCAGCCCCCTGGGGGCTTCAGTCGGAACGGAGCCGAGCGCCGGCTCGGCCAAGGCCTGGGTGACCAGCCACATCCCGGGGGCGGCCTCCTCGCTCCAGGCGACACAGCAGGAGGAAATCCAAACATCCTCCCTCCAGATCTCGAAGGCCGCGCCTCCGGGCTCGCAGCAAGGGACCATGCGGACGTCCCATCCGAGGACCGGTCCGCCTCCGTCAAGGACGACCGGCTTCAGCTTCTCGACGACGTGATCCTCCACGTCGGTCCGCTCCATCCGCAGCGTCTCTCCGGTCACGAGCGTCAGGAACTCGAGCGAAATCGTTCGGGGCGACGTAGTGTCGCCCGCGTTATGAATGGCCATTGATGTGTCCTGTGTTGGAAGGCTTTGCCCTTCTCCCGACGGTCGCGCTGCGCGGCGGTCGGAAGAAGGGCGGGCACAATGCCCGCCCGTGGTCAGGCTGCCCGGCGTCGGGACGCGACCCACCGCCAGAGGTCCGACGCAACGCGCTCAGGCTCAGTCAGGTACTGCTCGTAGTTGAGCGACTTCAGCAGTCTTTTCGACTCGCACTGAACGGCATCTTCGAACGATCCGTCGACGTGTCGAAAGTAAGCGCCCACGTTACCGTTGTCGGCCCAGAGGTAGGTCGTCCAGCCCAACGGCACGCCCGGCACGTTCTCGAGCTGCACCCCGGTCCGGGCGTGCTCGAAACCTTCCAGCCACAGCATCGGCTGCTCTGCAAGGACGACGACGCGCTGGTGGTCGTCGAGCAGGTCCCAGGCGTCCTCTTTGGATTCCAAGCCGTACTCGGACAGCGCGTCGTAGGCGCCCGTAGCCAGGAGCACGCACACGGTCCTCGCGTCGGGTTTCGTGAAGTCTGCTTCCATCAATGCCTCCTATGATGGTTGTCGAAGGGACGGTAGCTGCCCCTCATCCGACCGCTCCCATGAGTGGAGGAGTCGGAGGAGCGGCAGCCTCAAGCCGCGCCGCAGCGTCCGTCCATCGCTGCCAGGGCCTGCGCGAGGACCGCCCCAACCTCGACGCCCAGACGATCAGCTTCAGCGGTGAGACGATCTGCGGGCTCGGCCGGAAGCCGGAGAAGGCGGGTGGTGGAATGCCGACGGCGGTAGCGGCGGGAGCGCTCCGCATCCGTCATCGCCCGCTCCCCGATCGGCATGGCCCCGCAGCGGCGGGCAGGGGGAAGGTTGTCGGTCTCGTTCATCGTTTGTCGCTCCGTCATGTGTCTCTCCACAAAACGTGGCGTGGATCGAAACGGGCGTCAACCGGGTAAGCGATCGAAAATGAAGAAGATCGAGCATGAAACTTCCCGCAGACAAACACCCCTAGTGTCTGCGGGAAGTTTCCTCGATCCGTAACGAACTTATCCGTTGGCGCGGAATTGTTGACAGTACGCCCAGTGCGTCGAACTGAACTTGAATCCTTGCCGTAGTCGAAGCGACGCAATCCAGAACAACTAGATTTTAACCTAGGACTTGCGGTGGATCGGCGTAACGGACAGATAATGTACGTATCGAAGGATTCGATAGCGTTGCACTGGTGCCGACGGCGGCGCTGAGCGCGAGTGGACGTGGTTGCGCCTCGTCGCCTTGCCCTTCCACCACTCTCCGAGTGGGACGCCAGTCGATGGCCCAGCGCAGACGACACAACGGCGAGGCAGCCCAGGCGGTTGAGAGGGAAATGCGTTCGACGGGAAGAGTGTGATCCGGTACCGAGAACCATCCCTGCTTTTTTACTATAGACCATACTCCCCACCCCTCAGGCCGCAGGCTCACCGGAAGGCCAGTTCGCCCGGACGGTCTTGCGGTCCTTGCCGACGCAGCGCGCGATACCTGAGACGGTGACCGGCTCCCCAGCGGCGCGGGCCGCGTCGATCGCCTCGCGGATCGCGTCGGCCGAACGGCTGCGGCGCGTAGCATGGGTGTGGCGGGCACCCACCGCCTGTCGTGCGGACGTGCCGTTGAGCTGCGCCACCGCCTCGGCGCAAGCGCCGACGTCGCGAGCTGCCCGGAGCGAGCATTTCGAGGGGTCCCAGTGGTCGGCTGCGTAGGTCGTCACCCGGTAGAGAATCGCCTGAGCCTGCTTCGGATTCCCGGCGCTGGCACTCGCCCCTCCGACGAACTCGCGGAACAGCCGCTCGGCGATGGCATCGCGGTCCTTCATCAGGATTGCGCGCACGTAGTCGGCATCGCCGGCACGGTGCCACGTTCTCAACGCCTCGAAGGCGAGCGCCTGAATATCCGTGAAAAGCGCGTTGGACGCCTTCTTCGTCATGCCGGAGAGGCCGGCCGCAGCCTCCTTGGCGAGGTCGCGTCGACGTCGGGACGTGTCCACCCATTCCGCCCACTCTCCGAGGGTCGGGAACACGGTCTCGTTCCAAACCCGGATGTCCCAGAACGGGCTCAAGGGGTTCTTGATCTTGGTCGGGTTCGACAGGCCGCCGGGGTCGGCGCCGAGCGGGAGGAAGGCGCGCGTGATCCCGGCGAGCACGCCGCGCCATAGGTCCATGATGTCCCGGCGGCAACGCGGATCGTCCGAGAACCAGACGCCGGCTCCGTAGGGCAGAAAGAACAGGACGTGCGGGCGCCTTACGCGACCCTTATCGTCCTCGCGGCCGACGACGACGGACGGCAAGCACGGCAGCGCCAGTTCCTCGACCGCGAGGTAGAGGTCGCCCCACGATTCGAAGATGCGGTCGAGGTCGATCCGCAGGACCGCGCGGACGGTGCCGTTGACGTGAACGTATGGCTCGTCCAGCCCGAGGAGCTTGGAGTCGGTGGACCAGACCGCGCCCTTGTCGCGCCCAACCTGCATCCTGCTCGTCCGCGGGATCGCGTGAACGAGCCGGCGCAGGACGTGGTGCCGGGCGGATCGCAAGCCCTGTTCGATGAAGGCGTCGCGGTACTCGCCCGCGACCTCTCCGCCGAAGTGCTGGAAGCCGATCGCAAGCCGCCGATGGATCAGGTCGCGGCGGCTGGCAGCAGCGGCTACGAAGAGTTCCGCTCCGGGCTTCAGGGGGCCGCGAGACGGCTGCTTGCAGTCCGCTACGACGGCGCGGACCCAGGCTTCCTCTTCCCAGCGCGTCTCGAACTCGCGGACGGACGCGGGTAGCGAGGCGGACCCAAATTGTTGACACGCGATTTGGACAGAGTGGGGCGTCGGGGAGGCTGGGGTATGTCCCAGCCCGCAAGTCAAACGTGTGCCGCCAATAGATTGACGGCATCCAGCATGGACGCCATGATTCTCTCGCCTCTATGGACCCCCGCCGAGCGCCTGGCAGCGCGATGACGCGGGGGTATCCATTTCAGGCTGTCGCCGGTGCTCGCGGGCGTCAAGCGCGGATGTGGTGGCGGCCGTCACGCCGATCCCGCCCGCGACGGGGTCGCGACAATGCGAACGATCCGGGCAACTCGCGGTAGGGGGCACCGTGCGAAGGTGGCGGCTCCACCAGACAGGAGCCTCCATGCGCCACGCCGCCCGCGTATCCCTCTTCGCTATTCTCGCGCTGTCGTCCACCGCCGCCGTCGCCGGCCCCGACCTCGATCGCGCTACGAAGGTAGGGGCTGCGCGCGGCGTCGAGCGCTTCGGGGCTATCTATCGCGAGGGCGGGATCAGCGCGGCCGCGGATGCCGTCCGGACCTGCTACCGGTCGCCCAAGGCCAAGGGCGGGGCCGGAGGGCTGGCCGAGTGCGCGGCGCTCGACGTCGCGGCATCGGTCGCCGACCTTCAAGCCAGGATGAGCCTAGGTGTTCCCCCGTACCCCTTCTTCGCGGGCGCCGCGATGGAGAGCCGGGTCTCCGCGGGGCTCAAAGCCGCCAAGCTGCCGAAGTCGGCCCGCGCAAGCCTAGACCGTGCCATCCTGGCGGCGATGGAGGGGCCGGAGGCGGGGTCGGCGGACGACGGCTACATGGACGAGTGAACCGCCCCGACCGGGCGCCCGTGCGGAAGACGTAACGAATTTCTTCGTGACGAGCTTGGGTGGAAAGGCGACGGTCCGCTTCGTGTGACCTTGGCAAAGAAAGCGGACGCGTAGGACGCGGTTGTTGTTGTGGAATGGCACCCACTGAATGAGGGATCGCGTTTTAGTCAGGCAGCTCGGGGGCCGAGATCGGCGCCGGCTTTTCGTAAGTCCTGCTCGGCAACGCCGATGCTTTGGAAGAAGCGCAGAAGCAGCACCGGATCGAACTGGCCGTGCCAGCGCGACATGCGGGCCAGCGCCGTCTTGGTCGACCAAGGGTCCTTGTAAGGGCGTATCGAAGTCACGGCGTCGTAGACGTCGCAGATCGATAGAATGCGCAGCGGCAGCGAGATGGCAGCGCCCGCTAGGCCGGACGGATAGCCGCGACCGTCGATACGCTCATGGTGATGCAAGCACAGATCGCGCACTAAGTCGGGCAGGTCCCGCTCGTCCTGGAGGAGGTCGTAGCTCGCCTGCGGATGGGTTTGCATGAGCGCCATCTCTTCGCCCGTCAGCTTACCCGGCTTGCCCAGGAGCTCGGACGGGATCGTGATCTTGCCGATGTCGTGGAGAAGAGCCGCGATGCTGAGGTTCTGGATGGTCTGTGCGTCGAGGCTGAGGAACCGAGCAAAGTGCGTGACCAGCGCGCAGACCGCGACGGAGTGGCGGTAGCTATACTCGTCCTTCGACTTCAGCCGCGTCATGGTCAGAAGCGCGCGCGGGCGCTCGCGCACCGCCGTCTCGATGTCGGCGACGACCTCGTGCACAACGGCTGTGTCGAGCCCGTCGCCTGCCCCCACCGTCTCGAACAGCGTGCGCAGTTTGCGCGTGGTCCGGTGCAGCATGGCGGCCGCGCGGCGCAGCTCGCGCTCCTCCGACGTCGGGAGGCGGGATGTGGGGGCGGCCCGCTGTGCGGCGACGCGCCGGCTCCCGCCAAGTGCGAGCGCCGATGAGGCCTTCAAGGGACCGACCCCCTTCGACAGATCGATCACGAGGCTCGTGATGGCACTCTGTCGCAGACGAACAAGGTCCCTTGGCTGCGCCAGCTTGAAGCTGCGCGTCCAGAACGGACTATCGAGCCAGTTGCCGTCGACGCGGTGGACGAACATGCCCACCCGAGCCTGTTGTATCGTAATCCGCAGCAGCATGGGTCCGGCTGCGCCTCAAAGGGACTTCGCGAGGAGTCGGCGCATGGCGTCCGCAGGACGCGGCTCGGCTGACAGGAAGGCCACGAGTTTGGCGTTGCGATCAAGACGAAGCGTGAGGATGTCGCGGATCGCATCGTCATCGTCCGCTTGGCTGTCGCCGTTTCGGCCAAGACCCAGCGTGCGTTCCAGGCGCGCAATTTCCGCGACGCTCGCGTGCCCGATGCGTTCCAAGTCACTGCGCGTCTTGGCGTCAATCAGGACATGATCGACAGGCCAGCCATCGCGCCCGCTTGTCAGGTCCTCGCCGACGACCTGGCCCTCGACAACGACGCGCACCCCCATCTCGCGCAAAGTGGCGAGGTCCGCGCGGATGCGGTCTAGGTCGAGGCGCCCGAAGCCCTTGGCGATCTGTAGCTCGAGCCGTGAGGCCGGAAGGCCCGTCTCACGTAGGGCCAGAGCGACGGAGCCCGGAAGGTCGCCGCTCAGCATCTGCACCGAGGAGACGGGAACCGATACGGTGACGAGCGGCCAGGAGGCGGCTGCCTTGGTGGCCGCGCGCAACGCCCAGTCGCCGAGCGGCACCACGAGACCGCTCGACTCCGCCAGCAGCATGAAGGCGGGCGCCGTCATGCGTCCGCGCTCGGGATGGTTCCACTCGATCTGAGCCTCGACCGCTTCCAGCACACGGTCCTCGGCGGTGAAGCGGGGACGGAAGAAGAGCTCGAACTGCTCAGCCTTGATGCCGAACTGCATCTCATGGGCTAGGTGGCGGCTTGCCACCGTTTCCTCAGACGAGACGGCGTCCGAGAAGAACGTGTGGGTGCCGCGATGGCTGCCCTTGGAACGATAGAGCGCGACGTCGGCGTGGCGCAGCAGTTCCTCGGCGTCCACCGAGTCCACCGGCGCCTGTGCGATGCCAATCGACAGACCAACGGTCAGGCTCGTTTTCTCGTGACGGATCGGATCGCTGACCGCCGCGATGAGCCGACCAGCCAACTCGGCTGCGGCCTCACGCGACAGGTTCGGCGCCACCACGACGAACTCGTCACCTCCGACCCGGGCTGCCATCTGATCGACCGACAACGTGAGCTTGAGACGCGCCGCAATCTCGCGCAGCACGTGGTCGCCGACATGGTGTCCGAAAGTGTCGTTGATCGGCTTGAAGTGGTCGAGATCGAGATAAAGGACTGAGAGCGTTCCGTCCGGCTCGGCCAGAGCCTCGTCCATGAAGCGCGACAGGCCGAGGCGGTTCGGTAGCCCTGTCAGGCGGTCCTGCACCACCTCGCGCTGAGCCCGGGTCAGGTTTTCGGCGAGCTGCACATCGGCGGTGATGTCGGTCGCGATCTTCACGACCTTGAAGGGCTGACCGTTCAGGTCGAGGATCGGGTTGTAGCTCGCCTGGATCCAGACCTCGCGACCGTCCTTGGCGGTGCGGCGGAACTTCGACGACAAGAACTGACCCTGGCGAAGGTCCTCCCAGAATTGACGGTACTGGTCGCTCTCGGCCATGCTGGGATCGACGAACATGCGGTGGTGACGACCCACGACCTCGTTATGCGTGTAGCCCATGGCCTCGAGGAAGTTTGCATTGGCGTCCGTGATCGTGCCGTCCATCGTGAACGATACGACGCATTGCGACTTGGCGATCGCTGCGATCTGACCCTCGTGGTCCGACTGGCGCAACTTCTCGGCCGTCACGTCGCTCGCGGTCTTGACGATCTTGAAGACGCGCCCGTTCATGTCGAAGATCGGGTTGTAGCTCGCCTGGAGCCACACCTCGCGCCCGTCGCGGCAAAGACGCTTGAACTCGCCGCTTCTGTGGTTGCCGGCGGCCAAGTCCGTCCAGAAAGCGGCGTAGTCCGCACTCTCACGCTCGGCGGCTGAGACGAACATGCGGTGATGCCGGCCGCGCACTTCCGACAGACGGTAGCCGGTGAGCTGGAGGAAGTTGTCGTTGGCGTCGAGGATCGTGCCGTCGAGGGCGAAGGACACAACGGCCTGCGACTTATGGATCGCCGCGATCTGACCCTGGTGGTCGGCCTGGCGCAGCTTTTCGCGGGTGATGGCGGTGGCATATTTCACCACCTTGAACGGCACCCCGTCCTGGTCGAACACCGGGTTGTAGGTCGCTTGCAGCCAGAGTTCCGAACCGTCCTTGGCGCGACGCTTGAACTCGCCGCCGCGATGGTGCCCCTCGCACAGGTCGCTCCAGAAGACCTCGTAGTCGAGCGAATGGGCGTAGGAGGGATCGACGAACATGCGGTGATGGCGCCCCTCGATCTCCTCCATCCGGTAGCCGGTTGCGCGAAGGAAGTGGTCATTGGCGTCCGTGATCGTGCCGTCCATAGCGAAGCTGACCACGCATTGCGACTTGTGGATCGCGGCGATCTGCCCTTCGTGATCGGCCTGGCGCAGCTTCTCAGCCGTGACGTCGGTCGCGTACTTCACCACCTTGAAGGGGCGCCCGTTGACGTCGAGGATCGGGTTGTACGTGGCGCGCAGCCAAACCGGACGTCCGTCCTTGGCAAGGCGACGATACTCGCCCTCGCCGTGGTGACCGGCGGCCAGCCGCTTCCAGAACGCGGCGTATTCCTCGCTCGCGGCCTCGGCGGGGTCCACAAATAGGCGGTGATGGCGGCCTTGGATTTCCGTGAGATCGTAGCCGGTGGCTTGGAGAAACAGCGCGTTGGCATCCAAGATCGTGCCGTCCATGGCGAAGTGGATGACGGCCTGTGAGGTGTTGATGGCAGCGATCTGGCCGCCTTCGTCGGCCGAGCGCTGCCGCTTGGCGGTGATGTCGCGCAGGAACACGACGATCTCCTGGAGTGCGCCATTCCCATCGTGGATGGGCACGAAGCTGGCTTCGGCCCAGAAGGGCGTGCCGTCGCGGCGCACGCGGCGCACCTCGCCCGTGTAGGGCTCGCCACGCTCGATCGCACGCGTCACGGCGTCCTCGCCTCCACAGCCGTCCACGGCCCCATCCGTTGTCGCTTCAGGCAGGAGAATGGTGCGGCTGCGTCCCGCCAGGTCCCAGGCGCGATAATCGAAGAGTTCCAGAAACAGGGCATTGGTGCGCAGGATCGTCCCGTCTGGCGCGATTGCCACGCGTGCGACAAGCTTATCGAGCGCCTTCATGTCGGCGGGCATCAGGCGCGTCTCGGTGATCTCTTGCAGCACGGTCGTATCCTCGGTCTCATACAAGCGTGAGTCGCGTGAGCCGATCTTTGGCATAGGGGTTCATAACGATCGGTAGATCGCGTTCCAATGATTCCGACTGCTGGTAAAGGAACGGCAAATAAGCCTTGTCAGACTTTTGGTCTATGCGATCAGAGCGTATACCGCTGCTTGAGAATTGCAGCCTCGGAGGACGCACGACGAGACTCCGTCGTCTCGAATGGGACGATGGAGGATGGACCGCCTTAGCATCCCCGTTTCCGCAACGCCGATCGCCTTTGAAGGTGGAAAGGTGACTGTCCGCTCTGGAGCAGTTACGCGTTAGAGCTGACATCCGTCGACGCGTTCGAGGGTGCGCAGGCTGCTTCCTTGACGAGGAGTCTGACGGAGGCAAAGGCAACAACCGCCCCGCAGCCGAGGAGCGCCGTGACCAGCAGGCCGCCGCCGACGCCCATCCAGTCCGTCGCGAGAGCGAAGGCGAACGGCGCCGCTGACCCGACGATCAGCCGTATGGACGTGACCCGCCCCTGCAACGCGCCGTACCCCTCTGGCCCGAAGAGCGCGAGCGGCAGGGTGCCTCCGACGATGCTGTAGAGGCCGTTCCCGAGGCCGAACAGGGCGGCGAAGACGGCAGCCCCGACGGGCGATGGCGCAGTGGCCGCGAGGAGGACCAGCGAGGCAGGCAGAAGGGCTGCGGAGATCACCGCGAGCGCCAGCGGTGACAGGTCCCGCCCGAACACCATGAGGGTGAAGCGGCCCGCGACCTGCGCCGGCCCGAACACGGCGCTGACCATGACGCCCGCGAGGCCCAGCCCAAGCGCGGACAGGATCGGCAGCATGTGGACCAGAACGGACGAGACCACGAGGCTCTGGAAGGCGAAGGCGACCCCCATCAGGAGGAAGGCCCGGGACCGGAGATGCGGCGGCACGAGGCCCCATGCCGGGGCGACGGGGGCAACAGGTTCAATTCCGGCCACCAGGAGCTCCGAGGCCTTCGGCCGACGGGCCAGCCACAGGTGGATGGGGAGGCAGACCGCGAGGTTCATGGCCGCGAAGACGAGATAGACCTCCCGCCACGACATCGTCCCGTGAAGCCATGTCGTCAGGGGCCAGAACAGGGTCGAGGCGAACCCGGCGATCAGGGTGAGGGTAAGGATGCTCCGCTGCGCCGTCTCCGGGTGACGCTGGACCAGCAGCGGGAACGCCGCCCCGTATTGGACGAAGGTGGACGCGACCTCGATGGCGACGAGGGCGAGGACGAAGGCGGGGGCAGCGGGAGCAAGGGCAGCGGCGACCAGCGCAACGGCGGCCGCGACGGAGCCCGCGGCCATGACGCGACCGGCGCCGAAGTGGTCGAGCCAGCGCCCCGTCCAAGGGGCGACCAGCCCGCCCGCGAGCAGCGCGACCGAGAGAGCGCCGAACACCCATTCGGTCGGCCACCCGATGTCTTGCGCCATCGCGGGGGCGAGGATGCCGAAGCTGTAGTAGAGGGTCCCGTAGCCGACGATCTGGCTGACCCCGAGGGCGGCGATATCCGCCCAAGGGCCTCGCGGGCTGCTCACCGCGACGAGACGAGCGGCAGCCACACCCAGAGGGCGGCGAGCGTCGCCAAGAGCACGGGCGGGGTCAGGACAAGACCGACTTTCATATACTGGCCCCAGGTGATCCGCTGCCCCTTGCCCGCGAGGACGTGCAGCCACAGGAGGGTCGCCAGCGAGCCGATCGGCGTGAGCTTCGGGCCGAGGTCGTTCCCGACGACGTTGGCGTAGACCATGAGCTCGCGGGTCAGGGGCCCTACGTCGGCCCGATCGATGGCGAGCGCCCCGACGAGGGTCGCCGGCATGTTGTTCATGACGGAGGCGAGCACCGCCACTACGAACCCCGTGCCGACGGTGGCGATGAACGTGCCCCGGTCGGCGAGCCAGCGCAGGGCGCCTGCCGCGATGTCGGTCAGGCCAGCGTTCCCGAGGCCGTAGACGACGAGGTACATGCCGATCGAGAACAGGACGATCTGCCACGGCGCCCCGCGCAGGACCTTCGACAGGTCGATCACCGCACCGCGCCCGCCGGTGAACCACCGTCCCGCGACCGCCATGAGGACGAGGGCGGCGGCGCCGGTGACAAACGCGATCGGCACGCCGAGCGGCCCCGTCACGAAGTATGCGACGAGCAGGAGCCCGAGGAGCGGGAACGCGGTGCGGAACACGGCCGGGTCGCCGATGGCGCTGCCGGGGGCTTCGAGCCGGCCCACGTCGTAGGTCGCCGGGATGTCCTTCCGGAAGAACGCCCAAAGGACGAGGAGCGTCGCCGCCAGCGAGACGAGGTTCACCGGCACCATGACCGCGGCGTAGCGGCCGAAGGACACATCGAAGAAGTTCGCGGTGACGATGTTGACGAGGTTCGACACCACGAGTGGCAGGCTGGTCGTGTCGGCGACGAACCCGCAGGCGACGACGAAGGCGAGCGCCCCGGCCGGCGGGAAGTCGAGGCGCAGGAGGATGGCGAGCACGATCGGGGTGAGAAGCAGCGCTGCCCCGTCGTTGGCGAAGACGGCGGCGATCGCCGCACCCAGCAGAACGACGAGCGGGAACAGCCGCCGCCCGTTGCCTCCGCCCCAGCGGGCGACGTGGAGAGCCGCCCAAGTGAAGAACCCGGCCTCGTCGAGGACGAGCGAGATGACGATCAGCGCGACGAAGGTGAACGTCGCGTCCCACACGATCTTCCAGACCGTCCCGACGTCGCCCCAGCCGACGACGCCGGTCGCCAACGCGACGGCAGCGCCGGCGAGCGCCGACCACCCGATGCCGAGGCCCCTCGGCTGCCAGATGACGAGGACGAGGGTGGCGACGAAGATCGCGAGGGCCAGCATGGACGGTCCGGAGACAAGAGGATCAGAGGGTGCGCTGGTTGACGCGCTCGGACAGCTTCTCGGCGCTCTCGACGCGCTCGGAGTAGCGATCCGTCAGGTGGTCCGAGCGGCCGCGTACGAGGTGGGTGAACTTCACCAGTTCCTCGCAGACGTCGACCACGCGGCTGTAGAGGGCGGACGGCTTCATGCGCCCCGCCTCGTCGAACTCGAGGAAGGCCTTCGGCACCGACGACTGGTTGGGGATCGTCACCATGCGCATCCAGCGGCCGAGGATGCGCATCTGGTTCACGGCGTTGAAGGACTGCGAGCCGCCCGACACCTCCATGACGGCGAGCGTCTTGCCCTGCGTCGGACGCTTGGCGCCGAGGGCCAGGGGAATCCAGTCGATCTGCGCCTTCATGATGGCCGTCATAGCGCCGTGGCGCTCCGGGCTGACCCAGACCATGCCCTCGGACCAGTCGGCTAGGTCGCGTAGCTCTTTCACCTTCGGGTGGTCGGGTTCCGCCCCATCGGGAAGCGGCAGACCGCGAGGGTCGAACGTGCGCACCTCGCAGTCGAACCAGCGAAGCAGGCGGCCGGCCTCCTCGGACAGGAGGCGGGAATAGGACCGCTCGCGGATCGAGCCGTAGAGGACGAGGATGCGCGGCGGGTGCGTCGGTGCGCCGGGGCCGGCGAGCGCGTCCACGTCGATCGGGCGAAGCTGGTCGAGGTCCGCGGAGGGCAGGTCGCGCGCGGCGGGGTCTGTCATCGCGCGGTCTCCTTCCGCCACAGCACGGCCGAGGCCGAACACAGGCCCATGGCCTGCCGGGTCGCCAGCACCGCGGCGGGAGCCTCCGTCCGTTCGACGCGGCGGAAGCCGAGCGCCGCTAGGAAGGTCCGTTCCCCTGTCGTGAAGGCGAACGCGTCGGCTGCGCCTTGCCCGCGACCACGCTGCATCAGGTCAGCCGCGATCGCGCCGCCGACGCCGCGCCCGCGTTGCTCGGGAACGACGACGATGGATCGCAGGAGGACGGCGGCGCCGAGGGGTTCGAAGCCGCCGATCCCGACGAACTCGCCGTCCTCGGTGGCGTAGCGCAGGAACACCCGGCCGGGCTCCGCCACGTCCTCGGTCGGCAGCCCCGCCGCGGACAGGAGGCCGACGAGGCCGGCCGGATCGTCGACGGCGGTCGCGACGAGCGTCGGGATCATGCCGGGGTGCCTCCGACAAGTCTCCCCGTCCTCCTTGGTGAAGGTGGCGACGGGGTTGGCGAGAAGCGGCAGCACCTTCTCCGAAGGGCGGCAGAGCGCGGCGCCCTTGTCCGTCACGACGATCGGACGGTTGATCAGGATTGGGTGCGCCATCATGGCATCGAGGAGGGCGTCGTCGGACAGCGTCTGGTTCCCGAGGCCGAGTTCGGCGTAGGGCGTGCCCTTCTCGCGAAGGAGGTCGCGCGGGCGGATGCCCATGGCGTGGATCAGTTCGATCAGCCGCTCGCGGCTCGGGGGAGCCTTCAGGTACTCGACGACCTCCGGCTCCTCGCCGGACTGTCGGATCATCTCCAGCGTGTTGCGGGACGTGCCGCAGGCGGGGTTGTGGTAGATCGTGACGGTCACGAGCATGTCTCCGACGGGCATGACGGGGCGAGGAGGTCGGCGCCGAAGTTCCCGCAGATTGCCGGGTTCCCCGAACAGCAGTCCTCCGTCAGGAAGGCGAGGAGCTGGCGCATGTCGTCGTAGCTCGCCGCGTAGAGGATGCGGCGCCCATCTCGCCACGAGCGCAGAAGCTTGGCGCGTTCCAGCGTCGCGAGGTGAAAGCTCATCCGCGTCGGCGGGATGGACAGCGCCTCGGCGATCTCCCCGGACGGCATTCCGTTCGGGCCGGCCCGAACCAGCATCCGGAAGGCCGCGAGGCGGTCGGCGTGAGCGAGGGCGGACAGGGCGGCAACGGCTGAGTCGTCGTTCATCCCTACGATATTGCAAATATCGTTGCAGTATTCAAGTGAGAAAGAACGGACGTCGGTGTTGCCGAGCGTGACATCCGTCCCCTCGAGGCCGGCAGGAAGCTGCCCCGCCGGGCGCGATCAGGTCGAGGTCGTCCTGGCACCAGCCTTCTCCAGCGCCGGGAAGCCGCCCTCGACCGAAGCGACGTCGGCGTAGCCCATCTCCGCCAGCGCCTTGGCCGCCAGCGTCGAGCGACCGCCCGAGGCGCAGAACAGGAGGATCCGCTTGGCGGGGTCGAGCCGCGGGTTGTGGCTGGGGCTCGAGGGATCGGCCTGGAACTCGAGAAGGCCCCGCGGCACATGGACGGCCCCCGCGACGGTTCCCGTCTTCACCACCTCGTTGGCCTCGCGCACGTCAACGAACACGGTGTCGGGCGAACCCACCTCGGCGGCCGCCTCCTCGGCCGTGACGCTCGTCACCCCGGCACGGGCCTCGGCGACGACGTCCTTCGCACTTCGTATGGTCATGGGTCTCTCCTTCACGTTCACCAGGCCGCGCCTTCGAGCGCGTCGAGCGGGATCTTCAGGTAGCGCCGTCCGTCGTCCTCGGGTTCCGGCAGGCGACCGCCCCGGATGTTCACCTGGAGCGAATGGAGGATGAGGTTCGGCATGGCGAGCTCGCGGTCGCGGTCCTCGCGAAGCTTGACGAAGGCCTCGCGCGTGGGCGCCTTCACGAGGTGGACGTTCGTGCGGCGCTGTTCGTCGACCGTCGATTCCCAGCGCGGCTCTCGTCCGCCCGGCTGGTAGTCGTGTCCGGTGAAGACGCGCGTGTTGCCCGGCAGGGCCAGGATGCGCTGGATGCTGTCCCAGAGCGCGTCCGCGCTGCCCCCGGGGAAGTCGGCCCGCGCCGTGCCGCCGTCCGGCATGAACAGCGTGTCGTGGACGAAGACGGTGTCGCCGACCCGGTAGGCGATCGAGGCCAGCGTGTGGCCCGGCGTGAACAGGACCTCGACCTCGAGGTTGCCGATCCGGAAGCGCTCGCCGTCCGCGAAGAGACGGTTCCACTGCGAGCCGTCGGCCGGGCAGCAGCCCTTGATATGATAGATCCCCTGCCAGAGCTTTTGGACCCCGCGCACCTTCTCGCCGATCGCCGTCGGGGCGCCCGTCCGGTCGTGCAGGTAGCCGGCCGCCGAGAAGTGGTCGGCGTGCGGGTGCGTGTCGAGGATCCATTCCAGCCGCAAGCCCTCGCGCTCGATGAAGGCGAGGATCTCGTCGGCCGAGGTTGTGGCGGTCGCGCCCGACTTCGGGTCGAAGTCGAGCACGGGGTCGATGATAGCGCAGGCCCGCGTCTCGGGATCGGCGACGACGTACTGGACGCTGAACGTGCGCTTGTCGAAGAAGCCGGTGACGACGGGCGTGCCGGCGAGGCGATCGGGTGTCGGGGACGACATGTCGGTTCTCATGACGGTGAGTGTGTGGGTTCGGATGGGGGGATCAGGCGAGAAGCGCGCCGGACCCCTTGGCGACGATGAAGAGGCCGACGGCAACGA
The DNA here is from genome assembly GCF_014642635.1 of Aureimonas endophytica. Lineage (GTDB taxonomy): Bacteria > Pseudomonadota > Alphaproteobacteria > Rhizobiales > Rhizobiaceae > Plantimonas > Plantimonas endophytica. The sequence goes on from NZ_BMIQ01000007.1 coordinate 128,367, forward strand.
CGAGGCCGGCGAAGGCGAGGCCGAGCGTCTGCTTGTGGCTGGCGAGGCGTGTTCCGAGCGCGGTCCCGGCCCAGCCGCCGACGAGACCGCCGGCGACGAAGAGGGCGGCGACGGGCCAGTCGACGAGCCCGGAGAGGGCGTAGCTCCCCGCGGTCGCCGCGCCGAAGGCCGCGACGCCAACGAGTGAGGTGCCGATGGCGTAGGCCAGCGGCATGCCCGTCGCGAGGACGAGGCCCGGCACGATCAGGAAGCCGCCGCCGATCCCGAAGAAGCCGGAGAACAGACCGACCGCGAACCCAATGCCGACCAGCATCGGCAGGAGGCGGGGGGCGCTCTCCCAGGTCAGGCGAACAGCGGGATCGCCCGCCGTGCCTCGGCGACGCATCATGGCGAGGCCGACGCCGATCATCACGAGGCCGAAGAGGGCGAGGAGCCGTTCGCCATCGACGGCCTTGGCCGCTGCTGCGCCCGCCAGCGAGCCCGCGACCCCGGCGAGGGCGAAGACGGCGGCGCAGCGCCACTTCACCCGGCCGGCCCTCGCATGCGGCACGAGGTTGCCGAGCGCGCTGGCCGCGACCGCGACCGCACTCGTTCCGATCGCCACGTGCGGCGAGGCAATGCCCACGACGTAGACGAGGAGCGGGACCGCGAGGATCGAGCCGCCCCCGCCGAAGAGGCCGAGGACGAGGCCGACGAGGCCGCCCGAGCCCGTCGCGGCGGCGAGCATGACGGGAGCGGCGGTCATGCGTCCGCCTCCTGCCCGGGCGCGGCAGAGGCCACCGCGGCGCTCGGATCCAGCGTCAGTCGAAACAGGAGCATGCCCGCGACCATCGCCGCGACGAAGACAAGCGCGGGCACCGGGCTCAGGCCGATCGCGGCGATCGCCGGACCCGGGCACAGGCCGACGAGCCCCCAGCCGAGGCCGAAGATCACGGCACCGAACAGAAGCCGGGCGTCGATGTCGCGGCGCGTCGGGATCTCGAATCTTGGGGCGACCAGCGGGCGTCCCATGCGACGGGCAAGGGCGAAAGCGGGCGCGGAGACGAGGATCGCGCCGCCCATGACGAAGGCAAGGCTCGGGTCCCAGTTCCCGAACACGTCGAGGAAGCCGAGAACCTTCTCGGGGACGACCATCTGCGAGACGACGAGCCCGACGCCGAAGACGAGGCCGGACAGAAGGGCGAGGAGGATGCGGGCCATGGGTCAGGCTCCGAGGACGTGGCGGACGACGAAGACGGTGGCGGCGGCGCTCGCCATGAAGGTCAGCGTCGCGACGATCGAGCGGCCCGACCCGCGGCCGATGCCGCAGACGCCATGACCGCTGGTGCAGCCCGACCCGAGGCGCGTGCCAAAGCCGACGAGGACGCCGGCGAGCGCGACAATGGGAAGCGTCGCCCCCACCTGCACGACCGGCAGGGCGTATCCGGCGAGGGCCATCACAGGGACGGCAGCCAGCAGCCCGACCAGGAAGGCGAGGCGCCACCCAGTCTCCGACCCGCCGATCTTCAAGGCCCCGTCGAGGATGCCGCTGATGCCGGCGATGCGCCCGTTCGCCAGAAGCAGGATGGCGACGGAGAGGCCGATCAGGAGGCCGCCACCGAGGGCGGACACGGGAGTGAAGTGATCCATGGTCGTGGCTCCTCAGGCGACAAGCGTCGGCGGGGAAGGCGCCACCTAAACCCCATTCTTGGGCGGACAGAACAGGCCCTGAAGCGTCCCGAAGAGCGCTTCGATCCTCGGATCGGCGATGTGGTACCAGAGCGTCTGGCTCTCACGCCGGTAGGCGACGATGCCCTGCTCGCGCAGGACGGTGAGGTGCTGGGAAAGCGCCGACTGCGACAGGCCGACGGCGTCGGCCAGCGTGCCGACGTTCGCCTCGCCCATGTCGAGGAGCTTGCACAAGAGCATGAGGCGCCGCTCGTTGGCGACCGCCTTCAGGATGGCGGCGACCTCGCTCGCCTTGGCTTCGAACTCCTGCATGCCGTCCACCTGCGTGCCCTCCTTGTGCATGAGAAAAATCTAATATAGTGATCTCTAATGTTCAAGGGCGTCGTGAGTGTGGGGTTGGTGGAAGTGTTGCTCACCGTTTCACAACCGCAGGGCCCGGAGATCGACACGGTGACCGCCGCTCGCGGTATCCCGGGTCTCGAGGAGGCTGCCGGACCGTCCCGTCCCTTCCGGTTCGGCAGCCCATGGCTGGGTGCCCGTCTTGGGCACCCAGCCATACGGCCTAGCCTCGATCGATACGATCGGCGGTGGCCATCCGCTCCGCCGCCCTCTATGGTCCGCGCCATGCATGCATGGGCGAGATGGCTGGCGACGATCGTGATGGCCTTGGGCTTCCTGGCCCAGGGTACGCTCGCGCTGTCGACGAGCGCCCATGCCGGAACCTGCAAGCGGTTCGTCTCGGTCTCGTCGACAACCGCCCGGGACAGCGCCGTCACCCTTGTCGGACAAGGGCAGGTGCAGGGCTGCAAGGTCGTTGCCGACCGCCTCGGTGTATCCATGCTGACGGAGCCGGACGCCGCGACGCCCGCACCACCCCCCGCGGTTGAGGAGGCCGTGCCGCACTGGATGCCGGATGGGCTCGACCGTCCGCCGAAGGGCACGGGAACGAAGGCCTAGTCACCCATTCCCCGTCTCACGCGTGAATGGCGCGCTCGCCCTGCGAGCCCGTACCCTCACGCCTTCGAAGTGTTCTCATCCATGCCCGTGATCTCAACCGGGGTCGGCGCCGATCCTGCGGCCGCCGAACGCCCCGCCGTGTCCCCGATGCCCCGACGCGCCTTCCTCTCCGGCCTGTGCGCCGTGGCCCTGTCAGGTTGCGTGGCGACGCCGAAGCCTGCCGTCGCTCCGCCTCCACCGGCTCGCCGTCCTCCCGCAGAACCGACTACGCCGGCTGCGCCCCGCGCCGTCCCGCTGATGTACCAAGCTCTTCCGAACGAGCGCTTCTCCGTTCCGGCGGTGGACGTGTCGAAGGTCGATCCGGTGTTCTGGCGACAGGAGGACGTCGACTATCCCACGAGCGAACGCGTCGGGACGCTCGTCGTCGACACCGCGGCCAAGTACCTCTACCACGTCACCGCGCCTGGCCGCGCCACGCGATACGGGATCGGCGTTGGGCGGCAGGGCTTCGCCTGGTCCGGGCGGGCCCACATGGCCTACAAGCGCGAGTGGCCGCGCTGGACGCCGCCGGACTCCATGGTCGAGCGCCAGCCGGAGCTCAGACCCTACTCGATCGCCAACGGCGGCATGGACCCTGGGCCGACGAACCCGCTCGGAGCCCGCGCCCACTACATCCACCAAGGCAACGTCGACACGCTTTACCGCCTGCACGGGACGCACCAGCCATGGTCGATCGGCAAGGCCGTGTCGTCGGGCTGCATCCGCCTCCTGAACCAGGACGTCATCCACCTCTACGACAACGTGCGGAACGGAAGCCCGATCATCGTCATGGAGCATGGCGGCGCTGGCCTGGCCAACGCGTGAGAAGGCGCGGGGCGACGGGAGGGACCCGCCGCCCCGCGAGTTCGAGTGGCGACCAGCCCCTGCTTCACTTGCCTGCGATCCGCCGCGACACGACCCACATGCCCGCGGCCGCGACCAGCGCGTACACACTCATGGCCGCGAGCTGGAGATCGTAGTCGACCCCGGCGTCGATGAGGTATCCCGTCAGCCCCGGGCCGGCCGCGCTGGCGAACACCATCGTCGCCACCACGACCGAGCGGATCGCGCCGAGGTGCTTCGTGCCGTAGAGCTCCGGCCACATGGCGCCCGACAAGGTCGACGAGAAGCCGTTGCTGACGCCCATCAGCGCCATGAAGGCGAAGATCGCCCATGGAGCGGTGACGAAGGCGGCGATGAGGCTCGCCGCGGCCAGCGGCAAGAGGAACATCGGCAGGACGCGGGCCGCCGACAGGCGGTCGATTAGCCAGCCGGAGAACAGCGTGAAGGTGACGTTCGCGACCGACATGACCGCGAAGCCCGCCGCGAACAGCGTCAGCGGCCAGCCGCGAAGCTCCGTCAGGTAGACCTGGTGGAAGAAGATCGTCGTGGCGACGAACGGCGGCGCCAGCACGCCCGCCGAGATCAGGTAGAAGTTCGGGTCGCGCAGGACCTCGGACAGGGTCCAGTCCCGGGCGACCGTGCGCACCTTCGCGACGGGGTCGTTCAGCGGGATGCGATCGCGCCGCAGGAGCAGCCAGACGGCGGGAAGCGCCACGAAGAGGAGGGCGGCCGTCCCCGTGAACCAGGACTGCCTCCAGCCGATCGCTCCCGCGACCAGGACGAACAGGAACGGGAACGAGGCCTCGCCCGCCTGCTGGCCGAGCGTGACGAGGGACACGGCGCGGCCGCGGTTGGCGGCGAACCAGCGCCCGGTCGCGGTCAGGGCGGTCTGGGTCATCATGCCCTGTCCGAACAGACGCAGGAGGTAGAGCGACAGGACGAGGAACGGGAGCGATGCCGACAGACCCATCGCCACCGTCGCGACCGCCAGCATGGCGATCGTCCCAGCCGCCACCGTCGTCGTGCGGTAGCGGTCGATGACGCGGCCGAGAAAGGGCAGCGTGAAGGCGCTGCCGAGCGTCGCCAGCATGTAGAGACCGCCGAACTCGCCGTGGGTCAGCCCGTAGGCCTCACGGATGCCGGGGTTCGACAGCGAGATGAAGAAGGTCTGCCCGAAGGAGGAGAAGAGGGTGAGCAGGAAGCCGCCCGCCAGCCACCGTGCGTTGTCGGCGATGAACCGCCCCATGCCATGCCTTCCGTGCTGTCTTCCGTGCGATGCCCCCGGCGGGTGCCGGGGCCATCTCTAGTCGTTCCGTTTCTCGCCGTCCGCCGCGGCCAGAACGTGCGCGGTGAAGTCGACCACCTCGTTGGCTTCGTCCAGAAGCTCCGGCGACGCGCGTATGACCTCGGGGACGGACAGCGCCGTCGCCACCGTCAGGTGCGTGCCGCGTTCCCGCAGCGCCTGCGCCAGCGGCACGAGCTTGCGGTCCCCGCCGACCAGTACGACGCGGCGCGCTTCGTCCGCGAACCCCATGACCGCGACCGCGAGTTCCACGAGGTTGGTGCCGTACCGCTCGCGGGGACCGTTCCCCATGTCGTCGGGCCCGGCCCCGTGCACCTCGAAGCCCTTGCGCTCCAGATGGCGCAGGAGCCCATCCAGCCGTTTGGCTTCCGTGCGGTCGCGAAGGTCGCGATGGTAGACCGCCCGCACCGGCTCGCCGCCGGGGACGAGGAACCGCAGGAGGCTCGGGAAGGGAATGCGGCACCCGAGCGACTTGCGGATGCGGTCGCAGTTGGCGCCGTCGAACGCCACGAGCACGAAGCCCGGAGCGCTCAGCCCGGCATGGCCGGCCGCGATCACCGGATCACGAGCACGGGGATCGCGCAGGACCGTATGAGCGCGGTCGTCGTGCTTCCGACGATGAGGTTGCGGATGCGCGAGTGCCCGTAGGCGCCCATCACCAGGAGGTCGATCCCGTCCGCCTTCGCACGGCTTGCGATGACGTCGTCGGGCTCGCCGTCCTCGATGGCGACCGTGACGTGGTAGCCGGCGGCCGACAGTATCCTCTCCGCCTCGTGAAGGCGGGCCGCCGGCTCTCCGCTTCGCGTCCCCGCCATCAGGATGAGGCACGGCAGCCCCGCGACGAGCGGGCTGGCGGCCAGCCGCTCGACCACCCGGGCGGACGACTGCCCGCCGTCGAAGGCCACCATGACCCGTTCGACGGGCTTGAAGGCGCGGGCCGCGATCAGGACGGGCTTGGTCGTCGACCGCACGACGCGCTCGAGGTTGGACCCGAGATGGCCCTTGGCGAAGTCGGCGGCCTCGCCCCGCTTGCCGATGACGACAAGGCGCGTCTCGGCGTCGAGGTCGGTGATCATGTCCGCCACGTCGCCATGCCGGAGCTTCTCCGTGACCTCGCCGACCCCGTCGGACCGCAACCGGGCGACGGCCTCGGTGAGGATGTGGTGGCCGCGGGTCGTGGCGAGCTTGGCCTTCTGGCGGTCGAGTTCGGCAAGCTCCCCCATCAGGGCCTCGCGGCCGCCGAACTCCAGGCTGCCACTGAGGTCGAACGGCGCGCTCGACGTGTCGCGGCGTCCGAGGGCATGGACGACCTCGACGGGAGCGCCGAGACGTCCCGCGGCCCAAGCCGCGTGGTCGCAGACGCTCGCGCCGTAGGCCGAGCCGTCGATGCAGGCGATGATCTTCGTCATGCGGGTCTCCTCGCTCAATGGCCCATCAGGCGGTCCATGGCGCCTGGCTTGTCGTGGACGGCGAGCTTGTCGACGATCGTCGCGCTCGCCTCGTTGAGGCCGAGGACCATGACCTCGGCGCCCTCGCGGCGGAACTTCAGGATGACGCGGTCGAGCGCGGCCACCCCGGAGAGGTCCCAGATGTGCGCGGGGCCGACGTCGATCACCACGCGGTCGAGCGCCTCCTTGAAGTCGAAGGCGGATGCGAAGCGCCCGGTCGAGGCGAAGAACACCTGGCCCTCGACGCGGTAGGTGCGCGTGCGTCCTTCCACCGAGAGCTCGGACGTGACGCGGAAGATCTGGGCAACCTTGGAGGCGAAGAACACGCCCGACAGCATCACGCCGATCACGACGCCGATGGCGAGGTTGTGGGTCCACACGACGGTGACTACGGTTGCCAGCATGACGAGCGAAGAGCGCTTCGGGTGGAGCGTCAGGTCCTTCAGCGAGCCCCACGAGAAGGTGCCGATCGAGACCATGATCATGATGGCGACGAGGGCGGCCATCGGGATCACGCGGACCCAGTCGCCGAGCACCACGATCATGAACAGGAGCGCGACGCCGGCGAAGGCGCAGGACAGCCGTCCACGTCCGCCCGACTTGATGTTGATGACCGACTGGCCGATCATCGCGCACCCCGCCATGCCGCCGAAGAAGCCCGTCACCGTGTTGGCGATGCCCTGTCCGACGCATTCGCGGTTCTTGTCGGACGGGGTGTCGGTGAGGTCGTCGACGATCTGCGCCGTCATCAGCGACTCCAGAAGCCCGACCACAGCGACCGCCGCCGAGTAGGGCAGGATGACGAGGAGCGTGTCGAGGTTCAGCGGGATGTCGGGCAGGAGGAAGACGGGAAGCGTCGAGGGCAGCTCGCCCATGTCCCCGACGACCCTGAGGTCCATGCCGAACCCGAGCGAGATCGCGGTGAGGACGACGATGGCGACGAGCGGCGAGGGAATCGCGGTCGTGATGCGCGGGAAGAGGTAGATGATGGCAAGGCCCAGCGCGACCATGGCGTAGGTCAGGGACGGCACGCCCACCAGCTCGGGGATCTGGGCCATGAAGATGAGGATCGCCAGCGCGTTCACAAAGCCTGTCATGACGGAGCGCGAGACGAACTGCATGGCGTCGCCAAGCCGCAGGAGGCCGGCCGCGACCTGGAGGAGGCCGGCGAGGACGGTGGCTGCGAGAAGGTACTGGAGCCCGTGGTCGCGCACGAGCGTGATCATGAGGACGGCGGTGGCCGCGGTGGCGGCCGAGATCATGCCCGGGCGGCCGCCGAAGACGGCGGTGAGGACGGCGATCGTGAAGGAGGCGTAGAGGCCGACCTTCGGGTCAACGCCGGCGATGATGGAGAAGGCGATGGCTTCGGGAATAAGTGCGAGCGCGACGACCAGCCCCGCGAGGAGGTCGGCGCGCACATTCCCGAACCACTCGCTGCGGAGTGTTTCGAAATGCATAAATGAGTTTCAGTCTTGGAGGTGAACCCGACGGTCGGCCCTTGGGCACGCAACGGTCAGGATGGGTTCAAATTGGCCGGGGGATCGGCGCCCAGCGTAGCCACCCGATCAAACGGGTCCAAACTCGCCGTCCTTATCCACGAGTTCAGCAGCGAAGACAACCCCTCGCGGCGGCACTTGCGCCGCAGCCGCGCAGCTAGCTCCGGCGGAACGTCCGCTTCCGGAGCGTTGAGGCGATTGCTTGAAGGTCTTGGAAGGGTCGAAAGCAGCGGTTCAGCGCGACCGCGCGTCGGCGACGATTCGGCTGACGGTGGGCTGCGACACCCCGTAGAGCCGCGCCATGTCCGCCGCCGTTCGCCGGCCCGACACGACGCTCTCAACGATCTCGCGACGTTGAGCCGCTGTGAGCTTCGGGCGCCGCCCGCCGACGCGTCCCTCGGCTCGAGCCTGACGGAGACCGGCAGAGGTTCGCTCGCGGATCATGGCGCGCTCGAATTCGGCGAAGGCGCCGATCATGTGCATGAGCATCCGCCCCGGAGCGGTTGAAGTGTCGATGGCCTCGGTGAGGGAACGGAAACTCGCGCCGGCCGCCTCGACCCGTTCCATGACAGTCAAGGCATCCTTAAGGGACCGCGACAGGCGGTCGAGTTTCCAGACTACGAGCGTGTCGCCCGGCCGCAGGTGATCGAGGAGGCGTTGAAGCTCCGGGCGGTCCCAGCGGCCGCCGGACGCGACCTCCTCGAACACCCTTTCGCACCCAGCCTCGCGCAGCGCGCCCGCTTGGCCATGGTGGACTGATCGTCGGAGGTGGATACGCGGGCGTAGCCGAGGAACATGGTACGGGATGCCTTTCGCAAACGGCCGTTTCCCCATGCGATCGGCAGGGTGCGGTCGCGTCGGGCGTTCGGCCTTTCACAATCCTCTTTCGCTGGCGGCGCATCTTGCAAGAGGTTTGCGAAGCCCCTCTTCGATGCGAAGGCAGGCCGTCCTACTCATCATTCGGATGAGCTACTTCTCGGCCACAATCTTCCGGAAGTTCGACACAAGGCGCGACTGGACCTCTTCCCGACTTGCGTTCCAAAGCTGGGCAAGCCCCTCCACGGTTGCCCAGGCATCCCATGGCTTAGTAGGTTGTCCCTGGTACTGCCCGAATGGCCCGTCGGATTCCGTGAGGACCCGATCCCAAGGCATCGCACGCACGGCTGTCCGTCCACGCTCCCCGAGCAGCACGCTTGGGCCGACGGAGAACCAGCAGCCCATTTCAGCGGCACGCTCCACTTGGCGTTTCGTGCCCACGAACCAATGCAGGATCGGGCGGCCGGCGCTTGGCTCGGCCTCCAGGGCGTCAAGCACGCGGTCGATGGCGCCCCTACTGTGCATGGACATCACCCGCCCACCTGCGAGCGAGCACATTCGGAGGATGTCCCGCAACACCCCGAGCTGGGCATCCATCGTGTCGCGGTGCTCCCGCGATCCGTCGAGCCCAATCTCCCCAACGTAGTCCGTTCGGGGCAGCAGGCGCTCGAACAACGGCAACTCCCGGGCTCGCGCGGCGGCGAGTTCCGGATGCAGTCCGAGCGCCGTCTTGATCCTGCTTCCGTCGGGCGCCAGCGCTGCGGTGCCCTCGAACGCGCTGGGAACAGTCGTCACCGACAGGACGTAGAGGCGCCGTGTGATGCACTCCGCGACCATTCCCGACGGATCGGGATACAGGTCGAGATGGCAGTGCAAGTCGATCAAGGCCAGGCGATCGCGTCGAGGAACGCCTTCACCTCCGCGGTGCCCCTGCGCACCACGTCGACATGGCCACGCCGCAAGTCCGGATCCGTCGGGAGCGGGCCTGCCTCGCTTGCCCAACGTGCCACGTCGCGGCGCTCAAGCGTCGCCGCCGCGAACCTCGCCGCCGCCACGTCCTCGTTCGACGCGTGTTCGGAAAGGTCGTTCGCCCAGTAATCCGTACCGTCCCGCATGCCCGCTGCCTCGAAGGAAGCCCGGCGTATAAGGCATGGCACGCAGCGACCGCAATGTTGGTTGAGGCGTTTTCCCTTCCCACACGAATAGGAGCGGTGCGCGAGCTCGTGGATAAGTTCGTCTCGGCATTCGGCAAGCATCTGCCCCTTAGTCTTGAGGGCGTAGGGCGTGCGAATGCGCGCAGGCAGGCCTACTCCGTCGAGGACACGTTGGAGGGACGAGATGAAGTGCGGGTGCGTCGTCCGCGTGCTGAGGCTCGCCATGCGCCGATGCGTCAGCGGCGCGTTGATCGAGATCAGTCCGTTCTCGGGAACGAAGAGGTCGACCGGCGCCCCATCCCGGGCGAGCGACGCCGCCGCCACGGCCCCGTAGCCGAGGAACAGCATGGATCGTGCCCGTGACGACGGTTCGTACGGCTGCCGCCAGCGCTCCGAGGCACGCGCCGAGAAACGTTCAGCGTCCATGCCGATCAGCCCTGCCAAGGTGCGCTGGACCGACCCCTCCTTCGGCGACGCCTGGCTGACGAGGAGGGGCCTCCGGCCTTCCGCGCGTAGGTCGAGCGCGCCAATCAGGCTGTCGAGGCCGCCGGAGAACAGGCATGCGCAATCCCGGTCTGTCGGCCGGTCTGCGACGGCCGGAGGGCGTGCGCCCCCGCCGCGGAACCTGACGCTCCATATATCGCTCGAAAGGAAGCGAAGAGTGTCCTCGATCGCCCCGGCCTGGGCCGCCCACGGCTCGGGATCGGCAAGCTCGACCTCCAGCGCGATCATGCGCGTCCAGGAGTCGGCTGCTTCCTTGCGGATGACGAAACGGTCGGCGGCATGGACCGCCAGGGCGATGGAGAGGAAGTCCCACGCCAGGACCGACGGGGTTCTCGGGAGTGCGGCCGCCGCTTGGTTAAGCGTGCCGCCGAGGCCGGCGAGTTCAGGGCGACCGATGTGATGCAAGGCAACGCCGACGTCGCCGTGGGCGACCGCGGCCGTCGCGCGCATGGCATTCGGCGTGGCGAGCACGCGGGTAGGGATGCGGGTCACCATGTCGAGATCTCCTCGAGCGCGACCTGCACGGTCCGCGCGACCAACGCGGACATCCGCTGTCCGCTAAGGACAGCTCCCGCGGCGACCAGGATCGGAGCGCCGACCAAGTCGACAACCTCTTTCACGAGAGAGCGGATGTCTGCCTCCCGTTGTGCCGCCGCCACGGGGCCGATCGCGGCCAGGGCCTTGCCGGCGTCGCCTGCGACCTGCGTGAACACGAGCTCTGCCACGAAGGCCAGGGTGGCGGTCTGCACCGCCTCGGCGTCGAGCGCGGCGGGATCGAAGGCCCCCGCGTTGCCTAGCGCTTCCGCGACGGCTACCTCCATCGAAAGGCGGGCTGTTACCTCGTCGATGATGCCGGCCGGCATGAACGCGTCGACGATCGCCGCGACTGCCACGTCCAAAGGCTGTCCCGCGAGTTCGCGGATGTCGATCTGGCCGGCCTCGGGCGGTTCTCCCGCGCCGGCGCGCGCGAGGCCCGCCAGCGCGGATCCACCGGTGCGCGCTGCCCGTGCGACGCGCCGGGCTCCGGCTGGACCGCCCCCAACGGACTTGTTTGCCCATCGGCCCAGGGCCGCCCTGGCATCCGCACGATCGTTCGACGCCCCGAACCTACTCAGCGCCATCCGGAAGGGGCGGAACCGAGCAGGCTCGGCAACCTCCTCCACCTCTTCTCCGTCGACGACGTCGTCGGCCAGCGGGCCGGGGTCGTCGTCCTCCGGCTCGGGGACGGGATCTTCCGGAAGAGGATCCGGTAGCGGCGGAGGTGGTGCTGGGTCTTGGTCGGCCCATGGCGGAACGAGGGGAGCCGCCGGAGGAGCGTCAGGCTTAGAGCGCGAGGTTCCCATCACTTGGTCTCCAGCATGCCGGTCTTGCGAAGGAGGAACTGAATCCCCTTGGTCATCTCGCCGGTGTTGAGGCTGCCAATGAAGGCCTTGAGTTCCGTCTTGGTCTCCGGAAGTGCCTCCGCGATCATCAAGGCGCCGTAGAGGCCCGGGACCGCCGAGGTCCAGTCGGCTTCCCGCATGGTCGCCACCAGCCCGGACATGACGGCGCGCTTGTCGTCAGGCGTCAGGCCGGCGACGATCCTCTTTCCGACCGGGGACGCGATGCCGTCGATCTTGAGCAAGGCATCGATGGCGGTTCGGGCCGCTTCGCTGATGTCCGAGCGTGCCCGCGCCGGTGCCATGACGTCGCGGCTGAGGAAGACGGCCGGCCTCAGTCTCTCGGCGTTCTCGAACGGCGGGTCGAGCTTTCGCCACTCCTCGACGAAATCGGCATGCGGCTCCCACTCTTTGGGCAACGGGGACGGCTTGGCCTTATCCTTGCCGCCCGGCAGGAGGACCTTCTCGACGTCCTTTCCATCCATGATGAGCTGGAACAGCGCGAGCGTTGCCGGACCGTCGGTGCAGCGCTCGAAGATGGCGAGCTTCGCCAAGGTCGCGAAGTCGACGTTCATCTGCCGTTTCGCGGCCAGGGTACGCCGGAGCGACACGGCGTTGAGAAGCCGCTTCACGATGCGGGGGTTGCCCTGGATCTTCGGCGCCGACGCCATCATCGGCGCCAGCCTGTCGGCGATGGCGAGGTTGTCCAAGAGGTCGGGAGGGTTTCCCGCGAGTCCTGCGATCTCGGCCTTCTCGAATGTCTCGTTGCGCCATCCTTCTTGCAGTGCGGAAAGGAGCCGCTCTTGCACGGCGGGCAGGCGGTCGGGCGCGGCTAGGCCGACGAAGAGCGAGTACATGTAGGCTCGCAGGTCCTCCGCCCCGACCCTCGGTACGCGCATCGGCACCTGGATGACCTTATCGAGATAGTCGCGCACGTGGGACGCGTTGGGATCGTCGAAGTGCTTCGCGACCGAATGGCGGATCATATCCTCGTCGGCGGCGATGACGAACGCCGTCTGAGGCATGAACAGGAACAGCCGGATCGCCTCAAGCGTGCCGATCGCGACGTCGGGAAGGCATCGGTCAAGGTTGTCGACGAAGACGACCAACGTCGTCTCTAGCCCCTCTAGCAAGGAGCCGAACTCCTCGCGGAAGGCCACGATCTCCTTTGGCGGCGTCCGCTTCTCGGCGGGCTTGATCAGTTCGCCGAGCCCCTTCCGAGCCTCGGCCGCGTCCTCCTTAGCCGTACCGTATTGCTCCTCGGTCAGACCGCCCGCAAGAGCCGAGGACACTGCGACGCCCGCCCTCGTCAGGAGGCCCGGGGGGATGCCGAGGGCCATCCCGACGCCGAAGTCGGCGATCATCCCCAAACCACGGAAGTAATTGACCCGTCCCGCGAACTCCTTCGCCTTCTCGACAAGGGTCTTCTTCTCCTCCGCCAACGCGAGAAGCTCGGTGGCGACCACCTCCATCAGGGCGGCACGCGCGTCGTCGAATCCTTGGTACATCCAGGCGTCGAACCTGACGACGACGGCAGCCGCGTCCCCGTCTCTCGGGGCGGGCAGGCGTGCCTCGACGAGCTTCAGCACGGTCGACTTTCCCGTGCCCCACGTTCCGAACACGCCGATCGAGATGGGCAACAGGGATGGAGTGGTCGCGAGGGTGGCGATCTGGTCCGCCACCTCGGTAAAGTTCAGGAAGTCCTGCTCGCTCTCGCTGTCGCGCCACATGATTCGGATTGCCGCTCGGGAATCTAGGTTCGATGATTATACACAACCCACACTCGTAAGCAGCGTGTCGTTTGATCCGTTCGATGCCGTTGCGACAATCAGTTCTTTGTGTTGCAGGGAATCGTTGGGTCGTCCGTTGCGACTCAGGGGTGTGGCACCACAAGGAAGTTGCTCCATCCCTCTGACTAGCTGACCCTCAGTTGCGGAAGGCTACGGCCGTCCCCGTTTTCCAGCCCGAACGGGCCGAAGCCGAAGGCGGAGCAGGCGGAGGGGCGCAGCGCCCCTCAACTGGCGCCGAAGGTGCCCCGGAGCCTGTGCGTCAACGGGGGCGACCGGGTCGTCGGTCACCGACCGTTCACCTGATTCCTTGACCCGAAACGAACGGACCACGCGGTAGGCAACTGTCACGAGCAACAACGTGACGGCGAACCAATGCGGGCAATCGATCTCTTCTGCGGTGCCGGGGGCATGTCCCTCGGTCTGACACGGGCTGGCTTCCAGATCGTCCAGGGGTACGACGCGAACGAGAAGGCCCTGAGGGTCCACGGCGCGAACCTCCGCCGGCCGCTCGATCGGCTTTTCAAGCGCGACCGCCACCGGAAGGCGGACCTTGCGGACCTCCTGACGATGGCGCCCACCATCGCCGCCCTGGAGCCCGACATCATCGTCGGCGGCCCGCCGTGCCAGGACTTCTCCTCGGCCGGCAAGCGTCAGGAGGGACGCAACGCGTCCCTGACGCTCGGCTTCGCCGTGGCGATCATCACCGCAAGGCCCGCGTGGTTCGTCATGGAGAACGTTCCCCGCGCCCGGAAAACGAAGACGTACGCGAAGGCGCGCGCCCTGTTCGTCAAGGCCGGCTACGGACTGACGGAAGTCGTACTCGACGGCAGCCGCTACGGCACGCCGCAGATGCGCAAAAGATTCTTCGCCGTGGGAAGGCTCGGGGAGGCCGACGGCTTCCTCACGTCGGCCATCGCCGAGGCCGCCTCTCCCCGTCGCATGTCGATCCGCGATGCCCTCGGCGACGACGTGGGCGTTCACCCGGGCGGGGACCATCCGCCAGAGGCCCGCGCATTCTTCATGCGGCCCTACACAGGGCATTCGGGCGTCCGGTCGATCGACCTCCCGTGCCCAACGCTCCTGCGCAGTGCGCATGAGGGACCGCAGAACTGGTACACGGACCACGAGCGCGACATGGCGCCGTCGGCACTCGTCGACCCGCTGCCGATGGATGTCCTTTCCCGCATCCAGGGCTTCCCCGCGGACTGGGACTGGCTCGACATCCCGGCGACCAGGCAGAGGATGTTGATGATCGCCAACGCGGTCCCCCCTCCGTTGGCGGAGGCAGTCGGGCGGGTAATCCTCGCACGCGAACGGGGCGAGTCGATCCCGACGACGGAGAAGGCATTCGACGCCTGGCTCCAGAAGGGTCGCAGGGGTCTTACCGGGCAGTCCCTTCGGAACCGGCGGCTGCACCTGAAGCAGGCACGGAAGCTGTTGGGCGGTCGAATCCTTGCGGACCTCGACGCCGAGCTGGCGCTCCTGGAGCGCGCCGAAGGTTTCTCGACGCTGTCGACGAACGCGAAGTCGGACCTGCGGCGCGCATTGCGCTCGCATGCCAAGTGGCGCGCGGAGGTTGCCGCGAAGCGCAAGGCTCGGGCCGAGGCAAGGCTTGAGAAGCTGCGCACGCCTGTCCCGCGCCGCCCGCTCGGCGCGCCTGTCCGCGTTCCGGCGTCGGCGGCATTCCTCGAAGCGGCCGAGTAGGGCCCGGGTCGCCGAACCCCCACCCGGTCCTTCGGACCAGCTCCACCCCTCCCCGCGGGGAGGGGTTCACGCCCCTCGCAGGGGCGTTGCCGGGTGCGGGCGGGTCGCGCCGGCTACGCCGACGCTCTCCGCCCGCGCATCTTCGCAAGGGTACGGAGGTTGCGGGTCTCCTCGTCGGGGTCGGGTGTGTCATCCATGCCGACGAACCCGGACGGGTCCGTGTCGTCGTTGAGCCACATCTGCCAAGCCAGCATGTGGCGGGCGCCGACGATCGCGGGCACGTCCTCGGCGGGGACGCCCGGCCGCGGGGTGAGGTACGCGAGCACCCCCAAGTCGGGATCGAATCGAACCTCGGCCACAAGTTGGCGAAGCTGTTCGGCGAGACGCGTCCTGATCGCGTGCCGGTCGTCGCCCTCCGCTTCCTCCATCGCCCGTGACAGGTCCACGGCCTCACCGAGACGGGCGCGTAGGCCGGGGTCGGCGGCGGCCGTCGCGGCGGCCTTCTCGGCCTCGCGGAGCTCGCGCTGGATGGTCTTGGCCTCCTCGCCGAGCGCCCGGTAGCGGTCGGCCGCCCCGTCGTCCCCGTCCTCGACCAGTCCGAGGAGGCGCTTGCGGCGGCCCTCGACCTCGGCGAGGCGAGCGCCGAGGATGGTCACGCGATCGGCCTCGGCGGTGGGCTGCGCGCCGCGGAGGACCGCCCCTGCGTCGAGGTAGGCCAGCCCCCGGAGGAGGCGGCGTTCGATGCGGTCGGCACGCCACCTCGTGCCGTTCTCGCACCCCGCGCCGCGCCGTTGCGTGGCGCACTCGAAGTACGTCCCGCCCTTCGGTGGCGGTCCCTTGTCGATCACGTACATGGACCCGCCGCAGCGGGCGCACTTGCCAAGCCCGAGGAGAAGGTGAGCGACGCCGCGTCCCCGTCGACCGGCTGCGATGCGGCGGCCCTTCGATGCCTGCCGGGCCCGCCAGTAGGTCTCCTCGTCCACGACGGCGGGGTAGTAGCCCCTGATTGGGTTGCCCTCGGGCTGGCGGTTGCCGCCGCGGTGGGTGCCCGAATGCGGCTGGTACTCGCCGAGCGCGAGGCGTCCGCTGAGAATCTTGGCGACGGTGGACGTCTGCCAGCCGATGCCGCCTCGCCATGTCGGGGTTCCGGCCGCGTTGAGCCGAGATACGATCTGCCGTTGCCCGTAGCCCTCGATCGCCATGTGGTAGATGCTGCGCACGATCTCGGCGCGGTCCTCGCGGAGGACGAACTTGCCGTCCTCGATCGCGATCCACTCGGGACAGCGCAGCGTGAGGGGCCGGCCCTCATCGCGTGCCGCGGCCTTCTTCCTTGCCCAGGCGGCCCCAACTCGCTCTCCCTTCGTCCGGGACTCCTCGTGGGCGCGAGCCATCACTGCGATCGACACGATCAGCGGCGTCCAGTCCGTGCGCAGGCGCTCCTCGGAGTAGACCTGACCGTCGGAGAGAGTCACAACAATGACTCCCGCGCGGATCAGGTCGAACAGCCGCGCCGCGGCATCCAGAACAGCCTCTCGGGACAGACGGTCCAAGGACTCGACCACTAAGTACGAGCCGTGCGGGACCTCCCCCGCCTCAACCAAAGCAAGGAATCGCTTGAGGGCGCCGATGTCCCGGTGAGCGCCCTTGTACGCAGATATGCCCAGGTCCCGGAGGCTGTCGTCCAACTCCAGCCCGCGAGCCTGGCACCAGTCCCTCGCCCTAGATAGCTGACGACGGAGTGAGTCGCCGCGTGCCTGCTCCGGCGACGAGAAGCGTATGTAGCTGAAAGCCTTGGGCATCGGTAACCGTCCGTCGGGTTCGATGCTGTTAATGTAGCATACCTTGCTGATGGTCGGGCCGCCGGGCTCCGGCAAGTCGATGCTGGCGCAGCGCCTGCCGTCGATCCTGCCGCCGCTCGGCAGCCGCGAATTGCTGGAGGTCTCGATGGTCGCCTCCATCGCCGGCGAGCTGGCGGGCGGGCGGCTCACCGATCGCCGGCCCTTTCGCGCGCCGCATCATTCCGCCTCGATGGCGGCGATGGTCGGCGGCGGCCTGCGGGCGAAGCCCGGCGAGGTCTCGCTCGCCCATCGCGGCGTGCTGTTCCTCGATGAGTTTCCCGAATTCCCGCCGGCCGTCCTCGATTCGCTGCGCCAGCCGATCGAGAACGGCACGAGCACCATCGCCCGGGCGAATCATCACGTCACCTATCCGGCGGAATTCCAGCTCGTCGCGGCGATGAATCCCTGCCGGTGCGGCATGGCGGGCGAGCCCGGCCATGTCTGCGCGCGCGGGCCGCGCTGCGTCTCCGACTATCAGGCGCGAATCTCCGGTCCGCTGATGGACCGCATCGATCTTCGGATCGAGGTGCCGGCCGTCACCGCCGCCGATCTCCTGAAGACCGGGGCAGGGGAGGGGTCGGACGTGGTGGCGGCGCGCGTCGCCAAGGCGCGGGCGCTGCAATCGGCGCGCTATGCCAAGGCCGGGCTTTCCGGCGACAGCGTCAATGCCCGCTGCCCGGCAGCGCTGATCGAGACGGTGGCCCGAGCGGACGAGGCGGGCCGGCGCCTCCTGGAAGAGGCGGCGGAGAAGCTGCAATTCTCGGCGCGCGGCTATCACCGCATCCTGAAGGTCGCCCGCACGCTGGCCGATCTCGACGGCGACGCCCTGGTGCGCCGCGCCCATCTCGCCGAAGCGATCTCCTATCGCCTCGCCGGCGAGCGGCTGTCGGCGGCGGCGTGATGGCGTCCATGCCTCATTCGCCGCATCTTGTGGACATCGAAGGACTGTTCTTCCGCGCGGTGCCGGTCGAGCGGGCCGCTGCGGTCTTGCAACGTCCCGATGCGGCAAGCGCCGGCCGCTACCATCGGCCCGGCCAGCCCGCCCCATGTCGCCTTTCGCCGAATGGGCGACGATCGCGATCTTGGGATATCTGCGCGAGGATGGCCGTCCTCGCGTCCTGCTGCCCTTGGCGGTGAGCAAGGCGAGGATCGTCGATCAACGCGACGAAGGGGCTTGCCGCGCCCTCGGCTTCGACCGTGAACTGTCCGATCAGTCCTGGCGTCCGGCGCTCGCGGCCGGCAGGGAGCCGCCATCCTGGTCGAACTCCGATCGAGCGCGGGCCATCGGATCGGACGGCATCATCGATCGGTCGCGACATATTCCCGGCGGTTGGCATCTGACCCTGTTCCGCTGGAACGAACCAGGCGGACCTTCGGTCGAGATCTACGGCGCGCCCAGGCCGATCGAACTGACCGAGCATGGCGACAAGTGGGGCTTGTGAGATGGTGCGTCGAACAATTCAGAGCGCCGGGCGCAGCGTCGGCCGCTTCACGTCGCCGGCGCCACCCGCATGATCGCGCCGTCATCGGTCGCGACGTAGATCGCGCCGTCGGGGCCCTGTTTGACGTCGCGGATGCGCTTGCCGAAATCCTGGAGGAGCCGCTCCTCCGCCACCGGTTTCGGGCCGTCGAATTTCACCCGGACGAGTTCGCGCGTGGCGAGGCCGCCGAAGAAGGCGCTGCCCTTCCAGGCGGGGACCGCCTCGCCGGTATAGAAGGCCATGCCGGAGGCGCCGATCACCGGTGTCCAATGCAGGATCGGCGGGGTCAGGCCCTCGCCCGACTCCTTGCCCGTGCCGACCGGCGTCCCGTCATAGTTCACGCCATAGGAGACGAGCGGCCAGCCGTAGTTCTGGCCGGGCTCCACGATATTCACCTCGTCGCCGCCCTTCGGCCCGTGTTCGGAGAACCAGACCGCGCCGGTCTCGGGGTTCAGCGCGCCGCCCTGGATGTTGCGGTGGCCGTAGCTCCAGATCTCCGGCTTGGCGCCCTCGCGCGTCGCGAAGGGATTGCCCTCCGGCACCGAGCCGTCGCGATCGATGCGGATCACCTTGCCGAGATGGTTGTCGAGCGTCTGGGCCTTCTCGCGGATGCGATTGTCGGAGCGCTCGCCGAAGCCGGCGAAGAGATGCCCCTCGCGATCGAAGACGATGCGCGAGCCGAAATGGTTGGGGCCGTCGTATTTCGGCATCTGCGTGAAGATCTTCTGGACGTTCTCCAGGGCACGGCCGTTCGGCGAAAGCCTCGCCTTGCCGATCGCCGTCGAGTTGCCGCCCTCGCCCCGTTCCGCATAGGTGAAGTAGATCAGACGGTTCGTCGCGAAATCGGGGTCGAGCGCCACGTCGAGGAGGCCGCCCTGGCCGCCGGCATCGACCTTCGGCACGCCGGCGATCGGCCCGCCGACCTTGCCGTCCTGGCCGACGATCCGCATCGTGCCGGCCTTTTCCGTCACCAGCATCGCCCCGTCCGGCAGGAATTCGAAGCCCCAGGGCCGCGACAGGTCGTCCGTCACCGTGGTGACGCGCAAGGGGCCGGCTTCGCTGTCGATCGTCCGGTCGGCGGCGAGCGCCGCCGTGGGCAGGAGGAGGGCGCCGCCGAGCGCGAGGCGAAGCGTCGATTGCCGAACTGCCATGAACCGGTCCTTCCCTTTCGTCAGGCCACAAGATCGGCGCGGCAACCGGTGCGAAAAGGGGGCTGGCGTCATCGTGATCGCCGCGTCATCCTGCCGGACCAGGACGGAAGGGGCATGGAATCGGCATGGCGGAGATCGAGATCAGGCCGCTGGCGGCGGGCGAGGAGGCGGCCTGGATGCCGCTCTGGCGCGGCTATCAGACCTTCTACCAGACGGAGATTCCGGCCGAGGTCTCGGCACTGACCTGGACGCGTCTGCTCGACCCGTCGGAGCCGATGGGCGGCGCGCTCGCTTGGCGCGGCACCGAGGCGATCGGCCTCGTCCACCATATCCGCCACCGCTCCTGCTGGACCGCCGGCGACTACTGCTATCTCCAGGATCTCTTCGTCGCGGCAGAGGCGCGAGGCACCGGCATCGGCCGGCGGCTCATCGAGCATGTCTACGAGCGCGCCGCCGCCGAGGGCTGCTCGCGCGTCTATTGGCTGACGCACGAGACGAATACCGATGCGATGCAGCTCTACGACCGGATCGCGCAGCGCTCCGGCTTCCTGCAATATCGCAGGATGCTGCCGGCCTGACCGGCCTCAGGCGATCCGGTCGAGGATCGCCTTCGCCGCGGGCAGGCGAAGCAGCTGCTGCTGCGGGCGCGGCCCGATCTGCTCGATGATATGGGCGGCGGCGATCGTGCCGAGCCGCGCCGAATCGGCATGCGGCAGGCCGGCCGTATAGCCGCGCAGGAAGCCGCCGGCGAAGAGGTCGCCGGCGCCCGTCGTGTCGAGCAGCTGGCGGACGGGCGTCGCCTCCACCGCGAAGCTTCGATCCTTCTCCACCACGACGCAGCCCTTCTCGCTGCGGGTGACGAGGGCGAGGCGCTTCGTGTCCTCGCCGAGACGGCGCAGGGCGAGATCGAGATCGTCGGTCTCGTAGAGCGCCAGCGCCTCGGCCTCGTTGGCGAAGACGATGTCCACCGCGCCGGAGCGCATCAGCTCCAGGAACTCGTCGCGATAGCGATGGACGCAGAAGGAATCGGACAGGGTGAAGGCCATGGTCCGGCCATGGCGGTGGGCGAGCTCCGCCGCCAGCCGGATCGCCGCCTTGGCGCTCGGCTGGTCCCAGAGATAGCCCTCGAAATAGGTGACGGCGGCGGAGGCGACGAGCGCCTCGTCGATATCCTCCGGCGTCAGCTCCATGCAGGCGCCGAGATAGGTGGACATCGAGCGCTCGCCGTCCGGCGTCACGAGGATCATGGATCGGGCGGTCGGCGGCGGGCGGTCGAGCGGCCGCGTGGCGAAATGCACCTTCTGCGCCCGGATGTCGGACGTGTAGACCGTGCCGAGCGCGTCGTCGGAGACCTTGCCGATATAGGCGCCCCGGCCGCCGAGGCTGACGACGCCCGCCGCCGTGTTGGCGGCCGAGCCGCCGGAGGTCTCCACCGCCGGGCCCATGGCCTCGTAGAGCGCGGTGGCACGCTCCGCGTCGATCAGGGTCATCGAGCCCTTGCGCACCTCGTGCCGGACGAGGAACTCCTCGTCCACCTGCGCGATGATGTCGACGATCGCGTTGCCGATCGTCAGGACGTCGATATCTGCCATGCGTTTCGATCCCGTCAGCCGATGGGGCCGCATAGACCGGACGGAGGCGTCTGGCGAGTCCTTCCCGCGGAAATGCGCGGGGCGGCGCGTGCGCCGCGCCGCCCCGTCCTGATGAGCCGCCGGCTCAGTTCCGCTTCGCCCAGCCGGCCAGCACCTTGTCGAGCGTCATCGGATAGTCGCGCACCCGGACGCCCGTGGCATTGTAGATCGCGTTGGTCACGGCCGCGCCGACGCCGGAGATCGCGAGCTCGCCGATGCCCTTCGCCGCCAGCGGGCTCGCGGCGGGGTCGCGCTCGTCGACGAAGACCACTTCGAGCCTGCCGATATCGGCATTGACCGGCACATGGTATTCGGCGAGGTCGTGATTGACGAGAAGGCCGGTCCGCGTGTCGACGATCAGCTCCTCCGTCAGCGCGCCGCCGATGCCGAAGATCTGGCCGCCATAGCATTGCGAGCGCGCCGTCTTCTCGTTGAGGATGCGGCCGGCCGCCGCGACGGTGAGGAGGCGCCGCACCCGCGTCTCGCCGGTCACGGCATTGACCGCGACCTCGCAGAAATGCGCGCCATAGCTCGCCTGATGCGTTTCCTTGGCCATCTTGCCGGGCTTGAAATTGCCGATGACGGCGATCGGCGCCTTGCCGACGATCTCGGAGACCGGGCGCTGGCGATTGCCGGCGATCACCGTGCCGTCCTTCAGCGTCACGTCGTCTGGCGCGAGGTCGAGGCGCCGCGCGATCTCGGCGACGATGCCCTCGCAGGCGGCGAAGACGGAGGAGCCGGCGGAGTTGGCGCCCCAGGAGCCGCCGGAACCGGCGCCCTGCGGCAGGGCGGAGTCGCCGAGCTTCACCACGACGCTCTCGCGCGGCAGGCCCAGCATCTCGGCGGCGATCTGCTGGAGGATCGTATAGGTGCCGGTGCCGATATCCGTCATGTCGGTCTCGACCAGCGCCGTTCCGTCCGGCGCCAGCGTGACGCGGGCGGAGGAGGGCTGGAGCATGTTCTTGCGCGAGGCGGCCGACATGCCGATGCCGATATGCCATTCGCCCTCGCGCCGGCTCATCGGCGCCTTCGGCCGGTCGGCCCAGCCGAAGAGCTCGGCGCCCTTGTCCATGCATTCCACCAGCCGGCGCGAGGAGAACGGCAGGCCGTCCTGCGGGTCCTCGGCCGGTTCGTTCCGCTTGCGGAACTCGATCGGGTCGAGCCCCAGCTTTTCCGCCATCTCGTCGATGGCGTTTTCCAGCGCCAGCATGCCGACCGCCTCGCCGGGCGCCCGCATGGAGGCGGCGAGGAGGATGTTCACATCCGCCTTGCGATGCGTCACCCGCCGGTTGTCGCCGGCATAGAGGAAGACGGTCGAGATGCCGGCCGGCTCGAAGACGTTCTGTTCGGGCAGATTGCCGGACACCGTCTCATGCGCGATGGCGGTGATGCGCCCGTCCCGCGTCGCGCCGATGCGCAGGCGCTGGATCGTATCGGCGCGTCGCACGGTCGTCTGATAGACCTGCTGACGGGTCAGCACCGCCTTGACCGGCCGGCCGACCTCCCGCGCCGCGAGGGCGGCGAAGACCGCTTCCGGCGCGATGCCGAGCTTCGAGCCGAAGCCGCCGCCGACATAGGGGCTGACGATCCGCACCTTGCTCTTCGAGATGCCGAGCGCGGCGGCGAGCTGGCCGACATTGGTGGAGACGAGCTGATAGGAGCCGTAGACCGTCAGCTCGTCGCCGTTCCAGTCGGCGATGGAGGCGTGCGGCTCCATGGCGGAGGAGTTCTGGCTCGGCGTCGTATAGGTCGCGTCGAGTTGCACCTCCGCGGCGGCGAAGGCCTTGTCGAAATCGCCTTTCTCGACGGTCGAGGGCATCTGCTGCTCGCCGGGGTCGTAAGCCTCGTCCGCGACGGTGGCGAGGTCGTAGCGCCCGGCCTCGACCTCGTACTCCACCTCGACCAGCCGGGCGGCGTCGCGCGCCACCTCAAAGCTCTCGGCGACCACCATGCAGACCGGCTGGCCGTGATAGCTGACCTCGCCCTTGATGGCGGCGGGCTTCGAATCGCTCGGATCTGCGGCGCCGCGCGCCGCGCGCTCGTCGGTGACGACATGGAGGACGCCCTTCAGCGACAGGGCCGGCAGGGGATCGATGCGCTTGATGCGGCCGGCGCCGATCGGCGCCGTCACCAGATAGCCATAGGCGACCATCTTGCCGATCAGCTGCTCGTAGGCGTATTTCGCCGTGCCCGAGACCTTCAGCGGACCTTCGAAGCGCGTCAGGGCGCGGCCGATGACGTTCTGGCCGTTGCGGTCGAGACGCGTCTCGCCGACCGGCTTGTCCATCTTGTAGTCGTGGGACAGGCTCATGCCGCGTCTCCTTCCGCGTGGAGATCGGTCGCCTCGGCGAGGACCGCCGGCAGGGTCCGGCGCATCAGTTCGATCTTGAAGTCGTTGTCGCCCTGGCCCTTCGCGTCCTTCAGCAGGATCTCGGCGGCCTCGGCGAAGAGGGACGCGCTCGGCGCCTCGTCGATGAGCGCCTGTTCCACCGCCCCGTCGCGCCAGGGCACATGCGCGACGCCGCCGAAGGCGAGCTTCGCCGTGGCGATGCGGCCGCTCTCGACCTTGACGATGGCCGCGACGGAGATCAGCGCGAAGGCATAGGAAGCGCGATCGCGGACCTTGCGATAGATCTGTCGTCCGCCGAGCGGGGCGGGCAGATGGACCGCCGTGATCAGTTCGCCCGGTTCCAGATGGGTGTCGTCCTGCGGCCGGTCGCCCGGCAGGCGATGCAGGTCGGCGACGTTGAAGCGGCGCGTCGAGCCGTCCGGCTTCAGCGTCTCGATCTCGGCATCGAGGGCGCGCATCGCCACCGCCATGTCGGACGGATGCGTCGCGATGCAGTGCTCGCTGGCGCCGAGAATGGCATGGATGCGGGTGAAGCCGCCGATGGCGTCGCAGCCGCTGCCCGGCTCGCGCTTGTTGCAGCGGGCGGAGGGCTCGTAGAAATAGTTGCAGCGGGTGCGCTGCAGGAAATTGCCGCCGGTGGAGGCCTTGTTGCGCAGCTGGCCGCTGGCGCCGGCAAGGAGCGCGCGCGACAGCAGCGGATAGTCGCGCCGCACGTCCGGATGGGCGGCGAGATCGCTGTTGGAGACGAGTGCGCCGATCTTCAGGCCCTCGCCGCTCTTGTCTACGCCCGTCAGCGGCAGGCGGCTGATATCGACCAGCTTGTCCGGCACCTCGATCTGGAGCTTCATCAGGTCGAGGAGATTGGTGCCGCCGGCGATGAAGCGGGCCGTCGCGCCCTTGGCGGCGAGCGCCGCCTCGGCCGGGCTGGTGGCGCGGGCGTAGTCGAAGCTCCTCATGCCGCCACCTTCCGCTCGCTCTTCCCGGCCTCGACGGCGGGCGCCGCCTCGCGGATCGCGTCGACGATGTTCGGATAGGCCGAGCAGCGGCAAAGATTGCCGCTCATGCGCTCGGCGACCTCGGCCTCCGACAGTTCGACCGGCCCGCCGCCGAGATCGGCGCTGACATGGCTCGGCCAGCCGGCGGCGACTTCGCCGATCATGCCGACGGCGGAGACGATCTGGCCCGGCGTGCAATAGCCGCACTGGTAGCCGTCATGCTCCAGGAAGGCCTGCTGCATCGGATGAAGATGGCCCGGCCGGCCGAGACCCTCGATGGTGGTGATCTCGTCGCCCTCGTGCATCACGGCGAGCGTCAGGCAGGAATTGATGCGCCGCCCGTTCACCAGCACCGTGCAGGCGCCGCACTGGCCATGGTCGCAGCCCTTCTTGGAACCGGTGAGGCCGATATGCTCGCGCAGGGCGTCGAGTAGCGACGTGCGGATGTCGGTCTCGACCTCGTGCACTTCCCCGTTGACGTTCAGTCGTAGCAAAGCCGCGCTCCTTGTAACCATTCCAAGGTCGCAACGCGGCAGAGGCCATATGGTTGACGAAAAGGGGAATGGTCGCGACCGAAACGGGGACTCGCCGGTCCGGACGACGACATCCGGATTCGACCCGGGAAATCGTCGCGGACGCGACCTACAATTTGGCGTTCTTCAGGACTTCGTTGATCCGCGACTGCCAGCCTTTGCCCGTCGCCTTGAACTTCGCGACCACATCCGCATCGAGGCGAAGCCGGACTTCCTGACGCTTTTCCTGCCTCGCCGGATGGTCGCGGTCGCGCCGGAGGCTTTCCGCGAGGCCGGGAAAGACCTCCGCAAAAGGTTTGGCCTTGGCGAAATCCTCTTCCGTCCATTCCGGATTGTCGGACACCTCGTCCCAATCCTTTCGGGCATAACCATGCATCTCGGCGTGGACGGGATCGAATCCGTCAGTCCTCTTGTCGGTCATAGAGCCTCCTTTCCAGATGCGAGGCCGGTCTCATGCTGACGATCGAGATCGCCTCCGATCCGAGCGGTCGGAAGACGGCGGCGACCACCAGGATATGGTCGAGCCGACCGATCGCCAGAAAGCGGTTGCCATGGCCTGGACGGATAAGGGCTCCCGCGAAGAACTCGTCGTTCAGGGCGGCGAAATCCAATCCATGCTTGGCGAGATTGCTGCGGCGTTTCGGTTCGTCCCAAACGATCCTCATGCAATGGCTCTCGTAGCATATAAGATCGGACGCGCTCCGGCAAAACCGGCCCCGACGAGCCTCTCGGAGAGGCGAGGGCTCGTCAGAACTCGATGCCCTTCTGCGCCTTCACGCCAGAGCGGAACGGATGCTTCACCGCCTCCATCTCGGTGACGAGATCGGCGAGCTCGATCAGCTCCTCCTTGGCGTTGCGGCCGGTGACGACGACATGCTTCATCGGCGGCCGGTTGCGCAGCACCTCCAGCACCTCGGCGAGATCGAGATAGTCGTAGCGCAGCACGATGTTGAGTTCGTCCAGGAGGACGAGATCGTGCTCGTCGTCCATGACGAGCGCCTTCGCCCGTTCCCAGGCGGCGGCGGCGGCCTCGATGTCGCGGCGGCGGTCCTGCGTCTCCCAGGTGAAGCCGTCGCCCATGGCGGTGATCGTCACGCGGTCCTCGAAGCGCTCCAGCGCCACGCGCTCGCCCGTTTCCCACTTGCCCTTCACGAACTGGACGATGCCGACCTTCATGCCGTTGCCGAGCGCCCGGAAGACGAGGCCGAAGGCGGCGGTCGACTTGCCCTTGCCCTTGCCGGTATGGACGATGAGCAGGCCCTTCTCGACCGTCTTGGTCGCGAGGATCTTGTCGCGCGCCGCCTTCTTCTTTTTCATCTTCTCGGCATGGCGCGCGTCCAGCTCGTCCTGCGTCATCGCCGCCAGCGCCGGGGACTTGTCCGACATCGCTATCTCCCGAGTTCCATCAGGGCCGAATTGGAGCGCGGGCGCCAGAGCCCGCGCCGGATCGCCTCGGCCAGCCGCGCGCGCAGCTCCGCGAAGGCCGCCGGATTGTTGGCTTCGAGAAAGCCCGCCACCGTCTCGTCCAGCACGAAGGCGCGGTGCACCAGCTCGAAATGATGATCGGCGACGGCACCGGTCGTCGCCGCGAAGGCGAAGAGATAGTCGACCGTCGCGGCGATCTCGAAGGCGCCCTTGTAGCCGTGGCGCATGGTGCCGGCGATCCATTTCGGATTGGTGACGCGCGCCCGGACGACCCGGCCGATCTCCTCCTCCAGACTGCGGATCACTGGCCGCTCGGGCCGCGAATGGTCGTTGTGATAGACGCTCGGGCGCCGGCCCGACAGCGTCTCGACCGCCGCAGTCATGCCGCCCTCGAACTGGTAGTAGTCGTCGGAATCGAGGAGGTCGTGCTCGCGATTGTCCTGGTTCTGGACGACCGCCTCGACTTGCTCCAGGCGCCGCTCGAAGCCGGCGCGGTCCGCCTCGCCCTCGCCGCCGGCGCCATAGGCATAGCCGCCCCAGACGAGATAGGCCTCCGCCAGATCGCCCCTGGTCTCCCAGCCGCGCTCGTCGATCAGCGCCTGGAGGCCTGCGCCATAGGCGCCTGGCTTGGCGCCGAAGACGCGGAAGCCGGCGCGGCGCGCGGCCTCGCGCTCCGTCAGGCCCGAGGCCCGCAGCAGGGCGGTCTCCTCGCGCATGCGGGCCGCAAGCGGATTGTCGGCCGCGTCCTCGTCGAGGGCGCCGATGGCGCGGGCGGCGCGGTCGAAGAGCGCGATCTGGTCGGGAAAGGCGTCGCGGAAGAAGCCGGAGACGCGCAGGGTCACGTCGACGCGCGGCCGTCCGAGAGCGGCGAGCGGCACGATCTCGAAGCCGGAAACGCGCCGGCTGCCGGCATCCCAGACCGGCCTCGCGCCGATCAGCGCCAGAGCCTGCGCGATGTCGTCGCCGCCGGTGCGCATATTGGCCGTGCCCCAGACGGAAAGGCCGAGGGCGCGGGGATAGTCGCCATGATCCTGGACATGGCGGGTGAGCAGCAGCTCGGCCGATGTCCGGCCGATCGTCCAGGCGGTCTCGGTCGGCACGCTGCGCGTATCGACGGAATGGAAGTTGCGCCCGGTGGGCAGGACGTCCGGCCGGCCGCGCGTCGGTGCGCCGGACGGGCCGGGCGGCACGAAGCGTCCGTCGAGGCCGGCGAGCAGCCCGGCGATCTCGGCGGGACCGGAGGCGGTGACGGCCGGGCGCAGCCGCGTCTCGATCCCGGCGAGAACGGCGCGCGTCGCCGTCCAGGCCGGGTCCGGTTCGCTCTCGCCGGCGACGAGCCTTCCCGCCAGGAGCTCGATCCGCTCCACCGTGTCGCCGGCCGTGCGCCAGGGGTCGGACGCGACATCCATGAGCACCGGCGGTCTCGGGCCTCGCCAGGGGGCGGCCATGTCGCAGGCGAGGGGATCGAAGGGAGTGGCGGTGGAAAGGGTGTCGCCCCCCTCCACCACGTCGGACATAGAGGCTTCCGAGCCCAACCCCAGATCCGCCGCGATCGCCCGCTGCAACGACGCCTCGCCGGGTTCAAAGCCGCGCGGCATGCGAGCGAGGGCGGTGAGAAGGTCGGTGAGCAGGCGGCCCTCCGGCGCGCGGCCGAAGACATGCAGGCCGTCGCGGATCTGCATTTCCTTCAATTCGCAGAGATAGGCGTCGAGACGCTCCAGCCGCTCGGTCTCGTCGCCGGCGAGAAGACCGGCATCGCGGTCGAGGCCGCTATCGGCGACGAGGTCGAGGATGGCCTTGCGCAGCAGCGCGGCGCGGCGCGGATCGCCCTCCGTCGCCGCGTAATATTCGTCGACCAGCGCTTCGAGATCGCGCAGCGCGCCGTGATTCTCGGCGCGGGTCAGAGGCGGCGTCAGATGGTCGACGATCACCGCCGCCGTCCGGCGCTTGGCCTGCGTGCCCTCGCCCGGATCGTTGACGATGAAGGGATAGAGATGCGGCAAGGGTCCGAGCACGGCTTCGGGGAAGCAGTCTTCGGACAGCGCGAGGGCCTTGCCCGGCAACCATTCGAGATTGCCGTGCTTGCCCATATGGATCACCGCATCGGCGCCGAAGCCCTCGCGCAGAAAGGCGTAGAAGGCGAGATAGTGGTGCGGCGGCACGAGATCCGGCGCGTGATAGCTCGATTTCGGATCGATATTGTAGCCGCGCGCCGGCTGCACGCCGACGATCGCGTGGCCGAAGCGGCGGAGCGGCAGGGCGAAGCCGCGCCCCGGCAGGACGAAGGGATCGTCTTCCGGCGCGCCCCAGCGCGCCGTGACGGCGGCGCGGACCGCTTCCGGCAAGGCGGCGAAGATGCGGCGATAGTCGGCGAGCGGCAGGGTCTCGCGGACGGCGCGGCCGGCAAGGCCGGCATTGGTCGGGCCTTCGAGGAGGCGGGCGACGAGCGCGTTGCCATCCGCCGGCAGGTCCTCGACCGCATAGCCCGCCGCCCGCAGCGCGCCGAGCACCTCGACCGTGCCGGCCGGCGTGTCGAGCCCGACGCCGTTGGCGGTCCGCCCGTCCCGGTTCGGATAGTTGGCGAGGACGATCGCGACGCGCCGTTCGGCGGCCGGCCGGCGGCGCAGCGCGATCCAGGCACGGGCGAGATCGGCGACATGGGCGATCCGATCCGGCACCGGCCTGTGGCGCACCACGTCGATCTCGGCTTGCGCGTCCCATTCGCCCGCCGACTTGAAGGCGAGGGCGCCGGCGAAGACCCGGCCGTCGATCTCCGGCAGGGCGACGCTCATGGCGAGGTCGCGGGGGGAAAGCCCGCGCGGCGAGGCGCGCCACGCCTCTTCCGTGCCGCTGCCGAGCACCGCCTGCAAGACCATGGCGCCGCTCTCGTCAAGCACCGTGCCGCCCGGCTCGCCGACCGCGAAGCCGGTGAGATTGACGACGAGATCCGGCGCCGTCCGGGCGAAGAGGGCGCGCAGCGTCTCGATCGAGACCGGATCCTTCAGGCTCGTGACATAGATCGGGAGGGGGGAGAGGCCGCGCGCTTCGAGCGCTGTCGCCAGCGCGTCCACCGCTTCCGTCTGGCCGCTCTGGACGAGCGCCCGGTAGAAGACGATGGCCACCGTCGGGCGGGTCTCGCCGGTGGCTGGCGCGTCGCTCGTTCCGGCCGGCGTGGAGAAAGGCTCCGCTCGCGATCCTCGCGCCTTCGCCGTCTCATCCGAAAGCCGTCCCGCCTTCAGGATCGGCCGCGCCGCGACGGGCCAGTCGCTGCCGTCGAGGATCGCCCGGCAGGCGGCGAGGAAATGGCCGGCATTCTCCGCGCCGCCTTCCGTCAGATAGCGCCAGAGCGCCAGGCGCTCGGCGGGCGGCAGGGTGGAAAGGGCGGCCAGTTCCGGGTCCTCGCGATCGTCGCCCGGCAGGGCGGCGAAGCGGATCGACCGCTCGCGGGCGAGGCTCGCCAGCCGCTCGGCGCCGTGGCGCCAATAGGCCGCGCCGCCGAGAAGGCGCAGGACGATCAGCCGCGCGTGCCGCGCCGTCCTCTCGACATAGGTGTCGACCGACATCGGATGGCCGAGCCGCAGGAGATTGGCGAGCCGGAGATCGGGCGCGTCCGGCCCGAGCCGGCGTGCCGCCGCCGCCAGCGCCGCGAGTTCCGTATCCGCCGCCGACAGGACCAGGAGATCGGCCGGCGTCTGGCGGAGATCCACCGCCTCGGCGCCGTCGGCGATCGTGCCCCTTTGGGCGGCGAGAAGATGCATCAGGCGGCGGTCGCGGCGCGCGCGCCCGCGCGTGTGAGGTCCTCGATCGCCGCCGCGATCCGGGCCTCGGCGGCCTCGTCCAGCGCCTCGTGCAACCCGATCACCACCAGCCGCGTGCCGCGCGTCTCGCCCGCGTCCCAGCGACGGTCGAAATAGGTCTCGATCCGCTCGCCGACCGCCTGGACGACGAGGCGCATCGGCTTGCCCGCGACCTCCGCGAAACCCTTGACGCGCAGGATGTCCTCCCGCCGGATCAGCGCCTTCAGCCCTTCGGTGAAGGCCGCGACGTCGGCGATCGGGCCGGCCGCCGCGACGAAGCTCTCGAAATCGTCGTGGTCATGCGCCCTGCCGTTCTCGTGCTCGATCTCGTGATGCGACCGGCGACCGGCGATGAGCTCCTCCGTCGCGGCGCCGAGGCCGAGAAGGACCTCGGCCGGCAGGCGGCCGCCCGAGGCCGGCACCGCCTTGACGGCGCGCCCGCCCGCCGCCGCCTCCACCGCGTCGCGCACCGCCTGCATCTCGTCCGTGCCGACGAGATCGGCCTTGTTGAGGATCACGAGATCGGCGGCGCGGATCTGGTCCTCGAAGAGTTCCTCCAGCGGATTGTCGTGGTCGAGGCTCGCATCCGCGGCCCGGGCCGCCGCGATCGCCTCCTCCTCGTCGGCGAAGCGGCCGGCGGCCACGGCATGGGCGTCGATCACCGTCACGACGCCGTCCACCGTCACCCGCGCCTTCACCTCGGGCCAGTTGAAGGCGGCGACGAGCGGCTGGGGCAGGGCGAGGCCGGAGGTCTCGATGACGATATGGTCCAGCCGGTCGGCGCGCTCGATCAGCTTCTCCATGGTGGGGATGAAGTCGTCGGCGACGGTGCAGCAGATGCAGCCATTGGTCAGCTCGACCACGTCCTCCTCGCGGCAGGTCTCGGCGCCGCAGCCCTTCAGCAGGTCGCCATCGACGCCGAGATCGCCGAACTCGTTGATGATCAGCGCGATCCGCCGCCCTTCGGCATTCTGGAGAAGGTTGCGGATCAGCGTGGTCTTGCCCGCGCCGAGAAAGCCGGTGACGACGGTCGCGGGAAGTTTCTTCGACGCCATGGGGGTCAACCTTTGAGAAGGAGGGGCAGGCCGGCGGCGACGAAGACGACGCGGGCCGCGAGAGTCCCGAGGGACTGGTGCAGGAGGCCGGCATGGTCGCGGAACTCGCGCGCCATGCGGTTGTCCGGCACGATGCCGAGACCGACCTCGTTGGAGATGAGCAGGACGGGACCGGCGGGCGGCGTTTCGAACAGCGCGGCGAATCGCGCCGCCTCGTCCGCCACGTCGCGCTCGGCCAGCATCAGATTGGTGAGCCAGAGCGTCAGGCAGTCGACGACGACGACGCGGCCGGGCGCCGCCTCGTGAAGAATCGCCGCGCCGAGCTCGAACGGCGCCTCGATGCTGCGCCAGTTCGGCCCGCGCCGATCCTTGTGATGGGCGATGCGCGCCGCCATCTCGCCGTCCGTGCCGAAGTCCTGGGCGGTCGCGATATAGACCGGAGCGAGCCCCGAGGCCTCGGCGAGACCCTCGGCATAGCGGCTCTTGCCCGAGCGCGCGCCGCCGAGCACCAAGGTCAGCCCTTCGCCAAGGATGGAACTCGTCATCATCCCGCGCTGCATGCGTCGGGGAGGGACATTCGTCAACCGGCGGCGCTCGACATCCGCGGCTTGGCCAGCCTGGGAATGATCAATCGTCCCAAGGATTGATGATCGAAACATCCAGGCGTTTGAAATGCGAGACATTGCGGGTCACGATCGGCAGCTCGTGACAGATGGCTGTCGCCGCGATCATGGTGTCCTCGTCGAATCGCATGTCCGGCGTCGGCAAGCCGCCGCAAAGCAACGCAATGGGAATATCGAAAGGAAGAACGCGCGACGCGAATTCCGGCAGAAGCGCCTCGTTGAACCAGAAGGCGAGCTGTTCGGCGAATTTCGTCTGGCGCCGTCTTTCCATTTCGATGCCACGACGGATTTCCGTCAACGAAATCGCGGAAAGATAGGCCTCCTTTATATCGAAGTGTCGTGCCCAGCGCTGGAAGGGCAGCGTTTGACGGTCTGGCCGGCGAAGCCCGGATATGGCGACCGTATCGAGAAGAACCTTCACAATTCGATCTCGCGGCCGAAATTTGAAAAGCGTTCGAACTCAAAATCGAAATCGGCCTCCGGCCGCATATCGGCCAAGTCCGCCAGCGTCCGCTTCGGTGCCTTTCCCGCCGCCGGCTCGCCCGCCGTCAGTCGCTCGTAGCGCTCGTAGGACATGAGCACGAAGCGGTTGCGGCCGTGTTCGGTGACGATCAGCTCGCGCTCCGCCGCTGCCCGCTTGGCGGCGCTCGGATTCTGGTTGAACTCTTGCGAGGTCATGATCGGAAGCGCCTCGCCGACCGGCGGCCGTGAAACGCGCCCACGCGCCTGCGCGTCGTCCCGTGTCGTCTTGGCGGGCATCGGCAAATCCTAGTATGTCTTCGCATAAACATACTAGATTTTCACGCCCCCGCAACGGGCAGGCTTTGCGGGGGCGGGATCGGGCCTTATCTTCGGCGCACGCCATTTCGAGCCGCGAGCCTGCCATGCCCCATCCCGCCCTTGCTCCCGATCATGTCGCCTTCATCACCGGAGGCGCCGCCGGCATCGGGCTCGCCATTGCGCGGCGCCTGCTCGAAGCCGGCCTCACCGTCGTCATCGCCGATCGCGACGAGGCGGCGCTGGCCGCGGCGCGGCAGGCGCTCGGCGCGGGCGAGCGGCTGACGACGCTGGCGCTCGACGTCGCCGATCGCGGCGCGATGGAGGCGGCGGCGGCGAAGGTCTTCGAGGCCTTCGGCGCGGTGCATGTCCTCGTCAACAATGCCGGCATCCAGCCGGGCTCCTCCGTGCTGGAGGCGGCGAACTGGGACCGGGTCCTCGCCGTCAATCTCGGCGGCGTCGTCAACGGCTGCCAGGTCTTCGTGCCGCGCATGATCGAAGGCGGCGCCGGCGGCATCGTGATCAATACCGGCTCGAAGCAGGGCATCACCACGCCGCCCGGCGATCCGGCCTACAACGTGGCGAAGGCCGGGGTGAAGGTCTTCACCGAGGCGCTGGAGCACGACTTGCGCAATCGCGAGGGCGCACGGATCACGGCGCATCTCCTCATTCCCGGCTTCGTCTTCACCGGCCTCACCAAGGGCGAGCGGACGGAGAAGCCGGCCGCCGCCTGGACGCCGGAAGAGACGGCGGACTTCATGCTGGAAAGCCTGGAGCGCGGCGACTTCTATATCCTCTGCCCGGACAATGACGTGCCGCGCGCGCTGGACGAGAAGCGCATCGCCTGGGCGGCCGGCGACATCGTGGAGAACCGCCCGCCCTTGTCGCGCTGGCACAAGGACTGGGCGGAGCCGTTCAAGGCCTATCTGGCCCGGGATTGAGGGGCAGGGCGCTCGAGCCCTTCACCATCCGGTCGAGCGTCGCGTCGCGCCGCACGAAGCCGTGATAGAGCGCGATCGCCGCGTGAAGCACGATACAGGCGAGAAGCGTCCAGGCGAGGATGACATGGGCATCCGCCAGCGGCGCGAACGTCGCCCGATCGGCCCAGGGCTCGCCCGGCGCGACGAGCTGGACGCCATAGACGGTGAAGCCGCGCCCGAGGCCGATGGCGCGGACGATCATCAGCGGCGGGATGACGATCATCAGCCCGTAGAGCAGCAGCTGGCCGAGGCTGGCGGCGAGACGCTCCTGCGAGGGGCCGGCATGCGGCGGGCGGCGGTGGAGATTGGCGAGGCCCCAGAGCCCGCGCAGCACCACGAGGCAGAACAGGGTGAAGCCGACCGAATAATGCGTCGACCAGAAGAAGGCGTCGACCGGGCTGTCCTCGGCGACGACCCGCACGATTCCCGTCGTGAACTGCCAGGCGAAGAGCGCCGCCATGCCCCAATGCAGCGTGCGGGTGACGAGGCCATAGCCCTCGCGATCGTCTCTCATCGGTGCGGCCGTGAACATGCCTGTCTCCGCTTGGCGATTCGTTGGTCGCCTTCCTTCCGGCCGGATGATGGAGAATTTTGGCCGGCGGAAAAGAGCCGATTACGCGGTGTTGATGCCGTCCTGCGCGATGGCGAGCAGCGCCTCGACATCGAGATGGCGGGCGAGCGCCGCCGCGATCTCGTCCAATGCCGCGTCGAGCGCCGCCCGGTGGTCGCGCGGCCCGGCGGTATGACCGAGACGGGCGAGAAAGTCGCGCCGCCAGGCATCGGCGGCGAAGAGCCCGTGCAGGTAGGTGCCGAACACGCGGCCGTCGGCGCTCGCCGCCCCTTCCGCCCGCCCGTCGATCAGCGCCACCGGCCGCGCCCGGTCCGGCCCCTCGGTGCGGCCGAGATGGATCTCGTAGCCTTCGAGCGGCAGGCCGGCGGGCGAGACGGCGCGCGTCTCGCGCACGGTCTTGTCCGGTTCGAGCACCGTCTCGACATCGAGAAGGCCGAGCCCTTCCGCCTCCGCGACATCGCCCTCGATGCGATGCGGGTCGCGGATGCGCCGCCCCAGCATCTGGTAGCCGCCGCAGAGCCCGACGACATGGCCGCCGCGTTCGACATGGCGGCGGAGATCGCGGTCCCAGCCCTCGCTCCGCAGGGCGGCAAGATCGGCGATGGTCGATTTCGAGCCGGGAATGACGACGAGCCGCGCCGCTTCCGGCAGCGGCTCGCCGGGCGGCACGAAGCGGACGGCAAGGCCGGGCTCGGCCCGCAGCGGGTCGAGATCGTCGAAATTGGCGATGCGCGGCAGGACCGGCACCGCGACGAGGAGCGGCGCGGCCTCGGCCCGGCCGAGACGCTCCAGCGCCACCGAATCCTCCGCGGGCAGGCGCGCGGCGGCGGGAAGATGGGGCACGAGGCCGAGCGACGGCCAGCCGGTGAAGCGCGTGACGGCGGCGAGCCCGTCGGCGAAAAGCGACGGGTCGCCCCGGAACTTGTTGACGAGGAAGCCGCGGATCATCGCGCGGTCGGCCGGATCGAGCACGAGATGCGTGCCGGCCAGCGCCGCGATGACGCCGCCCCGGTCGATGTCGCCGACGAGGACGACCGGCACCCCGGCCGCCCGCGCGAAGCCCATATTGGCGATGTCGCCGGCGCGCAGGTTGATCTCGGCCGGCGAGCCCGCGCCCTCAACGACCACGATCTCCGCCTCCTCGGCCAGCGCGGCGAAGCTCTCCCGCACCTTCGGCAGGAAGTTCGCCTTGAGGCGCTGGTAGTCGCGCCCTTCGGCGCGGCCCGCGACGCGGCCCTGGAGCACGATCTGGCTGCCGGTCGAGGATTGCGGCTTCAGGAGCACCGGGTTCATGTGGATGCTGGGCGGCACGCGGCTGGCGAAGGCCTGGAGCCATTGGCCGCGCCCGATCTCGCCGAAGGCCTCGGTGCCCGGGATCGCCGCCACGGCGGCGTTGTTCGACATGTTCTGCGGCTTGAAGGGCCGCACCGCGAGACCGCGATCGGCGAGAAGCCGGCAGAGCCCGGCGACGAGCACCGTCTTGCCGACGTCGGAGCCCGTGCCCTGCAGCATGATCGCGGCGGCGCGGCGCATAGGCCTCAGCCGAAGAGCAGCTTCGCGGCGAGCGCGAGGCAGACGGTGACGAGCAGCGGCCGGATGATCCTGGCGCCGAAGCGCATCGCGAAATGCGCGCCGAGCCGGGCGCCGACGAACTGGCCGACGCCCATGGCGAGGCCGAGGCCCCAGAGGATCGAGCCCGACAGGGCGAAGACGGCGAAGGCGCCGATATTGGAGGCGAAGTTGAGGAGCTTGGTATGCGCCGTCGCCTTCAGGACGCCGAAGCCGGCGAGCGTCACGAAGGCCAGCATGAAGAAGGAGCCGGTGCCCGGCCCGAACAACCCGTCATAGGCGCCGATGCCCGGCACGACGCCGAGGGCGAAGGCCTTGGCCGGCATGCGCCGTTCGGCATCGGCATCCGACAGGCCGGGCCGGAAGGCGAAGTAGAGCGCGACGGCGATGAGCAGGAAGGGCAGGAGCGCCCGCATCGCCTCCGTCGGAATGACAAGCGCGGCGCCGGCGCCGACCACCGAGCCGAGCAGCGACAGGCCCGCCATCGGCGCGAGCTTGCGCAGGTTCAGATGCCCCTTCGTCGCGAAGGCGAGCGTCGCCGAGCCGGAGCCGAACATGCCCTGGAGCTTGTTGGTGCCGAGCGCCTGGACGGGCGGGATGCCGGCGATGAGCAGGGCCGGAATCGTGATGAGGCCGCCGCCGCCGGCGATGGCGTCGATGAAGCCGGCGGCGAAGGCCGCCGCGACGAGAAGCAGGAAGAGGTCGATCGGCATGACGCGATCGCATGCGCTGCCCTCATCCGTCCGTCAACTGGCCTCCCCGATTTGACCTTCGCCGCGCAGTCCTGTTTAGGTCGCGGCTTCACTGACGGTGCCCGGCGCGCGGCCGGGCCGGATGCGATCGCGCGGGAGGCCGACCCAAGCCGGGGGCCGAGCGCGCGGACTGTCGGAACGGCGCGCCGCCCTCGAGGGCGGATCGCTTCCTCCGGCGCGATCGAGACGGAGGACGACGAGATGCGGGCCATCATGCTTTGCGGCCATGGCAGCCGGGACGCGGCGGCGATGGTGGAATTCGCCGGACTGGCGGAGAAGCTGAAGCGCCGCCTGCCGGACTATCCGCTGGAATACGGCTATCTGGAATTCGCCCGGCCGATCATCCGCGACGGTCTCGCCAAGCTGAAGGCCGGCGGGGCGCGGGAGATCCTGGCCTTGCCCGGCATGCTCTTCGCCGCCGGCCATGCGAAGAACGACATTCCCTCCGTCCTCAACACCTGGGCCAGCGCCAACGGCATGACCGTGCCCTATGGGCGCGAGCTCGGCATCGACCCGAAGATGATCCGCGCGGCGGGCGAGCGCATCCGCGAGGCGCTGCGCGCCGGCGGCTGGCGCGACGGCGAATCGCTGCACGACACGATGCTGGTCGTCGTCGGGCGCGGCGCCTCCGACCCGGACGCCAATTCCAACGTCGCCAAGGTCATGCGCATGCTCTGGGAAGGGCTCGGCTTCGGCTGGGGCGAGACCGCCTATTCGGGCGTGACCTTTCCCCTGGTCGAGCCGGGGCTCGAACATGCGACCCGCCTCGGCTACCGTCGCATCGTCGTCTTTCCCTATTTCCTCTTCACCGGCATCCTCGTGCGGCGCATCTACGAGCACACGGATCTCGTCGCCGCCCGCCACCCGGAGATCGCCTTCCTGAAAGCGCCCTATCTCGGCGCGCACGACCTCGTGGTCGAGACCTTCGTCGATCGGCTCGGCGAGATCCTCGAAGGCACGAACAACATGAATTGCGGAATGTGCAAATATCGCGAGCAGGTGCTCGGCTTCGAGGCGGAGGTCGGACTGCCGCAGGAAAGCCACCACCATCACGTGGAGGGCATCGGCACCTCGGCCGATCATGGCCATCACCATCACGGCGACGGGCATCACCACCACCATCATCATGGCGATGGGCACGATCACGCGCATCCGCACGACCATGCTCACCACGATCACGATCACGATCACGATCACGACCATGGCCACCATCGTCATGGCCATAGTCATGACCACGGCGCGGACGGCCACGGCCATCACCATCCCTATCCGCATGCCGACCATCCGCTGGGGCCGCGCTCGCTGAAGGCGGGGGGAGGGCACGGGTGACGGCCGCGCTCGACTATCTGCGCGACCCGGAGGCGATCTATGCGGCGAGCTTCGCCGCGATCCGCGCCGAGGCCGATCTCGCGGCGCTGTCCCCGGCGGCCCATCCCCTGGCGATCCGCCTCGTCCATGCCTGCGGCATGCCCGACATCCTCGCCGATCTCGTCCTATCGGAAGATGCGGTTTCCGCCGGCGAGGCCGCCTTGCGCGCCGGCGCGCCGATCCTCGTCGATGCCGAGATGGTGGCGCATGGCGTGATCCGCCGCCGCCTGCCGGCCGGCAATGCCGTGATATGCGCGCTGAACGAGCCGGCGGTGCCGGCGCTCGCGGCCCGGCTCGGCACGACGCGCTCGGCCGCGCAGGTCGAGCTCTGGCGCCGCTCGATCGAGGGGGCGGTCGTCGCCATCGGCAACGCGCCGACGGCGCTCTTCGCGCTTCTCGAAAAGCTCGATGCCGGCTGGCCGCGCCCGGCCTTGATCCTCGGCTTTCCGGTCGGCTTCGTCGGCGCGGCGGAATCGAAGGCCGAGCTCGTCCGCGATCCGCGCGGCGTGCCCTTCGTCGCGCTGGCCGGCCGGCGCGGCGGCTCGGCTTTGGCGGCGGCGGCGGTCAACGCGTTGTGCGCGCCATGACGGCGCCCTGGCTCACCCTCATCGGCATCGGCGACGGCGGCCTCGCGACGCTGACGCCGGAGCAGCGCCGCGCCCTCGACATGGCCGAGACCGTGTTCGGCGGCGCGCGCCATCTCGCCATGCTGGAGGAGGGCGGGCCGGAGCGCGTCGTCTGGCGTTCGCCCTTCGAGGCGGCGCTCGACGATCTCCTGGCGCGGCGCGGCCGGCGCGTCGCGGTGCTGGCGACCGGCGATCCGATGTGGTTCGGCGTCGGCGGCACGCTCGCCCGCCGGCTGGCGCCGGGCGAGATGCGCGTCCTGCCGGGACCCTCCGCCTTCTCGCTGGCCGCCGCCCGTCTCGGCTGGCCGATCGAGGACTGCACCTGCCTCTCGATCCATGGGCGGTCGATCGGCCTGATCGACCGGCATCTCCGGCCGGGCGCCCGCCTTCTCGTCTATGCCTGGAACGGCGACAGCCCGCGCGAGCTGGCCCGCCGCCTCACCGGACGCGGCTTCGGGCCGAGCCGCCTCACCGTGCTCGAACATCTCGGCGGCGGCGCCGAGCGCGTGCGGGAGACGAGCGCCGCCGATTTCGATCTCGAAGGCGTCGCCGATCTCAACACCGTGGCGGTGGAATGCGTCGCCGGCCGCGCCGCGATGCCGCGTCCGCTGGTGCCGGGTCTTCCCGACGACGCCTTTCTTCACGACGGCACGATGACGAAGCGGGTGCCCCGGGCCCTGGCGCTCGCCGCGCTCGAACCGATGCCGGGCGCGCTTCTGTGGGATGTCGGGGCGGGCTGCGGCTCGATCTCGGTGGAATGGCTGCGGGCCGCCGAGGGCATGGCGGCGATCGCCATCGAGCCGCGCGCCGAGCGACGCCTGATGATCGCGGAGAATGCCGATGCGCTGGGCGGCCCCGGCCTGACCCTGGTCGAGGGGCGGGCGCCCGTCGCCTTCGCCGGCCTGCCCGCGCCGGACGCGATCTTTCTCGGCGGCGGCCTGTCGGAGGGCGTGCTGGCCCCGGCCTGGGAGGCGTTGCCGCCGGGTGGGCGCCTCGTCGCCCATGCCGTGACGCTGGAATCGGAGGTCCTGTTGATCGATGCGCATCGCCGCCTCGGCGGCGAGCTCCTGCGCCTGTCGGTCGAGCGGGCCGAGCCGGTCGGGCCGTTCCAGGGCTGGCGGCCGGCGATGCCGGTCCTCCATTGGCATGCGACGAAGGGGGACGCGCGGTGACCGGACGGCTCTACGGGCTCGGCCTCGGACCGGGCGATCCCGAACTCCTGACGCTGAAGGCGGCGCGGCTTCTCGCCGCCGTGCCGGTGATCGCCTATCCCCATGCCGAGGGCGGCGACAGTCTCGCCCGGCGCATCGCGGCGCCGCATCTGCCGGGCGGCCAGATCGAGATCCCGATCGGCCTCTGCATGACCACGGCGCGCCGGCCGGCGCAGGACGCCTATGACGCGGCGGCGGCGGCGATGACGGCGCATCTCGCGGCCGGCCGCGACGTCGCGGCGCTCTGCGAGGGCGATCCCTTCTTCTACAGCTCCTTCATGTATCTCTTCGAACGTCTCGCCGCCCGTTTTCCGGTGGAGATCGTGCCGGGCGTCTCCTCGCTCGGCGCCGCCGCCGCGCTCGCCCGCCGCCCGCTCGCGGCGCGCAATGACGGCTTCGCCGTCGTGCCGGCGCCGCTCGCCGACGCCGCCATCGCCCGGCGGCTGGAGGGCGCCGAGGGCTTCGCCATCCTGAAGCTCGGCCGGCATTTCGCCCGGGTGAAGGCGCTGCTCGCGACGCTCGGCCTCGCCGAGCACTGCACCTATGTCGAGAACGCCACCATGCCCGGCGGGCGCGCCCTGCCGCTGGCGGAGACCGGCGACGAGGCGCCCTATTTCTCGCTGATCCTTGGCTATCGCGGCACCGAGCCGGCTTTGCGGCTGCGGTCGCGCCAAGCGGAGCTTTCGGCATGAGGCCGGCGGTGGTGGTTCTGTCGCCCTCGGCGCTGCCGCTGGCGCGTCGCGTCGCGGCGGTCGTCGGCGGCGAGCTGCATGGGCTCCGCTCGCGCCTCGCCGAGCCGGAGATCGAGATCGGTTTCGCCGAGACGGGCGATCACTTGCGCCAGCTCTTCCTCGCCGGGCGGCCGATCCTCGGCCTGATGGCGGCCGGCGCGCTGATCCGGCTTCTGGCGCCGCTTCTCGCCGACAAGCGGGCCGAGCCGCCGGTTCTCGCCATCGCCGAGGACGGCACCAGCGCCGTGCCTCTTCTCGGCGGCCATCACGGCGCGAACGATCTGGCGCGCCGCCTCGCCGAACGTCTCGGCGCCCATGCCGCCGTCACCACGGCCGGCGACCTGCGCTTCGGCCTGTCGCTCGACGCGCCGCCGGCGGGCTGGGTGCTGGACAATCCGGACGATGCGAAGGCGGTGATGGCCGAACTCGTCGCCGGCGGCGAGGCCTGGATCGAGGGCGCCCCGGCGGACTGGCTGGAGGCGGCGGCGCTGCCCTTCAGCGACGACGGCCGCGTGACGCTCAGCGTCACCGAGGCGGCGCGCGCGGCCCGGCCGCTCGAACTCCTTTATCGGCCGAGGACGCTGACGCTCGGCATCGGCGCCGAGCGTGGCGCCCCGGCGGAGGAAGCGATCGCGCTCGCGGAGAGCGTGCTGGCCGAGGCCGGCCTCTCGCCGCTCGCGCTGGCCGGCGTGTTCTCGCTCGATCTCAAGGCCGACGAGCCGGCCGTCCATGCCGTCGCGGACCATTTCGGCGTGCCAGCCCGCTTCTTCGGGGCCGAAGAGCTCGAAGCCGAGACGCCGCGCCTCGCCAACCCGTCGGATCTCGTTTTCCGCGAGACCGGCTGCCATGGCGTCGCGGAAGGGGCGGCGCTCGCCGCCGCCGGGCCGGAAGGCGTTCTCGTCGTGGCGAAGCGCAAGGGCGCCCGCACCACGGCCGCGCTCGCCCGCTCGCCGGGGGTGATCGAGCCGGAGACCCGTGGCCGGGCGCGGGGCACGCTCTTCGTCGTCGGCATCGGCCCGGGCGCCGCCGATTGGCGTTCGCCGGAGGCCGGCCGCATGGTGGAGGAGGCGAGCGACCTCGTCGGCTATTCGCTCTATCTCGATCTTGTCGGTCCGCTCGCCACGGGCAAGGCGCGGCACGACTTCCCGCTCGGCGCGGAAGAGGCGCGGGTGCGCCATGCGATGGAGCTTGCCGGCGAGGGCCGGCGCGTCGCGCTCGTCTGTTCGGGCGATGCCGGCATCTATGCCATGGCGAGCCTCGTCTTCGAGCTCCTGGACAAGGGCGGCCTGTCGGCACCGGCGCAGCGGATCGAGATCGCCGTCGCGCCGGGCATCTCGGCGCTCCAGGCCGCCGCCGCGCGGGCCGGGGCGCCGCTCGGCCACGACTTCTGCACCATCTCGCTGTCCGATCTGCTGACGCCCTGGGATGCGATCCAGCGCCGGGTCCGGGCGGCGGCGGAGGGCGATTTCGTCATCGCCTTCTACAATCCCGTCTCCAGGCGCCGCCGCACCCAGCTCGCCTTCGCCCGCGACCTCCTGCTCCGCCACCGGCCGGCGGCGACGCCGGTGGTGCTCGCCACCAATCTCGGCCGTCCGGGCGAAAGGGTGCGCGTCGTCCCGCTGGAGGCGCTCGACGTCGAGGAGGTCGACATGCTGACGGTGGTCATCGTCGGCTCCTCGGAAAGCCGGACGGTGCGAACGGGCGACGGCCGCCTCTTCGCCTATACGCCGCGCGGCTATGCCGGCAAGGCGGAGACGGGGATTGCGCCGGTTGATGCTGTCGAGAGCATATGCTAAATATAGCATATGAAGGCGCGTCTTCTGCTGGATTACAAGATCGTGCGGTCCGACGGCGCGATCGTGCAGATGCGGGTCTGGCGCCTGCCGGAGGCGACCCCCGAGCGGCCGCATGGTCTCAAATATTCGCTGTTCTACGGCCGGGGCGGCCGGCGCATCGTCGGATACGACAACGAGCGGGGAAAGGGCGATCATCGGCATTACGGCGACCGGGAAGAGGCCTATCGCTTCCGCTCGCTCGCCGAACTCATCGCCGATTTCGAACGCGACATCCTGAAGGAGCAAGGCGATGACTGAGATCATGCTGCGCGTCTCCAGCCTCGACCAGTTCTTCGCCGAGGCCAAGCACGCCGCCGCCGCGATCGATCGCGGCGAGGAAATCGCCCATCGTCCGGTGGTCGGCTTCGAGGGGTTCCAGACCTTCCTGAAGGTCATGACGGCCAATCGCTGGACGCTGCTGGGGCGTCTACGCTCGGTCGGCGCTTCCTCGATCCGGGCGCTGGCCGGACATCTCGGGCGCGATTATCGCGGCGTGCACGCGGATGTCGCGGCCTTGCTCGAACTCGGCCTCATCGAGAAGGACGAGGCCGGCAAGATCTTCGTGCCCTGGTCGCGCATCACCGCCGAACTCTCGTTCGAGGACGCCGCATGACGGTGCATTTCATCGGCGCCGGTCCCGGCGCGCCGGATCTCATCACCTTGCGCGGGCTGCGGCTGATCGAGCGCTGCCCGGTCTGTCTCTATGCCGGTTCGCTGGTGCCGGCGGAGATCGTCGCGGCCGCGCCGCCCGGCGCGCGGGTCATCGACACCGCGCCGATGGTCTTGGACGAGATCCTGGCGGAGATCGCGGCGGCGAATGAACAGGGGCTCGACGTCGCGCGCGTCCATTCGGGCGATCCCTCGCTCTATGGCGCGACGGCCGAGCAGATGCGCCGGCTGGATGCGCTCGGCATCCCTTACGAGGTGACGCCGGGCGTGCCGGCCTTCGCCGCCGCCGCCGCCGCGCTGAAGACCGAACTCACCGTGCCCGGCCTCTGCCAGAGCGTGATCCTCACCCGCACGGCGATGAAATCCTCCGCCATGCCAGAGGGCGAGGAGCTGGCGACGCTCGGCCGGAGCGGCGCGACGCTGGCGATCCATCTCTCGGTGCGCAACATCCCGCATATCCAGCGCGAACTCCTGCCCTTGCCCGGCTATGGCCCGGACTGTCCGGTGATCGTCGCCTTCCGCGTCGGCTGGCCGGACCAGAGCTTCCTGCGCGGCACGCTGGCCGATATCCACCGTCAGGTGCGCGACGCCAAGCTGACGCGCACCGCCCTGATCCTCGTCGGTCGGGCGCTCCAGGCGAGCGGGTTCGAGGAGTCCCATCTCTACGGCGCCGATCACGTCCATCTGCTCAGGCCGAAGCGCCGAGCCAGTCCATGACCGCCGCGATCGTGGCGACGACGG
Source organism: Aureimonas endophytica (assembly GCF_014642635.1). Taxonomy (GTDB): domain Bacteria; phylum Pseudomonadota; class Alphaproteobacteria; order Rhizobiales; family Rhizobiaceae; genus Plantimonas; species Plantimonas endophytica. The sequence goes on from NZ_BMIQ01000007.1 coordinate 172,177, forward strand.
GCGGCGCCGGCGCCGCCATCCGCTCGATCAGCGTGACAGGCAGGCCGAGCCGGCGGGCGGCCTCGATCTTCGCATATGAGGCCGCGCCGCCGGAATTGCGCGAGACGAGCCAGTCCGCGCCCGTTTCGGCCAGAAGCGCCGCTTCCGCCCGCCAGTCCTCGCCCGGCTTGCCGAAGACGAGCCGCGCCGGAAAGGGCAGCGGCTCGGCCGGCGGCTCGACCATGCGGGTGACGAAGCGGAGGTCCGGCCGCGCGGCGAAGGGCGCGAGATGCTGGCGCCCGAGCGCTAGAAAGACCGTGGCGCCCGCCGGAAGGCTCGCCGCCGCCGCCTTGAGGCAGGGAACGCGATGCCAGTCGTCGCCCGCGATCGCCTCCCAGGCCGGGCGCTGGAGCGCGAGGCGCGGCACGCCCGCGCGCTCGGCAGCCTCCGCCGCCGCGCGCGAGATGCCGATCGCGAAGGGATGCGTCGCGTCGACGAGCCGGGTCACGCCCTCCGCCCGGAGCACATGCGCGAGGCCGGCGCTGCCGCCGAAGCCGCCGATCCGCACCTCGTCCGCCGGGCGTTGCGGGCTCGCCGTGCGCCCGGCCAGGGAGACGATGAGTCGGGTCGCCGGCATCTCCGCCGCGATGCGTCGGGCAAGGGCATTGGCCTCCGCCGTGCCGCCGAGAAGAAGGATCGTGTCAGCCGGCATGGCCGATCACCGCGCCGCCTCGGTCGACGACGAGAATCTCCACCGCGACCGGCGCGTCGCGCAGAACCTCGCGCACCGTGGCGAGGGCCGCGCGCGCGACGCCCTCCGCCAGATCGATGCCGGCCGCGCGGGCGAGATCGAGCGCCGCCTTCGCCGTATTGGCGGCGAGGATCGCGGAGCGCGGCGCGTGCTCCCCGGCGAGATCCGCCAGAAAGGCGTTGTCGACCTGGCTGCGGCCGGAATGGAGGTCCAGCGCGCCGGCGCCGAGCTTCGCCAGCTTGGCGAAGCCGCCGGCGATGGTGAGGCGCGGCAGCGGATGGGCGCGCAGATATTTGAGAAGCCCGCCGGCGAAGTCGCCCATGTCGAGATAGGCGATCTCCGGCAGATCGGGATAAAGGCGCCGCGCCGCGTCCTCGCTGGTCGAGCCGGTGGCGCCGACGACATGGGCGAGGCCCGCCGCCCGCGCGACATCGACGCCGCGATGGATCGAATGGATCCAGGCCGAGCAGGAGAAGGGATGCACCACGCCCGTCGTGCCGAGAATGGAAAGCCCGCCGAGAATGCCGAGGCGGGGATTCCAGGTCTGGCGCGCCAGCTCCTCGCCGCCGGCGACGGAGATGGTGACGGCGACATCCGGCGCCCGGCCATGCTCCGCGCAGAGCGCCTCCACGACCGCGCGCATCAGCCGGCGCGGCACCGGATTGATCGCCGGCTCGCCCGGCGGCAGGGGAAGGCCCGGCAGGGTCACGGTGCCGACGCCCGGTCCCGCGTGGAAGGTGACGCCCGCGCCCGGGTGCCCGAAGCGCACCGCCGCCTCGATCTCGGCGAGATGGGTGACGTCGGGATCGTCGCCGGCATCCTTGACGATCGCGGCCCTCGCGATCTCTCCGTCCAGCCGGTGCCGGGCGAGCGCGAAGGCCGGCCGCTCGCCCTTGGGCAGGACGATCTCCACCGGATCGGGAAAGCCGCCGGTGAAAAGCGCCGTCAGCGCCGCCTTGGTCGCGGCGGTGGCGCAGGCGCCCGTCGTCCAGCCGCGTCGAAGCGGCCGGCCGTCGTCCGGAGGTCCGTCGCCGAGATTGAAGCCCATGACAGGCTTATAGGGGCGTCGGGCGTCCGCGCCAATGCAAGCGCTTTGCGTCAATGCGCCAAGCGAAATGCGCGGCGGTGGAGAGGAGGAGGCTCGCTAACGCTCGCCACCCCCCTCTGGGCTGCCGCCCATCTCCCCCTCAAGGGGGGAGATCGCGGTTTCGAGGTCTCGCAACTCCTGCGTCCGAAGCGATACCTGGCAACATCGTCCGCGCTTAGCCTGATCTCCCCCCTTGAGGGGGAGATGCCGGCAGGCAGAGGGGGGTGCGAAGGCGAAAGCCTTCGAATGGCGCGGCGGTGGAGAGGGTGGGCCTCGCCGAAGCTCGCCACCCCCCTCCGGGCTGCCGCTCCTCTCCCTTTCAAGGAAGAAGATCGCGGTTTCGAGGTTTCGCCACTCGCACTGTCGCCGCGATGACCGGTGTTTTGATCGCCGCGCCGGCCTCGGGGTCCGGCAAGACCACCGTGACGCTCGGTCTGTTGCGGGCGCTTGCGCGGGCCGGCCGGTCCGTCGCCAGCGCCAAGGCCGGGCCGGACTATATCGACCCCGCCTTCCACGCGGCGGCGAGCGGCGCGCCCTGCGTCAATCTCGACCCTTGGGCGATGCGGCCGGCGCTGCTCGCCGCGCTGTCCGGCGAGGCGGAGGGCGAGTTGCTGGTCGTCGAGGGCATGATGGGTCTCTTCGACGGCGCGGCCGACGGCACCGGCTCGGCGGCCGATCTCGCCCTGCGGCTCGGTCTCGCCGTGGTGCTGGTGGTGGACTGCGCGCGCCAGTCGCATTCGGTCGCGGCCCTGGTGCGCGGCTTCCGCGATCATCGCCCGGACCTCGCGCTCGCGGGCGTCATCCTTAACCGCGTCGCCAGCCCCCGGCACGAGGCGCTGCTTCGCGCCGCGCTGGCGCCGCTGGCCTTGCCCGTTCTCGGCGCGCTGCCGACACGCGAGGACCTCGGCCTGCCGTCGCGCCATCTCGGCCTCGTCCAGGCCGGCGAGCATCCGGCGCTCGAAGCCTTCATCGAGCGCGCCGCCGACTGGGTGGCGGCGGGGCTCGATCTCGCCGCGCTGGCGACGCTCGCGGCGAGAGACTTGCCACGGGACATGGCGGTCGCCCGGCTCGCGCCGCTCGGGCGCCGCATCGCGGTGGCGCGCGACGAGGCCTTCGCCTTCGCCTATCCGCATCTTCTCGCCGGCTGGCGGCGGGACGGGGCGGAGCTCGCCTTCTTCTCGCCGCTCGGCGACGAGGCGCCCGAGGTCGGCGCCGATGCCGTGTTCCTGCCCGGCGGCTATCCCGAGCTCCATGCCGGGCGGCTTGCCGGGGCGGAGCGGTTCCGGGCCGGCCTGACGGCGGCGGCGGATCGCGGCGCGGCGATCTATGGCGAATGCGGCGGCTACATGGTGCTCGGCGACGGGCTGGAGGATGCGGAGGGCCGGCGGCACCGGATGCTCGGTCTCCTGCCGCTCGAGACGAGCTTCGCCCGCCGCCGGCGCCAGCTCGGCTATCGCCGCCTCCGGCCGCTCGGCGGCTTTCCCTGGCGGGAGGGGCTTCTCGCGGGTCATGAATTCCACTACGCGAGCACCATCCGCGAAGGCGCGGCCGAGCGGCTCTTCGCCGCCACGGACGCGGCCGGCGATCCGCTCGGTGCCATGGGCTTGCGCAGGGGCCGGGTCGGCGGCTCCTTCTGCCACGTGATCGACCGCGCCGAATGATGCTGATCCATGCGCTGATTCTGCTGCTCGCCACGCTCCTCGACCGATGGGTGGGCGATCCGCCCTGGCTCTGGCGCCGCCTGCCGCATCCGGTGGCGCTGATCGGGCGCGGCATCGCCTTCATGGACGATATCTGGAACAACGGCCGCGCCTCGTTTCGCGCCCGGCGCCTGCGCGGCGCCCTGGCGCTCGCGCTGATGCTCGGTCTCGCCCTTCTCGTCGGCTTCGACCTGCATCTCCTGCTCGCGGCCCTCGGCCCGGTCGGCCTTCTCGCCGAGGTCGTCGTCGTCGCGGTGCTTCTCGCCGGCAAGAGCCTTGCCGACCATGTCGCTGCCGTCGCGCGGGCGCTGCGCGGCCAGGGCCTGCCGGAAGGCCGGCGGGCGGTGTCGATGATTGTCGGCCGCGACCCGGAGGCGCTGGACGAGCCGGCCGTCTGCCGGGCCGCGATCGAGAGCCTCGCCGAGAACGCCTCCGATGGCCTCGTCGCCCCCTGGCTCTTCTTCCTGGTCTTCGGCCTGCCGGGCCTTCTCGTCTACAAGGTGGTGAACACCGCCGATTCGATGATCGGTCACATGAGCGAGCGCCATCGCGCCTTCGGCTGGGCCGCCGCGCGGCTGGACGACGTCCTGAACTTCGTCCCGGCCCGGCTGACGGCGCTGTTCTTCGCGCTGGTCGCGCCGAAGATCGGCGCCTCGCGCCGCGCCACCTGGGCGACGGCGCGGCGCGATGCCGGGCTGCACCGCTCGCCCAATGCCGGCTGGCCGGAATGCGCGATGGCCGGGGCGCTCGGCCTGTCGCTCGGCGGGCCGCGCCGCTACGGCGAAGTGATCGTCGATGCGCCGGAGCTGAATTCCGGCGGCCGGCGCGAGGCGGGCGTCGAGGATATCGACCGCGCCCTCGTCCTCTATCGGCGCCTGTCGGACCTCCTCGTCGCGCTGGCTCTGGTTCTTCTGCTGCTGGCCCTCGTCGTCACGCTGATCTCACGGTAAGGGCGAGGCCGATCAGGATCGCCATTTCGGCGATCTGCTGGGCGGCGCCGAGGCAGTCGCCGGTCTGGCCGCCGAGACGGCGGCGCAATAGGGCGCGAAAGCCGGCGAGCCCGGCCAGGGCGAGACCGAGCGCGCAAAGACCGCCGCCGAGCCCGAAGCCCGGCAGGCCGCCGAGAAGGAGGATCGCCGTGCCGAGTGCCGCCGCCTGGCGGCCGGCGCGCGGCGAGGGCCGTCCGGCCCGATCCGCCGTGCCGCCCGGCACGGCCGGCGGCAAATCGGCCCAGAGCCAGGCCATGAGGCCCCGGCTCGCCGCCGCCGCGAGGAGCAGGGCGAGCGCCGCCCGGCCCGGCCCGCGCGCGGCGAGATCGGCAAGAAGCGAGGCGCGCAGCAGCAGCGACAGGCCGAGCGCCAGCGCGCCATAGGCGCCGATCCGGCTGTCCTTCATGATCTCCAGCGCCCGTTCCTTCGGCCGGTTGCCGCCCAGCCCGTCCGCGACATCGGCGAGCCCGTCCTCGTGCAGGGCGCCGGTCGTGCCGACGAGGAGGCCGAGGGCGAGAATCGCGGCGCTCGCCGGCGACAGGCCGAGCGCGGCGGCGGCGAGAAGCAGGGCCGCCGAAGGCAGCGCGATCACGAGCCCGGCCAGCGGAAAGGCATAGGCGTCGCGGCCGAGCGGCGGCGACTCGCGGAAGGCGCCGGCCGGCGCCGGCAGGCGCGACAGGAAGGCAAGCGCGCGAAACGTCGCGGAAACGAGGGTCTGCATTGCAATCTTGTCGCTTGGCGGGCCGAATTCGGCTCTCTAGAGGTCCTGACGGAACCTCCGGGTAAAGAGACTCGGCCAGCTGACCCCCGCGAGGTTCCGTTCGGGTCTCTTAGACCCGCGCCCTGACGACTCTCAAGGAAAAGCCTCCATGTCCGACCTGATGTCCACGAGCGGCCTGCCCTTCGACGACATCCGCGCTCTCGTCCGCCAGATGCCGGGGCCCGATCACGCGGCCCGGCATGAGGCGCGACATCGCCAGGAGCGGCTGACCAAGCCGTCCGGCTCGCTCGGGCGGCTGGAGGAGATCGCCGAATGGCTGGCCGCCTGGCAGCGCCGCGCCCCGGCGGTGACGCGCCCGGTCGTCGCCATCTTCGCCGGCAATCACGGCGTGGCGAAACAGGGCGTCTCGGCCTTTCCGCCGGAGGTGACGGCGCAGATGGTGTCGAACTTCGCCGCCGGCGGCGCCGCGATCAACCAGATCTGCGCCGCCTACGATCTCGGCCTGAAGGTCTTCGACCTCGCGCTCGACATGCCGACCGGCGACATTTCCGAAGAGCCGGCGATGGACGAGAAGGGCTGCGCCGCGACCATGGCCTTCGGCATGGAGGCGCTGACCGGCGAGCCGGACCTCCTCTGCATCGGCGAGATGGGCATCGCCAATACCACGATCGCGGCGGCGCTCTGCGCCGGCCTCTTCGGCGGGACGGGCACCGACTGGGTGGGCAAGGGCACCGGGCTCGACGCGGCGGGCCTTGCCCGCAAGGCGGCCGTGGTGGACCGCGCCCTCGCGCTGCACGGCGCGCATCTCGCCGATCCGCTGGAAGTGCTGCGCCGGCTCGGCGGGCGCGAACTCGCGGCGATGGCCGGCGCGGTGCTGGCGGCGCGGATGCAGAACGTGCCGGTGATCGTCGACGGCTTCGTCGCGACGGCCGCCGCCGCCGTGCTCTGGCGGCTCGATCCCGCAGCGCTCGACCATTGCCTCTTCGGCCATGTCTCGGCCGAGCCCGGCCATATGAAGCTGCTTCAGGCGATGGGCAAGGTGCCGCTGCTGGCGCTCGGCATGCGGCTCGGCGAGGGCACCGGCGCGGCGCTCGCCGCCGGCCTCGTCAAGGCCGCCGTCGCCTGCCATTCCGGCATGGCGACCTTCGACGCCGCCGGCGTTTCCGACCGGAACTGAGTGGTGGAAGAGGGAAGGGGCGCTACTTCGCCCCTTCCTTCGGGAAATTGAGAAAGAAGGTCCAGAGCGAATAGGCGAGGACGGCGCCGGTGATCCACGCCCAGATGCGGTCGCCGTAGAAGATCTCGACACCGGTCCAGACCGTCAGCACGACGACGAGCAGGACGCGCCGCCAGAGCGGGCGGAAGAAGGCGATATTGCGTTCGCTCGGCGTCATCGTCACCCTTTGAAAGCCCTCGCGGTCAGCATGCCGGCCTGTCCGGCACCGTCCGGCGGCGCCCGCTCGGCCATCGCCTCCGCCGCCCGGACGGGGCGCGGCTGCGCGGCGGCCGGTATGGGGGCCGGCTTCCTTATCGCCTGTCCGGCGGTGCGCCACCAATCAAGAAAATGGGCGAGACCGAATTGCAGGCCGAGCCCGGCGGCGATCAGGAGCGTGTCGCGCAGATGCTGCGGCGGCTCGCCGAACTTCACCACCTGCACGACCAGCGCCAGCGCCGTGCCGGTGGCGAAGACCGGCAGCGAATGGCGCCCGAGGCGGGTGAAGGGATTGTCGGCCGAGATCCGGGAGAAGACCGATTCCCGCGGCGCATGGGCGAAGACATAGACGAGCGCCAGGAGATGCAGGAGGCGCGGCAGCGACACGTAGGTCTTGTCGAAGCCGGACAGCATCACCGGCAGGCCGAAATCCCGCTCGAAGCCCCACATCTCGAATTCGATGAACAGGAAGGAGCCGGCGAGATAGGCGAGCGCCGCGATGTAGAGCGGCCGCGAATAGGGCACCGCCTGCTCGCCCGAGAGCCGGGCGAGGCCGCAATTCAGCCCGATGGCGAAGATGAGCTGCCAGGCGAAGGGGTTGAAGAACCAGCCGCCCGAATAGGGATGGTTCGGCAGGTTGAGCCAGAACAGGGCCGCGAAGGCCCAGAGCAGGAAGGCGCCGAGCACCATGCCGTTGCGTCCTACCGCGATGGTGAGGGCGAGCAGCGCCGGCAGCATCACGAGCAGCGCCACATACATCGGCAGGATGTTGACGAAGCGCAGCTGGTGGCCAAGCGTCGCGAGCCCGACCAGCGTGTTCAGCGGATCGGTGACGATCGGCGCCAGATCGTTGGCGGCCAGGATGCCGCCATCGCCGAAGATCAGCGCGGCCCAGGCGAAGAAGCCAACCGCGAAAAGCGTCAGCGCCGTATGGACGAGATAGAGCGTGCCCGCCCGGCGCCAGGCCTTCAGCGAGACCACCAGCCGATGGCCGCCAAGGAACGGCCGCCCATAGGCGAAGGCCGATGCATAGCCGGCAAGAAAAACGAAGAGTTCGGCCGAATCGGAAAAGCCGAAATTGCGCGACGTCATGTTCTCCCAGAAGTTGCCTGGGATGTGATTGATGAAGATCATGGCCAGGGCGACGCCTCGAAAGAAATCGACGCGATGGTCACGCTTGCCGGTATGGGTCGAAGAACTCTGCACGGTACACGAGGTAAGCCCGGGTAACTGAACGTCGACTGAACGGTGGTCGATTCCCTTACCCGGCAAAAATGATCGCGGCGGCACGCACCTTTCGGTCCGCGCCGCCGAAGCTTGGCTGCGAAGGGTTGGATCAGGCCGGGTTGGCGGCCAGGCCCGGGCGGACGGGCGCTGCCGCGTCCGGCGCGGCGGCGAGCCGGCCGGAAATCGCCTCGAGCCGCCGCCGCCACGTCTCCGACGCGCGGATCACCGGCTCCGGATCGAGTTCGAAGGGCGTCGAGAGCAGGCCGGCGCGGCGCATGGCGTCGCCGAGTTCCGGGTCGCCCGTCACGCTGATCAGGATCGGCGAGATGAGGAGAGGACCCGCGATCGGCAGCATCCAGAGGAAGAGTTCCGGCGAATAGGCGAGCGTCGTCACGGCGAGGATCATGCCGAAGATCACCATCCACCAGGAGGCCTTGAAGGCCATGCCGAGCGGCAGCTTGCCGTCGTCGCGATCGGTCGAGGGCCAGCCGCTGTCGAGGCGCAAGAGGATTTCCGCCACCGCCTTCGACTGGAACATCATCATGACCGGCGCGAGGATGCTGGTCATCACTAGCTCGACGAAGGCGCCGGCGAGCACCTGATAGGAGGAGCCGAAGGCCCGGCGGCGCGCCGTGACGGCGGAGGCGAAGGCGATCAGGAATTTCGGCAGGAGGAGGAGGAGGAAGATGCCGAAGAGCAGAAGCAGCGCCTTGCCGGTTTCCGGCGTCGGGAAGACGGGAAACAGCGAATCGGCCGGGAAGTAGTTCGGCTCCGCCGCGATGATCGGGTCGAGCAGGCTGACGATGATGAACATCAGCCAGATCGGCGAGGCGGCATAGGCCATGATGCCGGTGATCATCGAGATCCGGCTCCAGAGATTGAAGCGCGGCGCGAGAACGAGCTTGCCGTGCTGGAGATTGCCCTGGCACCAGCGCCGGTCGCGCTTGGCATATTCGATGAGGTTGGAGGGGGCCTCCTCGTAGGAGCCTTCGAGATCGGGATCGACGCGCACGCGCCAGCCGCCGCGCGACAGGAGCGCCGCCTCGACGAAGTCGTGGCTGAGGATATGGCCGCCGAAGGGCGCCTTGCCGGGCAGGCTCGGCATGCCGCAGCAGGCGGCGAAGGCGCGGACGCGGATGATGGCGTTATGGCCCCAGAACGGCCCCTCGCGGCCCTGAAGGGCGGCGATGCCGCGCGAGAAGATCGGCGAATAGAGCGCGGCCGAGAATTGCAGCGCCCGCCCGAAGGGCGTGCGGCGGCCGATGATCAGCGGCTGGGTCTGGAGCAGGCCGAGATCGGGCTCGGCATCCATGCGCGTCACCATTTCGAGAATGGTCTGCGGCCGCATCAGGCTGTCGGCGTCGAGGACCAGCATATATTCGTAGGCCCCGCCGTTACGCGTCACGAAATCGGCGATGTTGCCGGCCTTGCGGCCGACATTCTTCTCGCGGTTGCGATAGTAGAGATGGCCGGCGACATGGAGCTCCGAGAGGAGCGTATAGGTCGAGCGCCGCTCGTGCTCGACATGGCTCGCCTTGGTCGAGTCGCTGAGGATGTAAAAGTCGAAATTCTCCAGTCGGCCGATCGAGCGCAGGCCCTCCATCATCGCGGCGACGCGCGCGAAGACCGAATCGGCATCCTCGTTATAGACCGGCACCAGCACGGCGGTGCGGCTCAGCGTCATCTGGCGCGGCACCGGCACGGAGCGCCGCTCGCGGCTGGCGGCGAAGATGCCGGTGAGCGCGGTGTTGAAGCCCCAGGCCAGCCAGACGCAGCAGATGGTCAGCAGCGTCACCTGCAGCACCTGCAGCCGGCTCGTGCCGCTGGCGGTGACGACCACGGCGAAGAGAGCGCCGGCGACGAGCGCCAGGATCACGGCGGTGGCGGCGAAGAGGAAGCGGCGAAAGGCGATCAAAGGGAGCGTTCCCCGAAAAAGGCGGCACGGCGCGGCGCGCGACGGGGCGGCCGCGGCACGCGCCGCGAAGGTTCGAACCGGAGCGCGGCGACGAGGGGCGTACCCTGCATCGCCGTCCGGCCTACCAGCTGAAGGTCAGGAAGCGGCGCTTGGTCCCGCTTCCGCCGCTCGGCTTGTCGTCGAGCAGGGCCTGGATCGGCATGTCGAGCGGGGCCGAGGGCATTGGCAGCGCCAGGCTCCGCACGAAGTTCACGGCGATATGCTTGCCGGCGAGGGCGGCGTTCAGCACGGTGCGCGCCTGGCGCGGATCGCGGCGCTCAAAGGCCAGGCGCTCGGCCACCGCCTTCAGCATGACATCGTCCGACAGGTCGCGGCGGCCGACGATTTCCCCGGCGCTCTCATAGATCTTCGGTGATGGCATCGCCGATGTCGGGTGCGCCTTGGGCGTGTTGCGGGAGGGTCTGATGGCTGCATGCATTGCAGCATCGCGCGGCTTCGGCAAGATGGCGGGCTGCGGAGTCATGCGCCTGTCCACTGATAGAGCCAAGTTTCGCTGACAATGCGCTGCGACATAGAGAGTTTCGCGCGAAGTTCCACCGGCACGTCGCTTTTCCGGCGTAATTCGATGGCCATGCGCCAACCGCCGCTCGGCAGGCGGTCCAACGCGACATGCACGAGCTCGGCGCTGTCCGGCACGTCGACGATCGGGTCCAGCTTGGTGTCGAGCGGCAGGCTGGCGATGGTGCCGCCCTCGAAATTGATGGCGAAGAGCTTGGTGTCGCTCGGCTTCTCCTCGGCGGGATTGCCGCCAGGACCGCCGAACGTGCCCTGGACCTGGGCGAGGATATAGGGCGCCTCGGCCGCGAGGCCCCAGCGCATGCGGTAGCGGAACTCGTATTGCGAGCCGGCTTCCGGCCGCTTCTCCGGCACCCAGAAGGCGACGATATTGTCGTTGATCTCGGCCTTGGTCGGAATCTCGACCAATTCGATCATGCCCTTGCCCCAGTCGCCGATCGGCTCGATCATCAGCGAGGGCCGCACCTCGTAGCGCGACTCGGTGTCCTCGTAATGGGAGAAGTCGCGGTCGCGCTGGAGCAGGCCGAAGGCGACCGGCGAGGCTTCCTGGAAGTAGGACAGCGCCAGCGCCTCGGGATTGCGCAAAGGGCGCCAGAGCCGCTCGCCGTTGCGGCGATGGATCGACAGCCCGTCATTGTCGTGCACTTCCGGCCGGAAGTCGTCGCGCAGGCGCCGGTCGTTCTCGCCGAAGGTGAACATGGAGGTGAGGGGGGCGACGCCGAGCCGGTCGACCGCGTTGCGGAAATAGAGCCGCGCCGTCACTTCCATCACCGTCTGCGGGCCGGGGCTGATGGTGAAGGCATAGGCGCCGGTCAGGCTGGCGCTGTCGAGCTCGGCGAAGATGCGGATGTCGTTCTCGCCGGGGCCGGGCTTCACGATGTAGAAGGCCGAGAAGCGCGGAAATTCCTCCGGCGTCTGCGTCGCGGTGTTGATCGCGAGGCCGCGCGCCGAAAGGCCGTAGCGCGTGTTCATCCCGAGCGCGCGGAAATAGGAGGCGCCGAGGAAGGTCACCAGCTCGTCGAAATAGTCGGGCCGCTGCAACGGATAATGCAGGCGGAAGCCGGCGATGCCCGGCAGGACGAGATTCTGGAACTTCGTCGGGTCGAGCGGCGCGCGATATTCGAAATCCGCGCCGGTGAAGGTCTGGAGCTGGAAGCGCTTGCCGTCGCCGACGAAGATGCGCGTCAGGTCGCGGGCCTGCGCCCCCGGATAGAAGGCCTGGAGCTGGAAATTCGCCGGGTCGGAGCGCCAGAGCGCGTGGTCCGGGATAAAGCGGATGGCGCGATGCTCGTCATAGCTCAGCTTGGCGAGGAGATCGGGCAGCTGGATCGGGGTCTCGACGAAGGGCTGGCTGGCGCGCCGGCGCATCATCGCGGAGAAGGATTCGAAGTCGAAATTCTCGACCACCGTGCCGTCCGCGTTGGGAGCGGCACCGGGCACGGCGGCGGGCGCCGGCGGCGCGGCGGGCGGCTCTGCCTGCGGGTCCTGGGCGAAGCCGTAGCGGCCGCCCGCCAAAAGGGCGGCGCCGGCAAGGCCCGCCTTCAGGGCCGCGCGACGGGACAGGGAACTCTGCTTCATCACGAAAGGATCGGCTCTTCCATCGGTTTGCGCCTGCTCACTGGACTTAGCACATGCGAAAGCCGGTGCCATCATCCCGTGTCGAGCTATGCACGCAACAATCTGACTGCGGGATGAACGCCATTCACCCCGATCATATTGACGATTCAATGGAAAGCCAGCCGTGAGGGCCGCGCCGGCCACTCATCCCCAGTTCATGCGCGACGCGGGGCGCCGCCGGCGCGCCGGCTAGGCACGGGGATCGGCGCCGCGCTTCGTTCCGCAGCGCACCCGGCAGCGGCCCGAGCCGCTCGCCGGCCCGGCCGATTCGGCTCAGCCCCGCACGAAGCGGTAGACGCTCTCGTGGCGATAGCGCTCGCCCGGCCGCAGGATGGTCGAGGGAAAGCGGTCGTGATGGGGCGCGTCCGGCCAGTTCTGCGGCTCGATCGCGATCGCGCCGTAGCGGCCGAGCGGCCGGCCGTCGAGCCCGGTCACCGTGCCGTCGAGCATGTTGCCGTCATAGACCTGAAGGCCGCATTCGGTCGTGGCGATCTCCACCGACAGGCCGCTCGCCTCGCAGAAGAGGCGCGCGGCGGGGCGGGGCGTCCAGGACCGCTCGCCGCTCAGGCAGAAATTATGGTCGAGGACGGCGGGGCCGCGCCCGATGACGCGCCCGTTGCGGAAGTCGAATTCCGTGCCCTCCACGGCGGCGATCTCGCCGGTCGGGATCAGCGTCGCATCGACCGGCAGATAGTGGTCGGCGGCGATCTCGACGCAATGGTCGCGCGTCTCGGCCTCGCCGGAGAGATTGAAATAGAGATGCGAGGTCATGTTGATCGGGCAGGGCGCCGTGACCTCGCCCTCGTAGACGATGGTCAGCATGTCGTCCTCGGCGGCGAAGATCGCGACGAGATTGGCGATGCCGGGATAGCCGTCGGCGCCATCCGGCAGCGTCAGCGACAGGGCGGCGTCGGTCGAGGACATGCTGTCGATCTCCCAGTTCCGCGCCCAGGCGCCGGTCGCCCCGCCATGGAGATGGTTCGGCGGCTCGTTCAGCGAGAGCTGGCGCGTCTCGCCGCTGATCGGCAGGCGGCCGCCGGCGATGCGATTGGCGTTCCGGCCGATCGTCGCGCCGAGAAAGGGCTTGTTGGCGGGGCCGTAGAACTCGCGATCCTCGGCGCCGACGACCAGCGGAAAGTCGACGCCGTCGAAATGGACCGAGCGGATGGAGGCGCCGGCGGGCAGGATCTCGACACTCAGCGCGGAACTCTGCAAACGGATGCTCGCGCCCATGATCGACTCTTCCTCCCTGACGTGAAGCGCAAAGGAAGGGCACCGGCCGCCCATGTCAATCCGAGCGGCGGGTCGAAGGGCGGGGAAAGCCTAGCGCAGGCGCCGGAGCTTCGCCGTGAGAAGCATGTCGACCTTTTCCAGCATGCGGATCTGCTCGGCGAATTCGGCCTCGCCGAACGACCCCTTCAGCTCCGCTTCGAGCCGGTCCCAGATGCCCTGCACGTCGCGGCGCACCTTCTCGCCCTCGGCCGTCAGCGTCACCATGGTGCGGCGCGCGTCCTGGCTGTTGGCGGTGCGCTTCACGAGATCGCGCTCGATCAGCCGGTCCAGCATCTTCGACACGGTGGAGGGGCGCACGGCGAGCTGTTCGGCGAGCACCGAGACGCTGACCTTCTCGCCGGGGTCCAGCCCCTGGAGCAACTGGTCCTGGCCGGGATGCAGCCCGATCTCGGCGAGAAGCAGGGTCAGGAAGGCCCGGCTCGACTTGGCGATCGAAAGCAACATCGGCACGAACTCATTGAGCTCGTCCGACTCGTTGCTACCGGTTCCTGGAGTCGGTCCGTTCGCCGCCGTCGCCGTCATGCTCGAATGCTTGCCATGAATCGGACACGCCTCAAATCGTGATAAGTGCGGCCAGCTAACATTATGCCGATGGCCGTGACGATGAACCCGGCGGCCGATGAAACGATTTTTATCCTTAGGAGGCAAAGGCTTCGGAAGAGAACGAACCTGCCCTGGCGCCTTGTCTTCCCTTGTCGCGCCAAATCCTCCCGAGGACCGGCGATCCCGGGCGGTGGGTTCGTCCACCGATCGATCGCGCCGTCTTCGAAACTATATAGGCGGGCCGGACCCGATCTTGCAGGTGATCCGCCAATTCTTTCGATTCGGCCGTTCCCATCTTTCATCGTCGTCCGGAACGCGTCGGGGATCGCCGGGCGCCGTCGCCGGAGACCGGACCTAAAAGATTGATCGTATGAGCTCGAAGCCTTCATGAACCCGGATATGATGACGATCGCCGACGTGAAGGACATCAAGGATCAGATCCTGGCGGCGGCGCTCGCCGGCGCGGACGAGGGCACGCTGCTGCGCCTGCTCTGCGAGGTCGGCGGGGCGCGCGGCCTGCCCATCGGCCGGGCGATCCTCGTCGCCGACACGCTGCACCCGATCTACGAGGGGCGCGCCTTTCGCTGGCGCAACGACGGCATCGAGGAGGAATGCGAGGTCGCCTATGGCCGCACCGACGAGGGCGAGGCGGCCGAGAACTGGCAGCGCAGCATCTTCTACCGGATGCTCCAGACCGGCGAGGCGCGCATCCGCCGCCGCCTCGCCGCCGAGGACGATGCCGAATTCGAGCATCTGCGCGAATTGAGGGCCGAGGGCTACACCGACTATCTCGCCTTCATGCAGCCCTTCGGCGCCGGCGGGGCGATCGGCGATCTCGACTGCGTCTTCGGCTATGTCGCGACGCGTGAGCCGGCCGGCTTCCCGGAGGCCGGCATCGCGGCGCTCGACGCGGTGATCCCGACCCTCACTCTCGCCATCAAGACCGCCTCGCTCGCCCGCATCGCCGAAACGCTGGTCGAGGTCTATCTCGGGCGCGACGCCCGCGAACGCGTCCTCAAGGGGCGGATCGAGCGCGGCAAGGCGGAGACGATCGAGACGGTGCTGTGGTTCTCCGATCTCCACGGCTTCACCACCATCACCGACACGGCGGCGCCGGAGGAGATCATCCCGCTGCTCAACGACTATTCCGGCGCGGTGATCGACGCGGTCCACGCGGCCGGCGGCAATGTCCTGAAGCTCATCGGCGACGGGGTGCTCGCGATCTTCAACTTCGAGACGGCGGGCGAGGCGGCGGCCGCCGCGCTCGGCGCCGAGGCGGAACTGCGCCGGCGCGAGGCCGAGATCGACGCGCGGCGGCGCGCCGAGGGCCGCCCGGCCACCTCCGTCTATATCGGCCTCCATCTCGGCGAGGTCTTCTACGGCAATATCGGCTCGCAGGACCGTCTCGACTTCACCGTCGTCGGCCCCTGCGTCAACGAGGTGGCGCGCATCGCCTCCATGTGCCGCTCGGTGGACCGGCTCGTCGTCGCCTCCGCCGCCTTCTGCGAGGCGTTGCCGCCGGCCGAGCGTCGACGGCTCGTCTCGGTCGGCCGCTTCGCGCTGCGCGGCGTCGGCCGGGCGCAGGAACTCTTCACCCTCGATCCCGAACTCGCCGAACGGGAACGCCGCCGCCCCTGAGGCCTTCTTCCCGAAGACCCCTATCTCTTTGGAAGGAGGATGAGATGTCCGACACCAACAAGGCCCGTCTCGACGATCCGCGTCTCGACGCCGACCTCGCGCGCAACGCCGATCCCGACAAGCCCGATCCCAAGCCGGCGCGGCTCGGCCCGGAGCCGGTGCCGGACGCGGGCGAGACGATCGAACGCGAGACGGCGGAGGCGGGCGCGGCACCGTCGCGCTCCAGCGTCGAGGGCGTCGACGAGGCGGCGGCCCAGCGCGACTCCCTCATCGATTCGACGCGATAGGGCCGTTTTCGCCGCAGCGCGAAAAAGGCGTTGCGCGGAGCGGTAGGGGGAATGCAATATTTCTGGCGTAAGCAGGGCCATGAACGCGCACTCCTCTCTGGTGGAGCAATCCATGCCTCGTTTCGACCTCATCGTCATCGGCAGCGGCCCGTCCGGCCGGCGCGCGGCGATCCAGGCGGCCAAGCTCGGCAAGCAGGTGCTGGTGGTCGAGCGCAATCCGCGCGTCGGCGGGGTCTCCGTGCATACGGGCACGATCCCGTCGAAGGCGCTGCGCGAGACGGTGCTGAACCTTACCGGCTGGCGCGAGCGCGGCTTCTACGGCTCGGCCTATCGCGTGAAGAAGGACATCTCGGCCGCCGATCTCTGGCAGCGTGGCGCCAAGATCCTGGAGCACGAGGTCGACGTCCTGGAGCACCAGTTCGCCCGCAACCGGGTGACGACCGTCCAGGGCGAGGCGCGCTTCCTCTCGCCGAACCGGATCGAGCTGATTCGCAGCCGCGAGGCCGAGCCGGAGCATTACGAGGCGGACTTCTTCGTCATCGCCTGCGGCACGCGGCCCTATCGCCCGACGCATGTTCCCTTCGACGGCAAGACGGTCTTCGATTCGGACGAGATCCTGAAGCTGGAAACGCTGCCGCGCTCGCTCACCGTCGTCGGCGCCGGGGTCATCGGCGTCGAATACGCGACGATCTTCTCGGCGCTGGAAATCGCCGTGACCCTGGTCGAGCCGCGCGCCTCCTTCCTCGACTTCATCGATCGCGAGCTGATCGAGGAGTTCATGCACGAGCTGCGCGACCGCAACGTCTCGCTGCGCCTCGGCTCGGAGGTGAAGGCGGTGGAGTTCGACGGTGCCGGCCGGCCGGTCTGCCGCATCGCCAGCGGCCGCGACGTGACGAGCGACATGCTGCTCTATGCCGCCGGGCGCATGGGCGCGACCGAGGGGCTGAACCTCGCCGCCGCCGGGCTCGAGACCGACCATCGCGGCCGCCTCACGGTCGATGCGAAGACGCTCCAGACGAAGGTGCCGCATATCTATGCCGCCGGCGACGTGATCGGCTTCCCGAGCCTCGCCTCGACCTCGATGGAACAGGGGCGGCTCGCCGCCTGCCACGCCTTCGGCCTCGCGCCGCAGGCGGCGCCGGAACATTTCCCCTACGGCATCTACGCCGTGCCGGAAATGTCGACGGTCGGCATGAGCGAGGAGGAGGTGATCCAGCGCAAGATCCCCTACGAATGCGGCATCGCCCGCTTCCGCGAGACCTCGCGCGGCCACATCATGGGCCTCCAGTCCGGCATGATGAAGATGATCTTCTCCAAGAAGACGCGCCGCCTGCTCGGCGTCCACATCATCGGCGAGGGCGCGACGGAGCTGATCCATATCGGCCAGGCGGTGATGGCCCTGAAGGGCACCATCGACTATTTCATGGAATCGACCTTCAACTATCCGACGCTGGCCGAGGCCTACAAGATCGCCAGCCTCGACGCGTGGAACCGCGCCTTCGCGCCGACCGCCGCGGCGCCGGAGGTGCCGGACATGCCGGAGGCGATCGAGGACGCGGCCTGAGGGCTGGCCGGCGTCTCGCCGGCTTCCCCGCCGGTCTCGGCGGCCTCGCCTGTCGATTTCGCTCGCGACGCCGCCGGATTTCGGGTTTAGAGGCGTGCCACCCGTAGCTCGAACCGAACGCCTTGTCCCCGACGCCACCGAAACTGCTCTTCCTCGCGACCGAGGACTGGTTCTTCGCTTCCCATTTCCTGCCCATGCTGCGCGCCGCGCGCGCGGCGGGACTGTCGGTGACCGTCGCGACGCGCTTCGCCCGGCACCGGGCGGCGATCGAGGCCGAGGGCGCGCGGACGGTGGATCTCGACATGGAGCGCGGCGCCGGGCGCGCGCTCGGCCCGGCGCGCGCCCTCTGGCGCACCGTGCGCCTCCTGCGGGAGGAACGGCCCGACATCGTGCATGCCATCTCGCTGCGCGCCGTGCTGCTCGGCGGGCTTGCCCGCCGCATCGCCGATAGCGAGGCGGCCTTCATCCAGGCGGTGACCGGGCTCGGCGTCGTCGGCGCGGATTCGGGGCCCGCCGGCCGCACGGCGCGCTTCCTGTTCCGCCAGCTGATCCGCGGCCCCTTCGAGATGGCGGACACCTTCTATCTCTTCGAGAACGAGGCCGACGCGCGCTGGCTGCGGCTGTCGCCGGAGGCGTCGAACGTCGTTCTCGTCGCCGGCGCCGGCGTCGATCCGGCCGCCTATCCGGCGACCCCGCTGCCGGGCGAGGACGGACCGCTGCGCATCGCTCTCGTCGCCCGCATGCTCTGGTCGAAGGGCGTCGATCTGGCGGTCGAGGCCGTGACGCGTGCCCGGGCCGCCGGCGGCGCGATCGAGCTCTCGCTCTATGGCGCGCCCGATCCCGCCAATCCCCGCGCGGTTCCGCTGAAGGTGCTGGAGGAGTGGGGCCGCCGCGACGGCATCCGCTGGCACGGCCATACGAGCGACGTCGCCGAAGTCTGGCGCTCCCATCATGTCGCCTGCCTGCCCTCGCGCGGCGGCGAGGGCCTGCCCCGGACGCTGCTCGAGGCGGCGAGCTGCGGCCGGCCGCTGCTCGCGACCGACGTGCCCGGTTGCAGCCTGTTCCTGCGCGACGGATGCGAGGGGCGCCTCGTGCCGCCGGACGACCCGGAGGCGCTGGCCGGGGCGATGCTGGCGCTCGCCGGGGACCGCGACGCGTTGCGGCGCATGGGCGAGGCCGCCGCCGCCCGCCTGCGGGCCGGCTTCACCGAGGATCACGTCGCCGCCACCGTCGAGGCGCTCTACCGCCGCATCCTCGCCGGGCGCCCGCGATAGGCGCCGTCAGGCGAGCATGTCGCGCACCATCGGCGCCACCTTGGTGCCGAAGAGCTCGATGCAGCGCATCAGCTTGCCATGGGGCAGGGGGCCGGCGGAATATTTGAGGTCGAAGCGCTGGACGCCGAGCGCCTTGACCGTGGTCGCGATCTTCCTCGCCACCGTCTCGGGCGCGCCGATATAGAGCGAGCCGTGATCGGCCTCGCGGTCGAAATCGGCGCGTTGCAGCTCCGGCCAGCCGCGCGTGCGGCCGATCTGGGCATGCATGCGCTGGTAGTCGGGGAAGAACTCGTCGCGCGCGCTTTCGTCGCTCTCGCCGACATAGCCGGGGGAATGGACGCCGACCGGCTGCACCGGGCGCCCGAATTCCTGGAAGGCGCGCGCATAGAGATCGACATAGGGCCGGAAGCGCGCCGGATTGCCGCCGATGATCGCCAGCATCATCGGCAGATCATGGCGGGCGGCGCGCACCACCGATTCCGGCGAGCCGCCGACGCCGATCCAGGTCTTGAGCCGCCCGGTCTCGATCGTCGGAAAGACGCGCTGGTCGCGCAGCGGCGGGCGGGTCGTGCCCTGCCAGGTCACCGGCCCGCCGGGCAGGAGATGGGCGAAGAGATCGAGCTTCTCCTCGAAGAGCGGCTCGTATTGCGCGAGGTCGAAGCCGAAGAGCGGGAAGCTCTCGGTGAAGGAGCCGCGCCCGAGGATCACCTCGGCCCGTCCGTTCGACAGGGCGTCGAGCGTCGCGAAGCGCTGGAAGACGCGGATCGGATCGTCGGAGGAAAGCACCGTCACCGCCGAGCCGAGGCGGATGCGCCGCGTGACGGCGGCGATGGCCGCCAGCACCACGTCCGGCGCCGACACGGCGAAATCCTCGCGATGGTGCTCGCCCAGGCCGAAGAAGTCGAGCCCGACCTCGTCGGCGAGCCGCCCTTCCGCCACGACGTCGCGCACCACCTGCGCATGGGACAGCGGCGCGCCCGTTTCGCCGCGCGTCACGTCGCCGAACGTGTCGAGACCGAGTTCGAGAGGCTGGGACATGGCGGAAGGCTTCCCTGAGGCGTCGCGGGCGCGCTCGCCGCGCCGCGTGCCGTCCTTGTTTCACAGGGCGGGGCGCCGATGAAGTCCCCGCCGGGCGACGCACCGTTTCAAGCGCCGAGCCGGGCGAGCGTCGCGGGGTCCTCCTCACCGCCGTAGAAGCGGGCGAGCGCCTCGCCGAAGAGCGCCTCGCCGGGATCGGCATGGCGGAACAGCGTCATCGAGGAGCGGAACTTCATGTCGTCGGGCGAGCCGAAGATCCGATGCGCCGTCAGGTCCCGATGGGCGTTGACGAGCGCCGTCGCCTGGACCAGCCGCGCCCCGAGCAGCGGATGGGCGCGATAGGCCGCCGCCTCGGCGAGCGAGGCGATGGCATAGCGCCGCGCCATCGCACTATGGCCGAGCCCGGCGATCTGCGGAAAGACGAACCACATCCAATGGCTCGTCTTCCGGCCGCGCCGCAGCTCGTCGAGGGCCGTCTCGATCGTCCCCTCCTGCGCCGCGACGAAGCGGGCGAGGTCGTGCGGGTCCGGCATCGCTCAAGCGGCAGGCGAGGCCGGCGGGGCGTCCACCGCCCCTTCCGGCCGCGCCGTCCCGCGCTCGGCGAAGGCGCGGGCCTGTTCGAAGCCGTCGCGCCAGCACAGCCAGTCCTCGCTATCGGCATCGTGCGGGTTCGCGGTGCGGGCCTCTCCTCTCGCGAAGGCGGCCGCGCCTTCCGCCAGGGCCTTGTGGCTCATGACTGTCTTTCTCCCGCGTCCCTGCCGCCAGGAGGTCACTAAGCTTGCGTCCGAATTGTGGCCGCCCGTTCGGCCGGGCTTTCGCGCAACCGCCTCATCCTATTGACAGAAACGCCGGCGGATCGGATGGGTGAACGTTTTTTCGAGAGGCGCGGATTTTCGCATGGACCGCGCTAGCTTCCGGTGGGAGGCTGGCGGGTCCGTGCGGCGGGCAAGGGACCGCGGCGGGCGGCGAAGGGTGGGCGAGACGTGACGGCTGAGGCTTCGAGCGAGATCATCTGGCCCATCGGCGGCGGCGAGACCGGCGCGCTCGTCCGCGCCTTCGACTGGTCGAAGACCTCGCTCGGGCCGCTCGCGGACTGGCCGGTGCATCTGCGCTTCGAGGTCGACACGATCGTCAATTCGCCGATCCCGAAGGTCCTCATGTGGGGGCCGGACCATGTGATGATCTATAACGACAGCTATATCGGCATCGCCGGCGGCTATCACCCACAGGCCTTCGGCGGCCGGGTGCCCGAGATCTGGCCGGAGATCTGGGATTGGAACCGCCGCATCCTGGCGGAAGGCTTCGGGGGGCGGGTCCAGAGCTATCGCGACCAGCCGATGGTGCTGATGCGCAGCGGCGTGCCGGAGGAGGTGACCTTCGACCTCTTCTACACGCCGATCCATCAGGAGGACGGCACGGTCGGCGGCGTGCTCTGCACGGTTCTCGAAAACACCGAGAAGGTGAAGGCGCAGCGCGAGCTCGCCCGCAGCGAGGCGGAGATGCGCCTGATCACCGATGCGATGCCGGTGCTCGTCGCCTTCATGGGGCCCGACCATGTCTATCGCTTCGCCAACCATTTCTATCAGGAATGGTTCGGCATCGAGCCCGCCGCCATCGTCGGGCGCCACGCGCGCGAGATCCTCGGCGAGGAGACCTATGCCGAGCGCCGGCCGCTGATCGATCGCGCCCTGACGGGCGAGACCGTCGTGTCCGACGGACATCTGCCCTATCGCGACGGCACGCGGCGCGGCGCCGAGATCCGCTACATCCCGCGCCTCGGCCATGACGGCCGGGTGGAGGGCATCCATGTCCTCGTCTTCGATGTCGACGAGCGCAATCGCACGGAAGCGGCGCTGCGCCGCCATGCCGAGGAGCTGGAGCGCAGCGTCCGCCATCGCCAGCGGGCCGAGGAGCAGCTCCGCGCGCTGAACGAGACGCTGGAGAGCCGCATCGTCGCGGCGATCGAGGAGCGGCGCCGCGCCGAGGTGGCGCTCGCCCAGTCGCAGAAGCTCGAGACCATCGGCAAGCTCACCGGCGGCGTCGCGCACGACTTCAACAATCTTCTTCAGGTCGTCTCCGGCAATCTCCAGCTTCTCGCCAAGGACATCGCCGGCAACGACCGCGCCGAGCGCCGCATCGCCAATGCCATGGCGGGCGTGTCGCGCGGCGCCAAGCTTGCCAGCCAGCTTCTCGCCTTCGGCCGCCGCCAGGCGCTGGAGCCTAAGGTGGTGAACGTCACGCGCTTCGTGCGCGGCATGGACGACATCCTGCGCCGGGCGATCGGCGAGGGGATCGAGGTCGAGACCGTGGTCGGCGGCGGGTTGTGGAACACCTTCATCGATCCGACGCAGATCGAGAACGCGCTCTTGAACCTCGCGATCAATGCCCGCGACGCGATGGAAGGCCAGGGCAAGCTGACGATCGAGCTCGGCAATGCGGCGCTCGACGACGATTATGCCCGCGCCCATGCCGATGTCGCGCCCGGCCAATATGTCATGCTCGCCGTCTCCGACACCGGCTGCGGCATGTCGGCGGAGGTGATGGGGAAGGTCTTCGAACCTTTCTTCTCCACCAAGCCGGAGGGCAAGGGCTCCGGCCTCGGCCTATCGATGGTCTACGGCTTCGTCAAGCAGTCCGGCGGCCATGTGAAGATCTATTCGGAGATCGGCCACGGCACCACGATCCGCCTCTATCTGCCGCGCGCCATGGAGGCCGAGGACGCGGAGGTGAAGCTGTCCGCCGGGCCGATCGTCGGCGGCGGCGAGACGATCCTCGTCGTGGAGGACGACGCGGAAGTGCGCGACACCGTGGTCGAGATGCTGACCGATCTCGGCTATCGCGTGCTGAAGGCGGTCGATGCCCAGTCGGGCCTCAACGTGGTCGAGAGCGGCATCCCGATCGACCTCCTCTTCACCGACGTCGTGATGCCCGGCACGCTGAAGAGCCCGGAACTCGCCCGCAAGGCGAAGGAGCGCCTGCCGAACATCGCGGTGCTCTTCACCTCCGGCTATACGGAGAATTCGATCGTGCATGGCGGGCGGCTCGATGTCGGCGTCGAGCTTCTGTCGAAGCCCTATACGCGCGAGGCCCTGGCGCGGAAGGTGCGCCATGTCCTCGCCAACGGCCGGCAGGAGAAGGCGCCGCGAGGTGCCGCCGGCCCGTCGCGCGCCGGCGGGGCGGAGACCGACGCGCCCGCGCCGCAGCCCAAACGCTCCTTCACGCCGCGCACCGTGCTCCTCGTCGAGGACGATCCGATGATCCGCATGGTCTCGGCCGACATGTTGCAGGAATTCGGCCATGTGGTGATCGAGGCCGGCAGCGCCGAGGACGCGCTGGTGGCGCTGGAGACCGCGCCGATCGACGTGCTCGTCACCGACGTGAACCTGCCGGGCCTCAGCGGGCCGCAACTCGCCGTCGAGGCGCGGCGCATCCGGCCGGGCATCGCGGTGGTCTTCGCCACCGGCGACGCGCGGGTCGAGGGCGCGGAAGGCTGCGTCGTCCTGTCGAAGCCCTATGACGGGACGGCGCTCGACGCGGCGGTCAATCGCGCGGCGGCGATCCCCGCGCGTCCGGGCGCGGGCGCGGAGCGCGCCAAGGCCTGACCGCGCGCCGTCAAGGCGGGCCGGTGAAGGCGCTCGCCGGCACGGCGAAGAGCAGGTCCCGCCCGCCATCGTGCCCACCGGCGACCTGGATGCCGACGAGCCGGTTCGCCTCGTCGACGAGCGGCCCGCCGGAATAGCCCTTCTCGATCCGGCAGGCGGCGACGACGACGTTGCCCGGCGCGAGGCCGAGGACCGGGCAGGGATGGGCGACCGTCAGCGCATAGAGCCGCGACTGGCCGAAGCCGGCGGAAGCCAGCGGCGTGCCGGGCTCCGGCGCGGCCGCGACGGGGGACAGGGGCGCGACATCCGCCGGCGCGGGCTCCGCGAGATCGAGCAGCGCCCAGTCGTCGGCGATCGTGGCAAGCGGCTGCTTCGGATCGAAGCGCGGGCCCGTCCGCACCGCCGCCGCCACCGTCTGGAAGACGAAGCGGCCCCGGTCGTAGCCGAGCACGAAATGGATCGATTCCGGGCGCATGAAATGGCCCGTCGCCTTGTTGTAGAGGCAATGGGCTGCCGTGACGGCCTGCCGGCGCGACAGAAGCACGCCGGTGCAGCGGCCATAGGCGCTGTTGTTCACCTGGCCGACCGCCGTCCAGGGTGGTCGGGAAATGTCGGTGCGCTCCAGCGGGGTCGCGGCCGGCGGTTCGGCCCGCGCCGCCGAGGCGGCGAGAAGAAGCGCGAGCGCCGTGCCGAGCGCCCTCGTCGCCCGCCTTCCGAATGTCCTTGCCACGATCCGCCCCCGCGCCAGCTTTCCGCCGGTGCCGCCCGGCCGAGGCGCATCATAGGCCACTCTATCCAGGCTTGCACGAAAGGAACGGCCATGGCCGAGATCGAATGGTGGAAGCGGGGCGTCGTCTACCAGATCTATCCGCGCTCCTTCCAGGACAGCGACGGCGACGGCACCGGCGACCTGCCGGGCATCCATCGCCGCCTCGACTATCTCCAGGACCTCGGCATCGACGCGATCTGGATCTCGCCGGTCTACCCCTCGCCTATGGCCGATTTCGGCTATGATGTCGCCGACTATTGCGGGATCGATCCGCTCTTCGGGACGCTGGAGGATTTCGACGCGCTCGTCGCCGAGGCCCATGCCCGCGCCATGCGCGTCCTTCTCGACTTCGTGCCGAACCATACGTCCGACCGGCATCCCTGGTTTCAGGAGAGCCGGAGCGGGCGAGGGAGCGCCAGGCGCGACTGGTATCTCTGGCGCGATCCCGCCCCCGACGGCGGTCCGCCCAACAACTGGCTCAGCAATTTCGGCGGCAGCGCCTGGACCTATGACGCGGCGAGCGGCCAATATTACTATCATGCCTTCCTGAAGGAGCAGCCGGACCTCAACTGGCGCAACGAGGAGGTGCGTGCCGCGATGTTCGACGCGCTGCGCTTCTGGCTGCGGCGCGGCGTCGACGGCTTCCGCGTCGACGTGCTCTGGCATCTCATCAAGGACGCGGCCTTCCGGGACAATCCGCCGAACCCGTTCTGGCGGGACGGCATGCCGGAGATCGACCGGCTGCTGCAGGTCCATTCCACCGATCAGGCGGAGGTCCACGAGGTCGTCGCCGGGATGCGGCGTGTTCTGGCGGAGTTCGGCGCCGACCGGCTGCTGATCGGCGAGATCTACCTGCCGGTGGCGCGGCTCGTCGCCTATTACGGCAAGAACGGCGAGGGGGCGCAGCTGCCCTTCAACTTCCAGCTCATCCATGCCGCCTGGAACGCCGAAACCCTGGCGCGGCTGATCGCCGATTACGAGGCGGCGCTGCCGGAGGGCGGCTGGCCGAACTGGGTGCTCGGCAATCACGACCAGAAGCGGATCGCGGCGCGCGTCGGCGAGAAGCAGGCCCGCGTCGCGGCGATGCTGCTTCTCACCCTGCGCGGCACGCCGACCCTCTATTACGGCGACGAAATCGGTCTCGCCCATGTCGAGGTGCCGCCGGAAGCGGTGCGCGACCCCTGGGAGAAGAACGAGCCGGGCCTCGGCTTCGGGCGCGATCCCGAGCGCACGCCGATGCAATGGGATGCCTCGCCCGGCGCCGGCTTCACGACGGGCCGGCCCTGGCTGCCGCTCTCGCCCGACCATTCGACCCGCAACGTGGCCGTGCTCGACCGCGAGCCCGGCTCGATCCTCGGTCTGGTGCGGGCGCTCCTGGCGCTGCGGCGGGCGCGTCCGGCGCTCGGGTCCGGTTCCTTCGCCGCCGTGCGGGCCGAAGGCGCGGTGCTCGCCTTCGAGCGCGGCTCGGGCGCCGATCGCCTGCTCGTCGCGCTCAATCTCGGCCACGAGACGGCGGAACTCGAGACCGGCGCCTTCGCGGGCGGCACGCTCGTCCTGTCCACCGTCCATGGCGCGGCGCCGCGCCCGGTGCCCGCCCGTCTCGCGCTGGCGCCGGACGAAGGCGCGGTGATCGCGCCCGGCGAGGCGCGCGGGACGGCCGGCTGATCAGACGACCTCGTCGGTCACCACCTCGAACTGCGAGAGGATGCTCGGGCCGAAGCTCGTCGACAGGGCGACGTCGGTCGCGTCGCGGCCCGTCGCCATCAGGATGCGGCCGATGCGCGGCGTGTTGTGCCGCGCGTCGAACGTATACCAGCGGCCGGACAGATAGACTTCGAACCAGGCGCTGAAATCCATCGGATAGCGCACCGGCGGAATGCCGATATCGCCGAGATAGCCGGTGCAGTAACGCGCCGGGATGTTCATGCAGCGGCAGAGCGTGATCGCCAGATGCGCGAAGTCGCGGCAGACGCCGGTGCGGTCGATATAGCCGCCATAGGCGGTGCGCTGCGAATTGGCGTTCTGATAGTTGAAGGCGATGTGATTGTGCGTCCAGTCGCAGATCGCCTGCACCCGCGCCCAGCCCGGCGGCGTATGGGCGAAGAGCGACCAGGCGAGATCGCCCAGCCGGTCCGTGTCGCAATAGCGGCTGCCGAGCAGATAGACGAGCACCTCGTCCGGCAGGTGCTGGATGTCGTGCTGCACCGCGTCCCAGGCGACGATGTCCGGCAGGCCGGAATCGTAGATGTCGAACTGCGTGGTGATCGTGGTGCGGCCGGGCGGCGCGACGATGCGGGTGCAGGCATTGCCGAAGCTGTCGGTATAGGCCCAGGCCTCCAGCGGCCTGTCGAAATAGAGGGTCTGGTCGGTGAGGAGATCGACGCGGCGCGACGGATGGATGTTGAGGACGAGCAGCATCGGCGTCGGCTGCACGCAATCATAGGCGAGGCTGAAACCCGCATGGATCTTCATCGTGACGCTCCGCCTGCTAGACTGCCTAACTTCCCATCATTTGGGAAATCTGCATAAAATTCCAGCCCTCGTCTCAAGGATAAGTTGCCTTCTTTGCCCGGCAAGCAAGGGCGGCGGCGACAAGGAATGCGAGCGGCGGGTCCGGCAGGTCAGACGAGGCGGGAGGAGGCCCGCAGACGTTCGGCAAGGGCGGCGACCGGCTCGGGCCGCGCCAGGAGATAGCCCTGGACCGCCTGGACTTCGAGCCGGTTCAGCACTTCGAACTCGGCTTCGGTCTCGACGCCTTCGGCGACGATGAGGCATTCGAACTGCCGGGCGAAGCCGACCAGCGCCGTCACCAGCGCGCTGCGCATCGCATCCATGTCGATCGAGCGGACGAGGCCCATGTCGATCTTCATGACGTCCGGCCGGATCGCCAGGATATGCCGCATGCTGGCGAAGCCGGCGCCGACATCGTCGATCGCGATCCGCATGCCGGTGGCGCGCAGGCAGGCGAATTCGGCGATCAGCGGCGCGTAGTCGCGGATCTCCTCGTGCTCGGTCAGCTCCACCGTGATCCGCTCGGTGGGCAGGCCCTCGAAGAGCGCCGCGAAGCGCGCGTCGAGAATGGTCGGCGCGGAGGCGTTGACGCCGAGCGGCAGGGGCGCGCGCGCCCAGATGTCGCGGAAACCGGCGATGGCGTTGCGGATGGCCTGAAGTTCCAGTTCGACCTTCAGCCCGACCTCGCCGGCCTCGGTGAACCATTCGTCCGGCGGCCGGCGCGGCTCGGCGGAAAAGCGCGACAGCGCCTCGGCGCCGATCGGCCGGCGATCCGCGAGCCGGAAGATCGGCTGATAGACCATGGACGGCCCGCCGCCGGCCAGCATGGCGCGCACGCGCTCGCGCTTGGCGTAGAGCGCCTCGTCGCGGCGCAGGTCGCGTTCGATGCGCAGGGCCGCGATCTCGGCGAAGCTGCGCAGCATGCCGAGGTCGCGCGGCCCCAGCGCTTCGTTCGGCCGATGGCTGAAGCAGCAGAAGGTGCCGTAGAGACTGCCGTCCGACAGGCGCAGCGGCACGCTGAGATGCGCGCCGACCGGCAGTTCGATCGTGCCGGGCAGGCGCATGGCCTCGGCCAGCCGGCCGGTATCGGGGATCAGTTCCGGCAGCCGTCCGTCCACCACGCGGATGCAGTAGCTGTCGTCGAGCGGCGTGCTCGTGTCCGCCTCGATGGGCCCGTCGGCGGAACGGCTGTCGACATGGCGGAAGATGCGCTGGCCTTCGGCGAACTGGCCGATGAAGGCCACATCCATGTCGAGATGCGTGCGAATGGTCCGCAGGATGTCCGCGATCTCGCCTAAGGGGTCCGCCTGCACCATTCCTGTCCGCGCTGTCCCGACGCCGGCCTGACGCGACCGCTCTCCGGAGCTCCCTGCGACGCGTCGCGGGAGAATCAGGCTCGGCCTTGCGTCAGGCCCTTATAAACGACGGATTTTTTTCCTTCGTAAAGATGCGGAGCGGGACGGCGGACAAATTCCCTTCGGCGCCAATCGGCAATCCAGGCGCGTATCGGGATGCGGCCTTCGCTCTGCGCCGGACCTCTACCACGGCTTGCGCCGCCTTCGTCCAAGCCGTCCTTGGGCATCGTCTCGGTTGCGCGCACCGGATGCGCGAAGCGATGTCGGCCGCCCCGCGAGCGCGGCGTTTTGTCGCGGAACTCCATCGCCGGCCATTCCTGGAAAGCCGGTCATCCCCGCCGGTTTCCGTCCCTTTCGCCGGCGTCGCGGCCGTTTCGGCCTTTTCGAATCCACGATCCTTGCATAGGTCGGGGCGACGCAACGAGGCCGAGCAACGACGCGATGTCCGAGAACGACCAATATCCGCGCCAGCAGCACGGAACCTTCACCCCGGTCGGCGTGATCCTGGTGATCGCCGTGTCCATCGTGGTGGCGCTGTTCATCTATGGGCGGACGGCGGGCGACTCCGTCCCGGCACCGACCCCTGGCGCTCCGGGGGCGGAAGCGCCGGCCAATCCCAACCAGCTCACCCCGGCTCCGGCGCCCGCCCAGGCGCCGTGAGCCGCGGCGAGGCGCGAAGGATCAGTCCTTGGCGCGTTCCACATAGGAGCCGTCGGCCGTCATGATGACGACGCGCGTGCCGGTGGTGATGTGCGGCGGCACGGTGGTGCGCACGCCGTTCGACAGGACGGCCGGCTTGTAGGAGGAGGAGGCCGTCTGGCCCTTCGTCACCGGCTCGGTCTCGACGACCTCGAAGACGACGCGCTGCGGCAGCTCGATCGCCAGCGGCACGCCGTTGTGCTGGGAGACCTGCACCGCCATGCCCTCGATCAGATAGGGCGCCTGATCGCCGACGACGTCCGGCGGCACGGCGACCTGATCGAAGGATTCCGGGTTCATGAAGTGGAAGCCTTCCTCGTCGCTGTAGAGGAAGGTGTGCTCGCGATCCTCCACGAAGGCGCGTTCCACCTGCTCGGTGGTGCGATAGCGGTCGGAGACCTTCACGCCGTCGGAGATGCGGCGCATGTCGAGCTGCGTCACCGGCGTGCCCTTGCCCGGATGGATGTTCTCGGCCGACAGGATCACGTAGAGCTTGCCGTCGTCCCTTTCGACCACGTTGCCTTTGCGGAGCGAGCTGGCAATAACCTTGACCACGGGGTGAAGACCTCAAAGATGCGCCGGCTGCGGCCGGCTTGGAGCGGATTGGGCACGCCCTATCGCATCTTGCCCGCCGCCGCCAGTCGCCCCGCCTCTTCCGCGAACGGAGCCCATGACCGAAGCCTCTCCCTGGTGGGCGCCGCATGTCCATGCCGACCGCCGCCCCCGCCTCATCCTGCGCAACCGCATCCGCGCCGCCTTCCGCGACTGGTTCGAGGCCGAGGATTTCGTCGAGGTGGAATGCGCCGGACTCCAGGTCTCGCCCGGCAACGAGACGCATCTTGCCGCCTTCGCGACGGAAGCGATCGGCCCGGACGGGGCGCGCCAGCCGCTCTATCTCCACACCTCGCCCGAATTTTCCTGCAAGAAGCTCCTCGCCGCCGGCGAGCGGCGGATCTTCTCGCTCGGGCCGGTCTGGCGCAATCGCGAGCGCGGCGCGCTGCACCATCCCGAATTCACCATGCTCGAATGGTATCGCGCCGAGGAGAGCTACGAGCGCCTGATGCGGGATGCCGCCGATCTTCTCGCCATCGCGGCCGAGAAGGCCGGCGCGACGCGCTTCCAGTTCCGGGGCCGCGAGGCCGATCCCTTCGCCGATCCGGAGCGGCTGACCGTCGCCGAGGCTTTCGCCCGCCATGCCGGGATCGATCTCCTGGCGAGCGTCGGCCCGGGCGGTGAGACGGATCGCGACGCGCTTCACGCCGCCGTCGCGGCGGCCGGCATGCGCACGGCGCCCGACGACCGCTGGACCGATCTCTTCAGCCGCGTGATGGTGGAGAAGATCGAGCCGCGCCTCGGCGAGGGGCGGGCGACGATCCTTTGCGAATATCCCATCCCCGAGGCGGCGCTGGCCCGGCCGAAGCCGGGCGACGGGCGCGTCGCCGAGCGTTTCGAGCTCTATTGCTGCGGGGTGGAACTCGCCAATGCCTTCGGGGAGCTGACGGACGCGGCCGAACAGCGCCGGCGCTTCTCGGCCGACATGGACGAGAAGGAGCGGATCTATGGCGAGCGCTATCCGCTCGACGAGGATTTCCTCGCCGCGCTTGGCCGGATGCCGGAAGCGAGCGGGATCGCCCTAGGCTTCGACCGTCTGGTGATGCTGGCGGCCGGCGCCCGGCGCCTCGAGGATGTCCTCTGGACGCCGGTCGCCGAGGCGCCGATCAGTTGATCAGGTCGGCGGGCACCTTACCGCCGTTCTCGGCGAGCTTCTGCATCAGCGCCTTGTGCAGCCAGACGTTCATCTGGGCCGAATCGTTCTTGTCGCCCGTGTAATGCAGCTCCTCCGCCAGCTCCTTGCGGGCGGCGAGGCTGCTGTCGAGATCGAGCGCCTTCATCATGTCGACGATGGAATGGCGCCAGTCGAGCGGCTGGCCGTTCTTCTTCACCGCCGCGTTCATGATCGCCTCGACATCGACGGACCGCGCCGAAGCGCCGGAGACCTGGGCCTGGGTCTGCGGCTGGGCCTGCGGAGCGGTGCCGGCCTGGACGGGCGGCGCGCCGGAGGCGGCGGTCTGCTGCACCGTGCCGGGCGTCTGGCCAGGACCGGCCGAGGAATTGACGCCGGCCTGCGCGCCGCCGGCATGGCCGGTGCCGCCGGCCTGCGGCTGGGCCTCGGCCGCCTCCGCGTGATGGCCGAAGATGGCGTCCTTGATCTTGCCGAAGATGCTCATGGGAAAACCTCGCCTGTTCGGGCGGGACAGGACGGTCCCGCGATCGCTGCGGCGAGAACGGCCGAGACTCGCGACCGTTCCGTCCCGCCGTCAGCCCCGGCCGGTGACGACCGGCACGAGGAGGTCGCCCCAATGGCCGTTGCCGCCGTGATGGCGGGCGGTGCGGACGAGTTCGACGGAAATGCCGGCCTCGACCGCCTGCATCACCGCCTGGTTCAGCCGGTGCAGCTCGTTGGCGAGCGTGCGGATCGCCGCCTTCTGCATGGGCGTCATGACGCTGCTCTGCTCCTCGGCGCGCTCCTTGACGCGCATCGGCGGGCGCAGCGGGGCCGGGGCGTTTTCGGAGCTGCGGGTCTCGATGTCGAGCATGGGTCTTCTCCTTTGATGAAAGGTTGTGGGGGCGCGACGGACCTCTCGGAGCAGCCGTCGGCCGATGGAGTTGCTGTCTCGCCCTTGGAAGGGGGAGAGGGTGGCGGAGCATCCGGCCGCCGCCGCGCCGTTCGACGCTTTCGAACCTGACTCTACGTCGGTCTCTCTCCCCGAAAGGAGGATCAGGCTTGTCTCTGCCGGATCGGCCTTTCGAAGCCTGTCGAAAGGGCCGACATCCGTCTTATTCCGCCGCTTCGCGGAACTGCCCGTGTTCGGTGGAATCGTGCATGGCGGTGGTGGAGGAGGCGCCGCCGGTGATCGCCAGCGACACGGCGTCGAAATAGCCGGTGCCGACCTCGCGCTGGTGGCGCGTCGCGGTGTAGCCCCGCGCCTCCGCCGCGAATTCCGCCTCCTGCAATTCGCAGTAGGCCGCCATCTGCCGGTCGCGATAGCCGCGCGCCAGATCGAACATGCCGAAGTTCAGCTGATGGAAGCCGGCCAGCGTGATGAACTGGAACTTGTAGCCCATCGCACCGAGCTCGCGCTGGAACCTGGCGATCGTCGCCTCGTCCAGATGCCGCCGCCAGTTGAAGGAGGGCGAGCAGTTATAGGCGAGAAGCTTGCCGGGATGGGCCTTGTGCACGCCCTCCGCGAAGCGTCGCGCCTGATCGAGATCGGGCTTCGAGGTCTCGCACCAGATGAGATCGGCATGCGGCGCATAGGCGATGGCGCGGGCGATGCAGGGCTCGATGCCGCTCCTGACATGGAAGAAACCCTCCGCCGTGCGACCGCGCTCGGCATCGACGAAGGGCCGGTCGCGCTCGTCGATGTCGGAGGTGAGGAGTTTCGCCGCCTCCGCGTCGGTGCGGGCGATGACGAGGGTCGGCACGCCCATGACGTCGGCGGCAAGGCGCGCGGCGTCGAGATTGCGGATATGGGCGGCGGTCGGGATCAGCACCTTGCCGCCGAGATGACCGCATTTCTTCTCCGCCGCGAGCTGGTCCTCGAAATGGACGCCGGCGGCGCCCGCCTCGATGAAGGCCTTCATGATCTCGAAGGCGTTGAGCGGTCCGCCGAAGCCGGCCTCGGCATCGGCGACGATCGGCGCGAACCAGGTCTCGACCGACAGGCCGGCGCCCTCGGCATGCTCGATCTGGTCGGCGCGCTGGAGCGTGCGGTTGATGCGGCGGCAGAGTTCCGGCGCGGCATTGGCCGGGTAGAGCGACTGGTCGGGATACATCGCCGAGGCGGTGTTGGCATCCGCCGCGACCTGCCAGCCGGACAGATAGATCGCCTTCAGTCCGGCCCGGACCATCTGCATCGCCTGATTGCCGGTGACGGCGCCGAGCGCGTTGACGAAATCCTCTTCGTGGATGAGCCGCCACAGCCGATCCGCGCCGCGCTCGGCGAGGCTGTGGCGGATCTCGGCCGAACCGCGCAGGCGCCGCACATCCGCCGGCGCATAGGGCCGGTCGATGCCGGCGAAGCGGCCGGGCGGGGCGGAGGGAACGAGGCTGCAAAAATCGGTCATCGCGGCGGGTCCCGGCTGTCGGCGCCGCCCTTCCCGGTGGCGCCCTCTGTCCGACATTTTTACAAATCCGACGGCAAAGACGAGGAATTCGGCTCGATCCTGAGGCTAGATTAGTGCAAACTTGTGCGGGCCGCGACCGCACGAACTTGTCAATCTGTCACGATTTGACAGGATGCGGCGTGGCGAGGCTTGTCATGGATCGTGACCGATGGGCGAAAGAAAGATCTTCGCGGGGCCGCGCATCCGGCGCATCCGCCTGTCCAAGGGTCTCAGCCAGACCGCCATGGCGGCGGAGCTCGGCATTTCGCCCTCCTATCTGAACCTCATCGAGCGCAACCAGCGCCCGCTCACCGTCCAGCTCCTGCTGAAACTCTCCTCGGTCTATCGTGTCGAGCCGGAGGAACTCGGCGAGGAGGGCGGGTTGCTGCCGGCGCTGCGCACCGTCTTCGCCGATCCGCTGATCGCGGCGGAACTGGCGGGGGAGGGCGAGCTCGCCGAATTCGCCGAGGCGATGCCGAACGCGGCGCGGGCCGTCCTGAAGCTGCATCAGGCCTATCGCGAGCAGGCCGAGCGGCTGTCCGACCTCGGCGAGCTTCTCGCCAAGGAAGGGCGCGCGTCGCTGATCGCCGGGGCGCGCCTGCCGGCCGACGAGCTGCGCGAGGTGCTGGAGCGGCGGCCGAACCATTTCGCCCGGATCGAGGCGGAGGCGGAAAGCTTCGGCGCGGCGCTCGGCGGTGCGGAGGACCTCTTCGTCGCGCTGAAGGCCTGGCTGAAGGCGGAGCACGGCATCGTCGTCCGCAGCCTGCCGGTCGCCGCGATGCCGGTCTGGCGCCGGCGCTACGATCGCCACACGCAGCGCCTCTTCCTGTCGGAGCGCCTGTCGCCCGCCGACCAGCTGCACGAGACGGCGCTGGAAGCGGTGCTCCTGCGGATGCGGGACGCGATCACCGCCGAGATCGCCGCCCTGGCGCTCTCCAGCGACGAGGCGCGGCGGCTCGCCCGCTTCGAGATCGGCCGCTATGCCGCCCATGCCCTCGCGATGCCCTACGAGCCGTTTCTGCGCGCGGCCCGCGAGGCGCGCTGCGACATCGACGTCTTGCGCTCCCGCTTCCGCGTGTCCTTCGCGCAGGCCGCCGAGCGGCTGACGACGCTCGCCCGGCCGGGCGCCGCCGGCGTGCCGTTCTTTCTCCTGGAGATCGATCATGCCGGCAACCGCCTGCGCCGTGCCGGCGCGGCGGGCTTTCCGCATCTCGGCTTCGGCGGCGCCTGCCCGAAGCTCGGCCTCTATGCCGCCTTCGCCCGGCCGGGCGAGGTGATCGCGGAAGCCGCCGACATGCCGGACGGGACGCGCTTCCTAACGGTCGCCCGCAGCCTCGACGGGCTCGCCGCCGGTTTCGACGAGCGGGTGCGCCGCACGGCGCTGCTCGTCGGCTGCGACGCCGAGTTCCGCGACCGCGTCGTCTATGGCGACATGCTGCCGCCCGGCCGGGCATTGCCGATCGGTCCCGTCTGCCGGCTCTGCGAGCGCGTCGCCTGCGCGGCGCGGGCCGAGCCGCCGCTAACCCGCCCCCTCGGCCTCGACGAGATGGGGCGCGGCCTTTCCGCCTTCGATTTCCAGTAAAGCTTCAGTAAGGGAGGCGGGCGGCAGCGGAGAGCGGGCGATGGCGAGTGACCGACGCGTCTGGTGGGGCGACTTCACGGCGGACGAGTTCCGCGATCTCGATCCCGAGCGGGTGATCGCGCTCCTGCCCGTCGCGGCGGTGGAGCAGCACGGGCCGCATCTCGGCTGCGGCACCGACACGACCATCGCGCATGGCATGCTGCGCACCCTGGCTGCCAAGCTGCCGGAGGATCTCGACCTGCGCATCCTGCCGATCCAGCCCGTCGGCAAGTCGGACGAGCATCTCTACGCGCCGGGCACCCTGCATGTGCCGGCGACGGTCCTGATCGAACATTGGACGGCGCTCGGCCGGGCGGTGGCGCGAACCGGCATCCGCAAGCTCGTCATCGTCACCTCGCATGGCGGCAACGAGGAGGTGATGGGCATCGTCGCCCGCCAGCTGCGCGTCGAGGCGGGCATGCTGGTGGTGCGCTCCTCCTGGGGCCGCTTCGGCGCGCCGTCCGGTCTCTTCTCGGAGGCCGAGACGCGCTACGGCATCCATGGCGGCGATCTCGAGACCTCGCTGATCCGCCATTTCCGGCCGCAGGCCGTGGAGATGGCGCGGGCCGAGAACTTCGCCTCCTCCGTCGAGCGCGACGAGACGACCTTCCGCTTCCTGAAGGCGACCGGCCCCTTCGCCTATTCCTGGATCGCCACCGATCTCAATCCGCAAGGCGTCGTCGGTGAGGCGGCGAAGGCCAGCGCCGAGAAGGGGCGCATCCTCGCCGACTACCAGACGGACGGCTTCATCGAACTCCTGCGCGACATCGGCCAGGCACCGCTGCCGGCGTGACGCGGTCCGGCTTTTTTCGCTTGTCTTTCCTGTCGCTTCGCGGTCCGCTCGCGCCATCGGGAAGAAAGGCGGCACGGCATGAATGACGGGAGCGAGCGGGCGGCGCCGACGCTGAGCGATGTCGCCCGCCATGCCGGCGTCAGCCTCGCCACGGCCGATCGCGTCGTCAATCGCCGCGCCGGTGTGCGGGCGGCGACGATCGAGCGCGTCGAGGCGGCGATCCGCGACCTGCGCTTCGAGCGCCATGCCGGGGCGGCGGCGCTGGCGCGGCGCGCCGGCTTCCGCGCCGTGGCCCTCCTGCCGCGCGGCACCAATCCCTTCATCGCCCGGCTCGCCGAGGAGCTTTCCGAAGCGGCGCGGATCGAGGGCCTGCGCCGTCTCGACCTTTCCGTCGAGACGGTGGACGGCTTCGACGCGGCGCGGCTCGCCGAGGCGATCCGTCGCGCCGGGGCGGAGGCGGAAGGGCTGATCGCCATCGGCCTCGACGATCCGGGCGTCGCCCTCGCCATTGACGAGCTGGCGGCGCGGGGCGTGCCGCTCGTCACCCTCGTGTCCGACGTGCCGGGCGCGGCGCGGGCCCGCTATGTCGGCATCGACAATCGCGCGGCGGGCCGCGTCGCCGCCTCGCTCGTCGGCCGCTTCGCGCCGCCGGGCGAGGGGCGGGTGCTCGTCCTCATCGGTTCGCGCGACCTGCGCGACCATCGCGACCGGCTGGAAGGGTTTCGCGAGACGCTGGCCGGCGGGTTCGCGCATCTGCGGCCGCTGGGCATCGTCGAGGGCCAGGACGACGCCGGCCAGAGCTTCGCGGCGGTGCGCCAGGCGCTGGCCGCCGCGCCCGAGCCGCCGGTGGCGGTCTATAGCGCGGGCGCCGGCGTCGCGGGCCTCGCCGCCGCGCTGCACGAGGCAGGCCTTCGCCCGGTCGTCGTCGCGCATGAACTGACGGACGAGACCCGGCCGCTGCTGGAGTCGCAGGCGCTCGATGCCCTGATCGTCCAGGACCCCGGCCACGAGGCGCGCTCGGCCGTCCGCGTCCTGATGGCGGCGCTCGCCGGCACCGCGCTCAGCGAGGATCAGGAGCGCATCCGCATCGAAATTATCCTTAAGGACAACTTGCCGAAATGACGGATTGCGCCGCGCGCCGGTTTTGAGGTACGTATCTCAAAAATCGTTCGGGGAGGGCGCGACGATGGCGCAGGACAATTATTTCGGGCTGGACGCGAGCGTCGCCTTCGAGGGCGAGGCGAGCCGCAATCCGCTCGCCTTCCGCTTCTACGACAAGGACCGGACCGTGATGGGCCGGCGGATGGAGGACCAGCTCCGCTTCGCCGTCTGCTACTGGCATTCCTTCACCTGGCCCGGCGGCGATCCCTTCGGCGGCGAGACCTTCCTGCGGCCCTGGATGCAGCCGGGCGAAGCGCTGGCCCGCGCCAAGGAGAAGGCGGACGCCGCCTTCGACCTCTTCCGCATCCTCGACGTGCCCTTCTTCTCCTTCCACGACGCCGATGTCTCGCCGGAAGGGGCGACGCTCGCCGAGTCGATCCGCAATCTCAACGAGATCGCCGACATCTTCGAGAAGAAGATGGAAAGCGCCAAGGTGCGCCTGCTCTGGGGCACAGCCAACCTCTTCTCGCATCGCCGCTACATGGCCGGCGCCGCCACCAATCCCGACCCGGAGGTCTTCGCCTATGCCTGCGGGCAGGTGAAGGCGGCGCTCGACGTGACGCATCGCCTGAACGGCGCGAACTATGTCTGCTGGGGCGGCCGCGAGGGCTACGAGACCCTGCTCAACACCGACATGAAGCGCGAGCTCGACCAGCTCGGCCGTTTCCTCTCGATGCTTGTCGACTACAAGCACAAGATCGGCTTCGACGGCCCGATCCTGATCGAGCCGAAGCCGAAGGAGCCGACCAAGCACCAATACGACTTCGACACGGCGACGGTCTTCGCCTTCCTGCAGAAATACGATCTCGCCAAGGACGTGAAGCTCAATCTGGAGCAGAACCACGCGATCCTCGCCGGCCATTCCTTCGACCACGAGGTCAAGCTCGCCTATGCGAACGACCTCTTCGGCTCGCTCGACATCAATCGCGGCGACGATCTCCTCGGCTGGGACACGGACCAGTTCGCGATGGACGTGAAGGAGATGACGCTGGTCTTCCACGAGATGCTGAAGCATGGCGGCTTCTCCACCGGCGGCCTGAACTTCGACGCCAAGATCCGCCGCCAGTCGATCGACCCGCAGGATCTGGTGATCGCCCATGTCGCCTCGATGGATGCCTGCGCCCGGGCGCTGCTCGCCGCCGAGCGCATGCTGGAGGACAAGGCGCTGGAGACGCCGCTCGCCGAGCGCTATGCCGGCTGGGACAAGCCCGAATACAAGGCGGTGCTCGCCGGCGAGAAGACGTTCGAGGAGGTCGCCGAGCACGGACTCGGGCTGCAGCCGCAGCCGCGCTCCGGGCGTCAGGAGCTCCTGGAAGGCATCGTCAACCGCTACGTCTGAGGCGGCGGACGGCGGAGAGGTTTCGAACCCGGCCGGGAGGAGCGGGGCTCTGGCGCCCCGCATCGGCCAGACTTGTGGAGGAATGACATGGTGCTTCTGAGGACCCTTCTCACCGGCGCGGCGCTTAGCCTCGCGCTGGCGACCCCGGCGGCCCTCGCCGCCGACAAGGCGACGATCGGCGTCGCCATGCCGGACAAGACCGTTGCCCGCTGGATCGACGACGGCAACAACATGAAGAAGCAGCTCGAGGCCAAGGGCTATGTCGCCGACCTGCAATATGCGGACGACGACATCCCGACCCAGGTCAGCCAGATCGAGAACATGGTGACGAAGGGCGCCAAGGTGCTGATCGTCGCCCCGATCGACGGCACGACGCTCTCGGACATTCTCGCCCAGGCGCACGAGAAGGGCCTCAAGGTCATCGCCTATGACCGCCTGATCCGCGACACGCCGAATGTCGACTACTACGCGACCTTCGACAATTTTCAGGTCGGCGTCATCCAGGGCACGTCGATCGCCGACGCGCTGGGGCTGAAGGACGGCAAGGGTCCGTTCAACATCGAGCTCTTCGGCGGCTCGCCCGACGACAACAACGCCTTCTTCTTCTACAACGGCGCGATGAGCGTGCTGCAGCCCTATGTGGATTCCGGCAAGCTCGTGGTCGCCTCCGGCCAGACCGGCATGGACAAGGTCGGCACGCCGCGCTGGGATGCCGCGACCGCCCAGTCGCGCATGGACAACCTTCTGTCGGCCTACTATTCCGGCAAGAAGGTCGATGCGGTGCTCGCGCCGAACGACGTCATCGCGCGCGGCATCATCTCGTCGCTGAAGGGCGTCGGCTACGGCTCGGGCGACCAGAAGATGCCGGTGATCTCCGGCCAGGACGCCGAGGTGCCCTCGGTGAAGTCGATCATCGCCGGCGACCAGACCTCCACCGTGTTCAAGGACACGCGCGATCTCGCCAAGGTCACCGTCGACATGGTCGACGCGATGGCGGCGGGCAGCGAGGTGAAGGTCAACGATACCAAGAGCTACAACAACGGCCAGAAGGTGATCCCCGCCTATCTCCTGAAGCCGGTGCTGGTGACGAAGGACAACTACCAGAAGGTCCTCGTCGACAGCGGCTACTACAAGGCCGACCAGCTGAAGTAAGCCGCGACCCCCGCGCGGGGACGCGAGGCGTGCCGAGCCCTTCGCCGGAGCGATCCGGCGGAGGGTTTTTTATGAAAGGCGGCCGATCCCCTCGCTCAGGCGGCGGCGATGATGCGGGCCGCCGCCCGGTTCGCCAGGTCCTTCAGCGCCTGGCGCCGCTCGGGGTTGATCGGCGGGCGCTCGGCGAAATCGACGGCGCAGACCGCGCCGACCACCTGCGCCGTGCCCGGCAGGAAGAGCGGCGCGCCGGCATAGAAGCGCAGACCGAGCGCCCCGGCGACGAGATCGCTCGCCTCGAAACGTGGGTCGAGACGCAGGTCGCCGACGATCAGCGGCTCGTCGCCCGTGATCGTGTGCGTGCATATGGACTGGGATCGGTCGAGCCGCGCCACATCGGTTCCATAGCGGCCCAGCAGGCTTACCTCTTCCGCGCCGACCAGCGAGACGAAGCCGACGGGCGCGTCGAGGAGCGCGGCCGCTTCCGCCGCGATCGCATGGATCTCGGCCTCCGCCAGCCGGCGGCTCGCCGCGCGGAAGGCCTCCACCGCCCGCAGCCGCTCGGCTTCGGCACCCGGGCTCCGCATCGGGGCCGGACGCGCCAGCCGGGCGCGCGAGGCGACGCGGTTGCGCCCCATGCGTTTCGCCTCGTAGAGCATGCGGTCGGCCTCCTCGACCAGCGCGCCGCCGCCGTCCCGCGAGTGCTCGATCGTCGCGCAGCCGAGGCTGATCGTGGCGACGCCGCCATTGGACGCATTGCCCGGATGCTCGATCCGCAGGCTCTCCACCGCCGCGCGGATTCCCTCGCCGATCACCTCCGCCGCCGGGGCCGGCATCGCCGGCAGAAGCACGGCGAGTTCCTCGCCGCCATAGCGCGCCACGGTGGCGCCCGTGCCGGCGGCCTGCGCCCCGATCGCCGCCGCGACCCGCCGCAGGCAGTCGTCGCCCGCCGGATGGCCGTAGCGGTCGTTGAACAGCTTGAAGCGGTCGAGGTCCATCAGCAGCAGCGACAGGGGGCGGTCGGCGCCGGCCGCCGCGCTTTCGCGCGCCAGCGCCTCGTCGAAGCCGCGACGGTTGACGAGGCCCGTCAGCCCGTCGGTGCGGGCGAGCGCGGCGAGTTCGGCATTGGCGGCGGCAAGCCGCTCCTCCGCCTCTTTGCGGCGCGACACCTCGCGCAGCACCACGATATAGGCCGCATCCTCCGCCACATGGCCGTAGCGCGCCTCGACCCAGACATAATGGCCGTCGCGATGGCGGAGCCGGTAGACGGTTTCCAGGTTGCCCCGCCCGCGCCGGGCGTCGCGAAGGGTCTGCTCGACGGCCTCCCAGTCGTCGGGATGGATCAGATCGCGCGAGCGCCGGCCGACGAGATCCTCCGGCGCCATGCCGAAGACCGAGCGGCAGGCGGGCGAGACATATTCGCGGACGAAATCCTCGTTGAGCCAGATGATCACGTCATTGGCGTGGTCGGTGATCAGCCGGAGCCGCGCCTCGCTCCGGCGGATCGCCTTCTCCGCCCGCTGCCGATGCTTCAGCTCGCGCCGGACGACGAAGGCGAGGCCGATGGCGAGAAGGCTGAGCAACCCGAGCGCGCTCGCCGTCGCGATCGCGAGACGGTTCCACGAGGCGAAGACTCCCCGTTCCGACAGCGCGAAGGTGACGAAGAGCGGCAGGTCATCGACGCGCTGGAAGGCATAGATGCGCTTCACCCCGTCGACCGGCGAGATGTCGCGGAAGAAGCCGGACGGGGCGAGGACGGCGCTGCGGAAGCACTCCGTCCCGGAAAAGTCGCGGCCGATGGCCTGCGGCGCGGCCGGGCGGCGCATCAGGAGGATGCCCTCAGTCGAGACCGCCGCCATCACGTCGTCCTCCTGCAGTTCGGCCTGGGCGAAGAGGGCCCGGATCCGTCGCGGATCGACGAGTTCGACCGCGACTCCCGCGAAGCCGCCATCGGCGCCGGCGAGGCGGCGGCTCAGCATGATCGCCTCGCCGCCCGTCGCGCCCCAGCCTTTCGGCGTCACCGTCATGGCGAGACCGAGCGCGGGATCGTCGCGCTGCGCGCGGAACGCGGCCTCACCGGCGAAGGAGGCGAGGGCGGGCGGCGTTCCGCGCAGCGTCCGGGCGAGCGTCCCGTCGGCATCGAGCAGGAACAGGGCGACGATACCGTCCGCAGCGGTCGCGTGGCCGGAGGCGGAGACCTCGTCGCCCGGCGCGGGCGGGGCGGCCGCGAAGGGATCGTCGGCGCCGGCGGCGGCACGGCGCAGCATCTCGTCGTAATGCGTGAACTGATGCGAAAGCTCGATCGACAGCAGCTTCAGGACATTGCGGGCATTGGTCGTCGCCTCGATCCAGGCGCTGTGCCGCAGTTCCAGGAGGCCGAGCGCGGACACGCCGCTGAAGGCGAGGAGCAGCGCCGCGAGGCCCAGCCACAGAGCCGCCTCGCGCCCCAAGCGGAAGCCGGACATCGCCTCGCGCCGGCCCTCGCCCAGCTTCTGTTCCGTGGCGAGAGACGGTCCGGCCGTTTCGTTCATCCGCAGGAAATCCGTGGCTGCCGGCAACGGCGCCTTCGGCGCATCGCGCCGGCGCCGCCGTCCGGTCGGTCGTCGTCCCGACCGGCCCGGGGGCGGGCCGTGCGGTCCTATGCCGGGACTTCTACGGCATGCCTCCTGAAAAAACCGTTTGGAGCCGATGCGAGGAATCGAGGCACGGCGCCGCTGCGAGCGGGCCGGGACCCCGGCTCAGCTCTTCAACGACACGTCCTCGTCTTCGTCCCCGTCGCTCGCATCGTCGAAATCGATGGTTTCGAGCACGTCCTCGGCGTCGTCGCGGATCTCGTCCAGGAACTCGATCGCGTCGTCGAGATTGTCGCCGCCCTGCGCGGCGAGCATGGCGAGCTGGATCGTCATGATGCTCGCGACGTCGTTGAGCTCCAGGCCCTCGAAGAGCTTGCC
Source organism: Aureimonas endophytica (assembly GCF_014642635.1). Classification (GTDB taxonomy): domain Bacteria; phylum Pseudomonadota; class Alphaproteobacteria; order Rhizobiales; family Rhizobiaceae; genus Plantimonas; species Plantimonas endophytica. The sequence continues at coordinate 213,925 of NZ_BMIQ01000007.1, forward strand.
GATCTCGGTCGCGATCCGATCCTTGTCCTCATTGCTGAGCATGCTGGTTTCCCTCTCCTACCGGGCTTCAGACAGACCGATACCGGGCCATAAATAGATTCGCATCCGTCTTGGCGAGGGGATCGTCTTTTTCCGGCGTTCGGGATCGGGAACCCGTGGCGGCGATGGCGGAGAGGCCATGGGGGCGTGGGGTCGGATGGCGGAAGCCGCTCGGCTCGGCCGGCATCGTCGTTCTCCGGTCCTCCAGCGTCAGGTTGCTTTGTCGTTAGCCGGGAAAGCAAGCATTCCGTGTCCGAGACCGCATTGCGTCAAGCTTTAACGCTCTGCAAAACCCGTCCTTAATCACGGTGATGTAGACGGCTACTGATCGAGGTCTGTTCGAGCCGGGAAAGCGTGTTCACGCAGGCTTGCCTAAACACGGAGACCGCCCATGCCGCCGCGCGACCGGCGGAAGAGGCGAAAGGCGGGGGTCGCGCCGACAGGCGAGGGCGGACGGTCGGCGCCTTCGGCCGCGACCGGCGGGCGGCGACCGCGGTCGAGTTCGGCCTCGTCGCCATGCCCTTCTTCCTGCTCGTTCTGATGATCTTCCAGACGGCGCTCTTCCACTTCGCCCAGCAGTCGCTCGACCTCGCGACGCGCGAGGCGTCGCGTCTCGTCATGACCGGCAAGGTGCCGGCGACGCAGCAGAGCGCCGAAGCCTTCCGCAACCAGCTCATCTGCCCGAAACTGCTGTTCGGCCTCGAATGCGCCAATATCACCGCGCGCGCCTATAAGATCGGCCTGACCTCCGACGCGAGCGCCGGGACCGGAATCTACCAGTTCGTAGATGCTTCGGCGAAGGCCCTGCGCGCCCCGACCTCGGCGAGCTTCTGCATCGGGGCGGCGAGCGACTACGTCTTCCTCGACGTGTCCTATTCCTTCACGAGCGGCATCGCCGCCTTGTTCGGTCTCTTGGCGGCGAACGGGGTGAAGTCGCTGCGCTCGACCAGCCTCTTCCGCAACGAGCCCTTCTCGACCGGAGGCGCGACATGCTGAGGACGCTTTGCCGAGCTTTCCGCGACCGGCGCGCCGTCGCCGCGACAGAATTCGCCCTGGTCCTTCCGGTCCTCATCCTGCTCGTGGTCGGCCTGCCGGATCTCGGCGGCGCGATCCTGGCGGCGGGGCGCGCCACCAAGCTCGCCGAGACGATGGCGCAGCTCGTCTCGCAGAGCAAGATCACGCTCAGCGACACCGATCTCGACCAGATCCTCGGCGCCGCGCCGCTGGCGGACCCGGAAATCCTCACCTATGCGCGGGCGGCCGGCGTCTCGATCGAGAAGGCCGCCACGGTGATCGTCAGCAGCGTCGCCTTCAAGCCGACAAACGCGAACTGCCAGGCCAATTGCCAGTACAAGGCGAATGTCGTCTTCAGCCGGGCGTTGTCCGGCGCGGCCCGTCCTTGCGGCGCGCTGGTGCAGGGCGAGGACGGCTCGCTCTTCACGCTGCCCTCCAAGGTTTACAGCGCCAATTCCGTGGTCGTCGTCGACGTCGAGACCCATTTCAAGCCCTTCCTCGCCGATCTCCTGTTCGGCGAGATGTCCTTCAAGCGCTCCGCCTATTTCCGTCCCCGCTACGTCGCGCAGATCGACTCCACCCGGAACTGTCCCGGCTATGCATCCTAGCCCGCCCTCCCTTCCTCGCCGCCGACGGCTCGGCGCCTTCCTGCGCTCGCGCGAGGCCAATATCGGCATCACCCTCGGCCTCCTGATGATGCCGATGCTCGGGCTGATGGGCCTCGCGATCGATTTCGGCCAGGCCGCCATGCTGCGCAACCGGCTGCAGGTGGCGGCCGACGCGGCGGCGCTCGGCGTCATCGCGGAAAAGGCGCCGGCCTCGCTCGCCGCCCAGCAGATGACGAAGGACGGCGCGGTCGCGGTCGGAGAGACCGACGGGCGCCAGATCCTCGAGGCCAATCTCAGCGCCGCCGACCGGGCGGCCCTGGCCGATGTCTCCATCAAGGTGGAGAAGGCCGGCAACAGGCTGTCCTCCAAGGTCAGCTTCGCCGCGAGTTCGCGCAGTTCGCTGCTCGGCCTTTTCGGTCACGACGCCAGTCCCGTCGCCGGCAGCGCGACGGGTGAGCATCTTCTGGCGCAATATGTCGAATACTACATCCTCATCGACAACACGCCTTCGATGGGCCTTGCCGCGACGACGGCCGACATCGCCATTCTCCAGAGCAAGAACGATGGCTGCGCCTTCGCCTGCCATATTTCCGGCAACACGAAGGATGCCTATGCCACCGCCCGCGCGAATGGTGTGAAGCTGCGCATCGATACCGTCCGCACCGCCGTCCAGAAGCTCACGCAGACCGCCACGACCTCCACCGAAACGCCCGATCAGTTCAAGATGGGTGTCTATACCTTCGGCTACCGGGCCGAGGACGTGGTGGCCGCCAACGGCTTCACCACGATCACGGCGCCGACGTCGGATCTCGCCAAGGTGCGGTCCGACGCCGAGTCGGTCGATCTGATGACCATTCCGCGTGCGAATTTCTACGGCGACCAGACCACCGATTTCGTGACGACGCTCAAGGCGATGAACGGCCAGCTGGATCTCGCGGGCGACGGTTCGACGGGCAAGACGGCGCAGAAGGTGCTCTTCCTCGTGTCCGACGGCGTGAACGACAGCTTCGTGCCCTCCACGGGCTGCACGAAGAAGCTGACCGGTACCCGCTGCCAGGCCCCGATCGATGTCGCCCAGTCGGTCTGCAAGGACATCAAGGCCAAGGGGGTGAAGATCGCGGCTCTATATACGACCTATCTACCGCTGACGACCAACGATTGGTATAATACCTGGATCAGACCCTTCCAGGCCGAGATCGGCTCGAAGATGGAAGCCTGCGCCTCTCCCGGCCTCTATTACGAGGTGAGCCCCAGCGAGGGCATCGACGACGCGATGAAGGCCCTCTTCCAGAAGTCGCTGCGCAGCGTGCAGCTCGCCTCCTGAGCGTCAGCCGCCGCGCGGCTCCATCCCTTCGATGAGGCCGCGCCGCTCGGCGACGGCGCGGCCGAGAAAGTCGAGAAGGGCGCGGATGCGCGCGGCGCGGCGCAGGTCCGCATGGGTGAGGAGCCAGAGATCGGTGGAAAAATCCGGCTCCGGCGCGCCGAGCCTTGCGAGCCCCGGCCGCGCGTCGCCGATGAAGCAGGGCAGGTAGCCGATGCCGAGCCCGGCCTCCACCGCCTCGGCGAGGCCGAGCACCGAATTGACGCGGTAGCCGAGCCGGTCCGGCGGCACGCGGGCGATGACGGCACGCACCACCTTCATCGCTCCCAGTGTCTCGCCGAGCGTCACCCAGGCCGCGTTCTCGGGCTCGGCGCCCGGCGGGCCGTAGAGGGCCCAGGCGATGCGCGCCGCCTTGCGTCCGACCAGCGTGTCCGGCGGCCGGTCGGTAGCGCGGATCGCGACATCCGCGTCGCGCTTCGAGAGATTCAGCGACGGATTGCCGATCACGATATCGAGGCGGATGCGCGGACAGGCGGCGCGGAACGCCGCGAAGATCGGCGTCAGGAGATGGATCAGCAGCGAGTCGTTGGTGGTGACGCGCACCTCTCCCTCCGGCTCGGGCTCGCGCCCGGCGAGGCGCAGCGCCACGGCATCGACATCCGCGCCGATCCGCAGCGCCAGCGCCGCGATCTCCTCGCCGGCCTGCGTCGGCATCAGCTTCGCCCGGTCGCGCTCGAAGAGCTCCGCGCCGAGGAGATCCTCGATCTGGCGCAGGCGCCGGAAGACCGTCGAATGGTTGACGCCGAGCATCGCCGCCGCCGCCGGCAGGGTTCCCGTCTCGGCGACCGCGCGGATCAGGCGGAAATCGTCCCAGGCGAGGCGATCGAGAACGGGACCCATGCGCGGCCTTCCGAACGGCCTTCCGGCCTCTTGCAATGATGCCATTGCATCTATGCAATGACTTGACCCCTGACGTCCATGAAGCATTGCGCCTATCTTGGCTCACGAACGACGGACGTTCCGCTTCGAGGAGCAAGTCATGCGTCACCATGGCATTCATCACGTCACCGCCATCGCCGGCCCCGCCGCGCGCAATCTCGATTTCCACACGCGGGTGCTCGGCCTCCGGCTGGTGAAGAAGACCGTCAATTTCGACGATCCCGGCACCTATCATCTCTATTACGGCGACGAGACCGGCGCCCCGGGCACGATCCTCACCTTCTTTCCCTGGGCGCAGACCGCGCCTGGCCGGCTCGGGGTCGGCGAGACGCAGGAGACCGTGTTCCGCGTGCCGGAAGGCTCGATCGGCTATTGGACGCACCGCTTCCTGGAAAAGGGCGTGGCGCACGAGGCGATCGTGAAGCGCTTCGGCGAGACGGTCCTGTCCTTCAAGGACCCGGACGGCACGCGCCTCGCGCTGGTCGCGGTGCCGGGCGCCGCCGAGGAGCCCGCCTGGAGCGACGGGACGGTGCCGGCGGAGCATGCGATCCGCGGCTTCCATTCGGTCAGCCTGCTCCTGGAGGAGGCCGGGCCGACGGGCGGCGTCCTGACCGATGTCTTGGGCTTCCGCGAGATCGGGACGGAGGGCTCGACCACCCGCTTCGCCGTGGAGGGCGCGGCGGTCGGCGGCATCGTCGACATCCGCGCGGTCGGCGGCTTCCTGCGGCCGCGCCCCGGCGCCGGCTCGGTGCATCACGTCGCCTTCCGCGCGGCGGACGATGCGGAGGAGGCGGCCATGGTCGAGCGGCTGCGCGCCAATCACGGGCTCGCCACCACCGAGCAGAAGGACCGCAACTATTTCCGTTCGGTCTATTTCCGCGAGCCGGGCCATGTCCTGTTCGAGATCGCGACGGACGTTCCGGGCTTCGCCGCCGACGAGCCGGCGGCCGAACTCGGCCGCAGTCTGAAGCTGCCGGGCTTCCTGGAGGCGCATCGGCGGGAGATCGAGGCCGCGCTGCCGGACCTCGGCGCCACGGCGGCCTGAACGAAGACGCAAAGGGGCGGCGGCCTTCGCCGCCCCGGCAATTTCTCCCATTCCTTCAGGATCGAATCCCATGACCGAGCTGTCGCATCGCCATCGCTTCGAGCCCGCGACGGAAGCGGGCCGGGTTCCGCTTCTCCTTCTCCATGGCACCGGCGGCGACGAGACGGATCTCCTGCCGCTGGGTGCGTTGCTCGCGCCCGGCGCCGCGCTCCTCTCGCCGCGCGGCGAGGTGCTGGAGAACGGCATGCCGCGCTTCTTCCGGCGCCTGGCGGAAGGCGTCTTCGACGAGGCGGATGTGCGGCTCCGCGCGGATCGGCTGGCCGCCTTCGTCGGCTCGGCGCGGGAGGCCTATGGCCTGGCCGCGCCGATGGCGGTCGGCTTTTCCAACGGCGCCAATATCGCCGCCGCGCTGCTGCTGCGCCATCCCGGCGTCCTGGCCGGCGCCGTGCTGATCCGCGCCATGGTGCCGCTCGCCGAGCCGGGGGCGGCGGGTTTCGCCGGCACGCCGGTGCTGCTGCTGTCCGGCGCGTCGGACCCGATCGTGCCGGCGGAGAACGCGGAGCGCCTCACCGCCCTGCTGCAAGCGGCAGGCGCGGCGGTGGAGCATCGTGTCCTTCCCGCCGGGCACGGGCTCGGCCAGATGGACATCGCCCTCGCGCGCGACTTCCTGGCGCGCGAGGGCAGGGCGCCGGCTTTGGCTACTGCTTGATCCGCCAGAGTTCCGTCGGCAGGCTGGCCGGCGCGTCCGGCTTGAAGAAGGCGGAATCCTGAATATGCGAGCTGGTCACGTAGATCGTGCCGTCCGGCCCCTCGCCGAACGTGTCCGGCCAGCGCAGCCGCTCGTCCTTCACGAGGAGGCGCGGCTTGCCCTCCGGCCCTTCGCCGAGATCGCGGATCTTCACCGCGTTCTCCTCCGGGGCGCTCACATACATGTGCCCGCTCTGCCGGCCGATGATCAGTCCGTCGGCCGGCCCGTTCACGCCGAAGCGCTGGACGAGGTCGGCCGCGTCGCGACCCGCCGCCGCCCGCTCGGCGAGCTCCTTCGCCGGGACGCGATAGAGTGTGTTGCCCTTGATCGCCTGCCAGTAGAGGAACTCCCCGTCCTTGGAGAGGGCGATGCCGTCGGCCGAGAATTCGACGCCGCGCCCGTCCGGACGGCGCAGCACCTTGCCGTCCGCCTTCACCTGCACGCCCTTCTCGACCTGGGTCGAGGGATCGCCGTCGAGCACGCGCCGCGCGCTGCCCTTGTCGAGATCGACGACGAGGATCGCCCCCTTGGCGCCGGAATCGGTGATGAAGGCGTGCCGGCCGTCCGGCGAGAAGCGCACGTCGTTGAGATAGGAACCCTGCGGCGCCGCCAGCTCGTCGAAGGCGATCGTCTTCGCGACCGCGTTCGTCTTGAGGTCGATCTTCACCAGCTTCGGCCCGCCGGGCACGACATAGCCCTGGGCCGGGGCGGCCGGATCGAGCACCCAGAGGCTGCCGCGCCCGTCGGCGACGACGCTCTGGACGCAGACGAAATGCTGCTGCGGCGTCATCTCGTCCTTCTTCGCGTTGCGCCAGGCGTTCCAGTCGTTGTCGGGATAGGGCTTCAGCGCGCCATCCTTGCCGAGTTCGGCGACCGAGACCGGCGAATCCTCCGTCCAGCGGGGGAAGTTGACGAAGATGCGCCCATCCTCGGCGACGGTCACGCCGGTGACCTGATGCGGAAAGTCGGCGACCTTCTCGATCGTGGCGGAGCTTGCGGCCTTCTCCTGCGCGAGGGCCGCCGCGCCGGGCGCCATCATGGCGCTCGCCGCCAGGCAGGCCATCGCTATCGTCTTGAGGCTCATCGGATTCTGCTCCCTTGAAGAGGGCAGGCAAGTAGGGCGGGGCCGCCCGCCGCCATCGGAGGCAGGGGTGATTTCCTTGGCTGCGCGCCGAAAGCGCCGGGGCGCCGGCCGATCGGCCTTGAGGGTGCGCCGTCGCGGGATTAACACTTCTTGGCGGCGAGACCGATTCCTCGGCTCGGCCGGGAGGCGCCGGAAACGGCGAAGGGCGATGGCGAAGACGGGCGTGCGCCGGGACAAGGGGCAGCGGGCTCTCGGGCCGTTGCTGGCGGCGGCGGTGGTCGTCGGCCTGCTCGGCCTGCCGATCGCCGCTTGGCTGGACCTGCGCCAACTGTCGGAACGGGTGCTGCGCGGCCAGGCGGAGGAAGTCGGCCGCGTGATCAACGACATGCGCGCCTTCTACGCGAGCGACGTCGTCGGCCGCGTCCTCCAGTCCGACGGCGACAATACCGTGGTCGTGCATAATTACCGCGACATCGCCGGCGCCATCCCCATCCCGGCGACCCTGTCGATCGAGCTCGGCAAGCGGATCAGCGCCGACAACGGCTCGGTGAAGTACCAGTTCCTGTCCGATCTGCCCTTCCGGGGGCGCGAGCACCGGCCGCTCGATCCGTTCGAGACGGCGGCGCTCCGGACCTTGCGGGCGGACCCGAAGCGCTCGATCGTCGAGGTGACGGGCTCGCTCTTCGACCGGCAGGTGCGCACCGCTGCCCCTGTGATCATGGGCCAGGTCTGCGTCGACTGCCACAACACCCATCCCGACAGCCCGAAGACCGACTGGAAGGTCGGCGACGTGCGCGGCCTCCAGGAGATCTCGATCGATCAGCCGATCGCCGCCAATGTCCTCTCCTTCAAGTTCCTGCTCGCCTATTTCGTCGCCGCCTTCGCGGCGGGCGTCCTCGTCATCGCCCTCCAGCGGCGGCAGGCGGCGCTGATCCGCGGCATGAACCGCGAGCTCGGCGAGACCAACGAGTTCCTGGCGGCGATCTCGATGAAGATCGCGAAATATCTCTCGCCGCAGATCTACAAGAGCATCTTCAGCGGCCAGCGCGACGTCGCGATCGCGACGGAGCGCAAGAAGCTCACGATCTTCTTCTCCGACATCAAGGATTTCACCGCGATCGCGGAACGGCTCCAGCCGGAGGACCTGACGGCGCTCCTCAACGAATATTTCACCGAGATGTCGGGGATCGCGCTGAAACACGGCGCGACCGTCGACAAGTTCATCGGCGACGCGATCCTCGCCTTCTTCGGCGATCCCGAGACGAAGGGCATCGAGGAGGATGCGAGGGCGTGCCTGCGCATGGCGGTGGAGATGCAGTACCGCCTCGCCCAGCTCGACGCCGAATGGCGCAAGCGCGGCATCGAACAGCCCTTCCGGGCACGGATGGGCATCAATACCGGCTATTGCAATGTCGGCAATTTCGGCAGCGAGGATCGGATGGACTATACGATCATCGGCGCCGAGGCCAATCTCGCCGCCCGGCTCCAGGCCATCGCCGAGCCCGGCGGCATCTGTCTCAGCTACGAGACCTATGCGCTGGTGCGCGACATGGTGCGGGCGAAGCCCCTCCAGCCGATCACCATGAAGGGCATCAGCCGCGAGGTCGTGCCCTATGCCGTGGACGGGCTGCTCGGCGATCTCGCCCAGCGCCCCCAGGTCGTCAGCGGCAATGCGCGCGGCCTCGACGTCTTCGTCGATCCGGAAGCCATGGACGATCAGGCGGTGGAGCGGGCGCGCAAGCTGCTCGCCGACGCTTTGGAGGCGTTGAAGGCGCGCGGCCGCCCCGCCGGCGCCTGAGATCAGGACGGCGCCGTGCGATAGGCCAGCGTGTTCTCGTAGACGCTGCCCTGGCGGGCGCATTGCCGGGCCCAGGCCTCGGCATGGTCGGGGCGCGGATCGACCCGGCCCTCGACCCGCGTCATCGCCCGCGCCGCCGCCCCGTGGGTCTCGTACCAGCCGGCGCCGACCGCCGCGACGATGCCGGCCCCGAGCGCCGAGGCCTCCACCGTCGTGCTCTTCTCGACGGTGAGACCCGTCGCGTCGGCGATCATGCCGAGCCAGAGCGTGCTGCGCGCGCCGCCGCCGATGATGCGCATCCGCTCCATGGCGAGCCCTTCGGCCGCCATGGCCGTGACGCCGCGCGCGATCTCGGCGGTGATCGCCTCCAGCGCCGCGCGGTAGAGATGGGCGCGGGTATGGCTGGAGGAGAGGCCGACCAGCGCCGCTCGCGCCGAAGGGTCCCAGTTCGGATTCATGACGCCGAGGATGTGCGGCGTCATGGTGAGGCCTTCGGCGCCGATCGGCAGCGCGGCGGCCTCGCGCTCCAGCCGGTCGAAGACGGCCGGGTCCTCGCGCCCGCCGGCGAAGGTGTCGACCACCCAGTTGACGAAGAAGGCGCCGGCCTTCTGGATCGCCTCCAGGAAATAGCCCTCGCCGGTCGGGCCGGTCATGGTGCGCCAATGGCGCCCGACGAGCGGCTCCGGCGAATAGACCCCCGTGATCGTCGCGGTGCCGAGATTAACGAAGACGGTGCCCGGCTCGAAGGCATTGGTGCCGAGCCCGGCGCATTGCCCGTCGCCGCCGCCGGCGAAGACGGGAATGCCGGCGGGCAGGCCCGTCGCCTCGGCCGCCTCGGGCGTGATCGTGCCGACTTTGGTGCCGGGGCGCACCAGTTCGGGAAGCTTGCCGCGCGGCAGGCCGACCGCTTCGAGGATCGGGTCCGACCAGTCCATGCGATGGATGTCGAAGATGCCGAAGGGATCGGCGCTCGACCAGGTGGCGGCGGAGCGGCCGGTGAGGCGCCCCGTGAGGAAGGCGTGGACATCGACGATCCGCGCCGCGCCGTCGAGCACCTCCGGCTGGTGGCGACGCAGCCAGTCCAGCCGATAGGCGACGGGGATGAGATCGATCGGCTTGCCGGTGGTCCGCGCCAGCCAGTCGCGGCCGAGCCGGTCGGCGAAGCTCTCGTAGGTGCCCATCGCCCGCTCGTCCAGCCAGACGATGGCGGGATGCGTCGCGGCGCCCGCCTCGTCCAGGAAGGCGACGGTCTCGCGCTGGTTGGAGATGGCGACGGCCTCGATCCGGCCGGGATCGCTGGCCGCCGTCGCCTGGCGCAGGGCCGCGAGATTGGCGCGCCACCAGTCTTCCGGGTCCTGTTCGGCGCGGCCGGGCTGCGGGCTCGCCAGCGCGATCGGCGCGCGGCCTTCCGCGATGGTGCGGCCGGCGCGATCGAAGACCACGGCCTTGGCGCTTTGCGTCGACGAATCGACGCCGACGACGGTGCCGTCCTCGCCCATCTCTTCCTCCCTTCGTGTCCCGCCCGGCGGCCTCCCCGCCACCGGGCGACTCCTCTTCTCAGCTTCCGCTCAGCAGCCGCTCCGCCGTGTCGGAATCCGTGACGAAATGTGTGGCGAGGCCGCCGACGAGCGCCCCGCGAATGGCCTCGGTCTTCAACGGACCCCCGGCGAGGCAGAGCCGCACCGGCACGGCCTTCAGCTCCTCCACCGAGATGCCGACGATGCCGTCGTCGATCGGGCTCGGCACCGGCCGGCCGGCGGCGTCGATCAGCCGGCCGATGACGACGCCCTTGGCGCGGCCCTCGGCGACGATCCGGCCGAGATCCTCCTCCGTCAGCATGCCGCTGCGATGGAAGGTGCTGGTCGGGCCGATATCGCCGACGCCGAAGACGATCTTGGTGGCCGAATTGATCAGGGCGAACTGGCGCTGCAGCGCCGGCTCGGCGAGCAGCCGGTCGCGCAGGTCGCGGCTCGACAGGACGGCCGGCGCATGGAGATTGACGCAGCGCGCGCCGAGCTGGTTGGCGAGGAGCGTCGTGCAGAGCTCGGGGGCGAAATCGTCGGTCGATGCGGAGGAGCCGGAGACCTGCGCCACCGTCAGGCGCTCGATCCCGGCCGGCTCGGCGGCGCGGGCGAGGGCGAGGATCGTCCGACCCCAGGCGACGCCCACCGTGTCGCCTTCCTCCAGGAGCGCGGCCAGCACCTTGGCGCCCGCGACGCCGATGCGCGTATCGACCCGCCGCCCTTCGAGCGCCGGCACCACCGTCGCCTCGGCGAGGCCGAAGCGCTCGGCGAGCGCCTTGGCCGCCGCCGTGCGCGACACGGCGCCGGGATCGAGGCGGATCGTCACGATGCCGGCGCGCCGCGCCTCCTGGAGATAGTTCGCGACGCTGGCGCGCGAAACGCCGAGCCTCAGCGCGATCTCGGCCTGCGTCATCTCGTCGACGTAGTAGAGCCAGGCCGCCCAGGCGACGAGATCGCCGAATTGCGGCGGCGGCGTCGCGGGCAGGCGGGACGGCTTGGACAGGAGGCGCGCGTCGCTCATCGGCAGCGAGAATGCCAGCCGCCTGACACTTGTCAATCGCTCCTATCATTTGTTTTGACAGATGCCAGAACCGGGTGTCATATGCCGGACGGATCGGGAGGAACGATGCCGACTATCGAGGCGGGGCGCGGCGCGCCGGCGGGTGGCTGGACCGCGCTGATCGACGACATCATCGACGGGCGCTGGACCCATCCGGAGACCGGCCGGCCGGCCGAGGTCGATTACGACAAGGTGGTGATCGCCCCTTCGCTCGCCGGGCGCGAGGCGGAACTCGTCGCCGCGATGGGTCTCGGAGACCGCATCGCGCTCGTCGCCGATGCCGCGACCTACGAGGCGATGGGGCGGCGGATCGAGATGGCGATGGCGAAGGCCGCGCCGCAGGTGATCGTCCTCGACCATCCCCATGCCGACATGGCGCATGTGGCTCTCCTGAAGGCGAAGCTGGCCGGGGCCTCCGGCGCCGTCGCGGTCGGCTCGGGCACGGTGAACGACCTCGTGAAGGTGGCGATGGCCGAGGCCGGCAAGCCCTATTGCGTCTTCGGCACCGCCGGCTCGATGAACGGCTATACGTCCTCCACCGCCTCGATTACGCTGGATTCCGGCCTGAAGACGACGCTCGCCTCGCGCGCGCCGAAGGGCTTCTTCGCCGATCTGACGGTGATGGCCGAGGCGCCGGCCCATACGCGCGCCGCCGGCTTCGGCGACTGCCTCGCCCGTTCCGTCGCGCAGATCGACTGGTGGATGTCGCATCGCCTTCTCGGCACCGACTATCATCAGGTCGCCTACGACATCGAACTGCCGGACGAGGCGGAACTGAACGCGCGGGCCGCCGGCATCGCCGCCGGCGAGATCGAGGCCATGGGCTATCTCGTCCGCGTGCTGACCCTTTGCGGCCTCGGCATCGCCTTCACCAAGGTCTCGCATCACGGCTCGATGGGCGAGCACCAGATCTCGCATTACATCGACTGCTTCGCCGGCGAGCGCCATCCCGGCACCCTGCACGGCCAGCAGGTCGGCGTCGCTTCGCTGACCCTGGCGCGGCTCCAGCAGGACATCCTGTCCCGCGACACGCCGCCGACCGTCCGCCCGACGCGCATCGACGAAGCCGACATGGCGCGGCGGATGGGGCCGGAGATCGCCGCCCAGTGCCTCGCCGAATATCGCAAGAAGGCGCTGGACGAGGCGGGCGCGGCGAAGCTCAACGCGCGGCTGCGTGAGATCTGGCCGGAGCTCCGCCGGGAATGCCTCGCCTTCGCGCTGCCCGTCGCCGAGATGGAGCGCCTCCTGAAGGCGGCCGGCGGGGCGACGACGGCGGGCGAGCTCGGCCTGCCGGTCGAGTTCTATCGCGAGGCGATCGTCCATTGCCGGGAGATGCGCAACCGCTTCTCGATGCTCGACATCGCGGACGACGCCGGAACCTTGCGCGATTTCGCGGCGGGAGAGCGCTGATGCGGATCGTCACCGAAATGCCGGAGGCCGTGGCGGGCGCCGTGATCGGCGTCTTCACCGATATCGACGACACCTTGACCACCGAGGGCCGCCTGCCGGCCGCCGCCTATGCGGCGCTGGAGCGGCTCTACGATGCCGGCCTTTTCGTCGCGCCGATCACCGGCCGCCCGGCCGGCTGGTGCGACATGGTCGCGCGCTTCTGGCCGGTGACGGGCGTCGTCGGCGAGAACGGCGCCTTCTACTTCTCCTACGACGCCGAGACGCGGAAGATGCGCCGCGCCTTCTTCGCCGGCGATGCCGAGCGCGCGGCGAACCGCAAGCGCCTGGACGCGGTCGGCCGGCGCATTCTCGCCGAGGTGCCGGGCGCCGCCATCTCCGCCGACCAGCTCTATCGCGAGGCCGATCTCGCCATCGACTTCTGCGAGGATGTCGAGCCGCTGCCGCGCGAGGCGGTGCGCCGCATCAAGGCGATCTTCGAGGCGGAAGGCGCCGTCGCCAAGGTCTCCTCGATCCATGTGAACGGCTGGTTCGGCGATTACGACAAGCTGTCGATGACGCGGCGCTTCGCCGCCGAGGTGCTGGGCCTCGATCTCGACGCGGAAAAGGACCGCATCGTCTTCTGCGGCGACAGTCCGAACGACGCGCCGATGTTCGGCTTCTTCCCGAATGCCTGCGGCGTCGCCAATGTCCGCGACTTCGCCGGCGAGATGGAGGCGGAGCCGGCCTATGTCGCGCTCGCGCGGGGCGGAGAGGGCTTCGTCGAGATCGCCGAGCGCATCCTGTCGACGCAAGGGGAATGGTGATGGCGGATAAGGAACGGGCGCTCCGCCAGAAGATCATCGCGCTTTGCCTGGAGATGAACCGGATCGGCCTCAACCAGGGCACGTCCGGCAATATCTCGGCGCGCCATGGCGACCGCATGCTCCTGACCCCGAGCGCGACGCCCTACGAGACGCTGACGCCGGAGATGCTGGTCTCGATGCCGCTCGACGGCGACGGCACCGCCTGGGACGGGCCGCTGAAGCCCTCGACCGAATGGCGCTTCCATCGCGACATCCTGCGCGCCCGGCCGGATGCCGGCGCCGTGTTCCACGCCCATCCGATCTTTTCCACCGCGCTCGCCATCACGCGCCGGCCGATCCCCGCCTGTCACTACATGGTCGCCTGTTTCGGCGGCCACGACGTGCGCTGCTCGGGCTACGCGCGCTACGGCACGGAGGAGTTGTCGCGCGAGGCGCTGACGGCGCTGGAAGGGCGCACGGCCTGCCTGCTCGCCAATCACGGCATCATCACGCTCGGCGACACGCTGGACAAGGCGATGTGGCGGGCGGTCGAACTGGAAACGCTCGCCAAGCAATACACCTACGCGCTGCAGATCGAGGGCGGTCCGGTCATCCTGCCAAAGGAAGAGATCGACGGCGTCCTGAAGGGCTTTGCCAGCTACGGTCTTCAGACCCCGCCGAAGGCCGCTTGAACCTGCTTCTCGCGCGTCGAAGACTTGAACATGCATGACATGAAGGAATAGCGTTACTAGGCTTCAAGATGAAACATGCCCGGGAGGCCTGCCAGCAACGGCAGGGGGCGTGGTGGAGGAGTCAACTTGGCGTCGTCGACTATCGTTCGTCGAGCGATCATTTCCGATCATCCATTGCCGTGGCTCTTGCCGCTGATCGCGATTCTGCTCGTCTTCACGATATTTCCGCTTCTCTACAATATATGGTTGAGCTTCCACGAATTCGTGCCGCGCCGGCGCGCGGTGCAATATGTCGGTCTCGCCAATTGGAGCCAGCTCGTCTCCGATGCCCGCTTCTGGCAAGCGCTGACCGTCACCTTCACCTATTTCATCATCGCGCTGGCGATCGAGCTCGCCCTCGGCATGGCGATCGCGCTGCTACTCGATTCCGACGAGCCGGGCTTCGGCTTCCTGCGCGGGCTGCTGACGCTGACCCTCGTCATTCCGCCGGCCATCGTCGGGATGATGTATCTCCTGATGCAGGACCCGCAATTTGGCGTCATCTCCTACTTCCTCCAGATGATCGGCCTCCAGGATCCGACGAAGCCGATCCTCGCCACGTCCTCGACGGCGCTCGCCGGCGTCCTCCTCGCCGAGATCTGGCAATGGACGCCCTTCATGGTGCTGATCCTGCTCGCCGGGCTCCGGGCGCTGCCCTCCGAGCCCTACGAGGCGGCGCAGATCGACGGCGCCAGCGCCTTCCAGACCTTCCGCCGCCTGACGCTGCCGATGATGTCGAAGGTCATCGCCATCGCCGTCCTCATCCGCGGCATGGATCTGTTCCGGGCCTTCGACTACGTCTTCGTCATGACCTCCGGCGGGCCGGGCACCTCCACCTACACGCTCAGCCTCTATGCCTGGCAGCAGACCTTCTCCTTCGTGAAATGGGGCTATGGCGCGACCTTGTCGCTCGTCACGCTCGCCATGATCCTCATCCTCGCCAATCTCTTCATCCGCGTTGCGAAGGTGAGGTGGTGAGATGACCCATTCCAAGCCGGCGCGGACGCTCCGCATCCTCGGTGCCTGGCTTCTCGTCGGGCTGTTCTTCTTCCCGATCTATTTCTGGACTTCCGTCGCCTTCCGCGAGGGGCGGGACATCTTCGCCCGGCCGCCGCAGGTCTTCGAGTTCACGCCCACCTTCGACAATTTCCAGAAGGTCTTCGGTGTGACGATCACCGGCGCGGTCACGCCCGGCGGCGGCAATTTCTACATGGCGCCGCGCCTCTGGGATTCGATCGTGATCGCCGCCGGCTCGACGGCGCTCGCCCTTCTCATCGCCACGCTCGCCGCCTATGCCCTGTCGCGCATGCAGTTCCGGGGCCGGCATTCCTTCGTCGGCTGGGTGCTGTCGACGCGCATGATGCCGCCCGTCGCCGTCGCGATCCCGATGTTCTTCATCTACAAGACGCTCGGCCTCCTCGACACCTATCTCGGCATGATCCTCATTCATGCGCTGATGAACCTGCCCTTGGCGGTTCTCCTCATGAAGAGCTTCTTCGACGACATCCCGGCCGAGATCGACGAGAGCGCCATCGTCGACGGGGCGAGCCGCTTCATGATCTTCCGCCGCATCGTGCTGCCGATGGCGAAAGGCGGCATCGCGGCGACGGCCGTGCTCTGCTTCATCTTCTCCTGGACCGAATTCCTTTTCGCCCTGACCCTCACCCAGACCTCGATCAAGACGGTGCCGGTCGTCTCCACCACCTTCGTCACCTCGGTCGGCACCGCCTGGGGCAACATGGCGGCGCTGGGCGCCGCCGCGATCGTGCCCGCCTTCGTCTTTGTGATCGCGGTGCAGAAGCATCTCGTGCGCGGCCTCACCATGGGCTCGCTCAAGCAATAGGCGCGTCGCGGCTCTGGGAGGGGCCGCCGCGCGCCGCATGACCCGCCGGCATCCGCCGGCGGGCCGCAACCGTCGACATGGGAGGAGTGCTCGACATGAAAGACACGGATCGCAAGCGATATCTGGCTCAGATCACCGACCGCTACGTGCGGGGCGGGATGGACCGGCGCAGCTTCCTGCGCTCGGCCGCCAAGCTCGGGCTCGCCGCCGGCGCGGTCGGCATGGGCATGGGCTATAGCGGCCGCCGGCCCTTCTTCAGCCTCGCGCCCTCGGCCTATGCCGAAGGCTCGCTGGAGCCCTCGGCCGAGATGATGAAATGGCTGTCCGACGTCGGCAAGCCCTTCGCCGGCACGACGCTGAAGCTCGCGACGGAATCGACGCCGCCGTCCAACGCCATCGCCTCCAGCCTGAAGCCCTTCTTCGAGAAGGCGACGGGCATCAAGGTCGAGATCGAGGTCCTGCCGCTCGAACAGGTGCTGCAGAAGCTGACGCTCGACGTCGCCTCCTCGCTCGGCACCTACGATCTCTACTATATCGACCAGAGTTGGGCGGCGAGCTTCAGCCAGGACGTCTTCGATCCGCGCGAGCAGATCGCGGCGAAGAAGGACCTCGCCTATCCCGACTACAATATCGACGACTTCCTGCCCGCCCTCGTCGACGGCATCGCCCGCTACGAGGACCGGCTGGTCGGCGTGCCCTACGACATCCCGATCTTCATCACGCAATATCGCAAGGACGTCTATGACGAGCTGAAGCTCAAGGTCCCGACGACCATGGACGAGTTCTACCAGAACGCCAAGGCGATCACCGACGCCAAGGGGCCGGCGATGTACGGCACGTCCGGCCAGATGAAGTCCGGCCATTATTCCCTCGAATGCGACTGGACCTGCTGGCTCTGGGGCCATGGCGGCCAGATCTTCACCCCCGACAAGAAGTTCGCCGGCAACAACGAGGCCGGTCTCCAGGCGATGGAATACTGGTCGAAGCTGAAGGAGACCATGCCGCCCGGCGTGACGGGCTGGACCTGGGACGGCGAGGGCCAGTCGGTCAGCCAGGGCGTCGCCGCCTCGATGCTGTCCTGGGGCGAGTTCTTCCCCTTCTTCGACGATCCGAAGTCCGGCAAGATCTCCGGCCTGATGGAGGCCGCCGTGCCGCCGAAGGCGACGACCCTGATCACGCCCGACAAGACCGGCTTCGGCGAGATCCCGGGCGTCGGCCACCAGGGCGGCTCCTCGCTCGCCGTGTCGAAATATTCCAAGAGCCCGGACGCCGCCTGGGTCTTCATGCAATGGGCGACCTCGGCCGACACGCAGGCCCTGATCACCGTCCTCGGCGGCGGCACCGGCCCGACGCGCACCAGCGTCTACGACGATCCGCGCGTTCTCGCCAATGCCAGGGTCGGCGCCGGCACCACGCGCCATCTGCCGATCGTGCGCGAGACCATCGCCCAGTATATGGGCTCGGAACCGGACCTGCCGGAATGGGCGGAAATCTCCTCCGACACCATTCCCGTGGCGCTCGGCCGCTTCTTCGCGGGCGAGTTCAAGAGCGCCAAGGAATGCATGGACGAGATCGGGACGAAGGTCGACCAGATGCTGGCCGGCTGATCGCCCCACCCTGTCCTCGCGGCGCCGCCGGGCAAGGCGGCGCCGCTTCGCCCGTCCTTTCCCGACCCATTCGCAAGGATCGTCGCCGCCCATGGCCGACAAGCCTCTCATCGCGATCACCGGCGCGAGTTCCGGCATCGGCGAAGCCACTGCCAGGGCCTTCGCCGATGCGGGCTATCCGCTCCTTCTCATGGCGCGGCGCGTCGAGCGCATGGAGGCGCTGAACCTGCCGAACGCGGTGATCCGCGATGTCGACGTGCGCGACCGCGCCGCGATCGCCGAGGCCGTCGCGGCGGGCGAGGCGCGCTTCGGCCCGGTGGACCTGATGTTCGCCAATGCCGGCGTCGCCCATCTCGCCGACATCGCCCGCCAGCCGCCCGAGGAATGGGACGCGATGATCGACATCAACACCAAGGGCGTGATGAACACCGTCCACGCCGTGTTGAACGGCATGATCGCGCGGCGGCGCGGCACCCTGGTGATGATGAGCTCCATCGCCGGCCGGAAGGTCTATCCCGACCACACGGTCTATTGCGGCACGAAGTTCTTCGTCCATGCCGTCTCGGAATCCTTGCGCGAACATCTCTCGCAATACGATGTCCGGGTGCAGGTGATCTCGCCCGGCGTCATCGAGACCGAAGTCCTGTCCGGCGTGAAGGACGAGGCGACGCTCGCCGCCTATCGCGCCAACAAGGCGGCGATGGGGGGCGGCATTGGGGCGGAGCATGTCGCGAACCTGATCCTTGCCACCTACGAGATGCCGCAGAACGCGCTGGTGCAGGAGATCGTCCTCACCCCGACGCGCCAGCGATACTGAGCGGAGCGACGATGGCCACCGTCGAATACAAGGGGATCGGCAAGTCCTACGGGGCGGTCGAGATCATGCGCGACGTCTCGCTGACGATCGCGGACGGCGAGTTCGTCGTCCTGCTCGGACCGTCCGGCTGCGGCAAGACCACGCTTTTGCGCATGACGGCCGGGCTCGAGACCATCTCGGCCGGCGAGGTCGCGATCGGCGGGCGCCGGGTCAACGAGGTCCATCCGCGCGACCGCGACATCGCCATGGTCTTCCAGAACTACGCGCTCTATCCGACGATGAGGGTGCGCGAGAATATCGGCTTCAGCCTGGAGGTCGCCAAGCGGCCGAAGGCGGAGATCCGGCAAAAGGTCGAGGAGGCCGCCGCGATCCTCAACCTTACGCCCTATCTCGATCGCTACCCGAAGGAGCTTTCCGGCGGCCAGCGCCAGCGCGTCGCCATGGGCCGGGCCATGGTGCGCGATGCCGGCGTCTTCCTCTTCGACGAGCCCTTGTCCAATCTCGACGCCAAGCTCCGCTCGCATATGCGCGTCGAGATCCGCCAGTTGCACAACCGGCTCGGCGCGACGACGATCTACGTCACCCACGACCAGATCGAGGCGATGACCATGGCCGACAAGATCGTCCTGATGCAGGGCGGCCGCATCGTCCAGACCGGCTCGCCGGACGAGATCTACGAGCGGCCGAACTCGAAATATGTCGCCGACTTCATCGGCTCGCCCTCGATGAACTTCTTCGAAGGGGAGATCGCGGGCGGCGGCGGGGAGGGGACGGCCTTCCGCGCGCCGGGCGTCGCCGTGCCGCTGCCGGCGGGCCATGCCGCGCGGCCCGGCCAGAAGGCGATCCTCGGCGTGCGGCCGAACGATCTCACGGTCTCCGGCGACGGGCCGATCCGGGGGAGGGTCATCCTGTCGGAGACGACGGGCTCCGACGTGCAGCTCCATGTCGATGTCGACGGCCATGACGCGGTGGCCGTGGTGCCGCGCGCCGAGCGCCGCCGGCCGGGCGAGGCGGTCGGCCTCTCGGTCAGCCCGCGCGCCATTCACCTCTTCGAAGCGGAAACGGAGAGGCGGATCGGCTGAAAGCCGCCGGGCGTCGCGACCGGTTCTCGCGACGGCCGCGTGAGCCCAAGGGGAAGCGGGCGCCCTTCGCGGCGCCCGTCCGCGTTCCGGGCCTCAAGGCTGGCCGGTGCCGCCCGCCGCGCCATAGACCTGTCCATTGGCATAGCTCGCATCGGCGGCGGCGAGCTGGACATAGATCGAGCCGAGCTCGGCCGGCTGGCCGGGGCGGCCGAGCGGGGTCATGCCGCCGAACTTGACGAGATCCTCCTGCGTCGAGCCGCCGGCCACCTGGAGCGGGGTCCAGATCGGCCCCGGCGCCACCGCATTGACGCGGATGCCCTTCTTGCCGAGCTGCTTGGCCAGCGACTTGGTGAAGTTCATCATCGCCGCCTTGGTCATCGCATAGTCGACGAGATTGGCGGAGGGATCGTAGGCCTGTTCGGAGGCCGTCTGGATGATCGCCGCGCCGGGCTTCAGATGCGGCAGCGCCGCCTTGGTCAGCCAGAACATCGCGTAGATATTGGTCTTCATCGTCGCGTCGAAATCCTCGCTCGAAATCTCGAGAAGCGACTGGCGCTGCTGCTGGCGCGAGGCGTTGTTGACGAGGATGTCGAGGCCGCCGAGCTCCTCGACGGCCTTCGCCACCATCGCCACGCAATGGGCCTCGTCGCGGATGTCGCCGGGCAGCGCCACGGCCTTCCGGCCGGCCTTGCGGATCAGCTCGACCACTTCCTTCGCGTCCGGCTCCTCGTCCGGCAGATAGCTGATCGCGACATCGGCGCCCTCGCGGGCATAGGCGATGGCGGCGGCGCGCCCCATGCCGCTGTCGCCGCCGGTGATCAGCGCCTTGCGGCCCTGGAGCCGGCCCGAGCCCTTGTAGCTCTCCTCGCCATGGTCGGGGCGCGGCTGCATCTTGCCGGCAAGCCCGGGAAAGGGCTGCGACTGCTTCTCGAAGGGCGGCGCGGGATATTTGTCGCGCGGGTCGCTCATCGCGACGCCGCCCGCCGCCTTCCGTTCCTCAGCCCCGGCGCCGCCCGCCGTCGAGGCGACGAGAAGCCCGGCCCCGGCCACGCCGACGAGATCGCGACGGGTGAGGGAATGATTGTCCTGGGTCATGGGCCTGCCTTCGATGATGGGGATCGAGGAAGGCAGATAGGACCGCCATCCTGACCGGCGACGCCAAAAGCCTTAGCCGCCGACACCCTGCGGCAATCCCACGCGGCGTCTGGTTTGGGGAGAGGGGGGCGCAGCGGGGCCGTCGCCGGGCGCTCGGATCGGCCGCTTCTGCGGTGTCCGACGGGACGAAGCCGCGCCACCGCCTTCTTCTCCCCTGCGGGGAGAAGTGCCGGCAGGCGATGAGGGGTCGGCGCAGCCGAGCGGGTTTCGGAGAGTGTCCACCGCCGCAGACCCCTCACCCGGCCGCTTCGCGGCCACCCTCTCCCCGCTGGGGAGAGGAAGGGCGCTCTTCCGTCCACCGGCCTGGCGGCACCAATCGCTTCTCCGGTGCCGGGAAGGCGGAGGGCGTGACGCCTCCCCCTTCTCCCGAGTCGGGAGAAGGTCGCGGCAGCGGGATGAGGGAATGACGGGCGCTTCGCGATCCGCGTTGCCGTCGCAGGACCGTTTCGCCGCCGCCGCCCGGCGGCGGCGTCAGCGCCCCACGGCACCCTCACCCGCCTCGGGAGAGGGACGCGGTGGTGCCGTCGCGCCTCGCCTGCAACGGAAGCTTCTCCGGTGTCCGACGGGACGAAGCCGCCCCACCGCTTTCTTCTCCCCAGCGGGGAGAAGTGCCGGCAGGCGATGAGGGGTCGGCGCAGCCGAGCGGCTGTTTGCCAGTCTCCACCGCCGCATGCCCCTCACCCGGCCCTGCGGGCCACCCTCTCCCCGCTGGGGAGAGGAAGGGCGCTCTTCCGTCAACCGATTTCGCTGTACCAACCGCTTCTTCGGTGCCCGGAAGGCGAAGGGCGTGAAGCCTCCTCCTTCTCCCGAACCGGGAGAAGGTCGCGGCAGCGGGATGAGGGAATGACGGGCGCGGGCGTCTGCGTCCGGTGGGGGATGCCGACGTCAGAGCCCTACGTCTCCCTCACCCGCCTGCCGGCACCCTCTCCCGGCTCGGGAGAGGGGACGCGGCGGCATTGTCGGTGGGAGTTGGCTGCGTCGCGGCGGTGGTGTCGCTCAGAACTCTTCCCAGTCGTCCGCGCTCGCCGCCGCCTTCGGCGCCGCGCCGCCGTGGCCGGTGGTGCGCAGCTGGGCGACGGGGCGCGACGGGGCGGGGGCGGACGGACGGCGGCTCGGGGTGCGGTTCGCGGCGGCGGGTGCCGGTGCGCCGGCCTTCGTGCGGAAGCGCTCCGTCAGATGGGCGAGTTCCTGCGTTTCCGCCGACAGCGACTGCGCCGCCGCCGTCGTTTCCTCCACCATCGCCGCGTTCTGCTGCGTCACCTTGTCCATCTGGTCCGCCGCCGTCGCCACTTCCTTCAACGACACCGCCTGCTCGCGCGCGCCCCGCGCCATCTCGGTGATCACCCGCGCCACGCCGCCGACCTGCGTCACGATCTGTTCCAGACTCCGTCCCGAGGCCGAGACGAGCTCGACGCCCTCCTCCACCTGCGCCGAGGAGGTCGAGATCAGGCCCTTGATCTCCTTCGCCGCTTCCGCCGAGCGCTGGGCGAGACCCCGCACTTCCTGCGCCACCACCGCGAAGCCCTTGCCCGCCTCGCCAGCGCGCGCCGCTTCCACGCCCGCGTTCAAAGCCAGAAGGTTCGTCTGGAAGGCGATCTCGTCGATGACGCCGATGATCTTGCCGATCTCGGCCGAGGAGCGCTCGATCTCGCTCATCGCCTGAACCGCGCGACCGACGATCGCCCCGCCCTTTTCCGCCTCGCTCTGCGCCACCGAGGCCGCCGCCTTCGCGTCGTCCGCCGCCTGCGCCGTCTGGTCGACGCCCCGCATCACCTCCGACAAAGCCGCAACCGTCTCCTCCAGCGACGCCGCCTGCTGCTCCGTGCGCTGCGCCAAATCCGACGAGGCCACGTTGATCTGGTTCAGGCCGACGCGCATCGATCCGACCGAGCCGACGACCGAACCGATCACCTCCTCCAGCGCCGCGACCGACTGGTCGAAGGTCTGGCGGATCGGCTCGAATTCGGGGGCCATCGGCCCGGCGAGCCGGGTCGTCAGGTCGCCGGCGGCCAGGCGCCGGAAGCCGTCCTCGACGGCATGGACGAACGCCCGCAAATCCTCGGCGCGGGCCTGATCGATCGCCGACTGCCGCGCCTGCGCGTCGCGCTCGGCGAGGCCGCGCCGTTCGGCATCCTGCGCCTCCTCGCGGGCGCGGCGGCCGAGCATGTCCTGGAATTCGCCGACGGCCCGGGCGATGCCGCCGATCTCGTCGCTTCGCGCGGCGTCGCGCAGCACGACATCCGTCTCGCCTTTCGCCAGTCGCCGCATGTCGCCGGCCAGCGAATGCAGCGGTCGCAGCACGACGTGCCGCATCGAGACGGCCAGCACCAGGGCGAGGAGAGCGCCCGCCAGCGCCGTGCCGAGAAGCAGCCGCTGTCCGAGCGCCGCCCGCGCTTCGCTGGCATCGGCCGTCCGGCCGACGACGGCCTCGATCCGGTCGGAGGCCTTCGCCATGGCGCCTTCCAGCGCGGAGAATTTCTGGAGAAAGGCGCCGAGCCCGCCCGTCGCCGCCTGCGGATCCGTCGCGGCGAGCTCGACCAGACGGCGCGCCTCGCCGATATAGACGTCGAGCGGCGCGTCGAGTTCGGCGAGGACGGTCCGGGTTTCCGGATCGGCGGCGAGCCGCTTGTTCTCCGCGATGCTCTGGCGGAAGCTCGCCTCGTGCTCGGCCGCATCGGCGGCGATCGCCTTCGGGTCGGTCGCCCCCGCGCCGGCGCGGGACAGGAGCGCCGCCAGCACATCGGCCCGCAGCGCGTCATGCATCATGTCGGCCTGCATGTGATTGCGCAGGACGCTCGCCGACAGGCGGGTCTCGCCGAGGGCGCCGGTCAGGTCGACCGCCACCCAGAGCCCGACCGCCGCGCCGCCGCAGGCCACCAGCATCACGAGCGCGGCAAGGGCCATCAATTTCCGGCCGATCGACTTCAACATCGAATCCTCCGCGACAAAAGATGCCTATACTAGCGATATCGAAATTGACGCCGGATTAATGCTTTTGTCCCTCGGCGGAGCTATTCCGACGATCCATGCAACCAAAAGATGATATCGACCTTCCTCTACTGTCGCCGGACGGCGGGTAGAGCGTCGCCTCCCGCCGGCCCGACCCGGCCGCATGGCTGCCGCGCACCGGCGACATAGCGAAAAGGAGAGGGGCACCCATGCGGCGGCGCGCCTACCGGCGCTGCGGGCGGGCGCCTATCTTGGTCTTGTCGAAACGAGATCGAACCGAACCCGGCTCCGATCGACGGAACCCGAAGGACAAGACGATGGGCATCGCCCGCACGCTCCGCAACTGGAAGACCTACCGCAACACCGTGGACGAGCTGAACCGTCTCTCGCAGCGTGAACTGGCCGATCTCGGCCTGTCCCGCGCGGACATTCCGGCCGTCGCCCGCCGCGCGGTTCGCTGACTTCCGATTTCTCTTCCGCCAGGCCTGGCGTCTCCCCGCCGGCCTCGGCACTCGCCTGACGGTTCCTCCCGCCGCAGGCGTTCCGCAAGCGCCCGCCGGTCCTCCCCCGGCGGGCGCTTCGCGTTTCGGGCTTCCGGAGAGGGATGGGCCTAGCGGCCGTCGCCGGCCGGCGGCACGTCGCTCTCGCCCTCGGCCCGGTCGCGATAGAGGGCGGAGCGGGCGAGCAGCATCAGCGTCACCGGCGTCGTCAGCGTGACGAAGACGAAGAGCAGCACCTCGTGCACCACCGGCCGCGTCTGGAGCACGCTGAAGAAGATCAGGGAGGCGAGGGCCATCGCGATCGTGCCGAGGCTTGCGCCGAGCGTCGGGGCGTGGACGCGCTGATAGAAATTCTCGAAACGCAGGAGGCCGATCGCCCCGACCAGCGTGATGCCGGCGGCGAGCAGCACGAGGGCCGCGACGAGGAGGGCCGCCCAGACGGGCAGATCGACGGCCGCGCTCATTCGACCACCTCGCCGCGCATCAGGAACTTGGCGAGCGCCACGGTGCCGACGAAGCCGACGATGGCGATCACCAGGGCGGCGTCGAAATAGACGGCGCTGCCGGTGCGCATGCCGATGGTGAGAAGGATCAGCATGCTGGTGACGTAGAAGGCGTCGAGCCCGAGGATGCGGTCCTGGGCGCGCGGCCCGAAGACGATGCGATAGGCGCAGCAGGCGCAGGCCAGCGCCAGCATGATCTGCGCGAGGAGGATCGACCCGTCGAGAATGGCGGCGCTCATCGAAAGATCTCCTTGAGCCGGCTTTCGTAGTTCCGCACGATCCCGATCCAGGTCGCCTCATCGATCAGGTCGAGCACATGCATCAGCAGCTGCTTCCGGCTCCGGTCGTAATCGACCCAGACGCTGCCGGGCGTCGCGGTGAGGATGCAGGCGAGGGCGGCGAGCGCCTGCGGCTCCTCCAGTTCGAGCGGGATGGTGAGAAAGCCGGACTTGCGCTCCATCCGCGGCGTCAGCACCACCTTGGCGACCGCGATATTGGAGCGGACGATCTCCACCGCGACGAAGCCGGCGAGGCGGAGCACGGCCATGGGGTTGCCGGGGCGCCGGCCGGGCGTCGCCAGCCGCGACAGCATGAAGGAGGCGAAGAGGCCGAGGCCCGCGCCGAGGATCAGGCTGCCCGGCCGGACGCTCTGCGAAAGAAGCAGCCAGATGGCGAGGACGAAGCCCGACAGGAGCGGATAGGCGAGCCAGGTCCGCGTCACGGGCGCGCCTCCGAAACCGATGCGGCGGGCCGCATCACCGCGTCGATATAGGCGGCCGGCCGATGGGCGGCGTCGGCGGCGGCGCGCATATAGGCCATCACCGGCTCGCCGGCGATCGTCATCAGCACGCAGAGGCTGATGAGGCCCGTCACCGGCAGGAACTCGATCACCCGCACGCGCTGTACGCTCGCGCCCTCGTGCGGCGCCCAGAAGATGCGGATGCCGGTGCGCACCATGGCGAGCAGGGCGGCGAAGCCCGACGCGAGGAGCAGGCCGAGAAGCCCCCAGGCGGCGAGGCGCACCCTCTGGCCGGCCCCGAGCCCGGCCGGATCGAGCGCCGCCGTCATCATCGCGAACTTGGCGACGAAGCCGGACAGCGGCGGCAGGCCGGCGATCAGGATGGCGCAGGTGACGAAGCCGATGCCGAGCAGCGCGGTGACGGCGGGAATGGCGATGCCGACCTCCTCGCTCTCATGCGTCGCCTCGTTCTCCTCCTCGCCGAAGGCCTCGGCGGTGACGGCCAGCATGTCGGCGCCGGGCTCGCGACCGCGTTCCACGAGCTCGATCAGGAGGAAGAAGGCGCAGATCGCGAGGGAGGAGCTGACGAGATAGAAGAGCGCGCCCGCCGTGACGCCGGGCGTGGCGAGGCCGATCGCCGCGAGCAGCGTGCCGGAGGAGACGATGGTGCTGAAGCTCGCGATGCGGCCGAGCCCCTGCGAGGCGAGGACGCCGATCGCGCCGAAGCCGATCGTCGCGAGGCCGCCGGCGAGAAGCACGGCGCTGCCGAAGCCCGGCGCGCCGCCGCCCGGCCCGAAGAGCAGCAGGAAGAGGCGCAGGATCACGTAGATCGCCACCTTCGAGGTGATGACGAAGACCGCCGCGACCGGGGCGCTCGCCACCGAATAGGCCTGGGGCAGCCAGAAGCAGAGCGGCCACATGCCCGCCTTGATCAGGAAGGCGATGCCGAGCAGCGCCGCTCCGGCCTCCAGGAGCGTGCGGTCGCCCGGCGCGATCAGCGGCAGGCGCGTCGCGAGATCGGCCATGTTGAGTGTGCCGGTCACACCGTAGACGAGGCTGACGCCGAGGAGGAACAGCATCGAGGCGACGAGATTGATGGCGATGTAATGGAGGCCGGCGCGGATGCGGGCCGGCCCCGAGCCGTGGAGGAGAAGGCCGAAGGAGGCCGCCAGCATCACCTCGAAGAACACGAAGAGATTGAACAGGTCCCCCGTGAGGAAGGCGCCGTTCAGCCCCATCAGGAGCACCTGGAACAGCGTGTGGAAATGCGCGCCGGCGCCGTGCCAGCGGGCCAGCGAGAAGAGCAGCGTCGCGAGGCCGAGCAGGCTCGTCAGGAGCACCATCAGCGCCGAGAGCCGGTCCGCGACGAGCACGATGCCGAAGGGCGCCGGCCAGTCGCCCAGCCGGTAGACGCTGGTCGTGCCGCCGCCGGCATCGGCCTGGAGGAGCAGCGCCACCGCGACGGCGAGGAGGAGAAGCGTCGCGGCGACCGACAGGCCGGCCTTCAGCGCGCGGCGGCGCTCGTCGAAGAGCATGATGATCGCGGCGCCGGCAAGCGGCAGGAGCACCGGCAGGATCGGCAGATGGGCGGCGATGGGCATCGTCAGCGCGTCTCCCGGCCGTCGACATGGTCGCTGCCCGTCAGCCCGCGCGCGGCGAGCAGCACGACGAGGAACAGCGCCGTCATGGCGAAGCCGATGACGATGGCGGTGAGGACCAGCGCCTGCGGCAGAGGATCGGCATAGACGGCGAGCGTGCCGCTGCCGCCCTTGTCGAGGATCGGCGGCAGGCCGACGCGCGGCTTGCCCATGCCCATGGCGAACATGAAGAGGTTCACCCCGTAGGAGACGAGGCTGATGCCGATGATCACCTGATAGGTGCGGGGCCGCAGGATCAGCCAGACCCCGGAGCCGACGAGACAGCCGATGGCGATGGCTAGAACGAGTTCCATCATTCGCCTCCCGGGCCGAGGGTCGCCTCGGCCGCCGCCCGCCGCGCCGGCCTCGGCCGCCGGATCGACTGGTGGCCGATGGCGATCAGCATCAGGACGGTGGCGCCGACGACGAGGGCGAAGACGCCGAGATCGAAGAGCAGGGCGCTGGCCAGCGGCACTTCGCCGATCAGCGGAATCTCCGCATAGCGGAAATAGGAGGTGAGGAAGGGGCGGTCGAAGAGGGCGGCGCCCGCGCCCGTGGCGCCGGCGACGAGGAGGCCGAAGCTCATCCAGCGCACCGGGCGGATGCGCAGCCGCGCCTCGACCCAACGCGTGCCGCCGGCCATGTATTGCAGGATGAAGCCGATCGACATGGCGACGCCGCCGGCGAAGCCCCCGCCCGGCAGGTCGTGGCCGCGCAGGAACAGATAGACGGCGAGCGTGCCGATCAGCGGGAACATCAGGCGCATGATGACGCCGGGCACGAGCAGATATTCCTCCGCCGTGTCGCCCGGCTTGCGGGCCTCGGCCGCCTCGTCGAACTCGTCCTGAATGCGCTGCTGCTCCGGCGCGTCGACGCTGTCCACGGCCGGGCGGAAGCGCAGCAGCAGCGCGAAGACGGTGAGGCTGACCGCGCCGAGGACGACGATCTCGCCGAGCGTGTCGAAGCCGCGGAAATCGACCAAGATGACGTTGACGACATTGGTGCCGCCGCCTTCCGAATAGGCGCGTTCGAGAAAGAAGGCGGCGATCGAGTCGGTCAGCGGCCGGTTCATCACCGCATAGGCGATCGCGCCGGCGCCGAGCCCGGCGGCGAGCGCCAGGACGAGGTCGCGGCCGCGCCGGTAGCGCGTGCCGAGATCGGCCTCGTCCAGTCCGCCATGGCCGCGCACGCGCTTGGGCAGCCAGCGCAGGCCGAGGAGGATGAGGACGGTCGTCACCACCTCGACGAGAAGCTGGGTGATGGCGAGATCCGGGGCCGACAGCCAGGCGAAGGTGAGGCAGGTGACGAGGCCCGCGCCGCCGACGAGGACGAGGGCCGCGAGGCGCTGGAACTTCGCCATCACCGCCGCGCCGATCGCGCAGGCGATGCCGATCAGCCAGAGGAGCGCGAAGGGCAGGTCGATCTCCACCGGCCAGGCCTGGCGTGAGCCGAAGCCGTGCTGGGCGATGGGCGCGAGCGCGGCGACGAGCGCCAGGGCGACGACCAGCCGGAGCTGCGGCTGCAGCCGCCGCGTTTCCAGAATGGCCTCCAGCGTGCGCGCCCAGCGCCAGGACAGGGTGACGAGCACGCGCTCGAAGATGCGGGCCGGGTCGACCCGGCGCAGCAGCGGCGCGCCGTCGCGGCTGGAGGCGAGCTCGCGCTGGAGGAGGCGGTAGAGCAGCGCCCCGCCGACAAGCGCCAGGATGCTCATGGCGAGCGGATAGTTGAAGCCGTGCCAGATCGAGAGGCTGTAGGCGGGCAGGTCTCGGCCGATCACGGCGCGGGCGGCGGTGGCGAGGACGTCGCCCGCGACGAGCGCCGGCAGGATGCCGACGACGAGACAGGCGACGACGAGGAACTCCACCGGAAAGCGCATCAGCCGGGGCGGCTCGTGCGGCTCCTTCGGCAGGTCCGTCGGCGGCGGGCCGAAGAAGACGTTGTGCACGAAGCGGATCGAATAGGCGACGCTGAAGGCGCCGGCGAGCGTCGCGAGATAGGGCAGGGAATCGTCGAGGAGCGAGCCCTGATGGAACTCGACCGCTTCGGCGAAGAACATCTCCTTCGACAGGAAGCCGTTGAGGAGCGGCACGCCGGCCATGGCGGCGGCGGCGACCATGGCGAGCGTGGCGGTGACCGGCATGAAGCGGAAGAGGCCGGACAGCCGGCGCATGTCGCGCGTGCCCGTCTCGTGGTCGATGATGCCCGTCGCCATGAAGAGCGAGGCCTTGAAGGTGGCGTGGTTAAGGATGTGGAAGGTGGCCGCGACGGCGCCGAGCGGACTGCCGAGCCCGAAGAGCAGCGTGATGAGCCCGAGATGGCTGATCGTCGAATAGGCGAGAAGGCCCTTCAGGTCCTGCTGGAAGATCGCGAGCCAGGCGCCGACGAGAAGCGTGGCGAGGCCGGCCGAGCAGACGATGTAGAACCAGAGCTCGGTCTCGGCCAGGGCCGGCCAGAGCCGGGCCATGAGGAAGACGCCGGCCTTCACCATGGTGGCCGAATGGAGATAGGCCGAGACCGGGGTCGGCGCGGCCATGGCCTGGGGCAGCCAGAAATGGAAGGGAAACTGCGCGCTCTTCGTCAGCGCGCCGAGGAGGATGAGGATCAGCGCCGCCGGATAGAGCGGATCGGCCTGGATGCGCGGCCCGGCCGCCAGCACGGCGTCGAGCTCGTAGCTGCCGGCGATATGGCCGAGGACGAGGACGCCGCCGAGAAGGGCGAGACCGCCGAAGCCCGTCACCGTCAGCGCCATGCGCGCGCCGTCGCGCGCCGCCGCGTTGTGGCTCCAATAGCCGATCAGCAGGAAGGAGAAGAGGCTCGTCAGCTCCCAGAAGAAGACGAGCTGGATGAGATTGCCCGACAGGACCATGCCGAGCATCGCGCCCATGAAGGCGAGGAAGAAGGCGAAGAAGCGCGCCACCGGGTCCTTCGGCGACATGTAGTAGCGGGCATAGATGACGACGAGGAGGCCGATGCCGGTGACGAGGAAGGAGAAGAGCCAGGCGAGGCCGTCCATCCTCAGATCGAGGCCGAGGCCGAGGCTCGGCAGCCAGGCGAGACCGGCCTCCACCCGCCCGCCGTTCCGCACGTCCGAGTAGAGAAAGAGGGTGATCACAAGGCCGGCGAGCGCGATGCCGCCGGCGATGAGGGCGTAGACGCGGCGGGCATTGGTCGGCAGGAGCAGCGCGGCGACGGAGCCGACGAAAGGCAGGACGAGAAGGAGCAGCAGGAACCCGTTCGCCATCTCGGTCAATGTCTCTCCTCGGATTCGCGCGTCGCGGCCCTATTGTCAGGCGTCAACCATTAAGGTTGAAATTGTCCGAAAGATTCAAGGGTTCGGCGGGATGATTTTGAGGCCGGAACAGTGTCGCGCCGCGCGCGGCCTGCTCGATTGGACGCAGGAGGAGCTGGCCTTGCGGGCGGGCGTGTCCCGCAGCACGGTGCGCGATTTCGAGAAGGAGCGCCACCATTTGAACCGTGGCTCGGAACAGCAGCTCGTCGATGCCTTCGCCCGCGAGGGCGTCGAGCTCGTCGCGCTGGCGAATGGCTGTATCGGCGTGCACCGGCTGTCGGCCGTCCCGGACGGCTCCGACGCCTCCCGGGCGGCCGAAGCCTGCCTCAAGGACCGCTGAAGCGGATCACGTAGCTCGACCAGTCGGCCGGCACCGCCACCGAATCGTAGAAGAGCCGGTTCGTGCCGGCATTGCGCGGGGCATGCAGCACCAGCTTCGACCAACCGCGCGTATCGGCTTCCTCCGCCAGGAGGTCGACCATCGCGCGGGCGATGCCCTTCCGGCGGTGCTGATGGTGAACATAGAGATGGTCGGCGAGGCCGGCGCGCATGCCTGTCCAGGGATCGGGCAGGTCGTAGAACATCAGGAATCCGACCAGGACGCCTTCCAGCCGCGCGCCGAGGAGCTCGGCCGTGCGATCCTGCAGAAGCTGCTCGGCATAGACCTTGTCCGGGGCGCCCGGCGCGCCGCGCAGCATGGCCTGGTTATAGGCGGCCAGAAGCGGCGCCAGATCGCGTGCGTCCTTTAGGCGCAACAGGCGGATGTCGATATCGGGATGCGGCAGGGATTCCATGAGGTCCTGTCCTGCGGATCGGCCGATGCGTCAAGCACTACCGCCGAGCCTGGCCTCGTTTTCGAAGGAACGGCTAGGCGGCCATGCATGTTCACGCAACCTCAAAGAGAATGATGAGCTAGGATAGGGCCGCAATCCCAGAACATGCGAGACGTTTCCATTTCGAGGAAATCGTTCATGCCGGGTCCTTCATTTCCACGATCGTCCTTTCCCTTGCTGTCCTGTTCCCGCGGCGCCAGCGCCGTCGAGTTCGCGCTCGTCGTGCCGTTTCTCTGCCTCATCCTCTTCGGGATCATGGTGGTCGGGGTTTTTCTCGGCCTCGCCCATTCGCTCGAACAGATCGCCGCCGATGCCGGCCGATATGCGGTGGTGGGGCTGGCCGCCGAGGAGCGGCACCGGCTTGCCGAGCAATGGGTCCTGGCGCGGGCCGACCAATATCCGCTTCTCGCCCAGACGCGCCTCAGCGCCAGCACGGAGGAGGTGGGCAACGCCTTCACGGTGCGGGTGCGCTACGACGCCTCGGCGCTGCCGCGCGTGCCGTTTCTCGACGCCTTCTTCGAGACGCCGAAGGAAATCACGCGCTCCTCGACCTATGCCGTTCCGTGACCGGGGCGGCCCGGCGCTTCGTCGGCGCGCGGCGGGGCGCGATCGCGATCGTCTTCGCCATTCTCGCCCCGGCGCTGCTCTGCGCCTGCGTCCTCGCGGCGGATGTCGGCACGCTCTATCTCGACCGGCGCGCGCTCCAGAAGGCGGTCGATGCCGCGGCGCTCGCCGCCGCGCGCCGGCCGGCGACCGCCGAAGCCGAGGCGCGGCGGATGCTGGCCGCGAACGGGGCGGCGGATGCCCGCTTCGAGATCGGCTTCGGTCATTACGCCTTCGATGCGGCCGTCAGGCCGGAGCGCCGTTTCGAGGCGCGGCCGAGCCTCGACAATGCGGTCTCGGTCGCGGCGTCGCGCACGGTCCCTCTCTACTTCGCGCGCCTCTTCGGGCGTGAGATCCAGACGATCGGCGCCACGGCGCGGGCGGCCATCCGGCCCGAAGTTTCCTTTTCCATCGGCAGCCGGCTGGCCTCGGTCGAGCCGAACCTGCTCCCGCCGCTCCTCGGCGCCGATCTCGGGCTTTCGGTGCTCGACTATCGCGCGCTTCTCCGCGCCAACGCGCCGCTCGGCGCGATGCTCGCGCGGCTTGCCGCCACGACCGGCCTGCCGCCCGGCGCGACGGTCGGGGCGGTGCTGGACCGGCCGGTCCGGCTGCGGCTGCTGCTCGGCGCCTCGGCCGACGCGCTCGCCGAACTCGGCGATGCGGGCGGCGCGGCGGCGGCGCGCCAGGCGGGACGATCGGTGCTGGCGGGCGCGATCGACCTCGCGCCCGGCGAGGTGCTGCGGGTCGACGACCGGCTGCTCGTCGTGCCGCTCGACGGGCCGGGCCGGGCCCTTTCGGGGCGGGTCTCGGTGCTCGGGCTCCTGTCGGCGGCGATCGGCCGGCACGACGAGGGCAATGCCGTCGCCGCCCGGCTCGCTTTGCCGGGCATCGCGACGGCCGCGCTCGATCTTCTTCTCGGCGAGGGGCTGCAGCGACTGCCGCCGATCGCCCTCGGCAATGCCCCGATCGCCCTCGGCACGGCGCAGGCGCGGCTGCGTCTGGCGCTGCGGACGGGCGGTCTCGGCGCCAGCCTCGGCGCCGAACTCGACTTGCCGCTGGAGGCCGTCCTCGCCGGCGCGCGGGTCGAGCTCGTATCCGCCTCCTGTTCGGGCGACCCGGCGCGGCGCGAGGTGCGGCTTCTCGCCTATCCCGGCCTGTTGCGCGTGTCGCTCGGCCGCTCGTCCAAGCCGCTGGAGGCGATCGGCGTCGAGGACAGCCCGGCGCGGGCCACCATTCTCAGCCTGCCTCTCCTGCGCGTGGAAGCGGCGAGCACGGTCGCCGTCCGGCAGGACATGCCGGTTCCGCTGGTCTTCAGGGGAACGGAGATCGGCGACGGGACGACACGGACGGCGAGAACGAAACTCTTCGCGAGCAGTCTCGTCGCCAGCCTCTTCGGCGAGGCGTCGCTGACGGTGCATGCCGGGCCGCTCGGTCTCGCGCCCGCTCTGCCCTGGGAATTGAAGGGAGTGCTCGCGACGCTCGCCGCGCCGATCGACGACCTTCTCGGCGCCGCCCTGTCGCTCGCCGGCATCGGGCTCGGCGAAGTGGACGTCCGGGTCGACGATCTCGTCTGCTCGGACGTCCGGCTGGTGGGCTGACGGGGAGGGGCGGACCCGTCCCCGAGCCCGCCGCCTGTTACTCGGCCGCCTGACGCACGCCTTCGCCGAGACGCTCGGCGATCAGCTTGCGCATCTTCAGGAGATCGGCGGCGAACTGGCGGATGCCCTCGGCGAGCTTCTCGGTCGCCATCGCATCCTCGTTCATCGCCCAGCGGAAGCTCTTCTCGTCATAGGAGACGCGCTCCGGCGCGGCGCCGCCGGCCTCGGGCGACAGCTTGCGCTCCAGCGTGCCCTCGGCCTTGGCCAGTTCGTCGAGGAGGTTCGGCGAGATGGTCAGGCGGTCGCAGCCCGCCAGTTCCTCGATCTCGCCCGTGTTGCGGAAGGAGGCGCCCATGACGACGGTCTTGATGCCGTGCGCCTTATAGTACTGATAGATCTCCTTGACCGACTGGACGCCCGGGTCCTCGGCGGCGGTGAACTGCTTGCCGCTCGCCTTGACGTGCCAGTCGAGGATGCGCCCGACGAAGGGCGAGATCAGGAAGGCGCCGGCCTCGGCGGCGGCGATCGCCTGCGCCTTGTTGAAGATCAGCGTCATGTTGCAGTCGATGCCGGCCTTCTGCAGCTGCTCGGCCGCGCGGATGCCTTCCCAGGTCGAGCCGAGCTTGACCAGGATGCGGTCCTTCGAGACGCCGCGCTCGGCATAGGCCTCGACGATCTCATGCGCCTTGCGCACCGAACCCTCGACATCGAAGGACAGATCGGCATCGACCTCGGTCGACACGCGGCCCTCGACCAGCTTGGACAGTTCGGCGCCGACGGAGATCGCGAGACGGTCGCCGATCTTCACCACGCGCTGCTCGGCCGACAGGTTCTGCGAGCGGCCCCAGTCCAGCGCCTCGTCGAACTTCTCGGCGAAGAGCGGCAGGCCGATCGCCTTCAGGACCAGGGAGGGATTGGTGGTGCAGTCCACCGGCTTCAGGCGCTTGACGGCTTCGATGTCGCCGGTATCGGCGACGACGAGCGTCATTTCGCGCAGTTGCTCGAGCTTGCTGGGCATGGCTCTTCTCCCGGTCGAATCGATGCGGATGAACTCGGCGCCTATATAGGCGCTCTTGCCCGCGAATCCGACCCCCGGCCGGAATTTCTCGGGCTCGGCCAAGGGCTGCGATCGTGCCGGCCACACGGCGAAAGCGTGACGAGGGCGCCACAGCATCGAAACGATCAGTTCGATTTAGCCGCCAAACCATTGATGCGAGGGGACCTTTCTCCGTACCGTCCATTCGATGAATGCGGGTGCCGGTCCATCGGAGCGGCGGGTCGCGGAAAGGGAATGCCATGGATCGGGGACGGATCGGTCTCGCAAGCCTCGGGCTCGTCGCGGCGCTCGGCGGCACCGCCCGGGCGGCCGACGCGCCGGTGACGATGGTGGAGCCGGAGCCGGCGGAATATGTCCGGGTCTGCGACGTCTACGGCAAGGGCTTCTTCTACATTCCCGGCACCGAGACCTGCCTTCAGTTCGGCGGCTATGTCCGCTTCCGCGTCGGCGGCAATTCGCGCGAGTTCACGCCGGACCCGGACGGGCCCTATGACGCCGTCTACGGCACGGCGATGCGCACGCGTCTCGACATGGACGCGCGCGAGGAAACCGAGCTCGGCACGCTGCGCGCCAAGATCCGCCTGGAAGCGAACCAGATCCTCAGCCAGTCAGCCGCCTTCACCGTCAAGGAGGGCTTCCTCCAGCTCGGCGGCCTGACCGTCGGCACCGCCGACTCGCTCTGGACTAACGAGGATGGCGGCGTTTCCGACGGCCTCCTCCTCGAGGAAAACGACTGGGCGGCGGGCGACTTCCAGACCAACCGCATCTCCTATGCCTATTCGGTCGGCAAGCTGACCGGCATCCTCTCAGTCGAGGACGACGGCACCGGCGACTGGCGCCCGGACGTGCTCGGCAAGCTCGTCTATGCCGATGGCGGCCTGAAGGCCTATCTGATGGGCGCCTATGACGAGCAGCAATATGACGGGCTGCAGGGCTACGCGAACTACCTCAACCGCTTCACCGGCCGCGATCCGGACGGCGCCTTCGACGGGGCGATCGAGTTCCAGCCGGACAATTACGCCCCCGGCGACGACGCCTTCGTCCTGAAGGGCGGCGTGCAGCTGCAGGACCTCCTGCTCGACGGCTCGATCTTCAAGGTGGAAGGCCATTACGCCTTCGATCCGAGCATCTATGCCGTCGTCACCTCGCTGTCGGGCTCCTTCGGCTTCGGGCAGTCCTATCTCGATCCCTCGGTCATCCCGTCGAAGTTCCAGATCGGCGCGGCCTATAGCCAGGAGGTCGGCAAGTTCACCTTCGTCGTTTCCGGCGCCTATGGCCAGACGGAAGACCTGAACGTCGCCTATGCGAACGGGGTGAACCTCGCCGCCGCCGATGGCGAGAGCTATTTCGCGGTGGGCGGCGACATCAACTACAAGGTCACCGAGAACTTCACGATCACCGGCGAAGTGACCTATCGCGATCTCGACCTGCCGGCCGGCATCGACGATTTCGACCGCACCTTCGGCTTCCTCCAGTTCCGCCGGAACTTCTGACGGCGGGGCGGTCGGGCGGCGCGGGAAACCGGGCCGCCTTCGCCGCGCGGTCGAAGGATCGGCGGCGGCGAACGAAAAATCCCGGCGCGGAGCCGGGATCGTGTTGCGGAACGGTTCGGAAGGCGCGGGGGCGCGGTCAGACCGTCGCCCGGTCGGCCTCGATCTGGTGCTTCAGCTCGTCGACCGCCTGGCGCAGCGCGTCGTCGGTCGCGAGCACGCCGCCGATGCGCAGCGCCTTCACCGCATCGTCGACGAGTTCGGCGAGGTCTTCCCGTTCGGGCTCCGTGGCCGGCGCGAGGGGAGCCTCGCGCGGATAGGCGTCATGCTTCGACATCGCCCGATCTTAGCCGATCCCGGCGCGAGCGCCACCGCCCGCCGCCCTTTTCCTCAAGTCGTGACTGCTGAAGCCTGAACGAGGGCGTTCCGCCGCCCTCAGTCCGGCCCGCCGAGCGGCGCCGTCGCGCGCTGGAGGAAGTCCCGCTCCTTGTCCGAGAGCTCGCCCTCGAGCCGCGCCCGCACCTCGGCGTGATAGGCATCGACGAAGGCGCGCTCGCCCGCGTCGAGGAGGTCCACCTCGATCAGGCGGCGCTCGTAGGGCACGAAGGTCAGCGTCTCGAAGCCGAGCGTCCGGCGCTCCGCCCCTTCCGGCTGCGGATCGAGCGCCACGACGGCGAGGAGATTCTCGATGCGGATGCCGAAGCCGCCTTCCTTGTAGTAGCCGGGCTCGTTCGACACGACCATGCCCGGCTTCAGCGCCGTCTCCGTGCCGCGCTTCGAGATGCTCTGCGGCCCCTCGTGGACGGAAAGATAGCAGCCGACGCCATGGCCGGTGCCATGGTCGAAATCCGTGCCGGAGGCCCAGAGGAACTGGCGCGCGAGACTGTCGATTTGCGCGCCGGTGACGCCCTCGGGAAAGCGGGCGCGGCTGACGGCGATATGCCCTTTCAGCACCTGCGTGTAGCGCCGCTTCATTTCCGGCGTCGGCGTGCCGGTGACGAGGACGCGGGTGATGTCCGTCGTGCCGTCGAGATATTGCGCGCCGGAATCGACGAGATAGATGCCGTCGCGGCCGAGCGGCGCGGCGCTCGCCGCATCCGCGTGATAATGCGCCTGCGCGGCATTGGCGCCGAAGGCGGAGATCGTCGCGAAGCTCTGGCCGCGATAGAGATTGCCCGCCCGGCGGAACTCCTCCAGCTTTTCCGAGGCGGTCCACTCGTCGAGCGTCTCGGGCGGCGTTTCCTCGAACCAAGCGAGGAAGCGCGTCACCGCCGCCGCGTCGCGGCGATGGGCGGCGCGCATGCCGCCGAGCTCGACCGGCGACTTCACCGCCTTCATCAGCGTGACGGGATCGGGGCCGGGTTCGGCCTCGGCGCCGGCCGCCTTCAGGCTTTCGGCGATGGCGCTGCTGCCGGTCGCCCGGTCGAGGCGCACGCGCTTGCCCCCGAGACCGGCGAGCGCGCCTGCGAATTCGGCCGGCTCGCGCCGGTCGAAGCCGGGGAGGGTGGCGAGATGGGCGAGGGCCTCGCGGCCGAGCTTCTTCGAGGACAGGAAGAGCGTGCCCGTGCCGTCCGCCATCACGATGGCATGGCCGAAGGCGACGGGCAGCATCGCGACGTCGCCGCCGCGGATGTTGAAGGTCCAGGCGAGATTGTCCGGCGCCGAGATCACCAGCGCGTCGAGTCCTTGCTCCCGCAAGGCGGCCGCGATGCGCTGGAGCTTGGCGGAGGCCGCCTCGCCGGCGAATTCCGCGCCATAGGGCTCGACCGGCGCTTCCGGCTCGGCCGGGCGCTCCGACCAGATCGCGTCGACGAGATTGCGGGTCGTCGGCACGAGGACGAGGCCCTGGCCGGCCAGCGCCGCATCCAGGGCGCGCAGCTGCGCCGGCGTATGGAGGTTCGGATCGTAGCCGAGGCGCTCGCCCGCCTTCAGATGCGTCTTCGCCCAGTCCTCGACGGGCTGGTCGAGAACGTGCCGAAAGTCCCAGAAGCCGGGCAGGGCCTCGCGGCGGACCTGGATCGTGTAGCGCCCGTCGACGAAGAGGGCCGCCGCCTCGCGCCCGACGGCGGCGAAGCCCGCCGAGCCGGTGAAGCCGCTGACGAAGGCGAGACGCTCGGAGGAGGGCGCGACATATTCGCCCTGGAACTCGTCGGCGCGCGGCACGATCAGCGCGGCGAGATGCTCCTTCGCCATCTCGGCCCGCAGCGCCCTAAGGCGCCGTTCCTGTTCGGCCTCCATCATGTCCGCGCTCCTGTCCGCGTTGCCCCTGGCGCCCTGATGTGCCATCGCCGGGGCCGATGGCAAGCCCGCCGCCGCCGCGCGGCACGGCGCCCCGTCGCGCCGGTCAGAGGAGATGTTCGATGTTCATCGCGATGAACCGCTTCAAGGTCATCAAGGACGCGGCCGAGGAATTCGAGGAGCTCTGGCGCAACCGCACCTCGAACCTGAAGGGCCTGCCGGGCTTCGTGGAATTCCACATGCTGAAGGGGCCGGAGCGCGAGGATCACCGGCTCTATTCCTCGCACACGGTCTGGGCGAGCCGCGAGGCCTTCGAGGACTGGACGCGCTCGGACGCCTTCCGCGCCTCGCATGCGAAGGCGGGCGGCACCCGCCCGCTCTATCTCGGCCATCCCGAATTCGAAGGCTTCGAGGTGATCCAGACGATCGGCTCTAATTAACGCGCCCGGATCGGGACGGTCAGGGCCGTCGTCCGGCTGCCGACGCCGTCGGGCGGGGCGGGCACGGGGCTCGCCCGCCGCACCAGCGCCACGGCCTCCCGGTCGAATGCGCCGTCTCCCGACGAACTGGCGATGCCGGCGGAGATGATGCGGCCGCCGCGATCGATGGAGAAGCTGACCCTTGCCGTCAGGCCGGCGGCCCCGGCGCTGCGCGGTGCCTGGGCGCGGATGCGCGAGATGACCTGACGCGCCCAGGTCGCCTGGCTGACCTGTGGCGCCGACGCCGTGTTGCGGGCGGCGGGCGCCGAGGATTGCGGGGCGGTCGAGGCCTGACGCGCCGGACGGGGCTTCGCCGGCTCGGGCTTCTTCTTCACCGGACGCGGCTTTGCTTCCGCCTTCTCCACCTTCGGGCGCGGCGGAGCGGGGCGGGGCGCGGGCGGCGGCGCGTTCAGCACCGCTTCCGCCGCCTCGTTCTGCGGAAGGTCGGGCAGGGGTTCGGGCGCGGGAACGGGCTCCGGCTGCGGGATCGGCTCCGGCTCGGGTGGCGCCGGCTCGGGCGGCGGCGGTTGCTCGGCGACGGGTTCCGGCGGCACCGGCTCCACGATCGGCTCAGGCGGCGGGGGAGCCGGCTCCGGCGGCGCTTCGACCTGCGGCTCCGGCGGAGGCGGCTCCGGCGGTGGCGGCTGTTCCACGACGGGTTCGGGCGGCGGCGGGGGCGTCTCGGCGACAGGCTGTTCGACCGGCGGTTCCGGCGCCGGGGCGGGCGGCGGGGCTTCTTCCAGCGCTTCCATCGGCTCCAGATCGATGATCACCGCGTCGTTCAGATCGCCCTGAGCGCCCTGCGGCGCCGGCAGCTGCGCGGCGAAGAACAGTGCGCCGGAAAAGGCGAGGGCGACCGCGACCCCGGAAAAGCCCCAGCGCGCCGCCCCGGCGGACAGGCTTTCGCCCGCGATCCGGCGCGGATCGTCGAGAAAGAGCGTCATGGCGCGGCGGGGGCGGGTGCGGCGGATGTCGGCGCGGCCTCCAGCCCGACCAGCGCGATCTTCAGATAGCCGGCGCCGCGCATGGCGTTCATCACCTCCATGAGGTCGCCATAGGAGACGCCCTTGTCGGCGCGCAGGAAGATGCGCTCGTCGCGCTTGCCCCCGGTGCGCCCGTCGAGCGCCGGGCCGAGCGCCGCGCGCTCCACCGGCTCGTTGCCGATGACGAGGCCGAGATCGTCCTTCACGGTGAGGAAGATCGGCTCGTCCGGCCGCTGCTTCGGCTGCGCGTTGGAGGCCGGCAGGTCCACCGGCACGTCGACGGTGGAAAGCGGCGCCGCCACCATGAAGATGATGAGCAGCACCAGCACCACGTCGATGAACGGCGTGACGTTGATGTCGGCGAGTTCGCCCTCGTCGTCCGAATGGCTGTCCTTGACGCTGAAGCCCATGGCGGCGCTACTCCGCCGCCTCGAGGCGCGGCCGCGCCCTCGGCGCGGGCGCGCGGCGCTCGCGGTCGAGATCGCGTGAGAGATGGCGCATCACCTCGGCCGAGGCGTCGGCGAGCACGGCGCGATAGCCGGCGATGGCGCGCGAGAAGATGTTGTAGATCACCACCGCCGGGATCGCCGCGACGAGGCCGATGGCGGTGGCGAGCAGGGCTTCGGCGATGCCGGGCGCCACCACGGCGAGATTGGTGGTGTTCGACTGGCTGATGCCGATGAACGAGTTCATGATGCCCCAGACCGTGCCGAACAGGCCGACGAAGGGCGAGATCGAGCCGATCGTCGCGAGAATGCCGGTGCCGCGCGCCATGGAGCGTCCGGCGCGCGCCTCGATCCGGCCGAGCGCGATGGCGGTGCGCTCCTTGACGCCGTCCGGCGCGAGTTCGGCCGAGCGGTCGCGCTCGGCGACGGCGCTCCGCACCAGGGCGGCGACCGGGCCGCGCCGGAAGCGGTTCTCCGATTCGGCCATCAGCCGGCCGAGGCTCTCGGCCCGTTCCAGGCGACCGAGCGCCCGTCGCGCCCGCGTCTTGGCGCCGACGAGTTCGAGCGTCTTGGCGAGCCAGATCACCCAGGTCGCGAGCGAAGCCAGCGCCAGGGCCGACATCACCGTCTTCACGACGATGTCGGCGGCCATGAACATGCCCCAGGGCGACAGATCGTGCGGCAGGGTCGCCGCGCCGACGGGCGCCGGCGGCGGCGCCGTCTCGCCGCCCGGCGCCGGAGCGGCGTCACCGGCTTGCGGCGGAGCGGCGGGCGTGATCGTCGCCGGGGGCGAGGCCTCCGGGGCGGGCGCGGATTGCGAGGATGTCGCGGCGGGCGGCGGCGACGCGGGCGCGCCGTCCTGCGCCGGAGCCGGCCCGGCGCCCAGCGTCAGAAGGGCGAGAGCCAGGACGGCGCTGCGTTTGACGGCTTTGCCGGAGCATCCTTCCGCGGAAATCCGACGGCAGGGAATCGGCATGGCTGTCTCCTTGGAAAATCGCGTCCGTTCGGCCGGTCGAGGGCGTGTCGGCCCGGCCTGGCGGTCATGTCTTGTTCATAGGTGACAAGAAAACTCAAGTTTTACGATGCGCGTTCCACCGGTTTCCGGTTCTTTCTCAAGCGATTCGCACGAGATTGGCCGAAAATTGCCGCGTGCATTCGGCCCAGGAGAAGCGTTCGGCGAAGCGCCGGCAGGCGGTGCGGTCGAGGGCGAGGGCGTCCTCGGCCGCCTGGGCGAGATCCTCCGACAGGGAGGCGACCTCCGGGGCGGCACCGACGATGTCGAGCGGGCCGGGCACCGGCAGGGCGGCGACCGGCGTGCCGCAGGCGAGCGCCTCCAGCACCACGAGGCCGAAGGTCTCGAAGCGCGAGGGCAGGACGAAGACATCCGCCGCCGCGAAATGCCGGGCGAGGTCGTCGCCATGCCGGTAGCCGGTGAAATGCACCTTCGGCCAGGCCGCGCGATACTCGGCGAGCGAGGGACCGTCGCCGACGACGAGCTTGGTGCCCGGCAGGTCCAGCCGGAAGAAGGCTTCGAGATTCTTCTCTCTCGCCACGCGGCCGACATAGGCGAAGATCGGGCGCGGCAGGCCGAGGAAGTCCGGGTCGAAGCCGGGCGCCTCGCGCCAAGGGCGGAAGCGCTCCGTGTCGACGGCGCGGCCCCAGCGCCGGATGCGGCGGAAGCCATAGGCGCCGAGCTGGCGCTCCAGGCTGTCGGTCTGCACCATGAAGCCGGCGCCCGCATCGTGGAACCAGCGCTGCATGCGGTAGAAATGCCGGGCGTCGATGCCGAGGCGCGTCTCGAAATAGTCGCCGAAGCGGGTGTGGAACGAGGTGGTGAAGGGCAGGCCGCGCTTCAGGCACCAGCGCCGGGCGGCAAGGCCGATCGGGCCTTCGACCGGCACATGGATCGCGTCCGGCGAAAAATCCTCGATCAGGCGCCCGAGCCGGCCGCCGAAGGGCAGGGCGAGGCGCACTTCCGGGTAGCTCGGCGCCGGCAGCGTCAGCGCAAAGCTGTCCGGCCCGATCACCGCCACCTCGTGGCCCATGGCGCGGAGATGGTCCGCCGTGATGTCGAAGACGCGCACCACGCCGTTGATCTGCGGCTTCCAGGCGTCCGTTGCAATGAGGATGCGCATCGTCAAAAACGCCGCCAGCCCTTCGAGTCGAGGTTTCGCGTTCTACATCTCGATGTTAGTTGAAGGAAATGTCGCGAGTTCGCGCCGCTTGGAGACGATAGTTCCCCTGTCATGAGAATCATTGTCCTCGGCGGCGACGGTTTCTGCGGCTGGCCCACCTCGCTTCATCTCTCGGCGAACGGCCATCATGTGACGATCGTCGACAATCTCGTTCGCCGGCGTACCGATACGGAGCTCGGCGCCTCCAGCCTGACGCCGATCCGCCCGATCGAGGAGCGGCTGACGGCCTGGCGCGAGACCCGCAATTCGCCGATCGACTTCGTGGAGCTCGACGTCGCGAAGGATTACGACGCGCTGGAGGAGCTGTTCCGCGAAGTGCGGCCGGAGGCGATCGTGCATTTCGCCGAGCAGCGCGCCGCGCCCTATTCGATGAAGTCGCCGCGCCACAAGCGCTACACGGTCGACAACAACGTCAACGCCACCAATGCCGTGCTCTGCGCCATGGTCGAGGCGGCGCCCGACGCGCATCTCGTCCATCTCGGCACGATGGGCGTCTACGGCTACGGCAAGACCAAGGGCATGACGATCCCGGAGGGCTATATCGACGCGACGCTGCGCTCCGGCGGCGTTTCGGCCGATGTCGAGATCCTCTATCCGGCCGATCCCGGCTCGATCTACCACATGACGAAGACGCTGGATCAGCTGCTCTTCTACTACTACGCCAAGAATGACGGGCTGAAGATCACCGATCTCCACCAGGGCATCGTCTGGGGCACGGCGACGCCGGAAACGGATCTCGACGAGCGGCTGATCAATCGTTTCGACTATGACGGCGACTACGGCACGGTGCTGAACCGCTTCCTGATGCAGGCGGCGATCGGCCATCCGCTGACCGTCCACGGCTCGGGCGGCCAGACCCGCGCCTTCATCCATATCCGCGACACGGTGCGATGCATCCACAAGGCGGCGCAGACGCCGCCGAAGCGCGGCGACCGGGTGCGGATCATCAACCAGATGACCGAGACGCACCGGGTGCGGGATCTGGCGGCGATGATCTCCGGCATGACCGGCGTGCCGGTCGAGCACCAGCTGAACCCGCGCAAGGAAGCGCCGGAAAACGATCTCGTCGTCGCCAACGACATGCTGCTGAAGCTCGGCCTCCAGCCGACGCGGCTCTCGGACGGGCTGATGACCGAGGTCGTCGCCATCGCCCGGC
Source organism: Aureimonas endophytica (assembly GCF_014642635.1). Taxonomy (GTDB): domain Bacteria; phylum Pseudomonadota; class Alphaproteobacteria; order Rhizobiales; family Rhizobiaceae; genus Plantimonas; species Plantimonas endophytica. The sequence goes on from NZ_BMIQ01000007.1 coordinate 257,226, forward strand.
GCTATGCCGAGCGCTGCGACCGCTCGAAGATCGTCTCGCAGAGCCAATGGGTGCGGCCCGTCGCGGCGGAGTGAGGCGGGGCGGCTCGGCCCCGCCGCGACGGCCGGACCGGGTTCACGCTGCTTTCCGGCCGAGGACGCGCAGCGCCCGGCCGTCGATGGCGAGAAGGCCGAGGGCGATCAGCCCCATTCCGGCGAAATGGTTGGCGCCCAGCCTTTCGCCGAGGACCAGCCCGCCGAGCAGGATGGCGCTGACCGGGATGAGCAGCGTGACGAGCGAGGCGTTGATCGCGCCGCCGACCGCCAGGATGCGGAAGAACAGGATATAGGCGAGCGCCGTCGACAGGAGGGCGAGACCGCCGAGCGCCAGCATCACCGTCGCGCTCGGCACGGCGAGGCGCCAGGGCGCGTCGACGGCGAGAACGACGGGCAGGATCATCAGCGTCGTCGCGGCGGTCTGCCCGAAGGCGACGGAGACCGGCATCAGCCCCATGCGCCGGAACCGCCGGCCATAGACGCTGGCGAAGCCGTAGGAACAGGCGGCGCCGAGACAGGCGAGCATGGGTAGGAGGGGCGGGCCGTCGGCGGCGGCGACGCGGCCCGCCATCAGGAGGGCGACGCCCGCGATGCCGAGCCCGATGCCGGCGAGCCGATGGGCCGTCAATGTCTCGTCCTCGGTCAGGGCATGGGCGATCACGATGGAGAAGATCGGCGTCGTCGCGTTGAGGATCGAGGCGAGGCCGCTCGCGATCTGCGTCTGGCCCCAGAAGATCAGGCTGAAAGGCACGAGGTTGTTGAGAAGGCCCATGCCGAGAAAGGCGGACCAGGCCGCTCTTCCCGCCGGCAGCGCCCGCCCCGTGGCGACGAGATAGAGGGCGAGCGCCAGGGCGGCGATCGCGACGCGCGCCAGCACCACGGTGAAGGGCGGCAATTCGTGCAGCGCGAGCTTCGAGAAGAAGAAGGCGCCGCCCCAGAGGACGGAAAGCAGGAGGAGCAGCGCCCATTCGAGCGGGCCCATGGCGGGTGGTTTCGGCATCGGATGATTCGCCTGGCAGGATGACGGGTCATTCTGCCGCCGCGCCCGGGTCGCGCTCGCCGGATTCGGACTCCATCCTCACGGCGCGATCGAAACCGCGTTAGGATCGGCGCATGGCGCCCCTCAATCACGATCATTGCGAAGCGGCCTGGCAGGCGAAGGACCCCGCCTTCGACGGGCGGTTCTTCGTCGGCGTCCGCACGACCGGCATCTATTGCCGCTGCGTCTGCCCGGTGCGCCTGCCGCTGCGCCGCAATGTCGAGTTCCTGCCGAGCGCCGCCGCGGCGGAGCGCGCCGGCTATCGGCCCTGCCTGCGCTGCCGCCCGGAAGCGGCGCCCTTCTGCCCCGCCTGGAAGGGCAGCCTCGCGACCGTCGAGAAGGCCGTGCGGCTGATCCGGGAGGAGGGGGCGCTGGACGGCGAGGGCGCGCGGATCGAGCCTCTGGCGGCACGCCTCGGCATCGGCGCGCGGCACCTGTCGCGTCTTTTCGCCCGGCATCTCGGCGCCAGCCCGTCGGACGTGGCGAAGACGGCGCGGGTGCAGCGGGCGAAGCGCCTGTTGAGCGAGACGGACCTGCCGATGACCGAGATCGCGCTGAAGGCCGGCTTCGGCAGCCTGCGACGCTTCAACACGGTGTTTCTGGAAACCTATCGCCGCCCGCCGAGCGCCATCCGCCGCCCGTCCGGCGCCCGCGACGATCCGGCCTGACCGGAGCGACGGAAAAGGCCGCGATCCGTTGCCGGACGCGCATCGACCGCGCTCCGGCCGGCGCTATATCGGTGCCTCCCGACTTCTCGTCCCGAGCCGAATGAATTCGCCGAGCCCGACCGAACGGTTTTCCACCGACCGCCCGCTGGAGGCCGAACGGCCGCGATGCGTTGGCCCGATCCTCTTCGCCAGGGGCGCGCGCAGCGACGAATGCCGCCTGACCGCGCTGCTCGTTCTCGGCGAGGGCGACGCGCCGCCGGTGCTGCGCGGTCCGCGCGGCGAGGCGAAGCCGGCGCGCCTCCACCAGTTCTTCGGCTGGACCGCCTGGGGCTACGACTTCGCCCTGCCGGCCGAGGCCGGCGCGTCCTACGCGCTCGGGGACCGCGCCTTCGCCGTCGCCGCCGACATGACGGGCGATATCCGCGTCGCCTTCGCCTCCTGCAACGGGCAGGAGGCGGGCGACGGCGAACGGCCGCTCGACGAGCGCAACCATATGTGGCGCCGTCTGGCGCTGGAGCATCGCACCCGGCCCTTCTCCCTGCTGATCCAGGGCGGCGACCAGCTCTATGCCGACGAGGCGATGTTCTGCCATCCCGCGCTCGCCCGCTGGGCGAAGGCCTCGCTCGCCGAGAAGCCGGACATCGCCTTCACGCCCGAGATGCGCGAGGCGGCGCGGCGCTGGTATGCCGAGCGCTACGTGAAGCTCGCCGCCGAGCCGGCCATGGCCGAGGTCGTCGCCCGCGTGCCCTCCCTGATGATGTGGGACGATCACGACATCATGGACGGCTGGGGCAGCCATCCGCCCGAATTGCAGACGAGTCCGGTCGGCCAGGGGCTCTTCGCGGTGGCGCGCGAGATGTTCATGCTGTTCCAGCTCGGCATCGCGCCGGACGGCGTCTCGCCGCTGGCGCCCGATCCCGAGGGCCTCTCCTTCACGCTCGGCGCCGCCTTTCCGCGCCTGCGCGTCCTCCTGCCGGACCTCAGGAGCGAGCGGCGGCTGACGCGGGTGATGGGCCCGGCCGGCTGGCGCGCCTTCGAGCGCACGCTCGCCTCCGTGCGCGAGGGCGAGAGGGTGCTCGTCGTCTCCACCGTTCCGGTGCTGGGGCCGCGCCTGTCCCTGGTCGAGCGGCTGATGAACCGCATGCCGGGCACCCAGGACTACGAGGACGATCTGCGCGACCAGTGGCAGAGCCATGCCCATCGCGTCGAATGGCGCGACTTCCTGGAATGCCTGGAGCGTCTGGCGGTCGATGACGGGGCGCAGGTGACGGTCCTGTCCGGCGAGATCCATCTCGCGGCGCGCGGCACCATGCCGTTTCGCGAGGGCGGCGGCGACCTGCACCAGCTCGTCGCCTCCGGCATCACCCATCCCGAGCCCTCCGCGCTCTATGCGAAGGCGCTCGGCCTTCTCGCCCGTTTCGGCGAGGCGCCGATCAAGGGCTGCCCGATCCGCATGCGGCCGCTGCCCGGCAAGCGGGCGGTCTATACGGCCGAGCGCAACTATCTGGTGCTGGAGCGCCGCGCCGAGCGCTGGACGGCGGAATGGGAACTGGAAAAAAGCGGCCGCTCGCCGCCGCTCGAAATCTGAACGGACGGGCCGAAAACTTCGGCACCTGCCCTTTTTTGTGACAGCCGCTTCTGTCATCGAACCGTCATGGCGCAAGAGATCGAACGCAAGTTCCTGATTCGCGACGCTTCCTGGCGGGACGAGCCGGCCTCGACCGAGACGTTCCGGCAGTTCTACCTGGCGCGGCGCGACGGCTTCTCCGTCCGCATCCGCATCATCGACGAGGCGCGTGCCTTTCTCACCATGAAGACCGGCAACGGGCTCCAGCGCGGCGAATACGAATACGAGCTGCCGCTCGCCGACGCGCGGGAACTGGAGCGCGCCCATATCGGCACCGTCATCGAGAAGCGTCGCCATTGCATCGCGCATGGCCGGCACGTGATCGAGGTCGATGTCTTTGCCGGCGCTCTGGCGCCCCTCGTCGTCGCCGAGATCGAACTCGAAAGCGCGGAGGACGTCGTCGAGCTTCCCCGCTGGTTCGGCCGCGAGATCACGGACGATCCGGCTTTTTCCAATGTGGGGCTGGCGACGAACGGCCTGCCCGAGGAGTTTCGGACTTGAGCTTTTCCATCGACCCGACGAAGCCGCTTGCCGAGGAGGTCCGCCGCATCGCCGACGAGCAGATCGGCAAGGCGCTTTCGGAACTGCGCGAGCCGGAGGAGGACCGGCACGAGGCGATCCATGACGTGAGGAAGCGCGCCAAGAAGCTGCGGGCGCTCCTGCGCCTCGTGCGCGACGGCGACGAGGGTCTCTATCGGCGCGAGAATGCCCGGCTGCGCGATCTGGCGGGCAGATTGTCCGGCACGCGCGACCGCACGGCACTGATCGAGGCGGCGGAAGGGCTTTCGGAGGCGCTGGGCGGCGAGGGCGGCCCGCTGCGGCCGGTGCGCGAGGTGCTGGAGCAGCGGCGCGACGCGGCCGTCGCGGCCGAGGGCGATCTCGACGCGGCGATCGCGGCGACCATCGCCGAACTGGAGGAGAGCGAGGCGCGCGTCGAGGCGGCGGCCTTCGGCAAGGCCGATCGCCGCATCGTCGCGCGCGGCTATGCCCGCAACTACGCCGAGGCGCGCCGCGCCCTGAAGGTCGCCGAGAGGTCCGGCAAGCCCGACGATTTCCACGAGCTGCGCAAGCGCGCCAAATATTACATGAACCATCTGCGGCTCCTCTCGGAGCTCTGGCCGGACGCGCTGAAGCCGCTGCACGATACGGCCGAGCGCGTCGCCGAGGATCTCGGTCGCGACCACGACTATGCGGTGCTTCTGGCCGAGATCGCGGCCGAGCCCGAGGCCTTCGGCCCGCAGGCGGAGCGCGAGACGGCGGTCGGGCTCATCGCCGAACATTCGGCGGAACTGCGGGCGCAGGCGCTCAGTGCCTCGCGCCGGCTCTTCGCGCTGAAGCCGAAGGCTTCCCGCCGCCAGATCGAATCCCTCTGGCGCGAGGCCGCGCGGCCGCAGCCGACCCCTTCCGTTTGACTTAAATTTCTATAAGAGCGGGGGCATGACGACCCCGCTCTCGAACATCCGCAACTTCTCGATCGTGGCCCATATCGACCACGGCAAGTCGACCCTCGCCGACCGGCTCATCCAGATGACCGGCGGGCTGGAGGAGCGCGACATGAAGGAGCAGGTGCTCGACAACATGGATATCGAGCGCGAGCGCGGCATCACCATCAAGGCCCAGACCGTGCGCCTGCGCTACCAGGCGCGGAACGGCGAGGACTATGTCATCAACCTGATCGACACGCCCGGCCATGTCGACTTCGCCTACGAGGTCTCGCGCTCGCTCTCGGCCTGCGAGGGCGCGCTTCTCGTGGTGGACGCCGCGCAGGGCGTCGAGGCGCAGACGCTCGCCAATGTCTATCTCGCGATCGACAACGATCTCGAGATCGTGCCCGTCCTCAACAAGATCGACCTGCCCGCCGCCGAGCCCGACCGGGTGAAGGAGCAGATCGAGGAGGTGATCGGCATCGACGCCTCGAATGCCGTGATGATCTCGGCCAAGAGCGGCATCGGCATCGACGAGGTGCTGGAGGCGATCGTCACCCGCCTGCCGCCGCCGGCGACGGGCGACCGCGCCGCGCCGCTGAAGGCCATGCTCGTCGACAGCTGGTACGACGCCTATCTCGGCGTCGTCGTGCTCGTGCGCGTCATCGACGGCGAGCTGAAGAAGGGCCAGACCATCCGCATGATGGGCACGGACGCCAAATATCCGGTGGACCGGGTGGGCGTCTTCACGCCGAAGATGGTGAATGTCGAGGCGCTCGGCCCGGGCGAGCTCGGCTTCATCACCGCCTCGATCAAGGAGGTCGCCGATACCCGCGTCGGCGACACGATCACCGAGGACCGCCGGCCGACGGCCGAGATGCTGCCGGGCTTCAAGCCGGCGCAGCCCGTCGTGTTCTGCGGCCTCTTTCCGGTGGATGCCGCCGATTTCGACGATCTGCGCGCCGCCATGGGCAAGCTGCGCCTGAACGACGCTTCCTTCTCCTTCGAGATGGAATCCTCCGCCGCGCTCGGCTTCGGCTTCCGCTGCGGCTTCCTCGGCCTCCTGCATCTGGAGATCATCCAGGAGCGCCTGTCGCGCGAGTTCGATCTCGACCTCATCGCGACGGCGCCCTCCGTCGTCTACAAGATCCATCTGACCGACGGGACGGCGCTCGACCTCCACAATCCGGCCGACATGCCGGAAGTGGTGCGCATCGACCATATCGAGGAGCCGTGGATCAAGGCGACGATCCTCACCCCCGACGACTATCTCGGCAATATCCTGCAGCTCTGCCAGGAGCGGCGCGGCGTGCAGACCGACCTCTCCTATGTCGGCAAGCGCGCGATGGTCGCCTACGAACTGCCGCTGAACGAGGTGGTCTTCGACTTCTACGACCGGCTGAAGTCGATCTCGAAGGGCTATGCCTCCTTCGACTACCATCTCGACGACTATCGCGAGGGCGACCTCGTGAAGATGCAGATCCTCGTCAATGCCGAGCCGGTGGACGCCCTGTCGATGCTGGTCCACCGCAATCAGGCCGAGCGGCGCGGCCGCGCCATGTGCGAGAAGCTGAAGGAGCTCATCCCGCAGCATCTCTTCAAAATCCCGATCCAGGCGGCGATCGGCGGCAAGGTGATCGCGCGCGAGACTATCTCGGCCCTGCGCAAGGACGTGACCGCCAAATGCTATGGCGGCGACGCGACGCGCAAGCGCAAGCTTCTGGAGAAGCAGAAGGAGGGCAAGAAGCGGATGCGCCAGTTCGGCAAGGTCGAGATCCCGCAGGAAGCCTTCATCGCCGCGCTGAAGATGGACGGCTGATCCGGGGAACTCCGGATCGCGGCGCGCGGGTGTCCGGCCCCGTGCCGCCATCGCCCGGCCCCGTCACCTGAACGGTCTCCGCCGGATGCCGCGTCCTCGGCCTTCGCCGTGCTCGCGAGGCACGACCGGCTCCTCCATCGCGCCCTGTCCGCGCGATCCTTTCGAGATCGCGCGGACAGGGAATAGAATTTCGGACTTAACCAAGTTCGGCAACCCGCCGTTGTGTTTCGTTGGCTAAATAAATGGCGTTCCCTCCCCCACCCGGGTAAAGGCGCCTGCCGTGCGTTTCACGATCAAGACGAAACTATTGACGTCCTCTGGACTTCTCCTCGCCATTCTCGCAGGGGTCGGCTACGCGGGGATCCACAGCCTTTCCCGCAGCAACGAGCGAATGGCGGATTTCTCCGCCGGACCCTTCGTCCAGGTCGAGGAGGGACGCTTCGTCCAGGGCGTCCTGAACGATGCCCGCCGGATCGTGAACCGGGCCGTCTTCGCCGGTTCCCACGAGACGAAGCCGCTGCACGAGGCCATCGATCAGGACTGGCAGCGCATCGACGATTCGCTGGCGCGGATTTCCAACGCCATGCCCGAGGCCTCGCGCGGCCGGCTCCAGGATCTGCGCCCGATGCTGGCCGAGCTGAAGGCCGCCTCGTCGCAGATGATCGATCTCGGCGAGAATATCGACATTGTCATCGGCGGCACGCTGCTCGATGCGAGCCGCGGCGTGTTCGAGAAGATGACCGCCGACTTCGACATGCTGAAGGACCAGACGACGTCCAAGGGCGGCAGCGACTCGGTCGAGGCCATCAGTCTGATGACCGAGGTCCTGGAATATATCCTGCGCAGCCGTGGCGAGGCGATCACCGCCGTCTCGCATACCGATATCGATACGATCCACCGCGCCGCCGCCGCTTTCGCCGGCGACAGGAGCGGCATGCATGACAAGCTCGCCGAACTCATGCGCAATCCGGCGATGGCGGCGCATCGCGAGCAGCTGGACCGGCTGGGGATCGACTGGGACAACTACTACGCGACCTTGAAGACCTTCGTCGATCGGGGCGAGCAGAACTATCTCAGCCGGGCGCTCGATCTCCTCGGCGGCAAGGTGGTGCCGCTGACCATGCGCATCGAAGGCAAGATCGACGAGATGAATGACGAGGCGGAAGAGGCGGCCCGACAGTCGGTACGGCTTTCGGAGGAGGCCTATCACACGACCCGCCTGACGCTGTTCGGCGTCGTGCTCGGTGCCCTGCTGCTCGGCCTCGGCAGCGCGATCTGGATGTCCTTGTCCATCGGACGCGGCCTCGCCAAATCGGTGAAGGTCGCCGAACGGATCAGCCAGGGCGATCTGACCGACGCCGTCGAGGTGAAGCAGGAGGACGAGATCGGCGATCTCCTGCGCGCCATGAACACGATGACGGCGAAGCTGCGCGGCATCACCGCCGAGGTCATCAAGTCGGCGACGCTGGTCGCCGCCGGCTCCCAGCAATCGGCGGTGGCGATCGAGCAGCTCAGCCAAGGCGCTTGCGAACAGGCGGCATCCGCCGAACAGCTCGGCCAAGGCGCGGCGGCGCAGGTCACCGCCAGCCAGACGCTCAGCCGTGGGATCGCGACGCTGACCGCCTCGACGCAGGAACTCGGCCAGGGCGCGTCGGCGCAGATCGCGGCCGGCGAGCCAGGTCGCGGCCGGCTCGCAGCAATCCGCCGCGACGGCCGAGCAGCTGTCGCAAGGGGCCACCGAGC
>NZ_BMIQ01000008.1 GCF_014642635.1 Aureimonas endophytica
GCCCGTGCCGTCCGGCTTCACCCGGATCTTCACGTTGTAGTCAACAACCCGCTTCACACAGACAAGGATCTTCATAGAGCACTCACCGATCATCTTGGGCGGGCGACGGCGCAGCCGCGGCTGGTCTCTGCCGCTTATCACCGCCTCCGGAAGGAGGCAAACGAACCGCATCGCCGGACAAGGGCCCCGCCTCCGCCCCTTCGGCCGCAGCGAGGCTAAGGTTCCGTCGCACCGCGTCCGATCCGTCCGCGACGGCAAGGAAGCATGGTGAAAGGTCCCCCGTCATCCTCTTTGCGACGGCGGCGAGGCTCGTCGCGCCGTCGAGGGCGGGGACACGCCCAAGGATGCCAAGTGCCGGCCGACCGGCCGCATCCCCGTGCCGCTGTCCGCTTTGCGCCATCGGCTGGCGCAGGCACGGTTGGCCTTCGGCGCGGGGATGCTTAAGCCTTGACGGCGCGGCCATATCGCGTCGCGCGCCCTTGAAGCGAAGCCCCATGCGCCGTCCGAACATCCTCGTCATCATGGTCGACCAGCTCAACGGGACGCTGTTCCCGGACGGGCCGGCCGATTTCCTGCACGCCCCGAACCTGAAGCGGCTCGCCGCGCGCTCGGCCCGGTTCCGCGACACCTATACGGCGAGCCCGCTCTGCGCCCCGGCGCGCGCCGCCTTCATGAGCGGCCAGCTGCCATCCCGCACCGGCGTCTACGACAATGCGGCGGAATTCGCCTCCGCCATTCCGACCTATGCGCATCACCTGCGCCGCGCCGGGTACCATACCGCTCTCTCCGGCAAGATGCATTTCGTCGGGCCGGACCAGCTGCACGGCTTCGAGGAGCGGCTGACGACCGATGTCTATCCCGCCGATTTCGGCTGGACGCCGGACTATGCCAAGCCCGGCGAGCGGATCGACTGGTGGTATCACAATCTCGGCTCGGTCACCGGGGCAGGCGTCGCCGAGATCACCAACCAGCTGGAATTCGACGACGAGGTGGCGCATTTCGCTGCTGCCAAGCTCTATGACCTGTCGCGGCGGCAGGACGACCGGCCCTTCTGCCTCACCGTCTCCTTCACCCATCCGCACGATCCTTACGTCGCGCGCCGCCGGTTCTGGGATCTCTACGCGGATTGTCCCGCCCTCCAGCCGGAGATCGGCCGCATTCCCGACGAGGAGCAGGACCGGCATTCGCGGCGCCTCATGCGCGCCTGCAACGACCAGGACTACGACATCACGCCCGACATGGTCGCCCGGTCGCGCCGCGCCTATTTCGCCAATATCTCCTATATCGACGAGAAGGTCGGCGAGCTTCTCGCCATTCTCGAAGCCACCCGCATGGCCGAGAACACGATCGTGCTCTTCACCTCCGACCACGGCGACATGCTCGGCGAGCGCGGCCTCTGGTTCAAGATGAACTTCTTCGAGGGCTCGGCCCGCGTGCCGCTGATGATCGCGGCGCCCGGCCTCGCGCCCGGGCTGGTGACGGCGCCGGTCTCGACGCTCGACATCCTGCCGACGCTGGCCTCGCTCGCCGGCATCGACCTTTCCGCCGTCGCGCCCTGGACGGACGGCCTGTCGCTTCTGCCGGTGGCGGAGGGCGCGGCGCGCGGTCCGGTGCCGATGGAATATGCGGCCGAGGGCTCGGAAGCGCCGATCGTGGCGCTGCGCGACGGACGCTTCAAGTACATCCGCTGCGACATCGACCCGCCGCTCCTCTTCGACCTCGAGGCCGATCCGCACGAATTGCGCAATCTCGCGGACGAGCCGGAACATGCCGCCACGGCGGCACGGCTCGACGCGGCCTCGCGCAGGCGCTGGGATCTCGACGCCTTCGACAGAGCGGTGCGCGCCAGCCAGGCGATGCGCCACGTCACCTACGAGGCGCTGCGCAACGGCGCCTACTACCCCTGGGACCACCAGCCGCTGCAAAAGGCCTCGGAGCGCTACATGCGCAACCACATGGACCTGAACATCCTGGAGGAGTCGCAGCGCTTCCCGCGCGGCGAATAGGCCTCAGTCGGCCCCGCCGGCGGCGGCGCACCGGGCGCAGACGCCCTTGATCTCCACCGTCGTCTTGGCGACGGCGAAGGCATTGTCGCGGGCCCAGCCGAAAAGGCGGGCACCGATCGCCTCGTCCGGGAATTCCGTCGCCGAGCCGCATTTCTCGCAGATGGCGAAGACGGTCGCCGTCGAGGCATGACAATGCGGATGGACGCAGGCGACGAAGGCGTTGAGGCTTTCGAGGCGATGCACCAGCCCCGCCTCGACCAGCTTGTCGAGCGCCCGATAGACCTGGAGCGGCGCCCGCAGCCCCTCGCCGCGCAGCTCGTCGAGGATCGAATAGGCGCCGAGCGGCGCATTCGCCTTGTCGAGGACGGACAGCACGAGCTGCTGGTTGCGCGTCAGCCCCGCTCCCGCGCCGGCATGGGAATGGTGGTGGTGGTCGGAATGGGACGGAGCCGATGCCATGGGCGATAGATGGCATTTCGGCCGGGCCCGCGCAAACCCTTCGCCGCGCATCAGACCGTCAGATGCCGGCGGACCTCCGGCCGGTCGAGATCCTCGGCGCCGCCGGCGAAGACCACCTCGCCCCGATCCAGGATATAGACGCGATCTGCGAGCTCGCGGCAAAAGTCGAGATATTGCTCGACGAGCAGGATCGCGAGCCCGGCCTCGTCCTTCAGATAGCGGATCGCCCGGCCGATATCCTTGATGATCGAGGGCTGGATGCCCTCCGTCGGCTCGTCCAGCACCAGAAGGCGGGGCCGGGTGACGAGCGCCCGCCCGATGGCGAGCTGCTGCTGCTGGCCGCCGGACAGATCGCCGCCGCGCCGGCCAAGCATCGACTTCAGCACCGGGAAGAGTTCGAAGACATGCGGCGGAATCGTCTTCTCGGCGCGCTTCAGCGGCGCGAAGCCGGTCTGGAGATTCTCTTTCACGGTGAGAAGCGGAAAGATCTCGCGCCCCTGCGGCACGAAGCCGATGCCACGCCGAGCCCGCGCATAGGGCGCCTCGCGCCCGAGCACCTCGCCGCTCAAGGCGATCGAGCCGCCGCGGATCGGCTGCTGGCCGACGACGGCGCGCATCAGGCTCGTCTTGCCGGTGCCGTTGCGGCCGAGGACGCAGGTGATCTCCCCGGCCTTCGCCTCCAGCGACACGCCGCGCAGGGCCTGGGCGGCGCCGTAGAAGAGATCGACATTGGAGACGGTCAGCATCGGCTCTCCTTCAACGGGGCTCTTGGCTCGTTCGGTCGGGCAGAAGCGCGCGCTCCATGCGGCGCAGCACCCTCGCCTGCGGCTCGGTTCGGACGAGCGACGCCGCCATGTCGACCAGTTGGGCGCGTTCGGACGGGTCGAGGCACTGCCGGAAAAGCGGCATCAGGCGGCGGAACACCGGGTCCACACCGCCCGCCTCGCGATTCGCCCAGTGGGCGAAGGCGAGAACTTCGTCCGGCCGTTCCTCGCCGGTGACGTCCCGAAGCCAGCGTTTGATCGTAGCCGCGTCGTCGGGGGTCATCGGCTGTCCGGCCTCGACGAACGCGACCAGCATCACACCCGCGCCAAGGCGTGGATCGTCGATGCCGGCCAGCGTCGCCGCCTCGACCTTCCGGCGGAATCGACCGCGCCGGAGACGGCCGCGCAGGCGCAACGCCGCCTCGCCGATGTCCGACGCGAGAAGGCCGACCGCCCGCATCCGCCAGTACCAGACGGCCACTCCGCCGAGGATGCCGATCAGAATGGCCAGGATATGCATCGGGATTCGTGCCTCGCGCCTCCGAAACCGGAGATTGCACGAGGATAGAGCCGATATTTCATTGGCTGGCAACGGATCTTGCATCGGCTCTGTCACCGCCCGAGATAGACTTCGACGACCTTCGGATCGGCGCTGACGGCGTCGAGCGGTCCTTCGGCGAGAACGGCGCCCTCATGGAGGCAGGTGACCTTCACGCCGAGCTCACGCACGAAATGCATGTCGTGCTCGACGACGACGACCGAGCGCGTCCGGGCGATGTCGCGCAGGAGCCGCGCGGTTTCTTCCGTCTCGGCATCCGTCATGCCGGCGACCGGCTCGTCGACGAGAAGGAGTTGCGGATCCTGCGCCAGCAGCATGCCGATTTCCAGCCATTGCTTCTGGCCATGGCTGAGATCGGCGGCGGCACTTGCGCGTTTGGGGCCGAGCCGGGTCAGTTCCAGGATCTCGCCGAGCCGCGCCCGGTCCGCCGCGCTTTCGCGATGAAGCAGCGTGGCGAAGACGCCGCGCCGCCCGGCCAGCGCCAGGCGCAGATTGTCCTCGACGCTGTGATTCTCGAAGACGGTCGGCTTCTGGAACTTGCGGCCGATGCCCATGGCGGCGATCTCGGCCTCGTCATGGCGGGTGAGATCCGTCTCGCCGTCGAAGAAGATCTCGCCGGCATCGGGCCGGGTCTTGCCGGTGATGATGTCCATCATCGTCGTCTTGCCGGCGCCGTTCGGGCCGATGATCGCCCGCATCTCGCCCTTGGCGAGCACGAGGCTGAGGCCGTTGATCGCCTTGAAGCCGTCGAAGCTCTTCGAGACGGCGTTGAGATACAGCAGCGTGTCGCGGCGGGGCGCGGTGGCGCCGGCCCGCGCCGCCTCGCGTTCGGCGAGCAGCGTCGCATAGGGATGCGGCGAGACGCGCGGCCGCGCCAGGCTCTCGTCGGCACCCGTCACGGGCACCGGGTTGAAGGGGTCCCGCATCGCCGTCACTCCGCCGGGCTGCCGAGCGTCGCCGGCCCGGCCGGGCCGATGCCCTTTTCCGCCGCGCGCGAGCGGCGCCGGTCGCGCAGCGCCTGCCAGCCACCGTCCAGCGTGCCGACGATGCCCTTCGGCAGGAACAGGGTCGTCAGGATGAACAGCGCGCCGAGGACGAAGAGCCAGTATTCCGGCGCGGCGGCGGTGAAGAAGCTCTTGCCGGAATTGACCACCAGCGCCCCGAGGATCGGGCCGAGCAGCGTGCCGCGCCCGCCGACTGCCGTCCAGACCACGATCTCGATCGAATTGACCGGCGCGAACTCCCCGGGATTGATGATGCCGACCTGCGGCACGTAGAGCGCCCCCGCGAGGCCCGCCATCATGGCCGAGAGGGTGAAGGCGAAGAGCTTCACATGTTCCGCGCGCCAGCCGAGGAAGCGCGTGCGGCTTTCGGCGTCGCGCACCGCGACCATCAGCTTGCCGAGCTTGGAGCGCGTCACCGCGCCCGCGACGAGCGTGCCGAGGGCGAGCGCGGCGCAGCTCGCGACGAAGAGGCCGAGACGGGTCGAGCCGGCGGCGATCGGCTGGCCGAGAATGTCCTTGAAGTCGGTGAGGCCGTTATTGCCGCCGAAGCCCATGTCGTTCTGGAAGAAGGCGAGCAGGAGCGCGTAGGTCATGGCCTGCGTGATGATCGAGAGATAGACGCCGGTGACGCGGCTGCGGAAGGCGAAATAGCCGAAGACGAAGGCCAGCAGCCCGGGCACGAGGAGCACCATCGACGCGGCGAACCAGAAATGGTCGAAGCCCTGCCAGAACCAGGGCAGTTCCTTCCAGTTCAGGAACACCATGAAGTCCGGCAGGACCGGATTGGCATAAACGCCGCGCGGGCCGATCTGACGCATCAGATACATGCCCATCGCATAGCCGCCGAGCGCGAAGAAGGCGCCATGGCCGAGGCTGAGGATGCCGACATAGCCCCAGACGAGATCGAGGCTGAGGGCAAGCAGCGCATAGGTGAGGTACTTGCCGAGCAGCGGCACGGCATAGTCGGGAATGTGCAGCGGATGGTCGGGATCGAGGCCCGCATTGGCGAGGGGCACGAGCACCGCCGCGACGACGAGCGCCGCGACGACCCACCAGACCCGCGCGCCGAGGAACTTGGCGAGGATCATGCGTCCACGAACCTTCCCTTCTGAGCGAAGAGGCCGCGCGGCCGCTTCTGGATGAACAGGATGATGAGGACGAGGACGACGATCTTGCCGAGAACGGCGCCGGCGAAGGGCTCCAGGACCTTGTTCAGGATGCCGAGGCTCATCGCGCCGACCAGCGTGCCCCAGAGATTGCCGACCCCGCCGAAGACGACGACCATGAAACTGTCGATGATGTAGCCCTGGCCGAGATCCGGCGAGACATTGTCGATCTGGCTGAGCGCCACGCCGGCGACGCCGGCGATCCCCGAGCCCAGGGCGAAGGTCATCGCGTCGATCCAGGGCGTGCGGATGCCCATGGCGGAGGCCATGCGCCGGTTCTGCGTCACGGCCCGCATCTTGAGGCCGAGCGAGGTGCGGTTCAGCGCGAAGAGCAGCGCGGTGAAGACGGCGAGCGCGAAGAGGATGATCCAGAGCCGGTTCCAGGTCACCGACATGAGGCCGAGATCGAAGGCGCCGGACATCCAGGACGGATTGCCGACCTCTCGGTTCGTCGGCCCGAACAGCGTGCGCACGCCCTGCTGGAGGATCAGGGAGACGCCATAGGTGGCGAGCAGCGTTTCGAGCGGGCGGCCGTAGAGGAAGCGGATCAGGCCGCGCTCGATGACGAGGCCCGCGAAACCCGCGACGAGAAAGGCGAGCGGCAGCGCGATGGCGAGCGACCAGTCGAACAGCCAGGGCGCATGGGCACGGATCGCCTCCTGCACCATGAAGGTCGTATAGGCGCCGAGCATCACCATCTCGCCATGCGCCATGTTGATGACGCCCATCACGCCGAAGGTGATGGCGAGGCCGATCGCGGCGAGGAGCAGCACGGAGCCGAGCGACAGTCCGTACCAGACGTTCTGCGCATAGGACCAGAAGCGCAGCACCTGTTCAATCGAGGCGGCCGCCGCCTTGGCCGCGCCGGCGAGCGCCGCGTCGGGCGCCGAGGCCGACGGGCCGAGCGCGGCGAGCGCCGCCCGGTCGCCGCGCGCCGCGACGAGCTTCACCGCCTCCAGCTTCTCGGCCACCGGCCGATCGGACTTCAGGATCGCGGCGGCGCGCGCCTCGCTAAGGCGCGACCGGATGGCGGGGTCCGTTTCCTTGGCGAGAGCGGCGTCGAGGAATTCGATCTGGTCCGGGGTCGCGCTGGAAAAGAGCCCGGTCGCGGCATCCAGCCGCTTCTTCGGATCGGGCGAGCCGAGCGTCAGGCCGCCGAGCGCGTCCGTCACGGTCTTGCGGATGGAATTCTTGATCTTGACCTTCTCCAGCGCGCCCTTCGCCTCCTGGCCGACCGGCTCGGCGGTGAGCGGATCGAAGGTCTGGAGCGTCGCCCCGCCGCCGCGCGCGATCAGCACGGCCTGATCGGACTTGCGATAATAGAGTTCGCCGTCGGCCAGGGCCCGCAAGGCATTCGCGACCGCCGGCTCGCCGGTCGCGGCGAGCGCCCTCACCGTCGCCTCCGTCTCCTCGAAGCTCTTCTTGCCGGCGAAACCGGCGACGAGGGCTTTGGGGTCGGGGGACTGGGCGAAAGCGGACGGGACGGCAAGCAGGGCGAGAAGGACAAGGAGGGCGGCCGCGAAGCGACGGAACCGGATTCTCGTCATCGGAAAGCTTTCGAAAAAGGCAGCAGCGCTCCCGAAAAGCGGGCGCCACCAGCGGAACTGCGTCCTTCTCCCGAGTCGGGAGAAGGTGCCGGCAGGCGGATGAGGGAGCCGTAGCGTGCCGACGGCGGCGCCCTACGCTTCCCTCACCCGACCCTTCGGGCCACCCTCTCCCGGCTCGGGAGAGGGAGGGGCGCCTCGTTCGGCGCCGTTGCGACAAGGTGTCAGTTCGACGTTGCCGCCTTCTCGCCGGCGCCGCCGCACTTGCCGGTCTCGGTGTTGAAGTTGCCGCAGTTCATGGGCTTGCGCCAATCGGCGATCAGCGGCTTCGATTCCGGCAGATAGTCCGACCACTCGTCGCCGAGGACGAGGCCGGGCGTCTCGTAGACGGTCTGGAACTGGCCGTCTTCCTGGATCTCGCCGATCAGCACCGGCTTGGTGATGTGATGGTTGGCGCCCATCGAGGAATAGCCGCCGGAGAGATTGGGCACCGCGACGCCGACCATCGCGTCGATGACCTTATCGGGATCGGTGGTGCCGGCCTTCTCGACCGCCTTCACCCACATGTTGAAGCCGATGTAATGGGCCTCCATCGGGTCGTTGGTCACGCGCTTGTCGTTCTTGATGAAGGCGTGCCACTTCTCGATGAAGTCCTTGTTCTCGGGCGTGTCGACCGACTCGAAATAGTTCCAGGCCGCGAGATGGCCGACGAGCGGCTTCGTGTCGATGCCGGCCAGTTCCTCCTCGCCGACCGAGAAGGCCATGACGGGAGTGTTCTCGGCCGAGATGCCCTGATTGGCGAGTTCCTTGTAGAAGGGCACGTTGGCATCGCCGTTAACGGTCGAGACCACGGCGGTCTTCTTGCCGGAGGCGCCGAATTCCTTGATCGCCGAAACCTCGGTCTGCCAGTCGGAGAAGCCGAAGGGCGTGTAGTTCACCTTGATGTCCTCGGCGGCGACGCCCTTGGACTTCAGATAGGCTTCGAGGATCTTGTTGGTGGTGCGCGGATAGACGTAGTCGGTGCCTTCCAGCACCCAGCGCTGCACGCCTTCGCCCATCAGATAGTCGACGGCGGGAATCGCCTGCTGGTTCGGCGCGGCGCCGGTATAGAAGACGTTGCGCTCCGACTCCTCGCCCTCGTACTGGACGGGATAGAAGAGGATCGAGTTCAGCTCCTTGAAGACCGGCAGCACGGACTTGCGCGACACGCTCGTCCAGCAGCCGAACACGGCCGCCACCTTGTCCTGCGCGATCAGGCCACGCGCCTTCTCGGCGAAGAGCGGCCAGTCGGAGGCCGGATCGACGACGACCGGCTCCAGCTTCTTGCCGAGCAGACCGCCCTTCTTGTTCTGCTCGTCGATGAGCATCAGCATGGCGTCCTTCAGGGTCGTCTCCGAGATCGCCATCGTGCCGGACAGCGAGTGGAGAATGCCGACCTTGATCGTCTCGCCATCCTGCGCGGCGGCGGCTCCCAGCGAGCCGGCCAGCATCGCCGCGCCGAGCGCGGCGCTCATCCAGGTCTTCATCGTCCTCATGCCCCACCTCCATATGCGAGAACCCGACCCCCGGGCGCTCGGCACAGGCTCTGCAATCCCCGTGCCAAGCGCCTCGCCCCAGGCCGCGATGGGGCTCGGATCGCGCGACGCCTCGCCGATCGGGCGGATCTGCCTAAATCCCGCTCGCGGTCTTCATGAGTTGTTCATAATTTCGGCACGCCAACGCCATAATGTGATCAGTGGAACCCAAAGCCGTCGCTTGGCGGGCCAAGCAATTGTGCAATCGGCGCTTTCGGGCGCATGCTAAGCGGCGTGACGAGCTTTCGGCGGCAGCGCCGGCAGGGCTCCCGCCCGTGACGCAAAGGATGGAATGCCCGACGGCATGCTCGAAAGCCCCCTTCTCGCGAAGCCCACCGATTCCGAGCTTGGGCCGGTGCTGGTGACGGGTGCCAGCGGCTTTCTCGGTTCGGCGCTGGTGCGGCGGTTTCGCGCCGCCGGCTATCCGGTGCGGGCGCTGGTGCGCGGCGGGAGCCCGCGCACCAATCTCGACCTGCCCGATCTCGAACTTGCGACCGGCGATCTCGGCGATCCGGCCTCGCTGCGCCGGGCGCTCGCCGGCATGCGCTATCTCGTGCACGCGGCGGCCGACTATCGGCTCTGGGCGCGCGATGCGGGCGAGCTCGACCGCACCAATGTCGACGGCACGCGGCGGCTGATGCAGGCGGCGCGCGAGGCGGGCACCGAACGCATCGTCTATACGAGCAGCGTCGCGGTGCTCGCGCCGCCGCGCGAGGCGGGGCGGCGCTCCAGCGAGAGCGACGGGCTCCTTCCCGACCAGGCGATCGGCGCCTATAAACGCAGCAAGGTCCTGGCCGAGGCGGTGGTGCGCGATTTCGCGGCGGAGGGCCTCCCCGTCGTCATCGTCAATCCCTCGACGCCGATCGGCCCGCGCGACGTGAAGCCGACGCCGACCGGCCGCGTCATCGTCGAGGCCGCCTCCGGGCGGATGCCGGCCTTCGTCGATACCGGCCTCAACCTCGCCCATGTCGACGATGTCGCGGACGGCCATCTCCTCGCCCTCCGGCACGGGCGGATCGGCGAGCGCTATATTCTCGGCGGCGAGGACGTGATGCTTTCGGCCATGCTGGCGGAGATCGCCCGCCAGCTGGGGCGCCGCCCGCCGAAGATCCGCCTGCCGGTCGGCGCCGTCATGCCGCTCGCCGCCGTCGCGGAGGGCATGGCGCGCGTCACCGGGCGGGCGCCCTTCGTCAGCTTCGACGCCCTGCGCATGGCGCGCTACCGCATGTTCTTCGACGATGCGAAGGCGCGGCGCGAGCTCGGCTATCGCAGCCGGCCCTATCAGGCGGCGATCGGCGACGCGCTCGCCTGGTTCCGGCAGGCAGGGATGATCGCATGACGATCCTCGCCGGTCTCGCCCTCCTCGCCTGGCTCGTGCTCCTCTTCGGCCGGGGCGCCTTCTGGCGCCTGGGGCCGGACATGCTGGGGCAGAGCATCGCGCCGGAGGGGCCGGCACCCTCGATCCTCGCCGTCGTTCCGGCGCGCGACGAGGCGGAGGTCATCGCCCGCACCCTGCCCTCGCTCCTCGCGCAGACCTATGCCGGGCGCTTCCACGTGCTTCTCGTCGACGACGGCAGCGAGGACGGCACCGCCGCGATCGCCCGGCGCGCCGCGGCGGCAAGCGGCCATGCCGAGCGCCTCACCGTTCTCGCCGC
Organism: Aureimonas endophytica; assembly: GCF_014642635.1. Classification (GTDB taxonomy): domain Bacteria; phylum Pseudomonadota; class Alphaproteobacteria; order Rhizobiales; family Rhizobiaceae; genus Plantimonas; species Plantimonas endophytica. The sequence continues at coordinate 10,732 of NZ_BMIQ01000008.1, forward strand.
CCGGCCCCTGCCGGCGGGCTGGACCGGCAAGCTCGCCGCGATGGCGGAAGGGCTGGCCTGGGCGCGAATCCAGGCCGAGACGCCGGATCTCGTCCTCTTCACCGATGCCGACATCGCCTATGGGCCGGGCACGCTCGCGCGGCTCGCCGGCGAGGCGGCGGCGCGCGGCACCGTCCTCGCCTCGCTGATGGTGAAGCTGAAGGCGACGAGCCCGGCCGAACGCCTGCTCGTGCCGGCCTTCGTCTTCTTCTTCCGCATGCTCTACCCTTTCGCCTGGGTGCGCGATCCGAAGCGACGTTGCGCGGCCGCCGCCGGCGGCTCGATGCTGGTCGATCGCCGCGCCCTGGAGGCGGCCGGCGGCCTCGCCGCGATTCGCGGCGCCCTCATCGACGACTGCGCCCTCGGCGCGCTGATGAAGCGGCAGGGCCCGGTCTGGCTCGGCCTGACGGACGAGGTTCGGAGCCTGCGCGACTATCCGCGCGTCGCGGACATCCGGCGCATGGTGGCGCGCTCCGCCTATACGGAACTGCGCCATTCGCCGCTTCGCCTCGTCCTCGCGCTCGCCGGCCTCGGCCTCGTCTTCCTCGTGCCGCCGCTTGCGGCGCTCTTCGGCCATGGCGCGGCGCGCCTTTTCGGCCTTCTCGCCTTCGTCGGCATGAACCTCGCCTTCCTGCCGATGGTCCGGTTCTATCGCGCGCCCTGGTGGACAGCGCCCGCGCTGCCTGCGATTGCTGCGGCCTATGCGCTCTTCACGCTCGATTCGGCGCTCCAGCATTGGCGCGGCCGTGGCGGGGCCTGGAAGGGACGGTTGCAGGCGGTGCCGGGAAAGACGGCTGGAACATGACGGTCGCGGCGAAGAAGGCCTTTTCCAAGACGCATCGCGGCGAGAACTTTCCCGTGGCCTCGCGCCTCGTCGCCGCGCGCCACCGGCCGGCGATCCTCGCCTTCTACCGCTTCGCCCGCGCCGCCGACGACATCGCCGACGATCCGGCGATGGAGCCGGACGAGAAGCTGCGCCAGCTCGACGCGATGGAGGCGACGCTGTTCGGCGAGGCCGACCTGCCCCATGCCGTGCCGCTGCGCCAGATCCTCGCCGAACGTCACTTCTCCGCCCGCCACCCCTGCGATCTCCTTGCCGCCTTCCGGCGGGACGTGACGAAGACGCGCTATCGCGACTGGGACGATCTGATGGATTATTGCAGCGTTTCGGCGATGCCGGTCGGGCGCTTCGTGCTCGACGTGCATGGCGAGCGCCAGTCGACCTGGGAGGCCTCGGACGCGCTCTGCGCCGCGCTGCAGGTGATCAACCATCTCCAGGACTGCGCGAAGGATCATCGCGAACTGGACCGGGTCTATCTGCCGCTCGACACCTTGCAAGCCCATGGCGCGAAGGTCGAGGATCTCGCCCGGCCCAAGGCGACGAGCGAACTGCGCCAGACGATCGCGGCGCTCGCCGAGGCGACGGCGGCGCTTCTGACGATCAGCGCGCCGCTCGCCCGCGACGTGCGCGACCGCCGGCTGGGGCTGGAGATCGCGGCGATCCAGCGACTGGCGGAAGTGCTGGTCGCCCGCCTGCGCGAGCGCGACCCGCTCGGCGAGCGCGTCCATCTCGGCAAGGCCGAGGCGGCCATGGTCTCGGTGCGCGCGATGCTGGCGGCCTATGCCGATTCCCGCGATCTCGAAAAGGCCCGCCGGCGCCGGCGGGCGGGGCCGAAGCCATGAGTCTCGGCGCGATCCGCAACGAGAGCTTCGCCGGCGAGGAGGAGCCGCGCGCGGAAGACCTGCCGCCGGTCTCCAGCTCCTTCTATCTCGGCCTGCGCATCCTGCCGCGCGAGCAGCGCCTCGCCATGTACGCGGTCTACGCCTTCTGCCGTGCCGTGGACGACGTCGCCGACACGCCAGGGCCGGCGGAGGAGCGGCTGCGCCGGCTGGAGGGCTGGAGGGCTGCGATCGGCGAGCTCTATGCCGGCGAGGCGCCGCGCCCTTCCCTGGCGGCGCTGGCCGGGGCGATCCGGCGGTTCCGGCTGGCGCGCGCGGATTTCGACGCGATCATCGCCGGCATGGCGATGGATGTGCGCGGCGAGACGGAACGGCCCGACGAGGCGGCGCTCGACCTCTATTGCGACCGGGTCGCCAGCGCGCCGGGCCGCCTGTCGGTCCGCGTCTTCGGTCTGGAGGAGGCGCCGGGCCTCGCCCTCGCCCACCATCTCGGCCGCGCGCTGCAACTCACCAATATCCTGCGCGACGTGGACGAGGATGCGGAGATGGGCCGGCTCTACCTGCCGCGGGAACTCCTCGCCGAAGCGGGTCTTGGCGCCCTCGCCCTGCCCGACCTCCTCGCCGATCCGCGCCTGACGCAGCCCTGCGCCATTCTCGCCGAGCGGGGCCGCCGGCATTTCGCCGAGGCGCGGGCGATCATGGACGGCGTGCCGCGCGACAGGGTGCGCGCTCCGCGCCTGATGGCGGCCGCCTATGCGCCGCTGCTCGAACGGCTCGCAGCGCGCGGCTGGGCGCCGCCGCGCCAGCGCATCGCCAAGCGCAAGCGCGACCTGATGGGCGCGGTGCTGAGATTCGGCCTTCTCTGATGGCCGGCCGCGTCCATATCGTCGGCGCCGGGCTCGCCGGGCTCGCCGCCGCCGAAACCTTGCTCGCCGCCGGCCATCGGCCCTCGGTCTACGAGGCCGCCCCGCAGGCGGGCGGGCGCTGCCGCTCCTATCACGACGCGGCGCTCGGCCTCACCATCGACAACGGCAACCATCTGCTTCTGTCCGGCAACCATGCCGCGCTCGACTATGTGGCGCGGATCGGCGGATCGGCGGCGCTGCATGTCGAGCCCGAATGCGCCTTTCCCTTCATGGATCTGGCGAGCGGCGAGCGCTGGGTGCTGCGCCCGAATGCCGGCCGCCTGCCGCGCTGGATCTTCGATCCGCGCCGGCGGGTGCCGGGGAGCCGCGCCGGCGACTATCTCGCGCCGCTGCGCCTGTTCCTCGCTGGCCCCCGCCGCCGGCTCGGCGCGGTGATGGCGACGGAAGGGCCGGTCTACGACCGGCTCTGGCGCCCGCTGCTGCTTGCCGCCCTCAACACCGACCCGGCCGAGGCTTCGGCGCGCCTCGCCGCCAATCTGATGCGCGAGACGCTGGCGCTCGGCGGCGAGGCCTGCCGGCCGGTGATCGCCCGGAACGGCCTCGGCGCCGCCCTGGTCGATCCGGCCGTCGATCTCCTGGAGCGCCGCGACGCGCCGGTGCGCTTCGGCGCGGCTCTGCGCGCGCTCCGCTTCGAGGCCGGGCGCGTCGCCGGACTCGGCTTCGCGACGGGCGAGGTTCCGCTCGCCCAGGAGGATACGGTGATCCTCGCCCTGCCGCCCGGCATCGCGGCCTCGCTCCTCCCCGGCCTCACGGTGCCGCTGGAGCATCGCGCCATCGTCAACGCGCATTTCCGCACCGCCCCGCCGGCCGGGATGCCGGCGCTGATCGGCCTCGTCCACTCCCTCAGCGAATGGATCTTCGCCTTTCCCGACCGCCTGTCGGTGACGATCAGCGGCGCCGACCATCTGCTCGACCGCCCGCGCGAGGCGCTCGCCGCCGAGATCTGGCGCGAGGTGGCGCATGTCGCCGGCCTGCCGGCCGAGCCGATGCCGCCCTGGCAGATCATCCGCGAGAAGCGCGCCACCTTCCGCGCGACGCCGGAACAGGTGGCGCGGCGGCCGAACACGGACACGGCCCATCCGAACCTCTTCCTCGCCGGCGACTGGACGCAGACCGGACTTCCCGCCACCATCGAAGGCGCGATCCGCTCCGGGCGCAAGGCGGCGAGCCACGCCCTGCGCCGGCTGGAACGCGGCGCCGACAACCGCATGGCCGCATGACCGACGACTTTCTTTCCGACGACGCCTCCCTCGCCCCCTTCGCCGAAGCGGAGGCCGCACCGCCGCCTTCGCCGGTGACGCTGGAGGACCGCATCGCCCGCGCCACCGCCGGCCTCCTCAAGCTTCAGAAGCCGGACGGCCATTTCTGCTTCGAGCTCGAGGCGGACGCGACGATCCCCTCCGAATATGTGCTCCTTCTGCACTGGCTCGGCGAGGAGAACCGCGCGCTGGAGGCGAAGATCGGCGTCTATCTCCGGCGCATCCAGGGCAGCCATGGCGGCTGGCCGCTCTTCGCCGAGGGCGCTTTCGACATGAGCGCCAGCGTGAAGGCCTATTTCGCGCTGAAGATGATCGGCGATCCGATCGACGCGCCGCATATGCGCCGGGCGCGCGAGGCGATCCTTCAGCGCGGCGGGGCGGCTCATGCCAATGTCTTCACCCGCATCCTTCTGGCGCTCTATGGCGAGATCCCCTGGCGCGGCGTGCCGGTCATGCCGGTGGAGATCATGGCGCTGCCGCGCTGGTTCCCCTTCCATCTCTCCAAGGTCTCCTACTGGGCGCGCACCGTGCTCGTCCCGCTCCTCGTGCTCCAGGCGCTGAAGCCGAAGGCGGCCAATCCGCGCGGCACGGGCATCGCCGAACTCTTCGTCGCCCCGCCGGACGAGGTGCGGTCCTGGCCGAAGGGGCCGCACCAGGTGGCGCCCTGGTCGCAGATCTTCGGCGGCATCGACCGCGTGCTGCAACGCGCCGAGCCGCGCTTTCCGAAGGCCGCCCGCCGACGCGCGATCGCGCGCGCCGTCGCCTTCGTCGACCAGCGCCTGAACGGTGCCTCCGGTCTCGGCGCGATCTATCCGGCCATGGCCAATGCGGTGATGATGTACGAGGCGCTCGGCGTGCCGCGCGACGATCCGCGCGTCGTCACGGCGCGCGCCGCGATCGAGGGTCTCCTGGTCATCGGGGAAACCGAGGCCTATTGCCAGCCCTGCCTCTCACCCGTCTGGGACACGGCGCTCGCCGCCCATGCCCTGATCGAGGCGGGCGGCGCGGCGAGCGACCGCGCCAAGGCCGGGCTCGACTGGCTGCGCCCGCTCCAGGTGCTCGACCATAAGGGCGACTGGGCCGAAACGCGGCCGGATGTGCGGCCCGGCGGCTGGGCCTTCCAATATGCCAATCCCGACTATCCCGATCTCGACGACACCGCCGTCGTCGCCATGGCGATGGACCGTCTGGCGCGCCAGGGCTGGGCCGGCGCCGAGTTCGAGGAGGCGGTGGCGCGCGGCGCGGAATGGGTCGGCGGGTTGCAGAGCCGCAACGGCGGCTATGCCGCCTTCGATGCCGACAACACGCATCACCACCTGAACTACATCCCCTTCGCCGATCACGGCGCGCTGCTCGACCCGCCGACCGCCGACGTCTCCGCCCGCTGCATCTCGATGTTCGCGCAGCTCGGCGAGACCCCTGCGACGAGCCCACGCCTGAAGGCGGCCGTCGACTATCTCCTGAAGGAACAAGAAGCCGATGGCAGCTGGTTCGGCCGCTGGGGCACGAACTATGTCTACGGCACCTGGTCGGCGCTCTGCGCCCTCAACGCCGCCGGCTTCGCGCCTGAGGAACCGGCCCTCGCGAAGGCGGCGGACTGGCTCACCGGCATCCAGAATCCCGATGGCGGCTGGGGCGAGGATGGCGACAGCTATCGCATGGATTATCAAGGCTATGTCGCCGCGCCTTCAACCGCTTCGCAAACCGCCTGGGCCTTGCTCGGCCTGATGGCCGCCGGACGGGTCGACCATCCGGCCGTGGCGCGCGGCATCGACTATCTGGCGCGCGCGCAGGGCGCGGACGGGCTCTGGGACGAGACGCGCTTCACCGCCGTCGGCTTTCCGCGCGTCTTCTATCTGCGCTATCATGGCTATTCGAAATTCTTCCCGCTCTGGGCCATGGCGCGCTTCCGCAACCTGCAACAGAGCAACAGCCGGCGCGTCGCGGTGGGGATGTGAGACCGGGCCCCTCCGCTGCGCGGACGCATCGGCCGAAGGCGTCTCCACTCCTTGCGCGAAGCACCCGCCATACCGCGATGACGCCTTCGCACAACCAGGGCCCCGTTCTCGTCGTCAGCGGCCTCGCCGCCGAAGCGCGGATCGTCGCGGGACCCGGCGTCATCGCCATCGCCGCGCCGCCCTCCGCCTTGCCGGCGAAGCTCGCCGTCTTGACGGAGCCTCCGGCGGTGGTGGTCAGCTTCGGTCTTGCCGGCGGGCTTCACCCCGGTCTGACGCCGGGCATGGTGGTGGTTCCCGATCGCATCACAGCGGGCGACCAAACCTGGGACACCACTTCCACGATCACGCGCAAACTGTTGGAAAAGCTGGAGAACGCCGCCATTCCAATCTTTGGTGGGCTGATGGCCTGCCGGGATGCGCCGGTCCTGACCGCCGCCGCCAAGTCGGCACTTCATCGGGAGACGGGAGCCGTCGCCGTCGATACCGAATCGCAGATCGCCGCAGCCTATGCGGCCGAGCGCGGCCTGCCTTTCATCGTCTTGCGCGCCATCTGCGACACGGCGGAAGCCGATCTGCCGCCGCTCGCCATCCGCGCGGTCGCTGCGGATGGCCGGCTCGACTGGCCGGCGATCGGCGAGGAGCTGATCCACCGGCCGGGCCAGCTCTTGCAGCTTCCCGGCACGGCGCTCGCGACGTTGCGGGCGATGCGGGCTCTAGGCCGCGTCCGCCGCTGCCTTGGCCCGCGCCTCGGGCTTTGAGGCGGTCTCGGCCGTCTTCGCCGCGCGCATCTCGGACAGCTTCATCTGCACATTGCGGGAAAAGACGAATTCCGCCTGACGCTGCTTGTCGAGCGGGATCTCGGCCGCCATCGGCCCGTCCGTGCGGATGCCGGCAAGCGCCACCTTCGCCGCCTTCCAGGGCCGGCGGAAGGCGTCTTCCACGGCCGTCGCCTCGAAGCCGCTATGGACCATGCAGTCGGCGCATTTCTCGTAATTGCCAGTGCCGTAGGCGTCCCAGTCGGTCTCCTCCATCAGCTCCTTGAAGGTCGCCGCATAGCCTTCGCCGAGAAGGTAGCAGGGCTTCTGCCAGCCGAAGACCGTGCGCGTCGGATTGCCCCAGGGCGTGCAGTGATAGGTCTGGTTTCCGGCAAGGAAATCAAGGAAGAGCGAGGACTGGTTGAAGCTCCACTTCTTGCCGCCGTCGCCCCGGCGGAAGACGTCGCGGAAGATCTCCTTCGTCTTCGTCCGGTTGAGGAAATGCTGCTGGTCGGGCGCGCGCTCATAGGCATAGCCGGGCGAGACGGTGATGCCGTCGAGGCCGAGCGCCATGGCCTCGTCGAAGAAATTCGCGATCCGCTCGGGATCGGCATTGTTGAAGAAGGTCGCGTTGATCGTGACGCGGAAGCCCTTCTCCTTGGCGAGGCGGATCGCCGCCACCGCCTTGTCGTAGATCCCCTCCCGGCAGACGGAGGAATCGTGCATCTCCTTGTCGCCGTCGAGATGGATAGACCAGGTGAAATAAGGGTTCGGCTGGTAGGCGTCGATCTTCTTCTCGAGAAGGATCGCATTGGTGCAGACGATGGTCGTCTTCCGCCGCCGCACGAGTTCGGCCACGACCTGCGGCAGTTCCTTGTGGATCAGCGGCTCGCCGCCGGCGATCACCACCACCGGCGCGCCGCATTCCTCAGCGGCGCCGATGCAGTCCTCGTAGGAGAGGCGCTTGTTCAGGATCTCGTCGGGATAGTCGATCTTGCCGCAGCCGGCGCAGGCGAGATTGCAGCGGAAGAGAGGCTCCAGCATCAGGACGAGCGGGTAGCGCTTGCGGCCCGCCAGATGCTGACGAAGGATATAGCTGCCGACGGCGGCCGCCTGACGAAGGGGAATGGACAAGGATCGCTCACCGAACCGGGATGCTGCGCCGCCATAATGAGCGCAGGCGGCAGCGGTGCCAAGGTCCCCCCGGACGCGAAAGCGTGAAAGCCGATGGCCGGGCAAGCGTTGATCCGGCCTGCGGCGGCTTGTAGGGACGGCGCGACGCGCCCGCCGAAAGCGGCGCCCGAGCCATCGAGGTGTTCAGTGATCGAAGCGGCCGTCGCGCGGAGCATCCGCCATCCCTGGCTGGTGATCGTCCTCGCCCTCATCGCGACGGGCGTGGCCGCCTGGTGGACCGCGACGCGCTTCGCCATCAACACCGACACGACGCGCCTCATCGCCTCGGACCTGCCCTATCGCCAGGACGAGATCGCCTTCGCCAAGGCCTTTCCGCAGACGCAGGACCTCGTCGTCGCGGTTCTCGACGGGCCGACGCCGGAGACCACCGACCGGGCGAGCATGAAACTCGCCGAGGCGCTGCGCGGCCGGCCGGACATGTTCGGCGATGTCGCGCGCCCCGACGCGACGCCCTTCCTGGCGCGGAACGGCCTGCTCCTCCAGCCGCTCGACGCGGTGCGCAAGGCGGCGGGCGAATTGACCGTGCAGGCGCCGCTCCTCGTCGCCCTCGCCCGCGATCCCTCGCTGCGCGGCCTCGCCGACGCGCTGACCGGCCTGCTCCAGGGCGCGGCGCGCCAGCCGGACGCCTTCCGCAATGCCGGCCCGCAATTCGAGGCCTTCTCGCGCAGCCTGCGCGAGGCGATAAACGGACGCAGCGAGCCGATCTCCTGGCGCGATCTCCTCTCGGCGGAACCCGATCCGGGCGCCCGCCGGGCGATCGTCCTGCTGAAGCCGGTGCTCGACTACAAGTCGCTAGAGCCGGGCGGCGCGGCGATCCGCCTCCTGCGCCAGCTCGCGGCCGAGACGGGCGTCCTCGCCGAAGGCGTGACGCTACGCCTCACCGGCCCGGTGCCGCTGGCCGACCAGGAATTCGCGACGGTGGCGGAAAATGCCGGGCTGAACCTGTCGCTGACGCTCGCCGCCGTCGCGCTGATCCTCTTCGCGGCGCTCCGCTCGGGCCGGCTGATCGCGGCGGTGCTCATCACGCTTCTCGCCGGCCTCGTCGTCACCTCCGGCATCGGCCTCGCGCTGGTCGGCGAGCTCAATCTCATCTCCGTCGCCTTCGCCGTCCTCTTCATCGGCCTCGGCGTCGATTTCGGCATCCAGGTCGCGGTGCGCTATCGCGCCGAACGCTTCGGCATCGACCATATTCCGGAAGCGCTGCTGCGCGCCGCGCGCGGCGTGCGCCTGTCGCTGACGCTTGCCGCCGTGTCGCTGCTCGCCGGTTTCTTCTCGTTCCTGCCGACCGAATTCAGCGGCGTCTCCGAACTCGGCCTCATCGCCGGCATCGGCATGATCGTCGCCTTCGTCGCCAATCTGACGCTGCTGCCCGCCCTCATCGCCGTGATGGGCACGCGGCCGGAGCGGGAGGCGATCGAGACCGCCTCGCTCGCCGAGATCGACCACTGGATCGCCCGCCATCGCCGTCTGGTGATCGTGCTGACGGGTCTCCTCGTTCTCGCCGGCCTGCCCTTCCTTCTGACGCTGCCCTTCGATTCCAATCCGATGAACCTGCGCAGCCAGAGCGTCGAATCGGTTTCGACCTTCATCGACCTGTCGAAGACGCCGCGAACCGCGCCGAACAAGCTCGACATCCTCGTGCCCTCGGAGGCCGATATTCCGGCGGTCAGCGCGAAGCTCGCGGCCCTGCCGGAAGTCGCCGGCACGGTCAGCCTCGCGACATTCGTTCCGAGCGAGCAGGAGGCGAAGCTCGCCGCGATCGGCGCGGCGCGGGCGGCGCTGGCGCCGGCCTTCGGCGCGCCTCTGCCGCCCCCAAGCGACACCGAGACGATCGTCGCGCTCCGCCGCGCCGCCGGCTCGCTGCGGCAGGCAGCGGCGCTGTCGCAATCGGCCGGGGCGCTCGGCCAGGTGCTGGAGCGCCTCGCCGATGCGGGCCCCGAGGTGCGCGAGTGGGCGAGCCAGGCGGTCTTCGCCAATTTCCCGGCCCTGATGCAGGCGATCGGCGCGGCCGTTTCCGCCGAACCGGTGACGCGCGCCAGCCTGCCGCCGGATCTCGTCGCCGACTGGATCGCGCCGGACGGACGGGCCCGCATTCAGGTCTCGCCCGCCGGCAATTCCAACGACAATGCGGTGATCGCCCGCTTCGCCGACGCGGTGCGCAGCGTCGCGCCGAACGCGACGGGTGCGCCGATCGGCATCATCGAGGGCGGCCATACGATCGTGCGCGCCTTCGCCGAGGCCGGGCTCTATGCCCTGGTGGTGATCACCATCATCCTCTGGGTGGCGCTGCGGCGCTTTCTCGACGTGGTGCTGGCGCTCGGGCCGCTCGTCCTCGCCGGCATCCTGACGCTGGAAGCCGCGAGCCTCGTCGGCCTGCCGCTGAACTTCGCCAATATCATCGCCCTGCCCCTGATGTTCGGGGTCGGCGTCGCCTTCCACATCTACTATCTGATCGCCTGGCGGGCGGGCATCACCGACGTCCTGGCCTCCAGCCTGACGCGGGCGATCTTCTTCTCGGCGCTGACGACGGGCGTCGCCTTCGGCAGCCTCTATGCGTCGAGCCATCCAGGCACGTCGAGCATGGGCGAGTTGCTCGCCATCTCGCTCGTCTTCACGCTGCTCGCCGCCTTCATCGTCGTACCGGCCTTCCTCGGGCCGCCGCCCCCGGTCGATCCGAAGGCGGCGGCAAGACTCGGCTACGGCACGAGCCGCAAGGGCTGAGGCTGGCCCTTCAGAGCATCTCCAACTCGCCGGCCCGGACCTTCGGCCCGGTATCGGTCGAGCCGTCGTCGCCGGAAAGCCGGCTGCGCAGATCCGAAAGGCGGATGGACTGCAAGGGTCCGTCCATGTCGAGCGGCAGGTCGCCCGGCGTCCATTCGGCCATCAGCATCAGGAACTGCGCCAGTTCCGCCAGATGCTGCTGGACGAAGTCGATATCCTGCGCGGCGGTGATCAGGTCGTCGTCGCTCGCCTGCCGCTTGCCGCTCGCATCGGGCAGGAAACGGTGCATCTCATCGACCCGGAGGGCGAGTTCGTCGCATTCGGCGGACAGGACGGAGAGCAGTCTCACCACTGTTCCAACGGCCATGATGGGGTCCTTCGTGTTCAGCCGGTGGCAAGCTTCGGATCAGAAGAGTTCGAGATCGCCGCCCGCCGGCATCGGCGCGGGGCGGAAGGCGGGCGCGGGCGCCACGGGACGGCGCGGCGCGGCGACGGTCTTCTCCATCAGGATCTGCCGCGCCCGGCCGCTATGCGGCCAGTATTCGATGCGCCGCCCCTGGTCGCCGCCGAGATCGCCGCCGACATAGGCGATGCCTTCCATCTCGAGGAAGCGCTTGGCGAAGGCGCCGTTCTTGGCGCCGATATCCGACAGGCCGTCGACGGTGCGGGCGCCGCCGAACAGCTTGGCCTCCAGCGCGTGCCGGCGCGCGCCCTTCTTCAGAAGGCCGTTCACCAGGAGCTCCATCAGATAGAGGCCATAGGATTCCGACTGCGTCTGCGCCCCGGCATTCATGTCGCCGGGCAGGAGGAAATGGTTCATGCCGCCGACGCCGGCGCCGGGATCGCGAATGCAGGCCGCGACGCAGGAGCCGAGAAGCGTGGTCATCACCACGTCCGGGTCGGTATCGACCTTCGCCTCCCCCTGGATGATGTGGACGCGCCGCCAGTTTCCGGGTGTACGGGTCATGCCAATCGCCCGACGACCGCTTCGATCGTCTTCTGGAGGACGGGAACGGTGATGGGTTTCACCAGGAAGTTGTTGACGCCGAGGGCGGCGGCCTTCTGGACGAGCTCCTTGTTGCCGCGGCCCGAGAGGATGATGAAGGGCACCTTCTTGGTGGGCGCGTAGGAGCGGATGGCCTGGAGGAGCTGGAGGCCGTCGAGTTTCGGCATGTTGAAGTCGGAGATGACGATGTGGCAGGGCGAGGCCATCATCGATTTCAGGGCCTGCTCGCCGTCTTCGGCGGTGACGATGTTGCGGATGCCGAGCTGGTCGAGGGCGTCGCGGATCAGCATGCGGCTGGTGCGCTGATCGTCGACGATCATGACCTTCAATTGTGCCCTGAGGCTCATGGCCTGCTGTCCTTTCAGATGATCCCCTGATCGCCGGCATTCGATACCTGGCTAGTATCATAATGCCCAACCTGCCAACGGATCGTTGACGAACGGGTAAAAGCGACGGAAAACTCGTCTCCAAACCCGACTTTTGGTTGCGCGACCGACCCGTTTCGTCTAGTCTTGGTCATGCGAAGATTTGCTCGGCGATCCGGCCGAGCGGGACGCGGCGCTCGGCCGCGCCGATCTCGAAGGCGACGCGCGGCATGCCGTAGACGAGCGACGTCGCCTCGTCCTGCGCCATGGTGCGCGCGCCCTGGCGTCGCATCGCCAGCAGACCGTCCGCGCCGTCGCGTCCCATGCCGGTCAGGATCACGCCGGTCATGTTGCGGATCCCGGCAGCGCTGATCGAATGGAAGAGCACATCGACGGAGGGGCGATGGCCCTGCACCGTGTCCTCGTCGGTCAGGATGCAGCGCAGGCCGACGCCCGCCCTTCCCTTCACCGCCAGATGCTTGCCGCCCGGCGCCAGATAGACGCGCCCCGGCGCGATCGCCTCGCCATTCTGCGCCTCGGCCACCTCGGCCTTGCAGATGCGGTTCAGCCGCGCGGCGAAGGAGCCGGTGAAGGCCGCCGGCAGATGCTGCACGATCAGCGTCGGCGGACAGTCGGCGGGAAAGCCGGAGAGAAGATTCATCAGCGCCTCGACGCCGCCGGTCGAAGAGCCGACACCGATGATGTCCGGCCAGCCGCCATGGCGCGCGACGGAGGGCCGGGCCTCGACGGCGCTCGGGCTCGGCGCCTTCGGCGCGACGCGGGTCGCGAGCTGGCGCTTCGATTTCGCCGCCTCGCGGATCATCGGCGGCAGCGTCTCGAACGTGTTGCCCTGGGCGCCGTTGGGCTTCGAGATGCAGTCGAAGGCGCCGATCTCCAGCGCCGTCAGCGTCGCCGCCGCGCCGGGCTGGGTGAGGTTCGACACCATGATCACCGGCGTCGGCCGCAGCCGCATGATCTTCGACAGGAATTCGAGGCCGTTCATGTTCGGCATCTCGATGTCGAGCGTGATGACGTCCGGGTCGAGCTGCTTGATCTTCTCGCGCGCATCGAGCGGATTGGACGCCTCGCCGACGACCTCGATCCCGTCGGCGCCGTCGATCGAGCGACGCAGCAGGGCGCGCATGGTGGCGGAATCGTCGACGACGAGAACGCGAACCGGGGTCATCGTCCATCTCCCGACTGGAAGCGATAGGCGGTGGTCCCCTCATAGGAGAGGAAGGTCTGGCAGGGTCCGGTCAGGCGTTCGGAATGGCCGATATAGAGCCAGGCCCCCGGTTCCATGTAGTCGCAGAAGCGGCGCCAGATGCGCTCGCGCGTCGGCTGATCGAAATAGATCGTGACATTGCGGCAGAAGATGGCGTTGAAGCGCCCCTTCATCGGCCAGTCGCCGATGAGGTTCAACTCGCGGAAGGAGACGATGGTGCGCAGCGCCTCGTCCACCTCGAAGCGGCGCGTATCGCCGCCGCCGCCGCGCGTCTCGCTGAACCAGCGCCGCCGCAGTTCCTGCGGCACGGCCGCGATCGCGTCCTCGTCGTAGATCCCGGCGCGGCCGAAGGCGACGACGTTCGGATCGATGTCCGAGGCGAGGACGCGCACGTCGTATTCGGCGGCATCCGGCATCATGGACAGGATGGTCAGGGCGATCGAATAGGGCTCGTGGCCGTTCGAGCACCCGGCCGACCAGATCCGCACCCGGCCGCCGCGCTTGGCATTGGCGAGCAGCGGCGGCAGGAGATGCGAGCGCAGATGCTCGAAATGGTGATTCTCGCGGAAGAAGCTGGTGACGTTGGTCGTCAGCGCCGCCATCATGGTCATGCGCTCGCCGGCGCCGCTCTCGCCGGCGATCAGGGCGCAATAGTCGCGGAAGCTGCCGAGCCCGAGGGCGCGCAGCCGCTTGGCGAGCCGCGAATAGACGAGCGTCGTCTTCGAGGGCGGGATCAGGATGCCGGCATCCTCGTGGAGGATGCGCGCGATCGTGTCGAAATCGGCCTCCGTCAGGAGAAATTCGCCGTCAACGGCGGGCCGTTCCGAGCTTCTGGCTTTGGTGTTCAGCACGGGAATGCCTCAAGTGCACTGGCGGTCGGGCGGCCCTGCCCTTTCTCGCGCGGACCGGCGGCGACGCCCTCGGGCGCGCCGAACCGGGTCCGGCCGAAGATGGCGGCGCGAGATCGGGCGAACCGGCTCAGGCGGCCATCTCGACCTGCGGCAGGACGCCGTCGAGCGCGATCAGCGAGATCATGCGGCCCTCGATCGCCATCACGCCGCGCACGAAGCTTTTGGCGAGTTCCGAGCCGACTTCCGGCGTCGGCTGCAACAGCTCGTCCGTGACCGTCAGAATGTCGGACACGGCATCGACGAGCAGGCCGACGAGCTGCTGGTTGACCCGGACGACGATGATCACGGACCGGGCGGTCGGCTGGATCCGGCCGAAGCCGAGCCGCGCCGCGAGGTCGATGATCGGCAGGACCGTGCCGCGCAGATTGATCACGCCCGTCACGAAGGAGGGCGAGTGCGGCAGCGGCGTCGCCGGCGCGAAGCCGCGGATCTCGCGCACCGACTGGATGTCGACGCAGAATTCCTGCTCGGCGATGCGGAAGGCGATGAGCTCCTCGGCCGCGCCGTTTTCGATGGCTTTCGTTCGTGACATGCGAATTACTCCGCCGCTTGGAGGTTGATGCCGGAATAGTGCTGCTCGGACCGACCCGTCGCGGCGACGACGTCGATATCGAGAATGAGAGCGACGCGGCCATCGCCGAGGATGGTGGCGGCGGCCACACCAGGAACATGCCCGTAATTCGTTTCCAGGCTCTTGATCACGACCTGGCGCTGGCCCTGGATCGCATCGACGAGAAGCGCGGAGCGTCCGCCATTCTCCGTCTCGACCAGGATGGCGACGCCGCCTTCGGCATCGGTCTGGTCGTAGCGGTAGCCGAGCCGCTGGGCGACGTCGACGAGCGGCAGGAAGTGGTCGCGCACCGAGATGACCCGCTGGCCGCGGCCGAAATTGCGCACCTCGCCCGGCTTCGGCTTCAGCGTCTCGATGATCGCCGTCAGCGGCACGACCAGCGTGTGCTCGCCGGCCGTGACGATCATGCCGTCGAGGACGGCGAGCGTCAGCGGCAGGCTCATGGTGAAGACCGAGCCCTCGCCCGGCCGCGAGGAGATCGAGACGCGCCCGCCGAGCGCCTGTACCGAGCGCTTCACGACATCCATGCCGACGCCGCGGCCCGACAGTTCGGAAACGACGTCCTTGGTCGAGAAGCCCGGCAGGAAGATGAGGTTGTCCGTTTCCTCGTCGGTGAGGACGGCATCGGCCGGGATGAGGTTCTTCGTCACCGCGATGTTGCGCACCACGGCCCGGTTGATGCCGGCGCCGTCGTCCGAGATCTCGATCACGATGCGCCCGGAGCGGTGCATGGCGGCGACGCGGACGGTGCCCTCTTCCGACTTGCCGGCGGCGCGACGCTTCTCCGGCACCTCGACGCCGTGGTCGATGGCGTTGCGGATCATGTGCGTCAGCGGGTCCGACAGGCGCTCGATGACGGTCTTGTCGACTTCGGTCCACTCGCCTTCCGTCACCAGACGGACCTGCTTGCCCGTGATGTCGGCGACCTCGCGCACGAGGCGCGGCAGCTTCTGGAAGACCGACTTCACCGGCTGGGCGCGGATGGCCATGACGCTGTCCTGGATCTCGCGCGTCAGCTGCTCCAGCTCGTCCATGCCCATGGCGACGTCGGAGGCGCGGGCGAGGCCCGCCTGGGCGACGCGCTGCGAGAGCATGACCTGATGGATCACCAGTTCGCCGACGAGGTTGATCAGGCGATCGACGCGGTCGAGATCGACGCGGATCGTGGCGGGCGCCTGCCCGCCGGCGCCTTCGGCGGACGCCGCGGCCGGCGCGGCGCGGGCGCGCGGCGGCTCCGGCGTCGCGGCGGGAGCCGGCGCGGAAGCGGCCGGTTCGGGCGCGGCGGCGGCCACCGGCGCGGGGGCCGGCGCGGCCGTGACGACCGGCATGTCGTCATCGTCGTCGGTGATGCCGTGGCTCGGCGAATCGGCCTGGATCTGCGCGAGAAGCGCGGCCAGCGCGCCGTCGATCTCGCCGGCATCGGCCCCCGCCTCGACCGCCTCGATCGTCAGGTCGCAGTCCCATTCGACGAATTCGAAGATCTCGCGGATCGCGCGCTCCTCGGCGGCGGTCGTCAGATCGATCGTCCAGGCGAGATAGGCGCCCTCGGGCTGGAGCTCGCCGAAGGCCGGCAGCTCGCTCACGTCGCAGGACACCATGCCGCTGCCGAGCGCCAGGCACTCGCGGATCAGGCGCGACGTCTCGTTGGCCTTCTCGTAGAGCTCGGCCCGGGGCTTGAAGGTGATGCGGAAGCGGGAGGACGCCCCGTCGCCGCCGAACATGTCCGAGAGATCGACGCAGACCGGCGTGAAATCGAGCCCGTCCATGCCGTCGTCATAGACGACCTCGGAGCTGGCGCTCGGGGCGGCGGCCGGGGCCGCGCCGGCCTTGCCGCCGACCAGCGCCGTCAGCTCCTCCGTCACGCTCGCCGTCCGGGCCGCGTTCGGCGTGCCGCCGTCGCGCGCCGCCGTCACGAGATCGGCGAGAACGTCGGCCGCGCGCAGCATGACCTTGAGGACGTCCGGCGTCGCCGCCATGCGGTTCGAGCGCAGCTCGTCCAGCGTCGTCTCGAAGATATGGGCGAACTGCACGAGTTCGTTGAGATTGAAGGCGCCGGCGCCGCCCTTGATCGAATGGACGGCACGGAACACGGCATTTACCGTGTCGGAATTGGCCGTGCCGTTCTCCATGGCGAGGAGACCGGCTTCGAGTTCGCCGAGGCCATCGGCGCATTCCTCGAAGAATGTCTGCCGAATTTCTGCCATCGCATCCATGACGAGTTCCCTTGACGTCACGTCGATTGAAGATCCCGAAGAGGCCGGCGCTGCCCTGGCCGGCGCTGCTTTCGGGACGGATTGGATGCCGACCGGGCCGGTCGGCTTGCGGCTCAGGCGGCGACGCGGTTGATGGCGTCGACGAGCTTGACGGGGTCGAAGGGCTTGACGATCCAGCCGGTGGCGCCGGCGCGGCGGGCGCGGGCCTTCTTCTCGGCATCGCTTTCGGTGGTCAGCACCAGGATGGGGATGGCGCGGCGCTCGGCATCGGCGCGCACATGCTCGATGAATTCCAGACCGTCCATGCGCGGCATGTTGACGTCCGTCACGATCACGTCCGGCAGGTCCATGCCGTCCAGAACTTCCAGGCCATGCACGCCGTCCTCGGCCTGCACCACGTTGAAGCCCGCCCCGTTCAGCGCCTGAAACAGCATCTGCCGCATCGTGCGGGAATCATCGACCGTCAGAATGGTCAGAGCCATGGGTCAGGCCTCCTGGGCCAAAAGGGTTTCGACAGTGAAGCCAAGGAGGGCGAGCCCCTCTTCGAAGCCTTTCGAGGACGTGCCGACCGTGATCGCCTTGCCGTCGGCTTTCCAGGCCGCGACGGCGGCGAGCAGCACCTGGAGGCACTGGCCGCCGAGGCGCTGCACCTGCGAGGCGTCGAAGCTGACCGGCTTGCCGCGCAGCCCGCTCAGTTCGTGATGCAGCAGCGAGGCCGCCTTGATGTCGAGAACGGCCGGCAGGTCGTAGCTCGCGGTGCCGCGAGTCGATGGCTTGCGTGGGGGCATCAGAAGTCTTCCCAGCTTTCCTCGGCATATCGGGACACCGAACGGGGGACCGCGCCCCGTCCGGCATGGCGCAGCTGCGGCACCGGCTCCCCGGCGTGATGGCCGGTCTCGGCCGCCGGTCGGGCGGCGGACGGACGCGGCCGCCGACGCCCCGCCAGGGGCGGCTCGATGCCGGCCTGCAGCTTGAAATGGGCGACGAGCCGCGACAGCTCGCGCGTTTCGATCGAAAGGTCCTGCGCCGCCGCCGTCGTCTGCTCGACCATCGCGGCATTCTGCTGCGTGACCTTGTCCATCTGGTCGGAGGCGGTGGCGATCTCCTTCAGGCTCACCGCCTGCTCGCCCGCCGTGCGGGCGATCTCGGAAACGACATTCGCCATGTCGCCGACCTGGGCGACGATCTCGGCCAGGCTGTCGCCGGAGGCGGTGACGAGCTCGACGCCCCGCACCACCTGCGAGGAGGAGGCGGAGATCAGCGTCTTGATCTCCTTGGCCGCGTCGGCCGAGCGCTGCGCAAGGCCGCGCACTTCCTGCGCCACCACGGCGAAGCCGCGCCCCGCCTCGCCGGCCCGGGCGGCTTCCACCCCGGCATTCAAGGCCAGAAGATTGGTCTGAAAGGCGATCTCGTCGATGACGCCGATGATGCGGCCGATGCGGCTCGACGATTCCTCGATCTCCGACATCGCGGCGATCGCCCGCGTGACGATGCCGCCGCTGCGATCGGCGGTCTCGGTGGTGGTCAGCGCCGTCTCATGCGCCTCGCTCGCCCCTTCGGCCGCCGCGTGGACGCCGCGCGCCACTTCGGACAGCGCCGCGACGGTCTGTTCCAGCGAGGCGGCCTGCTGCTCGGTGCGCTGGGCAAGATCGTCGGTCGCGACGTGGATCTCGTCCAGCCCGACCCGTATCGAGCCGATCGCCTGAACCACGGCCGTCATCGTCGTTTCGAGCGCGACGATGCTTTCGTTGAACTTCGCCCGCGTCGGCTCGAATTCGGGCGTCGCCGCCGGGTCCATGCGCACGGTCAGATCGCCGGCGGCGAGCCGTTCCAGGCCAGTCTGGATGGCGGTGAGGAAGCCGCGAATGTCCTCCGCCCGCGCCTGCGCCGCGACGACCCTCTCGCTGTCCGCCACCGCCTGCGCGCTGCGCGCCCGCTCGGCGTCCTGCGCGGCCGAGGCGCGGTCGGCGACCGTCTGGCGGAAGCCCTCGATCGCGCGCGCCACCTTGCCGATCTCGTCGCCGCGCGCGGCGAAGGGCGCCGCCCCGTTCTCGGCGCCTTCGAGCGCCTGCCCCAGCCCGCGCAACGGACGCGCGATGCCCCGCGCCAGAAGAAAGCCGAGGCCGAGCGCCATGACCGCGACCATGCCGAGGCCGGCATAGAGCGCGACATCCAGCCGCCCGCCCGCCGAGGCGAGGCTCGCGCGATCGGCGTTGGCCCGGCGGGCGATCAGGCCGGCGACCTCGTCGATCGCCCGCGCCACGGCCGCGCCATGCTTGGCATCGGTGCCCGACTTCATCACGAACAGCGCGTCGGCATAGGTCGCGTCGCTCGCGGCGGCGGCAAGGATCGGTTCCCCGACATTCGCCCGCCATTCGGCCATCGCGTTCTGGATGCCGTCGACGGCCCGCGCCGCCTCGGCATCGCCGGCGCCAAGATCCCGCAGCCGCGCGACGGCCGAGCCGAAGACCTCGCCCTCGCGCCGGACCTCGGCGGCGAGCGGCGCGTCCTGCGTCGCGAGGAAGCCGCGCAGCGCGCTTTCGCCGGCGCTCGTCGCCTGCCGGGCCGACTCGACGGCGGCCATCATTTCGGAATAGGCGCCGCTCCGCTCGAAAGCCGAGCCGGCGCTTTGCATCTCATGACGCATCGCAAAGCCCATGCATCCGGCACCGACGACCAGAACAGCGAATGCGAGGCCGATCTTCCCCGAAACGTTGAGATCGGACGGTCGCATCAGCATCCTTCTTCCGTCGGGCGGTTCACCCATTCGTCCCACCGGCCTCGGTTCGGAGCTCGGCCGGGACTTCAACCCATCCCGGAAAAGCTACATGTTTCGTTGCTAAGGAATGGTTAATCGATGCCCTTCCGGCATTAACCGAGGCTGGTGTCTCGCGAACGCACTGAACCAATCGCTAAGCGGGCAAGGCCCTGCGCAACCCGGCGATAAGGATCGGCGGGGCACGGCGCATCGCCCCGGTCGCGGCCTCGATGGTCCGGCGACCGCGCGTCTCATGGGGCCGGACAGGAGCGCGGCGCCGATCGGACAGCGCTTTCGCCAGCCCGGCCAAATATTTCAATCGGTTCAGTTTTCCGCCGTCGCCTGTCGCCGTCTTGAAGCCGCGCCGCCGGGCGCCAGAACCCTTCTCACGTTCGCGTCCGCGATCGCATGGCCAACGAGTTCTGGAGATTGCCGTGAAGCCCGATCAGTTCGAGGAGCCTGTCTGGATCTATGTCGGGGTGAATGTGCCCCGTCCCGTCGCCTCGCCGACTCAGGCCTTCGTCTTCCTGGACAATTGCCCGGCGGGCCTGCGCGGTCCCGCGCATGGCAGAGCTCTCGAAGCCTGCCGGTCGGCGATGAACGGTCGGGCCGGCACGGAATCCGCCCGCGCGGCGCTGATCGCCTTCGCCGAGGCGCGCGGCATCCTGGCGCCCGATTTCACGCCGGCCTTCGCCGCGCATGGCGCCTCGGCGCCGGCCGCGCGCCCCTTCGCCTGACGATCGCGGGGCCGGCGGCGCCGGCCCCGATGCACCTTCAAGGCGAGCGCCGGGTCAGGAGGTCCGGCCGCGTTCCCTTGAAGAACCGCGACACCCGATCCGGCAGCCCGACCGTGGCATGCGCGGCGAGCACGATCGTCGCCAGGACAACGAGATAATAGGCGAGGAGGCCAAGTCCTTGCGGGGTGAGGCCCAAGCTCGCCACCGCGCCGTGAAAGCCGACGAGGATCGGATAGCTGAGAAGATAGAGGCCATAGGCGCGCTGGCCGCTCCATTGCCCCAGTCGGCGCAACCAGGCCGGCTCGCTGGCAAGCGCCGCGAGCCCGACGAGAAGCGGCACGGCGGTGACGAGCAGTGGCAAGCCGATGGCATGGACCCTGAGGCTGAGAATGCCGAGGAACGCGCCCCAGATCAGCAGCGGGTGAAGGTGCGGCAGGACGGCTCTCCAGCGCCGCACGATCCGATGCAGCAGCACGCCGACGAAGAAGCCGAACAGGCAGCGCGGATAGCCGCCCCAATAGGACTGCGGGCCGAACCCCATATTCGGATCGCGCGCCAAGACCGACAGAAGCAGGCAGAGGCCCGCCGACAGGCCGGTGATGGCCACCAGCGCCGGCAGGTTCAGCCGGTGCCGCAGGGCACAGAACAGGACGAAGACATAGATTTCGAGGGCGATCGCCCAGGTCGGCGGATTGAGCGGAAATACGAAAACGGGATCGGCGAAGCTCGGCAGCAGGACGCTGTTCCAGACGACGGCCCCCCGCAGCACGTCGGCCGGCCAGAGGGGCAAACCGATCGCGGCGAAGAGCGCCGCGAAGCCGAGGCTGAGAAGCAGGCCAAGAAGATAGAGCGGATAGATCTTCGCCACCCGCTGCCCCACGAGCCTGCGGAGCGGCGCCTCCTGGCCCTCCCGCTCCAGGAGGCTCGCGGCGAGAAACCCCTCCACGGCGAAGAAGAGGTCAATGCTCAGCTGCTGCTGGTAGAAGGGATTGTCGATCAGCCCTTCCGTCCAGTGGCTGGTGAAGATCATGATCGGCGCCAGCGCCCGCAAGCCCATCAAGGCCGTGGACGGTCGAGGATCGGTGGACAGCTGCGGCACCATGCCTGCTCCGCGACGGACGAGACCGGATGGCGAACGACGCGGCCACCGATCGGACGACGGGCTTGCGAATTCGGGCGCGACCCCGACCGATGCGGCAACCGAGCTTCCTCGGTCTCGCCACGAGGCTCTCGAAAGCGTCACGCCAAGCTAGCATGCCGGCGGTAGGATTGGCGCCATCCTGCTTGTCCGCGCACCGATTTCTCCCTCGGTGACGTTAAGACTTCGCTGCGAGATCCTCAGTGCCTTCCAAGGCATGGACATCGATCTTCAATGTCCCGTCGCGCGCGTCACCAACCGCGATTGTTGGAAAGAGGCTGGCGCCCGATCGGGCAGCCGACTTCACCGCCGAGATCACGAACTCTTGCCTGGGCACTGCCCGCGCCGTCGGATCGCTGCATGGCAGCGATGCATTGCGACAACTGGATGACAACTTCTCACCGGCTATGATCACCGCATGGTTCGTCTCGCGCATCTTTCAAAGCTCGTCGCCTGGGGCATGATCGCCGCGATCGTCTTCGTCACCGTCTGCCCGATCGGGCTGCGTCCGCCGACGGAGACGACGGTCAATCTGGACCGCGCGCTGGCCTTCGCGCTGCTCGGCGCCGCCTTCGCCCTCGCCTATCCGAAGCGCGGACTCGCGTTACTCATCCTGCTTCCGCTGGCTGCCTTCGGCATCGAGACGCTGCAATATCTCTCCGCGAGCCGCCATCCGCAGCTCGCCGACGCCTCCTACAAGGCCCTCGGCGCGGCCATCGGAGTCTGCCTCGGCCGGCTGACCCTCGCCATCGCGAAAGCGCTGTCCGAGCGTAAGGCGCTTCTCGCGCGCGAAAGCGGCCGATAAGGCGACGCGCGGCCGGTCAACGCTCAACGAGCAGCGATCCTTCCGCCTCGTTCTCCGTGGTCTCACGCATCGGCGCGACCAAGCGGCGCGTCCATACTCGTCGCACAGGCGACGGCAGGCAACGATCGAATTGCTTGATTGTCGGAATGGCGGAGAAGAAGGGATTCGAACCCTCGATACGGTTTCCCGTATACGCCCTTAGCAGGGGAATCGACCCGAGGTCTGACATAGCCTAAATCATCAGCATCGACAATCGGTTGCAGGGATCGTCGGCATCCTGAAATATGCGACTTTGCAGATTTTTTGCATCACCCCCGCCGCTCATCCCTCCACACCGGCCGCCGTATCGTCTCGACCCGCTCCAGCCGGCGGATGGTGATCGGGTAGTCGTCTCCTGCGATCGGCGACCAAAAGCGGACGTGCAGATAGTCGTTGCGGTCGCACGCCTCGCACCGCATGCGGCGCTCCAGATGCTCCGTCTCCATGTCGCCGAGGAGCTCGATCAGATCTGCCGGCAGATAGTGCCGCTTGCCCCGGCAGAGGTTGCACGAGACGGTCGCGATCTGTCTCCAGTCGCGATACTGCGCCAGCGTGGCGCTCTTGTGATATCGGCTCCGGCTCATAGAACGGAGAGAGAACAGACGGAGCGATTCGGCAAGGGCCCGGCGATGCAGATCAAAATCACGGAGCACTGGAAAGGCGGGAGCCGCGAGGCGGCTGTCATCGATCTCGATCACCTCATCCGGTATGTCCGCTACAATCTGACGGAGGCAGACGCGGAGGCGATGCGGCAGAGCCTTGAGGAGACCGGCCGCGCGACGGTGCGCGGGGAGTCAACGTGGTTCGAATACCAGCGCATCGACCCAAAATAGCCGTTGACACATAGGCACAATGTGCCTATATCTTTGGTTGTCAGCAGGGCAATAGAGCCCGCCAAAATGGAGTAGCTGAAATGACCACTGTTACCGACATCAACGGTCGCAGCATCAATTTCGACGCCGCCGTCAACCTCATGGACGACGATCTGCGCGAAGAGCTTCATGCCCAGGGCATGGAGACCGAGCAAGCTTTTCTTGAAGCGTATGCTGCAGAGCACGAAAAGCGCTTCAATGAGGCTTTCGCGCCGTGGGTTGGTGGCGCCTGGTAATGACCCCCGCTGAATTCAAGGAGGCCCGGCAGACGCTGGGCCTTTCCATCTCGCAACTTGCCCGCATCCTCGATTCGGCCGAGCGCTCGGTGCGCTACTGGGAGGATGCCTCATCCGACCGGCCGCTCAACCCGATCGCCGGGCGCGTCATGGAGTGGATGCTCGCCGGCTGGCGACCACCGGAGTGGCCGGACAGGCTGGACCCGAGGTCGGGGACCTCACGGGTAAAAGTCTGAGGTCGTCACCCAAAAAGGGTGGCACCGGTGATAGGCTTTGACGTAGCTCTTGCCCCTCACCTGCTCAGCGTCGATCGTCACGCGCCACGGCCCGGCGCGGTGAACGCCGACAGGTCGCGAAGGCGCCGAGGTGTCGTCCTGATCACGGATCGGCACCATGGAGACGCGCTCGAAGGCGCCGGCCTCGGGGCCGACGTACCAAGCGATGCCGAGATATTCGCAATCCCGCAGCTTGCCGAACTCGACCCTGACGAGGCTGATGCCCTTGGACACCGGGTCGACCTCGGTGATGTGGAGCTTCGAGACGACCGGGAAATATCGCGTCTCCAGCGCTGGACCGAGCATAAAGAAGCTGTAGAGCACCGAGAGCGCCGCGACCGTGCCGAGAAACGCCTTAAGCGGCCCCGTCCAGTCACGTTCCCGGCGGTCCTCCGCTGAGTCCGCCTTTGACCACGAACGTGACGATAGCGGCGATGAGGGCGCCGACGAAGGACGTGAGCGCCCATTTCCCGATGTCTCTGAGTGCATCGATGCTCTTCTCGATCCTGGTTAGTCGCTCCTGAAGGTTTTTGTCTCGCTCCACGTCGACCGCCTTTTCGATCTTGAGGTCGCTGACTTCCTTCACGAGGATGGACACACTGGAGGCGAGCGCGGTGTGGTCCTTCCGGAGAAGGTCGATATTATCCTGCACGACGCCTCGCCTCTTTCATTTGGCGGACGGCTGGCCGCCCTGCGCTGCGATTGCTTCGGACGCCCGGACGAGCGCCCCATGCCTGTCCCGGCAGATGCCGAGTTCCTGTCGATCGCGGCCCCACAACCGCGCCACCTCTTCCGAGGTCAGATCCCGTTGCGGGATCGCCACCGGATCACCGCATGGGAGCTTGAGCACCTGCGGGACGGTCGCGAGGCGCGGCGGCTCGACCAATGTTCTGGAGACGCTCTGACACGCCCCGAGACACGGCAGGACGGCAAGAGCAAGGAGCGCCGGGGCTCGGCGTCGGGATGGGTGTCGCATTGGTTCTCTCAGCCGCAAGGGCCTCTTCCAGTTCGGCCATGTCGGCTTGCCGCGCTTGGTCGCGCTCGTGATAGGCGCGCTCGATCTCATCCACTCGGCTTTGAGCAGCTTGGCGATCGGCTTCGAGTTTGGCGCGGGCGCGATTTTGCTCCTCGGTCCACGCTAGCCGTTCTTCGAGCGCCCCGGCTTCTTTCGCCTCGGGGACCATTCGCCAGGACGCATAGGCGTAGGTGGCGGCCCAGGCGAGGAGGCAACCGCCGAGAAAGCCGATGATGACCTTGGCGAGGTCGCCCAGCGCTTTGAAGGCGCCGATCATTGCAGCCCCTCAAGGCACAGCCGGCGCTCGTCTTCGCGGCGGTTGACGAGCCCTTGCAGCACGCGGCCCGCCTGCTTGTTCCAGGCCCGGAACGCATCGCAGGCGTCGCGCCACTTGCCTGCGTTGAGGTTGCGGAGGACCGTCGACCGACAGAAGGCCGTCTGGCCGATGTTGTAGGCGAGAGAGAGTGAGGCGACATAGGTCTTGGCCGGGATCGTCTGCGGCGAGACCATGCAGACCTCGATCGCCGCCGCGAAATCCTTGAGCCCCTGCCCCAGCATGTCGCGGCACTGCGCCGGCGTCGCCGTGTCGCCCATGCGCACGCCGCGCGTCTCGCCGAAGCAGATCGTCGGCACGTCGTTGGGCGTCGGCAGATAGGCCTTGTAGCGCACGCCCTCGTAGCCGCCGACGACGGAGACGGCGAGCCCCATGAGCGCGGCGCCCGCCACGCCGGCGGTCAGCCGGGAGCTACCAGCGGCGCGGATGCGATCCATCCTCACGGGCATCGGGTGATCCCCCGCTGCGCGACGAGGCGAGCCACGAACGCCGCGCCCGAGATCAGACCGGCGAGCGCGGCGAAGGCGCCCGGCGGGATCGGAAGGTAGCCGTTGAGGTAGCTGATCGCGACTTCGGCCATGGAGAGCAAGAAGGCGAGCGCGTTGAAGCGGATCGACCAGGCGCGCGCGAGCACGCGCCGCCAATCAGGGATGAGACGCATCGGGAGGGACCAAAGAGAAAGGCCGCCCCTGTGGACGGCCTGTGGAAGACGGGAGAGGGTTGATGTCAGGCCGCGAGCATCTTGGCGACGGTCGAGGCCCAGTGCATCCGGCGCAGCGTCGGCATGGTCACGACCTTACCCTTGCCCTGCGCCTGTCCGTTGCCGAGCCAGTCGCGGAGAAGCTTGAACTCGTCGATGTTGAAGTTGATTCCACCCGAGGCCGTAGACGTCAGCTGGTGGATGTAGCAGCCGCCGGTGTAGCCGCCGTTTTCGAGGATGTTGAGGTTGGGCAACATGTCGGAGTAGTTTTTCCCGGAGGTCGTGAAGCTCGGGAAATTGAGGGCCAGATCGCCAGGGCCGCCTCGCGTCATCCACAGCGCCTGCTCGGTCGTACGGGCCGACAGGATGCCGCATTGGTCGCGCAGGAAGTTGCGCATGGCCGGCGGATAGTAGAGCAGCGATTTGTCGATGAAATCCGCCGCCTTTGCCTGCGCCGGGATTGCCTGCGAAAGCGTCACTGTGGAGACCGCCGAGCCGCCGCCCGAGGCGACCGTCACGCCATCGGGGATGTTGGCCCCGCGGCAAGTCCAGCCATTCGGGACGTTGAGCGTCACGTCATTGGCATTGCCCGCGTCTCGGAATTTGACGACCGCCGTGCCATCCGTGACCATGATCGGGACGCCGGTCGCCGCCGGCAAGGAACCCACAGCGTCTCCTCGATAGTAGCCGTTCGGATAGCATAGGTCCCGGGTATGGTCGTCGGGGAAGCCGAGGCCGGTAAGCCAAGACCGCATCGTGTCGATACCCGTCTTGACGTCGGCCATCGTCTTGCCGGTCATCGGCAGGTCGTCTTGCGTCCCGTCAATGCCAACCGCCCATCCAGCGTTGAAGAGCTTGCGGACCTCCGACACCAATAGCTTGTCGCTAACGCGCCCCTCGCCCTGCTCGTCGTTGCCGATACGCTGCCCCGGACCGCACGGCAGATAAAGCTGACCGACGAGACCGGCCTCCTGCATCAGCGGGAAGGCCTTATCGTACGAGTCCCGGAAACCGTCATCGAAGCTCAGAACGAAGAGCCAAAAGCCGGTCTTGGCGCCCATCAGAGCGTCGAAGTTGAGCCGGGTGTTGTAGGGCGACTGCTGCGAAGACAGGTTCGTTCGGAAAGTCGTCGCCGCCACGCCCTTATGGGAGGCGGGGAAATTCCACTCGAGCTGACTGGAGCCGACGACGCGCTTGCCCGTGGGCCAGCCATTTCCGAGGCTCGTGGGGCTGAAATACTGGTAGGTGCCGGAGCGGCCGAATGCCAGAGCCACTTGGCTCTGGCTCTTCTCCGACTGGAGATCCAGCGCCATCATGATGTTCTTGTAGACGCTCGGGTCGATATTGAGCGCGGTGTTCTTGGTGATTTGCGGGGTCACACTGGGCAGGCCGTTGCCCTCCCAGTGGAGCATTCCGGCGCCCTCCAACTGGCCCGACGTGAGGATCGTCGCGTTGAGCGTTGCACCGCCAAGAGCATACTCGGAAAGGGGGCCGTTGAAGCCGTCGAGCAGGTCGATGGCGCCCGAGAAGATGCCGCTTTCGATACTGTGGACGGGGCCGAAAATGACCTTGTTCTGACTCTTCGAGAAGAGCGAGACGGACACCTGCGAGGTCAGGCCGTTGAAGGAGTCGATCGCGTAGAGGCGCTTTTCGAACTCGCCCATCGACTGCCGCGACTGCGGCGCAGTGCCCTGCGGCCCGGCGCGCCACGAATAGATCGGATAGACGTCCGCGCTGAGGCCAACGGCGTCCACGATCGCCTCAAAGACGTCGCCGTAACGCGGCGCAGCCCAGGAGGCCCCGGAGGTGACGACCGAAATCGTCACGCTGTTGATCGTCGGCGTCGCGCCGCCGGGGAGGATGATCCCCGCTCCGATATAGCTGGCGACCTTAGACTTATTGGCGGCGATGCGTGCGGCGGCACGGGCCATGGTGAGCGCTCCGGCGATAGATTGGAGGAGATGCCGCCGGTCGATGATCATGGAGCCCGCTCACGTGGTCGGGCGTCCATATCGGTCGATGACGGAATGAAAAAGCCCGCTCAAGGCGGGCGATGGTGGATCGGGTGGTGGGAGGGTGGCGTCAGTAGCCGATGAGCTCGATCGTGACCGGTGTCCCGGCCGGGGCGACCCCGAAGGGCGAGGCGCCGATGAGCACGGTGGCGACGGATTTCATGACCTGCACGATGGCCGAACTCTTCATGGTCGCCGTGACCGTGCCGGTGATCATCTGCGAGCCGACCCAAGTCGTGACGACGGCGCCGATCGGCGGCGCGGTGAAGGGCTTTGCGATGTCGATCGTCGCGAGGCCAGCGGAGCCGGTGACCACGCCAGTATAGCGCTCGATGCGGATGAGCGGCTTATCCTCGATCGCCTTGACGCGAGTCCCCAAGGCGGCGTCGGCATCACCCCTCGCCTTCGCTTCCGCACTGACCGCGTCCGCCCTGGCCTTCGCTTCGGCCGCGATGGCATCCGCGCTCGCCTGATCGCCGGCGGCCCGCTTCTGCGCTTCGGCCGCAACGGCGTCCGAAAGAGTGCTGTCGGCCGTCGCGCGGGCCTTCTGTTCGGCAGCAATCGCAGGGCTGAAGTCTTGGCTGGCCGGCACGAGCGCTAGGATTGCGGACTTGAGCGTTTTCCAGCTGACGGGGAACGCCCGCTGCCTGCCATCGCCTTTGGCCTTGAAGGCCATCAGCGTGTCGTCGTCGTTAAGCGGCGAGTTGGACATCCGGGACCCCCACGGACGGCGATGCGAGGATATAGTCCCGCGCAGCCTGCGGGACGGACATGGCTTGGAAGGCGGCGGCGATCGCCGGGTAGGCAGGGTCGACGCCGTTTTCGAGGGTGAGGACCTTCAGCATCTCGGCCGGGTTCTGGGCGAGATAGGCCGCGAAATCGTCCCACATGCCCAGCTTCTCGATCCGCTGACGGAGCATAAAGACCGGGATCAAGGCCGTGACGCCGGAGCTTGAGTCCGGATCGGAAGGGGCGTCGCCGATGAACGCGGCCTCCTCGTCGTCGGTCATCTCGACGCGCACGCCATCGACCATCTGGTACAGAGGCATCAGTTCTCCCCGTAGATGCGGATATTTCCGGACACGACCGGCTGCGTGAAGATGAACTGCAACTGCTTTTTCACCCCGGTCGGGTTGCAGAGGAAGCCGCGCGAGTGAGCGTAATCACCGCCGCTGCCGGTCTTGCCGACGACGGTAGCCGCGCCGCGCCACCGCCCACCCATGCCGCCATCGGTCAGCGTCAGATCAACGGACAGATCGTCGTTTCCACCCGCGCCGGCGATGTCGGCGGAGCTCGCGACACCGTTGGCCGACACCGCGCCGTCGACAGAACTCCTGCCATAGACCTGGAAGGCGTAGTCGCTGGCGCCCGAATGGATCGATCCGCCGGCAGGCCCGCACCGAAGGCGGATCACGCCGTCGGCGGTCAGCGCGATCCCGACAATCTTGACCCGGAACATCGAATATTCCGCCGGCAGGGTCACCGTGAGAAGGCTGAGGCCGGCGAGATCCGGCGAATTGTAAGCCTTGAGCAGCGCGGAGGCCTGCGCGTCCGGTTTGAACGTGTGCAGCGTCGGGTCGATCGAGCCGATGACGACCCATGCCGCGCCGTCGTACATCTTGACCAGCGGCTTGGCCGCCGTGGTCGTGTCGAGCCAGGGCATGCCCTTGACCGGGCTCGCCGGTGCCGTGCTGCCGCTGGATTGCGAGTAGATGGCTTCGAGGTTGGCCTGGAGCTCGGTGATGATCGGCGCCATGGGGCCGCTCGTCGGGAGCAATCTCTGGTCTGCTGTCGCCTGCGCCATCAGATGATCCGTCTGCCGTAGCCCTTGGCGACCCAATCGAAGGTGCGTTGCACCGCCTGGCCGCTGCTGTTCTGGAAAGAGATGTCGAAGCCGGTCGGGCCGAGATTGGTGACGATCGCCCGATCGCCTGGCTGCAAGTTCTGGTCGCTCCGGCTGAGGCCATCGACCACCCGGAACGGCGGGGCGAACGAGACACGCTTGCCGGCGGTCGGCACGATGACGTCGCGCCCGGCGTCGATCCGGTCCGGCATGTCGATCGTCACATGCAACAGCGAGACCTCCGGCGTGACCCCAAACGCCGTCGCCGCGAGGACGAGGCGAAACCGAAAGGCGCGCGCCGTGTAATCGCCCATGATGAGGCGCGACCAGTCCGACCAGTCGCCTTGCGCCGGGTCGCCCGTCGTCGTCGAGACCTGCACGTCGACCGTCCAGTCGGACGGCTCGACCCCGAAGACGTCGTCGACCGCGAAGATGTCCGGATACCCAAACACGTCCGCGAGCGAATTGAGGCCCTGCGCGACCACCTCCGCCGTCAGCCGGGAAGTGTGGACCTCGCCGAGATCGGTGACGTCCGGCAAGGTGTATGTGCCGGTCGCCATATAGCCCTTGTCGCCGAGGAAGGCGTCGCCGTAGGCGAAGATGTCCGGCACCGAGAACGGGTCGAACGCAGCTGCGAGCCGCAGCGTCGCATCGACCTGCTCCGTGCCCTGATGGTCGCCGGTGAACGGCGCCATCTCGAACACCTCCTCGACCACGTTGCGCGCGATGAGGCCGGCGTTGGTGATGACGATGCTCGCCGCGGCGGCCGAATAGATCCCGCCATAGGAGATGTGCTTGAGCAGGTATGTCCCGCTCTGGAACGGCACCTGCGCCGACAGGCCGAGCAGCCCAGTCGCGATCGGCACGGCGCTCGCCCACTCCGCGCCGGACGTCGCAGGCGTGTATCGGATTTCAGACGCGGCGACCGGCTCGTCCGGCTGATCCCAGGTGAGGTTGGCGACGTCGCCGAGCGGCGAGACAGCGAAGTTCACAGGGTCGGGCGCCGAGCGATACTGACCAGCGATCGACTTCAGCAGCGGCTCGGACCACGCCGACAGTCGCCCATTCGTCAGAACGGACCGCACGCGGAATGTCCAGCGGCCGGGGCTAAGGTTCGCGAACGACGTCTGGAGCGTCGTGGGGTC
Organism: Aureimonas endophytica; assembly: GCF_014642635.1. GTDB lineage: Bacteria > Pseudomonadota > Alphaproteobacteria > Rhizobiales > Rhizobiaceae > Plantimonas > Plantimonas endophytica. Next base: position 41,464 of record NZ_BMIQ01000008.1, read on the forward strand.
GGCGCGCAGGACGCGCCCGTATTGCGACGTCGCTTCGACGATAAAATAGCTGATCGTCGCCTTGGTATAGGTCTGCCACAGGACGCTGGCGATATAGGTCGGCACTCCGCCGGAGACCTCGGTCCGCTCGGTGACCTTCAGCCCGTAGGGCGCCAGCGTCGCCGGATCGATCGGCGCGACGATGCCGCTGTCGTATTCGGGGATCGGCTGCGTGTCGGCATATTCGATCGCCGGCGCATCGTCGACGAGGTCGACCTCGGCCGACAGGTCCTGGCCGGAGCGGATCTCCTTGACGCGGTAGACGCCCGCCGCCTTTCCTGCTGGCCCGAAGCTGCCAAGGTCACCTGCAGAGCGTCCGTTTCCAGCGGATGGCACGGCGCCGTTGCCGACAAGAGTGATCGTGTCGTGCACACCCTCTTGCGTGATCACCTCGCGAATAAGGCTCGTGCCGCCCCGAAGCCGGAATTGAGCGGCATAGTTCTCGCCGGCGACCATCGTCACGGGCGTGTCCAGCGTCACCATCTGCCCGTTGACCGCGCGCACCCGGAAATCAGATTGCGAAATCAGCAGGTCTGGCACTGCGAGATAGACGCGATCACCTTTGTTGAAGCGCAGGTGCTCGATATCGACCGAGACGGTGATGATGGCCGGGCGTTGTTCGAACTCGGCCAGCCGGTAGCGCCCGTGCTTCTGGACGAGGCCGCGCTCGGTGACGCCGGGGAACTCGACTTGCTCGGTGAGCGTCGCATTCGACTTCGTGAAGCCGTCGTTGAAGACGAGACGCTCGTCCTCGATCCAGCCCTTGTCGCGGTCCTGATACTTGACCCGGAGGGCGTGCGGCTTCCGGCTGAACGTCTGCCGGCGTTTGAAGCCCCAGGTGTTGCGGGACGTCAGATGCTGGACGATCGGCGCATCGCTCGTCTCCCAGGCGACGGACCACTTCCCATCGCGCAGGATCGGCACCCCCCGCCCGGCAGCGAACACGTCGCGCAGCGTCTCGAAGACGCTCGCCCGGAAGTCGCGCACCATATCGAAGGTGAAGCCCTTGGCGCGGCAGCGGTCGGCGAAGGCCTGGAGCGCTAGCAGGTCGACCTGCGCGTCCGAGCGCGCCCGGCGATTGCCCGGCCCCTGCAACACGAGGCGGCCGAGATCGCCGGGATTGCGCGGGCGTTGGCCGTCGACCCAGGCGGTGCCGTTCCACGAGCGCCCGATCGTCTTCACCCGAGCCGTGAAATTGTCCGGCACGCCGTTCAGCTGCTTCGTCGCCCTGATCCGAAACGCCGTCATCGCGACCGGGATCTCGAACGAGGTCGCAGGCGCGTTGCGGAACGTGCGGATGGCCGTCAGCGTGATGTTGTCGGCAATGTCGTCCTGCTCGTCGTCGTCATAGTCCTGCGTGTCACGGACGATGGCGAGGTCGTATTGCGCATTGCCCGGCAGGCCCGTGAACCGATAGGTCTCGCGCTTGGGGTCCGCGTCGTTGTCGCTCATATCCCAAGGGATCGTCGCGACGACGTTCTGCGTCCCGTACTGGTAGAGGATCGCGCTCCCCTTCACGACGAGGCGGTCCTTCGTCCCCTTCTTCTTGTTCAAATTGTAGATGCCGGCTTCCGCGACGAGGTCGAACTGGATCTCGATCGCATCCTCGGCCGTCGATCGCTTGATCGGGCTGTCCTTCTTGGTGATCTGCACCGACATGCTGTCGGGCACGACCTGGCCAGGATAGAGGGTCTGCGTCTCGCCCGGATAGCCGGACAGCGTCTGCAACTCGACGTCGTCATAGTCGGAGACGAGGGTCTCGCCGAACTTGAGCTCGCTGATGTCGAGCGGCCCGACGCCCCAAACGATGACGCCGCGCACGAACTGCTCATCGCCGACGAACTCGGTATACGGCGCGGCGGCGTACTTGCCGGCCATGCGGACGTCGCCGAGAACGACGGGGATCGGTTCCCACTTCGAGACCTCATTCCGAGGCCCGCCAATCGAATAGACTGTCTTCGGGACGTCGGCCTTGGTCGAGGCAGGCGGAAACAGGGCGTTGAGCGCCAGCGTGCCGACGAGGCCGACGCCGGCGGTGATGACGCCGACGAGAAACGGCGACAGGCCGCCGGCGGTCAGCACGGAGCCGAGCACCAAAAGGCCGATCGAAAACACGGCCTTGAGGATGCTGCCGACGCCCTTGCCAGCAACCGCCCGCACGAGCACATGGCCGCGCTTGACGCGCACCTTGCCCCACATGTCGCGCGGCACGATCTCGCCGTCGATCTTCACGTCGGCGCCGGCGGCGAGGCGGCTCACTTCGCACTCGCGCTCGCAGGCCTCGACGATCTCGGCGACCGACGAGCCGGCCAGAACGAGCACCGTCCGCGCCTCCATGCGCAGCGGATGCATCGCCGCGCTGACGACGAGCATCTGCTCCGGCGCGAGGATCTCGCCCGTCAGCGGTGCTTTGACGATGGCATTCATGATCTAGGCGAGCGCCTCGTGGCGGTAGAAGCCCTCAATGCGAGGGCCGTAACGGAAGGTCGAATAAGGCTCAATGCAGCTGGTCTGATCGTGCGGCATGTGCAGCATGCAGCCAGCCCCGACGACGAGGCCGACATGCCAGGGGCGCTGATGGATGAGGACGAGATCCCACGGCCGTTCGGCGCCGACACGGATCGGTCGCCACGGATCGCGCTCGTCGGCGATGAGGCCGCCGATCGCCGCCTTGTCCGAGGTGTCGCGATAGCGCCCGTCGTAGCTTGGCAGATCGACGCCGCGCGATGCCAGCGCCAATCGCACAAGACCCCAGCAATCGCACCCGGCCGGGTCTCGACCGCGATCAAGCCAGGGGAGCCCCACGAACGGATCAAAGGCGCTCAATGCGGACCGCCGGTCATCGCACAGAGGATGACCTGCCCGAGCGCGACGCCAATCCCGATCGCGACACCCTTGATCGTCCAGCGGGCAAGAAAGACGGAAGCAGTTCCGACAGCCTCACCGAGACGGCGCGCCTTCTCATTTGGCCGGGACATCAGACGGTCGACCACAGGCCGCCGGCGTTCGACGGCGTGAAGTCGTAGCCGGGGAACGGCTCCTGCGTCAGCGCGTCGAGCGACAGCGACAGGACCGCGCTCCCCGCGTCGATCTCCGCCGACGTCATCTCGAAGTCCGGAAACGGCACCTCGACGACGTCGGGATGGCTGGCCGTCACGAGCTCGACCAGCACGCCTGGCGGCGTTGTGATGCTGGAGATGAGCGGCGTCAGTTCGCGGCTGACGTTCTCGATCGTGATCTGCATAGCCGGTTCGACGTCGTCGCCCTCCTCCGGCAGCGACAGGCTGAAAGGGAGGAACTCGTAAGTCTGTCCCCGACTGAGGGTGGCATAGCGGACCGGATCGTCCGAAATCCGCACCGTGTTGTGGTTCGAGACGCGGATCGGCGCGTCGAGGCTCGCGTGGGTGATGGTGAGGAGGACCACCACGGCCTCGTCCGTCTCGGGGTCATAGACCGCGCCGATGAACTCCGGCGACAGCGTCCTCATGGCAAGATCTCCAGCGAGAGTGAGACGCGCCAAGCCCCAGGGACGCCATAGGTCGACCATGTCGGCATACTGTCCGCGAAACGAACCAGCCACACGCCCGAAGCACTCTGCGCAGGGAACTGAAACGGCAGGGAGCCGCCGGCAAGGTCGCCATCTACGAAGGCGCGGAAGGTTGCCAATTGTGCTGCGGTCATGAGGATCGTGCCGCTAACTGGACGGGCAGGCCGAAATCGCTGGCGCACCTTGCCCGGCCCGCCATCCATGGACGATCGCAGCCGACCGTCCCCCTGGCCCTCCTGATAGCCTTGCGCCTCCATCCGCTGAGATAGAGACGCAGGCCACACGGGAATTGCCATCAGCGTTTCATCACTGGTTGGTCGACACCCATGCCGCGCAGAGCGCGTGAGGTGCGCGAACTGCGCTTGTTGATGTTCGAGGCCTGGACGCGATCAATCGCGAGTTCGATCGAGGTTTCGCCGTTGGAATCCTGCTTCTGCGTCGCTTCGACGTTGGCATTCCCGAAGTTGTTGACGACGAGATTGACCTTAGCCCCGCCAACGCTGAGCCCCGGTCCACCACCTCCGACATAGCCGCCCTCAGCATAGCCACGCATACCGCGCCGCATGCCCTCAACCACTGCCACGCCGCCGGCACGCGCCACATCCCGCTGGCTCCAGACCACCTCGCCGCGGTGGACGACGCCGGCAGGCTCATGAATGCCGCCGAAGCCGGTATAGCCGCCGTCTGCGAAGAGACCCGACGCGCCGCCGAGGATCGAGGCCTGCGCCCCGGCTGAGATGCCGCTTCCTAGATTGATGCCTCCGCCGCCGAAGAGCGATCTCAGAAGACCACCGCCGCCACCGCTTCCGCCGCCTTGCACGGCCCGCAGAAGGTTCTGCAGCACCCCTCCGAAGCCGGGGGCGAACGAGTCGACTGCTTGGCCCATGCCGGACAGCAGGCCGTCGTTCAGGGTTGAAGCGAAGCCGGCTTGGAAGGTCGAAGCGTCCGCCGCAAGCGCATTCGATGAGGCCTGGAACGGGTCCTTCGTGATCTCGCCACCGTTGCGGTTGATGCCGTCCCAGCGACCGATACCGACGTCGCGCGCGCCGTACCATTGCCGCCAACCGTCCTTCTGGACGGTGTCTAGGCTGAAATCGACCTGCTGGCGCCAAGTGTTCGGATCGCGGATGTTGATGCCCTGCTTCAGCGCGACGGCGCCCAGACCGCCCATGGCGTTCAGCTGCGTGACGCCATAGCTCTCCTCGCGAGACGAGATGTTCGTCGCGAACGGATTGAAGCTGCTCTCCTGCTTGAAGACGCGCTGCGCCGTAGCCGGGTCGATGCCTCGCAACGCCGCAGCCTGGGCGATGTATTCAGCGACCTGCCGGCGATCCTTAGGCAAACCCGTGACGTCGAAAGCGCTCGACACGCGGGCCGTCGCGCTGTCGATGACGCGATCGCCTTTGCCGTTATCGTTCAGCGGCGCGAGCGGGCGACGCTCAACGTCGCTCGAAGCGCCCAGACCGCCGAAGCCGTCTGCGGAGCGCACCCACATGGCTGTGTCGCGGGAGAGGCCTACCGTCTCCCGGGTGGGGAGCTTCGGACCATCGAGACCGAGGTTCAGACTGCCCAGGAGGTTCTGGAAGAGGCCGTCAGCGACGTTCTGGATAGACGTGTCGATCAGCTTGCCGGCGGCGTTCTGAAGGTTCTCGCCGATCTTCTTGAGCGGATCACCGCCCTTGATGATCTCGGAGCCAATACCTGACCAGACCTCGCGGTTCAGGTCTCGGAAGGCGAGCAGTCGGTCGGTCAGCTTCTCATAGGCCGCATATTGCTGCGCGAAGGCGGAGTTCGGGTCAACGCCGGCATTCTTCAGCGAAGCCGAGATCGTGGCGTCCTGATCCGACATGAACAGCGACTTCCGCCGGTCCGTCGCATCCGTTGCCAGCCGCCGTTCCGCCTCGACGCGAGCAAGCTGCCCGACGAGGTCGACCTGCTTCTGGATCGCATCAAGTTCGGCTTGGCTGATGTCTCGGTTCTCTTGATAGGCGGCATCGCGTGCCGCCCGAAGCAGGTTGAACTCGGCCGTAGCGCGCGCAGTCTGCTCGGCGGTCTTGCCGATCAGGGAGAGCTGCAGCACCAGTCCATCGGCTTCGTCCCGCATCCCCTGCGCGCGCTGGCGGGCCGCGTCGTTCGACTGCTGGACAGCCCGCGCATAGGCCACCTCGCCCGCCGCCTGCGCACGGCGATCCTTATCGGCCGCGCTGAGCGACGTATCGCCTTCGAGCGCATTCCGTTCCCGCAGGATCGCCAGCCGGCGCTGCTCTTCCGCGCTGAGGCGGCCGAGACCAGCGATGTCGAGCGCCCGACCGTCGCGGATCGTCTGCTCGCGCTTGTCGATATCCTCAAGAGCCATTTTCTGGCGACGGAGAGCGTCAGTGCGCAGGTCCTCTTGTTCGTCGCCTTTAACGCCGCGCAACTGCGCGATGCGCCCCATTTCCTCTTGGAAGGCTCGGTTGACACGATCGCGATCCGTCAGCGTTTTCGGGACGAACGAATTCAGTCCTTCGCGCGCATCTTCGTACCGTTCCCGAGAGGCTTTGATCTTGCCGAGTTCGAGCTCCCGCGCCGCCCGCGCCGCCGCGTCAAGCCCAGCTTGGAGTGGCACGAGTTCTTTGGTCGCGTCCAAGATGGCGCGCGCGAGATCGCCGCGGGTGAAAGCGTCCCAGATGCCACCCTTCTCTGGATCAATTCGGCTGATCTCAGACAGCGTGTTCCGAAGTGTGATGAAGTCGGGCGAGCCACTCTTCGCTGACTGCATCAGCGCAAGGACAGCCGCTCGAACGCTTTCGAACTCAGGGCTGACTTTGTTCTGGCGATCGCTCGAAGCGGAGAAGAAGCTCTCGCGAATATCCTCGACGCCCTGCTGAAGCCGCTTGCGGCTCTCATCAGACGAACGGCGAGCTTCCTCCTCAATCGCGCCCGTTGCGCGGCGCTTGTAATCCTCCGCCGCGTCTCCGGTCAGCTTATAGGCATCACGCAGGTCGCGGACGGCATCGGCTTGCCGCTTTAACACGTCTTCGAGTGGCTTGATGCCGGTCACCCGCGTGGCGAAGTAGGCAACCGCCGCGCCGGTCGCGAGAAGGCCCGTAGCGATGATGCCCTGCGGTCCGAGGAAAGACGCGGTGGCTGCTGCTGCTGACCCGACATCGGCCGCGATGGCCTTGAGGCCACCTCGCACACCGCCTTCAGACTGCTGGAGCGTTTGGAAAACCTGACCGCCCTGGCTGGCGAGGATCTGGAAAGGCGAAGCGCCCATGAGCCCCATAGTCAGGACGTCATTCGCCTGATAGCTGAGCCCTTGGTAGTCGAGCCGTGCGCGCCCGCTACTCCCGCCGCTCTGCGTTCCAGATCGCGGCATAGCATTGGCCTGGCGTTCGGCCGCTGCCGCTGCTGCCTGTCGATGCTGCGCCGCCTCGCGCGCGCTGATACCGCCAGCGGCTTCCGCAGCTGCGATCTGCTTCAGTGCCGCTTGGTACTGCTGCGAGGCAGCAATGAGTGGCGAATACTTTGCCCGGAGGCTATCGACGGACGCAGCGAGGTTTTCGGTCTCCTCGCGAGGCTTCCGCATCGCCTCGCCGAGCTTGTTGATCGCCATGGAGGTGGCGGACGTTGCAGAGGCGGTTTGCGCACTGATTGCAGAGAGACCGGCGAGTCCAGTGTTGACGCGCTGAACCTCGGCGATCAGCGCCTGCATTCCGGCGGACAGGGCCTTGTCGGATACCGCAAGGTCTTCCACAGCCCTCTCGGTCTTCACCGCAGCGCCGGTCAGGTCAGTCAGCGCGGCGGTCGCCTTCACGACCGGTTCGGACGTGACGGACAAGCCAAGCGCAGCGAGTTCAGCCATGATGGGCCTCGTAGAAAAGGCCCGCCGAAGCGAGCCTCAAGGGATGGAAACAAATGATGGAACGGCTCGGGGTTACGCTCGCAACGATCGCGATCGTCGCGTTTGGCGTCTGGACTTATGCCGAGTACCGGAACTGGTCGCATGAACAGGAAATGACCGCGCGCTGCCCCGAGGCCCGCCGGCTGCTCGCCAATACGTTGCCTAGCGATCGTCAGTACATTGCCGGGGCAGAAGACGTACGCCGATGCGACCAGGGTGGCTTCTAGGCTTCGAATTCACGAGCGATGTCGGCACCTGCGAGCACTATTTTCCCGCTGTCGCCAGCAGGAATCCGAGCGTTCCTGGCTTTCTCGGCTCCGGCATGATGACGTCTTCCTCGTCCGGCCTCTTGTTGGCGTGGTCGAGATAGACCCCGTCCATCGCCCGGATGCAGGCTCGGAACATGCCCGGTTCTGCGACGCCGAGCTTGGCGGCCCAGCGGTCGATAGCCGAACCAGGTACCTGGCCGAGGCCCATCCCGATCTGACGCTCGGAGCTGATCTCCCAGAAGGCCGAGAGCCATGTCTCGGTGCCGGGAGACATGCGAGGCATGCGGCCGTGCGCGCCAGCGAGTTGCCAGCGGACGGCCGCCCTCAGTTTTTTACCGCGGCCTCGGTCTTCTCGCGGACACGACGATTGGCGATCCCGGCCGCGCGCTGCACGAGATCCTGGAAGTCGCGGTAGTCGGGGTTCAGAAGCCACTGGCGGGCGAGATCGGGATCATAGCCGACCTTCTCCTCGCCGCTGGTCAGGCCGCTCCAGTCGAGCAGCACGACCTCGTGCAGAAGCTCCTGCCGGATGCGCAGCATGGCCTCCGGCTTGATCGACCCGTCGGCTTCCAGATCGGCGCCATCTGCGGCCAACTGCTTGCGCGATAGCGCGAAGGCATAGGCGTCCGAGTCCGTGCCGCGGACCTTCAGCGACAGTCCTTCGATCGGCTTGAGGTCGGGCCCCGGAATGGCCTCCACCCACATGCCGTTCTCGAGGCTCGAACTGTCGCGGCGGAATGCGCTGATGTCCAAGGGTCAGCCCTTCTTGATGCCGGCTTCGATCTGGTCGGCGAAATGCGGATGGCTCTGGAGCAGAGCGAGGGCGCGCTCCTGGCTGAAGGTCCAGGGCTCGCCGTCGACCTCCATCGTGGACACACCCGCGATGTTCTTGGCGATGGTGCGCAGGCGAAGATGCTCCTTCGTCTCGCCCTCCTCCGCATCGACGGTTTCCTTGGCACCCTTGAGCCGCACGGTGACGCCGATCGGGTTGCCAAGGGTGTCGGCGAGGTCGACGGACGGAGCGGCCTTTTCGGCGGCCGTGGCCTTGTTCGTGTCGCTCATGATCAGGACGCCGAAGCCGGAACGAACACGACGTTCGTGTTGATCTCGATGGTGGACTGGATCATCTGCACGGTGTTGGCCGAGCCACCCTGACGGCTGAAACCCATGACGAGGCCGGCGAAATACTCCAGGGAGTTCTTCGGGCTGGCACCGGCCGTCGGCTTGTCGTTGCCTTCGATCTTAAAGGCGTAGTTGGCGTTCGTGGACGCGGCCGCCAGAAGCGCTGCCTGACCCGCGTCGCCGGGCACGAGGGCGAAGTTGTTCTGCATCGACCCGGCGTTCTTGGTGCCGCCCGTCTTGGTATCGCGCGCATAGGCGATAAGCTGGGTCGTGATCAGCGCACGGCTGTCACCATGGGCGCCTTCGGTCTCCCATCCGGCGATCTCGGTCCACGTGAGGGCCGAGAAGTCCGCGGCGGCGACGTCACCGGTCGACGGCAGGGCAAAGGAGGTCGTCGAGATCGAGATTTTCTTACCCGCGACCGGGTAGAGCTGCGGCATTGGATTGCTCCTGGTGGTTGGACGGCGGGTCCGGTTAGCTGAACGCTTCCCAGCTGATGGACACGGGCAGCATGGCCCGGCTGTCCTCGATCATGAGCCCAGCGACGGCCGGGCGTTCGGTGACGCGCACAGACGCGCTGGCATAGGTGCGGCGATCATCGCCGTCGAAGTGCGAGGCGAGGTCACCGGCGAGCGTCATGGCTGCGGTCTGCCCGGAGGACAGCGGCCACATGACATCGATCTGGTAGAGGCCCTGGAGGCGCTGGCTTTGGGCTCGGATCAGCCGGGACGCCACGCCGTTGGGCAGGAACGTCTCCCGCAGGTATTTGCCGTCTGGCGGCGGCGAGAAGTCGGTGTTCGTGAAGGCGATCGGCAGCGACCGGGCCTGGGCGAAGGCGATCAGGTGCGACCGCAGCGCCTGGAGGATGTCGGCCTCGATCGTCATGTGTTACCTCTGCCTGCGATGGCCGATCCGCTCGACGACACAGCCGCTTACGACCGCCTCTTTGCAGCGCTCCGCGAGCTCGGCACGTCGCCAGGCGCCACGGTGCGAGCGGACACGGCCCTCAAGGCCGCCCGTCGATCGCTCAACATTCTGATGTTCAGTCTGCTCAAGGCTGGCGAAGAGAGTGCCGACAAGCTGGATGGTGTGAAAGTTCAGGACTGAGCGAACGCGACCTTCGCGGCAGCGCGGCGAACCGACCGATTGACGATCTCAGACCAGTCCTGCGCCGCTTTGCGCACGAAGCCCCGGCCGGGCTGCGAATAGTATCGCCCCAAGCTGTCCACGCCGTCGAAGCCGTATTCGATGCGAGCCGCATAGGCCACGGTCCATCCAGCATAGATCGTCGTGCCGAGTGCGAAGCCTTCGATCTGTGCCGCGATCTCCGCGCCGCTGTAGACGGTCGGAGCGCCCTCCTCTGCCGTCTTGATCGGCGGCATTGCGGTGGCGCTGAGCGTCAATGAGGCCCGCAAGGTGCCTGTATCAACGGGCATGTTCCCGCCGCCACGGACCTCCATCGACGCCCTGTTGAGCAACTCTTCGACGCTCTCATGGAAGACGGCCTCGGCAAGAACCTCCGTCTCCTGAACCCATTTGGCGACCGCCGCGCTAAATGAAAGGTTGCTCATCAGGCCGCCTGCATCTTTCGCACCGCCACGCCGATGCGATCCACCTCATAGACCATGAAGCACCGGCAGCCGACGACCTCGCTCGCAGGCGCACTTGGATCGCACGGATGTTTGAGCATTGCGCCGGATGGCGAGACGAAGAACCCATCCATCGGCGCGCTCTTTCCATCCAGAATGCGATGCGTGAGCCGTACCCGCTCGTCTTTCGCGGATCGCCAGCGCTTCGTCACATCCTCATTGGCAATCTTGCCGCTGTCTATCTGCTGCCGGATCGCGTCGTCCCGACCCTTGGCCAGCGCCGTCATGGTCTCAGTTCGGGCCAGCATCTCGCCGCGGAGAGCGAGCAGACTGTCGGCATATCGTCCGGTGATGCGGGTGACGAGTTCGGCCGGGAGCGCGCTGCCCGACTTGATGGCGGCGTTGATGGTCCGATCGAACCGCTTGTCGCGCCTCTCGCGCTCCAGGAAGGCCTGTAGGCGCTTCGGATCGCCTGATGCCAGTTCTGCCCGCGCGGAAGCGACATAGCGCTCCTGGGCCGCCGTAAGGCCAATGATGCCGCCCGTGCGACGGTTGGTGGCTCGGTCGATGCGGCCCACGACGTCCAGGGCGGTCGCACGCGGGTTCTTGCCCTCCGCCAGTCCTTCAGACAGCGCGCCACGGATCGCCTCACGCTGGTCGGCGACGATGCGGGTCACGAGCGTCGAGGAGTGCTCCCGAAGCTGCCGCTCGCCCTCGGTGTTCCGGGTGCCGAACCGGAAGATGACGCGGGCGCCGGACGGCTCGCGAATGGCAGGGAGATTGCCGACCTCCGCTTCCCCTCCGCCGGCATAGGCATCGGCGATGGCGCGCTCCAGACGCTCGAAGGCCTGCGGGTCGAGCCCGATCGCCTCAATGGCGCCGTTCACATCGCCGCGCTCCAGGCGCTCCACGATCACCTTCAGCGTCACGCTGTTGGCGATGTCGTCAATGGCCGACAGAAACGCCGTGCGCACCTGCTCACCGTACTGGGCAAGCAGGCGGTCGATCTCGTCGCGGTAGGCCATCAGGAGCGCTGCTTCCGGAGATGGTCTTGGAAGGCCGGGTCATCTTCAAGCATCGCATCGCGGACAGCCATGAGGGCCATCAGGGTCTTCAGATGCTGCGCTGGAACAATCCAGACCAGCCAGGAGAGTAGTTGCCAAGCGATAATGCGCCTGATCTCCAACATTACGCCCTCGCCTGGATCTCGTAGAGCACGGTCGTTCCGCCGGGAGACAGCGGCATCACGTTGATGATTTCGAGCGTGTCGCCGGCCACCGTGATCCGGTCAGCGGAAGTCGGCACTATGTCGAGGCCTGACATGGCGACCAGCACCTTGCGATCGGACGAGCCGATCAGCGTGCTCTCGCGCTCCCGCACCGTGTAATCGGTGACGACGAGCTTGCAGGGGTGGTCGGAGATGGTCTGGGCAGGATCGGGCTCGTAGGCGCCCCCGGCACTCGACCGTCGGCGGATGGTGCCAGCCTGTCCGAAACGCGCGATGAGCCGATCGGCGGTAGCCTGGGACTTCGCATAGTCGAAGACCACGTCAGCACCCCACAGACCAGATGCCGAGGCCGGCAGTGGCCGGGCGGAGCAGAGGCGCGAGCAGCCCATCCACCGAGGAGATCAGCGGCGTGATGCTGGAAGCCGTGCCGTCGAGGATCGCGTCTTGGTACTCGACCTCCAGCGGGCCCACCTTCTCACGCTTCACCGCCGCCCCTGGCGCTCCGACTGCGGCGAGACTGCCGGGAGTGGATGCCTCCTGAAAGGCGGCGGCGTAAGAGGCGATTTCGACGGCCTTCGGAACGAGATCGCTCGGAATGCTGAGGCTGCCCATAAAGGCGCCAACACGTGGCCACGCCCGGTCCTGATCGAACGCGACGGGCAAACCGGCAAAGCGGGCGCCATAGGTGGCGTCCACGTAATCGCTGCCCCGTTGGCGAAGCACGGCAGGCGACGGGGCTCCGTTGGGCAGGCTGTATCCGTTACCCGTCAGCCAAGCCTGGAAGCCCGCGTCGCTGCCGTATCCCGCCATGGGTCAGTCCTTCGGGTTCGCCTTGACGAAGTCGGCCTTGTCCTCGTCCGACATGGCGTCGAAGCCGTCGAGCTCGGACTTGCGGAAGGACTTGGTCGCCTCCTCGCCATCCTTGGTGATGACGAGCCAGCCTGAACCCTTCTCCTTGACGGCATAGACCGCCGGGCCACCGACGCCCCCAGGTCCGACAGGCACATCGCCGACCGGCTCGCCCGTGCGGCCGCTTTCGTTCGTGGCGCCGACTTCGACCTCGCCGAGCTCGGGGTTCAGGACGGGAGTCTTGCCCTCGTCGCTGTCGCCGCCCGAGATGACCTCGTAGCGGCCCGCCCAGCCCGTGGGCTCGTCCTTGACATCGATCTCAGTGCCGATCGGGATCTCTCCGTCCTGGCCGTAGACGCCAGAGCTCTGCGCGCCCTCGTAGGGAGCCTTGATGCGGATTCGCATGGCTTGATTCCTTTACCGTTGCGCCTGCCAGCGCGGGCGTTTCGAGGGGTCGATGTGGCGGATACCGTGCCCAGGAACGACTGTTCGAAGCTCGCCAGTGAGCGCGCATTCCTGCAGCACCCATGGATAGTCGCGATCAATCGCTCTCCATCGGCGATACCCGAGCAAGACGAACAGTGAGAGGAGGCCCCGCAGCCAAGCGGAGCCTCGCATCAGATCACGACCGAGTAGAAGACGCCCGAGCGACCGTTCCAGTCCGCACGGATCTCGATGCCCATCGCGCCCATCTTGAGGAACTGATAGTTCGCGGTCGGGTAGTTGCGGGGCATCGCCTGCGTGTTCACCGCCATGCCGATCAGCGGCCGGATGTAATCCGCCGAGGGCACGAAGCCGAAAAAGGCGTTGCCGGTCAGCTCGAACGAGACCGCGATCTTGCCGATGCGGCGGTTGGCCTGAAGCTGCTGGAGGCGGGTGCCGAGCGAAAGGCCGGCGGAGGTGTTGACTTGGCGGTCGAGGTTCCGCGCGATCTCCGGCGAGATGTAGAGATTGACCGGCTGCGACACGAAGTTCGCGTCCAGCATCGCGCCGAACGGCCCGTTGAAGAACGCGTCGATCGCCGGCCAGTCGGCCGTGGTGAGATCGATGTTCGCGCCGCCGGTGCCGGAGCCGAGATTGATTGCCTTGGCGTAGGGCGACGTCTTGATGCCGTAGCCGGTATAGCCCTGGAAAACGACCGTCGCATCGCCGTTGAGCGCGTAGAGCGCCATGTCGCGGCGGATCTTGGCGGTGTGCGCCTCGTCGTCGTCGGCGATCGCGTCGAAGTTCTCGGACTGCTGCGTGTTCCACTCGCGCCATTCGCGACCATAGGCCGTCGAGAAGATCGGCACGGGCGAGCCGCGGTAGTCGTACTGGACCTTGTCCAGACCGACCGGCACCTGCCCCGAGATGGAGCGGGTCACCGAGCCGGCGTCGCCCGAGACGCGGTTCAGATGCACGATCTTGCCGATGTTGACGGTCTTGGCGAGCGGCATGAGGTCCGCCATCCAGGTCTGACCCTCATCGGCGCGCATGACGCGACGGGTGATGTCGTCGAGATCCTGCCAGGCGTCGCGCGGGAGGACCGAGGCGGCATTGCCGACAGCGGCCATGCCCTCTTCCGTGCGGTGGAAGAACTCGCGATTGAGGCAGACCTCGTCCCACCAGTTGCCGTGAGCTCGGGAGTTGGCGATCAGCTGATCGTCGAAATATCGCATCGCCGACCTCCTTAGGGCTTGATGTAGTTGCGGGCCGGGCGGACCGCGATGAGCTGGTCGGAGCCGGAGGTGTTGTTGTAGGCCTCACCCGCGAAGGCGATGACCTGATTGCCGGACACTGCCGCCACGAGGCGACCGTTGGCGTTGACGGCAAGTTCGGCGTCGAGCGCGATGTTGTTGCCGGTCGGGATCAGGGCCGCGAAGCTCTGCTCGTCCAGCAGTTCCAGAGCGACGATGCGGTCACCAGCGGGCCACGCCGTCTCGACCGGCTTCTGGGCGAGGTAGTTGTCCTGCACGACGAACATGCGGCCGCGCGTGGAAGCAGTGGCAGGAACGAACTTGCCGCCAGAGCGTGCGACCACGGTGCCCGGAAGCACGGAGGTGTCGCAGATGGCCTCATGGGCCTGCGGCAGCGTCTCGCTGGCCGGGCCACGGTTGATCTTGTTGTAGCGGCCCATCTTACTTCGTCTCCGCCTTGGGGGCCTTGAAGCCGTTGCCCTGGTTGCTGTTGCCGGCGAACGCGGGGTTCAGCGGCGCGGCGCCCTGCGGCTTGGCGTTCTTGGCCAGCGCGCGGGCGGCGTTGAGCGTCAGCTCCTTCGCGGCGGGCTCGTCCATCAGGTTCGCCTTCACGATCTTGCCGCGCAGCTCCTCGAGCTCGGCGTCATCCTTGGCCTTCTGGTTGGCGACGAGGGTGTTGTGCGCGTCCGTCATCGGCTTGACCGCCGCGGTGACCGCATTGCCGATAGCGGTGGCCAGGGCATCGGGCTTGAGCGCGTCCGCGAGGGAGTCCACCTTCGCGGAGAGCGCATCGAACTGCTCTTTCGAGACATTCGACATGTCGTTCTCCTGATTGTTGGTCTTGGGTTCCCGCTTGGCGCCTCCGAGGGCGTCCATGATGGCGGACTTCACTTGGTCCCAGATGCCGGCTTGCTCGCGACGCTGGAACGCTTCGACCAAGCGGGAACCCGCGTAGTCGATCTCTTGCTCGGCCATGTCGGCGAGAGCGGAATTGATGACCTCGACCTCTTCCGGCTGACCGGATGAGTTCACGAGCATGCCGACGCCCTTCTCGGGCGTGGCGGCGCCTGCCTCGTTCAGCAGGATGGCGTCGTGGTCGAAACGAATGCTGCGGGCGATGTGCTTGTGGTCGGCAGCGTTGGCCGCTTCCAGGACGCACAGGAGACCCGTGGAGGTGTGGACCGGCCCGCCCGCCTCAATGGCCGCGATCACCGCCTTGCCGCCCTCAGAGCGGTTGGCCACCTCAACATCAATCACCTTATCCAGCAGCACCCGGCCACCTTCCTGGCGGACGTTCTCGTTCCAGGCGCCGATGTGCCCGATGTTGATGCCCTCGGGATCGCTGGCGGAGACGAACTTGCCGTTGACCATCGGATGGCCGAGCGGCGCCGGGGTGCGCTCCAGGCTCTTGAACGAGGTCTTGATCTCGTCCGCCGGGTAGAGGATGCCGTTCATCACCACGTTGTCGGGCAGCGTGGCGCTGGGCACGATCAGGACGTCGCGGCCGTTGCGCTTTTCACGGCGCACGGCTTTCGCGTTCGCCAACGTGGTGACGTTGACGCGGACGGTCTTGGACAATGGATGGCTCCGGTTACTCGGCGGCCGGGTCTTCGTTGGCCGGCGGTGTGGTGGCGGCGGCCACATCCTCTTCGGATGCCGTGTCTCGCAGCTTCTCAGCTTCGCTCAGCGGTTCGTAGCCAACGGCGGCACGGATCTCCTCAGGTGTGAAGATCCACTCCCCTGAGGCCTGCATCTTGGCGTTGGTGTCGGCCATCTTCGAAGCGCGGTCGATCTTCTCGGCCATTGACGCTTCGGTGAGATCAGCCTGGTCAATGAACCAGTCCTTCTCGGGCAGGATACCAAACCGCACCAGCCGAGCGACGAGCTCCATGATCGCCGGGTGCGCGACGTTGGCCCTTCTGCCCATGCAGGTCTGCGCCCACTCGGCCGCGTCCTCTTGGCTGGCGCGTTCGCCGGTCTGCATGCCGACCAGGATCTTGACCGGCATGGAGATGGAGGCCGCGAAGCTCTGGAGAGCCACCCCGAAGAAGTGCTCTGGGCTCGGCAGGGTGACGGAGAGCGTCTTGGCTTCCATCCCCTGGAGCATGAGGAGCTGGTCGAAGCCCTTCTGCCAGTCGGCGACCTGGGCGTTCATTTTATCCGCCAGCTCTTCTGGCGTGACGCCCATGGCCTGGGCCATCAGGCCGATCTGCGCCTCCTTGTCGACCTGCAGCACCGGGGAGCTCTTGGCGTTCTTCCAGAACCCCTCACCGCCCGCACCCGAGACCTTCTCCATGGTCATCAGGTCGTTGTAGCCGGGCTCCAGAATGGACCGGCCGTTGATCGTCCCGTCCTCCGACCAGATGAGCACCCGATCGGGATGGATGCGCAATTGCCGGCGGGCCTTCGTGTCGCCGATGGCACTCTCGTCGAACTGATACCAGCGCGGCTCGCCATAGGTCTCGCTGGTCGCGTCCTGATCGTATTCGCCGACCTTGAGTTGGCCTTCCCAGACTGGCTCGACTCCCTTGAGGCCTTCCAGCCCGCCGGGAACGCGCCCGACCGGCTGATCGAATGCTTCACCATCGCCGAGCCGCAGGATCACGCCGGCATATCGCCCGACCATCGACATGCGGTCGGCTGTGGCCAGCTTCGACCAGAGCCGCAGCCGCTTGGCCGCAAGCCTGATCTCCCTCTCGAGCGGCGTTTCTTTCCTAGCCGTCTCGGACCCGTCTCGCTCCTGCTCAAGGAGAAATGGCTCGTCCTGCCACGTCTTCAGCGCCGTCTTGTCCACGCCCGCTGCGGCCACGCTGTTGCGGCAATACATGCGGTAGAGAAGGTCGAACGTCAGATCCGGCGGGAAGCCGAAGTCGCGGTTGTGGTCGTGCTTGGCGCCTGGGAAGAACCCAGGGAACATCACGTCGAGCCGGCGGGCCGCGTAGTTGCCGATGCGCGTCAGAGCGTTCATCACCGATTCCTTGACGACAGGAACATGGCGACGCTGCCGGACCGTTTGATCATCGGACCAACCGCGTATCGCAGTGCGTCGATGTAATGGTTGTGAGCATCAACGATGTCCGTCAGGATCTCCTGGGTAAGCCGGTCGATCTTGTAGGAGTAGAGGCGAGCCTCCTTCGCCAATTCGGTGCATCGGGAGTGAATCACGATGCGGCGGAAAGATCGCAGAAACTGAATACCGTCCTCGACGCTCCCTTTCCATTTCTCGACCGCCACCGAACGAGGCAGCCCGTGCCGAGAAAGAAAACTGATGGATTCCGGCCGAGCACTATCCCAGCGCGTCGTGTGACAGTCGAAGTCGGGAATGCGCTGTTTTAGGAAGTTCGTCGTATGATCGAGCTCCAGCCCAACCTTGCCGGCCTCGTGGCTGACGAAAAGCGTATCGCCGGAGACATAGCATCGAACCGCAGCGGTCGGGTCCTGTGCAAAGCCGAAGTCCCCGCCCTGGTACGGTCCATCCCATGATGGCGAAACCTCGAAGTCTCGGACCTCCCACTTCCCCGCCAGCACCTGCCGATCGGAATTCGTGAGATAGCCACCCTCCCAAACGTGCTGATAGGTATCAGGATCGAGCCTAGACTGATCGGAAAGGCGTTCGGCTTCCAGAACTGAGGGAAACCATGGATTGTCGCGCCAGTTCAGCTCGACGATTTTCGCGCCCTCCGGCGGGCTGACCCGAAATCGCTTATTCGTCGGGCTGTCGATCTTCTCCGGGTTCCAAGTCAGCCAGATCTCAGAACCGTCCTCGCGAACCGTTGGCGTAAGCTTTCGCCACGCCGCCTCTGTGACGTTCTCGGCCTCGTCAATCCAGGCGATGAGAATGCGCGCTTTCGATTTCAAGCTATCGAGATTGTGCCGCAGTCCAGCGAAGCGAAAGTCGACACGGCCAGGAAGGCCTGTCGTGCGGATGTACTTTTCGCCGAGGTCGAAGAACGGCGCGAGCCAAGCCTCATCAGCGATCGCCGACTTGACCTCGCTCATCGAGCTCTCGTCGAGGCTGTTCATGAACTCGCGGCCGCAGAGCACGACGCCGCTCTGGCCGTTGGCTGCCGCCTGATAGGCTCGGATAGCAGCCATCTTTGCGAAGGTGCGCGTTTTGCCAGAGCCGCGACCTCCATAGGAGCCACGATAGCGAGCGTCGCCAAGGAAGACAGGTCGAAGCTTCGGCGGAAGCCTAACCCTCGCCGTCGCCATCGGCGTCGACCAGCTCGATGCGGGTTATAAGTTCGACCGGACCGCCATCGGCTCCGGAAAGCTGAAGAGGTAGAACTTTGCCGAGGAGACCGGCGAACGCCTTCACGTCCTCCTTAGCGACGCGCCGCAGATAGCCGACAAGACCGCCATCGCCAGCATCGTTCTCTCCGACCTCTTCAGCGGCCTGAAGGATGGCTTCCTTCAGCTGTCGCGTCGTCTTGTTCTGCGAGCCTTTGGCACGGCCGCCACGGCGCTCGCCGGGTTTGGAGCCGCGCATTGCTATTCTCCGACTATTTTAGCCACGGGCCAGTTTGGCATCCCTTCGCCGCGCCCACCGGTTGCCGACATCAGCGAGCCATTCCGGCTTGGGAAGCATCGGGGTCGCGGGGCGCACAGCAAAGGCTTGAGGCAGCGCGATCGCCAGCAGGCACGCCAGGAGTTTCCCTCGCTTCGATGCCATAGGCGATCCGATCTTATCGACTTTGGCTAAGGTGGGGTAAGATGGCTCAGGACGACGTTGACCGCCTCAAAATGGTTGCGCCGCATCAGAAGCCACGCCAATGACAATCCGATGCGGCGCCCGGAACCACCGCTGGGGGAGGATACCATACGGCGGATGCGAAAAAGGCCCGCTTTCGCGAGCCCATAAACCTACATCCTCGACGAACGCTTGCCGCGTCGTCCGGGTGCGCCCTGCGGTCCGCCCTTACGGGTTCCGCGAGGATCGACGCATCGACCGAGTGGAGAATTACGCCGCCTTCGCAAGACTGGCAAGGGGCACTTCGATAAACCTGTGGGATCCGAGCATCTGCCCCACAACCTTTGCTGCATGTCGGCCAAAATAATCATCGAATACAAACTCGATCCCGGACAACCGACCTTTCGTCACCACGACCCTATCACCGGGTTCGAATGAATGCGGAACATCCTCGCCCTCCCCGTCCACGTCCTTCTCGCTGAAGGCGCCTGCCAACTCCAGCGTGCGAAACTCGTCGACCACGTCGGCGCGAATTCGAACGTATCGCTCTTGCCGCCCCTCGTCGTCAGTCATCTCTCGCCCCAGGATCTTGGCGACGCCATCCACCTTGCGCAAGTCGTAGAACCAAGGCGTGTCGCGTGACAGCCCGGCGAAAAGATATCCAGTCAACAAGGGAAACCGCACAGACTGTTTTGTGCGCATATGCCGACGTCGAACGAGTTTGACGCCTCGTGGCAAATGAACGTGAAAGCCTGCAGCGTGCAGGCCAGCAGCGGCACGCTCCTCGCATCGCGGGTTGGTGCGGACGACGTACCACGAGGGCTGGTCGGAAGTCATAGGTGGGCTCCTGCGGTGGCGACGCGGAGCCCGTGACGGAATGCTACGAGCAAGATGGAGAATGATTTACTGGCGCCGGATCGTCAAGGCGCTGGCCTACGTGTTCACTGGGCACGATGCGTAGTTCACGTAGTTCACACCCTCTCGCGTATACACCCCAAATTCCCATCCGAAAGCCATCTAGGGTAGCATTATGAGGACAATCAGGAGAACTACGTTAACTACGTGAACTACGAACTTATATGACTGATATATATAGATATTTTCATATTTCGTTGTTCACGCCGTAGTTCACGTAGTTCACGCGGTTCCGTTCAGAATTGCGATTTTGTTCATCTCGTAGTTCACGTGGTTCACGGTCGATCGTGAACAACGACGTGAACTACGCTGCGCACAATTTTCGCTGGCAGACTCATCTGATCCGAGAGAGATTGGCCTTCTCGCTGCGGTTGGGCAGCGATGGGAGGCTTACGGGATGAAAGACCAGATCGGCGATGGCCTTCTCATTCGTTATGACGGTCTCGACGCGGCCAATCATGAGATTGAACTAGGATCGCTAGCGGAGAGCTTGAAGGGGCTTTCTAGGATCATCGGCGTAACCGGTAATTTCGTGGCGACCGAGCGCTTTGTTCAGCATCGCGACGCCATGAGTGTTAAGGTGGTCGTAAGGCCGCCGGAGGCACACTGCTTCGAAGTGATGGCCTATGTGAAATGGGCGGCGGAAAACCCGCTGATATCCGGCACACTGGCGACCTTACTCGCGGGCTTGATCACCTATATATTCAAGCGCGCAGCGGGCCAACGTGAGGAAATGCGCGCAATTAAAGACAGCCTGGACAAGGCGATCCAAGCCCTAGGACATCGTGACCAGAATCAAATCGATCGGATGATGGATACGATCGATCGTCTGGCTGACGCTTTGCGCCCGGCTGCTCGCCAAGCAGTCGCGCCGATCGGCAACACCGCCGCGAGCCTGACTGTCGGGAACGCTGATCGCACCGAAAGCGTGACCATTGGAGCGGCGGAGCGCGACGCCATTCTGTCAGATAGCGAAATCGACGTTGGCGACGAACGCGACTTCCGGGTGATGATCTCAGAACTCGATATGGAGACCGGCGCGTGCCGTGTTTCGCTCGCTGATGATCTGGAAACTCGAATTGGGGCGCGGATCACCGATCCGGCTTTTGCCCAGGCGAATAATCCTTACGTCTCAGCAATGGCCTCGCGGCGACCCATTGGCGTTCGAGCAAAGCCAACCCTCCGCGACGGCGTCATCGAGCGACTTTTTATCAGCGACTTCCTGAGAAACTGAAGCGGCAGAGCTCGTTTCAAACCCGAATTCGATACCACTTCGCTTTCGGCCCGCCGGCAGCCGGCGCCACGTCCTCTGACACAATCTCATCCGCCTCCTCCATCGCCTTGAGGAGGTCGTTCAGGTCACGGGCGCGAAGACTGTGCTGCATGGCGACGAGCAGCGCCTTGCGCTGGATGCGCCCGCCTCGGCTCTTGATGATGCGCCGGATCTTCTGAGCCTGCGACTGGTGTTCGCTATTCGAAAGGTAGTCCTGGGCGCCAAGGAGCATCATCGCAGAACTCGTTTCGGCCATGGCGATACCAAACTCGATGTCACGCAGCGAGACGCTCTCCTGGCCGCCGACACGGCCGATAGCAACGACCGTCGCAATGCGGACGGCCATCTCCACGGTTCGAGCGTAGAAGGCGGACGTGGCCGGGTCCTCGATCTTCGCCTCCGTCGCCGTCTTGAACGTCTCGAACGCGCCTTGCGCCTCCGCATCCTGCCACGGCAGCTCACGGCGGACGTCCGATGGGTTGGCGGCGGAGTCGTTGCGTCGGCCGAGCTGGACGGCGCCGGACCGCTCGTAGATCGATTTCAAGCCATCCAGGATGCATTGCGGCACGACATGCGGATCGAAGTCCGGATCGCGGTCGATCGAGCGCTGGTCGCCGCCGACGAGCGTGAAGCGATTGACCGTGCCGTCCTCGATCGCCGCACCCTCGAGCGCGCGCCAGAACTGTTCAGGCGTCGACACGCCGTAGATCGACAGCGCCGGCGCATGGATGGTCGACGCCGAGCGACCCGCCCATTCCGGCGACTGGTACTCGCCAAAGCTGATGCCCCACATGGAGCGCAGCACCTTGGCCACCGACCGCTCGAAGCTCGACGCCTTCTTGTGAAGGATGCGGGCCATGAAGTCGCCGAACTCGTCCATGGGGCAGACGGTCAGCGGCGAGCGCAGAAGGAAGTTGATCACAGCCGGCATAGAAATGAATTCGGAGGGCCCGACATGCATACCGAGCTGCGCCGCCCGCATGATGCGCGCGATCTGCTGAAGGGCATGGTCCTTTCCCTGTCCCGTCGGCGCGAGGCCGAGAACATAGAGATGAGTGCCGGAACCCGTCGGGCCGACGAACTGGCGACCTGCCGCCGTCCCGACGATGGTCAGTGCGGCGCCGAGCGCGAGCGAGGGCTGCGGCCGCCTAGCCGTGTCGCAGATCCATTGCGCGATATCGCCGACGAGCCCCTCCGGGAATTCCGCGGGCCGCACGATCACGCGCTCCTGCAGCACGGGTGCATCGACCACCTCGCCGTCGGCAGTCGTGATCGTGCCGTCGGGATGCTCGATCAGAACCTTGGCGTCGAAGCTTGCGCGCAGGGCATCAGCGATCCTGGCTCCATGGTCGATCGCAGCCCTGTCCTCCGGCATGTGCGCAATGCGAATGGCCGATAAGTCGGCGCCGTAGCGACGAGAGATTTCTGCGAGACTGCCCAGGCTAATGCCGGAAGAGCGGAAGGATCGCCATTTCGCTGCGACCTCCCCCTGGCGATACTTCGTGCCGCGCGAGCTCCAGGCGTCAGCGATCGAGAAGCCTGTCGAGGATCCGCCGGTCGCCGCATGGACGGCCATCAGAGCCTGGATCCATTCGTCATAGCCGCAGTCTGACGGCACGTGCGAGAGAAGCTCGGCGATCTCGTCTGCCGACGTCTCATCCTCAACCGTACGATCATATCGTATGGTTGGGTTCCCTTCATTCAGGCCATGCCGCTCGGAGCCGTCAGCATCACTCTGGCCGCCTGGGGTCGGTCCTCGTTTTGCCAGTGTTTGAGCCAGCCATTGTGGCACCTCGATCGCTTCGGACAGGTCTCCATCAAGGTCGTAGGTTCTGCCATCGGCCATGATAGCGCCGGGGGCGACGACATAACCGCCGTTGCCTCGCACATCGATACCAGGCGGCAGGGCGCCGCGATTGTTGGTGAAGCTCCCATCCTGCCGGAAAAAGAAATGACACCCCTCGTTGGGCGTCGCCACCACAGGCATGCCGCTCGGTTCGAAGCCATGAGCGGCCATCAGGTCGCGCCATGCTTCAACTCCGTCCACATCAGCCGCGTGCCTGTCTGCGTCCACGACAAGCAACCCGGACTTGGCGAGATCGAGAGCTGGCGCGGCATCAGGCCAACGCCGCCACCAATGGCGGATCTCCTTCTCGTCGGTCGATGAATTTTCTCGCCACCGGAAGAACGGCACCGGACGTTTCGCTTTCTCTCCTCCCGACTGCACCGGGAAAACGGCGAGACCCTGCCGCGCCAGCGATAGCGCGACAGTCAGGTTCCATGGTTCATCCGACTGGGATCCGGTCATCTCAGAACGGCGCCTCATCACGCAGCTTGATCTTCAG
Organism: Aureimonas endophytica; assembly: GCF_014642635.1. Classification (GTDB taxonomy): domain Bacteria; phylum Pseudomonadota; class Alphaproteobacteria; order Rhizobiales; family Rhizobiaceae; genus Plantimonas; species Plantimonas endophytica. The sequence goes on from NZ_BMIQ01000008.1 coordinate 64,892, forward strand.
AGCCGATCGATATCCGGCCACCATCCGCCGGTTCGCCTCGAAGAACTCCGCTTGGCTGAATTCCCGGAAATCGAACTTTCCAATTTCCTCGCAGAAAGCCTCGAGGGCATGGCCGCCTTCGTGCGACGCCAAGCTTTCGATTCTGGTAAAATCCTCTTGGCGCATGTCGTATGAGTTCCTTGCGATCTCGATGCAGTCTGGATCGTCGCAGATCCAGAGAATGGGGCGATCGGGCGTCCCCCGAGAACTGCGAGGCGCGTAGCCGATACCTGTCGCCTCTCGGGCGCAGACGCCGCAGACCGTGTCGTCGAAGCGATCGACCTGCTCCCCGCTTCGTTGCTCCTTCCAGGCGTCAGGCTTTGCCACGACGACGCTCCAGCCGCTTCTGCGGCCACCGCTGGACAGAGTGCAGCACGGTCGTATGATCGCGACCGCCGAAGACGCGTCCGATCATCGGATATGACACCTGCAGCCTTCGTCTCACCCAATAGATCGCCGCCATGCGGACACGCGCGATCTGCCGCTTTCTCGATGGGCCTTTCAGGTCGTCGACCGACACGCCAGTGGCGCGTGAAAAGCGTCGGATGATGCTATGGGCGGACAACCGCTCGAACTTGGATGCTGTCGCAAGCCATTCCTTGATCCTCTGCTCCCGGGCAGCGTGAAGCGCTTCCGCTTTTTCTTCTTCTTCCCGCTTTCGATCGATTGGATTGGGTTCAGCGATCTCGGGATCAGTCTTCTGCGCTTCAGCTTCCACTGAACGCATTCGCTCTTCGAAGCTGATGCGTCTGGCTTCTGGATCGGGAACGAACGTGACCCCTCGCGCGATCGCGCCGCGCATCGTGTTGGTAGCGAGGATCCTCATGCCGCCTGCGCTCCGAACTCACGCCCGACCACGCGCTGATATTTGCCTTCCTGCTTGACGAAGATGGCCGCTGGCATGGTCAGTTCTGACGATCGGTCGAGGAACTCGTCGACATCGTCCGGATAGGGTGTCGTGCCCTGGTGGCGCGACCACCATTCCGCCGCCTTGCGCCCGGCATAGCCATCGTGCTCAGGGCAGACCCATTCCGATACGCGTGTCAGGCCGACGACGTAATCGACGCGGATGGTCGGTGGCGACCCAGCCTTCTCCCAGCGGCGCAGCTGCCAGTCGACAACACCGAAACTCTGCGGACGCTGCGGCTCGGACGAAAGGATCGTCGCGTTCGCATCGGCCTCGGCTTCGTGCTTCGGCTTCTCGTTGTGCGGCCACTCGTAGCCGCATTCCTTGCAGGAGCTGGCATTGAGCGCGGCCATGCTTTCGCAGTTCGGGCATGCCTTCGACCGGACCTCGCCGACCTCGACCTTGCCGTCCGTCTTGCCGGACTTCGACGGTCCGACAGACACGGCGTCGACCGGCCCATGCCGGCGGATGTTGCCGGCGAAGTCGAGGACGAGGCAGTTCTCCTTGCCATTCGCAAGGCGTGTCCCGCGACCGACGATCTGGACGTAAAGGCCGGTGGAGAGCGTCGGGCGGAGCATGACGACGAGATCAGTCGCCGGTGCGTCGAAGCCGGTCGTTAGGACGTTCGCGTTTGTCAGGCAGCGAATGCGGCCGCAACGAAAGTCTTGGATGATCCGATCTCGTTCGGCGGTCGGCGTGTCTCCTGTAACCGTCTCGGCGTGAATGCCCCGCGCTCGCATCGCATCACGGACTTCGATGGCATGCGCGACGCCGGAGCAAAAGACGAGCCAGGAGCGCCGGTCTTGTCCGAAACGGATCGTCTCATCGACCGCGCGCCGGATGAGGTCGTCATCCATGGCCGCGGCCTCCAGAGAGCCCGCGACGAATTCTCCGCCGCGTCGCTGGACCGAGGAGACGTCGATCTCCGACGCCGATGCCTTCGAGATCAACGGCGAGAGATGGCCATCGGCGATGCCCTGCCCGATGCCATAGGAGAACACGGTTTCGTCGAAGAGCCGATCGGCGCCGGCGTCCAGCCGCCCACTGTCGAGGCGATAGGGCGTCGCCGAGAAGCCGGCCACGCGCATGTCGGCGCCCGGCAGTGCCGCCAGATCGTCGAGCAGTCGGCGATACATCCCGTTGCCGGCGTTCGGCACGAGGTGGCACTCGTCGATGAGAACGAGATCACGCCGCCCAAGCTCGCGCGCCTTGCGGTAGACCGACTGGACGGATGCGAAGACGATCTGCCGATAGCTCTCGCGCTTGCCGAGGCCGGCGGAATAGAGACCGATCGGGGCCTGCGGCCAGAGCCGCTGCACGGCCGCGCAGTTCTGCGCGACAAGTTCCTTCACATGGACGAGCATCAGGACGCGGAGATCCGGGAAGTTCGAGAGAAGACGCCGGGTCAGCTCGGCGATGACGACGCTCTTTCCCGTGCCCGTCGCGAGGTCCACCAGCGGATTTCCGCCGCCGGCGTTCCAGTAGTCGAGCGTCGTCGCGATTGCGTCTTCCTGGTAGGATCGAAGGGCGATCATGCCGCGGCCATCCCGTCGAAGAGTGAGCCATGGAAGGTGGCGTCGGAAACGTTCGAGAGGTTGCGAACGGCTTGGCGGAAGTAGGCCTCCTTTAGCTCGAAGCCGATGAAGCGCCGCTTCGTGCGCAGCGCGCCCCAGCCCTCGGATCCGATGCCCATGAAGGGCGATAGGATCGCGTCGCCTTCGTTCGACCAAAGCCTGATCGCGCGCTCGATCAGATCGAGCTGCAAAGGACAGAGATGCTTCTCGTCCCGCTCCTCACGGGCAGCACGAGCCGACAGGACGTCGGTTTGGTCGATGTCCATCCAGACGGGCGATGCCCATTGCTGCCACTGTGAGACCGGGAAGAGAGCCTTGTCCTTGCCAACAGGCTCTACCGTCTTCTCGTCGTCCGGCGTCTTCCGGAACACAAGAACGTAGTCTGGCAGTCCCTGGCGAGACCGGGCGCTGTCCTTGCAGAGCGTTTTGTAGAGGAGGCCATGCGCCTTCGTGCGCTGCATCTCAACGACCGGATCCTTCCAGACCGTGATCCGGGAATGGTAGGTCCAGCCGGCGGCCAGATGCGCTTCGATGATCGCTCCGGGCATGTCCCAGAGGCCGGCCTCGCCATGCATCGATTTCGTGCGCGGCATGTCGGTGCAATGGACGGCCGTGAGGCGGCCCGGCTTGGTGACGCGATGTAACTCGTGAAGCAGGAAGCCGTAATGCTCGAGGAATTCTGCATCGCTCGACGCGTTGCCCATGTCGCGCTCGCTGTCGGAATATATGAACAGGTGCGAGAACGGCGGCGAATAGATCGAGAAGCCGACCGAGGCGTCAGGCAGGGCGCGAACGCCTTCGACGCAGTCTGCGTGGTAGGCGCTGAAACCGTCGCCGTGATGCACGTTGAGAACGTTCATGCCGACAACCAGGCTGGCAGCCCGGCCTCCATGTTGGGGGAATAGGTGATCTTTCGTTCATGCGATTGGTGCGCGGCGCGCATGGCGCCCTGCATCTCGCGCTTCATCGCGGCATGGTCACCGGCCTTACGGTCGATGACGCGCTTGATGGCGGCTTCTGTGTCGGCCATCGCGATATGAACTTCGACGGGCCGGGTTTGCCCGAACCGCCAGCACCGGCGGATGGCCTGATAGTAGTTCTCGTAGGAGAATGAGAGCCCGACGAACGCCATACGAGCGCAGTGCTGCCAGTTCAGGCCATAGCCGGCGATCGATGGCTTAGTGACGAGGACCCGGAGGCTGCCACGAGAGAACGCGTCGAGACGCGCTTCCTTGGTCGCGAGCGGCATCGACCCGCGCACTTCCTGTGCGTCCGGCATGCGCGCATTGACGGCGTCCGCCTCATAGTCCGTGTCGCACCAGACGATCCAGCTTTCTTCCGGATCGCTGTCAATGCATTCGGCGACGAGATCGGCCCGATCATCGACCGTCAGTCGCTTCTCGACGTGGATGGACGTGGCGGACGTGTCGGGCATGCGGAACAATCGTCCCTGCCCGGCGAACTTCCCTCGCTTCTCCTCGCCGGCGTCGACAGATCGATCGGCGTGGACAAGATGCTCTCGCACGATGATGGGCGGCAGGACATAAGCGCCGTCGTCGAAGCCGAGATCAGAGGGCAAGGAGACGCAGCGCGCCCACGAAGCGACCCAGCGCCAGAAGTCGGCGACGGCATGACCCTTGATGCGCCAAGTGCCGGTATCGGCGCTGTCGTGGATGAACCACCGCGGTAGCATTTCGTCGCGCCGCATGACGCCGAGAAATTCCGCATGGGTGCCGAGCTCGGTATGGTCATTTGGAGCCGGCGTCGCCGTGCAGCAGAGCCGATATGGGATGCCGGCAAACGCCTGGATAAGCTTGCGGGTCGTGACGCCGGCAAAGCTCTTCAGGATAGAGCTTTCATCCAGGATCACGCCGCCGAACCTCGACACGACGAAGTTGTCGAGACGCTCATAGTTCGTGACGTAGATCCGGGCGCCTTCGATCTCGTCACCGGCCCGAACGTATCGGGCGTCGATGCCGAACCGCGCAGCCTCGCGCTCGTGCTGATACCCGACGGCCAGCGGCGCAAGCATCAAGACAGGCTTTCCGGTCCGTTCGACAACGAACCTGCCCCATTCAAGTGCGCAGAATGATTTGCCGAGACCGGTATCGAGGAAGAGCGCCGCGCATCCGGCGCGAAGGGCAAACTCCGTCGCCGCCCGCTGATGCGGGAAGAGATCGGGATGAAGGTCGATCGCGCCTTCGAACCCGCGTGGCGTAAAGGCAACCGCCTTCCTAGCGATCAGATCCTCGTAAGTGGCGAGCGCGCTCATGCCGCCGCCTCGCTGTCGTTCCCGCCGTCGATCCACGACGAACCGTCGGGCATCCGATAGGTGACGGTCGATTCGTCGGGAGACACATCGATCTGATCTCCGGGGACGAGCTCCGGAATGAACAGATGATCCGGGCAGCCCATCTCCTGATCGGACAGGAGCAAAGCGCTGCCATGCTTCTCGCAGTGCCAGGCGGCTTCGCCTCCCATGACCGGCGTCGAATGAAGGCAGGTCCGGCAGTTGCGGGGGGCAAAGACACCTTCATGGCAGACGCTGCGCGCGCTGCAGAAGCGACACCGGAAGTCGTCGGCATCATCGCTGACCTTCGCTGGCGGCCGCACGGCATGCAAGATCCGCTCGACCTTCGCCATGATGCCGATCGCTTGCGTCGCGTCGTAGCGGATCCGTTCCCCGTAGATCGCGTCGTCGTTCTTGTTCTTGGCGTAGTAAAAGAACCGGTGGATGCCGGAGCAGTGCATCTCCGCTTGTGCCTGAACCACATGTTCGGGCTTTGCCACCGCGACGCCGACGCGGGTCAGCTGCAAGAAGCTCTTGTCGTTGTGCGTTTTGATGCCGATAACATGCTCGGCCTTCCACGCCTCGACGAAGCCGTGACCCCGGCCGTCGGCCTTGACGACGAAGTGGCCGTCGAGCGCCTCCCAAGTCCACTGATCGCCGGTCTCTGGATCGCGATCGCTGCAGCGGACGCCGGCGGCCCGAAGGTTGTCGAACGCGCGCGGCTCTTCGAGATGCCCGGTTTGGAACAGTCGAAGCATGCGGCCGGAATGGCGCTCCGGCTCATAGGCCCAGCGGAACTGATACCAGATCGACCGCTCGCAGGAACGACCGATCATGGATCCGGACAGTCGGCGCTGATGCCGAGGACGCTGGCGCCGCTCGAGAGACTCGTCGATTGCCGTGATCGTCGGAGAAAGGAAGGTTTGCGGAAGGAGGACCATTAGGCGATCCCTCCAGCATTTTTTTGCTGCCGCTCTGCTAGCCAGACCGCGACAGACGCCTTTTGAAAGAGTGTCCTGGCGCCGATACGGGTAGCTGGGATTCCGTCTGCACCAGCTTGCCAGCGATGAATGGTTCGCACCGTTACGCCAAGATCGCGTGCGAGCTCCGTCACCGTAAGATATTCATGGAGGAGCCCCGGTTTTACCGCCTCCTCAGGTGCCTTTGAATGTTTCTCACGATCAACATCGCTTGCATTCTTGGCGAAGTATGCGCCGCACCAATCGTTATCAAAGACGCTAGGCCATCCAGTCCAGCGACTGAACTCGTCGCTTTCTTCGTTGATGTGATCGAACAACCTCTGAAAGGCTTTCCCCTGTTCCGATTTTTCATGCGGGCTACCGACATAAAGCTCCGCTGCACTTACAAGTGCGGCCAGCAATCCTCGGAACTCGGCGTTAGCGATCGTCGGCTTTGGGGGGTTCTTCCGACATTCGCCGTACTCGCGAACTCCGGACCGATCCCAAAAAATACAATTTGAACAGCGGCGGTCGCCCATCACTCGTCGCCCTCCAGCACACGCTGCTCGGTCCGGATGATGCGGATGATCGTGTCCGGCGCGCGGTAGCGCTCGACGTCGATGCCGGCCTTCTTCAGCAGCTTCTCGTCGAGCCGACCCTTGCGGCGCTGCTCGCTCACCTTGGCGATGAACTCCTCGCCGCCGTAGCTCTCGGCGTCTTCCATCTGGTTGAGGACGATCGCCTTGATGCGCTCCTCTTCCTCTTCCCAGCGCTTCTTCTCGCGACGCACCAAAGCCAGACGATCGACGGGGTGCCGGTTGTCGAACGCTCTTTCGTTGCCCTTGTGTGGGCGCAGTTGTCCTGTCATCGCTGAAGTCCTTTCGAGCGACGTTGAAAACGTTGGTTCGGATGGGTGCCGGGCGGCGCGGTTTACGAGGCCAGTGGCCGCCCGGCCGCTAGCTTAACGCCGGGGCCAGCCGCCGCCGGACGCCGATTGCTGACGCGGCTGCTGATGGCTCTGCTGCTGCGGAGCGGGACGCTGCTGCTGCGACTGCCCCTGCCCGAGGGGCTTGGCGCCCTTCACTTCGTTTCGCGGCGGGTAGTTGCCGCTCGGATCGACCTGCACCGCAACGCGGATCAGGCACGGCTGGTAGTGGATGTCTTCGGTCGACCGGGCGCCGGGACGTCCGCAAGCGTTCGCGATCTCGCTGAGCTGCTGCCGCGCGATGTCGACGACCTTGCCGGGCGTCTTCTCGGAGCCCTTGAACCAAAGGTTCAGCCGTTGCCAGATCAGGCGACCGTCGAAGGAGCCGCCGCGGATCTTCCACGTCAGCACGATGCAGTCGCCCTTGTCGTCGTTCTTCGAAATGGGCTGGATCGAGCTTTCCGTGATTTCGGCTTCGTAGGTGCCGGCAGGGATCGCCTCGAAGTCGCCGCGCGGCTCGTAGGTGGTAGTGTCGAACTGAGAGATATCGACCATGGTCAGGCAGCCTTCGCGTTCTGCGGCGCAGCGGCCGCATCGATGACGGGGAGATATTCAGAGAGCTTGGCGTAACCTGCGCCCCGGTCGAACCGGATGCTCTCCGGGATGCCGTAGCGGTTCTTGGCGATGAATGCCGGCTTGCCGACGGCGTGGATGAGAATGACGTTTGCCGCCCCCTCACCCCGCGAGCGTTTGCCGTTGAAGCCCTTCGCCTCTTCCTTGATCGAGACCGGCTTCTTCAGGAGAAGGATTGCGTCCAGATCGCGGGTCACCTCGCCAAGGAGCTGCTTGTGGAGGTCGATCTCGTAGCGATCGTAGGCGTTCGTTTCCGGATCGTTGAAGGTCGTCACAACCGAATGCGCGATCAGGATGATCGCCATTCCCCTGTCGCGCCGAAGGGCCTCGCAGCCGTCCAGGAACTCCCGCAAGACGTTCTTGGCGTTCACGTAACCTTTGCCGTAGCCGAAGTCCTCGATCCGGTTCTTCGAATTGCCGTGCTCGTCGCCGCGAGCGCAGGTCTCGACGAAGATCAGGCGCTGAAGGGCGGTCACGCTGTCCACAACGAGCGTTTTGAACTCGTGCTCCTCATCGTAGAGCGATGTCATCGCTTCAATGACAGCCGCGAACGTCTCGAGACGTCCGAAGCTCGTCAGTTCGGTTTCGCCGGGCGTACCCTCCTCGCACTGGAGGAAGACTGCCTCCGGGAATTCGGAAGCCAGGGTCGTCTTCCCGACGCCCTCGTTCCCGTAAATGAGAATGCGTGGAGGCTTGTCGGCCTTGACGCGTCTCAGATCAGCTAAGCTGATCGCCATCGTCCATATCCTCTTCGATTGGCGCGTCGAAAATCCAGGCCCCGCTAGCGCCGTCGAAGGCGGGGTGGAACACGGCCGTCGTCGGCCGCGGTGGGTGGATCTGTACGTGCGCCAGCCCGTTCGCGGGCGGCAAACGACAGACGGTCAGTGAGACGACCAAGCTGTCGTCTTCGATGATGCCGAGGCCTCTCGCGTTTCCCTTGCTGTCAGCGTTGACGCTCAACAGATCGAGTAGCGCCTTAATGCGGTTGTCGATGTCAGCTCCGGCAACGCCGAGCTCGAACCCTAGGTTGACCATGACGCGGCCGCTGACACTCGGTACCGCTTGCCGACGAATCGCTGTCTTCGCCGACATCTGCCAGTCGATGTAGCTGTCCGTCTTCACTCGCCCTCGTCCGGGGAGGTTCTTGAACATGTGATTGACAGAAGGCGGCATCGGCACCGTGAAGGCGACCGGCAGGAAGGCAACAGAAGTCCCCTCCCTGCCGGCCTGCTCGCAGCACCCCGCCACGGGCGCCGAACGGTGGATGTCGCGCGCGAGGTTCATCACTCAGCCTCGCAGTCCGGCATGTGCTCGCCCATCGCTTCGGGCGCCATTGCCTGCGCTCGCTCCTGCAGCTCGCGAGACCTCGACGCCAATACGCGCGACTTTCTCAGCCAGTTGCGGGCCAGCTTGAGCCTCCACGAAAGCGACAAACATGGCTTCAAGACGCGCCAGACGATCGGCAACTTCCCGGTATTCATTGGCGGCTTCCTCGAATTCTTGTTGGGTCGCGGCGCGGAGAGCATCCAGCTCATGAGCATCAATCCGCCGCGCTTTCCCGTACCAAAGATCTGATGCGCGGCTGAACGACCAGCGCATCTCACGGGCAGCTTGCCGAATGCGGTCCTTGACGCTTCCGGCGGCCCAGTGGGCCTGCATCAGCGCCGATGCTTCTGCCACGTTAGACAATTGGGATTTCTCCCATGACTTTTGGGACATCTCCCAAGGCCTCCACGCCATGTTTCAGGGCATGGAGACAGCCGCCAAAAACCGATTGGGCATCTTCACGGACGCGGGTTGCAGCCCGTTGTCCGACGCCTCGGGCCGTTGCAGCGGCACCGGGGACGAATTCGACTACTGGCGAGCGCGAGCAGAAAGCTGCCGCCTTGCCGAAGAATGGAGGAAGCGCCGGCATCTAGCTGCGCTCCTCGTCAAGACGGACGGGGTTCGCCCAAGCAAGGCAGGCGCCGAGGATGAAGAGGCTAGGCGTGACAAGCGCGACAAGAACCGGCCATAGGATGGCGAAGACGACGAGGGTCATGCGACTGCTCCACGCTCTTCGGCAGGGAAAAAGTCAGCGGGGCTCAGCTTGATGCGATTGGCTTTGGCATGAGCGAGAAGCTTCGCCGCATCCTTCTGAGGAATGAAGCCGCCGGTGCCACCGCGCGATTGGGAATACATCCAGCGATAGACGCGCGTGAGGCTCTTGCCAGTGATCATCGCGACGGCGTTGACGCCACCGACTTTGGCGATAACGGTCCTGGCAGGGTCGAGGTGCACATCGCTCATGGCACCCATATTTGCGATAGTCGCTACAAAGAAGCAAGCCCCACCAGCGAATTGCGCTATATAAATTTTGGCGGCATTCGCAACAATGTGCGCATGGCTATCGATCAGCACAAAATCCGCTTGTGGATAGCGGGGAAACTTGACACCGCTCCGCGCGGGACCAAAAAAAGGCTCGCGGATGCCACCGGCCTAACTGCTCAACAGATCAGCCGCATCTCTGCCGTCGAGGCGGGAAAGGAGGTTCGAGATGTTAAAGCTCATGAGCTGGCGCAGATCGTCGCCTTCTTCAATGAAGCCCCGCCTGGCTTCGATGCAGCGCAAGTCGGCGAGATCCAGCCGAAACAGGCCTCTGATAGCGTGACAGCGATTGTAGTCGGTGAAACGGCGGCAGGGAGCTTTCGTCCGATTGACGACTTCGACCAGACAGACCCTAGACGAATGTCGGTGCCGCGAGATGAGGACTTTCCAAACGCGAAAGTGCTGCTCTTCGATGTGGTCGGCGACAGCATGAACGCTCTACCAGGGCATCCAATCGCGTCTGGCTCGGTTGCAGTTTGCCTCGCCTATGAAGACGTTGCGCACAAGTTCCCGCTGCGAGATGGCCTGGTGGTTGTCGTCCAGCGCGAGCGTGATGGCGGACATCTGCGCGAGTGGTCGATCAAGCAGGTTGAGATCCATGCCGATCGGGTCGAATTTCATCCGCGGTCGACCAACACCCGTCATAAGCCGATTGTCGTCGATCGCGACCACAAGGCCGACGATGGCACGACGGTTGAAATTATCGCCGTGCTCCGCCGCATCGTCAGCGGCTATATCAGCGTCTAAGCTGCGGCGTTGCAGGGCATCTGAGTGATGCCCACCAATTCTCCGATGATGCCCTCGCAGGCTTTGCACTGAAACGGCGTGGCCGCTAGAACACCGCTTTCCATCAGGTCGTCGATATCCATCGGGGCGTCGTCGCCTTCCGTGATGCCGAGGTATTGTTCCCGCTTTTCAAGGCAGTTTGCGCACACGAGGTGCAATCGAAAGCTAGCCACAATCCGCATTGCCGCACCACTATTGTTCCCGATCTGTTCTCTACGATAGCCGCACCGGCTCGCTTGTCGAGCGTGTGCCGCCGAAAATAATTTGCGACCATCGCAACATACGCCGTTGACTTAATTTGCGACCATCGCAATAATCTCTCCATCGAACGACGGAGAGACCGCATGCTCCTCACCTTCTCCAGACATCCCAAGTGCCGCGCCATCCTCTGGCTCATCGCCTACGGCTCCGGCACGGCCAGCAGGCTCTTCATGGCTGCGATGTTGCTGCTCATCGTGGCCAACGGCAGCGCGCACCGTGTCTCTCTGGAAACCCAAGAGCTTGGCAGCATGGCTCCTCGGGGTTGCGCGTCCTGTGTGTCTCTCGCGAGCCGGGAGGCGGGCAAGTGAGCGCACCTCTCGACGGCGGGGCGGCGTTTCCCGTAATCCCGCCGCAGGATGAGAATGGGATCGGCAGCGCCTCTGGCTATCCATTTCCGGAGAGCGGCATGAGCCTTCGCGATTGGTTCGCGGGGCAGGCGATGGCTTCTCGCATTATCGCGCTCGGCGACCACGCTCATTCCTCGGACAAGGCGCGGCTTGCCTGCAAAGCAGAAACAGCGAGCAGGGCTTACGAGATGGCCGACGCCATGCTCGCCGCCCGCTCCTCCAAGCAAGAGGAGCGCTGAGGATGGCCCAGCACGTCTTCGAAGTCTATGGCTATGGAAGCTGCTACTACCAGGGCGTTTTCGTAAAAGAGAGCGAGAACTTCGTTTTTTACCGTCGCCGCGAAGGCGGCCGGGTTTCGAGAATTGCCAAAGTTGGCACGGTCGTCGTCGAGACAAGCGATCCCGACGGCGCGATCAGGCGGTTTCAGGCTGCGACAAAAGCATTTGCGGAAGAAGAGAGGCTTGCGGTTGCGGCGCTCTACGAACTCCGCAGGCGCAGAGCATTGGCTGGCCGCGCGGCCCTCGCAGAGGAGCCTCGCTGATGGCCACCGAGATCACCTTCAAGTTCGACGGCGGCAAGCTGTTCGGCGAGGTCCAGCCCGCTCGCATCCCGTACATAAAGGACGGGCTCCAGTTCGGGATGATCGAAGCCATCGGCACGGCCGAGATCGAGGTCGACCACACCTGCACGTCCGGCTTCTCGGTCACCCTGGTCGAACTGCATTCGACGGTCGAACAGCGCATCCTCACCGTCTGGCCGATCGACGACAAGCACGACCTGTTCGGCAGCATCGTCGCCTACCTCGAAGCGGTCGAGGGCGATGCCATCCGCGATCTGCTTGCCGAGGGCGTCTACACCAACCGGGCTCTTGGGAGGGCGGCATGAGCGCCCTCGCCTATTCCATCGTCCAGCCTCGCCAGGGCATGCCGCTCGCGATGCAGCTGCCGGCTTACCGGCAGGCTGTGGCGCACGAGAAGCGCCGCAACGCCAAGCTGGCCTGGATGCGCGGCGACCTCGCCGACCCGCTCCTGCGCGATCCCGAAATCATCGACACGACGGAGACGAAGCTGTGACCGCCCCCGACACCACAGCGCCTGACCTGGAAGTGCTGACGTTCTTCTACCGCAACTACCGCGGCGAGGTCTCGGAACGGCACGTTCGCGCCCGCAGCGCCGTCTTCACCTTCGGCGTTAGCAAGTGGCACCCGGAACCGCAGTGGTTCTTGAGCGCCATTGATGTGGACAAGATGGACGGCCGCGACTTCGCGGTCGCCGACATCCTCCACTTCGGCCCGGCTCGCCCCGCCGAAGAAGCGCTGAGGGGCGCGGATGGGTGGCGGGTGCGAGATCTGAGGTGGGACGGCAACTATGCCGACACGCCCCTAGGGGTCTATAGCATTGGCCGGATTGGCGGCAGTTGGCATGTTGAACTCCAGCGGACGCAGAGCGTCGCTATATTTGCGCTAATCGCCAAAGGCGCTGCTTCCGACTTCGATGCGGCGCTCAACGAAGCCAAATCCGCCGCCCAGGCCGATTACGAGCGTCGGATCATGTCGGCCATCGAGCGGGCGGATGGGCCTCGCGACGCTGCCCTTGAGCAGGCGCGGGAGGCGTTGAGGCCGTTCGCGGCTGCGGCAAGCGCGCCGAACTTCCAGTACGTGCAGGACCGGCAGCGGCTGTTTCTGGAGACAAATGCAGAGGTCGTGCTGACAGACGGTCTACGCGGCGAGGACTTCCGCCGCGCCCGCGCCGCTCTCGCGGCCCTCGATCTCCCCACCCCGCCAGCCACGGAGCCCACGCGATGAGCGGTCATCTTTGGGAGGTGCATCACCCGTACTACTGCAACGACGGCAATTATTATTCGAACGAGGCGTATCACGAGTGGAAGTCGTGGGACGAGTTCTTCGCAGAGTTCGGCGACAGCGATCTCGATTACAACGCCATATTCCGCTTTGACTGGCGCGATGGCGAAGATTGGGGAGCGACCGATTACAACGGCGATGACTATTACCGCAATGGCCATCTCCACATCTACTGGGTCGGGCAGCGCAAAGGCCTCTTTCACGTCAGCGTTATAGATGTCTGTCGAGCGGACGAGCCCGCCGTCATAGCGTTTTTGCGTCCGCGCTTTGAATACCTCATGGCGCTGTGGTCGCCGCTCTCCACGGCCGAACAGGAGCCCGCCCATGGCTGACGAAAGCGAGTTCATGAGGTTCGTGCGCCGCGAACTGGCCGACTTCCCGTCGGGGCCTTACGGCGGCGCCCTGAAGGTCGATGTCGAAAAGCTCTGCGAGGTCTTCGACGGGCAGAACCACAGCGGCTCCAGCGGGCGCCTCGTGGTCCACCTCTTTGCTGATCTCGTGGCTTGGCGATCGATCAACACCAAGCGCCAGGAGCCCACCCATGGCAACTGATCTGGATGCGGTGCGATCCGGCGACTGGATGCAGACCTTCGAAGGCCGCCAATTCTGGCCGATGGACCCGCGCGCTGACGAAATCGACATCGTGGACATCGCACATTCGCTCTCGATGCAGTGCCGCTTTGCCGGCCATTGCCGGCGCTTCTACAGCGTGGCGGAGCACTGCGTTCTTCTCTCACGCGTGGTCACGCTTGAGAACGCTTTGTGGGGGCTCCTTCACGATGCGAGCGAGGCGTATCTTGTCGACGTTCCTCGCCCTGTGAAGCCTTTCCTCGCGGGGTACAAGATGGCTGAGCAGCGCGTCATGGATGCGGTCTGCGAGCGCTTCGGGCTGGGCTTCGAGATGCCTGACGAGGTGCGTATCGCGGATGGCCGTATCTTGGCTGACGAACGAGATCAAAACATGTCAGCCGCACCTGTTGCATGGGCGGATACCGGCGCGCCGCTCGGCGTGACGCTTCAATTCTGGTCACCGTCAGAAGCGCGGGCTGCGTTTCTCACAGCTTTCGTCGACCTCACCGCCCTGGCCAAGGCCCGCGCGGCGGAGGGGCGGTCGTGATGGCCGAGCACGAACCTTCCATCGGCGCGTCGGACGACTGGTATACGCCCGCCTCTATTTTCGACGCTCTCGGCCTGACCTTCGATCTCGATCCGTGCTCGCCCGGTGCGGGTCATTGGGTCCCCGCTCGAAACGTCTACACTAAAGCGGATGACGGTCTGCACCGCCCGTGGACCGGCCTCGTCTTCATGAACCCGCCGTTCGGTGGTCGAGAGGGCCACGTTCCCTGGCTGGCCAAATTTCTCGAACACGGCAACGGCATCGCGATCGTCCGAGCCTACACGTCGTCCGACTGGTTTCACCGGGTGGTGGTGCCAAAGGCCGAGACGATCCTGTTTCCTCGGGGCAAGACGCAGTTCGTGCCGAGCCCCGATCTCGAAGCCGAATTGCAGCGCAAGGCGGCGGCCCAAGGGAAAGTCTGGCGCAACGCGCCGGGACACGGCGTCGTGCTGATCGGCATGGGGCCTGTCGCGAGCGAGGCTCTGCGGAAAAGCGGCCTCGGATTTTACGTCGTCGCCCGCCAACCTCAGATGGAGGCTCCCCGCCATGACTGATACCCCTGTCGCGGGCCGCGCGGATTATCTCGACTATCGCATTGGAGATCGTGTCAAAAAACACACTGGCGACTACCAGCTCGAAGGCGAGGTGCGAGCGGTGTTTACGACGCGCGCCGGAAAGACCCGGCTCGTGGTCGAGCACAATCCAGGCTTCTTGCACATCTACGGCCCGCAGAACTTGGTCCTATTGGCTCCCGCTCCAGCCGCGCCCGCTCCGGCGGCGGATACTGTGCGGGAGGCAGTCATCGCTGCCCTGACTGACGTCCTCGGCGATGCCCTTGATTGCACGCGGGTCTGGGAGGCTTGGAGCGTTGGCACCATGTCGGCCGATGACTTCGTGCTTCTGACGGAGCGTTTCGAAGAAATCGCCGATGCGGTCATCGCCGCCCTCGCCACTCTCCCGCGCCCGGCTGATAGCTCGTCACCGGCGACAGACAACGCGGCTTGTGTATCGCAGACGACCGTCCATGACACACAAGCCCCGCGCCCGGCGGATGGCCCGGCCGCTGATGCGGGGATGCGGGAGGCGGCCGGCTGGCAACGTGTCCCGAACGTCGGTGACGAGGTGCGGGCTGATCACCCGATCACCGTCTTGAACCCAACACAGACGTTCATTGTCTATGAGCGAAGGTTCAAAGACGACAGGGTTTCGGTGCGTGGAGAAAACACGTGCTGGTTTGATCTCGGTATGATCTCGCCCGCCGCCCCGCCCCCGCCGGAAGCAGGCGTGGCGGGCGCCGGGAAGTTGCCGCCGCCGAGGTGTTGGGTCGTCGAAACGGCGCATGGTGCTATCCTCGGCGTCGTGGAAACGGAAGAGGAGGCTCGCGGGCACCTGCGGTCGCGTCCGATCGCAATCCGCCCCGTATGGGGCAAGGAAAGCCTCACGTCTCTTCAGCGCGAGAAGGCTGCGGCCATGGGGTTTTTGGACGGCTCCCGAGCGGTCATCGCGCGCCTCGAAGCCGAGCGCGACGCCCTCGCCGCCGAGGTCGAGCGGCTGCGGGAGTGTGTCGAGCAGGCGGAGACGCTTTCCGCTGAGCAGGTCGAGTGGGTGACAAACGACGCAGCAGAGCTAGGTGTGAAAGTCCGCGATCAGTTCTTCTTCCTCTACAAAGGCCGCAGCCTCGTCTACGGAGCCCTTGATCCCGACCCAACAGTGCCGCCGGTTCATGACGACGGCACGCCGATGCACTGGCGCCCCGTATTCAAGCGAGAATTCGGGGAGTGCGCTCATCCGATCAACTACGAAGACCCAAAGCTGATCGGGAAAGTGTCGCTAGACGACAGTGAAGACTGGAAGCCGCTTCCCGCCGCCCGCGCTGCCAAGGGAGGTGCGTGATGGACCAGGAATTTGGCGTCCAAGATGAAATTCTGGCCGTCGCTGAGAAATGTGAGTGCCAAAACATGCACGACGACGGGGTCGCGGTGCTTTGCTTCGTCTGCTGTGGTCCCGTTGGGATCGAGAAGGCGAGGGAGATAGTCGCAGAGCGTATAAAGCGCCGCGCCCTTGAAAGCGACGCCCATGGGTGAGCGCATCCGCCAACTGTTGAGCGAGGGATTAGACCTTTGCGTCCGCGCGAGGGCAATGGACGCGATGGACCGTCGCAGCGCAGCATTGGCGGCAAGCTGCGATCCAGAGGGCTGGCAAGCCAGCGGAGACTTTGACCGGTATGTCGAGCGGCACAACGTCAGCGACGCCGACCGGCCGATCAGCACTCACAGCGGCACAATGCCGCTGTGGGTCCAAGAGCAATACGAAACCGATTTGGCGGATTGGGAGCGCCGGGCTCGTGCCGCTCTCTCGGAGCATGACGCCCATGACTGACCGCATCTACGTCCTGCGCCAGGACGGCAGGGAGATTGCGCGGCATTCGACCCGGCGCGCCTGCGTCGTGGAGGCCATGGAGCGCGGACTGGTCGTGCATGTGGCCGACACGGCCAACCGCCTGATCGATGGCGTCACCATCAGCGAGAAGCCCGGCAATGACAGGTGACGACCTGCGCGCGCTCGCAGACGAGTGCCGGGCGCCGACAGCCCATCCGGCCAATCACCTGCGGCAGATCGGGGATAAGCTGGAGCGGATGGCCGAGGCCGCCGACCGCGCCGCAAGGCCGGGATACCGGGAGGGGTTGGAGGAGAGCTACATCAAACTCCAAGCCGAGTGGCTGGCGACGACGAAGGAACTCGGCGAAGCCCGCGTAGCCGTAGAGTTCGCGAGGCGCGAGGCGCTGGAAGAGGCGGCGAAAGTGGCGCGGGATTTCGCTAAGGCTCCAGCCCGAAACCTATTGCGCCGTGGCATGGGGTTACCCGTGTGGGCAGCATCAAAGCCCCTTGCTCTCCAGGCTATAAGAACCTGTGCCGCCATCCGCGCCCTCGCGCAGAAGGAGGGGTGATGGAGCGCCCGATCAGTCTCGAGGAAGCAGCCGAAGCGCTCGGTGTCACGTCGGCAGACAGCGCCAGCCCCGCCCGCTACGTTCGTGATCTCATTCGCCGTCACGGCATCCCGTTTGTCCGCGTCGGGCGCGCCGTGAAGCTCCGTCCCGATCAACTGCGCCTGTTGGGCGAGAGAATGGTGCAATGCCCCTCGAACTTAAGCGAGACCCCAAGTCCGGCATCTGGCAGCTCCACGGCACCGTCGCTGTCTGGAAAGGTGGCGAGTCTCATAGCATTCAGATCCGGCGATCGACCAAGACCCGAGACAAAGGACAAGCCGAGGCCATCAAGCGGCAGGTCGAAGGAGAGGTCGCGGAGCGGAATTACACGGGTCGAGAACCCGCTATCACGTTCGCGGAGGCGGCGGCGCGATATGAGCGAAACGGTGGCGAGAGCCGATACCTGACGAAGGTGGTGGCTCAACTCGGGAAGCTGCGCATCGACGCGATCGGGCAGGCCGAAATCGAAGATGCCGCTTTCCGCGCCTATCCCGACCCCACCCTATCTCCAGCCACGATTCGGCGGCAGTTCTACTCACCTGCCCTCGCCATCTTGGCGGCCAACGGGCAGCGCCCATTGGTCAAGCGCCCGCCGGATAGCGCCAAGCGCACATATTTCTTCACGCCGCGGAAGGCCAACGAACTGATCGAGAGCATCGTCGGGATGCGATACCGCAACCCGTGGACGCCTGCCCTGGCCACATTCCTGTTTGGCCAGGGCGTCCGGGTTTCCGAGGCTCTGAACATTGATGGCCGCGACGATATCGACCTCGAGCACGGCTATGCCATCCTCCGAGATACAAAGAACGGCGAGCAACGGACGGTGACGCTGATTCCCAAGGTCTTGGCCGCGCTATCTGCGGTCCCCAATCTTGGCAAGCGCGGGCCGCTCTTTCTGCGATACGACGGGACGCCCTATGAGTCGTTGACCGACGAAAATCGGGGGCGCCCGCTACGCTTCTGGACGCACCACTGTGCGACGATCGGTCTTGATGCCTCGATCTACACACCGCACACGGCGCGGCATTCCTGGGCCACTTGGTTTCATGCTCAGACGCACGACGTGGTCCGGCTCAAAGAAGAAGGCGGCTGGAAGAGCGATGAGTGGCAGCGCTACGTCAAGAGCGGCTACGCCAATCTCGGCCGCGAATCAAAGCGGCTTGGGTGGGACTTCGGGCAAAAGAACGGATCGGGATCAGACTCTGCAGAAAGTTTGCAGGCAGTCCGCTAAAATCCGCGTTTGTTCTCGCATCTTCGCGTCACATTAGAGGGTCACGGCGGACCTATCCGCCTCAACGCCAAAGAGAAATCTTCAATGGAATCATGGTTTTATGGCGGAGAAGAAGGGATTCGAACCCTCGATACGGTTTCCCGTATACGCCCTTAGCAGGGGCGCGCCTTCGACCACTCGGCCACCTCTCCAAGGCCGGAGTTAGCCGAACCGCCGGCGATCCGCAAGCCATGTTCGTGTCGGATCGTCACAAGACGGTCTTGCGCCAGCAGGACGCGGCTATCGATCGGCGGGGCGGGGATGGTGATAACGCCTTATCAGGCAATGGCCTTCGTCCGGCGCGCATCTGGCATATCTCAGCCGATCGCGGCTCATCGCATGGATGTCGCTGCCGCTCCTGTGGAGGACGTCGCGCGGTGCCTTGGCCGGAACAGTGGGCCGTCGTCGGCGGAACCCGGACATATCAGCCAAATGCGACATCGCGGCGCCGCCTTTCGGCGCGCATGGCGCGATCCTTGGCCGGCGATCGATAAGGCTTGTTGATTGGTCGCATCAGCGCTGCGAATGGGTGCTTGCGTCCGGCCTCCCGCTATGAAAGTGATCATGGTGGAATGATGGCGCAACCGAAGGCAAAGCCTGGCTCTCGCCGCGCCGAACCCCATCCAACCGTTTCCGCCGCCGGGCGGCCAGACAAGGATTCATCATGGAGGGATTCCTTCAGCAGTTGATCAACGGCGTGACGCTGGGCTCGATCTACGGCCTGATCGCCATCGGCTACACGATGGTCTTCGGCATCATCGGCATGGTCAACTTCTCGCATGGCGACGTCTTCATGGTGGCCGCCTTCTTCGCGCTCATCATGTTCCTGGTGCTCACCACCTGGCTCGGCATCTCCTCCGTGGCGCTGGCGCTCCTCATCGTGATGGTCATCTCGATGATCCTCACCTCGACGCTCAGCTGGGCGATCGAGCGTGTCGCCTACCGACCCTTGCGCGGCTCCTTCCGGCTGGCGCCCTTGATCTCGGCGATCGGCATGTCGATCGTGCTCTCGAACTTCGTGCAGCTGGCGCAGGGCCCGCGCAACAAGGCGACGCCGCCGATGCTGCGCGACAGCTACACGCTCTGGCAGAATGCCGAGGGCTTCGCCGTGACGGTGTCGCTGAAGCAGATCGTCATCTGGCTGGTGACGGCCGTGCTGCTCACCGCCTTCTGGTATCTCGTGCAGAAGACCTCGCTCGGCCGGGCGCAGCGCGCCTGCGAGCAGGACCGCAAGATGGCCGGCCTTCTCGGCATCAATGTCGATCTCACCATCTCGCTGACCTTCGTGATGGGCGCCGCGCTCGCCGCCGTCGCCGGCACGCTGTTCCTCATGTATTACGGCGTCATCAACTTCGCCGACGGCTTCACGCCGGGCGTCAAGGCCTTCACGGCGGCGGTGCTCGGCGGCATCGGCTCCCTGCCGGGCGCGGTGATCGGCGGCTTGCTGATCGGCCTGATCGAGACCTTCTGGGCGCAATATGTCTCGGCCGACTACCAGAACGTCGCGGCCTTCTCGATCCTCATCGTCGTCCTGATCTTCATGCCGCAGGGCATTCTCGGCCGGCCGGAAATCGAGAAGGTCTGAGCCGATGACCGCGCAAGCCCTTTCCCGCTCCGAGCCCGCCGGCACCGATTTCGGCAAGGCCTTCAAGGACGCGCTCATCGCCGGCATCGTCGCGCTCGCGATCTTCGGCCCGCTCGTCGGGCTGGAGACGACGCAGAACATGTCGAACGAGCTGATCCTCGAGAACAAGTTCGGCTCGGCGCTCGTCCTCGTGGCGATCGTCTTCGTCGGCCGCTTCGTGCTCTCCGCCTTCGTCTTCCCGGCCCTCGTGGCGCGGCGCGATCGCGGCAAGCCGGTCGCGGCGATCCAGCACGATGCCGAGGCGCGCCGCATCCGCCACAAGCGGATGTTCCGGGGCGGCATCGTCCTGCTGCTCTGCTATCCCATCCTCGTGATCCTGCTCACCGGTGTGCAGGGCTCGATCAAATGGGTCGACAATTTCGGCATCCAGATCCTGATCTACGTGATGCTTGGCTGGGGTCTCAACATCGTGGTCGGCCTCGCGGGCCTTCTCGATCTCGGCTATGTCGCCTTCTACGCGGTCGGCGCCTATAGCTACGCGCTGCTCGCCATCAACTACGACCTGTCCTTCTGGGTGCTGCTGCCGCTGGCCGGCCTCTTCGCCGCCAGCTTCGGCATCATGCTGGGCTTTCCGGTGCTGCGGCTGCGCGGCGACTATCTGGCCATCGTGACGCTGGCCTTCGGCGAGATCATCCGCCTCGTCCTCATCAACTGGCGCGACTTCACGGGCGGCGCGGCGGGCATCTCCTCGATCCCGAAGGTCACGATGTTCGGCCTCTATTCCTTCGACATCGGCGCCGCGAACAATTTCGCCAAGGCGTTCGCCCTCGCCCCCTCCTCCGCCTATTACAAGGTCTTCCTCTACTACCTGATCCTGGCGCTCGCTCTCCTCACCGCCTTCGTCACGGTGCGGCTGCGGCGCCTGCCGATCGGTCGCGCCTGGGAGGCGCTGCGCGAGGACGAGGTCGCCTGCCGCTCGCTCGGCATCAACACGACGAACACCAAGCTGACGGCCTTCTCGATCGGCGCGATGTTCGCGGGCTTCGCCGGCTCCTTCTTCGCCGCGCGCCAGGGCTTCGTCTCGCCGGAATCCTTCGTCTTCATGGAGTCGGTCGTCATCGTCGCCATCGTCGTCCTCGGCGGCATGGGCTCGATGGTCGGCGTCGCGGTGGCGGCCGTGGTGATGATCGGCGGTTCGGAAATGCTGCGCGAGCTCTCCTTCCTGAAGGCCGTCTTCGGCAACGACTTCAGCCCCGACCATTATCGCATGTTCATCTTCGGTCTCGTCATGGTGGGTATCATGTTGTGGCGGCCGCGCGGCTTCGTCTCGGCGCGCCAGCCGACCGCCTTCCTCAAGGAACGCAAGGCCATCTCGGCCGATCTCGTAACGGAAGGCCACGGCTGATGGCCTCCTGGGACAAGGACCCGGTCCTTCGGGTCGAGCACGTGACGATGCGCTTCGGCGGGCTGACGGCGGTGAAGGACCTGTCCTTCACGGCCGGACGCGGCGAGGTGACGGCGCTGATCGGCCCGAACGGCGCCGGCAAGACCACCGTCTTCAACTGCATCACCGGCTTCTACAAGCCGACGACGGGCATGTTCGCCCTGCATCACCGCGACGGCGCCGTGCATCTCCTGGAGCGCATGCCGGACTTCCGCATCGCGCGGACGGCCAAGGTGGCGCGCACCTTCCAGAACATCCGCCTCTTCGGCGGCATGACGGTGCTGGAGAATCTCCTCGTCGCCCAGCACACGCCGCTGATGATCGCCTCCGGCATGACGGTGCTCGGCATCCTCGGCCTGTCGCGCTATCGCAACGCCGAGCGCGAGGCGGTGGACCGGGCGCGCTACTGGCTGGAACAGACGCGGCTGCTCGACCGGGCGGACGATCCGGCGGCGGACCTGCCCTATGGCGACCAGCGGCGGCTGGAGATCGCCCGCGCCATGTGCACCGGGCCGGAGCTCCTCTGTCTCGACGAGCCGGCGGCCGGTCTCAACCCGCGCGAATCGCTGGAGCTGAACAAGCTCCTTCTCGGCATCCGCGAGCGCGAGGGCACCTCGATCCTCCTCATCGAACACGACATGTCCGTGGTCATGGAGATTTCCGACCATGTCGTGGTGCTGGAATACGGCACCAAGATCTCCGACGGCACGCCCGCCGAGGTGAAGAACGACCCGCGCGTGATCGCCGCCTATCTCGGCGTCGACGACGAAGAGGTGGAGAAGGTCGAGCATCAGCTCGACGCGATGGCGGAGGATGCGCGATGACCCCGGCCGCCGCGCCCGTCCCCGGTGCCGCCCCGCTTCTCGCGGTGCGCGGCGTCAAGACCTTCTACGGAAAGATCATCGCGCTGAAGGGCGTCGATGTCGAAGTGCGTCCCGGCGAGATCGTCACGCTGATCGGCGCGAACGGCGCCGGCAAATCGACACTGATGATGACGATCTTCGGCAATCCCCAGGCGCGCGAGGGCTCGATCGTCTATGACGGCGCCGACATCACCCGCATGCCCCCGCACGAGATCGCCCGGCTGCGCGTCGCCCAGTCGCCGGAAGGACGCCGCATCTTCCCGCGCATGACCGTCCTGGAAAATCTCCAGATGGGCGCCTCGCTCGACAAGCTGAAATATTTCAACGAGGATTCGGAGCGCATGTTCGCGCTCTTCCCCCGGCTGAAGGAGCGCATCAACCAGCGCGGCGGCACGCTGTCGGGCGGCGAGCAGCAGATGCTGGCGATCGCCCGCGCGTTGATGGCCCGACCGAAGCTCCTGATGCTGGACGAGCCCTCGCTCGGCCTCGCGCCCCTCATCGTCAAGCAGATCTTCGACGCGATCCGCGAGCTGAACCGCACGGAAGGGCTGACGGTCTTCCTGGTAGAGCAGAACGCCTATCACGCGCTGAAGCTCGCCCATCGCGGCTATGTGATGGTCAACGGCGTGATCACGATGAGCGGCTCCGGCCGCGAATTGTTGGAAAATCCCGAGGTCCGGGCCGCCTATCTCGAAGGCGGACATCACTGAGACGCGCCATGCAGGGTATCCTCTACGAAAGCAATTCGGTCCTCGCCTTTCTCTTCGTCACGGTGCTGCTGGGCGGCGGAGCGGCCTATGCCACGGGCCAGAGCTGCGCGCGCACCTGGCGCCCGCCCCTCGTCCTGTTCTTCTATCTCCTGCTCCTCGGCGTCGCGACGCGCTTCGTCCATTTCAGCGTGCTCGGCGACACGCTTCTGTCGGTCCAATACTATCTGGTCGACACGATCGTCCTGATGGTCATCGGCTTCGCGGCCTTCCGCCATACCCGGGCCCAGCAGATGGTGACGCAATATTACTGGCTGAACGAGCGCGCCGGCCCCTTCTCGTGGCGCGCGCTTCCGCAGCCAGCGACAAATCCTCGCTGATCCAACGGAATCGGGGTGACAAGCCGATGGAAGTGTTGAACATTCGGTTCCCGCGGCATCACCCGATCATCGGTTCCGGCAAGCGGAACCAGCCTTCGACAACCATGGAGTCGAGAATGCGCAAGATTATGCTTTCCGGCATGACGCTGGTGGCCGGCATGCTGCTGGCCGGCACCGCCTTCGCCGACATCAAGCTCGGCGTGGCGGGCCCGCTGACCGGCCCGAACGCCGCCTTCGGCGCGCAGCTCCAGAAGGGCGCCGAACAGGCCGTCGCCGACATCAACGCCGCCGGCGGCATCAATGGCGAGAAGGTCGTGCTGTCGCTCGGCGACGACGTGTCCGATCCCAAGCAGGGCGTCTCGGTCGCCAACAAGTTCGTCGGCGACGGCGTGACCTTCGTGGTCGGCAACTTCAACTCGGCCGTCTCGATCCCCTCCTCGGACGTCTTCGCCGAGAACGGCATCCTGCAGGTCACCCCCGCCTCGACCAATCCGAAATTCACCGAGCGCGGCCTCTGGAACACGTTCCGCACCTGCGGCCGCGACGACCAGCAGGGCTCGGTGGCCGGCGGCTACATCGCCAAGAACCTGAAGGACAAGAAGGTCGCCGTCATCCACGACAAGACGACCTATGGCCAGGGCCTCGCCGACGAGACCAAAAAGGCGATGAACGCCGCGGGCGTCAAGGAAGTCATGTACGAGGGCGTCAATGTCGGCGACAAGGACTTCTCCTCGCTGATCTCCAAGATGAAGGGCGCCGGCGTCGAGGTCATCTATTGGGGCGGCCTCCATACCGAGGGCGGCCTGATCATCCGCCAGTCGGCCGATGCCGGCTTCAAGCCGGTCTTCATGTCGGGCGACGGCATCACCTCCGACGAGTTCGCCTCGATCGGCGGCCCGGCCGTCGACGGCACGCTGATGACCTTCGGCCCGGACGCGCGCAAGAACCCGGCCGCCAAGAGCGTGGTCGACGCGTTCCGCAAGGCCGGCTTCGAGCCGGAAGCCTATACGCTCTACTCCTACGCGGCCGTGCAGGTCATCGCCGACGGCATCAAGAAGGCCGGCTCGACCGATCCGCAGAAGGTGGCCGAGAAGCTGCACGAGGGTGAGCCGATCTCGACCGTCATCGGCACGCTCGCCTTCGACAAGAAGGGCGACCGCAAGGATGCCGACTACACGATGTATGTCTGGAAGCCGAATGCCGAAGGCAAGATCACCTATGCCGAGATGGCCAAGTAAGCTCTCGGACTGACGATCGCCTGGAAACCGCTCCGGCTCCGCCGGGGCGGTTTTTTGATGCGCTGCGCCGGCGGAAGGCGCCGGGCGTCCGTCCGAGCCTCAGATCGCGGCGTCGAGCCGGATGCGGAAGCCGGTCGCCTCGCGCCGGTAATCGACCTCGCAGCGCAGGTTGGCCGCCATGGCGGCGACGAGCTTGCGGCCGATGCCCGTGCCGCGCGGCATGGTCGCGGCCTCGAAGCCCGGCCCGTCGTCCTCGACGGCGAGATGGAAGCCGGTCTCGCCCTTTCGCCGCAGCAACACCCTCACCTCGCCCGCGCCATCGGCGGGATAGGCGTATTTGCAGGCATTGCTGACGAGCTCGTTGACGATCACGCCGACGGCCACCGCCTTATCGGTCTTCAGCTTCAGCACGTCGGCCTCGAGCCGCAGACGGCGCGGCGCGGCCGGCGCCGACCAGGTGTCCTCCAGGTCGACCAGGAGGGCCGCCAGATAGTCGGCCATCTCGACCGTCTCGATGTCGTCGGCGGTGTAGAGCTTGCGATGGGCCTGCGCGACGGCGAGGATGCGCTGCTGCGTCTGGCGCAAGGCCGCCTTGGCGTTCTCGTCGCCGAGCGCGCTGGTCTGCATGATGACGAAGGCAGAGACCATCTGAAGACTGTTGGCGATGCGGTGGTTCATCTCGCGCAGCAGCGTTTCCAGCCGCGCATTCGTGTCCCTCAGCGCCGCCTGCGCCTCGGCCGCCGCCCGCTTCAGCCCCTCGCGCTCCACCGCCTGGAGCAGCGCGGTGGCCAGGAGGTCGAAGAATTCCTCGCCGATGCTCTTCACGACATAGTCGGCGGCACCGGCCTTCAGGGCCGCGACGGCGATGCGGCTCTCGTCCGATCCGGTGACATAGACGACGGGCGGATGGTCCGGCAGCGCGGCGGCCAGCCGGCGCAGCGTTTCCAGCCCGTCGACCTCCGGCATGTAATGGTCGATCGCCACGACGTCGAAGGCCGCGCCTTCGAGGAGCGCGATGCCTTCGGGGCCGGTGGCGGCGGTGACGACATCGAAGCCGCGCCGTTGGAGATGCTTGGCCGAGAGCCGGCGAAGGCCCTCATCGTCGTCGATATAGAGAAAGCGCGGCGGGCCGCCCACGGTCACGGCGCCTCCGGGTCCGGGATCTGGATCACCGACAGGAAGAGGCCGAGCTGCCGAATCGCCTGCGCAAAGGATTCGTAGTTCACCGGCTTGGTGATGTAGACATTCGCCCCGAGATCGTAGCAGCGCTGGATCTCCACCTTGTCGTCGGTCGTCGTCAGCACCACGACCGGCGTGCGCTTCAAGGCGCTCGTCTCCGCCTTCATCCGCACCAGGATGTCGGTGCCGCTCATGTCGGGCAGGTTGAGATCGAGCAGCACCATGGCGGGCCCGTTGCGGGCCGGACCGTCGGCCGCGTCGAAGAGATAGGCGAGGGCCGAGGTGCCGTCCGTGAAATGGCGGATCGTGTTGGAGACGCCGGCGCGACGGATATTCTTCTCGATCAGCCGCGCATGGCCCTCGTCGTCCTCGATCATCACGATCGTCACCGAGTGCTGCGAACTGCTCAAGCCGTCATCCCTCCTTCCGGGGACTATATATCGCTGGCAGGGCCAGACTGAAGGTCGAGCCCCGGCCCAATTCCGAGGAACAGGAGATATTTCCGCCGAGGCGGTAGGCAAGCGCGCGCACATGCGCAAGCCCGATTCCCTCACCCGGCTGATCCTGCGGGCCGGACCGGCGGAAAAGATCGAAGATCCGCTCGTGATCGCGCGGATCGATACCCCGGCCGTTGTCCGCGACGTCGAAGACGACGCGCTTCCCCTCGCGCCGGCCGCGGATGGCGATCCGCGCGGGCCGGGCCTGATCGCGGTATTTCAACGCGTTCTCGATGAGATTGGAAAAGATCTGCTCCACCGCCAGCCGATCGCTGACGAGGCCGGGCAGCGGCTTTTCGATCGCGATCTCCGCGCCGATCTCGCCGCTGCGATGCGCCAGGCTCGCGGCGATGCCCTCCAGCACCTCGGCGGCGTCGATACGCTCCGGCTGGATGACGCGCCGCCCCTCGCGCGACAGGCGCAGGATGGCGTTGATCAGCCGGTCCATCTTCTGCGTCGAGGAGCGGATGAAACCGATCGCCTCGGGCAGATCCTCGCGCACGGCGAGCTTCGCCTCCTCCGAGGCGAGCTGCGGGGCCTCGGCCTCGGCGCGCTCCACCAGATCGGACAGAGGCTTCAGCGCCGCGTCGAGCTCGCTGGTGAAGCCCATGACGTTGACGAGGGGCGAGCGCAGATCGTGGCTGACGATATAGGCGAAGCGCTGGATCTCGTCATTGGCGCGCTGTAGGTCGGCGGTGCGCGTTTCCACCGCCGCTTCGAGATTGTCGTTGAGGGCGCGCAGATCGTTGCGCGAGGCGCGCAGCGCGGCGAGATTGCGCCGCACCAGTTCCACCGTGCCGCCGCCGACGACGACGAGGATCAGACCCGCCGCCGCCAGGATCCAGTAGGTATGGGCGAGGCTTCGCTCCTGCGCCTGCCGGCGCGCATCGAGAAGCCCCTGCTCCTCGGCGACCATCTCGTCGGCGATGCGGCGGAGATCGCGGATGATGTCGCCGCCGCCTTCGCTGAGGAAAGCCTGCCGAGCCGTCGCCGCGTCGCCCCCTCGGCGCGTCTCGAAGGACGAGGCGATGGTGAGGCGCTGCCGCTCGACATCGGAGCGCAGACGCTGCGCCCGCTCGACCTGCGACGGATTGTCGGCGACGAGCCGGTCGATCGTTCCCAGCACCGGCGCGATCTGCGCCTCCGTATCGACGAAGGTCTGGAAGAACCGCTCGTTCGGCTCGATCAGGAAACCGCGCCGCGACGTCTCCGCCCGCTCGGTGAGCGTGCGGATCTCGGCGAGCGTCAGTTCGACCCGGTAGGTATGGACCAGGAGACCGTTCATCTCCTGCGTGCGGGCGAACCCCCAGGCGGCGGCGGCGACCGCCACGACCAGCGCGGCGAAGCCGAGCACCACCGCGAGAAGGACGAAGCGGCCGAAGCGCCGCTCCATCTGATGCAGGACCGGCACGGCGCCGTCAGGACGCCGCGCTCCAGTCGCGGATCGCCGGATAGAGCGTGCGATAGCGGCGATAGGCATCCTCGAAGGCCCCTTCGAGTTCGGCGCGCGGGGCGAAGACGCGGGCCGTCGGCGGCTCCGGCATCACCGTCGCCGGATCGGCGCCGGTGGCTGCCACGAGGCCGAGCCGGGCCGCACCGAGCGCCGCGCCGAAATCGCCGGAGGCCGGCAGCACGATCTCGCAGCGCAGCGCGTTCGCCATCAGATCCAGCCAATAGCCGGAGCGCGAACCGGCGCCGACCGCGACGAGGCGCGACACCGAGCCGACGCCGCCGCCGGCCTCCAGGCAGTCGCGCATGGAGAAGGCGACGCCTTCGAGCACCGCCCGCACCATCGCGGCCCTGTCCGTCGAGGCTTCGAGGCCGACGAAGACGCCGCGAATGTCGGCGTCGTTATGCGGCGTGCGCTCGCCGGCGAGATAGGGCAGGAAGATCGCTCGGCCGGGCGCGTCGCAGCTCTCGCCGAGCGGCCCGGTGAGCTCGCCCGGCTTTTCCTTCAGCACCGTCGACAGCCATTCGATCGAGGCGGCGGCCGACAGCGTCACGCCCATCTGGTGCCAGGTGCCGGGAATGGCGTGGCAGAAGGTGTGGATCGCCGTCTCGGGGCGCGGCTCGTAGCGTTCGGCGGCGGTGAAGAGCACGCCGGACGTGCCGAGCGACAGGAAGCCGGTGCCGGGCTGCACCACGCCGACGCCGCAGGCCGAGGCCGCGTTGTCGCCGCCGCCGCCGGCCACCACGACCTGCGGCATGCCCCATTCGGCCGCGAGCTCGGCCCGCAGCCGACCGCTGACCTCCGTGCCCTCGACGAGGCCCGGCATCTGATCGCGCGACAGGCTCGTGCGCTCCAGCATCCGGTCCGACCAGCGCCGGCCGGCCGTGTCGAGCCAGGACGTGCCGGCCGCGTCCGACATCTCGGACATGGCCTCGCCCGTCAGCCAGAGGCGCAGATAGTCCTTCGGCAGCAGCACGCGGCGCACGCGCTCGAAGATGTTCGGCTCGTTGCGCAGCACCCAGAGGAGCTTCGGCGCGGTGAAGCCGGGGAAGACGATATTGCCGGTGATCGCCCGGCCTTCCTCGTCGTCCAGCTCGCGCGCCTCGCGGAAGCTGCGCGTGTCGTTCCAGAGGATGCAGGGGCGCAGCACCTCGTCGCCGGCGCCGAGCAGCGTCGCGCCGTGCATATGGCCGGAGAGGCCGATGCCGGCGACGGCGGCCACGGCGGCCGGATTTTCGGCCTTCAGCCGGGCGAGCGCCTCGCGGCAGGCGGCGATCCAGCTCGCCGGATCCTGTTCGGACCAGCCGAAATGCGGCCGCTCGACGCTGAGCGGCACGCTGACCGTCGCGACCGGCGCCTGCGTCTCGTCGACGATCAGGGCCTTCAACGAGGATGTTCCGAGATCCAAGCCGAGAGTGTTCGCCATCGTTTCCCTCCTCACGCCGGCACGCGGCGTCCCTGTCGCGTCTTGTCCTTGCTTCGCGCTCGAAAGACAACGGTTTTCGGCGCGCGGGACGGCGGCTCGGTGGAAATCTTCCGCGCTTTTCTTTAGCGCAAGGGCCGCGACCTCCAGAACCGGGTTCTCCCATGCAGCGCATCACCTATGTCAACGGCGACTACCTGCCGGAAAGCGAGGCGAAGGTCTCGATCTTCGATCGCGGCTTCCTCATGGCGGACGGCGTCTACGAGGTGACGACGGTGATCGGCGGCAAGCTGATCGATTTCCCCGGCCACATGGCGCGGCTGAAGCGCTCGCTCGGCGAACTCGCCATGGCGGCTCCCGCCGGCGAGGAGGAGATCCTCGCGATCCATCGCGAGCTCGTGCGCCGCAACGAACTCGACGAGGGCCTCGTCTATCTCCAGGTGACGCGCGGCGCCGCCGATCGCGACTTCGCATTCCCGCCGGAGGGCACGGCGCCGAGCCTGGTGCTCTTCACGCAGAAGCTCGCCGTCCTCGAGCGCGAGACGGTGCGGCGGGGCCTGAAGGTCGCCTCGGTGCCGGACCTGCGCTGGGCACGGCGCGACATCAAGACCGTGCAGCTTCTCTACCCGACGCTGGCCAAGATGGAGGCGAAGGCGAAGGGCGCCGACGATGCCTGGATGGTGGATGACGAAGGTCTCGTCACCGAGGGCTCCTCGAACAACGCCTATATCGTCGCCGGCGGCAAGGTGGTGACGCGGCCCCTGTCCCATTCCATCCTGCACGGCATCACGCGCGGCGCCGTCCTCGCCCTCACCGCTTCGACCGGCATCGAACTGGAGGAGCGGCCCTTTTCGCTGGCCGAGGCGAAGGCGGCGGAAGAGGCCTTCATCACTTCCGCCTCCGCCTTCGTCACGCCCGTCGTGTCGATCGACGGCGTGCCGCTCGGCACCGGCGCGCCGGGTCCGGTCGCGGCGCGGCTGCGCGAGCTCTACATCGCCGAAAGCCTGAAACGGGCGATCTGAACGCGGCGAAGCCGCCCGCCCGGCCGGACGGCTTGCCTTTCGCGGACGGCGAGCCCATGCTCGCCGTTCAACCTACCGCATCGCAAAAACAAGAGGGGTGTCCATGCGCGATTCGATGAGCTTGCCGCTGGTGGAGCGTTTCTGGCCGGCCGCCGGTGCCGCGCAGCAGGCGGCGCGCGCCGTGGCGCTGATCGCCGCCGGCTCGCTGCTGCTCTATGCCTCCGCCAAGACGGCCGTGCCGTTCTGGCCGGTGAAGATGAGCATGCAGACGCTGGCCGTCGTGCTGATCGGCGCGACCTACGGCTCGCGGCTCGGCGTCGCCACCCTTCTCGCCTATCTGGCGGAAGGCGCCCTCGGCCTTCCCGTCTTCCAGGGCACGCCGGAGCGCGGCATCGGCCTCGCCTATATGATGGGCCCGACCGGCGGCTACCTTCTCGGCTTCGTCCTCGCGGCCGCCCTGATCGGCTTCGTGGTGGAGCGCGGCTATGCCCGCAGCCTGCCGGCGATCGCGCTGGCGGCCCTCGCCGCCCATGCCGTGATCGACGGCTTCGGCGTCGCCTGGCTTTCCGTGCTCTTCGGCTTCGAGAAGGCGGTCGCGGTCGGCCTCCTGCCCTTCCTGCTCGGCGATCTGCTGAAGGCGGCGCTGGCCACCGCCCTGATCATGGCCATGCGCCCCCGCGCCGCGCGCTGATCCATCCCCGCATCCGGCCGCGCCGCAGCATGGCGCGGCCGGATCGCGTCGCCTCGCCTTGACCCGAAGACGGCGACGTCCGAATTTGGGATCATGAATTCGATTCGATCCATCTGCGTCTATTGCGGCTCCTCTCCCGGCCGCGACCCCGCCCATCTCGAAGCCGCCCGCCTGCTCGGCACCGCCATGGGCGAAGCCGGCATCCGCCTCGTCTATGGCGGCGGCACCAAGGGCATCATGGGCGCGGTGTCCGATGCCGTGCTCGCGGCCGGCGGCTCGGTCACCGGCATCATCCCGCGCTTCCTCATCGACATGGAGGCGACCGAGAGCGAGCTGAAGCGGCTCGACGAGCTCGTCGTCACCGAGGACATGCACGAGCGCAAACACAAGATGTTCGAGCGCTCGGACGCCTTCGTCGCCCTGCCCGGCGGCATCGGCACGCTGGAGGAACTGGTCGAGATCATGACCTGGAGCCAGCTCGGCCGCCACGCGAAGCCGATCGCCATCGCGAATATCGCCGGCTTCTGGAATCCCTTCGCCAGCCTTCTCGAGCATATGCGCGACGAAGGCTTCATCCACACCGCGCATCAGGTGAAGCCGCTGGTGATCGACCGGGCGGAGGATATCGTGCCGACGCTGTCGCGCCACGCCCCGGCGCCGGAGGAGCGCGTCGGCGAGCCGGCGCTGATCGACAAGCTCTGACGGCGGAGCGCCGGGTTCAGCCCGGCGCCCGGTCCGCGTCCGGCGCGAGCACCGTCGCCGCGCGCCGCTGGCTGCGGTTCACCTGGAGCATGGAGGCGATATAGATCGCGACGCCGGCCCAGATGAAGACGAAGGCGACGAGCTGCCAGCCCGAGAAGGGCTCGCCGAACACGAAGACGGCGCAGAGAAAGATCATCGTCGGCGCGATATATTGGAGGATGCCGAGCGTCACGAATTCGAGGCGCTTGGCCCCGGCGGCATAGAGGATCAGCGGCAGCGCCGTGACGAGGCCGGTGCCGAAGAGCAGCGCCAGATCGAGCCCCCGCGGCACGAAATGGTTCGGGCCTTCCGGCACCGCGATCGCGATGAGGATCGCGGCGGGCAGCGCGAGGATCGACACTTCGAGAAAGAACCCCTCCGCCGCGCCGAAGGGCAGGAGCTTGCGCAGCAGGCCGTAGCTGCCGAAGGAGAGGGCGAGGACGATCGAGATCCAGGGCAGGCTGCCGGTCTGGAAGGTGAGGATCAGCACCGCGATCGTCGCGAGGAGAATGGCGAAGAGTTGCAGCCGCGTCGGCCGCTCGCCGAGAAAGACCGCGCCCATCAGCACGTTGACGAGCGGGTTGATATAGTAGCCGAGCGCCGCGTCCACGGCATGGTTCGTCACGATCGCGAAGACATAGGTGCTCCAGTTCAGCGTGATCAGCGCGGCGGTGATCGCCGCGAGGCCGAGGATGCGCGGCGAGCGCAGCTTGGCGAGTGCCGCGCCGAGCGCCCCGCCCCACCAGAGGATCAGCGCGGCGATGGGCACCGACCAGACGATGCGATGCCCGACGATCTCCATCGGCGGCACGTGATGCAGCGCCTTCATGTAGAGCGGCAGGACGAGGCCCCAGAAGAGATAGGCGGCGACGGCGCAGAGAAGGCCGCGCGACGTCTCGGCATGATCGATCGGCATCGGAGGGTTCGCAGCGGTGGACGACGGCCGGTTCTAGCGCTCCGACCTTCGTCCAGACACCCGAATTCCATTGATGCCAGCGATTTATCCCGTTGATGCGGCGAAGCGATCGGTCGCCCGGATCAGCCGATCGCGAATGCCGGGCTCGGTCGGCGCATGGCCGGCATCCTCGATCAGATGGAACTCGGCTCCCGGCAGGGCGCGGTGAAGATCGAAGGCCGTCACCGCCGGCGTCGCCACGTCGTAGCGCCCCTGCACGATCACGGTCGGGATGGATGCGAGGCGCGGGGCGTCGCGCAGGAGCTGCCCCTCCTCCAGCCAGCCGCCATGGACGAAATAGTGGTTCTCGATCCGCGCGAAGGCCAAGGCGAAGTCCGCGTCGGCGAAGCCGGCGCTGAAGGCGGGATCGGGCAGCAGCGTCAGCGTTTCCCCTTCCCAGCGGCTCCAGGCGAGCGCCGTCTCGGCCCTGATCTCCGGGTCCTCGCCGGTCAGTCGCCGCCGATAGGCGCCGATCAGGTCGCCGCGCTCGGCTTCGGGGATCGGCGCCAGGAAGCGCTCCCATTTTTCCGGGAACAGGAAGGAGGCGCCCTCCTGATAGTACCATTCGAGTTCGAAGCGCCGAAGCGTGAAGATGCCGCGCAGCACCAGTTCGGAAACGCGTTCGGGATGCGACTCGGCATAGGCGAGCGCCAGGGCCGAGCCCCAGGAGCCGCCGAAGACCAGCCAGTTCGGCACATCGGCCATCTCGCGCAGGCGCTCGATATCGGCGACGAGATGCCAGGTCGTGTTCGCCTCCAGCGCGGCGAAGGGCGTCGAGCGGCCACAGCCGCGCTGGTCGAAGAGAAGGACGTCGTAGCGCGCCGGATCGAAGAAGCGGCGATGCGTCGGTGTCGAGCCGCCGCCCGGCCCGCCATGCAGGAAGACGGCGGGCTTGGCGCCCGGCGTGCCGCAGCGCTCCCAATAGATCCGGTGCCCGTCGCCGACATCGAGATGGCCGGAGGCATAGGGCTCGACCGACGGATAGAGCGGGCGGAGATCGCTCATGCGGGGTCCCTCGTGGCGGCGTCGCCCGGCACCGTATCGTGATCGGGATGCTGATAGGAGACGACATCCGTCAGGAACGGCGCCTCTTCGAGATCCTCCAGCGTCGGGCGTCGCGGCAGGGCGGCGAGGCCCGCGACATAGGGCAGCTCCGCTTCCGTGCCGAACTGGATCTCGGGCGCGATGCCGGTCGGGTCGTCGAAGGCGCCGATCGCCAGCGCCATGCCGTCCGGCGCCTCGTAGGTCAGCGGCGTGCCGCATGTCGGGCAGAAGCCCCGGCGCACATGGTTGGACGACTGGAAGCGGGCCGGCTCCTCGCGCGTCCAGACGACCTTCCCGACATTCACCAAAGGCGCGAAGAGGTTGCCGAAGGCCTTCTGGCACATGCGGCAATGGCAGATCGAGGCGCGGCCGAGCGCGCCCTCGATGCGAAACCGCACGGCGCCACATTGGCAGCCGCCGGTATAGACGGGTCGGTTGTCGAGACTCATCGTCCCTCTCCTCGCTTCATCCCGCGACTGTCGCAAAACGATCGGTCGCCGCAAGCAGTTCGTGCAGGATGCCCGGCTCGGCGAAGGCATGGCCGGCGCCTTCCACCAAGCGAAGCTCGCCGTCCGGCCAGGCGCGCGCCAGGGCATGGGCCGTGGCCGGCGGCGTCACGACATCGAACCGGCCCTGGACGATGACGCCCGGAATGCCGCGCAGGCGATCGGCCCGGGCGAGGAGCTGTCCCTCTTCCAGCCAGAGCCGATGGCGAACGAAATGGTTCTCGATCCGGGCGAAAGCGATCGTCCCCGGCCCGGCCGATCCGGCCGGGCGCGCCGGTCCGCCGCGCAGCGTCACCAGTCGCCGCTCCCAGCCGGCCCAGGCGGCGGCGGCCTCGGCGCGGATGCGCGGTTCGGGATCGGCGAGGCGGCGATGGAAGGCGGCGACGGGATCGCCGCGCTCGGCCTCCGTCAGCGGCGCCAGGAACTCCGCCCAATGGTCCGAGAAGAGCAGCCCGGCCCGGCCGCCATAGAACCAGTCGATCTCGACTTGCCGGCCGGTGAAGACGCCGCGCAGCACCAGCGCCCGCACCCGCTCGGGATGCGCCTCGGCATAGGCGAGCGCCAGCGTCGCGCCCCAGGAGCCGCCGAAGACGAGCCAGGACGGAATGCCGAGCATCGTGCGCAGCCGCTCCATGTCGGCGACGAGGTGATGCGTCGTGTTGGCGTCGAGACCGCCAGACGGGGTCGAGCGTCCGGAACCGCGCTGGTCGAACAAAAGGACGTTGTAGCGGGCGGGATCGAACAGGCGCCGATGCTGCGACATGAAGCCGCTGCCGGGACCACCATGCAGGAAGACCGCCGGCAGGCCAGCCGGATCGCCGCAGAGTTCCCAATGGAGCTCGTGCCCGTCGCCGACCGCCAGACGCCCGGTGCGATAGGGCTCGATGGCGGGATAGGGCTGGCGCGGCGTGTCGCTCATCTTCGGCGCCTAGACCTTCAGGACGGGACCGGGATAACGGGCGAGCAGCCCGTCGGCCGTCAGCAGCGTCAGATTCTCGATCCGCGCCTGGGCAAGCAAGAGGCGATCGAAGGGATCGCCATGGATCGGCGGCAGATCGCGCACAGCGAGCACATGCTCGGCGACGACACCGATCTCGTGATAGCCGCCACGACGAAGATTATCGCGAAAGACGACGGGATCGATCTCGAAATCGGCCCGCCCGCGCCCGAGCTTGATCACGACCTCCCAGATAGTGACGACGCTGAAGCTCAGTTCGTTGCCGGAATCTCCCATCAGCTTCACGGCCTGCGGCGAGAGTGCCGTCGGCCGCAGGGCTGCCCAAAGGAGAAGATGGGTATCGAGAAGGAGCCTCAATCTTCGCCCTCGAACATCCTGCGGATCTCGTCGGCATACATCGTGTCGAAATCGTCGGGCACCGATCCCTGGCCAACCATGAACCCGATGCGCGGCGG
This sequence comes from Aureimonas endophytica, assembly GCF_014642635.1. Taxonomy (GTDB): domain Bacteria; phylum Pseudomonadota; class Alphaproteobacteria; order Rhizobiales; family Rhizobiaceae; genus Plantimonas; species Plantimonas endophytica. The sequence continues at coordinate 100,353 of NZ_BMIQ01000008.1, forward strand.
CCGTTCGACGGGCGCCGCCTCTTCGATCGGCACGACCTTCACCAGCGGCTTGCCGGCGCGGGCGATGACGAAGGGCTCGCCCTTGGCCGCCTCGTCGACGAGGCGCGACAGATGCGTCTTCGCCTCGTGCATATTGACCATCCGCATCAGCCACCTCCGGACTTAGTCCACTGAACTTAGTCCGGAGGGACCGTCTTCGCAATGCCGGACGTCAGACGCTTTCCCAGCTGGTCACCCGCTCGCCGGTGACCGGGTCCTTGCCGTCCTTCAGCTGCACGCCCTGTTCCAAGAGCCAGGCGCGGATGGCGTCGGCCGCCGCGAAGTCCTTCGCTTTCAGACGCTCCAGCCGCTCGGCGATGCGCGCCGCGATCTCCTCCGGCGCGACGGCAAGCCGCGCGACGGGCTGGGCGAGATCGAGGCCGATCAGCGCGGCGCTCGCCTTCAGCGCCGCCGGATCGGAGCGGCGCAGGACGTGGAGCTCGGCGATCGCCGCGGAGGTCGAGAGATCGTCGGACAGGGCCGCGACGAAGGCCTCGCTCGGCAGCGCCTCGCCGACGCCGGCGGTGGCCCGCCGCCAGCCTGCCAGAAGATCCTCGGCCTCCTCCAGGCGCTTGCGCGAGAAGTCGATCGGCTCGCGATAATGCGTCATCAGCATCGCCAGCCGCAGCACCTCGCCCGGCCAGCGCCGGCCGCCGAAGCGCTCGGTCTCGAGCAGGTCGTGGATCGTGACAAAATTGCCCTCCGACTTCGACATCTTCCGGCCCTCGACCTGGACGAAGCCGTTATGCATCCAGATCTCCGCCATGGAATGCGTGCCATGGGCGCAGCGCGACTGCGCGATCTCGTTCTCGTGATGCGGGAAGATGAGGTCGAGACCGCCGCCATGGATGTCGAAGACCGGACCGAGATAGGCCTCCGACATGACCGAGCATTCGATATGCCAGCCGGGCCGCCCCCGGCCCCAGGGACTGTCCCAGCCGGGCTCGTCGGCATCCGACAGCTTCCAGAGCACGAAGTCGCCAGGGTTGCGCTTGTGCGCCTCGACCGCGACGCGGGCGCCCGCCTGCTGGTCTTCCAGCCGGCGATGCGACAGCGCGCCGTAATCGGGCATCGAGCCGACATCGAACAGCACCTCGCCGCCGGCCGCATAGGCATGGCCGCGCGCGATCAGCGTCTCGATCATCGAGACCATGTCCGGCAGGCCGTCGCCGCGCGGCGCGACGAAGGCCGTGGCGCGCGGCTCGATCGTCGGCGCCAGCGCGCCGAGCGCGTCCGTGTCGCGGCGGAACTGCTCGGCCGTCGGCCCGGTGACGCGGGCGATCGCCTCGTTCAGCGGCAGGCCGGGAAAGTCGCGCGCCGCCCGCGCGTTGATCTTGTCGTCCACATCCGTGATGTTGCGCACATAGGTGACGCGCTCCGCCCCGTAGAGATGGCGGAGCAGCCGGAACAGGACGTCGAAGACGATCACCGGCCGCGCATTGCCGATATGCGCGAAGTCGTAGACGGTCGGACCGCAGACATACATGCGGACACGGCGCTCCGCCTCGGCCCGCGCGCCGTCGCGCCAGTCGAGCGGGCGGAACGCCTCCTTCGCCCGGGTCATCGTATTGGTGAGCCGCAGCCCGCGAAATCCGTCGTCCATCGGTCAACTCCAGGCTGGCCGGTATCGCTTCGGCCGCCACACCTGCCGCTAGAACGAAACTGCGCCGAAGGCAAATCCGATTCACGAAATCATAACATTCGAACACGATCCGTGTTCTTCACGGGCTGTGACCGCCGCGCCACGCTCGAATCGGAGAAAAAGATAAAATTAACGCTGTTTAGGTTGCGTTCATTTTACGCCACTAAACTGTCTCAATCAGGGGCTTTGCTCCCTCAGGTCATAAAGCAGTCTTTCCAGTCCGGAAATAAACCGATGTCGAAGAACGTCATTCAATTCCGCTCCAAGCATCAGCGCGAAAAGGAAGTCGATCTCCTGGCGAAGTATCGCGAGATCGGCATTGCCGCCATCGCCGCCGCCAACCAGTCGTTTCGCAAGGAAAAGGTGACGGTCGAGAAGCGCCGCGTCGTCCACCATCACGACTGATCTTCGCGGATCATCCGCGACGGCCGAGATCGGGCCGCCGAGCGAAACCGGCCGGCCCCGCGCCTTGCCAGGGCTTGCCCGCCGCCGCCGCCCCACCACATTCGCAGGCATGACGCGGTCCCCCATTCTCGGCGTATCGGCCTGCCTGTTCCGGGCTGGCCAGATCCTTCTCGTGGAGCGGCATCGGCCGCCTTACGAAGGCCGCTTCAGCCTGCCGGGCGGCCGGGTCGAATTCGGCGAGCCGATCGCTAGCGCGATCGCCCGCGAGGTCGCGGAAGAGACCGGCCTCGCCATCGGGCGCTTCGTCTTCCACTGTCTGCACGAGGCGATCGACGCCGATTTCCATGCCGTCATCGCCGTGCATCGCGCGGCGGAAGGGCTGCGCCCCGGAACCGAGCCCGTCGCCGGCGACGATGCGCGCTCGCTTCGCTTCGTGCCGCTGGAGGCGCTCGCCGCCATGGAGGCGGAAGGGCGGCTGACGGACGGCCTCCGGCGGGTCGTCGCAAGCGCCCATCGCGACCATCTCGCCGGCCTTTGAGGCTGCGCTTGCGGCGCCCCGCGCTATCATACGGAATCGACGCCCGCTGTTGCGGCAAGAGCGCATGCCGCCGTCGAAAAGGCGAAAATTCATCGGAAAGTCTTGCAATTGCGTTTACGAAGGTAAACAGCTTGCTGCAATGCACACGCTTCGCCACCTGTTGATCGGCATCATCGGCGCGTCGGCTCTCTTCGCCGGCAGCGCCCTGGCCGAGATTCCCGGCAAGAACGGCAAGGCCGAGGCAGGCGCCGAGGCGCCGGCCCCCGCGCCGGCCGCGCCGAAGGCGCCCTTCATGAAGCCGATGTCGCGCCTCGCCTCGATCCTCGGCTCGGTGCATTTCCTGCGCGAGCTCTGCGGCGACGAGAATGCCGGCATCTGGCGCGATCGCATGAACGATCTCCTCGCGGCGCAGTCGCCCGCTCCGGCCGAGCGCCAGCAGCTGATCGCCAGCTTCAACAGCGGCTATCGCGCCTTCGCATCGGTCTATCGGCGCTGCACGCCGGCGGCACGCATGGCGGTCGGACGTTATCAGGATGAGGGCGTCGCACTCAGCCGCGATATCGCCGGGCGCTTCGGAAATTAACGCTCCGATCAGGACTCTCGGATGGACGGGGTGACCCTGCCGCAGGTCGTGATAAGAGCTTAACGGGGCATGAAGCCGAAAGGCCGAATGAAAGGAATGCAGATGATCGATCCGCAGAACGTCGAACTCGACGCGATGATCGAGGCGGAAAAGAAGCAGGTCGCCTTCGAATATCACAACGAGGCCTGGGCCGACGGCATGTCGGACGGGATCGAGGCGGACATCCTCGCCGAGACCGCGATCTCCACCGCGCTGACCGAGCTCGTGCGCCTGCATGGCGAGGAGAAGGTCGTCGCCATGGTCGACAGCCTGCGCCAGCGCCTGCAACACGGCGAGTTCCGCCCCGAACGCAATCTGCATTGAGGTTGCGCCCGCCTTCGCCCGTGAAGGCGACGGAGACCCGTCCATGATCGTGCCTCGCTCCCTCGCCCGGCTGTCGCTCGCGACGGCCCTTCTTCTCGCCGCCGGCGGCGCTCCCTCCTTCGCCTTCTCGCAGATCGGCCGCCAGGACGGCACCGTCGCCGATCAGGACGGCGTGATCGCGGCGCCGCTGCCGCCGCTCGAAGCGCCGAAGGCCCCGCCCCCGGCCACGCAGCCGCCCGCCAGCGACGCGGCGGCGAACGCTCCGGCCCCGGCTCAGACCGACGGCGCGGCCGCGCCGATTGCGCCCTCCGCCCCGGCGCCCACCGCGCCGACGCCTCCCGCCGCACCGGCGACACCGCCTGTGGCGCCGGACGCGACCGGCACGCCCGCCGAGCCGCCCGTCGCACCCGGCGCACAGAAGGAAGAGGGCACGGACCCGGCGGCTTCGCAGGCCGCCGTGCCCAGCCCGCCCGCCGGGCCGCCGCCCGACGTCGTCTATGGCGATGCCGGCCTGCCCGCGCCGGTGCGCGACCTGCGCGCCAAGCTGATGGAGATCGCCAAGTCCGGCGAGATCGACAAGCTCCGCCCCTATATCGAGCCCGGCGAGGACGGCACCGTCCTCTCCTTCGGCGGCATCGACGGCGACCCGATCGACTATCTCAAGGCCGCCTCCGGCGACGGCGACGGCGTCGAGGTGCTCGCCATTCTGCTCGAACTTCTCGAATCGGGCCATATCCGCAGCGAGCCCGGCACCGAGAACGAGATCTATGTCTGGCCCTATTTCGCGGGCCTGCCGATCGACAAGCTGACCAAGCCGCAGAAGGTGCAGCTCTTCGAGCTCGTCACCGCCGGCGACTATCAGGAAATGCTCGGCTTCGGCGCCTACAACTTCTACCGCGTCGGCATCTCGCCGGACGGCAAGCTGCAATTCTTCGTCGCCGGCGACTGATCCCGCCGGAGCGAGCGGGCGCTCAGGCGCCCGTCTCGGCGAAGCGCACCGCCTCGCCCCGCGACGCCGCCACGATCTCCCCCTCCCACATCACGCGCGCGCCGCGCACGATCGTGCCGACCGGCCAGCCGGTGACGGCCTTGCCGTCATAGGGCGTCCATTGCGAGCGCGAGCCGATCCAGGAATTCTCGATCGTCCGGCGCCGCTTCAGATCGACCACCGTGAGATCCGCGTCGTAGCCGGTGGCGATCCGGCCCTTGCCGGCGATGCCGAAGATGCGCTGCGGGCCGGCGGAGGTGAGATCGACGAAGCGCTGCAGCGACAGGCGGCCGTTCGCCACATGGTCGAGCATCACCGGCACCAGGGTCTGGACCCCCGTCATGCCGGAGGGCGACGCCGGATAGGGCTTCGCCTTCTCCTCCAGAGTATGGGGCGCGTGGTCGGAGCCGAGCACGTCGATGATCCCCTGCGCGATGCCCTCCCAGATGCCGTCGCGATGGCGCGCGGCGCGCACCGGCGGGTTCATCTGGAGAAGAGTGCCGAGACGCCGATAGTCGTCGGCGGTCATCGTCAGATGGTGCGGCGTCGCCTCGGCGGTCACCAGCCGCTTGTGCTGGCCGAGAAACGGGATCTCCTCGGCGGTCGAGATATGCAGCACATGGATCCGCGCCCCCACCTCCTCGGCGATGGCGACGAGCCGCCGCGTGCAGGACAGGGCCGCCTCCTCGTCGCGCCAGATGGGATGGGAGGCCGGGTCGCCCTCCACCCGCTCGCCCAGCCGCTCGCGCAGGCGGAACTCGTCCTCGGAATGGAAGGCGGCGCGCCGCCGCGTGCGCTTCAGGATCGAGCGCACGCCCTCGTCGTCCTCGACCAGGAGACTGCCGGTGGAGGAGCCCATGAACACCTTGATGCCGGCCGCGCCCGGCAGGCGCTCCAGCTCGGCCACGTCGGCGGCGTTCTCGCGCGTGCCGCCGACCCAGAAGGCGAAGTCGCAATGCATGCGGTGCCGCGCCCGCGCCACCTTGTCGGCCAGAGCCGCCTCGTCGGTCGTCAGCGGATTGGTGTTCGGCATCTCGAAGACCGTCGTCACGCCGCCGAGCACCGCCGCGCGCGAGCCGGTCTCCAGATCCTCCTTATGCGTCGCGCCGGGCTCGCGGAAATGGACCTGGCTGTCGATGACGCCCGGCAGGATGTGAAGACCGGCGCAGTCGACCACCTCGCCGGCGCGCTCCGCCGCGATTTGGCCAATGAAGGCGATGCGCCCGTCGCGGATGCCGATGTCGCGAAGGCCCTCGCCATCGTGGTTGACGACCGTTCCGTTCTTCAGAACCGTATCGAAGGTGTCCGTCACGAGGGCTGCTCCAGCTTGTCGCCGATCGTCCCGGGGATTACGTAGGCTGCGCCTGCAAAGCAAGCGAGGCAATGCCATCCATGCCCCAGACCCTTCTCGCGGACCGCGCGACGCTCGCCGTTTCCGGCGAACAGGCGGCCGAATTCCTTCAGAACCTCGTGACCTCCGATATCGAGGCGCTCGGCGAGGCCGAGATGCGCCCTTCGGCCCTTCTGACGCCGCAGGGCAAGATCCTGTTCGACTTCCTCATCGGCCGTGGGCCGGACGGCGACTTCCGGCTGGATGTCGCGGCCGGCGCGCGCGGCGACCTCGCCAAGCGCCTGACGCTCTACCGCCTGCGCGCCAAGGTCGCGATCGCGCCGCTGGACGAGCCGGTGCGCGCCGTCTGGGACGAACCGGTCGCGGCCGAGGGCCTCATGGCCGATCGCCGCTTCCCGGAAGCGACGGTCTATCGCAGCTATGGCGAGGCCCTTTCCGGCATCGAGGACGGGACGGCGGAGGATTTCGCCGCCCGGCGCATCCGTGCCGGCATCGCCGAGGCGGAACGCGACTTCCCGGCCTCCGACGTCTTTCCGCATGACGTGCTGCTCGACCAGAACGGCGGCGTCTCCTTCCGCAAGGGCTGCTATGTCGGCCAGGAGGTGGTGTCGCGCATGCAGCATCGCGGCACGGCGCGGCGGCGCCTGATGCTGGCGGCGGCGGACGGCCACCTGACGCCCGGCGCCGAGATCCTCGCCGAGGGCAAGCCGATCGGCACGGTCCTTTCCAGCATCGGCGAGGACGGCATCGCCATGGTGCGGATCGACCGACTGGCGGAAGCCTTGGCCGGGGACGCCTCGATTGCCGCCGACGGCGTGCCGGTCGAGCTGACGATTCCGGCCTGGGCTGGCTATGCCCTGCCGCGATCCGACGCGCCCATGGCGGGCGACGCGTGAGCGCATCGCCGGCCGCCCGTCCCCGCGTCTGGCAGCGCATGCTGTCCGGCCGGCGCCTTGATCTCCTCGATCCCTCGCCGCTCGACATCGAGATCGAGGACATCGCGCATGGCCTCGCCCGCGTCGCGCGCTGGAACGGCCAGACGACCGGCGACCATGCCTTCTCGGTCGCCCAGCATTCGCTGATCGTCGAGACGATCGTCGCGGCGGTCGACCCGCGCCCCCTCGCCCGGCTGGCGGCACTGCTGCACGATGCGCCCGAATATGTGATCGGTGACATGATCTCGCCCTTCAAGGCGGTGATGGGCGGCGACTACAAGCAAGTGGAGAAGCGCCTGCAACTGGCGGTGCATCTGCGCTTCGGCCTGCCGCCCGAACTGCCGAAGGAGCTGGAGAAGACGATCAAGGCGGCCGATCGCCTTTCCGCCTTCCACGAGGCGGTGCTGCTCGCCGGCTTCTCCCGGGCCGAGGCGGGCACCTTCTTCGGCCAGCCGAAGCGCGCGCTCCTTTCCGAACAGGATTTCATGCCCCGGCCGGCGGCCAGCGTCGGCGCCGAATTCATCGCGCGGTTCCAGGCGCTCGACGCCACCACCCCTTCCAACAGGACGATTTCCCGATGACCTATCTCGTCGTTTCCTCGCTCGCCGATCTGCCGGCGACGGTGGACACGCATGGCGCGCGCGATGTCGTGACGCTCATCAATGTCGGCACGCCGGTGACGCGTCCCGACCCGATCGCCGAGGACCGGCATCTCTTCATCGGCGTCAGCGACATCGTGGAGCCGATGGACGGAATGATTCTGCCGGATACGAGCCATCTCGACCGGCTGCTCGACTTCGGGCGGCGCTGGGACCGGCAGGCGCCGCTGGCGATCCATTGCTTCGCCGGCATCAGCCGCTCGACGGCGGCCGCGTATATCCTGGCGCTCGCCATCAATCCCGATCTCGACGAGCAGGCCCTGGCCGAGGAGCTGCGCCGCCGCGCCCCGACCGCGACGCCCAATGCCCGCCTCGTCGCCCTCGCCGACGAGAAGCTCGGCCGCTCCGGCCGCATGATCGCCGCGATCCGCTCCATCGGGCGCGGCGCCGACGCCTTCGCCGGCACGCCCTTCATCCTGCCGCTGGTGCTGGAGGCCGAGGCGCTGGCGGACATGCCGGTGGTGCAACCCGTCGGCTGAAGCCGCCGGCGACCGGGCCCGTCTCAGTCCTTCGGCTGATAGACGTTGTCCGGTCCCGGAAAGCTGCGATCGCCGACCGCCGCGGCATAGGCGGCGATCGCGGCGTCCGCGTCCTCGCCGAGCGATCCGAAGCGCTTGACGAAGCGCGGCACGCGCGGCGACAGGCCGAGAATATCTTCCAGGACGATGATCTGACCGTCGCAGCGCGGCGACGCGCCGATGCCGATGGTCGGGATCGGAATGGCCGCGGTGATCTCGGCGGCGAGCGGTTCGACGATGCCTTCGAGCACCACGGCGAAGGCCCCCGCCTCCGCCACCGCGATCGCGTCGCGCCGGATGCGGTCCCAGTCGGCGCGGGCCCGCCCCTGCGTGCGGAAGCCGCCGAGCGCCATCACCGCCTGCGGCGTCAGGCCGATATGGGCGACGACCGGCACGCCGCGCGCCGCGAGAAAGGCGACCGTGCCGGCCATCGCCTCGCCGCCCTCGAGCTTCACCGCCGTGCAGCCGGTCTCGCCCAGCACCCGCGCCGCGCTGCGGAAGGCCTCGTCCGGCCCCGCCTCGTAGGAGCCGAAAGGCAGATCGACGGTGACGAGGGCGCGGGCGGCGCCGCGCATCACACTCCGCCCGTGGAGGATCATCATGTCCAGCGTCGCGCCGAGCGTCGAGGCCATGCCATGCTCGACCATGGCGACGCTGTCGCCGACGAGGATGAGATCGGCATGGCGATCGACGAGGCGCGCGGTGAGCGCGCTATAGGCGGTGATCGCCACGATCGGGCGGCCGCCCTTGCGCGCGGTGATATCGGGCACGGTCAGGCGCTTGCTGACGACTTCGGCGCTCATGGGCCTTCCTCCGTCACGAGTTCCATCTGGTCGATGAGGACGACGGCGCCGAGCCGGGCCGTGACGAGAAGCACCGCCGGCGCGGGACCGACCCTTTCCACCGGCCGCAGCGTCGCGCTGTCGCAGAGATCGGCTGACACGAGGGCGATCGAGGGCTCGGCGCCGATCGTCGCCGTCAGCGTGGCGAGAAGCCGTTCCACGTCGCGCTCGCCATCCGCGAAGCGCGCGGCGGCGGCCGCGAGGCCGCGATGGAGGACCGGGGCGGCCTGCCGCTCCTCGGCCGACAGGCGGACATTGCGCGAGGACATGGCGAGCCCGTCCGCCTCGCGCACCGTCGGCACGCCGACGATCGCGACGCGCATCGACAGGTCGCGCACCATGCGGCGGACGACGGCCAGCTGCTGGAAATCCTTCTCGCCGAAATAGGCGCGGGTCGGCTCGGCGATGTTGAAGAGCTTCGTCACCACCGTCGCGACGCCCCGGAAATGGCCGGGCCGCTGGCGTCCGATCAGAAGGTCCGACAGCGATTCCACCTCGACATGCGTCTCGATCGGCTGCGGATACATCTCGCGCACATCGGGGGCGAAGACGAGATCGACGCCATGCGCCCGGCAAAGCTCCAGATCGCGGTCTAGATCGCGCGGATAGGCGGCGAAGTCCTCGTTCGGGCCGAACTGCGTCGGATTGACGAAGATCGAGACCACGGTGACGGCGTTCTCGGCCCGGGCGCGATCGACGAGCGTCATATGCCCCCGATGGAGATAGCCCATCGTCGGCACGAGGCCGATGGCGGCTTCGGCCCGGCGCGCGGGCCGAAGCGCCTCGCGCAGATCGGAAAGGGTGGTGATGAGTTGCACGGCGCGAAACGGACCCGGCTGCGTTAACGGTCGGGCTTTGCCATCTTTCGGTCCTCCCGTCACGGCAAAAGCGTCCGGACGCGACCGGACACCGGCCCCGACGCGCCCCCTTTTCGCCCGCGACGCGACGGGCTACCAGTTCGGACGCATTTCGTTCGCCCGGGTACGAGGGAAAGTTTCATGCGCATGATCAGACGCCTGACGCTGGCGCTCCTGGTTTCGACGGCGCCCGCCATGGCGCAGGCGCCGAGCCCCGAACCGGCGCCCGCCGGCACCGACGAAGGCGCGCGCGGTCTCGTCCAGTCGCTTCTGCCCTATTTCGGCCAGGCGGCGTTCGACAAGGGCGTCGTGAAGGTCGCGCCGGATCCGGCCGGCTATCGCATCACTCTCGATCCGCAGGGCGTCGTCGCCGCGCTCGCCTCGAAGTCGCCGGGCAATATCCGCATCGCGCCCTATTCCCTCGTCGTCAGCCCGCGGGCCGACGGCAACTGGAACACGTTCTCCGATGCCGCCATCAGCTTTTCCGGCACGGTAGAGGCGCCCGAAGGCAGCCAGACGATCCGCTACGAATTGGGTCCGCAGGTCTTCAAGGGCGTCTTCTCGCCGCCGCTTGCCGCGCTCCTGTCCGGCACGGGCAGCGTCGAGCGCACCGAGATGAGTTCCGCCGATAAGAACGGCGGCAAGGTCGAGATGCGGCTCGGCCGCATCGATCTGTCGGCGACCGGCGCGCCGAACGCCAAGGGCGGCGCCGATATCGGCGTGAAGCAGACGGGACGCGATTTCGCCGAGACGGTGAGCGTACCCCAGGCCGGCGACGGGGCGGTAAGCGGCATCAGCTTCGACGTCAAGGCGGCGACGCTCGCCTCCGACCTTTCGGCCGTCGCGGCGCGCACGCGCCCGATCCTCGACCTCTATGCCTTCATGCTCGCCCATCCCGAATTCCTGGAGGGCAAGCCCGGCGACGCGCGGCTGTCCGCCGGCCAGGAGGAGTTCAAGACGAAGCTCCGGGCCCTCCTGCCGCTTTGGGACGATCTCCGCTCGACCTCGGAACTCGGCGGCATCGCGGTCACCTCGCCCTTCGGCACTGCCAAGGCGGCACGCTTCGCCGGCACCATGACGGCGAGCGGCATCGCCAGGAGCGGCAGCTTCACCTATGCCTTGGGGATCGACGGACTCGAACTCGCCTCGCCGGCCATTCCCGCCTGGACCGCCGCGCTCTTGCCGCGCGACATCGCCCTCCGGTTCAAGGTCGACAATCTCGATCTGGAGACGCCGGCCGGGATCGCTCTCGCCGATCTCGACCTGACGCGCGCCGAACCCTTGAGCACCGAGGCGAAGGCGCGGATCACAGAGGCCTTCGACACCAATCCGCCGCGCTTCCTTCTGGAGGAGAGCCGCATCAGGAGCCGCGATCTCGACCTCCTCCTGTCCGGCTCGGTGGCGATCGCCGCCGGCAAGCCCTCAGCCTCGCTGCGGATCGAGGCGGCGGGCCTGGAAAAGACGATCGAGTCCCTGAAGCAGACGGCGGGCGACGCGCCGGAGGTCAACCAGCTGATCGGCGGCCTCTCCATGGCAAAGGGCTTCGGCAAGACGCTGGCCGACGGGCGGGTGCAATGGATCGTCGACGCGGCCTCCGACGGATCGGTGAAGATCAACGGCTTCGAGATCAAGGGGCCGGATCCGGTGACCGCTCCCGGCGCGGCGGATGACGGGGACGAGGACGGCGAGGACGAAGGCATCGCGCCGGACGGCGAAGTGCCGATGGATCAGGCGCCGACCGACGACAATGCCCTGCCCTCGACCCCGCCGCAGCCGTGACGCTCAGGTCGCGGCACCGATCGCCGCGATCAGCGCCGCGCGCGACGGCGGCTCGGCGATGCCGCGCGGTTGCCAGACATGGCGGGCGAGGAAATAGCCGGTGAGGCGGAAGCCCGCCGCGATCTCGCCCGGCGCCGGCCGGAGCGCCGGGTCGCGCAGGAAGAGCGGCAAGGGCAGGAGCTTGTCGCGCCAGGGCTCGCCCGGCTCGCGGCCGACCGCCCGGCCGGATTTCGGCGAGACATAGACGAGATCCTCCGTCGCGCCGGTGGCGGCGCAGGCGGCGAGATCGAGGCCGAAGCCGAGTTCCTCCAGCAGCGCCACCTCGAAGCGCAGGACCAGCTCGCCGCTGCGCGCCGCGTTGTCGAAATGGTCGAGGATCAGCGAAAGGCCGTCGTAAAGGCGCGGATGCGGATCGCGCTCCGGCAAGAGCCGCAGATGGCCGGCGAGAAGCTGGATGCCGTGCAGCGCGACGGCGCTTTCCATCAGCCGCGCGGCGCGCAGCTCGGCCGGCTCCACGACATAGGTGCCGAGCTGCTCGTCGATCCGGGCCCGCCAGGTCGCCTCCACCTCGTTGCCGGGCTGGAGCACCGGCTGGAGCCGGCGCGAGCGGCCGCCGCGCACGATGCCGAGATGGCGCCCGCGCGAGCGCGTCATCAGTTCGGCGATGACGCTCGTCTCGCCATGGCGGCGCAGGCCGAGAACGATGGCGGATTCACGCCATTCCATCGGTCAGGTCGAGAAGTCGAGACCCATCTCGCGATAGCGATCGGGATCGTCGCCCCAGTTCTCGCGCACCTTCACGAAGAGGAAGAGATGCACGGTCTCCTCGGCCGCCTCGGCGATGTCGCGGCGCGCCGCCTGGCCGATCGCCTTGATCGTCTCGCCCTTGTGGCCGATCACGATCTTCTTCTGGCTGTCGCGCTCGACATAGATCGTCTGCTCGATGCGCACCGAGCCGTCCGGCTGCTTCTTCCAGAGCTCGGTCTCGACCGTGCTGGCATAGGGAAGTTCCTGATGCAGGCGCAGGAACAGCTTCTCGCGCGTGATCTCGGCGGCGAGCTGGCGGATCGGCAGGTCGGTGATCTGATCCTCGGGATAGTACCAGGGGCCCTCCGGCAGCGCCTCGGCGAGAAAGCCCATGAGGTCGCGGCAGCCCGAGCCGTTGAGGGCCGAGATCATGAAGACGCGCTCGAAGGCGATGCCGCGCTCGGTCAGGTCCTTGGTGAGGCCGAGAAGCTTTTCCCGCTCGATCCGGTCGATCTTGTTGAGCAGCAGCACGATGCGCCCACCGCTGTCCTTCAGCCGTTCGAGGACCGCCTCGACATCCTCCGAAACGCCGCGTTCGGCATCCATGATAAAGAGCACGATATCGGCATCCTTGGCGCCGCTCCAGGCGGTGCGCACCATGGCGCGGTCGAGCCGCCGCTTCGGCTTGAAGACGCCGGGCGCGTCGACGAAGACGATCTGCGTGCGGTTCTCGATGGCGATGCCGCGCACCAGCGCCCGCGTCGTCTGCACCTTGTGCGTGACGATCGAGACCTTGGTGCCGACGAGCTGGTTGACGAGCGTCGACTTGCCGGCATTCGGGGCGCCGAGCAGCGCCACGAAGCCAGAGCGCGTGTCGGTCGCGGCGGGGTTGGGGGTCTCGCTCAAGCCTCGTCTTCCTTCCACACCGCCTCGCGGATCAGAATCGCGGTGGCGGCCTCCTGTTCGGCGAGGCGGCGCGAGCGCCCCTGGCCTTCCGCCGGCGCCAGCCCGTCGATCACGGTGCGCACGGTGAATATCGGGTCGTGATCCGGGCCGGTCCGCGCCACGATCTCGTAGCGCGGCGGCACGGTGGTGCGGGTATGCACCCATTCCTGCAAGGCCGTCTTCGGGTCGCGCCGCGCCGTCGCGGCGGCGCCGAGCTTGTCCGCCCAGAAACGCAGGATGAAGCGGCGCGCGTCGTCCAGCCCATTGCCAAGATAGATGGCGGCGATGAGCGATTCCACCACGTCGGCGCGGATATTGCGGGTGCTGTCCGCCGGCATCTTCTTCAGGTCGCCGCCGCCGTGCCGGATGAAGTCGGGCAGACCGACCGCATCGGCGATCTCGGCGCAGGCATCGGCGCTGACGAGCTGGTTCAGCTTCAGCGATAGATCGCCCTCGCTCGATTTCGGGAACATCTCGAAGAGCTTCTCGGAGACGACGAGGCCGAGCACGCGGTCGCCGAGAAATTCCAGCCGCTCGTAATTGGTCGCGCCCTTGGCGGCGCGGTGGCTCGCATGGGTCAGGGCGCGTTCGAGCCGGGCGCGGTCGGCCACCCGAAAGCCGATCCGCCGCTCCAGCTCGTCCAGCGACTGGGAAAACTTCAGCTTAGCCATGTGAAGAAGCGGCCGAGCCGGAGATCGACGGGCCACTTCCAGAATTCGAGCGGTGAGTTGCCGCCGCCGACGGAGAAGAACAGGATCTGCGCCTTGCCGACGAGATTCTCCGCCGGGACGTAGCCGACGTCGAAGCGGCTATCGAGCGAGTTGTCGCGATTGTCGCCCATCATGAAATAATGGCCGTCCGGCACGACGAATTCGCGCGTGTTGTCGCCGGCCGAATTGGGGCTGAGGTCGAGCGTGATGTAGCTGACGCCGTTCGGCAGCGTTTCGCGGAATTGCTGCACCCGCGCGCCGTTCTCGTCGACGAACTCGCCCGCCGCCTCGCGCGGCACCGCCGTGCCGTTGAGATAGAGCACGCCGTCGCGCACCTGCACATGGTCGCCCGGCAGGCCGATGACGCGCTTGATGTAGTCGGTCTCCTCCTCGTGCGGCTTGCGGAAGACCACGATGTCGCCGCGCTCCGGCGCGCCGATCGCCGCGACCCGGCCCTCGAACGGCAGGTAGCCGACATAAGGGGGCAGCGAGGGGAAGGAATATCTGCTGAAGCCGTAGCTCCATTTCGAGACGAAGAGATAGTCGCCCTCGAGCAGCGTCGGCATCATCGAGCCGGACGGGATGGAGAAGGGCTGAAACAGGAGGGTGCGGATCACCAGCGCCAGCAGCAGCGCCTGCACCACCACCTTGATCGTCTCGCCGATCCCGCCGCTTGTCTTCGTTTCGGCCCGATCGACCATGCCTTGCCCTTCGCCCATTCCGCGCCGCGTGGCGCGGCCTTGCTTACTAACGATTCGTCAACCGGCCCGCAATGGCGCGGCCGCCTCGGCGCCCGCCGCCGCCCCAGCGGTGTCGGGCACCGCCTCGATCACCACGAAGGCCTGGGCGAGCGGGTGGTCGTCGGTGATGGTGAGATGGATGCGCGGCGCGTGGCCTTCCGGCACGATCGCCCGGAGCCGGGCGAGCGCGCCGCCGGTGAGGCGCATCGTCGGCGCGCCGCTCGGCAGGTTGACGACGCCCATGTCGCGCCAGAACACCCCTTGCGACAGCCCGGTGCCGAGCGCCTTGGCGCAGGCCTCCTTGGCGGCGAAGCGCTTGGCATAGGAGGCGGCGCGCGCCTTGCGTCGCTCGGACTTGGCCTGTTCCACCTCGGTGAAGACGCGGGCGAGAAAGCGCGCCCCGTGCCGCTCCAGCGCCTTCTCGACGCGGCGGATGTCGATGAGGTCCGAGCCGATGCCGACGATCATCGCGCCACCCCCGCCGCTTCCGGCGCAGCGCGGCGCTGGCGCTCGCGCAGATCCGCCATGCGCCGGGCGCGACGGTTCTGGAAGCTGCGCGCCGCGAGATAGACGAGCCCGTAGCCGAGAAGCGCGAAGGCGAGGCCGAGCGGCAGGCCGCCGATCAGCATCGGCTTCAGGACCGGCCCCCAGATGTCCTTGAGATCCATATGGGTGAGCGCGTGGGCGAGGCCCGGCGGCGCCTTGCCGTCCATCGGCTCGGCATTCAGGATCCAGCGCCCGAGCTCGTACATCGCGGCCCAGATCGGCGGATAGGTCAGCGGGTTGCCGACGCCGCAGCCGAGCGCCGCCGCCGCCATGTTGCCGGCGATCAGATAGGCGATGGCGAAGGCGATGAGGAAATGGAAGCCGACGAAGGGCGTGAAGGTCGCGAAGATGCCAGCCGCGATGCCCGCGCCGATCGCGTGGGGCGTCGCGTTGAGGCGCAGGACGCGCTTCTTCAGATAGGTCAGCGAACGGCGCCAGGACCGCCTCGGCCAGAGCCAGATGCGGAGCTTTTCCTTCCAGGTGGGTTTCACGCGCCGGCGGAACAGCATGCCTCAGTCTTCCGTCCCTGCATGTCCGGCCAAGAGATAGTCGCCGAGACGGTCGCGCAAGTAGGGCACGGCCTCCGGATCGCGCCGAAAGGTCGCGATCGGCATCAGCTGCCATTCCTCGCCCTCCTCGCCGAAGACGATGGCGCCGACATCCGTCGCCCGCAGCCGGCCGGCCAGGAACCAGGAGACGGCGCCGGGACGCACCGTGCTCGCATAGGCGCGGGCATAGAGGATGCGCTCGCGCGGCAGGGACAGGCCGAACTCCTCCCGCAGCTCGCGCAGGGCGCATTCGGCCGGCGTCTCGCCCCCTTCCCGGCCGCCGCCGGGCAGATCCCAGCAGCCCGGAAAGGGAATGCCCTCCTTCCGGTCGCGCCGGTAGACGAGGAGATCGTCGCCGAGAAGGAGCGCCAGCTTGGCGCCGAGAAAATCGTGCCCGCCGTCGAGGCTCGGGGCCGCGGCTGGATGCGGATCGGACGGCGGAAGGACCACGGTCGCGGCGCTCAGAGACCGCGGCTGCCGGGCTTGACGGGCGGCAGCGCCGCGAGCTCCGGCGGCAGCGCGTCGGCCGGATAGGCGGGCACCTCGTATTCGGCCAGCGCGATCAGCGGCACGCCGACCTCCGCCTTGCCGGCCGAGCGGTCGATGATGCAGCCGGCCGCGACCACCTCGGCCCCGAGGCCCTTCAGGCAGGCGACGGTCTCGCGGATGGAAAGGCCGGTCGTCACGATATCCTCGATCACGACGACGCGGGCGCCGGGCTCGATCTCGAAGCGGCGCAGGCGGAACTCGCCGTTCTCGCGCTCCACCCAGACCGCCGGAACCTTGAGATGGCGCGAGGTCTCGTAGGCCGGAATGAGCCCGCCGACCGCCGGACCGACGAGATAGTCGATCTTGCCCGGCACGGCGGCGCGCACCTTCTCGGCCAGGGCCCGGCACAGGCGCTCCGTCAGATCGGCATGCATGAAGACGCGCGCCTTCTGCAGGAAGACCGGGCTGCGCAGGCCGGAGGTCAGGATGAAATGCCCTTCCAGATAGGCGCCGGCCTGCCGGAAGATGTCGATCACCTCGTCGCGGGTCATGGAAGTCCTTGTCGATTCGAAAGGCGGGCCGGAGGCTGGCGCCGGCTCAACCGTTCATGCGCATCGCCTGCGAAACGCAAGGCTTGTTGCGCAACTGATTCAGCGTTCGCGTCAGATGCGCCAGATCCCACACTTCCAGATCGATGATCATGGTGGTGAAGTCCGGCGCGGTCTTCTGCATCGAAAGATTGTGGATATTGGCGTCGTTCGCCGCGATCGTCTCGGCGACCTCGGCGAGCGTGCCCGGCTCGTTCGATACCGAGACGCTGATGCGCGCCGGAAAGCGGATATTGGTCTCGGCATCGAGATCCCAGCGCACGTCCACCCAGCGTTCCGGCTTGTCGTCGAAGCTGCCGAGCGCCGGCGACTGGATCGGATAGATGGTGATGCCCTGCCCCGGCTCGAGAATGCCGACGATGCGGTCGCCCGGCACCGCGCCGTCGGGGCCGAAGCGCACCGGCGTGTCGACGCCGGCGCCCCGGATCGGCAGCGAGCGCCCGGCCTTCTCGGCCTCGGCGATCGTCGGTATGCGGAAGATCATGCCGGCGGCGGTGTGGAGGTGGAACCAGCCCTCCTCCTCGCTGCGCGGCACGAGCTTCGTCACGCGGCTGTCCTGGAAGTCGGGATGGACGGCGCGCAGGATGTCGGCCGTCGCGATCTCGCCGCGCCCGACCGCCGCCATCGCGTCGTCGATGTCCTTGTGGCCGAGCTTCGGCAGGAAGGGCTTCAGCGCCTCGCGCTGGAAGGTCTTGCCCGAGCGCTGGAAGGCGCGCGTCAGCATCTGCTGGCCGAGCCCGGCATATTGGCGGCGGATGGCGAGGCGCGTCGCCTTGCGGATCGCGGCCCGCGCCTTGCCCGTCACGGCCACCGTTTCCCAGGCGGCGGGCGGCGCGGCGCCCTTCGAGCGGATGATCTCCACCTCGTCGCCGTTCTGGAGTTCCGTCGCCACCGGCATGATGCGGCCGTCGATCTTCGCGCCGACGCAGGTGTCGCCGACATCGGTATGGACGGCATAGGCGAAGTCGATCGGCGTCGCGCCGCGCGGCAGGGCGATCAGCCGCCCCTTCGGCGTGAAGCAGAAGACCTGGTCCTGGAAGAGCTCCAGCTTGGTATGTTCGAGGAACTCCTCGGGATTGTCGCCTTCCGCCAGCTGCTCGATCGTGCGACGCAGCCAGGCATAGGCATTGCTCTCCTTGGAGATCCCCGACTTGCCGTCGACGCCGTTCTTCTGGGGCACGCCGTCCTTGTAGACGGAATGGGCGGCGACGCCGAGCTCCGCCACCTGATGCATCTCGCGCGTGCGGATCTGAAGCTCGACGCGCTGGCGCGACGGGCCGACGATCGTCGTGTGCAGCGAGCGGTAGTCGTTCTGCTTCGGGGTCGAGATATAGTCCTTGAAGCGGCCTGGGACCATCGGCCAGGTGCGGTGCACGATGCCGAGCGTGCGGTAGCAGTCGTCCTCGGAGGCGACGAGCACGCGGAAGCCGAAGATGTCGGAGAGCTGCTCCAGCGACAGCGCCTTGCGCTGCATCTTGGAGAAGACGGAATAGGGCTTCTTCTGCCGTCCCTTCACGCTCGCCTCGATGCCCTTCTCCTTCAGGCGCGCGGCGAGATCGGTCTCGATCTTGGCGATCGTGTCGGCATGTTTCTCGCGCAGTTCCGCGAGGCGCGTGGTGACGGTCGCGTAGGCATCCGCATTCACGTAGCGGAAGGCCAGATCCTCCAGCTCGTCGCGCATGTCCTGCATGCCCATGCGCCCGGCGAGCGGGGCATAGATGTCCATCGTCTCCTGGGCGATGGACAGGCGCTTTTCCGGCCGCATGTGATGCAGGGTGCGCATGTTGTGCAGGCGGTCGGCGAGCTTGACGAGAAGGACGCGGATGTCGTCGGCGATGGCGAGCAGGAGCTTGCGCAGATTCTCCGCCTGCTCGGCCTTCTTCGACACGAGGTCGAGCCGCTTCAGCTTGGTCAGCCCTTCGACGAGCTGGCCGATGCGGTCGCCGAAGAGCTGGTCGATCTCCTTGCGGGTGGCGTCGGTGTCCTCGATCGTGTCGTGCAGCAGCGCCGTCGCGATCGTCGCCTCGTCGAGGCGCATATTGGTGAGGATCGCCGCCACTTCGAGCGGATGCGAGAAATAGGGGTCGCCATTCACGCGCTTCTGCGAGCCGTGCTTCTGCATGGCGTAGACATAGGCTCGATTGAGCAGCGCCTCGTCGACCTCGGGCTTGTAGCTCGCGACCCGTTCGACGAGTTCGTATTGTCGCATCATCCGTGGAACGGCCGATCGAATATGGAAGGGGCGCCCGGCCGATGGCCGAACGCCCCCGCAATATAGGAACCAAAGGGTCCGCGCCGAAAGCCCGAAAGCTCGCGGGACATCGGAAAACTTCGCCCGCGGGCGAGGCTTCAGAAGTCCTCGTTCTTCTCGGGCGCGACGAGGCCCTCGATGCCGGCGAGAAGCTCTTCCTCACTCATGCGGTCGAAGGCGACGTTGTCGTCCTCTTCCTCGTCGGCCGCCGCCGACGCGACCGGAGTCGCAGCGCCCTCGGCGATCGCCGGGGCCGGCTGCGGCGGCGCTTCCGGCTCGTCCACCTCGACATGCTTCTGCAGCGAGTGGATCAGATCTTCCTTCAGGTCGTCCGGCGTCAGCTTCTCGTCCGCGATCTCGCGCAGCGCGACGACGGGATTCTTGTCGTTGTCGCGATCGACGGTGATCGGCTGGCCTTGCGCGATCTGACGCGCGCGATGGCTGGCGAGCAGAACCAGCTCGAAGCGGTTCTCGATCTTGTCGACGCAATCTTCGACGGTGACGCGGGCCATCCCTGTCTCCAGAATTCTTGTTCGTACGGGGTCAAGGGCTTGACATAGCCGCTCGACGCCTCGGACACAAGGGCACGGCGCGCCAAGGCTTGGGTCGCAAGGGCATTCAACCACAGCGATGTTGCAATGGCGAAGGGCCGATCTATGCTTCGGGCCGTCGATTCCGCCGCTCCGCCGCAGGCCCGGCGGATGCCGATTGCCGTTCCGCTGCCTCTCCCGACAGGGTCACGAAAAGGACATCAATGTTCGACTCCCGCGAAAAGATCGCCCTCTTCATCGACGGCGCGAATCTTTACGCCGCGTCCCGCAGCCTCGCCTTCGACATCGACTACAAGAAGCTGCTTCTGGCCTTTCAGCGTCGCGGCTACCTCCTTCGCGCCTATTACTACACCGCGCTGATCGAGGATCAGGAATATTCCTCCATCCGCCCCCTCATCGACTGGCTCGATTATAACGGGTATCGCGTCGTCACCAAGCCGGCCAAGGAATTCACCGACGCGACCGGTCGTCGCAAGGTGAAGGGCAATATGGACATCGAACTCACCGTCGACGCGATGGATCTGGTCGAGACGGTGGACCATTTCGTGATCTTCTCTGGCGATGGCGATTTCCGCCCGCTGGTGGAGGCGCTGCAACGGCGCGGCCGCAAGGTTTCGGTCGTCTCGACGCTCTCGACCCAGCCGCCGATGATCGCTGACGATTTGCGCCGGCAGGCCGATCACTTCATCGATCTCGTCAGCCTCAAGGCCGAGATCGGCCGCAGCGCCGCCGAGCGAGAGGCGCGGCTGGCGCGGCGCGCCGAGGCGATGCCCGAAAGCGAGGGCGACGAATACTGACGGCGCCGCCATGCAGGACCCGGAAGCCTCGGCCGAGCCCGATCGCGACTGTCCGCTCTGCCCGCGCCTCGTCGCCTTCCGCGAGGACTGGCGCGACAAGGAGCCGGACTGGCACAACGCGCCGGTCGCGCCCTTCCTGCCGGTCGGCGGCAGCGCCGCCGTTCGCCTGCTCGTCGTCGGGCTGGCGCCCGGCCTGCGCGGCGCCAACCGCACCGGCCGCCCCTTCACCGGCGACTATGCCGGCACGCTGCTCTACGAGACGCTGACCAAGTTCGGCTTCGCCAACGGGCGCTTCGCCGCGCGGACCGACGACGGCCTGGAACTCTTCGAGACGGCGATCGTCAACGCGGTGCGCTGCGTGCCGCCGGAGAACAAGCCGGTCCCGCCCGAGATCCATACCTGCCGCCAGTTCCTGACCGGGCCGATGGCGAGTTTCGGCAATCTCCGGGCGATCGTGACGCTCGGCCGCATCGCGCATGATTCGACGCTGCGGGTGCTGGGCGTGAAGCTGAAGGCGGCGCCCTTCGGCCATGGCGTCCTGCACGAGGTCGCCGGGCTGCGCATCGTCTCCAGCTACCATTGCTCGCGCTACAACACCAATACCGGCGTCCTCACCACAGAGATGTTCGAGGACGTCTTCGCCAAGGCCGCCGCGATCCTCAAGGGCTGAGCGGCCTCACGGTGCTGCGGCGAGAAAGGCCGGCAGCCCTTCCGCCCGCGCCGCGAAACCTGCAAGACGCGGATGGAGCGCCGGATCGGCGAGCTCCGGCCGCATGCCGGCCGCGAAACTCCAGACGACGGCGAGCGTCACGTCGGCCTGGCTCGGCTGCGGCCCGAACAGCCAGCCTTCCCGCGCTCCGATCTCGGCCTCGAGCGCCGCGAAGCCGGCGCGCGCCTGGCCGCCCACCCGGTCGAGCCAGGGCGCGTGCCGCTTCTCCTCCGGCCGCAGCCGAAACTCGTAGACGGTCTGCACCACCTTCTCGCAGGCCGCGAGGGCGAGGCCGATAAGGTGCTGAGAGCGGGCATGGTCGGCGAGCGACACCGGCGTCAGGCGCATCGCGGCCGGCGCCAGCCGTTCGGCGAAGTCGAGGATCAGCGTCGAATCCATCAGCACCACGCCGTCCTCGGTCACGAGGCTCGGCGCCTTCACCACCGGATTGATCGCGGCGAAGGCGTCGAAATCGCCGAAGACGGACAGCGGCTCATGCGCGAAGGGAAGCTCCATCAGATGGAGGGACACCGCGACGCGCCGCACATAGGGCGAGTCCAGCATGCCGATCAGCCGCATCGTCATTCTTCG
Source organism: Aureimonas endophytica (assembly GCF_014642635.1). GTDB lineage: Bacteria > Pseudomonadota > Alphaproteobacteria > Rhizobiales > Rhizobiaceae > Plantimonas > Plantimonas endophytica. The sequence goes on from NZ_BMIQ01000008.1 coordinate 122,084, forward strand.
TCTCCTCGATCTTCACCGCTGGAAGGAAAGACGAGATTGGCAGGTCGCGCGCCGGGATGGCATGGCAAGCCATCGGCATCCGACGCCTTTCGCCGATGATTCGAAGGTCCGCCCATGCGCCCAGCGCCCGATCTCGACGACAAGGATGTCGCCATCCTCGAAATCCTGCAGGAGGACGGGCGAATCGCCCTGTCGGAACTCGGCCGCCGCATCGGCCTGTCGCAGCCGGCGATGTCGGAGCGGGTGCGGCGCCTGGAGGATTGCGGCATCATCGCCGGCTATGGCGCGCGCATCGATCGCGAGGCGCTGGGCCTCGGCATGACGGCGATCATCCGGCTGAAGACGGCGCACGAGCATATCCGGGCCTGCCTGAAGCAGTTCGAGGACCTGCCCTTCATCCGCGAGGTGGACCGCGTCACCGGCGAGGACTGCTTCGTGCTGAAGGCGATCGTCCCGAAGCCCGCCGATCTGGCGAAGATCGTCGACGCGATCGGGCGCTTCGGACCGGTGACGACCTCGGTCGTCCTGAAGAGCGAGCCGGCCCGGATCATCGGCCGCGATCTCATCCGCGCCGCTCAGAAGCGGTCGTGAGGAGACACCGGCGGGCGGCGCATCGACTGCCGCGTCGGGCGGCCGTCGCGCAGACCGAGATCGCGATGCAGCCAATGCGGCGCCTCATCAAGGTCGATGACGGCGCGGCGCCAGCGGATATCGCCGAGTCTCGCCATCGCCAAGACAAGCCGCGTCGTCGCGGACAGCCAGCGCCATCCGCCGACGCGGCCGGGAAAGCCGCGCATCGTCTTGATCTCCGGTGAAGCGGGGCCTGTCGCGCCGCAGGCGAGAAGATGCGGTCCGCCCGCTTGCATCACCAACGAAAGCTTCGGCATCATGCATAAGGAGGCCTTATGCAGAAGCGTCACGACATTCCGCCGCTCGCCGCCGTCCGCGTCTTCGAAGCGGTCGCGCGGCATCTGAGCTTCACCCGCGCCGCAGAGGAACTCGGCATGACGCAGGCAGCCGCCTCCTATCAGGTGAAGCTGTTGGAGGAGCGGCTCGGTCAGTCGCTCTTCGTGCGACGCGCCCGACGGATCGACCTGACGGATGCCGGACGACAGTTGGCGCCGGCCATCACCGACGCCTTCCAGCGCATGTCGGCGGCCTTCGCGCAAATCCATGCCCAGACCGGCGCACTTCTGTCACTGAAGGTGCATCCGACCTTCGCCGCCCGCTGGCTCGCGCCGCGCATCGGCTTGTTCCAGTTGCGTCATCCGGAATTTGCCGTCCGCATCACAACGTCGGTCGAGGCGCCAAACTTCGCGACCGAGGAGATCGACGTCGCCTTCAGCTGGGGTTCCGGCAACTGGCCGGGGCATGTGGCGCATCCGGTGGTGGAGGATCGCTTCACGCCGATGCTGACCCCGGGATTGCTGGCGCGGATCGGATCACTGACGGAGCCCGCCGCCTTGCTCGAACATCCCCTGATCGATCCGGGCGATCCATGGTGGGACATCTGGTTCGCCGCCGCCGGCGTCGCGCGCCCGCCTTTCGACCAGTCGAAGCGCCTGCGCTACGGCCTGCAGTTCCTCGAAGGTCAGGCGGTGCTGGCGGGACGCGGTATCGGCCTGCTGACACCAGCCTTCTTCGCCGACGAGTTGCAGGCCGGCGTCCTTGTACAGCCCTTCGATCTGGTCTGTACCAATGGCGAGATCTGCTGCCTCGTCTACCCGGAAGCGCGCCGCAACTTGCCGAAGATCAAGATCTTTCGCGAATGGGTCCTCGGCGAGATCGCGGCCTGTGGTCAGGCGCCGGCGAGCCGCGTCTCGTAGGGCTCGATCCGCCATTCGTCCGGCTCGCGCGCGGCCTCCGCGAACCAGCGCCGGATCAGCGGATGGTCGTGCACATGATCGACATAGGCGGCGGCGCGGGGCGGCAGGTCGATCGCCCAGGTGCGGAACCGCGTCGCCACCGGCGCGAACATCGCGTCGGCGATGCCCATCACCGGCCCGTGCAGGAACGGCCCGCCGCTCATGTCCAGAAGCTCGTCCCAGAGCGCGACGACACGGGCGATGTCCTTCGCCGCGTCCTCGTTCATCTGGGCGTCGCGCGCCGCCTCCCCCGCCCGGCCGCCCATGATGGTCGGAAAGCCGCGGCGCAGCGCCTGGAAGCCGCTATGCATCTCGGCAGAGGCGCTGCGCAGCGCGGCGCGCTGCACCCGGTCCTCCGGCCAGAGGCTGGGCGAGATCTCGGCGCAATATTCGCAGATCGCGAGGGAGTCCCAGATCCGCGCGCCGTCATGTTCGAGATAGGGCACGAAACCGGCGGGCGTCGCCGCCTTGACCTCCGGCGTCGCGCCGCCGGCCAGGGCGATCACCACCTCCTCCACCGGAAGGCCCGCGAAATGCACCGCGAGCCAGCCGCGCAGCGACCAGGAGGAATAGCGCTTCGAGCCGATGAAAAGCCGTCCCTCCTTCATCGGATCAGGCCCGGAGCGAGGCGCAGAAGCGCTGGATGCGGGCGCAGGCCTCCTCAAGGAGAGCCTCGGACGTGGCATAGGAGATGCGGAAGTTCGGCCCGAGGCCGAAGGCCGAGCCATGCACCACGGCGACGCCTTCCGCCTCCAGAAGCTCGGAGACGAAGTCCTCGTCCGTCGCGATCACCTTGCCGCCTTCCGTCTTGCGGCCGATGAGGCCCTGGCAGGACGGATAGACATAGAAGGCGCCTTCCGGCGTCGGGCATTCGAGGCCGTTCGCCTGGTTCAGCATCGAGACGACGAGGTCGCGGCGGCGCTGGAAGATCTCGCGGTTCTTCGGGATGAAGTCCTGCGTGCCGTCGAGCGCCTCGACCGCCGCCCATTGGGCGATGGAGCAGGCGCCGGAGGTCTGCTGGCCCTGGATCATGTCCATCGCCTTGATGAGGTTCAGCGGGCCGCCGGCATAGCCGATGCGCCAGCCGGTCATGGCATAGGCCTTGGACACACCGTTGATGGTGAGGGTGCGCTCGTAGAGCGCCGGCTCCACCTCGGCGGGCGTCGTGAAGGTGAAGTCGCCATAGACGAGATGCTCGTACATGTCGTCGGTCATCACCCAGACATGCGGATGGCGCAGCAGCACGTCGGTCAGCGCCTTCACCTCGGCGCGCGTATAGGCGGCGCCCGTCGGGTTCGAGGGCGAATTGAAGATGAACCACTTGGTCTTCGGCGTGATCGCCTTGTCCAGCGCTTCCGGCGTCAGCTTGAAATTGCTTTCGATGCCGGCCTCGACGAAGACCGGCGTACCGCCGCAGATCGCCACCATCTCGGGATAGCTCACCCAGTAGGGCGCCGGGATCACCACCTCGTCGCCGGGATTGAGCGTCGCCATGAAGGCGTTGAACAGGACCTGCTTGCCGCCCGTTCCGACGATGGTCTGGGCAGCCGTGTAGTCGAGATTGTTCTCGCGCTTGAACTTGCGGGCGATCGCCTCCCGCAGCGGCTGGATGCCGGCGACCGGCGTATACTTCGTCTCGCCGCGCGCGATCGCCTCGACGGCGGCCTGCTTGATATTGTCGGGCGTGTCGAAATCCGGCTCGCCGGCGCCGAGGCCGATGACGTCCCGCCCCTTGGCCTTCAGCTCGCGCGCCTTCTGGCTGACCGCGATCGTGGCGGACGGCTTCACGCGGTCGAGGGCATCGGCGAGAAAGGCCATGGTGAGGCTCCGGCGTTCGGATCAGACGACAAACGGCTTGGCTCTAGTGCGCCTCCCGTATGGGCGCAAGGCGCGATCGGCCGCGATCCATCAATTCTCGTGATGGGCCGGATGCATGCCAGGAATTGGCGTCCGCCCCCGCCGGCTGGCACCATGCCGGCGACGAAGCAGAAGGAGCCGGCGCGATGCTGACGATCTACGGGCGACACGATTCCGGCAACTGCTACAAGCCGCGCCTGCTCCTGGCCCTGCTCGACCGGCCGTTCCGCCATGTCGAGGTGGATTCGGAGGCGGGCGAGACGCGCGCCCCCGGCTTCCTGGCGAAGAATCCGAACGGCAAGATCCCCCTCATCGAATTCGAGGACGGGCGCTTCCTCGCCGAATCGAACGCGATGCTCGTCCATCTCGGCGAAGCAACACCTTTCGTTCCGGCGAATGCCTTCGCCCGGGCCAAGATGTTCGAATGGCTGTTCTTCGAGCAATATAGCCACGAGCCCTTCGTCGCGGTGCGGCGCGCGCTCCTCGTCTATCCCGGCCGCGCGGCGCAGGCGACGCCGGAGCGATTGGAAGCGACGCTGAAGGGCGGCGAGACGGCCTTCGCCGTCATGGACCGGCAGCTGAAGGACACGCCCTTCCTCGCCGGGGAGACGCCGAGCCTCGCCGATCTCGCCCTCTTCGCCTATAGCCATGTCGCGGACGAAGGCGGCTTCGACCTCGCGAAGTTTCCGGACGTGTCGGCCTGGCTGCGCCGCGTCGCCGCCCTGCCCGGCTTCCGGCCGATGAGCTGGCTGCCGGCGGCGGCCTGAGAAGCGCAGAGCACCCGCGCCGGCAGGTCTTCCATCCGCCGGCACGGAAACAAGCCGTCCCCTCCATCCGGAGATCCGGATTTGTCTTGCCGGACAACGCGCGGTAGGCAGGGCCGCAATCCGGGAATCGCTCGATGAGCCGCGTTCAGGCCAATCTCCTCCTGCTCCTCACCGGCGCGATCTGGGGCATGGGCTTCGTCGCGCAGTCCAGCGCGATGGCGAGCCTCGGCCCCTGGAGCTTCACCTGCGCGCGCTTCGCGCTGGCCGCCCTGACGCTCCTGCCTTTCGCGCTGTGGGAATCCCGCCGGGCCCGGCATCGGCTCGCGCCGCGCGAGTTCGCCGGCTTCGCGCTCTGCGGCGCGATGCTCTTCGCCGGCTCGATCCTCCAGCAGCTCGGCCTGCTTTCGACGACGGTCACCAATTCCGGCTTCCTCACCGGCCTCTATGTCGTGCTGACCCCGGCGGCGGCGCTGCTGCTGGTTCGGCGCCGGCCGCATTGGGTGGTCTGGCCGGCGGCCGGGCTGGCTCTCGTCGGCCTGCTCCTGGCCAGCGGCGGTCGGCTCGACGCCATGGGCGGCGGCGACGCGCTGACGGTGGCCTGCGCGGCGGGCTTCGCCTTCCAGATCGTGCTCGTCGGCCTCTTCGCCGGGCGGAGCGGCCGGCCGCTGACCTTGAGCGCGGTGCAGTTCGCCGCCGCCGCCGCGCTCGGCCTGCCGGGCATGCTGGCGATCGACGGCCTCCAGACGGCGGGCCTTATCGCCGCCTGGCCGCAGGTCTTCTACGGCGGCTGCATCTCGGCGGGCCTCGCCTTCACTCTTCAGACGATCGGCCAGCGCTGGACGACGGCGCCGCAGGCGGCGATCTTCCTGTCCTCGGAAGCGGTCTTCGCGGCCTTGTTCGGCGCGATCTTTCTCGGCGAGCGCATCGCGCCGATCGGCTATTTCGGCTGCCTGCTCATCCTCTGCGCCATGCTGGCCGTGGAACTCGTGCCGCTGCGCTGGCCGCTTCGAGCGAAAACTGGCGAAACGACCATGGAGACGGCGGCGCGATGACGGACGAGATGGGGCCGAGCGAGCCGATCGGCGAACTCACCATGCGCCTCCAGGCGCTGCCGGCCGACGCCAATGCCGATGGCGACGTCTTCGGCGGCTGGGTCGTGGCGCAGATGGATCTCGCGGCGGCGGTGCGCGCCAACGAGCGCGCCGGCGGCCGCGTCGCGACGGTGGCGATCAACGCGCTGGCCTTCAAGAAGCCGGTGAAGATCGGCGACGTCCTTGCCGTCTACACGACGATCGAACGCGTCGGCCGCAGCTCGATCACGCTGATGGTCGAAGCCTGGGCCCAACGCCACCTGACGCGCAATCTCGTCAAGGTGACGGAAGGCAGTTTCGTGATGGTCGCCCTGGATGCGGACGGCAAGTCGCGGGAAGTGCCGGCGGGCTGAGACGATCGTCGCGTTCGCCGGAAGGCGCCAACATCGAAGCCGCTTTCTTCTTCCCTGCGGGGAGACGTACCCGGCAGGGCGATGAGGGGTCGGCGCAGCCAAGCGGCTTGTGGATCATCTCCACCGCCGCCTGCCCCTCACCTGGCCCTTCGGGCCACCCTCTCCCCGTTGGGGAAAGGAGAGGCGCCTTTCCTTCCCCCAAGGTGCTTTGCATCAACCGCTTCTCCGGCTCCGAATGAGGTGGAAGCCGCAAAGCTTCCTCCTTCTCCCGAGCCGGGAGAAGGTCGCGGCAGCGGGATGAGGGAATGACGGGCGCCGGCGTTTGCGCCCCATGGCAGGTGTCGACGCTTGCGCCCTACGTCTCCCTCACCCGCCTGCCGGCACCCTCTCCCGACTCGGGAGAGGGACGCGGTTGCCTCGCCGCCGCACGCCGGCATCGGCTGCTTCTTCGGTGCCTTGCGAGACGAAGCCGCGCCACCGCTTTCTTCTCCCCTGCGGGGAGAAGTGCCGGCAGGCGATGAGGGGTCGGCGCAGCCGAGCGGCCTCTGAAAAATCTCCACCGCCGCGTGCCCCTCACCCGGCCGCTTCGCGTCCACCCTCTCCCCGCTGGGGAGAGGAAAGGCGCCCTTCGGCCGATCGACCAGTATTTCGAGAAGGCCGGCCTACTTGCACACCCCGCGCCGCCGCTGCTTCAGGTCGAGATGCAGATGGTCGGCATGGTCGCGGTTGTAGCCGGGGCCGAGGACGGTGCCGAAATAGCGGCAGGCGCTGGTGCGCACGCGCTGCTGGAAGCTCTTCTCGCTGACGTCGAAGACGCCCTTCTTGCGCACGTCGAAATTCGTGCCGTCGGCGAGCTGGAAGCCGGCGACGTCGATGGCGTTGCCCGAGGCGTGCTCGCTGACCGTCCGCGTGCCGGCGATGCGCGAGCAGCGATAGGACGAGGCGTTGTAGAGCGCGATCGGCTTCTTCCACAGCGCCGACTGCGCCGCCGGCTTCACCTCGTTCGACACCCATTGCGACACGCGCAGAGCGGCCATGCAGTTGAGGACGCCGGCCGGCTTCATCGCGACGCCGGGCGAGATCTCCGTCACCTTCACCGGATATTCGATGCCGCAGCTCCGCCCCTGGCCGATCGAGCGCACGTCGACGAAGCGCACGCCGAGCTTGGAGAGCGCCTTGCGGCACATGGCCTCCATGCGCGGCATGGTCTGGTAGCCGGTCGGCGTCTCGTCCTCCAGCGCGCCGCGCCCCGGCAGGTCGCTGGCATCGGTGCGGCTGCGCGCCGAGGGCATCGGCTCCAGCGAGGCATAGCTCGGCAGCGACTTCGCGGCGTTGCGGCGCGGCTTCGGCAGGCCGGGCGTCACGCTCTTCAGCCCGTCCCAGGGATCGACGGTCGGCGGCGCATAGGCGACGGCCTCGTCCTCCTCCGGCGGCGGCGGGACGACCGGCGCGGCGGCGCGCGGCGGCGTGGCGGCCTGCGCCTTCGCGAGCTTCGAGGGCTTGGCGGCGCGGGCCGGCGGCTCATCCGCCTCGCCCTCCGATTCGCGGCCCTCGCCCTCCTCCACCTCCTCGCCGGGCGCGACGAGCACCGGCGCATGCGGCTTCGGCGGCCGGATGCCGTCGACATAGGGGGCCTGGATGATGTCCTGCACCTGCGGCACCGGCTTCTCGCCGTTGAGGCCGATGGACGGCACATAGACGAGATGCTCGCCGGGCTTGGCCGGCTCCGGCACCGGGCCGCCCCAGACGAGACGGGTGGAGCCGGTGATCAGCGAGGGATCGACATCCTCGGCGAAGGCGACCACGGCGCCCGTCGCCGCAACACACACGGCGACGGACGCGGCTGCGGGCCATCCGCCCAAACGAAACATCATGGGATGGCCTCCTCTTCCGCGGCACTCGAGCGGATGGGCAGGACTATGGGCAAAGATGGTAAGCGAATGGTGAACGCCGCCGGTTCGGTGCGTCGCCCCCCTTTCTCATTCGCGTTCCGTTCTCCATATTGGCGCCATGGCCAAGCCCACCCAGAAGCAGCCCCGCCGCTCGCCGATCCTCGACTATTCGGACGCCTCCGAACCGCTCCATCCCGGCTTCGGCGAGGCGCCGCAGGCGGGTTTCGAGGGCGCGCCGCTGGACGGGCCGATCTCCGGCTGGGCCGACCAGATCGCCCAGGATCTGGAAGTCCAGGCCGAGAAGGCCGCCGCGAAGAAAAGCGCCAGGGCCGAAACGAAGCCGGCTAGGCAAGCGGCGCCGAAGCCGGTGAAATCGGCGCGCGGCACCTCGATGGGCGCGACCACCGATCCGAAGCAGCGAGCGAAGGCCGGGCTCAATCCGGTCGCCGGCATGAATGTCAGCCTGGAAGACGCGAGCGCCCTGCCGCAATCCGGCGTCACCGCCACGGTGGAGGCGCTGTCGAAGCTGATCGAGAGCGGCAATCCGCTGTTCAAGAACGGCGAGATGTGGCTGCCGCACCGCCCGGCCCGGCCGGACAAGTCGGAAGGCGGCATCCGCTTCAAGATCGAATCGGAGTTCCAGCCGGCCGGCGACCAGCCGACGGCGATCGCCGAGCTCGTGTCCGGCATCCAGGAGGGCGAGCAGACGCAGGTGCTGCTCGGCGTCACCGGCTCGGGCAAGACCTTCACCGTCGCCCAGGTGATCGAGGCGACGCAGCGCCCCGCCCTCATCCTGGCGCCGAACAAGACGCTCGCCGCCCAGCTCTATGGCGAATACAAGAACTTCTTCCCGAACAACGCGGTGGAGTATTTCGTCTCCTATTACGACTACTACCAGCCGGAAGCCTATGTGCCGCGCTCGGACACCTATATCGAGAAGGAATCCTCGATCAACGAGCAGATCGACCGCATGCGCCACGCGGCGACGCGCGCGCTGCTCGAACGCGACGACGTGATCATCGTCGCCTCGGTCTCCTGCATCTACGGTATCGGCTCGGTCGAGACCTATACGGCGATGACCTTCCAGATGGCGATCGGCGACCGGCTGGACCAGCGCCAGCTCCTCGCCGATCTCGTCGCCCAGCAGTACAAGCGCCGCGACATGGACTTCACCCGCGGCTCGTTCCGCGTGCGCGGCGATACGATCGAGATCTTCCCCGCCCACCTGGAGGACCGCGCCTGGCGCATCTCGCTCTTCGGCGACGAGATCGAGGCGATCCACGAATTCGATCCGCTGACAGGCAAGAAGACCGACGACCTGAAGTCGGTGAAGATCTACGCCAATTCCCACTACGTGACGCCGCGCCCGACGCTGCAGCAGGCGGTGAAGGCGATCAAGGAGGAGCTGCGCCTGCGGCTGGTCGAGCTGGAGAAGGCCGGCCGGCTGCTCGAGGCGCAGCGGCTGGAACAGCGCGTCACCTTCGACATCGAGATGATCGAGGCGACGGGCTCGTGCAACGGCATCGAGAACTATTCGCGCTATCTCACCGGCCGCCAGCCCGGCCACCCGCCGCCGACGCTCTTCGAATATCTGCCGGACAACGCGCTGGTCTTCATCGACGAGAGCCATGTCACGATCCCGCAGATCGGCGCGATGTATCGCGGCGACTTCCGCCGCAAGGCGACGCTGGCCGAATACGGCTTCCGCCTGCCCTCCTGCATGGACAACCGGCCGCTGCGCTTCGAGGAATGGAACGCGATGCGCCCGCCGACGGTCGCTGTCTCGGCGACGCCCGGCAGCTGGGAGCTCGGCCAGTCCGGCGGCGTCTTCGCCGAGCAGGTGATCCGCCCGACCGGCCTCACCGATCCGCCGGTCGAGGTGCGCCCGGCCCGCTCCCAGGTGGACGATCTTCTCGGCGAGATCCGCGAGACGACCGCCAAGGGCTATCGCGTGCTCTGCACGGTGCTGACCAAGCGCATGGCCGAGGACCTGACGGAATATCTGCACGAGCAGGGCATCCGCGTCCGCTACATGCATTCCGACATCGACACGCTGGAGCGCATCGAGATCATCCGCGACCTGCGCCTCGGCGCCTTCGACGTGCTGGTCGGCATCAACCTGCTGCGGGAGGGTCTCGACATCCCCGAATGCGGCCTCGTCGCCATTCTCGATGCCGACAAGGAAGGCTTCCTGCGCTCGGAGACCTCGCTGATCCAGACGATCGGCCGCGCGGCGCGCAATGTCGACGGCAAGGTGATCCTCTATGCCGATCACGTCACCGGCTCGATGGAGCGGGCGATGGCCGAGACCAACCGGCGCCGCGACAAGCAGGAGGCCTACAATGCCGAGCACGGCATCACGCCGCAGAGCGTGAAGGCACGCATCGCCGATATTCTCGATTCCTATTACGAGAAGGATCACATGCGCGTGGAGGCCGGCCCGCTGGTGGCCGAGGGCGCTCTCGTCGGCAATAATCTCAAGGCGCATCTGGAGCATCTGGAAAAAGACATGCGCAACGCCGCCGCCGATCTCGACTTCGAGCGGGCGGCCCGGCTGCGCGACGAGATCAAGCGGCTTCAGGCGACGGAACTCGCCATCGGCGCCGATCCGATGGCGCGCGAGCGCGATGTCGCGATGTTCGTGGACGAGAGCGAGGGCGGCCCCTCCCGCGCCCGCAATTCCGGCGGCCGCGCGCCGCGCGCGAAATCCTCGGGCCCCAACCGGCAGAACCCGCGCTTCGGCCCGAACGGCGAGCCGCTGGCCGCCCGGCTCAAGCCCGACGAAGGCTCGACCTATTTCCAGAAGCCCTCGCTGGACGACATGGGCCCCGGCACCGACCTCCCCGCCCCGAACCGCCCCTCGCTCTTCCGCAAGAACACGCTGGACGAAATGACGGTGCGCCGCACGGAAACGCCCAGCGGCGCCGACGACGCCAAACCCGTGCGCCGCGAACGCGTGGGGATCGGCTCCTACGAGGATCCGGGCGACGAGAAGCGCCGGAAGCGCCGGCCGTCGAAGACGGGACGGCCGGGGCGGTGATTTTGAGGCGCCGCCACTATCTCGATTTTGCGGGCTGCGAGGATATTATCGACTATTCGTCTTGTGTATCGACATCAATGGAATTCGATATTTAGTTCCGGTTCCGCGTGTATGGGGCACCTTCTCAATTTCGCCTGCTGCGATCATGGAATGGAAAAGTTTTCGAATAACGCTGTCGGATTGCACATTACAAACTTCCCTGGCTTTTTTATTGTTGATGCTTCCAGATTTCTTAAGGTATTGAATTATCAACTCTCCTTTAGAGGCCAGGGGTTCATGCTTAAGCCGAACAATAACACTTCCATCGGTTTCTTCAATGTCTGGACGCCCCAAATTCAACTGCTGCATTGAACGGAAAGCGGTATTCAACCCTTCCCCGACATCCTTATTTGGCGGAGACGGGAATTTCGCAATAAGGCGAACGGTCTTTTTGTTTCTGGCAAATCTCTGCTTAAGTATATTATGAATGGTGACCGGACCAGCGAGTTTTCCCGGGCTTTCCACTTCTATTCTATTATCGAAAATCCTGACATGCACATAGTCGTTGATGCTGTAGTCGCGATGCAATACAGCGTTACATATCACCTCATGAATTGCCTCGGGAGGATATTTAATTTGAACTAGGCCTAAGTCGCTCAGCATTGGGATTGCTTCGACTTTTTCTTTAGTGTATCTGACTGTTTCGTATATAACCTCATACGCCGAGCCCTCAATGGTATGGGGTTGGTCCTCAAGATCCTCTCGGTCGCCCTCATTAGCCAGTGTGCGGTACCTATAGACTTTAACTGCAGCGTGAGGGAGAAGTGTCTGCGGATTATCATCAAATAATATGAGGGCGCAGACACGAAGCCGATCTTTTGCCATCAAACGCTCCTTCTGCATGAAATCCTTAAGACTTGCAGAAGGGACAACATTCTCTAGAAAACTCAGCACAGCGCGCGATCCTTCGATCTCATGAAGCTCTGCTTCAACCGCAGAGTCCTCAAACGAGCGGACACCCTTTTCAAGTTCAATTCGTTGAAGCTCTGATATCGTCTTCAATTCTATGTCGGAAGCGTTCTGACGCCTAAAGACTCGACCGTCCGATGAACGCACCACGAACGGAGCCTTCTGAACAGTAACATGCAAGCAAAATCCGGCGTTGCTTAATTTTAGAAATTCAATATTGATGTATTCAGGCCCATCCGAGAACTGCTTGAATATTTCGTTGATGCAACCATTCGCCTCCTCTTGATCACGAAACAGTCGAGAAAGCCTATCTTTTTCTTTTGCATCTCTGATGCCGATGAACAGTTCCCCTCCATCAGCGTTCGCAAAGGCGCTAATGGTCTTGGTACACTTAGCTACACTTTCCTTATCTTTGAAATCATTGAATTGATCTTCATTCAAACTGAGTAGTTTCTGGATATTTTCATCCGTCGCTTGATGCACCATCCACATTTCAATGATTTCCTAACCAACGCTGCCAAGCAGCAAAATACAATTATCGAGCAATCCGAAATCGGCACTTACAGTGGCGGATCGATCCTTTATCCAAAGGCGATCTAAATTTGAGTATCACGCTCGGCTAATTCACCACCATCGGCCGACTCAGCTGCTCCGACCGCTCCCGCCACGGATCACCCGCACGCTTCTCGGGTGGGACCTTCGAGAGGCAGCCGGACAGGGCGAGGCTGGCGAGGAGGGTGAGGAGAACCGGGAGCTTCATGCGGGAGGGGCCTTGGGTCGCGAATCGATGAGGTCCCTCATCATACATGGCTCCGGCGCTTTCGCGGCGGGGTGCGGATGTCGCGGAATTTCGTCATCGGCCCGTCATCGACAAGCTTTATTCAAGCTTCTCATGCGAGGTTCATCTCACGGATGGCTCGCTTCGGAGCGAGGGTCGACCACGGATGGACTGGCGACCCAAGTTTCAGGCCGGCGCGCGTCGAGCGCGAAACGGGCCACAAGAACCTCGCACCTGAAAGGGATGCGGGGTTTCTTGTTTGAGGCCTCCTTCCCTTCGAAACCACCGACATGCAAGCCCGGCCGCCCGGTGCTGAATGCCGCTGCAGCGGAAGAGCCTATGGCCGCGCGGACGCTGGCGGCGATGCGGTGACAAGGCTCGGTCTTCGCGGCGGGATCGAGATCGGGGCTCTCGGCTTTTGGATGGGTTGGAACCAAGTGTCGGTGGTCAGCCGGCGCCGTCCCCGCCGCCCTCCCCTCGTCGCCCCGCCGGACACGTCTCCCCGCTGGAGAGAAGACGGCGGCGGGACCCGCCTCCGTCCTTCGGCCGGCCTGGGGCCATCGCCCATCGATCGCACCGCCGCCGCGCGGCTGCGAGGACGCGCCCTCCCTCTCCCGAGTCGGGAGAGGGTGGCCCGAAGGGTCGGGTGAGGGAGCCGAGGGCGCCGGCAGCCGACCAAGCCGGCGGCCGATCGCCCATCTTCGTGCCCTTGCGCTCCCTCATCCGCCTGCCGGCACCTTCTCCCGGCTCGGGAGAAGGACGCGGCGGGATCGTCTCGCCATTCGGATGGGCGGCGGGGCCGGAGCGTCACGCCAAGCGCAGGATCGCCTCGGCCGTGTCGAGGAGGTCCTCGCCCGTCACGTCCGGGCGGTCGAAGGCCTTCGGCCAGTCCTGCCCGCGCCGGACGAAGCCGGCCGTCATCCCGGCCCGCTTCGCGCCGTGGCAATCCCAGGCGTGGGTGGCGACGAGCATGACCTCCTGCGGGGCCAGACCGATCGCCGCGATCGCCGCGCGGTAGATGGCGGGGTGCGGCTTGTAGGTCTTCGCGCCTTCCACCGAATGCACCGCGGTGAAGAGCTCGGCGAAGCCGGCCCGCGCCAGCAGGGCTTCCGTCGCCGAGCGCGCGCCGTTCGACAGGGCGTGGACGGCGATGCCGCCATCCTTCAGGCGCCGAAAGGCGGCGCCGGCATCGGCGAAGGGTTCGAGCTCCTTCATCGCCCCGGCGACGGCCTCGCGCGCTTCGGCGCTCGGACGAAGCCCGCGATGGACGCGGAGCTGGTCCAGCGCGCCGCCCAGGATCTCGGGCAGCGGCGCGAAGCCGCCGGCCGAGGCGAGCGCCATCGCATCGCGCAGCAGCGCCGCATAGAGCGTTTCGACATCCGGGACGGCGAGGCCATGCGCCGCCAGCGCCGGGCCGAGTGCGTCGAGGCGGAACACCGTGTCGATGATGTCGAAGGCGACGGCTTGCGGGCGGGTCGGCATGGCGGGTCTCCGGTTCTTTCCGCGAACGGCGCCTGCCTCGTCCTGTTCCGGCGAAAAAAATCTATCCCCGCGGCCGCTGGCCGGCGGAAGATGACCGCACCGCCGCCCCGTTCGGATGGGCGCGAATGATCACCGGGATCGTTCGGGTGGGGTGGCGGGCGGATCCGGGTTCGGCGCTTCGTCCGGAGAAGCGCGGGGCCCGGTCGATGCCAAACCCGAGCCGGTCCGGCGATGGAAAGCCGGTCCGGGAGCAAGCCGAGGAACCCGCAAGGCCAATGTGAGGCTGGGACAATGTTCGGATCACGCCCTTGAGGCGGAGGGAGCCCCTCCGCCGAAGGCTCGGGGGACTGCCGGAGGGGCATCCGGCGGGCACGCATCGAAACCATCCGCGCGGGCGCCGGAGGCGGACCGTTTTTGACGCATGCATACGTCGGAGGGTCGGCCTCCGGCGCCCCGCCGCCCTGCCCTTGCGGGCCAGCGGCAAAACCAAGCGCGCCGCGCCCGAGGATAGGGATCGCGGCGCGGCGATAAGGCAGGAAAGATGGTTTCGGCGAAGGGTCGCCGCAGCCGCCAGGGTCGGACCGCTCAGGACCGCCCCGTCCCGATGTCAGGAGCCCGCCCGGCCGGTCGCCGCGCGGGGCGCAAAAGCTTGTCCGCCGCTCGGCTCAGTCGACGTAGCGGCGCGGCGTGTTCAGCGGCAGGCCGATGCCGTTGCCCTGGTCGTTGAGGAGCTGGCCATTGGAGCTGGAGGAGTTCGGCATCAGCGTGCCGACGCCGCCGACGCCGTTCGACAGCCCGCCGGGACCGCTCGGACGATCGGTGGTCTGGCTGGCGGAGAGAGCGACGCCCGGCAGGCCGGGAGCGTAGATCTGATCCTGGATCGGGCCGCCGATCGTGGCGACGCGCTCGGCGCGGACAGGCTCGATCCCGCGCATCTTCGGGTTCTGCGCCGCGGCCGGCAGCACCACGGCGGCGGAAAGAAGGGCGGCGAGAAGAACGCGGGTCATCGTGGGAGTCCTTTGACGGCGAGTCGGCAAGCCGATCTCGGTCTCATTTCTGCCATGATAACGGGTGGCGAGGGTTAATGTTCCGCAAGCCTGACGCAAGAAAGCCGCGACAGTTGCGCAAAAGCCGCCCTGCCGGGGTCGGCAGGACGGCTTTCTTAAGACCGGTTATGAGACTAGAGCCTGCCTTTAGTTGGCCGGCTTGGCATCCGTCGGATGCTGCATCATGTCCTGCTTCACCGAACCGGTGGCGTTCATATCGGTCGCCGAAGGCGCGGTGTTGGCCGAGTTGAACTGGCCGGCGCCGGTGCCCTGGCCGCCCGTCGTCGTCGTGGCGCCCTCGTTCAGGCCGCCGGTCGCGGCGGAGGCGCAGCCGCCGAAATTGGTGGTGGAGGTGCCCTGGTCGCAGTTGTTGGTGGCGCTGCCCGTGCGGGTCGTCGCGTCACCGCCATTGTTCACTGGCTGGTCCTGCGTCAGCGGCTGGGCGGACTGGGCGAAGGCCGGGGCGGCGAAGAGCGAGAGCGTGGCGGCGGCAATGAGGATCTTCTTCATGACACGGTTCCCTGATATTGCTTGTGAACCAGCAGCTTGGCTGGCCTTACCGCGATGGCGGTTCGCCTTCAGAACACGTGGCCTCGGAGATCGTTCCGCATAAAATTTCGCGCCCATGGCGCGGATCGGCTTCGCTGTGCCCCGCCTCTTCCCCGAGGCAGGCGAGAACGATGCGCACGAGACGATCGAGATCCCGCGCCGGCACGAAAGCCTGGCCCTCGCCCGGCGTCGCGCCGGTCTCGGCCGCGATCTCGTCCGTCAGCGGCGTGTGGACGAAGCCGAAATGGCGCAGCCCGAGGCCGGGCCCCTCGCGGCACAAGTGGTAGAGCGTCTCGTTGCAGAGATAGCGTCCAGGATCGTCCGACAGCTCGAAGCCGATCCCGGCCGCCGAAAGCGCGCGGCCAATGGCCGCATCGGGCAGACGGGTCGCCAGCCGCGCCGGCCCCTCGCCGATCCGCGTCCCCGGCGGCCTCGCGCCCGCCGTATCGGCCAGCGCCGGAGCCCGTTCGTTATAAGCCGCTCGCTCGATCCGAAAGCGCTCGGATCTGGCGTTCAAGCCGACGAGAAGCACCGCGACCGGCCGGATCCGGCGGATTTCGGCCGCAAGAACGCCCCAGCTCCGCCCCCATTCCACCGGCAGGACGATTCGGGCGGGATCGCGACCGACCTCCCCTTCGGTAAGGCGGAACGAGGTGACGAGGCGCTCCGCCGGGTTCCGCGGCGCGCCGGGAAAGGCGCCGAATCCAGCGAGAAGCACTGTCGCGGACCGGGGTCCCGGTTCCAGGGCTTTCCGCGAAATCTCTATACTTTCGGGCAACTTATCTCCACCCGGCGCGAGCATCGTTGGACTGGCCACGAAAGTTCTACTTGCAAATGTCTTCCGACGATTGCATTAAAAGTAGGCTTGGGCAATTTTGTGAACACCATGGGACTGGGCGGATTGCGTATCGGAGACGCTTGCTCCGGGTGGTACCTACCTCCGGCAGGAACCGCGATGTGTCGCTTCCTTTTCTTGAAGTTCGAGACTTGCCTGCAGTTGCCGACAAGGCGAAGCGAACATCCCGAATTGGAAATGTAGAAATGGCGCAGACAGGTACCGTGAAGTTCTTCAATACCGAGAAGGGCTTCGGTTTCATCAAGCCGGACAATGGCGGCCCGGACATCTTTGTCCACATTTCGGCCGTCCAGGCTTCCGGCCTGCCGGGTCTCACCGAGAATCAGAAGGTTTCCTTCGACACCGAGCCGGATAAGCGCGGCAAGGGCCCGAAGGCCGTCAATCTCATGACCAGCGGCTGAACCGAACCTTCGGCTTCGATCCGTTCCAATCGCTAAGACGGCCGGGGGCATGTTCCCATTCCCCCGGTCGGCACGACGCCTGTTTCGTTTCGATACAGTCATCGCCTTTCGAAGACTGCCGGCTTGCGTGCTCGCGTGAACATGCCGGCTCCGCCCGCACGGCGCCCCCCTGCCTTGGAGCGCTCATCCGCTCGATGCGGCAGGTGAATCACGGCCTCTCGTTCGGAAAGACACCTTCGCCCTATCGCTGAGCGGGCAGCTCGCGACCGGCCACTCGCCCTGATTCTCCGACGGATCGAGAAAGCGACGGCGCGCCTTGGTTCTCGCTTCGATTCAGATGACTCCTATCGGGCACGTCCGAATCGTCCTCGTCGCCGATCGTGCGTCGAGGGCTGCGTCGATCAGTGCCCTTCCGAGACGGTCCCATCAGCCCGTTTCGAGCCGGCGCGGCTGGATGATGCCCCAACGCCAGCGAACGCTGTCCCGTTTCGGGGCAATTCCATCTGGCACGCCGCCTGCACTCCTTGCCGTTCGAAAGCTATTCGCCGTTCGACCGGAGCGATCTCATGCCCTTCCGCCCCTCCAAGATCCGCCTTGCTGCCGTGCTCGGTCTGGTCGGCGGCGCCCTCCTGGCGCAGACGGGACTTGCGGCGGCGATCGATCGCGCGCCCTTCCCCGGCCGCCCCGTCGGCGACGCCCGTCCGGGCTATGGCGCCGAGAGCCAATATTCGGGCGCGGAATTCCTGCGCCGTCCGGTGCCTGTCGGCCATGCCCGAGACGGTCGCCATCACGGCTCCTTCGTCGAGTTCGGCGAAGTCGGAGTTCCTTACGGCACCTACGCCCTGCCCGCCTATCGTAGCCGGGCCGGCGTCTATCCCGGCTTTGGCGGCGGCCAGGGCGGTGGCGGCGGCAGCTTCGTCTATTTCATGGACCCCGCCGATGCGGAGGCGTCCTCATCCGACACGCGTCCGACCACGACAGGCGCCAGGATCATCGATGTCGAGAGCGAGCGGCTCGACCGCCAGCCGGTCGCGGCGGGCAAGGTGTCGGTGACCTATGTCGGAACGGCCAAAATCATCCGGATCGCGGCGGCGGACGATGGCGCGGCGCTTCCGCGGGCTTCGGCGCGCGGCGGGGCGGGCCGCGCCGTGCTGGAGCCCTGGTCGGAAGGCTGGGCACGCTATTGCGCCCGCACCCATGCGGATTTCGATCGCGCGCGCGGCACGTTCCGCACGGCGGAGGGCCGGACGAGGTTCTGCACGGGCGAATGAAGGACGGACGAGACGGGCGGCCGGGGCGCGACGCTCCGGCTCCCCGCATCCCGTCGCGACCGATCAGAGCAGGAAGGGATTGGTGCGGCGTTCCTCGCCGAGCGTCCCGCCGGGTCCGTGGCCGCAGATGAAGGCGACGTCATCGCCGAGCGGCAGGATCTTGTCGCGGATCGAGGCGAGAAGCGTCGCGTGGTCGCCGCCCCAGAGATCGGTGCGCCCGATCGAGCCGTTGAACAACACGTCGCCGGCATGAAGGAAGCGCTGGCCGCGCTCGAAGAAGACGACATGGCCGGGCGCATGGCCGGGGCAATGCAGCACCTCGAAGCGCAATCCGCCGAAGCTCAGCACCTCGCCTTCCGTCAGGAAACGATCCGGCACGGCATTGCGGAACGCGCCGGCCACGCCGAACATCTGCGCCTGCCGCTCGATATTCTCGAGCAGCGGCCGGTCGGCCTCGTGCGGGCCGACGAGCGGCACCCGCAACCGCGCCTTCAGCGCCATCGCACCGCCGGCATGGTCGATATGGCCATGCGTCAGCCAGATCGCCTCGATCGCGACGCCAAGCTCGGCGACGGCCGCGACGATCTCGTCCACGTCGCCGCCGGGATCGACCACGACCCCGGCAAGCGTCGCGCGATCGACCAGGATCGCGCAGTTCTGCTGGAAAGGCGTGACCGGCACGATCTCGATCGAAAGCGTGCCGGCCGCCTCTTCCCTCGTCTCGCCGAGCGTCACTCGGCGGCGATCCGCTTCGGCGTCACCTCGGCCATGTAGTCGGACACGAGCTGACGGCTGATCTCGCCCGGCGCGAAGCGATAGGGCCCGATCTCGGCGACCGGCGTCACTTCCGCCGCCGTGCCGCAGAGGAAGCATTCGCTGAAGTCCGAAAGCTCCTCCGGCATGATCGCCCGCACATTCACCTCGATGCCGCGGCGACGCGCGAGCTCGATCACGGTGCGGCGCGTGATGCCGTCGAGGAAGCAGTCCGGCGTCGGGGTGTGGATCGCGCCGTCCTTGACGAAGAAGACATTGGCGCCCGTCGCTTCGGCCACCTGGCCACGCCAGTCGAGCATCAGCGCGTCGGCATAGCCCTTGGCCTCGGCGGCGTGCTTGGAGATCGTGCAGATCATGTAGAGGCCGCTCGCCTTGGCGCGAGAGGGCGCGGTGCGCGGGTCGGGCCGCCGATATTCGGCGAGATCGAGGCGGATGCCCTTCATGCGCTCCTCGGGATTGAAGTAGCTCGGCCACTGCCAGATCGCGATCGCGACGTTGATGCGGTTCTTCTGGGCCGAGACGCCCATCGATTCGCTGCCGCGCCAGGC
This sequence comes from Aureimonas endophytica, assembly GCF_014642635.1. Classification (GTDB taxonomy): domain Bacteria; phylum Pseudomonadota; class Alphaproteobacteria; order Rhizobiales; family Rhizobiaceae; genus Plantimonas; species Plantimonas endophytica. The sequence continues at coordinate 141,602 of NZ_BMIQ01000008.1, forward strand.
GATCGGCCGGACATAGGCGTCGGAAAAGCCCTGGCGGCGCAGCAGCTCGCTGCAGGCCGTGTCGATCTCTTCCGCCGAATAGGGCAGCGTGAAGCCGAGGATGCGCCCGGACTCGATCAGCCGCTCGGTATGTTCGCGCAGCTTGAAGATCTCGCCGCCATAGGCGCGCTCGCCCTCGAACACCGCGCTGGCATAGTGCAGGCCGTGAGTCAGTACGTGGATCTTGGCATCGCGCCAGGGGATGAACTCGCCGTTGAACCAGATCTGGCCGTCCAACTGGTCGAATGGAATTGCGCTCATGACGGTCCCATGCCCCCGAGGGCATCTCCTCGTTGTCCGCGTGTTTCCTGCGGCCGGCATCCTTAATTCCGCCGGTCTCGATCTTCATCGTCTCCTGGAAGAAGACGCCCGCAGCTTGCGAACGAATCAGGCAAGAGGCTGTCCGGCAAGAGGTCGAAGCCGGAAAAGCGATGAAGCATCCCTGTTCCAAGGGACGCGACGAGGTGTAACAATGGGCGCCAGATACGTCAATAGTGCTGACCTATTTTGATGGATGCCGGCATTTTGCAGCCTGAACAGGACCGGAACAGCCCACCGGCGATGGTGCGAAACCCCTTGCCGACGACGGGCGAGGTCGATTTCCGCATCATCGAGCTCTTCTTCTTCGCCTATCGCGAGTTCACAGGCGATGCGGACATGGTGCTGGAGCGCTACGGCTTCGGCCGGGCCCATCACCGGGTGCTGCATTTCGTCAATCGCGCTCCGGGCATGACGGTGGCCGACATCCTGGATCTCCTCCAGATCACCAAGCAGTCGCTGTCGCGGGTGTTGCGCCAGCTCGTCGATGGCGGCTTCATCGAACAGGAACAGGGATGCGAGGATCGCCGCCAGCGCCATCTCTATCCGACGCAGCGTGGCCGCGACCTGACGCTGGAACTGTCGCGAGCCCAGGCGCGGCGCATCGAGGCGGCGCTGGAAACCGCCGATGCCGGCGATTCGGGACCGATCACGCGTTTCCTTCTGGAAATGGCGGGCGACCGGTCGGCGACCGTCGCCTGGTTCGACCGGCAGGGCATCGGCACGGCCAAGGAGAGTGAGCGATGAGCATCGCATCCGCACCGACCGAGGACAGCGGCCGCATGCCGCCGGAGGACGACGCGCCGCATATCATGGTGGTGGACGACGACCGGCGCATCCGCAGCCTCCTGTCGCGCTTCCTGTCGGATCGCGGCTTCCGCGTTTCCATGGCGGCGGACGCGGCCGAGGCGCGCGTCATCCTGTCCGGGCTCGACTTCGACCTTCTCGTCGTCGACGTGATGATGCCGGGAGAAAGCGGCCTCGATCTCGTGCGCAGCTTCGCCGCCGAGCGCGACACGCCGATCCTGATGCTGACCGCCCGCTCCGAGACCGAGCACCGGATCGAAGGCCTGGAGGCCGGCGCCGACGACTATCTCGCCAAGCCTTTCGATCCGCGCGAACTGGTGCTGCGCATCAACAACATCCTGAAGCGCGGCACGCCGACCCCCGTCCTGAAGGTCGACAATGTCCGCTTCGGCCCCTTCACCTTCTCGCTCGTCCGGCGCGAGCTGAAGCGCGGATCGGAAACGATCCGCCTCACCGAGCGCGAGCAGGAGATCATGGCGCAATTCGCCGGCAAGGCGGGCGAGACGATCCAGCGCCAGGACCTGCTCGGCGACGAGACGGAGGTCGGCGAGCGGACGGTGGACGTGCAGATCAACCGGCTGCGCCGCAAGATCGAGAGCGATCCGGCCAACCCGCTCTGGCTCCAGACGGTGCGCGGCATCGGCTACCGGCTCAACGTGGACTGATCGCCTCCGATGTCGCTGATCGAGCGCCTGCGCAACGAGGGACTGGAAGGCTGGCGACGGCTGTTCCCGCGCCCGAAACCCATCGACGTCATGCAGGGGCCGCTGCGCAACCTGCCGCGCTGGTTCGGCCGGCAATTGCCGAAGGGCCTCTATGGCCGGTCGCTGATCATCATCATCGCGCCGATGGTCCTCCTCCAGTCGGTGGTCGCCTTCGTCTTCATGGAACGGCACTGGCAGATGGTGACGCAGCGCCTGTCGGTCGCCACCGTGCGCGACATCGCCGCCGTGATCGACATGATCGAGACCTTTCCGCAGAATACCGACTTCGCCGAGGTGAAGCGGATCGCCGAGGACCGGCTCGATCTCGACATCGACGTCCTGCCGCCCAACCCGCTGCCGGCGCCGCGCCGCAGCGATATCTTCGACATCCTCGACGGCATTCTCAGCGACCAGATCCGAGATCAGATCAGCCGGCCCTTCTGGATCGACACGAGCAGCATCAACCGCATCGTCGAGATCCGCATCCAGCTGCCCAACCATGTCTTGCGCGTCTTCGCCCGGCGCAGCGCCGCCTATGCCTCCAACACCCATATCTTCATCGTCTGGATGGTCGGCACGTCGCTCGTCCTGCTGCTCATCGCCATCCTGTTCCTGCGCAACCAGATCCGGCCGATCCAGGCGCTGGCCAACGCGGCCGAGAGCTTCGGCCGGGGCCAGCCGACGCCGCCGGAATTCCGCCCGTCCGGCGCCTCGGAAGTGCGGCGCGCCTCGCTCGCCTTCCTCCAGATGCGCGACCGCATCGAACGCCAGATCGAACAGCGGACGCAGATGCTGAACGGCGTCAGCCACGACCTGCGCACCATTCTCACCCGTTTTCGCCTTCAGCTCGAATTCATGGAGGACAGCGAGGACAGGCGCGAGCTCCAGCGCGACGTGGCGGAGATGCAGCGCATGCTGGAAGGCTATCTCGCCTTCGCGCGCGACGAGCAGGGCGAGGATGTCGGCGAGCTCGATCTCGAACTGATGCTGCAGCGGCTGGAGGACGACGCCACCCGCAAGGGCAAGACCGTCACGGCGGAGGTTCTCGGCGATCCGCTCATCGCGGTGCGGCCGGACAGCTTCACCCGGCTCGTCACCAATCTCGTCTCCAACGCGACGCGCCATGCCGACCGGGTGAATGTCTCGGCCCGGCGCGAGGGGCGCTGGCTGACGGTGGCCGTGGAGGACGACGGCCCAGGCATCCCGGCCGAAAAGCGGGAGGAAGTGTTCAAGCCCTTCGTGCGCCTCGACACGGCGCGCAACATCGATGCCGGCGGCACCGGGCTCGGCCTGTCGATCGCCAGGGATATCGCCCGCAGCCATGGCGGGGACATTCTTCTGTCGGAAAGCGGGCTCGGCGGGCTGCGGGCGCTGGTGCGGATTCCGGCTTAGAACAGGCGTCCGCCGTTCGGCACCTTCAGGTCGGGGGCGAGCAGCACGACCGCGCCGTCCGCATCCGGCACGCCGAGCGTCAGCACTTCCGAACGCATCGGCCCGATCTGGCGCGGCGGAAAGTTCACCACCGCCATCACCTGCCGTCCGATCAGATCCTCGGGCCGGTAATGGACGGTGATCTGCGCCGAGGACTTCCTGAGGCCGATCGCCTCGCCGAAATCGATCACCAGGCGGAAGGCGGGCTTGCGCGCTTCCGGGAAGGGTTCGGCCGACACGATCGTGCCGACCCGTATGTCGACCTTCAGAAAATCGTCGAAGGCGATCTGCGGCGCCGGTGCCTCGGCGCTCATTTGGCCGGCTCCGACAGTTCGGCCGCGCGCCGGGCGGCGCTCGCGACAGCCCGGCGCAACAGGGGCGCCAGCCCGTCCTCGGCCATCAGCACGTCGAGCGCCGCCTGCGTCGTGCCGTTCGGCGAGGTGACGTTGCGGCGCAGCTGCGCCGGCGCCTCGTCGGAGCGCAGCATCAGTTCGCCGGCGCCGGCGACCGTGTGGCGGGCGAGCGTCATGGCGAGGTCCGGGTCGAGACCCGCCTCGGCGCCGGCCGCAGCCAGGGCTTCCGCCAGGAGGAACACATAGGCCGGCCCGCTGCCGGACACCGCCGTCACGAGATCGATCTCGGCCTCCGTCGCGACCCAGACGACCGGGCCCGAAGCCGACAGGAGCGCCTCGGCCGCCCGCCGCGCCTCCTCGCCGACGCCCGGCGCGGCGAAGCAGCCGGTGATGCCGCGCCCGATCAGCGCCGGCGTGTTGGGCATCGCCCGCACGATCGCCGCCGCGCCGAGCCCTTCGGCGATCGTCGCCGTCGTCGTGCCGGCCGCGACGGATATGACGAGGCTGCCGGGCTTCAGCACCGGACGCAGCCCGGGCAGGACCTCGGCCATCATCTGCGGCTTCACCGCGAGAAGCACGACATCGAAGGTGGCCGAGGGCACGCCTGTCGAATGGGTCAGGCGCCCTGCCTCGACGAGATCCCGCATCGCCGGGCCGGGACGCGGGTCGAGAAGATGCAGCGCGCCCTGCGGCAGGCCGGCATCGAGCCAGCCGCGCGCCATCGCGCCGCCCATATTGCCGCCGCCGACGAGCAGCAGCCGGCCGATCGCCGAAAGATCCGGGCTCATGCGTTGCCGACCGTCTCGAACAGGGAACAGGCGAGCGCCTCCGACGCGCTCTTGCCGGCATGCACCACGAAATGGAACGCCTGATAGAAGCGCTCGCAATTTTCCAGCGCGGCGCCGAGCAGGCGCTCGGCCTGCTGGCTCGTCGCCTCGGCGCCGCCGGAAAGCAGCAGCGAGTGGCGGAACATCACCGCCCCCTCGCTCGGCCAGAGATCGAAATGCCCGATGAGAAGCTGTTCGTTGATCCGCGCGAGCAGCCGCAGCACCTCGACCTCCCGGTGCTCCGGCACCGCCAGATCGAAAGCGCAGCCGAGATGCAGCGCTTCGTTCGATTCCATCCACGCGAAGGAGACGGAATAGTCCGTCCAGCGCCCGACGACCGCCATCGCGATCTCGTCGTCGCAATTGCGCTCGAACTCCCATGCGCGGGCCGAGGCGACGAGTTCGATCATGTCGACCGGATTGTCGCGTCTCGGCTGCAGTTCCGTATCCTCGATCACCCGCAAGGCGGCACGCCCTCTTCGTCGTCATGGCGGCTGATCGATGGCCGTTCCGGCGCGAACGAAGGCTCCGACCATCGCCGGACCCAGGCTCGCACCGGCGGAACCGGCGGCGAATCACCCTTATGAATCAGTCTACAGAAGCGGATTCTTCGACTTAAGGGGCGATCGGGATTATTAAGGACTTTCTGCTCTCCCCGGCTGAATCGGATTGCCAGCCGAAGGCGCTAACCGACTCTCGGGCCGACCTTTTCATCATCGTGACGGCGCGCCGGAGGGCGCCGTCAAATCTGTGGGCAAGCTGTGGATAACCCTCCTCGCGCCCCTCACGGGCCCGGCGAGACCGGCGGCTCGTCGCCTGCGAAGGGGGCGGAGCCGGCTCCTGACACCGATCCGGCGCCGGCGCCGAGACGGGCCTCCAGCTCGGCGACGCGCCGCTTCAGCGCCTCGGTCTCCATCCGGGCCTTGGCGGCCATGTCGCGCACCGCCTCGAACTCCTCGCGCTGGACGAGGTCCATCTGCCCGACGAGCCGCTCGCCCTGCGCCCGGAAGAAGGTCTCCATCTCGCGCCGCATGCCCTGGGCAGCGCCGGCCGCATCGGTCATCATGCGGGCAAAGTCGTCGAGCACGCGGTTCGGGCCTCGAGCGTTCATGGCACTGCCTCCGGTTCGTGGTATGCGCTGCTTGACTTAGGCATGCGCGCTGCCCCTGGCAATGCCGCCCACCACCAGCGCAGGACCCATGATTTCCATTCCGGCCGCCGGCCTGCTCACCTATCCCGATATCGATCCGATCATCCTCCGCATCGGCCCCGTCGCGCTGCACTGGTACGGCGTCGCCTATGTGGCCGGCATCCTCTGCGGCTGGCTCTACGGGCGCCATCTCGTCGCCAACAAGCGGCTCTGGCCGAACGGCGTCTCGCCGATCACGCCAGAGCAGATCGACGACTTCATTTTGTGGATAACCGGCGGCATCATTCTCGGCGGCCGGCTCGGCTCCGTCCTCTTCTACGATTTCGACCGCTATCTCGCGAATCCCCTCGACATCTTCGCCGTCTGGGAAGGCGGCATGTCCTTCCATGGCGGCCTTCTCGGCGTCGTCATCGCGATCGTCGTCTTCACCTGGAAGAACCGCATTCCGATCTTCAGCTTGATGGATGTCGTCGCCGCCTCGACGCCCTTCGGCCTGTTCTTCGGCCGCCTCGCCAATTTCGTGAATGGCGAGCTCTGGGGCGCGCCGACGACCGTGCCCTGGGCGATGGTCTTTCCGAAGGCCGGCGACCTGCCGCGCCATCCGAGCCAGCTCTACGAGGCGGCGCTGGAAGGCATCGTCCTCTGGCTGATCCTGCGCCTTCTGACGCATCACTTCCGCATGTTCCGCCGGCCGCGCTTCGTCGGCAGCGTCTTCATCGGCCTTTACGGCCTGATGCGCATCTTCGTGGAATTCTTCCGGATGCCCGATGCGCAGCTCGGCTATCTCCTCGGCACGAGCTGGCTCACCATGGGCATGGTCCTTTCGACGCCGATGCTCGCCGTCGCCGCCTGGGGGCTCCTCACGGCGAAGCCCCGGACCTACGAGCCGAGACCCGCGGATCTCGCCACGCCGGCGAAGCCGTGACAAGCCTCGGTCGCCGGATCGCGGCGCTCGTCCGCGCCGAGGGGCCGATCACGATCGAGCGTTTCTGGAATCTCGCCCTCTTCGATCCCGAGGACGGCTATTACATGCGGCGCGATCCCTTCGGCCGCGGCGGCGACTTCACCACGGCGCCGGAGATCAGCCAGATGTTCGGCGAGCTCGTCGGCGCTTGGCTGCTGGCCGCCTGGCGGGCGCTCGGCGCCCCCTCGCCCTTCGTCCTCGCCGAGATCGGCCCGGGACGCGGCACGCTGATGGCCGACATGCTGCGCGTCCTGCGCCGGCTCGATCCGTCGATCCTCAAGGCCGCGCGGGTGACCCTGGTCGAGACGTCCGACCGCCTGGCGCGCGTGCAGGCGGAGCGGCTGGCCGGTTTCGACCTGCCGCTCCGCCATCGCAAGCGCATCGAGGAGATCGAGGCGCTGCCGCTTCTTCTCGTCGGCAACGAACTCTTCGACGCCGTCGCGATCCGCCAGTTCGTCATGACGGAGGACGGCTGGCGGGAGCGTCTCGTCGGGCTGGAGGCGGATCGCCCGGCCTTCACGACGGGCGCGCCGGAACCCGCCGCGACGCGTCTCCTCCAGCGCCTCGGCCCGGCGCCCGCCGGCACCGTCTTCGAGGTTTCGCCCGCCCGCCTCGCCATCGCCGAGGCGATCGGCGCCAGGCTCGCGCGCGATGGCGGCGCGGCGCTCCTGATCGATTACGGCCATGCGGCGCCCGGTTTCGGCGACACGCTCCAGGCGGTGCGCCGGCACGCCTTCGCCGACCCGCTGGCCGAGCCCGGCGAGGCCGACATCACCAGCCATGTCGATTTCGCGGCGCTCGCGGCGCGCCTGGCGCGCCCCGGCCTTCATGTCGCGCCGATCATGCCGCAAGGCGCCTTCCTCCTGTCGCTCGGCCTGCGCGAGCGGGCCATCGCCCTGGCGCGCGCCGCCGCGACCGAGGACGAGCGTGATGCGGTGCTCGCCGCCGCCCATCGCCTCGCCGGCACGGGACCGAACGCGATGGGCGAACTCTTCAAGGTTCTCGTCGCCGCCTCGCGGCCCCTGCCGCTGCCGCCCTTCCCCGCCGAGCACGCGGGCTCTGGCGATTGACTTCGCCCGACGGCTGAACCACGGTCGCGCCCATGTCCGAAGCACTTCGCCATGAGACGTCCCGCATCCAGGATGCGGATGTCGTGCGGGACGCCGGCCTGTCGGGAATGACGGGTCTCGTCCACGCCTTCTTCACCCGGCGCGGCGGCGTGTCCGGCGGCCTTTACGCCAGCCTCAATGCCGGGATCGGCTCGAAGGACGATGCCGATGCGGTCGCCGAGAATCGCGCCCGGATGACGGCGACGCTCGGCCTCGGCGCGGCGGCGCTCGTCACGCCCTGGCAGGCCCATTCGGCCGAAGCCGTCGCGGTCGACGCGCCCTTCGCCGGCGAGCGCCCGCGCGTCGACGGCATCGTCACGGCGCGGCCGGGCCTCGCGGTCGCTGTCGTCACCGCCGATTGCGGCCCGGTGCTCTTCGCCGATCCGAAGGCGGGCGTCGTCGGCGCCGCCCATGCCGGCTGGCGCGGCGCCACCGGCGGCGTCCTGGAGGCGACGATCGAGGCGATGGAAGCCAAGGGTGCGCGGCGCGGCGATATCACCGCCGTGCTCGGCCCGACGATCACGCAGCCGGCCTACGAGGTCGGCGCCGACATGGCGGCCGGCATCGTCCGAGACGATCCGACGGCGGCGGTGTTCTTCGCCGCAGGCCGTGATGCCGACAAGCGCCAGTTCGACCTGCCCGGCCTCATCGTCGCGCGGCTCGAACGGGCCGGCATCGCCGAGGCGCGCTTCGTCGGCCGATGCACCTATGGCGAGGAGGACATGTTCTTCTCCTATCGCCGCACCACCCATCGCGGGGAGCCGGATTACGGCCGGCAGCTCGCGGCCATCGCGCTCGTCTAGGCGTCGATCCGACGCCGCATCGCCGACGGCCGGCGGGGATCGGCGTCGAGGCGGCGGCGACGGAGATCGAACCGCCGAACGGGCTCCAACCTTCCGCTCTCCGAGCCATGCCTTCGAGAGGACCCATGCTGCACTTCACGCGCGACGAACTCGACTCCCGCAAGACCCGGCTCCTCGCCGAGATGGCCGAGCGCAAGCTCGACGCCATGCTGCTCTTCGCGCAGGAATCGATGTACTGGCTCACCGGCTACGACACGTTCGGCTTCTGCTTCTTCCAGTGTCTCGTCGTGAAGGCCGATGGCGAGATGCGCCTCCTGACGCGCTCGGCAGATCTGCGGCAGGCGCGCCAGACCTCGATCCTCGAGACGATCACCATCTGGCGCGATCGCGGCCAGGCCGACCCGACCATCGACCTGCGCGACATGCTGGACGAGATGGGGCTTCTCGGCGCGCGCATCGGCGTCGAATGGGCGACGCATGGGCTCACCGCCGCCAATGGCCGCCTGCTCGAAGCCCGGCTCGGCTCCTTCGCCGCGCTGAAGGAGGCTTCGGACCTCGTGCCGGCGCTGCGCCTCGTGAAGAGCGAGGCCGAGATCGCCTATGTCCGCGAGGCGGCGCGGCTCGGCGACGAGGCGTTCGAGGCGATGCTGCCTCTGGTGCGGCCGGGCGCCGACGAGGCCGAGCTCCTCGCCGTGCTGCAAGGCTCGATCCTGCGGGCGGGCGGGGATTATCCGGGCAATTCCTTCATTCTCGGTTCGGGCGAGGATGCGCTGCTCTGCCGCTACAAGTCCGGCCGCCGGCGGCTGGCGGCGCGGGACCAGCTCACCGTCGAATGGGCGGGGGTGAAGGCGCAGTATCACGCGGCGCTGATGCGCACCGTCGCCGTCGGCGAGCCGACGCCACGCCATGTCGAGCTGCATGCCGCCGCGCGCGAGGCGCTCGCCGCCGTCGAGGAGGCGATGCGGCCGGGCCATACGTTCGGCGAGGTCTTCGACGCCCATGCGAGTGTCATGGAAGCGCATGATCTGGCGCGTCACCGCCTCAGCGCCTGCGGCTATTCGCTGGGCGCACGCTACGCGCCGTCCTGGATGGACCCGCAGATGTTCTATTCGGGCAATGCCGAGCCGATCCTTCCGAACATGACGCTCTTCGCGCATATGATCATCATGGATTCCGACACGGGCACGGCGATGACGCTCGGTCGCACCTATCTGACGACGGACGGCGCGCCGGAATCCCTGTCGCGCCTGTCGCTCGACCTGCCGGTGGCGGCCTGATGCGCCAACGGACCGTCCTTCGGGCGGCGCCGCTCGTCCTTCTCGCCCTCGCCGCCTGCCGCAGCGTCGATCCCGGCCTCGGCATCGGCACCCCGGAGCCGGCCCCGGCGGCGCCGGCCGCCGCCGCGCCCAGCGCCGCCGGCGCCGAGCCGATCCAGTTCCTGCCCGTCGTCGGCATGCCGGCGGACAAGGCCGCGCTTCTCTCCGAAGCCCTGGCGAAGAGCGCCGCCGCGGCCAGGATCCCGATCCTCGGCAGCGAGGCCGGCCCGGCCGCGCATCGCCTGAAGGGCTATCTCTCGGCCGTGCGGGACGAACAGGGCACGCTCGTCATCTATGTCTGGGACGTGGTCGATCCCGCCGGGGAGCGGCTGAACCGCATCCAGGGCCAGGTGCGCGCCACGGGTGCCGCCGGCGCCGACCCCTGGACCGCCGTCGATGCCGTGACGCTGCGCGACATCGCCGACCGCACGCTCGCCGCCCTCCGCGCACCCGCCATGGTGGCGGATGGGGTGGCGAATTGAGCCCTTCAATACCGCGTTGCGAAAGATTCGAGACTCAACGGCGCGCGAGCACCGTCCTCCGGTTTTCTTCGCCGCGCAATGTTGCTAATCAGCCGGCCTCAGGACCGCATGCCGCGACGCTGTCGCCCGGCGGTCGAACGGATTCGGCGGATTCCCATCGATGAAACTTTTCGTCGGCAATTCCAACCGGCAGCTCGCCGAAGCGATCGGCAAGTATCTCGAGAAGCCGCTCGGCCTTGCGACGGTCCGGCGCTTCGCCGATCAGGAAATCTTCGTCGAGATCCAGGAGAACGTGCGCGGCGAGGACTGCTTCATCATCCAGTCGACCTCCTATCCGGCGAACGACCATCTGATGGAGCTGCTCATCATGACGGATGCGCTGCGCCGCGCCTCCGCCAAGCGCATCACCGCCGTTCTGCCCTATTTCGGCTATGCCCGGCAGGATCGCAAGGCCGGCGGCCGCACCCCGATCTCGGCCAAGCTCGTTGCCAATCTGATCACCGAGGCCGGCGCCGATCGCGTGATGACCCTCGATCTCCATGCCGGGCAGATCCAGGGCTTCTTCGACATCCCGACCGACAATCTCTTTTCCGTGCCGCTGATGTCGCGCGACATCAAGGAGCACCAGAACCTCACCAACACGATGGTCGTCTCGCCGGATGTCGGCGGCGTGGTGCGCGCCCGCGCGCTCGCCAAGCGCATCGACGCGCCCCTCGCCATCGTCGACAAGCGGCGCGAGCGACCGGGCGAATCGGAGGTGATGAACGTCATCGGCGACGTGTCGGGCCGCGACTGCCTGCTGGTCGACGACATCATCGATTCCGGCGGCACGCTCTGCAACGCGGCGGACGCGCTGCTTGCCATCGGCGCGAAGAGCGTGAAGGCCTATATCACTCACGGCGTCCTCTCCGGCGGCGCCGTGGCGCGCATCACCGCCTCCAAGCTGACCGAGCTCGTGATCACCGATTCGATCCAGCCGACCAGCGCCATCCTCAACGCCCCGAACATCCGCGTCGTCACCACCGCCAACCTACTCGGCGAGGCGATCGCGCGCACCACCAGCGAACAGTCGGTTTCCAGCCTCTTCGACTGAGGACGTGACGCCATGGCAGTCGTTGCCGCCTACGCCTATGCCGGCGGCAAGCGCAGCCGCGAGCTCTCGATCGCGACGCCCGAGGACGTGCGCATCGGCGAGAAGGAATTCGTCTGGATCGGCATCGTCGATCCGACCGCGGACGAGCTGGCGCAGCTCGAAGCCGCCTTCGATCTCCACCCCCTCGCTCTGGAGGACGCCGCGCAGGACCACCTGCGGCCGAAGCTCGACGTCTATGGCGACGAGCTCTTCATCGTCGCCCGCACGGCGCGGCTGGAGGACGGCGTCATCGCCTATGGCAAGACGGCGATCTTCGTCGGCAACAAGCACATCATCACCATCCGCACCGGCTCGCTGCGCGACCATACGCGGCTGCGCACCCATCTGGAGGAATCGCCGCACCTCCTGAAATACGGCGTCGACTACGTGCTCTGGGGCGTGCTCGACTTCGTGGTCGACTGCTATCTGCCGATCATCGAGGCCTTCGAGGAGGAGATTTTCGAGATCGAGCGGCGGGCGCTGGACGCCTTTCTCGACCGCAACGAGATCCACCGCATCTTCACCATCCGCCGCGAGCTGATCCGCTTCCGCCGCATCCTGGGGCCGATGGAGGACGTGATGAGCAAGCTCGGCCATCTCGATCTCGAATTCCTCGATGCCGAGGCGCGGCCCTATTATCGCGACGTATACGACCAGGTGCAGCGCGTCGCCTCGCGCGTCGAGGGCGCGAAGGAGGTCATTTCCTCGATGCTGGAAGCCTCGAGCCTCCTCGAACAGCAGCGCCAGGGCATCATCACCCGCCAGCTCGCGGCCTGGGCGGCGATCCTGGCGGTGCCGACCGCCATTGCCGGCGTCTACGGCATGAATTTCGAGTATATTCCGGAGCTTCACTGGCGCTACGGCTATTTCGCCGCGCTGGCGCTCATCGCCGGCATCGCCGCCCTGCTCTTCTGGCGCTTCCGCCGCGCCGGCTGGCTGTGAGCCGCGGCGCGCTTTCCCTCCCGCCGCCGTTCTGAAAGAAGGGCGGCATGACCGAAAGCCTCTCACTCCGCCATTTCCTTCTCGCCGTCGCGGTGGTGGCGGTCTGGGGCACGAATTTCGTCGTCATCCGCGTCGCCCTCGACCATCTTCCGCCCTTTCTCTTCGGCGCGCTGCGCTTCACCCTCGCCTGCCTGCCCGGGGTCTTCTTCGTCAAACGGCCGGCCGTGCCGTGGAAGAGCCTCGCCGCCTATGGCGTCCTCATCGGCTCCGGCCAGTTCGGCCTGCTCTATTACGCGATGCGCAGCGAGATCTCGCCCGGCCTCGCCTCCCTGGTGCTGCAGATGCAGGTGTTCTTCACCATCGGCCTCGCGCTCGTCGTCGCGAAGGAACGGGTGAAGCCCTACCAGCTCGCGGCGCTGGCGCTCGGCGCCGCCGGCATCGCGGTGATCGCCGCCCATACCGACGGCTCGACCACTCATCTCGGCCTCGCCCTCGGTCTTCTTGCCGCCTTCAGCTGGTCCGCCGGCAATATCGTCGCCAAGCAGAGCGGCGTTTCCTCCATGCTGTCCTTCGTCATCTGGGCGAGCCTGTTCTCCGCGCCGCCGCTGCTCGTCCTCTCCCTTCTGTTCGAAGGCTGGCCGGCGATCCGCGAGGGCGTCGCAGAGGCCGGGCTCGCCACCTGGGGCGCCGTCCTCTGGCAGACGATCGGCAACACGCTCTTCGGCTATGCCGCCTGGGGCTTTCTCCTGTCGCGCTATCCGGCGGCCTCCGTCACGCCCATGGCGCTTCTCGTGCCGGTCTTCGGCATGCTCGCCTCCTTCCTCTGGCTCGGCGAGCCGCTGCCGCTCTGGAAGCTCGCGGCGGCGGCGCTCGTCCTGTCCGGCCTCGCGATCGGCCTTCTCGCCTCGCGCCGCGCCGCCCGCCGCCTCGTGGCGCAAAGCGCGGTGCCGCCCGGCCCCAGCGCCTGAGGCGCCGTCCTTGCGCCGGAAGCCGGTCTCGGCTATAGGCGCCGTGCCCGTGCGGACACCCTTGGAGGCAGCGCGGGCGTGAAGCGGCCCGATCGGCCGCTTTTCGTCGTTTCGGTCCGGCACGCCGGATACCGCCGCGGCATCTCCGATAGAACAAGGACTTCAGCCATGAGCGAGACCTACACGGTCAAGGCCGAAGCGCGCGAGAAGGTCGGCAAGGGGGCCGCCAGACATCTTCGCCGCAACGGAATGATTCCCGCCGTCATCTACGGCGACAAGCAGGAACCCCTGTCGATCGCGATCCCCTACAAGGAGACCTTCCTGAAGCTCCATGCGGGCGGCTTCAAGACCACGGTCGCGACGATCGAACTGGGCGGCCAGCAGATCAAGGTCCTCCCCAAGGACTACCAGCTCGACCCGGTGAAGGATTCCCTGATCCATGTCGACTTCCTGCGCGTATCGGAACGCACGATCGTCACCGTCGCGGTGCCGGTGCATTTCGAGAACGAGGATGCCGCGCCCGGCCTCAAGGCCGATGGCGGCACGCTGAACATCGCGCATCACACCGTCGAGGTGCACAGCCCGGCCAACGCGATCCCGGAGGCCTTCACCGTCGACCTGACGGGCAAGGCGATCGGCGACGCGATCCATGCCGGCGACCTGAAGCTTCCGGCCGGCGTCTCGCTGATCGAAGGTGCCGACATGGTGATCGCGACGCTCGTTCCGCCGATGGCGGAGGAAGTGGACGAGCTCGACGCCGAGGCGCCGGTGACGGAAGTCGCGGGCGAGGCCTCCGAGGGCGACGAGAAGTAAGTCTCTCAGCAAGGGGTGGTCGGCATGCTGCTCATCGTTGGGCTGGGCAATCCCGGTCCGCAATATGCCGGCCACCGCCACAATATCGGCTTCATGGCGCTGGACGAGATCCAGCGCCATCCCGGCTTCTCCCCCTGGACGCGCAAGTTCAAGGGCGAGATCTCCGAAGGGCAGATCGACGGCGAGAAGGTCCTGCTGCTCAAGCCGCTGACCTTCATGAACCTGTCCGGCGAATCGGTCGGCGAGGCGGCACGCTTCTACAAGCTCGAACCGGATCGGATCGTGGTGATCCACGACGAACTGGATCTCGCGCCCGGCAAGGTGCGCGTGAAGGCGGGCGGCGGCAATGGCGGCCATAACGGCCTGAAGTCGATCGACGCCCATCTCGGCAAGGATTACCGGCGCGTCCGGCTCGGCATCGGCCATCCCGGCTCGAAGGAGCGGGTGAACGGCCATGTCCTGTCCGATTTCCACAAGGCGGACGCGGTCTGGCTGGAGCCGCTGCTCGAAGCCTTCGGCCGCCATGTCGGCCTCGTGGTCGCCGGCGAGGACGCCCAGTTCATGAACCGCCTGCACATGGCGACCTCCGGCGACGAGCCGGTCTCGGCCAAAGGGTCGGCGGCGCCGGCCAAGGCCAAGGGCCAGAGCCATATCCGCCAGGCGCGGACGGCGGCGAAGCCGGCGCTGCCGGCGACCGGACCGATGGCCGACATGCTGAAGCAGATGTTCGGCCGCAAGGACTGACGCGCACCGCCCCGTTGACGGCCCGCGCCGCGACGGTTCAAACGACGCCCGAGCCCGTTCGGGCGGGACATCATCGAAGGACGGCCCCATGGGTTTCAGATGCGGCATCGTCGGCCTGCCGAATGTGGGCAAGTCGACGCTCTTCAACGCTCTCACCAAGACGGCGGCGGCGCAGGCGGCGAACTATCCCTTCTGCACGATCGAGCCCAATACCGGCGATGTCGCGGTGCCCGACGAGCGCCTCGGCAGGCTCGCCGGCGTCGCGAAATCCGCCCAGATCATTCCGACCCGCATCACCTTCGTCGACATCGCCGGTCTCGTGCGCGGCGCCTCGAAGGGCGAAGGGCTTGGCAACCAGTTCCTCGCCAATATCCGCGAGGTGGACGCGGTGGCGCATGTGCTGCGCTGCTTCGAGGATGACGACATCACCCATGTCGAGGGCCGCATCGATCCGGTCTCGGATGCCGAGACGGTCGAGACCGAGCTGATGCTTTCCGATCTCGAATCGATCGAGCGGCGCATCGTGCAGATCCGCAAGCGCGCCCAGGGCAAGGACAAGGAAGCGCTCGGCGTCTTGCCGGTGATGGAAGCCGTCCTGGAAAAGCTCCAGAACGGCGAGCCGGCCCGCGTGCTCCTGAAGACCCTGGCGGCGGACGAGATCATGACGCTGAAGGGCCTCAATCTCCTGACCTCCAAGCCGGTCCTCTACGTCTGCAACGTCGCCGAGCCGGACGCGGCGACCGGCAACGCCTATTCCAGGGCCGTCGAGGCCATGGCCGAGAAGCAGGGCGCCGCGAGCGTCGTCATCTCCGCCGCGATCGAGGCGGAGATCGCCCAGCTGCCCGAAGAGGAGGTGCACGACTATCTCGAAGCGCTCGGCCTGTCGGAGCCTGGCCTCGACCGCCTGATCCGGGCCGGCTACGGCCTTCTCGGTCTCATCACCTATTTCACCGTCGGGCCGAAGGAAACGCGCGCCTGGACCGTGCGCAGGGGCTCCAAGGCGCCACAGGCGGCGGGCGTCATCCATACCGATTTCGAGAAGGGCTTCATCCGCGCCCAGACCATCGCCTATGCCGATTATGTCGGCCTCGGCGGCGAAGTCGCGGCGAAGGAAGCCGGCAAGGCCCGCGACGAAGGCAAGGAATATGTCGTCGCCGACGGCGACGTGATGATGTTCAAGTTCAACACCTGATCGAGCATCGCGGGCGGGGACCATGCGCAGCTTCGAGGACTTTCCCGTCGGGCTCGAAGTGCCGCTCGGCCCCTATCCGGTCACCCGCGAAGAGGTGCTCGCCTATGCGGCGGCCTTCGATCCCCTGCCCTTCCATCTCGACGAGGCGGCGGCGCGGGACAGCCTTCTCGGCGGGCTCGCCGCATCCGGCTGGCACACCTGCGCGATGATGATGCGGATGATGGTCGACGGCTTCCTGCGCGATTCGACCTCGCAGGGCTCGCCGGGCGTCGACTTCATCCGCTGGCTGCGACCGGTGCGCCCCGGCGACACGCTGACCGGCAGGATGACGGTACTGGAGGCCCGCCGCTCGCGCAGCCGTCCGCAGATTGGCATCGCCAAGCTGCGCAACGAGCTGGTGAACCAGGAGGGCGATCCCGTCCTCGAAGGCGAATATACGCTGCTCCTCCGCACGCGGGAGGCGGCGGCATGAGTCTGTTCTCCGACATCGTCCTCGGCGCGCGTGTCGAGCTCGGCGCGCATCGCTTCACCGCCGCGGAGATCGTCGCCTTCGCGACGCGCTACGACCCTCAGCTCTTTCACCTCGATGCGGACGTCGCGAAGGCCTCGCTGCTCGGCGGTCTCTGCGCCTCCGGCTGGCACACGGCCTCGATCTTCATGCGGCTGAATGCCGAGGCGTTGAACCGCGCGGTCGAACGCGAGCGGCTGGCCGGCCGCCCAGTCCCCGATCTCGGGCCTTCGCCGGGCTTTCGCGACATGCGCTGGCCGCGCCCGGTCTATGCCGGTGACGACATCCGCTATTTCCAGACGGTGACGGCCAAGCGGCCATCCGCCAGCCGGCCCGGCTGGGGCCTGATCGAGACCGACAATCTGGGGCTCAACCAGAAGGGCGAGACGGTCTTCGCCTTCATCGGCACGGCCTTCCTCGGC
The DNA here is from genome assembly GCF_014642635.1 of Aureimonas endophytica. Taxonomy (GTDB): domain Bacteria; phylum Pseudomonadota; class Alphaproteobacteria; order Rhizobiales; family Rhizobiaceae; genus Plantimonas; species Plantimonas endophytica. Next base: position 158,626 of record NZ_BMIQ01000008.1, read on the forward strand.
CTCGCATGAAAAAGGGGCCTCGCGGCCCCTCGTTCGCTATTGAGTCGCGGCGCGCCCTCAGTGCGCGACGCCCGCCCAGACGCGGCGCTTCACCAGCCAGAGCATCACGGCGAAGGCGATCAGGAAGATCATCACCACGAGGCCCGTCGCCTTGCGCTCGGCGAGATGCGGCTCGGCCGTCCACATCAGGAAGGCCGCGACGTCGCGCGAATATTGCTCGACGGTCTGCGGCGCCCCGTCGTCATAGGTCACCTGCCCATCCTGGATCGGCTGCGGCATGGCGAGCGCCGGCCCGTTCATGAAATACGGGTTGTAATGCGTGCCGGGCTGGATGGTGACGCCCGCCGGCGGCTCCTGGCCGTAGCCCGTCAGCAGCGCGTGGATATAGTCCGGGCCGCCCTGCGCATATTGGGTGACGATGTCGAAGAGGAAATAGGGAAAGCCCCGCTCCACGGCCCGCGCCTTCGCCATCAACGAGAGGTCGGGCGGCGCCGCGCCGTTATTCGAAGCCGCCGCGGCCTCCGCATTGGCGAAGGGCGAGGGGAAATAGTCGGACGGGATGCCCGGCCGCTGCACCATCTCGCCGGTCGCGCTCGGATTGGGGTCTTGGATCTGGTAGCCGGCGGCGAAGCCCTTCACCTGGGCCTCGTTATAGCCGAGCGCCCGCAGGTCGCGGAAGGAAACGAGTTCCAGCGAATGGCAGTTGGAGCAGACTTCCTTGTAAACCTTCAGGCCGCGCTGGAGCTGGCCGACATCCCAATGGCCGAGCGGGCCGGAAAAGCTCCAGGAGAGCGTCGCCGGATGCTTCAGAGGGTAGTGCGGGGTGGCGCTATGCGCCTCGGCTTCCGGCGTCGAATGCGAGGCGCCGGGCGACATGCCGGTCTCGCCCGACGTGGCGGCGCCCGGCGAATGGGCCGGCTCGGCGCCGGTCTGCTGCGCCGGCTGCGCTTCCTGCGCGAAGCCGGCCGTGGTCATCAGGAGGCCCGCCGCGAGCGCGGCGGAAAGAAGCGTCTTCATGGTCATGGTCCCCTCGGACGCTCCTAGCCCTTGGTCTCGGGCGATGCCGCCACCGCGCTCGGCATGGCGGGCGCGGCGTGACGGCCCAGCACCGCCTCGGTGATCGACGCCGGCAGCTTGCGCGGCGTCTCGACGAGGCCGAGCACCGGCAGCACGATCAGAAAATGCGAGAAGTAGTAGATCGTGCCGATCAGCGCGAGGATCGGATAGATGCCTTCCGCCGGGCGCGAGCCGAGCCAGCCGAGAATGATCGCATCCGCCACGAGCAGCCAGAAGAAGATCCGGTAGAGCGGGCGATAGGCGGTCGAGCGCACGCGGCTCGTGTCGAGCCAGGGCACGAAGAACAGGACGATGATCGAGCCGAACATCACCAACACGCCGCCGAGCTTGGAATCGATCGGCCCGATATTGAAGGTGATGGCGCGCAGCATCGCGTAGAAGGGCAGGAAGTACCATTCCGGCACGATATGCGCCGGCGTCTTCAGCGAATTCGCGGCGATGTAATTGTCGGGATGGCCGAGATAGTTCGGGATGTAGAAGACGAAATAGGCGAAGCAGGCGAGGAAGACGATCATGGCGAAGCCGTCCTTGATCGTCGCGTGCGGCGTGAAGGGCACCGTGTCCTTGGAGCTCTTCACCTCGACGCCGGTCGGGTTGGTCTGGCCGACGACATGCAGCGCCCAGACATGCAGGATCACCACGCCGGCGATCATGAAGGGCAGGAGATAGTGCAGCGCGAAGAAGCGGTTCAGCGTGGCATTGTCCACCGCGAAGCCGCCGAGGAGCAGCTGCTGGATCGGATCGCCGATCAGCGGAAAGGCGGTGAAGAAGCCGGTGATGACCGTGGCGCCCCAGAAGGACATCTGGCCCCAGGGCAGGACGTAGCCCATGAAGGCGGTCGCCATCATCAGAAGGAAGATGACGACGCCGAGGATCCAAAGCACTTCGCGCGGCTGCTTGTAGGAGCCGTAATAGAGGCCGCGGAAGATGTGGATATAGACGGCGATGAAGAAGAAGGACGCGCCGTTGGCATGCAGGTAGCGCAGCAGCCAGCCCCAGTTCACGTCCCGTACGATCTTCTCGACCGAGTGGAAGGCGAGCGCCGAGGACGAGGCATAGTGCATGGCGAGCACCACGCCGGTGAGGATCTGGAGCCCCAGGAACAGCGCCAGGATGCCGCCGAACGTATAGGCGTAGTTCAGATTGCGCGGCACCGGGTAGGCGACGAACGAATCGTACAGGAGGCGGGGCAGCGGCAGGCGGGCATCCAGCCAGCGCATCACCCCGTTCTCGGGCACGTAGGAGGAATGGCCACTCATCTCTGCGGTCTCTCCCAAACCTCAGCCGACGCGGACGGTCGTATCGGAAATGAATTCGAAGGGCGGAATCGCCATGTTCTGCGGCGCGGGTCCCTGGCGGATGCGCCCGGCCGTATCGTAGGCCGAACCGTGGCAGGGGCAGAACCAGCCGTTGTAAGGCCCGGACTGGCCGAGCGGAATGCAGCCGAGATGGGTGCAGACGCCGACCATCACCAGCCATTGCTCCTTGCCCTTGGCCGAGCGGTTGGCATCGGTGGCGGGCGCGTCGCCCGGCAGGTTCTCGTTGCGCGCGACGGGGTCCTTGAGATCGGCGAGAGCCACCGTCTGCGCCGCCGTCACCTCCTCCGGGGTGCGCTGGCGGATGAAGACGGGCTTGCCGCGCCATTTCGCCGTGATCGACTGGCCGGGCGCCACCGAGGAGACATTCACCTCGATCGCGGCGAGCGCCAGCGTGCCGGCATCGGGATTCATCTGGTCGATGAAGGGCCAGACCGCGGCCGCCGCCCCCACGGCACCGGCAGCCCCCGTGGCGATATACAGGAAGTCCCGCCGGGTCGGCTCGCTCGTCTCGTTGACGCTCACTCTCGGGCGCTCCTCTCCATACCCGGCTCCTCCGCCAAGCGGCATTTCAGCCCGACCCGGATGTCGTCCGCAAGTACCGGCGACTCCCTCGGGCATCATTCGCAGCGGCAGATTGGACGGGTTCTAGAAGGCGACCTTTCGCTTGTCCAGCGTTCCAGCATCTGGAAGGACCGCATGTCGCGCGCCACGACAGATTCGTGCAAGACCAGTGGCTTCCCTGCCGCTATTGCGCGGCCTCGTCCTGCAGGAAGCCGCCGGACTGCCGGGCCCAGAGATCGGCATAGAGGCCGCCCCTTGCAATGAGCTCGGCATGGGTCCCCTCCTCCACGATCCGCCCGGCATCGAGCACGACCAGCCGGTCGAGCGCCGCGATGGTGGACAGGCGGTGCGCGATGGCGATCACCGTCTTGCCGGCCATCATCGCCGCGAGATTCTCCTGGATCGCCGCCTCCACCTCGGAATCCAGCGCCGAGGTCGCCTCGTCGAGGATGAGGATCGGCGCGTTCTTCAGCAGAACGCGGGCGATGGCGATGCGCTGGCGCTGGCCGCCGGAAAGCTTGATGCCGCGCTCGCCGACATGCGCCTCGAAGCCTTCGCGCCCGCGCGGATCGCGCAGCGAGCCGATGAAGTCCTCGGCATTGGCGCGGCGGGCGGCGGCCAGCACTTCGTCCTCCTCCGCGTCGGGGCGGCCATAGGCGATATTGTCGCGAATCGAGCGGTGGAGCAGCGAGGTGTCCTGCGTCACGACGCCGATCGCAGCGCGCAGCGAGCCCTGCGTCACGGAGGCGACGTCCTGCCCGTCGATCAGGATGCGCCCGCCCTCGACGTCGTAGAGCCGCAAGAGCAGGTTGACGAGCGTCGTCTTGCCGGCGCCGGACCGCCCGACGAGCCCGACCTTCTCGCCCGGCCGGATCGTCAGCGACAGGTTTTCGATGACGCCGGAGCCCTTGCCGTAATGGAAGGTCACCGCGTCGAAGCGGATCTCGCCCTCCCGCACGGCGAGCTCGCGCGCATCCGGCCGGTCGAGCAGCGTCGGCGCGACGGTGACGGTCGCGACCGCGTCCTGCACCGTGCCGTAATTGCGCACGAGCCCGTTGATGTTGAACATCATCCAGCCGGACATCTGGTTGAGGCGCAGGACGAGGCCGAGCGCCGTGGCGACGGCACCGGACGAGATCCGCCCTTCCTGCCACGAGAGGATCGCCAGGAGGCCGACGGCCGAAATCATCAACCCGTTGAGGACGTTGACGGCGGTTCTGACAGCAGTGAGCGAGCGCGTCAGCCGGCGCACCACCGCGACATTCTCGCGAAAGCCCTCGCGGACATAGTCGTCCTCGTTGCGCGAGGCGTCGAAGAGCTTCACGGACAGGATGTTGGTGAAGGAATCGACCACGCGCCCGGACACGACCGAGCGCGCATCCGCCGCCGCCCGGCCCCAGCGGCGGATGCGCGGCAGGAGATAGTAGACGATTGCGCCATAGCCGAGCGCCCAGACGAAGAGGACGAGCGCCATGGCCGGATCGATGGCGCCGAGGATCGAGACGCTGAGGATGACGAAGGTGACGAAGCTCCAGAAGGTCTGGAGCAGCGTCACGACGAAGTCGCCCACGGCCTCGCCCACCTGCATCACCTTCTGGGCGATGCGGCCGGCGAAATCGTTCTGGAAGAACGTATAGGGCTGCTCCATCAGCCGCCGATAGGCCTGCCAGCGGATGCGGTTGTAGAAGCTCGGCACCACGACCTGCTCTTCCAGGAGCGCGCCGAAGAGCAGGACGGCGGAGCGCAGGATAAGCGTCAGGGCGAGAAGGCCGGCGAGCAGCCAGAAATGCTCGCGGAACAGCGTCGCCGGGCTCGACGTCTCCAGCGCGTCCACCACCCAGCCGACGCCCGAATAGAGCAGCGCCTCGACGCCGCCCGTCAGGCCGCCGGTCAGGAGCAGGCCGAAGAGCGGCGCCTTCGCCTCCAGCGCGAAGCGCCAGATGAAGCGGTTGGCCGTATCCGGCAGCGGCGCCAGCGCGCCGACGCGCCGGCGCCCGTGACCTCCCGGCGCCTCGTCGCCGAAGGGATCGATGATCTCCTCGATCCGCCGCAGCCAGCGCCCGATCATTCCGCCGCCTTCGCCGCGTCCTCAGCGAAGCCCGGCCCGCCGGCATCGATGAAGCCGCCGACCTGCCGGTGCCAGAGCTGCGCGTAGAGCCCGCCTCTGGCGAGCAAGGCCTCGTGCGGCCCCTCCTCCACGATCCGGCCGCGATCCATCACGACGAGCCGGTCGAGCCGGGCGATGGTCGACAGGCGGTGGGCGATGGCGATCACCGTCTTACCCTCCATCAACTGGTAGAGATTCTCCTGGATCGCCGCTTCGACCTCGGAATCGAGCGCCGAGGTCGCCTCGTCGAGAAGGAGGATCGGCGCGTCCTTCAGGATGATGCGGGCGATGGCGATGCGCTGGCGTTGGCCGCCGGAGAGCTTCACGCCGCGCTCGCCGACCTCGGCATCGAGGCCGCTCCGCCCCTTCTGATCCACCAGCGCCTCGACGAAACCGGAGGCTTCCGCCCGCTCCACGGCGCGGCGTAGCGCCGCCTCGTCGGCGTCCGGCCGGCCATAGAGGATGTTCTCGCGGATCGTGCGATGCAGCAGCGCGGTGTCCTGCGTCACCATGCCGATCTCAGCGCGCAGCGAGGCCTGCGTCACGCCGGCGATGTCCTGGCCGTCGATGAGGATGCGGCCGCTCTGCACGTCGTAGAAGCGCAGCAGCAGGTTGAGGAGCGTCGTCTTGCCGGCGCCGGAGCGTCCGACGAGACCGACCTTCTCGCCCGGCCGGATCGCCAGCGAGAACCCCTCTACCACCGGCCCGGCGCCGCGATGCGGCTTGGCGCCGGCATAGCCGAAGCCGATGGACTCGAAGCGCACCTCGCCCTTCGCGACGACGAGGTCCCTCGCCTCCGGCCGATCGACGAGAGCGACCGGCTGACTGAAGGTCGCGGCCCCGTCGCGGATCGTGCCGATATTCTCGAACAGCGCCGAGACCTCCCACATCACCCAATGCGACATGCCGTTGAGCCGCAGGACGAGACCGATCGCGATGGCGATAGCGCCGATCGACAGAAGCTCGTTCAGCCAGAGCGCGATGCCGAGAGCACCGACGGTGGACAGGAGGAGCGCGTTCAGCAGAGTCAGGCTGACCATGAAGCCGTTGATAAGGCGCGCCTGGCCATAGACCGGATCGAGGAAGCTGCGCATCGCCTCGCGCGAATAGGCCGCTTCGCGGCGAGTATGGGCGAAGAGCTTCACCGTGCCGATATTGGCATAGGCATCGACGATGCGGCCCGTCATCAGCGCCCGGGCATCGGCCTGCCGCTCGGCGACGCGCATCAGGCGCGGCACGAAGAAGCGCAGCAGCAGGACATAGAGGCCGAGCCAGCCGAGAAAGGGCAGCGCCATCCGCCAGTCGGCGCTGGACACCAGGACGAGGACGCCGCCGAAATAGACGGATACGTAGAGCATCACGTCGATCACCTTGGTGATTGTCTCGCGCAGCGCCAGCGCGGTCTGCATCATCTTCGTCGCGACGCGCCCGGCGAACTCGTCTTGAAAGAAGGCCAGCGACTGGTCGAGCAGCCAGTTGTGGACGATCCAGCGGAAGCGCATCGGAAAATTGCCGAAAAGCGCCTGGAACTGGAACAGGCCGTTCAGGAAGGTGGCGCCGGGCAGGAGGAAGAGCACGATCGCCGCCATGCCGACGAGCGTCCAGCCCTGCGTTTCCAGAAAGGTCGCGCGGTCGAGGCCGTTCAGCCAGTCGACGATCTGCCCGAGAAAGCCGAAGAGCGAGACCTCGACCACGGCGATGAGGCCGGACAGGAAGCCGATCACGGCGAGGAACGGCCAGACCGGCCTCGCATAGAACCAGATGAAGGGCCAAAGCGCCGCGGGCGGGCTCTTCGGCCGCTCGTCGGGGAACGGCTCGACGAGCCTTTCGAAAATGGCGAACATGAACGACCCGTCGTCCGTTGCGGAGCGGAGGCGCCGTACCGCACAACGCGGACGGGCCCCGCCCGATATAAGCTCCGAGCCGCAAATGTCAGCCGACAATTCGTCCCTTCCGCCCGCGCCGGACCGGCCGCTGGTGGCGCTCTATCAGCCGGACATCGCCGGCAATACGGGCACGATCCTGCGCAGCGGCGCCTGTCTCGGCTTCGCCGTCGCGGTGATCGGCCCTGCCGGCTTCGACCTTTCGGACCGGGCGCTGCGCCGCGCCGGCATGGACTATCTCGAGATCGCGACCCTCCGCCGGCACGACGGCTGGGATGCCTTCGAGGCGTGGCGCCGCGAGGCCGGGCGCCGTCTCGTGTTGCTGACGACCCGGGCGTCAGAGCCCTATACGGCGGCCCGCTTCCGGCCGACCGACATCCTGCTCTTCGGCCGGGAAAGCGCCGGCGTGCCGGAGGCCGTGCACGACGCGGCCGATCTGCGGCTGACGATCCCGATGCGGCCCGGCGCGCGCTCCCTGAACCTCGCCGTCTCGGTCGGGATCGTGGTCAGCGAGGCGATACGGCAGCTGGGATCGATCGAGGCTCTTACATTGCCGGAATCGTGATAACAATGTACGAACTCAGCACAACAGCCTTGCGAGGGAACTCGCCATGATCGGCGCCGTCAAGAAGTTCGGGAATTCCGCCGGCATCCTGATCCCGAAGCCGATCCTCGCCCAGATCGGCGCGCGGGCCGGCGACAAGGTGGACATGCGGATCGAAGGCAATCGCATCGTCATCGAGCGTGTCGTCGCAGCGCCCCGTGCCGGTTGGGCGGAGGATGCTGAGAGTCTCGCGGCGGAAGAACTCGATTCGGATTGGCTCGACCTGCCGGGCGAAGAGGACGACTCGCAGCCATGGTGAAACGTGGCGAGGTCTGGCTCGCGACGCTCGATCCGACGGTCGGCAGCGAGATCCAGAAGACCCGTCCCTGCCTCGTGGTCTCGCCTTCGGAAATCAACGAGCATCTGCGAACGGTGATCGCCGCGCCGATGACGGCGGGCAGCCGCCCGGCCGCCTTTCGGATCGCCGTCTCCTTCGCCGGCACGGATGGGCTGATCCTGCTGGATCAATGCCGGGCGCTCGACAAGCGACGTCTCGTGAAGCGGCTCGGCACCGTCCCCGCCGAGACCTTGAGCGAGGTGCTGCGGACGCTTCGCGAATTCTACGAGGAGTGATCGCCCGCAGCCGTCAATCCGCCGTCGGCAGGCGGCGCATGGTGAACTCGACCTCGTCGCCCGGCAGGACGCGCCAGCTTTCCACCGAAGTCCAGTAGGCGGCCTTCGGATAGCGGTCGAACCATTCGCGCGCCTTCACCCGCGCGGCGTCGCGCGGCAGGACGAAGGTCTCGCGCACGAAACTGTCCGTTTCCGCCGCGAGCCGCGCGCGATTGCGGCGGAGCTGGCGGGCGAGACCGTCGAGCGGAGGAGAGACGAAAGGCTGGGCCACGGACTCGGCGACGCGATTGACTGACTCTTGGGAAGATAGCGTCGAATCTGTGGATTTGCGAATCGAATCCGTCGCTTGGCGCTCTTCCCCGCCGCCCGCCTCTTTCCGCGACTTCACCATCCTGTTACGCGAGGAAGGGTTCTCCGCAACTCGGCGGCGCCGAGCGGCGAGACGACGCGGGCGGCCCGCCCGCCGCTGGGAAACGAGATCGCGACCGATGGAACTCCCGCCCGTCCCGGAAGGCCTGCCCGCCGATATCGACGCGAAGAAGGAATCGGCCCGCCTCTGGTTCGAGGCGCTGCGCGACCAGCTTTGCCGGGCCTTCGAGGCGATCGAGGACGAGATCGAGGGAGACGACCGGCCGGCCGGCCGGTTCGAGCGCACCGAATGGGCGCGCGGCGAGGCCGGGGGCGGCGGCGTCATGTCGATGATGCATGGCCGCGTCTTCGAGAAGGTCGGCGTCCATACGTCGACGGTCTTCGGTGAGTTCTCCCAGGAATTCCGCGGCCAGATCCTCGGCGCCGAGGACGATCCGCGCTTCTGGGCCTCCGGCATCTCGCTGATCGCGCATATGCGCAATCCGAACGTCCCGGCCGTCCACATGAACACGCGCATGGTGGTGACGAGCCGCCAATGGTTCGGCGGCGGCGCCGACCTCACGCCGGTTCTCGACCGGCGGCGCAGCCAGGAGGATCCCGACACGCTCGCCTTCCATAAGGCGCTGCGCTTCGTCTGCGACCGGCACCGCGCCGTCGCCGACTACGATCGCTTCAAGTCCTGGTGCGACGAATATTTCTTCCTGCCGCACCGCAACGAGGCGCGCGGCGTCGGCGGCATCTTCTACGACTGGCTGCATTCCTCCGAAGAAGCCGGCGGCTGGGACGCGGATTTCGCCTTCACCCGCGATGTCGGCAAGGCCTTTCTCGTCGTCTACCCGCATATCGTCCGGCACAATGCCCGCCTGCCCTATACCGAGGCCGATCGCGACGAGCAGCTCGTCCGTCGCGGCCGCTATGTCGAATACAACCTCCTCTACGATCGCGGCACGCTGTTCGGCCTGAAGACCGGCGGCAATGTCGATTCGATCCTGTCTTCGCTGCCGCCGCTCGTCCGCTGGCCTTGAAGTTCCACCGCGTTCAAGAAGCGAAGCCGATCGCGATCACGGAAAATATCGCGGACTGCGCGATTTTTATCTTTCCTTAGGCGTCTCCCCACCTCTGCCGCCCGCTTTCACGAGACCTTATTCTTTCCTTGGCCCGCCGATTCTCTGGAGGTAGCGGCGGTGCCGGCAAGGAAGGGAGGAACGGGATGTTCGAATTGAACTGTCACGGCGTCATTCCAGGCTGTGATCGCGTGATCCGCGCGGAAAGCCAGGCGGAAGTCTTTCGCCGGGCGGTGCAGCAGGCGCATCAGTCCGGTGTCGAGAAGCTGACGCCGAACCTGATCGACCAGCTCCGCGACAAGACCACGGAACTGCCGAACTGAGGTTCGAATCCTGAAGCATCGCATCGGGCAGCCACCGCCGCCGGTGTCCGGCCAAGCGATGGCGAGAACAGCGCGAACGGGCCTTTTCGGGCCCGTTTTTTATTGCCCCTGCGACGCGATCCGGGCATGCCGTCACGAAATCGCCGGGCGACCGGCCTATCGCACCGCACAAATCCGCGCCTTCGGACGGCGCGGATCTCGGAGAGCGGACGGCAGAGGGGACCGTATGATCAGAAGCGCGTCGATCGGGGCGATCCTTGTCTGGATGGCCGTTCTCCTCGCGTCGATCCCGGGGCATGCGCAAGTGCCGGGCCTGCCCAATCTGACCGGCGGCGACGCCGGTGCCAAGACCGAGGCCGCCGCCGCGCCCGCCCCCGATCGTCAGGCCGATCTCGCGGCCGTCGACCGTATCCTGAGCCTTCTGAAGGACGACAAGCAGCGCACCGACTTCGTCCAGGCGCTGGAACAGGTGCGCACTGGCCTCGTGACGCAGGGGCCGCCGGCCCCCGCGCAGGACGCCTCCGCCCTGCCGAAGGACGGATTGATCGGGGCGCTCGCCGACAATGTGACGAAGGCGGTGGGCGAGTTTCCCGAAACGGCGTTGGGTGATAGCCCGAGCGTCAAGCTCGAAAACGCCCAGGCCGAGATCGCCGAGCGCGTCGCGACGAATTTCGGCGGCGAGGAGACGCTCGCCTTCTTCAGCTGGGCGCTGCCGGGCGTCGCCGCCGTCGCGGCGGTGATGACCTTCCTCTTCCGCAATGCCTGGCTGCGCCGCCGCCGCCGGCTGCGCCGCCGCGCCCAGACGCGCATCCAGCTACTGCGGCGGGTGTCGATCAAGCTCCTCTTCGATCTCCTGCCCTGGTTCGGCGCGGTGCTGACCATCGCGATCTGGACGACGATCTTCTCGCCCTCCTGGCGCGAGACGCAGCTCTTTCTCGCCCTGACGACGCCCTTCGTCGGCGCGGTCCTGGTGCGCCAGCTCAGCGCCTTCGTGCTTCTTCTTCTCGGGCGCACGCGCGGCTGGCGGCTCGTCGACTACGCCCATGCCAAGCTCCTGCCCTGGATCGTGGCGCTCACCGCCGTCGGCATCGCCGCCGGCCTGATGCGCGAATTCGCGGTGCGGCTGACGATCGGGCGCAATGTCGCCGATATCGGCGCGATGGTGCTCGATCTCGTCGTCGGCGGCCTCGCGATGCTCTTCGCCCTCCGCCATCGCCGCACCGTGCGCAGCCTCATCGTCAAGGGGCGGCGGCAGGACGGCGACCGCGCCACCGGCGTGCTGCGCACCGTGGTCGCCGCCTTCGCCAGCTATTGGCACATCTTCGCGATCCTCTTCATCGTCGCCAATCTCGGCGCCCGCCTCTTCGGCATCGGCGGCGACAATTTCTTCGAGGATGCGCTCTTCGCCGTCGTCTACATCCTGGCCGGTCTCGCCTTCCTGGCGCTCTGCAACGAATATTTCGCCAAGTGGCGGGAGGGGCTGGGGCGCGGGCGACAGACCGCGCAGCGGGCGCTCTGGCGGCGCTATCTCAGCGTCATCCATGTCGTCCTGCAGATCGCGACGACCGTCGTCGCCGCCATCGCCTGCATCGATCTCTGGGGCTTCGGCGTCGCCGGCTGGCTGACGACGGATGCCGGCAACCGCGTGCTTCAGCCGGTGATCTCGATTCTCGTCGTGCCGCTCGCCGTCTGGCTCATCTGGATCACGGTGGACACGCTGATCGAGAACGCGCTCGCCCCGGTCGACAATTTCGGTCGGCAGCGCCGCCAGTCGGCGCGGGTGAAGACGCTGCTGCCGCTCCTGCGCAACTTCATCTTCGCCGCCCTGACGGTGGTGACGGTGATCGCGGTGCTCGCCAATATCGGCGTCAACGTCGCGCCGCTCCTCGCCGGCGCCGGTATCATCGGTATCGCCATCTCCTTCGGCTCGCAGCAGCTGGTGCAGGACGTGATCACCGGCTTCTTCTTCCTGTTCGAGGACGCGCTGGCGATCGGCGACGTGATCTCCACCGGCGCGCAGTCCGGCGTCGTGGAGGGGATCAGCATCCGCACCGTGAAGATCCGGGCCGGCAATGGCGCGCTTTATTCAGTGCCCTTCAGCCAGATCAAGGCGTTGCAGAACGATTCGCGCGACTACGGCATCTTCCAGATCACCGTGACGATCGGCTACGGCGCCGATGCCGACCGGGCGATGGCGATCATGCACGAGGTCGGGGCGGATCTGCGCGCCGATCCGAAATACAAATACGACATGCTGATGCCGGTCGAGGTCTGGGGCGTCGACGCCTTCACGGCCGACGGCGTCGTCATCAAGGGCGCGATCCGCTGCCGGCCGCTCCAGCAATGGGGGGTCGGCCGCGAGTTCAATCGCCGCCTGAAGCAGCGCTACGACAAGGAAGGCATCGAGTTCTACCGTCCGAAGCAGGTGATCGAGATCGCCTCCGAGGCCCGGACGCTGACCTCGGACGACGGCGAGCTGCCGGTGCCGGCCGCCCGAAGGGCCGGCGCCCAGCCGGCCTGACCGTCAGAGCTTCGACAGGAGCACGTCGCGCGACAGGACGAAGCCGCTTTCGGCCCAGAGACGCTTGAGGCGGTCGAGCGCCGCGCCGAGAACGGGTCCGGGCTGGACGCCGACCGCCTTCAGATCCTCGCCCGATACGGGAAAGGCCGGCGGATCGAACATGTCGGCGATGCGCAATTGCTCGTTGAGGCGCGCGGTCTCGCCGATCGCGGCGGCCTCGCTGCGGCCGTGGCGCGTGGCGATCGCGAGGCGCAGGCGGTCGCGGATGCCGCCGCGATCGCCGAAATACAGGCGGGCGCGCAGGCTCTGGTCGGTTTCGCTGGGATCGGCGGGAGCCGCCAGCGCGAAGGCGAGCAGGCGGTCGCGCTCGGCATTCGCCAGCTTCAGCCGTCGGGCGAGTTCCGCCAGCCGCTCGCCGTCCGGCGGCACGATCGCCTCGAGACGCAGGAGCGCGTCCGGCGCCCAGCCATGCACCTGTTCGGCCCCGACGAGGCCGTGAATGGTGTCGATGCCCCAGCGTTCCGATTCCGGCAGGACCATGGAGAGGACGCCGGCCTGGCGCGCCCAGAGCAGCGCGCGGGAGGGATCGGCGGCCCCGAGCAGCTTGCGCAGTTCCGCCCAGACCCGCTCGGCGGACAGCTGCGCCAGACCGGATTTCAGCCGGGCGCAGGCGCGCAGGCCCTCCGCATCCGGCCGCCCCGCCCCGTACCAGGCGAAAAAGCGGAAGAAGCGCAGGATGCGCAGATAGTCCTCCTCGATGCGGCTCGCCGCATCGCCGATGAAGCGGAGCGTGCGCGTTTCGAGATCGGCGATCCCGCCGACGAGGTCGACCACCCTTCCGTCCGCCTCGCAATAGAGAGCGTTGATCGTGAAGTCGCGGCGCGTCGCGTCGGCCTCCCAGTCGCGGCCGAAGGCGACGCGGGCATGACGGCCGTCGGTCTCGACATCGCGGCGCAGCGTCGTCACCTCGAAGGGCCGGCCGGCCGCGACGACGGTGATCGTGCCATGCGCTAGCCCGGTCGGCACGGGTTTGAAGCCCGCCGCCTCCGCCCGCCGGGAGGTTTCCTCCGGCAGGACCGTCGTCGCGATGTCGATATCGGTGACCGGCAGCCCGAGCAGCGTGTTGCGCACCGCGCCACCGACGACGCGCGCGCCCTCCCCGCGCTCGGCCAGCGCGGCCAGCAGCCGTTGCAGCGTCTCGTCCCGCAGCCATTCGGCGTCGATGCGGGTCTCGGTCATGCGTAGAACCTCTCGTAGAGCGCGCGGATGATCCCGGCCGTCACGCCCCAGATATAGCGTTCGCCGAAGGGCATCACGTAGAAGAAGCGCTCGCTGCCCAGCCAGACACGGCTTTCCTTCTGGTGATTGGCGCCGTTCATCAGAAAGGACAAGGGCACCTCGAAGACATCGGCGACCTCGCCCGGATTGGGCTTGAGCGTGAAGCCCGGCCGCACGATCGCGACGACGGGCGTGATGCGAAAACCGGTGCGCGTCGAGTAGCGCGGCAGGCGGCCGACCGTCTCGATGAAATCGGGCGAGAGGCCGATCTCCTCGAAGCTCTCGCGGATCGCCGCCGCCTCCGGCGAGGCATCCTCGGGATCGACCGAACCGCCGGGAAAGGCGATCTGGCCGGAATGCTTGCGCAGGCCCGCCGCGCGGGTGGTGAGGATGACGCTCGCCTCCTCCGCGTGATCGACGACGGGCACCAGCACGGCGGCCTCGCGCACGTCCGGCCGGTCGAGGAGCTGGCCGAGCTCGGGATTGAGGACGTGGTCGCCGAGTTCCGGCAGCGGCAGATGCGGATCGGCCTCCGCCAGCCGCCGGCGCAGGTCGCGGGCGGTGAACCCCATTCAGCCCTCGCCGCCGAGGGAGAAGCGCGCGCCGGAAGAGCGGACGAAGGCGCCCGTGCCGTCCTCCTCGACGCAATCGGCGAGATCGAAGGCGAGCGCCCGCGTCAGCTTCGCCTCCAGCCGGCCGCGCACCAGGAGATAGGGCTCGAAGCTGCCCGCCGCCCCTTGCGAGACGAAGCGCAGCGGATGGGCGGCATCGGCCGCAACGACATCGCCGACATTGGTGCGGAAGGTGAGGACCGGCCCCTCCGGTCCCGCGTCGCGGCTCATCTCGACGGCGAGAAAAGGCGCGTCCTCGACGCGGATGCCGAGCTTCTCGACCGGTGTCACGAGATAGGTCCGGCCGTCCTCGTCCTTGCGCAGGACGGAGGCGAAGAGCCGCACCAGCGCTTCGCGCCCGATGGGCGAGCCGAGATAGGTCCAGCTGCCGTCGGCGCGGATCGCCATGTCGATGTCGCCGCAGAAGGGCGGGTTCCAGCGCTCCACCGGCGGCGCGCCGCGTCCGGCCCGCTCGGCCCGGCCGATCAGGGCTTCGAGCGAGGGCGAGGCGGGAACGGAAGGAGCGGTTCGATCGGTGGTCATGGCGCGAAGATGTGGCGTGGCGGATGAGTCCGGGCGGGCCGGGGGAGGTTCGAGTCTTATTTTGGCCCGGCTTCCCGGTCACGAAATAGTTCGAAACCGCCGCTTGCCACCGCTCCATCGGGCGTTTTTCATGGGGCGAGGTCCCGATTCCACCGGCATCGGGCGCCGCCCTTGCAGGCGGTTCGACGAATGGAGACGCTTCATGACGATGCTCGCGCCGCACGAGCCCGCCCTGGCGGGCGAAGACGCCGTCGCAAAGGCCGAGGCGGCGCTCGGCGATCTGGCGCGGGTGAAGGCATCGGTCGGGCGCGTCATCTTCGGCCAGGAAAGCGTCGTCGCGCAGACGGTGATCGCCATTCTCGCCGGCGGCCACGCGCTGCTCGTCGGCGTGCCGGGCCTCGCCAAGACCAAGCTGGTCGAGACGCTCGGCACCGCGCTCGGGCTCGACGCCCGCCGCATCCAGTTCACGCCGGACCTCATGCCTTCCGACATCGTCGGCTCGGAGGTCATGGAGCAGGACGAGACCGGCCGGCGCTCCTTCCGCTTCATTCCCGGCCCGGTCTTCGCCCAGCTCCTGATGGCGGACGAGATCAACCGTGCCTCGCCGCGCACCCAGTCGGCGCTGCTCCAGTCCATGCAGGAATATCACGTGACGGTCGCCGGCGCCCGCCACGACCTGCCGGCGCCCTTCCATGTGCTGGCGACGCAGAATCCGCTGGAGCAGGAAGGCACCTATCCCCTGCCCGAGGCGCAGCTCGACCGCTTCCTGATGCAGGTCGACGTGCCCTATCCCGACATCGAGGCCGAGCGGCGCATCCTTCTCGAGACCACCGGCGCGACGGAGGCGAAGGCCGAGGCCGTCCTCACCGCCGAGCGCCTGCGCGAGATCCAGGCGCTCGTGCGCCGCATGCCGGTGCCGGAAAGCGTGGTCGAGGCGATCCTCGCCCTGGTGCGCTCCGCCCGCCCCGGCCATGGCGCGAAGGAGGCGGACGCCCATATCGCCTGGGGTCCCGGCCCGCGCGCCTCGCAGGCGCTGATGACCTGCGTGCGCGCCCGCGCCCTCTACGAAGGCCGCCTCGCCCCGTCCGTCGACGACGTGGCGGCGCTCGCCGAACCGATCCTCCAGCATCGCATGGCGCTGAACTTCTCGGCCCGAGCCGAGGGCATGAGCGTGCGCGACGTGATCGCCGCGCTGAAGCGCGACATGACGCTCTAAGGCTTTCGAATGGCAAGCTTCGGCCAGGCGGTCGACCTCACTCCCAGTTCCGATGCCCTGGTCCGCGCCCGCCGTCGCGCCGCGCTGATGCCCGACCTCCTGGTCGAGGCGCGGCGCGTCGTCTCGACGGTGATCGCCGGCTGGCACGGCCGCCGCCGGCGCGGCACGGGCGAGAATTTCTGGCAGTTCCGCCCCTTCGTCGAGGGCGAGCAGGTCGCGCGCATCGACTGGCGCCGCTCCGCCCGCGACGACAATCTCTATATCCGCGACCGCGAATGGGAGGCGGCGCAGACCGTCTGGCTCTGGGCTGATCCCTCGCCCTCGATGCTCTTCCGCTCCTCGGCGGCGGAAGTGTCGAAGGAATCGCGCGCCCTCGTCCTGGTGCTGGCCCTCGCCGAGCTTCTGTCGCGCTCCGGCGAGCGGATCGGCTATCCGGGCGTTCTCGATCCGATTTCCGCCCGCAACGCGGCCGAGCGCATCGCGGCGGCGCTCGCCACCCGGCGGCCGGACGGCTTTCCGCCGGACGACCGGCTGAAGCGCTTCAGCGAGGTCGTGCTGGTCAGCGACTTCCTCGACCCGGTGGAGGAAACGATCGAGCGGATCGACCGCATCGGGCGCCGCGGCATTCGCGGCCATGTGATCGCCGTCGCCGATCCGGTGGAGGAGAGCTTTCCCTATAGCGGCCGCACCGAGTTCCGCGATCCCGAGACCGGCGCGAAGCTGACGGCGGGCCGCGCCGAAACGCTCGGCGAGGACTATCGCCGGCTCTATGCCGCGACGCGCGAGACGATCGCCGAACATTGCCGGCATCTCGGCTGGAGCTTCATCGCCCATCGCACCGACCGGCTGGCCTCGGAGGCGCTGGTCGCGGTCCATGGCCGCCTGTCCGGCCTGCCGCAGGCAGCCGGCGGGAGGCGCGGGTCATGATCGGCGGCCTGTCCTTCGGCGCGCCGCTCGTCCTGTTCGGGCTCCTGGCGCTGCCCGCCATCTGGTGGCTGCTGCGCCTCACGCCGCCGCGTCCGCAGACGGAAACCTTTCCGCCGCTCGCCATCCTGGCGCGCGTCCTGAAGCGCGAGGAAACGCCGTCGAAGAGCCCGTGGTGGCTGACGCTGCTGCGCCTTCTTCTCGCCAGCGCCGTGATCCTGGCGCTCGCCGCGCCCGTGCTCAATCCACGCGAGGCGCTACTCTCCGGCAGCGGGCCGCTGGCGCTTCTCGTCGACAATGGCTGGGCGAGCGGACCGGACTGGCCGGCGCGCCGCGACGCGGCGGAAGGCCTCATCCGTGAGGCGGGCGAGGCCGGGCGGCCGGTGGCGCTGGCCTTCACCGCCGAGGCGGCGGGCGACGACGCGACGCCGGGCGAGGCCGCGACGGCCTTGCAGCGCCTCGCCGCGACCGAGGTGCGGCCGATCCCGACCGAGCGCGCGGCGGCCGTGGCGCGGCTCGCCACCGCGCTTCGAAACGATCCGCCGGGCACGCTGGCCCTCGTGACCGATGGCCTCGGCGGCCCCGGCACGCGCGAGGCGCTGGCGGGCCTCGCCGCCCTGTCGCCCGGCCGCACGCTCGTCTTCCGCCCCGAGCTCGGCCGGCTCGTCGGGCTGACCGGCGCCGACAATTCGACCGACGCCCTCGTCGTGAACGCCGTCCGGCCGGCCGGCACGGCATCCGCCGCCAGCTTCCGGCTGCGGGCGCTGGACAGCCAGGACCGCGAGATCGGCACGGCCGATCTCGCCTTCGAACCGGGCGCCGACAAGGGCGCGGCCCGCTTCGCCATTCCCGTCGAGCTGCGCAACGACGTCGCCCGGATCGAGCTGGCGGACGGCCTCAGCGCCGGCGCGGTGCGGCTGGTGGACGACAGTTTCCGCCGTCGCCGCGTCGGTCTCGTTTCCGGCGAGACGGCGGATGCGGCCCAGCCGCTTCTGTCGCCGCTCTACTATATCAGCCGGGCACTGGAGCCCTTCGCCGATCTCGCCCGCACCGACAGCGCCGATCTCGCGAAGGCGATTCCGGCCCTGGTCGAGCGTCACCCGTCGGTGATCGTCCTCGCCGATATCGGCGTGATGCCGAAGCCGGCCGAGGAGGCCCTGCGCGGCTTCGTCGAGAAGGGCGGCTTTCTGGTCCGCTTCGCCGGCCCGCGCCTTGCCGCGACGACCGGCGAGGACCCGCTGGTGCCGGTGCGCCTGCGCGCCGGCGAGCGCCAGCTCGGCGGCTCCCTCACCTGGAGCCAGCCGCAGCATCTGGCGCCGATCCCCGAGACGAGCCCGCTCGCCGGCATCGCCATTCCGCCGGACGTGACGGTGACGCGGCAGATCCTCGCCGAGCCGGCGGTCGATCTCAACGAACGCACCTGGATGAGCCTTCAGGACGGCACGCCGCTCGTCACCGCCTCGAAGGCGGGCGACGGAACGATCGTGCTGTTCCACGTGACGGCGGAGGCGACCTGGTCGAACCTGCCGATCTCCGGCTCTTTCGTCGACATGCTCCGCCGCATCGTCACCCTGTCGCGCGCCAGCGGCCCGGCGGCGAGCGGCGCCACCGGCACCGCCGCCGCGCCGGGCACCCAGCCGGCGGGAGCCGTCGCCGCCCTGCCGCCCTATCGCGTCCTCGACGGCGCCGGGCGCCTCGGCGCGCCGGGGCCGGACATCCAGCCGCTGGTGCCGCCCGCGAGCGGCGCCCCCGGCGTGAAGCGCGAGAACCCGCCCGGCCTCTACGGCACGTCCGAAGGATATACCGCGTTGAATCTCCTGAAGGCCGACGCGACACTTCAGCCGCTCGCCGATGCCGATCTCGGCCTGCCGGTCGTCTCCCGCGCCTATGGCGGCAACGATCAGACGGATCTCTCGCCCTGGCTCTTCGCGGCGGCGCTCATTCTCTTCGCCCTCGACGCGCTCGCGCTTCTCTGGCTGAACGGCGCGTTCCGGCGTCTCCGGCCGAGGCGCGGCGCGGCGGTGGCGACGATTCTCGTCGGCGCGATGCTTCTCGCCGGCGGCGTGCCCGGCCCGCCGGCGGGCGCGCAGGAAAGCGGCGCGCCCTCGGCGATCGAGGCGACGGAGAAGACGCATCTCGCCTTCGTCGAGACCGGCAATGCCGAGACCGACAACGTCTCGCGCCGGGGTCTCGCCGGCCTGTCGCAGTTCATCGCCATGAAGACGGCGCTGGAGCCGGGCGATCCGGTCGGCGTCGACATCGCGCGCGACGAGCTCGCCTTCTATCCGATCCTCTATTGGCCGGTGGATGCGGGCGACGCGATGCCGACGCCCGCCGCGATCAGCCGCGTCGACGCCTATATGAAGCAAGGCGGCACGGTGCTCTTCGACGTGCATGACGACGAGCTGTCGTCGCTGTCCGGGACGGCGGTGACGCCCGGCCAGCGCCGGCTGCGCGACATTCTCGCCGATCTCGACATTCCCCCGCTCGAACCGGTGCCGAGCGACCATGTGCTGACCAAGTCCTTCTACATCATGACGGACTTTCCCGGCCGGCATCGCGGCTCCGAGCTCTGGGTCGAGGCGACGCAGCGCGATCCGAACGCCCGCGCCCGCCCCGCCAATGCCGGCGACGGCGTGTCCTCGATCATGATCACCTCGAACGACCTCGCCGGGGCCTGGGCGGTGGACGAAGGCGGGCTGTTCCTGTTCCCGACCGACGAGAGCGATTCCGAGCAGCGCGAATATGCCTATCGCGCCGGGGTCAACATCGTGATGTACGTGCTGACCGGCAACTACAAGGCCGACCAGGTGCATGTGCCGGCATTGCTGGAGCGGTTGGGGCAATGAAGGGCATGCGGTGCCGGATCGAACTCGGCGGGTCGGCCGCTTTCTTCTCCCCAGCGGGGAGAAGGTGGCGCGCAGCGCCGGATGAGGGGCATGCGGCGACGGCGATAGATCGCGAACGCTTTTCGCTTCGCGACCCCTCATCGCCCTGCCGGGCACTTCTCCCCGCCGGGGAGAAGAAAGCGGCGGCGCGGTCGGCGCCCCGAGGAGCATCGAACGCCGCATGACCTGGTCGATCGACATCGCGCCTTTCTTTTCCTGGACGGTGATCGCCCTCCTTGCCGTGCCGGCGGCGGCGCTGGCGCTGGCGCTCGCCTTCGCGGGTCTGCGGGGGGCGCTGGTGCGGGTTCTCGCCATCGCCGCCCTGTTTCTCGCCCTTCTCAACCCCGTTGTCCTCAGCGAGGAACGCGATCCGCTGAAGAGCGTCGTCGCCCTCGTCGTCGATCGCTCGCAAAGCCAGACGATCGGCGAGCGCCGGGCGGAGACGGACGCGACGGTCGAGGCGCTGAAGCGCAGCATCGAGCGCTATCCGGACTTCGAGCTGCGCACCATCGAGGCGAAGAACGGCGGCGCCGCGAATGCCGATGCGACAACGGCGCTCTTCGCCGCGCTCGGCCAGGGCCTCCACGACGTCGCCCCGGCCCGCGTCGCCGGCGCCATCATGGTGACGGACGGACAGGTTCACGACATTCCGGCGAATGCCGCGGCGCTCGGCTTCGACGCGCCGCTCCATGCGCTCGTCACCGGCCGGGCGGACGAGTTCGACCGGCGGATCGAAGTGCTGACCAGCCCGCGCTTCGGGCTGGTCGACGAGGACCAGACGCTCGACTACCGCGTGATCGAGGACGGTCCCCGCGCCTCGAAGACCCCGGTCGAGGTGCGGATCTTCATGAACGGCGATCTCGTCGCGCGCGAGCAGGCCGTGCCGGGAGAGAACGCCCGCTGGACCTTCCGCCTGCCGCGCGCCGGCAAGAACATCGTCGAGCTTTCGGCCGCGCGCGATCCCGGCGAGATCACCCCCGTCAACAACCGCGCCATCGCGGTGATCGACGGCATCCGCGAGAATCTGCGCGTCCTTCTGGTCTCGGGCGAGCCGCATGCCGGCGAGCGGACCTGGCGCAATCTCCTGAAGTCGGACGCCGCCGTCGACCTCGTCCATTTCACCATCCTGCGGCCGCCGGAGAAGCAGGACGGCACGCCGATCGACGAATTGTCGCTGATCGCCTTTCCGACGCGGGAGCTCTTCGTCGAGAAGATCGACGATTTCGACCTCATCATCTTCGACCGCTACCAGCGGCGCGGCGTGCTGCCGGCGCTGTATTTCGACTATATCGCGCAATATGTCGAAAAGGGCGGCGCGCTCCTGATCGCCTCCGGGCCGGAATATGCCGGCAACGATTCGGTGGCGCAGACCTCACTGTCCTCCATCCTGCCGGCCCTGCCGACCGGCACGATCGACGAGGAGGCCTTCCGGCCGGCGCTGTCCGATCTCGGGCGGAAACATCCGGTGACGCGCGACCTGCCCGGCTCGCAGGCGACCCCGCCCGACTGGAGCGAGTGGTTCCGCTCGATCGATGTCGAGAATCCGCGTGGCGAGACGGTGATGACGGGGCCGAACGGCAAGCCGCTGCTCGTGCTCGACCGCGCCGGCGAAGGCCGCATCGCCCTCCTCCTGTCCGATCACGGCTGGCTGTGGTCGCGCGGCTTCGAGGGCGGCGGCCCGCATGTCGCCCTCTTCCGCCGCCTCGCCCATTGGCTGATGAAGGAGCCGGAACTGGAGGAGGAGGCGCTCGACGCCGAGGCGCGCGGCGAGGATCTCGTCGTCACCCGCCAGACGATCGGCGGCAATCCGGGCCCGGCGACCGTCGTCACGCCCTCCGGTCAAGCGTTGCAGGTCGAGATGCGCGAGGCCGGCGCCGGCCGCTGGGAGGGCACGCTGAAAGCGCCTGAACTCGGCCTCTATCAGGCGGCGAATGGCGAGCTTCGGGCGCTCGCCAATGTCGGGCCGGTCAATCCGCGCGAGTTCCAGGAGGCGGTCTCGACCACCGCGAAGCTGCAGCCGATCGCCGAAGCGACGCGCGGCGACGCGCGGCGGATCGCCGAGACCGGCACGGTCGAGGTGCCGCGCGTCGTACCGGTGCGCGGCCGCGCCGAGGCGTCCGGGCGGGACTGGATCGGCCTCAAGACCACCGACGAGACCGTGCTGAAGGGCGTGACGCGCACGCCGCTCTTCGCCGGCTTCCTCGGCCTCGCCATCCTGCTTCTCGCGCTTTCGGCCACTTGGTATCGCGAGGGGCGCTAGTGCCCCTTGCCTCCGGCCGGGATCGCCGACTTGGGTCCGGGCTGCCTTCCGGCTCAGCGGGCGGGCGATACCGGTCCGCGCCGTCCCCGCACCCTGCCGGACAGGCCGTCCAGCGCCCCCGGGGCAAGCGGCAACGCGAGCACCCTTTGTGGATCGACCGGCCCCGGAAGCGTGACGGCGCCGGACGGCACCGGGTGGTAGCCGAGCGGCATGTAATAGGCGCGGTCGCCGACGAGGAGGATCACGGTCTCGCCCGCGGCTTCCGCCGCCTCGGCCGCCATCCGCATCAGCGTCCGGCCGATGCCGAGGCCCTTGAAGGCCGGCTTCACAACGAGGGGACCAAGGAGCAGCGCCGGCCGCTCGCCGATAAGGATCGGGGTCTGGCGCACGGACCCCGCCACCGTCCGCCCGACCGTCGCCACGAAGGACAGGCTCCGGTCGTGCGGCACCTCCTCGCGCACCCGCTCGGCGGCGCGCACGAAGCGGCCGGGGCCGAAGGCCTCGTCCGACAAGGCGGTGACGGCGAGATCGTGCTCGGGCGTGTCCTGCGCATAGCAGGCATGGGCGGATTGAAGCATCGGGGGCGGATCCGAGAGAAGCGCGTCCACCCGATGGGCCGGTCAGGCGATGGGCGGGACGGTGCGGGACAGGGCGACGGAACGGAACGTCGATCGTCGTCGCAGCATCGCCTCCCTCCCCCTTTTCCCACTTAAAGATCGAGCCGCCTCGGCTCGGCCGTCCCTATACAGTTTTTCGTCGGCGCGGCAAGCACCGCTTTCCATGGCCGGCGACTCGCGTATCTAGGAGCCGAGGCACGGGAGTGGCACGATGGGTCTCTTGGTCGACGGCGTCTGGCGCGACGAATGGTACGACACGAAGTCGACGGGCGGCAGCTTCGAGCGCAAGGCCTCCAGCTTCCGCCATTGGGTGACGGCGGATGGCGGGCCGGGACCGGATGGGCAGAAGGGCTTTCCGGCGGCGACGGGCCGCTATCATCTCTATGTCTCCCTCGCCTGCCCCTGGGCGCATCGCACGCTGATCTATCGCAAGCTGAAGAGGCTGGAGGACGTGATCTCGATCTCCGTGGTCGACTGGCTGATGGCGGAGGAAGGCTGGGTCTTCTCCGAGCGAGAGGGCACGATCCCGGACACGGTCAACGGCTGCCGCCGGCTCCACGAGGTCTATGTCAAGGCCGACCCGCACTATACCGGCCGCGTCACGGTGCCGGTGCTCTGGGACAAGGAGACCGGCACGATCGTCAGCAACGAGTCGGCCGAGATCATCCGCATGCTGAACCGGGGCTTCGACGCCTTCGGCGACGCCTCGCTCGATCTTGCCCCGGACGATCTCCTGCCGGAGATCGACGCGCTCAACGCGCAGATCTACGAGACGGTGAACAACGGCGTCTATCGCTGCGGCTTCGCCACGACGCAGGCCGCCTACGAAAAGCCGTTCCATGCCTTGTTCGAGACGCTGGACGGGCTGGAGGAGCGGCTCGCCCGCAGCCGCTATCTTCTCGGCGAGCGGTTCACCGAGGCCGACTGGCGCCTCTTCACGACGCTCATCCGCTTCGACGCCGTCTATCACGGCCATTTCAAGTGCAATGCCCGGCGGATCGCCGACTATCCGAACCTCTTCGGCTACATGCTCGATCTCTACCAGACGCCGGGCATCGCCGAGACGGTGAACTTCCACCACATCAAGGGCCACTATTATCAGAGCCACAAGACGATCAACCCGACAGGCATCGTCCCGCTCGGCCCCGATCAGGATCTCGGCCGCCCGCACGGGCGGGCTTAGATGCGGCCGTTGCAGGATAAGCTCATAGAGCGCTCAAAAACAACGACAACGGGCACTGCCGAGTTTAAGCGGAATTTAAGCCGGCCCCACCTATCTGGCCACTGACCTCTTCGGTTGGAGGACCAGATGCATGACGCTCTCGACCATATTCTGGCGCTTTCCGAGGACAGCGCGGCACTGATTGGTCTTTACGACCCCGCCGATCGTCTCCGATACGCCAATGCCGCCTTCCGGGCAGCGTTCTTCGTCGGGCCGGCGGAGACGCCGACCTTCGCCGAGATCCTCCGGCGCAATCACGCGGCCGGCCGCAGCACCCGGATCGTCCAACCCGATTTCGAGGCCTGGCTCGCTTCGGCCGTGTCGCGGCGCGCGAAGCTGCGCCACCGCCGCGTCCTGTCCGATCTCCTCGACGGCCGCTGGCTGTCGATCAACGAGAATGTCCTGCCGAACGGCTGGTCGCTTTTCGTCGGCCTGGATGTCACGGACCTGCGCAGCTGCGATCTGCAGCTGCAGAGCGACCGCGACGCGGCGCTGAAAGCGGCGCAGACGGACGAACTGACGGGCATTTCGAACCGCCGCCACATCATGGCGGTGCTCGCATCGATGATCACCGGCGAACTCTCGGGTCCGATGGCGGGCGGCTGCGCCTGCCTCCTCGACATCGACCATTTCAAGCGCATCAACGATTCCTTCGGCCATCCGGCCGGCGATGCCGTGATCACCGACATCGCACGCGCCCTCCAGGCCGCCATCCGCCCGCGCGATGCGCTCGGCCGCGTCGGCGGCGAGGAATTCCTGCTGGTCCTGCCGGAAACGAGCTTCGAGGACGGTGAGGCGCTGGTCGAGAAACTGTTGCGGGGCGTCGCCACGCGACGGCCGCTCGTCGCCCAACCCTCGATACGGATCACCTGTTCGGCGGGTCTCGTCGCCTATCGGCGCGGCGAGAGCGTGGAAGCGGTCTATGCCCGCGCCGACAAGGCCCTCTATGCCGCGAAGGCGGGCGGCCGGAACCGGCTCTGCAAGGCGGCGTGAGGCGCGCCGCCTCCTACCAGTCGGGGTCTGCCGACTGGTCGCCGCGAAGTTCGGCGAGGCGCCGGAGCGTCGCGGGCGTCACCGCCTCCGGCAGGGCGTCGAGGGGGAAGAAGCCGCTTTCGGCGATCTCGCGATCGGCGGGCTTCGGCGCCGTCTGATGCACCAGCGGACACTGAAAGAAAAGGACATGATCGCGCCCGAGCCCCGAGCGGTTGAAATGCACGCTGACGAGGCGGGGCGGCGCGGCGAGACGCAGGTTGCCCTCCTCGCCGAGCTCGCGCGCGACGGCGCTCGCCGCCGTCTCGCCGGGATCGAGGCCGCCGCCCGGCAGATACCAGCCGCTCATATAGGTGTGCCGCACCAGGAACACCGCGCCGGACGCGTCGAAGGCGGCGGCGCGGATGCCGAGCGTCATCGGCCGGGCGGCGAGCATCGCCAGATGGCGCAGGCGCCGCGCCGTCTTCGTGCCGTCGAGAAGACGCAGGAGCAGGGACTTCTCCTCGGCCCCGCTTCGGCTAGATGAGGAGACCATGTTCCGGCTCGCCCATATTTCCGACATCCATCTCGGCCCCCTCCCGGAGCTTTCGTTCCGCCAGCTCGTATCGAAGCGGGTGACGGGCTATTACAACTGGCAGCGCAACCGCAAGAAGATGATGTTCGGCGAGACGCTGCTCTCGCTGACCACCGACATGCATGCGCAGAAGCCCGATCACGTCTGCGTCACGGGCGATCTGGTCAATCTCGCGACGACGCAGGAGATCGTCGCGGCAGGGGCCTGGCTGAAGGATCTCGGCCCCCCGCGCGACGTTTCCGTGGTGCCGGGCAATCACGACGCCTATGTGCCGGGCGCCCTGCGCAAGGCCTGCCATGAGTGGCACAACTACATGGTGGGCGACAATCCGTCGGCCGCCATCGGCCAGCTCTTTCCCTATGTGCGGATGCGCGGCCCCGTGGCGATCTTCGGCGTCTCGACGGCGGAGGCGACGGCACCCTTCTTCGCCACCGGCACCTTCAAGCGCGGACAGGCCCTGCAACTGGCGCGCATGCTGACCGCCTGCCGGGCGACGGGCCATTTCTGCGTCGTCCTCATTCATCACCCGCCGGTCGCCGGCTCGACGGCTTGGCACAAGCGGCTGATCGGCAAACAATATTTCTGGAAGGTCATTCGCGAGGCCGGCGCCGATCTGGTGCTGCACGGCCATACCCATCTCGACACGCTCTACTGGATCGCCGGGCTCGACGGGCTGGTGCCGGTGGTGGGCGTTCCCTCGGCCAGCCAGAATCCCGGCGGCGACAAGCCGGCGGCGCGCTACAACCTTTTCGACATCGAGGGCGAGCCGGGCGCCTGGACGGTGACGCAGCGCGAACGCGGCCTCCGACCGGAGGGTGCGGGGCTGGGCTGGATCCGCGAGCGCCGGCTGACCAGCCGGGGGGAGGCGGTGGATGTCCAGCGCGTCGAGGACACGACGGCGGTCGAGCCGGCCTGAGGCATAAGGCCGCCTTTTTCGTGGAGCCCGGGGCCACCCTCATGTAGAGGGGATGGCGATGCGCGCCCTGCCCCTACCCGCCATCAGCGCGGGCCTTCTCGCCGCCTTCGTCGGCTTCACCAGCTCCTTCTCGGTCGTGCTCGGCGGCCTGATCGGCGTCGGCGCGACGCAAGTCGAAGCCGCGTCCGGCCTGATGGCGCTGTCGATCGCCATGGGCCTCTGCGCCATCCTGCTCAGCCTGCGCCACCGCATGCCGATCTCCGTCGCCTGGTCGACGCCGGGCGCCGCGCTGCTGGCGGGCGCCGCCGCGCCGCAGGGCGGCTTCCCGACGGCGGTCGGCGCCTTTCTCCTCGCCGCGCTTCTCGTGATCCTCGCCGGCACGCTGCGCCCGCTCGGCCGGCTGATCGCGGCGATTCCGGGCTCGATCGCCAATGCGATGCTCGCCGGCATCATCTTCTCGCTCTGCCTCGCCCCGGTGAAGGCGATCGCGTCCGAGCCGCTGCCGGGCCTCGCCATCGCCGCCACCTGGATGCTCGTCGGCCGTGTCCGGCGCCTTCTTGCCGTACCGGCCGCCGCCCTCGTCGCCATCGCCGCCATTCTGGCCACGAAAGGCGGCGGCATCGATCCGGCCTCCCTCCTGCCGCGTCCGGTCCTGATCGCGCCGAGCTTCGACTGGCAGAGCGCGATCGGCATCGCCCTGCCCCTCTTCCTGGTCACCATGGCCTCGCAGAACATTCCGGGCCTGACCGTGCTCAAGGTGAACGGCTACCAGCCGCCGGCCGGTCCGCTCTTCACCGCGACCGGGCTCTTCTCGCTGCTCGCCGTGCCCTTCGGCGGCCATGCGGTGAATCTCGCCGCGATCACCGCCGCGATCTGCGCCGGCGAGGAAGCCGGCCCCGATCCCGATCGCCGCTGGTGGGCCGGCGTCGTCTCAGGGGTCGCCTATGTGATCTTCGGGCTCGGCGCGGGCGCCGTCACCGCCTTCGCCAGCCTGTCGCCGCTGCTCATCGAGGCGGCGGCCGGTCTGGCGCTGATCGGCGCGCTGACCGCCTCGCTCCAGGCCGCGATGGCGAGCGCGGACGAGCGCAACGCCGCCGCCGTGACCTTTCTCACGACCGCCTCCGGCATCGCCTTTCTCGGCATCAGCGCGCCGTTCTGGGGTCTCCTCGCCGGTGCCGCGATGCTGGCGCTCGTCCGCTTCGGCGCGCCCGCCATCGGTTCGGCGCAACCGGCCGCGACGCCCGTCGTCAGGGCGCCCGAGACCGGTCCGATCGAGAGACGGCCGCTGCCCGGCTCGCTCTGACGCGCCGCGTCAGCGCAGCGTCAGGCCGCGCATCGTGGCGAGGCCATAGAGAATCGCAGCGCCGACCACCATGCCGATCAACAGCCAGGACAGCGCGAAGGCGGCGCCCGGACCGCGCGGCTTCGCCACCGGCGCCCGGATCGGCTCGTCCGAGGCGCCATTGGCCGGCGCGGGCGGCGCATGGCCGACCGAGCCGTAACGATCGAGCTCGGCAAAGGCCTTTTCCCGCTCGACGATCCGTTCGGCAATATAGGTGGTGATGCGGTCGGCGATCGCATGCATGTCCGGCGATTCGGCCAGCGTCACCCGGCCGATGCGCGTTTCGCGCACGAAACGGTAGGTGCGCCGGTCACGGGCCATGGTCACATGCGCCGTGCCGTCGATCCAGAAGCGCGGCTGCGGCCCGCCGGAAATCGTGAAATCGAAGAAGTCGTCGCCGGCCGGAATGTCGTCGATGACGCTTTGCAGCGCCTCGGCCAGGATCTCCAGCCGCGCCCGGTCGGCCTCGCGGATGTCGACCACGACGTCGCTGCGATGCGCGGCGGCGATCTTGGCGGCGCGCACCGCATCGGCGAGCCGCCGAGTGCCCGTCAGCGACGTCACCTTGTCATTGCCGTCAGCCATCGCTCTCGTCGTTCCCGCCGCGGTTCCCGTATTCGTTCAATTGCCCATCTTTGCCGCCACGGCAATCTCCGGCAAGGGCTCAGATGCGCTTCGTGGTCGAGATCCGGCGCGGATCGGTGCGAAGATGCAGAAGCGCGGGGCCGCCGAAGGCCAGGGCCTCGGCCAGCGCCGGGGCGAAATCGGCCGTGCGCGTCACCGTGGCGCCGAAGCCGCCATGGCTGCGGGCGAGCGCCGCGAAATCGGGATTGCGGATCTGCGTGCCGGAGATCCGGCCCGGATAGCGCATTTCCTGATGCATGCGGATCGTGCCGTACTGGCTGTTGTCGACGAGGAGCACGACGAGCGCCGCCTCCTCTTCCGCCGCCGTCGCGAATTCCTGGCTCGTCATCTGGAAACAGCCGTCGCCGGCGAAGCAGACGACGGTGCGCTCGGGATGGCGCAGCTTTGCCGCCACGGCCGCCGGCAGACCGTAGCCCATCGAGCCGGAGGTCGGCGCGAGCTGCGACAGCCGGTCGGCGAAGCGGCCGTGGCGATGCAGCCAGCCGCCGTAATTGCCGGCGCCGTTCGTATAGGTGGTCGTCGCCGGCAGGGTCGCGGCGAGATGGGCCATGACCGCGTCGAGATCGACCGGCTCCGCCTCGGCTGAGGGGACGGGCGTCGACCATTCCAGATAGTCGCGATGCGCCGCTTCCGCCGCGCCGGACCAGAGAACCGTCGCGGGCGGGGCGAGTTGCACCGCGCGGCGCGCGAAGGATACGGGGTCGGCATGGATGGCGAGGGCCGGGTGATAGAGCCGGCCGAGTTCGCGCGCTTCGGGCAGAACATGAACGAGCTGCTGTTTCGGTTTTGGAATCGCCAGCAACTCGTAGCACTGGCTGGGCATTTCGCCGAAGCGGGCCCCGACGGCGAGGATCAGGTCGGCCGCTTCCAGCCGCGCCCGCAGCTTCGGCGCGATGCCGATTCCGACATCGCCGGCATGGTTGGGATGCAGGCTCGGAAACAGCATCTGGCGCCGGAAGGAACAGGCGACCGGCAGATGCCAGCTTTCGGCGAAGTGGCGGATATCGGCGAGCGCCCCGTCCGTCCAGCGCGAGCCGCCGAGCACCATCATCGGCGCGCGCGCCTGCGAAAGGCGGGACCAGAGGTCTTCCATCTTCTCCTGCGAAGGCGGCAGGACCTCTGCCTCGTGCCGGGGCAGGATCTCGGCCGATCCGATGCCGGAAAGCGTGTCCTCCGGCAGGGCGATCACGACCGGTCCCGGCGCGCCTTCCATGGCGATGCGGAAGGCGTCCTCGACCAGAGCCGGCAGTTCGTCCGGCGTCTCCGCCTCGAACACCGCCTTCGCCATGCCGCCGAAGAGCCGGTCGTAGTCGAGTTCCTGAAAGGCGCCGCGCCCCCGGAAGGCGTGCGGGACCTGCCCGACGAAGAGGATCATCGGCGTCAGGTCGTGCGCCGCGACATGGATGCCGGAGGCGGCATTCGTCGCCCCCGGGCCGCGCGTGACGAATGAGATGCCGGGGCGGCCGGTCAGCTTGCCGTCCGCCTCGGCCATCATCGCCGCCCCGCCCTCCTGGCGGCAGACGACGAGATCGATCGCGCTGTCATGCAGCGCGTCGAGCACCGGGAGATAGCTCTCCCCCGGCACGCAGAAGATGCGGGAGACGCCCTGCGCTTCCAGCGCGCGGACGAGAAGGACGCCGCCCGCCGCCCGCATCAGGCCGCTCCGTTCGCCAGAACGCGGTTCGCCGCCGCGACGATGGCGCGGAGCGAGGCGGTCGTCGCGTTCTGGTCGATGCCGGCCCCGAAGGTTTTGCCGCCGGCATGCTCGATCTCCATATAGGCGATCGCCTTGGCGTTGGAGCCGCGCTGGAGCGAATGTTCCGAATAGTCGGCGACCGAGAGCTCGACGCCGAGATGGCGCGACAGGGCGTCGATGAAGCCGTCGATCGCGCCGGTTCCCCGGCCCTCGACCACGATCTCCTTCTCGCCGTCCCGGATCGTCGCCTCGACGATGCGCGAATTCTTGTCGGCGCCCGCCTTGGTGATGTGCTCGACATAGGCGATCCGCGCGTCGGGCTGCTCGACGTAGGCGCGCATGAACTCGTCATGGATGCGCTTCGCCGGCATCTCGACGCCTTCCTCGTCGGTGATCTTCTGGATCGCCTCGCGGAACTCGATCTGCAGGTTGCGCGGCAGGTTCAGGCCGTAATCGGCCTGGAGCACATAGGCGATACCACCCTTGCCCGACTGCGAGTTGATGCGGATGATCGCCTCGTAGGAGCGGCCGACATCCTTCGGGTCGATCGGCAGATAGGGCACTTCCCAGAGCGGCGAATTGGCGGTCGCCCGCGCCTTCATGCCCTTGTTGATCGCGTCCTGATGCGAGCCGGAAAAGGCGGTATAGACCAGTTCGCCGACATAGGGGTGGCGCTCCGGGATCGCCAGCTTGTTGCAGTACTCGTAGACTTCCTTGATCGCGTTGATGTCGGAAATGTCGAGGCCGGGATCGATGCCCTGCGTGAACATGTTCAGCGCGAGGGTCACGATGTCGACATTGCCGGTGCGCTCGCCATTGCCGAACAGCGTGCCCTCGACGCGGTCGGCGCCGGCCAGGAGGCCGAGCTCGGTCGCGGCCACCGCCGTGCCCCGGTCGTTATGCGGATGCAGCGAGACGATGAGATTCTCGCGATTGTCGAGCTGGCGGCACATCCATTCGATCTGGTCGGCATGGACGTTCGGCGTCGACATCTCGACCGTCGCCGGCAGGTTGATGATCAGCTTGTTGTCCGGCGTCGGACGCACGATCTCGGCGACGGCGTTGCAGATCTCGGCCGCGAAATCGAGCTCGGTGCCGGTGAAGCTTTCCGGCGAATACTGGAAGCGATAGCCGCCGCCGGCCTTCGCCGCCATGTCGGTGATCATCTTCGCCGCGTCGGTGGCGATCTCGCGGATGCCGGCGCGGTCCTTGGCGAAGACGACGCGCCGTTGCAGCTCCGACGTCGAATTGTAGAAATGCACGATCGGGCGATGCGCGCCTTCCAGGCTCTCGAAGGTCCGGCGGATCAGTTCCGGCCGGCACTGGACGAGCACCTGCAACGAGACGTCCTCGGCCACCTCGCCCTTCTCGACGCACCAGCGGGCGAAGTCGAAATCGGTCTGCGAGGCGGAGGGGAACCCGATCTCGATCTCCTTGAAGTTCATCGCCTTCAAGAGACGGAAGAACCGCTCCTTCTTGTCCTGGCCCATCGGATCGACCAGGGCCTGGTTGCCGTCGCGCAGGTCGACGGAGCACCAGACGGGCGGCGCCTCGATGGTCTTCGCCGGCCAGGTGCGGTCGGAAAGAGCGATGGTCGGATAGGGTCGGTACTTGTCGGCGGCCGTCGGCATGGACTTGGCGGCCTCGGACGCGCTCGGGGCGCGCATGGATACGGCGGACATGGCGTTTCGCACCTTCGGATCTTCGGGCGGATGCCGGACGACAGCGCAATATCAGCGCGACGCGACGCGGTCACCCGGGAATGGTCGGGAAATGTGAGGCCGAAGAGGCAGGGCGTCGCGGCGGGGCCGCACGGCGCCGGCTCGACCGCCGGACGCCCCTTCGATCAACGGGTCCGACGGCCGCGGCTAAGCGCGCGAAGCAGGAGCGGAAGCGGGCGTTCGGCGCGCGCCTTCGCCAGCAGGGTTGCAAGAACCGTGCTCATGGCGAGAAGGAGGGCCGACGCAGTGATCATGACGGATAAGGTAATCGAAACGGCGCCGAACGCAAGGACCGTTACGGGAAAACACGCATACACGCCTTGATGGCATCCCTGTCTCCGATAGGCTATCCGACGGGCATTGCGACAAGCGCCCATCTATCGACCCGAAGCCTGAAAAGCGCGATCCGCGATGCCATGCTCGCGACACCATCCTCCCTCGCCCACCCGCGATGACCCGCCATCGTCTCGCAATACGAAGTCGACGGGTGCGAAGCTGCTTCTCGCGGTCGCGGCCCTCCTCGCCCCGACGAAAGCCTTCGCCCTGGCGATCCTCGCCATCTATGTGCCGGCGGATGGCGCGCCGGAAGCGATCAACCGGAATTGCCCGCGATCCGGCTGCCTCGTCCATCTGACGCATCTGAGCCTGTCCGTCTCCTATACCGACAGGCTGCGGATCAGGGTGGTGCCCGGCGAAGGGCGGTGCGCCTTCGCCGATGGCCTGCTCTGGCGCCTCTACTTCCGCGATGAGACCGCGATCGAGGAGAGCCTGTCGCCGATCCCCGTCGATGGCGAGGCGCCGGCCGCGCAAGCACCCTGCGGCACGCTCTATCTGAAGCCCCTCAACGGCTACGTCCCATGACGATGCCGTCGAGGACCGAGCCGGACCGGAAGACGCGCTCCGCGCGGCCGTTCTTCACACCACCGGCACGCCCGTCTGCTTGATCTCCTTTTCCGGCTCGACATGGATCTGGACGGTGGCGTCCTCGAACTCCGTCTCGAGCGCCGCCTCGATGCGGTCGCAGATGTCGTGGGCGTCGCCGACGGACATCAGTTCCGGCACCACCATGTGGAACTCGATGAAGGTGGCGCGGCCGGCGAGCCGGGTCTTCAGGTCGTGGACCTCGATCGCCCCTTCGGCATGCGAGGAGATGATCGCCTTCGCCTTCTCCTCGTCGGCGGGGTCCATCGCCTGGTCCATCAGGCCCGAGAGGGAGGAGACGACGACCTTCCAGCCCTCGCGCAGGATGTTCAGCGCGACGAGCGCGGCGAGCAGCGGATCGAGCCAGAGCCAGCCGACCGCCGTCGCGACGCCGAGGCCGGCGACGACGCCGACCGAGGTGACGACATCCGCCATGAGATGGCGCCCGTCCGCGTCGAAGGCGGGCGAGCGCCTCTCGCGGCCGAGGCGGATGAGATAGAGCGCCCAGACGAGATTGATCAGCGTCGCGACGCTGTTGACCGCGATGCCGGCGAGCGGCGCCTCGAGCGAGCGCGGCGCCTGGAAGGCCCCCCAGGCCTCCCGCAGGATGAGGAGCGCGGCGACGACGATGAGGACGCCCTCGACGACGGCCGAGAAATATTCCGCCTTGTGATGGCCGAAGGGATGGTCCTTGTCGGCCGGGCGGTGGCTGACCTCCAGGGCCCAGAAGGCGACGGCCGCCGCGACGACGTTCACCACCGATTCCAGCGCGTCGGAATAGAGCGCGGCCGAGCCCGTCAGCGCATAGGCGACGTATTTGATGCCGAGCACGAGGATCGCGATGGCGATCGACAGGCCGGCGACACGCCTCGTCGTGCGGATGGCTTCCTGCGGCATGAAAGGCCCCTCAAACGGCAAGCGGCGCATCCCCGTGCGCCGCTTGCTTCCCGAAACAGGTTTTTCCGGCGAAGTCGAGCCCCGCCGTACAACCGGCGGCTATGCCGCCTTCACCGCCGCCCGGCGCGGCAGATGCGCGACGATGTTCTCGATCATCCGCATGCCCGCCTCGCCGCCGAGGCTCATGATGCTCTCGGGATGGAACTGCACGGCCGCCACCGGCTCCGAGCGATGCTCGAAGGCCATCACCACGCCGTCCTCGGTTTCGGCCGTCACCTCGAACTCCTTCGGCAGGCGCACCGGGTCGGCGAAGATCGAGTGATAGCGCCCGACCGTCACCTCCTGCGGCAGGCCGGAGAAGATGATTCCCGGCTTCTCGACGCGGATGCGCGAGGGCTTACCATGCACCGGCATGTGCAGCGTGCGCAGCGTGCCGCCATAGGCCTCGGCGAGCGCCTGGAGGCCGAGGCAGACGCCGAAGATCGGTAGGCCCCGCTGGCGCGAGGCCTGGATCGTGCCCTTGCAGTCGAAATCGGCCGGATTGCCCGGCCCCGGCGAGAGCACGACGAGATCGGGCGCGACGCGGTCGAAGATCTCGGCCGGCACCGGGGTGCGCACCGTCGTCACCTCGGCGCCGGTCTGGCGGAAGTAGTTGGCGAGCGTGTGGACGAAGGAATCCTCGTGGTCGACGAGAAGGATCTTCAGCCCGGTGCCGACCTTGGCCGTCTCGCGCTCGGCGGCGGCCGAGTTCGAGGCACCCGCCTCGCGGATGGCGGCGAGCATGGCGGAGGCCTTGAGCTCGGTCTCGGCCTCCTCCTCCTCCGGATTGGAATCGTAGAGGAGCGTCGCGCCGGCCCGCACTTCCGCGATGCCGTCCTTCAGGCGGATGGTGCGCAGCGTCAGGCCGGTGTTCAGGTCGCCGTTGAAATGGATCATGCCGACGGCGCCGCCATACCAGGCGCGCGGGCTCTTCTCGTTCTTCTCGATGAAGCGCATGGCCCAGAGCTTCGGCGCGCCGGTCACCGTCACCGCCCAGGCATGCGAGAGGAAGGCGTCGAAGGCGTCCATGCCCTCGCGCAGCCTGCCCTCGATATGGTCGACCGTGTGGATGAGGCGCGAATACATCTCGATCTGCCGCCGGCCGATGACACGCACCGAGCCCGGCTCGCAGACGCGGCTCTTGTCGTTGCGGTCGACATCCGAGCACATGGTCAACTCGGACTCGTCCTTCTTCGAGTTGAGCAGCTTCAGGATCTGCTCGGAATCGGCGATGGCGTCGCTGCCGCGCTTGATCGTGCCAGAGATCGGGCAGGTCTCGACCCGCCGCCCGTTGACGCGCACGAACATTTCCGGCGAGGCGCCGATGAGGAACTCGTTCTCCCCCAGATTGATGAAGAAGGAATAGGGCGAGGGATTAATGCCCTTCAGCCGGCGCGAGATCGCCGAGGGCGGATTCTCGGTCCGCTCGAAGAAGGTCTGGCCGGGAACGACCTCGAAGAGGTCGCCGCGCATGAACTTCTCCTTGGCACGCTTGACGAGCTCGGCATATTCGCCCGGCTTGTGATCGCCGCGCGGCGGGATGCGGTCCGTCGGGCGGAAGGGCGCGTCCGCGCCGCCGCCGGGAAGGCCCTCGGTGGAGCGGCCGTCCTTCGCGAAGGTATAGCGCTCCTTGTAGGCCCGCACCGAATGGTGGTCGACCATCAGGATCTCGTCGGGCAGGTAGAGCACCAGATCGCGCCGGTCGGCGGGCCGCGCCAGGCTCTCCTCCACCCGGTCGAACTGGAAGGCGAGATCGTAGCCGAAGGCGCCGTAGAGGCCGAGCGCGGCATCCTCGCCGGAGCGGAACAGCGCGACGATGCGGCGGAGCACCGAGAAGACGGTCGGCATGCGCGAGCGCTCCTCCTCCGTGAAGGCGCGCGAGGGCTCGGCGACCGTCAGATCGATGCGCTCTTCGCTGGCGGTCTGCGACGCGATGTCGGGATCGTCCTTCAACACTTCGGCGACGAAGCCGACGAGCACGCGCCCGCGCGGGTTCAGCGCCTCGATCCGCATCGCGCGGCCGGAGGAAGTGACCATCAGCGGCGGATCGACGATCGCCGTATCCCAGCGCGTATAGCGGCCCGGATATTCGTAGTTCGAGGAGAAGACCGCGCCGCGCCGCGTGTCCAGCGCCGCCACATAGGGCTCGATCGCCCCGGCATAGTCGACATAGTCGCGATGCCGGGTGACGGCGACGCCGCCTTCGGTGACATAGGTCTCGGCCCGATCCGCCATGCTGCCTTCGAGGCTCATGTCCGTCATCTCCTCATTGCGCCCGGACCGAACGGAGACCAAGAAAAAAGGCCGCCGGATGGATGCCGGGCGACCTTATCGTTTCGTCAAAGCGCGAACGAACGTGGCCGCCTTACGGGGCCCACCACCAACGGTTCGAAAGCGAGGCGTTCGTCATGCCGGGAACGCTAGCGCATATGGCGGGCGAGAGCAATGGACCGGCAAGCGCGCGGCTGCGGCCGAGGCGGGCCAAAGATCGTCGGCAGAGTTCATGCCACCTTAACCAGGACAACGCAGGCTTGTTCTCGGGCTGGACGCGCCCATCGACGGAGGCGCGCGAAGCCGCTGCTGCCGGCCTCGCTTCCGGCTCCACGACCTCGCTCACGATCAGGCGTTTCGCGGCGCCCGGGACCTCGCCATGCGCATTCGAACCAGCTTCTGCGTCTTTTCCGGCATCACGGGTCTCGCCGTCGCGCTCGCCTTCGGCGTGACGCTCGTCACCCTGGAGAAGCTGCGGATCGGCAGCCGGCTCTACGAAGAGGTCATCGAAAGCAAGGACATCGTCGCCGACGTGCTGCCGCCGCCGCTCTATCTCGTCGAGTCCTATCTGACCGTCGCGCTCGCCGCGACCGAGGAAATGCCGGCCGCCGCCGCCAAGGCGCGGCTCGCCCGCCTGCACCGGGAATTCAACGAGCGCCTGACGCATTGGCTGGCGACGCCGCTGCCGGCCGACCTGAAGCAGCTGATCACCGTCGATTCGCGCGACCAGGCCGACCAGTTCTGGACGGTGATCGAGGAACGCTTCTTGCCGGCTTTGGCGAAGAACGACCATCTCGCCATGACCCTCGCCTATCACGAGGCCGGCCGCAGCTACCTGCTGCACCGCGCCGCCGTGGATAAGATCGTGACGACGGCCAAGCAGCGCAGCCGGGACATCGAGGCGGCGGCGGCGCGCGGCAAGGTGATCGGCCTCACCGTGCAGGCCTTGGCGATCGGCGCCGTCCTCGCGGTGCTCGGCATCGGCATCCTCCTGGTCCTGCGCCGCGTCGTCGCGCCGCTCGCGGAAATGACGGCGGCGATGCGCCGGCTGTCGAGCGGCGACATGAACGTCACCGTCACGCATCTCGGCCGCGACGACGAGATCGGCGAGCTCGCCACGGCGCTCGACATCTTCAAGACGGCCGAGGGCGAACGGCGCGGCTTGCAGCAGGGCGCCATCGAGGCCGAGCGGCAGTCTCGGCAGGAAACCGTCGCGGCGGCGGAGCGCGGCGCGATCGAGGTCCGCCGCGTGCTGATCGCGCAGTTGCAGCCCGCCTTCCAGCGCCTCGCCGCCGGCGATCTCGAAGTGCGCCTCGACGATTCGATCGGGATCGAGTTTCGCGAGGTCGGCACGCTCTTCAACGACAGCGTCGCGGCGCTGGAGACGGCGATGCGGACGCTGGTCGAGACCGTCGTCCTCATCCGCGAGGACCTGCGGGAGATCGAGTGCGCGACGGGCGAACTCTCGCAGCGGACCGAGCAGCAGGCCGCCTCGCTGGAAGAGACAGCGGCGGCGCTGAAGGAAGTGGCCGATTCCGTCAACGACACGGCCCGCAATGCCGGCCATGCGCGCGAGGTGGTGACCGGCGCGCAGGCGAGCGCCGAGCATAGCGGCGCCATCGCCGCCCGCGCGGTGGCGGCGATGGACGAGATCGAGCGTTCCTCGGCCGAGATCGGCAAGATCATCGGCCTCATCGACGAGATCGCCTTCCAGACGAACCTTTTGGCCCTGAACGCGGGCGTCGAAGCCGCCAGAGCCGGCGAGGCGGGGCGCGGCTTCGCGGTGGTGGCGCAGGAAGTGCGCGGTCTCGCCCAGCGCTCGGCGGAAGCGGCCAAGGACATCAAGGACCTCATCGCGCGCTCGGGCGAGCAGGTCGGGCGCGGCGTCGAGCTCGTCACCGCCTCCGGCGAGTCCCTTCAGGAGATCGTGCGGCGCTTCTCCGAGACCGGCGAACTGGTGATGCGCATCGCGGCGAGCGCCCGCCAGCAGGCGATCTCCGTCAACGAGGTCTCAACCGCCGCCGACCAGATGGACGTGACCACCCAGCAGAACGCCGCGATGGTCGGCCAGACTACGGCCGCCGCGCAGAAGCTGATGCGTGAGGTGCAGACGCTCGCCGATCTCGCCCAGCGCTTCCGGGTCGGCGGTGTCGCCGCCCCCCGGACGGCGCGCCCGGCGCCCGTCGCGCGCCTCGTCGCGACGGGCCGGGGCGGTGCCGCGCCGAAGCGTCAGGCCGAGGCCGCCGCCGACTGGCGCGAGTTCTGACCGGTCAGAACAGGCCTTCGATGCGCCCTTCCCCGTCGAGGCGGATGCGCTCGGCGGCCGGGCGGCGCGGCAGTCCGGGCATGGTGAGGACCTCGCCGCAAAGCGCGACGACGAAGCCGGCGCCGGCCGAGAGCCGCACCTCCCGCACATGGACGCCGAAGCCCTCCGGCGCGCCGAGCAGCGCCGGGTCGGCCGAGAAGGAATAGGGCGTCTTCGCCATGCAGACCGGCAGACGGCGATAGCCGCGCGCCTCGAAATCGGCGAGCTGGCCGATGACGCCGCGCTCCACCGTCACCGCCGCGCCGCGATAGATGCGCTTCACCACGGTTTCGATCTTCTCGATCAGCGGCAGTTCGTCGGCATAGAGCGGCTGGAAGCGGGCCGTGCCGCCATCGGCCAGCGCCGCCACCTTCGTCGCGAGCTCCGTCGCCCCCGCCGAGCCTTCCGCCCAATGGCGGCAGAGAACGGCCTCCGCCCCCTGCACGGCGGCGAAATCCTGGAGCGCCGCGATCTCGGCCGGCGTATCGGTGCCGAAATGGTTGATCGCGACGATCACCGGCACGCCGAAGGCGCGGACGTTCTCGATATGACGGCCGAGATTGACGGCCCCTCGCCGCACCGCCGCGACGTCCTCGGCGGCGAGATCCTCCTTGGCCACGCCGCCATTCATCTTGGCCGAGCGCACCGTCGCGACGATGACGCAGGCGGCCGGTTTCAGCCCGGCCTGCCGGCACTTGATGTCGAAGAACTTCTCGGCGCCGAGATCGGCGCCGAAACCGGCCTCCGTCACCACATAGTCGGCGAGCTTCAGCGCGGCGCGCGTCGCGATCACCGAATTGCAGCCATGGGCGATATTGGCGAAGGGCCCGCCATGGACGAGCGCCGGATTGTTCTCGATCGTCTGGACGAGATTGGGCAGCATCGCGTCCTTCAGCAGGACGGCCATGGCGCCGGTCGCCCCGATGTCGCGGGCGAAGACCGGCGTGCGGTCGGTGCGATAGGCAACGACGATCTCGCCGAGCCGCGTTTCGAGATCGTCGAGATCGCGGGCGAGGCAGAGGATGGCCATCACTTCGGAGGCGACGGTGATGTCGAAGCCCGCCTCGCGCGGATAGCCGTTGGCCGGCCCGCCGAGCGCGGTGACGATGTCGCGCAGCGCCCGGTCGTTCATGTCGAGGACGCGCCGCCAGACGATGCGGCGCGTGTCGATCCGGGCGGCGTTGCCCCAATAGACGTGGTTGTCGATCATCGCCGCGAGGAGATTGTGCGCGGCGGTGATGGCGTGGAAATCGCCGGTGAAATGGAGGTTGATGTCCTCCATCGGCACGACCTGCGCCCGGCCGCCGCCCGTCGCGCCGCCCTTCTGGCCGAAGCAGGGGCCGAGCGAGGGTTCGCGCAGGCAGATGGCGGCGCGCTTGCCGATCCGCACCAGCGCGTCGCCGAGACCGACGGTCGTCGTCGACTTGCCCTCCCCCGCCGGCGTCGGATTGACGGCGGTGACGAGGATCAGCCGGCCGTCGGGCCGATCCTTCAGCCCGGCGAGAAAGGCGCCGTCGATCTTCGCCTTGTCGCGGCCATAGGGAATGACGGCCTCCGCCGGAATGCCGAGCCGCTCCGCGACCTCGGCGATCGGCCGCTTCGTCGCGGCGCGCGCGATCTCGATATCCGACTTCGGTTCCGCCATGGCCTGCCCTTCTTCAGCGTCGATCGAAGAGTTGGAGATCGATCGAATCGGCCATGGCCTTATAGCCCGCATCGTTCGGATGGAGATGGTCGCCTTCGTCGAAATCCGCCTTCATTCGCGCCGGGTTCGCCGGGTCGCGCAAGGTGGCGTCGAAGTCCAGCACCGCGTCGTAGGCGCCGCCTTTACGGATCCACTCGTTCACCGCCTGCCGCTTCGCCTCGCCTTCCGGCGTGAAATAGCCGGGAAAGACGGTGCCCTCGAACGGCGTCAGCGTCGCGCCATAGACCTTCAGGCCATGCGCCTTCGCCCGGGCGATGAGCTGCTTGTGGCCGGCGATGATCTCGTCGGCCGTCACCGTCTGCTCGGCGAGGCCGGCCTGCGTCGAATGGCCGATATCGTTGATGCCCTCCATCACGATCAGCCAGCGCGCGCCCGGCTGGGCGAGGACGTCGCGGTCGAAGCGGGCGAGCGCGCTCGGGCCGAACATGTCCTCCGGCCGGTCGTGCAGCACGCGGTTGCCGCTGATGCCGGCATTGACGACGCCGAGCGCCCCGCCGCTGGCGGCGAGCCGTTCCGCCAGCCGGTCGGGCCAGCGGCGCGCGGCATCGACCGTCGAATGATAGCCGTCGGTGATCGAGTCGCCGAAGGCGACGATCGCCGGCGGCGCATTGTCGTTCGCGACCTCGACGCCGGAAAGGTAGAAGCGCTGGAGCGAGGTCTTGGCGTCGGGCAGCGTGGTCTCGCCGACCTTGTCGCCCTGGACGAGATAGGCGGTGTCGACGCCGTCCGGATGGACGACGGACGGCCCGGTGGCGCGCGGCACGAAGATCGAGACGGCCAGCCGCGACAGCGGTTCGGCGGCAAGATCCACGGGGTCGGACAGCATCGGCGCGCCCGGCGGCACGGTGGCGCTCGTCGCGCCGCCGAAGGTCAACGGCCGGACCGAGCCGGCGTCGATCGACGCCGGCGCGTTGCCGGGCCGGCCGATGCCGGCGGCGCCGATGACGAGCGGCGTCGTGCCGGTCTCGTTGGTGAAGCGGATGCGGATGCGGCTGCCGCCGGCCGACAGGCGCAGATATTGGCGGATGGTCGAGCCGCCGATCTCCTGGCCGACGGGGAAGACGGGGCTCGCGCCCCAGCTCGCCGTCCATCGCGGCGCCTCCTGCGCCCCGCCCGGCACCGCCAGGGCGAGAACCATCCATGCGGCCAGAGCCGCCTTGCCGAACGCCGCCATCTTTCCCTCCCAAGGTGTAGCGCTTCGTTCGGGCTCAGCTAGGCCAAGGAACGGCGACGGCAATTTGCTCGGGAACGGGGCGGCCCGGAAGGAGAGAGCGCCCAGCCAAAGCGACCTGTCACCCGGCCGAGCGGATCGTCACCGGAATGCCGCGCGCCAGGGAGTTGGAGACCATGCATGTTTGCCGGGCGTGGGCGACGAGGATCTCGGGATCGGAGCCGTCCGAGGTCTCGCAGGCGACCGTCATCGTGGCCGCCGTCGCGAGCAGCGGCTCGCCGCCGAGTTCGACGGTCACGGAGACGGCGATCCGGCCGAGGCCGACGCCCGCCGCATGGGCGGTGTAGCGCAGGTCGTTGCAGAAGCAGCCGCCGATGGCGAGGGCGAGAAGCTGGGCGCCGTTGAAGCCCAACCCCTGGCCGCCGGCCCTGCCCTCCGGCCGATCCACCACGATCGTATGCCCGCCCGCCCAGCCGAGCGCGGCTTCGGTGCCCGCGACGTTGCGCAATTCGACTGTCGTCGCGACCATGACTGAACTCCCTCGGTTCGGCGGCATGGCGGACGCCGGAGCGATCCCGCATCCATGCGGCTCGGCATCGGAAATAGGCGAAAGCCCGGAGGGGAGGACTCCGGGCTTTCGTCTTCATGCCACGCTCGATCGGCCTCGGCGGTTGGGAGAAGACCGCCACGCCTTGATCGCTCGCACAACCGCCCCAACCCTCTAAGGTTCCGCCGATGGGAGGAGGCTCGGCGGAACATGGCTTGGGCGGCCACGCAAGATGACGATAATTCCTTCATCTTTTCCGAAGCTTGCCAGATCGAATCAGCGGCTGTCCATCGCGATCAGGCTGGCATTGCCGCCGGCTGCCGCCGTGTTGGTCGAGACGACCTGCTCGCGCGCGAAGCGGGCGAGGTAGTTCGGGCCGCCGGCCTTCGGCCCGGTGCCGGAAAGTGCCGAGCCGCCGAAGGGTTGCGAGCCGACCACCGCGCCGATCATGTTGCGGTTGACGTAGATGTTGCCGACCGTCAGCCGCTCGGTGACGAAGCGGATGGTCTCGTCGATGCGGCTATGGACGCCGAGCGTCAGCCCGTAGCCCGTCGCCTCGACGGCGGCGCAGACCTTGTCGAGTTCGCCCGCCTTCCATCGCACGACATGCAGCACCGGGCCGAAGACCTCGCGCTCGAGCGAGGCGGCGCGGTCGAGCTCCACGATGGTCGGCGCGACCCAATGGCCGGCCTGCGGCAGCCCGTCCGGCAGGCGCCCCTCGAAGCGCACGCGCTGCGTCGCGCGCATCTTGGCGACGTGACGCTCCAGCATCGCCTTCTGCTCGGCGTCGATGACGGGGCCGACATCGCTGGCGAGGTCGCGCGGGTCGCCGATCAGGAGTTCGGCGGCGGCGCCCGCGACCATCGCCAGCATGCGGTCGGCGACATCCTCCTGCACGAAGAGAAGGCGCAGCGCCGAGCAGCGCTGGCCGGCGGAGCGGAAGGCGGAGGTGACGACATCGTCCGCCACCTGTTCCGGCAGCGCCGTCGCATCGACGATCAGCGCGTTGATGCCGCCGGTCTCGGCGATCAGCGGCGCGATCGGCGCGTTGCGCGCGGCGAGCGCGCGGTTGATGGCGAAGGCGGTCTCGGTGGAACCGGTGAAGGCGACGAGCGCAGTCGCCGGATGGGCGACGAGCGCGGCGCCGGTCGCGCCGTCGCCGGGCGCGAGGAACAGGCTGTCGGCCGGAAATCCCGCCTCCTTCAGGAGATCGACGGCCAGGGCCGCGATCAGCGGCGTCTGCTCGGCGGGCTTAGCGATCACGACATTGCCGGCGGCGAGCGCCGCCGCGACCTGGCCGACGAAGATCGCCAGCGGAAAGTTCCAGGGCGAGATGGCGAGGGCGACGCCGCGCGAGCGATAGCGCAGCCGGTTCTCCTCCCCGGTCGGCCCCGGCAGGCGCGCCGGGTCGGCGAAGAGCCGCTCGGCCTCGTCGGCATAGAAGCGGCAGAAATCCACCGCCTCGCGGATCTCGGCGAGACCGTCCTCCACGGTCTTGCCGCCTTCCAGCGCCAGCAGGGCCATCAGCGGTCCGCGCCGCTCCTCCATCAGCGCCGCCGCCCGCCGCAACGCCGCCGCGCGGGCGCGCGCCGGCATCGCCTCGGCGGCCGGAACGTGGCGGCGCGCCGCCTCCACCAGCGCCGCCGCGCCCTCGGCGGTGAGGTGATGGCTCTCGCCGATCACCGCGCCGTCGATCGGCGAGCGGATCGGCGCGATCTCGGCGGGAAGATCCGGCAGCGCGCATCTCGCCTGGAGGCCGGCCAGCTTGGCGCGGCCGCGCTCGGCGAGGAAGGCGGAAAGCGACTGGCGCTCGCCGAACTCGACGCCTTGCGAATTCGGCCGCTCGCCGAAGATCGCGTCGGGCATCGCGATGCGGGGATGCCCGGCGGGCCCGGCGCGCATCACGTCGCGCGGCCGTTCCAGCAGTTCTTCGATCGGCACGTCGCTGTCGCCGACCTTGGCGACGAAGGAGGAATTCGCGCCGTTCTCCAGGAGGCGGCGCACCAGATAGGCGAGAAGGTCGCGATAGCCGCCGACCGGCGCATAGATGCGGCAGGCCACCTTGTCGCCGACGCGCGCCCTCACCGCCTCGTAGAGCGCCTCGCCCATGCCGTGGAGGCGCTGGAACTCGAAGCCGGCGATATCGCCTTCGGCCATTTC
The DNA here is from genome assembly GCF_014642635.1 of Aureimonas endophytica. Classification (GTDB taxonomy): domain Bacteria; phylum Pseudomonadota; class Alphaproteobacteria; order Rhizobiales; family Rhizobiaceae; genus Plantimonas; species Plantimonas endophytica. The sequence continues at coordinate 202,486 of NZ_BMIQ01000008.1, forward strand.
GAGAATGGTCGCGACGGTCAGGGCGTTATGGGTGGCGAATTGCGGATAGAGCCGGACGCGCCGGTCGAGCAGCGCCTTGGCGCAGACGAGATAGGAGAGATCCGTCGCGGGCTTGCGCGTATAGACCGGATAGCCGGCAAGGCCGCGCTCCTGCGCGTGCTTGATCTCGGAATCCCAATAGGCGCCTTTCACGAGACGCACCATCATGCGGATGCCGGCATCCGCCGCCAGGCCCTCGATATGCTCGATCACGGCGATCGCCCGCTTCTGATAGGCCTGGATGGCGAGGCCGAAGCCGTCCCAGCCCTTGAAGTCGCAGGCGCGCACCACGGCGTCGATGACGTCGAGCGACAGTTCCAGGCGCTCGGCCTCCTCGGCATCGATGGTGAAGTTCAGTTGATAGCTCTGGGCGCGCCGCGCGAGATCGGCGACGAGCGGCACCAGTTCCGCCAGCACGCGCTCGCGATGGGCGGGGCTGTAGCGGGGATAGAGCGCCGAAAGCTTCACCGAGATGCCCGGCCGGTCGGGCAGCGCCTTATTGCCGGCCTTGCGGCCGATCGCCTCGATGGCGCTCGCATAGGATTCGAAATAGCGTCGCGCGTCCTCCGCCGTCCGGGCGCCCTCGCCCAGCATGTCGTAGGAATGGCGATAGCCCTTCTTCTCGAAGGCGCGGGCCCGGTCGAGCGCGTCGCCGATCGTCTCGCCGAGCACGAAATGCCGGCCGAGAAAGCGCATGGCCTGGCGCGTCGCGGTGCGCACCGCCGGGGCGCCGAGCCGCTTCACCAGCGAGGAGACGACGCCGCCCGGCGTCTCGCCCGGGCGGATGATGCGGGCCGAGATACCGAGCGCCCAGGCCGAGGCGGCGGTCAGCATGCGGTCCTCGTCGCCCTCGCGCGTGTCCCAGTCGCCGGCGCCGATCTTGTCCTCGATCAGCCGGTCCTGCGTTTCGGGATCGGGCACGCGCAGCAGCGCCTCGGCCAGCACCATCAGCGCCAGACCCTCGCGGGTGGAGAGGCCGAATTCGCGCAGGAAATCCTCGACGCCGCCGATGCCGCCCGTCTTGCCGCGAATCTCCTGGATGAGGGCGCGGGCCGCGCGATCGACCGCCGCCTCGTCGTGCCGCCAGCGATTGGACTCGGCGAGAAGCGCCGAGACGGCGGCGTCGTCTCGGGGCGCGAAAGGAGCGGCGAAGGCGGCGACGGGCATGGAACGATCCGCGATGGAAGGGTCGGCCCAAGCTATAGCAGGCCTGCCCGGCGGCATTCTCGCCATTCTCGCGCCAGAAGGCCGTGACTTTCGCGGTCGAAGAGGCGATCTTCGGCGGTGATGACGGAGCTCGACGCCAAAGACCGCAGGATCCTCACCCTTCTCCAGGGCGACGGGCGCCTGACGAATCTCGAACTCGCCGAGAAGGTGCATCTCTCGCCCACGGCCACCGCCGAGCGGGTGAAGCGGCTGACGCGCGACGGCTTCATCCTCGGCTACATGGCGCGGCTCTCGCCGGAAAGGCTCGATCGCGGCATGATCGTCTTCGTCGAGGTGCGGCTCGACCGCACCGCCGACGACGTCTTCGCCGCCTTCGCCGCCGCGGCGCGCGCCAGCCCCGACATCACCGAATGCCATATGGTGGCCGGCGGCTTCGACTATCTCATCAAGGCGCGGGTGCGCGACATGGCGGCCTATCGCGCCTTCCTCTCCGACACGCTGCTGGCCCTACCCGGCGTGCGCGAGACCCATACCTACGCGGTGATGGAGGAGATCAAGAACACCTCCGCCATCGCCCTGTCCTGATAACGGAAATGCGTCGCCGGAGGTCGCAGGCGCGCCCTTGCCAGCGGCCTGGGGCTTGGCGATAGTCGAGCCTCGATCAGCGGCATCGGTCCGCGTTTCATGACGTTCGAGGAGACCGGCCCCATGCGCATCCTTCTGAAGCTCGCGCTAGCCGCGCTCGTCCTCGCCGGCTCCTCGCTCGCGGCGCGGGCGGCCGAGCCCGATTCCTGCAAGACGGTGCGCCTCTCGGATGTCGGCTGGACGGACATCACGGCGACGACCGCCATCGCCTCCACCCTCCTGAAGGGCCTCGGCTACGAGCCGGACGTGAAGGTCCTGTCGGTGCCCGTCACCTTCGCCTCCTTGAAGAACAAGGATATCGACGTCTTTCTCGGCACCTGGCTGCCCTCGATGGAAGCCGATGTGAAGCCCTATCTCGCCGACGGCACGGTGGAGGACATCAAGACCAATCTGACCGGCGCGAAATATACGCTCGCCGTGCCGAAATATCTCTATGACGAGGGCCTGAAGTCCTTCGCCGACATCGCCAAGTTCTCCGACAAGCTCAGCGGCAAGATCTACGGCATCGAGCCCGGCAACGACGGCAACCGCCTCGTGCTCGGCATGATCGAGAAGAACAGCTTCGGCCTCGGCAAGTTCGAGCTGGTGGAAAGCTCCGAACAGGGCATGCTGTCGCAGGTCTCGCGGGCGACGAAGTCGCAGAAGCCGATCGTCTTCCTCGGCTGGGCGCCGCATCCGATGAACAAGAATTTCGAGCTCGCCTATCTCGCCGGCGGCGACGATGTCTTCGGCCCGAACTATGGCGGCGCCGAGGTGCACACCGCCGTGCGCAAGGGCTATGCGCAGGAATGCCCGAATGTCGGCAAGCTCATCGGCAATCTCGCCTTCGATGTCGATATCGAGAGCGAGGTGATGGGCAAGATCCTCGACGACGGCAAGGACGGCCCGGCGGCGGCGGCCGAATGGCTGAAGGCCCATCCCGATCGGGTGAAAACCTGGCTTTCGGGCGTCACCACCTTCGACGGAAAGGACGGCGCCGCCGCCGTCGCCAGCGCGCTCGGTGCGTCCTGATCGGCGCAAGCGGCTGACATCGAAGGCGAATTAAGCCCGTGGAGTGGATCGAAGCGCATCGCCTGCCGGTCGGCCCTTATGCGCAAGGGCTCGTCGACTGGCTGACCGGCAATCTGTCCGGGCTGTTCGACGCCGTGCAGCGCGGCCTCGAAGCCTTCATCGGAGCGATCCTCTTCGTTCTCCAGGCGCCGCATGCCTTCGTGGTGATCGGCGCCTTCGCCCTCGTCTCCTTTCTCAGCCGCCGCTCGCCGGGCCTCGTGCTTCTGACGGTCGGCGGGCTGCTGCTCATCGTCAATCTCGGCTTCTGGAAGGACACGACCGAGACCCTGGCGCTGGTGATCGCCTCCACCGCCGTCTCGATGCTGATCGGCGTGCCGGTCGGCATCGCGGCGGCGCGCCGGCCTTGGCTCTACAAGGCGCTGCGGCCGGTCCTCGACCTGATGCAGACCATCCCGACCTTCGTCTATCTCATCCCGGCGCTGATCCTGTTCGGCCTCGGCATGGTGCCGGGTCTCGTCGCGACGGTGATCTTCGCCCTGCCCGCCCCGATCCGCCTGACGCGGCTCGGCATCGCCTCGACGCCGGGCCAGCTCGTGGAGGCGGGCGACGCCTTCGGCGCGACGCCGTTGCAGCGCCTCTTCAAGGTGGAGATCCCCTATGCCCTGCCGCAGATTCTCGCCGGCCTGACGCAGACCATCATGCTGTCGCTGTCCATGGTGGTGATCGCGGCGCTGGTCGGCGCGCCGGGCCTCGGCGTGCCGGTGCTGCGCGCGCTCAATTCGATCAATGTCGGCAAGGGCTTCGAGGCGGGCCTCGCGATCGTCCTCCTCGCGATCATTCTCGACCGCCTGTTTCCCGGCGAAGAGGCGGGGCGCGCATGAGTTCCGCCGCCCCGCCCGTCGTCTCCTTCCAGAACGTCTCGATCGTCTTCGGCAAGAAGGCGAAGGAGGCCCTGCCGCTGATCGACCGGGGCGCGACGCGGGCCGCGATCCGCGAGGCGACCGGCACCATGCTCGGCGTCGCCGATGCCTCGCTCGACATCTTTCCGGGCGAGATCGCGGTGCTGATGGGCCTGTCCGGCTCCGGCAAGTCGACGCTGATCCGCGCCGTCAACGGGCTGGCGCCGATCACGCGCGGCCGGGTCGTCGTCGATACCGGACGGGGAGCCGCCGATCCGCGCGCCTGCGGCACGGCGCGGCTGCGCGAATTGCGCCGCCACGAGGTGGCGATGGTGTTCCAGCAATTCGCCCTCCTGCCCTGGCGCACGGTCGCCGACAATGTCGGCTTCGGGCTGGAACTCGCGGGCATGAAGCGCGAGGCGCGGCGCGCGGCGGTGATGCGCCAGCTTGACCTCGTCGGCCTCGCCGACTGGGCGGAGGCGCGGGTCGGCGAACTGTCCGGCGGCATGCAGCAGCGCGTCGGCCTCGCCCGCGCCTTCGCCACCGATGCACCGATCCTCCTGATGGACGAGCCCTTCTCCGCCCTCGACCCGCTGATCCGGGCCCGGCTGCAGGACGAGCTGCTCGAACTCCAGGCGCGGCTGAAGAAGACGATCCTCTTCGTCAGCCACGATCTCGACGAGGCCTTCAAGCTCGGCAACCGGATCGCCATCATGGAGGGCGGCCGCATCGTCCAGGCCGGCACCGCCCAGGACATCGTGCTGCGCCCGGCCAACGACTATGTGGCGGATTTCGTCGCCCACATGAACCCGCTCGGCGTGCTGACCGCCGGGGACGCGATGACGCCGCTGGAGGCCGTCCGCCACGACGCGGCGCGGATCGCCGGCACGGCGACGCTCGACACGCCGCTGCGCCGGGTGCTGGCCGCCGTCGCCGGCGAGCGCGGCGAGGTCATCGTCTCCGAACAGGGCCGCATTCTCGGGCGCATCGGCCCGCAGGAGATCGTCGACGCCCTGGCCCGCCAGCAGAAGAGCGCCCGCGAATAGGCGGGCCGGCTCGAAGCGTCACGCCGATCTTGCCGAAACTCGCTTGTGGCGTCTCTCCCGTCCCCGGAGATGAGGGCGTTCCGTCCGCGATCGAGGCACCGCAAGCGCGATCAAGAGGGGCGCACCCGAATCGGCGAGGATCGGGCATGGACAAGACGCCGACACGCACCGTCGCCCTGATGATCGCCTGGATCGAGACGCATCTCGACGAAGGCCTGACGCTGGAGGTGATCGCCGCCAGGGCCGGCTATTCGCCGTTCCACTTCTCGCGCCTGTTCCTGGCCGAGACGCGGCGCAGCGTGATGGCGCATGTTCGGGCGCGGCGGCTCCTGAAGGGCGCGCGGCGTCTCTTGTCCGAGCCCGGGCTAACGCTGCTCGACCTCGCCTTCGATTGCGGGTTCGAGTCGCAGGAAGCCTTCACCCGCGCCTTCCGGCGCCTGTTCGGCACCACGCCCGCCCGGTTTCGCGCCGGCTTCGCCGTGGACCCCATCGAAGGACAATATCCGATGTCGACCCCTACCGCCGTCGAAACCGCCGTCCGCCGTCTTCCCGATCTCGTCCCCCTCCCGAGCTTCACCCTCGCCGGCCCGGCCCGGCGCTTCGACGAGGGCAACAAGGCGGAAATCCCGCAGCTCTGGTCGCGGCTCGTCGGCGCCCTGCCCTTCGAGGGTCAGGCGGAAAGCTGGGCGAGCTATGGCACCGTCTCGGCCGTCGACCGCGCCGAGGGCAGCTTCCGCTATCTTGCCGGCGTCGAGATCCGGCCGGGCGCCGAGCCGCCGGCGGGCTTCGAGACGCTGACCCTGCCCGCCGCCGCCTATGTCGTGTTCCGCATCACGCTCGACGGCGGCCCGGTCCATCTCCAGATCAAGGCGGCGATGCGCGAGATCTGGGGCGAGCTGATCCCGGACTCCGGCCTGGACCTTGCCGGAAGCCCGGATTTCGAACGCTATGACGGCCGCATCCCGCTCAGCGAGCCGGGCGCGACCCTCGACTTCTACGTGCCCGTGCGCGCCTGAGCCGTCTTGGCCGCCATCCGGCGGCGGATGCTGTCGGCATCGGCGCGCGGCGTCGCGGCGAAGAGCGTCCGCGTATAGGGATGCTGCGGATCGGCGAAGATCCGCTCCTTCGACGCCTGCTCGACCGCTTCGCCGTAATACATCACCATCACCTCGTCGGCGATGAAGCGCACGACCGAAAGGTCGTGGCTGATGAAGACATAGGTGAGGTCGAACTCGTCCTGGAGATCGGCGAGAAGGTTGAGGATCTGCGCCTGGACCGACAGGTCGAGCGCCGAGACCGGCTCGTCCAGCACCAGGATCGAGGGGTTCAGCATCAGCGCCCGCGCGATGGCGATGCGCTGGCGCTGGCCGCCCGAGAACATATGCGGATAGCGGTTGTAATGTTCGGGCTGGAGGCCGACCTTGGTCAGCATCGCCATGGCGAGGTCGCGCCGCTCGGCGGCCGGCTTGTCGGTGTTGAGCGCCAGCGGCTCGGTGAGGACGCTGCCGATCTTCTGGCGCGGATTGAGCGAGCCATAGGGATTCTGGAAGACGATCTGCACCTTGCGCCGGAGGTCGCGCGACGGGCGGCCGGCGGCGATGTCGACCGGGCTGCCCTCGATCCGAAGCTCGCCCGAGGTCTGCGGATCGATCAGCGTCAGGATGCGGGCAAGGGTCGACTTGCCGCAGCCGCTTTCGCCGACGATCGCCAGCGTCTTGCCCTTCTCCACCGCGAAGCTCACCCCCTTCACGGCCTGGACGGTGCGCGTCTTGCCGAGAAGGCCGCGCTTGACGAGATAGTCGCGCCGGATGTCCCGCGCCTCGATCACCGGCGCGCTCATCGGGCGATCCCCGCCAGTTCGTCCGCCGAGACGAGTTCGGCGACGGTCGGCAGCCGGTCGCCGGTGGCGTTTTCCGGCAGAGCGGCGAGCAGCGCGCGGGTATAGGCCTGTTTCGGCGCGGTGAAGAGCGTGAGCACGTCGGCCTCCTCCACCTTGCGGCCCTTGTATTGCACGACGACGCGATCGGCCGTTTCGGCGACGACGCCCATGTCATGGGTGATCATGATGAGGGCCATGCCCTGGTCGGCCTGGAGCTTCATGAGAAGGTCGAGGATCTGCTTCTGGATGGTGACGTCGAGCGCGGTGGTCGGCTCGTCGGCGATGAGGAGCTTCGGGTGGCAGGCGATGGCCATCGCGATCATCACGCGCTGGCACTGGCCGCCGGACATCTGATGCGGATAGCTGTTCAGGCGTTCGGCCGGATCGGGAATGCCGACGGCCGTCAGCAGCTCCACCACCCGGTCGCGCCGCTGGCGGCGGCCGAGATCGAGATGCTCGCGCAGCACCTCCTCCAGCTGGTAGCCGACGGTGAAGCAGGGATTGAGGCTGGCATTCGGCTCCTGGAAGATCATGGCGATGTCGCGGCCGATGATCTCGCGCCGCTTCTGCGGCGACAGGCGCAGAAGGTCCTGGCCGCCGAAGCGCATCTCGTCGGCCGTGACCGTGGCATTGGCGGCGAGCAGCCCCATGACTGCCAGCATGCCGACCGACTTGCCGGAGCCGGACTCGCCGACGATCGCCAGCACCTCGCCGGCATCGACGGAGAGATCGATGCCGTCCACCGCCTTGAACGGACCGGTCGAGGTGGCGAAGCTGACGGTGAGATTGCGGACGGAGAGAAGAGGCATCGGCTCAGCTCCGCTTCAGCTTGGGATCGAGCGCGTCGCGCAACCCGTCGCCGACGAGATTGATCGCGAGGACGGTAACGAGGATCGCGAGGCCCGGAAAGGTGACGACCCACCAGGCGCGCAGCACGAATTCGCGCGCCTCGGCCAGCATCGTGCCCCATTCGGCCGTCGGCGGCTGGGCGCCCATGCCGAGAAAGCCGAGGGCGGCCGCTTCGAGGATGGCGTTCGAGAAGGACAGCGTGCCCTGGACGATGAGAGGGCCGAGGCAGTTCGGCAGGATGGTGACCAGCATCAGCCGCACCGGCCCCGCCCCCACGACGCGCGCGGCGGTGACATATTCGCGGTTCTTCTCGGCCAGGACGGCGGCGCGCGTCAGGCGCACGAAATGCGGCTGAAGCACGAGCGCGATGGCGATCATCGCATTGCCGAGTCCAGGGCCGAGGATCGCGACGAGGACGAGCGCGAGCAGGAGGGACGGAAAGGCGAGGATCACGTCCATGATGCGCATGATCATCGTATCCACCCAGCCGCCGACATAGCCGGCGAGAAGGCCGAGCACGATGCCGGTGGAGACGGCGAGCGACACCACGACGACGCCGACGAAGAGCGAGTAGCGCGAGCCGTAGATGAGACGCGACAGGAGATCGCGGCCCACCGCGTCCGTGCCGAGAAGATAGGCGGCGCGGCCGCCCTCTTGCCAGAAGGGCGGCAGAAGCAGCGCGCCGCGATCCTGGATCGCCGGATCGTGCGGCGCGATCACGGGGGCGAGCAGCGCGACGAGAATGATCGCCGCGAAGACGACGAGGCCGATCACCGCCCCCTTGTTGACCGAGAAATAGTACCAGAACTCGGCGAGCTGCTGGCGGCGCATGGAGCGTTGCGGCAGGCGGCTCGGAATGTCGGTGCCGATGCCCTCGGCGGCCTTGCCGGCGTCGATCTGGCTCATCGTGTGCGCACTCGCGGATTGATCGTGCCGTAGAGAAGGTCGACGGCGAGATTCACGGCCATGACGATGACCGCCACCATCAGGAGGCCGCCCTGGACGACGGGGTAGTCGCGCTTGAACACCGAATCGACCATCCACTTGCCGATGCCCGGCCAGGAGAAGATCGTCTCGGTGAGGATGGCGCCGGCCATCAGCACGCCGATCTGGAGACCGATCGTGGTGATCACTGGAATCAGCGCGTTGCGCAGCGCATGGATGGCGACGACGCGGAAGCGCGACAGGCCCTTCGCCCGGGCCGTGCGCACATAGTCCTCGCCGAGCACTTCCAGCATGGCCGAGCGCGTCTGGCGGGCGATGACGGCGAGCGGGATCGTGCCGAGCACCACAGCCGGCAGGATGAGATGGCTGAAGGCCGAGGCGAAGGCCCCCTTCTGTCCCGACAGGAGACTGTCGATCAGCATGAAGCCGGTGATCGGCTTGAAGAAGAAGAGCAGCGAGATGCGGCCCGAGACCGGCGTCCATTGCAGGATGCCGGAAAAGAGGATGATGAGGAGAAGCCCCCACCAGAAGATCGGCATGGAATAGCCGACCAGCGCCGTGCCCATGATCGACTGGTCGAGCCAGGAGCCGCGCTTCACGGCGGCGAAGACGCCGGCCGGAATGCCGATCACGACGGCGAAGAGGATGGCGACGAGCGAGAGTTCCAGGGTCGCCGGGAAGAGATTGCCGAATTCCTTGATCACCGGCTGCTTGGTGACGATGGACTGGCCGAGATCGCCCTGAAGCACATGCCAGAGATAGAGAAAATACTGCTCGATCAGCGGCTTGTCGAAGCCGAGCGAGACGCGCAGCGCCTCGTAGCGCTCCGGGGTCAGGCCGCGTTCGCCGGCCAGCGCGATGATCGGATCGCCCGGCAGCAGGCGGATGAAGAAGAAGGAGATGAGCGTGACGCCGAAGAAGGTCGGTATCAGCAGCCCGATCCGCTTGAGAACGAATGAAAGCATGGCAAAAACTTCTGGGCCAAAAAGCCACGGGCGCCGCAGGACGAGATCCGTCCGGCGGCGCCCGCGAAGGTCAAGGGATCACTCGGAGATGTCGACGCCGTCGAAGCGGTGCGAGCCGAGCGGGTCCATGGCATAGCCGGTGACCGACTTCGTCATCGGCAGGACGACGGTCGAATGGGCGATGGTCGCCCAGGGCGCGTCTTTCTTGAAGATGACCTGCGCCTGCTCATAGAGCTTGGCGCGCTCGGCCTGATCCGGGATGGCCGAAGCCTTCTGGATCAGCGCGTCGAAGTCCTTGTTGCACCAGGCGGCCTTGTTGCCGGAGCCGACGCCGTTGCAGCCGAGCAGCGGGCTGAAGAAGTTGTCCGGGTCGCCATTGTCGCCGGTCCAGCCGGCCATGACGATGCCGTCATGCTTCGGGTCGCCCGCGAGCTTCAGATATTGCGTCCAGTCGTAGGAGACGATCTCGGCCTTGACGCCGACCTTGGCGAAGTCGGCCTGCACGAGCTCGGCCATGCGGCGGCCGTTCGGGTTGTACGGACGCGCGACGGGCATCGCCCAGAGCTTCACCGAGATGTCCTTGACGCCGGCCTTCTCCAGCGCCGCCTTCGCGGCTTCCGGGTCGTACTTGTCGTCCTCAACGGAGTTGTTGAAGCCCCAGAGCGTCGGCGGGATCGGGTTCTTGGCGATCTGGCCGATGCCCGGATAGACGGCTTCGAGGATCGCCTGCTTGTTGACCGCCATGTTCATGGCGCGGCGCACCTCCGGCTTGTCGAAGGGCGGCTGCGTCGTGTTGTAGGCGAGATAGCCGATATTGAGGCCCGACTGCTCCATCACGTTCAGCGAGGAATCGCTTTTCAGCGCCGGAATGTCGGAGGGGTTCGGATAAGCGGCGATCTGGCACTCGCCGGCCTTCAGGCGCTGGAGGCGCACCGAGGCGTCGGGCGTGATGGCGAAGACGAGATCGTCGATCGCCTGCTTGCCGCCCCAGTAGCCCTCATGCGCCTTGTAGCGGATCACGGCATCCTGCTGATAGGCGACGAAGGCGAAGGGGCCGGTGCCGAGCGGCTGCTGGTTCAGCTTCTCGGGCGTGCCGTCGGCGATCAGCTTGTCGGCATATTCCTTCGACATGATCGAGGCGAAGTCCATCGCCAGCGTCGCCAGCATCGGCGCGTTCGGCTGGGTCAGGGTCAGCTTGACGGTGCTGTCGTCCACCTTCTCCCAGGACTTCACCAGGCGCGGCATGTCCATGTCGCTGTAATAGCCGTAGGTGTTGTCGCCAGCATAGGCCGCGAAGGGGTTCGACTTGTTGTACTGGCGGTCGAAGGAGAAAATTACGTCATCCGCGTTGAAGTCGCGGGTCGGCGTGAAGAAGTCGGTCGTCTGGAACTTCACGCCCTTGCGCAGGTGAAAGGTATAGGACAGGCCGTCGGAGGAGACCTCCCAGCTCTCGGCGAGGCCGGGGACGACTTCGGTCGTGCCCTTCTTGAACTCGGTCAGGCGGTTATAGGCGGTCTTGGAAGAGGCGTCGAACGTCGTGCCCGCCGTATAGAGGCCGGGGTCGAAGCCTTCCGGCGAACCTTCGGAGCAGTAGACCAAGGTCTTGGCGGAAGCCGCCGAGGCCAGCATCATCGCCAGCGCGGACGCCGCGAGCAGCACCGAGGTTCGTTTCATACGCTTTATCTCCAACGGGTTAGCCGGGCCTTTCCTCGGCCCGCCCGCGGCGCACTCCATCCTGTTAGCAAGTTTCGCGCAAGCTTATTTTTTGACCGTTCACTCAAAAACGATGCGTGGCGCCGCATTTCGGACGGCTTTGTCGCGGTCGAGTTCCTCCATCACGGCGGCGGCGAGCGCGCGGTAAACGCGGGCATGCGGCCCTTCGGGATCGCTCGCCACGACCGGCCGGCCGGCGTCGGACGTCTCGCGGATCGCCATTTCCAGTGGAACCTCGCCGAGGAAGCGCACGCCCAGCCGCTCCGCCTCCGCCTTCGCGCCGCCATGACCGAAGATGTCATAGCGCCGGCCCGTGTCGGGAGCGACGAAATAGCTCATGTTCTCGACGATGCCGAGCACCGGCACCTCCACCTTGCGGAACATCGCGAGACCGCGCCGCGCGTCGATCAGCGACAGGTCCTGCGGCGTCGAGACGATGACGGCGCCGGCGAGCGGCACCTGCTGGGCCATGGTGAGCTGCGCGTCGCCCGTGCCGGGCGGCATGTCGACCACGAGGATGTCGAGCCGTCCCCATTCGACCTCGCGCAGCATCTGCGTCAGGGCGGACATCACCATCGGGCCGCGCCAGATCATCGGCGTCTCCTCCTCCACGAGGAGACCCATCGACATGACTTTCAGACCAAAGGTCTCGATCGGCAGGATGGTGCGCCCGCCGGCGCTCTGCGGTTTCTCCTTGATGGCGAGAAGACGCGGCACCGATGGGCCGTAGATATCGGCATCGAGAAGACCGACGGACAGGCCGAGCGCCGCGAGACCGAGGGCGAGATTGACCGCCGTCGTCGACTTGCCGACGCCGCCCTTGCCGCTGGCGACCGCGATGATGCGATCGATGCCGGGAATGCCGGGCTTGGCCGATTGCGCGGCGCGCGGCGGCACGGCGGCGGGCCGCGGCGGTACGGGCCGCGGCGCGGCGCTTCCCTCCCCCGGCCGGCGCTCGGCCGTCAGCACCACGCTCGCGCCGGCGACGCCCTCGACCGCCTTCGCCGCCGCCTCCGCCCTCTGGCGGACCGGCTCGTAGGCCTCGGCGGCATCCGCCGGCACGGTGAGCGAGAAGAAGGCCTTGCCGTCGGCGACGACGATCTGCGACACCATCTTGCGGCTGACGATATCGCCCTCGCCGTCCGGCGTCCGAATGGCGCTAAGGGCGGTCTCGATGCGGTCGCGAAGGGTCGAACTCATGAAATCGTCTCCAGACGCCATGCCGATCGGCATGTCGGCAGGGATCAGATAGTCCCCTCGCGGCCAAGACGAAAGCGGACGATCCGAGGAGGGCCGGAATGACGCGGACAGGCGACGTGCTGCGGGTGGTCGACGAAGAGGCGCGGCACCTGGCTAAGGCGCTCGTCCGCGCCGCCCGCCATGCGGCGCTGGCCAGCCTCCTGCCGGAAAGCGGCGCGCCGCTTGCCAGCCGCGTCCTCGTCGCGACGGACGAGGCCGGGCGGCCGCTGCTTCTCGTGTCGCGGCTGGCGGCCCATACCGGCGCGCTCTTCGGCGAGCCGCGCTGTTCGCTCCTCTTCGGCGAGCCCGGAACCGGCGATCCGCTGCGCTGGCCGCGCCTCAGCCTCTTCGGCCATGCGCATGAGATCGGCGAGGCCGAACGGGATGGGATGCGCCGCCGCTTTCTCGCGCGGCATCCGGGCGCCGCGCTCTATTGCGACTTTGCCGATTTCCATTGGCTGCGCGTCGAGCCGAGCGCCGCGAGCCTCAATGCCGGCTTCGCGCGGGCCTACGAACTCTCGCCCGAGGACCTGCTCGACCCCGTGGACGAGGCGCTTGCGGCGCGGCTCGACCGTGCCGTCGCCCATATGAACGAGGATCACGCCGACACGGTCGATGCCATCGCGGCCGCCCATGGCGGGCTCGACGGCACGGGCTGGCGGATCGTGACGGCGGATGCGTCCGGCTTCGAGATCGCCCGCGAGGACCGGCTGGCCCGTATCGCCTTCGCCCAGCCGATTCGACAGGCGGAGGAGATCCGCCCGGCCTTCGTCGGGCTGGCCCGCGCCTCAGCCTGACGCGCCGATCGCATAGCCTTCCGGGCAATTGGCGCGGAACCGGCGGCCGGTCGGCGTGACGAAGATGCATTGGCCGGGACTGTTCGCCGCATCGCCCAGCACGCGATCCACCGGCCGCACCACCGGTTCCGGGATCTTGCCGGTCCGGTACGGAATGCGAGTCGCGCCTTCGAGGCCGAACACCGCCCCGAAGACCGGCGGCAGTTCGCCCTCCCGAGAGGCGCAGCCGGAGGCGGCGAGCACCGCCGCCCAAAGCCCAAGACGGGCGGCATGCCGGATCGCGCTTCTGTTCCGCCCCATGTCACCCGATCCCTCGCCTTCGCGGTCCATCCAAACGAAAAAGGCACCGTCCCGAGGGACGATGCCTTGTCTCGAAGCCTTGCGGCTCGTCCGCTTACGGGCAGGCCGCCACGTAACGGCGGCCGTCGCGGTCGCGATAGACGCAATCGCCGGTGCGGCTGTTGCGGCTGATCACGTTGCCGGCGATGGCGCCGGTGCCGGCGCCCAACGCGCCGCCGATGAGGGCGCCGCGTCCGCCGCCAGCGAGACCGCCGATGCCGGCGCCGATCAGGCCGCCCGCGCCGGCGCCGAGCGCCGTGTCCTTATCCGTCTGCGAGCACCCCGCCGTGGCCACCATCACGCCGGCCGCCGCGCACAGAATCAACTTCCTCATGTAACCGCCTCTACCAATGCGAAACACGTCCCAGCCTGCAATCTGTCGCATATTTCGGCGCGATCCAGAGCAGCCTTGCGAAAAATTTAGTCGCTTGACAGCGAGTTTCTCACCGCGCCGCCACGACCTGCGGCGCGAGGTCGAAGCGGATGTCGAGTCGCCCGTCGCGGCTGATCGACCAGCCGATCGACTTCGCGTCGCGGAAGGTCGCGGCGTCGACCGACCGGCAAGCCCCATAGAGGCGGTCGGCGCTGAAGGCGTTGAGGCGGAGCTCGGCCCTAAGATCCCGCTCGCAGGTCGCGACATCCTGATAGGTCGGCACCCAGACCGGAATCCGGTGGCAGGCTTGCGCATCGGCGCTGCAACCGACGAGCATCATGAAAGCGGCGACCTGTTCCATCGAGATAGGCTCCTTCGGGCTTCCAATGCGATGCGCGAAGCCAGGTTCCGCGACGGAACGCACTCGCCCGGCCTTAAGGCTCGAATTCCTCGAATTGTGACTCCGGCACCATCAGCCGGTAATGCACGCCGTCCCGGCGATAGGTCAGGCGGGCCTCCCCGCCGACCGAATTCGGCACGATCCGCTCCAGCGTCGAGGTGCCGAAGCGCGGATCGTGATCGCTGCGCACCTGCGGGCCGCCGCTTTCCTGCCATTCCAGCCGCAGCACCCGCTCCCCTTCGTCCTCTTCGAGGGCCGAGGTGATGGTGACGCGCCCGCCGGGCACCGAGAGCGAGCCATAGGACGCGGCATTGACCGCGAGTTCATGGAAAGCGAGCCCGACATGGAGCGAGGCGGTGGGCGAGAGATAGACGTCCGGCCCGTCGAAGCGCACCTGCTCCATGCCGTCCGGCGCGTAGCGCTCCACCTGCATCCGCACGAGATTGATGAGGTCGGCGCCGCGCCAGTCGGCATCGGTCACGATGTCCTGCGAGGAGGACAGCGACTGGATGCGGCCGCGGAAGCGGACGAGGAATTCCGGCACGGTCACCGAGTGGCGCGCGGTCTGCGAAGCCAGGCTCTGAATGATGGCGAGAAGATTCTTCGACCGGTGCGACAGCTCGCGCAGCAGCGTCTTCAGCGTCTCCTCGCGCCGCTTCTGGTCGGTGATCTCCAAAGACGTGCCGACGAGGCCGATGGTGGCGCCGTCGGCGGCCCGCTCGACATCGACGCGGATGTCGAACCAGCGGATCACCGCCCCGGCGACGACGGAGAGTTCGAAACGCGTCGCCTTGCCGCTGCGCAGCACCTCTTCCTTGAGGGCGGTCATGCGGATCGCATTGGCATCGCCCAGGATATCCCGGTCCGACTGGCCGGGCTCGGCCCTCTCCAGCCAAGAGCCCTTCGCGTTGTGAATCCAGTCGTAGATCAGATCCGAGCGCTGCGAGAAGAGCGTTAGTTCGGTATTGTTCAGCGCCGCCATGGCCTTCGCGGCGGCCATGCGGGCTGCGTCCGTGTCATCCGGCCGTGGCGCGACACCGCGCTCGTCGGCGTCCTCAAGGGCCGTACCGGGTCGGATACTCGGCCCCATCGGCATGATACTCCCCTTCACCGTCTTCCGCGCCATTGCGATGGCCGGCGAACCGGCTCGGTCAACATCATACGAAGATCATACCACTTCGGTTTCATCGCATTCGCCGCAGATGTCGCGGCGAGAATGCCTCGCGACCTCGCCGGCCGCGTTTCGTAGCCAGCTAACGGACGGTTTGGAGAAAGGCAAATGGCGGCCCCGCGACCCCGCCGGCCGGCCGCGCGGGATCCGGCCTTCGATGAGGTGAAGCCGTAGCGGCCCCGCCCCGGCCAACGCTTCCGGGTCGCGCCCCGGCGCGCTTCCACCGGGGCCGAGCCCTGTCGTTTCCCGGCGCTCAGGCCGCGACGCGGCTTTCGCTGTCGAAGAACAGGGCCTGGCTGATGAGGGCCTTCACCATGTCGGGATTGAACGGCTTGGTGACGAGGAAGGTCGGCTCCGGCCGTTCGCCCGTCAGCAGGCGCTCCGGGAAGGCGGTGATGAAGATCACCGGCACGCTGACGCGGGCCAGGATGTCGTTCACCGCGTCGATGCCGGACGAGCCGTCGGCGAGCTGGATGTCGGCGAGCACCATGCCCGGCTTCTCCTGCTCGAAGAGCGCGATCGCCTCCTTGTGGGTGCGGGCGATGCCCGTCACCTTATGGCCGAGGCTCTCGACCATCTGCTCGATATCCATGGCGATCAGCGGCTCGTCCTCGATGATCATGATCTCGGTCGAGACCTGCCGGCCGATATCGGAGCTCGCCTCGTCGATGAGACGGGAGAATTCCGCCTCGCCGACGCCGAGGATCGTGGCGCCTTCCGAGCCGGTGAAGCCTTCGACCGCGACGAGCAGGAAGGCCTGGCGCGGCAGGGGCGCGATGGCGCGCAGATTGCGCGAGGTCCGCTCTTCCCAGGCCGAGACCGGCGCATCCTCGCGGATATTCACCTCGATCGACTGCCAGAGCGAGGAAAAGAGCCGGTAGAGCGCGATGCGCGGGCTCTCGTCCGCCTTGAAGAGGCTCGGATCGGCGATCAGCGTTTCCAGAACCGCCGCGACATAGGCATCGCCGCTCGCCTGCGAACCGCTCAGCGCGCGCGCGTAGCGGCGAAGATACGGGATATGCGGCGCAATGCGGGACGACATCGACATGTATTCTCCCCTCGTGTCGATCTGAGGACTGGAACTCAAGATAGGTGCTCGCGGGCAAGTTCCATAGCCGGAACATAGGTGCCGTAACAAAAAGCGAAACCGCTGCGAAGCCCATGGCGCCGCCACGCCGTTGTCCGATCTCGATCCCGGCGCCATTTCGCATCTTGAGAAGTGGCGCGGCCTGTACATGTAAGATCGCGGAGGGAACGAGACCGCAACGGCGCGGCATCTCGTTTCCGCCAGGACCACCGGCACAGGCGCAGGGCATTTGATGGAAGACCGCAAGCGCGAGGGCAATATTGTGCAAGGCTCCCATGCCAGCCCGACGGCGTCCCCATCGGCCGATCTCGGACCCAATACCGCTATCGGACGGAAGCTGAAGGCCTTTTACGACGACGTCGCGAGCGAACCGATCCCGGACCGGTTCCTCTCCCTCCTGGACGCGCTCGACCGCGCCGAACAGGACACGAAGAACACGGGCCACGAATAAGGGAGGCCCCATGAGCCAGGATCACGATTTCCGTCGCGAGCTCATCGCGATCATCCCGAATCTGCGCGCCTTCGCCGCGTCGCTCTCGGGCTCCTTCGACCGTGCCGACGATCTCGTCCAGGAGACGCTGGTCAAGGCCTGGGACAAGCAGCACACGTTCCAGCCGGGGACCAATCTGAAGGCTTGGCTCTTCACCATCCTGCGCAACGAGTTCTACACGCAGATGCGCAAGAAGGGCCGCGAGGTGCAGGACGTGGACGGCGTGCACGCCATGCAGCTCGCCGGCCATCCCGAACAGCAGGGCCATCTCGACCTCCAGGACTTCCGCAAGGCGCTGGACCAGCTGCCGGACGACCAGCGCGAAGCGCTGATCTTGATCGGCGCCTCTGGCTTTTCCTACGAGGAGGCGGCCGAGATCTGCAAATGCGCCGTCGGCACGATCAAGAGCCGGGTGTCGCGCGCCCGTTCGCGCCTCGCCGACGTGCTCGGCATCGAGGGCGACGGCGAGTTCGGTCCCGATTCGATCTCCAGCCAGATCATCGGCGTCGCGCCGGCGGCGTGACGGGCTGGAACTCAAGCCCGCCTCCGCCATTTCCATGGCGGACAGCGACGCTCCGTCGCAGTTCCGTTAGTCCAGAGGCCGCACGCGGCCCCGTATAATCGAGGAAATCCATGGCGTCCGACGTGCCGTTCCAGAACGAATCCCAGGCGAATGCGTCCGAAGGTCCGAAGGGCAGCCAGGAGGATCTGGAGCGTCAGATCGCCAAGCTGCGCGAGGACGTCGCCGGCGTGGTCGAGGCGCTGAAGGGCCTCGCCAACACCCATCGCGACAGCGCCCGCCAGCAGGCCTTCGCCCTTCGCGACGACCTTAAGAGCCAGGGCGAGCACTATCTGCGCCAGGCGCAGGAGACCGCGAACGAGCTCGAGGAGCAGTTCAGCGAGAAGGTGCGTGCCGAACCGGTGAAATATGTGCTGATTGCTGCGGCCGTCGGCTACGTCTACGCGCGCCTGTTCCACTGATGCCATTCGCCCTGATCGCGCGGCTTCTGACGGGCGAGGCCGGGATCTACTTCGCCCGGCTGCGCAACATGGCCACCTGGTACGTGGTCATGGGCGTCTTCGGCCTGATCACGGTGATCTTTCTTCTGATGGCGCTGTTCGCCTGGGTCGAAACCCATCTCGGGCCGATCCTGACGGCGCTGGTCTTTGCCGGCGTCTTCTTGGTGCTGACCTTGGTGGCTTTTCTCCTGGCCCGCTCCTCCGCGGGCCAGCCGAAGGGGCAGCGCGCCGAAACGCTCCAGCGCGAGATCGCCTCGATCGCCGGCGTCACGGCCATGTCCAACGCGCCGCAGATCTTCCGGCTGATGCGGCGCAAGCGCGGCCTCGTCATCATTCCGATGGCCGCCCTCGGCTTCCTCGGCCTTTACAAGGCGATCACCGCCTTCAGGGACGAATAGTTCCCTCGTCGCCGCCCGGCTCCGGCCGGGCGGCGACCCTCGCCCTCGGGGCGCAAGACCATAAATAGACCAAGCAACAGGGAGGCCCGGCATGACTCGTCTCGATCCCCAGGATGCCCGGCAGGGCCGCAAAGGTACTCCGGTCCTGAGGATCCTGATCGCCGCGATGATCCTCGTGGTCATCGCCGGGGCGGGCATGGCGGTCTACGGCTATTTCATGCCCGACCAGACCTTGCCGAAGGCCGAGACCGGGGGTGGGCTGACGCCGCCCGCCCCCGATTCCGCCCAGCCGGCACCGAGCGGCTCGGTCGTGACGCCGCAGACCTCCGGGCCCTCGTCCAGCGGCGACACCGCCAACTGAGGCCAGACCGGGAGGAGACGATGAGCGACGCGCCGGACAGGGATGGGATCGATGCCGGTCTCGTCCAGCAGAAGACGGCGGCGGTGGTCAGCCAGGAGGAGATCGACGATGTTCTCGGCGATGCCAGCCTTTCCGACGAGGAACGGGCGCTGCGGCTCACCGATCTCCGCCAGCGCATTCTCGACGACGACTATGCGCGCGGCGACGAGGAATATGCGCCGCTCCAGGTGAAGATCATGGACGCCCTGTCGATGCTGGCCGAAGGTGGGCACGACTATTCCGGCACGCGGCATGTCGAGGGCGAGGCGCTTTCCGACCGCGACGCGGCGGACGAGTAGATCCGAAGCAGACATCCGAAAGGGGCGGCCTGTCGCATGGCCGCCCCTTTCGGCGTTCAGTTCGCGGACGCCGCCAGATCGGCTTCCGGGACGGCGGACTCGCCCGATTTCTCCAGATAGGTCGCCTCGCGCGGCACCAGCGCCCGCAGCGCCTTCGGATGCAGGACGACCTCTGAGGTCAGCGCCACTTCCTCCAGCTCGCCGTCGCGCACCGCCCGGTTCTTCCGCCGCTTGTGCCGATAGTCGAAGACGACCCGCTGCGCGGTATAGACGTCGAGCGAGGGATTGTTGCGCCAGGAGCCGAAGAGGATCGCGAGCGTCAGCCGCGCCACCGCCAGACGGTCCCGCGTGCGGCAGATATAGATGCCGAGCACGCCGCCGCGCGGATCGTCGGCATAGGGCAGATGGCCCTCGCCATAGAGATTGTTGGAAATGGCCAAAGCCGGCGTCCGCATGCGCCGCGCCTGGCCTTCGATCTGCACCTCCACCTCGACGATCGGCAGGCGGTAGAGCGTCGTCAGGATGGCCCTTGTGGAGGCGATCATCTTGCCGATGCGGGAGCGATAGTTGAGGCGGTCGCGCATGCGCACCATGCGGGCATGGACGCCGACGGCGAACTGGTGGACGAAGGGCTTGCCGTTCACCGTCGCGATGTCGACTTCGGTGACGACGCCATCGGCGAGCGCCGCGATCGCGGCGTCGAGCTGCTGCGGCAATTGCAGGGTGCGGGCGAAGAGATTCATGGTGCCGGCCGGCAGGATGCCGAGCGCCACCTTCTTGTTCATCAGCGCCTCCGCCGCCGAGGAAACGGTGCCGTCGCCGCCGCCGACGAGAAGGACATCGATATCCTCGCGCCCGGCGGCGCGCTCGATCGCGGCGCCGATCTCCGAGCCCTTCAGGATCTCCGTCTCGACGCTGTGGCCGTGGAGGCCGAATTCGTCCGTCAGCTCCTGGCGCAGCGCGTCCAGATCCATCGTGCGCAGGGTGCCGCCTTCGGCATTCAGGATGGCATGTATCTTCATGTCGCGACGATCCGCACGGGGACTGGTCCGCAGCCATGTAGAAAGCTCAGGCAATCTTTCATCGGCGGCCCGCGGGGGCCGCTCCCCTTCGTCCCGCGCGCGCTAGATGAGGCGAAGCGCAGCGCCCGAAGCCCGGCGGCACCCGCCGAGGCGGCGCGACAATGAGGAGATCGCCCGTGGACCTCGTGAAATGGATCGTCATCCTGCTGGTGGTGGCCGCCATCGCCAGCCTGCTCGGCTTCCGGGGCGTCGCGGGCGCGTCGGCTGGTCTCGCCAAGATCCTGATCTTCATCGTCCTGGCGGTCATCCTGATCGCTCTCCTCTTCGGCTGGCTCGCCTTCAAGGTGGTCTGATCGCCGCTCCGCGCCGCCCGGCGGAAAACCGGCGCGACGCTTCGAATTTGCCTCGGATCGCGAGGAACCGAACGATCCGAGGCGCCTTCTTTAAGTGAAGAGACACGGCCGGTCGCGCGCCGCGCGACAGAAATCCTTGCCGGCCTACCGCACTTAGGAGGACGACAGAATGATCCGCACCCTACTCGCCACCACCGCGCTCGCGGGCCTCTTGGCGACCAGCGCCTTCGCCCAGTCCACGCAGCCCTCGCAGACGGCCCCCGCCGCCGCCCCGGCGCCGATGTCGAACGACGCGGCCACCACCACGGCCTCGCCGGCACCCGCCGCCGCGAACGGTTCCTATGTCCAGAAGCTCGAGGCCGACCAGTATCTCGCCTCCAACCTGAAGGGCACGGATCTCTACGAGACCGACGCGCAAGACGCCAAGAAGATCGGCGACGTCGATAATTTCGTGATCGATCGCGACGGCAAGGTCGCGGCGGTGGTGATCTCGACCAGCGGCCTCGACCAGAACAAGACGGTCGCCGCGCCGGTCGACAAGATCGACTGGATCCAGGCGCAGGACGGCAACCAGCGCGCCATCCTGAAGGCGAGCCTCACCGATCTCCAGTCGGCCCCGGCCTTCACCTCGCGCACCGCGCAGGAGGCGGCCAATAACGGCGCGATGGCGCCGGGCACCGGTGTCGGCACGGCCGGCCAGCCGGCGGCCAACAACAACATAGCCGCCAACAACGGCGCGGCGGCTCCGGCCGCTCCGGCCGGCGGCGCCCAGCCGATGGACTCGGCGGCGATGGGCTCCAGCAACGGCTATCTCGCCTCGCTCGGCAACGACCAGAAGCTCGCCGAGGACATCATCGGCAGCAATGTCTATTCGGGCCCGGGCGACGACGCCCAGACGATCGGTTCGGTGAACGATCTCGTCCTGACCAAGACCGGCGAGGTTCCGGTCGTGGTGGTCGGCGTCGGCGGCTTCCTCGGCATCGGCGAGAAGGATGTCGGCGTGCCGTATCAGCAGATCTCCATGCAGTCGGAGAACGGCAATTCGTCCGAGCCGCGCCTGATCCTGGCCGCGACGAAGGATCAGCTGAACGGTGCCCCGACCTTCGAGACGCGTGATCGCGATGCCACCAATGTCGCGAACAACAACGCGGCGGCGACCGGCGGCGCGGCCGGCATGGGCGGCGCCATCGGCGCGGCTCCCTCGGCGACGACCGGCACCGACACGACGGTCGCGGCGCAGAACAGCGCCAATCCCGACACGATGAATGCCGACAATTCGACGACGGCCTCCACCACGACGAACGACCGCGCCTCGATGCAGCCGATTTCGGGACCGGAACTCACCGCCGACAATCTCAGCGGCGTCTCGGTCTACGGTCCGAACGATCGCAGCATCGGCAAGGTCGGCGACATCGCGCTGACCGGCGACGGCCGCGTCGACGCGATCGTGGTCGATGTCGGCGGCTTCCTCGGCATCGGCTCCAAGCCGGTGGCGGTCGCCATGGACAATCTCCAGTTCATGCGCGACGGCAACGGCAAGGTGAACGTCTATACCCAGTTCACCGAGGACCAGCTGAAGAACGCGCCGGAATTCAACCGCGAGACCTATGCCCAGAACCGCAGCACCATGCGGGTCGAGCCGGGCAACGCGCCTTCGGCGACGACCGGCCAGGGCAATGCGAGCCAGCCGGCCCAGTAAGCTGGTCCAAAGCATCCGCAAACAAGACGAGCCCGCTTCATGCGGGCTCGTTGCGTTTATGGTCAGTGATCATTCCGTCTGACGAGAAATTTAGCGGAAGGCCTCTGCCGGCGATGCTATCCTTCGCCGCGATCGATCTGCGGTTCATCAAGGGTTCATGGACCGCACCCCAAGGAAAGACATGGCTCTCCTGAAGCATAGTCTCGTCACGCTTGCCGCCCTTCTCGTCGGCGTCATCGCCTGGATGGCCCTCGACGATCGGCCGGCGCGTCTGGCGCTCGCCGCCCTGCCGGAGGATGCGACGACGCTTCGCGGCGCCATCCTCGCTCTCTCGCCCCATGCCGGCGAGCCGCCCCGGACGAAGATCGGCGCGACGCCCGCCGGCGGCGAGCGCGGCCGGAACCGGCCGGTCGTCGTCGTCGCCGGCGCGGTCGGCGAGGCCGAAACGCGCACGCAGGTGCGCGGCATCGGCAGCGGCGAGGCCGAGCGCTCGGTGACCGTCTATCCCGACACGACCGGCATCGTCGCCAGCGTCGCCTTCAAATCGGGCGACCGGGTCGAGAGCGGCGCGCCGCTGGCGATCCTCGAACACGACAACGAGGAGCTCGCCGTCGCGCGGGCGCGCATCGGGCTCGACGCCGCCGAGGAGAAGTTCCAGCGCTATCAGCGCCTCGCCCAGTCGCGCGCCGTCACCTCGGTCGAGGCGAACGACGTCGCGCGCGAGCGCGACAACGCTCGGCTCGACCTTCGCGCCGCCGAGATCGCGCTCGCCAAGCGCACGATCTCCGCCCCGCTCGCCGGCCATGTCGGCATCGTCAATGTCGAGCCGGGCGATCTCGTCTCGAACCAGAGCACGATCGCGACCATCGACGACCGGACGCGTCTCCGGGTGATCTTCTACACGCCGGAAAGCTTTATCGGCGCCCTCGCCATCGGCGCGCCGGTCGAGGCCTTCGCCTCGGCGCGGCCGGAAAAGAGCTATGGCGGCACGATCAGCGCCATCGACAGCCGCATCGACGAGGCGAGCCGCACGCTGCGCACCGAGGCGCTGCTCGACAACGCCGCCGACGAGTTGCGGCCCGGCATGTCCTTTCTCGTCACCCTGCGCCTCGAAGGCGAGCGCCGCCTCGCCGTCGATCCCCTGGCGGTACAATGGGAGCGGGACGGCGCCTTCGTCTGGAAGATCGCCGGCAACCGCATCGAGAAGACGCCGGTGCGCATCGTCGAGCGCAATATCGACAGCCTCCTCCTGACCGCGGGCGATCTGAAGCGAGGCGATCAGGTGGTGGTCGAGGGTGTGCAGTCGGTGCGCGAGGGCGGCACGGTGGACGTGCGCGACACGCGGCCGGCCCCGACGGGCCCGGCCCGCGACGACGGCGCCCTGCCGCCCGCCGCCGAGCGGAACGCGCCGGCCGCCGACCGGCGCGCCGAGGCCGGGACCGACGGCCGATGAGCGGCCACGGCGCCGGTTCGGCGAAGCCCGACGGGCTGACCGCCTTCACCAGCCTCTTCATCCGCCGGCCGGTCCTGACGATCGTCCTCAACCTCCTCATCGTCGTCGCCGGCCTCGCCTCGCTGCGCGCGGTCGAAGTGCGCGAATTGCCGAATGTCGACCGACCGGTCATCACCGTGTCGATCGATTTCGAGGGCGCCGCGCCGGAGACCGTCGATCGCCAGATCACCAGCGAGGTGGAAAGCGCCGTCGCGCGCGTGTCCGGCATCGCCTCGGTCTCCTCCGCCTCGCGCTTCGGCCAGAGCCGCGTCACGATCGAATTCACCAGCGCGACCGATCTCAACGTCGCGGCGAGCGACGTGCGCGACGCAGTGAGCCGCCTCGCCAACACCCTGCCGGACGAGGCCGACGAGCCGCGCATCGTCAAGGCCGACGCCGATGCCGACCCGATCATGCGCCTCGCGGTGCTGGCCCCCGGCCTGCCGATCGAGGAGCTGACGACGCTGGTCGAGGACCGGATCGCCGACCAGCTGGCGGCGGTCGAGGGCGTCGCCGATATCCAGCTGTCGGGCGAGCGCGAGCGGATCGTCTATGTCGACATCGATCCCGACCAGCTGGCGACGCGCGGCCTGTCGGTCGCCGACGTCGCGTCGGCGCTGCGCAACGTGGCGCTCGATGTGCCGGCCGGCTCCCTCGCCTCGCCGACGCAGGATCTGATCGTGCGGGCCGACGCCAATGTCACGACGCCCGAGGCCTTCGAGGCGATCGCCCTCAACGACCGCACCCGGCTGCGCGACATCGCCTCCGTGCGCTTCGGCCCGGACGAGGCCGCCTCGCAGCAGCGCGTCAATGGCGAGACCGGCATCGGCCTCGGCGTCGTGCGGCAGGCGGGCTCCTCGACGCTGGAGATCTCCGACCGGATCCGCGCCGAGGTGGACCGGCTGAACGCCAGCCTGCCGAACGGCGTGAAGGTGTCGGTGACGAGCGACAATGCCGTCTTCATCAACGGCGCCATCCACGAGGTGGAGCTATCGCTGATCTATGCCGTCGTCATCGTCATCGCCGTCATCTTCGTCTTCCTCCTGAATCTCCGCGCGACGCTCATTCCGGCAGTGACGATGCCGATCGCGCTGATCGGCGTCCTCACCTTCGTCTATCTCGCCGGCTTCTCGATCAACATCCTGACGCTGCTCGCACTGGTGCTGGCGACCGGCATGGTGGTGGACGACGCGATCATCGTTCTGGAGAACATCGTGCGCCGGCGCGACATGGGCGCGAGGCCGAGCGCGGCGGCGGTGCTCGGCACGCGCGAGGTCTTCTTCGCCGTGATCTCCACCACCGCGACGCTCGCCGCCGTCTTCGTGCCGATCTCCTTCCTGCCGGGCGCGGCGGGCGGGCTGTTCCGCGAATTCGGCTATGTGCTGGCCGTCGCCGTCGTCATCTCGGCCTTCGTCGCTTTGACGCTCTGCCCGATGCTCGCGGCGCATTTCGTGAAGCCGAAGGAGAGCGAGCGCCCGCCGGGCCTCCTGTCGCGCGGCATCCGCCGTCTCGGCGCCGGGCTCGCCGGTTTCTACGCCGTGACGATCCGCGCCTGCCTCGCCTTTCCGCTCGTCGTCGTCGTGGTGGCCGCCCTCTTCTCCTATGCCGCCTATTTGACCTTCCAGACCCTGCCGCAGGAACTGACCCCGTCCGAGGATCGCGGCGTCGCGCTGATGCGCATCACCGCGCCGCAGAGCGCCAGCGTCGACTATACCGCCGCCCAGATGCGGCAGGTGGAGGACGTGCTCCTGCCCTATGTGAAGAGCGGCGAGGCGACCAACATCTACGCGACGGCGGGGCGCGGCTCCGCCAATTCCGGCTTTCTCGTGATGTCGCTCGCCGACTGGGATCGGCGCGAGCGCAGCCAGCAGCAGATCGTCGCCGAGGTGAACCGGCAGCTCGCCGGCATTCCGGGCGTGCGCGCGGTCGCGATCCAGCCGAACTCGCTCGGCATTCGCGGCGGCGGCCAGGGGCTGCAATTCGCCATTGCCGGCCAGAATTACGAGGAGCTCGCCGACGCGGCGGAGCGCTTCAAGAGCGCCATGGAGCGCGACGGCCGCTGGGGCCGGGTGCAGCTGGCGGTGGAGGCGGCGCAGCCGCAGCTTTCCGTCGTGGTCGACCGCATCCGCGCCTCCGATCTCGGCGTCGATATCGACGGGCTCGCCGAGGCGATGCAGGCGCTGCTCGACGGGCGCGAGACCGGCCGCACCTTTCTCGACGACAAGTCCGTGCCGATCCGCATCGTCGCGACCGGCCATCCGGTCAACGATCCCGGCGATCTCGCCAATATCTTCCTGAAGACGCGCGACGGCCGGCTGGTGCCGATGTCCTCCATCGCGAAGGTGGAGGAGCGCCCGATCGCGCCCTCGCTCAATCGCGAGAACCGCTCGCGCGCCGTGACGCTCGCCGCCGACCTGCCGGAAGGCACGCCGATCGCCAGCGGCTGGGCGGATGTCGAGGCGCTGGCGCGCACGGAACTTCCCGACTCGATGCGGCTCGTGCCGCTCGCCGAGGCCGCGACGCTGCAACAGACCTCGAACGGCCTCGCCGTCGTCTTCGGCTTCGCCATCGTCGTCATCGTCCTGGTGCTCGCCGCGCAGTTCGAGAGCTTCGTCTCGGCGCTGATCATCATCGCCACCGTGCCGCTCGGCGTGGCCTGCGCGGTCTTCGCCCTCGCCTTCTTCGGCATCAGCCTCAATCTCTACAGCCAGATCGGCCTGGTGCTGCTCGTCGGCATCATGGCGAAGAACGGCATCCTCGTCGTGGAATTCGCCAATCAGCTGCGCGAGGAGGGCATGGGTCTGCGCGAGGCGGTGGAGAAGGCAGCGCTGATCCGGCTGCGTCCGGTGATGATGACGATGATCGCGACCGTCGTCGGCGGCGTGCCGCTGATCTTCGCCAGCGGCGCCGGAGCCGAGGCGCGCGTCGCGCTCGGCTATGTGATCGTCGGCGGACTCGGCCTCGCGACCTTCTCGACGCTCTACGTCACCCCGGTCGCCTATCTCCTGCTCGGCCGCTTCTCGCAGCCGAATTCGGAACGGACGGCGGCGCTGCATCGCGACATCGCGGCGGCCGAGCGCGCCGCCCTCCCCGCCCCGGCGGAATAGCCGCCGGGCGCGAGGGCGCGGGGTTCAGGCTGCGCTTTAGCGCTTCTTGCCCTGCTTCTTGCCGGAGGGCTTGCCTTCGTCCTCGGACGCGGCAACTTCCTCGGCCTCGATCACGGTCGCCTCGGCATGGCCGAGCAGGCCCTGGTTCAGCGCTTCCTCGAACTCCACCAGCTCGACGAATTCCTCGCCTTCGACCATCTGGTCGTTGCGGATCAGGTGGCGGATATAGTCGCCGGCATCGACATAGAATCCCTCCTCGACCTGGGCCCGCACCCATTCCAGCATTTTTTCAGGGATGATGATCTCGATCGTCGCCACTATGGAATCTCCATGGAATCGGCGGGTAAATGCCATTACCCTTAGCTGGGAACAAGACGGAAGCGGTTCCTCTCCCGAACGGCATCGGCTAGAAGCCGGCCATGGCACCCCCTCCCTTGCTTCGTCTCGACGGCGTCCGGCTGACCTTCGGCGGCACGCCCCTCCTCTCCGGCGTCGAGCTGAACGTCCTGCCGGGCGATCGCATCGCCCTTGTCGGCCGCAACGGCTCGGGCAAGTCGACGCTGCTGAAGATCGCCGCCGGCCGCGTCGAGCCGGATGGCGGCGAGGTCTTCCGCAAGCCCGCCGCCACCGTGCGCTATCTGGCGCAGGAGCCGGATTTCGGCGACGCGCCGAGCGTCGAGGCCTATGTCGCGGCCGGTCTCGGCCCGGCCGACGATCCCTATCGCGTCACCTTCTGCATCGAGGCGCTGGGACTTCGAGCCGACGCTCGGCCGCAGGACCTTTCCGGCGGCGAGGCGCGGCGCGCGGCGCTCGCGCGGGTCCTGGCGCCCGAGCCCGACATCCTGCTCCTCGACGAGCCCACCAACCATCTCGACCTCCCAACGATCGAATGGTTGGAAGGCGAAGTCGCCGGCCTGAGGAGCGCCGTCGTCGTCATCAGCCACGATCGGCGGTTCCTGGAGAAGACGACCACCGCCACCGTCTGGCTGGATCGCGGCGCCGTGCGCCGGCTGGACGAGGGCTTCGGCAGCTTCGAGCGCTGGCGCGATAAGGTGCTGGAAGAGGAGGAGCGCGACCTTCAGAAGCTGAGCGCCAAGATCGAGCGCGAGGAACATTGGCTGCGCTACGGCGTGACGGCGCGGCGCACGCGCAACCAGCGCCGCCTCGAAGCCCTGCACACGATGCGCCAGGAGCGCCGCGACGCCCGCCGCGCCACCGGCAACGTGGTGATGCAGGCCGGCGAGACGCGCGAAAGCGGCAAGCTGGTGGTCGAGGCCGAGGCGGTGACCAAGGCCTATGGCGAGCGCGTCCTCGTGAAGGACTTCTCGACCCGCATCCTGCGCGGCGACCGCATCGGCTTCGTCGGCCCGAACGGCGCCGGCAAGACGACCCTTCTGAAGATGCTGATCGGCGAGACGGAGCCCGATCAGGGCCGCGTGCGGCGCGGCACCAATCTGGACCTCGCCTTTCTCGATCAGAAGCGCGCGGCGCTGCGCGACGGTGCCTCCGTCGCCGACAATCTCACCGACGGGCGCGGCGACCAGGTGATGGTGAATGGCGAGCTACGCCATGTCGTCGGCTATCTGAAGGACTTCCTGTTCTCCCCGGAACAGATCCGCACGCCGGTCGGCATGCTGTCGGGGGGCGAGCGGGCGCGCCTTCTCCTTGCCAAGACCCTGGCGACGCCGGCGAATTTCCTGGTGCTGGACGAGCCGACCAACGATCTCGACATGGAGACGCTGGATCTCCTGGAAGAGCTCGTCGCCAATTATCCGGGCACCGTGCTCCTCGTCAGCCACGATCGCGACTTCCTCGACCGCACCGTCACCTCCACCATCGCCCCCGCCGGCGAAGGTCGGTGGATCGAATATGCCGGCGGCTATTCCGACATGCTGATCCAGCGGCGGACGGCGGCCAGCCAGGAGAAGGCGAAGCGCGAGGAGAGCCCGAAGGCCGCGCCCGGCGCTGCCGGCACGAAAGCGGCGGCGGCGCCGACGAAACTGTCCTTCAAGCAGAAATTCGCGCTCGACAACCTGCCGAAGGAGATCGCGCGGCTCGAAAAGGCGATCGCCAAGACCGAGACCGAAATGGCGGACCCGGCGCTTTTCGCCAAGAACCCGAAGCGCTTCGACGAATTGGCGAAAGCTCTGGAGAAGGATCGCGCGGCACTCGCCAAGGCCGAGGACGAATGGCTGGAACTGGAGATGCTGCAAGCCGAGCTCGGCGGCTGAAACGGCCGATACCCGTCGAAGGCGGTTGACGCGGCGCACAAAGGGGCCGATATGGAGGCCTCACGCCGCGACGCGCTGCGCTCCCTCCTTTGCTCCCGGTCTCTTCCAAGGATCGGCTTCGCAGGCGAGCGCCATCGGTCCATAGCAACCGACGCGGCCCGTTTCGATCGTCTTTCAAGCGCGAAAGCGGTCGAACATTCGCGGGACGTCTGTTCTGCCAATCTCGAAAGCCGCTTTTGACTCAGATTCTCTTCAAGGACCTCGGCCTCGCCGATGTCCTGCTCGCCGCGCTGGAGCGTGCCGAGCTCACCACGCCGACGCCGATCCAGGCGCAGGCGATCCCCCCGCAGCTCCAGGGCCGCGATGTTCTCGGCATCGCCCAGACCGGCACCGGCAAGACCGCCGCCTTCGCGCTGCCCCTGCTCGACGCCCTGCTGAAATCCGGCCAGCGCGCCGCGCCGAAGCGCCCGCTGGCGCTCATCCTCGCGCCGACGCGCGAACTGGCCCTCCAGATCGCCGAGACCATCAAGAAGCTCTCCGACCGCACCAAGCTGAAATACGCCACCGTCTTCGGCGGCGTCAGCGCTCGGCCGCAGGCCGAAGCCCTGGCGCGCGGCGTCGAGATCGTCGTCGCGACGCCCGGTCGTCTCCTCGACCTTCTCGAGCAGGGCGCGATCGAGCTTTCGGCCATCAGCCATCTCGTCCTCGACGAGGCCGACCGCATGCTCGACATGGGCTTCATCCGCGACGTGACGCGGATCGTGAAGGCGGTGCCGGCCAAGCGCCAGTCGCTGCTCTTCTCGGCCACCATGCCGCAGAACGTCGCCTCGCTGGCCGCCAAGATCCTGAAGGAGCCGGTGCGCGTCGAGGTGACGCCGGAGGTCGTGACCGTCGAGAAGATCGACCAGAGCGTCTGGCTCGTGCCGCAGAAAGCCAAGAAATACTGGCTGATCCGCCATCTCGGCGAGCCGGGCGTCGATAAGGTCGTCGTCTTCACCCGCACCAAGCACGGCGCGAACCGCCTCGCCGAGGATCTCGGCAAGGCCGGCATCGAGGCCATGGCGATCCATGGCAACAAGAGCCAGGGCGCCCGCCAGAAGGCGCTTTCCGCCTTTCATTCCGGCCAGATGCGCGTTCTCGTCGCGACCGATATCGTGGCACGCGGCATCCATGTCGACGACATCAGCCATGTCGTGAATTTCGACCTGCCGGAAGAGCCGGAAAGCTACGTGCACCGCATCGGCCGCACGGCGCGGGCCGGCAAGTCCGGCGTCGCCGTGGCGCTGGTCGATCCGTCGGAGCGCCTGAAGCTGAAGGCGATCGAGAAGATCACGGGCCTTCGCTTCGATCCGAAGGAAAGCGACATCGTGGTGCCCGAAGGCGCGGCGCGCGAGGAGCGGGCCCCGCGCCCGAGCCGTCCGGCCCCCGCCCCGGCCCGCGCCCATCCGGGCCGCCAGTCGCGCGGGCCCAATCCGCCGCCGCGCGCCGCCAAGGCGGATGCCGGCGACGGCGCCAAGCGCAATCGCGGCCGGCGCCGGCCGAACCGCAATGGCGGCGGCGCGCCGAGGACCGGCACCGCCTTCGCCTGACGAGAATCGAAGAGGCCCGGATCGACCGTCGATCCGGGCCTCTTCGCCTTTGGCGGCCGCCCCCCGTTGCGCGGCGCCGCGCCGAGAACCATATCGGTTCGGACAAGATGGAGACGCGCCGCGCGCCATGGCCGAAACGATCCGGATCGACATTCCCCACAAGCTCGGCCGCGACGCCGCGCGCCAGCGCATCACCGACGGCTTCGGCCACCTGCGCGACAAGGCCGTCGGCGGCATGCTGAAATTCCAGGACACCTGGACCGGCGATCATCTCGATTTCCGCGCCGGCATGTTCGGCCAGGCCGTGGTCGGCCGCCTCGATATCCTGGACGACCAGGTCCATGTCGAACTCGACCTGCCGACGGTCCTCGCCGCTCTCGCCAACAAGCTGCGCGAGAAGATTCAGACCGAGGGCCGTCTGCTGCTGGAACGCAAATAGCGCTCAGCGCTGGACGAGGCCCTTCAGCACGGCATTGTCGGCGACGACCGAGCCGCCGGCCACGTCCGGCACGAGCTTGCGGACCGTGCCGAGGCCCGGCAGGACCGATCCGACCTTGACCCGCAGCAATTCGTCGTTGGTTGCGAGGATCGCCTCCTCGTCGAAGACCGTGACGATCTGATAGTCGTCCGCCTTCAGCGCCGTGCCGCGCGCGATGGCTGGCACCGGCAGGCTGTCGGTGGCGGCCGGCCTCGCCGCCTCGGCCGGCGGCGCGATGCTGCCGGTGGTGATCGGGTCGAGATCCTTGCGCTGGATCGAGGCGATGATCTCGCGCGAGAAATATTCGGGATCGTGCACCGTCATCGTGATGGCGAAGCCGCAGAAGGCGACCGAGCCCAGCGTGACGAGACCGAGAAGCGCCTTGTCGAGAAGGCTCGCCCCCTCCGCGCCCCGCGCCTTGAGGACGGCTCGCCGCGTCGGGCCGGTGCGCAGCACATCGTCGAGGAAATCCTCGAAATCGTCGGGAATGGCGGGCGGGCGACGGAGCGCGGACATCGGGACACCGGGAGGCTTGGACTGCGATCCAGAGTGCTCCGGCGTGGTTAATGCTTTCGATTTGAGACGAATAGCGCCCGATATTTACCGATCGACAGGGTTAACGAACGGACAAGAGCAAACCTTCGCGTCGACGGACCATTTACCTTGCGGGAGGACAGGCCTTCGAACCCGAAACGGGCGGGCCCGTCGCATGTTATGCTTTCGCAAGGACGAATAGCGGTGACTCGCAGCATGATCGATTGGCGCGGCCTCTTCGGGCTTTCGTCGTCGCGGAGGCCTCGCGGCGAGCGGCGCGCGGCGCCGCGCCTGCGCACGCGGCTGCGGCCCGGCAAGGTGCTGAGCGCCGATCATGCCTTCCTGGCCGATTGCGCGATTCTCGACCGCTCGCCCGCCGGCCTGCGCATCCGCTGCTTCGCCCCGATCGCGGCCGAGGACGGCCTCGTCCGCGTCTTCGACGAGCACGAGGGCACGGTGCGCGCCGGGCGGATCGTCTGGGAGCACGTCGCGGAAATGGGCGTCACGGTCGAGGGCGACCTGATCGAACTCGACGCCGACAGCCTGCGCCGCCTCAAGGGCCCCTATTACGCGATCGGCGACTGAGGCGGTTGAAACGCTGGCCGCTACGGCTCGGTCGACCGCCGAGACGCTTTCTCGATCGTCTCGCCGTTTGATCGCCGACCTCCCCTACCCCGCTGCGGAAGCGAACGGACAGGTGGCGAGATCCCCACACGCTGCCGTATCGCACCGTTGCGGAGACGTGGCGTCGCTCTCGCGGCATCATCGCTGACGCGGGGGCGGAATGACGAAACCCAATCGGGCCGGGCGAAGATCTCGCGGTCGCGGGCCGCGATCGATCGTCGTCAGAGGAGCGACAGGATCGAGTTGGCGGCCGAGCCGGAACCCGACGAGCCGCCGAACAGCGCGAGGATCGGCGAGTTCGCGTTGGTCGTGTCCGCATCCGCGACGTCGTAGAGCGCCGAGAAACTCGTGATCATCTTATCGAGCTTCTTCGTGTCCTTGAAATCCTCGATCTTGAACTTCTTCTCCAGGATCGAGACCTGCTGATCCGTGTCGAGCTGCGAGAATCCGTCCGGCAGGCTATAGGCGGTCATCACCGCCTTCAGCAGCGCCTTGTCGGCGAGGACGCCCGTATAGGAGGTCACGGTCGGCGCGACGCGCTTGAAGTAGAGCGCGAGCCGCACGCCCTCCTGCCCGTCGTCGCTCGCCTTGGTCTCCAGAGTCTGCAGGAGGAAGCGGTTCTCGGTGGTCAGCACCGACGCGCCGCTCTGCACGCCGCTGGTCGTCCGCGTCACCGTTCCCGCGCTGTTGAAGTTGAAGGCCTGGGCGAAGGCGACATAGGACCCGTCGTCCACCGAATAGGCGAAGCTCTTCTTGTCGGAGAGATCGCTCGTCAGGATCTTCTTGACGTCGGCGGTCGACAGATTCTTCTTGTCGAGGCCATAGGCCTTCAGCGCGAAATCGAGGGTCTTCTGGTCGGCGAGGAGGTCGTCCAACGAGGACATGCCGCCGATGGCGGTGAGATAGGCCTTGGTCTCCGTCTTGATGACGTCCTTCTTGGCCGTCGTCAGATTGTCGCCGAAGCTTTGCAGATATTTCTGGCCCGTGGTGGTCTGGGCCGTGGTCGACTGGACCAGCCGCTGCGTCGCGACTTTGCCGTCGGCATCGAAGTTGAAGGCGGCGGCGAGCTTGACGAAGCGCTCGTCCTTCAGCCGGTTCACATAGCTGTCCGGATCGGACACGTCGCTCGTCAGCACCCGGCGCACCTGATAGAGCGAGGTCTCGTCCGGATCGATGTCGAAGGCCTTCAGGGCGTAGTTGAGCGCGTCATGGCCGAAGGCGCCGTTGTCCTTCAGGAGATCCGTGACCGAGTTGATTCCGTCGAGCAGATACTTGAAGGCGCTGGTCTGCTTGGCGTCCTTCGAGGTCGCGACCACGGCGTAGTTCTTGAAATAGGCATCGGTCAGCGTCGTCTGCTGGGCCGCCGTCTGCATGCCGCCGGCCTTGGCGCTGCCATCGGTGTTGAAGCCGAACACCGCCCTCAGACTGGTGAACTGTTCCTTGCGCGCCGTCGTCGCCGTCGAGCTCGCCATCAGCTGGCTGTAGGCGCTCGTCGAATCCGCTGCGTCGCTCGTCAGGATGTTGTAGAAATAGGACGGGGTCTCGGCCGACGCGTCGAAGCCGTAGGCGGTCGCGACATATTCGAAGAGGCGCGGATCGTTCAGAAGGTCGGAAGCGGTCATGGTGCTGCCGGCCGCGACCTTGCTCGTATAATAACTGGTGTTGAAGGCCGCCGCGTAGCTGTTGGTGTTGTTGTCGGTCGCGACGTTGTAGTCGTAGATCAGCTGATTGGTCTTGCCGGCGTCCTGCGCCGTCTTGCCCGAGACCAAGCTGCCGTCGGCGTTGAAATTGAACTTCTCGTGCAGCGTCAGCCATTTCGGGTTCGCCACGGACGTGTTGGCCGGCAAGGTGCCGGTCAGCGCCTGACGGACGAAGCTGCTGGAGGTCGTGTCGGGATCGGCGCCGATCGAAGACAGCACGACGTCGTAGAGCGTCGTGTTGTTCAAGAGATCGTCGACCGAGGCGACATTGCCGATCGCGGCCTGATAGGCATTCGTCTTGGCGGCGGCCGCCGTTCCCTGGCGCACGCGGCGCTCGGAATAGGAATCGACCAGCGATTCCGTCTGGGCGGAGGACTGCGCCGCCTTCGTGTCCGTGGCGCTGGTCGCGCCGAAGCTGAAGGCCGCGGCGAAGTCGCGATATTTCTTGTCCGTCAGCTTGTTGGCGAAGGAGGTGGAATCGGACAGGTCGCTTTGCAGCACCTTGCGGATCAGGCCCTTCGAGGCGATCTGGTCCTCCAGGCCATAGGCCTTCATCGCATAGGAATAGAGCCGGTAATCGTCGAGGAAGTCTTCGACCGAGGTGACCTTGCCGATATGCGAGTTATAATATTCCGTGTCGCGCTTGACGGTCGCCGTGTTCTCGAGACGCTCCAGCGTCTTCGACATGTTGCTGGCATAGAGCTTGTAGCCGAGAAGGGTCGAAACCATAGGCCCGCGCGTTCCATGGGAATGGACGCCCCGTGGCGGCGCCGTCGGGACGTTATCGATTCATCGTTAACGAAGGTTGAAACCTCGCCTATTTGGACGCGGTCTTCGGCGCCATGTCGTCCTTCGGCAGGAAGTCGAACTGCTCGACCATCACCTCGTGGACGAGCTCCTGGCCGTAGCGCTTGTTGACCGTTTCCTTGATGCTCTTCTTCAGGCCTTCGAGGTCGTATTTCTCGGGATGCTGGAAGTCGAAGCCGGAGGTCTGGTAGACCGCCGCGAAGGCGTCGTTCAGGATGAAGGAATCCGGCGGCACGGCGAGCTTGTTGCCGATCTCGCCGTCGATCGTATAGACGAAGCGGGCAAGGACATAGCCGGCGATCTTGTCGCTGGTCAGGATCGGCACGGTGATGCTTTCGGTCTTGCGCCAGTCGAGCCCGTTGAAATAGGTCGGCTCCTTGTGTTCCTCGACCTTGGGCCCCTGCATCGAAGCCGTGACATAGCTCGCGCCGAGCGAGGCGACGCAGACCCAGAGGCCGATGGCGAGGAGCTTGATCATTGCTCGCGCTTCACGCCGCCGACGGAGGCGGCATAGGTGCCGTCCGACTCAGCGTCCTTCATCGCGCGCGCGATGATGCCGGAGATCTCGGACGCCGCTTCCATGTGAAGGGACAGGACGCGGCGGTTCTCCTCCAGACGGTCGCGCAGCGTGCCGAGGCGGCCCTGCAGCTCGTCCGTCATCAGCTCCGGGCCGAGACCGCGCGAGATGCGCGTCATTTCCAGAAGGCTGTGATTCTTGCGATTGCTGATCTCGGCGAGATCGACATGGCGCCCGTCGCGCAACGCTTCGGTCTCGCCCACGAGAATGCCTTCGAGACGGTTGATCGCCTGAATGAGAACCGCTTCCACCTGCTTGCCTTCCTGATAGGCGCCGCTGCGACGCCGGGCACCGAATTGGATGTCAGAGCGAACCGGGCTTGCCGAGACTGGCGCCCTTGACCGCGACCGCTTCGCGGGCGAGGCCGTCCTCGGCCTTCGCCGCCGCCTCGATCGAGGCGTTGCGCTTCTCGACGAGGTCGGCGATGCCGATGCCGCCGGCGGCCGCCATCTCGGCGCCGAGCCGTTCGGCCAGCATGGACTTCCAGATCGAGCCCGCCGTCCCTTCGCCGAAATAGGAGGAGTCGCTCTTCGGCAGCATGGGCTCGATGAAGCTCTGGAGCACGAAGCTCTCGAACTGCTGGGCCGGCGTCATCTGGCCGCTCTTCGAGCCGCGCGACACCATGTTGTAGGGCAGCGCCCGCGAGGCCGGATCACCGCCCGAAACCGAGGGCGCCGTCAGGGGTTGCAGCCCTCCCGCCGCTCCGATCGCCTTGATGCCGGTCATCGTCGCATCCGTCTCCTGAAGTCCGGGAAACTTGTAGAGGCGCGGTCTTATTCGAGGCTTGCGCGCCCGGCGGCGAGATAGTCGTCGAGCGCCAGTTCCAGCTCCTCGCGCTCCTCGCGGCGCAGTGCGGCCGTCTCGGCGTCGTCCACGGCCCGCGCCATACGCTTCTCGATGCGCTGCGCCTCGACGAGCTCGCGCCCCGTCTCCTCGCGGCTCTGGCGATTGGCGACGATCTTCGCCTCGTTGCGGCGGAGCGCCGAGGCCCTCCCCTCCAGGAACAGCCCGTTCAGCAGCGAATGGGTGCCGAGGCTTTCGAGGATCTCCGCGCTGGTCGCCTGGAGCTCGGCCCCCTCGCGCGCGAGTTCGGCAAGGCGCCATTCGGTGAGCTTGCGCTTGCGCGCCTGCACTTCGAGGAGGCGGTGCAGGCGGTTGGCCCGCTCCCGTTCGGCGCTCATCCGTTGAAGACCCAGTGCTGGAAGCTGTCGACGAAGAGCCGCAGGAAGTCGCCGACCGCGAAGCCGAGCAGCACCATGCCGCCGGCGACGACGAAGGGCATGGAGATGAAGTAGATCGGGATCTGCGGCGTCATCTTGTTCATCAGGCCGATCGCGAAATTGACGATCACCGCATAGACGACGAAGGGGCTGGCGATGCGCAGGCACAGCATGAACGTGTCGTCGAGATTGTCGGTCAGCGAGACGAGGCTCGCCCGCGCGCCAAAGCCCGCCGCGACAGGCATCGCGCCATAAGAGGCGACGAGCGCCCGAAGGATCTCCGCGTGGAGATTGAGCGAGAAGATCATCACCGTCGCCGCGAGCGTCACGAGCGAGGCGACCGCCGGCTCCTGCTCGTCCACCGCGACGCCGAAGGCCTGGCCCATGCCGATCGCATTGGCGACGAAAGTGCCCGAAAATTGCAGGGCCATCATGAAGACGCGGCCGAGAAGGCCGATCAGCGCGCCGTTCAGGATCTCGGTCACGATGAGCGACAGGCGGGCGTCGTCGCCGGCCGGCAGCATCAGGGCCTTGAGGTCCGGCATCAGGCCGGGCGCGATCACCAGCGAGGCGGCGACCGCGATGAAGAGCCGGACTTGCACCGGCACGCGGAGCGAGGAATAGCCCGGCAGCAGCATCAGGCAGCTGCCGACCCGGCAGAAGATCAGGAACAGCGAGATGATCGTCGCCGTCGTGTCGCCGTTCACGGCCCGGCCCCTTACGAGATCGAGCCGAGCGGCTTGATGTCGACGCCGCGCGCGATCTCCAGATGCGACAGCACCGGCAGATTGACGAAGATGCGCTCGATCATCATCCGCACATAGGGGCGCGCGTCCGGCGAGGCGACGAGCACGAAGCTCTCGCCCTGGTCGGTCTTCTCGCGGATGACCTTCGTGGCCTCGCCCGCGAACTGCTCGACGAGGCGCGGATCGATGTCGAACTCGATGACATCGCCCTTCGCGTCGCGCTTCAGGGCCTGATGGAAGGCGAGATCCCAGCGATTGCCGAGCCTGAGGACGCCGAGTTGGCCCTTGTGCAGGAGATCGCCGCAGATCTGCTGCGCCATGCGCATGCGCACATGCTCGACGATCTTCTCCGAACGCCGGACATGCGGCGCGATCTCGGCGATGGCCTCGAGAATCAGCGTCAGGTTGCGGATCGAGACGCGTTCGGCGAGGAGCAGCTTCAGCACCGCCTGGAGGCCGCTATAGGACATGTGCGTCGGCACAATCTCCTCGGTCAGGCGCTTGTATTCGGGCTCCAGCCGATCGAGCAGCGAGCGCATGTCCTTGTAGGACAGGAGATGCGCGAGATTGTTGCGGATCACCTCCGAGAGATGGGTGAGGATGATCGAGAGCGTGTCCACCGGCTCGAAGCCGGCGCGGCGCGCGGCGGAGGCGAAGGTTTCCGAGACCCAGGCGGCGCGCAGGCCGAAGGCCGGCTCCTTGGTCAGATCGTGCGGGATGTCCGGCACCGGGCTGTCGCCGAGGACGATCAAGAGTTCGCCGAGGCGCAGCGGCTGGCTGGCGACCACCGTGCCATGGACCTTGATCTCGTAGGACTTCGGCTCGACGGACAGATCGTCCGACAGCTTGATCTCCGGCACGACGAAGCCGTAGCGCGAGGCGAAGCGGCGGCGCATCTTGCCGACGCGATTGCCGAGTTCGTCGCGCGAGAAGGCGAGATGGGCCGCCATCTGCTTGCCGAGCACCAGCTCGACCTCGACGATGCGCAGCGATTCCTTCACCGACTGGCGCTCCGTCTCGACCTTGGCGGCCTCGATCTGCCGCTTCTCCTCCGCCTCGGCCCTTTCGGCGGCGGCGCGCTGGCGCGGTACGGTATAGGCGACGGCGCCGAGCCCGGCGGCGGCCAGCATGAAGGGCAGGAAGGGCAGGCCCGGCAGGAGGGCGAGAATGCCCATCAGCACCGCCGCGACCATCATGGCGCGCGGATAATAGCCGAGCTGCGAGATGATCGCCTTTTCGGCGGCGCCGCGCGTGCCGCCCTTCGAGACGAGGAGGCCGGCGGCGAGCGACACGATCAGCGCCGGGATCTGGGTGACGAGACCGTCGCCGACGGAGAGCTTGACGAAGACGTCGGCGGCGGTGGCCGCGTCCATGCCGTGGCGGGTGATGCCGATGACGATGCCGCCGAAGATGTTGACGGCGGTGATGATCAGGCCGGCGATCGCGTCGCCGCGGACGAATTTCGAGGCACCGTCCATCGAGCCGAAGAAGGAGCTTTCCTCCTCCAGCTCGCGCCGGCGCAGCTGCGCCTGGCGCTCGTCGATGAGGCCGGCCGAAAGATCGGCGTCGATCGCCATCTGCTTGCCGGGGATGGCGTCGAGGGTGAAGCGCGCGCCGACTTCCGCGATACGCGTCGCGCCCTTGGTGATGACGAGGAAGTTGACGGTGATGAGGATGGCGAAGACGACGAGGCCGATGACGAAGTCGCCGCCCATGACGAATTGCGAGAAGCCGCCGATGACGTGACCGGCCGCGTCATGGCCCTCGTTGCCATGGCTGAGGATGACGCGCGTCGTCGCGATGTTCAGCGACAGGCGCAGCATGGTGGCGATGAGGAGGACGGTCGGGAAGGACGAGAAGTCCAGCGGCTTCTCGATCCACAGCGCCACCATCAGGATCAGGACGGAGAGCGAGATCGAGATCACCAGCCCGAAATCGATGATGAAGGGCGGGATCGGAACGAAGAGCACCGCCATGATGAAGACGATGCCGATCGCGAAACCGATATCGCGCCGGCTGGCCCCGGCGGTGGGCGGCGCGAGCTTGACTGTGTCGACAACGGCCATCGGCAACTCCGGGGAGCCTCATGCTCCCGTCGAGAAAGGCGGCGCGCGAGGAGAATGATGCATCTCGCGGCTCTCCCCTGCTTTCTCCGCCGAATGGCTTGAGCCGGGCTGGAAATGCGACGGCGCCGCCTCCGGGGGAACGGAGACGGCGCCGGGAATGCGGGCCGAACGGATGCGCGCCGAGGCTAGAAGCCGTGCTCGATGCGCGAATAGCTTTCCTGCGTGAAGCTGTAGATCTGCGCGCCGGTGAAGGAGGCCGTGAAGGCGATGATGACGAAGATCGCGATGATCTTCGGCACGAAGGTCAGCGTCACTTCCTGGATCTGCGTCAGCGCCTGGAACAGGGCGATGACGATGCCGACCAGCATGGCCCCCACGACGGCGGGCCCGGCGGCGATGACGACGGTCCAGATCGCGGACTGGACGATATCGATGGCGTCGGCCTCGTTCACGGCGTCATTCCACCGTGATGCCGGTGCCCAGCGCGACGGTCTTGCCGCTGGTGAGCACCGCCGTCATCGCGCCGTCCTTGAGGCTGACGGATTTCACGACGCCCGTCGTCTGGCCGTCCGAGGACGTGACCGTTCGGCCGATCATGCCGTCCGCCTGGGAGAGCGAGGAGGTGGTGATGAGGGTCGTCAGCTTGTCGTTCAGCTTGATCGACTGCTCGACATTCGAGAAGGAGGCGAGCTGGCTCAGCTGCTGCGTCGGATCGGACGGGTTCAGCGGATCCTGGTTCTTCATCTGGGCGACGAGAAGCTGCAGGAAGGCGTTGTAGTCGAGCGCCGCCTTCTCCTTGTCGGTCTTGGTGGTGGAAGTCGTCGTCGTGGTGCTGGCCGTGGCCGAGCTGGCGGACGTTACCGTCGTCATGCGGTCTTCTCCATCAGCCGCGGCTCATCCGCGGACAGGGCAGGATGGGCGGCGGGCACGCCGGTCTTGGCGCCGCCGCCCGCGAGGATGGCGTCCTCGATCGGGATGAGGGCGCGCAAGGTGCGCAGCGCCTCGAAGGGCCGCGCGCGCTCCACCTGATCGGCGACGTCCATCAACCCGCTACGCACGCCCGGATTGGAGAAGGCCGCCATCAGCAGCGGATAGGTCTTGCGGAAGGCGTCCGTCGCCTCCGCCGCCGTTTCCGGCGCGATCAGCATGGTCTGGATGAGGAAGTAAAG
The DNA here is from genome assembly GCF_014642635.1 of Aureimonas endophytica. GTDB lineage: Bacteria > Pseudomonadota > Alphaproteobacteria > Rhizobiales > Rhizobiaceae > Plantimonas > Plantimonas endophytica. The sequence continues at coordinate 243,071 of NZ_BMIQ01000008.1, forward strand.
CTGGCGCAATGCCGTCGTCGCGTCGGACGGCTGCATGACGTGGCTTTCGAGCAGGAAGGTGGCATCGTTCAGGAGTTCGAGCGAGACCTTGCGATCGACGCGCATCACCGCGCCGTTGATGAAGATCCGCTCGCCGGGCCGCAGGGAAAGCTTGAGGGTCGCCATGGTCATTCCAGCCCTTCGCGGATCAGGGTCGTGACGTCGATGATCCCGCGGAAGCTCGTCGACTTGCCGAGGCGGATGGATTCCGCCTCGCGCATCACCCAGAGGCCGATGGAGATGAGGCTCGCCCGCAGCTCCTCCGACAGCGAATTGTCGGGGCTCGCCAGATCCTCGACCAGGATGCTCCACAGCGTGCGCGTGGCGTAGATCGCCTCGACGCTTTCGGCGGAATGGACGCCCGCGGTCTCGGCCCGTTCCATGAGCTCGATGGCCCGGTCGAGGGCCTGCCGCTCGCGCTCGCGCGCGTCGGCACCGCTGTCCTGCCTGATCTCGGAATACGAGAATTGATACATGCCGCTTCCTTGTTATGGCAGTTCTTGAGGCTCCGGCCGCGAGACCGGAGCGAAGGCATGGATGGAGGGACCCGGCTCAGAGGTAGTCGAGGATCGACAGCTTCTGGAGGCGGCCGGTGATCGTGTAGGCGGCCTGGAGCTGGGTCTCCAGGTTCTGGTAGCGCGTTCCCGCCTCGGTCTGGTCGACGCCTTCCAGATCGTTGAAAGCCTTCTGCACGATGTCCTGCTGGCTGGTGACGGCCGTGTTCGCGGCCGTCACCACGTTCTGCCGATCGCCGACGGCGGCGCGGAGCGCGGTGATCCCCGGCTTTCCGACTTCGAGGATCTCCGCCGCCGAGCGCGTCAGCGCCTTCTTGGCCGCCTCGCTGAGATCCTCGCCGCCGATCGCCGCCAGCATCGAATAGGCCGCCGTCACTTTGCGGAAGGCATCTTGATTGGCGCTGACCGAGGTCTGGACGGTCTGGGATTTCGATACGCCGGCAAAGGTTTCGGCGCTGGAGGCGTTCGACCAGTTCGTCGTCCAGTTCGCGTCGTTCACCGTGTCGAGGAAGCGGAAGGTCTGGCCGGCGCCCGGCGCGGGCGTTCCGGCGGGCGTCAGCGTGCCGGCCGGGACGGCATAGCCCGCGTCGCTCAGAAAGCCCTTCATCTCGGTGTCGGTCACCTGACTGGCCGTCTTGCCGAGAGCGGTGAGGAAGTCCTGGAACTTCGTCTTCGCCGCCTCGATGCCGCCCTGGACATCCTTGATCGGCGGCGTGTCGGCCTTCATGCCGCCGAACACATAGGTGCCGCCGACCGAGGTGTTGAGGCTGCCTTGCAGCTGCTCCAGAGCGGAGGTGGCAAGCTGCGGATATTGCTGATACTTCTCGGCGCTGAGCAGCGAGGAGGAGATGCTGTCCGCCGCGTTGCTGACCGCGCCCATGATGTCGTAGGCCTGGTCGAGCTTGTTGGCGATCACCTTGTTGGTCTGGAGCTGGGCGTCGAAGCTCGTGTCCTGAACGCGGTAGCTGACCGAGGTGCCGGTGAGACGGCCGAGCGACAGCCCGACATCGACGTGCCGGCCGGTCGAATATTCGAGCATCGCGTCGCCCGCCTGACGCTTCAGCGTCTGCAGCGTCGTGAGCGTCATCTTGTTCATGGAGAGGGTGGAGACGGTCATCTTGGATCAGCTCTTCAGATGGCTTCCATCAGGGTCTTCAGCATCTCGTTGATCGTCGTCAGCACCTTGGACGAGGCCTGATAGGACCGTTCGAGATCGAGCATCTTGAGGGATTCGGTATCGAGATTGACGCCCGTCTCGTTCGACAGCGTCGCCTTGGTCTGGTCGAGAAGCGTCTGCTTGTAGTCGGTGGCCGTCGTCGCCTTCGAGCGCTGCTCGGCGAGCCAGCTCACCGAGGAGGAGGCGAAGTCCGTCAGCGAGCCGCTCCGCAGGGCATCGGCGCCGACGCCGAAGCTCTGTCCGGCTTCCATGCTGGCGCGCAACGCATTGAGGCGCGTGGTATAGCCGGCGAGCGCGCCGGTATTGTAGGTCGTGGTGACGCCATCGCGGATGCGGGTCGGATCATTCAGGACGGCCGTCGCAACCTGGATCGTGCGCGCGAAACCGGGGATCACCGAATTGTCGGTCGGCGCGTTCGCCGCGATGAAGCCGGCGCTCGTCGTGCTGACATTCGAGATTCCGAGCGCTGGCTTTGAGGCGACGCTGGCCGCCGTGAAGGTGATGGCGCCCGTCGAAGAGTCGATCGCCACCGTGACCTTGTTCGCGCCGACCGCGGCGTCGATCTTCGCCTGAATTTTCGACTGGGCCGTGGCGGCGTTGTCCGTCGGCGCGAACGTGTCCGAGATCGCGTAAGCCGCTCCCGCATAGTTGAGCGAGAAGGAGACGGTCGAACTCGCGGCAACAGGGGCATAGGTGCCGGCGGACAGGACGGTAGAGGTCTTCGCGAGCGAGGCGACGGACGAGGTGAACAAACCGGCCTGATCGCCCGCCGGACCGCTTTCCTTGAAGGCGGAGACGAGGCCCCGCGCCATCTCGTCGAGCTGGGACTGATAGGTGACGGCGACCTTATCGCGCAGATCCACGAGGCCGGCGACCATGCCGGACTTGATCGGCATCAGGGCCGTGTCGCCGGTGACCGGCACGCCGTCGATCCGGAACGCATCGCCGGCCGCGCCGTCGGTTATCGGATGCGTGCCCGAGAACGACACGGTGCGCGGCACCTTATCGAACAGTGTGACGCCGGAATCGGTATAGATGAGCAGATCGTTGTTGCCACGCGTCTGCACGGTGACGCCGACATATTTGGACAGTTCCCCGACCGCCCGATCCCGTGCGTCGGACAGATCGGTGATGTCCTCACCCGCGACGGTTCCGGCGACGACCTGCTTGTTGAGGTCTTCGATCTTCGCCAGAAGGCTGTTCATGTCGTTGGCGGCCTGGACGAGGCTGTCGTCCGCATCCTGCCGGATCGTATCGACGATCCCGGTGCCCTCCTGCAGCGCCTTCGCCACGTCACTCGCCGCGCTCGAGGCGGCGCGGGCGGTCTCGTAGCTGGTCGGCGAGGCGGCATAGGCTTTCAGCGCATCAGAAAGCTTGCCGATCAGGGCTGCCGGGGTTTGGCCGTTGGCGATGTCGCCGACCATCTCGTTGATGCGGTCGAGACCGCCTTGAACCGCCGTCGACTGCTGAAGGGTGGACGTCGCGTCCAGCATGTTGCGGAAGAGAACTGTGTTCGCCGACTGCGTGACGGAACGCACCTCGACCCGGCCGCCGGAACCGGTGACGACATTGGCATATTTGCGCGTCGCTCCTTCCACGTTCACGTTGGCGATGTTGCGCGAGACGAGCGCGGTCTGCGCCTGCGTCGCCACGAGGGCGGACTTGGCGGTGTTGAGAGCGGAAGTGAGCGACATGGAGAGGGCACCGCGCGAGGATTACAAGGAATGGCGGGGCGGCGTGCCGCCCCACGCGTTCGCGGAGTTTTGGAAGAGAAGACCTGGGACGGCCCGATCAGCGCTTCAGGTTGACGAGAACGTCGAGAATTTCCGAACCCGTCTGGAAGACCTTCGAATTCGCCGTGTAGCTGCGCTGCGCGGTGATCATGTTGGTCAGTTCCGTGGCAAGGTCGACATTCGAGTCTTCCAGAGCGCCGGCAGTGACCTTGCCGAAGCCGTTCGCGCCGCCCGTACCCATCAAGATCGTGCCGGACTCGACGCCGACCTGATACGCATTGCCGGAAACTGCGGACAGACTGTCCGGGCTCGTGACCTTGGCGAGCGGAATCTTGAAGAGATCGCGGGTCGTACCGGAGGTGAACTGAGCGGTGACCACACCGTCGTCGCCAACCGAGATCGTCTTGACGACTTCCGGCGGGTTGCCGTTGGCGGATGCCGTCAGCGCTTGGCTCGAAGGCTTGTAAAGCTGCGTCGTGCTGCCGATGTCGAGGTTGAAGTTCCCACCTCCGATCGCGGCCAGATTGACGGAAAGGACCTTGTTATCGATCTGCCCTGTGCCGGCACCCGGCGTGATCGTTTTCAGCTTGTAACCATTGGCCGGATCGAAAGAGAGACTGGCGGTCGCGAGCGCCGGTGTCTTGTAGGGGAACGGCGACGTAGCCGTACCGCTCGCTGCGTCGCGCCCGTCGAAGATCGCCATCTTCCAAGTATTCGTCGCATCATCGACCTTGGTGTAATAGATGTCGAGCTTAACCGCCTCGCCGGCGTTGTTGTAGACGGTCATCGAAGCGCTGACGGTCGATTGGGTCGACGGCAAGGCGGCCGAGTTCGCACCAGGGTCGACAGCCTGAGTGCCTGATGCGGTGAAGGCATCGAGGCCGGTGACCGATAGCGTCACGGTGGAAGCGACGCCGGCACCCTTGGAAGGCGCAGTGATCGACAGCGTGCTTCCGGTACCGCTGTTGCTGCCCTTCGAAGTCAGAACAAGCTTGCCGGATGTGCTCAACGAGGCCACGTTCGCACCGACAGCCGTGTTGATGGCGCTGACGACATCGGCAGCCTGGATACCGGCGAGACCCGTCGCACTGCCGACTGAAACAGGATAGGTGGTGCCATCCATCACGACATTGAACGTCATCGTGTCGGTATTTGCCGCGCCCGTACCGCCAACTGTGGTGGAGAAAGAATTGGCCTGGGTGTTTGTCGCCTTGGTCCCGGTGATGAAGCTCTGGTCCAACGGATAAGTCAGAGTGCCAGAGGTGCTGGGAGTTGCCGACAGCAAACCGGAATTGAGGTTGACGTCTTGCAAGCCGGCGAAGCCGTTCAGCACCGCATCGGTACCGTTGGTGCCGATCGGGTAGCCTCTCAGCCTGTAGCCGGCGGCGTTCACCAGAGTGCCGTCCGCCTGCATCGTGAAGGAGCCAGCGCGAGACAGAAAATTCCCGTTCGAACCCTGCACGCCGTCGCCGACGACGAAGAAGCCTTCACCGTCGACGGCGAGGTCGAGCTTCTTCGTGTCATGCGCATTGCCGGTATAATTGAGATTACCGGCCAGGCTGATCGTATTGCGGGTCACCGCCTGCACGGAACCGGACGTATAGGTGCCGGTCGTCTGCGGCATGACCAGGGAGGAGAATTCCGTTTCCGAGCGCTTGTAGCCGCTGGTATCGGCATTGGCGACGTTTTCCGACACGACGCTCAGCTTCGACGCCTGTGCGTTCATGCCAGCGGTGCTGGTCCGCATGATGTTGCCGACGCTCATTCCGGATCGCCCCTTTTGCTTGCGAGTCGGGCATCAGGATTACGTGGGGCAGCTTGCGCGGACCTGCCAGGATAGTTGCTGAAAAGTAAACGGAAAGTAGAACTGGTTAAAACGAAAAGGCCCGGACCGCGCGTCGCGGGCCGGGCCTTGCGGGCAACCAGAAGGGAAGGAAATCAGACGCCGATGCCGTAGCCGAGATAGCGCATGGAGGAGACCGGGTCGTAGCCCAGGCGCATCTTCAGCTTCTTGCGCAGCTTCGAGATATGGCTCTCGATGACGTTCTCTTCGACATTCTCGTCGAACACGCCGTAGATGGCGCTGAAGAGCTGCTGCTTCGACACGCGGCGACCGCGATTGGCGATCAGATATTCGAGGATGCGGCGCTCGCGGCGGGGCAGCATCATCGCCTTGCCGCCGACTTCCGGGTCGCGGCCGTCGGAGAAGACGCAGATCTCGTCCACTACGGTCCGGCCTCGGTCGCTCGAAGCGTCGCGGCGGCGGATGGCGCCGACCCGGGCGAGGATTTCCTTCACATGCACCGGCTTGGCGACGACGTCGTCGATGCCGGCGGCGAAGAGATCCAGCGTCGAATTCAGGGCGCGCGTCTCGGCGAGCGCGATCATCGGGGCATTGGAGCGGTTGCGGACGAGGCGGGTGAAGGCGCCGCGCTCGGGGAAGTCGCCGAGAAGGAAGGCCTCGACCGCCGAGATGTCGCCGTCCGGCGCGCTCTCGACCCAGTCGCGGAATTCGCCGACGCCGAAGCCGGCGGAGGAAACCCCCTCCTGGCCGAACAGGGACTGATATCCGCTCGTCACAAGCTCACGATCATCGACCACTATGATCATCTGTCCCACCCAGGTTTCGTCGGTTGCCGTGGGAACATTGATAACGAGTTAAGGCTCGCGCGAGCTATCCCTAAAACTCATGATAAGGTTAATGAGATCTTTCGACGAATCGGTGAAAACTCAACCAAGCCAAGCATTTGGCGGTGAATTTTAAGCTTCGCGAAAGTTCCGTGACACCCTTGGACAAGGCCCGAACCAGCCCCTTTTACGATCTGTCAACCAAGCCGACACGACGGACCCGTCCTTGTGTCGCCTCGGCATCACTGCGGCGCGGGCACCACAAGACCCGCGAAAGCCTGACGACGATCGAGGAGGAAGGAGGCTGGCGCGGCTGCATTTCATACCAGCACGGGACGAAGCGCCCCAACCGATCGTCAAGAGACGGCGCCGCGCGCTTCGTCGCGCGCGATCCGGCTGCGTCGATGCTCGATCGTGACCGCCGCTCGCCGATGTCCGGCAGGTCTCCACGAACGAAAGCGCCCCCGCCCTCCCTCCGGTACGAACGAAACCGTCCGATACCGGCGAAAGAGCGGGGGCGGTGTTGGAGCCAGCGCGTTAGAGGTAGATATTCCCAGACGCGGCGGCGGGCGCGCGGCGCTCCTCGGGCGCCGGACGGCCGGAAGGACGCCGGTCGGCATCATCCCGCCGGTTGCCGTCGCCGCCGCTTGCCGCGCCCTCGCCGAAGTTGCCAGCCTGGGCACCGGAGCGCCCCGGCTGGCCCTGCGTGTCGCCGGACGCGGTGCCCGATGCCGAGGCGGCCGTCAGGGTCTGTCCGACATCGCGGGCGACGATAGTGATCGCCGCGTCGTCCAGCGAGAAGCCGGCATGTTCGAGAAGCTTGCGCAGCGTATGGCGATCGCCGGCCAGCGCCTGGGCGGTCGCGGGCTCGCTGGCGGCGAGCTCCACCGAGAGACGGCCGTCGATAAGCCGCATCGAGACGTCCAGCCGGCCGAGATCCTGCGGCTGGAGCTGGATCGACAGGGTCTTCAGCGCCGCGCCGCCCGCCGTCATCCGCAGGATCTGCGCGCCCGGCGCATCGCTGCGGGTGGTGGCCGAGGCGTCGCCCGAACCGCGCGTCTCGCCCTCGAAGGCACGCACGATGTGGTCGGCGACCTGCGTGCTGACGATCTGGCCGACCGCCGTGCTCTTCGCGCCGTTCTCGCCGCGCGCCTGGTCGGCCGACGCCATGCCGAACTCGTTGCCGGAGGGCTTGGAGCGTTCCTGGCCCTTCGTCGAGGCCGAGGCCGAGGACCGGCCCTCCCCGGCGGCCGCGTCGCCCTGCCCTTCACCTCCGTCAGGAGAAGCCTCGCCGGCGCCGGCCGGGCGGCCGAGCGTCTGAAGAATTTCCTCGAAGCCCTTGCGAACGGTCTTCGCGTCCGAAGCCTCCGCCCCCTTCGCGGTGGCGCTCGCCGGTCCGGCTGATTCGGCGGCCTTGGCCGCCGTCTCGGCATCGACCAGCGTCGCCCCGTCGAGATGCGGCTCGAAATGGGTTTCCATCTTCAGGACGCGCAAGGAGACGCGCGTCTTCGCGTCCTCGCCGACCGCCTTGCCGTCCGCCATGTCGACGACGGTGGTGATGACGATGCGCTCGTTCAAGCCGTCGTCCGACTTGCCGTCCTTCCCGGCCTCGGCATCCGCCGTGGCTTCGGGTTTGGGCGTGAACATCGCGGTGCCGAGCAGCCGGCCGAGAATATCGCCGGGCGTCGCCGCCGCAGCCGCCGCGTCCTCGGCATCGGCGGTCTTGGCGTCCGTCTCGCCCTTGCCGGCCGGCTTGCCCTCGGCCTTGGCCGATTTGCGCTCGGCGGCATGGCTGGACTTGGCGCCCGGGTGCTGCTCCTTGCCTTCCCCGGCACTCCTGACCGCCTCGCCGAAGGCGGCGCCCGCCTCCGCACTTGTGGCGCCCGAAGCCGCGCCGCCGCCGCCCGCATCGACGGTCGGCATGGCGGAGATGATCGAACCTATCATTTACCTTTGTCTCCAAGATCGCCGGCCACGGCTTCGAGCAGCTTCTGCGCACGCTCGAGCGTCGGGGACGAGGCGAGTTCCGCCGCCTCCGTCGCACCGACGCCGTCCTCCACCGGACCCTCCATATGCGTCAGCACGGAATTGGCGGCATCGAGCAGCCCGAGATCGGCGGGATGCAGCAGCGACCGGTCGATCGACTGCAATTCGCTGGCGGCTTTCGCGGGATCGGACGAGGCGAGCGCCGCCGCGACGGCATAGAGATTGCCGCGTTGCAGGTCCTCGTTCGGCATGCCCTCGATCTTCAGCGCCTCCGCCCCGGCGAGACGCGCGAATTCCAGATGGCCGGCGACGAGCGCCCGGCGGCTGAGAGCCAGAAGCAGCGCCCGCCGGTCGGCATCGTCGAGCCGCGTCGCGATGTCGTAGACCTTCGCCAGCGCGCCTTCCGCATCCTCGGCGCCGCGATCGTCATAGACCATCGCGAAGCGGGCGAGGAAATTGCCCGCATAGGAGGATTTCGGGAAGCGGTCGAAATACTGCCGCGCCAGGGCATCGGCGCGCTCGTGATCGCCGACCTTGTCGATCAGCACGACCTCGAGCCGCAGCGCCGCCTCCTCGATCAGGCCGCCGGGCGCGAGAAGCCGGGCCTGGTCGAGATGGGCGATCGCCTCCGCCACCTTGTCGGTCTGCATCAGCTGACCGAGAACGAGATGGATATGCGCCGCGAGGCCCGGCTCCATGCCGTCCAGCCGCAAGGCGCCGAGCTGCTTCTCGGCGCGCTTGGCGTCGTTGAGGACATAGGCGAGCGCGGCTTCCGCCAGGGGCTTCGTCGCCTCGTCGAAGGCGTTGGCGGCGATCAGCTGGCGCAGCACTTCCGGCGGACCGCCGGACAGGGCGAAGAGGATCGCCGCCCGCCGGTTGCGCGGGTCCTCCCAGGCCGAAGGCTCCACGGCGAGGAAGCCCGGCGCGAAATGGCGCAGCAGCATCGACTGGACGCGGATGGCGCGGCCATTGCCGCGCGCCACCTGGTCCTGCAGGAATTGCAGGGTGCGGATGATGTCGAAGGGCATCGGCGGGCGGGTCGGCGGGGGGCCGACCGGCTCGGCGACGGCCTCCGCCGCGCCCTCCTTGCCGCCCTCGGACGCATGGCCCTCGGCAGCCGGGGCCGCGTGCCCCTCGCCTTCGGCCGCCGGCGCGGCCTCCGGCAGGCTGCCGGTGATCTCGGGCGAGACGGGCTTCGCCTCGCCGCCCGCCGCGACGCCCGACGCGGCCGCCGGCGGCGCGACGGCCGTCGCCGGCGCCTCGGCCAGGGCGCCGGTCGAGGCCGCCGCCGAGGCGAGCAGGCCCCATGTCAGGGTCGCGACGATGCGCTTCATGCGGCGGGCTCTTTGAGGATGATCTCGATCCGGCGATTGGCCGCCGCCTCGGGATCGTTGGGGACCTTGGGATCGCGGTCGGCGACGCCCTCGATGCCGGTGACGCGCTTCTCGTCGAGGCCGCCGCGCGCCAGCATGTAGAACACGAACTGGGCGCGCGCCGTCGACAGGCGCCAGTTGTCGTATTCCTCGCCCTTGTAGGGGCGCGCGTCGGTATGGCCGCGAATGGAGATGCTGCCGGACTTCTCGGCCAGGATCTGGCCGATGCTCTCGACGAGCCGCAGCGTCTCGGCGGTCGGCTTGGCCGAGCCGATCTGGAACATGCCGCCCGCGATATTGTCGGCGAGCGAGATGGTGACACCGCCATTGCCGGCCTTCACCTCGATGCCGGCGGCGGCGCCCGGCGACACGGCCTCGGCCGCCTTGCCGATCTCCTTGGCGAGTTCGGCGGCCTTGGCCTCCGCCGGATTGCCGGGCGGCGTCGCGGGTGCGGCGGAAGCCGTCGCTGTTCCCGCGCCCGCGCCCGTCCCGGCACCGGCTGCGGCACCGGCTGCATCCTGCGGCTTGGCGCCGGGCAGCACCTCGGTCTTCGGGAAGAGCTGTGCGGTCGCCGGATCGTTCGGCAGGGCCAGCGGCGGCTGCTTCGTGCCGTCCGGCGCCTTGGCGACGGCGTTCGGCTGCAACTGCCAGGAGGTCGGATCGAACGGATCGCGATAGGCCTCGCCGCCGTTCAGGCCCGGCAGGCCGGAGCCGTTCGGCACGCCCTCGATGCCCTTCTTCTCGCCCGTGCCGCCTTCCGCCGCGATCTCGGCGAGCACGGCATAGGGATCGCGGAAGAGCGCCGATTCCTGGCCGCCGAGCGAGGTGCCGCTGGCCGGCTTGTTGTCCTCGCTCTTGCCGGGGCTCGACTGGCCGTCCGCCTTGGCGCTGCCGCCGCCGGTCTCGGACGGCTTGTCGGCGAGGCCGGCATTGGGCGGCGACATGCTGTTCAGCTGGATCGGGTTGAAATATTGCGCGATCTTCTTCTTCGTCGCGTCGTCCGACACGGCCGTCAGCCACATCACGAGGAAGAAGGCCATCATCGCCGTCATGAAGTCGGCGAAGGCGATCTTCCAGGCACCGCCGTGATGGCCGTGGTCGTCGCCGTGATGGCGCTTGACGATGATGATCTCGCTATGCGGCTGACCGGCAGCCCCGGTTGCGCTCACGAAAGGGCCTCCTCCAGCGCCGAACGCCAGGACGAGAGACGGCTCTCGATCACGGTCGCGTCGGCATCGATGCGGATATCCGCCTTCTCCTCGTCTGGCGTGAAGGACAGGAGACGCGCGTCGTCGCCGAGCTTGGTTTCGAGCGCGGTCAGGAGATCGGCCGGGCCGGACGCGGCGATGCGATAGGCGCTGCCGTCGAGCGCGATGGTCTTCACCGCGCCCACCATCTCGTCCACCATCTGGCGGCGGCGCAGATCGAGCGCCAGCGGCCGCAGCACGTTGCCGACCGTCAGCTTCACGGTCTCCTCGAGGATCGCCATCTGCAGGATCACGAGATCGGCGAGCCGGTCGCCCTGCTCCGCCGTCCACATCGCGCGCTCGCTCCGGAGTTCGGCTTCGTTCGCGGCCGCGAGCTCGGCGCGCAGCGCGGCAAGACGCGCCACGAGATCGGCTTCGGCCTCCTCGCGGGCCATGGCCCGGCCGAGTTCGATGCCGCGCTGGCGCGCCGTTTCCGTCGCTTCCGCGAGTTCGGCCGCATGCGCCTCGCGCTCGGCGGCGCGAGCCGCCTTCTCGGCTTCCAGCTCGCGCAGCGGGACGCGCGGCTCGGTGACGAGGCGCGGCGCCGCCGGGGCGGGAGCCGCGGGCCGCGCGGCGACGGGCCGGGCGACGGGAGCGGGGCTGGTCGCGGCCGGGGCGGCGGCTTCCGGCGCCTTCGGCAGAACCTTCAGCGGCCGGGTCTTGCCGCCGGAGGATGCCCCGGCCAGGGCGGCCTTGCGGGCGGCGAGCGCCATCAGGGGCGTGAAGTCCTCGCCGGCGCCATCCGAGAGATACTGGGAAAGGGGGATCATGGCTTAGGCTGCTTCTTTCTGATGGATCCAGTTGCGCAGGATGGAGGCAGCCTGCGCTTCGTCGAAGTCGACGAGCTTCTCGAGCCGGGCCTGGGGCGAATTCGCCTGGCTGCGGGTGAGGTCCTCGAGCAGTTCGGGGTCGATGTTGCGGTTGGCGCCGGCGAAGCCGAGCGCGCCGCCCATCTCGCCGCCGGCAAAGCCGAGGGCGCCGTCGGCGAAGCCGTCCATTCCCATTCCGGCATTGGCGAGCTCGATCGCCTCGGCGCCTTCGGCGGCGGCACCGGCGGGCTGGCCGGCGATCGCCCGGACGGCGGGCTTCAGGCCGAACCAGATGAGGAGCACGGCGACGGTGAGGATGGTGAGCGCGTTGATCAGCGTGCCGGACTGGCGCATCAGCATCTCGCCGATGCCGAGCGGCGCGACGGGCTCCAGGGCGTTGCCGTTATCGGCGAAGTCGACCGCCGTGACGGCGATCTGGTCGCCGCGCGGCTCGGAGAAGCCGGAGGCCGAGGCGACGAGGGTCTTCACTTGGTCGAGCGCGGCGTCGATCTTCTCCGGCGTCGCGTCGGCCCCGAGCGAATCGGCGATGCGCTTGCGGTTGACGACGACGGCGACGGACAGGCGCTTGACGTCATAGCCGTCGCTGACGGTCTGCGTCGTGGTCTCGTTGATCTCGTAGTTGGTCAGCTCCTCGCGCCGGTCCTTGGCGTCGGAGGATTCGTTGCCCTGCGAGGCGGTCTCCGGCGCCTGCTGCGGCACGTTCTGATCGACGGTCGTGGCGTTGTTGGCCTGCTTGTTGTTGCTCTGGCCGGTGTCGCGCACGGTGCGGGTCGAGCGCTCGACCTTGCCTTCGGGATCGAACTTCTTCGAGCTCGTGCTCTTGCGGTCGGTGTCGAGCTTGGCGACGACGCTGGACTGGAAGTTGCCGATGCCGAGATAGGGCGCGAGCGTGCGGCGGATCGAATCCTCGATCGAGCGGGACACGACGCCCTCCATGCCGAGCTGCTTGGCGGAGGTCGCGCCGGCGCCGTCGTCGCCGGAGGCGAGCAGCGTGCCGTCGGTGTTCAGCACCGTCACCTCGTCCGGGCTCATCGACGGGATGGCGGAGGAGACGAGATGCCGGATCGCGTCGGCCGAGCGGAAGGCCTCGGCATTGTCCGTGCGGATGACGACGCTCGCCGAGGGCTTCTGCATCTCGCGGCGGAAGGTGCCGGGCTCGCTCAGCACGATATGGACGCGGGCGGCGCGCACGTCCTTCAGCGTCTGGATGGTGCGGGCGAGCTCGCCCTCCATGGCGCGCACGCGGGTCACTTCCTGCATGAAGGAGGTGAGCCCCATTGAGCCGAGCTGGTCGAAGAGCTCGTAGCCCGCCCCTTCCGAGCGCGGCAGGCCTTTCTCGGCGAGCAGCATGCGGGCGGAGGCGGTGGAGGAGAAGGGCGTCGAGACCGTGTCGCCCTTGGCGTTGATGTCGAAGCTGATGCCCGATTCGGTCAGCGCCGCGCCGATGCGCGTCACGTCCTGCCGGTCGAGGCCGGTATAGAGCACCTCCATGTCCGGGCGGCTCAGCGCATAGGCGCCGAGCCCGACCAGCGCGACGATGAGTGCGCCGACGACCGCCATCGCGCCGAGCTTCCTCGGCCCGAGGGCGCTAAGATTTTCCAGGATTTGCCGGGCCTTCTCGCCCGAAAGTATCGCCATGGATTCGCCTGCCCGATACGGAATTCGCAACTCCCGTGAATTTCGTCGGCCAAGCTTGTGCGGGTGTGATGGGGTTAAGCCCGCGTTAAGACCGCGCATCCCCGAAATTTAGGGAATGCCGCAACGCAAAAACGCCCCCGGACCCGAAGGTCCGGAGGCGCCTGGAGGTCGGAAGCGCGGCGGCGCTGGAGGAAACCGCCGCGATTCCGAGGATTCTCCGTCCCGGTCCTCTTAGCTGCGGAAGAGGCTCAGGATGGTCTGGCTGGACTGGTTGGCGATGGAGAGGGACTGGACGCCGAGCTGCTGCTTGACCTGCAGAGCCTGG
>NZ_BMIQ01000009.1 GCF_014642635.1 Aureimonas endophytica
AGCTTCTCTCTCCACAACACACATCACAAACATCACCCGCCGCACCCCACAACCCACCCAACGCGGCAACGGGCGCTCACGGCGCAAACCTCCCACACTGCCATCATTGTAGAACGCCGCGCACCGCAGCCGACAGGCCGCAGACGCGGCCGCTCCCGTGCGAGCGATACGCCACAGCGCCCGCCGCCAATCCTCACCCCTCAGTCCAGAACCGCTCGATACCGCGCCGCAATCGACAACCAGTCGCGCTCCCCAGCATAGGCCCGCGCCGCCTGCCGCATCCCGGCATAGCGCTCGTAGGAGCCAAGCGCCGTCCGAACCCGGTCGGTCAGCTCCTCCGTCGTCGTCCCCGTCAGGCACAGCGACGAAAAGAACGCCTCCTCCCCGCCCTGCGGCGGCGTCGTCACAACCAAAGCTCCATTCGCCATCGCCGCCAACGCCGTCCCACGACGCGACGATATCCCGTCGTCATACGGTAATAACGCGACCTTGGAGGGCGAGTACGTATCGCGCGGCGCGAAGGCGTGGGAGATGCTTCTATGAAGCGTAATCCATGTTCCGCAAATCCTCGACCAGGCCGGGGCCCGTCGGGTGCCAATCGAGGCGTTCGCGCGTCAAGGCGCTCGACGCCGGCATATCCATGCCGGCAAAGCCGGCGAGCCAGCCGAAATGGTGCGCCGCCTCTTCGGGTGCCAGCGATCGGGTCGGAACGCCGAGCCCGGCGGCGATCGTCTCCGCGATGGCGCGAAGGGGTATGCGCTCCTCGGCAACGGCATGCCAGCGCGCGCCGGTTTCGTGCCGTTCCAGCGCCAGACGGTAGAGACGCGCGACATCGGCGATGGGCGCCGCCGGCCAACGATTGTCGCCCTGCCCGAGATAGGCCGAGACACCCGTCCGCTTGGCCAGCTCGATCAACGGCGTCACAAGACCTTGCTTACGCGTGTCGTGGATCTGCGACAGGCGGACGATGGCGACACCGACGCCTTTCGCCGCGACCTCGGCCCCGGCGAGTTCCGAGGCGATGCGCGGGTTCGGGTGATCGAGGTCGAACACGTCCTCTCTCGCCGGCTCGCCATGGCCGACGCTGCCCATGCCGATACCGGACGTGATCAGGAAAGGTCGGCGAGAGCCGGCGAGAACCTCGCCGATCGCGCGAATGACGCTGCGGTCCTTCTCGCAGTTTTGAGGGAAACGCGAGAAATCGTGGTCGAATGCCGTATGGATGACCGCATCGACGCCCACGGCGCCGCGCGCCAGACCGGCCGCGTCGTCGAGATCGCCGCGAAACGCCTCCGCGCCCGCCTCTGCCAATCGCCGCGCGCCTGAGTCAGACCGGGTGAGTCCGAGCACCGAATGACCGGCCCCGATGAGTTCGGGCACGATCCGCGAGCCGATGAAGCCGGTGGCGCCGGTAAGGAAGACACGCATGGGACATCTCCGAATGGGTTCGCAACCCATGTCGCGCGGTCACGCAGCCTGTTAAAGTCGTGATCTTATCGGGGTATAATAGCCAACAGGATCGGGTCATGCCGCAGAATGTCGCCAATCGGCTCGGAACCTATCTGCGCGATCGCCGCAACCGGCTCGATCCGGCGGCTCTCGGCTTCGCCGGCGGTCGCCGGCGCACGCAAGGACTGCGCCGCGAGGAAGTCGCGCAGCGCGCCAATATCAGCCCCACCTGGTACACATGGCTGGAGCAGGGGCGTGGCGGCGCGCCCTCCGCCGACGTTCTCGATCGCATCGCCAAGGGGCTCATGCTGACGGAGCCGGAACGCGAGCACCTCTTCATGCTCGGCCTCGGACGGCCGCCGGAAGCGCGGTACAAGGCCGTCGACAGCATCTCGCCGCGCCTGCAGCGCATGTTGGACGCGCTCGAGATCAGCCCGGCGATCGTCAAGACGGCGACCTGGGATGTCGTCGCCTGGAACCGGGCTGCGGCCGCGCTCCTGACCGATTATTCCAAGCTGCCGCGCGAAGGGCGTAATATCCTGCGGCTCGTCTTCGCCGATCCCGGCGTCCGGGCGCGGCAGGACGATTGGGACAGCGTGGCTCGCTTCGTGGTCGGCGCCTTCCGCGCCGATGCCGCACGAGCGGGAGCGAGCCGCGAGATCACCGATCTCGTCGTGGAACTGTCGAGCCTCAGCTGCGAGTTCGAGGCGCTTTGGCACGACAACGAGGTCATCGCGCATGGCGAGGGGCTGAAGCGCCTGCACCATCCCGAACTGGGCCTGATGGAGCTCGAATTCTCGGCCTTCGCGGTCGATGGTCGACCGGAACTCGGGATGGTCGTCTACAATCCGGCGACGGAGGATCTGGCGAAGCGGATCCGAGCCTTCCTGGATCGGCCGATGCCTATGGCCTGAAACCTAAGGCTCGGTCTTTCCGTGTTGGTGCAGAAGCGGCCGAGGGCGCTTCGGACGAAGGCCCCCTTTTTCCTACCTCTTGGTATCTATGACGACATCGCGAGAGGGCACGTCCGAACTAGCACCGAGTACGGTCGGACAGAACCGCTGATGATGTCGATTGGCCGGGAGAAAATGGTGCTGCGAGAGAGGATTGAACTCTCGACCTCTCCATTACCAAAATTACCGGAGCGGGTATACCGAAGGTTATGGCGGGTTATGCCGGAGCTCGCAAGCCCATAGAAATCAACGGATAAGAGGGGTATAGTGGGTTATGCGAGTTTTGGGGCTGATACGGAAATCGTGCTGCCCATGTGCTGCCCACGGAGTAGAGGTTGTCGCTCAAGGTTCGTCTGTCGGATGCCGCCGTCGCCCGCATACAGTTGGATGACGGCAAGAATGATATGGTCGTCTGGGACACGGACGTGACGGGCTTCGGCTTGCGCATTCGCCCTGGCGGAAAGACCTGGATCCTAGCCTATCGACCGGCGGGGACGGGTCGCAGCGGCATCTATAAGAGGATGAAGCTCGGGTCTGTCACCACAATCAGATCGACATCCGAAGCGCGCAACCTCGCGAGGATCGCGCTTGGCCAGATCGCCCGCGGCGAGGATCCGTTGGCCACACGTAAGAAGGAGCGGGAGGCGGAGAAGGCCAAGCTCGCCGATCTGATCGACCGCTACGAAAAGGATCTGATCAGGCGAAACTACGTCGGCGCCGAGCTGCATACGCGGAACCTGCGGACGAAGATGAAGCACATGCTCGCACGGGATATCCGAACCATCACAGGCGCCGAATACGCCAAGGTCATCGAGCGACTGGAGACGGCCGGCAAGGCGGGCGCCGCGAAGGACTTCCGGGCGCGATGCCGGGCATTCCTGACGTGGTGCGTCTCGAAGGCCCAGGTGCTGTCGACCAATCCTCTCGCAGGCCACCGCAAGGAACGGGCGACCCGCGCTGATCGCGTCGCCAAGGCTGAGCACGGCCGCGCGCTGTCGGATACCGAGATCGTCAAGCTGTGGCGGGCTTCCGACCCTGCGACGGTCTATGGCCGGCTCGTCCGGTTCTGGCTGCTGACGGGATGCCGTCGCGGCGAAGGCGCCGGGCTCGAATGGGCGATGATCGACCGGAAGGCCAAGCTGATCCGCCTGCCGGCCGTCTTCACGAAGCAGGGGAGGGGGCACGACGTCCCGATTACGCCGGCGCTCGCTGCGCTCTTGGATGCATGCCCCGTGGATGCACGCTCGGATCTCGTCTTCGCCTCGCCGCGCACCGGCGGGCTGATCAGCGGTTGGACGCAAATCACCGAGCGCGCGAACAAGGCGGCTGGCGTCGTCTTCCACTTCCACGATCTGCGGCGGACGTTTCGCACCGGCTTGTCTCGGCTTGGCATCGACACGGAGACCGCCGAGCTCGCGATCGGCCACGCCCGCGCCGAACTCCTTCAGATCTATGACCGGGACCGTGGCGAAGACCGGGTGCGCGCCGCCTTCGAGGCGTGGGCGAAGCATATCGAGAAGCTCGTCGCTGCGGCGGAGAATGTGGAAGAGAAGCCTTTGATCGGGGCATTCAGCTGATGCGCAGCACCGACAGCTCGTCAAAGAAGCCAATTCGGAAAAGTCGAATCCGCCTCACGAAGAACGGAAAACGGCTCGGCCGACCGCGGAACAATCATACGGAGCAACAGCACTACCATCCCCTCGGCAGGGAAGAGAAATCGTCACTAACCACACTGGATATCGTTCAGGCGGTTCTTAGCACCACTCGACCAAATTATGCGGCCTCCTTGGTTGTGAGGACAGAAGCGGCGCCACATGATGCCAAGGCTGTCGAGCGGGTTGCCAAACGTTTGGCAAGGAAGCGTG
This sequence comes from Aureimonas endophytica, assembly GCF_014642635.1. GTDB lineage: Bacteria > Pseudomonadota > Alphaproteobacteria > Rhizobiales > Rhizobiaceae > Plantimonas > Plantimonas endophytica. The sequence continues at coordinate 4,268 of NZ_BMIQ01000009.1, forward strand.
CAAGGATGGCCCAGACGCGAGGCGTCGATACCCTTTAAAAGACTATCGCTATTTTATTCAGACTTATCAGCGGTTTAGAGTGGAGCGTTTTGTCCGCCGTATTTGGGCGACAAAACATACGCCAACATACACCTTCGAGGCCACACCGAACCCGAAGGACACCATGATGGCCTCTGCGAAAGCTTCCCTGCCCGACATCAGCAAATTGCCCGCCGACGCGCTCCTGACGCGGGCTCAAATGGCGCTGCTCACCGGTTTCAGCGTCATATCATTCAAAAAATGGGCCCGCGAGGACAGGGGCCCGCGCATCGTCTACGTCGAAGGCCGACCGCGTACGACGGTTCGGGACTTCAAGGCATGGATCGGCGGCTCGTCGTCGCAAAGCGCGGCGTGAGATTTCGTCATGCCGGCGTCGACGCTTTTCGATCGAGCAATCGTTTCCGATCTACCTGACCGCATCGCGAGTTGGTTCGTCGGCGACGTCGTGTTCACTAGCCTGAATGGCCTCGGACTTTTGCGAACGCGGGATCCCTTCGTCGAAGCATGGATGTTCCGCCAGCAGGAAGAGAACGTCCTCCGCGTTTTCGAATCGATGGCCGCCCGCCGCCGGCCGAAGCCTGGCCGACCGGGCAATGGCTTTTTCAAACACCTCTTCCTGGCTGCCGCCTTCGCGGACGAGATGGCGAAATGTAGACGGCGTGAGGCGTCATACTTGGCCGCCTCCAGGAGGTTGGGGGTTTCGAAGGAGGTCGTGAAGAACGGCGTCCATGCCTTCGAGAGATCGGGAGCTTGGCCATTCTTCTACGTCGATGACGACAAGGCCACACAACGGCTGTCGGCGCTTCTCCAAATCGCACGGCATGAACTCGGCCGAATCGAGCGAGAAGCCGATCACGAGCGAAGGGCATCCGAAGAACTGCGGCGGTCGCGCCGATTCGCGCCAGCCATAGGGGGGTATTTCGACGCCGCCTCCGCCGGCAGTCTCGGCGCTTCGCGAGGAGCGCGATGACGATGCCGGGAGAAGGTTTGCCGTGGCGCGAGCGCGTCTTCGTAACGATTGCCGAGGCCGCGTCCATTCTGGCGCGCTCGGACGACTGGATTCGCGACCGAATCGGCGAAGGTCGTTTGGACGGCCGGCGGTTGACGCGCGGCGGCCCGGTGGTCGTCACGGTTTCGAGCGTCGTTGAGATCGCTGACCAAGCCGAGCGTGTCGTACGCGCGCCGACGATATCGCGGCCGCAGCTCCGGCTCGTCTCCTCTCGCTCCTAAAACGAAAACGGCGCGCCGGGGTCGAGACCGGCACGCCGCATAGGACTTTCAACGCTATGGATACGGTATCAGAACACCACGTCTTTGATCAACCCGAATTCGGTGACTTGGTTGCTCCTCGCACGGCGAAGCAACCGGATCGACAAGATGAACGGCACGCGCGCATCAGCGTCGAAGCCGCCGCGACGGGCGTCGAGTTCCTTCGAGCCTTGGACCCGGACGGTTGGCATAATCTCGTCGCCATCAATCCGATGACTGGGCACATCCAAGCTCGGACGTTCGCACCTGGGGATTGGTCTCGGATCGACGAGTGGATCCGGGCGTTCGCAGGAGAGCTGAACATCTACTATTCGGCGAACGAGCCGATCGCAGGGGCGCCTGACCGCAAGCTCGGCAAGAGCGATATCGGCGCCCTCCGCGCGATCTTCGCGGACGTCGACCCTGCCGACGGCGTGCCGGTCGATCAGGCTCGCCGTGTGATCTCGAACCTGGCCGAAATGCTACAGGGGTTGGACTGGCGGCCGACCTTCTCCGTCGACACCGGCGGCGGCGCGCAATTCATCTGGCGCCTGAAGGAGAAGCTCGAAACGCGAGGTCATGCCGCTTGGGCCGAAGCGCAGGGCCGAGCCTTCGCAAAGGAGCTTCGCGGCGACGACGTCTTCAACATAGACCGGATCCTCAGGCTGCCGGGGCCCGTGAACATCCCCCCGCCCAAGAAGGTCGCCAAGGGAAGGACGGTCCGGCAGGCCGTGGTGACGCACCGGTCCGGCCGCTGCTACGAGCCGAGCGAGCTGAGCGTAGCCGTCGCACCTATCGGATCGACGACGCCGGTCGCTCTCGATCCCGTTCCCCAGGACCAACTCGTCGGCGACATCGAGCTGATCGAGCGTGCGATGCGGGCCCTCCCGAATTCACGCGAACTTTTCCCCCATCGCGCCGATATGATCCGGATCGCCTATGCGCTACGGGCCGCCACGGCCAAGGATCCCGGAGCCGGTCTCGAAATCCTCCACGAGTGGGCCGAGCGCTGGGAGGGCGGCGACTATGACCCGGATGTGATCGAGAAGGAGTGGGCGAGCTTGCGGCCGCCCTTCAGGATCGGGGCACCTCTGCTCTTCGAGCTCGCGGATGCTCATGGCGACGCCGACGGCAAGGCGGTGCGGCATGAAGCCGTGGTCGCGCGATGGTTCGACGAAGACTTGGCGGCGGCTGCGAAATTAGCGAAGCCTGTCGCGGATGGGCAGCCCCACAATATCTATGTCGCGCCGGACGACATTATCGAGCGCATCAACCGGACGGAGGCGATCGCGGTCGTGCACGGGAAGACCGTCGTGATCGTAGAGAGGAATGAGGCGCCCGGCCGGCAGACCGTCGTGTTCTCGAACGTCCGTGATCGCCTGACGTGGTACGCGAACCAGAGGATCTTGCGGAATAACCAGCACCGGGCGATCTACGAGCTATGGCTCGAAGATCCGAGGCGACGTCAGTATTCCGACGTCGTGTTCGAGCCAGCCGGCGCACCCAGCGGCGCGTACAACTTGTGGCGCGGCTTCGTCGAAAGCACCGATCCCGGTGCGAGATGCGATCGGTTCTTGGAACACCTTCGGGCTCAGATCTGTCGAAACGAGCCAGCGCTGTTCGAATGGCTTATCGGATGGCTGGCGCAGATGGTTCAGCAGCCTGCCGTGAAACCCGGCGTCGCCGTAGTGCTCCGCGGCGGGCGGGGCGTAGGAAAGTCGATTGTCGGACAATATGTCGGTGCCATGTGCCCGATGCACCACGTGACGGTTGCTCAGCCGAAGCACCTCCTCGGCTCATTCAACGACCACCTCAAGCACGCCCTTCTGATCCAGGTCGAGGAGGCCTTTTGGGCCGGCGATAAGAAGTTGGAGGGGCCATTGAAGAACATGGTGACGTCCGACGTCAGGATGCTGGAGGGGAAGCACCTGAACGCGCATCCGATACGGGATTGCGCGCGGCTTCTGATCACCTCGAACGAGCGCCACGTCGTGCCGGCCGGTGTGGATGAGCGCCGATGGGCGGTGTTCGATGTTGGCGAGGCCCATAAGCAGGACCACGGATATTTCGCGGCGATCATGAAGGAGTTGAAGGAGGGTGGCGCGGGTGCGCTCCGCCAGTACTTGGAGGGCGTCGATCTCTCGAACGTCAATGTCCGACAGGCGCCCGACACTGGGGCCCTGCTTGAAGAGAAGATCGCCTCTCTCAGTCCGATGGCGCGATGGCTTCTGGACTGCCTGACGGAGGGGCATGTCGAATCATCGGGGGAATGGCCCACGAGGATCGAGGTGAAGCGCGTCTATCAGGTCTACAGTCAGACGATCGAGAAGGACCGATATGCTCAACGGCTCAGCGCGGAAGCCTTCGGACATCAGCTTCGCGCGATCATTCCAGAGGTCGAACGCAAACGCGGAAGCCTTCCGAACGGCTCGCGACCGTGGTTCTACGAGCTGCCTCATCTGGATCTAAGCCGCCAGTCCTTCTGCCGGTGGATCAAAGGCGACATACAGTGGGACACGTGAACTTCCCGAACTAGGACAACTAGGACAGGCACGGTCGCGCGGAACCCTTATTGTGCAGGGGCTGTCCTAGTTGTCCTAGTTGTCCTAGTAATAAATATATACGTGAGAAGATGTCTCCTAGAAACGTGTCACATAAGCATACGCCGACTACAGGCGCACGCGTCTATAATAATTTCGTCGAAAGTCTAGGACAACTAGGACAGCTAGGACTCGTCGAGCAAAATCAACGGGTTACCCCGACATCCAACTAGGACAGCACTAGGACAGCACTAGGACGGCCTTGGCTTCAGGCTTATCAGGTATTATGATACCTCATCAGCTCATATCGCTTCGACTTGCGGGGAAACATGAAGAGGAAGGTGTCGCGTCGGCTTGATGCTTGGAGGCAGTCCGCCGAATGGAGAGCGATCTCGCGTGCGCATTGCCAAGATCTCAATCGACAGCGTGCCCTCCTCCCAAAGTGCGGAGCTGCCCGCAAGCGAGACGGCGAGCCGTGCATGCAGACTGCTATGCCCAACGGCCGTTGCTATCTCCATGGAGGTCGGACGCCGAAGGCCGATGATTGGCATCGGCCGGTTTGGCCGAAGGGCCACCCGCGCGCGGTCGAGAAGATGAATGCCAAGCTCCGCGATATCGAACGAGCGCGGAAGAAGCGGGAAGCGCGCCTCGCCGACCTGTCGCCAGAAGAGCGCCAGGCTCATCGAGAATGGCAGATGGCTCACAAGCCGGGCAAAGCCGTCGACCGCAAACGGGCTCGGGGCATGCGTAAAGCGAATGCGGCGGCCAGGGCTACCCTCGGTGTCGACCAGTCGTATCCGCCGTCACCCGAGCTTGTCCGGGTCACGCGCGCCATTGAGGCCCTGGAGAAACTGCGAGCGGCCCGATCGGCCGCAATCGAAGAGTTTGCCCTCGGAGCGTTTGATTGAAATGGCGAAGCGAGCGAAACCGGCCGAAGTGAAGTCGGAGATTCTCGATCTCATCGAGACGGAGGGCATCAAGGCTGCTACCCGAGCGGCAATCGCCATCTGCAACGACGATAAGGCTGCCGCGCCCGCCCGCGCCACGATGGCGGGCTTCCTGTTCCGAGCTGCGAGCCTGGGAGGTTTCGGCAAGAATGCCGATCGTGAGAGCGACATCCCGCTGCACGAAATGTCTCCTGAGCAACTCGACATGCGAGTGCAGAAAGCCTTTGAACGGATCGACAAATACGTCCGCGGTGAACCGCTCGATCTCGACGATGGTGGAAGCCCGTTCGATTAAGCTGCAGTCGCATCGCTTCCTGAGGGCGCTGCGCTTGTCTTGCCCGTGAGGATGCGATGGACGCTGCCCTTGCCGATCCCGACTTCGGCCGCGATCTGGCTCATGGACATCCCCTTGGCTGCCAGCGCCTTCACCTGATCCGCCTTCGCCATCGCGGTCGGCTTGCGGCCCTTATAGGCTCCTTCCGCCTTCGCCTTGGCGATCCCCTCACGCTGGCGCTCCAGCATCATCTCGCGCTCGAACTGGGCGAAGCCGGCGAAGATGGTGAGGATCAGACGCCCCGTCGCGCTGCGGGTGTCTACGGTGTCGCCGCCAAGGCTGAGGATCCGGAGGCCCACGTTCTTCTCGTCCAGTTCCTTAACGATGTCCCAGAGGCCGGACGCGGAGCGGGCGAGACGGTCCACCTTCGTGCAGACGAGCGTGTCGCCTTTCCGAGCGAACTTGATGGCGGCCCGCAGTTCGGCGCGCTCGGACATCGAGGAAACTCGCTCGGCGTAGACCTCTTCGCATCCGGCGGCACGAAGGTCACGTTCTTGGGCTTCGAGACCGGCTTCCTGTTCGAGGGTGGAGGTGCGGGCGTATCCGATCAGCATAGCCATGGCCTGAGGGTCCAGATCGTTCCAATGGGGTCTAGGCTATGATGGCAGTGCCGTTCCAAATGTCAATACACACCCCTGTGGGACGGATTTGAGCTCCAACTGGAACGGTCCACACGAGCTTGCCCTGTGGAACGGCGCCAACAGCATGGCAGGTCTTTCCTCGCCTGCCTCGTGCTCCATAGTCAGCCATGGAAGCAGTAAGCCGGAGAGCGGAAGATGGACGATCGCGACCTCGTGCTGACTGGCGGGTGCCTTTGCGGCGCCGTTCGCTACCGGGCGCACGGGGCTCCGCTGTTCGCCGGCCATTGCTACTGCGCGGATTGTCGGAAAGCGTCCGGATCCGCATTCGTGCCGTTCATGGGGTTTCTTGCCACGGCCGTGGAGTTTTTCGGCGAGACCCAGCAATTTCGCTCGCCGTCGTTCCGTGGCGGGGATGCAGTTCGGAATACGTGCCCGACTTGCGGGAGCCTCGTCTACGGCGGCGAGGTGGGCAAAGACGATAGCCACACGATCTACGCCGGGACGCTGGACGATCCCACGCTCTTCCAACCGAGTGTCGCGATCTTCGCGAAGGACTGCCCCTCCTGGTCTCCGATCCCGGCGACCCTGACTGCATTCCCAACGATGCCAGATCAAGAGACTCCGAGTGAGGGCTGACCCCTGCCGGACCCCGGCACCCGCCCCCTGGGGCAGTCCCATCACGGTTTTCAATCGGCCGCCCGGCGCCCGTAGAAACTTGCGGCCAGCCCGAACTTTTTCGGTATCCGGTTGATCGGAGTCGCGTCTTTTCTCGCTCGATTCAGCCCGTATTCCGACGCGGCCCACTGCGCCATCCTTCACGCAAGGACGCGCGAAAGGTCGAGACATGGCGCAAATCGCAGCGCATGGCGGCGGGTTGCCACACCAAGTTCATGAAGCGGCATTCGCCGTTCATTGGATCGTCGGCAACGCCGAGGCAATTCGGTACCAGCCGCAGCCGGAACATGCGGCCGCCTTCGTCTACGAGGCGATCCTTCGCTTTGCCCATCGAAAAGCGCCGCCGATCGACTTCCCGCAGTTCCAGCGCATCGTGAACGCGCTCTTCTACGCCGAGCCCGCGATCATCGGTCGACTCGCTTTGGATTCGAAAGCCGTCGAGCACGGCACGATGGCGGCCGACGAACTCATTCGTCATCGCTTCTTGGTCCGCGACTGGTTCGATCTCCGCCTACGCCAGAAGCGGGCTATCCTTGAGCCGCTTGAGGCACTTCTTGCCGACACCAAGAGCGCCGCGAAGCGCCAAGGGCTGAAGGGAGTCTGAGGCGTGATCTGGACTTGCGAATCCTCCAAGACGGACATCCTTCCCGAGCCTATAGAGGGTTCGACGGCTCCGGCTATCGTGCGTGAGCCCATCAAGCCGAATGTGGCCGAGCAAGCGGCGATCGCCTTCGAGACGGCGGCACGCGAGCGCGACCCGCTTCTTCACATTGTATGCGGCCTCCGAGCGATCGCCGAAGCCGCCCTTGTCGGCACGCTCGCCTTCTCGCCAGTCTTCGAACTTCGGCGCCTGGAGGCTGCGATCGTCTCCGCCTCCGACGGCACGATGGGCGCAGCCCGCTACGTCCCCGCCCATGCGGTCGCACTCGGCTTCACGGCCGCGCTTTGCATAATCGACGATTCGGTCCGGCGGCCGGAATTCCGCGCGCCTGCCGAGCTCGCCGCGGCTCGTATCGATCACGTCCTCCTTCTCGCTGACGAGCTCGATGCGCAGTTCCGGCGACAGTGCATCGAGCGCGGCGGCGATCTGCTCCGTCGGCACGTCACCATTCAGCGCGCCATGGCGGCGGATGTCGCCTCGCTGACGCGGCAATGACAAGGGTTCATCATGGCATTTTATAGCAACGCAGCGCTCGGCCGGGGCTTCGAGAACATCGCGGCCATGTTCGCGCCGCCGTCCGGGCAGGACGCCGCCGCGTGGGCGGCGGCGAACGCGAAGAACGCGGAGGCCAAGCGCGCGGCCGCGCTCTACGATTACGCCCAGAGCGCGGACTACGATCAGGTGAAGGCCGACCGGATGGGCGTCCTGGCGGGGCTCTACTCGCCGAACCAAAGCTATTATGCGGTCGACCAGAACAACGCGACGACGCAGCGAGGACAGAACCTTGACAGCGCCGATCGGCGGTATGGTGTCGATGTCGGCGCGCGCACGTCACTCGCCAACAACCAAGCGGACAACGAACGCGCGTTGCAGGATCGCGCCATTCAGGAACGGGGCGCTTTGGCCCGCCTCTACGCCTCACCGATCAAGCTCGGGCAGGGCGAGACGGCGATCCTTCCCAACCAGACGGCAGCGGCGACGGGCCTCAACGGTCGTCTCGAAGGCCACGACAAGCCCTTGTCCGAGACGGAATGGCGGGCCGCGCAGAACGAGCGGCTCCGCCAGTCCGGCCAGCTGACCGACCGCGACCTTCTCGACGTGATCATGGGCGAGAAGACGCCCGTCGAGGCCATCGGACCGGATGGCCGCACGCCCACGTTCATGAGCCCCGGCGCCGCGGTCCGCACCGGCGCGCAACCGGCGCCGTCGAAGCCGCTGGTGAACGTGCAGAACGGCGGAGAAGGCGCGTTCGAGAAGACGCTCGGCGAGAAGCAGGCCGGCCTCTTCATCGACCTCGCCGCGGACGGCGTCGCCGCGCGCAACGACAGAGCTCTCCTCGACCGCTTCGACGACCAGGCGAAGGACCTGCCGGGCGGGATGCTCGGCGGCCTCCAGTCGCTCGCCTCGCAGTACGGTATCAAACTTGGCGACAACGCCAGCAACGTCGAGGCGGCGAACGCGATCATCGCGCGTCTCGTGCCGGCCGCGCGTCAGGGCATGCCTGGCGCGGCCTCCGACCGCGACGTCGCGCTCTTCAAGTCGAGCCTGCCGAGCCTCTCGCAGACGCCGCAGGGCCGGCAGATCATCAGCGACACGCTGCGGGGCCTCGCAGCCACCCGGGTCGATCAGGCGCGTATCGCGACGGCCGTCGTCAACGGCGACATGTCCCGCGCGGACGGCATGCGGGCGATCCAGGCGCTGCCGGATCCGTTCGCCGCGGTACGCAACGTCAGTGGTGCCGACACCAGCCCACGAGGCGGTTCGGCGCCGGCCGCTGCCACTGCAACCCCGGCAACCTCGACTGCCCAAGCTGCCCCGGTCCGCGTCTCCACGCCGGAGGAGGCGCGGCGTCTGCCGCCGGGCACGCGCATCATTCTGCCGGACGGTTCGGAGGGGAGGGTTCCGTGATGGCCGACGCCTGGGCCGACTTCCGTCTTCCGCTCGCACCCGCCGCCGCGCCGCCGTCCGACCCGTGGGCGGAGTTCCGCGCACCGGCGGCGTCCCCCGCCGCCGCGGCCGAGCAGGCATCGCCGTCCATGCCGCCCACGACCGGTCGGCCGGCGGAGCCGCAGCAACCCCTCGGCGACGCCTGGGGCGCAAAGGGGGAGTTCCTGAACGGCGCGACCTTCGGGCTCGTCGACGAGCTCGGCGCCGCGCTCTTCACGCCGATCGAGATGGGGATACAGGCATATCAAGGCGAGCCGCTCTCGATCTCGGCCGGCTACGACACGGCGCTCGGCCGGCAGCGTGAGGCGCAGGACGCGTATCGCAAGGACCACCCCGTCGAGGCGACGGCGGCCGGCCTCGCCGGCGGCCTGTTCACCGGCGCTGGCGCGGCCCCGAAGATCCTGTCGTCCGGCGCCAGTCTCGGGACCAACATCGTTCGCGGCACCATCGCCGGAGGCGCCGGCGGTGCGGCGGCAGGCTTCGGCGAAGGCCGTGGCATGCAGGACCGCGTCGAGGACGCTATTCTCGGCGGCGGCATCGGTGCCGGCCTCGGGGCGGTGGCGCCGCTCGCCGGCGCTGCCGTCGGTGCGGGCATCCGCCGGATCGGCGCCGGCCGCGCGGCGCGCGAGACTCTGGAGCCCGTCGGCATCGGCCGGCGCACCGCCGACCAGATCGGCCGCGAGCTCGATCGCGACGCACTTTCCCCCGAGGCCGCGCGGACCCGCCTCGACGCCATGGGGCCGGATGCCATGCTTCTCGACGCCGGCGACAACCTCGCCGGCGGCGCCGAGGCCGTCGCCAACGCGCCGGGCGCCGGCAACCGCACGATCCGCGAGCGCCTGGCGGCCCGCAACGCCGGCGCCTCGCAGCGCATCACCGAGGCCGCAGACGCCGCGATCGGCCCGGCCCGCGACATGACCGAGACGGCCGACGACCTCATCGCGCGCCGCGGGCGGGAAAGCGGCCCGCTCTACGCGCAGGCGTTGGAAAAGCCGATCGGCTGGAACGACCGGATGCAGGCGTTCATGGATGATCCCATCACCAAGGGCGGCCTTCGCAAGGGGCTCGAAATCCAGCGTCTCGAAGCGCTGGCGCGGAACGAACGCTTCGACCCGGTCGACTACAACATCACCGACTTCAACGTGGCCGGCGATCCGATCATCACCGGAACGCCGAACATGCGGACCTTGAACGTCATCAAGAAGGGCCTCGACAATATCGTAGAAGGCTATCGCGATCCGACGACCGGCCGGCTGCAACTCGACGAGTACGGCCGCGCCGTGAACGAGGTGCAGCGCGCTTTCATCAAAGAGATCGACGGCCTCAACCCGGCTTATGCCGCCGCCCGTGCCGCCTGGGCCGGTCCGACGCGGGTGCGCGACGCCCTGGCGCTCGGCCAGGACGTCTTCGATCGCTCCGTCCGTCCGGACCAGCTTCGCCAGCGCTTGGCCGCGATGGGCGACGACGAGCGGCAGGCCTTCCAGATGGGCGCGCGAGATCAGCTCTCCGAGATCATGGGCACGGCCCGGCGCGACGCGGGCGCGGCGCGGGCGGCCTTCGAGACGGGCTGGAACCGCGAGAAGCTCGGCCTTCTTCTCGGTGACGACGAGGCGGCCGGCCGCTTCCTGGATACGCTCGGCACCGAGACGCGGTTTGCCAACCGGTCGAACGCCATCACCGGCAACAGCGCCACGGCCCGCCGCCAGGAGCGCGTGGGCGAATACAACGGCCAGCGCGGCGCGGCGCGCGGCGCGCTGGATCCGGCCTCCGGCCTCTGGGGCGACACGAAGCGCACGATCGCCCGCGGCGTCGACGCCATTCTGGACGGCCGGGCGGCGCGCTCGGCGGAACAGATGCGGGGCGAGTTCGGCGATGCCGTCTCGCGCCAGAGCGCTCAGCGCGACGAGCTGATCGATGCGATCATGGGCTACGGTCGCGGTCGCGAGGCAGCCGCGCAACGGGCCATACCAAAGGAAGAGCTGATGCGGGCGATCATGAGCGGCGGGGCCTTGGCCGTCTCCGGCAGCACCCGGCGCGGGCCTAATGGTTAGATTTAACTCGGTCTATATCTGTTCTGCATCGTCCGCCCGCGCTGGTACGGTCCGCCTGCGTCGATGATGTCGGTAGCTACTGCCGAAGCATCCGGTGCCAGCCGTCAGCGCCTCTCTAGTCAATTTTCCAGGAAGGCCGGTGCTGCCAATCGTTCGGAAGTCCCATTGATGCGGGATCAGCCAACGGGCAGGAATTGAGAAGCTCGATGAGATGCCAGCGCCATCCTGTTCCCGGAGCTATGATCTCGATCAGATGGCCTACAGCGACGAGAGTGTTGTAAAGTCGGCGCTTCTCTGCAGGGTTCATCGCTAGCTTTAGTGAAACGGGAGAGTTGGGGATCGTCATCGTGACGATGAATTGCTTGTTCCATAAGCGGCCATGATGAGCGCAGATGTTTCTGACATAGGTCAGGTGATGGACAATCGAGACTAAGACGCGCTCATCCAAACCGAAGTCTTTTGAGATTGCCTGCCGATCTGAGCGAAACTTCAGGTTCCCAAACCACTTTGAAAGCTGGCCGAGCGAGAGGATTTCGGCGGTCATCCAAACTGGTGGTTGAGGGGGATCATCGTACTTATGTCGATAGTGCACGATGAATGTGTCTCGTGAGCGTTCTACCTCTTCGAGGAGTCCGTTCATCGCCTTGGCGTAATGATCCGCGCGGTCATAAAGCGCTGGGTCCAAGTAGCCGTGCGGACCATATTTCATTGCGAGATGATACGCCCAAGCACCTCGGAAAGAGACTTCAATTCGTTCGATTGCATCCATGACATGCAATCGTAGTTGCCGATCGAAAACATACAACGAAAGAGCGTCATCGAACGACGTTCCAGGACGGAACTTATGGTCGCCGGGAGCTTCTGCTGTGTCCTCGAATGGAAGCCAGTATGCTCGCAACCGATAATAGCTTACATGGCGGAGGTAATGCTCCGCCTTCGCCTTATCCGGCACTTCCATACCGCGGCGTCGGAGCAGTGCAATTTGTTCCGCAATCGAAACGGACGGCTTAGCGAACCTCACTCAATCACCACGTTCGGATTCGCCAAACCCAAAAACGAGAAACCCGCCAGGGTGCGCAGTTCGAAGCCGAAACTTCGTCCGAGGCGTGGCGGGTCTTATTGATGAGAGATATGGCCGAAACCCCTTACGAAGACAATAACCCAGACTGGGCAAATTGATGCCCAGCGCGCGTCATACTGCAGCAACTGGATGCGACCGAGATCGGTGAGGCGCGGGAAGCGTAGCCGCTGTCTACGCGCCGTCCTGCAGCATAGCGGTCGCCTTCGCATATTTTGCCAGCCGCGCCTCTTCCTTCTCACCGATCGTCCGTAGCCTCGTGCGATCGGAGTTGTCGGCAAGATCGGCCAGCTTCACGGTACGAGCGAGTGGGTTCGCGCCGGCGCGCCGAATGGCATCAAAGTAGTCCTCGCCTTCACGATGGGTCAGTGCGTCGACGGCCTGCACCACAGCGTCCGGGAAGCCTTCCTCACGAAGCCGATCCAGCGTCCAGCCGGGTCCGTCTTCAACGACATCATGAAGCAGAGCGACGACCTTCTCGGCCGTCCCGTGAACAGACTCAGAAACTCGACGGGGATGCGAGATGTAGGGCGCCCCCGCCTTATCGACCTGACCAGCATGAGCCTTATCGGCAATGCGATCGGCGCGTTCCAGCATTCCCTCGTTCGACATAGCTTGCTCCTCCGAATTTGCTCTTCGTGGAAATGGCGTCAACATCGAACGACTCGATCGCTACTCCTACTGCTTCTGGCCAGCAAAGTTTGCCGCCATCCTCACTTTAGTCGGCGGTCGCTTACGTGATTGAGATACCGTCAAACATTGGCCGCTCGCCAGCACGTGAAGCGGTTGTAGGGTGTGGTTGGCGAACTGTAGCAGGCCTTCGTTAGGAATTCGATGTGCCGCTACGATCGTCTTCGATGATCGACTGTTCCTCCTGGTCGCCTTCGTCTGCGTCCTCCGCCGGACCGCTGTTTTGATCTTCGCCGAAGAAACCATCTTCGTCTGCGTGGCGGATTTCTTCGATATCGGGCGTAATCGGGCTGATGCCGGGCGTGTTACTCATTCTGGTCCCCCATCATCTGATGCTGCGAACTTTCCCAACGCATTGCTTTCATGCGTGGCCATTTCCAACATCGTGCCTAGGCTGGCTGTCTCTCGGGTCGGCATTGGGTCGAAAACGATATCTTCGAGAAGACGTGTCATCCGAACGACGTCTCCGTCCTGCTCGATGAACGTGTCGAAGTGCGTGAAGTTGCTCGTCGTCAAATCCAGCACCGGCTCGCGGTTGGCTTCCATAGCCGTATGGAAATCCTTCACGGACCCCGTGGCCACAAGGAAATCCGAAAGGCGCCGGAAAAGCTTCGGGAGGATGACGGCATCGTCCGTGATCGAGGATAGCGAATTCACTCGCACGCCCGTCTGCGTCACATCTTGCGCGAAAACCCCTTTGCGTTGCCTCCTCGCTGTCGCCGCAGCGTCTGCCAGAACTGTCCTAAGGTCCGCGAAAAGGCCCCAATAGAAGGTCGGGTAGACGAGCCCTTCAGCGAGGGCCGCCTGGTTGTAGCTACGCGCAAGGCCCTCTTGGTCGAGGAAAACGTCGTCCCCATCCTCTTCGTTCGCATCGCCCGCGAAAGCGAAGGCAATGACACGACCATACTTGTCCACGGACCGTGTCAGGATGTGTCCTTTCGCCCCATCCGTCGCCGAGGCGATCGAACGCCGCTCAGCCGTCCAGACGACCTCGTGGATCCCGACGAAGTTGAGGAGGAAGTCGGTAGCCCCGCGAGCGAGCGGCATTGGCTGGCTCAGCGCTCCGCCACCGGACGGAGGCGAGTAATGGCTCTCAAGCGCGTCGATGCCCTCCAGACGGAGCGGAACATGGCCGCGCAGATTGAAGCGCGCACTGCCGAGGAGGTCGCCAAGCGCCTCCCTGTCGTCCGGTTCGAAACGGATTGTGTCCCCATCGGGAGCGTAGTTGACGACCCTATAGCGGCCCTTCACGAGGCGGTACGGCATGGCATGTCCTCCGCAGCTTCGCGCAAAGCCTATGCGTCGTCGATGACGATCCCGCGACAGGATCGAGCACGACATTCATCAGCCGCTACATACGCTTGTCCATCAACGGAGACGCCACGACGTATCAGCCCAGTTCCGCGCGGGCGTGCTGCGCAGCTTCATATTGCTCAGGATGCATCAAACCTCGATCCGCATCGAGCTGACTAACCGCAAAACGTAGTCTGCGGACCGTAACTCGCACTATTGTTATCCAACCCAAAACCGTTCGCGATGTGGATTGAGCGGAGATAACCGCCTAGAACGACTGTTTATGTCAGTTCGATGAAGGTGCTCCATGGCCAAACTCGAAGAGATCGCCCGCACGATTTCCCTCCACGCGCAGCCAGGCATGAAGCCGAAGGCGCTCATGGCAATGGTGAAGGAGCACCACCCGGAAGCGTCGAAGAAGGACGTAAGCCGTGGAGCGTTCTATGCCGTGATCCTGGCAGCCGAGCGCGATCCGAACAAGGTGTCGGTGCTCCACGACATGGCGATGGCTGCGCGTTCTGAAGGAGCTGGTCTTTCCGAGGCAGGAGGTGGCTTGCTCGGCTTCGAAAGCCAGAAAGCGAAGCGGTCGAAGAAGACCAAACACTGAACGAAAAAGGCGGCGCCGGCCGAAGCCGACGCCGCCTCTGATCGCCGGTTGACTGGAGGTCAGAAGTCGCGGCGGAACTCGATGAAGCCGCGCGTCTGGTCGAAATCGTCGACATTGGCCGGCACATCAGCCCGGCATCATTGATGGCACGCCGATCGCGGGCCGGAACTTGACATCCTTAGCCTCGCGCCAGGACGCTGCGGCGTCACCGTCCTCCAGAACACATTCCCTGACCGCGCCTTCATCGAACTCTATCGGCCGGCGGCGTCGCATTTGTTCGCCATGATCCGAGCTGACCAAAGCTCACCGCCAAGCGCCAGCCTTTGGCGAGCCAACCGGCAGCTCTCATCGAATTGCGCCAGCTCGAATGCCGCACGCCGCTCGACCTCGCGGCGCAACTGCCAGACATAAACAGGATAGGCGATCAGGAGCGACGCCGTGATGGCCCCAGCCGCAAGCGCGAAGCTTCGCGCGGTCATAGCCGGCAGATGTCGAGCAACAGTCCCCGAAGGACGAGACGTCCACGCCGGGGAGGATCGGCCGATGATCACTCGCCGTCCTTCCGTTCGCCTTTGGCGACAATCCGCAGCGCTCCATCAGGAAGCGGGCGTTGAAGCTCGGAAGCCTCCTTCCACTCTGCTCGCAGCCAGACATCCATCTCCTCCGGCGTCGTCAGGATCACCGGCATGGCCTTCGGATGGACAGCCTTAACCTCCTTGTTCGGATCGCATGTCAGGAAGCCGTAGGCATCTACCGTCACCTCGCCCTCCTTGATCTCCATGATCAATCGTAGCGGAACCGCACGAAAGGCGCTCAGCTCGTTTTCCACGAATTGTATGAATGGCGCTCCAGCTTCTCCCTGGAGCGCCATTCGTCTTTGTCAGAATTCAGCCCAGTCGTCCGGGGCAGTCTGCGAACGCGGCGCAGCGCCACCTGTACCGACTGTCCGAAGCTGCGGAACGGCGCGGGGTTTTGCAGAAGCGTTGCGAGTTGCGTTGCGCGCTGCCGGCTGGTTCCTCAAGCCATCCGCCGTTCGGAAGCCGTCAACCAGACCGGCAAGCTGATCGGTTTCGCGCAGAAGGCTCTGCGCAGCTGCCGTCGTCTCCTCGACCATCGCTGCGTTCTGCTGCGTGACCTTATCCATCTGGTCGGCTGCCGTAGCGACTTCCTTCAAGCTTACGGACTGCTCACGTGCGCCCCGCGCCATCTCGGTGATGATCGTGGCGACGCCGCCGACTTGAACCATGATCTGTTCAAGAGAGCGCCCGGTAGCCGAGACGAGTTCGACGCCCTCTCCAACCTGGCCGGTGGATGTCGAGATCAGGTCCTTGATCTCCTTGGCCGCCTCGGCCGATCGCTGGGCGAGGCCGCGCACTTCCTGCGCCACCACCGCAAAGCCGCGCCCTGCCTCGCCGGCCCGCGCCGCCTCGACGCCGGCATTCAGAGCAAGGAGGTTCGTTTGGAAGGCAATCTCGTCGATAACGCCGATGATGTTTCCGATCTTTGCCGAGGACTGCTCGATCTCCGCCATGGCCTTGACCGCGTTTGCAACGATCGTCCCGCCTTTGTCCGCCTCGGACTGCGCCGAAACAGCGGCAGAGCGAGCATCGTCCGCACGTTGGGCCGTGCCGTTGACGCCGCGCATGACCTCAGAGAGCGCCGCCACGGTCTCTTCCAGCGAAGCCGCCTGCTGTTCGGTGCGTTGTGATAGGTCTCCGGCGGCGACTGTGATCTGATTAAGACCGACCCGCATCGTGCCGACCGCGCCAACAACCGAGCCGATCGTCGTTTCCAGCTGCGTCACCGAGGCGTTGAACTTTTGGCGGATTGGCTCGAATTCCGGGGCCACCGCCTGATTCATCCGAACCGTCAGATCGCCGGCCGACAGCTTGTCGAAGCCCTCCTCAACGAGGTGAACGAAGATCTTCAGATCTTCAGCCTTTGCGCTGTCGATTGCGGCTTGGCGCTCGACATTTGCAACCTGTGCCGCCTGCGCCGCAACGGCTTCAGCCTCAAGCCGCTTGTTCTGATTGGCCGCGTCCTTGAACACCTGGACCGCCTTCGCCATCACACCGACTTCGTCGCCGCGATCTGTCCCCTCAACAGGAACGTCCAGCTGTCCCCCTGCGAGTTCCTTCATGCGTTGCGCCAGGAGTTGCAGAGGACCAACGATGCCTTTGGACGAAACAGCCATGGCGGCGGCAACACCGAGGATGAGACCGATGAGGGAGCCCGCCAGCATTGTGTAGATAGTTGACCAAGTGCTCTCCGTCAGTCCATCCGACTCGGCGCTCGTTTCAGCGATAAGCTTCTCGCGAAGTTCGCCGTACTCGGTATCGAACTGCTTCGTTGCCGCATCCATCTTCGCCAGTAGCGGAATGGCAGACTTGTCATCATTCAGCAGGCCAGCATCGACACCTTGCTTGCCGAAAGAAGCAATCTCATCCAGCGCAGATTGCAGCTTGTCGAGTTCGGCAGCCTTTTCAGGAAACCCTTTTCGAACGGCGCCGAGGTGATCCTTAGCCTTTTGGATTTCGTCACCGCGATCGGTTGCCGACGCCTTCGCCTCGTCGGTCGCGCCTTCATAGACGAGAGTCTTGTATGACGCATAAGCGGCATCGCTGATGCTCTTCCCCGCTCGGACAAGTCTCATGACTGCAGCCGCGCGCTGATCGACCAACGCCGAGTAGTTATCGTCGATACTTTTCATCTGCGTCGCCGCGTAGCCCGACAAGCAAAGGCCAATTAAGCTGACGCCGACTGCAATCGCTGCGATCTTCGTGGAAATCTTGAGGTGCTGGAGCATGGGAATTCGTGGAATTGCAACGACAGAACTGCCGTAGCATTCGACCCGACCGCCTCAACGACACCTTAAGATCAATGAGGGCGATAGTTCCTTATCATTT
The DNA here is from genome assembly GCF_014642635.1 of Aureimonas endophytica. Classification (GTDB taxonomy): domain Bacteria; phylum Pseudomonadota; class Alphaproteobacteria; order Rhizobiales; family Rhizobiaceae; genus Plantimonas; species Plantimonas endophytica. Next base: position 21,865 of record NZ_BMIQ01000009.1, read on the forward strand.
TAGCTAGCCATTTTGACTACTGAGCGTTGTAAACGTCGGGCAAACTCATCGGCTGAGCACATAAGGCCGATGGGATTTTGTCGCTGCTCTGCCACTGGCGTTTCGCTCCTGCTTGGCTCCACAAGGCAGTTCGTCTGCCCCTTCATGATCGATTGAAGATTGCACATGACGCGAGATCATCACGGCCGCCGACAGCCGTCCAGCGGCACTTACCAAGCCGACGTCATGCAGAAGAACGGCGTGGTCCATGTCATCGATACGGTGCTGATGCCGAAGTGAGCTTTTGAGACCGACCTGCCTGGCGCGCGATCTGCGCCAGGCTACATTAGCCGGTTGCTATGATCAGGCTGCGCGGAAAAGACGGGGTGGAAGGCGATGAGTGAAAGAGGCGTCACGGGATACTTGTTTGCGTTCTCTCATGACGATCTCGATCCCTCGGATGGCTTGCGCAAAACCCGTGTTCTCGCCGTTGCGCGATCCGCCGAGGAAGCAATGATCGCCGCGAGAGATCTCATCGGTCGATCAGACCTCGAACTGATCGAAGTCGGATCGGATATTCTGGCGCAAGCCCGTGAGATGGGACTTCAGGAAGGGCAAGCGAAACGCTTGTGAGTGGGGCGACACAGCTAGAACTCGCTCAGCGCGAATTTAGGTCTCGCCCCTGGCACGAGCATCGCCGCAAGCAGGTTCAGGATTCGCCGCCGGCGGATCACGACTGTGCCTCGAACCGCGGATCGACGCCGGGATAGTGAAGCCCGCGTCAGTTGTAGAGGCGCTGAGGGCTTCAAATCCGGTCGATCATGTAACGAAGCCGGTTGTTGGGCTTGGATCGCTGAGTTCGGCGACTGCGACGACGAGAAGGGGATTTTAACTCTTCCGTCTCCGATCCAAAACGCCAAGCCATTGACTCGACAGCAACGGATCGAGAACAAGATAGGAACAAAGTCCGTACTGATTCCTTGCGTTGCCCATGGAGAAACGTTCTGCCGCTCTGGTCGAGACCCTTCGCTCGCAAATCGAGCGGCTTGAGGGGCGAACCGCTCGTGCGCGCGACGTCCTGCCGTTCGGCCTTCCCGAGATCGACGCCAGGCTTCCTGGCGGCGGCTTGGCGCTGGGCTCGCTCCACGAGGTGGCAGGCGGTGGAAACGGGGCTGTCGACGGCGCGGCCGCAGCGCTCTTTACGGCCGGGATCGCCGCCCGGACGAAGGGCAAGGTGTTGTGGTGCGTCACGCGCCAGGATCTCTTCGCTCCCGCGATCGCCCAGGCGGGTCTGGCCCCCGGGCGGGTCATCTACGTCGAAGCTGGCGACGAGAAGAGCCTGCTCGCCTGCTTCGAGGATGGCCTTCGCCACGGCGGGCTCGGCGCGGTCGTCGCCGAGGTCGCCAAGCTGTCGATGACGGCCTCGCGCCGGCTCCAGCTTGCGGCTGAGGGCTCCGGCTCGATCGCTCTCGCGGTTCGCCGCTGGCGGCGCCAGACCGAAGCCGCCGACTTCGGGCAGCCGACCGCATCCGTCACCCGCTGGCGCGTGTCCGTCCTGCCGTCGCGACCGTTGCCGGTGCCGGGCGTCGGACGGGCACGTTGGCTTCTCGAACTCATCCGGTGCCGCGCCGGTGAATGCGCCGACTTCGAAGTGGAGGCCTGCGATGGCAAGGGTCGTCTCGCTCTTTCTGCCGCGCTGGCCGACCGATCGGTTGCGCCGCAAGTCGCCCGGCAGCGCACCGCCGGCTGACGTGCCGCTTGTGCTCGTCGGGCGAGAGGGCAATCGCCGCGTCGTCACGGCGTTGGATCGTCTGGCGGACGCGGCTGGCCTGTCGGTCGGCATGGCGGCGGCCAAGGCGCAGGCCCTCGTTCCCGGTCTTGCCGTGCTCGACGCCGATCCCGCCGGCGACGCGGCGGCCCTCGATCGGCTCGCCGTCTGGGGCCTGCGCTTCTCGCCGATTGTCGCCGGCGATCCGCCCGACGGCATCGTGATCGAGACGAGCGGGGCTGAACACCTCCACGGAGGCGAGGAGGCACTGCTGCGCAGCCTCGTCGACCGCTTTGCCGCATCCGGATTGGAGGCCCATGCTGCGATCGCTGACACCTGGGGCGCCGCCCATGCCGCCGCGCGCTTTTCCGGCGCGGCGATGGCGCTTGTCGAGGCAAACGCGACGCGGGAAGCGCTGGCAGGCCTGCCGCTCGCTGCGCTGCGCCTTGCCCCTCGGCTGCTTCTCGATCTGCATGTCCTCGGCTTTGCGACGATCGGCGAGATCGCGGCGCAGCCGCGCGCGCCGCTGACGCTGCGCTTCGGCCCGCAACTCGGCCGGCGGCTCGACCAGGCGGCCGGCATTCTGCCGGAGCCGATCGATCCCATCCGCTCGCCCGACCTCATCGAGGTGCGCCGCGTCTTTGGCGAGCCGATCGGTGCGCCGGAGACCATCGCGCGCTATACGGCAAAGCTCGTCACGGCGCTCGTGACGGAGTTGGAGGCCAGATCGCTCGGCGCGCGCCGGCTCGATCTTCTGTTCGGCCGGGTCGACAACCTCTGGCAGGCGATCCGCATCGGCACGGCGCGACCCGAGCGCGACGCCAAGCGCCTGACCCGCCTTTTGTCGGAACGTATCGAGACCGTCGCACCGGGCTTTGGCATCGAGGTCATGACGCTGGCGGCAACGCAGACCGAGCCGCTCGCTGATCGCCAGACGATCTCCTCGCTCGTCGAGGAGCCGGAAGCGGATGTGTCGGGTTTGGTCGACATCCTGGCGAACCGCATCGGCGAACGCCGTCTCTACCGCTTCGCACCCCGATCGAGCGACGTGCCGGAGCGCTCCGTTGCCCGCGTCGAGGCGATGAGCTCCGATGATGGCGTCTCCTGGGACGATCATTGGCCGCGGCCGTCCCGCCTCCTGCCGAGACCCGAGCCGGTCGAGACGATGGCGCTGCTCCCCGACCACCCGCCGAACTGGTTCACCTGGCGTGGCCAGCGGCGCCGCGTGCGCCGTGCCGACGGTCCGGAGCGCGTCTTCGGCGAATGGTGGAAGCGCGACGCCGAGCTTGTCACGGTTCGAGACTACTTCCAGGTCGAGGACGACGCCGGTGAGCGCTACTGGCTTTATCGCGCCGGCGATGGCGAGCATGCCGAGACCGGGTCGCATCGCTGGTTCCTGCACGGTATCTTCGGCTGATGCGGCGCCGAGCGATGCGCCGACGGGTCAGGCTCTCCGGACATGGCTGATGTAAGCCATCGCTATGCCGAGCTTCAGGTCACCTCGCACTTCTCGTTTCTGCGCGGGGCCTCGTCCTGTGAAGAACTCTTCGCCACCGCCAGCCTGATGGGCATCGAGGCGCTCGGCGTCGTCGACCGCAACTCGCTGGCCGGCATCGTGCGAGCGCACGAGGCCGCCAAGACCACCGGCATTCGGCTGATCGTCGGCTGCCGGCTCGACCTGACGGACAGTATGCCGATCCTGGTCTACCCGATGAACCGCCCGGCCTATTCGCGGCTTTGCCGCCTTTTGACCCTTGGCAAGTCACGAGGCGGGAAGGGGAGGTGCGTTCTCGGCTGGGACGATCTCGTCTCCCACAGCGAAGGCTTGATCGGCGTGATGGTGCCGGATTACGCCGACGACGAACTCCACCACCAACTCCGGCGCTTGCGGACCGTTTTCGGCGATCGGGCCTATCTCGCGCTGGCCCTGCGACGTCGGCCGAACGATCAGCTCCGCCTGCACGAGCTCTCGACCATGGCGGCCGCCGCCCGCGTGCCGACGGTGGTGACGAACGACGTCCTCTTTCACGAGTCGGATCGCCGGATCCTGCAAGATGTCGTCACCTGCATCCGGCACGGCGTCACCATCGACGATGCCGGCTTTCGCCGCGAGCGCCATGCGGACCGGTTCCTGAAGCCTCCGCCGGAAATGCATCGTCTGTTCAAGCGCTACCCGGAAGCGTTGGCCCGGACGCTCGAGATCGCCGATCGCTGCCGCTTCTCCATGGACGAGCTTGCCTACCAGTATCCGGAAGAGAAGCAGTTCCCCGACCTGACGCCGCAGGAGGCGCTGGCGAAACTCACCTGGGAGGGGGCGGCCGAGCGCTATCCGGAGGGATTGCCCCCGTCCGTCCGGCGCAACCTCGAGCATGAGCTTCGTCTCATCGAGAAGCTCGACTACGCCCCGTACTTCCTGACCGTGAACGCCATCGTTCGCTTCGCCCGGTCGAAGGGCATTCTCTGCCAAGGCCGCGGATCGGCGGCGAACTCCGCCGTCTGCTTCGTGCTGGGTGTCACCTCGATCGACCCCGATCGCAACGACCTCCTGTTCGAGCGTTTCGTCAGTGAAGAGCGCCGCGAGCCACCCGACATCGACGTCGACTTCGAGCACGAGCGGCGTGAAGAGGTGATCCAGTGGGTCTACGAGACCTACGGGCGGACGAAGGCGGCGCTCTGCTCGACCGTGATCCGGTACCGCGCCAAAGGCGCGCTCCGCGACGTCGGCAAGGCGCTTGGGCTCCCGGAGGATCTGACGAAGACGCTCTCAAGCCAGGTTTGGGGTTGGTCGGAGGACATCGACGAGAAGCACGCCCGCAGCGTCAACCTCAACATGGAGGACCGGCGGCTGCGCCTTGCACTGGAACTCGCCTCGCAGCTCGTCGGCGCGCCACGCCACCTGTCGCAGCATCCCGGCGGCTTCGTCCTGACGCGCGACCGGCTCGACGAGCTGGTGCCGATCGAGCCGGCGGCCATGGTCGACCGGCAGGTGATCGAATGGGACAAGGACGACATCGACGCCCTGAAGTTCATGAAGGTCGACGTTTTGGCGCTCGGCATGCTGTCGGCCATGCGGCGGGGCTTTGATCTCCTTCGTGAGCATAAGGGCATCGACCTCGACCTCGCCACCATCCCGGCGGAGGACCCGCGCACCTATGCGATGATCCGGCGGGCCGACACGCTCGGGACCTTCCAGATCGAGTCCAGAGCGCAGATGGCGATGCTGCCGCGGATGAAGCCGCGCACCTTCTACGACCTCGTGATCGAGGTGGCGATCGTGCGCCCCGGTCCGATCCAGGGTGACATGGTGCATCCCTATCTCCGGCGCCGCGAAGGCCGGGAAGAGGTCGCGTTTCCAAAGCCGGAACTGGAGCGCGTTCTCGGCAAGACGCTCGGTGTGCCGCTGTTCCAGGAACAGGCGATGCGGGTCGCGATCGAATGCGCCGGCTTCACGCCGGGCGAGGCCGACCAACTCCGACGGGCGATGGCGACGTTCAAGTTCACCGGCGGCGTCAGCCACTTCCGGGACAAGCTGGTCGAGGGCATGGTGGCGAACGGCTACGAGCGCGAGTTCGCCGAACGCACCTTCCGCCAGCTCGAGGGCTTCGGCTCCTACGGCTTTCCGGAGAGCCATGCGGCCTCGTTCGCCCTGATCGCCTATGCGTCGTCCTGGCTGAAGTGCTGGCATCCGGATGTGTTCTGCGCGGCGCTCCTCAACGCGCAGCCGATGGGCTTCTACGCTCCGGCGCAGATCGTGCGCGACGCGCAGGAGCACGGCGTCGAGGTCCGGCCCGTCTGCATCAACGCCAGCCGCTGGGACTGCACGCTGGAGCCGCAAGCATCGGAAGCCTGTTCCGATGGCGATGATGGCGGCGACGGCCGCTTTGCCGTTCGGCTTGGGCTTCGCATGGTGCGTGGGCTCGGCAACGCGGAGGCCGCCCGGCTCGTCGCGGCGCGGGAGGAAACGCCCTTCGCCTCGGTCGACGATCTCTGGCGCCGCGCTCGCATCTCGCCGGCGGCCTTGGTCGATCTCGCCGAGGCGGATGCCTTCCGACCCGGCATCGGCCTGTCACGCCGGGACGCGCTCTGGGCGATCAAGCCGCTTCGGGACGAACCGCTGCCCTTGTTCGCCGCCGCGGCCGACCGGGAGGCGAGGACCGTCGCCGAGCAGGCCGAACCCGTTGTGACGCTGCGTGCGATGCCGGAGGGTGGCGAGGTGGTGGAGGACTACGGCCATGTCGGACTGACCCTTCGCCAGCATCCCGTATCGTTCTTGCGGGCCGAGCTCGTCCAACGCCGTCATATCACCTGCGACGAGGCCATGGCTTCACGCGACAAGCGCTGGGTCGAAGTCGCCGGCATCGTTCTCGTCCGGCAGCGCCCCGGCTCGGCGAAGGGTGTCATGTTCATCACGATCGAGGACGAGACGGGCGTTGCGAACCTCGTCGTCTGGACGAAGGTGTTCGAGGCCAACCGCCGGACGGTGCTTGGCGCCGGCATGATGGGCGTCAAAGGGCGGATCCAGCGGGAAGGGGAGGTTGTGCATCTCATCGCCCATGCCCTGACGGACCTGTCGAAGGAGTTCGCAAGCGTGGCGCGACGCGGAAAGGCAGAAGGCGTTGTCGATGCAACGATCTCGACCGGAATGGCGCTGCCAAGGATGCCGCCCGCCAAGACGATGTCGGACCCGTACGGCCACGTCGTGGACGAAATCCGAGTGAAAACGCGAGACTTTCGATAAGCCGAACGCCACTTCGGAGGGCCGCGCTGGGAGTTGTCAGCGCCAAAACGTCCTGCCTCGCTATCTCCAACGTCGATGTCTCCTAGTTCGACGACAACTGACGAAGGAGATTCCCCATGACCGTCGATCCGCGCCAAGCCGGCCCACGCCCTCCTTTCCCCGGCGACCAGCAGCAGCAAAAGCCCGGCCTAACGTCGAAAATGACGCCGGCCCCCGACCATGGCGAGGAGAGTTATATCGGCAAAGGGCTTCTGACGGATCGCGTTGCTCTGATCACTGGCGGCGACAGCGGCATCGGCCGTGCCGTCGCGATCGCTTATGCTCGTGAGGGCGCCGACGTCGCGATCTCCTACCTGCCTGTTGAGCAGTCCGACGCAGAAGAGACGGCTCGCTGGGTCGAGAAGGCAGGACGGCGCTGCATTCTATTGCCCGGCGACCTCGCGGACGAAGCGCACTGCCGGGACCTCGTCTCTCAAACGGTGGGACAGCTCGGCCGGATCGACGTTCTCGTCAACAACGCGGCCGCGCAGGTAGTCAACGAGGAACTCGACGACGTCACGCCGACGGATCTCGAGAATTCCTTCAGGGTCAACGTCTTCGCGATGTTCTATCTCGCACAGGCGGCGGTTTCCCACATGGAGCCGGGCGCAACGATCATCAACACGACCAGCGTCCAGGCGAAGGTCGCGGGCGAGAAGATGTTGATCTATTCGGCGACGAAAGGGGCGATCGCGAGCCTGACCATCTCGCTCTCCAACCTGCTCGCCCCGAAGGGCATTCGTGTGAACTGCGTGGCGCCGGGTCCGATCTGGACACCCATTCAGCCCATCGTCAAAAAGCCGGAGGAACTGTCCTCGATCGGCGAGAAGACACCGCTCGGCCGCGCCGGCCAGCCGGCAGAACTCGCGCCGGCCTACGTGCTGTTAGCGTCACGGGAGGGCAGTTACATGTCCGGTGCGCTGATCCCGGTAACGGGCGGCATGCCGATGCTGTAGACTGGCTGAGCTGCCGTAGGAAAATGTACATGGCGGGGCCGGTAGCGCCGTCTCCCGCCAGGGCGCCGTCTCCCGCCAGGGCGCCGAGCGCTACGCCGGCCTCGACGCCCTTCATCGCTTCGACCAGGCCCGAACCGCAGCGGCGACCGCTGCCGCCTCGATCGAACAGACGATCCGCGGGATTGCCCTTGCGCCTGCCTCGAACGCACCGCGCGTCGACCGTCGATAATTGACAGGAGCTATCCGCATGCCCATCCCGAAGGGCAGAAAGCTTGCTCGCAGCGCGAAGATCGACATCGAAGAGAGCGCGAGGAAGCTGACGAAGGAACTCCGCGAACAGTTCGCCCCCTCGCCCTAAAGCGCATCGGCAACGCGGCCGGCCGTTCAGGTATGCAAACCGCCCCCGCCCGCATTACTCCGGTGATGTTGCCAGGCTGCGGCCTGACGAGGTGCCGGCAATCCTTAAGACGTATGAGGAGTTCCTCACCGAGCAAGATCCTCGTCACCGCACGAACGGTGGCCGTTGTAGAGAGAAGCCTGCAAGTGCATCGCCTGCAATCTGGAACGTGCTGATTTTGATGAGGCGTCAGCTCTCAAGCACCTTCAGAGTTCGGCGGGCGAGATGATCATTTTCAACCACGTCAAGAACATTGCCGCCACCATCAAGCGGATGATCGGCTAAGGATGCACGTCGCTAGATGATTCGCGTGCCCGTTTGAATTCCTGCATCCATTGCAGCGGATGGGTGCAGCTGTCTGCGGAAATTTCACCTGATGTGGCCGACAAGTCAAAGATTCCCCAGCAGACGTCTGCACTGTTGCCAGTATTCCAATCGCCCAGCTGCTTTTCCTCAAGGTACTGCGCGACATCCGCAGCCGTAGCAAGCGCCGGATAATAATAGCCAAGATCGCCATCACCCCTCAGGCGATCGTAAACGTCCATGCAAAAGAGCAGATATCGCTTTCCATCGTCTGCTGCTCTTCGGCAGCGAGAAAACACCTCATCAGGGATGGCTGGCATGCTGTACCACTCGATCTCGTGAACCGAATGGTATGCTGACGGAAAGGAAAGATAGCGACAAGATTGGTCCATAGCTAGGAATCAAAGTCCTGTCGGCTTCGGCAATTATGAAGGCTCCGGCGTTGGCTGCTATTTGCGACGATGATTTGCACAAGCGGGATCAACTCCGACGCTTGACGGAGCTGTGCATGGAGATTTGACTACTCGCAAAGCTTCGAATCGGGCGCGTCACGAACGTTGGTATTCAGGGAAGGCGATTGATGTGGGTCGCGGTTATTATCATTGTCGTCCTGATATGCATATGCGTAGCAATATCCGAGGCTGGTGACGATCAGAAGAAGAGCAACGAAGCGGCTCTGGAGCAGCAGCGACAGCAAAATCTTGCGGAGCAATCCCGCATCGAGCGTGATCGAAACGAACGCCTCATCGCTCGACGCCCTGAGGCGCTCGCGCAGATGCTAAAGGAAGAGTTTCCATCGTGCCGAGATGCTTTCACTTATGGAAGGTGCCAGCAGATGATTGCTTGGTTTTCAGAACGGGGCAAAACGGCCATTGACGCCGCTCATGAACGAGAACCGGATCGAGCTGAGCGACTGCTTGGTATGCTCTACGCTCGGGAAGTCGCGTCGATTTTCTCGCCTGAGTTCCAGCAGATGATCGAAGCTCAGCCGGAGCAAGCTTGGCGCACCATTCGCATGTGTATGGACGCCTCCCTTGTGCGCGCTCAAGCCTGAGTTGGCTACTCGTCTTCTGCGGGTCAAGCAAGTCGCCAGCACAGCGCTTCGTAGCCGGCGGCCTCTTTGTAACGCACGCCCTCACACTGCGATCAGGATCCTCAATTGGGAGCTTCCACTCTGCGCACGCTGCTGCGGCGTTGTAGGAGGGTCTATTACTGCAGCAACTCTTACGCCCGTGTTGGCGGGTACATGGCAGCCGCCGCTTTCGCTCGTTGCCGTCGCTTGCTTCGCGTGCGCAAGCGACGGCATCATTTCTTATCGGAGACCAGAGGCAACGAACAACTTTGTTCGTTTCGTAACTGGGTATGCCCTGGGGAGTAGTTTGACCCTGTGGATCGGATAAGTCGTGGACAATGCTAAGATTGTCCCAATGCACGAGATTGCGATGCATTCACGCTTTTGATGAGTTCAGCTGCGAAGTAGCACCACGCGACCTCGACTCCATATATGGCGATGCTCCACCCAATGTATCGCTGCGCTTGCTCAATGGTTGTCACTTGGTCGGGCAGACTGGCGTTAGCGACCAAAGGGACAAAGACGCTCGCAAGCGTGAAGGCCCACCATTTTTGTACAGCTGATACAGGTCCAGCGCCAAACCCAAGGGCAATGTTTCTCATCGCTTGGTAGGGCTTCCAGAACCAAGCGACAGGTATGAAGTACCAATAAACTGCGCCAGCGGCTGAAACGGACTGCGGCCCTCGCAGCGCAATCAAATTGGACGTAGACCTATATTTCCAGAGCAGGAATACAACGATGGTGATCAGGAAGGGGATGGCAACCAGGGCTGCAACGTCTTGAGTATCGAGAAATGCTGCTTGCTGATATTTACCTGAAACTCCGCCAGAGGCTTTGATAATTGTTAATGCCTCGAATGCGCTGATGCCGCCGTTAAGTGCGACAAGCCAGGTCAACGCCTTGCCCAGAAACTTGTTGTCTCGGACGGACGCAAATGCATACGGCGAAACGCCAGGCAGTTGAGCAGGGACTTCTCTGGTCCCCAACGCCGAAGTGCTTCCAGGCTTGTCGAACAGGCTTGCTAGAGCTTCCTCGTCCGAGCGTGTTTTGGGCGCTGCAGGGCTGCCGGACGATAATGGCGGCGGCTGGATAGTCCTTTCACCCAATAGGCTGCGAAGATCGGTACGAAAGAGTGGCTTCCACTCGCCGATGAGCTCGGACCAGACGCTCGTATGCTCGTTCAGAACATCCGCGCGAATTAGCGCCCTTATCTCATCAGGCGTGAATGGGCCCTTGCTGCTCCCCATGTGATCGTAATACCAAGCTGTAGTAGCGTCACTCATGCGCAAAACTCCCGTACAACCGCTGATATCTGCTCTTGCTTGCTTTCGCATGCAGCTTCGAGCTTATTGGTATGTACAGGATCTTCTGATGTCTACTGGCTTTCCCTTGAGAAAGGCGATTGACGCACCTAAAGGATGGGTGCGATGGTGATGCAGCTCAAGGTGGCGTAAAGCATCGCTTGTACGCCCATCTTCGCCGTTCAGATTGGCCCCGCGTGATACTGGAACCTGCCGTTCGTGAACTAAGCTCCGAATAGCGGTCAGAACGACTGGCATTGAGACGAAGCCATTGTACTCGGCTCGCCGCTTGAATGACGGCTTATGGCCCGATACGAAACTCGGCTTGAACAGCCGGGAGGGGTGGTTTGCGGACTGTCTGCTTTGTACGACGGCGCGACGAAAACGGACGCATGTTTCAGGACGTTGACTTCAAGCGGTCCACGAAGGCGCGCAGAGCCGGCGACATATGACGTTGCTGGGGATAGCAAAGGAAGAAACCGGGAAACGGCGCGGACCAAGCCTCGAGCAGCGGCACGAGCCGGCCGTCGCGAACATATGGTGCGACTGCCTCTTCGATCGCAAAGGCGATGCCGGCGCCCGTCGCCGCCGCCGCGATGCCGAACCCGCGGCTGTCGGCAATCAGCGGCCCATCGACGGCGACCGTGAACCAGCGCCCCTTCTCATGGAACTCCCAAGCGTAGGGTGCCCCACGGCCCGGCCACCGCCAGCGGATGCAGCGATGGTGCAGAAGATCGTCCGGCGTCGATGGCGTCCCGTGCTCAGCGAGATAGGCGGGCGAGGCGACCGCGACCTGGCGAAGGTCCGGGCCGAGGCGGATCGCGACCATGTCGCGCTCGATCGTCTCTCCCAGCCGGATCGCGACGTCAAAGCCGCCAGCGACGATGTCCGAGACTTTGTCGTCGAGCGTCACGTCGAGAACGATCTCCGGGTAGTCCCGCGTGAACTGCGCCAGCATCGGGGCCAGGAACAACTCGGCGGCGACGCGAAAGGCGTGGACGCGAACCGTTCCGGCTGGCCGACCATTCGTGGAGCGCACGTCTTGGACGGCGGCGCCAAGGTCGCCCATCGCCGGCCGGATCCGGTCGAGCAGCATCCGGCCCGTTTCCGTCAGCGAGACGCTGCGCGTGGTGCGGTTGAGGAGACGCGCCCCGACGCGGTCCTCCAGTCCCCTGACCATCTGGCTGAGCGCCGACGGCGATACGCCGAGCGTCTGCGCCGCACGGCTGAAGCTCGATTCCTCGGCGACCGCGGCGAAGGCACGCAACGCCCCATAGTCGCTGCTCGACAACATGTCCGCATCCTTGATTGTTGAGATCAGCTAACAACCGAACGTAGAAGACCGCCGATTATCCTGTAGCGGCGATCCCGTACATGTCCTCCCAAGGAGAGTGGACATGACACCGAACAAGTTGAACCTTGATGGCCAAGTGGCCGTCGTCACGGGTGCGGCCCGCGGGATCGGACGCGCCACCGTCGATCTGATGCGCGCTCGCGGCGCGCGGATCGTCGCCAGCGACATCTCAGAAACCGTGCGCGAACTGGAAGGCGCGGACGTCGCGACCCTCGTCGGCGACGTCGCCGACGAGCATGTGGCGAAGCGCACGATGGCCCTCGCCATGGAGTGCTTCGGACGGGTGGACATCCTCGTCAACAATGCCGGGCGCACGCTCAACAAGTCGCTGCTCGACACGAGTTTGGCCGAATGGGAGGCCGTGATGGCGACCAACGCACGTGGCGCCTTCGTGCAGTCGCGCGAGGCGGTTCGGGCCATGGTGGCGAGCGGCCGAGGCGGGGCGATCGTCTCGGTCGTGTCGGTAGTCGCCGCGGTCGCCATGAAGGACCTGTCCGCCTACGCCGCCTCGAAGGGCGCGATCACCCAGCTCGTGAAGGTGATCGCCGCGGAGTACGGCAGCATGGGGATCCGTGCCAACGCCGTCGCGCCCGGTGTGGTCGAAACCGACATCCTGCAAGGCATCGGAGTCGCCGATAGCCGCGTGACGCTCGCGTCCTTTGGCGGCGTGCACCCGATCGGCCGCGTCGCGCAGGCCGACGAGATCGCCGAAGTGATCGCGTTCCTCGCCTCGCCGGCCGCGAGCTTTATGACTGGCGCGCTGGTCATGGCCGACGGCGGCTATTCCGCCATCTGAGACCCGGAGACCTGCATCATGCCGAAATCCATCCTGATCGTCGGGGCCGAACGCGGTCTCGGCCTTGGCCTTGCCGCCGAGTTCTTCCAGCGCGGCTGGCACGTCACCGGCACGGCGCGGCCCGGCGCCGATACTCGTGATCTCGTGGCCGTCGGATCAGACAATCCCACCCGCCTTTCGACCGCCACGATCGATGTGACCGATCGCGACGGCATCGGTCCGTTCCTCCTCGAACTCCGCGAGCGTCGGTTCGATGTCATCTACTTCAATGCCGGGATCTACGGCCCGCTGCATCAGAGCGTGACCGATGCGACGGATGCCGAGTTCGCCGAGATCATGCTGACCAACACGTTCGGCCCGATGCGGCTGGCCCATCGCCTGCTCTGCCGGCTGGCACCGGACGGAACCTACGGCTTCATGTCCTCGCACCGGGGCAGCACGGCGATCAACCTGGAGGGCGGCCTCGAACTCTACCGGGCCAGCAAGGCGGCGCTCAACATGCTGGCCCGTGGACTCTGGGCAACGAACCGGGCGCGGGGAACGAATGGTCTCACCGTGTTGTCCATTCACCCGGGCTGGGTGCGAACGGCGATGGGCACGCTGGACGGGACGGTCGAGCCGGAGATGGAGTTGCAGCCGAGCGTGCACGGTGTAGCCGACGTGGTGGAACGGCACATGGGCTCCGGCGAGAACCTCTACCGCGACTGGCAGGACGCGCCACTCGACTGGTAGGCGCGATGCTCGCGAGAACGTCCGCGTGTGGATTGGTAGATGCACATGGCTTCTCGTCTCTATGGGGTCGGAAGCCGATGGTTCGCTTCCAAGCGTCCGCTTCTTCGGCGTTCGACGGCTCGACCGGGTTGGTTGGTGACTGTCCGCCTCGTGCAAGCCAATCGAAGAAGCCGACATTCGCACAGTGCGTTCAGATCAACCTTCGCTGAGCCGGGTAGGCTTCCTACCGCGGGTTTACTCAAACGAAAGGTACACGAGCGAGCGCCGCGATGAGGGCGGTCTCCAAATCGATGGTTCGATAAGGCTTCGTCACGACGGGGATCCTCTCGTAGGCGGTTTCGCCTTCCGTATGACCGTACCCGGTCGCGAATACGAACGGGACGCCGCGCTGGAGCAGGATGTCGGCAACAGGATAAGACCGACCTCCGTGAAGGTTGATGTCGAGCACCGCGACGTCGATGGCGGAGTCCCGCGCCAGCTCCAATGCCGGACCAAGTTGCATGGCGGTGCCTGCGACGTGCAGCCCAAGGTCCGTCAGGGTGTCTTCCAGGTTCATCGCAACAAGCATCTCGTCCTCGACGATGAGAACCCGCTTACCTTGAAGCGGCATCAACGACTCTCGACGGTACCGAGCGGGGCCGCGATCTCGCAGACGACACCCGTTGGAGGATACAGAAGCTCCACCGCGCCGCCCAGCTCGGCCGCAAGGCCCCGCGACACGAGGCGTGAGCCGAAGCCGGGGCGCTCGGGTGGCCGCACCTCTGGTCCTCCGCTCTCGACCCAACGGATCGTCAGCGTTGGTTGCGGGTGGCCCGTCACGGACCAAGCAATCGTCACGTGGCCCTCGGGAGCGGACAAGGCGCCGTATTTGACCGCATTCGTGCAGAGCTCGTGGAAGGCAAGCGTCAAACTGACGGAAGCCTTGGGACCCACCCGGACCTTTGGTCCCTGAACGTCGAAGCGGTTGCCCTCCCGGAAGGGCCGCAGAGCGCCCTCGACGACCAGCGAAAGAGGCGCCGTTTCCCAGCTTTCCTGTGTCAGGAGGTTGTGGGCGTCGGAAAGCGCCAGGAGCCGCCCCTGGAAGGCTTGCCGCGCCTGGTTCGGAACGCGCTCGTCCTTGAAGGACTGCATGGCGATCGACTGCACCACGGCGAGCGTGTTCTTCACCCGGTGGTTCAGCTCGTTGACGAGGAGCTCGCGATGTCGTTCCGCCACTTTGCGTTCCGTGATGTCCGTAAAGGACGCGGCGAGCCCGCCGTCGTGAGTCCCCGCGAGCCGGGTTTCGAGGAAGCGGTCGGACTGGACCGGTGAACCCTCCTCGAAAGTCATTGCGGTCCGCGTTTCCATCACCTGTTTCAGATGCTGCCCATATGGGGTCGCACAGACTTCGGGGAATGCGTCCCATAGTTCCTGTCCGAGCACGTTGTCGCGCTCGCGGCCGAAGGCGTCTTCCGCGGCCCGATTGAAGAGAGTGATGCGCCAATTTGCGTCGACCGCGACAAAGCCGTCCGACACCGCGTCGAGGACCACACGCATCCGCCGCTCGCTTTCGGCGAGCCTTTCGGTCTGCTGTCGAGCCTCCGTGACGTCCTGCACGAGCCCGTAGAAACCGACCACCTCTCCCTCGGGCGTCCGCTTGGGGATGAAGTCCGCCCGGACGTGCCGCAAGCCGACGTCGGGATAGACCACGCTCTCCTCGAAACTGAGGTGTTGGCCCGACAGCGCAGCCCCGATCCTGGGCCTGACCTGCTCGAAGGCCACAGGGCCGACGACCTCGGCGACCGTCTTGCCGACGACGTCCTCGTGCTTGCGCGAGAACCAGGTCTCGTAGGCACGGTTGACGAACCGGTAGCGCAGGTCCCGATCGATATGGGAGATCAGGACGGGAAGGGCGTCCATCAGCGTCCAGAGCTGGCTCTCCGAATGCGCGAGCGCGACTTGAGCCTTCGACGCGGCGAGCTGGGCCTCCAGCACGCGCTCGCGGTTGGCAGCATCGCCCCGCAGGCTTGCCAGACGAAGAACGCCGTCGATGCGAGCCCGCAGTTCCTGGGCGCCGAAGGGCTTCACGACGTGGTCGTCGGCACCCGCGGCCAAGCTCTCGACACGTGCCTCTTCGCCCGCCCGAGCGGACAGGAAAATGACAGGCACCGTCGCCATGGCTGGGTCCGAGCGCATGGCATGCAAGAGGGCGAAGCCATCGAGCCCCGGCATCATGATGTCGGACACGACCAGATCCGGTCGCGACGTTTCCACCGCCGCAAGCGCCTGCGTTCCATCGGCGACAGCGATGACGTCGTAGCTGTCGCCGAGGAGTCGCTGGACGTAGGCGCGCATGTCGGCATTGTCGTCGGCAAGGATGATACGCGGGCGTGACCGCGGCGACGGAGTGTGCCGGCCCGCATGGGTGTTCTCATCGCCCGGCAACCAGCGAAGCGCCTCCTCAACGAAGGCGTCGGCTTGCGGACGCAGGCCAGGATCGCGCGGCGCATCAACCAGACTGGCGCGGGTCGCCGAACCATACGGAAGGACGACTGTAAAGGTCGTCCCACGCCCGGGCCCCTCGCTCTCGACCGCGATGTCTCCCCCGTGGAGCGCCACGAGCTGCCTGACGAGGGCTAGGCCGATGCCTGTGCCCTCGTGGCTTCTGGCGTGCTGTCCGGGGATACGATGGAAGCGCTCGAAGACGCGGGGCAACTCGTCGCTCGGGATGCCGACGCCCGTGTCCGACACGACGAAAGCCACGGCGTCGCTGCCAGCTTCACGCAGCCGGACGTCGATCGTGCCCTCATGGGTGAACTTGAAGGCGTTGGAGAGAAGGTTGAGGACGATCTTCTCGAACATGTCGCGGTCGACACGCACGAGACGCGGCAGGGACGGAGCGTCGACGACGAGGCGAAGGCCCGCTTTCTCCATCGCCGAGCGAAAATTGGAGGCGAGGTCGGCCGTCAGTACCGAAAGATCGCAGAACTCGAAGCTGGCTTCCGCCCTGTCCGCCTCGACGCGCGAGAAGTCGAGGAGCGTGTTGACGAGGCGCAGGAGTCGGAGCGCGTTGCGATGTGCGATCTGGAGCTCGCCGCGATGGTCCGCGAGTGTGCCGGCCTCGTCCACTATTGCCTCCTCAAGAGGCCCAAGCAGCAGCGTCAGCGGGGTGCGAAACTCGTGCGAGACGTTCGAGAAGAAGGCCGTCTTCGCTCGGTCGAGTTCCGCCAGCTCCTCGGCGCGCCGTCGGTCGTCCTCGCGGGCACGGGCATTGCGCAGGGCTACGGAGACCTGCGTGGCGAGAAGCTCGAAGAACGAGCGGTAGCCTTCATCAAGGGCCCGGTTAGGCGAGACCCCGGCGATCAAGACACCGAGCACGGCTCCCTGGGCACCCATGATCGGCAAGCGAATGGCCGACGTAACAGGGTCGCCGTAGGCACCGCCGCTGACGGTCACAATACGGTCGAGACCGTCAACAAGCGCAGCGTCACCACCATGGGCATCGTCTACCGACGACAGGCCTCGCTCCCCAGTCATCCAGTCTGCGGCGGACGCCGCGTCGTCTTCGGTCAGTCCTTGGCTCGCCACGAGGCCGAACGCGTCGCCGTCACGCAGATAGACGCAGGCGAAGGGCACGTCGAGACGATCCTCGGATAGGGCGGCGACAAGGTCACGCGCGGCCGCCGCCGTCTCCTGCGCGTCGCCGGCCCGTGCCGCGAGTTCGCGCAGCAGGCGCAGCCGTCGTTCGCCAACGATTTGCTCGGTGACTTCCGAGCAGACGGCCAGCATGCCGACGATCTCGCCGCGGTCGTTTTCGGCCGGCGCGTGGCTGACCGAGAAGTAGGCTTCCTCGCGATAGCCCGACCGATGCATCTCGAGAGGAAGCGCCGGCGTCCAGTTGGCAACACCCGTTGCCATCACGCGCTCGATCATTGGCCCGAGCGTGTCCCAAGCCTCGGCGAGGGTGACGCGGATGTCTCCGCCGAGCCCAGAAGGATGGCGGTCGCCAATCAGCTTGGAATAGGCGTCGTTGTAGATCTGCGTGAACTGTGGCCCCCATGTCAGCACCATGGGATACTGCGAAGACAGGAGGGTGCGCACCGTCGAACGCAGGCTTTGGGACCAGCCCTGAACGGGGCCGAGGGGCGTTGCCGCCCAGTCCAGCGTGCGCCCGCGAGCCCGGACATCGCCGGGGCCGGAAAATAGTGCTTCCGACGACCAGGACCGCGGTTCGGCCATATCGGACAAGGGTTCGACCTTCGACGGTGTGGATCTCAACCGTGTGGAGTTATCAGAACGGGAAAGCTCACGACCATAGTTGGCTTCCGTCCGAAGCCGAGATCAGCGCACGCATTTTTTTGCTGACTGAATATGTTGCATCTCAAGGGGGGCTGAGACGCCCTTTTCACAGCGTCTGGGCCCTCGCGACAGTTGTGGGTGGAAAGGCGACTGTCCGCTTTCGCGGAGTGCATTCAAGAAGCGGACGATCCAGTCGAGCCCTCAGTACTATCGATTGGCCACAGCTCACCAAGACGAGCATCTCCTCGTCGCGCCGCACCACGTCGTCCGCGCTCTTATCGAACACACGACAACGCCTCTCTCGTCTTCTCAGAAGCTCAGGATTTTGCTTCCCACATGGCCGACGCTACCGCGATTGGCTGCCATTCGAAACTGGCCTGGCGTTGCTCCCATGATGGCCTTGAACACCCGCGTCATGTGGGCTTGGTCGGCAAAGCCAACATCGAGAGCAATCTCAGCAAGTGACTCGTCAAGGCGCAGTCGCGCGTGCGCCTGCCGGACACGCGCCTGAAGCTGGTACTGATGCGGTGTGATCCCGGTCGCCTTTTGAAAAGACCGCAAAAGGCGAAACGGCGTCAACCCGACCTCGCACGCGAGTTCATCCAACGTCACCTTATCCGATAGGTTCTCGTCCAGAAACGAACGCGCCAATGCGACGGCGCGAGGCTCCTCGCGGCCGCTCCGGGCGTTGATCGGATCTCGGACATGCCGTTCCAGCAGACTAGACAGGAGGGCAACGAACAGAGACTGGCGTTGAAGCGCCGATCCGCCGCGTTCTGACTGGCGATGCAGGTCAAGGAGCAGTTGGGTGAGCTCCGCGTCGCGGAATGTCGGTCCCTTGAAGCTGGCGGTGTCGCGTCTACCAATGGTCCTTTGCTCGTCGGCTGCTGCACGTATCGCTTCCGGATGGACGTGGATTGTGCGGCATATCCATCCGTCGCCACCAGCCGGCGAACCTCGATGGAGTTCCTCGGAATTGATGAGCACGAAGCTTCCTGCAGTCGCGAGGCCGCTTCCGGTACGGGTGCGAAGTTCGATCGCTCCGCCCATAACCAATCCAAGGCTTAAGTCTTCGTGCGCATGCCAGGGATAGGCATGGCGGACATAGGTCCCTTTCAGCATCTCAGCGCCGCCGAATTCGGGGGCGTGCCATACCTTGATCGTGTTTCTTGTCATAACGGTCCTACTATATGCCGCCGCCTCGTCGCCTTCTTGTAGAATCCTGCACCTGTCAGGCAGGACGGGGTCCAAGCATCCTGCATGATTGTTCAAGAGCCACAGGGCAGCCGTCGTCTAGGAAGCTGGTCTTCCACGAAAGGCGAAGGCCATGTTCCAGACCCACCGAGAGTTCGATGCCCACGAATTAGTGGCAACCTGTTTCGACGCACGATCCGGCCTGAATGCCATCATCGCCGTCCATGACACGAGTGCTGGACCAGCAATGGGCGGGTGCCGGATCGCTCCCTATCAGGACATGGACGCGGCGCTGACGGACGTCCTCCGGCTCTCTAGGGGCATGACATACAAGAACATCATGGCGGGACTGCCTTACGGCGGCGGCAAGGCCGTGATCGTCGCCGATCCGAAGGCGCAGAAAACGCCGGCGCTGATCACCGCTTTCGCACGACGTGTGGGTCAGCTCGGCGGGACGTTTGTCACCGGCGAGGATGTCGGCACCACGGTCGAAGACATCCAATTGATGCGGCAGGTGACGCCGCACGTTCGGGGCATCCCGGAAAACGGCCCAGGCGACCCGTCGCCGATGACGGCGCTTGGTGTGTTCTGCGGGATCGAGGCAGCCGTACGACATCGTCTCGGCCGAGGCGATCTCGCGGGATCGAGCGTCATCGTCCAGGGGCTGGGCGCCGTCGGCTTTCGGCTTGCGGAATTGCTTCACCGCGCTGGGGTTCGGCTCATCATTTCCGATCTGGACCCGCAACGGCTCACCGCGGCTCGAACAGCGTTCGGCGCGACGATTATCGAACCGGATCGCTGCCATGCCGCCGAGGCTGACGTCTACGCACCCTGCGCCATGGGCGGCGGGATGAACGCACGCACCATTCCAGAGCTTCGCGTCGCGATCGTCGCGGGCGCAGCCAACAACCAGTTGTCGACGCCGACCGATGGAGAGCGCATCGCCAGCCGTGGGATTCTCTATGCGCCCGACTACGTCATCAACGCCGGAGGTGTCATTAGCACCGCTCTCGAGGGTCCGGGCTTCGACAGGGCAATACTCCTGGCACGGGTGAAAAGGATCGCAACTACACTCGAAGAGATCTTCGGCCGTGCCGCTGGCCAGAAGCTTGCCACGAGCCAAGTCGCGGAAGAAATGGCAAGGGAACGGCTAGTGATCGCACGGACGAGGGCGACGCAGACCGTGGCCGGCGGACCAGCATGAACGCGCTGCTGTTTCTCCTCACCAGCCTACTCTGGGGTTGCGGCGCCCTGGCAACAAAATTGCAGGCCGGAGTGACGCCTGCCGCCTGGTCGGTATCCATCCGCATGACACTTGCGGGCTTGATTCTGCTTGCCTGCGGCAAGATCAAGGGTGTGAGGCTGAAGCTTAGGGCTCCCGAACTTCTATTCGTGGCAGCCCAGGGTATCCTCTTCTTCGCCGTTGCGTTCATTGCTTTCTACGAGGCGACGAGGTGCATGCCGAGCGGCCTTGCCGCCCTCGTGCTCTCGACCTCGTCGCTGTTCGCGGCCGCCTTCGGTCGAGCGATGCTCGGCGATCCTTTTTCGAGGCGATTCGCGCAAGGAACAGCCTTCGGCCTCGTGGGGGTCGCCGTGATATTCCTGCCCAGTATGGGAACGGCGCAACACGGCAGCCTTCTGGAGGGATTTGCCTGGGCTCTTCTGTCGTCTCTCGCGACCGCAGCCGGGACAGTTGCGAATTCCCGCAACCAGCGGGCGGGCGTCGAAACCTTCGCCGCACTGGGGTGGGCGGCAGTGATTGGAGGCGCAACGAGTGCAATCTGCGCTATGCTGACGGGTGAACCCTTAGTCCTCGACCTTAGCCTCCGATACCTTGCAAGCCTTACATACCTAACCGTCGGAGCCTCATGCGCAACGTTCCTTATCTACTTCGAACTGGTCGGGCGGCATGGAGCGGCAAGAGCTGCCTACGTCTTCACTACGATCCCGCTGGTCGCCTTGATACTCTCATCACTCTTCGAGGGCCTTCATCTCGACGCCCGCATCGCAATCGGCGCGGCGGCCATCCTCATCGGCAACGTCATTGTTTTGAAAAGAAAGACGACACCCGCTGTCATTGGCGACCTTTCGAGGAATAGTTCGGTCTGAATAGGCTGCTCGGTCTTTGAACCGAGCCGTTGTTCAACGCGTGCGGTGCCCCTGCAGCTGCGGAAATGAAACTTCCTGGCCGCGAGCTGGAACCGTTATCAGAAACCTACGGGTTTGTTATGTCCGGTTTGTGGGTCTAAAGCATCGCACATTATCGTCTGAGATGGGTCGAAAGCGGAATGGTAGCTTTCGGCCCGTTCCCGACATCCCAATTCGTTCGGTCTCAATGCTGACCTATGCCGACGTCCGTGCACGGAGCGACAATGTTCGCCAACCGTGTTGGCACCTTTTCCCGACTTCGCAGACGCTAAGCGCCTTCGTTTCCGCGCGCATGAAATGCCGAGTCAAACCGATGATCAAGAAATCGTATGACGCCCATGCGGGGACATGTTCTACTCCCGACGTTCAAGCGAGGGGGTGGGTATGCTTGCTCGTATTTTTGTCGGCGCAATTACGTGGCTTGTCGTGGCGACGAGTTTCGCATTCGCCGCGGACCGAGAACTCATTGCCGGTGTTTGGAAGGGGACCTACCACTGCGGCAATGCCACCGCTGAGCTTTCCCTGATCGTCGACGATCGGGGCGATCGGTTCATCTTCTCCTATCCAAATGGCGCCTCCGGCGAGTACAGCCTGAAGGTCAATTTCAATCAAAAGCGACGGCAGATATCTGCGCAGCCGCTGGACTGGATAGATCGACCATCTGGTTTCAACATGGTTGGTTTCGACGGGATTGTCTCGGAGAAGGTCAATTCGATTCAGGGTAACGTGCGCACTTGCGGCAAGCTCGAACTGAAGCGGATCGTCGACGAAAAGGCAGCGAACGCAATCATAAGCAAGCATATTGGGTCATCGTCGGCTGCTTCTGCGCGCGGAGGGCAAAAAGCGCCCCCTGCCAGTTTTTACAATTCGGTCTGGGAAGGTGCCTGGAAGGGTAGGGCGGCAAAATGCGCCGACGCGCCACTTGATGTATATTTCGTCGTTGCGCCCTCAAAATCGCCTTTGGGTACAGCGCGTGTATTGATCAAACAAGATAAAACGTCAGAATGGTTCGAGTATGAAGCTCAAACCGAATCGATGAATACGGAGACCCTACTCAGGGTCAAGATCGAACGACCGAAGGGTGGGCCATTCAGCCGAGGGTCTTTCGACTTCGATATTTTCGTGGATCGCTCTGACAATTCCAAGAAGCTTGGCAGTTCGTACCGGTTGCAGTGTAGGCCATTCGATCTGACGAAAGTTCCTGAAACGGAGGTTCCGTCGGCTTCAATGGCTGACTCGGCCCCGGTCGCATCGTTTGTTGGCTCGTGGGATGGGGCGATCTACAGTCGACGGTCCCGCGACAGGGAGATTGCGCTCACGATCAAGGAGAGCAACCCGAAATCGAGCGACCGGGCCTACGACGTGGAAGCGCTTATCGGTGAGGAAACTCAGCGCCTCGTGCTCAAGCCCAGCGGTGGCAATCTTCAACTGGAGGCTTTGCGAGAGGGCAACGTGCCGAGCAGCGGACCAATTCGCCGAGGGCTGCTCTTCACTGATATCCGGTATGGCGGCACGAAGGATCTCCTGGTCGTTCGTATCGATGGGCAAGACGAGTTCGCTTACCTCTGGCGTCGCAAAGAGGCAGAGCGACCGCTGCAGACGACGTGTAAGTCGGTCATGAGCGCTTGGCTCAGTGCCCAACGCGATGCCATGACGATCGCTCGCGGCCTCAAAGTCGCACTGTATCCGAGCCTTGCAGGGTACGATGTGAATCGAGCTGTCATGGCGGAAGCCATCTACGGTATCCCAGTTGGAGCTACGCAGGACCTCGCCGAGTTCCGGAGCACCCTTTACGCCTGCGCGATGACAATGCCCTCGGTTGCGGTCAGTGACGACAAATCTCCGCTCGCAATCTTTTCCGATGGTGCGGACATTGCGAGGGCACGTGCTGTTCTACGGACCGGATTTCATCCGGAAGTGGCTCGATTGAAGGAGCCCGCAACGGCGCTGGACACATCACGATTCGAGGCTGAGCGGCAGCGGGCTGAAGCGGATGTCGCTCAGCTATCTTTTGATAGAAGCGATCTGGCCACAACAAATTCCATGCTCGCGGCTGCAGCGCGCTCGGCTTCGGTAATTCAGAACGCCAGGCCGTCGGTGGCAGCGAGTGCTCTAACGGCTCTTACGGATGGCCTGGATGCGTTGGAGCGAGGTGATGCTGAGGCGCGTCTCAATCTGCTGCGGCAGTTCGCGCAGCAGCGCATGTCGGGTATCGAACCGCCAGTCGGTGCTTTATCGCCAGCGGCGCGGTCGTTCCTCGATACGGTGACATCAGGCCGGGCAAACGCCTTCACACCAGCCGAATCTGGGTTCCTCTACGGCATGATCTCAAGATCGATAGAGGCATGTCACGAACCCTCTTCAGCAACGCGACTCTTGTTGATCGATGTGATCAAGCGAGGGATGCAGTTGCTGATTGGGACGGACTTCAGTGGGGATTTGTCCTCAACGCTCGGAAGCCAATTGGCGAGCCATGCCAGCATAATCGAGGGAGCGAACTCGTCAGAAGCAATTGGCTGCGGCAGCCCCTATCTCGCCGCCGTCTATGACATCCTAGCCTATTCCCCGACGCATGCCGCTTTGCCGAATGGAGAACGGGCGCCGCTCTTCATTCGGTCCTGTGCGCTCGATCGAGAAGCGTCGCAATGCTCCTGTATGAAGACGGTGATCCAAACGCTGCGGCCAGAGGTGGAGCGAATGGCATTCGACCGCTCGATGATATCGACGGTCATCAATATGAATCCGACTGTTGGCCTGGAACTCGGTACCCGTTGCGGCGTCTCGAACTATTAGTGGATCAGGCGGATTGGACATGGTGGACTTCAATCCGACGGCTACTGATAGCGCACTGCGCTATGGCAGGGAGTATTTGCCCTAATTCATCCAGGTGATAAGCTCATCGAATGAACGACGATGATGTCTCACGCAGAAGGAACCTCTCGCAAAAACTGTCAGAGAAGATGGATTCAGGCGATTGGGCAACGTCATACGAGATGGCGGAGCGACAGGAAAAGGAACGTGCCGCTCGCATCCGTAAGGCGATTGAGGAATTCCAGAACCGAGGGAAGGGCAGTTAGTACCGCTTGCAAGCCTTCGCTTCAGTAGCAGAGCACTTTAGACGGGATCTGCGACCCTTTTCGGTGAACGGCGCTTCGGTGCTGACGCTGATGCTTCGGCGGCATAGCGCTTTGCCCGCAAATTCCCCAGACCGATCGTCTTGGCGAGTTCTGAACGCTTGGCGGCATAGGCCGGAGCGACCATCGGGTAGTCGGCGGGCAGTCCCCATTTCGCCCGATACTCGTCGGGGGACATATCGTAATGCGTCATCAGATGGCGGCGCAGCGATTTGAACGGTCTGCCATCCTCCAGACAAATGATGAAGTCGTCAGTCAGAGACTTCTTGATCGGCACCGCCGGGACGAGCTTCACCACTTCCGGCGCTGCCTGAGTGGTCTGCGCACCTGCCAGTCCGTTCATGACGGATCCGATCAAGTCCGAGAGTTGCGAGCGCCCCAGCTGATTGTTCCGTAAGTATGCGGTGACGATCCGTGCTGTGAGTTCCGTCAGCGTATCTGTCGGCAAGTTTTCCAAACCTATTCCCGCCCCGTTCGATTTCGCTTGATGCTGTAGAAAGACGATATGGGACGGTTCGGGTGAAGTCGATCCATGTCGAGCAGCTTGTGGAGCCCCAGACACACAGGGAGAGGCAATCAGCTCTCAGCCGGGGTATCACCCGTCTGCGCTGCTGGACTTCCGGAGGCGAACACCGGCTCCGCCGCCGTTCTCGGCAATGAAATCTACGCCGGCCGCCTCGAGTGCTGTCTTTAAAGCTCTGGTAGTTTCCGAACTCCCTGACGAGTGTCCGTTCTCGAACCGCGTCACCGTCATGGCGGATAAACCGGCAAGCGAGGCCAATTCGCGAACGCCGATCTGAAGAGCAGCGCGGGCCATCCGACATTGAGCAGCGGTGATCATCGTTACGCCTGTTGACAGGGTATACATCCTGCAGCATGTTTACCCTGTAAACACTAACAGAACCTTCGGTATCCTCACAATGACGAACGGCCGCAACAAGCCGAATGGCGAAGCTATGCCCAGAACCAACGTCATCGATCTCGACGCCAGGCGTCCGGCATCCGCGCCTGATGCTCGGCCCAGAAGCGGGAGAGCGCCCAGCTTCGAGCTCGAGGTGTTGACCGGGCAGACGTCTCTCTACTGGCGAGCGATGCATAACCTGCGTCTCGCTGCACGAACCGGCGATTCGGAGCTGCGAGACGAATGGATCGAGGAACTCGAGTCGATCGTGCGTAACGGCGTAGGCTGGAGTCTCATCGCGCAAATCGAGAAAGCGCTCGCCGCTCAAATGAGGTGAAGCCAAGGGAGCACGCGGATCGGCCCATCGGTTCGGGCAAAAAGTCGTATGCCTCTCAGCATACGCAGCGTTTCGCGACGACGGAAGGGTGCTGCCCGCGTGCTGCCCACGATTGCCGGCCTCGATCGAGCTAACCTGCTCGATCGGCTAACTTATTCAAATCGTTGAAAAAAATGGTGCTGCGAGAGAGGATTGAACTCTCGACCTCTCCATTACCAATGGAGTGCTCTACCACTGAGCTACCGCAGCGTCCGCGTGAGCCTTCTGCCACAGGCGCAGGGGGGACGCAAGACGAAGAGTGATCCTCGCACCAGCTTCGCGCCAGCCTGATGTCGAGGAGGCGGAGATCTCGAAAAGCGCGTCATCTCGAGGAGCCGGACGCGCGCTCCCGAAGCCTCGGCGTGAGGCGATCGTCGCGACGCCAGGCGACGGGAACCCGTCCTTCGGCATCGGACGGACGGCTGACATCTTCGCGCCGGGGCGCTCGGCGGGCCGATCGGGCGATCGGAGAGGTCGCCAAACGAAAGAAGCCCGGCATTGCTGCCGGGCTTCCGATGGTCATCCGATCGAAGGATCGATCAGAAGGTGCGCTTGAACTCGATGAAGCCGCGCGTCTGGTCGAGCTTCTCGCCGACCGGGATGTCGAGATTGACGTAGGAGACCGCGCCGAGCACCGAGAAGTTCTTGGTGATCTGGTAGCCGAGGTCGCCTTCGACGCCCCAGTAGTTGACCGAGCCGGCATTGCCGGTGGCCGCTTCGGTGACATAGAGGCTCGAAGAGGTCGGCGCGCCGGTATAGTAGGCGTAGTTCAGATCGAAGGTCCTGCCATAGACACCCGACGCGGCGGCGAAGATCTTGCCGAAGGTCTGCTGGTAGCCGGCGCCCACCTGCCACTCGCTCGGCAGCGCGAAGGCCGAACCCGAAGACACCACCGCGCCCGTTATCGGATTGACGACGCGGCCGAAATCGTTCGTGCCACCGTTCGAGTAGGTGAAGACGTTGCCGACCACCGCATACTGCGTCGGATCGAAAGCATAGTGGCCTTCGATCTTGAGCTTGGAGTCGGCGAGGATCAGGTTGTCGAGCTGCACGCCAGCCTTGAGCGCGAAGGCGCCGTCCTTGGCGTTACCGTTATACTCGTCGGTGTAGAGCTTGTAGTTGCCGTAGGTGTTGCTCGCGCCGGCACCGAAGTAGTTGACCGAGTAGTCGCCATAGGCGTCTTCATCATAGACTCCCATGACATAGGCGCCGCCGAAGCCGCCCTTATAGGCAAGCTTGGCGATGACGTCCGGGATGAAGTCGCCCGAACCGTCGTCTTCGACGGAGACCGTGCCGGAGAAGCCGGAGAAGGCCGCCGTGTAGGAGATGCGGTTGGCGCTGAAATCGCCGGCCGCCCAGTCGCTGTCGGTGAGGAGACCGTCGGAGATGCCGCCGTCATCGGCCGTCCAGGCCGAGTCGAGATAGCCGATCGTCAGACCGCCGAGCTGGAGATAGGCGAACTTGGCGGCATAGGTCGCGCCGTCGGTGCTGGACGAGGTGCCGTTCAGGGAGGAGTTGTTGGTCGCGGCGGGCGCATTGGTCGCCTCGACGCGGAACTTGGCGCGCAGGGTGCCGAGTTCGGTCTCCTCGCGGGCGTCGAAGTCGAGACGGGCACGGACGCGCGAACCGACATTGTAGTCGTTGCCGACATTGCCCGCGGCCGTCGGGCCATTGCTGTCGATGTCGGAATTGTACTGGCGGTTGTTGCCCTGCAGGCGCATGCGGACATAGCCGCCGATCTTCAGGCAGGTCTCGGTGCCGGGAATGTAGAAGAAGCCCGTGCCGTAGACGTCGCAGACGCGGACGTATTCGACCGGCTCCGGCTCGACCTGCGTCACGGGGGCGTCGGCGGCGCGGGCGCCGGAAATCGCGACCAGGGCCGCGGCGGAGCCAAGGAGAAGGCTCTTGATGTTCATTTCCTGACCTCCAGTCAGAACGGGTTGTTCGGACGGGACTTGCTCGGAAGAACCATCCTTCCCAACCAGATCCCTTGCTTCGAAAGCTTCTGCGGGGAGGCGAAGGCTTTCGTGCGCAAGGCATCATCGACGCTCGGAATGGGCGCAATAGCTCAGTGATCGTGGTGAGGCTTCTGAGCACATGGCTGTGCCCGGAATGCCACGATCCTCGCATCCTGGTTGCGATTTTCGCAGTCAGCTAAGGGCGATTCGGATGGAATATGAAGGGAGTGTGAAGACTGGATGTCGTTTGCTTGAAGCCCTCCAGCTTCGCGCAATGCGCCGCTCCGGCACGGCGAATCGGAAGAAGGGCGAGCTTTGGGCGATTCGCGCGGCCATATCGGAATGAGCGGCGGCGATCGGCGCTCTCTGTCGACCGTCCGGATTCGCGCCGATCGCCCTCGGCGGAGTCGAACGGCTGACGGCCATGATCGGCGTCCCGGCATGAAGCGCGGCGCCACGCGCCAAAATCGCCGCCTTTGCGACTCATGCTTCATGGATGCGTTTGGTTCTTGCTGCTCTTCTCTTTGTCCTTTCACCCGTGGCCGCGATGGCCTCCTCCCCCGCGGCCGAAGCGGCGTTCACCCGGACGGTCGCCGAGACCTGCGCGGCCGCCAGCGGATTGAAGGGCGCGCATGTCTCCAAGCCGGTACTGTTCGACGACAGCCTGAACAAGGTGGTGACGTTGGTGACGGGCGTCTTTCCCCAGCGTGCCCTGAAGGGCGCCGAGGGCCGGATGCTCTGCGTCTACGACAAGCGGACGCGCAAGGTGTGGATCGACGAGGCGAAGGGCTGGAGCGCGCCGGATCTGCGCTGAGGCGCGGCGGTTCCGTTCAGCCGGCCAGCTGCGCCTCGATCGCCGCCTTGTCGAGGACCGACCGGACCTCCACGATCCGGCCGGCCTCGAAACGGTAGAAGACGTGCTCCGCGAAGGCGATGCGCCGCCCGTCGATCGGCAGATCCAGAAAACGTCCCGCCGGCGCGCAGTCGAACCAGAGGCGCGCGGCCACGTGCGGCGGCTCGCAGACGAGGCGTTCGGCGACGAAGCGAAGGTCCGGGATCGCGGTGAAATCCTCCTCCAGCATCGCCCGGTAGCCGCCAAGGCCGAGGGGGCGGCCGTTATGGCGGACATGCTCGCCCACGAATTCGCCGAGCCGGTCCCAGTCCTGGCGGTTCAGGCAGTCGAGATAGGCGCGGTAGCGGCGAGCGAGGTCGGGCTCGGTCATCTCCAGCCCCGCCTCGATCGGCCGAGGGTTCGCATCCCGCTGTCCGCGCGCCGTCCCGCCGCGAAGGCCAGCCCCAGGCCGCCGAGCACGAGGGCGAGCCGCGCCAGATGGCGCTGGCGGCTCGTGAAGAACTCGCCGGCAAAGCCCGTGACGCGGTCGCCGCCATCGCCGTCGATCCGGGCCGGCCCGGCGATGGGCTCGAACAGGTTGCCGGCGCGGTTCGGCATGGGGGCGCCGAGCTGCGCCTTGCGCATCGCGGCGGCGCGGCGGTCGGCGAGGCCGGGAGCGAGAGCCTGCGCCACGGCCATGACGACGGAGGTGCGGCCGACCCAGATCTCGCGCTGCGGATCGTCGATCGCCGAGACGATGGCGCGCGCGCAAAGGCGCGGATCGAAGAGCGGATCGGGAATCACCTGATCGCGGCCGGTATGGGTGCGGGACCAGGTGGATTGCGGCGTGTTCACCGCCGGCAGATAGACGACCGACAGCGAGACCGGCACGTCATCGGCGATGAGCTCCGAGCGGAGCGCGTCGGTGAAGCCGGAGACCGCGAATTTCGCGCCGCAATAGGCCGCCTGCAAGGGCGCGGCGCGGATGGCGAGCCCCGAGGAGACCTGGACGATGGCGCCGCGCCGGCGCGGCTTCATGTGGCGCAGCGCGGCGAGCGTGCCATAGACCTGCGACAGATAGGTCGTCGCCGTCACGCGCTCGTATTCGGCCGGGCTGATCCGGTCGGCCGGGGCGATCACGGTGGACATCGCATTGTTGATCCAGGCCTCGATCGGACCGAGTTCGCGTTCGATCCGGTCGGCGGCCTCGTCCACCGCCCGCGCATCGGCGACGTCGACGCCGAGCGCGAGGACGCGGCCGCCTTGGCCTTCCAGAAGGCGCCTCGCGCCGTCGAGGCGGGAGGCGTCGCGCGCCAGGATGGCGACGTTCCAGCCTTTGCGGACCAGATGTTCGGCCGTCGCCAGACCGATGCCGGCGCTGCCGCCCGTGACCACCGCCGTCCTTGCCATCATCCGCTCCGCTCCGTTCTCTTCCGCACGAAAGCCGGCGGCGGCCGAGGCGTTCCGTCGAGGGGCGGCCTTGCGCGATTGGTCGCGCCGACCGGGCGCCGCATCGCGCTAGATCCGTCCTCTGCCAAGCCGGGAGCGCATCGTGCCGAGCCGCCCACCCCATCCGCCGCGTGGTCTTCCCGTTCCGAGCGGCCGCCTCTCCCGTCTCGTCCGCTTCGGCGGCATGGCCGGCGGCGTCGCGGGCGGGGCGCTGCTCGACGGCGCGCGGCGTCTGGCGCGGGGCGAGCGGCCTCGCCTCGGGGATCTGCTGCTGACGCCCGGCAATGTCCGGAAGGTCACCGATCGTCTCGCCGAGATGCGGGGCGCCGCCATGAAGCTCGGCCAGCTCCTGTCCATGGATGCCGGCGACGTGCTGCCGCCGGAACTCGCGGAGATCATGGGGCGGCTGCGCGCCGATGCCGAGCCCATGCCGAAGGCGCAGGTGCAGGCGGTGCTCGACCGCGAATGGGGCAGGGGCTGGGAAGCGCGCTTCGACTATTTCTCCTTCCGGCCCCTGGCCGCCGCCTCGATCGGCCAGGTGCATCGCGCGATGACCGCCGACGGGCGCGATCTGGCGGTGAAGTTGCAATATCCCGGCATCCGGCAGAGCATCGACAGCGATGTCGACAATGTCGCGACGCTTCTGCGCCTCCTCCAGCTGGTGCCGGCGGGGCTCGACACCGGCCCCTTGCTGGCGCAGGCGAAGCGGCAGCTGCACGAGGAGGCGGATTACGTGCGGGAAGCGACTTTCCTTCGCCGCTTCGGCGAACTCCTCGCCGAGGACCCCGCCTTTCTGGTTCCGACGGTTCACGCCGATCTCACGACGTCGGACGTCCTGGCCATGGCCTATGTGCCGAGCCGGCCCATCGAGGACCTGGCGCAGGCCGGACAGGCCGAGCGCGACCGCGTAGCGACGCGGCTCATCGATCTCGCCTTCCGCGAGCTGTTCCGCTTCCGGCTGATGCAGACCGATCCGAATCTCGCCAATTACCGCTTTGACCCCGAGAGCGGGCGGATCGTGCTGCTCGATTTCGGGGCGACGCGCGCCTTTCCCGAGGAATTCGCCGCCCGTTATCGCCGCCTCGCGGAAGCCGCGGTGGCGGGCGACGCCGCAAGGGCCGAAGCGGAGATGACCGCCATCGGCTATTTCGCGGGTGACACCTCGCCCGAGATCCGCGCGACCATCATCGACATCTATATGAAGGGAACCGAGGCGCTGCGCGGCGGCGGCCGTTACGACTTCGCCGATACGCGCCTGCTCGACGACTTGCGCGAGCGCGCCGAGTCTCTGGCCGCGAACCGCGCGGTGCTGCCGCTGCCGCCGGTCGACGCCCTGTTCCTGCAACGCAAGTTCGGCGGTCTCTATCTTCTCGCCCGGCGCCTGCGCGCCCGGGTCGATGTCGGCGCACTTCTGGCGCATCTCGGCTGAGCCATCGCCATGGCTTGGCTTGCCGCGCGCCGGCCTGTAGAGCACGGACCTTCGGTCGTCACCGGCCATGAGCGGCGGCGCGCGGGCAGGCTCCGTCCCTCCCGGACGAGCCGGGCGAAGCCGGCGCCGGACATGACGGCGGGGCCGCCGCCCGTCCTTGGAAAGGCAGCGAATGAGCGACATCAACAATGTGCTGAAGGCGCTCGCCGGGGCGGCGCAGGATCTCCATGCGAAGACGCAGGCCTTGGACATCCTCGTCCGCGCCCTCTATGTCGAGCGTGCCGTGGCCAAGGGCCTGTTTCCGGCCGAAGCCGAGGAGGAAGTGCTGGCGCTGGTCGAGGGCATCGCCGCGTCAGAGGCCGACGACCCGGACGTCGCGGGGCAGTTCCTGTCCGGCGTGCAGCGGGCCTTGGCGGATTTCGGTCAAGCCCTGCGCGAACAGCTCGAAGAGGCCCGGTACACGCCGGAATGACGGAGCCTAAGCGAGGCCGCTCGCCAGCGGCCCTTCCGAACGATGGCCGGCCGGGAGAGGCGAGGGCATGAGCGCCTTCGATCCGGTGGACGCCGTGCGTCGCTATCATCGGGCGATCGCCGATCTCGATTTTTCGGCGATCGACGGCTTCTTCGCCGAGGAGGCCGTCTACCGGTCCCCCGGCACCGGCGACATCGCCGGGCGCCCCGCCATCCTCGCCGCCTTCCGATCCTATTTCGAGCGCTGGCACGGGCAGGTGGCGGAGGATCTGCTGATCGAGCCGGTCGGGGCGGGCGGGGCGCGTTCGCTTTGGCGCCTCGACGCCGTCGAAGCCGCGACCGGGCGGATGCGCGAGCGTCGCGGCGAGGAGATCGTCCGGTTCGGCGCGGACGGGCTCATCGTCAGCGTCGATGTGCGGGACACGGACTGAAATCCAGGCTCGGGCTTCCGCCCGGGCGTCGGTCCGAAGGACCGCTCCAGCGGAGACGACGACCTTGAGGATCGTCGTCGTGAGCGCGCCCTGGTGCGAGTAACGGTCGGTTAACCGCGTTCGGACGAGAATGCGTCTGCCGTGTCCTGTCTCGCCCGAACCCTTTGCCGGCTTACCGCGATCGTCGCCCTTCTGGCGGCGCTCTTGTCGCTCGGCCCCTTCGCCATGCCGCGTTTCGCGCCGGAGACGGTCGCCATCGCCGCCATGGAACAGCCGGAGCCGGCCGGGCAGGACCTGACGGACAGCGCGGACCGCGCCGGGGAGACCGCCGATCACGACGCGGACCCGCATCCGCATCCGGATGCCGTGCCGGTCGAGACCCTCGCCCTGGCGCCGCGCCCCCTGCGCGGCTCGGTCTTCGCCGCCGCCGATCGAAAATTCGCCTCCGCCGTCTTCGGCTTCGACCGGCCGCCCAACCCGCTTCCTCGCGCGCTCCGGGGCAGGGATATGGGCTGAGGCCGCAAGCTTCGGTCTTCGTCGTCTCGCTCCGGGATTCCCGCCGGCCGTGAAGGGCCGGAGAATGTCCCGTCGCGGATGGAAGACCCCATGCCTCTCGGCCTCCTTCGTCGCCTGTCGCAAAACCCGCCCGACCCGGGCCCGACTCCAAGTCGAACGCCCCATCGGATGCGCCAGCGGATCGCCATTCTCGGCCTTCTCGCCTGCTATCTCGCGATCGGCGGCCGGCTCGTCCAGTTCGGCGCTCAGCCGCCTGAACAGGCCGTCGCCTGGCCCTCGCCGCCCTCGAAGGCGCGGCCGGACATCCTCGACCGCAACGGCGTGGTCCTGGCGATGGACCTGCCCAGCGCCTCGATCTATGCCGAGCCGCGCAAGATCGTCGATCTCGACGAGGCGGTGGAAGGGCTGACCGGCGTCTTTCCCGATCTCGACCCGAAGGCGCTGCGCCGCCGGCTGGACAGCAAGGCCGCCTTCGCCTGGGTGCGGCGGACGACGACGCTGGCCGAGCGCGACGCCGTCTGGGCGCTCGGCATTCCGGGCGTCGGCATCCGCGACGAGCTGCGGCGGTTCTATCCGAACGGCCGGGCGGCCGCCCATGTGCTCGGCGCCGTGAATGTCGACAATATCGGCATTGCCGGCATGGAGAAATGGATCGACGGGCAGGGCCTCCAGGCGCTGCGCCTCACCGGGCTGGAGACGACGCGCGACGGGCTGGAGCCGGTGCGGCTGAGCCTCGACCTGCGCGCGCAGCACGCGCTGGCCGACGAGCTCGGCGCGGCGGTGGAGAAGTTCCAGGCCAAGGCCGGCGCCGGCCTCGTCATGGACATCGCGACCGGCGAGGTCGTCGCTCTCGTCTCGCTGCCGGATTTCGACCCGAACGTGCCGGCCGACGCGCTGAAGCCCGACCATATCAACCGCGTCGCGGTCGGCACCTATGAGATGGGTTCGACCTTCAAGGCGATGACCACGGCCATGGCGCTCGATTCCGGCCGCTTCCAGATCGGCTCGGTCATCGATGCCAGCGCCCCCTTGCGCTTCGGCCGCTTCGCGATCCGCGACTACCGAGGCCAGAACCGGCCGCTCAACGTGCCGGAATCCTTCATCCATTCCTCCAATATCGCCATGGGCAAGATGGCGATGGCGATCGGCTCGGATCACCAGCGCGCCTTTCTGCGCAGCCTCGGCCAGCTCGACCGCCTCGCCACCGAACTGCCGGAAAGCGCCCAGCCGCTCTATCCTTCGCGCTGGGCGGAGCTGAACACCGCCACGATCTCCTTCGGCCACGGCATCGCCGTGACGCCGCTCCAGGCCTCGATGGGCATCGCCGCCGTGGTCAATGACGGGCGCGTGCTGCGCCCGACCTTCGTCAAGGACGCGCCGCTCGCCGAGCGCATCCTGGCCGAGGGCGCCGTCACGCCGCGCACCAGCGAGGCGTTGCGCTATCTGATGCGGCTCAACGCGAAGGTCGGTTCCGCCGCCAAGGCCGATATCGACGGCTACCATATCGGCGGCAAGACGGGCACGTCCGAGAAGGTGGTGAACGGGCGCTACGACAGCGGCACGGTGCTGACCGCCTTCATGGGCATCGCGCCGGCCCACGCGCCGCGCTACCTCTTCCTGACCGTTCTCGACGAGCCGAAGCCGCTGAAGGAGACCTTCGGCTTCCGCACCTCCGGCTGGAACGCGGTGCCGACCACGGGGCGGGTCATGTCGCGCATCCTGCCGATGCTGGAGGGGACCGCGAAATGGACGGCGCCGGCCGATCCCTTCCCGGCCATGGCCGCGGCGCGGGCCTGGGGCTCCAATCTCTTCCGTCCGCGCCTCGCCATGACCGGCGAGCGTCCCTGACGGGCCGCGTCCTCGCGCCGCTCGACAAGCGGATGGCGGCGGCCGATACCTCTTCGCAACGCGGCCGGCGCGCCGAAGACCGAAGAGGGGGAGTTGCGACATGAGCCGATCGGAGGCCGGGCTCGCAATTCTCGCCGGTGCCGCGACGGGACCGGTGGTCGCCCTGTCGGAGCCCTTGAGCTTCTGGGGCGGCGTCGATCCGGCGACGGGCCGGATCATCGATGCCCGCCATCCCCAGCATGGCCGGGATCTCGCGGGCGCCGTGGTGGCGATGCCGACGAGCCGGGGCTCGTGCTCGGGTTCCGGCGTCCTTCTCGAACTGGCGCTGGCTGGACGGGCGCCGGCGGCTCTCGTCTTCGCCGAGCTCGAGGACGTGGCGACGCTCGGCGCCCTCGTGGCGGCGGAGATGTTCGGCCGGCGCGTGCCCGTCCTGCGCCTGCCGCCTTCCGCCCATGCCGCGCTCGCCCGCGCCCGGACCGCCGAGATCGCGGCGGACGCGATCCACGCGGAGGGGCTGGCGATCCCGCTTCGCGCCGCCGCCGCCGGCGATCTCGACCTGTCGGCCCGGGACCGGGCCATGCTGGCGGGCGAGGACGGGGAGGCCGTGGCGCAGGCCATGCGCATCCTCCTCGCGATGGGCCGGCAGCAGGGCGCCGCCCGCCTGACCGACGTGACGCGCGCCCATATCGACGGCTGCATCTATGCCGGACCCGCCAATCTCGTCTTCGCCGAAGCCATGGCGGCGCTGGGGGCGCGGGTTCGCGTGCCGACCACGACGAACGCGATCTCCGTCGACCGGGAGAACTGGCGAAGGCAGGGCGTGCCGCCGGATTTCGGGGACCCGGCGGCGCGGCTCGCGGACGCCTATACGCGGATGGGCTGCCGCCCGACCTTCACCTGCGCGCCCTATCTTCTCGACGGGGCACCCGGCTTCGGCGAAGCCGTCGGCTGGTCGGAATCCAATGCCGTCATCTTCGCCAACAGCGTTCTCGGCGCGCGCACGGCCAAGCATCCCGACTTCCTGGACCTCTGCATCGCGCTGACCGGCCGGGCGCCGCTGGCGGGGCCGTTTCTCGATGCCGGGCGCCGCGCCCGCCTCGTGATCGACATCGACCTGCCGGAGGACGCCGGGGCCGAGGCCTGGCCGCTCCTCGGCTATCTCGCCGGACATCTGGCGCAGGAGCGCGTGCCGCTGCTGCGGGGCCTTGCGGCGGGCGCGCCGACGCGCGACGATCTCAAGGCGCTCTGCGCCGCCTTCGGCACGACCTCGGCCGCGCCGATGCTGCACGTGGAGGGCGTGACGCCGGAAGCGGCCGGCGCCGCCACGCCGGACGCGGCCAAGGCCGCCATCACCCGTGCCGACCTCGCGGCGGGCTGGCATCGCCTGCATCAGGGTCCGGAAGAGATCGATCTCGTGGCGATCGGCAGCCCGCACGCCTCGCTGGAGGAGTGCCGCGCGCTGGCGGAGGCGCTGGACGGCCAGGGCCGGGACACGCGCGTCGCCTGCCTCGTCACCGCCGGGCGGCAGGTCCTCGCCGCCGCCGAGGCGGAGGGCACGCGCGCTCGCCTCGCGGCCTCGAAGGTCGAGATGATCGGCGATCTCTGCTGGTGCTCGATCGCGCGGCCGGTCTTTCCGGTCGGCGCCAGGACCGTGCTGACGACCTCGGGCAAATACGCCCATTACGGCCCCGGCCTTTCCGGCTGCGCCGTCCGTCTCGGCACGCTGGCCGACTGCGCCGAAGCCCTTCGATCCGGGCGCGTCCCCGCCCGCCTGCCGCCCTGGCTCGGCTGAAAGACGGACGATCAGATCGGCAAGCTCGTCGTCGTCTTCACGCGATCCAGCACCACGATGGTGCGATAGGAGCGGACCATCTCGTTATCGGCGAAGAGGCGCGCCGTCCGCGTCTCGTAGTCTTCCATGGACGGAACGAGCAGGACGAGAACGAAGCCCGCCGTTCCCGTCACGCAGTAGCATTGCTGCACCTCCGGTGCCTCGCGGAAGAACGCCTTCACCGCCGACACGGTGGCCGAGCGGTCGTTCGTCAGCGTCACCTCCACGAGGACGGTGATCGGCAGGCCGACCGCGACGGGGTCGACCACCGCGACCGTTCGCCGGATGATCCCTTCCTTTTCCATCCGGGCGATCCGGCGTTGCACGGCGGGCGCCGAGAGATGGACCGCCTCGGCGATCTCCCGCTGCGGGCGAGTCGCGTCTTCCTGGAGAAGCCGGAGGATGGCGCGGTCCTGGTCATCGAGCCTGTGAGCGGGCATTGCGCGGATCTCCCGTTCGGTGAGCGGAAATTGCGTACGCCCACCTTCGAATGAGCCCTTCGCCCATGTTTGTCGAGCTAGACTTGCGCCTTGGGATTCGGAGCGGCGACATGGACCCTCGCAAACCGATCGACGCGACGGCCGCCGGTTCGATGATCTTCCTGTGCGGCCTGTGGGGGACGCAGCAGGTCGCGATCAAGCTGGCGGCGCCCGACATGGCGCCCATGCTCCAAGTCGGTCTTCGTTCCTGCATGGCGGCGATGATCGTCCTCCTTGTCGTCGTCCTTCGGCGGGAGCAAGGGGCGCTGCGGGGCGAGGCGTGGCGACCGGGACTGCTGGCGGGTGCGCTGTTCGGCCTGGAATTCGTTCTCTTCGCGCAGGGGCTACGCTTCACCAGCGCCTCCCATATGTCGATCTTCCTTTATACGGCTCCGGTCTTCGCCGCGCTTTGCCTGCATTTCCGGCTGGCGGAGGAGCGTCTGGCGCCAATCCAATGGCTCGGCATCGCCATCGCCTTCGGCGGCATCGTCCTATCCTTTTCCGGGCGGGGCGGCACGCCGGGCGGCGATACCGCCTGGATCGGCGACCTGCTCGGGATCATAGCAGGGGGCCTTTGGGGCCTAACGACTCTGGTGGTTCGCACTTCGCGCCTGGCGCAGGCGCCGGCGGCGGTTACGCTCTGGTACCAGCTCGCGGGGGCCGCCATCCTCGCCACCGGTTCGGCCGTCGTGATCGGCGAGACCCATGCTGCCACGAGCCTGACGCTCTTTGCCAGCCTCGCCTATCAGACGGTCGTCCTTTCGGCGGCGAGCTATCTGGCCTGGTTCTCGCTGATGCGGCGCTACCTCGCCTCCCGCCTCGGCGTCCTTTCCCTGATGACGCCTGTTTTCGGCATCGGCTTCGGCGTCGCGATCCTCGGCGACAGGCTGACCTCCGAATTCCTCGGCGGTGCCGCCATGATCCTGTCCGGCATCCTTCTTGTCAGCGGCCGGGATCTCGTGACACGCCGAAAGGGCCGGGGCTCCAGCCTTGGTAACCCCTCCGAGGCCGAAGCCGTGCGCTGACCTCCGTTCTCTCCCGGTGGCTGTTCACTGGAACCTGCGCCGGCCAGCCCATCGCGGGCGACCTGCATGGCTAGCGCAACGGAGCTTCTGCCATCCTTCCTTGCAACCCATGGTCTTGACGTAGCGACAGGTCGTGCAACCTTGCTGCTTCGGCAAGGTTCGGAGTCGCGAGAGAACGGATGGCTTCCACCGACGACGTGATCGATCGGATCTACCAGGCCGCGTCCCGGCCGGAGGAATGGACCGCGACCCTCGGCGCCTTCGCCGAGCATCTCGATGCCGAGACCGGGCTTCTCTATGCCCGCGATCCGCGTCAGACGAAGGGCGTGATGGAAGGGGCGGCGACGTCCCTGACCTATGGCTACGATCCGGCCTGGATTGCCCGCTATGTCGACCACTACTACGCGCTGGACCCGTTCGTCGACGCGATCGCGGAAAAGGGAGCCGGCCATATCGTCACCGACCGCGACGTCGCGGAACCGGCGTCCGTCGTCTCCTTCGACCGCAGCGAGTTCTATCGCGACTGGGCGGGCCCGCAGGGTCTGCGGCATGTCGTGGCGCAGGCGCTGCACAGTTCGGACCGGCAGCTAGTGCTCTTCGGCGCCTGGCGCGGCCCGCGCCGGGGCGCCTACGAGGCGGCCGATCTCCAGCTCTTCGCGCGGCTGGCGCGGCATGCGCTGCGGGCGATCGATATCGGCGGGCGTCTGGCGGCGGCGGAAGCGGAAATGGACGCGATGGCGGATCGCCGCGCCTCGGCCGTCTTCGTGCTGCGCGCCGATGGCCGAGTGAAGCGGCTGAACGCGGCGGCGGACCGGCTGGTGACGCAAGGCGGCGAACTGACGCTCCGCAACGGCCGGCTCTGGGTGGCCGTGCCGCAGGATCGCGCGGCCCTCGATCGCCTCGTCGCGGCGGCGCTGGACCCGCGCTTCGCGTCCTGGGCCGAAAACGCCGTGCTGCCGCTGCGGCGGGCGGGCGATCGCTTGCCGCTGATCGCGCGCGTCATCGCGGTCGCCCGGCATTTCGCGCCTTTCGGAGCCGAACACGCGGCCTCGGTGATCCTGACGGTCGAGGACCCGGAAGACGAGGCGCGGCGGTTCGAAGCCCTGCTCGTCCGGCGCTTCGGCCTGTCCTCGGCGCAGGCCCGCGTCGCCCTGCAGTTTCGCGACGGGCGCACCATCGCCGAGGCCTCCACGGCGCTCAAGCTCGCGCCCGAGACCGTGCGCAGCCATCTCAAGGTGATCTTCCAGCGCACCGGAACGCGGCGCCAAGCGGAACTCGCCGTGCTGCTGCGCCAGACGACGGAGGGGTGAGGCTCGCCGGCGTCACGTCTCGCCGCCGTCAGGGCGGGGAGCCGGAGAGGTCGGCCGCAGCCTTTCGCCGGCGCCGCCCGTCTCGGTGCCCGCGCCCGTGCCGCCCTCGCCGAAACCGCTCATGTCGATCAGGTCGTTGTCCATGCCGTCGAACTCGGTCGCGACGCATGCGGCGTCGCGGGCGGGCTGGTCGCCCTCCGGCCGTGCCGCCGGAGGAGGAGGCATCTCCCCGCTCCGCTCCCCGAAGCCGGGCGCGTCGAGACCCATCAGCCTCGCGCCGGTTCCGGCAGCCTCGTCCTCGTCGCGAAAGCGATGGCGCGCCGCGTCCTTCACCGCCTGCGCCGCGCTCGCCTCGCCCCGGAGGTCTTCCCGCCTTTCGTCCTCGGGGCGGACGGCTTCGACGCTCCGCTCGGGGGCGGCGGGGTGGTTTCGGCTCTCGTTCGTCGTCATGCCCGTTCCGTGCTCCTCCCCATGACGGGGATCAGGCCCCGTCGGTGCCTTTCCGAACGCTGCCGGCGCCTTCGCGGTTCGGGCCTGTCGCGCGTTCTTGTCCTCGGCAACCCGCCGGCCGCCGGGCGACAGGCCGAGCCTCATCGCTCCCGCCGAACTTCTCGGCATTCGCCTTCCCCGATCCGGCCTGGTTCTCCCGATCCATGACGGAGGAATTGTCCTCGTCCTCATCGTCGAGAATGCCGAAGCTGTCGTCGCCGCTTTGGACCTCGTCCTCCGCACCCGCGACCTCGTCATGACCGAGCGGCTTGCCCTTGGGCATTTTGTCGTTCGGCCGGCTTCCGGTCTCGCTGAAGTTCGACATGATCTTTCTCCTTGTCCTATGGGGAGAAATCCGGCCGGCCCCTGCTGTTCCGGGAATGGCTCGGCGCGAAGTGTCTGTTTCGATAGCCGACATCCCTTGGCCGACGCTCCGCCGGCATTCCCGGCGATGCCCGATGCCCTTGCGTTGCCCAACGGCCATATCCCGCCGAACTTCTTGCACATTTTAACCAAATTCATTGATTGCGCGCCCGCCGCTTCGATATCCCGCATCGGTCGAGGGAGTCCGGCGCATGCGAATCACGGCGATACTGTTCGCTCTTCTGGCCGGGACCGCCCTGTCGCCGACGACGGCGGCCGCTCAGGATCCGGCGCCGGTCGCCGAGGCTTCGGGCTCCCTGATCGCCGGGGGCGGCACGGGCACCATCAGCCTGATGGTGCCGTGGCTCCAGCCGGGGAACCAGGTCGTCTTCACCGATGCCCGCGCCCATCTGGTCGATGGCGGCGCCTATGGCGCCAGCCTTGGCCTCGGCGCCCGGGCGGCGGTCACGCCGGACTGGACGCTCGGCGCCAATGTCTATCTCGACTATC
Organism: Aureimonas endophytica; assembly: GCF_014642635.1. Taxonomy (GTDB): domain Bacteria; phylum Pseudomonadota; class Alphaproteobacteria; order Rhizobiales; family Rhizobiaceae; genus Plantimonas; species Plantimonas endophytica. The sequence continues at coordinate 62,272 of NZ_BMIQ01000009.1, forward strand.
TCGATACGGCGCGGGACAACGGCTTCACGCAGGCGGGCTTCGGTCTCGAAGCCTTTCACGGCGACCTGGAGGTCCGGGCCAATGCCTATCTGCCGCTCGGGGACCGGACGCGCGCCGACCATGAGTTCGACCGCCTCTTCCTCGACAGCGGCCAGCTGTTCTTCCGGCAGGGTCAGGAACAGGCGCTGCGCGGCGCCGATGCCGAAATCGGCGGGCGGCTGCCCGTCTTCGCCGCGGATTCGCCCGTCACGCTGAAGGCCTTCGTCGGCGGTTTCGTCCATGACGGGGAGGGGATCGACACCGATCCCGGCGTCTCGACCCGGGCCGAACTATCCTTCGCGGCGCTGCCGGGCCTTGCCGCCGGCTCGGCGCTCACGGTCGGCCTCGGCGCGACCTATAGCGAGCGCGACAAGGGCGATCTCTTCGCGAGCCTGCGCCTGCGCGTGCCGCTCGGCGGCCAGGGCGGGCGCAACACCGAGACGGACCCGATGCTGCGGCGGGTGGAGCGCGCGCCCACCATCCGGACGCATGTCGGCACGACGGGCGCCCGGGAGGCGACGGTCTTCGCCGATAGCGGCGAGATGATCGGCGGCGTGGCCGAGCTTTCGGCGGCATCCGGCGATGCGGCCGCTCTCAATGCCCTCGCCGCCGCCCAAGGGCGCAACGGCCTGCTGCTCGCCTCCGGCACGATCGATCTCGACGCGCCTCTCGTTCTCGGCACGGAGCAGCGGCTTCTCGGCGCCAATCAGCGGCTCGCCGTGCGTAGCGCGCGCAGCGGCATCGTCACCTCGTTCGGAACGGCGGGCCCGAATGCCGTGCTGCGCGGCACCAATGCGGCGGCGGATGTCCTCGTGCTCGGCGACGGCGCGACGGTGGCGCAGATCGGCGTCGTCGGCGGGCGCAACGGCATCGCCGCCAACAGCCTCGGCGGGGTGCTCCTGTCGGATGTCACCGTTTCGGGCGCGGCGGCGAACGGCATCGCCCTCAGCGGCGTCGATCGGGCCGTGCTGCGGAACGTCACGGTGGTCGGGGCCGGCGCGAACGGGCTCGCGATGAGCGGCGGAACGAGCCTCGTCGCCGCCAATCTCGTCCTCGCCGACACGGGATCGAGCGGCATCCGGCTCGACGGCGTCGGCACGACCACATTGGAGACCGTGACGGTTCGCAACACCGGCGGCATCGGCGTCGCCGTGCAGGGCGGGGCGAGTTTCCAGGCCGAATCCCTGACCGTGGCGAATTCCGGCGCGGATGCCCTGGTGCTCGACGGGATCGACCGGAGCCGGCTGACGGCCCTTTCCGTCTCCCATGCGCAGGGGCGGGGCATCGCCGTCAATGGCGGCAGCGACCTCGAACTCGCCGATGTTTCGGTCAGCGACACGGGAGACGACGGCATCCGGCTCGACGGCGTGAACCGGCTCTCCGCCGAGGCGATCCGGATCGCGCGGACCAGCGGCACCGGCCTGACGCTGAATGGCGGCTCGAATGTCGCCATCGCCGGAGCCCTCGTCGCCGATACGGCGGCGGGCGGCGTCGTTCTCAACGGCGTCGACGGTTTCGCGGGCAGGGATCTTCGGATCGCCCGGTCGGGCGCTGCCGGCGTCACGGTCAATGGCGGCCGGAGCTTCTCCATCGGCGGCTTGGAGATCGCCAATACGGCCTCGGATGCCGTGACGCTCAACGGCGTCGACAGCGCCACGCTGTCGGCCGGCCGGCTGGAGCGGACCGGCGGCAGCGGCATCGTCGCGAATGGCGGGGCGAGCTTCAGCGCTTCCGACCTCGCCATCGCCTCGGTCGGCGCGACGGGCATGACCCTGAACGCCGTCGACCGCGTCGCCTTGAACGCCGTCCGGATCGCCGCGACGGGCACCGAGGGGCTTGTCGTCAACGATGCCGGCAGCCTTACGGCCGTCGATCTCGGCGTGGCGCGAACCGGCGGCGACGGCGTCCAGATCAACCGAGCCGGACAGGCCTCCTTCGTGTCGCTCCTCGTCTCCGATGTCGGCGGCAACGGCGTCACCCTCAACCAGGGCGCCATGATCGCCTTCGATGGGGTCGCGATCGGCAATGTCGGCGGCAACGGTCTCGGCGTGACGAATGTCGCCGGCCTGTCCTTGGCGGATTTCACCGTCGACGGCGCCGGCCAGGCCGGGTTCCGGGCGAGCGGCGCCAGCCGCGACTTCGACGGCGATCTCACCGTGCGCAATTCGGCGCGCGCCTGTTCGTCCGACGGCACGGCCAGCCTGACGCAGACGGGCGGCGCCGTCTTCACCATCAACGGCGTGGTCACCGATCCGGCGACCTGTCCCTGACCGATTCGAAGGGGCACGAGCGGTGGGATCGCGGCGCGCGCCCGCTTCGACCGCCGGAATCGCTGCGGCGTTAACCGACTGTTATCCTTATCGAACTATATCTGAGGTCGTTCAAATTCTTCGCGTCGCCGTGCCGGAACTCCACCGCAATTGGCCGGTTGGTTGGGCCCGACGACAAGAAGCGAGACCGATCATGACCGCGACCGAAGCCATCCGGGCCGTCGAGACCTGCGCCATCACCGAGGCCGAAGCCCTGCGGCGGACCGGTGCGACAACGATGGTCGCACTCTATCGCATGGCGATCCTTGAACTGGCGCCGCATCTGCGCGACCATCGTGGCGAGACCGCAGGCGCGTCGCGGAAGGCGGCCAAGGCCGCCTGACCCACTCAGCCATCGCAGAGCATTCAGCCCCCAGCACTCTCCGGGAGGAGAACGGCATGACCTCGCATCCGGCGACCCAGACATCCTGCCCGGTTCCGCTCGAACTGCTGGCGCTGCTTCTGCGCTGCGGCGAGGTCCGGCTCGGCGCCATCCTCGGCCAGCTGCCGGACACGCGCCGCGCCGCGCTCGCCTTCTACTGCTTCGAGCGCTATCACCTGCGCCGGCTCGGCTTCGCCGTCGCCGCCCATTGCGCGCCGGCCGCGCTCGAAGCGGCGGGCCTTGAGGCCGGGGAGCACCTCATGGATCTCGCCCGCAGCGCGGCGGGCCGGGCGGAGGCGGCGCGGCACGGGACTCAGCGGCCGGCGCTCCCCCGCGCGGCCTGAGCCGCTCGGCGAAGGCCTATTCGAGATTGGTGTGCCGGGCGCGCATCGCGTCCGGCGTCGCGCCGAGGCGATCGCGCAGCTTCAGGATCATCACCTCGAACAGGACGAAGAGCGCGCCCTCGTAGAGCGAGCCCATCGGCAGGACGGAACTGCGCGCCGGCCCGTGGTCGTCCGCCATGGTCTGGGCCGGCAGGTGAAGAACCTGATCGGCGAGCTTCGGCGCGCGTCCTTCGGGCTGGGCCGTGATCACCAGCACCTTCGCGCCGGCCTCGCGGGCGACGCCGATCAGCGCCAAAGCCGTCGAGATCTCGCCGGGGCCGACCGTCACGAGAAAGAGATCGCCGGGGCCGACCGGCGGCGTGGTCATATCGCCTTCGACCGCCACCGGCACGCCCATGTGATAGAGCCGCATGGCGAAGCCCATGATCTGCAGGCGCTCGCGCCCGCCGCCGAAGACGACCGTGCTCTTCGCCTCGGCGATCGCGGCGACCGCCCGTTCGACCTCGGCATCGTCGATGCGGTCGAAGACGCTGCCGAGCTCCTCGATGGCGGTGCGGTAAAGGGGCGAGCTCTGGCCCATGGATGGCTCCCGTCTGTCCGTCGAATCGCCCTCTCCCGGGGCGCATGCGGCGGCAGTCTTGCCGCCGGAGGACGCGACAGGGAAGACGATCCGGCCCCCGCGACTTGAAATCGCGAGGCCGGGCCGGCGCGCGGATCGCCTATTGCAGGATGACGCCGTCGTCGCTGCCCTGGCGGGCAAGCTGGATCTCGGTGATGGCGATCAGCGTCTCGGCCCGCGTCTTCAGGTCGTTCGCCTCGAGCAGCGCCTGCTTCTCGGCCGCGCCATAGGGCGCCATCATGCACATGGCGTTCACCAGCATCTCGTTCGAGGCCTTGGCGACGCTGTCCCAGTCGGCCTCCAGCTGGTTGGCCTCGAGATAGCTGCGGAAGGTGCGCAGGAGCGTGTCCCGGTCGACGAGCTCGGCTTCGGCATCCTGGTCGAGATCGCAGAGGAAGGGCGTGACGCGGGCCTGCCGGTAGGGCTGCCCCGTCCCGATCTCGCCTTCCAGCCGAAAGCGGGCGATGCCGTGGAGATTGATGATGTAGCGGCCGTCGCCGGTTTCGGCGAGAGAGGTGATGCGCCCCAGGCAGCCGACCTCGCAGAGCGCCGGCTCGCCGTCCTTGCCGACCGCGCCGTCGAAGCTCGGCTGGATCATGCCGATCACCCGCGTGCCGGCCATCGCCTCGTCGATCATCGCGAGATAGCGCGGCTCGAAGATGTTGAGCGGCATCTGGCCGCCCGGCAGGAGCAGGGCGCCTTCCAGCGGAAAGAGCGCCACCTCGCGCGGAAGATCGCTTTCGCTGCGATAGTTCACATTGCCGGCAACGACCACGGACACGACCTCCTTCCAAGCCCCTGTGATCTGGCGCCGGAACCGGGAAACTCAAGCCTTCTGGCCTTATCGCTCCCGGTTCCGCGACGCTCAGGAAAAGAGCAGGGTCGAGAGCTTGCGGCGCGCGTCCCGGGTGGCGGGGTCGGCGGCGCCCCAGACGTCGAAGAATTCGAGGAGCTTGCGCCGCGCCCCGTCCTCGTTCCAGGTCCGGTCGCGCCGGGTGATCTCGAGGAGAAGATCCGCCGCCTCGCCGCGATGACCCTTCGCCTGGGCGATGAGCGCGAGATCGAAGCGCGCCTGATGGTCGTTCGGATCGGCCTCGACGCGCCGTTGCAGCGCCACCGGATCGCCGAGACCGGCGATCTCGGCGGCAAGCTTCAGCCGCGTCCTGAGGCCGGAGAGCAGCGGATCGTTCCGCTTCTCGGCGGGGACGCGCTCCAGCAGCGCCTCGGCGCGGGTCGCGTCGCCGGAGACGAGATAGCATTCGGCGAGGCCCGCGATGGCGCCGACATGCTCCGGCTCCTCCTGCAGCACGGCGGCGAAGAGCTGGGCGGCGCCGGCGACGTCCTTCTCGGCGAGGCGCGCCTGCGCCTCCTCCAGGGCCATCTCCAGGGGATCGCCGCCGCCGGCCGCGCCGCCGGTGAGACGGTCGATGAAGGCCTTCACCTCGCTTTCCGGCAGGGCGCCCATGAAGCCGTCGACGGGCTGGCCGTTGACGAAGGCGAAGACGGCGGGAATCGAGCGCACGCCGAGCTGGCCGGCGATGGAGGGATGGTCGTCGATGTTCATCTTGGCGAGGCGCACCCGGCCGCCGGCCGCCACCACCGCGCGTTCGAGGATCGGCGTCAGCTGCTTGCAGGGGCCGCACCAGGGCGCCCAAAAATCGACGATCACCGGCTGGCTGCGCGAGGCGACGATGACGTCCTGCGAGAAGGAGGCGGTGGTGACGTCCTTCACGAGATCGCCGCCCGCCGGCGCCGCGCCTGCGCCCGCGCCTGCCGCCGCTCCGGGCGCGGGCTGCGGTGCGGGGCGCGGCCGCGCGCCCGGCAGGCCGAATCGCGAACCGAAAGATCCGTTGCTCACTTCAAGCCTCCTTGGGTCTCGCCCGCCGTCTCGGGCGACGCCTCGATTCCCGCCGGTCCGCCAAGGTCCGCGACCCGGGGCTCGTGCCCCGTCGCCGCGAAGAACCGCAGGAGATCGTCGCGCCGGATGGTCGTCGTCGCCGTGTTGGTGAGCGGATGGCAGTTCACCATATCGTGCGCGGCAAGGGCCGCATCAAGCACGAGCGAGACCTGCCGCGCCTCGTCGTTGAGAAGCGCGAAGGCGGTCACCGAGCCCGGCTCGACGCCGAGCGCCTCGCGCATGCGCCCGGCATCGACGAAGGACAGACGCCCGCTCGCGCCGATGCGCTGGTGTAGGGACTTGAGGTCCACCATGCTGTCCTCCTCGGCGACGACGAGGAACAGCCGGCCCTTCTTGTCCTTCAGAAACAGATTCTTGGTGTGGCCGCCCGCGATCGTTCCCCGGAGGGCGCGGCTTTCCTCGACGGTGAAGAGCGGCAGATGGTCCGTGGTCACCGTCTCGATGCCGAGACCGGCGAGAAACTGAAAAAGCTCGTCACGGGTTCGGGCAGCCACGATCCACTCCTTCGGCGGCCCGCGACGGGGGCGAGGGCCCGCCCGGCGCGGGTTCGGCCGCCTGCGCTGTGCTATGCAAAAGCGCGGCGCCGGGCAAGCGGGAAGGGCGGGACGGAGATTTCATCGAAGCATCGCAAAAGGCGCTTGCATTCGAAAAAGCTTTCGGCCATATAGCCCTCACCGCAGCGAACGACAACGCCGCTGCCGGAGCGGGCGGGTGTAGCTCAGGGGTAGAGCACAACCTTGCCAAGGTTGGGGTCGAGGGTTCGAATCCCTTCGCCCGCTCCAAATTTTCCCTCTTAAATCGGTATGTAAGAGAGCGCGGTAGGCAGCTGCTTTGCTGGCGCGCGAAGGCAGTCGCTTCTTGTCGGCGAAGTGTAAGCCGGCAAATTCGCGTTTCGGAATCGCTGCGGCGGCGTTCGGCGTGAAAACTTGATTCGATGAACGGGCGGGGACGATTCGCTGCCTGCCGAATCGCTCCCCGCCTTCCTTCACTGTCCCGGCAGATAACCCCGCAGCAGGACGTCGCGCACATGCACGACGCGCGGATGGCGCAGCGCCGTCTTGTTCCAGGCGAGGAACAGCGTGTTGTCGGGGCCGGGCTTGGCGGTCGGCAGCGTTACGAGCCGCCCCGCCGCCAGCGCCTCGGCGCAAAGATAGTCCGGCAGCACCGTCCAGCCGGCGCCCGCCTCCGCCATGCCGAGGAGAATCCTGAGGTCCGGGGCCGTGGCGACGGCCGCCGTCTCGGCCGCCTCGCCGAAGACATGAGCGAAGAAGGCGCCGATCAGCGCCAGATCCTCGTCATAGGCGAGGCAGGGCAGATCGTTGAGAAGCGCCGCCGAGACCGTCCGGGCCTTTGCCCGCTTGGCGAGAGCAGGCGCGGCGACCATGAGGAGCCGCTCCCGGCCGAGTTCGGAAAAGCCGAGGCCCTGGCCCTCCGGCTTTGAGGCGGTGACGGCGAGATCGGCTCGGCCCTCGGCGAGCGCGGCATAGATGCGTTCGCGATTGCCGGTCCGGATACGCAGGCTGAGGCCGTCCGCGAGCAGCGGCGCGAGAGCGGGGCCGACGCGGGCGGAGAGATATTCCGCCGGTCCGACGAGATACACCGTGCCGGCGAGCTGGCTCGATCGGGCGCGGGCCGAGGCCATCACCGTCTCGATGCTGTCGAAAGCACCGGCGATCTGGCGCGCGAGATCGTCGGCGGCCGGTGTCGGCGCGACGCCGCGCGCCTCCCGCTTGAACAGCGGCTTGCCCAGCATCGCCTCCAGCGCCGCCAGATGGGCGGAGGCGGCGGGCTGGGTGATGCCGAGCCGCTCGGCGGCGCGCGTCAGCGATCCGGCGCGATAGGCTTCGAGGAAGGTGCGCAAGGGAACGAGAGGGTTCATCACCAAGGTCGAGTCATCGAAAATCCGATGGCTCATAGCACAAGAGATGATTTCTTCCGCCGTCGCCAATTTGCCAGGCTCTCAGCCGCGAGCAAGGAGCAAGGCGATGGCACGATCCAACATTCTGATCATCACGACCTCGGCCGCGACGATGGGCGGCACGGGCAAGCCGACCGGCCTCTGGTTCGAGGAACTGGCGGTGCCCTACTATGCCTTCGTGGATGCGGGTGCCGAAGTGACGCTTGCCTCGATCGCCGGCGGGCCGGTGCCGATCGATCCGCGCTCGGTGAAGCCGAAGGGTGAGAACGAGGCGAGCGTCGACCGCTTTCTCGGCGATGCCGCGGCATCGAAGGCCCTGGCCGAAACGCCCGCCGTCGCCGCCCTCGAGGGTACGGCCTATGATGCGGTGGTCCTGCCGGGCGGCCATGGCACGATGTTCGACCTGCCGGAGAGCGCGGAACTTGCCGCGCTGGTCGGCACGGCCTGGGCGGCGGGCAAGGTGATCGCCGCCGTCTGCCACGGCCCGGCCGGTCTGGTGCAGGCGAGAGACGAATCCGGCGCGCCGCTGGTGCGGGGCCGCCGCGTCACCGGCTTCTCCGACAGCGAGGAGCGCGCCGTCGGCCTGGACGAGGCGGTGCCCTTCCTCTTGGAGTCCCGGCTGCGCGAGCTTGGCGGGCGCTACGAGAGCGGCGCCGACTTCCAGCCCTTCGCCGTGGTCGACGGCCGGCTCGTCACCGGCCAGAACCCCGCATCCTCGGCGCTGACCGCGCAACGGGTGCTGGAGGCGCTTGCGGCAGGCTAAAAGGCGGGGTCCGTGCCGTCAGCATAAGAGCCAGCTTGATGAGGACGGCAGTTCACGCCATTCCTACGGGCGACCAACTCGCATGGCAGGATGGCTTCGAGCGCGCTCGGCGGCAATCCCTGGATCGGACCACACTGAAGGGGCCGGCCGCCAAGCGCTCACCAGATCGAGAAGGCCCGGGACGCGGCGGCATGATGGCGATCTTCGCCCGCGATGCCGCGATGGCCGGAAACGGGACGGCTGGCCCGACATCGAAGCACAACCACGGCGGCAGGTATCTTTGTCGTCCTCTTGTCATATGCCTGTAACGCAGGGATCCTAAGCCAGCTACGGAGATGGCCGGATCTGTCCGGCGGCAGGAGTGGAACGGCGTGGTCGCCGATCTCCTCCGTCCGGGAGGCATTCGATCGGTTCGAATGCGCGACGGCACGTCTTCGATGCTTGTTTGAGATGGGCCGCGCCTTCCGTTCGGAACGCGTGGTTGCTTCGGCTGCGATCGGCGGGCCGGGTGGAGCGATCCGTCCAAGGCACGGCGGGCGCGGCCCCATTGGATGGAGACCCTATGAATCGGCGTGACTTTCTCGCTGCGTCCGCGATCGGCGCGGGCATGATCGCGATGCCGCGCATCGCCTCGGCCGCCACGCAGATCGACGTGTTCTGTGGCTCGGACAAGAATATCGGCGACTTCTGGGCCAATGTGGTGCGTCCGGCCTTCGAGAAGGCCCATCCCGGCCTGTCTCTCAAGCTGACCGATGCCACAGGCACCTCGGCCAGCGGCATGCGCGCCATCGCCGACCGGGCGCTCGCCGCGCTCAAGGCGAAGTCCGATCCGCAGGTCGACATGTTCGAGCAGTTCGACTCGAATCTGCCGGCGGGCGGCATCGAGGCCGGCCTCTGGATGGAATTCTCGGCCGCGACCCTGCCGGGCTTCGACCGGATCAACCCGCTCGCCTTCGCCGGCAGCCACGCGCTGCCCTATCGCGGCTCGCAGGTGCTTCTCGCCTATGACACGACCAAGCTCGACCCGGCCAAGGCGCCGAAGACCTGGGAACAGCTCGTCGCCTGGATCAAGGCCAATCCCGGCCAGTTCGTCTACAACCGGCCGGACAAGGGCGGCTCGGGCGGCAATTTCGTGCGCCGCGCCATCCACGAGGTGAACGGCCGCGATCCCGCGCGCTTCACGGTCGACAATTTCAGCGCCGACTTCGCCGAGAAGGCCCTGACGCCCGCCTGGAAGCTCCTCGCCGAGCTCGGACCCGATCTCTACGACAAGGGCGGCTACACCGCCGGCAACACCCAGTCGATCCAGCTCCTGTCGCAGGGCGTCGTGACCATGGTTCCGGTCTGGTCCGATCAGGTGCTGCAGGCGATCGACCAGGGCGTCCTGCCGGAAACGACCGGCCTCGTCCAGCTCACCGATCTGGCGCTCTGCGGCGGTTTCTCCCGCATGACCGTATTCTCCAACGGCGCGCACAAGGACGCGGCGATGAAGCTCGCCGCCTTCATGGTGACGCCTGAGATGCAGGAAGCGGTCATCACCAAGATCGGCGGTCTGCCGGCGGTCACCTGGGATCACCTTTCGAGCGATCTGCGCCAGAAATATGCCGCCGTCATCCCGGCGACGATCCCGGTCTTCCCGGACGGCGACTGGGAGAAGGCCGTGAACGACGGCTGGTTCCGCAACGTCGCGCCGCAGATCAGCCGCACCTGATGACAGAGGCGGTTTCCCATATCGAGCCGGCGCGCAGTCGCGCGCCGGCGGATCGGGGCAACCTCGCCGGGCTGCTCCTGGTCGCCCTGCCGGTTCTCCTCGTCTTCGCCCTGATCGTCTATCCGATCCTGTCCGCGATCGTGACGACCCTGGTCGTCCGTCAGCCGGAGGGCGGGCTGGCCGTCTCCTTCGCCTCCTATGCCTTCTTCTTCAGCGACGCCTACAGCCTCGCCAATCTCGGGCTGACGCTGTGGACGACGCTCATCTGCGCCGCGCTGCTCGTCGCCGTCGGACTGCCGATCGCGCTCTACCTGCGCTTCTCGTCCGGCCGGTTTGCCGCCTATGTGCAGGCCCTTGCGATCTTTCCGATGTTCGTGCCCTCGATCATCCTCGCCTATGCGCTGATCCGCACGATCGGGCCGAACGGCGCCGTCGACCTCCTGCTCAACGCCGTCGGCCTGCCCAAGCTGCCCTCGCCCTATCTGACGCCCTGGGGCCCGGTGATCGGCCTCGTCTGGGACAACCTGCCGCTCACCGTCCTGATGCTGACGGCGGGTCTCGGCGCCATTTCCGACAGCTCGGTCGAGGCGGCGCGCGACGTCGGCGCCGGACCTTTCCGCATCTTCCTGTCGATCATCCTGCCGCGCATGACCAACGCCCTTCTCGTCACGGCGGCCTTCGCGGTGCTCGGCATCTTCTCGGCCTTCACGCTGCCCTACATGCTCGGCCGCGCCTCGCCGGAAATGATGGGGCCCTTCATGCAGCGGACGTTCGGCGACAACAACGACCCGCAGAACGCGATGACGCAGGCGGTCGTCACCTTCGCCATCTGTCTCGTCTTCGGTGTGTTCTACGTGCGCTCCATCGCCAGAAACCGGAAGGCGAAAGGATGACGCCCGCGCCCCGTTCCGCCCGCCGCGCCGACTGGCTCGGCCTCGGCCTGTCCGTCCTTCTGACGCTCGTCATCGCCCTGCCGCTGATCGTCGTCGCGGTCTGGGCCTTCAGCGAGGTCTGGCGCTATCCGGCCCTCGTGCCGCAGCGCTTCGGCCTGCGCTTCTGGCAGGAAACCCTGGCGCGTCAGGATGTCTGGGACGCGCTGTCGATGAGCCTCCGGCTCACCGTCACCGTCACGGTCCTCTCCGCCGTGATCTGCCTGCCGGCCGCCTATGCCTTCGCCCGCATGCGCTTCGTCGGGCGGGATCTCCTCTTCCTGTCCTTCCTCGCGTCGCATGCCTTTCCCAAATTCGGCCTTCTGGTGACGATCGCCGGCATCTTCCTGCAGCTCGGCCTCGTCGGCACGTTCTGGGGCGTCGTCGTCATCCAGCTCGTCGCGACGCTGATGCTGATGATCTGGATTCCGGTCGCCGCGTTCCAGAATGTCGACCGGCGCATGGAGGAGGCGGCGCGCGACGCCGGGGCCGGGCCGTTCCGGGTGTTCTGGTCGATCACGCTGCCGCAGGCGGCGCCGACCATCGCGGCGGCGGTGCTCCTCACCTTCGTCGCCACCTTCTACGAGACGGAAGGGGCCTGGCTCATCGGCGCGCCGAAGCTGACCACCATGCCCGTCCTGATGATCTCCTTCATCAACAACCAGATGGTCGTGCAATACGGCGCCGTGCTGTCGGTCATGCTCTGGGTTCCCTCCTTCATCGCAATGATGTTCGCGCGCCGTGTCGTCGGCACCGGCGCCTTCGCCCAGGGCTTCGGCGCCTGACGGCCCAAGAGACGAAAGACCCAGCATGGCTCGTTTGACGATCAAGGATATTTCGAAAAGCTTCGGGACCGGCTTCGCGGTCGATTCCGTGTCGCTCGACGTGGAGGACGGCGAGCTCGTCTGCCTGCTCGGCCCGTCCGGGTCGGGCAAGTCGACGCTGCTGCGAATGATCGGCGGCTTCGAGACGCCGACCGCCGGCACGATCTCCATCGACGGGCGGGACGTGACCCGGCTGCCGCCGGAAAAGCGCCCCACCGGCATGGTGTTCCAGAGCCACGCGCTCTGGACCCACATGAACGTCTTCCAGAACATCGCCTTCGGCCTGAAGCTGCGCGGCCTGCCGCGCGCCGCGATCGCCGAGAAGGTGGAGGGGGCTCTCGCCCTGGTCGGCCTCGCCGGCTATGGCGGGCGCATGACGGCCCAGCTGTCCGGCGGGCAGCAGCAGCGCGTGGCTCTGGCCCGCTCGCTGGTGCTGGAGCCGAAGATCCTGCTCCTCGACGAGCCCTTCGCCAGCCTCGACCAGCACCTGCGCGAGCGGCTGCGCGAGGAGGTGAAGGACATCCAGACCCGCCTCGGCATCACCACGCTCTTCGTCACCCACGGCCAGGACGAGGCCCTGGCGCTGGCCGACCGCATCGTGGTGATGCGCGACGGGCGGACCGAGCAGATCGCCGGGCCGTCCGAGATCTATCGCCATCCGAAGACCGAGTTCGTCGCCGGCTTCATCGGCTCGATGAACTTCGTGCGCCACGAGGTGCGCGGCGGCCGCGTGCAGCATCCCGACCTGACGCTCGCCCTGCCGGTGCCGGATGGCGAGGTGGTGCTCGCGTTTCGCCCGGAAGCCGTATCGCTCGGCGGCGCGCCGCTAGCCGGCGGGGCGAGCGTGCATCGCGGCATCGATTTCGGGACGCATCGCATGATCGATATCGATCTGTCCGACGGCAGCCGCGTCAAGGCGATGGTGCCGCCCGCCGAGGACTGGCAGAAGGACCAGCGCGTGGCGCTGACGATCGGCGCCTGCTTCGCCTTTCGCGACAACCGGCTGATCCACGAATCCGCCACGGCCGGCGGCCCGTCGCCGGCCATCGCGGCGCCGGACGGACGCGACCTCGCCCATGCGTGAGACGAACGGGGAGTCCGCTGGGGCAGTGCGCGGCGCCGCCGGCGTGGCGCTGGACCGGGACGGCCATCGGTGCCTGCTGAAATGGCATCGCGGGCGCCGGCGCGCCGGCGATCTCGCCTTCACCGCCGCCCGCATCGCCGAGGGCATGGCGCTCGGCGCCAGCATGGAGATCGACCTCCGGCGCCATGGCGGCGGGGGCTTCGCGGTTCTGCACGACGAGGATCTCCATCCGGCGACGACCGGGCGGGGACCGGTCGCCGCTGCCGGCCGCGAGACGCTGCGGGGCCTGCGGCTCGCGGCGCCGGACGGCGCGCCGACCGACCATCCCGTGCTGCTGCTGGAGGATCTGGCGCGGATCATGGCACGGGCGGGCGGCCATCCGGAGGCGCTGCTGCAACTCGACATGAAGACGCCCGCCGCCGCCATCGGCCCGGCGGACGCCGCCGCCTTCGCCGAGACGGTGGGGCCGGTCGCCCGCTGGATGATCCTGTCCTCGGGCGACGCGGCCAGCGCGGCGCTCCTGTCGCGGGCCTGCCCCGAGCTTCGCCTCGGCTACGATCCCTGCCATGACGACAGCGCGGCCGAATTGCGGGCGAGCGGCGATTTTTCCGGCTTCGTGGCGCAGGCCGTCGCGGCCGCGCCGGAGGCGGGCATGATCTATCTGGATCACGAGCTGGTCCTCCTGGCGGAGGAGCGGGGCTTCGATCTCGTCGGCGCCTTCCATGGCGAGGGCCGGACGGTCGACGCCTATACGATCGCCTCGGCGGCGCCGGAGAACCTCCGGACGGTCGAGCGCCTGCTGGCGCTCAAGGTCGACCAGATCACGACGGACGACCCGGAAGGCCTGGAAGCGTTGGTGCGGGGCCGCCGCTGAAGCCCGGCCCTGCGCGGCGCCCGCCGGCCCTTTCCGGCGGGCTTCCGGCCGATCCGGCGCCGGCTGTCAGCCGGCGGGCGCGAAGCCGGCGAGCAGCCAGGGATGAATGGCGCGGTTGGCGGCCAGGATATCGCCGCTCTCCCGCACCGCGCCGCCCGCGAAGGAGGTGACGATGCCGCCCGCCTCGCGCAGGAGCAGCATCGCGGCCCCGTAATCGTGCAGCGACAGGCCGTCCTCGAAGAACCCGTCCAGCCGCCCGCAGGCGACATAGGCGATGGAGAGGGCGGCGGAGCCGAGGCGCCGCACGCCGGCCGTCTCGGCCATCAGCCGCCGCAGCGCGCCGAAATAGACGTCTTCCGGCACGGACCTGACCTGGCTCGGCACCGGCAGGCCGGCGCCGATCAGGGAATCCTCGACCGTCGCATTGTCGATGGCCGCGATCGGCGCGCCGTTCAGAAAGGCGCCCTTGCCGGCTTCGGCGCTGAACAATTCGCCCAGCATGGCGTCGTAGACGACGCCGGCGACCACGTCGCCACCTTCGACGATCGCGATCGTCAGGCCAAAATGCGGGATGCCCCAGGCATAATTGGTCGTGCCGTCGATCGGATCGATGAAGATGACGGGCGCGCCGGCGGGCGCCTTGCGGTTGCCGACCTCCTCCTCGCCGTCGATCGCATGGTCCGGAAAGGCCGCGACGAGATCGGCGACGATCGCGCGCTCGACCGCGACGTCCATCTCCGTCTGATAGTCGCGCGGCGCCTTGGCCAGGAGATCGCCATGCCGGCGGCGCGTCAGGCCGGCACGGGCGATGGCGCCGCCTTTCAGCGCGGCGGCGGCAAGGGCCTGCAAACGAGGAGAGGCGGTCGGCGAGAGATGGGAAGACAGGGACATGGGAATGATTGCGGGGCCGATACGAATTCGTTGGCGGGGAGGGGAGGTTGCGATGTCGGGAGGACCAACGGGCGCTCATGGCACGTCGTCGTGATGGTTGTGTGACGGCGGTGGCGGGTCGGCGCATCCACAAGCCTTTCGGTCGGGATATTCCGACCCACGTCCGATCGGGCGCCATCGGCGCGACGTCCCGGTCGATGATCTTCGCGAGCGGCCATGCGCGCCCGCGATTTCGATCCGCCGATCGCCGGGCGCCCTCGTCGGCGGGGCGACGCATTCCCATATGAATCCGATGCAGCAAGGACCATCGCAGCGATGAGCGTCGCTTTCGTCAAGGAACCCAATGAGGATCAGGTCGAGGTCCTGCCCGATCGCGATCTCGGCACCGAGCCCAATCTCGTCACGGCGCGCGGCCTCGAACTCATCGACGCCGCGCTCGCCGAGGGCGAGGCGGGGCTCGCCGCCGCCCGGGAGGCGGGCGACAAGATCGCGATGGCGACGCTGAACCGGGATCTGCGCTATTGGCGCGCCCGGCGGGCGACGGCGCAGCTGGTCGAGCCGCAGGCCGGCAGCGATGTGGTCCAGTTCGGCAGTGCCGTCACGATCGAGCGCGACGACGGGCGTCGCCAGCGCTTCCGCATCGTCGGCATCGACGAGGCCGATCCCGCCAAGGGGCTCGTCTCCTATCTCTCGCCGCTCGCTCGCGGTCTCGTCGGCAAGGCCGTCGGCGACGTGGCGCGGGCCGGTCCTGGCGAGGCCGAGATCGTCGCGATCGCCCATGACTGAAGGATCGCTCGATTGCGGCCGGCACCGCCGCCTCGGCGGAGCCGTGAGGACGAGGGGAGGGCGCATGGCGCGACTCGCCCTCTCGGCGCTGCTCCTGTCGCTGCCCGGCGCGGCGCTCGCCCGCGATGTCGGCGAGGTCTCCACCGCCTTCAAGCTCATCGGCCCGAACCACAAGATCGTCATCACCGCCTTCGAGGATCCGAAGATCGCCGGCATCAGCTGCTATGTGGCGCGGCCGCGCACCGGCGGCCTGCGCGGCGCCGTCGGCATCGCGGAAGATCCGGCGATCGCCAGCGTCTCCTGCGTCCAGACCGGGCCGATCGTCTTTTCCGACGCGATCGCGCCCGGCGAGAGCGGCGAGGGGGTGTTCGACGAGCGCCGCTCGCTGATCTTCAAATCGCTGCAGATCGACCGGATCTTCGACAAGGCGAATGGCAGCCTCGTCTATGTGGCGCGCACGACGCGGCTGATCGACGGCTCGCCGCAGACCTCGCTGTCGGTCGTGGCGCCGATGACCTGGAACGGCACCGCGCCGCAGCCCGCCCGGCTTCGCTAGCCAGCTTCGGGACATTCGGCCCCCGCCGCCTTGCGGGGCCTCCCGGCGGGGCATAGGCGGTTTTCGAGGCGCGTCCGGGCCCTAACTGCCCCGCGCCTTACCGCTTTCCCGTTTCGAGACGAGGTTCGCCATGTTCGCCTGTCACGGCTTCGCCACCACGGCGCCCGAAAAGCCCCTGTCGCTCTATTCCTTCGAGCGCCGCGACGTCGGCGAGAAGGACGTCAAGATCGACATCCTCTATTGCGGCGTCTGCCATTCCGATCTGCATCAGGCCCGCAACGAATGGGCCAACACGATCTATCCCTGCCTGCCGGGCCACGAGATCGTCGGCCGCGTCTCGGCCGTCGGCTCGGGCGTGACGAAGTTCAAGGTCGGCGACCTCGCCGGCGTCGGCTGCCTCGTCGGCTCCTGCCAGCATTGCGGCAACTGCGCCGAGGGCCTCGAGCAATATTGCGAGAACGGCTTCGTCGGCACCTATAACGGCATCGAGAAGGAGACCGGCAAGGTCACCTTCGGCGGCTATTCGGAAGCGGTCGTCGTCGACGAGGGCTTCACGCTGCGCATCCCGGAGAACCTGGAGCTCGCCGCCGTCGCGCCGCTGCTCTGCGCCGGCATCACCACCTATTCGCCGCTCCGCCACTGGAAGGTCGGTCCCGGCCAGAAGGTCGGCATCGTCGGTCTCGGCGGCCTCGGCCATATGGGCGTGAAGCTCGCCCATGCGATGGGCGCGCATGTCGTGCTCTTCACCACCTCGCCGAACAAGGCGGAGGATGCCCGCCGTCTCGGCGCCGACGAGGTGATCGTCTCGACCGATCCGAAGCAGATGGAGGCCCATGCCTTGAGCTTCGACTTCATCCTCGATTGCGTCGCCGCCGATCACGACGTCAACGCCTATCTCGGCCTCCTGAAGCGCGACGGCACCATGTGCCAGGTCGGCGCCCCGGAGCGCCCGCTTTCGGTCGCGGCCTTCGCGGTGATCTTCAAGCGCCGCAACTTCGCCGGCTCGCTGATCGGCGGCATCGCCGAGACGCAGGAAATGCTGGATTTCTGCGCCGAGCACGGCATCACCTCCGATATCGAGATGATCCGCATCCAGGACATCGAGGCGGCCTATGCCCGCATGCTGAAGAGCGACGTGAAATATCGCTTCGTCATCGACATGGCCTCGCTCCAGGACGCCAAGCAGGCGGCCTGACCGCTCGGCCTCCGCCCCGGGCCGCGCGGTCCGGGGCGGAGTTCACTGAAAAGGCGCCTAAGCATTTCTCGGCCAAGCGGGAAGAGATCGCTAAATCTCTTTTAAGTGCTTGATGAAAACCTTTCGCGAAAAGCGCAACGCGGCGCGTCGCGGGAGGAAAGCATGCTGAAGCATATCGCGATATCGCGAAAGATCGCCGGTTGTTTCGCCGTGCTCCTTTGCATCGCGCTTGGGGTCGGCGGCTTCGTCTATCGCAATCTCACCTCGACCGAGGCGACGATGGAGCGCCAGGTGCTGCATGCCAAGCTGCAGCTGCTGGCCGGCGACATGCGCTTCGCCATGACGCGCCAGGAGAACTCGCTGCGCGGCTTCATGCTGACGCGCGATCCCTATTATTCCGGCCGCGTCCTCAAGCACAACGACACGTTCCGCGGCTATCTCGCCGAGGCGCGCGCCGCCGCCGGCGGGCAGAAGGACATTCTCGCCAAGCTCGATCGCCTGGACGAGAGGCAGGCCGGCTGGCTGGAGAAGATCGCCAAGCCGGCCTTGGTGCTGGCCGCCGACCCGGCGAAGACGGCGGAGGCCGCCAAGCTCATCACCTCGGACGAGGCGGCGAGCTATCTCGACCCGGCCGAGGAAAGCGTCAACGGGCTGCGCGACGGCGAGAAGGCCGAGTTCGACGCGTCGACCGAGGCGATGGACGCCGATGCCGCCCATTCCCGCCTGGCTCTCCTTCTCGGCTTCGGCTCGCTGGTGCTCGCCTCCGGCGCGCTCGGCTTCGGTCTGTCCCGCGCCATCGCCCGGCCGGTCGTCACGCTGCGCGACGCGATGCTGAAGCTCGTCCGCGGCGATCTCGCGACCGACGTGCCGGCGCGCGAGCGCGGCGACGAGATCGGCGCGATGGCGAAGGCGGTCGAGACCTTCAAGCAGACGGCCATCGAACAGCGCCGGCTGGAGGCGGAGACGGCGGCGAGCCGCGCGGCGAGCGAGGACCAGCGCTCCCGCCAGTCGGCGATCGACCATGCCAAGGCCGAGGATCTGCGCCATTTCGTGCATGCCGTCGAGGCAGGGTTCGAGCGCCTGTCGGCCGGCGATCTGACGGTGCGCATGGACGGCGGCGTCGCGCCCGAATTCGAGCCGATCCGCCAGACCTTCAACCAGTCCGTCGCGGCGCTGGAAGCGGCGATCACCGCCGTCGTCGGCTCGGTCGGCACGATCCGCACCGGGCTCGGCGAGATCAATGTCGCGGCCGGCGACCTGTCGCAGCGCACCGAGCAGCAGGCCGCAAGCCTGGAGGAGACGGTCGCCGCCCTGTCCGAGGTGACGCGCGGCATCAACGGCACGGCGGATGTGGCGGCCCGGGCGGAGGCCAGCGCTTCCACGGCGAAGAAGAATGCCGAGGCGGGCGGCGCCATCGTCGGCCGCGCCGTCGAGGCCATGAGCAAGATCGAGAATTCCTCGATCGAGATCGGCAAGATCATCGGCGTCATCGACGAGATCGCCTTCCAGACCAATCTTCTCGCCCTGAATGCCGGCGTCGAGGCGGCGCGGGCCGGCGAATCCGGCAAGGGCTTCGCCGTGGTGGCGCAGGAAGTGCGGGCGCTGGCCCAGCGCTCGGCGGAAGCCGCCAAGGAGATCAAGACGCTGATCGGCGCCTCGGCGACGCAGGTGGGCGAGGGGGTCGAGCTCGTCTCGGCGACCGGCCGGGCTCTCGACGAGATCGTCGGCCAGGTGGGCCATGTGGCGGAGACCATCGCCGGCATCGCCC
This sequence comes from Aureimonas endophytica, assembly GCF_014642635.1. Lineage (GTDB taxonomy): Bacteria > Pseudomonadota > Alphaproteobacteria > Rhizobiales > Rhizobiaceae > Plantimonas > Plantimonas endophytica. The sequence continues at coordinate 81,182 of NZ_BMIQ01000009.1, forward strand.
ATTCCGCCCGCGAGCAGGCGACGAGCCTCAAGGAGGTGGCGACCGCCGCCGACCAGATGGACAAGGTCACGCAGCAGAACGCGGCGATGGTCGAGGAGACGACGGCGGCGGCCCAGAGCCTCGGCACGGAAACCGCCGAACTCGCCGCCCTGACATCGCGCTTCCGCACGGCGGGCAGTTCGGCGCCTTCGGCGCGCGCCGCGCCGTCGCGGCCGCGAGTCGTGCCGCAACTGCGCTCCACCGGTCGCGGCGGCGCGGCGCCGAAGCCTGCCGCCGCAGCGGACGACTGGGAGGAGTTCTGATCGCCTTGTCGCCGCGAGGCATCGGCCGGCATGAAAAAGGCCCCGCTTTCCGGCGGGGCCTTCGCGGCTTAATCCAAATGAAGGCGGATCAGCGGACCGAAACGACGTCGCCCGTCATGCGGTCGACATCGACCGTGATGTCCTGGCCGCGCCGGTCGGCGCCGTCGACGCGGTAGACCGTGCGCCGCTGCGTGACGCGATCGACGTCGCGCACGCCCTCGCCACGGGCGATGCGCACCGCCTCGCGCTCGCTGATGCCGCGATCGCGGCGGACGTCGCGGGCCTCTTCCCGGTCGCGGTCGCGCGGATCGATGACGCGGACGCCGTTCGGACCGATCTCGATGCCCTGCGCGAAGGACGGGGCCGCGACGCTCGTCAGTCCGAGAGCCAGAACGCCAACAGCCAAGAGCTTCCTGTTCATTCCCTGTCTCCTCGAAATCCTGTCGCGGCCGGGGTCTTCGCTCCTCCGCGTGGTTGATGCCAAGAAGACCTCGCGCGGCTTTTTGGTTCCATGGCCGAGCAAAACCGGCGCGTTTCGGAGAATTGCCGAAGTGCCGGCGCCGAGTTTGCTGCGCGACGACTTGGCGCAGCCCCATCCTTCGCGTATGCAACCCCACGTCTCCAGAGGTGGCGGCAGCGGAAGGCCGAGTTCGAGCATGGTTGCGACCGATATCGCCACACGGGTCTGGAACCATACGTTCAAGCTCGACCCGATCGTGCGCTCGCTGCTCGACACGGATTTCTACAAGCTCTTGATGCTCCAGATGATCTGGGGCCTGCATGCCGAGACGGACGTCACCTTCTCGCTGATCAACCGCACGAAGAGCGTGCGCATCGCCGACGAGATCGACGAGGGCGAGTTGCGGGCCCAGCTCGACCATGCGCGCAGCGTCCGCCTGACCAAGCGCGAGATGATCTGGCTCGCCGGCAACAGCTTCTACGGCTCGGCGCAGATCTTCCGGCCGGCCTTCCTCGAATGGCTGGAGAATTTCGCGCTGCCCGAATACGAGCTGCGCCGCGTCGACGGCCAGTTCGAGCTGTTCTTCCACGGGCCCTGGACCCACACGACCATGTGGGAGATCCCCGCGTTGGCCGTGATCAACGAATTGCGCTCGCGCGCCGCCCTGCGCGACTACGGCCGCTTCGAGCTCGACGTGCTCTATGCCCGCGCCAAGGCGAAGATGTGGGAGAAGGTGGAGCGGCTGCGCCGGCTGCCGGCCTTGCGCATCTCCGACTTCGGCACGCGCCGCCGCCATTCCTTCCTGTGGCAGCGCTGGTGCGTCGAGGCGCTGAAGGAAGGGCTCGGCGAGAGCTTCATCGGCTCCTCCAACGTGCTTCTCGCCATGGAGACCGATGTCGAGGCGATCGGCACCAATGCGCACGAGCTGCCGATGGTGATGGCGGCGCTCGCCCCCGACGACGCGGCCCTGCGCCAGGCGCCCTATGCGATCCTAAAGGACTGGCAGAGCTATTACGGCGGCAATCTCCTCGTCGTGCTGCCCGATGCCTTCGGCACGGAGGCCTTCCTGCGCAACGCGCCCGACTGGCTGACCGGCTGGACCGGCTTCCGCCCGGATTCGGCCCCGCCGATCGAGGGCGGCGAGCGCATCCTCGCCTGGTGGAAGGCGCATGGCATCGATCCCTCCGACAAGCTCCTCGTCTTTTCCGACGGCATGGATGTCGAGGGCATCGAGGCGACCTATCGCCATTTCGAGGGCCGCAGCCGGATGAGCTTCGGCTGGGGCACCAATCTCACCAACGACTTCCGGGACACCGAGCCGCATGGCGGGGCGGGCCTCGACGCGATCTCGCTGGTCTGCAAGGTGGTCTCGGCCAATGGTCGGCCGGCGGTGAAGCTGTCCGACAATCCGGCGAAGGCGACCGGCAATCCGGCCGAGATCGAGCGCTATCGCCGGGTCTTCGACACCCCGGCGAATATTCCCCGTTTGGTGCGCGTTTGAGAAAATCCGCCCTCGCTTCGCCGGCGTTTCGAGGGCAGGTGAAGGGATAGAGACGCGCCGGATTTGCGCCGCGGCGCAAGATGCTTATGTTCCGCCGAACCCATCGCAACGAGCCTGAATTCCAGCCGATGAACGCCTTCGCCAACGAAGCCCTCGCCGATGCCAAGCCGGCCTTCCCGATCCCGGCTGGCGTCTATGCCGAAACCGTGACGGAGGTGCGCCACTATACCGACCGCCTGTTCCGCTTTCGGATGACGCGGCCGGAGGGCTTCCGCTTCCGTTCCGGCGAATTCGTGATGATCGGGCTGCCGAATGCCGAGAAGCCGGTCTACCGCGCCTATTCGATCGCCAGCCCCTCCTGGGACGAGGAACTGGAATTCTTCTCGATCAAGGTGCCGGACGGGCCGCTGACCGAGCATCTCCAGAAGATCCAGCCGGGCGACACGGTGCTGATGCGCAAGAAGGCGACCGGCACGCTCGTCGCCGACGCGCTCCTGCCCGGCAAGCGGCTCTATCTCTTCTCGACGGGCACCGGCATCGCGCCCTTCGCCTCCGTCGCGCGCGATCCGGACATCTACGAGAAGTTCGAGACGGTCGTCATCACCCATACCTGCCGCCAGCTCGACGAGCTGACCTATGGCCGCGAGCTGGTGGACACCATCCTCGCCGACGAGCTGATGGGCGAGTTCGCCGCCGGCAAGCTGCATCTCCACTCCACCGCGACGCGCGAGGGGCCGGACAAGGGCGAGCGCATCACCACGCTGATCGAGACCGGCAAGCTCTTCGCCGATCTCGGCCTGCCGCCCTTCGATCCGGAGACCGACCGCGCGATGATCTGCGGCTCGATGGAGATGCTGAAGGACACGGCGGCGATGATGGAGCGTTTCGGACTGGTCGAGGGCTCGAATTCCAATCCCGGCACCTATGTCGTCGAACGCGCCTTCGTCGACTGAGGCGGGCGCGCCCGGCGCGCCGCCGCTCGCGGGCCTGCGCGTCCTCGAGCTCGCCCGCATCCTGGCCGGCCCCTGGATCGGCCAGACGCTCGCCGATCTCGGCGCCGACGTCATCAAGGTGGAAAGCCCGGCCGGCGACGACACGCGCGGCTGGGGTCCGCCCTTCATCGAGCGCGACGGCGAGCGCGCCGCCGCCTATTTCCACGCCTGCAATCGCGGCAAGCGCTCCGTCGTCATCGACTTCACCACCGAGGAGGGTCAGGCGGCGGTGCGGGCGCTGGCGGCCGAGGCCGACGTGGTGGTCGAGAACTTCAAGGTCGGAGGCCTCGCGAAATACGGGCTCGACCATGCGAGCCTCAGCCGGATCAATCCCGGCCTCGTCACCTGCTCGGTCACCGGCTTCGGCCAGGACGGGCCCTATGCGGCGCGCGCCGGCTACGACTTCATGATCCAGGGTCTCGCCGGCATCATGGATCTCACCGGCGACCCGGAGGGCGAGCCGCAGAAGATCGGCGTCGCCTTCGCCGACATCTTCACCGGCCTCTACGGCGTGATCGCGATCCAGGCGGCGCTCGCCCGGCGCGCCGCGACCGGGCGCGGCGAACATGTCGACATGGCGCTCTTCGACAGCATGGCGGGCGTCCTCGCCAATCAGGCGCTGAACTATTTCGCCAGCGGCGTCGCGCCGACGCGGCTCGGCAACGCGCATCCCAATATCGTGCCCTATCAGGCCTTCGCGGCGCGGGACGGCCATCTCATCGTCGCCTGCGGCAACGACCGGCAGTTCGAGCGGCTCGTCCGCATCCTCGGCCGGCCGGACCTTTCCGCCGATCCCGCCTATCGGCGCAACGAGGGCCGCGTCGCCCATCGCGCCGAGCTGACGCCGCTCCTGGCCGGCCTCGTCGCCGCCTGGGAGCGCGACGCGCTTCTGGCCGAACTCGAACGCGAGGGCGTGCCGGCCGGGCCGATCAACCGGCTGGACCAGGTCTTCGCCGATCCGCAGCTGCTCCATCGCGCCATGCGCATCGCCCCGGAAGGCGTGCCGGGCCTGCGCACGCCGATCCGCTTCGCCGAAAGCACCCTCGCCCTCGACCGCCCGGCGCCGAGGCTCGGCGAACACCAGGGCGCGACCTGGCGGGAGCGCTGATGCGGGGCCAAAGCCGCGTCCTTCTCCCGAACCGGGAGAAGGTGCCGGCAGGCGGATGAGGGAGCCGCAAGGCGCCGACGCCTGCGCCCGACGGCTCCCTCACCCGACCCTTCGGGCCACCCTCTCCCGGCTCGGGAGAGGGACGGCGCGCACCCGCCGCCGATAATGCCCATTGCCTCAACCCCGCCCGAAAGCCTTGAAGGCCACGGTCGTGAACGTGTCCGCCACGCCGTCGAGCGTCTGGAGCCGTTCGGTGACGAAATGGCCGATGTCGCGCTCGTCGGGCAGGTAGAACTTCGCGATCAAATCGTAATGGCCGGAGGTCGAATAGACTTCCGAGACCTCCTCGATGGCCTCGACCAGCCCGTCCGCCACCGCATAGGCTCGACCCGGCCGGCATTTGAACTGCACGAAGATCGTCTGCATCCTGGCTGCCTCCCCGTTCATCCCGCGATGGGTGGCCTCGGGCGCCGGCGAAGTCAATCGCCGGGCGGGCCGTCCCGGCTGCGCCTATCCGTTTGACGTCGCGCGCGTCTTTTCGCAAAGACGGGCGGACGCGACGGCGCGCGAGGGAGAACGCGACATGGATCTCGGCTTGAAGGACAAGGTGACGGTGATCACCGGCGGCTCGGTCGGCATCGGCCTCGCCATCGCGGAGGGCTTCGCGGCGGAAGGGGCGCATGTCGTCCTCGCCGCGCGCCAGGGCGAGCGGGCCCGCGCCGAGGCCGAGCGCATCGCGGCCCGTTTCGGCACGCGGGCGCTGGGGCTCGCCTGCGACGTCGCGACGGCGGAAGGCACGGACGCGCTCGTCGCCGCCGTCGCCGCCGAGTTCGGCGGTGCCGACATCCTGGTCAACAATGCCGGCACCGGCTCCAACGAGACGGTGATGGAGGCCCCCGACGAGAAATGGCAGGCTTATTGGGACCTCCATGTCATGGCGGCGGTGCGCCTCGCGCGCGGCTTCGCCCCGCAGATGAAGGGGCGGGGCGGCGGCGTCATCCTGCACAATGCCTCGATCTGCGCCGTGCAGCCGCTCTGGTACGAGCCGATCTACAACGTCACCAAGTCGGCGCTGATGATGTTCTCGAAATGCCTCGCGACGGAACTCGTGAAGGACAATATCCGCGTCAATTGCGTCAATCCGGGCCTCGTGCTCACGCCCGACTGGCAGAAGACGGCGAAGGAGCTCACCGCCTCCTCCGGCGGCGACTGGGAAGGCTATCTCCAGAGCGTCGCCGACGAGCACGCGCCGATCAAGCGCTTCGCCTCGCCGGCGGAAGTGGCGAATTTCTTCGTCTTCCTCGCCTCCGATAAGGCGACCTATTCGGTGGGCTCGACCTACGGAGTCGACGGCGGCATGCAGAAGGGTCTCTGACGCCATGGCGCGGCTGATGGCGGCGGTGGAGGATGCGCCGGAGGCGGTCGAGGCCGCGCTCGGCGGTGCCGCCATCGTCGAGACGGCGGATGCGGCGCGCCTCGGCGCGATCGGCGCCGCGCTCGCCGGCCGGGCCGCGACCGCGCTGCGGGTCCTCGCGCCAGACGAGAGCGAGACGTCAGACTTCCTGGCGACGCTCGGGCCGGAGGGCCGGCCGGACCATCTGCTGGTCGTCTTCGACCGCGCCGACGACGCGGCGGCGCTGACGCGCGTCGGGGCCGCGCTCGCGGCCGCCGGCGCGACGCCGCCGCGAACGGCGGTCCTGCGTCTCGGCGACGAGGAGGCGGAGCCCGTGCCGCCGGCCGAAGTCGCGGCGGCGGGCTTTGCCGCGCTCCATTACGAGCTCGCCGATCCGGCGCGCGGCGGCCTCCTCGGCCGGATCGCGATGCCCCGCCTCGACGCGCTCGCCCGCGCCTGCCGCGCGGCGGGCCTCGGCCTCGGCTTCGGCGGCGCGCTGGAGGCGCCCGACGTGCCGCGCCTTCTGGCGTTGGAGCCGGATGTTCTCGCCTTCGACGCCGCGCTGCGGGCCGATGGCGGATTGCGGCGGGCGGCGGTGGCGGAGATCGCCGCGCTGTTCCAGCCCGATCCGGCAGCCGGCTGGTCGGACGAGACGGACCGCATCTTCGTGCACGACAAGGTGATGGAGATGGCGATCGGCGCCTATCGGCACGAGCGCGGCCGACAGCAGCGCGTCCGCTTCGGCGTCGAGGCCGAGATCCGCCGTCCCCCGTCGGGGGCGAGCGGCATGAACGCGGTCTATTCCTACGATCTCATCACCGACGCCATCGAGATCCTGGCGGCGCGCGCCCATGTCGATTTCGTCGAGGTCCTGGCCGAGGACCTCGCCGCCATCCTCCTCGCCGACCGGCGCGTCGCCTCGCTGAAGGTGCGCGTCGAGAAACTGGATCTCGGAGCCGGCGCGGTCGGCATCGAGATCCATCGCATTCGGCGGGATTGATCGATCGCAGCGCAGCGACGATTCGCAAATGCGAAGGCGGAACTTGTGATGACGGTTGCGGCTTGCCCCGTCATCGCCATACGATAGCCGGGATTTCGGCCCGGCTCCCGTCTGGCACCCGATTCGCGACCGGAATGGCCGCTGTGACGTGTTAAGGAAGCGCCGCTCGGCGGCGCGGAGTTGGCTCATGGACAATCTCGTCGTCGTCAAGCTGGGTGGCAGCTCGGCCAGTTCTCCGGATTTCGCGCGCTGGATCGAAGCCGTGGAAAAGGCCACCGGCCATGTCGTCCTGATTCCGGGCGGCGGGCCCTTCGCCAATACGGTGCGGCGCTACCAGCATCGCATCGGCTATGACGAGGCTTCGGCCCATATCATGAACTTCCTTGCCATGGAGCAGTTCGGCTATGCGCTGAAGAGCCTCGGGACGCGCATGGTAACGGCGACCAACGAGACGGCGATGCGCCAGGCCTTCGCCGACGGGCAGATCCCGATCTGGCTGCCGGCCGCCGCCTCGCTGGAGGAGCCGGCACTGCGCAACAATCCCGAGGTCACGTCGGATTCGGTCGCCGCCTGGTTCGCCGGCCGCTATCCCTCGGCCTGTCTGCTTCTCGTCAAGCAGCTCGACGTACCGGACAATGCGACCGTCGAGACGCTGGTCCATGCCGAGATGGTCGATCCCGTCTTTCTGGATTTCCTCCAGCCGGCGACGCGCGTCTTCCTGGCGGGGCCGGGCGACATCGCCCTGGCCGGCAAGCGTTTCGCCGAAGGCGGCATTCCGGGGCGCGAACTGCGCCGCGCCGGCCAGCTTCTCCACGCGGCGGAATAGGTCGCCGGGCGGCGGCCTCGGTCAGGCCGAGAGGGCGAGAATCGCCAAAGCGGAGGCCGGCGCCGCGGCGCAGACCTCCTCCCTCAGCGCCGAGCGGCAATCCACGAGATCGCCGAAATCGACGATGCCGCGATCGAGCCGCGCCGCCAGCCGCTTCAGCACCGGGCGGCCGATGCCGGCGACCACGACCGGCGCCCCCTCGTCCAGCGCGCCGCGCGACAGGACGGTCAGCGCCGCGTCGTGCACGCGCCTGAGTTGCGCCTCGCCGAAGGCCTGGGCCAGGGCCTCCAGCGCTGGGCCGGAAACTTCCGCTGCGTCGCGGCCGATCATCCGGGCGAGCCGCGCACCTGCCTCCTTAGCGGACGCGTCCCCGTCCTCGGCGCCCAGCAGGCGGCGGACATCGGCCATGGTGGCGAGCGGTTCGGCGATCACCGGCACGCGCGCGCCTTCGAAGGGCACGCTTTCGGCGACCGCCATCAGCGCGGTGCGGCTGTGGCCCTGATAGACGAGCTCGCCGCAGGCGAGGCGGCGCGCGTCGCCGAAGCCCTTCGCGTCGACGCGGCCCTCGCGGATCACCGTGATGTCGGTCGTCGTCGAGCCCATGTCGAGAAGGAGCGCCGCCTCGATCTGGCCGGCGACGAGCCGCGCGGCGGCGTGCCAATTGGCCGAGGCCACCATCTCGCTCGCCTCGGGCGAGGCGACGAAGCCGGTTTCGCCGGCATAGAACAGTGTCTCGCCGGAAAGATGCGGGGCGAGCGCCCGCGCCAGCGCCGCGACGCCGGCTGCGCGATCGGGAAAGACGTCGGAGAGCTCGCCCGTCATGGTGACGGCATGGCGGCTCACCGCGCCGGCCTCCGCCGCGATGCGGGCGAGCGCCTCGTCCAGCGGCCGGAGGTCGCGGCGCAGCGGCACCGCCACGCGCCAGACGCGCAGGATCTCGCCCGCTTCCGCCAGCGCCGCCTTCAGATGCGCGCCGCCGACATCCCACCCGAGCACTCGCGCCATCGGAATCGTCGTTCGTCCGTTGAATGACGGTTGCTCTATAGCCCCGCCAGCGGGCAAAACCAATCGAGGCGCCTCGGCGCCGCTCCTGAAGGGACAAGCATCATGATCGGACGGGTTCTGGCGCTGGCGCGCGACGACACGCACCGCTTCAGCAAGCAGCCCGCGCCGCGCCTGACGCTGTTGGAAGGGCTCGGCGTCGAGGGCGACGCGCATTTCGGCCGCACCGTCCAGCATCTGTCGCGCGTGCGCCGCGACCCGACCCAGCCCAATCTGCGGCAGGTCCATCTCATCCATGCCGAACTTCTCGACGAGCTCGCCGACCGGGGCTTCGAGGTCCAGCCCGGCGAGATGGGCGAGAATGTCACGACCTTCGGCATCGACCTTCTCGGCCTGCCGCGCGGCGCGCGGCTGAAGCTGGGAGCCGAGGCGGTGCTGGAGGTGACGGGACTGCGCAATCCTTGCGTCCAGATCGACCGCTTCCAGGAGGGCCTGATGCAGGCGGTGCTGGATCGCGACGCCGCCGGCGCCCTCGTCCGCAAGGCCGGCGTGATGGCGATCGTCCTCGCCGGCGGCGAGGTGGCCGTGGGCGACGCGGTGACGGTGGAACTGCCGGCCGAGCCCCATCGCGCGCTGGAGCCCGTATGAGCGCTCTCGCCGAGACCGGCGACGCGCCGTCGCTCCAGCGGGCGCGCGGGCGCGTCGCGGCCTCCGTCACCGCCAGCGGCGGGCCGCTGCGCCTCGGCCGGCTGCATCAGTCCGGCTGCCTGAAGCTGCGCTTTCCGCGCCTCGCCGACCGCTCGCTCGAAGGCGTGCTGATCAACACGGCCGGCGGGCTCACCGGCGGCGACCGGGTCGAGCAGGCCTATGCCGTGGGAGAGGGCGCGGCGCTCACCGTCACGACGCAGGCGGCCGAGCGCATCTATCGCGCGAGCGCCGACGAAGCCCGCGTCCTGTCGCGGCTGGAGGTCGCCGAGGCCGCGACGCTCGCCTTCCTGCCGCAGGAAACGATCCTGTTCGACGGCGGCCGGCTCCGGCGGCGGCTGGAAGTGGACCTCGCCGCCTCGAGCCGGCTCCTGCTCTGCGAGAGCGTCATTCTCGGCCGGACCCTGATGGGCGAGACGGTGCGGGACGGCCTTATCCACGATTCCTGGCGGGTGCGGCGCGACGGCCGGCTCGTCTTCGCCGAGGAATTGCGGCTCGGCGGCGCGATCGACCGCCTCGCCGCCGGTCCGGCGACGCTTGCCGGCCACCGCGCCTTCGCGACGCTTCTCGTGCAGGACCCGGCGGCCGAGGCGCTGCTCGGCGAGGCGCGCGCGCTGCTGCCCGCCGCCGGCGGGGCCAGCCTCGTCGCCGGCCTTCTCGTCCTGCGCCTCGCCGCGCCGACCGGCTTCGAGTTGCGCCGCCGCCTCGTGCCGCTCATCGCCGCTCTCGCCAAGCGGCCGCTTCCGCGCGTATGGTCCCTGTAACGATGAAAAGGGTTCGCCGATGCAACTGACGCCCCGGGAAAAGGACAAGCTCCTGGTCGCCATGGCCGCCGAGGTCGCGCGCAAGCGCCTCGCGCGCGGGGTGAAGCTCAACCATCCCGAAGCGATCGCCCTCATCACCGATTTCGTGGTCGAGGGCGCGCGCGACGGGCGCACCGTCGCCGATCTGATGGAGGCCGGCGCCCATGTCGTCACGCGCGGGGAGGTGATGGAGGGCATCGCCGAGATGATCCACGACATCCAGGTCGAGGCGACCTTTCCCGACGGCACCAAGCTCGTGACGGTGCACCACCCGATCCGCTGACGCCGCCGGCATGGCGGACCTGCCGAACTGGCTCGCGGCCGCGGTGGAGGCGCATCTCGCCGGCCGCTCGCGCGCCGATCTCGCGGCGCGCTCGTCCCGCATCAGCACCGCCTATCGCGGCGGTACGGCCTCCAGCGCCGTCGTGCGCGAGGCGGGCGACGCGCTCGCCTATGCCGTGGCGCGGATGCCGGCGACCTATGCCGCGGCCGCGCATGTCTTCGCCGAGATCGCGGCGCTCCTGCCGGACTTCGCCCCGGCGAGCCTGTGCGACGCGGGCGCCGGGCCGGGCACGGCGGGTTTCGCCGCCGCCGAATGCTGGCCGGGGCTCCGGCGTCTCGTCCAGGTGGATCACAATCCGGCTTTTCTGGCGCTCGCGCGCGACCTCGGCGGCGCGGCGCCGGCCGGCGCTTCGCCCCTCGCGCTCGACCAGATCCGCGCCGAACTGCCGAAGCTCAAGGAGGAGCTCGGCCGCTTCGATCTCGTCGTCCTCGCCTATGTTCTCGCCGAATTCGATCTGGCGGCGGCCGGCGCGCTGGCGGCGCGGCTCTGGCGCGCCGAGACGGGGCGGCTCCTCGTCCTGATCGAGCCGGGCACGCCGGAGGGCTACCGCCGCATCCTCGCGGTGCGCGACCGGCTGATCGGGGAGGGCGCCCGTATCCTCGCGCCCTGCCCGCACGAGGCGGCCTGTCCGCTCGTCGCCCCCGACTGGTGCCATTTCGCCGAGCGGCTGCCGCGCCGGCGCGCGCATATGGCGGCGAAGGGCGCCGCCTTGCCCTTCGAGGACGAGAAGTTCAGCTATCTCGTGGCGCTGCGCGAGGCCGCGCCGCCGGCGCGGGAAGCGCGCATCCTGGCGCCGCCGGAGATGACGAAGCCGGCGCTGCGCTTCAAGCTCTGCCGGCCGGACGGCACGGCCGGCCCGGAAACGGTGCCGCGCCGCGACAAGCCGCGCTTCGCGCTGGCCCGGCGCCTCGACTGGGGCGACCGGCTGGAGGGCGAGGCGGCGGGCGAGGTGCTTTGACAGCGCCGGCCGCGCGCCGCATCATGGCACCGTGATTCCGCCGAAGGCGCGACCCAAGCCGGGGTGCCCGGATCATCCGAAGAGGATCTCATGCTGAAACGTTCCGCCGCCGCCGCCACCGCCCTTCTCGCCGGCGCCGCGCCGGCCTTCGCCCATCTCGATCCGGCGGCGCACGGCTCGCTTCTCACCGGCATCGCCCATCCGCTCTCCGGTCTCGACCATATCCTGGCGATGGTGGCCGTCGGCCTCTGGGCCGGCCAGATCGGCGGCCGCGCCGTCTTTGCCGTGCCGGCCGCCTTCGTCGGCACGATGATCGGCGGCTTCCTGCTCGGCCTCGCCGGCGTCGCGCTGCCGGCCGTCGAGCCGATGGTCGCGGCCTCGGTCCTGGTGCTCGGCCTGCTCGTCGCGGCCTCGGTCCGGTTGCCCTTGGCGGCGGGCGCCGGGCTCGTCGGCCTCTTCGCCCTGTTCCACGGTCTGGCGCATGCGGGCGAGCTGAACGGCGCCGGCGCCGCCACCTTCGGCCTCGGCTTCGTCGCCTCGACGGTGCTGCTCCATGCCGCCGGCATCGGCCTCGGTCTCGGTCTCGCGCGCTTCGGCCGCACCGGCGCGGCGCTCGCCCGCGCGCTCGGCACCGGCACGGCGGTCGCCGGCCTCGCCCTGATGTTCGGGTAACGCGGATGATCCCCGGCGAGATCCTGACGGCCGATGGCGACCTCGTTCTCAACGAGGGCGCCCCGACCGTGACGCTCGAAGTGTCGAATACGGGCGACCGTCCGGTGCAGGTCGGCTCGCATTACCATTTCGCCGAAACCAATCCGGCGCTCGCCTTCGATCGCGAGGCGGCGCGCGGACTGCGGCTCGACATCGCCTCCGGCACGGCCGTGCGCTTCGAGCCCGGCCAGACCCGCGAGGTGGTGCTCGTGCCGATCTCCGGCCGGCGCCATGTCTACGGCTTCAACGCCAAGGTGATGGGCGCCCTCTGAACGAAGAAGGCGGGGTCGCCCCCGCCTCTCTCGTCGTCCGATGCTGGCCGCTTTCGCGGCCCTGCTCAGCGGCCGCCTCGCCCCGGCGTCGCGCTCGGCTGCGACGAGAGGGCCGAACGGATGCCCTTCAGATCGACGCCGATCGGCGGCGTCGGGATGCGGTAATCCTCCGGCCGCCCCGCCCCGGCGATGCTGCCCGAATTGGAGGCCGTCGCCGTTCCGCCGCCGATCGTCGTCGCGCCGGAGGAGGAGGCGGTGTTGGGCGAGCCCGAGCGCGCCACCGCGCCGGCATTCACCGAATTCAAAGTGGTCTGTCCGGCCGTCGCCGTCGCTTCCGTGCTGGTCGAGGTGCCGCCGCCGGAGGCTGCGCTGTCGCCGGTGAGCGAACTCGCCGGCGCGCTGGACGAGATGCCGCCCGACATGCCGAGGCCGCTCGAGGCGTCGCCGGTCGACAGGCCGGAACTCGCCCCGCCCGTCGCCGAGGTCGAGGAGGAGGAACTGCCCGAAAGGGCTCCGGCGCCGCTCGTCACCGGCGGCGAGACCGGGGAGGGCGTCGCGACGCCGCTCGTGCCGCCGCTGCTCGAAGCGCCGCCGCCACCGCCACCCGAGGCTCCGCCGGAGGCACCGCCGACGCTGCCCGAAAGCTGGGCCGCCGCCGGAAGCGCCGTGGCGGCGAGGAGCGCCGCCGCGATCATCATGCTTCGCCCGCTTGCCATGTCCTTGATCTCCCTGATGGACGCGCCGGCGTCCCTGATATGGTCTCTTCGTCGTTCAACCCGCGAGCGGGTCGATCGGTTGCCGTTGGAACGCCTCCCGACGTCCCGTCAGCGGTTCGGCACGATCCGCGCCCGTCCGCCCCGGCCGAAGCTCGAACCGCGCGTCACCGGCGAGGCGCCGATGGCGTTCGGGCCTTCGGTCGCGAATTCGCCGGCATTGATCGAGTTGAGATCCGAACGGCCTTCCGTCGCCCTCGATTCGGTGGAGCGCTCGCGGCCCTCGCGCGGCACGCGCGGGCGCAGGTAGCTGTCGTCGAATTCGCGGCCATAGGCGCGTTCCGCCGCCGTGTCGCCGAAGATTTCCGCGCCCTTGACGCGGGGCGCGCGCCGCACCGCCGGGGCGCCGTCGATCCGCGCGCCGGACATCGAGCTGCCGGGCACGATGCCGGGCGGCCCGGGATCGAAGGGCTGCGCGCCGGCCTCGGCCGACAGGAGGCAGACGAAGCCGGCGAGAAGGACGAGGCGGGCTTTCATGGTTTTTCGAAGATAGGGCGGCGGCGATGCTTTGACAAAGCCGCGCCGATGCGCTCGGATTCCCGCTGCGCCGCAGCACGCGCCCGTTTCGCCATTCGCCCGAAGGTTCGCCCATGCCCGCCAGGATTGCCCGCTCCGCCTATGCCGCGATGTTCGGACCGACGACGGGCGACAGGGTCCGCCTCGCCGATACCGAACTCTTCATCGAGGTGGAGCGCGACCTCACCACCTATGGCGAGGAGGTGAAGTTCGGCGGCGGCAAGGTGATTCGCGACGGCATGGGCCAGTCGCAGCTGTCGCGGGCCGAAGGGGCCGTCGACACAGTGATCACCAATGCGCTGATCCTCGACCATACGGGCATCTACAAGGCCGATGTCGGCCTGAAGGACGGGCGGATCGCCGCGATCGGCAAGGCCGGCAACCCGGATACGCAGCCGGGCGTCGACGTGATCGTCGGGCCCGGCACGGAGGCGATCGCCGGCGAGGGCAAGATCCTCACCGCCGGCGGCTTCGACAGCCATATCCATTTCATCTGTCCGCAGCAGGTGGACGAGGCGCTGTTCTCCGGCGTCACCACCATGCTCGGCGGCGGCACCGGGCCGGCCCATGGCACGCTCGCCACCACCTGCACGCCTGGGCCCTGGCATCTCGCCCGGATGATCCAGGCGGTGGACGCCCTGCCGATGAACATCGCCTTTTCCGGCAAGGGCAATGCCTCGCGGCCGGGCGCGCTGGAGGAGATGGTGAAGGCCGGCGCCGCCGCGCTGAAGCTGCACGAGGACTGGGGCACGACGCCGGCCGCGATCGACTGCTGCCTCACCGTCGCCGACGCCTTCGACGTGCAGGTGATGATCCATACCGACACGCTGAACGAATCGGGCTTCGTCGAGAACACGGTCGAGGCCTTCAAGGGCCGCACCATTCACGCCTTCCACACGGAAGGGGCGGGCGGCGGCCATGCGCCGGACATCATCAAGGTCTGCGGGCTGCCGAACGTCCTGCCTTCCTCGACCAACCCGACCCGGCCCTATACGCAGAACACGCTCGAGGAACATCTCGACATGCTGATGGTCTGCCACCATCTCGACGCGTCGATCCCCGAGGACATCGCCTTCGCCGAATCGCGCATCCGCCGGGAGACGATCGCGGCCGAGGACATCCTGCACGATCTCGGCGCCTTCTCGATCATCGCCTCCGACAGCCAGGCCATGGGCCGCGTCGGCGAGGTGGTGATCCGCACCTGGCAGACGGCCGATAAGATGAAGCGCCAGCGCGGCCGGCTGAAGGAGGAGACGGGCGACAACGACAATTTCCGCGCCCGCCGCTATGTCGCGAAATACACGATCAATCCGGCCATCGCCCATGGCATGTCGAAGCAGATCGGCTCGATCGAGATCGGCAAGCGCGCCGATCTCGTGCTCTGGGACCCGGCCTTCTTCGGCGTGAAGCCGATGATGGTGCTGCTCGGTGGCATGATCGCGGCGGCGCCGATGGGCGATCCGAACGCCTCCATCCCGACGCCGCAGCCGGTGCATTACCGGCCGATGTTCGGCGCCTTCGGCAAGGCGATCGGCGCGACGGGCGCGACCTTCGTTTCCAAGGCGGCGCTCGGCGAGGACCTGCGCGGGCGGCTCGGCTGCGAGAAGACCTTCCTCGCCGTCGAGAACACGCGCGGCGGCATCTCCAAGGCTTCGATGATCCTGAACTCGGCGACGCCGAAGGTGGAGGTCGATCCCGAGACCTACGAGGTGAGGGCCGATGGCGAGCTTCTCACCTGCGAGCCCGCCACCGTCCTGCCGATGGCGCAGCGCTACTTCCTGTTCTAGGATTTCGGCATGGCCGAGCCCCTGAAGAAGCCGACGCTCTACGACACCGACTTCCACGCCTGGACGCTGGACCAGGCGGCGAAGCTGCGGGCGCGCGCCCATAACGGCATCGACTGGGACCACGCCGCCGAGGAGATCGAAAGCTTGGGCCATTCCGAGGAAAGCGAACTCGAAAGCCGCCTCAGCGTCCTCGTCATCCACCTTCTCAAATGGCGGTTCCAGCCCGACGAGCGGTCCGGCAGCTGGAAGGGCACGATCATCGAGCAGCGCTATCGGATCGGCCGCCGCATGCGACGCAGTCCGAGCCTTAAATCCTATCCGCGAGCGATCCTGGCGGAGGAATATGCCTATGCCCGGCAGAAGGCCGCCCTCGAAACCGGCCTTGCCGAAAGCGCCTTTCCGCCCGCCTGTCCCTTCGCGATCGAGGAGATCCTCGATCCGGATTTCTACCCGGAGGCCGGCTGACATGGCCGAGCCCCTGAAGAAGCCGACGCTCTACGACACCGACTTCCACGCCTGGACGCTGGACCAGGCGGCGAAGCTGCGGGCGCGCGCCCATAACGGCATCGACTGGGACCATGCCGCCGAGGAGATCGAGAGCTTGGGCAGAAGCCAGCGGAACGAGATCCGCAGCCGCATCCTCGTCGTTCTGATCCACCTTCTCAAATGGCGGTACCAGCCCGACCAGCGATCGAGCGGCTGGAAGGGGACGCTGCTCGAACAGCGCTCGCGGATCGCGGACGAGATCGAGGACAGCCCGAGCCTGCGCGATTTTCCCGCGACGGTTCTGGAACGCGAATATCGTCCGGCCCGGCTGAAGGCGGCGGGCGAGACCGGCCTGCCCGAAAGCGCCTTTCCATCCGCCTGTCCCTTCACGATCGAGCAAGTCCTCGATCCGGATTTCTACCCGGAGGCATCATGATCCGCGCCGAGACCGTCTGCGACAAGGGCGAGGCCTTCGAGGCGGCCGATACGATAACGCTCGACGAACAGCAGCGACATCGCCGCCGCATGGCGATGGTGTCCGACGGCGGCATCGCCTTCCTGCTCGATCTCGCCGAGACGCGACTCTTGCGCGAGGGCGACGGCATCCGGCTGGACGACGGGCGGATCGTGAAGGTCGTCGCCAAGAGCGAGCCGCTCTACGCGGTGCGCGGCCAGAACGCCGCCCATCTCCTCAGCCTCGCCTGGCATCTCGGCAATCGCCATCAGGCGGCGCAGATCTTCGGCGATCACATCCTGATCCGGCGCGAGCCGGTCCTGCGCGAGATGCTGCTCGGGCTCCATGCCGTGGTCGAGGATGTCGACGCGCCCTTCGATCCGGAAGGCGGCGCCTATGCGCATCACCATCACCAGCATGGCGACGAGGCGCGGCCGCTGACCGCCGCGCATGACTGAGCCGGCACCGGCCGCCGCCGACCCGCGGGCGCTCGTCCGCCTCGCGACCTGGCTGTCGCCCGCCTTTCCCGTCGGCGGCTTCGCCTATTCCCACGGGCTGGAAGCCGCCTTCGAGGGCGGCCTCGCGCGGGGCGCCACGGCCGTGCGCGACTGGATCGCCACGCTCCTGGAATCGGGCAGCGGCTGGAACGATCTGGTGCTCTTCGCCGAGGCCTTCCGAGCGGGCGAGGCGGCCGACCGGCTGGCGGCCGTGACCGAACTCGCCGAAGCGCTCGCCGGCTCGGCCGAGCGCCGGCTGGAGACGCTGGCCTTGGGCGAGGCCTTCGCCAAGGCCGTGGGTCCATGGGAAACGGTGCCGTCCGCGCCCTATCCCGTCGCGGTCGGCCTCGCGGCGCGGCGCAGCGGCCTGCCGCTGGAGGCGGCGCTCGCCGCCTATGCCCAGGGCTTCGCCGCCAATCTCCTCGGCGCCGCGACGCGCCTCGCGCCGCTCGGCCAGAGCGAGGCGATGCGGGCCGCGCGCGAGCTGGAGCCGGCGATCCTCGCCGCCGCCGGTCGCGCCGCCCGGTCGACGCCCGACGATCTCGGCTCCGCCGCGATCCTGTCCGACATCGCCGCGATGCGGCACGAAACGCTCCGAACGAGGCTCTTCCGCTCATGACATCGAAGAACGGTCCCCTGCGCGTCGGCATCGGCGGCCCCGTGGGCTCCGGCAAGACGACGCTGGTCGAGATGCTGTGCAAGGCGGCGCGCGACACCTGGTCGATCGGCGTCGTCACCAACGACATCTATACGATCGAGGATGCCGAGGCGCTGACGCGCCGGCAGGCGCTGGCTGCCGACCGCATCATCGGCGTCGAGACCGGCGGCTGTCCGCATACGGCGATCCGCGAGGATGCCTCGATCAATCTCGCGGCCATCGCCAAGCTGCGCGAGCGCCATGCCGATCTCGATCTCGTACTGGTCGAATCCGGCGGCGACAATCTCGCCGCGACCTTCTCGCCCGATCTCGTCGATCTCTCGATCTATGTCATCTCGGTCTGCCAGGGCGACGACATTCCGAGGAAGGGCGGGCCGGCGATCACGCGCTCGGACCTCCTCGTCGTCAACAAGACCGATCTCGCGCCCCATGTCGGAGCCGATCTCCAGCGCATGGAGGCGGATGCGGCGCGCGGGCGCGGCACGCTGCCGAGCGTCTTCACCGACCTGTCGCGCGGTCGCGGCCTCGGCGACATCCTGGCCTTTTTGAGCCAGACCGGCGGCCTGCCCGCCATTGCCGTCGCGGCATGAGCCGGCTCTTTCTCAAGGAGCCGCTCGCCCTCCTCGGCGAGGGCGGGGAGGGCGGCCTCGTCGTCGAGAACGGGGTCATCGCCGAACTGGTGCCGGCCGGCGGCGCGCCCATGGCGCCGGTGGACGAGACCTTCGACGCCTCCCGTCATGTCGTGCTGCCCGGCCTCGTCAACACGCATCACCATTTCTACCAGACGCTGACGCGCGCCCATCCGCAGGCGATCGACAAGGAGCTCTTTCCCTGGCTGAAGAGCCTCTACCCGATCTGGGCGCGGCTCGACCCGGACAGCTTCCGCCTGTCGGTGCGCCTCGCCCTGACCGAACTCCTCCTGTCCGGCTGCACCACGGCGGCGGATCATCACTATCTCTTTCCGCGCGGGCTGGAGAGCGCGCTCGACATCGAGGCGGAGGAGGCGGGGGCACTCGGCATCCGCGCCACGCTGACGCGCGGCTCGATGAACCTGTCCGTGAAGGATGGCGGCCTGCCGCCCGATTCCGTGGTGCAGGACGAGGACGAGATCCTCGCCGATTGCGAGCGGGTGATCGCCCGCTGGCATGATCCTTCCGAAGGCGCGATGATCCGCGTCGCGCTCGCCCCCTGTTCGCCCTTCTCGGCGACGAAGGGCCTGATGGCGAAGAGCGCGGCGCTCGCGGCGCGCCACGATTGCCGCCTCCATACGCATCTCGGCGAGACCGAGGACGAGAACCGCTTCTGCGAGGCGACCTTCCGCTGCCGGCCGGTGGACTATCTGGAAGAGGTCGGCTGGCTCGGCGATCGCACCTGGCTCGCCCATGGCATCCATTTCACGGCGGAGGAATGCGCGCGGCTCGGCCGGCACCGGGTCGGCATCTGCCATTGCCCGACCTCCAACGCGGTGCTCGCCTCCGGCTTCTGCCCGGTCGACGCCCTCCAGGCGGCGGGCAGCCCCGTCGGGCTCGGCGTCGACGGCTCGGCCTCGAACGACGCCTCCAATCTGATGGAAGCGGCGCGGCACGCGCTGATGCTCGGCCGGCTGCGCACCGGCTCGGCCGGCGCCGTGACGGAGCGGGACGTGCTGCGGCTCGCGACCGAAGGCTCCGCCGCCTGCCTGGGGCGCGACGATCTCGGCCGCATCGCGCCGGGCCTCCAGGCCGATCTCGCGCTCTTCACCCTGGACGAGCTGCGCTTTTCCGGCGCGCATGATCCGATCGCGGCGCTCGTGCTGTGCGGGGCGACGCGCGCCGACCGCGTGATGGTGAAGGGCAGGTGGCGCGTGATCGACGGCCAGCCTGTCGGGATCGACCTCGCCCGGCTGCGCGCCGAACATGGCGCGGCGGCGCGGCGCTTCGCCTGAACGGGCATTCAGCGGTTGCGGCCACCGCCACCGCCCCCTCCGCCGCCGCCACGACCCCCGCCACGACCCCCGCCACCGCCACCGCCACCGCGACCCCGGCCTTGCGAGGAACGGCCGGTCTCGGTGTTGCCGGCGGCCGTGAAGGGCGCCTCGACCACGTGGTTGGCGACATAGGGGGCGATCCGCGCGCCCTGGAGCTCGACGCCCGTCGAATCCTGCTTCTCGCAATCGTAGTGGCGCGAGCCGCCGCCGCGCACCAGCGTGCCCTTGCCGCCCTTCAGATGCACGAAGATCATGTCATGGCCGACGAGGCGGAAGGCCTTCTTGCCGAGACGCTGGCGCCGCATCTCGAACAGCGCGCCGTCGATCTCGATCAGATCCTTGTCGAGGAAGAGCCGTATATGCGGGTGCCCGCCGCAATCCTCGAAGGCCAGCGCCGGGCCGAGCCACGGTCCGCAGAGAAGGACGAGGGCGAGGGCGACGAGCAGGCGCATGAGGGGCGATCCGGCGGCAGGAACGGCGCAGCCGTCAAAATGTCGCAGCCGCTTCCGCCCGTGTCCAGCCGCCGGCCCCTCGCTCTTTCGAGCGAGACCGTCATGCGGGCGGGCCGCCGGTTCTCAGTCCTGCTGGTCCAGCCAGTCGGCCAATCGGTCCGCTCCGCCGCCGACCGGATCGAAGCGGATTCCGACCCGCTCCTGGTTCTGCCAGGCGATCTCGCCGCGCCGGATGTCGCCGCTGTCGCGGGCGAGCGCGAAGGCGACGGGACCGATGATCGTTTCCGGCTGCGGCAGCACGAGTTCGGCGCCCGCTTCGGACAGGTTGCGGACGCGCACGCGGCGCGCCGGATGCTTCAGATCATCCGCCAGGGCGCCTTCCAGACAGACCCGTTGCCTGCGCCGCTCTCGCCGATCCCGCATGTCGGACGGTCTCCCCGATCTTCTGGCGGCAACCTATGGTCCGGGCGCAGGAAGGGCAACTTTCGATTGCTTCGCGTGGTGAATCAATCGTTAATCGCGCGCCGGGCTCATCCGTCGAGACCGGCGATGGTGAAGGGCGCCGGGTAATCGGCCTCCTCCAGGTTGCGCCCGCCGCCCTCGCGGTCGACCACCAGGAAGTCGCAGACTGCCTCCAGGGCCAGCAGCGGATGATGCCAGGTGTCGCGGTCGTAGCTGACGCCGCGCCGGCCGTCGCAGAGAAAGGCGAGGGGAGCGCCCGGCCGGCCGTTCTCGTCCGGCGCGACGACCGCCAGATAGGGACGCTCGTGCAACGGCACGAAGGCCTGCGAGCCGAGCGGATGGCGCTCCATCATCGCGATGCGGATCGGCAGGGCGAAGGGCTTGCCGCGAAAGATCGAGATCACCGGGCTGCCGCCCTCGGCCGCCACGTCGACCGTCGCGGCGGCGTGGAAGCGCGTCGTCGTGCCGCCGTTGATCAGTCGGATCTCGCGCGCGGCATCGGCCTCGATCACCTGGCCGAAAGGCTCGAAGGCTTCGATCGTCAGGGGGCGGACGGCAAGGAAGCGGGTCATGGTCATGTCCATCGGATGGGCGGGGCGCCGGCGCCCCGATCCGACGCTCGGGTAGCCGCCCTCATTCGCCGAACAGCGCCTGGAGGCGGAGCCGCGCGATGGTCTCCACCTCGCGCGCCGCCGTGGCGAGCTCGGTTTCGTGGTCGTGGTCGAGGCGCGTCTCGAAGGCGGCGAGGATGTCGTTCTTCGTCCGGCCGCGCACGGCGATGATGAAGGGAAAGCCGAAGCGCTCCGTATAGCGGCGGTTGAGATCGGTGAAGCGGGCGAGTTCCGCCTCCGTCAGGGCATCGAGCCCGGCCGAGGCCTGTTCGGCCTTCGAATCCGCCGTCAGCTCGCCGGCAAGCGCCAGACGCCCGGCGAGATCGGGATGGGCCTTCAGGACGGCGAGCCGCTCCTGCGCGCTGGCGCGGCGGAAGGCGGCGGCCATCGCGCCGGCAAGGCCGAGGGCGCCGTCATGCGCGTCGTGGAGACCGGCGTCGAAGGCGCGCTCGGCGACGAAGGGCGAATGTTCGAAGATGCCGCCGAAGGTGGCGACGAACTCCGCCCGGTCCATGCGCGAGGGGCGCAGCCGCGTCGCCGGATAGGGAAAGCGCTCCCGCCAGTGCCGGGCGATGTCGACGCGCCGCGCCACCCAGACATCGGGCTTCGACTGGACGTAGTCGAGGAAGCGGGCGAGGGCCTGGGCGCGCCCCGGCCGGCCGACGAGCCGGCAATGGAGGCCGATATTCAGCATCTTCGCCTGGCCCTTCCCGCCTTCCTCGTAGAGGCAGTCGAAGGCGTCCTTCAGATAGGCGTAGAAATGGTCGCCCGTGTTGAAGCCCTGGGGCGTGGCGAAGCGCATGTCGTTGGAATCGAGCGTATAGGGCAGGATCAGGAGCGGCCCGTGCGCCGTGTCCTGCCAATAGGGTAGGTCGTCGGCATAGGCGTCGGAGGAATAGAGAAAGCCGCCTTCCTCGGCCACGAGATCGATGGAATGGAGGCCCGAGCGGCCGGTATACCAGCCGAGCGGACGCGAGCCGGTCAGCGCCGTGTGGATCTCGATCGCGCGCGCCATGTGCTCGCGCTCGGCCTCCTTCGAATAGTCGCGATAGTCGATCCATTTGAGGCCGTGCGAGGCGATCTCCCAATCGGCCTCCAGCATGGCCGCGACCGCCTCGGGATGCTTCTCCATGGCGGTGGCGACGGCATAGACCGTCACCGGCAGGTTCCGTTCGGTGAACATGCGCCAGAGCCGCCAGAAGCCGGCCCGCGCGCCATATTCGTAGATCGATTCCATGTTCATGTGGCGGAGGCCCGGCCAGGGCTGCGCCCCGACGATCTCCGACAGGAAGGCCTCCGAGGCCGCGTCGCCATGGAGGATCGAGTTCTCGCCGCCCTCCTCGTAATTGATCACGAACTGGACGCAGATCCTCGCCGGGCCGGCGCCGCCGGGATTGGGCCATTGCGGATCGGGCGCGTGGCGGCCGTAGCCGCGCATGTCGCGGGGATAGCGTCCGGTCTCGGTCACGGTGGCGGGTCTCCGATCCTCATGTCTGGCCATCGACCTGCTTACGACCTCGCGGGCGGGTTTTGAAGCTTTCCGCTTTACCTCCCTCCGAAGTCCGGTGCACAATCCTTGACCGGTTGGTCAAGGAAGACGGAAACGGATGACCGAGAACACGGCCGGGAGGCTGACGACCCATGTGCTCGACACGGCCCTCGGACGGCCGGCGGCCGGCTTGTCCCTTTCGCTGTACCGGTTCGACGACGGGCGAAGACTGGACATCCTGTCGACCGTGACGAATGCGGACGGGCGCTGCGACGCGCCGCTCCTCGGCGGCGAGGCCTTCCGCGCCGGGCGCTACGAACTGGTCTTCGCGGCCGGCGACTATCTGCGGCGGACGCAGCCGGGCCTCGCCGAGCCATTGTTCCTGGACGAGGTGGTGATCCGCTTCGGCATGGCGGAGGCGGCCCATTACCATGTGCCGCTGCTGCTCTCGCCCTTCGGCTATTCGACCTATCGCGGGAGCTGAAGCGATGAGCGAGCCGATCCGCTTCCTTCTCAATGGCGTCGAACGCTCGGTCGAAGGGCCGAAGGCGACGACGACCATTCTCGACCATCTGCGCAATGCCGAGCACCTGACCGGCACGAAGGAAGGCTGCGCCGAGGGCGATTGCGGGGCCTGCACGGTGCTTCTGGTCGAGCCGGACGGCGCCGGCGGCGTCAAGCGCCGGGCGGTGAATGCCTGCATCCAGTTCCTGCCCTCGCTGAACGGCCGCGCGGTCGAGACCGTCGAGCATATCGGCCGCGACGGACTGCATCCGGTGCAGGAGGCAATGGTCGATCTCCATGGCAGCCAATGCGGCTTCTGCACGCCCGGCTTCGTGATGCAGCTCTATGCCGGCTGGTGGAACGGCACGCTCGGCGACCGGCAGGCGGTGAAGGATCTCGTGTCCGGCAATCTCTGCCGCTGCACCGGCTATGGGCCGATCATTGAGGCGGGCCTTCGGGCCGGCGCGGCGCCGGTGCCGGATTCCGCGGCGGCGGACGGCGCGCTGGCCGACCGGCTGGACGCGATGCGCGGCGGCGCGGTCTTCGACTATGCCGGCGCCGACGGCAGCCGCTGGCTGAGCCCGCGCGACGTCGACACGCTGGCCGATCTCTATGCCGCGGAGCCGGAGGCGCTGCTCGTCGCCGGCGCGACGGATATCGGCCTCTGGGTGACCAAGCAGCATCGCGACCTGCCGCTCCTCATCGATGTCAGCCGCGTCGAGGACCTGCGCATGATCGAGGAAGGGCCGGGCTCGCTCTTCGTCGGCGCGGCGGTGACGCATCGCGAGGCGCTGGAACGGCTCGCCGGGATCCATCCGGCGCTGGGCGAACTCCTGCGCCGCTTCGCCGGCTATCAGATCCGCAATGCCGGTACGGTCGGCGGCAATATCGCCAACGGCTCGCCAATCGGCGATCTGCCGCCCGCCCTCATCGCGCTCGGCGGCCGCCTGCATCTGCGCCAGGGCGAGCGCATGCGGCGCCTGGCGCTGGAGGATTTCTTCATCGAATACGGGCGCCAGGACCGGGCGAAGGGCGAGTTCGTCGCCGCCGTCGAGGTGCCGCTGCTGGGGGCCAACCAGCGCTTCTTCTGCCACAAGCTGTCGAAGCGCTTCGATTCCGACATTTCCGCCGTGATGGCGGCGATGCGCCTCACCTTCGACGGCGAGGTGGTGACCGAAGCGCGGATCGCCTTCGGCGGCATGGCCGGCACGCCGCAACGGGCGGGCGCCGCCGAGGCGGCTCTTTCCGGCAGGCCCTTCGACGCGGCGGCCGCCGAGGCGGCGGCGCTGGCGCTGGCCGAGGACTTCACCCCGCTGTCCGACATGCGGGCGAGCGCCGGCTATCGCCTGAAGGCGGCGCAGAACCTCATCCGCCGCTTCCGCGCCGAGCACGAGGGAGGCGTGGCGACGCGCGTCCTGGAGGTGGCGTGATGGAGGAGATCAACGAGACCCGCATCCAGGACCGGGGCGTCGCCGGCACGGTGGAGCCGAACGTCCTCGGCGAGCGGCCGCCCGCGCCCGTTGCGGCGATCCGGGGCGGCGTCGCGGCGCGCCTCGCCCATGACAGCGGGCCGAAACACGTGACGGGCGCCGCCCGCTATATCGACGACGAGCCGGAGCTGCCGGGCACGCTCCAGGTCTTCATCGCCCTGTCGCCGAAGGCGCATGCGCGGCTCGCGGCGCTCGACCTCGACCCCGTGCGCGCTGCCCCTGGCGTCGCCTGCGTCCTCGCGGCGGCCGACGTGCCGGGGATCAACGACTATTCGCCGGTCTTCGGCGACGATCCGATCTTCGCCGAGGATACCGTCCAGTATGTCGGCCAGCCGCTCTTCGCCGTCGCGGCCGAGACCCTGGACGCGGCCCGGCGCGCGGCGAAGCTCGCCGTCGCGTCCTACGAGGACCTGTCGGCGGCGATCGACATCGACACGGCGCTGCGCTTCGCCGACGCGGCGGGCAAGGACCTGATGCCGCCGCACGAGATGCGGAAGGGCGATGCGGCGGCGGCCGTCGCCGGCGCGCCGCATCGCGTCGCCGGTCGCCTCGATCTCGGCGGCCAGGACCATTTCTATCTGGAAGGCCAGATCGCCGTCGCCGTGCCGCTGGAGGATGGCGACATGCTGGTGAAGTCCTCGACCCAGCATCCGTCCGAGGTCCAGCACAATGTCGCCAAGGCGCTCGGCCTCGCCGACAACCAGGTGACGGTCGAGGTGCGGCGCATGGGCGGCGGCTTCGGCGGCAAGGAATCCCAGCCGGCGCTCTTCGCCGCCGTCTGCGCTCTCGTCGCGCAGAAGACCGGCCGGCCGGCGAAATGCCGTCTTGACCGCGACGACGACATGGAGATGACCGGCAAGCGCCACGAGGCCCGGATCGACTACGAGTTCGGCGTGGACGGCGAGGGGCGCATTCTCGGCGCCGAGATCCGCCATCTCATCCGCTGCGGCTATTCTTGCGACCTGTCCGGCGCGATCGCCGACCGGGCGATGTTCCATGCCGACAATGCCTATCACCTGCCGGCGGCGCGCATCCATTCGCGGCGGCTGAAGACCCATACGGTCTCGAACACCGCCTTTCGCGGCTTCGGCGGCCCACAGGGCATGGTCGGCACCGAGCGGGCGATGGACCGGATCGCCTTCGCGCTCGGCCTCGATCCCCTGGATGTCAGGAAGCGCAACCTCTATCCGGCGGCCGGCGGCGTCACGCCCTATCACATGGAGGTGACGGACTCGATCGCGGCCGAGCTGATCGAGGAGCTGGAGCGGACCTCCGACTATCGCGCGCGGCGCGAGGCCGTGCGGGCCTTCAACGCGGCAAATCCCATCCTGAAGAAAGGGCTGGCGCTGACGCCGGTGAAGTTCGGCATCTCCTTCACCACGACGCATCTCAACCAAGCCGGCGCGCTCGTCCATGTCTATAAGGACGGCTCGGTCCATCTGAACCATGGCGGCACCGAGATGGGCCAGGGGCTCTTCACCAAGGTGGCGCAGGTCGTCGCCGAGGAGTTCCAGATCGACATCGACCGGGTGAGGATCACCGCGACGACGACGGCGAAGGTGCCGAACACCTCGGCGACCGCCGCCTCCTCCGGCTCGGATCTCAACGGCATGGCGGCGCTGAACGCGGCGCGCACCATCAAGGACCGGCTGATCGCCTATGCCTCCGCGCGCTACCACGTGCCGGCCGACGAAGTGGTCTTCCTGCCGAACCGCGTGCGGATCGGCCGCGAGGAGAAGCGTTTCCGCGATCTCGTCGGCGAGGCCTATCTCGCCCGCGTCTCCCTTTCCGCCACCGGCTTCTACGCGACGCCGGACATTTCCTACGACCGTGATACGGCCTCCGGCCGGCCCTTCTTCTACTTCGCCTATGGCGCCGCCTGTTCGGAAGTCGTCATCGACACGCTGACCGGCGAGAACCGGCTCCTGCGCGCCGATCTTCTCCACGATGTCGGCCGCTCGCTGAACCCGGCGCTCGATCTCGGCCAGATCGAGGGCGGCTTCATCCAGGGCATGGGCTGGCTGACGACGGAGGAGCTCTGGTGGGACAAGGCGGGGCGGCTGCGCACCCACGCGCCGTCCACCTACAAGATCCCGACCGCGAACGACCGGCCGGACGACCTTCGCATCCGCATCTGGGAGAAGGGCGAGAACCGCGCCGAGACGATCTACCGCTCCAAGGCCGTCGGCGAGCCGCCCTTCATGCTGGCGATCTCGGTCTTCTCGGCCCTCACCGACGCGGTGATCGCGGCCGGCGACGGCCGAATCTTCCCCGATCTCGACGCGCCGGCCACCCCGGAACGCATCCTCGCCGCCGTGGAACAGGTGCGCGGCGGATGAGGCGGAACTGGACCGTGCAACCGCGTCCTTCTCCCGAGTCGGGAGAAGGTCCCGGCAGGGGGATGAGGGAAGGAAGGGCACGGACCTTCCTGAAATTGATGTGCGGCATTCCCTCACCCGCCCCTGCGGGGCACCCTCTCCCGACTCGGGAGAGGGGAGGGCGCCTTCTGGACGAGCGTATCGCTCTCAGGATCCCATGACCCCCCTCTCCACCCTCATGCGCGAGGCGCTGGCCGCCGGCCGGCCGGCGGTTCTCGTCCGCGTCGGCGTCGCCAAGGGCTCGACGCCGCGCGAGGAGGGGGCGGCGATGCTGGTGACGGAGGCGGGCGTCGCGGGCACGGTCGGCGGCGGCCGGCTGGAACTTTCCGGCATCGAGGCGGCGCGCGGCCTCATCGCTTCCGGCGCCCGCGAGGTGCGGCTCGCCGTGCCGCTCGGGCCCCGCATCGGCCAGTGCTGCGGCGGTCATGTGACGCTGCATCTCGCCCGGCTCGACGCGGATCTCCTCCTGGCGGAGGAGGCGCTGGAGCGCGCGGCCGAGGCCGCCCGACCGCTCGCCCTCGTCTTCGGCGCCGGCCATACCGGCCGCGCCCTGGCGCAGGCCCTGGCGCCGCTGCCGATCCGCCTTTGCATCGTCGATCCGCGTCCCGAAAGCCTTCTCGACCTGCCGCCGGCGGCCGAGACGCGCGCCGTGGCGCTGCCGGAAGGGGAGGTCGAGCGGGCGCCGCCCGGCTCCGCCTTCGTCGTGATGACCCACGACCATCCGCTGGACTTCCTGATCGCCGCGGCGGCGCTCCGGCGGCGCGACGCCGTCTATGTCGGCATGATCGGCTCGGCGACGAAGCGCGAGAAGTTCCGCCGGCATCTGCGCGAGACGGGCGAGGACGGGCTGATCGCCGGCCTCACCCTGCCGATCGGCGGCGCCGCCCTGCGCGACAAGCGCCCGCCGGTGATCGCGGCGCTGACGGCGGCGGAGCTCGTCCGCTGCCTTCTTTCGAATCAAAGGGATTTGCTGATCAATCGCTTGGCAGAGGCGGACGCGCAGTGCCATAGTGCGGCGATCCGATCATCGGGATAGCCAATGGCGCCACGCCTTCAACTCACCGGCATCACCAAGCGCTTCCCGGGCGTCACCGCCAACGAGAACGTGTCCTTCGCCGTCGAGCCCGGCGAGATCCATGCGCTTCTCGGCGAGAACGGGGCCGGCAAGTCCACCCTCGTCAAGATCATCTACGGCATCCAGCGCGCCGACGAGGGCGAGGTCCTGTGGGACGGGCGTCCGGTCGCCATATCGAGCCCGCGCGAGGCCCGCCGGCTCGGCATCGGCATGGTGTTCCAGCATTTCTCGCTTTTCGAGGCGATGACGGTCCTGGAGAACATCGCCCTCGGCCTCGACCATCCGCCGCCGCGCCGCGAGCTCGAACGGGACGTGCGCGCCGTGCTCGGCACCTATGGCCTCGCACTCGACCCGCACCGCCTCGTCCATACGCTTTCGGTCGGCGAGCGCCAGCGCATCGAGATCGTGCGCGCGCTCCTGACCAGGCCGAAGCTCCTCATCATGGACGAGCCGACCTCGGTCCTCACCCCGCAGGAGGTGGAGAAGCTCTTCGAGACGCTGCGCCAGCTCGCCGCCGAGGGCTGCGCCATCCTCTACATCTCCCACAAGCTCGGCGAGATCAAAGCGCTCTGCTCGAAGGCGACGATCCTGCGGGGCGGCAAGGTGGTGGGCGCCTGCGATCCCAAGGCGGAAACGCCGCGCCGGATGGCGGAGCTGATGATCGGCGCGAGCCTCAAGGACCTGTCCGACAAGGCGGCCTGCACCTATGGCCCCGATCGCTTCGCCGTGTCCGGGCTTTCGGCGCCCGGCGAGCCCCCCTTCGGCACGAGCCTCAAGGAGATCGGCTTTCGCGTGCGCGCCGGCGAGATCTTCGGCATCGCCGGGGTCGCGGGCAACGGGCAGAACGAGCTCGTCGCCGCCCTGTCCGGCGAGCGGCGGGCGAGCGGGCGGATCGCGCTCGACGGGCGCGACCTCATCGGCGCCTCGGTCGCCGAGCGGCGGCGGCTCGGCCTTTGCGCCGTGCCGGAGGAGCGCAACGGCCATGCCGCCGTGCCGGCGATGACGCTGGCCGAGAACGCGGTGCTCTCGGCGCGCGACCGCAAGGGGCTGGCGAGCGCCGGCATCATCCGGGGCGGGGCGGCGCGCGACTATGCGAGCGGCGTCATCCGCGCCTTCTCGGTGAAGGCGACGGGCGCCGAGGCGCTGGCGGGCAGCCTGTCCGGCGGCAATCTGCAGAAGTTCATCATGGGCCGCGAGATCGGCCAGGAGCCGGCGGTGCTCGTCGTCTCGCAGCCGACCTGGGGCGTCGATGCCGGGGCGGCCGGCTTCATCCGCCAGGCGATGATCGATCTCGCCGCGCGCGGCGCCGCGATCGTCGTCGTCAGCCAGGATCTCGACGAGCTCCTCGAACTCGCCGACCGCATCGCGGTGATCAACGAGGGCCGGCTCTCGCCGGCGATCGACGTGAAGGGCGTCTCGATCGAGGAGATCGGCCTTCTGATGGGCGGGCTGCATGGCGCCGCGCCCGGCGAGCCGCAGCCCCATCCCACCGTGCCGCATGTTCTGGGAGCCGTGTGATGGCGATCCGGCTGGAAAGGCGGCTCGTGCCGAGCCGCGCGATGGTCTTCGCGGCGCCGGTCCTGGCGGTCGCCGCGACGCTCCTCGTCGGGGCCGTCGCCTTCACCCTCCTCGGCTATGACGGTTTCGGCGCGATCCTCGAGATCTTCGTCTATCCGCTCTTCGACGCCAATCGCTGGCAGGACCTGCTCGTCAAGGCGGCGCCGCTCGCCCTGATCGCGACCGGCCTTTCGGTCGGCTTCCGGGCGAATGTCTGGAATATCGGGGCGGAGGGCCAATACGTGCTGGGCGGCCTCGCCGGTACCGGCATCGCGCTTCTCACCATGGACCGCGAGGGCGGCTGGATCCTGCCTCTCATGCTTCTCGCCGGCATTGTCGGCGGCATGGTCTGGGCCGCGCTGCCGGCCCTGCTGCGCACCTTGCTCGGCGTTTCCGAGATCCTGTCGAGCCTGATGCTCAACTATGTGGCGATCCAGCTCCTCTACTATCTGATGCGCGGGCCGTGGAAGGACCCGGAAGGCTTCAACTTCCCGCAGACGGCGCTCTTCACCGAATGGCAGATCCTGCCGATCCTCTTCGAAGGGACGCTGATCCATATCGGCATCCCGATCGCCGCCGCTTTGGCGCTCGCCGCCTGGTTCGTGCTCGCCCGCACGGTGGCCGGCTTCGAGGTGCGCGTCGTCGGCCTCGCGCCCCAGGCGGCGCGCTATGGCGGCTTCCGCGAGACGCGCACCATCTGGATGACGCTTCTCGTCGGCGGCGGCTTCGCGGGCCTCGCCGGCGTCCTGGAGGCCGCCGGACCCTTCGGCCAGATGGTGCCGGCCTTCCCGACCGGCTACGGCTATACGGCGATCATCGTCGCCTTTCTCGGCCGGCTCCATCCGGTCGGCATCCTTCTCGCCAGCCTCGTCCTCGCCCTCACCTATGTCGGCGGCGAGAGCGCCCAGACCTCGATCGGCCTGCCGGCGGCGGCGATCGGCGTCTTCCAGGCGATGATGCTGTTCTTCCTGCTCGGCGCCGACATCCTGGTGCGCTACCGCATCGCCGCCGGCACGCCGGCAAGGGCCGCCGCGCCCAGTCCCACCGCCCTGCCGCGGAAGTCGGGAGCACCGGCATGAGCGCGGTCTTCGTCGTTTCCGTCCTGATGACCATCGCCGCCGCCGCGACGCCGATCCTCATCGCCGCGCTCGGCGAGCTGGTGGCGGAAAAGTCCGGCACGCTCAATCTCGGCGTCGAAGGCATGATGCTGGTCGGCGCCGTCACCGCCTTCGGCACGGCGGTGACGACCGGCCATCCCTGGCTCGGCGTCGTCGCGGCCATGGCGGCGGCGAGCCTCGCCTCCCTGATCTTCGCCTATCTCACCCTAACGCTGACGGCGAACCAGGTGGCAACGGGCCTCGCCCTCACCATCTTCGGCACCGGCGTCTCGGCGCTGGCCGGCGCCCCCTATGTCGGCATCACGACCGAGACCCTGCCGCTCCTCTTCCCGGACGGGCTCGCCGGGGACCCGCTCTGGCGCGTCGTCTTCGGCCATTCGCCGCTCGTCTATCTCGGGCTGGCGCTCACCTTCGGCACCTGGTGGTTCCTCAACCATTCGCGCGCCGGCCTCATCCTGCGGGCCGTCGGCGAGTCGGATGCCGCCGCCCATTCGATCGGCTATCCGGTGATCGCCGTGCGCTATCTCGCCGTCCTCTTCGGCGGCGCGATGGCCGGGCTCGGGGGCTCGTTCTATTCGCTGGTGCTGACGCCGATGTGGGCCGAGCGCCTGACGGCCGGGCGCGGCTGGATCGCCATCGCCCTCGTCGTCTTCGCCTCATGGAAGCCAGGGCGGCTCCTCGTCGGCGCCTATCTCTTCGGCGCGGTGATCACGCTCGAACTCCAGGCGAAGGCGGCCGGCTTCTCGGCGCTGGCGCCCGAATTCCTGTCGAGCCTGCCCTATCTGGCGACGATCCTCGTGCTCGCCTTGATCTCCGCCGGCCGGGGGCGGCGCAATGCCGCGGCGCCGGCCTGCCTCGGCAAGCCCTTCCGTCCCAGCACCTGATCCTTTAGACCCGTTCCGATCCAGGGAGTTTCCGCATGATCCAGTTCACCCGCCGCCGCCTTCTCGGCACCGGCGCCGCCCTTGGCCTGACCACCGTCCTGCCGGGCACCGCGCTCGCCGCGAAGAAGGACAAGGTCAAGGCCGCCTTCGTCTATGTCGGTCCGGTCGGCGATTTCGGCTATTCCTTCGCCCATGACCAGGGCCGGAAGTTCCTGGCCGAGAAGCTGGGCGATAAGGTCGAGACGAGCTTCGTCGAGAATGTCGCGGAAGGCCCGGATGCCGAGCGCGTGATCCGCAAGCTCGCCCAGGACGGCAACGACATCGTCTTCGCCACCTCCTTCGGCTTCATGGAGCCGACGGTGAAGGTGGCGCGCCAGTTCCCGAAGGTCGCCTTCGAACATGCGACGGGCTTCAAGACGGGCAAGAATCTCGGCATCTACAATTCGCGCTTCTACGAGGGCCGCGCCGTGCTCGGCACCATCGCCGGCATGATGTCGAAATCGGGCAAGGGCGGCTATGTCGCCTCCTTCCCGATCCCGGAAGTGGTGATGGGCATCAACGCCTTTACGCTCGCCGCCCGTAAGGTGAAGCCGGACTTCCAGACCAGCGTCGTCTGGGTGAATTCCTGGTACGATCCCGCCAAGGAGGCCGATGCCGCCAAGGCGCTGATGGACCAGGGCGCCGACGTCATCACCCAGCATACCGACAGCCCCGGTCCGCTCCAGGCGGCAGAGCAGCGCGGCGCCATCGCCTTCGGTCAGGCCTGGGACATGATCAAGTTCGCCCCGAACGCCCATATGACGGCGATCGTCGACCATTGGGGCCCGCATTACGTGTCCTCCGTCCAGGCGCTGCTCGACGGCACCTGGAAGCCGGGCGACGTCTGGGGTGGCATGAAGGAGGACTTCGTCGAGATGGCCCCCTGGAACCCCAAGATGCCGGAGGACGTGAAGGCCGCCGCGCAGAAGATCGTCGACGGCACGAAGGACGGCTCGTACAAGGTCTTCACCGGCCCGATCAAGGACCAGAAGGGCGCCGAGAAGATCGCCGCCGGCCAGGTCATCCCGGATGCCGATCTCCTGAAGATGGACTGGTACGTCGAAGGCGTGCGGAGCTGACGGAACGCCTCGCGCCGGCGGCCATCCGACGCGGTTCGCCGCGCTTGCGAGAAGCCTGATCTCCCCCTTAGGGGAGATGCCGGCAGGCAGGGGGGGGGTGCGAAGGCGATAGCCTTCGATCCTTCCGCTCGGCGGGTCCCTCGCCGATACTCGGCGGCCCTCGCGGGTCGCCATCCTCCTCCCGCCTCGGGAGACGGAACGCGGTTCGACCCGTCCGCCCGGAGCGGAGCGGCGGCCGGAGAATTGAGAATGCCTGTCCCTCCCACCGTCTCCTGAACGGCGAGGGGCCTTCGAAAGGCGCATCGGATCACAAGGCAAGCGCGCGCGACAAGGGGGCGCCGCTTCGAGGTCAATCCCATGTGGACCTATTTCTACGACTGGCTGATGTTCGCCGTGCGCTGGCTGCACGTGGTGACGGCCATCGCCTGGATCGGCTCGTCCTTCTATTTCATCGCGCTCGATCTCGGTCTGCGCAAACCCCGCGAATTGCCGGCCGGCGTCGGCGGCGAGGCCTGGCAGGTCCATGGCGGCGGCTTCTACCACATCCAGAAATACATGGTGGCGCCGCCGCATATGCCGGAGGACCTCACCTGGTTCAAATGGGAGAGCTACGCCACCTGGCTGTCCGGCGCGGGTCTGCTCTTCCTCGTCTATTATGTCGGGGCCGAGCTCTTCCTCATCGACCCGACGCGGGCGGACCTGCCGGTCTGGGGCGCCATCGCCATCTCGGTGATCGGCCTCGCCCTCGGCTGGTTCGTCTATGACGCGCTCTGCAAGTCGCCGCTGAAAAACAACGACACGGCGCTCCTCGCCGTGCTCTTCGTCTATGTGGTGCTGGCGAGCTTCCTGTTCTCGCAGGTCTTTTCGGGCCGGGGCGCGATGCTGCACACCGGCGCGATGATCGCGACGCTGATGTCGGCCAATGTCTTCCGCATCATCATCCCGAACCAGACCATCGTCGTCGCCGACCTGAAGGCCGGCCGCACGCCCGCCGCGCATCTCGGCGCCGAGGCCAAGCAGCGCTCGCTCCACAACAACTACCTGACGCTGCCCGTCATCTTCCTGATGCTCTCCAACCACTACCCGCTCGCCTTCGCGACCGAGTGGAACTGGGCGATCGCCGGGCTCGTCCTCCTGATGGGCGCGGTGATCCGGCATTTCTTCAACACGATGCACAAGACCGGCCGGCAGCTCTGGTGGTGCTGGGTCGTCGCCGGCCTGCTCTTCATGGCGGTGATGGCGCTGTCCGGCGCGCCCGGCTGGCGCGAGGCGGCGCGGGCGCCGGCCGGCGAGGCGGCGGAAACCTGGACGCAGGATCCCGAACTGGCCCTCGCGCGCTCGGCGCGGTTTTCCGAGGCGGAGACCATCGTCCAGTCGCGCTGCTCCATGTGCCATGCCCGCCAGCCCCTCTGGCCGGGGCTCGGTCTCGCGCCGAAGCATATCTATCTCGAAACCGCCGGCGACATCGTGCGCAATGCCAGCCTGATCGAGCGGCAGGCGGTGCGCAGCCATGCCATGCCGCCGGGCAATGTCACCGGCATCGAGCCGGCCGAGCGCGAGGTCCTGGCCGCTTGGCTCGCCTCCGGCAGCGGGAGCTACCGGCCATGACCATGATCGCCCTCAAGGGCCGCGTCCTGTCCTTCGACGGCGGCCCGACCGACGCGCCGACCTGTCACGAGCACGGCGCGGTGCTCGTGCGCGACGGGCTGATCGAGGCCGTCGGCCCGGCCGAAGCGGTCCTCGCCGGGCTCGATCCCGGGGTGCGGATCATCGACCACCATCGCCATCTCATCCTGCCGGGCTTCATCGATCCGCATCTCCACATGCCGCAGACGCAGGTGATCGGCTCCTTCGGCACCGAGCTGATGGAATGGCTGGCGAAATACACCTTCCCCGAGGAAAGCCGCTACGGCGATTTCGACGTGGCGAAGGCGGCCTCCGTCTTTCTCGTGGACGAATTGCTGCGCTCCGGCACGACGACGGCCGGCGTCTACTGCACCTCGCATCCGCAAAGTGTCGACGCCTTCTTCGGCGAATGCGAGCGCCGGCAGCTGCGCATGGTGGCCGGCAAGGTGATGATGGACCGCAACGCGCCGCCGCGCCTCCTCGACACGCCGGAGCGCGGCTATGCCGAGTCGAAGGCGCTGATCGCGCGCTGGCACGGGCGCGGCCGGCTCGAATATGCGATCACGCCGCGCTTCGCGCCGACCTCCTCGGAGGCGCAGCTCGAGGCGACGAAGCGTCTCGCGGCCGAGCATCCCGATCTCCACGTCCAGACGCATCTCTCCGAGAACCATGGCGAGATCGCCTTCGTCGCCGAGCTCTTCCCGCAGGACGCCGACTATACGGCCGTCTACGAGCGCCACGGCCTCGTGCGGAGGAAGGCGATGTTCGGCCATTGCATCCACCTGTCGGAGCGCGAGCGCTCGGCGCTCGGCCGGGCGGGCGCCTCGGCGATCTTCTGCCCGACCTCCAACCTCTTTCTCGGCTCCGGCCTCTTCGATCTCGCCGGCTGCCGGGCGGCGGGCATCCGCGTCGGGCTCGCGACCGATATCGGCGGCGGCACCAGCTATTCCATGCTGCGCACGGCGGCGGAGGCCTACAAGGTCCTGGCGCTGCGCGGCCAGAAGCTGACCGCCTTCGAGGCCTTCCACCTGATGACCGCCGGCAATGCCGAGGCGATGGGGCTGGAGACCCGTATCGGCCGGCTGCAGCCGGGGCTCGAGGCCGATCTCGTCGTGCTCGACAGCCATGCGACGCCGGCGATGGGCTGGCGCATGGAGCGGGCCGGCACGCTGGCGGAAGAGCTCTTCGCGCTGATGACGATGGGCGACGATCGCGCCGTGGTCGC
Organism: Aureimonas endophytica; assembly: GCF_014642635.1. Taxonomy (GTDB): domain Bacteria; phylum Pseudomonadota; class Alphaproteobacteria; order Rhizobiales; family Rhizobiaceae; genus Plantimonas; species Plantimonas endophytica. Next base: position 116,684 of record NZ_BMIQ01000009.1, read on the forward strand.
GACCTATGCGCTGGGGCGGCGCGTCCACGACCGGCAGGGCCTCGCCGAGACCAGCCCCCGCGAGGACATGCCGCCCGTCGCGACGGCGGAGACGATGGCGATGGAACAGCCGCAATAGGCGCAACGTCTCCGGCGCCGCGCCGAAACCGCGCCGGTTTCGCTGGAGCCGAAGGTCAGATGACGGAAATGGCGCAGGCGGCGACGATCGCGGCCGCGCCTCGCGGGCTGAATTCTGGGTCGAGAAGCTGGTCCAGGGTCAAGGGACATTCCTCGGGGAGCGGCGGCACGACGATGCCATATTCTCCCAGCGCGTCCGCCGCGTTCCGCTTGGCCAGCTTCCAGATCTTCGGCAGGTCCAGCCGCTGCCGCAAGCCGGGTGAGTAGACCAGAACGGCGTCGCTCTGAAATCCGGACGCTTCGCTCACCCATTGGGCGACGGACGGCGCGTCCCGGTCGACGGCGATCTTCACGAGATGGGTCAGCGTCTGTCGAAGGAGACTCGAGACCTCCTTGATCTCGGCGCGCCCCATATCCTCGATTTCCTCTGCCAGATTTTCCATGTCGAGACGATTGGAGGCGCGGGGCAGCGCTCGGAGGAGGGCGGCCTGATCCTGCGTCCAGCGGTAGAAATCCGTGTCGTGCTGCTCCGCCGGGTCCATGGCACTCTCCGCTCGTTCCCCATCCCCGCTCGAAGATCCTTATAGAGCGAGTCCACGGTCGGCAGAAGGCGGCTTGAAGTCCGGCGGTCGCCGCCACCCGGCGCCGCGCCCTCGTCGCATTCGATCGCGCTCGCCGTCGCCCGCAGAAATCGCACCGCGCCCCGCGACAACCGGCGCGGGCCGCCTTATCTAGCCGCGCAGCCGTCTGAGGGGGCGGCTCGATTCTCAAGGAGGCTGCGATGCGGCTGGTGCGGTTCGGCGAGGCGGGCAGGGAGCGGCCGGGGCTGATCGACGTGGACAACGTGCTGCGCGACCTGTCGGGCGAGATCGACGACCTCGCCGGCGCCCATCTGTCCCGCGCCGGCCTAGAGAAGATCCGGCGCCTCGATCCGAAGAGCCTGCCCAAGGCCGATCCCTCGCATCGCCTCGGCCCGCCGGTGACGGGCACGACGAATTTCCTCGCCGTCGGCCGGAACTATGCCGAGCACGCCGCCGAGACCGGCTCGGACGTGCCGACCGAGCCGCTGATCTTCAACAAGGCGCTGTCCTCGATCGTCGGGCCGCATGACGACGTCGTCATCCCGAAGGGTTCCGTCTCGACCGATTGGGAAGTGGAACTCGCCATCGTCATCGGCGAGCGCGCCCATCACGTTTCGGAGGCCGAGGCGCTGGATCACGTCGCCGGCTTCTGCCTTTGCAACGACGTGTCGGAGCGCGACTGGCAGAAGAATCGCGGCGGCCAGTGGGTGAAGGGCAAGAGTTCCCCGACCTTCGGCCCGCTCGGACCCTGGCTGGTGACGCCGGACGAGATTCCCGATCTAAGGGCGGTCGATCTGTGGCTGGACGTGAATGGCGAGCGGCGCCAGACCGGCTCGACCTCGGCGATGATCTTCGGCGTTGAGACGCTGATCGCCTATATCTCCACCTTCATGGCCCTTCAGCCCGGCGACGTGATCACCACCGGCACGCCGCCCGGCGTCGGCGCCGGCATGAAGCCGCCGCAATTCCTGAAGGCCGGCGACCGGCTGGCGCTCGGCGCCACGCGGCTCGGCGAGCAGCGCGCCCGCGTCGTCGCCTATTCCGCCTGACGGCGTGGCGCCGCGGCGGCGCTTTTGCGTTTTCCGCCGCAACCCTCCGGCGCGTCAGCCATTGCCTGCCTGAGACATTCCGTGCCGCCGCGCTGCGGCCCACCCGAACAACGCGACGAGGTCCCGATGTCCGACGTGATGGAAGCCCGAGCCATGCCGAAGGCCGCAAGACAGGTCCTCTCGCCCGTGGCGGAGGACGAGACGGACCAGGCGCTGATGGCGCTGGCCGCCAACCGCGTCGTCATCGAGGGCGTGTCGCCGGAGATCGACGGCGGCCGTTTCGCGGCCAAGCGCTATGCCGGCGAGGCGCTGACCGTCGAGGCCGACATCTTCGCCGACGGCCACGACAAGATCGACGCGGCGCTGCTCTACCGCCAGGGCCAGGGCGCCGAATGGCGCGAGGCGCCGATGAGCTTCATCGAGAACGACCGCTGGGGCGCGACCATCGCCTTCGCCGAGAACGGGCCGGCGGTCTTCACCATCATCGCCTGGCGCGACCTCAACGCCACCTGGCGCTACGAGGCGAAGAAGAAGCGCGACGCCGGGATCGACATCTCGCTGGAACTGACGGAAGGGCGCGAGCTGATCGAGGCCGCCGCGAAATCCGGCCGCGGCTCGGACCAGGACCGGCAGGCGACGCAAGCGCTGTTCGCCCGGCTGGAGGAGCTGGCGGGCACCGGCGACAAGGACGGGCAATACGAGCTTCTCACCGCGCCGGACACGGTGGAGCTTCTCTACAAGACCGGCGTGCGCACCAATCTCAGCCGCTACCCCCTGGAAGTGCCGGTCTGGGTCGATCGCGAGCGCGCCGCCTTCTCGGCCTGGTACGAACTCTTTCCCCGGTCGCAATCCGGCGATCCGGCGCGCCACGGCACCTTCGACGACGTGATCCGGCGCCTGCCGGACATCAAGGAGATGGGCTTCGACGTCCTCTATCTCCTGCCGATCCATCCGATCGGCAAGACCAACCGCAAGGGCCGCAACAATTCGCTGAAGGCGAACGAGAACGATCCGGGCAGCCCCTATGCGATCGGCTCCGCCGAAGGCGGCCATGACGCGATCCATTCCGAACTCGGCACCTTCGAGGACTTCGCCCGGCTGGTCGCGGCGGCGCGCGACCACGGGATGGAGATCGCGATCGACTTCGCCATCCAATGCTCGCCCGACCATCCCTGGATCAAGCAGCACCCGGAATGGTTCGACTGGCGGCCGGACGGCACGATCAAGTTCGCCGAGAACCCGCCGAAGAAATACGAGGACATCGTCAACGTCCATTTCTATCGCGGGGCGCTGCCCTCCATCTGGTACGCGCTGCGCGACATCGTGCTCTTCTGGGTCGAGAAGGGCGTGCGCATCTTCCGCGTCGACAATCCGCACACCAAGCCCTTCCCCTTCTGGGAATGGATGATCGCCGAAGTGCGCAAGGTCGATCCGGGCGCCGTCTTCCTGGCCGAGGCCTTCACGCGGCCGAAGCTGATGAAGCGTCTCGCCAAGGTCGGCTACAACCAGTCCTATTCCTATTTCACCTGGCGCAATTCCAAGTATGAGCTGGCGGAATATCTGACCGAGCTGACGCAGGAGGAATGCGCCGACTACATGCGACCGAACTTCTTCGTCAACACGCCGGACATCAACCCAGTCTTCCTCCAGACGAGCGGGCGGCCGGGCTTCCGCATCCGGCTCGCGCTCGCCGCGACGCTCGGCGGCAATTACGGCGTTTATTCCGGCTTCGAGCTTTGCGAATACAAGCCGGTGCCGGGCAAGGAGGAATATCTCGACTCCGAGAAATACGAGATCCGCGCTTTCGACTGGAAGCGCGAGGGCAATATCCGCGACGACATCGCCTTCTTCAACCGGCTGCGCAACGCGGAACCGGCGATGAAGTCCTTCACCAGCCTCGCCTTCTTCCAGTTCTGGAACGACAACGTCCTCTACTACGCCAAGCGGACGCCCGATCGCTCCAGTTATCTCCTCTTCATCGTCTCGCTCGATCCGTTCAACGCGCAGGGCGGAAACTTCGAGGTGCCGCTCTGGGAGTTCGGCCTGCCCGACAACGGCAGCCTGAAAGTCGAGTCGCTCGCGAGCGGCGAGGTCTTCCAGTGGCAGGGCAAGACGCAGCACTGGTGGCTGAACCCGCAGGACCGGCCCTACGCCGTCTTCCGCCTGTCCCGGTAGTCCATCCCTCGCGGCGGCGAAGCGGAACGAAAGGCCCTCCGGCCTCTTCCCTTCGCCGCATTCGGCACGATTTCACTCGATCCGGCTGCGGGCCGTCGATCGAACGGGTTTCACGATGAACGAGCACGTTTCCCTGACCGCCGGCGATCCCATTCCGGGGCCCGATCCGAAGGCCTCCGACTGGTACAAGGACGCGATCATTTATCAGCTGCACGTCAAGACCTTCGCCGACTCCAACGGCGACGGCATCGGCGACTTTCCGGGGCTTCTCGCCCATCTCGACTATATCCAGCAGCTCGGCGTCACCGCCATCTGGCTGCTGCCCTTCTATCCCTCGCCGCTGCGCGACGACGGCTACGACATCGCCGACTACCGGTCGGTGAATCCTTCCTACGGCACGATGGAGGATTTCGAGCGCTTCGTGGAGGAAGCCCACAAGCGGGGCCTGCGCGTCATCACCGAACTGGTGATCAACCACACGTCCGACCAGCATCCCTGGTTCCAGGCGGCGCGCAACGCGCCGAAGGGCAGCCCGGAGCGTGACTATTACGTCTGGGCCGACGACGACAAGGGCTACGATCTCACCCGGATCATCTTTCTCGACACCGAAAGCTCGAACTGGACCTGGGACCCGGTCGCCCAGCAATATTTCTGGCACCGCTTCTATTCGCACCAGCCGGATCTCAACTTCGACAATCCGAAGGTGATGGAGGAGGTGCTCTCCGTCATGCATTTCTGGCTCGACAAGGGCGTCGACGGCCTGAGGCTCGACGCGATTCCCTATCTGGTCGAGCGGGAAGGAACTAACAACGAGAACCTGCCCGAGACGCACGACGTCCTGAAGGCCATCCGCGCCGATCTCGACCGCCACTATCCGGACCGCATGCTGCTCGCCGAGGCGAACCAGTGGCCGGAGGACACGCGGCCCTATTTCGGCGAGGGCGACGAATGCCACATGGCCTTCCACTTCCCCCTCATGCCGCGCATGTACATGGCGCTCGCGCAGGAGGACCGGCATCCGATCACCGACATCATGCGCCAGACGCCGGAGATCCCCGAGAACTGCCAATGGGCGATCTTCCTGCGCAACCATGACGAGCTGACGCTCGAAATGGTGACGGAGGAGGAGCGCGACTATCTCTGGTCGACCTATGCGGTGGACAAGCGGGCGCGCATCAATCTCGGCATCCGCCGGCGCCTCGCGCCGCTGATGGGCAACGACCGCCGCAAGATCGAGCTCCTGATCGCGCTCCTGATGTCCATGCCCGGCACGCCGGTCATGTATTACGGCGACGAGATCGGCATGGGCGACAATTACTATCTCGGCGATCGCGACGGCGTGCGCACGCCGATGCAATGGTCGGCCGACCGCAATGGCGGCTTCTCCCGCGCCGATCCGCAGCGCCTTTACCTGCCGCCGATCCAGGACGCGGTCTACGGTTTCCAGGCGATCAATGTCGAGGCGCAGTCCAACAATTCCGCCAGCCTCCTCAACTGGGCGCGGCGCATGGTGCAGGTGCGGCGCACGCGCGAGGCCTTCGGCCGGGGCACGATCTCCTTCCTTTACCCCTCGAACCGCAAGGTTCTCGCCTATTTCCGCGAATACGGCGCCGAGCGCATCCTATGCGTCGCCAATCTCTCCTCGACGGCTCAGGCGGTGGAGCTCGACCTGTCGGGCCTCGCCGGCACCCAGCCGATCGAGATGCTCGGCCTGTCGCGCTTTCCGACCGTCGGACAGGGCAGCTACATGCTGACCCTGCCGGCCTTCGGCTTCTTCTGGTTCGACCTGTCGGGCGTCGACACCCTGCCGCAGCGCAGCCAGGAGCCGCAGCCCTTGCCCGATTTCACCACGATCGTCGTGCGCGGCGACCTGAAGACCACGCTGGACGAGCGCAATCGCCGCGAGGTGGAAGCCGTGCTGTCGGGCTTCATCGCCGGCCAGCGCTGGTTCGGCGCCAAGAGCGGCAAGGCCGGCAAGGCGAGCCTCACCGTGCTCGGCACCGCGCCCGGCGGCTCGCGCGGCCATGCGCTGAACGAGGTGGCGATCGAGACGGTCGACGGCGAGCAGCGCTATTTCCTGCCGCTCAGCGCCAAATGGGGCGAGACCTACCTTCATCGCGACGCGCCGACCCTGCCCTATACGGTGCTGAAGATCCGCCAGGGACCGATGGTCGGCGTCATCCTCGACGGCGCGCGCGATCCCGCCCATGTGAAGATGCTCGTCACGCTGATGGGCAAGGCGGGCGAGGTGCGGCTGAACGAGACCGGCGCGCTCGTGGTCGAGCCCTCGCGGACGGCGGCGGAACTCCTTGCCAGCGCCGAGCTGGTCGAGCCGGAACAGATCTCGCCGATCTCGGGCGAGCAGTCCAACACCTCGATCCTCGTCGGCCCGGTCGCGATCCTGAAGCTCTATCGGCGGCTGCGCGACGGCGTCCAGCCCGAACTGGAAGTGACGCGCTTCCTCACCGAGAAGACCGATTTCCGCGGCACGCCGGCGCTCCTCTCCTCCATGGTGCTGCGGCGGAGCGACGGTAGCGAGGCGGCGGTCGCCGCCCTCTTCGAGCGCGTCGAGAACCAGGGCGACGCCTGGACCGTCGTGACCGAGGGCCTGTCGCTCTATCTGCGCGAGAATGCCTATGCGACGCCGCCGCTCAGCGAGACCTCGGGCGACGCGGTCGCCTATGAGGGCGGGCCGCCGGTGCTGGCACGCTTCGACGCCGGCCCGATCGTCGGCCAGCGCACCGGCGAGATGCATGCGGCGCTGGCGACGCGGACCGGCGATCCCGCCTTCGATCCCGAGCCGATCGACGCCGCGCTGCTCGGCCGTCTGGTCGACGGCGCCCGGCACGAGGCGGGAGAGGCGCTCGCCGTCCTTCGCCGGGTGCGGGGCAACGTACCCGAGAGTATCGCGCCGGATATCGACCGGCTACTCGGAGCGGAGGACGCGGTCGCCCGCTTCTTCGACGGCTTCCGCAGCCTGAAAGCGCCGGGCCACGCGACGCGCATCCATGGCGACTACCATCTCGGCCAGTTGCTCGTCGCCAAGAACGACATCCATATCCTCGACTTCGAGGGCGAGCCCGGCGCTTCGCTGGAGGAACGGCGGGCGAAGACCTCGCCGCTGCGCGACGTCGCCGGCATGCTGCGCTCCTTCGACTACGCCGCCTTCGCCGCGCTCGACCGGGTCGGGCCGATGGACGAGGAAGTGCTGAGGAAGTTGCGCGACATGGCGGTGGCCTGGCGCGACGAGGTCAGCCGCTCCTTCCTCGAAGCCTGGAGCGCCGCCGCCGGCGTCGATCTGGACGAGGAGACGACGGCCCGCCTTCTCGACCTCTTCGTCCTGCAGAAGGCCTTCTACGAACTCCGCTACGAGGCGGCCAACCGCCCGACCTGGCTGTCGATCCCGCTGCGCGGCATCACGGCCCTTCTCGAAAAACGGCAGGTTCTCGCATGAATGCGATCGGTGACGTGCAGCATCATCCGGGCGAGGGCGCCGTCGCGGCGCTGGAGCGCGGACGCCATTACGACCCGTTCGCGGTGCTCGGCCCCCATTTCGTCGAGGGCGGCGCCATCGTGCGCGCCTTCCGGCCGGGCGCCGAGAGCGCCCATGTCGTGGACGGCGCGGGCCAGGTGCTCGGCCCGCTCGAGGCGCTCGGCCATGGCGATCTCTTCTCCGGCTTCGTGAAGGGGCTGGCGCCCGGCCAGGCCTATCGCTTCCGCTTCCACCACAAGGGCACCGACTGGGAGGAGGAGGACGCCTATCGCTTCGGGCCGATCCTCGGCGACCAGGATGCCTATTATCTGGCGCAGGGCACGCATAACCGGCTCTATGAGGCCTTCGGCGCCCATCCTTTCGAGATGGAGGGCGTGAAGGGCGTGCGCTTCGTCGTGCTGGCGCCCGACGCCCAGCGCGTCTCGGTGGTCGGCAATTTCAACGGCTGGGACGGCCGGCGCCACATCATGCGCTTCCGCCACGACTGCGGCTGCTGGGAGATCTTCATTCCCGGCATCGGCAAGGGCGAGCTCTACAAGTTCGAGGTCATCGGCGTGCGCGGCGACATGCAGCCGACCAAGCAGGACCCGGTCGGCTTCTATCACGAGCAGGCTCCGTCCACGGCCTCGATCGTCTCCGGCCTCGTGGAGCACCAATGGGGCGATGCCGAGTTCCAGGCCCATGGCCAGGACTGGCAGTCGGCCGACAAGCCGGTCTCGATCTACGAGGTGCATCTCGGCTCCTGGCGGCGCGGCGACTGGAACGCCATGCTCGACTACGACCAGATCGCCGGCCAGCTCGTGCCTTACGTGAAGGACATGGGCTTCACCCATGTCGAGTTCATGCCGGTCTCCGAACATCCGTTCTACGGCTCCTGGGGCTACCAGCCGATCGGCCTCTTCGCGCCGACCTCGCGCTTCGGCGCGCCGGAAGGCTTCGCGCGGCTCGTCGACGCGCTGCATCAGGCGGGCATCGGCGTCATCCTCGACTGGGTGCCGGGCCATTTCCCGACCGACATCCATGGCCTTGCCCGGTTCGACGGCACGGCGCTCTACGAGCATCCCGATCCGCGTCGCGGCTTCCATCAGGACTGGAACACGCTGATCTACGACTATGGCCGGACGGAAGTGCGCAACTTCCTCTTCGCCAACGCGCTCTACTGGCTCGACCGCTTCCATGTCGACGCATTGCGCGTCGATGCCGTCGCCTCGATGCTCTATCTCGACTATTCGCGCAAGCATGGCGAGTGGGAGCCGAACATCTTCGGCGGCCGCGAGAATCTGGAGGCGATCGCCTTCCTGAAGGAGACGAACGAGCGCGTCGGCGGTCTCTATCCCGCCGCCTCGACCCATGCCGAGGAATCGACCGCCTTCCCGAACGTCTCGCGCCCGACCTATGCCGGCGGCCTCGGCTTCCATTTCAAGTGGAACATGGGCTGGATGCACGACACCCTGCATTTCATGCAGGAGGACCCGATCAACCGGCGCTACCACTTCCACCACATGACCTTCGGCATGGTCTATGCCTTCTCGGAGAACTTCATCCTGCCGCTCAGCCATGACGAAGTCGTCTATGGCAAGGGCTCGATCCTCAACAAGATGCCGGGCGACCGCTGGCAGAAATTCGCCAATCTGCGGGCCTATTACGGGTTCATGTGGACCCATCCCGGCAAGAAGCTGCTCTTCATGGGCGGCGAGTTCGGCCAGTCCTCGGAATGGAACCACGACCAGTCGCTCGACTGGCACCTCCTCGACTATCCCGAGCACCAGGGCGTGCAGCGCCTGATCCGCGATCTGAACACGCTCTATCGCGAGGTGCCGGCGCTGCATCAATTGGATTGCGATCCGGCCGGCTTCGAATGGATCGACACGCTGAATGCCGACGAATCGGTGCTCGTCTACATGCGCAAGGACCGCGAGGGCCGGGCGGCGGTGATCGTCTGCAACTTCACGCCGGTGGTGCGCGACGACTACCGGATCGGCGTGCCGCATGGCGGCTTCTGGACCGAGCGGCTGAACACGGATGCCGGGATCTATGCCGGCTCCAATGTCGGCAATATGGGCGGCGCGCCGGCGGAGGAGGTCTCGGCCAACGGCCGGCCCTGGTCGGTCTCGCTGACGCTGCCGCCGCTGGCGACGCTGGTGCTCGTGCCCGGCGAGGCGCCGGCGGTGATCGCCGCCGCCTGAGGCAGGACGGCGTCCTCCGCACCGGCGATCTCGGTGCGGTTGCGGCCGAGGCGCTTGGCGCGGTAGAGCGCCGCGTCCGCCCGCCGCATCATCGCGTCGAGGCCGCTCTCGTCGCTCGCCTCGGCGATGCCGGCGCTGAACGTCGCGGCGAGCGTGAGCGACAGGGCGCCGGCGGCGCCCTTGGAAAAGACCCGGGCGATCAGCGCCACCTTGTCCGCCGCGTCGGCCGTGTCGCGGCCCGGCAGGACCAGCGCGAATTCCTCGCCGCCGAGGCGGCCGAAGACGTCGCCCTCGTCGAGATGCAGTTCCACGCTGCGGCAGAACAGGCGCAGCACCTCGTCGCCGCAGGCATGGCCGTGCCGGTCGTTGATCGCCTTGAAGTGATCGAGGTCGAACAGGACGAGGCTGCCGGTCGGCAGGCAGAGCGGCGTCGCCTTGGCGAAGAAGGCGCGGCGATTGTCGATCCCCGTCAGGAAGTCGGTCTGCGAGGCGGCGGCGAGCCGCCGTTCCACCGTCTCGCGGGCGAGCGAGATGAAGAGGAAGGCGCTGACGGCGCAGAACAGGACGCCCTCGAACATCATCACGACGACGGGCACGTCGCTCATGACGCGCTCGTCGATCATGCCCTCGCCGAGCAGCGCGACGAGACGGAGGGCGTAGAAGAGGCCGTGCACAAGAAAGGCGACCGCCAGCTGGCGCTCGGTCCGCATCCCGTTCGGCCGGCGCCAGAGGTCGCGGCAGATCGCGAAGGAATAAAGGCAGAAGGACACGGAGAAGAAGACGCGGCGCTCGTCATAGGAGGCCGCGAGCGGCAGGTCCTGCCAGCGCAGGAGCCAGAGCGCCAGCCAGCCAAGGGCCGGCAGGTAGAGCATGACGCCCGGCGCCCGGCCGAGATGGACGCGGCAACCCACCACCATCAGGGCATAGCCGAGCATCATGCCTGAGGTGCCGAGGCCGATCGACACGAAGCCGTCCCCATCCATCACCATCGGCACCGCGAGCGCCGCGACGGCCACCGCGCCATAGGCCAGCGCCCAGCGCGCCAGCGCCGGCAGGCGGCTCGTCCGCCATTCGGCGATCATGGCGAGCGTCGAGAGCCCGGCGATCGCCGAAAGCAGGAAGAAGAGGGTCGGGGCGTGCAGGTGCATGGCTCGGCGGTTCGAAATCCGGGCCGATCCTAGCGCGCTTACCCTCACAATTCGCTTGCGCCGATCCCGCGCATTTTATGCTTCGGCGCGATCGTCGCCTCAGGCGGCATTGGCCGCTTCCGGTCTTCGAGTGGCCGGGTCATCGCCGTCCGGTCGCGCCAGCAGGCGATGCGGCTCGATGCCGGCCATGATCTCGACGCGGTTGCGGCCGAGATGCTTGGCCCGGTAGAGCCCCGTATCGGCGATTTGCAGAAGGCTTTCCAACTCCGTCGCTCGGTTCGCCGCGACGAGACCGGCGCTGAAGGTCGCCGGCGGATCGACTTGGAGGACGAGCGTGCTGGCTTGGCTGAAGCGCTGTCCGAGCAGACGGAGCCGATCGGCGGCCTCGACCGGGGTCTGACCGGACAGAAGCAGCGCGAATTCCTCGCCGCCCGTCCGCGCCAGCAACTCGCCCGGCGCGAGATCGGCGGCGACGATGCGCGCGAAGAGCTTCAGCACCTCGTCGCCGAAGGCATGGCCATGGCGATCGTTGATCGCCTTGAAATGATCGAGATCGAGCACCGCCAGCGCCGCCGGTGGCGACGCCCTCGCGAGGAGCGCTCCGGCCTTGTCGAAGAAGGCGTGTCGGTTGTCGACGCCGGTGAGGAAATCGGTCTGCGAGGCGGCGGCGAGCCGACGCTCGGTCATTTCCCGGGCGAGGGACAGGAAGAGCGCGGCGCTGACGACCGTGAAGAGCGTGCCCTCGAACATTTGGGCGATCAGCAGTCCGTCGTCCATCGCCGGCTCGTTCACCGCTCCGCCGTTCAGGCTGGCGATCAGCCTGATGCAGTAGACGACGGCATGTCCGCCGAAGGCGATCGCCAGCCAGCGCTCCGCCTGGAGCCCGTTCCGCCGCGACCAGAAGAGCGGAACCGTGCCGAGGCAATAGAGCGCGACGGCGGCGGAGAAGAAGGCGCGCCGTTCGGCGAAGCTTTCCGCCAGGGTCATCGGCTGCCAGTGCAGGCACCAGAGAAGAAACCAGGTGAGCGGCGGCAGGAAGAGCCACAGTGACGGGCGCCGTTCCACATGGACGCGGCAGCCATGCAGCATCACGGCATAGACGGCCAGCGCCAGCATCGAGCCGACTCCCAAAGCCAGGAAATTCTGGGCGTCCTTGAGAAGAAGCATCAGGGCGAGGGAGCCGACGAGCAGGCTGTAGCCGAGCGCCCACCAGCCGAGGGCCGGCAAGCGCGATCGACGCCATTCCAATCCCAGGGCGATCACGCTCAGCAGCGCGATGCCCGACATCAGCGTCATGATCGTCGGGGCATGAAGGTGCATCGGACCCGCTTGCGCGAAATGGTTGTGCCTGTTCTAGCGGGTCTGTCTCACCAATTCGTTGACTGCGCCGGCCGGCTTGTCGGCAAGCGCCTCCGCGTCCTCCACCGGCACCATGTCGACCTCGTGCCGGGCCATCTGGCCGCCGGACGTGGTGACGACGCCGCCCATCGGCGCGACATCGGCATAGTCGCGGCCGATCGCGACGACGAGATGGTCGACATTGGCCGCGACGCCGTTGGTCGGGTCGAATTCGCGCCAGCCGAGCGACGGGCCGAGCCAGACCGCGACCCAGGCATGCATGGCATCCGCCCCGGCGAGGCGCGGCCGGCCCGGCGGCGGCTCGGTGCGCAGGAAGCCCGAGACATAGGCCGCCGGCAGGCCGAGGCCGCGCAGCGCGGCGATCATCAGATGGGCGAAGTCCTGGCAGACGCCCCGGCGCGTTCGCAGCACCGTCTCGACCGGCGTGTCGATGCCGGTCTCGCCCGAGGCATAGGTGAAGCCGGCATGGATCGCCTTCGTCATGGCGAGCGCCGCCTCGGCGACATTCGGCGCGGCGGCGAAGTCGCGGCCGAAATCCATGATCGCCGGGCTCGGGCGCAGGAGGCGCGAGGCGCCGCGGAAATGGACCGGCGCGGTGGCGCCCGTCTCGCGCGACGTCCGCGCCGCCTCCGCCGTTTCGGCGAGACTCGGCGCGCCCGCCGGATCGAACGCCGTCGGCGCCACCCGCACGCGGGCCACGAGATCGGCGTCCAGCATCTCGTGCTGCTTCAGGATCGCGACATGGTCGCAGGCATTGCCGAAGAAGTCGGCCACGCCGCGCATCTCGTCCGGCGCCGGCGTCAGGCGCAGCGTTTCGCCGAGGACCTCCTGGTTCGCGCGGCGGCGCGGGCGCATGCGCAGGATGTGGCGCGCCTCCTTCACCGTGCTCGGATAGTCGGCCGCGATCCGCAGGCGCAGATCGTAGAGCACCGGGCCGTCGCTCCCGCTCATTCGCCCTCCGCCCGCTCGGCGAGATGATCGTCCGGTCCGCCGGAGAAATAGCGCTCGGTGAGATGGTCGGAGAGATCGGAGAAGTCGCCGACGATCCGGTCGAGAAAGGCGGTGTCGACCTCGGCCGCCGCGCCGGTCGCCAGCCGGACCTGAAGGCGCCGGGCGATGCGCGACAGGCGCCCCAGCGTCTCGCCCTCGCGCATGCCCGGCAGGGCCGCGAGGCAATCGACGAAGCCGTTGACCTGAAAGGCGATCGAGCGCGGATTCATCGGGTCGAGCACGGCGAGGTCGAGCACCGTCTCGCGCGAGGGGGCGACCGAGTAGCGGCGGCGATAGGTGACGCGGCTGTCGGTGAAGTCGAGCAGCCCTTCCAGCGAACCGTCGACCAGCTCGCGCCCGGCGAGGCCAGAGCCGACGAAGGCGGTCATCAGCCCGCGTTCCAGAAGGCGCCCGCAGCGCAGGAAGCGCCAGCCGGTGAACTGGTACATGTTCTCGCCGAGCAGGCCTGCGAAGCTCGACAGGCGGGTCAGCACCGCGCTGGTCAGCGGCACGACGTCGGCGCCGCGACGCGCGCCGTCCAGGAGCTCGACGATCTCGCCAAGGACGCGCCAGCCGTCCGGCGAGAAGCGGTCGCGGATGCGCGAGGCGGTCTGGAAGGCGGAGGCCGCGAGCTGCCCGAGCCCGCTCGCCGGGCCGGCGCGCAGATCGACGCCGCTATCGGCGAGCAGCGCCTCGACGCGCAGCGCCAGCCGGTCGTCGCGCGCCCCTTCCGCCTGCCGCACGGCATGGAGGCGCAGGAGGCGGGTCGCCACCTCCACCCGTTCCACATAGCGGCCGAGCCAGAAGAGATTGTCGGCGGCGCGCGCCGGCAGCGAGCCCGGCACGCGGCGCACGAAGCCGGAGACGCGCGCCGGCAGCAGCGAGACCGGTTCGATCTCGCGCTCGCCCGGCACCCAGACATCGATCGAGAAGCCGCCGCTCTGGAGCGAGACGGTGCTGGTGCCGGCGAGTTCCGCGACCCGCGCGAAGCCGCCCGGCATCACGTGCCAGCCCGTCTCGTCGCGCGCCAGGAAGACGCGCAGCGTCACGGGCCGCGCTTCCAGCCGGTCGCCGATGAGGACCGGCGCGGTCGACAGCGTCGCGATCTCCTGGCCGACGACGCTCTCGCCATCCGTCCGGCGCAGCTCGGCCAGTTCCGCCTCGGTGAGGGGCGGGCGGCCGGAGGCGAGCGGCATGGCGGGGGCGAGGGAGAGATCCGGCCGGCCGGAGGCCAGCACGGCGCGGCCCGCCGGCTCGCCGCCCCAGAAGGTGGCGACGCTCGGCAGCTTCAGCGCGGTGCCGAGAAGGGCGGCGGCGAGCTGCGGCTGGAAGGCGAGAAGGGCGCGGGTTTCCAGAAGGCCGGAGCCAAGCGCGTTGACGAGATGCACCGTGCCGGCGCGGGCGGCGGCGACGAGGCCGGGCGTGCCGATGCGCGACGAGCCGTAGAGTTCGATCGGATCGGCGAAATCGCCGTCGAGCCGCCGCCAGAGGACGGCGAGCGGTGTCAGCCCGTCCACCGTGCGCACGAAGAGCCGGTCGCCGCGGACCGCGAGATCGCCGCCTTCCAAAAGCTGGAAGCCGAGATAGCGGGCGAGATAGGCATGCTCGAAATAGGTCTCGTTCAGTGGCCCGGGCGTGAGGACGCCGATCCGCCCGCCATTCTCCTCGTTGAGGGCGAAGAGCTGGTCGCGGAAGCGCGAGAAGAAGCCGGCGAGGCGCTGCACCTTCAGCGCGGCGTTGAGCTCGGGAAAGGCGCGGGACGTGGCGACGCGGTTCTCGACGGCGAAGCCCGCGCCGGACGGGGCCTGCGCGCGATCGCCCAGCACCCGCCAGGCGCCGTCGGCGCCGCGCCCGAGATCGACGGCGATGAAGCGGATGAGCGGCTCGCCGGCAAGGCCCTGGTCGGCGAGGGGGCGCAGGAATTCCGGATTGCGCCCGACGAGCGCGCTCGGCAGCGCCCCGCCGGCGACGACGCGGCGCGCGCCGTAGAGATCGGCCAGCAGCCGTTCGAGGAATTCGGCCCGCTGGCAGAGGCCCGCCTCCAGCGCCGTCCATTCGCGCCGCTCCATGATGAGCGGCGGAAAGGCCAGCGGCCAGCCGCGCTCCTCCGGCGCCTCGGCCCCGCCATAGACGCGGTAGAAGACGCCCGCCTCGCGCAGATACTGGCGCGAGGCGTCGAAGCGCGCGGCGCGCTCCTCGGCCCCCATCGCGGCGAGCCCCTCGACCAGGGCGCGGTAATGGGGCCGGACATGGCCGTCCAGCCCCATCATCTCGTCATGCGCGCCGCCCCGATAGGCGGCGACGAGCGCCGCGACCCGGCCGTCCGCCTTGCCGACCGCTGCCGGGGCGAGCGCCATCAATGCGCCGTATGCGGCGGACGGCGCAGGTCCAGCGTCATCGGGAAGGCGGGATGCGGCACCTCGCGGCGCGGCTCGTAGAGCCCGGCCGTATGGCCGATCTCCTCGAAGCGGGCGAGGCGGCGCGCCTCGGCCTCGTAGGAATTCACCGGATAGGTCTCGTAGTTCCGGCCCCCCGGATGGGCGACATGGTAGCGGCAGCCGCCGAGCGAGCGCCGCGACCAGCGGTCGTAGATGTCGAAGGTCAGCGGCACGTGGACCGGCAGCGTCGGGTGCAGGCCGAGCGGCGGCTGCCACGCCTTGAAGCGCACGCCCGCGACGCCTTCGCCGCGCTTCGGCCCGGCGGCGAGCGGCACTTCGCGGCCGTTGCAGGTGACGATATGGCGGGCCGGATCGAAATTGGCGAGCTTCACCTCGAGCCGCTCGACCGAGGAATCGACGAAGCGCACCGTGCCGCCGATCGCGCCGGTCTCGCCCATCACATGCCAGGGCTCCAGCGCCTGGCGCAGCTCCAGCGTCACGCCTTCGCGCGTCACGCGGCCGCAGAAGGGGAAGCGGAATTCGGCCTGCGCCTCGAACCATTCGGCGCGCAGCGGATAGCCGGCGCGGTCGAGCTCGGCGAGCACATCCTCGAAATCCGCCCAGACGAAGGACGGCAGCATGAAGCGGTCGTGCAGCGAGGTGCCCCAGCGGGCGAAGCCGCCGGTTTCCGGCTCGCGCCAGAACTTGGCGATCAGTGCGCGGATGAGAAGCTGTTGGGCGAGGCTCATGCGCGCGTCCGGCGGCATCTCGAAGCCGCGGAACTCGACGAGGCCGAGCCGTCCGGTCGGCCCGTCTGGCGAATAGAGCTTGTCGATGCAGATCTCGGCGCGATGGGTGTTGCCGGTCACGTCGACAAGGAGATTGCGGAACAGGCGGTCGACCAGCCAGGGCGGCGTCGAGAAGGAATCGGCGGGCGAGGGGACCTCGGCCATCGCGATCTCCAGTTCGTAGAGCGCGTCGTGCCGCGCCTCGTCGATGCGCGGGGCCTGGGAGGTCGGGCCGATGAAGAGGCCCGAGAAGAGATAGCTGAGCGCGGGATGGCGCTGCCAGTAGAGGACGAGCGACTTCAGGAGGTCCGGCCGGCGCAGGAAGGGCGAATCCATCGGATGGGCGCCGCCGACCACGACATGATTGCCGCCGCCGGTGCCGACATGGCGCCCGTCGATCATGAACTTGTCGGCGCCGAGCCGCGACTGCCGCGCCTCCTCGTAGACGGCGGTGGTGATGTCCACCGCCTCGTCCCAGGACGAGGCGGGATGGATGTTGACCTCGATGACGCCCGGATCGGGCGCGACGCGGATCACGTTGAGGCGCGGATCGTGCGGCGGCGCGTAGCCCTCGATCAGGATCGGCAGGCCGAGCTCGTCGGCGACGTTCTCCACCGCCGCGAGGAGGTCGAGATAGGCCTCGGTCGTGTCGAGCGGCGGCATGAAGATGCAGAGCCGGCCGTCGCGCGGCTCGATGGCGAGCGCGGTGCGCACATAGCCCTGGATCTCCGGCACGCCGACCGAGACGAAGGCGCCGCCCCCGGTCGCCGGCGGCACCATCGTCTCGTCCGCCGCAAGGGGCGGCAGGGGCGCGAGCGGCGGCATGCTTTGGCGGACGCCGCCCATGGCCTGGCTGGCGCCGGCCTCGCCCATCACCTGCATGGCGATGCGGCTCGTCGGCTCGAAGGCGCGGCCCTGGCTCTGGCCCTGCTGGCGCGGCGGCAGAGGCGGCAGGGGCTGCGTCGGGTCGAGGGGATGGACATGCGGAAAGGCGGTGCCGGACAGATGCGGCAGGCCGGACAGCGGCAGGCGATAGCCGAGGGCGGAATCGCCCGGCACGAGATAGAGCCGCCGCCGCCGCGTGTTCCAGCGCTCGGAGAACCAGCGCAGGTTCCGCGCCCGGCTCTGCCAGGCCTGGATCGGCAGGACATAGCCCGTCGGGCGCGACAGGCCGCGATCGAAGACGCGGGCAATGCGGGCGCGCTCCTCCTTGTCCTCCAGCTTCGAATCGCTCGGCTCGACATTTTCCGGCAGCTGCGCCTCGCGGGCGATCCAGTAGGCCGCGTCCTCATAGGCGGGCAGGGCATTGTCCGGATCGACGCCGAGCGCCGTGGCGAGGCCGCGCGCCAGCCGGCCCGCCTCGGCCTCCGTGACGATCGCGGTGGAGGTCTCGCGGCCGATCCGGTCGGTGTCGCGCCAGATCGGCTGGCCGTCGCGCCGCCAGTAGAGCGAGAAGGTCCAGCGCGGCAGCGTCTCGCCCGGATACCACTTGCCCTGGCCGTGATGCAGGAAGCCGCCCGGCGCGAAGCGGCGGGCGAGGCGGCGGATGAGGTCGTCGGCAAGCGCCCGCTTGGTCGGCCCCGTCGCGTCGGCATTCCATTCCGGCGCCTCGAAATCGTCGATGGAGACGAAGGTCGGCTCGCCGCCCATGGTAAGGCGCACGTCGTTCGCCTGGAGCTCGGCATCGACCGTCCGGCCGAGCCGGTCCAGCGCCTCCCAGCTCTCCTCCGAGAACGGATAGGAGACGCGCGGCCGCTCGGCGACGCGGGTGACGCTCATGTCGAAGTCGAACTCGACCTCGGCGAAATCCACCGCGCCGCTGATCGGCGCGGCCGAGCGGTAATGCGGGGTCGCGGCGAGCGGTACGTGGCTTTCGCCGGTGAGGAGGCCGGAGGTCGGGTCGAGCCCGATCCAGCCGGCGCCCGGCAGATAGACCTCGGCCCAGGCATGGAGGTCGGTGAAATCGTGATCGGTGCCGGCCGGCCCGTCCAGCGCCACGAGATCGGGCTTCAGCTGGATGAGATAGCCGGAGACGAAACGGGCGGCGAGGCCGAGGCGGCGCAGCACGTTGACGAGGAGCCAGGAGGAGTCGCGGCAGGAGCCGGAGGCGCGCGTCAGCGTTTCTTCCGGCGTCTGCACGCCGGGCTCCATGCGGATGAGATAGCTGATCTCGTCCGCGATCCGCCGGTTCAGCCCGACCAGGAAGTCGATGGTGCGCACCGGCTCGCGCGGGATCGAGGCGAGAAAGGCCTCGAGCTTCGGCGTCGCGGGCTCCGGTTCGAGATAGGCGCCGAGATCGGCGAGAAGCGCCTCGTCATAGGCGAAGGGCCAGGTCTCCGCCGTTTCCTCCACGAAGAAGTCGAACGGGTTGTAGACCGTCATGTCGGCGAGAAGGTCGACCTCGATGCGCAATTCCGTGGCGGGCTCGGGAAAGACGAAGCGCGCCAGCCAGTTGCCGAAGGCGTCCTGCTGCCAGTTCACGAAATGCTTTTCGGGCCGGACCTTCAGCGAATAGCTCGGCACGCGGGTGCGCGAATGCGGCGCGGGCCGCAGCCGTACCACCTGCGGCGCCAGCCGCACCGGCCGGTCGTAGCGATAATGCGTGACGTGATGGAGAGCGGCGAGAATCGACATCGTCTATCGGGCGCACCGGCAAGAGTTTCGCCTCGACCATAAAGCTTCGGGCCGATGCCGCAAGCGCTCACATCGGCGAGCCTGCGTCTCGCAACGGCGAAAAGGTGCTCAGTGGCGCCGGACGCATGGGAACCCGAGGGCCGCGGCGCCATTAAGGGTGGCGTGATCGACAGGCCCGGCGTGCTCCCCGCCGGGCCGGACCCCGATCGTCCCTTTCTCCCGCAAGGTGCGCGATGAAGCTCTTTTCCTGCCCGTCCTGCCAGCAGGTCGTCTTCTTTCCGAACGTGGTCTGCGAGCGCTGCAACCACGCGCTCGGCTACGAGCCGAATTCCAACCGCATGCTGGCGCTGGAGCCGGCGGAGGACGGCTTCTGGACCTCGGTCGGGCGCGGCGCCGACGGCAGCGGCTGGAAATACGACGCCAATTACCAGTACGGCGTCTGCAACTGGCTCCTGCCCTCCGACAGCCCGGACACGCTGAGCCTCGCCTCGCGCTTCAATCTCGTGATCCCCAATCTCGACGAGCCGGACAATCTCGTCCTCTGGCAGAAGATGGAACTCGCCAAGCAGCGCCTCTTCTACGGCCTTCTCCGGCTGAAGCTGCCGCTCGTCACGCGCGCCGAACATCCCGAAGGCCTCGGCTTCCAGTTCCTCAGCGACGAGGGCGGGAAGGTGATGACCGGCCACGACCAGGGCCTCATCACCATCGCCCTTGTCGAAGCGGACGATGCCGAGCGCGAGAAGCGCCGCACGGCGATGGGCGAGCCCTATCGCACGCTGCTCGGCCATTTCCGCCACGAGATCGGCCATTGGTACTGGGACCGTCTGGTGCGCGACGGCGGCGCGCTGGAGGAATGCCGCGCCATCTTCGGCAATGACGAGGAGGACTACAACCAGGCGCTCCAGAACCACTATGCCAACGGCCCGAAGCCGAACTGGCAGAACGAATACGTCTCCGCCTATGCCGGCGCCCACCCCTGGGAGGACTTCGCCGAGACCTGGGCGCATTACCTCCACATCATCGACACGCTGGAGGTCGGCGGCTCCTACGGCATCGCCCTGCATCCCAAGGCCGATCGCGAGGGCGTCCTGACCACCGATCTCGACTTCAACGCCTATGACGGGACGACGAGCATCGAGACCATCGTGGATGCCTGGCTCGCCCTCTCCGCCGCGCTGAACTCGTTCAACCGCGCCATGGGCCACCAGGACCTCTATCCTTTCGTCCTGTCGCCGACCGTCACGGCCAAGCTCGGCTTCATCCACGACCTCGTGCATGGCCGGATCGGCCAGGGCCGTCAGGCGGTGGAGGAGGCGGTCGCAGGCCAGTCGAAGCTCGCCGCCTGAGGTCTTCGGAGGCCTTGTTGGAGGCCTATCCAAAATCGAAGGGGTGCCCGCTGACCTCCCCGGCGGGTGCCATAGATGCGGCGATGGACGGGCAGGCGGTGCCGGGCGGACCGGAAAGGCCGGGCGCCGCGCCCGGACCCGGCGACCGCCCCGGCGGGCCGGCCAGAGACGACCGGATCGGAGACGACCAAGCATGACGGCAGACGACGCGCGTTTCTCGCAAGCCACGGACTGGGGTCCGAACGTGGTGGACGGGGGCGTCCGGTTCCGCCTCTGGGCCCCGACGAAGAACCGGATCGAACTGGCCTACGGATCGTCCGACGATCCTCGTTTCCTGCCGCTGGAGCGGGGCGAGCGCGGCTGGTGGGAGATCGTCACCGACAAGGTCGGCTTCGGCGAGGGCTATGCCTTCCGCATCGACGGCGAGGCGATCGTGCCCGACCCGGCGGCCCGCGCCCAGGTCGCCGACGTCCATTCCTTCTCCCGCCTCGTCGATCCGCGCGCCTACGAATGGAAGACGCCCGGCTGGAAGGGCCGGCCGCTCCAGGACTGCGTGTTCTACGAGCTGCATGTCGGCACCTTCACGCCGGAAGGCACCTTCGACGCGGTGATCGGCAAGCTCGACTATCTCAAGGACACCGGCATCACGGCGGTGGAGCTTCTGCCCGTCGCCGAGTTCAGCGGCCGGCGCGGCTGGGGCTATGACGGGACGCTGCTCTACTGCCCGCATGCCGCCTATGGCGGGGTCGAGGGGCTGAAGCGGCTGGTCGACGCCGCCCACGAGCGCGGCCTGATGGTGTTTCTCGACTGCGTCTACAATCACTTCGGACCGGACGGGAACTATCTCAACGCCTATGCGCCGGAATTCTTCCATCCGGAGATCCATACGCCCTGGGGGCCCGCCATCGCCTATGACGAGCGGCCGGTGCGCGAGTTCATGATCGACAACGCGCTCTACTGGTTCGGCGAATACCGGATCGACGGCCTCCGCCTCGACGCGATCGATTCTATCAAGGACAAGAGCGAGATCGACATCATCGCCGAACTCGCGGCGCGGGTGCGCCAGACCTTTCCCGACCGCCACCTGCATCTGACCTCCGAGGATGCCCGCAACATCACCTGGCATATCGAGCGCAATGCCGATGGCGGCCCGCGCCTCGTCTCGGCGGAGTGGAACGACGACTTCCACCATTGCTGCCACGTGCTGACGACGGGCGAGACGGAGGGCTATTATGCCGACTATACGCCGGCCAGCGCCCATCAGCTGGCGCGCTGCCTCGCGGAAGGCTTCGTCTATCAGGGCCAATATTCGGCTGAGCGGGAGGACCATGTCGGCCATCCCTCCAACCACCTGCCGCCCACCGCCTTCGTCAACTTCATCCAGAACCACGACCAGATCGGCAACCGCGCCTTCGGCGACCGTCTGACGACCCTGTCGAGCGACGGGCAGATGCGCTGCCTCCAGGCGATCCTCCTCCTGTCGCCGCAGCTGCCGCTGATCTTCATGGGTGAGGAATACGGGGAGACCCAGCCCTTCTGCTTCTTCACCGACTTCCATGGTGAGCTCGGCGAGGCGGTGTCGAAGGGGCGGCGCGAGGAGTTCAAGAAATTCGCCTCCTTCGAGAAGGAGGGCAAGTCGGTGGTGCCCGATCCCAACGAGGTCTCGACCTTCGAGCAGTCGCGCCTGCGCTGGGACCGGCTGGGCGAGGAGGACCATGCCGCCCATCATGCGGCGGTGAAGGAGCTTCTCGCCATCCGCCGGCGCGAGATCGTGCCGCTGCTCGCCGACATCCCCGCCCATAGCGGCTCCTACCGGGCCACCGATTCCCGCGCCTTCGAGGTCTGCTGGTCGCTTGGCCAGGACACGGCGCTGCATGTCTTCGCCAATCTCGACGACGAGCCCTGGGGCTTGCCGGATGCCATCTCGCCGAGCGAGCGTGCGCAGGGACACACCATCTACGCGACGAGTCGCGAGGCGGAGGAAGGCTTGCGCCTCGGTGTCCTGCCCGGAACCTCGGTGGTGGTCCGTCTCGCCGGCCGCCTCCTGATCGAGAAGAGCCCCGATGTCTGACCTCGACCGCCTCGCCGAAAGCCACGGCATCCAGATCGGCTATATTTCCGAGATGGGCGAGCGCAAGATCATTTCCGATCAGGCCAAGCGCTCGCTGCTCGGCGTCCTCGGCATCGATCCGGACGGCGCCGACTATGGCGGCTTCGACGAGGCGGCGGACAAGCCGCATCTGCGCTGCGCGCTGCCGGAGGATCTCTTCGCCCGCAAGGCCTGGGGCGCCACCTGCCAGCTCTATTCGCTGCGCTCGCGCCGCTCGCTCGGCCTCGGCGACTTCGAGGACCTGGCGCGCTTCGCCGAGATCGCTGCGGAGGCCGGCGCCGCCTTCGTCGGCGTCAACCCGCTCCATGCCCTGTTCTTCGCCGATGGCGGGCGGTTCGGCCCCTATTCGCCCTCGACGCGCCGCTTCCTCAGCCCCGCCTATCTCGCCCTCGACAAGCTGAAGGGCGGGCCGGAGGCGGTCGCCGCCGTCAGGGCAGAAGAGCCGGCGGCCTTTTCCGCCCTCGACGCGGATCTCGTCGACTATCCGACCGCCGTGCGGCTGAAGCACCGGATCCTCCACCGCATCTTCGCGGCGCGGCGCGAGGAGATCGGCGCCTCCTCCGCCTTCGAGCGCTATGTTGCCGGCAATGGCGATCCCTTGCGCGACTTCGCTTTGTTCGAGGCGATCTCGGCCAAGATGGTGACTGAGGGCCATCATGCCGGCTGGCATTCCTGGCCGGACGAATGGCGCCGGCGCGACGGCGCGACCGTGCGCGGCTTCGAGGACGGCGAGGGGGCGGAGGAGACCCTGTTCCATCTCTGGCTGCAATATCTCTGCGACGAGCAGCTCGCCGAGGCGCAGGCGCGCGCCAAGGGCGCCGGCATGCGGATCGGCCTCTATCTCGACCTCGCGGTCGGCGTCGCGCCGGACGGGGCGGAGACCTGGGCCGATCCCGAGCTCACCGTCGGCAGCGCCCGCGTCGGCTCGCCGCCGGACATGTTCAATTCCAGCGGCCAGGACTGGGGCCTCGCCCCGCAGTCGCCGACGGCGCTCGCCGCGCGCGACTACCGCCCGCTCGGCCATTCCTTCGACGCCCTGACCCGCCATGCGGGCGCGGTGCGCATCGACCACGCGATGGGGCTCGCCCGGCTCTGGTGGATCGCCGAGGGCCATCCCTCGGCCGAGGGCGGCTATATCCGCTACCCGCTCGGCCGCATGGTGGACACGATCGCCAAGGTCTCGGTCGACAATGGCTGCATCGTCATCGGCGAGGATCTCGGCACCGTGCCGCCGGGCTTCCGCCACACGATGTCGGACGCCGGCATCCTGTCCTACCGCGTCCTCTATTTCGAGCGGCGCGGCGGGGCGGAATTCCTCGATCCCGCCGCCTATCCGGCCTCCTCGCTCGCCTGCGTCTCGACGCATGACCTGCCGACCCTGAAGGGCTGGTGGGACGGCACCGATGTCGAGTTGCGCGCCGCGATGGGCACGCAGAACGCCGAGCGCTCGGAAGCCGGGCGCGAGGAGCGCAAGCGCGATCGCCGCGCCCTCGTCGTGGCTTTGAAGGAGGAGGGCGTCCTGCCCGAGCGCTACGACCGCGTCGCCTCCGGCGAGGACCCGCTGCCGGCGCGGCTGGAACAGGACATGGCCGATGCCGTGCACCGCTTCGTCGCCCGCACGCCGAGCGTCCTCGTCGCCATCCAGATCGAGGACATGATCGGCTCGGAGCGCCAGCCGAACCTGCCCGGCACGACCGACCAATATCCGAACTGGCGCATCCGCCTGCCGGTCTTCCTGGAGGAGCTCGCCGCTCATCCGGGATTCCAGTCGGCGGCGGCGGCCATGCGAAGCGAGAGACCATGAACCGACCCCTCGTCGCGACCTATCGCCTCCAGTTCCGCGAGGGCACGGATTTCGCCGCCGCCTCCGAGCTGGCGCCCTATCTGAAGAAGCTCGGCGTCAGCCATTTCTACGCCTCGCCGATCTTCGCCGCCTCGCCGGGCTCGACCCATGGCTACGACGTCGTCGACTACAACCGCTTCGAAGCCGATCTCGGCGGCGATCCGGGCTTCACCGCCATGAGCGACGCCCTGACGCGCGAGGATCTCGGCCTCATCCTCGACTTCGTGCCGAACCATATGGGCGTCTCGCCGGAAAACGGCTGGTGGGAGGACGTCCTCGCCTGGGGGCGCGAGAGCCGTCACGCGACGACCTTCGACATCGCCTGGGACGCCGAGAAGATCCTCGTGCCGGTGCTCGGCAAGCCCTATGGCGAGGCGCTGGCGGACGGCGACCTGAAGGTGGTGGTGGAGCCGGAGCGCGCCCGCTTCCGCTTCGACGCGGGCGGCTACCAGTTGCCGATCGATCCGCGCAGCCTCGGCCATGTCTTCGGCTTCCTCGAGCATGAGGAGCGCGACCGGCTGAACCGCCGCTTCGCCGTCGCGACCCCGGTCGATGGCGACGAGCTGACGGAGCGGTTGCGCGAGCATCTCGGCGATGCCGGCTTCCAGAGCGCGCTGACGCATGCGGTCGAGGCGATCAACGGCGACCGCACCGCGCTGCACGGGCTGCACGAGGCGCAGAACTGGCGCCTCGCCTGGTGGCGCACCGCGCGCGAGAAGCTGACCTATCGCCGCTTCTTCGAGATCGCCGACCTCATCGGCGTGCGCCAGGAGATCCGCCACGTCTTCCGCGACTCGCACCGCACCGTGATCCGCCTCGCCAAGGAGCGGCGGCTCGACGGCATCCGCATCGACCATGTCGACGGGCTCGCCGATCCGAAGAACTATCTTCTCGATCTCCGTCAGGCCTTCCAGTCGGCCCGGCGCGATCCCCTGATCTATGTCGAGAAGATCCTGACCGGCGAGGAGCGGCTGCGCACCTCCTGGGACATCCAGGGCACGACGGGCTACGAATTCATCACCGCTCTGTCCGGCCTCTATGTCGATGCCACCAAGGAAGAGGCGATGGCCGAGGCCTATGCCGACTTCCTCGGCGAGGTCGAGGACTTGCGCGGCATGATCAAGCGGCAGAAGCGCTCGATCTTCGCCCGCAATCTCGCGGGCGAGCTCGCCTATCTGACGGGCGAGGCGCTCGACGTCGCGGCGCGCGGCCTTTCCACCCGCGATCTCGGCCCCGACACGATCCAGCGCTCGATCGTCGAGGTCGCGGCCTCGCTGCCGGTCTACCGCACCTATGTCGGCGTCGACGGCGTGCCGACGAAGGATGTCGCGATCATCGACGCGGCGGTGGCCGAGGCGAAGTCCGGCCGCGAGGTGGAGGCGGACGAGCCGATCGAGTTCATCGGCCGCCTGCTAAAGCTCGATTTCGAGGAGGCCGCCGATGTCGCCGGCGCCCTGAACTTCACCCGGCGCTTCCAGCAGACGACCGGCGCGGTGATGGCGAAGGCGGTGGAGGACACGGTCTTCTACCGCTACAACCGCCTGATCGCGCTGAACGAGGTCGGCGGCGAGCCGGATCATTACGGCGCCGAGCTCGCGGCCTTTCACGAGGCGATGCGGATCCGCGTCGAGGACCAGCCGGAAGGCCTTCTCGCCACCTCGACCCACGACACCAAGCGCGGCGAGGACGCCCGCGCCCGTCTCTACACGCTGAGCGAGGCGCCGGAGCGCTGGGAGACGATCGTCGCCAAGGGCACGGAGACGCTCGGCGCCTTCCGCCACCAGATCGAGCCGCTTCTCGTCTCGCCCGATCCCGCGACGGAATGGGGCTTCTACCAGAGCCTTCTCGGCGTGCTGCCGGCGGATTTCGACCCGAAGGACCGCAAGACCCTCGCCGAGATCGAGACGCGTCTCCTCGCCTTCGTCGAGAAGGCGGTGCGCGAGGCCAAGCGCTATACGAGCTGGACCTCCCCGGCGGAGGATTACGAGAGCGCCCTGAAGGGCTTCGTCTCGGCCGCGCTCGATCCGGCGAACGGCTTTCTCGAAACGTTCTGGCAGGAGGTGCAGCCCTTCGTCGCGGCCGGCGCCCTCAACTCGCTGAGCCAGGTGATCGTCAAGATGGCGGCGCCCGGCGTGCCGGACATCTATCAGGGCACCGAGTTCTACGATCTGAGCCTGGTCGATCCCGACAACCGCCGGCCGATCGACTTCTCGGCCCGGGTCAAGGCGATGGACGAGGCCATGTCGATGCCGGAGGCCTTCCGCCACTGGCGCGACGGCCGGATCAAGGCGAAGGTGACGGCGGCGAGCCTGAAGGCGCGCCAGCGCGAACCCGAGCTCTTCACCCGCGGCGACTATTTGCCGCTCGCCGTCGAGGGACCGCTCGCCGACCATGTGATCGCCTTCGCCCGCCTGCGCGAGGAGGCGGCGGCCATCGCCGTCGCGCCGCGCATGTCGCTGAAGCTCCTCGCCGATTGCGGGACGATCATGCCGGGCGAGGGCTGCTGGGGCGATACGGCGATCCGCCTGACCGGGCCGCTGATCGGCCGCGACTGGGAGGACGTGCTCGACAAGGGGATGCTCGCCCTCGACGACCGTCTGCGCCTCGGCGATCTTCCGGGAAAGCTGCCGTTCGCCTTTCTGCTTGCGAGCTGACCGCGTCCTGGCTAATTCCTGCAACTCAAGGGAGACTGGGAGGTCGCCGATGCCGATTCGTGCCGTCGTCTGGAACGAGTTCATCCACGAGCGCGAGAACGCCACCGTCCGGGGCATCTACCCGGACGGCATCCACGAGACCATCGCCGCCGCGCTGCGCCAGGAGCCCGGCATCGAGGCCTCGACGGCGTCGCTCGACCAGGCGGAGCACGGCCTGTCGGCCGAGCGCCTCGCCGCCACCGACGTGCTCCTTTGGTGGGGCCACAAGGCCCATGGCCAGGTCGAGGACGCGGTGGTCGAGCGCGTCGCCGAGCGCGTCTTCCAGGGCATGGGGCTGATCGTCCTCCATTCCGGCCATTTCTCGAAGATCTTCAAGCGGCTGATGGGCTCGCCCTGCAGCCTGCGCTGGCGCGAGGCCGGCGAGCGCGAGCGCGTCTGGACGATCAACCGTTCGCATCCGATCGCGGCCGGCGTCGGCGATCAGATCACCATCGAGAATACCGAGATGTATGGCGAGCCCTTCCTCGTCCCCGAGCCGATGGAAACGGTCTTCGTCTCCTGGTACCAGGGCGGCGAGGTCTTCCGCTCCGGCCTCACCTATCAGCGCGGCGCCGGCCGCATCTTCTATTTCGCGCCCGGCCACGAGACCTATCCGATCTATCACCAGCCGGCGGTGCAGCAGGTGCTGCGCAACGCCGTGCGCTGGGCCCACAACCCGGCCGCGCCCTGGGCCGACGTCTCCGACGCGCCCAACGTGCCGGTGGACCGGGCGCCGGAGCCGATCGAGCAGCGCGGCGGCTCGCTGCACGCCGCCGGCGAAGAGGGGTTCCGGTGACCGAGAAGCGCATCGCCATTCTCGGCACGGGCTCGATCGCCCATAAGCATGCCGAGCATTTCTCCGTCATTCCCGGCTGCCGCCTCGTCGCGGCGGTCGACACCAATCTCGACCGGGCGAAGATCTTCGCCGAGATGCACGCCATCCCGCAGGTCTTCGCCAGCGTCGAGGATCTCGTCGCCTGGGGCGAGTTCGACGCGGCGGTGAATTCGACGCCCGACGCCGCGCATTACCCGACGACGATGCAGCTGATCGCGGCGCGGAAGGCGATCTTCTGCGAGAAGCCGCTCGCCGTGAACCATCGCGACGCGATGACCATGACCGAAGCCGCCGAGGAGGCCGGGCTCATCGCCATGGTCAATCTCACCTATCGCAACGCCCATGCCATCCAGACGGCGCGGCGCATGGTGGAGTCGGGCGAGATCGGCACCATCCGCCATGTCGAGGCGAGCTATCTCCAGAGCTGGCTGACCGGCCGGCACTGGGGCGACTGGCGCACCGACGAGCGCTGGCTCTGGCGCCTGTCCTCCGCCCACGGCTCGAAGGGCGTCGTCGGCGATATCGGCGTCCACATCCTCGACTTCGTAACCTTCGGCACGAATCTCGACATCGTCGGCCTGTCGGCGAAGCTGCGCACCTTCGATAAGGCGGAGGGCAACCGGATCGGCGCCTACGATCTCGACGTCAACGATTCCTGCGCGATGACGATCGAGCTCGCGAACGGGGCGCTCGGCGTCGTCCACATGTCGCGCTTCGCCACCGGCCGGCGCAACGATCTCGACCTCGTCGTCCATGGCGAGAAGGGAGCGCTGAAGGTCTGGGCCGACCACGAGAATTCGCGCCTGGAAGTCTGTCTCGGCCCGGATATCGAGACGCAGACTTGGAAACTCGTCGACTGTCCGCCGACGCCCAAGAACGCCGAGCGCTTCGTCATCGCGCTTCTCTCCGGCGAGAACGGCGAGCCGACCTTCCGCCGCGCCGCCGAGGTGCAGAAGCTGCTCGACCTCTGCTTCGCCGCCGACGAGGAGGGCCGCCGGCTGGCGGTCGATTGACAGGCGATCCCGGCGTTTCTAAGGTTCGCCCCCATGACGAACCCCTTGTCCTTCGCCGGGATCTATTACGCGCCGCGACATTAGCGGCGGGGTGCTTTGTCGTCCTTCAACCGCTGCGGGACCAGCGGTTGAACCCTCCCATCCGATGCGCTGGCTCCGCGGCCTCATGCGGAGTTCCTCCATGCGGTCCCATCGCACCGTCTCTCGTCTCGGCATCGTCGGTTTCGGCGCCTTCGGCCGGCTGATCGCCGAACATCTCGGCGGACGTTTCGACATCCTCGCCTTCGACCGTGCCGGTCCTCCCTCCGCCGCGCCCGCCGGGGCGCGCTTCGCCGGTCTCGCCGAGGTCGCGACCTGTCCGATCGTCATCCTCGCCGTGCCGGTGGACGCGATCGCCGAGGCCTGCCGGGCGGTCGCGCCGCATCTTCAGCCCGGCGCCCTCGTCCTGGATGTCGGCTCGGTCAAACTCGGGCCGGCCCGGGCCATGCTCGCCCATCTGCCGGACGCGGTCGAGATCCTCGCCACCCATCCGCTCTTCGGCCCGCAAAGCGCGCGGGACGGCCTCGCCGGTCTGAAGATCGCCCTCTGTCCCTTGCGCGGGACGCGGGCGCCGCGCGTCGCCGCCTTCCTGCGCCGGGCGCTCGGCCTCGACGTGATCGTCACGACGCCCGAAGCGCATGACCGCGAGGCGGCGCTGTCGCAGGGCCTTACCCATCTCGTCGCGAAAGTGCTCGCCGGCATGGAGCCGCTGCCGAACCGGGTGACGACGCGGAGCTTCGATCTCCTGCGCGAGGCGGTCGGCATGGTGCGCCATGATCCGCCGGAGATCTTCGAGGCGGTGACGCGCGGCAATCCCTTCGCGGGCGACATGCGCCGCCTGTTCGTGGAACTGGCGCAGGGGCTCGACCGCGAACTCGGCCCCGAGTCCGTTGCAGCCCGATGACGCCCTCAGCGTGCCGCGACGACGGCGGCGCCGGCGCCGATCATCACGGTGCCGGCCGCGCGATTGACGCGCCGCACCGCCTTCGGCGTGCGCAGCAGGCGCCGCGCCCGCGCCGCCAGCAGCACGTAGCCGCCGATCACCACGGCCTCGACCGCGAGGATCACGGCCGTTAGCGCCCCGAGATGGGCGGGCGTCAGCGCGGCGCCGACGACCTGCGGCAGGAGGGCCATGTAGAAAAGCGGCATCTTCGGATTGCCGAGATTGAGCGCGATGCCGGTTGCGAAGACGGCGAGAAGGCTCTGGCGGCCGCCGGCCGGCTGGAGATCCGGCACGACCGGCACCGCCCTCCAGAGCTTCACGCCCATCCAGACGAGATAGGCGGCGCCGAGATAGCGCAGCGCCACCATCGCGACGCCCATCTCCTCCGCGACCAGCGACAGGCCGCAGGCGGCGAGCGTCAGGACGGCGAGGATGCCGAGCGTCATGCCGGCGGCATAGGCGATGCCGGAAGCGGCCCCATGCGAGATCGTCCGGGCGATGATCGTCATGTTATCCGGGCCGGGGCTGGCGGCGAAGACGAAATAGGCCGCCGCGAAGGCGGCAAGGGTCGCGGCATCCATGCGAGGCACCCTTCCAGGATGTGGAGACGGCTAAGGTTCCAGCATTTCGGGCGACGCGCAAGGGGCAGCGGGCGGGATCGATGGCCCTTTGCGGAGCGTCCGCGCCGGTGCGGCACCGCCGCCCGTTGAAGTGGAATTCCGACGCGACAGCTCTGCCTCGCGCCCCGCCTCACGGCTTAACACGAGGTGATCGCCGCCCGCCTTGTTTTCGCCGATTCGCCCGGATTACGGCTGTGGCAGCGTTCCGCTCCGCTTTCCTCCCACGCCCCCGAGTCGTCCCATGCAAGCCGGCGTCCTTCTCGCCTTCCTGGCCTATCTGGCCTTTGCCTGCGGCGACGCGGCGGTGAAGCGGGCGGGCGCGGTGTTGCCCGTCTTCGAGGTCGGCTTCTTCGTTTCGCTCTTCGCCCTCGTGCCCACCCTCTTCACCAAGCGCCCGAGCACGCCCTGGCGCGAGATCCTGGTGCCGAAGCGGCCCGGCCTCGTCGCGCTGCGCATGGCGAGCGGCGTCGTCGGCGGGGCGCTCGGCGTCTATGCCTTCTCGCATCTGCCGCTGGCGGAGGCCTATGCGCTGATCTTCCTCGTGCCGCTCTTCGTCACCATCCTTTCGGCGACGATCCTCAAGGAGGAGATCGGCGCCAAGCGCTGGGGCGCCGTCTTCGTCGGTCTCGGCGGCGTGTTCCTCGTCGTGCGGCCCGGCTTTCGCGAGATCCTGCCCGCCCATCTCGCGGCGGTCGGCGTCGCGCTTGCCGGCGGGATCACGGTGATCGTGCTGCGCGTTCTCGGGCCGACCGAGCGCCGGCTGACCCTGATCGGCTCGGTGCTGCTCGCCGCCACGCTCGTCAACGGCGTGCTGATGCTGCCCGAATTCGTGATGCCGACGCCCGATCTCTGGCCGGTGCTGGTGCTCGGCGGCATCGGCGCCGGCCTCGGCCATCTCTGCATCGTCCTCGCGACGCGGCTCGCCCCGGCCGCCCGCGTCGCGCCGACGCAATACAGCCAGATCATCTGGGCCGCCGTGATCGGCGCCGCCTTCTTCGACGAACTGCCCGACGCCTTCGCCATCGGCGGCATGAGCCTCGTCGGCCTGTCCGGCCTCTTCACCTTCGTGCGCGAGGAGAAGAAGACCAACTGGTGGCAGCGCACGCCGCTTCTGCGCAATCGCGGCTGACGCCGCGGCACTTCCTTTTCATCTCGCACTTGCGAAAATCTTAGTCGCGCCGCAATCTCCGCATCAGCGCGGCCGGAAGAGCCGCCCTGAGGGAGTATCGCTCGTGGCCATAGCCAAGATTCTCGTCGCCAACCGGTCGGAGATCGCGATCCGCGTGTTTCGGGCCGCGAACGAGCTGGGCCTGAAGACGGTCGCGATCTGGGCGGAAGAGGACAAGCTGGCGCTGCACCGCTTCAAGGCGGACGAGAGCTATCAGGTCGGGCGCGGGCCGCATCTGAAGCGCGATCTCGGGCCGATCGAGAGCTATCTGTCGATCGAGGAGGTGATCCGCGTCGCCAAGCTTTCGGGCGCGGACGCGATCCATCCGGGCTACGGCCTCCTGTCGGAAAGCCCGGAATTCGTCGATGCCTGCGTCGAGGCCGGCATCACCTTCATCGGCCCCTCCGCCGACACGATGCGCCGGCTCGGCAACAAGGTCGCGGCGCGCAATCTGGCGATCGAGATCGGCGTGCCGGTCGTGCCCGCCACCGATCCCCTGCCCGAGGACATGGAGGAGGTGAAGCGCCTCGCCGCCGCCATCGGCTATCCGCTGATGCTGAAGGCCTCCTGGGGCGGCGGCGGACGCGGCATGCGCGCCATCCGCAAGGAAGAGGATCTCGCCCGCGAGGTGGTGGAGGCCAAGCGCGAGGCCAAGGCGGCCTTCGGCAAGGACGAGGTCTATCTCGAAAAGCTCGTCGAGCGCGCCCGCCATGTCGAGGTGCAGATCCTCGGCGACACGCACGGCAATGTCGTCGATCTCTACGAGCGCGACTGCTCGATCCAGCGCCGCAACCAGAAGGTCGTGGAGCGCGCCCCCGCGCCCTATCTCGACGACACGCGGCGGCGTGAGCTCGCGGCCTATGCGCGCAAGCTCGCCGAGGCGACGAGCTATGTCGGCGCCGGCACGGTCGAGTTCCTGATGGATGCCGATACGGGCGCCTTCTACTTCATCGAAGTGAATCCGCGCATCCAGGTCGAGCATACGGTGACGGAGGAGGTCACCGGCATCGACATCGTCAAGGCGCAGATCCACATCCTCGACGGCTTCGCGATCGGCAGCCCGGAGAGCGGCGTGCCGCGCCAGGAGGATATCCGCCTCAACGGCCACGCGCTCCAGTGCCGCATCACCACCGAGGACCCGGAGCACAATTTCATCCCCGATTACGGCCGCATCACCGCCTATCGCGGCGCGACCGGCTTCGGCATCCGGCTCGACGGCGGCACCGCCTATTCCGGCGCCTTCATCACCCGCTACTACGACCCGCTGCTGGAGAAGGTGACGGCCTGGGCGCCGAGCGCGGAGGAGGCGATCGAGCGCATGAACCGCGCGCTGCGCGAGTTCCGCATCCGCGGCGTCGCGACGAACCTCACCTTCCTCGAGGCGATCATCACGCATCCGAGCTTCCGCGACAATTCCTACACGACGCGCTTCATCGACACGACGCCGGAACTCTTCCAGCAGGTGAAGCGCAAGGACCGCGCGACGAAGCTCCTCACCTATCTCGCCGACGTCACCGTCAACGGCCATCCCGAGACGCGCAGCCGGCCGCGCCCCTCCAAGGACATCGCGCCGCCGGTCGTGCCGATCTTCGACGGCGCGGTGCCCGGCGGCTCGCGCCAGCGCCTGGAGGCGCTCGGCGCCAAGGGCTTCGCCGACTGGATGCGGGAGCAGCGCCAAGTCCTCGTCACCGACACGACGATGCGCGACGGCCACCAGTCGCTGCTGGCGACGCGCATGCGCACGCATGACATCGCCGGCATCGCCGAGGCCTATGCGAAGGGCCTGCCGCAGCTCCTCTCGCTCGAATGCTGGGGCGGGGCGACCTTCGACGTCGCGATGCGCTTCCTCACCGAGGACCCGTGGGAGCGTCTCGCGCTGATCCGCGAGAAGGCGCCGAACATCCTCCTCCAGATGCTGCTGCGCGGCTCCAACGGCGTCGGCTACACCAACTATCCCGACAATGTGGTGCGCTATTTCGTCGGCGAGGCGGCCAAGGGCGGCGTCGATCTCTTCCGCGTCTTCGACTGCCTGAACTGGGTCGAGAACATGCGCGTCTCGATCGACGCGGTGGTGGAATCGGGCAAGCTCTGCGAGGGCGCGGTCTGCTACACGGCCGACGTCCTGTCCTCGGCGCGCCCGAAATACGACCTCAGATATTACGTCGATCTCGCCAAGGAGATGGAGGCGGCCGGCGCCCATATCCTCGGCATCAAGGACATGGCCGGCCTGATGAAGCCGGCCGCCGCGCGCGTCCTCTTCAAGGCGCTGAAGGAGGAGATCGGCATTCCGATCCACTTCCACACCCACGACACGTCCGGCATCGCCGGCGCGACGGTGCTGGCCGCCGTCGATGCCGGGGTCGACGCGGTGGACGCGGCGATGGACGCGCTGTCCGGCAACACGTCCCAGGCCTGCCTCGGCTCGATCGTCCAGGCGCTTCAGGGCCACGAGCGCGATCCGGGCCTGTCCTCGGAGGCGATCCGGCGCATCTCCTTCTACTGGGAGGCGGTGCGCAACCAATATGCCGCCTTCGAGAGCGACCTGAAGGGGCCGGCCTCGGAAGTCTATCTACACGAGATGCCGGGCGGGCAGTTCACCAACCTCAAGGAACAGGCGCGCTCGCTCGGCCTCGAAACGCGCTGGCACGCCGTCGCCCAGACCTATGCCGACGTGAACCTGATGTTCGGCGACATCGTGAAGGTGACGCCCTCCTCCAAGGTCGTCGGCGACATGGCGCTGATGATGGTGGCGCAGGACCTGACCGTCGCCGATGTGGAGGATCCGACGCGCGACGTCGCCTTCCCGGATTCGGTCGTCTCGATGCTGCGCGGCGATCTCGGCCAGCCGGAGGGCGGCTGGCCGGCGGCGCTCCAGAAGAAGGTGCTGAAGGGCGAGACGCCGATCACGGTGCGGCCGGGCTCGCTGCTGAAGCCCGCCGATCTCGCCGCCGAGCGCGCCAAGGCGGAGGAGAAGCTGGGCGCCCGGCTCTCCGACCAGGATTTCGCCGCCTATCTCATGTATCCGAAGGTCTTCTCCGACTTCTTCGCGGCGCAGGAGACCTACGGCCCCGTCTCCACCCTGCCGACCCCGAACTATTTCTACGGCCTCGGCCTGGAGGAGGAGGTGCTGGTCGATATCGAGCGCGGCAAGACGCTGGTGATCCGCTGCCTCGGCTTCGGCGAGACCGACGATCGCGGCATGCGCACGGTCTTCTTCGAGCTGAACGGCCAGCCGCGCCGCATCAAGGTGCCGGATCGCGGCAAGGGCGGCGGGGCGCGGGTCAAGGCCAAGGCCGAGCCCGGCAATGCCGCGCATGTCGGCGCGCCGATGCCGGGCGTCGTCTCGACGCTCGCCGTCGCCCCCGGCCAGGCGGTCAAGGCCGGCGACGTGCTCCTTTCCATCGAGGCGATGAAGATGGAAACCGCGCTCCATGCCGAGCGGGACGGCACCGTCGAGGCCGTCCATGTGAAGACCGGCGACCAGATCGACGCCAAGGATCTCCTCGTGGTGCTCGCCGCCTGAGACTTCGAGCCGCGCGGGCGACAGCCCGTTCGGTTGATGCCGGATGATGCACGGTCTTGCACGATTGACGCCAATCGTGCATGAACCGTTGCATGAGCGATGCGGATCTTCTCACCGAACAGCGGCGCGCGGCGATCGCCGAGCGCCTGACCCGCGACGGGCGGGTCGTCGCCTCGGCGCTGGCCGAGATGTTTCGCGTGTCGGAGGACACGGTGCGGCGGGACCTGCGCGAGATGGCGGCGGCGGGGCTCTGCCGGCGCGTCTATGGCGGCGCACTGCCGCTGGCGCCGGGCGCCGGCTCGCTGAAGGCGCGCAGCGCCGACCGGCCGGGGCCGAAGGCGGCGCTCGGCCGGGCGCTGGCGGCGGCGGTGCCGGCCGGCGCGCTGGTCTTTCTCGATGCCGGCTCCACCAATCTCGCCGTCGCCGAGGCGCTGCCGGGCGAGGCGGGTCTCACGGTCGTCACCAATGCCCCCGCCATCGCCGCCGTTCTCGCCGAGATGCCGGGCATCGAATGTTTCGTACTCGGCGGCCGGCTCGATCCGCGCACCGGCGCCTGTCTCGGCGGCCAGACCGTGCGCGAGGCCGAGCGCTTCCGCCCCGCCGTCGCGATCATCGGCGCCTGCGGCGTCGACGCGGAAGCGGGGATCACCGCCCATAATTTCGAGGAAGCGGAGCTGAAGGCCGCCGTCGCGGCGCGCAGCGCCCGCATCCTCGTCGCCGCGACGAGCGACAAGCTCGGCACGGCCGCGCCGTTCGGCGTCGCGCCGGCCGACTGGATCGGCACGCTCTTCGTCGAGGCGGACTGCGCGCCGGAACGGCTGGCGCCCTTCGCGGCGCGCGGCCTCGCGATCGTCCGGGCCGAGGCGGAAGCCGTCGTCGCCTGACCGCCGACAATGCAAGGGGAGTTCTCATGACCGGCGTCGAAACGGAACGCATGACCGGCGGCCTCGCGCGGGGCGCCGGCGCGGCCAGCCCGGCGCGGCAGCGCCTCGCGGTGTCGCTCGCCTTTCTGATCAACGGGTTGTTCATCGGCAGCTGGG
The DNA here is from genome assembly GCF_014642635.1 of Aureimonas endophytica. GTDB lineage: Bacteria > Pseudomonadota > Alphaproteobacteria > Rhizobiales > Rhizobiaceae > Plantimonas > Plantimonas endophytica. Next base: position 152,755 of record NZ_BMIQ01000009.1, read on the forward strand.
CGCCGCAGATCCCGGTCTTCGCCGCGCGGCTCGACCTTTCGCCGACCGGGATGGGCGTGATGATCCTTGGCTTCGGGCTCGGCGCCGTCGCCGTGATGCCGGTGGTCGGGCGCATCATCGGCGCCAAGGGCTCGCGCCTGCCGATGCTCGTCTGCAATGTGATGCTGGTGCTGGCGCTGCCCTTCCTGGTGCTCGCGCCGAACGTGCCCCTGGCGGCGCTCGCCATCCTCTTCGCCGGCATTTCGACCGGCGGCATGGACGTGGCGATGAATGCCAATGCCGTCGCCGTGGAGAAGCGGCGGGATTCGGCGATCATGTCCTCCTGCCACGGCTTCTGGAGCCTCGGCGGCGTGATCGGCGCCGCGATCGGCGGTTTCGCCATCGCCCATCTCGGCTCGCAGCTGCACGGCGTTCTCGTCGGCCTCGCGACCCTCGCCGGCTTCGTCGTCGTCCTGTCCTTCTCCCTTTCGGACGCGCCGAGCGGCGAGACGGCGCCGGAGGCGCTGGCCGGCGTGCCGCATGGCGAGGGTGGGACGGGGCAGGGCGGAGGGCTTCTCTCCGGCCCGCGCGGCGCGGTGCTGATCGGCCTCTTCGCGCTTTTCGCCATGGTGCCGGAAGGCGCGGCGATCGACTGGAGCGCCTTCTACCTCCGGCGCGAGCTCGGCGCCGACGCGGCGATGTCGGGCCTCGCCTTCGCCGCCTTCTCCACCACCATGGCCGCCTTCCGCTTCGCCGGCGACGGCGTGCGCAACCGGCTCGGCGCCGTCCGCACCATGCGCCTCTGTTCGGGCGCCGCGGCGATCGGCCTGATCCTGGCGGGCCTCGCGCCGAACGCGCCGGTCGCCCTCGTCGGCTTCGCCGTGATGGGCATCGGCATTTCCAACATGGTGCCGATCGCCTTCTCGGCCGCCGGAAACCTCCGTGGCCTGAAGCCGGGGGCGGGGCTCTCGATCGTCACCGCCCTCGGCTATTCCGGCATTCTCGTCGCGCCCTCGATCATCGGCTTTCTCGGCGAGCATTCCAGCTTCGCCGCCGTGTTTCTCGGGCTCTCCGCCTTTCTCCTCGTCACCCTGCTGGCGGCGCCGCTGATGCGCGTCGCCGACCGCCAGGGGTGAGGGGCTAGATCCGCCCGAGCAGGAGCAGGACGAGGACGACGATGAGGATCACGCCGAGAATGCCGCTCGGCCCGTATCCCCATCCGCGCGAATAGCCCCAGCCCGGGAAGGCGCCGATCAGCAGGAGGATCAGGATGATGAGGAGAATTGTACCAAGAGACATCTGACGTCCTTCCCGGAACCCGTGACACTGTGACAACCGCGTCACAAACCCGCGAGGACCCCGTGAGGTTCCGCCTCTTTCCGGCCACAATCGCACTTCTACCGGCGATGGTGCGGGCCGGATCAGGCCGTCCAGACGGCGAAAAGGGCGTAGACGAGGAGGCAGAGAGCGGCGACCAGCATCGGCCTTGGCCCGAGGCGCTTCGACCAGGGCCAGACCGGCGCGGCCGCGATGGCGAGGGCAAGAAGCAGCGCGATGGCGAAACTGGAAAAGGCGGGGTCCATGGGCGGGAACCGTGATTGCGACGACAGGTCCCGTTCATGACCTTGACACACTCGGGCTGCAACAACACAAGCGAAGGGGCGGGCCGCCGGCCAGCGGCCGCGCTTGCCGCCGCGCGGACGGAAGACGATGAATATCGAAGCACCGATCGACATTGACGAAGCCGGGCCGCTCGCGCGGCGTGCCACCGTCGGGGTGGATGTCGGCGGCGTCCGGGTCGGCGGGACGGCGCCGGTCGTGGTGCAGTCCATGACCAATACCGACACGGCCGATGCCGACGCGACGGTGGCGCAGGTCGCCGCCCTGGCGCGGGCCGGTTCGGAGATCGTCCGCATCACCGTCGATCGCGACGAGTCGGCCGCCGCCGTGCCGCATATCCGCGACCGGCTGGCGCGGCTCGGCATCGACGTGCCGCTCGTCGGCGACTTCCACTATATCGGCCACAAGCTGCTCGCCGATCACCCGGCCTGCGCCGAGGCCCTGGCGAAATACCGCATCAATCCCGGCAATGTCGGCTTCAAGGACAAGAAGGACCGGCAGTTTGTCGAGATCATCGAGAAGGCGATCCAGTACGACAAGACCGTGCGCATCGGCGTCAACTGGGGCTCGCTCGACCAGGAGCTGCTGACGCGGCTGATGGACGAGAATTCGCGGCTCGCCCGCCCCGCCACCGCGCGGGCGGTGATGCGCGAGGCGATCATCCGCTCCGCCCTGATGTCGGCCGAGCTCGCCGAGGAGACCGGCCTGGCCCGCGAGCGGATCATCCTCTCCGCCAAGGTCTCGAACGTCCAGGATCTCATCGCCGTCTATCGCGACCTGTCGCGCCGCACGGATCACGCACTGCATCTCGGCCTCACCGAGGCCGGCATGGGCACGAAGGGCGTCGTCGCCTCCTCCGCCGCGATGGGCATCCTCCTTCAGGAGGGGATCGGCGACACGATCCGCGTTTCCCTGACGCCGGAGCCGGGCGGCGACCGCACGCGCGAGGTGCAGGTGGCGCAGGAACTGTTGCAGACCATGGGCTTCCGCCAGTTCGTGCCGGTGGTCGCGGCCTGCCCGGGCTGCGGGCGCACCACCTCCACCGTCTTCCAGGAACTCGCGGAGACGATCGAGGGCGATCTGAGACGCAACATGCCGATCTGGCGCGAGCGCTATCCGGGCGTCGAGGCGCTGAAGGTCGCCGTCATGGGCTGCATCGTCAACGGGCCGGGCGAGTCCAAGCATGCCGATATCGGCATCTCGCTGCCCGGCACCGGCGAGACGCCGGCGGCGCCCGTCTTCATCGACGGCAAGAAGGCCGCGACGCTGCGCGGCCCGCGCATCGCCGAGGACTTCCAAGTGATGGTGCAGGACTATATCGAGCGGCGCTTCGGCATCGCCTCCGCCGCCGCCGAATGAGGGACAGGGGCCGCTTCGCGGCGGCCGTCCTCTTCTGCGGTCTTCTCTGCGCCGGCGCGGCCCGCGCCGAGGACAAGACCGGCGAGAAGAACGATCCGCGCGTCGCCGAGATCTGCGACCTCATCGCCGAGAATGCCGGCGCCGTCGGCATGGCGCCCGAATTCTTCGCCCGGCTGATCTGGAAGGAATCGCGCTTCGACGAATCGGCCCGCTCGCCGGTCGGGGCGCAGGGCATCGCGCAGTTCATGCCCTATACAGCGAAGGAGCGCGGCCTCGCCAATCCCTACGACAAGCGCGAGGCGCTGCATCATTCGGCGACCTATCTGCGCGATCTGCGGGCCGAGCTCGGCTCCTGGGGCCTCGCGGCGGCGGCCTATAATGGCGGCATCAACCGGGTGAAGCGCTGGATGCAGTCCGGCGGCCGTCTGCCTTACGAGACCGAGGACTATGTCCTGTCGATCACCGCGCTGCCCGCCGCCTGGTTCCGCGAGGAGAAGGGCGAGGCCGAGGTGAGGCCGCTCGTGTCCGGCGTCGATTTCGCCACCGCCTGCCGCCGCCTGCCGATCATGGCGACGCGGGCGGTGTTCGGCATCGCCGAGAGCGCGCCGATGCAGCCCTGGGGCGCCCAGGTGGCCGGCAGCCCGAACGAGGCGATCGCGGTGCGCATCTTCCACAAGCTCCAGGACCGCTATCCGGGCGTGCTCGGCGACATCAAGCCGATCGTCATGCGCGTGCGTCCGCTCTCCGGCCCGCGCCGTATCACCGCCGTCCGGGTCGGCGCCAATTCGCGGCGCGAGGCGGACGGCTTCTGCGCCCGCTTGCGCAGGGCCGGCGGCGACTGCGTGGTGCTGCGCAATTAGCCGGCTTACTTCGCGCCCCCGAGCGGCCTCAGCTCGTCCGCTCGGCGACGAAGCGCGCGGCCTCGGCAAGGGCCGCCGCCTCCGCGCCTTCCGGCTCCAGAAGGGCATTCGCCTCCGCGACGAGCGCGGCGAGCCGCGCCCGCGTCCAGTCGTGGCCATGGAGCGCCGGCAGCGTCTTCTTGCCCCGCGCCCGGTCCTTGCCGGCCGCCTTGCCGAGCTGGGCCGCGTCGGCGGTCTCGTCGAGCAGATCGTCGGCGAGCTGGAAGGCGAGGCCGACGATCTCGCCATAGCGGCGCAGCCGGGCGCGCCGCTCCGGCGGTGCCTCGCCGAGGAGCGCGCCGGCCTCGCAGGCGAAGGCGATCAGGGCGCCGGTCTTCATCGCCTGCATCCGGGCGATCTCGGCCTCGGTCAGGCTGTCCGCGCTTTCGGCGGCGAGGTCCAGCACCTGGCCGCCGACCATGCCGGCGGCGCCCGCCTCGCGCGACAGCGCGTGGACGACATGGAGCCGCGCCACCGGATCCGCGTCATGCGCGCCGGCGACGAGGCCGAAGGCGAGGGTCAGAAGCGCGTCGCCGGCGAGGATCGCCGTCGCCTCGTCGAAGGCGATATGCACCGTCGGCTGGCCGCGCCGCAGGTCGTCGTCGTCCATCGCCGGCAGGTCGTCATGGACGAGCGAATAGGAATGGATGCATTCGAGCGCCGCCGCGACGTCGAGCGCCGCGGCTTCCGGCGCGCCGCAGAGCCGCGCGGTCTCGACCACCAGAAAGGGCCGCAGCCGCTTGCCGCCGTTGAGCACGCCGTGCCGCATCGCGGCGACGAGCCGCTCGGGCGCGCCCGCCATCAGCGCCTCGTTCGCCGCCAGCGCCGCGACGATCCGCGCCTCGACGGCCTTCGCCGTCGCCGTCAGCTTCGCCGCGAATGTCCGGTCCTGGTCCATGGCATTCTTCCCGCCCTTTTCGGGTCGGGCTTCGCCCATGGCCGCAGGCGCGTCAAGCGCCGGGACGCCGCGTCAAGCATGTCCGCAGGCAGGCGTTGCGGGGCGAGAGGGCCACGGCTATGAAGGCAGTCGACAGTTCTCGAAAGCTTTCGATGCTTCGACGCGCCCTCGGCTTTCTGATCGTGACCCTGACGGTGATGGTCGCCTTGCCGATCGCGCTCGTGCCGGTCTACGCGATCCCCTTCGTCCACCCGGTCTCGACCTTGATGATCGGAGACTGGCTGCGTTTCCGCTCCGTCCAGCGCGACTGGGTGCCGATCGAGAACATCTCGCCCGTTCTGATCCGCACCGTGATGCTGTCGGAGGACGGGCAATATTGCTCGCATCGCGGCGTCGACTGGCGGGAGCTGAACGGCGTGATCGACGATGCGCTGGACGGGCAGGAAACGCGCGGCGCCTCCACCATCCCGATGCAGACGGCCAAGAACCTCTTCCTCTGGACGAGCCGGTCCTTCGTCCGCAAGGGGCTGGAAGTGCCGCTCGCCCTTTATACCGATCTCGTCCTGTCGAAGTCGCGGCTGATGGAGATCTATCTGAACGTCGCGGAATTCGGAGCCGGCATCTACGGCGTCGAGGCCGCGTCCTGGCACTATTTCGAGAAGCCGGCCTTCGCGCTGTCGAGCCGGGAGGCGGCGCTGCTGGCGAAGACCCTGCCGGCGCCGTCGCGGCGCGATCCCGGCAAGCCGTCGCGCCAGCTGGCGCAGCTGGCGCGCGGCATCGAGGCGCGGGCGCGGGCGGCCGGCGATTTCTCGGCCTGCGTCGTCGCCAACGGCGCGACCGAGGCGCGGGCCGAAGAGCGGGGATAGCGGAGGAGGGGACGGGCAGCATGCATCCTTCGCAGGAGGAGGCCTATTCCACCGCCCTGGCGGCGCTCGGCCGTCTCGATCTTTCGCCCGATCCGGATTTCGATCGCCGTCTCGCCGCGCATTTCCCGGCGCTTTTCACCGAACTCTCCGCCGTCTATGCCGACCATCCGCGGTTTCTCGACGAGCTCGCCGCCACGATCTGCCTCGCCCGCCGCTCCTATGACGCGCGCGCGGCGGAGCTGAAGGCGCTCGACGCCGCGCGGGAAGCCGACCCGGCCTGGTTCCAGTCGAACCGGATGCTCGGCGGCGTCGCCTATGTCGATCGCTATGCCGGCACGCTCCAGGGCCTTGCCGCCGAGCTTCCCTATTTCGAGGAACTCGGCCTCACCTATCTCCATCTGATGCCGCTCTTCCGCGCTCCGGCGGAAAATTCCGACGGCGGCTATGCCGTCTCCTCCTATCGCGAGGTCGATCCGAGGCTCGGCACCATGGCGGAGCTGGAGGAACTGGCCGGGCGGCTGCGCCGGCGCGGCATCTCGCTCACGCTCGACTTCGTCTTCAACCATACGTCCAACGAGCACGAATGGGCGCGGCGGGCGCTGGCGGGCGAGAAGGACTACGAGAACTTCTACTGGATCTTCCCGGACCGCACCCTGCCGGACGCCTATGAGCGGACGACGCGGGAGATCTTCCCGGACGACCATCCCGGCTCCTTCGTCCAGCTTCCCGACGGCCGCTGGATCTGGGCGACCTTCTACCACTTCCAGTGGGACCTCAATTATTCGAACCCCGCCGTCTTCCGCGCCATGGGCGGCGAGATGCTGTTTCTCGCCAATCGCGGCGTCGAGATCCTGCGGATGGACGCGGTCGCCTTCATCTGGAAGCGGCTCGGCACGACTTGCGAGAGCCTGCCGGAGGCGCATCGCCTGCTGCGGGCCTTCAACGCGCTCTGCCGGATCGCGGCGCCGGCGATGATCTTCAAGTCGGAGGCGATCGTCCATCCGGACGAGGTCGTCACCTATGTCGATCCGGCCGAATGCCCGATCTCCTACAATCCGCTGATGATGGCGCTCGGCTGGGAGGCCCTGGCGACGCGCGACGCGCGGCTGCTCGCCCAGGCGGTGGAGCGGCGCGAGACACTGCCGCCCGGCTGCGCCTGGGTGAACTACGTGCGCAGCCACGACGATATCGGCTGGACCTTCGCCGACGAGGACGCGGCCGAGCTCGGCATCAACGGCTTCGACCATCGCCGCTTCCTGAACGAGTTCTATGTCGGGCGCTTTCCGGGCTCCTTCGCGCAAGGCGAGCCGTTCCAGGAAAATCCGCGCACCGGCGACTGCCGCATCGCCGGCACCACCGCCTCGCTCGCCGGCCTCGGCCGCGACGAGGAGGCGGGGATCGACCGCATCCTTCTCCTTCATTCGCTCGCTCTGGCGCTGCCCGGCATCCCGCTCCTCTATCTCGGCGACGAGGTCGGACAGCGGAACGATCCGACCTGGCGGCAGCGGCCGGGCGAAGCGGGCGACAGCCGCTGGACGCATCGGCCCTTCCGCCCGGCGGCGCTCTATGCCGCGCGGCACGATCCCGCCACTGCCGCCGGGCGGCTGTTCCTGGCGCTGCAGCGGCTGATCGGGCTGCGCAAGTCGATCGCGGGCTTTTCCGGCGGCGCGGTGCGCGGCTTCTGGACCGGCAACCGCCATGTCCTCGGCTTCCTGCGCCCGGAGGCCGGCGGCATTCTCGTCTTCGCCAATTTCGGCGACGAGGAGAGCCTGATCTCGACCCATCGCTTCGACGCGCTGCCGGAGGACGCGCTCGATCTCGTGGCCGGACAGATGGTCTCGCTGCGCGAGGATCTGCGCCTGCCGCCGCGCGGCTTCGTCTGGCTGGCGCTCGGCATCGCCTGACGCCGCTCTTGGCAGCGGCGCCGGCTTTTGCTATGGGCACGGCAATTCCCGTCATGGCGCGGTTGGATGACAGGCCGGCTTACCGGTCCGCCGGCTTTGCCTCGACGCCGTTCCATCCCGCGAAGGGGCTGCCGGCCTCGCTCGCCGCCGTCATTCAGGAGAGTCCCGATGGCCGTTCCGAAGAGAAAAACCTCGCCCTCGAAGCGCGGCATGCGCCGCTCGGCCGACGCGCTGAAGGCCCCGACCTATGTCGAGGACAAGAACTCGGGCGAGCTGCGTCGCCCGCACCATATCGACCTGAAGACCGGCATGTATCGCGGCAAGCAGATCCTCGCCGTCAAGGAAGAGGCCTGATCCAGGCCGCCGGGCGCCCTCGGGCACCCGGATCGTCGAACCGCGAAGAGGCCGGGCCGCAAGGCGCCGGCCTTTTTGCTGTGTCGGCCTCTTCGCGGTGGAGGCCGGCCGGGTCGGACTCAGCCCTCCGAGGGCTTGCCGCTCTCGCCCGCCTCGCCCTGGCGGGCCGTGTCCAGCGCCTCGATGCGGCGGCGCATCTCGTCGAGCTCGCGGCGCATCTCGGAGAGCTCGTCCTCACCGCCCTTGCGCGGACCCGCCGCGTCGGCGCCCTCGGTCTTCGGCAGGATGGCATTGGCCATGAAGGGGTTGAACATCGTCATCGCCTGACGGAACATTTCCGTGTTGCGGCGGACCTGCTCCTCCATCAGCTTCATCGTCTCGCGGCCCGTCGGCCCCATCACCTTATCGCGGATCTGCTCCTGCTCGCGCGAAAAGGCGGCCATGGAATGTTCGAGGAAGGTCGGCACCACCATCTGCATCTGGTCGCCGTAGAAGCGGATGAGCTGGCGCAGGAAGGCGATCGGCATCATGTTCTGCCCGACCTTGTTCTCCTGCTCGAAGATGATCTGGGTCAGGACCGAATGGGTGATGTCCTCGCCCGTCTTGGCGTCCTGGACGATGAATTCCTCGTTCGTCTTCACCATCGCGGCGAGATTCTCCAGCGTCACATAGGTGCTGGTTCCCGTATTGTAGAGACGCCGATTGGCGTATTTCTTGATGACGGTGATCTCCGCGGGCTTGGACATCGGGACCTTCTTTTCCTGCCAGCGGTCGGTGCCGGTGCGTTGCAGTGCGAAGTCGAGCATAGGCATATTTTTCCGCATGCGCCAAACCTGCGCGATTGATAAATTGGTGAAAAATCGCCGCGTCTGGCTTATCTGCGGTTGAGACGCGATAAGAATCGAACGCTTCGCCGATTCTCGACCCCGAATGCGGCGTGCGCCGGAACGAATGGGAAGGAAAGCATCATGTCGAATGTCTCGTCCATCGTGATCGTCGGCGCCGCGCGCACGCCGGTCGGCTCCTTCAACGGCGCCTTCGCCGACGTGCCGGCCCATCAGCTCGGCGCCGCCGCCGTGCGCGAGGCGCTGGCCCGCGCCAAGGTGGAGGCGGGTGAAGTGGACGAGGTGATCCTCGGCCAGGTGCTGCAGGCGGGCGAGGGGCAGAACCCGGCGCGCCAGGCCTCCATGGGCGCGGGCCTGCCGAAGGAGACCACCGCCTGGAGCCTCAACCAGCTCTGCGGCTCGGGCCTGCGCGCCGTCGCGCTCGGCATGCAGCAGATCGCCACCGGCGACGCGCGCGTCGTCGTGGCCGGCGGCATGGAATCCATGTCCATGGCGCCGCACGCCGCCCATATGCGCGCCGGCACCAAGATGGGCGACTTCAAGCTGGTCGACACCATGCTGAAGGACGGGCTGATGGACGCCTTCAACGGCTATCACATGGGCAACACGGCCGAGAACGTGGCGCGCCAGTGGCAGATCACCCGCGACGAGCAGGACGCCTTCGCCGTCGCCTCGCAGAACAAGGCCGAAACCGCGCAGCAGGCCGGCCGCTTCAAGGACGAGATCGTTCCCTTCACCGTCAAGAGCCGCAAGGGCGAGACGGTCGTCGCCGACGACGAATACATCAAGGCCGGCGTCACGCTCGACAAGGTGCAGAAGCTGCGCCCGGTCTTCGACAAGGACGGCACGGTGACGGCGGCCAATGCCTCCGGCATCAACGACGGCGCGGCCGCCCTCGTCCTCATGTCGGAGGCGGAGGCCGCGCGCCGCGGCCTTCAGCCGCTGGTGCGCATCGCTTCCTGGGCGACGGCCGGCGTCGATCCGGCGGTGATGGGCACGGGGCCGATCCCCTCCTCGCGCAAGGCGCTGGAAAAGGCCGGCTGGCGGATCGAGGATCTCGATCTCGTGGAGGCGAACGAGGCCTTCGCGGCCCAGGCCTGCGCCGTCAACAAGGATCTCGGCTGGAACCCGGAGATCGTCAACGTCAATGGCGGCGCGATCGCGATCGGCCATCCGATCGGCGCCTCCGGCGCGCGCTGCCTCAACACGCTGATCTTCGAGATGCTGCGCCGCAAGGCCGGCAAGGGCCTCGCCACGCTCTGCATCGGCGGCGGCATGGGCGTCGCCATGTGCGTGGAGCGCGTCTGATGCGCTCGCTCGCCCCCTTCGCCGCGCTTCTCGCCCTGGCGCTGCTGATGCCGGAACCGGCGGCGGCCGCGACCGTCTGCAGCAACGTGCGCGCCGGCAAGGTGATGAAGCGCGTCTGCTCGGTCGGTCAGACCTCCAGCCAGAGGAACGGCACCACGGTTCGCGGCATCAACACGGCCGACGGGACCAGCAGCAACGCCAATGGCAGCGGCACCGGCGTCGGGACCGGCGGCGCCAGCGGACGCGGAGGCTCGGTGTCCAACCAGACGGGCGTCAGCTCCTCCTGCATTTCGGGCGGACTGCGCGTCACGAATTGCAATTGATCCTTTATTTTCAGTGAGTTTTTAAGCGGGAGGAAGGCATGGCAAGGGTTGCGGTCGTCACGGGCGGCACGCGCGGCATCGGCGCGTCCATCGCCAAGGCATTGAAGGGCGCCGGCTATGCCGTCGCCGTGAACTATGCGGGCAACGAGGAGGCGGCCAACGCCTTCCGCGACGAGACGGGAATCGCCGTCTACAAATGGGACGTCGGCAGCTACGAGGCCTGCAAGAGCGGCCTCGCGGCGGTGGAGGCCGATCTCGGCCCGGTCGACATCCTGGTCAACAATGCCGGCATCACGCGGGACGCGATGTTCCACAAGATGACGCCGGACCAGTGGAACGCGGTGATCAACACCAATCTCAACGGCCTCTTCAACATGACGCATCCGGTCTGGACCGGCATGCGCGACCGCAAGTTCGGCCGCATCATCAACATCTCCTCGATCAACGGCCAGAAGGGGCAGGCCGGCCAGGCGAACTATTCCGCCGCCAAGGCCGGCGATATCGGCTTCACCAAGGCGCTGGCGCAGGAGGGCGCGCGCGCCGGGATCACCGTCAATGTCGTCTGCCCCGGCTATATCGGCACCGAGATGGTGCGGGCGATCGACGAGAAGGTGCTGGCCGAGCGCATCCTGCCGCTCATCCCCGTCGGCCGGCTCGGCGAGCCGGAGGAGATCGCGCGCTGCGTTCTCTTCCTCGCCTCCGACGAGGCGGGCTTCATCACCGGCGCCACGCTGTCGGCCAATGGCGGGCAGTATCTCGCCTGAGGCCTGACGGTTCCGCCCTAACGAAGCTTCGGGCGCCGGTCTTCCAAGAGAGGGGCCGGCGTCCCACATAGTTCGCGACATGATCGATCGCCGCACCTCGCCGGACGTCGTCCGTTTCGACGGAACCAACGTCACCGCCGTTCTCGGCCCCACCAATACCGGCAAGACCTTCTACGCGATCGAGCGGATGATCGCCCATTCGTCGGGCGTCATCGGCCTGCCGCTGCGGCTCCTCGCCCGCGAGGTCTATACGCGGCTGGTGGAGCGGGTCGGCGTGTCGCAGGTGGCGCTCGTCACCGGCGAGGAGAAGATCCGCCCGCCGAACGCCCGCTTCCATGTCTGCACCGTGGAGGCCATGCCGCAGAAGACGGATGCCGCCTTCGTCGCCATCGACGAGGTGCAGCTCGGCGCCGATCTCGAACGCGGCCATGTCTTCACCGACCGCATTCTCCACACGCGCGGCCGCGAGGAGACGCTGCTGCTCGGCGCCTCCACCATGCGCGGCGTCCTCGAGCGGCTCCTGTCTGGCGCGACCTTCGTCACCCGCCCGCGCATGTCGCAGCTGCTCTATGCCGGCTCGAAGAAGACGACCCGCCTGCCGCGCCGCTCGGCCATCGTCGCCTTCTCGGCCGACGAGGTCTATGCCATCGCCGAGCTCGTCCGCCGCCAGCGCGGCGGCGCGGCGGTGGTGCTGGGCGCGCTGAGCCCTCGCACCCGCAATTCCCAGGTCGAGCTCTACCAGTCCGGCGAGGTCGACTTCCTGATCGCCACCGACGCGATCGGCATGGGCCTCAATCTCGACGTCGACCATGTCGCCTTCGCGCAGGACTGGAAGTTCGACGGCTTCCAGTATCGCCAGCTCAATGTCGCCGAGCTCGGCCAGATCGCCGGCCGCGCCGGCCGGCATGTGCGCGACGGGACCTTCGGCGTGACGGGCCAGGTCGATCCCTTCGCGCCCGAAGTCGTCGAGGCGCTGGAATCGCACAGCTTCCCGCCGGTGCGGAACCTGCAATGGCGCTCCTCCGCGCTCGACTTCTCCTCCGTCCGGGCGCTGCGCGACAGTCTCGACGCGCCGGCGCCCGTGCCGGAGCTGACGCGTTCGCTGCCGGCGGTCGACCAGCGGGCGCTCGAACAGGTCGTTCAGGACAAGGGCGTCGCCGAACGGGCGAGCGGCGCGGCGCGCGTCGCCCTTCTCTGGGAAGCCTGCAAGCTGCCGGACTATCGCCGCATCGCCCCCGCCCAGCATGCCGAGATCATCGCCACGATCTATCGCGACCTCGCCGACAACGGCCATGTCGCGGAGGACTACATGGCCGCCGAGGTGCAGCGGGCCGACCGGATGGAGGGCGACATCGACACGCTCTCGCGCCGGATCGCGGAAATCCGCACCTGGACCTATATTTCGCACCGGCCCGACTGGCTGGCCGATCCGACACACTGGCAGCAAAAGACGCGCGACATCGAGGACCGTCTTTCCGACGCGCTGCACGAACGGTTGACGAAACGCTTCGTTGATCGCAGGACAAGCGTCCTGATGAAACGGCTGAGGGAGAAGGCCCTGATGGAAGCTGAAATCGCCGCCGACGGCAGGGTCACGGTCGAGGGCCACCATGTCGGCGAGCTGCAGGGCTTCCGCTTCTCGCCCGACAGCCATGCCGAAGGGCCGGATGCCAAGGCGATCCGCGCGGCTGCGCAGAAGGGACTGGGATCGGAATTCGAGGCCCGGGCCGAGCGTTTCGCCAATGCGCCGAACGGCGATCTCGCCCTCGGCTCGGACGCGCTGCTGCGTTGGCTGGGTGCGCCGATCGCCATGCTGACGGCGGGCGAATCGCCGCTGAAGCCGCGCCTCGTGCTCTTCGCCGACGAGCAGCTGACGGGCCCCGCGCGCGATAAGGTCATGAACCGCGCCGATCGCTACGTGACCTTCCAGGTCTCGACGCTCCTGAAGCCGCTGGCCGATCTCCAGGGCGCCGAGGAGCTGAGCGGCACGGCGCGCGGCATCGCCTATCGCCTGGTCGAGAATTTCGGCCTGCTCCAGCGCCGCGAGGTCGCCGAGGAGATCCGCTCGCTCGACCAGGAGGCGCGGGCCGCGCTGCGGCGCCACGGCGTGCGCTTCGGCGCCTATCACATCTTCATCCCCGCTTTGGTGAAGCCCGCCCCGGCCAATCTGATGACGCTGCTCTGGGCTATCGCCCATGACGGGCGCGAGAAGCCCGGCTTCGGCGACGTGACGCAGCTTCTCGCCACCGGCCGCACCTCGGCCGTGGCCGATGCGGGCTTCGACCCGGTCTTCTATGCGCTGGCCGGCTACCGCCTGCTCGGCCGCCGCGCGGTGCGCGTCGACATCCTGGAGCGCCTCGCCGATCTCATCCGGCCGGCGCTTGCCTGGAAGCCCGGCGCCGCCAAGCGCCCCGAGGGCGGCTATGACGGCTCGCAGTTCATCGCCACCCCGGCGATGATGTCGATTCTCGGCGCCACGGCCGACGACATGGAGGAGATCCTGAAGGGTCTCGGCTACCGGTCGCAGGGCGTCGATGCCGAAGAGGTGACGAAGACCCTGGCGCGTCTCGACGACGAGGCGGCGCGGGCCGCTCTCGCCGCGAAGGCGGAAGCCGCCGCTGCCGTAGCCACCGCGTCTTCGCCGGAAGCCGACGAGACGCCGGCCGCCAGCGAGGCCGAGTCGGTGATCGCGACGGACGAACCGGCCTCGGCCGAGACCGAGGTTTCCGCCGAGGACGCGACGACCGCCGAAGAAGTCGAGACGGCTTCGGAGCCTGCCGGCGATGCCGTGCCGGCCGAGACGCCGGCCGCCGAACCGGCGAGCGAAGCGGCGGAACCGGCGGACGAGGCCGTCGAACCGGTGGCCGAGCCTGTCGCGGCCGAGCCGGCGCCCGTCGCCGAGGCGGCGGAGCTCGCGCCGGTGGAAGAACCCGCCGAAGCGGAAGCCGCCGCGGTCGCGCCGGACGGCACGGCGGAGGACAAGCCGGCCGAGCCGCCGAAGCTCATCCAGGTCTGGCGGCCGGGCGGCCGGCATGACGGGCGCAGCCGCGAGGGCGCGCGCCACGGCAACCGTCCGAACCATCGCCAGGAGGCCGGCGCCGGCCACCGTTCGCGCCGGCCGCACGGCCAGGGCGGCGAGGCGCAGGGCGCGCCGGCCGAAGGGCAGGGCGCCGCGCCGCGCCGCGACGAGCAGCGCGCCTTCCAGAAGCGTCCGCCCTTCCCGAAGAAGGGTGGGGACGGCGAGGGGCGCGGCGCCGGCAACCGGCCGGGCGGCGGTGAGCGGCATCGCGGCCGGCCGGAGGGCGAGCGTAAGCCCGGCGGCGCGCCGGCGGGCGAGCCACGCCGCTTCGATAAGCCGCAAGGCCAGCCGCCGAAGCCGAGGGCGATCGATCCCGACTCGCCCTTCGCCAAGCTCGCCGCGCTGCGCGACAAGCTCGGCAAGTAATCGACCCGATGACGGGCGAGGCGCAGCGCATCGACAAGTGGCTGTTCTTCGCCCGCATCGTGAAATCGCGCAGCCTCGCCCAGAAGCTGGCTGTTTCCGGCGCCGTGCGGGTCAATCGCGAGAAGATCGCCAGCGCCTCGCGGCTCGTCCGCCCCGGCGACGTCCTGACGCTCGCCATGCCGCGCGAGATCCGCGTGTTGCGCATTCTCGACGCCGGCGAGCGGCGCGGGCCGGCGCCCGAGGCGCGGCAGCTCTACGAGGATCTCGGCACCCCGTCGGCCGCCCCCGACGGCGGCGAGGGGGCGTAAAAGGAAACGGCTTTGCGCATCCGGCCCCGCGCGCGGTGGCCTTTGCCCTTGCAGGCCCCCGCCGCAGCCGCTAGGTCGAGGATCACGGGCGGAGAGGTCCCGCCGCGAGCCTCCCGCCGCGCCACGCCTTCCGCAGGAACATCGGGTTCGCCGGCCGGAGGCCGCCGGGTCCCATCGCCGAGGACAGCATGACCTACGTCGTCACCGACAACTGCATCAAGTGCAAATACATGGACTGCGTCGAGGTCTGTCCGGTGGATTGCTTCTACGAAGGCGAGAACATGCTCGTCATCCACCCGGACGAGTGCATCGATTGCGGTGTCTGCGAGCCGGAATGCCCGGCCGAGGCGATCAAGCCCGACACCGAGCCGAATCTCGACAAATGGCTGAAGATCAACGCCGATTACGCGGTGCAATGGCCCAATATCGCCATCAAGCGCGACGCGCCGGCCGATGCCAAGACCTATGACGGCGAAACGGGGAAGTTCGAGAAGTACTTCTCGGCCGAGCCCGGACAGGGCGACGCCTGATTCGCTCGCCGCACAACGGATGACGAGGCGCCGGGAGGCCGAAGGGCCGGCCCGGTGCCGCTGAATTTCAACGATATTTTAAGATTTTGCCGGTTCTGCCGGGTTGTTCGGGCCTTCCGGCCGATCTTTTGGCCGTCACGCGGCGCATGGGCGCACGCAGTCGCCGCAAAACTTGAATTTTGCGGCGTAAGAGGGTATTATTCCTGCAACAGTCGAGCGAAAAGCCTTGCCAGAAGGCTTCCCACCGCTTCGTAACCCTCTAGGGACGATCTGCCTTCCGCTTCCGCTATGCCGCTCCCCTCCCAGCGGGTGGCAGGCTTTTGGGCGAAAGGCATGTCCCCCTGGCGGGCGCGCTGTTGCTCCGTGGTCCGGAGCCGATGCAATCCGTGGTGCGAAGCACCGCCGCCCGTGTCTAGCGGCTGTCATGGCCGGGCACAACAGGGAGTTTAGGCAAGCGTATGACCTCCATTCAGAAGAAGTCGGTTTCGCAGCGTCCTTCCTTCAAGACGGGCGAGAGCATCGTGTATCCGGCCCATGGCGTCGGCCAGATCGTGGCGATCGAGGAGCAGATCGTCGCCGGCATGAAGCTCGAACTGTTCGTGATCGATTTCGACAAGGATAAGATGCGGCTGAAGGTGCCCGTGGCGAAGGCCGAGAGCGTCGGCATGCGCAAATTGTCCGAGACCGATTTCGTCGAGCGCGCGCTGAAGGTCGTCCAGGGCCGCGCGCGCGTGAAGAAGACCATGTGGAGCCGCCGCGCGCAGGAATATGACGCCAAGATCAACTCGGGCGACCTGATCCAGATCGCCGAGGTGGTGCGCGACCTCTATCGCGCCGAGAGCCAGCCGGAACAGTCCTATTCCGAGCGCCAGCTCTACGAGGCCGCCCTCGGCCGCATGGCGCGCGAACTGGCCGCCGTGCAGGAAGTCTCCGAGACCGAGGCCGTGCGCCTGATCGAGGTGAATCTCAACAAGGGCCCCCGCCGTGGCGTGAAGCCCGGCGACGAAGCCAATGACAGCGACGAGGCCGATGCCGAGGTCGAGGCGGCCTGATCCCTCAGCGCCATCGCAACGCTTTCCGATCGGCCGCGCCTCGCGCGGCCGATTTTTTTGTTCCGCCGAGTTTTGTTTCGCGCGACCGGACTTCGCCGCGCCCTTGCCGCTCCGGCGCTCCACGCTTTCGAAATTCGCGTTTGATAACAGTGCGATCCTTGTCGGGGCTTGCCTTTGGCGATCCTTGCGCCAACTCAACCGGAAAGTTTCACCCTGCGGGAACGTTTCCCCGCCTCCCCACGTTGTCTGTGAACAGATGCGTGCGCCTTCGCGGCGTCTTGCGCAGATGGGTCCCCAAAGACCCGCTCACAGCAATGGGGTTCGCTATGAGATCTCAATCCGCACGCCGCACGATGATCCGAGCCGCCATGGCGGCCCCCTATCTCGAACGCGAGGAAGAGTACGAGCTGGCGGTGCGGTGGAAGGAGCAGCAGGACCAGGCGGCGCTCCACAAGATCACCTCGGCCCATATGCGCCTCGTCATCTCCATGGCCGCCAAGTTCCGGCATTTCGGCCTGCCGATGAACGATCTCATCCAGGAAGGTCATGTCGGCCTGTTGGAGGCCGCCGCCCGCTTCGAGCCGGAGCGCGAGGTGCGCTTCTCCACCTATGCGACATGGTGGATCCGCGCCTCGATCCAGGACTATATCCTGCGCAACTGGTCGATCGTGCGCGGCGGCACGTCCTCGGCCCAGAAGGCTCTGTTCTTCAATCTCCGCCGGCTGCGCGCCCGCCTCAGCCAGGGGTCGGAGAGCCTTTCCAGCGCCGACATGTATCGCGAGATCGCGACCGCGCTGAAGGTTTCGGAAGGCGATGTCGCGCTGATGGATTCCCGCTTGTCCGGCCCGGATTCCTCGCTGAACGCGCCGCTGCTCGAAGACGATTCCGGCAGCGCCGACCGGCAGGACTTCCTCGTCGCCAACGATCCCTTGCCGGACGAGATGGTCTCCAATTCGATCGACGAGGAGCGCCGGGTGACCTGGCTCAACTCCGCGCTCGACGTGCTCAGCGATCGCGAATTGAAGATCATCCGCGAGCGCCGGCTGCAGGACGAGGGCGAGACGCTGGAGGCGCTCGGCACCAAGCTCGGCATTTCCAAGGAGCGCGTCCGCCAGATCGAGACCCGTGCCCTGGAAAAGCTGCGCGCCGCCCTCCTCACCGCCATTCCGGACCAGACCGCCTTCGTCAGCTGAAAGTTTGGTTCCGTCTCTTTGTCAGAGCCTGAACGGGTCGGTCGCGACCGGTCCGCCGATCGGGAGGGAGACTGGCGGCCGACAGTCTTCCACGCCTATCTTCCGGCTGCGTCAAAGCTCGGGATCGAATGGCGAGGCGTTTCGCGAGTGATCGTCACGATGCCGGTTTCGCCATGCCCGAGACGCAACCGCTGCGGCATCTGAGACGAGCCGGGAGCGTCGCGATCTGAAAGCGGCGATGGCCATGGCGCCGCTGATGGCGACGAGGGAAGCGGCGAAGAAGAAGGCGAATGGCAATCCCCGCCGCGCCGCCAGCCACCCCGAAACGATGCCGGCCGAGCCCATGGCCATATCGAAGAAGGCATCATAGATGCCGATCGCCGTGCCGCGTACATGAGGCGGTGTGTCTTGGAGCATCAGCACCGCCATGATCGGGTAGATCATAGAGAACCCGAAGCCCGTGAGTGCTGCGCCGACAAGCGAAAGCGTCGGTGTCGAAGCCGCCGATATCAGGAGAATCCCCGCGCATTCCGCGAGAATGAGGGCGAGGGTCGGCCGCAGGTTTCCACCCCTATCGGGCAGTTTCCAAAGAAGGATGCGGGCGCCGACATGTCCGCAGGCGAAGAAGGCGGTTGCCATTTCGCCGCCTTTCCACCCCCTGGAATCGAATAGCAGGGCTGCAAAGGACGAGACTATGGCAAAGCCGAAGGCCGAGAGGCCAAGCGTAAGGCCTGGCCAACTCGCCACGGCGATGACACGCGAGAGAGGCGGCCGGCTCGCGATCGCCTGAATGCGAGGCACTGGTATGATTGTCGTGGTGGCAAGCCCGACGATTGCCGCGCCCACGATCAGGCCAGAGACTGCCGGAAGCTCCCATAAGGCCCCGACGCTAGCACCGGCGGCCAGGCCTCCGAACATGGCGAGACCGATCCACGACATGGCGGAACCTGCCTTGTCCATTCCGGCCGAACCCACGACCCATGTGCCGGCGCCCGTGACGACCAGACCCTCACCCAAGCCGCTCAGAACGCGACCCGCGAGAATGCAGCCGACCTCGATGCGATCGCCGGCGAGGCCGAGCGTAGCGCTTCCGTAGGCTAAACCGCTGCTCAGCATGGCAACCAGCCCCAGCGTGACCACGTATCGCGCGCCGCGACGATCGACCATGCGGCCGGCCCATGGGCCGCCGAGGAGGGTCGCCATGGATTGCATCGCCATCAACCAGCCGACCGTGTTCATGTCCGAGCCGAATCGCCGGACGATATGGATCGGCAATGCCGGAAGCGGCAGGCCCACCGCAGCCAGTCCGAAGAATACCAGCATCGCCACCAGCGCGACGGGGTTGCCCGGCGGCCGGCCGGATGATGATCCCATTCGACGTTCACGCATCGAGATGTTCCTCGCGGATGGCGACGCTCGCCTTGTGAATCCGGGAGGCAGGATAATTTTTCGGCAATCGCTGTAAAGAAGGCCTAGAGGCGGAATATAAAAGACGAAATGTCGGCAATCGAGCGGACGGATGGACGGACTGACGGGAATCATCGCCTTCGTGCATGCTGCCGAGCAGTGCAGCTACGTCGCGGCGGCGCGAGTGGTCGGAGTGTCCCCTTCCGCAATCGCCAAGGCGGTTTCCCGTCTCGAAACTCGTCTGGGCGTGAGGTTGCTCCATCGCACCACCCGCAGCATCGGCCTGACGGAGGAGGGGGCGAGCTTCTATGTGCGTTGCAAGCGAATCGTGGAGGATCTGCGGGAGGCGGAAGCCGTCATGCTTCAAAGTCGCCAGCGTCCTTCCGGACGTCTGCGGATCAGTGTGCCGCACATCGTCGGCCATCATCTTCTCATGCCGATCTTGCCTCGTTTCGCGCGGCGCTTTCCCGAGGTCGAACTGGATGTCGATTTCGAGGACCGCGTCGTCGATCTCGTGGCGGAGGGATTGGATGTCGCGATCCGCAGCGGCGAACTCGCGGATACCGGATTGATCGGCCGTTTACTTGGCGATCAGCATTTCGTCGTTTGTGGTCATCCGGACTACCTGCGGGATCGCGGGCGGCCCGTCACGCCGTCCGACTTGGCTCAGCATGCATGCATTCACTTCAAATACCCGTCCAGCGGCCGTATCGCCTCATGGGCGTTCCAGCCGCCACATGAGCGTCTGATCCTGCCGAGAAGCTTCGTCTTCAACAACACCGACGCCGGCATGCGGGCAGCGCTCGGTGGAATGGGGCTCGCCCATCTACCCGTCTATGTCGCAGCCGATCAGATCGAAGCTGGCATGCTGATCCCGGTGCTGACGTCGTTCATGCGACCGTTCGGCTCGCTCTCGCTGGTCTGGCCGTCGAACCGCCAGCTCTCGCCCAAAGTTCGGGCTTTCGTGGACTTCATCGCCGAAAGCCTCACCGTCCGCTCGAATGCTTTCCAGGCCGCGACCGCACCGTCCGCCGAGGGCCGGTGAAGCATGTTTTCTTATTGGGTGCTCGTTCCCGTCTTCCTTCGCGCCACGGGCGCAAACGGACCGAAGCGGGAGACCGCATATGCCGGGCCGTATCGAAAAGGGACGGTCCCCTATTCGGCGATGATCTTGTAGCGCGTGCCGGCCTGGACCTCGCCATTCGGCTCGATCTCGTTGAGGAGGCGGAACATTTCGTCCTTCCGGTCGACGCCGACGATCTTCCGGGCGAGCGAGCTCACGCTGTCGCCGGGTTTGGCCGCGACGATGCGGATGCGCAGCGGCTTCAGCGAGTTCTTCTCTTCCGGCGTCAGCATCCGGAAGGAATTGGCGACGCCCTCGGCCGTGCGCTGGATCGCCTCGCCGGAGGCGCTCGGCATCGCCGTCAGGAAGCGATAGACCTGTCCGCCGATGCGGATCACCGTGACGTCGAAGACATATTCGCCGCCGGTGGCGCGGGCCGAGACCGCTTCCAGATTGCCGATGCGCTCCGGCCGGATGCTCGACGGGTCGAGACCGCCGATCCAGCCGCTCATGATGTAGTCCTTCAGCGGCGTCGTCTCGGGCAGCGCCACGCCGTCGAAGCGGATCGCGGTGTCGTCCGGCCCGGTCGCCAGCACCGCCTCGGCGGTGTTGTCGATGACGAAGCCCTCCGGCACGCGGAAGGTGATGCCGAGGCCCGGATGATAGAAGTCGTGGCCGCGCACATAGCCTTCCACGGCCGAGTCGCCGAAGAGCATGCCGTCGATGCCGGCGAGATAGCGGTCGCGGTCGGTGAGGCCGGTGCCGGGCGCGCCGAACTGGCGGGCATGGTTCTCGGCGAGTTCCATGCGCTGCGGCGTGCCGGGATGCGAGGCCAGGAAATCGAGATTGGGATTCTCGGCCTGGAAGGCGTTGCGAAAATGCGAATAGGCGTCCATCGCCTTCAGGAAGCGCGCCGCCGCGAAGGCGTCGTAGCCGGCGCGGCCGATCTGGCGGATGCCGAGCGCGTCGGCCTGGAGTTCCTGGTTGCGCGAGAAGCTGGCGAGGCTCAGCCGGTTGCGGGCGAGCGCGGCGCGCCCGTCCGCGTCGCTGGCCAGCACCTCGTTGACGACGCGGCCGGCAAGCTCCACCGCCTGCTCGCGCCGCTGGCGCTCGATGCCGTGATTGGCGGTGACGTGGCCCATCTCATGGGCGATCACCGCCGCGACCTCGGCCGAATCGTTGGCGAGGGCGAGCAGGCCGCGCGTCACGTAGAGATAGCCGCCCGGCAGGGCGAAGGCGTTGACGTTCGGCGAGTTCAGCACCGTGATGCGATAGGCGCGCGTCGCGTCGTCCGTCACCGCCGCGAGGCGGCCGACGATGGTGGCCAGCGTCTGCTCGAGCTTCGGATCGTTATAGGCGCCGCCATAGGCCGCGAGGATCTTCGGATGCTGCGACTGGCCGATGGGCGATTGCGGGTCGCCCTTCTGCACGCCCTCGAAGGTGACGGGATCGCGCGCCGGCCCCGGCATGTAGCCGCTCTGGAGCTTGGCCGATTCGCTGTCGGCGGCCTCCTGCAGGCTGTTGCCGATCGAGGTGCAGGCACTGACCGTCGAGACGAGAAACAGGGCGGCGGCGAGACGCGCGATTCCGCCCGCGCGGCGGCGCGGCCCGGCGATCGGAAAAATCGGCAATGATGGCGTCGCCAGCATGCGCAGCGTCTCGTCCCTTGCTCTTCCCCGGTTCGCCGCCGTCTCCGACGACTCGCCGTTCACGATCGATTCTCGTAGCGTGCCCGCCCATCCGAACGGAATGACTTGAGAGACACAAGGCTCCTCAAATCTCGTCTCCGAGCGAATTGTTCAGGCGATACCACCGAACCCCTCGGCGGTAGGAGCGAATTCGGACTGAAATACGTTCCCTCTACCGCATCGCAAAAATCTAGAGCCCCAGATAGGCGGCGACCGCCTCGGAGCGCGCGGCGAGAATGTCGGCCGTGTCGCCGAGGGCGGCGATGCGCCCGTCCGCGACGAAGGCGGTGCGGCCCGCATGGCCGCGCGCGTCTTCCGGGTGATGCGTCACCATCACGATCGCCAGACTGGATCGACCGCGCGCGGCGCGCAGCCGTTCGAGGAGGTCGAGCATCTCGCGCCGCAGGGCCGGGCCGAGGGCGGCGAAGGGCTCGTCGAGAAGGAGAAGCGGGCGCTCGCGCAGAAAGGCGCGGGCCAGCGCCACGCGCTGGCGCTCGCCGCCCGACATCTCGCCCGGCCGGCGCGTTCCGAAGCCGGCGAGGCCGACGGCGTCGAGCGCCGCCTCCACCCGCGCCCGCGCGGCGGCGTCGAGGCGCAGATCCGGCGCGATGCCGAGCGCCACGTTCCGAAACGTGTCGAGATGGGCGAAGAGATTGTTCTCCTGGAAGACGAAGCCGAGCGGCCGCTCGGCCGGCGGCAGGGTGGTGACGTCGCGCCCCGCGATGAGGACGCGGCCGCCTTGCGGGCGCAGGAAGCCGGCGGCGAGATCGAGAAGGGTCGACTTGCCGGCCCCGCTCGGGCCGATCACCGCCAGCCATTCGCCCGCCTCCACCGTCAGATCGAAGCGCATCTCCTGGCCTTCGTAGCGATAGGCGAGGCCGTCGAGGACGAGGGCGGGCACGGTCATCGGCGGTTCCTCGTCCGGCTGAGGGCGAAGCCCTCCGCCAGCGCCACGAGAACGAGGCTCGCGGTGCCGAGGATGAGCGCGAGGCCGCTCGCGTCCATCGTCCGGTAGCTGCCCATGCGCTGGTAGAGGAGATAGGGAAGGGTGACGAAATTCTCGTTGCCGAACAGGGCGACGACGCCGAGATCGCCGAGCGACAGCGACAGAGCGAGCGCGAAGCCGAGCGCCAGGGGGCCGGCGAGCGCAGGTCCTTCCACGTGGCGCAGCCGCGACCAGCCGCGGAGCCCGAGATGGTCCGCCAGCCGGCGGTGGCGCGCCAGTGCCTCGGTGAGCGGCGGCCCGAGAAGGCGAAGGAGAAATGGCATCGCCATCACCGCGTTCGTCGTCACCACCAGGATGGGGGCGAGCGCGAAGGCGTCGGTCCAGCGGCGCAGGAGCAGGAACCAGCCGGCGCCGGTGACGATCGGCGGCACGACGAGGACGAGGCTGGCGGAGAGGTCGATGGCGGTGCCCCCGACCCGTCCGCTGCCGCGCCAGGCCTCGCGCGCGAAGAGGAGCGAAAGGGTGAAGACGAGGGCGAGGCAGGAGGCGGCGAAGCCGATGGCCGCGCTGGTGAGAAGCGCGTCGCGCACCGCCGCTTCGCCGAGAAGGCGGAGGAGGTCGGCGCCGAGGCCCCGCAGGACTACCACGACGAAGGGCGACAGCACGAAGGCGAGGCCGAGCGCGATCGCCGCCGCGTCGAGAAGGCGCAAGGCCCGGCCGCGCCGGTCGAAACGCCGGGCCGGCCGGCCGAGCGTGAAGGCGGCGTCGAGGCGCGGCCCGAGCCGCGTCGCGACGAGGAGGAAGAGGCCCGTCAGCACGATCTGCGCGAGCGCCAGGATCACCGCGCGGCCCGGATCGAAATCGGTGCGCAGCGCCTGATAGATCTCGACCTCCAGCGTCGTCGCGCCGGGACCCCCGCCGAGGACGAGGACGAGCGTGAAGCTGGTGACGCAGATCATGAAGGTGAGGCTCGCCGCGCCGGCGAGGCCCTCGCGCAGCGCCGGCATCTCGATCAGCCGGAAGGTGGTCGCCGCCGGCAGCGCCAGTTGCCCGGCGAGCCGCCAGCTTTCCGCCGGCACGGCGTCGAGCCGCGCATAGAGCAGCCGCGTCGCCAGCGGCAGGTTGAAGAAGACATGGGCGAGGAGGATGCCCGGCAGGCCGTAGATGTCGAGGCGCGGCAGGCCGAGCGCCGCCAGCCCTTCCGAAACGAGGCCGGCCCGGCCCCAGAGCGCCAGGATGCCGAGCGCGCCGACCAGGACGGGCAGCGCCTGCGGCAGGAGAAAGAGGCGCAGCACCAGTCCGCGGCCGGGAAAGCGCGTGCGGTGGAGCGCGAGCGCCAGCGGCACGGCGCCGGCGACCGAGAGAAGGGCGGACAGAGCCGCCTGTTCGAGCGTGAACAGGACGACGCCCCGCAGATAGGCATCGGTCGCGAGGAGGGTCGGGTCGCCCTCCGCCGCCTGCGTGAGGAGCGCGGCGAAGGGCAGGCCGAGAAACAGCCAGACGGCGAGCGCGGCGGCGAGGCCGCCGCCGAGCTTCCAGGCGCGATCCGGATCGGGAAAGGGACGGGGCGTCAGCGGCCGAGCGCCTTCAGCCATTCGTCCGTCCAGGCCTTGCGGTTGGCCGCCACCGCCTCGGCCGGCACGACGAGGGGCTTCGTCGGCTGGACCAGCTTGTCGAAGGCGGCGGGCAGCGGCGTCGCCGGCTTCGTCACCGGATAGGCCCAGTTGGTCGTCGGCAGGATGGCCTGCGCTTCCGGCGAGACGAGAAAGGCGAGAAAGGCCTTGGCGAGATCCGGCTGCCTGGAGGCGGCGAGGCGCGCCGCCAGCTCGACCTGGAGATACTGCCCTTCGGCGAAGCCGGCCGCCTGATAGCGCTCCGTCTTCTCCTCGATCATGTGATAGGCGGGCGAGGTCGTGTAGCTGAGGACCATCGGCGCCTCGCCGGTGGTGAAGAGATTGTAGGCCTCGCTCCAGCCGGGCGTGACGGTGAGGATGCGGGCGCTGAGCTTTTGCCATTTCTCGGCGGCCGCCTCGCCATAGACCGCCTTCATCCAGAGGAGAAAGCCGAGGCCGGGCGTCGAGTTGCGCGGGTCCTCGATGACGATCTTCTCGGCCGGATCGCCGTCGACGAGATCGTCGAGGCTCTTCGGCGGCGTCTTCATCTTCTCGGTGTCGTAGACGAAGGCGAGATAGCTGTAGTCGAAGGGCACGAAGGTCTCGTCCGCCCAGCCGCCGGGCACGTCGAGCCGGGCGAGATCGGCGCCGCTCGGGGCGAAGAAGCCGGTCGCCTTCATTTCCGGCACCATCTCGGCCGTCATGCCGAGCGCGACATCGGCCTTGGTCGTGCCGCCTTCGAGCTTCAGCCGGTTGAGGATGGCGACGCCGTCGCCGAGCCCGACCCATTTCAGGTCGCAGCCGCAGGTCTTCTCGAAGGCGACTTCGAGCTTCGGCCCCGGACCCCAGTCGGGCAGGAAGCTGTCATAGGTATAGACGGTGAGGACGGGCTTGTCCGCCGCGCCCGCCGGGGCGGCGGCGGTGAAGACGGCGGCGAGGCCGAGAAGGAGGGCGAGAGCCGAGCGACGCAAGACGGGCACCTTTCGCGAGGGGCGGCACGCCGCCGACGAAGGGATGCCGCCGCTCTAGAAATCCAGCCGCGGATGCTCGCCATCCCTCCGCCGGTGCGAACCGGATCAGGTTCAGCGGGTTGGCGGAAGCCGCCTCTCAGCCCGAATGGGCACCCCGTGTGAGCGGAGCGAAGGTTAGGCGAGCGGCGGCGCCGGCGCAAGCGCCCGGCTTTCGCTTTGCGTGTTTCGGCGCTATGGCGCCGCGCATGAGCCGTTTCGTCATTCTCCTCGCCGGCCCCATCGCCCCGACCGAAGCCCTGCGCCGGGCCGTCGCCCGCTGCCGGGTCCTCGCCGCCGACCGGGGCATGACGCATGCGGAGCCGCTCGGCCTCGAACCGGAACTCTGGGTCGGCGATTTCGATTCGGCCTCGGCCGAGCTCGCGGCGCGCCATCCCGCCGTGCCCCGCGCCGCCTTCCCGCGCGACAAGGACATGACGGATGGCGAGATCGCCATCGAGGAGGCGCTCCGGCGCGGCGCCACCGACCTCCTGCTCGTCGGGGCGCTCGGCGGGCCGCGCACCGACCATGCCTTCGCCCATCTCGTGCTGGCGCTGCGCTATGCCGAGGCCGGGCATCGGGTGGCGCTCTTCGACGGACGCGAGCACGCGGTGCCGCTGCGGCCCGGCGAGACGCGGCTCGCGACGGTGCCCGGCGCCGCCTTCTCGATCCTGAAGTTCGGCGATCTCGAAGGCCTGTCGATCGCCGGCGCCCGCTGGCCGCTGAACGATGTCGCGCTGCCCTTCACGTCCATCCTCACCCAGTCGAACGAGGCGACCGGCGCGGAAGTCACCGTCACCCTGCGGCAGGGGCGGGCCATCCTCATCGCGCAGGCAAGCGCCGAGAAGGACTGAGAAAGCAGGCGTCCCCGGATTGGCTATTGGCGCGCACCGCCGCATCCGCTATTTCTGAAGGCCGGCGGTCCCGTAGCTCAGCAGGATAGAGCATCAGATTCCTAATCTGAGGGTCACTGGTTCGAATCCAGTCGGGATCACCATCGGGCCCTTGGGCCGACAGGCGGGGCGCTCTCGTCGTTTCGGGCGAGAGCGGCGAACGAAGGACCGGGATCGGCGACGCTCCGAGGCCCCTCCGGCATGAATCGCGCCGGTGGGGTTGTAATGTCGGATAATCAGCGTAGGTTACGGCCATCGATAGACGGCCGGATCATTTGGCCTCGCGCCCTATTGGGTGCTTGTTCATCTAATTTCCCCTCGACAGTCGGTCCGAACAGTGCGCAACTCCTGCGCTCTGTCACTCTATATTCGTGTCTAGAAAGGTCTCCCATGGCGACGGGAACCGTGAAGTGGTTCAACACGCAGAAGGGCTTCGGCTTCATCCAGCCGGATGACGGCGGCCCGGACGCCTTCGTGCATATCAGCGCGGTCGAGCGGGCCGGTCTTACCAGCCTCTTCGAAGGCCAGAAGCTCAGCTACGAGCTGATCGCCGATCGCCGGACCGGCAAGCAGGCCGCCGGCAACATCCAGGCGCTCTGAAGCCGCGCGTTCCCGCCGGCGCCCGGCCAGGGCGACCGGCGCCTCGGGATGCCGGGATCGGGGACGAGGTCGCGCCGGTTCCGGCGCGAGAGGCCTGTCGCGGGGCGTCGCGATCATCGGCTTCTTCGAGGGCGGCGGGACGTGCCTTACGGCCACTCCGCCCTAGATGAAGGATCGATAGCAGCCTCTCTGCCGGGTTTCTCGTGCCACTGCGCGACTCCGTCACATTCCCGGCCGACCGAAAGCAGAACCGATGGCAGAAGACAGCGACGCGCTGCAGGCGCGGGCGAATGGGGTGTTCCGTGTCGAATCGGACCGCCATGAGAAGGGTGCCGCCATGCGCCTGATCGCCGCCGAGGCCAAGGCGACCGAGGACAAGACCGCAAGGCTGCGCAAGCTCCGCGAGGAACGGGACGCGCTAGCGCCGCCGGTTCCCGCGAAGACCGCGCGGCCGGCCAGAAAGCAGGCGGCGCGCAAGTAGCCCGCCGACCACGATCGAATCGATAAGTCAGCCCGAGAAGGAGACGGCATGAAGGTGGACGTTCGCGACAACAATGTGGAGCAGGCGCTGCGGGCTCTGAAGCGCAAGCTCCAGCGCGAGGGCGTCTTCCGGGAAATGCGGGCGCGCCGCGCCTATGAGAAGCCGTCGGAAAAGCGGGTGCGCGAGAAGCAGGAAGCCGTTCGCCGCGCGCGCAAGGCGCTCCGCAAGCAGGCGCAGCGCGAGGGTCTCCTGCCGATGCCGAAGCGCGCGGAGCCGAAGGGCGCCCGCCCGGCCCGCGCGTCCTGACGGCCATCGCGGAACGGGGCCGGCCCTGTTCCGCACCGTCTCATTCCTCGCCGGCGGCGCGGTTCGTCGCGCCGCTTGTCAGCTTTCGCCGGGCGGGATGCCGGCTCAGTATTTCTTCAGCGCCGCGATCGGATCGTCGGTCTTCGCCTTATTCGCGTTCGACTTCGAATAGGTGATGCCGTCGGAAGAGTTTCCGTTCGTCTGGCAGGCGGCGAGCGCGCCGGCCGAAACAATCGCAAGTAGAAACAGCAGGCGGCGCATCGATCGTCTCCTCGGTGGTGGTCCAAGACATAGCGGCTTCCGGTTACCGACTGCTTGAGCGCGCCGCCCCGCGACCGTGAACCGGCGAAACAATAAGGCCGGCCGCGATTTCCTCCCGTTCTTCCGCAAGGTCGCATCGTGACATCCCGCCGCGATCGGCTAAGCTCGCGAAGCGGGTCGGCCCAAACGGCCCGCGATTGTCATCCGACTGGTTGGGGAGGCCGGGTTGGACGCGCCTGAGGATTCCGGACCGCCCGTCGCCGCGGAGGGGGCGGGCATGATGGCGGATAGGACCGAGACGGGACGCTCGTCCGATGCCGATGCGCTGGTCGACTATGTCGACGAGGCGGAGGGACACTGGTTTCGCGGTTGCCGGCCGGTCGTCACGCAGCAGACGGCCTACCAGAAGGTCGAGATCGTCGATGTCGCCGATTACGGCCGCATGCTTTTTCTCGACGGCGCGCTGCAATCGACCGAGGACGACGAATATATCTATCACGAGGCGCTGATGCAGCCGGCGTTGGTGGCGCTCTCCGCGCCGCGCCGGGTGCTGATCATCGGCGGCGGCGAGGGGGCCTCGGCGCGCGAGGCGCTGCGCCATCCGAGCGTCGAGCGGGTCGTCATGGTCGATCTCGATCCCGAGGTCGTGGCGCTCTGCCGCCGGCATCTGCCGACCTGGCACCAGGGCGCCTTCGACGATCCGCGCTTCGAACTGGTGATCGGCGACGGCGCCGGCTTCGTCGCCGGCTGCGAGGAGACCTTCGATCTCGCCGTGGTCGATGTCGTCGATTCCTTCACGGACGGCCCGGCGGAAGCGCTCTATACGACGGAATTCTATCGCGCGCTGCGCGGCCGGCTCACGGCGCAGGGCATGCTCGTCGTCCAGGGCATGGAATGCAGCGCCAACGAGTTCGAGGACCATCGCCGCCTGCGCGCGGCGCTCGCGCCGGTCTTCCGCCATGCGCGCAGCTACACCACCTTCGTGCCGAGCTTCTGGAGCGAATGGGGCTTCGTGATCGCGACCGACGGGGCCGATCCCGCCGAGGCGAGCGCCGCCGCGATCGACGCCGAGCTGCGCCGGCGCTGTCTCGCCGACAAGCTCGAATTCTACGACGGCACGAGCCACCAGCGCATGTTCCATCTCGGCAAGGACCTTCGCCGCGCGCTGAGCTTGCCATGATGCCGGCGGAGCGGGCGGAGGACGCGCCGGTCCGGCTTCTCGTCCGCGCCTTCGCTCCGGCTTGGCGCGACATGACGGGCTTCGCGCTCCTTCTCCTCGCCGTCTGGGCCTGCGAGCTCGTCCTGCCGCTTCTGCTCGGGCGGACGGTCGACGCGGCGGTGGCGAAGACCGGCCTGCCGAGGCTCGCCGAATATGGCGCCGTCATGCTCGGCGTGATCGTCACGCTCTACTGGACCCATCGCCTCTATCTGCGGCGCGAGGCGGAGCTCGTGGCGGCAGCCACCTTTCGGCTGCGCCATATCCTCTATGCGCGCCTGATCGCCCAGCCGCTCGCCTTCTTTCAGAAGGCGAAGGGCGGCGAGATCGGCCATCGCATCATGAACGACGCTGAGGTGCTGGACAAACACGCGATCTATCTGATCGCCGACGTGCCCTTCGCCGCGATGACGGTGCTCGGCGTCCTCGCCGTCATGGCCGTCACCCATCTCTGGCTCGCCGGCACGGTTCTCGCCGTGCTCCTGGCGGCGACGCTGAGCTCGCAGGCGATCGGGCGCCCGCTCGCCGGGCTGGAAAAGACGGCCAATGCCGCCCATGCCCGGCTCGGCGGCCGGTTGCAGCAGCTTCTCGGCGGCATGCGCACGGTGAAGGCCTTCGGCCGGGAGCAGCGCGAGATCGCCGGTCTCGACGCCGCCGCGCGGGACCTCCAGCAGGCGGAGATCGAGGCCGGGCGGATCGGCGCCCGCCTGGAACCGGCTCTGGAGATCATCCATCTCCTCGGCCTCGTCATCGTCGTCTGGCTCGGCGCCTATCTCGTCTCGCGCGACGAGCTGACGCCTGGCCAGCTCGTCGCCTTCGTCGCCTATATGGAGCTTCTGTCCGAGCCCTTCGCGCTGGCGGGACGCTATTATCGGCAGTTCCAGCAATGCCGAGGCACGATGCGCCGGATCTCGGACCTTCTCGCGACGCTGCCGCCCTTGGCGCCGCGCCGGGGCGGCGCCCGCGACGGACCGCTATCCGTCGAGCTCAGCAACGTCTCCTTCTCCTATCCCGGCGCCGGCCGTCCGGCGCTCCGGGACGTGTCGATCGAGGCTCGGCCGGGCGAGGTGGTGGCGCTGGTCGGCCCGAACGGCGCCGGCAAGTCGACGCTTCTCGACCTTCTCGCCGGTTTCGCCGCGCCGGAGGCGGGCACGATCCTCGCCGGCGATCTGCCGCTCGGCGCCTGGGACGAAGCGGCGCTGCGCGGCGCCGTCTCGGTGATGAGCCAGGACGTCTTCCTGTTCCATGCCTCGCTCGCCGAGAATATCCGCTACGGCGCGCCGGAGGCAGGCGAGGCGGAGATCGCCGCCGCCGCCGCGCAGGCCGGGCTCGACCCGCTGCTCGCCCGCCTGCCGGAGGGCCTCGCCGCCATCGTCGGCGATCGCGGCGCGAAGCTCTCCGGCGGCGAGCGCCAGCGCGTCGCCCTGGCGCGGCTGCTCCTGGCGCCGGGCCGGATCGTCCTTCTCGACGAGCCGACCTCGGCGGTGGACGGCGCGGCGCTCGACGACGTCAACCGGGCGATCGCCGAACTCGGCCCCTCGCGCACCATCGTCGTCGTCGCCCATCGCGCCGAGACGGTGGCGCTGGCCGATCGCGTCGTCATCCTCGGCGAGGGGGCGGTGATCGCCTCGGGGCCGAGGGCCGAGCTCGTGGCGCATCCGCTGTTCCGCCGGCTCTTCGAGACCGAGCGCGCCGCCCGCAAGGGACCGGCGCGCCGGGCGGGCACCGGAACCGAAGGCGAATAGCGGCCTTCCGCCCCGGTCGCCGGAGCTTCGGCCCCTTGCCTCCGCCGCCCGATCGGCCTCTAGGAGGAAGGGCGAAGGCAGAGGCGGCGCGATGCAAAATTCGATCTGGACCTATAGCTGGGACATCCAGGATGTCGGCATGGCGGAGTTCCTGGCCGACATCCGCGAGCGGGCGGGCGCCGATATGGTGAGCCTTGCCGTCTCCTATCATGCCGGCCGCTTCCTCCAGCCGCGCAGCCCGAAGCGCAAGGTCTATTTTCCCGAGGACGGCACGGTCTACTACCGGCCCGACCCGGCGCTCTGGGATAAGGCGTCGATCGCGCCGCTCGTCGCCCGCAATGTCGAGGAGGGCGGCGACATGCTGGCGGCGCTCGTCGCCGAACGGGAAAGGGGCGGCCCGGCCGTCTCGGCCTGGACCGTCTGCCTCCACAACACTCGTCTCGGCCTGCTGCATCCGGGCGAGGTGACGCGCACCGCCTTCGACGATGCGAATTCCTACAGCCTCTGCCCGTCGAGCCCGGCGGCGCGACGCTACGTGACGGGGCTCGTCCGCGACATCACCACGCGCTACCGGCCCGACCGGCTGGAACTGGAAAGCCCGAGCTTCATGGGCTTCGCCCACGGCTATCATCACGAGAAGGACGGCGTCGGACTGCTGCCGGAGGACGACTTCCTGCTCTCGCTCTGCTTCTGCCGCCATTGCACGGCGCAGGCGGGCGCCGCCGGCATCGACATGGCCGAGGCGCGGCGGATGGTGCGGGGCTTCGTCGCCGCCGCCTGCGAGCGCGCCGTGCCCGAACCCCAGTTGCCGGACTTTCCCGCGCGCGGCATCGACGCCTTCGCCCCCTGGCCGGCGCTCCACGAATTTCTCGCCTGGCGCCGGACGCCCGTCATGAGCCTCCTCGCCGAGATCCGGGCGGCGGCCGATCCGGCGACGCGGCTCGTCCTCGTCGAGGGACGCGACGCCTGGCTCGGCGGCGTCGATCTGGCCGAGGCCGGACGGCTCCTCGACGGTCTCGTCCTCTGCGCCTACGACATGGCGCCGGAGGCCGTCGCCCGCCTAGCGCGCGAGGGGCGGCGGCTGGTCGGGCCGGACCGCTTCCTCGGCCTCGGCTACCGCCTGTTCCATCCCGAAATGCGCGACGAGGCCGATTTCGTCGCCAAGGTCGCGGCGGGGCGGGCCGAGGGCGTCGACGGGCTGAACGTCTATAATTACGGGCTGGTGCCCCGGCCGCGCCTCGACTGGGTGCGGGCGGCGCTCGCCTGAAGCCCGGCCGGGAACTCTTCGCCCATGCGCATTTTCACCGCTTCGCTCGCCACCGAGACCAACACCTTCTCGCCGGTGCCGACCGATCTCCATGCCTTCGAGGCGGCCTTCTATGCCGGGCCGGGCGAGCATCCCGACCGGCCGACGCTCTGCTCGTCGCCGGTGCCGATCCTGCGGCGGCGCGGCCGGGCCGAGGGCTTCACCGTGATCGAGGGCACGTCCTGCTGGGCCGAGCCCGCCGGCCTGATCCAGCGCCAGACCTATGAGCGGCTGCGCGACACGATCCTCGCCGAGTTGCAGGCCGCGCTGCCGGTCGACGGCGTCGTTCTCGGCCTGCATGGCGCGATGGTGGCGCAGGGCTACGACGATCCCGAAGGCGACCTCCTCCAGCGCGTGCGGGCCCTCGTCGGGCCGGACGTGACGGTGGCGGCCGAGTTCGACCCGCATTCGCATCTGACGCCGCTGCGCGTCGCCCAGCTCGACCTCTTCGCCGCCTTTCTGGAATTTCCCCATACCGATTTCGAGGAGCGCGGCGAGCATGTCGTCGATCTGGCGCTGCGCGCGATCCGGGGCGAGATCCGCCCGGTCATCTCGACCTTCGACTGCCGCATGATCACGATCTACCCGACGAGCCGCGAGCCGATGCGCGGCTTCGTCGACCGGCTGAAGGCGCTGGAAGGGCGGGACGGCATCCTGTCGATCTCGGTGATCCACGGCTTCATGGCCGGCGACGTGCCGGAGATGGGCACGCGCCTCGTCGTCGTCGCTGATGGCGACCGGGCGAAGGCCGAAGCGCTGGCGACGCGGCTGGGGCGCGAGCTCTACAAGCTGCGCCGCGACACGGCGATGCCGATGCTGGACACGGAGGCCGGGCTCGACCGCGCCCGGACGCTGCGCGCCGCCCGGCCCGGCAGGCCGGTGGTGCTTGCCGATGTCTGGGACAATCCCGGCGGCGGCGTTGCGGGCGACGGCACCCATGTCCTCCGGCGCATCGTCGAGCGCGGCGACCAGGGCCGCGTCGGGCTCGCGACGATCTGGGACCCGGTGGCGGTGTCCTTCTGCCACGCGGCGGGGGAGGGGGCCGAACTCGCGCTGCGCTTCGGCGGCAAGTCCGGGCCGGAGGGCGGGGCGCCGCTCGACGCGCGGGTGAAGGTGCTCGGCCTCGCGGAGGCCGGCTGGCAGAGCTTCCGCAACAGCCGCGTGACGCTCGGCCGCGCCGCCGCGATCCGCCTTCTCGGCACCGAGATCGACGTGATCCTGATCACCGGCCGCACCCAGACCTACGAGCCCGACATCTTCGCCAATATGGGTCTCGACTTCGCCGCCAAGGACCTCCTGGTGGTCAAGTCCACCAATCACTTCCATGCCGGCTTCGCGCCGGTCGCCGCCGAGATCGTCTATGTCGCGGCGCCGACCTCCTATCCGACCGATCCGGCGAGGACGCCCTATGCCAAGGCGAGAGGCGACCTCTGGCCGCGCCATCCCGATCCGCTCGGCCTCGATGGCTGACGCGCGGGACGAGGCGCCGCCCGCCGTCACCGCCGCCGGCTCAACCGGTAGACGCTGGCCGGCGGCAGGTTGCCGACCACCGAGCCGATGCGGACGGCCGAAAGGCCGAGCCGGTCGAGGATCGCGTCCGGCACCGGGCAGCGCCAGGCATAGGTGAACTGGTAGAAGGCGCCGCCGCGCTCCATCGCAGCGAAGGCGGTGCGCAGGACCCCGATCACCCGTTTCGGCCCCATCGAGAGCAGCGGCAGGCCGCTGACCGTCGCCGCGTGGCGGCGGGCGGGCAGAAGGGCGCCGAGCTCGCGCCGCGCGGCGTCCGCCCGCACCAGCACCGCGCCGGGATAGCGCGCGGCGAGCAGCCTCGCGAAATCCTCGCCCATCTCCACCAGCGTCAGGTCCCGTTCCTCGAAGCCTTTCGCGACGAGGGCGGCGGTGAAGGCGCCGGTGCCGGGCCCGAGTTCGAGGACCGCCCCCATGCCGGGGCGCAATTCGCCGGTGATGAGCCGCGCCAGCGCGCCGCTCGACGGGGCGACGGCGGCGACGCGCAGCGGATCGCGCAGCCAGGCCTGGAAGAAGGAGGACCGATCGGCCGAGATCAGCATGGCGTCACCTTGCGAGGGAGGGGGCCGCGCGCGCCGCCGTCCCGCCGGGCGAAGCGGCGCCAGGCCAGGAAAACGAGGGCTTCGACGGCGAGAAGCGCGACCAGGACGAGAAGCGCGACCCAGGAGCCGTTGACATCGGCATCCAGCCGGCCGCTCGCATAGCCGATGCCGATGAAGGCGCCGTTCCAGAGGGTCACGCCCGCCGTCGTGGCGAGCAGGAAGGAGCGGTGGTCGAGCCGGACCAGCCCGGCGAGCCCCGGCGCCAGGAGCCGGATGGTCGGGACGAGCTGCGCCGTGAAGACGAGAAGGCCCTGGCGGCTCTCGATCCGCGCCGTCCAGCCGTCGACGGTGGCGGCGGAGATCCGCACCAGCCGCGCCATGGCGAGGATCAGCCGGCGCGAGCGCGCCGCGCCGAGCCGGGCGACGAGGGCGTAGAGAAGGAGGCTGCCGCCGACGCTGCCGGCGATGGAGGCGGCGAGCGCCTGCGGCAGCGGCCAGTGGCCTTCCGCCGCCGCGAGGCCGATGGCGACGAGCAGGCCGTAGGAGGGCAGGACCGGAACGAAGCGTTCCGACAGGGACAGCGCGAGGAGGCCGCAGGTGCCATAGGCCGCGACCCACCCCATGGCCGCGCCGACGGGATCGATGTCCATGGGCCAATCCGGTTCGGGGAAAAGGAATGGGAGGGCGGTGCCGGCGCTGGTCCGGCGCCGGGTCAGGAGGCAAAGGCGAGGCCTTCGGCATGGACGGCGCGGATGGCCGGCCGGCCCTCGGCGCCGGCCGGGAAGCGCATCGTCGCCGCGACGCGGTCGCCGCGCGAGCGGCAGGTGAGGAGGCAGATTGTCCCGGACATGAAGGATGCTCCCGCGCAAGGGCCGCGAGACTTGCCCGGCGACCGATGCCGCGATTTGACCATCCCCGCCGGCCCGGCGCCCTCGCCCTTCCCGCCAATCGTCTGGCAGGCGACGCCAAGCCGCCGGCCGGCGCGGGAAGATGGCAGGCGCCCGATCGCCGCATGCGCCTTGCCGCGCAACCTGCAATGGATCATGGACTGTTGCGTGGCAAACGAAACGAGTCCGACACCGAAGCAGGATGTGGACGGCGCGGTGGCGATCTTCACCGCCTTGGCCGATCCCGCGCGCCTTCGCCTCCTCGTTCACATGGCGCGGGGAGAGGCGGCGGTCTCGGACCTCGCCGTCGCGACGGGCGGCAGGCTGACCACCGTCTCGGCGCGTCTTCGGGTGCTTCTGTCCGCCCGTCTCGTCGCGCGGCGACGCGACGGCAGGTCCGTCCTCTACCGGCTGGCGGACGCGCATGTCCTCATGCTCGTCTCGAATGCCCTGGACCATGCCCGCGAAACCCGCCGGCCCTGAAAGAGCCGGTCTCCCATGGCGGGGAGGCCTGCCGAATTCGCCGCGATCCTCCGCGCCGACACGGCGGCGAGGGCGATCGTGTCCGACGGCGGCATCGGGCGGGCCGGGCTCTGTCCTTATCAGACGCCGGTCCGGCCCGGACAAACGCTTCTTCCGCTCCGGCGCTCAGCCGCCAAGCGCGTGCCGCCGGCTGACGAACTTGTCCTGCAGATAGGCGCGAAGGCCCTCGACGCCGCCCTCGCTGCCATGGCCGCTGTCCTTGATCCCGCCGAAGGGCGTTTCCGGCAGGGCGAGGCCCGAATGATTGATCGAGACCATGCCCGCCTCGATCCCCGCCCCCAGCTTTTCGGCCTCGACCAGGCCGTTGGTCATGGCATAGGCCGCGAGGCCGAAGGGCAGGCGGTTCGCCTCCGCGATCGCGTCGTCGAGGGCGGCGAAGGGGTTGACGACGGCGATCGGGCCGAAGGGCTCCTCGTTGAGGACGCGGGCCGCAAGCGGCACCGTCGTCAGGATCGTCGGCTCGAAGAAGAAGCCCTGATTGCCGGCGCGGCGCCCGCCCGTCCGGATCTCGGCGCCCTCATCGACGGCGTCCCGCACCAGGGCCTCGACGGCCTGCACGCGGCGGGCCTGGGCGAGCGGTCCCATGCCCGTCGCCGGATCCAGGCCGGAGCCGAGCGTCAGCGCCGAGGCGCGGGCGGCGAAGGCCTCAACGAAGCTCTCGAAGAGGGATTCGTGCACGAGGAAGCGCGTCGGCGAGACGCAGACCTGGCCGGCATTGCGGAACTTCATCTGCGCCGCCAGCGCCGCGACCGGCGCCGGATCGACACCCGCCCCGACGATGAAGGGCGCGTGGCCGCCGAGCTCCATCGTCGCGCGCTTCAGGTGCCGGCCGGCGAGCTGGCTGAGATGGCGACCCACCGCCACCGAGCCGGTGAAGGAGACCTTGCGGATGACCGGCGAGGCGATGAGGCGCTCGGAAATCTCCGCCGGCACGCCGAAGACGAGCTGGAGGACGCCGGCGGGCAGGCCCGCCTCCTCGAAGCAGCGCACGGTGAGGACGGCGGAGGTCGGCGTTTCCTCCGGCGCCTTGGCGATGATCGAGCAGCCCGCCGCCAGGGCGCCGGCGATCTTGCGCACGAGCTGGCTGACGGGGAAGTTCCAGGGGCTGAAGGCGGCGACCGGGCCGACCGGTTCCTGGACGACCATCTGCGTGACGTCTGGGGCTCGCGCGGGAATGACGCGCCCATAGGCGCGGCGCCCTTCTTCCGCCCCCCAGTCGACATGATCGGCGGCGCCCAGCACTTCCAGCTTCGCCTCGCCGAGCGGCTTGCCCTGTTCCCGGGTGATCGCCGTCGCGATCGCCTCGTGCCGCTCGCGCAAGAGCGCGGCGGCGCGGCGCAGGACGCCCGAACGCTCGAAGGCGCTCGTCGCCCGCCAAAGGGCGAAGCCTCTCGCCGCCGCCGCCAGCGCGACGTCGAGATCGGCGGCTTCGGCGAAGGGCACGCGGCCGACCTCCTCGCCCGTCGCGGGGTCGAGGACGGGGCCCGAGCGGCTGCCGCAGCCGGCGGTCCAATGGCCGGCGATGAAGAGGGATGGGGTCATGGTCGCTCCGTCGAAAGGAAAGGGAGACCGCGCCGGTGCGGCGCGATGGCGATCGGCCGTCAGCAGCCCAGCCCGTAAAGGGCCGAGACGAGCGCCATAGACAGGGCCATGAGCGTCAGCGCGAAGCCGAGATTCCAACGCAGGCTCACGACCGGTGAAGGCGTGCGGGTCAGGGCGCCGGTCATCAGCGACATCGCGCTGATCGGGGAGAGCGAGATCGCGATCGCCCAGGTGAGCATCAGCGTCATTCCCAGCGCCATCGGATGGTCGAGGCCGAGCGCGCTGCCGCCGAGGAGCTGCGCGAGAAGGACGACCAGTACCGAATGGGGCAGAAAGGCCGCGCCCGCCAGGGGAATCGCCAGAAGACAGGCGAAGAGCGCGGGAAGTCCGGGGGCCGCGCCCGCCTGAAGCGCCTGCCAGAGGCCCGTCTCGCGGATCGCGACCGCGATCGCGGCGCCGATCACCGAGGCCGAAAGATAGATCGCCGCTTCCGTGCGCATGTCGTTCATGCCTTGCAGCAGGCATTTCAGATCCTGGCCGAAGGGCAGGGGCGCGGCTCCCGGCTCGGCGCGGAGCCAGAGAAGCGCGAAGGCCGGCAGGACCAGGATCGTCGCCATGACGAAGCTGAGCGACAGGACTCCGTGGAGGCCGACCGTCAGCGCGAGAAGCGCGAGCGTGACGAGGAGAATGGGCCGCATCGGGCGCGGCAGCAGCCCGTCCTGTCCCGCCTCGCTGCCGCCGGCATCCGCTTCGGCCGGGCCGAGGAGCAGGCAGGTCGCGAGCAGCAGGAGCATGGCGGTGGCGAAGGCAAGGGCGGCGAAGCGCATCGGATCGAGCCCGGCGATGGCGCCGGTGACGATGGCGAAGCCGACGCCCATGGGCGACCATAGGGTCATCAGCACCGTGCCCCGCATGCCCGCCAGGAGGAGACGGCGGCGCTGCGCCTCGTCGCGCGTTTCCGGCTCGTCCCGGGACAGGAGATCGCCGAGCAGCGGGATGATGCCGACATTGAAGAGAAGGCTGAGAAAGTGGCTGCCGAGCTTCACCGCGGCATAGCGGCGGCGGGCGGGAAAGCGGACGAGGCAGAGCGCGGCCTGCCGCATCCGCGGCGAGCGGCGCACCGGATGGCGCAGGAGGCCGAGCACCGACAAGAGCGCGGCGAAGGCGATGCCCTGGCGCAGCGCGGTCTGGATCTCGCCGAGCCGCGCCGGGAAGACGAGCGCCACGGCGAGCGCGCCGGCGGCGGCCAGCGCGGCGAAGAGGCGCGGCAGGGCGCCGAGTCCCCGCCATTGCAGTAGCACCGTCGCCACCGCCAGCGCCGAGGCGACGTCCAGCAGCGCCGGCGCGGCGGCGAGCGTGCCGGCGGCGAGGCAGAGCACCATCGCGATCTGAAACAGGAGCGACACGGGCATCACCGGCCTCGCTCGCGGCCCGACGCGCGGTCCCGCCCATGGAAAGGGCAGCGGCTGTTCACCCGTGCGACAGCCGAATGGTCAGAATTTATGCACACCAGAAAATGCCTTCGACATCGTCAATTCCGATTGACAGCCACCCAACGATCTGGTCATATACCGATATATCACAAATAAGAGTGCCGCAATCGAAATAAAGATTGGGCCAGAAAAGCTGGTTAAAGGCATTAATCCGTTGCGGCCGTCTCTGTCGGATGCGTCATTCGACGTATCTTGAAGTCGTCGTCGCGAAATTGACTCTTATAGACTGTCGAACCGCTGGAGATATTCGTGAAACTATTCGTGACATCGCTGCTGGCGGCATCGCTCCTGACTTCGGCTTCCTTCGCGGCCGACCAGCCGGTGGCCGGCGGCCGGGCCGATCTGATCGTGCAGCCGGAGCCGTCCAACCTGATGCTCGGCCTCGTCACCAACGTGCCGACGCAGCTCGTCTCCGGCCAGATCTACGAGGGTCTGCTGCGCTACGACGAAAAGCTCCGGCCGATGCCCTCGCTCGCCAAGGCCTGGGAGATCTCGCCCGACGGGCTGACCTATACGTTTCACCTCAACGAGGGCGTCACCTGGCATGACGGCGTGCCGTTCAGCTCAGCCGACGTCCTCTTCAGCGTCAACGACTTCCTGACCAAGACCCAGCCCCGCCACCGCAACACCATGTCTCGCGTCGCCAAGGTCGAGGCGCCGGACGCGGCGACCGTCGTCTTCACGCTGAAGCAGCCCTTCGAGCCCTTCATCCGCTCCTTCGCCTTCTGGAGCATGCCGATGGTGCCCAAGCACATCTACGAGAACACGGATTTCGCCACCAATCCCGCCAACGAGAAGCCGATCGGCACCGGCGCGTTCAAGTTCGAGAGCTGGACCAAGGGCAGCAACATCCATCTCGTGAAGAACGAGCACTACTACCTGGCGGGCAAGCCCTATCTCGACGACGTCTACTACCATGTCGTGCCGGACGGCGCCTCGCGGGCGGTCGCCTACGAGACGGGCACGGTCGGCATCCTGCCCGGCGGCTCGGTCGAGAATTTCGACGCGCCGCGCCTGGCGGCGCTGGAGAACACCTGCACGACCTCGAAGGGGCGCGAGTTCGATTCGCCGCTCTCCTTCATCTGGCTGAACAACCGCAAGCCGCCGATGGACGACAAGCGGTTCCGGCAGGCGGTGATGTACGCGATGGACCGCGACTTCGCCCGCGAGGTCCTGTGGAACGGGCTCGGGCGAGTCGCCACCGGGCCGATTGCTGGCACGATTCCCTTCAGTTCCAAGGTCGAGCCGCAATATGCGCATGATCCGGCGAAGGCCAAGGCCCTGCTCGCCGAGATGGGCTATGACGGCAAGCCGCTGAAGCTCCTGCCGCTGCCCTATGGCGAGACCTGGCAGCGCTGGGCCGAGGCGGTGAAGCAGAATCTCGGCGAGGTCGGCATTCCCGTCGAGATCGAGGCGGCGGATGTCGCCGGCTGGAACCAGCGCCTGTCCGAGTGGAACTACGACATGGCCTTCACCTACATGTTCCAGAACGGCGACCCGGCGCTGGGCGTCGAGCGCAACTACGTCTCCTCGCAGATCTCCAAGGGCAGCCCCTGGAACAATGTCGAGGGCTATTCCAGCCCGAAGGCCGACGCGCTCTTCGCCGAGGCCGCGACCGCCGTTCCCGCCGAGAAGCGTCAGGCGCTCTACGATCAGGTCCAGGCTGTGGTGCAGGAGGACGTGCCCGTCGCCTGGCTGCTCGATCTCGAATGGCCGACGATTTACAACTGCAAGTTCCAGGATCTCGTCACCACCGCGAACGGGCTGAACGACTCGCTCCGCGACACCTGGATCAAGCCCTGATCCATGCCAGCGGGCGGCGGGATCGCGCCGCCGCCCCTCCTCGCCGCGGTCCTTCCCGGAAGGCCGCTCCGCGTCCCCGCCCGGAGGGCTCCATGCTTCGCCTCCTCGTCGAACGTCTCCTGAAGATCGTGGTGATCCTCGTCGGGATCACCGTCGTCAACTTCGCGCTCATCCACGCCGCGCCCGGCGATCCGGCGGCCGTGATGGCGGGCGAGGCCGGGGAGGCCGACGCCATCTTCCTGGCGCAGCTGCGCGAGCGCTTCGGGCTCGACAAGCCGCTGGTCGTCCAACTCGGGCTCTATGTCGGCAATATCCTCCATCTCGACTTCGGCTATTCCTATCGCCAGGGCCGCCCGGTGATCGACCTCATCGTCGAGCGCCTGCCGGCGACGCTGCTCCTGTCGGGCACGGCCTTCGTCATCTCGCTCGGGCTCGGCGTCCTGGCCGGCGTGCTGGCGGCCTCGCGCCAGGGCCGGCCGTCCGACGCGCTCGTCTCGACCCTGGCGCTCCTCTTCTACGCAACGCCGCTCTTCTGGCTGGCCCTGATGGCGGTGCTGCTCTTCTCCGTGCAGCTCGGCTGGTTCCCCGCCTTCGGCTACGAGACGGTGGGCGCCGGCCTGACGGGCGC
Organism: Aureimonas endophytica; assembly: GCF_014642635.1. Taxonomy (GTDB): domain Bacteria; phylum Pseudomonadota; class Alphaproteobacteria; order Rhizobiales; family Rhizobiaceae; genus Plantimonas; species Plantimonas endophytica. The sequence goes on from NZ_BMIQ01000009.1 coordinate 193,899, forward strand.
CGCGCGCCTTCTCGACATCCTGCATCATCTCGTCCTGCCGGCGACAACGCTCGGCCTGTTCTTCATGGCGGTCTATGTGCGCATGACGCGGGCCTCCATGCTGGAGGTGAGCCGTCTCGACTTCGTGCGCACCGCCAGGGCCAAGGGGCTGCGGCCCGGCGCCATTCTGCGCCGCCACGTGCTGCGCAACGCGCTTCTGCCGGTCGTCACGCTGGCCGGTCTCCAGGCGGGGCAGCTCGTCGGCGGCGCCATCCTCATCGAGACCGTCTTCTCCTGGCCGGGCATCGGACGCCTGATGTTCGAGGCGCTCGGGCAGCGCGACTACAATCTGCTGCTCGGCGTCTTCGTCGTCTCCGCCGCCATGGTCCTCGTCTTCAACCTGATCACCGACCTTCTCTATCGTCTGGTCGATCCGCGCATCCGGGTGTCGGCATGAGGGATTTCTGGAGCCGTTTCGCGCGCCATCGCGGCGCCATCGTCGGGCTGGGCATCCTCGCGCTCGTCCTCCTCCTCTGCGCCAGCGCGCCCTTCCTCTTCCCGCGCTCGCCCTGGTCCATGGTGCAGCGGCCCTTCCTGCCGCCCTTCGCCAACATGGCCTTTCCGCTCGGCACCGACACGATGGGCCGCGACATCGCCTCGGCTCTGGCGCATGGCGCCGGCACCTCGCTGCTCGTCGGCCTCGTCTCGACGCTGGTCTCGCTCCTCATCGGCATCCCGATCGGCGCGGCGGCGGGCTATTTCGGCGGCATGGTCGACGACGCGCTGATGCGCTTCACCGAATTCTTCCAGAGCGTGCCGAGCTTCGCCTTCGCCATCGTGCTCGTCGCGATCTTCCAGCCGAGCCTCGCCTCCATCGTCGCGGCCATAGCGCTGGTGAGCTGGCCGCCGGTGGCGCGGCTCCTGCGCGGCGAGGTCATGGCGCTGCGCTCGCGCGAATATGTCGAGGCGGCGATCCTGTCCGGCCAGCGCAGCGCCACGGTGATCTGGCGCCAGATCCTGCCCAACACGCTCTCCCCGATCATCGTCCTGTCCACGATGATGGTGGCGGCCGCCATCCTGATCGAGAGCGCCCTGTCCTTCATGGGGCTCGGCGACCCCAACATCATGTCCTGGGGCTATGTCATCGGCGCGGGGCGCGCCGTCATCCGGCAGGCCTGGTGGGTGAGCTTCTTTCCCGGCCTGATGATCCTTCTCACCGTGCTCGCGCTGAACCTCATTGGCGAGGGCCTCAATGACGCCCTGAACCCGCGGCTCGCCCGCCGGGGACGCTGAGGAGATCCGACGATGAAGCCGCATCCCAAGGCGCCCGCCCTGTCGGTCGACCGCCTCGCCATCGCCCTGCCGCCCGGCGCCGACCGGCCCTATGCCGTGGACCGCGTCAGCTTCGACCTGATCCCCGGCGAGATCCTCTGCATCGTCGGCGAGAGCGGCTCGGGCAAGTCCATGTCGGCCAATGCCGCCATGGGCCTGCTGCCCGAGACCGTGCGGCCCGTCGGCGGCCGCATCCTGATGGCGGGCGAGGACATCCTGACCTTCGACGAGGCGCGGATGCGCGCCCTGCGCGGCCGGGGCATCGCCATGATCTTCCAGGAGCCGATGACGGCGCTGAACCCCTTGATGCGGGTCGAGGACCAGATCTGCGAGATGTTCGAGGCGCATGGGCTGCTCAGCCCGAAAGAGCGCCGCGCCCGGGCGCTGGACCTCCTCGCCGAGGTCGGCCTGCCCGATCCGGCGCGGGCGGCGCGGGCCTATCCGTTCCAGCTCTCCGGCGGCCAGCGCCAGCGCGTGATGATCGCGATGGCGCTCGCCCTGGAGCCGAAGGTCCTCATCGCCGACGAGCCGACCACGGCGCTGGACGTGACGACCCAGGCTCAGATCCTGCGCCTCGTGCGCGACCTCCAGGAGCGGCGCGGCATGGCCGTGATGTTCATCACCCATGATTTCGGCGTCGTCGCCGAGATCGCCGACAAGGTGCTGGTGATGGAAAAGGGCCGCGTCGTGGAGGAGGGGACCGCCGCGGACGTGCTGAACCGCCCGCAGCATCCCTATACGCGAAAGCTCATCGCCGCGATTCCGGGCATGGGGGCGGGGAGGGCCCGCCGGGCGGAGCGCGAGACGATCCTCGCCGTCGAGGGGCTGACCAAGACCTATCGCTCCGGCGGCGGCTTCCTGTCGCCGCCGCGCGTCGTCCAGGCGGTGCAGGGCGTCTCCTTTTCGCTCGCGCGCGGCGAGACGCTCGGCATCGTCGGCGAAAGCGGCTCGGGCAAGTCCTCGGTCGGCCGCTGCCTCGTGCGCCTCCAGGACCCCGATGGCGGGCGGGTGCTGCTCGGCGGCGCCGACATGGCCCATTTGAAGGGCGAGGCGCTGCGCCAGGCGCGCCGGCGCGTGCAGATGGTGTTCCAGGACCCCTATGCCTCGCTGAACCCGCGCATCAAGGTCGGGCGCGCCATCGCCGACGGGCCGATCGCCTATGGCGCGAACCCGCGCGCCGCGCTGAAGGAGGCGGAGGCGCTTCTGGAGCGCGTCGGGCTCGACGCCTCGGCCGCCGGGCGCTTCCCGCACGAATTCTCCGGCGGCCAGCGCCAGCGCATCGGCATCGCCCGCGCGCTTGCGCTGAAGCCGGAGATCATCGTCGCCGACGAGGCGGTGTCGGCCCTCGACGTGTCGATCCAGGCCCAGGTCCTCGAACTCCTGGCCGAGCTGAAGCGCGAGCTCGACCTCTCGCTCGTCTTCATCACCCACGACCTGCGCGTCGCGGCCGAGATCTGCGACCGGGTGATGGTGATGCGGAAAGGGGCCGTCGTCGAGATCGGCACCGGCGCCGAGATCTTCGGCCAGCCGCGCGAGGACTATACGCGCGGCCTCATCGCCGCCATTCCCGGCCGCCCGACCGCCGTCGCCGCCTGAGCGCCCTTCCTCTCCGCATCGGATCCTCCATGACCTTCCTGCCCAACTCCGTCGAGGCGCGCGACATCGCCTATCAGCTCCACCCGCTGGTGGACCTCCAGAACTACGGCAAGACCGGCGCGCTCGTCATCGAGCGCGGCGAGGGCGTCTATGTCTTCGACAATACCGGCAAGCGCTATATCGAGGGGCTCGCCGGCCTCTGGTCGGTGGCGGTCGGCTTCGGCGAGATGCGCCTCTCGGACGTGGCTAAGGCGCAGATGGACAAGCTGCCCTATTACCACGTCTTCGCTCACAAGACGCACGGCCCCTCGGTGGATCTCGCCGAGAAGCTGATCCAGATGGCGCCGGTGCCGATGTCGAAGGTGCATTTCACCTCGTCCGGCTCGGAGGCCAACGACCTCGTCGTCAAGCTGATCTGGTACCGCGCCAACGCTCTCGGCCGGCCGGAGAAGAAGAAGATCATCGGCCGGGTGAAGGGCTATCACGGCGTCACCATCGCCGCCGGCTCGATCACCGGCCTGGCGCGCAACCACGCGAGCTTCGACTTGCCGCTCGACCGGATGCGGCATGTCTCCTGTCCCGACCATGCCGGCATGGCGCTGCCGGGCGAGAGCGAGATCGAGTTCTCGCGCCGCATGGCGGCCGAACTGGAGGCCTTGATCCTCGCCGAGGGGCCGGAAACGGTCGCCGCCTTCTTCGGCGAGCCGGTCATGGCGTCGGGCGGCGTCTACGTGCCGCCCGAGGGCTACTGGCAGGAAATCCAGGCGGTGCTGCGCAAATACGACGTGCTGCTCGTCGCCGACGAGGTCATCTGCGGCTTCGGCCGCACCGGCGAGATGTTCGGCTGCCAGACCTTCGGCATCGAGCCGGACGTCATGGTCCTCTCCAAGCAGATCTCCTCCTCCTACATGCCGCTCTCGGCCATCCTGATGACGGAAGGCTTCTACGCGCCGGTCGCCGAGGAATCGGCGCGGATCGGCACGTTCGGCCATGGCTTCACGGCCTCCGGCCATCCGGTCGCCACCGCCGTCGGCCTGGAGAACATCCGCATCATCGAGGAGCGCGATCTCGTCGGCAACTGCCGGCGGCGGAGCCCGCGCTTCCTCGCGCGCCTCGCCGAGCTCGCCGCGCATCCCAAGGCAAAAGCCTGGCGCGGCATCGGCCTGATCGGCGCGGTGGAGCTGAAGCCCTGGCAACAGGCGGGCGCGGCGGGCGCCGCCTTCCAGGCCGCCGCCATGGCGGAGGGCGTCATCGCCCGCGCCATCGGCGACACGCTCTGCTTCTGCCCGCCCCTCATCATCAGCGCCGAGGAGATCGAGGCGATGTTCGACGCCGTCGCCCGCGCCCTCGACGCGATTTCGGAGTGAATTTCATGGCCATGACCCCGAAGACCGATCTCGGCGAGATGAGCGCGGTCGAACTTTCGGCGCTCTTCGCCGCCGGCAAGGCCTCTCCCGTCGAGGCGACGCGCGCCGCGCTGGACCGCATCGAGCGCTTCGATCCGCTCGTCAACGCCTTCGCCCATGTCGTGCCCGAGGCGGCGCTGGCGGCGGCGCGCGAATCGGAGGCGCGCTGGGCCAGAGGCGAGCCGCGCGGGCCGCTCGACGGCGCGCCGACCACGATCAAGGAATTGACCGCCGTCATCGGCATTCCCTGGCGGCGCGGCTCGAACCTCACCGACACGGCGCCCTCGACGCGCGAGATCCTGATCGTGAAGCGCCTGCGGGCGGCGGGCGCGGTGATCCTCGGCACCACGACCTCGCCGGAATTCGGCTGGAAGGGCGTCACGCACGGGCCCGCCTTCGGCAACACGCTGAACCCGTGGCGCACCGACCGCGCCTCGGGCGGCTCGTCCGGCGGCGCGGCGGTGGCGGCCGCGCTCAACATGGGCGTCCTGCACGAGGGCTCGGACGGGGCGGGCTCGATCCGCATTCCCGGCGCCTGGAGCGGCGTCTTCGGCATCAAGCCGACCTTCGGCTGGGTGCCGGCGGACGCGCCGACCCCGCTGATGGAACTCGCCCATCGCGGTCCCCTGACCCGGACGGTCGAGGATTCGGCCCTGTTCCTCAACGCCGTGACCGGCCCTTCGCCGGAGGCGCTCTACGGCGACTGTCCCGCCGGGGTGCCCGACTGGACGGCGGCGGCGAAGGGCGAGGTAAGGGGGCTTCGCATCGGCTATAGCCGCGACTTCGGCTATGCGCGGGTCGCGCCCGACGTCGCGGCGGCGGTGGAGCGGGCGGCGCGACGCCTCGCCGAGATGGGCGCGGTGGTGGAGGAGGTCGATCCCGGCTTCGCCTCGCCGCTGGAGGCGCTGCGCGTCCTCTGGTTCGCGGCCGAATCCGTCACCGTCGACCAGTTCGCCAGGACCAAGGCGGACCGGGCGCGCATGGATCCGGGCCTCGTCGCCATCGCCGAGATCGGCCGGCGCTTCACCGCGCAGGAGCTTCTCGCCGCCGAGCGCGTGCGGTCCGAGCTGAAGGTGACGATGGCCCGCTTCCACGAGCGCCACGACGTGCTTCTCTCGCCCACCATGCCGATCACCGCGCTGCCCGCCGGCATCGATTTTCCCGAAGGCGAGGGCATGACCGACTGGACGGACTGGAGCCCCTTCACCTACCCGTTCAACATGACGGGCCAGCCGGCGGTCTCCGTGCCCTGCGGCTTCGATGCCGGCGGCCTGCCGATCGGCGTCCAGTTCGTGGCGGCGCGCTTCCACGACGACCTCGTGCTGCGCCTCGCGGCGGCCTATCAGGCGGCCCATCCGGAAGCCTTCCCGGCCGCGCCCGTCATCGCCTGAGCCTCGGCCTCTTCGCGGCGGCGCGGTGCGCCGCCACGCTTCTTCGATCCCTCGGAGCCTTCATGTCGCTTGCCTTCACTCGTTCCGAGACCGGCGGGATCGGCGCCGGTCTGACCGTCGTCGCCCCGCTGATCGATCCGCAGACGGCCGAGCGGATCGCGCGCGAGCGCTACGGCATCGAGGCCGGCGCCACCCTTCTGCCGGGGGAGAAGGACTCTAATTTCCGGCTCGCGACGAAGGAGGGGCCGTCCTTCTTCCTCAAGGTGCTGAGCCCGGGCGAGGACGCCGGGGTCTCCAACATGCACACGCAGGCGCTTCTGCACACGGCACGGCGGGCGCCGTCGCTGCCGCTGCCCCGGATCGTGCCGACGCTGGACGGCCTGCCCGAATTCCGCCTCACCGTCGGCGCGGGCGACGAGCGGACGGTGCGCCTCACCAGCTTCTCCTACGGCCGGGCGCAGTCGGGCGGCGAGCGCACGGCGGTGCAGCGCCGCGAGGCGGGCCTTCTGATGGCGCGCCTCCAGGAGGCGCTGGTCGATTTCGAGCATCCCTCGGCCGATCACGAGACCTCCTGGGACATGCGCGGCGTCCTCGGTCTGCGGCCGGCGCTCGGCGCCTTCCGCGAGGCGGCGCAGCGGCGGCGCGTCGAGGCGAGCCTCGAGCGTTTCGAGGCCGTGCTCGCCCCGCGCCTCGCCACGCTGCCTTTCCAGGTCGTCCACAATGATTTCGGCGGCGACAACATCCTCGTCGATCCCGACGCGCCCGACCGCATCACCGGCCTCATCGACTTCGGCGACATGGTGCGCACGGCCCGGGTCTTCGACGTGGCCATCGGCGCGGCCTATCAGTTCCTTGCCGGCGACGACCCGCTGGCCGGCGCGCTCGACGTCCTGTCCGGCTATGCCGCCGCCCGCGCCTTGACGCCGGACGAGATCGCGCTTCTGCCCGTCGCCATCGAGACGCGCATGGCGATGCGCGTCCTCATTCCCGAATGGCGGGCCGAGCGGTTCCCGGACCGGCGCGCCTACATCACCCGCAACAGCGCCGCCGTGTGGCATCAGTTCGATCGGCTGGACCGCATGGCGCCGGACGAGATCGCCGCCCGCATCGCCGCCGCCTGCCAGCCGTCGAGATCATGATGCCAGCCGCTCTCCCGTCCGCCGCCCGTCCCTCCGACGAGACGCTGATCGCGCGCCGCCGGGCGCTGCTCGGCGCCTCCTACCGCCTGTTCTACGACCGCCCGGTGCATCTCCTGCGCGGCGAGGACGTCTGGCTCTTCGACGCCGACGGTCGGCGCTATCTCGACGCCTATAACAACGTCCCCTGCGTCGGCCACGCCCATCCGCGCGTCGTGGAGGCCGTGTCGCGCCAGATGGCGACCCTCAACACCCATACGCGCTATCTGCACGGGGCGATCCTCGACTATACGGAACGTCTGCTCGCCACCTATCCGGCCGGGTTCGGCCATGTGATGTATACCTGCACGGGCTCGGAGGCGGTGGACCTCGCCCTGCGCATCGCCCGCCACGAGACCGGCGGCGCGGGCGTCGTCATCACCCGCAACGCCTATCACGGCACGACGGCCGTCACCGCCGGCCTGTCGCCGCTTCTCGGCCCCGCCGTGCCGCTCGGGCGGGACGTGTGGACCGTTCCGGCGCCCGACGCCCGTCTCGGCGCTGAGACCGGGGCGCGGCTCGCCGCCGACATCCGCGCCGCCTTCGCCGACATGCGCCGGCACGGGGTGCGCCCCGCCGCCTTTCTCGCCGACAGCATCTTCTCCACCGACGGCACGCGGCCCGAGCCGGCGGGCTTCCTGAAGCCGGCGATCGAGGCCGTCCACGAGGCGGGCGCGCTCTACATCGCCGACGAGGTGCAGCCGGGTTTCGGGCGCACGGGCGGCCATATGTGGGGCTTTTCCCGCCACGGCATCGTTCCCGACATGGCCGTGATGGGCAAGCCGATGGGCAACGGCCTGCCGATCGCCGGCGTCGCGCTGCGGCCGGAGGTGGCCGAGCGCTTCGGCCGGGAGGTGCGCTACTTCAACACGTTCGGCGCCAATACGGTGTCGATCGCCGCCGCGACGGCCGTGCTCGACGTGATCGAGACGGACCGCATCCTGGCGCGCGTCGATGCGAGCGGCGCCCGTCTCATGGCCGGTCTGCGCGCGCTCGCCGAGCGCCATCCCGCCATCGGCGACATCCGGGGCGCGGGCCTCTATATCGGGGTCGAGCTGGTTTCCGACGGCGCGCCCGACGGCGGCCTCGCCCGGCGGGTCGTCAACGCCATGCGCGAGGGCGGCGTGCTGATCGGCGCCTCGGGGCCGGCCGACAACGTCCTGAAGATCCGCCCGCCCTTGACCTTCTCGGCCGCCCACGCCGATCTGCTTCTGGAGAGTCTGGCCTCGGCGCTGGGGGAGGCGCTCTCCGAGGAAGGATGACGAGGAATGCGGCAGGATCTGATGCCGGCGGCCAGGGCGCCCCGTTCGGACGTCGCGCGGGTCGATGCCTCGAAGGCGGCGCGCGTCTATGCCGAACTGCGCGAGGACATCATGTCGATGCGCCTCCGGCCCGGCGAGCGCCTGATCGAGAAGGATCTCTGCGAGACGCTCGGCGTGTCGCGCACGCCGCTGCGCGACGCCATCCTGCGGCTCGCGCAGGAGCGGCTCGTCACCGTGGTGCCGAGCGACGCGACCTTCGTCAACAAGATCGCCGCCGATGCCGTGGTCGAGGGACAGATCGTGCGCGAAAGCCTGGAACTGCGCATGGTGGCGCTCGCCGCCGAGCTCTTCGATCCGGCCTTCGCGCCGGAATTCGAGCTCGTGCTCTTTCGCGAGCGCCAGGCGGCGGAGCGGCAGGACAACGACGAATCCTTCCTGCTCGACAACGACTTCCATCGGCTCGTCTGCGAATGCGCGGGGTTCCCGCATGTCTGGGAGACGATCCGCAACGCCACCGGGCAGCTCGACCGGGTGCGCCGGCGCTCCTTTCCGCTGCAGGACTTCCACATGGAGGTGCTGAGCGAGCATCAGTCGATCTTCGAGGCGCTCGCCCGCCGCGACACCGCGACGGCGACCCGCCTGATGACGGCGCATCTCCACGACAATCTGCGCTCGCTGCGGGTGCTTCTCGACCGCGAGCCCGAACTCGTCGATCTCGACCCGCGATCGGCCGCCGCCATGCTGATCCCGGCCGCTTGACGTACCGCGCCCAACCCCCGCGCTTGGGTTCCGCGTCCATACAGGCCGCTCGGCTTCGTCCAGCAGCTGCGCGACGGCGTCAGGCTTTGACGGCCAAGGCGTGTCGGACGGCGCGATCGTCGATGAGATCGCTGGTCGCCGGCGTCCCAACTTCGACGACGGCCTCCTCAAGACGGCCATCTATCATGCGGCGGCGCGCCGAAACGACGCCGAAGGGTTGCCGGATGTCCAGACATTCGGCGGGAAGCGCCAGCGTATCGGCTGGGACATCGAAGACCTCATGCCATGGCGGTTCGAACCCATCGGAGCCAGCCTTGCCGCCGCTTGATAGGAAGTGCCGGTCCCTCGACTGCTTGGTAGGGTGGCGGCGATAAGGGAGCCGCGACGTGAATCTGAGATTCCTCGAAACCTTCGTGCTCGCCGCGAGGCTCAACAGCTTTTCCGCTGCGGCGGAGAAACTGAACACCACGCAGGCTGCCGCCTCCAATCGCATCGCCACCCTGGAGCGGGAGCTCGGCGTACGCCTTTTCGACCGCGACACGCGCGGGATTCGGCTGACGCCCGAAGGACGGCGTGCGCTCGATCTCGCCGAAGAGATCGTCAGGCTGAGCGCTGGCTTTCGAGAGGCCGTCTCCAATCCCGCGGCACTGCTGGGCACTGTTCGCATCGGAGCATCCGACACGATCGCCTATTCCTGGCTTCCCGAGTTGATCCGCCGGATGCGGCGCCGCTATCCGAGCGTCGGCATCGACGTCAACATCGATACGAGCCTCAACCTGGCCAAGCAGATCGAGGAAGGACGCATCGACCTCGGCATCATCATGGGGCCGGTCAACGCGCCAATCGTCCATAGCATCGAGATTTGCACCTTCACGTCCTGCTGGGTCGCCTCCACTTCGTTGGAGCTTCCCGCGACGGGCCTCGAACTGGCGGATATCGCCGCCTATCCGCTGTTGACCTTCTCGACGGGCTCGCAGCCCCATAAAGCTCTCCTCAGGCTCCTCTCGGGCGCGGGACTCGACCAGTTCCAAATCTACAATTCCAATTCGCTGGCGATCATGACGCGCATGGTCTCCAGCGGCGTTGGCATCGGCGCCCTGCCGCTCGTTCTCGTGGACGACCTCGTCAAGGCCGGCGTCGCGCGAATCCTCGATATCGCGCCGGCCCTCCCATCCCTGACATTTCATGTCGTCTATCAAGAGCAGAGCGAAGATGCTCTCGAACGCGTCATCACGGCCATGGCGCAGGAGATCGTGTCGGAGGCCCGGAAGCCGGCACCATTGGCTATGCCTAATTCCTATGCGGCAATGCAGAATGTTTAATCCATAAGCATTGCTTGTGCCGGATCATAGGAATTTCCCGTTTGTCCCCTTGTCCATGCTCGGCTTCAATGGTGGCAGAGCTTCAAGGAGGACCGATGTGAAAGTCTCGCTGATCCAAATGAACACGCAGGATGACCTCGATCGGAACATCGAGACGGCGATCTCGATGGTCGAGAAGGTAGTCGAAAAGGAGGGTCCGGACCTTGTCGTTCTGCCCGAGTACTTCGCATATCTTGCCGACGGGCCGCAGAATATGCACGGCAGCGGCGAGGTCTTCCCGGACGGCCCGATCTATAAAGCGCTTTCCAACTTGGCAACCAGGTTGAACATCACTCTCCATGCCGGCTCCATCGTCGAGCGCGAGGGCAATCAGCATTTCAACACCAGTCTGGTCTTCGGCCCGGGCGGCGAGGAACTCGCGCGCTATCGCAAGATCCATCTCTTCGACGTGGATACGCCGAACGGCATCAGCTACCGCGAGTCGGACTCGGTCGCGCGCGGCACCGAGGTCGTGACCTACAAGGTCGGCGAGCGGACGGTGGGCTGCGCCATCTGCTACGACATTCGCTTCCCCGAACTTTTCCGCGCCTTGCGCGACAAAGGCGCGGACGTGATCGTCCTGCCGGCGGCTTTCACGCTGATGACCGGCAAGGATCATTGGGAACTGCTGGCCCGCGCGCGCGCCGCCGAGACCCAGACCTATTTCGTCGCCGTCGGGCAGACCGGAACCCATGCCGAAGGCAAGAAGGCCTGCTGGGGGCATTCCATGGTCGTCGATCCCTGGGGCCACCTGATCGCTCAATGCTCCGACGGCGTCGGGGCAGCCAGCGCGACGCTCGACTTCGACTACAGCGCCAAGGTGCGGGCGAACGTGCCTGTCGCCAGTCACCACGTACTTTGAGCGGATCGCCGTCATGTTCCACATTCAGCCCATGCCCGCGCAGATCGATGCGGATCTCGTCGCCCTTCTCGAGCGCGTCGAAGTCGCCACGATCGGCCATGTGCTCCATTCCGGCTTCGTCGATCCCTCGATCCGTTCGGTGTTGCCGAACAAGCGAGTGGCCGGCACGGCGGTGACGCTGCGCATTCCCAATGCCGACTCGACCCTGCTCCACTACCTGACCCAGCTCGTCCGGCCCGGCGACATCGTCCTGGTCGATCGCTGCGGCGACGTCCGCCACGCCTGCTGGGGCGGCGTCATCACCAACGCGATGAAACTGGCCGGCGTGAAGGCGGGCGTGATCGACGGCCCCGCGACGGACTTCTCGGAGTTCGCGAAGGTGGACATGCCGATGTGGTGCCGAGGACCTTCGCCGATCACCACCAAGATTCTGGGGCTCGAAGGCGCGCTGAACGTCCCGATCAGCGTCGGCGGCCAGACGATCCATCCCGGCGACGCGGTCCTGTGCGACGAGAGCGGCGTGGTGGCGCTTCGCCCCGGAGAGGCCCGGGCCGTCGCCGAACGCGCGATCCGGATGCAGGAGGACGAGATCGTGCTGCTGGAACGGCTGCGCGCCGGCGAGAAACTGCCGGACATCTCGGGCGCGAACGCGCTCGTCCACGCCAGAAAGGTCGCCTGACCAGGACGCGTCCGGTCTCGCATCGTCATGCCGAACCGATGCCCGACGGGCATCCGCTGGAGACTCATGGAATGAGAACATTCGGACTTCTCGCGGCCCTGGCCATGATGGCCGGCACCGCCGTTCCCGCTCTCGCCCAGGAGCGGGTTACGCTCGTCGCCTATGGCGGCCTGTTCCAGGAGCGCTACACCAAGGCCGTCATCGAGCCCTTCATGACGGCCAATCCGGACATCGCCGTCGAGTATTTCCCGCTCCAGGGCTCGGCGCAGATGCTCGGCACGCTTCGCGCCCAGAAAGCGGCGCCGCAGGCCGACATGACCATCATGGACATGTCGGTCGCCAAGACGGGAACGGACGAAGGCCTGTTCGACCGCGTGGACGAAGGCGTGTCACCCCACGTCGCCGATCTTTATCCCAATGCCCGCTTCGAGAATGTCGCCGGTGTCGGTCTCACCTTCGACAATCTCGTTCTTCTCTCCGACACGCAGGCGGTGCCGACCCCGCCCTCCTCCTGGGGCGCGTTGAGGGATCCCGCCTACAAGGGCAAGGTCGCCATGCTGGCCGCGCCCGATCTCGTCGGCATCGGCCTGACGGTGGTCCTCGATCATGCCGCCGGCGGCACGGACCCGATCGCCAACGTCGATCGAGGCATCGCGGCGATGAAGGAGATCGCTCCGAACATCCAGACCTGGGAGCCCAAGCCGGAGATCTATCCCACGGTGGCGAACGGCCAGGTCTCGCTCGGCGTCGGCTGGAATGCCCGCTCGCAGGTCAATGCCGAGACATCCGGCGGCCGTCTCGCCGTGACCCTTCCGGCCGAAGGCAGCGTGTTGCAGATCAACACGATCAACCTCGTCAAAAACGCTCCCAATGCGGGAGCGGCGCGCAGGTTCATCGACTACGCTCTCAGCCCGGAAGCCCAGAAGTCCTTCACCGAGGCGATGTATTACGCTCCGACCAACCGCAACGCCGACATCGCTCCAGGCGTGATCGACCGCACGGTCGTCAAGTCGATGGACGCGATGATCCCTCTCGATTGGGTCGCCCTCGCGGCCGTTCGCGACCGCATCACCGAGCAGTGGCGCCGGCAGGTGATCCCGCTGAGCCGCTGACGCGACGATGCCGTCCGAGCGGGGAAACCTCGATCGGACGGCACGCGCGCTGAGGCAACCGATCTCGAGAGAACAGGTGATCTTCATGCAGACCGATGTCGCGAATCCCCGGGGCCATCTGTCCCTCCGTGGCCTGACGAAACGCTTCGAAGGCCTGACCGCCGTCGATCATCTCGACCTCGACGTCGCAAAGGGCGAGCTCGTCGCCTTTCTCGGCCCCTCCGGATGCGGCAAGTCCACCTCGCTGCGAATGATCGCGGGCCTGTCGCAGGCAACGTCGGGCACGATCGCCATCGGCGGACGCGACGTGACGAACGTGCCGCCCTATCGCCGCGACATCGGTCTGGTCTTTCAGAGCTACGCGCTCTTCCCCCACATGACCGTCCTCAAGAACGTCATGTTCGGGCTGGAGATGCGCAAGGTGTCGGCAGCCGAGGCCGAAAGGCGGGCGCGCGAGGCGATCGCTCTGGTTCAACTCTCCGGCCGCGAGGACCGTCGCCCCGCGCAGCTTTCGGGTGGTCAGCAGCAGCGCGTCGCTCTGGCGCGCGCGCTCGTGATCCAGCCCTCGATCCTTCTCTTCGACGAGCCCCTGTCCAATCTCGACGCCAAGCTGCGCGACGAGATGCGCGCCGAGATCCGCGACATCCAGAAGCGGCTCGCGATCACCTCCATCTTCGTGACCCACGATCAGGTCGAGGCTCTCTCTATGTGCGACAAGGTCGCGGTCATGAACGGCGGGCGCCTGGAGCAGCTCGGCACGCCTTTCGAGCTCTACGAGCGCCCGGCCACGCCCTTCGTCGCGTCCTTCGTCGGCCGCACGAACCGACTGAGCGGAACCGCCACCGGCGAAAGCGTGGACATCGGCGGGATGCGCCTGGCGATGCCAGGCCGCCATGCCGGCCCCGTCGACATCATGATCCGTCCGCATCGCATCCAAATGTCAGTCACCGGGCAGGGAGGGGCGGGCGAGGGCGCGGCGTCGAACCGGATCACGGGAACGATCCGCTCGTCCTCCTATTCGGGCGATCTCCTGCAATATGACGTCGCCGCCGAAGGGCAGGTCTTCAGGATCGAGCGCGTGACGCGATCGATCGAGCCGCCGCTGGACAACGGCACGCCCGTCGATCTGTCCTGGCAGATCGGCGATACTCTCGTCTTCGAGGCCGCCCGATGACCGCGCTGGCCGTCGCTGCCCGAGGCTCGGGAAAGCCCAGGATCGCGGCGCCCGGACTCGCCATCGCGCTCCTGGGGCCGATCGCCATCGTGAACGGCTTCGCCTTCATGCTGCCCGTCCTCAACCTCCTTCGCCTGTCCTTCCAGGAGGCGCTTCCGGGCGGCGGTCTCGGCGAAGCCTACACGACCGCCAACTGGGCCGGCACGCTCGCGGACAGCTTCTATCTCGACCTGATCTGGCAGAGCGTCACGACGAGCCTCATGATCACGGTGTTGGCGCTCGTCGCCTCCTATCCGATCGCGCTCTACCTTCACCGTGCGCGAGGGCGTTGGAAGACCGTCCTCCTCGTGCTCGTCGTCTCGCCGCTCCTGACATCGGCCGTGGTGCGCACCTATGGTTGGATCGCGATCCTGGCCGATGACGGGCTGATCAACAATCTGCTCCACGTCCTGGGCTTCGAGGCGGGCGTCCGATTGCTGTTCAACAAGATCGGCGTCGTGATCGGCCTGACCGAAATCCTGATGCCCTACATGATCCTGGCGCTCCTGGCCGGCTTCGGCCGCCTCGATCCGCGCGTCGAGGAAGCGGCCGAGACGCTCGGCGCCCCACCCTGGAAGGTCTTCTGGCGGGTGGTCGTTCCTCTGACCATGCCGGGCGTGGCTCTGGGATGCCTTCTCTGCTTCGTCCTGGCGGTGAGTTCCTTCATCACGCCGAAGCTTCTCGGCGGGGGACGTGTCTTCCTGCTCGCCACGGAAATCTACGACCAGGCGATCGTGACGCTGAACTGGCCGCTTGCCGCGACCTTGTCGATGATCGTTCTCGTGATCTTCGGCGCGGCGCTCGTTCTTTATTCGCGCCTTCTCCGCGCCATCGCCTGAGAGGAAACAGGATGGAAGACCGCCCGATTTCCCCGGCTCTGAAGATCGCCGCCGTCCTGATGTTCGTGTTCCTCCTGGCGCCGGTGCTTCTCGTCGTGCCGATCTCCTTCTCGGCCGACAACTATATGAGCTTCCCGCCGTCCGGCTGGAGCTTCAAATGGTATGCGGCCTTCTTCTCGAACGGCCGCATGCTCGAAGCGCTGGGCACGAGTACGCTCCTGGCCCTGATCGTCACGGCTCTGTCGCTGCTGATCGCCCTCCCGGCCTCCTATGCGCTCGTGCGGTCGAGGATTCTGGGAGCGGATACGCTCCTGGCGATCTTCACCGCGCCGCTCCTCCTCCCCACCATCGTTCTCGGTCTGGCCATACTCATCGTCTTCGCCGGCAACGGGCTGCTCGGAACGTTCGCGGGGCTGACCATCGCCCATCTCGTCATCGTGCTGCCCTACGCCCTCCGGGTGCTCACGACCTCGCTGTCGGGATTGCGCATCGTCACCGAGGAGGCGGCATCGACGCTCGGCGCCTCGCCGCTCATGGTCGTCCGACGCGTGACGCTGCCTCTGATGATGCCAGGCATCGTCGCGACCGCCGCGCTCGCCTTCCTCGTATCCTTCGACGAGGCGGTGATATCGCTGTTCCTGACGGGGCCGCGTATCACCACCTTGCCCGTGGCGATGTACCAGCATGTGGACGCCCATGCCGACCCGCTGGTCGCCTCGATCTCGGTGCTTCTGATCGTGCTGACGCTGGCGGTGGTGATCGTCGTGGACCGCTCGGTCGGGCTGACGAAGGCCTTCGTGAAATAGAGCGCCTGCGCCAGCGGCTTATCGGCGCGTTATCGGCGGGCATGCCTGCGTCTTTGCTGACCTGAGATCTGTCATGGCGAAGGCGAGCCCGGCCTGCTCGGGCGACGTTCTTGCCAGGCTCGCCGGCGACACGGCGGTGGAGCGGACGATGACGCGGTTCTGCCTCGCGGACCTCCCGCTGCGCATGTTCCTTTCGGCGGCGTTGATCCCCCGTGAGAGCGACGAGATCACGAGACTGATCCTCGATACGATGGCGAAGCCGCCTTTGCGCCGATCGGCGGCATGACGGTCGGCACGAGCGCTTCATGGCCCGCACCGCCGAACCGGAGGGCTGGACGTCACAGTTCCGCGAGATCATGTTCGACGTGAAGCTCGAGGCGCACGATCTGCGTGGTGACGAAGCGCTGTTCGGAGAGGCGCTGAGGCCGGACAGCTACACGGAGAGCCAAGCGCTGGCGGCCGACCTGCGGGCTGCGGGGTCGGACGGCATTGCCTATCCGAGCTGCCGCCAGCCGGGCGGCGAGTGCGTCGCGCTGTTCTACTCCGATCTGCAGCGAACCCCGTTCAGGGGCGACACGTCGACTATCACTGGGATGGTGCGCGGGTCGATTTCTACCGCGAGGTCGGCAGCGGCGCCGTCTACCGCATCTAGGCTGAGTCATGAGCGGCATGGCGATCAAAGCGGTACTCCCCAGCGCGCCCGAACACGCTCGAGAACGCCGTGATTTCCACCCAATTGGTTGCAGT
This sequence comes from Aureimonas endophytica, assembly GCF_014642635.1. GTDB lineage: Bacteria > Pseudomonadota > Alphaproteobacteria > Rhizobiales > Rhizobiaceae > Plantimonas > Plantimonas endophytica. Next base: position 210,418 of record NZ_BMIQ01000009.1, read on the forward strand.
TTAGTTGAAGCTGGCGAGGGACGGACGATCCGCCTCGTTGATAAATCAGCTAAGTCTCTATTCTTGCTGCAAAGTTTTGGCGCACCCGACAGGATTCGAACCTGTGACCTCTGCCTTCGGAGGGCAGCACTCTATCCAGCTGAGCTACGGGTGCCCGGGTCCGTGACGGGACCGGTGCGAACCCTAGGGCTCGCATTCGCTTCCTAGCCCATCGCGCGCGGCGCGGCAAGAATGCTTCTTCGATCGGCGTCGGCTTCGGCGGAAAGAGGCCGCGATCGTGTGTGGCCCATTGCCGCGGCGCGGCCGATCGCGCAAGGGAGGGGCGGATCCGGAAACGCCCCTTGCTGCACGTCCTGTCGATCACCGCGCCGACCTTCGGCCTGCTTCTCGTCGGCTATGCCGCCGCCCGGCTGCGCCTCTTCGACGAGGGCGTCGCCGACGGGTTGTCGGCCTATGTCTACACGCTGGCGATCCCCTGTCTCCTGATGCGGACGATTCTGCATTCGCAGATGCCCGACGCCCAGCCTTGGACCTATTGGATCGCCTATTTCTCGGGCGTCGCCGTTTCCTGGTCGCTGGCGAGCCTGTCCGCCGCAAAGCTGTTCCGGCGCGGCCGGCGCGAGGCGGTGATCTTCGGCTTCGCGGCGGGCCAGGCCAATACGGCGATGGTCGGCGTGCCGCTGATCCTTGGCGCCGTCGGCCCCGATGCCGCGACGCCCCTCGCGCTGCTCCTCGCGATCCATCTGCCGGTGATGACGGTCGTCGCGACGCTGCTTCTCGAAGGGGCGGGCGAGGCGGGGCTCGCCCATGCGCAGCGGCGCATCCTGCGCATGCTCGCCACCCATCCGATCCTGATCGGCATCTATCTCGGCCTCGGGCTGCGGGCGCTCGGGCTCGATACGAGCGGGCCCTTCGACCATCTGGTCGATCCGATCGCCGCCTCCGCCGCGCCCTGCGCCCTGATCGGCATGGGGCTGGCGCTGGCCCGCCACGGCATCGGCGGCGAATGGGCGGCCGCCGGCCTCATCAGCGTCCTGAAGCTCGTCGTCCACCCTGCGGTGGTCTATGTCCTGGCGCGACATATCTTCGCGATGCCGCCGGCCTGGTCGGCGGTCTGCGTGCTCTTCGCCAGCTGTCCGGCCGGCGTCAACGCCTATCTCCTGGCGGCCCGCGAGGGCGTCGGCGCGGGCGTCGCCTCGGCCGCCGTGTCGCTGTCGACGGTGCTTGCCGCGCTCACCGTCTCGCTTTGGCTGGCGCTCGTCGTCGTTTGAGTCCGGCCCGGAGGGATCGGCCATTTTCCCATCGTGAACCGGCACTTATGCCCAAAGTAATCGAAGCGGAGCCGTCGCCGTCGATGGTCGTGAAACGATTTCGCCGAGATCAGTGTGGCCCATCGGCAATAGGCAAAGGTGTTCGATCGGTCCTATCCAAGCGTCATCCTTTTGGAATGTGGCGGCGACTTCCAATGACCCTGCGAGCCGTGTGGCTTTCTGCCATTCTTGTTCTTCCCGGATGCCTCGGCGCGCCGCCGGAAGACGCAATGCCGCTCCGGCAGGATGTCGGCTATGCGCCGGGCGGCCTCGCGGCGAGAGGAATCGTCGCCGAGCCCCTGGACCCGCTGACGACCGCGACGGCCCTTCCGGCCCCGGTCGCGACGCCTGCGCCGGCTCCCGCGCAGAAGCGCGCGGCGCCCGCGCCCATGGCCGCGAACCCGGGCGCCACCGCCGCGCTCTCCGACGAGACGGCGCCGCCCTACGAGCCGGAGAAGGACCCGATCGTCACCGGGACGATCATCAAGCAGCAGGATCTCACCGATGCCTACAAGATCCGGGGCGGCAAGGTGATCCTGCCGCCGTCGATCCATGTGCCGGTGATCGACATCCAGGACACCCGCTCCGCGCTGCAGGAGGGCAACGCGGCCGACGAGGGGCCGGCCTCGCCCGCGCCGGCGGTCGGGCGCCCCTGAGCCGCGAGGCCCGCGCGCCGCGTCAATGCGCGAGCTTTAGCGTGACGACGCCCGCGACGATCAGCGCGACGCCGGCATAGCGGGCGAGCGAGGTCGGGTCGCCATAGACGAGGACGCCGACGAAGAACGTACCGGCCGCGCCGATGCCGGTCCAGACCGCATAGGCCGTGCCGATCGGGATCTGCCGCTGCGCCAGCCAGAGCAGCGCGCCGCTGACCGCCATGAAGAGGATCGCCAGCGCGGTGCCGCCAAGGCGCGTCGCCGGCACCTGGGCCATCTTCAGCCCGACCGGCCAGCCGATCTCGAACAATCCCGCCAGGATCAGATAGAACCAGCTCATGACGATCGCCTCGCGCCTCGCTGCGGGTGACAACCCGCCGCGACCCTATATAAATACGATCGTATTGAAATAAAGGGGCCGGCCATGGGACGTCGCAGGAGCATCGACCGGGATCGCGTGCTCGACATCGCCGAAGGCATCGTCGCCGAGCACGGCGCCGGCGCCCTGACGATCGGCGCGGTGGCCGAGGCCGCCGGCATCACCAAGGGCGGCGTGCAATCCTGCTTCGGCACCAAGGAGATGCTGATCGCCGCGATGCTGGAGCGCTGGATGGCGGAGGACGACAGCCGGTTCGCCGCCCTCGCCGGCCCCGATCCCTCGCCGCGCCGGCGCCTCCGGGCCCATGTCGAGACGACGGAACATTACGACCGTCTGGCGCAGACGCGAGTGGCGAGCCTCCTCGCCACGCTGCTCCAGACGCCGGAGCAGGTGGCCGGCATGCGGACCTGGTACGCCGCCCGCCTTGCCGGGCTCGATCCCGATACGGAGGAGGGGCGGCGGGCGCGTCTCGCCTTTCTGGCGGGCGAGGGCGCCTTCCATCTGCGGTTCCTCGGTCTCCTGCCGATCGATTCGCGGGAATGGCGCGAGATCTTCGCCGATATCCGCGCGCTGCTGGACGATCCCGCCTGAGCGGCGCGCCGCGGGCCGGAACGCGCCTTCCGCTTCGCCGTTCTCCTTTCGAGCCGTGTCCGGGCAAGCCTGCCGCCGGAGGGCCGCGAGGAGGTGCCGATGTCCGCGACCGATGCGCTCTATTTTCCCCCGACCGGCGAGGAGACGTCGCATTACGTGCTCGTGGCCGTGGCGCCGGGCACCGACGGCCTTTCCGGCAGGGTGTCGATCGAGGCGCCGAGCGTCGCGTCGAAGGGCGGGGCGGCGGCGCCCGACTATCCCGGCTCCCGCGAGGGCCGGCTCGCCGACATCCTGAAGGAGGCGGCCGAATTCGCGGCTTTGGGCGGCTATCCGCTGCGCGTCGTCAAGCCGGCCGAAGTGGAATTGCCGGCCGAACTCGGCACCTATGCGGAGCGGAAGATTTCCGGCTGACGCATGGGTTCCGGCGCGGCCGTCAGCGCGTCAGCGTCTCCACGCTGACGCCGAAATAGGCGGCGAGCGCCTTCAGCGCCTTTACGGGCACCGACCGCCGGCCCTCTTCGATCGAGGCGACGAGGGCCGGTGGCAGTTTCGCGCCGTCGGCGATCTCCTCGATCGTCTTTCCATCGGTGACGCGCAGGCGCAAGAGGTTGTCGGCGAGAGGCATGGCGGCGCCGATAGCGGAAAACCGCGCCAATGCCCATGGCGCAGGATGTCGCCCGGCACCTCAGTAGGGCGGCTTCGTCCGGGCGCGCTGGGTCCGGGCCGCCTCCGTCCACCAGGCGAGATCGTCGGCGAAGCGGGGAAAGGCGCGCTGGAGCGCCGCGCCGCTCTCGCCCACGGGCTCCGAAGCCGCGTCGAAGGCCTGGTCGATGCCGCCGACCGCGAGCGCGCTGGAAATGACGACCATGCCCATTTCCGAGAGCGTGCCGTGCCAGGCCTGGGCGGCGCGCACCCCGGCGAAGCGGCCGGCGGAATAGCTGGCGATGGCGGCGGGGCGCCAGAACCATTCCTCCAGGAAATGGTCGGTGAGATTCTTCAGGCCCGGCTGGACGCCCCAGTTGTACTCGCCGGCGACGAAGATGAAGGCGTCGGCGGCCCGGATCTTCTCCGCCAGATCCTCCAGCGCGGCCGGGGCCCCGCCCTTCGGATATTCCTTGTACATCCGGTCGAGCATCGGGAGATCCAGCGCCTTGGCGTCGATAAGCTCCGGGCTCGCACCGCGCGCGGCGAAGGCGCGGACGAGATAGTCGGCGAGCCGGATGCCCTGCCGGTCGGCGCGATAGGAGCCGTAGAGGATCAGGATTCTGTCGCCCATCGCCATGCCTCCGCCGCCCGGCCGGATCTCGGCGCGGGACCCGTGCTGAAGCCGATTCTAGGCCGGCCGCCTGTCACGGCGAGGCCGCGTCGCGCGTCGCGCCCTTGCGATTCCCGGCCCATGTCCGCTTTCCCCGCGCATTGTCGTCTGATTGTCATGAAAGCCGACGACAAGTCCGCGCGAGCTTGGAACGGGTGCCCCATGGACTACTTCAGACGCTTCACCTTTCTGTTCGCGACGCCCTCCTTCGACGCGGACGATCTCGAAGGCGCGCGCTACAACCAGATTGTCGAGGAGATCGAGCGCTCCGGCTTCGAGGTGGTGCGGGCGCGCAATCTGGAGGATGCGGCGATCTCCGTGCAGACCGATGCCGCCATCGGCTGCATGATGGTCGACTGGGGCAAGAAGGGGCTGGAGGGCAAGACCGCCGCGCTGATCAACCTCATGCGCCGGCGCGGGCTGGATTTCCCGATCATCCTCCTCATCCGCCGCAAGCGCTTCGAGGACGTGCCGGTGGAGGTGCTCGACTTCATCGACGGCTATGTCTTCCTGTCGGAGGAAACGCCGGCCTTCATCGCCAAGAACCTCATCAGCCGCCTGAAGCAATATGCCGAGACGCTGAAGACGCCCTTCTTCGGCGCGCTGGTCGACTATGCCGAGGAGGGCAACCAGCTCTGGACCTGCCCCGGCCACAATGGCGGCGTGTTCTACAGCCGCTCGCCGATCGGCCGAGTCTTCATGGAACATCTCGGCGAGGCCGTGTTCCGCGACGATCTCGACAATTCGGTGCTCGATCTCGGCGATCTCCTGACGCATGAGGGCCCGGCGCTGGCGGCGCAGAAGGAGGCGGCGAAGATCTTCGGCGCCGAGAAGACCTATTTCGTGCTCAACGGCACCTCGACCTCCAACAAGGTGGCGCTCGCCGCGCTCGTCACGGACGGCGATCTCGTCCTCTTCGACCGCAACAATCACAAGGCGGCCCATCACGGCGCACTGCTGATCTCCGGCGGCATCCCGGTCTACGTGCCGACGGCGCGCAACGCCTATGGCCTGATCGGCCCGATGGACTTCGCCGCGCTGGACGAGGCGGCGCTGCGCGAGCGCATCCGCACCCATCCGCTGGTCAAGGACCCGGAAGCCTGGAAGAAGCCGCGCCCCTTCCGCGTCGCCGTGGTGGAACAGTGCACCTATGACGGCACGATCCACAGCGCCGAGATGATCCTGAAGACGATCGGCCCTCTCTGCGACTATATCCTCTTCGACGAGGCCTGGGCCGGCTTCATGAAGTTCCATCCGCTCTATGCCGGGCGCTTCGCCATGGGGCTCGCCGATCTCGGACCCGACGCGCCGGGCATCATCGCGACGCAATCCACCCACAAGCAGCTGGCGAGCTTCTCCCAGGCCTCGCAGATCCACATCAAGGACCGGCACATCAAGGGCCAGAAGCGGCGGGTGGAGCATCGCCGCTTCAACGAGAGCTTCATGCAGCATGCCTCGACCTCGCCCTTTTATCCGCTCTTCGCCTCGCTCGATGTCGGGGCGCAGATGATGAAAGGCCGGTCCGGCGAGGTGCTCTGGGACGACACGATCCGGCTCGGCATCGAGTTGCGCAAGAAGATCCGCGCCGTGCGCCGCGAGTTCGAGGAGAAGGAGCAGCGGCCGGAGCGGCGCTGGTTCTTCGAGCCCTTCGTGCCGGACCGCGTCGGCATCCCGGATGTCGCGAGCCCCGGCGCCCTGCACGAGGTGCCCTGGGAAAGCGTCTCCACCGACCTTCTCGCCACCGATCCGGCCTTCTGGCGCCTGTCGCCCGGCGCCGCCTGGCACGGCTTCGCCGGCATGGCGGAGGGTTTCGCGATGACCGATCCGAACAAGCTGGTGCTGTTGACCCCCGGCTTCGACGGGGCGAGCGGCAGCTATTCCGACCACGGCATTCCGGCGCCGATCGTCGCGCAATATCTGCGCGAAAACCGGATCGTGGCGGAGAAGAACGACCTCAACTCGCTGCTCTTCCTCCTGACGCCGGGTGTCGAGGCCTCGAAGGCCGGCACGCTGATCTCCGGCCTCGTCGCCTTCAAGAAGCTGCATGACGACAACGCCCTTCTGGAGGAGGCGATCCCGGAATTCGCCCGGCGGCGGCCCGGCCGCTATGCCGGCGTGCGCCTGCGCGATCTCTGCGCCGCGATGCACCGCTTCTTCCGCGAGGCGAATGTCAGCGCGCTCCAGGGCCAGCAGTTCTCCGCCGCGCATCTGCCGGACATCGCCCTGTCGCCGCATGACGCGGCGCGCGCCCTGGTGCGCAACGATGTCGACTACCTGCCGCTCGACGCGCTGGCCGGGCGGATCGCGACGACCCCCTTCGTCGTCTATCCGCCGGGCATCGCGACCATCGTTCCGGGCGAGCGGCTCGGCGAGCGGGCGAAGCCGATGATCGACTATCTCAAGATGTTCGAGAACTGCTTCAACGCCTTCCCCGGCTTCGAGGTCGAGATCCAGGGCGTGTATCGTGAGACGGACGAATCGGGCCGCGTGCGGCTCCACACCTATGTCGTCGCGGAATAGGCCGGAAAGCTGGATCGATTGATGGAACAGGAGAAGAGCGTCACCATCCGCCCCTCGCGCGACGGTGACGTGGAGGCGATGCTGGCGATCTATCGCCGGCATATCCACCGGGGCGTCGAGGCCGGGCTGGAGGAGGGCGATTCGGCGGAGCCGGACGATCTGCGCGACCGGCGCAAGAACCTGAAGGACCGCCGCTTTCCCCATATCGTCGCGGTGCGCGACGGCGTCGTGGTCGGCTATGCCTATGCGGTGCTCTTCCGCAAGCGGCCGGCCTATCGCCACGCCGTCAAGCATTCGATCTATGTCCATCACGACCATGTCGGGCGCGGCATCGGCGGCCGGCTGATGCGCGGCCTGATCGATGCCTGCGCCGCCGCCGGCTTCCGCCAGATGATCGGCTATATCGACGCCGACAACGCCGCCTCGCTGGCACTGCACGAGCGCTTCGGCTTCCAGCGCGTCGGCCTCTTGCCGGCGGTCGCCTATCGCTACGGCCGCTGGGCCGACAGCGTGATGGTGCAGCGCTCGCTCGGCCCCGGCGCCACCACCCCGCCGCCGCCGCCGGCGCCTTTCCTGCGGTAGAAACTCCAGAGAAGAGTCGACGCCAGCCCACAGGCCGGCGAAGCGGCTCGCTGAACACATCTCATGATGGTGTTTTGCTGGCTATGTGATTATGCTCGAAGGCTTGGGGCCTTCCGAAGTTCGATGGATCAATCGCAGACCATGACCCAAACTTCTGATAGCGGAGCGATCAGCGGCGGATTTATGATGGGTTCTCCTCCCAATATCCCGACGCTCGTTCTAAGGAGCGCTTCGCTCAGCGGGAAATTCGATGGCGAGTTCCATCTCGCGGGCACGGCGCTGCCTGGTCAAAGCGTGGGTCTTCTGCTCGAGGCTTCCGCGACGGGAGCCGATTACGCATGGAAGACCGTGACCGCCGATGCCACCGGTCATTATGACGGGGTCCTCCAGGGATTTCAGCTCGGTCTGGGTAAATCGTTCGAGGAGCTCGACTTCGTCGCCTTGACCGGCGAGTCGGAAGAATTCGTGTCGAATGATGTCCTGGTGGCAATGGGCACGGGCAGCGGCATCAAGGCGCATCTTGCCCACTATGCCGGCAATACCCAGCTTGGCGCCATTCTGTTCACGGGTTCGGCGAATCTGACTTTCGGCAGCAAGGCGGAACTCGATCGGACACGCGTGGCCTATGCGGATGTCCTGGGAAAGATCGTCGGCAACTATACGCTGACCGTCGCAACCGCCGATCTGAAGGAGCGGCACACCGACGTCTACGACAAAGCCGGACAATTGACGAAGGCCACGACGGTCGATGTCGCCTCCGGGGCCATCACGGCTCTCGCTTACGATGCGAAGGGCGCTTTGAGCCATAAGACCTATCGGCATGACGGCGTGAGAGAGGAAACGGACTACGCCATCGCCAACAAGCCCTATGCAAGTCAGCATGCCGTCTACGATGCCAAGGGACATATCCTATCGGCGGAGAGGCACTACGCCGATGGTACACTCGCCTTCACTCAGTTGGTGAAGGCGGACGGGTCGAGCGAAGTGCATTCATATGACAAAGCGGGCCGGGAGAGCGTGAAGATCGCCGGCGATCTGTCGGGCGAGCGCGACGTCTTCGAATTCTCCTATGCCGGAGCAGCGAACACGGCATCGACGACGACGCGAACCCATTACGGCGTGGACAATGCGAAGCAGTGGATCGACCAGACGGCCGCCGATGGCAGCCATGTCCAGACGGCCAAGGCAGCGGGTGTCGTCCTGGCGTCCCATGCCGGCGTCGCCGATACGCTGGTGGCCTTCAATGGCGGATCGGACCATTTCGTCTTTGGAGCCGGCTTTGGCAAGGACAAGGTCATAGGCTTCGAGGCGCAGCGCGATGTCCTGGTCTTCGATGAAGACTTGGCTTCGAGCTTCGCATCGCTCCAAAGCCATGTGACACAGACCGGCTCGGGCACGCTGATCAGCTTCGGTGCCGACACGATCCTGTTGAAGGGGATCGCCGCGGCGAGTCTCACTGCGGAAAACGTGCATTTCGCCGCCCACGATCTGCTGCTCGTCTGATAACGGAGACCCCAAGGCGGGTCGGTCGGACAGGCGCGGGACATGGCGGCCGCAGTCCCGCGACTGGACTTCGGCCCGGTCCTCGGCGAAGGGATGCGTCATGAAGCATCGCCCGATCACCGAGGCGGAAATCGAGGCCGGTAAGTCGCCGACCGGCGGGTTCTCCTATGCGCGCCTGCGCTCCTGGGGCGTCCGCTGTCCGCCGCGCGCCGGCTGGCGGCGCAAGCTCGTGCGCGCCGGCGTGCCGGCGGCCTGCCCCTATCCGGAGGGCTTCGTGCCGGCGGCGTCGGACTTCGCCGTGCCGATGAACCCGCTGCTCGGCGCGCCCCCCGCCGCTCCCGCCGCGCCGCCGCCGGACGCCCTCCAGATCTTCACCGACGGCAGTTGCGAGGCGATGGCGGGCGGCTGGGGCCTCGCCGTCTATCGGGAGGGCGCGGAACTCCATGCCGCCTGCGGCGGCGAGGCGGCGACGACCAACAACCGCATGGAATTGCGCGCCGTCATCGAGGCGCTGCGCTGGCTGGAGCCAGATCGTCCGGCGCTGCTCTGGACCGACAGCCAATATGTCGCCCGTGGCGCGGAGGAATGGCGCCGGGGCTGGCGCAAGGCGCGTTGGACGCGGGAAGGGCGGGGCGCGCTCGCCCATGCCGATCTCTGGGAAGAGCTCGGCGCGCTGCTCGCCACCCGCCCCGTGGAGATCGGCTGGACGCGCGGCCATGCCGACACGCCGGGCAACGAGCGGGCCGACGCGCTCGCCGCGCTCGGCCGCCGCTGGACCTTGCGAAAGGCGGGCCTCAGGAGAAACCCGTCCTCCCGTCCCGGCTGAGCCTCAGTCGAAATCGGTGGGCAGCGCCGGATCGCGCCGATGCTCGAACATGCGGCGCAGCTGGCCGGGCAGGACCCGGGCGAGAGACAGGTCCTCCGGCAGGGCGTCCTCCCGGAACCAGCCGATCTCCGATGTCTCGATGCTGGTCGCCGGCGCGCCGCCGACGAGATCGCAGATGAAGAAGACCTTGCAGCAGGAAAAGACCTTCGGCGGATGGTTCTGTCTCGTCCGGTCCCAGACGGCGGCGAGCTTGCGCGCCGCCACCTCGTAGCCGCTTTCCTCCCGCATCTCCTTCACGACATTCTCGGCCGGCGAGAGATTGACGTCGGCCCAGCCGCCCGGCAGCGTCCAGCGGCCCTCGTCGGCGATCTCCCGCACCAGGAGGATGCGCCCCTCGCCATCGAAGGCCGCGCCCCGCACGTCCACCTTTGGCGTCGCATAGCCGCTCTCGCCGACGAAGAGATCCTCGATCAGCGCGGCGGGCCATTCGGACAGCCGGCCCGTCAGGCCGGAGGCGAGGCCGCGCAGCCGTTCGTAGCGCTCGCGGTCGTAGACGTCCCGCGTGAAGGCGAGACCCGTCTGCGCGATCGCCTGAAGCTCCCGCGCCAAGGTCAGCCAGTCCGGCTCGCTCATGCTCTTCTCCTCCGATCGGGCTCCCATGCCCTCGTCGCCTCTAGGCGCAATCACGGGACATGGCCATGGGAGGGTGGAGGCGCGGCGGGCGCCATGGGTTTGCCGACAAGGAATTGTTTCCCTCGGCGGCGCCTTCCGCGTGTGGCGGGGATGGCGTAAGGAGCGAGGGAACGGCCTTGGGACAGGGGGCCGAAAGGGGGCGGAGAGCGAGTGCAGGTGCGATGACAGGGGATCACCCTTCGGCCGAAGCGGCGCGCCTTGCAACTCTCGCGAGCTATGGCGTTCTCGATACCCCGCCGGAGCCGGGTTTCGACGACATCGTCGCGCTGGCGCGGCAGGTCTGCGCCGCGCCGGTCGCGCTGGTCAGCCTTGTCGATCGCGACCGGCAATGGTTCAAGGCACGGGTCGGCTTCGAACCGGCGCAGACCGATCTCGACCGCTCGGTCTGCCGCCATGCCCTTGGGCGCACCGACATTCTCGAAATCGGCGATCTGACGCGCGATCCCCGGACGGCGGCCAACCCGCTCGTCACCGGCGAGCCGTTCCTGCGCTTCTATGCCGGCATGCCGCTGAACGCCAGGGACGGCCGGACGCTCGGCACGCTCTGCGTCCTCGACCACCGGCCGCGGCCGGAAGGGCTGGACGAGGCGCAGCGGACGGGGCTTGCGGCGCTGGCCGCCCAGGTCATGGCGCAGCTCGATCTCCGGCGCGCGCTCGAGGCGCTGGAGGCGGATCGCCGGGCCGCCCGCGCCGAGGCCGCGCGGCTCGACGCGATGATCGCCACGCAGCAGGCGGTGGCGGGCGCCGAGACCGATCTCGACACCGTGTTCCGGGCGATCGCCGACGGCGCGCTCGGCGCCATCGGGGCGGCGGACGGCGCGGCGATCGAATTGCGGGAGGGCGAGGATCTCGTCTTCGTCGCCGCCTCCGGCGCCCTCGCGCCGCATCGGGGCCTGCACCTGCCGATCGGCCGCTCGCTGTCCGGCCGCGCGCTGCTGGAGGGCCGGCCGATCGCCTGCGCCGACACCGCCGCCGATCCCGCCGTCGACCCGGCTTTGTCCGAGAGCTTCGGCATCCGCTCGCTGGTCGTCGTGCCGGTCACGCGGCGCGGCGTGCCGATCGGCGTCCTGAAAGTCTGTTCCGGCCGCCCGCAGGCCTTCGCCGCCCGCGACGTCGCGATGGCGCGGATGCTGGCGAGCCTCGTCGCCTCCGCCTGCGGCGACGCCGCCGAGGCCGTCTCGCACCGCGCGCTGCGCGACGCCGAGGCGCGCTATCGCCAGACCTTCGAGAGCGTCACCGAATTCGCCGTCATCGTCACCGATCCCGCCGGCCGGATCACCGAATGGAACATGGGGGCGGAGCGCATCTTCGGCTGGACGGCCGCCGACATGCGCGGCGGCGACGCTTCGCGCTTCTTCACGCCGGAGGACCGGGCGGGCGATCGCGCCGGCACGGAGATGAGCCGGTCGCTGGTCGACGGCCAGGCGACCGACGAGCGCTGGCACATGCGCGAGGACGGCAGCCGCTTCTATGCGAGCGGCAACATGATGCCGCTGCGCGGCGAGAGCGGCGAGCATCTCGGCTTCATCAAGATCGTCCGCGACCGGACGGAACAGCATCTGGCCGGCCGCCAGCTCGAGGATCTGGAAAAGCGCCTGCAACAGGCGCAGGAGGCAGTCGGCGTCGGCCTCTTCACCGTCGAGGTCGCGACTGGCCTGCTCACCGCGACGCCGCAATTCTCCCGCCTCTTCGGCTACGACCACCAGGAGGTCCGCCCGGCGGAGGATTTCGAGGCCCTGGTCGTGGCCGAGGACCAGGAACTCGTGTCGAACAACTCGACCCGGCGCGACGGCGGCGCGCCGCGCGACGTCGAATACCGCATCCGCCGCGCCGATACCGGCGAGATCCGCTGGATCGCCCGCAAGGGCGAGTTCACGCATGACGCGGCGGGGCGCCCCTTGCGCTTCGCCGGCATCGCGCGCGACATCACCAGCCAGGTTCTCGATCGCAAGGCGCTGAACGACGAGCGCGAGCAGCTGGCCGCGATCTTCGCCCAGGCGCCCTCGTTCATGGCGCTGCTGCGCGGGCCGGAGCACCGGTTCGAGCGGGTCAATCCAAGCTATACCAAGATCGTCGGCGGACGCGATCTCATCGGGCGCACCGTGGCGCAAGCCCTGCCGGACGCCGCCGCCCAGGGCTTCGTCGACATTCTCGACGAGGTCTACCGCACGGGCGTCGCCTATCATGCGACGAATGTGCGCTATGGCGTGCAGGTCTCGCCCGAGGGGCCGGTCGTGCCGCGCCATCTCGACTTCGTCTACCAGCCGATCCGGGACGGCGAGGGCACGGTCACCGGCATCTTCGTCGAAGGGGTGGACATCACCGAGCGCATCCTGGCGGCGCGGCGCCTGCGCCAGACCGAGGACCGCTACCGGGCGCTGGTCGAGAATGTCGATGTCGGCATCTGCATCGTCGAGATGAAGTTCGACGCGGACGGGCAGGCGATCGACTATCGCATCATGGAAGGCAACGAGGCCTATGAGCGCCATACCGGCCTCTACGGCACGATCGGCAAGTGGGTCAGCGAATTCGCGCCACTGCTGGAGCGGCACTGGTTCGACCTCTACGGCCATGTCGCGCTGACCGGCGAGCCGCTGCGCTTCGAGAACGGGGCGGAAAGCCTAGGCGGGCGCTGGTTCGAGGTCCAGGCGCACCGGGTCGGCGCGTCGGAGGAGCGGCAGGTGGCGATCCTCTTCACCGACATCACCGCGCGCAAGCAGCAGGAGGACCAGCGCGCCATCCTCAGCGCCGAGCTGGCGCATCGCCTGAAGAACACGCTGGCCCTCGTCTCGGCGATCGTGATGCAGACGCTGCGCACGGCGACCGACATTCCGACGGCGCGCAAGGTGCTGATGGACCGCATCCTGACCCTGTCCAAGGCGCATGACATCCTGCTCACCGGGCGGCGCGACGCGGCCTCGATCGGCGAGATCGTGCGGACCTCGACCTCGCTGCACGAGGAGGGCGGGCGCATCGAGGTGGAGGGGCCGGCGATCGCGCTGGGGCCGAAGGCGGCGATGACGCTGTCCCTCGTCTGCCATGAACTTTCCACCAACGCGGCGAAATACGGCGCCCTGTCGCTGCCCGAGGGGCGCGTCCTCGTCGGCTGGTCGGTGCTGGAGGAGGGCGAGGGCGGCGAGCCGATGCTCGTCATCGAATGGCGCGAGACCGGCGGACCGCCGGTCGCGCCGCCGGAGCGCCGCAGCTTCGGCACGCGCCTCATCGAGATCGGCCTGTCCACCGCGCCGGGCAGCGCCGCCGTTCTCGACTACGATCCCGCCGGCCTGCGCTGCCGCATCGTCGCGCCGCTCTGCGAGCTCCAGGAGCAGGCGCCCGAGGCCTGAGGTTCTCGGCACGCCGGCACCGATGCGGCGCGATGCCGGCCGGCCGCGCCAAGTCCTTGCGGCGATAGGCTTATCTTAAGCTCGTGCCGGCATCGTGCGGGCCAGGAACCCGCTCCGCCACGAAATGATGCCGCCATGCTCGCCCATCTGAAGATCACGGGAAAACTGATTGCCGCCTTCGTGGCCGTCCTTCTCGTCACGACGCTGGCCAACGGGATTCTCTATGCGAGCATCCGGCATGCCGCCGAGGCCAACCAGTCGCGCGCGGCCAATTTCGAGGCCTCGCTCCAGGCCGAGCGCATGCGCGCCTCGCTCTATCGCCTGCAGAACGCCATCGGAAACAATCTCCTCACCGGCGAGGAGCGCTTTCTCAAGACCTATGGCGATGCCAAGCAGAACTTCCAGAAGGCGGCCGAGGCCTTCGCCCGGTTCGCTGACTCCCCGACGCAGGAAGCGAAGGTCGCCGAAGCGCGGAGCTTCGTCGAGACCTGGTGGAACACGGCGGGCGACCGGATGGTGACGCTCGGCAAGGACCCCGCCACGCGGGCGGAGGCGCTGGCCCTGCCGAAGCAGTTTCCGCTGACGCGGGCCTATGACCTTCTCGACGAGGCGTTGAGCAACCAGCAGGCACTGATCGCCGCCGATGCCGCGAGCGCGGCCGAGGCCGACGAGGCCTCCATCTCCACCATGCTCCTCGCGTGTGCGCTCGGCACGGCGGTGGCGGTCGTGATGGGCTGGCTGCTGACGCGCGGCGTCGCCCGACCGGTCGTCGCGATCACCGGCGTGATGCGCCGTCTGTCCTCGGGCGATCTCGGCGTGGAGGTTCCGGCGTTGGGTCGGCGCGACGAGATCGGGGCGATGGCTTCGGCGGTTCAGGTGTTCAAGGAGGCGGGTCTGGAGAAGCGTCGCCTG
>NZ_BMIQ01000010.1 GCF_014642635.1 Aureimonas endophytica
GCTGGTGCCCGACATCCAGCGCACCTCGGAACTCGTCGGCGAGATCTCGGCCGCCTGCCGCGAGCAGAATGCCGGGGCCGAGCAGATCAACCAGGCCATCCAGCAGCTCGACAAGGTCACCCAGCAGAACGCCGCCGCCGTGCAGCAGCTCGACTGCGCCGCGCAGCAGAACACGCAGGCGGTGCGGGAACTGGAGACCGTCGCCCAGCGCAACGCCACGGCCGTCGGGGAGTTGGAGCAGGTGGCGCAGCAGAACGCGGCGGCCGTCGGCGAACTCGAACGGGTCACCCAGCGCAATGCCCAAGCCGTCCAGGAGCTGGAACAGGTGGCCCAGCAGAACGCCGCCGCCGTGCATGAACTGGAGATGGTGACCCAGCAGAACGCGGCGGCCATCGACGCGCTCGATCAGGTGACGCAGCAGAACGCCGCGGCGGCCAACGAGATGGCGGCGACCACGGAGCATCTGTCCGCCGAGGCCGCCTATCTTCGCGACCAGATCGGCTATTTCCGCCTCGGCGACGCGGTGGAAACGGGCATCGCCGCCCAGGCGCAGGCACGCACCGCCGCGAAGCCGAGCGCTCTTGCGGCCGAGCCGCCGAAGACGGCGGGCGACGTGCTGTCGCTGCAGAACCGCGTCGGCTCCTTCGCCCGGCCCGCCTCCGCCGCGCCGAGCGAGCGAGCGGCGCCCGCCGCGAGCCGCCCGCCGTTCCTTGCGCCGCCCGCGAAGCCGCAGCCTCGCTCGCCCGCACCCTCGACGCAGACCAGCGCCCGGCAGCGGGTCGATCTCGATCTCGGCTCGGACAGGCCGTCGGACGGCTTCGAGCAGATGAGCGCCTGAGCGGCAAGGGCGCCCGTCGCCGGGCGCCCTCATTCTTTTGCGTCACGGATGCGCGCGAGCCTTTCCTCGGCGCCGCCCCTTCGCTATACGAGCCCTCCCTTCCGAACGAGCCCTTTCGCCGCACCGCCTTCTCGCGGGGGCGGGAGCGTTCGCTCGCGCGTTTTTTCAAAGGATGGCCCCATGTCCGCGCTCCATGCCGGCCTCGATTTCGGCACCACCAATTCGACGCTCGGCCTTTGCGGCGCGGCGGGGGCGCCGCGCCTGCTCGCGCTCGAGGGCGAGCATCGCACCATTCCCTCCGCCCTGTTCTTCAGCCTGGAGGACGGGCGCACCTATTTCGGACGCGCTGCCGTCCACGAATATGTCGACGGGGCGGAAGGCCGCTTCATGCGGGCGCTGAAGAGCATTCTCGGCACCAAGCTGATGGGCGAGACGACGCTGGTCGGACGCGAGCGCCTGAGCTTCGAGGCGCTGATCGGCCGCTTTCTCGCGCATCTGAAGGGGCAACTCGACGCGGCGGCCGGCGCCCCGGTCGAGCGCGCCGTCTTCGGCCGACCCGTGCGCTTCGTCGACGAGGACGACGCGGCCGACCGGCGGGCGGAAGGGGAACTGGCCAGCGCGGCCCGCGCCCAGGGCTTTTCCCATGTCGAATTCCAGTTCGAGCCGGTGGCGGCGGCGCTCTATCACGAGAGCACCATCACGGAAGAACGCCTCGCCCTGGTCGTCGATATCGGCGGCGGCACGTCCGACTTCACCGTGGTGCGCCTGTCGCCGGAGCGGGCGAAGCGGCTCGACCGGCGCGACGATCTTCTCGCCTCGACCGGCGTCCATGTCGGCGGCACCGATTTCGACCGGCTGCTCAACATCGCCAAGATGCAGCCGCTGCTCGGCCTCGGCTCGGAAAGCGCCGACGGCAAGCGGCGCATGCCGGTCTGGTATTTCAACGATCTCGCCACCTGGCACCGGGTGAACCTCCTCTACACCCCGAAGATCGTGCGCGACGCCGAGGACATGGTGCGCGAGGCGGCCGAGCCCGAGAAGCTGAAGCGCCTCGTCCATGTGCTGCGCCACCGCTCCGGCCACCGCATCGCCGGCGCGGTCGAGGCGGCGAAGATCCGCCTGACCGACGAGCCGGAAACGGCGATCCGCCTCGCCGAGCCGGAGCTGACGCTGGAGGCGCCGGTCGCGCGCGCCGAGTTCGAGGCGGCGGTCGCCGAACTGGTGGAGCGGATCGGCGGCGCCATCGAGGCGGCGCTGGAAACGGCCGGCGTCGCGGCCGAGGCCATCGAGACCGTCATCCTCACCGGCGGCGGCGCGCAGGTGCCGGCCGTGTTCCAGGCGGCGACCGGCCGCTTCCCGGGCGCCGAGATCGCCCGCTCGGACGCCTTCGGCTCGGTCGGCCTCGGCCTTGCCATCGACGCGGCGCGCCGCTTCAGGTGAGGAGCGGCTCGTCCGGCTGGCCGCCGCCCATCCGCGTGAGGCCGAGGACGAAACGTTCGACATCGGGAACCCCATGGTCGACGGTGAGCTCGACCACCCGCTCGCCTTTCGACCGTTTTCGCCGCCATTCGGCATAGGGATAATCGGGGATGGCGCGGAACGTCTCCGGGCCGCGCCGCTGCGGAAAGCGGCCCGTCGTGCCGGAATTGATCGGCGAGAGCGCGATCCGGTCGCGATGGGCCTCGACCAGGGCGCGGGCGTCGAGCGTCAGGACGTCGTGCCGCGCGGCGCGGTAGCTGCCCGCTTCCAGCAGGCGGCGCAGGCGCTTCTCCGACAGCCAGAAGAAGACCCGTCCGTTCAGCAGGCGATACCAGTCCTCGGGGACGAGGCCGCCGTCGAGGACGCGGGCAAGCGCGGCGTCGTTGATCGGCTTGTTGTCGCGAATCAGGATGCGCTCGCCGTCCGGCCCCTGGAGTTCGATCCCGGCCGGCCGGCGGGCCGCCTCGATCGCCGGGCGCCTTTCCGGCGCGACATCGCAGAGATCGAGAAGCGCCGAGGTCGAAAGCAGGCCGTGGCGGCGGATCGCCGGCCAGCTTCCCGCCTCCGCCATGTGGAAAAGCCTCGGACAGTCGGCGAGAAGCTCGTCGAGTTCGGCGTCCGTCATCGCTTCTGTCCTCGCATCGGGTCGGCTCCTGGTGCAATCCGTTCCGCATGCCGCTAGAACGGATGCAGCAAGAACGGATCGTCCCCATGCCGCTTTCCCTCGACATCGCACGCGCCATCGTCGCAGCCGCCCGCGCCAAGGGGCGGGAGCTCAATCTGAAGCCGCTCACCGTCGTGGTGCTCGATGCCGGCGGCGATCTCCTAGCGCTGGAGCGCGAGGACGGCGCGAGCCCGCTGCGCCCGGCCATCGCGATCGGCAAGGCCAATGGCGCGGTGCAGATGGGCCTCGGCTCGCGGGCGCTGATGGCGCGGGCCGAGCAGCAGCCCTTCTTCATCCAGTCGATGAACGCGCTGGCCGGCGGCTCGCTGGTGCCGGTGCCGGGCGGCGTCCTGATCCGCGAGGAGGGCCGGATCGTCGGCGCCGTCGGCATCACCGGCGACACGTCCGACAATGACGAGGCGGCGGCCGTCGCCGGCATCGAGGCCGCCGGCCTCGTCGCCGATCGCGGCTGAGGATCGGCTTTCTCCGCAAGGGGCGCTTGGCGGAACAGCCGTGCTGGATCGACCCCGGCACGATCTGCGACAAGCACCCGGGCGGCAGCGGATGACGGGCATGAGCGCGATGGGCGACGAAAGCGAGGGTTCCGAGAACAGGCAGCGCCCCGAGCGGATGGGCCCCCTGTCGGTCGTTCCGGTGTTTCTGTCGCTGGCGGGGCGCCGGGTGATCGTTGCGGGAGGCACGGCGGGGGCGGCCTGGAAGGCGGAGCTTCTGGCGGCGGCGGGAGCGCTGGTCGAGGTCCATGCGCCGGCGGCCGATCTGTCGGACGAGATGGCCGAGCTTCTTTCGACGGGCGCGGCGGCCGGCTCGCTGTGCCATCGCGACCGGATCTGGGACGCGGCCTGCCTCAAAGGCGCCGCCGTCGCCGTCCTCGACTGCGAGGGCGAGGGCGAGGCGCGGGCGTTCGCCTGCGCGGCGAAGGCGGCGGGCGTGCCGTGGAACGTCGTCGACAAGCCGGCCTTCTGCCAGTTCTCCTTCGGCTCGGTGGTGAACCGCTCGCCGGTGGTGGTCGGCATCTCGACCGACGGCGCGGCGCCGATCCTCGGCCAGGCGATCCGCCGGCGCATCGAGACGCTGCTGCCGCCCTCGCTCAGCGCCTGGGGCCGGCTGGCGGCGAAGCTGCGGACCGAGGTGCTGGAACGCCTCGCCCCCGGTCCCCAGCGCCGCGCCTTCTGGGAGCGCTTCACCGACGCCGCCTTCACGCGCCGCCTCGCCGCCGCCCCGGAGACGGGCCTTGAGGCGGCGACAAACGAGGCGGAGGACGCGGCGCGCCGGCTGGTGGGCGAACTGGCCGGGTCCGGCGCGCCGGGCGGGCGAGTGACGCTGGTCGGGGCCGGGCCGGGCGAGGCCGAGCTTCTGACGCTGAAGGCGGTGCGGGCTCTTCAGAGCGCCGACGTGATCCTCTTCGACGATCTCGTCTCGGACGAGGTGCTGGAGCTTGCCCGGCGCGAGGCGAAGCGGCTTCTCGTCGGCAAAAGGGG
Organism: Aureimonas endophytica; assembly: GCF_014642635.1. Lineage (GTDB taxonomy): Bacteria > Pseudomonadota > Alphaproteobacteria > Rhizobiales > Rhizobiaceae > Plantimonas > Plantimonas endophytica. The sequence continues at coordinate 4,481 of NZ_BMIQ01000010.1, forward strand.
CGGGCGGGAAAGCTGCCGGCAGGAGGACATCAACGCCACGATGGTGCGGCTGGCGAAAGCCGGCCGGCATGTGGTGCGGCTGAAGTCGGGCGACGTGTCGGTGTTCGGTCGGGCGGGGGAGGAGATCGCCGAGCTGACGCGCGAGGCCATTCCGGTGGAGCTGGTGCCGGGCATCACGGCGGCCTCGGCGCTGGCGGCGAGCTTCGGGGTGTCGCTGACGCATCGCGACCATGCGAGCGAGCTGCGTCTGGTGACGGGCCATTCGCGCCATGGCGACCTGCCGGACAGCGTCGACTGGGCGGGTCTGGCGGCGGCGCGGGCGACGGTGGTGTTCTACATGGGCGGGCGGATGGCGGGGCGGATCGCGGCGCGGCTGATGGGCGAGGGCCTTTCCGGCGACACGCCGGTGGCCGTCGCCGCCCATCTCAGCCGCGCCGACGAGACACGCCGCGCCGGCCGCCTCCAGGACCTCGAAGCCATCGTCGCCGCCATCGGCCTCGACAAACCCATCCTCATCGCCGTCGGACAGGTGTTCGAAACCTGCCTCGACCAGGACCATTCCAGCATCGGCATCGCGGAGGCCGTCTGAATTCATGAGTGAAAGCCTGACCCTGCCGGCGCTCGCCGAACGACTTCTCGGCGAGGCGGCGCCGGCGCGCCGGCTCGTGGCCCTGGCCGGCCCGCCCGGCGTCGGCAAGACGACGACGGCCGAGACGCTGAAGAGCCTCCTGAACGAGGCGCGGCCCGGCATCGCCGACATCCTGCCGATGGACGGCTATCATTTCGACGATCTCGTCCTGAACGCCCGGGGCCATCGGCCGCGCAAGGGCGCGCCGCACACTTTCGACCTTCTCGGCTTCCGCGCGATGATCGAGCGGGTGAAGCGCGACGACGGCACGGAGATCGCGGTGCCGGTCTTCGACCGCGATCTGGAGATCGCCCGGGCGGGCGGGCGCATCATCGCGCCGACGGCCCGGCTCATCATCGTCGAGGGCAACTATCTCCTTCTCGACGAGGAGGGCTGGCGCGATCTGAAGCCGCTCTTCGACGTCACGGTGAAGCTCGTCGCCGAGGAGGCGGTGCTGGAGGCCCGGCTGACCCAGCGCTGGCAGGGCTATGGCTATGCCGGCGCGGAGATGGTGGCGAAGATGGAGGGCAACGACCTGCCGAACATGCGGCTCGTCCTCGCCCGCAGCCTGTCTTCCGACTACGAGGTGCGCTCCGACGCCGGCTGATGCCCGATCGCCGCGCGGAGCAGAAGGAAGAGCACCAGCGCGTTGAGGATGTGCCAGCCGAAATGGGTGCCGAGCGGCCAGGAGTCGCAGAGCGGCAGATCGGCGGTGCGCAAAGCCAGCGAGACCAGAAAGACGGTGCCGGCCGCGAGGAGAGCCTCGCCGCCGGCGCGCGATCGGCGCTTCAGCCAGAGCCCGATGCCGAACAGCGCGAGAAGCGCTGGAACATAGCCGGCCGACGAGCCGACCAGCGGCGCGAAGAGCGGTTCGGCGAGAAGCAGCGAGGCGGCGAGGAAGCCCGCTGTCGCCACGGCGGCGCGCCAGGGCGGCAGGGCGCCGAAGCGCGCCAGCGCCAGCCCGAAATAGGCATAGATGAAGAGCGCGATCGGGATCGTGTCGGCAAGCACCGACCAGCGATCGGCGAAGGTGTGGAACAGGAAGGAACCGGTGCCGATCACCGCGACGAGGCCGGTGAGGACGAGGCTCGCGCGATCGGGTCGGGCAGCGTTTCGGTTGCGCTTCCGCCAGAGCCGGAAGGCGGCGAGCGCCGCCAGCAGAAAGGCGGCGTTCGACAGGGCGTTGACCGGCTCGGCCCAGAAGCCGGGACCGAGCCGCTCGCAATAGGCGTCGATCGGATCGGTCCAGCTCATGCCGGGAGGCTCCCGCCGATCGGCCGCATCCCGGCCGCCGCTCAGCCGGCGGCCTTGCGCTCCAGGCGGCGGCGGTGGAGCACCGGCTCGGTATAGCCCGACGGCTGCTCGCGGCCCAGGAAGACGAGATCGCAGGCCGCCTGGAAGGCGATCGAAGCGTCGAAATCCGGGGCCATCGGCCGATAGTTGCGGTCGCCGGCATTCTGCGCGTCGACCTTGGCGGCCATCTCGCGCATCGCGGCCATCACCTCGTCCTTGCCGACGACGCCGTGATGCAGCCAGTTGGCCAGCGCCTGGCTGGAGATGCGGCAGGTGGCGCGATCCTCCATCAGGCCGACATCGTTGATGTCCGGCACGGTGGAGCAGCCGACGCCCTGGTCGACCCAGCGCACGACATAGCCGAGAATGCCCTGGGCGTTGTTGCGGATCTCGGCGCGGATCTCCTCCTCGCTCCAGTTGGCGCCGCGCGCCACGGGGATCGTCAGGAGCGCGTCGAGCGAAGCGCGCGGGCCGCCGGCCGCGATCTCGCGCTGGCGGGCGATGACGTCGACCGTGTGATAGTGCGTCGCATGCAGCGTCGCGGCGGTCGGGCTCGGCACCCAGGCGCAGTTGGCGCCGGCCTGCGGATGGCCGACCTTCTGCTCCAGCATGTCGTGCATCCGGGCCGGCATCGCCCACATGCCCTTGCCGATCTGCGCCTTGCCGGAAAAGCCGCAGGCGAGGCCGATATCGACGTTGCGGTCCTCGTAGGCCTTGATCCAGCTCTCGGCGCGCATCTGGCCCTTGCGCACCATGGCGCCGGCTTCCATCGAGGTGTGGAGCTCGTCGCCGGTCCGGTCGAGAAAGCCGGTATTGATGAAGAAGACGCGCGACTTCGCCGCCCGGATCGCCTCCTTCAGATTGGCCGAGGTGCGCCGCTCCTCGTCCATGATGCCCATCTTCAGCGTGTTCGGCGCAAGGCCGAGCGCCGCCTCGACGCGGTCGAATAGCTCGTTGGCGAAGGCGACCTCGGCCGGCCCGTGCATCTTCGGCTTCACGATATAGACCGAGCCGGCGCGCGAATTGCGGAGGCCCTCCCGCTTCTTCAGGTCGTGCAGGGCGATCATGCCCGTGACCATGGCGTCCATGATGCCTTCCGGCACTTCCGAGCCGTCGGCGAGAAGGATCGCCGGATTGGTCATCAGATGCCCGACATTGCGCACGAGCAGCAGCGAGCGGCCGGGGAGGGTCAGCGTGCCGCCGTCCGGCGCGGTATAGGCGCGGTCGCTTTCGAGCGTCCGGCGGATCGTCCGGCCGTTCTTCTCGAAGCTCTCGGCGAGGTCGCCCTTCATCAGGCCGAGCCAGTTGCGGTAGACGGCCGTCTTGTCCTCGGCATCCACCGCCGCGATCGAATCCTCCAGGTCGCAGATCGCCGTCATCGCGGCTTCGAGGACGACGTCGGCGAGCTTGGCCGGGTCCTTGGCGCCGATCGGATGGGACTCGTCGATCTTCAGTTCGACATGCAGCCCGTTGTGCCGCAGGAGCACGCTGCCCTTCCCGGCCATATCGCCGGAATGGCCGGCGAACTGTGCGGGGTCCTTCAGCCGCGCCACGCGGTCGCCCGCCGCCGCGAGGAGATGGCCGCTCTCGACGCGGTAGAGATGGGCGTCCTTGTGGCTCATGCCGTCGAGCGGCGCGACGCGGTCGAGGAAGTCCTTGGCGAAGGCGACGACGCGGGCGCCCCGCGCCTCGTCATAGCCGCCGGTCGTCGGCGCGTCGCCGAGCGCGTCCGTGCCGTAGAGCGCGTCGTAGAGCGAGCCCCAGCGGGCATTGGCGGCGTTCAGCGTGTAGCGGGCGTTGAGCAGCGGCACGACGAGCTGCGGGCCGGGGATCTCGGCGATCTCGGGATCGACATTCGCCGTCTCGATGGCGAAGTCCGGGCCTTCCGGCACGAGATAGCCGATCTCGGCGAGAAAGGCGCGATAGTCGGCGGCATCGATCTCCTGGCCGCGGCGCGCGAGATGCCACTGGTCGATCCGGCCCTGAAGCTCGTCGCGGATCGTCAGGAGCTCGCGATTGCGGGGGGCGAGATCGGCGAGGATCGCGGCGAGCCCTTTCCAGAAGCGCTCGGGCTCGATGCCGGTGCCGGGCAGCGCCTCGGTGTCGATGAAGTCCTTGAGGAGGCGGGCGACCTTCAGGCCTTCGACTTCGATCCTGTCCGCCATGCCGTGTCTCCCGTGCCTTCGAGCCTTGCGCTCGATGTCGGGCAAGCGTCGGGCAAAGTCAATTCGAAGCGAGGGGAGGCGCCGCGGCGGGCGATGCGGGGTGCATCCGATCCGATCGGCCGAAAGGGAAGGGCTCCGCCGAAGGTGCGGAGCCGTCGCGGCCCGAGGGGGGATTGGCCGACGACGGCTCCGACTTTTCGAAGGCCGGGGTCCCGCGAGGGGGGATGGGACCCGTGGCCTTACAGATCCGGCACAAGAGCGGGGGACGTGTCTTGGCCGAACGCGACGCGTTCCTGCCGCGCCGTCGCCCAACATGTGATCTTCCAGGTGCCGGTTTTCAAGCCGTTCCAGGCGCGAAGAACTCACTTGCGCGTGAGTTTTTCATTACGATTTGTAAAGGATCGGCCGGGCGGGCAAGTAACGCGGCGAAACGTGACTGGCGCCGGGCCGCCGCATGGACTCGGGCGCCGCGCCGGGCTAGGCATCCCCCATGCAGAAAGGCGACCATCTCTTCCTCGTCGACGGCTCGGCCTATATCTTCCGCGCCTATCATGCCCTGCCGCCGCTGACGCGCAAGTCGGACGGACTGCCGGTCGGGGCGGTGTCCGGCTTCTGCAACATGCTCTGGAAGCTGGTCGAGGAATCGCGCGACACCGCGCTCGGCAAGGCGCCGACGCATTTCGCGGTGATCTTCGACCATTCCTCCACGACCTTCCGCAACGAACTCTACGCGGAATATAAGGCGAACCGGCCGGAGCCGCCGGAAGACCTGCGGCCGCAATTCTCCCTGATTCGCGAGGCGGTGCGCGCCTTCGACCTGCCCTGCATCGAGCAGCAGGGTTTCGAAGCGGACGATCTCATCGCCACCTATACGCGCCAAGCGGTGGAGGCGGGCGGCGACGTGACGATCGTCTCCTCCGACAAGGACCTGATGCAGCTCGTCGGTCCCTGCGTCATCCTCTACGACCAGATGAAGGACAAGCGGCTCGGCCCGGCCGACGTGAAGGAGAAGTTCGGCGTCCTGCCGGAGAAGATGATCGATCTCCAGGCGCTGGTCGGCGACACGTCCGACAACGTGCCGGGCGTGCCCGGCATCGGCCCGAAGACCGCCGCCGAGCTTCTGGAGACGTTCGGCACGCTGGAAGCGCTTCTGGAGCGCGCGGCCGAGATCCGTCAGGCCAAGCGCCGCGAGAACATCCAGACCTTCGCCGAACAGGCCCGCCTGTCGAAGCGCCTCGTGACGCTCGACCAGCACATGCCGCTCGACGTGCCGCTGGAGGACCTGCGGCTGCACGAGCCGGACGGCGAGAAGCTGGTCGCCTTCCTGAAGGCGATGGAATTCACGACGCTGACGCGGCGCGTCGCCGCCCAGCTCGGCACCGATGCCGGCGCGGTGGCGGTGGCGAAGGTCGCGGTCGACGGCGAGGCGCGCGGGCCGGACCTCGATCCGGCGGCGGCGCCCGCCGCGCCCGGCGGCCCGGCGGCCGACCTGCCCCTGAAGCCCGCCGATCTCGCGGCCGCCCGCCGCGAGGCAGGGCCGGCGGCGGCGATCGACCGCTCGGCCTATGTCACGATCCGCGACGCGGCGACGCTCCGGGCCTGGATGGCGCGGGCCGTCGAGGCCGGGCTTCTCGCCTTCGACACCGAGACCGATTCGCTCGACGCGACCAAGGCCGGGCTCGTCGGCCTGTCCTTCGCCGTCGCGCCCGGCGAGGCGGCCTATCTCCCGCTCGCCCATGTCGCGGAAAAGCCGGCCGACCTCCTGTCGGAGGGCGGCGAGGCGGATGCGGTCGGGCCGCAGCTCGGCATCGCCGAGGCGCTCGCCATCCTGAAGCCGGTCCTGGAAGACCCGGCGATCCTGAAGATCGGCCAGAACATGAAGTTCGACTGGCTGGTGATGCGCCGCGAGGGCGTGACCATCGCGCCCTTCGACGACACGATGCTGATCTCCTACGTGCTCGACGCCTCCGCCTCGCTCGACGGGCACGGCATGGATGAACTGTCCGAGCGCTTCCTCGGCCACAAGCCGATCAGCTATCGCGAGCTCTGCGGCACCGGCAAGGCGGCGAAGGCCATCGCCGCCTGTTCGATCGACAAGGTCACGGAATATGCGGCGGAGGATGCCGACGTCACCTTGCGGCTCTGGCGCGTCCTGAAGCCGCGCCTCGTCGCCGAGGGACTCGTCGCCGTCTACGAGCGGCTGGAGCGCCCGCTGGTGCCGGTGCTGGGGCGGATGGAGGAGCGCGGCATCCGCGTCGACCGCGCGATCCTGTCGCGCCTGTCCGGCCGCTTCAGCCAGAAGGCGGCGGCGCTGGAGGCGGAAATCTCCGAGATGGCCGGCGAGAGCTTCAATCCGGGCTCGCCCAAGCAGCTCGGCGAGATCCTGTTCGGCAAGCTCGGTCTGCCGGGCGGCAAGAAGACCAAGACCGGCCAATGGGCGACCGACGCGCGGACGCTGGAGGATCTGGCGGCGGAAGGCCATGCCCTGCCGCGCCGCATCGTCGACTGGCGCCAGCTCACCAAGCTGAAGGGCACCTATACCGACGCGCTGCCGAACTATCTCGACCGCGAGAGCCGCATCCACACGTCCTTCTCGATGGCGTCGACCACGACCGGGCGCCTGTCCTCCTCCGATCCCAACCTCCAGAACATCCCGGTGCGCACGGAAGAGGGGCGGGCGATCCGCTCGGCCTTCGTCGCGAGCGAGGGCTCGCGCCTCCTGTCCGCCGACTATTCGCAGATCGAACTGCGCATCCTCGCCCATATGGCGGAAATCCCGCAGCTCACCGAAGCCTTCCGCGACGGGATCGACATCCATGCGATGACCGCCTCCGAGATGTTCGGCGTGCCGGTCGAGGGCATGCCCTCCGACGTGCGGCGGCGGGCGAAGGCGATCAATTTCGGCATCATCTACGGCATCTCGTCCTTCGGCCTCGCCAACCAGCTCGGCATCGGGCAGGAGGAGGCGGGCCTCTATATCCGCCGCTATTTCGAGCGCTTCCCCGGCATCCGCGACTACATGGACGGCACGAAGGCGCAGGCGAAGGCCGCGGGCTATGTCGAGACGCTGTTCGGCCGGCGCATCCATTATCCCGACATCCGCCATTCCAATCCCTCGATCCGCGCCTTCAACGAGCGCGCCGCGATCAACGCGCCGATCCAGGGCACGGCGGCGGACATCATCCGGCGCGCCATGATCCGCATGGAGGAGGCGCTCGCCGCCGAGAAGCTGGCGGCGCGGATGGTGCTCCAGGTCCATGACGAACTGGTCTTCGAGGTGCCGGAGGACGAGGTGGCGGCGACCATCCCAGTGGTGCGGCGCGTGATGGAAGGGGCGGCCGAGCCGGTGGTGGAGCTCGCCGTGCCGCTCGTCGTCGAGGCGCGCGCGGCCGGCAACTGGGAAGAGGCCCACTGAGGCGACGCGGAACGCGGCGCCGGACGCGGCGCCCATGCCTTCTGCGACCATTCGTCCCCCGTGGTCGACAAGGGGCGGCGGGGCTCTTTATGCTGAACGAGGCGAAGCGGCGCCGGAACTCTTCCTCACCCCATAGCTTAACCACCCTCGAAACCAGCAAGGGTTGCTCGGACGCGGCATGAAGTCTGACATTGAGGACAGCGAGGGGGCCGCCCTGGGCGGCATGCCGGACGGGATCAGCGCCGCCGTTCTGGCCAAGGTCCCGCTCGCGCTGGTCCTGACCAATCCGCATCTCCCCGACAATCCGATCGTCTATGTCAACGACGCCTTCGGCCGGATCACCGGCTATGCGCCGGCGGCGGCGATCGGGCGCAACTGCCGCTTTCTGCAGGGGCCGGAAACCGATCCGGGCGCGCCGGGGCGCATCCGCGAGGCGCTGGTGACCCAGAAGGACCTGTCGCTCGACATCGTGAACTATCGGGCGGACGGCACGAAGTTCCTCAACCGCTTGATGATCACGCCGCTCTACGACAACGAGAACCGGCTGCAATGCTTCCTGGGCGTTCAGCGCGACATGAGCGAGGGGCCGCATGACGCGATGACGGCGCGCGACGGCGGGCCGGGCAGCCTGTCGATCGACACGCTGCTCGGCGAGATCCAGCATCGCGTGAAGAACCATCTGGCGATGATCATCGGCATGATCCGCATGCAGGCGCGGATGAAGACCAGCGAGGAAAGCTTCCACGCCCTCGCGCGCCGCATCGAGAGCCTGCAGCTCCTCTATCAGGAGATGACGGAGGCGGGCGTCGCCCATACGCGCTCGAAGCGCGTGCCGCTCGGCGCCTATGTCAGCCGCATCGCGGCGACGATCGGCCATCTCGACGGTCGCCGCTCGGTGCGGATCAATGTCGATTGCGACGCGGTGGATATCGATGTCGACCGCGCCGCGCGGATCGGCCTGCTCTTCTCCGAGCTTCTGACCAATGCGCTGAAACACGCCTTCGCCGGCCGCGACGAGGGTCTGGTCGAGGCGCGGCTGAAGATGCTGTCCTCCGGCGTCATCCGCCTCACCGTCACCGATGACGGCGTCGGCCTGCGGCCGGGCCTCAATTGGCCGTATGCGAGCGCGGCCGAGCCGGAGGCGATCCTGCCGGCGCCGGGCGGCGCGCCGTCCCGCGCGGGCAGGGAGGAGGGCGCGCCGAGGCTACCGAAGGCCGTCGCGAACGACGCGTCCGCCGAGCCGAATGTCGCGCGCCAGATCGCCGAGGCGATCACGGAAGGCGGTGATGGCGGGCTTCATGCGCGCGGCCCGCGCCAGCCGGCCGATACGACGCCCAATGCCGTGACGACGGATGCCGGCGGGACGGCGAATGCCGTGTCCGCGGCCTCCGGCGGCAAGGGACTGGGCGGGCGGATCGTCATCAGCCTCGTGCGCGGCCTCGACGCGCGTCTCGACGTCAATTCCGATACCGTCGGCACCACGGTTACGGTAGACATCCCCCGGAAGGACGAAACCGGGGAATAGACGCCATGCCGGCAGGAGAAGCCGATCCGCGCCTCATCGTGGGTCTCGACGTCGCCTCGCGCGCCGAGGCGGAGGCCGTGGTGACGGAACTCGGCGAGACCGTCTCGGCCTATAAGATCGGCTACCAGCTCGCCTATGCCGGCGGGCTGCCGCTCGTTTCGGACCTCGCGCGGGCCGGCAAGTCGGTCTTTCTCGATCTCAAGCTGCACGACATCGCCAACACGGTCGAGAAGGGCATCGAGAACATCCTGACGCTCGGCGCCGCGATGACGACCGTCCATGCCTATCCACAGGTGATGCGCGCCGCCGCGAAGGCCGCAAGCGGCACCGATCTCCTCGTGCTCGGCGTGACGGTGCTGACCTCCTGGGACGAGAGCGATCTCGTCGAGGCCGGCTATGGCGTGATGGGCGTCGCGGAACTCGTCGAGAAGCGGGCGCTCCAGGCGCGCGAAGCCGGGATCGGCGGGCTCGTCGCCTCCGCCGCCGAAGCGGCGCGCCTGCGCGATCTCCTCGGCCCCGCTTTGGCGCTGGTGACGCCCGGCATCCGGCCGGCCGGCGCGGCGGCCGGCGACCAGAAACGGGTGATGACGCCCGCCGACGCGCTTCGCGCCGGCGCCTCGCATCTCGTCGTCGCCCGGCCGATCGTCGCCGCGCCCGACCGGCTCGCCGCCGCCCGCGCCATCGTCGCGGAAATGGCCACGGCTTGAAGCGCGCTCCGGCGGCGACATCTCGAACGCTGTGCCGCCACCGGTGAGGACCGTCATGCCCAAGGCCTATTGGATCGCCCGCGTCGATATCGCCGATCCCGAGCGCTACCAGGACTATATCGCGACCGCGGCGCCGGCCTTCGCCGAATTCGGCGCCCGGTTCCTGGCGCGCGGCGGGGCGCTGGTGGAGCTCGAGGGCCGGGCGCGGGCCCGCAATGTCGTGATCGAGTTTCCGAGCCTCGAAGCGGCGCGCGCCTGCTACGACAGCCCCGCCTATCAGGCCGCCAAGGCGATCCGCCTGACGGTCGCCGAGGGCGAGATGGTGCTCGTCGAGGGAATGGATTGAGCCGGCTAAAGGTCCGGTTTATCATTCACACGAAGATTGGCTCGGACGGGGCTCGCTCTCGCAGGCTCCGGCAAGGAATCGGTGCCTATCGTCATGGAGAGAAAACGGGTCTTCAAGCGTTGTACTCGGAGTTTGCGTAAGGCGGCCGGTCGCGGAACGCGCGCTCGGATGTCGGTCAGAACCCAAAGCAGGAGCGGATGTTGTACCACTTCTATGAATGGAACCATGCGGCCCTCGCGCCGCTCCGCGCCGTCGCCGACGTCACGAAGCTCCTTTACACCAACCCGCTGAATCCCGTCTCGCATACCGAGGTCGGCCGAACGGTCGCGGCCTTCGCCGAACTGTTCGAGCGCACGACGCGCGTCTACGGCAAGCCGGAATTCGGCCTGGACGAGACGGTGGTGAAGGGCATGCGCGTGCCGGTCGCCGAGCGCGTGGTGCTCGATAAGACCTTCTGCCGTCTCCTCTATTTCGATCGCGCCCTGCCGGAAGGCCGCCCGCGCGGGCCACGCTTCCTGATCGTCGCTCCGATGTCCGGCCATTACGCGACGCTTCTGCGGGGCACCGTCGAGGCGCTTCTGCCCTATGCCGACGTCTACATCACCGACTGGGTGGATGCCCGCACCGTGCCGCTGGCGGCCGGGCGCTTCGGCCTCGAGGACTATGCCGACTACGTCATCGAGATGCTGCGCTTCCTCGGACCCGACACGCATGTGATCGGCGTCTGCCAGCCGGCGGTGCCGGTGCTGATGGCGACGGCGGTGATGGAAGCCGCCGAGGACCCGGCCGCGCCCGCCTCGATGACGCTGATGGGCGGCCCGATCGACACCCGCATCAACCCGACCGCCGTGAACAAGCTCGCCAAGGAGCGCGGGCTGGACTGGTTCCGCGACAACGTGACGATGCCCGTGCCCTTCCCGCATGCGGGCTTCGGCCGCCTGGTCTATCCGGGCTTCCTGCAGCTTTCCGGCTTCATGGCGATGAATCTCGACCGCCACCTGATCGCCCACAAGGACTTCTTCCTGCATCTCGTCAAGAACGACGGCGACAGCGCGGAGAAGCATCGCGTCTTCTACGACGAATACAATGCGGTGATGGATCTGACGGCGGAATTCTACCTCGAGACGGTGGATCGCGTCTTCATCCAGCATCTCCTGCCGAAGAACGAGATGCCCTATCGCGGCGGGCGCGTCGATCTGACCAAGATCCGGCGCACGGCGCTTCTGACGGTCGAGGGCGAGAACGACGATATTTCGGGCGTCGGCCAGACGGCGGCGGCCCAGACCATCTGCTCGTCGATCCCCGAGGACCGCCGCGCCCATTACGTGCAGCCGAAGGTCGGTCATTACGGCGTCTTCAACGGCTCGCGCTTCCGGGCCGAGATCGCGCCGCGCATCGTCGACTTCGCCCTCACCCATGGCGCGGCGGGCGTCGCGGCCCGCGCGGCGCGCGGCGAGGCGCCGGGCGGGGAGGCGGGCGCGAACTGAGGGAAGGGCGGCCGGCCTTTTCTTCGGATGGTTATTGAAGCGCGGTTTTTCCGCTCCCATCTCGAAAGCGACGCGACGCCCGTCGCCTCGCTTTTGAAAGGAAAGCGCCTCGATGACCTCGCACGCTCTCATTCGCCCGGCCTGGACGCCCGCCACCATCGCCCTCATGGTCGGCGGCTTCATGCTCTACTGGCCGCTCGGCCTCGCCGTTCTCGCCTACATCATCTGGGGTGACCGGCTGGAGGCGTTCCGCACCGACGTGAACCGCTCCACCGACCGCTTCTTCTGCGGCATGCGCCGCGCCGGCTGGGGTCGGGGCCGGGCCGCGCCCTTCACCATGGACCGCACCGGCAATGTCGCCTTCGACGACTGGCGCGAGGCCGAGCTGCGCCGCCTCGACGAGGAGCGCCGTCGCCTCGACGAGTCCCGCGCCGAGTTCGAGGCCTATGCCCGCGAGCTGCGCCGCGCCAAGGACCAGGAGGAGTTCGATCGCTTCATGGCCAACCGTCGCAAGCCGGACAATAACGGTCCGATCGTCGAGGGCTGATCTCGATCGCCGATCGAAGGAGGGCGGCGGCCGCGCGAAGCGGCCGTCGCCTTTTTTGCGGGAATATGCTTCTTCGGCGGGGTGACCGCCTCGCCGCCTCCTCGCCGGTGCCGCCCTTGAAGCTTCCCGGCCTTCGCCGTTCGCCACCCGCCTTGCCCGCCGCCGTCTCCTTCGACGGCCGCGAGGTGCCGCTCGTGGTGCGGCGCCATCCGCGCGCCAAGCGCCTGACGCTCCGCCTGAAGAATGGCGGCCTTTCCATCACCGCGCCGCCGCGCGCCTCCAGCGGCGCCATTCTCGATTTCATCGAGCGGCATCGCGACTGGGCCCGCAGCCGGCTGGAGCGGGCGGAGCCGGGCATCACCGTCGCCGACGGCGCCGTCCTGCCGTTTCGCGGCGGCAGCCTCACCCTCGTCCACGAGCCGTCGCGCCGCGCGGCCGTGTTCGAGACCCGCGACACCGGCCTCTGCCTTCTCGTCGGCGGGGAGGCGGCGCATTTCGGCCGCCGCACCGTCGAGGCGCTGAAGCGGGCGGCGCGGGCCGATCTCCAGGCGGCGGTCGACCGGCATGCCGCGAGCGTCGGGCTGAAACCCGCCGCCCTGACGCTGAAGGACACGAAGAGCCGCTGGGGCTCCTGCACGGTCTCCCGCCGGCTCGCCTTTTCCTGGCGCATCGTCATGGCGCCGCCCGCCGTGCTCGACTATCTGGCGGCCCATGAGGTGGCGCATTTCCGGGAGATGAATCACGGTCCCGGCTTCTGGGCGCTGTGCCGCGCGCTCTGCCCGGACATGGAGGCCGGGCGGCTCTGGTTGAAGGAGCATGGCGCCGCCCTTCATGCCGTGGATTTCGGAACGGGATGACGGGCTTGCGGCGGGCGCGGCCCGGCGCGATAAGCGGCGGGAAAGACGGACGGTCATGGCGCTCGACATCAAGATCTGCGGGTTGAGAACGGAGGCGGCGGTCGCGGCGGCGGCGGCGCGCGGCGCGACGCATGTCGGCTTCATCCATTTTCCCCGGAGCCCGCGCCATCTCTCCTTGGACGAGATGGCGGCGCTGCGCCCCGCCATCCCGGCGCCGGTGAAGCTCGTCGTCGTTCTGGTCGATCCCGACGACGCGCTGGTCGAGGCCGTCGCCAACCGCGTCCGGCCGGACATTCTGCAACTCCACGGCAAGGAGAGCCCGGAGCGCGTCGCGGCGGTGAAGGCGCTGAGCGGCCTTCCCGTGATGAAGGCGCTTTCCGTCGGCGCGGCGGCGGATCTCCTGGCGGTGCCCCGCTATGCCGGCGCCGCCGACCGCATCCTTCTCGACGCCAAGCAGCCGAAGGGCTCGGATCTGCCCGGCGGCAACGGCGTCGCCTTCGACTGGGACCTTCTCGCCGGACTCGATCCCGCCCAGCCCTATATCCTGTCGGGCGGTCTCAATCCCGGCAACGTCGCGGCGGTCCTCGCCCGTCTGGAGCCGGCCGGCATCGATCTGTCCTCCGGGGTCGAGAGCGCCCCCGGCGTCAAGGACCTTCGTCTCATCCACGCGCTGTTCGACGCGATCGGCGCGGCCTCTCCTATAGAACGGACCGTCTCGTGAACGAGCTCTCGCCTCCGAATTCCTTCCGCGCCGGACCGGACGAGGAGGGTCGCTTCGGCCTCTTCGGCGGCCGCTTCGTCGCCGAGACGCTGATGCCGCTGATCCTCGATCTCCAGGGAGCCTGGGAGACGGCGCGGACCGATCCGAGCTTCAAGGCCGAGCTCGAACATCTCAACACGCATTATACCGGCCGGCCTTCGCCGCTCTATCTCGCCGAGCGGCTGACCGAGGAGCTCGGCGGCGCGAAGATCTATTTCAAGCGCGACGAGCTGAACCATACCGGCTCGCACAAGATCAACAATTGCCTCGGCCAGATCCTGCTGGCCAAGCGCATGGGCAAGACGCGCATCATCGCCGAGACCGGCGCCGGCCAGCACGGCGTCGCGACGGCGACGGTCTGCGCGCGCTTCGGCCTGCCCTGCGTCGTCTATATGGGCGCGACCGATGTCGAGCGGCAGGCGCCGAACGTCTTCCGCATGAAGCTGCTCGGCGCCGAGGTCGTGCCGGTGACGGCGGGCCACGGCACGCTGAAGGACGCGATGAACGAGGCCCTGCGCGACTGGGTGACCAATGTCGACTCGACCTATTACCTCATCGGCACGGCCGCCGGCCCGCATCCCTATCCGGAGCTCGTGCGCGAGTTCCAGTCGGTGATCGGCAAGGAGGCGAAGGAGCAGATCCTCGCCGCCGAGGGCCGCCTGCCGGACCTTCTCGTCGCGGCGGTCGGCGGCGGCTCGAACGCGATCGGCCTCTTCCATCCCTTCCTCGATGACCGCGAGGTCGGCATCGTCGGCGTCGAGGCCGGCGGCAAGGGGCTGGACGGCGAGGAGCATTGCGCCTCGCTGACCGCCGGCTCGCCCGGCGTCCTGCACGGCAACCGCACCTATCTCCTCCAGACGCCGGAAGGCCAGATCAAGGAAGGCCATTCGATCTCGGCCGGGCTCGACTATCCGGGCATCGGGCCGGAACATTCCTGGCTGAAGGATCAGGGCCGCGTCGAATATGTGCCGATCATGGACAAGGAGGCGCTGGCCGCCTTCCAGCTCCTGACGCGCGTGGAGGGCATCATCCCGGCGCTGGAGCCGAGCCATGCGCTGGCCGAGGTGATCAAGCGCGCCCCGAAGATGCGCAAGGACCAGATCATCGTGATGAATCTCTGCGGCCGGGGCGACAAGGACGTCTTCACGGCGGCGAAGCATCTCGGGGTAGAACTCTAGCGGCTGGCGCGATCCGGCGTTCGGCCCGAAGCTTGAATGGATGCGACCATGGGCAAGACATCCATCCTCATCGACGACGGCATGAAGGCGGACCTCGAACGCGAGGCCGCCCGGGCCGGGGTCTCGTCGTCCGTCATCGCCGAGCAGGCGATCGGCGCCCTTCTCGAGGCGCGGGCCGCCAAGCGGCAGGCGATCGAGGCGGCGATCGCGGATGCCGATAGGGGCGTCTTCGTGTCGCGCGAGGCCATGGACCGCTGGGTGATGTCCTGGGGCACCGATGACGAACTCGAGCCGCCGAAGCCGGACATCGTTCCGAGCCGCGGATGATCATCGTCTTCGGGCCGAAGGTCGTCGAGGACCTTCGCTGGTTCAGGGACTATCATTCCGGCGCGGCCGGCAAGGCCATCGAGCGATACCTGAGGGCTTTGGACCTGCTCTCGTCCTTTCCTGGCCTCGGCCGTCCCCTCTCGGATCTCGATGCCCGGGAATACGTGATGCCGAAGACGCCGTTTTCGCTTATCTACCGTGTCGGACCGGACAATATCGAGATACTGAGGGTCTGGGATCAGCGGACGGACCGCGCCCGTCTCTGGATGGGGTGACGGGCGGCCGGACCTTTGACCCGCCAGTCGCGATGCCCTAGCGAGAGAGTTGTTTCTGTGATGAAAGCCGACGCATGACCTCCCGCATCGACGCCCGCTTCGCCAAGCTGAAGGCCGAGGGCCGGCCGGCCTTCGTGACCTTCCTCATGGCAGGCGATCCCGATCCCGAGACCGCCTTCGCCATCATGCGCGGCCTGCCGGCGGCGGGGGCCGACCTGATCGAGCTCGGCATGCCCTTCTCCGATCCGATGGCCGACGGGCCGGCGATCCAGAAGGCGGGCCTGCGGGCGCTGAAGGGCGGCGAGTCGCTGACGAAGACGCTCGCCACCGTCCGGCGCTTCCGCGAGGAGAACGGCGAGACGCCGATCATCCTCATGGGCTATTTCAACCCGATCTATATCTACGGCGTCGAGCGCTTTGTCGCGGAGGCGAAGGCGGCCGGCGTCGACGGCCTCATCGTCGTCGACCTGCCGCCCGAGATGGATGACGAGCTCTGCCTGCCGGCGATGCGCGGCGGCCTCGCCTTCGTGCGCCTCGCGACGCCGACGACGGACGACCGCCGCCTGCCGGCGGTGCTGAAGAACACGTCCGGCTTCGTCTATTACGTCTCGATCAACGGCATCACCGGCTCGGCGACGCCCGATGCGGGCCGGGTCGGGGCGGCCGTCGCCCGGATCAAGGGCCATACCGACCTGCCGGTCTGCGTCGGCTTCGGCGTCCGGTCGGCGGAACAGGCCAGGGCGATCGGCACGGCGGCGGATGGCGTCGTGGTCGGCTCGGCGCTGGTCAGCGCGCTGGAGGCGACGCTGGTCGACGGCCAGGCGGTGCCGGCCACGGCGGAGACGGTTCTTGCCCTGGTGCGCGAGCTCGCCGCCGGCGTGCGGGCGGCCCGCCTTGCCGAAGTCTGAATTAAAGGCCATCTGAGCCACGGCACCGATCGATTGGATTTCGAGCCTTGAACTGGATCACCAACTACGTCCGCCCGAAGATCACCAGCCTCCTCACCCGCACGGAGGTGCCGGAGAATCTGTGGATCAAGTGCCCCGAGACCGGGGAGATGGTGTTCCACAAGGATCTGGAAGCCAATCAATGGGTCATCCCGACCTCCGGCCACCATATGCGCATCAGCGCGAAGGAGCGGCTGAAGTTCTTCTTCGACGATGGCGAGTTCCATACGGTCGAATTGAAGAAGGTGGCGATCGATCCGCTGAAGTTCCGCGACGAGCGGCGCTACGTCGATCGGCTGAAGGACAATAAGACCAAGACGGGCCTGGAGGATTCGGTCCTCGTCGCGCGCGGCGCCATCGAGGGGCTCGGCATCGTCGCGGCGGTGCAGGACTTCGCCTTCATGGGCGGCTCGCTCGGCATGGCGGCGGGCGAGGCGATCGTCACGGCGGCGGAAAGCGCGGTCGAGCGGCGCCGGCCGCTGGTGCTCTTCGCCGGGTCCGGCGGCGCGCGCATGCAGGAGGGCATCCTGTCCTTGATGCAGTTGCCGCGCACCACGGTGGCGGTGGAAATGGTGAAGGAGGCGGGGCTTCCCTATATCGTCGTCCTCACCAATCCGACGACCGGCGGTGTCACCGCCTCCTATG
Organism: Aureimonas endophytica; assembly: GCF_014642635.1. Taxonomy (GTDB): domain Bacteria; phylum Pseudomonadota; class Alphaproteobacteria; order Rhizobiales; family Rhizobiaceae; genus Plantimonas; species Plantimonas endophytica. The sequence continues at coordinate 21,583 of NZ_BMIQ01000010.1, forward strand.
CGATGCTGGGCGACGTCCATATCGCCGAGCCGGGCGCCCTGATCGGCTTCGCCGGCCAGCGCGTCATCGAGCAGACCATCCGCGAGAAGCTCCCCGAGGGCTTCCAGCGCGCCGAATATCTGATGGAACACGGCATGGTGGACATGGTCGTCCATCGCCACGAGCTGAAATCGACCATCGCGCGCCTTCTGAAAATCATGATGAAGCAGCCGGCCGTCGCCGCCCAGCCGGCGGCGGCGAGCGCGGTCGAAGCGCATACGGCCGCCCTGGCCGACGCCGCCGAGTGATCGGTCCCGACGCGGCGGGGCGCCTGACGGCCGCCGCCATCGACGCCCTCGCGCTGAAGCATCCGAAGGGCTTCGACCTGTCGCTGGAGCGCATCCGGCGTCTGCTCGAACGGCTCGGCGAGCCGCATCGCCGCCTGCCGCCGGTGATCCATGTCGCCGGCACCAATGGCAAGGGCTCGACCGTCGCCCATATGCGCGCGATCCTCGAAGCCACCGGCCGGGCGGTGCATGTCCATACCTCGCCGCATCTCGTCGACTGGCGCGAGCGCTTCCGCCTCGGCGTCGCCGGCGGTCGGGGGCGCCTCGTCGCGGACGAGCGCCTGGCCGAGACGATCGGGCGCGTCGTCGCGGCCAATCGCGACGAGCCGATCACCATCTTCGAGATCCTGACGGCGGCCATGTTCCTGCTCTTCGCCGAGGAGCCGGCCGACGTCGCCCTGATCGAGGTCGGCCTCGGCGGCCGGCTCGACGCGACGAACGTGATCGAGCACCCGGCGGCGAGCGTCATCACCACGGTCTCGCTCGACCATCAGGCCTATCTCGGCGAGACGGTCGAGGCGATCGCCGGCGAGAAGGCGGGCATCGTCAAGCGCGGCGCGCCGGTGGTGATCGGCCAGCAGGGCGACCGGGGCGCGGCGGAGGTGCTCGTGCGCGCGGCCCGGCGCAGCCTCGCTCAGGTCGCCGTCTATGGCGAGGATTTCCTCGGTTTCGAGGAGCATCGCCGCCTCCTCTATCAGGACGGGGAGGGACTTCTCGACCTGCCTCTGTCCCGGCTGCCGGGGCGGCACCAGATCGCCAATGCCGCGACCGCCATCGCGGCCCTGCGGCTCGCCGGCTTCGCGCCGGCCGAGACGGCGATCGCGCGGGGTCTCGCCGAGGTCGAATGGCCAGCGCGCCTGCAACGCATCCAGAGCGGCCCGCTGCTCGCGGCGGCGCTGCCGGGAAGCGAACTCTGGCTCGACGGCGGCCACAATCCCGGCGCCGGCGCGGCCATCGCCGAGGTGATCGCCGATATGGAGGAGCGCGTGCCGCGCCCGCTCGTGCTCGTCGCCGGAATGCTCTCAACCAAGGACCCGGTCGGCTTCTTCGCGCCCTTCGCCGGCATCGCGCGCCGCGTCCTCACCGTGCCGATCCAGAGCTCCGATGCCGGCCTCGCGCCCGCCGATCTGGCGGAGGCGGCACGGCGGGCGGGCCTCGCCGCCGAGCCGGTCGCCGAGGGTGTGGAAGCGGCGATCCGCCGCGCCTGCGAGGGGCTGGAGGGGGCGCCTCCTCGCCTCCTCGTCTGCGGCTCGCTCTATCTTGCGGGCGAGGTCCTGGCGCTGAGCGGCCTCGCGCCGACCTGACGCCCGCCGCTTCGTCGGCATGATTCTCGACATGCGAAAGCCCGGCGCCTAGGGCGCCGGGCTTGGCAATGGTGCAGCGAGAGCCGGGCGATCAGGCGGCCGACTGCTTGATCCAGTCGACCAGCTTCGACTTCGCCGCCGCGCCGATCATCGTGTCGGCATGCTCGCCGTTCTTGAAGATCATCAGCGTCGGGATCGAGCGCACGCCGAACTGCGCGGCGAGATCCGGGTTCTCGTCGATATTGACCTTGGCGATCTGCACGCCGTCCATCTCCTCGGAGATTTCCTCGAGGCCGACCGGTTTGCCGGCGTCCAGGACGTCGGTCTGGAAATTGCTGGAATCGACTTTCATCGTGGCCATGGAAGGCTCCTGAGATGTTTCGAGGCTAGAGGTAGAAGCGGCGAGGGGTGAAATCAAGCAAGCGCGTCACCCTGTGAACGCCCTGTTTCCGAACGCGATCGCAGGGCGCGCCGGCGCAGCGCCTCCTCCATCGCGGCGGGTGACAGTTCCACGAGACGCGGCGCCTCGGTGAAGAGCACGGCGGCGCGCACCGTCCGGCCCGGATAGATCGGCTGGACGAGGCGGCGATAGAGCGCGAGCTGCAGCACGAAGGGCGCCGGGATCTCGTCGGCGCGCTCCGGCACCGGCCGGCTCGTCTTGTAGTCGACGATCAGCACCTCGTCGCCGGTGGCCGCGATCCGATCGATCGTGCCGGAGACCGCATAGCTCGCGTCGCCGAGTTCCAGCGTGCCGGACAGCGAGACTTCCGCCCGGCTGCCGGGGGCGAAGGCGGCGGCGAAGGCGGGATCGGCCAGCACCTTCAGCGCGGTGCGCAAGAGGCGGCTGCGCTCCTCGGCCGGCAGTTCGCCGAGCGTGCGTTCGAGATAGGCCTCGGCGCCGGCCTCCCGCTCCGCTTCGGCGAGATCGGGAAGGACCTGGAGCAGCCGGTGCATGGCGATGCCGGTGCGGATCGCCAGCGACGGCCCGGCCGGCCCTCCGAGCACTGGCGAGGCCGTGGCGGGACCCTCGTCATCGGCGGCAAGCTCGTCGTCGGCCATTTCCAGCCGGTGCGCGCCGCCGGCGGTGGAGGGCGAGAGCGGACGCGGCGCCAGCGGCTCCGCCGGCAGCGGGCGAAGGTCGATCGCGCGACGCGGCCGCTTCGCCTCGGCGGGCTTCTGCGTCTCGGTCGTGAACGTCGGCAAGGCGCCGAGCCGCCAGCCCACGACCTCGCCCTCCGCGTCGGTCAGCTCCTCGGCTTCCGGTGCCAGCGCCGCCTGGACGCGGCTCAGCCAGCTCTCCTCGTGCGGGCCGCGAATGCCGGCGGTGCCGCAGACCACCAGCCGGTCGGCGGCGCGCGTCATGCCGACATAGAGGAGGCGGCGATATTCCTCGCCGGCCAGCCGCTTCTCCTCGTCGCGCAAGGCCCGCACCGCGCCGTTCTCCAGCGCCTTGTCGGCCCGCCAGAGAAAGCCCGGCGCCTGGCCGGGCGCGAGGCCCGGCATGTCGGTCCAGCGCATCAGGCGCGCCCCATGGGCATGGCTGAAGGGCGCCGAGCCGGGATCGACCAGAAAGACCACCGGCGCCTCGAGACCCTTCGAGGCATGGACGGTCATGATCCGCACCTCGCTGCGGCCATGCTCCATCTCGCGCTTGATCTCCGGCGGTGCGGCGCAGAGATCGGCGAGAAAGGCGTCGAGGCCGGAGCGCCCGTCCTCTTCCGCCGCCAGCGCCAGATCGAGAAAGGCGTCGATCACCTCGCCGGCATCGCTGCCGAGCCGGCCGGTGAGAAGCGCGCGGCCCTCTTCCGGCCCGAGGACGCGCGAATAGAAGGAGAAGACGCCGGCAAAGCCGGCCCGGGCGCGCAGCTCCTCCAGGCGCGTATAGGCCTCCCGCGCCCTGGCGAGGAAGGCGCCGCGCGCCGCCTGCGGCAGGCAGTCCGGCACGAGGCTCGCGCCCTTGCGTCCCGCGAGATTGCGCAGCGCGGCATAGAGGCCGATATGCTCGTCCTTGCCGTCGCGCGACAGAGCGAGCGCCATCAACTCGGCCTCGGCGAAGCCGAAGAGCGGGCTCTTCAGGCAGGCGGCGAGCGACAGCTCGTCCTCGATATTGGCGACGGCATGGCCGAGCGCCATCAGGTCCTGCACCGCGATATGGTCGGTGAGGACGAGGCGGTCGGCGCCCGCGACGGGAATGGCGATGTCCTTCGCCCGGAGTGCCTTGGCCATGGCGCCGACGAAGGCGGAGCGCTTGCGCACCAGGACGAGAACGTCGCCCGGCGTCATCGGATGCCAGCCGTTGCGGTCGCGCACCGGCGTGCCGAGCCAGGCCTTGATCTGGAGGGCGATGCGCCGGGCGAGGCGGTTCGAGGGCGAGGACTCGGGCTCGGCGTCGATCGGCTGGCGCCAGTCCTCCGGCTCCGTCACCACGCTGGCGGAGACCGCCGGCCAGACCTCCACGAGGCCGGGATCGGTGCCCCGCGCCGTCTCGTGCACCGGGGCGAGGCCTTCGGAGGAGAGGCCGCCCCGGTTCGCGGGATCGGCGAAGACATGGTCCACCGCCTGGAGAATGGTGGCGGCCGAGCGGAAGGACTGGTGCAGGCGCCGCTCGCTGAAGGGCATGCCGGCGGCCTCGGCCCGCTGGCGCAGCCGCCGCCGCTCCTCCGCGAAGCGCAAAGGCGAGGCACCCTGGAAGGAATAGATCGACTGCTTCTCGTCGCCGACGGCGAAGACGGTGCGCGGCGCCCCGCGCGCCGAGGCGCCGACGAAGAACTCGTCGACCAGCGCGTTCATCACCTGCCACTGGCGCGGGCTCGTGTCCTGCGCCTCGTCGATCAGCACATGGTCGATGCCCTGGTCGAGCTTGTAATGCACCCAGGCCGCCGCTTCCGAGCGCGACAGGAGATCGGCGGTGCGCACCACCAGATCCTCGAAGTCTAGCCGGCCGCGCCGCCGCTTCAGGACGGCATAGTCCTCCTCCAGCCGGTCGGCGATGACGAGCGCGGCGCGGCTCGCCCGGAACAGCTTCAGCGAGGCGAGGGCCTCGTCCAGCTTGCCGATCTGCCGGGCGAGGGCGGCGAGGCGCTCCGCGAAGTCCTCGTGGAACTCGGCCACCGCCTTCGTCGCGACGCCGCCGGGCTTGCGCGGCTCGCCCTTCTGCGTGAAGGCGATTTCCCGCAGCGCTTCGAGCCGCGCCCTCGGCCCCGGCGCGGTCTCCACCGCTTCGAGATGGGCGAGAAGGGCCTTGTCCGTCGCCTTGGTGCTCGTCGCGGCGACGGCGGCGAGGCTTTGCCGGAAGGGCGCGTCGAAGCCGGCGACGGGATCGAGACCGGCCGCGAGGAGGCCGTCCTCCGTCTCGTCGCCCTTGAGGCCGAGGCTCGCGGCGAGCCGGGCGACGGCGGCTTCCAGCCCGCCCGCCTCCTCGACATGGCGGCGCAGCGCGTCGCGCTTGGCGACGATCTCCCCGATCAGGCCGTCGAGCCCCCATTCGCCGCCGAAGCTCAGCACCTCGGCGAAGCTTTCGGCGAGCGCGGCGCGCTCGGCCGGCGGATGGCCGTCGCCGGTGACAAGCCGGCGCCGCGCCTCGCCGAGCAGGAGCCGGCTTTCCTTGTCGTCCATCACCTCGAAATGGCCGGCGACATTGGCCTCCAGCGGGAACTGGTGGAGGATCGCCTCGCAGAAGGCGTGGATCGTCTGGATCTTCAGGCCGCCCGGCGTTTCCAGCGCTTCGGCAAAGAGGCGGCGCGCCCGCCGCCGCTCGTCGGGCGAGACGGCGCGGCCGAAGAGGCGCTTCAGCTCGGTGTCGAGCGCCTCCTGCGGCGCCGTGGTCCAGCGCGACAGGCGGTCGAAGACGCGGGTCGACATCTCGGCCGCCGCCGCCTTCGTATAGGTGAGGCAGAGGATCTTGGCAGGCTCGGCGCCCGACAGGAGCAGGCGCACGACGCGCTCGGTGAGGACATGCGTCTTGCCGGACCCGGCATTGGCGGCGACGATCACCGAACTCGTGGGATCGGAGGCGCCGAGCTGGGCCTCGCGGGTGGCGTCCGAAACGGTGAGCGCGCTCATTCCGCCTCCTCCGCGTCCTCGCCGGCCGCCCATTCGAGGACGCGGGCGAGATGGTCGTATTCGCCGGACACGTCGCCGGCGCGGAAGGGCCGGGCGCGCGACAGGAAGGGCGTTTCCGGCTCGCGATAGAAGGCGGCGAGGCCCCGGAACCTGTCCAGCGCCTCGTCCGACAGGCTGTCGCCCGTCACCGCCTCGCCGCTGCGCCGGTCCTGATAGGACAGGCCCTCCTCGAAGAGCTCCCGTTCGCGCAGCCGCAGATAGGAGAGTTCGGCGATGGCGCCGACCGGGCCCTTGGTCTCGGGAAAGGCGCCGAGCTTCGCCATCGCGCCCTCCAGCGGCAATTGCGGCGCGAGCAGCACCCGCGCCTGGCGGACGGACGGATTGGTGCCCGTCTTGAAGTCGATAATCTCCACCGTTCCGTCGGCGAGGACGTCGATGCGGTCGGCATAGCCGGAGAGCGTGACGCCGATCTCGGGCAGTTCCACCTGGCCGCGCGTCTCGACGAGCCGGCGCACCACGTTCGGCGCCCGCTCGCGCTCCCAGGCGATGTAGTTCCCGGCCAGCCGCTCCATGCGCGGCCACCAGACCGCCTCGATATCCGGCGGCAGGCGCTCGGCCTCGAAGCGGCGGGCGGCGGCGGCGAGAAGGCGCGTCTCGGCCCCGGCATCGGCCGGGTCGCCGCCCTCGGCGACGAAATCGGCGAGGATCGCGTGAAAGAGATTGCCGCGATCGGCGGCGCCCGGGCTGCGCATCAGTTCGGGAAAGGCTTCGAGCTTCAGGACCCGCCGCGCATAGACGGCATAGGGATCGCGGATCAGGCGCTCGACCTCCGTCACCGAATAGCGGTTCGGCCGGCGCTCGGGCGGCGGCACCGGGGCGGGGCGTTCGGTCCGGGCGAGACCGTCCTTGGCGATGTCGATCCGGCAGGCGTGGTAGAGATAGACCTCGCCCTCCGCCCGCAGCCGCGCGGCGCCTTCCGGCCCGGCCAGCGTGAGGAGCCGTTGCAGCCAGCGCGAGGCGATGGTCGGCGCGCCGCCGCTGCGCAGGGAGCGCGTCATCACCACGCGGCGCATGCCGAGCGCCATCTGGATGTCGTGCGCGGCAAGGCCGATCAGCCGCTCCGGCGGCTCCAGCAGCACCTCGGCGCGCATCAGCCGCGACAGGAAGGCGTCGGAGGAGGAGCGCTGCGGCCAGCTTCCCTCGTTGAGCCCGCCAAGGATCATGCAGTCGACTTGCTGGAGCCGCGCTTCGAGCGCCCCCCAGATGAAGGCGCGGCCCGACAGGCCGCCGCGCGGGCGCACGCTCTCGTCGGCGATCAGCGCCTCGACGACGTCCGGCAGCTCGCGCGGCGGAAAGGCGAAGCCGGTCTCGGGGCAGGCGACGAGCTTCTGGAGAAAGGCCGCCGCCGCCGCGCCCGTTTCCGTCGCGTAGAAGGGCGTCGGCGTGCCGTTCTCGTCCGCCGCCAGCGCCTCCAGCGCGCGGGTGAGGGCCAGGGCGAAGAGGGCGACCTGCGCCTCCGGCGCGCCGCGCAGATCGGTGAGCGGGCGGAGCGCCGCCTCCAGCTTGCGCGCGACGTCGCAGGCGAGCAGCCGGTCGGCGGGCGAGACGAGGCGCACGGCGCGGGCGATGCGCGGGGCGGGGCCCTGCGCCGGCGCCGCCTCGGCCTCCGCCGCCTGACGGTCGAAGGCCTTCATCGCCTTGTCGAGAATGGTGGAGAGACCGGCCGCGTCGGCGATGCCGACATTGCCGCGCAGCGCCAGGATCTCGATGGCGCGCGCCGCCCGGCGCGCCTCTACCGCCGAATGGCCGAGCCGGACGAGCGGATGTTTCAGGAGCGCCACCAGCGTCACCGGATCGCCCGGCGTCAGGGCGCAGGCGAGCGTCAGCGACATCAGCGTGCCGGGCGCCGTCGCCGCGAGCGGGCGTCCGGCGGAATCATTGGCGGCGATGCCGAACCGTTCGAGTTCGGCCGAGACACGCCGGGCGAGGCTGCGATCGGGCGTCGTCAGCCCGACCGTGGCGCTCGGATCGGCGAGGGCGTCGCGCATCGCGACGGCGATGGCGAGTGCCTCCTCGCGCTCGTTCTCGGCCTCGACCAGCGCCAGATCCGCCAGCGCCTCCGGCGGATGGCGATGCGACGGCTCGCCCCAGGCATCCGTGGTGGCGGCCGGCCGGAGGGCATCGGAAACGAAGGCCTCGCGCGCGGCGAGCGGATCGCCGGGGCTGGGGGCGAGATGGTCGACGGCGTCGCGCGGCACGAGAAGGCCGGTCAGCATGCGCTTCAGCACATATTGCGGATGGCCGGGCGCGCTGCCGGCGAGGCGCGTCTCGCCGCCGGCGCGGATCGCGTCGAAGCTGGCCTCGTCGAGGAAGCGGTCGAGCCCCGGCAGCACCAGGGCGCCGTCGCGGCGCCGGGCGACGGCCCGCATCAGGGCGAGCGTCGCCGGCGAGGCGGCGGTGGAGCCGGCGACGACGACCGGCCCCGCGCCCTCGCGCGCCGCGATCCGCGCGGCTTCCCGCCGCAGATGCTCGTTCTGCGCCTGCGCCTCGTCGGCGAGGCCGCGCTCGGCGAGGACGGCCGGCCAATGGTCGGTGAGGATCTGGAGGAAGGTGAGGGTGAGCTGCCACCAGCCGGCGAGCCGTTCCGGGGCGAGGCCGGACAGGGCGGTGAGCGTCGTCCCTTCCGCCTCGACCTCGTCGAAGAGCCGGGCGAGATCGCGGGCGAGCCAGAGCGCGTCGGCGCTGGAGGTCGGCAGCACGATCTCCTCGCCGTCGAGGAGGCCGCTCGCCATCTCGGCGATCTGGCCCTTCCAGCGGCGCACGAAGCGCGCGATCAGCATGCGCCGCTCGACCGCGCCGATCGTTGGCAGGAGGCCGGCGCCATCCGTCGGCGCGGCGAAGAGCGCGGCGGCGTCGCCCTCGCCGAGGGTGCGGATCGCCGGCAGGATCGCCGCCGCGCCGCCGAGCGCGCGCGCGAATTCCTGGCCGAGCGCGCGCACCGCGCGCCGCGTCGGCAGGTAGATGGTGAGGCCGGCCAGCGCCAGCGGATCGTCGCGCAGGTTCAGGCCCGGCAGGATGCGGCCGTCGAGCAGCCCGTTCGCGAGCGTGCGCAGAAAGGGCAGGCCCGGCGCGATGGAAAAGACATTGGCAGGCATCGGCGCGAACCCAGAACTCCAGAAGAACCTTCGGCTAGCCGGCCGCGCGAGGTTCCGTCGGATGGTCTTAGCCGATCGGCGATGCCATTGCAGCCGGGGGCGGCTCCGCGATCAACAGCCGGGCGATCCCGGCCGCGATCGGACGACACCCATGGCCGGTCGCGCAAACGTGATGCATCCGCGGCGCGCCGAGCCACGAAATTGGCGGAGTGGCGGCTCTCGGCTGCCGAAGATGCGGAGACCGACGACCATGATGCGCAGACAGTTCCTCCTCGCCGGGGCCGCCGCGGGCCTTGCCGGCTTCTACGGCCTCGCCGCCCGCCGCTCCGACGCCGCCGAGGAGAATTTTCCGGTGATGCGCAGCGAGGCCGAATGGCGCCGGCAGCTGACGCCCGACCAGTTCGCCATCCTGCGCCAGGAGGCGACGGAGCGGCCCTTCACCAGCCCGCTCCTGCATAACGGCCGGCACGGGCTCTATCGCTGCGTCGGCTGCGACACGGCGGTCTATTCCTCCGAGACGAAGTTCGATTCGGGCACCGGCTGGCCGAGCTTCTGGGACGCGGTCGACGGCGGTATCGGCACGACCACCGACTACAAGCTCGTCTATCCCCGCACCGCCGTGCATTGCGCCACCTGCGGCGGCCATCTCGGCCATGTCTTCGACGACGGGCCGAAACCGACCGGCAAGCGCCATTGCATCAACGGCATCGCGCTCTCCTTCGACGAGACGAGCCCGACCTCGGGCTGAGGCGTTCCGCGAGGCTGCGCAAGCCTTTGTTTACGCGAAAGGGGGACGATCCTTTTCGAGGTCGCGACCTGCCGTCCGGCATGGGGTCCGGCGGCCGCGGGATATTGAAGTGGGACGTTCGGACCGCCATATTCTGGAACGTAAGGCAGGGGTGCCGCTTCCATGGGCTCCTGCGGAAAGTCGCTTGACGCAAGGACTTGGGAATTATGAGCCGCGTGACGCCCTTTTCCAGCCCGCTCCTTCTCGGTTTCGATGCCGTGGAGAGGACACTGGAAAGGATCGGGAAGTCGGGCGACGGCTATCCGCCCTACAATATCGAGCGGGTCCGGCGCGAGGACGGGGAAGGTCCCGCCTCCTTCCTCAGGATCACGCTCGCGGTCGCCGGCTTCCGGCCGGAGGATCTCGAGGTGACGACCGAGGAAAGCCAGCTGACGATCCGTGGCCGTCAGACCGACGACCGGGAACGGGAATATCTGCATCGCGGCATCGCGGCGCGGCAGTTCCAGAAGAGCTTCCTGCTCGCCGACGGGATGCAGATCATCGGAGCGCAGCTGAAGAACGGCCTGCTCCTGATCGATCTCGCCCGGCCCGAACCGGAACGCGTCGTTCGCCGCATCGCGATCGACGTCGCCGATTGAGGCGGATGCCGCTTTTCCGCGGCAAATCGCCTTCCCAAACAGCCAAAGCCTCTCAGCGAACGTTTGCCTTCGATAGGAGACGACCGATATGGCCCTCATGACGCAGAAAATTTCCACGAACGAGCTTGCCGCGATCGGCGACGGTCATCTCGCCTATCTCCGCCGCATGTCCTCCGACGATATCCGGGCGCGCTTCCCGGCGGCGCAGTCCATCCAGCCGGGCCTGCATCTCTGGGCGCTGTTCGGCGCCGACGGCACGCCGCTGGCGGTCTCCGACGATCGCGGCAGCATCCTGGCGAGCGCCAGCGAGAACCAGCTGCTGACGGTCAGCATCCACTGACGAAAAAGGCCGGCGCGAAACGCCGGCCTTCGCATTTCGGAGGGGCGAGAAGCCCGCCCGCATGTCGCGTTTCAGGCGCCGGGCGCCGAACGCTCGGTCATCAGCGCATAGATCGTGTCGGCATCGCGGGCCTCGCGCAGGCGCGCCACGGTGGTGGCGTTGCGCAGGAGGCGGGCGATCTTCGACAGCGCCTTCAGATGCTCGGCGCCCGAGCCGCCGGGCGCCAGAAGCAGGAAGACGAGATCGACCGGCTGATCGTCCAGCGCGTCGAAATCGACCGGCCGGTTCAGGCGGCCGAAGACGCCGACGAGCTTCGGGAGTTCCGGCAGCTTGCCATGCGGAATGGCGATGCCGTTGCCGACGCCGGTGGAGCCGAGCTTTTCCCGTTGCAGCACGGTCTCGAAGATGTCCCGGCCGGACAGGCCGGTGCGCTCGGCCGCCTTCTCGCAGAGCTCCTGCAGGACCTGTTTCTTGGTGCCGGCCTTCATCGACGGAAGGATCGCGTCGATCTCGATCAGGTCGCCGAGATCCATGGCGATGCTGGACGGGGAGGGGCTAGGCGTCATGAAGGTCCCGAAGGCCGACGTTCCTGGGATGCCGATCAGGCTTCCGACTTGATGGTCGAAGGATCGACCCAGCCGAAATTGCCGTCATTGCGCCGATAGACGATGTTCACCTGCCCGCTTCCGGCATTGCGGAAGACATAGAGCGGGCTGTCGCGGCGGTCGAGTTCCATCACCGCGCCCGCCACCGACATGGTGCCGACCTTCAACGAGGTCTCGGCGATGATCGCCGGAGCGTAGTCCTGCGGGATCTCCTCGTCGTCGGCGGCATCGGAGGGCGCGGCGACGACCGCGTAGGCGACGTCGCGGGCCTGGGCCTGGCCGGCGGCATGGTGATCCTTCAGACGGCGCTTGTAGCGGCGCAGGCGCTTCTCGATCCGCTCGGACGCGTCGGCGAAGCTCGCCTCCGGGTCGTGGGCCTCGCCCGTCGCCTGGAAGATGACGCCGCTGTCGAGATGGAGCGTGCAGTCGGCGCAGAAGCGCGCCGCATCCTTGGAAACCACGACGGTGCCGCTGTAATTGCCGTCGTAGTACTTCTTTACGAACTGGTCCAGACGATCCTCGATGCGCGAGCGGAACGCCTCGCCGACATCCATGTGCTTGCCCGAAACCCGAACGCTCATCGATAAGCTCCCTCGAACGACCGCGACGCCGAAGCGCCCGGCCGTCCTTTGCCTTGCCCGCTTGTCCCGGCGGGCCGTTTCCGGAACGCCGCGGCGACGACCGCGGCGGCTACGATGCCGGCGATCCCCGAAGCTGCGATCCGGTCGCTTCCGGACGGCGGGCTTCTAGGGACCGCGACACGCCCTGTCAACGCGCGGGACCCGGTCCGTTTCCGTGCGGGCGCCCTCGCGAATGCGATTTCCACCCTTTCGGCCGCGCCTCAGGAGGCGAGCCGGCGGGCATTCATCTCGCGTCGGCGCTGGACGGAAGAGGGAATTCCCAGCGCCTCGCGATACTTCGCCACCGTGCGCCGCGCGAGGTCGACACCCTCGCGTTTCAGCCGCTCGGCGATGTCGTCGTCGGACAGAACCGCGCCCGGCGTCTCGGTGTCGACCAGGAGGCGGATCCGGTGCTTCACGCTCTCGGCCGAATGCGCCTCGCCGCCGCCCGTCGCGGCGATGGCGACGGTGAAGAAGAATTTCATCTCGAACGTGCCGCGCGGCGTCGCGACATATTTGTTGGAGGTGACGCGGCTGACCGTCGATTCGTGCATGCCGATCGCCTCGGCGACCGCCATCAGCGTCATCGGCTTCAGCCCGGTGATGCCGCGCAGCAGGAAATCGTCCTGGCGGCGCACGATCTCGGCGGTCACCTTCAGGATGGTGCGCGCTCGCTGGTCGAGCGAGCGCACCAGCCAGTTCGCCGTCGCCTGGCAGTCCGACAGGAAGGCCCGCCCGTCCTTGTCGAGGCCGGCGGCGGCGACCGAGGTCTCGTAGCGCTCGTTGACGAGAAGGCGCGGCAGGGCATCGGGATTGAGCTCGATGCGCCAGGTGCCGTCCGGCGCCGGCTCGACGATCACGTCGGGCACGATCGCGGCGGGCGCCTCATGCGCGAAGCCGGCGCCCGGCTTCGGGTCGAGGCGGCGGATCTCGGCGAGGATGTCGAGAAGTCCCGCCTCGTCCTCGCCGGTGAGGCGCCGCAGCGCCGCGAAGTCGCGCCGGGCGAGAAGGTCGAGATTGTCGAGGACGCAACGCATCACCGGGTCGAGGCGGCGGAGCCGGTGCAGCTGCAGGGCGAGGCATTCGCCGAGCGTTCGGGCGAAGAGCCCGGCCGGCTCGATCTCGGCTTGGACGCGCTCCAGGATGCCGAGGATCTGCGCGTCGAGAAGGCCGAGCGCCGCCGCGATCGCCGCGACGTCGCCGCGAAAATAGCCGGCATCGTCGAGATGGCCGGCCAGCACCTCCGCCACGGCCCGCTCGATCGGATCGCGGAAGGCGTCGGCGATCTCGGCGAGGACATGGGCGGACAGGGAGGCGTCGCCGGCCGCGAGATCCTCGATCGGCAGGCCGGAGCCCGAACCCTCGCCCGCCGGGCGCTGGCGCGTCTCCGCGAGGCGCAGCGAGGGCGTCTCCAGCGCCTCGAAGCCGTCGGCCGCGTCGTCCCCGGCCGTCGGGCGCTCGTCGGCGCTTTCGGCATCGGCGGCAGAGGCGGGCGTCTCGATCAGGCCGCCCGCCGACGGCGCGGCCTCGATCTCCTCCCGTTCCAGCAGCGGATTGCGTTCGATTTCGCCTTCGAGAAAGGCATCGAGCTCGGCATGGGAATATTGCAGCAGGCGGATCGACTGCAGAAGCTGCGGCGTGAGGGCCAGGGACTGGCTCTGACGCAACTGGAGGCGGGCGGACAACATTCGCTGACGACGCCTTGTACGGAACTTGCGGGCCGCCGGCCGGGCCGGCATGGCTCATCAAATCTGGTCCGCATCTTGCTTGTCAATGCCATCCTGCATGCGCGTCGAGCCTATCGACAGGCGCGCCTTCAGAACGTGAACTGGTCGCCGAGATAGTGGCGGCGCACGTCGGAATTGTCGACGATCTCCTGCGGCGTGCCATGGGTGAGGACGGCGCCCTCGTGCATGATATAGGCGCGGTCGATCAGCCCCAGCGTCTCGCGGACATTGTGGTCGGTGATCAGGACGCCGATGCCGCGCTGGGTGAGATGGCGCACGAGGCCCTGGATGTCGGCGACGGCGATCGGATCGACGCCGGCGAAGGGCTCGTCGAGCAGCATGAAGGTCGGGCGCGAGGCGAGGGCGCGGGCGATCTCGCAGCGCCGCCGCTCGCCGCCCGACAGGGCGGTGGCGGGCGACTTGCGCAGATGCTCGATATGGAACTCCTCAAGAAGCGCGGTGAGCTGCGCCTCGCGCTCGGCGCGTTTCGGCTCCACCACTTCGAGGACGGCGCGGATATTGTCCTCCACCGACAGGCCCCGGAAGATCGAGGCCTCCTGCGGCAGATAGCCGATGCCGAGCCGGGCGCGGCGATACATCGGGATCGGCGTGATGTCATGGCCGTCGAGCTCGATACGGCCCCGGTCCACCGGCACGAGGCCGGTGATCATGTAGAAGCAGGTGGTCTTGCCGGCGCCGTTGGGGCCGAGCAGCCCGACGGCCTCGCCCCGGCGCACGAAGACGTCGACGCCGTCAACGACGCGCCGGCCGCGATAGGCCTTGGTGAGGCCGCTCGCCGAAAGGCGCCCCATCGTCGCGGCCTCGCGCCCCTCGCGGGCGGCGCTGCCCGGCCGCCCGCGCGCGGCCTCGTCATCGGCGGGCGGCGCGGCCTGGCGGTCTCGAAGGGAAGCTTGGCTCATGCTGAAAGCGCGCTCGTTTCCGGCGGGCCGAGCCCTCGGCGCGGCGCGCCGGGCCGGGCCGGCCTCTTCCGGAGGATGGTCCGTTATCGTTTGGCCTGGTTCTGGCCGTTCTGGTCGGGCGCCATCAGGATCTTGACGCGGCCCGAACCGCCGAGCTGGGCGATGCCCGTATCCATGTGGATCGTCAACTTGTCGCCGCGCGCGACATTGTCGCCCTGGGACATCACGACATTGCCGGTGAGAACCGCGATCTGGGTCTTCATGTCGAAGGTGCCGCGATCGGCGGTGGCGACCTGATCGGTCGAGCGGACATAGAGCTTGCCCTGGGCGTCGAGCTTCTCGATCTGGTTCGAGCCGCCGGGCAGGGCGCCGCCGCCGCCGGTCTTGGCGGGCTCGGGCTTGGCCGCCCCGCCCGTCTCGCCGCCCGCGCCGGCGGGCTTGGCGTAATAGACCATCAGCTTCGAGGTCTTCAGCAGCGTATCGCCCTGCGCCACCTCGACATTGCCGGAGAAGGTGGCGATGCGCTGCTTGTCGTCGACATCGAGCTGGTCGGCGTCGATGGCAATCGGCTGGTCGCCCTTGACCTGAAGCCCGTTGAAGCTGTTGCCGAAGCTCTGGGCGCCGGCGGGCGTGCCGAGGCCGAGCGCGGCGACGAGAAGCGCGGGCAGAACGGCGGCATGTCTGGCGGAGAAGGTCATCGGGGTTCGGTGCTCGAATTGTCCTGAGAGGTCCGGCCGGCGAGAGCGGGCGGTTTGATCGTCATGCTGACGCGGCCGTCGAAGGTGAGGCCCGCGCCGCCATTCCTGACTTCCATGCCGCCCGCCCGAATCGTCTGATTCGGCGAAACGATCTCGATCGGCCCATGTCCCTGCATGGTGCCGGACTTCAGGTCGATATCCGCCGCCTTCAGCGCTATCGTCATGCCGTCCGAGGTGTCGACCTTGATATTGCTGGCCAGGCGCAGTTTCTGCGCCGCCTGGTCGTAATGGCCCTTGTCCGCGACGATCGCAGCGGTCGAATCGTTGCTGACCGTGACATTGGCCTGGATCCGCTCGAGATCGACGCCACCTTCGCCGCCGAGCGCCTGGATCGCGCGCTCGGCCACCATCGAATAGGGTCGATTGTTCTTGTCGAAGCCCGACATGCGCGGAGCTTCCATCACGATGCCGTCGCCGGACAGCGACGCGCTCTCGACCGAGGCGCCCTCCGGCAGGCTGCGCGCCGCCCAGGTGACGATCACGCCGCCGCCGACGATCACCGCCGCCGCCGCCGGCAGGCCGATGCGCAGCAGGCGCACGAAGAGGCTGTGGCGGCGGGCGCGCGCGAATTCCCGCTCCATGCGGGAGTCCTCGACGGCGTGCATCGTGTGCATCGCCCGGTCCATATGCTGCGTCGCCTTGTCCAAGCTCGGGTCCCAGGTCCTTCGGAAATCTGCGTCGGGCGGTCAGCCCGGGGAGGCGGCATGGGGCGAGGGCATCGCCCCCGTCCGACCGATACGATCCCGCCTTCCGTTCGGCGCATGCGCAAACTGTCGGCGCAATATGGGCGTTTTGCGTCGAGCGGAAAAGGTGTCGCAGCGATCACGGCCTTGGCAAGGCCGCGGGGCGAGTCTATCCGTCGCCCATTAGCACAAGGTTAAGCACGGAACGCGGCTTGAGCAACGCCCAGGAACTGATCGACCGCCGCCGTCTCCGCCGCAAGCTCGGCTTCTGGCGCATCCTGGCGATTCTCGCCGTCGCCGCCGTCTTCGCCGCCATCTTCCTGCCCGCCCTCGGCATCGGCCCGGGCCATTGGCGCCTCGCCGGCGGCGCGGGGCGCAGCCTCGACACGATCGCCCGCGTCGAGATCGAGGGGCTGATCACCGAAAACGACAAGTTGATCGAGCTTCTCGACGATCTCGGCGAGGAGAAGGGCACGAAGGCGGTGATCCTGCGGGTCGACAGCCCCGGCGGCACGACGGTCGGCGGCGAATCGATCTACGAGGCGGTGCGCCGTCTCGCCGAGAAGAAGCCGGTCGCGGCCGAGGTCGGCACGCTCGCCGCCTCCGCCGGCTATCTCATCGCTTCCGGCGCGGACCATATCGTCGCCCGCCAGACCTCCATCGTTGGCTCGATCGGCACCATCTTCCAATATGTCGACGCCTCGCAGCTTCTCGGCACGGTCGGCGTCTCGGTGAACGCCATCAAGTCCTCGCCGCTGAAGGCCGAACCCTCGCCCTTCGCGCCGGCGCCGGAGGAGGCCAAGGAGATGATCCGCCGCATGGTGGTCGATTCCTACGAATGGTTCGTCGGCATCGTCGCCGGGCGCCGCCCGATCGATCTCGCCGAGGTGCGGCGGCTGGCCGACGGCTCGGTCTTCACCGGCCGGCAGGCCCTCCAGAACCGCCTCGTTGACGCGCTCGGCGGCGAGATCGAGGTGCGGCGCTGGCTGGAGGACCAGCGGCAGGTGCCGAAGGGCCTGGAGATCGTCCTGCGCGAGCCCAAGCGCGAGGGCGGCACCTTCTCGCTCTTCGCCTCGGCGAAGTCGGCGCTCTTCGGCGCGCTCGGAATCGACCTTTCGGCGATCGAATCCGGCAGCGCGGCGCTGAACGGCGCGATGATGTCCCTGTGGCGTCCCGACGGCGCCGGCATCGCGCGATAGGGCGGGGGCAAGGAATTTCGGTGGCCATCCTTTGCCAGCCAATAAATTGGCTTGCCAGGACCGCGCCGTCTTCCCTAGAGTCGTCACTGAGCCTTCGGGACGGGCCCTGCGGCGGTCCCGACCGATCGTCTCATGAGGAGCCGTCAGACCCGTGATCAAGTCCGAACTCGTGCAGATCATCGCGAGCCGCAATCCGCATCTCTATCAGCGCGACGTGGAGACCATCGTCAACGCCGTGTTCGACGAGATCACCGAGGCGCTCTGCGACAGCAACCGCGTCGAACTGCGCGGCTTCGGCGCCTTCTCGGTCAAGAATCGCCCGCCGCGCTCCGGGCGCAACCCGCGCACCGGCGATGCCGTCGACGTGGAAGAGAAGTGGGTGCCCTTCTTCAAGGCCGGCAAGGAACTGCGCGAGCGGCTGAATTCCGACGATTGAGGCGAGGGCGGCCGGATTTGCCGGTCGCGTCGCGCCACGCGGCGATTGACCGGAGGACCCCTCCCGCCATATCGCAGACACGGTCGTCCTCAAGGTACCCGGCGATGATACTTCGATTGTTGTCCTTCGTGATCCTGGCACCGCTGGCGGTGCTGATCGTCATCTTCTGCGTCGCCAACCGCGCGCCGGTGACGATTTCCCTGGACCCGCTCGGGACGCTGCCGCAATTCGTCTACGACGTGCCGCTGTTCCTGGTGATCATGGCGGCGCTGATCGTCGGCGTCGTTCTCGGCGGCATCGGCACCTGGCTGACGCAGGGCCATTACCGCCGCAGCGCCTGGCGCCGCAAGCACGAGATGGAGCGCCTGAAGCGCGAGGCCGAGGACGCTAAGGAGCGTCTGCGCCAGGAGCGCGAGATCCGCAGCCCGGCCCTGCCGGCCGCCTCGGGCTCGACGGCGCTCGCCGTGTCCCGCGCCTGAGCGGCGCGATCCGCGTCCTTATCCGCGAGGATCGAGGCTCCGGCGGCGCCGAAGCCTCGGTCGCAAGCGTCAGGCGACGGCCTCCGCCCCGCCTTCGGCGCTCGCGGTGCCGCCGCTGACATGGGCGGCGAAATTGTCGAAGAACTGGCCCGACAGCTTCTTCGCGCTCGATTCGATCAGCCGTCCGCCGAGTTGGGCGATCTTGCCGCCGACCTGGGCGTCGACCGTGTAGGTGAGGATCGTTTCGTCGCCGTCCTCGGCCAGATGCACGTCGGCGCCGCCTTTGGCGAAGCCGGCGATGCCGCCCTTGCCCTCGCCGACGATCCGGTAGCTTTCCGGCGCGTTGATGTTCTCCAGCCGCACCTCGCCGTTGAACTTCGCCTTCACCGGCCCGATCTTGGTGGTGACCGTCGCGGCGAGCTCGGTGTCCGACTTCTTTTCGAGCGTGTCGCAGCCTGGGATGCAGGCGCGCAGCACGTCCGCGTCGTTCAGCGCTTCCCAGACGGTCTGCCGGGGCGCCGGCAGCCGATATTCGCCCTTCAGATCCATGGCATCTCTCCCATCGGCCGGCCGCTCCCGCCGGCTTGCACTAAGGATGCCGCTTTTCGCGCCTTTCTCAAGCGGGCGTCTGTGGCTAAGAGAGGCCGATGCAGAAGGGTCGACACGATCGGGCGGGCGAGGGCGCCGCGCAGCCACGCAACGAGGACGGGGGCGAGGCGCGCCGCGTGCCGCGCCGGCGCGAGGGCGGGCGGCCGGGCGAACGGCTGCCGGTGATTCTCGCCGTCGAGCCGGACGAGGACTATGCCCTTCTCGATTCCGGCGACGGCGAGAAGCTGGAGCGCTACGGCCCCCTGACCATCCGCCGGCCGGAGAACCAGGCGATCTGGCGACGGCGTCTGCCGGAGCGGCGCTGGGAGGAGGCGGATGCCGTCTTCACCGGCGATACGGACGAGGAGGGGATGGGCCGCTGGCGCTTTCCCAAGGTGGCGCTCGGCGAGACCTGGCCTTTGTCGCACAAGGGCCTGTCCTATCTCGGCCGCTTCACCTCCTATCGCCATGTCGGCGTCTTTCCCGAACAGGCCGAGCATTGGGCGGCGATGGTGCGGGCGATCGAGGCGGGACGGGGCCGGGCGCGCGTCCTGAACCTCTTCGGCTATACCGGCGTCGCGACGCTGCTGGCCGCGCGGGCCGGGGCGGAGGTGACGCATGTCGACGCGTCCAAGAAGGCGATCGCCTGGGGGCGCGAGAACGCCGCCGCCGCCGGCCTCGAAGCCGCGCCGATCCGCTGGATCTGCGAGGATGCCGTGCGCTATGCCGAGCGCGAGGTGAAGCGGGGCAGCCGCTACGACGTGGTGCTGCTCGACCCGCCGCGCTACGGGCGCGGGCCGAAGGGCGAGGTCTGGGAACTCTTCGAGGACCTGCCCTATCTCCTCGACCTCACCCGCGATCTCCTGACCGAGCGTCCGCGTCTCGTGGTGCTGACGGCCTATTCGATCCGCGCCTCCTTCTTCTCGCTCTCGGCGCTGATGCGCGAGGCCTTCCGGGGGCTCGGCGGCCGCGTCGAATCCGGCGAGCTCGTCATCCGCGAGGCCGGCGCGGAGGCCCGCGACCTTTCCACCTCGCTCTTCTCGCGTTGGATGCCCGATCATGCCGAATGACACGAAGCCGCGCCGGGACGTCGCGGCTCCCGGCCGCGTCAAGGACCTGTCCAGCACCGCCAATCCGATCGTCAAGGATCTGAAGGCGCTCGCCGCCAAGAAGCATCGCGACGAGACGGGCCTGTTCCTCGCCGAAGGGCTGAAGCTGGTGCTCGACGCGCTGGAGGCCGGCTGGGTGCTGACGACGCTCCTCGTCGCCAAGGCCGAGATCCACAATCCGCTGCTCGCCAAGACCGCCGCCAGGGCGCGCGCCGTCGGCGCCGACGTGGTGGAGGCCAGCGCCAAGGTGATGGAGGCGGTGTCGCGCCGCGACAATCCGCAAAGCGCCATCGGCGTCTTCCGCCAGAAGCTCGTGCCGCTGGAGAAGCTGGCCTTCGGCGCCGACGGCGTCGTCGTGGCGCTCGACCGGGTGCGCGATCCCGGCAATCTCGGCACGATCCTGCGCACGGCGGACGCCGCCGGGGCCAAGGGCGTGGTCCTCGTCGGCGACTGCGTCGATCCCTTCTCGGTGGAAGCGGTGCGCGCCACCATGGGCTCGATCTTCGCCGTGCCGCTGACGCGCGTCGCGGAAGACGCCTTCCTGCGCTGGCGTCAGGGCTTCGCCGGCCTCGTCGCCGGCACGCATATGCGCGGCACGGTCGATTATCGCGAGCCGGACTATGCCGGCCGGCCGGTCGTGCTTCTGATGGGCAACGAGCAGGCGGGCCTGTCCGAGGCGCTGGCCGGCGCCTGCGACAGGCTGCTCCGCATTCCGCAGGCGGGGCGCGCCGACAGCCTCAATCTCGGCGTCGCGACGGGCATCATGCTGTTCGAGGCGCGGCGCAAGGCGCTGAAGCTTTGACGCGCCGTCCGGTCCTCGTCGGCCTCCTCGTCGCCGCCCTCGCGGTGGCGCTCGACCAGGTGGTGAAGGCGATCGTGGTGGCGACGATGCCGCTCGGCTCGGCGATCGATCTTCTCCCCTTCCTCGCGCTCTATCACGCGCGCAACGAGGGCATCGCCTTCTCGATGTTCTCGGGGCTCGGCGATCTCAGCCTGGCGCTGCTGGCGGGCCTCGTCCTCGTCTTCGTCGGCGCGCTCTGGTGGAAGACCCCGGTGGACCGGCGGCTGTCGCATTTCGCCTTCGCGATCATCGTCGGCGGCGCGATCGGCAATCTCGTCGATCGCCTGCGGCTCGGCTATGTGGTGGATTACGTCTTCTTCCACACGCCGGTCTGGAGCTTCGCCGTGTTCAATCTCGCCGATGCCTTCATCTCGGTCGGCGCGGTGCTGATCCTGGTGGACGAGTTCGTTCTCGCCCGCAAGCCCGCCGAGGCGGCGGGATCACGGGATTGACACGATGCGTTGCAGGAAGGCGGCTTTGTTGCAAAGCGGCAAGAAGCTATAAGACAAATGGTCTCGGCAACGGTTTCATCAGAAGTTCGTGAGGCCGGGCTATCGCTGGGGCGCGCCGAAGAGGCGCTGCACCGCAATTGAGGACGTTCGATGGACCTCGCAGGCACCGCGCAGACCAAGCCTGATCTTGGCGAGGGGCGGCCTTTCGGAGCGTTGAAGGCTTTGGTGCCCGCGCCTGTCCGCCGCCTGAAAGGGCGTTTCGATCCGCATGGCCGCGTGCTCGGCCGGATCGCCAATCTCGAAGTGCGGCTCGCCCGGTCCGGCGAGGAGGTGCGGGCGGCGCAGCAGCTGCGCTTCCGCGTCTTCTACGAGGAGATGTCGGCGCGGCCCTCCCGCATCCAGAAGCTGACGCGGCGCGACAAGGACGCCTTCGATCTTTATTGCGACCACCTTCTGGTGATCGACACCGCGCGCGGCGCCGGCGAGGTCGTCGGCACCTATCGCCTGATGCGCCAGGACTGCGCGCGCCTTGCCGGCGGTTTCTACACGGCCGCGGAATTCTGCATCGACGATCTCGTCGCGCGTCATCCGACCAAGCGCTTCATGGAGCTCGGCCGCTCTTGCGTCCTCAAGGAATACCGGTCGAAGCGGACGGTGGAACTCCTGTGGCAGGGCATCTGGGCCTATGTCATGGCCCATCGCGTCGACGTCCTGTTCGGCTGCGCCTCGCTCGAGGGAACGGATCTCGATGCGCTGTCCGGCCAGCTCGCGCTGCTCGGCTCTGCCGCGCCGCCGCCGGACGAATGGCGCGTGCGCGCCCATCCCGGTCGGGCCGTGCCGCTGGCGCGAGGCGAGACGGGGGAGGATGCGCGCCGCACCCTGTCGGCCCTGCCGCCGCTGGTGAAGGGCTATCTGCGCCTCGGCGGCTATATCGGGCCGGATGCCGTGGTGGATCACCAGTTCGGCACGACCGACGTGCTCGTGGTGCTGCCCGTCGCCAATATCGGCGCCCGCTATGTCGACTATTACGGCGACACGACCCGGCGTCCCGCCGCCTGAGGCCCGGAAGCGGCGAGGCGCGCCGCTCTCGCCCGGCATAGGGCGGTCGTTTCGGAATGTCGGGCGGTCGAGCCGCCCGACGCCGCCTGTCCCTTGAGTCTCTGCGTCAGCGGCCCTGGCCGATCCGCACCACGCTGCGGGTGGAACGGTCCACGATCACCGGCTGCCCCTGATAGTAGAAATAGGCATAGGCCTTCTCGTCCTGGCAGGGGGCGAGGGCGATGGCCTCCGGCACCGAGGCGCCGAGGATCGGCGCGTTCTTCAGGTGGCTGTCCTCCACCGGATTGTCGATCGCATATTGATAGACGTTGATGCGCTGGCCTTCCGGCTTGGCGGCCGTCTGCGCCGCCACCGCTCCCGTGCCGGGTAGCATCGCGCCGAGAAGAAGCAGCGGAACTGACAGTCTGCGAAGCATGGACGCGCTCGATGCGTTGATCGCGCGGCGAGATCCCGCCGCGCCTTTCAGGTTCTATGCCGATACCGGCCATCGGTGCCGAAAATTCGGCAGGACGGCAATCGTTCCTCCGATAGGTCTAGCATGGAAGCCCGGCCAATTGGTTAAGGGCGGCGGGGAAGTTTCGCGCGTTCCTTGGCCTTGCCTGGGGACTTCGGTTCGCCGCCCTGTTCAGGGCGAGCCCGGACGCGTAGATTTCGCGCTTCTCCCGAGGAGGCTTCACGATTTCGGCACTGATGGAAGACGGCGGCGGCGCGCCGACGCCGATGATGGCGCAATATATCGAGATCAAGGCGGCCAATCCCGATTGCCTCCTGTTCTACCGGATGGGCGATTTCTACGAGCTGTTCTTCGACGACGCCGCCGTGGCGGCGAAGGCGCTCGGCATCGCGCTGACGCGGCGCGGCAAGCATCAGGGCGCCGACATCCCGATGGCCGGCGTGCCGGTCGTCTCGGCCGACGACTATCTCGCCAAGCTCATCGCGCTCGGCCATCGCGTCGCCGTCTGCGAGCAGGTGGAGGACCCGGCGGAGGCGAGGAAGCGCGGCGGCAAGTCCGTGGTGCGCCGCGACGTCGTGCGCCTCGTGACGCCGGGCACGATCACGGAAGAAGCGCTTCTGGAGCCGGGCCGTCCGAACCATCTGATGGCGCTCGCCCGCGTCGGCGGCGCCGGAACGGCGAGCTTCGCGCTCGCCTATGCCGATCTCTCGACCGGCGCCTTCTTCGTGCAGGACAGCGCGCCTGAACGGCTTCTCGCCGATATCCGAGCGGTGGAGCCGGCCGAGATCGTCGTCGCCGACACGCTGTTCCACGACGAGGCGATGCGCCCGCTCTTTGCCGGTCTCGGCCGATTGGCGCGGCCGGAGCCGGCGGCGCTGTTCGATTCGGCGACGGCGGAAGCCAGGCTCTGCCGCTTCTACGAGGTCTCGACGCTGGCCGGCTTCGGCGCCTTCGGCCGGGCGGAGCTCGCCGCCGCCGCCGGCCTTCTCGCCTATCTCACCCGCACGCAATTTGCCGCGCGGCCGGCGCTCGCCCGTCCGGCGCGGGTGGAGGCGGGCGGCGCCATGCTGATCGACCCGGCGACGCGGGCGAGCCTCGAACTCACCCGCTCGGTCGCGGGCCGGCGCGAGGGCAGCCTGCTCGGCGCCATCGACCGCAGCGTCACCGGTCCGGGCTCGCGGCTCCTCGCCGCCCGGCTCGCCCGGCCGCTGACCGATCCGCGCGCCATCGGCCTGCGGCAGGATTCGGTCGGCTTCCTCGTCGGCGATCCCGGTCTCTGCCGGTCGCTGCGCGCCCTCCTGAAGGGGCTGCCGGATGCCGAGCGCTCGCTGTCGCGCCTGGCGCTCGGCCGGGGCGGCCCGCGCGATCTGTCGGCCGTCGGCAGCTTTCTCGGCCGGGCGCGGGAGGCGGCGGCGGTGCTCGGCGAGGCGGCGCCTCCGGCCGAACTCGGCGCGGCGGTGGCGGCCATGCGCGCCCTGCCGGAGGCGCTGGAGGCCGAACTCGCCACGATGCTCGCCGACAATCCGCCGCTTCTCAAGCGCGACGGCGGCTTCGTGGCCCCGGGCGCCATCGCCGCGCTCGACGAGGCGCGGGGCCTGCGCGACGAGTCGCGCCGGGTGATCGCCGGCCTCCAGGGCGCCTATGCCGAGGAGACGGGCGTTCGCAGCCTGAAGATCAAGCACAACAACGTGCTCGGCTATTTCATCGAGGTTGGCGAGGCGCAGGCCGGCGCCCTGATGGGGACGGAGGAGGCGAAGCGCCGCTTCTTCCACCGCCAGACCATGGCCAATTGCATGCGCTTCTCGACGGACGAACTCGCCGGCCTCGAGGGGCGCATCGCCGAGGCGGCGGGCGAGGCGCTGCGGCTCGAGCTCGCCGCCTTCGACCGGCTGGCGGCGGCGGTCGTCGCGGCGCAGGAGCCGATCCGCGCGGCGGCGGAAGCCGCGGCCGTGATCGACGTCTCGGCGGCGCTCGCCGATCTGGCGCTGGCCGAGGACTGGACGCGGCCCGACGTCGACGACGGCCTTGCCTTCCGCATCGTCGCCGGGCGCCATCCGGTGGTCGAGGCCGCGCTGAAGGCCGGCGCGCAGGCGAGCTTCGTCGCCAATGACTGCGACCTCTCGCCCCCGACGCGCGGCGCGAAGGCGGGGGCGATCTGGCTCGTCACCGGCCCGAACATGGGCGGCAAGTCCACCTTCCTGCGTCAGAACGCGATCATCGCTGTCCTCGCCCAGGCCGGCGCCTTCGTGCCGGCGGCGGAAGCGCGGATCGGCGTGGTGGATCGGCTGTTCAGCCGCGTCGGCGCCTCGGACGATCTCGCCGAAGGGCGCTCGACCTTCATGGTCGAGATGGTCGAGACGGCGGCGATCCTGAACCAGGCCGGGCCGCGCTCGCTGGTGATCCTCGACGAGATCGGCCGCGGCACCTCGACCTATGACGGGCTCTCCATCGCCTTCGCCTCGGTGGAGCATCTGCACGAGGTCAATCGCTGCCGGGCGCTCTTCGCCACGCATTTCCACGAGATGACGGCGCTGTCCGCCCGCCTGTCGCGCCTCAGCAACGCGACGATGCGGGTGAAGGAATGGGAGGGCGACGTCGTCTTCCTGCACGAGGTGCGGGCCGGCACGGCCGACCGCTCCTACGGCATCCAAGTGGCCAAGCTCGCCGGCCTGCCGGCCCGCGTCGTGGAGCGCGCCCGCCATGTGCTGCGCGAGCTGGAGCGGGCGGGCGAGGGCAGCCGGCGCACCGCCTTCATCGACGATCTGCCGCTGTTCTCGGCGGCGGCCGTGCGCCAGGAAACGGCGGCGGCGAAGGCGCCCACCGCCCCGCCGCCGGCGCTGGAAGCGTTGAAGGCGCTCGATCCCGACCAGATGAGCCCGCGCGACGCGCTGGAGGCGCTCTATCGCCTGAAGGGCCTCCTGGCCGAGAAGGCCGGCTGATCGTCCGGGCTTGCGATCCGTTCCGGCAGGGCCTTTAAGTCGCCGGTCATTCCCGGCTTCTATCCTCGGCCGGCGAGATTACTTATAGGGCAGCGGCGATCGGCCCCGCCTGCCGTGACGGCGTGGCCGCCAGGATCCTCATTGATGCCCCTTCAGACGAAGAAAGCCTTTGCCGACGCGGATGTCCCGACGATCGCGGCGGTCGATGCCGGGCCGGTGGCGCGCGTCCTCGATGTCGCGGCGCTGGCGCGCGACCTTGGCGCGCTTGTCGGCGGCGAGCGGGGCGGGGGCGGCTCGCCGGAGGTGCGCGCGGCGGTGCGCCTCCTCCTGAAGGAGCGGATCGCGGCGGCGCGCCAGGTGGTGGAGACGATGCTCTTCGCCGATGGCAGCGGGCTCGCCTGCGCCGCGCGCCTTTCCATGGTGCAGGACGAGATCATCCGCGCCATCGTCGATTTCGCGCAGACCCATGTCTTCGACACCGCCAATCTTTCCGCCGCCGAGCGCATGGCGGTGATCGCCGTCGGCGGCTACGGGCGCGGCACGCTGGCGCCCGGCTCCGACATCGATCTCCTGTTCCTTCTGCCCTACAAGCAGACGGCGCTCGGCGAGCAGCTCGTCGAATATCTCCTCTACATGCTCTGGGATCTCGGCTTCAAAGTCGGGCACGCGACGCGCTCGGTGGAGGAATGCATCCGCCTGTCGAAGAGCGACATGACGATCCGCACCTCGATCCTGGAGCGCCGGCTCGTCACCGGCGAGGTGATGCTGTTCGAGGAGCTCTCGGCCCGCTTCCAGAAGGAGGTGGTGGAGGGCACCGGCAAGGAATTCATCGCGGCCAAGCTCGCCGAGCGCGACGCGCGCCATACGAAGAGCGGCGATTCCCGCTATCTGGTCGAACCGAACGTCAAGGAGGGCAAGGGCGGTCTGCGCGACCTCCACACCCTGTTCTGGATCTCGAAATACTTCTACCGCGTCGATACCGAGGACGAGCTGGTCGCCCTCGGCGTCTTCTCGCGCCAGGAGGCGCAGCTCTTCCGCAAGGCCGCCGACTTCCTCTGGGCGGTGCGCTGCCACATGCATTTCCTCACCGGCAAGGCGGAGGAGCGCCTGTCCTTCGACATCCAGCCGGAGATCGCGGGCCGGCTCGGCTACAACACCCATCCGGGCCTGCGGGAAGTGGAGCGCTTCATGAAGCACTACTTCCTCATCGCCAAGGATGTCGGCGACCTCACCGGCATCTTCTGCGCCGCGCTGGAGGACGAGCAGGCGAAGGAGGCGCCGGGCTTCCGCACCTTCGTGCGCTCCTTCCGCACGAGAGCCCGCAAGATCCCCGGCACGCTCGACTTCCGCATCGACCACAACCGCATCACTGTGGCCGATCGCGAGGTCTTCGCCCGCGATCCGGTCAACATGATCCGCATCTTCGCGCTCGCCGCCAGCCAGGGGCTCGAATATCACCCGGACGCGCTGAAGCTGATCCGCCGCTCGCTGCGCCTCATCGACAAGGCGCTGCGCGAGAATCCGGAGGCGAACAAGCTCTTCCTCGACGTCCTCACCGACCGCGCCGATCCCGAACTCCATCTGCGCCGGATGAGCGAGGCGGGGGTTCTCGGCCGCTTCATCCCGGATTTCGGCCGCATCGTCTCGATGATGCAGTTCAACATGTATCACCATTACACGGTGGACGAGCATCTCCTGCGCTCGATCGGCATCCTGTCGCGGATCGAGCGCGGCGAGTTCCGCGAGGAGCTGCCGGTGGCGAGCGAGGTCGTCGGCCATGTGCGCGAGCGCGTGCCGCTCTACATGGCGCTGCTCCTCCACGACATCGCCAAGGGCCGGCCGCAGGACCATTCCATCGCCGGCGCCCGCATCGCCCGCGAGCTCTGCCCGCGCTTCGGCTTCGACGAGCACGAGACCGATCTCGTCGCCTGGCTGGTCGAGGCGCATCTCACCATGTCGATGACGGCGCAGCAGCGCGATCTCGGCGACCGCAAGACCATCCTCGACTTCGCCGAGAAGGTGCGGACGCTGGAGCGGCTGAAGCTGCTCACCGTCCTCACCGTCTGCGACATCCGCGCCGTCGGCCCGGGCGTCTGGAACGGCTGGAAGGGGCAGCTCCTGCGCACGCTCTATTACGAGACCGAGCCGGTGCTGACCGGCGGCTTCTCGCAGACGCCGCGCGCCAAGCGCCTGGAACACGCGCGCGCCGCGCTGGCCGAGCGCCTGTCGGCCTGGCCGGCCGAGGAGCGCGACGCCTATATCGACCTCCATTACCAGAACTACTTCCTCACCGTGCCGCTCGACGAACAGGTGCGCCACGCCGAATTCGTGCGCCGGGCGAGCGCCGGCACCGACCCGGTCGCGACACTCGCCCGCACCGACGCCTTCGCCGCGATCACCGAGATCATCGTGCTCTGCCCGGACCATCCGCGCCTTCTGTCGAACCTCACCGGCGGCTGCGCGGCGACGGGCGCCAATATCGCGGACGCGCAGATCTTCACCCTGGCCGACGGGCGGGCGCTCGACATCATCAACGTCAACCGCGCCTTCGCCGACGACGCGGACGAGCTGCGCCGGGCCGCGCGCATCGACGCCAATATCCGCTCGCTGCTGAACGGGCAGGCGGTGATTCCGGGGCTTCTCGCGCAGCGGCGCCCGAGCCGGGGGCCGCGCGCCTTCAAGGTCTCGCCGCTGGTGACGATCGACAACGCCCTGTCGAACATGTTCACCGTGGTCGAGGTGGAGGGCCTCGACCGGCCGGGCCTTCTCTCCGACCTCACCGGCGCGCTCGCCGATCTCAATCTCGATATCCGCTCCGCCCATATCTCGACCTTCGGCGAGAAGGTGGTGGACGTCTTCTACGTGACGGACCTGACAGGCATGAAGATCACGAGCGCCAGCCGGATGGAGCGCATCCAGCGCCGCCTGACGGCCGTCTTCGAGGAGCCGGACGGCGAGGCGACCTCGCCGGCCTCCATGGCCTCCGCCCGCGCCTTCGGCATTCCCACCGCCCGATGAGTCTCGCCGGCAAGTTCGCGACCGTCGGCGGAGCGACGCTCTTCTCGCGCATCTTCGGCTTCGGCCGCGAGATGATGATGGCTTCGGCGCTCGGCATCGGGCCGGTGGCCGACGCCTTCAACCTCGCCTTCCGCTTTCCCAATCTCTTCCGCCGCCTCTTTGCGGAAGGGGCCTTCAACTCGGCCTTCATCCCGCTTTTCGCCCGCGCCCTGGAGGAGGACGGCGAGGCGGCGGCGCGCGACTTCGCGACCGAGATCTTCTCGACGCTCTTCGTCGTTCTCGGCACGCTGACGGTGCTGGCGATGATCTTCATGCCGGTGCTGGTCGAGACGATCATCGCGCCGGGTCTTTCGACCTGCATCGACGATCCGGCCGTGCCCTTGCAGCAGACGCTGTCCTGCGAGGCCCGCTACGCGATCACCATCGCCTATTCGCGCATCATGTTTCCCTATCTCGCCTGCATGTCGATGCTGGCGATGGTTTCGGGGATCCTCAACGCCTTCCGCCGCTTCTTCGCCGCGGCGGTCGCCCCCTCCATCCTCAATTTCGTGCTGATCGGCGTTCTCGCCTGGGGCTGGTACGGCGGCGCCACCCAGCGCGAGCTCGGCTTCCTGATGAGCTGGGGCGTCCTCGTCGCCGGCATCGGCCAGCTTCTCATGGTCACGGTGGCGATGCGCATCGCCGGCTTCGGCGTCTCGCTGCGCCGGCCGCGCTGGACGAAGGGGCTGAGGCGCCTTCTGGTCCTCGCCGGACCGGCGGCCCTCATCGGCGGCATCACGCAGATCAATCTCTTCGTCGGCCAGGCGATCGCCTCCTACAAGCCGGGCGCCGTCTCGATCCTGCAATATGCCGATCGGCCCTATCAGCTGCCGCTCGGCATGGTCGGCGTCGCCATCGGCGTCGTGCTCCTGCCGGAGCTCGCCCGCTCCCTGAAGGCGGGGCGGCTGGAAGAGGCGCAGCACACCCAGAACCGCTCGCTGGAATTCGCGCTCTTCCTCACGGTGCCGGCGGCGGTGGCGCTCTTCGTCATTCCCGATCCGATCATCCGCCTCATCTACGAGCGCGGCCGCTTCGACGCCTCGACCACCCATGCGGTGGCGGCCGTACTCGGCCTCTATGCGCTCGGTCTGCCGGCCTTCGTGCTGATCAAGGTCTTCTCGCCCGGCTATTTCGCCCGCGAGGACACGAAGACGCCGATGATGGTGACGGGCGCCTCGGCCCTCGCCAATATCGGCCTGTCGCTCGCCCTGTTCTTCGTCCTGGCGGAGCAGGGCATCGCCCTGGCGACGACGTTGGCCGGCTGGCTGAACGCGGCGCTCCTCTTCGCCGGCCTCCACAAGAAGGGCCTATGGGAGATCGACCGGGCGCTGGTGAAGCGCGCCGGGCTCGTCGTCCTGTCCTCGCTCCTGATGGGCGGCGTGCTGGTCTTCCTCCAGCGCGAGCTCGCCGGCTGGACCGGACCCGGCTCGACCGTGCCGCACCAGATCCTGGCGATCCTCGCGCTCGTCGCGACGGCGATGGCCGTCTATTTCGCCCTCTGCTTCGCCACCGGCGCGGTGGACCGCACCATGGTCCTGCGCCTCGCCAAGGCCAAGCGCGGAAGGCGGGCGGCGTGAGCGGACGAGGCGGCTTGATCCCTCGCGGGGCAACGGGCATAGAGCGGCCCGGTTCGCGGCCTCTGCCCGGACAAGAAGGGTGCCGCGATGAGCGATGAGCGTTCCACGGGCGGTTTTCCGCCTCTCGTCTTCTCGGGAATTCAGCCGACGGGCAATCTGCATCTCGGCAACTATCTCGGCGCGATCAAGAAGTTCGTCGCGCTGCAGGACGACCATGACTGCATCTTCTGCGTGGTCGATCTCCACGCGCTGACGGCGCAGCTCGTCCAGGACGATCTCGTCTCGCAGACGCGCCAGATCGCCGCCGCCTATCTCGCCGCCGGCATCGACGCCGAGAAGCACATCGTCTTCAACCAGAGCCGCGTCGCCGGCCATGCCGAGCTCGCTTGGATCTTCAACTGCGTCGCGCGCATCGGCTGGATGAACCGGATGACGCAGTTCAAGGACAAGGCCGGCAAGGACCGCGAGAACGCCTCTCTCGGCCTTCTCGCCTATCCGAGCCTGATGGCGGCGGACATCCTGCTCTACCGCGCGACCCATGTGCCGGTCGGCGACGACCAGAAGCAGCATCTGGAACTCGCCCGCGACATCGCGACGAAGTTCAACAACGACTTCTCGGCCCGCATCGCGGCGGCGGGTCTCGGCGTGCCGATGCGGATGGGCGAGGAGCGGGTCAACGGCTATTTCCCGCTGACCGAGCCCTTGATCGAGGGGCCGGCGACGCGCGTCATGAGCCTCAAGGACGGCGCGAAGAAGATGTCGAAATCGGACCCGTCCGATCTCTCGCGCATCAATCTCACCGACGATGCCGACACGATCGCCCGGAAGATCCGCAAGGCCAAGACCGATCCGCTGCCGCTGCCGGACAGCGTCGAGGGCCTCTCCGGGCGGCCGGAGGCCGACAATCTCGTCGGCATCTATGCCGCGCTGGCGGACACGACGAAGGCCGGGGTGATCGCGCGCGAGGGCGGGCGACAGTTCTCGGAATTCAAGCCGGCGCTGGTCGATCTGGCGGTGGAGAAGCTGGCGCCGATCACCGATGCCATGCGCCGCATTATGGCCGATCCCGCCGAGATCGACCGCGTGCTGAAGCGCGGCGGCGAGCGCGCCAACGAGATCGCGGCCCGCACCATGGGCGACGTGAAGCGGATCGTCGGCCTGTTGGACGACTGATCGAATCAGTCGTCGGGTATCGGGGGGACGGAGGGGGCGTTTCGGCCGCCGTAGAGAATACGCAGGATCGTGATCTCGGCGCTGCCGATGGCATAGACGATCACGACACGGCCCTCGAACACCAGTTCCCGGACGTCGCCCGGAAGGTCGCGGCGCCGTCGCCCCCAATGCGGCATTTCGCTCAAGGACAGACAACGATCTTCGATTCGATCGACGAAGGCTTCGGCATTCGCGAGGCTGTCCATCGCGACATGCGAAAGAATGGCGTCGAGATCCCGCTCGGCGAGCCTGTGCAGCAAGACGCGGCGAAACATGCCGTTAGCGTTTCGCGCGAAGCCCGTGCTTGGCGCGCAGACGTTCGAAGGCTTCCTCTATAGGTATGGAGGGGCGGGGATCGTCCAGCGCTTCCTGCACCATGCGGCGCAGCGCTTCGTCGAGCGCCGTCTCCTCCCGCTCCAGAGCCCGGAGACCGGCACGGACGACTTCGCTGTCGCTCGCATAGGCGCCGGAGGCGAGCCTCTCGTCCACCAGCTTCTGCTGGGGGCCGAGCGAGACCGTCAGGGTGCGGGGCGAGGCTTTCGTCATGCGCCGAGTGTAAGACACTGTCACGGAGGCGCCAAGCGCCGATCCGCCCCGCTTGCCGCCTCGCGCGCCATCTGCATAAGTCCTGCCCATGGTTTCCATGCGCATCGGCCGGCTTGCCGGCGGCAAACGCAAATTTCTCGCGGTGATCGACGAGACGCCGGAATGCGACCGCGCGGCCGCCTATGCCAGCCGCCGCGCCAAGGCGAGCGGCGGCGGCGTCGTGCTGCTCTATGTCGTGGAGCCCGGCGACTTCTCGCACTGGCTCGGCGTCGAGGCGATCATGCGCGCCGAGGCGGCTTCCGAGGCCAATGCGCGCCTCGCCCGCATCGCCGAGGACATCCGCGAGAAGGTCGGCATCGAGCCGGAGATCGTGACGCGCGAGGGCCATGTCGCCGAGGAGATCCTCGCCCTGATCGAGGCCGATCGCGAGATCGCGATCCTGGTGCTGGCCGCCGGCCTGTCGAACGAGGGGCCGGGGCCGCTCGTCACCTCGATCGCCGGCAAGCCCTCCGCCTTTCCGATTCCCGTCACCATCGTGCCGGGCTCGCTCACCGACGAGGAGATCGAGCATCTCTGCTGAGCGGCGCGCGGCCCGGAGCCGCGTGGGAAGTGAACGCCGCGTCGCCCTTTCATCGAGAGCGAAGAAGGCTTATCTCCGGCGCAAGGCCTTCTCGCCGCGCGCTCGCGGCACGTTATCGGAGCCGGCGCCATGTTCATCCAGACCGAAGTCACCCCGAATCCGGCGACCCTGAAATTCCTGCCGGGCCGCGTCGTCTACGAGGAGGGCGCCACCGAGTTCCTGACGCCCGAGGACGCGGCTCTGCGCTCGCCGCTGGCCCACAAGCTGATGGCGGTGCCGGGCGTCGCCAGCGTCTTCTTCGGCTTCGATTTCGTCACCGTCACCAAGACGAACGGCGACTGGGCGCATCTGAAGCCCTCGATTCTTGCCACCCTGATGGAGCATTTCGTCGCCGGCGAGCCGGTGATGGCGGCGGGGGGCGCCGGCGCGGCCGCACCGGAGAGCGGCGAGGAATTCTTCGCCGAGGACGAGGCGCCGATCGTCGACGCCATCAAGGAACTGCTTGCGACGCGCGTGCGCCCGGCCGTCGCCCAGGATGGCGGCGACATCACCTTCCGCGGCTTCCGCGACGGCACGGTCTATCTCAACATGCGTGGCTCGTGCTCCGGCTGCCCGTCTTCGACCGCCACCTTGAAGCACGGCATCCAGAACCTTCTCCGCCACTTCATTCCCGAGGTCGAGACCGTCGAGGCCGTCTGAGGACGGCGCGCATGGACGGCGCGATCCTCGCCATCGACACCGCCGGGCCGCGTTGCTCGGCGGCGCTCGCCACGGCGTCGGGCGACGTGCTGGCGAAGCGCGAGCCGGAACTCGGGCGCGGCCATGCCGAGCGCCTGATGGCGATCGTCGCCGAGGTGCTGGCCGAGGCGGGGCTCGCCTATCGCGATATCGGTCGCATCGTCGCGACGGTCGGCCCCGGCTCCTTCACCGGTCTCCGGGTCGGGGTCGCGGCGGCGCGCGGCCTCGCCTTGACGCTCGGCGTGCCGGCGCTCGGCGTCTCGACGCTGGAAGCCCTGGCCGAGCCGCATGGGGGGGACTGCCCGGTGCTCGCCCTGCTCGACGCCAAGCGCGGCGAGGCCTATGTCGCGGCCTATGATCGGGGTGGGGCGGAGATCCTCGCGCCGGAGGCGATCGCCCTCGATGCGCTGGAGGCCCGCCTGCGCGGCCTGACGCCGGCGCCGACGCTTGTCGTCGGCAGCGGCGCGTTTCTGCTGGAAACCATGGGAAGTCTCGCCGATCTGCCGGTCCGCGATTCCGAAGGAAACGTGCGCATCGAGGCCGTCGCGCGTCTCGGCGTGATGAAGCCGCCCGGCGCGGCGCCGAGCCCGCTCTATCTGCGCGGCGCCGATGCCAAGCCGCAGGCGAGCCGGCCGAGTCTCACGGCCTGACCGCCTCCCGGACGGTGTGTTCGCGAAGGGTGAACCTTCGCCGCAGTCTTTGTGCCGCCAAGGACCCATCGCCGCTTGCCGCGCGCTTCGCCTGCCGCAATACTGGCCTCTTCCGGAAGGGCGGCATCCGGCCGAGCCCTCGGCCGCGGGAGGCGGCGCGCGATGTACTGGTATCTGCCCTGGGTCTGGACCATGTCGTTCTGGGACAGTCTCGTGGGAGCCGGCGACCCGGCGGTGGCGACCGAGCTGGAAATGGACGACGTGGACTTCGCGGCGGAGCTTCATTCCGAAGCCTTCGACCGGCCGTGGTCGGGCGACGAGTTCGCCTCGCTGCTCGCGACGCCCGGCACCTTCGGCTTTCTCGCCCGGCGCGTCGGCAGTCCCGGCGCGGCGCCGGTCGGGGTCGTGCTGGTCCGGGCCGCCGCCGACGAGGCGGAGATCCTCACCATCGCCGTGTCGAAGCGGGCGCGCGGCCAGGGCATCGGCCGCATGCTGATGGACCAGGTGCTGCAACGCCTGCATGCCGACCGGATCGCCAGCCTGTTCCTCGAAGTGGACGAGGAGAACGCCCCGGCGCTCGCGCTCTATGGCCGGCTGCGCTTTGCGGAGGTCGGGCGCCGTCCGGCCTATTACGCCGATGCCAACGGCCGGCGCACCAGCGCGCTTGTTCTGAAGCGCACCCTTCGCTAGACCCCGCGCCAGATCGGTTCGGATCGGCGGCGCGGAAGGCGGCGGGCATGGCTTGGGAGACGGCAGTCCGGTGATCGCGCGGCTTCGAATCGCCTTCGTGGCCTTCGTGCTGGTCGCGATGACGCTGCTGCTCATGCCGCTGCAATATGTCGCCATGCGGCGCGGCTGGCGCGTGGCGCGCCGCCTGCCGCTGCTCTGGCACCGCGTCGCGGCGCCGGTCGCCGGCATCGACGTCCGCGTCGTCGGCGCGCCGGCGCGCGAGCGCCCGCTGCTCCTCGTCTCGAACCATCAGTCCTGGGCCGACATCATCGTGCTCGGCAGCATCATGGAGCTCTGCTTCATCGCCAAGGCGGAGGTGCGGAGCTGGCCGGGCTTCGGCCTGCTCGCCCGGCTTCAGCGCACCGTCTTCGTCGCCCGCGAGGAGCGGCGCCGCACGGGGGAGCAGGCGGATGCCATCGCCGAACGGCTGGTCTCCGGCGACGCTATGGTGCTCTTCGCCGAAGGCACGACCTCCGACGGCAACGAGGTCCTGCCCTTCCGCACGGCGCTGTTCGGCGCGGCCGAGGCGGCGCTGCGCCGCTCCGGCCGGTCCGACATGCTGGTGCAGCCCGTCGCCGTCGCCTTCGTCGGATCGCATGGCCTGCCGCTCGGCCGGTTCGGCCGGCCGCTCGCCGCCTGGCCGGGCAGCGTGCCGCTCGTGCCGCATCTGCCGCGCTTCCTCGCCGAAGGCTCGGTCCAGGCCGTGGTCGCCTTCGGCGCGCCGATCCGCTTTCCGGCCGGCGGCGACCGCAAGGCGCTGGCGCGGGCCTGCGAGGCCGCCGTCCGCCGCCTGCTGCTCGATGCCCTGCGCCACCACCATCCGGCCGCCTGGACGGGCGCCCGCGCCCCCGCCGGCGAAAGGGAGCTTGCGTCCGGCGGGCGCGAGGCCGATACTGCGACCTTGGCGGACGGAATTGTTCAGAAAGGCGTATGACGCTGCGAGAAGAGATGTCGAGCCCGGTCGAGGCCAGGGACGCGCGGGCATTTCCGCCCGATGACGCGGCGACGAAGAAGGTCTTCATCAAGACCTACGGCTGCCAGATGAACGTCTACGACTCGCAGCGCATGGGCGACGCCCTCGCGAGCGAAGGCTTCGCGCCGACCGAAACCATGGAGGAGGCGGATCTCGTTCTCCTCAACACCTGCCATATCCGCGAGAAGGCGGCGGAGAAGATCTATTCCGAGCTCGGGCGCATCCGGCTCCTGAAGGCCCGGCGCGAAAGCGAGGGCAAGGGGCTGAACGTCGCCGTCGCCGGCTGCGTCGCCCAGGCCGAGGGCGCCGAGATCATCGCCCGCGCCTCCGTGGTCGATCTCGTGATCGGGCCGCAGACCTATCACCGCCTGCCGCAGGCGCTGCGCCGCGTCGCCGCGGGCGAGCGCGTCGTCGACACCGACTATGCGGTGGAGGACAAGTTCGACCATCTGCCGGCGGCCGAGGCCCAGGCCATCCGTCGGCGCGGCGTCGCCGCCTTCCTCACCGTGCAGGAAGGCTGCGACAAGTTCTGCACCTTCTGCGTCGTGCCCTATACGCGGGGCTCGGAAGTCTCGCGGCCGGCCGAGGCCATTCTCGCCGAGGCTCATCGGCTGGCGGCGGCGGGCGTGCGCGAGGTGACGCTGCTCGGCCAGAACGTCAATGCCTGGGAAGGCGAGCACCAGGGCCGCCGGATCGGCCTCGGCGAGCTGCTGCATCGCCTGGCCGAGGTGCCGGGCCTCGCGCGGCTGCGCTACACGACGTCGCATCCCCGCGACATGGACGACGCGCTGATCGCCGCGCATCGCGACCTCGACATCCTGATGCCCTATCTGCATCTGCCGGTGCAGTCGGGATCGGATCGGATTCTCAAGGCCATGAACCGGCGACACAAGGCGGAGGACTATCTGCGGCTGGTCGAGCGCATCCGCGCTGCGCGGCCCGGCATCGCCATGTCCGGCGATTTCATCGTCGGCTTCCCCGGCGAGACGGAGGCGGATTTCGCGGCGACTCTCGACCTTGTCGGCGCGGTCGGCTACGCCTCGGCCTTCTCCTTCAAGTATTCGCCGCGTCCGGGCACGCCTGCCGCCGATCTCGGCGACCAGGTGCCGGAGGCGGTCGCGACCGAGCGGCTCGACCGGCTCCAGGCGCTGATCCGCGCGCAGGCTTCCGCCTTCATGGAAAGCCTCGTCGGCACCGAGATGCCGGTGCTGGTCGAGAAGGCCGGCCGCTATGCCCATCAGCGGATCGGCCGCTCGCCCTATCTCCAGCCGGTCGTCCTTTCCGCCACGGCGGGCGAGATCGGCGATCTCGTCACGTCGCGGATCGTGCGCAGCGGCCCGAACGCGCTGATCGCGGCGGGCGGCGAGCCCGAGGCCGCCGGCGCCGCGCCGCGGCCCGCCGCTTTGAGGAAGATCGCGTGAGGGCCGAACGTCCCGCCGTCCCGCCGCGCCCCGGCGCCTCCGACATGGCGCATATCGCCCTGACCTACGAGGACAACCGCCTCGTCGGGGCGCTGTTCGGCCAGTTCGACCAGCATCTGGCGCTGATCGAGCAGCGGCTGCATATCGATGCGCGGGCGCGCGGCAACCATGTCGAGCTGCGCGGCGATCC
Source organism: Aureimonas endophytica (assembly GCF_014642635.1). Lineage (GTDB taxonomy): Bacteria > Pseudomonadota > Alphaproteobacteria > Rhizobiales > Rhizobiaceae > Plantimonas > Plantimonas endophytica. The sequence goes on from NZ_BMIQ01000010.1 coordinate 58,698, forward strand.
GGTCGCCTGCGAACAGGCCCGACGGGCGCTCGACATGCTCTACGAGCGCCTTCAGGGCGGCGCCGAGATCCAGGCCTCGGATGTCGAGGGCGCGATCCGCATGGCCATCGCCCAGGACGACCAGCTGGTTCTGCCGACATTGGAGAAGAAGGGGCGCATGTCGCTCGCCCAGATCTCGACGCGTAAGCGCACCATCCATGCTCGCAATCCGGCGCAGGACGCCTATATGCGCGCGCTGGAGCGCGCCGAGCTCGTCTTCGGCATCGGCCCCGCCGGCACGGGCAAGACCTATCTCGCCGTCGCCCATGCCGCCCAGCTCCTGGAGCGCGGGCAGGTGGACCGCATCGTCCTGTCGCGGCCGGCGGTCGAGGCGGGGGAGCGGCTCGGCTTCCTGCCCGGCGACCTGAAGGAGAAGGTCGATCCCTATCTCCGGCCGCTCTACGACGCGCTCTACGACATGATCCCGGCCGACAAGGTGGAACGCTCGCTGGCGGCGGGCGCGATCGAGGTGGCGCCGCTCGCCTTCATGCGCGGCCGCACGCTCGCCAATTGCTGCGTCATCCTGGACGAGGCGCAGAACACGACCTCGATGCAGATGAAGATGTTCCTGACCCGCCTCGGCGAGAATGCCCGCATGGTGGTGACGGGCGATCCGAGCCAGGTCGATCTGCCGCCCGGCCAGAAGTCGGGCCTCGTGGAGGCGCTGCGTGTCCTCGGCGACGTGCCGAACATCGTGACGGTGCGCTTCGAGGCGAAGGACGTGGTGCGCCATCCGCTCGTCGCCGCGATCGTCGAGGCCTATGATTCCGACGCCGCGCGAAGCCGCGTGCCGGGCCTGCCCGGCGAGCGGGCCTGACGAGATGAGCGCGCCGCGCGCCGCGAACGATCCTGGCGCGGCGGAGCCCGGCTTCGCCGGTCTTGCCTTGCGTCTTTCGGTGGAGGACGCGGGCTGGGACGCGGCGGGGCTCGGCGATCTCGAAACGCTCGTGTGGCGCGCCGTCGCGGCGGCGGCGGCGGGGGCGGGGCTGCCGGCGACCGTCGGGACCGAGCTCGGCGTTACGCTGGCCGACGACGCGGCGGTGCAGGCGCTGAACGCCGAATGGCGCGGCAAGGACAAGCCGACCAACGTCCTTTCCTTTCCGATCGAGGATCTGATGCCGGGCGAAGGGCCGGGGCCGATGCTGGGCGACCTGATCCTCGCCCGCGAAACGGTGTTCCGCGAGGCCGCTCTCGAAAACAAGTCGCCGGCCGACCATTTCTGTCATCTCGTCGTGCATGGCATGTTACATTGTCTCGGCTACGACCATGAGGACGAGGACGAGGCCGAGGCGATGGAAGCGCTGGAAGTGCGCATTCTCGCCGATCTCGGCATCGCCGATCCCTATGCAGCCATCGAAGTCTGAACAGGAGCCCATCGGGGCATGAATATCCGCAGCATGAACGAAGCGCAGGCCGAGGCAGGCGCCGAACGGGAGGGCCCGAGCGAACGGGTCCGCGAGGAGGACCGAAGTCCCGCAGCGGCGGAAGCCGCTGCCGAAACGACTTGGCCGGGCTTTCTCGCCGGCATGGTCCAGTTCCTCCGCCCCAGAGCGTCGAGCTCGCGCCAGGATCTGGCCGAGGCCCTGTTGAAGGGAACCGGCGACGGCACCTTCTCCTCGGAGGAGCGCGCCATGCTCGCCAATATCCTGGCGCTGCGCGAGGTGCGCGCCTCCGACGTCATGGTGCCGCGCGCCGAGATCCGCGCCATCGAAAGCTCGGCGACGCTCGGCGAGGTGATGCTGGAATTCCAGGAAAGCGGCCATTCCCGCATGCCGGTCTATGGCGAGGATCTCGACGATCCGAAGGGCATGGTGCATTTCCGCGACGTGCTGCTGCATGTCGTGGAGACGGCGCGCGTCCCGTCCGATTCGCGCGGCGAGCGGCTGGACCTCGGGCGGATCACGCTCGACACGCCGATGGAAGCGCTCGGCATCCTGCGCAAGGTGCTCTTCGTGCCGCCGTCGATGCTCGCCTCCGATCTCATGGCGCGCATGCGCTCGACCCGCACGCAGATGGCCCTCGTCATCGACGAATATGGCGGGACCGACGGGCTGGTGACGCTCGAGGACATCATCGAGACCGTCGTCGGCGAGATCGAGGACGAGCATGACGACGAGGAGATGCTGGTCGCCGAGCGCGGCGACGGCGTGTTCGACGTCGATGCGCGGGCCGATCTCGCGGATGTCCGGCGCGTCGTCGGCGCCGATTTCGACGTCGCGCCCTACGAGGACGAGGCCGATACGCTGGGCGGCATGGTCTTCGCCGAGCTCGGCCGGGTGCCGCAGGTCGGCGAGACGCTGGAAATGCTGCCGGGCTTCGTCTTCGAGGTGCTGGAGGCCGATCCCCGCCGGCTGCGCCAGATCCGCATCCGGCGCCGGATGGGCGAGGCGCGGGCGCGCGGCGACGGCGGCGACCACCTGCATCTTTCCTGACGCGGGCCGGCGCCGGGGCGAGCTTCGCGAAAGCCCCGGCGGCCAATCCTTTGTCCGGCGGCCGGGTCGCCGGGACCGGGCCGCGAGCGAAAAAGGGCGCCGATGCTGGAACGACTGGTGGCGGGGATCATCCTCGCCGAGGGCTGGCGGCGCGCGCTGATCGCCTGTCTCGCCGGCGCGCTCCTGGTGCTCGGCCTGCCGCCCTTCGGCTTTCCGGCGGTCGGCTTCCTGTCCTTTCCCATCCTCGTCCTTCTCCTCGACGGCGCCGCCGGCGCGCCGGGAGCGGGGGCGATCCGGCGCCTCCTGCCGGCCTTCCGCATCGGCTGGTGCTTCGGCCTCGGCTATTTCGTCGGCGGTCTCTGGTGGCTCGGCACCGCCATGACGGTGGAGGGCGACGCCTTCCTCTGGGCCATTCCCTTCGCCGTTCTCGGCCTGCCGGCCGTTCTCGCCCTCTATTTCGGCGTCGCCGCGATGGCGGCGCGCGCCATCTGGAGCGAGGGCGCGGCGCGCATCCTGGCGCTCGCCGCCTCGCTCGCCGTCTTCGAATATCTGCGCGGCCATCTCTTCACCGGCTTTCCCTGGAACGAGCTCGGCGTCCTCGCGGCGCCGGTGCCGCTCCTGTCGCAATCGGTCGCGCTCGTCGGCCTGCACGGGCTGACACTTCTCGCCGTCGCCGTCTTCGCCGCGCCCGCGGCGCTGGCCGGCGCGGCGCGGGGCGGGCGGGCCTTCGTCGCTTTCGCGCTTCTTCTTCTCGCCGCCCATCTCGGCTTCGGCGCCTGGCGCCTCGCCGAGCGGCAGGATGCGTCCGTGCCGGATGTCGCGCTGCGCATCGTCCAGCCGAATATCGACCAGAGCGAGAAATGGGACGAGGCCGAGGCCGAGCGGATCTTCGCCCGGCTGCTGCAACTGACGCAGGCGCCGGCGACGCCCGCACCCACCGCCGTCCCCACCGCCGAAACCGCGACCCGGCGCCTGATCGTCTGGCCGGAATCGGCCTTTCCCTTCTTCCTGGTCGAGCGGCCGGACGCCGTCGCCCGGCTGGCGGATGCGATCCTTCCCGGCGAGACGCTGGTCGCCGGCGCCGCCCGGCCGGAGATCGTCGCCGGGGCCGAGCCGCGCTTCTTCAATTCCGTCTATGCGATCGACGACAATGGCGAGATCCTCGACGCGCGCGACAAGCTGCATCTCGTGCCCTTCGGCGAGTATTTCCCGATGGAGGAGGTGCTGAAGCGGCGAATCGGCCTGACGCAGCTGGCCGAGATGCCGGGCGGCTTCTCGGCGGGCGTCGATCGACGCCCGCTCGCGCTGCCGGGCCTGCCGCCGCTCCTCTCGCTCATCTGCTACGAGATCATCTTCCAGGACGAGATCGACGGGCTCGCGGATCGGCCGGGCGCGATCCTCAACGTCACCAACGATGCCTGGTTCGGCGACACGCCCGGACCCTATCAGCATCTGCGGCAGGCCGAGCTGACGGCGACGGCGCTCGGCCTGCCGCTGATCCGCGCCGCCAATACCGGCATCTCCGCCGTGGTGGACGCCTATGGCGTTCCGCGCGACGGCCTCGCCCTCGGCTCGGCCGGCACGATCGAGACGGCGCTGCCGGTGGCGCTGCCGCCGACATTCTTCGCCCGCACCGGCAATTTCATCTTCTGGTTGGCCGTTGCCGGAGCGTTGCTATTTTCCGTCTATGCTGCGCTGCGTGATGCTCGTATCGATTGATTGACTTTGAGGACCGCCTTTGCCACGCCATCCGCCCACGGACGATGGTCTTCGGGCATGGGAAGGGCCGGCTCGGTCGGTTGTATGCAGTTCGCAGGTCGGGGCGATGTCGGACAATAAGAAGAAACCCAACCCGGTCGATATCCATGTCGGGTCGCGGGTCCGCCTTCGTCGCACGATGCTCGGAATGAGCCAGGAGCGGCTCGGCGAAAGCCTGGGGATAACCTTCCAGCAGATCCAGAAATACGAGAAGGGCTCCAACCGCATCGGGGCGTCGCGCCTGCAGAAGATGGGCGAGGTGCTGAGCGTGCCGATCGCCTTCTTCTTCGAGGACGCGCCGAACGGTGCCGCCACGCCGGACGGGTTCCAGGAAGGCCAGGGCCCGAACTACGTGGTCGATTTCCTCTCGACCGCCGAGGGCCTGCAGCTCAGCCGTGCCTTCATGAAGATCGCCGACCCGAAAGTCCGGCGCCGGATCATCGATCTCGTGCGCACGCTCGGCGAGGCGTCCGAGGACGAGGGCGGTTCCGGCCGTTCCTGAGCGCGAGTTCAGTATAGCGGACCCGTCGATTTTGCTTGACCAGGGCGGGAATGGCCTGCGATGGCCGGAATCCACGCGGCGCCGGCCACTCCCGTCCGTTGCCGCGCAAGGGGACCGATGATGGTGCAGGGCGACTATCTCTTTACTTCCGAAAGCGTTTCCGAAGGACATCCGGACAAGGTCTGCGATCGCATTTCGGACGAGGTCGTGGATCTCTTCTATCGCGAGGCCAAGAAGTCCGGCATGGACCCGGCGCTGGTCCGCGTCGCCTGCGAGACGCTCGCCACCACCAATCGCATCGTGATCGCCGGGGAGGTGCGCTGCTCGCTCACCGAGAAGGAGATGCGCTCCAAGGTGAAGTCGGCGGCGCGCAAGGCGGTGAAGGCCATCGGCTACGAGCAGGACGGCTTCCACTGGAAGAAGGCCAAGATCGACATCCTCCTGCACAAGCAGTCGGCCGATATCGCGCAGGGCGTCGATGCCTCCGGCAACAAGGACGAGGGCGCCGGCGACCAGGGCATCATGTTCGGCTATGCCTGCCGCGAGACGCCGGACTTGATGCCGGCCCCGATCTACTATGCCCACAAGATTCTCGAACGGCTGGCCAAGGCCCGCAAGACGGGCGAGGGCGAGGCCGGCAAGCTCGGCCCCGACGCCAAGAGCCAGGTGACGGTGCGCTATCGCGGCGGCAAGCCGAGCGAGGTCGTCTCGATCGTGCTCTCGACCCAGCATCTCGACGAGAACCTCACCTCCGAGGACGTGCGCCGCATCGTCGAGCCCTTCGTGCGCGAGGCGCTGGAGGGACTGACCATCGCCGAGACCTGCGTCTGGCACGTCAACCCGACCGGCAAGTTCGTCATCGGCGGCCCGGACGGCGATGCCGGCCTCACCGGCCGCAAGATCATCGTCGACACCTATGGCGGCGCGGCGCCGCATGGCGGCGGCGCGTTCTCCGGCAAGGACCCGACCAAGGTCGACCGCTCGGCCGCCTATGCGGCGCGCTATCTCGCCAAGAACATCGTCGCGGCCAAGCTCGCCGAGCGCTGCACGATCCAGCTCTCCTACGCGATCGGCGTCGCCGAGCCGCTGTCGATCTATGTCGATCTCCACGGCACCGGCACGGTGGGCGAGGCGGAAGTCGAGAAGGCGATTCGCCAGACGATGCAGCTGACGCCCCGCGCCATCCGCGAGCATCTGGAACTGACGCGTCCGATCTATGCCCGCACCAGCGCCTACGGCCATTTCGGCCGCAAGGCCGGGCGCGACGGTTCCTTCTCCTGGGAGAAGACCGATCTCGCGCCCAAGCTGAAGGCCGCCTTGTCCGCCTGACGGCCGAAAGGAACGAGCATCATGTCCGACGGGGAGGGGGCGGCGTATCCGACGCGCCGCCGCGAGGCGTTCTTCGGGCGCGTCATGGGCAAGACGCTGCGGCCGCGCCAGGCGGAGCTGTTCGACACGCTCCTGCCGTCGCTGGCGCTCGATCTGTCGCGGCCGGCGCCGGAGCGGCTGGAGACGCTGTTTCCGCAGCCGGTCGAGGCGGTGCGCCTGGAGATCGGTTTCGGCGGCGGCGAGCATCTCCTGTCGATGGCCGATCGCTTTCCCCGGACCGGCTTCATCGGCGCCGAGGCCTTCCGCAACGGCATCGCCAAGCTCCTCGTCGATCTGGAGGAGGCGCCGCGCCCCAATCTGCGGCTGCATCCGGACGACGCGACGCTGCTTCTCGACTGGCTGCCGCCGGCCTCGCTGGCGGGTGTCGACCTGTTCTATCCCGATCCCTGGCCGAAGCGCCGGCACTGGAAGCGGCGCTTCGTCTCGCCGGTCAATCTCGACCGCCTGGCGCGGGCGATCCGCCCGGGCGGCCTCTTCCGCTTCGCGTCCGATATCGACACCTATGTCGACTGGACGCTGCGCGCCTGCCGCGACCACGCGGCCTTCGCCTGGACGGCGAGGCGCGCCAGCGACTGGCACCGGCCCTTCGAGGGCTGGCCGGGCACGCGCTACGAGGCGAAGGCCTTGCGGGAAGGCCGGCGCCCGGCCTATCTCACCTTCCTGAGGTCATGAGCTTGGCCGCCTAACGGGAAAGTCCCATGCTTCTGATTCTCGGCACCGTGCGCCTGCCGGCGGCGAATCTGGAGGCGGCGCGGCCGGTCATGCTGCGGATGGTCGAGGCGAGTCGCGCCGAAGACGGCTGTCTCGACTATGTCTATGCCGAGGACATCGGCGATCGCGGCCTCATCCATGTGAAGGAGCGCTGGCGCGACCGGGCGGCCCTGGCGCGGCACTTCCAGTCCGCGCATATCGCGGCATGGCGCGCCGCCTGGGCCGGCTTCGGCATCGGGGAACGCGCCCTCTCGCTCTACGAGGTCGGCGCGCCGGAAGCCGTCTGAGCGCCCCCGAAAAGGCGCGAAGCGGCGAGCCCGCGCGAGGCGGCTTGATCCGGCGGGCGGATTGTCATATATCCCGCATCGAATTCTCTGCGACACCGTCGAGAGTGGGTCCCACCGGTCCCGCTCTTTTTTATTATCGGAACCTGTTCCGGGCATGGCGGGCGGTGGCGCAACTCGATCCGAAAGGCCCGGCGGCACGCCGTCTCGGGCAGCTGCGCGGAGTTCTGGTGACCGATACCGTCGCGACGAATCCTTCCTCCTCGGCGTCCGAGCGGCGCCTCGTGACCGAGGCGGGCCTCGAGGGCCGCATCGCCGCGATCGTCGAGCCGGTGGCCGAGCAGATCGGCTTTCGCCTCGTGCGGGTGAAGCTGTCGCAGATGAACGGCATGACCCTCCAGATCATGGCGGAGCGGCCGGACGGCACCATGTCGATCGAGGATTGCGAGATGCTCAGCCGCGCGGTTTCGCCCGTTCTCGACATCGAGGACCCGATCGATCGCGAATATCACCTGGAAGTGTCCTCGCCGGGCATCGACCGGCCGCTAGTGCGGCGCGGCGATTTCGAGGCCTGGGCGGGCCATCTGACGAAGGTCGAGGCGAATCGGCTGGTCGACGGGCGCAAGCGCTGGCGCGGCCGGATCGTCGGCGTCGAGGCGGACCATGTCCGCTTCGAGCGCGACCAGGTGACGGGCGACGAAGCCGCGCTCGTGGACATTCCCTTCGATGCGATCGGCGATGCGCGTCTCGTCCTCACCGACGATCTGATCGATGCCGCGTTGAAGGCCGACAAGGCGGCGCGCCGGGGGCAGTTTTCCGGCGATGCCGACAACGACAACGACGAAAAGGCCGGCGGCTGAGCCCCTGAAGGGCGCGCGTCGCGGGCAAGGAGACCCAGGAAGATGGCAGTCAGTGCGAACCGGCTCGAGCTTCTGCAGATCGCGGACGCCGTCGCGCGCGAGAAGTCGATCGACCGCGAGATCGTGATCGAGGCGATGGCGGACGCCATCCAGAAGGCGGCCCGGTCGCGCTACGGCCAGGAAACCAATATCCGCGTCGACATCAACACGCGCACCGGCGAGATGAAGCTGCAGCGCCTCCTCGAAGTGGTGGAGGATGTCGAGAATCCGGCGACGCAGATCTATCTCGATCTCGCTCGCGATAAGAATCCCGACGCCGAGCCGGGCGACTTCATCGCCGAGCAGCTGCCGCCGATGGATTTCGGCCGCATCGCGGCGCAGTCGGCCAAGCAGGTCATCGTGCAGAAGGTGCGCGAGGCCGAGCGCGACAAGCAGTACGAGGAATATCACGACCGCGTCGGCGAGATCGTCAACGGCACGGTGAAGCGCGTCGAATACGGCAATGTGATCGTCGATCTCGGCAAGGGCGAGGGCATCATCCGCCGCGACGAGCAGATCCCGCGCGAGCTCTTCCGCTACGGCGACCGGGTGCGGGCCTATATCTACGACGTGCGCCGCGAGCCGCGCGGGCCGCAGATCTTCCTGTCGCGCACCCATCCGCAGTTCATGGCGAAGCTCTTCGCGATGGAAGTGCCGGAGATCTACGACGGCATCATCACGATCAAGGCGGTGGCCCGCGATCCGGGCTCGCGCGCCAAGATCGCCGTCGTCTCGCGCGATTCGTCGGTCGATCCGGTCGGCGCCTGCGTCGGCATGCGCGGCAGCCGCGTCCAGGCGGTGGTCGGCGAATTGCAGGGCGAGAAGATCGACATCATTCCCTGGCAGCCGGACGCCGCGTCCTTCCTCGTCAACGCCCTTCAGCCGGCGCAGGTGACGAAGGTCGTGCTCGACGAGGATGCCGAGCGCATTGAAGTCGTGGTGCCGGATGACCAATTGTCTCTGGCGATCGGACGGCGCGGCCAGAACGTGCGCCTCGCCTCGCAGCTCACCGGCTGGGACATTGACATCCTCACCGAGCAGGAGGAGTCGGAGCGGCGGCAGAAGGAATTCGCCGAGCGGTCGGACCTGTTCATGAACGCGCTGAACGTCGACGAGATGGTCGGCCAGCTGCTCGCCTCGGAAGGCTTTTCCTCGGTGGAGGAAGTGGCCTATGTCGATGCCGACGAGGTCGCCTCCATCGACGGCTTCGACGAGGACACGGCGGCGGAGATCCAGAACCGCGCCCGCGACTATCTCGATCGCCGCGAGGCGGAATTCGACGACAAGCGCAAGGCGCTCGGCGTCGCCGACGAGCTGAAGGAGATCGACGGGCTGCGCACCGAGATGCTGGTCGCGCTCGGCGAGGACGGCATCAAGACGATCGAGGACTTTGCCGGCTGCGCCGTCGACGATCTCGTCGGCTGGACGGAGCGCAAGGACGGCGAGGTGAAGAAGTTCGACGGCGCGCTGTCGAAGTTCGAGCTCAGCCGCGCCGAGGCCGAGACCATGATCCTGAAGGCGCGCCTGAAGGCGGGCTGGATCACGGAGGACGAGGCGCCGGCGGAAGGTGAGGAAGGGGAAGAAGGCGTCGAGGCGGCGGCTGAGTAAGCCGTCAAGGGCCTGATGCCGGAACGGTGCGATGCGGATGGCGGACGACGACGAGATGAACCCGCGCATGTGCATCGTCTCGCGGCAGAGCTTCGAGACGGATCGGCTGATCCGCTTCGTCGCCTCGCCCGACGGGCAGGTGGTGCCGGATCTGAAGCGCCGGCTGCCGGGGCGCGGCGTCCATGTCGAGGCGCGGCGCGAGGTGGTGGAACTTGCGGTGCGCCGCAAGCTTTTCGGACGGGCGCTGAAGGCGGAGGCGAGAGCCGGCGAGGATCTGCCGGATGTCGTGGACGCGGTGCTGAAACGCGCCGCGCTCGGGTTTCTGGGGCTGGCCCGCAAGGCCGGCTCGGTCGTGTCCGGCGCCTCGCGCGTCGACGCGGCGGTCCGCGCGGGAGCGGCTCTCGCCGTGATCCATGCCGAGGACGCGGCCGCCGACGGCATTCGCAAGATCGACGCGGCGCGCTTCGCGGCGGCCGCGATCGAGGAGACGGAAGAAATACCCGCCTTTCGGCCGGCCTCGTCGGACGAATTGGGTTTGGCCATCGGCGGGGACAATGTGATACATGCGGCCGTCCTTGCCGGAGAGGCGGGCGCAGCTCTTCTCAAGCGCCTCGAGGCGCTGGCGAACTATCGGGGCGTGTGCCCCGGGAGGAGCCCTCGTTTGGGGCAAGCGGTTCGCGACGATGACGGACGGCGGATCCCCGACGAGGATCCCGGCATGGATGACGGGCTTGGGAGCGATCCTGCCCAGGAAGCGGAACTGTAGATGAACGACACGAAATCCGGCGACGACAAGACGCTGAGCGTGACCACGAAGAAGACTTTGTCCCTGAAGCCCGGTGGCGGCGCGCAGCAGTCGACCGTGCGCCAGAATTTCTCGCACGGCCGTACGAACAACGTCGTGGTCGAGACCAAGAAGCGCCGGGTCGTGCGGCCGGAGGACGGCAAGCCCGAGCCGGCGCCGGTGCCCGCACCCGCGCCCGCCGCGGCGAAGCCCGCCGTGCCCGCTCCGGCGGCCGCCGCCCCGCGCCCCGCGCCGAGCCAGCCCGCTCCGGCGAGCCCGGCTCCGGTCGAGGCTGCCGCGCCGCGTCCGGCCGCCCCGGTGACGCCGGCGCCGCAGCCGGCCCCGGCCCCGGTGGTGGCGAAGGAGCCCGAGCCGCGCCCGGCCGCCCCGACGCCTGCTCCGGTTCCGGCGGCTCCCGCCCCGGCTCCGGCGGCGGCGCAGCCGGCTCCCTCCGCTCCTGTCGCGTCGGCTCCGGCCGCCGCCGCGCCCGAGGCCAAGTCCGTTGCCGCCGCGCCCGAAGCGTCGCGTCCCGCGCCGGCCGCGCCGCAGCCGAGCGCGCCGCGCCCGGCCGAGACGCCGCGCGCCGAGAATCGCCCGGCGCCCGCCCAGGATCAGCGCCGTCCCGGCGCGCCCGGTGCGAGCCAGAATCGTCCGGGTTCCGGCCCGCAGGGTGCCGGCCGTCCCGGCCAGTCCGGCGCGCCGCAGCCGGCGCGCGGTCCCTCGGGGGCTCCCATCAGCCGTCCGGCGTCCGGTGCTCCGGGCGGCCGTCCCGGCGCGCCGCAGGGCGCCCGTCCCGGCCAGTCCGGCGCGCCCGGCGCCCGGCAGCCGCGCGGCGCCGTCCTGAGCGACCTCTCGTCCCGCGAGATGGACGCCCGTCGGCGCGCGCTCGAACTCGCGCGGCAGCGCGAGGCCGAAGACAAGCGCCTCTTCCGCGAGGAGGAGGCCCGTCGCGTCGCCGAGGACGAGCGTCGTCGCCGCGAGCGCGAGGAAAGCGAGCTGCGCCAGCTCGAGGAACAGATCCGGCTCGAGGCCGAGGCCGAGGCCCGCAAGAAGGCGGAGGAGGAGGCCGCGCGTCGCGCCGCGTCCGAGCCGCCGCGTGAGCGGGACCGCGAGCGCGAATCGCGCGACGGCCGGTCGCAGGGCTCCTATGCGCCGTCCTATCGGTCGGGTGCCGGCGAATCGCGCGGCCCGCGTCCGGGTGGCGCGGCGGGCGGTCCCGGCCGCGGTCCCGGCGGTCCGGGTGGTGCCGGCCGCAGCGCCGGTGGCCCCGGCGGTGCCGGTCGCAGCGCGGGTGGACCGGGCGGCGTCGGTCGCCCCGGCGGCGGCGGCGGTTTCACGCCGGCTCCGAGCCCGATCGGCGGCGGTTTCGAAGAGGATGCGAGCAGCCGTGGCGCGCCGCGTGGCATCGGTGCGCGTCGCGCGCCGACGGCCCGGCCGGGCGCGGCGGCGCGTCCCGACGCGGCGGCCAAGCCGACCCGCACGACGCGCGGCGCCGACGATCGGCGCGGCGGCAAGCTGACGCTCGATAAGGCGCTGACCAGCGAGGAGGGCGCGCGCGGCCGCTCGCTGTCGTCGATGCGGCGACGGCAGGAGAAGTTCAAGCGCTCGCAGATGAACCAGCCGCGGGAGAAGATCGTGCGCGAAGTGACGGTCCCGGAGACGATCACGCTCCAGGAGCTCGCCAACCGCATGACCGAGCGCGCGGTGGACGTCGTGAAGTTCCTGATGAGCCAGGGACAGATGATGAAGCCCGGCGACGTGATCGACGGCGATCTCGCCGAGCTGATCGCGACCGAGTTCGGCCATACGGTGAAGCGCGTCGCCGCCTCGGACATCGAGGAGGGCTTCTTCAACGTCGCCGACGATATCGAGAAGATGCAGCCGCGTCCGCCGGTCGTCACCATCATGGGCCATGTCGATCATGGCAAGACCTCGCTGCTCGACGCGATCCGCAAGACCAATGTCGTGTCGGGCGAGGCCGGTGGCATCACCCAGCATATCGGCGCCTATCAGATCGACTACGAGGATCGGAAGATCACCTTCATCGACACGCCCGGCCACGAGGCCTTCACGGCGATGCGCGCCCGCGGCGCGCAGGCGACGGACATCGCCGTGCTCGTGGTGGCGGCCGACGATTCGGTGATGCCGCAGACGGTCGAGTCCATCCGCCACGCCAAGGCGGCGGGCGTGCCGATCATCGTGGCGATCAACAAGATCGACCGCGCCTCGGCCGATCCGGTGCGGGTGCGCACGCAGCTCCTCCAGCACGAGGTCTTCGTGGAATCCCTCGGTGGTGAGGTGCTCGACGTCGAGGTGTCGGCGAAGACCGGCACCGGCATCGACAATCTGATCGAGGCGATCCTGCTCCAGGCCGAGCTTCTGGACCTCAAGGCCGATCCCGACCGCACGGCGGAAGGTGTCGTCATCGAGGCGCAGCTCGATCGCGGTCGCGGCCCGGTGGCGACGGTTCTCGTCCAGGCCGGCACGCTGAAGACCGGCGACATCGTCGTCGCCGGCGACATGTGGGGCCGCGTGCGCGCCATCGTCGACGACATGGGGCGCCAGCTCAAGGAGGCGCCGCCCTCCATGCCGGTCGAGGTCCTCGGCCTTTCCGGCACGCCGGGCGCGGGCGACCGCTTCGCCGTCGTCTCCGACGAGGCGCGGGCGCGCGAGATCTCCGAATACCGTCAGCGTCTCGCCCGCGAGAAGCAGGTGGCCAAGGCCGCCGGCCAGCGCGGTTCGCTCGAGCAGATGATGAGCCAGCTCCAGTCCACCGGGCTGAAGGAGTTCCCGCTCCTCATCAAGGGCGACGTGCAGGGTTCGGTCGAGGCCATCCAGGTGGCGCTCGAGCGGCTCGGCAACGACGAGGTCAAGGCGCGGATCGTCCATTCGGGCGCCGGCGCGATCACCGAGTCGGACGTCCAGCTGGCCTCGACGGTGGATGCCGCGATCATCGGCTTCAACGTCCGCGCCAATGCGCAGGCCCGACAGGCGGCCGAAGCGCAGGGCATCGAGATCCGCTACTACAACATCATCTACGACCTCGTGGATGACGTGAAGTCGGCGATGTCGGGCCTCCTGTCGCCGGAGCGTCGCGAGACCTTCATCGGCAATGCCGAGATCCTGGAGGTCTTCCAGATCACCAAGATCGGCAAGGTCGCGGGCTGCCGCGTCACCGAGGGCAAGGTCGAGCGCGGCGCGGGCGTCCGCCTGATCCGCAACGGCGTGGTGATCCACGAGGGAACGCTGAAGACCCTCAAGCGCTTCAAGGACGAAGTGGCGGAGGTGCCGGGCGGCCAGGAATGCGGCATGGCCTTCCAGAACTACGACAACATCCTGGCGGGCGACGTCATCGAGTGCTTCCGCGTGGAGCACGTCGCCCGCACGCTCTGAGGTTCCGCACCTCGACGGGCGGCATGACGAACCCGGCCCTCGCGCCGGGTTCGCTTTTGCTGAGGGACCGGCGACGGACGCGCTCCTGGCGCGCCCGACACCCTTTCCATTGCTCATTCGAAAACCGAAGCCATGGCTAGACACAAGAACCAGACCAAGGGTCCGTCGCAGCGCCAGCTTTCCGTGGGCGAGGAGGTGCGGCACGGCCTCTCCGCCATTCTCGGGCGCCACGAAATCGACGATCCGGTGATCGAGAAGACGGTGATCTCGGTCTCGGAGGTTCGCATGTCGCCGGACCTGAAGCTCGCCACCGCCTATGTCACCGCCTTCGGGCAGGAAGACATGGCGCCGACGGTCGAGGCGCTGAACCGCCACGCCCGCTTCTTGCGCGGCCGGCTGACCCCGATGCTGCGCCAGATGAAATACATGCCGGAGGTTCGGTTTCGCGCCGACGACTCCTTCGACAACTATGCCCGGATCGACCAGCTGCTCCGCTCGCCGGAAGTGGCCCGCGATCTCGACGGCGAACAGGAAACGGATAGGGACGATAATTGATGTCGCGTCGCGGCAAGAAGCCGAAGGGCCGGGCGATTTCCGGTTGGATCATCCTCGACAAGCCGAAGGGCCTCGGCTCGACGGATGCGGTTTCCAAGATTAAGTGGTTGTATTTCGCGCAGAAGGCCGGCCATGCCGGCACGCTCGACCCGCTCGCCTCCGGCATGCTGCCGATCGCGCTCGGCGATGCGACGAAGACCGTCCCCTTCGTGATGGACGGCGAGAAGACCTATCGCTTCACGGTGCAGTGGGGCGCCGAGACCACGACCGACGACACGGAAGGGCCGGTGGTGCGCGCTTCCGAGGCGCGCCCGTCGCGCGCCGCCATCGAGGCGCTGATTCCCGCCTATAGCGGCGAGATCAGCCAGGTGCCGCCGCAGTTCTCGGCGATCAAGATCGCCGGCGAGCGCGCCTATGATCTCGCCCGCGAGGGCGAGGTGGTGGAGATCGCGGCGCGCACCGTGCTCGTCCACCGCCTGGAGATCATGGAGATGCGCGAGAGCGCGACCGTCTTCGAGGTCGATTGCGGCAAGGGCACCTATGTGCGCTCGATCGCCCGCGACATGGGGCGCGATCTCGGCTGCTTCGGCCATGTCACGGAGCTGCGCCGCCTCGCGGTCGGCGCCTTCGAGGAAGACGACATGGTGACGCTGGACGAGCTCGAGGCCGCCGCCGAGGAGGGTCGCGAAACGCTCGAGCCGGAGGCGCTGGAAGCCGGCGCCAGGCCGCGCGTCGTCGATTTCGCGCCGCTGGACGAATATCTGATCGAGGCGGAGGCCGCCTTGTCCGATCTCTACGAGGTGGCGCTGACGGACGAGCAGGCGGGCCGGGTGCTCGCCGGCAATCCGGTGCTGCTGCGCGGCCGCGATGCGCCCGCCTTCTGCGAGGAGGCCTATGCCACCGGCCATGGCCGCCTCATCGCACTCGGCGCCGTGGAGGAAGGCTCCTTCCGCCCGAAGCGCGTCTTCGGCGGCCGCGGCTGAAATCGCGGCGGGCGACGGCCCTGCCACGACGAAGATAGAGGAGGGCCGCCCCTGGGGCGGCCCTTTTCGTTTGCGATCCGGCCTTGGCTGCGCGACGGATGAGGGGTGGCCCGGCGTGGTTGTCTCCGCCGAGCGTCCGAGAGGGGAGCGACCATCATGAAGCGGCGATTCATCCAGTGCGACGTCTTCTCGGCGGTGCCGACGCGCGGCAACGGGCTCGCGGTCGTCGTCGACGGCGAGGGGCTGTCGGACGCGGAGATGCAGCGCTTCGCCGCCTGGACCAATCTCGCCGAGACGACCTTCCTTCTGCCGCCCGAGACCCCGGAGGCGGATTACCGCGTCCGCATCTTCACGGTGAGCCGCGAGCTGCCCTTCGCGGGCCATCCGACGCTCGGCAGCTGCATGGCCTGGCTCGCCGCCGGCGGGCGGCCGAAGCGGCCGGGCACCGTCCGGCAGGAATGCGCCGTCGGCCTCGTGGAGGTCGAGATCGGCGGAGCCGTGCCGGCCTTCCGCGCGCCTCCGACCACCGTCGCGCCCCTGGAGCCGAGAGACGTGGCAGCGCTCGCCGCCGCGCTGGGTCTCGATGCGGCGGATGTCCGGCGAGCGGCGCGGCTCGTCAACGGGCCGGTCTGGCATGTTCTCGAACTCGCCGACGCCGCCAAGGTGCTGGCGGTCGATCCGTCCCGCGCCCGCTGGCCCGAGGACCTCTTCGTCGGCCTGATCGGCGCGCATCCGCCCGGCGGCGAATGCGACTTCGAGGTGCGGATGTTCGAACTGTCGAACGCCGTGATCGAGGACCCGATCACCGGCTCGCTGAATGCCGCCATCGCGCAATGGATGCGGGCGGAGGGACGGCTCGATACGCCGCTCACCATCGCCCAGGGCACAGCCATCGGCCGGCTCGGCCGCGTCCATATCCGGCCCGACGGCGAGGGCGTCCTGATCGGCGGCGCGGTCAGCCTTCTGATCGAGGGCGCGCTCGATCTCTAAGCATCCCAAGGCCGGACAAAGGCGGCCGCGAGCGATGCGAAGCATTTGACGAAAAGCTTATCGCGTAACCTTAAGAACTTGTAAAAGTAACGGATTCTCAACGCTGTCTTGTTTCGCCGCGCCCCCTCGCCATAACTGACGGTGAAGGAGGCTGCGCTTCGGCTCTTGGCGCCGGCCTTCTTCCGAAGGCGGGCCACGGCGACGAAGCCGCTCCTTTCGAGGTCCTTCGACGGCAAGAGCTCCAAGAAGACGACCGGCATCCGCAAGGTGACCGCTCGGCGACGTGCGCTTCCCTCGCCCCGGCCCTGGCCGAGGCGCGGCGAGGCGCGCGGGGGAAACGTTCGTTCTGCACCCGGCGCGCGGGAGGCGGCCGGTGGGAGGGAGATGCGTCATGGAGCCGATCGCGATCATCGGAGCGGGGCTGGCCGGCCTGACGGCGGCGGCCGAATTGCGACGCCAGGGCCTGCCCGTCGTGGTCTTCGAGGCCGGCAAGGCGATCGGCGGCCTCGCCGCCTCCTTCAAGGATGCCGAGGGCTTCTCGTATGACTACGGCGCGCATTTCGTCAGCAACCGGCTGGCGGCGGCGCTCGGCGCCACCGGGACCTGCCGCACGGTGCGCCATTACGGCGAGGCGGTGCTGCTCGACGGCCGGGCCCGCAACTATCCCCTCGGCCTGATGGTCGATCCCGGCTTCGCGCTCAGCGCCCTCGACGCCAAGCTGCGGCGGCAGAAGACCGTGCGCTCGGCCGAGGACTGGTTCCGCGCCACCTATGGCGCGGCGCTGGCCGAGGAGGTCGCCATTCCTCTGGCGGAGGCCTGGTCGGGCGCGCTGGCGAGCGATCTCGCTTCGTCCGTCGGGCAGAAATTCGGCGCCGGCATCCTGAAGTCGATCTATCTCAACGTCGCGGCGCGGGTGACGCGCCGCGCGGTCTGCAACGGCTATTCGCACGAGAGGCCGGAAGGCGCCGGCCTCTACCATGTCTATCCCGAAGGCGGGCTCGCCACGCTTCTGGAGCCGACGGTCGCCGCCTTGCGCGGCGCCATCCGCCTGGAATCGCCGGTCGAGCGCATCGTCACGCGCAACGAGCGGGTGGTCGCGGTCCGGGTGCGCGGCGCGGAGATCCCGGTCTCGGCGGCGATCAGCACCGCGCCGGTGAATGTCCTGCCGAAGCTCGTCGAGGGCACGGACGCGCTGGCGGCTCTCAGCTCCTTCCGCTACCGGCCGATGGTCTTCGCCAATCTGCGCTTCGCCGGGCGCCATATCCTGCCGGACACGATGCTCTGGGTGCCCGACTACCGCCAGCGCTTCTTCCGCATCACCGAGGCGGCGATCTCGATGCCCTGGCTGGCGCCGGCCGGCAAGACGCTCCTGACCTACGATCTCGGCTGCGAGGTGGGCGACGAGACCTGGACCCTGCCCGAGGCCGAACTCGCCGAACTCTGCCTGGAAGGCAGCTGCCGCATCTTCGGCAACGACCTGCGGCGGCGCTATCTCGGCAGCGGCGGCGTGCTGCGCACGCCGGTCGCCTATCCCGTCTATCTGTCGCGCTACGAGCATGTCCGGAAGCGCTTCGCGGCCTCGACCGGCGTCCAGGGCCTCTACAGCATCGGCCGCCACGGCGAATTCGCCCATATCCTCATGGAGGACATCTACTGGCGCACCCTGCGGCGCATGGGCGATGTCGCGGCCTATGTCCGGGGCTGCGAGGAAGACCGTCTCGCCGATCTCGGCGGCATCGACCCGGCGGAGGATTTCGGCGGCTTCGCCGCGCTGCCCCCCGCCGCCATCGCCTGATCGGGGCTCGCGTCAGGCCGCGCGCTCCGGCGCGCCCGTCTGCAGGAAGGGATCGGCCGCCGCGAAGGCCGGCATCGCCTCGCATTCGGCGAGAATGCGCTCGACGGTCGGAATCCCCGCCACGTTGATGTCGAAGACCTTCATCACCGCCGTGATGCTGGCAAGGCAGATATCGGCGATCGTCACCTGATCGCCATGGCAGAAGCGGCCGGTCTCGCGATCCGCCGCGAGGCGCGCCTCGAAGGCTTGGAGGCCGGTGGTGAACCAATGGCGCTGCCAGCTCTTCCAGGCGTCCGGGGTGAAGCCGCCCTCGGCGGCGAGATATTTCCTCACGCGCGGCGTGATCAGCGGATGCGTGTCGGCGGCGAGCATCTGGGCGAGCGAGCGCACACGGGCGCGGCCGAGCGCGTCGGCGGGCAGCAGCGCCGGCTCGGGATGGGTCTCCTCCAGATAGTCGAGGATCGCCAGCGACTGGGTGAGCACCGCACCGCCGTCCTTGACGACGAAGGCGGGCAGGCCGCCCATCGGATTGATCTTCAGGAATTCGGGCGAGCGGTTCTCGCCCTTGTCGACGTCGACGAAGCGCTCCTCGGCGCCAAGGCCCTTCAGGGCCAGCGCGACGCGCACCCGATAGGTGGCGGAGGTGCGCCAATAGGCGTAGAGTTCGTATGCGGCCGCATCGCTCATGCTGCGTTTCTCCTGGCGGTCCCTGCGGCGAAAGTGCCGCTTCCGCCCGCCTCTGGCGCTTTTGCGCAAGGTCGATTATATGCGGCCCAGCATCGCGAGTTCGACTGCGAACGCGATGCCTTTCGCACGGCCCTCGCTGGACGACATCCCGGCCTTGGGCGACCCGAACCCTCAATTCCAAGAAAGGGATTCCGATGTCGATCACTGCTGAGCGCAAGGCCGCTCTCATCAAGGAATACGCCACCAAGGACGGCGACTCCGGCTCGCCGGAAGTGCAGGTCGCGCTGCTTTCGGAGCGCATCACCAACCTGACCGAGCACTTCAAGGGCCACAAGAAGGACAACCATTCGCGTCGCGGCCTCCTGAAGATGGTTTCGACGCGCCGTCGCCTGCTCGACTATCTGAAGAGCCGCGACGAGCAGCGCTACAACGACCTGATCGGTCGCCTCGGCCTGCGCCGCTAAGAACGAACTCGCGATCGGCGGGCCATGGGCGCCCGCCGATCGTCTTTCGGAGCCGGAAGGCTCCGTCCACGACGACGGGCCCCGCGGCGCTCCCGCGCCGGAGGCCCCCTGAACCCCGAACCGGAACGGTCATGGGGCAGGATTGCCGGAGGCTTCCCGGCAGGACATTCCGGGTTCCGTCCCGGAGCGAATGCATGGGAGCGCCGCTCCCCCGAAGCCTCCCGCTGTCTTGCCCATGGGCGCTTCCCAACGAAAGCGACCGGCGGTCGCCCCGTGCCGCGCCAGCGCGGCGGGCTCCGCCCTTGGAAGGCAAACCGATGTTCAAGACCCACAAGGTGGAAATCGACTGGGGCGGCCGCCGCCTCACGCTGGAAACCGGCAAGATCGCCCGTCAGGCCGACGGCGCGGTGCTCGCGACCTATGGCGAGAGCGCCGTTCTCGCGACCGTCGTCTCCGAGAAGAAGCCGAAGCCGGGCTTCGATTTCTTCCCGCTCACCGTCAACTACCAGGAAAAGGCCTTCGCGGCCGGCAAGATCCCCGGCGGCTACTTCAAGCGCGAGGGCCGTCCGTCCGAGAAGGAGACGCTGGTCTCCCGCCTGATCGACCGTCCGATCCGCCCGCTCTTCGCCGAGGGCTACAAGAACGACACCCAGGTCGTCGTCACCGTCCTCCAGCATGATCTGGAGAACGATCCGGACGTGCTCGCGATGGTCGCGGCCTCCGCCGCGCTGACGCTGTCGGGCGTGCCCTTCATGGGCCCGATCGGCGCGGCGCGCGTCGGCTATATCGGCGGCGAGTACAAGCTGAACCCGCATGTCGACGAGATGCCGGAATCGAAGCTCGACCTCGTCGTCGCCGGCACGCAGGACGCCGTCCTGATGGTGGAGTCCGAGGCGCAGGAACTGGCCGAGGACGTGATGCTCGGCGCCGTGATGTTCGGCCATCGCAGCTTCCAGCCGGTGATCGACGCGATCATCAAGCTCGCCGAGCACGCGGCCAAGGAGCCGCGCGACTTCCAGCCCGCCGATCATTCGGCGCTGGAAGCCGCCATGCTCCAGCTCGTCGAGGGCGAGCTGCGCGAGGCCTACAAGAACACCGACAAGCAGGCCCGCTACGCCGCCGTCGACGCGGTGAAGGCGAAGGTCACCGCCCATTTCCTGCCCGAGGGCGCCGAGAACCCGGCCCATACGAAGGAAGAGGTCGGCACGGTCTTCAAGGAACTCCAGGCCAAGATCGTGCGCTGGAACATCCTCGACACCGGCAGCCGCATCGACGGCCGTGACCTCTCGACGGTCCGCCCGATCGTCGCCGAGGTCGGCATCCTGCCGCGCACCCACGGCTCGGCGCTCTTCACCCGCGGCGAGACGCAGGCGCTGGTCGTCGCGACCCTCGGCACCGGCGAGGACGAGCAGTTCGTCGACAGCCTGACCGGGACCTACAAGGAGACCTTCCTCCTTCACTACAACTTCCCGCCCTATTCGGTCGGCGAGACCGGCCGCATGGGTTCGCCCGGCCGCCGCGAGATCGGCCATGGCAAGCTCGCCTGGCGCGCCATCCACCCGATGCTGCCGGCCAAGGAAGCCTTCCCCTACACGCTGCGCGCCGTGTCCGAGATCACGGAATCGAACGGCTCCTCCTCGATGGCGACCGTCTGCGGCACCTCGCTGGCGCTGATGGATGCCGGCGTGCCGCTGGCGCGCCCGGTGGCGGGCATCGCCATGGGCCTCATTAAGGAGAACGAGCGCTTCGCCGTCCTGTCCGACATCCTCGGCGACGAGGATCACCTCGGCGACATGGACTTCAAGGTGGCGGGCACCGAGTCCGGCATCACCTCGCTTCAGATGGACATCAAGATCCAGGGCATCACCGAGGAGATCATGAAGATCGCCCTCGACCAGGCCAAGGGCGGGCGCATCCACATTCTCGGCGAGATGTCGAACGCTCTGTCGGAGTCGCGCGGCCAGCTCGGCGAGTTCGCGCCGCGCATCGAGGTCATGACCATCCCGACCGAGAAGATCCGCGACGTGATCGGTTCGGGCGGCAAGGTGATCCGCGAGATCGTCGAGAAGACCGGCGCCAAGATCAACATCGAGGACGACGGCACGATCAAGATCGCTTCCGCCTCCGGCAAGGAGATCGAGGCGGCCAAGAAGTGGATCCACTCCATCGTGGCCGAGCCGGAAGTCGGCGCCGTCTACGAGGGCACCGTGGTGAAGACCGTCGAATTCGGCGCCTTCGTCAACTTCTTCGGCTCGCGCGATGGCCTCGTCCATATCTCGCAGCTCGGCGCCGGCCGCGTCGCCAAGACGACCGACGTCGTCACGGAAGGCCAGAAGGTCTGGGTGAAGCTCATGGGCTTCGACGAGCGCGGCAAGGTCCGCCTCTCCATGCGCGCCGTCGATCAGACGACGGGCGAGGAGGTCAAGGAAACCAAGAAGAGCGAGGAGGACGCCGCCTGATCGCGGCTTCCCTCTCTTGAACGACGAAAGGCCCGGCGGTGCGAACCGCCGGGCCTTTTCATTCGGGGATTGGCCGGGATGCCAAGCACTTCCCGGCGGCGAAGAGGGGAGAGACCCGGCGTTCCTGCCGCCGCGCTCCGACCTCCCTCATCCGCCTGCCGCCTCCTTCTCCCGACTCGGGAGAAGGAGGCGGCGTCGAGGCTTCGCCTAAGACTTGTGATGGACGTCCTGCAAGCCGTAGACCGGCGTCGGGATGCCTTCCTTGCGCGCCTTCAGCTGCAAGGCGAGATAGAGCGAATAATGGCGCGACTGGTGCAGGTTGCCGCCATGGAACCAGAGCGCCTCCTGCTGGGTCGGCTTCCACATGTTGCGCTGCTCGCCTTCCCAGGGGCCGGGGTCCTTCGGCGTGTCGGAGCCGAGACCCCAGACCTTGCCCACCTTGTCGGCGACGTCCTGGCTGATGAGATCCGCCGCCCAGCCGTTCATCGAGCCGTAGCCCGTCGCATAGACGATGAGGTCGGCCGGCAGTTCCGTGCCGTCGTCGAGCGTGACGCCACTCTCGGTGATCTCCCGCACCTGGCCCGCCTTCAGCTTGATCTTGCCGTCGATGATCAGCTGCGAGGCGCCGACATCGATGTAGTAGCCCGAGCCGCGCCGCAGATATTTCATGAAGAGGCCGGAGCCGTCCGTGCCCCAGTCCAGCCGGAAGCCGGCCTTTTCGAGGGCCTCGTAGAACCCGGCATCCTTCTCCTTGATCGTCGCGTAGATCGGGATCTGGAACTCGTGCATGATCCGATAGGGCAGGGAGGCGAAGATAAGATCCGCCTTCGCCGTGGTCACGCCCTTCGCCAGCGCCTGTTCCGAATAGAGCGCGCCGAGGCCGTGCTCCATCAGGGAATCGGACTTCACGATATGGGTGGAGGAGCGCTGCACCATGGTGACGTCCGCTCCGCTCTCGTAAAGCGCGGCGCAGATGTCATGGGCGGAATTGTTCGAGCCGATGACCACCACGCGCTTGCCGCGATAGGCGTCCGGCCCCGGATGCTGCGAGGAATGGTGCTGCTCGCCCTTGAAGCGTTCCATGCCCGGAAAGTTCGGCACATTGGCCTTGCCGGACATGCCCGTCGCCAGCACGAGCTGCTTCGGCCGCAGCGTGATCTCCTCGCCGTTCCGCTCGACGACGACCGTCCATTCCTTGGCGGCCTCGTCATAGGCGGCGTGCCTGGCGGTGGTGGAGCCCCAATAGTTCAGCTCCATCACCTTGGCATACATTTCGAGCCAGTCGCCGATCTTGTCCTTCGGCGCGAAGACCGGCCAGTTCTTCGGAAAATCGAGATAGGGCAGGTGATCGTACCAGACCGGATCGTGCAGGCAGAGCGACTTGTAGCGCTTGCGCCACTGGTCGCCCGGCCGCTCGTGCCGGTCGATGACGATGGTCGGCACGTCGAGCTGGCGCAGGCGCGCCGCCAGCGCGATGCCGCCCTGGCCGCCGCCGATGATCAGCACTTCGGGCTGGCGCTCGAAGCCGAGCTCCTTCGCCTCGGCCTCGCGCTTCTCCGCCCAGCTCCGCCGCGTCGAGGACGAGCCGTGCTCGGCGCCCATCGGCCGGCGCTCGTTCATCGGCTCCTCGAACCCCTTCAACTCGTAGAGCGTCGTGAGGAAGGTCCAGGCCTTGCCATCCTTCAGGCGCAGGAGTCCCCGGCCCCGGCCGAAATCCGTCTCGAAGGTGAACCAGGCGGTGACGACGCCGCCGTCCTCCGTCGGCTCCTCCTCCAGCCGGAAGCCGGAGGCCGCGACATGCGGCAATTGCGCCTCCAGAAGGTCGCGCACGCCCTCCGGCCCTTCGACGGTGCGGATGTTCCAGGTGAAGGCGACGAGGTCGCGCCAGAAGCTCGTCGCGGCGAACAGCGCCGCGGCCGCCGCCGCGTCCTTGGCGGCGAGCGCCGCCTCGAAGGCGCCGAGCCAATGTTCGGCGGCAAGGCGCGCGGGCGCCGGAGACGGGGATGCAGCAGGCTTCGCCTCGGCGCCGGCCGGGCGGTCCAGGGTCTCGCTCATGATGGTCTCTCTCCCAGGGATGCCGGCTTCTTGTGTCCGGTCGATGCGCGAGACTGCGCCCGCCGGCCCAGTGACGCAAGGGGATGCGGCTGGGAGGAAACGCCGCGTTAACCCTGTTCTGCGATCCTCGGCGCGCCGGCAGGAGGATGGAAAGGAAGCGGCCTTTCCGCCCGGACGGCATGTCTGAACCCTCGCTCTGGTGGCTGCTCCCCGCGGCTCAAGGCGATGTTCGTTGGAGATTGAGAGCCGTCATGTCCGCCCCGCGCCCCGCCCTTCGCGGCCTTCTCGCCCTCGTCCTCATCGCCAGTTCCATGGCCGTGCTGCCGCCGCGCCTCGCCGGCGCCGCGACCTCCGCCGCGTCCGAGGACATGACGCCCGCGCCGGAAGAGGAGACGGGGGAGAGCGAGGACCCGACGGGCTCGCATTCCAAGCTGCCGCTGCCGCGCTTCGTCTCGCTGAAGTCGCCGCGCGTCAATCTGCGCGTCGGCCCCGGCAAGGACTATGCGGTGACCTGGCTCTACATGAAGCCCGGCCTGCCGGTGGAGATCGTCCAGGAATTCGAGCTCTGGCGCCGCATCCGCGATTCGGAGGGCACGGAGGGCTGGGTCTACCACTCGCTCCTCAGCGGCACGCGCACCGGCATCGCGGCGCCCTGGCTGAAGGGCAAGACGACGACGATCGAGATGCATCGCAGCGCCGCCGAGGATTCCAACATCGTCGCGCGGATGGAGCCGGGCGTCGTCTCTAAGGTCAAGGAATGCGCCTTCTCCTGGTGCCAGGTCGAGATTTCCGGCCGCAAGGGCTATGTCCGCCAGAACGATCTCTGGGGCGTCTATCCCGACGAGAAGTTCTAAGGGCCGTCCGAAATTTCATCACGCCGATCCGGCGCGTCGCCGCCCTTGCCTGACGCGTCGCCTTCCGCTCTCTTCGCATTCTGCCAGAGCAGGGGGCAATGAACCGCTTCGTCATGATCTCCGGCTGTTCCGGCGGCGGCAAGTCGACGCTGTTGGCGGAACTCGCCGGGCGGGGCTTCGCCGTGGTGGAGGAGCCCGGTCGCCGCGTCGTCGCCGAGGAACGGGCGCGGAGCGGCACGGCGCTGCCCTGGATCGACATGGCGGCCTTCGCCCGCCGGGCGCTCGATCTCGCGCGCGGCGACTACGAGGCGGCGCGGCACCGCGAGGGAACGGTCTTCTTCGATCGGGGACTGGTCGATGCGGCGGTCGCCCTCGGCCACGCGACGGGCGAGGCCTGGCCCGCATGGCTGCGCGACAGGTGCCGCTATCACCGGCGCGTCTTCCTGACGCCGCCCTGGCCGGAGATCTATGCGGGCGATGCCGAGCGGCGCCACGATCTGCCCGCCGCGATCGCCGAATACGAGCGGCTGCTCGCGGCCTATCCGGCCCTCGCTTACGAGATCACAATCCTGCCGAAGACGAGCGTCGCGGCGCGCGCCGAGACGATCCTTGCCGCGCTCGATGCGGCTTGAGGCGCTATAGGTTCAAAGGGCCGGCAGCCGACCCTTAAGCATTTCGTCGAGAGCGCTTAGTTCGCCGCCTTGCCGGCGCCCGCCTTGCGGCGCAGGCGCACGACGATGTCGACATTCACGATCTCCATCCCCTCCGGCACGTCGGGGAGCTGGTCGAGGCGCAGGCCGCCATTCGGAATGTCGATCATCCGATTCTCTTCCTCCAGGAAGAAATGGTGGTGATCGGAGGTGTTGGTGTCGAAATAGGTGCGCTGGCCCTCGCCGGTCAGCGGCCGGATGATGCCGGAATCGGTGAACTGGTGCAGCGTGTTGTAGACGGTGGCGAGCGACACGGATTCGCCGGCGCGATGCGCCTCCTCGTAGAGCTCCTCGGCCGAGAGATGGCGGTCGCCCTTCGAGAAGATGAGATTGCAGAGCGCGACGCGCTGGCGCGTCGGGCGCAGGCCGGCGGCACGCAGCCGCTCGAACACGCAGAACCCCTGCTTGCGCCCCCGACCGTCCATTGCCACCGCCATCGCTTCTCTCTGCTTTCGTCCGACCCTTCTTGTACCGGAAAGGGCCGTCCGCAGGCAAGATATGGCTGTCGGCGCGGGACGGACCAAGAGGCCGGGCGGCGGGAGCGCGATTTTCCTATCGGCAGGCGGCGAGAAGGCTCGCCAGCGCCTTGCCGGACCCCTTCAGCGGCAGCGCGAAGCGTCCCGCCGGCATCGCGATCTCCGCTTTGCGCCCCTTGCCCAAAGCGCCGGCGAGGGCTTCGAGTTCGGCCCGCGTGAGCGGGCGGCGCAGCACCGGGCCGCCGTCCACGGTGCCTGAGCGCATTCTCTGGAGAAAGGCCGTGCCGTCGATGTCGAGAACGGCGCGCTGTTCGGCATCGCCGGCGAGCCGGGCGCCGAAGGTCGAGACGGTCAGCACCGCCGCGCCGCCGGAACAGGCGAACCAGAGGCCCGACCAGCCGCTCTCCGCCAGAAAGCCCGCGCTGCCGCCGTTTGCCGCCGGGCGAAAGGTCCAGCTGTCCGCCCGCGCCGGGGCCGGCGACAGGAGGAGCGCCAAAGCGAGGAGGCCCGCTGAAATCTTCATGACGGCGCTTTTGCCGCCCATTTGCCCTTGCCGCAAGCGCACACGAATTCTAACGGACGTTCACCTTATGAAAGTTGCGTGCTACAGGCACGCCCGAGACCGGCTCCGGCCGGGCGGGATCCGGACGACGATGGCACTCGAAAAGACCAGTTTCGACTACGACGACCTCATTGCCTGCGGCCATGGCCGGCTGTTCGGGCCGGGCAACGCGCAATTGCCGCTGCCGCCGATGCTGATGTTCGACCGCATTACCGAGGTGACGACCGATGGCGGCAAGTTCGGCAAGGGCTCGATCCGCGCCGAATTCGACGTGAAGCCGGATCTTTGGTTCTTCGGCTGTCATTTCGAGGGCGACCCGGTCATGCCGGGCTGCCTCGGCCTCGACGCGCTCTGGCAGATGACCGGATTCTATCTCGGCTGGCTCGGCGAGCCGGGCCGCGGCCGGGCGCTCGGCGTCGGCGAGGTGAAGTTCACCGGCCAGGTGACGCCGAAGGTGAAGCTGGTCGAATATGGCGTGGAGTTCAGGCGCGTCATGCGCTCGCGCCTCAAGCTCGGCATCGCCGAGGGCTGGATGAAAGCGGACGGCGAGATCATCTACACGGCGAGCGATCTGCGCGTCGGTCTCTTCGTCGATCAGGACGAGGCGAGCGGCGGCTGACCGGCGCCGGCCTGAACAAGGCCGCCCCGCATTCGGAGAACGGAACTGATGAAGCGTGTCGTCGTGACCGGAATGGGCATCGTGTCGTCGATCGGCAACGATGCCTCGGAGGTGCTGGCCTCGCTGCGCGAAGCGAAATCGGGCATCACCTTCTCGGAGGACTTCGCCGAGCACGGCTTCAAGTGCCGTGTCTGGGGCAAGCCGACGCTGGACCCGACCGAGCAGGTCGACCGGCGCGCCATGCGCTTCCTGTCGCAGGGCGGCGCCTGGAACCATGTCGCCATGAAGCAGGCGATCGCCGATTCCGGCCTCGAGGAGAAGGACATCTCCGGCAACGAGCGCACCGGCATCATCATGGGCTCGGGCGGTCCCTCCACCCGGACCCTGGTCGAGGCGGCGGACATCACCCGCAAGAACAACAGCCCGAAGCGCATCGGCCCCTTCGCCGTGCCGAAGGCGATGTCCTCCACGGCCTCGGCGACGCTCGCGACCTGGTTCAAGATCCACGGCGTCAACTATTCGATCTCCTCGGCCTGCTCGACCTCGGCCCATTGCATCGGCAATGCGGCGGAGATGATCCAGTGGGGCAAGCAGGACGTGATGTTCGCCGGCGGCCACGAGGATATCGACTGGACCATGTCGAACCTCTTCGATGCGATGGGCGCCATGTCCTCCGACTTCAACGAGACGCCCTCGGTCGCCTCGCGCGCCTATGACAAGGACCGCGACGGCTTCGTCATCGCCGGCGGCGCCGGCGTCCTCGTGCTGGAAGAGCTGGAGCGCGCCAAGGCGCGGGGCGCGAAGATCTATGCCGAGGTCGTCGGCTATGGCGCGACCTCGGACGGCTACGACATGGTGGCGCCCTCCGGCGAGGGCGCGGCGCGCTGCATGCGCCAGGCGCTGGCCGGGGTCGAGGGGCAGGTCGACTACATCAACACCCATGGCACCTCGACGCCGGTCGGCGATTCGAAGGAGATCGGCGCGATCCGCGAGGTCTTCGGCGACCGCATGCCGCATATCCAGTCGACCAAGTCGCTGACCGGCCATTCGCTCGGCGCGGCCGGCGTGCAGGAATCGATCTACTCGCTCCTGATGATGCAGGCCGGCTTCATCGGCGAGAGCGCCCATATCCACGAGCTCGATCCCGAATTCGAAGGCGTGCCGATCGTGTGCAAGCGCATCGACGACGCCCGGATCGACCTCGCGCTGTCGAATTCCTTCGGCTTCGGCGGCACCAATGCCACCCTGGTCTTCCGGCGTCATGTCGGCTGACCGCG
The DNA here is from genome assembly GCF_014642635.1 of Aureimonas endophytica. Classification (GTDB taxonomy): domain Bacteria; phylum Pseudomonadota; class Alphaproteobacteria; order Rhizobiales; family Rhizobiaceae; genus Plantimonas; species Plantimonas endophytica. The sequence continues at coordinate 86,983 of NZ_BMIQ01000010.1, forward strand.
CCGCGCGCCGCCGCGCGATGCGCCCGAGAACCAAGAAGAATGCTGAGGGGTTGAGATGGCCGGTCTGATGCAGGGCAAACGCGGCCTCGTCATGGGCGTCGCGAATCACAACTCGATCGCCTGGGGCGCCGCCAAGGCGCTCCACGCCCATGGCGCCGAACTGGCGCTGACCTATCAGGGCGAGGCCTTCGGCAAGCGCGTCCGCCCGCTCGCGAACGAGATCGGCGCCAAGCTCCTCATCGATTGCGACGTGGAGGACATCGCCTCCGTCGACGCCGCCTTCGCCAGGATCCGCGAGGAATGGGGCGGTCTCGACTTCCTCGTCCACGCGCTCGCCTTCTCGGACAAGAACGAGCTGAAGGGGCTCTATGCCGATACCTCGCGCGAGAACTTCTCGCGCACCATGCTGATCTCCTGCTTCTCCTTCACCGAGATCACCCGCCGCGCGGCCGAACTGATGACCACCGGCGGCTCGGTGCTGACGCTGACCTATGGCGGCTCGACGCGCGTCATGCCGAACTACAACGTGATGGGCGTCGCCAAGGCGGCGCTGGAGGCCTCGGTGCGCTATCTCGCGGCCGATTACGGGCCGCGCAACATCCGCGTCAACGCCGTCTCGGCCGGGCCGGTGCGCACGCTGGCGGGCGCCGGCGTCTCCGACGCGCGGCTGATGTTCAACTACCAGCGCAAGAACGCGCCGCTGCGCCGCAACGTCACGATCGACGAGGTTGGCGGCGCGGTGCTCTATCTCCTCTCCGATCTCGCCAATGGCGTGACCGGCGAGATCCATTACGTCGATTCCGGCTACAACATCATGTCGATGCCGGCATTGGACGAGTTGAAGGTGCAGGAGCGCCGGGCGGTGATCGTCGACGGACCCGACGCGGTCGCCGACGCGGTCAAGTAGGCCGCCGCCTTCGCGCCATGCGCCAGGCGCCGGACGAGCCGGCGCCGGCGCCCCAGCCGCCGAGAAAGCCGAGAAAGGTCAGCGCGACGCCGTCCGGCGTCGCCGGCAGGGCCGGGCGGAAATCGCCCGAGGCGCGGCTCGCGATACCGGGATCGAGATCGGCCAGCGCCGCGAAGGGTCGCAGCAGCGGCGCTGTCGCGAGAAGCGCGCGATAGCGCCGCTCGGTCGCCTCGAACCGGGCGATCGTGGCTTCCGCATCCGTTCCCTGGCGCGCCACGAAACGGTCCGGCGAGGCCTTCAGCCGGCCGAGCGCCTCGGCGCGCGGCAGGTCGAGCGCCCGCGCGCCCTCGTCGAACCGTTCGACCACCGCGCGAAGCTCGTCCGCCGCGCCGCCGAGCCGTTGCAGATATTGCTGCGTCCATTCCGCCGCCTGGCTGAGGACGAGGACGCCGAGCGTGGCGCCGAGGACCCGCGCGCGCAGCGACACGGATCAGGGCCCGAATCGGGCGCGGATCGCCGCCGCCACGGCATCGGGGGCTTCGAGGCTCGGCAGATGGCCGCAATGCGGGAGAAGCACGAATTCGGCGTCCGGGATCGCCTGTGCCATGTCGGCGCCGGTCGCGGGTGGCGAGAATTCGTCGCTGTCACCCCAGACGAGAAGCGTCGGGCAGCGGAGGCGGCCGAGATCGCTCCGCCGGTCGGGCCGGGTCGCCAATGCCTCGGTCTGCGCCGATAGCAGAGCAGGGGCGGCGCGGCGCGCCATGTCGCGGAAGGTTCCGGCGGCGCTCCGGCCGCGTCCTTCCGGCTCGAAGACGATGGCCTTTGCCATCGCCTCCAGCATGTCCGCCTGACGGCCGCCTTCGATCGCGGCGCGGCGCGCCGCCAGCGGGGCGGGGTCGGCGGGCGCCGCCGCGCCCGCGCCCATGACGAGAAGGCCCGCGACGCGGTCCGGCGCGGCCAGTGCCGTCTCGCGCGCCACATGGCCGCCGAAGGAAGTGCCGCCGACGACGAAGGCGCCGCCGCCCGCCGCCGCCAGCACCTGCCCGACGCATTCGGCGAGGGACGGCCGGTCCGCCACCACGATTCGCGCCTCGAAATCCCCGCCCAGCCGCTCCAGGAGCGGCGCGTAGAGCGCCGCGTCGCAGGCGAAGGCCGGAACGAGGACGAGGCGCGTCATGGGGTCAGAGGCCCTCGATCTTCTCGGGATAGATGACCGCGATATGTTCGGAGACGATGTAGGGCTTGCCGGCTTCGTGCCAGGTCTTCACATGGGCCGAGCGCACATGGCGGTCGAGCAGCTCGCGGCTTTCCCATTCCTCGACGAAGGTGACGTTGGTCTCGTCCATCACGTCGACCATCATGTCGTAGCGGATGCAGCCCTCTTCCTTGCGCGTCGCCTCGATGCAGGGAATCGCCGCCTTCGCGACGTCGTCCTTCGTGCCGGGCTTGATCCGGATCGTGGCGATGAGATGCAGCATGGTCTCGTCCCTCTAGGCTTGGCGCCGACGCCGATAGGTGATCGTCTGGAAGCGCATGTCCAGCGCATCCACCATCAGAAGCCGGCCGACAAGTGGCTTTCCGATGCCCGTGACCAGCTTGATCGCCTCCGTCGCGGCGAGCGTGCCGAGAATGCCGGTGACGACGCCGAGAATCCCGGCCTCGGCGCAGGACGGCACCAGGCCCGGCGGCGGCGGTTCCGGAAAGAGGTCGCGATAGGAGGGATTGTCGTCGCGAAAGGGGAGGAGGGTGGTCAGCGAGCCGGCGAAGCGGTTGACGGCGGCCGAGACGAGCGGCCGCGCCGCCGCCGCGCAGAGATCGGCGAGAAGGAAGCGCGTCGCGAAATTGTCCGAGCCGTCGAGCACCATGTCGTAATCGGCGAGGAGCGGCGCGGCATTCTCCGCCGCCAGCCGCAGGCGATGCGGCACGAGGGCGACATGCGGATTGAGCCGCGCGACGGCGTCCCCGGCGCTGTCGACCTTCGGGCGGCCGAGATCCGCCGTGCCGTGCAGCACCTGCCGCTGGAGATTGGACAGCGACACGGTGTCGTCGTCGGCGACGCCGATCGTGCCGATCCCGGCCGCCGCCAGATAGAGAATCGCCGGCGAGCCGATGCCGCCCGCCCCGACGACGAGCACGCGGGCCCGTTTCAGCGCCTGCTGCCCGGCGCCGCCGATCTCCGGCAGCACGATATGGCGGGCATAGCGCTCGATCTCGTCTCTCTCGAGTGTCATGTCTCGACCCGTCCGTTCGCGACCGTCACATGCTGGGCGCGGGCGCCGAGCGCTTCGAACAAAGCGGCGTCGGTGCCCGTCATGAAGGATTGGACGTCGAGCGCCTCGACGATGTCGAACAGCGCCGCGCGCCGGCCGGGATCGAGATGGGCGGCGATCTCGTCGAGAAGCAGGATCGGCGCGATGCCGCCGACGGCGCGCACCAGCCTTGCATGGGCAAGGACGAGGCCGATGAGGAGCGCCTTCTGCTCGCCGGTGGAGGAAAGGGCGGCGGGCATCGCCTTGGCGCGGTGAAAGACGGCGAGATCGGCCCGGTGCGGGCCTTCGAGCGTCCGGCCCGCCTGCCGGTCGAGGCCCCGCCCGCGCCGCAGCGCCTCGCGCGCCTCGTCCTCCAGGTCGCTCGCCGCCCGGCCCTCGAAGGGAAAGCCGTAGCCGCCATCGAGCGTCAAATCCGCCTTCGGAAAGACCGAATCGTCCGAGGTCTCGGCGATCATGGCGGCAAGGAGGCCGGCGAGCTCGGCCCGGGCGAGCGCCATGGCGATGCCGAGCTCGGCGAGCTGCGTTTCGAGGCCGGCGAGCCAGACCTCGTCGCCGCGCCCCTCCGACAGGAGGCGGTTGCGCTGGCGCATGGCGCGTTCGTAATCGGCGGCGCGCCGCCCATGCGCGGGGTCGATCGCCAGCACCATGCGGTCGAGAAAGCGGCGCCGGTCGCTCGCGGGGCCGGTGAAGAGGCCGTCCATGGCCGGCGTCAGCCAGAGGACGCGCAGATGGTCCAGCAGCTCGTCGGCGCTTCTGGCCTGCGTCTCGTCGATGCGGACGGTGCGCTGCGGCCCCTCGCCATTGTCCGGACGCACCAGCGTCTGGAGCCGGACCGGGCCGAGCGCGCCCAGGGCCTCGGCGCGCACCGCGAAGCCGCCGCTGCCGCCGCCCCGCGTCATCTCGCCATAGCTGGCGCGGCGCAGGCCCCGGCCGGGCGTCAGCAGCGACACGGCCTCCATGAAATTCGTCTTGCCGGCGCCGTTGTCGCCGGTGAGGACGATGAAGCGCCCGGCAAGCGGCAGCCTCACTGCGGCATAGTTGCGGAAATCGACGAGGCTGAGGCTGGAAAGGCCGACGGCGCCCGATGCGCCGCCACTCGCGTCTTCGGCCGGCGGGGGAGGGGCGTCGTCGTCCGACAGGCTTGGCAAGACCGGAACGGGCGCCTCAGACCCGCATCGGCATCAGCACATAGAGCGTGCCGGCATCGCCCTGGTCGCGGATCAGGGTGGGGGAGCCCGGATCGGCGAGCATGAACACCGTTTCCTCGCCGGCCAGCTGGCCGGAAATGTCGAGGAGGTAGCGGGCGTTGAAGCCGATCTCCAGATCGTCCGCGTCGTAGCCGACGGGCAGTTCCTCGGTCGCCGTGCCGGAATCCGGCGAATTGACCGTCAGCGTCAGCTGGCCGTTCGACAGCGCCAGCTTCACCGCGCGGCCGCGCTCGGAGGAAATGGTCGAGACGCGGTCGACGGCGGCCGAGAAGCTCTGCCGGTCGAGCGTCAGCGCCTTGTCGTTGTTCTGCGGGATGACGCGCTGATAGTCGGGGAAGGTGCCGTCGATCAGCTTGGAGGTGAGAAGGATCTCGCCGATGGCGAAGCGGATCTTCGAATCGGAGAGTTCGACGGTGATGTCGCCCTCGGCGTCGCCGAGCAGCTTCTGCAATTCGCCTACCGTCTTTCTCGGCACGATGATGCCCGGCATGCCTTCCGAGCCGGCCGGCGCGGCGATCTCGGCGCGGGCGAGGCGGTGGCCGTCGGTGGCGACGGCGCGCAGCCGCAATTCGCCTTCCGATTCCAGCGCATGGAGGAAGATGCCGTTGAGGTAGTAGCGCGTCTCCTCCGTCGAGATCGCGAATTGCGTCTTCTCGATGAGGCGCAGGAGGTCGGCGCCCGGCATGGTGAAGCGATGCGAGAACTCGCCGGCCGTGATGTCCGGGAAGTCGGCCTCCGGCAGGCATTGCAGGCGGAAGTTCACCCGGCCCGCCGAGACGGTCATCTGCCCGCCGTCGCCGCCGGTCGACAGGCGCACTTCCGAACCCTCGGGCAGCTTGCGCACGATATCGTAGAGAAGATGCGCCGGCACGGTCGTGCCGCCCGGCTGCTCGGCCTCGGCCGGCACGGTCTCGGTGATCTCGAGATCGAGATCGGTCGCCTTCAGCCGCAGCACGCCCTCGTCGGTGCGCAGAAGCACGTTCGACAGGATCGGGATCGTGTTGCGCCGCTCCACCACGCGGTGGACATGGGCAAGGGTCTTCAGAAGGTTCGACCGCTCGATGAGGATACGCATGACTGGAATAACCCGAAGGGATGCGCCTGGAACGGGAAAAGCGTGTCCGGCAGGGCCTTCCCTTCTAGCGTAGACCGTTTTCGTTTGAAAGGAGAAGGGAGGCGGCCCGGATCGACCGCCTCCCCGGCGATCATTCCTCGATCATGCGGCGGATGAGGTCGAGCTCCTCGCCGAGCTTCTCGTCCGCCAGGCGCTCGGCCTCGATCTTGCGCACGGCATGCAGCACCGTCGTATGGTCGCGACCGCCGAAGCGCCGGCCGATCTCGGGTAGCGAGCGCGGGGTCATGGTCTTGGCGAGATACATCGCGATCTGGCGGGGCCGCACGATGGTGCGGGTGCGCCGGGCGGAGAGGATGTCCGTCTTCGACACGTTGTAATGGCGGGAGACGAATTTCAGGATGTCCTCGATCCGCACCCGCTTCTCGCCGCCGGTGCGGGTCAGCGAGTTGAGGAGATCGTCGAGATGGTCCGGCGAAAGCGGCTGGCCGACGGAATGGCGGAAGGCGATCTGGTTGAAGGCGCCCTCGACGTCGCGGCCGGAGCCGGTGACGCGGCGGGCGATCGTCTCCACCACGCGCTCCTCAATGCGGAAGCTCGGGTCCTCGCCGCGCATCGCGGTGATGCGCGCCTCCAGGATGCCCTTGCGCATGTCGAAGTCCGGCGAGGCCATCTCGATGCCGACGCCGCCGGCGAGGCGCGAGCGCACCCGCTGGTCGAGCGATTCCAGCTCGAAGGCCGGCCGGTCGGCGGCCACCACCACCTGACGCGCCGAATCGATCAGGGCGTTGAGGAGATGGCAGAATTCCTGCTGGATCGAGCGGCCCTGCAGGAACTGCATGTCGTCGATGATCAGGATGTCGATGCCGCGCAGGTTCTCCTTGAAGGTCAGGGCCTGGTTGTCGCGGATCGCCGAGGCGAAGCGCCACATGAAATATTCGGCGGTGAGATAGACGACGCGCGGCCGATCGGCCCGCGCCACGCAGGCATTGGCGATGGCCTGGAGAAGATGCGTCTTGCCGAGCCCGACGCTCGCATGGATGAAGAGCGGGTTGAAGCGCACCGATTGCGGCCCGTTCTCGGCCACCGCCTTGGCGGCGGCGAGCGCGACGCGATTGGCGGCGCCCTCCACGAAATTGGAGAAGAGGTAGCGCGGATCGAGCGGCGAGCCGAAATCCGGGCCGTTCGCCTCGCGGGCGGCGGCGGCCTGCGGCGGCGCGTCGCGCTCCGGCGCGGCACCGGCGGGGACCGGCGTGCGGGCGGCCGGAACGGGGCGCGGCTCGGCCGGCTCGGACACGGGGGTCGGCGCCGCGCCGCGCACCGCGCTGCGCACCGTCACCTCGACGCGCAGGGTGCCGGGCGCCTCCTCGGCGAAGATCGCGTCGAGAAGGTCGCTGTAATGCGAACGGATCCAGGTCTTCAGGAAGGCGGTCGGCACCGAAAGGCGCACCGTGCCCTTGCCGATCTCGTCGATCCGCATGCGCTGGAACCAGCTGGCGAAGGCATCCTGGCCGAGCTGCGCCTTAAGGCGGGCATTGACCCTTTCGTGGATCGCGGCCGTCGTGCGAGCGGGCTCCGCGCGGCCTTCCATGTCGTTCATTCCGGAATGCATCCCATGCGTGTCGATCGATCCAGCGCGCGGCGGCGCCGGACGGGTCTGGGGGGAAGCGGCATTCGCCGCGTCGGAGCGGATCAACGCTGCCTCCAGGGCAGGCCGGCGGCCTTCCAGCCGGCCACCGTGCCGCGATGGCCCTGGCCGTCGACCGGTCCCTCGAAGCCGTCGAGCACGTTGTAGCAATGCCGGAAGCCCTCGGCGGTCATCGCCGCCGCGCTCGCCATGGAGCGGGCGCCGGAGCGGCAGAGGAAATAGAGGCGCGACTCGTGCGTGCCGCCATTCTCGAGGACATGCTGGCCGAGCCGGGCGGCGAAGGACAGGTCCACCGCCATGGCCGGATAGGACTGCCATTCGATGAGCACCGGCGGGCGGGCATCCTGCGGCGCCGAGGGGACGCCGACATAGTTCCACTCGGCCGAGGTCCTGACATCGATCAGGAACGCGTCGGGATCGCTCGACAGCACGGACCAGCAATCGCCGGCCGTCACGTCGTCTTCGTAACTTCCACTCATGACAAATCCTCCGGCGCGGCCCCGCATGTGGGCGCGCTGCGAATGGATGGTAAACAAGGGCTTAAGGGAAAAGGCGCCGAGACTTAACGCTTACTCGTCATCTGCCTCGATCGGCGGCGGAAGAGCATGCGCGGTCTCCAACGGTCTGCAAGTTCTTGGAAAAGCCACGCTTCGCCCCCGCAATTCGACTTTCCCCACGTTTGTTGTGTGGAAAACGCTAAGCAAGCGAGAGCCGCCCCGCAACCACGGAAATGCCGGAATCGCGTCGCGAGCATCGAGGGTGTCGCAGACTCGTCATACGGGTGGCTGGGGGCGAAAAAGCCAACGATATGATTCAGTTAGTTGAATCGTCGCGGGGCTCGAACATGGCCGTGCAGCGAATTTATTTTTCAGCGCCTTCGGGCGCTGCCGCTTGACTCAACGCTTTGCGCGAAAGTGCTTAGCCGGCTTTCCTGGGAGATTCGCCGACCTCCCGCAATCCATTGGAATCGCTGTCGAAATTTTGAGGTGGCCTGCGGGTGCGGCGTCCTGAACCGCTTGACCGCATTGGGCGCCGGCCTATGCGCAGATCGCTGGAATTGTCCAGCCGGAATCAAAAAGGGCCCGGCGATGCCGAGCCCTTCTTAACGGTATGGAAACGAATTCAGGAAGCCGCGCCGATGGCCTTCACGCGGCCGGACAGGCGGGAGATCTTGCGGGAGGCGGTGTTCTTGTGAACGACGCCGCGCGACACGGCGCGCATCAGTTCCGGCTCCGCCGCCTTGAAGGCCGTGCGCGCCGCTTCCTGGTCGCCGGAGGCGATCGCCTCCTCGACCTTGCGCAGGAAGGTGCGAACGCGCGAACGACGGTTCTTGTTGATCTCGGTGCGCCGCGCGATCTTGCGCGTGGCCTTCTTGGCCGACGGCGTATTGGCCATTCGTTTCTCTCTCGTCACAGGATCGGGCGCCGAGAAGCCAGGAGGATCGGCGCAAGAATTAAGGCCGGCGCCCGAAGGCACCGCCGAATATCGGCGCCTTATAGGCAGGCCCGGCTCTTCCGTCAATCGCCGAATGACATGGCCGTGACGGTCGCGCCGGGTCGGGCCGCTTCGCCGTCAGGTCTGGCAGGCCGGGCAGAAGAAGCTGGAGCGGCCGGACTGGACGATGCGCTCCACCCGGCCGTGGCAGGCGGGGCGCGGGCAGGGCTCGCCCTCCCGGTCGTAGACGGCGAAACGGTGCTGGAAGAGGCCGAGCGTGCCGTCCGCCTGCCGGTAGTCGCGCAGCGACGAGCCGCCGGCCTCGATCGCGTCGGCGATCGTCTCGCGGATATGGCGCGCCAGATCCTCCAGCGCCTCGGTCGGCGCGCCGTCGGTCCCGACCAGAGTGCCCGCCGCGCGGCGCGGCGACAGGCCGGCGCGCCACAGCGCCTCGCAGACATAGATATTGCCGAGCCCCGCGACGAGCCGCTGGTCGAGCAGCGCCGCCTTGAGGGGCGCGGCCTTGGCGCGGAAGACGCGGGCGAGCGCCGCGCCGTCGAGCCGGTTGCCGGTCGGCTCGATGCCGAGCCCCCTGAAATGCGGATGGGCCTCCAGATCGACGGCCGGCAGAAGGGTCATGAAGCCGAAGCGGCGCGGATCGTTGAACACGATGTCGACCGCCCCCCAGCGCGGCGCGTCGAGATGGAAGACGACGTGGTCGTGCTTCTGCCGGTCCGAGCGCGGATGGGCGAAGACGCCGGGCACGAGCGAGCCGGCCGGCGTCTCGATGCGGAAGGAGCCGGACATGCCGAGATGCATGGCGAGGACCTCGTCGCCTTCCGCTTCCGCCGGCGTCGCCGCGCCCGGCAGATGGGCGAGGAGATATTTCGCCCGCCGCGCCAGCGCCTCGATCCGCCGGCCTTCGAGCCGCGCGGCGAAGTTCTCGGGAAAGGGAAAGCGCAGGTTCGGCCGGTTGAGCGCGACATGGCGGATCGTCGCACCTTCCATGAAGGGCTGGAGGCCGCGACGCACTGTCTCGACCTCGGGCAATTCGGGCATCGCTGTCGAAATCCTGGCTGGCGAGAAGGTTATCCTGCCTAGATGGCATGCCATTCGATCTTCAGGTAGTGGCTGGACGGCCGGGCGGGACCCGGCGGACGAAGAGAGCAAGGGGACGCGATGTCGGCGAGCCGAACCACCGGCGCGGAGGGGATGACGACGAGCTACGGCTTCTCGACCGTCTCGGGCGTCGAGGAGAAGCAGGCGCGGGTCAACGACGTCTTTCATCGCGTCGCCGAGCGCTACGACCTGATGAACGACCTGATGTCGGGCGGCCTGCACCGCGCCTGGAAATCGGCGATGGTCGGCTGGCTCGCGCCCTCGCGCCGGCCGGGCTGGCGCTTCGTCGACGTCGCGGGCGGCACCGGCGACATCGCCTTCCGCATCGTCGAGGCCTCCGGCGGACAGGCGAGCGGCACGGTGCTCGACATCAACGCCTCGATGCTGGCGGTGGGCGCCGAGCGCGCCGTCAAGCGCGGCCTCGCCGAGCGCCTCGCCTTCGTGGAGGGCAATGCCGAGGCTCTCGGCCTGCCGGACGACACGTTCGACGCCTATACGATCGCCTTCGGCATCCGCAACGTGCCGCGCATCGATCTGGCGCTCGCGGAGGCCTATCGCGTGCTGAAGCCGGGCGGGCGCTTTCTCTGCCTCGAATTTTCCGAGGTCGACCTGCCGGGGCTCGACAAGCTCTACGATCTCTGGTCGTTCAAGGCGATTCCGGCGATCGGCGGGGCGATCGCCAAGGATCGCGACTCCTATCAATATCTCGTGGAGTCGATCCGCCGCTTCCCGAACCAGGCCAATTTCGCGGCGATGATCCGCAAGGCCGGCTTCGAGCGCGTGCAGCACCGCAACCTGACGGGCGGCATCGCGGCCATCCATTCCGGCTGGAAGATCTGATCCTTGCCCAATCCGGTCCGCGGCACCATCGCCCTCGTCCGCGCCCTGTTCGTGCTGGCGCGGGAAGGCGTCATCTCCTCGCTTCCCGCCGAAGGGCTGGGGCCGGGGCCGATGCTGGCCTGGCGCCTCGCCGGGCTCCTGGCGAAGCCGTCCTCCGACGACGGCGTCAGCTCGGCCAATCTGTCGCGGGCGCTGAACCGGCTCGGCCCCTCCTATGTGAAGCTCGGCCAGTTCCTGGCGACGCGGCCGGACATCGTCGGCACGCGCATCGCCAACGCGCTGACCGGGTTGCAGGACCGGGTGCCGCCCTTTCCGAGGGCCGAGGCGATCGCCGAGATCGAGCTGACGCTCGGCCGGCGCATCCACGACCTCTTCCTCGAATTCGGCGAGATCGTCGGGGCGGCCTCCATCGCCCAGGTGCATCGCGCCAAGGTCCGGACGCCGGAAGGCGTGCGCGACGTTGCGGTGAAGGTCGTGCGGCCGGGCGTGCGCGTCCAGTTCCGCCGCGAGCTCGACACCTTCGCCTTCATGGCGCGGCAGATGGAGCGCTTCGTGCCGGCCTCGCGGCGGCTGCGGCCCGTCGCCGTGGTCGAGACGCTCGCCCAGTCGACGCGGATCGAGATGGATCTACGCCTCGAGGCGGCGGCCCTGTCCGAGATGGGCGAGAACATCGCCGAGGATAAGGGCTTCCGCGTGCCCTCCGTCGATTGGGAAAGGACGGGCCGCGACGTCCTCACCATGGAATGGATCGACGGCACGAAGATGAACAACATCCCGGCGCTCGCGGCGGAAGGCCACGACCTGCCGGCGCTCGGCGTCGCGGTGGTGCAGAGCTTCCTGCGCCATTCGATGCGCGACGGCTTCTTCCATGCCGACATGCATCCCGGCAATCTCTTCGTCGCGCCGGACGGCACGATCGTCGCCGTCGATCTCGGCATCGTCGGCCGGCTCAGCGCCGATTCGCGGCGCTTCCTGGCCGAGATCCTCTACGGCTTCATCCGGCGCGACTATCGGCGCGTCGCGGAAGTGCATTTCGAGGCGGGCTACGTGCCGCGCGGCCAGGACGTCCTGTCCTTCGCCCAGGCGCTGCGCGCCATCGGCGAGCCGATCCACGGCCAGCCGGCCGAGACCATCTCGATGGGCCATCTCCTCACCCTGCTCTTCGAGGTGACGGAGCTCTTCGACATGAAGACCCGGCCGGAACTCGTGCTCCTCCAGAAGACCATGGTGGTGGTGGAGGGCGTGGCGCGCTCGCTCGACCCGAAGTTCAACATGTGGGTCGCGGCCGAGCCCGTCGTCTCCTCCTATATTCTCGGCGAGCTCGGCCCGGCGGCGAAGCTGCGCGACGCGCGCGCCGGCTTCGAGGCGCTCCTCCGCCTCGCCCATCGCCTGCCCGACGCGGCGGTGGGCCTCGAGATCCTGGCCAAGGAACTGCCCGAACTCATCGAGAACGGCATCCGCATCAACGACGACACGCTGGTGGAACTCGTGAAGGACACCAAGCTCGGCATCATCTCCTCGCATATCGCCCAATGGCTGACGGCGCTGGCCCTCATCGTCATCGCGGGGGCGCTCCTCGCCGGCTACTGATTGCGCGGGGCGGTGCCCGGCGCTATCCTTTAGGGATTCGAGGACCGTTCCCGTGATCGCGCTGACCATCCAGGATATCGACGAGGAATTGGAGGGCCGCCTGCGCCGCCGCGCCGCCCGTCACGGCCGCTCCCTCCAGGAGGAGGCGCGGCTGGCGCTCGTGGAGCATGTGGCGGACGAGACCCCGGCAGCCGCGCCGCGCGACAGCGCCTGGGACGTGATCCGGCGGTTGCGTGACAAGGCCGGAGGCGGCGCCGATTTCGAGCCGTTGGATCGATCGGAATGGCAGGATCGTCCGGTCGATTTCGGATCGTGATCGTCCTCGATACGAACATCGTGTCCGAAACGATGACGCGGCGGCCCAATCCGCTCGTGGTCGACTTTCTACGGCAGAGCGAGCGCGAGGTTTTCGCCATCACGACGCTGACGCTGTTCGAGCTGCGATTGGGGATCGAGATCCTGCCGCAATCGGCCGAGCGATCGCGACTGTGGATCCTGTTCGAGGGCTATGAGGCCGGCGCGCTCGGCTCGCCGCTGCCGCTCGACCCTGAAAGCGCCGGGCTCGCCGCGGTCTTCCGCGCGGAACGGCGCAGGAAGGGCCGCCCGACCAGCGTGCCCGATTCCCTCATCGCCGGCATCGCGCTGCGGCATGGCGCGGCGCTGGCGACCCGCAATATCCGCGATTTCGAAGATTCCGGCCTCGCGCTCATCGATCCCTGGCAAGCCGTTCCATGACCCTCCAGTCGAAGCGCATCCTTCTCGTCGTCGGCGGCGGCATCGCGGCCTATAAGGCGCTCGATCTCATCCGCCGCCTGCGCGAGCGCGGCGCCGAGGTCGTGCCGGTGATGACGAAGGGCGCGCGCGAATTCGTGACGCCGCTCGCCGTCGGGGCGCTGGCCGGCGGCCATGTCTTCACCGAGCTCTTCTCGCGCGAGGACGAGCAGGATGTCGGCCATATCCGCCTCGCGCGCGAGGCGGACGCGATCCTCGTCGCGCCGGCGACGGCCGACCGTCTGGCCAGGCTCGCGGCGGGGCTCGGCGACGATCTGGCCGGGGCGATCCTGCTCGCCGCCCGCGTGCCCGTCCTTCTCGCCCCGGCGATGAATCCGGCGATGTGGGCCCATCCCGCCACGCGCCGCAATGTCGAGCGCCTCGTGGCGGACGGCGTCCATCTCGTCGGACCGAAGAGCGGCGAGATGGCCGAGCGCGGCGAATCGGGCCTCGGCCGCATGGCCGAGCCGGTCGAGATCGCGGACGCGCTGGAGGCGCTTCTCGCCGGGACGCGACGCCTCGCCGGGCGCCGGGCGATCGTCACCTCGGGGCCGACGCACGAGCCGATCGATCCCGTGCGCTATATCGCGAACCGGTCGTCCGGCCGGCAGGGCCATGCCATCGCGGCGGCGCTGGCGGCGGCGGGCGCCGAGGTGGTGCTGGTGTCCGGCCCGGTCGCCATTCCGGCGCCGCCCGGCGTCAGGCTCGTATCCGTCGAGACGGCGCGCGAGATGCTGGCCGCCGTCGAGGCGGCGCTGCCGGCCGATCTCGGCGTTTTCGTCGCCGCCGTCGCCGACTGGCGGCCGGCCGACGCCGCCACCCAGAAGCTGAAGAAGGGGCCGGGCGCCGAGCCGCTGGCGCTGACCTTCGCGGAGAATCCCGATATCCTCGCGACCATCGGCCACCATCGGGAGCGGCCGGCCGTCGTCGTCGGCTTCGCGGCGGAAACGCAGGATCTCTTCGCCAATGCCCTCGCCAAGCTCGACCGCAAGGGCGCCGACCTGATCCTCGCCAATGACGTGGCGGTGGACGACAGCGGCGCGAGCATCATGGGCGGCACCGAGAACGCCGTCCATGTCGTGTCGCGCGACGGCATCGAGACCTGGCCCCGCCTGTCGAAGGAGGAGGTCGGCCGGCGGCTCGTCGATCGTCTCGCGGACCATTTTTCGGGGGAGGGGGCATGAGACCCGTCGTTCGCGTCCAGCGCCTGCCGCATGCCGGCGACCTGCCGCTGCCCGCCTATGCGACGGCGGGAGCCGCCGGCGCCGACCTCTGCGCCGCGCTCGCCGGGCCGCTGACGATCCCGCCCGGCGGACGGGCGGCGGTGCCCTCCGGCTTCGTCTTCGAGATCCCGGACGGTTACGAGATCCAGGTGCGGCCCCGCTCGGGGCTCGCCTTCCGCCACGGGATCACCGTTCTCAACACGCCCGGTACGGTCGACAGCGACTATCGCGGCGAGGTGATGGCGATTCTCGTCAATCTCGGGGCCGAGCCCTTCACGATCCGGCATGGCGACCGGATCGCGCAGCTCGTGCTCGCGCCGGTTCAGCTCGCGAGCTTCACCGAGGCGACCGGAGCCTTGGGCTCCACGGCGCGCGGCACCGGCGGCTTCGGCTCGACCGGCGTCTGACGCAGCGGCCGGCGCGCCAGCACCGAACCGTCGATGCCCGTCGCCATGCCGGCGAGAGCCCGCGTCGCGCCGCGATTGTCGCCGGGGCGGCGCAGCGTGCGCACCGCATTGGTGATCAGGCAGCGGTTCTGGCCGGTCTGCTTGGCGCGGAAGAGATTCACGTCGCTGGCGGCGAAGAGCATCTCGAAGGGCAGCGGCGAGGCGAAGGACACGCCGCCGATGGAGATGGCGAGCGGGCGCGCGGCGCCGTTCGGGCCGACGACGAGCGTGCCGGCCTTGCGGCGCAGCGTCTCGGCGATGCGGCGCGCCTCCTCGAAGCCGGCATCGTGCAGGAAGACGCCGAATTCCTCGCTGCCGAGCCGCCCCACAACGTCTTCCGGCTTCAGCGTCTCGCGCAGCATGTTCGCCACCAGCCGGAGGGCGCGGTCGCCGCTGCCATGGCCGAAGGAATCATGCAGGCGCTTGAAATGGTCGATGCTGACGAGGAGGAAGGTGGCGCTGCGATCCTCGCCCGGCCGGCCGAGGCGCGAGGCCTCGATGCCGAAGGTGGCGCGGAAGGAGGCGGTGTTGAGGAGGCCGGTGATCGAATCCTCCATCGCCGCCCGTTGCAGGCGCGCGTTGCGCTGCATGATCGGCAGGACGCGGAAGGCGAGATAGGCCTGAAGCGGAATGGCCGCGAGGATCAGCGCGACGAGGGCGAAGCCGACCGCCGTCATCGATCCGGGCTGCGTGAAGCCGTTGAAATAGTGCCAGCCGCCGATGATCGTCGCGGCCGCGGCGAGAAAGGTGAGGCCGAGCGATTCGGACATGAAGCGGAGGATGCGGCTGGACGATTCCAAGGGGGCTGTCCGAGATTGGGGAACGTGCCGCCATTACCTGTTATCTTGGTTACCAATCGGTAAACGGGTGCGGGGTGGAATGGACCTCTGCTCCAGCCCGGGGCAGGGGAACGGCATTCCGCCGAGGCGGCTTTCGCTGGCATGCCGAGCTCTCGGCAGAATCGCTCCGGCGCCGTAAGGTCGTCGGGAATCGAAGCGAGCCACCGGCCAGGGCGCCGGTCGGCGAGGAGGCGCCCATGGACAACCCGACAGAGGATTCGATCGGCGGCACGGCGCGGCGCACGCGCGGCCGGGGCCGGATCTACGATTCGATCGTCGACACGATCGGCGACACGCCGCTGGTGCGGCTGGACAAGCTGGCCGCCGAGAAGGGCGTGAAGGCCAGGCTCATCGGCAAGCTCGAATTCTTCAACCCGACCTCCAGCGTGAAGGACCGCATCGGCGTCGCGATGATCGAGGCGCTGGAAGCGGCCGGCAAGATCACGCCGGGCAAGTCGACGCTGATCGAGCCGACCTCCGGCAATACCGGCATCGGCCTCGCCTTCGCCGCCGCCGCCAAGGGCTATCAGCTCATCCTCACCATGCCGGAGACCATGTCGATCGAGCGGCGCAAGATGCTGCGGCTCCTCGGCGCCGATCTCGTGCTCACCGAGGGCGCGAAGGGCATGAAGGGCGCGATCGCGAAGGCCGAGGAGCTCCTGCGCGACATTCCGAACGCCGTGATGCCGCAGCAGTTCGAGAACGCCGCCAATCCGGCGATCCATCGCGCCACCACGGCCGAGGAGATCTGGAACGACACCGACGGCAAGGTCGACATCTTCGTGTCCGGCATCGGCACCGGCGGCACGATCACCGGGGCGGGGCAGGTGCTGAAGAGCCGCAACCCGGCGCTGAAGATCGTCGCCGTCGAGCCGGAGGCCTCGCCGGTCCTGTCCGGCGGCACGCCCGGCCCGCACAAGATCCAGGGCATCGGCGCCGGCTTCGCGCCGCAGGTGCTCGATCGCGAGATCTATGACGAGGTGATCAAGGTCTCGAACGACACCGCCTTCGAGCTGGCGCGGCTGGCGGCGCGGCTGGAGGGCGTGCCGGTCGGCATCTCCTCCGGCGCGGCCCTGGCGGCGGCGATCGAGGTCGGCCGGCGCGAGGAGAATGCCGGCAAGAATCTCGTGGTGATAATTCCCTCCTTCGCCGAGCGCTATCTCTCGACCGCTCTGTTCGAGGGTCTGTTCGACCCGGAGGAGCCGAAGGAAGCCCCGAAGGGCGCGCCGACGATCTGAGGCCTCGCGGCCTCGCGAATGTCCGTGGAAAGGGGCGGCCGGGTTGTCGGTCGCCCCTTTTCGTTGCGGTGCGATGCCCTTTCTTGCGCATCGCGGAACGGCGCCAGCCGGGCCGCGTTCGCCAGGGACCGCCGCATTCGAGGACATTCATGCCGACGCAGACGATCGAGGCCTCGCAGCAATTCTTCCGCACGCTCGCCGCGCAGATCGCGGCCTTCCTTCCCAATCTCCTGGTCGCCATCCTGATTCTGGTCGCCGGCTTCGTCATCGCCGGCTGGCTGGCGCGCCTCGTCGCCGGCGCCTTCCACCGGGCGACCCATGTCGATCCGACGGTGGTCGGCCCGCTCGCCGCGATCGTCCGCTACGTGGTGATCATCCTGGCGCTGCTCGTCGCCCTTGGGCAGGTCGGCGTGCAGATGACCTCGCTCCTCGCGGTGCTCGGCGCCGCTGGCCTCGCCATCGGCCTCGCGCTGCAGGGCACGCTCACCAACATCGCCGCCGGCATCATGCTGCTCTGGCTGCGCCCGTTCCGCATCGGCGACTATGTCGAGGCGCAGAACTTCGCCGGCACGGTGCGCGAGATCGGCCTCTTCGTCTGCCATCTCGAGACCTATGACGGCGTCTTCGTCTTCGCGCCGAACTCGGCGCTCTGGAACGTCTGGCTGCGCAACCATTCGCGCGCCGAGCGCCGGCTCGTCGCCTGGTCGGTCAGCCTGCCGCGCGACCTCGACTACGGCGCGGCGCGCGAGCTTCTGATCGAAACGCTGGCGCCGCCCGACGAGGGGCCGGGCGTCGGCGAGGTCACTGCCTCGCTCGACCAGCTGACCGGTGACGCGCAGGTCGTGGTGGTGCGCAGCCGTGTCGATCCCTCGCGCGTCGCCGAGGCGCAGCATCGCATGCCGGAAATGATCCGCACCGCCTTTCTCCGGCGCTTCGGCCAGGAGGGCGAGCCGAAGGCGATCCAGCGCATCGTGCCGGGCGATGCCGATCCCTCGCGCTATCTGGCGATCTGAAGCGGAACGCCGCCTTCAGCCGGTGCGGCCGGCGAGGCAGCGGCGATAGGCGGCATCGCCCGCCGCCTGCGCCTGGCGATAGACAAAGGCGTTCGGGCCGAAGCCGGAATCGTCGTCGCTGTTGGATTCGTAGTAATTGTCCTGCGTCTGGCGGGCATAGGTCTCGCAGAAGGCGCGCGAGCCGCGCGGCGCGCGGTTGGCGGAGACCGAGGCTTCTGGCGAAAGGAACAGGTTGCCCTGATCGGGATAGGGCGTGTTGCAGCCGGCAAGGGCGAGAAGGGCGGCGAGGGCGGCGAGGCGGATCATCGAACGGCTCCGGGAGAAGAATTCCTCCGCGCAACCGGGCGGAAGGAGGATGGGTTCCGGGCGATCGGGGCCGGCGGCCGGCATGCGGGGCCCTGGCCCGGAAATGCTTGGATTTCCTGCATTCCGCCATTATATTCGGGCGGTCGTCGGGTCTTCGCGACTTGCGTCTTCCGGACCCGGTCAGCCAGGGAATTTCATGTCAGCTGCAGAACAACCGAACCTCGGCGCCGGCGCCGAATACGGCGCCGATTCGATCAAGGTTCTGAAGGGGCTGGACGCCGTCCGCAAGCGTCCCGGCATGTATATCGGCGATACCGACGACGGGTCCGGCCTCCACCACATGGTCTACGAGGTGGTGGACAACGCCATCGACGAGGCGCTGGCCGGCCATGCGACGCGCGTCACCGTCACCTTGAATGCCGACGGCTCCTGCACCGTGACCGACAACGGGCGCGGCATCCCGACCGACATCCATTCCTCCGAAGGCGTCTCGGCGGCCGAGGTCATCATGACCCAGCTCCATGCCGGCGGCAAGTTCGACCAGAATTCCTACAAGGTGTCCGGCGGGTTGCACGGCGTCGGCGTCTCGGTGGTAAACGCCCTGTCGGTCTGGCTGAAGATGAAGATCCGGCGCAAGGGCCGGATCCACGAGATGAGCTTCACCCATGGCGTGCCGGACGCGCCGCTGGCGGAGACGGGCGAGGCCGGCGACGAGACGGGCACGGCCATCACCTTCATGCCCTCGTCCGAGACCTTCACCCGCACGGAGTTCGAGTTCTCCGTGCTGGAGCATCGGCTGCGCGAGCTGGCCTTCCTCAATTCCGGCGTCCTCATCGTCCTCACCGATCGCCGGCCCGCCGACGAGAAGCGGGTCGAGCTGTTCTACGAGGGCGGCCTCGAAGCCTTCGTCCGCTATCTCGACCGGGCGCGCAAACCCCTGATCGGCGCCCCGATCGTCATCCATGGCGAGCGCGACGGCATTACCGTCGAGGCGGCGCTCTGGTGGAACGACGCCTATCAGGACACGGTGCTCTGCTTCACCAACAACATTCCGCAGCGCGACGGCGGCACGCATATGGCGGGCTTTCGCGGCGCGCTGACGCGCCAGGTGATCGGCTATGCCGAGAATTCCGGCATCCTGAAGAAGGAGAAGGTGCAGCCGACGGGCGACGATTGCCGCGAGGGCCTGTCCTGCGTCCTGTCGGTGAAGGTGCCCGATCCGAAATTCTCCTCGCAGACCAAAGACAAGCTCGTCTCTTCCGAGGTGCGCCCGGTGGTGGAAAGCCTCGTCAACGAGAAGCTCGGCCAGTGGTTCGAGGAACATCCGCAGGAGGCGCGGGTCGTCGTCGCCAAGGTGGTGGAGGCCGCCGCCGCTCGCGAGGCGGCGAGGAAGGCGCGCGAGCTGACGCGGCGCAAGGGCGCGCTCGACATCACCTCGCTGCCCGGCAAGCTCGCCGATTGCCAGGAGCGCGATCCGGCGAAGTCCGAGATCTTCCTGGTCGAGGGCGATTCCGCCGGCGGCTCGGCCAAGGGCGCGCGCTCGCGCCAGAACCAGGCGATCCTGCCGTTGCGCGGCAAGATCCTGAATGTCGAGAGGGCCCGCTTCGACCGCATGCTCTCCTCCGACCAGGTCGGCACGCTGATCACCGCGCTCGGCACCTCGATCGGCAAGGACGAGTTCAACCCGGACAAGGTCCGCTATCACAAGATCATCATCATGACGGACGCCGATGTCGACGGCGCCCATATCCGCACGCTGCTGCTCACCTTCTTCTTCCGGCAGATGCCGGAGCTGATCGAACGCGGCTATGTCTATATCGCCCAGCCGCCGCTGTTTAAGGTGACGCGGGGCAAGCAGTCGCAATATCTGAAGAACGAGAAGGCGCTCGACAACTATCTGATCGAGGGCGGCCTCGAGGATCTCGTGCTGACGCTCGCCTCCGGCGAGGTGCGGGTCGGCCGCGACCTTCGCGTCGTCGTCGACGACGCGCTCGCCCTGCGCTCGATCCTTTCCGGTCTCCATTCGCGCTACGACCGGCGGCTGGTCGAGCAGGCGGCGGTGGTCGGCGCGCTGAGCCCGGCCATGGCCGAGGACCCGGTCCGCGCGACGGAGCTCGCGGCGCAGATCGCGACCCGCCTCGACGCCTTCGCCGAGGAGGGCGACGGGCCCTGGCGCGGCGAGGCGACGGAGGAGGGCGGCTATCGCCTCCTGCGCGAGGTGCGCGGCGTCACCGAGGTGCAGGTGCTCGATGCCGGCCTCATCCATTCGGCCGATGCGCTGGCGTTGAACCGCCTCGCCACCCGCCTCGGCGAAGTCTATGCCGGCACGCCCTTGATGCGGCGCAAGGACGAGGAAATGCGGCTCGCCGGGCCGAGCGATCTCCTGAGCGCCGTCTTCGAGGTCGGCCGCAAGGGCCTGTCGCTTCAGCGCTATAAGGGACTCGGCGAGATGGACCCGGAGCAGCTCTGGGAAACGACGCTCGACCCGGAGGTGCGCTCGCTGCTGCAGGTGAAGATCCAGGACGCGACGGATGCCGACCAGCTCTTCTCCCGCCTGATGGGCGACGAGGTGGAACCGCGCCGCGAATTCATCCAGGACAATGCCCTGCAGGTGGCCAATCTCGACATCTGACACAAGCTGTGTCGTTATTGAGGTCGACGCCGACGATCTTATCCGCCCCGACCATCCGGGCGCCCTGGATTACGTATGCCCCCGAGGCCGAAGACGACGACGTTCGAGCCTGGCTCGACCTTGGCGGTCTTGGTGACCCCGCCGACGCCCGTCGTCTCGCCGCAGCCGCAGTAACAGGTGGTGCGGAAGGGTGCGTCCCTGCGGATCTTGGCGACCGCGATCTCGGGCAGGACGGTGAAGTTCGAGAAGGTCGAGCAACCCATGTAGTGGAAGATCGGCTTCCCCTTGTAGGAGAAGCGGGTCGTGCCGTCGGGCATTACGCCCTTGCCCTGTGTCGCCCGGATCGCGGTGCAGAGGTTGGTCTTGCCGGACAGGCAGGATTCGCACTGGCGGCATTCGGGTATGTAGAGCGGGATGACGTGTCGCCCGGCTCGACATAGGTCACGCCGGCCCCGACCTCGCGGACGATGCCGGGGCTGAAGCCGCTGACCGCGACGAGCCGGCCGGACTTGGCCAGGTGGAACAGGAGGAACGCGCCGTCGCCGATCTCGCGCCGGACGGTGCGCGCCGTGCCGGTCGCCATCCCCGCGATCTGGAGCGTGTGGTCGTACTGGTCGGACCAGAACCATGGGACCGCGCTGTGCTCGACGCCGTGACCGAGCATGTTGCGGGCGGCGAGTTCGCCCTGCTCCTGCGCGTTGCGCCAGGACTCGAGCCGGACATGGGTTCCGTCCTGCCCGAGCGGGAACGAGCAGCAGTCGCCCGCGGCGAAGATCGAGGGGTCCGACATGCGCAGGTTCCGGTCGACGCGGATGCCGTTCTCGACGACGAGACCCGCCGCGGATGCCAGCTCGGTCGCCGGCTCCGCCCCGATGCCGACGAGGGCGGCGTCGGCCGAAAGAAACGTTCCGTCGGTGAACCCGATGTGAACCGCGTCCGCATCCTCGGTCATGCCCGAGATCGCTGCGCCGATGCGCAGATCGACGCCGTTCGTCTCGTGGAGGGCCTGCACGGCTTCCGCGACCTCTGCGGGGACGGCGCGCATCAGGAGCCGGGGCGCGGCCTCGAGCAGCGTCACCGCGACGCCGCGTCCGCGTGCCAGGGCCGCGAACTCCAGCCCGATGAACCCGCCCCCGACCACCGTCACGCGGCCGCCTGGCCGAAGGCGTGCGCTCATGGCAAGGGCGTCGTCGTAGGAGCGCAGGGTATGGACGCGGGAGAGGCCCGCCGCCATCGGCAGGCGCCGAGCCCGTGCCCCCGTGGCAAGGAGCAGCGCGTCGTAGCCGAGACGCGTCCCGTCGGCGAACTCGACCTGGCGCGCGTCCCGGTCGATCCGGGCGACGGCCTGGCCGCGCATGTGTCGGATCGCGTGGTCGCGGAAGGCCTGCTCGTCGCGAATGACCTTCAGCGACAGACCGTCGTCGGAAGCCTTCGACAGCGGCGGCCGCTCGTAGGGCAGGTGAAGCTCATCGCCGACCAGATGCACCGGGCCCTCGTAGCCCGCCTCGCGGAGCGCGAAGGCGGCGCGCACGCCGCATTCCCCGGCGCCGACGATGACCATCCCCCGCTCGGACGCGCTCATTCGACCTCGAGGAAGACCTTCCCCGCCTCCACCTTCACCGGGTAGGTCCGCAGGTTGACGCAGACGGGCGCGCCGCGGGCCTCGCCCGTGCGATAGTCGAAGCGCCCGTTGTGCTTCGGGCACTCGATCGTGTGCTCGACGACGAGCCCGTCGGCGAGATGCACCTTCTCGTGGGTGCAGATGCCGTCGGTGGCGAAGTAGCGGTCGTCCGGGCTGCGGTAGATCGCAAAGGTCCGCGCGCCATGGTCGAAGCGGACCACGTCCTCCTCGTCGATGTCGTCGGCGCCGCACGCCTCGATCCACTGGGCCATCGGTCTTCTCCTCCCGCGTCATGGTGTGATGGGAGGATAGAAGGCGCTCGTCGGCCGCGCCCGGCATGCCATGATCAGATATGATCATGGCGTCAGCAAAGGGATCGGAAAACCTTTCCGATTCTGATGGAAAGCAGTCGTTGAAGACAACTGCTCCTGCGGACGGCTATCCGCGCGCCGACGTTGCGCCGACGTGCTTGGCGAAGTTGTCGAGAATGGCCTGCCAGCCGCTACGCTGCTGATCGACCGAATGTTCGGCTTCGGGGTCGAACGCTACCCGGACATGGGTGCGATCACCATGCGGTGTGAAGCTGACAGTCGCCCGCCGACCACCAAATTCGTACTCGATCCGCTCGTTTGGAACGAGTTTCGTATAGGTCCCAGAGAAGTCGAAGCCCGCACTTCCGTCCTTGGCTTCCATGCGGGAGCTGAACCTGCCTCCTTCGCGCAGATCGACGCTCGCGGTCGGGCATTGCCAGTCATCGGAGGCGAAGTTCCACTGCGTGATGCGGTCGGGCGACGTATAGGCATCCCATGATTGTGCCGCCGATGCGGCGACCTCGGCTTCCACGACGACCTGCTTGTCAGTCATCCTGCTCCTCCCCCTTTCCAGTATGCGACGGTTGCACGTCCTGTCGTTCGTCTGGACCCATCCGGTATAGCATGAAACCGGATGCAGGCGGTCAGCGGCACCATGCCCACAGAGAGCCGGAACCGGTCAGACCGCTTCCTCGCCTCCGATGACTCGGGCTTATCGGTTGGGTCGGGTGGTTCTCTCACCGTCCCAGACCGTGCTGAAGATCGCCCGGCAGCCTTCAGCGAGTAGGGAAAGCGAACACCTTCGAGCGTTCGGTTCGATGGGATCGTCTTGAGAGGCACCGGATGGAAAGCGATCGGGCAGTCTTGCGTAAGAGCCTGGGCGAAAATGATCCGACCGAAACCGTCACCCGCGATAGCGCAGCGCCTCCACGAGGATCTGGAAGGCGGGTGAGGACAGCCTTCGGCTCGGATAGTAGAGGTGGTAGCCCGGAAACGGCGCGCACCACTCGTCCAGCACCTGCACCAGTCGTCCCTCGTTCAGGTGGGGACGAACCATAGCCTCGGGCAGATAGGCGATGCCGAGCCCCGCCAGGACGGCGCGAAGCCGGGGCTTGGAGCTGTTGAAGACGAGCTGGCCGTCGACCCGGACCCGCAGCTCGCGGCCGTCCTTCTCGAACTCCCAGGCGTAGAGTCCGCCATGGGTCGGCAGGCGCAGGTTGATGCAGTTGTGCTCCAGAAGATCCTGCGGCCGCTGCGGCTCGGGATGTGCGGCGAAGTACGAGGGCGCGGCCACGACGATCATTCGCATCTCGGGCCCGATCGGCACCGCGATCATGTCCTGGGCCACCTGTTCGCCGATGCGCACGCCCGCGTCGAAGCGCTCGGCGACGATGTCGGTCAGCCCGAAGTCGGTGGTGATCTCGACCTTGATGTCGGGATAGTCCGGCAGGAGCCGCTCCAGGGCCGGCGCGAGCACCGCGTCGACCGCGTGCTCGTCGGCGGTGATCCGGATCGTGCCGGCCGGCTTGTCGCGAAACTCGCCGAGGGCATTCATGCCGGCGACGATACCCTCGTAGAGCGGGCCGACCGTCCGGAGCAGGCGCTCGCCGGCATCCGTCGGGGCGACGCTGCGGGTGGTGCGCGCCAGCAGGCGGACGCCGACCCGCGCCTCGAGCTGGCGGATCGTATAGCTCAGCGTCGGCTGCGAGATGCCGAGCTTGGCGGCCGCCCGCGTGAAGCTGCGCTCCTGCGCGACCGCGAGGAAGGCTTTCAGGTCGCCGAGATCGTCCCGTCCATTCATCGATGTGATCTATAACCTCGTGCGGATTGGGCTGTCTAATCGACGGCACGGGCACGGCCTAGCTTTCGGAAGGACCAACACGGGTCTCGTCGGCAGCGATGCCGGAAGCTGCCCGTGGATCCCCACCGGCTCCGGCCAGCCCGAAAGGTCGACCCTATGAATCTCCTTTCCGCTTCCCTCCTGTCCCTCTCGCTCGGAACGGCCGCCATGGCTCAAGAGACCACGTCCGCAGCGTTGCCGTCCGGCAGCGTCTCCACCCTCTCGAGTGCGGATATCCAGGCGGTCTCGCCTGCCTTGGCCCGCTATGGGAAGGAGGACATCCGCAGACTGTGGGACCGTCCGCAGCTCTCGCGACGGGACCGGAGCCTCGTCACCGCGTCGATCCTCATCGCGCGCAGCCAGACGACGGATCTGGCGCACCACCTGAACGTCGCCCTGGACAGCGGCGTCAGTCCCGGCGAACTGTCCGAGGCGGTCACGCATCTGGCCTTCTATGCCGGCTGGCCGAACGCCATGGCCGCAGTGGCCGTTGCGAAGGACGTCTTTACCGCGCGCGGCGTAGATCCCTCCGAACTGCCCGAGGCCTCGCCGGAGTTGCGGGCGATCGACGAGGAGGCCGAGCGGACGCGGCGGGCGAGCGTCGAACGGCTTCTCGGGACTGCGTCCCCAGGGCTCGACCAGTTCACCACCGACCCGCTGTTCGCCGATGTCTGGCTGCGGCCGGGCCTCACCCCGCGCGATCGCAGCCTCGTGACGATCACGTCGCTCATGGCCAACGGGCAGGTCGCCCAGCTCGCGGGGCACCTGGACCGCGCCCTCGACAACGGCCTGACGAAGGAGGAGACCGGCGAGGTCGTCACGCAGATCGCCTTCTACGCGGGCTGGCCGAACGCCTTTTCCGCCGGGCCGGTCGTCAAGGACGTCATCGAGAACCGTCCGAACTGAGGCGGGGCTCGCGCACTGCGCCCAGCTCGCGCCTTTCCACTGCATCCCGAAAGGAATCGTCATGAAGAACACGTTGATTGCCGCCTCGCTGTCGCTCGCGGGCGCTACCGCCGCCGGGGCAGAGGAGATCCAGGTCTTCCCGAGCGGCTCAAGCCCCTCGGCCATCGCGAGCGCGCAGACCTTCTCGGGGCACGTCGTCGTGGATCCGCTCGTTCCGTCCGGGGTCGAGACGCCCGCCGCCTCGGGTCTCGTGTCCTTTGCGCCGAAGGCCCGAACCGCCTGGCATGCCCATCCGGCCGGCCAGATGCTGATCGTCACCGCCGGCCGCGGCTGGGTTCAGCGCGCGGGCGAGGTCCGCCAGGAGATCGCGTCCGGCGACGTCGTCTGGATCCCCGCGGGCATCAAGCACTGGCACGGCGCGACCGACACCAACGCCATGAGCCACATCGCGGTTACCTACATCAAGGACGGCAAGAACGCGGACTGGATGGAACTCGTCAGCGACGAGCAGTATGCCGGCGGCTGAAGGCCGTCCGCGAGGGCGGGCCGGTCGTCAGCCGGCCCGCTCGACACTGACCGGGAACTCGCCCCGCGTCAGGAGCGCGTCGTAACCCGCCTCGAACCGTCCAAGCCGGATCAGGCTGCGCGAGTAGCGGTAGCCGGCATGGAACAGGGCGAGGTTGCCCCAGGGCGCGTAGTAGCAGAGGTCGCCCGCCGCCTCGTTGCCGAAGGGGCCGCTGGCCTCCTCGCTCAAGTTGCGCGGCAGGCGGACGATCTTCTCGTTGGTCGAGTAATCCTCGATGGTGAGTTCCAGCGGCAGGAGCGTGACGAGGTCGCGGGCCGTCGGGTTGTCGGTGAGGACCGCGTCGAGGGATCGGTCGGCGAACGTGAAGCGGATTCGCATGTCGGTCGGCTCCTGGCTGGCGGGATCATGCCTACTCTGGGCGAAGGCCGGACGGGCGAGGACGGGAACGGCGAGAAGGGCGCCGAGAAGCGCTCGCCGGCGGATCGTCGTGCGTGCCGGCCTCATGGTTGGACGCTTCCAGCGCTGCGCCATGCCAGCGCGGCGAAGAACGCCGACAGGCAAAGCAGGGTCGCGGCGAGGCCGAAACTCGCCTGCCACCCGAGGGCGTCGAACAGGAACCCGCCCGAGGCCGCTCCGGCGGTGATGGCGAGCTGGATGACGGCGACCTGCAAGCCGCCGCCGGCCTCGGCCTCGTCGGGCAGGGTGCGGGCGAGCCAGGTTCCCCATCCGACCGGAGCCGCCGTGCCGAAGAAGCCCCAGGCGACGAGCAGGAAAGCGGTCGGGACGGCATGGGCACCAACTGCCATCAAGGCTACGGCGACCGCGGCCATGGCAAGCGGGATCGCGATCAGGAGGCCGAACAGACGGGTCCTCAGCAGGCGCCCGATCGTCCAGGTCCCCGCGACGCCCGCCAGCCCCATGGCGAGAAGCATGGACGAGAGGGTCGCGATATCGAGGTGGGTGACACCCTCCAGGAACGGCCGCAGATAGGTGAACAGGGCGAACTGACCCGCGAACAGCATTAGGATTCCGGCCATGCCGAGGGTGACCGACGGCCGTGCCAGCAGGCCGAACACCGACGCCACGCCCGTCCCCGTGTTCCGGGCGGGAAGGGACGGCAGTCGCATCCACTGCCAGACGAAGGCGACGACCGCCAGCGGCACGACGAGGAAGAAGGCCCATCGCCAGCCGACCGAGGCTCCGAGGAAGCTGCCGAGCGGTGCCGAGACCGTGGCGGCGATGGCGTTGCCGGCGTTCAGGAACGCCAGACCCTGCGGCACGAGATCGCGTGGCAGGAGGCGCATGACGATCGCCGTCGACATCGACCAGAAGCCGCCGATGGCGATGCCGAGAAGGGCGCGCCCGCCCATCAGGACGGCCTGGTTCGGCGCAAGACACACCGTGAGCCCGGAGACGACGAGAAGAGCGGTGAAGCCGAGCACGACATGGCGGCGGTCGACCCCGCGCGTCAGGCTGGCGGAGAACAGGCTCGCCAGGACGGCGAAGGCCCCGGACACGGAGATGGCCTGCCCCGCCTGACCTTCGGTGAGATGGAGATCGGCGGCGATCGGCGACAGGAGGCTGACGGGCATGAACTCCGAGGCGATCAAGGTCGCCACGCAGAGCGAGAGGGCGAGGACAGCACTCCAGGCGCCCGGCGCCGCAGCGTCTCGATTGGGAACGGCGGATGCTGTGATGGTCGACATGCGAATGGTCCGGAGATCCATGCGCCGTGTCGGGAACAAAGCTCCTGGCACGACGCGTCTTCGTTGCGGGATGGGGCTCGGCCGTTGCGTCAGCTCAGGTTGCCGCGGAAGAACTCGGCGAGCTTGCCGAAGGGGATGAGGGCGGTCCGGTCGTAGAGGTCGACGTGGCCTGCGTTCGGCACGATCACCAGTTCCTTCGGCTCGGCGGCGAGCTGGTAGGCGTCCTCGCTGAACTCGATCGAGTGGGCGTTCTCGCCGGCGATGAAGAGAAGCGGGCGCGGCGAGATCGTCTCGATGGCGGCGAAGGGGTAGAAGTTCATGAAGGCGGTGTTCGAGGCGAGCGTCGGCTGGGTCGTCGGGATTTCCGGCTGGCCCGGCGGGGTGAACTCGCCCCGCGGCGTGCGGTAGAAGTCGTAGAACTCGCGCTGGATCGGATGGGTGTCGGCGGTCAGCTCCGTCGTCGTGCCGCCGGTATAGGCGATCGGCCCGCCGGTGAACTCGGCCATGCGCTGCTTGACAGCGCCCGCCATCATCTCGCGCCGCTGGTCGAGCGAGACGCCGTTGCGGAGGCCGTCGCGGCTCGCGGCGCCCATGTCGTACATCGAGACCGTCGCGATCGCCTTCATGCGCGGGTCGATCGATGCGGCGCTGAGCGCGAAGGAGCCGCTGCCGCAGATGCCGAGCACGCCGATCGCCTCGGCGTTCACCTCGGCGCGCGTCGACAGGAAGTCCGTCGCCGCGCTGAAGGCGTCGGCATAGAGTTCGGGCACCACGGCGTTGCGCGGCTGGCCCTCGCTCTCGCCCCAGAAAGGGAGGTCGAAGGAGAGGGTGACGAAGCCTTCTTCGGCGAGCTTCTGGGCGTAGAGGTTGGAACTCTGCTCCTTCACCGCGCCCATCGGGTGGCCGACGATGATCGCGGGTGCCGCGATGGACCTGTCGAGAGTCTTCGGCACGAAGAGATTGCCGACGACCTGCATGCCGAGCTTGTTGCGGAACGACACCTTCTCAAGGGTCACGGCGTCGCTGCGGTAGAAGTTGTCGGCGCCGTTCGACATGTCCTGCGCGAAGGCCTGGCGGTCGGGCAGGACCACCATCGGGGCGGAGGCGAGAAGGAGGGAAAGGGATAGGATCGTCGCGTGCATGAGACAGGGCTCCATGGTGGCTTCCGAGGGGTGAGCCGCGCGTATCGCGACCCTGGCCCCAGGCTTCGAGGGTGAAGCTAGGCCCTGTCCGGCTGTCCGATTAGCCGCTAGATCTCGCTTGGTGTCATAGGCAGGGGTTATCAATGAAGCGGGAGGACGTCGGCGACCTCATCGCCTTCCTGGCGGTCGCCCGGGCGGGGAGCTTCACGCGGGCCGCCAAGGCGATGGGCGTCTCGCAGCCCGCCCTCAGCCAGACCGTGCGCGAGCTGGAGGCGCGGCTCGGCCTCCGGCTTCTTAACCGCACGACCCGCAGCGTCTCGACCACGGAAGCGGGCGAGCGCCTCCTTCGGTCGGTCGCCAGCCACTTCGATGGGATCGAGGCCGGGCTCGCGGCGCTGACGGACCTTCGCGACAAGCCGGCGGGCACCGTGCGCATCACGGTCGGCGACACGCCGGCGGAAGGCATCATCCTGCCGGCGGTCGCCAAGCTCCTGCCGGACTACGCGGACCTGAAGGTCGAGGTGAGCGTCAACGCCGGCTTCGTCGACATCGTCGCCGAGCGCTTCGACGCGGGCGTGCGCCTCGGCGAGACGGTGGCGCAGGACATGGTGGCGGTGCGCATCTCGCCCGACCTGCGCATGGCGATCGTCGGCTCGCCCGGTTACTTCGCTAACTGCGCGCCACCCTCGACGCCGCACGATCTCGCCCGGCACAACTGCATCAATCTGCGCTACACGGTGACGAGCGGCTGGGCCGTCTGGGAGTTCGAGAAGGCGGGGCGATCCCTCAACGTGCGCGTTGAGGGGCAACTCCTCGTCAACTCGAACGCGTTGGCACGGCTCGGCGCGCTCGAAGGACTTGGGCTCGCCTACCTTCCTGCCGACTACGTCGAGCCCTTCGTGGCGTCCGGCGAACTCGTCAGCGTCCTGCGGGATTGGTGCGACCCGTTCCCAGGCTACTACCTCTACTATCCCAGCCGCCGACAGCCCTCGGCCGCCTTCACGCTCGTCGTCGACGCGCTGCGATACCGCAGTTGAACCGGAATGTACCGAATATCCGGATTGGGTGGAAAGGCGACGGTCCGCTCACCGCTTGAAAAGCCATATAGCTGCCAATGCGGAAAATCGGGTGGCTCCCAACGATCACATCATGCTGCTCTTCTGGGAAAGGAGCTTCCGATGCCAGCGATCAAGTATCAGCCTCTTCTCACCGAACTCGTTCAATCCCTTCGTTCCGGTGGCTTGGATGCCTATGGGCGACAGCCAGAGCGGGTCTCGTCCGTAGGACAGGATAACCCTTGCCGGCATTGTCTGAACTTCATTCCGGAAGGAACCGGCATGCTCGTGCTCGCCCACCGTCCGTTTCCCGAGCCTCAGCCTTACGCCGAGACCGGTCCTATTTTTCTTTGCGAGGCGGCATGTGAACCGTGGAAGGGCCAAAACCTGCCGCCCATTCTCGGGTCGAGTTCTGACTACCTCCTGAAAGGCTACGGTCCGGACTTTCGGATACGCTACGGGACTGGCCGCATCGTGCCAACGGACCTCATTCCGATCTACGCCTTGGAGCTTTTCACTCGTGACGACATCAGCTTCGTCGATGTGCGGTCAGCACGGAACAACTGCTTCCACGTCAGGATCGTTCGGGACGAGTAAGGAACGTCTGCTATTCGTCACGACCAGACAAATCGACGTTGATCTGAAAGGGGTCGATACTTTCCTCCAGAAGATGTCCAAGCCGCTCAGAGTTGACTGATCTAGCCAGCACTTGCGCCGAAACCACCACGCGGCCGAGACGATCATCATGCCGAGGGGCATGGGATAGCCGATGCGCCAGGACAGGTTCGGGATGGGCTCGAAGTTCATTCCATAGATCGTCCCGACCAGCGTCGGCGGCAGAAACAGAACGGCGGCGATCGGCAAGACCTTAATGATCGTATTCTGCTCGATGTTGACGAGCCCGAGCGTAGGGTGCTGAAGGTAGGCGATCTCGGCCTCCGTACGTGCCTCGTACTCCGACAGCGAACCGATATCGCGCTCGACCGACTCGAGGCGCTGGAAAGCCGCGTCCTTGATCCAGGGTGCGCACGGTATAGTCGCTGAAATGCTCTAGTCGGCCGAACTTCCGTGACGTGAGCATCCGATGTCTGATGCCGAGACCGCCTCGATCTATCAGAGCGACCTGCCCATCAGACGAAGCTCGAGCGCGCTCGGACCGAACTCCTCGACCTGTCGGCCCGCAACCGCCTGCTCAACGTCCCCCGCATGTCGAAGGCGGCCAAGACCGTCGACGTGGCTGCTTCATGCGGGTACTGGTCGAGCAGGCGCGGAGCGGCGACGGGATAGACGATGTCGCCGAAGAGGAGTTCGGCGGTCTCCTGCTGCCAGGGCCCCGCCCCGTAGCGGACCCGGAGGTCGACCTCGTTACGCCGGAACTCGCGGCTGTCGTCGGATATGTAGTGATTGAGGCAGATGTCCGGGTGCCGGCGCCAGAAGTCGCCCATGCGCGGCATCAGCCAGAACTTGGCGAAGGCATGGGTGCAGGCGAGGGTGACTTGGCTCTGGCCCTGATCCGTGCGGATGGCGTCGACCGTCTCCGCGGCCTGCTTGAAGAGGTCCGACAGCACCGAATGCAGGGCGCTTCCCTCGGGTATCGGGACGAGGCCCGACGAGGTGCGCGCGAACAGCGTCACCCCGATCTCCTCCTCGAGCGCCTTGATCTGCCGGCTGACCGCGCCGGGCGTGACGTTGAGCTCGTCGGCGGCCCCCTTCAGGTTGGCGTGCCGCGCGGTCGCCTCGAAGGTGGCGAGCGCGTGGAGCGAGGGGAGCCGGTAGAAGCGTGACGTCATGGCGGGCAGGTGCCGCTCTCGTTTCGATGCGAGGAGCCGGGAGCCTGGCGCATGGTCTCGTCGAACGGGAAGCGATCCCTGGAAACCTCCTCAGTTCGCCTTGTCCATCCAGAGACACCAGAAGGCGAGGAGGGGCGCAGCGTCGGAGGCCATCGCGTGCCGGATGTTCGGCTCGTTGTAGAGCGTGCCGCCGACGCCCGGCTCGAACCAACCGGACTTGCCGTGCTGGAAGCGGCCGGGCGACAGGACGAGGTAGACTTCTTCCGGTCCGTGGTTGTGGTCGGGATAGCGGACGTTCGGCGCCAGCAACGAGGCGCCGATGGCGAGGTCCCGCCGGTCCTCCAGCCCGCCTGCGCCGAGGATGGTGGCGTTGGCATGGCCGTCCGGCCAGTTGTCGCTGGAATGCGGCCCGCCGGACGCGCGCCGCGCCCAGCGAAGCCTGGGCTCGATCTCCCGGAAGGCTTCGGCGAGTTCCGCGAACGGACGCTCGGCCGATTGCGCGCCGGTGATGGCGGTCGATATGTGTTCGCAGACGGGCAGGCGCTGGGGCGCGGTCGTCCCCGCCGCATGGACCGTGTCGAGGGCACCGAAGATGCGGCCGAGCGCCGCGTCGCTTTCCGGGTCGGTCCGTGCCGCGTCGAAAGCCTCGCGCAGGCGGGTGACGAAGGCCTGCAACGCGGCGTCGCGGCGGGTCGGGGTGCTGGCCGCTTCCATGTCTTCCGTTCCTCCCGTCAGGCCTTGCTCATCGCGGCTGCCTTGGCGGAGGCCGCCGCGAGCCCCGCCGCCACCGCCTCGTCGAAGCCTCGCTCGCGCATGGCGAGGAGCGCCGCCGCCGTGGTGCCGCGGTAGTCGATCATCTCCTGAACGATGCGTGCCGCATCGGCGCCGGGCCGGGCGAGAAGCTGGCTGGCGCCGGCGACGACCCCAGCCGCCGCGCGCTCGGCGAAGGCGCGCGGCAGGCCATGGGTGACGGCATGGGCGATCATCGCCTCGGCGAGGAGGGCGGGGAAGGCCGCGCCAGAGCCCGTCATGCCGACGCAGTAGTCGATATGGCTTTCTTCCGGCACCTCGGACGCCTCGCCGCAAGCCTCGAAGAGCGCCTGCACGAGCGCCTTGTTCGACGCGCTGACCGGCGGGGTCGCGTACCAGGGCGTGAACGAGCGGCGAACAGCGGCCGCGGCGTTCGGGATGGTCCGCACGACCTCCGCGGCGCCGGTCCGCTCAGTGATCCGGGCGGCGGTGATGCCGGCCATGACGGAGACGACGAGCTTGCCCGCAGCGTCGATCCGAACGTCCGCGAACTGCGCCGGGCCGACCGACAGGATCACGACGTCGGAGCGCTCGACCAGCTCGGCATTCAAGTTTGTCCGGTGGACGTCCGGAATGGCCGGGAAGGTCGAAAGGTCCGACCGGCCGGACAGGGTGAGGCGGGCGGGGTCGACCGCGCCCGAGTCGACGGCGGCGGAGGCGATCGCGCTTCCGAGCCAGCCGTTGCCGCCGATGATGCCGATCCGTTGCTCGATGGTCATGCGATGCGTTCCTGCATAGGGAATTTCAGGCGAGACCGCGGCGCGGCGAGCGGTCGAGGGCGGCGCGCGACAGGCGGTCGAGGAGGAGGGCGACGGCGACGATCGAGAGGCCCGCCCGCAGTCCGATGCCGATCTCCATGCGGGTCAGGCCGCGCGTCACCTCGGCTCCGAGGCCCCCGGCTCCGACGAGCCCGGCGAGGACCACGATGGCGAGCGACAGGAGGATGCACTGGTTGAGGCCGACGAGGAGCGTGGGCTTGGCCAGCGGCAGCTCGATCTTCCAGAGGACGGTCGAGCGTGGCGCGCCGAGCGCGTCGCCGAGCTCCTGGAAGTTCTTCGGCACCTGCTTCAGCGCCAGCGTAGTGAGGCGCAGCATCGGCGGCACGCCGTAGACGACGGTCGCGATGAGGGCCGGCACGCGTCCGAGGCTGAAGATCATCACGGCGGGAATCAGGTAGATCCAGGGCGGCACGGTCTGCATGACGTCGAGAACCGGACGGAAGGCGGCTTCGACCTTCGGTCGCCGGGCGGCGAAAACGCCGAGCGGGAACGCGATGGCGACGGAGGCGGTAACGGCGACGAGCACCAGGGCGATGGTCTGGAGCGACGCCGCCCAGAGGTTCATCGCCCAGCAGAAGCCGAGCGTCGCGATGGCGAGCAGCGCGACACGCCAGTTGGCCAGAACGAACGCCATTGCGGCAACCACCCCGATCAGGCCCCAGGCCGGCAGCAGCGTCAGCACCCAGAGAACGGCGCCCAGCACGCCTTCGACCCCGGCCGAGATGACAGCGAAGAACCCATGGAAGTTGGTGTTGAGCCAGGAGAACACCGGGGCGATGTAGGAGCCCGGCGAGAGGGTGAAGCCGATCCCGTTCATGCGACGGCTTCCTTCTGCTTCCGGACGGCGCCTTCGGTGATCCGGTCGAGCACCATGGTGAGGATGACGATGGCGATGCCGCCGTCGATCGACTTGCCGATGTCGAGCGTGCGGACCGCGTCGTAGATCGTGGCGCCGAGGCCCCCGGAGCCGACGATGCCGGCAATGACCACCATACCGAAGGCCATCATCAGGCACTGGTTCACGCCCGCCATGATGCTTGGCATGGCGAATGGCAGGCGGATCTTGGCGAAGAGATCGAAGGATGTGGTGCCGCTGGCCCGCCCGAGCTCCAGAAAGTTGAGCGGCGTCTGGCGGATGCCGAGCGCGGTCAGGCGCAGGGCCGGGGGAACGGCCACGATGACCGTTGCAGCCAGCGCCGTCGCCGGACCGAAGCCGAGTAGCGCGATCGCCGGCAGGAGGTAGATGTAGGGCGGCAGGGTCTGGATCATGTCGAGGACGGGCGTCAGCGCATCGTTCAGCCGCGGGTTGTAGCCGGCGAGGATTCCGGCGGGGATGGCGATCGCCAGCGCCAGGAGGCTGGCCGATAGAACGAGAGCGAGCGTCGCCATCGTCTCCGGCCAGAGGCCCATGACCGCACAGACAACGAGGCCGATCGCGGCGGCGGCGCCGAAACGGGTGCCGACCGTTCGCCAGCCGACGAGGCCAACCAGTGCTGCGACGGCCCAGAAGGGCAGCGCCGCGAGGCACCATTCGACGCTCTCGTAGACACCGTCCAGTACCGCCCGCAGTCCGTCGAAGAGCCCGGTCGCATTGTCCTGAAGCCAGATCAGGCCATCGTCGACGGCCGTGTCGAAGGATTGGGTGAGTTGCCTGAGGTCCATGCCCGTGCGCCTCCGGTTCGAACTTGCGGGCGCCTAGAGCGCCATGGCCTCGTTGAGGTCCTTGCCCTTCACACCCTGGAGAAGGCTGCGGAGCGTGACGACGCCGACGAGCGCTCCCGCGTCGTGCACGGCTATCGCTTCGCGTCGCTCGTCGAGGACGATCCGGATCAGCGCTTCGACGTCGGCCTCGGCGCTCGCGGTCGGCAGCGTGCCGACGTCGATGTCCGGGCGGGCGCCGCGGAAGGCATCCACGGAATGCATCATCGAGTGCGCCTTCACGAGGTGAAGGCGCGAGATGCCGGCGACGAAATCGGCGACGTAGTCGTCGGCCGGATTGAGGACGATCTCTTCGGCTGTGCCGACCTGGACGATCGCGCCGTCCTTCATGATGGCGATGCGGTCACCGACGCGGATCGCCTCGTCGAGGTCGTGGGTGATGAAGATCGCGGACTTGCCGAGGTTCTTCGAGAGCTGGCGGAACTCGTCCTGCAACTGGCGGCGGATCAGCGGGTCGAGCGCTGAGAACGGCTCGTCCATCAGGATGATCTCGGGGTCCGCGGCGAGGGCCCTGGCAAGACCGACGCGCTGCTGCATGCCGCCCGACAGTTCGCGGGGAAAACGGTCCGCCCAGTCGGCGAGGCCGACCTTGGCGAGCGCCGCGCGGGCGGCGTCGAGACGGGTGGGCTTGTCGACCTTCCGCACCTCGAGTCCGAAGGCGGCGTTCTCCAGCACGTTTCGCTCCGGCAGGAGGGCGACATTCTGAAACACCATGCCGACGTGCTTTGCGCGGACCTCGCGGAGCTGCGCCTCGGTCATCTTGGCGATATCCGTGCCGCGGACTAGGATCTGCCCGAGGCTCGGCTCGATCAGGCGGTTGAAAAGGCGGATCAGCGTCGACTTGCCCGATCCCGACAGGCCCATGATGCAGAAGATCTCGCCCTTTTCCAACGTGAGGCTGACGTCGGCGACGCCGACGACGCAGCCGAACTCCTTGAGCACCTCGGTCTTGCCGATGCCGCGCTCGGAGATGGCGCGGATCGCTTTCTCGGCCCTCGTTCCGAATACTTTCCAAACCGAGCGGCAGTCGATGAGCGGAGGCGCGCTCCGGGCTTCGGATCGAGTCATCGGGGACACCACTTGCAGCATCGCGTCGCTCCTTTCTCGGAGAAGCAGCGGATTCGGCGCGCTCCAACCGGGCGCGCCGAACGGCGGCATCACTTCTTGATGTTGGTCCAACGCTTGATCAGGTCGTCATGGCTGGACACCCAGTCGGCCACGGCTTGGTCCATCGTCTTGCCGTCTTTCACCTCGCCGTTGATCGCGGTGATGTCGGCGAGCGGCACGTAGATGCTGGCCATCAGCTCACGGGCGTGCGGATGGGACTCGGAAAAGCCGGCCTTGCCGATCCAGTAGTAGGACTGCGGCGGCGGGAAGACGCCCTTGTCGTCCTTCAGCCACTTGATGTCGTATTTCTGGGCCATCCAGGACGGCTCCCAGAGCGTCACGGCGATCCAGTCCTTGCGCTCCGTGGCGGACTGGAGCGCCGCGGTCATCGCGGCCGTCGAGCCCTCGACGAGTTGGAGGTTGAGACCGTATTCGGAGACCGCGTTGGCTGCATCCTTCATCAGGCCCGAACCCGGCTCGATGCCGACGATCTTGCCCCCGAACTTGTCGGCGTTGGCGTTCAGTTCCTCCATCGTGTCGATGGTGACGTATTTCGGGACCGCGATCGCCTGAAACAGGCCATGCGAGACCGGGGAGATCTTCTCCAGGCGGCTCTTGTTGCGGTTCCAGTAATCCTGCGCGACGTAGTCGGTCTGCGAGGCCATCACCTCGGTGTCGCCTTTGACGAGTGCCGCGTAGGCGATGCCCCATTCGGAGAAGGGCGTGACCTCGACCTTATAGCCGGCCTTCTCGAGGACGGCCTTGGTGATGCCGGTGATCGGCGTCAGGTCTTCCCAGGACATGGTGCCGATCTTGATGGTCTTATCCTCCTCGGCGTGACCAGGTATGACGACCATTCCAAGGATCGCGATCGCGCCGAGCGCTGCCGTAATCGTGCTCTTCATTTGTTTGACCTTTCCTGTTGGAGAGACTGCCATTTCCACTGCGCGGATCAGCCTTCCCGGCCGGCGCGCAATTCCTGCCATCGGATGACCGAGTTGATGCCGACGAAGGCGAGCGGCGCAGGCGGCAAGCGCTTGGGCGCCGCCTGGCCGACGAACTCGTCCAGCGTCGCCGAGCGCGTGCCCGTCGCGAGATCCACCGCCAGCATCCCAGCGAGAGTGCTCTTCACCGTGCCGAGGCCGTTCTCGCAGCAGGCCGAGAAGAGGTCCTCCTCGACCTCGCCGAAGGCCGGCACGTGGTTGAGGCTGAGGCAGAGGCGCCCCGCCCAACTGAACTCGAACGGAAGACCGCCGAGATGCGGGAACCGTCGATCGAAGGAATGCCGCTGCTCGCCCGCGATCTTCGCGACGCGCTCCGGCGAGACCTTGATGCCGGGATCGAAGGTGAAGCGGGTGCGGATCACGACCCGCTCCTGCCCGTCGGCGGTGATCTTGCGCACCGTCGCCCCCATCGGGTCGGCTGGCAGAAGCCCCCAGGCTGGCGCCCCCGTGCGCCCGGCGCCCGCCTCGTCCGCACCGATTCCCTTGGTCATCGAGGCGTAGGTGAAGACGTGCATCAGCCGGCCGGTGAAGAAGCCGAAATCCTCTATGTGTCCGTTCACCGCAAGGATGACCTTGGGCGCCCGGACGGTGCCCTTCGGCGTGCGCGCCGCCCAGAGTTTCCCCTCGCGCCGAAGACCGGTGACGGGCGAGTTCTCGAAGATCTCGACCTTCGGGCGCAGCGAAGTGGCGAGCGTGCGGATGTAGCGGGCGGGCTGGATCATCACCGCGCCGGGCGTATGGAGACCGCCCGTGTAGTAGTCGGAGCCGGTCAGCTCGCGCATCGCTCGCGCGTCGAGCCGCTCGAACGGCTCGCCCATGCGTTCCAGCGAGCGGGCGAAGTCGGAGTTCAGCTTCTCGCCACGGGCCGTCGAGGCCGCGTTGGTCTTGCCGCTCGGGTTGAAGACCGCAAGGGGCATGTCGCATTCACGGGCGGCCTGCGTCGCGAAGTCGATCGCCAAACGGTTATGCGCGATCTCGCGGCGCGACTCCTCGGCGTCGCCCGGCGAATATTCGCCGGAGGCCAGATTGTGCGGCAGGTCGATCATGAAGCCGGAATTGCGGCCGGCCGGACCCTCGGCGACCTCTCGAGCGTCGAGGACGACGATGCTCTCTCCGGGACGCTGCTGGGTCAGCCGGCGGGCCGCGGACAGGCCCGCGAATCCGGCGCCGACCACCAGCCAGTCGGCATGGCGGTCTCCGTCGAGGGACTGCATCGGGGCGAGGCGCCGGCTGAGGGCCAGCCAGCCCGAAGCCCCCGTATCGACTGGCAGCCGCCGGACCGCCCGCTCGCTCACCGCACCGTCTCGTCGACGGAGCGGTCGGACGTGTCGATCCAGATCGTCTTCAGCTCGGTATACTGGTCGTGGGCGAAGACCGACTTGTCGCGCCCGCCGAAGCCGGACTCCTTGTAGCCGCCGAAGGGCGTCGTGATGTCGCCCTCGCCGAAGCAGTTGACCGTCACGGTGCCGGCCCGGATCTCGCGCGCCACCTTCAGCGCCCGCTTCAGGCTCGCCGTATAGACCGAGGCGGCGAGGCCGTAGCGCGTGTCGTTGGCGAGCGCGACGGCTTCGCCGACGCTGCGGAAGGTCGTGACGGCCAGCACCGGGCCGAACACCTCCTCGCGGAAGAGGGTGCTGTCGGCCTTGACGCCCGACACCAGCGTGGGCTCGACGAAGGCGCCCTTATCCGTCTTGCCGCCGGCCTCGACCGTCTGCTTCTCCGACAGCACGCCGTCGAGATAGGACTTCACCTTGGCGCAGTGCTCCTGGCTGACCAGCGCGCCGACGCGGTTCGTCGGATCGAGCGGGTCCCCCATGCGCCACTCGCGCATATAGGCCTTGATCCGGGCGACGAGGTCGTCGGCGACGTCGGCATGAACGATCAGGCGCGACGTGGCCGAGCAGTTCTCGCCCATGTTCCAGAAGGCGCCGAGGGTCACTTGCTCGGCGACGAGGTCGAGGTCCTCAGCGTCGTCGAAGACCACGGCCGGATTCTTGCCGCCGCATTCGAGGACGATGCGCTTCAAGTTGGAGTCGGCGGCGTAGCGCAGGAACAGCTTGCCCGTTTCGGTGGAGCCGGTGAAGCTCACCATGTCGATGTCGGGATGAAGGCCGATGGCCTGGCCGGCGTCCCGGCCGCCGCCTGTCACGATGTTGAGGACACCGGCGGGCACGCCGGCCTCGAAGGCGAGTTCCGCCAGCCGGATCGCCGTCAGCGATGTCTCCTTCGCGGGCTTGACGATTACCGAGCAGCCGGAAGCGAGCGCCGGGCCGATCTTCCACGCCATCATCAGGAGCGGGAAGTTCCAGGGCAGCACGCAGCCGACGACGCCGATCGGCTCGCGCACGACGAGGGCCGTGACGGTGTTGGTGCTCGTCGGGGCGGTATGGTCGTAGATCTTGTCGATCAGCTCGGCATGCCAGCGGATCGTGTGGATCGTCTCCGGCACGTCGATCGTCTGGCACTCGGCGACGGGCTTGCCGCTGTCGAGGCTCTCGAGGACCGCGAGCTCATGCCGGTTGCGCTCGAGGAGCTTGGCGAAGGCGAGAAGGACGCGCTTGCGCTCGTTCGGAGACTGGTGGCGCCAGCGGCCGTCCTCGAACGCCTCGCGCGCTTTCCGAACCGCGAAGTCGACGTCGGACGCGTCGCAGGCCGCGATCTCGGCGAGCGTCTCGCCCGTGGCAGGGTTCGTGCTCTTGAACGTCTTGCCCGACGCCGCGGGGCGGGCGGCTCCGTCGATGAAGGCATTGGTCGGGAAGGCGAGGCCCTTGGCGATGGACTTGTACTCGCCGGCCGTCAGAAGGTCGCTCATGGTTCAGGTCCTTGAGGTGATGGCGGCGATCGTGCGCTTGACGGTGGCGACGACGGTCTCGAGGCTGCGCTTGTCCTCGCCGTTCAGCGGCCGCAGCGGCGCGCGCACGTCTCCGACATCGAGTCCTTCGAGCTCGCAGCCGTACTTGATGCACTGGACGAACTTGCCGCCGTTCTCGAGCACGGCCATCAGCGGCAGCATCGCCATCATGATCGCGCGGCCCTTGGTGAAGTCCTTCTCGAGGACGCAGGCCTCGTAGAGCGCGATGTGCTCCTTCGGGAGGAAGTTCGAGCCGCCGCAGACCCAGCTCTTCGAGCCCCAGGCGAAGAATTCGAGCGCCTGATCGTCCATGCCGCAGGACATCTCGATATGCGGATAGTTGCGGGCGAGGAGATGGATGCGGTTGACGTCGCCCGAACTCTCCTTGATCGCCTGGAAATTCTTGGAGCGGCCGACGCGGGACAGGAAGGTCTCGCCCATCATGACCCCGGTGCGGCCGGGATAGTTGTAGAGCATGATCGGCAGGTCTGCGGCGCGGTCGATGGTCAGCGCATGGACGGCGTTCTCCAGCTCGGTCGGCAGCGCGTAAGGCGGCGAGGCGACGAGAAGGGCGTCGGCACCGATCTCCCTTGCGTGCTTGGCGTAGGCGACGGAGTCCTCGGTGCGGGTCGCGCCGGTGCCGATGATCAGCGCCGTGCGGCCCTTCACGAGGTCCACCGCGAACTCGGCGAGCTCGCGACGCTCCTCGGTCGATTGGGCGTAATACTCGCCCGTCGAGCCGCCGACGATGATGCCGTGCACGCCCGCCGACACGAGATGGTCGATGACGGCGGCGAAGCCGTCGCGGTTGATCGAGCCGTCCTTGGCGAAGGGCGTGACCGCCGGGGTGTAGATGCCTTCGAACTTCACGGTGTCGCTTCCATGGATGTCGCCGCCTTGCGTTGCGAGGTGGAATTGCGCGTGACAGGGCGCCTCGCCGGACCTGGCCGCCGCTGCCCTCGTGGCAGCGCCGCATGCGCAAGGTCTCCGTCGTCACGCCATTCCGGTCGGCCGGCCGGGGCCGGGCGAGATCTTCGATTTCGAGAGGTGTGCAGCAGTCGGCAGAGACCCGGAGTCAGCCGGGCCGAGCCGCTATTTCGCTTGTCGAAGGCCTCCCGTCCCTCTCGAAGCATGACCTGACGATGTCATGGGAAAACACCGTCGTCAACAATTTATGTATTCTAGAAATGCACAATCTGTCGTACAAACAATGCGCAATTGCTCATTCGAGCGGCGGTGCCGGACGGCATTCGACCTCGCCCGCATCCGCGACGACGCGTGGCCGGCCTGGTGAGCCTGATGGGCGGGCTTGGAATCGGGGAGGGGGGACACCGGGCAGCGCAGCATGAGAGGCGCCGTCGCTTCCATAAGGCACGTCGCATCACCCGCGCGGCGGCGTTTCTCTCGTCACGCCCCCGACGGTCCATGGGCGCGTCGGCCGCGGCAGCCCGACCGCGTCGGGCCGGCGCTCGCGTTCAGGCAGCGCGCTTGGGCTTGGGAGATTTCTTGGGCTTCTCGCCCGTCAGGTTGGCCATGGCGTCGGAATGAATGCCCTTGGGCGAGATGAAGGCCTCCATGTTCCATCGCGACAGCGACCAGTGGTCGAACACGAGGCGCACAAAGCCCGATTCGTCGCGCTCCTCGAGGGCGGCGATCATCTCGTCGTGGTGCTGGCAGGAGCGCGCGAGGCTCGTCTCCATCTCATCACTCGTGGGGCGAAAAAAGGTATAGCCGATCCGCGCGTGGTCGATCAGGAGCTTGCTGAGCGTCGGCTTCAGGAAGGCGCTGTTCGCCATCTCGCCGACCAGCGCATGGAAGCGCGTGTTCTCCATCACCATGATCTCGGGCTCGCGTGCCTTCACCGCCGCGCGGAACCGCTCCTGGCATTCCTTGAGTTCGCCCATCTGCTTCGGCCGCCAGTTCTGTACGGCGAGGCGCCCGACCGCCTCGTAGATCATCGGCGCGACGAGGAAGAAGTCGCGCAAGGTGGCGTGGTTCATAGGGATTACGCGGGCACCACGGTTCTCGCGAATGTCGACATATCCCTCCCCGGAGAGCTGGCGAAGGACGTCGCGCACGGGCGTGCGGGAGATGCCGTACTCTTCGCTGAGGCTGAGCTCGTCGAGGTCCTCGTCGGGCGCCAGTTCGAGCGTCAGGATGCGACGCTTCAACGTTTCGTAGAGAGCCGTCTTCCCCTTCATAGCGATCCCTGTCGTGCCGATCTGTCCGATGGGACAGATATCGGGCCTCTTCTTCGAACCGTGCTGCCGAGGAGAATGGTACAGTTATTATGCGCAGTGTGTACAGCGTTTCGCAACGGTTGTTCGGAGGAGGCGTCCCGGCGTGGCGTTCCTTCATGGATCGCCGACATCCGCCGAGCCGAACCGGAGACCGCCGTGGGCGCGCTTGGTGATTCCTGCGCGCGAGTTCGAGGTCGTTCTTGGCCTGGCGCGGCCATGGTTCGGAATGTCCCGACGAAGCGGCCCGCACCGAGCCCGGCAACACGGGGTAGGGATGCCGGCATGTCGGCGGTTCGCTCGTACGAAACTTCACAGCCAGACGATCACACCCAGCTGGGCGCAGCCGCGTCCCTGCTCATGCGGCACCCGGCCGGACTTCGCGCATTCCGCTGGGGCAACAGCGAGGATCGGCTTCAGCATTCCGGCAGGTTTACCGCAAGGCCGCCGAGGCTGGTTTCCTTATAGCGGTGGTCCATGTCGC
>NZ_BMIQ01000011.1 GCF_014642635.1 Aureimonas endophytica
GAAGGCGAGCGAGCCGTGCAGCGTGACGCGCAGCCGGGCGACCGTGGCGTCGTGCGGCCGGGGCCAGCTGCCGCTTCCGAGCTCGGCGAGAAACCGCGCCGCCGCCGTCATCGGCCCCATCGTGTGCGAACTCGATGGGCCGATGCCGATCTTGTAAAGGTCGAAGACGGAGAGAAACATGCGATCGTCCTGCCTTCCCGCGCCGCCCCGGCGCGAAATCCGCTCGGCCGACGAGCCGGCCGCCGGCCGAGGATAAGCAGGTTTCGAAGGCGATCTCGCGGCCGATTGCGTCGGGAAGACCCCGAAGATGCGTCGCGAAGCGGGATGCGGCGTCGGTCGGCGCGAGCTTGTCGAGCAGTGCTGGCACCCGGCTGAAGCCCACGCGTGTCGCCGGAAGCGTCGCTATCGCGCGGCGATCCGAGGCGCCGATGGAGCGGCCTTGCGCCTCGGCATCGATCTCTGCCGAGTCCGTTTCAGTTTCGTCATCCCGGCCTTGAGCCGGGATCCATGCCTCGGCGGAATCGCATGGATGAGATCGGAGACGAAGAGCCATCCGAACGGCTCTCGGCCTGCCGTGACCGGCTTGGAATCGATCCCGGCTCAAGGCCGGGATGACGAAGTGGCCAGGTTGGCGGGTCATGGCGCCGGCGCGAAGCGATGCCCGCCGTCAGCGATAGCGGTAGGGATAGGGCTCCGGCGCGTCGTCATAGGACCCGCGCGGATCGTCGGCATAGGCCATCGGGTCGTCGTCCGGCAGCATCCAGTCCGGGTCGCCCCGGCGCCAGTCCTGGCGGGCGCGCCGGGCCTCCTCGCGCGCCATGCGGCGGCTCTCCGCCCCGTCGCGGCGCGGGCGCTCCACCATGCGCTCCGGCGCGCGGTCGGCCATGCGGCTGCCGCCGGCCAGGAAGGAGGAATGGATCCAGCCGTCGCCCTCGGCGCTGCGCACCTCGCACCAGCCGTCGCAGCGCAGCACCTCCACCTCGGTGCCCTGGGGAAGCACGCCGATCTGGCGGCCATGCGGGCCGGCGCGCAGCGTCACCGCGCGGCCGACCC
Source organism: Aureimonas endophytica (assembly GCF_014642635.1). GTDB lineage: Bacteria > Pseudomonadota > Alphaproteobacteria > Rhizobiales > Rhizobiaceae > Plantimonas > Plantimonas endophytica. Next base: position 1,054 of record NZ_BMIQ01000011.1, read on the forward strand.
GGTCGCGGGCGCCGGCGCCGGTCAGGGCGGCGACGTCCCGCGCCGGCTCGTCGGCCGGCACCGTCCCGGGCGCGGTCTCCGGCGCGGTCGCGATCTCCGGGCGCGGCGTCGGCACGATGCCGAGATGGGCGGGTTCGGCGGCCGCGGGCGCGTCTTCCGCCATGTCCTCCACCGCCTCGTCGGGCGGCCCGGCCTCGTTCGTCTCCTTCGGCGGCGATGGCAGCGGCCTGGCGACGGCCGGCGTCAGCGGCGCGGCGAGCGGCGCGGGCTTGGAGGCCAGCGCGGCCTCGTGGATCGGGGCGGCGGGAGCAACGGCGGGCTTTTCGTCTTCGGTCGCGAGCGTCGCGGACGCCGCCTGTGCCGGTGCCGGCGCATCCGGCAGAAGCAGGTAGAGCGGCACGGCGCCGGCCGCGATCACGGCGACGCAGACGAGCGGCACGGCGATGATCCAGCCGGAGGCCTTCAAGAGCGCCGTGCCGGCCGTTCTCAGGCGCGAGCGCGTCGCGATGGCGGGCGCCTTGCGGCCGGGCCCATGCGGCTTCATCGATGCGGTTCCCTCGATCGTCCCTCGGCTACAACGCCGCGCCCCCGCTTCGGTCGCGGCGCGGGCTCAAAAATCCGCAGATCGCGGCGGATTTACGTTTCGGCGGCGAAGGGCCCGGCGCGGCGCGGCGAGGATCTCGGCCATCGTCACCGGCCGGAACGGAAAGGCGTCGACGCCGATATCGAACTGGCGCGGCAGCGGCGTCAGCCGGCCATGGGAATGGCCGTGCAGGTCGATCGCCCCCTTGCCCATGCCGTTCCAGGTGCGGAAGGCATAGTGGCAGAGGACGAGGCGCCGCCCTTCCACCTCGCGCTCGGCATAGGTCGCGACGCTCGCCCAGCCGGAAAGGCCGCATGTCGCCGCGTCGTCGTTGTTGCCGGCGATCAGATGCTTGGTGCCGGCGAGGCGGGCGAGCAGCGCCGCCTTCGCCTCGGCGGACCCCCGCGCGAAATCGCCGAGATGGTAGACCTCGTCCTTTGCCCCGACGACCTCGTTCCAAGCGGCGATCAGCGCTTCGTCATGCGCGGCGAGATCGGGAAAGGGCCGCCGGTCGAGGCGCAGCACGCGCGGATCGGCGAAATGCGTGTCGGCGGTGAAGAAGATCATGGGGGGCAGCTAGGGCGCGCTTCGCCGAGCGATAGGCGGCGTCCGAAAAGCTGTGGGAAAACAACGCCCCTCTCGCGGCGAGGCGGATCGATCCGGGGCGAGGCGCATTCCCATCGTCCATAGCGAAGCGCCCGGACCCGATGTTGCAGACCGTCACGATCGAGAATGCCCGCGCCGAAGCCGAGCGCCTGTCGCCCCTCGTGCCGATCGGCGCGGTGGCGGCGCTCCTGGAGCGGCGGATCGCCGACCGCGACGGTCCCGTCCTCGTCTATGTGGCGAAGACCTCGCGCCGCCGGCGCGACCTCGCCGATCTCCTGCGCCTCATGGCCGGGCCGGAGCGCGTCGCCGAATTCGCGCCGCTCGACGGCCTGCCCGGCGACGGCATCCCGCCCTCGGCCGAGGCGATGGGCGGGCGCATGTCGGTGCTGCGCTGGCTCCGCGACGCGGACAAGCGGCCGGCGGCGGTCGTCACCAGCGCCGCCGCCCTCATCCGCCGCGTGCCGCCGCGCGGCATCTTTAAGGACATGCATCTCGAATTCCGGCCAGGCGAGACGATCGATCCGGCGGCGGTGGAGGAACGGCTCGCCCGCATCGGCTATCGGCAGGACGAGCGCGTCGAAGAGCCCGGCGAATGGACGGCGCGCGGCAAGGTGCTGGAGATCTTCCCGGCCGCCGCGCCGCGCCCCTGCCGGATCGAGCACGAGGGCGGGCGGATCGCCGCCATCCGCTCCTACGATCCCCTGTCGCAGCGCTCGGTCGCCGAAACGGCGCATCTGATCGTCGATCCGGCGACCGAATTCCTTCCCGTCGCGGCGGGGTCGGGCGATGCCGGGCTCGGCCGCTCGCTCGCCGCCCATTACGGCCGGCTCGACACCTTCCTCGACTACGTGCCCGAGGCCGAGATCCTCTTGGAGGAGGAGGCCGAGGCGGCGACGGCCGAGCTCTTCCGGGCGATCGCGGAGGCTCGGGAGGGCGGCGGCGCGGAGGCCCGGGCGGCCGAACAGGACTATCTCGGCGCGAAGGAATGGTCGGCGCTGGTCGGCGGCGCGCTGGCCGGCATGGTGGGCGAGGGCGAGACCTCGGCCGAGCTGCCGCGCTTCGCCGAGGACAAGGACCCCTTTTCGGCCTTCGCGGCCTTCGCCGCCCCGCTCTTGAAGAAGCACCATCGCATCGTCATCGCCGGCCCGGACGACGGGGATCTGATGCGCGTCGCCCGCCGGGCCGCCCGCGCAGCCGGCGCCGAGGCGCGAGGCATCGACGGCTGGCGCGAGATCCGCGCGGCGAAGGGGGGCGCGTGCCTCGTCCTGCCCATGCCGCTCCGGCAGGGCTTCCGCTGGCCGGCGGAGCGCATCGCGGTCGTCGCCCTCGCCGATCTCGTCGGCCAGCGCGCGCGGCTCGGCGCCCGCGACGAGCGGCCGGGGCTTGCCGCCCGCGACGAGGTCTTCCGCATCGGCGACGCCGTCGTCCATCTCGACCATGGCGTCGGCATTCTCGACGGGCTGGAACAGGTCTCGGACGGGCAGAAGGTGCTGGAGGCCCTGAAGCTGCGCTATGCCGACGGCGCGACGTTGCTGGTGCCGCTCGCCGATATCGGCGCGCTCTGGCGCTATGGCGGCGGCGATGCCGAAGTGAAGCTCGACCGTCTGAAGGGCGCGGGCTGGGAGAAGCGCCGGGCCGGCGTCGTCCAGGCGATTTCGGCCACCGCCGAGCGGATGATCCAGCGCCTGTCCGAAAAGGCCAAGGCCAGGGCGCCGAAGCTCGTGCCCGACCGGGCCGAGTTCGAGCGTTTCTGCGCTCGCTTCCCCTACGAGCTGACGCCCGACCAGGCGGGCGCGACGGGCGCCGTCCTCGCCGATCTCGCCTCGGGCCGCCCGATGGACCGCCTGCTCTGCGGCGATGTCGGCTTCGGCAAGACGGAAGTGGCGCTGCGCGCCGCCGCCGCCGCCGTCTTCGCCGGCCGGCAGGTCGCCGTGGTCGCGCCGACGACGATCCTCGCCCAGCAGCATTTCCTGGCCTTCAAGGCGCGGTTCGAGCGCCAGGGCATCGAGGTCGTGCGCCTGTCGCGGCTGGTGGAGGAGGCGGAGGCCGAGGCGGCGCGCGGCGCGCTCGCGAAAGGCACGGCGCGGGTCGTCGTCGGCTCGCACGCGCTCCTGTCCGACGAAGTCGCCTTTCGCGACCTCGGTCTCGTGGTGATCGACGAGGAGCAGCGCTTCGGCGCGGCGCAGAAGGAGGCGTTGCGCCGGCTGGGCAACGGCCTCCACACGCTGACCATGACGGCGACGCCGATCCCGCAGACCCTCCAGGCCGCCTTCGTCGGCCTCAACGAGGTGAGCCTTCTCGGCACGCCGCCCGGCCGGCGCCGGCCGATCCGCACGCTGGCCGGCCCCTTCGACGAAGCGACGGTGGGCGAGGCGCTGCGCGCGGAAAAGGCGCGCGGCGGCCAGAGCTTCGTCGTCTGCCCGCGCATCGAGGACCTGGAGCCGATGGGCGCCCGGCTCGCCGCGCTGGCGCCCGAACTCGCCCTCGTCACGCTTCACGGCCGGATGAAGGGCGAGGAGCTGGACGAGGCGATGCTCGCCTTCGCCGGCGGCACGGGCGACGTGCTGCTCGCCACCAGCATCGTCGAAAGCGGCCTCGACGTGCCGAACGCCAATACGATGGTGATCTGGCGGGCCGACCGCTTCGGCCTCGCCCAGCTGCACCAGCTGCGCGGCCGGGTCGGGCGCGGCGCGCGGCGGGGCCTCGCCCTTCTCACCACCGATCCCGAGGCGGAGCCGACGCCGGGCGGCGAGAAGCGCCTCGCGACGCTCTGCGAGCATCGCGATCTCGGCTCGGGCCTCGCCATCGCCGCGCGCGACCTCGACCTGCGCGGCACGGGCGACCTTCTCGGCGAGGATCAGGCCGGGCATCTCCAGCTCATCGGCCTGTCGCTCTACCGGCGCATGCTGGAACGGGCCCTTGCCGTCGCGAGGGGCGAGGACGTGCCGGAGGACTGGCGGCCCGATCTCAACCTCGGCGCGCCGGGCGCCATTCCGCCGGACTACGTGCCGGAGGCGGATCTGCGCATCGAGATCGCCGTCCTTCTGGAGCGGATCGAGGACGCCGCCTCGCTGGCGGCGCTGGAGGCGGAGATCCGCGATCGCTTCGGCCCGGTGCCGAAACCGCTGGCGCGCGGCTTCCGGCTGGCGGAACTGCGCCTGCGCTGCCGCGAGCTCGGCATCCGCCGCCTCGATGCCGGCTCGAAGGGCGTCGCGGCCCGCCTCACGCCGGATGTCGCCGCACCGCTGCGCCGCCGGCTGAAGGACGGTGCGAAGGGCGGCTGGCGCTTTGCGAAGAACCGGCTCGTGCAGGAGCGCCCGTCGAAGACGACGGAGGAGCGCTTCGCTCATGTCGAGGCGCTGCTGGCGTTGATCGAGGACGGCCCCGGCCCCGCGCCCGCTCGCCGCCGCTCGGCGCCGTCCTTCCGGCCTTAACGTCGAAGGACGACGCCAAGTCCGTCGCGGCGAAGACGGCCATTCTCCTTCAACCGTCTCCCCGGCGGAACCATCGAGGGATGGAGCCGACTCGAGGCCGGGATGACGAAGCGGATAAGTGGACACCTGTCGACCAAGGCGTCGGCACCTCAATCCTCTTCCAGGCTCGTCCGCGCGGCGGCGCGGACGGCGTCCGTCAGCCGGCGCAGCGCGGTGACGGGCAGGCGCGCGACGGTCCAGTGAAGCTTCACCGCCACTCGTCGCTTCGGCGGCAGCTCGACCAGCCGTCCCTCGGCCAGCGGCGCTCCGGCGAGCGCCAGGGGCTGGAGACCCCAGGCGAGACCGGCGAGCGCCAGATCGAGAAAGCCGTGGGTCGAGGGCACCCAATGCGTCGGCGCGTCCAGCTCGACGCCATGCGCCTCGCGCGCCCAGCGCGCCTGGAGCCGGTCGCGGCGGTCGAAGCCGAGAACGGGCGCCCGCGCCAGCGCCGCCGCCGTCACGCCGCCCGCGAAATGCCGCGCCAGGAAGTCGGGGCTGGCGCAGGCGGCATAGGAGAGATTGCCGAGCGGGCTCGTGCGGCAGCCCGGCACCGGCGCGGGATCGGCGGTGACGGCACCGATCACCTCGCCGGAGCGCAGACGGTCGGCCGTATGCGCCTCGTCGTCCAGCGTCAGGTCGAGAAGGACGCCCGCGTCCCGCCCGAAGGCCGCCGCCGCCGCCGGAAACCAAGTGGCGAGGCTGTCGGCATTCACCGCCACCTTCAGGACGGCGGGCGTCCCGGCGCCCGTGCTGCCGAGGGCCGGAGCGATCTCGGCCTCCAGGAGCCGCACCCGGTCGAGATGGGCGAGAAGCGCGCGGCCGAGCTCGGTCGGCCGGCAGGGCTGGCCGCGAATGACGAGAATGGCGCCGAGCCGCTCCTCCAGCCCGCGCACGCGCTGCGAAACGGCCGAGGGCGTGATGCCGAGCGCCCCGGCCGCCCGCTCGAAACTGCCCTCGCGGATGACGGCACCGAGCGCGGCGAGAGCGGCATAGTCCAGCATGGATGAAGTTCTGCTTCATCGGGCGTAGAAAACCAAGTTTTACTTCTGGGCGCCCGACGGGCAGGAGACGCGGCCATGACCGGTCCCGTTTTCGCTTTCCTGTCGGGTTTCGCCCTTTCGGCCGCGCTGATCATGGCGATCGGCGCGCAGAACCTCTTCGTGCTGCGCCAGGGGCTGCGGCGGGAGCATGTCGGGCCGATCGTGCTCTTCTGCGGCACGGTGGACGCGCTTCTGATCGCAGCGGGCGTCGCCGGCATCGGCGCCTTCCTTGCCGCCGCGCCGCAGCTGACGCGCCTCCTCGCGCTGGGCGGCGCCGGCTTTCTCGGCTGGCACGGGTTTGTCGCGCTGCGCCGCGCGGCGGCGCCCGGCGCCGTGGCCCTGGAACAGGCGGGCGGTCTGACGCTCGGCCGGGCGCTCGCCGCCACCGCCGGCTTCACCTTCCTCAACCCGCATGTCTATCTCGACACGGTGCTTCTGATGGGCGCGGCCGGCTCGGCCCAGGCGCCGGCGCTCCGCCCGCTCTTCGTCCTCGGCGCCGCTTCGGCCAGCTTCGCCTGGTTCGCCGCGATCGGCTATGGCGCCCGGCTCCTCCGGCCGCTGTTCCTGCGCCCCGGCGCCTGGCGGGTGCTGGACATCCTCGTCGGCCTCACCATGCTGGCGCTTGCGGCCTCGCTTCTCGCCAGCGTCGCCCGGCCCTCTGTCTGACAAGCTCAGCGCGGGCGCTTCAGCCAGTCCTGGAGGGCGGCCTCGGCCTGTTCGAGGCTGCCGCGATTGAGGAGGCGGCGGAGGAGCGCCAGCGTCACCGCCCGCATGCGCAGGTTGAAGGCCTCCGAGCCGCCGTCGGTGTCGTAGACGCCGAGCTTCTCGTAGATCTGCTGGAGGCGGTTCTGCACGCTGCGCAGCGAGATGCCGCGCCGCTCGGCGATCAGGCGGTCGGTGAGGCCGAGGGCGAGATCGGTGAGGATCTCGTATTCGACATCGGTGAAGCTGCCGGAGCGATCGGCCGATTTCTGCTGCACCGAGCGGATCTCGCGATCGATGACGCATTGGCCTTCGAGGAAGACGCTGCGCAAGGCGAGGCCCAGCCGCTCCTCGGAGGCCGATTTCAGCACGTAGCCATAGGCGGCCCCCGCCGGCACGATGCGCGAGACGCCGCGCACATAGGCCTCGTCCGCATAGTTCGACCAGAACATGATCGAGGTCGCCGGGCGCTCGCGCCAGAGGGTGCGCGCCATGTCGACGCCGGTGCGCTGCGGCATCTGGAGATCGACGACGACGTTCATCGAGCCGTGCTCGCGGGCGAGACGCTCGCCGACGAGCCCGTTCTCGGCCTCGATCAGCTCGCAATCCGGCAGGGTGCCGACCAGCACCTCGCGCAGGAAGGCGCGGTGGACGGCATCGTCCTCGACGATCAGCACCTTCATGCGCCGCTTCCCTCCCCGGCCGGAACCGGCGGCGGCAGCTCCAGGAAGAGCGCGACCGCCGTGCCGCGCCCGTCCGTGCGCCGCTGGATCTGGAACTGCGCGCCGACGAGGCGGGCGCGCGTCTGCATGTTGCGGATGCCGCCCACCCGCTTGCGGCTCTGGAGCGAGGCGAAGCCGATGCCGTCGTCGCGGATCTCGATCAGCATGAAATCCGCCCCGCCCCGCCGCTCGCGGCGCAGCTCCACCTCGATCAGCGAGGGCTCGGCATGGTGGGCGGCATTGTTCACCGCCTCCTGCACGATGCGGAAGAGCGCGACGCGCAGGGGCTCGGCCAGGTCCTCGACGCAGCCCTCGCTCCGGTCGAGGAAGCGCCAGGCGATGGTCGTCGCGCCGCCGCCGAGCGCCCGGCCGAGAAAGTCCTCGATGCCTTCGGCGAGGCCGAAGAGCTGGAGGATGTTCGGCCGGGCGTCGTCGATGATCTCCCGCAGCTCGCGGATGCAGCGCCCGAGCCCGCCGGCGATCGGCTCCAGCATGTCCGGCGCGAGCGCCGCCTCGCCGCGCAGCCGCTCGACATGGCGCAGGAGGCGCGTCAGGTCGGCGAGCGTCAGGTCGTGGAGATCCATGCCGATGCGCTGGCGCTCGCGCTCCAGCTCCTCGGTGAGGCGCAGCGCCCCTTCGCGGAAGGCCTCCTCGCGCGCCCTCCCCTCCGCCTCCTCGATGGCGAGCCGGCGGGCGTCCTCCGTGGCGCGCAGCGCGAAGAAATAGGGGGCGAGCATGTCGGCGACATGCCGGGCGAAGGGAATGTCCGCCTCGTCGTAGAGATCGCGCGCCCGGCTGGAACAGGAGAAGGCGCCGATGATCTCGCCGCGCACCAGGAGCGGCACGTGGATGCGGCTGCGCAGCGCCGCGTCGAGGATCGGATGGGCGAAGGCCCCGGCGAAGTGGAAGCGCGGATCGACCATCGCGTCGCCCGTCATCATGAAGGGCGTCTCGCCGAGAAGCACGGCGCGGATCGGGCTGCCCTCCACCGGATGCGGCCGTTCGTTGAGGCTCCAGTCGGTATGAGCGCCCGCCTCGTAGGCGACATGCATGTCGCGGCGCAGGATGCAGACGTCGAGATGGTCGTGCGGCAGCACGTCCTGCAACTCGTCCGACACGGCCTGGATGGCGGTCTGGAAGTCGAGCTGGCCGGCCAGCGCCTTCGACACGTGGAGCAGGCGCCGGAACACGGCCTCCGGGCCGAGCCTCGGCCGGAGCGCGCCGCCTTCGGCGGAAGCGAGGGGCTGAACCGCTTGCGTCATCGCATTGAAGTGCATCACGTTCGGCGCCGCCGCACCAGGGGAAAGGCGACGCCCGGCCGGCGCGATCCGGCAGCACGGTTGCGGGTTCCCGCAAAAGACATGCGGGTTCCGGGCTTCTCCGCCGCCGCGCCCTGCCGCACTCTCGCCGCCGATGCCATGCCGGGCCATCGCGCCGCGGCCGCCGACTGGGAGGTCGGCATCCTGGGGAGGAAGCCTTGAAGACGATTCTCGCACTCACTCTGTCCGCCGCGACGCTCGTCGGCGGGCTTTCCGGCGCGGCCTTCGCCGAGACGGCGGACAAGACCATCGCCCTGTCCAACAACTATGCCGGCAATTCCTGGCGCCAGGCGATGCTGGACAGCTGGAAGAAGATCACGGGCAAGGCCGTCTCGGACGGCGTCGTGAAGAGCGCCGACGCCTTCACCACCGCCGAGAACCAGGCGACCGAGCAGGCCGCGCAGATCCAGAACATGATCCTGCAGGGCTATAGCGCCATCGTCATCAACTCGGCCTCGCCGACGGCGCTGAACGGCGCGGTGAAGGAAGCCTGCGACGCCGGCATCGTCGTCGTCTCCTTCGACGGCGTGGTCACCGAGCCCTGCGCCTGGCGCGTCGCGGTCGACTTCAAGAAGATGGGCGCCGGCCAGCTCGACTATCTCGCCAAGCGCTATCCGGACGGCGGCAATCTCCTGGAGATCCGGGGCCTCGCCGGCACTTCGGTCGATACCGAGATCCATGACGGCATCGCCGCCGGCGTTTCCGCCAATTCGAAGTTCAAGGTGGTCAGCGCCGTGCAGGGCGACTGGACGCAGACCGTCGCCCAGAAGTCGGTCGCGGGCGTGCTGCCGAGCCTGCCGCAGGTCGTCGGCGTCGTGACGCAGGGCGGCGACGGCTTCGGCGCGGCGGAAGCCTTCAAGGCGGCCGGGCGCCCGACCCCGACCATCATCCTCGGCAATCGCGACGACGAGCTGCGCTGGTGGAAGGCACAGAAGGACGCTTCCGGCTACGAGACCATGTCGGTCTCCATCGCCCCGGGCGTCTCCACCCTCGCCTTCTGGGTGGCCCAGCAGATCCTCGACGGCCAGGACGTGCCGAAGGACCTCGTCGTGCCCTTCCTGTCGATCGACCAGGCGGGCCTCGAAAAGGCGCTGGAGAACACGCAGGCCGGCGGCGTCGCCAATGTCGAATATTCGCTCGACGACGCCAAGAAGGTGATCGCGGCGGCGAAGAAGTAAGAGGGGCCTACCCCTTCCGGGCGACGGCTCCGCCGCCTTCTTCTCCCCTGCGGGGAGAAGTGGCCGGCAGGCCGATGAGGGGCGGCGCTCCGGCGCCGTCCAATGCTGACGGCGCTCGGCTTCGCCGACCCCTCACCCGGCCCGCTTCGCGGTCCACCCTCTCCCCGCCGGGGAGAGGAATGGCGCCCTTCCGTCCGGCGGAGCGACGGGCGTCTCTTCTCGTAATCCCAACCCGATCCGCTTCGATAGGCCGAGTCCCACATGTCCCAGTCCGCAGGGGAAAAGCAGTCCGGAGCGGAAAAGACTCCCTCCCCCGCCGCACCCCTCATCCGCCTCACCGGCATCGCCAAGAGCTTCGGGGCGGTGCGGGCGTTGCGCGGGGTCGATCTCGACATCCGGGCGGGCGAATGTCTCGGCCTTGCCGGGCATAACGGCGCCGGCAAGTCGACCCTGATGCAGGTTCTGGCCGGCAATGTCCTGCCGGACGAGGGGGGTCTGGCGATCGGCGGCGAGGATCTCACCGCCCGCTACGGCGTCGCGCGGGCGCGGGCCGGCGGCGTCGCCTGCGTCTTCCAGGAACTCTCGCTCTGCCCCAACCTCTCGGTGGTCGAGAACACGCGCATCCGCCAGCCGGCCCTGAAGGGGTTCGGCTGGCGCGCCCGCGCCGGCGCGCTGATCACGGCCAAGCTCGACGAGATCTTTCCCGGCCACGGCATCCGCCCGACTGAGCTCGTGTCGGATCTCGCCCTCGGCCAGCGCCAGATGGTCGAGATCGCCAGCACCTTCGCCGCGACGGGCGAGGCGCCGCGCCTCGTCATCCTCGACGAGCCGACCTCCTCGCTCGATGCCAGCGTCGCCGCCCAGCTTCTCGCCTTCGTGCGCCGCTTCGTCGGCGCCGGCGGCTCGATCATCCTCATCTCGCATATTCTCGGCGAGATCCTCTCGACCTGCGACCGCATCGCGGTGATGAGCGACGGGCGCGTGGTGGATCTGCGGCCCGCCGCCCGTTTCGACCGCCATTCGCTGGTCGAGGCGATGGGCCATGTCGCGGCGCACGAGACCGGCGAGGACGGCGAAGCCGCCGCGGCCGAGCGCTCGGCCGCGCCCGTCGTCGCCTCTGCCGCGACGCCGAAGGGCGGCGCGATCCGGCTGGAGGCGCGGCGCGGCGAGATCGTCGGGCTCGCCGGGCTCGCCGGCCACGGCCAGACCGGGCTCCTCGTCCTTCTCCACAACGCCGCCTATCGCCGCTCGCGCTATGCGCGGCTCGACGGCCGCGTCGCCTTCGTCGCCGGCGACCGCCAGACGGACGGCGTCTTTCCGCTCTGGTCGATCGGCGAGAACGTCACGATCCGCTCGCTCGGCGCCCTCCAGCGCTTCGGCCTCATCGATCCGGCGCGCTCGCGCCGGCTGGAGGAGGACTGGCAGCGCCGCATCGCCATCCGCACGCCGGACATGGACAACAACATCCTGACCCTCTCGGGCGGCAACCAGCAGAAGGCGCTCTTCGCCAGAGCGCTCGCCTCCGATGCCGACATCATCCTGATGGACGACCCGATGCGCGGCGTCGACATCGGCACCAAGCAGGAAGTCTACGCCCTGGTGCGGGCCGAGGCGGCGAAGGGACGGACCTTCGTCTGGTACACGACGGAATTCGACGAATTGAAGAGCTGCGATCACATCTACGTCTTCCGCGCCGGGCGCATCGTCGCCGACCTGCCGCGCCACGAACTCTCGGAACGGCGCATCCTCCAGTCCTCCTTCGAGGACGAAGCGGCATGAACGGCCTTCTCGCCAATCCGCGCTTCCTGCGCGCCGCGCTGCCGCCGGTCTCGCTGGTCCTGATCCTCGCGGTGATCTTCATCGTCCAGCCGCGGGCGATGAGCTATCTCGGGCTCAACCTAATGCTGAACCTGGCGCTGCCGATCGCGCTCGCGACGATCGCGCAGCTCTGCGTCATCACCGTCAACGATCTCGATCTCTCGATCGGCGCCTTCGTCAGCCTCGTCGCCTGTATCGGCGCGACGATCCTGCCGGTCTCGCCGCTTCTCGGCATCCTCGCCCTTCTCGGCTGCATCGCGGTCTATGCCGGGCTCGGCGCCCTGATCCACTGGCGCAACCTGCCCTCCATCGTCGTGACGCTCGGTATGAGCTTCGTCTGGCTCGGCGCGGCGGTGCTGCTCCTGCCCTCGCCCGGCGGCAGCGCCCCGGCCTGGCTCTCCGCCCTCGTCAAGCTGAAGACGCCGCTCGTGCCCTTCGCCATTCTCGCCAGCGCCGTCCTCGCGCTCGTCACGCATCTCTTCCTGATGCGCTCCTCGGTCGGCACCGTTTTGCGCGGCGCCGGCGGCAGCCCGCAGGCGGTGCGCCGCGCCGGCTGGTCGCTGCTCAAGGCCAAGATGGCGATGTACGGGCTCTGCGGCCTGTTCGGCACGCTGTCGGGCCTTGTCCTCGTCGGGCTCACCACCTCGGCCGACGCCAATATCGCGCTGCGCTACACGCTGCTTTCGATCGCCGGCGTCATTCTCGGCGGCGGCGAGTTCACCGGCGGGCGCGTTTCGCCGGTCGGCGCCGTCCTCGGCGCCCTGACGCTGACGCTCGCCGGCTCGCTTCTCTCCTTCCTGCGCATTTCGCCCGACTGGCAGATCGGCGCGCAGGGCGCGATCCTCATCGTCGTCCTGGCGCTGCGGGCCCTCGTCAACCAGACCGAAAGGAAGGCGGCATGAGCGCGGCCGTCCGCAAGCCGCGCCTCGGCGGCATGGGCCGGATGCCCTGGGCCTTCTCCTTCGCCGGGGCGCTGGCGATCTTCGCCGCCACCGTCGCCTTCACCGGCGGCACCGGCGCCGGCCAGATCCTGACGACGGCGCTGACCTTCGCCACGATGTATGTGATCGTCGGCCTCGGCCAGATGTTCGTCGTGACGACGGGGCCGGGCAATGTCGACCTGTCGATCCCGGCGACGATCGCGCTCGCCGGCACGATCGCCATGGTGGTGATGGACGGGCGGGACGCGCTGGTGCCGCTCGGCCTCGCCGCCGCGCTCGGCACCGGCATCGCCGTCGGCTGCTTCAACTACGCGCTGATCCGCCTTCTCTCCATCCCGCCGATCATCGCCACGCTTTCGGCGAGCTTCCTCGTCCAGTCGGTGGCGATCGCCTATGGACGGGGCCTGCGCGTGCGCCCGCCGGAGGGCTTCGCCGCCTTCACCACCGGGCGCGTCGCGGGCATTCCCTATCTCGCCATCGCGACGCTCGCCCTCTGCCTCGTCATGGCCGTCCTCCTGCATCGCACGGTCTATGGCCGCTCCGTCTCGGCCATCGGCCAGAACAGCCGCGCCGCCGGGCTCGCCGGCATCCGCGTCGACCGGGTGCGCTTTCTGACCTATGTCCTCTCCGCCGCGCTGGCCGGCCTGTGCGGCGCCGTCCTCGCCGGCTTCTCGGGCGGCTCGTCGCTGAACATGGGCGAGGAATATCTCCTCGCCTCGATCGCGGTCGTGGTGGTCGGCGGCTCCTCGGTCTCGGGCGGCCAGTCGAATGTCGCGGGGCTCTGGGGCGCCTCGCTCTTCCTCTATCTCCTCGTCACCATGCTCAACACCTTCGGCGTCGGCGCCGGCTTACGCCTCCTGCTCACTGGCCTTATCATCATCGCCATCATCACTATCGCCGGTGGCCCGAAATCCGGCCGCGCCTGAGTTGTCCCGATGCTCTACGACGTTCAAGATCCCCGTTTCGCCGAAGTGGCGCTCATCAATGTCGCGCTGGAGCGGCTGCATACCGGCTGCCGCTGGGCGGAAGGGCCGGTCTGGTTCGGCGATGCCGGCGCGCTCCTCTGGAGCGACATCCCGAACGACCGCATCCTGCGCTGGATTCCAGAGGTCGGCACCCATGTCTTCCGGGCGCCCGCCGGCCATACCAACGGCCATACGCGCGACAATACCGGACGCCTCGTCTCCTGCGAGCACGGCGCCCGGCGCGTGACGCGCACGGAGCCGGACGGCGGGCTGACCGTCCTTGCCGAGAGCTTCGAGGGCCGGCGCCTCAATTCGCCGAACGACGTCGTCGTCCATCGCGACGGCTCGGTCTGGTTCACCGACCCGAATTACGGCATCCGCGACGATTACGAGGGCCACAAGGCCGAGCAGGAACAGCCCTGCCAGGGCGTCTACCGCATCGATCCCGCCAGCGGCGCGGTGACGCGCGTCGCCGAGGATTTCGGCCAGCCGAACGGGCTCGCCTTCTCGCCCGACCAGTCGCTGCTCTACATCGCCGATTCCGCCGGCAGCCACGATCCGCAGGGGCGGCGCCATATCCGCCGCTTCCGCGTCGAGGGCGACCGCCTCGCGGGCGGCGAGGTCTTCGCGACGATCGACAAGGGCGTGCCGGACGGGATGCGCGTCGATACCGAAGGCCGCGTCTGGTCGAGCGCCGCCGACGGCATCCATGTCTTCCATCCCGACGGCACGCGCCTCGGTAAGATCCTGGTGCCGGAGGTCGTCGCCAATCTCTGCTTCGGCGGCCCGAAGCGGAACCGCCTCTTCATCGCCGCGACGACCTCGATCTACGCGATCTACGTCCGGGCGCGCGGCTGCTGACGGGCGGCGGCGTCAGAGCGTCGTACCGCCGCATCAGTGCTCGCCCGCGTCGTCTCCGCATCGTCATCCCGGCCTTGAGCCGGGATCCATGCCTCGGCCGCGCCGCATCGAGACGGCCGCAGACGCGCGCCCTTCCCATCGCTCCTCCCCCGTCGTGACGGGCTTGGAATGGATCCCGGCTCAAGGCCGGGATGACGAAGCGGAAGGGTCTGCCGGTGTCGGAAGGCGCGGCGGCGTCAGAGCGTCGCCAGCACGCCGCCGTCGACATAGAGAATCTGGCCGTTGACGAAATTCGAGGCGTCGGAGGCGAGGAAGATCGCGGCGCCCTGCAATTCCTCCACCCGGCCCCAGCGGCCGGCGGGCGTGCGTTTCGTCAGCCAGTCGTTGAAGGCCGGGTCCTCGACCAGCGCCTGGTTGAGCGGCGTCTCGAAATAGCCGGGTCCGATGGCGTTGATCTGGAGCCCGTGCCGCGCCCAGTCGGTGCACATGCCCTTGGTGAGGTTCAGGACCGCGCCCTTCGTCGCCGTATAGGGCGCGATCGAATAGCGGGCGGCATGGGCCTGGAGGCTGGCGATGTTGATGATCTTGCCGCGTCCGCGCGCGATCATCCCGCGCGCCACGGTCTGGCCGACGAAGAAGACCGAATCGACATTCGCCCGCATGATCTCCGCCCAGGTCTCGGCCGGATAGTCCTCCAGCGGCGCGCGGCGCTGGATGCCGGCATTGTTGACGAGGATGTCGATCGCGCCGATCTCCGCCTCGATCCGCGCGATGCCGGCCTGGACGGCGGCGAGATCGGTGACGTCGAAGGCGGCATGGGCGATGTCGAACCCCTCGCCGCGCATCGCCTCGGCGGCGGCGGCGAGCTTCGCCTCGTCCCGGCCGTTCAGGACGATGCGAGCGCCCGCCCGCGCCAGCCCGAGGGCGAGCGCCTGGCCGATGCCCTGGCTGGAGCCGGTGACGAGGGCCAGCCGGCCCGACAGGTCGAAGAGCGAAAGCGTCATTGAGGTTTCCCTGGCGCGATCTTCGGCTCAGCCGCGCCCGACATAGGGCATGGTGCTCGCCATGACGGTGAGCGACAGGACATTGGCGTCCAGCGGCAGCGAGGCCATGTGGACGACGCTGCGCGCCACGTTGTCGAGGGCCATCACCGGTTCGGGCGCGACCGTGCCGTTCGCCTGGAGGACGCCCGTCGCCATGCGGCTCGTCATGTCGGAGGCGACATTGCCGATATCGATCTGGCCGACCGCGATGCCATGGGCGCGGCCGTCGAGCGCGCCGCTCTTCGTGAGACCGAGGACGCCGTGCTTCGTGGCGGTATAGGGCGCCGAATGCGGCCGGGGCGTATGGGCCGAGATCGAACCGTTGTTGATGATCCGCCCGCCCTTCGGCACTTGGCGCTTCATCACGCGGAAGGCCTCCCGCATGCAGAGAAAGACGCCGGTGAGATTGGCGTCGACGGCGCGCCGCCAGTCCTCCAGCGGCAATTCGTCGATCGGCACCGGCGGCGCGCCCGTCCCGGCATTGTTGAAGAGAAGGTCGAGCCGGCCGAAATGCGCGATCGTCCGGTCGAACAGGGCCGCGACGCCCTCCGGGTCCGCGACGTCGGTCGGCAGCACCAGCGACGGGCCGGCGAGACCCGCCGCCGTTTCCTCCAGCGCCTCACGGCGCCGGCCGGCGAGGACGAGGCGCCAGCCTTCCGCCGCGAGCGCCGTCGCCACCGCCCGGCCGATGCCGCTGCCCGCACCCGTCACGATCGCGACACCGCCCGTCATGTCCGTCCCCTCACCTTGCCCGCAACCGCTTGCGAAGGGCTCCATATAGGCCGCCCCATGGGCCGGGCCGAGGGTGGAGGGCGGGGATCAATAGCCCTTGGCCGTTCCCGCGCTGGCGCGGCTGTCGATCGCGCCGTAATAGCGCCGGCCGGTACCGGCCTCGACCTCCTTCAGGTCCTTGCCGCCGACCAGGATGCCGGCCGCCTCGCCCCAGATCGTCCAGCCGGGATCAGTGCCGACCGTGTAGCCCATGCCGGCGAGTAGCTTCAGCGTGTCGGGCGACAGGGCGTTCGGCTCGATCGTCACCTTGTCCGGCAGCCATTGGTGATGGACGCGCGGCGCGTCGATCGCCTCCTGGATGTCCATGCCGTGATCGACGACGTTCAGGATGGCTTCGAGCGTGATGGTGATGATGCGCGAGCCGCCGGGGCTGCCGATCACCATGAAGGGCTTGCCGTCCTTCGAGACGATGGTCGGGCTCATCGAGGAGAGCGGCGATTTTCGCGGCGCGATGGCATTGGCCTCGCCCTGGACGAGGCCGTAGAGATTGGGCACGCCGGGCTTCACCGTGAAGTCGTCCATCTCGTTGTTGAGAAGGATGCCGGTGCCCGCCGCCACCTTGCCCGTGCCGAAGGAGCCGTTCAGCGTATAGGTGACGGCGACGGCGTTGCCGTCCTTGTCGATGATCGAATAATGCGTCGTCTCCTTCGCCTCGGCGAAGCCGCTCGGCTTCAGCTTGTCGCTGACCCCGGCGCGATAGGGATCGATGCGGGCGCGGATCTCGGCCGCATAGGCCTTGCTCGTCAGCTTCCCGACCGGGTTCTCCACGAAGTCCGGATCGCCGAGCGCCGTGTTGCGGTCGACGAAGGCGTGGCGCATCGCCTCCACCATCAGCCGCGTCGTCTCGGCCGAGCCATAGCCGAGATAGGCGATCGGATAGGCTTCGAGGACGTTCAGGATCTCGCAGATCACCAGCCCGCCCGAGGAGGGCGGCGGCGAGGAGGCGATCTCGTAGCCGCGATAGGTGCAGGTGACGGGCTTCAGCTCGCGCACCTTGTACTGTTCGAAATCGGCCCTGGCGAGAATGCCGCCGCCGCTCTGGCTGGACTTGACGATGAGATCGGCGATCTCGCCCTTGTAGAAGGCGTCGGGTCCGCGCTCCGAAATCGCGGTGAGGGATCTGGCGAGATCGCTCTGGACGAGGGTCGCGCCGAGCGCCAGCGGCTGGCCGTCCTTCAGGAAGATCTTCGCCGCCGCCTCGTCCTTCGCCAGCATCTCGTTGCCCTCGGCGAAGGCGCGGATGTCGCCGGCCTCCAGGGCGAAGCCCTCCGAGGCGAGCCGGATCGCCGGCGCCAGGAGCTCGGCGCGCGGCTTCGTGCCGTATTTCTCGCGCGCCGTCTCGAAGCCGGCGACCGAGCCCGGCACGCCGATGGCGAGATAGGTGTCGGTGCTGGCGCCCCGGATCGGCTCGCCGTCCTTGTCGAGATACATGGTTTTCGTGGCGGCCAGCGGCGCGCGCTCGCGGAAGTCGAGAAAGGTGGTCGTGCCGTCCTTCAGGCGGATCGTCATGAAGCCGCCGCCGCCGATATTGCCGGCGGTCGGATAGGCGACGGCGAGCGCGTAGCCGACCGCGACGGCGGCATCGACGGCATTGCCGCCGCTCTTCAGCACCTCGACGCCGATATCGGTCGCCAGATGCTGGGCCGTCACCACCATGCCGTTGTCGCCCTCCGCCGGCGCGGGCGAGGCGGCGAAGGCGGGCGCCGAGAGCGCCGTGGCGAAGGCGAAAACCAGCGCCGGGCGGGCGGCGCGCGCCCCGAAGGGCCCCCGCCGGGATCGGCCGGTTCCCGTCCCGGCGGAGGGCCGGGCTTCGATGCTCCGTTCCATGGAGGCCTCCTCTTCGCGGACCCCGTGTCCGCCTTCCCCGTCGCTCAGCTGTAGCTCGACACCGGCGTTCCGGCGAGCGCGGCGATGTTGAGGAGGCCGCGCACCGTGACGCCGGCCGTGACGATATGGGCGCGATTGCCCATGCCCATCAGGATCGGCCCGACCTCCAGTCCCTCGGCGACCGAGCGCAGGATGTTGCGCGTCGCCCCGGCGGCGTCGGCATTGGTATAGACGAGGACATTGGCCGGCCCGTCGAAGCGGGCGTCGGGGAAGAGGCGCTCGCGCAGCACCGGGTCGAGCGCCGCGTCCGTGTGCATCTCGCCCTCGTAGGCGAAGCCGACGGCGCGCGCGTCGAGAATCGCCAGCGCCTCGCGGGCGAGGCGGCCCGAGCGCGTGTCGGCATTGCCGAATTGCGAGGAGGAGCAGAGCGCGATCTTCGGCTCCAGGCCGAAGCGGCGCACGTGCCGGGCCGCCGCGATCATCGTCTCGGCGATCTGCTCGGCATCGGGCTCGGCATGGACATGCGTGTCGCAGATGAAGAGCGGGCCGCGATCGAGCAGCATCAGCGACAGGGCGCCCACCGGCCGCTGCACGTCGGTGGAGAGCACCTGCCGGATGTCCTTCAGATGCGAGAAATATTCGCCGATCGTGCCGCAGATCATCGAATCCGCCTCGCCGCGCTGCACCATCACCGCCGCGATGACGCAATTGTTGGTGCGCAGCATGGTCTTGGCGAGTTCGGGCGTCACGCCGGCGCGGCGCATCACCCGGTGATAGCTCGTCCAGTAGTCGCGGAAGCGGTTGTCGCTCTCGGGATTGACCAGCTCGAACTGCCGGCCGGGCCGCAGGTCCAGCCCTTCGCGCTCGATGCGGGCCTCGACCACGTCGGGCCGGCCGACGAGGATCGGCGGCGTCATGCCCTCCTCCACCATGGCCTGCGCGGCGCGCAGCACGCGCGGCTCCTCGCCCTCGGCGAAGACGATGCGGCGGTTGCCGCGCCGCGCCGCCTCGAAGGCCGGGCGCATGATGAGGGCGGAGCGATAGACCTGCCCCTGCAGCCTCTCGCGATAGGCGTCGAGATCGAGATCGCGCGTCGCGACGCCCGAATCCATCGCCGCCTTGGCGACGGCCGGCGCGATGGTGGAGAGAAGGCGCGGATCGAAGGGCTTCGGGATGAGATAGTCCGGCCCGAAGGCGAGCCGCTCGCCCTGATAGGCGGCGCCGACCTCGGCCGAGATCGTGGCGCGCGCCAGAGCCGCCAGCGCCTCGACGCAGGCGATCTTCATCGCCTCGTTGATCTCGGTCGCCCCGACATCCAGCGCCCCCCGGAAGATGAAGGGATAGCAGAGCACGTTGTTGACCTGGTTCGGATAGTCCGAGCGGCCCGTGGCGACGAGAGCGCCCGGCGAGATCTCCTTCACCACTTCCGGCATGATCTCGGGGATCGGATTGGCGAGCGCGAAGACGATCGGCTGCGGCGCCATGCGCGCCACCATTTCGGGCGTCAAAAGGCCCGGCCCCGACACGCCGAGAAAGAGATCCGCCCCTTCCATCGCCTCCAGCGTGGTGCGCTTCTCGGTCGCGATCGCGAATTCGCGCTTTTCCGGCGTCAGGTCGTTGCGCCGGTCGTGCACGACGCCCTTGGAATCCAGCATCGTAATGTTCTCGGGGCGGACGCCCATCGCCAGAAGCATCTTCAGGCAGGCGATGCCGGCGGCCCCGGCGCCGAGCGCCACGACGCGGATCTCCTCGAAGCGCTTGCCGACGACATGCAGCGCGTTGGTGGCCGCCGCCGCCGCGACGATCGCCGTGCCGTGCTGGTCGTCGTGGAAGACCGGGATCTTCATCCGCTCGCGGCACAGACGCTCGACCAGGAAGCAGTCCGGCGCCTTGATGTCCTCCAGATTCACCGCGCCGAAGGTCGGCTCCAGCCGGCAGACGAGATCGGCGAGCTTTTCGGGATCGGGCTCGTTCACCTCGATGTCGAAACAGTCGATGCCGGCGAATTTCTTGAAGAGGACGGCCTTGCCCTCCATCACCGGCTTCGAGGCCTCCGCCCCGATATTGCCGAGGCCGAGCACGGCCGTGCCGTTGGAGATCACCGCGACGAGATTGCCCTTGGCGGTGTAGCGGCGGGCGTCGGCCGGATTCTTCTCGATCTCGAGGCAGGCTTCGGCGACGCCCGGCGAATAGGCGAGCGACAGGTCGCGGCCGGTCGCCATGGGCTTGGTCGGCCGGATCTCCAACTTACCCGGGCGCGGCCGCTCGTGATAGTCCAGCGCCGCCTGCCGGTCCGCCGTCCGCTTCGCCTCGTCACGCGACATGCCTGCTCCTCCCATCTCCCTGGAAGGGTTCTAGCGCCAATCGGGGCCGCTCGTCATCGCCTCTGTGGCGCGCGGCTGTCCATAAGTTCGCGGGCGCTCGAGGCATCGCGCCGCCGTTCCGACGCGCCGCGCGACGCCCGCCGGTCGCCGAGCGCGGAGCCTCCCGCCGCCGCATCCGCCGAATGGTCACGGATCGTCAAAACCTTGCGCGTTTTACCGTGCAAACCGTCACGATCGTGATTGACAGCCCCAGGACATGAGCTAGGCTCGCTCAAATCCCGCCAGCGGCCTCCGCCGGCTTGTCGACCATGGGTCCGGTCTCGCATGAAGGACGATCGCCTCGGCGGCATCCGCCAGTTCCTGTACCGCAACGGCTTCTCGTCGGTGCAGGACATCGCGGTCGCGCTCGGCGCCTCGCCGGCGACCATCCGGCGCGATCTCCAGCGGCTCGAGGCCGACGGCATCGTCGCCCGCAATCACGGCGGCGCGGCCATCGCCGCCGCGCCAGGCGTCGAGGAGGCCTTCGAGCAGCGCGAGCGGGAGAATCTCGCCGAGAAGCGCGCCATCGCCGAAGCCGCCTTCGAGAGGATCCGGCCGGGCAGCGCCCTGTTCCTCGATGCCGGCACGACGGTGCTCCAGCTCGCCCGGCGCATCCGCCTGGAGCCGATGCCGCTCGCGATCTTCACCAACGGCCTCGCCATCGCCGAGGCGCTGATGGGCGCGCGCGACCTGAAGGTCACGCTGATCGGCGGGCGCGTGCGCCCGGAAAACGCCTCGACCGTCGGCCCGGCGGCGATGGAGGCCGTCGCCCGCCTCGGTCTCGACCAGCTCTTCCTCGGCACCGGCGCGGTGGCCGAGGACGGCTGCCTGTATGGGCTCGACGAGGACGAGGCGCATCTCAACGCCTTGATGATCGCCCGCGCGAGCGAGACCGTGCTCCTCGCCGACGCCTCGAAATTCGGCCGCCGCCTCGTCCATCGCGTGGCGCCGCTCGGCCCCGCGATCCGTGTCGTCACCGACGAGGGCCTTCCCGCCCCCTGGCGGCACCGCCTCGCCGAACTCGCCTGCCCGGTGGCGATCGCCGCCGGTTCCGCCCCGTCCCCCATCCGTTCCGAAGAAAGGCAGTCCGCATGAAACGCAGGTCCCTCCTCGCAGCCCTGTCGGCGCTGCCGCTCTTCCTCGCCGCCCCGGCTCTCGCCGAGGACGCCGCCAAGCCGCTGGCCGGGCAGGCGGTTTCCGTGCTGCTGCCGCCCTGGGGCACGTTGCCGAAGGCGATGACCGACCGCTTCACCGCCGAGACCGGCATCGCGCTCGACATGCAGAGCCTCGGCTGGGACGACATCCGCACCAAGATCGTCACCTCGATGGTGGCGGGCACCGCCCCGGCCGACGCGACCGAGGTGGACTGGTCCTGGGTCGGCCAGTTCGGCTCGGCCGGCTGGTACGATCTCCTCGACGGCAAGGTCGATCCGGCGCTTCTCGCCGATCTGCCCACCGCGCGGATCTTCCAGTTCGACGGCAAGCTCCTCGCCGTGCCCTACAACAACGATTTCCGCATCCTGATCCTCAACAAGGACCATCTGAAGCGCGCCGGCATCGCCGAGGCGCCGAAGACGCCGCAGGCGCTTCTGGACGCGGCGAAGACGATCAAGGCGGCCGGCGTCGCCGACTATCCGATCGGCCTGCCGCTCTCGGCGACCGAGGGCAGCGCGACGGCCTGGTATCTCCTGACCAAGGCCTTCGGCGGCGATCTCTTCGACGCCGATTTCAAGCCGCTCTTCACCAGCCCGGATTCGGCCGGCTACAAGGCCATGCAGTTCGAGATCGACGCGCTGAAGGCCGGGCTGATCGACCCGGCCGCGACCGGCCTCAAGGATGTCGAGATCCAGGAACTGTTCAAGAGCGGGCGCATCAGCTTCGACGTCGCCGGCTGGGCGGGCAATCTCGCCGTCTATTCCGACAAGTCGAAGTCGCAGGTCGCCGATCAGGTCGGCGCGGCGCTGATGCCGAATGTCGGGGACAAGTCCCGCACCTTCGGCCTGCCGGGCGCGGTCGGCATTCCCGTCTCCGCCAAGGCGCCGGATGCCGGCCTCGCCTTCGTCGCCTGGCTGCTGAAGCCGGAGAACCAGGCGGAGGGCTATGCGAGCCTCGGCAACCTGCCGACGCGCACCAGCGTCCTCGAAAAGCTCAACGCGGACGGCAAGCTCGCCAGCGGCGACGTTCTCCTCCAGCAGGCCGCGCTCGTCGAGCCGCTCTTCGCGCAAGGCACGCCCGGCTGGTATCCGGAATTTTCCGGCGCCGCCGCCAACGCGCTCAACCAGGCCGCCAAGGGCCAGATCGACGTGGCGGAGGCGGTGAAGCAGATCGCCGCCGCCGCCGAAGCCGCCCAGCAGTAAGAGAAGCCCGATGACGGCGATCGCGACGGAACATGCGGGGCATCCGAAGCCTCGGGGACGGCGGAACGAGGCCTGGCTCGGCCTCGCCTTCGTCCTGCCCATCGTCGCGATCATGGGCGGGCTGGTCTTCCTGCCCGTCGTCTCGACGCTGATCGACAGCCTGTACCGCATCGATCCGATGCGGGCGGGCACGCCGTTCGTCGGGCTTCGGAACTACACCTCGTCCTTCTCGGACGCGAATGTGCAGCAGGCCTGGCTGAACACGCTGGTCTACGTGATCGTCGCGGTCGCCGTGCAGGCGGTCGGCGGTCTCGGCGCGGCGCTGCTCCTCAACCGCATCAAGCGCGGGCGGCGCTGGCTGCTCGCCGCGCTCGTCCTGCCCTGGTGCCTGCCGCCGGTGGTGAACGCGCTCGTCTGGCTCTGGATCTACAATCCGAGCTATGGCCTCCTCAACGGCGCCTTCCAGGCGCTCGGGCTGATCGACGGGCCGCGGGTCTGGTTCAACGACCGCACCACGGCGCTCGTCCTCATCGCCCTCGTCCATATCTGGCGCATGCTGCCACTGACGGCGATCATCCTCCTCGCCGCGCTCCAGAGCATTCCGAAGGAACTCTACGAGGCCGCGAAGCTCGACGGCGCCGGCCCGGTCAAATGCTTCCGCCTCGTGACGCTGCCGCTGATCTCCGGCGGCCTCGCCATCGCCCTGTCGCAGTCGACCGTCTTCGCCTTCAATCTCTTCGACGAGGCCTGGATCCTCGCCGGCACCAGCCTCGACACGCGCACCGTCATCATCCAGGTCTACATGTCGGCCTTCCAGAACCTCAAATTCTCCTACGGCATGGCGCTGTCGGTGCTGGCGATGATCGCCTCGCTCCTCGTCTCGCTCGTCTATGTGCTGCGCGTCTATCGCGAGACCCGCTACGAATGAGCGCCTCCCCCGCCCTTCGCCGCGCCGCCGGGCGCCTCGGCACGGCGCTCGCCGTCGCCCTTCTCCTCTTCTGGTCGCTCGGGCCGATCTACTGGGCGCTCGTCACCAGCCTGACGCCGCCGGCCGATCTCCTGTCGCGGCAGCTGACGCTCTGGCCCGACCATCCGACGCTCGAACATTTCGGCAAGCTCCTCGGCGCCACCAGCACCTCGCAGGGCAACACGATCCAGTCGGTCTGGCCGCAATTCTCCGCCGCCTTCGTCAACTCGCTCGTCACCTCCCTCGCCGCGACCGTGGTGACGGTCGCGCTCGCCGCCTTCGGCGGCTACGCCTTCGTGCGGCTCAGATTTCCCGGGCGCGGCCTCCTCTTCGTCCTCACCGTCGCGACGCTCGCCATCCCCGCCTATACGGTGATGATCCCGCTCTATCGCCTGATGATCGCGATGGGCCTCATCGACACCTATCTCGGCGTGACGCTGATCTACGTCTCGGCCTTCCTGCCGCTGGCGCTGTGGCTGATGCGCAGCGTCTACCAGTCGCTGCCGATCTCGCTGGAGGAGGCGGCCTGGCTCGACGGGGCGGGCCGCACCTATACGCTGGTGAAGATCGTCATGCCGCTGGCCGCGCCCGGTCTCATCGCGGCGGCGATCCTGACCTTCCTCAGCGCCTGGGGCCAGTTCATGGTGCCGCTCGTCTTCTCGCCGACGCTCGCCACCAAGCCGCTGACCGTGCTCATCCCGGAATTCGTGACGCGCAACTACGTCGATTACGGCCTGATGAACGCCGCCGGCGTGCTGGCCA
Organism: Aureimonas endophytica; assembly: GCF_014642635.1. GTDB lineage: Bacteria > Pseudomonadota > Alphaproteobacteria > Rhizobiales > Rhizobiaceae > Plantimonas > Plantimonas endophytica. The sequence goes on from NZ_BMIQ01000011.1 coordinate 25,373, forward strand.
TCCTGCCGCCGGTCCTCGTCGTGCTCCTCCTCAACCGCTTCCTCGTCAGCGGGCTGATGGCGGGCGCCGGCAAGTAGCGCCCCATCCGCCGCCTTTCCAACGGATTTCCCGCATGGCCGCCATCGACATCGCCGAGCTGCGCAAGAGCTACGGCCGCGACGAAGTGATCCACGGCGTCGACCTCAAGGTCGCCGACGGCGAATTCGTGTCGCTGATCGGCGCGTCGGGCTGCGGCAAGTCCACGCTGCTGCGCATGATCGCCGGGCTGGAGGACGTCACCTCCGGCACGATCCGGCTCGGCGGCCGCGTCATCAACGACGTCGAGCCGAAGGACCGCGACGTCGCCATGGTCTTCCAGAACTACGCGCTCTACCCGCATCTGACGGTGGCCGAGAACATGGGCTTCTCGCTGAAGCTGCGGAACGTCGCCAAGCCGGAGATCCGCCGGGCGGTGGAGGAGACGGCCGAGGTCTTGGGCCTTGCCCCCTATCTCGACCGGCTGCCGCGCGCACTGTCCGGCGGCCAGCGCCAGCGCGTCGCCATGGGCCGCGCCATCGTGCGCCGGCCGCAGGCCTTCCTGTTCGACGAGCCGCTCTCCAATCTCGACGCCAAGCTGCGGGTCCAGATGCGCGTCGAGATCAAGGCGCTCCAGAAGCGGCTCGGCACGACCTCGATCTACGTGACGCATGACCAGCTCGAAGCGATGACCATGTCGGACCGCATCGTCATCCTGAACGGCGGCCGGGTGGAACAGGCCGGCGCGCCGCTGGAACTCTACGACCGCCCGGCCAATCTCTTCGTCGCGACCTTCATCGGCACGCCCGTCATGAACCTCGTCCACGGCACCGCCGTCGCGGAGGGGAATGGCCTCCGCCTGGAAACGAACTCTGGCCGCATTCCGCTGCCCGCCGGCCTCGCCGTCGCGGAAGGTCAGGCGCTCGTCTACGGCATCCGCGCCGAGCATCTCGACCTCACCGGCGAGGCGGGCCCGGACACCCTGCCCTTCGAGCTCGAACTCGTCGAGCCGACGGGCTCGGAGACGCATCTCTACGGCCGCCTTTGCGGCACGGCCGGCACGGTGATCCAGCGCGACCGCGCGCCGCTCGCCCCCGGGCGCCTCACCGTGCGGCCGCAGGCCGACCACATCCATCTCTTCGACGCCCGGACGGGGCGCCGGCTCGGCGCCTGAGCGGCGCGCGACAGACGCGAGGACAGACATGACGACCACGATCCTGGGTCTCGATCCGGCGCAGATCGAGCGGCAGAAGGCGGTGGCGACGGCGCGCGAGATCGCCCAGCAGCCGCGCCTCTGGCGCGAGACGGCGGCGGGCATCGCCGCGCGGCGGGCGGAGATCGCAGCCTTTCTCGATCCCCTGCTCGCCCGCCCCGAGCTGCGCGTCGTCCTGACCGGGGCCGGCACCTCGGCCTTCGCCGGCGAGATCCTCGCCCCCGATCTCTCGGCGGCGCTCGGCCGGCGCGTCGAGGCGATCGCCACGACGGATATCGTCGCCCGTCCCGCCGATGCCTTCGCCGGCGGGCGTCCCGTTCTCCTCGTTTCCTTCGCGCGCTCCGGCAACAGCCCGGAAAGCGTCGCGGCGACGGAGCTCGCCGACCAGTGCCTCGGCGAGGTCCATCACCTGATCGTCACCTGCAACGGCGAGGGCGAGCTGTTCCGCCGCCACCAGGGCGCGGCGGGTTCGCTCGTGCTCCTGATGCCGGACGGCTCGAACGACGAGGGCTTCGCGATGACGTCGAGCGTCACCTCGATGATGCTCGCCGCCGCCCTGGCGCTGACCGGCGCGACGGCCCCTTCCGACCTCGCCGAGCCGCTGGCGCTCGCCGCCGAAAGCGTCCTCGGCACGCGCGCGCCGGAGATCGGCGCCCTCGCCGCGCGACGCTTCGAGCGGATCGTCTATCTCGGCTCCGGCGCCTTCAAGGGCCTCGCCCGCGAGGCGGCGCTGAAGGTGATGGAGCTCACCGCCGGCGAGGCGCTGGCCTATGCCGACACGCCGCTCGGCTTCCGCCACGGGCCGAAGGCGCTGCTGAACGAGCGCTGCGTCGCCTTCGTCTTCGTCGCGAACGATCCCCATGCCAGGGCCTATGACCGCGACATCCTCGCCGAGCTCGCCGGCCAGCTCGGCGGCGGCCAGGTCGTCGCCATCGGCGCGGAGGCGGCCGGGAGCGGCACCGGCGCCTGGACCCTGCCGGCGCTCGCCGGCCTGCCGGACTGGCAGGCGGCGCTGCCGCTTCTCGTCCACGCCCAGCTCTTCGCCCTCCAGGCCTCGCTGGCGCTCGGCAAGAGCGTCGACAATCCCTTCCCATCGGGCGAGGTGAACCGCGTCGTCCAGGGCGTCACCATCCATCCCTATGCCGGCTGAGGCGCCGGGCGCCGCCTTTCTCGGCGTCGACGGCGGCGGCACGAAGACGGCCTTCTGCCTCATCGACGGCGCCGGCACGGTGCTCGCCGAAGCCGAGACCGGCACCTCCGCCTTCCTGTCGGTCGGCTTCGCCGAGGTGGAGCGGGTGCTGGCGGCGGGCATCGCCGAGATCTGCGGCAAGGCGGGCTTCTCGCGCGACGAGATCGCGCGGGCCTTCTTCGGCCTGCCCGCCTATGGCGAGGTGCCGGACGCGATCCTCCGGCTCGACGCCCTCGCGGCGCGTGCCCTCGGCCACGGCCGCCTGTCCTGCGACAACGACATGGTGGCCGGCTGGGCCGGCTCGCTCGGCCTTGCCGACGGCATCAACGTCATCGGCGGCACCGGCTCGATGACCTATGGCGAGCGGCGCGGCCGGGGCCTGCGCTGCGGCGGCTGGGGCGAGATCGTCGGCGACGAGGGCTCGGGCTTCTGGATCGGCCGGGAAGCGCTGCGCCTCTTCTCGCGCATGAGCGACGGTCGCCTTTCGCGGACGCCCCTCTACGACCGGCTGCGTTCGCATCTCGGCCTTCGCGCCGATCTCGAACTGGTCGACATCGTGCACAATCGCTGGCAGGGCGGGCGGACGGCGATCGCGGCGCTGGCGCGGCTCGTGGGGCAAGCGGCGGCCGAGGGCGACGAAACGGCGGAAGGGCTCTTCCGCGATGCCGCCTCGGAACTGGCGCTGCTGGTCGCGACGACGCGCGCCGGCCTCGGCTTCGCGGCGGACGAGCGTGTCCCGGTCTCCTGGTCAGGCGGCCTCTTTTCCGCCGGCTCGCCGCTGCCCGCGCTGTTCGCGGCACGGCTGGAGGCCGATCCGAGACCCTACCGCCTCGTCGCCCCCCTCCATTCCCCGGCCTTCGGCGCGGCCCTCAATGCGCGGCGGGCGTTCGAGAAGGAGACGAATCCGTTCGACGGTTGAAGGTCTTCCGCTCCGCCGACAGCGAGGCCTCTCAATGCCTGCCACTTCCTTATCCGCGTCGTCATCCCGGGCTTGACCCGGGATCCATGCCTCTGCCTCTCCGTTCGAAGACGTCGGAAATCTGTCCCTCCTGTCGCCCGCCATGCCCTGCCATAGCCGATTTGGCATGGATCCCGGGTCAAGCCCGGGATGACGAGGCGGAGGGCGAGAGGCCACCCGCGACGGCGCGGCGAGACTGTCGCATCACGACGAGGATGCGAGCGGCGCGCCGGCATGGGTGATGGCGGGTCGGCGCCATTGCGGCGGGCCGGTGCGGTGGATCGAGGTGCCCTCCGTATCGACCGCGACGGTCACCGGCATGTCCTCGACCACGAATTCGTGGATCGCCTCCATGCCGAGATCCTCGAAGGCGAGGACGCGGGCCGCCTTCACCGCCTTGGCGACGAGATAGGCGGCGCCGCCGACGGCGATGAGATAGGCCGCGCCATGGCGGCGGATCGAGTCGATCGCCGCCGGCCCCCGCTCCGCCTTGCCGATCATCACGAGAAGGCCCGTGGCATCGAGGACGAGATCGGTGAAGCCGTCCATCCGCGTCGAGGTCGTCGGGCCGGCGGGGCCGACCACCTCGTCGCGCACGGCATCGACCGGCCCGACATAGTAGATCGCCCGGTTGCGGAGATCGACCGGCAGCGGCTCGCCGCGCCGGATCATCTCGGCCAGCCGCTTGTGCGCGGCGTCGCGCCCGGTCAGCATCCGCCCCGAAAGAAGCAGCGCCTCGCCGGCGCGCCAGGTCGCGACCTCCTCCTGCGTCAGGCGATCGAGATCGACCCGGCGGGCCTTGGTCTCCGCCTCTGCCCTGTCGAGCTCCGGCCAGAGCGACAGGTCGGGCGGCACCAGCCTCGCCGGCCCCGAGCCGTCGAGCGTGAAGGTGAGATGGCGGTCGGCGGCGCATTGCGGAATGAGCCCGACCGGCTTCGAGGCGGCATGGCAGGGATGGGAGCGGAGCTTGACGTCGACCACCGTCGTCAGCCCGCCGAGCCCTTGCGCCCCGATGCCGAGGGCATTCACCCGCTCGTAGATCTCGAGCCGCAGTTCCTCCAGCGGCGAGGCGGGCCCGCGCCGGAGAAGCTCGGCCATGTCGATCGGCTCCAGCAGCGCTTCCTTGGCCATCAGCATCGCCTTCTCGGCCGTGCCGCCGACGCCGATGCCGAGAAGGCCCGGCGGGCACCAGCCGGCGCCCAGCGTCTCCACCGTTTCCACCACCCAGTCGGCGACGGAGGCGGCGGGGGCGAGATTGGCGAATTTCGCCTTGTTCTCCGAACCGCCGCCCTTGGCCGCGACGGTGATCGTCAGCGCGTCGCCGGCGGTGACGTCGAAATGCACGACGGCCGGCGTGTTGTCGCCGGTATTCTTGCGCCCGAAGAGCGGGTCCCTGACGATCGAGGCGCGCAAGGGGTTGTCGGGATCGGTATAGGCCTTCGCGACGCCCTCGTTGATGAGCTCGGCGAGCGGGCGCGTCGTCTCGATCCGCGCCCCGAGGCCAAGCTTGACGAAGACGTTCACGGTTCCCGTATCCTGGCAGATCGGCCGGCGGCCGAAGGCGGCCATGCGCGAATTGATCAGGATCTGGCGGATGGCGTCGCGCGCCGCCGGGCTCGCCTCGCGCTCATAGGCCTCCGCGAGGCTCTTCACGAAGCTCGGCGGATGATAGACGGCGATATATTGCAGGGCATCGGCGACGGAGGCGACGAGATCGGCCTCGCGGATCGGCGGGCGGGCGCTCATGCCGCGCCTCCCCCGGCACGGCGAAGCAGCGTCTCGGCCCGAAGCCGCACCGGCGCGTCCACCATCTCGCCGTCGAGCGCCACCGCGCCGCCCGCCCGCCCGGCGGCGAGGACGCGGGTCGCCCAGGCGATCTCCTCGGCGCCCGGCCCGAAGCCGGCGCGGGCCGGCGCGATCTGCGCCGGATGGATGAGGAGCTTGCCGGCGAAGCCGAGGCCGGCGGCATAGGCGGCGTCGCCCCGAATCGCGGCCTCGTCGCGCACCGCCGCCGTCACGCCGTCCACCGGCCCGGCGCGGCCGGCGAGCCGGCTCGCCAGCACGAGTTCCAGCCGGGCGAGAAGCAGCGCCTCGCGCTCGTGGCGGCAGCCGAGATCGGCGGCGAAGTCGAAGGAGCCGAAGGCGAGGCGGCCGGCGGCGCCGGCGAGCGCCCGGGCATTGGCGATCCCCTTGGCGCTTTCGACGAGGGCGACGACGGGCCTGCCCGTCGCGCGCCGCGCCGCCTCGACCTCGTCCGCGCCCTCGGCCTTCGGCAGGACGAGCGCGGCGAAGGGCAGTTCGGCGGCGAGCGCCAGATCGGCGGCATGGCCGGCGGCCCCGACCGGATTGACCCGCAGGAGCACCGGGCAAGGCGCCGACGCGACCATCGCCCCGGCATCGGCGAGGCCGGCGCGCGCGCCATCCTTGGCGCCGGGCGCGACGGCGTCCTCCAGGTCGACGATCACGGCCTCCGCCCCGGCCGCGAAGGCCTTGGCGAAGCGCTCCGGCCGGTCGGCCGGCACGAACAGGAACAGCGCGGCATTGTCGATGGCGGACGGCATGGGCTTCCTCCTCCCCTCCTCTCTCTGCGTCCGTCGGGCGCCTGGCGGAAATAGCGTTTCGCGTGGTCCCTCATAGCTTCGCCCTATCGCGGCCCGGCCCATAGCGGAGCGCTATGGACAAGGAAGGACATCGCTATTGGCCGCTCCCGCCCTCCGCTCGCTAAGGTCCGGAAACGTTTCGTCTTCATCGGGAGCGCCGGCCTTGAACACCGATCTCCAGGATCTCGTCGTCGTCTCCGTCGAGCAGGCGGTGGCGGCGCCCTATCTGTCGAGCCGGCTCGCCGATGCCGGCGCCCGCGTCATCAAGGTCGAGCGGCCGGACGGCGATTTCGCCCGGGGCTACGACAGGCTGGTGATGGGCGAGAGCGCCTATTTCGTCTGGCTGAACCGGGGCAAGGAATCGATCTGCCTCGACCTGAAGGAGGCGGACGACCAGGCGGTGCTCCGCCGGATGATCGACGGGGCGGATGTCTTCGTCCAGAATCTGGCGCCCGGCGTCATCGACCGGCTCGGCTTTGCGCCCGAGGCGCTGCGCCGGCGCAACCCGCGCCTCATCACCTGCTCGATCTCCGGCTACGGCGTCGAGGGTCCCTATCGCGACCTGAAGGCCTACGATCTCCTCGTCCAGGCGGAAAGCGGCCTGTCGACCATCACCGGCAACGAGCACGGCATGGCGCGGGTCGGCGTCTCGGTCTGCGACATCGCCGCCGGCATGACCGCCTTCCAGGCGGTGCTCCAAGCGCTGATCGGCCGGGGCCGGACCGGCGAGGGCCGGCATATCGACGTGTCGCTCTACCACGCGCTCGCCGACTGGATGAACGTGCCGTATCTGCAATATGTCTATGGCGGCAAGGAGCCGGCGCGCAGCGGCCTCAACCATCCGACCATCGCGCCCTACGGCGCCTATGCCTGCCGCGACGGGGCGGCGGTGCTCTTCTCGATCCAGAACGAGCGCGAATGGGTCAATCTCTGCCGCGACGTGCTCCTGGCCCCCGAGGTCGCGACCGATCCCCTGTTCAAGGACAACAGCCACCGCGTCGCCAACCGCGCGCATCTCGACGCCATCGTCACCGGCGCTTTCGCCAAGGCCGACCGCGCGGAGATGATCGAGCGCCTGGAGCGCGCCCGCATCGCCTATGGCCGCGTCAGCTCGATGCGGGATCTGGCGAGCCATCCGCAGAACCGCTTCGTCACGGTCGAGACGCCGGCCGGACCGGTGCGCCATCTGGCGCCCGGCGCCCGCTTCGACGGGCGCGACGCCGAATTCCGCAAGGTTCCGGCGCTCGGCGAGCACAGCGAGGCGCTGCGGCGCGAATTCGGCGCCGGCGGCGCGATGGACGGCGCGGCCCGACGCCGCGCCTGACGGCAACCCGCGCGCGGGCTATCTTCCTCGAGGGGAGGATTCGCGCGTGGATGTCAGGCAGCTTCGTTACTTCGTCGCGATCGTCGAAAGCGGCTCGATCTCGCGCGCCGCGCAACGGCTCAACGTCGCGCAGCCCTCGCTCAGCCTGCATATCCGCAACATGGAGGCCGATCTCGGCGTGCCGCTGCTCTTCCGCACGCCGCAGGGCGTGCAGGCGACGGAGGCGGGCGAGATCCTCCTGCGCAATGCCCGCACCATCGTCGCCCAGTTCGAGGAGGCCGAGCGCGAGATCCGCGGCAGCGGCCTGGAGCCCGCCGGCGAGGTGCGCCTCGGCCTGCCCTCCTCCATCGCCCAGGTGCTCGGCGTGCCGCTCGTCCTCGCCGCGCGGGAGCAGTTGCCGAAGGTGAAGCTGCGCATCGCCGAGGCGATGAGCGGCTACGTCCTCGACTGGCTGCGCCTCGGGCGCGTCGATCTCGGCCTGCTCTACGCCTTCGTCGAGGATCGGGGCCTGCGCTCCATCGGCCTCCTGTCGGAGGCGCTGCATCTCTTCGGCCCGGCCGGCGATCCCGACGAAGATGCCCTGCCGCCGGCGGGCGCGCCGGTGCCGATCGGCGCGCTGGCCGGCCTGCCGCTGATCCTGCCGAGCCCCGGCCACGGCCTGCGCGATCTGGTGGAGGAAAAGGCGGCGGCCGAGGGCGCGCGTCTCGGCGCCGCGATCGAGATCGACGCCTATGGCGCGATCAAGACGCTGGTCGAGCGCGGCCTCGGCTTCTCGGTCCTGCCCGCCCATGCCATCCGGCGCGAGACGGAGGACGGGCGCCTGCGCGCCTGGCCCTTCGAGCCGGCCTTCCTGCGCACCGTCCACCTGGTCGAGCCGATCGACCGGCCGCTCTCCCAGGCGGTCCGCGCCGTGGAATCCCTCTGCCGCCGCACCCTGCGCGACCTCGTGCGCTCCGGCGCCTGGAGCGGCGCGCAGATGCGGGTCAGCGGCTGAACCGACCGCGCCACCGCGTCCCTCTCCCGAGCCGGGAGAGGGTGCCGGCAGGCGGGTGAGGGAGCCGTAGGGCGCCGGCGTTGGCGCCCGTCACTCCCTCATCCCGCTGCCGCGACCTTCTCCCGGCTCGGGAGAAGGCGAAGCTTCCCGCGCCGCTCCCCGCTCTTCAACCGTTCGACATAGGCCATAGCGCCGGCCTATGCGGGAAAGCGCAAACTTGTCTTGGCGGTCGCGGGCCAGGAGGCGGATACCTCGGCTCGAGCCGGTCGCGCGGACGCGCCGGGGAGGACGGCTGGAGCTCGGAGGGCTCGCCGTCCGGCGCGTCCGCCGCGCCTTTCGGACCACGGATGCGAGGAGCGCCCCCATGAACATCCACGCCGATCCTCAGACCATCAGCGCCGCCAAGGGCGTCTTCATCGACAATGACTGGCGCCCGGCGGCGTCCGGCCGCACCGTGCCGGTCGTGGCGCCGGCGGAAGGGGTCGCCTTCGCCGAGATCGCGGCGGGCGGGGCGGAGGATGTCGACCGCGCCGTCAAGGCGGCGCGCCGCGCCGTCGAGGGCGGCGCCTGGGGGCGGCTCTCGGCCACCGAGCGCGGCCGGCTTCTGACGAAGCTCTCGCTCGCCATCGAGGCCCATGCCGAGGAGCTGGCGCTGATCGAGGCGCGCGACACCGGCAAGCCGATGAAGCAGGCGCGGGCCGACATGGTGGCGACCGCCCGCTATTTCGAATTCTACGGCGGCGCGGCCGATAAGGTGCATGGCGAGACCATTCCCTTCCAGCCCGGCTATTTCGTCGCCACCGAGCGCGTGCCCTACGGCGTCACCGCCCATGTCATTCCCTGGAACTATCCGGCGCAGATGTTCGGCCGCACCGTCGGCCCGGCGCTCACCATGGGCAATGCCTGCGTGGTGAAGCCGGCCGAGGATGCCTGCCTCACGCCGCTGCGCCTTGCCGAGCTCGCGGCCGAATGTGGCTTCCCGGAGGGCGCCCTCGCCATCGTGCCCGGCCTCGGCGATGAGGCGGGCGCGGCCCTGTCCGGCCATCCGGACATCGACTTCATCTCCTTCACCGGCAGCCCCGAAGTCGGAACGCTGATCCAGACCGCTGCCGCCCGGAACCATATCGGCTGCACGCTGGAACTCGGCGGCAAGAGCCCGCATGTCCTCTTCGGCGATGCCGATCTCGACATGGCCGCGACCGTGATCGCCAATACGATGGTGCAGAATGCCGGCCAGACCTGCTCGGCCGGCTCGCGCGTCCTCGTCGAGAAGGCGTCCTACGAGCGCGTGGTCGAGGCGCTGGCCGAGCGCTTCGGCAAGCTCACCGCCGGCACGCCCGAGATGGACCGCGATCTCGGCCCCGTCATCAACGCCACGCAGAAGCGGCGGATCGAGGGCTTCTTCGCCCGCGCGGAGGAAGCCTCCGTGCCGGTCCTCGCCGAAGGCCGGATCGCCGAGGGCGTGCCGGCGGGCGGCTATTTCCTCGCGCCCCGCATCTACGGCCCGGTGCCGCGCGCCAACGAGCTGGCGACGAAGGAGGTCTTCGGCCCCGTCCTTTCCGTCCTGCCCTTCGAGGACGAGGCCGATGCGGTGCGCCTCGCCAACGGCACCGATTACGGGCTGATGGCCGCCGTCTGGTCGCTCGATGGCAACCGGGCACTGCGCGTCGCGCGCGGCATCAAGGCCGGCCAAGTCTATATCAACGCCTTCGGGGCGGGCGGCGGCATCGAGCTGCCCTTCGGCGGCATGAAGAAGTCCGGCCATGGCCGCGAGAAGGGCTTCGCGGCGCTGCACGACGCCTCGACGCTGCGCACCACCATCGTCAAGCACGGCTGACGCCCGCTGCCGCCACGCCATAGGGCGCGGCGATGAGGGATGGACAAAAGCCCTATTGGCGCGGCCCGCCGGCGCCGCGCCAGAGTTCCGGCAGGCGACAGGGCCGCGGCGGACCGGGAGGAGAGGTCGTTGATCAGCAATTTCTACATGCCGACGCGCATCGTCGCCGGCCAGGGCTCGCTCGCCACCATCGGCCGGCTGGCGCGCGACCTGAAGATGAGCCACGTCCTCGTCGTTTCCGATCCGGTCATCTCGAACCAGGATTTCCACGCCGCCGCGCTGGCCTCCCTGGCCGAGGCCGGCATCGAGATCGCCCGCTTCGACGAATGCGGCATCGACGCGCGCTGCTCGCATATCGACGCGGAGGGCCGGCGCGTGCGCCAGGAGCGGATCGATGGCGTCGTCTGCATCGGCGGCGGCTCGGTGATGTGCACCGGCAAGGGCATCGCCATCGTCGCCACCAACGACAAGCCGATGGCCGAATGCACCGGCGTCGGCAAGTTCGACAAAAAGGCCCTGCCGATGATCATGGTGCCGACCACGGCCGGCTCCGGCTCCGAGGTCTCGCAATGGACCATCGTCAAGGACGAGGAGCGGCATCTGAAGCTGCTCGGCGGCGGTCCCCTCAGCTTTCCGGACGCGGCGATCCTCGACCCGGTGACGCTGCGCTCGCTGCCGATGCGCGTCGCGGCGCTGCCCGCCGTCGACGCGCTGACCCATGCGGCGGAGGCCTATTTCAGCGCCATCGGCTCGCCGATCACCGACGCGCTGGCGATTCACGCGGTCGGCCTGCAATACGGCTCGCTCCGCGCCTCGATCAATACCGATGACGAGACGGCGCGGGAGGCCAATCTCGTCGCCTCCTGCATGGCGAACATCGCCTGCGGCAATGCGCGGCTCGGCCATGGCCATGCCCTGTCCCTGCCGCTGGAGGGTCATCTCGACCTGCCCCATCCCTATGGCGTCGGCGTGCTTCTGCCGCATGTCGTCGCCTTCAATCTCGCCGTCCTGCCGGACAAGGTGAAGCCCTTCGCCGAGGCGCTGAAGGTGGAGACGCAGGGGCTCACCCGCGCCGGCATCATCGAGGGCTGCGCCGAGGCGATCCGCGACCTCTACCGCGACATCGGCTTCCCCGAGCGCTTCACGCCGGAGCAATTGCCGGGAGCCCGCGTGCGCGAGATGGCCGAGCGCGCCGTGCCCGGCCTCTATGCCGGCATCGCGGCGCGGGACTTCGATCCGAAAAGCACCAACGACCACACGGTCATCGCCTGCCCCTCGGCGCGCAAGATGACCGTTCGTCAGGCCGAAGAGATCTTCGAGCGCTGCCTCGGCTGAGGGCGAGAGATCAAGCCGCGTTCTGGGAGGAACCGCCATGCCAGACCTGATCCTGCATCACTACGACCTGTCGCCCTTCGGCGAGAAGGTGCGCCTCGCCTTCGGCCACAAGGGGCTCGCCTGGTCCTCGGTGGAGACGCCGATCTGGCCGCCGCGCCCGGACACGGCGCCGCTGACCGCCGGCTATCGCCGCTCGCCGGTGCTCCAGATCGGCGCCGACATCTATTGCGACACGCTGCTGATCTTCCAGGAGCTGGAGCGCCGCTTTCCCGAGCCGACGCTCTATCCGGCGGGCCAGGCCGGGCTTGCCGCGATCCTCTCCTGGTGGGCCGACACGACCTGCTTCATCCCGGCCGCCTCGATCGCCACCTCGATCATCGGCGACGGCGTGCCGCCGGAATTCATCGAGGACCGCATCGCCTTCATGGGCCACGACTTCACGAAACCCGCCTCGCTGCGCGATCTTCCCCTGAACCGCCAGCGCGTTTCGGCGCAGATGGGCCATCTCGCCGACATCCTGAAGGACGGGCGGGCCTTCCTGCTCGGGCCGGGCGAGTCCGCCGCCGATCTGTCCGCCTATCACACGCTCTGGTTCGTGCGCAGCCATGCCGGGGAGGAGGCCGACCGGCTCCTGCCCTTCACGCCGACGATCCTCGCCTGGATGGCGCGCGTCGCCGCGCTCGGCCATGGCGAGCGCGTGCCGCTCGGCGCCGAGGCCGCCCTCGCCCTTGCCCGCGACGCCGAGCCGGAGGCGGTGACGGGCGTCGCCGAGAACGATCCGTCCGGTCTTGCCGCCGGCGACGCCGTCATCATCCGCACCGACGACGCCAACGATCCGATCGCCGGCATCCTCGTCGCGGCCGATGCGCGCGAGATCGTCATCCGGCACGAGAACGCGCGGGTCGGGACCGTGCATGTCCATTTCCCGCGCTTCGGCTACAGCGCGCTGAAGCGCGACGCGGCGCCCGGCGCCACGGCGGCAGCCGCCTGATGCGGATTCTCACCAACACGACCTCGCCCTATGCGCGGATCGCGCGGATCGCGCTCGGCGAGAAGGGCTTCGACCTGTCCGGCACGGAGATCGTCAACCCCTGGGCCGACGATCCGGCGCTTCTGAAGCTGAACAGCGCGGCGCGCGTGCCGACGCTCGCGACGGGCGAGGGCCTGCCGCTGACCGAGAGCCTCCTCATCCTGCTCTGGCTGGAGAAGAAGGTGCCGGAGCCCTCGCTTCTCGCCGGCCCGCTCGACCGGACGATCAGCCTCGCCGGCCGGGCGATGGGCGTCGTCGACGCCATGGCGAACATCGTCACCAACACGATGCAGGTCGATCCGGGTTTCGGCGAGCATCGCGTCGGCCTGCGCCGGCGGCGCACCATTCTCGACGGCTTCCGGGCGCTGGAGGCGGACCCGCCGGCCTATGACGGCGGCACGCCGGACGTCGCGGTGATCGTCACGATCGTGGCGCTCGACTATCTGCGCCTGCGCTTTCGCGACGCGCCCTGGGCGCCCGCCCTGCCGCGCCTCGACGCGCTGCGGGCCAAGGTCGCCGAGCGCCCGGCCTTCGAGACGACCGCACCCTACATCTGAAGGGGTGCGGGACAATGCCACTTCGCCTTCTCCCGAGCCGGGAGAAGGTCCCGGCAGGGGGATGAGGGAAGCGTAGAGCGCTACCGTTTGCGTCCTACGCCTCCCTCACCCGCCTGCCGGCATCCTCTCCCGATTCGGGAGAGGGACGCGGCTTCGACGCCGCTAACAATCTCGGGAGGACGACATGGCGACCGAAAGCGAGAACAAGCAGCTCGCGCGCGACTATTTCGCCGCCTTCATGCGGCGCGACGAGGCCTGGTGGCGGGAGCATATCGCGCCCGAATTCCGGCGCCACGATCCCGGCCTGCCCTTCGAGGTGCGCGGGCCGGAGGGCGTCAAGCAGCTGGCCGACGCCCTGCATCCCGGCATTCCCGACATGGAGCTGCCGATCGAGGACGTGATCGCCGAGGGCGAGAAGGTGCTGGTGCGGCTGCGCGTGAAGGGCACGCATGGCGGCGAGTTGATGGGCCTTGCCGCGACCGGCCGGCCGATCGACATCGGCGTGCTCGACCTCTTCCAGTTCCGCGACGGCAAGCTCGTCGAGCACTGGGCGCTGCTCGACAATCTCGGCCTCCTGAAACAGCTCGGAGTGACCGCGATATGACCGGGCGGCTCGCCGGCAAGTCGGCACTGGTGACGGGGGGCGCCTCGGGCTTCGGCGCCGCCATCGCCCGGAGTTTCGCCCGCGAGGGCGCGAAGGTGACGATCCTCGATCTCGACGCGGCGGGCGGGCGCCGCGTCGCGGAGGAGATCGGGGCCTCGGCGGCGAGCCTTGCCGGCGACGTCACGCGCCGGGCGGATTTCGACCGCGCGGTCGCCGCCACGGTGGCGCATGGCGGCCGGCTCGACATCCTCGTCAACAATGCCGGCTGGACGCATCGCAACAAGCCGCTGGACGAGGTGACGGAGGCGGAGTTCGACCGCGTCTACGCGATCAACGTCAAGTCGATCTTCCATTCGATCCAGGCGAGCCTGCCCCAGTTCGCGGCCCAGGGCGGCGGCGTGGTGGTGAATATCGGCTCGACGGCCGGCATCCGGCCGCGCCCCGGCCTCACCTGGTACAACGGCACGAAGGGCGCGGTGAACATCCTCAGCCGCTCGCTGGCGGTGGAGCTCGCGCCGCGCCGCATCCGGGTCAATGCCGTCGCCCCGGTGATCGGCGCGACGGCCCTGCTCGAAAGCTTCATGGGCCTGCCCGACACGCCGGAGAACCGCGCGAAATTCATCGCCACCATCCCGCTCGGCCGCCTGTCGGAGCCCGACGACGTCGCGGGCGCCTGCCTCTATCTCGCCTCCGACGAGGCCGCCTTCGTCACCGGCGTCGTGCTGGAGGTGGATGGCGGCCGTACCGTCTGAGGCGACGACGGGCCAAGGCCCGCGGCGCCCCGGCTTTTTCGCGGGCGGGCGCTCGCCTTTTCGCGGATTCGGAGGCAACAAGGCACGGGGCGGATGCGAGGGGCCGGGCTTCTCGCCGCCGCCCTGGATGAGCCCCGAGGATCGCGCCATGTCCCCCTCCCCCCCTCGGCTCGACCGGATCGACATGAAGATCCTGGCCGAGCTGCAAAGCAACGGGCGCATGACCAATGTCATGCTGGCCGAGGCCGTCGGCCTGTCGGCCAGCCCCTGCCTGCAGCGGGTGAAGCGGATGGAGCAGGCCGGCTACATCACCGGCTACGGCGCGCAGATCGCGCTGGCGAAGTTCGGCGAGACGGTCACGGTCTTCACCGAGATCACCCTCAACGGCCATACGCGCGAATATTTCCAGACCTTCGAGGCGGCGCTGCGCCGCGTCGAGGAGGCGATGGAATGCCACCTGATCAGCGGCGGCTACGACTATCTCGTGAAATTCGTGACGCGCGGCCTGCCGCATTACCAGGAGGTGATCGAAGCCCTGCTCGACCGCAATATCGGCATCGCAAAATATTTCAGCTACATCGTCCTGCGCACGCCGATCGATAAGGCGCAACTGCCGCTCGGCATCCTGTTCCGCGACGAGGGCTGATATCGGCGCGCTGATGCGCTGATCTCTGGTGATCCCGCTTCAGCTTCGTCATCCCGGGCCCGACCCGGGATCCATGCCTCGACGGAACCGCATGGATAGGGGTGGAGATGCGCGTTCTTCCGCACCGGTCCCGACCTGTTATGACCGACTTGGAATGGATCCCGGCTCAAGGCCGGGATGACGATGCGGTGAGGTGAGCGGGCCTCGGCGAAGGCGCGATGGTATGAGGCTCGGGAAGACGGAGGAGGCCGGGCGGCGGCCTCCCCGTTTCGCGGATGGCACGGGCGCCGAGCGGCCTACCAGCAGGTGAAGCCTGCATCCGCCACCACCGTCGTGCCGGTCATCAGGCTGGAGGCGTCGGAGGCGAGGAAATGGACGACGGAGGCGATCTCGTCCGGCTTGCCCATGCGGTGCATCGGCGTGTCGCGCAGCCAGACGTCGATCATGCCGTCATTGTCGTGACGGTAGCTCGTCATCTCGGTCTCGATATAGGTCGGGGCCACCGCGTTCACCCGGACGCCGCGATCCGCCCATTCGGCGGCGAGCGAGGAGGTGAGCTGGTGCACCGCCGCCTTGGCGGCGTTGTAATAGGTCTGCTTCTGCGGGCGGTTGGAGATGATGCCCGACATCGAGCCGATATTGACGATGGCGCCCCGGCCCGCCTTCAGCATGTGGCGGCCGAAGGCGCGGTTGCACCAGAAGACGCCGTTATAGTTCACGTCGTTGACGTTCAGCCAGCGCTCGTCCTCCGTATCCTCCGCCGCGACGCCCGAACGGGCGATGCCGGCATTGGCGACGAGGATGTCGACGCGGCCGTGCCGCGCGACGAGCTCCGCCGCCAGCGCCTCGACCTCGGCCGGCTTCGTCACGTCGAGCGGATGAACGCTTGTCCGGTAGCCCTTTTCGGCGAGCGCGGCCTGGCCGCGCGCCCCGATCTCGGGATCGATATCGGCGATGATCACCTCGGCGCCATGTTCGGCCAGCGCCTCGCAGATGGCGAGGCCGATGCCGCGCCCGCCCCCGGTGACGACGGCGATCCGGCCGTCCAGTCGCATCTTCTCGGCATACATGCGTGTCGTCCCTCCCAGAACGGATTGAGGTCTCAGGGCGTGATGAACGGGTGCCGGCCGGGCGAGGGAAAGCGGTCGCGCCGCAGTCCGATCAGCCGCTCGACCTGACGCGCGTCGAATTCCTGGGCGCCGCCATAGCCGGCGGCGAGATAGACGACCTTCGCGTAGTAATCGAGCGCCTCCATCTTGAACCAGGCCGATTGCAGGTCGTGGCCGCAGGACAGGGCGCCGTGATTCTCCAGAAGCACGGCATCGTGGCGCTCCAGATAGGGCCGGATCGCGTCCGACAGTTCCTCGGTGGAGGGCAGGCCGTAGGGCGCCAGCGGCACCTCGCCGAGAAACATCGTCGATTCCGGCATGATCTGCTGCGTGAGCGGCTTGCCGCAGATCGCGTGCACCGTCGCGTAGAGGGGATGGGCGTGAACGACGGCGCGCACGTCCGGCCGCGCGTCGTAGACGCAGAGATGCATGCGCGTCTCGGTCGAGGGCTTCCAGCGCGAATCCGTCAGCGGCGCGCCGTCGCGGCCGATATGGCAGATCATGTCTGGCGTCATGAAGCCCTTGGAGACGCCGGTCGGCGTGCAGAGCAGCGTGTCGTCGTCCAGAAGCACGCTGATATTGCCGTCATTGGCGGCGCCCATGCCCTTGTCCCAGGCCCGCCGGCCGATATCGCAGATGGCGCGCCGCAGCGCTTCGATCGTGTCGCTCATGATGTCCGTCCCTGCCCGCGCCGGACCCTCGCAAAAGCACGGTCACAAATCAACAGAAATCCACATATCCCCTCACGATGCCACATCGAGCGCGACGCCGGCATCGTCGAGCGCCGCGCGCCAGCGCTCGTCCGGCAGGCGATCGGTGACGATCCGATCGACGGCGTGAAGCGGAGCGGCGGTGAGGAGCCCCGGCCCGTCGAACTTGTCGCCGTCGACGAGCAGCACCGTGCGCGCCGCGCTGTCGATGAAGGCGCGCTTCAGCGCCGCGTCCTCGGCATTGGCGACGAGAAGACCGCCGTCCGGCGACAGGGCCTTCACCGAGATGAAGGCGCGATCGGCGCGGAAGCGGCGGATCGCCTCCACCGCCAGCGGCCCGGCGAAGGTCATCAGTTCGCGCCGCCATTCGCCGCCGACCGACAGAAGCTGGTGCGGCATCGCATGCGGGTCGGACAGGAGCGCCACCGAATTGGTGACGAGGGTGAGGCCGCGCCGCGCGCCGAGCGGCCGGACGATCTCGTGCACGGTGGAGGAGGAATCGAGCATGATCGCCTCGCCATCCCGCACCTCCGCCGCGGCGAGCGCCGCGATGCGGCGCTTGGCGGCGATGTTCAGCACCGAGCGGGCGGGAAAGGGCAGGTCCTCGCCCTGCGGCGGCGGGGCCGGCAGGGCGCCGCCATGGCAGCGGCGGAGCAGCCCCGCCTCCTCCAGCTTCAGGAGATCGCGCCGCACCGTCTCGCCGGAGACCGCAAGCGCCCGCGCCACCTCCGCCACGAGCACCCGCCCGTCGCGCCGCAGGTGGTCGAGGATCGTCTGGAAGCGCTCGTCGGGGAGAAGGCTCACGGCCGGGCGACCTTTCGAAAGAGAGTGCCGGACACGCCTCGCGACTCGCCCGGCAATCCGGCTAGAACACGCAAGACGAGCGCGAAGCGACGATCAGCGGAGAGGACGGGCATGCTGCATCACATCGAGATCTATGTCTCGGACCTCGACGCGTCCCACGCCTTCTGGTCGGCGCTTCTCGCCCGGATCGGCTATGCGGAGACCGGCCGCTGGGCGGAGGGCTTCTCGCTCGCCGCCGGACCCGGTGCCTATCTGACCTTCGTGCAGGTCGCCGAGAATCATGCAACGCGGCCCTATCATCGCTGCGGGGTCGGCCTCAACCATCTCGCCTTCCGCGTCGCGGACCGGGCGACCGTCGATGCGCTCCGCGATCATTGCCAGGCGACCGGCGTCTCCTGCCTCTACGACGACCGCTATCCCTTCGCGAATGGCGG
Source organism: Aureimonas endophytica (assembly GCF_014642635.1). GTDB lineage: Bacteria > Pseudomonadota > Alphaproteobacteria > Rhizobiales > Rhizobiaceae > Plantimonas > Plantimonas endophytica. Next base: position 43,484 of record NZ_BMIQ01000011.1, read on the forward strand.
CGACGACTATTACGCGCTCTTCGTCGAGGACCCGGACCGGATCAAGGTCGAGTTCGTCGCGGCCTGACCTCGGCCGCCGTCGCGCCGCCGGCCTCCGGACCAGGAGGCGCCGATGGCGGACGTTCTGTCGCGAGCTGGTGCCGGGCAGACGGTTCGGCGCTTGCGTCGCCGCCCTCGCATCGGGTCCTGTCATGCGTCTCGCTTCGAACCGGGGCCGTGACCGATCTATAGCGCGGCGCGCGGCGGCGCGCCCTCCCCCGATGTCAGGGAATGGCGGAGCCGCGCCCGTCCTTCGCCGGTGCCGGTCTCAGGCGAAGGCGATCCGCGCCGGACGGGCTGCGAGGTAGCGCTCGGCGAGGGTGACGGTGCCTTGCGTATAGGCCGGACCGAGGGCCTTGGCGGTCGGGGTCTCGGCATGCGAGGCGATCCAGGCGGTGAGCTGCATCCGGCGCAGCATGACGAAGGCGGGCAGCATCGCCGCCTGCGCCTCGGCGAAGGGCGCGACGGCGCGATAGCCCTCCAGCCAGGCCTCCATCAGCGCCGGCACGATCGGCTCGTGCTCGATGAAGCTGACGGCGGCGGCGAAGTCGTAGCCGAACCAGGAGAAGCCGCAATCGTCGAAGTCGATCACCGCCATCTCTTCGCCCTCGACCAGAAGATTGGCGGCGCGCAGATCGCAATGGACGAGGCCGAAGCGGTCCTCCGCCTCGCCGAAGGCGGCCGTTTCCGCTTCGAGACGACGATGCAGGCGCTCCAGCACCGCGCGGCCCGGCGCGTCGAGGCCGAAGGCATCGCGCCAGTCGCCCCAGTAAGCCCTGGACCCGAGGATCGTCGCGAAGTTCCAGCGCTTGCGGGTGAACCTTTCCGGCCGGGTCCAGCTTTTGGCATGGCGATGCAGGCGGGCGTTGATCGCGCCGAGATGGCGGAACCAGCGCGGCAGGTCGTCCCCCGCCTCCGGCTCGCGCCCGCCCCGATGCTCGAAGGCGACGACATGGCGCCGCGTGTCGCCGTTCTCGAAGGCGACGAGCAGCTTTCCGTCGCGCGTCGGCACCGGGCGAGGCGTCGGGACCACGTCGGCCGCGCGCAAAGCCTCGATCCAGGCAAGCTCCGAGGCGATCTCCGCTTCGGTGTGATAGTCCGGCCGATGGACGCGCAGGATCAGCCGCCGGTCCGGCTCCTTCAAAAGGAAGGTGGCGTTTTCCGAGACCGTCAGAAGCGAAAGTGCCGCCGCCGGCCCGAAGCCCCAGAGCGGCAGGAGGCCGCGCAGATCCGCCGCGAGCCGGGCCAGGAAGGCGGCGTCGTAGAGCATGGAGAATCCTCGTCTTCACCGCCGCCGGAGGCGCCGCGCCTCGCCGATCGACTCGGCCGGTGCTCCTAGCAGAGGTCCGGGGACGGCGCGAAGGGGTCGGGCGGCGGCGAAGGGCGACCGGCCTGGCAGCGTCCGCGAAGGCACTTCGACCACCGCACCTCTGTTATGATCTTTATCGACTGCGTTTCAGCTTCGTCGTCCCGGCCTTGAGCCGGGACCCATGCCGTCCACGAAACCGCAGGGATGAGGTTGGAGACGCGGCCTCCCTCCGCGTCGTTTCCTGCCCGTCGCGACCGGCTTGGAATGGATCCTGGCTCAAGGCCGGGATGACGAAGCGGCAGGGCAAGCGGGTCTCCGGAAGGGCGCGAAAGTCTTCACAGCCCGGCGGCGGCGGGGTGGCGGAGGTCGGCCGCCCGATAGGCGCCGGGGCTTGCCATCGCCAACGGGGCCGGACGGTCGAGCGGCGCCGGTCCGGCCGGGGCGGCCAGGAAGCGTTCGGCGAAGTCGCCCGCCGCCGCCGGCCGGCCGAAGAGATAGCCCTGACCCTCCAGGCAGCCGCCGTCGCCGAGCCGCAGTTCCTGTTCCATCGTCTCGACGCCCTCGGCGATGACCGAGACGCCGAGCCGGCGCCCGAGGAGCAGGATCGCCTCGACCACCGCCGCGTCGAGACCGGAGACGATCATGCCCTGGACGAAGCTGCGGTCGATCTTCAGCCGCGTCAGCGGAAAGTCGCGCAGGCTGGCGAAGGAGGCGTAGCCGGTGCCGTAATCGTCGAAGGCGATGCCGAGCCCCCGCGTCTTCAGGTCGGCGAGCCGCGCCTTCAGCCCGGCATCGGCGGAAAGCTGCACGGTTTCCGGCAGTTCCAGTTCCAGCGCCTCGGCCGGCAGGTCGTGCGCCGCCAGCGCCCGCGCCACTTTCTCCGGCAGGGCGGGGTCCCGCAGCTGCGAGGCGAAGAGATTGGCGGCGATGCGGAAATCCGGCATCCGCCGCCGCCATTCGGCCGCCTGGCGGCAGGCTTCCCAGAGGATCCAGTCGCCGACCGCCATGGAGAGCGGGCTCTTTTCCAGAACCGGCAGGAAGCCGGCCGGCGCCATCAGCCCCTTCTCGGGATGGCGCCAGCGCAGCAGCGCCTCGGCGCCGATGAGCCGGCGGTCGGCCAGCCGATATTGCGGCTGGTAGAAGAGCTCGAACTCGCCCCGTTCCACCGCCGCGCGCAGTTGGCGGCGGGTATTGCCGAGATCGATCGCCGCCTGCCGCAACTCGGGCGCAAAATAGCGGAAGCGGCCGCGCCCCTCGCGCTTGGCCGCGTAGAGCGCGCTGTCGGCCGAGGACAGGAGCTCCGTCGCCTCGGTGCCATGATCCGGCGCCGTGGCGATGCCGATGCTGGCGCCCACCAGCACTTCCGCCTCGTCGAGCGGGATGGGCCGCGATATGGCGGCGATCAGCGCTTCGGCGAGGGCCGCGCAACGGCCGAGCGCGTTCTCGCCAGCGACGACGAGGGCGAATTCGTCGCCGCCGAAGCGCGCCAGGACGTCGTCCGGCACGACGGTCGCCAGCATGCGGGCGCTCACCACCTTCAGCACCGCGTCGCCGCTCTCGTGGCCGAGCGCGTCGTTGATCTCCTTGAAGCCGTCGAGATCGATCATCAGCACGGCGAAGGGGCCTGTGTCCTCGATCGCCGCGATATGCCGGGTCAGCGCCGGGCGGTTGGGCAGGCCCGTCAGCGGATCGGTGCGGGCGAGTTCGGCCAGCCGCGCCTCCCGCGCCTTCCGCTCGCGCGCGTCCCGCGTGATGAAGCCGAAGCAGGGGCGCCCGCCCTCCAGCCAGCTCGAAGTGGAGAGTTCGACGGGCAGAAGCCGGCCCTCGCGGTCCAAGAGCTCGTATTCCCTCATCCCGCCGACGGCTGCCATGGCCCGGGTCAGGAAATCGCCCTTGGCCTGGATCTCCCGGGTCGTCACGCGGTCGACCGGGCGGCCGAGGATCTCGGCCCGCGGGATGCCGTGCAGCCTTTCGGCGGCATCGTTCCAGAAAGTGACGATGCCGGCCTCGTCCGTGCAGCAGATGCCGTCCGGCGCGGCCGCCGCGATCTGGAGGAAGCGGTTCCGGCTCGCCTCGTGCGCATGGGCGAGGCGCTCCATCTCGGAAGTCGCGTCGCGACGGATCTCGGCCGCCGCCGCCTCGCCCTCCTGGATGTCGATCAGCGAACCGCACATGCGCGTCGGCATGCCCAGCGCGTCGTGGACGACGCCGCCGATCCCGCGAAACCAGCGATAGCTGCCGTCGGCATGGCGCAGGCGGAACTTGACGTCGTAATGGGTGACGGGGGCGGTGTCGGTGAAGAGCCGCCCCAGTTCCTTGAGCATCGCGTCCACGTCGTCGGCATGGAGGCGGTCGCGCCAGGATTGATAGAGGTCGGGAAACCCGGCTTCCGTGTCATGGCCGACGAGCCGGCGATATTCCGCCGAATAGGCCCAGCGGCTGTCGGGATGGAACGGGTCGCCGTCGACGATGAAGGCGTCGAAGAGACCCACGCCGGCATGGCGGCTGAGAAGCTTGAGCACGTCGGGACTGCCGGTCTTGAACGTCAAGCGTCGATCCTCCCATCGTCCTGCCGCCGGCCCCGCGCAACGGCGCCGGGCGCTCCGGCCCCGATCTACTTAGAAGGGATTTTGCGGAGACGGTCTCTAGGAATGGTTGATTGGCCGGCTGATATTTTGCCGCCCACATTCTCCACCACGTTTTTTCGTCGCGAGTTGGCGGCAAGGTTAGCGCGTCATAAACAAGTCGGCGGCAAGGGCGCGACGCGGCCGGCGGCCGGCGGCGCCCGTGGCGTCAGACGTAGAGCGCCGCCATCCGCCGCCAGGCGCCCGCGCTATGGGCGCGTCCGTTCCAGAAATGCAAGGCGTGCCCCACGGCCTTCTCGTGAAGCAGACGGCTGAGATGCCGGTTGTTCTCCAGGAAGGGGTCCGCATCGCCGATCGCGAGAACGATGTCGAGCTCGCGCAACCGTTCGAGCCGCCAGTCGCCCCCGGCGAGACCCGGCAGGAAATGCGTCGGGGTGCGGAAATAGATGTCGTCGTCGTAATAGCCGTCGAAGAGGTCGCCGAAGCTTTCGACCCGCAAGGTCAGGTCGTAGCGGCCGGAGAGCGCGACGAGCTTGCGGAAGAGATGCGGATGCCGGAAGACGAGGCTCGCCGCCTGGAAGGCGCCGAGGCTGCATCCCATCGCCATGGTGCAGTCATGGCCGTTCAGCGCCGCCATCAGCGGCAGGACCTCGTGCAGCACGTAGTCCTCGAGCGCGGCATGGCGGCGGATGCGTTCGGCCGGATGGCGGCCGGCGTCGTAGAAGCTCTCGCGCGCCAGCCCCTCGATGCAATAGAGCTGGAGATGGCCCGCCCGCACCTTGTCGGCGAGGCTGGAGACGAGGTTCAGCGTCTCGTATTCCCAGAAACGGCCCTCGCGCGTCGGAAACATCAGCACCTTCGCGCCGGCATGGCCGAAGATCAGGAGTTCCATGTCGCGATCGAGCCGCGAACTGTACCAGCGTCGATAATCGCGCCTCATGGTGCCCGGAAGAATTCGCCGACCCTCTCGCGAAGCATGGCTCCCTGATCCGCCATGCCAGGATAGTCGGTATGGCCCGCATCCAGGATGAAGCTTTCATGAAGGCTCGATGACGCCAGCGCATTGGCGATCGAGAACTGGCAGGGCGGGGCGACCGCCGGGTCGAAGCGGGCGGGCGCGACGAGCATCGGCACGGTGATCAGCGTCGCGGCGCTGGCCGCGTCGAAGAAGGCCAGCGTCTCCGCCACTTCCGGGTGCCGCCTTCGATAGGCCTGGACGGCGGCGGCGCTGCCGATCGAGGGCAGGCTCAGCCAGAGCGGCATGTTGCCGAAGGTCGGCACGGTGAGCTGGCCGCGATCGAGGCGCGCGTCGAAGGCGAGGGCGAGCGCGCCGATTCCGCCGCCGAAGCTGATGCCGCTATAGCCGACGCGGCCGGCGATTTCGGGATGGAGCGCGAGAAGCGCCGAGACGGCGAGCCAGAGATCCTCGACGCAGCCGCCGAGCACGTAGCGCTCCGGTTTGTCGATGTCGTGCAGCACATGCCAGGCCGGATTGGCGGAGATCGCCGGATGCCGGCTGCGCGACAGGCCGCGACAGCAGGGAAAGAGCAGGGCCGTCGCCTCGACCGGCAGGTCGAGATCCGGCGCCTCGCGCCCGCCATAGCCATGGCCGACGACGAGGCCGCGCCGCACCTCGCCCCGGCGCGGCAGCAGGAGCCAGCCGCCGATCGCGCAGCCGTCGGTGGAAGTGAAGGCGAGGTCGAAGACCCGCCAGTCGGGATGGTCGCTGGAGTCGGGCGAAAGGCGCGGGCGCGGCTCGACGGCGAGCGCCCGCCGATACCGCGCCTCCCAGAACTCGCGGAAGCCCGACGGCGCGGCCGGGGCCCGCAGCGCCCGCAGCGCGTCGAGCCCCATGCCATGGGTCGGATCGAAGCCGTAGGAGTGGTCGGTCGGAATGCTCATGGCGCGCTTGTCGCGTGCCGCGCGAGCGGGGACAAGCGGCCGGCCGATCCTAGCCGAGCAGCATCCGCACATGGTCGTTGAGGAAGCGGCCGGCGGGGTCGAGGCGGCGGCGCAAGGCGCGGAAGTCGTCGGCGCGGGGATAGAGCTCCGTCACGTCCTCGGTGTCGAGGAAATGCAGCTTGCCCCAGTGCGGCCGCGAGCCGTAGCGCCGCAGGATCGCGTCGACATCGCGCAGGTAGTCCCAATAGTCGATGCCCGGCCCGCCCGAGACGGAGAGCGTGATCGAATCCTGCCGGTGGAAGGGGCTCATCCAGGCCTCGTCGCCGGCGGTGAAGCGATATTCGATCGGATAGATGCAGTTCGTATGCTTGGTCAGCATCAGTTCGCGCACCGCCCGCACCGCCGCCTTCCCGTGCTCCACCGGCACGGCATATTCGAGCTCGTGGAAGTTCGGCACATAGTCGATCGGATAGATCTCCGACGAATAGGCGATCCGCTCGAAGGGCGATTCGAGCGCCGGCCGGTCGGTGATGTCCATCACCTTCATCTCGCAGACATCGGCCGTGGCGCGCGTCGTCGAAAGCGGCGCGTCGCGCGTGTCGGCGAGGCAGTAGAGATGGCGGCTTTCCGGCACCGGGCACCAGAAGAAGCCGAAATGGCGATGCGTCGCCGCCAGCTCGTCATGGCGCGCCATGCAGGTCTCGAAATCGTCGCGCCAGAGATGTTCGTGAAGATTGTAGGCGGGCACGGTGTCGAGCGTGATCGCCGAGATGACGCCGAGCGTGCCGAGCGAGACGCGGGAGGCGAGGAGGAGGTCCGGGTCCGAACCGTCCACCGCCAGCACCGAGCCGTCCGGCTGGACGAGGCGCAGGCCGGCGATCTGCGAGGCGAGGCAGCCGAGCGTCGCGCCGGTGCCGTGCGTGCCGGTGGTGAAGGCGCCGGCGATCGCCTGGCTGTCGATGTCGCCCTGGTTGGCGAGCGACAGGCCGAGTTCCTTCAGCGCCCGCCCCACATCGCCGATGCGCGTGCCGGCCGCGACCGTCACCCGCGTGCCGTCGACGGCAAGGACCCCGGTCATTCCCGCCAGCGACAGGCGCAGCCCCGTCGTGCCGACGACCGGCGTGAAGGAATGGCCGGAGCCGGCGACGCGGACCGGCAGGTCCAGGCGGCCCGCCTCCGCCACCATCTCGCAAAGCTCGGCCTCCTCCGTCGGCTCCGCCTTGTAGCGCGAGATGCAGGACTGGTTGCCGACCCAGTTGCGCCAGAGGCCGCCTTTCTCGAATGCCATCGTGGCCGCTTCCTCAGATGGCGGTGAAGCCGTTATCGACGAAGAGATGGGCGCCGTTGACGAAGCTCGCCTCGTCGCTGAGGAGGAACAGGGCGGCGCTCGCCACCTCTTCCGGCCGGCACATGCGCCCCTGGCCCGCCGCGATCGCCGCTTCCGAGGCGTCGACGCCGTAGCGGGTGAGCTGCTCCACCTCGCGATGGCCGTGGCTCGTCGCGATGAAGCCCGGACAGACGGCGTTGCAGCGGATGTTGCGGTCGCGGAACTCGACGCCGATCGCCCGGGCGAACATATGCACGGCGCCCTTGGTCAGATCGTAGAGCACCTCGGCCGGCGTCGCCGCCACCGCCGAGATCGAGGAAGTGCAGACGATCGCCCCGCCGCCCGCCGCGATCATGCCGGGCAGGACGGCGCGCGTCATCAGGAACATCGAGCGGACATTCACGTCCATCAGCCAGTCGTAATCCTCGTCCGTGGTCTCCAGAAAGGGCTTCACCACGATCGAGCCGGCATGGTTGAAGAGCGCGACCGGCGGGCCGAAGGCGGCGGCCGCCTTCGCCACCGCCGCGTCCACCGCCTCGCGCCTGGAGACGTCGGCCTCGGCGAAGATCGCCTCGCCGCCCTCGGCGCGGATCGCCTCGGCCAGCGCCTCGCCCTTGTCGCGCTGGCGGTCGACGATCGCCACACGCGCTCCTTCCCGGGCGAAGAGCCGCGCCGCCGCCGCGCCGCAGCCATCCGCCCCGCCGGAGACGAGCGTGCTCCGGCCCTGCAAGCGTTTCGTCATTGCGGGCGCCTCCCTTGCGCGGCCTGTCAGGCCGTCTCGCCGACGGCCGATTCCGCCACCTTGATCGCCGCCTGGCGCTTGGCGATCTCGTCGCCGATCGGCGGGCCGGCGAAGCGGCGTCGCTCGAAGACCAGCCAGACGATGCCGGCGATCACAAAGAAGCCGAGCGTGATGTAGAGCGCGTTGCCGTTCGGCGGCTGCACGCCGAGGACGAAGATCAGCACCATGGCGAGGATCGAGAGGATCGCGGCGAGGGCAAAGGCGCCCCGGCCGATGTTCCACGGGCCCATCTGCGGCCATTTGCGGCCGCCATAGGCGAGAAGGCCGGCGGCGATCGGGATGGCGAAGGAGAAGAAGAGGAAGATCACCGTGCAGGAGACGACGATCGCATAGGCCGAGGATTCGCCGAAGCTGATCAGCGAGGTGCCCCAGACGAAGAGGACCGAGAGGATCGAGCCCGTCCAGATCGCCGCGACCGGCGTGCGGAAGCGCGGGCTGACCTTGGCGAGGGCCTTCGAGGCCGGCAGCCCGCCGTCGCGCGAGAAGGCGAAGATCATGCGCGAGACCGAGGTGACGGTGGCGAGGCCGCACAGGAACTGCGCGACGAAGATCGCGGCATAGAGGATGTTGCGGATGGCGCCCGGCACCTGCGAATCCATCGCCCAGAAGAAGACGTTCCAGCCCTGCGCCGCCGCCGCGTCCATGTCCGGGATCATCAGGACGAAGGCGCAGAGGACGATATAGCCGGCGACGCTCGACCAGAGCACCGCCGAGATCATGCCGCGCGGCACGGAATTGGCGGCGTCGCGCGTTTCCTCCGACGTATGGGCCGAGGCGTCGTAGCCCGTGATCGTGTAGATCGGCAGGAGAAGGCCGAGAAGGAAGGCCCAGCCCGTCGACATTTCCGGCCAGACATTGCCGCCGGCGGCGCCCGAATAATTGTGGAAGGTGAAGAGCCGGCCAACATCCCAGGAGGGCGCGAAGGCGAGGCAGGCGAGCGCCAGCGCCACGGAGGTGACGAGGATCAGCGAGCCGGAGAAATCGGTCAGCTTCGCCGTCAGGCCGATGCCGAAATGGTTGATCAGCGCCTGGACGGCGGTGATCGCCGCGAGGAAGAGGATGCGCGTCTCGATCGTGTCGGCCATGCCGAGCATCGGACCGAAGGCGCCGAAGAAGAAGTAGTAGGTGCCGACATTGATGGCGCCGAGCACGGTGACGAGGCCGAGCAGGTTGAACCAGGCCGTCAGCCAGCCGAGGAAGCGGTTGCCGAGGATCGAGCCCCAGTGATAGAGGCCGCCGGCCGTCGGATAGGCCGAGGCGATCTGCGCCATGGCGATGGCGAAGACGGCGGACACGGCGCAGCCGATCGGCCAGCCGATGCCGATGGCCGCCCCGCCGGCGCCGGCCGTCGCCTGGGCCAGCGAGTTGATGCCGCCGGACAGGATGCAGATGATCGAGAAGGAGATGGCGAAGTTGGAGAAGCGGCTCATCCGCCGCTCCAGCTCCTGCGCATAGCCCATCGAATGCAGGGCCTGCATGTCCGTGTGCTTCTGGTCGTCCGTATAAGTGGCGGGCGGCGAGACGGTGCGGGTTGTCGACATGCGAGTTCTCCGGATTCCGCGAAGGGCTGGGACGGGCGGCGATGCCGCCGCCCGGCGGCGCCGAAGCCCCTCCCCGGCCCGGCGCCGTCCCGAGCGCCCAGTTTGGAGGCGGGTTCAAAGAAGTGGCAATGTCACCAAAGGGCTATCCGCCGGGGCGGTGCCACTGGTACGCTTCTTGCGTCCTGGAGGACGATCGAGACGGGATCGGAGGGCGAGGCGATGGGGGCAGCGGCGGAGGCCGGGCGGCCGGCGGCGATGGCGGGCGGGGCGGCGGCGGGCGGCGAATGGCTGGCCGAGATCGGCGCCGTCATCGCGCGGCTCGGCGAGCCGGATCTGCCCGAGCGGCTCGACGCGGCGCTGCGGCGCCTCGCCCCCTTCGATCTCAGCGTCATCTTCGCCTATCCGGCCGCCGGGCGGGTGCTGCATCTTCATGACGGGCTCGGCGCGCATCGGCCGGGCGCGGCGCTCGCCGCCTATCTCGACGGCGCCTATCTGCTCGATCCCTTCTACGTCGCCTGCGCCCGCCCGGTGCCGCCCGGCCTCTACCGGATGCGCGACATCGCGCCGGATGCCTTTTTCGAAGGCGAATACGTGAACAATTGGGAAGTGCATCCCTGCATCTCGATGGAGTCCGGCTCGCTGTCGGAGGAGATCGGCTATGTCGTGGAACTGCCGGGCGGGCTTCGCGCCGTTTATTCGCTGATGCGCAGCGCCGGGCAGCCGCCTTTCGACGCGGCCGAGTTCGAGCGCCTCAGCGGCGCCGAGCCGATCGTGCGCGAGGCGCTGCGCCGGCAGTTCCCGCGCCTCGCCGCCCCCGAACCCGCCGCTGCGGCGCTCGCGGGCGCGGCGGAGCCCGTGCTTGACCGGGCCTTCGCCACCTTCTGCGCCGGCCTTCTCTCGACGCGCGAGCGGATGGTGACGCAGATGGTGCTGCGCGGCCATTCCACCCATTCGGTCGCCGCGCTCTTCGGCATCGCCGAGGGCACGGTGAAGAACCACCGCAAGAGCATCTACGCCAAGCTCGGCATCGCCAGCCAGCAGGAACTCTTCAGCCTGTTCCTGACGCATGTCCTCACCGAACGAAACACCGCCGAACTCGCCGCCTGACGGGGCGGGGCCGATCGTCTCGCGCGGCAATGACGCCGCCTTCTTCTCGCTCGCGGGGAGAAGTGCCGGCAGGGCGATGAGGGGACGGCGCAGCCGAGCGGGTTTCGGAAAGTGTCCACCGCCGCAGGCCCCTCACCCGGCCCTGCGGGCCACCCTCTCCCCGCAGGGGAGAGGAAGGGCGCTCTTCCTTCTCCTGCCGTGCTGCTTCTCCCTCGCCGAAAAAGGTAGAGGCTGTGCAGCCTCCTCCTTCTCCCGAGTCGGGAGAAGGTCGCGGCAGCGGGATGAGGGAGACGTAGAGCACCAGCGTCCGCACCCACCCGCGACGCCGATGCCTGCGCCCTATGGCTCCCTCACCCGCCTGCCGGCACCCTCTCCCGGCTCGGGAGAGGGACGCGGTGGCGCCGCCCCCGCCTGTTCTACCCGGTTGCAAGAAGGCGCGGCCGCCCCACCGCCTTCTTCTCCCCTGCGGGGAGAAGTGCCGGTAGGCGATGAGGGGTCGGCGGAGCCGAGCGGGTTTGGGATAGTCTCCACCGCCGCGTGCCCCTCACCCGGCCCTGCGGGCCACCCTCTCCCCGCAGGGGAGAGGAAAGGCGCTCTTCCTACCCCGCCATGCTGCTTCTTCCGCGCCGAAAAAAGCAGAGGCCGTGCAGCCTCCTCCTTCTCCCGAATCGGGAGAAGGTCGCGGCAGCGGGATGAGGGAAGCGTAGAGCGCGCCGGCGTCCGCACTCACCCGCGACGCCGATGCCTGCGCCCTACGGCTCCCTCACCCGCCTGCCGGCACCCTCTCCCGGCTCGGGAGAGGGACGCGGTGGAGCCGCCCTCGCCTGTTCTACCCGGTTGCAAGAAGGCGCGGCCGCCCCACCGCCTTCTTCTCCCCTGCGGGGAGAAGTGCCGGCAGGCGATGAGGGGTCGGCAGAGCCGAGCGGCCCTCCGCCAGTCTCCACCGCCGCAGGCCCCTCACCCGGCCCTGCGGGCCACCCTCTCCCCGCTGGGGAGAGGAAAGGCGCTCTTCCTACCCCGCCATGCTGCTTCTTCCGCACCGAAAAAAGCAGAGGCCGTGCAGCCTCCTCCTTCTCCCGAGCCGGGAGAAGATCGCGGCAGCGGGATGAGGGAGACGTAGAGCACCAGCGTCCGCACTCACCCGCGACGCCGATGCCTGCGCCCCACGTCTCCCTCACCCGCCTGCCGGCACCCTCTCCCGGCTCGGGAGAGGGACGCGGTGGCGCGGCCTTGGGGCGTTCGGAGGCGGTGGGGCGCTTCGCTTCGCAAACGTGCGGAGGCGCGGCTTACCGCTCGCCGTGCCAGAGGCTCCGGATCGGTTCCCCGGCCGTGTCGGGCTTGGCGTCGCCGATGAAGATCACGACGGGGCCCGGCGCCGGCTTTTCCGGGTCGTGGAAGTCGAGAAGGCCGGGATGGATCGCCTGCACGAAGGCCGGCATCCGGCCGGCGCGGCGCAGGAGATGGTCGATCACCACCTGGTCGCCATGGACGGCGTTCGGCACCGCGCCGCAGGCGCCGGGCGCCATCCAACGCGCCGGATCGGCGGCGAAGGTCTCGAAGACGAAGCCGAGCTCGTCGCCGGTCCAGCGCAGGATCGCGCTCGACAGCCGGCCCTTGTGGAAATGATCCTCCATCGCGGCGAGGCCCGGCACCGTCAGCGCCGAGGCGTCGCCGGTCAGCACCGTGTCGAGGTCGAGAAGCACGACCGTGCCGGAAAAGAGCCCGGGCCGGAAGGCCTCGATCTTCGACCACCAGGCCGGCCAATCCTTGGCGAGCGGCAGGGTCTCGACGCCCGGCAGGTCGAGCGCGAGGTCGGTGAGGCAGACGAAGCGGGAGAAGCCCGGCGCGAAGCGGCGGATGCCGCGCGCCAGCCGCTCCACCCAGGCCGCGTCGTAACGGCCGCCGCTTTTCAGGACGGTGACGAGGGTCGCCATGAGACCGGAGACCGCCGCGTCAGCCGACGACCTTCAGGAGCGGCGCGGCCTCGGTCCCGGCCCCTTCCCAGAGCTCGTCGGTGAGCCGCTCCAGCCAGGCGGCGCCCTTGGCGGCGGCCTCGCCGTCGTAGAGCGGGGCGATCGCGGCCGGGTCGAGCGCCCGCGCCTTCGCCAGAAGGTCCTGCCAGGCGGCGAGATCGCTCGGCCAGGCCGGCGCGCCGACGGCGGCGCCGAGCCGCACCAGCGCCTCGGCCTTGCGCCGCTGCTCGCCAAAATAGCGCCATTCCGGCAGGACCAGGAGCCGGCGGCCGATGCGGGCGATCTCGTGCACCGTGTTGTCGCCGGCCGAGGCGATGACGAGATCGGCGGCGGCGAGATAGTCCGTCACATTCGCCACCCAGCCGAGTTCGGCGAGATTGGCGAAATCGGTCTCGTGCCCCTCGCGGTGTGTCGGACCGATCGCCAGCCAGAGCGCGTCCGGCGCGGCGCGCGCCGCGACGGTGAGCGGCGCATAGGGCGTGCCGCTGCCCCCGCCGCCGGTGACGGCGACGATGATCTCGCGCTTCGGATCGAGCCCCAGGCGGCGGCGCGCCTCGTCGCGCGTCGGCACTTCGGCGAGCGTCGTGCAGAGACCGCCGGTATAGAAGGTCTTCGCCCGGAGCGCCGCAGGATAGTCGTCCTGCTCCAGCCGCTCGTCGAAGGGCGCGAGCATGCCGACCGCCGCCTCATAGGCGCCGACATGGCCGATGTCGGCGCGGTCGCCATGCATGCGGATCTGGACGGAGGGAACGCTGGCGACGCGCGACAGAAGGCCGATCTCGGCCGAGACGTCGACGACGAAGAGGCCGCTCTGGCGATCGTCGAGATGGTCGAGGATGAGGCGCATGGTGCGGCGCATCTCGGCGAGGCCGAGCGGCACGCAATGCATCACCTGCGGCGTCGGCTCGGCATGGAGGCGTGGCGTCGGCACGGCGGCGCCGATCATGTTGGGCAGGGGCACGATTTCGATGTCGCGGGAAAAGCCGTCGAAGAGCTGCGGCCCGGCGGTGAGCATCGAGACCGGCCGGTCGCGGGCGAATTCGGCGGCGAGCGCCATCGTGCGGTTGGCGTGGCCGCGTCCCTGATGATGGACGAAGAACGAGATCGGCTTCTTCACGCGAGCGACACCTTCCGCGGGTGGGAATCTTTGCCCGCTAAGATGCGGCAGGCGCTCCCCGCGTCCATGCGGCGGAAAGCCTCTTTGCGCATGTGGCGAAGCATCGCCGGCCCCTGGCCGCCGGGCGGAACGGCCGTATCTAGGCGCGAAATCCCAACGCCCGGATGCCGCGTGCCCTCTTCCGCCCCCTCTCTCGCTCCGCCGGCCCCAGCCCTGCCGGCCCATGTCGCGATCGTCGGCAACGCACCCGGCGCGGCGCTGCCGGCCCCCGCGATCGACGCGGCGGACTGGGTGGTGCGCTTCAACAACGCGCCGGGCTTCGACGGCCGGGCGGGCCGGCGCGTCACCCATCTCGCCCTCGTCAATCACGGCGGCCAGATGCGGGAATGGCTGGCCGATCCCGGCTTTCGCGACCGTCCGGCGGTGCGCGCGGCGGAGCGCTTCCTCTTTCCCTTCGGCCGGAAGAGCGAGCCCGTCGAGGCGCAGGGCGAGGACGGCCGCGACTGGACCAAGGCGGCGCTGGCGATGCTGGCGCCGCTCGGCCGGCCGGTGGACCTTTTGCCGCCGGCGATCCCCGCCGAGGCGGGGCGGCTCCTCGCCATGCCCGAACGGCCTGTGCCGGTGCCGAGCACCGGCTTTCTCGTGACGCTGTATCTTCTCCGCAGCCTGCCGGCCGCCACGCGGATCGAGGTCTTCGGCTTCGGCTTTTCCGGCTGGGACGGCCATTCCTGGACGGCCGAGCGGCGCTGGTTCGAGGCGATGGCGGCGGCGAACCGGCTCCGTCTCCACCCGGTCGCGGGCGCGCCGGCATGAGCGAGGCGCGCTGTCCGGTCTGCGCCGCCCGCCTCTGGCAGGAGACGGCGCGGCAGCTGCGCTTTCCGGGAGAGCTGCGCTCCTATCGGTTCGCCTGCGGCTCCTGCGGCCTCCTCGCCGACGATCCGGCGGAGGCGGCAGGCGCCCGGGACGCACTCGACCGGCGCCTCGCCGCGCCCACCTTCGCCGCCGATCCCGCCCTGCCCTTCGGCCTCGACCTCTATACGCTGCGCACCGCCGCGACGCGGTTCGGCCGGCGCGCGGTACCGGGCGACGCGGCGCAGGCGGCCGCGCTGCGCGAGCCGCATGGCGCGCTCGCCGCCGTCGCCGGGCTCGCCGATCTCGATGCCGGGCTCGCGCCGCGCGTCGCGCTCGGCCTCCTCTGCCGGGCGCGGGATCTGCCGGCGCTCTGGCCGGGGCTCGCCGCCCATGCCGCCTGGACGGACGAGATCCATCTCCTTCTCGACGGCGAGGCGCCTCCCGCCCCGCCCGGTCCCGTCCCGGCGGGTCTCGCGATCCGGCTCGCCGCCCGGCCGCTCGGCGACGACTTCGCCGCCCAGCGCAACGCGCTCCAGGCGCTCGGCGGCAAGCCCTGGATGCTCCAGCTCGATGCCGACGAGACGATCGCGCCGCCGACCGGCCGGTTGCTGACCGCCCTGACCCGTCTCGCCGAGGCGAGCGGCGCCGTCTCGATCGGCCTTGCCCGGCGCAATCTCGTGGACGGAGCCCTGTCCGACCTCTTTCCCGATACGCAATATCGGCTGAACCACCGCGACATCCGCTTCGCCGGCCGGGTCCACGAGCGGCCGCAACGCGACTGGCCACAAAGCTTCATCAGCCTGCATGGACCAATCGAGCATCATCTCGGCGGCGCCCATGTCGCAGCCCGCTCGCGGCGCTACGAGGCGATCGCGCCGGGAGAGGGCCGCCTCGACGAGGAAAGCGCCCTCCGCCGGCCCTATCGCGCCTGAAAGCCGGCGATGGCCGCCGCGTAGAGCGCCAGCGTCTCGGCACCGAGCGTCGCGCGGCTGAAGCGCCCGGCGGCGGCGAGCGCCCGGTCCCGCAGCCCGGCCCGCAAGGCGGGATCGCGGAGGATCGGGCGGATCGCGTCCGCCAGCGCCGCGTCGTCGTTGCGGGCGGCCAGCCGGCCCGCCCCGGTCGCGCCGATGAAGTGGCGGGCGCTCGCATCCTCGGCGGAGGCGATCATCGGCCGGCCATAGGCCATGCCCTCCTGATAGACGAGGCCGAAGCTCTCGTAGCGCGAGGGCGCCAGCACGGCATGGGCCGCCGCATATTCGGCCTCGAGCGCCTCGGCGCCGATCCGCCCGAGCGGGCGGAGGAGCGGGCTCGCGCCCGCCGGCAGATCGCCGGGCGGCACGCCGACGAGGCGGATCTCGAAATCCGGCACCGCGCCCGCCGCCCTCTCGGCCGCGAGCAGCGCCGCCGCCGCGAGAATCGTGTCGAAGCCCTTGCGATGCTCGGCGCGGCCGACGAAGAGGAGCCGCAGCGGCGACGCCTCCGCCGGATAGGGCGCGCGGCTTCCCCGCGCCATTCGCTCCGGCGGCAGACTGAGGCCGATCACGGCATGAGGCACGGCCCCTTCCGCGAGGCCGTATTCGGCGAAGATGCGCCGGCCATGGTCTTCCGTGTTCGAGATCAGCCCGGCGCTATGCCGCGCCTGCCGCCGCTCCAGCCGGTCGGCGGCCCAGCCGTCGAACCGATCGCGCAAGGTCCGGGCCGGATCGCGCGAGAAGGCGGCGGGGGTCGAATGGCGGGTGACGACGGCCAAGGGCGCCCGGCCGGAGAGAAGCCCGGCCGGCGCATACCAGTTCGTCGCCTCCACTAGATCGAACGGCGCTCGCCGGTGCTCGGCGAGAACGGCGCGGCGAAAGGCGGCGGGCGCCGCCAGATGCCCGGCGCCGCCATAGAGCCGCAGGCGCCCGAGGCGGCTCGCCGGCGCGATGGCGCAGCCGACGATCGCCACTCCGTCCTGATGCTCGCGGCCGGTCCGGTCGAGCGTGAAGACGGTGACCTCGGCCCCCGCCGCGACGAGGCTCATGGCGATCTCCTGCGCGGCGGTGGAAAGGCCGCTCGGCGCCGGCGGATAATCCCAGGCGAGAAGGGCGACGCGCATCAGCAGCCGAGCATCCGGCTGTAAAGCGCGAGATAGCCCTCGGCCATGCGATCGGCGGTGAAGCGCTCCTCGAAGCGGCGCCGGACACCCGCCCGGTCGATCGACCCGATGCGCCGCAGGGCCGCCACCGCCTCCTCCTCCGATTCCACGATGAAGCCGGTGACGCCGTCCTCGACGATTTCCGGCACGCTGCCGCGCCGCCAGGCGATCACCGGCGTGCCGCAGGCCATGGCCTCGATCATCACCAGGCCGAAGGGCTCCGGCCAGTCGATCGGGAAGAGAAGGGCCTCGGCGCCGGCGAGCAGCGTGCCCTTGTCGCGGTCGCCGAGCGGGCCGACATAGACCGCCGTCTCCGACAGGAGCGGGCGCACCTCGCGGTCGAAATAAAGCGGATTGCCGACATCCACCGTGCCGGCGAGCCGGATCGGCCGGGCGGCGGCACGGGCGACGCGGATCGCCCGGTCCGGCCGCTTCTGGTCGGTCATGCGGCCGACGAAGGCGAGATAGCCTTCGGGCTTCGGCGAGAAGGCGTAGCGGTCGCGCTCGATGCCGTGATGCACGATGCCGGCGCGGTTCGACATGGGAATTCCATCCTCCTGCGCCGCCGAGATCGCGGCGACCGGCAGGTCGGGAAAGCGCGCGAAGAAAAGTTTCCGGTCGAGCTCGTCGACGCGCCAGTGGATCGTCGTCAGGCTGTGCCGGCGCCGCTCGCCCATCAAAACGGCATGGAAGAACTCGCCATGGCAATGGACGATGTCGAACCCGTCCAGCCGCTCGCGCAGATCCTCCAGCCGCGCCGCTTCCAGGACGGCCGGGATCGAGGGCGGCACCGTGCCGTGCTCGGCCTCCAACGCGGCGAGGCTTGGCAGGTTTCCCACAAGAGTCACATCTGTCGCACTGTCCGAAGCGGCGAACAACGTTACTTCGACTCCGAGTCGTCCAAGGGCGACCGAGAGGTCGTGAATGACCCGCTCGGTTCCGCCATGGTCTTTAGGCGGGACAGGAAATATCGTTGGGGCAACCTGAGCGACACGAAACTTGGTTGTTCTTTCGGACATCTTCGCTCCGGTTTCCGTTTCGGCGACTAAGTATCGGCTAAAGGGAGGCGGTCAATGTTCATCCTGCATTTGGCGCTTCAGGGATGCCTGCGCGGCGCGAATGTCGAATATGGCCTGACCGCCGATACGGGCGGCCATATCCGCTATCTGCTCGACCTCGTGGAGGCCTCGGCCAAGGACTCGGCCGTGTCCCGCATCGTCGTCGCGACACGCCGTTTCGACAGCGCCTTCGGGCCCGACTATGCCGCGCCGGTCGAGCGCCTGTCCGACAAGGTCGAGATCGTGCGGCTCGCCTCGCGCGATCCCGGCTATCTCGCCAAGGAACAGCTTCACACCGAGATCGCGTCCTACGCGGAAAATCTTCTCGCCTTCATCGCCGGCGAGCCGGTCCGGCCGGACCTGATCCACGCCCATTATGCCGACGCGGCCGCCGTCGCGGCCATCGTCAAGCAAAGGCTTGAGATTCCGTTCCTGTTCACCGCCCATTCGCTCGGCCGCGTGAAGGAGCGGGCCTTCGGTCGCGCCGCCTTCGGCTGCGAGGAACTGGGCCCGCGCATCGCCAGCGAGGAACTGGCCTTGCGCGAGGCCGATGCCGTGATCGCCTCCTCCCGCGACGAGGCGGAGGTGCAATATGCCGCCTATGCCGGCTACGCGCCGGGCCGCATCCGCATCCTGCCGCCGGGCAGCGATCTCGACCGCTTCGCCGGCGCCCGCGCGACGCCGGAGGTGGAGGCGATGCTCGGCCGCTTCCTGCACGCGCCGGAGAAGCCGGCGATCCTGGCGCTCGCCCGGCCCGTGCGCAAGAAGAACCTCGCCGCCCTTCTCACCGCCTATGGCGAGAGCGCAGAATTGCAGGCGCTGGCCAATCTCGTCCTCGTCGCCGGCACGCGCGCCGACTATGCCGAGCTCGACGGCGACATGGCCGAGACGATCCGCGATCTCCTGCATCTCATCGACCGCTACGATCTCTACGGCAAGGTCGCCTATCCGAAGACGCACCGGCCGGGCGACGTGCCGGGCCTCTATGCCTATGCGCGCGAGCGGCGCGGCGTCTTCGTCAATCCGGCGCTGAACGAGCCCTTCGGCCTCACGCTTCTCGAAGCCTCGGCGGTCGGCCTGCCGCTCGTCGCCACCGATTCCGGCGGGCCGAACGACATCGTGGAAATGTGCGGCAACGGGCTTCTCGTCGATCCGCGCTCGCCGAAGGCGATCGCGGACGGCATCGCCCGCATCCTGAAGGACCCGGCGCTCTGGGACCGCTTCTCCGCCGCCGGCGACGTCGCGGCGAAGGCCTATGACTGGCGGCGACATGCCGCGCGCTATCATGGCCTGGCGCGCTCGCTGCTCGACCCGAAGCCCGGCATCGCCGCGCCCGAGCAGCTTCTCATCTGCGACATCGACAATACGCTGGTCGGCTGCCGCGACTGCCTCCAGGCCTTCGGCGAATGGCGCGAGAAGCAGGACCGCCTCGCCTTCGGCGTCGCGACCGGACGTTCCTTCCACAGCGCCATGGCGATCCTCGAACAGCAGGAGACGCCGCGCCCGCAGGTGATGATCACCTCGGTCGGCTCGGAGATCTATCACCTGGAGCCGAACGGCACGACCTATGCCGAGGACGCGGACTGGCGCGCCATCGTCTCGAAGGGCTGGAACCCTGCGGCGGTGCGCGAGGCGCTGATCGATCTTCCCGGCCTCCACCCCCAGGCGCCGCTCGAACAGCGCAGCCACAAGCTCAGCTATTTCAGCGACGGCAGCCGCACGATCGTGCGGCGCGTCCGCGCCCGGCTGGAGGCGGCGGGCCTCCGCTGCTCGGTCATCCACAGTCATGCCCGCTATCTCGACGTGCTGCCGCTGCGCGCCTCCAAGGGCACGGCCGTCGATTTCGTGCGCCGCCGCTACGGCCTGTCGGAGCAGGCCGTTTTCGTCGCGGGCGATTCCGGCAACGATATCGAGATGCTGCGCACCCTGCCGCAGGCGATCATCGTCGCGAATTTCTCCGACGATCTGGCGAGCCTGCCGGCTTTGTCGCATTCCTACGTGGCGCGCGGCAAATATGCGCTCGGCATCATGGAGGGCGTCGATCATTTCCGCGGCCGGGCGATGAGCGCATGCGAACCAGCGTCCTGACCCTGGTTCGGGGCCGTCGGGCCCATCTCGCCCATCTGATGCTGAGCCTGGCCGGCCAGAGCCGCGCGCCGGACGAGCTCGTCATCGCCTGGATGCAGGACGCGCCCTTCGCCGACCTGCCGGAGCCCGGCTGCCCGGTGCGGCACGTGATGGTGCCGGGCGAGCCGATGCCGCTGGCCGCCGCCCGCAACCGCGCGGCCGAGGCGGCGGCGGGCGAGCTTCTCGTCTTTCTCGATGTCGACTGCCTCGCCTCGCCCGGCACCGTCGCGGCCTACGAGGCCGGCGCCACGGCGCGGGAGGGCCTGTTCCTCGGCGAGGTGCTCTATCTGCCGGAAGGCGCCGTCGGCGAAGCGCCCGACGTCTCGGGGCTCGACTTCCCGGCGTTGGACCGCCTCGGCCAGCGCCATCCCGCCAAGCCTCCCGTCCCGGCCGAAGGCCTGCGCGAGGAGGCGGATGCGGGCGAGCTCTGGGGCCTGTCCTTCGCGCTGCCCAAGGCGCGCTACCAGGCGGTCGGCGGCATGGACGAGGCCTTCGTCGGCTATGGCGGCGAGGAGACCGATTTCGCCGCCCGGCTCGCCGCGTCTAGCCTGCCCTTCTTCTGGACCGCCGGGGCGCGCTGCTACCACCAGCACCACCGTATCTCGGTGCCGCCGCTCCAGCATTTCGACCATATCCTGCGCAATGCCGCGCTGTTCCGCGCCCGGCACGGGCGCTGGTGCATGGATTACTGGCTCGGCCAGTTCCACGACCGGGGCCTGATCGACTGGCGGCCGGCGGACGAAACGCTGCGCCTCGTCCGACGCCCGACGCCGGAGGAGATCGCGGCGGCCGCCTGCGGTGGCGAGCGGCTGTTCAGCTGAGCCCTTGCGACAGAAATGGATCGCGACGGATCTTGACGAAACCGACACCTCCTCTACGGCAGCCGTAGTCCTGCGCCCATCGCGGCGAGAACAGGCGAAATAATCTTCTTAGCCGCAAAACGACCGCGACGAATTCCTATGTCAATTCAGAACATCCTATAGTGGCGTAGCCACCTTCTTTTGTTACAGAATGTCACATAGAACAGGCGCTTAGCGATTCGCGGCCACGCGCGACACTCTACCTCCGATAGCGTAAACCACCGTTTTCGTTGAGGTTTCCGCCTTTGCCCGATGAAGCCGGCATTAGGGGTTGCGGCGTTACAAAAAAGCTGTGGGGAGAACCACGGCTTTGTTCACAAAATACTTCCAGGACCGCTCGGGCAATTTCGCCATCATCGGCGCGCTCGCGCTGCTGCCGATGGTCTTCGGCGCCGGCTTCATGATCGACGGCACGCGCTGGTACGCGTCCCAGGCGGCCCTCCAGAGCGCGGCCGATCTCACCAGCCTCGCCCTCGCGGCCTCGCCGGAACAGGATCTCGGCAAGCTGCGGCTGAAGGCCGAGAAGTTCCTGAAGACCAATCTGAAGAACGCCAAGGTCGGCGACATCACCATCGACAGTTTCGAGGGCAGCGCCGAGTTCATCAAGCTGAAGGTGTCCGGCACGATCCCCGCGACGCTGATGGCCATGGCCGGCTACGACCGGCTGAAAAGCTCGGCCTATGTCGAGGCCAAGCGCGCGCCGGTGCAATATCTCGAAATCGCGCTGGTGCTCGACAATACCTATTCGATGAGCGCGACCATGCCGAGCGGCCAGACGCGGATGGACGTCCTCAAGATCGCCTCGACCAATCTCGTCTCCACCCTGCTGCCCAATCCGGACGACGCGGTAGAAATCGCGCTCGTCCCCTATGCGGCCAATGTGAATGTCGGGGTGAAGAACCGGACCAAGCCCTGGATCTCGGTCGCCGACGACTATTCGAAGACCACGACCACGGCCGGGAAATGCACGAACCAGCCGGAAACCAAGAGTTGCTCGAAATACGAGTCCGTCGCCTGCACCAAGTATAACGACGGCATTCCCTATGCCTCGACCTGCAGTACCGGCGTCTGCCTGCAATACAAGACGACGCCGGCGCAATATACCTGCACCACGGACTCGACCAGCACCACGAACTACAAGTGGAACGGCTGCATCGGCTCGCGCAAGGGTGCGGGCAACAACGTGAACGACCTCAATCCCTCCATTCCCTATCCGGGCTTTCTCGACACGGGCACTCGGCAATGCATGACCGAGATGACGGAACTGACCGACGACAAGGCCCTGCTCCTCGCCGGCATCAAGGCGATGAGCTTCGGCGGCGGCAGCTACATCCCGCAGACCTACATGCCGGCCGGCCTGATCTGGGGGCAGAACGCCCTGTCGCCGGTGGCGCCCTTCGAGGGGGCGCAAAGCTACGACCCGCAGAACAAGAATCCGCGCAAGGTCCTCATCCTGATGACCGACGGCGACAACACGATGAAGATGAACAGCGACGGCTCGCATGCGAACATCGTCGGCAACGGCGCGACGAAGACGGCCAAGCAGACCGACGCGGCGGCGGTCGCCAAGACCAACGCCGATTCCCAGAAGATCTGCGACTACGCCAAGTCGAACAAGATCGAGATCTTCTCCGTCGCCTTCATGGTCAACGACCCAGACGCCAAGACGCTGCTCCAGAACTGCGCCGCCGACCGCAATCACTATTACGACGCCAGCAATTCCGAACAGCTGATCGCCTCCTTCGACGGGATCGCGCGCTCGATCAGCCAGGTTCGCATCGCCGAATAGGAAGATTCGATGAAACGGCCGTCCCGGTCTTGGCGAGAATGGCTCGAACGGAGCCGCCCGAAGCTCGCCGACCGGAGCGGCGCCTCGGCCATCGAATTCGCGATCCTCGCCGCGCCCTTCCTCCTGGCGATCTTCGTCCTGTTCCAGACGGTGATGATCTATGCGGTGCAGATGTCGCTGAGCTTCGAGAGCCAGCGCATGGCGCGGCAGATCCGCACCGGCAAGGTGACCGGCAGCGCGATGTCGGCCGACGACTTCCGCACGGCGATCTGCGACAAGCTGCTGCGCCTCGTCACCTGCGGCGACATCGCCATCGATCTGAAGACCTATTCGAACTTCGCCGAACTGCCGCGCAGCCTGCCGGTGGTGAGCGGCAGCCTCGACCGGAGCAGCTTTCGCTTCGACACGCCGCCGGCCGGCGCCATCGTCATGCTGCGCGTCTTCTACGAATTGCCGATCCTGGGCCTCGCGCGCGAATCCTTCGGCAATCTCAGCAATGGCCGGCATCTCGTCGCCGCGACGACCGTCTTCAAGACGGAGCCCTTCTGATGCGCCGGCTGACGACTTTCCTGCGCGAGCGCCGGGGCGCGGCGGCGATCGAATTCGCCTTCATCCTGCCGCTCGTGCTCCTCGTCTATGTCGCGTCCCAGGACGTCGCCCTCGCCTTCTCCTTCCAGCGCAAGCTCGACAATTGCGCCGCCAATCTCGCCGATCTCACGGCGCAGCTGACCTCCCTCAGTCGTAGCGAGGTCGCGAAGGTCCTCGACGTGCGCTATCCGATCCTGGCGCCCTTCGACGACAAGCGCCTCGGCGCCCGCCTGTCCGTCGTGACGCTCGACGCTGCCGGCAAATCCTCGATCGCCTGGTCGATCGCGCCGGCCGGCAGCATCCTCGCCGCCCGGACGAAGGGCAGCGCGATGGATCTGCCGAAGGAGATGGTGGAATCGGGCGAGACGAGCTTCATCTTCGCCGAGACGAGCTACCGCTACGACTACGTGCTCGGCGGCTTCGGCCTGACGGGCTCCCTGGATCTCGCCGCGACGAGCTATGCCCGCTCGCGCGGCCGCGCCCTGCCCAGCTGCACGGATTGCTGAGGCGGAGCCGGCCGCTTCGCGCGTTGTCCCGGCACTGCGATCATTCGCCCGTGAACGGATCCCCGCCTCGATGGTTCGCCTTGCGGAACGACGAGGAGGACCGGCATGGCCTTGGTTCAGAAGCCGCTGCGCGACCAGACGATCGTGATCACCGGGGCGACGTCCGGCATCGGGCTCGCCACCGCGAGGATGGCGGCGAATCGCGGCGCGCGGCTGGTGCTGGCGAGCCGCAACGGCGAGGCGCTCGCCGAGGTCGCGCGCGAGATCGCGGCGGCGGGCGGCTCGGCCGAGACGGTCGTCGCCGACGTGGCGAGCGAGGCCGATGTCGCGCGCATCGTGGCGACGGCGCTCGCCCGGTTCGGCACCTTCGACACCTTCGTCAACAATGCCGGGACGGCCGTCTATTCCAATCTCACCGAACTGCCGCTCGACGAGCACCGGCGGATCTTCGAGACCAATTACTGGGGCACCGTCCACGGCTCGCTCGCCGCCGTGAAGCTCTTCCGCGAGCGGGAGGGCGGCGGCACGCTGATCAATGTCGGCTCGGTGAATTCCGACTTCGCCATTCCCTATCTCAGCGCCTATGCCGCCTCGAAACACGCGGTGAAGGGCTTCACGGACGCGCTGCGCCTGGAGCTTCTGCACGATCGCGCCCCGGTGCAGGTGACGCTGATCAAGCCGTCCGGCATCGCGACGCCCTTTCCCAAGCATGCCCGCAGCCGGATCGGCGCCGAGCCGCGCGTCGTGCCGCCGCTCTACGCGCCCGAACTCGTCGCCGACGCCATCCTGCATGCCGCGACCTATCCGGTGCGCGACATCACGGTCGGCGGCGCCGGCCGGGCGATCGCCGTCGCCACGGCGCTGGCGCCGAACGTCATGGACCGGGTGCTGGCGGCCGGCGTGCCGCCGCTGTCGGAAAAGCCGCGGCCGCCGAGCCCGGGCGACGATCTCGACACGGCCGACAAGGATGGTGACGTACACGAGCCCGGCTCGCGCGGCATCCCCTTCAGCCCCTACACGACCCTCCAGAAATATCCGCCCTCGGCTTTGGCGCTGAGCGCCCTCGGGATCGGCATCCTCGCCGCGCGCCACCTCCTCGGCGGCCGGGGCAGGGCGGGACGGGGCTGAGGCGCCGCGCGCCCGCGACCGTTCGCCGGCCCGCCGTTCAGTCGGTCCCGGCCGTCAGCCGGAAATCGGCGAAATCGACGAATTGGTCCGCCGGGCTCGCCCAGCTCTCGTCGTCGCCGCCGAAGAAGGTCGAGAAGAGGAGGCCGTCGATGCCGGCGCCCTCCGGGCCGGCGAGCGTCAGATCGGCCGCCTCGACCACCGTCTCGCCGTCGATCGAGACCTCGATCCGGCCCGTCGCGTCCCCGGCCGCGCCCGCCGAGACGCGTTCCGTCACCAGGGTCCAGCGGCCGGGCACGAAGCGGAAGCTGCCGCGACCGAGGCTCGCGCCGCAACGTTGCTGCCGGCCGGGCGCGTAGAGATAGAGTTCGCCCGCCCCGCCCGCCCGCCACATCAGCCGGGCGGAGAAGCCGGAAGCCTTGCCCTCCGCGATGCAGCCGCGCGGCGCGGCGCCGCCGAAGAGGCCGGGCAGCTTGCCGCCCTTGACGAAATCGAAGCCGACCGGAAAGCGGACCTTGTAGCTGAGACAGGCGGCGACCCTGACCGGGCGCCGCAATTCGAAGCCGAGCCCGCCCCGGACATCGCCATGGCCCGGGCTGAAGGAGCCGGCGGGATAGGAGACGCGCAGCACCGGTCCGCCGCTGCCGGGCTCCGCCGGCCGGACGGTGAGATTCTCCTTGCCCCAGAGATGGGCGACGTCGCCCGCCTTCGTCGTCACGGCGGCGACGAGATCGAGCGGCGCGGCGCCCGCGCAGCCCGCCGGCGCGGCCATGGCGGCGGGCGCGGCGAGGAAGGCGGCCGAAGCGGCGGCGAAACCGGCCAGACAGGCAGCGAGGCGAAGCATCCTACGATCCGGGTCCGTGAACGGAAGGGTGACGCACGGGCGTGAACAAGGCGTCGCCGAGGCTCCAGGGATGCCGCGCCGAGGGGGCGGCGTCGAGACTGCCCGACAAGGTCGCCGTCGCCAGCATGAAGAGCGAGATGCTCGTCACGAGATAGGGGCCGGACAGCCGGGCGCCGAAGCTCGGCCGCGTCAGCGGGCCGCCGGAAGTCTTCGCCTGCCGGGTCCAGCGCTGCCGGTCCGGGTGGTGATAGGCGAAGATCTTGATCGCGGCGCCGACGACCTGGTTGTAATAGAGCGCGAAGACGAAGAGCGGGTGGAAGCGGCCCGTCGTCAGCCCGTAGAGCGCGCAGAGCACGCCGCGCGACAGGAGCACCCAGACGAGATAGAGGGTCAGGACCGTCGCGTCCTGCGTCAGCGCGAGAAGGATCGCCGTGGTCGGCCCGAGCAGCGAGGTCCACATCGACAGGCGCTGATCGAGGAGCGCGATCCACAGGAACCAGCCGCAGCGTTTCGGGCCGAGGGCGACGGCGCGGCCATTGCTGCGCACCATGTTGCCGTACCAGCGCAGCATCAGCGCCGAGGAGGCGCGGACGAAGCCGCCGGCGGGCAGTTCTTCCACCGGATGCACCGCGACATCCCGCACGTAGAGCATGTCCCAGCCGGTGCGGAGCGTTTCGAACCAGGTGCTCTTGTCGTCGCCGGTGAGCATGCGGATGCGGCCGAGGCGCGGATGATCGACGTGATCCCCGGCGACGGCATTGACGAAGCCGTTGCTCGTCGCCAGCCGGGCGCGGAACACGGAGAAGCGCCCGGTGAGGACGAGGAGCCGGCGCGAGAGCGCCATGGACCCCATCAGATTGTCGCGCTGCATCATGCGCGCCCGGTACCATTCGCGCGTGAAACCGCCGCCCTTCACGATCGGCAGATTGTCCGTCGTCACCGCGCCGACGCGCGGCTCGGCGGTTAGCACCGCGCAGGTCTTCCGCAGCGCGTCCTCGCCGAGAAGCGTGTCGCCGTCCATCAGGACGACCTGCGCGCCGGCCGGCGGGTGATCGGCGGCCATCAGGTCGAGCGCCGCCGCCATCGCATCGCGCTTGCCCTTGCCGCGCTGGGAGATGATCTCGACGCGGCTCCCTTCCGGCAGGTCGCGCCGGGCGAAGCTGCGCTCGATGGTGAGGACGTCGGCATGATCCGTCACGCAGGCGACGACCATGGTCGGCACGCCGAAGCGCGCGATCTCGTCGAAGAGACGGCCATAGACCGCCGCGTTCAGGGCCTGCGGCATCCGATAGCTCGTCACCAGGACATAGAGCGCCGGCGGCGGCGCCGCCGCCTCGGCGCGGGCCCGGATCTTCGGGAACACGAGGCGCGAATAGATGGCGGAGCGCGTGAGATGCATCGCGCCCCAGGCCCAGCGCCAGAAGCCGACGAGCCCGAAGGACAGGATCGCCGAGGCCGCCTCCAGCCGGGGCAGTTCGGGCGGCAAGAGGGCGAAGAGGCCGACGAGCAGCCCGGCATAGAGCAGCCAGCCGAGAAGGGCCGCCGTCCGGCCCGACCGTTCGACGAAGGCGGGAAGCGAGGCGACGCGCATCGCGCTAGACGGATTCCGGCGGAAGCCCGCCCGCCAGGCGGTCGGCCTTGCCGATCGCCAGCGGGTCCTCGTCGGGCGCGCCGGGCCGCAGCCAGCCGGCGAAACGGTCGAAGGCGTCGAGCCCCCAGCGCGCGCCGGGCAGCCGCGCCGCCAGCGCCGCGAAACCGACGGGCGCCATGACCGAGGCCGGCAGGCCGACCGGCGCCCCGGCGATCGGGCGGTCGAGGCGCACCGTCATCAGCCCGTAATCGTCGAGCGTGCGCAGGCTCGTCGGCAGGCCGGCCCGGCCGGTATCGCCGGGATTGAAGTTGACGGCGACGACATGGCCAGCGACGCCTTCGCTCCGATCGGCGAGATAGACCGTCACCGCCTGCCCCTGCCGCACGAGGTTCAGGCGCGGATTCTGGACGAGCGCGTCCACCACCGTGCCGTTCGCCTCCGTGCCGTCGCGGACGAGCTCGGCGATGCGCGCGCCGGAGAGGATGTAAGTCCCGGGCGTCGCGGCGATGGCGGAGACGGTGCAGTCGCAGGGCGAGACGATCGGCAGCGGCTCGTCGAGGCCGGCGAGCACGGTCCGCAGGCGCGCGATCGTCGCCTCCGTCGTGTCGATCGCCTGCCGGAAATCGGCGGGCGCCTTCTGGGTCGAGCGTCCGTCGCTGTTGAAGCGCCCGGCCTCGGCATTGGCGAGCTTCTGGCCGGCCGTCTCCTCGGCGGCCTTGGCGGCGGAGAGCGAGCGCTTCAGCCCGTTGAGCGTCTGCTCCTCCTGATCGAGGCGCTGCTGGCCGACGACGTCCTTCGCCTTCAGCCCGGCGAGGCGCTGATAGGCGCGGGTCTCGGTCTCGACCTGCGCCTCCAGCAATTGCCGATTGGCCGTCGCCTCGACGAAATCGGTGCGCGAGGCCTGCACGAAGGTGGCAAATCCGGCGCTCGCCTGTTCGAAGGCCCGCTTCTGCTGCTCGAGATCGGCCTGGAGCGCGGCGATCTGGGTTTCGGTGGACAGTCGCGCGCGCGGGCCAGCGAGCGGCCGGATCGAGGCGATCCGCTCGCCGAGCCGCACCCGGCTGCCGACCATCAGCCGGTCGCCGACGAGATAGCCGGCTTCCGGCGCGTGGAGCTGCTGAAGATCGCCGGCGATCGCCGCATAGTCCGTGGTGACGGTGAGGAGGCGGGCGGCCGCGAATCCGCCGCCGGCGACGACGATGGCGGCGAGACAGGCGAGCTTCGCGGCCTGGCCGAGATCGCGCCAGAGCCGGGAGCGCCGCCGCGCCGGCCCGACTTCCGTCTGCGCCACCGGCAGGCCGCCGATCACGGCGACCTCGCCCTCGACGCCGCTCTGGATGAAATGGTCGATGATCCGCGCCTTCTCGGGCGCGAGATCGATGAAGCGCAGGCCCCGCGCATAGGGTCCGGCGGTCCAGGTCACTTTCGCGTCGGCCGCGATCAGCACGGAACAGCCCGCGAGCGGCACGAAGAGCTTCACCGCGTGGATCGAGCCCTCGGCCGCGCCGAGGCAACCGTCCTCCAGGCTGAAGCCGCTGATGCTCCAGTCGACGGCCTCGCAGAGGCGGCCATCGGCGAAGCCGATCGTCAGCGGCCGGTCGACCCGCTGGTGCATGCGCTTGCCGCTGGCGCTGGCAAGCGAAATCCTCGGCGCCTTCGCCAGTCTCTCGTCGAGATCCAGAGCGACGATACTCATGCCAAGCCCCCCGCCGCCGGCCGGCCCCTCGCCCGCCCGATCGCCACCCGCGATCCTGGCTTCGTCGCGCCCGGCATCGAGACAGGCTGCCAGGGAGATGTTGAGAACCCGGCCGGGAAACCGCTAGGATTTTACCGAAGGCCTTCGATCCGAGCCCGCTTATGGATTGATCCTTGCTGCCTCCGTCGCAGCCTCGTCATCCCGGGCCCGACCCGGGATCCATGCCTCCCGCGATAGCGTAAGGATAAGGGTGGAGGTAGGCGTCCTTCCACGTCGTTTCCTGCCCGTCGCGACCGGTTTGGAATGGATCCCGGCTCAAGGCCGGGATGACGATGCGGCGAGTTGGGCGGGTCTCTGGGAAGGCACGACGATAGGAAGCCTCCGGCGGGTTTTAGGCATAGAGGTCGGCGCGCGTCGACGGCAGGCCCGAGGCGCCGCGATGGCGGCGGGAGGCGAGCGTCTGGTAGAGACAGACGGTGTTGCGCTCGAAGGCGATCGAGCAGGCGGCCAGATAGGCGAGCCAGAGCCGGGTCTTCGGCGCGCCGACCAGGGCGACGGCCTCGTCGTAGCGGGCGAGCAGCCGGTCGTGCCAGTGCCGGCAGGTGCGCTGATAGTGCTCGCGCAGGTCCTCGACGTCATGCACCTCGAAGCCGTGCCGCTCCAGCGACTGCAGCGTGGAGCCGATATTGTCGAGCTCGCCGCCGGGAAAGATATACTTGGTGAGGAGGCGGAATTCCGGATTCTGCCGCCGGAGCAGCTTCTTGCGGCGCTTGGCCGGGCGGGTGATCGCCTGATGGAAATAGAGGCCGTCCTTCTTCAGGACGCGCCGCACGGTCTCGTAATAGGCGTCGTACTGGTCGAAGCCGAGATGTTCCTGCATGCCGACCGAGGAGACCTTGTCGTATTTGCCGGTGACGTGCCGATAGTCGCGGATGTCGATCGTGACGCGGTCGGCAAGGCCCCGCCGGCGCACCTCTTCCTGGGCATAGGCGACCTGCTCTTCCGACAGGCTGACGCCATGGGCATGGACGCCGTAGCGCTCCGCCGCATGGATGCAGAGGGCGCCCCAGCCGCAGCCGATGTCGAGCAGCCGGTCGCCGGGCTTCAGGCGCAGCTTGCGGCAGATATGGTCGAGCTTGGCCTCCTGCATCGCGTCGAGCGAGGCGTCCCAGTCCGTCGCATAGCCGCAGGTATAGACCATGCGCCGGTCGAGGAAGAGCGCGTAGAACTCGTTCGAGACATCGTAGTGATAGGCGACGTTCTCCTTGTTGCGCCGGGCGTCGCCGCCCTCCTTCTCGGCCGCGACCGCCTCCAGCGGCCAGTCGGAGCCGCGCGGAAGAAACAGGAACTTCAGGCCCGTCGCGAGCGCCAGCCGGCGGTCGAGGCTGCGGCGCACCTCCGCCGTGCGCACGCTCGGCCGCCGCGCCACGAGATCGAAGATCGAGCCGTTGAGGATGTCGATGCGGCCCGCGACCCAGAGATTGGCGAGGGTCTCGGCCTTCGGCGCGCGCAGGAGCGCGGCCACCAGATTCTCGTCGGCAAGGGCGATGGCCGGCGCGTCGGCCGGCCAGTCGGCCGGCACGAAGCCGCCGTCCCAGAGCCGGAAGCCGAGATCGAGCCCGAGGCGCTCGCGCGCATGGGTCAGGAGCCTTCGAAGCGCGTCGAGACGCTCCCTCGCCTTCGCATCCATGACGTCCATCCCGCTCCGCCCCTCTTTCTCCTAGCAGATCGCGGGCGGACGGCCAGCCTTCCCGCCGCGCCCCGCCGCGCTCAGGCGAGACCGGCCGCCTTGCGCAGAGCCTCGTTGATCCGCTCCTGCCAGCCGGGCCCCTCCTCCTGAAACCAGTAGAGAACGTCCTGGTCGATGCGCAGCGACACCATTTCCTTGACGCCCGGCGCGGCCGGCGCCGGATCGGGCAGGCGCTGCGGCGTGGTCGTCTTGCGGAAGGCGGCTTCGGCGGCATCGCGCGGATTGGTCGGTCGGCGGGTCATCGGTCCCCTTTCGCCATGGTCGAATCCTCGTCTCCCGTTCACCGCAGCCGTCGCATCGTCTCGAGGCCGCCCTGCGAGGAGGACCTTGTCAATGCTGGCCCGTCTTTGCCGGCGCAGTGAACCGGAACCCATGCCCTTCCCTATAGGCCGCGCGTGCCGACCGCCAGACGCGAGCCGCGCTCGACGCTTTCCCGCGATCGCCATACGCCGCTCGGCGCGTGGCTCGATCCCGCCGAGGCCCGCGCCGGCGTCGTCCTGCTTCGCGACGGGCCGGTGATGCGCGCGTTCGTCATCCTTCCGAGCTTACCGGTCGTCGCGCAACCCGATGTTTCGCGCCGCCACCCGACCGGGCCGAATCATGCGCCCTCAAGTAGATCTAGCAGTTATGCTCAGTGAGCATATGATACTATTGTTGCAATATCATGAAATATCGTAGTATGGCCAAATGTGTCTTTTCGGAGACTCGTATTTTGTCATGAAATGTCACAATCTATCGCGTTGTTGCTTGAATTGTGGCGATGTTTCAAAGAGCCGGCCGGAAGGTTGATGGGGATCAACCTAACGTCGACTTCGAGGCATCTTTCCCATGACGATCAAGAAACTCCTGCTCGGCTTCGCGGCGGCTCTGGCCGCGGTCTCGGGCGCTAGGGCGGCCGACGCGCCGGTGACGCAGGTCGAGCCGGAACCGGTCGAATATGTCCGCGTCTGCGACGTCTACGGCACCGGCTTCTTCTACCTGCCCGGCACCGAGACCTGCCTGAAGATCGGCGGCTATGTCCGCATGCGCGTCCAGGCGAACGATCAGGAATATAACAGCGATCCCGACCGCGAGCGCTTCAACGGCGCCGGCACGCTGATCGGCGACGACTACACGGTCGGCACCCGCACGCGCGCCCGTCTCGAATTCGACGCCCGCGAGGAGACCGAGCTCGGCACGCTGCGCGGCAAGGTGCGGCTGGAAGCCAACAACACCTTCAACGACAGTGCCGCCTATCAGATGGACGAGGGCTATCTCCAGCTCGGCGGCCTGACGGTCGGCTATCTCGACACGGTCTGGACCGCCAATGACGGCGGCGTCGAAGACGGCCTGCTGCTCGACGAATACGACTTCGCCACCGGCGACTTCAACGCGAACCGCATCTCCTACACCTATTCGGCGAGCGGCTTCTCCGGCACGCTGTCGCTGGAGGACGACGGCTCGGGCGATTTCGTGCCCGACGTCCTCGCCAAGCTCGCCTACAAGGGCAAGTGGGGCGGCGCCTATGTGATCGGCGTCTATGACGAGGACAGCGGCGAACAGTCGAACGCGCGGCGCGGCACCAACCCGCTCGACATCCGCACCATCTATAGCCTGACCACGGACGAGTTCGACGGCGACGGCAAGGACGGCGCCTTCGCCGTCAAGGGCGGCTTCCTTCTGAACAACCTCGTCGCCGACAAGTCGGTGCTGAAATTCGAAGGCCATTACGCCTTCGACCCAACCATCTATGCCCGCATCGACGATGTCGGCCGCGTCTCGACGCGCGGCACCAACGACTTCAACCAAAGCTCGCTCAACAGCATCAATGGCGGGCGCCTGAACATTTCGAGCGAATGGCAGGTCGGCGGCGCCTACCGCCAGGATATCGGCAAGCTCTTCGTCATCGCCAACGGCATCTACGGCCGGACCTTCGACCTCAACGCCACCTCGCCGGGCTTCAACTACGGCAATGTCGGCTCGATCGACTATTGGGGCGTCGGCGGCGATATCGGCTACAAGGTGACCTCGAACTTCACCGTGAAGGCCGAAGTCTCCTATGTCGATCTCGACCTGCCGGCCAATGTCGACGATTTCGACCAGACGCGCGGCTTCATCGAGTTCCGCCGCGACTTCTGACGTCCAGACACGGACGATCGGGGGCGGCGTCGGCTTCGGCCGGCGCCGCCCTTTCCTTGTCCGGCAGGCCAAGCCCATGACTTGCTTTGCGAAGGGTCCGCCGATCCGCTAGACGGAAGCCGTCATGCCGGCCTCTCCGTCACCGCCCCCGCGCCCGTTCCTTCCGCCCGATGCCGCCGACGCTCCGGCGATCGCGGCGGTCGAAGCCGATCTCCGGCGCATGGTGACGCGCTTCTACACCGCCGTGCGCGACGACGCGCTGCTCGGCCCGCTCTTCGCCGAGGTCGAGGACTGGCCCGCCCATCTCGACCGCATCGCCGCCTTCTGGTCCTCGATCGTGCTGGGGACGGGGCGCTACAAAAGCAATCCCTTCGGCGTGCACCTGCCGCTGCGCGAGCGGCTGGAGCCCAGGCATTTCGAGCGCTGGCTGGCGCTCTGGTCCGCCACCGCCCGCGCCAGTCTCGCGCCGCCGCTGGCCGACCATGTGGCGGCGAAGGCCGCCCGCATCGCGGACAGCCTCCGGGCCGGCCTGCTGTTCCGGCCGGAACCGGCCTGACGGGCCGCCGTCAGGCCGCCTCGTTCCCCGCCGCCGGCGCGGTGCCGCGCCAGCCGAGCGCCGGGGCGACCTCCGTCAGGATCGTCTCGATCACATGGGCATTATAGGCGACGCCCAGCTGGTTCGGCACGGTGAGAAGCAGCGTGTCGGCCTCGGCGATCGCCTCGTCCGTCTTGAGAAGCTCCACCAGCCGGTCCGGCTCGGCGGCATAGGAGCGGCCGAACACCGCCCGCATATTGTCGATGATGCCGACATGGTCGCCATCCTCGCCGCTGCCGAAATAGGCGCGGTCCTCGTCGTTCACCAGGGCGAAGATCGAGCGCGACACCGAAACGCGCGGGCTGCGCGTATGGCCGGCCTCGCGCCAGGCGGCCCGATAGGCACGGATCTGCTTGGCCTGCTGCACATGGAAGGGCTCGCCGCTCTCGTCCGCCTTGAGGGTCGAGCTTTGCAGGTTCATGCCCTGGCGCGCCGCCCAGACCGCCGTGGCGTCGGAGGCCGAACCCCACCAGATGCGCTCGGCAAGGCCCGGCGAATGCGGCTCGAGGCGCAGGAGCCCCGGCGGGTTGGGAAACATCGGCCGGGGATTGGGCGCGGCGAAGCCCTCGCCCTTCAGGAGTTCGCGGAAGACCTCGGCATGGCGCCGGCCCATATCGGCATCGCTCTCGCCCGGTGCCGGCGCGTAGCCGAAATGGCGCCAGCCGTCGATCACCTGTTCCGGCGAGCCGCGGCTGAGCCCGAGCTGGAGACGGCCGCCGGCGATGAGATCGGCGGCGCCGGCATCCTCCGCCATGTAGAACGGGTTCTCGTAGCGCATGTCGATGACGCCCGTGCCGATCTCGATGCGGCGCGTCCTGGCGCCGATCGCCGCGAGAAGCGGAAAGGGCGAGGCGAGCTGGCGGGCGAAGTGATGGACGCGGAAATAGGCGCCGTCCGCGCCGAGCTCCTCCGCCGCGACGGCGAGATCGATCGATTGCAGCAGCGTGTCTGCAGCCGAGCGCGTGCCCGAGCGCGGCGAGGGCGACCAATGGCCGAAGGAGAGAAAGCCGATCTTCTTCATCGCGAAGCTCCTTTCGAGCGGAAGGGGCCGGCCGGCCTCGTCTCCGCTGAGGCGCGGAGGCCGCCGTTCCGCCGTCCCGGGTTCTCAGATACGCAAGCCTGACGCCCTCGGCAAAAGGCGGCGCCGGGGAATGACTGTTCGAGTTTCGTGAACGATGCCGCGCGCTTCGCCGCCGAGGGAAAGATCCGGGCGCGGCCGCGTTCCAGCGAGATGACGTCGCCGACCGATCCAGAAGGCTCTCCGACGCCCTCCGCCGAATGGGACCTGCCGGCGGCGGCGGGCTTCGGCTCGTCGGTGCGGCTCTCGGGGATCGAGCGCGAGATCCGCGCCCGGCTGCCCTGGGCTCAGCGGCCGGGCCTCAGCGTCGAGACCGGCCGCATCGTCCTGCGCCTGCCGGAAGCCGATGCCGACGCGCTGGCGGCGGCCGCGCGGATCGTCGGCGAAACGGTCGCGCGTCTCGACACGCTGCCGGTCCTGCCGCGCGAATTGGAGGACATTCTCGCCATCACCGCGCATGAGCGGCAGAAATGGACGAAGGACGGCCGGCTGCAGAGCGCCGGCACCCGCACCGTCAAGCTGCGCGGCCGGGCGAAGGCGGTGACCTTCCATGTCTTCGATCCCCGGCATGTCGAGGACGTGCTCGACCGCGACCTGCCCTCGCTCTGGCGGGAGGAGGACCGGCAGGCGGGCGCCGAGACGCGTCGCCGCGCGGCGGCCAAGGCCGCCGAGACGCGCGCCGGGCGAGGCGCCGGCAAGCCCGCCGCGCCGCAGGCCCGCCCGCCGCGCGACGAGACGCCGCGCCCGCGCCTCGAAGGCTGGGACGCCTTCGCCGGCACCGGGCTCCTGCGCTGAGGCCGGTCGAAGACGTCGCCGCCCGTCAGCCCTTGCCGGGGCCCAGGATCTTGCGCCGGGCGGCGGCCTTGCGGTTCGCCCGGTCGATGCGGGCGTCTTTATCGCGCTCCGCCTGAAGCCGCGCCGCCTTCAGGCGCGCCGACTTCTCCTCCGTCGTCTCCACCCGGCTCTCGCCCGGCGGGCGGTTCGTCTCGTCCATCGCCTGCTCCCTCGTCATACGACGCCCTGATCGCATGCGGGACGGGGCGTCTCCAAGCCCGGACGGGAGATTTCCCGGCTGCCGAATCGGCCCGGAACGGGGCCGGAAAGCCTTCGTTTGCCGTTCATCGAAGCAATCACCGAGGAACGAAATGGTTACGACAGTCGGAACGGAAGCAACGATCCAGGATCTGGTGCAGAATCTGCTCTATCTCGAACATGACGCGATCGCCGCCTACGAGACGACGATCGATCGACTGAACAATGCGCAATACAAGCAGCAGATCGCCTCGTTTCGCGAGGATCATCTTCGGCATGTCCAGGAACTGCGGAAGATGGCCGGCATGCTGGGCATCGAGAGTCCGACGGAAGGCGATGCCAAGCAATGGCTGACGACGGGCAAGGTGGCACTGGCCGGCCTGATGGGCGACGGTGCCGTGCTCCAGGCCATGCGCTCCAACGAGGAGGACACGGTCGCCGCCTATGAGCGGGCGAGCGAACATGCCGATGCCGCGCCGGAATCGCGCCGCTTCTTCGCCGCCTTCGCGGCGGACGAGCGCCGGCACCGGGAATGGATGAACCAGACCTCCGGCAACGCCTGACCGGCACCGGCGCCGCGTCCCGAAAGGGGCGCGGCGCCGCGCGAAAGGGGTCTTCAGGGATGGAGGCTCGCCCCCTTCGTCGCCCTGTCCACATCCTTGCGGGGGCCGTGCAGGGCGAGGCCGACGAGATCCGGCGCCTCGGCCGGCTCGGCCTTGAAGACGGCGCGATTGGCCGCGTCGTGCCCGGTCGCGAACATCGAGCGGCTATAGGCGGCGCGGACGAGGCCGCGCTGGAGCGCTTGGTCGCGGGCCCGGCGCAGGATCTCGCCCGAAGCGGCGAAGATCAGCATCGGCTGGCCGAGAAGGCGCGCATAGGCGCGACCGGCCGCGTCCTCGTAAGCCTCGCCCATCGCCTCCGGCACGGCGCCGGCGATGCCGCTGGCGAGAAAGGCGGTCACGTTCAGCTTCTGCCACATCGCCAGATCCTCGTGGACGAGAATCGCCACCTTGGTCTCGAACATCGCGCTCTTCCCTCATTTGTCGTCGAGGCGAGCTACGATGGTTCGGCGGCACCGTCTGGAACGTTCGTGCGCCCGGCGCGATAGGCCGCCGGCGTCAGCCCGTAGGCGCGGCGGAACCAGCGGCCGAGATGGCTCTGGTCGGCGAAGCCGCTGGCATGGGCCGCCTCGGCCGGCGGCACCGCCTCGCGCAGCAGCGCCCGCGCCCGGGCGAGCCGCAATTCCACGAGACAGGCATGGGGCGAGGTGCCGTAGCGGCGGCGAAAGGCGCGGGCGAGCTGGAAGCGGTCGGGCGCGCCGGCGGCGCGCGCCAGCTCGTCGAGACCGAAGGGCCGGTCGAGATGGGCCTGGAGATAGTCCATCGCCCGCTCGGCGAGCGCCATGCCCGGCTCGCCGCCTGGCGCCGGGGCGGGCGCCAGGCCGAGATGCCGCCGCAGCCCGGCCAGGACGCGGTCGCGGGCGGCCTCCGTTTCGAGGCGCGGCGCGGCGGATAGCTGCGCGTCGCAGGCCGCCGCGATGGCGAGCGCCAGAGGCCGGTCGTCGGCCAAAGTCTGCCGAAAGCCGATCGCGGCGTCGCTGCCGCCCATCTCGCGCCGCAGCCAGCCTTGCGGCAGATAGAGCATGCTATAGGCGAAGCCGGCCTCCCGCAGCGCCTGCCCGTCATGCCGCTCGCCGGGCTCGATCAGGATGACGCGCCCGGCGGTGCTCTGCCGGCGCGCGCCCCGGCAGAAGAAATCCTGCACGCCGCGATGCGTCACCCCCACCAGCCATTCGTCGTGCTGGTGCATGTCATAGGCATGGCCGTGGAATTTCGCGCGGACCGCCTCGACCCCGCTCGCCGCCTCGCGGCGCCAATGCAGCCTGTCGCGGCCCCTGTCGGGCGGGGCCGCAGGGAGAGAAGCGCCGGCGCGGATCGTCATGGCGCGACGAAACAGGAGTTCCGGCCGCGCCGCAAGACCGCGCCCGGCGTCAGCATCAGGCCTCGTGCGCCCGCGCGCCGAGGAGCATGGTGAGGCCGCCGGCCAGCGTCGCCACGGCGCAGAGCGCGATGGCGCCGCCCGCCCCGAAGCCGTTGACGAGCAGGCCGCCCGCCACCGCGCCGGACGCGATGGCGATCTGGAAGGTCGTCACCAAGAGCGCGCCGGCGCTTTCGGCGTGATCGGGCGCCGAGCGCGTCGTCCAGCTCTGGATGCCGACGGGGAAGGCGCCGAAGGCGAAGCCCCAGAGCGCCGTCGCCGCGAAGGCGACCGGACCGACCGCGCCGAAGGCGAGAAGCGCGAAGACCGCCAGCGACAGGGCGAGCGAGCCGAGCGCCACGGCGCGGCGCGGGCTGCGCTCGGCCACCGCCCCGCCGGCGAGATTGCCGAAGAAGCCGCCGATGCCGAAGGCGAGCAGCACCAGCGAGATCGTCGCCACGTCGAAGCGCGGCACGGTTTCGAGGAAGGGCCGCACATAGGTGAAACCGGCGAAATGCCCGGCGATGACGAGAAGCACGGTCAGAAGGCCGATGCGGATCGCCGGGCGGCGCAGGACGAGGGCGAAGGTGCCGAGGCCCGGCGCGTCGGCCGGCGGCAGGCGCGGCATGGTGGCGAGCTGGGTGGCGAGCGCCGCCGCGCCGAGCAGCGAGGCGGCGAGAAAGGTCGGCCGCCAGCCCCAGAGATCGCCGAGAAAGGCGCCGAGCGGCGCGGCGGTGACGGTGGCGGCCGACACGCCGGTGAAGATGATCGACATGGCGCGCGGCATCAGCCGGGCTGGCACGAGGCGCAGCGTCAGCGCGGCGGCGAGCGACCAGAAGCCGCCGAGCGCGATGCCGAGCGCGACGCGGGCGCCGATGAGGATGGCGATATGGTCGGCCGCCGCCGCCAGGAGGTTCGAAAGGACGAGCAGCAGCGACAGGCTCCAGACGACGATGCGCCGGTCGATCCGCGCCGTGCCGATGACGATGGCCGGGCCGGCGAAGGCCGCGACGATGGCCGTCGCCGTGACGGCCTGCCCCGCCCCGCCATTGCTGACGCCGAGATCGGCGGCGATCGGCGTCAGCAGGCTGACCGGCAGGAATTCCGCCGTGACCAGCCCGAAGACGCCGAGCGAAAGGGACAGGACCGCCGGCCAGGCGGGATGGGTGGGCTCGGCCGGGGCGGTCGGCCGAAGGGCCGGCGCCGCGCCGCCGAGAGGGGCGACCGTGTCGCTCATATCGGTTTCTCCGTGAAACGCCGCGAAGCTATGCTGGCGCCGCCGGACTTTCGATGCTAGAAAATCCGATATGCTTGACCGTTCGTCCAATTCGGCAGGTCCCGACGCCGCCGATCCCTTGAGCGATATGCTGCGGGGGCTGCGTCTCGAAGGTGTCAGCTATGCGCGCTGCCGGCTGGCGGCGCCCTGGGGCTTCGGCTTTTCGGCCCCGGCCGAGGCGCGCTTCCACTTCGTCGCCGAACGGGGCTGCCATCTCCTGACCCCGGGGGGCGAATGGCTGGAGCTCGGTGCCGGCGACGCGGTGCTTCTGCCGCGCGGCGGCGACTATGCGCTGGCGAGCCGGCCGAGTTGCCCCTGCCAGCCCTTCCCGCGCTGGGAATGCCGGCCGATCTGCGACAACATCTACGACCTCGAGACCGGCGGCGCCGGCGAGGTCTCGGTCCTGTTCTTCGGTTCGATGCGCTTCAACTTCGACGCGCTGCACCCGCTGCTCCGCATGATGCCGGTGGTGATGCGGGCGCAGGAGCTGATGCGCCACGAGCCGGCCATTCCGCATCTGCTGGAAGCGATGGGGGCGGAAGTGGCGATGAACCGCGTCGGCGCCGGCGGCATCCTCGCGCGGCTCGCCGATGTCCTGGCGGCGCAGATCATCCGCTCCTGGGTCGAGCATGGCTGCGGCGATTCCTCCGGCTGGATCGCCGCCGTGCGCAACCCGGAAATCGGGCGTGTGCTCGCCGCGATCCATGCCGATCCGGCGCGCGACTGGCCGCTCGCCGATCTCGCCCGGCTGATGGGCGCCTCGCGCTCCAGCTTCGTCGAGAAGTTCACGAGCATGGTCGGCGAGACCCCGGCCCGCTATGTGGCGCAGGTGCGGATGCATCAGGCGCGGCAATGGCTGCTCCACGACCGGCTGCGCGTCTCGGAGATCGCGCTCCGGCTCGGCTATGATTCGGAAGCCTCCTTCAGCCGCGCCTTCAAGCGCGTGGTCGGCCTGCCGCCGAGCCGCGTCCGCCCGGCCGCCTCCGCCTAGCCGGCCGGCGCCACCTCGCGGCTGCTGGAGGAGGCGATCGCGGCGCGGGCGCAATCGGCGAAGCTGCCGCTCGGCCCCTCGTCGCCGCTCGCCTGCCGGCTGATTCGCGCGCCCTCCACCATCAGCGCCAGCATGTCGGCCAGCCGCTCCGGCTCGGCGAAGCCGGCGGCGCGACAAAGCGCCACGAGGCGCAGGCGCTGCGTCCGCTTGAAGGCCGCGATGGTCTGGCGCACTCCGTCGCAGGCCTCCGACAGTTCCACCGCCGCGTTCGAGACCTCGCAGCCGCGATCGGCGCGCAGCGCCTCGCCGACGAGAAGCACCCAATGGTCGAGCTGGCGGCGCGGCTCGCCCGGCGCGGCGGCCTCGACGCTCGCCCAGAGCGCCTCGGCCTCGATCGCCGCCTGGTTCAGGCAGGCGACGATCAGATCGTCCTTCGAATGGAAATGGCGGTAGAGCGTCATCTTGTTCGTGCCGGCCGATTCCGCGATGGCGTCGACGCCGGTGCCGCGAATGCCGCAGCGTCGGAACAGGCTGCGCGCCGTGTCGAGAATGCGCTCGCGCGGCCGACAGGAAACGGACGCCTTGTCCGCCATGGAATCCGACATCGAAGGACCTGCCCTCCAAAAACCGACCCGAACCCTCTTGACGGGATGTTACCGGTCTGTCACGTCATGCTTGTTACTGACCTGTAACACCCGCCGCGCGGGCTGACAAGCGTCAGATGGGGGCGAAGCCGGCGATGGGAAGTTGCGGAGCGGTGAACGAGCCGACACAAGGAGTTGAACCGATGGCGGACTGCGCACGCACCGAGCCGAC
The DNA here is from genome assembly GCF_014642635.1 of Aureimonas endophytica. Lineage (GTDB taxonomy): Bacteria > Pseudomonadota > Alphaproteobacteria > Rhizobiales > Rhizobiaceae > Plantimonas > Plantimonas endophytica. Next base: position 83,989 of record NZ_BMIQ01000011.1, read on the forward strand.
GATCGACGAGATCCTGGCCGACCCGACCGTGAAGGCCCTCATGAAGGCCGACCGCGTGAATCCGGACCGGCTCCAGAGCAAGCTTCTCTGTCTGCGCCGCCTGATGGCGCGCCAGGCCGCCGACCGCGAGGACGACGTGGTGTCGGGTCTCGCCTTCGCGCCGCGCGCCGCCAATGCCTGGCTCGCCCAGGGCTGACGCAAGCGGCATCGAATCGGAACCATCGAGATCGGACCCGATATGGTAGAGTTCTTCACAGGTCGGCCGATCTTCGCGTCCGCCATCGCCATCGTCATGGTGCTGGCGGGCGCCATCTGCTATTTCCTGCTGCCCGTTTCGCAGTTCCCCGACATCACGCCGCCGCAGGTGGTGGTGAGCGCGCGCTATCCCGGCGCCAGCGCCCAGGTCGTCGCCGACACGGTCACGACGCCGCTCGAACAGGAGATCAACGGCGTCCAGGGCATGACCTACATGGCCTCGACCAGTTCCAACGACGGCTCGGCGACCATCACCGTCACCTTCGACATCGGCTATCCGCTCGACATCGCGGCGGTGGACGTCCAGAACCGCGTCTCCCAGGCCTCGCCCTCGCTGCCCGCCATCGTCAACCAGAGCGGCGTGACGGTGAAGAAGCAGAATCCGAACTTCGCGCTGATCGTCAACCTGACCTCGCCGGACGGCTCGCTCGATCCCGTCGCCCTGTCGAACTACGCCTTTCTCCAGATCGCCGATCCGCTGAAGCGCCTGCCCGGCGTCGGCGACGTGCAGATCTTCGGCGAGCGGCGCTATTCCATGCGCATCTGGCTCGACCCGGACCGGATGGCCAATCTCGGCATCACGGCGGTGGACGTGCAGCGCGCCGTCGCCGAGCAGAACGTGCAGGTGGCGGCCGGCAAGATCGGCCAGTCGCCGGCCCCCGCCGGCACCGCCTTCGAGATGCAGGTCAACGCCGTCGGCCGCCTCGGCGACCCGGCCGAGTTCGGCGAGATCGTCGTGCGCGCCGATCCCGCCGCCGGCTCGGCGGTGCGCCTGAAGGATGTCGCGCGCATCGAGCTCGGCTCGCTGCAATACGCCTCCTCCGCCTATTTCGGAAAGGATCCGACCGTCGTCCTCGGCGTGTTCCAGCGGCCGGGCTCCAACGCGCTCGAACTGCGCGAGAACGTCAAGAACAAGATGGACGAGCTTTCGGCGCGCTTCCCGAAGGGCGTCTCCTACGCGATGCATTACGACACGACGCGTTTCGTGTCGGCCTCGATGCACGACGTGCTGATCACGCTCGGCGAGGCGCTCGTTCTCGTCGTCCTCGTCGTCTACGTCTTCCTCCAGAGCTGGCGCACCACGCTGATCCCGGTGATCGCCATTCCCGTGTCGCTCGTCGCGACGCTGGTGGTGATGGAGGTGCTCGGCTTCTCGCTCAACATGCTGAGCCTTCTCGGCATGGTCCTGGCGATCGGCCTCGTCGTCGACGACGCGATCGTCGTCGTGGAGAATGTCGAGCGGCAGCTGGAGGACGGCCATCCGCCACTAGAGGCGACGCGCCGCGCCATGAAGGAAGTGACCGGCCCGATCATCGCGACGACGGCGGTGCTGATGGCCGTGTTCATCCCGGTCGCCTTCATTCCGGGCGTCGCCGGCCGGCTCTACAACCAGTTCGCGCTGACGGTGGCGATCTCGGTCGGCATCTCCGCCTTCAACTCGCTGACGCTGAGCCCGGCCCTGAGCGCGGTGTTCCTGAAGCATCGGCCGGCGGTCCGCTTCTTCGCCTTCCGCTGGTTCAACGCCGCCTTCGAATCCGTCTCGCAGGGCTATTCGCGCTTCGTCGGCGTGCTGGTGCGCTGGCGCTACGCGGTGATCCTGCTCTTCCTCCTCACGCTCGGCGCCACCTACCATATCTGGCAGAAGCTCCCCTCCACCTTCCTGCCGGTCGAGGACCAGGGCTATTTCTTCGTCGTGGTGCAGTTGCCGGACGGCGCCTCGCTGGAGCGGACCGACGCGGTGGCCGCCAAGGTGCGCGACGTCCTGGAAAAGACGCCCGGCGTCGACATCGTCGGCTCGATCAGCGGCCTCAACTTCCTCACCAATGCGGCGCAGTCGAACTCGGCGGTGGAATTCGCCATCCTGAAGCCCTGGGAGGAGCGCGGCCCCGACCAGGAAGCCTCGAAGATCGTCAATGCCGTGCGCGGGCCCTTGATGCAGATCCCGGAGGCGATCGTGCTCGCCTTCGATCCGCCCTCGATCCCCGGCCTCGGCGCGACGGGCGGCTTCGAGTTCCAGGTGGAGGATCTCGCCGGGCGCGGCTCGGCGGCCTTGAACGAGGCGGTGCAGGGCCTCATCGCCGAGGCGCGCAAGCAGCCGGAACTCAATCCGTTCCAGCTCTTCACCTCCTTCTCCACCTCGACGCCGCAATTCGACTTCGACCTCGACCGCAACAAGGCCAAGCTCCTCGGCCTCGACCTGCCGGACGTGTTCAACACGCTCCAGATCTTCTTCGGCTCGCTCTACGTGAACGACTTCAACCTCTTCGGCCGCACCTTCCGCGTGACGCTGCAGGCGGAGGAAGCGGCGCGCGCGGCGGCCTCGGACCTGTCGCGCCTCTATGTGCGCAACGGTGCCGGCGGCATGGTGCCGCTCTCGACCCTCGGCAGCCTGAAGCCGATCGTCGAGCCGGAAACCGTGCCGCATTACAACAACTACGCCTCCGCCCTCATCAATGGCGGCGCGGCGCCGGGCTTCTCCTCGGCCGATGCGGTGGCGGCGATGCAGCGGGCGGCGGCCACCGCCCTGCCGCGCGACTTCACCTACGAATGGACGGGCATCACCTATCAGGAGATCCAGGCGGGGTCGCTCGCGAGCGTCATCTTCGCTCTCGCCATCGTCTTCGTCTTCCTGATCCTCGCCGCGCAATACGAGAGCTGGTCCATGCCCTTCATGGTGCTGCTCGCCGTGCCGCTGGCGCTGTTCGGCGCGGTGGCGGCCCTGTTCCTGCGGGGATTGCAGATCGACGTCTATTCGCAGATCGGCTTCGTGATGCTGATCGGCCTCGCCGCGAAGAACGCCATCCTCATCGTCGAATTCGCCAAGCGGCGCCGCCTCGAGGGCCTGCCGATCATCGAGGCGGCGAAGGAGGCGGCGCGGCTGCGGCTGCGCCCGATCCTGATGACCGCCTTCGCCTTCATCCTCGGCGTCGTGCCCTTGATGAAGGCGACGGGCGCCGGCGCCGCAAGCCGGCAGTCGCTCGGCACCACCGTCTTCGGCGGCATGCTGGCCGCGACGGTGCTCACCCTCCTGTTCGTTCCCGTCTTCTATGCGATGATCGAACGCTGGCGCGAAGGGCGCGAGGACCACGAGACGGCGCCGGCGCATGCCGGGCCGGCGGTCCAGCCCGCTCCGGCCGAATAACCCCGGGATTTCAGACATGAAACTCGCCAAGCTCGCCCTCACCACCGTGGCCGTCCTCGCGCTCGCGCTCGGCGCCGACATGGCCTGGCGCAACCGCGCCGTCATCGAGTCGATCGCCACCGCCGAGAACGCCCCGGAAAAGGCGGCGCCGCCCGCGCCCCAGGCCATGCCGGTGCCCACCGTCAAGGTGGTGAAGAAGGCCGTCCCGGTCTTCCTCGACTATTCGGCGCGCACGGAAGCCATCCGGCAGGTGTCGCTCCAGTCGAAGGTCGGCGGCTTCGTCTCCGCCCAGCTCTTTCCCGACGGCGCCGATGTCGCGGAAGGCGACCTCCTCTACCGGCTCGATCCGCGCGACTACGAGGCGGCGCTCGACCAGGCGAAGGCGGCGGCCGATCGCGACAGCGCCGCGCTCGACTATGCCCGCGCCACCTCCGACCGCTCCTCCTCCCTCGTCCAGTCCGGCTCGCTCGCCAAGGACACGGCCGACCAGCGCGTCTCGTCCCGCCGGCAGGCGGAGGCGGGGCTAGCCTTGTCGCGGGCGGCGCTGCGCACGGCCGAGCTCAATCTCGGCTATACCGAGATCCGCGCGCCCTTTCCCGGCCGGCTCGGCCGCGACCGGGCGCCGGCCGGCACGCTGGTCTCGGCCAGCGGCTCGGCGCTGAACACGCTCGTCCAGCTCGATCCGATCTATGTCACCTTCAATCCGAGCGAGAAGGACCTCGCCGAGATCGCGACGGCGCGCCGCGCCGGCAAGGTGGGCGTGGAAGTGTCGCTGCCGGGCGTCGAGAACAGCGCCCATGCGGGCGAGCTGACCTTCATCGACAACACGATCGACCCGCAGACCGGCACGATCACCGCCCGGGCGACGATCCGCAACGGCGACTTCTCGCTGCTGCCCGGCCAGTATGTGCGGGCGCGCGTCAAGGTGAAGGAAAGCGACGACGTCCTGATGGTGCCGCAGGCGGCGGTCGGCTCCGGTCAGTTCGGCAAATATGTCTACGTGATCTCGGACAAGGGCGTCGCGGAGCAGAAGCCCGTGGTGCTCGGCGCGGTCGAGGGCGATCTCGTCGCGGCGAGCGGCCTCGGCGAAGGCGAGACCGTCATCACCGGCAATCTCCAGAAGATCGGCCCCGGCGCGCCGGTCCAGCCGCTGCCGGCCGCCGTCGCCGCGAAATAGGCGCCGGCAAGGGCCGCCGCCGCCTCTGGCCATCGGGCGGCGGATCGGGCATTCCCTTCGGCGTTTCGGAAATCCTCGCCAAGGAGATGCCCGTGCCGAATGCCGTCGATCCGCGTCCGACGCTCGCCGCGCCCGACGACGATCCCCATCTTTGGCTGGAGGAGATCGAGGGCGAGCGGGCGCTGGCTCATGTCGCGGCCGAGAATGCGAAGACCCTCGCCGCCCTCGCCGACGCGCGCTTCGAGGCCGATCGCGACGGGCTCGCCGAGGCGCTCGACCGGCCGGACCGCATTCCCTTCGTCACGCGGCGCGGCGGGCTCCTCTACAATTTCTGGCGCGACGCGGCCCATCCGCGCGGGCTCTGGCGGCGCACGACGCCAGAAAGCTACCGCTCGGAGGCGCCCGACTGGGAGACGCTTCTCGATCTCGACGCGCTCGCCGCCGAGGAGGGCGCCGACTGGGTCTGGGCCGGCGCCCATTCGCGGCCCCGCCATCACGACCGGGCGATCCTGCGCCTGTCGCGCGGCGGCGGCGACGCGGTGACGCTGCGCGAATTCGATCTCGAAACCAGAAGCTTCGTCGCGGGCGGCTTCGATCTTGCCGAGGGCAAGAGCGGGCTCGACTGGCTCGACCGCGACACGCTGCTCCTGCAGAGCGCGCTCGGCGAGGGCATGGCGACGGAGTCGGGCTATGCGCGCACGGTGCGGCTCTGGCGGCGCGGCGGCGATCCGCTGGCCGCCCCGGTGCTCTTCGAAGTGCCGGCGACCTCGATGTTCGCCGGCGCGGACGTGCATCATCGCGGCGAGGCGGAATGGTGCATCTTCGTCGAGCGCCTCGGCTTCTTCGACGCCGTGATCCATCTCGGCGACCGGGAGGGGCCGAAGACGCGGCTCGACCTGCCGACCGACATCACGATCTTCTGGGACGACGACTTCGTTGCGCTCAGCCCGCGCCGCGACTGGACGGTCGAGGGTCGCACCTATCCGTCCGGCTGCGTCCTCGGCCTCGGGCTCGACGCCCTCCTGGCGGGCGGACGCGACTTCCGCCTCGTCTTCGAGCCGGCGCCGCGCCGGGCGCTGCAAGGCTTCTTCTGGTCGAAGGGCCTCCTCGTCCTCTCCATCCTCGACGACATGCGGGCGCGCTTCCTCACCGTGGACCCGAAGCGCGACTGGCGGGAGACGCGCATCGCCGGCCTGCCGGAACTCGGCATGGTCTCGCTCTGGCGCCTCGACGAGGACGACCGGGAGGCCAATGGCGACCTTCTCGCCTATGCCGCCGATCCGATCACGCCGCCGACGCTCTACGAGACGCGGCCGGAGCTCGCCGCCCCGACCGTGCTGAAGCGCGCGCCGGTGCTGTTCGATGCCGGCGGCCTCGTCGTCACGCGGCACGAGGCCGTGTCCGTCGACGGCGAGCGCATCCCCTATGTCCAGGCCGGCCCGCCCGGCGAGACGGGCGAGGCGCCGGTGCATCTTTCCGGCTATGGCGGCTTCGAGGTCTCGAACATCCCCGGCTATTCCGCCGGCCTCGGCCGGCTCTGGCTGGCGAAGGGCGGCACCACGGTGACGGCCAATATCCGGGGCGGCGGCGAGTTCGGCCCCTGGTGGCACGAGGCCGGCCGGCGCGAGCATAAGGCGCGCTCGCATGACGATTTCGCGGCCGTCGCCGCGGATCTCGTCCGGCGCGGCGTGACGCGGCCCGGCCGGCTCGCGGCCGAGGGCGGCTCGAATGGCGGGCTCCTCATCGCCAATATGCTGGTGCGCTATCCCGAGCGCTTCGGCGCGCTTCTCTGCACCGTGCCGCTCATCGACATGCGCCGCTATCACCGCCTCCTCGCCGGGGCGAGCTGGATCGCCGAATATGGCGACCCGGACCGGCCGGAGGACTGGGCCTTCCTCCAGCACATCTCCGCCTATCACGCGGCCGAGCCCGGCCGGCCCTATCCGCCGATCCTCATCGCCACGACGCGGCGCGACGACCGGGTGCATCCGGGCCATGCCCGCAAGATGGCGGCGAAGCTCCAGGCCATGGGCTATGCCGCGCATCTCTTCGAGCAGGAGGGCGGCGGCCACGGCGCCGGGCGCGACAATCGCGAGATCGCCTCCTTCGCGGCGCTTGGCCTCGCCTTCCTGCGCCGGGCCATCGGCTGGGAGCCGACGGCGGCGGCGTGAAGGGCGGAGCCGATCCGCAGGGGCCGCCCCTGCCGCCCTTCCAGCCCGAGCGGCGCGACCCCGCCGCCGGGCTGAACCTCGTGCAGGCGGCGGACCACAATCTGCGCGTGACGCTGGAGGCCCTGCGGCGCGGCGGCGCGCAGACGCGGCTCGATCTCGCCGGCGTCACCGGCCTCACCGTGCCCGGCATCGCCAATATCCTGCGCCGCCTGACCGAGGACGGGCTGGTCGAGCCCGATGGCGGCGGGCGCTCGCAGCTCTTCGCCATCCGGCCGGGCGGCGCCGTCGCGCTCGGCCTCGACCGGACGGAGGACGGGTTCCATCTCGTCGCGATCGACCTTTTCGGCACGATCCTCTTCGAGGAGCGCGCGGCGAGAATGCCGGAGAACGATGCGGCGCTGGTGCGCGCCGCCGCCGACCGCCTGCAACGGGAGCGGCCGGAGGCGCGGCTCGTCGGCATCGGCCTCGCCGCCGACCCGCCCGCCGAAGGCTTGCGCCACGCCCTCGCGCCGCTGCCCGTCACGATCGAGCGCGACACGGTGGCGGCGGCGATCGCCGAGCGGCAGTTCGGCACGGCGGGAGCGGATGACAGCTTCGTCCATATCCTCCTCGGCCCCTCGGTGCGCGCCGGCATGGTGATCGGCGGCAGCGTCTTCGACGGCGCCTCGCATCGCGCCGGGCAGGTCGGGCGCATGCGCACCGGCACGCAGGGGCGCTTCCTCGACGACGTCGCCTCGACGCGCCTCCTGCCGGGCTTCGACCCCGAGGCGCCGGACGTGCGGCGCTGGATCGAGGCGGCGGCCGAGCATCTCACCGACATGATCATCGCGCTCTCGGCCTTTCTCGGCCCCCGCCTCGTGACGATCGGCGGCCGGCTGCCGGAGCCGCTGCTCGCCGCGCTGACGGCGCGTCTCGCCGCCGGCTGGGCGGCGCGCATGGTCGGGCCGACGCAGCCCTACTGGCTGCCGGAGCTGCGCCGCGCCAGCCAGGGCGAGGCGGGCGTCGCCCTCGGCCTCGCCGCCCTGCCCTTTCTCGAAACGCTGCTGCCCGATCCGCGCCGCTCCTTTCGCGGCGGGATCATGCCGGCGACCGGCCCCGCAGCGGCGAGCGCGTCCGCTGCGCCGGATCGGCCGCTTCCAGCCTGAGCGCGTGGGCGAGCGGCATGGTGGCCGCGCCGAGCGCCGCCGCATCCTCCGAGCCGCCGGCGCGATAGACGTTCGGCACCGGCCGCGAATCCTCGGCCAGAGCCTCGTGCACATGGAGGATCAGCCGGTCCATCAGCGTCACCGGCAGGCGCCCGCCGATGACGACGGCATCGGGATCGAGGGCGAGGCCGATATCGATCGCGGCTTCCGCGAGCGGACGGGCGGCGCGGCGCAGCCAGTCCGCCACCAGCGCCCGGCCGCGCTCGTCGAGCGCGAGAAGCTGCTGCGGCTCCCGCACCTCGATGCCGTGCGACTTCAGGAAGTCGTAGAGGAGGAAGAGCGAGACGAGCTCGCCGAGCGGCCGCACCGGCCCGAGGCCGCCCTCCGGCGCGACGGGGAGCCAGCCGATCTCGCCGGCGATGCCCGCCGCGCCATGATAGGCAGCGCCGTCCAGCACCACGCCGCCGCCGAGGCCGGCGCCGATGAAGATGTAGAAGAAGCTGCGGATCTCGGCGCCGAGCCCGTAGGTCGTCTCGCCGATCGCCGCCGCCGTCGCGTCGTTGTCGATGAAGATCGGCCGGTCGGTGATCTCGCCGAGCCCGGCGCGGATGTCGGTCGCCTCCCAGAGCGCGTAGCGCTCGGGCATGCCGATGAAGGGAATGCGGCCGAGCCAGTCGGGAAAGGCGACGCCGATGCCGGCGAGCCGGCTCTCGTCGATGGCGCGGTGCCGGCGGAACGTCTTCAGCGCCTCGCGCACCTCGGCGAAGAAGGCGTCGGGCAGAAGATAGCGCGCCTCGCGATGGATGCGGTCCTGGACGCGGCCGAGCGCGTCGACGGCGACGATGGTCAGATGGTCGCGGCCGAGGCCGATGCCGACGGACGAGCAGCCCTGCGGATCGATCTCCAGCTCGATCGCCGGCTGGCCGCGCAGGCCGTAGCGCCGGCGCGCCTCCATCACCAGACCGTCGTCGATCAGCTTCTCGGTGATGCGCGCCACGGCCTGCTTGGAAAGCCCGCAGCGCTGCGCCAGCTCGGTGCGGGAAATCGGCTGGCTCCAGCGGATGGTGCGCAGCACGACCGCCTGGTTGTGGCTGGCGGCGAGGCCCGAATTGGAGCCGGCGAGATCGCCCGGCGGGGAAATGGCTGTCATTCTTTCCGGAACCGGCGCGGAACCGGGCGACAGGCTGCGGCTCCAGCGCGGCAAGGAAGCGATGCGCCGAGGGGATTTGTCAACCGCGAGAGCGGCGGGGAAGGACCGGCCGCAAGCGGAGGCTCTCGCGCCGCAGGACGGCAAGCCTCACCGACATCATGCCTGAACCCGGGGTACGCCTTTGACGACACAATGCAAATGCATTACCTTTCCGAGCGAAGACCCTGTCCCGCGCGCGAGGTGATCATGCCGACATTCGTCCAGGAGGAGTCGAAACTCACCGACCGGTATCAGACGACCATTCCGAGCGGGGTCCGCAAGCAATTGCGGCTCGGCAAGGGTGACCGCATCCGATACCGCATCGACGCCGAGGGGCGGGTCTATATCGAAGGCGCGCGCGAGGAGGCGGAAGACCCGGCCCTCGGAGCGTTTCTGGATTTTCTGGAATCCGACATCAGACGCCATCCCGAACGGCTTTTGGCACTCGACGGCGCCTTGTATGAGCGCATGAAAAACTTGGTCGGTCATGCGGATGTCGATCTCGACCAGCCGCTTTCCGAAGAGGACGAATGACGCGATCCGGTCCGCCGGCCGCGCCGCCGGTCGTCGTCAACGGCTGGTCAATCTATGCTCACCCGATCTTCCTCGACCAGCTCGACACCCTGATCGGGGAGGTCGAGGAACGGAGGGCGCGCGATCCCGAGACCTATCGGCAGAAGAACGCCTTCAAGCGTCTGGCCGCGATCTTCAAGATCGTCTTCCAGACCATTCCCGCCGATCCCGGTGGACCGCAGTTCCGCCAGGGCAAGACGCTCGGGGACGGACGGAAACATTGGTTCCGGGCGAAATTCCTCCAGCAGTACCGGTTGTTCTTCCGGTTCGACGGCGCCGCGAAGATCGTGGTCCTGGCCTGGGTGAACGACGAGTCGAGCCTGCGCGCCTATGGCAGCAAGGACGACGCCTATGCGACGTTTCGAGCGATGCTCGACAGCGGCCATCCGCCGGACGTCTACGACGCGCTTCTGAAGGAGGCGAAGGCGGCGTCCTCGCGGTTCGAGGCGAGTTTCGAGGCGGCGGGCCAGTCCTGAAGACCCCGCATGACAGCCCGCACCCGGCCGCCGAAGAGTCTCGGCGGCGATCGCGGCATGAAGGCGCGCCGTTCCCGTCTCCACCTTCGCAAGGGGAGACGGTGCCGAACGCCCGGCGGTTTTCGACCCCCGCCTATTCCCGCGCGAGGCGCCAGCTGCGGACTTCGAAGGGCTTGAGGTCCGGGCCGGTCTCGCGCGTCACCGGCTCTTCGAGAAGGTTCACGTCGCCTTCCACCCGCCAGCCCTCGGCGGGGCGGAGCGTGAAGGGGCCGCGCGCGCCGGCCGGCTCGTAGACGCGGGCGACGAGGCCCTGCCCGTCTTCCGCAACCTTCAGGCCCGCGAGGCCCGCCGCGATGCCGGTCGCGACCAGCGGTTGGACGAGCCCGGCGGCGAGGCCCCCGGCCTTCGTCGCCAGGACCGGCTGGTTGAGATCCAGCGCCTCCTCGCGCACGCCGCCCTCGCGCCAGTCGCCGCCATGCGGCATGAGCGCATAGGTGAAGCTCTGCGCTCCCTCGTCCGCCATCGGGTCGGGATAGATCGGCGCGCGCACCAGGCTGAGGCCGAGGACATTCCCCTTCACGCTATGGCCGTATTTGGCATCGTTCAGCAGCGCGACGCCGAAGCCCGGCTCCGACAGGTCGGCGAAGCGATGGGCCGGCACCTCGAACTTCGCCGCGTCCCAGGACGTGTTGTCATGCGTGGCGCGGCGCACCACGCCGAAGGCGCATTCGAAGGTGGCGAAGTCGCTGCGCACGTCGACCGGCGTCTCGGCCCGCAACAGGACGCGGCGGTCGTGCCAGTCGAGCTCGGTGCGGATCTCGAGACGCGGCGAATTGGCCCAGAGGCGCAGCTCCTGCGTGATCGTGGAATCGCGGAAACGGCGACGGAGGCGCAAGGCGACGCGATGCGGCCCGCTTTCCACCAAGTCGAGACCGTCGAGATGGGTCAGCTCGATGCCGCCCCGGCGATAGTCGTCCTCGAGGTCCCAGGCATCCCAGTCGCGCGGCTTGTCCATGGGATAGACCCAGAGCTGGTTGCCGCGCCCGGCCAGCGCCTCGCGGCTGGTCCGCTTGTCGAACAGGCGGGTCAGCGTGCCGTCGGCGCCGATCTCGATCCGCACGAAGCGGTTTTCGAGATGGCTCGCCGAAACCGACAGATCGCTCGGCGCGGCGAGATCGCGCGGGTCGAGGACGAGGATGCCGAGGCCCGGCAGCGCGGTCTCGGCGGTGACGGGCGCGCCGTCGATCTCGGCGCGGATCGCCCGCGCGTGGAGATCGGGATTGACGACGACCAGCGCCTCGGCGAGCCCGCCCTTCGGCAGACGGGCGGCGAGCGCGGCGAGGCCCTCGGCCTTGGCCGCCTCGGCCGCCGCCAGCGACTCCGTCAGCTCGCGCTCGGCGTCGTCGTAGATCTCGCGGATGCCGGAGCCGGGCAGGATGTCGTGGAACTCGTTCTTCAGGACGGTGCGCCAGACGGGTTCGAGGCTCGCCGGCGCCGCCGCGCCGAGCAGCGTCGCCAGCGAGGCGACGGTCTCGGCGGTGATCAGCGCCCGCTCGGCATGGCGGTGCAGGCGCTTCGTATGGCTCTGCGAGGTCAGCGTCGCGCGGTGGAGCTCCAGATAGATCTCGCCGGACCAGACCGGCAGGCGCTCTTCCGGCACCTCGTCATGGATGCGGGCGAAGAAGTCCTCGACCCGCACCGGGCGCAGCGCCGGCACGATGGGGAAATCGGCGAGCTGCGCCTGGCGCTCCAGCATTTCCGGCGTGGTGCCGCCGCCGCCGTCGCCCCAGCCGACGGCGAGAAGGCTCTCGTCATGAATGTCCTTGCGGCGGAAATTGCCCCAGGTGGGCAGGATCGCCGCCGGCTCGATCGAACCGTTATAGCCGTTCTGCGGATTGTCGAAGGTGTGGGCGAGGACCCGGCTGCCGTCGAGCCCTTCCCAGAGGAAGAGATCGTGCGGGAAGCGGTTGGTCTCCGACCAGTTCACCTTGATGGTGAAGAAGGAATCCATGCCGCCCTGGCGCAGGAGCTGCGGCAGGGCCGGCGAGAAGCCGAAGCAGTCCGGCAGCCAGCAGACGCGGTGGCGCGTGCCGAAGGTCCGCTCGAAATAGCGCTGGCCGTAGAGGATCTGGCGCACGAAGCTCTCGCCGGTCGGCATATTGGTGTCGGGCTCGACCCACATGCCGCCGATCGTCTCCCACTGCCCGGCCTTCACCGCCTCGCGGATCGCCTCGAACAGAGCCGGATCGTCCTCTTCGATCTGGGCGTAATAGGCGGCGGTCGACTGGTTGAAGACATAGGAGGGGAAATCCTCCATCAGCCGCAGCGCGGTGTGGAAGGTGCGCCGCGTCTTGCGCCGCGTCTCGGCATAGGGCCAGAGCCAGGCGAGATCGATATGGGCATGGCCGGTGAGCGCGATCCGCCCCTGCTGCGGATAGCGCGCCTTCAGGCCCTGGAGCGCGGCGACGAGCCCTTCATGGGCGCGGACGACGCCGGCGCGCTGCGTCTCGGTCAGACCCTCCGGCCGCTCCTTCAGCGGCGGCAGGCCCCAGATGGCGCGGCCTTGGGTGAAGTCGCCCATGCGCGCCACGTAGTCGGCGGTGGCGGACGGCCAGTCGAGCGCGGCGAAGGCCTCTTCGCCGGCCGCGACGAGATGGGCCACGACCTCGTGCGCGCCGAGAAGCCGCGCCGTCTCGACCAGCTGGCGCAGGAGAAGGTGGAACCCGTGAAGGGCGGGCTCGATCCAGGCGAGACGGGCCGTGACGAGGCGCGGCTCCTTCACCGGCTCGCCGAAGGGCAAGCGGGCGACGGTCTCGGAGCGGATGCCGAAGCGCCGGCCCGGCACCGCGAATTCGCGGTGATAGGGGTCGAGGCCGTAGCTCTTCTCGCCGGTCTCGCCGACGAGGGTGATGAGGCTCTCGCCGCCGAGATCGAGGATCAGCCGCGTCTCGTCGAGGGTCCAGCCCTCCGGCACCTCGGCCGAGGCGGCGAAGGCGAAGACGCCGTCGCGGCGCGGCCACGGGGCGCCGAGCGTCAGCGGCTCGCCGTCGAAGGTCCAGTCCGTGATCGGAAGGCTGGCGCGCTCGCGCCAGAAAGGCAGTTCGCGGCTGCGGACATCGAGGCGGTCGATCCGCTGGGCGAGCGTCAGCGACATGGGATACTCCTTGGAATGGTTCAGCCCTTCACCGCGCCGGCGGTGAGCGCGCCGACGACGAGGCGCTGGAGGGCGACGAAGGCGACGATGGCCGGCACGACCGCGACGAGGCAGGCGGCGGCGAGAACCTGCGTGGTCGAGGCGTTGGACGTGCCGGCGAAGTTGAAGATCGCGACGGCGATCGGCAGCTGCCCGTCCTTGTTGAGAAGCAGGAAGGGGATGAGGAACTGCGACCAGTTGAGGATCGTCGCGAGGATGAAGGTGGAGGCGAGGCCGGGCGCCGCCAGCGGCAGGGTGATGCGCCAGAAGATGCCGAAGCGCGAGCAGCCGTCCATCGCCGCCGCCTCCTCCACCTCCTGCGGAATGGCGTCGATCGCGCCCTTCAGCATCCAGGTGCACATCGGCACGCCGACCGCGACATAGACCATGGTGACGCCGAAATGGCTGTTGATGAGCCCGAGCGCGCTCATGTAGCGATAGAGCGGCACCAGGATCACCAGCGGCGAGACCATCTGGAAGCCGAGGATCGCCATCATCAGGGCCGAGCGGCCGGCGAACCAGAAGCGCGAGAAGGCATAGGCCGCCGGAGCCGCCACGACGAGGCAGCCGAAGCCGCCGAGGGCGGAGAGCTTCAGCCCGTTCCAGAGATAGATAAGAAAGGCCGGATCGCTCAGCACCTGGGCGAAATTGTCGAGGACCGGGTGCTTCGGGATGAAGCGGCTGGGGCCGAGAAACACCTCCTGCCGCGTGCGCAGCGCCAGGGACAGGAGCCACAGGAGGGGCGTGAGGAAGAAGGCGGCGACGAGGAGCGACAGGAGATAGGTCGCGGCATCGCCCAGCCGCCGCTGGTGGCGCGCCTTCATGCCCGGTCCTCCGGACGCGGCAGGAAGGCGGCATAGACGAGGGCGAGCGCGAGGCTGATGACGAGCATCAGCACCGAGAGCACGCTGCCGCCGGCGAGGTCGTAGTTGCGGAACACGGTGAAGAAGGTGAACAGCGACAGGACCTCGGTCGCCCGGCCCGGCCCGCCGCCGGTGAGCGAGATGATGGCGTCGAAGACGTTCAGCGTCTGGATGGTGACGAGGATCGAGTTGACGAGGATCGCCGGCTTCAGCTGCGGCAGCGTGACATAGGCGAATTGCTGGCGCGCCGAGGCGCCGTCCATGCTCGCCGCCTCGTAGAGGGCGCGGTCGATGCCCTTCAGCGCCGCGTAGAAGACGATCATCGAGAAGGCGGTGCCGCGCCAGATGTTGGAGACCGTGGCCGAGACCATGGCGAGGGTCGGATCGGACAGCCAGGCGACCGGCGCGACATGGAGGAGGCGCAGGACGCCGTTGATGGCGCCGAAGGGCGCCTCGCTGAACAGCATCTGCCAGATGATGCCGTTGGCGATGCCGGGAATGACCCAGGCGACGAGGACGATGGTGCGCACCAGCACCATGCCCGGCAGGCGGCGGCGCTCGCCGCGCACCACCAGCATGGCGATGCCGAGGCCGAGAAGCTGCTGGCCGAAGACGCTTGCCGCCGTGAAGACGGCGGTGTTGGCGAGGATCTCGCCGAGCGCGGCATGGCCGAGCACGGCCTGCAGCGTCGCCGTCGTATAGGCGGTCTCGCCGCCGAGCAGCGAGGCATTGGTGAAGGCGAGCCGCAGGGCGTCGAGGATCGGATAGAGATAGAAGAGGCCGAGCATCAGCGCGGTCGGCGCCAGCCACAACGCCGGATGGTCGGCGAGGCGCCGCCTGATCCGGCGCGCGGCCGGGGGCGCCGCCGCCTCGGCGAGCGCCATCTGCGATGACGACATTCGTCCCTCTCCCCCGCCGGTGTCGCGGCGGTCAGCCTTGGATGCCAGGACGGCGGGCGCAATTCCCCGGCGCGCCCGCCGGAACGGGGCTCAGCGGTGGTAGGCCGCCTGCACCGCCGCGTCGGCGGCGTCGAGCGCGGCTTCCGGCGTCTTGGTGCCGGACAGGACGTCGCCCATCATGATCTGGATCTGATTCGAGATCTCCGGATAGATCGGCACGCCCGGCCGCGCGTGGCCGTTGGCGAGCGCCTTGGCGAAGGCCTGGTTCTCCGGCGTCTTGAACACGTCGTACTTGTCGTAGAGGGCCTTCGAGGTCGGCAATTGCATCTGGAGCGCGTTGCCGGGGCCGGAATAGACCTCCTTGGCGATCGCCGCGCAGAGCGCCACCTTTTCCGGGTCCTTGGCGAAGGCGCCGATCGTCCAGCCGCCGGTGCCGGTGGCGCGGGCCGTCGCCGTCGGACCCGGCAGTTCCGAGAAGGTCCATTTGGCGAATTCCTCGGGCTCCAGCGTGTTCCGCAGCTGGCCGAGCTGCCAGTTGCCGCCGATGAAGAGGGCCGTGGTGCCGGCCGCCGCCGCGGCGTGGAACTCGTCGTAATTGCCGATGGTCGCGACGCGCTTCGGCGCGGCGCCGGAATCGACCAGATCCTTGTAGTAGCGCACCGCCTTCAGGAACTTCTCGCGGTTCTCGCCGCTGGCGAAGACCGGCTTGCCGGCGGCATCGACCAGCTCGCCGCCCTCGGCCCAGAAATTCGCCAGCCAGTCGAAGGTCGTGCCCTCCCAGCGCCCGCCATTGAACAGGACGCCCTCCATGCCGTCGCCCTTGGAGGCGAGCGCGGCGGCCTTCAGCTCGTCCCAGGTCTCGGGCGCCTTGGCCACGATCTCCTTGTTGCGATAGAGGACGCGCAGGTCCGTATCCCACCACCAGGCATAGAGATGCCCGTCCTTGCCGGTGACGCCCTCGCGCACGAAGGGGAAGAGATCGGCCACCTCCTCCTTGGTGAAATAGGCGTCGAGCGGTTGCAGCACCTCGGCGCCCTTGAACAGGGCGAGCACGAAGGAATCGACGGCGGCGCAGTCCGGCCCCTGGCCCGACTTCACCTGCTCCAGCATGCGGGCCTGCTCCTGTCCGATATTGTCGGACATGAGTTCCAGGTTGATCTTCCAGCCGGGATGGCGACGGGTGAAATCGGCGAAGAGCTTCTTGTAGCCCTCGGCCCAGTCGGGCGTGTTGCTGTTCGGCCCGTCCTGGGTCAGGCGCAGCGTCAGCGCCTTCGGCGCGTCGGCCGGACCGATGCGGTCCTTGGCCACGAGGTCGTCGGCCCTTGCCGACAGCGAAACGAACGCGGCGGCCGAGGCCAGCAGCGCGGCGGCGAAACGCAGGCGCATGATCGGATCTCCAGTGTTTCCTCGAACGGACGGTTCTCTGCCGCCTCGTGCCCGGCGCGATGGTCTCACGCTCGCACTGAATAAATCACATCGATTTTATAACCGCAAGCGGCATCGTCTCGCTTGGGTTGCGCGGGGTGGAGGAGGGTCCGCCTATGCGAGTCGCGACAATGTTTTATGACGGGAGAGCAGAAAGGGCGCGTCTTTCGCCCGAGCCAAGATCGGAAGCGCGGCGGCGCCGTCCGCGTCTGTTCCGCCGACTCGCGGAAAGACGAAGCCGGCGCCACCGCCTTCTTCTCCCCTGCGGGGAGAAGTGCCGGCAGGCGATGAGGGGTCGGCGCAGCCGAACGGGTTTCGGAGAGCGTCCACCGCCGCGTGCCCCTCACCCGGCCCTGCGGGCCACCCTCTCCCCGCAGGGGAAAGGAAGGGCACCCTTCCGTCGACAGATTTGGCGGCACCGGCCGGTTCTTCACCGAAGGAGGCAAAGGCCGTGCAGCTTCCTCCTTCTCCCGAGTCGGGAGAAGGTCGCGGCAGCGGGATGAGGGAATGACGGGCGCTGGCGTCTGCGCCCGGTGGCGGATGCCAGCGTCAGCGCCCTACGGCTCCCTCACCCGCCTGCCGGCACCCTCTCCCGGCTCGGGAGAGGGACGCGGTGGTGCCGCCGGCTCACACCCGCATCGGCCGCTTCTGCGGTGTCCGACGGGACGAAGCCGCCCCACCGCTTTCTTCTCCCCTGCGGGGAGAAGTGCCGGCAGGCGATGAGGGGTCGGCGGAGCCGAGCGGCTGTTTGCCAGTCTCCACCGCCGCATGCCCCTCACCCGGCCCTGCGGGCCACCCTCTCCCCGCTG
>NZ_BMIQ01000012.1 GCF_014642635.1 Aureimonas endophytica
CTTCCACTCAGCCCACCGCGTCACTCCCACGTCACCATGACAATCCCATGCAAAAATATCCGCCCTCCCAGACGGAAAGATCGGCCCGCTTCGTCGACGTCCCCCGCCGGCCGGAAAACGGTCGGTGCGGTTCCGTCAGCCGCGCAGGGCTTCGGCCGGTGACTGGCGATAGGCGAGGAGGGCGGGCAGGAGCGTCACGAGGCCGGTCAGCGTAATGAGGACGAGCAGCGCCAGTCCGTCTTCGCTTCGGAACTCGACCGGCAGGCGAATGCCGCTCGCCCCGCCGACATGACGCGCCAGGGCCAGCGCCGCGCCATAGCCAAGCGCGAAGCCGCCGATTATGCCGAGACCGATCGTGCCGACCACTTCTAGCCAGACGATGGAGAAGACCGTGCCGCGCGAGGCGCCGAAGGCGCGCAAGGCGCCGATCTGGCGCCGTCGCTGCAGGACATGGATGGTGACGACGAGAAGAATCGCGCCGGCGACCAGCGCCTGCGCGCCATAGGCGATCGTCGCCAATACGCTGCGCGCATCGCCGAGCGTGCCGTAGAGCCTAGTCAGCACTTCGGCCGGAAAGACGGCGAGGCTGCGCTCGTTGCGATATTCCTGCCGCAGCTTGTAGGCGTCGGCGATGGTCCTCGGCTTCACGAGAATCGCCGGCACGCCGGGCGCGCCCGGCGATGCCAATGCCGCCGGGTCGATCGGCCGATCGAGATCCAGCGCGTCATGCGTGCCCGCCGCATCGGCGGCCTTCGCGCCGGCCAGAAGCGGGGGCACGGCCTCCGCCTCATGCGCATGCACCTGCCAGACGGCCTCGATCGGCACGAAGATCGCGCGGTCCCACGGGGTGCCGGTCGGCGCCATGCGCCCGACCACGCGGTAGCTGACCTCGCCATGGACATGCCCGCCTTCGGACATCCGGCCATGCAGCGGATGGAAGCGGCTGTCGATCCCGCGTGCCACGGCGGCGCCCACCACCGCCTCGCCGAGCCGCGCGAAGAGCCGGCCCTCGGCGGGTCCGCCGAAACTCGAGATGACGTCGCCGGTCGTGCCGACCACCGGATCGTCGCCGACGAAATCGCCGAAGCCGACCGGTGCCGCGACGGCGACGCGTGGATCGGCTCTCAGCGCCGAAAGGACGCGGCCGGGCAGGAGGGGCAGGGGAGCCGGCTGCAGGAAGACCGACGAGAGGACGAGCTGCGTCTCGCTGCCGGGCGCGCCGACGACGAGATCGAAGGCGCTCGCCGCCCGCGCGCTGCCGAGGCGCAGCGCCCTTTCGCCGAGCGTCACCGAAACGCCGAGCGCCGTCGCGAGCGCGATGAGCAGCGCGACGGCGAGCGCCCCGGCCCATTGACGGCGAAGATCGGCGAGGACGAAGCGAATCATCGGTCAGGCGCCTTCCGCCGGGAGGAGCCGGCCATTGGCGAGCCGCAACACGCCCCCCAGCCGTTCGAGAAGGCGCGGGTCGTGGCTGGCGACGATCAGCGTCGCGCCGGTCTCCGTCGCGAGGTCGAGAAGGAGTTCGCCCACCGCCGCCCCCGCCTCGGCATCAAGGCTCGCCGTCGGTTCGTCGGCGACGAGGATGCCGGGCCGCGTCACCAGCGCCCGCGCCACGGCGACGCGCTGCATCTGCCCGCGCGACAGGGTCTCGACGCGCCCGTCGCGCCGGGCGACGCCGACCCGGTCCAGCAGGCGCTCGGCCTCCGCGCGCGCCTCCGCCTGCGGCCGGGTCCGCGCCAGGCGATTGGGCAGAAGCACGTTCTCGATGGCCGACAGGCCGGGAAAGAGATGGAAATCCTGCATCACCAGGCCGACATGGCGCGCCCGCCAGCGGTCGCGCCGGGTCTCGGACAGGGTCGCGAGGTCGGTCTCGCCCCAGCGCAGCGCGCCGTGGCGCACCCGTTCGAGGCCGGTCAAGGCGTTGATGAGCGTCGTCTTGCCGGAGCCCGAGGCCCCGGTCAGCGCGATCCGGGCGCCGGGCTCGAGGCGCAGGGAGGGAATGGCGAGCGCCGGGGCCGCCAGTCCTCGGAAACGGACTTCCAGGGCGTCGATCGCGAGGCCGAGCATGGATCAGGCGACCGAGAAGCCGGCATCGACGATGCGGACGCGGCTGACGAAACCGGTCTCGGGATCGGTCCAGGAGCCGAGATCGAGGCGCCCGGCGACGTCGATCGGCCGGTTGGCCTGCACGAAGGTCTGCGCCTCCTTCAGATAGATCACCACGATCGAATCGGGCCAATCGGCATCGGAAGAACAGAAGGGGCAGAGCGACATCGGAATTTCGGTGAGGACGAAGAACTTCGCCTCGGCCTTCAGCGGCGGGGCCATGAAGCCGCGCATCGTCACGTCCTGGCCGGCCAGGGCCTTGGCCTTGTCCGACAGGGTGAGGCCGAGAACGCTCACCTTGCCGTAGAGTTCGTCGAAGGCGATCGCGGACGCGGCCCGGGCGGGACGCAGGGGAATGAGCCCGCTCGCGGCCCCCGCGAGGGCGGATCCGATCACCTGCCGGCGGGAAAGAGCGAAGCGGGCCATGGCCTTGGCTCCTCGAGGCGGGGCTGTCCCCCGAAGGAAAAGGGCCCCGGCGGCGGGCGCCGGGACCTCGTGTCGTGCGACAGGGACTTTGCGTTCCGCCTCAGTTCTTCTGCGGCGCCAGGGCGAAGGCATCGGCGAGGACGCGATAGATGTCGCTCTCCTCCATATAGCCCTTGAACTCCTCGGCGCCCGGTCCGGCCGCCTGAAGCACGACGTCGTCGACGGCATGGACGGCGGTATCGGCCGAGCGGGGCAGGTTGCCCTCGCGGAACACGGCGCCGGGAACCGACTTGTAGGCGTCGTTCGCGACATATTCCTTCTTTTCGTTCTGCACGGCGGGCTCGAACGGGCCGTCCATCTTCGGCCGGAAGGTCTCGTAATAGTCCGGATAGTTGTTGGAGAAGATGGCGAGGCGGCGCGACACGTCGACCCGGTCCGGATAGCCGTCGCCGTCCTTGTCCTCGTAGTTCGGGAAGCCGGCATCGGCATAGACGCCGACCTTCTCGCGCATCTCGGTGCCCGGCTTGTCGTCGTCGATCGTGCCGATGATCGAGACGCCATGGGTGTGGTCCGCGGTGGCGACGATCAGCGTGTCGGGATGGCTGCGCTGGAACTCGCGGGCGACGGCGACGGCCTTGTCGAACTCGATCGTGTCGATCATCGAGCGCTCCCAGTCCATCGGATGCGAGGCCTTGTCGATGCAGGAGCCCTCGACCATCAGGAAGAAGCCCTCCGGGTTCTTCGACAGCTTGTCGAGCGCGACCTCGGTCATCTCGACGAGGCCCGGCTGGTTCGGGAACTTCGCCACGGTGCCCTTCTTCAGGAAGCCGCGATCCAGCATGAAGTCCATGTTGCCGGTGTGGAAGAGGCCGAGCAGCTTGTCCTGATTCGTGCCCTTGGCGGCGGCGAGCTCCGTCTTGTCGGTCGCGAGCGCGTAGCCCGCATCCTTGAACATCTGGATATAGTCCTTGTCGTCCTTGCGCTTCGAGCCGGCGGTCGCCTGGGGTAGGAAATAGGCCGAGCCGCCGCCGAGCAGGACGTCCGGCTTCACGGCGAAGAGCATGTCGACGATCTCCGGCTTGTCGGCCCGCTTGCGGGTGTGGGACACGACGGCCGCCGGGGTCGCGTCCTCGACCTCGGAGGTCGCGACGATGCCGATCGACTTCTTCGTCGTGCGGCGCAGCGCCTCGCCGATCGTCTCCACCTTCGGATCGTCGAAGGAATTCTTCGTGCGGTCGGCATAGACGCCGAGCGCGTTCACGGCCGTCTTGTGGCCGGTCATATAGGCCGACATCGTGTTGGCGCTGTCGGTGGCGACGGCATTGGTCGAGGAGGTGCCGACGAAGGCCATGTGGTCGAGATCGTCCATGGCGAGGCGGCCGTTCGCCTTGCCCTCGGTCATGCCCTTGGACATGATCCGGGCGCCGGTGCGGTTGGCCACCGACATGCCGTCGCCGAGGAGGAAGATGATGTTCTTCGCCTTGGGGATCGCCGGCGTGCCGTAGACCGTCCAGGTCACGGTCTTGGTCTCGTCGCCGGCCTTCGCCTCGACCTTATAGCTGCCCGGCTCCTTGAGGGCGGCGCCGTGGAGACGCACGGCGGAGGCCTCGGTGCCCTCTTCCTTGGCGATGAACTCGACCGGCTTGCCGAGCACCTCGGCGGCCGGCTTGCCGTTGATGGTCACGGACACGGCGCCTTCTTCGACCGCCTTCGCGAACTCGACCTTCATGTCGAAGGGCGAGCCCGCCAGGATCGTCGCGCGATCGAGCGGCAGCACCGTCGTCGCGCCGGCGGCGGAGGAAAGGAGGGTGGTGGCGGTGAGCAATGCGACCAGGCCGCGCATGGCGTCGTCTCCAGCGTTGGGATGGCGGTCGGCTATTCGCTTTGCATGACAGGGCAATGACGTAATATTATTGCATTACAGTGGGATGGCCGGGGCCATGACGGCGTGAAGACATCGTGGGCGGGCACTTCGTCGCAGGGGCCGCCGCCGATCCTCCGGCGCGTTTCCGGATCGCTTCTCAATCCCGAGGGGGATCGGCCGGGATCGACGCCTCGTCGGGGTCCGGTTGCCGGTCGGCCCTGCCTTCGAGAAGGAATTGCGGCCGGCTCGGCGTGAAGCCCTGGAAATAGGTCTTCAAGGCGGGCGAGGCCGCCAGGAGTTCCACGATCTCGCGCGGATGGAGGGGCGTCCGTCCGAACCAGGGAAAGCGCTGCGGGCTGAAGCTCTCGACCAGCCAGTCCACCACGGCGCGATGGCGCGCCGTCTTGATCACTTCGGGATGGACGGCGAGCCAGATCTCGACCGAGCCGCCGAGCGCCAGATCGACGGGAACGACGTCGCCGCCGATCGCCATGGCATAATTCGGCAGAAGCCCGAGGCCCGCGCCTTTGGCGATCGCCCAGTAATGGGCGCTGGCGAAATTGGTCCGCAGCCGGATCATCCGATGCGCGACCTCGGGCGTGAAGATCGCGCCGAGATCGCCGCTGGAGAACTGTTCCATCTCCTGCGCGATGATCTTGTGCCCGGCGAGGTCGGCGAGGGTCGCGGGCAGGCCGTGGCGTTCGGCATAGGACCGGCCGGCGAAGAGCGCCAGATGGGCATGGCCGAGCCGGCGCTTGATGAGGTCGGGCGCCGTCGGCTCGGTCACCTGGATCGAGATGTCCGCCTCGAGCCGCAGGACGTCCACCGAGCGCAGGGCGCATTGCAGGGTGAGCTGGATG
Source organism: Aureimonas endophytica (assembly GCF_014642635.1). GTDB lineage: Bacteria > Pseudomonadota > Alphaproteobacteria > Rhizobiales > Rhizobiaceae > Plantimonas > Plantimonas endophytica. Next base: position 5,257 of record NZ_BMIQ01000012.1, read on the forward strand.
TCGCGTCCCTCGTCGGACAGGAAGTCGACCAGCTGGGGCAGGAGCCAGAAGGTGCCGAGGCCCTCGGTGACGGCGAGATGCACCGAGCCCGCCATGGTATTGGCCGCCGACTGGGCGACGCGCCACAGGTCGGACATGGACTGCTCGACGCTGCGGGCCGAGCCGGCGAGGCGCCGGCCCTCCGCCGTGAGGTTGACACCATTCGCGTTCCGGTAGAAAAGACGAAAGCCGAGAAGGTCCTCAAGCCGCTCGACGGAATTGCGCAGCGTGTTGACGCTCTGCCCGAGATCGAGGGCGGCCTGCCGGAAACTGCGGCGCTCGGCCACCGCCAGAAACACGCGAATCCCGTCCCAATCGACGTTCTGGGGAAGGTGTTCCATTTTCTGAACGCCCCGCTCCTATCTTTGCGGCATCCAGCGATGTTAACGCGAGCTAACCATAAGGTACAACCTTGTGGAGAAGTCCATTGGCCAGCTCGACCAACCTTCCGCCGCGTTCCCCTTCCGACGAGGCCGGCGCCATGTCCGCGCCGCGGCATCGCTTCGCCACCAACGATCCCGAGCATCGCGGCACCGGCATCTCGGTCGTCCATGGTCTCGACGACCTGATGAAGGTCGTCGCCGTGCGCTCGGCCGTCTTCCTCGGCGAGGAGAAGTTCGACTTCGCCCAGCAGTTCGACGGCAACGATCTTTGCGCGACGCATCTCCTCTACAGCGTCGAGGGCGAGCCGGCCGCCTGCATCCGCATCCGCTTCTTCGGCGATTTCGCGAAGATGGAGCGGCTCGCCGTGCGCAAGGAGTTCCGCCGCTCGCGCATCGCCTTCCAGATCGTGCGGGCCGCCGTCGATCTCTGCCGCGCCAAGGGCTTCCGCCGGCTCTACGGCCATGCCAAGCAGGACAAGCTCGATTTCTGGCAGTTCTTCGGCTTCAAGCTGCGCGACAATGGCGCGCCCTTCGACCTCGCCGGCTATGCCGTGGTCGAGATGGTCGAGGAGGTGGAGCCCTTCGAGGATGCCGTCCGGCTCGGCGGCGATCCGCTGCGCTCGATCCGCCCCGAGGGGCGCTGGGACGTGCCGGGCATTCTCGAAGAGCCGGCGAAGCTCTGATGACCATCTCGACCGAAGAGGAGCAGGCGATCGCGAGCCTCGCGCGCTCGATCGTCCGGGACCGGGAGGCGGCGCGCGAGCTCAGCATGCCCTTCGCCTGCCGGCTGCTCGACCTGTGCCTGATGGAAGTGGCGCTGAACTGGGAAGGGCGCGGCCCTTCCGCCGCCCGCGCGCCGAACGATCCGCTGGCCGCTCTTCTCGAAACCAAGCTGCGCGTGGCGCTGGCGGAGCACGGCAATTTTCCGCCGCGCTGAGGACGCCGATTCCCTTTCGATTTCACTCGTTGCGGCCTCGCGCCGATTTCAGGACATTCCCGTGAACCCTCGCAGCCAGCCGGACGATCTCGCGCTTCTTCTCTATCTCGCCAATGCGCTGCCCGCCCTGCGCCGCGTGTCCGAGACGGCCGCACGCCTCACCGAGCATTCGATCGTGGAACTGGCGGTCGCCATCGCCTGCGGCCGCGACCCGGAAGGGTCGGCCTTCGACCTTTACCGCTATCTCGGCCATGCGGTGCGCGATGTCGAGGCGATCGCCCCGACCAGCGCCGACGCGCTGCGCGCCGCCCTGTGCCGGCTGCTGCCGGCCGATCTCGCCGACGGCCTCGTCGACATGGCGCCGCTCGGCCGCGCCTGAGCGCGGAGCCGCCGCCTCAGGACAGCGGGAAGTGACAGGCGGCGAGCGTGCCGGCGCCGCCGGGCGCGGCCGAGAGCATCGGTCGCTCGGCGCGGCAGCGGTCCTGGGCACGGGGGCAGCGCGGCTCGAAGCGGCAGCCGGGCGGCGGCGCGAGCGGGCTCGGCACCTCGCGCGCCACGCGCCGCGCGCTCTCGCCGCTCGCCGTGCGCCGGCCGGCATGCGGCTCCGGAATCGCCTCCAGCAGGGCCGCCGTATAGGGATGGCGCGGCGCCTCGAAGATCTCGTCCGCCGCGCCGATCTCGACCACCGAGCCGAGATACATCACCGCGACGCGGGTCGAGATCTGCCGCACCACTGCCAGGTCGTGCGCGATGAAGACATAGGTGAGGCCGAAGCGCTCGCGCAGGTCGCAGAACAGGTTGACGATCTGCGCCTGGACCGAGACGTCGAGCGCCGAGACCGGCTCGTCGGCGACGATCAGCTTCGGCTTCAGGGCGATCGCCCGGGCGATGCCGATGCGCTGGCGCTGGCCGCCGGAGAATTCGTGCGGGAACCGGCTGGCATGCTCGGCCGGCAGCTCGACGCTGGCGAGCAGCTCGGCGACGCGATCCGGGATTTCCTTTTCCGAACAGAGTCGATGTACGCGCAGCGGCTCGGCCAGGAGGTCGCCGACGCGCCGGCGCGGGTTCAGCGAGGCATAGGGGTCCTGGAACACCATCTGCAGCCGCGCCCGGAAGGGCCGGAGCGCGGCGTTGGACAATTCGCCGATCTCCGCCCCGTCGAATTCGAGCCGGCCGTCGGAAAGCTCGGTCAGGCGGGTGAGGCAGCGCCCGAGGGTGGACTTGCCGCAGCCCGATTCGCCGACGAGGCCGAGCGTTTCGCCCGGCATCACGTCGAAGGAGACGTTGTCGACGGCGGTAAGCACGCGCCGCCGCGCCTTCACCAGCGAGCGCACCGCGTCATAGCGCTTGACGATGCCGCTCGCGCGCAGCAGCGGACGGTTCGGAACGGCGGCGGTCATGCGGATTCCAGCAGTCTGGCGCGGCGGAAGCGGGCCTTTGCCTCGTCCGGCAGGAAACAGGCGGTGCGGCCGGCGCCCTCCGCCACGAGCGGCGGACGGGCCGTGCAGGGCGCGAAGGCATGGGCGCAGCGCGGCCGGAAGGCGCAGCCCTCCGGCGGCGACAGGAGATTGGGCGGCAGGCCGGGAATGCCGGTCAGCCGGTCCGGCCGGGGGCCGCGCAGCGGCGGGATCGAGTTGAAGAGGCCGTGCGTATAGGGATGTCGCGGCGCGGCGAACAGGTCCGCCACCGGGCCGGATTCGACGATGCGGCCGGCATACATGACGCAGACGTCGTCGGCGATCTCCGACACGACGCCGAGATCGTGGGTGACGAAGACGACGGCCGTGCCATGGTCGCGCCGCAAGCGGTCGATCAGCGCCAGGATCTGCGCCTGCACCGTCACGTCCAGCGCCGTCGTCGGCTCGTCGGCGACGAGCAGCGCCGGCTCGCAGCTCACCGCCATGGCGATCACCACGCGCTGGCGCATGCCGCCGGACAGTTGATGCGGATAGCGCTCGGCGACGCGGGCGGGATCGGGAATGCCGACCTCGGCGAGAAGGGCCACGGCGCGCTCGCGCGCCGCCTTGCGCGACAGGTCCGTATGGGCGCGGATCTGCTCGACGATCTGGGCGCCGACCGTGTGGACCGGGGTCAGGGCCGTCATCGGGTCCTGGAAGATCATCGCGGCGCGCCGGCCGCGGATGCGGCGCAGGCGCTGCGGCGACAGGCCGACCAGCTCCTCGCCCTCGAAGCGGATCGAGCCGGACAGGACGGCGTTCGGATCGGTGATGAGGCCGAGCATGGCGAGCAGCGTCTGCGTCTTGCCCGAGCCGCTCTCGCCGACGAGGCCGAGGACGCGGCCGGCTTCGAGCTCGAAGGACACCCCGTCCACCGCCCGCACGAGGCCGCGTTCGGTGCGGAAGGAGACGGCGAGGTCGCGGACGGCGAGCAGCGGTTCAGCGGGCATCGCGCACCCGGGGGTCGAGCAGGGCGTAGAGCATGTCCACCAGCGCATTGGCCGCCACCACGAAGAAGGAGGCGTAGAGCACGGTCGCGAGGATCACCGGCAGGTCGAGATTCTGGAGCGCGTCATAGGTCAGCTTGCCGACGCCGCGCAGGCCGAAGACCACTTCGGTGAGCAGCGCGCCGCCGCCGATGAGGGCGCCGAAATCGAGGCCGAACATGGTGACGAAGGCGATGAGCGAGGAGCGCACGCCATGCCGCCAGAGGATGTGGCTTTCGCTGAGGCCCTTCGCCCGCGCCGTGCGGATGAAGTCCTCCTGCATCGTCTCGATGAGATCGGCGCGCAGGATCCGGCCGTAGAGGCCGATATAGAGGATGGCGAGCGTCGTCCACGGAATGACGAGCGCCTTGAACCAGCCGAGGGGATCAGTGAGGAGCGGCTTGTAGCCGAGCGGCGGCACCCAGGAGAAGAGCATGGTGGCGTGCAGCGTGCGCTGCGACAGGAGATTGGCCACCTCGCCCACCCAGAAGACGGGCATCGAGACGCCGACGAGGCTCGCCGCCATCAGCATGCGGTCGGTCCAGGTGCCGCGCGTCGCGGCGGCGATGACGCCGACGACGAGGCCGCCGAAGATCCACAGCACCGCCGCGCCGAGGACGAGCGACAGCGTGACGGGGATCGCCCGCGTCACGGCCGGCACCACCTTCTGGCCGCGATTGACGAAGGAGGTGAGGTCCTGCGTGACGAAGAGCTTCTTCATCATCAGCGCGTATTGCACCGGCAGCGGCTGATCGAGGCCGAAGCTCTGGCGCACCTGCTGCAAGGTCTCCTGCGAGGCGTTGCGCCCGGCGATGCGCGCCGCCGGGTCGGCGCCCGGCGTCGCGAAGAAGATCAGGAACACGACGACGCTGATGCCGAACATCACCGAGACGAGCCGGGTCAGGCGCGACAGGATGGCGAGGATCATCAGAGAATCCTGACCTTGGCGCGCGGGTCGAGCGCGTCGCGCACGCCGTCGCCGAGAATGTTCAGGGCCAGCACCGTGACGGCGATGGCGATGCCGGGGGCGAGCGCCACCACGGGCCGCGAATAGAGGAGGCCCTGGCCGTCCTGGATGATCGTGCCCCAGGAGGCGTCCGGCGGCTGCACGCCGATCGACAGGAAGGAGAGCGAGGACTCCGTGATCATGTCGAGCGCGAGGAGGATCGGCACGAAGACGATGACGCGCGGCATGACGTTGGGCAGGAGGTCCTTGAAGAAGATCCGCCAGGGCGGCACGCCGAGCGCCACGGCCGCGAGGATGAATTCGGACTTCATCAGGGACAGGGTCTGGCCCCGGATCGGCCGGGCGACATAGGGCACGTAGACGAGGCCGATGATGACGATCGGCAGCCAGAGACTGCCGGCGCTGACCTCGATCGGGCCGATGGAGAAGCCGTGGCTGATGAGCACGATCGAGAGCGAGATCGCGAGAAGATAGATCGGAAAGGCCCAGAGCACGTCGAGGACGCGGTTCAGCACGCCGTCGACCACGCCGCCGAAGAAGCCGCAGGCGAGACCGACGATCACGGCGAGGACGAGGGTGAGGAGCGTCGCGGCGCCAGCGATGAGAAGCGAGTTCTGGCCGCCATAGAGCAGGCGCGCCGCGACGTCGCGGCCCTGGTTGTCGGCGCCGAGGAGATAGGGGCCGAATGCGAGCGTCGGGCCGATCGGCGTGGTGCCGAGACCGAGGCCCGTGGTCGAGGGCGCCATGATCGGCACGGCCTTGCCGTCCAGCATCACGGTGCCCGACAGGTTGGTCGCGAAGGGATTGGTGCCGGAGACCCGCGCGGCATAGAGCGGCGCGAGGGCCGAGGCGAGGGCGATGACGAGGAGGACGGCGAGCGCCACCATCGCCGCGCGGTCGCGCTTCAGGCGGCGCCAGGCGGTGACCCAGGGGCCGAGCGAGGCGGGCGCGGCTGGCGCCGGCTGGATCTCGGCGGGGGAGGCGAGGGCGCTCATGCCGCGGCCCGGACAGCGAAGCGGCGGCGGGCTTTCGCCGGCGCCGGATCGGCCGGCGATGCGATCTCCCCCGCGAGGGGGGAGACCGGACGGATCGTCGGCATCGGCGCGGGCGCCGATGCCCTGTCGGCCACAGGCCTCACTGCACCGCCACCTTCGAGACGATCATGTAGAATTGCGGGCTGAAGGTGAAGTTCTGGACCCGCGAGGACACGAAGTCGACGCGCTTCGGCGTGAAGAGCACGGCGGCCGGCGCGGCGTCCGTCACCATCTTGTCGACCTCGGTCCAGAGCGGCAGCGCGGCGGCCTTGTCCTTCACCGAGGCGGCGAAGGCCTCCGTCATCTTGGCGTCCACCGCCTTGTCGCAGAAGCCGGCGATGTTCACCGAGGCGTCCGAGCCCGGATGGAAGGAGGCGCAGGAGAACAGGACGTTCAGGAAGTTCGAGGGCGAGGGATAGTCCTGGAACCACTGCGAGATCGACAGCTGCACCTTGTTGTTGGTGTTCTGGATGTAGGTGAACTGCAGGTTCTGCGAGATCGGCTGGACCTTCGCCTTGTAGCCGAGCTCGTTGAGGACGTCCTGGAGATAGACGCCGATGGCGCGCGAGACCACCGTGTCCTCGGGCACGATCGTCACCTCCTGGCCGGCGGTGCCGGATTCCTGCACCAGCGCCTTCGCCTTCTCCATGTCCGGCGCCGACCACTTGGCGCCCGGCTCCTTCGTATAGGGGCAGTAGTCGACATGGCCGGGGAAGTCCGGCGGCAGGATCTGGCAGGCGGGCTGGCCGAGATTGGCGCCGCCGAAGAGCTTGACGATCGCCTCGCGGTCGATGGCGAAGTTCACCGCCTGGCGCGCCTTGGCATTGTCGAAGGGCGGCAGGTTGGTGTTCATCGGCGCGTACCACATCGCCGTCAGCGGGTGGACGAAGACCTGGTTCTCGTATTGCGTGCCGATCTCGGCGAGCCGGTCCGGCGGCGGCTGGTCGAACATCCAGTCGGCGTCGCCGTTCTGGATCGCGGTGACGGCCGCCTCCTCCGTCAGGCCGAAATCATAGGAGATGTCGTCCACGAGCCCGTCCGGCTGGGCGTCGGCGCTCCATTCCTTGAAATTCGGATTGCGGACGAATTTCAGCGAGGCGTTCGGGTCGTAGCTCTGGATCATGTAGGGGCCGGTGCCGGGGATCGGCGTCGTGCCCTGGTCGCTCGCCGGCGTCGCGGCCGGCAGGATATAGGCATGCGGCACGGCGAGCTTCTGGAGGAACTCGCCATCCGGCGCGGTGAGGTTGATGGTCACGGTGCCGGCCGCCTTGTCGCCGCTGACGCCGCCTTCCAGCGTGCAGGTGGCGGGAGTCGCGAGGCATTTGTCGGCGCCGACGATGCCGTTGTAGAAGGTGCCGGCGGTCGGACCGGAAATCTTGAAGATGCGCTGGAAGGAGGCGACGACGTCGTCCACCGTCAGGTCCTGGCCGTTCGAGAACTTGATGCCCTGGCGCAGCTTGAACGTGTAGGTCTTGCCGTCGTTCTCCGGCGTCGGCAGGGCCTCGGCGAGATCGGCCACCACGTCGAAGCCGGTCTTGTCGCCCGTCTTGCGGAAGGTGACGAGCCCGTCATAGGTGACATACATCAGCTGCCAGTATTGCAGCGTGTAGTTGATCTGCGGATCGATGGTGCCGGCGGCGGCACGGGCGAGAAGGCGCAGCGAGCCGCCCTTCTCCTGGGCGGCGGCGGGGCCGGCGAGGGACAGCGCGAGCGCGCCGCCCGCCATGGCGGCGAGAAGGCTTCGGGCAACGATCCGCGACATCAACGCATCTCCTTCACATGGTTCCGATCGCAACGGCTGGCGGTGCGGCGCCTCACCCGAAGCTTACGGACTCGGGCGCCGCACGATAGCTATCAAAAGTCATAGGGCGCCACTCGTATGGACGGCATTCCGCGAGACGGCAAAATACGGGCGCGGGACCGGATGGGGCGGCGATGCGCGATGCGGCGGCGCGGCGCTCAGGCGGCCGGCGCGGCCTCGATCAGCCGGTAATGCGCCGCCCGCGCCACGGCCTGGAAGCGGTTGCGCGCGCCGAGCTTGCGGCTCGCGGCATTGAGATGCAGCGTCACCGTCGGCACCGAACGCTCGATGCGGCGGGCGATCTCCTTCGCCGTCAGCCCGTCGGCGCAGAGGCTGAGGCATTCGCGCTCGCGCGGGGTGAGGCGGACATGATGCGTGCGCCGCGTTTCGGCGTCGAAGCCGGCCGAGACCACGTCGTGGAAGATCTGCCCGAGAACGCCGATCTGCGGCACGATCTCGGCCGCGTCCGCCGCGAAGTCCGGTTCGGCGTCGATGCGGATGGCGGTGAAGGTGGCGAGATCGCCGCGCGGCTGGTGGATCGGCACCGTCACGCCGAAGGAGAAGCGCATGTCGTGCATATAGCCGAGTACTGGCCGGTGCCGCTCGCGGATCACCTCGTCCATCACCCGGCTCTGCTTGCCGAGCCCCGACCAGACGAAGGGGGCGGCGGTGGCGAGCGCGGCGTCCTGCACCGGATCGAGCTGGTAGAAGCCGGATTTCCACAGCGCCAGCATGTCTTCCGGCACGCGGCGCGCTTCCAGGATGTTCGGCGTGATGAGGCTGCCGTCATGGCTGCGCGGCACGGGCGTATAGTCGTAGATGACCGCCGAGAAGCCGGCGCGCTCGAGGATCGCGAGGGCGCGATCGAGCGCCGGCCCCAGCGCCATGCCCTCGGGCAGAAGTCGCGGAATGTCGGACAGGATCGTCATGGCGCGGCGATCTTTGCGCGCTTGCGGCCTGCCCGTCAATTGAGCGCGCCCAAGTTTCAAGCAGGAATCGGCGTCATCCCTGTCTTTTTTGACAGCTTTCGTCGCCCGGCCTCCTCTCGCTAGCCTCGCCCCAAAGCAAGGAGGACCCGATGGCCGCCATTCCCGTCACCGAAGGCTATGCGCCGCATGGCGAATACCGGACCTGGTATCGCGTCACCGGCGATCTCGCGAGCGGCAAGCTGCCGCTCGTCGTCGCCCATGGCGGGCCGGGCTGCACCCACGACTATGTCGACAGCTTCAAGGACCTCGCCGCGAACGGCCGCGCCGTGATCCATTACGACCAGATCGGCAATGGCCGCTCGACGCATCTGCCGGAGAAGGGCGGCGACTTCTGGACGGTCGCCTTCTTTCTCGGCGAGCTCGACAATCTCCTCGCCCATCTCGGCATCGCGGAGCGCTACGCGCTGCTCGGCCAGTCCTGGGGCGGCATGCTCGCCTCCGAACATGCCGTGCGCCGCCCGCAAGGGCTGAAGGCGCTGATCCTCGCCAATTCGCTCGCCGCGATGGATCTCTGGGTGGCGGGCGCGGCGGAGCTGCGCGCCCAGCTGCCGGCGGAGGTGCAGGACGCGCTCGACCGGCACGAGGCGGCCGGCACCACGCAGGACCCCGAATATCTGGCGGCGAGCCGCGTCTTCTACGACCGCCATGTCTGCCGCGTCACGCCCTGGCCGGAGGAGGTGGCGCGCACCTTCGCCGCCGTCGAGAGCGATCCGACCGTCTATCACACGATGAACGGGCCGAACGAGTTCCATGTCGTCGGCACGATGCGGAACTGGACGATCGTCGACCGGCTCGACCGGATCGAGGCGCCGACGCTCGTCTTCCGGGGCGCCTATGACGAGGCGACGCCGGAATGCGTCCAGCCCTTCATCGACCGCATCCCGACGGTGGAATCCGAGGTCTTCCCGAATTCCAGCCACATGCCGCATGTGGAGGAGAAGGAGGCCTGTCTCGCCCGCGTCGAGCGCTTCCTCGCCGCGCGGGACTGAGCCCGGCTAGCCCTCGCCGATCCGGTAGCCGACGCCCGGCTCGGTCTCGATGAGGCCGGGCTTCGCCGGGTCCTCTTCCAGCTTCGCCCGGAGCTGGCCGATATAGACGCGCAGATATTGCGTGTCCTGCCCATGCGCCGGACCCCAGACCGCCTGGAGGATCTGGCGATGGGTCGAGACCTTGCCGGCATGGCGGACGAGATAGGCGAGAAGGTCGAATTCCTTCGGCGTCAGCTTCACCTCCGCCCCGGCCCGCGTCACGCGGTGGCGCAGGACGTCGATCTCGATCGCGCCGATGCGCAGCGCCGCCGTCTCGCCGGCCCGGCGCATCCGATGGCGTAGCGCGGTGCGCAGCCGCGCCATCAGCTCGCCGACGCCGAAGGGCTTTTCTACGAAATCGTCGGCGCCGAGATCGAGCGCCTCGATCTTGTCGGCCTCCCGGTCGCGCGCCGAGAGGACGACGATCGGCAGATCCGTCTCGGCGCGCAGCTGCCGGATCACCTCGCGCCCGTCCATGTCGGGCAGGCCGAGATCGAGGACGAGAATGGCGGGAGGGCGCTGCCGCGCCTGCGCGAGTCCCGCCCCGCCGGTCTCGGCCCGGGCGACCTCGTAGCCCTCTGCCTCCAGGGCGGGCTTCAGGAAGCGATGGATGGCCGGCTCGTCGTCGACGACGAGAACGAGGGCGCGGCTCATGGCCGGGATCCGTCGCCGAGCGGCAGGCGGATGCGGAAGGCCGCGCCGCCGCGCCCCGCCGCTTCCGGCAGGAGCTCGACCGTGCCGCCATGCGCCTCGACGATGCCGCGTGTGATCGCGAGGCCGAGCCCCGCGCTGTCGCCGCCGTCGCCCGCGCCGCGCTTCGCCCGCGTGAACTTGGCGAAGACCTCGGCGCGCAGAGCCTGCGGCACGCCTGGCCCGTCGTCGCGGATCTCGATCGTCATCGCCTCGCCCGAGGCCTCCGCCGCGAGGGTGACATGGGCGTCGCGCCCGGCATGGCGCACCGCATTGGCGACGACATTGCCGAGCGCCTGGTCGATGAGGCTCTGATCGGCGAAGACGAGCGGCAGGCCCTTGGCGATCTCCACCGTGAAGCGCTGCGTCGCGCCGCGCTTCGACGCGGTCGCCACGATCCGGTTCAAGCCTTCCGCCATGTCGATCCAGTCGCGGTTGAGGTCCAGCGCCCCGGCTTCGAGGCGCGTCATCGCCAGGAGATTGCGCACCATCTGGTCGAGATGGCGAGCCTCGTCGCGCACCTGTTCGAGAAGATCGAGCCGCGCCTCCGGTGCGAGGCGCTCGCCATAGTCGATGAGGCTGCTCGCGGCGCCGAGCACCGAGGCGAGGGGGGTGCGGAAGTCGTGGCTGATCGAGGCGAGGAGGATGTTGCGCACCCGCTCGGTCTCGGCGGCGGTGCGCGCCTCGCCGACCTCGGTGGACAGCTGCGCCCGGTGCAGCGCCGCCGCCGCCTGCTCGGCCAGCGCCTCGAGCAGCGCGCGCTCCTCGAGGCCGAGCGCGGCCATGTCGGGCGCCTCCTCGACGCCGAGGACGCCGACGCGCCGGCCGGGCAGGGCGAGCGGGCGGAAGGTCCAGCCGCTGGAGGGCAGGGTGCCGGTGCCGGCGCCCGCCGCCTCGTCATGGTCGAAGGACCAGCGCGCGGCGCTTCTCGCCGGCGTGTCGAGCCGGTCGTTCGGCGGCCAGGCGGCGGCGATGGCGAGGTCTCCCTCCCTCGGCAGCAGCACGACGGCCGCCCGGCCGAGCGCGGCATTGATCTCGCCCGCCACCGCCTCCGCCACCGCGCCGGCATCCGGCAGGGCGGAAAGGGTGCGGGTGAAGCGGTAGAGCCGGCGCGCGGCGCGGGTGCGCTGGGCGGCGACGCGCATCTGCTCGCGGGCGCGGCCGGCGACGGCCGAGATGGTGACGGCGATGATGAGGAAGATCGCGAGCGCCAGCAGCTCGTGCGGCCGCGCGACGGTGAAGGTGTAGGTCGGGTCGATGAAGAAGAAGTTGTAGGCCGCGAAGGACAGGAAGGAGGCGAAGACCGCCGGCCAGACGCCGAAGACGAGGGCCGGCGCCAGGACGGCGAGGAGATAGAGCATCGAGACATTGGGCAGCGGCACGAAACGCAGCAGCACGGTGCCGAGCGCCGTCGCGCCGGCGACGCCGCCCGCCGCCGCGAGATAGGCCGCGCCGGCGCCGAGCGGCGGCCAGGGGCGTCGCGGGCTCTCCGCCGCGCCGGCATCGGTCACGACATGGATCGAGATGCCGTCGGCCCGGCGCACCAGCGCGTCGGCGAGCGACAGGGCGCGCCAGGGCCGGAAGCGCCGGTGGCGCCGCTTGCCGACGACGATCTGCGTGACGTTCTCGAAGCGCGAGAAGCGCAGGATCTCGCTCGGCAGGTCGTGGGCGACGAGCTGCACCACTTCGGCGCCGAGCGTGCGGGCGAGCTGGAGCGCGGCGTCGAGCCGGGCGCTCGGCGCCTCGCCGAGCGTCGCGCCCGGCCGCTCCACCGTCACGGCGAACCAGGGCGCGTCGAGGAGATCGGCGAGGCGCTTCGCCCCGCGCACCAGCCGCTCGGCCCGATCGTCCGGTCCGAGCGCGACGAGCAGCCGCTCGCCCGCTGCCCACGGGCCCTCGATCGCGCCGCCCTGCATGCGCTCCACCAGATCGCTGTCGACCCGCGCAGCCACCTGGCGCAGCGCGAGTTCGCGCAGGGCGGTGAGATTGGAGGGCTTGAAGAAGTTCTGCGTCGCGCGCGCCGCCGTGTCCTCGACATAGACCTTGCCCTCGGCGAGGCGGCGGATCAGCTCGTCCGGCGGCAGGTCGACCAGCACGATCTCGTCGGCGAGGCCGAGCGTCGTGTCCGGCACCGTCTCGCGCACCCGGACGCCGGTGATGCGCTGGACGACATCGTTGAGGCTGGTCACATGCTGGACGTTCATCGTCGTCCAGACGTCGATCCCGGCGCGCAGCAGTTCGGCGACGTCCTGCCAGCGCTTGGGATGGCGCGCGCCCGGCACGTTGGAATGGGCGTATTCGTCGACGAGGATCAACGCGGGGCGGCGCTGGAGCGCGGCGTCGAGGTCGAATTCGCCGATCAGCCGGCCCTTGTAGGCAATCCCCCGGCGCGGCAGGACCTCCAGACCCTCGACAAGGGCGGCCGTCTCGGCGCGGCCATGGGTCTCGACGATGCCGACGAGGATGTCGCGGCCGGCGGCGCGCGCGGCCTTCGCCGCCTGGAGCATGGCGAAGGTCTTGCCGACGCCGGGCGCCGCGCCGAGAAACAGCCGCAGCCGGCCCCGGCCCTCGCGCTCGGCGGCGCTGATCAGCGCATCGGGCGAGGCCCTCGGCGTCTCGAGCTTCGTCATGGTCGTCGTCCGGTCGGCGCGATGCGCGCGAGGGGCGCCCCGCCGGGACCCCCTCGCGTCTCCTCTCGCATGGATCGCGGCGCCCGTCGCCTCATCCCGCCGGCGCGCCGGCGGAGGCGGCGGTGGGCGTGCCGCTCGCCGGGGCGGATTTGGGCGCCGCCGCCGCGTCGAGCGCGAGGTTGACGGCGAGGACATTGACGCGCGGCTCGCCGAGAAGGCCGAAGGTGCGGCCCGCCGTCCCGGCGGCGATGATGCGCTTCACCTCGCGGAGGTCGATCCGCCGGGCGCTGGCGATGCGCGGCGCCTGGAGGGCGGCGAAGGCCGGCGAGATGTCGGGATCGAGCCCGCTGCCGGAGGTGGTGATCGCATCCGCCGGCAGGAGACCCGCGCCGGTCTCGGCCTTCAGCGCGGCGCCGTCCGCCTTCAGCCGCTCGGCGAGCTTGGCGCTGGTCGGGCCGAGATTGGTGCCGGAGGAGGCCGTGCCGTCATAGCCGGTGCCGGCGGCCGAGGGACGCGGATGGAGATAGATCGGCGCGGCGAAGGCCTGGCCGATCAGCGAGGAGCCGACCGGAACGCCGTCGCGCGTGACGAGGCTGCCATTGGCCGCGTCGGGAAAGAGGCGCTGCGCGATTCCGGTCATCGCCAGCGGATAGGCGAGACCGAGAAGCACGGTGAAGCAGCCGAGGCCGGCCAGCGCGGGGCGAAGCTGTTGCAGCATGGCGAAAACCTTTCAGGCGAGGCCGAGGGCGGCGACCGCGAGGTCGATGAGCTTGATGCCGAGAAAGGGCACCATGATGCCGCCGAGGCCGTAGACGAGGAGATTGCGGCGAAGGACGCTGGCGGCGCTCGCCGCCCGGTAGGGCACGCCCGTGAGGGCGAGCGGGATCAGGGCGACGATGACGAGCGCGTTGAAGATCACCGCCGAAAGGATGGCGCTTTGCGGCGAGGCGAGGCGCATCACGTTGAGGGCGCCGAGCTCCGGGATCGCCGCCACGAAGAGGGCGGGGATGATGGCGAAATATTTCGCCACGTCGTTGGCGATGGAGAAGGTGGTCAGCGAGCCGCGCGTCATCAGGAGCTGCTTGCCGATCGCCACGATCTCGATGAGCTTGGTCGGATCGGAATCGAGATCCACCATGTTGCCGGCCTCGCGCGCCGCCTGGGTGCCGGTCTGCATGGCGACGCCGACATCGGCCTGGGCGAGGGCGGGCGCGTCGTTGGTGCCGTCGCCGCACATGGCGACGAGCCGGCCCTGGCGCTGCTCGTTGCGGATATAGGCGAGCTTGTCCTGCGGCGTCGCCTCGGCGATGAAATCGTCGACGCCGGCCTCCGAGGCGATGGCGGCGGCGGTGACCGGATTGTCGCCCGTCACCATCACCGTGCGGATGCCCATGCGGCGCAGCTCCGCGAACCGCTCCTTGATATCCGGCTTCACCACGTCCTTCAGGTGGATCACGCCGACGAGGCGCCCGTTCTCGGCGAGGCCGAGCGGCGTGCCGCCGGACTGGGCGATGCGGTCGACGGCGGCGGTGAAGGCCGCCGGCTCGGCAACCTCGCGCCCGGCGCTCTCGCGCACGAAGCGGCGGATGGCGTCGACCGCGCCCTTGCGGATGCGCCGCTCGCCGAGATCGACGCCGGAGAGGCGCGTCGCCGCCGAGAAGGGGATGAAGCTCGCCCCGTCCGGCCGCTCCTCCGACAGGCGCCCGGCGAAGCTTTCGCGCGCCAAGGCGAGGATCGAGCGGCCCTCCGCCGTCTCGTCCGCGAGGCTGGCGAGAACGGCGATCCGGGCGGTGTCGGCCTCGCCCGCGCCATCGGCGGCGATGAATTCCGCCGCCATGCGATTGCCGAAGGTGATGGTGCCGGTCTTGTCGAGAAGCAGCGTGTCGACGTCGCCGGCGGCCTCCACCGCCCGGCCCGACATGGCGAGGACGTTGTGGCGGATCAGCCGGTCCATGCCGGCGATGCCGATGGCCGAGAGCAGCCCGCCGATCGTCGTCGGAATGAGGGTGACGAGCAGCGCGACGAGGATCGGCACCGAAACGGCGGCGCCGGCATAGGCGCCGAAGCCCGTGAGCGTCACCACGGCGACGAGGAAGATCAGCGTCATGCCGACGAGAAGGATGGTGAGGGCCAGCTCGTTCGGCGTCTTCTGCCGCTCGGCACCCTCGACCAGCGCGATCATCCGGTCGAGAAAGGAGGAGCCGGGCGCAGCGGTGACGCGCATGACGATCCAGTCCGAGACGACGGTGGTGCCGCCGGTGACGGCCGAGCGGTCGCCGCCGGATTCGCGGATCACCGGCGCGGATTCGCCCGTCACCGCCGCCTCGTTGACCGAGGCGATGCCCTCCACGATCTCGCCGTCGCCGGGGACCAGATCGCCGGCCTCGACCAGGACATGGTCGCCGACCTTCAGATCGAGGGCCGAGACCGGCTGGACGTCAGCGCGGTCGGTGGGATCGGCGAGGCGCTTGGCGATCGTGTCGGTGCGCGCCTTGCGTAAGGAATCGGCCTGGGCGCGGCCCCGGCCCTCGGCGACGGCCTCGGCGAAATTGGCGAAGAGCACCGTGAACCAGAGCCAGGCCATGATCTGGCCGGTGAAGGCGAAGGGCTGGCCGGCGACGAGATCGCGGACGAAGAGCACGGTGACGACCGCCGCCACGGTCTCGGTGACGAAGATCACCGGATTGCGGACGAGGGCGGCCGGGTTCAGCTTGACGACGGCGTCGAGCGCGGCGCGGCCGAGAAGCTGGGGCGTGAAGGTGGAAGCGGCGGCTTGCGCGGCCATGGCGGGGATGTCCTTGCGATGAGGAGGGGCGCGGGGCGGCTCAGAAGGTCTTGCCGGCCAGCATGCCGGCCTGTTCGGCGATCGGGCCGAGGGCGAGCGCCGGAAAGAACTGCAAGCCGCCGAGGATCAGGATCACGCCGGCGAGGAGGCCGACGAAGAGGGGGCCGTGGGTGGGGAAGGTGCCGGCCGAGGGCGCGAGCCGCGTCTTGGCGACCAGCGAACCGGCGATCGCCATCATCGGCACGATATAGGCGAAGCGGCCGAGGAGCATGGCGAGGCCCAGCGTCGTGTTCCACCAGGGGGAATTGGCCGACAGGCCGCCGAAGGCCGAGCCGTTGTTTCCCGCCGCCGAGGTATAGGCATAGTAGATCTCCGACAGGCCGTGCGGACCGGCATTGCCGAGACCTGAGAGCGCCGAGGGCAGCACGGCGGCGACCGCCGAGAAGCCGAGGATCGCGACCGGCAGGATGAGGATCGCGAGCACCGCCATCTTCATCTCCTTCGCCTCGATCTTCTTGCCGAGATATTCGGGCGTGCGCCCGACCATCAGCCCGGCGATGAAGACCGAGACGATGGCGATCACCAGGATGCCGTAGAGGCCGGAGCCGACGCCGCCCGGCAGGATCTCGCCGAGCATGATGAGGACCATCGGCACCATGCCGCCGATCGGCGTGAACGAGCCGTGCATGGCGTTCACCGCGCCGTCCGACAGGCCGGTGGTGACGGCCGCGAACATGGAGGAGGCGGCGAGGCCGAAGCGGACCTCCTTGCCTTCCATGTTGCCGCCGGCGGGATCGAGCCCGGCGCCGGCGAGGATCGGCGTGCCGGCGGCCTCGGCCCAGTAGCAGGTGGCGATGCCGGCGACGAGAAGGAGGCCCATGGCGGCGAGGATCGCCCGCGCCTGGCGCCTGTCGCCGACGAGATGGCCGAAGGCGAAGACGGCGGCCACGGAGACGACGAGCATCTGCCAGAGGGTCAGCGCATTGGCGAGCGGCGAGGGATTCTCGTAGGGATGGGCGGAATTGGCGTTGTAGAAGCCGCCGCCATTCGTGCCGAGCTGCTTGATCGCGAGCTGCGAGGCGACCGGGCCGAGGGCGAGCGTCTGCTCGGCCCCTTCCAGGGTGCGGACCTTGGCGGCGGGGCTCAGCGTCTGCGGCGTGCCCAGCGCCACCTGCCAGAGGCCGGTGACGATCGCCAGCGGCAGGAGCACGTAGAGGGTGGCCCGCGTCATGTCGACGAAGAAATGGCCGACGGTCGAGCCGCCCGAACGGGCGAAGGCCCGGACGAGCGCCACGGCGAGCGCCAGACCTGTCGCCGCCGACAGGAAGTTCTGCACGGTGAGGCCCGCCATCTGGCTGAGATGGCTCATGGTGGTCTCGCCGCCATAGGACTGCCAGTTCGTGTTGGTCACGAAGGAGACCGCCGTGTTGAAGGCGAGATGCGGCGACAGGCCGGGAAAGCCCTGGGGATCGAGCGGCAGGAGGTCCTGGAAGCGCAGGAGGAGATAGAGGAGCGCGAAGCCGGCCGCGTTGAAGAGGAGCATGCCGGCCGTGAAGCCGAGCCAGCTCTGCTCGCGGGCGGGATCGACGCCCATCGCCCTGTAGAGAAGGCGCTCCACCGGATGGAGGAGCGGCGAGAGGACGGTGCGCTCGCCGGAGAAGACGCGGGCCATATAGGTGCCGAGCGGCAGGGCGAAGAGAAGTACGGCCGCGAGGATCAGAACGATCTGCAGCCAGCCGACGAGGGTCATCGGATGAGGGCCTTTGCGAAAGGATCGGAAGCGTCAGAACCGCTCGGGATGGACGAGCGCGGCGACGAGATAGGCGGCGAGGGCGAGCGCCGTGGCGCCGCCGAGGACGAGGTCGAGCATGTCAGGCCTGGTCCGCCCAGCGCGCATAGGCGCCCATCAGCGCGAAGAAGCCGAGGCCGGCGGCGAGGTAGAGAAGATCGAGCACGGGGCGAGCCCTCCTTTCGGGATCGTCCGTCGATCTAGGAGCCGCCGCATAAAGCCTCGATAGGAAAGAGGCGGGCGCCGCATAAGGAAGCCGTAAAGACGACGGGCCGCCCCTTGCGGAGCGGCCCGCCGATCACCCGAGGAGGCGCCTTCGTCAGGCGGCGGCCGGCAGCCGGTCGTTGACGAGGGCGGCGAAGCGCCGCGCTTCGCTGAGACAGGCCGGCTGCTCGGCGCCGTAGCGGTGGTTGATCTCCATCATCAGCACCGTGCCGGGCAGGGGGCTCAGCTCGGCGAAGATCTCGGCGAAGGGGATGTCGCCCCAGCCGAGCGGCATGTGGAGATCGCCGAGGCCGAGCGCCGTCGCCTCCTGCGGGAAGTAGAAGGGCGTGCGGCCCTGCGGCTGGCCGAAGGAATCATGCACATGGAGATGGCCGGCGACTTCGGCCATGGCCCGGAGCTCGGCGCGGAAGTCGAGGCCGCGATAGGTCGATTCGATATAGGCGTGGCTGAAGTCGATCAGCGCCACGAGATTGGGATGGCCGATCGCCTTGATCGCGCCGGCGAGCTCGCTCGGGCTGCGGCGCCATTGGCCGGGCTCGGTGGTGAAGATGTTCTCCAGGGCGATGCGCACGCCGTAGGGGCGCGCGAATTCGGCGAGGGCGTGGACGGTCTCGTCCTCCAGCCGGCCGGCCGCCGCGCGCTCGGCGCCCTGGTCGGCCCGGATCGCGCCGCTGTGCTGGACGAGAATGCCGGAGCCGATGCGGTCGCAGATCTCGACCAGCGCCTTGGCGGCTGCGAGCTGGCGGTCGACCGTCTCCCTGTCCATGAAGTTGGAGGCGACGAGGCCGTGGACGGTGTAGCGCAGCGGCAGCGAGCGCGTCAGCTGTTCGAGCCGGGCGGCGCGCTCGGGAATGATGCGGCCGCCGGCGACGATGTCGAGCGAGGAGACGGCGATCTCGGCGACATCGGCGCCGATTTCCGCGATCTGGCGCAGCCGCGCCTCGAGACTTGCGAATTCGCCATCGGCGGAAGCGGCGTTGAAGCCGACGGCGACGATCGGGGATGGGGTCATGGGCTGGTTTCCAGCTGGGAAAAGCCGCTGGCCGGCAGGCGGGGCGGGCGGGTGCGGACAGCCCATAGGAAGGTCGTGTCACCGGCATATGACGCTGCCCGGATCGCCCGCGCCGCCACCCGGCACGCGACGAGCCCTCCTCCTGCCTTCGCCATCGGGCGGGGTCCGGATCCGCCCGACGGAAGCGAACAAGCCACTGAGCGAATTTATCCTTTCCGAAACCTTAAATCCGCTGGCGCGGAATTCGGAGTCATGCAACTGCATCGCGAGTTGAGTTGTAGTAGAGATTCGCATGTCCGATTCCTTTCTTTCGGTCGTCCCCCTCACTCCCGGTACCGATCTTCTCGCTCCCTCGGCCGAGGGGCGATTGGTGACGGCGACCTTGTCCACGCTGAATGCCTCGGACCAACTGGTCGGCGGCGCCGGTCATGACGTCCTGGCGCTGGACGGCGCGGAGGCGACGTATCGTTCCAACCCGTTCGACGCCCGCAACACCTTCGATCTGTCGGAGCTCGCCGCCTTCTCCGGCTTCGAGGAAGTGCGTGTCAGCAATCCGACCCGGGTGCAGGTCAATCTCGACCTGCCCGACGGCATGGACCTGAAGCTCGTCCTCAGCGACGGCCGGGTGCCCGGCGCGAATGTCCCGGCCTGGACGGGGAACATCTCGGTCCAGCTCGGGACGGGACGGGTGAACCTCCAGGGCGGCGCCGAGGGCGACAACATCATCGCCTCGCAGCCCGACCATCTGGCGGCCGGCAGCGTGATCGACGGCGGCGCGGGGCGCGACCAGCTGAATTTCAGCCATGTCTATCAGGTTCTGGGCGGCTACGACCCGGAGACGCAGATCTATACCCCGATCACCATCGCCGACACGGTCTACGACCTGACGAAGATCGATCTGAAGAATGTCGAGAATCTGGCGCTCTTCGGCGGCTTCTCGCAGCTGAACGGCGCGACGGTCGTCAAGGTCGATGCGGCTTCGCTCGCCGATGTGACCCTGATCATGGGCGTCGACAATGCCGAACTGACGACCGACGCGGCGGCGCTGGATCTGACGGGCAAGACGCTGCGGGACGTTCTCGTCGCGAGCGGCAGCAAGGCCGGCACGGTCTTCACGACCGACAGCGTCCAGACGGCGCTGCAGATCGTCGGCGGGGCCGGCAAGGACGAGGTGGTCCTGACCGGCGCGGCGCTGACCGAGGCCCAGCGCGAGCATATCTTCCGGGAAGGGGCCATCGAGACGCTGCGCGACGCGTCGGGTCTCGCCGAGGCCGAATACGATGCGCAGGGCGCGCTCCGGCAGGTGATCTTCACCGGCCTGGACGGCGGCAAGCGCATCGACCGCTACGCGCCGGACGGCACGAAGCTCGCCGAGACGTCGATCCACGACGGTCTGCGCGAGGAGCACAGCTTCGTCGTGACGGGCAAGGCCTATGCGAGCCAGGACGCGGTCTATGACGCGGCGAGCGGCAGGCTGATCTCGCTGGAACGCGCCTATGCCGACGGCCGGCCGGCCCTGTCGCAGACGGTGAAGGCGGATGGCAGCCAGGTGGTGAAGGACTGGACGCCGGCGGGCGAGCTCACCGTCTCGATCCTGTCGAGCGACGGACGCCTCCAGACGCAGGACAGATACGATGCCGCCGGGCATCACCTCTCCTTCGACATGCGCAATGTCGACGGCTCGCGCGAATGGCGCGGCTTCGACCCGGAGACGGGACGCGAAACGAGCCTCGTCCACGTCAATGCCGACAAGAGCCGGGTGGAGACGAAGCATACGGTGGCCGGCAAGCCCTATGCCGACCAGGTGGCGAGCTACGATGCGAAGGGCCATCTCACCGAGATGCTGCGCCACCATGCCGACGGCTCGCTCGCCTTCTATCAGGTGAACGGGGCGGACGGCACCAGCGAGGTGCATCAGTACGACGCCTTCCATCGTGAGACGACCAAGGTGCTGGGCGATCTCGCCGGGGCGCGCGATGCGTTCGAATTCGCCTATGCCGGCCGCTCGCCGCTGCCCTCCGCCGTGACGCAGACCCATTACGGCGCGGGCAACGTGAAGCTCTGGACGGACCGGACGGCGGCGGACGGCAGCCACAGCCAAGTCGCCAAGGCCGCCGGCGCGGTGCTGGTCTCGCACGAGGGCGTCGCGGACACCTTCACCGGCTTCAAGGGCGGGGCGGACACCTTCGTCTTCGGCCAGGGCTTCGGCAAGGACGTGGTGAAGGGCTTCGAGGCGGGATCGGGCACGGGGCACGACGTCCTCGCGTTCGACGACAGCCTCGTCTCCAGCTTCTCCGAGCTGCAGACCCACATGACGAAGCTCGGCGGCGATACACTCCTCTCCTTCGGAACGGACACGCTGCTCGTGAAGGGTGTCGCGCCGGCGGCGCTCACCGCCGACGATGTCCACTTCATCCATCACGACCAGCTGATGATCTGACCACGGGGCGCGAGCGACCGTTGTGCCCCGGCCGCGGCTTCCCGCAGCCGCCGGGCCCTGGATCGCGCCCGCGCCGGGCGGTCGATCCGGCACTCGCGGCGCGGCGTCGCGCGGAGGTCCGGCGCGACGCGCTTCGGGCGTGCTTCGCCCTGCCGGAGGGCGCGGCCAGACGTCATCCGACCCTAACCCCACGGCATATTTTCGTGTGGCGCGCCGCCCGGGCGAAAGGGTAACTTCATGCTCCGCCGGCCATGGTTGGCGGATCACTGAGCAATCGATTCGAGAGCGGCGCCCGGTCCCCTCCCTCTCGACGATCGCGGAGCTTGCCGTGCCATGCGAAAGGGATTGAGGCAGATCGCGACCCATCAGGTTCGGCTCGGCATGTTCATCGAGCGCCTGGAGGGCAATTGGCTGGATCACCCCTTCTGGCGCAAGCGCTTCCTGATCGAGGCGCCCGCCGATCTCGCGCGCCTGCGGGCGAGCGCCGTCGCGGCGGTGACGATCGACGAGGCGAAGGGCGTGCCGCTCGCCGACGATGCGGACGCGGCGCCGGCCGCCGCGTCTCCTCCCCAGCGCCGACGCCTTTCCCTCCCGCGTCTCGCTCTGTCGCCCATGGATCGGGAGCGGGCCCGCGCCGAGCGGGTGATCCAGCAGTCGCGCCGCAGCATCGCGCGGATGTTCGGCGAGGTGCGCCTCGGGCGGGCCATGCCCTTGCAGCGCGCGCTGCCGATCGTCGACGAGATCGTCGGCTCGATCGACGGCAACGTCACCGCGCTCTTCGAGCTGACGCGCCTCAAGTCGGTCGATTCCTATACCTATCTCCATTCGATCGCCGTCAGCGGGCTGATGATCGCCTTCGCGCGGCATCTGGCGCTCGATGAGGACGAGGTGCGGCTGCTCGGCCTCGCCGGCCTCTTGCACGACATCGGCAAGATGGCGATCCCGCGCGCCGTCTTGCAGAAGCCCGCCAATCTTTCCCCCGCCGAGGTGGCGCTTATCCAGACGCATCCCGAGAGGGGCCACGCGATCCTGCTTGCCCGGCCGGACACGCCCGAGCTCGTGCTGGATGTCTGCCTGCATCACCACGAGCGCATGAACGGCGGCGGCTATCCGGGGCGGCTGGCGGGCGAGGGATTGAGCCGCGCCGCGCGCATCGCGGCGATCTGCGACGTCTATGACGCGGTCACCTCGGTCCGGCCCTACAAGAAGCCCTGGGCGCCCGTCGAGGCGCTGACGCAGATGGCGCGTTGGGACGGCCATTTCGACCGGGCGCTGCTCGAACGCTTCGTCGCCGCGCTCGGCTTCGAGGATCAGCGCGACAGGGTGCTGGAACAAGGCGCGGAGCCGGCCCAGCAGGAAGTCTCCGTCAACGGCTTTTCCGATCCTTCGGCCTGATTTCGGCACGGAAAATCGGTTTTCTTGCACCGTTTTCGCGCTTAGCGCGGCCGTCCGTCGATCACGATCCGCTCGCCGGTCCGCTTCGGGCTCGATCCCTTGCCGATCCGGGCCGCCCGATCGTTCGTCGCCTAAATATTTCCTCGCGGAGGCCGTTTTCAAGACAGGATGCAAAATTCCGTGTCTTCGAAATGCCAAGGAGAGCGGTTAGGAAGTCGCACCATTGCTTTGATGGAGAGATAATCATGCCGACGATTGGATGGCGCGACGTCGCCCATGTCGAAGTCACGGGCCCGGTCCGCTTCCGCAGCATGACAGTACAGATCCGCTCGGAACATGTCGCGCGCTGGCGCGATGATCCTGACGGCCGCTTCAATGTGCATGCCTCGTCGGCGGATCCGACGGTCGGTGAACTTGGAAAGTTCTTTCCGAGCCTTTGAGAGCCGGACGGCAGGTCTTCGTGAAAGCCTGCCGACCTCTTTCCCGCGCCGCTTCTACGGCGCGAGTATCGGCGGCGGCGCGACGGATTCGCGCTCGATCAGCGGCGTGTCGAAGACGCGCCGCCGCACCTCCCGCCGCCCCTCGATCCGCTCGGCCAGCATGCGCATCGCCTCGCCGCCGAGATCGTAGGACGGCTGCGCCAAAACGGTGACGGCCGGCGACAGGGCGCTCGTCCATTCCGCGTCGTCGAAGGTGACGAGCGACAGGTCGCGCGGAATGGCGAGACCGAGCGTCCGCGCGGCCCGGAACACTTCCAGCGCGATCTTGCTGTCGGAGGCGAGGATCGCGGTCGGGCGATCCGCGCCGGTCAGGAGTTCGGCAAGGATCGCCTGGGCGGCACGCGGCGCGCCCGCGTTCAGCCGGACGAAACGCTCCGGCGCTTCCAGCCCCGCCGCCGCCGCCGCGTCGAGAAAGCCGCTGAGCCGGCCGAGCACCGTCGTCAGCACGATCTGCGACAGGTCGCGGAACCGGGCCTCCGGCGCGTCGGTCGCGGTCAGATAGGCGATCCGCCGGTGGCCGGCCGCGACGAGCAGCCGCGTCGCGCGCCGCGCCGCCGCGCCGTCGTCCACCAGCGCCGCGTCGACCTCCAGCCCCTCCACCTCGCGATCGACGAAGACGAGCGGCAGGCCGCGCGCCTGCGCGTCGCGAAGATGCGCGCCGTCGCGCATCGAGGCCGGCGCGACGATCAGCCCGTCGACGCGCTTGGCCATCAGCATCGCCACCGCCGTCCGCTCCTCGGCCACGTCCTCCCCGGAATTGGCGAGGATCACGCCGAAGCCGAGCGCCTTGGCGCTGTCGGTGATGCCGCGCACCAGGAGCCCGAAGAACGGGTTCTCGATATCGCCGACCACCGCGCCGATGGTCAGCGAGCGTCCCGTCGCCATGGTGCGGGCGAGCTCGTTCGGCCGGTAGTCCAGGCGCTCGGCCGTCTCGACGATCCGCTGCTTCAGCGCCTCGCTCACCGTGCCGTAGCCGCCGAGCGCGCGGGCGGCCGTCGCCTTGGAGACCTGGGCGGCGCGCGCCACATCGGCGACGGTCACAAGGCGTTTGGGAGGGAGCGTGTCGGCCATTCGCCTTTCGCGTACAAATCCGCGCCAGTTTCGTCAATTGCACAAAAATTCGCGTCTGAGACCGGTTTCCGCTTGTCATGAAACCGGTCTCAAGCTTTACTCGATCCGAAAGGGCGAGGCCGGTCAAGGAGGTGCGGCGACGCATGGCCGGTCGCGGGAGGAGGCGCTTGCCGCCTCGGCGAGAATTCCGCGCGACGGGGGTCGCCGGCTTTGCAAGGAGACGACGCATGAACCGACCGAACCGCCGATCCATCCTCGCCTCCGCCGCGTTCGGGCTGGCGCTTCTCGCCGGCACGGCGGGTATCGCCGGTGCCGCCGACAATGCCTACGGCCTCATCGAGCCGGGCCAGATCAGCGTCGGCACGATGGGCGATGCCAAGCCCTATACCTTCACCGACAAGGACGGGAACTTCACCGGCTTCGACATCGAGCTGTTTCTCGACGTCGCCCGCCGCATCGGCTTCGACAAGGCGCATGTGACCTTCATCGGCCAGGAATTCTCGGCCCTGATGCCTTCGGTCGCCAATGGCCGCTTCGATGTCGCCGTCGCCGCGATCGGCACGACGGACGCGCGCAAGAAGACGGTCGATTTCTCCGACGGCTATCTCGCCGGCTATCTGACGGTGCTGACCGCCGACACCGCGATCAAGAGCGCCGACGATCTCGCCGGCAAGCGGCTCGGCGTCGTCCAGGGCACGCTCCAGGAAATCTACGCGGAGAAGAACTTCGCCAAGGCCGACATCGTGAAGTTTCCGGACAACAATTCCGCCGTCTCGGCGCTGAATTCCGGTTCGATCGACGCGCATTTCCTCGATTACGAGGCCGCCAAGCAATATGGCGACCAGTACAAGGGCCTGACGCTGGCGATCAACATCCCGTCCTTCGACGCGCCGGCCGGCTTCGTCGTCGCCAAGGGCAAGGATGCCTTCCGCGAGGCGCTGAACAAGGGCCTTCACGAGGCGATGCAGGACGGCACCTGGAAGACCCTCTACCAGAAGTGGTTCCCGGGTTCGCCGATGCCCGACCAGTATCTGCCGAAGCCGTAAGCCGGCCCGGCATCACGACGGCGCGCCCGCTTCCCTGATGGCGGGCGCCTGTCCCAACCCGCGCGGCGGCCGCGCGGCCGCTCTTCCCCTCGTCGTACGCAAGCGGGCCGCATGACCTGGTTCGAGATCATCCAGCGCAGCTTCTTCGACTTCGGCGCCATGGCCGAGGTCCTGCCGAACATGCTCATGGTCGGCCTCAAGAACACGCTGATCCTCGCCTTCGCCTCGACGCTGATCGGCATCGTGATCGGCATGATCCTGGCGATCATGGGCATCTCGCGCTCGGCCTGGCTGCGGGTGCCGGCCCGTATCTATACCGACATCTTCCGCGGCCTGCCGGCCATCGTCACCATTCTCCTCATCGGCCAGGGCTTCGCCCGGATCGGCCGGCAGATCTTCGGGCCCTCGCCCTATCCGCTCGGCATCCTGGCGCTCAGCCTCATCGCCGGCGCCTATATCGGCGAGATCTTCCGCTCCGGCATCCAGAGCGTCGACAAGGGGCAGCTCGAAGCCTCGCGCGCCCTCGGCATGACCTATCCGAAGGGCATGCGGCTCATCGTCGTGCCGCAGGGCGTGCGGCGCGTCCTGCCGGCGCTGGTCAACCAGTTCATCGGCAATATCAAGGATTCGAGCCTCGTCTATTTCCTCGGCCTCCTGGCCTCCGAACGCGAGCTTTTCCGCGTCGGCCAGGATCAGGCCGTGGTCTCCGGCAATCTCTCGCCGCTGATGCTGGCAGGCCTCTTCTATCTCCTCATCACCGTGCCGCTCACCCATGCGGTGAACGCCATCGACAAGCGGCTGCGCACCGGCCGCCGCCCGGCCGCTCCGTCCTCCGGTCTCCACGAGGTGGAGGAAGAGGAGGCCGCAACGCCGGCGCTGCCGGCGCGCGGCAAGCTGAAGGGCGCGCGGCTCGACGTCGTCGATCTCGACATGGCCTATGGCAATTATCAGGTCCTGCGGAAGGTGAATCTCTCGGCCCCGGCCGGCTCGATCACCTGCATCATCGGCCCGTCCGGCTCCGGCAAGTCGACGCTGCTGCGCTGCCTCAACCGTCTCGCCGAGCCGCTCGGCGGCGACATCCGCCTGGACGGCGACAGCGTCATGGCGATGAAGCCCGACCGGCTGCGCCGCCGCGTCGGCATGGTGTTCCAGCATTTCAACCTGTTTCCCGACCATACCGCGCTCGGCAATGTCATGCTCTCGCTGCGGAAAGTTAAGAACCTGTCGGGCGGCGAGGCACGGCGCGTCGCCGAGACGCGGCTCGCCGAGGTCGGTCTCGCCCAGCGCATGGACCACCGGCCGATGGACCTGTCCGGCGGCCAGCAGCAGCGCGTCGCCATCGCCCGGGCCCTTGCCCTCGAGCCGGAACTGATGCTCTTCGACGAGGTGACGAGCGCGCTCGACCCCGAACTCGTGAAAGGCGTCCTCAAGCTGATGGCTGGCCTCGGGGAAAGCGGCATGACCATGGTGGTCGTCACCCACGAGATGAACTTCGCCCGGCGCGTCGCCGATCAGGTCGTGTTCATGGACGAGGGCGCCGTCGTGGAGAGCGGGCCGCCGGAGGCGATCTTCGGCAATCCGCGGAGCCCGCGCCTCAAGCGCTTCCTGTCGGAAGTGCTCTGAACCGCGCGGCGAGCAACGAAGGGCGAGGAAACATGACATCCAAGGTGCAATGGGGCGTCCTCTCGACGGCGAAGATCGGCCTGAAGGCCGTGATCCCGGCGATGCAGAAGGGCGAGCGGGCGACGATCGCGGCGATCGCCTCGCGCGACGGCGACAAGGCGCGGGCGGTGGCGGCGGAATACGGCATTCCGCGCGCGTACGGCTCCTACGAGGAACTGCTCGCCGATCCGGCGATCGAGGCGATCTACAACCCGCTGCCGAACCATCTCCATGTGCCGCTGACCATCCAGGCGCTGGAGGCCGGCAAGCACGTCCTCTGCGAGAAGCCGATCGCGCTCACCGCCGCCGAAGCCGAGACGCTGGTCGAAGTGTCGAAGCGCACCGGCCGGCGCGTCGCCGAGGCCTTCATGGTGCGCCATCACCCGCAATGGCTGAAGGCGCGCGATCTCGTCGCCGAAGGGCGGATCGGCGAGGTGCGGACCATCCACACGCTCTTCTCCTATTATCTCACCGACCCGACCAATGTCCGCAACCAGGCCGAGATCGGCGGGGGCGGCCTCTACGACATCGGCTGCTATGCCATCAACACGGCGCGCTTCCTGTTCGGCGCCGAGCCGGAGCGCGTCGTCGGCACCTTCGACAACGATCCCGAGATGCGGATCGACCGCATGGTCAGCGGCCTCGCCGAGTTTCCCGGCCGGCGCCATCTCGCCTTCACCTGCGCGACGCAGCTCTCGCCCAGCCAGCGCGTCGTGGTGCTCGGCACCAAGGGGCGGATCGAGATCGAGATTCCCTTCAACGCCCCGAACGACCGCCCGACGCGCATCATCGTCGATGACGGGCGCGATCTCTTCGGCTCCGGCCGCGAGGCGATCGAGATCCCGGTGACGGACCAGTACCGGCTCCAGGGCGACGCCTTCTCCGCCGCGATCCGGGGCGAGGGGCCGGCGCCCGCCGGCCTCGACGACGCGATCGCCAATATGCGCGTCATCGACGCCTTCTTCCGCTCCGGCCGCTCGAACGGCTGGGAGCGCCCCTGAGCCCAAGGGACATCCGACCATGACCTCTTCCGCCCAACGCCATGTCGCCGTGATCGGCGGCGGCATCTTCGGCACGTCCACCGCCTTGCATCTCGCCCGGCTCGGCTGCGCCGTGACGCTCGTCACGGAGGCGGGCCTGTCCTCCGGCGCCTCGGGGCGGTCGCTCTCCTGGCTGAACTCCTCGCGCTACCGCTCGCTCGCCTATCACCACCTGCGCATGGCGGGGCTCGACCGCTATCGCTCGCTGCTCGCCGCCCATCCCCGGGCGGGGGCCTGGCTGCGCTTCGACGGCGGCCTGACCTGGGATGCCGATCAGGCGGAGAACGAGATCGAGGCCGTCTTCGCCTACGAGACCGCCATCGCCTATGACGCGCGCTTCCTGGCGCCGGCCGAGGTCGCGGCGGTGACGCCCGGCGTCGACGCGCGGGCGATCACCCGCCAGGGCGCGATCTTCAATCCGGGCGAGGGCTGGGTCGATCTGCCCTCGCTCGTTGCCTTCCTGCGCGGGCAGCTGGCGGCCGAAGGCGTCGCGATCGTCGAAGGAGCGGGCAAGGTGCGGGTCGCGGTCGAGAACGGGCGGGCGGCGGGCGCGCTCCTTCCCGGCGGCGAGCGGCTCGCGGCCGATGCCGTGCTGCTCGCCACCGGGCCCTGGGTGCCGCGCTCGCTGGCCGAGCTCGGCATCGCCATGCCGGACCAGACGCCGATCTCGCTGCTTGTCAAGACGACGCCCTTCGCCCATCCGCTGCGCGCCGTCCTCAACACGCCGCGCGTCGCGATCCGCCCGACGCCGGACGGTGCCTTCGCGCTGGATTCCGCCTGGTCGGAAGAGGAGGTCGTCGCGAAGGAGGACGGCAGCTACGCGGTGCGGCCGGAAACGCTCGATGGGCTTCTCGCCGAGGCCGCCAAGGTGCTCGAAGGCCAGCCGCGCCTTGTCGTCGAATCCTTCGGCGTCGGGCCGAAGCCGATCCCCGCGGATGGCGATCCGGTCTTCGGCGAGCTCGCCGAGATCCCGGGCCTCTTCGTCGCCTTCAGCCATTCCGGCGCGACGCTCGGTCTCATCGCCGGCGAGATGCTCGGCCGCGAGATCGCGACGGGCGAGCGCCAGCCGATGCTGGCGCCCTTCCGGCCGGACCGCTTCACGCAGGTGTCCCGCCAGGCGGCGGAATAAGCAGGGCTCGAGGACATCACGGCCGGCGGTGGTTTTCCGCCGGCCGGAAAAGCTCGCTCCGACGCTGCTGCGACATATGACGACCCTGTCAAACAAAAGTCGTTGACAGCGGCCCGTCCGTCGCGCCTAAATCACGCATGGCCAGGGAGACTGTCCGGCCGCGCGTCGCGGCGGACAGGGGCGAGGACGGGGAGGTTCGCATGTCGCGCCAGACGACGAAGCATGCCGGCGGCCGGCGCCCGATCCCCCTTGCGCGCGCCCTCGGTTCTCGGCTCTAGCGAGCTCGGCACCCCGCCGGGAGCGGGAGCCGGTCCGAGGCCCGAGAACCGCAACGCCTCCCAGCTTGCAGCGGCGGCTTTCGCGACCGGCTCCCGTCGGGGCCCGCGCGGACGATCTGATCAGGAAGAGACCATGAAATTGCAGGACAAGGTTGCGATCGTCACCGGCGGCGCGCAAGGGATCGGGGCCGCGATGGCGCGGGCGCTGGCCGACGAGGGAGCGCATGTCGTGATCGCCGACATCGCCCTCGACCGGGCGGAGGCGACGGCGAAGTCGCTCGGCGGCAAGGCGATGGGCGTCCATCTCGACGTGTCCGACACGGCCTCGATCCAGGCCATGGTGGGGCGGGTGGTGGAGGCGCTCGGCGGCATCGACATCCTCGTCAACAATGCCGCGATCTTCGATGCCGGTCCGTTCCTGGAGATCAGCGAGAAGAGCTACGACCGGCAGTTCGCGATCAACGTCAAGGGCACGCTCTTCACCATGAAGGCGGTCGCGGCGCGGATGGTCGAGCAGGGGCGCGGCGGCAAGATCATCAACATGGCGAGCCAGGCCGGACGCCGGGGCGAGGCGCTGGCCGCCGTCTATTGCGCGACCAAGGCGACGGTGATCTCGCTGACGCAGTCGGCGGCGCTGGCGCTCGCCCCGCATGGCATCAATGTCAACGGCATCGCGCCCGGCGTCGTCGACACGCCGATGTGGGACGAGGTCGACGCGATGTTCGCGCGCCACGAGAACCTGCCGCTCGGCGAGAAGAAGAAGCGCGTCGGCCTCGCCGTGCCGCTCGGCCGCATGGGCAAGCCGGAGGACTATCGCGGCATCACGATCTTCCTCGCCTCCTCCGATTCCGACTATGTGACCGCCCAGACCTATAATGTCGACGGCGGCAACTGGATGAGCTGAGGCGCCTGCGTTAGGAAGCGAAGACGCGCGAATCCCCGCGACGGCCGATGCCGCGCGGGTCGGGAGGCCGGCATCGACCGGTCTCTCCTTCATGGTACGACGATCACGGCACTCTGGGAGGATATGCCAATGACAATGGGAACGCGGATACGGACCCTCATGGCGGGCGCCGCGCTGCTCGGCCTCGCCGGCGCGGCCGGGGCGCAGACGACGCTGACGATCGGCACCGTCAACAACAACGACATGATCCGCATGCAGGGCCTGACGCCCGAGTTCGAGAAGGCGAACCCGGACATCAAGGTGAACTGGGTGACGCTGGAGGAGAACGTGCTGCGCCAGCGCGTCACCGCCGACATCGCGACGCGCGGCGGCCAGTTCGACATCATGACCATCGGCACCTACGAGGTTCCGATCTGGTCGAAGCAGGGCTGGCTGACGCCGCTCGAGAATCTCGGCTCGGCCTTCGCGGTGGACGACCTGCTGCCGCCGATCCGTACGGCGCTGTCCTCCGAGGGCAAGCTCTATGCCTCGCCCTTCTACGGCGAGAGCGTGATGACGATCTACCGCAAGGACCTGCTCGACAAGGCCGGCCTAAAGATGCCGGAGAAGCCGACCTTCGCCTTCGTCAAGGAAGCGGCGGAGAAGATGACCGACAAGTCGGCGGGCGTCTACGGCATCTGTCTGCGCGGCAAGCCGGGCTGGGGCGAGAACATGGCCTTCATCGGCAATCTCGCCCGCTCCTACGGCGCGAATTTCTTCGACGCTTCCTGGAAGCCGCAGTTCCAGAGCGAGGGCTGGAAGAAGGCCGTGTCGGACTATGTCGACGTCATGAAGAAGTACGGCCCGCCCGGCGCGGCCGCCAACGGCTTCAACGAGACGCTGGCCCTCTTCTCGACGGGCAAGTGCGGCATCTGGATCGACGCGACCAGCGCCGGCTCCTTCGTCACCAATCCGAAGCAGAGCCAGGTGTCCGACAAGGTCGGCTTCACCTCGGCGCCCTGCGGCGTCGAGAACTGCCCGAATGGCGGGGCGAACTGGCTCTGGGCCTGGTCGCTGGCCATTCCGCAATCCTCCAAGAAGAAGGAGGCGGCCGAGAAGTTCATCGCCTGGGCGACGGACAAGAACTACCAGACGCTGGTGGCCGAGAAGGAAGGCTGGTCGAACGTGCCGCCCGGCACGCGCACCTCGCTCTACGAGAACAAGAAATATACCGAGGCGACGCCCTTCGCGGCCGAAACGCTGCGGGCGATGAACGCCGCCGATCCGGGCACGAAGCCCGACAAGCCCTATGTCGGCCTGCAATTCGCCGCGATCCCCGAATTCCAGGGCATCGGCACGGCGGTCGGCCAGCAGATGGCGGCGGCTCTGTCCGGCTCGATCACCGTCGATCAGGCGCTCGCGGCGGCCCAGGCCCAGGCGACGCGCGACATGACCCGCGCCGGCTACATCAAGTAAGCCTGACGGAACGATCCGGCCGGCGCCCCCTCGCGCCGGCCGGACCCGGTTTCCCCTGTTGCGGCCCGGCGGAACCCCGCCGGGCCGCATTCTCATTCCCACATGCTGTACTGCTCGTTCGACACCGCGCCGATGCCGAAGCGCGTATCCTTGGTCGACTTGCGGCTGTTCTCGGCCTTGAACACCCGCCGGGCCTCATCGTAGCGGCCGAGCTTGAGATTGGCCCAGCCGCGCAGGAGCTCGGCGCCGCCATTATGACCGAACTTGGCCTTCTGCTTGTCGAGAAGGGCGAGCGCCTCGGCATAGTTGCGCGACTTGAAGGCGGCATTCGCCTCGGCCATCAGCTGCGAGCCACCGCCACCGCCGCCGCCCTTCGCGCCGCCGCCGGATTTCACGGCGCGCACGGCCTTCGCCGCCGGACGCTCCGCCGTTTCCGCCTTGAGGCTCGCGAGTTCGGGGAAGTCGTTGCCGAAGCGCTGCGTGATCTCGCGCAGCTCCTTCGGATTCTTCGACCGGGCCGCGACCACCGCGAGGCCCGTGACGCCTTCCTGCGTCGGCTGCCAGGACACCGACTTCTCGAACCAGCCGCGCGCGTCGTCCAGCCGGTTCTGCGCCAGGAGGTTCCAGCCGAGCGACTGGGCGCCGAGCGCCGAGCGCGCCTGATCGACTGCCCCGGAGAAGTCGCGGATGGTCGCCGCGTCGAGCACGGCGGCGGCGTCGTTCTCGGTGAGGCGCGTCGAGATCATCTCGATATAGAGCTTGGCGATCTCCTCGGCGCGGGCGCGATTGGTGAAGGCGAGGCTCACCGCCTCGTCGGTCTGCCCGCCGCTCCGCAGCGCGAGGATCTGGCCCTCGATCGCCTTCGGATCGGGGCCGAGCTGGCCCGCCGCCTTGAACCAGGCCGTGGCCCCGGAAAAGTCCTTCAGCGCGTAGAGATACCAGCCGAAGAGGAGAGCGTCGCCCTGGCTGCGGCTCGTGGCGACCGCGGCGGCGAAGCCGTCGAGCTGCGCCTGGTCGGGACCGCTGCCGGCGTCGCCGGACGCGACCGCCGCCATCTGCCGGCGCAGCGGATCGAAGCGCAGCGAGCCGAACTCGTCGCGCCCGTCCGGCTGCGGCCGGCCGAGGGCCGCCAGCGATTCCATGCCCTGCGGCGGCAGGAGGAGGGCGGCCTTCTGATAGGTCGCCATGCGCTGCGCCGGGTCGTCGCAGCTCTTCAGGATATAGCTGTAGAGATCGAAGGAGCGGGCGAAGTTCTGGAGCCGCGCATAGCCTTCGCCGAGCGACCAGAGCAGGTCGATATTGCCGCAGGTCAGCGCCGCCGCGTTCTTGCCGGCCGCCGTGACGACGCCGTTCCAGTCGCTACGGCTCGCCGCGCTGCCGATCTCGAACCGCGCCCGCTCGACCGCGACCTTGCCGGCGAGGTCGTCGGAAGGCTTCCAGTCCGGCTGCGCCTTGACGCGGGCGGCCATCGCGGCGTCGAGGCCAGCGAAATCCTTCTTGGCGAAGAGATCCCAGAGCTCGCTCTCGTCGACGGCCGCCTTCTGGGCGAAAAGGTCCGCCGGCGGCTGCCAGTCGGGATGCAGCGCCTTCAGGCGGCGGATCTCGGCGCCGACCCGGGCGAGATTGCGCGTCGAGGCGTAGTAGCGCAGCGCCGTCTCGTCCACCGCGCCAT
The DNA here is from genome assembly GCF_014642635.1 of Aureimonas endophytica. Taxonomy (GTDB): domain Bacteria; phylum Pseudomonadota; class Alphaproteobacteria; order Rhizobiales; family Rhizobiaceae; genus Plantimonas; species Plantimonas endophytica. The sequence goes on from NZ_BMIQ01000012.1 coordinate 38,601, forward strand.
CCGTCGCGCCGTCCTCGGCCTTGGCGGCGTCCGCCGGCGGCGGGGTCGGCTCGAAGGGCGAGGCGGGCGTCGCGGTCGCCGGAGCGGCGGCGGGGGCGGGGGCGGCGGCGAAGGGATTGATCCCCGGACGGAGCGTCGCGGCGGCGGCCGGAGCCTGGATCGGCGCCGGCGGCGCGGCGAAGGGATTCTCGCCGGGCGCGACGGGCCGGGTCGGCGCGGCGGCGCCGAGCGAAGCCGGAACGGCGACCGAGGCGCTCGCCACGTTCACCGGCGCGGCATTGCCGAAATCCGGGGCGGTCGGTCCCGCCGCGAAGCTCGTTCCGCCGAGCGCCAGCACGAAGAAGGAGGAGGAAAGAAGCAGTCGGTTCAGCGAAGGCATTGCGGATACCTCTCGGCAAGCGCCATCAAGGCGAGGATGTGGAGGGTGCTCGGGTAGTATTGGGTCGGCTCGAAGGCCGTGGCGGCCTCGGCGCGCGGGCTGCGCCCCGTGGCGCAGTCGAGAAGCGCGACGATCGCGCCATAGCCGGGGTCGGACAGACGCTCGAGGGTCTGCCCGGTGGCGAGATCGACCGTCCGGGGGCCGCCGGCCCCCGGCGACAGGGCGTCGGCGAAGCTGCCGACGAGATAGCTGTCCGGCTGGCGCGACCAGGCAAGATAGAGCGGAACGCGCACGGCATTGTAGCCGAACTCGGCCGGGAAGCCCTTGGCCGGCGCCGGATGCTCGCCGGCGAGCGAGGTCCAGTCGGCGGGCAGGCCCGCCTGGCCGAAGCGCGCGTCGGTCACGAGGCGGGCGCCGGTGGCGGCGAGATCCGCCTTGCGGAGCTTCGGCGAAATCTCGCCGAGCTCCTCCAGCGCCGGGAAGATCCAGTAGGACAGGTTCACCACGGGTCCGTCCGGCTGCTCGCCGGCCTGGAAGCCCTGGCTGCCCGGCAGGAGCACCTTGCCGCCGCCGCTCGCCACGACATTGGTCTCGACCACGGCGTCGGCGATCGCCCGCGCCTCGTCGCGCCATTTCGGCTCGTTCCAGCGCTTGGAGGCCCGCAGCAGCGCCCAGGCGATCAGAAGATCGCCGTCGGTCGCGTTGTTGCGGTCGGAGACATGCGGATCGGCGGCCGGGTCCCAGCGCCAGGCCGCCAGCCCGTCGTCGCGGACCATCAGCTCCTTGCGCGTCCAGCCGAGCATGCGCTCGAAACCGGCGCGGTCGTCGGCGGCGACGGCGATCAGCATGCCGTAGCCCTGGCCCTCGCTATGGCTGATGCCGCCATTGGCGCCGTCGACGACGCGGCCTTCCGGCGCGACGAAGCGGCTCGAATAAAGGGCCCAGCTGCCGAGGATCAGGTCCTCGCCCGGTGCCGGGGGCGGCGCGGCGCGGGCGGGAAGCGCCGCGAGCCCCGCCGCGACCGCGATCGCCGCGCCGGCCAGGAGATGGCGAAGCCGCATCACGAGTTCTTCTCGCCGACGCTGCGCAGGAGCAGGCTGGTGGCGAAGCCGAGGAGGAGCAGCGTGCCGATCGTGGCGATGAGATATTGCTCCGTATGCCGCGAGAACCAGCCGGCCACGACGAGGCGGGCGTTCGAGAAGGTGCGGGGCTGCGTCTCGTAGAGCCGCTCGCTCGTCGCCGCATGGGTGGTGACGCGGGCGTCCTCGGACGAGACCTCCGTCACGGCGCCGCCGAGCGAGGACCAGTGCTCGCGCTTCGTCACCGTGGCGACGCCCGCCACCACCTGATCCTTGGTCGGCGCCGTGACCATGGTCCAGCTGGAGGAGGAGGCGTTGGGCGAGGGCATCTGCGCGATGGTGAGATCGGCATCGGCCGAGGGCGTGAAGGCCTCGGGCGTGCGCTGCGCGGTGGCGATGGTCATGATCTCGGACAGGGCCCAGCCGGCCGAGGTGCCGAGATCGTCGAGGACGCGGTTGAGACCGCCGCCGATCGCGGCCTCCTCTACAACCGGCGCCGGCGGCGGGGTCGCCGCGGCGAGGGCGGCGGGGTCGGGCAGGCCGAGCGCCGGGGCGGGCGGCGTCGCGGCCGCCGCCGGGGCGACGAAGGCCGCGCCGGTGCTCGCCACTTCCGTGGCGGCGCCGCCGACCTGGGCGATGCGGACCGTGTCGAACATCGTCGGCGGCAGCGTGTTGAGGGCGCCGAAGGCGATGAGATCGTCCTTGAGGTCGAGCGACAGCGTGGCGGTGGTGCGCACCGGCTGCGGCTTGCGCGTCGAGCTCGTGATCTTGGCGACGAAGGTGGCGGCCGCGCCGAGCAGCGGGCGGTCGAAATTCGGCACCAGGAGGCTGAGACCCTTCTCCACCGCGCGATTGGCCTCGGCGATGCCGGCGGTCATCGAGGCGATGTCCGGGGCATGGCCGATGCGCGCATAGTGCGGCATGGTGAAGGACGAGGTGTCGGCGAGGCTGAAGCGGATCTGCGGCGTCGCCTGGGCGGTCGTCTCGCAGGCCGCGTCGGCGGCGTTGGGCACGATCGCCTCGACGTTGAAGACGTTGACGCCCGGCTTCAGCGCCTTCAGCGGCACGCGCATCCGCTGCTGGCGGATCTGGCCGGCCCGGCTGGAGCTAAGCGGCAGCGTCGTCACCACCTGGTCGTTGGCGCGGATGATGAGCTGCGCCCGCTCGGCAAGGCCCGCCGCGAAGCTGCCGTCGAGCGTGAAGGCGGCATAGTCGTAGTCGGCGGCATAGAAGTCGGCCGGCAGGACGATGCGGAACTCGTCGCGATAGAAGCGGCCGGCGAAGGGCCGCGTGTCGGCGCCGAGCTTGGCGAAGCTCACCGTCTCGCCGCTGCCGACGCTCTGGCCCCGGCGCATGGCGAGGCTTTCCTGGCCGGCGGCCGGACCCTCGGGCCGCATCGAGCGGGCGCGGGCGAGGAGATCGGCGAGATTCTGCTGGACATTCTCCGCCGTGACGCCGGAGACGACGAGCACCTGCCGCTGGCCGTCGCGGGAGGGGAGCAGCGAGACGAAGGGAATGTCGGTATTGCCGCGCAGGTCCGGAAAGGCCTTGCCGAGCTCGCCGACGCTGCCGACGACGACGTCGAGACCCGGACCCGTGCCGCCCCGATCGGAGAAGTCGACCGTCGGCGCCTCGAAATAGCCGAGGAGAACCGCCGCCTGGATGGCGTTCATCGTGGCGTCGATCGCGCCGCCGGTGGCGCTGGCGCCGACGACGCCGCGAATGCGCACCCGGCCGTCCTCGCCCGGCTCGATCGCCGGCAGTTCCGCCAGCGACCGGACGCTGCGCGCCGCGCCGTCGAAGACGAGGCCGCTCGTCGCCGGATTGATCTTCGTCCAGAGTTCGTAGGTGCCGTCGGTCGAGCAGTCGACGCGGTGATGCTGCTCGACCAGGAGGCGCACCCCGTTGAAGCCCGGCTGCAGCAGCGCGGCGGGAATGTCGGCCGAGACGGTCTGGCCGCCGGCCCGGCCGAGCGTGACGTCGCGCACCAGCATGTCGTTGACATAGACCAGCATGCGCGACTGCTCGGGCAGGACGGAGACCGCGCTGTCGAGAACGAGCACCAGCCGGGCGGCGGCGGCCGATTCCGCCGCGGTCACGAAGACCGGGAATTCGAGCCGGCGGCTCTCGCCTTCGAGGGTGAGGTCGCGGTTCTCGATGGCGAAGCGCCGGAGATTGGCCGGCGCCGCGCTGTCCGCCGCCCGCGCGAGGGGGGCGGCGGCATTGGGATCGAAGGCGGGCGCGGTCTCGGCCGGCGCGGCGAGGGCCGCGACGGAGGTGCCGAGAAGGCTCGCGACGGCGAGGGTCAGCGGAAGTTTGCGGGTCATCCCGATCGTCCTTCGTTCAGCTGGCGTCGGCGGGCGTGGCCGGGGTGATCTTCGAGGCCAGGGACGGCAGCGCCGTGGCTTCGGGCTTGGCGGGCGTCTCGTTGCGATCGGCGACGAGATGGTAGAAGGCGCTCCAGGGGCGGCCGAGACCCCAGGCAAGCAGCGTCAGGCTGCCGCGCAGCATGCCGCGCGGGCGGCGGCGCGCTTCGCGCTCCTCGCGCACGGCGCTGAGATCGCCCGTCATCAGCTCGGCGATCGCGGCATAGTCGCCGGAGGTCGCCTCGTAGCGCAGGCCGAGGGTGACCGTGTCGCTCCAGCTGGTGACCTGGCGGATGGTGACCGGCAGGCGGCCGCGCTCGGCGCCGCTTTCGCCGTCCACGACGATGATCTCGGCCCGGTCCTGGCCGGCGAGCGCCGGCAGGGCGGCGAGCGGGACCACCTTGGCGCCGCCGAGCGAGGTGTCCTTCACCTCGACCGGGATCAGCGCGCCGGCGACCGAGAGCACCGCGTTGCGGGCGGCGCTGATGCGCGGCGTCTGGCGCCGCTCGCGCCGCTCGGTGACGACGCCGAGGGCGGCGCCGGCGATGAGGACGTTCAGCGCGTTCCAGGCGGCGACGACGAGCAGGATGCCGCCGACCTGCGGTTCGGTCTCGTAGCGATAGACCGAGTAGACCATGGCGCCGAGCAGCACCGCGAAGATCACGAAATAGGGGACGGCGAGCGGCGAGAGGCGGTCTTCCTGGAGCGTCTCGCCCTTGGCGGTGACGTTGAAGGTCGGCCGGCGCGGGTTGACGATGACGCTGAAGACGGCGCGGAAGAGATAGACCGACTGCACGTATTCATAGAGTTCGGACACGAAGGGCCAGCGCACCGAGCCGTAGAGATAGTTGCGGATCAGCGAGTTGATGGCGAGATAGGTGACCGTGTAGGCGAAGAACTCCTGCGCCGAGACGTCGAAGATCTTCAGATCGAAGAAGATGAAGAGAAGAGGGGATAGGAGGAACACCATGCGCGGCAGCGGGAAGAACCAGCACATGCAGCTCGACAGGTAGCAGGTCTTCTGCGACAGGCTGAGGTTGCGGCGGAGCAGCGGGTTCTTCAGCAGGAAGATCTGGATCATGCCGCGGCACCAGCGGGAGCGCTGGCCGATGAAGCTCGACAGCGTTTCCGGCTGGAGGCCGGTCACCATCGGCCGCTCGACATAGCGGCTGGTCCAGCCGCGCGAATGCAGTTCGAGCGCGGTCTCGCAGTCCTCGGTGATGGTGACGCCGGCGAACCCGCCCACCTGCTCCAGCGCGCGGCGGCGCAGCACGGCGGCCGAGCCGCAGAAGAAGGTGGCGTTCCACTTGTCGAGCCCCTTCTGGATCGAGTTGTAGAACATCTCGTTCTCCGACGGCATGCGGTCGAAGGTGCCGAGATTGCGCTCCAGCGGGTCGGGATTGGAGAAGAAGTGCGGCGTCTGGACGAGGAACAGCTTGTCGTCCTCGCCGAAATGCCCGACCGTCTCGCGCAGGAACTCCTTGGCCGGGGCGTGATCGGCGTCGAAGACCACGACGAGCTCGCCGGTGCTGTGCGCGAGGCCGTTGTTCAGGTTGCCGGCCTTGGCGTGCTCGTTCTTGGCGCGCGTCAGATAGGTGACGCCGAGCGTCCGGCAAAGCTCCTGCAGTTCGACATGGCGGCGCTGGGCCTCGGCGGCGGCGCGCAGATCGCGCGAGTTGCGCTTCTGGTCCGTGCCGCCGTCGTCGAGAAGGAAGACCTTCAGGCGCTCGGCCGGATAGTCGAGAGCCTTCGCGGCCGACAGGGTCAGCGAGAGGATGTCGGCGCTCTCGTTATAGGAGGGCACGAAGACATCGACATTCGGCAGGTCCTCGTCGGCCGTCTGCGGCGCGCGCTTGCGCTCCAGGGGATCGGCGGCGACGAAGAGGCTGATGAACAGGAAGGCGATGCAGTACATCTCGGCCGCGTAGAGAATGATCGCGGGCACGAAACTGACGAGATCGCTGGACGACGGCAGCGTCGCCGTCGTGCGCCAATAGGCGTAGCGCAGCACCACGGCCACGGCGAAGACCAGGAAACAGTGCCGCCACGCGCCCTGCAGTCGGAACACGTAGATCAGGCCGGACAGCACGATCGCGGTCAGGGCGACCGCGAGCTGTGTTTCCACGCTGAGTGGCTGGAAGATCAGTAACAGGGCGGCAATGGCCGGCAGCGACCACAATAATGCCTTCGCAGGGACGTGCATGAGGCTCTCGACAACTTACCTTGGGAGATCGGTCGCCGTGACTTAGGATGAATTTGAATCGGAAAGCAACTAATCGGCCGTTCGACGGTTAATGGATGATTTTATTGATCGATGATTAAATGGTTTAATAATAGTAAGCGCAAGGCGAAGTGTTTTATCGGTTTTGTTTCGCCCTTGCCGTTTCAACGACTTGGCCTCGATCCGGCCGGCTTGGCGAGGCGTATCGCGTGAGATCCACCGGCGATGCGATGGCGGGCGAGGAGGCCGCGCTCGATCGGCTTAACGGATTCCCCTGCGACATCCTGGGGCGAAATAACTTTTGGTTGTGTCAATCGCGGAGTCCATCTTGGCCCGTTTCCGGCTAAATAAGTCCTGGCTACGTATTTCGGCCGGGCACGAAGATCTGAGGGAAGGCGATCTTCTTTTTCGTCTTCAGGGCGACATGCCTGCCGACGCGACAGCCAAGCCGGAGCTTTGAGCCGGTCCGATCGGCGCGCCGGCCGGGAAGGAGGGGGTACGGCGCGGCGGTGCCATCCGCCGCGCCTTCCGCATCCGGCTTGGAGTCCTACCGCCTCACGCGGCGTAGCAAGGCCATTGGAAGTGGCGCAGCAGCACGGAATTGGCCGGATTGTCGGCGGGACTGAAGCCGATATAGGACGAGCCTTCGAGCTGGATGTCGAAGCGGACCTCGAGATCGACGAAGATCGAGCGGTCCGGCCGGATCAGGCCGAACTGCAGGAAGGGCATCGGCAGATAGCCCGGCATCTGCGCGACGACGGTGCGGCCGTTGCCGTCCTCGTCGATCCAGGTGCGCCGCGCCGTCGCCTCGCCGCACAGCCGCCAGGTGCCGACATCGTCGACGAACTGGATCGCGGACTGGCGCAGATACATCCAGCACTTGCACCATTTGTCGTCGCAGGCCCAGGGACAGCTCTGGATATTGGTCCAGCCGGTGATGTTGCCGAAGAGCTCGACCCAGGGCGCCGAGTTGTAGCGGCCGGAGGCGGAGGGCGGTCGCCGTTCCGGCTGCAATTCGAAGGTCGCCCAGGCGCCGGTGCTGAAGGGAAGCAGCGGATCGCCGTTGTAGTCGCGATGGCCGAAGAAGTGCAGCCCGTCGGTCTGGGAGGATACGGCGATCCCGCCGCCGCCATACCATTGCGTCCGCGCCCACCAGAAATCGGCGCCCGCCGCGAAGGGCGCGGCATCCAGCGGCGCGAGTTCCGGCTGGAAATCGGTCCAGCCGAGCTTGCCGACGCGATCCGCATAGGCCTGGAGGGCGGAGCGCGCCCGGCCGTCATCGCCCTTGAAGCCTTCATGCTCGGCGGCATGGAAGATCGCCGCCTCCTCGCCGGACGGCCGAGACTCGGCGAGGAACCGGTGCGAACGCGCCAAAGCCTCCAGCCGCGCGGCCCGCGCGTCGTCGAACGACTTCAGGAGCCAGTCCGGCAGCTCGTGATTGGGATTGTCGACGTAGTCGTGTTCGATCATTGCAGCATCCCCTATGGTTGACGGGAAGAACAGCTTTCAGACCTACGCACACGCTCACAAGACGAAAGGAAACTGACCTAAGGGAACAAGGCTTAGCACATTGGCGACATCTGTAAACGCGCCGGGCAACCCGGATGCCGGGCGCCGCGCGGGCGAAACGGTGCCGTCGCGCGACGTTCAGGCCGCCGCGCGTCCCGCAACGACGATCGCAAGCCAGAGGACATGGCTCGACAAGCGACCCGCCCCTGGCGCCGACGATGAAAGGAAGATCGAATTCTCGGGAAATCGTCCGCCGAACCTCGGGAGGCGGATCCTCGACCCCTTCAGGGGAAGGTCACGCGCCTTGCGATGGCCGAAGCCATCGTCCTGTTCGACATCTGCGGATTGGTGCCCAGGAAAGGACTGCATGAGGGGAGGGCTGGAAAGCCTATTTTATAGGGTTCTCAGGGTTTGCATCGTAGAGTTTGTAGCACAGTCGCGTGGCGCATTGAAAGTCTACGGGGCAAACTAATAAAATCCGCATTTAACCCTTGATACCGCGCGTGAACCGATGACACTGTAGGTTGAAACATATCGCCGGTGCGCAAAAATGAAGTCGTGGGCTAGCTTCGAAGAGAATGTACGTGGACTTGCTTCCGCAATATGGAGCCACGACTGCCTTCCTGGGAGAATTGGAGGTGTCGATATAGATGGTGTGATCGACACTGAAAGCGATATACGCATCCTAATTGAAATGACGGAGCGAAGAGACCTTAATAAGGTTCGTGAAGACGTTAATAAACTCCTTACTGCCAAAAATGCTCTCCTGGCAGAAAGCGGCGAATTCGCTAGATGTTTCTGTGTTGTCAACGGGACCGTAACCAAATCAATGGTCGAGGCTGGTGCGCCTCACAAGATTAAGGTTGTTTCCTTCCAGTCTTTCGCCCGTACCTTCTACGATTTTGCTACTTATCGCATCGCTCGTGAAAGCGCCCCCTTCGGCAGTGCTGTTGATCCCCTCACCGGGAGAAGGGATGAGAGCGATTATGTCGCTGTCCGATACGAACACCTCGCTCACCGAACCGAACTAACCGCAAAAGACGTGACAGATTTGCTGCTCGCAGGAAAGCGAGTTGTGCTGCTTGGAGAGTACGGTAGCGGCAAAAGCCGATGCTTACGTGAGGTCTTCTTTCAGCTCGCCGCGCAGGCAGAGGCTTTGCAGAACTATCCTGTAGGTATAGATCTTCGTGAAATGTGGGGAGTTAAGAGGGGCATCGAGTTGTTGCGTCGGCATCTCGAAGATCTTGGGCTCGATGCGTTGCAAAAGCCTGCCATTCGAGCACTAAATACAGACAGCCTTATCCTTCTATTTGATGGGTTCGACGAACTGGGCTCGCAGTCTTGGAGCAACGACAACGACAAGCTGCGTGCAATACGTGCTAAATCGCTTGAGGGAGTTAAAGACCTCATATCTAGAACGACGGGCGGAGTGCTGATTACGGGGCGCGAGCACTACTTCAACAACAACGAAGAGATGTTCGCAGCGCTAGGCATGTCGAAGAATTCAGCCGTTGTGCTTCGCTGCAAAAGTGAGTTTTCCGAGGCGGAAACTAGTGAGTTCTTCCGCCGCTTGGAGGCTGAGATTGATCTCCCGCAGTGGCTTCCTCGGAGGCCGCTCATCTGCCAGACGATTGTAAATCTTTCCGAAGACGACATCGATCGGATGTTCGGAGATGAACAAGACGAAGCAGAGTTTTGGGAGCATTTCATCCATGTTCTCTGCGAACGAGATGCTCGTATACACATCTCGTTTGATGCATCAACGATTGAATTGATTCTTATCCAGCTCGCACGGCTGACGCGGACTCGGCCAGCGAACGTTGGTCCAATAACGTTGGCTGATACCCAAACAGCTTTCGAGGCAGTCGTAGGCCAGCAGCCGGTTGAAGAGGCTGCCGTTATGCTGCAAAGACTTCCTGCGTTAGGTCGGGTGAAAGCCGAATCGAACGACCGCCAATTTATCGACGTTTACATCCTCGATGGGCTTCGAGCGAAGGATATCGCAAACCTTACGCGCACCGATGATGCGGCTCGACATAGCCAGACCAATGGAATCAAGTACGTTAATCCCTTGAACGATCTAGGACAAAAGGTTCTTTCTCACCATATTGGTGACAGGAATTTAGAATTTCTTCAGCTTGCTAAGCGGGCCCTCACCGGTTCCAACAGGGTATTGGCGTGCGATATTGTTGCTAGTCTGCTGCGGGGGAGATTGGCAAGTCTAGATTTTGGAGGGCTCACAATTGACGACGGATTGTTCGTCAAGCTGAACTTATCGAAGACGCTTCCGTCTAATCTTCGTGTAACAAACTCGGTGCTTGGCGACTTCACTCTGCCGTCCGCTCCGCCTCCTAATACGTCGTTTGAAAACTGCCTCGCTGAACGTGTTTTCGGTATTGCATCGGCCAATGCTGTGCCGGCATGGATAAAAGGCTTTAGTGCCGACCACTACGATTCCGTCGAGAGCGTGTCGAGAATCCGGCAAATTGGATTGAGCCCAGAGCAAGAGGTTCTCGTCGCGATCATCCGTAAGGTTTTCTTCCAGAAGGGGGCAGGAAGGAAGGAAGAAGCGTTGACGCGTGGCCTTGGGAAGTTTGCGCCTTCGTCTAAAGTCGAGAAGATCATCAACTTGCTGATGCGGGAAGGTGTTTTAGAGCGGTTTAGAGGTAACGAGGGCTGGGTTTACACACCGAAGCGCCCCCTTGCTGCGCGGATGAAGACAATGCTCTATGAGTTGCGGACGAGCCGCGATCCAATCTGGCAGGCAGTCTCCACTCTCTAGCTTTTCGCTTGGGGGGCCGGTTATCGGTTCCTCTTCGCGCCACGCCCAGCCAGCCTAAAGCGGGCCTTAGCCATCATGACACTGTTGAACTCCGGGATAGGTTAGGGGTCGCTTATCCCAGACGCCCTCACGCAGGGGCGGACGTGAGGTTTCCCCCCGTACCCCCCCTCCCGGTTTGATAGTGGCAACCGGCTGAACTAGCGATCGTTGGAGCAGCTTGCATCTCAATCGAGAGCGATGTTGATGCCGTCGTAAATGATCGCACTGCCTGGGTTCATGCGGATTCCCCACCCGGGGTTCTGCAAAAGGAATAGCGCTGCCCCTTCGACTGTCGCGAATTCCTTCGCAGACGCGACATGGTTCGTAGATGGCGGGAAGCATTTGAACCGGCTGCCATGGAGTAGATAAGCCTCTTTCTGTACGCCTTTCGTGTTTGCCCAAATGCGCATGACGCCCCTCGAATCTTGCTATGGTGCCCACGGTGCATACCCTATCCGAACTCAACCGTTCCACAGGGCTTGGTCTAGCGGGCCGTTCCACGCCGTGCCTAAAGCCGTCCCACAAGAATGCCCGTTGACATTTGGAACGGAGCAACCATCATAGCCTAGACCCCATTGGAACGATCGGGAGCCGCTAGGCCATGTCCATGCTGATCGGATACGCACGCACGTCCACCCTGGAACAAGAAGCCGGCCTCGAAGCCCAAGAGCGCGACCTCAGGGCCGCAGGATGCGAAGAGGTCTACGCGGAGCGCGTCTCTTCGATGTCCGAACGGGCGGAGCTTCGAGCCGCCATCAAGTTCGCCCGTAAAGGTGACACGCTCGTTTGCACGAAGGTTGATCGTCTCGCCCGCTCAGCGTCCGGCCTCTGGGACATCGTGAAGGAACTGGACGAGAAGAATGTGGGTCTCCGCATTCTCAGCCTTGGCGGCGACACGGTGGACACTCGGAGCGCCACGGGCCGGCTTATCCTCACCATCTTCGCCGGGTTCGCTCAGTTCGAACGGGAGATGATGCTAGAACGTCAGCGTGAGGGCATCGCAAAGGCGAAGGCCGAGGGAGCCTATAAGGGACGCAAGCCGACTGCGATGGCCAAGGCCGACCAGGTGAAGGCGCTGGCAGCCAAGGGGATGTCCATGAGCCAGATCGCGGCGGAGGTCGGTATTGGTAAGGGCAGCGTCCACCGCATACTGACGGCTAAACCGGAGACCGCGAAACTCGCTAGCGCTTCCGTTTAGGTGAACGCGCTTCCCGCTCGGCTTTTCTCTTCTCCCGATCTTCCTGCGCTGCCTTTCGGAGTAGATGGTCGAGAGCGATGCTGGCCATACTCATCCCTTCTGACGCCTCAGCATCGTCAGCTTTGCGCACCCGATAGGTCGCTGGCGGTGGCGACGCCTCCACCCTTTGCTCAGCTCGCGCCTTCTCGCGCATCTCTTGGATGGCTCGGCGGCTGACGAAATGCCGCCTCCCGATCTTCTCGATAACCAGCCGTCCGCGCCTCGCCTCCGCCCGTAGGGTCGCAGGCTTGATGGCCTCCCTGAAGATCAGCTTGCACGCCTCTTCGAGCGTTAGCGGCTCGTCAGGATCGGGTGCGTTCTCCATCAATCCTCCGCTTCTTAATTGCCTCTCGTCCGTTTGAAACGTGGCAAGGTTTTCGCCAAGCCGAGCCACCATCAATCGCTATCTAGAAGCTCGCGCCCCGCCGCTGTCCATTCGCCGAACCGAAAGCCGCCTTCCTCCATCTTCACGAAGCCCGCGTCGGCTAGGAGTGCCATCGCCTCCTCCCCAGCCGTCATGCACATATTGTCCAGGCAGTGGACCAAGCGGCCGTCGTTCATGTCTTCCCTGGAGAGATACTGAGCGACCATCCAGGCAAGAGAGCGGAGGAGAAGCCGCTCGCGTTCGTTCATCGTGTCCTCTCCGTCTGCCGCCGGCCGGCCGTACGCTGTCCCGCTAGCTTTGCTGAGGCCGCTGACAGTGTAGAGCCAGTTCACCCACATCACCAAGGAGAAGGACTGCCTCGGCAAGGACGACCGCGTGGACTGCGTGGCGGGCGGCGTGGCGGTCTTCGCGGAGATGCTGGGGGTCGATCCCACCGTGATGAGCGCCAGGGCCAGCGAGGACCGTAAGGCCGCTGAGATCGCCGCGCTCTTCGATGAGGAGGACGACTTGTTCGGGACGGGCCGAGTGATGGCGGATACGCGGGCCCAGGCTGCGAAGGCGCAGAAACGGCATTAGGGGATACGAGATTGAGGGAGCCTGCCGGGTGCGGTGGGCTCTCTATTTGTGTTTTTGCGTAATGGGGCGTGAGGAAATAGGTAGGTCTATGAGGGGGGCTCTAGGCTGCCATATAGTTATACACATAGAGATAGACCCCATCATCATCCTCACCGGGAGCATGGCCATCAGGAGATGGAGCTTTAGGCTGTGCTCAAAGTGTACGATCCAAGCGACCTATTAGGCTCTTTGGGGGATGATGGGGTCTAGGTAAAAGCCGTTCGGAACCCATGTGCCTTTACGAGAAGGCACTTCGAACCGACTCTAGACCAATCAACGGCTTACGGTGTGGGCGCCTCTTAGGAGAACGAAGCGCACCCCGAGGCACCCATGAGGAAACTCCGTAGAGACTTCACCGAGCCCGCCGATCCCGAAATGGCACGCCGCCAGCGCTGCAACGATGCGGCATGGCGCTTCCTTCTTGATGCCGTGGCCGAACGCTTCCCCATGGATGCCATGCGTGATGCTGCGATTGTGTCTCTTCGCCGTCCTCGGGGCCTGAAGTCCCTTACGGGTTCAGCGGTCTACGAGGTGGTAAAGCGCTTCCACTGCCCTGAGCCGACCGTGAAGCTGATGACGGGGACCCTCGCGGACCTCTTGGTGCTTGGCGGTACGGCTGGCCTCGATGGATCACCGAGCCCGATCGCTGAGACCTACCAGAAGTTCACCACATGGAAGCTGGCCAAGGCCGGGGCGGAAAGGCGTCGGCGGGACATCACGAAGGCCGCTGAGAAGACCAAGGCCCAATGGAGACAGTCTCGGGAGTGGGAGGGGTCTAGCTGAGTTAGGTGGACTGATGAGGAAAGCCCTCTCGGAACCCCGCTCGCCCCAGAACATGAAGAAGGGCCGCAGCCCAGCCAGACCGCGACCCTTCAAGCCCCTCTAGAAGGATTGGCGGCAGTGATCCGCTGCGGCCAGCCCGGAGAATACCGCGCGGCCTCCGAAGAGCAAGGTGGTGGAAGGCGACATAACGAAAAGGAATCCAAGGGCCTAAACGGATTCACACAATGAATTGGACCCTCCGAATCCCGGTGGCCTAGCCTCGCATCCGCCTCAGGACCTCAGCCCTCCTCAGGCGCAACCGACCAGCCACCTCCGAGGATCACCAGCCATGAACGCCGTAACGCTTGCTCCGAGCGAAGGCACCTTTGCGTCCGTTGAGGCACCGCTTTGCCCCCTGCCTACCGAGGAGTTCAGCCAAAAATGGCGCCGAAGCCTGAGGGATGGCAGCGAAGAGGTGGTGCCGTGGTATCAGCGTGATCCCGCCGGAATTGTACGCTGCCCGTACGGGATACCGCAGACCAATCCCGGCTTCGTTTCACCGCTGGGTTATCTGGACCTTCATGAGGATACCCCAGCCGTGATGGCGGGCTGCCACATAGCAATAGGGCTTGCAGCAGCTTCGTGGGCGCAGGTTGGAGGGGAAAGAACAACGGGCGGCCGGGATGTCGTGATTTGCCTCACTGAGGACGCGTGCCCGATCAGCGACATGACACTATTCGAAACCCTCTGCATCGCTGAGCACGAACTCCAGCCCGCCCGCGATCGTGTCGCCGTCCGCCTCGCCACCGACCCCGACTTCACCGCCAAGTTCGCCCAGGCGCGGGCCATCATGAGCGCCGCGTGCGTCTACTTCCCCTGGTATCGCGGGGATGGCAAGATTCCCGGCTGAGGGAAGCCGTAGGGGTCTCATAGGTCCCAAGACTGAACCCCAGCGAGGGGCATGAAGCCGGGCGGCAAGGGTGCGAGAAGACGCCCACCGCGCGGTTTCGTTATGTTCGGCCGGAGGAAGGCGAATTGCCCCTCATGATGAGAAAGCCGGCCTAGTAGGGGCGCAATAGGTAGGTTGATGAGGAGCGGGATTATGTCTCGTATCGAGGAAGGCGCTCAGAATTAGGCGTCACGATAAGGCCCCCGCGCCTAACTAAGTGCGCCGCGCGGTTCAGAGATACCCTCAATGCCGGCCATCTCGAACACTAAGCGTAACGAGCGGTACGCTTAGCGCCAAACCATTTCGCCCTTCGCCTCGCATGGCCGGGCCATACCGCTAACCATCGACCCCAATTCCCTCTCAGCACCCACGGGCCGCGCCATCCGCGCAGTGGGGGGCCGCGCCGCGCCTTCAAGGCATCGCGCCATGCCAGCCGAGAGGGACGCTGAGGCCCGCAGACAGAAAATCCCAGGGGTGGGCGCTGTCTGCGGGCCGGATGGCTTCGTGCCGTCCAGTCTTCGAGCCTGCCCTGTCCCCCCAATCCACCACCATTCAGAAACGAAAGGCATCGCGCCTATGTCTACGATTCCGGCCCCAAGCCCGCCCCGACGCCGCATCCGCAGGAACGCCCCCGACCGCTATCTCTCAGCGGACGGCCTGTACGCCCGCCTCGCGTACCTTCAAGACTTCATCCGCCACGCTCAGCACCACTTTCCGGCACCGCCCCCAAGCGACTTCACGGACCCCATTCCGAACTTCCTCCTGGTCGGGGCAGAGCATGGACCGATCACCGCCGTTGAGCTGGACATGCGGGGCGGACACCAGATGGTCGGCATTTCGATCCACGGCCGCAACCTCCGTTGGCTCCACCCCCTCGACTACGTGGCGGTAAGCTTGGTGACGGCTTACGGCGTCCCGCTCACGCTTCAGAAGACAGGTGGCGGCTTCGACTATCCGAGGTTCCGCGCGTTCATGCCCGCAGCAAAGGGCCGGAATATCTATCTTCTCCGAGCCCTTGCCGATGCTCCGCCGTGGCTGGTGGCGAGCCATCTGGAGCCGATCGCGGACCTGAACGAGGCCGCTTCGAGGGTGGACCACCACTATCTCGGCAGGGACGCCATTCGGCTTCGATCGGTGAGGGAGGTTCGGGAGGAAGGCAAGGAAAGCCGTGTCCCGCGCCTTGGGCGGCAAGCCCTTATCGATGCCGCCGCACACTATTACGGGCTCCATGCAGACAAGGCGGAGTTCCATCCGGCATCGGAAGTCTACCGGATGATGGTCGAAGCGGCCTTCACGTTGGCGGACTGGCGGCACGGAAGAGCGGACGGCAAGCCTGTGGCAGCAACCGCATTCGACCGTATCGCGGGCGTTTCCCTCCCGACCGCAGCCTAGCACCACAGCCAAGCTATCCGAGCCTCGGGGCAATCGCTCCGGGGCCGCTCGCACATTTCTCATTCAGTCCGAAGGCTCACCCCATGCCCAGCATCGAACCGAATATCTTCACCATCGACCGGATGCCCTACGTAGACAGCCGGGACATCGCACGCGAGTTCGGCATTCGGCATTCCCGCGTTCTCGAACGGATCGCCGAAGTTAGAAGCAACATCCCGGATGCAGCCAGCGAGCATTTCCGCAAGCGGATGGCTGTGGTCGACGGCCATGAAACCCATTCCGTCGCTGTCTCCTACATCGCATTCATGACGATGCCGGTCCCACACCGCCGGACAGAGCGGACGCTGAAAGCGCTCGTCGCCTATCTCGAAGCGATGAGTGCGGCCTTCGACGCGGCCGGAGGGACGATCCCGCCCCTTCGCACGTTGATGGAGGGGCGGAACTGATGGCCCGCGCACCGAGCACCCCTTCCTCAGGCACCGTGCTCCTCCAGCCGCAAGCCCAGCCCGTCGACACCTTCGAGGCGCCCCCGAGAACCAATCCGCTCTTGGAGCTGGCGCAGAGCCTCGCGCCGCTCAGCCGCGAGGTGGATGAGATGCTGTCCGTCCGCGCCGCGAAGCAGAAAGAGGACGACATCAAGCAGGCCGACGCCCTCTTCGTTGAGACAAACGGCGACGGCATCGCGGAGGCCACGCGGCGAGGGCTCTGGCCAGCGCACACCTCCCCGACATTCGTGAAGCACTACAAGCAGCTCGAAGGGGATGCGATCGGCCGACGCCTCCGGGCCGGCTGGCAGGCCGCCTACGACCAGTGGGCGGAGAAGGGCACCGCTGACGATGCGGCTCTGAAGGCCAAGCAGAAGGAGTACGTTGCGGCCAACATCGGCACGGACGATCCTGAAATCCTGGCGGCAGTTCGCCCCCATCTCAGCGAGCTTGTGGGCGCTGCCATCGAGACCCACTCCCGCTATCGTTCGGGGCAGTTCAGGGAGGAGGCCCTTCGCGCCAACCTCTCCGCCATCAACTCCACCCTGGACGATGCCGACACGGACGGCCTCGCGTCCGGCAAGGGGACCGACTACGCGGCGGCAGGCGATGCCATCGAACGCCAGCGCCAAGCCTACATCGCATCCGGCGGCACGGCTTCGGACTTCGATGAGAACGGCATGAAGCTCATCGCGGCGAAGGCGGTGGAGCTGCGCGACCCGAAGCTCCTCGATTTCTTCAAGCGCAAGGTGCCCGGCGAGGACTACACCTATGGCGATACGCCCGTGGGCTCGCAACTCCGGCAGACCGCGACGGATCACCTGGAGACGATCGCCCGGCAAGAAGTAGTCGACCAGAACCAGCAAGCGGAGCGGCAGCGCAAAGCCCAAGCCGATGCCGCCACCCGATCCGCGATCGATGCGCTTGCGGCCGGGCAGACAGTGCCGGAGGAGGTCTTGGCGGCGGGCTCGAAGGCCGATGCCGACTTCCGGGTGAAGGTCGGCGAGTGGAAGGCCAACCTCGCCAAGGGCCGCCGTAATGATCCTCTCGTTATGCAGATCAAGCGGGAGATTGTTGGCGGCGCTGGGATGGATGCCGTCCGTGTGGCACTGCCGAGCATCGAGAGCCCTGACGACCTCAGCGACGTAGTCACCTTCGCGAAGTCCGTAGGCGGGGACGAAGCAGGCGGAACGAACAACATCCTCAACACGGCGTCTGTTCGCGAGACGTTGGCCACGCTGGAAGCCCGCACCAAGGCCACCGGATCGTTCCTCAATCCGATCACCGGCACGACGCCGGAAGGTGATGAAGTGATGTTCGACTTTCGGATGATGGCTTTGCAATGGGCGAAGGCTCACCCGGACGCCCCGGCTGAGGAGCGTGAAACGGCCATTGCCCGCATGGGCAAGATTGTTAAAAGCCGCCTTTTCCCCGACCCAGCGGACCCGAACATCATGCAGTATCGGCGTGATGCCAATGCCGTGGGCGGCTTCGAGAACCCTTACGAGACCGCAGCGCCGGTCCAGCCGGAGAACGCCCAGCCTCAGCCGGCCGCCCAGCCCAAGGCCGACGACAGGACCCCGCAGCAGCGGGCGGAGGATGCCGGCGCTGCGATCGGACGCATGGTCCCGCCCGCAGGATCGCCTCAAGGAACCGGCCTCAGCCCGGAAGCCCAGAGCTATTTCGACAGCTTCAGCCCGGAGGAGCAGGCGGCCATCCGCAACGGGGCGGCAGGGGTGAAGGGCGGTCTCCCGGCGATGGTCGATCACCTGCAACGGACTGGCCAAAAACCGAAGGCCAGACCCACCGCCACCGCGCCGGATGGGACACCGATCGACCCCATTGCGTATCACCCCTCGCAGCCGGCTCGCCCTGCCGACCTTCGCTTCCTCTCCTCCCGCGCCGTCAGCGGGGCCCAGCGCCCGGACAGCTTCACGGGGATGCGGCCGGAGTTCGCTTCTGGGCTCGAAGCTATGCTCCGCGCGGCTCCTCCCGAGATCGCGGAGGGGCTTCAGGTCTCTTCTGGATACCGATCGCCGGAGCGCCAAGCCGAGCTTTGGGCCGATGCTCTTCGGAAATACGGATCGCCGGCCGAAGCCCGCAAGTGGGTCGCACCGCCCGGACGCTCCGGCCACAACCACGGCCATGCGGCAGACCTCTCGTTCAACGGCAAGCGCCTGGACGATGCCCCCGCCAATGTCCGGGAGTGGGTCCATCAGAATGCGGCTCGGTTCGGCCTCGCGTTTCCCCTCGGCAACGAGGCGTGGCACGTAGAGTTGGCCGGGGCGCGGAGCGGCGGAGGCAAAGGAGCCATCGCGCGGCGCACCTTCACACCGAAGGATGCGGAGAGCTTCCTATCTGCGGCGATGTCGCTGGATGCGCTGGATGCTCCAGGCGATGCGCGGGATAATGAGGGCGGCGCGTTCGTCCCTGGCGATGTCTCGGCAGGCCGGCTCCTGGACCTCATTGGACAGGCGGAAGCGGGCGGCAACTACAACGCGGTCTTCGGGAACGAGGACGCAACGCGGGACCTCAGCCGCTACAGCCTGGACGACATCCTCAACGAGCAGGCCGCCGCGAAGAACCGCAACGCCTACTCGACGGCCATCGGCAAGTACCAATTCCTTCACAAGACCCTTCGCGGCCTAAAGGAGGAATTGGGTCTCAGCGGATCGGAAAGCTTCACGCCGGAGCTTCAGGACAGGCTTGCGGTCGCGCTTCTGCGGCGGCGCGGATGGTCGGCATTCCGGGCCGGGAAGATCAGCAAGCGGCAGTTCGCCCTTCGCCTCAGCCAGGAGTGGGCCACGTTGCCGGACCCGAACACGGGCCGAAGCTTCTACCACGATGACGGCGTGAACCGGGCCAGGGCGAAGAGCCGTGAGGTCTACGCGGCGCTTGGCTTCCCGATCGGCGGCGAAGGCTGAGGGCGGAAAGGAGATAGAACAAATGAGCAACACAACGCTGGAAGACGCCATCGCCTCCTTCCCCGCACAGGATGAGGCCGGCGCTATGCCCTCGCTCGAAGATGCCATTGCGTCCTTTGGGCAGGACGGAACGGCCGATCCGGTAGCGGGCACCGCGTCCTTGGAAGATGCCATCGCCGGCTTCGGGAATGAAGAGGCCACCGCATCAGCGCCGGCCGCCCGATCGCCCGCCCTCACGCCCGGCTACTATGTCGAGCACGGCGAGGCCGGCCTCGGGCAGCCCATCTCCTCCACGGTCCATGCGGCTACCCTCGGTGGCCTTGCCGCTGCACATGAGACGGCAGACTTCGTGAAGGAGCGCCTCACCGGCTCCGGTTTCGATCACCCCGAGTTCGATGCGGAGGTGAGGAAGGCCAAGGAAGGCGGTATCGTGGACGGCCTCGCGCTCGGCATCGGGCAGTTCGCTGTTGGCATGATCGGCGCCGGGAAGCTGATCGCCCTCGGTAAGGCGGCACCCATCATCGGTGGTGCGCTGGAGGCGGCCGGCAGTGCCATCGCGGCCACCCGTCGCGGGCGCTTCGCAGCCGAGACAGTGAAGCTTGGGGCCGTCTCGGCGGTGGCCTTCGATCCCCACGAGGAGCGCCTGTCGAACCTCCTTCAGGACAGCGTGATCGGCAATCCGCTCTTCGAGTATCTCGCGGCCGACCCCGACGACAGCACGGCCGAAGGGCGGTGGAAGGCATTCCTGGAGAGCACGTTCCTGGATGCAGCCCTCGCCGTTCCGAAGCTGCTTACGGTTGGCGCGAAGATTGCCCGTGCGCAGATACGTGGCGACACGGCTGGAATGGCTCGGCTTGCTGACGATGGCTTGGCGGAGATCAACGCGGCGGCCCGAGCGGGAGACGCGGAAGTGCCGGCCGCCCTTGCGGATGACATTGCGCCGAAGCCCGTGGACGCCCCTCAGCCCGCGACGATAGAAGGTGGTCTAGATGAAGCTGCCCCCGCCGTGGGGCGATCCGCTGACGATGCGGCACCCGTCGCTACTGTGGACGAAACGGCCCCTGTTGCAGCCGTGAAGGCGACCGAAGCCCGATCGAAGTTCGACCTCCTGCCCAAGCCGACGCAGACGGACGAAGACACGGCTAAGCTTCTCGACGCCATGCGATCGGACACCGACGCCATCGCTCAGCACGGGAGCCGACTTCGCGCGATCAACTCGGGCCATGCCTTCGGCCGTGGCGAGACGATCCCCTATCCCAAGCTTGGCGATACGGCCGAAGTGAACGCTTTCTTGGCGCGTGTGGTCGATGCCGAGGAAGAGCGGATCGTCGCCGTCAAGGGCGTGGCCGTCCTCCACGATGCTGACGTTGAGCGGATCGCCTTAGACAGGGCCAAGCTCTTCGGCGAAGACCCCAGCGACTTCATCGCCCGCCTTGAGGGGTCGGCGGAGGCGTCCGTGAAGATGGTGGCGGATGCGGAAGCGGGCCGCTTGATCGTGAACCGGCTTGCGGGGGACCTCACGTCTCTTGCTCAGCGGCTTCAACTCGGGGACTTCTCCGAGTTCGGCGGGGATCGCGCAAGGGCCTTCCAAGAGTTCGCCCGCCGTCACGCCATGCTGTCCAGCGTCCACGCCTCCACCGCCGCCATAACGTCGAACTCAGCGAGGGCCACCCGTCTCGCAGGGGTGCGGCTTGTGGTCGATCCGGCCGCCGTGGAGGCCATCCCGATCCACGACACGGAACGGCTTATCGGTCTCTACGCCGCCAGCGATGGGACGCCTCAGAGCATCCGCCGCTTGGCCGATCCCTCGCTCTTCGCCAAGGGAATGGATGTGGCGAAGTTCATCCTCGTCAACAATCTCATCTCGGGATGGACCACCCAAATCGTCAACATGCTCGGCAACAGCTACATGGTCGGCATCCGGCCCTTGGAGCGGATCATCGGGGCCTTGCCGGGCACGGCGATGGGGCGGGAGGAAAGCGGGCTTATCGTCCGGCAGGCGCTTCACCAGTACGCCTACACCACGACCGCCTTTATCGACGGCTTCAGGTCCGCCGTGCAGACGCTCAAGACGCGGGACAGTGTGCTCGCACCGCAGACCACCGAACTCTATCGGACGCTTCAGGGGCCAGCCCAGGCGGTGCCGTCGCAGACTTGGAGGCCGTGGTCTACGCCCGAAGGCGCAATCCACAACGTCTTCGCATCGATCCTCCCAAAGGCCGCCCTCAACGTGATCGGCACGCCGATGCGCTTGGCCGGCTTCACGGACGAGATGGCGAAGCAAACTGTCTACCGTTCGTCGGTGATGGCGAAGGCGCATATGGAAGCCGCGAGCGAGGCCGCCCGGTTGGGGCTTCAAGGTGACGAGGCGCGGGCCTTCGCGAAAGACTATGCCCGGCAGAAGGTGGAGGCAGCCTTCGATGCAGCCGGAAGGGGAACCGATACGGCGGCGCTGGAAGAGGCGAACATCGCCACCTTTTCGCAAGACCTCATCCCCGGCACATGGGGCAATACGGTGCAGCGGGCCAAGCTCAGCCATCCGGGCCTTGGCTTCATCCTCCCCTTTACCAAGACCCCGACCAACATCCTCCGGTACGGCTGGAAGATGACACCCGGCCTCAATCTCCTCCAGGCCGAGTACCGGGAGATGCTTCTCGGCAGGATGGGAGGGGAGGCCCAGGCGCAGGCCATGGGACAAGTCGCGATCGGCACCTCGGGGATGCTGGCGGCGGCCTCACTGGCTTCCATGGGAACCATCACGGGCGGCGGGCCGCAGGACCCGAAGCAGCGGCAGGCCCTTCTTGCAACGGGGTGGCTGCCCTATTCCATCGTGAAGGAGAACGCGGACGGCACCAAGACCTATGTCAGCTACGGCCGGCTTGATCCCATCGCGATCCCCTTCGGCATCATTGCGGACATCCAAGACGCGATAGCCGCGATGGGGCGTGATGAGGGGCTCGATGATGCCGGCGCGTTGGAATGGGCACAGACGGCAAGCCTTGCCCTCGGCATCGCCCTCACCAAACAGTTCCGGTCCAAGAGCTATCTCAAGGGCTTCTCGGACTTTATGGAGATGGTGGTCGATCCTGATCAGAAGGTGGGGTCGTTCGCCGGGCAGATGGCCGCCAACTTCGTGCCCTTCGCCTCGCTCCTCCGCCAGACGGACCCGGACGATACGATGCGCGATGCCAGGACGATGGTCGATAAGATCATGGACACAATCCCCGGCCTGGGGACCGGCCTTTCGCCCCGCTACGATGCGTTTGGAGACCCCGTGCTGTCTCGCAACGGCTTGTGGACTTCCGATAAGGCGGGCATCGTGGATCGCGAAATGCAGCGCCTCGCCCTGGAGAACGGGGCGGCACCGACAAGGGTGAGCCCGACGCGGGATGCCGGGGTAGACCTCCGAGACATCACCATGACGGACGGGGAGTTTGCCGGCCGGAACGCCTACGAAATGTACCAGGAGCTTGCCGGGCATCTGCCTCGGGGACCAGCCCTCAAGGATGTGGTGGCCAAGCTCATCGAAAGCCGAAGCTATCGTCTTGCACCAGATGGGGACGCTGGAACGCCGGGCACGAAGCTGAATGTCCTGACGGGGCTTATGGGCAAGTACCGGGCGGACGCGATGGGTATTCTGAAGCGGGACGGGGCGGTGCGTGATGCGATGCTGAAGCGCCGGAGGAAAGCGGAGCGGGAGGGCTTGGCGCTGCGACAGGGGGCGCTCGGGCTGGCCTTACCGGGTGGCTCGGGGCAGTCTCAGGCGGGAGGACGGCCGGGCGTTGGCGAGGCGTTCGGGGTCCAGTTGGGTGCTGTGTTCGGAGGGCGATAGACAAGGTAAAAGTTTGGGGCTTCGGGTTCGCTCGGGGCTCCTATCCCCTCTGTGTGTTACTTCGAAGTGCAATCCTCTTGGCTTTCGATGATAAGGAAGTGGGTTTATTGTGGAGCCCAAGTCCTCCCTTCAAGCATCACTGCCTGCGAAACAAATAGGGAACATTTCCTAGCCTCTATGCCTTCCTCATGGCATTATCCTCAAGCGAATCACGTTGATGTGGAGGCGGCCATGGCAGGGATTTGCAGGGAGGAGCTACCCAACCCCGAAGGCCCGGACGACGACCTTGAGAGGCTCGTAGTAGAAGCCATCACGCTAGCCGAGGGTGACATGCGCCGGGCTATCCGCGCCCTGATCCTCGGACAGCACGAGATCGAAGCCGAGAAGGCCGCCCAAGTGTCCGCCGGCTACATCCGCAGAGGGCTCTACTGATGGCCGCGCCTAAGCCCCGCCTCTACGAACTCAGCGATAGCCAGCGCGAAGAACTCCTCACGCGGTCGCGAGACCTTTGGAAGATCGTTTGCGGCTCGCTTGGCGTGATGGAAGCGAGAGGTCGGGATCACGATGCCTTGGCGGACTTCGCGCCGGAGCTTGGTGCGTTCGCTTATGCCATCAGCGAGGGTAGGGTGAACCTCGGGGAACAACTCGCGACGGCCCACGCGAAGGCGGAGCTTCTGGAGGACGATGCTGATCGTTACGAGCGCGACGTGGAGGCAGCCATTGCGATGTGCGGTGGAGACGAACGGGCAACCATCAAGAGCCTTTTGGTCCTGACGGAGTTCCTGGAGCTGGAAGCGTTCGGAGCGGAGGGCGCACAGTACCGACGAAAATAGAATGGGCGAGGCACCCATCGCTCTCGCTGTTTGGATCAATGCACTGCCTCCATACATAGCGACAGCGATGATGAGTCTTTCACCAATTTTTAAAAAGCCGACCGCACTCTATAACCCATTTACTGGAGCCGGCTTCGCCTGCAAGAGTTCAAGGCGTTCTATTGCACCTCCCAGCTTTCGTTCAACTTGCACTTTCCAAAAGCTATTCAACGGTGGAGTGGCCGTTGCAATTCGCTCCAATAATCTGCCGCACAGTGCCTTTAACCAGGGCAACTCACTTTTGATCGCCATCAGGTCTCGGCCGAGTCCATATCTGTCATCTGTCAGCCAATCGAGCGCCGCGTGATCCAGACCACCTTCGCGAAGCAGAAGATTAGAGAATTCATCGACCTCAGCCTCCGCGAGTATTGGCAGGCGCAGGTAGTCTCCTAATGCCTTGTTCTGGTCTGAGATCATATGCAAATTTCGATCTTCTCGTACAAGCGCATCTATAAGTGCCGCTCGATATTCAGGAAATCTCTGCCTGGCTGTGCGCATCATGCTGGACCGGATCAAATCTAATATCAGTACCAGTTCTTCCTCATGTGCTTCGGCCCCTATCGCTTGGTAGCCGTAGGCAGTTAGCCGGTTAAGAGATGTATGCTCAAAGCCTGGCTCAAGTCCAGACCCTAGCACATGAAGTTCATCGATGTATTTCTTAATAAAATCGCTCGGCTTTAGCCCAATTGACAATGTATTATCGCCGTGCTCTTCGCGCCAGAGCATTATACCTGCGAGTTGTAGCAGCTCACCGGCATCGCGAACCTGGTGCTTTTCAAGTTTCTCAACTGCGCGTTTTGTTTCCCGCAGCAGCGTTTCGGTGTCCAGCTCCCAAATTTCGATGAGATGGCGCCAAGGAGGAACGTTCTCCGGCTTGCCGGTAAGCGGGCTGATACTCAAAGCCAAATTGATCTCTTCGCAAGAGAACTGCCCATGCGCGATATAATCATAAATCAGCTTGAATGGGAGGGTTGGAGCGGAAAGGGAGAGAGCGCTATCATATCGTTCGACGATAGAATTTGCCTGCTGCTCCTCCTCCGTTGGTTGTGTATCTTGCTTTCTTATCACATAAGAATTTCTTCCCGTGCTCACGGCATAGGGATTGATGAGCGGCTTTTCAGATATTGCCGACCCAAGTTCGAGAGAAACATAGATGCAGCTTAGGAAAATGCTCTTCAGACCGTCAACGCGATCTCGATAAACAGGATCGAGAAGCAGCATAAATCTTCCGAACGCCTCAATGCCAATTCTTAGTAAGCGTAGGTTCTCGCGACCAGATGCCCAAAAGACGTTCAGAGCTGCTTCTTGCTCTCGCTTTGCTATTTCCCTAGCTTCTGGCGCTGCGAGGGCTTCCACAAAGAAAGGGTAAGCCGCGATAGGATCGGCTTGAAATAGGAGGGTGCGGCCTATCAGCTTTTCCTTGAAAGACGCTAATACGGTTGCGTTTTCTTTATCTAGATTAGAAGCATCAGACCGCTTGAAGGCAGCTTCGTTAGAGACAACAACTACTCTGAATTTTTCATGTTCCACAAATCTGTTGATGTATCCGAGTGCATCTCTCAGAGGCATCTGAGAACGCTCGATGTCATCGAATATTATCAGGCCGTCCCGGATCAGCTCCAAGCGTTCGGCTAGCGCCTTCGCCCCTACATCATTAGCTATTCCCTTGGCAGCGTCGCCCGCGCCGAAGACACTCCCAGCACCTGCAAGGGCTGTGGAAAGGAGATAGCCAACTGTGCGTCCAGTTTTTGAAAATAGTTGAGCAGTGGCTTGCTTCTCCAAATCGCTGATATTCTGGGCTCCGAAGAGCGATATATATAAGCTTTTCGGATCGTCCGTCTTTGACTGTCTTTGTAATTCGTCCAGATATGTTTTAATAAAATAGGTCTTCCCCGCTCCCCAGGGAGCATTGATTTGAAGCGCGTAGAATGGAATGCCGGACTGCGCTCGAAAGAATTCTAACTCGTCTAGGATATGCTGATTTTTATTGGCCACTAATATCTCTCAATCTTCCGCTTTAAATCGGGGAAATTTTTCGAACGCTTTCACTTGCGCCGCTAGGCTGACATCGCCGTAGCGTCCGCCTACGGTGGAAGGCGCCCAGCCGCCGATAGCATCCAAAACGCTGTCCTCTATGCCGACCTCACGCCCCCGCGTTTTGAAGGCGTGCCGCCATCCGTGGTTCGGGGCTACGCGCTCATCCGGCACCACCTCACGCGCGAAGGCAGCCAACCGGTTCTTGACGGCCTTCCACTTTCCGCGCGGGTCTTCGTCACCCTTCACCGCGTAGAACAGGTGGCCCGGCTTGCTGGCCTGCACGAAATCCGGGAAGCCTTGCTCAACGAGGTGGGCGTGAAGCACGACCTCGCGCACCTCTTTGTCCTTCACGGTGCCGGCCTCCGGCGTGATGGTGATGGTCCACCATTCGCCGTTCTGCTTCACGTCCTCCTTGCGGAGCTGGACCACCTCGCCCACTCTCGCCCCCGTGTAGGCGCAGAGCCACGGCACCCAGCGCTTGGCGGCGGCTGTCTGTGGTTTCTCGGTGGGCGTGCGGACATGCCGAAGACTCTTCCTCAGGATCGCCTCGGCTTCTTCAATCGTGAAGCCCTTAGGCCGCGTCTGAGTCTTCTTCGAGCGGAGCACCTTCACGCCGTCCGCTGGGTTCGAAGCCATGAGCCCGTTCGCAACGGCGTAATTGAAGAGAGCCTTCAGCCCAACCAAGTCGCTGTCCCGCACTGTCTTCAGGCTGGCACCGGATGCGATGCGGTGATCCTTGAAGCGGACCACATCGGCGTTCGTCACGCGCTGCGGGTCGTCGTGCTTGAGAAACGTGGCGAAGCGGTTGATGCTGGCTTGATAGCTATCGTGGGTGGACTGAGAGCGGCCGGCGATCTTGGCCTCTGCCCACCAGCGACCATGGAGACCCTTGAGGGAAACCTTGTCGCTCGCCTTGCCCGTTGGCTTCGGAGGATCGACCACCACCACCGGCTTAGGGGCCACCCACTCAGGGAAGCGAACCGCTTCCGGGGGAGGGGAGAAGTCGCCGGCCGCTTGGCGCTTTTGGACTTCGAGGCCATCCCGAAGAGCGCGAAGAAACTCCCGCAACGCCAGGGCCCGGCTCGGCTTGTCGATTTCCGTGAGGCCGCGATCACGGAGGGCGTGGTCTACGAGACGGCCGAAGAGCGGCTCCAACTCTTCCAGAGGGTCTATCACCTCCTCCGGTGCAGGCAGCTGATTAAGTGCAGCCTGCCAAGCGCCGGGCAACTCGAATGGATCATCAACGACCCGCCAAGCCGTGCCCGGCTTCAGCGTGTCCGACTCAACGGCGGTCGTGCGGCCCCGCTCTGTGCTGGCCCAGTTGCGAAACATCGCACCAGCAAGCGCAACGCATTGCTGATGGGAGAGGGCGATCGGTTTGGAGGACCGCAACGACGCGAAGAGCGCCTCGAAGTATGCGGCTAGTTCTCCCTGCCGCTGACGGACTTCGCTGGGGATTGCGGTGCGAAGCGAGATGCGAAGCGTTTCAGTCTTGGCCGTGATGTTGCATCGGGCAGTCTTAGGGCCGATCGGCACGACCAACGACATGCCTGCCATCCGCTCCCGAAGGTCTGCCGGGATGCGCTGCCTGAAGCTGTAATTTTGGGTGCCTTTGCGCCGCAGAGGAGCCACCGGTCGGAAGAGCATGTATGCCACCTTTGTAGCACAGCCCGTCCGTCTCAATCGACTGTAATCGCTTATCTCTTTGGCTTCCCGGAACAATCCGGTGAATTGGTGCCCAGGAAAGGACTCGAACCTTCACGCCTCGCGGCACACGGACCTGAACCGTGCGCGTCTACCAATTCCGCCACCTGGGCACGGCCGGACGTTTAGGGGCTCCCATTCCGCCTGTCAACGGCCCAATGACGCCGACATGACGCTCTTCGCAAAAAGAGGCGAGGCGGCCGGGACGGCGGCCGCTTCAGCAAGCGTTCACCGCCGCGCCACTTGGCGTGGTGCGCGCGCAGGATTCTCTTTTCGCGCGGGCCGTGGAGCGCTATGACCGCCTCGACAGTTCTTCCGGTGGCGGCCGCCTGCGCGCGGCCCGACAGATTCAAGGCGGATTCGGCATGGCGGTGGATCTCAACAAGACGGTCACGGTCTTCGGTGGGTCCGGCTTCATCGGGCGCTATGTGGCGCGCTCGCTCGCCCGGCGCGGCCATCGCGTGCGCATCGCCTGCCGCCGGCCGGACCTCGCCTATCACGTGCAGGTCGCCGGCAATATGGGCCAGGTCATGCCGGTCCAGGCGAATCTGCGCTATCGCTGGACCATCGACCGCGCGGTCGAGGGCGCCGATCACGTCGTCAATCTCGTCGGCATCCTGGCGGAAGGCGGCAAGCAGCGCTTCGCCGCGCTCCAGGCCAAGGGCGCCGGCGAGGTCGCGGAGGCGGCCAAGGCGGCCGGGGCGCGGCTGACCCATCTCTCGGCCATCGGCGCCGACGCCGCCTCGCCCTCGGCCTATGCGCGGTCCAAGGCGGAAGGCGAGGCGCTGGTGCGCGCTGCGCTGCCGGACGCCACCATCCTGCGCCCCTCCATCGTCTTCGGACCTGAGGACAATTTCTTCAACCGCTTCGCCGACATGGCCCGCCTGTCGCCCTTCCTGCCGCTGATCGGCGGCGGGACGACGCGCTTCCAGCCGATCTATGTCAACGACGTCGCCGAAGCGGTGGCGATGACGGTCGACGGCACGGCGCCGGACGGCCGGACCTACGAGCTCGGCGGCCCCGAGATCCTGTCCTTCCGCGAGATGATGGAGATCATGCTGGAGGTGGTGAACCGCCGCCGGCGCTTCCTGCCTCTCTCCTTCGGCACCGCTTCGCGCCTCGCCGAGCTGACCTCCTGGCTGCCGAGCCCGCCGCTGACCGGCGACCAGGTGAAGCAGCTCGGCATCGACAACATCGTCTCCGAGGCCGCCCATCGCGAGGGCCGCGACATCGGCGCCTTCGGCATCAATCCCGAATCGCTCGGCGCCATCCTGCCGACCTATCTCGTGCGCTTCCGGCCGCAGGGCCAGTTCACCCGGCCGGAGATCCATGCCGGCGGCCTGAAGCGCGACAGCGAAATGGCCTGACCGCCCTTCCGCGATCGTGAAACGAGAAACGGCGGCCGTCCCGATCGGGGCGGCCGCCGTGTTTTGTGGTCCCTGCCGGAAAGGCGCCGGTCAGGTGCCGGTGACGGTGAGGGCGATGAGGCCGATCACGCCGATCGCGATGCGCCACCATGCGAAGGGGGCGTAGCCGTGCCGGGAGACGAAGCCGAGCAGCGAGCGCACGACGAAGAGGGCGCAGACGAAGGAGACGACGAAGCCGATCGTGATGAGGCCGAGATCGGAGCTGTTCAGCTCGTTGCGATATTTCCAGAAGTCGAGCGCGAAGGCGCCGGCCATGGTCGGCATGGCGAGGAAGAAGGAGAATTCCGCCGCCGAGCGCTTGTCGGCGCCGAGCAGCAGCGCCCCGACGATGGTCGAGCCCGAGCGCGAGGTGCCGGGGATCATGGCGAGGCACTGGAACAGGCCGATCTTGAAGCAGAGCGGCAGGGAATAGTCCATCAGCCGGGTATAGCGCGGCTTCAGCACCAGCTTGTCGACGGCGAGGAGCACGATGCCGCCGAGCACCAGCATGATGCAGATGAGCCGGGGCGATTCGAAGAGATAGGTCTTGATGAAGTCGTGCGCGAGAAGGCCGATGACCACGGCCGGAAGGAAGGCCACCAGCACGCCGTAGACGAAGCGCCGGCTTTCCGGAACGGTCGGAAAGGTCGTGGCGATCTCCGTCAGCCGCTTGGCATAGACGGAGAGGACGGCGAGCACCGCGCCGAGCTGGATCAGGACCGCGAAGGTGTTGCCGGTCGTGTGGAAGCCGAGGAAATGGCTCGCCAGGATCAGATGGGCGGTGGACGAGACCGGAATGAATTCCGTCAGCCCTTCGATGAGACCGAGAATGACGGCGTCGAAGATCGAACCGATGTCCATGCGAGGGCTCCGTGAACGGGGCGCGTCCGGGCGGCGGGCGCCGGATGGGCCCGCCGGGAGTCGTAAACCATCGGGGCGCGTTTTTTTGCAAGTGCGAAAAAGCCCCAGTCCCTTCCGCTTCGCCGCCTTCTTGCGGCGTGGTTACCCCGCAAGCGTCTTGCTGGCGCGGCGCGACCTGCTATGTCCCCGCAAACGGCGAGTCGGGCGCGCCGGCGCCGGATCGGCGCTCTCGGCGTCTTTGCCTTTTCTCAAGGTCTTGCCGGCAGGTTTTCACCAAGGGCGTGATCCGCCCGGTTCCCGCTTGGTTGCGTATGGACATCTTCGCTCGCCCATGTTGAGGCTGCACCACCATCCGATGTCGGCGGCCTCGCGTTTCGTCCGCCTCGTGCTTGGCGAATATGCCGAGCGCCCCGAGCTCCTGGACGAGCGGCCCTGGGAGCGGCGGCGCGATTTCCTCGCCCTCAATCCGGCCGCGACGCTGCCGGTGCTCATCGAGGATTCGGGGCCGCCGATCGTCGGCGGCATGGTGATCGCCGAATATCTGGACGAAACGCGCGGCGTCTTCCAGCGCGACAAGCGCCTCCAGGCCGAAACGCCGGCCGAGCGCGCCGAAGTGCGCCGGCTCGTCGACTGGTTCCTGGCCAAGCTGGAGAACGAGGTGACGCGCTATCTGGTGCGCGAGCGCGTCTTCAAGCAGGAGATGCGGCCGGAGGAAGGGGGCGGCGCGCCCGACGCCTCGGCGATCCGCGCCGCGCGTGCCAATCTCAAGCACCATATGCGCTATGTCGGCTGGCTGGCCGAAAGCCGCAACTGGCTCTCCGGCGACCGGCTCTCCTATGCCGATTTCGCGGCGGCGGGCGCTCTCTCCATTCTCGACTATCTCGGCGAGGTCGCCTGGGACACCGAGCCGCTGGCCAAGGAATGGTACATGCGGGTGAAGTCGCGGCCCTCGTTCCGGCCGCTCCTGACGGAGCGGGTGCGGGGCATCCCGCCCGTCGCCCATTACGCGGAACTCGATTTCTAAGCCGGTCCCGCCTCCTTATATGGGGGCCATGAGCGAGCCCCATGCCCTTCGCCGCTTCCTCGAGGCGGATGCGCGCCGCCTCGGCTTCGAGGCGGTCGGCGTCGCCTCCGTCGCCGAGGACGCGGCGGCGGCCGGGCGGCTCGCCGAATTCGTCGCGGCCGGGCGGCACGGCACGATGGGCTGGCTGCCCGAAACGCTGGAGCGGCGGCGCTCGGCCGGCGCGCTATGGCCGGAGGCGCGCTCCATCATCGTGCTCGGCATGAATTACGGGCCGGACGAGGACCCGCTCGCCAATGTCGCCCGGCGGGAGCGCGGCACGATCTCCGTCTATGCCCGGCATCGCGACTATCACGAGGTGATCAAGGGCCGGCTGAAGGAGCTCGGCCAGCGGCTTCTCGCCCGCGCCGGCGAAGGCCATGCGATGAAGGTCTTCGTCGACACCGCGCCCGTCATGGAAAAGCCGCTCGGCCAGGCGGCGGGGCTCGGCTGGCAGGGCAAGCACACCAATCTCGTCAGCCGCGCCTTCGGCTCCTGGCTGTTTCTCGGCTCGATCTTCACGACGCTCGACCTCGCGCCGGACGCGCCGGAACGGGACCGCTGCGGCTCCTGCCGGGCCTGCCAGGACGCCTGTCCGACCGATGCCTTTCCCGCGCCCTACCAGCTCGATGCGCGGCGCTGCATCTCCTATCTCACCATCGAGACCAAGGCGCCGGTGCCGCGCGCGCTGCGGGCGCGCATGGGCAACCGCATCTATGGCTGCGACGACTGTCTCGCCGTCTGTCCCTGGAACAAGTTCGCCGCAACGGCGCGCGAGGCCAAGCTCGTCGCTCGGGACGAACTGCGCTCGCCGGATCTCGCCGCGCTCCTCGCCCTCGACGAGGCGGATTTCCGCGCCCTCTTCGCCGGCTCGCCGGTGAAGCGCATCGGCCGGGCGAAATTCGTCGCGAACTGCCTGATCGCCGCCGGCAATTCCGGCGCGGCGGCGCTTCTCCCGTCCGTTCTCGGCCTTCTTGAGGATGCCGAGCCGCCGGTGCGCGCCATGGCCGTCTGGGCGCTTCACCGTCTTTCGCCGGCCGAGGCCTTGGCACGGCGTCCCGCCGCGCTCCATTACGAGACGGACGAATCCGTCAGGAGCGAATGGGATGCGCTGGAGCAGGAAGGCTGAAGAGGCGAAGGCCATCGCCGAGACGGCGCTGGACAGCGTGAAGGCCAGAATTCCCGCCGATCTCGACAGCGCCCGCGCGGCGCTGGAGGAGGGCGGCCGGCGGGCGCGCGCCGTCCTATCGCGCGAGGAGGCGGTGGGACGCGCGGCGGTCGGCGCCCTGGCGGTCGGCGCGCTCGCCGTCGGTGCCGTGGCGATCGGCGCCTTCGCCATCGGCCGCCTGTCCGTCGGCAAGGCGCGGATCGGCGCCGCCGATATCGGACGCCTCAGGATCGGCGCGCTGGAGGTCGGCGAGGTCCGGCGCCTCGTCCGCGACCGCTCCTGAGCGCGCCGATGCGGCTCTTCGTCTTCGGCTGCGGCTATTCGGCCGGGGCCTTCGTCACGCGGCTCGCGCCCGATCTGGTGCTCGGCGTCACCACGCGCTCGCCCGAGAAGGCGGCGAGCCTCGCCGCCCGTGGCTTGAAGCCCTTCGTCTTCGACGGCGAGCGGCCGGGCGAGGGCATCGACGCCGCCCTGGAGCGCGCCACGCATCTCCTCGTCTCCGCCGCGCCGGGCGAGGCGGGCGATCCGGTGCTGCGCCAGTATCGCGACCGGCTCCTGCACGCCATGCCCGCGCTCGCCTGGATCGGCTATCTCTCGACCGTCGGCGTCTATGGCGATCATGGCGGCGCCTGGGTGGACGAGGAAACGCCGCTCCGGCCGGTCTCGCAGCGCTCGGTGGAGCGCGTGGCGGCCGAGGCGGACTGGTCGCAACTCGCGGCCGCGCGGAACGTGCCGCTCGCGATCCTGCGCCTGTCCGGCATCTACGGGCCGGGGCGCAACGCCTTCGTCAACCTGCGCGAGGGACGGGCGAAGCGGCTGGCGAAGCCCGGCCAGGTCTTCAACCGCATCCATGTCGAGGACATCGCCGGCGCGCTCGCCCATCTGGCAGGGGAGGGGCTCGGCGGCGTCTTCAATGTGACCGACGACGAGCCGGCGCCACCCCAGGATGTGGTGGAACTCGCCGCGCGCCTCGTCGGCGCTCCGCTGCCGCCGCTGGTGAATTATGACGAAGCGTCACTCTCGCCGATGCAGAGATCCTTCTATGGGGAGAACAAAAGGGTCTCGAATGCTAAAATCAGGGCTTCCGGATACACATTTATCTATCCGTCATATCGGGACGCTCTCCCTTCTCTCACAGGCGATTACAGGAATTCGTCATCACCGAATATTTCGTGATTATGACGCGTTGCAACATGACGTGATGGAACTGATCGCATTTTGACCTCGACTCCCCCGCATCTACCCCCTCGCTAGCCACGGGGGCGACGAGGGGGTGAGGGGATCACGAGCTCGGCCACCCGGGGAAAATCAACGGGATAAGGACCGAGAGGTTGAAGACTGCCGTACTGACAGCCATCGCCATCGCCATTTCGACGACTTCCATTCCGCATAGCGCCTTCGCTCAGACCACGGATATCAAGACCAGCTGCGGCGGTGCCTCCTGGTACTCGCTGCGCTCCCGCACCGCTTCGGGAGAAATGATGAATCCGGCGGCCATGACCGCCGCTCACAAGACTTTGCCGCTCGGCAGCAAGGTCAAGGTAACAAACCTCAAGAACAACCGCTCCATCATCGTGACGATCAACGATCGCGGACCTTTCATCAAGGGTCGGATGATCGACCTGTCCAAGGGCGCGGCCCGGGAGCTCGATTTCGTCCATTCCGGCGTGGCCCGCGTCCAGATCGAGGCGCCCGACGGCAGCGGGACGAAGAGCTGCGCCTGAAGGCGCCTCGCTTCATACCCCCCAATCACCATGCCACCGATCGCTCGCCCCGGCGCGCGGACCCGCCCTTGCGCGTCCGTGGCCGGGCGGGCGATCCGTTTCAGGCCGGCGTGAGGCCGAGCCGCACCCGCAGGGCGAAGCGCCCCGTCATCAGGACGGCGGCCGCCAGGAGGCCGGCCGCGAGGCCCGTCCAGATGCCGATGCCGCCCATGCCGAGACCGAAGGCGAAGCCGTAGGCGATGGGCATGCCGATCGCCCAATAGCTGACGAGCGCGATCACCATCGGGATCCGCGTGTCGGCGAGGCCGCGCAACACGCCGCTCGACACGACCTGCAGACAGTCGATCATCTGGAAGGCGGCGGCGACGGCGACGAGCTGCACGCCGGTCGTCAGCACCGCCGATGCGCTCGGCGCGGCGGGGTCGAGATAGAAGCCGACCAGCGCATCCGGCACCGTCCAGAACAGGATCGCGCCGGCAAGGCCCGAGGCGATGGCGGCGGCGATGGCGGTCCAGGCCGCGCGCCGCAGATTGGTCCAGTCCCCGGCGCCGAAGGCGGTGCCGACCCGCACCGTCGCCGCCTGCGACAGGCCGAGCGGGATCATGAAGGCGATGGAGGCGAGCTGGAGCGCGATGCCGTGAGCGGCGAGCGCCACGGCGCCGAGCCAGCCCATCATCACCGTCGAGGCGGTGAACAGCCCGACCTCGGCGACGATCGTCGTTGAGATCGGCCAGCCGAGCCGTAAGACCTCGCGGAAGGCCGGCCAGTCCGGCCGCCAGATGCGCTGGAAGAAACGGTAGGCCTGAAGGCGCGGCGCGCGGGCGCAATAGACAAGCATCGCCAGCGCCATCAGCGTGTTGGTGATCGCCGAGGCGAGCGCCGAGCCTTCGAGGCCGAGCGCCGGCAGGCCGAGATTGCCGAAGATCAGGCCCCAGTTGAGAACGGCATTCGCCGCCGCGCCGCCGATGGTGACGAGGAGGATCGTGCCCGTGTGCCCGGTGACGCTCAGCGCCGAGCGCGCGCCGGCGACGAGGAGCGCCGGGACGAGGCCCCATTCGAGGATGCGCATGAAGGCGCCCGCGAGCCGCGCCGTTTCCGGCGTCTGGCCGAGCGCGAGCAGCACCGCCTCGAAATGCCAGAGCGGCGCCAGCATCAGGAGGCCGTAGAGCGCGACCACCCAGAAGCCCATGCGGATCGAGCGCCGGACGCCCGTGCGGTCGCCGCGTCCTTCCGCCGCGGCCGCGATCGGCATGGCCGCCTGGGCGAAGCCGCCGCCGAAGATCCAGACGACGAAGAAGGCCTGCGTGCCGAGCACGGCCGCCGCGAGCTCGGTCGCGCCGAGCCGGCCGACCATCAGCGTGTCGGTGACGTTGATGGCGATCTGCGCCAGCTGGGCCCCGGCCAGCGGCGCGCCGAGACCGAAGGTCGCCCGCAGATGCGCGCCCCAGGACAGGGCGCCTTCCACCGGCGCGCCGGCGCCGCGCGCCGGCAGGACCGTCGTTTCCTGCATGAGCGTCCTCCCCGCTGGGTCGAATCACGCTCGCCGCAGGCGGCCGTGGGCTGACCCGGACGCCGATCGCGTTAGATCAGCCCCTCGTGACTGTCCAGCGCGTCCGGCCGGGAAAGGCCGGTGCCGCCGAGCCAAGGAGTTCGCCATGAGCCTCGATCTCTATTACTGGCCGAGCATCCAGGGGCGCGGCGAATTTCCGCGCCTCGTTCTCGAGGCCGCCGGCGCGGATTATCGCGACATGGCGCGGCTGGACGGGGTGGAGGGCGGCGGCGTCGAGGGCATGATGGCCTTCATGGAGGGCAAGCGGGGCCATCCGGTGCCCTTCGCGCCGCCCTTCCTTGTCGATGGCGATCTCCTCGTCTCGCAGTCGGCGGCGATCTCGGCCTATCTCGGCGAGACGCTCGGCCTTGCGCCCGACGACCGGCCGGGCCGCGAATGGGCGCGGGCGCTGGCCGCCACGACCTCCGATCTGACGGCGGAAGCGCATGACGTCCACCATCCGGTCGGGGTCTCGCTCTATTACGAGGAGCAGAAGCCGGAAGCGCTCCGCCGCGCGAAGGAGTTCCGCGAGCAGCGCATCCCGAAGTTCCTCGGCTGGTACGAGAGGCTCATCGAAACCAATCCGGCAAGGTCCGGCTGGCTCGTCGGCAACCGCCTGTCCTATGTCGATCTCGGCCTGTTCCAGGTCGCGGCGGGCCTCGCCTATGCCTTTCCGCGCGCGATGGCGGAGGCCGATAGGCGTTTTCCGGGCGTCGCGGCGCTCGCGGCCCGGGTGCGGGAAACGCCTCTGATCGCCGACTATCTCGCCAGCCCGCGCCGCCTGCCCTTTTCGACGGAAGGGATCTTCCGCGCCTATCCGGAGCTCGACGGCGGCGCCTGACGCGCCGCCGCCATTCTCGTTCCGGAGCCTACTCGGCGAGCTTCGAGGCGAAGAGCGACAGGGCCTGCTGGTAGACCACGGCGCGGTTCCACTGGGCGAAGACCGGATAGTTCGGCTCGCCCGGGCCGTAGCCGGCATTGGCCTGCCAGCCTTCGGCGCGCAGGAGATTGGCGGTGGAAGCGAGGACGTCCGCCTTCGAGCGGATGAGATCGGCATGGCCGTTGCCGTCGAAATCGACCGCGTATTTCAGGTAGTTCTTGGCGAGGAACTGGGTCTGGCCGATCTCGCCGGCCCAGGCGCCGCGCATCTGCGAGGCCGCCATGTCGCCGCGATCGACGATCTTCAGCGCGGCGAGCAGCTCCTCGGTGAAGAAGTCGGAGCGCCGGCAGTCGTAGGACAGCGTCGCCAGCGACTTGAAGACGTTCATGCTGCCGGAATTGGCGCCGAAGCCGGTCTCCATGCCCCAGATGGCGACCAGCACTTCCTTCTGCACGCCATAGCGGCGCTCGATCGAATTGAGGAGGGATTCGTTCTGGCGGATGACCGACTTGCCCTTCTGGATGTAGGAGGGCGGGGCGCGGCGCGCCATGAACTGGTCGAGCGACAGCTTGAAGCTCTTCTGATTGCGGTCGAGGCTGATCACTTTCCGGTCATAGGTCACGTCGCCGAGCGCCGCCTGGAGCGTGCGCTGCGAAACGCCCTGGGCGGCGGCCTCGCGCTCGAAATCCGCCAGCCAGGACGAGAAGCCGGCGCCGTCATTGCCGCAGCGCGCCGCCAGAGCCGGTCCCGCCCCCAGCCCGGCGAGAAGCGCGCCCGCGGCGATAAGGGCTTTGGCGGCCTTGAGCAGATGGGTCATCAACTATCCTCGTCTCCCGATCGATCGCGCGGCGCGCGTCCCGTCGCCTGACGGCGCAAAGGTTCGAATCGCCCAAGGGCAGGGCGAATCCGGCGAAGATTAGGCGCGCTTCCTCAGCGAAACGTTAACCAAGCCGGGGGCGACGGCGCGCGTCGCGCTCGCCGCTTCCGGCCCGGCCGCGAAGCCGCTATGGCCTTCGGAACGAAAGACGTTCGAACCAGGCCCTTAAGCCGCGCGGAGACCAAGGTGACTTCTGTGACGGATCGGGCGCGCGCTTCGGGCGCGCTGTCCGGCGATACGCTCGGCATCCTCGTGATGCTGTTCGGCATGCTGCTCTTCGCGGCCAACGACACGCTCGGCAAATGGCTGGTTGCCACCTACTCGGTCGGCCAGATCATGTTCCTGCGCTCCATCGGCGCGCTCGCCGTCATCGCGCCGCTCGCGCTGCGCCGGCCGGCGGGCGAACTCCTGCATGTCGGCCGGCCGGTCGTTCTGGCGTTGCGGGTGATCCTCGCCACCGGCGAGGCCGCCGCCTTCTACTACGCGACGATCAGCCTGCCGCTGGCCGACGTCATCACCTACTGGTTGGCGGCGCCGATCTATGTCGCGGCGCTCTCGCCCTTCATGCTCGGCGAGCGTGTCGGCTGGCGCCGCTGGACGGCGATCGCCATCGGCTTCGTCGGCGTCGCGATCGCGCTGCGACCCTCCTCGGCCGCGCTGACGCCGGCGGCCCTCGTGTCGCTCGCCGGTTCCTTCGTCTTCAGCCTCACCGTCATCTTCGGCCGCCAGCTGCGCGGCACGCCCGACCTGACGCTCGTCTTCTGGCAGTTCGTCGGCTCGCTCGTCCTCGGCTTCCTGACGCTGCCCTTCGGCTGGGTCGCGCCGAGCGTTCCCGACTTCCTGCTGCTCTGCCTGCTCGGCATCGTCTCCATGGCGGGCCATGTCTGCGTCACCCGCTCGCTGAAGCTCGGCAAGGCGGCGACCGTCGCGCCGATGCAATATTCCATGCTCGCCTGGGGCATGGTCTTCGCCTGGCTGGTCTTCGGCGAATGGCCCGACCGCTGGACGCTGGTCGGCGCGGCCGTCATCATCGCCTCCGGCCTGTTCATCGCCTTCCGCGAGCGCAAGGTCAAAGAAAAGGGGGCGCCGACCACGCTGGTCGACACCCCCTGATCGGGCTCGTCCCGGAAAGGCTCAGTCCTGGCCGAGCTTGCCGTCGATGCGGCGCCAGAGGCCGAGCGGATTGCCGTCCTGAAGCGCCGGGGGCAGGAGCGCGCCCGGCAGGTCCTGGTAGCAGACCGGGCGCAGGAAGCGCTGGATCGCCAGGCTGCCGACCGAGGTCGAGCGGCCGTCGGAGGTCGAGGGATAGGGGCCGCCATGCACCATGGCATGCGCCACCTCGACGCCGGTGCCGAAGCCGTTGACGAGAATGCGGCCGGCGAGGCGCTCCAGCTTCGGCAGGAGCTTGGCGGCGGCGGCGTGATCCTCCGCCTCCATGTGGAGCGCGACGGTGAGCTGGCCTTCCAGCGCCGCGATCACCTTCGCCACCTCGTCCGCGTCGCGGCAGCGCACGAGAAGCGAGGAGGCGCCGAAGACCTCGTCCTGCAGATCGTGATGGGCGAGGAAGTTCTCGGCGCTCGTCGCGAAGAACGCCGCCTGGCCCCGCAATTCGCCGCCCTCGGTGCCCTGGCCGACGAGCTCCACCGCCGCATGGCCGCGCAGCTTGCCCGTGCCCTCGCAATAGGCCCGGTGGATGCCGGGCGTCAGCATGACGGCGGCCGGGGCGGCGGCGATCGCTTCCGTCGCGCCGCGCACGAAGGCGTCGAGACCCTCG
The DNA here is from genome assembly GCF_014642635.1 of Aureimonas endophytica. Classification (GTDB taxonomy): domain Bacteria; phylum Pseudomonadota; class Alphaproteobacteria; order Rhizobiales; family Rhizobiaceae; genus Plantimonas; species Plantimonas endophytica. The sequence goes on from NZ_BMIQ01000012.1 coordinate 77,469, forward strand.
CCCTCGATGGCGATGATCAGGCCCGGATTGGTGCAAAACTGGCCGGCGCCGAGCGTCAGCGAGGCGATGAAGCCCTTGCCGATCGCCTCGCCCCGCGCCTTCAGCGCGCCGGGAAACAGGAGGACCGGATTGATCGAGCTCATCTCGGCATAGACCGGGATCGGCATCGGACGGGCGGCGGCGATCTTCATCAGCGCCGTGCCGCCGGCGCGCGAGCCGGTGAAGCCGACGGCCCGGATGCGCGGATCGGCGACGAGACCCTGGCCGATCTCGCGGCCAGAATCGTAGAGGAGCGAGAAGGTGCCCTCCGGGAGCCCACGATCCTTCACCGCCTTCTGGACGGCGCGGCCGACGAGTTCGGACGTGCCGGGATGGGCCGAATGGGCCTTGACGATCACCGGGCAGCCGGCGGCCAGCGCCGAGGCCGTGTCGCCGCCGGCGACGGAGAAGGCGAGCGGGAAGTTCGAGGCGCCGAAGACGGCGACCGGGCCGAGCGGCACGTTGTTGAGGCGCAGGTCCGGCCGGGGCAGGGGCTTGCGCTCCGGCAGCGCCGGATCGATGCGCGCGTCGAGGAAGCCGCCGTCGCGCAGCACGCCGGCGAAGAGCCGCAGCTGGCCCATGGTGCGGGCGCGCTCGCCTTCGAGGCGCGGCCGGGGCAGGCCGCTTTCGGCCATGCAGCGCTCGATCAGCTCCTCGCCGATCGCCTGGATATTGTCGGCGATGGCTTCGAGGAACAGGGCGCGCTCTTCCGGCGGCAGGGCGCGATAGGGCTCGAAGGCGGCCTCGGCGAGGGCGCAGGCGCGTTCGAGATCGGCCTTGGTGGCGCCGCCGAAGCCGGGCGTCAGCTTCGAGCCGCTCGCGGCGTCGATGCCGAAAATCTCGCCGTTTGCGCCCTTCACGGCCTCCGCGCCGATGAATTGCTGTCCGAGAATGGTCATGGAAGTCTCCCGTCGATCGATCGAGGCCCCGGTCTTCAGCTCCGGGGCCGGCCGGCCGTCCGCATATGGGAAGCGGCCGGCGGTTTGTTTACTTGCCCCAGCTGAGCGCCAGCGGCTCCAGCGGGCGGGCGAGTTCGAGGAGCCCCGCCTTCGTCGCCGGATGGATCTGCTCCAGCGGATGGCGGACATGGTCGGAGCGGATGACGCCGCCTTCCATCATCACCGTCTTGGCGGCGCGCAGCCCGCATTGGCGGTTCTCGTAGTTCACGAGCGGCAGGACGCGGGCATAGGCCTCCGCCGCGCCCGCCCGGTCGCCGGCGCGATGCCGGTCGAAGACCGGGCGCAGGAGGTCCGGCAGCAGCGCGCTCGACATCGTGCCCGTCGCGCCGGCATCGAGATCGGCCATCATGGTGATCGCCTCCTCGCCGTCGAAGGGGCCGACGATCGCCTCGCCGCCCGCCGCGATCAGGGCGCGGAGCTTGGCCGCCGACTGGGCCACCTCGATCTTGAAGTAGCGCACCAGCGGCACCTCGCGGGCGAGCCGCGCGAGGAAGGGCACGCCGAGCGCGACGCCAGAAAGCGGCGCGTCCTGCACCATGATCGGAATGCCGGCCGCCTCGGCCACCGCCTGGAAATGCTCGACCATGCCGGTCTCGTCGGCCTTGAGGCCGGTGCCGTGATAGGGCGGCATCAGCATCAGGAGCGCCGCGCCGAGCTCCGCCGCCTCCTTGCCGCGCGCGGCGGCGATGCGGGTGGAGAAATGCGAGCAGGTGACCATCACCGGCACGCGGCCCGCGACATGCTCCAGCGACAGGCGGGTGAGCGTCCGGCGCTCCTCGTCGGTCAGGAGGAACTGTTCGGAATAGTTGGCGAGGACGCAGATGCCATCGACGCCCTGGTCGATCATGCAGTCGAGGACGCGCTTCATGCCCTCCAGATCGAGATCGCCAGTCTCGGTGAACGGCGTGGGCGCGACCGGAAAGAGGCCGGAAAAGGGCTCTTGGAAAGGCATCGGCGGCTCGCTTTCGAACAGGAATCTGACAATCGTTGCGCAGCCTTACAGGAACTCGCCGGCCGGGGGAACGGAACTCCCGGCATTCGGGGCGCAAAAGTATGCTTTTTCCCGTGCCGCGCTTTTCTCGGCCCGGCCTCCCTTTTCTCACCTTGATTATAGGCGATCTTCTAGTGACGGAGGCGGCGCTTAGACCTATGGTTGAGAGCGACCGACGGACGGAAACGTCATCATGGCGACGCGCGGGGGCGCGGACGCGAGGCCGGCGACGAGAGGGGTGACGACGGAATGCGCATGCCGCAGATCAAAGCCGGCTCCGGCCGCATGCTGCTGCTGCGCGGTATCGCGCTCACCCATGATGTCGTGGTCGGCGCGCTGGCCATGCTCCTGTCGCTCGGCCTGCGCCTCGGCGACGAGCGGTTCTGGCTGGGCATCGACGGCTATCTCGTCACCAGTCTCGCCTTCGGTCTCCTCGTCGGCGCCATCGGCTTCACGGTCGGGCTCAATCGCGGCATCTGGCGCTATGCCTCGCTGCCCGAACTGATCTCGGTGATGAAGACCGCCACCGTCTCGGTGCTGCTCTTCGTCTTTATGCATTTCCTCGTGGTGCGCCTCGACAATCCGATGATCCCGCGCTCGACGCCGGTGATCACCTGGGCGCTGCTCGTCGTCATGCTGGCGGCGCCGCGCGCGGCCTATCGCTCCTATCGCAACCATCGCGACACGGTGCGGCTCGGCCGCGCCGCGCGCCAGTCGGCCAAGCGCGTGATCCTCGTCGGCGCCAGCGACAATGCCGACATCTTCCTGCGCATGGTGAGCGAGCAGATCGGCTCGAACTACGAGGTGCTCGCCATCCTGGACGAGCGCGGCCGGCGCGTCGGCCGCTGGATCCGCGGCGTGCCGATCGTCGGCACGCTCGACCGGCTGCCGGAGATCGTCCGGCGCTTCGAGGAGGAGGGGCAGCGGCCGGACGCCCTGATCCTCACCCGCTCGCGCGAGGATTTCGAACGCCACGCCTCGATCGACGAGCTGATCGAGCTCGCCAGCGTCGAGGGCCTGCCGCTGCTGCGTCTTGCCGACATGCTGGACATGCGCGACGTCGCCGCGCCGCCGGAGATCCGGCCGATCCGCCTGGAGGACCTGCTGCAGCGCCGACCGCTGCGGCTCGCCAACCGCGACGTTTCCGAACTCATCGCCGGGCGCACGGTGCTGATCACCGGCGGCGGCGGCTCGATCGGCTCGGAACTAGGCCGCCAGATCGCGGCGCTGAAGCCGGCGCGGCTGGTGATCGTCGATGCCAGCGAGTTCGTGCTCTTCGAGGCGGAAAGCGCCCTGAAGCGCCTCGCGCCGCAACTCGAGGTGCGCGCCCTCATCGGCAATGTGCGCGAGGCGGCGACGGTGGACCGCATCTTCGCCCGCGAGCGCCCGCATGTCGTCTTCCACGCGGCGGCGCTGAAGCATGTGCCGATCGTCGAGGCGCAGCCGCTGGAGGGCATGTTCACCAATGCCATCGGCACGCGCAACGTCGTGCGCGCCGCCGTCCGCGCCAGGGTCGGCGCCATGGTGATGGTCTCCACCGACAAGGCGGTGAATCCGACCAACGTGATGGGCGCGACGAAGCGCCTCGCCGAGATGGTCTGCCAGGCCGAGGACATCGCCGCCGGCACGGAGGGCACGCGCTTCGTCACCGTGCGCTTCGGCAATGTCCTCGGCTCGGCCGGCTCGGTCGTGCCGACCTTCGAGAAGCAGCTGGAAGCCGGCGGGCCGCTGACCGTCACCCATCCCGAGATCGAACGCTATTTCATGACCATCAAGGAAGCCTGCTTCCTGGTGCTCGAAGCGGCGGCGCACGGGCTGGCGCATCGGGCGGAGCGGGGGCGCATCTTCGTTCTCGACATGGGGCGGCCGGTGAAGATCGTCGAACTGGCGCGCGACGTGATCCGCCTGTCGGGCCTGCGGCCGGACTCCGACGTGAAGATCGTCTTCACGGGCCTCCGGCCCGGCGAGAAGCTGACCGAGGAACTGTTCGATCCGGCCGAGACGTTGTCGCATACGGCGGTGGAAGGCCTCCTGACCGCCTTTCCGCGCGCCATCGAGGCGCCGCTCGTCGCGCGCATCCTCGACGAGATGCAGCGCCATATCGAGGCGGACGACGCCGCCTCGGCGCTCCGCCTCCTGTCCGGCACGGTGCCGGAATTCCGCCCCGGCCGCGAGGCGCTGGCGCTGATGGGCCCCGCCGCGCCGGTCCCCGGCCTCGAGCCGCGCGACGGCGGCACGATCCTGTCCCTCCCGGGCCTCAAGCGCGGCGAAGCGCCGGAACAGCCCTGAACAAAGCCCGAGAGGCAGCGGCGGCGGCCACGAGCGCCATCGGTTCTGGTCAGCGCCAAGGACATGCCCTGATTTCGTTGCCGACCAGAATGCGTCGCCGACCGATCGTTGTGGGATCGCTCCGGCTCGGCCAGGGCGCGACGTCCCGAGTTTGACCGGCTGCTCATAGAAGACTACGTTGTATTACAACGTGGAGCTTTTTTTGATGAGCAAGCGCGAGCTTTCCGACCCGATCACGTTGCGCATCCCCCTCGATGTGCTCGAAGCGGTCGAGACCATCGCAGAAACGAGCGAACGCAGCCGCAGCTGGGTGATCGTCCGCGCGTTGCGGCTGTATCTCGCCGGGGAGGGGGAGGAGATCCTCGCCGTGCGACGCGGCCGCGAGCAGATCGCTGCCGGCGAGGTCCACGAGATGGACGACGTGTTGCGTGAGTTGGAGGTGATCGTGGCCGGCAAGGCGGCCTGATGCGCGTCCGTCTCTCCGAGGATGCTCGGAGATTTCTGCGTGCCGAGGCCGAGTATCTGCGCCGCCGCAATCCGTCCGCGGCGCACCGTTTTCTCGAAAGCATCCGGCTGGCGAGAACAAATCTTGCCGAGTTCCCGCTGATCGGCGCAACGGCTTGCGACAGTCTCGTGCCCGGGAGCCGGCGTCTCGTCGTCGGACCCTACGTCCTGACTTACGACGTCCGCGCCGAAACCGTCGAGGTCGCGGCCATTCGCCACGGCCGGATGCAGGATCCTGGTCCGAAAGTCGAAGACGACTTCGATTACGAAGCGGAAGCGTCGATGTCCCGGCCATAGTCGTAGCCGAGGGATCTGGGCCTTCTTCCGCGACGCGCCGCCGCCTTGGTCGGCCTGTCCCGAAGGGCGCGGTTCAGAGCCGGTAGAATTCGCGGAACCAGGCGACGAAGCGGGGAATGCCCTCGGCGACGGTGGTGGTCGCCCGCCAGCCGGTGTCGCGCGTCAGCGGCTCGGTCTCGGCGAAGGTCGCCGGCACGTCGCCGGGCTGCATCGAGCGCATGATCATCTCGGCCTTGCGGCCCGTCGCCGCCTCGATCGCGCCGATGAAGTCGAGAAGCGGCGTCGGCTGGCTGCCGCCGATATTGTAGAGCCGCCAGGGGGCGTCGGAACTCGCCATGGCCGGCGCCGCGCCGCGCCATTCGGGATCGGGCGCCGCCGGCCGGTCGAGCGCGGCGAGGATGCCGGTCGCGATGTCGTCCACATAGGTGAAGTCGCGGGCATGCCGGCCGTGATTGAACACCTCGATCGGCTCGCCCGCCAGGATCTTCCGGGTGAACAGGAAGGGCGCCATGTCCGGCCGGCCCCAGGGGCCGTAGACGGTGAAGAAGCGCAGCCCCGTGACGGGCAGGCGGTAGAGATGGGCGTAGGAATGGGCCATCGCCTCGTTGGCGAGCTTCGTCGCGGCATAGAGGCTGAGCGGATGGTTCGTCGCCTGCGCCGTCGAGAAGGGCATCGCCGTGTTGCCGCCATAGACGGAGGAGGAGGAGGCATAGACGAGATGCTCCGCCCCGCCATGGCGGCAGCCTTCGAGGACGTTCAGGAAACCGGTGAGATTGGTGTCGGCATAGGCATGGGGATGGGTCTGGCCGTAGCGCACCCCGGCCTGCGCGGCGAGATGGACGACGCGATCGAAGCGCTCGGCGGCGAAGAGCGCCGCCATGCCGTCCCGGTCGACGATGTCGCCCTCGACGATGCGGATGTTCGGGAAGCCGGCGAAGCGGCCGAGGCGCGCGCGCTTCAGGCCGGGATCGTAATAGGCGTTCAGATTGTCGAGCCCGACCACCTCGTCGCCGCGCGCGGCGAGGCGCAGCGCCGTCTCGCAGCCGATGAAGCCGGCCGCTCCGGTGACGAGGATCTTCACGCCGCCCCCAGGAGCCGCAGCGCGGCGGCGGGGTCGACGCGGCCGTCGTAGAGCGCGCGGCCGGAGATCGCGCCTTCGAGGATCGCGGCGTCCGGCGCGGCGAGGCGCTCGATATCGGCGAGGGAGGCGAGGCCGCCGGAGGCGATGACCGGGATCGGCACGGCCTTCGCCAGCGCGATCGTCGCGTCCCAGTTGACGCCGGCGAGGATGCCGTCGCGATCGATGTCGGTATAGATGATCGCCGCGACGCCGGCATCGGCGAAGCGCAGCGCGAGGTCCGTGGCGGTGAGATCCGAACTTTCCGCCCAGCCTTCCACCGCGACGCGGCCGCCACGCGCGTCGATGCCGACGGCGACGCGGCCCGGAAAGCGCTTGGCCGCCGCGCGCACCAGATCCGGGTCGCGCACCGCGACCGTGCCGAGAATGACGCGGGCGAGGCCGAGGTCCAGCCAGCGCTCGACATCGGCCATGGTGCGGATGCCGCCGCCGAGCTGCACGCGCATCGCCCCGCCGACCGCCTTCAGGATCGCCTCCACCGCCGCCCCGTTCACCGCCGCGCCGGCGAAGGCGCCGTCGAGATCGACGACATGGAGATGGCGGAAGCCGGCGGCCTGGAAGGCGGCGGCCTGGGCCGCCGGATCTTCGTTGTAGACGGTCGCCTGCGCCATGTCGCCGAGCTTCAGGCGCACGCATTCGCCGCCCTTCAGATCGATCGCCGGAAAGAGAACGGGCATCAGGGTTTCCAGGTGAGGAAGTTGGTGAGGAGGGCGAGGCCGAGGCGCTGGCTCTTCTCGGGATGGAACTGGGTGCCCGCCTTGTTGCCGGCGGCGACCATGGCGGTGATCGGCCCGCCATAGTCGGCGCTGGCGAGGACGTCGTCCGGGTTGCGGGCCGCCAGATGGAAGGAATGGACGAAATAGGCGTGCAGGCCGTCCTCGCCCGTCGGAATGCCGGCGAGCAGCGCATGGGGGCGCCGGACGGCGATCGTGTTCCAGCCGATCTGCGGGATCTTGAGCGCGGGATCGGCGGGCACCATCGGCTCCACATCCCCCGCGATCCAGCCGAGCCCTTCGGTGATCGTCTTTTCCAGCCCGCGCGAGCTCATCAGCTGCATGCCGACGCAGATGCCGAGAAAGGGCCGGCCCTTCTCTTCCACCGCCTCGCGCAGCGCCGCCGTCATGCCGGGAACGGCGTCGAGCCCGGCGCGACAATCGGCATAGGCGCCGACGCCGGGCAGGACGACGCGGTCGGCCGCTGCCACGGCCTCCGGCGCGTCGGTGAGAAGGATGCGCGTCGCGAGCCCCGCCTCCCGCGCGGCGCGCTCGAAGGCCTTCGTCGCCGAGCGCAGATTGCCCGAGCCGTAGTCGATGATCGCGAGCGTCTCAGCCATGGTCGCGGCTCCCGGTGCGGCTGAACCAGCCGCCGCGCCGGCGCGGCGCGGCGCGCGGCGCCCTGTCGGCGAAGCCCCAAGGATAGGCGGCCTCGCCGGGCTCCGCGCCGTGCGGCTTGCGGCCGGCCCGGCCGGCGACGGCGTGATAATAGTAGACGGCCGCCTCTTCGGCATTGGCCGCCTCGAAGGCCCCCGTCTCGACATAGCGCTTGCGGCGCAGGCGCCAGCCGCGCAGGCGCGGGCCCTCCAGCGCGACGAGAAGGCCGAGAAGCGCCAGAAGCGCCGCGGCGAGCGGCGTCGCCCCCTGGCGCGCCAGCCAGCCGAGGCCGCCGGAGGCCAGGAAGACGACGAGCCCCGAGACGAAGAGGCCGTAGCGCAGGAGCCAGATCCAGGGAAACAGGAAGGCCCAGACGGAAAAGGCGTCGCGCACGAAGACGGCGTTCTCGCTCGGTGTTCCCGGTGCCTCGCCCTGGCCGGGCGGCGGCTCGAACACGATATAGCGGGTCACGCGAGAAGGCCCTTGGTCGAGGGCACGAGATCGGCCTGGCGCGGATCGATCGCCACCGCGTCGCCGAGGACGCGCGCCACCGCCTTGAAGCAGGTCTCGGCGATGTGATGGGCGTTGGCGCCGTAGAGATTGTCGATATGCAGCGTCACGCCGGCATTCTGCGCCAGCGCCTGGAAGAATTCGCGCACCAGCTCGGTGTCGAAGGTGCCGATCTTGTGGCGTGGGAACTCGGCGCGGAAGACGAGGAAGGGCCGGCCCGAGACGTCGATCGCGGCGCGGGTCAGGCATTCGTCCATCGCGAGGTCGAGCGAGGCATAGCGGCGGATGCCGCGCCGGTCGCCGAGCGCGGCGCGGATCGCCTGGCCGAGCGCGATGCCGGTATCCTCCACCGTATGGTGGTCGTCGATATGCAGGTCGCCGTCGGTCTCCACCACCATGTCGATCAGCGAATGGCGCGCGAGCTGGTCCAGCATGTGATCGAAGAAGCCGACACCGGTGCGCACGGTCGCCCGGCCCGTGCCGTCGAGATCGACGCGCACCTTGACCCTGGTCTCCTTCGTAGCCCGTTCGACCGTCGCGTCCCGTCGTCCCGCCGTCTCGCCCATCGCTCGACCCTTCACGCCGCCCCGTGCGGCGCGATCCGATTAGAACATCGGGGGGCTTGAGGGAACACCGCTTCTTGGCGCGCGCGAATCGGGCGCTTACATGGGGCCCGGAGCGTCGCCCCGCCGGGCGGCGCCGGTTTCCAGGACTGTCTTTCCCATGAATTTCGAGAAGCACGATCCGGCGACGATCTACGGCACCACGATCGTCACGGTGCGCAAGGGCGGCAAGGTGGTCGTCGCGGGCGACGGCCAGGTCTCGCTCGGCAATACGGTGATGAAGGGCAATGCGCGCAAGGTGCGGCGCATCGGCAAGGACGGGCAGGTGATCGCCGGTTTCGCCGGCGCGACGGCCGACGCCTTCACGCTGCTCGAACGCCTGGAAGGCAAGCTGGAGCAATATCCCGACCAGCTGATGCGCGCCTGCGTCGAGCTCGCCAAGGACTGGCGCACCGACCGCTATCTGCGCCGGCTGGAGGCGATGATGATCGTCGCCGACCGGTCCGTGACGCTGACGCTGACCGGCAATGGCGACGTTCTGGAGCCGGAGCGCGGCGTGATGGCGATCGGCTCGGGGGGCAATTACGCGCTGGCCGCCGCACGGGCGCTCGCCGACACGGATTTTCCGGCCGAGGAGATCGCGCGGCGGGCGATGAAGATCGCCGCCGAGATCTGCATCTATACGAACGACAACGTCATTCTCGAGGCGCTCGACGCCGAGGGGTGAAAGGGTCGCGGCGGGCGCGCGCATCCCGGCGCGCCCGTCCTCGTTTCGCGCTCATCGACAGCCATGGAGCGGCGAGATGACCGAGACGGCCGAGAAGAGCGATCCGAAGCTCTGGGAGAGGGTGAAGAAGAAGGTGACCAAGGGGGCCAAGGGCGGCAAGCCCGGCCAGTGGTCGGCCCGCAAGGCGCAGATGGCCGTCGCCGAATACAAGAAGGAAGGCGGCGGCTACGAGGGCGGCAAGGACGAAGGAAACAGCCTCCATCAATGGACCGAGGAGGACTGGGGCACGAAGTCCGGGAAGGCGAGCGGCGAGACCGGCGAGCGCTATCTGCCGAAGGAGGCGCGCGAGCATCTTTCCGAAGAAGACTATGCCCGCACGACCGCGAAGAAGCGGCGCGACAGCGCCAAGGGCGAGCAGTTCTCCGCACAACCAAAAGATGTTGCCAGCAAGACCGCTGCCTATCGCAAGACCGGTGCGGGCGCGAAGACCCGCGCGGACCTTTATGCCGAAGCGGCGCGGCGCGGGATCAAAGGACGGTCACGCATGACGAAAGGTGAACTGGAGAAAGCACTTACGTCAGCCTGATCGCCGGCGCGGTCGCAGGCCGGGGCCGGGGTGACGAAGCGCAGCCTAACGTCAGTCAACAGATCATTATCAATTGCATGAATATAAGTGGCGAGCTGACGTCGTAATACTGGCTCGATCACCATGAAACGCCTCATCGCCTCGCTCGTCCTCGCTCTTGCGGCGAGTTCCGCCCCGGCCGGCGCCACGACCGTCGGCGTGTCGATCTCGAAAAGCGACACGTTCATTAAGATCGTCAGCAAGAGCATCGAGAGCCGCGCCGCCGCCACGAGCGGGGTGACGCTGAAGCTCGAGAATGCCGATGGCGATGTCGCGCGCCAGCTTCAGACGGTGAAGGATCTCGTCGCGGCGAAGGTCGATGCGCTGGTGGTCATGCCGGTCGACGGCGATACCGGGCCGGTCATCTCCAAGCTGGCGAGCGATGCCGGCATTCCGCTGGTCTATGTCAATTCCGAGCCGGTGAACATCGATTCGCTGGCGAAGGGGCAGTCCTATGTCGGCTCGGACGAGCGCGATTCGGGCACGCTCGAGACGCGCGAGATCTGCCGTCGCCTCGGCGGCAAGGGCGATGTGGTCGTGATGATGGGCGAACTCCAGCACTTCGCCGCCCGGCGCCGCACCGACGACGTCGCCGAGGTTCTCGCCACGCCGGACTGCAAGGGCATCCGGGTGGTGGAGCGTCAGTCCGCCAACTGGTCGCGGCCGCAGGCCGAGAAGCAGATGAACGAATGGCTCCAGGCCGGCGTCAAGTTCGACGGCGTGATCGCCAACAACGACGACATGGCGCTCGGCGCGATCCGGGCCCTGAAGGCGGCCGGCTATTCGATGGACCGCCTGGTCGTCGGCGGCGTCGACGCGACGGCGGACGCGCTCGGCGCGATGAAGGACGGCGATCTCGACGTGACGATCTTCCAGAACGCGCGCGGCCAGGGCGAGACGGCGCTCGACACCGCCGTGAAGCTGGCGGGCGGCGCCGACATGCCGACGAAGATCTATATTCCGTTCGAGCTCGTGACGGCCGAGAACCTCGCGAACTACGCCGCGCGCAACTGATCGTCGCCCGAAGCCGCAAGCGCTTCGCTCCTCCTTATCCTTCCTCGAGTCATTTCCATGTTGAACAAGCTCGGCATCAGGGCGCGCATCACGCTCGGCTTCGTTCCGCTTCTCCTGTTGATGGGCTTCATGGCCTTCAACGCGGTGCGGGGCGTCGACGCCATCTCGGACCTTTTCGCCTCCTATCGCCACACGGCCGATTACGGCCTCACCATCAGCGAGATGAGCGACGACCTGCGCGTCATGCGCACCTCCGCCTTCTCCTTCATCGCCGATGCCAATCCCGAGGCCGGCGACAAGCTCCATGCCAGCCTGACGCGGATGCAGGCCAAGGGCGAGGCGCTCGCCGCCAAGGTGTCCGACATGCCGCAGCTCGTGTCGGGCCTCGCCGAGGTGCGCAAGGACGCCACCGATTACGGCGCGGCCTTCGACCGGCTGCTCGACCTGCAGCGGCGCCAGGATCTCCTGACGACGAAGCTGACGGAATTCGGACCCTGGGCCGGCATCGCGCTCGGCGACATCATGCGTTCGGCCTGGCGGCAGTCGAACACGGACGCCGCCAATTCGGCGGGCGCCGCGATGGAGCCGCTCGGCCTCAGCATGATGATGGCGGAACGCTTCCTGCGCACCCGCGACGCCGCCCATTACGACGCCGCCATGGCGGCGCTGTCGCGCGCGCTCAGCAATGCGAAGGGGCTCAACGCCTCGCTGCGCGACGAGCTTCAGCTCCAGCGCCTGAAGTCGGCTCTCGCGCTCCTCGACAATTACGGCAAGCGTCTGACCGATGCCAAGGATGTCGTCCTCGCGGCGCGCGACATCCAGAAGAACCAGCTCGACCAGATCGGCCCGCGCCTGGAAAAGAGCTTCGAGGCGCTGCAGGGCGGCGTCGTCGGCCGCCAGAAGGAGCTCGGCCCGGTCGCCGAGGATCTGGCGAGCTCGACCTCGCGCTCGACCATCGTCATCGGCTTCGTGCTCATCGGCCTCGGCATCGCCCTGTCCTACGGCATCGGCCGCCTGATCTCGGGTTCCGTTCGCGCCATGGCGGCGATGATGCAGCGTATCGCCGACGGCGATGCCGGAATGGAAGTGCAGGGCGCCGAACATGCCCATGAGCTCGGCGCCATGGCGCGCTCGCTGCGCGTCTTCCAGGAAACCGGCCGGGCGAAGCTCCAGGCCGAGGCCGAATCGGAACGCGCCCGCCTGTCGGGCGAGGCGGAGCGGCGCCGGCGCGACAGCGAGAAGGCGGAAGAGGGCGAGCGCATGGCGCATGCCTTCGAGCAATTGTCGGTCGGCCTCGACGCGCTGTCGCGCGGTGACCTGACGGCGCGGGTCGGGCAGGTCGACGCGCAATACGCGCCGATCGCCGAGAAGTTCAACGCCTCCGTCGCGGCGCTGGAAGCGACGATCGGTTCGGTCGTCGGCTCGGTCGGCACGATCCGCATGG
>NZ_BMIQ01000013.1 GCF_014642635.1 Aureimonas endophytica
GCCCGCGCTGGCGCCGGCCGTCGTGTTGGAGCCGCCGACCGTCACGCCCGACAGATCGACCGCCGTGTCGAGGACGCCCTTGGTCACCGCCGTCGTGTTGCCGTCGTAGAGGACGAACGAGCCGGCATTGATGTTGATCGTGCCGATCGACACCGAACCGGTCGTATCACGGCTGAAGGAGGCGACGACGGTCTTCGTCGTGCTGTAGCCATTGGCCGAGGAGTCGACCTGCAGCCAGTTCTCGCCGGAGAAGACCGAGGAGGCGGCGATCGACTTCAGCTGCGCCTGCAGCTGGCTGATCTCGTTCTGGATCGTGTCGCGGTCCACGCCGTCCTGCGTTGCCGCCGTCAGCTTGGCCTTGATCTCGTCGAGAACGTCCTTGGCCTTGTTGAGGCCCTGATAGGCGACGTCAACCGTCGAGCCGCCGAGGTTGAGCGCGTCCTTGACCGTGGAGAGCGACTTGTTGTCGGACTTCAGCGACGTGGAGATCGCCCAGTAGGCGGCGTTGTCCTTGGCTTCGCCGATCTTGTAGCCGGTCGAGATGCGCTGCTGCGTCTTGTCGAGATCCGCGTTGGTGCGCTGGAGGGTGCGGAGCGCCGTGATCGCCGCCGCGTTGGTGTTCACGCTTGCCATGAGAGTGTGCCCTGGAAAAGGAAATTCGAGGACATGCTGGACGCGCCAGCTTCGCGGGTCGGCATCATGCCTTTGACCGACCCCTCCCTTGAGGGCGCGTCAATCCGCCTCTAGAAGATGACATTAGGCGGGTAAGGTTAACACCAGCCTAAGATGGGCGGCTTCCCCTGCGGCAAAGCGCGCTAGAAGAACGAGCGCACCAGGGAACCCGTCAGCATGTTCCAGCCGTCGATCAAGACGAAGAACAAGATCTTGAACGGCAAAGAGATTACGGTCGGCGGCAGCATCATCATGCCCATCGACATGGTCAGCGTCGCGACGATCAGGTCGATCACCAGGAAGGGCAGAACGATCAGGAAGCCGATCTCGAAGCCGCGTCGCAGCTCGGAAATCATGAAGGCCGGCACGATGACGCGTAGATCGACGATCTCGCCCTCCCCCGCGCCCTGTTCGTTCTTCGGCTGCAGGCGGTCGCGCCCGCCGGCCTCGTTGAAGTCGCTGAAGAGCTTCAGGTCCTGGGGGCGCACCTGCGTCAGCATGAAGTCGCGGAAGGGGTTGGAGATCCGGTCGAAGGCCTCCCCTTCCGTGATCTGATTGTCGAGAAGCGGCTTCAGCCCTTCCCGCCAGGCCTGATCGAAGGTCGGCGCCATGACGAAGAAGGTCATGAACAGCGACAGCGAGATGATGATGAGGTTGGCCGGCGTCGATTGCAGGCCGAGGCCGGAGCGCAGGATCGACAGGGCGATGACGATGCGCGTGAAGGAGGTGACCATCACCAGAAGGCCCGGCGCCACCGACAGGACGGTGACGATGCCGAAGAGCTGGATGATGCGCCCCGAGGCCGAGGCTTGGCCGGCGGGGATGAGGCCGGCCAGCCCCTGCGCGATCGCGCCCGCGTCCTGGGCGAAGGCCGGCGTCGCCGCCAAGGCGATGATCAGCGCCAGCGCGAGCCGCTTCATTGGGCGACCAGCGATTCGATGAGATAGTCCTTGATCGCCGGCGAGCGCAGCTTGGCGCGTTCCGTCAGATCCTCCTTCAGGTGAAGGAGGCCGCGCGTGCCCTCGATCTGGACGATGTCGACCGTGCGCAGGAAGGCGAGCGTGTCGCCCTCGACCTCCGCGGCGAGGACGGCCGGATCCGGCACGTCGGCCTTGCGGTAGACGATGCTCGCCTGGAGGCGGATGACCATCGACGACGGCGTCGCGACATTGGTGAGGATCGGCTGCAGCTTGACGATGGCATCGGGACCGGGCGGCGGCGGGGGCGCCTCCTTCTCGGCCGCCGGCTCTTCCTTCGGCTTGGCGAGCGCCTCCGCCTTCCGCAGCGCCTGGCCGCCGACCGTCCAGCCGACCGCCGCGCCGCCGCCGACCGCGACGAGGGTCAGGCCCACGATCACGCCGATCGTCGCGACCATCCCGCCCTTCTTCTTCGACTGGTCCGGCAGGGCGCCGGTCGCCTGCGCGATGAGCGCGTCCGCGCTTGTATCCGTCATGGACCGTTTCCTCTCATAGGAAGCGTGGAGGCCTGGCCTCCCTCGGGCTCCCTCATGGAGACCCGGTCCGACGATTAGGCGTCCACCCTGTTACGAGCCTTGCGGCGGTGCGGAGGAAACGAAAGAGCCGCCCGAAGGCGGCTCTTCTGTCGTTCGGTTCGTCGCCTACCAGGGCGCAACGACGTCGATCGCCTGCTGGCCCCAGCCCGGCTGCTGCACCTCGCTGAGCCGCCCGCGCCCGCCATAGGAGATCCGCGCCTCGGCGATGCGGTCATAGGGGATCGTGTTGTTCGGCAGGATGTCGCCCGGCCGGATGACACCGGCGATGGAGAGGACGCGCACCTCAAAATTGACCCGCATCTCCTGCTGGCCGGTGATGTAGAGATTGCCGTTCGGCAGGATCTGCGTCACTACGGCCGCGACGGAGAGCGCGATCTTCTCGGAGCGCTTGATATTGCCCTTGCCGGTCGTGTCGGTGCCGCCGCTCAAGCCGATCTTGCCGCCGAGCGTGCCGAGGAAGGACTTGCCGTTGAAGGTCGGGTTGACATCGGCGCCGATATCGACGCCGGATTCGCGCGAGCGCTTGGAATTGTTGTCGAATTCCGCCTGATCCTTCACCTCGATGCGCACGGTGACGATGTCGCCGAGATGCAGCGCCCGCGCATCGCGGAAGAGGTTGGCGTTGTTGTCGGTCCAGAGCGAGTTCTTGCGGATCTGCGTCACCTCCACCGGAAAGGCGGCGGGCGTGATCATCGAGGGATTCTGCACGAAGCCGGCGCCTGGCGGCGTCATCACCGGCGCGGCCAGGAAGTCCTGCTTGGTGGTCGAGCAGCCGGCAAGGCCCATCAGCGCGAGAAGTGCGAGCTTCTTCAATGGATCAACCCTTGCTCAGACCGGCCATGGCGCCGTCCGGCGTCTTGGTCGTCTTCTCGACGATCAGATTGCCGAGCTCGGCGGCGATCGGCGCCGACATTTCCGCCAGGATGGCGCTGGCCGTGCGGGCGTTCAGCTTGACGAGCAGCGCCGCCGCCGTCGGCCGATCGACGGCCGCGAGCTGGGCGGCGGCCGCGTCCGGCTTCATCTTGGCATAGATGTTCAGCATCGTGTCCGAGACGGAGTCGAGAAAGACCTGCCGTTCCTTCAGCCAGGTCTGGTAGTCGGCGCGCTTCTTCTCCAGCTCGTCGATGCGGGCATCGACCTGCGCCTCCAGATCCTTCAGCTTCTTCTGCTGGACCGCGATGCGCGCCTCGCGCGCCGGATCGGCGATGGCGCTGCAATAGCGCTCCACTTCGCTGCCGGGCTCCGGCGGCGGCACCGGCTTGCCGTCCGAGCCGATGACGCGCACGGCGGACTGGTCCGGCGGCGGCGGGCCTTCGTTCTTCTCCGCCTTCTCGGCGAAGGCCGTCGTGACGGACAGGCCGAGAAGGAGGGCGGAGACGGCGACGAGAGGCGAGGAGCGGGTCGGGCGAAGCATCATCTTATTGCACCACGAGATCGGCCTGGAGGGCGCCGGCGGTCTTGATCGCCTGGAGGATGGCGATGATTCCGGTCGGCTTCAGACCGAGACGGTTGAGTCCGCGAACGACGGTCTCGAGATTGGCGCCGGAGACATAGGCGAAGTTGCCGCCCTCCTGGCGCGCGTCGACGGTCGTATTGGAGGTGACCACCGTCTGTCCGTTGGGCGAGAAGGGCGCGGGCTGCGACACTTCGGGCATCTCGGTGATGCGCACGGTGAGATTGCCGTGGGTGACGGCGACGGTCGAGATCTGCACGTCCTTGCCGATCACCACAGTGCCGGTCTTCTCGTCGATCACGACGCGGGCCGCCGTGTCGGGCTGGATCGGCAGGTCGCCGATCGCCGCGATGAAGCGCGTCGAGGACAGCCGCGCCGGCCGCGTCATGCTGATGGTACGCAGATCCTGCTCGCGCGCCACCGGCTTGCCCCAGGTCTTGATGGCATAGGCGTTCACCGCGTCCACGATGCGGATCGTCGTGCGATAGTCGGGATTGCGCAGTTCCATGGTGATCTGGTCGGTCTCGACCTGGGCGCGGGGCACCTCGCGCTCGATGATCGCGCCGCCGGAAATGCGGCCGGAGGTCGGCACCCCTTGCGTCAGCTTCTCGCTTTCGCCGGCCGAGGTGAAACCGCTGACCGCCATCGACCCTTGCGCGACGGCATAGACCTCGCCGTCCGGCCCGTAGAGCGGCGTCATCACCAGCGTGCCGCCCATCAGCGACTGCGCGTCGCCGAGCGAGGAGACGTTGACGTCGATGCGCGAGCCGGCCCCGACGAAGGGCGGCAGTTCGGCGGTGACGACGACGGCCGCGACATTCTTGGTGCGCGGATTGCCGGCGCGCACGTTGACGCCCATCCGGTCGAGCATCGATTGGAGCGACTGTTCGGTGAAGGGCGAGTTGCGCAGGGAATCGCCCGAGCCCTGGAGGCCGATGACGAGACCGTAGCCGACGAGCTGGTTCTCGCGCACGCCCTTGATGGTGGTGATGTCCTTGATGCGCACGCCCTCGCTGCGCAGCGCGTTGAGGCCGGGGCGGACGGTGTCGAAGCTTTCCCGCGCGCCGATGCCGGCCTCGTAGGCCTGGGCCGGAGCGCCGCCGTCCAGGATGTCGGCCGCCTGCGCCGCGCCCTGCCCCAGAAGGAGCACCGGCACGAGGAGAGCCCTTGTCATGCGCTTCATTGCGAATCGACCTCGATCGTTCCGTCCGCCTGAACGACGCCGTTGATGGTGATGCCGCTGTCGACATTGCGCACGCGGATGCGCTCGCCCTCGGCCGCCGAGACGAGCGGCATGCCGATGCCGGCGATGAAGACGCCGCCCTCGCGATAGACGATCGGCGCGTTGACGCCGGCGCGCACGATGTCGGGCGATTTCAGGTCGGACAGGAGGATGGGCTGGTTCGGCAGGAGGGTGCGCTTGGCGACGCGGTCGCCGAGCATGCCCTCCTCGATGACATAGGCCGAGAGCTTGGCGGCCGGCACCCGGAAGCGGACGCGGGACAGGCCCTTGTCCGAGACGCTCTGGCCCGGATAGACGACGCCGGCCGGAACCGGCAGGTCGATATCGGCCGAGGCGGGCTGTGCCGGCATCGCCGGTCCGGCGAAGGCCATGAGAATGGCGAGCACGGCGCCGGACCGGCGCGGCATCCGCCGGCGCTTCGAATGGGCTTCCATGGTGCCGCAGCTCCGTTGCGATCGCGGCGCCGAGGCGCCGCCTGTCCTTCGTCGCGTCCCGCGCCGGTCAGCGCAGGCCGGTGGAGATGACCTTCGACATGTCGTCGGCCGCCTGGATCACCTTCGAGTTCATCTCGTAGGCGCGCTGCGCCGAGATCAGCTCGGAGATCTCCTTCACCGGATCGACGTTGGAGCCTTCGAGATAGCCCTGGTTGATCACGCCGAAGCCGGGATCGCCGGGAACGCCGGCGATCGGCGTGCCGGAGGCCGTGGTCTCCTTGAAGAGATTGCCGCCCTGCGCCTCGAGACCCGGCTCGTTGGCGAAGTTGACGAGGGTCAGCTGGCCGAGGAGCTGCGGCGCCGCCTGCCCGGCGACGGTCGCGTAGACCTGGCCCGCCGACGTGACGGTGGTCTTCGTCGTGTTCTGCGGAATGGTGATCTGCGGATCGACGAGGAAGCCGTCGAGCGTGACGAGCTGGCCCTGGTCGTTGGTGTTGAAGGCGCCGTCGCGGGTATAGAGCGTCTCGCCGCCCGGCCCCTGGATCTGGAAATAGCCGTTGCCGTTGATCGCGAGATCGAAGGTGTTGCCCGTCTGGTCGAGCGTGCCCTGGATATGGGTGGTGCGGATCGCGGCGGTGCGCACGCCGAGACCGATCTGGGCGCCTTCCGGCACCACCTGGTCGCCGCCGCGCGCCGGCACGCCCTGCATCCGCTCGACCTGGTAGAGGAGGTCGGTGAACTCGGCGCGGGCGCGCTTGAAGCCGGTCGTGTTGATGTTCGCGATATTGTTCGCGATGACTTCGACATTGGTCTGCTGCGCGTTCATGCCGGTCGCAGCGATGGCCAGGGCTCTCATCGTATCGTTCCTCTCGTCCCGCGGCGTCAGATCGCCATGCGGGAGATTTCCTGATAGGCGGCGACGACCTTGTCGCGGACGACCACGGCCGTCTGCAGGGCGCGCTCGGCGCCCATCACGGCGTCGACGACGGCCTGGGTGGACGCCTCGCCCTTGATGCCGGCAATGGAGGCGGTCTCCGCGCCCTTGATCGTGGCGACGGCATCGGTGGAAACCTTGGCGAGCACCGCGCCGAAATCGGCGCCGGCGCCCTGCGACGCGAGCGCGGGGGCACCCACGCCGCCGACCGGGTCGGGGCGGCTGGTCTGGAAGGTCGGCAGGGCCGAGCCGATGGCCGGAAGGATCATGAACCGTTCCTCAGAAGATCGATGGTCATGGTGATCAGTTCGCGCGACTGCTTGATCACCTGGAGATTGGCTTCGTAGGACCGGTTGGCCTCGCGCATGTCGGCCATTTCGGTCAGCATGTTGACGTTCGGCATCTTCACGTAGCCGTTCGAGTCGGCGGCCGGATTGCCGGGATCGTGCTCGACCGTGAAGTCGCTCTTGTCGTTGCCGTAGCGCGCGACCTTCACGAGCTCGGCGCCGCTCAGGCGATCGACCTCGCTCTCGAAGGTGATGGTCTTGCGCCGATAGGGATCGCTGCCGGGCGTCTTGCCGGTGGAGCGGACGTTGGCGACGTTCTCGGAGACGATGCGCAGCCGGTTCGACTGGGCCTCGAGGCCGCTCGCCGCGATCTTGAGGGAGGAGACGATCGGATCGGACATCGCGTCAGCCCTTCACGCTCATGAGGTAGAACCGCTGGAAGGCCTTGGTGACGGAGGTGTTCAGCGAGAAGTCGCGCTGCACTTCGCCGGCCTTCAGCATCTCCTGTTCGAGGCTGACGGAATTGCCGGAATGGGTGATGTCCCAGGCCGTCTCCTTCTGCGCCTCGACCTCGGTGGCGCGGCCGCCGCTCGCCGCGAGATGCAGCGGATTGGTGCCGGCCATGGTCAGCTGCGTCGCCTCCATGGCTTCGGTGAAGCCCTTGACGTCCTTGCCCGTGTAGCCGGGGCTGTTCACGTTGGCGACGTTCTCGGCGATGACGGTCTGGCGCTGGGAGAGCCAGTCCGCGCGCCGCGAGGACAGGCCGAAAAGGTAGATGTCGCTCAAGGGGGCCTCGGAACGAATTGTCGCTGAAGAAAGTCTTAAGTCGACGCACTTGTCCGAAGCTTGCTGTATTTCGCGCCGCCGAAATGGTTCCCGAAAAAGAAAAAACGCGCCGCCGAAGATCGGCAGCGCGCATCGTAAGTAATAGTTAACAGATATTAACGATTGAGCTTGAGGCCGCCGAAAGCCTCCGATCGGGCCTCCTGTCCGGCGCGCTGACGCCTCAATCTTTGCCCGCTCCCTTTCAGCTTCGTCATCCCGGGCCTGACCCGGGATCCATGCCTTCTGCGGAACCACGGGGATGAGGTTGGAAACGCGGTCTCCTTCCGCATCGCTTCCGGCCTGTCGTGACCGGCTTGGAATGGATCCCGGCTCAAGGCCGGGATGACGAAGCGGCGGGATGATCGGGTCTTTGCGAAGGCGCGAGCGTCTCAGTCCGCCGGGCGCCAGTCGACATGCGCGCCGCGCATCGCGGCAGTCAGGCGTTCGGTCTGTTCGTCGGGCGAGAGACCGGGCTCGTCGAAAGCGAGATAGCTGAGCGTCACGGCGGCGGCGGCGGCGGCGAGATGCAGACGGAAATGCGCCGTCACGCCCGCATGGCGGAACTCCATGCCGAGCTCGATGGTCGGCGGCGCGTTCCAGGTGACGTTCGCGTCACCCTCCCCCGAGAAGCGCAGGCTGCCGGCCTGGAGGTAGAGCTGGGCGGAGGAATTGACGATGTCGTCGATATTGCCGAGCCGGTCGAGCCGCAGGAAGGCGATATAGTCGACGATGTCGACGAGACGCAGCTCGGCCACGACCTCGCTTATGCCCTCCGCCAGGATCTGCTCGCGCGCGGCGACATGCTTGTTGCGGAAGTCCGGCATGAAATGGGAACCCATCGAACTCCAACCGTGAAAGACATGTCGCGCGACGAGACGTCGGGAACACGAACGGGTCGGCGAATCGGCGTCGCAACCCGGCAGGCAACACATCCCGGCAAAAACGCCGCGCCGGGCACTCGCTTCGATATCGGCTTCAGGCCGCGCCGGCTCGCGCCGGCGACTTGGACTGAAGGAAGTAGATGAGTTCCGCGACGGCCTTGTAGAACTGCTGCGGAATCATCTGGTCGATTTCGACATGGTCATACATCGACCTTGCCAAGAGCTTGTCTTCGAAGACCGGCACGTCGTTCGCCTCGGCGATCTCGCGGATCTTGAGGGCGATGAGATCGGTGCCCTTGGCGACGACGGTCGGCGCGCCGCCCTCCTCGCGCGAATAGCGCAGCGCGATGGCGTAATGGGTGGGATTGGCGATCACCAGCGTCGCCTTCGGCACGGCGGCCATCATGCGCTTGCGGTTGCGCTCGCGGGCAATCTGGCGCTGGCGCGCCTTGATCATCGGATCGCCTTCCTGCTGCTTCATCTCCTCCTTGATCTCCTGCTTGGACATGCGCAGGTCGCGCCGCCAATGGATGCGCGAGAACAGAAGGTCCGCCGCGACGAGGACGATCGTCGCGATGGAGACGATGGACAGGATCTGCATCGCGAGCGACAGCAGCGTTTCGGGGAGCCGGAGCGGATCGGAGAACATGGTCTTCAACGTGTCCGGCAGGCGGCGCGAGAGCAGCCAGCCGACGATGAGCGTGACCGCGCCGAACTTGAAGATCGACTTGCCGAATTCCGTGAAACCCTTGACGCCGAACATGCGGCTCCAGCCGCTGGCGATCGACAGGTTCGACCATTTCGGCCGAATGCGCTCCATGTTGATCTGGGGCGGATTCTGGAGGACCGAGGCCGCGATGCCGGCGACGATGAAGAAACCGGTCGCCGGCAGGACGAAATGCCCGCACTGGATGGCGATCGTCTGGAGGAAATGCAGAGCGTCGGCACCGTTCTCGATATCCCACTGGGTCGGGTTTTCGAAGGTGCTTCGAAGATTCGCGACCAGCGTATTCGAAACATCCCGCGCGGCGAAGACCGTGAAGGCCATCGAGGCGAGGAGAGAACCGAGGATGGGCGCTTCCTTCGAAAAGGGCAGATTGCCCTTCTCGATCGTATCGCGGATGCGCTTCTCGGTCGCTTCCTCTGTCCTGGAGTCCTTCTCGACGCCTTCGGCCACGGCGATCCTGCCTCACGTCGTCTTAAAACTGCCTTACGGTAAAATGCCGGGCGCGAAAGCGCCCGACCTTCGAGCCCCGCAAGCGGGCGCTATTCTTCCTTCGCGGCGGAAAGGACGATCCGTCCTTCGGACGCGAGGCGCAGCGCCAGCGCGGCGATGGTGCGGCGCGCCGCCGTGACGTCCTTGATCGACACGTCCGCCGCCTGGGCGAGCTCCGCCTCGACCATGCGCCGCGCGCGGGCGGCGAGCGCCGAGGTCACCGCTTCCGTCAGTTCCGCCGCCGCGCCGCGCAGTGCGAGCGTGACGGTTTCCGTCGGCACGGTGTCGAACAGGATGAGGCGCGCCTTCTTCGGCACGTTCGGCAGGTCCTCGAAGGCGAAGAGCAGGCTGCGGATCGCCTTCGCCTCGTCCGGCTCGTTCGCCTCGATGGAGGCGAGAAGCTCGTCCGTCTGCGCCTTCTCCATACGGTTGGCGATCTCGGCGAGGGCGGCGCGGCGCGCCTTCTTCTCGGCCGTGCCGGAGCCCGCGACGAAGACCTCGCGCATCTTCTCCTCGATCAGCGCCTCGGCGGTGCCTCCAAGCGCCTTCGCGTCGAGCATGCGGCGCATGACGTCGTTGCGCAGGTCCGCCTCCAGCCCCGCCACCACCGCCGCCGCGATCTCCGGCTCGATGCGGCCGAGAATGGTCGCGGCGACCTGCGGATGTTCGGCCGAGAGGAGCTGCTGGAGAGCCGGCGTGCCGAGCTTCTCCATCTCCTCCCAGACGGTGAGGATCGGACCGGTGAAGAGGCTCTGGTCGATGAAGTCGTCGGCGCCGAAGATGGAGGTCATCTCGTCGGCCGAGAGAACGCTGCGCATCAGCTTGTTCAGCTCGTCGTCGAGATCCGACAGGCCGGAGCCGCTCTTGAACTCCTCCTGGAACTCGCTGACGAGGCGATCCAGCTGATCGGCCGAAACGCTCTTCTGCTCGGCCACGCTCTCCTTCATCGCGCGCAGCTCGTCGGGGCTGAAATGCTTCATCAGGCGCCCCGCGCCGTTGGAACCGAGCGCCAGCAGCAGAACCGCCGCCTTCGCCGGGCCGGGCATGGAGACGTCGAGGTCGCCGGAGAATTCGGAGTAGGAAGCGAGGCTCATCGCGCGATATGCGGCTCGTTCAGGCGTTCAGGGATTTGGGACGCTGCGGGCGCGTGCCGGGCGAGACGATCTCGGTGAGCGTGATGCCGAAGCGGGAATCCTCGTTCTCGAGCACCACGACCTCGCCGCGCGCCACGATGCGGCCGTTGACGATGAGATCGACCGGATCGCCGATCGCGGTGTCGAGCTTGACCACGGCGCCGCGGCCGAGCTTCACCAGATTGGCGACGGGCATCACGGCCGAGCCGAGCACGACCTGCATCGTCACCGGAATGTCCATGATGATGTTGAGATCGGGCTTGCTGTCGGCGACGGCCTCCTGGACCGCGTCCTCCTCGCCCGGCATCTCGAAGGCGGGGGTCTCCGAGAAATCGATCTCGGACGTCTCGAAACCTTCCACGCCGTCCGTCTCGTCGTCCATCATCGTCGCATCTCCTTGTCTTCGATAGGGTCTGGCGGGGCGGCCCGCCGCGACTCCTACCTTTCGTTAACGATTAGCGGCCGAAGCTGACGCGAGGCGGGACTCGATGAGGCTGAGCCAGGTGTCCTGCGGGCCGCCGGCCGCGGCCTCGGCGCGCGCCGGCGCAGGGGCCGGGGCGGCGACGTCGTTCGCCACCGCCAGACGGCGATCGGCGACGTTGATCCGGTCTTCCAGATCGCCCGCGATCTCGCGCGCGGCGGCGATCCGCTCGTCGAGGGCCGCGAGGATCTCGATGCCCTCGCTCCGCAGCATCACGACGGCATGGGCGGCGCGGTTGATCGAGGCATCCGCCTCCTTCAGCGCCGTCGAGAGCTCGGTCTCGCCCCGGCGCAGCTGGCGCAGCTCGCGGCACATGGTCGTGGTGCGCCAGCCGGTGAAGGCGAGCGCGCCGAGAAGTACGCAATCAATCAGCGAGGA
The DNA here is from genome assembly GCF_014642635.1 of Aureimonas endophytica. Taxonomy (GTDB): domain Bacteria; phylum Pseudomonadota; class Alphaproteobacteria; order Rhizobiales; family Rhizobiaceae; genus Plantimonas; species Plantimonas endophytica. Next base: position 11,451 of record NZ_BMIQ01000013.1, read on the forward strand.
TATCATCGATGAATTCCTCCGTGGGATCGATCTTCTCCTCGATCCGGACCACATAGGCGTCGCGGGTCATGCCCATGCGGCCGCGGAACAGGCGCTGCTCCTCGCATTCGACGACGATGAGGCTGTCCATCGTCGCGTCGAGGACGATCGTCTGGCCGACCGCGAAGCGGGACACCTCGCCGAGCGTGATCTGCCGCTCGTCCAGAAGGGCGCGGACTTCGAGATCGGCGAGCTGCAGGCCCTCCTGGATGTTCTTCGCCCAGGTCTCGTCGGCGGCCGGCGCGGCGCGCTCGGGCACGGTCGCGAGCTTGCGCCGGTGCATGGCGAAGGCCTTTTCCGGCAGGCAGGCGCGCAGCGAAGCGCTGACATCGCCGAGCCGCAGGCGGAAGGTGAGGACGATGAAGCCGCGCCCGTCCGCCGGCAGAAGCTCGTCCAGCTCCTCGGGAATGGCGGTGGACACGAAGAGGTCGGATTTCAGATCGAGCGGCGCGATCTCGGCGAAGACGGGATTGGCCGCCTCGGCGAAGGTGGCGAGGCCCTTCTCGGCCAGGCGCTTGTCGAGGGCCGTCAGCGCGCGCTGCATGCTGCCGGCCGAGGCGCGGCTGCGCCCCGGACCGCCGAAGATTGCTTCCGCGAAGAGATCGGCGGCCATCGCGTCGCCGAGAACGAAGCCGATCTCCGTCCATTGCGGCGAGCGCAGCATCAGGCAGAGCGCCGCGTCGCGCGCTTCCGGCGCGCCGGCGCCGATGGTCAGCGGCGCGACCCCGGCGAATTCGGCCGAGAGACCGCCGCCGCAGAATTCGGCGAAGTCCTTGGTGGCGGCTTCCGCCCATTCCTCGCCGAGCAGCTTCAGGCGCGGCAGCTTGTGCGGCTCGATCCGCGAGGCGGAGCGGATCTGCGCCTCGATGGTACGCTCTGCGGTCATGCTCATCGCTCCGGCGCCCTCCCCGCTCAGGCGGCCTGGGCGGCAGCGCCGCCGCCGATGGTCTCGGACTCGACCTGATCGATGGTCGGACGCTCATAGGCCGAGATGGTCTTGCGGCCGTATTCCAGCGCGACCTGCGGCATGGCGCCGTTGATATAGGCGATCAGCGTCTGCTTCACGATCACGTAGCGGCGCAGCTTCTTCTCGCGCACCACGCGGACCTTATGGGAGATCGGCGCGAAGATGCCGTAGGAGAAGAAGATGCCGGCGAAGGTGCCGACGAGCGCGGCGCCGATCAGCTCGCCGAGAACCTGCGGCGACTGGTCGAGCGCGCCCATGGCGTGCACCACGCCGAGAACGGCGGCGACGATGCCGAGGGCCGGCAGGCCGTCGGCGACGTCCTGGAGCGCGCCGCTCGGCTTCAGCGAGTCGCGCGACACGGTCTGGATCTCCTCGTCCATCAGCGCCTCGACCTCGTGGCCGCGCACGTTGCCGATGATGATCAGGCGGCAATAGTCGCAGATGAAGTTGAGGATCGCCTGATCCTTCAGGATCGTCGGATAGGCCGAGAAGATCGGCGACTGGGCCGGGTTGTCGACATGCTCCTCGACCTCCGAGCGCGGCTTGGAGCGCATCTCGCGCATCAGCGAATGGAGGAGGCTGAGCAGTGCCAGATACTCGGCCTGCTTGGGAACGCCGTTCTTCAGCGCTTCGACGATGCTCTTGCCGGTGTCCTTCACTACCTTCATCGAATTGCCGACGAGGAAGGTGCCGAGCGCGGCGCCGAGAATGATCAGCAGCTCGAACGGCTGCCAGAGAATGGCGACGTGGCCGCCATTGGCGACATAGCCGCCAAGCACGCAGGCGATCGTGACGACGAGGCCGAGCAGGATGCCCATGACGAATTTCCTTTGAGAGGTTCATCCCTGGGGTACGGAGAAGCGCTTGTGCGAGGCTGGCGAATGGCCTCGCGGCGCCCGGCGCGCCTGGGAAAGGCTGGCGCAAGCGAGACTTAGCTAAGGTCGCTCTGCTGCGCTCCCCGCATTCCCGCCGGAGCCGCGCCGCGAATCCCGTAAAGTCAGGACCCGGTATCTCGATGCAGACCTCGCTTCCGGTCGCCCTTTCGGCGCAGATCGCCATGGAAAAGCGGCTCGACACGATCGCGGACAACATCGCCAATGCGCGAACGGTTGGTTTCCGGGCCGAGGAAGTGAAGTTCGAATCCTTTCTGTCGCAGGCCTCCGAGCAGCCCGTCGCCTTCGCCTCGACCGGCCAGCACTATCTCTCCACCCGCACCGGCGAGATGACGCAGACCGGCAACTCGCTCGACATGGCGGTGAACGGCGACGCCTATTTCGCCGTCCAGGGCAAGAACGGCACGATCTATACCCGCGACGGCCGCATGGTGATGACCGAGCAGGGCGATCTCCTGTCGCTGAACGGCGAGCCGATCCTCGATGTCGGCGGCGCGCCGATCCAGGTGAACCCGACTGGCGGTCCGATCGCCATCGCCCGCGACGGCATGGTCACGCAGAACGGCGCGCAGGTCGGCGCGGTGGGCCTCTTCCAGATGCCGGCCGGCGCCAAGCTGGCGCGCGTCGGCACGTCCGGCATCCGGCCGGACAGCCAAGCGCTGCCGATCGTCGATTTCGCCGGCATCAACGTCCTCCAGGGCTTCGTCGAGGGCGCCAACATCAATCCGGTTCTGGAGATGACGCGGCTCATCGAGGTGCAGCGCGCCTTCGAGAGCGCCTCGAACCTCATCCAGACCTCCGAGAAGTCGCTCGACGACGCCGTCAGCACCCTGGGGGCGAAGGGCTAAGCCGTGCAGCCTTACCAGCGTCCCGAGAAGGGCTCGCTCAGCGAGCCGCCGATCCGCGTCTCCGGCCATATCGTCGACGTGTCCGCCCAGGCCTTCCGGGTCGCCGGCCTGTCGCCCTTCGTCCGCCTCGGCGACTGCGTGGCGGTGCGCGGCCCGGACGGCGACGAGCTCGGCGAGGTGGTGCGCGTCGAGGAGAAGACGGCGACCGTCAAGCCCTTCGCCGCCAACTTCCGCAGCGGCGTGCGCAGCCCCGCCTGGCGCACCGGGCCGATCACCGTCGCCCCGGCGCGGAGCTGGAAGGGCCGCACCGTCGACGCCTTCGGCCGCCCCTGCGACAATCTCGGGCCGCTCGAGAAGGGTCCGCGCGAATGCACCGCCGACACGATGCCCGACACGGCCATGGGCCGCGGCCGCATCGAGAAGCCGGCGCCGACCAACGTCAAGGCCATCGACATCTTCACCCCGCTGGTCAAGGGCCAGCGCCTCGGCATCTTCGCCGGTTCCGGCGTCGGCAAGTCGACGCTGATGGGCATGCTCGCCCGGGCCGAGGGTTTCGACACGATCGTCGTCGCGCTCGTCGGCGAGCGCGGCCGCGAGGTGCGCGAGTTCCTGGAAGTGACGATGGGCGGCGACCTGTCGCGGCTCGTGACCGTCGTCGCCACCGGCGACGAGAGCCCGATGATGCGGCGCCTCGCGCCCAAGACCGCGATGACCATCGCCGAATATTTCCGCGACGAGGGCGACGACGTCCTTCTCATCGTCGATTCGGTGACGCGCCTCGCCCATGCGGCGCGCGACGTGGCGCTGGCCGCCGGCGAGCCGCCGGTGGCGCGCGGCTATCCGCCGAGCGTCTTTTCCGAACTGCCGCGCCTTCTGGAGCGCGCCGGTCCCGGACCGATCGGCAAGGGTACGATCACCGGCCTCTTCGCCGTCCTGGTCGACGGCGACGACCATAACGAGCCGGTGGCCGACGCGATCCGCGGCACGCTGGACGGCCATATCGTGCTGTCGCGCGCCATCGCCGAGGAAGGGCGCTTTCCGGCGATCGACGTCCTGAAATCGATCTCGCGCCTCGCCGACATCTGCTGGGACGCGCAGGAGCGCGAACTGGTGATGCGCCTCAAGGCGATGATCGCGCGCTACGAGGACACGCGCGATCTGCGCCTTCTCGGCGGCTATATGCGCGGCGGCGATCCGGCGCTCGACCAGGCGGTCGATCTCGTGCCGCTGATCTATTCGACCATCCGCCAGTCGCCCGGCGATCCGCGCATCGACAAGCCCTTCGACGAATTGTCGCGCCAGCTGAAGCAAGGCATCGTCGCCGCCCAGCAGGGATAGGCGCCGCGTCCGCCGATCCGGCGCGGTGGCCGCCGGCACGTCCGAAGAGGCAGGGCGCCGGACCCAAGGCCGGCGCCCTTGCCCGTCACTTCGCCATGTCGGTGATCTTCGAGGTCCAGGCGCCCTGCGGCGCCTTCGAGATCACCGGGTCCGAGCCGCCGGACATCAGCACCTTCACGGTGTTCTCGGCCGCCGCGACGTCGAGCTTCGCCGACGAGCCGAGAAGCTTGGCGACTTCCGCCATCATGAACTTCTGATGCGCCTCGGTCTGGGCGCCGGTCGTGTCGTTGTCGAGGACGATGCCCGCCGCCTCGTCGGGATGGGCCTTGGCATAGTCCCAGCCCTTCATCGAGGCGGAGACGAAGCGCGCCAGGGCATCGGCCTTCTTGGCGTCGCCGAGCACCGCCTCGGTCGTATAGAGCCCGTCCTCCAGCGTGGCGACGCCCTGGTCCTCGTATTTGAAGACGACGAGATCCTCCGGCTTCAGCCCGGCATCCAGCACCTGGCCATATTCGTTATAGGTCATGGTCGAGATGCAGTCGGCCTGCTTCTGGAGCAGCGGATCGACATTGAAGCCCTGCTTCACCACCGTCACGCCCTCCGGCCCGCCATCGGTCTTCAGCCCCAGCTTCGACATCCAGGCGAGGAAGGGATATTCGTTGCCGAAGAACCAGACGCCGAGCGTCTTGCCCTTGAAGTCGGCCGGCGACTTGATGCCGGTCTCCTTGCGGCAGGTCAGCATCAGGCCGGATTTGGCGAAGGGCTGGGCGATGTTGACGAGCGGCAGGCCCTTCTCGCGGGCCGAAAGCGCCGCCGGCATCCAGTCGACGATCACGTCGGCTCCGCCGCCGGCGATCACCTGCTCGGGCGCGACGTCCGGGCCGCCCGGCTTGATCGTCACGTCGAGCCCGGCCTCGTCGTAATAGCCCTTCTCCTTGGCGACGTAGTAGCCGGCGAATTGCGACTGCGCGACCCATTTCAATTGCAGCACCACCGGGTCCGCCGCCAGCGCCGGAGCGGCCGTCGTGGCGGCCAGCGCGAGGCCGAGGCCCGCGAGGATGATCGACTTCATGTCCCTCATTCTCCCCTTGTGATGCGCCGCCTAGCCCCTGCGGTAGGACGGATGCCAGAATGTCGAGAGCCGCTCGACGACGGATAGGAGGCCGTAGCCGACGGAGCCGGCCAGCGCCGCCACCGCGATCTCCGCCCAGACCATGTCGGTGTTCATGCGCCCCATCTCGGCCGAGATGCGAAAGCCCATGCCGACGATCGGCGTGCCGAAGAATTCCGCGACGATGGCGCCGATCAGCGCCAGAGTCGAGTTGATCTTCAAGGCATTGAAGATGAAGGGCAAGGCGGCCGGCAGCCGCAGCTTGACGAGCGACTGGGGATGGCTCGCCGCGTAGGTATGCATGAGATCCCGCTCCATCGCGCCTGCGGCGGCGAGACCCGCCAGCGTGTTCACCAGCATCGGGAAGAAGGTCATCACCACGACCACCGCCGCCTTCGACGGCCAGTCGAAGCCGAACCACATGACCATGACCGGCGCGATGCCGATGATCGGCAGGGCCGAGACGAGATTGCCGATCGGCAGGAAGCCGCGCTTCAGGAAGGGCGAGCGGTCGATGAGGATGGCGGCGAGGAACCCGGCGCCGCAGCCGAGCGCATAGCCGGCGACGACTGCCTTCAGGTAGGTCTGGCGGAAATCGGCCCAGAGGATCGGCAACGAGCCGACGAGCCGCGCCGCGATCGCCGAGGGCGGCGGCAGGAGGACGGAGGGCACGGCGAGCCCGCGCACGACGCATTCCCAGAGAAGGATGACCGTCGCCCCGAAGACGAGCGGCACGCCGAGATCGGCGAGACGCCTTCCCCATTCGGTGCCGGGCACCGTGCGCGCGAGCCGCGCCGCGAACTGCCAGGCGACGAGCCAGACCGCGACGAGCAGCAGCCAGAAGCCGGGACCGAAGGCGCCGGCCTGGAGCGAGCCGATCAGCACGGCACCGCCGAGAAGCGCGAGGACCGCCGGCAGCGCGAGGCCTTGGCGCAGAAGAGCAAGGCCGCTCATCGCGCGCCCGTCCGCTTGAGCACGAGCCGTTCCGCGACGCCGACCGTCCAGACGAGGAGCCCCGCCATCACCGAGGCCGCGACGAGGGCCGCCCAGATCTGCACCGTCTGCCCGTAATAGGAGCCGGCGAGAAGACGGGCGCCAAGCCCCGCCTGCGCCCCGGTCGGCAGTTCGCCGACGATCGCTCCGACCAGCGCCGCCGCCACCGCCACCTTCATCGAGGCGAAGAGGAAGGGCAGCGAGGCGGGCAGGCGCAGCTTCAGGAGCACCTGCGTGGGGCTTGCGTGATAGGTGCGCATCAGGTCGGTCAGCATCGTATCGGGCGAGCGCAGCCCCTTCACCATGCCGACGGTGACGGGGAAGAAGGACAGATAGGTCGAGATGATCGCCTTCGGCAGAAGGCCGGTGATGCCGAGCGAGGCGAGGACGACGATGATCATCGGCGCGACCGCCAGGATCGGGATCATCTGGCTGGCGACGATCCAGGGCATCAGGCTCTTGTCGAGAGTCTTCGAATGGATGATCCCGATGGCCAGCGCGATGCCGAGCCCGGTGCCGATGGCGAAGCCGAGCAGCGTCGAGGACAGGGTCACCCAGGCATGGAAGAGGAGCGAGCGCGGCGAGGTCACGCGCATCTCGACGACGGTCTTCCAGAGTTCGGCGACGACCTGGTGCGGGGCCGGCAGGACGGGCCGCTCGGCCTGCATCGTCTGTGACAGGATCTCGGAAAAGCCCGGCGCGCCGCCGGCCCGCGTCAGGCGGTCGACTGTGGTCTGCCAGTTGAGGAAGGCGGTGCCGAGATACCAGAGAAGCACGATGGCGAGCGCGACGACGAGGACGGGCAGGACCTTGCCGCCCATCGCCCGCGACACCCATCCCGGCGCGGCGCTCCGCCCGACGCCCCCGCCCGGCGCGGCGATCGGCGCGCCGCTCATGCGGGCCTCCCCAAAGCCATGTCAGGATAAGGCGCCCCGCCCTCTCCCGAGTCGGGAGAGGGTGCCGAGCGCAGCGAGGCGGGTGAGGGAATGACGGGCGCGAACCGCAGACCATGGATCAGCCCCCCACCATCGCATGGTTCGGTCACACGACCGCCCAGCACGGCGAGGATCGTTTCACAAACCGCCCCGCGCTCGCGCAGAACTTCCTCGTTCCAGAACCGCAAGACGGCCCAGCCGTGGGATTGCAGATAGACGGTTCGTGTTTCGTCGCTCCGACGATCGGCATGCTGGCTACCATCGAGCTCGATGATCAGATGACGCGCACGACAGGCGAAATCCGCGATGTAAGGTCCGATCGGAAGCTGCCGCACGAAGCGAAAACCATTCAGCCGCCGCCCCCGCAATTCCGACCACATCCAGGTCTCGGCATCGGTGGCGGCATGTCGCAGGTCGCGGGCATTCTGGAGCAAGGCTGCCGGCGTCGCGCGAGGCTCCCTCATCCGCCTGCCGGCACCTTCTCCCGACTCGGGAGAAGGACGCGGCTTTACCGCCCCCTCCCCGTCCTCAATCATAGCTGTGCCCCGCCCGCAGCCCTTCGCGCACGCGGTGGGCGATGTCGAGGAAGCGCGGCGTCTCGCGGATTTCGAGCGGCCGGTGCGGGCCGAGATCGCAGTCGACGATCTCGTGGATCCGGCCGGGGCGCGGGCTCATCACCACGATGCGGGTCGAGAGGAACACCGCCTCGGGGATGGAATGGGTGACGAAGACGACCGTCTTGCGCGTCTTCGCCCAGAGCTTCAGCAATTCCTCGTTGAGGCGGTCGCGGACGATCTCGTCCAGGGCGCCGAAGGGCTCGTCCATCAGGAGAAGGTCGGGATCGAAGGACAGGGCCCGCGCGATCGAGGCGCGCTGCTGCATGCCGCCGGACAATTGCCAGGGAAACTTGCCGCCGAAGCCCTTCAGCCCGACGAGATCGAGCCCCGCCTCGACGCGTCGGCGCCGCTCCGCTCTGCCGTGCCCCATGATCTCCAAAGGCAGGCCGACATTGCCGGCGATGGTGCGCCAGGGATAGAGCGCCGCCGCCTGGAAGACATAGCCATAGGCGCGCGCCCGCCGCGCTTCGTCCGGCGTCAGGCCGTTCACCGCGATCGTGCCGCCGCTCGGCCGTTCGAGATCGGCGATGACGCGCAGCAGCGTCGTCTTCCCGCAGCCCGACGGGCCGATGAAGGAAACGAACTCCCCCCGGCCGATCGTCAGGTCGACGTCCTTCAGGGCATGGACGGGACCGTCCGCCGTCTGGAAGGTCAGGGACAGGCCCTTGGCCGCGATGACCGGTGCGCCGCTCTCAGACAAGGGCGGCCTCGGGCTCAGCGGCGAGCCTTCGCGCCAGCGGCAGGAGATGCTCGGCGGTCAGCGCCGCGAGCGGCAGCGCCGTTCCCTCCCTCGGGTCGATCCACACCGCCTCCTCGATCTCGGCCGCGGCGCGGACCGCCTCGGCGGTGCGCAGGCTGAAGACATGCGCGACGACGATCGTGTCGGGTTCGTTGGCGGCCGGCGCGGTGAAGACGCCATGCGCGGTCAGCGCGGCCGGCGCGACGCGGAGGCCCAGTTCCTCGCCGATCTCGCGCGCGGCGGCGGCAACGAAGCTCTCGCCCGCTTCCGGCTTGCCGCCCGGCTGCATGAAGCGCAGCGTGCCGCGCTTGCGCACGAGCAGCGTCCGGCCTTCCGGGTTGATCAGGATCGCCGCGGCGACCGAAATCTCGCGCATGCGCCGCTCACACCCCCGCCGGAATGCCGGACCGCGCCACCGGACGCGGCGCGACGAGATCCTTCCAGGTGGAGAGCGCCCGGCCGACCGGCGCATGGCTCGGCCGCTCGATGAAGCGCCCCGCTCCCGTCTCGGCCCGCACCTCGCCGTCGCGATAGGCGATCCTGCCGCCGGAAAGGGTCACGGCCGGCAGGCCCTTCAGCTCGAAGCCCTCGAAGACATTGTAGTCGATCGCCGATTTCTGCGTCGCGGCGCGGATGGTCTTCGTCGCATGAGGATCGAAGATCACGAGATCGGCGTCGGCGCCCGGCAGGATGGCGCCCTTTCGGGGATAGACGTTGAGGATCTTCGCGATGTTCGTGGAGGTGACGGCGACGAACTCGTTCATCGTCAGCCGGCCGGTGTTCACGCCCTTCGTCCAGAGCACGGCGAGGCGATCCTCCAGCCCGCCGGTGCCGTTCGGGATCTTGGTGAAGTCGCCGAGGCCGAAGCGCTTCTGCTCCGTCGTGAAGGCGCAATGGTCGGTCGCCACGACCTGGAGCGAGCCGGAGGCGAGGCCGGCCCAGAGCGAATCCTGGTGCTTCCGGTTGCGGAAGGGCGGGCTCATCACGCGCCGCGCCGCATAGTCCCAGTCGGGATTGAGATATTCGCCCTCGTCCAGCGTCAGATGCTGGACCAGCGGCTCGCCGAAGACGCGCATGCCGGCTTGGCGCGCCCGGCGGATCGCCTCGTGGCTCTCCTCGCAGGAGACATGGACGACATAGAGCGGCACGCCCGCCTGATCGGCGATCATGATGGCGCGGTTCGTCGCCTCGCCCTCCACCTGGGGCGGGCGGGAATAGCCATGCGCCTCCGGGCCGCGATTGCCCTCGGCGAGCAGCTTCTGCTGGAGCGAGGCGACGACGTCGCCGTTCTCGGCATGGACGAGCGGCATGGCGCCGAGCTCGGCGCAGCGCTGGAACGAGGCGAACATCTCGTCGTCGTTCACCATCAGCGCGCCCTTATAGGCCATGAAATGCTTGAAGGTGTTGATGCCGCGCGCCACCACTTCCGGCATCTCGTCGAAGACCTGGCGACCCCACCAGGTGACCGCCATGTGGAAGGAGAAGTCGCAGCGCGCCTTGCCCGCCTTCTGGTGCCATTCCTGCAAGGCCTCGATCAGGCTCTGCTCGGGCGCCGGCAGGCAGAAATCCACCACCATCGTCGTGCCGCCCGCCAGCGCCGCCGCCGTGCCGGTGTCGAAATCGTCGGAGGAGAAGGTGCCCATGAAGGGCATTTCGAGATGGGTATGCGGATCGATGCCGCCCGGCAGGACATAGGCGCCGGACGCGTCGATCACCTCGTCGCCGGAAAGATCCGGCCCGACCGCGACGATGCGCGTGCCCTCGACCAGCACGTCCGCCTTCTGGGTGAGATCGGCGGTGACGACGGTCCCGCCCTTGATCGCGATGGTCATGGTTCCGTTCCCAAGTCAGATTTCGGCCAGGCCGAGCGTTATCGTGAGGGACCGCGCCAGCCGGCGCAGGTTGTCGTCGTCGAGACGGCCGATGATCTGTCCGATCTTCGAGCGGTTGGCCGCCTGCAGCTTGTCGACCATGATCTCGGAGGGGAGTCGCAAGCCATTTTCCAGGGTCGGCTCGAGGGTCACGCGGAAGATGCTCGGATCGGATGAGTAGCTGCTGATGGGACAGAGAAGAACGGTGCGGATCGTTTCGGTCAGAACGTCGGTCTGAACGATGACGGCCGGTCTCGGCTTACCGGCATCGCCCGGCAAGGATACCGTGACGACATCGCCGCGCTTCATATCTGATCCTCGCCCTCCCACATGTCCTTCTGAACCAGCTCGAGCCAATCCATGACGCCTTCGTCTTCATCGGCGCGCGCGATCCGCTGCCCCTCCTCGACCGCAAGCGCCCTGAGATCAGGATCGGACAGATCGGGAACCCAAAGCTCCACGGGCCGATAGCCCTTCGCCAGAAGCTCGGCGCGTTCCGTATCGCTCAACTCTCTCGGCCGTCCCATTGCCCCAGCCTCCCATCGCTCCGGTTCGCCCTATTCCGCGATGCCCGCCGTCTCGACCACCGCGTGCAGCAGGACGTCGGCGCCGCGCTTCGCCCAGTCCTTGGAGATCTCCTCCGCCTCGTTATGCGACAGGCCGTCGACGCAGGGGCAGAAGATCATCGCGGTCGGCGCGATGCGGTTGATCCAGCAGGCGTCGTGGCCGGCACCCGAGACGATGTCGCGATGCGACAGGCCGAGCCGCTCGGCGGCACCGCGCACGGCCGCGACGCAGGCCGGATCGAAGGCCACCGGATCGAAATGGCCCGCCACCTGGATGTCGTGGCCGAGCCCGAGTTCGCCCGCGACGGAAGCGATGCCCGCCTCGATCCGCTCGCGCATCGCGTCCAGCACGGCCTTGTCGGGCGAGCGGATGTCGATCGTGAAGGTGACGCGGCCGGCGATGATGTTGCGCGAATTCGGATAGACCTCGACATGGCCGATGGCGCCGACCGCGTTCGGCTGATGCTCCATCGCCACCTGATGGACGAGCTCGGTGACCCGCGCGAGGCCGAGGCCGGCATTGCGGCGCTTGGCCATCGGCGTCGAGCCGGTATGCGATTCCTTGCCGGTCAGCGTCACTTCCAGCCACCACAGCCCCTGGCCATGGGTGACGACGCCGATATCGATGCCCTCGTCCTCCAGGATCGGCCCCTGCTCGATGTGATATTCGAACAGCGCCCGGATCGGCCGCCCGCCGACCGGCTCGTCGCCCTCCCAGCCGATGCGCCGCAGCTCGTCGCCGAAGCGCTTGCCGGCGGCGTCCCGGCGGTCCTTGGCCCAGGCCTCGTCATGAAGGCCGGCGAAGACGCCGGAGGCGAGCATCGCCGGGGCGAAGCGGGTTCCCTCCTCGTTCGTCCAGTTGACGACGACGATCGGATGGCGCGTGCGGATCTCGAGATCGTTCAGCGAGCGCACGAGTTCCAGCCCGGCGAGGACCCCGAGCACGCCGTCGAACTTGCCGCCGGTCGGCTGGGTGTCGAGATGGCTGCCGACATAGACCGGCGGCAGATCGGGCTCGGCGCCCTCGCGCCGGGCGAACATGTTGCCGATCGTGTCGACGCTCAGGGTCATGCCGGCCGCCTCGCACCAGCGCTTGAAGAGATGGCGTCCCTCTCCGTCCGCGTCGGTGAGGGTCTGGCGATTGTTGCCGCCGGCGATGCCGGGGCCGATCTTCGCCATCTCCATCAGGCTGTCCCAGAGCCGATCGCCGTCGATCTGGATATTGGATTCGAGGGCCATGGCGGGTCTCAGTCGAGCGAGGCGAGAACGGACTTCAGCGTATCGACGATCTCGCCGATCTGGCTCTCCTCGATGATCAGCGGCGGCGACAGCGCGATGATGTCGCCGGTGGTGCGGATGAGGAGGCCCTTCTCGTAGGCCTTCACGAAGGCGGCGAAGGCGCGCTTCGTCGGCTGGCCGGCGATGGGTTCGAGCTCGACCGCGCCGATGAGGCCGATGGTGCGGATGTCGATGACGTGCCGCGCGCCCTTCAGCGAATGGATCGCCTCGGCCCAGACCGGGGTCAGCGCCTTCGCCCGCTCGAACAGCCCTTCCTCCTTGTAGGTCTCAAGCGTGGCGAGGGCGGCTGCGGAGGCGATCGGATTGCCGGAATAGGTATAGCCGTGGGCGAATTCGATCATGTGCTCCGGCCCCTGCATGAAGGCCTGATAGATCGTGTCGCGCACGAAGACGGCGCCCATCGGGATGACGCCGTTGGTCAGGCCCTTGGCCGTGACGATGATGTCCGGCACCACGTCGAAATGGTCGGCGGCGAAGGCGGCGCCGAGCCGGCCGTAGCCGGTGATCACCTCGTCGAAGATGAGAAGGATGCCGTGCTGGTCGCAGATCTCGCGCAGCCGCTTGAGATAGCCCTTCGGCGGCGGCAGCACGCCGGTGGAGCCGGCCACCGGCTCGACGATCACGGCCGCGATGGTGGAGGGATCGTGCAGCTGCGCGATGCGCAGGAGATCGTCGGCAAGCTCGGCGCCATGCTCCGTCTCGCCCTGCGGATAAGGATTGCGCGCCGGATCATGGGTGTGGCGCATATGGTCGACGCCGGTGAGCAGCGTGCCGAACATCTTGCGGTTGCCGACGATGCCGCCGACCGAGATGCCGCCGAAATTGACGCCGTGATAGCCGCGCTCGCGCCCGATCAGCCGGAAGCGCCCGCCCTCGCCCCGGACCCGCTGATAGGCGAGCGCGATCTTGAGCGCCGTGTCGACCGATTCGGAGCCGGAATTGGTATAGAACACGTGGTCGAGCCCGGGCGGCGCGATGCTGACGAGCCGGGAGGCGAGCTCGAAGGCCTTGGGATGGCCCATCTGGAAGGCGGGAGCGTAGTCGAGCTCGGCTGCCTGTTTCTGGATCGCCTCGGTGATCTTCGGCCGGCAATGGCCGGCATTGACGCACCAGAGCCCGGCGGTGCCGTCGAGCACTTGGCGCCCGTCGGCGGTCACGTAATGCATGTCCTTGGCGCCGACGAACATGCGCGGCGCCTGCTTGAACTGCCGGTTCGCCGAGAACGGCATCCAGAAGGCTTCCAGATTGTTGGTCTGGACGGGCGACATGTCGTTCATGGCGAAGACTCCGAGGAATGCCGAGCCGGCTGCGAGGTTCGCGGGCATTCTTGACTGGCTGGTCAAAATCCAGGCTAGAAGGGCGATCGGGACCGGTCAAGCGGGAAGGAAAAAGGGGACGCGATGGATGCGAAGGCGGACGAAGGGCTTGCCTCCGCCGGCGAAGCGCCGGTCACGCGCATCCAGGGCATCAACCGGGCGCTGATCCTCGACGCGGCGCTGGAGGTCTTCTCGGCCCACGGCTTTCGCGGCTCGACGCTGGACGAGATCGCGGCGAAGGCGGGCATGTCCAAGCCGAATCTTCTCTACTATTTCAAGCGCAAGCAGGACATCTACGAGGCGGTGCTGGAGGCGACGCTCGACGCCTGGCTGGCGCCGCTGGAAGCGATGGCGGCCGATGGCGACCCGGTGGAGGAGCTGCGGCGCTACATCACGGCCAAGCTCGCGATGTCGGCCGAGAAGCCGGAGGCGTCCCGCCTCTTCGTCAACGAGATCCTGGCCGGCGCGCCGGTGATCGGGCCCTTTCTCGAAACGCGCCTGCGCGGGCTCGTCACCGAGAAGGCGGCGATCATCAGGGGCTGGGTGACGGAAGGTCGGCTCGCGCCGATCGATCCCGTCCACCTGATCTTCGCCATCTGGGCGACGACGCAGCACTATGCCGATTTCGACGTGCAGATCCGCGCGATCCTCGGGCGCGAGGTCGGCCGGCCCGGCTTTCGCGAGCAGACGGCGCAGGCCGTGCTTTCGATCATCCTCAACGGCGTGAAGCCGCGCTGAGCCCCGGCCCGCCCCCGCCCCGGGAGCGGGCGAGGGTCCGGCGTCTGGACCCATCGCGACGCCCCTGTCCGCCGCTCACTCCGCCGGCTCGGCCTCCAGCACCACCGGCTCCGGCGCGAACTGCATCGCCTCGCGGCGCATCGGATTGTTCGGATGCGCGGTCCAGTTGGTATATTCGGCCGGGATCGGCCGTTTGGTGCGCGGATCGTAGTCGGCGATCCGCTCCATGGTGATGCAGTTCTCCACCGGACAGACATTCACGCAGAGATTGCAGCCGACGCATTCCTCGTCGACCACCTCGAAATGGCGTCGCCCGTCGAGCATCGAGGTGATCGCCTGATGCGAGGTGTCCTCGCAGGCGATGTGGCAGCGGCCGCATTTGATGCAGAGATCCTGGTCGATCCGCGCCTTGGTGACGTAGCTGAGATTGAGATATTGCCAATCGGTGACGTTGCGCACCGCGCGGCCCCGGAAATCCTCGATCCGCGCATAGCCCTTCTCGTCCATCCAGTCGGACAGGCCGGCCGTCATCTCCTGCACGATCTTGAAGCCGTAGGTCATCGCCGCCGTGCAGACCTGCACCGTGCCGCAGCCGAGCGCGATGAATTCCGCCGCGTCCCGCCAGGTGGTGATGCCGCCGATGCCGGAGATCGGCAGGCCGTAGGTCTCGCGGTCGCGGGCGATCTCGGCGACCATGTTGAGCGCGATCGGCTTCACCGCCGGACCGCAATAGCCGCCATGGCTGCCCTTGCCGTCGATGGTCGGCGTCGGCGCGAAGCTGTCGAGGTCGATCGAGACGATGGAGGAGACGGTGTTGATCAAGGACACGGCATCGGCGCCGCCGCGCCTGGCGGCGCGGGCCGGATAGCGGATGTCGGTGATGTTGGGCGTGAGCTTCACGATCACCGGCAGGCCGGAATTCTCCTTGCACCAGCGTGCCACCATCTCGATATATTCGGGCACCTGCCCGACGGCAGAGCCCATGCCGCGCTCGCTCATCCCGTGCGGACAGCCGAAATTCAGCTCCAGCCCGTCGCAGACCGTCGCGTCGACGCGGGACAGGATCGCCTTCCAGCTCTTCTCCTCGCAGGGCACCATCAGCGAAGCGACGAGGGCGCGGTCCGGCCAGTTGCGCTTCACCCGCGCCATCTCCTCGAGATTGATCTCGAGATCGCGATCGGTGATCAGCTCGATATTGTTCAGCCCGAGCAGCCGCCGGTCCGGCCCGTGGATCGCGCCGTAGCGCGGGCCGTTGACATTGACGACGGCCGGCCCCGCCTCGCCGAGCGTCTTCCACACGACGCCGCCCCAGCCCGCCTCGAAGGCGCGCTGCACGTTGTATTCCTTGTCGGTCGGCGGCGCGGAGGCGAGCCAGAACGGGTTCGGCGAGCGGATGCCGAGGAAATCGACGGATAGATCGGCCATGGTCCTGTCCTCCCTCAGGCGTTCGCCATCAGCGTCGCGTGAATGTCTTCGGCCGCGATCTTGCCGTCCTCCACCGCGATGACGGTGAGATCGTCGCCCTCCGCGATGCAGTCGCCGCCGGCCCAGACGCCGGACAGGCTGGTGCGCCGCCGGGCATCGGCCAGGATGCGGCCGCGCTCCATCGCCAGCGCCGCCCCTTCGGGAGCGATCCCGTCGCCGAGAAAGGTCTGGCCGATCGCCTTGAAGACCTGATCGGCCTCGATCATCACCGTCTCGCCGGTGAGGACGAGTTCGCCGTTCTCGGTGCGCGTGCGCTCGAATTCGATGCCGGAGACATGGCCGCCCTGGCCGAGAATGCGCTTCGGCTGAAGATTGCAGCGCAGCGCCACGCCCCAGCGCAGCGCGAGTTCCTGCTCGAAGACCGAGGCGTTCATCGCCTCCCGCCCCCGGCGATAGGCCAGCGTCACCTCCTCCGCCCCGAGCGCCTTGGCCTGGACGGCGGCATCGACCGCCGTCATGCCGCCGCCGATCACCACGACGCGCCGTCCGACCGGCAGGCTGCCGAGATCGGTGGTCTGGCGCAGATCCGCGATCCAGGCGACCGCGTCCTGGCTGCCGCCATGCCCCTCGCCTTCCGCGCCGAGCGCGTTGACGCCGGCAAGGCCGAGGCCGAGAAACACCGCGTCGAAATCCCGCCGCAGCGCGTCGAGATGGATGTCGCGGCCGAGCGCCTTGCCGTTCTCGACCGTGATGCCGCCGATCTCCAGGATGAAGTCGACCTCCTCCTGGGCGAAGTTGCGCGTCGCCTTGTAGGCCGCGATGCCATATTCGTTGAGACCGCCGGGCTTGGCCCGCGCGTCGTAGAGCGTCACCGCATGGCCGTGGACGGCGAGGCGATGGGCGCAGGAGAGGCCCGCCGGCCCCGCCCCCACCACCGCGACGCGCTTGCCGGTGTCCGGCGCGCGGGTGAAGGGATGCCGGCCCTTCTCCATCAGATGGTCGGTCGCATAGCGCTGCAGCATGCCGATCTTCACCGGCTTGCCCTCCGCCGCCTCGCGCACGCAGGCTTCCTCGCAGAGCGTCTCCGTCGGGCAGACGCGGGCGCACATGCCGCCGAGGATATTGGCCGAGAGGATGGTCTTGGCCGCCCCATTCGGATTGCCGGCCTGGATCTGCCGGATGAAGAGCGGCACGTCGATCGAGGTCGGGCAGGCCTGCATGCAGGGTGCGTCGTAGCAGAAATAGCAGCGGTCGCTTTCGACCAGCGCCTCATGCGCTTCGAGCGGCGGGTGAAGATCGTCGAAATTGCGCGCCAGGGCGTCGAGGCCGAGACGGCCATGCGCGATATCCGGCTTGACGGGGGACAACTCGTTCATCGCGAACCTCGCATCCTGGCACCGGCCGGCGCGCTTTCGGCCGGTTCAGTTTAGAATGATGCGAATTTTCGGGCCCGTCAAATATTTTGATCGTTTGGTCAAATCCTGCCGCTGCGTGGCCGGGCATCCAAAGCGGCGGGAACGGCCCCATGGGCTGGATCGTCTCCCTCTCGACAGGGCGCCGCTTCCGCCGGCGCCGATCGAAAGGCGAAATCCATGAAAAAGCTCATCGGTTCGGCGGCCTTGGCCGCGCTCCTCACCTTCGGCGCGGCGGCCGGCGCCTACGCGCAGTCGGGCGGCGGTTCGGGCGGTTCGGGCGGCGGCGCCAGCAGTTCGGGCTCGAGCGGCGCCGGCAATAGCGGTGCCGGCAGCACGGGCGCCGGTTCGACGGGCTCCGGCAATGCGGGCGCCGGCAGCACGGATACGACCGGCAGCGTGTCCGGCGGCCGGACCGGCGCCGACAGCACCAACTCCGTCGGCAATATGAGCGGCGGCAGCGGCGGCAACAGCATGACGAGCGGCCGCAGCCAGGGCGAGACGACGAACGGCAACTCGTCCGGCAATCGCGGCAACAACAGCCAGAACTGCGCGCCCGGCACCGAGAACACCGCCGCCTGCTCGCAGCAATAAGAAACCTGCCGGACGGCCCGTCATGGGGCCGTCCGCGCTCCCTATTCCTCCGGCTCGGTCGTGAAGAGCAGCGGATAGCCCGCCCGGCGCCCCGCCTCCGTCGCCCGCGTCGCCTTCGTCTCGGCGACGTCCCGGGTGAAGACCGCGACGACGCAGGACCCCTTCTGATGCGCGGTGACCATCACGCGATGCGCCAGATCCTCGCCCATCCGGAATTCCGCCTTCAGCACCCGCACCACGAATTCGCGCGGCGTGAAGTCGTCGTTGACGAGAATGACCTTGTGCAGCTTCGGTCGCTCGACCTTCGGCTTCACCGTCTGACGGGGCTTCAGCTCGATTTCCGCCATCGGAACATCCTCGATCCGCGAACCGGTTGCGACGAAAGGAACGCACCGCGACTCCAAGCGTGGCTTTGAACGCGCGGCCGAGGCTTCTATAACGCTTCCTGAGCGAAACGAGGATGTCGCGCGGTGCTGCAGGAAGGCAAGGTCTTTATCGGTGCCGCCGTCGACGGCGCGAACAAGCCCCTGGAGGGCGAATATCTCGATCTAAAGCTCGCCAATCGGCACGGGCTCGTCACCGGCGCCACCGGCACCGGCAAGACGGTGACGCTTCAGGTCCTGGCCGAGGGTCTGTCGGAAGCCGGCGTTCCCGTCTTCTGCGCCGACATCAAGGGCGATCTGTCCGGCATCGCCAAGCGCGGCGAGCCGAAGCCCTTTCTCACCGAGCGCGCGGCGGCGATCGGGCTCGATCCCTATTACAACGACAGCTATCCGGTGATCTTCTGGGACATCTTCGGCGAGAAGGGTCACCCGGTCCGCGCCACCATCGCCGAGATGGGTCCGCTCCTCCTTTCGCGCCTGATGAATCTCAGCGAGGCGCAGGAAGGCGTCCTCAACATCGTCTTCAAGCTCGCCGACGACGAGGGCCTTCTGCTCCTCGACCTCAAGGATCTCCAGGCGATGCTGACCCATGTCGCCGACCATGCCGACGAGATCTCGCGCGACTACGGCAATATCGCCAAGCAGACGGTGGGGGCGATCCAGCGCGCCCTTCTCGTGCTCGAACAGCAGGGCGCGAAGAACTTCTTCGGCGAGCCGGCGCTGAAGATCACCGACCTCCTGCGCACCGATCGCGACGGACGCGGCATGGTGAACGTCCTGGCCGCCGACAGGCTGATGATGAGCCCGCGCCTCTACGCGACCTTCCTGCTCTGGCTCCTGTCGGAACTCTTCGAGGAACTGCCGGAGGTCGGCGACCTCGACAAGCCGAAGCTCGTCTTCTTCTTCGACGAGGCGCATCTTCTCTTCGACGACGCGCCGAAGATCCTGACCGACCGCGTCGAGCAGGTGGTAAAGCTGATCCGTTCCAAGGGCGTCGGCGTCTATTTCGTCACGCAGAACCCGCTGGATCTGCCCGAGGCGGTGCTGGCGCAGCTCGGCAACCGGGTGCAGCACGCGTTGCGCGCCTATACGCCGCGCGAGCAGAAGGCGGTGCGCACCGCCGCCGAGACCTTCCGGCCGAACCCGGCCTTCGACACGATGGAGGCGATCACCGCCCTCGGCGTCGGCGAGGCGCTGGTCTCGGTGCTCGGCAAGGGCGGCGTTCCGACCATGGTGCAGAAAACGCTGATCCGGCCGCCGGCCGCCCAAATCGGCGCCATCACGCCGGCCGAACGGGAATCGATCATCGCCGGCAGTCCCGTCGCCGGGGACTACGACAATGCGATCGACCCAGAATCGGCCTACGAGAAGCTGAGCGGCCGCGCCGCCGCCGATGCCAAGCGCGAGGCCGAGGCGCGCGAGGCGGAGGCCGCCGCCCGAAGCCAGGAGACCGCGCGCCGGGCGGAACGGGCGCGCGCCCGCGCCGAGGCGGAAGAGGAGGCTGCGCCGGCGGCCCCGCGCCCCTCGGGCCCCTGGGGCGAGGAGACGGTGCGCCGCACCCGGACCGGCTTCCAGATCCCGGATTTCGGCCTCGGCGGCGGCGGGCGCGACGACACGGAGGACGAGGAGGCCCGTGAGGCGCGCCGCCCCTCCCGCCGCGCGCAGGCAAGC
The DNA here is from genome assembly GCF_014642635.1 of Aureimonas endophytica. Taxonomy (GTDB): domain Bacteria; phylum Pseudomonadota; class Alphaproteobacteria; order Rhizobiales; family Rhizobiaceae; genus Plantimonas; species Plantimonas endophytica. The sequence goes on from NZ_BMIQ01000013.1 coordinate 31,206, forward strand.
CGGCCCTCCTCCGGCTATCAGCGCCAGACGATCGCCGAGACGGTGCTGAAACAGGTCGGCCGCACGGCGGCCTCCACCATCACCTCCGCCGTGTTGCGCGGAATCCTCGGCGGACTGAAACGCGGCCGATAAAACCGCCGCCGCCCCTCGAAGGACGCGGCCGGCGGTGTCATATAAGTGTCATGTCTCATGCCATGACACCTCCGCCGGCGCAAAGGTCCGGCCTTGCCGCCTATCTTCTCTGGTTCTTCTGCCTCACCGGGATCTGCGGCCTGCACCGCTTCTATCTCGGCCGCCCCTGGTCGGGCCTCCTCTGGCTCGTCACCTTCGGCCTGCTCGGCATCGGCCAGATCGTCGATCTCTTCCTGATGCCGTCCATGCTGCGCGAAGAAAATCGCGAGCGCCGCCTCGACGCCCTCTACGTGATGCAGCAGCGGCAGATGCGGGCCTGACGCCGCGCACTTCTGCATCTATCTTTGGCCACTCCCTCTCAGCGTCGTCATCCCGGGCCTGACCCGGGATCCATGCCTCTCCCGAACTGCCTGGATGAAACGCGACCGGCGTCCTTCCGCATCGCTCCAGACCTGTCGCGACCGGCTTGGAATGGATCCCGGCTCAAGGCCGGGATGACGAAGTGGTGAAGTCAGCGGGTTTCCTGCGGAGGCGCGGTCGTATGATAGGCGAGTCCTGACGAAAGCCGCCAACGGCTTGTCGCCGTCAGCCGCGCAGGAGTTTCTCCGGCGCCCAACCGACGCTTTCCAGCGACGCGCGCGACGGGGTCGGGTCGCTCAGCATCAGGGCGTGCAGCGCCGGTGTCCGGTCGCCCTTGCCGCGTCCGATGGCGGCGGTGACGGTCCCGCGTTCGACATAGAAGGCGGTGTAGGAGCCGGCGGCGAGATCGCCCTCGATATGCACCTCGTCGGCGCTGTCGGCATGGCCGAGATAGGAGACGCGGTCGAACTGCGCCGTCCAGGAGAAGGGAATGCCGGCGAAGGGCTCGGCCTCGCCCAGCATGGCGCGGGCCGCCTGCCGCCCGTGCTGCTCGGCGACGCGCCAATGCTCGATGCGCAGCGGCTTCATCCGGCCGGGCAGCGGCACGGCGGCGATGTCGCCGCCGGCATGAACGCCGGGGGCGAATTCGAGGAAGGCGTCGACCGCGACGCCCTTGCCGGCCTCGGGATCGAGCAGCTTCGCGCGCGGCGCGGCGCCCACCGCGACGAGCACGAGATCGGCTTCGATCTCCTGGCCGGATTTCAGGCGCACCGCCGCGACCCGGCCGTCGGCGCCCTTCAGACTTTCGACCTCCTGCCCGCCCTGGATCGCGACGCCCTTTTCCTTGTGCTGGTCGGCGATCTGGCCGGCGACGTCCGGGCCGAACTGCCTGACGAAGGGAATCTTGTCCCGGGCGATCACCGTCACGCGCTTGCCGAGCGTCGCAAGCTGCGCCGCCGCCTCCATGCCGATGAAGCCGGCGCCGACCACGACGATATGCCGAGCCCGAGGGAGTGCCGCCTTCAACGCCGCCGCGTCGCAATGCGAGCGCAAGACATGGACGCCGTCGAGATCGAGGCCCGGAAGGTTCGGCCGCGCCGCGGCGCTGCCGGGCGCGACGAAGCATCGGTCGAAGCGAAGCGGCTCTCCTACCGTGAACCGGATTTCCCGTGCCGACGGATCGACCCGCGTGACCGTGGCGGTGCGGCGCTCGATGCCGAGCCCGTCCAGCGCCTCGGGCGCGGCGAGCGGCAGCTTCTCGTCGGGCAGCTTGCCGGCAAGATAGGTCTTCGACAGGTCGGTGCGGTCATAGGGCGGCTCGGCCTCCGGCGAGATCATCACGATCCGGCCGTCGAAGCCGAGCTTGACGAGTTCCTCGGCGCAGGCGAGCCCGGCCGCGCCCGCTCCGACGATCGCGAAGAGCTTGTCACCACCCCGCCGGCGCTGGGCGGCCTCGACCTCCGGGCGATGCAGGCCCTGCCCTTCGGCGATCTCCACGAAGACGCGGCCGTCCTCGACGCTCGCCGCGAAACGGTTGAGGCAGCCCTTGCCGGGCGGCTCCAGATGATCGCCGGTCGCGACATCGAAGATCGCATGATGCCAGGGACAGATCAGCTTCGAGCCGACGCGCATTCCGTCCTTCAGCGGCGCGCCCTTGTGCGGGCAGAGGCCGCCAAGGGCCTGGACCCGATCGCCGGGCTCGCGCAGAAGGAGGATCTTGAGGCCTTGCGCCTCGACTTCCGTCATTCCCTCGACGGACAGGTCGGACAGGGCACAGACATCGTGGCGCATTCGGGCGTTCCTTCCATCGGGAGCCGGCGTTGCGCAACGCCGTTTGCCGCCTCCCGTTCCTGGAGCGCTCGCCGTTCGGCCTCAGGCGATGCCGCCGCCCTGGATCACCCGCACCTTCGCGCCGGTCGGCACCCGATCGTAGAGATCGATGATGTCGTGATTCATGAAGCGCACGCAGCCGGAGGAGACGGCATGGCCGATCGTCCAATATTCCGGCGTGCCGTGCAGGCGGTAGAGCGTGTCCTGCCCGTCATGGAACAGATAGAGCGCGCGGGCGCCGAGCGGGTTCTTCAGGCCCGCCTGCATGCCGTCGCGATAGACCTCGAGCTCCGGCTGGCGGGCGATCATCTCCGAGGGCGGCGTCCATTTCGGCCATTTCTGCTTCCATTGGACATTGGCGTCGCCCGCCCAGGCGAAGCCATCGCGGCCGATGCCGACGCCGTAGCGCACGGCCGTGCCGCCGCCCTGCGAGAGATAGGCGAAGCGCGAGGCCGTATCGATGGTGATCGTGCCGGGCGCGGCGCCGGTCGGATCGGCGACGACCTGCCGGAAGTAGCGCGGATCGACGCGGCGGAAGTCGATGCCGGGAATGAGGAAGCCGTTGTCCTCGATCGGCCCGTACATGGCGACATATTCGGCCGGCACGCCGCCGGGCGCGCCGCGATAGGCCTCTTCCGGGCCATAGCCGTTGCCGCCATATTCGGGCGAGTAATAGACCGGACCGACGGCGGAATCGGCGATGCGGGCCCGCCCGCCGCTCATGCAGCCGCTGGCGAGCGCCGTGGCCCCGAGGCCGAGGCCGGTGAGGAATCTGCGGCGCGAGACGCCGTTCGTGGAAAGCGGAACCATAGCCAGTCGACCTCGTCGCGGAGCAACGTCGGGCACCAGCCTCGCGTCTCCGTTCTCGTTTCCGGCACAACCGCGCGGGACGGACGAGGTTCCGGCGCGGCGCGCCGATGACGCAAGCGTGTTAAGCCCCGCGCAAGCCGCCGGATGCCGGCCGAAGCGCGAAGAGACCTTAGACGAATCGCCCTTTTGTCCTATCTAGGGGCGCGGTTTCGAACGGCGTGCCACGCCGCGCTTCGAGACCCCGAAGAGGAGACCAGCATCATGGCATTCACGCTTCCGCCGCTTCCCTACGACTACACGGCGCTGGAGCCGTTCATGTCGAAGGAAACCCTCGAGTTCCACCACGACAAGCACCACAACGCCTATGTCGAAACCGGCAACAAGCTGGCGGCCGAGGCCGGCCTCGGCGACAAGTCCGTCGAAGAGGTGATGAAGGAGGCCTATGGCAAGAACCAGCCGCTCTTCAACAATGCCGGCCAGCACTACAACCACATCCATTTCTGGCAGTGGATGAAGAAGGGCGGCGGCGGCCGCAACCTGCCGGGCAAGCTCCAGACGGCCTTCGATTCCGATCTCGGCGGCTATGACAAGTTCAAGGCCGACTTCATCCAGGCCGGCGTCACGCAGTTCGGCTCCGGCTGGGCCTGGGTCGCCTTCAAGGACGGCAAGCTGCAGATCGTGAAGACGCCGAACGGCGAGAACCCGATCGTGCACGGCGCGCAGCCGATCCTCGGCGTCGATGTCTGGGAGCATTCCTATTACATCGACTATCGCAACGCCCGGCCGAAATATCTCGAAGCCTTCGTCGACAGCCTGATCAACTGGGACCACGTCCTGGAAATGTACGAGAAGGCCGCCGGCTGATCCGACGCCCGCGCTTCACCCTCTCCCGCTCAGGGAGAGGGTTTTCCTGACCGGGAGCCGCCCTCCGCTTGCGCAGCCTCTTCTTCATCACCCATCCCGAAGTCGTGGTGGATGCCGGGCGGCCGGTGCCGCGCTGGCATCTTTCGGATCGGGGCATCGCCCGCATGCGCGCCTTCGCCGCCGGGCCGGACCTCGCCGGCATCCGCGCGATCTGGGCCAGCGACGAGACCAAGGCGATCGAGGCGGCGGGGATCCTGGCCGGCGCGCTCGGCCTGCCCATCGCCGTCGATCCCGACCTGCGGGAAAACGACCGCAGCGCCACCGGCTTCCTGCCGCCACCGGAATTCGAGGCGATGGCCGACGCCTTCTTCGCCGAGCCGTCGCGGAGCGTGCGCGGCTGGGAACGGGCGATCGACGCGCAGGCGCGCGTGCGCCGGGGCTTCGACCGCATCCTGACGGGATCGGGCGGCGGCGACATCGCGATCGTCGCCCATGGCGGCGTCGGCACGCTCCTCCTCTGCCAGCTTCTCGGCGAGCCGATCAGCCGGCGGCGCGACCAGCCGTTCCAGGGCCATTACTGGCGCTTCGACATCGATGCCGAGACGATCGGCCATCCCTGGCGCCCGATCGCGGAGCGCTGAGGCACCGCCCGAACGGAAGGCGGCCAGCGCCAGCCCTCAGGCGCTGATCGCCCGGTCGAGCGCCGCCCGGCTTTCCGCCTGCCGATCCGGGCCGAAGGCATTGCCGCCGCGCTCGCCCGGCAGGAAGCCGAGCAGGACGAGCATCTCCAGATTCGACACGAGGATGACGAAGGCCAGGCCCTCGGCGATTCCGCCGCCGCCCACGAAGCCATGCGACGCCTTGGCGATCAGATTGAAGGCCGCGATGAGGACGAGATCCCATCCCCAATCGCCGCGATCGTGACGGCGGCGGATGCCGGCCGGCAAGATGCAGGCCAGCCAGAAGAGAGAAAGAACGAGATCGGCAGTCGAGTCGGCCGCGAGTGTCGGCGCGTAGAAACCGGTCATGCCGCCGCCATCCAGGCGGATTGCGGCGGGATGGAGGCCATGCACGCTCCAGCCGAAGAGATGGAAGGCGAATCCGACCAGCGAGGTGAGGATGGACGCCTTCACGGCGGCCAACCAGAACTCCCCGCGTCCGGCCCGCCCGGAGAAATGAAAGAACCGTCTAAAGCCCATGGCCGCACCAATCCCAAATCGAAAGGCGATGTAGGATCGTTAGCCAGGAATGGAATTTCTAGCAACCGCCTCTGCGCAAAGAGGCCGGCCGGTCGAGCCTTCAGGCCTTGCCCATCAGATGCAGGGCGAAGGCGTCGATCAGGGCGATCTCCTCCAGCCGGTTGAAGCGGCCGGAAGCGCCGGCATGGCCGGCATCCATATTGGTGCGGAAGAGGATGACGTTGTCGTCGGTCTTCCTCTCGCGCAGCCGGGCGACCCATTTCGCCGGTTCCCAATAGGTGACGCGCGGATCGGTGAGGCCGGCGAGCACCAGCATCGGGGGATAGGCCTTCGCCTCGACATTGTCGTAGGGGCTGTAGCCGGCGATGCGGTGGAAATCCTCGACCGAGGCGATCGGATTGCCCCATTCGGGCCATTCCGGCGGCGTCAGCGGCAGCGTGTCGTCGAGCATCGTGTTGAGCACGTCGACGAAGGGCACGGCCGCGACGATGCCGCCGAACTTCTCCGGCGCCAGATTGGCGACCGCGCCCATCAGCATGCCGCCGGCCGAGCCGCCCTGGGCGACGATGCGGGCATGGCTCGTATAGCCCTCGGCGACGAGATGATCGGCGGCGGCGATGAAATCGGTGAAGCTGTTCGGCTTGAACTCGCGCCGCCCCGCCTCGTACCAGCGGAAGCCCTTGTCCTTGCCGCCGCGGATATGGGCGGTGGCATAGACGAAGCCGCGATCGACCAGGCTGAGGACATTGGTCGAGAAGGAGGCGGGAATGGTGATGCCGTAGGCGCCGTAGCCGTAGAGCATGCAGGGCGCCGAGCCGTCGAGCGCGGTGTCCTTGCGGTAGAGCAGCGTCACCGGCACGGTCTCGCCATCGGCGGCGGGGGCGAAGACGCGCCGGGTGACATAGGCGTCGGGATCGTGGCCGGAGGGCACTTCCTGCGTCTTCAGCAGCCGGCGCTCGCGCGTCTCGACATCGTAGTCGTAGGTCTGGCCCGGCGTCGTCGGCGAGGAATAGCTGAAGCGGATGGTGTTCGTGTCGAACTCGTAGGTGCCGCCGAGGCCGAGCGAATAGGCTTCCTCCGCGAAGGCGATCGCATGCTCCTCGCCATCGGCGAGACGCTTGACCACGATGCGCGGCAGGCCCTCGCGCCGCTCCAGCCAGACGAGATGCCGCTTCAGGACCATGTGGTCGAGGATCAGGCGTCCGTCCTCGTGCGGCACGTAGTCGACCCAATCGGCGCGGCGCGAGGAATCGGTCGGCGCGGTGACGATCTTGAAGTCGCGCGCCCCGTCGGCATTGGTCAGGATGTAGAGGGTGCCGTTCGCCTCGTCGACGTCGTATTCCACCGCTTTCTCGCGCCCGGCGAGGAGGCGCGGCTCGGCGGCCGGGTTGGCGGCCGGGATCAGCCAAGCCTCCGAGGTCTGGTGATCGTGGATATGGATCACCACGAACTCGTCCGACTGGGTCGAGCCGACGCTCATGAAGAAGCCGGAATCGGTCTCCTCGTAGACGAGCCGGTCGCTCGCCGGATCGCTGCCGACGCGATGGAAGAAGACGCGGCTCGGCCGGTGATTGGCGTCGAGCCGCACATAGAAGAAGCCGTCCGAGCGGGCCGTCCAGACGACGCTGCCGCCGGTATCCTCGATCCGTTCCGACAGATCCTCGCCGGTGGCAAGGTCGCGCACCGAAACGGCGTAATATTCCGAGCCCTTGTCGTCGCGCGACCAGGCGATCCGCTGGTGGTCCGGCGAATGGGCGACGTCGCCGAGCGAGAAATAGCTGCGCCCCGCCGCTTCCGCCTCGCCGTCGAGCATCACCGTCTCGCTTTCCGGGCCGCCGTCGCGCGGGCGGCGCACGAAGCGCGGATATTCGGCGCCTTCCTTGTAGGCGACGCCATAGGCATAGGGGCCGTCGGGCGCCGGCACGGAGGAATCGTCCTCCTTGATGCGGCCGCGCATCTCGGCGACCAGCGCCTCGCGCAAGGGGGCCAGCGGCGCCAGAAGCGCCTCCTGATAGGCGTTCTCCGCGTCGAGATGGGCGCGGATCGCCGGGTCGAGCAGGCTCGGCTCCTTGAACACGTCCTGCCAGTTGTCGGCGCGCAGCCAGGCATAGTCGTCGACGCGCCGGTTGCCATGGGTCTCGATCGGCAGCGGCCGGCGCTCGGCATGGGGCGGCGCGAGATCGGCGGGAGGCGCGAAGGGCTTGGTCTCGGATGTCGTCAAGGCGGTCTTCGATCTTGCTGGGCGGCCGGCGATAGGTCGCGAATCCTGCAATGCCGCATGCGGCGGGCGATGTCGATATGCGGATCGACGGCTTTCATGGTCGCGCCGACCGGCGCTTCCCGAGCGCCGCCTCAGCTCTCCCGGCCGCGCGCGTAGAAATGCGGATTGGCGAAATCCGCCTCGCCCGCAAGGCCGCGCTTGCCATAGGCGAGCGGCGAACCGTCGCGCCGCAGCACCGCGCCGCCGGCCGCCTGGAGCACGGCATGGCCGGCCGCCGTGTCCCATTCCATCGTCCGGCCGAGCTTCGGATAGAGATCGGCCGCCCCTTCGGCGATGCGGCAGAATTTCAGCGACGAGCCGACCGGCACGACGGCGTCGATCGCATGAGTGCCCAGAAAGGCATCGGCGTCGGAATCGTAATGCGAGCGGCTGACGACGGCGATGAGGCGCTCCGGCGCGATCCGAGCGGCGATCGGATGCGCGTCGCGGCGCGCGCCCTCCGCCTCGACGATCTCCTTGAAGGCGCCCCGCCCGGCGGTGAAGAACAGTTCGCCGAAGGCCGGCGCGAAGACGACGCCCGCAACCGGCGCGCCCTCTTCCACGACGGCAATGTTGACGGTGAAGTCCGGCAGGCCGGCGACAAATTCGCGCGTGCCGTCGAGCGGATCGACGAGCAGGAAGCGGCGGCCGAGCTCCGGCGGCACGTGGCCGGTCGAGACCGCCTCCTCTGCCACGATCGGCAGGCCAGCGAAGACCGGCCGCAGGCGATCCGCGATCAGCTCCTCGGCCTCGCGGTCGCATTCGGTGACGGGCGAGCCGTCCGCCTTCGCATCATGCGTCCGCGCGCCCCCGAAGCCGCGCATGATGCGCCTGCCCGCCAGGAGGGCGGCGTCGATCATGGTGGCAAGTTCGATTTCGGAAACGGATGATGGCGCCGACATGGCGCGATATGAACGGAGCCGCGCGGGCAAGGCAATCCCGGGACGTGGCAGGATCGGAAAGGAAACGCGATGCGACTGGAACCGCTTCTCGCCGGCGCGGCGGGGCTCGTCGGCGCCGCCGGCACCGCCATGGCGGCCGTCTCGGCCCATGGCACCGGCGAAGCGCGGCTGATGGCGACGGCGGCCGGCATCGCCCTCGTCCACGCGCCGGCGCTCCTGGCGCTGGCCCTCGCGCCGCCGGCGCGCCTGCGCCTCGCGCCCCAGGCCGGTCTCGTCGTTCTCGCCGGCACGGTTCTCTTCTCCGGCGATCTCGCCTATCGCTTCTTTTCCGGGGAGCGTCTGTTCGAAGGCGCCGCGCCGACGGGCGGGCTGCTGATCATCGCCGGCTGGCTCGCCGTCACGGCGGGCGCGGTTCTGGCGGCCAGCCGGCCGGGCAAGGGAGGGAATGGGGAATGAATCACGGTTTCGAGCCGACATTGTTCGCCGGCCGGCGCGTCGTCGTCACCGGCGCGGGGCGCGGCATCGGCGCGGCGGTGGCGCGCGCCTTTCTGGCGACGGGCGCCGAGGTCGTCGCCCATGCCGGGCGCAGCGAGGACTATGTCGCCCGCGACCTGACGCCGGGTCTCGACGCGGACGCCCTCGCCCGGCTGACCCTCCTCACCGCCGATCTCGGCGCGCCGGGCAGCGGCCAGGCGCTGGCCGAGGCGATCCTGGACAAGGGCGAACGGGTGGACGTCCTCGTCAACAATGCCGGCACGATGGGCGGGCGCATCCCGGCCGCCACGGTGACGGACGCGGAATACGACCGCATCCTCGACCTCGACATCCGCTCGGTCGTTTCGCTGACGACGGCGCTGTTGCCCGCCCTGAAGGGCGCCGGACATGGCGCGATCGTCAACACCTCGTCCATCTCGGCGCGGATCGGCGGCAGTCCCGGCTCCTCGCTCTATTCCAGCGCCAAGGCCTTTCTCTCGACCTGGACGCGGGCGCTCGCCCGCGAGCTCGCCCCGGACGGCATCCGCGTCAATGCCGTGTCGCCGGGCACGATCATGACCGACTTCCACCGCCGCTATTCGTCGGAGGAGAAGCTGAAGGCGACGGCCGAGGCGATCCCGATGAAGCGTCTCGGCACGGCGGAGGACTGCGCCCCCGCCTATCTGTTCCTCGCCTCCGAGCGCCTGTCCGGCTACCTGACCGGCCAGGTGATCGAGGTGAATGGCGGCCAGCTCATGGTCTGACCGCCGGCCGGAGGCTCAGAGCGCGGCGGTGACGATGACTTCGACCAGATAATCGGGGGTAGCGAGATCCGCCTTGCCCATGGTGGCACGGGCCGGCGGGTTCGCCGGATCGATCCAGGCGTCCCAGACGGTGTTCATCGCGCCGAAGTCGGCGATGTCCTTCAGCCAGATCTGGGCCGAAAGGATCTTCGACTTGGAGGAGCCGGCGGCCTGGAGGAGGCGGTCCACCTCGGCCAGCGCGCTCGCCGTCTGTTCGGCGATGCCGCCATCCGGGTCGCCGACCTGGCCGGCGAGATAGACCGTATCGCCATGGATCACGGCGCCCGACATGCGCTTTCCGGGCTCGATGCGGCGAATGCTCATGGAACTGTCCTTCCTCAGGTTGCCGGGCGGGACTAGCAAATGCGTCGCGCGGTTTGAAGCTTGCCGGCGGTCTCGTCCCCATGGCATCGCTGCCCGCCGAGCGACAAGGGGAAGAAGGCATGGAGCGCGTCGTCATCGTCGGAGCGGGACAGGCCGGCCTGCAGGTGGCCGTCAGCCTGCGCCAGGGCGGCTTTGCCGGTTCGATCACCCTCGTCGGCGACGAGGATCGTCTGCCCTATCAGCGCCCGCCCTTGTCGAAGGCCTATCTCCAGGAGGATTTCGGCTTCGAGCGCCTGGCGCTGCGGCCGGACGCCTTCTTCGCCGACCAACGCATTGAGGTCCTGGCGAACGATCCGGCCGTGCGTCTGGACCGGCCCACGCAGCGCGTCTCGCTTCGCTCCGGCCGCGCCCTTCCCTACGACCGGCTGGCGCTGGCGACCGGCGCGCGCAATCGCCGCCTCGCGGTCGATGGCGCGGACCTAGCCGGCGTCCACATGCTGCGCGGCGCGGCGGACGCGGAAGTCTTGCGCACGGAACTCGGCCGGGCGGAACGGCTCCTCGTGATCGGCGGCGGCTTCATCGGGCTGGAGGTCGCGGCCTCGGCGCGCGGCCGGGGCCTCGCCGTCACGGTGCTCGAAGCCGGCCCGCGCCTGATGGGCCGCGTCGTCTCGCCGCCCGTCTCGGACTTCTTCCTCGCCGCCCATCGCGCGATGGGAACGACGGTGCTGCTCGACCAGCGCGTCCTTCGCCTCACCGGCACGGCGCGGGTCGAGGGGGTCGAGACGGCGGCGGGCTTCCATGCCGCCGATCTCGTGCTCGTCGCGGTCGGCGTCGAGCCTCGGGACGAGCTCGCCCAGGCGGCGGGGCTCGACTGCGCCGGCGGCATCCGCGTCGATCGTTTCATGGTGACCAGCGATCCGGCGATCTTCGCCATCGGCGACTGCGCGGTCTTCGAAAGCCGCCACGCGCGCGGTCCCGTACGGCTCGAATCGGTGCAGAACGCGGTGGATCAGGCGAAATGCGTCGCCTCCGTCCTTCTCGGCGAGGCGCGGCCCTATGACAGCGTGCCCTGGTTCTGGAGCGACCAGGGCGGGCTGAAGCTCCAGATCGCCGGTCTCACCGCGGGGGCCGATCATGTCCATGTCGCCGATGGCGGCGACGGGCGGCTCGTCGCCTATTCCTTCCGGGGCGACGACTTTCTCGGCATCGAGACGGTGAACCGGCCGGGCGAGCATATGGCGGGACGCCGCCTTCTCGCCGCCGACTTCCGCCTGGCGCGCGACGAGGTCGCCCGGCACGATTTCGACCTCAAGACCCATCTGGCGCGGCTCGGCGCCGCCGAAGGCAAGGCATGACCGCCCTTCCCGTCCATCGCCGCGTCTGGCGGATGATCCGCCTGAGGCCGCGCCTCGTGATCGCCACCCTTGTCGGGCTCGCCGTCTGGGGACTGCTGCCGGCCGAGCACCGGCCGAGCACGCGCGGCCTCATCGGATGGAATGCCGGCGCGATGCTCTACCTCGTCACCAGTTGGGTGCAGATGCTGCGCGCCGACATCGCCTCGCTGCGCCGGCGCGCGGCGAAGCAGGACGAGGCGGAATGGATCGTCCTTGCCCTGGCGATCGCCGCGACCCTCGTCAGCCTCGCCGCGATCGGCATCGAGCTGCATGTCTCGGGGCCCGGCGACCAGAAGCCGCCTTTGTCGCATCTCGGCCTCGCCGGCCTGACGATCGCGATCTCCTGGGCCTTCATCCACACGGTGATCACCCTGCACTATGCCCGGCTGTTCTACGGCACGGGCTCGAAGCCGGTCGGCGGGCTGGAATTTCCGAAGACGGTCGAGCCCGACTATGCCGACTTCCTGTATTTCTCCTTCACCATCGGCGCGGCGGCGCAGACCTCCGACGTCGCCGTGTCGAGCCGCGCCATGCGCCGCGTCGTGCTGGTCCAGACCATCCTCGCCTTCCTGTTCAACACGACGATCCTGGCGCTCGCCATCAATATCGGCGCGAGCCTGATCTGACGCCGGACCAGAACCGGAACGGGAAGCCCCGATCCAGGTTGTCGGGATAGACAGGCCGGAGACGATGGCGATGGACCGCGACAGGCATCAACCGCAGGAGGACGTCCCGCCCGAGACGGTCGAGGACCGCGAAGCGGCACGGGACGGCATGACGCGTCAGGACCTTGAGTCGGAGCGCGAGCCCGCGCCGGGCCGCACGAGCTTCGGCGACGATTCGGTCACGCCCCGTCTCAATGACGGACGCTGACGACGGTCAGGACAGGTGTGCGAGAAAGGCCGGCGGCATGTCGAGCGCGGCGACGAGGGCCATCGCCTCCACCGGTGTCGGGGCGAGGCCCGCCTCGATCAGACAGAGCCGGCGCGGCTCCACATGGGCGGCCTCCGCAAGCTCGAAGATCGACCGATCGGAATAGATCCGAAAAGCCTTGGCCGGCGAGATCCCCGCCTCGATGGCCTCGGCAATGGTCTTCGGGATCGAATGCATATCTCCCATAGCATCGCTCCGTTTCGCTGAAGACGTATCCTAGACGAGTTCGAATCGATTGACTTGCAGATTTTAAGCCGAACGCCTCCGGCTGGTTACCGCCATATGGCGATCGTTAGGCGGCAAAATGTCGCACCCTGCGCGTGCTTGGTCGGGTGTGGCATGTGCGCGCCCGGCCGGATTTTTCCGCAGCTTTTCCGCCTCGCTGCGGGCTCCGACCCGTGGTCCGGCGAGCGCCCGTGCTTAGATAGGGCGAAGCGGATCATTCGAAGCATGAAAGGAGCGTCGCTCATGCAGGAACTCGTCAGCAGGATCGCGGCGGAGACCGGCCTGACGCCGGAACGGGCGCTCGAGGCGGTGGGCCAGATCCTCCTCTACATCAAGACCGAAGGCAGCGATCCGGCGATCGACACGATGATCGAGGAGACGCCCGGCGCCAACGAGGCGATCGTGCAGGCCGGCACGACCGGCACCCAGGAGGGCGGCGGCCTGTTCGGCGGCGGCGGCATCATGGCGCTCGGCTCGCGCCTGATGGCGCTCGGCCTCGATATGGGCGGTATCGGCACGGTGTCGCGAGAACTCGTCGCCTTCGCCCGCCAGCATGCGGGCTCCGACGTCGTCGACCGGGTGATCGCCACGACGCCCGGCCTGTCGCAATTCGCGTGAGCCGCCGTCCGATCGGTGTTGAAAGCGCCATGATCGGTTCATAGTCTCGGACGGCAAGGACCGAGCGGAAACGGTGCGCGGGCGACGGATGTCGCCCGGCGCCGGGAATGACAGGGGCGATGACGATCGAGGCGAATACGGCGCGGCAACCTGCCGGCGGGCTGCGCCCGTTCCGATTTTCCCGGCTCTGGCGCCGGCCTCCGCTTCTCGTCCATGTCACGATCTTCGCGCTGGCGATCATCGTGCCAGCCCTCCTGTTCAGCGCCTTCCTGATCCTGCGCTTCTCCCAGCAGCAGGCGGACATCGCCGAGGAGCAGGTCGCGGAAGCCGCCGAGATCCTGTCCGACACGATCGATCGCGAACTCTCCACCATGATCACCATGGCGCGGGTGCTGGCCGCCTCGCCGGCGATCGATTCCGGCGATCTCGCCGATTTCAACGCCCGCACCCGTTCGGCGCTGGCCGCGACCTCGCCCTCGGACGCGCTGCTGATCGACCCGGATCTGCGCATCGTCGCCGACACCCGCCGCGACGGCATCGGCGAGCCGGAGGCGAGCGCCGAGACGGCGATGGCCGAGGCGGTGTTCCAGACGCGCCAGCCGCTGGTCTCGGACGTCTTCCACAGCGATCGCTCGAACGACTTCGTCTTCCATGTCGCGGTGCCGGTGATCCGCGACGACCGCGTCGTCTATGCCCTCGCCGTGACGCGCAGCGCCAAGGATCTCGGCAGCTTCGTCGCGCGGCGCAACCTGCCGGCCACCTGGTCGGCCGTCGTCGTCGATCGCCAGCATCATCGCGTCGTCGCAGCGCTCGCCACCGGCGGCAAGCTGCGGGAGAACCGCGATGTCGACTTCACCAATCCCTCCATCGACCTGTCGCTCGGCGAGTTGGAGCGCGACGACCTGATCAAGGCCGACTTCACCTCGACTCTTTCCGGCTGGACGACGCTCGTCGCCGTGCCGGATGCGGTGATCGGCCAGCCGATCACGCGGTCCTGGTGGCTGCTGATCTTCGCCGTGCTTCTGCTTCTCGGCTTTTCCGCCGGCATGGCGGCGCTGTTCGGCCGGCGGCTGGTGGAGCCGATCGCCGCCCTCGCCCATCAGGCCGACGCGATCGGCAAGGGCCGGCCCGCCCATCCGGTCGGGACCAGCATCGCGGAGATCGGCGACGTCTCGCGCGTCCTCGCCCAGGCCTCGCGCGAGCGGCGCGAGGCGGAGGAGCAGAGCCGCTTCCTGATGCGGGAGATGACGCACCGGGCGAAGAACCAATATGCCCTGATCGCCGCCATCGCCCGCCGCGCCGCCAAGGAAAGCGCCAATACGACGGAATTCCTCGACACCCTGTCCGAGGCGCTGAACTCGCTCGCCCGCTCCGCTGATCTCCTCGCCGGGCGCGGCTGGGAGAGCGTGCCGCTCGCCGAGCTCGTCGCCTCGCAGCTGAAGGCCTTCGGCGCCGCCGATGCCGGCCAGTTCGTGATCGCCGGTCCGCCGCTCCAGCTCAACCCGACGGCCGCCCAGACCATCGGCCTCGCGCTGCACGAGCTCGCCACCAATGCCGCGAAATACGGCGCCCTCTCCGTGCCGGACGGCCATGTCAGCATCCATTGGTCGGCGGGCGAGCGATTCGAGCTCACCTGGCGCGAGATCGACGGCCCGCCTGTGCAGGCGCCGAAGCGCTCCGGCTTCGGCACGCTCGTCGTCCAGAAGATGACGGCGCGCGGCCTCGGCGGCAGCGTCGACATGGACTTCGCGCCGAGCGGCGTCGTCTGGACCCTGCATTGCCCAGTGGACACGGTGACGGCGCGCTGAGCCGCGCCCGCCGCGCCGCTTGCAGATGACAGGCAAAACGGTGATGCAGCGCGGGCGAGTCGCTGTCTGCCGCGTGGAGTGCGTCCATGATCGACGTTTATCAACTGGACGGGATGCGCGCCCGCGCGACGCGGCTCCAGGGCACCGCCATTCCGCCGGACGCGATCTGGATCGACCTCATCAGCCCGACGCGCGAGGAGGAAGCGGCGGTGGAGCGCTTCTGCGGCCTCGAAGTGCCGACGCGCGAGGAAATGCGCGAGATCGAGGTGTCGAGCCGGCTCTATTCGGAGGACGGCGGCGACTTCATGACCGCCTCCGTGGTCTACGGTCTCGACAGCGGCATGCCGATGTTCGCCCCGGTCACCTTCATCCTCGTCGGCGGCCGGCTCGTCACCCTGCGCTATACCGAGCCGAAATCCTTCGCCATCTTTTCCGGCAAGCTCTGCCGCGACCTGTCGGAGGCCGGACTGCCGAAGGCGATCGCGACGGAGGCGCCGCTGATCGTCGAATCGGAGGAGGCCGAGCCGCCCCGCGCGCCGAACGCGACGCGGGCGAAGGCGCCGACCGCCGACACGATCCTCATCGGCCTCCTCGAAACGGTCATCGACCGCGTCGCCGACATGATGGAGACGATCGCCGCCGATCTCGACCGGATCGCCGCCGACATCTTCACCGCCTCGCGCGGCAAGGCGCCGATCGCCACCCACGAGTTCAAGAGCCTCCTCCGCCGCATCGGCGCGGCGGGCGACCTCTCCTCCCGCACCCGCGAGAGCCTCGCGACGCTCGACCGGATGATGCCCTTCCTCCAGATCGTGCTGATCGGGCGCAAGGCGCCGAAGGAGGCGCGGGCCCGTACCAAGGCCATGGTGCGCGACCTCCACTCGCTGAACGACTTCGTCGCCTTCCTGTCGAACAAGACGACCTTTCTCCTCGACACGACGGTCGGCATGATCTCGATCGAGCAGAACGCCATCATCAAGATCTTCTCGGTGGCGGCGGTCGGCTTCATGCCGCCGACGCTCGTCGCCTCGATCTACGGCATGAATTTCGAGCATATGCCGGAGCTGAAATGGGCGCTCGGCTATCCGATGGCGCTCGGCGTGATGCTGCTTTCGGCGGTGCTGCCGCTGATCTTCTTCCGCTACAAGCGCTGGCTCTGACGGGACGGTCAGAGCGCCATGGCACGGACCTCGCCGGTCTCGGTCTTCTTCCAGTTGCGCAAGCCGGCGCGGGACTGCTCGGCATAGATGGCGGCGAGCGCCGGGTCGTGGGGCTCGAAGAGGCGTGCGAGCAGCGAGGCCGTCAGCGCTTCCGCCGCCCGCGTCGCCCCGTCCTCGATCTTGAGGGCGAAGCCGAGGCCGAGTTCGGGCACGGCGCCGCAGAACACCCCTTCCGCCCCCGTCTTGGCGAAGACGCGGCCGGGCGCCGCCTCCATCAGCAGGGTGCAGGCGCGACGCGTGCCGGCCATGTACCAGGGCTCGGCCATGCAGGCCTCGATCAGCCGCCGGCCGGCGGCGAGCCGCTCCGGCGCCGCGCCTTCGTCCGCGACGATCCGCGCGAAGGCCTGGGCGAAACCGCGCAGCGGGGCGGCATAGGTCGGGATGGAGCAGCCGTCGATGCCGGCCTCCTCCGGATCGAGCGCCGTGCCGGTCAGGTCCGCCAGAGCGGCGCGCACCCGCTCCTGCACCGGATGGCGGGCGCCGACATAGCCGCGCGTCGCCTCGCCGAGATGCACCGCCGTGCAGAGAAAGCCGGAATGCTTGCCGGAGCAATTGTTGTGGAGCTGGTTCGGCTCGCGCCCCTCCCCGGCGATCCGCCGGGCGACGGCGCCGGCGAAGGGCCAGTGACAGCCGCATTCGAGATCGCCCTCGCCGAGACCCGCTTTGGCGAGGATGTCCGAGGCGAGCGCGACATGGCCCTCCTCGCCCGAATGCGAAGCGCAGATCAGCGACAATTCGCGCGCACCGAGCCCGAAGCGGTCGGCCGCACCGCTCTCGATCAGCGGCAGCGCCTGCAGCACCTTCACCGCCGAGCGCGGGAAGACCGGCGCCTCGATGTCGCCGGCGGCATGCACCGCCCGCCCCTTGGCATCGACCACCGCGAAGGCGCCGCGATGCCGGCTCTCCACCCGTCCGCCCCGCGTCACCTCGACGACAATCGGATTTTCCATCGCGGCCTTCCCTTTCCGAAGCGGCGATCCGCCGCCTTTCGCGGCCAGGTCCTTACCACCATATGACTGCAACGCCACGGAACCCCGATCGCATGGCGCCTCCCGTCATCCCGTCTCTGCGAATGCCGCGCGTCTTGAAACTCGCCCTCCTGCTTCTCGGTCTCGTCTATCTGCTGCCGGCGGCGCTCGCCGTCGCGCTCTGGACCGCCGGCAACCATCCGGCGAGCTGGCGCGACGCCGACTGGACGAGCGCCCGGCTCCTGCCCGCACCGCAGGCGGATCGCGAGGCGGCGCTCTATGTCTTCGCCGCGCGCACCGGCGGCCTCAAGGGGGCGCTGTCCGAACATTCCTGGATCGTCGTGAAGGAGAAGGGCGGCGCGGCCTATGAGCGCTGGGACAAGGTCGGCTGGGGCATGCCGATCCGCCGCAACGCCTATCCGCCGGACGGCCGCTGGTATTCCAACCCGCCCCGCCTCGTGCTCGAACGCCACGGCCCGGCGGCCGAGGCGGTCCTTCCGGCGGTGCGCGAGGCACTCGCCTCCTATCCCTATGCGATGGCCGGCGGCTATCACATCTTTCCGGGGCCGAACTCCAACACCTTCGTCGAATACGTGCTGCGTCATGTGCCGGGGCTGCGCACCGCCCTGCCGCCCGTCGCGGTCGGCCGCGACTATCCGTCCGACGGGCGCCTCGCGGTCTTCGACCGCGACCGGGGGGACCTCCGCCTGTCGCTCTTCGGCTTTGCCGGCCTGTCGCTCGGCCGCACGGCGGGCGTCGAGATCAATCTCCTCGGCCTCGTCGCCGGTCTCGATCCCTGGCGGCTGGCGGTGAAGGTGCCGGCCTTCGGCACCTTCGGCCTGCGCTGACCGAAGCGACGCTCGCCCGAGTTTCCCAGGCGGCGATTTCCTGCTAGCCGAGAGCGAGACGAAAGGCGGGACAGGCCGCCGGACGGAGGGGGTTCATCACGATGTTTCTGTCCTGCGGCGACTCGCTGTTCGACGTCTTCGCCGATCTCGACGCGGATGTGTCGCGCATCAATCTTTCGGCGCGGATCGGCGGCTCGGCGCTCAACGCCGCGCTCGGCCTCGCCCGGCTCGGCCACGGCTCGGCCTTCTTCTCGAAGATCTCGGGCGATCTCTACGGCCGGCGCCTGCGCGCCTTCATGGAGCAGGAGAAGATCGACCAGCGCTTCCTGATCCATACCGAGCGCAACACGACGCTCGCCATGGTGTCGCTCTCGGCGGCGGGCGTGCCGGAATATTCCTTCTACACCGAAGGCACGGCCGACCGCTCCATCGCGCCGGAAGAGGTGCCGGCGGCGCTGCCGGACGAGGTCGCCGCGATCCATATCGGCGGCTCCTATACGACGGTGAGCGAGCCGACCGCCTCCGCCCTGGTGCGGCTGGTGAAGCAGGAGAAGGACCGGCGCTTCATCTCCTACGATCCGAATATCCGCGCCTCGGTCGTGCCCGATCTCGACATCTGGCGGGCAAAGGTGGCCGAACTCGTGCCGATGACCGCGCTGGTGAAGGCGAGCGACGAGGACCTGTCGCAGCTCTATCCGGGGCGCTCCATCGAAGCCGTCCTCGGCGACTGGGTCGCGGCCGGCGCCAGCCTCGCCGTCTGCACGCGCGGCGAGAAGGGCGCGGTGGCGCTGGCGAAGTCGGGCATCGGCGCCTCCCTCCCCGGCATTTCGGTCCATGTGGTCGATACGGTCGGGGCCGGCGACACGTTCTTCGCGATGATGCTCGCCAAGCTCTTCGAGGACGGGCATCTCTCCCGTCAGGCATTGGAGAGCTTCGGCGAGAACGAATTGAAGGCGCTCATCGGCGCGGCGATCCGGGCCGCCGCCGTCACCTGCTCGCGGCGCGGCGCCGACCTGCCGAACCGCGCCGATCTCGGCCTGCCGCCGCTCTGATCGCCCTTTTCATAAGATGCGAAAAGGCCCGCCGGACGGCATGTCCGGCGGGCCTTTCTCATGACTGACAGCGATCAGTTGAAGCGGTAGGAGGCCTTCGCCATCACCGTGTGGAAGTCGAGATCCGTCTTGGTCTTGGCCGAGAAGGACGAGGCGTCGCCGGCGGCGACCGGGCTCGTCGCGGCGAAGTTGGTCTGCGACTGCGCCTTGCCGAGATCGGTATAGAGATATTCGAGGCCGAGCGAGACGTTCTGCGTGGCGAGGACGTCGACGCCGCCGCCGACCGCATAGCCGAACTGATCCTTGTCGGAATTCGCCGTGGCGGAATAGGTCGTGCCGTTGGCCGAGGTGAACGTGCCGTTACCGGACACGCCGTCATTCACCTTGCCATAGGCCAGACCGCCCGTGCCGTAGACGGCGACGCGATCGACCGCGACGCCGGCCTTGCCGCGAACGGTGCCGAAATACTTCAGATCGGCCTTGCTCTCGTAGGACGCGTCGTTGACCGTGCCGTTCTCGAGAACGACGCCGTTCTTCTTGTCCTTGTCGATATAGTTGAAGTCCGCGACGCCGCCGACGATGAAGTTGTTGATCTGGTGGTCGTAGCCGACATGGGCGCCGCCGGTGAAGCCGGCATCCGAACCCTTGCGATAGGTCGCGGTGTCGTTCGGGAAGCCATCGACGCCGGCCGCGCCCTTCGAGCCGCCGAAGGCGCCGCCCGCCTGACCGCCGACATAGACGCCGGTCCAGTTCGCGGCCGGGGCCATCTCGACCGGCGCCGGGGCCGGCGGCTCGTCATAGGTGATGTCGGCGGCGAGAGCGGGGGTCGCGAACACGGCCGCGAAAGCCAGGAGAAGAGCGATGCGTTTCATGGGAGGTACTCCGTATTGATACAGGCACGACCGCCCGCGCCCGCGGGCCGGCATCGCTCCTGCCGACACAATGGCGCCGCCTCGCGGCCGCGCCGGTTGCTTTCCGTCCCGGGGCCCGCTTTCGGCGAAGCACCCGAATGCAGCTTCGCCTTGCCTGAGCCTTGCGAACCGCCTTGGTGAATTGTTTCTAAGCTCCAATCCTTGCCATTGAATTAAAATGCCTGCCGGAGGAGAACCCCGGCGGGCATTTTGTTATCCCAGTTTCGTGAGAAAGGTTAAGGCGTTAACCTTACTAGTTAAAGCGATAGGACGCCTTGGCCATGATCGTGTGGAAGTCGAGATCGGTCTTCGTCTCGGTCGTGAAGCTGGCCGGATCGCCGAAGGCGGAGGCCCCGACCGCATTGAACGTCGTCTCGGTCTTCGCCTTGCCGAGGTCGGTATAGAGATATTCCAGGCCGAAGGAGATGTTCTGCGTCGCCAGGAAATCGACGCCGCCGCCGACCGTGTAGCCGACCTTGTCCTCGTCGCGCTCGACGGAGGCGCTGTAGACCGTGCCGCCCGGCGAGGTGAAGCCGCTGGTGCTCACGTCGTTGTCCACGCCGCCATAGGCGAGACCGCCGGTGGCATAGACCGCGACGCGGTCCATCGCATAGCCGACCTTGCCGCGCACCGTGCCGAAATAGTTGATGTCGACATCGTTGGTGAGGCTGTTGCCGGTGCCCGCGAGATTCTCGAAGGTCGCGCCGTTGCCTTTGTTGACGTCGACATAGTTGAAGTCGGCGACGCCGCCGATGATGAAGTTGTTGATCTGGTAGTCGTAGCCGATATGGCCGCCGCCGGTGAAGCCGGTGCTCGAATCCTTGCTATAGGTCAGGACGTCGTAGGGATAGTCGCCGAAACCGCCGATCGCGCCGTTCGAGCCGCCGATGGCGACGCCGGCCTGACCGCCGATATAGAGGCCGGTCCAGTTATAGGCGGGGGCGAGTTCCACTGGGGCCGGCGCCGGCGGCTCCTCGGTGATGACGTCGGCCGCGAAGGCCGGGGTGGCGAGGGCCGTGGCGGCCAGAAGAAGAGCGAAACGCTTCATGATTGATACTCCAGCATTCGTCCCGCCTCGCGGCGGGTGGTTCTTGAGAGTCGGCGGTCGCGGATCGCCGCGCGGGTTTTTCGTGACTACCGAACTCGTCTGCCCATCCAAGTGATCCACAGCCATGTGGCCAACAAGCGGCAAGGCCTTCGATCCAGAAGCGCCTGTTGCAGTCCGGCAACAAATCGGACGGCACGAGAGCGCGATATTCCAACCGCAAACCGAAGCGAAGCCATTGAAAGTGAACGGCTTTCCAAGCGAAAGCGCCGCCGCGAGCCTCGGCGCAATCGCGGCGGGTTCACGGCGGCGTTATCTTGACGGGATCAGGATTTCATGCCGCTGCGGAAGCTTGCAGGCTCCCGCGACGGCCGGGCTCCGTTCTCAGGCGTAGATGTCCATGATCTCGCCGAGCAGCTTCAGCGCCTCGTCCTTCGAGCGCTGGAACGAGTTGCGGCCGATGATGGATCCGTTGCCGCCGCCCTCGCGGATGCCGCGCACCTCGTCGAGGAGGTCTTCGCGGGTCTTCGCCTCGCCGCCCGAGAAGACGACGACACGCTTGCCGTTGAAGCTCGCCTGCATGATGTGGCGCACGCGTTCGGCGATCGTCGCATGCGGCACGTCGTATTTCTCGTAGGAGGACTTCGCCGCGTCGAGATCGATCCCGTCGCTCGGCAGCTTCACCTTGATGATCGTCGCCCCCATCAGCGCCGCGATATGGGCGGCATAGGCGATGATGTCGAGCGAGGTCTCGCCGGAGCCCTTGGTGATCTTGCCGCCGCGCGGATAGGACCAGACGACGCTGAGCAGGCCGCGCGACTTCGCCTCGTGGCTGATCTGGCGCAGTTCCTCGATCATGTCATAGGCCATGTCCGAGCCCGGATAGATGGTGAAGCCGACGCCGACGCAGCCGAGCCGCATCGCGTCGTCCACCGTGCCGGTCAGCGCCTGGTCGTTGGCGGAGGCGGCGAGCGAGTTGCCGCTGTTGACCTTCAGGATCAGCGGCACTTCGCCGGCGAAGGTGTCGGCGCCCTGTTCCAGAAGACCCAGCGGCGCGGCATAGCCGGAAACGCCGGCCTCGATCGCGAGCTGATAGAGGTAATGGGGGTCGTAGGCGGCCGGGTTCGGCGCGAAGGACCGCGCCGGGCCGTGCTCGAAACCCTGGTCGACCGGCAGGATGACCAGACGACCCGTGCCGGCGAGGCGGCCATGCATCAGGAGGCGGGACAGATTGGCCTTGAGACCGGGAGTCTCGCCCTCGTACCAGGACAGGATGTTGCGGACGGTTTCGGTTCTGATCATGGTTCCCCTGCTCTCCACTCAAGGGGCGATCGCGCCCCTCCCTGGTGCCTTTTCTGTGGCCTCGACCACGGCAGGTAAAGAGGAGCGGAACTGACGCCTCGGAATAAAATCGTTTCGCAACATCCGTTTGTCAGCGACGAAGTAAATGTCGCCGATCCCGGCCCGCGCCGACTTGCGAGATCGCGCGCCCGATCAGGCAACGGCCGCCCGATGGGCGGCCGTCCGACGAATCATCGCGCAACGAGGCGGGATCTTCTGTTCCTAGAGCGCCGGGGCGCGCGTCGCTTCGACCAGATAGTCCCAGACATAGTCGGCGAAGGAGCGGCCGCAGAACAGCTCGAACCGCGTCTCGCTTCGCCGCCAGAGCACGATCTCGGCCCGCGCCAGGACCGAGCGGCTGACCGCGCCGACCGGAAAGGCGGGAAGACGCAGATCCTGCGGGCAGCCGCTGGCAAGGACCGCCTCGGCCGCCCAGCCGTCGAGGGCGATCGCGACGAAGCGGTCCGACACGTCGACCGCCGACTGCTCGGCGCTGCCGCTCGCCTCGATGCGCGCGACGAGCTCCGCCGGCGCGGCGTCGCCCGCTTCCTCGGCGAGGAGAAGGAGGTCGTCCGGCCCGAGCCAGAGAACGGCGAGGCCTTCGCCTTCGGCGCTGGTCTTCGGCCGGTTCGGCAGAGCGAGGCCGAGCGCCGCGCCGACCGGGCCGGCGGCGCTTTCCGAAAGATGCAGGCTGATCAGCGTGCGGGCCGGCGCCGGGGTGAGCGCCAGACCGGCGGCGCCGTGATAATGGCCGTCGAGCGGCGAGAGCGCCCGGATGGCCGGGAGGTGTCGCACCTCAACCATGCAGCTTCTCCCCCTGCCGGTCGTAGAAGACCGGATCGATGATCTCGACCGCGACGTCGCCCTCCGGCATCGGCACGAAAAGCTCCTCGCCGAGCCGCGCCCGGCCGTTGCGCACGAGCGCCAGCGCGATCGAGCGGCCGAGCGTTTCCGACCAGTAGCTCGACGTGACATGGCCGATCATGGTCATCGGCTTCGCCTGGCGCGGATCGGCGACGATCTGGGCGCCCTCCTCCAGGACGGTCAGCGGATTGCGGGTCAGAAGGCCGACCAGTTCCTTGCGGTTGGCCGAGAGAAGATCGGGGCGCTGCATGCCGCGCTTGCCGACGAAATCCGCCTTCTTCTTCGAGACGGCCCAGTTCAGCCCGGCATCGGCCGGCGTCACCGTGCCGTCGGTCTCCTGGCCGACGATGATATAGCCCTTCTCGGCGCGCAAGACGTGCATCGCCTCCGTGCCATAGGGCTGGAGGCCGAAGGGCCGGCCGATCTCGCGCAAGGCGTCCCAAACCGCCCGGCCGTAGCGCGACGGCACGTTGATCTCGAAGCCGGTATCGCCGGTGAAGGAGACGCGGAAGAAGCGGCAGGGCACGCCGAGGAAGCGCCCCTCCGCGACCGACATATGCGGGAAGGCCTCGTTCGAGACGTCGGCGCCCTCGAAATGCGGCACCACGATCTCGCGCGCCTTCGGGCCCTGCACCGCGATCGTCGCATATTCCTCGGTGATCGAGGTCAGCCAGACCTTCAGATGCGGGAACTCGGTCTGGCGATAGTCCTCCATATGGTTGAGGACGCGCGCCGCGCCGCCGGTCGTCGTCGTCACATGGAAGCGGTTCGGCCCGAGCCGCGCGACGATGCCGTCGTCGATCACATAGCCCGCCTCGGACAGCATGATCGCGTAGCGGCAGCGCCCGATGCCGAGGCTGGCGAGCGGCGTCGCGTAAAGAAGGTCGAGAAAGGCGGCGGCATCCGGGCCGACGACCTCGATCTTGCCGAGCGTCGAGGCGTCGAACATGCCGGCCGCGTCGCGCACGGCGCGGCATTCGCGCTTCACCGCATCGTGCATCGAGGCGCCGTGCGGGAAGTACCAGGCGCGCTTCCAGTTGCCGACATCCTCGAAGACGGCGCCTTCCGCCTCGGCGCTGTCATGGATGGGCGTGCGGCGGACGGGATCGAAGAGATCCCCCCGCGCCGGGCCGGCGATCGTGCCGAAGGTGACCGGGGTGAAGGGCGCGCGGAAGGTGGTAAGACCGACCTGCGGCATCGTCACGCCGAGCGCCTCGGCGGCGACGCCGATGCCGTGGATGTTCGAGGTCTTGCCCTGGTCGGTCGCCATGCCGTTGGTGGTGAAGCGCTTGATATGCTCCACCGATCGGAAGCCCTCCTGCGTCGCGAGGCGGATGTCGTTCGCCGTCACGTCGTTCTGGAAGTCGACGAAGGCCTTGCGCCAGCGGCCCGGCCGGGCGGTCGGCGTCGCACCGGCCGCGCCGCCGCCGAAGCGCGCGGCGCCCTCGACCAGCGGCAGCGCCGCCTCGCCCGCGTCCCCGGCGGCGGCGAGACCCGCCGCCCGCCCGGCGCGGATGGCCGAGGCGAGGTCGAAATCGCCGTCGCAGGCGCCGACGGAGGCGCAGTCCTGCGCGTATTCGCCCGGCACATAGGCCTGGCAGGCCGCGTCGAACTTCAGCTTGCCGCGCGACTGCGAGAAGAGATGGACCGAGGGCGTGAAGCCGCCGGACATCAGAAGCGCGTCGCAGTCGAAGCCGCGCTGGTCGCCGCCGGTGCGGGTCTCCTCCACCTTCAGCCCGCGCACGCGCTTGTGGCCGCGAAGGGCGGCGACCGAATAGCCGGCGAGGACCTCGATGCCGAGATTGCGCGCCTCGCGCACCAGGGCGTCGTCGGGCTCCTCCCGCAGGTCGATCAGCACCGGCACGTCGATCCCGGCGCGGCGCAGGTCCGCCGCCGCCGCATAGGCGCTGTCATGCGCGGTGAAGACGGCGATGCGGCGGCCGGGCGCGACGCCGTAATGGTTGAGATAGGTCCGGGCCGCGCCGGCCAGCATCACGCCCGGCCGGTCGTTGTCGGGAAAGACCAGCGGGCGCTCGATCGAACCGGTGGCGAGCACCACCTTCTTCGCCCGCACTTGCCAGAGCCGCTCGCGCGGCAGGGCTGGATCGGGCGCGGCCAGATGGTCGGTCAGTTCCTCGGCGATCGCCACCATGTTCTGGACATAGTAGCCGAAGGCCGTCGCGCGGCGCAGAAGCCGGACATTCGGCAGCGCCTGGAGACGGGCGACGAGATCGGCGACGAAGCGCATCGCCGGCGCCCCATCCACCGTGGCGCTCCGCTCGGCGCGCAGCCAGCCGCCGAACTCGGCATTCTCGTCGCAGAGGATGACGGAGGCCCCCGCCTCGCCGGCCGCGACGGCGGCGCAGAGACCGGCCGCGCCGCCGCCGACGACCAGAAGATCGACATGGGCGAAGCGGTTGGCGTAGCGGTCGGGATCCGGATCGGCGGGCGCCCGGCCGAGACCGGCGGCGGCGCGGATCTTCGGCTCGTAGACCCGGTGCCAGAAGCCCTTCGGCCACATGAAGGTCTTGTAGTAGAAGCCGGCCGGCAGGAAGCGCGAGGCATATTGGTTGATGCCGCCGATATCGAAATCGAGCGTCGGCCAGCGGTTCTGGCTCGTCGCCGCCAGCCCGTCATAGAGCGGCTGCACCGTCGCCCGCGCATTCGGCTGGCGCCGGGCGCGGTCCCGCCGGATCTCGACCAGCGCGTTCGGCTCTTCCGAGCCGATGCCGAGAATGCCGCGCGGCCGGTGATACTTGAACGAACGGCCGGTCAGATGCACGCCGTTGGCGAGAAGCGCCGAGGCCAGCGTGTCGCCTTCCCGGCCCTCGTAGCGGTTGCCGTCGAAGGTGAAGGTGACGCGGCGCGCCGAATCGAGCCGGCCGGCGCCCGGAATGCGGAAGCGCTCGGTCATTGCTGGGCCTCCGTCCGGGCGACCGGCGTGTGGGCGGCGTCGCCCATGACGCGCGGCGCGACATTGGCGTCGAAGCCGGCGCGCCGTGCCATGTCCTCGGTGATCTCGGGCCTCGGCTCGCCGGCCTTGTAGGTCATGACGAACTTGTCGGTGACGCTGTGGCGCACGGCGTTGAAGAACTTGCCGCAGCCGGAGAAATGCCGCCAGCGCTCGAAGACGAGGCCGCGCTCGTTGGAGCGATAGTAGAGGCGCTGGGCGGTCTCGGCGTCGGAGAGGCCGGCATCGCCGGCCGGGCGCGGCACATGCGCCTCGCCCGCATGGCGGAACTCGAGCTCCGGCCGCGCTTCCTCGCAATAGGGACAATGGATCAGGAGCATCGGTCTCGCTCGTCAGTGCGCCACGGCCGCGGCCGCCGCTTCGTCGATGAAGCGGCCGCTCACGAAGCGGTCGAGATTGAAGGGCGCGTTGATCGGATGCGGCTCGTCGCGCGCGATCGTATGGGCAAAGACATGGCCGGAGCCGGGCGTCGCCTTGAAGCCGCCGGTGCCCCAGCCGCAATTGACGTAGAGGCCCTTGACCGGGGTCTTCGACAGGATCGGCGAGCGGTCCGGCGTCACGTCGACGATGCCGCCCCAGGAGCGCAGCATGCGCATGCGGCGGAACATCGGGAACATCTCGCAGATCGCGTCGAGCGTGTGGTTGAGGATGTGGAGGCTGCCGGCCTGGCTGTAGGACGGATACTGGTCGGTGCCGGCGCCGATCACCAGTTCGCCCTTGTCGGACTGCGAGATATAGGCGTGGACCGTGTTCGACATGACGACGCAGGGGAAGACCGGCTTCACCGGCTCCGAGACGAGCGCCTGGAGCGGGAAGCTCTCCAGCGGCATGCGGATGCCGGCCATCTCCATCACGACGGAGGTGGAGCCGGCCGCGACGACGCCGATCTTGTTCGCGCCGATGAAGCCCCGGCTCGTCTCGACGCCCTGCACCGCCCCGTCCGAGCCGCGCCGGACGCCGGTGACGGCGCAGTTCTGGATGACATGGACGCCGCGCGCCGAGGCGGCACGCGCATAGCCCCAGGCCACCGCGTCGTGCCGCGCCGTGCCGCCGCGCCGTTGCAGCGCCGCGCCCTCGACCGGATAGCGCACGTTGCGGGAAATGTTCAAAGGCGGACAGAAGGCCTTCGCCTCCTCCGCCGTCAGCCATTCGTTGTCGACGCCGTTCAGGCGGTTGGCATGGATATGGCGCTTGAAGACCTGCCGGTCGTGCACGTTGTGCGACAGCATCATCACGCCGCGCGGCGAATACATCGTGTTGTAGTTGAGGTCCTCGGACAGGCCCTCCCACAGCTTCACGGCGTGGTCGTAGAGGGCGGCCGACTCGTCGTAGAGATAGTTCGAGCGGATGATGGTCGTGTTGCGGCCGGTATTGCCGCCGCCGAGCCAGCCCTTGTCGATCACCGCGACATCGGTAATGCCGTGCACCTTCGCCAGATAATAGGCGGTGGCGAGGCCGTGGCCGCCGGCGCCGACGATCACCACGTCGTAATGGCGGCGCGGTTCGGGCGAGGCCCATTGCTCGCCCCAGCCGGCATGATGGCGGAACGCCTCGCGCGCGAGCGCGAAGGCCGAAAAACGTCGCATCCGAGCATCCCCAAAAAGGACTCGCCCGCCGCCGGCCGCAAGGGTCGGTGACGGGCGTTCCAGGCTTTACAGCTTTAGGCGGGCAATCGTGCTCATTTTGCGACGTCGCGGTGACGCGGCGCGTGCCGCGTCACGGATGCCGCGAGGCCTGTTCAGGCGAGCGTGCCGACGACGCGGCGCGGGCGGCCGGCCATGCCGCCGAGGCCCGCGACGATCGCGCCGATCAGAAGGGCGACGAAGCCGGCGAAGGCGGCGGTGGAGACGTTCTTCGCCGCCGCGTCGGCCTTCTCGCGCACCTGGACCATCGCCTGGTCATATTGCTGCTGGAACTGCTGGAGGCGCTGCTCGGCCTCCTGCTGCGAGATGCCGGCCTGCTGCGAGATGACCGTCACCGCCGCCTGCCGCTGCTGCGGCGTCGCGTTCTCGCCGAGGCCGCGCACGATCTCCGGGATGGCGCGGGCGAGATCCGGCTCGCCGGTCGCGGCGCGCGCCTGATCGGCGGCCTGCTGGCCCTGCTGCTGCGCCTGGTTCGCGGCCTGCTGGGCCTGGTTCTCGCCGCGCGCCAGGAGCTGGCGAGCCTGCTGCTCCAGACCGTCCGGCAGGGCGGCGAGCGAGTTCGGGGCGACCGCCTCCACCGCGTTGCGCACCGCGCCGAAGGATGAGCCGATCGTGCCGAGCGTGCCGCTGACGATCGAGGCCGCGCCGCTGGTGAGAAGATAGAGGACGATCAGCGTCGAGGCCGCCCAGGTGACGATGCCGTGCAGGGCGCCGTCGGTCCGCGTCAGGCTGCCGGCGAGACGCGCCGCGACATAGCCGCCGATGAAGGTGGCGACGAGCACCGTCGCCGCCGTCCAGAGGCCGGTGCCGGTGCCGAAGGCGGAAAGGGTCGGCGTGCCGTTGCCCGCCGGATCGACGGTCGACAGGCCGACGCCGAGACCGAGCAGGCCGAGCATCACCTGGACCACGAGGGTCAGAAGCGCCCCGGCGAAGATGGCGCCCCAGGACACGCGGCGCGGCGAACCGAGCGGCACGGCTGGCACGGCGATGTCGTGATGAACGGCGGCTGACATGGGCGGACTCCTGAACTCCTGCGGCGGCGCATCCGCCGAACCTGCGACCGAAAAGCGCGCCATGCCGGCGGCGTTCCCGCAGATGCGAAGTTTTTTTGTGCATTGAGCACACAAAGCCGGCAGGCCGGATGGAGGGCTTGGAAAAGACGGCGAAACGCGACATCTGGCTCTCGCCCGAGAAACGAAGGGTGCCGTGCCCGTTCCGCTCATGCTTCATGCCGCCCGGCGTCTCCGCGCCATGCTCGCCGCCTCCGATCCGTCCTTCGCCCGGCTGCGCATGGGCCTGCGCGTCACCCTGACGCTCGTCGCGATCACCGGCATGCTCTTCGCGATGCACAGCGTCCTGCCCCTGCCCGTCGCCGCCTATGGCATCGCCATCGCCACGGCGATGCAGGGGGCGCTGCAGATCAAGGACACGACCAATCGCCGCCGGATCGTCACGAGGCTCTATGGCGCGGTCGGCGGCCTCCTCGCCGCGACGCTGGCGACGCTGCTCCTGCCCTGGCCGGTCGCGGCGGACGGCGCCTTCATCCTCCTCGTCTTCGCGGCGGTCTATACCCGCAAATACGGGGTGCGCTGGAACGCCGTCGGCATGTTCGCCTTCATGTGCTACTTCCTGGCGAGCTATCTCAGGCCGACCATCGCCGACCTGCCGGGCATCGCGATCGCCATCGTCCTTGCCGGCCTCATCGCCCATCTCATCCGCGTCGCCGTCCTGCCCGAGCGCCCGGCGGACGAGTTCGCCCGCGCGGTGCTCGCCTTGTTCGAGCGGATCGGCGAGTTGCGCGAAGTGCTGCTTTCAGGCCTTCGCGCCGGCTGGACGGAGCCGAAGCGGCAGGCCGCCTTTCGCGCGCAGGACCGGATCGGCGAGGCGGTGCTGATCGCAGACTCCTATCTGACGCTCGGCGACGAGACCGAAGCCGCGGACGATCCCGGCTCGGCGGTGGCCGTCGCCCTGTTCGATCTCCATCTCGCCAGCGAGACGGCGATGCTGGCTGCGTTCGCCGCCGACGACGAGGCGGGCGACGGCGAGGATGCGGAAACCCTGCCGCCGCGCGTCGCCCTGCAACGGCTCGACCGTCTCGCACGAGCGGCGCGCGCGGCGACCGACGGCCTGCCGGACGCGCTCTTCGAGCGCGGGCCGCCTCGCCCGCCCGTCCCCGCCAAGGAGGATGCCCGGCGGCTGATCAAGGATCCGGCGCTGCGCCTCGCGATCCAGGTCTCGCTCGCCTCGGCCATCGCCATGCTGGGCGGCCTCGTCCTGTCGAAGACGCGCTGGTTCTGGGCGATCCTCACCGCCTTCCTCGTCTTCGTGAACACCCAGTCGCGCGGCGACACGGCGCTGCGCGCCCTCAACCGCTCGGTCGGCACGCTGGCCGGCATCGTCATCGGGATCGCGCTCGCGACGCTGCTCCACGGCGCCTTCCTGCCCTCCGCCGTGCTGATCGTCGCCTTCACCTTCGCGGGCTTCTATCTTCTCCAGCTCTCCTACGGCGCGATGACCTTCTTCGTCACCATCGTGCTCTCGCTCCTCTACGGCCTTCTCGGCGAGTTCACGCCCGGCCTTCTCGTGCTGCGCCTGGAGGAAACGCTGATCGGCACGCTGGCCGGCGTCTTCATCGCCTTCGCCGTCTTTCCGCAGAAGACGACGGCGGCGACGGACAAGGCGGCCGACGCCTTCTTCTCGGCGCTCGACCGCGTGCTGGGCGCGGCGGCGGCGGCCATCGACAAGGGGCGCGCGGGAGCGAACATCCTGGCGCTGTCCCGCCATGTCGATCGACGGCAGGCCGATCTCGCCGCCGCCGCCCGGCCGCTCGGCAGCAACTGGCAGATCGTGCGCCGTCCGGGCACGGTGCGTCGCCTGCTCCTGCGCTTCATGGCCGTCACCTACTGGACGCGCAGCTTCGCCAAGGCGCTGGCGGCGAGCGAGCTCGACGCCGAGCGCGCCGAAACGCTCAAGCTCGCGATCGCCGCGCTCCGGGCGCAGATCGCCGACGCCCGCGAAACGAAGATCCATTTCCTCGACGGCGGCGACATGGCCGCCGCCAAGGCCGCGCCCCTGCCCCGCTTCGCCGAGGTGACGGCGCGGGCCGACGATCCGCTGTTCGCCCTCGACGTTCTGTCCCGGCTGATCGCCCGTCTCGTGCCGCCGGCGGCGCAAAGGCCCAGGGAGTGAACCCGCCGCCTCGACAGGCCATGCCCGCTCTGGTAAGGCCGCCCAGGCCATGCGAGGTCGAATCCAGGACGCAAGCCTTGAAGGCGCGACATCTTTTGGTCGACATCGCCCGGCAGAGGGTTGAAGGCGGCGGACGAAGTTCCGCCATTTTTTCGGATGACCGCGCGACGCGGCGCCAAGGCTCGGTGGAGCCGGCGCGGGCTCGTGCTCGGCAGCGCGCCAGGACGGCACCGCCGCCGCCAAGAGGGGAAAGACGCGATTGACGTTTGACGCGAACCGCTTCGTCTCGCCCGAAGCTTCCGAAACGCCCCGCGCGAAGCGCAGCCTTCTTTTCGCCGCCCTGTCGCTCACCGCCCTTCTCGCCGCCTGCCAGACGGCCTCGGTGCCGAATGTCATCAGCCTCGACAAGGCGCAGGGGTCGAGCGAGAACCTCGCCTCGCTGACGGCGACGCTGAATGCCGATCCGCGCAACCCGGAAGTCTACAACGTGCGCGGCACGGCCTATGGCCGGGCGGGCCAGAATCGCGACGCGATCAAGGACTTCAGCACCGCGCTGCAGCTCGATCCGAACTTCTACCAGGCCTATGCCAATCGCGCCCTCGTCTATCGCCAGCTCGGCGACAGCAAGGACGCGCTCGCCGACTACAACGCGGCGATCCGCCTGAACGCCAATTACGACAAGGCCTATATCGGGCGCGGCAATCTCTACCGCACCGCCGGGCGCAATCGCGAGGCGCTGGCCGATTTCCAGAAGGCGATCGATCTCAACACGACCGATCCCCGCGCCTATCACAATCGCGGCCTCCTTTATCAGCGCGACGGCCAGCACAAGCAGGCGATCGAGGACTTCTCGACGGCGATCTCGCTCCAGGCCGACGCACCGGAGCCCTATTCGGGGCGCGGCGTCTCCTATCTGGCGCTCGGCGACGACGAGAACGCCTTCAACGATTTCAACACCGCGCTGAAGCTCGACGATAAGAGCGCCGAATACTGGACCAACCAGGCGCTGGTCTACGAGCGGCGCAATCAGAAATCGCGCGCCTTCAAGTCCTACGCGCGCGCCGCCCAGCTCGACCCGAGCTACAAGCCGGCGAAGGACGGCATGGACCGCACGCGCGGCGGCGCCTGACGACGCCGCCCTTCGCGAAAGATTTCCGCATCTGCGAAGGCGTGAACGGGAATCCGGGAAACCCGGACGGCGCTGGAACGTTCGACGCACGGTAAGAGGCTGTCCGACAGGCCTGTGACCCGTCCGGGGCGAGCGTTCCGGTGCCGGCGCGGATCTGTCGGATCGCCTCCAGTGGACTGGAGTCGAACCTATGTACAAAAACGTCCTGCTCGCGGCCGCGATGGCGCTCGGCGCCTCCGCCTTCGTCGCGCCGGCCGCCAATGCGGCCTCGAAGATTGGCCTTCTCACCTGCCAGAGCGACGGCGCCCTCGGCCTCGTGGTGACCTCAACCAAGAACTATCTCTGCGTCTTCACGCCGGCGAGCCGCGGCCTGCCGACCGAGCCCTATGTGGCGCGCCTCGACACCTATGGCGTCGATCTCGGCATCACCGGCCGGCAGGACTTCTCCTGGGCGGTCTACGCGGCCTCGTTCCATGCCGGCGAGCCGGTCTCGCTGGCGGGCACCTATTACGGCACCTCGGTCGATGCCTCGGTGGCGGCCGGCGGTGGCGCGAAGTCGCTGATCGGCGGCCCGGACAACGGCTTCACGCTCCAGTCGATCGGCCTCCAGGCGCAGTTCGGCCTGAACGCCACGGCCGGCATCTCGCGCTTCGAGCTGCGTCCGGGCGACACGGGCACCGCCGTCTACAAGCCCTGACCGGATCGTTCCGACCGAAACGGAAAGGCCCGCCCGGAGCGTTCCGGGCGGGCCTTTTTCATGAGTTTGTGGTTGGCGCCTTCAGTGCGACAGCGCCTTGTTGATGTTCTCCACCATCTTCTTCGCGTCGGCGAAGAGCATCATGGTGTTGTCCTTGTAGAACAGGGTGTTGTCGATGCCGGCATAGCCGGAGCCCATCGAGCGCTTGACGAAGAGGCAGGTCGCCGCCTGATCGACGTTCAGGATCGGCATGCCGTAGATCGGCGAGGTCTTGTCGTCGCGCGCCGCCGGATTGGTCACGTCGTTCGCGCCGATGACGAAGGCGACGTCGGACTGCGCGAATTCCGAATTGATGTCCTCCAGCTCGAAGACCTCGTCATAGGGCACGTTCGCCTCGGCGAGGAGCACGTTCATATGGCCGGGCATACGGCCGGCGACGGGATGGATGGCGTATTTCACCTCGACGCCCTCTTCCTTCAGAAGATCGGCCATCTCGCGCAGCGCATGCTGGGCCTGCGCCACCGCCATGCCGTAGCCCGGCACGATGATGACGCGGGCGGCGTTCTTCATCAGATAGGCGGCGTCCTCGGCCGAGCCCTGCTTCACCGTCCGCTCGACGCCGTCCGCCGTGGCGGAGGGCCCGCTTTCGCCGCCGAAACCGCCGAGAATGACGGACAGGAAGGAGCGGTTCATACCCTTGCACATGATGTAGGACAGGATCGCGCCGGACGAGCCGACCAGCGCGCCGGTGATGATCAGCGCCAGATTCTGCAGGGTAAAGCCGATGCCCGCCGCCGCCCAGCCGGAATAGCTGTTCAGCATGGAAACGACGACCGGCATGTCGGCCCCGCCGATCGGCACGATGAGCAGGACTCCGAGGCCGAGCGCGACGAGGACGATCAGCCAGAAGGCGAGATGGCTTTCCGTCGTCGCGAAGACGACGATGAGGAGGAGGAGCAGGAGACCGAGCGCGATATTGATCGCGTGGCGGCTCGGCAGCAGGATCGGCTTGCCGCTCATCCGCCCGTCGAGCTTCAGGAAGGCGATGATCGAGCCGGTGAAGGTGATGGCGCCGATGGCGACGCCAAGGCTCATCTCGACCAGCGCCTCGCCATGGATCGCGCCGACCGCGCCGATGCCGAAGGAATCCGGCGCGTAGAGGGCGGCGGCGGCCACCATCACGGCGGCAAGGCCCACCAGCGAATGGAAGAAGGCGACGAGCTGCGGCATCGCCGTCATGGCGATGCGCCGCGCCACGACGGCGCCGGCCCCGCCGCCGATGGCGATGCCGATGACGATCAGAAGGAAGCCGCCGAAGGACGGCTGGGCGAGGAGCAGCGTGGTGAGGATCGCCAGACCCATGCCCACCATGCCGAAGACATTGCCCTGGCGGCTGGTGGTCGGATGCGACAGGCCGCGCAGCGCCAGGATGAACAGAACGCCGGAGACGAGATACAGGAAGGCGGCGAAGCTTTCGGACATGCCTTCACTTCCCCTTCTTGCGATACATGGCGAGCATGCGCTGGGTGACGAGGAAGCCGCCGAAGATGTTCACGCTGGCGAGAATCAGTGCCAGGAAGCCGAAGGTGGTGGCGAGGCCCGAGGCGGAAATGCCGACGGCGAGAATGGCGCCGACGATGATCACCGAGGAGATCGCGTTGGTCACCGACATCAGCGGCGTGTGCAGCGCCGGGGTGACGGACCAGACGACGTAATAGCCGACGAAGATCGCCAGCACGAAGATCGCGAAATGGAAGACGAAGGGATCGACGCCCGTCGCGGCATGGGCAGCGGCGCTCGCCGCGTCGCCCTGCTGCACGATCAGCGCCTCGATATGGCGCCGCGCCGCGCCGATCGAGACGCCCGCCTGATCGAGCCGGTCGAGCGCGTCGTTCAAGGTCTGGTCGTCCATCAGGCGTCCCTTTCGGCCGAGCTCTCGACGATCTCGTCGGAGGGCGAGGAGTCCGGGGGGGCGAAGCTCGGATGCACCACGCGCCCGTCGCGCGTCAGCATGGTCGCCTTCACCAGCTCGTCTTCCAGATCGATCTTCGGCTCCCTCGTCGTCTTGTCGATCAGGGTCTCGAGAAAGGCGAAGAGGTTCTTCGCATAGAGCTGCGAGGCGGTGGCGGCGATCCGGCCCGGCACGTTGCGATAGCCGACGACCTTCACCGGCCCGATCTCGGCGACGCGGTCGGCCTCGGCGCCCTCGACATTGCCGCCGCGCTCGACCGCGAGATCGACGATCACCGAGCCCGGCCGCATCGTCTCCAGCATCGCGCGCGTCACGAGACGCGGCGCCGGCCGGCCGGGGATCAACGCGGTGGTGACGACGATGTCCTGCTTGGCGAGATGGGCGGCCGTCAGTTCCGCCTGCTTGGCCTGATAGGCCGGCGACATCGGCTTGGCATAGCCGGCGGCGGTCTCGGCGGCGCGGAACTCGTCGTCCTCGACCGCGACGAATTTCGCGCCGAGCGATTCCACCTGTTCCTTGGCGGCGGGGCGCACATCCGTCGCCGAGACGACGGCGCCGAGGCGCCGGGCCGTCGCGATCGCCTGGAGCCCGGCGACGCCGGCGCCCATCACGAAGACGCGGGCCGCCGGCACGGTGCCGGCCGCCGTCATCATCATCGGGAAAGCGCGGTCATAGACGGCGGCGGCGTCGATCACCGCCTGATAGCCGGCGAGATTGGCCTGGCTCGACAGGACGTCCATCACCTGCGCGCGGGTAATGCGCGGCATCAGCTCCATGGCGAAGGCGGTGAGGCCGGCGCCGGCCATCGCCGCGAGTTCCGCGTCGCGGCCATAGGGGTCCATGATGGCGACGACGATGGCGCCGCGCCGATATTGAGCGATTTCCGAAGCGGCCGGCCGCCGCACCTTGAGGATCACGTCGGCATCGGCGGCATCGGCACCGGAGCCGATCCGGGCGCCCGCCGCCGCGAAGGCCTCGTCCGTGATGCGCGACAGCCAGCCGGCGCCCGCCTCCACCACGACCTCGGCCCCGAGGCCGACGAGACGCTTGACCGTATCCGGCGAGGCCGCGACGCGCGGCTCGCCGTCCTCGTGCTCCTTCGGCACGAACAGCTTCATGCGATGATCCTCCCATCGGCGACGCCCCCGGCGCCGCCTGCCGCCTCATGCACCGGCGCGCGGCCGGGCGAGCCGTGCCTAGTGCTTCATGGACCCGGCTTCGCCGGCCGAGAGGACGAAGACCGCCACGGCCACGAAGATGGCGGCGAGGACGATGCCGCCGATGAAGCCGCCATTGCCGACGAGCGCGACCGCCATGAAGAGGAGAATGGCGACGACGCCGATCGAGCCGTATTTCACGAGGCCGAGGAAGCGCGCATAGGTCCGCTGGTGCTCGGGATAATCCATCTCGCCGGTCGCATGCGGATCGTAGCCTGGCTGCTGTGCCATGATCATCTCCCTGCCCAGGCGCCGCTTCCCCGAAGCCCGAGCGGCGCCGAACCTGTCGAGCGATCTACACGAATTCGCCGCAATCGCGCAATGCGGCGCGCGGCGCGTCTCACTGAACAAATGCAAAGGGCCGGCGCCGCCGGGCGCCGACCCTCGAGGCATCGCGCGATCGCGCTCAGGCCGCCTTGGCGCGATCCTCGTGCCGGCCTTCCTCGACCTCCTCGACGATCTTGGCGACGAAGGCCGGAATGTCGTCGGGCTTGCGCGACGTGACGAGGGCCTGATCGACCACCACCTCCCGATCGACCCAATGGCCGCCCGCATTCACCACGTCGGTCTTGATCGAGGCGAAGGAGGTCAGCTCGCGTCCCTTCGCGACGCCCGCTTCGACGAGCAGCCAGGGGCCGTGGCAGATCGCCGCCAGCGTCTTCTTGGTGTTGAAGAAGTCGCGGACGAAGCGGACCGCCACCTCTTCGGCGCGCAGCTTGTCCGGGTTGATCTGGCCGCCGGGCAGGATCAGCGCGTCGTAGTCCTCGACGCTCGCATCCTTCACCAGGCGATCGACCTTCACCTCCTCGCCCCAGTTGGTCTTGTCCCAGCCCTTGATCGAGCCTTCCTTCACCGAAAGGACGTGGACGGTCGCGCCCGCCTCCTCCAGCTTGCGCTTCGGCTCGGTGAGCTCCACCTGCTCGAAGCCGTCGGTGGCGAGGATGGCGATCTTGGCCTGATTGATCTTCGGCATGACGGTTCCCTTCGTTGTCGACCGAGCTCCGGCCGGCGCCGGGCGGCGCTGGCTCCGAGCTTCGATGTCGGTATGGTCGGCAAACGGATGCGGCGCGCGGATCGTTCCCGCTGCGGTGGCGGGCGCCGGACGGCGCTCAGGTCTCGTCCGGCTCGCCGTCGATCGCGGCCTTGGCGTCGCCCAGGGAGTAGCCGGCCCGCAGCATGGCGGCGATGTCGCGATCGCGCCGTTCCTCCCGCTCGCGCAGGCGATGCGGGCCGAGCCGGCGGCGCTCGGCATAGCGATGCGCGGCGGCGCGGTCGCTCGCCTCGTCCTCGTCCAGAACGGCGGCGATGGTCTCGCGGTCGACGCCCTTCTGGTTCAGCTTCGCCGCCGCCTGCCGCGCCGAGGCGCCGCCGCGCCGCAGGCTGCGCAGCCGCGCCTCGGCGAAGGCGCGGTCGTCGAGAAGCTTCAGCTCGGCCAGCCG
This sequence comes from Aureimonas endophytica, assembly GCF_014642635.1. Lineage (GTDB taxonomy): Bacteria > Pseudomonadota > Alphaproteobacteria > Rhizobiales > Rhizobiaceae > Plantimonas > Plantimonas endophytica. The sequence goes on from NZ_BMIQ01000013.1 coordinate 68,648, forward strand.
CGCCATGGTCTCCTCGAGCATGGCCGCATGCGCCGCCCGCGCGTCCTCGTCGGGTAGTTCCTCGTGCGTCGCGAGCCGCTTGTCGATCTTGCGCCGCAGCACGCGGCGCAGATTGTCGGACGAGCTGGCATAGCGTTCGAGATAGTAGGTGGCGGCCCGGAACAGCCATTCCCGCGTCACCGGCTTTTGACGGCGCGCCGGTTCCTGCGATTGCCATTCATCCCCGCCCTGCATTCCGCCTTCCTCCGATCGGGTCATGGATCGTCTCCGTACCCTCGAAGCGGAGACATGCGCGTGGCGACGCCATCCGCAAGGCGGGGCCGCCGGCCGGCCGGGCACGCTCCGAAGCAACCCATACGGGCGAGTGAGTGACGTAGCTCAATTGGGTTCGCTTCCACTCGCGGCGAAGCAGCAACGTGCGATGAAATAGTATGACATCTGGGTGAAATGCTTGGCGAGAGGCGTATCGAAGCGGTTCCTTAATGGGTGCTCGGGACAATAGAGGCCTGTTCCGACCGGACTTCGAAATCATGAATTTCACGATCTCACGCAAGCTCTTCCTGCTCATCGTCGTCGCCATGGCGGCGGGCGTCGCCATGCTCGCGGCCCAGCTCGTTTCCATGCGCGCGACGATCTGGCGCGACCGGCAGGATCTTCTTCAGTCGCAGGTCGCCTCGGCCCTGTCCGTCATGGCCTTCTACGACAAGGAGGCGAAGGCCGGCCGGCTGCCGGAGGCCGAGGCGAAGCAGCGCGCCCATGATGCCGTCCAGTCCATGCGCTATGCCAATAACGACTATTTCTTCGCCTTCGCCCCGGACGGAACGCGCGTGCTGCACGCCGATTCGAAGCTGGAAGGCAAGAGCGCCTGGGACGAGCAGGACCAGAGCGGCGCCTTCTATATCCGCACTCTGATCCAGAACGCCAAGGGTGGCGGCTTCACCACCTATTACCGCAGCCGGCCCGGCGCGACCGAGATCCTGCCGAAGCTCTCCTACACGCAGATGTTCGAGCCCTGGCAATGGGCGGTCGGCACCGGCGTCTATGTCGACGATCTCGAAACGGCCTTCCGGAGCGAACTCTACAAAGCGCTGGGCCTCGGCGTCGCGGTGCTCGCTCTTCTCTGCGCCGCCGCCCTGCCGATCGCCCGTAGCATCTCGCGGCCGGTGGCTGGGCTGACGCAGGTGATGCGCCGCCTGTCCTCGGGCGATCTTGGCGTGGAGGTTCCGGCGCTGGGGCGGCGCGACGAGATCGGGGCGATGGCTTCGGCGGTTCAGGTGTTCAAGGAGGCGGGTCTGGAGAAGCGTCGCCTG
>NZ_BMIQ01000014.1:0-38089 GCF_014642635.1 Aureimonas endophytica
GGACCCGACCCTTGCCGTCGCGCCAGCGGCCGAGCTCCTCGTCGAACCAGCGCCCGTCGGACAGCGCGCAGACCATGCGGCCATGCGGCCGCCCGCACTGCTCGCAGCGGCCCTTGGCGCGGCGGAAGCGGATCGAATGCGAGAGCTCGGCCCAGTCCAGCGGGTAGAAGCCGCGCAGCTCCGGCTTGATCGGCATGGCCCTACCGCCCCCCGCCGTCATCAAGACCGATCGCCCGGCGCCGGTCGCCCCTCATGCGCAGGATCAGGGCTTCCATCCTCATCACCGCAGCAGCTCCACCCGAACGTTCACGGCCTCGGCGACGCGCAGCCACGCCTTATCCGCCGTCACGGCGGGGCAGCCCTGCGATTTCGCCAAGGCCAGACAGAAGCGGTCGCCAAGAGACAGACCTGCGGTTTCGCCGAGCTTGCGCATCATGCCCGCCTCGAAGGCGAGGGCCCGGTCGACAGGCACGAGCACCAGGGGCAGGGCCTCCAGCATCGCCTGGATCTCATCCGCCGCATTGTCGAGGCGAGCATAGTGGGCGACGACCTCGGAATAGTTCACGGACGATATCAGCGCGCCGTTGAGACGCTCGGCGACGTAATCCGCACCAGGCTCGCCGCGAAGCATCGCGATCAGCGCCGAGGCATCGAGCACGACATCGCTCATTCGGCGGCATCCTCCCGCCGTCGCTCAGCGAGAAAATCGGCCACGGACGCGCCGTCCTTGCCATCGAGCATTTTCCTGCTGAGCGCCTGCGCCCTGGCTATCGCTTGAGAGACGGTGCGAAGGACGATCTCGTCGCCACGGTCGTCGATGATGACCTCGCCGCCTTTACTCAGGCCAAGGCGCTTGCGGATCTCCGCAGGAAGCGAAAGGCGCCCGGTTGGCGTAATCTTGACGCGGCTGAGCATGGGAAGCCTCACGGAATATGATGTCGCGATCATACCAAGCGGCGTCAAAATCAACAATGAGACGTAAACCTTCTAATTTGTCCACTTTCGATGACCATGGCCTGAACATGCGAATGGGTTCAGAGGCGTCGATATGGCTCGATCACACGATCCTCGCAGATGTTGCCAAGTCTCGTTGAACGGCCGTAGCCGTTAGCGCGGCGGAAGCGGATCGGGCGCGACAGCTCGGCCCAATCATCCCAGTGGACTGAAGCCGCGCAGCTCAGGCTGGGTCGGCCCGATGGCGCGCTTCGAACCAAAGACACAGGGACTAAGCGACCGGCGAACGCGCGCCGATACCGGTCATCGAACGAGGGCGATCTCGACGCCGATATCGAGATCCTGCCAGGGCCGATTGGCGGTCAGTACGGCGCATTCCAGGTCGATGGCCGTGGCGAGACAGGCCAGATCGCCAAAGGACAGGCCCTTGGATTTCGTGGCAGGCCGGAGATTGCCGGCAATGCGCGCCTGGGCCGAAGTGAAGTCGACGATGGCCAGATGCAGCGGATCGAGCATCGCCTGCACCATTTCGGCGCTCGCGCCGAGATCCCGCAACTTGGCGACTACCTCCGAAAAGTTCACCGACGAGATGACCGAGGCATCGAGCGCAGCATCGACCTGCTTGTGGCCGTGCTCGGCCTGCAGCAGGCAGAGAAGGGCGGAGGCATCCAAGGCGTAACGGATGGCCACGCCCTATTCACGCTCCGCTTCGGCGCGCCGTTCGGCGATGAACTCGTCAACCACGGAGGTCCCCTCCGGTACAAGCTGCCGCATCAGACGTTGAGCATTGGCGATGGCCGACCGGCGGGAGCGGATGCGCAACTCGCCGCCGACATTCTCGACAATGACGGTATCGCCGACATTCATCCCAAGATCGCGCCGAAAGGCAGCGGGGATGATGAGCTTGCCGCCTTCGATGATACGAACAGATTTCGATTCCACGACCTGAGCCCTCTGAAAGACCTTTGTGGAAATAAATACCGAAATCGCGTTTTGGTATCAAATGAGGGATAGCTGTCGTAGGGGTGCTTCTAAATTATGACATCAAACGGCCGTTTGATGATCGAACTCGGTTTGACTGCTCGCTCCCAGGGTAAATGGCTAGAAAATCCGTTCCATCTGCAGTATACGATAAAGCCATGCCGCCGCGTGTTTTCGAGCGAATGCCGGCGCGTATTCCGCGAGCGGGGAGCACCCTATGCTGATCGGCTATATGCGTGTCTCGAAGGCCGACGGCTCGCAGACGCTCGACCCGCAACGCGATGCGTTGCTCGCCGCCGGTGTCGCCCCTGACCGCCTCTACCAGGACCTCGCCTCGGGGCGCCTCGATGCCCGGCCGGGACTGACCGCCTGCCTGAAGGCGCTCCAGCCCGGAAATACGCTCGTCGTCTGGAAGCTCGACAGGCTGGGGCGCGACCTGAAGCATCTCGTCACCACGGTCGATGACCTCCGCGCCCGCGACATCGGCTTCAAGGTCCTGAGCGGAGCGGGGGCGCAGATCGACACCACCACCGCCAACGGCCGCCTGTTCTTCGGCGTCTTCGCCGCTTTCGCCGAATTCGAGCGAGAACTGATCGCAGAGCGCACCAAGGCCGGTCTTGCCGCGGCGCGGGCGCGGGGTCGCAAGGGCGGGCGCCCGCGTAAGATGGACAAGACGACGCTGCGGGCCGTCCAGACCATGCTGCGCGACACCGACGAGACGGCTCAATCCATCGCCAAGCGCTTCGGCATCGCGACGCCGACGCTCTATCTCTACCTCAACGGCGACGGCTCGCTGAAGGAGCCCGGCGCCAAACTCCTCGGGTTGGCGACCTGAACGAGACGCGGCGCCGAGCTGATGCCCGGCATCCAAGTTCGTTTTTGGGGCGGGCGATATCGGCCGCTTCTTTCAGGATCTCGATCTCCATCGTCCGGTGTCCGGAGAGGCGCAGGATCGCAAACCCGAAACATGTCGACCACATTCTTGCGCGCGTGGACGGTGGCAGGGCGGCCGCCCAGCATCCGCATCACCTCAAGGTTCGTCTGGATTGATCGTAGGATCGCTCCGAGCTTGCCCAAAGGCGTCGGCTCGTGATGAAAATCCTACTACCAAAAATTGCCCGGCTTCTCTAAGGCGGGTGGCAGTGTCTAGATCCGTTAGCGCGGAGGCAGACTCGATCGCCTCAAATCGAAGAGGAAGGACGCATCGGTGCCGCCGAAATCCTCGACAGCCTATGTCCTGGAGCACCACATACGTCGCGCGGCGGCCGGTGAGTCCGGACGCATGTTTTACCTTCACGAAGAGCACATGCAGGTCATCCGCCGGTTCCAAGTCGAACGCGGCCTGCCGAACCTGCACAGCGCTCTTCAGGGCTTGATCGATCAGTTCCGTTTCGATCAATTCACCCAGGGAAGCGACGATGTCGCGCCCCGACCCCACAACCGCAAACCGAGAGACGGCGCATAAGAAAAAGCCCCACCGCGAGGTCATCGCGACAGGGCCGGTAGAAGCAAAAAGTTCAGCAAAACGACTTCTACCGACCCCGGCCATCATAGTCAACGAAAAATGCGATGAACTCGCCACGGGAATCCTGTGCCGTCTGCGCAAGGAGACCGATCCGTGGCAGACCCATATCGCGCGCCCATAGCAGCGCGCGCGTCAGCGCTCGCCCGTAGTCCGGACGAGCCGAAGACGCACGACCTGTTCGCCGCCGAGGCGCGACAGAACGAGGTCCCGCATCCCGATTTCCAGGCCCGCCTCGCCATCTGGCGCGACCAGAAAGCCGGCGCGATCTCCCTCGCCGAGGCCAGCCGCAGGTCGGCCGCCATCGGCGCGCCGCTCGTCGGCTCGACCCGGCTCGCAACATCGTCCCCCAAGCTGCCGGGCGCGCCCCGCGCGGCCAAGGTGGCGCGTCCGCGCCACACCCGGCCGCAGCCCAATGACAGCCGGCAATACGCCGCGCCGATGGCGACGACCGCCGCGCGCGACGATCGCCTGACGCCCAACGCCAAGGCCTTCCTCCAGGTGCTCCGCGCCCGCTGCGGCAAGGGCCGCGAGACCACCATCACCAAAGGCACGGCGGCGAACATCATGGCGCGCTCGACGCGTACCATCCGGCGCTATCTCGAGGATCTCATCCGGCACGGCTATATCGAGACGCAGATCCGCACCAACAGGAACGGCATGCATCTCGGCCTCCTCGTCACGCTGACCGATCTCGCCTTCCCGTTCTACGAGACGGCCCGAGGCCTCGCCCGCTGGCTGGCGGAGACGCCGGGCGCGCTGCTGCGCTCCTTCGAAAGCGTCGTCTCGAGAGTTCAGGGGGTGACACTTCTGTCACCCAAAAACCAAACCCAAACATCCTCTCTTCAGGCAGGAGCGGACACGTCCCGCTTCGCGGGTCGTGATAGGCTTTTGAGAAAGAGAAGGTGGCGAATTCCGACCGTTCAGAAGCTGATCGGCCCGTCTCGATAGCTCCTCATTCCGCCTCCGGCGCGCGCTGAAACGCGAGCGGAGGGCCTAGCATGCAATCGCGCATCGAAGCGGCTTCGATGCGCTGCCTGCGCACGCCTATCGCTCGTATCCAGCAGGCTCGCCTTGTGCCCATTCCGGCACCTCGGTCCAGGGCGGCGGACCCTCCTGGTCCTCTTTCGGCTGGGCACTTGCCTTTGCCTTCCTCGGCTCGTCTAGCCGGCTTAGTTTCGGCAGCCGCCCGATCTCGTCGAGGATCAACCACACCCTTCGCTTCGGGTCGAAATCGGTCGAACGGCCGAGCACAAGGGTCTTCGGATAGGTCTTCCCGAACATGAACTGGCGCATCGAAATCGTCGGGCGCTTCTCGTAACTCGGCCAGGCGATCGCGAGGAGGCGCAGCGCGCTAAGGGCGGTCTGGACGTTGCAGCTGTTCGCGCCCCCGAGCCGCTTCTCGACGGCGTTGAAACTGATCGCCGTCGGATAGTAGAGCCGGGCGTCCTTGACGATCTCGTCCACCAGCGCCAGCACCGCTTCGAAGAGCTCGGCCCAGGTCCATTTGTACCGCTTCGTGCGGTGCAGCTTGATGATCATCAGCGCGATGATGTTCTGCGCCGCCGGCACGAAATATTCGTGCTCGCCCTGCGCGATCGTCAGGGCTGAGGCCTCGCCGGTGACGTCCTTCGCGATGTCCCGAGATCCACGATTGCGCGTCGCTTGGCTCGATCGGAACCGGCCTGTCTTCCCGCGACCGGGGCGACGGCGCGCAGGGCGGCATCAGCGCATAGGTCGTGGTCTTGAAGCCGTAGGCGATGATCCGATCGCCGCGCTTGGAGGCCGGCGGGATCGGTCGAAATCTGCACGGCGACCCTGCACACGGACGTCAACTGCGCAGGGACGTGCCTCTTCGATCGCACCCCGTTTGCTTCGCTTCAAAGGACTCGGATCTGGTCACGAGCCTCCCCGACGGCGATCGCCCATACCAGCGATAGCAGGGCTTCGTTCGTTCCGATGTTCGAGCACGGCAGGGTGCCGTCTGGCGCCCTCAGTCAGGTCCGCCTTTCGATCCTGGGCCGCACCAGATGGCGACGGTGCCGAGGCTCCTGCAAGGGCTCGCCGTGGTCGCTATGATCCCAGGATCGGGAAGCCTATCGCTATGCTGAACTGAACGCGTTCCTGATCGCGGGATCGGCTCCAATCGCTTTCCCTGAGGCGTCGGATACCGCAACCGCCGCCGACGTCGCTGGCGAGCAAGGCCGACGGAAAGGGGCGCGGCCCTTCTCCTCTTCCTTCGGTCGGCGACCGACCCGGAGCCCCTCGACACCACCCCGTGCTCGGCCCGGCGCCGCGCCTCGCCGGGCGCCGCCGGCGTCGTCCGTTCCCCGCCCTTCGGCGGAAGAACGGCGGCCCGCTCCCCGTCGTCGCGGGCGCGCCCGGACGCGAGGCTCGCGCCTCCCGGCGCCGCGTCCCCCGGCCTCGGTCCTTGCCGGCCGCCATCGCGCAGCGCGCGATCCGGCTCCGTCTGGACCGCGCAGCGGTCGGCCCGAGCCTCTCTTGGCCGTCGGTCCAAGAGCGCACTTATACGTTGCTTGCCGCAACGTGGCCGGCTAAGGATCTCCGCAGCGCCATCGGCGCGTGTGCAGGCGTTCGGCTCTCCCCGTGGCGATCTACTCTTTCCGCCAGTCCATCATCTCCGCCGGCAGCGGCCTGTCTGCCGTCGCCGCCGCCGCCTATCGCCATTCCGCCCGCATGGAGAATGATTTCTCCAACCGCGTCGAGAACTACAGCCAGAAGCCCGGCACCCTGCATTCCGAACTGGCGCTTCCCGCCGACGCCCCGCAATGGCTGCGCGACGAGTTCGGCCTCGCCGCCCCGGACGGCTCCGCCCCAAGGCTCGAAGGGTCCGCCGCCGTTTCCGCCTCCGAGACGCTGTGGAACATCGTCGAATGGAACGAGAAGCGCCGCGACGCGCAATATGCCGCCGAGCTCGTCCTCGCCCTGCCGGTCGAGCTCTCCCACGAAGAGAATATCGCGCTCGTCCGCGCCTTTGTCGCCGAGACCTATACCGCCAAGGGCCGTATCGCCGACTGGGCCTTCCACCTGCCGCCCGGGCGCGAGCACAACCCGCATGTCCACATCCTCTCGACCCTGCGGCCGCTGACCGACACCGGCTTCGGCCCGAAGGCCGTGATCGCCTGCGACGCGGCGGGCGAGCCCGTCCGCAACGCCAAAGGCGACGTCGTTTATCAGCGCTGGGCCGCCTCCAAGCCCGAGCTCTACGAGGCGCGCGCCGCCTGGGCCGACCACGTCAACGAGGCGCTCGCCCGCGCCGGCCACGACATCACCGTCGACCACCGCTCCTTCCACGATCGCGGCATCGAGGCGATCATCCCGACCGCCCATCGCGGCAAGACCGAGCACATGCCCGAGACCGGTCCGGCGCTCGAAGTGCGCGCCTTCGACGCCGAGGAGCAGGCCGCCAACTTCGCCGCCTTCCGCCAGAACCCCTCGCTCGTTCTGGAACAGATCACGCGCGAGCGCTCGACCTTCGACACGCGCGACATCGCCCGCATGATCCATCGCTATGCCGGGCGCGGCGACGACTTCCAGGCGCTGCTCCACGCGGTCGGCGCCCTGCCCGAACTCGTCGCCGTCCAGGCCGAGATCCACGACCCCGAGACCAACCGCGTCGTCCAGCGCGAGCGCTTCACGACGCTCGCCGTCCTCGAGCGCGAGGCCGAGCTGCGCCGGCTCGTCGGGGCCCGCGCGCAGGACCTCGCCTTCGCCACCGACGAGAAGCGCCGCGGTGCCGCGATCGCCCGCTCGCAGGAGACGCAGGGCTTTGCCTATTCGCCCGAACAGCGGGCGGCGATCGGACGCCTGACGCGCGCCGAAGGCGTCGCCGTCATGGTCGGCATCGCCGGCGCCGGCAAGTCGACCGTGCTGCGGGCCGTCGGCGAGATCTATCGCGGCGAGGCTGTGGCGGTTCACGGCGGCGCGCTTGCCGGCAAGGCGGCCGACAATCTCCAGCAGTCGGCCGGGATCGCCAGCCGGACGCTGGCCTCCTGGGAGCGGGCCTGGGAGAAGGGTTTCGACCGGCTGGAAAAGGGCGACGTCTTCGTGCTCGACGAGGCGGGAATGGTCGCCTGCGAGCAGATGCGCCGGGTGCTCGATCACCTCGACGGCTTCGGCGCCAAGGTCGTCCTGGTCGGCGACGCCCGTCAGCTGCAGCCGATCGAGGCGGGCGCCGCCTTTCGCTCGATCGCCGACGCGGTCGGCTATGTCGAACTCACCGAAGTGCGCCGCCAGGAGCGCGAGGATCACGCCGCCGCCAGCGTTCTCTTCGGCGCCGGCGAGACCCGTTCGGCGCTCGACATCTACCGCGCCAATGACAGCCTCGTCTTCCACGACGAACGCTCCGCCGCCCTCGCGGCGGCAACCGCGAACTGGCGCCACGACTGGCGCGCCGGCAGCGACGTGATGATGCTCGCCCATGCCAACAAGGACGTCGCGGCGCTGAATCGCCTGGCGCGCGAGGCCATCCAAGCCGAGGGCGGACTGACCGGCGACACGCCCTTCCTCACCGCGCGCGGCCTGCGCGACTTCGCCGTCGGCGAGCGCGTCCTGTTTCTGGAGAACGACAGGCAGCTCGGCCTGCGCAACGGCACGATCGGCACGCTCACCGAGGTCGGCCGCGACCGGCTCGTCGCCGCGCTGCCGGGCCGGGTCGAACCGGTCACGATCGAGCGCGAGCGCTACAACAATCTCGACTACGGCTATGCCGCGACGATCCACAAGGCGCAGGGCTCGACCTTCGACCGGGTGCATGTCGTCGCCGGCGGAACGATGGACGCGCAGCTCACCTATGTCGCGCTGTCGCGCCACCGCGAGGCGGTGACGGTTCACCTCGCCCTCGACAGCTTCGCCCGGCCCGGCAGGACGCGGCGGGCGACGCCCGAGGAGGCGCTGGAGCGCCTTGCCACCGAGCGGCTGAAGGACACCTCGCTCGACTATGCCGGGCAGCCGGACTACCGCGAGGCGCTCGACGCGCTGGTGGCGCGGCGGGAGGAAGAGGCGGCCCGCGCGCAGAGCTTTGCCGGTCGCTTCGAGGCCTTCCTCGAGAACCGCGGCCTGGCGCATCCGGCGGAGGTCCTCCAGTCGATCCGCGACTATGCCGCGACGGTGATCGAGCGGGCGCGGCCGATCCTGGCGGCGGAAGAGATCCGCGTTCCGACCGGTCCCTCGCCGGAGCAGCTGGCGGCGATCGCGGCGCGCGGCCTGGTGGCGGGGGAAGCGCTGCGCCCGGCCCTCAACCGGCTGCGCGAGGTGCAGTCGCATTCGGCCGCGATGCATCACGAGGGAAGCGCGCGCCGCTCCGCCTTCTTCACGGCCGAGACGGTGCTGACGCGCTCGGAGGCGGCGCCGGCGATGCGCGACTATGCCGAGCGCGTCGCGGCCGTTCTCTCCCCGACCGTCATCGTCGCGATCGGCCCCGATCTCAGCGAGGCGCCCGAGGAACCGCGGCTTTCGTCGCTTCCCATGGAGGTGCGGGACGCCCTCCAGGCGAACTGGCGGGACGTCCATGCGGTGGCGCGCGCCGCCTGGGAGCTCGGGCTCATGACGACGCTGCGCGACGTCGACACCGGCTACCGTCAGCTGCGCGCCGACGAGGCCGCCGAGCGCGACTATCGCGAGGGGCTGGAGGCGCCGTCCCGCCCCGCGGACGAAACGCGCGGCGCTCCGTCAGCCGATCGCGGCGACGCGCGCGGATCGGCCTCCGGGCCCACCCACGCGACGCCGCCACCCGCCCCGGCGATCCCGCTGATCCCGGCCGTCACGACCTGGCCGGTTCCGCTCGAGGCCGCCGTCGCGCGGACCGTTCTGACCGGGTCCCGGGTCGCGGCGTTCGAGCGCTCCGCACGCGAGCACGCGGCCCGCATCTGGCGCGATCCCGAGACCGCCTGGACGACGATCCGCGCCGAGGTGCTCGCGTCGCGGCACGACGCGAGAGCGGTGCTCCGGCACATCCGCACCGAGCCGCAGAGCTATGGCGAGCTCCTCGGCGGCCGCACGCTTCTGCGGCGGCCCGATGCCGAGCGTCAGGCGGCGCTCGACCGCGTGTCCTTCCTCACCTCCTCGCTCAACCACTTCGTCGTCTCCATCGGCGTCAGCGAGCCGGTCGAGCGCGAGAAGGAAACGCGCTGGCGCGCCGCGCTGGCCGGGCCGCTGCCGGACCTGTCGCCGGACGCGCGCCGGCTGCTCGACGACCTCAACCACGCCCATGCGCTGCGGCGCCCCGGCACGAACGAGACGGCGCAGGAGCTGACGCTGCGCGCGCTCGCCGATCGCCCGCTCTTCGAAGAGCTGAAGGCGTGGAGCGCGAAGCTCGAGGAGCGCCTCGCCGTGCCGAAGGCGGTCGAGCGCATCCCAGGCCTCTCCCCGGACGATCGGCGCGCGATCGGCGCGCTCTCCGAGGCGATCGACACCGCCCGACTGGAAGTGCGCGCCGCCGGCTCGCTCGAGCGCAGCCGCGCCTATGAGCGCGAGCAGGAGCGTACCTACGGCCGCGACCGGGACATCGGCTACGAGCGCGGCTGACGGCCGGGCAACGCGCCGGTCGCGGGCAGAGGACGAGGCAGGGCAACGGGGCGATCTCGCCGCAGGCGAGAGGGCAGGCGCGGCCGTTTCCCTTGGCCGGATGCAGGCCAGGGTGGTATTCTATCCACGCTTCGTGCCGGCTGCGTTGAGGATGACGTTGGATCTACCCGACACCTCGCCAGCCCAAGCGCGGAGGTGCAATCGCTGATGTGGATTAGAATTTCAAACGTCGCGCTGATGGATTGCTAGAACTCGCGGTTGAGCCGCCCACAAAGCATTGTCGCTACGATCTTTGTTTTGTACGGGGGGGCCTAACCACTAGCCTTCGACTGTGAGAGCATGGCCGGCAGTTCTGGTACCTCCTACAGAGGCGACATTGATGGCCTCAGAGCCATTTCGGTTCTCCTTGTCGTTGTATTTCACTATTTCCCCGAATTGATTTCCGGCGGTTATATTGGAGTAGACGTTTTCTTCGTGATCTCTGGCTTTCTGATTACGAAGGTCATCATGAATGGCATAGATGAGAAGCGGTTCTCATTCTTTGAATTTTATGCGCGACGCGCTAGGCGGATTTTCCCTGGACTTCTGACTGTACTCGTGAGCTGCTTGGTATTTGGAGCGATGGTCCTTCGGCCCGACGAATACGAGACTCTTGGGCGCTACACCGCTGCTGCAGCCTTTTCGGTCATCAACTTCGCTCTCTACAAGGATGTCGGCTACTTCGCTCAACCGGCGGATACAAAGCCGCTGCTGCATCTTTGGTCGCTATCGGTCGAAGAGCAGTTTTACCTATTCTTCCCAATATTGCTTGTCGCGTTGCGCAAGGTGGGCCTGTCGTATCGACCGATTTTCATAGCAATGCTGGGTCTATCGCTCGTGTGCTGCCTGATATGGACCGACGAGGACCCAAGTGGCGCCTTCTACTTTCCCTTGTCCCGTGCCTGGGAACTTCTTGCGGGCGCCGTGGTTGCGACGAGAGACTTACGGATGTCAGAGCGAGTGTCGAGTTTCGGCACTTTAGCAGGTGTTGGGCTCATACTCGCAGGCGGTGTGTTTCTCAACGACCGCTTCGCATATCCAAGCGGATGGGCCACGATCCCGGTGGCTGGAGCGCTCCTCATCATTTCGACGGGCCATTGTCGATCGAAAGCCCTGCTGCTCGATAACGCCCCGATGCGGCACATCGGGAAACTGAGTTACGTCCTCTATCTCTGGCATTGGCCAGCTCTCTCATTTGCGACGATTCTCACGATCGGCACGCCAACGAAAACGGAGAAACTTGCACTTCTCTGCCTCAGCATCGGTCTCACGGTGCTTACTCATTTCACGGTTGAAAAGCCGCTTCGCGTGGGAGGTTTGAAGAGGGCAGCGACTGTTTCCGCCTTAACTGCCTGTCTTGGAGCAGGTGGCTGGTTTGTGTTCTGGTCACAAGGCTTGCCGCAACGAATTGCCTTCCCCGATGCATTGCCCACCGCCTTTCTTTGGGATCAACAAAAATTGTCGGTCCAAACGGCGTGTATGAATCGCCATGAGAACATCGCGCATCCAATGTTTTGCTTGGAAACGCCAGGACACGAGCCTGTAATCGCACTCCTTGGAGATAGTCACGCGAACGCCCTGTTCTACGGCGTTGCACATCATTATGAGAGGCTAGGAAAAGGCGTTGTAAACTTTAGCCTTCCTGGCTGTCCGATGCTCTACGGCATATCGGCACGACAGGCGGACGGTATCGACACGTGCGAACGTGCTGGGAGGATCTTAGACTACGTGAAGGCGTCGACAACAATTACGGACGTCATCCTCCACACGAGAGGACCATTCTACACTAGCGGACGCGGTTTTGGAGAAGCAGAAAGTCGGGCATGGGTCAATCTGGTGGATACTAAAGAAGGTGTTGCAGACAATCAAAAAGTTTACCTTGCAGCGTTGGATCGCACACTCGAGTCATTAATCGAGGCAAGTAAACGGATCACAATCATACTTGATGTTCCTGAGCTCGGGTTCGATCCGCGAAAATGCTTCCAATCCCGCCCCCTGAGCATACTAGCAGTTTCTACGCAGCGGTGCTCGGTTCCAATCGAAGAATTCCAATCTCGAAACGCCGATTATCGTCGAGATCTGATGTATATCCTCGCAAAATTCCCATCTATTGAAGTTAAAGATCCCGCGTCTCTCTTTTGTGACAGGCGATCCTGCAGAGTGAATGTGGAGAATAAAATTCTGTACCGCGATAGCGGTCATCTTTCTTACGAAGGGTCTATTTGGGTGGGTGAAAAGTTGTTTGGGTATGGTCAATAGAATTGGTCGGCCCTGCGGAAAGGGGTCTTCCTTAAAGTAGGTTTTGGAGCCTCCGAAAGACACCAAACAGCGGACTCGTTACACATTGATCTAAACGCGGACGGGGGTGAGTTTGATGGCAGCGAGGAAGTCGTTTGCCATCTGTCGTAACGGGAAGCGAGGCCGGGCTTACCAGGCAATGACCTCTTCCAGCACCGCGGCGGTCACCGCACTGATTAGATCGGGTGAGCCCGCAATGCTGTAGAACTCGCGCAGGTGCCCGACGATCTCGCGGGTGCTCCTGCCGCGGGCATACATCGACACGATCTTATCATCGAAGCCGGGAATGCGGCGCTGATGGCGGGCGATCCGTTGCTTATCGAACGTCGCTTGCCGATCACGCGGCATTGATAGCTCGATCCGGCTTGGCTCGGTCGTGACCGTCTTGCGGCCATAGCCGTTCCGCTTGTTGCCGGCATCCTCGCCCGCCAGATGGTGCTCCATCTCGGCGTTAAGCGCCCCGTCGGGCAGAGCCTTCTTCAACTCGTCCAGAAGGCCATAAGTACGCCACCGGTGAGGGCCGCCTATTGAACTGACCGGCTTGGTAAGAGACTGCGCGTATGGACGTCCATAAGCTCAGACCCTTCGAGCGGTTGGAGATCGTGGCGACGGGTCGTCGTCGTCGCTGGAGCGATGACGAGAAGCTTCGGATCGTGATGGAAAGCCAGTCGGCGCCGCGCATGGTCTCAATGACGGCGCGTCGACACGGGATCTCACGCTCGCAGTTGGGAACGTGGCTGCGTAGCTTTCGCGCCGAGCGTCTGTCATCTCATCCGGCATCAGCCTTCGTGCCGGTCCTGGTCGGCCCTGAGCCTGTGCCCGAACCTGTTGCCGTCACCGACGAAACGGCGATCGTGGTGGAGTTGCCGACGGGCGGACGGCTGCGGATGTCGGCTTCGACGCCGCCAGCGCTGGCCGCAGCGGTTCTCAAGGCGCTGCGATAATCCCGTCTCGGGCGCGGGTGTGGATCGCGATAGGCCACACCGACATGCGGCGGGGCATGCAGGGGCTTTCCCTTCAGGTCCAGGAGGGGCTGAAGCGCGATCCAAACGGCGGCGATCTCTTCGTCTTTCGTGGGCGCAGCGGATCGCTGGTGAAGATCCTGTGGCACGACGGGATCGGGCTGTCGCTTTATGCCAAGAGGCTGGAGCGGGGACGCTTCATCTGGCCCTTGGCCAAGGACGGCGTCGTAGCTCTGACGCACACGGATCTAGCCTGCCTTCTCGATGGGATCGATTGGCGCAACCCGCAGCGAACCTGGCGTCCTGAAGCGGCGGGATAGAGCGCAAAACCCTTTGCATTGCAGGGTCTACGTGCCAAAATCCTCGGGTCTCGAATGGACCCGATCCCTCTCGATGCCCGATCTGCCGGACGACATCGCCGTCCTGAGGGCCGCGCTGGCGGCAGCAGAAAGGCGCGCCGATCTGGCCGAAGCGGACGCGGCGCATGCCAAGGTGAAGGCGTCCGGCATCGAGGCGCTTGTTGCCCATCTGACGCTGCAGATCGAGAAGCTGAAGCGCGAGCTTTACGGCGCGCGGTCCGAGCGCACGGCGCGCCTTCTCGACCAGTTGGAGATGCAGCTCGAGGACGCCGAGGCGGCGCTCACCGAGGATGAGCTGGCCGCCGAGCGGGCCGCCGCGAAGACCGCGACGGTCGCGCGCCTCGAGCGCCGGCGCCGCGGTGGCCGCAAGCCGTTCCCCGAGCACCTGCCACGCGAGCGTGTCGTCGTGTCGGCCCCGACCGCGTGCCAATGCTGCGGCTCGGATCGCCTGCGCAAGCTGGGCGAGGACGTCACCGAGACGCTAAAGATGATCCCGCTCCGCTGGAAGGTCGTCCAGACGGTCCGGGAGAAGTTCACCTGCCAGGACTGCGAGCGCATCAGCCAGGTGCCGGCACCGTTCCACCCGACGCCGCGAGGGTTCCTCGGCCCGAACCTCCTCGCGATGATCCTGTTCGACAAGTTCGGCCAACACCAGCCGCTGAACCGGCAGTCGGAGCGCTATGCCCGTGAGGGCATCGATCTGCCGCTTTCGACGCTGGCCGACCAAGTCGGCGCATGCGTGCACGCCCTTCGGCCGCTGCACGACCTTGTCGCCGCCCACGTCCTCTCGGCCGAACGCCTGCATGGCGACGACACGACCGTGCCGATCCTGGCCAAGGGCAAGACCGTGACGGGGCGGATCTGGACCTATGTGCGAGACAATAGTCCCTTTGGCGGCCCGGCTCCGCCGGAGGCCTTGTATCATGCCTCCCCGGATCGCACCGCCGAGCAGCCCGAGGAACACCTGATGGACTGGACCGGCATCCTGCAGGCCGACGCCTATTCCGGCTATGGGCGCTTTTGTGCTGCGGGACGAAGCCCAGGACCGCTGACCCAGGCTCTGTGTTGGGCACACGCCCGTCGCAAGTTCTTCGAACTCGCCGACATCGCGAAGAACGCACGTCGGGGAAAGAACGCGGCGCCGATCTCGCCCATGGCGTTGGAGGCGGTGAAGCGCATCGATGCCTTGTTCGCCATCGAGCGCGACATCAACGGCTTGCCTGCCGCCGAACGTCTGGCGAGCCGCCGGGAGCGTTCCATGCCGCTCCTTGCCGACTTCGAGGGGTGGATGCGCACCGAGAGGGCGCGCCTGTCGCGCCATGCCGATGTCGCCAAGGCGATGGACTACATGCTGACCCGGTGGGATGCCTTCACCCGCTTCACGACCGACGGGCGCATCTGCCTGTCGAACAACGCCGCAGAGCGAGCCCTGCGCGGCATCGCGCTCGGCCGACGCTCATGGACCTTCGCCGGCTCGCAGCGTGGCGCCGATCGTTGCGCCCTCATGCTGACGATGATCTCCACCGCCAAGCTCAACGATATCGACCAGCAAGTCTGGCTCGCCGACGTTCTCGCCCGCATTGCCGATATCCCGCAGACTCGACTGCCAGAACTCCTGCCGTGGAACTGGGCCGTCGCAACTCATCAGGATCAAGCCGTCGCTGCCTGACTGTGGCCTATGCCGGATGCATACCGTGAGCCGGAGGGCGCCAACGAAGGTCGTTGTCTTCCAGTGGCTATGCGGCACGCTGGATCGGCAACGCTCGCCCCGCGATGCCCGGCCGCGCAGCCGCGCCATCTTCGTGCTCAGCACTGTCTTGTCGATGAAGACGAGCTTGACCGGACCGAGATCGAGTTGGCCATCAATCCAAGCCTGCCGTCGCTTTTAGATGTCCAGCCGTTCCTGCTCCAATGCGTGCGCGGTCTTTTTTGAACGTCCAGCCCTGTCGTCGCAGTCAGACGCTCAATACGGATAGGTGTCCCATCAAAAATGGGGGTAGTTCAGAGCAGACCGCCCCCAATAGTCGCATGTCATTGGAGTTTCATACGTATAACACCAGGATCCTGGGCGTCTGAAAACCAAGCGCACCCATCTTGAATCAGAGTTATGACAAAATCTGAAGATTTCGCATAGGGCGGGATATCGACTACCAGTGAAAGCCGCCGTGTTTCTCCGGGTTTTAGATCGTTGCCGATAATGGCCCGTCGCGACTGGCCGATCTCTTCGTTCGTACCTGGCCGCACCCATCTTCCTATGAGCGCGACGGCCCCTACCCCTTGAGCATACTGCCACGGTTTATCGGTGATATTGGTCACGTCGACGTCGAGGCGATAACGCAGCGGGCGTCCGAGTAGAAGTCTGAATACCGGACGTTGATCAAAGTTTTCAATGCCTCGCAAGCTAAGTTGTGAACGGTAGTCACCAAGGCAAGCAAGGACAGCTGGAAAGTCTTTCCCGGGCTTATTGACAACAGATTCGGTCGACCCGAATTGACCAGCGGAAGCCGGAGCATCTGGTGCGATACGTTCCCAAAGCGCGCCCTGCTGAATAACGGTATAGACGGCAAGTGCTAACGTGCATGTGAGCTTTACCCTCAAGGAACGCTCTGCTGAGAAGGCAATCAGCGGGAGGATAAGTATTGTGGTCGCCTTCAGATATCCGGACCAATGTCCTGTTACAACGGGACCTAGTGTCGTGCTAAGCAAGGCGAAAGGCAAAAGCGCAACAGCGATTTGCTTTTGTGCCATCGAAGCTGAGCGCGAGCGCAAGAGAGCAACGCAAGCAATAATCGCGAAGACGAGCAGGACACCGTGGAGCGGCTCTAGCCAATACTCGGTCCACGGAACATGACTCCCGAAAAAGATATGGTTGCCAAAGAAGGTGCCCGATACCGTCTGCCACCAGCCCGAGAAAGGTAGATTGACCAGCCCACCCGCAACGCCCGGCTCCTGAGACGGGAAATGACCGAACCGGAAATAGATGGACAATTGCCAAGCGACGAGAACCACCCCTGGCAACGCCATGACGGCTAGTCGGCTCACCCAAAGCCTTTTGGTGGCGCTTTGATCCGACCATAGTCGGACGATCTCCAGGAGAAACAGCCCGCCCGCTGCGACTGCGAAGGCTTCGCGCGAAAGAATGGCCATTGTCGCGGCCAAAGCATAGGCAACCCGTCTATCATTCATCAGACAAGACAGGGCCATTAGGAAGAATGCATCCGCTGCAGCATCCGGCAGGCCGTTCAGTACCGTGACCTGAACGCCTGCCCCCAAGCTCCATAAAAGTGCCAGCGGTGCAGGGAGGGATAGTTTTTTCAAGATAGATGCGAGAGCAAATGTTCCACCGGCCACCAGTAGGACATTCGTTCCCCAATAGGTTAGCGGCGTGACCCAGCTGTGGAGCGTCAACATTGCAACTAGATTGGCGGTTAGCGCCAATCCGATCCGCTGATAACGGTAGGTTAAAGCATCGATATGAGGGATCGTATCCGGGCTGAGTTTAAGATCGTTAGCGATGTAGTAGTAGAATTGTCCATCCCATCCGACATGCCCTGGTGTTTCGTAGAGGAGCGTCATGCCGTGGTCTATAAGCGACCGCGGAATTCCGAACACGAAAGCGGGAAGGACATGCCAAGCAAGCAAACCGCGTAGCTCACCGGCGAGATAAACAAACATTGCCAATCCGCAGAAGAGGACCGTCAGAACGACGACCCCTATGCGGCTGAGAAGTATGTTTCTAATGCTGGACAAAGGCTCGCTCCCCGTCGACGCGCGATTGCGGCAGGATCAGTTTCTTCAGCAGTTCCGCGCTCTGCGCCCAGGTTGCCCACTGCATATGGCTGGGCGATACGCACTCGCCCATTTCGTATTTGCGGATCCAGTGCTCGATCGCATCAGCGAATTCCGTTGCCTTATGAGCGGAGAAATACGCCGCATGAGAACCGGCAACCTCCCGGAAAACGGGAATGTCACGAGCAAGAATAGGAATTCCATGCCGTGCTGCTTCGATCAGCGGTAGGCCAAATCCTTCTCCCTCCGATGCCGCGAGCAGACACCGTGAGCTTGCGTAAATTTTATCGAGAAATTCATCGCTTACGGACTTAAGCCACAGCAACCGTCTCCCCAATTCGGGATGCTTGTTGAGACGCTCAAGCGTAAAGGGAAGCTTGCCTGATTGGTGAGCGGGGATGCCCTTCCATCCTTCCGTTCCGACGATGACGAGCCGTGCCTGGCTTCCCTTCGCCCACAGTGTCTCGAATGCTTCGAGGGCTTGGAGATGCCCCTTCCGTGGCTCCACGGTGCCCACCATCAAGAAGCTGTGCGCCTCTTGGATCGTCGATAAGATCGTGTCTGCGTCATCGGGCAACCCGCGAGTTGGAGATGACGCCGCCATATCGGCACCGAGCTTCCAGCCAACGACCTCGATTCCCGCGGCATCGTGGTCGGCGAGCCATTGTCGGGTTTCCGCTGCGACCGAATTGGAAATGCAGATCAATCGATCGCCGGCATCTGCAATCGCCAAGCTCCATTCCTTATGCGCTGGGCTTGCCCAAGGAGGAAACCAATCGGGACGTAACACGGGAAGCATATCGTAGACGACGAACTGGATGCTCACGCCAGCTCGTTTCCAATCGTTGTAGACACCTTGGCGATGTGCATCCGAAACGGCCGCACAAAAATAATCGGCGACCAAGAGTATATCGCTTTTTTGCGGAATAACGACGTGGTCTTTGCTGTCCGGGCAGTGGATGCCAAGAGTGGAATTCGTGAAATTCCTTGCATATTCATATTGCCAGGCCCCAGTCCCGTTCTGCAACCAGACGGGCTCTACGCGATAGCCGATCGGAGGGTTCCGGATAAGTTCAAGCATCAAACCACGAACGACGCGCTGAATCCCCGTTCGAAGGTCATCGCGAGCGGTCGCCGATACGTCTATGAACAATCGATGCTGCGGAATGCGGCTTGGTATTCTGCCGAGTTCCTTCGTCAGCCTTCCGATCGCATCCGCCGGCTTAGCTCTCGATCGGTCATCAACTTTGAGCAGCTGAACTATCTTGGTTGAATTGTTTATCTCAGAACTCCCCTCATGACAAAGTTCTATTGCGTCGCGGTAACGACGTGATACAGTTTCAGCTGAATGATTTGCTTCAATATAGTGCTGTGCCTTCGCTCCAACGGCTTTGGCTTCCGCATATGAATTGCGAAGTTCAACGAATTTCTCTGCGAGTTCAATGGATTTCACGTCGTCTGGAAGTTTATAGACAACGCTGTCAGGCAGATCCGCCATGGATCCGTTCGCATTGACGATGGTTGGAAGACCGAATTGCAGACAATCCAAGGCTGCGGCAGACGTCTCCCCCCGAGAACTTCCGCGGAGTTGGACGCCAATGTCCGCTATAGTGAGGAATTTCTGGTAGTCGTCGGCACTGACATAGCCAGTTGCGCGGACGTTGCCCAAGGATGACGCAAGTCTCCGATTGATTTCAGTTCCGAACTCGTCATCTACGATGGAGCCTACAAAAATCAGATGACATGTTGGATCGCTTGAGAGGGAGCTTTCCTGCCACGCATCGAGAACGACATCGCATTTCTTGCTGGAATTCAGGTGACCAAAACTACAGACGATGAAGGCGTCTTCACCGAACCCCAAATCGACCTTGGCGTCTTTCCTCGAGAACAACGGCTCTGAGGCTCTTACCAAGGGTATGACATGCCAGTCCGACGTATCGAGAGCCGGATAGAAATCCGCCGCAAGCCGTCGCGCGAACTCGCTATGTACGATAACGCCTTGCGCTTGGGCTAAGACTGGGAAGTTGAGGGGATATTTTGGTATGATGTCGGGCAAAAGGGATGGAGCGCTGTTGTAGCGCGCGGCAACCTCGAACCCATGCGATTCGTACAATGTGCGAACAAGCAGGCTGGATTTTCCGCCGACATGCTCGGCATAGTTTATTAGGTCTCCGATGTAAAAATCATGCAGCGCCACAATACCCGGAATTTTTCGGAGTAAATCTAGCATATGATAATGGAATGGCGAGTTACCGAACTGATACACAATTCGATCATATCTAGAAAAATTCTCTTCAAACCATGAGGAACTACGGGAGCCGATATTCGAGTCGGTTGCAGATGCCGATGTTTCGTCCGTTGGAGAAACAAGATCTATCTCGTAGAACTTTGACAGTTCCGGCAAGAGCTGTGCGCTGTAATCGGCGATCCCGCTTCTGTCCGGAGGAAACGGCGAAACAAACGCAAGGCGCGGCTTGCCTGAAGAGGTGGACGGTTTGTGATGCGACAGGCGTGCCGCCACGATGGCAGCATGAGTCAACCGCTCCAATGCCAATTGCTCTTCGTCCGAACGGGGAACCACCGGCGGAGGAGCGCTGAGGATCGAGAAGACGCGGTTCTGCAGACGGGGCGACAGGGCGAGAGCTCTATGGGCAGCCGGTCGGATCCACGGATTCGACTGAACGATCTCTTGAACACGGAATACTCCCCGCCGCATCATGCGCCGAGGACGGGACCCGGGCTTCAGCTGAAGCCATGCCTTCGCCCCCCGAACGATCCAGAACCGGTCGTCGAAAGAAAGCCGCAGGAGTCGCGATAGCGGGGATGCGCGGTATCTTCGCCCTTGGATCTCACTGTGCAGGCTGGCAGCGAGACCGGAAATTTCGCGTAGGGTCGCGGTGACCTGCTCCTGCTGACCGACCACCATCTCAAGCGTCTTGGTCTGACGCTCCAACGTTTCGTCATGTCGACGTCGCAACGAAAGAAGCTCGGCGCGCATCTCCGTGAGCTCAAGCTGCTGCTGCCGGTGCAGGAACTCGAGTCCGGTCGACAGCTCCGCGACATCGGAAGAAAGCTTCTCCGAGACCCTGGCGGAGTGCAAGATCGCCGTGACGTCCACGGGGCCGGGTTCCCCGGCCTGCGCCGCGAAGGAGGCCACCGCTTCGACCAGCGGGTTCTCCTGATCGCCGCCATTGGTCGCGATCACCGCATAATCCGGCCCGTTTGCGAACATGGCCACCAGCGGAGAAGAGGGGAACGAACCGTCGGCTTCCCGCTGAAGACTGTTGAGGCGGACGATCGCCGGGGCCTTCAGTCCGGCAGTTTCCGCGAGAAATTGAAGAAGAGCCGGAGGCAGAGGCTTCTCATGGGTCGGATCCATATGGAACGACCAGGATGCGACGGTCAGATTTTCGGGATTAGGCGTTTCCAGGATGACGAGGCCGCCTGGGCTCAGCACGCGTTGGACCTCTCGAAGCAACGTCGTCAATGCGCTGTGCTTCAGATGTTCCACGACATGGAACGCGGTGATCAGGCTGAACGAGTCGTCGGCGCAACCGCGCAGATATTCGATTGCATCGGCGACGGAGACATCGATCCCCAAGGCTTGCGCGACCTCCGCCATCGAGGCGTTGCTGTCGACCCCCGAAGCCTGCCAGCCCTTTTCCCGCAACAGAGACAGCCACTCGCCGCGGCCGCAGCCGATATCCAGCGCCCGAAGTCCCGGACCGGCTCGAGGATCGACGACCTCCGTCAGCGGCAAGTAGACTGACATGCGGCGGCGGATGAGATCCTCCGCTCCGCGGAACCGATCCTCGAAAGCGCGATAGGAATGCATGGGGCCTCGATCGTTTGTCTGGCAGGGTATCGGCCGCAGCCTATCCCGCCTGCCCGCGCCAATGGTTCAGCGTATCTCGCAGCGTCGTCGCCAGATCAATCTCCAACTTCCAACCGAGACGCTGTCGCGCGCGCTCGGGGTTGCCGGATGCGATCGGAATGTCGTTGGGACGGTAGCGCGCGGGATCGATTTCGATTTCGATCGGCACGGACGCGAAATCCAGAAGCTGCCCGAGAATCCTGTCGATCCGAACCGGGCAACCGCTCGCGATGTTGAGGGCGCTACCGTCGGCCTCCACATCGTCGCCGGCGGCCGCGAGATAGGCACGGACGACGTCGCGGACATCGAGAAAGTCCCGTTCCGCCTCGAGATTGCCCACCTGGATCCGGGGCGGCTGAGCCCCTTTCTCGATGAGAGCGATCTGGCGCGCGAAGGAGCCGACGACATAGTCGGCGGCTTGGCCAGGACCGGTATGGTTGAAAGGCCGAAGACGAAGCGCCCGCAGGCCATTATGTGCCATCTCGCCGATCATGAGATCGGCCGCCGCCTTCGTCGCGCCATAGGTGTTCCGCGGGTCGAAAGGCGCGTCTTCCGAGAGAGGCGCGGGCAGGGTCGCGAAGCTTCCGCCATAGGCTTCCGAACTGCCGATATAAAGGAACCGCGCCTGCGGCGCCAATTCCCGCACAGCGGTGGCGAGATTGAGCGTTCCAAGGACATTGACGTCCCAGGCTTCGCGTGGATTTTCTCGCGCCTGCAGGGGCGCCGCGATCGCGGCGAGATGCACGACGACATCCGGACGCGCCGCCCTTATCGCCGCGGCGACGGCTTGAGGGTCGCGCAGATCACCGGAACCGCGCGAGAGGATCGGGAGAGCGACATCGCGGCCGCCCTCTTCGATCGCGCGGCTCAGCCAACTGCCGACGAAGCCGCCATAGCCGGTGATCGCGATCCGGCGCGGTTCAGTCGCCATGGTTCGTCCTCTGTGCCAGAGCGGTGCTCGGCCGTCCCCGCGATGCTGTCACGGATCGGGGCTTAGCGCTTCAACCGCTTCAGGTCGGCATCCACCATCTCGACGATCATCTCCTCCAGCGTGGTGGTGGCGCGCCATCCGAGCTTCTCCTGCGCTTTGGCCGGATTGCCGAGAAGCACGTCGACCTCGGCGGGGCGGAAGAGATCGGGATCGATCACGAGATGATCGTCCATCGAGACGCCGGCATGTTCGAAGGCGATGCGGCACATGTCGCGCACCGTCGTGGTCCGCCCGGTCGCGACCACGTAGTCGTCCGCCAGGTCCTGCTGCATCATCAGCCACATGGCTTCCACATAGTCGCGGGAATGACCCCAGTCACGCTTGGCGTCGATATTGCCGAGACGCAGCTCATTGCGCAGGCCGAGCTTGATGCGCGCGACGCCGTCCGTCACCTTGCGCGTGACGAATTCGATGCCGCGCAACGGCGACTCGTGATTGAAGAGAATGCCGCTGGAGGCGTGGATGCCGTAGCTCTCGCGGTAGTTGACGGTCAGCCAGTGGCCATAGAGCTTGGCGACGGCATAGGGCGAGCGCGGATAGAAGGGCGTGGTTTCCGACTGCATCTCCTCCTGGATGAGGCCGTACATCTCGGAGGAGGAAGCCTGATAGAACCGCGTGCCCGGGCATTCCAGGCGAATGGCCTCGAGGATGTTCGTCACGCCGAGAGCGGTCACCTCACCGGTCAGGATCGGCTGCTGCCACGAGGATTTGACGAAGGACTGGGCCGCAAGATTGTAGATCTCGTCGGGCTTCACGTCCCGTAGCGTGCGGATGAGGCCGGAAAGGTCGCGCAGATTGCCGTCGACGAAGCGGACATTCTCGGCGATGCCGAGCCAGCGCAGGCGAACGTCGTTGACGTCGGCCGTGCTGGAACGGCGCACGAGGCCATAGACCTCGTAGCCCTTGTTCAGCAACAGCTGCGACAGATACGCTCCGTCCTGGCCCGTCACTCCGGTGATCAGCGCGCGCTTGGTCATTCCGCTGGATTTCCCTTAATCAGGCCTATCAGGATGATCCCGGTCGTACCCGGCTTCTTCTGAGGGTTTCGGATGAGCCTCTAGAGAGTTGCCGCCGGGGGGGCAAGCTTCGACGTTCCGTCCGGCCTCCTCAGCTCTCTACGCCGGCCGCAATCGAACGCTATCCGACATCGTGCATCCTCTCCGCGATGCCTTCGGGATCGAATGATCACTCTCGAAGCGAGAACTGAACGACAACTACCAACAACGCATCCTTACGCATAAGCTCATTCGTCCTGCACCGGATAGTATATCTATAGTCATGGAAATAGCCTGAACCATATAGTGGCCGCCCCGAAAATACTGTTTGCGAATGAAGCAGCAACTAGCGTAGCTAGGAAAGGAGGTCGGATGGCGACAACCAAGAGAATTGCAATCAAGCATGCTGTAGAAGACGCTTTGACATATCCAACAGGGATCCACATCATAACGTCGCCGAAGCATAAATGAAGGGCGCAAGTCGCTATGCCGAAGCACACGAGACCTGAAATGGCCGCGTCCGTTCCGTTGCCTCGAGTCTTTATCGATTTTGATATCCAAACGAGCAAAGAAATCAACAAAATCGCATTTAAAGCAGAAAATAAGAATATGCCAATTGCCGAAAAGAATGGTGGAAACCAAGTTGAAGAGTTTCCATAAAATGAAACGATCTCATGCCCGATGCTTTGCCAGAAATATCGGGCGGAGCTGAGCATAGGGAAAGAAAATTGTGTCGTCGGAGTAAATTGGAAGGGAAACGCGCCTGTCCTGGCAAATATGTAGATCTGCCATGCAGCGACGACGATAATCGGCGGGGTATGCGCAAGCCCAGCACGCAATCCACGGAGCAAACGGTGGGATACGTCGCCGCCCTGCGCTATCTGATGGATACATCCGACGGTTCCGCAAGCCAACGGCAGGAGTATGAGGCTTTCGCGGCATAAGGCAGCCATCGCGCTTAGTACTAGGTAGAGCACAAAGCGGTTCGATAGAAGCGCTACGATGGCTAGAGCCAGAAATGCATCGCCGGCGCCGTCCGTAAAAGCAAAAATGAGTGTGAAAAGCGGAGCGCCGCCGATCGACCATGCCAAGGTGAGGAACGGACTTGCACCACGGACTTCAAAAAACCGAGCAAGGAAATAAACACCAGCAATAATTATCGCAAAGGATGCAATCAAAAAATGGATGGGAGAGACCCAGTTGCTTGCCGTAACCCAAGATAATATCCTGGCAACGAGACCAAGACCGATCCTTTGATATCGATAAGCAGGCATATCCAGGTGTTTTATCGTATCATCAGTAATAATAAGATCGTCCGCGATGTAAAAATAGAACGACCCATCCCACCCCACTCCGTCTTTGTCGAGAGTAATTTGAAATCCGTTCTTTATATGGTTGCTTGGCGCGCCCGTAGCGCCTCCCGGACGAACATACTGGCTCAGGTTGCCGTCGAGCGACCAAATCGCGCTTATTGAAATCAATGCGAGGTAGAACGCGGCAGTGATGAATGTGCAAGTTGCAGCTTGATGGCGCATTCTGTGTCGTCGAGGAAATCATGATGCTGGGTATCGGGGAATGTCCCTAGCTAAATATCTGCGGTTGTGAAATAGCTTAAAAAGCGCAGTGGCACTTTCTCCACTGAAACATGGGTTGCATAAATGCTTTGACGCCTGTCGCATCGGCGGCTGCGCAGATCGCGACCATCCGCAAGGCTGGTTGTAGGATCGCCTATGCGTCGTCGGAATGGGCCTCCTAATCGATGCCGGACGTTTCTAGTCCCAACGGATTCGATGGAGGATCGGTGGAGAAGAGGCGAGCATGGCTCGGCGAAAAATCCTGACAGGTGTCGCCCGACCTTTGTTGTATCGCCGCATCATCTCTGTCTTACGGCTGCTGCGCATCTTGTCCTGAAGGGTGATATTGCCTAACCCGTGCGCGCCAAGATCGTGGATCGCCACCCCGATCGGCGACGCCGGCGGCTCCGGCGCTGACTTGCAAGAGGCCCGCATGGTCGACATCCGCCGCTACGAGGGGTTCGCCGAGATCCCCATCGAGCATTATGACGGTCTGCTGATCGATCTCGACGACACGCTTTATTCCTACGAACGCTGCCACCAGATCGGGCTCGACGCCGCCTTCGAGGCATGCGGTATGGGATTGGACGCCTCCGCTTTCGCCAAGCGCTACCGTGCCGCCCGTGATGCCGTCACGGCGCGGCTGGAAGGCCAGGGCGCCTGCCGGTCCCGGCTCTTCGCGTTCCAGGCCATGGCGGAGGCGCATGGGCTGCGCCAGCCCTATGTCGCGGCGCTCGAGCTCGACCAAGCTTATTGGAACGCATTTCTCGCCGCCATGCGGCCCGATCCCGAGGCGCGCGAATTCCTGACCCGTTGCCGGCGCCAGGGCCTCAGCGTCGCCGTCGTGACGGACATGACGGCGGAGGTGCAGATCCGGAAGCTTCGACAGCTCGGCCTCGTCGATCTGGTCGAGCATCTGGTGACGTCGGAGGAAACCGGCCGCGAGAAGCCGCATCGCTCCATGTTCGAGACCGCGCTGCGCAAGCTGGACATCCGAGCGGAGCGCGCCGTGATGGTCGGCGACCAGCTCGTCAAGGACATCGAGGGAGCGGCCGCGCTCGGCATCCATGGCGCTCTCGTCGTGCTGAAGGACATAGCCGCTTGATCCGCCCGGCTCTCACCGGCGAGATCGGCCGGTTTCTGGTGGTCGGGGCTCTCTCGACCGTGATCAATTACGGCGTCTTCTATGCGCTCCTCCTCGTCGGCACCGATTATATCCTGGCGGCGGCGATCGGTTTCCTGACGGGCGTCGCGGCGGGCTACGGCCTCAACAAGCGCTGGACCTTCGGCGTATCGGCGCCGTCGAGCCTGAGACTCGTCGTCTCCTATTGGCTGGTCTACGGCATTTCCCTCGTCTGCGGCCTCCTGTTCATCCGCGGTCTCGTCGAGTTTCTAGGCATCGATCCGCGTCTCGCCAATCTCGCGGCGATCGTGCTAACCACCTGCACGAATTTCCTCGGCACGCGCTTTCTCGTGTTCCGTCGATGACCGGCACGCCGCGGCCGCTTCCGTTCCGCGAACGTGTCCTCGGCTGGACCGGGCAGATCGCCCGCTCGCCGCTTTTCTGGATCGTCCTCGCGCTGAAGCTGGTCGTGTCGGGCCTTGCCGGCTCGGATTATCTTACGCAGCTCTTCGTGCCCTTCATCGGCCGCTTCGTCGCGGAACCGCTTTCCAACCCCTACCAGACCTTCTGGTCGATGGGGCTGCATTCGAATTTTCCCTATCCGGCGCTGATGCTGTTCATCGAAGGGCTGCCGCATCTCGCGCTGCGTGTCGTGGGGCTTGGCGATCTCGGCCCGCGCGCCTTGCTGGTTCTCTATCGTCTGCCGCTCCTGGCGGCCGACATCGCCATCTTCCTCATCCTGTGCCGTTGGCTCAGAACCCACGTGGCGCTGCTGTTGCGCCTCTACTGGGCCTGCCCGCTTCTCTTCTACATCAGCTACGTCCACGGTCAGCTCGACGCCATTCCCGTCGCGCTGCTGATGGCCTGCATCTATTGCCTGATCTCGGGCCGGCACATGCTCGCTGCCGTTCTGCTCGGCTGCGCCCTGGCGACCAAGACGCATATCATCGTCTCCCTGCCGATCGCGCTCGTCTATCTGTGGCAGAATACGTCGCGCAAGAAGCTCGTGGCGAAGTTCCTGGTCCTGTCCCTCGCCGTCTTCCTCTTCTGGAACCTGCCTTACATAGCGAGCACCGGCTTCCTGAGGATGGTCTTCCTGAACCCGGAACAGGGGCGCGTCGGTTTGGCGCAGATCCCGGTCGCGGGCGGCAGCCTCGCCTTCTTCATCATTCCGGCCCTGATCGCCGGACTCATCGCCTATTCCCTCCATATCCATATCCACAATCGCGACCTGCTGCTGAGCTTCATCGGCTTCTGCTTCGGCTCCATCCTGCTCTTCGTGGCGCCGGCGCAGGGGTGGTATTTCTGGATCGTTCCCTTCTTCGCCTATTTCTTCGCGCGCCTGAGCCTGCCCTATCTCGCGCTCTTCATGCTGCTCCAGGCCGCCTATTTCCTCTTCTTCGCCCTCATCCCGGGATCCGACTATGTCACGGTCTGGCAGTTCGGGGGCGCCGGGCGACAGGGCACGCTCTTCGACCTCGTCGGCACGCTCGGCATCAATCCGCAGCTGCCGTTGAATATCGGCTTCACCGCCCTTCAGACGGTTCTGCTTCTCTGCTGCGCAGTGGTCTATCATCGCGGTATCCGCTTGGCGCAGCAGCATAAGCTGACTGCCCGCCCCTACATGATCGGCATCGCCGGGGACTCGGGCGCGGGCAAGTCGACCCTGTCCGACGGATTGCGCGCCCTGTTCGGTGCGCGCCATCTCGACGTCATCTGCGGCGACGACATGCACAAATGGCAGCGCGGCCACGATCGATGGGTGGAGTTCACTCATCTCGATCCGCGCGCCAACGAGCTGCACAACGAGTTGCACTATTTGCGCTCGATCCGGCAGAACCGGCTGATCTGGCGGCGGCATTACGATCACAATACCGGCCGCTTCACCGAGGACCACCCGATCAAGCCCCGCTCCGTCATGATCCTGGAGGGCTTGCACGCCTATTATCTGAAGCCGGCCCGCGAGCTCTACGACCTCAAGATCTTCGTGAAGCCGGATGCCGACGTGCTCCTGCACCGCAAGGTCGTGCGCGACATGCGCAAGCGCAACTACACGAAGGAGGCCGTCATCGCCGCCGTCGAGAAGCGGATGGCCGACTCGCGCAAGTATATCGTCACGCAGGAGCGCTTCGCCGACATCGTCGTCTCCTTCCTGTCGCGCGAGGCGATCTCGGCGGACGACATCGGACGCCCGGATCTCGCGATCGACGAACGGCTGCGGATCACGCTGTCGAACGCCTATTTCTTCGACACGCTCGTCGACGACCTGCACGAGGCGGTGCCGGGCAACCTCCATCACTATTACGACGACCACGACCTGCAGGTGCTCGAATTCGATCGACCGCTCGACATCGAGGACATCAGGGCCTTGGCGGAAAAGCACCTCGACGGCCTACAGGATTTCGGCGTCTACGACCCGCAATGGCGCCCGGGCTGGGAGGGTCTCCTGCAACTCG
Organism: Aureimonas endophytica; assembly: GCF_014642635.1. Lineage (GTDB taxonomy): Bacteria > Pseudomonadota > Alphaproteobacteria > Rhizobiales > Rhizobiaceae > Plantimonas > Plantimonas endophytica. The sequence goes on from NZ_BMIQ01000014.1 coordinate 28,464, forward strand.
TTCTGGGATACTGCATATTCCATGGCTGGCACGACCGACATGCAGCTTGATCTTGAATCCCTCGCCGCCGTGTCCCGGCGGATTGGAGCTCGTACGGGCTATATCCAGGGCGGCGGAGGCAACACCTCGCTGAAGGACGATCGCGGCCGGATGGCGATCAAGGCCTCCGGCGTGACCCTCGCGACGATCGAAGCCGGGACGGGCTTCATCCCCCTCGACGCCGGTGCGCTGCGCGAAGGCCTGGTCGACTGCCATGACGAGACGGCCTATGGCGTGCTTCTGCGACGCTGCGTCCTGGATGCGGGCGAGACGCGCCGCCCCTCGATCGAGTCCGGCTTCCACGCTCTCATGGGCGCTTGCGTCATCCATACGCATTCGGTCTGGGCCAATCTTCTCACCTGCTCGCAGGAAGGCCGCGCGCGGGCCCGGGACATCCTTCCGGATGCCCTCTGGGTCGGCTATGCGACGCCCGGGATCGCGCTGACTCGTCTGGTCGCCGAGACGATGGGCGGGGCGCGCCCGCAGATCGTTCTGCTCGAAAACCACGGTCTGGTCGTGGCCGGGCCGGATCCGGAAGCGACGGCGACGCTCCACGAGGAGGTGAACCGGACGGTAATCGATGCCTTCGGCCGCGACCTGCCCTTTCCCTGGCCGGGCGACATTGCCGAGGAGGACGAGGACCTGCTGTTCCCGGACCAGGCCGTCTATACGTGCGATCCGGCGCTTCGGTCGTCCCAGGCGGGAATCGAGACGCGACAGGCGGTGAGCTTTCTGCTAGCGGCCATGGCGAGCCTGAAGCTGTCGCCGCATTTCCTCAGCGCGGCCGAGCGCAGCAAGCTCGTGAACCTCGAGTCGGAAAAATATCGCCAGAAGATGGTGCGTGCATGAGACCCCAGCTGGTCATTCCCATGTCGGGGCTCGGCTCGCGCTTCGCGCGCGTCGGCTTCGAGGATCCCAAGCCGCTGATCAAGGTCGACGGCCATCCCATGATCGAATGGGTACTGCGCATGTTTCCGGGCGAAGAAGAGCCGCTCTTCATCTGCCGGAACGAGCATCTCGCTGAGACGGCGATGCGCGAGGTGCTGACCACGCTGAAGCCGCGCGGCCGGATCGTCGGCATCGACGGCGCCAAGCTCGGACCGGTGGTCGCGGTGATGAGCGCGGCGGATGCGATCGACGACGATCGTCCGGTCATCGTCAACTACTGCGACTATTACATGCGTTGGGATTACGAGCGCTTTCTCGCCGAACTGGATATCGGCGTCTATGCCGGCGCCGTGCCCTGCTATACCGGCTTTCATCCGCATCTCTTGCCGGAGCGCAATCTCTATGCCTGCTGCCGGGTGGACGAGCGGGGCGATCTCGTGGAGATCCGCGAGAAGCATAGCTTCGAGGCGGACAAGACGCGCGCCCTCCATTCGCCGGGAGCCTATTTCTTCGACAGCGGCCGCCGCCTGAAGACCTATTGCAACCGGCTGATCGAGTCCGGCGACGCTCTCAACGGCGAATATTACGTCAGCATGGTCTATAACCATCTCGTCGCCGACGGGCTGCGCGTCCAGGTGCCGACGGGCATCGAGCACTTCTGCCAGTGGGGAACGCCCGAGGATCTCGCCGAATATCTCTATTGGACCGATCTGGTGAGACAGCGCCGCTCATGAATATCCTCATTCCGATGGCGGGGGCCGGATCGCGTTTCGTCGATGCCGGCTATGCCCTGCACAAGCCGGTGATCCCGGTCTCGAGCCGGCGGCAGCCCCGCCAGGTGCCAATGGTGGTCGCCGCTGTCGAGGACCTGCCGGTCGCCTTCGACGCGCCCGATACCGACCTCCATTTCGTCATCCGCGATTTCCATCGGGCCGACGGGGTGGACGAATTGCTGCGGGCCCGCTTCCCGCGCGCCAGCTTCACGGTCGTCGATCGGCTGACGGAGGGCCAGGCCAGCACCTGCCTTCTAGCGCGGGATGCGATCGATACGTCGGCTCCCCTCCTCATTGCCGCCTGCGACAACGGCATGGATGTCGATCCCGAAGCGTTCCGGCGGCTTTCCGCCGAGGCCGACGCGCTGATCTTCACCTTTCGCGGCAACGAGGCGGTTCTCGCGAAGCCCTCGGCCTATGGCTGGATCCGGACGGAGGGCGAGCGCGTCACCGACGTCTCGATCAAGGTCCCGATCAGCGACAACCCGATGCGCGACCACGCGGTCGTCGGCACGTTCTGGTTCCGGCACGGACATGATTTCGTCCGCGCGGCCGAGGAGATGATCGCGGCGAACGACAGGATCAACGACGAATTCTACGTCGACCAGATCTTCCGCTACATGGTCCGGCGCGGCCTCGACGTCCGGGTGGTCGAGATCTCCCGCTATGTCTGCTGGGGGACCCCGGCCGATTACGAGAGCTTCGAGAAGTCGCTCGCCTATTGGACGTCCTTCGTCGAGAAGGAGCCATGGCTTTGAGGCTGTCGCTGGTCATTCCCTGCTACAACGAGCAGGACAATATCCCTCTCATCGTCGCCCGCCTGCGCGAGATCCTGAACGGGCGCGACGACGTCGAAGTCCTTCTCGTCGACAACGGTTCGCGCGACGCGACCGGCGAACGCATCGCCCGGGAAACGGCGAACGATCCGGCGCTCCGCCTCGTGAGCGTTCCGGTCAACAAAGGCTATGGCCATGGCATCAAGGCCGGACTCGCCCAGGCTGCGGGCGATATCCTGGCCTGGACGCATGCCGACATGCAGACCGATCCGAAGGATGTCCTCGTTGCCTTCGACACATTCCGGGCGCAGCCGGACGAGAGGACCGTCGTGAAGGGACGACGGCAGAACCGGCGAGCCCTGGAAACCGCCTTCACCTTCGGCATGCAGCTCGTCGCGAGCGCGGCGCTCCGCGCCAGGCTCGAGGATGTCAACGCTCAGCCGAAGCTCTTCTCCCGCACCTTCTATCGGCGCCATCTGGCGGTGGGAGCGCCCGACGACTTCTCGCTCGACCTCTATCTGCTCTACTGGGCGCGCGCCGAGGGCTACCGCATTCTCGACGTGCCCGTCGTCTTCGCCAACCGCCTTCATGGCGAGGCGAAAGGGGGTGGTAGCTGGCGCACCCGCATCAAGCTGATCCGGCGCACCTATGCCTATATCTTCGAACTGCGTCGCTCGCTCGCAAAGCAGGCCCTGACGAAATGATCCTCATCCATCATCGTCGCAACAGCGTGGCCGAACTCGACGCAACCAGCGTCGAATGGGGCGTGGAGATCGATCTGCGCAACCATGGCGACGAGATCCTCGTCACCCACGACCCATTCGTCACCGAGGCGGTAAAGCTGGAAACCTGGCTCGACCACTATCGGCACCGCTTCCTGATCGCCAATGTGAAGGAAGAGGGAATGGAGCCCCGGCTTCTCCGCCTTCTCGCCGAACGCGACATCACCGACTTCTTCATTCTGGACGAGAGCTTCCCCTTCATCCGCAAACACGCCTTGGCGGGCATTCCGAATTTCGCGGTGCGCGTGTCGGAATACGAGAGCGCGGAAACGGCGCTGAACCTCGCCCGTCTCCTGCGCGAAGCGGAGCGCAGCGTCGACTGGATCTGGGCGGACAGCTTCACCGGCGCGCCCTTGCCGGAAAGCGACAACCGGGCCCTGAAGCAGGCGGACTATCGGATCTGCGTCGTGTCGCCCGAACTGCATCACGTGCCAGAGCCATCCTCCTGGCAATGGCGCATCGAAGCCTTCGTCGCCCAGCTCAAGGAGCAGGATCCGGCGGTCGGAAGACCGGACATGGTTTGCACGAAACTGCCCGAGCTCTGGGCGGAGGCGATGCGGGCGGGCTGAGCGTTGTCCGCGGCGAGCCGCCCTCGGCCTTTCCCGATCTCAAATCGCTCCACTACGAATGGCCGCCAGACGCGCGGCCGCCAGGCGACCGACATTTTCGGCACCATAATGCTCTTGCACGAAGTCGCGCCCGGCTTCTGCCCGCCGTTCCGCCTCCACCCGATCCTCGAAGACGCGCCGCATCGCGGCTGCGGCGTCGGCCTCGTCCGGCTCAGCCCAGACCTGGCCTTGCCAATGCACGTATTCGCCGTTCCGCAGCGGCCGCAGCTCATAGCGGACGGGGAAGCCGGTCGCCTCGCGAACGAAATCCGCATTGCCGGAATAGCCGGTTCCGATCACCGGCTTGCCCAGCATCATCGCCTCGGCCATTCCGAGACCGAAGCCTTCGGAGCGATGGAGGGAGACGTAGCAATTCGACGCTTCGATCAGGGACAGCATCTCGTCGCGCGAGATATTTCCGTCGACGATGCGGATGCGCGGGTCCTGACGCATCGCTCCGTGAAGCTCCCGCTTGATTTCGGGATAATGTGCGGCGGCACCCGTCGACTTGATGACGAGCCCGACCGGCGTTTCGGGATCGGGAAAAGCGCGGAGGAAGGCACGCAGCACGCCTTCCGGGTTCTTGCGCTGCGGGTAGGAATGGTAGTCGAACGAGAACAGGAAGTGGAAGCGCTCCGGCGGGTCGAGGAAGCGTCGAGGGTCGCTGCGTGTCCAGTCGGGTCGCTGGACGCAAGGGGGAATGATGGTGATCGTCCTGTCGAAGACGGCCCGAAAGCTCTCGGCCACGAACCGGTTCGGCGCCCAGATCTCGTCGATCGGCTCGAGCGCCGCGCGCCATTCCTCGGGAACGCGGCTGAGTTCCCAATAGGTTCGCAGGATGTTGTAGCTGCGGTCGAAGCGATCGGGCGACAGATGGGCGAATAAGGCGGGCAACTGATTGGCGGCCAGTTCGACGACATTGATCGCATAGGCGTTCGATCTGTCGTAGCGCTCCGGCATGTAGGGCGCGCCGCGGCGTCCCTCGACTCCGATACCGAAGGGATAGATGGCGAAAGGCTCGGACGTCGTCGCCAGGGCCTTGGCAAGATCACGCAGCGACTGGCCGAGGCCAAGATGCGCATCGATATAGCCGATGAGCAGCGTCGCCTCGGCGATTATCGGAGTCGGACGCCGGTAGCGTCGGCCGATCCGCCAAGCCGAGCGCCGCAGACCGCCGCCGAGCCGGTTGACGGCGCGGCGCGCCTTGAGGCGCGTCAGATGGGCGATCTCGCCGAGCATTCCCTGCAAGGCGGGCCTTGCGCCTTCTTCCGCCCAGATCGTGCGGGTTTGCCGCGTCAAGCGACGCAAAGCCTGAACGGCTCGCGTTCGGACGCGGATCGTACCGCGCGCGGCAACGGCCCCGCCCTCGTCCTGGTCGAGGGTACTGGGGTCGCATGGGGTCTTTCCAGACATGCCGGACCGAGGCTCGATATCGCGTATATCCAAGAAGGACGGAGCCTTTCCCCGCGCTGGCGTAACCATCATCTGCCGATCAAGCGAGCATACCCGTCACGCGGTTGATGCGACAGAACCGTATCCGCTTTCAGCGCTCAAGCGCCGGCATAGCGGCGCATCACCTCCGCGAAGGGTCCATCATCGATGATCTTGCCATGTTCGAGCCGGATGGCGCGCTCGCACAGGCCCGCCAGCAGACTTTCGCTATGCGATGCCAGGACGAGGATGCCCGCTTCATCGACGAAGGAGCGGATGCGCGCTTGCGCCTTTTCCAGGAAGGCCGCGTCGCCGGCGCCGATCCCCTCGTCGAGCAACAGGATCTCGGGCTTGATGCTCGTCGAGACCGCGAAGGAGAGCCGTGTCTGCATACCCATGGAATACGTGCGGATGGGCATGTCGAGAAACTGCCCGAGTTCGGTGAACTCGGCGATCTGATCGAGCCGGTCCTCGACATCCTGGCGCGACAAGCCGAGAAAGAGACCCCGCAGGCGGATATTGTCGTAGCCGGTCGCGTCCGGGTCCATCCCGAAGCCGATGTCGAAAAGCGGCGCGATCTTGCCTTCGATGCGCAGACGTCCGGACTGTGGCGGATAGATGCCCGCCAGCACGCGAAGCAGCGTCGTCTTGCCGGCGCCATTATGTCCGACCAGGGCGATCCTCTCGCCATGCCGAATAGTCAAGGTGATGTCGCGCAGCGCTTCGATGCGGGTCCGGTGCCGAGCATCGGAACCGATCATGCCCCCGGTCGCGCCGCTGAAGATCCGGTTCCGCAGCGACCGTGACGAGGCTCCGTAAATTGGGAATTCGACACTGACGTCGTTGAGTTGAATGGAATTCACGGAAGAATCAGATCCAATAGGGGATGCGCCAGCGGAACCGCGCATAAAACGCGAAGGCGACCGCGCAGTTGACGAGCGTGAAGAGCAGGGCGAAGGTCCAGGAATGCCCGCTGATCGAGCCTCCGAGAAGCGGAGCTCGGACGATTTCGATCAGGTGATAGAAGGGGTTCCATTCGGCGATGATCCGCCGCTCCTTCAGATGTTCGACTTGCCAGAGCACCGGCGTGACGAAGAACAACGTCTGGATCAGATTGGCCATTAGCGGCGGTATGTCGCGAAAGCGAGCGCTCAGCGTGCCGAAGAACAGGGCGAAGGCGACGCCGTTGACGATGACGATCAGCAGCCCCGGCACGGCCAGGAAGCCGTTCCATCCAGGATTGATCGCAAAATAAGCCAGCACCAGCGCGATGATGACGGCATTGTGCATGAAGATGACGACGAGGCGCCAAACCATCCGATAGACATGGATGCTCAACGGAGCGGGGATCTGCTTGATCGCCGCTTCGGCGCCGGTAAAGGCGCTGCAACCTTCGAGGATGAAGCCTGACAGAAGCATCCAGACGACGGTGCCGACGCAAAGATAGGGCAGATAATCGCCCATCGTCATGCCGAAGAGGGTGCCATAGGTGATGCCGAGGCCCACGACGAAGGCAGCGAGACTGAGCGTTACCCAGAATGGCCCGATGACCGATCTGCGGTATCTCTGCCGGACGTCGAGCCAACCCAGAGTCCCCCAGATATCGACGAGGGACAGGCCGCGCATCAGTTCGCCGAAAGTCGATCGGACGGGCGAACGCTGGTAATTTCGAGAGTCGTACTCGATAACGGAAGGCGTGGTCAGAGGATCGTCTCCGGGCGGCGTCGCTGGCTAGTAGCAGATGTCGGATGGGGGGCAAAATCGGTCGGGACCGGCGGCGAACCGCCGCGCTCGCTCAGTCGCGCGCCACCAGATTGCGGAGGCGCGAACGCAGCGCCCCGGGCATTCGGCTATAGGCCTTCAACAGGAAAGGCGCATGGCGCGCGACGAGGCGAGCGGCAGGTCGGATGCGGAACAAAGGGCCGACCTCGGCGCGGTCGACCTGCGACAGGGCGAACAGCTCCGAAGGGGATAGTCCGGGTCGCAGGGATGGCACGGACGCCGTAGACAGGATCTGATAGCCATCCTTCGCGGCCATCATGGAGAACAGCCGTTCGATGGCATGAGCGAGCGTCCCGTCGGTCTGTCCATTTTCCTCTTCGAACAGATCGAACAGCCTCGGATCGGCAAGCGAGGCGATCGCGTCACGGCGAAACCAGAACATGGAGCCCGCCGCGAAGGCTCCCCTCCCCCAGTCGGCCTGCGTCAGCGGCCGATTCAGCAGCGTCGCGACGCGCTCCATCCAGGCGCGGTTCCCTTCGATCCACTCCTCGGCTCCGAGGAGGCAGCCGCGCGGCGCCAGCTGGCCGATCGCCAGATGATCATCGAAGACGCGAGCTAGGGCTGCGGCGGCAGGTGCGGCGGGAAGAAGCGATGTCAGGATGCCGTCGCGCCAAGCCTTCCCATGCAGGCGATGGGTCGACCGCTTGGTATGGAGCTTGAGGCCGGTCGCGAAATCGTCCGCTTCGTCAAGCGCCATCAGGAAGGGACGGATGTCGCGCCCGCGGTTCTCGACCCGAATGACGGTGATGCCGCGAAGAAACGCCGTTTGGGGTTCCGCGAATTCGGTCACCGGAAGCGAGGAGGTGATCAAGAGGCGGAAAGGGATCTGCAGCCGCTCTTCCAAGAGGCGGGCCATGTCCTGCCACACGTCGAGATAATGGACGTGGACGAAAACAGCGACGGGACGATCCGATTGAAGAGGCATCAGGTCATGGCCTGTTTCGGGCTGTGCCGAGCAGATAGCCGCGATCCGCCGTCTTGCCCATCGTCCGCTCGGGGCCGGCGAGGCCGATTTCGGTAAATGGTCGGCAACGAGCGACCGGGCCTTCCGCATTTACGGCGCGACGCTTTTGCGCTTTTACGGCGATACGACCTTTGCAGCCGAGCGTCCATCCGATGAACGTCTACCAGTTCAAGCCGAAGCCGAAGCCGGCTCCCGCGCCGCGACACCGCCCTCCCCTTGGCCACCAGCCCTGGCTGCCAGCGGCCCTGGTTCTGGTCGCCGCGCTCCTTCTTTTTCTCCTCGGGCTTGGATCCAGCGGCGCGGCAGGTCTCGCCGCCTGCGGGATTGCGGTCCTTGGCGCCGCTCTTGCGGGCGGGCTGCCGAAGCGCCGGTGAGGAAGGTCGCATTCACGCTTCTACGATGATACGTTTTCACGTATTTACGGCGATACGCGTCGCCGGCGTTGCGGCGGGCGGGACAAGGTCCAGGCTATCCCGCCGGCGCATGGTGGAAGGCGTATCGCCGTAAAGCCGGCGCGTCGTCTTTGCGGCGATGCGGCTTTGCGGTTCCAACGATCGAAGGTCCCGTCCCATGATCATCGGGGTGCTCAACCAGAAGGGCGGCGTCGGCAAGACGACGCTCAGCCTCAATCTGGCCTCCGCCTATGCCGACGAGGGCCGTAAGGTGCTGCTCGTCGATGCCGATCCGCAAGGGTCGAGCCTGCGCTGGTCGAGCGCCCGGGCGGAGGGGCTCGCCCCCCTCTTCCCGGTCGTCGGCATGGCGAAGCCCTCGATCAGCCGCGAGCTTCCCGTCATGGCGAAGGATTATGACGTCGTCGTCGTCGACGGCGCGCCCCGCGTCAGCGAGCTCGGCCGCGCCGCGATCATGGCGAGCGACATGGTCTTGATGCCGGTCCAGCCCTCGCCCTTCGACATCTGGGCGACCGAGGACACGGTGCAGCTCATCCGCGAGGCGCAGCATTTCAAGCCGAGCCTCATCGCCGCCTTTGCGGTGAACCGTAAAATCGCAAATACGGCGATCGGCCGCGACGTGCTCGATGCCTTCGCTGAGGCGGATTTCCCGGTCCTCAAGGCGCAGGTCACGCAGCGCGTCCTCTATGCGGAAAGCGCCATGCAGGGTCTCAGCGTCGTCGAGGTGGCGCGCTATGGCGATGCGGCGCGCGAGATCCGCAAGCTCGCGGCCGAGATCCGCCGCTTCGCCGGGGAAGAAAGGAAAGCGGCATGAGCAAGAAGCTCGCCTTCAACAATGTCCGCCTGAAGGCCGACCCCGCCGAGGCCTGGATCGCGCAAGGGGCGGAGCGGGAGGGCCGGGCCCCGGCAAGCACTGTCGCCCCGCCGGAAGAGACCAGACCGCGCCGCATGGTGCGCTTCACCATCGATGTCGACGGCGAACTCCATACCCGCATCAAGGTCGCGGCCGCCCAGCGCGGCGAGCGCATGGCGGATATGCTGCGTGCCATCTTCGAGCGCGAGTTCCCCGGCATCTGAAGCTTCTGCAGCGTGGAAGCGTGGAAGCGTGGAAGCGTGGAAGCGTGGAAGCGTGGAAGCGTGGAAGCGTGGAAGCGTGGAAGCGTGGAAGCGTGG
>NZ_BMIQ01000014.1:38185-59826 GCF_014642635.1 Aureimonas endophytica
GTGCTGCCGCAAGACCGTATCGGCGGCAAGGCGTTTTTACGGCCCGGCACCACGCCATTCTGGCATGATGTCGCCGCGCAGCTGAAATGACCGGTCCTGCTCGTCGCCATAGGGCAGCGCCCGGACGCGTCCTCCGGCCCCGACCGAAAAGGCTCGGAGGATCAGTCCGCCAGCGAACCGACCTGATCGCCGCATCACCGTGATTACGATTTTACGGCGTATCGTATTTACGGCGCGCTCGCGTCCCTCTTCCCCGAGCCTGGCGCCCGCCTCTTCTGTTGACGGGCAATTCCAGGCATGCTCGCGCCATGAGTCGCCACAAGCTCGATCTTCTGACGCGCGAAGCCTTCGCCGCCCTCTCGCTCCACGAGAAGAACGCCTATCTGCAGAGCGTCGCCAAGGAGATCCAGACCGCGCGGGGCGAGGCGCCGGCGCCGCTCGACAAGGAGGCGCTCAGCCGGCTGCGCCGCTTCTATTCGCGCCGCAGCTTCGCCGATCTGAAGCTCGAGGCGATCGAGACCGAGACGATGCGGGCGGCCCTGGCCGGGCTGGCCGAGGCGATCCATCTCGGCGAGGTGAAGAAGGCGATCGTCCACGAGACGCCGAGCCAGCCGCGCGCCATGACGCGGGCCGCGCCGATCGACGACGATCAGCTTGCCTTCTTCGTGCCCGCCGTCCACGACGCGCCGGTGAAGGACGATCTGAACCTCATGGACATCGCGCCCTTCTCGCTGTCGAAGACGGTGCGGGGCGGGGTGCTGCGCTACGAGCTGAAGGACAGCATCGTCACCATCGAGGGCGGCGCCGAGGTCGGGCTCGCCACGGCCTATGACTACGACATCTTCATCAACATGGTGTCGCATCTGGCGGCCGAGATGCGCGACTTCCACATCGCGCGCAAGAAGGGTCTGCGGCCGAGCCTGCCGGCGCGGGTCTACGGCCCCGCCGCCGCCGATCTCCTGAAATTCTGCCGGCGCGATCTCGGCGGCAAGCAATATCTGGAGCTCGAGAAGGCGCTCGACCGGCTGCAGGCGACGCGCATCAAGATCACCAATCTCAGCGACGGCAAGCGGCGCGAGACCGAGGCCTTTCCGCTGATCGGCCGCTTCAAGGTCGTCTCGCGCACGCTGCAGGACAAGGTCGACCAAGTGGAGATCGAGATCCCGCAATGGGTCTATGACGGGGTGGTGACGCCGAACGGCAAGCCCTCGATCCTGACGCTCAACCCGGACTATTTCCTCATCGCGCGGCCGCTGGCGAAGTTCATCTATCGCCTGGCGCGCAAGGCGGCGGGGGAGGGGGAGGCCTTCTACCGCGTCGAGGACCTGCGCTATCGCAGCGGCTCGAAACTGCCGCCGCACAAGTTCACCCTGGCGCTGGAACAGCTGGTGCTGGCCTCCAAGAACGACCCGCTGCCCGATTACGATCTCGAACTGCGCAAGGGCGACCGGGGTCAGGTGCTGTTCATGCAGCACCGCAAGACGGCGCCGACGACGCTCCTCTGACAAAAACCCGTACATCGATCCGAGGCGTTTTGACAAAAACGCCCGCGATCTATCCCCACGCCTTTGTCAAAACGCCGTACTTCGATCCGCGGGTTTTTGACAAAAACGCCTGATGGGAGAAGGAAAAGCCTCTGCCAAAATGCCGTACTTCAGTCCGCGCCGCTTTGACAAAACGGGGACAGAAAATCGCCGAGTCGGGGCCTGTGGAAAAGTCCGGGATTTTTGTCAGAGCGACCGTACATCACTGCCGAAAAAACCGTACATCATTCCGTCAACGCCGTACATCATTCCGTCAAAACCGTACATCATTCCGTCAAAACCGTACATCATTCCAAAAACGGCCAATAAGCCCATGATTTTCTTCAGGTTTTTTTTCTAAAACTTATTAAAAACCACGGTTAAAACTAGAAAAACACCCAAAAACGCTTGACAGCGGGTTTTTTGACAAAAATCCAAGAAGGAAAAATGGTGCGTTTCAGCGGAGAAACGCACAGGTAACGAATGGCTCGCATCGAAGGCAGGGTTGAGACCCATCGATAGCCGCTGACCAATGGTCGCGACGAAAACGAAGCCGAGATTGGTCGGCGTGATCGCTAGGTGACTCGTCTCACGTCGCCATAAATGGCCGCCAGAGCGAAAACTAAGGACCGCACGGCCTTTCACCCATGAACCCATAACGCCGCTCCAGCGTGATTTATGGCGATCTGTGGAGCAAGGAACGATGGAAGCGGCGAGAGTTCAGATCCGTGAGGTGATGCCCGAAACGGCTCTGTCCCAACTTCATCATCGCGCTCTGCGGAATGGGCCGTCGAGGCGGGTGGTGTGCCATCGCCGATCAGGGTTCGGCGTAGAAGCCCGCCATGATGACAAGACCCGTTGCGGCATGGCGCAGAAGGAACAGGAAAGGACGATCGAAGGCCAGAGGCATCGGCTTCGTGTCCGCCGCCCTGGAAGCCATTCCGGCGGTCGCCGCCGCTGCTTCAGTTCCGGCCTCGTTGACGTCGATCATCGTCTTCTGCTGGATTTGCGAGAGCGCGAGATCTTCGGCGAAGCCTGCGAGCGATGTCGGCGAACCGAGGCCACGCTTGAGACCGAGCGCCCTCAGATGCGGCAGGAGGTCCTGGTCGTTGGCGGCCTGAAAGGTCGGGAGCGAGAGGTCGACCGCCTGCGACTTGAAGGCGCCGGCGAGCAGTTTCGCAACCTCGTCGTTTCGCGTGAAGCGTGCAAGCGCGGCGGGCTTGTCGGTCGTGGTAACGAGCGTCAGCACATAGTCGCCCGATCGATAGGGCAGTTCCGCCGCCACGAGCTCGCCCTGGTGGGCAAGGCGCAGCTCCATTTCGGAAGCATGCATCATCGGGACTTCGCTCGTCGCTTTCAAACTGCGGAACGGACGAGAGCGAGTTTCGGCCGGATCGAAGGCAAGCTGCCAGCAGTCCTTGAAGGAAAGGGCGTTGATCGCGACGAGGCCGGCATTCCTGGCGCTGCCATCAAGGATCGCGGGAATGCGCCCCCGCGTCGCCTCGGACACGAAATCATTGATCGTCGCGATCCCGTTTCCCGCGAAAGCCACGCGCTCGACGGGAATGCCGAGATCAGCACGGACACGATCGGCGATCCCGGGCCGCAGATCGATGGCCTCGTCGACGAAGAGCGCTTCGGCCTGATGGAGCGGTCCCTTGTTCCGCCGAAGGCTCTGCAGGCGGAAGGCCGCGCGCAGATCATTGATCGAAAAGGCCTCGGTGCCCGTCGCCAAAGTCCGGAGGATGGCAGCTTTCATCGGTTTGTCGGCGCCGATCTCCAAGGCGGACAGAACGGCCGCGAGGCTTGCCGGCGCCAGCGTCGCGGTGGGATGCGATCCGGACGCGTCCGTCCGGATCGTTCCCGCCTTGCGGAATGCAAGGTCCAGCAGCCGCAGAGACAACGACACCTGTGCGGTCGCGATCGGCCGGAAGGCGGGAAGGAGGGCTGCCATCGGCCCCGCGCGTTCCGAACAGGACGTCTCGAGAGCTGGAGGCTCGCTCACTCCCGCCTCGGCGAGGCCGATCGGAATGGCCATCATCAGCACCGCTGCCAGCATGAGCGGTCGCGACCAGGGATGAGCGCGCATGTCGAACTCCGGGGCGCGAAAGGGCGCCTTTCTGAAGGGCGAAGATACCGGGAGAGGCCGGGATCCCGGCGTCCTCGAAGCCAGAATGCAAGGCCGGGCGGAACGTCGATCGAGGCGGGACTACCGGTTGATCCGGTATTCCAGAACAGCGCGGGCACGATCGGTAGCGGGGGGAATTGCCTGCGCCGTCAGGTCGCGCGTTTCCTTCTCCCGCTGGATCAGATCGTCGATAAGTCTGGTCAGATCCTTGCCGTCGATCGTCGCGCCATCGGCATAACGCCCGAGAAGATCGTCGGCCTTCACCCGTTCCGGCACGACCAGGGCCGTCAGCCAGTTACGACCGGTCGGCGGCGTCACCCTGAAGCGATAACCGGCATCGCGCATTTCAGGAGAAGGGATCAAAACGGTCTCGCCGGCCTCGACATGAGCGCGCGAACCGTCCCCATTCTTGCTCGGCATCTTATTGGTCGGAAAGATCTGGTAGGATCGACCATCGCTGTCGGTATTGAACAAGGCGAGGTTTCCCGGCACCGACGACACGACCCGAACATCGATATAGCTGTCGAGCCGGACCTTGGTGCCCTGGGCGATATCGATCGTCAGCTGCGCCAGTTCGCTCGGTTTCTGCGGAACGGGCGCGCCGGTCACGAGCGGCTTGCTCGCTGCCACCACCGGACTCTCGCCCTGCGGTTTCGGCTCGATGAAACGCGCATTGGGCACGTGCTTAAGGATCCAACCCTGGAATTTGGCGACGGAGGCATAGACGCCGGGATATTTAGCTTCGGCGCAGCCCCGGCCGAAGCTGACGATGCCGGCCTGCACCATCGGGCCGCCATCCGGGTCCGGAAGGTAGAGCGGACCGCCGCTGTCGCCCTGACAGGAGTCGCGGCCCCCTTCGGGGAAGCCGGCGCAGAAATTCGAGCCGTCGATCTTGGTGCCGTAGGCTTCGGTACATTGCTGCGTCGCCACGATGGGAACGTCGAGCTGCAGGAGATCCGGCGACCCGTCGCCCTCCCAGGAGGTTGCCCCGTAGCCGATGACGGTTGCCATATGGGGTGGGGCGACGAGTCTCGGATGGAGCCCCTCGCCGATCAAGGGCTGGACTGGCGCATTCGCCGACGTCGCCAGATGCAGGAGGCCGACATCGTTGTGCTGCTCCAGCCGCGTATAGCTGTCATGCCGCAGCGAGCGGTCGATCTCGATGTCGAAACCCTTCCTGGAGAGGTTGCTGACTCCGCCGCGGACGAAGAAGCGCGCGCCCTTCAACTTGGCCAGCGCATCCTCCATCCCGGCGACACAATGGGCCGCCGTCAGCACCCATTGCTTGTCGATGATCGTGCCGCCGCAGATGCTGGTCGTCTTCAGGTTCGGCCCCTTGACCATGATCGCGACCATGCTCTTCCACTGACCGGGCTTGGCTTTGCTGCCGCCAACGATGCGGTTGTCGTCATTCGCCAGGAGGTTTTGGAAGAGATCCGAAACCTCTTCTGTCGCGGCCTCCGTCGCCGCCGAACTGGTGGTCCGACCGAGGCCGCGGGTGGACTGTTCCTCGGCGCGAAGCACGGTGGGAGCCAAGAGCGTCAGGGCAAGTGCGATCAGCATGGCTCTGCTGCCGGCGTTGGGCATCCGACCGGTGGGGCAGACCATCGAACGTTCCGGTTTCATGGCGATGTCTCTGGCAGTGGATGGATGGAAGACGAGAGCGAACCTAACGGCAGATCGAGGTGCCGAAAGCATCGTGATGGCGAGATAAGACAGGAACCGCTTGCCGCCGGCAAGGGTGCCGAAACGCGATCCGGCTTTGATCTCTATCGGGGTATTGATGTGAAAACGACAGTTCCAGAAATATTCTATGACGGAATGACAGATTTTTATCGTCAATACCGTTGGTGTTTAGCGGTTATTTCCACAAAAACCCAAAATTTTCATCTGTGAAATATCGAGGATTTTTGTTCATAATGCCGAGATATGGCATTATTTTTAATTTTATACTCAGTAAATGTTCAGAATATATTTTTTGGCCAGGGAGCTAAAGCCGAGATGCGAGAAACGGCTCTCTTGGTTCGAGCGTCCCCTCGGCCTCCAATCGGTTTGACGGCCCTCTTCCTCGAAGTCGGTAGACGCCAGGACGCGGTTTTGCGAATGATCATCCCCAGTAAAGAGCGGCATGGCTGCTGGCCGAGTCGGGATGCTCCGTTTCGGCAGGCAACCGTCTATGCTCAAAATCTTGGGAGATTTCCAGATGATCCGCCCGGTCGTCGCGATCCTGGCCCTTTTCACGACCCTCGCTGCGACACCCTCGCATGCCGACGAGTGTCGTGCCGCATTGCTCGACCTGCAGAACATGCTGAAAGCTGGAAAGCTCGACGATGCCCAGCGTCAAATCGGGGCGCTCGATCCCTGCGGCGCCGCCTATATTCGCAGCGCGCAGGGCGCCGTCGCCGCCGCCTATATCCGCGCGGCGGCGAAGATCGAAACGGTCGAGGCGCGCCGGTCCGATTATCGGGCCCTGGTCGAGACGGCGGCAGGCTATCACGTCAGCTGGGAAGCTTCCTGGCGCCTGGCGAGCCTCGAGCGCGAGGCGCGGCAATATCGCGAGGCGGCCGTCAGCTTCCAGGAGGCGATCGATCTCCTGGCCGCCGCCACGGCGGAGGAGCCGGAGCAGAAAATGCGCGAGACGCAGCATAAGACGGCGCAGTTCCTGCTGCGCAGCGCCGACGAGATGCGCATGCTGGCCGCCAATCCGACGCCGGATGGCCAGGCCGGTGCATTCGTCGCCGCGCTTGTCGACAAGCGCGACGGCACCTTCGCGGGTGTCTACAGCCCGACCTTCGACCGTGGCCTCGCGGCGGAGAAGGTGCCGGCGCCGATCACCTTCGTCTTCGACTCCGATGCCTTCGACGAGGTGGGCCGCAAGGCGGCCGAGGAAATCGTCGAACTCTTCAAGGCCCGCAAGCCCGTCCGCATCCAGGTCGTCGGCTATACCGACAGAAAGGGCGCGAAGGACTACAATCTCGCGCTGTCCCGTCGGCGTGCCGATGCGGTGAAGGCTTTCCTACGCCAGGAACTGGGCGCATCGGTCCGCCAGACGACGATCACCGCCCAGGGTCGAGGATCGGTCCCCCGCGAATTGTCGGATCCCTCGCTCTACACGCCCGACGAGATCGACCGGCTCGATCGCCGCGTCGAGTTCACTTGGGGCGAATAGCGTGTCGGCCCTCCGCTCCTCGCGCCGTCAGAGGACCGCGAAACGCAGCGAAGGAAAGATGGGGTCCGCATTGTTCTGGCGGGCTGGCCTTCTGCTCCTGGCGCTGCTGTCGCAACCGGCCTCGGCCGAAACGCGCGCTCTGATCGTCGGCATCGACGACTATACGGACCTGCGCGCTCTCAAGGGCGCGACGAACGACGCGCGGGATCTCTATGAGGTCATGAGGCGCCGGGGCATCGGCGACCTGACGCTCCTTCTGGACAAGGACGCCACTCGCGCCGGCTTCGTCGGCGCCATGGAGGGGCTGACGGATCGCGTGCACCCGGGCGACATCGTCCTCGTCAGCTTCGCCGGTCACGGCACCAGCGAGCGCTGGGGCAAGCGCCATCCCGACGACGTGAAGGAAGGCGACACCTACCAGTCCTTTCTGTTCGTCGGTTTTGTACCGCCGAGTGGCCGCGAGGTTTCGCCGGCGGCGGTGAAAGGCTTCGGCGAACGAGTGCTCGGACGCGAGATGCGGGTCTGGCTGAAGCGCTTGAACGACAAGGGCGCGCAGGTGCTCTTCGTCGCCGACAGCTGCTATTCCGGCGGCATGACCCGCGCGCCGGCTCGGGGCGCTGCGGCACAAACGGTTCGCGCCATCCCAGCCTTTCCCACCCCGGCCGATGGCGATGATCCGCTGGACGAGACCCTGGTCCGCCTGCCTCCCGATACCGATACAGAATTCTCCCAGTTCAAGGCGATGCCGAATGTGACCTTCCTCGCCGCCGTCGATCGCAAGAGCCTCGCCCCCGAATTCGCCATTCCGCCCGGATCATCGACCCGCCGGGGCGCGCTTTCCTACTCCGTCGCGCGGGCGCTCGAAGGTCAGGGCGACATGGACGGCGATGGCAAGATCACGCGGGACGAGCTCTATCGCTTCGTCGGCTCCAACGTCCGGCAGATCAGCCAGCACCGCCAGTTGCCGGAATTGCAGCCCTCCTATGGTGGGGAGGGTAGTCGCGCCACGGTCTTTTCGCTGAAGGACGACGGCCCGAGTCCGCCACAGACGGAAGCGCTGCCGGTCGAGACCGCGCCCCGTCTCGTGCGGATCTTCGTCGATGGTGTGGGCCCCGATCTCGAAACCTTGCCGCCCATGGCGGGTTTCGGCATCCGCCGCGCCGGCACGCGCGAGGAGGCCGACTACATCTGGACCCCGGCGACGGGCCGCGTCATCTCGCCTCTGGGCGATGAGATCGCGACCGAGATCGGCGAGGCGGATCTCGCAGGGCTCGCCGCTCGCGAACTGGCGCGACGGGATCTGATCGATCTGTCGCGCACCCACCCGCTTGAACTGCGTCTGACGGGCGAGCGACCGGACCGGCTCTATCGCGAGAGCGAGCGCGTCGGCGTCACCGCCGATACCGGCTCACGGGACGCGCTCCACTATGTCCTGTTCAACATCGCGGGCAATGGCACCGTCCAGTTCCTGTATCCCGATGTCGGCCGCAGCGATCCCACGACCTTTGCCGGGGACCGGACGCCCTTCGACGACATCAACGTCCAGGCGCCCTTCGGTGGCGACCTCTTCGTGCTCGTCGCCGACAGGCTGCCGCTCGATCCATTGATCGAGGCGATCAAGGCTCTCGACGGCAAGAAGGCCGCCCTCGAAGCTGTCGCGGCGATCAGGGCGTCGGAAACCGAGGGCATGCGCTTGGCGACGCAGGGCCTCTTCACCGCTCCGAGGACATGAGACCCATGGTGACCCGAGCCGTACGACTGGCCTCGGCCTTGATGCTCGGCGCCGGTGCTCTGATGCTTTCTGGGACCGAGCGTCCCGCCAGAGCCGACCCCGCCTATACCGCAGCCGATGTCATGGCCCGGTTCGAAGGGCAGGGGCCGGTGATGGTCCGACGCGGCGTCCGCCGTTCGGATGCGGCCTGTCCCAGCGGGAGCGCCTGTCCGGCGAAGCCCGGCTTCGATCTCGTGATCACCTTCGCCCTCGGTTCCGATCGCCTCTCGCCGCAGGCCAAGGAAAATCTCGATCAGTTCGCCCTGGCGCTCGAGGATCCCCGTCTCGCCGCCGAGCGCTTCCTTATCGCCGGACATACCGACGCGCGCGGCTCCGCCTCCGGCAACCTCGCCCTCAGTATCCGGCGGGCCGAGGCCGTCGCCGCCTATCTCGCCGAGCGCGGCGTCGCGAGCACGCGGCTCAGTACCGAGGGGTTCGGCTCGACCATGCCGCGCACCCCCGATGCCTTTGATCCTATCAACCGGCGGGTCGAGGCGAATCTTCGCCGCTGATATCTCTACGGAAATCACATCACCCGAACGGGTGAATGCTTGAAATAAAGTGCAAATCCAGCGTGATCGAGCCGCAACAGTTACGGAATCTCGGCCGGATCAGCCGTGTTCCACTTTCTTTCCTCGCTTGACGCTGAGAGAGCTCACGGCTCTGTTACAGCCATTGCAGACCCAGGCGAACGCCGCCGGAGACCCTTCGTGATGATCGTCAGGCACAAGTTGTATTGTGGCTTCATGCTTGCGATCGCCGCTTTCGGCCTGTGCGATCGGGAGGTTCGAGCGCAGACGAGCGGCGTCCTCCAGCCGGCGGCGGAAGCCGGCTCCGCGACCGATGCGCAGTCGCGTTACGACCGTGCTCTGGCAGGCGTCCAGGGCGACATGGGCAATCCCGCCATGTCCTTCGAGCTCGCCGAGGCGGCCACCCAGTCCGGCAATGTCCGCGCCGCCATCGCAGCGCTCGAAAGCGTGCTTCTGATTGATCCCACCCTGTCGAACATCAAGCTGGAACTCGGCGTCCTCTACCTGCGCGCCGGCTCGCCGGCGATCGCCAAGCGCTTCATCGACGAGGCGCTGAGCGACCCGGCCGCCCCCGCCGACGTGCGGGCGAGAGCCAAGGAATATGCCGATCTCGCCTCGGTTCAGTCCCGGCCCTGGAGCGTCACGGGCGACGTCTATGCGGGCCTGCGCTACGAGACCAATGCCAATGGCGCGACCAAGAATTCCTCGATCGGTTTCATCGGCAGCAACAATACGCCTCTGATCGGCACGATCGATCCGTCCTCGAAGGGACAGGAAGATATTTCCGCCGTCTTCAACGCCCGCTCGCGCATCGCCTACGATCTCGGCCTGCAATCGGGCAGCAGCATTGTCGCCAATCTCGGGTATTCCACCTCGAAATATTTCAAGCGCACCGATCTCAATCTCGATATCCTGAATGTCGACCTTGGTCCGTCGCTGGTCTTCGGCGGCGAGGGGGAGGCGAACTGGATCGCCCGGCCCTATGTTTCGGGGGCCCTCGTCTACCGGGATCAGAACTTCTACCAGAGCGATACCGGTCTCGGCCTCTCGGTGTCGGGGCCGATCGGCGGCGGCTTCGGCTTCACCGGCGACGTGTCGGCCCGCTATCTCGACTATCAGGAAACCTCGCTCTATCCGGTCAACGATCGCAAGGACGGCTGGTCCTACGACGCGGCGCCCGGCCTGTCCTACGCCGTCTCGCCCTCGCTTCTCCTGCAGGCCAACCTTCTCGTCGGCCGCGTCGATGCCCGGGCGGAGTCCGAAAGCTACTGGCAGAAGGGCATACGGGCCAGCGTCGTCCAGGGCTTCGCCAATCCCTTCGGCTTCGACACGCCCGCCTGGACCGGGACGCTGTCCGGCGGCTATCGCAATCTCGACTATGACGCGCCGGACCGGGTCTTCAGCCTGCGGGAGGCGCAGAACGACGACCGCTACGATATCGGCCTGTCGCTGCAGATGCCGTTCCGGACCAATCTCGCATTGGTCGGCGACGTCCGCTACACGCGCTCGATCTCCAATTACGACCTTTACGACTACGACAACTTCGCGACCTCGTTGGGTCTCGCGGTGAAGTTCTGACGCCCTCGGTCGCGCCTGCCATCGGCGCGGCCACATCTCGACCAAGCCGGCCTGGAGCCGGCATCGCTGCGATTGAAAAGACCAAGAACAGGGGACCGGCCGCCATGACGACACCCATTCGCACCATTCTCCTGACCTCGGTCGTGCTGCCGCTCCTGGCGCTCGCTGGAACGTCACCCGAGGCGAAGGCGGCCACCGGCGCCCTGCAACTCGTCAGCATCAAGGAAGCGACGGTCACGGGCCGCCGGATCGAGGCCAAGCCCGGCGAGGTGGTGCAGGTCATGCTCGCCGACGGCACGGCGCTGACGCTCTCAGCCGGGGCAAGCGTGACGATCGACCGGTTCGATGCGGCGAACGGGCTGAAGCTCAACCTCTCCGGCGGGTCGCTGCGCGTTGCCGGCGGCAAGTGGAACGACACGAAGCCGATCGTGGTCGCGACGGAGAAGGGCACGCTGTCGCTGGATGCCGGCACCGCCTTCGTTTCGGCCTCTGGCGGCAAGACGCGCGCCCATCTTCTCAACGGAAAGGGCTTCACCTTCACCGCCGGCGGCAAGTCGCAGCGGGTCTACCGGCCTGGCTTCGAAGTGAGTTCGGGACAGGCGCCAAGTAAGATGAACGGCGATGCACTCTATGCCGACCTCGCCACACTCAACCCCGGCATCGTGACACGTAGCGCGCCGAGCCGCAGCGGCGGCGGTTCCTCCTCGTCGGCCAAGTCGCCGAAGCGAGCCGTTTTGGCCAGTAAAACCCCGTCGAAGAAGCGTCCCGTCGCAGGCGGCTTCCTCGTAGCCGGCTTGGACTCTATCGAGAACGACCCTGAAACGAACGGGGTTATCAGACCTATTGGGGGTGGCCCTATTAGCAGTGAAAGGCAACTCGTCTCCCTTTCAGGCAAGCTATTTTCAGAAAGCGGCATATCTAACACGACATCAAATTCTAGTTCTTCTTATACTACAGAAGCTCTCTACATAGCTGGGAACGCCTTCCCTGGGGGTGAACCCGTACTTGGAGGGGTTATTATTTCTCAAGGCTCTAAGAGCGGATCTTATGACGATCCTGAAATCAGAAATTCAAACACAAATACTAATAAATTATATCCAAATTCTAGTTTTTCTTATTCTTCTTCTGGTTCATTTCTGGAGAGAATTTCTTCTTTAAGGGCTCCATACCGTACTGAGGCTTCCAGCAGCGAGAGGTTTCAATATGGAGTGGGCATACTCAATAAATTTTTCTTAGGAATAGAAGATGACAACGGATCTACTTCGGGCCTCAGCAGCACCAGCGCTTTTGGTTCACGAAGCCTGATAGCTTTTGGGATCGGACTAAATTCGTTTTGGAATAGCGATTCAATTTTTAATGAAATGCATCATCCGCTTTATAAAACTGGGCTGAGTGTCTACCACAACCTATATGCCAGCCCATTCGATAATAATGGGCAATCAGTTCAAGAAATACTCGAACGCTCGAGGTTTTCTACTGACGGAAGAATATTAAGCTCTGGAATATATTCTTCAAGCCTACCAGACTCGGTTGGAATTTATGACGCGAGAGCAACCAAGCTTGCACTCAACGGCAAATCGTTTTTGCGAGATAAAGACAACTTTATTGCCGCTCAGTTCACAGGTGGGGTCTACCAGAGGGGCACGCAAACTTCCCAAACAACGTATTCTTTTGAACCTGTGAAATTTATAGATGGTTCGTCTTACTTCTATGCTTCGGGAGATTTGGATGCAGCTGTTGATCGCTGGACAGAGCCGACGGGCGCCTTCAGCACACAAAATGTTAATCGCTTCTATATTTCTGCAGGTCTTTCAGGTGAATTTGCTCTGGATGAAAATGGGTTCCTATCACTTCCAGCCGTCGCTGGCACACGCGCTTTCGCTCGGCCTGAGACGGCATCAGACCTTAGCTTATCAGATACAGGGCTCTATGTCGTCAATCCATCGAACACCACAACGCCCTTCGCAATCGATAGCGTGTTGTTGCAGGCCGATTTCGGTGGGAAGGTCGAAGGCAATCGCCTGACGGCATCAACTATTTCTACGACTATCGGAAATCTGAACTATCGATGGACCACAGGGGCGGCTGGAACGGCCCCTGCAGTGGATGCGATCGTCACCGCGCATACAACCGGCAGCACCAAACTCGCCCAGGGCCAAGCATCCGTTGCCTTTGGTGGCGACGTCTTCAGCACGGCAGCGGGCGGCGGCAATCCAGCCATCACGGATGCCAATGGCAGCTCACAGACGGGACGCGCCGGCTATATCGTGCTCGAAAACTACGGCCAGCGCTTCGATGATGCCGCAAATCCATCCTTGCCGCCCATGGTCGGAGGAACAGAAACAGCGCTCGACGGAGTCGCTAGTAATTCGAGCACTTACGGTATCCTGAGGTTGGCCACCGCCGTCCCCAATACGGATACGGCCTACGAGCGAAAACTCGCGGGTACGACCGGCGGGATCGGTTATGCGGCGGGCATCGTCGAAACAGAGGGAACACCAACTGTCGGACTGGCGAATTTTGCATCTTTGAGCGCCACGCCCAATCTGACCAATCTCGCTTTCGATGGAAGCAGAAATCTCGTTTCTGCCGCCCTAACCTACGATGGGGCGCCAGCCTCCGTTCTGCTCGGAGATATCAGCAATAGCGGCAATAGCGCCTATGTCAGCGATCAAAGATTTGCGCTGCGCACCGACCGCGCTGACAAAAGCAAAGATCTCGCTTTCGTTTCCGGCGATCTGGTGAAGGATGGTATCAAGTCGGGGGGCAAGACGGGCCTCGCGGCGATCGGCTACGACGGCAACACCAACTACAAATATGCCAAGTGGGGCTTCTTCTTCGGTGACACGAAGACGACAGACGGAAGCCGGCGCCATGTCTCGCTTGGCAGCTTCGCCACTGGCACCCCAACGGAAATCCGCTCCGGCGCGACCGGCACCGTCACCTATGACGGCCATCTCCTCGGCAATATCAGCAACGGCTCCAGCACCTATACGACCGCCGGCTCCTTCCGAGATACATTCGATTTCGGCACGCGGAGGGGCAATGTCGGCGTCCAGTTCGACGGACGCAGCTATGCCGGAACCAGTTCGGCTGAGCAGAACGGCCGCTATGCGAACAGCATCGCGGAGGTCGGTTCAAATGGCCTTGGAGCCGGAGTCTATGCCGGTCAGATGAAAGGGCAGTTTGTCGGCGGACAGGATGCAGGCGGGCGTCCTCATGGGCTCGTTGGCGCCTTCCAGATTGACAATGCCCAGAACTACGTCGCAGTCGGCACCTTCGCGGCGGACGGCCACTGACGCAGCAGCTCAAGACCGGGGCTCGCATGGGGATCGCACGGCGTCTCGTCGCGGCGTTCGGGAGAGGAGGGGCAAGCATCTCGCTCCTCCTTGTTCTCATGCAGATTTCTATTCCGGCGCTCGCTCTGGATCGGAACCTGCTCCAGCGCGGCATGACCCTGGAGATCGCCGCGCGTGAGGCTGGCGATGCGGGTGACCTTTCCCGCGCGCTGGAACTTTCGGAGCAGGCTCTTGGCGTTTTCGCCAAGGCACGGGCACGCTCGCATTGGGTCTATGCTCTGGCCCTGACCGACCGTGCCGACTTCCAGCTCAAGGCGCGGCGATGGTCCGAAGCCCGCAAGGCCATGGAGGCGGCCGATCCCGCCGCCCGGCTCGCGGATTGGGACAACGGCGACCATCGCGCCGCCGCGCTGTTCCGCATCGGGCGTCTGTGGCGAGGACTCGACTCCCAGGAAAAGGCACTGAAGGCCTTTCTCGACGCCGAAAAGGCGATGCCGCGCGGTGTCGATGTCGACCAAAGACGGGTTCTTCGGCAGGAGACCGGCGGGGTGCTGATGGCGCTCGGCCGGTATCGGGAAGCAGCCGCAGCGCTGGACGATGCCTATGCGCTGGCCGATAAGGCGCCGCTCGCTGTTCAGCTTTCGATCCGCCTCGACCAAGCCACCGGCGCGCTGGCCGAACGCGACCTCGGCAGGGCCGCTCTGCTCCTGAGCGAGATCGAGGATAATATCGCTCGCAATCCCGCCATCGCCGACATGCTAGGGCAACGGCCCGTCATCCTACGTGCTCGGCTGGATGCAAAGAAGGCGAACTATGCCAAGGCTCTCTCAAGCCTTTCCCTGGCTATGGAAGACCTTACTCGGCGTGATCTCACCGAGACGCAGGCTTATGGCGATCTTCTTTTCGAGACGAGCGGCATGCGCCTCTTGCGGGGCGAATATGCCGAGGTCATCGAGATTTGCCTACGCCTGATGGTTCTCTACGAGCCATTGCTCGGACCAGATCATTTTCTTGTCGGCCAAGTCCATATGCGTTTGGCTCTTGCTTATCGGGAGATCGGCGATCTCGATCGCAGCGCGCAAAACTTCGATATCGCCCTGACCATCTTCCAGCGCCAATCAGGTACAGAGAGTGTCGCCTATGCTCTGGCTTTGCCCGAGAAGGCGCGGCTTCTATCGGTAACCGGACGTCATGACGACGCGATTGCTCTGGCCCAATCAGCGGTAGATCGCTTGCGAGCGAAGCCCGATGTCTCATCCTATTCGCTAGGGATCGCCGTCATTATTTACGGCAACACGCTCCTTGATGCTGGAAGTATTAATCAAGCCAAGGCGACCTTGTTGGAAGGATTGCGGATCATGCAATCCGATCCCTACTACACCCCGGCCGAGGTAATTCCCCTTCTGAATAATCTCGCCGAGATTGCTATTCGCCAGAATGATCTAAGCAAGGCAACTGAATTCGCCAAACAGGCGGACGCGCTTGTGACCGATCTCGGCTCTTTAGGCGTCCATAATCTTTGGCGTAGCCGCAGAATCCTAGCCGAGATTGCGGTGCAAACTGGTCATGCGCCCGAAGGGCTGCGAATCATGGAGGAGGAAATTGCTAAGCAGGAGATGCGTCTTCGCAGACTCGGCAACACGCTGAGCCAGTCCTCCGAGTTCGAGAGTGAGGGCGTGCGCCAGGATGTCGAGACCTATCTCCAAGCAGCGCAGGCGGTGGAAGCGGTGCCGGGAGGAGACGGCACTCTCCTCGATCGTATGTTCTCTGCAGCGCAACTCCCGACCACCACGCAGACGAGCCGGGCAATCAACGGCGCTTCGGCTCGGCTTCAAACTGATGATTTACGGCTTAGCGATTTGATTGGACGTCGCCAGGCGCTGGGCGTTGAACGGAAGGCAAGCGATCGGCTCCTCTCCAACATGGCGACCGACAAAGCTGGCGGTCTGGCGCAGAGAGGATTGTCCGAGTTGCGGGCCAAGATCGACGAATTCGATAGCAAAATCGCAGCGATCGATGCGGAGCTTATCGCATCTTATCCGAATTTCGTTTCCCTTATTGAACCGAAGGCAGTTTCCCTCTCTGCCGTGCAGGCGGCGCTTCAGGACGACGAGGCGCTGCTGCTGCAACTGACTTTTGGGGACTCGACCCAGCTCTTCTATGTGACCCGCTATGGCGCGCGCCGGGTCGAAAGGCCACTCGGGACGGCGGCCCTCGACGCGATGGTCACTAAGCTGCGTGAATCTTTGGATTTCGATGGCTCCATCCCACCTTACGAGGCCGGCATCGCCTCTGATCTTTATGCGGCGATCTTCGCGCCCTTCGACGAGGACATGCGTCGCATCCGCCATCTGATTTTCGTGCCGGATCAGGCCATGACCTCGTTGCCGCCCGCCGTCCTTCTCGCCTCGCCCTTTGCCGGTGGCCGGCAGGCGGGGAAGGGCGACTGGGCCGCGCTCGATTATTTCGGCCGCCATTTGGCGATTAGCATCATGCCGTCGGCGGATTCCTTCGTCGCGCTGCGGTCGATCCCGACCGATACGCGCTATGCGAGATCATTCGTCGGCATCGGCAATCCAATCCTGCCGCCCATGCCGAAGTCGGCGCGCGAAGATGCATCGCTGCGGCGGGACGACGGCATTCTGGATTGGCATCTCACCGACATCAAGCTCGACAATCTCTTCGATACCGAGATCGAGTTGAAGGATTTCGCGAAGCTCCTGGGCGGAGACGACGCCTCGCTTTACGTTCGCGGCGAGGCTTCGGAGACGAATGTGAAAGCCGCGCCACTCGATGGCGTCGGCACGATCGCCTTCGCCACCCATGGGCTCCTCGCGAACGACATACGAGGCCTCGACGAGCCGGCGCTGGTGCTTAGCATGCCTGACCATCCCGACAGTCTGGACGATGGTTTCCTGACGGCGACGGAAATCGCCTCGCTGAAGATCCGAAGCGATCTGGTCGTTCTTTCGGCCTGCAATACTGCGGGTCGCGATAGCCGCCCCGGCGCGCCGGGATTGTCCGGCCTGACGCGCGCTTTCTTCTATGCCGGGGCGCGCTCGTTGATGGTGACGCATTGGCGGATCATGTCCACCGAGACGGTGCCTCTGACGACCGGCTTCATGGCCATGCGCCAGGCGGAACCGAAGGAACGCCCCTCCGAACTCCTGCGCCGCGCGATGGACGAGATGATCACGGGCCGGGCCGGTTCCGAAGCCGGGCTCGATCCTGTGATCCTCGCCCATCCCGGCGTCTGGGGCTCCTTCGTCATCGTCGGGGATCGGTGATCGAGCGGCGGGGGCATGGAAGCGTGCCCCCGCGATCGCCGGACAGGTGCCGGTCGGCTCAATGGCACTTCACGGAACGCTTGTAGAGCGCGCGGCCGTACCAGTCGTAGCCGACGACCCTGTTGCGCTTCACGCAGACCACGTCGTCATGGCCGTCGTCATAGACGACGCGGCCGGTATTGGCATTGATGACCATCAGGCGGTCGTCCTCGTCGGACGCGTCGGCCACGGCCGAGGGGGCATCGATCTGTTCGAGGACCTGCGGCAGATCGATACCCTCCTCGGCATGCGAGGCCGGCATGGTGGCGAAGGTCGCACCGAAGATGGCGAGCGACAGGAGAACGGTCTTGGTCATCGTCTTGTCCTTTCCGGGTTGGGCTTGCCTTCGAAGCCCGTGAGACAGACGATGCGGCAAGTTCGGTGGCGGCGGAAGCGGCTGGCCCGGCAAAGGATTTGGAGGCTTGCCAGCCGTCCGATAGGCCTATCGCTCCTCGCCGCCGCCGACCTTCTTCATGAGGATGAAGAGGTCATAGGCGGCTTCCGGCGAGGACCGGTCCAGGCGGCCGAGATCGGGATCCGCCTCGGAACCGTTGCCGGTCTCGGGTCCCGCCTCGGGCTGGTTGCCGTCATCCGCGGCCGCGCGATCGAGCTCGTCGAGAATGTCACGCACCAGCCAGGGATCGGCGGCGAGCGCGCGCCGGAGCGAAGCGTTGCGAGCGATCGTCTGCGTCTCGGCCGCCGTGAAGGAAGGGGGCTGGCGTGGCTCGAAGACAAAGCCGGCCTGGGCTGGCGCGTTGAGACCGATAAGGAGGCCGAGAACGACCGGTGCCAGGCTGCGGGACACGAGGGCGGAAGCCGGTATCCGGCGACGCGTCGGCGGGTCGCCGGCGGTTCGGTGAAGAACGGTTGCAACGTCTTGGTCGCTCATGCGGGTCTCCATCGTCGGGCATCTCGCTTCGGACGGTTCCTACCGTTCGCAGGACATGCCGGGGCAAAGGCGAGGCCGGGTCGGGATCGCCGGTCCTTGGCGCGCCTCGCCTCAGGCGGCGGCCGAGGCAAGGATCTTAAGACGCATGTCGCGGATCACGCCGCCGAAGACGCGCTCCATGACACCCGTCGAGCCGACGAGCACCGCGCCATAGGGCGAGCGCTCGCGTGTGAGAAAACCGGCCTGCGTCGCGTCGACCGTCAGCTTGCGGCAGGTCTCCGTCGACATCATCGTCACCAGGAAGCGGGCGAGATTGGATTGGTCGATCATGCCCGGCCTGTCCTGCCAGGTCTGGATCAGCCGGGGCAGGGTGTCGCCGGAAAACATCGCATCAAGTAACCGCTCCTGCCGCAGTCCCAGGCGGCCCATCTTTTCCTTGTCGCGGGTCAAAGCGACAATGCTTTCATTGTGATATTCCGCCAGCCGCCGGATCATCTCGACGGACTCGATGCGGCGGACGCGGAGCAGATAGAAGAACTCCGCGAAATTATACATCGACTCGATCTGAAACCGGGTCAGCAACTCGGCGTCGCGATCCTCGCTGGCTTCCGCCAAGCGGCGGGGCAGTTCGGCGCGCGACCAGAGAATGGCTTCCAGCACGGAGATATCCGCATCGAGAGCCGCCTCATCCTCGAAGATGTCGTTGGGGATCATGATGATCTTTCGTGCATGAAAGGCGAGACCCGTATGCGGCCGCCGCCCTCCAAAGCGATTGGAGCGTGACACGGTCGCAGGAGCCCACACCTCTTAACGGGCCCGACATCGGAGTATATTTTCGCAGATATCGACCGGCAACGCTGGCAACGCCAACAAAAAATCCTGCCATCCACTGATGGAAACCGTTCTGAGAACAGGACTATACGTTGTGCATCGTAGTCAGGTGCCAAGTGATTCGGGATTGATAGGGGTAGGAAATGTCTCTCTCTCGCAAGGTAATCGCCTGTGGAATGGTTGCCGCGGCGCTTGTTGCCGCTCAGGAAAGGGCATCGGCTCAGACACGGGATCTGACCGTGGTCTCTCCGGAGCCGAGCCATAAGCCGACGGCCCAGGGCAAGCCCGTCACGCCGACGGGGCAGGCCCGGATGGTCGTGTCGCTCGTGCCTTCCGGCTCCACCGTCCTGCCCGTCGGCGCGCCCTATCGATTCACGATCGTCGCCTCCCAGCCGAGCTACGGCCATGTCTATGTCGCCAGCGCTTCCGGCAAGGTCCAGGTCTGGGCGGAAAACATCCGGCTCGCCTCCGGCAAGCCGGTCAGCATGCCGCCCTCCGGTCTGCGGATCGTCGCCTCCGCCCCGGCGGGCGATGACACGATCTATTTCTACGCAACGCGCGATCGCTTCTCCCGCGGCTTCTTCAAGGGGACGACAGTCCGCAAGCCGGCGGATCTGCAGCTGACCGAGGCGCAGTTCCGATCCGCCATGGCCGAACGTCTCGCGGCACAGTCGAAGCAGGGCTGGGCCTCCACGACCCAGGTGATCCGCGTCACCGACTGACTGACGGCGCCTGCTTTCCGCTTTCCCTCCTCTGAACCGTCGAGCCCCGGCGCCGCCCGGGCCGATCGAGCAACCTGTCCTTTTCGGAGCCTTTCCATGCGCCTTTCTGCTTTTCGAGCCTGCCTTCTCGGGTCCGCTCTCCTCGCCGTCTCGCTCGCCGTTCCTGCCAGAGCCCAGAGCGAGCGCGACCTCTCCGTCGTCCAGGCCCAGGCCCTCTCTGCGGCAAAGCCCGCCGCGAGCTCCCTGACGGTCCTGACGCTGCTCGATCGGTTCGACGCGACCTACGCCCTCGGGGAGAAGGTGCGGCTCGGCGTCAAGACCAACGAGGACGCCTATGTGACGGTGTTCAATATCGGCCCGACCGGCAAGGTCACGCAGCTCTTTCCCAATGCCTATCAGCGCAACAATGCGGTGCGCGCCGGCGAGGTGCTGGAGATCCCCGCCGCCTCGAGCGGGGCGAGCATCACGGTGTCGGAACCGGTCGGCGGCGAGCTGATCAAGATCATCGCCACATCCTCGTCCGCGCCGATCGTCCCCGAGGCGCAACTGCAAGGCGGCGGAGCGTTCAAGAGCCTCTCCGGTGACGTCGAGGGTCTGATGCGCAATCTCGCGGTGGTCGGCAACAGTGGGGGGCCGTCGATCAAGGTCGCCACCACCGACCAGATCATCAAGACCATCGCGACCCGACCCGTGGCCGCGACCAGCGATCTCGTGGTACCGGCTGCGCCCGCCTCGCAGCCTTCCGCGATGGCGGCGCCGGCGACCTTTCCCCTGCTGCTGACCACCGATCGGCAGAGCTACAAGGTCGGCGAGAGTCTCACCCTCGCGGCGATCCCGACGAAGTCCTGTTATCTCACCGTCATGGCGAAGAGCTCGTCCGGTCAGGTCCGGATGATCTTCCCGTCGAAAGCCCTGCCGGCGAGCCAGGTCAATGCCGGTCAGACGGTTATGCTGTCCGGCGCGAATGCGCCGCAGGACGTGGTGGCGACGGGGCCGGGAACGGAGACGGTCACGGCCCTCTGCACGGCGGAGGCGCGCCAGCAGGGCGCCGCGAGATCGTCCGTCGATGCTGTGAGCGAGGAGGAGAAGTCCGCTTTCGACCGTGATCTCGCGGTGATCGCCCAGAAGCCCGCCGGCACCGTCGGCTTCGCCCAGATCGCTCTGACCGTGGTTCCCTGAAAGCGGTTTCGACCCCGATCGAGCCGGTCCTTGCCGGCGACGAGGTTCCGGGTGCCAGGCGCCGCATCCGGGATCTCGCCATGTCGACTGGTTCAAATTCGGGAAGGATCCGCTTTGTGAAAGGCGACCCGTCTCTGCTTGAAGCCGGATCCTCGGGCCCGTGACACGGCGAGAACATCGGTCGCCTCGTCTCGTCGCATGCCACGGTCCCGACCATCGGTCCGGCCCGGTTGCCCTCGGCATCGGCGAACTCGGCTCGCTGAGAGACGATCCTGTGAGACGCGAACCGATTGCGGGAGATCGGCCGATCGCGACGGCCTCAATGTCCTGAGGACATCGAAATCATCGCCGAATGTCGAAGTCTTGGACGCTGGTCATCAATATCGGTAAGGCCCGTTGAAGAGATCGCCGAGGGCGCGGCGCAGGAGATAGGTGACGCGGCGGCGGCGCAGGTGCTCGGGCCGGTCGTGGATTAGATGGCAGCGCTGGCAGAGCGCCGCGAGATTGTGCCCGGCATTGTCCGCCACGTCATGGTTCAGGTGGGCGCAGGCGATCGCGACCTTGGTCCAGACCTCCCCGAAGCCGGGCGCGAGATCGGACGGGGCGGGGAGGTTGGTGCGCAGGACCCGACCCTTGCCGTCGCGCCAGCGGCCGAGCTCCTCGTCGAACCAGCGCCCGTCGGACAGCGCGCAGACC
>NZ_BMIQ01000015.1 GCF_014642635.1 Aureimonas endophytica
GTCTCCGCCGCCGCGTGGTGATCCGGCCGGCCTCTGGCACGATCCACATGGTGAGCCGATCCAGGGCGCCGACAGTGGCGTCTAGGACGAGCGCCAGCGCCATGACGATGAGAGCCAGGAGGCCGCGCAGGAGGAGCGGGACGGCGGGGATCAATCGAACCTCCCTTTTGAGTTGATCGGCACCGGATGGTCGCCGCGCTCTAAAAGGAAGTCCGCAATCTCGCGACGCCGCTTATTCGAGAACGCTTCCTGCAAGGCTCGTGCGCGGTCGTGCCAAGCTTCCGGCGCATCGTCAGACGGAAGTCCGACCGGCAGAGCGAGGCGCATCACGCCCTGGTCGTCATACAGCCAGAAGCTCGCCCCCAGCGCCTCCATTCCCAGCACGTAGTCTTCGACGCTGATGCTCGGATCGGGAGGCGGGATCGTCTCGCTATCTCCGCACCAGACGAGCCCGTTGGCGACGACCGGCACCATCTCTGGCGAGTGCTGGCAAATGCGGCGCGCTTCCCGCATCGCCTCGTAGAAGTCCGACATGGAAAGGCGCATCATGCGGTCCTCCCGTCGAAGTAAGCAGCGGCGGCGGCAATCAGCGAGAACTCGATCCCTCCGGACGAATGCTGGAAAAAGTCGTGCACCAGCTTCACGGCCGCGATGGCGCCAGCTTCCGTGGTCGGCGCCGGAGGGTTGTCGCGCAACTCGTAGAAGAGCTCGTCCAGATGCACGATGTCGGCTTCAGCTTCCTCGTCGGTCTCGTGAGGAGTGGCATTGAAGCGCGCCTCCTCGGCCTCGTAGCGCCGAATGAGATCGAGCAGCGGATCGTAGGGCGCAGCAATGCTGGTAGCCGGCGCCATCATTGCAACGGAGCCAGCGGCAGCGACAGCGCTTACGGATGCAGCCAGGAAGCTGCGGCGAGACGGGCCGGCCATCAGCGTGCCCCCTCAAGAGCGCGTCGGCCAGCGTCTTCCATGACGATCAGAAGCGAAGTGAGCTGTTCGCCTTGCGAAACGGACAGTTGGAGCCTGTCGCCTTCTGGCGTCGAGACGCGCTCCATGTTGTCGCACGCCATCGCGGCAGCGAGCCCCGCGAGACGCGTCAGATTAGCCAGCATCCCCTCGTGATCGGGATTGTAAGGGCTACGGTTCGGCAAGCCTTCGGCGGCAGCCTGAAGCGAGGGCTTCGGCATAGTGGTTCTCCGGGTTGTCAGGGTCAGGTCAGAAGTACGGAACGTTCCGTAGTTGTTGAATTTCGCCGCAAGCTGCGGCGAAAATCACCGGCCGGCGGTGAGCGTCACGGCGTTGTCGATGCGGGCGATGCGGACAGCATCGGAGCCGTGCGCGGCGAGGACATAGAAGGCCGTCAGGAAGATGCCGATGGCGAGAAGGGCGGCGAGGTCACGCATGCTCGTGTCTCCATAGTACGTTGATTGCTAGCAGTATGCTTAGGCGTATGCGGCGCGCACGCGGGCGGCGGCGGCGCGGGCGTTGATCCAGGCCATCCGCAGGACGCGTCCGAACAGGCGGCGGTCAAAGCGGGCGATTTCCATCTGAGCCGCGATCTCGCGGTAGCGGGCCCAAGCGCTCGTCATAACCACTGAACGATTAACCATGTGGATAACCCTTCCTTCGTTCGCCGTCATGGGTTACATTAGCCGTAATGGCGCATACAACAAGCCATAATGGCTAACGCGAGCCAAAATGTCGCGGCGTAGGGTTTATCGATTATGAATTGTGCGCAGTTGAGAGCCGGCCGAGCTTTGGTTCGAATGACCCAGGTAGAGCTTGCGGCGGCGTCCGGCGTGTCACATGCGACCATCAAGCGACTGGAGGCGATGGACGGCGAGCTAGTGGCGAATAGGGCCACCCTGGCGGCTCTTCAACGAGCCCTGGAGGAAGCCGGCGTCGTCTTCATCGCGAAGGGCGACAACGCCGAAGGCGACGAGGGAGTGCGGCTCCGCAGCGCTGGCTAAGTCATTGTTTTCGTACATGACGCAATTTTGCGTCATGGAGATCCCGGAAAGCGCATGGCCTCATGATTGACGGCGCGACTAATAATCCATGCCTCTAACGTATTACCCCTCGGCCGGGGAAATCGTCCTCTGCAACTACGCAACGGGCTTCGTCTCGCCAGAGATGGTGAAGATCAGACCCGTGGTGATCGTATCGCCTCGGCTGCGGCGTCGCGCCGACCTCGTTGCTGTCGTCCCGCTAAGCACGACCCCGCCGAACCCAGCGGAGCCGCACCATTGTGAACTCGTGCTAGCCGTTCCGCTCCCTGCCCCGTTTGATCGGCCGCAGATGTGGGCCAAATGCGATATGGTCGCGACAGTTGCCCTATCCCGACTAGATCGCTTCCGTGATGGGCGCGCGCCAGGCGGCGGCGGCAGAAGGTTCAGGACGGGGAACGTAAGCCCCGCTCAGCTAGTCGAGATCCGCAAGGCGATACTCCATGGCCTCGGCCTCAGTTCGTTGACGGTCCACTTAGAAGCGCCTACATGATCAGTGTTCCCGCTCTGCTTCTGCATCGGGCTTGGAGACTGCCTTTCGCGAGGCAGCGGGCCTTGCGTCGGCGATAACAAGCTTGCAAGGCCGTCGTATTGTGTTCGGGGAGGCTCTGCCGAGAGGTGGGGCCTTTCGCGTTTGTGGAGGTTTATCAGCCCCATGCGAACGCGAGCGGCATTCCGAGAAAATGATTAGCCTTTGGCGCTAGGCTTCCCTAGCTCGGACTTCTCGCTCACGTCCGACGCTCGTCGCGCCAAACCGGTCGCCGGATTGTCTCGATGCGCTCCAGCCGCCGGATGGTGATCGGGTAATCATCCGCTGCGATCGGCGACCAATAGCGGACATGCAGATAGTCGTTGCGGTCGCAGGTCTCGCACCGCATGCGCCGCTCGACACGATCCCCCTCGCAGTCCCCAAGGATCTCAATCAGGTCGGCCGGCAGATAGTGCCGCTTGCCCCGGCAGAGGTTGCACGAGACGGTCGCGATCTGCCCCCAGTCGCGATACTGCGCCAGCGTGGCGCTCCGGTGATACCTGCTTCGGCCCATTCGTCGGAATAGGCCGGAAAATCAAAGGCCCCGCAAGAACGGGCCGTGAACATTTTTGGGGATGCAGAGCCTGTCGGCGGTGGTAGCGGAACCTACATTCTGCTATGCTGCTAGCTACGTTGAATAGCATCTCGCACAATCGCTATGGGGTTCTCAATGCAGCTCCTACAGGCAGAGTTCGGAACGGTTTTCCCGCCTCGCGACGAATACGACGTGCTGGCCTATGACCTCGGCGACGTGTGCCGTGGCTATCGCCGGTTCAGCGCCGACGACCCTATGCCCGGCGAGAACCATGCCGCTGGCTTCCGCTGGGGCTGGCAGAACCGCATGCGCGACTGTCAGCTCGGTGACGACGGCTTTGACGAGATCCGCCATATGGCTCGGCTTCTCCAGTTGATGCCGGAGCCGGCGGAGCGCCGAGCATGAGCGTCGACCCGGTGCAGGAGGCGGCGCAGTGGCTCGCGGGCCTGACGGCTGCCGAGAAGCCCTCGCCGATCATTCCCGAACTGCGGCGGCGGTTCGGCCTATCTGCTCTGGAGGCTTGTCGAGTGACCGCCGCTGCCGGCAAGATGACGACTGCCCCGGAGGCCAAGTTGTAAAATGGACGCTTTCGAACAGCCGTCCGAGGCAAGCCTAAATGCCGATCCAAACCGCCCCGATTTTCAATATGAACGATCGGAGTGGGTCCTATTCCGATCCGTGAACACCCTGCCGCAAAAGGCCGGCGTGCCGGCGACCAAGCTGCGGGCGGTGGTGTTGAAGGAACTCGCCGACAATGCGCTCGATGCAGGCGGCTCGGTACGGGTCGGCGCGCTGGACGGCAGCCATAACCGCTTCTTTGTCGAGGACGACGGCAAAGGCATCGACCCGGATAGGGTCTCGGTCCTATTCTCCATCAACCGCCCCCTGATCTCCTCGAAGCTCTGGCGCCTGCCGACACGCGGTGCGATGGGCAACGGGCTCAGGGTCGTGATGGGCGCGGTCGTCGCCTCTGGCGGTAGCATATCCGTCCAAACGCATGGCCAACATCTACGCCTGATCCCGCAGGATGACGGGAGCACGGTCGTGGAGGCATCGCCCTCGACGGTGACTGTAGGGACCCGGATCGAACTCGAATTCGGGCCGGCGGTGCCATTCGACAGGCATTGCTTGGCCTGGGCTCGGAGCGCGGCCGAGATGGCCTCCGGCAGCTCCTACAATGGAGCGTCGTCGGCATGGTGGTACGACGCCGACGCCTTCTATG
Source organism: Aureimonas endophytica (assembly GCF_014642635.1). Lineage (GTDB taxonomy): Bacteria > Pseudomonadota > Alphaproteobacteria > Rhizobiales > Rhizobiaceae > Plantimonas > Plantimonas endophytica. The sequence goes on from NZ_BMIQ01000015.1 coordinate 4,289, forward strand.
AACTCCTCCAGGCGGCTGGCGATCGTCCGGTTAGGGATCTCGTGCAGCAACTGGACGGATGCAGCGGCGCGAAGGCCGGCAAGATCACCCTGGAGTTTCGCCGCCGATCCTGCATTTCCATGTCGCGGCTGGAAGCCGTCGCGCTCCTCCAGGCATCGCGCGATGCCTCGAAGCCCGTTCGGCCTGAACGTCTGATCGCTGACGGCGAAGCGGATGGTGCGCACGGCTACGACTGTCGACGCGGCGAGTTTCAGCACGGCGCCCGCGCGCCTTTGGCGCGTATGCCGTTCGTAGTCGAAGCATGGGCGACGCCGCGCACTGATCGGAAAATCGAGATTGAGACGCTGGTGAACCGGACCCCGATCGTTTCGACCGTCCGCGCCTATGTCGAGAAATCGTCCCTCTACCTCTATGGCTGCGGCCTCGAACGCGACATGCAATTCCCTGGCGGCGCGAACGTTCGGCTGAATATCACGGTCCCGCATTGCCCGATCACGAACGACGGCAAGGAACCCGATCTCGGATATTTCGAGGAAACGATAGAGGAGGCCCTACGGCGGGCGATCAAGCGGGCAAGGAAGACCGTCGCCAAGCCGAGCGAGGGCGACAGGCTGACGGCCAAGTCAGTCGTGCTGGCGAACCTCGATGACGCAATCCAGAAGGCCAGCGGCGACGGTCTCTATCGGTTCAACCTTCGCCAGCTTTTCTACGTCGTCCGCCCTGCCGTCATGGCGACGATCGGCTCAGAACTCAGCTATGGCAACTTCGAAGCGATCATCACCGATTATGAAGCGGAGAACGGCGACGTTCCCCGCATGTATCGAGATCCGCGCGGCACGGTCTATCACCCACATACCGGTGAGACGATCCCGCTCGGGACACTTGCAGTCGAGGCTTATGCCCGTCCCGAATGGACGTTCAACAAGGTCCTTTACATCGAGAAGGAGGGGCCGTTCGAAGCCCTGAAGGCGGCTCGCTGGCCGGAGCGACACGACTGCGCTCTGTTGACATCCAAGGGGTTCACGACGCGCGCCGTAAAGGACCTTCTGGACCTTCTGGCCGATGACGGCGAGCCGATAACCGTCTTCTGCATCCACGATGCCGACGCAGCCGGCACGATGATCTACCAGACACTCCAAGAGGAGACGCGCGCCCGCCCGAACCGTCGAGCGGTCGAGGTCATAAACCTCGGTCTTGAGCCATGGGAGGCGCTGTCTCTCGGGTTGGAGGTCGAAGCCGTAGACGTGAAGAAGGGCGGGAAGGCTGTTGCCCGATATGTCACCGAGCGCGACGACGGAGAGAAATGGCAGGCCTGGTTGCGATCCTATCGCGTCGAACTCAACGCCATGACGACCCCGGATTTCATCGCGTGGCTCGACGGGAAGATGTCCGACTATTCTGGCGCGAAGGTCCTGCCGCCGTCTCGCATAATCGAGAGCGAGATGCGCCAGAGGACAGAGCACCATGTGCGCGAGGCCATCGTGCGTAAGGTGCTGGCTGAAGCCGGCATCGAGAACCGCGTCAGAGCCGCGACGGACAGAGCCCCCAAGCCGGACGGCAGTATGCTTCAGCACGATCTCGGCGACTGGCTCGTATCGAACGAGGACCGCCTATGGCGGGAGTTCGTAGACGCCACCGCGCGGCAGGCGGCAGAGGATTTAGGAGAGGCAGAATGAGCGGCCATCAAGCCTTAGGGCGACTGTCAAAGGCTCTTACGGCCGACCCGCACTCAGTGCTCGGCGACCCGCTCGCCGGGTTGAGCAAGGAGGGTCTAGAGCTTTTGTCCCCTCTTCTTGCCCTGAGCGGAGAGTACGGACGGGATCACATGCGCAGGCGAGCCCACGAGCGCCCTTTGCCATGGAGCGACGCAATCTTTGTCGAGGAGATGCGCGAGGCGCTGAGCCTGTTCGAGGTGTCATTGCAAGAGGAGATACCTCCTCGGTTCTTCGTCGGCCCTATGGTGGAGCGAATGGGGGCTCAGATGCTCATCGCATTCGGAGATGAGAAGAACGCGATCGATGTGAAAGGCAAAGGCGAATGAGCGGCAGCGTGAATAAGGTGATCCTCGTCGGCAACCTCGGCGCCGATCCCGAGGTGCGGCGTCTCCAGTCCGGCGACGCGGTGGTGAACATGCGGATCGCCACCTCGGAAAGCTGGCGCGACAAAGATAGCGGCGAGCGGCGCGATAGGACCGAGTGGCACAACGTCGTCATTTTCAACGACGGGCTCGCCAAGGTCGCAGAGCAGTACTTGAAGAAAGGATCGACGGTCTACGTCGAAGGCCAGTTGCAGACCCGCTCCTGGGAGGACCAGAGCGGCCAGAAGCGCTATTCGACAGAGATCGTCCTTCAGAAGTTCCGGGGCGAACTCCAGATGCTCGGCGATAGGCCGGCGGGTGGCGGGCGCGACGCCGATCGCCAGGACGCGCAGCGCGGCGACGAGCGGGAAAGCCAGCGTGATAGCTCTGCATCACGCTCAAGCCGTGGCTCGCGCGATAGCTACGGATCGCAGAAGGGGCGTTCTGCCGTGCCCGACGAGCGGCAGCGCCAGTACGACTTAGACGACGAGGTTCCGTTCTGAGGGCATGGCCATGAGCATCACGACCTATCGCATTACGGACGGGCGCCAGGTGCGCGCGGTGCGGGCCATGCTGGGCATGACGCAAGCCGAGCTGGGGCAGGCGGCCGGCGTCCACCGCATGAGCATCAACAATGCGGAGAAGCGCCAACGCTTGCCGCCGCGCTCCTGGGCGGCCGAACAGGTGGCGAAGTACGGGGCTGAAAACGGGATCGTTGCCGATGTCGTGGACGGCGTTCCGGTGGTTCGCGTCCAGTCGCCGGCCGCTTGAATAATAGACAGGTTCGGCACGAGATTTCGTATAATCGGAGGCAAGAGTGATATGGGCGGCATGGGTAGCGGTAGATCCGGCGGCCGGCCAACCGTGCAAAGCGGGTTGACGCTCGATGTCTCCAAGCTTTTACGCGATCGGTGCTTTCAGCCAGGCCGAAGCACCAAGGGGCGGCTCCAGTGGACGTATTCACATTCTGACGCATCGCTTGCGCAAATGGCCTACGTGTCAGTCATGGGCGAGGAACGCGGCCGGGCGATCCTGTTCTATTCGACAACCGACTATTGGACTGGCGAGCCGCGAAACGTGGAATGCGCTGTCGATCTCGACACGACCTCGCAGCCGTTCGGCGGCCGGCGCTGGTGGTTTCGATGCCCTCAGACAGGCCGGCGCGTCCGCAAGCTACATATGCCCGCGGGCAGTCTGAGGTTTGCCTCGCGGCAGGCGCATCGCCTCGCTTATCCATCGCAGCGACAATCGCCTCGGGATCGCGCGACGAACCGGGCATTCAGGCTGCGGCATCGCCTTGGCGACTATGAAGGCGGTGTTGGCGATCCACTGCCTAAGCCGAAGTGGATGCGATGGGCGACCTATGAGCGTGAAGTCGAACGCGTCTATGAGGCAGACGCGATATGCGATGCCTACCTTGCTGGGCTCGTAGAACGCTTCCTAGGTGCTCGCCTGGGGGCGAACCATGCGGATTGATGATGGCAGACAGGTGAAGGCCGCTCGCGCCATCTTGGGCATCACGGCTCGCGATCTCGCCAGGGAGGCGGGCCTTTGCAAGAATAGCGTCCTCGCGATCGAAGCCCGAACCCGCATTCGGCGGCGCATGTTCGATAGAAATTCCGGGGTGGCTCGGGTGGAACAGGCTATCGAGCGTCTAGGCGTCTTCTGCGAGATGCAGGACGGCCGGCCAATCGTGCGCTTTGCCACAACGCCGATCCCACCGAAGTACCGCAGGAAGCCTCAGCCTGCGGATTGATGGGCCTGGGGATGATTTATTAGACATCATCACGCGCGCGAGCATGAGGGAACCTGAGACCGCAGCGCAGGGGAACGGTGGACCGCAGGACGGTTTATTTCACCCAGTATAGGGCGGTGCGGTGATAGGAGCCGAATAGGCCAGAAGCACAGTAATCCGACCAGTACGCGCGGGCGCGCGCGAGGGGTAGTCAGCTTCGTAAGCCCCGGCGACCAATAGGTTTTCGGAGGTAGCCATAAGGTGGCGGCGATGTCAGCCGCCCCCGGACCAAGTACCTTCAGCGAACATGCGCTCGATGCGCTCTTGAACCAAAGCAGCGGTTTTCATCGAAGGCGGGTTGGCAAGCACTTCGGCCAGAGGCTTGCGCCATTCATCGCCGGGCTGGTCTTCGTTTTCGTAGCGGACCCACAACGAGCCGTCTTCGTCCTGCTCAAGATACCACCACGCATCCCGGCGGCTGGACATATGGTTGCCTAGGACAGTGCTATTCTTCATGGCCGATCCTCCTACAGAAAGCTGTCGCCTGCGTGGTTCTTGTAGCGGTCGCTTCTGCGAATGTACGTCCTCACGGTGCGCGGGTCACGGTGCCGTGTCTGGTCCATGATGCGGTTGATGTCCGCGCCGCGATCGGCGGCAGTCGTGACGAACCCGGCCCGGAGCGAATGCCCGGAGAAGTCAGCGACAACGAGGCCGGCCGCATCGGCATATCGCTTCACTACGAGCGCGACTGACTGAGCCGTCAGACGGCCGGCGCGGGCTCTATCGTCCTTCGTCACGCCTACGAATAGCGGCCCCTTCTCGATGTCGGCAGCGGCAATCCAGTCCTGCACGGCGGCGACGGGCTTCAGGAATGTACCGGACGGGATCGCGATGGTAGCGCCCTCGCCCTCCTGGTCGGTCTTCGACTTTCGAATGGTGGCGTCCATGCCGGCGGCGGTGAAGGTCAGATCCTCGATGTTCAGTTCCACGAGCTCGGAGCGACGGAACGCGCCAGCGAAGCCGAGAAGGATGAGCGCACGATCCCGCTTGCCCTGGAGCGTGTCGCGGGAGACGTGCGCCAGGATCACGGCGATTGCCTCGGCCGTCGCGGGAGCCTTCTGCTTCTGAGCCGAGCCGATGGTGCGGCGGATACCCTTCATGACGGATGACACGATCTCGTCAGCGGTCGGCAGGGGCAGGCCCGCAGCTTTGTGCGTGAAGCGGATCGCGGCGGCCTTGCGATTGATGGTCGACGCCTTGCGGCCTGCCTCCGCCTCGTAGGCGAGGAAGTCGGCGACGGTATGCGACGAGGCGGGCAAGGCCTTCCGGCTATTCCAGAGGCACCAGTCGCGGAAGGATTGCATGTCGGCCTTATAAGCGCGCAGGGTCGCGGGCGACTTCGAAGCCCTGGCGAACTCGCGGGCGGTATCGGAGAGGACCGGCACGACGCCGGCCGCAAGGGCATCCGGTTCGTTGGCTACGGCGATAGCTTGCGGCTTCGCTATGCTGAGGGCAATGTCGCGCTTCATGGTGCTAATCGTAGCTAGTGAGAATGACGCTTATCGATAGTTACCCTGCCTTAGTGCTAGCAGGATAGCAAGAGGTATCGCTCGCGTAGTGCCGAACGAGCCCGACAGCTTGCCGCAAGCGTGCTGTGTTGCCTGATTGCTGTGATAGGAGAACGGACTTGTGTGTTCGGATACTACTGCTTCCAGCGGTCGTCGGCCTCTTCCTGGGGATCGTAGATGCTGCCGCTGCCTCTCGTTTCGGAACGACGGAGTTCATGGCCGCTTGTGAGGCCGATGAAGAGAGGTGCTGGGCTTATATTGTAGGCTTCATGGACGGGTACGGCGACGCGCGAGGGGGCGTCAAAATCTGTGTCCCAAAGTCGGTCACGATCGATCGTGTAAAGAAGGCGTTCGAACGGCAGGCAAAGGCCATCCCCGATATCGCGGAATATTCGGTCAATTCGGCTGTCGCAACTGCCTTAATGACTGAGTACCCCTGCAAATGAGGACGATAGCTTTCGCCTCGCGGAAGGGCGGCGCCGGCAAGTCCACCCTCGCCGCTCACCTCTCGACACTGGCGGACGCCGAGGCCTTCCCTGCGGTCCTCATCGATATCGACCCGCAAGGCTCGCTCACCTTCTGGCATTCGCTGCGGTCGGCCGAGACGCCCGTGCTCGTGACGACGACGGCGAAGGATCTGCCGCGCATCATGAAGGACGCCGAGGCCGACGAGGTGAAGTGGTGTTTCATCGACGGCCCGCCGCACGACAGCGAGGCCATCGCCGCGATGATGCGCGCTGCCGACCTGACGATTATTCCGACGCGGCCGAGCGCCTTTGACCTGGCTGCCGTCTCGGCGACGCTCGACATGGTGAAGGCCGTCCGCAAGCCGCACCTCGCGGTCATCAATGCCGCGCCCGCGCCGCGTGGTTTCGGCGAGCCGACCGTCACGGCGGAGGCGAGGGGCGTCCTATCGGAGATGGGTGCGACCGTATGGCCGGGCGCGATCGTCCAGAGGGCCGCGCTGGCGCACGCGATTGCCGGCGGAATGTCGGTCGGCGAGCTGGAGCCCGAGGGCGCCGCCGATCGCGAGATGAAGAGGCTATGGCGCGACGTGCGCGAGACGCTGGAGAATACGAAATGAAACGCCCCGGCCTCGGAAACCTTGGGAAGCACCTCGCTTCGAAGCCTGAAGCGGCAGAGCCGGAGCCGGTAGAGGAGATCGCGGCGGAGCCCCGCGCCAAGGGCAAGCGCGGTTCGCAGCCGGATGGTAGAAAGGGCGTGCTTCTCCGCCTGAGCCCCGAAGCGTGGCTGGCGCTGAAGCAACTCGCGGCCGAGGAGACGCTACGGCGCGGCGAGATATTCACGATGCAGTCGGCGCTAGAGGAGGCGCTGAACGACTATTTCAGGAAGCACAAGCGACCGGCTATCGCCTGATGGAACCAGCGGCCGTCGACCTCAGCTTTTGGGCAATCGCAAAAGTAGTTCTATCCGCAGGCGTTGTGTCTGCGGTCGTGACCGTCGCTCTCAACTGGGCAAACGAAGTTCGCAAAGAACGTAGGTCAGCCTCCTTCCTCGCGCTCCAGGTCGCGACGCTCCTAGAGAACTACGCTGCCAACTGCGCTGACAAATTGAGGTCGCATGCGCTGGCCTACGATACGGTTGGGCATGCCGGGCAATGGATGGCAGGCATACCGCCCTTGGATGCGTTCCCGAGTGACGAGGGCGCTTGGAAGTATTTAGAGCCAGGGTTATGTGAGCGGTGCTTTGGGCTACGGGCCAACCTACGAGCCTCAGAACGCGACCTTCACGAGATATACGAGTTTGATGAAGAGCGCGGCGCGGACTTACACGCCAATTTAGTACGGAAGAATGCGCTTGATGCGATAACGCTGGGGCGTGATCTGCGGAGTAAGTACGGGTATCCCCAGTTCAGCCATTACGAGGCCATCAAAGATACGCTGGACTATGCGATCCGGGGTTTCCCAGACCCCCGACCAAACCGCGAAATCAGCGGCTGAGCCTTGCGTGAAGCTGCCGACCGGCGCCCGATAGCCCATAGCCATTCGCCAGGATCTCGCCTACGGTCCGCACTAGGTCAATAAGCCGGCGTGGTGCTATGCCTAAGCCTTCTGGGAATGCCGAGACACGAGCGCGTCGCCGCGCCGTTGGCATGCGGTCTCTCGAAGCCGTCATGCACGAGAACGATATCGCCCTACTGGATAGCTTGAAGGCGCGCATGGGCGTGGCCTCGCGATCCGAAGTCCTCCGCGTCCTGATCGCTAAGACGGACCCGGCAACAGTCACCCCGGCCGACGCTGCCGTGCTCGCCGAGCACGCCGCCTAATGCCGGCCACCACCATCAATTCGGAGACGCCATAGGCAAAGAAAAAGGCCCCGAAGCGGGAGCCGCCGGAGCCTCATTCTGGTGCGTTTGGTCACCGCCAGATTTAGCCTCCTCCGATCTCATCGTCAAATGAAAACGCGGCTTTCCGCCACGGCCTCGCTTTGTCTCGCGCAAGGTAGGACCGATGACGGCAGAACGATACCGCATGCCCGTGGGCATGGCGGCGCTGGCGCTTGTCCGCTCCCCCGTTTCAGGGAGTGGGCAGGCAGGGGAGGCGCATGACCTATTCGAAGTGGCGCCGGCCGGCGCGCCTCACCCTGACTTCGCAGCTCGGGCCGCCATCTGGCGCGACCAAGCGGCTGGCCTGATCTCGGTCGCCGAGGCGCAGCGCAGATCCGCGAATGTCGGCCGCGCGGTGGAGCGGCGCGCCAAATCGGAAACGGTTTCCGTTCCACGCCATGCCCGGCCGGCGCCTAGCGCCAGTCGCCAGTATGCCAACGCGATGGCGACCACGGCCGCCCGCGACGACAGGCTCGTGCCGCAGGCTAAGGCCTTGCTCCAAGTGCTCCGGGCTCGATGCGGGAAGGGCAGGGAGACGGCGACGACGAAGACGACGCTCGCCGCGATCATGTCGCGATCGGCACGCTCCATCGGACGATACCTGCGGGACCTGGAGCGCTTCGGCTATATCCGCACGTCCATCCGCGCCACGGCGCGGGGGCTGCATACCGGGCTCGTCATTGCGATCTCGGATGCCGTCGCCCCGTTCTTCGAACAGCCCGGCGCCCTCGCCGCATGGCTCGCCGAGAAGCCTATCGCCCTCGATACGGCCTTCACGGGCCGCGCCGTCTCCGGGTTTCAGGGTAGGACACGACTGTCGCCCAAAAACCAAACCCCAAATATCTCCATTCTACGAGACATCCGAAATCGCTTCGGAGGGAAGCCGAGGCCGGTTCCAGACACCGTGTAGCAACCGCTAGGAGTTGCTAGGACTTCATTTCTGCCCTATATCTAGCAAGCGCTACGATTTCCTAGCGCAGGCTTGGGGGAAGTGTGCCGTGGTCGAGCATGGGCAAATTAATCTCCGCGTCCCCGATGACGCGAAGGATACCTTGAAAGGCGTCGCCGACAAGATCCGGCGGGATAGCGGCTTCCTGGCGCGCCTGAAGCGCTTCATGGACGAGGATGACGGCGAGCGGTCGGCATTCCTAGCAGAGCGTATGGATCGCTTGGAAAGGCGGGTCGCTGATCTGGAGACGGCCAGGGGCGGTACGGCGCCGGCCCCGCATGCCAGTGCCCTGCCTCGCCAGGAGAATATGTTCGATCCGCCTGAAGGCGACGCGGATAGCAGCGGGACCGCATGGGCGACGGGCGAGGGTCGAGGCCGCCGGCTTACCCCTGCCGGTAAGGCCGAGATGCAGCGCCGCATTGCCGCCGGGGAGCGCGACAACGAGATCGCCGCCGCTCTCGGCGTCCGTCCGAATTCGGTGGTCCAGGCTCGCAAGGCTTCGGCTGCCGGATAGTTTTGGGCGAGGCCCGCGTCGAATTCCAGGCGGGCCGCTCGCTATTCCTGTGATCGCCCAGCCGATTTCGAGATCGCCGCCTGCCTCCAGGTAGAGGAGGAGAGGAAGAAGATAGGAGGGGTGTATGTTTCTATTGGTGTACACTTTCGTACCCCTTACGCAGCCAGCGATATTTGGGGGGATCCTTCGGGCCTCGGCCGCCTCGATGAGTGCACTCGATCTGACCGAATTCGGCCAGACGATCGCGAGCGGCCCGCCAGCGCGGCAATCTCCATCCCATATCGGCGGCCATGGCGTTTGCGAGGAAGAATTCCTCTCGCTGCCAATTGCGCATGTGCAGGATCACGAAAAGTGCGAGCGCATCTGGATCGCTTGCGGCAAGCTTAGCCACGATGTCATGCGGGACCTGGACGAACCGGCCGCGTCCGAACCTGTTCCGGCCCTCCCGCTCGGCTCTCCAGGCGGACGCCGCAACCCGTAGCACTTCGGCGTTAGGCAAGGGGATGCTGAAATTCTCGTCGGAATAGGCGGAAGCGAAGGACACCAGTTCCTCTTCACTCCCGCAATCGCCAGCCGCCCGCATGCATGCCTCATAGAGGTCGCGGTTCCGAGTGCCGATCTCGGTCTTCGGCTTAGACGTAGAAGGGGCTTCCGTCCGTCGCCGCATGGGCGGGAGCGACTTCAAATCATCCAAGTTGCCTTGGATCATTCGATATCGCCCTTTGGCGCCAAGAGACGGCGCGCCAACCACGTATCCGTCACCGAGGATGTCGATCGGCCGATTGGGGTCAGGACGGATCGAACGTCCCTCGCCGCTGTTGCGATACCAAACTTGATGGTTGCCCGATCCCGATTGGATGATGATCGGGCTATCGCCAAATTCGCTAATGGCGTCAGCGAGAACCCGCTCGTCCGGCGTATCAACATCAAGGACCGTGAAGCCGTTGGCTTTGACATTGATGCCGAAGGCGTTGCAGTCAGTGAATTTCTCAGCGAGCTTTCGAGAGCCGGGGCGACCGATGTTCTGCCATCGCTTGATAGCTGGCCGCTTGTCCTTGCCGTCGATGTAGACCGGGAACGTTGCGATACCGCGCTCCGCGTACTGCGGCTGCCATTCAGAAAAGATCCCCACGCTCCCCGCTCCGAATAGGAGCCGGGGGACAACGCAGGGTCTTGCAACGAGCGCTAGCGAACGCTATCTCTGTTGTGTCCCAAGCCTGCATATGCCCTGCCCGGCATTTGAACGATTGACGAGCCCCGCCCTGCCTAGGCGGGGTTTCGTCGTTTAAGATGCTCCTTGGACCCGCATCATTCAAGTTCAGACGAAAGAGGAACGCAGGCGATGCTCTGCGCTCGTGGCGGGTGGCGGATAGTATCCGGGGGCGGAATACCCACGACATCTAGGGCAAATCCTCGATTTTCTGTCGTCTTTGACGTGTTGAACCGCCCCGAGAGGTAGCCAACGGGGCGATAATGCCATAAGTTGTAAGACATTGAAATCGAGGAGATTTCCGATGCTCCGACTGGTGGAAACCCTGACGTTCCGTGCCCCCTCCGGCACCTGTGTTGCTCTCGAAGAGGCGGCTAAGGCTGAAGGCAAGAGCGCATCCGAACTCGCCCGCGAGGCTATTCGTGATCGGATCGCGCGTCGCCTGTCCCCCGACGAGCCGCAGGCCGCCTAATGTCGGACTTCTTCAGCTCTTACGCCACTGGCGGCGCCACCCGCCCTGACAGCTTCACCGGAATGAACACCGGCTTTTCGTCGGCGTTGCAGTCAATGATTTCGGCCGCGCCAGCCAACATCCAGAGCGGCTTGCAGATCACCTCTGGCTATCGGTCCCCAGCCCGTCAGGCGCAGATCTACAGCGATGCGGTGGCGAAGTACGGATCTCCGCAGGCCGCGCGCGCTTGGGCCGCTCCGCCCGGCAAATCGCAGCACAACAAGGGCTTCGCGGCCGATCTCAAGTACGCCTCCGACGAGGCAAAATCGTGGGTGCGCGACAACGCGCCGAAGTACGGCCTGTCGTTCCCGCTGTCGAACGAGCCGTGGCATATCGAGCTTGCGTCTGCGCGACAGAAGGCGGTCCAGCCGAAGGCCGTCATTGCGGGGCCGCTTGACGAACAAGGCGCAATCCGGGCGGCGAGCCCGCTTGCCGGCCGCTCCCGTATGCCGGGCGCAACCCGCGCGGCGACATTGACGGGTCTTGGCATGCCGTCCGTACCTGCGGCTCCGGCGCAACCCGGCCTGCTCGACGCGGGCGGGTTCCTCGATCGCAACAAGGGTGCGGCGCTGGGCACGTTGCTCGGCACGGCGGCGCTTGGCCCAGCCGGCGGTCTCATAGGTGGTCTCCTTGGGGACCAGTTCTCCGAGATGTCCAAGGGCCGCGTGTCGACGCAGGCCAAGGCCGCCTTCGATCAGGGATGGGACGGCTTCTCCGCTCAGCCTGGGCCGTCCGGCTACACCACGGAAGGACGGCTGCCGAGCATTCCCGCCGCGCCAGCACAGCCGGGGGTTCTCAGCCAAGGCGGTTGGATGGATCGCAATAGCGGCATGATGCTCGGCGGCCTCCTCGGCACGGCGGCGCTCGGTCCTCTCGGCGGCCTTCTCGGCGGCATTGCCGGCAACGCTCTCAGCGAGGGGTCGAAAGGCTCCATGTCAAATGCCGCCTCGGCTGCGATGAATGCCGGCTGGGATGGGTTCAGCGGCATGAGCGGGGCTCAGATGCAGGCGGCGCAGAGCGCCGGCACGGGCGGCGGGTCGTCCGGCGGCTTACTCGGCTCCATCGGCTCCTTCTTGGGCGGCATGTTCGGCGGCGCTTCATCCTCGTCCGGCGGATGGGGGCAGGGGAATAACAGCGGCTACAACGGCGGCGTGTCCGCGAACCTTGGGCGCTCGGGAGGCGGTGGCGTCTCTGACGGCGGCAGAAAGAAGTAGGTCATGGCGGGTCTCGGTCTTCTCGGTCTTCTTGGCCTCCCGACGAATGGCACACGCGCCGCGATGAATGCGGGTTGGGATGGGTTCGGTCCGATCGATGCGAACCAGGCGGCAGCCGCGCAGAGCGCTCCGAACTCCGGCTTGGGCGGCCTCCTCAGTTCGGTCGGCGGCGCGCTCAGCGATGTGCGGCAGCAGAACCCGGAACTGCTCATGGCGATCGGCCAGGGCCTCATGTCCGGCGACATGCCAACGGCATTCGCGGAGGCCGGTCAGGCGCGCCGGCAGCGGCTTCGGGACGATCGCCAGGTGGCGCTACAGCGCGAGGGCTGGAACCGCGACGATGCCCGCTTCGATAAGCGACTGGCGCAGGATCAGAGCCAATTCGATGCGGGACAAACGTTGCAGCGCGACCGCATGGCGCAGGACCAAGCTCAGTTCGGACAGACGTTCGGCCTTCAGAAAGGCGAGCTCGACCTTCGCCTTGGTAAGGCCGCACAGGAGCGGCAGGCCAGAAACGCAACGGCGGATTGGCTCGAAAGTGCCGGGGGCAATGCCCAAGAGGTCGCGATGGCTCGGTCTGGCAACGGCGCCGACGCTTTCAAGATGTTCCAGAACCGCACGAACCCGCAGCCGGAACTGCAATCAACCTTCGACAGCCAGGGGCGTGAGCAGCGTGGCTACTTCCGAGGCGGGGATTTCGTCCCGGTCGGCGGATCGAAAGCGCCGTCAGCCAGCGGCAGCGGGCTCCCCTCCGGCTTTATGGTGGACCCGAACAACCCCAGCCGGCTGACGCCTATCCCCGGCGGTCCTGGCGAGCAGATCTCCGGCGAGTTGGCGGCGCGTCTCGGGTTGGCGGATAGCTTCCTTGAGCGGGCTCCTGGGCTGCGTCAGAAGCTCGCGAACGGCGATGCTACAGGTCCGATTGACCGCTTCGCCTCGAATTTTTCCGGCTCTTCTCAGGCGCAGCTCTATCAGGATCTCCAGAGCGGGACGGACGCCTTGATGCGCATGTTGACCGGCGCGGGCATGAACGAGACGGAAGCGCGATCCTACGCTCAACGGTATCTGCCGACCGACACCGACACGGCCGACAGTGCCGCCGGCAAGCTGGATCGTCTCGTCACTGAACTGAACAGCGTCAAGGCGACGGCAATGCGCGGACGCGGCGGGACTGGCGGCAGCGCTCCGGGCGCCGGGTCGACGGGCGGCGGCACCCTCTCCAACGGTATGAAGTGGAGCGTGAAGTAATGGCGACGCTGACGATTGGAGATCGCGAAGTCACGGTCGATGACGGCTTTCTCAGGCTGTCGCCGGCCGAGCAGGGGCGTGCGGTCGAAGAGATCGCCGGTCAGCTCGGCATGCGGGCCGGTCGCCAGAACGCGGCCAGTTCGGCCGCCCCGAACGATACCAGCGGGAGCCAGGGCGCGCCGTATGGCGGCTTGGCACTGAACTCGACGGCGGGCGGCAACGAGGCCCTGTACGGTCTCGCCGGCCTGCCGGTGGATCTCACGCGCGGTGCGATGAACCTCGGCATTCGCGGCTACAACGCCGCCACCGGATCGGACGTGGCGCCGATCCCCGAGAACTCGTTCGGCGGATCGCGATACATCGCCGAGACGCTGGGCCAGCTTGCCCCGGTCCTCGATCCGCAGAATACCGAAGATCGAACGGCAGAGGAGCGCATTGCCCGTGGTGCCGGGCAGGGCGCAGCCGGCGCATTGGCTCCGGAGCTTGCGGCCCGACTTCTCCTCGAAAAGGGCATTGCGTCTGCCTCGCCAGCCATCGAGCAGGCCGCCGGCCGCATCTTCGGCCAATCGGCATCGGCTGGGCAGGCGGCGGCCAACACTGTGATCGGAGCAGCCGGCGGCGCGGGCGGTGTTGCGGCATCGGACGCGGCCCCGGAGCCGCTGAAGCCGATCGCCAGTCTCCTCGGTGGCCTCGCCGCAGGCGCAGGCGGTGCTGGCCTCCTCGGCGTGCCCATGCTGGCGAAGGAGGGCTTGCAGCTCGCCCGCAATGCCGCCGAGCCGCTGACGCAGGCCGGCCGCGAGCGCCTTGCCGCCGATCGGCTTCGGGCCTCGGCGACCGATATCCAGGCTGTGCGCGACAACCTCGACCAGGGTGCGACGGAGCTCGTCCCCGGTTCGCAGCCGACGACGTTCCAGATGAGCGGCGACATGGGTCTCGGCGGCCTGGAGCGCGGCGCGGCGGCACGTCGACCCGAGCTCTTCAACCAGCGCCGGGCCGACCAGAATGCTGCGCAGGTGAACGCGATCGGCGGGCTCCAGTCGAACGGTGCGCCGGAAGCGGTCGTGTCCGCGATCCGAAAGCGTATGAACGAGATCGACGCGGACGCTGATACGGCCATCGCTCAAGCGCAGGGAAGCGCCAGGACGAGCGCCGAGCGTGTCGGGCAGGGTCAGGCGCCGGAACAGGCTGGCGCCGCTCTGCGGGCTTCTCTGGAGGCGGCGAGGGGCGTGGCGAAGGATCGGGAGCGCGCCTTGTGGAGGGCCGTCGATCCTGACGGGACGCTCGCGCTCGCGCCCGCCGGCTTGAAGCGCGAGGCCGAGACCATCACGACCGGCCGGACGCAATCCGCCAAGCCGCCCTCCGGTGAGGAAGCTGCCATCCTCGATGTCGTGAAGGGCTATGGCGACGTGGTGCCGCTCCGCGAACTGACGGATCTGTCGTCTCGCCTGAAGACCGAGATGCGGGCCGAGCGTATGGCGAACGGCGAAAGCCCGGCCTATGCCCGGATGTCGCGCCTGTCCTCGGCCATCCATGCCGATCTTGACGGCGCGGTCGCCGGCAAGGTTCAACAGGAGGCGCAGGCGGTCGCCGCCGGGCAGATGAGCATCGACCAGACGATGTTCGCGAACTTGAGGCGGGAACAAGAGGGCTGGCTTGCAGGACGGCAATCGACAGCGCGGATTGCGAACGGTGGAAGCGATCCTGTCGGATATGGAGCCGGCCGACAGGATGCCTTTTCTCGCCCATCTGGAGCAGAAGGCCAAACGAGAGGCCGATTTGGCGCTGCTCCGCGCGATCCGCGACTACCGAGCAATGATCTCCAGCCCAGCTTCGACGCCGCCGCAAACGAACGACTGACGGCGGCGCGGCAGGCGACGGCGGATCGGATCGCCACCTTCGACAATCCGACGCTCCGGCCCCTCCGCCAGCGCGCCGGCACGAATGCTCCCTACGCCGTGCCGGATAGCGCGGTGCCGGGGCGCCTGTTCACGGGCTCGCCGCAGAGCTTCGAAGCGATCCAGACGTTCCGGCAGGCGGTGGGCGATGGCCCGGCGCTCGATGCCCTTGGCCCCTATGTCGTCGACCGGGCTCGCAAGGCCGCGCTTCGTGACGACGGCACCTTCGATCCGAACCGCCTCGCATCCTGGCGCCGTCTGCACTCCGACGCGCTCCGGGCCTTCCCCGAGCTCGATGCTCGCCTTGCCGATGCCGGCACCGCCGCCGATACGCTGGCGCAGGTGACACGCATGCAGAGCAAGGCGCGTGAGGAGGCGGCCAAGGGAGTGCTCGCCCGCCTGATCGGCCTGGATGATCCGAGCGACGTGACGCGCACGATCGGCGCCGTCTTCAACCGTCAGGACGCAGCCAATCAGATGCTCCGCCTGCGCTCGGCGATCGGCAAGAGCGAGGAAGCCTCGCAGGGTCTTCGCAAAGCCATCGTCGACCACATCCGGGCTAGGTTCGTCGGCAATACGGAAAGCGGCACCTCAGGCCTCGGCACGGTAAAGTCGGACGGCTTCCAGACCTTCATTCGCCAGAACGCTCCCGCCCTCCGCGCGGCGGGCTTCTCGGACGACGAGGTGCGGACCATGGGCCGCGTCGCTGCGGATCTTCAGCGCGCGAACCGGTCTATTGCCTCGGTGAAGCTGCCTGGAGGCAGCAATACGGTGCAGGACATGCTCGCGGTCGGCCGGCAGGGCGAGACCCCGACGCTTCTGTCTCGCGTCCTGATGAACATCCCGGCGGCGGCCGGCGGTGCTGGCGGCTTCTTCCTCGGCGGCCCGTTGACGGCTGCGGCCGGCGCGATCGGCGCGAAGACCGTCGCCGACATGCGCCGGGCCGGCATTGAGACCGTTGAGGATCTTGTCGCCGACGCCCTTCTCAACCCGCAGCGGGCCAAGCTTCTCCTCGCGACGCCCTCGCGCAAGACGGAGCGAGCGACGTGGGAACTCCTCGGCCAGTACTACCGCCGGGCCGCCACGGTCGGCGCCGGCACGGGCATGGCGAACGAGGATCGGCGGCAAGCGGCAGGAGCACGATGATGGACCCTATCGGACTGATCGTCGGCGAGACGCCAGAGCCGACGCTGATCGGCTACGGCATCGCTGCCGAGCTCGTCGCCTCCTGGGTGCTGGCGCGGCCAGGCGTCGTGTCGTTCTATTCGCTGCTCGGGCGGTACAGCACCATGAACTCGGCCGGCTCCGGCCGACCGGATGCCGAATGCGAGGCGCATCTCGCCGAGATCGCCGGCCAGCCAGACGGGGATGGCGCAGACGCGATCCTCCACCGCTATGACAAGCTGATAGACCATGCCACCGAACTCACCCACTGCGGCTTCGGAGACCATGGCATCGAGACGGCGCAGTGGCTCGAAAACCACCTCGCGATCGGCGGCCTCTACGTGCTGTCCGTCTGCGACAGAGCCGGTGTCCCGCGAGATGCGGCGCACCTGATGGCCGACCTATTCCGCGACATCATGCGCGAGCGGGCCGAGACGATCGTCGCCACGATGCACGATGCGCCACAGCGATTGCAGTGAATTGGATAGCCCCGCTTCCCTGGCGCCCTCGGCTGGTGCAACCGTAGCGGTGACAGGGAGAGGGAGGGACCAATGCGTCGCCTAATGGTGCTAGCCGCCGTTTCAGTGCTCGGCGTCGTGTCGGCGCGAGCCGGAGATTTCGTCGGCGCGTTCGATAACTACTCGGTGAAGGTGGACCGCTCCAAAGCTGCGGCGCCGCGCTATCAAGGCGAGGATGCATGGGCGAGCGGATTTCGGACCCGGATCAAGAATGGGCTGGCCGGAGGCGTGAATTTCGGCGGGCGTTATTCCATGGTCGAGATCGGGTGCGGCACGAGTTGCCGGACGGCTCTTGCGGTCGACAGGAAGACCGGGGACATCATCCGCTTCCCGAGAGGCGGCGAGGACCATTACAGCCTTCAACTCCTCTACCGCGCGGATAGCCGGCTCGTGCAGGCCACATGGGCCGACATGGATAAGAACCAGTGCGTGCTGGAGTTCTTCGAAGCGAAGGCTGGCAGGTTCGACCGTGTGAACGAGTTCAGAACCGCCCGCCCGGCTGACGACTACTATTGCGAGGCGAACTAGAGCTGCCATATCGGAAACTGTTTCCGATATGGGTCTCCAGTGAGATCACCGGCCTTTGCCCTCGTCGTCAACACGTCGCGCGTAGGCTTGCCGCTTCTTAACCCTCAGCTTGGCAGCGAGAGCGTCGAGGCGCCGAGAAGCTTGATGGTTCTCCGCCGCTGCTGAGGCGGAGCGTCTTCTCGAAACGTTCGCGGTTTCCCGCTGAGGATCAGATTTTAGTGGCTCGATTGGAGCGAGATAATCTCGCAGGGCCTCAATCGTGTATGCCCTCCGGGTTCCACGACGGGTGTTCTCGATCTTACCGCTTACCGCTTCCCTTCGCAGCGTAGTCGTTGAAATCCCGATGACCCGGGCAGCGTCCGGCTCCGATATCAAGGCGCCCTTGGTGAAAGCCTCTTGTAGCGCCTTTTCAAGGCTTGGAGGCAGATCGGTCGGTTGCAACGAGGTTTCCTTCTCCATTGCTTCACGTCATCCCCGATCCGAATAGCCATTCGGTTTAGTGCGGCTTCGCGGTCCTCTAAGCGATGCCAGCTCTCTCACGTCCAGTCGCTTGGCGCGTGGAGGCTTCTGCGGCGAGAGCAAGGCGTCCGGCAGCGTGTTAGGCGGAATAGGCTGGGCCTGTCTGCCTTCGTATTGCTCGACTGTCTTGATTGAGACGCGGAAAATCTTTCCTCCCATCCGCATGGCTGGAAGTTCACCCGTAGCCATCATGCGGCGGACATGCCTGATCGAGCATTCCCATCGCTTAGCCACGTCTTCCGGCTTGAGGAAGGCTTGTGCGCTCTGCGGCTCTACGTGCTCCACGGTACGCGTCGTCTCGACATCGGCAGCATAGTTTGAGGTTTGCGGCCCTGCCGCACCCATGTCCAGACACGTGGAAATCGCCTCAGGCGTATGGCGAAGGGTGATCCGCCCATCAGGGTGAATTTCGGTCCGGTAGATTTCCAGGCCAGCCGCTCGAGCTGCTTTCACTGCGCGGACGTAATCAGTTTGTCGGAATGCGGGGTGTTCTCGCGCCATTGCTCCAGCCTACAGATAGATCGGCGCAGCCTTTGAGTTCATCGATGAGCATCACATCTGCCCCGATCGTGCAGACCTCTCTAGATCATAGCGCTTCCTACGCACGGAGACGGAGCTGATATTGATGCCGATGCGTCGAGATATCTGCTTATCGCTCAGGCCGCGCTCGAAGAGGCGGATAAGCTCCTCCTCACCAAGAGCGGTCAGCTTCTTGCCTGCCCCGGAGCCTGAGATCCAATCGGGGTTTGGTCCCGAGAATTCTTGACCGCCGCTTTCTTGGATCTCGGCATCGATACCGTCCAGCCGCTTTTCGAACGTATCGAGCCGTTGAAGGACCTGCTCAAGCATTATGGCGATCGAGGGGCGCTGATGCTCTTCGATCATCCGTTTGAGTTGGTTGAGGAAGGAAGGGCTCTCACGAACGAGATCCGCAGTCTGAAGCACGGTTTCCCGAGCCTCGGCTGGGATGCGGATCGTGATCTTCTCCATTTTTGCCCTCAGGACTGCCTATTGAAGTTTCTTCAGGATTAGCTTCGGCGGCTGTTCTGAAGCTGCTCATCCTCTATGGATCAAAGGCTTAGGATAGGAGGACGGTGAATAGATTATGAAGTTGATCGTTCGAATTCTACCCGCGCTGGAAGCCAAGTATAAGCGATAAAATCGAGAGGATTGGCGAAGTCGGCACTTGCATAAAATTGTACTGGTTTCAGTCCAAAGTTATTCTTGGCTCACGACGTACAACATCCCTGCAAGCAACGAAGTGGTTGCTTCACAAAAACGGGGAAATACAATGGTTTCTGTCAACACCTCCAGCACTGGTGTCGCGTCTGCCGCTCTGCGCATGATCAACGCGCAGCTTGCCACCACCCAGAACCGCATCGCCACCGGTTATAAGGTCAACTCCGCTGCCGACAACGCCTCGGTGTGGGCGACGGCCACGAAGATCCGCTCGGACAAGACGGCCTCGGAAGCTCTGAAGAGCTCGATCTCGACCGCCAAGGCCCAGGCGGATGCCGGTTCGGCCGCTCTGGACGAAGTCAGCAAGATCCTCACCGATATGAAGACGCTGACGATCTCGGCCGTTGCCGCCGGCGGTGCGACGGATGCCGATGCGAATAAGATGACCACCCTGGTCAATCAGGCGAAGGCCATCATCAACGGTGCTTCGATCGGCGGTAAGAACGTCCTGCTCGATACCACCAACAACAACGTGTCGGTCAACCTGAACGTCGCCGAGGGCGTGTCGACCAACATGACGGCGTCGATCACCGCGTCCGATGTTCTGAGCGCCAGCAACGCCTCCTTCAAGGATGTTCTGACCAGCTTGGCGAAGGCGGATATCGTTGCCGGCCTGGTGACGAAGATCGACACGGCTCAGACCGAAGTCGGCAAGATCTCCGCGACGCTCACTGGTTTCTCCGCCCAGATGGACAGCTCGCTCAGCTTCATCGACAAGCTGAACGATATCCGCGACACGGCGATCGGCGGCCTCGTCGATGCCGATCTCGAGAAGGAAAGCGCCAAGCTGAACGCTCTCCAGGTCAAGCAGCAGCTCGCTTATCAGGCGCTCTCGATCGGCAACAGCGCGCAGCAGAACATCCTCCGCCTCTTCCAGTAAGAGCAGTAGGCCATCAAAGTTTCGCAAGCTGTCGACCCATGACGCGGTCCCCGTTGCGAACATGATGTTCCCAGCTTGCGGCAACCCTCCGGCGCTCCCCGTGCCGGAGGGTTTTTCATTTTTCCTCTCGCGCTAACGAATTCCAATCGTCGTTGGCAAACTGAAGCTTTCCATTCACCAAACCATTCAAACAAAACTGTTCATCATCTTCGAAGCAGTTTCCTTCATTGCGGGCCGGCATAATTCAACGTCGAAGCCGAGGAAATCGGCATGACGAAAGGGACAAACCCCTTTCACAGGTGAGATGCGGCAAATGTTGAACCAAACCTCGAACAGGAAAACGCCGCCCGGCAGCAACGAGGCGAAGCGGCTGCAACAGCTGGTTCTGCCGGTCTTCACGCCCAGCGAGAAGGCTCAGAGCATCATCACGCTTTTTCGCTGAGCCCGAGATCAACGCTGTCAGTCGAGTAGGCTAGGTGTCCTAGTCGCTTCCAGAGGCGTGGGTTATTGAGGTCAGCCTTTTGGATTAAGGCTGGTGCATCCTCATGGCGTCACCTCCCCTTGCTCCATGTCGTCGGCCGTGCCGATCGCCATCGTATGCGACCAGCCGAGCGACGGTTCGCCGTCCGCGTCGGGCTCTAGATCGGGATCGCCGTCCAAAGCATCGATGATGCGGAGTAGCCGTTCGATCTCGTCGGCGAGCGCGCGGCGCATGGAAGCGCGGATGCGCGGATCGCAGGGGTATGCAGACTTTTCCGCAGACCCCGCGCCGAAGCGGATTTGGACGCTCATGGCTCGCGTCTCCGCCGCCGCGTGGTGATCCGGCCGGCCTCTGGCACGATCCACATGGTGAGCCGATCCAG
>NZ_BMIQ01000016.1 GCF_014642635.1 Aureimonas endophytica
GCCCGTGCCGTCCGGCTTCACCCGGATCTTCACGTTGTAGTCAACAACCCGCTTCACACAGACAAGGATCTTCATTGGCTCAACTTGGTTCTCATGAAGTGATGGCAACGCGATGGCGATCAGATGACCGCCTCTTCCATGAACGGCTCGTTGCGTGGGATGCGCTCGTATTGGAACGGCGTCAGGTCGAGCGTCTGGAAGGCACCATGGATGATGAGTTCGGACACGGCGCGCCCGACGGCGGGTGACTGTTGCAGACCATGGCCGGAGAAGCCGTTGGCGAACATGAAGTTCGCAACCTCCGGGTGGAAGCCGACGATGCCGTTGTGATCGAGTGTGTTGTACTCGTAGTGACCCGTCCAGCTCTGCTGCACCTTCAGCGCGTCGAAATTCGGAATGCGGTGCCAGAGCGCCGGCCAGATATATTCGTCGAACTCGGCATGGAGGATCTCGAAATCCTCGTAGCCGGCCGGGCCGTCGTCGCTCGGTGTATTGCCGGTGAGGAAAAGCTCACCCTCGGGCCGCACGAAGGTGCCGGTCAGGTCGATGACGTTGGGCATCCGGCCGGGAATGGGCGTGGCGCTGGAGAAGACGAAGCTATGCCGCTTGCGGGGCTCGACTGGGATCGACAGGCCAGCCATGCCGGCAATCATCTGCGCGCGCGGCCCCGCCGCGTTGACCAGCGTACCGCAGGACACCGCTTCGCCCGTGCTGAGAGCCGCCGCGACGACGCGGCCGTTCTCCACCGTGAGCCCCGTCACCGCATTGTCGATATACTCGACCCCGGAGCGCCGCGCCGCCCGACGGAAGCCATTCAAAAGACCCATGGAGTCGAACCAACCCTCGGCCTCGGCGCCCCAGGAGGCGCCGCCGAGATCCTCGACGTTCACGTAGGGGAAGCGCTCGCGGATGCCGTCCTGGTCGAGGAAGACCGTATGGGCACCGAGGCTGCGCTGGAGATCGACGCGCGCCTTGGCCGCGTCCACGCCCTCGGGCGAGCAGCAGTAGAGATAGCCGTATTCCTTGAACCCCAGATCCGGCGACGGTTCGTCAGGATAGAAGGGTTTCATGCGCTCGGCGAAGGAGCGAATGATCTCGACGCCGAACTGGCTGATCTTCACGTTGATCGGGTTCGAGTATTGCTGGCGGATCGCGCTGGTAGAGAGCGCCGTCGAGGAGAAGGTGTAGGTGCTGTCGCGTTCCACCACGAGGATCGAGGCGTTGTCGCCAAGCGCTTGCGACAGCCAGTAGGCGACGGAAGAGCCGACCGCGGCGCCGCCGACGATGACGATGTCGTAGCGATCCTTGGACGGGGGCTTGTAGGCTGGAATGGGCATGGCCTTGACCTCGCGTGTCAACGTTGGAAGGAGGCGACGAGGGCGTCGGAGCCGCGCGCCAGGAGCCCGAGGTCGGAACCGACCGCGACCATGGTGAAGCCGTCGGCGAGATAGCGGTCCGCATCTGCCTTCACCGGGGCGAGGATGCCGGATGCCTTGCCTGCGGCAGTGGTGTCGCGTAGCACCGAGGCGATGGCGGCCTGCACCGCCGGATCGCTCGGCCGCCCCATGGCGCCCATATTGGTGGACAGGTCGCCCGGCCCGACGAACAGGACGTCGACGCCTTCGACCTCGGCGATCGCTCGCGCGTTGGCGACGCCCGTCTCGCACTCGATCTGTAGAACGAGCAGCCGCTCGCGCGTGGCGTTGGCATGGTAGTCGGCGATTCGGCCGAAGGCGTTGGCGCGGTGCGATACGGAAAAACCCCGGCGCCCAGCCGGAGCGTAAGTCGCCGCAGAGACGATCTCCCGTGCCTGGTCGGCTGTACGTACGTTCGGGATCATCAGGTTGCGCGCACCGACATCCATCAACTGCTTGATGAGGTTCGGATCGTCCGAAGGCGAACGCACGACGCCTTCGCATTCGTGCCCGCTCAGCACCTGGAGCTGCGCCATGATGGTTCGCAGGTCGTTCGGGCTGTGCTCGCCGTCGATCAGCACCCAGCCAGCGCCGGAGCCGGCGACGACTTCGGTGGTGAGGGCCGAGGCCAGGGAGCACCACACGCCGATGGAAGGCTGACCGACGGTCAGCGCTGCCTTCAGCAAATTCCGACGTTCGATCATCCCGTAACCTTGCCAGACATCGCGGTTGAAATTTGTATGATGTCATATAACATAGGCTGTGAGTTTCCCGCAAGGTGGATCCAAAGGACGGAGCGGCGAGTGGCATGAGAATCGGATTCATCGGATTGGGCGTCATGGGTGCGCCGATGGCGGCGCACCTGATGGCGGGCGGCCACACCCTGTCGACCGTGCTCAACCGCTCGCCACTTCCCGCCGGATTGACGGCGGACGTGCTCGAAACGCCCGCGGCCGTGGCCGCAGCGTCCGAGGTCGTGATCACCATGCTGCCGGACACCCCGGACGTGGAGCGCGTTCTGCTGGGCCGGAACGGTGTGATCGAGGGAATCCAGCCCGGATCCCTGGTCATCGACATGAGTTCGATCAGCCCGATCGCCACGAAGCGGTTCGCCGAATCCCTTCGCGACAAGGGCGTCGGCTATCTCGACGCGCCGGTCTCGGGCGGCGAAGTCGGGGCAAAGGCGGCGACGCTGACGATCATGGTCGGGGGCCCCGCCGACGAGTTCGAGCGCGCCCGACCTCTGTTCGAGACGCTCGGCAAGAACATCACGCTCGTGGGCGAGGCCAACGGCGCCGGACAGACGTGCAAGATCGCCAATCAGATCGTCGTCGCCCTGACGATCGAGGCAGTCGGCGAGGCTTTGGTCTTCGCCTCCAAGGCGGGCTGCGATCCTGCCAAGGTTCGCTCTGCCCTGATGGGAGGTTTTGCCGCTTCTCGAATCCTGGAGATTCACGGCGAGCGCATGATCAAGCGCACCTTCGCGCCGGGCTTCCGCATCCGCCTGCACCAGAAAGACCTGGCGCTGGCACTCGACAGCGCCCGCGCTCTCGGTGTCGCCCTTCCCAACACGGCCTCGACCCAGCAGCTCATGAACGCCTGCGCCGCCATGGAAGGTGGTACGGAGGCTGATCACTCCTCGCTCGTGCAGGCGCTGGAGCGCTTGGCGGGTCACGAACTCTCCAACGAAGAGGCATGAATCCCATGCGTGGATCAGGCAAGGCCGACGTCTTCTACATGCTCGCCCATCCCGTGGGCCACGCGAAGAGTCCCGGCATCTTCAACGAGATCTTCGAGGAGAAGGGTCTCGACAGCCTCATGGTCCCGGTCTCCTGCAAGCCGGAAGACTTCGAGGCCTTCTGGGCCGGCGTCACCGCGACGGAAAACGTTCGAGGCGTGATCGTCTCGGTGCCCTACAAGACGGCGGTCTATAAGAAATGCGCCTCCGCGCATGACCGCGCGGCGCGCGTCGAGAGCGCGAACTCGGTACGGCGGCTGCCCGACGGCACGTGGTATGCCGAAAATTTCGACGGCGTCGGCTTCGTCGATGCATTGAAGGACGGCGGCCATCCCATCGCCGGCAAGCGCGTGCTCCTCGTCGGGGCCGGCGGCGCGGGCGCCTCCCTGGCCTATTGTCTCGCCGAAGAGGGCGCGATCGAGATCCGCCTCGCCGATGTCGACCGCGAGCGCGCCGAGCGGCTTGCCGCCCTCGTCGCGAAGGCTTTCCCCGCATGCACGGTTCGTGTCGGCGAGCCCGATCCGACAGGGATGGAACTCGTGGTCAACGCAACCCCCATGGGGCTGAAGCCTACGGATCCGCTACCGCTCGACACGGCCAAGCTGACCGCCGACATGACGGTGATGGACATCATCATGGAGCCGGCCGAGACGCCGCTCCTGAAGGCCGCGCGCGAAGCAGGCTGCAAGGTGCAGGCTGGGCGCCCGATGATGGACTTCCAGGTCAAGGGCATGTCGGAGTTCTTCGACATCGAGCGCAAGGATCGCTTGAATGGCTGAAGCGCGCACGGTCGTCGTCACCGGCGGAACATCCGGCATTGGGCGCGCCATCGCACTGCGCTTTGCGCAGGAGGGCGATCGCGTCGTCGTCGCGGGCCGGGATCGGGATCGCGGCGAGGCCACGGCCGCCGACTGCCGTTCCGCCGGAGCTCCGGACGCCCGCTTCAGCGCCGTGGATGTCGCCGACGAAGCGTCGGTCGAGGGCCTGGCCCACGCGACCGACGAGGCGTTCGGCACGCCCCACATCCTCGTCAACTGCGCCGGCATCCTCCAAAGCGGCAAGCGCGTGCTCGCGCAGGACCTCGACGAGGATGAGCGTCTCTGGCGGGTCAACTATCGCGGGACCCTGATCGGGTGTCAGGTTTTCGGGCGCCAGATGGTGGCGGCCGGGCGCGGGGCGATCCTCAACGTCGGCTCCCTCGCCTCCTTCGCACCGCTCTCGCTGCCGGCCTACACGCCCGGCAAGCATGCCGTTCTCGCGCTGACGCAGATCCTGGCGGCCGAGCTCGGGCCGAAGGGCATCCGGGTCAACGCGGTGGCGCCCGGCTATACCCTGTCCGACGGCCTCAAGGCCAAGATCGCTCGCGGCGAGCGGAATCCGGAGGCGATCACCGCCTCGACCGCCCTCCGCCGTTTCGTCGAACCAAACGACGTCGCCGAGGCTGCGCTGTTCCTGTGCGGCGATCGAGCGGCCTCGATCACCGGCGTCACCCTGCCGGTAGACGCCGGTTGGCTCGTTCAGGCCCCCTACGCTCAATACCTTCAAGGCAATCCGATCCGCGACGACGCGGCCCTGTAAGGATCACACCATGAGCGACATCCACCGCTTCGACTTCGACACCCGCATCCACCACGGTGTGATCCATAACGGCACCTTCTACCTGACGGGTCAGGTCGCCCGGCCCGGCCAGTCCGCCGCCGACCAGATGCGCGAAGTGCTCGCCAAGATCGACGACCTCCTCGCCAAGGCCGGCACGGACAAGACGCGCATCCTGCATGTCCAGATGTGGCTCGATGATGTACGGGACTTTGACGAGGTGAACACCGTCTGGGACGCATGGATGCCGAAGGAGCACGCTCCGGCGCGATCCTCGGGCCAGGGCCGCATGGCCAAGGCGGGCATGTTGGTCGAACTGATCGTGACGGCCGCGGTCTGACGGCAACCGCGCGAGCGGAGGAAGGGAGCGAACACCCCCATGGCGAGGCGGAAGCCCCTTTCCACTGTCGTAGCGGATGACCTGTTGGAGCAGATCCGGTCGGGCAAGCTGGCGCCGGGAGCACAGCTTCCCACAGAAGCCGAACTCTGCGCGGCCTACGAGGTCAGCCGCACCGTGATCCGCGAGGCCGTGGCGCGACTGCGATCGGAAGGGCTCATCATCCCCGAGCAGGGACGGGGCATGTTCGTCAGCGAGGCGCCCGCCCAACGCAACTTCTCGATCTCGGCCGAATCCCTCAAGACCCTGCCGGAGACCATCTCGCTTCTCGAACTGCGCCTCAGCGTCGAGACCGAGGCGGCGGGCCTCTGTGCCGAGCGGCGAACGGACAAGGAAGCTGAGGGGATCGTCGCCCTGATGGACGAGATCGACGCGCGCCAGGAGGACCCCTCCTCCATCGAGATCCACTACGATTACGCCTTCCATCTCGCGATCGCGCAGGCCACCCGCAACGAGTTCATCCACGGCTTCCTGACCTATCTGCGTCCGATCATCGTGCCGCGCTTCCAACTTGGGCTCGTGGTGATGCCCGAACTCAAGCAAGCCTATTACGACCGCATCCATGCCGAACACACCGACATCGTGTCCGCGATCGTCGGGCAGTCCCCGGAGGCGGCGCGTACGAACATGCGCCGTCATTTATCGAACAGCCTCGAACGCGTCAGGGCGCTGGCCCTGGCATCCGGCATCGACCAGGAAAGCGAGGAGCAGAAGGCGGCGGCTACGAAGCTCTTCGCCGAGCTGACGCAACCGATGCCGTCCTCGTACAGGGCCTGGGGCTGACGCAACGCGAAACGAATTGTGCATTGCAAAACAGCGCTTTTCTGCCTGCTTCTTAGGCAGATGAATCGAATCCAGCTACGTCGGCGAAAAGCCCCGTCAGCGCTGGAGTTGCAGCTGTCCCCAGTGCCTACCTTCTCATCAAGTGGCATCGCGGCCTTCTGAGACTGCAAATCTAAACTTTCGTGTTTCCGCATTTTCTTGATTTTCGATCGGCCGCCAGCACGCGACAGTGGCCGCAGAAAATCGGGAGTACCGATGTGAAGACCGCATTCATCACGGGCGCGACGAGCGGCATCGGTCGGGCGACTGCTATCGCACTCGCCGAGGCGGGCTACGAGGTCTTCGCGACCGGCCGCAACGCCGCCGCACTGGATGGCCTGCGGGACGAACACCCATCCATCC
Organism: Aureimonas endophytica; assembly: GCF_014642635.1. Taxonomy (GTDB): domain Bacteria; phylum Pseudomonadota; class Alphaproteobacteria; order Rhizobiales; family Rhizobiaceae; genus Plantimonas; species Plantimonas endophytica. The sequence continues at coordinate 6,332 of NZ_BMIQ01000016.1, forward strand.
GCCCGCTTGCGGCCGACGTGTCGGACCGGGAGGCAATGGAATCCATCGTCGCCGACCTCCGGGTCGACGTCCTCATCAACAATGCCGGCGTGATGCCGCCGCTCGGCAATTTTGCCGATATGGCACTCGCCGACATCGACACGGCGCTGGAAGTCAACGTCAGCTCGGCCATCCTGCTGACGCGCGCGGTGATCGGCGGGATGCGCTCGCGGGGCTCCGGTCACGTGCTTTTCGTCGGATCGTCGGCCGCCCACGCGGCTTTCCCCAACGTTGCCGTCTATTCCGCGACCAAGGCGGCAATCGCAGGCTTCGCCGCTGCGCTACGGGCCGACGTCTCCCCCTTCGGCATCCGCGTGACGGAGATCGTGCCGGGCCGGGTCGAGACGCAACTCTACAAGTCCATTCTCGACGCCGATGCACGCGCCGCGATGTACGCGGGCGGCGTCGCGCTCCAACCCGAGGACGTGGCGGCCATGATCGTCGCCGTCCTCAGCCTTCCGGAGCGCGCCGACGTCACGCGCTTCGACATCATGCCCACTCGTCCGACGACGCCCAGCGGCTCAATGCAAGGATCGAAGTCATGAAGGATCTGTCCGTCGTCATCGTGGGCGGAGGCTCCGGCCTCGGCGCGCTCCTGGCCGATCGCGTCGTGGAAGAGGGCGCGAGCGCCGTCGGCATCATCGACATCAACCCGGATGCGGCGGAGGCCGCCCTCGGCTCGGCCCGCGCCAAGGGTCTGCCGACGGCGGTCGCGCGCTGCGACATCCAGGTCGGGCCGGAATGTCATGCGGCCTTCGAGAAGATGGTCGCCGGGCTGGGACGCGTCGACACCATCATCAACTGCGCGGCGATCTACCCCCGGCGCCCGCCGCTCGAGATCACCGACGCGGAATGGGACGCGTCCAACGGCATCAACATCAAGGGGACATACCACATGATGGTGGCTGCGGTCCGGCACATGCAGGGGCAGGAGCCGAAGGGCGAGGTTCGCGGGCGGATCGTCAACATCACCTCCGTCGACGCCTTCAAGGCGCACCCGCAGAACATGCACTACGCCGCGACGAAGGCTGCCGTCGTCAGCCTCACGCGGTCCTTCGCCCACCTCGTCGCGCCGGACAACATCCTCGTCAATTCGGTCGCGCCCGCCGGCATGGCGACGGAGAAGGCGGTGGCCTCCGGCTTTCTGGCGGAACTCACCAAGGCCAGCCCGCTGGGACGCGGCGCCAAGCCGCCGGAGATCGCCGAATGGGTGCTGATGGCGGCGGGGCCGAAGAACACCTTCATGACCGGGGAAAACATCATCGTCTCCGGCGGCTACATCTACGCCTGATCCCGCCAGGGTCGGGCTCGGACCGGCTCGCCTTTCCATCGACCGGACGCAGCAGGCGCGCAGACGAGAAGGAGGCTTCGACGATGAACGGAAAGCTCCGGCTGCCCTCCCTCAACGCCCTGCGTGTCTTCCACGTCGTGGCGCAGCATCGCAGCATCCGTCAGGCCGCCGACGAACTCCTTGTCACGCCCCAAGCCGTCGGCCAGCAGATCAAGCTTTTGGAGGACACGCTCCAGGTCACGCTCTTCGAGCGCAAGGGGCGGTCGATCGAGCCGACCGAAGCCGCGATCCTCCTGTCGCACTACGTCAAGGCGGGCATGGAGGAGTTCGCCGAAGGCGTTCGCCGCGTCACGCATTCGGCCAGCCGGGAGCGGATCAACCTCAACTCCAGCCCCTATTTCGCGACCCACTACCTCCTGCCCCGGCTCTCGCTCTTTCGCGACATCATGCCGAGCCTGGACCTCCGCCTGACGACGATGATCGACCTGCCCGACTTCGCGCGAGACGACATCGACCTGTCCGTTCAGTGGGGCTACGGCGACTGGACCGACTACGAGACGGCGCTCCTCGTGCCGGACCCGAAGGTGATCTGCTGCACGCCCGCCATCGGCGAGCGCATCCGCACGCCGGCCGACCTCGCCGCATTCACGCTTCTCGACCTCGTGAAGTCGAAGCGGCTCTGGTCGGACATCCTGCGCCATCTCGGGGTCGATCTGCCGCGTGGCAACCGAAGCGTCGGCTTTGACGACGCGGCCACGATGCGGCGCGCCACCATGCAGGGCATCGGCGTCGGCCTCGTGTCGCTGATCGACGCGGAGGAGGACCTGCGGCTCGGCACACTCGTCGCCCCGCTCGGCCTGGATGCGCTGGTGGGCATGCCGGCGGAGGAAGTGCCCGGCTTCCATCTGGTGGTGCCGCGCGGGCACCTCAGGGTGAAAGCCCTGGCGGCCCTTCATCGATGGCTTCTCGAACAGGACTGGCGCGCCGATCTCGCGGCGCCCCTCCCAAAATCGGCTCCGTATCCCGGCTGACGGCATCCCCATGGGGATCGGCGCGCATGCGGCCCGACGTGCAGTGCAACGCAGAACAACCCCTCAGGAACTGGAGTGCGACATGAAGTTTGCCAAAGCAGGTATGGCCATCCTGGCCCTCGGCCTCGTGCCGTTCGTCAACCCGGCGCAGGCCGCCGGCGGCAAGACGCTGGAAGACGTGAAGGCGCGCGGCGCGCTGAACTGCACAGGCCACGACGGATCCTATCTCGGCTTCGCAGAGGTCGACGACAAGGGCGCGTGGAAAGGCATGGACATCGACCTCTGCCGCGCCGTGGCGACGGCCGTCTTCGGCGATCCCGCCAAGCTCAAGATCATCCCGATCAGCTGGGCGCAGCGCTGGCCCTCGCTCCAGTCGGGTGACGTCGACATCATCATCAAGGCCTCGGGCGCCACGCTCAGCCGCGATACCGAACTCGGCCTCCAGTTCTCCAATTCCTACTACCTCGGCACCACCAAGGTGATGGCGCATAAGAAGCTGAACCTCGCCTCGCTGAAGGATGCCGACGGCGGCACGATCTGCATCCCGGCCGGCACCTCGCAGGAACCGCAGGTCGCCGCCTACGCCTCCAAGCTCGGCATCAAGCTGGAGCCGGTCATCATCGAGAAAACGGAGGAACTGGAGCAGGCCTACTTCTCCGGCCGCTGCGACCTCTACGCCCAGTGGGGCCCGACGCTCGCCATCGCCCGCATCGCCAAGGGCAAGGTCGAGGACCACGTCATCCTGCCCGACGTCCTCGACGTCGAGCCGGAAGTGATGATCATGCGCCAGGGCGACGACAACTGGGTCGACATCGCCAATTGGACGCTTTCGACGCTTCTCTTTGCCGAGCAATCCGGCATCACATCGCAGAATGTCGACCAGATCCGCGACAACCCGCCTTCGCCGCAGATCGCGAAGTTCCTCGGCAAGACCCCGGGCATGGGCAAGGGTCTCGGGCTGTCCGACGACTGGTCCTACAACGTCATCAAGAAAGTCGGAAATTACGCCGAGATCTTCGACCGGAACCTCGGCAAGGACTCGCCCTATAAGATGGAGCGCGACCTGACCAACCTCTGGAACGCCGGCGGCGTGCTCTACCCGATGGTGATCGACTGACTTCGCCGATGCTCCGCCGTCCATGCGGCGGAGCATCCCGTCACCTCCAGGGAGCCGTGCGATGGGAAGCCTGTTACGCAATCGCAAGGCGCGCGCTGCGCTATTGCAGATCCTCTTCGTCGGAACGCTGCTGGCGCTCCTGATCTCTGCGGTCCTGATCGCCAAGCAGAACCTGGATGCGAAGGGAATCACGTCGGGCTTCGGTTTCCTGGAAAAGGCGACCGGCTGGAACGTGAATTTTTCGCTCCTCCCGGCTTCCTCCAACGATCCCTACTGGTGGTACTTCCTCATTGGCATCACCAACACGCTCTTCCTTGGCATCGTCGGCCTCGTCTGCGCGACGATCGTCGGAATGGTGGTTGGTCTCGCGCGCACGTCCTCCAACGAGCTCGCCGCGCTGCTCGGCCGAACCTATGTCGATTTCTTCCGCAACATCCCCCTCATTCTCCAGGTGTTTTTCTGGTACGCGCTGATCACGCGCCTGCCGACCCCGCGCGAAGCCCACGAGGCCTGGGGCATGGCGTTGACCAATCGCGGGCTTTACATGCCGACTCTCAATGTCGGGAGCTGGGCCTTCATTGCCTTTCTCGTCGCCGGCCTCGCCGCCTTCGTCGCGTTCGTGGTGCTGAGCCTCGCCGAGGTGCCTAGACATGCCGTCCGCGCGCTGCGGACAGCTCGCTGGGCCTTGCCGCTGGCGCTCCTCGTCACCGGCCTCCTGTGCCTTCTCCTCGGCCGTCTGCCCGACTTTCCTTTCCTTGATGTGCCCGCCCTGCAAGGGCTCAACATCCGCGGCGGCCTGCGCGTGCCCCCGGAGTTCCAAGCCCTGGTGATCGCCATCGCGATCTACGGCGGCTCCTATATCGCCGAGATCGTGCGCGGCGGCTTCAAGGCCGTGGGCCGGGGGCAGGTCGAGGCGGCGCGCTCCGTCGGACTGTCGGGCTGGCAGACCTTCGTCTACGTCCGCCTGCCGCTCGCCATGCGTGCCATGCTGCCGATCCTCGCCAACCAGTATGTCTGGCTCATCAAGGCGACGACGCTCGGCATCACGGTCGGCTTCACCGACTTCTTCATGATCGTGGCCCTCACCATCAACCATTCCGGCCAGACGATCGAGGCCATCGCGATCCTGATGGCCGGCTTCCTCGCCATCAACCTGTCGATCGCGGCCATCTTCAACCGCATCAACAAAGCCATCGCCCTCAAAGGCAACCAACTGAGAGGGTAACGGATGTCTGCCATAGGACTACCCGCATCCCGCCGCCGCAGGACGCTGCGCAAGCGCTTTTTCGCCACGCCGTTGCAGGCTGTCGTCTCGGCCGTGTCCCTCGCGATCCTCGTCACCGTCGTCTGGAAGCTTCTGAACTGGGCGGTGTTCTCCGCCGTCTTCACGGCAAGCGGTGGGCCGGCCGCCTGCGAGGCGGCATCCGGCGCCTGCTGGTCGGTCATCGCCGCGCGCTGGCGCATCATCTTCTTCGGCCTTTTCCCTTATGACGAACAGTGGCGTTCGGGGCTCGCATGCCTGACCGTCGTGGTCATGGTGGTGCTGAGCTGCATCCCGGCCTTCTGGACCGGGCGCCGGATCGCCGCGGTCTGGATCCTGGGCGTCGCGACCTTCTACGTTCTGATGAAGGGAGGCATCCTCGGCCTGCCTTATGTCGGCGAGGAGCAGTGGGGCGGCCTTGCGCTGACCCTCTTCATCTTCGTATCCACCTGCCTCCTCGGCTTTCCCGTGGCAATCGGGTTGGCGCTCATGCGCCGCTCGGAACTGCCCTGGATCTCGCGTACCACCGGCATGATCATCGACGCCGTGCGTTCGCTGCCGCTGATCTCCATCCTCTTCACCTTCGCCGTCGTTCTGCCCTTCGCGCTTCCCGACTGGCTTCAAGGCGACAAGCTCTACCGGGTGATCGTCGGCTTCGCGCTGTTCTTCGCGGCCTACCAGGCGGAAATCGTGCGCGGCGGCATGCAGGGCGTCGCGAAGGGCCAGGACGAGGCGGCCAAGTCGCTCGGCCTCGGCTACTGGGAACGGACGGGCCGCATCCTCCTGCCCCAGGCCATGCGCAACGCGCTTCCCGCGACGATCAACCAAGTCGTGATCTCCTTCAAAGAGACCTCGCTCGTCATCATCGTCGGGTTCTTCGAGATCCTCGCCTCGGGCAACGCGGCCTATGGCACCGGCGAATGGCGCTTCGCCTATGTCGAGGTCTACGCCTTCATCGCCCTCATCTACTTCGCCTTCGTCTTCAGCCTCTCCCGCTACGGCGCGTTCCTCGAGCGCCGCATGTCGGTCGGCCAGCGGTAAGGAGCTTTCCGATGACGCAGTCCTCCGCGTCCGACACGCCAGCCGTCCAGCTCATCGGGCTCGGCAAGCACTACGGAAACTTCAAGGCGCTCGACAACATCAACCTCACGGTGAAGCGCGGCGAGAAGATCGTGGTCTGCGGGCCTTCGGGGTCCGGCAAGTCGACGATGATCCGCTGCATCAACCGTCTCGAGGAGCACGACGACGGGCGCATCGTCGTGCTCGGCACCGAACTCGACGACGACATCGGCAACATCGACGAAATCCGCCGCGAGGTCGGCATGGTCTTCCAGCACTTCAACCTCTTCCCGCACATGACCGTCTTGGAGAACTGCACGTTGGCGCCGATGCGGGTGCGCAAGATGCCGCGCGCGGAGGCGGAGGCGATCGCCCGGCGCTATCTTGAGAAAGTTCGCATTCCCGAGCAAGCCGACAAGTATCCTGGCCAACTTTCCGGCGGCCAGCAGCAGCGCGTCGCCATCGCGCGCTCGCTCTGCATGCAGCCGCACATCATGCTGTTCGACGAGCCGACCTCGGCGCTGGATCCTGAGATGATCTCGGAAGTGCTCGATGTCATGGTGACGCTCGCGGCCGATGGCATGACGATGATCTGCGTGACGCACGAGATGGGCTTCGCCCGGCGCGTCGCGGATCGTGTGATCTTCATGGACCGCGGCGAGATCGTCGAGGACGCACCGCCCGAGACCTTCTTTACCGCCCCGCGCAACGAGCGAACCAAGAAGTTCTTGTCGCAGATCCTCGGCCACTGAGCCGCGGCTTCAACGAACGCCGCCATCCTGGCCTCTCCAGTCGGACGTGTCGATGACCGCTCAAGCCCTATCGCAGCTCCTTGGCCCCTTGGGCTGGTTGACGGGTCCCGACGCGGCCGCCCATAGCCGCGACTGGCTCGACCGTTTCGGTGTGCCGCCCCTGGGCGTGGCGCGTCCGAAGGACACGGATGAAGTCGCGGCCACGGTGCGGATCTGCAGCGAAGCGGGTCTCGCGGTCGTGCCACAGGGAGGCAATACAGGCCTCTGCGGAGCCAGCGTGGCAGATCGCGAGGAAGCGATCATCCTGTCCCTGTCGCGCATGTCGGCGATCGGCGAGCCCCACAGCGGCGGCGGCAGCGTCACCGTCGAGACCGGGGCCATCCTGGCGTCGGTCCACGAGGAAATGGCACGCCGGGACCTCATCTTTCCCATGCATCTCGGGGCGGAAGGCAGCGCGAGGATCGGTGGTCTCATCGGGACGAATGCCGGAGGCAGCCATGCCTTCCGCTATGGGATGATGTGCGACCTCGTTCTCGGCCTCGAAGTCGTTCTAGCCGACGGCACTGTCTGGAACGGCCTGCGCGAGGTGCAGAAGGACAATGCCGGCTACCAGCTCCGCAAGCTGTTCTGCGGATCCGAAGGCACGTTGGGCGTCGTCACGCGCGCGGTTCTTCGACTGCATCCGGCGCCGAAGCAACGCTCGACCGCACTCGTCGCCCTGGCCGACCTCCCAGCCGCGGTCGCGTTCGGAAACCATCTGCGCGGTGAGGCGAGCGAGTTTCTCTCCGGACTCGAGTTCTTCACCGACATCGGGCTGGGTTTCGTGCTGCGCCACCTACCCGACATCGGTTTCCCCTTGGAGACACGGGCTCCGGCCTACGTCCTGGTCGAGTTGACCTCTTCTTCCCGCCGCGTGCCGCTCGATGCGATCCTCGAGGACGAACTCACCTGGGGCATGGAGCGGGGCTTCGTCGTCGATGGGGCCATCGCGATGTCCCAGGCTCACCGTGACAAGTTCTGGAAGCTCCGCGAGGAACAACCGGAGGGCCAGCGGCTGGAAGGCGCCCAACTCAAGCACGACATCTCAGTGCCGCCGGGTCGGATCGCCGAGTTCGTCGATGTCGGTTCAAACCTTTGCGCGGAGCTCATGCCCGGCGTCAGGGTGAACGCCTTCGGGCACCTCGCCGACGGCAACATTCACTGCAATCTGTCTCCCCCGCCAGGCGCCACGGACTTCTCTGGAATGAACTCGGAACTCGGTCGCGCCCTCGTTGCCCTGGCGACCGATATGGGCGGCAGCTTCGCGGCCGAGCATGGGCTCGGACGAGCGAAGATCGCGCTGGCGAAAACATTCAGGAGCGCCGTCGAGCGATCGCTGATGTCGAGCGTCAAGGACGCCCTCGATCCCGGGCACGTCCTCAATCCCGGCGTTTTGATCGGGCCTCGGCAGTAAAGCAGAACTTTCCAATGAACCGGATTTCTTGATTTCGCCGCCGGCGGCCAAGGGGCACGTTTCATTCGGAGCGCATCCGCATCGAGGCTCAGGCGCCGAAGCACACCAGATGCAATCGGCGGGCGCGCAAGCTCTCCGGATCGGATTCAAGGAGTGAGGACCATGGCGCGAAACGGCGGCCAGTTGTTGGTGGAGTGCCTGCTGGCCCTCGGCGCGACCAAAGGTTTCGGGGTGCCGGGAGAGAGCTACCTCGCAGTGCTCGACGCCCTCCACGACACGCGCGGCCGGCTCGACTACCTCCTCTGCCGGAACGAGGGTGGCGCGTCCTTCATGGCGGCTGCCTACGGCAAGCTCACGGGCAGTCCGGGCCTCTGCTTCGTCACCCGCGGACCCGGCGCCACCAATGCTTCCATCGGCATCCACACCGCGATGCAGGACTCCTCGCCGATGATCCTCTTCGTCGGCCAAGTCGGTACCGACATGACGGGGCGCGAGGCCTTTCAGGAGGTGGACTACCGCGCGGTCTTCGGCTCCCTTGCCAAGTGGGCGGTGGAAATCGACCAGGTCGAGAGGCTTCCCGAGATCGTGGCGAGGGCGTGGACGACCGCCGTGTCCGGGCGACCGGGGCCCGTCGTCGTCGCCCTGCCCGAGGATATGCTGACCGACGAGACTGACGTGCCTCCCCTGGCAGCAGCTCCGAAACTCTACGAGGCGGCCCCGTCGAGCGCCGCGGTTGCGGCGGCACACGACCTTCTCGCCCGGTCGCAGCGCCCGGTCCTGCTTCTCGGCGGGACGAACTGGACCGAAGAGGGCCGCACGGCGCTCCAGCGGTTCGCCGAGGATTCCGACATCCCCGTCGTCGCCGCCTTCCGCTATCAGGACCAGTTCGACAACCACTCCCCTGTCTTCGTCGGCGAAGCTGGGGTGGGCATGCCACCTCACGTTCGCACCCTCATCGAAGAGGCCGACACGATCCTGGCCGTGAACGTGCGCTTCGGCGAGATGACGACGAACGGCTACACGCTCCTGTCCGTGCCGCAGCCCCGCCAGACGCTGATTCATGTTCACCCGTCCGATCGGGAGGTCGGCAAGGTCTACGTGCCGGCGCTCGGCATCCAGGCGGGGCCGAACGCGTTCGCGCAAGCGCTCGAGCCCGTTCAGGGCGGGTGGGCCGGCTGGCGCGAGGAAGCGCGGGCAGCTTACGAGGCGAGCTTCCAGGCGCCCGCCCAGCCGGGGCCGGTCGACATGGTCGCGGTCACCGCCTGGTTGCGCGATAACCTTCCCGAGGACGTCATCCTCACCAACGGGGCGGGCAACTTCACCGTCTGGCCGAACAAGTTCTTCCGCTTCGGAAGCAGGGCCCGGCTTCTTGCGCCGCAGTCCGGCGCGATGGGCTACGGCGTGCCGGCCGCGATCGCCGCCAAGGCCGCCATGCCCGCGCGCACCGTGGTCTGCTTTGCCGGGGACGGCGACTTCCAGATGAACTGCCAGGAGCTCGGCACAGCCATGCAGGCCGGCGCCCAGCCGATCGTCCTGATCCTGAATAACGGGATCTACGGGACGATCCGCGCGCATCAGGAGCGTCACTATCCCGAGCGGGTCTCGGGGACGACGCTGGAGAATCCGGACTTCGTCGGCCTTGCCAAGTCCTACGGCTTTCACGCCGAGAAGGTCGAGGCCACGCAGGACTTCGCCGCCGCCTTCGGCCGCGCCCTCGAATCCCCGACCGGCGCGGTGCTTGAACTCGCGGTCTCGCCGGAGGCGATCACGCCCCGCCAGACACTCACCCAAATGCGCATCGCAGCGCTCAACGCACGAAAGGCCGACGTATGACCGAAGGATCGGACGACATCCGCCTTGGCGCCGACATCGGCGGCACCTTCACCGACATCGCGCTCGACGTGCGCGGCACGGTCTTCTCGACAAAGGTCCTCACCAACTACACCGCGCCCGAGCAGGCCATCCTCGACGGTATCGAGATCGTCGTCCGCGACGCCAACATCGAAGCAAGCGACATCGGAATCGTCATTCACGGCACGACGCTCGCGACCAACGCCCTGATCGAGCGCCGTGGCGCGCGGACCGCCTTCGTCACGACGGAGGGCTTCCGCGACGTCCTCGAGATGCGCACGGAGAACCGCTTCGCCCAGTACGACCTCGACATCAAGATTCCAGCGCCGCTGATCCCGCGGGAGGACCGCTTCACGGTGAGGGGCCGCATCGGCGCGGACGGACAGGAGCTCCTCGCACTCGACGAAGTCGCGCTCCAACGCCTCGCCGAGAAACTGGCCGGCCAGGGTTTCGAAGCCGTGGCCATCGGCTTCATCCACGCCTATGCCAACCCCGCCCATGAGCGCCGGACGCGCGAGATCCTAGCCGCGAAGCTCGATGTGCCGATCTCGATCAGCTCCGAGGTCTCGCCCCAGATGCGAGAGTTCGAGCGCTTCAACACGGTCTGCGCCAACGCCTATGTGCGGCCGCAGATGGCGACCTACCTAACCCGGCTCCAGGTCCGCCTGAAGGAGATGGGCGCGGACTGCCCGGTCTTCATGATCCACTCGGGCGGAGGCCTCATCTCGGTCGAGACGGCATCCGAGTTCCCGGTGCGACTCGTTGAGTCCGGCCCGGCGGGCGGAGCCATCTTCGCGGCCGACATCGCCCGCCGCTTCGGGCTGGAAAAGGTCGTCTCCTACGACATGGGCGGCACCACCGCGAAGATCTGCCTGATCGAGGACTATGCGCCGCAGACAGCACGCACCTTCGAGGTCGCCCGGACCTACCGCTTCACCAAAGGGTCGGGCATGCCGATCTCGATCCCGGTGATCGAGATGATCGAGATCGGCGCCGGTGGCGGCTCCATCGCCTGGGTGGACGCCATGGGGCGCATCCAGACCGGTCCGGAAAGCGCAGGCTCGGAGCCAGGCCCCGCCTGCTACGGACGCGGCGGCAAGCGCCCCGCCATCACGGACGCCGACCTCGTGATGGGCAAGCTCGACCCCGACAACTTCGCGGGCGGCGCGATCAAGCTCGACACCTCCGCGTCCGAGCGCGCCATCCTCGCCGACGTCGGCGAGAAGCTGTCGCTCGCGGCCCTGCCGACCGCCTTCGGCATCTGCGAGGTGGTCGACGAGAACATGGCGAACGCCGCCCGCGTCCACGCCGTCGAGAACGGCAAGAACGTCTCCGACAACATCATGATCGCTTTCGGTGGCGCGGCCCCGCTTCATGCCGCCCGGCTCTGCGAGAAGCTCAGCATCGACCGCTGCCTCGTACCGCGCGGTGCGGGCGTCGGATCGGCCATCGGCTTCCTCAAGGCGCCCTTTGGCTACGAGGCGCTCGCCTCTAAGCTCGTGCGCCTGTCCCGTTTCGACGCGCAGGAGGTCAACGCCCTCCTCGACGAACTCAAGGCGACCGCCGAAGGCTTCGTTCGCGCGGGCACCAGCGGAACGATCACCCGCGAGATCACCGCCTTCATGCGTTATGCTGGCCAAGGCTGGGAGATCCCGGTCCCCCTGCCCGACCAGCCGTTCGGACCGAAGGCGCGGGAGGAACTCGCGCAACGCTTTCAGGAGAGCTACGGGCGCTTCTTCGGCCGTGCCATCGACGGGCTCGGCGACCTCGAGATCGAGATCGTGACCTTCTCGGTGAAGGCCAGCGACGAGCGGCCGGCGGGAACGCGCGAGGAGATGACGACCGGATCGTCCGAGGCGACGGTCGAGGTTACCCGCGAGGTTTTCGATCCCGCCGCGGGGGCGCTTCTCACCTACGGCATCGTCGAGCGCGACACCGTGGCTCCCGGAACGCGGGTTGCCGGCCCTGCCGTGATCGTCGAACGCGAGACCTCCACCGTCGTCACGAGTCCTTTCGACGCCGTCATCCAGGGCGACGGCGCCATCCTCCTCATCCGCAAAGGCGCCTGAGACCCATGAGCGACATTGCCGACATCCGCATGCAGGTCATGTGGAACCGCCTGATCTCGGTCGTCGAGGAACAGGCGCTCACTCTCCTGCGCACCGCCTTCTCCACCTCGGTGCGTGAGTCCGGCGACCTCTCGGCCGGCGTCTTCGACCCGCGGGGCCGGATGCTCGCCCAAGCCGTCACCGGCACGCCGGGCCACGTCAACACCATGGCCGAGGCCGTGGCGCACTTCATGGACGCCATCCCCCGCGAAGAGATGTTCGAGGGCGATACCTACGTGACGAACGACCCCTGGCTCGGCACGGGCCACCTGCACGACATCACGATGGTGTCGCCGTCCTTCCTGAACGGCGAACTCGTGGCCTTCTTCGCCTGCACCGCGCACGTCGTCGACGTCGGTGGCCGCGGCTTCGGCGCCGATGCGAAGTCGGTCTACGAGGAAGGCATCCAGATCCCGATCATGAAGTTCGCCGAGCGCGGCAAGGTGAACCTCGACCTCGTGCGGATCCTGCGCGCCAATGTGCGCGAGCCCAACCAAGTCGTGGGCGACTTCTACTCCCTGGCGGCCTGCAACGATGTCGGCCACCGCCGCCTCGTCGAGATGATGCGGGAGACCGAGCTCGACACGCTCGAAGGCCTCGGGCAGTTCATCTTCTCCCGGACCCACGACGCTATGGTCGAGCGCCTTGCGGGGCTGCCGAAAGGGAGCTGGTCGAACGAGCTCGTCACGGACGGCTACGACGCGCCCATCAAGCTCGCCGCCAAGGTCACCGTGCGCGAGAACGAGGTCGAGGTCGACTTCACCGGCACGGACCCGATGAGCCGATATGGCATCAACACGCCGATCATCTACACCAAGGCCTATGCCTGCTACGCCCTGAAATGCGCGACCGCGCCCGACATCCCGAACAACGCGGCCTCCCTCGCCTTCTACACCGTGACTTCGCCCGTCAACATCCTGAACGCGGTGCGGCCGGCCCCCGTCGCGCTCCGCCACATCTTCGGCCACATGGTTCCGGACCTCGTGCTCGGCGCCCTCGCCCAAGCGATGCCCGGCAAGATCCTTTCGGAAGGAGCCGGCGCCCTGTGGAATATCCACATCTCGGCACGTCCCGCGAACGGCGGCGAGGGCCGCCGCGCCGAAGTGCTGATGTTCAATTCGGGCGGAATGGGCGCGCGTCCCGGCATCGACGGCCCGTCGGCCACCGCCTTTCCGTCCGGTGTCCACACGATGCCCGTCGAGGCGACGGAGCATACGGGACCGATCGTCGTCTGGCGCAAGGAGCTGCGGCCCGGCTCGGGCGGTGACGGGGAGTTTCGCGGCGGTCTCGGCCAGATCATCGAGATCGCGCCAATGGAAGGGCACGAGTTCGACTTCTCCGCCATGTTCGACCGCATCCATCATGCCCCGCGCGGCCGCGACGGGGGCGGGAACGGGGCGGCGGGCATCGTCAGGCTCGACGACGGCACCCTGATGCGGCCCAAGGGCTGGCAGCACGTGCCGGCCGGCCGCCGGCTGATCATGGAACTCCCCGGCGGCGGCGGCTTCGGCGATCCTGCCAAGCGCGCGCCCGAGGCTCGCGCCGCCGACCGCTCCAAGGGCTACCTTTCGGAGAACGACAAATGAGCTACATCGCCTCCCGTCTTTCCGTCGTGAAACCGTCCGCCTCGATGGCGGTCTCGCAGGCCGCCAAGGCGCTTCGCGCGAAGGGCATCGACGTCATCGACCTCGGTCTCGGCGAGCCGGACTTCCCCACTCCGACCCATATCGTCGAGGCAGCCTATAAGGCCGCGAAAGGTGGACAGACGCTCTACACGGGATCGGCCGGGACGCCCGAGGTTCGCGAGGCAGTTGCTGGCAAGTTCCGGCGCGAGAACGGCCTCGACTACGCGGCCGAGGACGTCGTGGTGGCGAACGGCGCGAAGCAGATCATCTTCAACGCGCTCATGGCCACGTTGGAACCCGGCGACGAGGTGATCCTGCCCGCCCCCTACTTCGTGTCCTATCCGGAGATGGTGAAGCTGCTGGGCGGCACGCCTGTCGTCGTCGAGTGCCCGGAGACGAGCGGCTTCCGCCTGACGCCGGAGGCGCTGGAGCGGGCGATCAAGCCGCGCACCAAGTGGCTCTTCCTCAACATGCCGGGGAATCCTTCGGGCACCGTCTACTCGCAGGCGGACCTCAAGGCGCTCGGAGAGGTCCTCGCCAAGTATCCGCAGGTCCTGGTACTCTCCGACGAGATCTACGAGCACATCATCTTCGATGGGCGGGAGTTCGTGTCGTTCGGCAAGGCCTGCCCGGAACTGCGCGACCGCAGCCTGATCGTCAACGGCGTGTCGAAGGCCTACGCGATGACGGGCTGGCGCGTCGGCTACGCCGTCGGCCCGGCCCCGCTCGTCAAGGCCATGACGACGATCCAGAGCCAGTCGGTCACGTCCGTCTGCTCGATCGCGCAGGCCGCGACGGTCGCGGCGTTGAACGGGCCACAGGACGAGGTGTCGCGCTTCGGACGCGCCTTCGAGGCACGCCGCGACCTCGTGGTCGACGGAATCCGGCAGGCCAACGGCTTGACGCTGTCGCCGCCGGAAGGCGCATTTTACGCTTATATCGGCTGCGGCAGCCTGATCGGGCGTCGCACACCGAAGGGCGTGGTCCTCGAGGACGACACCGCCGTCGCCAACTACCTCCTCAACGAGGGTCGTGTCGCAGGCGTCCCCGGAGCGGCCTACGGCCTGTCCCCGTATTTCCGCATCTCCACCGCCACGAGCGAGGCGGTGCTGACCGAGGCGATCGCGCGCATCAACGCCGCCGTCGCGCAAGTGGAGTAGACCATGCCGCAATACGAGCGAATCCTCATCACCGGCGCCGCCGGCCGTCTGGGCACCATTCTCCGCCCAGGCTTGGCACATCTGGCGAGCAAGATCCGGGTCGCGGGGCGCCACCCCTTCGACGACCTTTGTCCCAACGAGGAGGAGGCGGTCTTCGATCTCTCCGACATGGACGCCACCATCGCCGCTACGGAAAGCTGCGACGCGATCGTGCATTTCGGCGGCGCCTCGGTGGAAAGCCCCTGGCAGACCATCCTCGACGCCAGCATCCGCGGCTCGTACCACATCTACGAGGGCGCCCGGAAAAACGGCATCAAGCGCATCGTCTACGCTTCCTCGGTCCACGCCATCGGCTTTCACGAGATCGAGGCGCAGATCGGCGTCGACGCGCCCGTGCGGCCGGACAGCCTCTACGGCGTGTCGAAGAACTTCGTGGAGAGCCTCAGCCGCCTCTACTGGGACAAGTTCGGCATCGAGTCGGTGTGCCTGCGTATCTTCTCGTCTTTCCCTGAACCCACAGACCGCCGGCATCTGTGGTCGTATCTCTCCTTCGACGACTGCGTGCGTCTGGTGGAGGCCTCGCTGACCGCTCCGCGCGTAGGGCACACGATCTCGTTCGGCATGTCCGACAACAAGGTCAAGACGGTCGACAATACGGGGGCCAACCACCTCGGCTACCGACCGCAGGACAATAGCGAGCCGTTCAGGGCGGCCGTCGAGGCAAAGACCCCGGCTCCAGATCCGAAGTCGCTCTCCACGCGGTACCTTGGCGGCTTTTTCTGCGAACTCGGCCATCCAGATGATGAGAGCGCCTCTGTCCGTTGAAGTGCTGCGCCGCCCGCTCAGGACGACCGCAGAACGAATCGTGGACCGAAGCCGTGACGCTCTTCAAATGCCCTATGGTCGCCGGTCGCCGGCCAGCCGAGGGTGAACTGAGCCCGTGCTCGGCTTGCGGGCCGTCCCATATCTTTCGGACGAGCGGAGGAGCTGGTCGACATGAACAGCGATCGGACACACGTATCTGCCCACGCTACAAAGAAGGCTATGCTGACGGGACTGCTCCACGAGGCGATCCGCGCCGCTGATCCGGCAGCTGCGATCTCCAGCCATCTGCCCTCACGACCGAAAGGGCGAACAGTCGTCATCGGCGCGGGCAAGGCGTCGGCACACATGGCCCAAGCTCTCGAGTGCGTCTGGGACTCGCCTATGTCTGGTCTGGTCGTCACCCGTTACGGACACTCGGTGCCGACCCGACAGATCGAAATTGTCGAGGCTGCCCACCCTATTCCCGACGAGGCCGGACAGGCCGCTGCCGAACGCATCGTTGACTTGCTTCGCCCGCTGGATGAGGACGATCTCGTGATCGCACTGATCTCCGGCGGCGGATCGGCCCTCCTACCGGCGCCGTTCGGGGAACTGACTTTGGACGACGAGCGCCAGACGAACAGGGCGCTGCTGAATTCTGGCATGCCCATCGGCGCCATGAATAAGATCCGCAACGAGCTCAGCTTCGTGAAGGGAGGCAGGCTGGCGATGATCGCCCATCCCGCCCGTGTGCATACCTTCGTCGTATCGGACGTCGCCGGCGACGACCCCGCCATGATCGCATCTGGGCCGACCATTCCGATGGAAACATCACGCGAAGAAGCACGGCGGCTGGTTGAGCTCTACGGGATTTCGCTCCCGAACTGTGTCCAGACGCATCTAGAGCATGTCCTGTTTATTCCGGTTCGTAGCCTGCGGCGGCGAAGTAGTTGGCGCATTCGGTTGGCGTGAAGACGGGGACGA
>NZ_BMIQ01000017.1 GCF_014642635.1 Aureimonas endophytica
ACCCCTCAGTCCAGAACCGCTCGATACCGCGCCGCAATCGACAACCAGTCGCGCTCCCCAGCATAGGCCCGCGCCAACCGACTTTGTGCCGTTCTCCCTGCGAGGGAGGGGGATAGAAGCAATGTCCTCCGCTTCGTCTGGGATTGCGTCAGCGCTTCGCTAAGCATCCCCGACAATCGGTCGATAAAAGCGCAGAGAGCTGAACGATGGCGCTTGCTCTTCCTCAAAGGAGAGCATAAGTGACGTTTCACGCGACACAGCGGGAGAGATCGGCCGGAAGGCCGGCGCCGAAGGAGCAACCGCCCCGGAAACTCTCAGGCAAAAGGACCGCGCGTCGTTCGACATTCCGGAGAGTGACGGCTCTGAAGCCGTCCGCCGAAGGAGAAAGCGATTCGGGAAGCGACTTTCCGGACGTGAAGCTCTCAGGCTCATGACGGAGGGGCGAGACATTTGCATCGCGGGCAGGGGCCCGTGGTCGAAAGGATCGCTCATGACCTCCGTGGCCGTCGTCGGCGCCGGCATCACCGGCATCACCACCGCCTACAAGCTGCGCCAGCTCGGCTTCGACGTGACGGTCTTCGACCGTCAGTCCTATGCCGCGATGGAAACCTCCTTTGCCAATGGCGGCCAGCTTTCGGCCTCCAATGCCGAGGTCTGGAACCATCCCTCGACCTTCCTGAAAGGGTTGAAGTGGATGTTCCGCAAGGACGCGCCGCTGCTTCTCCATCCGACGCCGAGCTGGCACAAGCTCTCCTGGCTGGCCGAATTCGTCGCCGCGACGCGCAGCTATCGCGAGAACACCGTCGCGACGGTTCGTCTTGCCATCGCCGCCCGCGAACATCTCGTCGGCATGGCCGAGCGCGAGGGCGTCGATTTCGATCTCGTCCAGCGCGGCATCCTGCATGTCTATGAGACGCCGGCCGAGTTCCGGCACGCGCTCGGCGTGAACGAGTTGCTGCGCGAGGGCGGTCTCGACCGCCGCTCGGTCACGCCCGACGAGATCGCCGCGATCGAGCCCGCGATCAAGGGCCGCTTCCATGGCGGCTTCTTCACCGAGAGCGATTTTACCGGCGACATCCACAAATATACCCGCGGCCTCGCCGATGCCTGCCTGCGCCAGGGCGTGACTTTCCGCTATGGCGTCGAGATCCGCCATCTCGCGAAGACCGCTGCCGGGATCGAACTCGACCTCGCGGCGGAGGGGACGGCGGAGCATCACCGCTTCGACAATGTCGTCGTCTGCGCCGGCACCCAGAGCCGCCGCTTCGCCGCGATGCTCGGCGACCGCGTCAACATCTATCCGGTGAAGGGCTATTCCGTCACCGTGATGCTCGAGGACGAGGCGAGCCGCGCCACCGCGCCCTGGGTCTCGATCCTCGACGACAAGGCGAAGATCGTCACCAGCCGTCTCGGCGCTGATCGGCTGCGCATCGCCGGCACCGCCGAATTCGCCGGCGAGAATCGCGACATCCGCATGGATCGCATCCGGCCGCTGGTCGAATGGTGCCGCCATCGCTTTCCGGGCGTTTCGACCTCCGCCGTCATTCCCTGGGCCGGCCTGCGCCCGATGATGCCGAACATGCTGCCGCGCGTCGGCGCCGGCCGCCAGGAGGGTGTGTTCTACAATACGGGCCACGGCCATCTCGGCTGGACGCTATCCGGCATCACGGCCGAGATGGTGGCGAACACCGTCGCGGCCGCGACGCGCAAGACGGCGGTGCCTGTCGGCACGGCCGATCCCGCCGCCGTGCCGGGCCTCGCCCACTCCGCCTGAACGGATGGAGCGCCTTCACGCCTCTTCGGTGTCGAAGGCGCTCATTCCGAGGCCGAGCCGCACCACGCGCCGTTCTCCGAACACCGCCGTGGCGGGAAAGCGGGCCGCGAGCAGCCGGTCCTTGGCGATGCGCGCGATCCGCACCCGGTTCGACTGGTTGCCGCCGAGGACGTAGAAGCCTTTCTCGTCCTCGCCGGCATAGAAGCCGACATGGCCCTTGCCGCTGTTCGTCGGATGGTCCCGCCAGAACACCAGCACGCAGCCCTTGGTCGGCTCGCAGGCATCGCCGAAGCTCCGCCAGCTCCGCGCCGCCATGAAGTTCGCCGGCAGCTCCTCGTCCGGCAGCGTCGCGGCGATGCAATGGGCGACGAAGAGGCCGCACCAGGGCACCTCGTCGCCCGCATAGTGGATGTCGAGATCGTCGGCCCAGTCCATGATGTCGCGATTGTTGCCCGGGCCGCCGACCTCCGCGACGCCGATGAGGCGCCGCGCCTCCTCGTACCAAGGCAGATCCGGCTGCGGTCCCGGTTGGGGATCGTCGGATCCCTCGAACAGCCGGCGCCGCGTGACCGGCCCGACGATGCCGTCGACCGCCAAGCCCTTCTGCCGCTGGAACCGCTGGAACCGCTGGATCGCCCGGATCGTGCGCCGGCCGCGGATGCCGTCGATCGGCCCCGGATCGTCGCCCAGCGCCTTCAGGCGAACCTGGATGTCCTTCGTCGTCACCATGCGATGCTCCGTCGCTTGCCGGCCGCCGCATTCCCGGGATGGATGCCGCTAACTGATGGTTGAGCGGCATCGGCGCTGCCGCTCCCGGATGTCGATCATCTTCCGGCTGCGGGAGAGGGCGGGGATATGTTTCTCCAGTTCCGAGGCTGGGCCGCGCCATCGTTTCGCCTATTTGCCGAGCGGCCATGGCTGACCCACCCCCGCTCGATCCCGATCGGCACGCCCTCTTTCTCGATTTCGACGGCACGCTTGTCGGCTTCGCCGATGACCCGGCTTCGGTCGCGCTCGATCCGGCCGTCGCCCTTTGCCTGCGCGATCTGGCGAGCCGGCTCGACGGCGCGCTCGGCATCGTCAGCGGCCGCCGCATCGCCGATCTCGACCGGTTTCTCGATCCGCTGCCCTTCGCGGCCGCCGGCGTTCACGGCCTGGAGCGCCGCCGCCGCCCGGACGGCGCTGTGGAGCATCTCGTCGGGCCGGACGTGCTCGATCCGGTCCGCCGGCGCCTTGCTCCCGCCTTGGCCAAGGCGCCTCGCCTGACGCTGGAAGACAAGGGCACCGCCCTCGTCCTGCATTACCGGACGGCGCCGGATCTCGAAGCCTTCGCCAAGGCGGCGATGCGGGAGGCTGTCGCGGACGCGCCCGATCTTCTGGTGATGGAAGGGGAGGCGATCGTCGAGGTCCACCCCGCCGGCATGGACAAGGGGCGGGCGGTGGCGGATTTCATGGCCGAGCCGCCCTTCGCCGCCCGCGTGCCGGTCTATCTCGGCGACGACACGACCGATGAATTCGCGCTGCGCTGGGTGCGGGAGGCGGGCGGCGTTTCGGTGAAGGTCGGCGCGGCGCCGAGCGTCGCCGAATTCCGGCTGGAGAACGTGGCGGCGGTCCATCGCTGGCTCGCCGCCCGAGACTGAATGGAACTGAAAGGAATGCCCCGATGAGCAAGGAAGCACGCCTCGTCGTCGTGTCGAACCGGGTCGGGCCGCTCAGCGACGAGGGCAAGGCCGGCGGCCTCGCCGTCGGTCTCGCGGATGCGTTGCGCCGGCGCGGCGGCCTCTGGTTCGGCTGGAGCGGCGAGACGTCGGAGGCGGGCACGGACAGCCAGGCGAAGACCGAGACCGAGGGCGAGGTGAAGCTCGTCACCATCGACATGACGGAGGATCAGGTCGCCGGCTTCTATCTCGGCTATGCCAATCGCTCGCTTTGGCCCCTCTTGCATTACCGGCTGGATCTCGCCCGCTTCGAGCGGGAGACCGACCGCACCTATCGCGCGGTGAACCGGGAATTCGCCCGCCGCCTGATGGAATTCGTGTCCGAGGATGATCTCGTCTGGGTGCACGACTATCATTTCTTCTATCTGGGAGAGGAGTTGCGCCGTCTCGGCTTCAAGGGCCGGCTCGGCTTCTTCCTCCACATCCCCTTCTCGCCGCCCGAGATGCTGGCCGCCCTGCCGGGCGCCAACGACCTCGTCGGCGCGATGCTCGCTTATGATCTCGTCGGCTTCCAGACGATGACCGACCGGCGCAACTTCGCCAATTACTGCAAGCACGAGCTGCACGGCCAGAAGCAGCCGAACGACCGCGTGCGCGTCGGCGACCGGGTGATCGAGGCGAAGGTCTTCCCGATCGGCATCGACGCGGAAAGCTTCGCCGAATTCGCTGCCTCGGAGGAGGCGGAAGAGCATGCCGCGATGCTGCGCAGCAATGTCGGCCGGTCGCTGCCGATCGTCGGGGTGGACCGGCTCGACTATTCGAAGGGCATCATCGAGCGCCTTCTCGGCTTCGAGCGCCTGCTCGAAAACTATCCGGAGCGGGTCGGCACCGTGCAGTTCCTGCAGGTCGCGCCGCTTTCGCGCTCGGAGGTCGAGGAATATGTCGATCTCCGGGGCGAGTTCGAAGGGCTGGTCGGCCGGATCAACGGCCGCTTCGCCGCGCTCGACTGGACGCCGGTCCATATCATGACGACCGGGCTGACGCGCCGCGCGCTGGCCGGCATCTATCGCGCCGCGCGGGTCTGCATGGTGACGCCGCTGCGCGATGGGATGAATCTCGTCGCCAAGGAATTCGTCGCGGCGCAGGACGAGGCCGATCCCGGCGTCCTGATCCTGTCGCGCTTCGCCGGGGCGCGCAGCGAGCTGGGCGAGGCGCTGATCGTCAATCCCTTCGCGACCGACGAAATGGCGGCGGCGCTCGAGCGGGCGCTGACCATGCCGCTGGAGGAGCGGCAGCGGCGCTGGCGCGCGATGCGCGACAAGGTCTTCGCCAACACGGCGGCCGAATGGTGCCGCAAGTTCATCGAAGCCCTGGAGGATGCGGGCCGGGAGGATGGCGATCGACCCGCCGATGCTCTAGAGAACCGCTGACGGTTCCAGCGAAGGAGCGGGAGTGATGACCATGCCGCAGGACAAGCAGACGCTGTTGGGCATCTTGAAGGCGCAGCCGGTGATGCCGGTGGTCGCCGTCAACAGCGCGGCGGAGGCGGTGGACCTGTCTCGCGCCCTGGCGTCCGGCGGTCTGAAGGCGATCGAGATCACGCTTCGCACCCCGGCGGCGCTCGACGCCATCCGCGCCGTGGCGGCGGACGTGCCGGAGATCGTCTGCGGCGCCGGCACGATTCTCACCCCGAAGCAGTTCGACGAGGCGGAGGCGGCGGGCGCCAAGTTCATCGTCTCGCCCGGCGCGACGATGGAGGTGCTCGACGCAGCCAAGGGCTCGCCCGCACCGCTTCTGCCGGGCGCCGCGACCCCGAGCGAGCTGATGGCGATGATCGAGGAAGGCTACGAGGTCCTGAAGTTCTTTCCGGCCGAGCAGCTCGGCGGCGTGCCCTATCTCAAGGCGCTGGCGCCTGTCTTCCAGGCGATCAGCTTCTGCCCGACCGGCGGCGTCTCCATGGCCAATGTGCGCGACTATCTGGCGCTGCCCAACGTCGTCTGCGTCGGCGGTTCCTGGGTCGCGCCGAAGGACGTGGTCACGGCCGGACGGTTCGACGAGATCACGCGGCTCGCGGCGGAGGCGGCGGCCCTGGCGGCCTGAGCCGATGCGCCGCGCGGGGAGGGCGGCCTTCGCCCTCGCCCTGTCCCTCGCCGCTCCGCTTCTCGCCGGCTGCAATGCCGGCGCGGATTTTCTCAACGCGGTCACCAGCCGCGCCGGCTATGCGCTCCATCGCGACATCCGCTATCGTCCGGGCGAGCGCGGCACGCTCGATCTCTACATCCCCAGCGATGCGGGGCCGCGGACGCCGGTCGTCGTCTTCGTCTATGGCGGGGCCTGGGCCGGCGGCTCGAAGGGGCTCTACCGCTTCGTCGGCCAGTCGCTGGCCAGCGCCGGCATTGCCGTCGCGGTGCCGGACTATCGCGTCTATCCCGAGGTGCGCTTTCCGGGCTTCGTCACGGATGCGGCCGAGGCCGTCGCCTTTGTCGAGCGCGCTGCCGGGAAGGGGCGGGAGGGTTTTGCCGCCGGGCAGCATCCGCTGTTCCTCATGGGCCATTCCGCCGGCGGTCAGATCGCCGCGCTGCTGACGCTGGACGATCGCTATCTGCGCGCCGCCGGCCTGTCGCCGAAGCGCCTCGCCGGCTTCGTCGGTCTCGCCGGACCCTACGACTTCCTGCCGCTGACGGAAGAGCGGTACAAGCGCATCTTTCCGCCTGCGACGCTCGCCGCCAGCCAGCCGGTCGAGTTCGTGCGGGGCGGCGAGCCGCCGGCGCTGCTTCTCGCCGGCGACAAGGACCGCACCGTCGATCCGAAGAACACGCGCTCGCTCGCGGCGCGGCTGCGGGCGGCCGGCGACGGCGTCGAGGCGGAGATCCTGCCCGGCGCCGACCACATCTCCATCCTGAGCGGGCTCGCGACGGCGCTGCCGGTCGGCGAGCGATCCGTGCGCGACCGCGTCCTCACCTTCATCCGGAGACATTCGTGACCCGCGATCTCAGCCATTGGACCCCGCGTCCGCTGCCCGGCACGACCGCGATCGCCGGGCGCTTCGTCACCGCCGAGCCGATCACCGACGCGCGGCGCTTCGACGAATTGTTCGAGGCCTATGCCGCCGATCGGGACGGCGCGCTCTGGCGCTGGCTGCCCTATGGTCCCTTTGCCAGCCGCGAGGCCTTCCACGTCTTCGCGGAAAAGACCTATCGCGGCGCCGATCCGCTGTTCCACGCCCTGATCCCGGCGGAAACGGGGCGCGCGGCAGGCGTCGCGGCGCTGATGCGGCTCGACGCCGCCAATGGTGTCGCCGAGGTCGGCCATATCGCGCTCTCGCCGGCCTTGCAGCGCCGCCCGGCCGCGACGGAGGCGCAATATCTCCTGATGCGGCGCGTCTTCGACGAGCTCGGCTATCGCCGTTACGAATGGAAGTGCAACGACCGGAACGAGCCTTCGAAGCGCGCCGCCGAGCGGCTGGGCTTCTCCTTCGAGGGCCTGTTCCGCCAGCATCTGGTGGTGAAGGGCGAGAACCGCGACACCGCCTGGTTTTCGATCATCGACAGCGAATGGCCGGAGCTGAAAGCGGCCTTCGAGGCCTGGCTCGTACCGGAGAATTTCGACGGCGAGGGCCGGCAGCGTCGCTCCCTCGGGGAGATAAGGGCGGTCTGAGCCGCCGTAAGGTCCAAGCCGAGGGATCGGGCCCTCGCTCTTCCCGCATCATGCGGTGGCGAAGCGATCCCGCTTCGCCTGGAAACGGCCTAGCCGCGCGCCGGAACGATCGTCACCAGCTCGTTCGCCGGATAGACGCTTTCGTAGAGCACGCCGTCGCCCGGCGCGAATTCCAGAACCGTCTTGCCGCTGCGATCGGCCATGATCAGCGAGCCGTCCGCCGCCGCGCGCCAATAGGCGATGCGCGACAGGCTGGGCGACTTGGCGCAGTCCGCCCCGAGCGGCGCGGCGCTGATCTCGCCCGAATCCGGCGGCGTCACCGTCTTGCAGGACGCGCCGCTCTTCAGGTCGATGAGCCTCACGGCGCCGCTGCCGGTCGCGCCGGCCGTCTTGACGATGCTGCCGGTGATCGTCGGATCGACCACCACATCGGCCGGCAGGCCGTCGCCGGAAATCTTCGCGGGACTCTGGAGGGAGGATGCGAGGAGCGCGCCGACGATGCCCACCCCGATCGTGATCGCGGCAAACTTCATGACCAAAACCCTTCGATCGCCTGACCAAGCTCTAGCATTACGAACGAAAGGTTAAGCAGACCTTACCGAAACCTTTCGCGCCGCCCTCCTAGCCGCGCGGAGGAGCGACGTCGATCGTTTCCGGCACGGGATTGGGCACCGGCCGGCCGGCGAACCAGCTGTCGAGATTGGCGAGAACGAGACGGCCCATGGCGCGGCGCGTGGCGCGCGAGGCGGAGGCGACATGCGGCAGGAGCACGGCGTTCGGCAGTGCGAGAAGCGCGTCCGGCACATGCGGCTCCCGCGCGAAGACATCGAGGCCGGCCCCGGCGATCGTGCCGTCCTGCAGCGCGGCGACGAGCGCCGGCTCGTCCACCACCGAGCCGCGCCCGATATTGATGAGAACGCCGTCCGGGCCGAGGGCCTTCAGCACCTCGGCATTCACCGCGCCATTCGTCGCCGCCCCGCCCGGCGCCGCGACGATCAGCGTGTCGACGGCCGTCGCCAGGCCGATCAGGTCGGGATGATAGGCATAGGCGACGTCGCCGCGCGGCGAGCGGTTGTGATAGGCGATGGTCAGGCCGAAGGCCTCCAGGCGGCGGGCGATGGCCAGCCCGATGCGCCCGAGGCCCATGATGCCGACATGCCGGCCGCGCAGGGTGTTCGGCGTCAGCCGATAGGGCCGCTCCGTCCAGCGCCCGGCCCGCAGATAGGCCTCCGCCTGGGGCAGCTCGCGCACCGTGTTGATGAGAAGGCCGAGCGTCGTATCCGCCACTTCCTCGGTGAGGACGTCCGGCGTGTTCGTCACCATGATGCCGCGCCGCGCGGCGGCCCATGCGTCCACCCCGTCATAGCCGACGCCGAAATGGGCGATGATCTCGAGATTGGGCAGCGCCGCCATGTCGGCATCGGCGAAGCGCCCGGCCACCGCGACGCCGCGCACCGCCGCCCGCGCCTCGGCGGGCAGGGCGTCGATCGCCCCGTCCTCGCAGCGCAGCACGCGATAGGTCTCGCCGAGTTCGGCCAGCGTGTCGGCATTGAAGGCGCGCGGCACGAGAAGGGTGACGGAGGGCGAAGCGGTCATTTGAGGTCCGGCCGTGCGTTCCAGTCGAAGCCGGAGGACTGGCGCATGCGCAGTTCCGGCACGATGAGTTCTTCGGTTTCGGCGAAGGCGGTGCCGCCCAGCCGGGCGAGGAGGGCGCTGGCGGCGCGCCGGCCGACCTCCTTCTGCCCGTTCGCCACGGTGGTGAGCGGCGGCGTGGCGATCGCCGCCTCGTCGATATCGTCGTAGCCGGCGACCGCGACGTCGATGCCGGGCCTGAGGCCGGCGCGCGACAGGCCGTACATGAAGCCGAGCGCGACGAGATCGGAAAAGCAGCAGACCGCCGTCGGCCGCTCGGCGATCCTGACGAAGGTCTCGGCCGCGTCGAAGCCGGAATGGCGGCCGCGCGGGCCGGCGATGCGCCATTCCGGCCGGAACTCGATCCCGGCCTCGGCCAGCGCGTGGAGATAGCCCGCCTCGCGCAGCCGCCCGGTCGAGGTCTTGGACGTGCCACCCACCATCGCGATGCTGCGATGGCCCTCGGCGATCAGGGCGCGCACCAGCATCGCCATGCCGATCGAATCGTCGCCCCGGAAGCTGCCGGCATCCGACCCCTCGACGGTGCGCGCGATCAGCACCACCGGCAGGCTGTTGCCTTCCGCGAGTTCGAGATCCGAGGCCGGCGTGCCGATGGCCGGCGAGAGGATCAGCCCGTCCGCGCCGAGCTGCAGCATGGTGTCGACGAAGGAGCGCTGCTTCGACAGGTTGTCGTAATGGTTGGACAGGATGAAGGTCTGCCGATGCCGGTCGAGCTCGTGCTCGATCGCGATCAGGATCTCGCCGAAGAACGGGTTCATGATGTCGTGGACGCAGACGCCGACGATGCCCGACTTGGAGGTGCGCAGGCTGGCGGCCCGGCGATTGTAGATATAGCCGGAGGCGATGGCCTCGGCCTTGATGCGCTCGCGCGTCACTTCCGCGACGAGCGGGCTGTCGCGCAGGGCGAGCGACACGGTCGCGGTCGAAAGGCCGAGAGCCTCCGCGATGGTCGAGAGCTTGACCTTCTGCGCCAAGCCTCAGGTTCCCGGTTGCTGGTTTGCGTCGCTCATTCGGGATCTATGGCAAAAGGAAGCGCCGACGAAAAGCTCAGGGCGCTCCGATCGGCGCGGGCTCGGCTCAATCGTCCCCGTCCTTCTCCTCATCCGCCTCATCATCGACATGGCCGAGATTCTTCTCGACGCGCCGCAGGAGCTTCTTCAGCCGCCGCCGGTCGCGATCGGTGAAGCCCGCCAGCGCCGCGCGTTCGACCGAGCGCTGCGCCGTCTTGATCTCCTCCAGCAGCGCCTCGCCCTTCTCCGTGAGGAAGGCATGGCTCTGGCGCGCGTCGCGCGGCGAGGCGCGCTTCTCGATGAAGCCCTGCGCCGAAAGGCGGGCCATGGTCTTGGTGATCGTCGGCGGGCGGACGGCGAGGCGGGTCGCCAGATCGCGTAAGGACAGGCCCGCCTCCTCGCCGAGGGCGAGCAGCACCGCGTCCTGCCCCGGATAGAGCTCCCGCACCGCCAGCTTGGCGGAAAGCGCCGTGCGTCCCGCCCGCGCCGCGAGAAAGAGCTGGCTGAGGCCCGAACGCTTCTTCTTGTTGCCGGCCATGGCGGGGCGGTGCTCCCTCCCGTTGCGAGCGGAAGATGCAGAGGAAACCTCCGCCTGTCCACCATCGGCGCGGCAAAGGGTGAATCGCGGCGCGAATGTTATACCGTGCCGCGAAACGGGCGTGCATTCGCCGCGGGGCGGGCCTATATGCGCCGCACATCAAGGAGATATCCGATGTCCGACACGGCTTCCCAGGCGAAAGAGCAGATCCCGGTCACCGTTCTCACCGGCTATCTCGGCTCCGGCAAGACGACGCTTCTGAACCGCATCCTCTCCGAGGATCACGGCCGCCGCTATGCCGTGATCGTCAACGAGTTCGGCGAGATCGGCATCGACAACGACCTCATCGTCGAATCCGACGAGGAGATCTACGAGATGAACAACGGCTGTGTCTGCTGTACCGTGCGCGGCGATCTGGTGCGCGTCGTGGAAGGCCTGACGAAGCGCAAAGGCCGCTTCGACGCGATCGTCGTCGAGACGACGGGCCTCGCCGATCCGGTGCCGGTGGCCCAGACCTTCTTCATGGACGACGACGTGAGGGCCAAGACCAAGCTCGACGCCGTGGTCGCGCTGGTCGATGCCAAGCATCTGCCGCTGCGGCTGAAGGATTCCAAGGAGGCGGAGGACCAGATCGCCTTCGCCGACGTCGTGCTCCTCAACAAGACCGATCTCGTCTCGCCGGAGGAGCTCGCGCGCGTCGAGGCGACGGTGCGCGCCATCAATCCCCATGCCGTGATCCACCGCACCGAACGCGCCGCGATCGGGCTCGACCGCGTGCTGGGGCAGGGCGCCTTCGACCTGAAGCGGGTGCTCGACCAGGACCCGGCCTTCCTCGAAGAGGCGCATGCGGCGCATGACGAGCATGTCTGCGGCCCGGATTGCGACCATGACCACCACCATCATCATGGCCATCACCACGATCACGGCCACGATCACCACCACCACGATCATGACGGGCACGACCATGATCATACCCACGAACCTCTGGCGCCCATCCACGACGTGACGGTGAACTCCGTCTCTCTGCGGGCCGGCGCGATGGATCAGCGCAAGTTCTTTCCCTGGATCCAGAAGCTCACCCAGGAGCAGGGGCCGAACATCCTGCGCCTCAAGGGCATCATCGCCTTCGCCGACGATCCGGACCGCTATGTCGTGCAGGGTGTCCACATGATCATCGAGGGCGACCACCAGCGGCCCTGGCGCGACGACGAGACCCGCGAGAGCCGGCTCGTCTTCATCGGGCGCGAGCTCGATGCCGAGGCCCTGAAGGCCGGCTTCCTCGCCTGCCTCGCCCGCGAGACCGCGAAAGCCTGATGCCGTCCATCGCGCCCTATGATTTCGAAGGCTTCGTCGAGGCGGCCGCCTTTCTGGACGGCGAGCCGGTCTTCGCGCTGACCGACGGAACCCTGCGCTTCCCGGCCGGCGGCGAGCGGGTGGTGGAGGCCCATGGCGGCGGCCTCACCGTCGCGCGCTTCGACGCGTCTTCGAACCGTCTCCTGACGGGCGGCGAGGACGGGCGCGTCCTCGCCGTTTCCGGGCCGGAGCGGGTCGAGGAGCTCGCCTCGATCGGCCGCAAGTGGATCGACACGCTGGCCGGCGGGCCGAACGGCGTCGTCGGCTTCTCGACGGGGCGCAAGGCCTATGTGCGGCAGGCGGATGCCACGCTGCGCGAACTCGACCTGCCGCGCACGGTGGAGGACCTCGCCTTCGCGCCGAAGGGGCTGCGCCTCGCCGTGGCGCGCTATGACGGCGCCTCGCTCTTCTTCCCGGCGACGGACTCCGCGCCGGTGCAGCTCGAATGGAAGGGCGCCCATGTCGGGGCCCGTTTTTCCCCGGACGGGCGCTTCCTCGTCACCCGCATGCAGGAAAACGCGCTGCATGGCTGGCGGCTGGAAGACGGCAAGCACATGCGCATGACGGGCTATCCCGCCAAGGTGAAGAGCTGGTCCTGGTCGGCGCGCGGCCGCTTCCTCGCCACCTCCGGCGCTCCGGCCGCCATCCTCTGGCCCTTCTCGGGCAAGGACGGGCCGATGAACAGGGCGCCGCTCGAACTCGGCACGCGCGGCAATTCCATGGTGACGGCCGTCGCCTGCCATCCCGACGAGGACATGGTGGCGATCGGCTATGTCGACGGCATGATCCTCGCCGTGCGCTTCTCGGACGCGCGCGAGGCGGTGCTGCGGCGCGGCGGCAAGGGCGCAATCAACGCCATCGCCTGGAACAAGACCGGCCGGCTCCTCGCCTTCGGCAGCGACGAGGGCGATGCCGGGGTGGTCGATCTGACGGGTTGAGGGGGCGAAACGCCGTCCACGGCCGTCAACTCGTCGGAAAGGACGCCTGTCTTGCGGCCAATATCCGTTTGGTCGCATCGCGGCCTTTGAGGAAGATGCCGAGGACGATCACACTCTTGCCGACCACGACGAAGGCGACCGAGACGTTTCGCCTATAACCGATGATCCGCAATCCTCGCATGATCCCGGAGCGCTCCGTGCCGCGCTTCGGAAATAGCGCAAGGCGGTCGCAGAACTCACGGATGCCGGAAACGAACGCGAAGGCGGTATCGGCGCCGGCTCGCGCCGCGACATGGGTGTAGATCTGTTCGAGTTCGGTACGGGCGGCTGGATGGAATAGGACGCGGTGCGCCATTTTGGCAAAGGCTACGAGTTGCGCTCGTTCCGGCGTCGATGGAGTTCCTCCAGGCCCGCAAAGACCTCGTCGGAGGGAATGGCGATGGCCGGACTGCGAAGGATCTCCGCATAACGCTCCGGGATCTCGGCCTTCAGCCATAGGTCGAGTTCGTCATCCTGTTGCGCCAGAATGCGAAGCCCATCCTCGATCACGGCATTTTCGTCGGCATATTGACCCGACGCAATTTTCGCCTCGACCATCCTGATCATTTCAGGCGGCAGAACGATGGTCAGGGCTCGGCCCGTTGTCATTGCGGACTCCCATCAGCCAAAGAGGGCAAACATATACCCGAATCCACACGGTCCAAAGCCCGGAATTGGCCGGCCAAGAGTCGGTTCCGAGCGGGTATGGTGCAGCCGGCAGGAATTGACCCATGCCGCCATTCGCTCTATGAGCTCTACCGAGCGCCTCGGCACTCCGTAAGCGTTAACGTGAAGCAACGCTTCGATCGGCGGGCTCCGAGATGGAGCCGCCGTGATACGGAGCAGTGCCATGCGGACATCCCGCAAGCTTCCCGCGCCCTATGGCGCGATCATCACGCCTCTGCTGCTTTCCCTCATGATGTGCTGCATCGTTTCCGGCATCTCGACGGCTCGCGCCGTGGGGCTGGCGGACGATCTCCTGGCGCAATGGGCGCGCGGCTGGGGCCTGTCCTGGCTCGTCGCCTTTCCCACCCTGCTCTTCGTCCTGCCGGTCGTCCGTCGGGTGACGGGCTGGCTGGTCGAGGCCGCGCCGCGCTGAGATCCGCCGCCCTTGAGGCGCGCCGTTCCTCGTCGGGGCGGCGCGTTTCGCGGTGGAGGGTCAGGGGCTCAGGCGACGAGCGCCGTCTCCTCCACGAAGCCGGCCTCGAGCCGTCCCGTCGGGCGGATCAGGCCCTCGGCCCCGCCGAGCCCGCCGTCGCGCAGCTCCAGGCCGAGCAGGCGGTGCCGCTCGAAGGGACCCGGCATGGCGAGCCCCGCCGCCGGGCGGGCGGCGAAACCGAAGCGCTCGTAATAGTCGGGATCGCCGACGAGAAGGATCGCCCGGTGCCCGCGCCAAGCCGCTTCCGCCACGGCGCGGCGCATCAGGCGGCTGCCGAGTCCGAGCCCTTCGCAGGCTTTTGCCACCGCGAGCGGGCCGAGAAGCAGGGCGGGCATCGCGCGCTCGCCGAGCGCGACGTTCCAGAGGCGCACCGTGCCGAGCAGTCCGCCGGCCTCGTCCCGCGCGACGAAGGCGAGGCCTTCCGCCGGCAGACGGCCGCGCCGGATCGCCTCCGACGACTTGCGGCGGCGCGCCGGGCCCATGGCCGCGTCGAGCAGCGCCTCGCGCGCCGGGGCATCCGTGGCCAGCTCGTCGCCGATGGCGGCGAGCGAGGCGCCCGGTAGGGCAAGGGAAAGAAGGGAAACGTCCGCGAACATGGAATTTCAACCCTCGAGAAGCGGGGCCGAAGGGAATGCGCGCCGGGTCAGATCCTTCCGGCGCGCGGGCGAAACGGCCCGGCGCCGGAGGCGCCGGGTCAGATCACGTAAGCTCGCAACGGCTCGAAGCCGTTGAAGGCGACGGCCGAATAGGTCGTCGTATAGGCGCCGGTGCCCTCGATCAGGATCTCGTCGCCGACGGTGAGCGAGACGGGCAGCGGATAGGGGGTCTTCTCGTAGAGGACGTCGGCTGAATCGCAGGTCGGACCGGCCAGGACGCAGGGGCTCCTGGCGTCGCCGTCGCGCTCCGTCACGATCGGATAGCGGATCGCCTCGTCCATCGTCTCGGCAAGGCCGCCGAACTTGCCGATATCGAGGAAGACCCAGCGGTTCTCGTCGCTGACCGACTTCTTCGACACGAGCACGACCTCGGCCTTGATCACGCCGGCATCGCCCACCATGCCGCGGCCCGGCTCGATGATCGTCTCCGGGATGCGGTTGCCGAAATGCCGGCGCAGCGCCTCGAAGATCGCGCGGCCATATTCGGCGGCCGAGGGCACGTCCTTGAGATAGCGCGTCGGGAAGCCGCCGCCCATATTGACGAGCGTGAGCTGGATGCCGCGCTCGGCCAGCGTGTCGAACACGAAGGCGGCGTCGGCGACGGCGCTGTCCCAGGCTTCGACATTGGTCTGCTGCGAGCCGACATGGAAGGAGACGCCGGTCGCCTTCAGGCCGAGCGCCTCGGCGCGGGCCAGGACGTCGATCGCCATGGCCGGCACGCAGCCGAACTTGCGCGACAGCGGCCATTCGGCGCCCTCGCCATTGGTCAGGACGCGGCAGAAGACGCGGGCGCCCGGCGCCGCGCGCGCCACCTTCTCGACTTCCTCGACGCAGTCCACCGCGAAGAGCGACACGCCGAGTTCGAAGGCGCGCGCGACGTCGCGCTCCTTCTTGATCGTGTTGCCGTAGGAGATGCGCGGGGCCGTGGCGCCGGCGTCGAGCGCCATCTCGATCTCGGCGACCGAGGCGCAGTCGAAGGAGGAGCCGAGCGAGGCGAGGAGGCGCAGGATCTCCGGCGCCGGATTGGCCTTCACGGCGTAATAGATGGACGAGTCCGGCAGCGCCTTGCGGAAGGCGTTGAAATTCTCCTCGACCACGTCGAGATCGACGACGAGGCAGGGGCCGCTCGGACGTCGGGTGGCGAGGAAATCGATGATGCGCTGCGTGGCCATGAGCGTCGTTCCAACACGGGGCGTTCTGACGGAGCGGACGACGACGCCTTCGCGGCACCCTGTCCGGACGCGCGCGAATTCCGCCGTCGACCGCGACGGCTTGACGGCAAGGCACGAATGCGCTGCCGATATGACTGCCTTGGCGTGGAGGGCTTGAACCCGCCGCACTTGGGGCAAAGAAGGTGTGCCTCTTCAGCATTCCCGGCTTTGGAGACCGGGAGAGACCAAAAAAGCCCGCACCGTCGTTGCTTTAAGGCGTCCTCGATTCCGCGATGCTGCGAAATCGACTGGAGGCGTTCTCCAGGACCTGCCCGATGGCCCTCGCATTTGAGGATCGGGGGACGCCCACAGGCTCGTGCGACTTTGGGCAAGCGGCGATATAGGCACCGCGACCGTCATGCACAACAGGAAAATCGGCCTTGGTTGCTTTTCCGCCGCCGCCGTCCCATCAAGGGCGGCGGGCTGTTTCGTCCGCGCAACAGGACGCAAGCGTCAGGCAAGCCCGGAGGCGAGTTGGACACTCTGACGCGCATGCGCGCCTTCATCGCCGTGGTGGAGAACGAGGGCTTCTCCGCCGCCGCGCGGAAGACCGGCCGCTCCAAGGCGCTCCTGTCGAAATATGTGCGCGAGCTGGAGGACGAGCTCGGCGTGCTGCTCATCAACCGCACGACCCGGCAGATCGCGCTCACCGCCGCCGGCGAAGTCTATTTCGCCCGCGCGTCCGCCGTTCTCGCCGAGCTCGACCACCTGAACGAGGAGGCGCGGGAGGCGACGGGGGAGGCGCGCGGGCTGCTGCGCATCAGCGCCGCCCGCACCTTCGGCGATTCGCTGCTCGGGCGCTGTCTCGTCGACTTCGCCGTCGATCATCCGAACATCTCGCTCGACATTCATCTCGACGACAATTTCGTCGATCTCCTGAACGAGGGCTTCGACGTCGCGATCCGCATGACGCGGCTCGCCGATTCGGCCATGATCGCCCGCAAGCTCGCGGAACTGCGGCTGAAGATGTGCGTCAGCCCCACCCTTCTGGCGCGGGTCGGGACGCCGGCCCATCCGAGCGATCTCGCGGGCCTGCCGACGGTGATCGATTCCAATTCGCGGATGTTCTCCAACTGGTCCTTCCGCGAGCCGGCGACGGGCGCGCCGATCGCGGTGGCCGTCTCCGGGCAGTTCACCGCCAACAGTCCGGTCACGGTCCGGGCGGCGGTGCGCGCCGGGCTCGGCTTCGGGCTGATCCCCGAATTCGTCGTGCGCGAGGACCTGCGCAGCGGCCGGCTCGTCAGCGTGCTGGAGCCCTTCC
Organism: Aureimonas endophytica; assembly: GCF_014642635.1. Lineage (GTDB taxonomy): Bacteria > Pseudomonadota > Alphaproteobacteria > Rhizobiales > Rhizobiaceae > Plantimonas > Plantimonas endophytica. The sequence goes on from NZ_BMIQ01000017.1 coordinate 16,908, forward strand.
TGCCGCAGGATGCCGGCATCTATGCCGTGTTCCCGCATCGCCGGCACCTGCCGACGCGGGTGCGACTCTTCGTCGACTATCTCGCCCAGTTCTTCCGCAAGAACCATTGCGACGGGGAGGGGGACTGCGTGGAAGGCGTGGAAGGGGACGAGGCGGTGACGAAGCGCTAACCATCCTGGCGCAGACTCGTGCCTCGTCGAAGAGGAACGGCCGCGATCGCGGCCGCGAGGGGGAATTCATGCGTCATCTGCCGGCTCTGCTCTGCGGTCTTCTCGGCCTCCTCGCCCTGGCGCCTGCCGCCGAGGCGAAGACGGGCGGCGCGCAGGTGCGGCAGACCGCCTTCGACGAGGCCTTCGAGCCGGGCACGATCGTCATCCGCACCGCCGAGCGCCGCCTTTATCTCGTCACCGGCCCGGCGACGGCGCTGCGCTACGACATCGCGGTCGGGCGGCCGGAGGAGCAGTGGTTCGGCCGCAGCTGGGTGTCGAAGAAGCGGCTCGATCCGATCTGGATCCCCACCTCCGACATGCGCGAGAAACATCCTGACCTGCCGGTCTCGGTCGGGCCGGGGCCGAAGAACCCGCTGGGCGTGCGCGCCATGAATCTCGGCTGGAGCACCTATCGCATCCACGGCACGAACTCGCCGAACTCGATCGGCAGCGCCGCCTCGGCCGGCTGCTTCCGCATGCGCAATGCCGATGTTCAGGACCTGTTCGAGCGCGTCCATGTCGGCGCGCAGGTCGTCGTCGAGGAATAGGCGGGACGGGGCTTCAGCGGCGCCCCAAATTCGGCCATCAATCCGCGCGACACGACTCGCGTCGAGGGACGGCCGGATTTCGCATGATGGCATCGAGGATGTGGACAGCCGGCCTTGCCGCCGGAATGGCGGCGGCCTGCCTTCTGGCATCGACGGCGGCGCGGGCGCATCCGCATGTCTTCGCCGACGCGCGGATGGAGATCGTCGGGGATGCCTCAGGCCAGCTGAAGGCCATCCGCAACATCTGGCGCATGGACGAGATGTTCTCGACCAGCGTCGTGCTCGACTACGACAAGAACAAGAACTCGATCCTGGACGACGACGAATTGCAGGCCGTCGCCGACACGGTGAAGGAATCGATCGCCGAATATTCCTTCTACACTTTCGTGCAGAAGCCGGGCGGGGCGCAGGTGAAGATGCAGCCGCCTGAGGAGATCCGTGCCCTCTACCAGGACAGCCAGCTCCTGATCTTCTTCGAGATGAAGCCGGCCGAGCCGGTGGATCTCAAGACCGTGCCGATCACCGTCGCCAATTTCGACGAGACCTTCTTCACCGCCTTCGAATTCGCCGAGGACGGCTTCCAGCTGGTCGACCTGCCGGCCTCCTGCACCAAGAGCGTCACGGTGCCGGACGAGGACGAGGCGGCGCAGCAATGGATGGCCTCCATCGCCAGTCTCGGCCCGGACCAGACCGTGCCGGAAGACGGGGTGAACTACGCGCAGATCCTGGCGACGCGGGTGGAGGTGAAATGCGGCTGAAACCTCCGATCCTCCTCGCGCTCTTCGCGGCGGCGGGCCTCGCGCTCCTCGCCGAGCCGGCGCTGGCGAAATCCTCGCTCGGCATCGGCACGGCCGAGTCCGGCGGCATGCCGACCGGCCCCTTCGCCGGCCTGTTCCTCGAGATCAACCTCTGGCAGCGCCAGTTCCTGATGTCGCTGAACAAGGCGCTGGTGGCGATGAAGAATGGCAGCGGCGGGGCGATGGTGCTCGTCGGCCTGTCCTTCGCCTACGGCATCTTCCACGCGGCCGGGCCCGGCCACGGCAAGGCGGTCATCTCCTCCTATCTCCTCGCCGACAAGGTGCAGCTGCGCCGCGGCATCCTGCTCTCCTTCGTCTCCTCGGCGCTCCAGGCCGTGATGGCGATCCTCGTCGCCGGCGCGGGCTGGTTCGTGCTGCGCGGCTCGGGCATCTCGATGACCGACGTGTCGCAATGGCTGGAGACCGGCTCCTTCGCGCTCGTCGCCGCCTTCGGGCTCTGGCTCCTGGCGCGCAAGCTCGTCGAGATGGCGCGCCGGCCGCGCCGCGTGCGGATGAAGCTCGACTTCGCGCCGCCCGCCGCCTTTCAGGGAACGGGCGGTCTCGCCTTCGCCTCGGCCGCATCGCTTCCGGCCGACCCGATCATGCGCCCGGCCTCCGGCGGCTTCAGCGCCGATATCTGCATGGCCGAAGACGACGAGAACTGCGATTGCGGCCGGCCGCATATCGCTGATCCGGCGCGGCTCGGCGGCGAGAGCCTGTCCTTTTCCGGCGCCGTCTCGGCCGTGCTCGCGGTCGGCATCCGGCCCTGCTGGGGGGCGGTGAGCGTCATGGCCTTCGCCCTCGTCAACGGCCTTTACGGCGCCGGCCTCGTCTCCGTCTTCGCCGTGTCGCTCGGCACCGCGATCACCGTCTCGGCCATCGCGGCGCTCACCGTTCTCGCCAAGGGCGTCGCGCTGCGCCTCGGCCGCGCCGGCGGGCGCTCGCGTCTCGTCCTCGACACGGTGGAGATCCTCGGCGCCGTCTTCGTGCTGCTGATGGGCCTGATGCTGCTCGGCGGCTCGCTGGCCTAGCCAGCCTCAGGCGTCGCGGCGCCGGCCGGCGGCATAGGTCCGGCAGGCCTCGCCGAAGGCACGGAAGATGGCGGCGGAGGGCGCGTCGCTCGTCGCGAAATATTCCGGATGCCATTGCACGCCGAGCGCGAAGCCCTTGGCGCCTTCGACGGACACCGCCTCGATCGTACCGTCCGGCGCGCGCGCTTCGACAGTGAGGCCGTCGCCGAGCTGGTCGATCGCCTGGCGATGCAGCGAGTTCACCTTAATCTCGGAGGCGCCGAGAATTGCCGAGAGGCGCTCGCCCGTCACGGCGACGTCCTGGCGGATGGCGAAGCGCTGGTCCTGCTCGGGCAGTTCGGGGGCGCGATGATCCATGCGGCCGTCAAGTTCCTGGATCTCGGTGGCGAGCGAGCCGCCTTGCACGACGTTGAGTTCCTGAAGGCCCCGGCAGATGGCGAGAAGCGGCACGCCCTTGTCCAGCGCGCCGCGCATCATGGCGTCGGTCAGCGAGTCGCGGGCCGTGTCATAGGGCTCGAAGGCGGGCGAGGCGGCGGTCCCGTAGCGGGACGGATGAACGTTGGAGGCCGAGCCAGTGACGAGCACGCCGTCGACGCGGTCGAGCACGGCCGCTATGTCGAACTCGTCGGACAGGGCCGGCACGATCAGCGGCACCGCGCCGGCCACCCGCAGGATCGCCTTCAGATAGGTGTCCGGGCTCGCATGCCAGTGGTAATTCCCGAACTCGCGCACATCGGCGGGAACGGCGACGAGAAGCGTTGCGGCCGGCATGGTCGTCTCCTGAGAACGGCGGGACAAGCATCATGTCGCCCGAGCCGCGTCAAGCAGCGCGGCCTTCGCTTTCCGCCTTGAAAAAGCGCCCTTACGCCTGGATGCAGGGAGCCGTTATGTGTCGGAGTGCGGTTCGGCGGCGCGGGGCGTCGCCGCCGGGCGAATAGGCAGGAGGGGTCCGATGGACCGTCGTCGTTTCATGCGGACCGGCGCCCTCGGGGGCGTCGCGGCGGCCGGGCTCGCCGCGCCCGCCCTCGCGCAGACCGCTCCCCGCATCCGCTGGCGCTGCGCCTCCGCCTTTCCGCCGGTCTTCGACGCGCTCCATGGCGGCGCCCTGGATCTCGCCCGCTTCCTGCGCGAGGCGACGGACGGCGCCTTCGAGATCGAGATCGTGCCGCCGGGCGGCCTCGGCCCGGTCTCGGGCCTCGCCGATGCCGCGATCGGCGGGGCGGTGGAGATGACGCACACGGCCTCGCATTACTATATCGACAAGGATCCGGCCTATGCGCTGGGCGCCGCCTTGCCCTTCGCGATGAATGCTCGGGCGCTGGAGGCCTGGCTGCTGGCCGGCGGCGGCATCGACCTTCTCAACGGCTTCTTCGAGGGGCAGGGGCTGCGCTATCTGCCGGGCGGCAATACCGGCGCGCAGATGGGCGGCTGGTTCCGCCGGGAAATCAACGCGGTGCAGGATCTGAAGGGCTTGAAGATCCGCGCCGTCGGGCTGGCCGGCGAGGTGATGAAGCGGCTCGGCGCCGTGCCGCAGCCCTTGCCGGTCGAGGCCATCGCGCCGGCCCTGGAGCGCGGCGAGCTCGACGCCGCCGAATGGGTCGGCCCCTATGACGACGAGAAGGCCGGCTTCGCCAAGCTCGCGCCCTTCTACTACTATCCCGGCTGGTGGGAGGGGAGCCTGTCCTTGTCCTTCCTCGTCAACAAGGACGCCCATGACCGGCTGCCGCCGACCTATCGCAGTCTCCTCGCCATGGCGGCGCGGGCGGTGACGATCGAGATGCAGGGCAAGTACGATTTTCGCAATCCGGCGGCGCTGGCGCGGCTGGTGGCCGGCGGCGCGCAGTTGCGCCCCTTCCCGCAGGACATGCTGAACGCCGCCTTCGACGCCGCGAACAAGCTCTATGGCGAGATCGCCGGCCGCAACCCGGCCTTCAAGACGATCCACGATTCGATGATGGCTTTCCGGGCCGAGACCTATCGCTACCAGCAGGTGCCCGAATACACGTTCGACACCTTCATGATGATCAAGCAGCGGGAAGGCGCGCTCGGCGGCGCCTGACCTCCTCAAACGAAAAGACCGGCGACTTGCGCCGCCGGCCTCGGATCGTGTCGTATCGGACGGCTCAGAACTCTTCCCAGTCGTCCGCCGCCGGGGCGGGCTTGCGGGCCGCGCCGCCCTGGCCGCCGGTGCGCAGCTG
>NZ_BMIQ01000018.1 GCF_014642635.1 Aureimonas endophytica
GCTGGTGCCCGACATCCAGCGCACCTCGGAACTCGTCGGCGAGATCTCGGCCGCCTGCCGCGAGCAGAATGCCGGTGCCGAGCAGATCAACCAGGCCATCCAGCAGCTCGACAAGGTCACCCAGCAAACGAACGACTCGGTGCAGCAGCTCGACCAGGTGACGCAGCAGAACGCCTCGGCCGCCAACGAGATGTCGGCGACGGCCGAGCAGCTTTCGGCGGAAGCCGCCCGGCTGCGCGACCGCGTCGCCTATTTCCGGATCGACGAGGCGGCCACGGACCATGCCGAGCGGCGGCCGGCCAGCCCCGCCTCGGCGCCCCGGAACGATGTCCGCGCGCTCCAGGCGAAGGCCGGCCGCTTCGCCGCGACCGCCGCGCGTCCCGCGCCGAAGAAACCCGCCGCGCCGAAACCCGCCCCGGCCGCCGCCTCCGCCCGCAAGGGCTTCGACCTCGATCTCGGCGGCGAGACCGAGACCCACGACGCCTTCGAGAAGATGAGCGCCTAGCCGTTCACTTCGCGCCCCGCGCCATCCCGGCAAAGGGCGCGAAGGCCCGGAGCGGGCCTTCCGCCCTCGCTTCGGCCAACCTTTTCCACCCCCTCCGATCGGCCCTGATGAAATCCAGCAGCAAGTTCCAGCAGGAAGCAATGCGATGCGTCTGACCATCAAGACCAAGCTCATGGCGTCCTTCGGCGCCGTTCTCGTTCTCCTTGGCACCGCCGGCTATTTCGGGGTCGCGAGCCTCGGGGCGACGAACCAGGCGATGACCGATTTCGCCGCAGGCCCCTTCGTCCAGGTTCAGAACAGCCTGGAGATCAACGGCCTCGTCACCGAGGTGCGGCGGCTCGTCACCCGCGCCATCACCGCCAGCCCCGCCGAAGCCGAGCAGTCGAGAGGTGAGCTCAGCACCGGCTGGAAAGCCATCGACGACAGTTTCGCCAAGCTGGTCGCCGCCATGCCCGAAGGCGAGCGCGCCAAACTCGGCGACCTGCGGTCGATGCTCGACGAGATGAGGACGATCAATTTTGAGGTCTTCGACCTCAGCGCCAAGGCGGACATCCTTCTGGCTGGCAAGATCCTGGATGCGAGCCGCCCGCTAAGCGACAGCCTCAACGATCGTCTTGAGACGCTGCGGGAGGAGATTGCGCGCGAGAAAGCGTCGGACACGCTCGACGCGACCGGTCTCGCCGCCGACCTGCAGACGGCTCTGCTACGGATCCGCAACCGGGCGACCGGCATCGTCGCCCAGGTCGATCAGGACAAGATCCAGGATGGCGTGACGAAGTTCAACGACCAGAAGGACGTTTTCAAAACGAAATTCGAAGCCTTCGCCAACACCCAGGCCGCTGCCGCCCATAAGGCGGAGATCGCGCAGATCACGCAGGATTGGCAAGAACTGGAAACGACCCTGCGTGGCTTCGTCGACACCGGCCTGCAGAACTATACGGGTCGGGCATTGCAGACGATCAGCGGGAAGCAGATGCCGCTCTCGCGCAAGATCGATGCCCGGCTGAGAGCGCTCAATTCCGAAGTCGTCGCGACGGCCGGCACGGCGGTGACGGCCAGCCAGTCGGCCTATGCCGCGACGCGCCTGACCCTGATCGCGATCGTCGTCGGCGCAATTCTCCTCGGCGTCGCCGCCGCGCTCTGGATGTCGATCTCGATCGCCCGGGGCCTCGCTCGCTCGGTGAAGCTTGCCGAGGACATCGGCGCCGGCGATCTGACGCAGACCGTCGAGGCCAAGGGCCAGGACGAGATCGGCGACCTCCTGCGTGCCATGAACGCGATGACCGACAAGCTGCGCGAGATCGTCTCGGACGTGATCTCCTCGGCGAGCCAGGTCGCCGCCGGCTCGCAGCAGTCCGCCGCGACGGCCGAGCAGCTCTCGCAGGGCGCCACCGAACAGGCCGCGTCCAGCGAGCAGCTGTCCCAGGGCGCGAACGAGCAGGCCGCGACGGCGGAGCAGCTGTCGCAGGGCGCGACGGAACAGGCGGCGGCGACGGAACAGGCCTCGTCGGCGATGGAGGAGATGGCGGCGAACATTCGTCAGAATGCCGAGAACGCGACGACGACCGAGAAGATCGCGGCGCAGGCGTCCGGCAATGCGGAGAAGAGCGGCAAGGCGGTGGCGAACTCGGTGGAGGCGATGCGCACCATCGCCGACAAGATCCGCATCGTGCAGGAGATCGCCCGGCAGACCGACCTTCTGGCGCTGAACGCGGCGATCGAGGCGGCGCGGGCCGGCCAGCACGGCAAGGGCTTCGCGGTGGTGGCCTCGGAAGTGAGAAAGCTCGCCGAGCGCTCGCAGACGGCCGCCGCCGAGATCAGCGAACTCTCGACCTCGACGCTGTCGATCTCGGAAGAGGCCGGCCGCATGCTGGAACAGCTGGTGCCCGACATCCAGCGCACCTCGGAACTCGTCGGCGAGATCTCGGCCGCCTGCCGCGAGCAGAATGCCGGCGCCGAGCAGATCAACCAGGCCATCCAGCAGCTCGACAAGGTCACGCAGCAGACCAGCCAGTCAGTGCATGAACTGAACCGCGTGGCGCAGCAGACGACCGAATCGATCCAGGAACTCGATCAGGTGACGCAGCAGAACGCCTCGGCCGCCAACGAGATGTCGGCGACGGCCGAGCAGCTTTCGGCGGAAGCCGCCCGGCTGCGCGACCGCGTCGCCTATTTCCGGATCGACGCGACGGAAGGCGGCCCGTCCGCGACGCATGCCGCCGCTCCCGCCTCGGCGCCCCGGAACGATGTCCGCGCGCTCCAGGCGAAAGCCGGCCGCTTCGCCGCGACCGCCGCGCGTCCCGCGCCGAAGAAGACCGCCGCGCCGAAGCCCGCGCCGGCCGCCGCCACCGCCCGCAAGGGCTTCGACCTCGATCTCGGCCACGAGACGGAGAGCCAGGACGGCTTCGAAAGGATGAGCGCATGAGACCCGCCTCCGACCTCACCGAGGCCGAGCTCTCCGCCGAGAACGAAGGCGGCACGAGCGAGATCCTCACCTTCCGCATCGGCACCGAGACCTTCGGCATCCGCGTCATGCATGTGCGCGAGGTGCTCGACCACAAGCCGATCGCCCGGGTGTCCAACGCCCCGCCGACGCTCCTCGGCATGATCGACGTGCGCGGCATCGGCGTGCCGGTCGTGGACCTGAAGCTGAAGCTGCGCATGGCCGCCGGCGGCGAGGGAGAGGGCGAGCCGACACCCGACAGCCGCATCGTCGTGCTCGAATTCGACGCCGCCGGCCGGCACCAGACGGTCGCCATCGTCGCCGACGCGGTCTACGAGGTGAGCGATCTCGGCGATGCGGCGCTGGAGCGCCCGCCCCAGTTCGGGGAAAGCTGGAACAGCGCCTTCATGACCGGCCTCGGCCGGCGCGGCGAAAGCTTCCTGACGCTGCTCGACATCCCGCATCTCTTCGAGACCGCCGCCGATCTCGCCGCCTGAGGAACCGCCGGCCGGCTCGCCCGGCCGGCCCCGCTTGTCGCATCGAAGCTTGAGAGTTCATGCCGACCGCCACCGCGAAAGCCGCCCCCTCCCCCGCTCCCGCCGCCGGCTGGTCGAACGCCACGCTCGACGCGGATAGCTTTCGCAGCCTCGCCCTCCTCGTCGGGGAAAGCTGCGGCATCGTCATGTCGGACCTGAAGCGCACCATGCTGGAAACGCGCCTGCGCCGGCGTCTGGTCGCCAACGGGCTCGACAGCTTCCGGGCCTATGCGGCGCTGCTGCGCACGCCGGAAGGCCTCGAACGCGAGCGCCAGGCCTTCATCGACTGCGTCGTCACCAACCAGACCTCCTTCTTCCGCGAGCCGCCGCATTTCGAGCATCTGACGGTCGAGGAACTGCGCCGCCTCGCCGCCGGCGGGCGCGAGCACGGCTTACGCCTCTGGTCGGCCGCCTCCTCCAGCGGCCAGGAAGCCTACAGTCTGGCGATGATCGCCGACCGGGCCTCCGAGGGCGGCCGGCTCTTTCCCTTCTCGGTGCTCGCCACCGACATCTCGCTGCGCATGCTGAGGGCGGTGCGCGAGGGCGTCTATGCCGCCGAGGAGGCGGAGACGATCCCGGCACCGCTGCGCCAGCGCCATCTCCTGCCTGCACCGGACGGCAAGGGCGGCTTCCAGATCCATGCCGACCTGCGGCGGCATCTCCGCCTCGGCCAGATCAACCTGATGCACGAGCAGTACATGCCGGGCCAGGTCATGGACGTGATCTTCTGCCGCAACGTCCTGATCTACTTCAAGCCGGAGGACCAGCTGGCCGTCGTCGGCAAGCTCTGCCGCCATCTGCGCCCCGGCGGCCTCCTGTTCCTCGGCCATTCGGAAAGCCTGCGCTCGGCCGAACTGCCGCTGCGCCTCCTCGGCTGCAACATCTACGAACGGCTGGAGGGGTGAGAATGAAACCGATTCGCGTCCTCATCGTCGACGACTCCGCCAGCGTGCGCACGATCCTGACGGAGATCGTCGCGGCCGAGCCCGATCTCGAAGTGCTCGGCACGGCATCCAATCCCTATTTCGCCGCCGAGAAGATGCGCGAGGAGATCCCGGACGTCATCATCTGCGACATCGAGATGCCCCGGATGGACGGCATCACCTTCGTCCAGAAGCTGATGAGCCAGCGCCCGGTGCCGGTCGTCATCTGTTCCTCGCTCGCCGAGGCCGGCTCGAAGATGGCGCTCCAGGCGCTGGAGGCCGGCGCGGTGGAGATCATCACCAAGCCGCGCGTCGGCACGCCGCAATTCTTGATGGAGGCGAAGACGCGGATCTGCGACGCGGTGCGCGCCGCCTCCAAGGCCAAGGTGCAGCCGCGCACCAAGACGATCGAGGTCCAGAAGAAACTGACGGCCGACGCCGTGCTGCCGCCGGCGCGCGGCCGGCCGATCGAGCGCACCACCGACAAGGTCGTGGTGATCGGCGCCTCGACCGGCGGCACGGAGGCGCTGCGGCGGCTCCTGGAGGACCTGCCGGCCGATTCGCCCGGCATCGTCATCGTCCAGCACATGCCGGCCGGCTTCACCACCGCCTTCGCCAAGCGGCTGAACACCTTGTGCCAGATCGAGGTGCGCGAGGCGGCGACCGGCGACCGGGTCGTGCCCGGCCTCGCCCTCATCGCGCCCGGCAACCACCATCTCCTCCTCCAGCGCTCGGGCGCGCAATATCATGTCGAGGTGCGCGATGGCCCGCTCGTCACGCGCCACCGCCCCTCGGTCGACGTCCTCTTCCGCTCGGCCGCCCGCGCGGCCGGCGCCAATGCGCTCGGCATCATCATGACGGGCATGGGCGACGACGGGGCCAAGGGCATGCTCGAACTCCACCAGACCGGCGCGCGCACGCTCGGCCAGGACGAGGCGAGCTGCATCGTCTACGGCATGCCGAAGGAGGCGATGAAGCTCGGCGCCGTCGATCTGGAACTGCCGCTCGAACGCCTGGCGCCGGAGATCCGGCGCTTCGCCAACGATCATGGGCCGCGACCGGAGGGCGGAGCGAAATGACGGTCATGCCGAAGCGCCTTTCCACCGCTTTCGCGCCGCCGCCGCGCGGCGCCGTCGACCGGCCGGTGGCGCTGACGGCGCCGCTCACCGCCTGGATCGGCGCCAGCGAGACCGTGTTCCTAGAGATCGGCGAGCGGCTGCGCGATGTCCATGCCAGCATTTCCAGGGTGCGCGACGGCATCACCCGCTCCACCGAGCTTCTGGCGGACCCCGAAATGGTCGAGATGCGGAGACGGCTCGAAGCGGCCATCGGCGATTCGCAAGGCGTCGAGGAACTGACGGTCGAACGGACGAAGGCTCTCGACATTCTCTGTCACGCCATCGACGGCGCCGCGTCCGGCAGCACGGCGCTCCGCACCGTGTTCCGCACCCTCGACTATGTCTCGCTCATCGCGCGGACCCAGGTCGAGGGCATGAAGTTCGGCCAGGAGGAGCTCGTCCCCTTCGCCCTGCATGTCGCGGAACTGGTGACGGATGGCGAGAAGGTCTCCCGCTATATCGACCAGCGGATGAACCGCCTGCGCGATCATCTGGAAGCGAGCCGCGCCATCGAGAGCGAGGCGCGAAGCGCCAGCGCCGACGCCCGGCTGGTGGCGGGCTTTCTCCAGCTGATCGAGCTGATCGAGCGCCAGCAGACCTCCGCCGCCGAACGCCGCGCCGAGGCGCATCAGGCCTTCACCGCCGTCTGGAAGGCGATCGCCGGCGTCGTCGCCGGCCTTCAGGCCCACGACATGGCGCGTCAGCGCTTCGAACATACCGTCCGCAATCTGACGATCTTCGAGCGGATCGCGGCCGAGGGCCGGTTCGAGGACGAGGGCGAGGCGCTGGACCCGGCGCTGCGTCCCGCCGCCCTGCGCCGGATCGCGGTGCTGGAGACTGCCCAGCTCGCCGATCTCGCCGACCGCTACGCGGAGAAGATGACGGCGATCCGCGGCGATCTCGGCGTGATCGCCGGCGAGCTCGACGCCTGCGGCGCGATTCTCGATCGCCTGCGGCCGCGCCGGGGCGGCAGCGACGGTCTGGCGACGCTGGAAGCCGAGGCCGCCCGCCTCAGCACCGGCTTCCGCGCCGGCGAGACGCTGCGCCAGAAGCTCGGCGACAGCCTGTCGCTCAGCGTCGAAGCGACGAGCTCCCTCATCGAGATGACGGAGAAGCTGACGGATCTCGAACACGAGCTGCGCATCGCCGGCTTCAACGCTGCCGTGCGCGCCGCCCATATCGATGGCGGCGACGAGACGGTTGGCTATATCGCGCGGGTCATCCGCGAGCAGGCCTCGCTGGCGCGCCAGGAGGCCGACAAGGTGCGGGGCGGCGTCGAGATCGCCATCGCCTCGACCGGCAGCCTGTCGCGCGAGGTCCTGCCGGCGATCGTCTCGGCCGAGCGGGCGATCGAGACGACGCTGACGACGGCCGCGACGCTCCTGTCGAAGACCGAGGCGGAAGGCGCGGCGGCGCTGGACTCCAGCCTCGGCGCGGCGCGCGGTCTCGGCGGCGAGGTGACCGGCGTGCAGCGGATGATGGAAACCCACGAGGAAGGCTGCGAGATGATGCGGGCGCTGGCGGCGGCGCTGACCGCGCTCGCGGCCGAATATCCCGAGGCGGCGCTGCCGGCGCCAGAGGCCGGGCGGCTCGATCTCGTTCTCTTCTCGGCCTATACGATGGAGGAGGAACGCAGCGTCTTCGCGGCGGCCCTCGGCTCCACCCCTCGTCCGGCCGTGGCCGAAAGCGCTCCCACCGCCGGGAATGGCGACGATCTCGACGACATCCTGTTCTGAACGGCCGAAACCGGCCCGCTTGCGAACCGGGCCGAAGGATCGTGGGGCGGCATCAGCCGCGCAGCTGCTCCTTCAGGGCGCGGGCCGCATAGGCATAGCCGCCGGACGCGCCGTCGATGAAATGGACATGGTCGCGCGACAGGGGCGAGGGCACGAAACAGGTGAGCATCGCCTCGTCCTGGCGATGCGTGCCGAAGGCGGCCAGCCCGTCGCGCCGCGCTTTGCCGAGGCGCGCCTCGATCGCGTCCGCCGTCGCCGGGCTGCAATCGAGCGTCATGCGCAGCCCGTCGTCGAATTTGCGAAAATCGGTATTGCGGACGATCTCGCCGAGATAGCGCTCGGGGTCGAAGCCGCCGATGCGCCGCCCGGTGCGCAGCGTGAAATTCTTCAGAAGGCTCGTCCAGCCGGTGGCGAGAAAGGCCGAGACGCCGCGCCCCTTCGGCTTGGCGGCCGCCGTCTTCGCCTCGATCAGGAGGGTGCGCAGCGCCCAGCCGAGGCGCAGGCCGCCTTCGCGCAGCGGCCGTACGTCGCCGTCGCGCTCCTGCGCGAGCGCCAGGATCTCGGCGACGAGCGCGGCGAATTCGGGCAGGCGCTCCCGCGTCGCCGGCACCACGATCAACGACAGGATCACGCCGTGCCGCGCCGGAATGCTGGCGAAGCTGCAGGACAGGCCGGACAGATCCGGCCCGACCGCCGCGTCCGGCGGCGCGACGGGAAAGCGCCCCTCCTTCATCCGCGCCTCCGCCCAGGCGAGACCGCCGCCGGCGAACATCGCATAGGAAAGGTCGGCCGTGACGGCGAAGCGGGCGAGCTTCAGGTCGAGCCCGGCCGCGCGGATCGCGGCGACGGGCACGGCGGCGGCGCGCAGGTCGAGGCCCAGCGCCTCCTTCGCCCAGCGCACGGTCGCGCCGAGCGCCTGTCGGCCGACCGTCTCCAGCCGCGCCGGCAGCACGAAGCTCGCCCCGTCGCCGGCGAAGGAAAAGGCGATGCTGCGCCCGGGCAGCGCGTTGCCGACCGCGGCGATGATCGCGGCGGCCGCGACATTCACCTCCTTGTAATGCCCCGCCTCGATCGCCGGGGTCGAGGACACGACATCGCCGACGAAGAGCATGCTGTCCTCGGGCACCGGATGGTAGCGCTCGATCTCGGCGAGATCGAGAAAGCGCTCCACCGGCGAGAGGTCGGCATAGAAATCGTCGCTCATCGTTCCTCCGTCCCGGCCAAAACTATGGCGGGCCGGGCCGACGCAAAGGCGAAGGGCGGGACGAGCGGCGCCGCCGGCGCGAAGGCCTCAGGCGGTTCGCGCCACGGCGCGGACCTCCAGCACCTGGCCCAGCGCCTCGAAGGCTTCCTCGAGCTCGTCGAGCCGGGAGCGATGGTCGAGATCGAGCAGGCGGTCGAGATGCGCGGTGCGCGCGCCGATGCGCTTGGCGAGATCGAGCCGGCGCAGATCGTTGTCGAGAAGCGCATTGTGCAGCGCGACCTTGGCGCCGATCAGGGCGGAGAGCTCGACGGTCGGGCCGCCGCCGCGATGGATCGGCAGCGCGACGGGAACGCCATGCGCGATGCGCTGGCCGATCGCCGCGATGATGGCGGCGCGCGCATTCTCCAGCGCCGCCTCCAGCGTCTCGCCGCTGGTGGCGAGTTCGGGCAGGCTCTGGCAGGACACGGTGAGATGGCCGTTGTCGTCGGGGGTGAGAATCAGGGGAAAGCGCATGGGCCTCGTGACTGGAATCCGATGGGCGGGAGGATCGGACGATCGCGCGCATTTGGCCCCAAGCCGGAGCGGCTGCGCAAGCCGCGCGACGGAATGGGAGCCTTGCGGACCGGGAATGCCGATGATCGGCGCGCGCAACGCCTTTCGGTTTTGGACATTTCCCCCGCGAAGGAGGGTCGTGCAGGAGGAATTGAATGGATGAGTTTCTCGCCGCGCTGGCGATGCTGCCCGTCGGCTATGGCGAGGGATGCTTCGCAGGACGCCGCTACGGCGTGACGCTCGCCGCCGCGCCGGACGGCCGGCGCCTGCGGCTCTTCGGCGAGGAGCTCGGCGGACCGGACCGGATCAGCTTCAACCTCTATCGCCTCGGCGACGGGACGCCGCGCCTCAAGCCCTGCGAGATGCCGGCGGCGAAGGTCGTGGCCTTCGTGCTCGGCTATCGCCCCGACCGGCCGGGCGGCGCGTCTTAGGCGGCCGGCGCCGTCTCGCCGATAAGCGTCGCGACGAAGCGCCGGGTGCGGGGATCGGCCGGCTGACCGAACAGGCTCTCGGGCGTCCCATGCTCGACGATCGTTCCGCCTTCGAGGAAGGCGACCTGATGGGCCATGCTGCGGGCGAGCCGCAGATCGTGCGTCGCCATCAGCATGGTCATGCCTTCGCGGGCGAGCGCCGCCAGCACGGCCACGACTTCGCCGGCGAGCTGCGGGTCGAGGGCGGAGGTCGGCTCGTCGCAGAGGAGGACGCGCGGCGACGGCGCGAGCGCCCGGGCGATCGCGACGCGCTGCTGCTGGCCGCCCGACAGGCTGGACGGCCAATCCGCCGCCTTATGGGCAAGGCCCACCTTGTCGAGAAGCTCCATCGCCCGGACCCTGGCCTTGGCCTCCGGCCAGCGCTGCACGGTGACGAGACCCTCCATCACGTTCTGCGCGACGGTGCGGTGGGGGAAGAGCTGGAAGTTCTGGAACACCATGCCGGTCTGGCGGCGGATGGCGAGGATCTCGCGACGGGAGGGGCGCGCCTCCGGCCGGAAGTCCAGACGCTCCTCCCCGATCTCCAGCCGGCCCGCCTGCGGGATCTCCAGAAGGTTGACGCAGCGCAGGAGCGTCGACTTGCCCGAGCCGGACGGGCCGATCAGCGCCGTGACGCGGCCCTCGGGCACGGCGAGGCTGACGCCCTGCAGCACCCGTGTATCGCCGAAGCGCTTCTCGATCTCGGTGAGGGCGATCACGCGCGCGCCTCCAGAAAACCGCCATAGCGCCCGAAGCGCCGTTCCAGCCAGGACTGGAGCAGCGACAGGATGGAGGACAGGACGAGATAGATGAGCGCCACCTCGATATAGAGGATCAGCGGCTCGTAGGTGACGGCGACGATGCGCTGCGCCGACTGGAAGAGTTCTGGCACCGTGATGGCGGCGGCGAGCGAGGTGTCCTTCACCAGCGAGATGAAGGAATTGGACAAAGGCGGCACCGCGACGCGCGCCGCCTGCGGCAGCACGGTGCGACGCATCGCCTGGACCGGGGTCATGCCGATCGAATAGGCGGCCTCCCACTGGCCCTTTGGCAGGGAGGCGATCGCGGCCCGCACGATTTCCGACGTATAGGCGCCGACATTCAGCGTGAAGCCGATCACCGCCGCCGGAAAGGCGTCGATCAGGATGCCGGCGCTCGGCAGACCATAGAAGATGACGAAGAGCTGGACGAGCAGCGGCGTGCCGCGAAAGATCCAGATATAGGCCCAGGCCAGCGCCGCGATCGGCCGGGGCGCGAAGAGGCGCAGGAGCGCCAGGACGAGGCCGAGTGCGAGGCCGAGCACGAAGGTGATCAGGGTCAGGGGAACGGTGAAACGGATGCCCGCCGCGAGCAGAGGCCCGAGCGACTGAAGCATGAGGTCGAGCCAATGCGGCAAGGGCGGCCTTTCCGTATGAGAACGCGCGCCGCGGAAGATAACGGCGCGCGCGGCCCGGTGAAGGGCTTGATCGCGGGACGCGAACGGAACCGGGTTACTTCGACACGTCGGCGCCGAAATAGGTCTGCGAGATCGTCTGGTAGGTGCCGTCCGCCCGGATCTCGGACAGGGCCTTATCGATCGCCGCCTTCAGCTCCGGATTGTTCTTGCGCATGATGATGCCGGACTGGTCGGCATTGCCCTCCTCGGCCACGATCTTCACCGGCGCCTGCGGCTTCTGCTTGTGGAAGTCGAGGAAGGACAGGCTGTCATTGATCGTGGCGTCGGCGCGGCCGGTGATCACGAGCTGGATCGACTGGTCGAAGCCGTCGGTGCCGACGAGTTCGGCGCCGGCCTCCGTCGCGAGGCGGCCGAAATTGCTGGTGAGGCTCTGGGCCGACGTCTTGCCCTTCAGGTCTGCGAAGGACTTGATCGCCTCGTTGTCGGACCGGATGATGAGCACGGCCTTCGAAGCGATATAGGGGGCGGAGAAGTCGAACTTCTCCTGGCGGGCGGGGGTGATGCCGACCTGGTTGATCACGACGTCGTAGCGCCCGGCATCGAGGCCGGCGATGAGCCCGTCCCATTTGCCCTCGACGAATTGCGGCTCGACGCCCAGCTTCTTGGCGACAGCACGGCCGATCTCGACATCGAAGCCGACGAGCGCGCCGGAGGCGTCATGGAAGGTGAAGGGCGCATAGGTGCCCTCCGTGCCGATCCGCAGCGTCTTGGCCGCGCGGATCGAGGCAAGGTCGTCGGCCTTGGCCGGAAGAGCGGCGAGGAGAACGGTGGCGGCGAGCGCGGCGATAAGGGTCTTCATGAAACGTCTCCGATGGCACCGCGCGGGCTTCGCGGCCGCAAGCTTCGTTCGTTTCTATGTCGCCGCCGGGCCGCGTCCCGACAAGGAATGGCATGCCGTGCGATGACGATCCGGGAGAACCATTTTCTTTCCCGTCCATCGTTGCGCGGCTATGCCGGCGCGGCGCCGATCGACCACCTGGGCGGCGCGGCCCCTGGAATGTCGTGATAACCTAGCGGAAGATAGGGAACGATCGACTTCGGATCGCCGGTTGCGACCCGGCCGCCAACTCATCCTGATGCCGCTGGCGTCGTCCGATGTTCGACAGGAGATGCACGTTGAAAACAATGCAGTATCGTTGATTTGGCATTAAGCATCTCAACGAAGGAGCGACCACTTCCAGTCGCACCTACGGAAAATTTACGGCGTCATTCCAATGTTCGAATGGGACCTGCACTGGAACTGCTTGAAGTCATGAGGTCTGTTCGGGGCTCGGCCTCGAGCGGATCTGCTACTGCCTATGCTCGGTGACCGAGCAATGCCAACCGGACGCATGAAGAACGCGATGCCCGACATTCTCCCCTCTTCAGGTCCGCGGCAGACGATCGTCATCGTGGCCGGACGCCGGGAAGAGGCGGCCTGCGGTGTCTGGGACTATTCCGTTCTCCTCGCCGAGGCGCTGCGGCGAACCGGCGCGGAGGTGCGGCTCGTCAATGCGCGCGACTGGTCGCTGCGGGGATTTCTGGCCCTGGCGCGGAGCCTGCGCGGCGAAAAGGCCCGGATCCTGATCCAATATCCGAGCTCGGCCTTCGAGAAGCGGCTCCTGCCCTATTTCCTGCCCTTCGCCCTCCTGCCGCATCGCACGGCGGTGACGATCCACGAGTTCTCCTACAAGCGGCTGCCGGCGAAGATCCTGACCTGCCTGCCGATGGCCTTCGCCGGCAGTGTCGTCTTCACCAGCCCGGTCGAAGCTGCCGCAGCGCGCCATTCGCCCCGGCGGCGGCGGGAGGTCGCGGTGATTCCGATCGGCAGCAACATTCCGGCGGTCGCGGCGCGCGAGAAAGCGATCGATCTCGTCTATTTCGGCATCATCCGCGAGAACGGCCGGCTGGAATCCTTTCTGGAAGTCTTGGAACGGCTGCCGCGCGGCTCGGTCCGCGCCGCCATTCTCGGCAGCGTCGCGGCCGGCTCCGGCGCCTATGCCAAGGCGATCGAGGCCCGTGCCGCGGCCGTCGGCGCGACCCTGCGTTTGGAGGCCGATGCGGAAGAGGTGGCGGAGCTGCTGTCCGCCTCCAAGGTCGCGTTATTACCGTATGACGACGGGATATCGTCGCGTCGTGGGACGGCGTTGGCGGCGATGGCGA
>NZ_BMIQ01000019.1 GCF_014642635.1 Aureimonas endophytica
TCCAATTGTCAAAGAACACGGCAGAACAAATAACCGCCGTCATACCCCAAGCAACTCACGCCGCCAGAGCGTCCACTTCACCCAAGCGCCCAAGCGCCAGATCCGTGATCCTGCCGACCGGGCATCACCGCCGCCCGAACCGCCAAACCAAGGTCACAACCCCGATCCAGCCTTCCTGGCAACAACCCCAATCCAGACCAAACCCAACCGGGTCTACCCTGTCTTAGGAACGAGCCGTCCGGCTCGCCGGCGACGCCCTCGCCGTCGATGACCGCGATATAGGATGCCTCACCCGGCGATGTCAACGCGCTTTTTGCAGAAAAACGCATCCAGGGGATTTTTTCGGAATTCCGCCCAAGCCGCTGAAAATTCAACCGCTTTGGCTGTCACCCCCTTGACACGTGACCGAATCAGCAATCGCAATGCGGGTGTTCCGGTAGTCCTTCCCCGAGGGTCGCGGACTGGTTCCTCACTCTATCCTATGCGTCGGAACAGGACGTCCGGGCTTGGCGCCGCGCCTTCGCCTCGGCCGACGGTCGCCACGAAAGGCAGGACGCGCTCGCGCGTCATCGGCCGGGAGAAGAGATAGCCCTGCCCCTTGTCGCAGCCATGGGCGACGAGCCAGGCGCGCTGGATCTCCGTCTCGATGCCCTCGGCCGTGACGCGCTTGCCGAGCTTGCGGGCGAATTCGATCGTGCCGTCGACGATCGCCTCGCAGACCGTGTCGCGGCCGATGCCGTCAACGAAGGACTTGTCGATCTTCATCTTGCCGAAGCGGCGATCGCGCAGATTGGACAGGGACGAATAGCCGGTGCCGAAGTCGTCGAGCGCGATGCCGACGCCAAGCGTCTTCAGGTCGCCGAGCGAGCGCTGCGTGGTCGTGTCGCCGTCGAGCAGCGCCGTTTCGGTGATTTCCAGCGTCAGGCGGCGTGGCGGCAGGCCGACCCTGGCCAGCGCGCTCGCGACATCGAGCGCGAAGCTCGGATATTTCAGCTGCAACGGCGACACGTTCACCGCCACCATCAGATCCGCCGGCCAGGTCGCGAGATCGGCGAGTGCCTGATGCAGGACCCAGAGGCCGATCTCGCGCATCAGCCCGGTCTCCTCGGCGATCGGCACGAAGAGATCGGGCGGCACGGCGCCCTTTTCGGGATGCGTCCAGCGCAGCAGGGTCTCGAAGGCGACGATCCGGTTCGCGCGCAGGTCGACGATCGGCTGGTAGACGACATGGAACTGGCCGCTGGCGAAGGCGGTGGCGAGATCGCCCTTGATCGTGTTGCGGCGCCGGACACCGTCCGCCATCTCGTCGGAAAAGACGCGCGCCGTGTGGCGGCCGCTGCTTTTCGCCTCGTAGAGCGCGATGTCGGCCTGTTGCAGCAGCTGGGCGAGCTCGAGCCCGTTCCTCGGCGCGATCGCCGTGCCGATGCTCGCCTCGATCATCAGGCTGCGCCCGGCGATGGCGAAGGGCTCGGCGAAGAGCTTCAGCAGATCGTCGGCGAAACCCGCCTGCGCCGCGTCGTCCCGTCCCCCGGCGCAGACGGCGAATTCGTCGCCGCCGAGCCGGGCGACGCAGTCGCGCGTCGTCGCGAGCTGCCGCAGCCGGCGGCCGACCTCGGCGAGCAGGAGGTCGCCGAACCAATGGCCGAGCGTGTCGTTGACCGACTTGAAGTCGTCGAGGTCGATATAATGGATGGCCGTGGTCAGCGGCTCATCACCTTCCAGCATCTCCGACGCGCGCAGCTCGAAGGCCAGGCGATTCGGCAGGTTGGTGAGAATGTCGGTATAGGCGAGACGCTCGATATGGGCCTGCGCCTCGTGATGGCGGAAGGCGATGAGGCAAAGATTGACGCAGGCGGCGACGAGGCCGCGCTCCGCCTCGCTCGGCGCCCGCGCCTCCCGATAATAGAGCGAGAGCGTGCCGAGCACGCGCCCGTCCTCCGTCTTGACCGGCGTCGACCAGGAGGCCCGGACGCCGAAGTCGCGGGCGATGGCCTGGTGATCGGCCCAGAGCGGATCGGTCTCGATATCGACCACCACGACATCCTCGCCGCGAAAGGCCGCCGTGCCGGAACTGCCCGCCCAAGGGCCGATGGCGAAGCCGTTCAAGGCGACGGCATAGCCGGCCGGCAGACTGGGCGCGGCCAAGGGATGGAGCAGTCCCTCACGATCGACGGCCAGAATCGAACAGATCGCGCCCTCCGTCAGTGTCTCCACTTGCCGGCACAACATCTCGGCCACGGCGGGAAGTTCTCGGTCAAGCGCGATCGCCTCGAGAATCTCGTTCTGCATCAGGAGGAGAGAATGAGGTCCGACCAGCATTCCGAAAGACTCTGAGAGTGGGAGTCCCGGAATAGCAGCCACGGGTTTAGGAACTCTCATCGCGGGTACGGCGAACTTGCGCCATCGCGATCGTTCTTCCGCAAGACGATAAGGGGAGCCCGGTCACGTTGGCTCTACCGAAGGGCCTCGACGGGCGCGCCAGAGGGCCGGTTCCGATGCGGCCGGGTCCCGGCAGGGATCGAACAGCCGAGCCTCCCCACGACCCATGCGCGAACTTTCGTTCGAGATCGCCTGAGCAATTAAGGCTTTTTTTCGTTGTTTGGCGCATCCATAGCGCGAGGCGACGATGTGTCGCTGGGAAGTTCTTTCGTCAGCCAAACAGGGGCGGAAATCCTGCGAAACGCCGTTCGGCGTTTCGCATGCTTTCCGATGTTCAAATGACTTCCGAAGCTCAAGTCCTGCGTTTCGATCGGTCTTGCACGATCGTCGAAGCGGAATCCCTTCGCGCGATGCTGCGCGATCATCTTGCCAACCATCCCGCGAAAACCGTGCATCTTGATCTCTCCGCCGTGGAAGAGGCGGACGTGACCTTGGTGCAGAACCTGATCGCGGCCCGGAAATCGGCCGAAGCCCAGGGCGCGAGCGTGACGGCGGCGCTTTCGCCGGCCGTGGCCGAGCTGCTGGTCCGAACCGGGCTCGCCGGCTGGCCGGCCGTGGCCGCCGCCTGACGCGTCCCGAGGTCCAAGAGGAACTGCCATGGGTAAACCCGTCCTTTGCGTCGACGACTCGGCGAGCGTCCGCCAGATGGTGTCCTTCACTTTGGAGACCGCCGGCTATTCTCCCCAGACCGCCGTCGACGGCGCCGACGCCCTCGAGAAGCTCAAGGGCGCCCGCTTCTCCCTGATCATCACCGATCTCAACATGCCCAATCTCGACGGCATCGGCATGATCCGCCGGATCCGCGAGATGCCCGACCATGCGGGCGTGCCCATCGTCATGCTCACCACCGAGTCGGACGAGATGAAGAAGGCGCAGGGCAAGGCCGCCGGCGCGACGGGCTGGATCGTCAAGCCCTTCGATCAGGCCCGCCTCATCGCCGTCGTCAACAAGCTCATCGGGAGCTGACGCCATGAATGCCGGCAACGCCGTCGAAACCTTCCTCAACGAAGCCCGCGATCTCCTGGAACAGCTCGAGGCCGCGCTCCTCGATCTCGAGGCCCGGCCTGACGATGCGGAACTCATCAACACCACCTTCCGTGCCCTGCACACGCTGAAGGGCTCGGGCGGGATGTTCGGCCCGCCCGACATGGCGGCCTTCGCCCATCGCCTGGAGGACGCCTTCGAGAAGGTGCGGCGTGGCGAGGCGCCGCTGACGCCCCAGCTCGTCGGCGTCCTCCTCGCCTCGGCCGACCAGATCCGCCGTCTCCTGTTCGAATCCGGCGCCGATCATTCGGCGACGAGCGCGGACCTCGTGGCGGCGCTGGCGGCCGCGGTCGGCGACGTGCCCGCGGCGAGCGCCGCGACGCCCGCTCCGCCGCGACCGCCGCCCCGGCGCCGGTCGCGGCGGCGCGGCGCTTCCGCATCACGCTGCGCCTGCCGCCGAACGCCCTTCTCTTCGGCACCAACCCGCTGGCCCTGATCGACGAGCTGCGCGATCTCGGCCCCACCGAGGTTCGGGCCCTCATCGACGAGGTGCCGGATCTGGCGCTCCTCGTCGCCACCGAACTGAAGCTCGGCTGGCAGATCACGGTGGAAACCGGCGCCGGGCGCGGCGCGATCGACGACGTCTTCATCTTCGTCGACGAGCCGGGCGCCGTTCTGATCGAGGAGGAGGAAGCGCCCGCCGCGCCGGCGCCAGAGGCGCCCGCCGCGCAGGCCGTGGCATCGGTCCCGCCGCCGGCTCCGACCGCCGCACCGGCCAAGCCCGCCAAGCCCGCCGAGGCGCCGCGCGGCGACACGAAGGCGCCGGCCGCAGAATCCAATGTCCGCGTTTCGGCCGCCCGTCTCGACACGCTGCTCGATCAGGTGGGCGAGCTCGTCATCGCCCAGGCCCGCCTGTCCGCCCTCGCCCACTCGCGCCGCGATCCCGCTCTCACCGCCGTCGTGGAGGAGATCGAGCGCCTGTCGAGCGATCTGCGCGACTCGGCGATGGACATGCGCATGCTGCCGATCGACTCGCTGTTCAGCCGCTACCGCCGCGTGGTGCGCGATCTTTCGGCCGATCTCGGCAAGGAGATCGACCTGATCCTGTCCGGCGAGGATACCGAGCTCGACAAGACGGTGCTCGACCGGCTCGGCGACCCGCTCGTGCATATCATCCGCAACTCCATCGACCACGGCATCGAAAGCCAGGAGAAGCGGCTCGCCGCCGGCAAGCCGAAGCGCGGCGCGCTTCGCCTGTCGGCCCGCCAGGCGGGCACGGAAGTGATCATCGCCATCGAGGACGACGGCGCCGGGCTGAACCGCGCCCGCATCCTGGAAAAGGCCATCGCCGCGGGCGTCGTGCCGGAGGGCACCGTGCCGCCGGACCGCGAGATCGACGAGCTGATCTTCCATCCCGGCCTCTCGACCGCCGCCAGCGTCTCCAACCTCTCGGGACGCGGCGTCGGCATGGACGTGGTGAAGCGCACGATCGGCGAGCTGCACGGCTCGATCGAGATCGAGACCGAGCCCGGCCGGGGCACGCGCTTCGTGCTGCGCCTGCCGCTGACCCTCGCGATCATCGACGGGCTCCTGGTGCGGGTCGGCGAGACGAAATGCATCCTGCCGCTCGCCAGCGTCGAGGAATGCGTCGAGTTCGCCTCCATCGAATGCCGCACCTCCTCGGGCCGCAACTTCGTGGACATCCGCAACACCATGGTGCCGATCATCTGGATGGACCGGATCTTCGGCGGCGCGACCGGCGAGTCGGGCATCGTCGTCGTCGCCTCGGCCGATACGGGCCGGATCGGCGTCGTGGTCGATCAGGTGATCGGCCAGCATCAGACGGTCATCAAGCCGCTGTCGCCGCTCCACCGCCAGACGCCGGGCCTTGCCGGCGCGACGATCCTCGGCGACGGCTCGGTGGCCCTCATTCTCGACGTCAACCCGCTCGTGCGGCATGCCGGCGCCAGCGCCGACCGCCTCGCCGCCTGAGGAGAAGGCCATGTCCGACGCTTTCGAAAGCCGCGAATCGCCGCAGGGCGGCGAGGACTATCTGACGGTCTCGCTCGACGACGACCTCTTCGCGATCCGGGTCGGGTCGGTGCACGAGGTGCTCGACCCGCCGCCGGTGACGAACGTTCCCAACGCCCCGGACTTCGCGCCGGGCCTCATCAACGTGCGCGGCAACATCCTGCCGCTCATCGATCTCCGCCGCCGCTTCGACATGCACCCGGTGCCCGACACCGAACATACCCGCGTCATCGTCTCGCGCATTGAGGCCGGCGGCGACGGCTTCTTCGTCGGCATCAAGGCCGACGCGGTGCACGAGGTGCTGGCCGTCGGCCGCACCGCCATCGAGCCGTTGCCCGAGAACGGCACGCGCTGGCCGACGCGCTTCCTGGCCGGCGTCATCCGCCACGAGAACCGCTTCGTGATCCTGCTCGATCTCGAACGTATCCTCGGCCAGTCCGACACGCCGTCCCTCCACTGATCTCTTCATCGTCCGTCTTCGCCGAGCCCTCCCCTCCCCGCCTCGAGCGACAGGAGACCTTCATGCGCGTCACCATCAAAACCAAGCTGATGGCATCCTTCGGTGCCGTGCTCGTCCTCCTGGGGACGGCAGGCTATTTCGGCGTCGCCAGCCTCGGCCGGACCAACGACGCGATGACCGGCTTCGCGAGCGGACCCTTCGTCCAGGTGGGCGACAGCATCGGCATCAAGCAGGACATCACCGACATTCGCCGAGCCATGTGGCGGCTGCTCATCAGCAGCGACCGGACGGTCAATGAACGTCTCAAGGCTTTGATCGCCAACGATTGGCACGATGTCGACAAGCGGATCGCCAATCTTACGAACGCGCTTCCCGAAGACCAGCGCGGCGAAGCCGCCGAGTTGAAATCGCTCGCCGCCGAAACCCAGCAGGTCGTGACGATGGCGCTCGACAAAGTGGATCGGGCGAATTTCAACGCCGGCAACGACGCCATCGTCGAGATCGGTCAGGTCGTATCGCCCCTCCTGGCCGTTCTCGAGAATTTCCGCGACGCCGATCGCGAGACCGGCGGCGCGACGGACACGATCGCCACCTTGGCGAGCAAGATCGAGGCCGCCCGCTTCGCGGCCGTCTCCGCCGTGGTTCTCAGCGACGATGCGGCCGTCAAGGCTTCCGCCGAGACGGCGAAGACGCTCGATACGGCCATTCGCGGCGAGCTCGACCGGATCGAAGCGTCGCCTGCCGGCCAGAGCAACAAAGCTCTCGTGCATAAGATGCAGGAGCTCTGGAACGCAGCCGCCACCGTGATGGGCCAACAGACGGATATCGGCCTGCGCAACGATTTCGCCGTCGCCCAGACCATCCTCAACGATCAGGTCGTGACCGCTGCCGATCGTTTCAGCAAGCGCCTGGACGAAATGAACGCCAAGGCCACCGAAACCGCGAGGTCCTATGTCGCCTCGGCACAAACCGCCTACGAATCGACGCGCCTGACCCTGATCGCGATCGTGATCGGCGCGGTTCTCCTCGGCGTCGCCGCCGCACTCTGGATGTCGATCTCGATCGCCCGGGGCCTCGCTCGCTCGGTGAAGCTTGCCGAGGACATCGGCGCCGGCGATCTGACGCAGACCGTCGAGGCCAAGGGCCAGGACGAGATCGGCGACCTCCTGCGCGCCATGAACGCGATGACCGACAAGCTGCGCGAGATCGTCTCCGACGTCACCGGCTCGTCCTCGCAGGTCGCCGCCGGCTCGCAGCAATCCTCGGCGACGGCGGAGCAGCTGTCGCAGGGCGCCACCGAACAGGCGGCGGCGACGGAACAGGCGTCTTCCGCGATGGAGGAGATGGCGGCGAACATCCGGCAGAATGCCGAGAACGCGACGACGACGGAGAAGATCGCGGCGCAGGCTTCCGGCAATGCGGAGAAGAGCGGCAAGGCGGTGGCCAATTCCGTCGAGGCGATGCGCACCATCGCCGACAAGATCCGCATCGTGCAGGAGATCGCCCGCCAGACCGACCTTCTGGCACTGAACGCGGCGATCGAGGCGGCGCGGGCCGGCCAGCACGGCAAGGGCTTCGCGGTGGTGGCCTCGGAAGTGAGAAAGCTCGCCGAGCGCTCGCAGACGGCCGCCGCCGAGATCAGCGAACTCTCGACCTCGACGCTGTCGATCTCGGAAGAGGCCGGCCGCATGCTGGAACAGCTGGTGCCCGACATCCAGCGCACCTCGGAACTCGTCGGCGAGATCTCGGCCGCCTGCCGCGAGCAGAATGCCGGCGCCGAGCAGATCAACCAGGCCATCCAGCAGCTCGATCAGGTGACGCAGCAGAACGCCTCGGCCGCCAACGAGATGTCGGCGACGGCCGAGCAGCTTTCGGCCGAGGCCATGCGCCTCAACGAACGGGCCGCCTTCTTCCGGCTGCCGGAGGGCGACGGTCGCACGCCGCCCCGCGCCACGGCCCGTCCGGGCTCCGAGCGCGACATCCACGCGCTCCAGGCGAAGGTCGGCCGCTTCGCGGCCGCCGCCCGCCCGGCGCCGAAGAAGCCCATCGCCTCCAAGCCAGCGCCCGCCGGTCGGAACGGGTTCGACCTCGATCTCGCCGGCGAGACCGAGGCCCCGGACGGCTTCGAGCGCATGAGCGCCTGATAGGCGGCGAATGCCGGTCCCGAATGTCCGGGACCGAAATCTCCCGATGTAAGCACTTCCTTAGCCGGCTTCGGGAATGATCGCGCAGATGGCGCCGGTCCTTCCCGCTCTTCGGAAGGCGCCACGGCGCGAGACGGTCCCGCCGAAGGACGCTTCCGCGTCCGGCGGACCTGCCCGACCAGTTTCCTTCATTCCCCTATATCCGTGAGTCCTCTCCCATGCGTCTGACCATCAAGACCAAGCTGCTGGGATCCTTCGGCGCCGTGCTCGTGCTCCTGGCCGGCGCCGGCTATGCCGGGATCGCGAGCCTGAAAGACAGCAACGACCGGATGACGGGCTTCTCGCAAGGTCCATTCATCCAGGTCGAGCAGGCGCTGCGCGTCCAGAACGGCGTGACCGACATCCGCCGTGCCGTGGCCCGCGCCGTCACCAACGGCCCCACCGAGGCGGAAAAGCTCGGCCACGACGTGGACGCGACCTGGAAGGCGATCGATGCCAGTATCGAGAAGCTGCTGGCCGCCATGCCGGAAGCCTCGCGCCCGAAAATCGACGAGTTGAAGGCGGCGCTCGCCGAGGTCAAGACGGCGGCGGCCGATGCCTTGCAGCTCAGCGCGAAGGTGGATCTCTCGATCGGCAGCACGCTGTTCGACACGACGCGCCCCACCTATGACGCCCTGCTCGCCAAGCTGGACGGACTGCGCACCAGGCTCGTCGCCGAGAACAAGGAAGGCGCGGCGGAAGCCATCGGCCATCTCCTGGAAGTGCAGCAATACATGCTTCGCAGCCGGATGCAGGCGGTCGCCGCCGTGACGCGCACCGACATCAACAAGATCCGCGAGACCGCCGCGACCTTCGCCGGCAACGATCCGAATCTGAAAGCCATGCTCGAGGCGATCGGCCAGATGCGTGCCGGAGCGATCCACGCGGACGATCTCGCGGCGATCCGAAGCGACTGGGACAAGTATTACGGCGAACTGCGCGCCTATGTCGATCGCGGCCTCGAGAACAATCTCAGCCGGACGATGGAGATCATCAATACCCGTCTCATCCCGGCCTCGCATAAGGCGGTCGAACGGATCGACGCGATGAACGCGGACGCGACGGCGACGGCCGTCGGTGCGGTCAGGGCCTCCGAGGAGACCTATGCCTCGACCCGCGCGATGCTGCTCGCTTTGGTGGTCGGCGCGCTGGGCCTCGGCGTCGCGGCGGCGGTCTGGATGTCGCTGTCGATCTCGCGCGGCCTCGCCCGCTCGGTGAAGCTCGCCGAGGACATCGGCGCCGGCGACCTGACGCAGACGGTGGAAGCCAAGGGTCAGGACGAGATCGGCGACCTCCTGCGCGCCATGAACGCGATGGGCGACAAGCTGCGCGAGATCGTCTCGGACGTGATCTCCTCGGCGAGCCAGGTCGCGGCCGGCTCGCAGCAATCCGCCGCGACGGCCGAGCAGCTGTCGCAAGGGGCCACCGAGC
>NZ_BMIQ01000020.1 GCF_014642635.1 Aureimonas endophytica
GAATGTGAACCTCCTCCCGGTCGGGTTGGACCCGAGGGGAACGATGCTCGCAAATCATGTTGCGGCAGCGATCGACGGCGCGCGTCCGTCGCAGCTGGACGAGATCGCCAGAACGCTCTGGAAGGCCCATGCCGCTGGCCTTGTGACGGCCGAGGAGGCGCAGGAACTCGCCGAGGCTATCGAGGCCCGGCGGGCGCTCGGAAAGGCCTCCCAGAGCGTTCAGAAGCCCGAACAGCGACGAGTCGGATCGCGGCCGAGATCGGCGGCGAGTTTAGAACGGCGCCGGAGGTGGGTGGCGGCCGGGATGTTGCCGCCTGGTGTCGCCGCGTTGTTCACGGCCGGCGAGTCCGCGGTGTTGTCCGTCATCGCCATCGAAGTGCAGCGGCGCGGGCGCTGTGAGCTGTTCCTTGCCGCGATCGCGGCGACGGCCGGCGTGTCGGTCTCGACCGTGAAGAACGCTATGCGCGAGGCGCGGCGGCTCGGGCTGATCGAGGTCCGAGAAAGACGGATGTCGTGGACGCGGAACGCCTCCAACGTTGTGACGATCGTCGCGCCAGAATGGAAGACCTGGCTTCGGATGGGCGCTCGGAGGAGTGGGGACAAAACCCTGCCTTCCACACCTACAAGTTCATATCAGAAGAGGTTCGCGCCCTTCGAAAACGCATCGAAGACGGTAGGAAACCGATTTGGCGGGCCGCTGGCGCGCTCTGAGAGAGGAACCGGGAGGAAATACGCTCCCGGCTGAAGCGCTTCTCTGCGGCGTTCTACTTGAAGGTTTTGATCGACTCCTCACTCCGAATGAAAATCGGGCTCACTGTGATGGGGCGAAAAGAGCTTCCGGGAGTGTGCGCGGACGCGGATGCGCGGCTTCGGCGGCTTCTCGCTGTTCAATTCGCGGATTGTCTGTTCGATCGACGCCCGGA
This sequence comes from Aureimonas endophytica, assembly GCF_014642635.1. Taxonomy (GTDB): domain Bacteria; phylum Pseudomonadota; class Alphaproteobacteria; order Rhizobiales; family Rhizobiaceae; genus Plantimonas; species Plantimonas endophytica. Next base: position 924 of record NZ_BMIQ01000020.1, read on the forward strand.
AGCGCTCCCAGGACTTGTGAGATGCCGTCGTGCGTCGGGATGGGTTCGGCTTCGCCAGGCGGCGGCGCTCGCGCTCGAGATCGTGGCGGATTGACGCCGGGCATATGCCGCCGGCGGCGAGGGCCATCGCGAGCGCGTCTCGATCGATCAGCTCGGGCAAGTTGATTAGAGTCGTTGCCGCTTGAACGAGCGCGTCCAGCAGGCTCGCAAACTGCGAGTCCGAGATAAAGGTATTTGGCTGCATCGGGTTTGTTTCGTGAAGAGACCGTGACAGGTGCTTCATGATTCAAATCAACGCCTGCGTCTATTGCGTATTGGTCACAGTCATAAGCAACACTCTCCAATGATGATAAGTCAATATTGATTGATACTGCCGATTCGTCTGTCGGTCGGACGGCCGGACGGGATGTAGGCCGCTTGGTGACGGCGCTGCTGCAAGCAGCCGTCGCCGCGCTCTTCACGTTCTGGGAGACGATGACAGTTCGGCCGGGCACGAAACCCATCGCCTCGGTCTCGCGGGCGTTCTCGATGGCGTAGACCGCCTTGCCGGCCGTTCTGGCGCGCTTGTGATCGATCCAGGGCTTCCGGGCGGCCGGCACCTCAGCGAAGGCCCTCAGCGCCTCCAGAACGGCCGGGCGGTGCTGCGGCTGTATCGCGGCGACGATATGGACGTGAAGGTTCAAACCGGATCGCGACTCGATGCCGATAGCGAAAATCATCTCCGGCACATAGCCGAGCGCCTTCCGGAGCTGGCGATCCAGACGGCGTTTGAGCCAGTGCGCCGTCCCGCGATCCGTCTGAGCGTATGCCCGACGCTGGAGATCCTTCGCGAGAAGAATATCGAATGTCCACACCTCGCATCCGGGGATAGCGGCCAGCGCGTTATGCCAGCCGGCGGCGTCGTGCTCATCGAACCGATGACGGCCGGCCGGTCTGCGACGATGAACGACCCGCCGCCTCTTCATGGACGAGATGGCGCGTAACGTGATGGACGAAGAGGAGCGAGAATGTGATGTCGTGCCCCTCACTAAAGGAAGCTCCGCGAGACGCCGCGCTTCTCGGCTCGCTTCATCGGCCGGAAAGCCCTGCCGTAGAAGGCGGACGAACTCATTCCAGCATCGCTGTTTGGGTGTTTTAGAATTTACAAAATTTCGGCTCAGCTCGCCAGGATCAATGCCGAATTCTTCGATGAGCCATTCGTGCCACTCGTCCCGCTCGTGGTGCTCCTGGCGCACCCAAGTCGTAGGCGGCGGCGCACACACGGGTTCGTCATCGAGTGCGGCGAGAGCTGCTTCGATCGCTTCGAGACTGTCGTCCGTGGGCTTGCGCAACTGCGCGTGTTGTGGTATCGACATACCTGCTGCATGAGACCAGCAAACCAAATTTCGGGCTCTGGGTTTGCCGACCCGGAGCCCAAATCATTTATAGCGGCCGATGGCGACCTTAATCGAAGATGCCGCCGCTCATCGGCTCCGAGCGAGCTTCGAAAGCTGCTTCGAAAGGAGCACAAGCGCGGTGTCATCGATCGTCGTTCTCGTAGTGCCCTGCCGAACTATGACGCCGTTCGACTCTCGAATGAACGAGACGGGGACCGGCGATGCATCAGATTTTACCTCGAAGCCGAAGCCGATCGGTGCAGACCAGAGCGCGTCCAGCTTCTTCGCGACGTGAGCCACATCGCTCCGGCGAGCGATGTGCAGTTCCGCGCCGCCTATGTGCACGAAGGTGTCATGTGCGCTGAACGAGCCGAGTGTGACGCCGGCCAGCATCAGGAGAGCATTCGGACTCATCGGGCGGCCTCGAGGATCTGCTCGCCGATCTCGGCCAGCATGGAACGCGAGACCGTGAGCCGAGCGCCGCCGGCCGAGATGGTGAAGCCGTAGCCGCTGCAACGAGCGACGAGAACGTTTTCGTCGCCGAGATCAAGCGACGCGGAGCCGGCCGGCCGGCCGGCGAGCACAACCAGCTCGGCGCCGAACTTTGAAGCGGCGTCTGGCGCGACCGGGCTAAGCTCGTGGCCGTCGAGCACGATGACGAGCCGCTCGTTCTCGCGAGCGATCTTGAACGCGGGAAAGCCAGGCGGGATCTCGCCAGCCTTAACACGATCGGCGACGAGCGTTTCGACTGCGCCGGCTAGACTTGTTTTGCGAAGTTCCGAGAGACGTTCAATTTGATGGACGCGGCCGGAGTTCAAGACGATTTTGCGATGATCTGGCATGTGATGGGTTGTTACCTTTGAGGATATACCCATTGTAACATTGTTCAGTATGTGTTCTCTAGATAAATCGACATAGGAACCGGAGATCGAAAGCATCGAAGATTGCAGGTCGAAATTTTCTCGGCGCTCACAGGCATCTTACCCTTCGGGGAAACGCGAATTTTCTAAGACTTCGCCCTTCCGCGGCGGTTTGCATTTGCCTGATGAAAACTTGCCCCGTTCACACGCATTCGGCCGGCAAATATTCGTCAACGATCTCGTCGTTGCTATCTTCATCGCCGCGTTGGATGGCGTTGATCTCTTCTTGCGTGATATCGTCAATCGTGAGCACCGGGAGTTCGCGCCCGAACGCTGAGTCGCTATCGATACCGAGCGCTTGGCGCTTAAGCGTGGATGTTCGTTCGAGGGCTGCGGCTGCGAGGGAGAGCGCCTTCATGACGCCGGCGGTTTTGGCGGCGGATGACGGATCGGCCTGAGCTGCTTCAAGCTGACCGAGAACGAGACGTTCGATCAAGTCCGCACCGTCATACTGTTGCTGACGAACTTCCTTCGCCTTCGCCATCAAGTCGTCAGTATCGGCGCGGGATCGGCGCTGGACGGCCGGAGCGAGCGCAGGGGCGGCAGCACCTCGTTCTATACCGCGCTCACGGAAGCGCATCTGGATCGCGCGCACCGATGGACCGTGCCGGGCTGACAGGTCCTCGAGGGTCGTATCGCCAATCTGGTATTCGGTTTCGATCTGCAACCAGCGTTGCTCATCGAGTTTTACGTATTTCCGTTTTTCTTCTTCTATCATCTCGTCCACGCGAAATATGTTGAATATGCATATTGTAGCATGTCGAGGTAGACGGAGAGGTAATGCTTCGAGGTCGGCGAGTTTGATCGAGGTGTCGCTGGACCATCTCCCTGTCCATGCAGGGCACATGGCAATATTTGCCGGAAAGTGGAGAGCGAAACCACGCTGGCCGGATGGTTCATTTTGAATATGCCTCTAGGAGACCATTGGTTTTCTGGTTCAATATGTATGCATTGACCATCCAAAATGAACTGATACGGTGTGAACCATCCAAATTGAACTCTGGCAGTTCGGAAGGTCCCTCCCATGCTCGCCCGTCTCTATCTCCGCGCCTCGACCGCCGAACAGGACGCCGGCCGCGCTCGCGCTGATCTGGAAGCCTTCGCCGAGGAGCGCGGTCTTCGGATCGCTTCGACCTATGTCGAGAACGAGAGCGGCGCGAAGCTCGCCCGTCCCGAACTCTTCCGACTTCTGGCTGACAGCCGTCCCGGCGATGTGCTCCTCATCGAACAGGTGGACCGTCTATCGCGTCTGACGGCCGGCGATTGGCAGAAGCTCCGCGCGGAACTCGACGCCCGTCAGGTCCGCGTCGTGGCGCTGGACCTTCCGACCTCGTGGATGCTCGCCACGGCGTCCGACGATTTCACCGGCCGGATGTTCCAGACGATGAATGCGATGCTTCTGGACGTGCTCGCCGCCGTCAGCCGGAAAGATTACGAGGATCGCCGCCGCCGGCAGGCTCAAGGGCAGGCAAAGGCGAAGGCCGAAGGGCGTTACAAAGGCCGCCCCGAAGACGACAAGCGCAATGCCGGCATCGCGGCGATGTTGAAAGCCGGATCGTCGTGGACGCAAGTGCAGGGGGCCTTTGGATGCTCCCGCGCCACGGTCGCCAAGATCGCGAAGCGGATCGCGGCGCCGGAGGAGTAAGCCGGCAGGATCGGCACGCCATCCGCCTATAGGAGCAAAGCTGGACGGGCGCCGCGTTGCCGGTAACCTCAAGCTCGGAGGAAGGTCGCCTGGCTATTTTTTAGCCCTGCACTATTTCGCTCGAAAATGACGCGACAGGTGACGAAAGCCATGTCGGAACGCTTCATTCCCTCCTCGACGCCGCCGTTCAGCTTGGCGCACAAGCGCGTTCTGATCGTAGAGGACGAGTTCCTGATCGCGGACGAGATCGCTTACGACTTCGAGAGCTACGGAGCCGAGGTGGTCGGTCCTATCTCGACTGTTGCTCGGGCTATGGATGTCATAGCCAGCGGCCTCCTCCTTGACGGGGCGGTAATCGACATCGATCTGGAGGATGATAAGGCGTTCCCGCTTGTTGACGCCTTGCGCGCATGCGGCGTGCCCTGCGCCTTCGCGACCGGCTATGACCTGGACGGCATCCCGCCCGCCTATCGCGACATTCCGTTTTGTCAGAAGCCGGTCTCCCCCTCGGAGATCGCCCAATTGCTTTTTCCGCTGACAAGCTCGAAAGCCGTTCCCGAACTCTCGTAGAAATTCGATAGCGCCTGACAGTTCAGCTTCGCTGAACGAAAAACGCCCGCCGACGCATGGAGTAACATCGGCGGGCGCCTGCTTGGGTCATGTCCGGGTTGTCAGAGGGATCAATTACGGTCCCGCTTTGGAAATAAGCGAGTGCTTGATGGGTTCCCTCAAAGCAAAGCCAGTTATGCTGCTGTCTTACGAAGGGGAATGCCTGATATGCTTCATGCTATCACCCGTTCGGGTGAACCGCAGCGGAGCCAGAACGCAATAAAGGCTCCGCTGCGGTTGGCGCATCTCTATCGACTGATGATGCAACACCGAGCGTGCCGGAAGAGGGTTACCGAAGCTTAAACGCGAAACGTCCGCCGATACCTGGAGGAGCAGCGGCGGACGCTTCAGGTCGTCACGTTGGAGGTTCGTTCAAGTCCCGCTCCGGAAATCAACACGCCACTGCATGGGTTCCGAGTGAAAACATAGGAATGGATTGCCGCTTCACTTGTGATCATCCAATGACGAGAACAAACCGAAGGGCACGTTATGACGCCGCTTCGCTCGTTCCTGCGCTATTGCCTCAGAAATGCCAGCACGCTCGGCACGCAGCGCCTTAGAGTGCTCCCGGAGTTGCAAGCGTTCTTCACGGAGTTGAGCGGCTTCACGAATGGCTCGTTCGTATCGATCAGAAAGGGACATATCCCTTCATGTCGAATGCGCTTCGCCGCTCGCAACCTCAAAGCGTTCAGCCGCGTGACGATCGGCTGTCTACCGGCTTGGGATCGAATGTTTCAGGATCCATCCGCTGCCGGGCAAATCGCCCTACAGCAAAGCCGGCGAGCCATGCCTTTCGATGCTCCGGCTCATCCGTGCCGGGTGGCCATGGGCACATCCAGGCGCCGAACTCATAGAGCGCGCCGACGAAACGGCCGGCGTCATGCGTCTTTACGAACTGATCCCAAGTCAGCGTGTCCATAGAAGGCGTCTGGCGGAACGGCACTGAAGCGTCGGACGATATTCCCATCTGGTCCGATAACCACGAAGCCATGCGAGTGTTCCGACAAGTGCAGGGCCTGGAGGAGCGGGTTCTTCAGCCTTACATGCTGACACGGAAAGCCACGGCAAGGATGATAGCGAGGAAGCAGAACATGGCGAACAGCCATACGCGCCGCCAATAGGTGTCCTCTTCCGGGGGTGTTGAGAACGGCATCCTATCCCCTCTTGATCTTGCAGGCGGGGACATCCGCTCCGGTCTCGGTTCTGCAATGATCTGGCATAAGGTCGACTATTCCGCACGGCCTTTCAGCACGTCGAGACTAATCTCGATCGGCGGCCACTCGGCTGCATCAATCTGAATGCGTGCCCACCGCCCTTCCTGGAAGCCCGTGAACCACGCGCCTTGAAGGTCGACTCGCTCGTCCCTCGTCCAGGGACACATATCTGGACTGCTATCGAGAAGCGCGCCGACGAACCGGCCGGCCTGTCGTGCGGTTTCGAGATCGCTGCGATCGGCCATGGCTTGCACCCCTCCGTCGTCGGAGAGGGTGAGGTAATGCGCCCCGTCGAATTCGACAGCGCCGGTAATTTCAGCCGGCGAGACGCTTCCACCAGGGCATTGCCTTCCACGCCTCAAGCTCCGCCCGAGCCCGTTCGGCTTCCGAGCGGCCGGCCGCCGCGATCTTTTCCAGTTCGGCGACGTGCCGCTTCTCGGCTTCGTCATGCTGGCGATCGGAGGCGACGAGTCGCTCGCGGAGCGCGGCAAGCTCGAGGAGTTCATCGACAAGGTTTTCGAGTCGGCGACTGCGATCATTCAACTCGCCAGCGAGGCGGTCGGCCCGGTCCCGCTCGGCGAGCCGTTCGGCCCGTTCTCTTTCGAGATCACTTTTAAGATCGGCGACACGTCCTTGAAGTAGCAGGACTTCCGGGGATGGAGACCGCCCGGTCTCCTCAGGGTCTCCGGCGTCGGAGGCCGGCAGTCCTCCGGCAGGATCGGCGCCCGGAGGGCTAACGGTCTCCGGCCTGGAGGCCTTGGGCGTATGCCTCACCTCTTCGAGGTCGATCTGGACGCGGGCTTTGCCGTCGTTGCCGATCCGGCGCGGCAGGCGGAGACCTTCCACCTTCTTCCGTGCAGCCTCCTTCGAGATTCCCCAGATCTCGGCCAGCTCGGAATAAGTCAGCGACTGGACGGGCATTGAACCTCCATGCGGAGGGCTTCCGGTCTCCTCAGGGACCGGCGGCCGGCCTCCGTCAGGTCTCCGTGATCGGACTCCGTCAGGAGGGCAGGAGGACATGGCAACCTTGCGCCGAGCTTGCATCGGTCGAGCGGAAGCGGACTTGCCACAGGAACGCGCGGCGGGCATCGTTGGCGATCAGCGCCGAGTCATTGGTGCTGAAAATGCAAAACCCGACCGGGTTAGGGTCGGGTCACATCTGGCAAGGCCAGAGAAGAACAGTTCGTCGCGGTTCTGATCTTCTCCAAAGCCTCAGGCCAAGTCAACGGGAAATGCCAATTTTCCCGAACGGCGAAGCTTTGTCGAATGTGAACCTCCTCCCGGTCGGGTTGGACCCGAGGGGAACGATGCTCGCAAATCATGTTGCGGCAGCGATCGA
>NZ_BMIQ01000021.1:0-2500 GCF_014642635.1 Aureimonas endophytica
CGCCCGTTGCCGCGTTGGGTGGGTTGTGGGGTGCGGCGGGTGATGTTTGTGATGTGTGTTGTGGAGAGAGAAGCTTGCGGTTTGCGGACCTGGCGGCGACCGACTTTCCCGCGTCTTGAGACGAAGTATCATGGGCGCTGGAGCGTTTCACGGCCGAGTTCGGAATGGGATCGGGTGTTGGGGTCTCCGCGAAGCCACCAGGTCGGCGAACGGCAAGCTGAGAAGCTGGGTTTTCGGGGCGCGGCGCGTGGTGCGCGGCGTGCTGGTGCAGGGGGTTTCGGCAGTGCGCTCCGGCCCGAAGGGCCGCAAGCCCGACCGGGCGTCGGTCCGAAGGACCGCCCCAGCGGAAGCGACGATCTGGAAGATCGTCGTCGTGAGCGCGCTGGCGAATGAACCATGCCCGGTCCCTTTTGGGGACGGGCATGGGCGAATGGGAGGGATCAAGACGATCGGGCGATTAGTACCGGTAAGCTTCGCATGTTGCCACGCTTCCACACCCGGCCTATCGACGTGGTGGTCTTCCACGGCCCTGATAGGGAGCACTCGTTTAGAGGTTCGTTTCCCGCTTAGATGCCTTCAGCGGTTATCGAGTCCACACATAGCTACCCTGCTATGCGGCTGGCGCCACAACAGGTCCACCAGAGGTGTGTCCATCCCGGTCCTCTCGTACTAGGGACAGATCCTCGCAATGCTCCGACACCCACGGCAGATAGGGACCGAACTGTCTCACGACGTTCTGAACCCAACTCACGTACCGCTTTAAATGGCGAACAGCCATACCCTTGGGACCTGCTCCAGCCCCAGGATGCGATGAGTCGACATCGAGGTGCCAAACAACCCCGTCGATATGGACTCTTGGGGGTCATCAGCCTGTTATCCCCGGCGTACCTTTTATCCGTTGAGCGATGGCCCTTCCACGCGGGGGACCACCGGATCACTATGACCGACTTTCGTCTCTGCTCGACTTGTCTGTCTCGCAGTCAGGCGGGCTTATGCCATTGCACTCGACGACCGATTTCCGACCGGTCTGAGCCCACCATCGCGCGCCTCCGTTACTCTTTGGGAGGCGACCGCCCCAGTCAAACTACCCACCATACACTGTCCCGGATCCGGATGACGGACCGCGGTTAGACATCCATGACGATAAGGGTGGTATTTCAAGGATGGCTCCACGCGAGCTGGCGCCCACGCTTCAAAGCCTACCACCTATCCTACACATGCCGACACGAATGCCAGTGTAAAGCTATAGTAAAGGTGCACGGGGTCTTTCCGTCTGACCGCAGGAACCCCGCATCTTCACGGGGAATTCAATTTCACTGAGTCTCTGCTGGAGACAGCGGGGAAGTCGTTACGCCATTCGTGCAGGTCGGAACTTACCCGACAAGGAATTTCGCTACCTTAGGACCGTTATAGTTACGGCCGCCGTTTACTGGGGCTTCGTTTCAGAGCTTGCACCCCTCCACTTAACCTTCCAGCACCGGGCAGGCGTCAGACCCTATACGTCGTCTTACAGACTTCGCAGAGCCCTGTGTTTTTGGTAAACAGTCGCTACCCCCTGGTCTGTGCCACCCCCTCGAACTTGCGTCCAAAAGGGTCACGCTTCTTCCGAAGTTACGCGTGCAATTTGCCGAGTTCCTTCAGCAGAGTTCTCTCAAGCGCCTTGGTATGCTCTACCAGTCCACCTGTGTCGGTTTCGGGTACGGTCTATTCGGTGGGGCTATTTCCAGGAACCCCTTCGCTGCAAGATCAATCCAATAAGACCTCACAACACACGGGATCCGTCACTCTCCACCAGGCCCACGATTGTTCGCGTGGTTCCCATCGACTACGCCTTTCGGCCTCGCCTTAGGGGCCGGCTCACCCTGCTCAGATTAACTTTAAGCAGGAACCCTTGGACTTTCGGCGAGGGTGTCTCTCACACCCTTTATCGTTACTCATGTCAGCATTCTCGCTTCCGATACCTCCAGGGTCCCTCACGGGTACCCCTTCACAGGCCTACGGAACGCTCCGCTACCACTCGTGTCGCAAGACACGAATCCTCAGCTTCGGTGCACGGCTTCAGCCCCGTTACATTTTCGGCGCAAAGACCCTTGTTTAGACCAGTGAGCTGTTACGCTTTCTTTAAATGATGGCTGCTTCTAAGCCAACATCCTGGTTGTTTTGGGATCTTCACATCCTTTCACACTTAGCCGTGACTTCGGGACCTTAGCTGGAGGTCAGGGTTGTTGCCCTCTTCACGACGGACGTTAGCACCCGCCGTGTGTCTGCCGGACAGCACTCGTGCGTATTCGGAGTTTGATTGGGTTTGGTAAGACGGTAAGTCCCCCTAGCCCATTCAGTGCTCTACCCCGCACGGTGTTCATCCGACGCTCTACCTAAATAGATTTCGCGGAGAACCAGCTATTTCCGAGTTTGATTGGCCTTTCACCCCTAGCCACAAGTCATCCCAATCTATTGCAACAGATGCGGGTTCGGCCCTCCAGTGCGTGTTACCGCACCT
>NZ_BMIQ01000022.1 GCF_014642635.1 Aureimonas endophytica
ACCGGATGGTGTCGGCCGTCTTGGCCGCCATGGGCGCCGAGGACCACGCGCACGTGCTCTGGGAGCATTCCAAGGAGCGTTCCGAGCCGGGTGGCTCCCCCCGGCACTGGCACCTCGTCGTGGGGCACGTGGGGCCGGACGGGCGCGCCTTGGACGACGGGCACTCGTACGCCCGCCTGGAGGCCGTCGCGCGTGTCCTGGAGGCGGACTGGGGCCATGCCCTCACCCCGAGCCGGCGCGCGGCCGCCGTCGCCGCCGCGCTGGACGCGACCCGCCCCGACGTGGCGGCCGCCGTTCGCGCGGCCCAGCCGCCCGAGCCGCCGCGCAGCGCGACCGGCTCGGCCGCGCGTGCTGCCGCTGCCCGGCAGGGCGTCGACCTGCCCGCCGCGCAGGCGGCCGTGCGGGCCGCGTGGAGCGCGTCGGACAGTCCGGCGGCGTTCCGGTCGGCGCTCGCGCTCGAAGGCCTCCAGGTGGCCTCCGGAAGCCGTTCCGGCGTGTGGGTGGTGCGGGCCGGGGGCGTCGACGTCGGGGCGCTCGATCGGATCGTCAGGGAGAAGCGGGCCGCCGTTGGCGCCCGCATGCAGGAGGTGCAGCATGTCGAACCCGAAGCCGGTCCCGGCTCCGACGCCCGCCAAGATTCTGGAAACGGCAACCAAGGTCGGCCGGATCGCGACCCAGGCCCGGGACGGCGTGACGGCCCTCCAGCCGCTGCTCGCGCTCCTGGAGGAGCCGGAGGGCGACCGGCCCAGTCCGATCGAGGAGCTGAGGCAGCTCCTCGAGGCGGTCCTCCTGAGCCAGCGCCAGCTCCACCTCTTGGTGACGGACGTGAGCAACCGCGTCGATGCCCTCGCCGGGCGGCGGAAGCCGTCGCCGTCCACCGTCTCCGCGGGATCGTCACCCCGCGCCTGACGGCGCTCGCGGCCGACCTCCGCGCCCTCGCGGCCGAGCCAGTCACCCGCGCGGTCGTGGACCTCGACCGGCGGGAGGCCGAGGCCCGCTCGCGGCTCGCGGCGACGCTCCGGGACCTGCCCGAGCCGTCGGCGTTGGCCCGCGCGCGGGAACGCGAGCACGAGGCCCGCGAGGCCTCGCACGCCGCGTTCTACGGCTGGCTCGACGTCGAGCGCCGCGCCCGCGCGGCCTGCGAGCGGCCCGAGCCGCGCGGCCTCTGGTCGATCCTGACGGGGCAGCGCGTCGAGTGGCGGCGCGAGGTCGACGAGGCCCGCGCGACCCTCGCGGCGATCGACGCCCGGCGGGCGGATGCCCGCAAGGCCGCAGCCGACGCCGCGGCCGTCTTCGGTCCGCTCGATCGCCTGTGGCGTGCCGACGCCGAGGCAGCTCGCCGCTGGCATGCGATCGAGGAGCGGCGCACGGCCGATGAGCTGGCGCTCCTCGGCGCTGCCCGGCGAGTCCTTGCCGCGGAGCCGACGCTCGCCTCTGGAACGGAAGCGGTGCTGCTCGACGCGGCCCGTCGCCGGTTGTCGGACGAGGCCCGTGCGGCCGAGGAGGCCGAGCGCCGGCGACAGGCCCGCGAGGACCGCGAGCGCGACCGGCTGATCGAGGCCCGTCGCGTCCGCCTGCCCCTGCCCGAGCTGGACTTCAACGAGTACCGAGGCCCGCGCCGCTGATCCGGCCGGGTTTCCCTCGCCTACCCCAGATCGACGCTCCGGAGGGCCGGGCGGGCCGCGTGTCCCGCCCTGGCGCTGCGCGCCACCCTCCTCCCGCGTAGATCCGGGGCCCCGCGGCTCGGTGACGCCCGGACGGCGCGCTCCCCTCGCTGCGCTCGCCGCCATCCCCCTTGGGGACGGCGGGCCGGGAGCCTATGCGCGCCGTTCGGGCGTCAACCCGGCCTCGCCGTCTTCGCAGTCTGAAATTAGGCTGACCATCACACCCATAGTCAGGCAATTCAGGGGATGACCATCACACCTATGGTCAGGCAATAAGTGGGTTGACGGTCAGCCTGACTATCATACCACAAAAGGTGTGATCGTCAGGCATTTGGTCAGCCACTTGACGGGCGGATTGTCTGCCCACAGCATGGCTGAGGATCAGGTTTCAGGAGGTGTGAATGCAGTTTCGTCGCAGGGGTGAAAGGGTCCAGTGCCTGGCCCCGTACTACGACCGGGAGGCCAAGCGCGTCCGGCAGCGCATGGTGCACTCGATGCCCTTCTGGGCGGCCTCCCCCGATCACGCCCCGGCGCTCTCGGACCTGCCCCAGGACGCGACCGACGAAGAGCGCCAGCAGTGGCGCGGACAGATCGTCGCCCACCTCCTCACCCGGCAGGGCATCGAGTCCGTCCAGAAGCAGGAGCGCGCGCATACGTCGTTCGAGAGGGCGGCGACCAATCTCGTGGACGCTTGGCCGTCCATGTCGGCGGACCAGCGCAAGGCCGTCCGCGGCGCGTTGCGCCGGATCGAGCGCGTCGTCGTGCCGTCAACCCGTAAAAAGGCTGACCCTCAACCCGAGCCGAGGCCTCGTGCGGGCGGCACCCCGGCCCGCGCCCCGTCCTCGCGAACCTTCGACGGCGCCCTCGTCGCTCGGGCCCGGGCGCTCCGCGGGGAGGGGATGGCGATGGCGGCGATCGCCGAGCGCATGACCGGCGAGGGGACGCCGGTCTCGAAGAGCTGGGTCCAGAAGGTCGCCGGCGGCAGCTCCCCGGCCTGAGACGCCCCACGCGACGGCTCCGCCGCGCGCCACGCTCGTCCAGTGGGCAGGAGCGCGGAGAGGGGTCAAGCGCGGGCTTGGGGAGTGGTGCGGGCGCAGGGAGCGCAGCGACCGAGCCTCGGTCCCCAAGGCCGTGCTTGACGCCGCGGAGCGGTCCCAACGCTCGATGCAGGGGAAGGACGGGAGGGGGGCGCAGCCACCCTGCTGGCATTCCCCTGAGGCCTCGCTGGCGAGAGTGGAGGGGCGCCAAGCCGAAGGCGCGGCGGGGAGGCAAAGCCTCCCTGGAGCCTTGTGCAGGGCTGGATGGGGGTGCGGCGTAGCCGGCTTGCCGAATCCAGCGCGCTGAGCCCACAATGCAGAAACGCCGCCCCGCGGGGTGCGGGACGGCGTTCCGATTAGTTGGTCCCGGCGATCAACACGCTTCGATCTTTGGCGGGCCGAGCGGTTGAGAGCCTTCACTAGGAAGTCCGGCTCGTAGAGCCGGGACACGCAATGATTATAGCGTTTCCTGACCAGTCCGACAAGCCGACCGCCGCTCGCTTGAGCGGGTGAGCGTGCGTGCGCGCATCGGCGCGCTGCACGACGCTACGACCCATCGTGGCCCGACCCGCGTCCTCCCTCAGGCCCTCGCCTGGGCGCCTTCTGGTGCCCATTCCTGCCCGTCTGGGACCCCCTCCACCGTCGATCGTCGACTCCCATCCGTGGCGGCGTCCGCAGCCGCCGCAGGCGGCCTCGACAATCGAGGAGCTACGTTGACCCCCCCCCTCGCGTCCTCGGCCTCGGTCCAAGGCGCAGGGAGTGAGATCACGCCTCAGACGAGGCGCAGGAGGGCCTGGGCGCTGCGCTTCACCGCCGCGAACCTCTTGCGCCCTTCCGACCCGACGAAGCGCGGCCCGTCGGTCTGCGCCTGCGGCACCGTCGCGCACGACACGGAGGAGGTGGGGCTGCACCTGTCCGCCGGCGGGGTCGGGCGAACCTCCGGCACGCTGCGCTGCCGTTCCGGCACGCTCTGCCCCGTTTGCGCGCCTTCGGTCGCCAAGGAGCGCCAGGAGCGCGTCGGTGAGGTCTACGACATCGTCCACTACCGCAAGGGGCAGACCCCGATGGTGACGCTGACCGTTCGTCACGATCGCAGGATGGCGCTCGCCGAGCTGCGCGCCGTCGTCGACGCCGCTTGGCGCGACGTGCGACGCGGTGCGCCTTGGGCGCGGGCCAAGAAGCGTTGGGGCGTTCTCGGGGTCCTGACGGCCCCAGAGGTGACGTGGAGCCAGGCGCATGGCTGGCACTACCACCTGCACATCGGCTTGCCCTGCCAGACCACCGAGGATGGTGCTCGCGACCTTGGAGCGTGGGTGATCGATCGGTACCTGCGTTACGTCCGCGCCGCCGGCTACACGGCGGTTCGCGAAGCCCAGGACGTCACTCTTCCCGACTCCCGTGGCGCGATCGTCGACTACCTCGCCAAGGGCGTGAGCCTTCACGGGGACCTCGCTTGGGAGCTTGCAGGCGCCACCCTGAAACGGGCGCGCAAGGCCCGTTCCGGTATGCATCCGTTCGACCTCCTCGAGGCCTCCGCTGGCGATCCGCGGATGGCGGATCTGTGGCGCGAGTACGCCAAGGCCATGAAGGGGATCCGCTCCTGCGTCGTGACCAAGAGCCTGGCGAAGGTCCTCGGGATCGATGAGGACGACGACGTGCAGGAACCGGGCGTCGAGCAGCAGGCGGATGAGCCTGTCGGCCACCTTCCCCGGCACGTGTGGCTGGCGGTGCACCGTCGCGGTCGTTCCTCGACCGTTCTCGCCGTCCTTGAGGATCGTGGACCGGAGGCGTGGGCCGAGGTGCAGCGCGTCGCCTTCGACCTGGCCGGCTTCGATCCGCCTGACCAGGGGCCTCGTGCGCCTGTCCCGCCTCGCGTCGTGGCACCGACGGCTGCCCAGATCGCCCGCGAGGCACTCTCCTGCCGATGGGCCGAGAGGAACTCGGGCGACGCGATCCGGAAGGTGATGGACCGCGCCCGGGGGCATGCCGTCGCGACTGGGTGCCAGTTCGATCCCCCCGATCTCCGCGAGGTCATGCGGCTGGTCGCCGAGGCGCGCTAGCGTCGGCGACGGCGGGGCGTCAGCCTAGTCCCATGCGTGGCGACCTACGACGGTAGCCAGCAATGGCTGGTGCTACGCACCAACCGCTGGCCAGGGGGGCTGCGCCCCCCGTGGACCCCTGCCGGAGGCCCCATGTCGAGGACGTCGACCACCACCACGCTGCGCCTCTCCGCCGACGAGCGGGCCGCCCTTGATCGCGCCGCGGAGACGGCCGGTCTCGGGCCGTCGGCGTTCGCCCGGCTGGCCGTCGTGAAGGCGGCCGGCGGGAAGCCCACGCCCGCTCGCCGTCGCCGGAACGACCTCGCCCAGGCCGTGGCCCGCGCGCTCGGCGAGCTGGCCCGGATCGGCAGCAACGTGAACCAGGTCGCGCGGCGGTCGAACCTCGGCCGCCCCGCCGAGGCGGCGGAGCTCGCGGCGATCCGGGCGGATCTGGAGAGGTCCACCCTCGCCCTCCTCGCGCTGCGGGAGCAGCCGCCGGCATGATCGTCACGACGACCAGGCACGGGCGGACCGGGCGCGACGTGCGCCAGCTCGCGGCCCACCTCGGCCGCGGCGAGGAGGCGCGCGTCGTGCTGGTCGGCGGCGTCCCGCTGTCGAACGCCGACGATGCGCTCAGGTACATGCAGGCGCTGCGCGACGGCTCGCGCGCGACCGTCGCCCTGCACCACGTCACCTTGTCGCCGGCGGCGGACCTGACCGACGCGCAGCGCGACCGGATGGTGTCGGCCGTCTTGGCCGCCATGGGCGCCGAGGACCACGCGCACGTGCTCTGGGAGCATTCCAAGG
>NZ_BMIQ01000023.1 GCF_014642635.1 Aureimonas endophytica
ATGGACTGGTTGGATCTCCTTGCAGTCCAAGGGACTCTCAAGAGTCTTCTCCAACACCACAGTTCAAAAGCATCAATTCTTCAGTGCTCAGCTTTCTTTATAGTCCAACTCTCACATCCATACATGACTACTGGAAAAACCATAGCTTTGACTAGACGGACCTTTGTTGGCAAAGTAATGTCTCTGCTTTTTAATATGCTGTCTAGGTTGGTCATAACTTTTCTTCCAAGGAGTAAGCATCTTTTAATTTCATGGCTGCAGTCACCATCTGTAGTGATTTTGGAGCCCCCCAAAATAAAATCTGACACTGTTTCCACTGTTTCCCCATCTATTTGCCATGAAGTGATGGGACTGGATGCCATGATCTTCGTTTTCTGAATGTTGAGCTTTAAGCCAACTTTTTCACTCTCCACTTTCACTTTCATCAAGAGGCTTTTTAGTTCCTCTTCACTTTCTGCCATAAGGGTGGTGTCATCTGCATATCTGAGGTTATTGATATTTCTCCCGGCAATCTTGATTCCAGCTTGTGCTTCTTCCAGCCCAGCGTTTCTCATGATGTACTCTGCATATAAGTTAAATAAGCAGGGTGACAATATACAGCCTTGACGTACTCCTTTTCCTATTTGGAACCAGTCTGTTGTTCCATGTCCAGTTCTAACTGTTGCTTCCTGACCTGCATATAGGTTTCTCAAGAGGCAGGTCAGGTGGTCTGGTATTCCCATCTCTTTCAGAATTTTCCACAGTTTATTGTGATCCACACAGTCAAAGGCTTTGGCATAGTCAATAAAGCAGAAATAGATGTTTTTCTGGAACTCTCTTGCTTTTTCCATGATCCAGCAGATGTTGGCAATTTGATCTCTGGTTCCTCTGCCTTTTCTAAAACCAGCTTGAACATCTGGAAGTTCACGGTTCACATATTGCTGAAGCCTGGCTTGGAGAATTTTGAGCATTACTTTACTAGCATGTGAGATGAGTGCAATTGTGTGGTAGTTTGAGCATTGTTTGGCATTGCCTTTCTTTGGGATTGGAATGAAAACTGACCTTTTCCAGTCCTGTGGCCACTGCTGAGTTTTCCAAATTTGCTGGCATATTGAGTGCAGCACTTTCACAGCATCATCTTTCAGGATTTGAAATAGCTCAACTGGAATTCCATCACCTCCACTAGCTTTGTTCGTAGTGATGCTTTCTAAGGCCCACTTGACTTCACATTCCAGGATGTCTGGCTCTAGGTCAGTGATCACACCATCGTGATTATCTGGGTCATGAAGATCTTTTTTGTACAGTTCTTCTGTGTATTCTTGCCATCTCTTCTTAATATCTTCTGCTTCTGTTAGGTCCATACCATTTCTGTCCTTTATTGAGCCCATCTTTGCATGAAATGTTCCTTTGGTATCTCTAATTTTCTTGAAGAGATCTCTAGTCTTTTCCTCTATTTCTTTGCATTGATCGCTGAGGAAGGCTTTCTTATCTCTTCTTGCTATTCTTTGGAACTCTGCATTCAGATGCTTATATCTTTCCTTTTCTCCTTTGCTTTTCGCTTCTCTTCTTTTCACAGCTATTTGTAAGGCCTCCCCAGACAGCCATTTTGCTTTTTTGCATTTCTTTTCCATGGGGATGGTCTTGATCCCTGTCTCCTGTACAATGTCACAAACCTCCGTCCATAGTTCATCAGGCACTCTATCTATCAGATCTAGTCCCTTAAATCTATTTCTCACTTCCACTGTATAATCATGAGGGATTTGATTTAGGTCATACCTGAATGGTCTAGTGGTTTTCCCTACTTTCTTCAATTTAAGTCTGAATTTGGCAATAAGGAGTTCATGATCTGAGCCACAGTCAGCTCCCGGTCTTGTTTTTGCTGACTGTATAGAGCTTCTCCATCTTTGGCTGCAAAGAATATAATCAATCTGATTTCGGTGTTGACCATCTGGTGATGTCCATGTGTAGAGTCTTCTCTTGTGTTTTTGGAAGAGGGTGTTTGTTATGACCAGTGCATTTTCTTGGCAAAACTCTATCAGTCTTTGCCCTGCTTCATTCTGTATTCCAAGGCCAAATTTGCCTGTTACTCCAGGTGTTTCTTGACTTCCTACTTTTGCATTCCAGTCCCCTATAATGAAAAGGACATCTTTTTTGGGTATTATTTCTAAAAGGTCTTGTAGGTCTTCATAGAACCGTTCAGCTTCAGTTTCTTCGGCATTACTGG
>NZ_BMIQ01000024.1 GCF_014642635.1 Aureimonas endophytica
ACAATCCATCCAGCCCACAGAGGCAATCCAAGCTGTCTAGAATTCAGGGATCAAACGAGGGCTACGGAAAGGAAAGACGACCTGACCTAGGAGGGCCATGATATTCTATAGAACCGGACAAAGTTGGTTTCCAAGGAAACTTGATTCCTTGGAACCCGGAAAGCTGGTTCTTTTCATATGCAATTCCAAACCATGAGCTCCTTCCCAAAGCCTGCCTGGCCGCCAGCCCCACCCCCCACTCCCCAGAAAAAACGGCTCAAAGAAATCTTTTCCATCTCAGGCGGAAAACTGGAAGATGTCTTGTCTTGTCTGTCTGGATTGATGTCTGTGTCAGTGTGAGCCTTGTGATTTTTGATAATAGTGCTCAAGTTCTGAGTTCTTATTTCAATGGTCTCAAGACAAGGCAGCCCTTGCAAACCCAACTGCTTCCAATACAAGAAAACTTTGACCTCAGGGAATGTCAGAGTCCCGTGAACTGGGAACTAGTCAATATGAAATATCTAGTAGTTTTGTTTTTGCTCCTCTACTGTAGACATGTCTAAGAGTCATCAACATGAAGCACAAAATGTTCATAGTGCCTCGGTTTGTTCTAAGGTAAAAATTGCTATATCGTTCTATCTGTCACAAGCTTGTCAACAAGAAAGTACCTCGAAAGAACAGGAACAAAACGAAAAATTAAATGTGATATGAGCTTTTAGATAAACTATGAACACTAATTACACTCGAAAATATCTGCCTATGAGAGTCTTGATTGAAGGCAGAGGAGAAGGGGACGACAGAGGCTAAGATGGTTGGATGGCATCACTGATTCGATGGACATGAGTTTGAGCAAGCCCCTGGAGTTGGTGATGGACACGGAAGCCCAGCGTCCTGCAGGCCACGGGGTCCCAAAGAGTCAGACACGACTGAGCCACTGAACTGAACTGAACATACAATCGTTTCTCCAGGTGTTTTGGTTACCCGAGTTTCTATCCTGTGCTAAACTAAGTGACGACAGTGTACTGAAGAGCTGGGTCATTTCCAAATAAATTAAAGTTCTGAAACATTCACGCCTTGAAAGGACCTCCCTTTTACACAGAAACAAAAGAGATTTTTGACTATCCAATAAGAGTGTCTGGCACCATCCTGACATGTGAAACGTAAGAAAGCAATTTTTTTTGTTTTGTTTGGTTCTGATCTTGGGTGTGTGTGTGTGTGTGCGTGCGTGCGGGGGAGGGGAGGGGCGCTACTATCACTGATAGGTATGTTCACCAATCTGTCGAATGCCAATATAAAAGTCAGTTCTTGGTTGCTGAAGGGAACTGTATGACTTGGTATTAAAAGAAGGTATGTGGCATGAAATCGCATTTTCTGAAGGAAAACGACGTCGTTCTTTCTTCCAGGTGGCAGTTTCAGGATGGGAGAAGCAAAGGAATGGGTACAGAATGGGATCAGGAGGTTGTAGGGAACGTGGACCCCCAGAAAAGAGTGTTGTGCCTAGCACAAGGTTTCTTGAGAGGTTGAACTGCCTTTGCTAATGGATTTTAAGTTTCTTTACCTCTTCCGTGATCTCTTCTAGGTTGACCTAGAACAGAAATCTTTTGTTAGCTTTGGCTAAGTGGAGAAGTATTGCTTCACGGTGACTTGTGTGATCCTACCTGACTGTTCTAAACCCTTTTGATATCTATGCACTGCTGCTGCTGCTGCTGCTGCTGCTGCTGCGAAGTCGTTTCAGTCGTGTCCGAGTCTGTGTGACCCCATGGACGGCAGCCCACCAGGCCCCGCAGTCCCTGGGGTTCTCTAGGCAAGAACACTGGAGTGGGTTGCCATGTCCTCCTCCAATGCATGAAAGTGAAATGTGAAAGTGAAGTCGCTCAGTCGTGTCCGACTCTTAGCGACCCCATGGACTGCAGCCTACCAGGCTCTTCCGTCCATGGGATTTTCCAGGCAAGAGTACTGGAGTGGGGTGCCATTGCCTTCTCCCATATCTATTCACAAGCCTGCCTAAATCATTGACTTCTAGCCACCTTTGGGATGCCAATGACCACCCAGCCTTACCAGGCCACAGAGTGGAGAAAACATTTACCACAGGAGGTCCGGGTAAGGAACAAGGAACTAAAAAGCTCCCACCAACCAGGATTCTGCAGAGGTCAACAAGAGGTCAGCAAGAGATGGGAGACTGCAGTC
>NZ_BMIQ01000025.1 GCF_014642635.1 Aureimonas endophytica
GGCTGATCAAGTCCAGATCACGTGACTGATCATGCACTGATCACGTGGCTATCATGCACTGATGACGTGACTGCGCATGCACTGATGACGTGGCTGATCGGGCACTGATCACATGGCTCATCATGCACTGATCACGTGTTTATCAGGCAATGATCAGTGACTGACAGGCGCTGATCAGGGGACTGTGCACGCACTGATCAGGTGGCTGATCAGGAACTGAACACCTGACCGCGCATGCAGTGATCACGTGGCTGGTCGTTCACTGATCACGTGTTTATCATACGGTGATCACGTGACTGAGAGGCGCTGATCACGTGACTGTGCCGTCAGTGATCACGTGGCTGAGCAGGCACTGATATCGTGACTGAGCATGCACTGATCCTGTGCCGGGAGCCGGGGAGGCATTCCACTCTGGACAAAGGTCATGAGGAAGGAGGCTCGGCATACGCAAATGCGGGATCGAGCCTCAGGAGTCCACCCGGATATTCTCGAGCATCTCCCCCCCAAAAAAACCGGAGTCTGCCTACTGTATTGCTTTGTGCTCTCACCTGTGATTTCACTGGGGGCTGTCCCCCACCACCATCTCGCTCTCTCTGTCAAAGAGTTAACTTACAGCTCCAATTCATAAAGTTCCTTGTCATTCTTCCCTTTAACTTCCAGCTGAGTCTCCATCTGGAGCGCGGAACCCACCACGCTTACTAATTATGCCTGGGCTGCTAAGACCCACTCGAGAAGGTGTCTAGGGTGAGGCACCTTTCGCTATTCGAGAGGGCGCCTGCGGCCTACGTAAGTGGTGCAAACTTCTTGTCTTGAAGTTTGATTGGTCTTCCGCGTAAACCAAGCTACTCAGTCTCTTTTCTCCACCGAATTTTCCTACTGAGCTCTCCTCATACTATTATTCTTGACATCTCTGATTAGCATATAAAGAGTCGCCTAGGCCATCTCTCCTTCGAATACCCTGGATCAGTTGGGGCTGGTCCCCGGCAGGTGGCGACCGAACAGGGACCTCAGGAGGCAATACTCAAAGAGCTGAGCAGACACGAACCACGCAATCAGCAGGCAATAAGCATGGAGCTCAGCAGTGACGAATCATGCTGCTCAACTGGCAATAATCAAGCACGTGACCAGGCAGGAATCACGCAGCTCAGCTGGCAATTGTCAAGCAGATGAGCCGACAGGAATCACGCAGCTCAGCTGGCAATAGTCATGCAGATGAGCCGGCAGGAATCACGCAGCTCAGCAGGCCCTGATCACGTGACTCTGCAGGCACTGATCACGTGGCTGATCAAGTCCAGATCACGTGACTGATCATGCACTGATCACGTGGCTATCATGCACTGATCACGTGGCTGATCAGGCACTGATCACATGGCTCATCATGCACTGATCACGTGTTTAT
>NZ_BMIQ01000026.1 GCF_014642635.1 Aureimonas endophytica
ATGAAGATCCTTGTCTGTGTGAAGCGGGTTGTTGACTACAACGTGAAGATCCGGGTGAAGCCGGACGGCACGGGCGTCGATCTGACGAATGTGAAGATGTCGATGAACCCGTTTGACGAGATCGCGGTGGAAGAGGCGATCCGGCAGAAGGAGAAGGGCGGCGTCGAGGAGATCGTGGCGGTGTCGATCGGCCCGGCGCAGGCGCAGGAGACGCTGCGCACGGCGCTGGCGATGGGCGCCGACCGCGGCGTGCTGGTGAAGGCGGAGGGCGTGGTCGAGCCGCTGGCGGTGGCCAAGATCCTGAAGGGCGTGGTGGAGGCCGAGGCGCCCGACCTCGTGATCCTCGGCAAGCAGGCGATCGACGACGACTGCAACCAGACCGGCCAGATGCTGGCCGGCCTGCTCGGCTGGAGCCAGGGGACCTTCGCCTCGCGGCTGGAGCTCGCCGACGGCCGCGCCGACGTGACGCGCGAGGTGGATGGCGGGCTGCAGACGGTGGAGCTGAAGCTTCCCGCGATCGTGACGACGGATCTGCGCCTCAACGAGCCGCGCTATGCCTCGCTGCCGAACATCATGAAGGCGAAGAAGAAGCCGCTCGAGGAGAAGAGCCCGGCGGATTACGGCGTCGACATCGCGCCGCGCCTGGAAGTGCTGAAGACCGTGGAGCCGGAAAAGCGCAAGGCCGGCATCCGCGTCGGCTCGGTGGACGAGCTGATCGGCAAGCTGAAGACCGAAGCCGGCGTGCTGTGAGAAGGGTTTGGGGATGACGACGCTTCTGATCGCCGAGCATGACGGCTCGGCCCTGTCGGACCAGAGTGCTAAGGCGTTGACGGCGGCGCTCGCGCTTGCCGGCGAGGTTCATGTTCTCGTTGCCGGCGGCGCCGGCGCGGGCGGTGTCGCGGAGGGCGCGGCGCGCCTTCAGGGCGTGGCCAAGGTGCTTCTGGCCGAGGGCGAGGAATTCGCGCACGGCCTTGCCGAGCCGCTGGCGGCGCTCGTCGTGACGCTGGCGCCGGGTTATGGCGCGATCGTCGGCGCCTCGACGGCGCTGACGAAGAACGTCCTGCCGCGCGTCGCCGCGCTGCTCGACGTGATGCAGGTGTCGGACGTGACGGCGGTTCTCGGACCCGACACGTTCGAACGGCCGATCTATGCCGGCAACGCCCTCCAGACCGTCCGCTCCAAGGATGCGATCAAGGTGCTGACGGTGCGCAGCACCGCCTTCGCCTCGGCCTCGGAGGGCGGCTCGGCCTCGGTCGAGCGGATCGGGGG
>NZ_BMIQ01000027.1 GCF_014642635.1 Aureimonas endophytica
AGGATGGTCTGGCTGGACTGGTTGGCGATGGAGAGGGACTGGACGCCGAGCTGCTGCTTGACCTGCAGAGCCTGGAGCTTGGTCGACTCTTCCGACATGTCGGCATCGATGAGGTTGCTGACGCCCTTGTCGATCGTGTCCATCAGCGTGTCGACGAAGCTCTTCTGCATGTCGATGCGCGAGGACACCGAGCCGAGCGCCGCCGCCGCCGAAGTCACCTTGTTGATCGCCGAGTTGACGACGGTGATGTAGGCCTTCAGCACCGAGCGGATCTCGTCGCCGGTGTCGACGCCGCGCGCCGTCAGTGTCGCCGTCGAGATGTCGATGCCGTCGACCGAGATCGAGGCGATCGAGGTCCCCGTGGTCGTGAAGCCTTCGGTCGACACCGCCGACACCGCGACCGCCGAGGTGGAGGCCGTGCTCTGCGAGGTGAAGGTCACCTTGCCCGAAGCCAGCGAGCCGACGGTCACTGCGGCGGCCGAAAGCTTGGTGGCGAGGACGGTCTGGAAGTCGCCGACCGAGTTGATCTTGCCGTCGGTCGTGCCGAGCGCGGCGTCGACATCCGACTTCGAGATCGTGTAGGCCGTCGCCGCGCCGCCGTTCAGAGCCAGCGAGAAGTTGACCTTGTCCGTGCTGGAGGTGAACTGGATCGGGCCGGTGAAGGCGTTCATCACCGCGCTAGCCGGCTCGAACTTGTCGGCGGTCACGCCCGTCACATAGTCGGTCGTGACGATCTTGCCGTTGGTTGCGTCCAGCGTACCGGCCGTGGTGTCGTTGTCCGTGCTGCCGCCCCAGGTGATGGCAACGTCCGAGGTCGTGCCGGTCGTGGCCGAGGTGAACTTCAGGAACCCGTCGCTGCCGACCGAGACGGTGACGCCGGTGACGCCGGCATCGTTGATGCCCTGCTGCAGCACCTTGACCATGTCGGCGCTGGTCGAGACCGTCACCGAGGTGGCCGAGTTGTTGAGCGCCGTCTGCACCGTGCCGCGACGGATGGAGACCGTCGTACCGGCAG
This sequence comes from Aureimonas endophytica, assembly GCF_014642635.1. Taxonomy (GTDB): domain Bacteria; phylum Pseudomonadota; class Alphaproteobacteria; order Rhizobiales; family Rhizobiaceae; genus Plantimonas; species Plantimonas endophytica. The sequence continues at coordinate 1,016 of NZ_BMIQ01000027.1, forward strand.
CGCCGTCCTTGGCGAGGGTGAAGTGCAGTTCGTCGGTGGCGCTGTTCCAGGTCAGCGGCTTCGTCGTATCGAACACCGTCGAGCCGGAAGCGGTGTTGGTGCCGGCGACCGCCGAGCCCGCCACCAGACCGCCCGCGCTGGCGCCGGCCGTCGTGTTGGAGCCGCCGACCGTCACGCCCGACAGATCGACCGCCGTGTCGAGGAC
>NZ_BMIQ01000028.1 GCF_014642635.1 Aureimonas endophytica
TGTGATCAGCCACATGATCAGTGCATGATATCCACGTGATCAGTGCAGGATAGCCACGTGATCACTTCATGATTATTCACGTGATCTGTACATGATCAGTCACGTGATACGTGTGTGATCAGCCACCGGATCAGTGCGTGATGAGCCATGTGATCAGTGCAGGATCAATTATGTGATCAGTGCATGATCAGTCACGTGATCAGTGCATGATCAGTCACGTGATCAGTGTATGATCAGCCACGTGATCAGTGCATGATATCCATGTGATCAGTGCATGATCAGTCACGTGATCAGTGTATGATCAGCCACGTGAACAGTGCATGCTCAGTCACGTGATCCGGGCCTGCTGAGCTGCGTGATTAGTGTCTGCTCATCTGCTTGACAATTGCCAGCTGAGCTGCACGATTCCTGCCTGTCATCTGCTTGACAATTGCCAGCTGTGCTGTGTAATTCCTGCCTGCTCAGCTGCTTGATTATTGCCAGCTGAGCAGCATGATTCCTCACAGCTGAGTTCCATGATTATTGCCTGCTGACTGTTTGATTCGTGCCTACTCAGCTCTTTGTTTATTGCCTCCAGAGGCACATGATCAGTGTATGATAGCAAACATGATCAGCGCATGATCAGTCACATGATCAGCGCCATTAAGTCACGTGATCACTACATGATAGTCATGTGATCAGTCCATGCTCAGTCACGGTATCAGTGCATGATCAGCCACGTGATCAGTGCATGATCAGTCACATGATTAGTGTATGATCATCCACGTGATCAGTGCATGGGCAGTCATGTGATCAGTGCATGATATACACGTGATCAGTGCATGATCAGTCACGTGATCAGTGCATGATAGCCACGTGATCAGTGCATGATCAGTCACCTGATGGGTGTATGATCATTCACGTGACATGTACATGGTAGCTACATGATCATTGCATGATCAGCCAAGTGAGTAGTGCATGATAGCCACGTGATCACTGCATGACAGGCCACGTGAGCAGTGCATGATAGCCACGTGATCAGTGCATGATCAGTCACGTGATCAGTGTATGTCCAGCCAAGTGATCAGTGCATGATAGCCACGTGATCAGTGCATGATCAGTCACGTGATCAGTGCATGATCAGTCACGTGATCAGTGCATGGTCAGTCACGTG
>NZ_BMIQ01000029.1 GCF_014642635.1 Aureimonas endophytica
TGGAGTTCGGAGAGGTGTCCGGGCATCGGGTTCTTATCAAGAGGGGACCGGGAAATCGGGGTCCTACGGAATGTGGAACCACCCACGAGGCCACGTCTGGAATGTCTTCGTGAGACCGGCCTCATCCTGAGGTGCGACCGGAAGGTCGGGAACCCCTTCCAGACAAAGCAGGGGAGTCGACCCTCCTGTCCAGATCAGGAGGGGAGAAAGGGCTCAGAGGAGGGGGTGCCGGAAAACCTCAGTGTTCCTCTCGAGGGAGACCGGGATTTCGGGGAACTTTGTGGGTCGCATCAAGGGTGCCAAGTGCCCTTTCGACCTCCAATTCCTAACGTGGGACTTCTCCTGAGACGCTGTAGCGGGAAAGGGCTTCATCTTGCGATGACGGGGGAGCCACGTGGTTTTTCTCGAGTTACGGCGGGATTCTCGAGTTACGACGGGGAATTCAGGCTGCCTCTTGTGTTGGCCCAGGCAAGTCCAATCTTCCATTCGAGTTGCGAAGGAAAGCTGGGGATTGCTCTCGAGTGACTGCAGGGCCAATAGACCTCATCTAGGCTTGTGTCCAGAAGCCAATGTTCCTCTCCAGGGGCGACAGGGATCTCGGGGTTGCATTCCAGACGCACCCGGGGAGACAGGCATTCATCTCGAGTGGAAGCAAAGAACCCCGCTCTGCTCTCGAGTCGCGACGGGTATCTCTTGGAGCTCACTGGGTGGACTCAAGGGAGTCAAGCCTCCTGAGGCGTTTGGAGAGAGGTCGCGAGATTGGTCTCTAGGCCATGCAGGAGACGAAGGCCCTCATCTCTCGATGACGGGGGAATCTCGGGGTTGTTCTCGAGCGGCGGCCCCAGTGTGCGGTTTCTCACGAGGTACGACGGCGAGGTCAGTGAGCCTCTCGTGGGGCGCCAGGGAAGTCGGGTCTCCATGCGAGTGGCGAGGGGGAGCGCGTCATTGCTCCCGAGCCATGGTAGGGGAATCTGGCCTCGAGACGTGTTGAAGAAGGTCTCTCGAGGTCTTTCCCGGGTTGAGGCAGGAAACCCTGGGTTCCCTCGACTTGTGCAGGTGACCTCAGGGGGCTTCTCATGGTGGCTCTGAGAAGCCAGGGAAACTGGAGGTGGGAGGGGCCTCTCGGGACTCCACTGGG
>NZ_BMIQ01000030.1 GCF_014642635.1 Aureimonas endophytica
GTGTCTTTTGCTGTCTCGTACACAGGGTTATTGTTACCATCTTTCTAAATTCCATATATATGCGTTAGTATACTGTATTGGTGTTTTTCTTTCTGGCTTACTTCACTCTGTATAATAGGCTCCAGTTTCATCCACCTCATTAGAACTGATTCAAATGTATTCTTTTTAATGGCTGAGTAATACTCCATTGTGTATATGTACCACAGCTTTCTTATCCATTCATCTGCTGATGGACATCTAGGTTGCTTCCATGTCCTGGCTATTATAAACAGTGCTGCGATGAACATTGGGGTACACGTGTCTCTTTCCCTTCTGGTTTCCTCAGTGTGTATGCCCAGCAGTGGGATTGCTGGATCATAAGGCAGTTCTATTTCCAGTTTTTTAAGGAATCTCCACACTGTTCTCCATAGTGGCTGTACTAGTTTGCATTCCCACCAACAGTGTAAGAGGGTTCCCTTTTCTCCACACCCTCTCCAGCATTTATTGCTTGTAGACTTTTGGATCGCAGCCATTCTGACTGGTGTGAAATGGTACCTCATAGTGGTTTTGATTTGCATTTCTCTGATAATGAGTGATGTTGAGCATCTTTTCATGTGTTTGTTAGCCATCTGTATGTCTTCTTTGGAGAAATGTCTATTTAGTTCTTTGGCCCATTTTTTGATTGGGTCATTTATTTTTCTGGAGTTGAGCTGTAGGAGTTGCTTGTATATTTTTGAGATTAGTTGTTTGTCAGTTGCTTCATTTGCTATTATTTTCTCCCATTCTGAAGGCTGTCTTTTCACCTTGCTGATAGTTTCCTTTGATGTGCAGAAGCTTTTAAGTTTAATTAGGTCCCATTTGTTTATTTTTGCTTTTATTTCCAATATTCTGGGAGGTGGGTCATAGAGGATCCTGCTGTGATGTATGTCAGAGAGTGTTTTGCCTATGTTCTCCTCTAGGAGTTTTATAGTTTCTGGTCTTACGTTTAGATCTTTAATCCATTTTGAGTTTATTTTTGTGTATGGTGTTAGAAAGTGTTCTAGTTTCATTCTTTTACAAGTGGTTGACCAGTTTTCCCAGCACCACTTGTTAAACAGATTGTCTTTAATCCATTGAATATTCTTGCCTCC
>NZ_BMIQ01000031.1 GCF_014642635.1 Aureimonas endophytica
GTCCTGTTTATTCCGGTTCGTAGCCTGCGGCGGCGAAGTAGTTGGCGCATTCGGTTGGCGTGAAGACGGGGACGAGGCTGCCGACTGCGGTCCAGAGGGCGTCGACGGTTCGCTCGGCCCTGGCGCGCAGCAGGGCTTTGAGCTTGGCGAAGGCGTTTTCAATCGGATTGAAGTCGGGTGAGTAGGGCGGGAGGAATTGCAACGTTGCGCCGGCTGTCTCGAGCGCGGCCCTGACGCCTTCGGCTTTGTGGGCCGGCAGGTTGTCCATGACGACGATGTCGCCGGGCGTGAGCGTCGGGACAAGAACCTGCTCGACGTAGGCCCGGAACACCGTGCCGTTCATCGCACCGTCGTAGACGAACGGCGCGGTCATGCCGGTGAGCCGTAGCGCGCCGACGAAAGTCGTCGTTTTCCAATGACCATGCGGCACGCCGGCTCGGCACCGTTCGCCGCGCGGTGCCCGACCGCGAAGCCGCGCCATCTTCGTGCTTAGCCCGGTCTCGTTGATGAACACCAGCTTGGCCGGATCGAGATCGAGCTGGCCGTCGAACCAGACCTGACGCCGCCTCAGGATGTCCGGGCGGTCCTGCTCCAGTGCGTGCGCGGTCTTTTTTTGAACGTCCAGCCCTGCCGACGCAGCCAGACGCTCAACGCCGAACGGCCAAGCCGCACGTCACGCTCGGCTGCCAGGCACTCCACCATCTCGTCCAGCGTGATGTCCTTCTTCGCCTCGATCATGGCCGTCACGAAAGCCTCGTGCCCGTCGAGTTGCGATCCGCGTGGCCGCCCCTGTCGTCGTGCGCCGCGTTCGCCGTCCCGTGCCCGTGCCACCCAGCGCACCGCCGTCGCGATCGCCACCCCGAACCGGGCCGCCGCAGAACGAGCCGATGCCCCATTCGCCGCTGCCGTCAGAACTCGGTCGCGAAGATCCTCGCCGTAAGCCCGCGCCATCGTCGCCTCCCCAAAGGACAACGTGAATCACGAACCAGCCCAGCCGTCACCACTGAAGCGACTCCGAGTTCAAAA
>NZ_BMIQ01000032.1 GCF_014642635.1 Aureimonas endophytica
GGCGTGCCGCCCATCAGCGCCGCAAGGCCCGCCGCCGCCATGGCCGAGGCCGAGCCGACCTCGCCCTGGCAGCCGACCTCGGCGCCCGAGATCGAGGCATTGCGCTTGATCAGCCCGCCGATCGCCGCCGAGGTGAGGAGGAAGTCGCGCAGCTGCGCCTTGCCCGCCTCGGCATGGAACTGGCGGACATATTCCATCACCGCCGGCACGACGCCGGCCGCGCCGTTGGTCGGGGCCGTCACCACGCGCCCGCCGCAGGCATTCTCTTCGTTCACCGCCATGGCATAGACCGAGAGCCAGTCATTGGCGAGGAGCGGCTGGAAGACGTTCGTCGCCGCATCGGCCCGCAACCGGTCGTGGATCGCCTTGGCGCGGCGGCGGATGCCGAGCCCGCCGGGCATCACGCCCTCCTGCCGGATGCCGCGCCGGACGCAGTCGCTCATCGCTTCCGCGATCGCGTCGAGCCGGGCGTTCATCTCCGCCTCGCTGGTGGAAGCGAGTTCGTTGGCGCGCTGCATCCCGGCGATGGACAGGCCGCTGCGCTTCGCCAGTGCCAGCATCTCGGCCGCCGTCGCGAAAGGATAGGGCACGGCGCCGCCCGGCGCGGGTGCGTCCGAGCTCTTGCGCTGCAATTCCTCCTCGTCCACCACGAAGCCGCCGCCGATCGAATAATAGACGCGGCGCAGCAGCATCAGCCCGTCCTTCGCCAGCGCCTCGATCGCCATGCCGTTCGCATGGCCGGGCAGCGCATGCTTGCGGTCGAAGACGAGATCGCGCGCCGGCTCGAAGGCATAGGGCGGATGGCCCGCCGGGCGCACCACCCCCTCCTTCACCACCTCGGAGACGAGACTGTCCACGCGATCGGGATCGATCGTCGCCGGCACGAAGCCGCAAAGGCCGAGGATCACCGCCCGATCCGTCGCATGGCCGATGCCGGTGAAGGCGAGCGAGCCGTGCAGCGTGACGCGCAGCCGGGCGACCGTGGCGTCGTGCGGCCGGGGCCAGCTGCCGCT
>NZ_BMIQ01000033.1 GCF_014642635.1 Aureimonas endophytica
GGCGATCGACTTCAGCTGCGCCTGCAGCTGGCTGATCTCGTTCTGGATCGTGTCGCGGTCCACGCCGTCCTGCGTCGCCGCCGTCAGCTTGGACTTGATCTCGTCGAGAACGTCCTTGGCCTTGTTGAGGCCCTGGTAAGCCGTATCCACCGTGGAGGACCCGAGGTTGAGGGCGTCCTTGACCGTGGAGAGCGACTTGTTGTCGGACTTCAGCGACGTGGAGATCGCCCAGTAGGCAGCGTTGTCCTTGGCTTCGCCGATCTTGTAGCCGGTCGAGATGCGCTGCTGCGTCTTGTCGAGCTGCGCGTTGGTGTTCTGGAGGGTGCGGAGCGCCGTGATCGCCGCCGCGTTGGTGTTCACGCTCGTCATGGAAGTTTGTCCCGATACTTCGGTAAAAAGGGACAGGCTGGGTCGGAACCAGCATGAAAGACCGGCGTCATGCCTTTGATCGAATTTGCTTTTCTCGATCAATCCTTCATGTCGATCAATCTAGCCGCCCGCCTTTAACAGCGGATGAATCGCAAAGCGGGCCGAGACAAGTTTAGCGAACGACCGCTAGCCGAGATCTTGGGGGTTGAAATGCGAGCCTCGAATCGGGAGGTCGCCGGAAGCACGGAAACGATCTCCCTTACCTGGGCCTTGTCGCCGTCGGGACGTATCGCGAAGGGAGTGTGCAAGCCCCTCCGCGACTTCACGAGCCCGCAAGCCGCCCTGTCGACCTCGGGAGCCCCGACACGCAGGACCGGGCCGCCGTTGACCAGTCCGTCCGCCCTCCCTGGCCGGCGACCGTACGAAGTGCGCGACCCGTGAATCAAAAAAGCCCCGGACCGCGAGGTCCGGGGCTTTTCGACGGGTTCGAGCGATCGGCGTCGCCCGCCTTTTCGTTTTAGCGGCCGCTCTGGAACAGACTGAGGATGGTCTGGCTGGACTGGTTGGCGATGGAGAGGGACTGGACGCCGAGCTGCTGCTTGACCTGCAGGGCCTGG
>NZ_BMIQ01000034.1 GCF_014642635.1 Aureimonas endophytica
CTGAGCTGCGTGATTACTGTCTGCTCATCTGCTTGACAATTTCCAGCTGAGCTGCACGATTCCTGCCTGTCATCTCCTTGACAATTGCCACCTGTGCTGCGTAATTCCTGCCTGCTCATCTACTTGATTATTGCCAGCTGAGCAGCATGATTTCTCAGAGGTGAGTTCCATGATTATAGCCTGCTGACTGATTCCTGCCTACTCAGCTCTATGTTCATTGCCTCCAGAGGCACATGATCAGTGTGTGACACCAAACATGATCAGCACATGATCAGTCACATGATCAATGCATGATAAGCCAGGTGAACAGTGCATGATCAATTATGTGATCAGTGCATGATCAGTCACGTGACCAGTACATGGTAGCTGCGTGATCATTGCATGATCAGCCACGTGATCAGTGCATGATAGCCACGTGATCAGTGCATGATCAGTCACGTGATCAGTGCATGATCAGTCACGTGATCAGTGCATGATCAGCCACGTGATCAGTGCATGATCAGTCACGTGACCAGTATATGGTAGCTACGTGATCATTCCATGACGAGCCACGTGAGCAGTGCATGATAGAAACGTGATGTGTGCATGATGAGTTACGTGAGCAGAGTATGATCAGCCACGTGATCAGTGCATGATTGCCACGTGATCAGTGCATGTTATGTCACGTGACAGGTGTGTGATCAGCCACGTGAACAGTGCATGTTCAGCCACGTATTCAGTGCATGATAGCCACGTGATCAGTGCATGATCAGTCACGTGAGCAGTGTATGATCAGCCACGTGATCAGTGCATGGTCAGACACGTGAACAGTGTATGATCAGCCACGTGATCAGTGCATGATATCCAAGTGATCAGTGCATGATCAATCACGTGATAAGTGTATGATCAGCCACGTGAACAGTACATGCTCAGTCACATGATCCGGGCCTGCTGAGCTGC
>NZ_BMIQ01000035.1 GCF_014642635.1 Aureimonas endophytica
ATACAGACCACCTGTATAGGTTCCAGTACCACTTAAAGTTACTGCTTGTGCAGCAGCTAGAGAAGTACAAAAAGGAGTTGCTGCATATGAGATAGTAGCTGTAGGAGGATTACAATTAGCTGCAGTACAAGTTGCTGTGCTAAAAGTAAAACAAGCACCAACACCACCAGTTGGAGTTAATGTAATAGTTACCGAATCACCTGGAGTTAGACTATTTACAGTATAATTCAATACATTTCCGATGGCTCCAACGTTTACCAAAGGATTAGCATTTACTTGATAAGAGACTGAATAACCAGTAGCTCCTGCGACTGCAGTCCAAGTAAATTGTACAGAAGTAGTGGTAGATATTCCGCAATTAACAGTTGGAGATAGAATAGGATTAATAGTTACTGAAGTAGTTGCCACAACGGCAGCACAACCTCCACTAGCAGCAATAGTATATGTAACGGTATACGTATTTGTAGTAGAAGTCGAAGGTGTAATAGCACCCGTTGCAGTATTAATAGAAAGCCCAGCAGTAGAGGAATACACACCACCTGTATAAGCACCAGTTCCAGTTAAAGTCACCGCTTGTAGGACAGCTAGAGAAGAACAAAAAGGTGTTCCGACATAACTAATTGTAGCTGTAGGCAATGGCGTAATAGTTACCGAAGTAGTTGTAGTTACAGCAGCACATCCAGCACTAGCAGCAATAGTATAGGTAACGGTATACGTATTTGGAGTAGAAGTCGAAGGCGTAATAGCACCCGTTGCAGCATTAATAGAAAGCCCAGCAGTTGATGAATAGACACCACCAGTATAAGCACCAGTCCCTGTTAACGTCACCGCTTGCGCAGTAGCTGTTGAAGAACAAAATGGAGTTGCATAAGATAT
>NZ_BMIQ01000036.1 GCF_014642635.1 Aureimonas endophytica
CCGAGCTGGGTGTGCCGATCGCCCCATCGACCTACTACGACCACATCAACCGGGAGCCCAGCCGCCGCGAGCTGCGCGATGGCGAACTCAAGGAGCACATCAGCCGCGTCCACGCCGCCAACTACGGTGTTTACGGTGCCCGCAAAGTGTGGCTAACCCTGAACCGTGAGGGCATCGAGGTGGCCAGATGCACCGTCGAACGGCTGATGACCAAACTCGGCCTGTCCGGGACCACCCGCGGCAAAGCCCGCAGGACCACGATCGCTGATCCGGCCACAGCCCGTCCCGCCGATCTCGTCCAGCGCCGCTTCGGACCACCAGCACCTAACCGGCTGTGGGTAGCAGACCTCACCTATGTGTCGACCTGGGCAGGGTTCGCCTACGTGGCCTTTGTCACCGACGCCTACGCTCGCAGGATCCTGGGCTGGCGGGTCGCTTCCACGATGGCCACCTCCATGGTCCTCGACGCGATCGAGCAAGCCATCTGGACCCGCCAACAAGAAGGCGTACTCGACCTGAAAGACGTTATCCACCATACGGATAGGGGATCTCAGTACACATCGATCCGGTTCAGCGAGCGGCTCGCCGAGGCAGGCATCCAACCGTCGGTCGGAGCGGTCGGAAGCTCCTATGACAATGCACTAGCCGAGACGATCAACGGCCTATACAAGACCGAGCTGATCAAACCCGGCAAGCCCTGGCGGTCCATCGAGGATGTCGAGTTGGCCACCGCGCGCTGGGTCGACTGGTTCAACCATCGCCGCCTCTACCAGTACTGCGGCGACGTCCCGCCGGTCGAACTCGAGGCTGCCTACTACGCTCAACGCCAGAGACCAGCCGCCGGCTGAGGTCTCAGATCAGAGTTTTTT
>NZ_BMIQ01000037.1 GCF_014642635.1 Aureimonas endophytica
TAAAAAAAAAAAAACCCCGCACATTTCTTCGTACAATGCCACAGTGGAAGGAACACAGGCCTTCAATATTAAGACCTAAATTTGCAAAAAACTTGGAGCTTGGTTTTTTGTTTTGTTTGGTTTTGTTTTGTTTGAATCAAACCACCACATCATTTAAAAATTTTACACGTTCTAATTATTCGGTTCCAAAACACCAAACTTGTACTGCACACGGTCCCCATGGAAAGGCCCCCTCAGCAGGACAGCCACAGATGCTGCCATGAAAGGGCAGCAGGGTGCCCTCCTCCCTTGTTTGCTGCCTGGGCGGCCACCGGGTTTTGAAACCCATGCACCCTACTAAGTTTCTAGGGTGCAATTCGTGGACCCTTCCCTTTCCCATCCCAGCAGGTGGTCAAGGGCCCGCTGGCCTCCAAAGTGCCAGAAGCAGGGCTGGGCCAGCCGGCCAGAGTTCAGGGTTCTGGCCCTTGGACTTGCAGCGGACACTCGGCTGCTTGGGAAAACCGCGCGGCTCTGACCTTTCAGCAAAGGGGTGGAGCGGTCAAGGCCTTGAGCCCAAAGGCGAGGCCTTTCTGCGACCGCCAGGTTGTGCCAACAGAGGGCGGACTACGTGGTTCCCTGCTCCACGCAGTCCCAGTTCCCTGACCTGTGGTCCGCACCCCTCCGCCGCGCCCACTGGATGCCGACCCTTGGGGACACAGGAGCGCACGCAATGGGCGTTCCAAGCCGCCACGGCGACCCCCGAGAGGACAACGGGGAAGCCCTCCCCCAGCCCCGCCAGGAGC
>NZ_BMIQ01000038.1 GCF_014642635.1 Aureimonas endophytica
CCAGCTTGGGAATGCAGCCTGGGGCGCTTCCTTTCCCTCGGAAAGAGCTCTCCCCGCGGGAGGCTTTGGCAGTGTGCACACCCCCAGCCCCTAAGCCCTCTGCAAGGACGCCTGGCTCCTAGGTCCGAAGGGAAGGCGAGAGCTGAGCTGAGGCACCAGTCAGGCACCACTCACGGCTCCCACACTCCCGCAGCCTGCTCCTTCCCGGGCGCGAACGCTAGAAGCTGGGCAGGGCTTGGGGAGGCTCGCCCAGCACAGAGCAGCCTCTCGGCCGGGGCTCTGTGCTATCGCGCCTGGGCGCAGAGCTGGAGCTCCGCCGGTGTGGAAGCTCACTCGGTCCTTCCCAGTACAGGCTTGCAAGCACCCGCCGGCAGCCAGCCTCTTCTCTCCCGCGTTCCGGGCATTGGGCTCCAAACCTGGGACCAAAGTAACTGCCCGGAGCTCACTGATCATGGGCTGGTTCCCCTGCGCTGCGGCTGTGCTAGGGAGCCCAAACGCCCAGGGGAAGCCCGCACAGCACATCCACCTGCCTCTAGGCGGGAGGACAGCTCCAGGGAAGGCCCGGTCTGGCAGGCGCTTTCTGGGCACAAACGGAGCAACACTCTGGCTGTGGAGCTGCCTCCCCAAGCCAGGGGCACCGGGACCCTGATTCCCTCCGTGCGGCGCTTAGTCTGGGCGGGGAAGCCCCAGCTTGGGAATGCAGCCTGGGGCGCTTCCTTTCCCTCGGAAAGAGCTCTCCCCGCGGGAGGCTTTGGCAGTGT
>NZ_BMIQ01000039.1 GCF_014642635.1 Aureimonas endophytica
GCTCAGTGAGGAAATTCAGTGGAGAAAAGAGGCTGAATAATTCAGCCAGAAGGTAAGAGAAAGAACGACATGGTGAGACCAAGTTTCGGTGAACAAGGCCCGCACTTTATTTTTCAAAGTAGTTTTTATACCTTAAGTTATGCATAGAGGATAATGGGGGAAGGGGTCGAGTCTTGCAGCAAACCAGGCTTTCTTCCTGCAAACTTATCATATGCAAAAGCTTAGGTGATTTGCATCATCTTCTGGCCCGGAGGCCTGTTAACATTTTAAGACCTTTTCTTCAGAAAACTTATTTTTCTCTAAAGGTGGTTGGTCAGGAGCCACCCTCCAAAAAAGCATTAGATAAAGTTGCATTCCTACAGAGCAAAGGTGTGGTGGGCTATAACAAGAAAAAGAATTAACTCAAGGGTCCCAGGTTACAAACATTAAAGCTACTACTTACACCAATTATATTAATCAATACACTGCCAGGGACACAGCAGGTAAGGGATATGGAAACTTAGCAGCAAACAATGGCCCAAGAAGTGAAAAACCATTCACCAATACAATTTCTAATCAATCTTGTAACTACTCAAAAGAATCTGTGTTTAGACAGTTTAGAACATCTCCTGCCTCTCACAGTTGGGAGACTCTGAACGATCACATGTGGCCGGAAAAACCTATTCAGGCAGGCTAGAGGATTTCCAAAGGAGTTTGTAGGTTAAACACTGTCACACCCAGGAATTATTAACTGGAACTGTAAGCTAACT
>NZ_BMIQ01000040.1 GCF_014642635.1 Aureimonas endophytica
CGGCGCGACGAGATCGGGGCGATGGCTTCGGCGGTTCAGGTGTTCAAGGAGGCGGGTCTGGAGAAGCGTCGCCTGGAAGCGGAGGCGGAGGCGAGCCGGGCGGCGCAGGCGGCGAGCCGGGACCGTCAGGCGGCGATCGACAATGCGCGGGCGGAGGATCTGAAGGCCTTCGTGCACGGTGTGGAGGCAGGGTTCGAGCGCCTGTCGTCCGGCGACCTGACGGTGCGCATGGACGGGTCGGTAGCGGTGGAGTTCGAGCCGATCCGGCAGCAGTTCAACCAGTCGGTGGCGGCGCTGGAGGAGGCGATCGGCGCGGTGGTCGGGGCGACGGGGGTTCTGAGGAACGGTCTGGCGGAGATCTCGACGGCCTCCTCGGATCTGGCGCAGCGCACCGAGCAGCAGGCGGCGGGCCTGGAGGAAACGGTGGCGGCCTTGTCGGAGGTGGCGCGGGGCGTCAACGACACGGCGAGCGGGGCGAGCGCGGCGCAGGAGGCGGCGGGCCTGGCGGAAACGGCGGCGCAGAAGGGCGAGGCGATCGTCGGGCGGGCGGTGGCGGCGATGGCCGAGATCGAGCGCTCCTCGGCCGAGATCGGCAAGATCATCGGCGTCATCGACGAGATCGCCTTCCAGACGAACCT
>NZ_BMIQ01000041.1 GCF_014642635.1 Aureimonas endophytica
CAGATAGTTTGAAATATATATTTTCTCTTGCCCTTACTGAAAAGGTGTTTTGCACATCATTATAGTATGAGGAAAACATAGTTTGTAGAGGTCTGGTTATGAGTTTTGTTTATTTGAAACACCATCCACATTTAAAAATCTTTCCCAGCGGCACTAGGGCTAAAGAACTTGCCTGCTTGTGCAGGAGGCACGAGACACAGATTCAATCCCTGGGTCAGGAAGATCCCCTGAAGAAGGGAGTGGCTACCCATTCCAGTGTTCTTGCCTGGAGAATCCCATGGACAGAGGAGCCTGGTGGGCTGCAGTCCATGGGGTCGCTAAGAGTCAGACACGACTGAGCGACTTCACTTTCACTTTTCACTTTCATGCATTGGAGAAGGAAATGGCAACCCACTCCAGTGTTCTTGCCTGGAGAATCCCAGGGACGGGGGAGCCTGGTGGGCTGCTGTCTATGGGGTCGCACAGAGTTGGACATGACTGAAGCGACTTAGCAGCAGCAGCACACGCTAGTAAAGTGATGCTTAAAATCCTCCAAGCCAGGCTTCAGCAATATGTGAACCATGAACTTCCAGATGTTCAAGCTGGTTTTAGAAAAGGCAGAGGA
>NZ_BMIQ01000042.1 GCF_014642635.1 Aureimonas endophytica
GTGGTGGATACCAGTTGGAATCCGCCGGTTACCGTCAGCGCACGGTTGGTGAGCATCGTCGACGACTGCGCTCAGCACCTCGGGCAGGCCGCCTACCTGCGGGGGATAGCCCGATAACGGCGACATCCGCCGGATCGCTGAGGCGATGGTCAGCTACGCCGAAGATCGCCTGCACCGATGGTTACCTGACGCTAGCCGGCAGCGCCGCCCTAGTGGTACCCGGCGTGTTCGTCGCGATGCTGGGCACCATTGTCGCGCCGAGACTGCGGTGAGGGGCCGGGGTGTGCGTCCTCGGCTCACCCGAGCGGCAGCTCGGCCAAGATGGTACCGGTGGGCTGTGGTGATCCGGTGCCGGGTTCGACGGTGAATGCCAGTGCGGTCGAGGCTCCGAGATCGGTCCGCGTCGCCGTCGTCGAGGGCGTCACCGCCGCGGTGCCCATCGTCCCCGCCGACCTCGGCCCTTTGGCCCCTCCCAGCAGCCACATCTGATACACGGTTCCCCGGGATGGTGGCGCCACATTGTTCATCACCAGCAGACCTGTGTTGCGGTCGCGGG
>NZ_BMIQ01000043.1 GCF_014642635.1 Aureimonas endophytica
TAGAAAGCCAATGCGGCCGCCGTCGCGACGTTGAGGGAGTCGGTCCCTCGGGACATCGGAATGCGCACCCGCACATCGCTAATCCGCAGTGCGGCCGCCGTTAGGCCCGGGCCCTCCGCGCCCACCAGTAGCGCAATCCGTTCGTGCGACACCGCGGCGATGGCCTCCGGTAGTTTGCACGCGTTGCCGTGTGGGGTCATCGCCAACAGTCGAAAGCCGCTCTCTTTCAACGTCATAAGTTCGGTGGGCCAGTCGGCCGCGCGTGCATATGGCACCAATAACGCGTGTCCCATGGATACCCGGACCGCACGACGGTAGAGCGGATCAGCGCAGCCGGTGCCGAACACTACCGCGTCCACGCTCAGCCCTGCCGCGTTGCGGAAGATCGAGCCCAGGTTCTCATGGTCGTTAACGCCTTCCAACACTGCGACGGTGTGCGCCCCGGCGACCACCTGAGCAACGCTCGGCTCCGGCACCCGGCGCGCGGCTGCCAACACCCCACGATTGAGATGGAAGCCGATCACCCGTGCCATGACATC
>NZ_BMIQ01000044.1 GCF_014642635.1 Aureimonas endophytica
GGACAATGTGAAACCCAACTGCGGTATGGAGAAGCCAAAACGCGTAAGAATGCCACCGTCGGGCCGGTTGGGATTGCCGGTCAACGTAAAGGACAATTCGTCGAGACCCGGACGCAGGTGTGCTGGCAGGGATTGCAGATAGCGCATTTCGAAGGTGGCTATCGTGGCGCTTTGGGAGGTGCCGAAGACGACGACTTCGTTTCCCGCCGCGAGTTGCGCCATGATCGCGGTGTGCAGATTCGTTACGCCCTGGGCCACGGAGACGTCATAGGTCAGGCTATTCAGCCCGGTGAATGGGAAAAACTGCGATGGCGTTTCCAGGAACGTAGCGGTGTATCCGGGATGCACGGGGGTGATGAACCGCGCAGCGTACTCGAGTAAGGGGATGTTGGGCAGCGGCAGTAGGCTGTCGGTGCCGCCCATGACCAACGCGGTTACTCCCGGGCCGCCGTTGCCCACCACCAAGACGTCGGGGTTGGCAGGCTTGCCGAAGCCGATTTGTCC
>NZ_BMIQ01000045.1 GCF_014642635.1 Aureimonas endophytica
TGTGGGTTCAATTTATAGCAAACAATTTTTTCTTTGGATGCTTGGAGGCTTCACAGAGTAAGTCTTCAGTATTTAAGTAACATGAATTTATGTGGTACATTCTTCTTTTGAAGATATTCAAAGCCTGTGCTTAGTTGTTCAGTCATGGCCGACTCTCTGAAACCTTATGGACTGTAGTCCACCAGGCTCCTCTGTCCATGGGATTCTCCAGGCAAGAATACTGGAGTGGGATGCCACGCCCTCCTCCAGGGATTGAACCCACGTCTCCTGCATTGGCAGGTGGATTCTTTACCACTAGGGCCACCTGGGAAGCCCTCCTCCCACCTCACCCTCCTCTTTTTCTTGTCCTTTAAAATTTTATTTATTTTTTAATTAAGGATAATTGCTTTACAGAATTTGGTTGTTTTCTGTGGAACATCAGCGTGAATCAGCCATAGTCACCCTCCTTTTCATGCCTCATCCCATCTTCCTCCATAGAATCCACAGCCCGCCCCCCCACT